>NZ_JBYTCL010000002.1:4697500-6306731 GCF_058790235.1 Methylobacterium sp. FW102-HT35C08 | reverse complement strand
CACTGGCTCTCCCGACGCTGCCCACGGAAATCCGCAGGCCGCGCGTACGCACGAATTACGCCCTCAGCGTCCCGCAAGAACGGGCGGGACAGAGTCCAACTCATGGAGTCAACCCCTCCACGGGGACCATTTGCCGATTGGGAGAGCCTATCAACAATTACCTACAGTTCCTTTAACACTGGGACTTGCGGGGATGGCGCGGAGCGCTGTCGGCAAGTGTTCCCACGGGCGTTCAAGACGGCCGCTAGAGACTTGGCGAATCAGATTGATTCGCTGGAGCCCCGAAATCGCTTTGTTTTGCTTGTGGAGTGTCAGTTTCTGTTAAGCTACACGCCGATCCCGGACTCTGCAATCGCGTCGATTCTTGGATAGGGTTAACGGTTCGGACTCACGCGCGCCGGCGAACGCCGCCTGGACAGCGCGCACGAAAAAGCCCGGCGCGAAGGCCGGGCTTGAAACCGTCTGGACTGTGTGGGTGCGTTAAGCGGCGAGCGCCTTCACCCGGGCGGCGAGGCGCGAGACCTTCCGCGAGGCATTGTTCTTGTGAACGATGCCGTGCTGCGCTGCGCGCATCATCTCGGGCTCGGCGGCGCGGAGGGCGGCCAGCGCATCCTGCTGGTTGCCCGTGGCGATGGCCTCTTCAACCTTGCGGACGAAGGTGCGCATGCGCGAGCGGCGCGAGCGGTTGATCGCCGTGCGCTTGGCGATCTTGCGGGTCATCTTCTTGGCCGAAGCGGTGTTGGCCATGTACGTCCTCGTGTTTCTCGTCGGGCGATGCCGACGGGCCGGCTGTGCCGGAAATCGGTCGTCGCGTCAGGTTGTCTGGCGATGGCCGAGACGCAGCGCGCGCGAAAGCGCGGCCCCTCGGCGAAGCGGCTTCTATAGTCAGAGGGCCGCCCTGCGTCAACGCGGAACAGACCGCGCGCCACGGAGCAAGCCACGTGTCTTAAATCTTGACATTTTTCCTAAGTTCTTGTGTTGTTTGGGCTGAACCGCGGAACGGCGGAGCGAGGCGACGATGCGTGACAAGTCTCAACGCACGGCGAGGCGATCATGCTGCGCAACGTTCTTGCCGGCCTCGCCCTGGAGACCAAGCTGATCCGCCTGCAGCGGCAACTCCAAGACAAAGGCTGGGAGACGCAGCCGCACGCACCAGCGGGACAGCCAAACGGCGGCGAGTGGGTGCAAGGCCCCGGAGGTGGCCGATGGGCCTCAATCCACGAGGATCAGCCCAGCGGCCCCTCTCCTCAAGACCCGCCCCCACTCCCGGAAGCCACAACGCTGGAAGATGGGACGCGCGTCCTGTCGGTCCGAATACACACAGGGCGAAAGCCCTTCGACGAACAACACACGGTCATCGCGCCGGATGGTGAAAGCCGGATCTTCGAGACATCCGGGGAGACGCAGACGATCCAGGACGGTCAGAACGGTGATGTGCTGTCGCGCAGCACGTTGACGGCGACGGACCTCGTCTCGGAGCCCCTCGTGCAGCCGGCCTTTCTGCCAGCTGTGCCGTTGGCGATCGAAGGTGCGCTCGCCGCGATTCAGTCGGCGCGAACACTCGATCTCGCTCTATCGCCGCTGACGGTTCTGTCCGCGCGCAAGAATGGCTTCGGAGCGGCACTGGGTCTGACCGCACACGAATATGCGATCGACGAGAATTCTCAGGCGAACGTGGCGATCTGGGTCGGCCCGATTGGCCAGCAAGCTCTCAACGGTGCTTGCCCACGCAACGGCGAAGTTCTAGCCATGACCAACGATGTCGCGAAGGCGGTCAGGGCGTCGGGAAACTATCTGAACGCGACGGATTTCGGCAACAAGGTGCATATCGAAATTAAGAGGCGCGTAGATCTACATAACGATCAAGATTTCAAAGCCGAGATCCTGCTCGATCTCACTGGAATCAGGCCGAACGCACGAAACCCTGGAAACGTTAGGCTCGACCTGCTGGAAAACGTCAGAATCTCGCAGACCGTGTGCATCTACGACTACAAAAACCGGCAACGGGGAGATCTCAATGGCTCGTGCCGGACGATCTCCGGACCGACAGCGCTCGAGCGTCAAGCCTCACTCCGGCCAGCGCAAAGCCGCCGCCGCCGCCAGCGTTCCCACCACGGCGGCGATCAGCGTCAGAGCGCCGAGCACGGCCAGCGGCACGAGAAACGGCACCGTCCCGCCGCTCGCCGCCTGAGCGGCGGAGACGCCGAAGATCAGCGTCGGAATCATCAGTGGCAGCACCAGCACGGCGAGGATCAGCCCGCCCCGCCGAATCGACGCCGTCAACGCGGCCCCCACCGCGCCGATGAAGCTCAGCGCCGGCGTGCCGGCCAGCAGCGTCAGGGACGTCGCGCCCATGGCGGTGCCGTCGAGGGCAACGAGCAGGCCGAAGAGCGGCGCGGCCAGCGCCAGCGGCAGGCCGGTGGTCAGCCAGTGCGCCGTCACTTTGCCGAGCACCACGAGTTCGAGGGGCACCGGCGCGGCGGTCATCAGGTCGAGGGACCCGTCCTCCTCGTCGGCCTGGAACAGGCGGTCGAGGCCGATCAGCGTCGCCAGCACCGCGGCGAGCCACAGGATCGCCGGGCCAATCCGCGACAGCAGGTTGAGGTCGGGCCCCAGCGCGAAGGGCACCAGGGCGACGATCATCAGGAAGAAGACCAGCGACAGGGCGCCGGAGCCGCCGACGCGGCCGGCGAGGCGGAGGTCGCGGGCGATCAGGGCGAGGAAGGCCTGAATCACGCCCATTCCTCCAGCACGTCCGATGCAGGCGCCGTGGCGGCCGCCTCGATGCGCAGTTCCGCAGCGCCGGCCAGGCCGAGGGATTGGTGGGTCGCCGCGATCACCAAGCCGCCGCCGGCCCGATGCCCTTCCATCAGCTCGGCGAGCACCGCCTGCGAGGTGGTGTCCAGGGCCGCGGTCGGCTCGTCCAGGAGCCAGAGCGGCCGGGCGCAAACCAGCAGCCTGGCCAGGGCAACGCGCCGCCGCTGGCCCGCCGAGAGATAGGCCACCGGCAGGTCATGGGCATGGCCGAGACCGAGGCGCTCCAGCGCGGCGCGCGGGTCGAGGCGCGGCGCACCGAGGAGCCGCTGCGCGAACAGGAGGTTCTCCCCAGCCGTCAGGGACGACTTCAGCCCGTCGCGGTGGCCGACCGTGTGCAGGCATTCCGGCAGGCTCGCCTCCCCGACATCGGCGACCGTGATCCGCCCGGCATCGGGCCGCAGCCGCCCTGACAGGATCGCGAGCAGGCTCGACTTGCCCGCGCCGTTCCGCCCGGTCACCGCCAGGGCGTCTCCGGGTCCGAGGGCGAAGGACAGGTTGGAGAAAATGCGGCGCCCGGAGCGGCGGCAGGCCAGATCGTCCACGCTGAGCCGCACTCGATCCCCCGCCCCCGTCCCGACGCCGCGCAGCTGTTCTGCGAAGTCGTCTCCATGCCCGATTGCGCCGGGGAACGGAACCGCACGGTCCAGCTGCGCTTTCGTACTGCAACGGAGGATTGCCCATGGCCGAGGCGAGAAACCCGAACGAGGCGGACGTCGCCGCGACGCCGGACGCGGTGGCCGGCCGCGCCAAGGTCGAGGCGCGGATGGCCCAATGCACCGTCGAGGAGCAGGCGGCGTTCTGGGAGGCGGTCGGCCGCTGCTTCGGCGGCGGCAAACCGCCGGAGATTGAGCCGGCCTCCGGCTGATCAGGCCCCCTTGCGGGTCAGGGCCCGCAGCGCGCCGCGGAACGTCCGCACATCCTGCTCGGTCAGGCTCATGCGGTGGAGCATGTCGCGCATGTTGCGCGCGATGATCTCCTTCTTCTCCGGCGGATAGAAGCCGGCCTCGTCGAGCGCCGCCTCCAGGCTTCCAAACAGCGCGATCAGCGCTTCGCGGGTCGCCGGCGGCGAGAGCAGCTCGCCCGAGAAGGGCAGCCGCGCCCGCCCGTTCGCCTGCCGCCACGTGTAGCCGACCAGCAGCACCGCCTGCGCGAGGTTGAGCGAGGGAAAATCCGGCGAGACCGGGAAGGTGATGATCGCGTCGGCGAGCGACACCTCGTCGTTGGTCAGCCCGACCCGCTCGCGCCCGAACATCACCGCGGTGCGCTGGCCCTCCCGGGCCACGAGCTCACCCATGGCCTCTTCGGGCGCGAAAACCCGTTTCATCTGCCCGCGCTCGCGCGCCGTGGTCGCCAGCACGTACCGGCAATCCGCGATGGCCTCGGCGACGCTGCCGAAGATCACGGCCCCGTCCAGGACATGCGTCGCACCCGAGGCCGCCTCGCGGACGCCCTTCTTGGGCCAGCCGTTCTTCGGGTTGACGAGGCGCAGCTCCGAAAGGCCGAAATTCGCCATGGCGCGGGCGGTCATACCGATATTCTCGGCGAGCTGCGGCTCCACCAGGATCACGGCCGGGGCGATCCCCGGCGGGATTTCGGTGGCCTTCCTCTGGGCGACGTCCTGGGAATCGCGGCTGGTCATGCAGGCCGTCTGGCACGGTCGGCCCTCGCCCGTCGAGGGTTGGGTGACGAAGCCGGCCGGATGACAGCGCGCGCCTTCCGTCGCCGGAAGCCCCGCGCTATGTCGCGGGGCGATTCCGGCCCGAGACGCCCACAACGGCTCTCAGGGTGGCGACCGCACGGCCCTTGCATGCCGTGCACCGGAACAAGGCGGGAAGGCATCGGCCCATGGCGAAGATCAAGGTAGCAAACCCCGTCGTCGAGCTCGACGGCGACGAGATGACCCGGATCATCTGGGCCGAGATCAAGAACAAGCTCATCCACCCCTATCTCGACGTCGACCTCGAGTACTACGATCTCGGCGTCGAGCACCGCGACGCCACCAACGACAAGGTCACGGTCGATGCTGCCGAGGCGATCAAGCGCCACGGCGTCGGCGTGAAGTGCGCGACCATCACGCCCGACGAGCAGCGGGTGCAGGAATTCGGCCTCAAGGAAATGTGGCGGTCGCCGAACGGCACGATCCGCAACATCCTCGGCGGCGTGATCTTCCGCGAGCCGATCATCTGCAAGAACGTGCCGCGCCTCGTGCCCGGCTGGACCCAGCCCTTCGTGATCGGCCGCCACGCCTACGGCGACCAGTACCGCGCCACGGACTTCAAGGTGCCCGGCAAGGGCCGCCTCACCATCAAGTTCGAGGGTGATGACGGCACCGTCATCGAGAAGGAGGTGTTCAAGTTCCCCGAGGCCGGCGTCGCGATGTCGATGTACAACCTCGACCAGTCCATCATCGACTTCGCCCGGGCCTCGATGAATTACGGCCTCGCGCGCAAGTATCCGGTCTACCTGTCGACCAAGAACACCATCCTCAAGGCCTATGACGGCCGGTTCAAGGACCTGTTCCAGAAGGTCTACGAGGAGGAGTTCGAGGCCAAGTTCAAGCCGCTCGGCATCACTTACGAGCACCGCCTGATCGACGACATGGTCGCCTCGTGCCTGAAGTGGTCGGGCGGCTACGTCTGGGCCTGCAAGAACTACGACGGCGACGTGCAATCCGACACGGCCGCCCAGGGCTTCGGCTCGCTCGGCCTGATGACCTCCGTGCTGATGACGCCGGATGGTCAGACCGTCGAGGCCGAGGCCGCCCACGGCACCGTCACCCGCCACTACCGCGAGCACCAGAAGGGCCGCGAGACCTCGACCAACTCGATCGCGTCGATCTTCGCCTGGACCCGCGGCCTGTCCCACCGCGCCAAGCTCGACGGCAACGACGATCTGGCGAAGTTCTCCGCCACCCTGGAGAAGGTCTGCGTCGACACGGTCGAGGCCGGCTTCATGACCAAGGACCTGGCGCTGCTGGTCGGGCCCGATCAGAAGTGGCTGTCCACGACGGGCTTCCTCGACAAGGTCGACCAGAACCTGAAGACCGCCATGGGTGCGTGAGGCACGCGCACGACCTTGAGAGCGGCGGGCGTTCCGGACGCCCGCCGTTTCCCGTCGGCACCCCGTCCGCCGAGAAAGCTTCGACCGGGGCGCGGAACGAACGGGCGCTCAGGCGGCAACCAGCAACGCGGCGCCGGCGACGCCGGACAGAACGAGCCGCAGGCGGCCCAGCCAGAGCGGTGCGAGGCCGCGGCGGGGTAGGTCCTGATCGATAAGCCCCCAGGCCAGCACGAGACCGCCGAGGATGCGCAGGTCCCAGGGCGCCGGCGCCGCCATGGCGGCCCAGGCCACCAGGGACGGGACGATCGCCACGATGTAGTCGCCGTTTCCGGCATTGCGCGCCGCCGCGGCACCCCAGCGGATTCCGCCCAGGAAGGAGGCGATCACCGCCCCGTAGGCGGAGAGGATGGTGCGCGGCGCCAATCCGATGCTGCTCAACCCGCCATCGGTGCCGGAGACGGCCAGGGCCGCAAATCCGAGAAACGGGATCAGGCCGGCCACACCCAGAACGATGGCGCTGATCGGGACAGGGTTCCGGTGCGCCATCCATCCTCCGAGCGGCGGCCAGGGTGGGTCACCCGCACGATCCGGAACCGGTCCGACGCCGCCCGGCCGGAGCGTTCCCGCATCGCGGCACGGCGGTCAAGCTCGGATCGCGGGCCTCGCGGGGCGGCAGCTCGCCGCTAGGTCCGCCGTGCGGGCGCCGAGAAGGCCACCGTGTTCGGCGCGGGCGCGCCGAGGAGCGACATCGGGGCGTTTGCACCGGCCCTCGGGGCCGGCGGCTCGTTGACGGCCGCGTCGATCTTTCGCGGCTTGAACGTCGCCGCCAAGCCCTTCGCCTTGGCGAGGTCGGCCGGGCTCAGCTTGTTGGCGACGTCGTCCCGCTTCTTGGCGGCGTCGTCGTCGCCCTGAGCTGCCGCCGCCGCGAACCACGCATACGACTGCACGAGATCCTGCGTCAGCCCCAGCCCCCGCGCGTACAGCACTCCCAGATTGTATTGGCTGTCGCGGACGCCGAATTCGGCGCCCTGTCGAAACCACGAGGCGGCGGAGGCGAAATCCGGCTTGCCGCTGGCGGCGGGATTTTCGGCGTAGAGCACCGCGAGATTGTGCATCGAGCGGGCGTGTCCCTGCTCGGCGGCGCGGCCGTACCACAGCTTCGCCTTGTCGAGATCCCGAACGAGGCCGGATCCCTTCTCGTACTGACCGCCGAGCTTGTACTGAGCCGGGGCGTAGCCGGCCGTGGCGAGCTTCTCGTAGAGCTTGGCCGCGACCGCGAGGTCGCGGGGCATGCCGCGGCCGTCGGCCTCCCGGGTCGCAAGATCGAAGATCGCCGCGCCGTCGCCGTCCAGTGCGGCCGCCTTCAGCTTCGCGAGAGCCGGCGGCAGGTTGCCGAGATCAGCCTGCAGGCTGTTCATCCCCGAGATCTGCGGCACCGACGCCTTGGAAGCCGGCGGGTGCGCCTCGGCCGGAGGCGGGGTCGGCAGGGCCTGCGTGGTCGTCGGTTCGCTGACCGGCGCCTTCGCAGCCGGCGTGTCCTTCGGCGCTTCCTTGGTCTCGTCGCGGCCGGCATCCGGCACAGCCGCCTTCGCCGGCTCCTCACGGACCGGGGCGGCCTGGCTCGCGACGACCGGACGCTGCTCCTCCGCGCCGCGCATGGTGATCGCCTGAAGCGCGCCCAGGGCCAGCACGATGGCGGCCAGGCCGAGCAGCAGCGGCCGGCGGCGGCGGTCGATCTCGGCGCGCAGGCGCGCGAAGCGGCCGTCTTCCGACACTGACGGCGTCAGCACCATCTTCTGGTCGCGCGCGTCGCGGCGCTCGGCCGGTGCCTCCGCGGCGAGTTCCGCCTGAGCGGCTTGCGCAGCGCGGCGCGCCGCCGCGATGAAGCTGGTCTTGATATCGGTTTCGGCGGCAGCCTCCCCGGTCTCACCGGCCCGGATCAGGTCCGCGGTGCGCTGCTTCACAGAGCGGCGCGCACCGGCCTCCCGGCCCGCACGCGAAGCACGGTTGGGACGCCCGCTGCCCGGCTCGAGGAGGTCGTCGGAGATCCGCAGGGACTCGGCGCCGTCCTGCCGGGCCGCAACCCTTGCCTCCGCCGGGGCCAGAGCGGCCTCCGGGCTGGTCGAGGATTTCAGGCGCTCGTCCAGGGATGGCGCCCGCGCGCCGACGGTATCCACCGGGCCGAGGCGGTCGATCAGCCGTTCGAGCGCGGATTGCACCCCGTTCAGCGTGGCGCCGAGGCGCTGATCCGAGGTGACCTGCCGCGCCTGCATGTCCGCCAGGCTGGCCCGCAGCAGGCCGATTTCGCCGCTGTCGGCGCCGATCGCGGAGCCCTTGAGGGTCTGGGCCACGGCGCTGCGCGCGGCGCGTTCCACCACGGCCTCGCTCGGCGCGGCTTCGCGCAGGGCCGTCACCTGCCGCAGCAGCTCGCCCATCGTATGCTCGAGGCTGACGAGCGCCG
Organism: Methylobacterium sp. FW102-HT35C08; assembly: GCF_058790235.1. Lineage (NCBI taxonomy): Bacteria > Pseudomonadati > Pseudomonadota > Alphaproteobacteria > Hyphomicrobiales > Methylobacteriaceae > Methylobacterium > Methylobacterium sp. FW102-HT35C08. The sequence continues at coordinate 6,298,393 of NZ_JBYTCL010000002.1, read as the reverse complement.
GATCAGAGACGCGCGGGGCGTCGAGCCGGCCGGCCAAGGTGACCACCTGCCGCTCAAGCGCATCGAGCCCTTCGTGCTCAGAACGAATGCCGACCTGGTCGACCTTGTCGGCGAGGCTGCGCAGCATGGCGTGGATGGAAGCCATCTCGCCGGATCGCGCACCGGTGCCGTCTTCGGCGTGCTCGGACCAGTCGTCCCGCGCGCAGAGAAGATCGACCTTGCCGGCCATCGCCTGGATCTGCTCGGCCAGGGCCGCCGGCGCGGCGATCTTCACGTCGCTGCGGATCTCCTCCAGCAGCGGCCGCAGATCCTGGCCGGTCCCGACCCGCTGCAGCTGCGCGATCTGCGCGCTCACGGCCTGCAGGCTGTTCGCGAGGCTCTGAATCCGCTCGGGACCCGCCAGGGTACCGATCAGGCGGCGGATCTCCTCGAGTTCCGAGAATAGGCCGGCGAGGGTCTGCCCGTGGGGATCCGCGGCACCCGTGGCGGCGATCGTGTCGAGGCGCTCGGCAAGGCGGCGCACATCCTCGGCGACGCGGCTGTGAACATTCTCGGCGACCTCTTCGGCCAGGCGCTCGACCTGAGCCCGGACCTGCTCGATCGGGACCGCGATAGCGGTGAGATCGGTCCCCGCCTGGGCGCGCTCGACGCCACTCGCCAGCGAAACGACAGCCTGCTCCAGCGCACCGATATCGCGGCTCGTGGCCAGCTGATTGATCGCCTCGCGCAGGCGGGCAGTCTCGTCCTGCAACTCGGACAGGGCCGCAGAAGGCGCGGCAACCTCCTCGATCCGGGCTTCGAGCCGGCGGGCGAGGTCCAGGCGCATGCTGGCGACCACGCCCCCGTCGGAGGCGGCATCGAGCGTGGGTCCGGCGGCGACCTCTTGCGACAGCTCCCGCTGCCGCTGGCGAATATCCTGGACCGCGTTGCGGATGTCGGCGGCTGCGGGACGGGCGCGGCGGCCCGGCGGGCGGGTGGCGGCGACCTGCTCCCCGAGCTGCGACATCCGGCGCTCAATATCGCCGAGACGGTCGGTGACTTCCTGGACGGGCGCAGCCTTCAGGGCGCGCTCGATGCGCGCCTCGATCTCGGCGAGCCGGCGTGCCTCGGCCTCCTGAGCGCTGCGCCGTTCCTCGTCGAGCACCCGGTTGAGGCCGTCGAGGCGGTCCATCAGGGCGTTGATGCCGTTGCCGTAGCCTTCGGCCGATTCGGCCTTGGCCGTGCGGCGTTCCTCGGCGGCCACGGTCTCGGACCGGCCGGTGGTATGCGCGAGTTGCTCGGCGCGATGACGGCGACGGTGACGCCGATTGCCTCCCGGCGCCGGCTGCCCCTGCGGCACCACCGAGGCGATCCAGGTCTCCAGCGGAACGCCCGCGCGCGCCGCGACATCCCGGGCGGCATCCAACACCTCGGGATCGAAACTGTCGAGCTGCGGCATCGCGTTGCGGGTCATCGGTGGCCTGTCGTCGGCAGCGTTCGGCAACCGATCCTGTGCGCGACGGAGACATCCCGGCTGGGTATCCGCGGAACGCGCACATCGGATCGTTCGAGCGTGACGATTAACTTTCTTGGTAAACACGAGGTTAAGGGCTCGATGGTCCGGTAATTACCTAGCCCAGAAGCCCGTGATGGCAGAGGCCGGTCGTCACCCTGCGGCAAGGCTTCGCCGTTGATCGCCGGGCGGCGGACCGTTTACATGCGGCCAACGCGGCGGATCGATGCAAGAGGTCCGCGCACAGCCGGGGGAAGCCAGAGATGCCGCAGTACCGCGCACCGGTCGACGACACGCTGTTCCTGCTCACGGACGTCCTGGGATTTCACGCGCGCGACAACTTGGCCGGCTTCGCCGATGCTTCGCCGGACGTTGTCGAGGCGGTCCTGCGCGAGGGCGCAAAGCTGGCGGAAGAGGTGCTGGCCCCGCTGAACCGGACGGGCGATGTCGAGGGCTGCCGCCGGGAGGCCGACGGCACCGTCCGCACGCCGACCGGCTTCAAGGCGGCCTACGATACCTACGCGCAAGGCGGCTGGATGGGCCTCTCGGTCCCCGAGGCCTATGGCGGACAGGGGCTGCCGCACACGCTCAACACGGCGATCCAGGAATTTGCTTCGGGCGCCAATCTCGCTTTCGGGATGTATCCCGGCCTGACGCAGGGGGCGATGGCCGCCCTGCTGGTTCACGGCACGGAGGAGCAGAAGGCGCTCTACCTGCCCAAGATGGTCGAGGGCGCCTGGACCGGCACCATGAACCTCACCGAGCCGCATTGCGGCACGGATCTCGGCCTGCTGAAGACTAAGGCGGTTCCGAACGGCGACGGCTCCTACAGCCTCACCGGCACCAAGATCTTCATCTCGGCCGGCGAGCACGACCTCGCCGAGAACATCGTGCACCTCGTCATCGCCCGGATCGAGGGCGCGCCCGCCGGGACCAAGGGCATCTCACTCTTCGTCGTGCCCAAGTTCCTGGTAAACGCCGACGGGTCGCTGGGCGCGCGCAACGGCGTGTCCTGCGGCTCTCTCGAGCACAAGATGGGCATCCACGGGAACGCCACCTGCGTCATGAACTACGACGGGGCGACCGGCTGGCTGGTCGGCCAGGAGAATCGCGGCCTCAACGCCATGTTCGTGATGATGAACGAGGCGCGACTCGCCGTGGGCGTCCAGGGCCTCGGGCAGTCGGAGGTCGCCTACCAGAACGCCGCCGCCTACGCGAAGGACCGCCTCCAGGGCCGGGCGCTCACCGGCGCCAAGGCACCCGAGAAGGCGGCCGACCCGATCATCGTCCATCCAGACGTGCGGCGCACGTTGATGCAGATCCGTGCCTTCAACGAGGCGTCGCGCGCCCTGATGCTCTGGACCGCGCTTCAGGCCGACATCCTGCACCGCTCCGAGGATGCCAAGGAGCGGCAGGCTGCCGACGATTATCTCGGGCTGATGACCCCGGTGGTGAAGGGCGTGCTCACCGATCGCGGCTTCGCCAACGCGGTGGAAGCGCAGCAGCTCCTCGGCGGTCACGGCTACATCGAGGAATGGGGCATGTCGCAGTTCGTGCGCGATGCCCGCATCGCCATGATCTACGAAGGCGCCAACGGCATCCAGGCCATGGACCTGATCGGCCGCAAGCTGCCCAAGGACGGCGGCCGGGCGATGATGGCCTTCCTTGGGGAGGTCCAGACCTTCCTCAAGGATCACGGCGAGGACTCGGCCATGGCGCCGTTCGTCAAGCCGCTTCAGGCCGGGGTGAACGACCTGCAGGGCGCGGTGATGTGGCTGATGCAGAACGCCTTCGCGAAGCCCGACAATGCCGGGGCGGGCGCGACCGACTTCATGCACCTCTTCGGCCTCGTGGCACTGGGCTACATGTGGGCGCGGATTGCCAAGGCGGCCTTGGCCAAGCACGCCGAGGCGCCCTCTCCGCGCTGGGAGTCTAAGCTGGCAGGCGGCCGGTTCTTCATGGAGCGGATGCTGCCGGAGACCGGCCTGCGCCTGACGCGGATCAAGGCCGGGGCCGAGAGCACCATGGTCCTCGAGGCGGACGCTTTCTGAGCGTCTCGCCGACCGCGCCCTTGGAGGCGTAGCGCGCGGCGGACGGTCAATCCTTCTCCGCCGTCCTTGCGAGCGGAGCGAAGCCATCCAGGCAGCACCGCGATCAGATCGCGCGTTGCTCCGGGTCGCTTCGCTGTGCGCGCGATGACGCGCGGGATCAGCCGCCGAGTGCCGCGTCCAGATCCTCGATCAGGTCTGCCGGATCCTCCAAGCCGATCGACAGCCGGACCACGTCCGGACCCGCACCGGCGGCAGTTTTCTGCGCGTCGGTCAGCTGGCGGTGCGTGGTGGAGGCCGGGTGGATGATCAGCGAGCGCGTGTCGCCGATATTCGCGAGGTGCGAGAACAGCTGCAGGTTCGAGACGAGCTTGACGCCGGCCTCGTAGCCGCCCTTCAGCCCGAAGGTGAACACCGCCCCCGCCCCATTTGGCGTATAGCGCCGGGCGAGCTGGTGATAGCGGTCGCTCTCCAGCCCGGGATAGCTGACCCACGAGACCGCCGGATGCGTCGACAGATGCTTGGCCACCGTCAGCGCGTTGTCGGAATGGCGCTGCATGCGCAGCGGCAGCGTCTCGATGCCGTTGAGGATCAGGAAGGCGTTGAACGGCGACAGGGCCGGCCCGAGATCGCGCAGTCCTAGGACCCGGCAGGCGATAGCGAAGCCGAAATTGCCAAAGGTCTCGGCCAGCACCATGCCGGAATATTCCGGCCGTGGCTGGCTCATCATCGGGTAGCGCGCATCGCCCGCCCACTGGAACGAGCCGCCGTCGACGATCAGGCCGCCGATCGAGTTGCCGTGGCCCCCGAGGAACTTCGTCGCCGAATGCACGATGATGTCGGCACCGTGCTCGAACGGGCGAATCAGGTACGGCGTCGCCATGGTGTTGTCGACGACGAGAGGAATGTTGTGCTTCTTGGCGATCTGCGACAGCGCCGCGATGTCGGTGATGACGCCGCCGGGATTGGCGATCGACTCGCAGAAGATCGCCTTCGTGCGTGGCGTGATCGCCGCCTCGAAGGAGGCCGGATCATCGTTCTCGGCCCAGGCCACCGACCAGCCGAAGTTCTTGTACGAGTGATTGAACTGGTTGATCGAGCCGCCGTAGAGCTTGTTCGAGGCGACGAACTCGTCGCCCGGCTGCATCAGTGCGTGCATCGTCAGGAACTCGGCGGCGTGGCCGGATGCCACCGCCAGAGCAGCCGTTCCGCCTTCGAGCGCGGCGATGCGTTCCTCCAGCACGGCGTTCGTCGGATTGGTGATCCGCGTGTAGATGTTGCCGAAGGCCTGGAGCCCGAACAGCGAGGCTGCGTGATCGACGTCGTCGAACACGAAGCTGGTGGTCTGGTAGATCGGCGTCGCGCGCGCGCCCGTAGCTGCATCAGGGGCGGCGCCCGCATGGATCGCCAGCGTGTTGAAGCCGGGCAGGCGGTCGGTCATCGTCGAGTCTCCTCGGATCACCCAAGCCTGTACGCCCGCGCGGGAGCGTGGCGCAAGGTCGAGCCGTGCGCCACGCCCGGGCCGAGACCGCTAAGGGTCAGGCGCGTATCCGATGTCGACGTGGGGCTGTCCGGCATCGACCAAGGCGCGGTCCACGGCCTCGATGGCCAAAAGCGTCCGCGTGAGATCCTCGGCCATCGAGATCGGCGCCACGTCGAGGCCGCTGAGCCGCCGCGCGATGGCGTTCCGCTGCCGCGCCAGCGCCGCGCGGGCCCGGTTCAAGTCCTCGATCTCCTCGGGCGTCATCTGCACTCCTCCACCGGATCGGTCCCCGCTCAGCCGCCCGGCGCCCAGTCGATGTTCGGTCGCTGGGCCAGCATCCGCTCGAAATAATTGGCCACCGCCTGGGCACCATCGGTGTGCATCATGGCGACGGGATGCGCGAGGTAGGCGCGCGCGAGATCCAGGGGAATCTGGCCGGATTGGAGCGCGCTCAAGACCTCGTCGATGAAGGCATCGTTGGCCTCATTGAAGTCGTTCGACAGCTTGTTCCGGTCGTTCAGGGCCTTGATCGGCATTCCGCGTCCTTGTCGCTCGGTGGTGGTATCGAACCCGATCGTTCCCGTCCCGCCCGAACCGGACGGGACCGCCGAAGGTTCCGGCGATGGACGCGGGACCCGATACCGTGTGTGCAACGCCGCATCTCAGTAACCGTCCGAACAGCGCGATTGGAGCGGAAGTCCGATCCTGGACGTTAACCCGGCATGTCGATCGAATCTGCCCGCACCCACTCCGTCGAGATCGTCCCCTGCGTGGACGATCCGCGGTGTTACCGCTGGATCATCCGCGCCCGCAGCGGCGCGGTCGTCGAGCACTCGCCCTACGCGTTCGTGACATCGAACGGCGCGCGCATCTCCGGTGAGTGCTGGATGCGCGAGCATTTCGACGAGGGATGCGGCGGCTAGCCTCTCTCCTGATCCCGTTTCGACTTGGTGGACGGCGACGAGGCAAAAAGACGTGACCTCCCGCATTCCCGCCCGGGAGTAGGCTCCTCTTCGCAGAAATTCCGGCGCGGCAAAGCGCAACGCTTCATCCTGCCAGACGAACGCACGTGATCGCAGTCGCCGCTGCACCGTCTTTTCGAAAGCCCGAAGCGAGACGCAATATGGCGTCCGGTCAGCGCTCATTGTCCCTCCCTGCATGTCGTGAGCCGGGACGGGAGGAGCGGCATCTGGGACCGGGCCTCGGTCGAGCGCACGCACGATGCCTTAGCATCGTTTGAAAGCATCGTGACCGCATGCACGTGGCGCCAGCGCGTGTCGCAACGATTGCGCACCTCGCTATGCAACTGTTGATACAGGCCAGGATCTAAGCCGCATTACTCGATGATCTGAGTAGGCAATGATTAATCATCTCACCGCCTGAACTCTATCATAGTTGGATCTTTAATACCGCTCGTGCAGTCTCGGCGCACGTCCGAGAAGCGGCCGAGGAGTGAGCGATGCTGAGCGCCGACAGGATGGACCGGGATGGGGCGCCCATGGCTCGAACCGGCTCCGTCACCTCCATCGACGGATCCAAGGTTCATCTCGCCCTCGCCGGCCAGCATGGCCGTCCGGACGTACGTGTGACCGTCGGCAATTTCGTCCGGATCCACGCCGGGAACGCCCTGCTCATCGGCATCATCACGACCCTGTCGTCGGGCAGCGACCACGGGCGCCAGCCCGGCGCCTATGCCAGTCTCGACCTCCTCGGCGAAATCGTGATCGAGGAGGGCGCGCAGCGCTTCCGTCGGGGTGTCACCGCCTATCCTGCCATCGGCGACTCGGTCGATCTGCTGCCCCCCGCGGAGCTGCGCGTGGTCTACCAGGCTACGGCCTCCGACACGGCTTCTGTCGGCGCGCTGTATCAGGACCCGGATATCCCGGCCTGCATCAAAATCGAGGACCTGCTCACGAAGCATTTTGCGGTGCTGGGCACGACCGGGGTCGGCAAGTCGAGCGGCGTCGCGGTCATCCTCGATCAGGTGATGCGCGCGCGGCCGAGCGTGCGCATCTTCCTTCTGGACGTCCACAACGAGTACGCCGCCTGCTTTGGCGACCGTGCCAGCGTCATCAATCCGCGCAACCTCAAGCTTCCGTTCTGGCTGTTCAACCTGGAAGAGATTGCCGACGTGATCTACGGCGGCCGTTCGCCGGTCGACGAAGAGATCGAGATCCTCGCGGAGGTGATCCCGCTCGCGAAGAGCAAGTACGCCCAGTACAAGGAGGCGAGCGATCGACAGATCGTCAAGCGCTCGATCGGCAAGGGCGCCGGCTATACGATCGACACGCCCGTCCCCTACATGTTGCAGGACCTGATCGCGCTGATCGACGAGCGGATGGGGCGTCTGGAGAACCGCGTCTCGCGGATGCATTACCACCGCCTGATGACCCGGATCGAGGCGCTCCGGAACGACCCGCGCTATGCCTTCATGTTCGAGAACGCCAATGTCGGCGGCGACATGATGGGCGAGATCCTGGCGCATCTGTTCCGGCTCGATCCGGACGGGCGCCCGATGACGATCATGCAGCTGGCGGGCCTGCCGATGGAAGTGGTCGACGCCGTCGTCTGCGTCCTCTGCCGCCTCGCCTTCGAGTTCGGGATCTGGAGCGAGGGCGCGATCCCGCTCCTGTTCGTGTGCGAGGAGGCGCACCGCTACGCCTCGGCCGACCGCTCGGTCGGTTTCACTCCGACGCGCCGCGCCCTGTCGCGGATCGCCCGTGAGGGCCGCAAGCACGGCATCTATCTCGGTCTCGTGACTCAGCGCCCCGCCGAGCTCGATCCGACGATCATGTCCCAGTGCAGCACGCTGTTCGCCATGCGGATGACCAACGACCGAGACCAGGCCTTCCTGGCGGCGGCCGTCTCGGACGCGGTCAATCTGCTCACCTTCGTCCCCTCTCTGGGCACCGGCGAAGTCATCGCTTTCGGCGAGGGTGTGCCGATGCCGGCGCGGATGACCTTCTATCCCCTCCCGCCCGAGCGGCAGCCGCGCAACGATATGAGCGGGCGCGCGCCCGAGGATGGCGCGTCAATCGCCGGCGCGGCCTTCGTGGGCGCCGTCGTGGAGCGCTGGCGCGGCGCGACCATGAGTAAGGTGACCGGGCTTGAGGCGGACCAGTCAGCGCTTTCGCGGCTCGGCCGCGAGGCGGGCGGCGATGGCGGACACGGCGCGGCTCTCGATCAGGTCCATCGCCGCCTTCTCCGGCGGCCCCTCGATGGAAGCGACGCCGCCGCGGAGGCCGGCTTGCGGTCCGCCAAGACGCTCTGGCAGCAGGGCTGAGCGTGAGCCAATCCCTGCCCAGCGACCGGCAGAGCCTGCTGGAAGCCGCGATTCAGACGCTTCCGGTCGGCGTGGTGGTTCACGACGCCCACGGCCTGTGCGTGTTGGCCAACGCGGCCGCGCGCGCCCTTGGTCCGAAAGCACTTCACGACCTGCCGGAGGCGGCCTGCAATCAGCCCGAAGGCGCTGTGATCGAGGAGATCGGCGAGCGCGTGGTCGAGGCGCGGGCTATGCCGCTGCACGCCGAGCTGGATACCTTCACGCTCACCACCCTCGCCGACGTCACGCAGCATCACCGGATCCAGCGCGAGCTGATCGCCCGGGCGTTCATCGATGCCCTGACAGGCCTGCCGAACCGCACGATGTTCGAGCAGAGTATCGAGGAACTCCTCGCGGAGGTGGGACCAGCGGATCGCTTCGCCCTGGCCTTCATCGATCTCGATAACTTCAAGCATATCAACGACTATTACAGCCACGACGCGGGCGACGCGCTGCTGCGCAAGGTTGCCGACCGGGTTCGCGGCGCGTTGCGTCCGAGCGACTTGCTGGCGCGGATCGGCGGCGACGAATTCGTGCTGCTGCTCAACCCGATCTCCGATCCGAGCAGCACCCTGGCGACGGTGCAGGGCATCTCCGAACGCCTGAAGCAGCCGTTCTTCATCGACGGTCACGAGATCTTCGCGTCGGCGTCCATCGGGCTAAGCCTGTTCCCGGAGCACGGCACCACCTACGAGGTGCTGCGACGCCAGGCCGACAACGCCATGTACCGGGTGAAGGGTGGTGTGAAGGGCGGCGTCAGCGTCTTCGAGGAGACGATGAGCCACGCCGCCACCGCGCGCATGGCAGTCGAGCAGCGACTCAGGCTGGCGATCCGCGACCGCTGCTTCTGCTGCGCCTTCCAGCCGAAGGTCGACATGCGCACCCACGCGGTGCTCGGCGTCGAGGTGCTCCTGCGCTGGCGCGACGAACTGGGCATGATTCAGGCCCCCGGCGACTTCATCGAGCTCGCCATCGAACTCGGCCTGATCAACGAGATCACGCTTCAGGTCCTGACCGAGACCGTGCGGGCGATGCCCGACATCGACGAGATTTTCGGGCCCGACGTGTCGGTGAGCCTCAACATTGCCGCCAAGCAGGCTTGCGACGTCCCGTTCATGGCGGCCTTCTGCGACGCCCTCGGCGAGACCGGCCTGGCACGACGCTTCGTGCTCGAACTCACCGAGGAGGCCTTCTTCACGAAGGGCCGCTTCCAGCGCGATGTCCTGCCGCGGATCCGGGCCATCGGCGCGCGGGTCTCCATCGACGATTTCGGCGTCGGCTACTCGTCGCTCGCGGCGCTCGCGGAGATCACCGCGGACGAATTGAAGATCGACCGCTCGTTCATCACCGACATCGACAAGCGGCCGCGCAGTCAGATCGTTCTGAAGGCGATCGAGTCACTCGGGCTGGCACTGGGCATGTCGGTGGTGGCCGAGGGTGTCGAGACCTTCGAGGAGGTCGCCTACCTGCTTGGGGCGACCCAGATCCGTTGCGCGCAGGGCTTCTACTACGCCAAGCCGATGCTGATCGATCAGATCCGCCTGACGGAAGAGCGTGCGGCCGGGCCGCGGGCTACGATTGCGCACAGCCGGAACTCGGATTTCCGGTCTCCGAACCTCCTGAGGCGGGCCTAGACGGCCGCCGAGAAGCTGGGACGCTTGGGGCGCCGATCTGGCGCTCCTCTTCAGGTCGACGAGCCCACTTGGTCCATGCGGCTCGTCCAAGGAAAGGCTGCCACGGGCAGCCAGAAACGACAAAGGCCGCAGAGAGCTGCGGCCTTGGAAATCGTTCGTCTGGTTGGGAAAACTGGAGCGGGCGAAGGGATTCGAACCCTCGACCCCAACCTTGGCAAGGTTGTGCTCTACCCCTGAGCTACACCCGCTCACTGTACCGTGCCGCCCGGACTTTCGTGCCGGCGGCCCCCGGCGGCGCTCTCTAAACACCATTCCGCCGGGCGACGCAAGCGCCACTTTTGCGAACCGTGACGATTCACCAATTCGGGTCCGGCGGAAGCCCGTCGCGGATCTCCCGCAGGCGGGCGCGGGTCCCGCGGGTGGTGCCCTCGGGCAGGGCGTCGACCGGAAAGAAATCGCAGGCCGCGATCTCCCGGTCTGGCGCTTTGGGGCGCAGCATCGTGAAGGCCGGCAGGACGAACAGGGCGACGTGATCGCGCGGCGCGGCCACCACGTTCCGGTAGAGCCCGTGCAGGCGCGGCTGCCCCTCGGGGACGATCTCCGCCTCCTCGCGGAACTCACGCACCATCGCGTCGAGCGCGGTCTCGCCGCGCTCGACGCCGCCGCCCGGCAGATGCCAGCCGCTGACGTAGGTGTGGCGCACCAGCGCCACGCGGCCTTGCGGGTCGATGGCGATCCCGCGCACGCCGAGGGTCATGCCGCGGGAGGCAAGCGCACCGAGATGGAACAGGTGCCGCAGCAGGCGCCGGTCGAGGAGCATGCCGGGTCAGACGACGTCGAGGGTGATGTCCCCGAGGCCTTCGACAGCACCGACCATGCGCTGACCGCGCTCGACGGGGCCGACGCCGGACGGCGTCCCGGTGAAGATCAGGTCGCCCGGCTGCAGATCGAAGTATCCCGACAAGTAGGCGACCTGCTCGGCCACCGACCAGATCATGTCGGCGAGGTCGCCCTTCTGGCGCGTCTCGCCATCCACCGTAAGGGTGATCGCGCCGCGCGCCAGATGCCCGATCAGCGAGACCGGATGGAGCGCGCCGATCGGCCCCGAGCCGTCCGCGGCCTTACCGGTATCCCAAGGCCGGGACATCTTCTTGGCCTCGTCCTGGAGATCGCGCCGGGTCATGTCGAGGCCGACCGCGTAGCCGTAGACATGATCGAGGGCGCTCTCGACCGGGATGTCGCTGCCGCCGCCTGCGAGCGCGGCCACCATCTCGATCTCGAAATGGTAGTTGCGCGTCTTTGGCGGATAGATGTGCTTGGCGGGTTCGGACCCGACGATCTGAAGCGCGTCGGCGGGTTTCATGAAAAAGAACGGCGGCTCGCGATCCGGATCGGCCCCCATTTCGCGGGCATGGGCCGCGTAGTTGCGCCCGACGCAGTAGACGCGGCGGACCGGGAAGAGATCGCTGCTGCCGACGATGGGGAGCGCGACGCGGGGCGGGTTCTGGATAACGGAGAGCATCACTGCCTCTGCGGTGGATCGTCCGGATGGCCGGGCGCTGAGCCGCCCGAGACCTAGGAAATCGTTGTAAGGTGCGCATCGCCGCGCGCCATAGCGGCGCTTGCCAAGACGGCGCCCTGGCCTACAAAATTTTACCAATGACTCCGAACGCGGTCTCCCCAGGCACCTCCCAAGACACCCTGCTCACGGCGCTGCGTGACGCGCTCGGCGCGCGGCATGTCCTGACCGACCCGGAGGATCTGGCGCCCTATCTGGTCGAAACGCGGCGATTGTTCACCGGCTCGGCCCTGGCAGTGCTGCGGCCGGCAAGCACCGAGGAAGTCGCCTTCGCGGTCCGCGCCTGCACGCAGGCGGGCATCGCCGTGGTCCCGCTCGGCGGCAATACCGGGCTCACCGGCGGCGGCGTGCCCTCAGGCGGCGTGGTGCTCTCCCTTGAGCGGATGACCCGCTTGCGCGCGGTCGATCCGGTGGACGCCACGATCACAGTCGAGGCCGGGATGATCCTGCAGGATGTGCAGGACGCGGCGGATGCGGCCGGCATGCTCTTCCCGCTCTCCTACGCGTCCCGCGGCTCGGCGCGGATCGGCGGCGGCATCAGCACCAATGCGGGTGGGATCGCGGTCCTGGCCTACGGCAATGCCCGGGACCTCGTCCTCGGGCTGGAGGTGGTCCTGGCCGACGGGCTGGTCTGGAACGGGCTCAAGGCCCTGCGCAAGGACAATGCCGGCTACGATCTCAAGCAGCTGTTCATCGGCTCCGAAGGCACGCTGGGCATCGTGACGGCGGCGGTCCTCAAGCTGTTTCCGAAACCGCGCTCGACCAGCGTCGCCTTCGTCGGCCTAAATTCGGCGCAGGCCGCCCTGGATCTGTTCGTGTTCCTGAGGGGCCGGATGGACCGCGACCTCACGGCCTTCGAATACCTGCCGCCCTTCGCCCTGGAGGTCGTCCTGCGGCACGTTCCGGGCGCCGTACGCCCGCTCGACGGCGCCCACGGCGCCTACACGCTGATCGAGGCGGCCTCGGCGCGTCCGGATGCCGACACCCGTGCCGAGCTGGAATCGGCACTGGGCCAAGCGCTCGAGGACGGGCTGATCGCCGATGCCACGATCGGCGCGAGCGGCGCCCAGAACGACGCCCTGTGGCGTCTGCGCGAGGGTGTGCCGGAGGCGCAGACCCGTGAGGGCGCCTCGATCAAGCACGACATCTCAGTGCCGCTGTCGCGTCTGCCCGCGTTCCTCGACCGGGCAAGCGCCGCCTGCGTCGCCGCGATGCCGGGTCTGAGGCCCTGCGGCTTTGGCCATTTCGGCGACGGCAACATCCACTTCAATCTGACGCAGCCGGCCGACATGAAGCCGGCCGCGTTCCTAACCGAATGGGGCCGGTTCAACCGGATCGTCCACGACATCGTGCACGAACTGGGCGGCTCGATTGCGGCCGAGCACGGCGTCGGCCTGATCAAGCGCGACGAATTGGAGCATTACGGCGATCCGGTCGGGCTCGACCTGATGCGGCGGCTCAAGGCCGCCCTCGATCCGCAGGCCCTGCTCAATCCAGGCAAGGTCGTCGCCGCGCCCGAACGCGACCCTCCCGCCGGCTAAGAAATTTGTGCGGCGCGCCATAATTCGGCGCGCAGACGGGTGCAGGAGTGCCACGCGTCGTCGCGTTCCGCCGCGGACGCGCGGGGTGTTAAGCGGCTGCTAACGCTTCGGACTGACCTTTATCACAGACGGCGGGGACATGTCTGTCACATCAGGCATGGCATTTGCTCTCGGTACTACCTATCTCGCAGATGCGAGATCAATCGACGACCCGTCAACGACAGACAGCTTGCCATTCTTCTGGAGACCGACGGAATGCCCACCTCACAGGCCCGCGTGCAGACCACGGAAGCGAGCCGTTACCTGCAGCAGCTCTGCCGGCACTGGAGCCACAAGTTCAAGGTCGAGGCGACCCCGGAGCACGGCACCGTGCCGTTCGGCGAGGACCGTGTGTGCACGTTCGACGCCGAGCCGGACGCTCTGGTGATGCGCATCGACAGCGCCGACCCAGTCAACCTCACCCGGCTGGAGAACGTGGTCTCCGACCACCTCGCCCGCTTCGCCTTCCGCGAGAGCCTCGGCGATATCCGCTGGTCCCGCGCCGCCTGACGACGTTCACGCGGCCGGTCTGATCGGCTGATCTGCCTGCGCCCGGTGCCAGGCCGGGCGACTGAACCCGTTCGGCTTCCAGCCGGGCGGGTTTTCTCGTTCTCGGGCGCCGGGATGCCGAGCCGCTGGCGTAGCATTTGCGAACGCCGGGCCGCGCGCCCCTTCGCCGGCGCATCGGGGACCCATCGATGAAGCGACGCACGCTGCTGCGAGGCGCCGGCGCCCTGGTTGCCGGGACGCTCGCCCGGCCGGCTCTGGTCCGGGCAGCCTCCGCGACGACGCTGAAATTCGTGCCTTACGCCGATCTTGCGCTGCTCGATCCGATCATCACCACCAACTACGTCACCCGCACCCACGCGCTGATGGTGTTCGACACCCTCTACAGCCTGGATGCCGGGTATCGCGCACAGCCCCAGATGGTCGCCGGTCATCAGGTGTCGGATGACGGTCTGACCTGGCAGCTCACCCTGCGCGACGGCCTCCGCTTCCATGACGGCACGCCGGTGCTCGCCCGCGACGTGGTCGCGAGCCTCAAGCGCTGGGCGTTGCGCGACGCCTATGGTGGGGCGCTGTTCGCGACGGTGGACGCGCTGACGGCACCGTCCGACACGGTTGTGACGTTCCGCCTGAAGCGGCCGTTCCCGCTCCTGCCGGACGCGCTTGCGAAACCGACCTCCTACCTCCCCGCCATCATGCCGGAGCGGCTGAGCACGATTCCGGCAACCCAGGCTGTCTCGGAGATCGTCGGCAGCGGACCGTATCGCTACGTCCCGGACGAGCGGGTGCCCGGCTCGCTCAACGTCTATCGGCGGTTCGAATCCTACCGCCCCCGCGAGGGCGGCACACCGAGCTTCACGGCGGGGCCGCGGATCGCACATTTCGACCGCGTCGAGTGGCGCACGATTCCCGACGGCGCCACCGCGGCCGGCGCCCTGCGCTCCGGCGAGATCGACTGGTGGGAGCAGCCGCTGGTCGACCTTGTGCCCGACCTGCTGCGACAGCCGGCGGTGCGCGTCGATCTCGTGGAGACGGCCGGGCTGATCGGACAGATCCGGCTCAATCACACGCTGCCGCCGTTCGACAACCCGGCGATCTGCCGGGCCCTGCTGTCGGCCGTCGACCAGGCCGAGATGATGGACGCGGTCGCCGGCAGCGATGCCGCGATCCGGCGCGGTCCGGCGGGCGTGTTCACGCCCGGCGGCCCGATGGCGTCCGAAGTCGGCCTGGAGTCGCTCACCGGCCCGCGCGACCTGACGGCGGCGAAGCGGGCGCTCGCGGATGCGGGATACAAGGGCGAGCGAATTGTCCTGCTCGCCGGCACGGACGTGCCGCGGATCAACGCGATCTGCGAGGTGATGGCCGATCTCTGTCGCAAGCTCGGGATGAACGTCGATCTCGTCGCGACCGACTGGGGCACGGTGAACCAGCGCATCCTGAGCCCGAAGCCCCTCGACCAGGGCGGCTGGTCGATGTTCGGGATCTTCTCCGGCGGCCTGGACCATCTGTCGCCGGCCTATCACTTGGTCATCCGCGGCAACGGTCGAGCCGGCGTTCCGAGCTGGCAGACCGACACCGCGTTGGAGGAGCTGCGCAGCGCCTGGTTCGCTGCGCCCGACCTCGCATCCCAGAAGGCGGTGGCGGCGCGGATCCAGGCGCGCGTGCTGGAGATCGGCGCCTACATTCCGTGCGGCCAGTACTTCCAGCCCACCGCCTACCGACGAGACCTCGAGGGCATGCTCACCGGCCTGCCGCTGTTCTGGAATCTGCGCCGCTCGGCCTGACCACCGACGCGGTCATCAGCCGACGCTCATCAGGCTGGCATTGCCCCCCGCCGCGGCCGTGTTGACCGCGGTGGAGACCTCGTCGACGAGCCCGATCGCGGTGTAGAGGTCGCCCCCTGCCAGCGCCTCCGGGGTCCGGGCCTGGACCGGCAGGATCGCCCCGGCGCGCGCCGCGACGGTCCGGTTCAGACCCCGAAGGCCGTCGGCATCGCCCTCGAACAGGATAGCCGCGACGTCGCCAGCTGCCTCCAGAGCCGGAGCGTCGGCAACGCGTGCCGCGCAGGCCTGCGGCAGACCGCGAAGGGCGGCCCGGATCGGCTCCGGCGCGATGACGACGGCGCGATTCCCGCACGCCAGGATCGCGCCGACCTGAAGGAAGAGACCTGGCTCCGTCGCGGCGATGGCCGCGACACGCCCGCGTGCTCGGAGGCCGTAGAGGTTCCGCTCGCCGACCGGCCCCGGGAGGTCAATCTGCGCGGCGGCCGGGTATCGAGCGGATGAGAGGGCCTCCGCCAACCGACCGTGTCCCTTCGATCGCAGCCACGCTGCGTAGGGACATAGGAGCGTATCGCCGGTTCCGAGCCCGTCCAATGAAGCGGCCGGCGGCCTCCGGACCAGTCGGCCGAGATAGAGCGGGCCGCCTGCCTTCGGACCCGTCCCCGACAGCCCGGATCCGCCGAAGGGCTGCACGCCCACCACCGCGCCGATGATGTTGCGGTTCACGTAACGGTTTCCGGCCCGGACACGGTCCAGCACATGCGCGATCGTCTCGCCGATGCGGCTGTGCAGGCCGAAGGTGAGGCCGTAGCCAGTGGCATCGATCGTATCGAGGAGCCGGTCGAGATCCGTGCGGCGGTAGCGCAGCACGTGCAGCACCGGCCCGAAGACCTCGCGCTCGACATCCGCGACGCGGCTGATCTCGATCAGGGTCGGCGGCACGAAGGTTCCGTTTGCCGCCTGCGTCGGACACGCGAATTGCTCAACGGCAAAGCCGCGGTCGCGCATCGTCGCCACGTGGGCGGTGATCGTGTGCGCGGCCTCGGCGGTGATGACCGGGCCGACATCGACGGAGAGCTGGCGCGGGTCCCCGAGCGCGAGTTCACGCAAGGCGCCCCGAAGCATGTGCAGCGTGCGATCTGCGATCTCTTCCTGGAGGCACAGGATCCGCAGCGCGGAGCAGCGCTGGCCCGCGGAATCGAACGCGGACGCGATCACGTCCGCCACTACCTGCTCGGCCAGCGCCGAGGAATCGACCACCATCGCGTTCTGACCGCCGGTCTCGGCGATCAGCGGCACCGGCTCACCATGGCGGCTCAGGCGCTCGGCGAGGATGCGCTGGATGCCCTTGGCCACTGCCGTCGAGCCCGTAAACATCACCGCTTCGATGCGCCTGTCGCCAACGAGGGCGGCACCCACGGCGCCGTCGCCGGGCACAAGCTGGAGCGCGTCTTCCGGGACGCCAGCCTCATGCAGCACCCTAACCGCTTCGGCGGCGGTCAGGGGCGTCTCCTCGGCCGGCTTCGCGAGGACCGGATTGCCCGCCACCAGGGCGGCGGCGACCTGCCCGACGAAGATCGCCAGCGGGAAGTTCCA
This sequence comes from Methylobacterium sp. FW102-HT35C08, assembly GCF_058790235.1. Classification (NCBI taxonomy): domain Bacteria; kingdom Pseudomonadati; phylum Pseudomonadota; class Alphaproteobacteria; order Hyphomicrobiales; family Methylobacteriaceae; genus Methylobacterium; species Methylobacterium sp. FW102-HT35C08. The sequence continues at coordinate 6,281,371 of NZ_JBYTCL010000002.1, read as the reverse complement.
CGGCGCGATGCAGGTCACCGGCCCGAGGGAAACCTGCGCGCCGTCGAAGGTGCGCTGTGCTTCGGCCGCATAGTAGCGCAGGAAGTCCACGGCCTCGCGGATCTCCGCCACAGCGTTGGCATAGGATTTCCCGGCCTCGCGCACGATCAGCCCGATCAGCACCGGCATTCGCGCCTCGAGCATGTCGGCGGCGCGGCGCAGGCACGCCGTGCGGGTGCCGAGCGGGGTCGAGGCCCAGGCTTCGGCGGCGCGTTCGGCGCGTGCAAGCGCTGCCTCGATGTCCGGCGGCGCGGCCGGACACCAGGCCCCGACACGGTCCCGACGATCGGCGGGATTGCACACCGGTCTGTCCGCCGAGGCCGGATCCGCACCGGTCGGGACCGCGTGCCACGGCATCCGGCCGCTCGCCACCAGGGCCTCGGACAACCGGACCAGCTCGGCCTCGTCTGTGAGATCGAGGCCCGCCGCGTTGGTCCGGGCCGGGCCGTAGAGGGCGCCTGGGCGCCCGATGTCGTCGTGCGGGGCGCCGGGCCGCGGCATGGCTTCCACCGTCGCGACCGGATCGGCGATCAACGTCGCGATCGGCACCGACTCGTCGGCAACCCGGTTCACGAACGACGTATTGGCGCCGTTCTCCAGAAGCCGCCGGACCAGGTAGGCGAGCAGCGTCTCGTGCGTGCCGACCGGGGCGTAGATCCGGCACGGCCGCCGCAGGTCGGTTCCGGCGACGACGGCTTCGTAAAGCGGCTCGCCCATCCCGTGCAGGCATTGGAATTCGTACTGCCCGAGCCGGAACGCCGGGCCCGCCATCTCGACGATGCTGGCCAGGGTCTGAGCGTTGTGAGTCGCGAATTGCGGGAAGACGGCGTCGGACGCGGCGAGAAGCCTGCGTGCGCTGGCGAGATACGATAGGTCGGTGTGGACCTTACGGGTGAAGACCGGGAAGTCGGCCAGCCCATCCACCTGCGCGCGCTTGATCTCGCTGTCCCAGTAGGCACCCTTCACGAGGCGCACCATCAGACGGCGCCGGCTGCGCCGGGCTAGGTCGATCAGCACGTCGATGACGAACTGGCAGCGCTTGCCGTAGGCCTGAACGACGAAACCGAGCCCGTCCCAGCCGGCAAGCGCCAGATCCAGCGCGAGGGCTTCGAGGATGTCCAGGGACAGATCGAGGCGGTCGGCCTCCTCGGCGTCGATGTTGAGGCCGATGTCGTAGCCCTTCGCCAGAACGGCGAGCGCCTGCACGCGGGGGACCAGCTCCGTGAGGACACGGCCGCGCTGCGCCCGCACGTAGCGGGGATGGAGTGCCGAGAGCTTGATCGAGATCCCCGGCCCGCGGAGCACGCCCCGCCCGGCGGACGCCTCGCCGATGGCCCGGATCGCCCCCTCGTAGGAACGGGTGTAGCGCTCCGCATCGGCGGCGGTGAGCGCGGCTTCGCCGAGCATGTCGTACGAGTAGGTGAAGCCCTTCGCTTCCATGCGGGCGGCGTTGCGCAGGGCTTCCGCGATGGTCCGTCCGGTCACGAACTGCTCGCCCATCATCCGCATGGCGAGATCGACCCCCGTGCGGATGACCGGCTCGCCGCCGCGGGCGATCAGCCGGGTCAGCGCGGCGGAGAGGCCGGCCTCGTCGCGCGTGGCAGCCAGGCGGCCGGTGACCAGCAGGCCCCAAGTCGCCGCATTGACGAACGGCGACGGGCTGTGACCGAGATGGGCGCGCCAGTCGCCGCCCGCGATCTTGTCGCGGATCAGCGCATCGCGGGTCACCGCGTCGGGGATGCGCAGGAGCGCCTCGGCGAGGCACATCAGCGCCACGCCTTCCTGGCTCGACAGCGCGTATTCGTGGATCAGGCCCTCGACCCCGCCGCGGCGGGTCTGCCGACGCAGGGCCTCGACCAAGTGCCGGGCCTGATCGGCCACGCGCCGGGCGGCATCGGGCGAGAAGCGCGCCTGATCGAGGAGCGGCGCGACGCAATCCGGTTCGGGCCGGCGGCAGGCCGCGACGACGGCCGCCCGGAGCGGAGACAATTCGGGCAGCGCCGCCGCGAAGGCGTCGAACGGCCCGGCAATACCGTCGATCGCATGGGATGCGTGCATAGATCATCCCCCCGGGTGCGGCTGGCAATTCCTCTCGCCGGCCCGGGTGCAGGCTACGCCGTCTGCTGCTGCGATTTAAGCGCCACTCACCGCTCGAGGGTGCGTCGTGCGATCACGGGGCGGCGTCCGGGGCATCGCGCAGCACCGGCGACGCTCACGCGGCCCGCGCGTTTTGACACCGGCGAAAGCGGTGGCAGAAGCCCGACATGACCGCGATCCTGATCTACGGCGCCAATGGCTATACCGGGCAGCTCCTGGCCGAGCACGCCGTCGCCCAAGGTCTGCGCCCGATCCTGGCGGGTCGCGATCCGGACAAGCTGCAGCCGCTGGCCGCGCGCTTGGGGCTGGAAACGCGCGCCGCGCGCCTCGACGATCCCCCGCGCCTGCGCGCCATTCTGGCAGGGGTCGCGACGGTGATCCACGCGGCCGGTCCGTTCTCCATGACGGCGCGGCCCATGGCCGAAGCCTGTCTCGCCGCGGGCGCGCATTACCTCGATATCACCGGTGAGATCGAGGTTCTGGAAGCCCTCGCGGCGCGGGATGCGGACGCGATGACGGCTGGGATCGTCCTGCTTCCGGCTGCCGGCTTCGACGTGGTCCCGAGTGACTGCCTCGCGGCTCATGTGGCGCGCCGCCTGCCAGGCGCGACGCAGCTCCGGATCTCGATCGGCGGCTTCGGCGGGTTCAGCCGCGGCACCGCCCGCACCATGGCCGCGGGCATCGCCTGGGGAACGCGGGTGCGCCGGGACGGCCGCATCGTGGAATTGCCGAGCCCGCCCCGCAGCAGCGCCGATTTCGGCCGGGGCCCGCGGCGCACCGTCGGGCTCGGCTGGGGCGACGTGTCGAGCGCATGGTATTCCACCGGCGTCCCCAACATCGACGTGTATTTCGAGGCGTTCCCGGCCATGGCGGCGGCGGCCGGGCTGCCTGCCGGCCTTAGGAAGATCATCGCCGGACGCACCGCGCAGCGTCTGATCAACCGCGGCATCGACCGGCTGCCGGCAGGGCCATCGGCCTCGGCGCGGGCTTCGGCCCGCAGCACCTTTCTGGCGGAGGCCTGGAATGCGGCCGGCCACCGGACGGCGAGCCGCATGGAGACGCCCGAGGGCTACACCCTGACGGCTTGGACGGCACTGGAGGTCGCCCGGCGCCTGGCCTCCGGCGCGGTGGCGGCGGGCTTCCACACGCCGGTCACCGCCTTCGGCCCGGACTTCATTCTGGGCTTTCCGAACGTGGCTCGGACGGATCTCTGACGATCATCTTCCGTCGTCATCCCGGGGCCGTGGAGCGGAGCCCGGGATCCAGACACACCGAGGTGTCAGGCATTGGCACTGACCGCGGTTCTGGATTCCGGGCCCGCCTTCGGCGTCCCGGAATGACGGGGCGGATTACCGGAGGTGAACCAGAATACCTCCGGGGGCGAGGGTCTCGACGTATCCCGGCGGACGCAATCGACACCCACCGGATCACACCGTCGCGCCGATCTGCCAGGGCGCGAACTCCGACGATCCAAAGTCGAACTGCTCGCTTTTCGTCCGCTCGCCGCCGGCGACCTGCAGGATCAGCTCGAAGATCCGCTGCCCGGCCTGCTCCACGGTCTCCTCCCCGTCGAGGATCGTGCCGCAATTGACGTCCATGTCCTCCTCGAGCCGCCGGAACATGGCCGAGTTCGTGGCGATCTTGATCGACGGCGCCGGCTTGCAGCCGAAGACGCTGCCGCGGCCGGTGGTGAAGCATACGAGATTCGCCCCGCCCGCCACCTGCCCCGTCGCCGAGACCGGGTCGTAGCCGGGCGTGTCCATGAACACGAAGCCCTTGGCGGTGACCGGATCTGCGTAGCGCAGCACCTCGACCAGGTTGGTGCTCCCAGCCTTCGCCATGGCGCCGAGCGACTTCTCCAGGATCGTGGTCAGGCCGCCGGCCTTGTTGCCGGGCGACGGATTGGCGTCGATCTCCGAGCCCTCCTTGCGGGTGTATTCCTCCCACCAGCGCATCAGGTCGACGAGCTTTTGGCCGACCTCAGGGCTCACCGCGCGGCGGGTGAACAGGTGCTCCGCCCCGTAGGTCTCGGTGGTCTCCGACAGGATCACCGTGCCGCCATTCTGCACCATGAGGTCGCTGGCGATGCCGAGCGCCGGGTTCGCCGAGACGCCCGAGTAGCCGTCCGAGCCGCCGCATTGCAGGGCGACGATCAGCTCGCTTGCCGGCACCGGCTCTCGATGGACCACGTTCGCCTCAGCCAGGATGCCCTTCACGAAGTCGATGCCGGCCTCGACGGTCTTCCGGGTCCCGCCGAGGCTCTGGATGTTCATGCTGCGGATCCGGTCGCCGAGGCCCTGCTCCTCCAGGAAGGCGCCGATCTGGTTCACCTCGCAGCCGAGCCCGATCATCACGATGTGCGAGAAGTTGACATGCCGCGCGTAGCCCGCGAGCGTCCGGCGCAGGAGCCGGAGCGGCTCGCCCATGGCCATGCCGCAGCCGGTCTTGTGGGTCAGTGCCACGACGCCGTCGACGTTCGGATACGCGGCCAGCGGATCGAGCCCGAGGATCGGGTGGCGCCGGAAGGCGTCGGCAATCAGATCGGCGACGTGGGCGCTGCAATTCACCGACGTTAGGATGCCGACATAGTTGCGCGTCGCCACACGGCCGTCGGGGCGGCGGATGCCCTGGAAGGTGGCCGGCGGGGTGACCAGACGCGTCGGCCTGGCATCGACGCCGAACGCGTAGTCGCGGGCGAACTCGCCCATCCCGAGATTGTGGACGTGGACGTGCCGGCCGGCCGCGATGTCGTCCTTGGCGAAGCCGATGATCTGGCCGTACTTGGTCACCGCCTCGCCGCTCCGGTGCGGACGCACCGCGACCTTGTGGCCGGCCGGGATCCGCTCGGCGGCCGTGACGCCGTCCGCGACCGGCGTGCCCGGTTCGATGGCACCGCGGGCAACGACGACGCCGTCGTCGGGGCGGAGGATGATGACGGGATAGGCGGACATCGGTCTCTCCTGACAATCCGTCGTTGCGGCTTCGCTCACCGGGCCGCTTCGGGCCGGAAGGCCGGGGCGCGGGCGTCCCGGACCGGCAGCGGCGCGATCTCGCCGACGACAAAGAGGTAGATGAAGGCGCCCAGCAGGCAGAAGCCGCCGGCCACCATCAGCGGGATCGCGAACGAACCCTGGGTCACGGTCAGCATGAACCCCGTGAAGGTGGTCGTCACGATCCCGGCGACGTTCGAGGCGAAATTCTGGATGCCGCCGATCGACGCGACGTGGGCGGGTGTCGGCGCGACATCCCCGGGCAGAGCCCAGATCGACGCGGCCGTGAAGGCGAGGCTGCCATAGGCCACGGCGAAGCAGAGCAGCGCCACGTAGATGTTCGGCGCGATGATCGACAGGGTGATCACCGACGACATCAGCATGCCGCCGACCAGGCAGGTCTTGCGCGCCGCCGTGAGGCTCCAGCCCCTGCGGTAGAGCGCGTCCGACGCGAAGCCGCCGAGCCAGCCAGCCGGGATCGAGGCGAGCGCCGGGAGGCTGCCCAGCGTGCCGAGCTCCGCGAGCGAGAAGCCGCGCGCCTTGACCAGGTAGGTCGGAAACCACGTGATGAAGAAGTAGATCACGAAGTTCAGACAAAAAAATCCGGCCATCATCCCCCAGACCGTGCGGTAGCGGAACAGGGACAGCCACGGCACCTGGTTCTGGGCATCGGCGGCATCGACCGCTTTCGGCCGCTCCTGCGCGGCCCGCAGCGCCGCGAGTTCCTCAGGTGTCACCGCCGGATGGTTCTCGGGCTCGCGGTAGAGCCACATCCAGAAGACCGCCCAGACGAAGCCGAGCAGGCCGGTGATGATGAAGGATTCGCGCCAGCCGAGCGTCGCGATCACCCACGAGACCAGTGGGATCGCGAGCGCCGATCCGACCCGGGAGCCGCTGTCGAAGATGCTGCTGGCGAAGCTCCGCTCCGAGCGCGGGAACCACGAGGCCGCGACCTTGGCGAAGGATGGATAGGCCCCGGCCTCGCCGACACCCAGCAGCATGCGCAGTCCGAGCAGGGACAGGAAGCCCCGGCCGACCGCGGTCAGCGCCGTGCAGGCCGACCACCAGACCACCGCGACCATCAGAGACAGTCGCGCCCCGACCCGGTCGGCGACGTAGCCGAAGGGCAGCTGCATCACCGCGTAGGTCCAGAAGAAGCCCGATAGGATCAGGCCCATGTCGGTGGCGCTGAGGCCCAGCTCCTTCGACATGGTCGGCGCGGCCACCGCGAGGTTGGCGCGGTCGATGTAGTTGATGGCGTTGGCGGCCATGCAGAGGCCGATCATGAGCCAGCGCAGTCTGGACATCCTGTTCCTCCCGAGTCGCGGGGATGGCGTCCCCGGGCAGTGCGGCGCCCCGTTATCCGAGGGTCTTCCGCAGGCGCATCTCGTCGAGTCCGGGGTGCGCGGCTCCGGTTCAATCGCGATAAGCGTTGCCGTCCAGCCCGTGCGGACATCCGGCGGCGAGCAGGGTCTCCCAGACGGGTTCGGGCAGCGGGACGCCGTCGGCGAGGCGTTCGGTTCGCATCCGCCGCTCCGGCTCGCCGGGCAGCAGCACCTCCGCGCCGGGCATCGGCTTGGCGCTCTTGAAGAAGTCGAGGTAGGTCCGCGCCTCCGCGGCGAGGGCGTTCTCGGTCCCGAAGGCCTCGGGCATTACGTAGATCGACAGCATGCCATTGCAGATCCGCCGCTTGCCCGGCCCGGCGGCGCCGGACCCGGTGAACGCGCCGGCGAGAAGCTCGCAGATCAGCGCGAGACCCGAACCCTTATGCTCGCCGAAGGCCCGGATTGCCCCCGCGCCGCGCTGGTTGTCGCGCTCGACGCCCTCGAGCGGTCCGAAGAGCGTGGCCGGATCGGCGCTGAGGCTTCCGTCCGGCTCGATGAGCGCGCCCTCCGGCAGCGGCTTGCCGCCCCGGGACGCGACCAGCACCTTGCCCTCAGCCACGGCCGAGGTGGCGAAGTCGAGGATGATCGGATCCGCGCCCGGAACCGGGAAGCCAGCGGAGAACGGCGCCGTGGAGAACCGGCGTTCCACCGAGCCGAACGGTGCGACCAGCAGGCTCCCCGCCACGTTGACGAAATGGATCGAGATCAGACCGGCCGCAGCGGCGCGCTCCGCCCACTCGCCAATGCGCCCGAGATGGCCGGCATGGCGGAGCGCGACAATCGCAACGCCCGTCTCCTTGGCCTTGGCGATGCCGAGATCGGTGGCGAACGGCCCCGCCGTCTGCCCGAAGCCGTATTGCGCATCGAGGAGCGCGAAGGACGGGGCGTCGGTGATGATCTCGGGCGTTCGGCCGGCCTCGACCTCGCCCGACCGCAGCCATTCCACGTAGCGGGTGACGCGGACGACACCATGGGAGTCATGGCCGGTGAGGTTGGCGGCCACGAGGAAGCGGCCGATCCGCTCGGCCTCCGCCTCCGCGCAGCCCTCGCGCACGAAGATGTCTCGCACATAGGCAGACAGCCTGTCGGCCGAAATCCGCATCCCGTGTCCTCCCTGACCGCGCCTCGTCGGGCGCATGCGGGATGAACCTAGCGCCCTCACACGTGCTGCGCGAGCACCCGGGGTGACGGCACGGCGGTAGATGTCGTCCCGGTCACGGCCCCGGTTCCGGCGGATCGCCGTAGGGGAAGAAGTCGGCCGCCCGCATCTGGCTGTAGGGCAGATGGTCGAGCCGGACCGTGCCGAGGAACGGCTCCGGCGGCTCGACCAGCAGGATCGTCCGCGCGTAGCCGCTGTCGTCGAAGCCGCGCCGGAAATGGACCCGCGATTTGATCGCCATAACGTCGAACGCGGCCGAGTCGAGGCCGAGGCTCCAGAGCTCAGCGGGCTCGACGATCTGGGCGAGTTGCGGGCTGAGCACCAGAACGTTGCCGGATCCGAAGCCGATACAGATCCAGTGGCCACCTCCGCCACCGCTCCCGGCGACGCCCGGCGCCGGCGCGGCGACCACCTGCAGCACGGTTCCGGTGATCCGCACCGGCGTTCCGGCGGACGGGTCGGCGCCGCCGCCCACGTGCGCATCGAAGGCGTCACCTGGCCCGAGACCGCGGGCCAAAGCGTCCGCGACGGTTTCAGCCGATGCGACCGTAGCGACGAGGGACCGCGTCAGGCCCTGCGCCACGATCTCGCGCAGCAGCCACGTGGCCTGCCCGGAGCGGTCGCTGTGGTCGGCCAGCACGACGGGCCCCTCCCCTGCGGCGACGGCCTCGCGGGCGCGCCGCACGCCGTCCGCGATGGTGTAAATCCGCGTCGCGTCCAGCAGACCTCGTCGGTGGCGCCAGGCGAAGGCGGCGACGTCCCGGGCCACCTTGTCGGCGAGGTCGGGATCGCCGTTGGTCATCGCCTGCACGGTCATGCCGCCGTCCACTGCATCGCCCCAGGGGAAGCCGAAGAAGACGTTGACGTAGACGTCGGGCTCGCGCGCCTCCCAGACCAAGGCCCGCTGGACGAGATCGGACCACGGTGCGGCGCCGGTCCACTGCACCACGGTGGGCGTGAGGATCGGGACCTTGATCACGCGGTGGGTCGGCCGGTAGTCGCCGCGCACGGCCCGGACCAGCATGCGGGCAGCGCGCTCGCCCTGGAGGTGGCCGTCGTAGTGGGGAAAGTACTTCACCGCGAATGCCATGTCGGCGTGGGCGAGGAACGCGTCATCCTCGTTGCCGTGCAGGTCGAAGGTTCCGGCGATCACGGCCCGCTTCCCGACCGCGTCGCGGACCTGCCGGGCAATGTCGGCCTCCGGACGGGGTACCCCGCGCACCGCCATCGCACCGTGCAGCGCCAGATAGACGCCATCGAAGGGACCCTGCGCGTGCAGCTCCGCGACCATGTTTCCGAGGAAGTACGCGTAGGCGTCGGCGGTGATCCAGCCCGAGGCGGTGCCGGTGCGTGGCCAGAGCGGCGAGGTGATCCCGACGAGTTCCACGCCTGGGTACTCGCGCGCCACCCGCACGAAGCCGCCCATGTAGCCCTTCGGATCGGTGGCGAGCAGCGCCTCTCCGGAGGCGGGCGAGCCCGGATAGATGAAGTCTTCCCGGGCCGTGTCGTTCGGCAGGAAGGTCACGGTCTCGTGCGTGAACTGGAGCACGGCGATGCGCATCGGGGAGCGATCCTCGGCGGTACGGGGGCGGGTCAGGAGATCTCGCGCACCAGCTTGGCGATGAGGGCGCGCCCGAACGCCGCGAAGCTCTCGGCGCTCATCACGAAGGCCCCTTCGCCTCCGATCACGACGGACCGGTAGTAGGCCGCCAGACCGCCAGCCGGGTTGGTGTGCTCCTTCAGGAAGCCGGGCATGCCTTCCGGATCGGTGAGGATGACGATGCCGTTGACGGTGCTGCCGGCCGCGACAGCCGCGTCCCGGGCCTCCGTGACGGACGGGCCCGCATTGCCGGTGCCGTCGCCGGAGATGTCGATCACCCTGCGGTCGGTCCGATACGGCGCCTGTGCCAGAAGCGTGGAGGCGAAGCGGAGCGCCGAGCCGATCGCCGTACGGCCGTAGAACGGTCGCGGCGCCGCGGCGAGCTTGGCCGCGAAAACGTTCGCGTCCCGCGGGGAGGCGATCACCATCCAGTCCACCGCGATCTGCTGCTCCCCGGGTCCCGCCCAGTCGAACAGCGCGACCCCGATGCGGCCGGTTGGCCCCTCTCCGATGGCGCGCAGGACGCGCGGATCGCTGAACGCCTCGGCATAGCCGCGCCGTTCGAGTTCGAACCTGTCCTCGCTGATGCTCAGCGACACATCGACGGCGAGGACCAGCAGGACATCGACCGACTGCTCGGCGGCACCGGCGCGGCGGCCCGCCAGCGACAGTGCGGCGAGCATCCCGGACAGAAGATGGCGTCGCCGCATGGCCGACACTCGGTGAGGGGCGCCCACACGGGACGGCGGACGGCCACCTCCATGCAACGAGCCTGCCGCTCCTCTGGTTCGGCTCGAGCCGCCCCGGGACGACCGGCCGCTGTGGCACAAGGCCGGAAAGTTCCGCGCGTGGCGCTCGGGGCTGCGCCGCTTTCCGCCTCATCCCGACCGGACACCGGCGCGCTACTTCGCCCGCTCAGCGGTGCGGTCAGCACTGTCTCCAGTGAGGTGTGACATATGCGGATTGTTCATCGGATCGGACGCGTCATCGAGACCCTCGTGGTCGGAGGTGTCACCGGTACGGTCGCGCTGATCAGCCGTGCGCTCGACGCGACGATCGGGCTCGTCGGCCGCCTGTCCGAGCGCCTGGATGCGCAGCTGGCGGCACTGGCCCGCGAGTCCAGGGCGCGGCGCAGGCAGCAGGGCCGCCGACAGATCGATCCCGTTACGCTGAAATGAACCCGGCGATCCCGCGGCCGGTCGCTACAGCCCCGGGCCCTTGGCCGCCCCGAAGATGCGGCCCGGGCGACCATCCGCCGTGCCCTGCAGCAACACCACCCAGCTGTCGGCGTCGGCCGTCTTCGTCTGCGTGAAGGGCACGTCGAAGCGCGTCGCCTGCCCGGTCCAAGACCCGAGACGCTGCATGCCCCGCACGACGTTGACGTAGGTCGCCGTGCGGCCGCCATTCTCGCCGCCCTGGATCGCGATCGCCCGACTGCGCAGCACCGGCACCAGCCAGACGTCGCCGCGCAACTCGGTCTTGGCCTCGGGCGCGGCGCCGACCTCGACGAGGATTCGGTCACCCTGCCGCTCGCTCTGCACCGGGACCGGCAATCCCCCATGCTGCGCGGCATCGCGCAGGAGCCGATCCAGCGTGCTCCTGTCGGAACCGACCGCGAAGGCGCTGCCGTCGACCACAACCTGCGGGGTGAAAACCTGGCGCGCGCCGCGGCCCCTGGCATAGGCACGCTGGCGCTCGGTGAGCGGGCGCAAGGCCAGCGTGTCCTTCCAGCCGAGATAATCCCAGTAGGTCACCGGCAGGGTCAGGGCGATCACGCCGGGCTGACGGGACAGATCGCGCAGAACCGGATCGGCCGTGCGGCACGCGCCGCAGCCCTGGCTGGTGAACAATTCCACCACAGCGCGAACCGGTTCGGCCCGCGCCGCCGACGCAAGCACCAGGGTGGAGAACAGAACGGCAGCGCAGAGCGCGCGGCTGTCGCGAGTCAGGGCGCGGTGCCGGGGCGTCATTCGGGTATCAGAACGTCTGGGACGCCGTCTGTGAAATCACGTTGGCTTGAGAGCCATCTACCATCGGTTGAGGCGCCGTCGAGGTCGGCCGCGGCTTCGGCAGCATGTCCGGGCGCCAGCGCCGGTGCATCCAGAGCCACTGGCCAGGATTCTCACGCACCCAGCCCTCGACTACGGCCGTCATCGCCTGCATGGCCCCCGCCACGTCGATGGTCCCGTCGGAGGCGCGCGGCAGGTCGAGGGGCGGCGTCAGCTCCAGCCGGAAGCACCCTTCGGGCAGCCGGACGACGCGGACGCCGTGCACCGGGCACTCGTAGTGCCGGGCGAGCTTGGCCAGCAGCGGGTTGGCAAGGCACGGCCGACCGAGGAACTGGACCACGACTCCACGGGTGAAGTGCTGGTCGATGAGCTGACCGAGGTGCCCGCCATTCGCGACGACATCGCGCATGGCGAAGACAGCGCCCGGCGTCGAGGCGGCCAGCCCGCCCATGGATCGGCGGCGGACCTCCTGGACGAGGCGGGCCGCGGCCGGATTGTTGGGCGGTCGGAACACGGCGGTTGCGTCGAGGCCGAACCGGGCCGCGCAGATGGCCGGCAGCTCCCAATTGGCCAGATGCGCCGAGAAGATCAGGCCCGGCTCGCCGTCGTCGCGCAGGGCGAAGAAATGCTCGATTCCCGCGACCTCGGTCCGCGTGGGTGCCGTGGCCGCGGGATCGTAGTCGAACAGGCTGTCGAGATGGGCGTACTCGGCGCCTGTCCGGCCGAGATTGTCCCATGCCTCAAGGGCGATCCGCTTCCGCTCCGCCTCCGTCTTCTCCGGAAAGGCGGCCCGGAGGTTCGCCAGGGCGGTGCGGTGTGCCGGCAGGAGCGGGCCGATGACCCGCAGCAACGCGGCCCCGAGAGCGGTCGACCGCTGCGGCCCGAGGGCCCGTGCGAGCCAGACCAACGCTCGGATCAAGGGGATGGTGGCGAAGCCGGCGAGGCGCGGATACGACCGTTTCAACAGGAGAGCGAGACGCAGCACAATCGAATCCTGGGCCTGACACGGGCGGCCCCCCGACGCGTCCGTAGGGCGAAGCTTAAGCCATGTCTCCTGCAGTGCGAAATGGGCGCGACCGCCCCGACGTTGATCCTCGCCGTTAGATCCGGTTCGGCGCCATCGTTCCGGGGCGCCGAAGGCGAGCCCGGAACCCAGAATCGCAGGCAGCGCCAGGATCCAGCCCGCCAGCGGCTCTGGATCCCGGGCTCTGCTGCGCGGCCCCGGGATGACAACGCGCGTGCGGCGCAGCCATCACTCAGAGGCTGACGAGGATCTTCCCGAAGACCCGGCGCGATTCCAGCCGCTCGAGGCCCTGCGCGAAGTCGGCCAGCGGGTACACGGTGTCCACCACCGGCCGGATGCCGGCCGCCATCTTGTCGAGCGACTGGCGGATGTTGGCGAGCGAGCATCCGAACGAGCCGGTGATCCGGTACTGCTGCTGGAACAGCTGCATCAGGTTCATGGTGGCCGAGACGCCGGAGGTCGATCCGCAGGTGACGAGCCGGCCGCCGCGTTTCAGGCACAGCAGGGAGCCGTTCCAGGTGTCGGCCCCGACATGCTCGAACACCACGTCGACACCCTTGCGCTTGGTCAGGCGCCGGACCTCGCCCTCGAATCGCTCGGTGCGGTAGTTGATCACGTGGTCGGCGCCGAGTTCGGCGGCCTTGCGGCCCTTCTCGTCGTCTCCGACCGTCGTGTAGACCGTGCAGCCGATCGCTTTGGCCATGCGGATCGCCGCGGTGCCGATCCCCGAGCCGCCGGCATGGACCAGCACGCTCTCGCCGGGCTCCAGGCGGGCATTGTCGAACAGCATGTGCTGGACCGTTCCGAAGGCGATGCCGGCGCAGGCCGCATCGGTGTCGCTGACGCCGTCCGGCACCTTCACCACCAGCCGCGCCGGCATCGTCACACGCTCGCGGGAAAACCCGTCGAGGTGAAAGCCCATGACCCCCGAGACATCCTCGCAGAGGTTGTCGCGGCCCTCGCGACAGGCGCGGCACCGCCCGCAGGTCATGGCGCCGTAGGGGACGACCCGGTCGCCGGGTGCGAGATCGGCGACACCCTCCCCCACCAACTCGATGATCCCGGCGGCCTCGGCCCCGACGATCAGCGGCATCTTCCGCTTGGCGAAGGCCATGCCGCGGAACCCCCAGACGTCGATGAAGTTGAGGCCGACCGCACGAATCCGGACCTGCACCTCGCCAGCGCCGGGCGCGGGCGGCGCTTCGATTTCGCTCAGGCGCAGATCGCGGTCACCGAACAGCTGAAGGGCTTGCATAAGCGTTGTTTTCCGTTGGCGGCGCGGCGACGCGGTTCGTGCATGGCAAGGAAGGTCGGGCGTCGGAACCCGCCGCTAGTCCGGCGCCAGGTAGCGTCGCCGCGCCCAGCCCAGAACCCGGCCGGCCTTGACCCGGCACCACGTGGTACGGCTCGGGGTCTCGTTGGTGCAGCCGAAGACCAGGGCGCGCGACCGGATCTCGCCGATCTGCTCGGCCGAGGGATCGGGCTCAGAGCGAATGCTCAAAGCCTCGCCGGGCGCCAGGCCCGAGATGCGGTACGTCTCAGGCTCGGCCCGGGCTGGGTCCGCCGCGAGCGGCGCGATGCAGAGGACGACAGGGAGGGCGAGGCGGGTGCGCATCGGCAGGGTCGTCCAGTTCGGCGGCGTCACCGGTCAGGTCCGATGCACGCCCATCATGGCGGTCAGGCCGCCATCGACGGGCAGCACGGCCCCGGTGATGTAGGAAGCGCCATCGCCCAGCAGGAAGGCCGCGAGCGCGGCGACATCCTCGGGACGCGCGAAGCGGCCCGCGGGGACCTGGCGCTCCATGCCGCCCCGATACGCGGCGTAGCGCTCCATCATGGCGGTGTCGACGAAGCCCGGCGCGATCACGTTGACGGTGACGCCGCGCTTGGCCGTCTCGATGGCGAGGGTCCGGCAATAGGCGATGAGCGCGCCCTTGGTCGCCGCGTAGGCGGCGTTGCCGGCATTGGCCCGCAACGCAGCGACCGACCCGATCGCGACGATCCGGCCGGTCCGCGCCCGGGTCATCTCGCGCACAAGGGTCTTCGCGAGGCGGGTCAGCGAGAAGAAGTTGACCTGCATGGCGGCCTCGGCGCGCTCCTGATCGAGCATGGCCGCGAGCGCATCGCAGGATTGGCCGGCATTGTGGACCAGCCCGTAATAGCCCGCCGCTTCCGCGGTCTCGCAGAAGCCGTCGAGCGCCGCCTTGTCGGCGAGGTCCAGGGCATGGGCCGCGAAGGCGCGATCCGGATGCGCGGCGCGCAGATCGGCGAGCAGAGTCTCCGCCGCGTCGGCCGAGGCGCGGTAGGTGAAGTCGACCGCGTGACCCGCACCGGCGAGCGCGCGCACGATCGCCGCGCCGATCCCGGAGGTGCCGCCGGTGACGAGGACGCGGCGCGGGGTGGTCATGCCGCTCACGCCGGTTCCGCGCCGAAGACCAAGCAGGTGTTCTGGCCGCCGAACCCGAAGGAGTTCGACAGCACCGTGCGGACCGGCAGATCGCGGGCGGTCTCGACCACGTCGAGGACGATCGTGGGATCCGGCACCCGATGGTTGATGGTCGGCGGGATCCGGCCGTTCCGCAGCGTCAGCAGCGACACGGCCGCCTCGATCGCACCGGCGGCGGTGAGGGTATGGCCGATCATCGACTTGTTTGACGTCACCGGCAGGGTGGCGGCCCGGGCGCCGAAGACGGCCCCGAGACCGAGACCCTCCATCTTGTCGTTCTCCGGCGTCGAGGTGCCGTGGGCGTTGACCGTGTCGATCGCGTCGGCCCCGATCCCGGCATCCTCCAGGCTCGCCTGGATTGCCGCGATGATCGGCGCACCGTCCGGGCTGGATCGGGTGCGATGGAAGCCATCGCCCTTCTCGCCGCAGCCGAGGACGTAGCCGAGGATCGCGGCGCCGCGGGCGGCCGCGGCCTCCGCGTCCTCGAGGACGAGAGCCGCCGCGCCCTCGCCCATGACGAAGCCGTCGCGATCCTTCGAGAACGGCTTCGAGGCCGCTGCCGGATCGTCGTTGCGGGTCGAGAGTGCCGAGAGCAGCGAGAAGCGGATCAGCGATTCGGGATTCACCGACCCGTCGGTTCCGATGCAGAGCGCCGCCGCGGTCTCGCCGCGCCGGATCGCCTCGACGCCGAGCTGGATGGCGGTGGCGCCCGACGAGCAGGCGGTCGACAGCGAGATCGGCGAGCCCTTGGTGCCGAAGCGGTCGGCGATCCGGTCGGCGACGGTGCCGAAGATGAACAGGTCATGCCAGGGATCGAACCGGCGCGTTGCGGCGGCCCGGAGCAGGCCGGCATAATCGACCGGCCCGTCGCCGCCGGCGGCCTCGGCCAGAGCCTGCCGCTGCGGCCATTCCATCTCGACCGGCGGCACCGCGATGAATAGCGCCCCCGGGAAATCGCCCTTGGTCCCGATCCCGGACTGCGCCACCGCCTCCTCGGCGGCGACGGCGGCGAAGCGCTCGGACAAAAGCGGCGCCACCAGCGGCTCGGTATTCAGGAAATCCACCGTGCCGGCGATGCGCGTGCGCAGGCCGTCCGTGGGGAACCGGCCGATGGCGTGGATCCCGGACCGGCCCTCGGTCATGGCGGCCCAGGTGTCCGTCTGGCCCTGGCCGAGGGAGGAGACGACGCCGATGCCGGTGACCGCGACGAGCGGCCGGCCCTTGGCGTCGCGGTACGATCGCGCGCTCATGCGGTGGTCCTTAAGGGATTTTTACGCTTTCGCACACCGGGCGACCCAACGTGGTCCGAAGCGCCGCCACCGGCTGCGGCGATCCGGACCACGCTCCGGCCGGTCAGGCGGCTGTCGCCGCCTTTGGGGCGTTGGCGAGCCGCAGCACCGTCTGCAGCAGCACGTCGGCTCCGGCCGCGCAGTCGCTCTGGGTCGCGGATTCCGCCTCGTTGTGGCTGATCCCGTCCTTGCAGGGCACGAAGATCATCGCAGCCGGCACCTTGCCGGCGAGATTACAGGCATCGTGGCCGGCGCCCGAGATGATCCGGCGGCGGGCATGCCCCAGCCCTTCGGCGGCCGCGTCGATGGCCGCCACGATGGCGGCATCGAACGGCACCGGCTCCTTTCGCCAGATCCGGTTCAGCGCGATCTCGAGCTTGCGCCGCGCCGCGATCTCGGCCGCCGCCTCTTGGAGCGCCGCCTCCATCGCGTCGAGGGTTTCGGAGCGCGGGTCGCGGACGTCCACCGTGAAGGCGACCCGGCCCGGCACGACGTTTCGGGACGGAGCCAGGATCGCGGCCTCGCCGATCGTCGCCACCGCCGAGGGCGCGTGCGCCAGGGCGCTCCGCTCGGCGGCCAGAGCGAACTCCGACAGGGCCAGCAGCGCGTCCCGGCGGCGCGGCATCGGGGTGGTGCCGGCGTGGCTCTCAAAACCCGTGATCACGCCGTCGAACCACATGATGCCCTGGCCGCCCTCGACCACGCCGATGGTCTTGCCCTCGGCCTCCAGGATCGGTCCCTGCTCGATGTGCAGTTCGACGAAGGCGCCGATTTCCTGCGCGCCCACGGCCTCGGCGCCGCGATAGCCGATGGCGTCCAGGGCTTCCGCGACCGTCGTGCCGGCCGCGTCGCGCTTGGCCAGGATCGCGTCGGTGGTGAACTCGCCGGCATAGGCGGCCGAGGCCATCATGGCGGGGGCGAACCGCGAGCCCTCCTCGTTGGTCCAGTTCACCACCATCAGCGGCGCCTCGGTCTCGATGTTGGCGTCGTTCAGACTGCGCATCACTTCGAGACCGGCCAGGACACCGAGAACGCCATCGAACTTCCCGCCGGTGGGCTGGGTGTCGAGATGTGATCCGAAGGCGATCGGCTTCCGGCTCATGTCGCGGCCGGGCCGGAGGGCGTATTGGGTGCCGAGCGCGTCGACCGAGACCGTCAGCCCGGCCGCCTCGCAAGCGTCCCGGAACCAGTCGCGCACCCGCCCATCCTCGGGCGAGAGGGTCAGCCGGTTGATGCCGCCGGCCGGCGTGCCGCCGAACGCGGCGGTTTCCAGAATCGTGGACCAGAGCCGCGTGCCGTCGGCGCGCAGATTGTGGGTCTTGCTCGGGATCGTCTCGGCCATGCCGGTTCCTTTCACGGCGCGACGCCGTGGGACAAGTGCTTTGTGAGGAAACGCCGCCGTCTCTGCGACGCACGCCCGTCCAGCAACGCCGATGCCAACCGCACCGGTCAGGCTGGCGGATGGCGGACCGGATTGGCTCGCAGAAGCCCGACGCCGTCAACCCGCAGCGCCGCCGCGATCTCGCCGAGGGCGCTCGCCTCGATGTTGCTGATCCCGTCCTGGTCGGCGACATCCGCGGCGATCAGGAACACGTTCTCGCGCTGGATCGCGGGTCGCTCGGAAATCGCCCCGACATGGCGCAGGTTCTCGGCACGGCCGAGGCGCGTGCGCGCCCGGGCGATCCCCTCGTAGAGCTCGGTCTCCAGCATCAACGCGTCGTAGCCTTTCATCAGCACCGGATCGGCGCGAAGGCCCTGGAGGGCGGCGTCGAATTCCCGACCAGCGACCTCGCCGTCGGCCACGATGACGTTGGCGGCCGCCGAGACGGCGGCGAGCATCAGCGCCTTGTCGCCCGCGTAAGCGGTCACGGTGCGGCCGACTTGGCCGATGATGTCGCGCAGGAGGCTCATGGCGGACGATCGCGAGTGGCTGCGGAAAACGCGTGAGGGATAGCAGAGCACGGCTGCGAGGGAAGCCGCTGCGGTGCAGGCCGTCGCCGCAACACTGGTATGGGCAGATGACAGACGGTTGGCTTCGCCGAATATAGGCCAATCGATCATTGGTTCGGCGGATAGACACGCTTCGGCAACATGCGTGTGCGACTCATCGTGACAACCGCGCCGCCAAAGCGCGGTCGGCGGATCGCAGGCTCCGACATCCCCCCTCAGCCGGATCCTGTCCCGTCGTCACGCCGCCGGAACGTTGTTCGGGTGCCCCCCAGGCCCGGGCGTCGTGCCGGCGGCGGTCTCGTTGGCAAGATGGTCCACCACGGCCGAGAGCGCTGCGCGCTCCGTGGCTCCGGACCGGCGCGATGCCGCAAACACCGCCATCTGGCGATCCGCGCTCGTCCCTTCGGCCGCGATCGTGCGGGCGTGTCTGCAGGCCTCGGCGCAGTGCAGGGCGTCTGCGTCCTCTCCGATCAAGCCGAGCACATCGTCGACGCACGTGACCAAAGGTATCGCTTCAGCGCGAGCCTCATCGATGAGCGTAGCCCGGATGCCGTCGCGCTCGGCCCGCCACAGGTTCTCCATGACGAAGCCCCGCGAGGCCGCGGTCAGGCCGGCATTGCAGGTTCGGTCCCGCACGACGTGCCGTACGAGACACCGGAACAGCGACGCGATGCAGAGCGCATCGTCGAGGCGCGTGCAGCTGTCGGCCACCCGCAATTCGAGGGTCGGATATTTGAGCGAGGCGCGCAGGTGCCACCAGAGATAGCTGGCATCCGCTATGGCGCCGGCCCTGGTCATGACGTCGACGTAGCGGGCGTAGTCGGCCGCGTCGGCGAACAGCTCCGGCACGCCGGTCCGCGGCAATTCGGCGTAGGCGCGCATCCGGTAGCCGGCAAGCCCGGTCTGCTGACCCTGCCAGAACGGCGATGAGGTCGAGAGCGCCAGCAGCACCGGCAGGAACGGCAGCAGCCGGTTGGTCAGCCCGATCCGTGCCTCCGGATCCGGAACCTCCACGTGGACATGAAGGCCGCAGACGAGGTTGCGCCGGCCCAGCATGCGAAGGTCGGCCATGATGCCGTGATAGCGCGCCTTGTCGGTGGGACGCTGGTCGCGCCAGCGCGCCGTGGGGTGGGTTCCCGCCGCGAAAGGCAGCACTCCCCGGTCGGCGCCGATCTCCGCGAGGCTACGCCGCAGGCCAGCGAGGTGCTCCCTGGCCTCGGCGATATCGTCGCTCGGCGGCGAGGCCACTTCGACCTGACACTGAAGCTGCTCGCGTTCGGCATGGTCGAGGCGGGCCCGCACGGCGGCATGAAAGGCCCGGAGCCCGGCGCGCGGTGTCCCGCGCGTGCGCGCATCAGCGAGGAAGAACTCCTCCTCGATACCGAACCTATAGGCGTGGGCCATCGGCGCTCCCTGCCCGCGCCCGGGCGGACCTTCCGGCGAACGCCACCGCACCGGCCGAGTTCCGGACCGTGCGGCGGCGCGCGCGACGCGTCAGCGCCAGAACGGCTTCACGTCGAGGAGCTCGGCCCGGGCTTCCGCGGCCGCCTCAAGCAGCCTCTGTGCCCCCGGGTCGTCCGGACCCGGCATCGGCGGCCCGGACAGGCTCTCGGTCATCGCGCGGGCGGTCTCCTGATCGTTCAGCACGCCGAGATGGTCCTGCAGGTCCGACAGGGCCGCCCCGAACTTGTCCTGCCGCCGCCGTGACTTCTTCTTGTGGAAGAGGCCGGCGAAGAACTCCGCGCCGTAGCGCAGCTTCTTCGCGGCGATTCGGGCACGGTGGCGGGTATGGGGGTCGAGCTTCTTGAGGCCGCGGCCGCGCTTCTTGAGCCTCAGCCGAGCCCGATCGAGCACGCGGGCCGCGAAATCGCGACCGTCCTCGTTAGCCGCGGGCTGTGCCGCCCAGGAGCCGGTCTCGATCCAGCCGGCGAACTCGATGATGAGGCCGCGCCATTGCGGACTTTCCAGGGTTGCGAGGAGCGCGTCGTAGGCGCGCTCCCGCTCCGCCTCGGCCCGCTCGCGCAGGCCGTCGAGACCCTGATCATCCGGACGCTCCTCGACCAAGCTCGGCAGCGTATGCCCGAGGAAGACATCGAGGTTGCGGGCATGGCCGAACGGCTCGGTCACCCGCTTGATCTCGTCGTTGAAGCCCTCCGCGCGCGGGTCGCCCTCCAGCATGGGCGCGAACAGCGACAGGGCCGAGCGCAGCCGGCGCAGCGCCACACGGATCTGATGAAGCGCCTCCGGAGGCCGGCCGCCCTCCAGGAACGCCGTCTCGTTGAGTCGCATGTGGCGCAGGCAAGCCCGCGCGACGCGACGGAAGACGTCGCCGGCGCTCGCGCCCTCGGGAAGGTCCAGCGTCTCTGCCTTGACGATCGACGGGCCCTTGCCGTCGAGCAGCGCGAAGCCGACGGTACTCTTGGCCTTCACCGACAGGCGCAGGGGCACGGTCTCGGCGAGCCCCTGAGCGACCAGGAAGAGGTCGGCCGGGTCGCCCTCCTGAAGCTCCAGCTCGATCTCGCAGAGCGGCGCATCGCCGGTCGGGGCCTCGACACGGCCTTCGTCCAGGGTGACCAGGATCTTCGACGCGCCTTGCTCGACCGGGATCTCACGGCGCCTCACCACGGTGGAGAACAGACGCTCCACGGGCGCATCGGCGTCGCGTAAGACCTGCTCTGCCGCAGTCTCGGCCCAGGCCGCCGGGTCGGGCGTCTCGCCGGCGATCTCGGATTCCCACTCGGCCCGGTTGAACAGGCCGACATTGCCGCCGCCCGCCTTCACGGTCTGGATATAGCGGCCGCCCTTCGCGCGCACGCGCAAGGTCAGGCCCGCCGCCCGGAGGTCACGGCCCGGCGTGTCGTAGTAGGTCGTGACCAGGAGCTCGGGGTCTACGGCCGCAGCGCCCTGGAGCCGCGGATGGGCGGCGAGCGCGGTCAGGTCCGGACCGGCGCAGTCGAGCTTCAGCTCGATCTCACGGGGCTCTGCCGGGGCGGCGCTATCGGTGTCGCTCATGCTCTCCTCTTTGTGACCTGCCTTGCCTAATGGCGCGAGGCGCTCATCCGGTTGCATCGAAGAGTCGCGCTGCTGCGGCTCGGGCTGGCCATCCAGCAAAGCATTCTGAGGGACATAGACGCTTCCACGACGTCAAGCAGGACGCAAGAGCACCGCCGTATGCGCATGAGGCATGTTGCGCTGCGTTAAAAACGCGCTTTCCCAAATTCGAATCGCGTGGCAAAACAAATTGTCCACAATCCAATCTACCTCGCACGCTCCGGTCCCGACCGTCCGGCGGCTCGCGGTTCAACGTTGAGCCGGTGAGGCAGACTTCCCCTGCTGCGAGAGTGGTGCGCCCGGCGTGGACGGCGGCACCGCGGAGATGGTCCGGTCGGTGGCTGCGTTGAAGACCCTCCTCGTCGGCGTGATCGGGCATGTCGATCACGGCAAGACCGCTTTGGTGCGTGCGCTCACCGGGATCGAGACGGACAGGCTCAAGGAAGAACAGGCCCGCGGCGTGTCGATCGTCCCGGGCTTCGCCCTGCTGTCCTCGGACCAGGGTGAGATCGACCTCATCGACCTGCCCGGTCACGAACGATTCGTGCGCGCCATGGTGTCGGGCGCCACCGGCATGCGGGCCGTCCTTCTCGCCGTCGATGCGCAGGAAGGCATCAAGCCGCAGACCGTCGAGCACCTGGAGATCGCCCGCCTGATCGGCGTCCGCCGCGGTGTGCTGGCGCTGACCAAGACGGATCTCGCGTCGCCCGAGGCGATCGCGGCGCGGTCGGCCGAGATCGCCGCCGCGGCGTCTCGCGCCGGGATCGAGGCGGGTCCCGTCATCACCACCTCGACGATCACCGGCGCGGGCCTCTCTGAGCTTGCCGCGGCTCTGTCCGCGCTGCTGGTCGAGGCAGAGCCCGGCATCGACGGCGGCTTCCCCTATCTGCCGGTCGACCGGGTCTTCTCGCGGCCGGGTTTCGGCACGGTGGTCACCGGCACGCTGCGTCGCGGTCCGCTCGCGGTCGGAGACAATGTGGAGATCGTGCCTGGTGGCCGGACCGCAACGGTGCGCGGCCTTCAGATTCACGGCCGCCCGGTCGATCGCGCCGAGCCCGGACGTCGGACCGCTGTCGCTCTGCGCGGCGTCGGCCTCGACGAGATCGCCCGGGGTCAGGCCCTGTCGCTGCCGGGCCTGCTCGCCCCGAGCCAGTGGATCGACGTGGCGATCACGGCCGCGACCAGCGCGGAGGCGGCGCTGGCCGGCGGCACCGGTTGCCGCCTGCTGGTCGGCACCACGGAAGTCGAGGCTCGGCTTCGACTGCTCGACCGCGACGCCCTCGAGCCCGGCGCGAGCACCCAGGCGCAGCTGCACCTCGCAGACCCGGTTTCGGTGCCGGCTCGGGAGCCCTTCGTCCTGCGGCTCGACTCGCCGGCGGCGACGGTGGCGGGTGGCCGCGTGATCGATCCGGCCAGCCGGCGGCGCCGGCGAAATGATCCGCGCGTGATGGCCGATCTCGCCGCGCTGGCGACGGGGCGGCCGGCCGAGGTGATTGCGGTCCGTCTCGGGCAGGCCGGCGCGGCCGGCGCGTCGCTGATCGAGCTGGCACGCCTCGCGGGCGTGGCCCCGGACCGGGCCGGGGCGTTGCTGCTCGAATCCAGCGCGCGGGAGGTCGGAGAGCGGATCATCGGGGCCGGAGCCTTCGAGGCCCTCCGGACCGGCGCGCTGGCAGCCCTCTCCCAGCACCATCGTGACAACCCGATGGAGCACGGCATCGCAATCGAGCGTCTGTCCCGCTCGCTGTCTCTCACCGAGGCGCTCACCGGCACGGTCCTGCGGGCTCTCGCCGCTTCGGGTGCGGTCACTCAGGCCGGCACTCTGTGGCGGCGTGCCGATTTCGATCCGGCTCGGAACGAGAACGAGGTCGCGCGCCGGCTGGAGCAGCTCTTCCGCCGCGCCGGCCTCAACCCGCCAGACGAAAGCGACGCCGTGGGTCGCGACGTGCGCCGACGCGAGGCCCTGACCTATCTGGTCGGCGCCGGCACGGTGATCCGCGCCGTCGATCGCGTGCAACGCCGCGCGGTGCTGTTCCACCGGGAGGCGGTTGCCGGTGCCCGGACACGTTTGACCGAGGCCTTCCCGAACGCCACCACGGCCGAGTCGGGCTTCCTGGCTCGAGAGGCCGGAGCGACCCTGGGGATCTCGCGCAAGTTCTCGATCCCGCTCCTCGAGCACCTCGACGCGGTGGGCTTCACCCGGCGGGCCGGAGATCGCCGGGTGATCGTCGGCCTGGAGCCGGGCTTTCCCAGCCGGGGTTCGGCCTAGAAATCCTCGCCGGGCCAGTCGCCGGGACCCGGCTCGTAGCAGGTGTAGCCGATCAGGCAGTTCGGGTTGTCCCGGGTCGGCCGAAACGCGCGTTTGGCGATCTCGGTGGGCTCGCAGAACGAGCGGTCCCGAACAAAGCGATCGTAGGTCATGCCGCCGGTCCCGAGCACCAGGGCACCCCGCGCCTGGATCAAACGCACAGTCTGCTGGCAGGTCATGCTCGTGCTCGAGGGCCGGGTCTGCGCTACGGCCGGGGTTGCGGCCAGGATCAGCGCCGCGGCAATCCGGATCTTCATCGCCTCTGCCTGTCGTTCGCGGAGAGATGTGCGAACAACCCGGCCGGTCCGGGCGCTTTCCCTGTGTCGGTTCGCCACGTCGGCTCCCAGGCGAGAGCCTATTCCTCGAAGGACTCGATGTGGACGGTTCCGGGGCCCTGGCGGCGCGCCGACGTCTCGATCCGGGCCAGCTGGGCTTGTGCCCGGCCGCAGGGAAAACCGTAGCGGGCGCGAACGCGCTCGCTGGCGATACCGAGAGCCAGGCGGCTCAAGGTCACGAACTCCTCGACGGGGTAGTCCTGCCCGACCGCGAGGTGATCCTTGATGACCAGCGACGGCGAGTAGCACGTTTCCCGGGACCCGTCCGGCCAGCGGATGTGGAAGTGCATCTCAGGCATCGCGCGGGAACCGCTGAATATTCCAGGCTGCCGAGCCCGTGGCCACCGGCATCAGAGGTGCGGGCCCCGGCGCGAACGATTCGTAGGTCGGCAAGTGGCGGGCCGCGCATGTTGCCCAGGTGTGGGCCCGGGCGACCGCGCGGCCGGCGTTGCGAAGCTGTGCGCGGCGCGCCGGCACCAGGCTGGTCCGCATCGCCGCTGCGATCGCAGCGGCATCGTCCGGGTCGGCCGCGAGGGCCTCGACCGACGCGGTGCCAACCACGCCGGGCTCCCGCGCCGAGATGATCGCCGGCGTCCCGCACGCCATCGCTTCCAGGACGCAGAGACCGTAGCCGCCGGTCAGCGACGGCGCGACCAGCGTATCGGCGAGCCGATAAAGGCCTGGCATGTCCGCCTGCGCCGTCGGACCGGTGCGGATCACCGGCTGGCCCGGACCGACTGCCAAGCCCGCGCGCTCCAGCGACGCGCAGCACCGGGCCTCGAAGCCCGCATGGTCGGGGCGCGCCGCGTCGCCAGCCACGACGAGTTGCGCATCCGGCACAAGCTGCCGGACGGTCGCGAAGGCCTCGATAATCGTGAGCGTGTTCTTGCGTGGCTCGAACCCGCCGACGCTGAGGAAGACGGGCCCTGCGCCGAGCCCGAGCCGCCGGCGCAGATCACCGTCGCCGGGCTCGGGTTCGGGCCGATACACGGCGCTGTCGACACCATGGCCGACCATCTCGGCCCGTGCCCCGTACGCGGCCAGCAACGCTGCGGCGCCGGTCCGGCTGACGCAGAGCAGCCGGGCGGCATCGACGATCGCGCGCTCCTGCCACTGCGCCATCTGGGGGTCGGAGACCGCGTTCACGCGATGCACCGTGCGCACGAAACCGGCGATGAGGCGCCGGCGGGTCAGGGTCGCCAGTGCATTGCCGCTGATGCCGCATTGCGCGTGAAAAACGTCGAAGTCACACGCCGCCGGCGTCGAGAAATGGGCGAGGTAATCGGCGATCCGGGTCTGTACCTGGACCGCGGCCGATCCGGTCACCGGCTTGGCCGACACCGAAACCACAGGGCAGCCTGCATCCCGGAAGAAGCCGCGCCCGCTGGGATCCGGGACGTGGACCACAGCTTCGTGCCCCTGCGCACAGAGGGCTTCGCCGAGGGCGAGCGCGTGGACCGTGCTGCTGCAGGGTTGGCTCGAGCGCGTGAGGATCGCGATGCGCAAGCTGTCGACCCTGGGACGGTCAGTCGTGGCTCGCAGCCGGTCCGGGCGTCGCGCCCGCATTCCCGAACCGCGTTCTCCGCCGCCCTGCCGGAGATCCGCAGCCGGCTCGACGCATGGTTCGTGCCGCGCGCAGATCTCGGCGCCGGCCTTCATCATCGGGCCGTTGACCGACACGGCCCGCCGACGACAGGCGCCGGCACCAAGATCAGCCTTGCCCGCATGGCGGGACCTGATCTTTGGTCGCGGTCGCGGTTCGGATCCGCGAAGGGAGTCGGAGCAGCGCCTTGGCAGCCCAGCTTCGCTAATTTTGTGTTACGAATTCATCATGCTTTCAAGCGGAGGACGGAACCCCACTTTGCAAGCCCATGTGTCAGATTGTATCCGTTACTCACGAGAGCCGGAGCCGTCGGTCCCGTGTCCCAGACTATGAACAGCTTTGGTCCCGCCCGGCCCGTCCGCAAGATGCTGCGACGGCTTGGTGTCCTCTGTAGCCTCCTCGTCGTGCCGACAGCTGTCCTGGCCTACGCGGACCTGCTTCCGGAATCGCTGGATCTTCTCGGGCTCGACCTGCGCGAGAGCCCGGACCTGCCGCACGTTGCCCGTCAGATCGCGATCGGCGCTCCGTTGAAGATCGTGGCGTTCGGCTCGTCCTCGACGGAAGGGGTGGGCGCTTCCAGCCCCGCGAACGCCTATCCGGCCCGTCTCCAGATCAATCTGCGCAAGAAGCTGCGCGGGATCGACGTCGCCGTGATCAACCGCGGCATCGGCGGCGAGCACGTGGACGACATGCTGGCACGCCTCGATCGGGATGTGATCGCGGCCGAGCCGCAGCTGGTCATCTGGCAGACGGGGAGCAATGATCCTCTGCGCGGCGTCTCGATCGACCATTTCCGCGAAGCCACGGTGGCGGCGATTCGGCGGATCCGCGAAGCGGGCATCGATGTCGTGCTTATGGAGCCGCAATGGTGCCCGAAGCTCGAGGCGACGCCCGGTTCGTCGCGGTTCCTGGAGGCGGTGCGCAGCATCGGCGATGAGCTCGACGTGCCGGTCATCCGCCGCGCCGACCTGATGCACGGCTGGGTTCGCGAGGGAAAGCTGACTCCGAAGCAGCTTTTCGCCTCCGACGGCCTGCATATGGCTGATCGCGGCTACGCCCTGCTCGCCGAGGCTGCGGCGCAATCGATCCTGCAGGACGCCGGCAGCACGCAGACGGCCGAGGCCGTCGCGGAATAAGCCTCGCCATCGCGAAGGGTGCGGGTGACGCGAAGCGAGCACCGTGGGTCAGCGGCTGGACGGCGCCGACAAGGCTCCCCATCTCGGCGCGATCGAGAGCGGAGCCGAAACTTGAGCCAAGACGCATTCAGGTACGACGACCGGGGCAATCCGTCCCAGATGCACGCGACCACCATCCTGATGGTCCGGAAAGGCGGCCGTGTCGTGCTCGGCGGCGACGGTCAGGTGAGCCTCGGCCAGACGATCGTGAAGGGCAATGCCCGAAAGGTCCGGCGTCTTGCGAAGGGTGCGGTGATCGGCGGGTTCGCGGGTGCCACGGCCGACGCCTTCACGTTGTTCGAGCGCCTCGAAGCCAAGCTCGAACAATATCCCGGCCAGCTGACCCGCGCCTGCGTGGAGCTCACGAAGGACTGGCGGACCGACCGGTACCTGCGCCGCCTCGAAGCGATGATGCTGGTCGCCGATCGCGACGTCAGCCTGCTTCTGTCAGGTTCAGGGGACGTGCTGGAGCCGGAGAGCGGCGTGATGGCGATCGGCTCGGGCGGCAATTATGCGCTCGCGGCCGCACGCGCCCTGGAAGACGGCGAACTCGACGCCGAGGCGATCGTGCGCCGCGCGATGGCCATCGCAGCCGAGATCTGCGTCTACACGAACGGCAATCTCGTGATCGAGGCGCTCGACGCGGCTTGAGGCCATCCGGCAGGCCCGCCTGATCGAAACGCCCTGACGGGTGAGACGGAGATCCGAAGAGCGATCCTGATTGGGCCAGTCCGCGGCGTCGACCGCAGACTGGCCCCGCATCGCGTTCCCGACCCCAAGGGAGTCCAGCGCGGGCATCTTCGCCGAGACCGAGAATACGCGTTCAGGCAATTGCTTTCTCCACGCCTGAACGAAGTCTGATATTCGGCCGTGATTTGACTGGCAAGAATTCGGGCACGGCACCTGCTCGCTCACGAAGTACCTAGCCGCTCGCCGCGCCGACGTTCTCAATACCCGGTATGAATACTTGCGGCTCGACTGCGAAGCGTCCGGCGCTCACGCCGTCAGATTCTTGTCTATGTCTTCGAGCGCGCACCCGGCCCGCATGAAGTAAGACAAACTTTACATCATGCAAGTTAATACGTTCGTGCGAGATCAGCAAATCGCCGATGTCGCCGCGTAATGGGAACTGCAGGATGCGCTTCATCAACGACACCAGAATCGTGACCAAGCTGTCGGTCGCATTCGGAACGCTCGCTGCAGTCACTATCGGCATCAGTGCGATCGGATACAGTCGCCTATCGGCTATCGAGCTCACCAATGGCATGACGGAACACAGCTATAAGGTTCTGACAGAGCTCGAAAGCGTGACCACGTCAATGGTCAATCAGGAGACGGGTCTGCGCGGATACCTGCTGTCGGCCGATCCGAAGTTCCTTGAACCCTTTCGGGCCGGCCAGAAGGCCTACAGGGCCTCCTTCGAGGCGGTGCGGGCCTTGACTGCCGACAACGGCGAACAGCAACGGCGCCTCGACGCTGTCGGTCAGTCCGCCCAGACGTGGTCCGACGTTGCCGCCAAGGAGATTGCGCTCGTCGAAGCGGGCAATCTCGCGAAGGCCCAGCAGAGCGAAGCCGGTGGCGCCGGAAAGGCATCGATGGACGCGTTGCGCGCCAAGGTCGGCGATGCGGCGCAGGCCGAGCGGGATCTTCTCGCCATCCGGAGCACCGCGCAGGAGCAATCCTTCAGGACGGCCTATCTCACGAGCATCTTGGGCAGCGCAGCCAGTGTCGTGATCGCAGGTCTGCTGGGGATGCTGGTCTTCGCAATGCTCACACGGCCGCTGAGCCGGCTCGTGGCCGTGCTTCAGCGGATGGCGCGGGGCGAGATCGAGGCGCCGATTGCCGAGGCGCAGCGCGGCGACGAGATCGGTGCGGTCGGGAAGGCCGTGGAGGGTATCAAGGCGATGGTGGCCAAGAAGGCGGCCGAGGACGCCGAGATGAAGCACATCGCCGATGCGGCGGCCGCGGCCGAGCGGCGGAAGACCATGATCGAGCTGGCCGATGGCTTCGACCGCGCCGTCGGAGGCATCGTCGGCATGGTGTCATCCTCAGCCACGCAGTTGCAGGCCACGGCCAGGACCATGTCGGCGACCGCGACCGAGACGTCGAGCCAATCGACCACCGTGGCGGCCGCGGCCGAGGAAGCCGCCTCGAACGTCAACACCGTCGCGGCGGCGGCCGAGGAGCTGGGATCGTCGGTCCAAGAGATCGGCCGGCAGGTCAACGGCTCGGCCCAGCTGGCCCAGCTGGCGGTGAGCGAGGCCGACCAGACCGGCGCACTCGTCCAGGAGTTGAGCGGGTCGGTGTCCCGGATCGGCGACGTGGTCGGCCTGATCTCCAACATCGCCGGACAGACCAATCTTCTGGCGCTCAACGCGACCATCGAGGCCGCCCGGGCCGGCGCGGCGGGCAAGGGCTTCGCCGTGGTGGCCGCGGAGGTGAAGGCCTTGGCCGAGCAGACTGCAAAGGCCACGCATGAGATCTCCGGCCAGATCGCTCAGATCGAGGCTTCGACCGGGCAGGCCGTGGCAGCCATCGGCGGCATAACCGGGCGCATCCGCGAGATCAGCAGCGTCGCCACGTCGATCGCGGCGGCTGTCGAGGAGCAGGGCGCGGCCACGCAGGAGATCGTTCGGAACGTCGCTCAGGCGGCACTCGGCGCCGGCGAGGTGACGACCAACATCTCCGGCGTCGCGGGCGCCGCCGAAGAGACCGGCGCCGCAGCTGATCAGGTCCTGAACGCGGCTTCGGAATTGTCGCGCCAGTCCGGAAACCTCACGTCCGAGGTCGGACGCTTTCTGGCAACCGTGCGGGCGGCGTGACGGAGACAACCGGACTCGTCGAACTGACAGGCGCACCTCTCGGCCAGTGGAGGTCGGGAGGTGCAGGTCGGAGAGCGCCGAGGTTGGTCTTCAAGCAGACGATCGGCCGGATGTTCTATCGCGCGTGGTCCGGGGATTGCCGGACGCCTCTCGGATCTCGCCGGGATTTGTCGGATACCGATATCGCCCCGGGTCTTGAATTAACGACCCCTTGAACAATTGACGCCATTTTGCCTCCAACCACGCCTCAGGGTTGGAATACAATGCAAATCGGCGGAAAGATCCTGGGGTTCGTCGGCGCCTGCAGCCTGACGACGCTGGTCGTGGCCGGTGTCAGCGTCGCGACGCTTCAGAGCTTCGAACGCTCGTTGACCAGGGTCGAGAGCGCCTCGATCCGGTCGCTGAATGCTGCGAACTTCAACCGCCTCGCCGCCGAAGTCACGATGGATTCGCGCGGCGTCTACGCGTCCGCCGACCGGACCGAGGCCGCGAAATACGCCGCCGGCGTCCGCAAGGGCTTGGCCGACATGGACGCGCTGCGGGCCGAGTGGGCGCCGCAGGTGACAGAGGCGGAGCGTCCGCTCTTCGACGCGATGGCGCGCAATGCCGACGCGTTCCGCGCGCTGCGCACGGCCCTCGCCGAAGCGGGCGAGACGGTGAGCCCGCGCGCCGCCGCCGATCTCGGCTTCAACGACGCGAACCGCGCCAACCGCAAGACCTTCCAGGCGAGCATCGACACCCTGGTGAATCAGGGGCGTGCCGAGATGGCGGCGATCAAGGGCGAGACGCAGGCGCTGTTCCAGGCGCGGACGCTGCTCCTTCTGGGTCTCGCCCTCGCCGGAGCCCTGATCTGCGGTGCGCTCGGCCTGCTGGTCGGGCAGCGCCAGATCGCGCGGCCGCTGCGGGCGGTCTCGGACGCGATCCAGCGCCTGTCGCGCGGCGATCACGCCCTGCCGGCCATCAAGCCGGGCCGCGACGAGATCGGGGCGATCTGGACGAGCATGCAGGTGTTCAGCGCGGCGATGCGGGATGCGGAGGCCCTGCGCCAGGATCACGAGCGCATCGATGCCGAGGCGGCGATGCGCAAGCGCGCCGAGATGTCGAGCCTCGCGGACCGGTTCCAGGGCAGCATCGGCGGTCTCGTCGATCATCTCGCAGGCGCCGCGAACGGGATGGAGCGTGCCGCCGCCGCGATGGCCGGCAATGCCGAGCATACCGGCACGCAGTCGCAGGCCGTGACCCGTGCGGCCGAGACGACGGCCCACAATGTCGAGGCGGTCGCGGCCGCGACCGAGGAGCTGGCCGCCACCGCCAGCGAGATCGGGGTCCAGGTGACCCAGACCTCCACGGCTGCCGAGAGCGCCGTCGAGGCGGCGCGCCGGACGCGCTCCAGCGTCCAGGCGCTCGCCCGGAGTGCCGACGGCATCGGGCAGGTCGTCTCTCTCATCTCCACGATCGCAGGCCAGACCAATCTCCTGGCGCTGAACGCCACGATCGAGGCGGCCCGGGCCGGCGAGGCCGGCCGCGGCTTCGCGGTGGTCGCCACCGAGGTGAAGGATCTCGCGACCCAGACCGCCAAGGCCACCGAGGAGATTGCCGGCCAGATCGCCGCCATGCGTGCCGCGACCCACGAGGCGGTCGCCGCCATCGAGGAAATCGGCGGCACGATCGAGCAGGTCCACGGCATCGCGCTCGGCGTCGCCGCGGCGGTGGAGGAGCAGCAGCTCGCCACGCAGGAGATCGCCCGCAGCGTCTCCGAGGCCGCGAGCGGCACCCGGTCGGTCACCGAGACGATGGCGCATGTCCTCGAGGCCGCCCGCCAGACCGGCGCCAGCGCGGCCGAGGTTCTGGACGCCGCCGCCGACATCGCGCGCCGCTCCAACGGCCTCGGCGGCGAGGTCGCCGGGTTCGTGGCACAGGTGCGCGCCGCCTGAGCCGCGGCGGCACTTCGCGGCGATGTTGCATTGCAGCGCCGGGCCCCGTAGGGTCCGGCCATTCGCAAGGACCCGGTGAAAGCCCGGGTGGCTCTTCCGGCCGCCGATCCGCCGGACCACGCATTCGAGACGCTGATCGCTCCGCCCAAGCCGGCGGACCCGCGTCCCGTGCGGAATGTTCATGTCACGCAATATATTCGGAACTGCCGGCCTCCTTCACGGGTGGAGGTCGAACGTGCGTGCCGACGCCCTCTCGGGGATCGTGGTCGCCCTCGCGCTGATCCCCGAAGCCATCGGGTTCTCGGTCATCGCCGGAGTCGACCCGAAGGTCGGCCTCTACGCCTCGGTGGTGATCGCCTGCACGATCGCATTTGCGGGCGGCCGCCCGGCGATGATCTCGGCGGCCACAGCCGCCACCGCGGTGGTGATGGTCGATCTCGTGCGCGAGCACGGCGTCCAGTACCTATTCGCCGCCACCATCCTGATGGGGCTGATCCAGATTCTCGCCGGCCTGCTGAAGCTCGGCCGGTTGATGCGCTTCGTGTCGCAATCGGTCATGACCGGCTTCGTCAACGCGCTGGCGATCCTGATCTTCCTGGCGCAGCTTCCCGAGCTGACCGGCGTGACGCCGGCCACCTACGGGCTGATCGCCCTCGGCCTCGTGATCATCTACGGCTTCCCGCGGATCACGCGGGCGATCCCGTCGCCGCTCGTGGCGATCGCGGTGCTGACCGCGCTCACGGCGGCATTCCACCTCGACGTCCGGACAGTCTCGCATCTGGGCGCCCTGCCCTCGGCGCTGCCGAGCTTCGCCCTGCCCGACGTTCCGCTCACCCTCGAGACCCTGCGGATCCTGCTGCCCTACGCGGTGACCCTGGCGGCGGTGGGATTGCTGGAGAGCCTGCTCACCGCGCAGATCGTCGACGACATGACCGATACCGGCAGCAACAAGAATCGCGAATGCATGGGCCAGGGTCTGGCCAACATGACCTCGGCGGTGTTCGGCGGCATGGGCGGCTGCGCGATGATCGGCCAGTCGGTCATCAACGTCTCGTCGGGCGCGCGCGGCCGGCTGTCGACGCTGGTGGCCGGCGCCGTCCTGCTGGTGCTTCTCGTCGCGCTGCAGGGTCTGCTCACCGTCGTCCCGGTCGCGGCCCTCACGGCCGTGATGATCATGGTCTCGCTGAACACCTTCTCGTGGC
Organism: Methylobacterium sp. FW102-HT35C08; assembly: GCF_058790235.1. Lineage (NCBI taxonomy): Bacteria > Pseudomonadati > Pseudomonadota > Alphaproteobacteria > Hyphomicrobiales > Methylobacteriaceae > Methylobacterium > Methylobacterium sp. FW102-HT35C08. The sequence goes on along the minus strand of NZ_JBYTCL010000002.1, from coordinate 6,248,956 downwards.
GCTCGCTGGCGCAGCTGCGCACCAACCCGCTGCCGTCCTCGGCGGTGATGCTGGCCACCGTCCTGGTGGTCGTGGCGACCCGGGACCTCGCCATCGGCGTCCTCGTGGGCGTGCTCCTGTCCGGCGTGTTTTTCGCCGGGAAGGTGTCGCGGCTGAGCCGGGTGACCGCCGCGCTGTCCGCCGACGGCAGGACCAGGTCCTACTACGTCACCGGCCAGGTCTTCTTCGCGTCGGCCGGCACCTTCACGGACGCGATCGACGTGCTTGAGCCGGTCGAGCATCTCGTGATCGACGTGCACGCCGCGCACTTCTGGGACATCTCGGCAGTCGCCGCCCTCGACCGCGTGGTCCTCAAGGCTCGCGCCCGGGGACGCAGCGTCGAGGTGATCGGGCTCAACGCGGCGAGCGCGACCCTGGTCGAGCGTTTCGGCACGCACGACAAGGCCGGCGCAGCGCCGGCGCTGACGAGCCACTGAGGCGGCTATTCGCGCGCGCGCCGCCCCTTGCGCGCGGCGGCGCGCGACCCCATTCCCGGCGCAGGGCCTGCGTGTCGGGCCGGGGAACAGGGATGGCTAAGCGGTGACGACGTTCTCTCCGCGCGAGATCGTGTCCGAACTCGATCGCTTCATCGTCGGGCAGCACGACGCCAAGCGCGCCGTCGCGATCGCGCTGCGTAACCGCTGGCGCCGCCAGCAGCTCACCGGGCCGCTGCGCGAGGAGGTGGCGCCCAAGAACATCCTGATGATCGGCCCGACGGGCTGCGGCAAGACCGAGATCGCCCGGCGCCTCGCCCGTCTCGCCAACGCGCCGTTCCTGAAGATCGAGGCCACGAAGTTCACCGAGGTCGGCTATGTCGGCCGCGACGTCGAGCAGATCGTCCGCGACCTCGTGGAGGTGGCGATCGGCCTGACCCGCCAGGTGAAGCGCGAGGGCGTGAAGGCCAAGGCGGAGGCCGCGGCCGAGAACCGGATCCTCGACGCTCTGGTCGGGCCCACCGCGAGCGCCGCCACCCGTGACAGCTTCCGCCGCAAGCTCCGTAACAGCGAGCTCGACGACAAGGAAGTCGAGCTGGAACTGACCGCCGGCGCGCCCGCGGGCCTGCCGATGTTCGAGATTCCCGGCATGCCGGGCGCGTCCATGGGTGCGATCAACATCGGCGACATGCTGGGCAAGGCCCTCGGCGGCCAGCGCGGCAAGCCGCGCCGCGTCCTGGTCCGCGACGCTTACGCGCCACTGATGGCCGAGGAATCCGACAAGCTCGTCGACGACGAGGCGCTGGTGCGCGAGGCGATTCGCGAGGTCGAGAACAACGGCATCGTCTTCCTCGACGAGATCGACAAGATCTGCGCCCGCGAGGGCCGCGCGTCCGGCGATGTCTCCCGGGAAGGCGTGCAGCGCGACCTGCTGCCGCTGATCGAGGGCACGACGGTCGCTACCAAGCACGGCCCGGTGAAGACCGACCACATCCTGTTCATCGCCTCCGGCGCCTTCCACGTGTCGAAGCCTGCGGACCTGCTGCCGGAGCTTCAGGGGCGTCTGCCGATCCGGGTGGAACTGCAGCCGCTCACCGTCGACGACTTCAAGCAGATCCTCACCACCACCGAGGCGAGCCTGATCAAGCAGACCGTCGCCCTGATGGAGACCGAGGGTGTGACCCTCGCCTTCACGGACGACGCGGTGGACGCGCTCGCCCGCGTTGCCGTCGAGGTGAATTCCTCGGTGGAGAATATCGGTGCCCGGCGGCTGCAGACGGTCCTGGAACGGGTGATCGACGAGATCTCCTTCACGGCCACCGACCGGTCGGGCGAGACCGTCCCGATTGATGCCGCCTATGTGCGGGCCCGGGTGCAGGATCTCGCGGCCAACGCGGATCTGAGCCGGTTCATCTTGTGAGCACCCTCGGGCGGGGCGCCCCGTCCGCAGTCGCGCTGTCGGTCGCGGCCCTGGTCACCGGCATGGTCTCGCTCCAGTGCGGGGCGACCTTCGCCAAGAGCCTGTTCCCGGCCGTCGGTGCGGCCGGGACCTCCGCGCTGCGGGTCGGCTTCTCGGCACTGATCCTGATTGCCGTATGGCGGCCGTGGCGACGGAGCCTGCCGGCGCGGGAGGCGGGCTGGATCGCGCTCTACGGCGCGGCCCTGGGGCTGATGAACCTGCTGTTCTACCTCGCCCTGGCGCGGCTGCCCCTCGGGCCGGCTGTGGCGATCGAGTTCGCCGGGCCGCTGGCGGTCGCGCTGATCGCGTCGCGGCGCCGGTCCGATTTCCTGTGGATCGGCCTCGCAATCCTCGGGCTGATGCTGCTCCTGCCGATCGCCGCCACCGACGGGCTCGACCCCGTCGGAGTCGCGCTGGATCTCGGGGCGGCGCTCGCCTGGGCGCTCTACATCCTGTTCGGCCAGCGCGCCGGCCGAGTCGATGGCGGCCAAGCGGTCTCGCTCGGCATGTTCACCGCCGCGCTCGTGGTGGCACCTTTCGGGGTGGCCGAGGCGGGGGCGAGCCTCCTCGCACCCGGAATCCTGCTCTCAGGTCTCGCGGTGGCGATCATGTCGAGCGCCCTGCCCTACTCGCTGGAGATGACGGCCCTTCGCCGCCTCGATCGGAAGAGCTTCGGCGTGCTTATGAGCCTGGAGCCGGCCGTCGCGGCCTGCGCCGGCCTCGTGCTGCTGGGTGAGCGAATCAGTGCCGTTCAATGGCTCGCGATCGGCCTCGTCATCGCGGCCTCCGTGGGAATCACCGTCGGTTCGCGGCGATCCGCACCCCAGGCGGCGATCCTGGAGACGTGAGCGGCGCTACTTGCCGGCGAGAACGCGCGAGGCGACGTTGATGTACTTGCGTCCGGCTTCCTGGGCGTGAAGCACGGCGTCGCCGAGCTTTTCCTCATCGCGGACGCTGGCGAGCTTGATCAGCATCGGCAGGTTGATCCCCGCGACGACCTCGACCGAACCGCCGTTCATGCAGGAGAGCGCGAGATTGGAAGGCGTGCCGCCGAACATGTCGGTCAGCACCACCACACCCTCTCCGGTATTGACGCGACAGACCGCGGACATGATGTCCCGTCGTCGCAGCTCCATATCGTCCTCCGGCCCGATCGTGATCGTTTCGATCTGATCCTGCGGGCCGACCACGTGCTCCAGAGCGGCCTTGAACTCGGTCGCCAGCAGCCCGTGAGTGACGAGCACCATGCCAATCATCGACACGTGTTCCAACGTCCTGTGTGTGCTGCCATGTTGTGCATCGCACAGCCCCCCACAAGGCGAACGCGACTTTTTTGCCCGGACATTGCTGTGATCATGCCATGGCTGCCGCGTGCGCGCCATGGGGGCATACCACCGTTGCGCGACTCGGCGCACCTGTGCGGCTGCGAAGTCACGGCTGTGCTTTTCGCAGCGCCGAACGGATGATCAGCGGCGCGAGGCCCGCGCAACGCACGCCGGCGTCCAGGACGACCCGCGGGAGACTGACCCCAAGGACGATCGCGGCGTCGGCCGGTTCAGGAAGGCGCGGCACCTCCGCGACGAGATCGACCGCGAGTTGCAGGACCGTCTCGGCCCTTGTCTCAACGCCGAGATCGGCGAGCGCCAGGATACCCTGCCCCCGCACCTCGACCCGGCCGGCCAGCGCGAGATGAGGCCGAGCCACGAGCCGCCCCTCCTCGACCGCGCATACGACCCGGTCGTCCGCCACGAAGGTTCCATCCTCGCCGGACGCGAGCAGCAGCGCCAAGCTCGACTTCCCGGACCCGGACTCGCCGCGGACGAGGATCCCAGCGCCTCCGAGCGTGCAGCAGGCGGCGTGGAGAACGATCATCAGGCGTGAAGCTGGCGGGGCGCCGCCGGCAGGCGCACGATGAAGCGCGCGCCGCGGATCGTCGGCTCGCCCTCCTCGTCGGGTGCGCCGGGACGGTTCTCGGCGCGGATTGTCCCGCGATGCGCCTGGACGATCTGGCGCGAAATCGACAGGCCCAGACCCGAATTCTGGCCGAAACCCTGCTCGGGACGGTCGGTGTAGAAGCGCTCGAAGATCCGCTCCAGCGCATGCTCCGGAATCCCCGGCCCCTCGTCCTCGCAGACCAGCTCGACCTCGCCCCGGACCCGCCGCAGCACGACGCGGACCTTGGCGTCCGAGGGCGAGAACGAGCGCGCATTGTCGAGGAGGTTGTTGACGACCTGTCCCAGCCGGCTGTCATGGCCGATGATTGTGAACGGCGCATCGAGGTCCGATGCCGTCGCCTCGACGTCGAGCTGGATGAGGCAGTCCTTGGGCCGGCGTCGCTCGTTGGCCACAGACACGACCGTGGTGAGCAGCCGCCGCAGGTCGACCCGGCGCGCCTCCGCCCGGGCCAGCTCGGCATCGAGGCGCGAGGCGTCGGCAATGTCGCTGATCAGCCGGTCGAGGCGCTTCACGTCGTGCTGGATGATCGCCATCAGCCGCCCGCGCGAATCGTCGGTCTTGGCGAGCGGCAGGGTCTCCACCGCGCTGCGCAGTGAGGTGAGCGGGTTCTTCAGCTCGTGGCTGACATCGGCCGCGAAGCTCTCGATCGCGTCGATCCGTCGGTACAGCGCCTGGGTCATGTCGCGGAGCGCCCCGGACAGGTGCCCGATCTCGTCGGTGCGCTCGGTGAAGTCCGGGATCTCCTCGCGGGTCTTGATCCCCATGCGCACCTTCTCGGCGGCCTCCGCGAGGCGCCGCACCGGGCCCGCGATGGCGCCCGCGAGCAGGAACGACAGCACCACCATCACGGCCGAGGCGACCAGGAAGACCTGCAGGAGGCCGAAGCGCTCCGAGGCGATGACGCGGTCGATGGCGTCGCCCTGCGTCGAGATGAGTAGCGCGCCGCGGACCGAGCCGGCCCGGTGGATCGGCACGGCCACCGAAACGGTGGTCTCACCGAGCTTGTTGCGCCGGACGAGGCTGCCGCGGTTGCCGCCGAGCGCGGCCTGGACCTCGCGGAGCGAATGGCCGTTGACCGGACCGGTCTCCTCGGCCTGCTCGGTGCGGCTGCGGAACAGGCCACCGAGCTTGGTCTGGATCGTCTCGAAGGCGGATTCGAGCATACCCGGCTTGTGCGGCTTGGGCTCGAGCGGATCCGGCCGCCCGGCATCGCCGCGCTTGAACAGGGTGCGGGTGTCGAACAGGAGGCCGCCCTCCTGGTCGTAGACCCGGGCGCGGTTGCCGGTGGGGGTGACGAGGCGCGAGAGGAGCGGCGCCACCTTCTCGGGGTTGAGCGAGAAGGCGAGCGGCTGCGATTCCTCTTCCACCGCCTCCCCGGCCTGCTGCTGGAGCAGCTTGTCGGGATCGATGCGGATCGTGTCGGTATCGACGGACGCGGAAGCCGCGATCGCCCCCGCGATGATCTCACCCTGGATGGCGAGACTCTGGATCCGGGCCTGGATGAGGCCCTGGCGGAACTGGTTGAGGTAGAGGAACCCGACGAGCAGCGCGATCAACCCGACGAGGTTGAGGACCACGATGCGGCGCGTCAGGCTCGACGAGGCGCGCTGGCCGACCGCGTCCCAAAGGGCGCGGGGCCAACCGAGCGGACGGGACAGGGCTTGGGCCAGCGAGGGACGGGCCGGGGCATCCTCGGCCTGGGCGGGTATGCGGGCGGACACGCGGCGGATCCTGAAGATCACGCCTCCTTGAACCGGTAGCCGACGCCGTAGAGCGTCTCGATCATGTCGAAGCTCTGATCGGTCACCTTAAACTTCTTGCGCAGCCGCTTGATGTGGCTGTCGATGGTGCGGTCGTCGACGTAGACCTGATCGTCGTAGGCCGCGTCCATCAGGGCGTTCCGGCTCTTCACCACGCCGGGACGCTGCGCGAGGGCCTGGAGGATCAGGAACTCCGTCACCGTCAGGGTGACGGGCTCACCCTTCCACGTGCAGGTGTGGCGCTCCGGATCCATCATCAGCGCCCCGCGCTCCAGCGAGCGGGCGGCGACCTCCTCGGCCCCGCGCGGCGTGGCGCCGGGGGCCTCCTTGGCGAAGCGGCGCAGGACCGCCTTCACCCGCTCCACGAGCAGCCGCTGCGAGAACGGCTTATGGATGAAGTCGTCGGCGCCCATCTTGAGGCCGAACAGCTCGTCGATCTCCTCATCCTTCGAGGTCAAAAAGATCACGGGAAGGTCTGATTTCTGCCGCAGGCGTCGGAGAAGCTCCATTCCGTCCATGCGCGGCATCTTGATGTCGAAGATCGCGAGATCGGGCGGCGAATGCCGCAGACCGTCCAGGGCGGAGGCGCCGTCCGTATAGGTCTGGATGCGGTAGCCTTCGGTCTCAAGCGCGATCGACACCGACGTGAGGATGTTCCGGTCGTCGTCGACGAGGGCGATGGTCGGCATGCGCGGTCCCTGACTGAACGGGCTCAGGCGCGGTCCCGGCTCAACGCACAGGCCGCGCCACGTCCCGGCCCCCGAGGGGCAGGCGGACACGCGAGACAGACCGGTTTTGGCACAGCCCGGCTCGCGCAAAGGGACAGGTGCTTTAGTACGGCCGATCGGAAAAAGCGAGCGGCGGTCATAGCTTGGCCGTAACGTCGGTGGTCGCGGCCGATCTGACGCGGTCCCGCCGCCTCGCGCGCCGTCAAGGGCGCCGCTAATGTGGCGGCGGACACGGGCTGCGCTCGCAACGGGGGGAGAGTGCGCGAATGAGCGAGACGATCGAGACCGGATCTGGACCGGGCAGTCCGGCGCGGCCGCTCCCGGCCGAGGCCGCACCGTTCGACGCGATCGGCCTGTCGCGCACCCTCCTGCGCAGCATCCGCTCCGGTGCACTCGCGACGCTCGATCCGGACGGCACGCCCTTCGCCTCGCTGGTCACCATCGCCACCGACACGGACGGCACGCCGCTGATGCTGCTGTCGCGGCTCTCGGCACATACCCGCAACCTGCTCGCGGATCCCCGCTGCTCGCTGCTGTTCTCCCAGGGCGGAAAGGGCGACGCCCTCGCCCATCCCCGGCTGACCGTGGTCGGGCGCGCGGCCCAGACCACCGACGCCCGTGTCCGGGACCGGTTCCTGGCCCGGCACCCGAAGGCCAAGCTCTACGCCGACTTCCCAGATTTCGGCTTCTTCGCCCTCGATCCGTCGGCCGGCCACCTCAACGGCGGCTTCGCCAAGGCGGCGACGCTGACGCGGGACCAGCTGCTCCTCGATCTCGCCGGCGCGGACGCAGTCGTGGCGGGCGAGCGCGGCGCCGTGGAGCACATGAATGCCGATCACGCCGACGCGCTGGCGCTCTACGCCGCCGGATCGGGTGCGGACGCCGGCCTGCCCTGGCGACTCACCGGCCTGGACCCCGAAGGCATGGACCTGATGGCAGGCGATCGCACCGCGCGAGCCCTGTACCCGGAGCGCGTCACCGACATGGGTATGCTGCGCAAGAGCCTGGTTGCCATGGCCGCGCAGGCACGCGCGACCGGCACTGAGGCCTGAGAGCGCAAGGACTTCAAGAAGGGGCATGGCGAAAAGTCGCCGGATGCCCCATATCGGGCGCATGAGTGAGACGCAGACAGATACCTACCCCTTCAGCCTCGATGTGGAGCCGGTCGGCGAGAGCGGCTCGTTGTTCCAGTGGAGCATCCGCAAGCACGGCAAGCTGCACCAGCGCTCGGACCGGAAGCATCCGACCGAGGCCAAGGCGCGCTCCCACGGCGAGGCCGAGATCGAGCGCCTGATCCGCGACCGCGGCCGCTGAGCGGCCCTTCGCTCGTCAGCGCCTGACACGTCCTTGAACCGGGGGCCGGACTGTTCCGGCCCCCGTTGTTCGTCTGACCCGACCGTCAGTTCCGTCCCCGCAATCGAGCGCGGACGTGCCGCCGAGCCGGCCGAGCCGCCCCGGAACGTCGGTGCGGGACCTTCAACCGGGCTGCGCGTCCCGGTCGGCGGTCAGGCCGCGCTTGGCGCCTTCCCGCCGCGCTGCTATCTCGCGCTTGAGCCGCTCCATCTGAACACGTCCCGACGTCAGACGGTGCGCGCCGGCGCGCGCCCCAACGGAATGCCGATGACAGCCCCGATCGACACCATCCGCAACTTCTCGATCGTCGCGCATATCGACCACGGCAAATCGACCTTGGCCGACCGGCTGATCCAGGCCACCGGCACCGTCGCGCTGCGCGACATGAGCGAGCAGATGCTCGACTCGATGGACATCGAGAAGGAACGCGGCATCACCATCAAGGCGCAGACCGTGCGCCTGGAGTACAAGGCTGCAGACGGCAAGGACTACGTCCTGAACCTGATGGACACGCCCGGCCACGTGGACTTCGCCTACGAGGTCTCGCGCTCGCTCGCCGCCTGCGAGGGCTCGCTGCTGGTGGTGGACGCCTCCCAGGGCGTGGAGGCGCAGACGCTCGCCAACGTCTATCAGGCGCTCGACGCCAACCACGAGATCGTCCCGGTCCTCAACAAGGTCGATCTGCCGGCCGCCGAGCCGGATCGGGTCAAGGAGCAGATCGAGGAGGTGATCGGCCTCGACGCCTCCAACGCCGTGCCCATCTCGGCCAAGACCGGGCTCAACATCGAGGCCGTGCTGGAGGCGATCGTCACGCGACTCCCGCCGCCGAAGGGCAAAAGCGACGCGCCGCTCAAGGCGCTTCTCGTGGACAGCTGGTACGACGCCTATCTCGGCGTCGTGGTGCTGGTGCGGATCATCGACGGCACCCTCAAGAAGGGCATGACCATCCGCATGATGGGCGCGGACGCGGTCTACGGCGTCGACCGGATCGGCGTGTTCCGGCCGAAGATGGCCGATATCGATGCCCTGGGTCCCGGCGAGGTCGGCTTCTTCACCGGCTCGATCAAGGAGGTGGCCGACACCCGCGTCGGCGACACCATCACCGAGGACAAGCGCCAGACCACCGAGATGCTGCCGGGCTTCAAAGAGGTCCAGGCCGTGGTCTTCTGCGGCCTGTTCCCGGTGGACGCGGCCGAGTTCGAGAACCTGCGCTCGGCCATGGGCCGGCTCCGGCTCAACGACGCCTCGTTCTCCTACGAAATGGAGAGCTCGGCGGCGCTGGGCTTCGGCTTCCGCTGCGGCTTCCTCGGACTGCTGCATCTGGAGATCATCCAGGAGCGGCTGGAGCGCGAGTTCAACCTCGACCTGATCTCCACGGCGCCGTCGGTGGTCTACCGCCTCAAGATGCGCGACGGCGAGGTGAAGGAACTGCACAACCCGGCCGACATGCCGGACATCATGAAGATCGAATCGATCGAGGAGCCCTGGATCCGCGCCACGATCCTGACGCCCGACGAGTATCTCGGCGGCGTGCTCAAGCTCTGCCAGGACCGCCGCGGCGTCCAGATCGACCTCAACTACGTCGGCAAGCGCGCCATGGTGGTCTACGACCTGCCGCTGAACGAGGTCGTGTTCGATTTCTACGACCGGCTGAAGTCAATCTCGAAGGGCTACGCCTCCTTCGACTACCACGTCTCGGATTACCGCGAGGGCGACCTCGTGAAGATGTCGATCCTGGTGAATGCCGAGCCGGTGGACGCCCTCTCGATGCTGGTCCACCGCACCCGCGCCGAGTCGCGCGGCCGGGCGATGTGCGAGAAGCTGAAGGACCTGATCCCCCGCCACCTGTTCCAGATCCCCGTCCAGGCGGCGATCGGCGGCAAGATCATCGCCCGCGAGACGATCAAGGCTCTGTCCAAGGATGTCACCGCCAAGTGCTACGGCGGCGACATCTCGCGCAAGCGCAAGCTCTTGGACAAGCAGAAGGAAGGCAAGAAGAAGATGCGCCAGTTCGGGCGCGTCGAGATCCCGCAGGAGGCGTTCATCGCCGCCCTGAAGATGGACGATTGAAGCACGCTGTCGTTGCGAGCGGAGCGAAACAATCCAGCTGCGCGACGCTCGTCGACGGCCCGCTGCCCTGGGTTGCCTTGCTCCGCTCGCAATGACGATGGTGCCGCTTACCCCGGCGGTAGCACATCGATCTGGATGCCCGAGTAATACGCTGCGAGATTCGCGATATCGGCGTCCGACAGATCCTTCGCCACCACGTTCATGATCTCGTTCTGCCGCTTGCCGTCGCGGTAGTCGGTGAGTTGCTTGACGAGGTACGGCTCGACCTGTCCGGCGAGGTTCGGCGCCTCAGGCAGCTTCGAGAGCCCATCCATCCCGTGGCAGGTCTGGCAGGCGGTCGCGCGCTTCCTGCCCGCGGCGGAATCGCCGGCCTGGGCCGCGAGCGGGACGAGGGTGGCAATCAGGACGAGAAGCGGACGGATCATTTCGGGCTCGGATTGCGCAACGGTACTCTCCTCCCCCTTGTGGGGAGGAGTTGGAGGTGGGGGTGGTGCGGGAGGCACCGCAGCGCCTTACCGGAACCACCCCCACCCTCGATCCCTCCCCGCAAGGGAGAGGGAAGACCCCCTTACTTCTCGTACGAGATCCGGTAGATCGCCCCGGCGGAATCGTCCGAGACCAGCAGCGACCCGTCGAGCATCACCGCGACGTCTACCGGGCGCCCGAGATACTCGCCGTCGCCGGTAAGCCAGCCCTCCGCGAACGGCTTGACCGACTCGACCTTGCCGTCGGCGCCGAGCTTGGCGAACATGACCCGGGCGCCCACCGGCTCGGTGCGGTTCCACGAGCCGTGCTCGGCGATGAAGATCCCGCCCTTGTACGCGGCCGGGAACTGCTTGCCGTTGTAGAAGGTCATGCCGAGATCGGCCGCGTGGGGCGGCAGTTCGGCCATCGGCGCGACCGCGTCGGCCGGCGGGGCCTGGTCCTTGTACTCGACCGTGCGAACGGCGCCGCCGCCGAACCACGGGAAGCCGAAGGTCTCGCCCGCCTTGATGGCGTGGTTCAGCTCACCCGGCGGCTTGTCGTCACCCATGCCGTCGACCTGGTTGTCGGTGAACCAGAGCGTCTTGTCGGTATTGAAGTCCATCCCGACCGAGTTGCGGATGCCCGTGGCGTAGACCTCGCGGTTCTTGCCATCGGCGTCGATGCGGATGATGCCGCCGATGCCGGTCTTCTTGTAGAGGTCCATCTTCTCGGCGGGCGGCACGTTGTAGGGCTGGCCGAGCGCGATGTAGGTCTTGCCGTCCGCCCCGACCCGGCAGACCCGGGCGGTGTGGTTGAAGCTCTCCTCGGCGGCCGGGATCAGCTCGCCCTGCTTGACCAGCACGCCGGCGGCGACGTCCGGGTTCTCGTAGAAGAACTCGGCGGCCGGGAAGGCCAGCACCCGATTCTGCTCCACGACGGTGAGGACGCCGTCCTTCGAGAAGCAGACGCCGTTCGGGATCTTGAACTCGATGCCCGGCGCGAAGGGACGGACCTCGTCGGCGACGCGATCCTTGTCGCGGTCGGTCACCGTGTAGATCTTGCTCTTGCGCGTGCCGACGAACAGCACACCGGCGTTGGGGCCGACCGCGATGGAGCGGGCATCCGGAACGACGGCGTAGAGATCGATCTTGAAGCCGTCGGGCAGCTTGATCTTCGACAGGTTCTTGCGGATCGCGTCGGCCCGCCGCCCGGTCTGCGGGACCTCGGCGGCGGCCTGGGTGTTGGTGCTATGGAAGCCCTGGAGCTTCTCCAGATCGTCGGTCTTGGCCTTGGTCTCGGCAGGGGCGGCGCCCTGCGCCAGGGCGGGCAGCACCGCCGCCGGCATGGCCACGCCCGCGAAGAGCGCAGCGAGAAGCAGAGATCGCATCGATGAATTCCTCCCGGCGGCCCTTGAACCAGGGCGTCGCCGAGAGGCAACGATAGAGGCGCGGCAGGGGCCGGCAAGCCGCAGCGGTGACGCGGCCCAAGCCCTGTCGCCTGCCACAGGGTTTCCGGATGGCGCCTCGGTGGAGCCGAGCCGGTCGAGCAGAACCGGCTTCAGGCAACCTTGCGCGGAACGAGGCGCTCGCTGCCCAGCGCGGCATCGGCTCCGGAGACGCCCGCCTCGGTGTACTCGGCGTCCTCGTTGACCCGCCAGACATCGTGCCGGCGCCGACCGCAGAGGATGTTCTCCACGGTCAGCATCGCGGTCATCATCGCGTGGTCCTGGTTGTTGTACTTGTGCATGCCGTTGCGGCCGACGAGGTGCAGGCTCGGGAAATCCCGCTCCAGCTCCCGCCGCACGGTGGCGACGTGGGCCGCATAATCCTCGTCGTAGACCGGGTAGGCCTTGGGCTGGCGGACAACGCAGGCATCGACGACGTCGGCCGGGTCGATCAGGCCGATCTGACCGATCTCGCGCTTGGCGAGCGCGACCAGCTCGGAATCGTCCGCGCTCCAGAGGCCGTCGCCCTCGAAGCAGAAATACTCCAGGCCGAGGCAGGTATGGTCCGCGTCCGGCACCATCTCGGGCGACCACGAGCGGAAGTTCTGGACGCGGCCGACCTTCACCGACGGATCGTGGATGTAGATCCAGTTGTCGGGGAAGTTCTTCTGCGACTTGGCGATCAGCGCCACGGTGAGGAAGTCGCGGTACTTCAGCGCCCGGGCGTTGAAGGTGCTCAGCGGCCGAGGCCGGATCGCGTCGACCAGCTCCCGCACCGGCGCGGAGGAGATCACGTGCCGGGCCGTGAAGGTCTCGCGGCTGCCGTCGGCGCGACGGGCCGCCACTGTCCAGATGCCGGTGCCGGCATCGTAGCTGAGGGAATCGACGCTGCGATCGAGGTGGAGCTTCCCGCCCTGAGCCTCGATCTTGGCGGCGGCCGCCTCCCACATCATGCCGGGTCCGCGGCGGGGATAGCGGAACGACTCGATCAGCGTCTTGATGACGGGACCGCCGGTCTTGACCGGCTTGCGCAGGCCGAGCGAGCGCTTGAGCCCGTCGCGGATCGCCGCGCCGAGATCGAGGCCCTTGATGCGCTGCGCGGCCCAATCGGCCGAGATCGCGTCGCACGACATGCCCCAGACCTTCTCGGTGTAGGTCTTGAAGAAGATCGAGAACAGGCGCTCGCCGAACTGGTTGCGGACCCAGGCATGAAATGTCTTCGGGTCCTGCGTCGGCCGCAGCCGGGCATAGAGGTACGAGGCGACGCAGGCCGCGCTGGTAAGCAGGCCGAGGTTCCGGAGCGCCTCGAAGGCCTTCAACGGGTAGGCGTAGTACCGGCCGCGATAGTAGATCCGCGACAGGCGCGGCCGCTCGATGAAGTCATTGGGGAGGATCTCGTCCCAGAGATCGACCACGGCCTGCGACTTCGAGAAGAACCGATGGCCACCGATATCGAACAGGTAGCCGTTGTACGAGACCGTGCGCGAGATCCCGCCCACCTGAGCGGGATCCCGCTCCAGGACAGTGACGGACCGACCCTGCTTCGACAGCAGGTAGGCGGCGGTGAGGCCCGCGGGCCCAGCGCCGATCACCAGCGTCTCGGTGTGGTGGCTCATCCCCTGCTCCGGCGGTTCGTGGGTCGCACGACGCGCGAAGCGCCGACCTGCCGAGAGCATGGGTCTTCGTGGTTAAGGAATCGCTGGCAGGACCATCGGTGTTGCGGCGACCGATAGGGTCTGCGGCCGCGCCGTCTAGCGCCCGTGAGCGCGGCAGACAGTCGGTCATCCTTGACGCCGTGTTAAGTCCGCCTGACCGACGATGCGCGCCAAGGCACCCGCCGCCCGCTCAGGGTGACCCATCGTGACCGCCTCAGCGCAGACCAGCACCCGGGTGCTCCCCCGCCTCGACAGCCGGACCGCCCTCTGGATCGTCGTCGGACTGTGCGTCGCGATGATGAGCACGCCAGAGGCCATCTGGGCTACGATCCGGCACCTGCGCGTGCCCGACCCTGACGATGCCATGCGCCTCGTCGGGGTCCGTGATCTCGTGTCCGGCCAGGGCTGGTACGACACCGTGCAGCACCGCTTCCTGCCGCCGGACGGCGTGCCGAGCCACTGGTCGCGCCTCGTGGATGCGCCGATCGCCGGAATGATCCTGGCACTGACGCCGCTGGCGGGTCCGGCACTGGCCGAAGGCCTGACGGCCGCGCTGTGGCCGTTGCTGCTGTTCGGGCTGTATGGCTGGGTGCTCTACCGCTGCGTCCGGCACAGCTTCGGCGAAAGGGCGGCCCTTCTGGCGGTCATTGTCGCGACCCAGACATTCGGAGTCACGATCCAGTTTCAACCGGGACGTGTCGATCACCACAACGTCCAGATGATCGCGCTGCTCGGCTTGGCCGCTTGCATGATCCGCGGCGGCTTCCGGTGCGGGCTGATCGGCGGCGTTTTGGCTGCTCTGTCGCTGGCGATCGGGCTGGAGGGCCTGCCCACCGTCGCGATGGCGGCCCTGTATCTGGTCGGCGACTGGTGCCTGCGCGGCCGGCCCGCGCGGCCGACGTTGTCCGGGTTCGGCTTCGGGCTCGGGGCGGCGGCACCGCTCCTGTTCACCGCCCAGACCTCACCCGACCTGTGGGCCGTCCTGCGATGCGACGCGCTCTCGCCACCCTGGCTCTTCCTCGCGTCGGCCGGCCTGATCTTCGTCCTTGCAGCCAATTGGGTCGGCGACCGCCTCGCCACGATGGCCAAGCGCGTGACCCTGGCGACGCTGTGCGGCGCGATCCTGCTCGTCTGCTTCGCCTTGGTGTTTCCGGCCTGCCTGGGTGGGCCGTTCCCGGGCATGCCGCCCTTAGTGCGCGACCATTGGCTGCTGACGGTCAACGAGATGGCCTCGATGCGGAAGCTCGTCGCGCAAGGCCAGTGGGAAGCACTGGTCTTCCACCCGGTCGTGGCGCTCGCGAGCCTCACCGCCGCCTGGATGGCGTGGCGCGGCCGCGCGCGGCGCGCCTGGTCGGTGGCGGCCGTGTTCCTGTGGCCCGGCCTGATCCTCGGATTTTTCCAGTTCCGCGGCCTCTACATCGCCTCCGGATTCGTGCCGCTGGTTGCGGGAGCCGTGCTCGACCGCGCCCTGACGCAGGTGGCAGAATCCGGAACCGGCATGCGCCGCTGGAGCTTCGCGCTCCTCGGCGGCGGGATGGTGAGCACGCTCTGGATGGCGCCCGCGCTCCTGGGTGAGGTTCTGCTCCCGGCCTCGCGCACGGCGCCCGATCCCGGCGGCGCCGCGGCGTGTCAGAGCGATGCGGCGCTGAGGCCGCTGGCCGCCCTGCCGCCGGGCACGGTCCTGGCGCCGATCTTCCTGGGACCGTCGATCCTGCTGCGCACCCCGCACAGCGTTGTGGCCGCTCCGTACCACCGCGCCATCCCGGGTCTCACGGCGGCGATCGAGGGCCTGGGCGGCACCGAGGCGGACCTCGATCGCGTGCTGACGGCGTTCCGGATCCGCTATCTCGTCGCCTGCCCGACGCGGCCGGCCGACGACCTCCAGGCTGAGCCCGCCTTCGCGACGCGGCTCGCCCGCGGTGCGGCGGAATCCGACCGGCTCGCACCTGTGGCTGTGCCCGGTCCGCTAAAGGTCTGGGAAGTCGCGCGCTGAGCGTCAGAGCAGGCGGCGGTCGAGCCGGATGATCCGGCACGGATCGCCGGCCTTGGCGGACGGCTCGTGAGGCGCACGGATCAGCAGCGCCTCGGAGCGGCCGAGCACCGCCAGCATCGAGGAATCCTGACGCTGCTCGGGCGTCGCCACGGGCAGCCGGCCCGGCTCGAGAGCGAGGCTCGCCCGCATGTAATCGGCGCGGCCGTCATTGGCTGGGAGATCGCGGCCGAGCGTCGCCGGCTCGCTGCGATCGGCCCCGGCTTGCGGATCGCCCTGGAGCGCGCGGATCGCCGGGACCACGAACAGCAGGCCGCAGACGATGGACGAGACCGGATTGCCGGGTAGCCCGATCACCAGCATCTCGCCGAGGCGGCCGTGCATCAGCGGCTTGCCGGGCCGGAGCGCGACGCGCCAGAAGCCGAGTTCCAGCCCTTCCCGGGTGAGCGCCGCCTGGACGAGATCGTGATCGCCGACCGAGGCGCCGCCGAGCGTGATCAGCAGGTCGGCCCGCGCCGCGCGCGCGCGCCGCAAGGCATCCTCCAGGGCGCCGTGATCGTCCGCCGCGATGCCCAGATCGATGATCTCGGCACCGGCCTCCGCCGCCAGGGCGGCAAGCGCGAGGCTGTTCGACGCGACGATCTGGTCCCAGGCCGGCGTCGCGCCGGCTTCCACCAACTCGTCTCCCGTCGCCAGGATCGCGACCCGGGGCCTGCGCCGGACAGGCAGGCGCGGGTGGCCGGCCGCGGCCGCCAGGGCCAGGCGGCGGGCATCGAGGCTGTGACCCGCGATCAGCAGGGTATCGCCCGCGGTGAAATCCAGGCCGGCACGGCGGATGAAGCGGCCGGGCTCGACCGCTTCGAGGACACGGACAATTCCGTCCTCGGCGCGCGCGTCTTCCTGGATCAGGATCGCGTCGGCGCCGTCCGGCACCGGCGCACCGGTGAAGATCCGCACCGCTTCGCCCGGCCCGATGCGCCCGGTGAAGCCGTGACCGGCCGCGCTGGCGCCGATCACTCGCAGCCTGGCCTCGGCACGATCGGCATCGGCGCTGCGCACCGCGTAGCCATCCATGGCGGAGGCGGGGAACGGCGGTTGGGTCCGCGACGCGACGATGTCGGCAGCGAGCGTGCGGCCGGCGGCTTGAGCCAGGGGTACCGTCTCGGCCTCTACCGGGCCGGTGACACTCGCCAGGACCCGCGAAAGTGCCTCGGCGACCGGGATCAGGCCGCTCATACGGCAGGGGCCCGGTAGGCGCCCGACCGGCCGCCATCCTTGGCAATGAGCCGGATGCCCTCGATCCGCATGCCGCGGTCCACGGCCTTCACCATGTCGTAAACGGTGAGACACGCCACCGACACGGCGGTGAGGGCCTCCATCTCGACGCCGGTCGGGCCCTGGACCCGGACCTCGGCGGCGATGCGCAGGCCGGGCAGCGCGTCGTCGGGCTCGATCTCCACCCGGACCTTCGACAACAGCAGCGGGTGGCAGAGCGGGATCAGCTCGTGGGTGCGCTTGGCCGCCATGATCCCGGCCAGCCGCGCGGTGCCGATCACGTCGCCCTTCTTGGCGTCGCCCTCGCGGATCAGCGCCAGGGTCGTGGGCTCCATCACGATGAGGCCCTCGGCACGGGCGGTACGATCGGTGGCGGGCTTGTCGGTGACGTCGACCATGTTGGCCGCGCCACTGGTATCGAGATGGGTGAGCGTCGTGCCCGGCTGCATCGCTCAGCCCTTCTTCCGAGCCTTGCCGCCCTTGGTGTCGGCGCCTTTGGCCGCGCCGTCACCGAACAGCAGCGCCCGGGTCGCCTGCGTGACGTCGGCCTGACGCATCAGGCTCTCGCCCACCAGGACGACGCCGAGGCCGTTCTCCTGAAGGCGCGCGACGTCGGCATGGCCGCCGATGCCGCTCTCCGCCACCGCGATCCGGTCCTCCGGGATGCCGGGTGCGAGGCGGATCGCCGTCTCGAACGAAACCTCGAAGGTCTTGAGGTTGCGGTTGTTGATGCCGATCAGCGCCGTGCCGAGCGGGACCGCCCGCGTGAGCTCGGCCTCGTCGTGCACCTCGACCAGAACATCCATCCCGAGGAGATGCGCCGTCTCCACGAGCGCGACAGCCTCGTCGTCGTCGAGACAGGCCATGATGACGAGGATGCAGTCGGCGCCCCAGGCCCGGGCTTCGTAGACTTGGTAGGGCTCGAACAGGAAATCCTTGCGCAGGACTGGCAGCCCGCAGGCCGCGCGCGCCTGCGTCAGGTATTCCGGCCGCCCCTGGAACGACGGCTCGTCGGTCAGGACCGACAGGCAGGTGGCGCCACCCGCCGCGTAAGCGGCGGCCAGGGTCGCGGGATCGAAATCGGCCCGGATCAGACCTTTTGACGGCGAGGCCTTCTTCACCTCCGCGATGAGTGCCGGGCGCCCCTCGGCGCGGTGGGCGCGGATCGCCGCCGCGAAGCCGCGGACCGGATCGGCCTGCGCGACCTTGCGCTCGAGCTTGGCGAGCGGCACGCGCAGCTTGGCTTCGGCGATCTCGCGGCGCTTGTAGGCCTCGATGCGGGCCAGCACGTTCGGCCGCTCGGGCGGCGCCTCCGCGCCGGTCTCGTGGGTCGCCTCTTGCGTGAGCGAGCTCATCGGCCCTCCTGCCCATTGGAGCGGTCGTTCGAGGCTTGGACGAGGCGGGCGAGAGTCGCCCGGGCCGCCCCGGAATCGACCGCATCCTGCGCCCGCGCGAGTCCATCCGCCAGGGTCGGCGCCCGACCCGCGACGACGAGTGCCGCCGCCGCATTGAGAACCGCGATATCCCGGTAGGCGTTGCGTGCCCCCGCCAGCACGGCTTCGAGCGCCCGGGCATTTTCGGCCGGATCGCCGCCACGCAGCTCCTCGGGCACGCGCAGGAGCAGCCCGAGGTCACGGGGATCGATGGTAAAGCGGGTCAACCGGCCGTCCTCCAGGGCGACGACCCGCGTCGGCCCGGTGACGGTGATCTCGTCGAGCCCGTCGGACCCGTGGACGGTCCAGACGCGGCGGCTGCCGAGTTCGGCCAGAACCCGTGTCAGCGGCTCGGCGAGCGCCTCCTGGGCGACGCCGAAGAGCTGGTAGGCGACGCCGGCCGGATTGCTCAGCGGTCCCAGAAGGTTGAAGATCGTGCGGACCGGCAGCTCCGAGCGAACGGCGGCCACGTGGCGCATGGCCGGGTGGTGGGCCTGCGCGAACAGGAAGCACAGCCCGGCCTCGTCGAGGCAACGCGCCTGACTCTCGGCATCGAGCCCCAGCCGGACGCCGAGGGCCGCCAGCACGTCGGCCGCGCCGGAGCGCGACGTCGCCGCGCGGTTGCCGTGCTTGGCGACCGGCACGCCGCAGGCCGCGACCAGGATCGCCGCCAGGGTCGAGACGTTCACGCTCCCGGAATGGTCGCCGCCGGTCCCGACCACGTCGATGGCGTCCGCCGGCGCCGCGACGCGGGTCATGCGGGCGCGCATCGCCTCGGCCGCACCAACGATCTCCTCGACGGTCTCGCCGCGCACCTTGAGGGCGGCGAGGAACGCGCCGGCCTGAACGGGCGTCACCTCGCCCGACAGCAGGTCGTCGAAGGCCGCGCGCGCCTCGGCGCGGTCGAGGGCGAGGCCCCCGGCGACCTTCGCGAGATGGGGTCTGAAGCTGTCCATGGGTTCTATCGGAGGGCCGCCCCGGCCTCCGGGCGTCAATGCACGTCGGCGCGGGTCCTGTCACGCGCCGCGTTCCAGGCCGCGGCGAGATCCAGGAAGTTCTTCACGATCTCCGTGCCGTGCTGCGAGCGGATGCTCTCCGGATGGAACTGGACGCCGTGGAGCGGGCGCTCGGCATGCTCCAGGCCCATGATCAGGCCGTCCGCCTCGGCGGTGACCCGGAGCGTGTTCGGGCAGCTCGCGCGATCGACCACGAGGGAGTGATAGCGCGTCGCCTCGAAGCTGTCGTTGAGGCCGCGGAACAGGCCGCGCGCGCCGTGGCGGATGGTCGAGACCTTGCCGTGCAGCGGCAGGGGCGCCCGCACCACGTCGCCCCCGAAGGCCTGGCCGATCGCCTGGAGCCCGAGGCAGACGCCGAAGATCGGGATCTCCTCGGAGAGGTCCCGCACCACGTCGAGGCAGATCCCCGCCTCGTTCGGCGTGCACGGGCCGGGCGAGAGCACGATCGCATCCGGCGCCTTGGCGCGGATCTCGGAGACGGTGAGCGCGTCGTTGCGCACGACATCGATCGCGCCGCACAGCGGCCCGATCAGATGGACCAGATTCCATGTGAAGGAATCGTAGTTGTCGATGACGAGGACGTTGGACATCGCGGCGGCACGCTCGGGCATGCAGGCGATGTGACCGCTCGGGACGATGGGGTCAACCGTGCACGGCGCACGGCGCGCCCCTCCGATCCGAAGACCTCATCTTGAGGTGCTCGCGCCGGCGGGCGTTGAAGGCGGGATCCAGGGATCGCGGCGCTGTCCGGAGACCTCCGCAGCGCTTTGGCAGCTCAGGATGAGGGCGCGTTCTGGACAGTCCGGAGCGGAGCCCGCTACTGACCCCGCTTCGCCTGTGCGGCGAACCGCACCGCCTCCTCGGCGGCCCGGAACAGGGCCTTGGCCTTGTTGACGCATTCCTGCTGCTCGGAGGCGGGATCGGAATCGTAGACGATCCCGGCGCCGGCCTGGACGTGCATCCGCCCGTCCTTCACCACGGCGGTGCGCAGGACGATGCAGGTGTCCATCTCGCCGCGCGCGCCGAAATAGCCGATGCACCCGGCATAGGGTCCGCGCTTCTCGCGCTCGAGCTCGTCGATGATCTCCATGGCGCGCACTTTCGGCGCACCCGAGACCGTGCCGGCCGGGAAGCCCGCCGCCAGGGCGTCGAGCGGGTCGTGACGCGGGTCGAGATCGCCCTCGACGTTCGACACGATGTGCATGACCTGGCTGTAGCGCTCGATGAAGAACGAGTCGGTCACGCGCACGCTGCCGATCCGCGAGACGCGCCCGGCATCGTTGCGCCCGAGGTCGAGCAGCATCAGGTGCTCGGCCCGCTCCTTCGGGTCGGCGAGGAGTTCCTCGGCCAGAGCCGCGTCCTCGGCCGGCGTGGCGCCGCGGCGGCGCGTCCCGGCGATCGGCCGGACCGTGACGGTGCCCTCGCGCACCCGCACGAGGATTTCCGGCGAGGAGCAGACGATCTGGAAAGCCTCGAAGTCGAGGTAGCAGAGGAACGGCGCCGGGTTGGTGCGGCGGAGCGATCGGTACAGGCTGAAGGCCGGGAGCGTGAACGGCGCCGAGAAGCGCTGGGACAGCACCACCTGGAACACGTCCCCGGCGACGATGTACTCCTTGGCCCGCGCCACCATGGCGAAGAACTCGTCGGGCGACGTGTTCGAGACCGGCTCCGGATGGGCCACCGCGGAGAGGTCGATCCGCGCCTCGATCGGGAGCGGCCCCTCAAGCGCGGCCGCCACCCGGTCGAGGCGCTGGAGCGCGTCCTCGTAGGCCGCCCGGGCCGCAACGCCCCCTGAGGGCCGCACCGGCGAGACCACGGTGATGAGGTCGCGGATCGAATCGAAGACCACCATCACCCGGGGCCGGATCAGGATCGCGTCCGGCACCCCGAGGGGATCGGGGTTGGGCTCCGGCAGCCGCTCCATGGCGCGGACCATGTCGTAGCCGAGATAGCCGAACAGGCCGGCGGCCATCGGCGGCAGATCCTCGCCCTCCGACGCGCCGATCGCGCTCTCGGCGATCAGGGCCCGCAGGCTCGCGAGCGGCGCCCGGTCGTCGGGCTCGAAGCGCGTCAGATCGGCACCGCGCGCGATGGCGGCGGCGCCGTCCCGGCAACGCCAGACGAGGTCCGGATCGAGGCCGATCATCGAGTAGCGCCCGCGGACGGCGCCGCCCTCGACCGATTCGAGCAGGAAGGCCGATCCCGCGTGCCGGGCACGCAGCTTCAGGAACGCCGCCACCGGCGTCTCCAGATCGGCCACGAGGCTCAGCGCGACGAAGCTCGGCTGGCCGGCCTCGTAGCGTTCAGCGAAGGCAGCGTAATCGGGAGCCTCGGCCATGCCTCAATACTCGCCGCCGATCGCGCGGCGCAGGGCCGGCGCATCGATCTTCACGCCCGCGTTCTTCTGGACCTCGGCGATGTACTGGGACAGCACATCGTCGGCGAGCGCGGCCTGGAAGTTCTGCGTGATCGTCCGGTCGCTCGGGCTGTCGGCGACGAAGGCCGGCATCGTCGCGGCCGTGACCTTGAAGACCGCCCGGGAATCGTTCGCCGCCGCGGTCCCGGCCTTGCCGACGGGCGTGGCGAAGATCAGGTTGACGTCATCGGTCGTCAGCATGTCCTTGGCCTGGTTGCGGGCCAGATCCTGCACCTCCTGCGGGTTGACGCCGACGTCCTTGGCGACGTCCTCCAAGGACTCGCCCTTGTTGAGCTTCTCCGTCAGCTCGCGCCCCTTGGCCTGCAGGCGCTTGGCGATCTCGGCGGTGGTCCAGCCGGCCTTCACGCCGTCCTTGACCTGATCGAGCGGCTTGTCGTGGGCGGGGTCGATGTTGGTGACGTCGTACCAGACATAGCCGCCGGCCTTGGTGCGCAGGGGCTCGTTGTCGCCGCCGATTTCGGCGCGGAACAAGGCCGGGAGGGTCGTGTCGGGATCGGGGATGTCGCCGACCTTCCGGCCCTCCGGATCCTTGCCGTTGGGATCGACAGCCTTCACGGACACGAGCTTGAGCCCGCGCTCGGCCGCGATGTCGGTGAGCGGCTTGGCGCCGGCGCGCTGATCCTCAATGGCGTCGCGGGTCGTCTCCATCGCGTCGCGGGCGCGGGCCAGGGCGAGGCCCTTGCGGATCTCGCCTTCGACCTGCTCGAACGGCTTCACGGTCCCCGGCTCGATCTTGGTCACACGCAGGAGCACCGTCCCGAAGCGGCCCTGGACCGGCTGGCTCACGCCGCCCTCCGGCAGCGCAAAGGCGGCATCGCCCACCGCCTTGTCGAACAGCTCGCTCTTGGTGAGCGTGCCGAGGGTCAGATCCTTCTCGTCGGTGCCCCGCTCCGTCGCGACCGCCTCGAAGGTCTTGGAGCCGTCCTCAATCGCCTTGCGGGCGGCCTCGGCGGCGGCGCTGTCGGGGAACACGATCTGCTGGATCGTGCGCTTCTCCGGGCTGCCGTAGCGATCCTTGTTCAGCCCGTAGGCGGCGCGGGCATCGGCGTCGGTGATCGCCTCGGGCTTGGCCATCGCTTCCGGATCGACCACCAGGAGATTGGCGGACCGGAATTCGGGGGCGCGGAAGCCGGACTTGTTGGCCTCGTACCAGGTCTTCAGCTCCTCGTCGGTCGGATCTGGGATCTGGCCCGCCGTCGAGGGCGTCAGCATCAGGTAGGACGCCGCGCGGCGCTCGGTCGTGTAGCGGTGGACCGCTTCACGCAGGGCCACCGGCACGTGCAGGTCGGACGACACCGCCTCGGCGAGCTGGAGCCGCGCGATCACCGAGCGCTGTTCGCGCACGAACATGCCCTCGTTCAGGCCGGCGCGCTGCAGGGTCTGGTAGAACAGCTGCGGCTCGAACTGGCCCTGCTGGTTCTGAAAGCTCTTCTCGTCGTGGATCGCCTTGATCACCGAGGAATCCGGCACGGCGAGGCCCAGATCATGGGTCTTCTGATCGAGGGCAGCCTCGGTGATCAGCTGCGACATCACCTGCCGGTCGAGGCCGAGCATCCGCGCCTGGTCGGGGGTGAGCGCGCGCTTCAGCTGCGCCTGATAGCGCTGCATCTGATTCTGATAGGCCGACCGCACCTGCTCGGCGGTGATCGGCGTGCTGCCGACGGTCGCCACGTTGTTGCTGGCGCCGCCCCGGAAGAACTCCTCGACGCCGTAGATGCCGACGCCGGCGATCAGCAGCGTGAAGACGACCGTCAAGACGATCTTGCCGAGCCAGTGCTGGCTCGCGTTGCGGATGCCCTGAAGCATGGTCTGTGATCGAATACCTTCAGCGGCCGATCCGTCGCCGGACCGGCACTCTCCCTGAGAGCCGACCGCGATAGACCATTCGCGTGCACAGGCAAAGGCTCGGGCGCCGCACTCCGTTTGCGCGCTCAAGCTCGCTCTGGTAGGCCGCGACAACTTCGGAACAGCCGCGGCGGAAAGAGGGCGGGAATGACGCAGTCGGGGCGCAGGCCGCTGGTCGCCGGCAATTGGAAGATGAACGGCACGCGGGCGTCGATCCAAGTGGTCGAGGCGATTCGCGAGCGCCTCTCGCCGGACCTCGCCGCCCGCATCGACGTGCTGATCTGCCCGCCCGCGACCCTGATCGGCTCCTGCGTGGCGGCCGCCGCCGGCTCCCCGATCGCCATCGGCGGCCAGAACCTGCACGCCCGCCCGAGCGGCGCCTTCACGGGCTCGATTTCGGCCGAGATGCTCGCCGATCTCGGCGCCAAGTACGTGATCGTCGGCCATTCCGAGCGGCGGGCCTACCACCACGAGACCGATGACGGCGTCCACGCGAAGGCGCTGGGCGCGCGCCGCGCCGGCCTGTGCGGCATCATCTGCGTCGGCGAGACCATCGAGGAGCGCGAGCAGGGCCGCGCCCTCGACATCGTCCGCGCCCAGCTCGCCATCGGCCTGCCGAAGGGTGCGACCGCGGCCGACACGGTGATCGCCTACGAGCCGGTCTGGGCGATCGGCTCCGGCCGCACCCCGACGCCGCGCGACATCGCCGAGGTCCACGCGTCGCTCCGGGAGATGCTCGACAAGCTCGTCGGCGACGAAGCGCAGAAGATCCGCATCCTCTACGGCGGCTCGGTGAAGCCCGGGAACGCGAAGGAACTCCTGTCCGTCGACAACGTCGACGGCGCCCTGGTCGGCGGTGCGAGCCTCGTGGCCGAGGATTTCCTGGGGATTTGCGCCGCCTATTCGTGAGCGCGCCTGCGCGCCGCGATCATGAAGCAAGATGCGGCGTGCGTTACAGATTCATCTTCCGATCGATTGTTAATCCGCGCCGTCATTCCGGGTCGCCGAAGGCGAGCCCGAAATCCAGTCTCGCTGTCGGTGCACGTTCTCGGCGCGCCGGCGGTTCTGGATCCCGGGCTCCGCTGCGCGGCCCCGGGATGACGGGGCGCCGCTGAAACGCCCGGCTCCGTTCGGGATGACGGTCGAACCGAGGCGCCGTCAGATCTTGAATGCCTGACGGGCCATCAGCCGCCAGCGCCCGCCATCCCGGCGCCAGACCTGCATCACACCGATATGCACCGGGGAGGTCTTGCCGTTCGCGGTGGACTCGCCGCTGAAGACGTGGCGCGCGATGGCATCGTCACCGACGATCGAGACCGACCGGTCGGACAGGGTGATGCTCGGAAAGGAGGCGCGCTTGGTCGCGAGCGGCTCGATGAAGGCCGCCTTGTCCTGGACCAGCCCGCTCGAATGGCCGTAGCTCAGCCCGTCGAGGGTCAGGGCTTCCAGGGCCGGCCCGTCGCCGGCGAGCAGGGCCTTGGTCAGGGCGTCCACCGCCTCCTCCACGGCGGCGGCGTCCGAACCGGCGGCCGTGCCGGGACGCGTCCGCAGCAGGACAGGCGTGGCGAGGGCAGCGGCCAGCGCTGCGCGGCGTGAGATCGGCATGGCTTCCTTCCCGGATGGGGCGGCGGATTGGGTGCGCCGTCCTACGATCCGAGACAGAGCACAGCTCGCCGCCGCGCGCGAGGCCCGCGGGCGACACGTGCGACTGGATCATAAAGTTGGCGCCGGACCGCGAGTGGTGTATGGCCGGCGCAGATTTGCGGCCGTTGCCCGGAGCACCGGCCGTCGCGCGCTTTCGCCGGTCCCCGCGACCGGCCGCCCCGCGCGAGCCTGAAGACGTTTTCGGAATCCCGATGCAGACCGTCCTGATCGTCGTCCACCTCATCATCGTGCTCGCACTGATCGGCGTCGTGCTGCTCCAGCGCTCCGAGGGCGGCCTCGGGCTCGGCGGTGGCGGCAGCGGCGGTGTCGCGGGCTTCATGACCGGCCGGGGCCAGGCCAACGCCCTGACCCGCGCCACCGCGATCCTGGCGGCCCTGTTCTTCGCCACCAGCCTGATGCTCGCGATCCTGTCGCATCGCTCTGCGGCGCCGAAGTCGATCCTCGACACCGGTGCGCCGCAGACCTCCGGCCAGCCCGCCAAGCAGCCGACCGGCGCCGACAACCTGCTCGACACGCTCCGCCAGCAGCAGGACCGGGTCCCCGCGACGGCCCCGGCCCAGCCGGCCACCCCGGCGCAGCCGGCGGTTCCGGACGCGCCGCAGTCGCGCTGACGGCGTGCGCCGGGAGCGGCGCAGCGTCTCACTCCTTCCCGCTGGATCGGCGCCATGCCGATCCGTCCCATGCGTGGCGCGATCCCCAGTCCATACACGGGCCGGGGCATTCGCCGTTTGGCAAACGCCAGCACCTTCTTTATGGACCGAGGCCCATGACGCGGTACGTTTTTATCACCGGCGGCGTGGTTTCCTCCCTCGGTAAGGGTCTCGCTTCGGCGGCCCTGGCGGCGGTGCTTCAGGCCCGCGGCTACCGGGTCCGGATGCGCAAGCTCGACCCCTATCTGAACGTCGATCCGGGCACGATGAGCCCGACCCAGCACGGCGAGGTGTTCGTCACCGACGATGGCGCCGAGACCGACCTCGACCTCGGCCATTACGAGCGCTTCACCGGCGTTCCGGCGAGCCGGGCCGACAACATCACCACGGGCCGGATCTACCAGGACATCATCGCCAAGGAGCGGCGGGGCGACTATCTCGGCGCCACCATCCAGGTGATCCCGCACGTCACCAACGCAATCAAGGACTTCGTCCTCGACGGCAACGACAGCTTCGACTTCGTCCTGGTCGAGATCGGCGGGACGGTCGGCGACATCGAGGGGTTGCCGTTCTTCGAGGCGATCCGCCAGCTCGGCCAGGAATTGCCCCGCGGCACCTGCTGCTACGTGCACCTGACGCTGCTGCCCTACATCCCGTCCGCGGGCGAGCTGAAGACCAAGCCGACGCAGCACTCCGTGAAGGAGCTGCGCTCCATCGGCATCCAGCCCGACATCCTGCTCTGTCGCTGCGACCGGGACATCCCGGTCGACGAGCGGCGCAAGCTGGCGCTGTTCTGCAATGTCCGCGAGACCGCTGTGATCGAGGCGCGGGACGTGGCGTCGATCTACGAGGTGCCGCTCTCCTACCGGACCGCCGGCCTCGACCGGGAAGTGCTCGGCCATTTCGGCCTGGAGCACGGCGAGGAGCCGGATCTCGGCCGCTGGCGCACCATCGCCGAGCGGGTGCGCAACCCCGAGGGCGAGGTCTCGATCGCCATCGTCGGCAAGTACACGGGGCTGAAGGACGCCTACAAGTCGCTCACCGAGGCGCTGACCCATGGCGGCATCAGCCACCGGGTGAAGGTCAACCTCGAGTGGATCGAGGCGGAGGTGTTCGAGCGCGAGGACCCGGCGCCGTTCCTGGAAGGTCTCAACGGGATCCTCGTGCCGGGCGGGTTCGGCCAGCGCGGCGCCGAGGGCAAGATCCGGGCGGCCCGCTACGCCCGCGAGAAGCGCATCCCCTATCTCGGCATCTGCTTCGGCATGCAGATGGCGGTGATCGAGGCCGCCCGCTCTCTGGCCGGGATGCCCGAGGCGAACTCGACCGAGTTCGGCGAGACCTCGGAGCCGGTGGTCGGCCTGCTGACCGAGTGGCTGCGCGGCAACGAGTTGGAGCGGCGGGCCGCGGCCGGCGACCTCGGCGGCACCATGCGGCTCGGCGCCTACGAGGCGAAGCTCGATCCGACCTCCAAGATCGCCCAGATCTACGGGTCCGAGCAGATCTCCGAGCGGCACCGCCACCGCTACGAGGTCAACATGGCCTATCGCGAGCGGCTGGAGGCCAAGGGCCTGCGCTTCTCGGGCGTCTCGCCGGACGGGCTCCTGCCCGAGACGGTCGAGCATGTCGGGCACCCGTGGTTCATCGGCGTCCAGTTCCATCCGGAGCTGAAGTCGCGTCCGTTCGAGCCGCACCCGCTGTTCAAGGGCTTCGTCGGCGCGGCGATCGAGCAGAGCCGGCTGGTCTGAGGGCGCGGCGGCGCGCCGCTCCTCGCGCCGCGGTCCCGGACCCTATATTGACCGGACCGTGACCGAGATCCTCTTCTACCACATGCAGCGTCAGCCCCTGGAGAAAGTGCTGCCGAACCTCGTCGAGCGCTCGCTCGACCGGGGCTGGCAGGCCGCGATCCAGGCCGCCACCGAGGAGCGCCTGCAGGCGCTCGACGACCACCTCTGGACCTACTCGGACGAGAGCTTCCTGCCGCACGGCACCGATCGCGAGCCGGATGCGGGGAGCCAGCCGGTCGTGCTGACCCTGCGCGACATCAACCCCAACACCGCCTCGATCCGCTTCCTGGTCGAAGGTGCCGACCTGCCGCCGGATGCCGAAGCCTACGAGCGGATCTGCATCCTGTTCGACGGGACCGACCAGGATGCTCTGCTGCGCGCCCGCGAGCAGTGGAAGCAGGCCAAGGAGGCGGGCCACGCGGTCGCCTACTGGCAGCAGGACGATTCGGGCCGCTGGAACAAGAAGGCGTAACGTGCACCTCAGCCAATGCCTCGCGCGTGCCGCTCTCGTTGCCGTCCTGATCCTCGAGGCGCCGCTGGCGGGGGTCGCCCAGGATGCGCCGCACGATTTTCGGCCGTCGGAATCCAGGCAGGCGCCGAGAGGGCCGGAAGGCCGCCGTCTGCCGCCGGACTCGACCACGCGGCACAGCCTCACCCTGGCGAACGGCAAGAGCCTCGACTTCACCGCCACGGCCGGCAGCCTGCCCCTCGTCGACGAGGCCGGGAAGCTGCAGGCCGAGATCGCCTACGTGGCCTATACGGTCGCGCCGGAAGTCGGTCGCGAGCGCCCCGTCACCTTCGCGGTGAATGGCGGGCCCGGCGCGGCTTCCGCCTATCTCAACATCGGGGCGATCGGACCCTGGCGACTGCCCACGGGCGGCGACAGCATCAGCCCCTCGCAACCGGTCGCGCTCACGCCCAATGACGGGACGTGGCTCGGCTTCACCGATCTGGTCTTCATCGACCCGGTCGGGACCGGCTACAGCCGCGCTGCGGACGGCAACGGCAAGGCCTATTGGAACATCGATTCCGACGCCTCGACCCTAGCCGCGGTCATCGCGCGCTACCTGCGCGTCAACGACCGGATGGCCAGCCCGAAATTCTACGTCGGCGAGAGCTACGGCGGTTTCCGCGGGCCGCTCATCACCGAGAAGCTTCAAGACGATATCGGGGTCGGCCTGTCCGGGATGGTGCTGCTCTCGCCGGTTCTGGACTTTGCGTGGCTGGAAACGCCGCGTGCCAACCCCTGGGGCTACGTCCTGAAGCTGCCCTCCCTGGCGGCCGGCGCCCTGGAGCGGTCCGGCACAATCCCGACCCCGGCGCTCCTGAAGGACGCCGAATCGTACGCCTCGGGCGCCTATCTGGCGGACCTGCTCAAGGGGCCGAGCGACGCGACCGCCGTGGCACGCATGACCGAGCGGGTCGCACCCCTGGTCGGGCTCGATGCCGCCCTGGTGCGGGCGCAGGCCGCGCGCCTGTCGACCCGCAGCGTCCAGCGCGAGATCGACCGCGCCGAGGGTCGCGTGACCAGCGCTTACGATACCGGCATCACCGGCTGGGATCCCAATCCGGACGCGGCCCAATCGAGCTTCGACGACCCGCAGCTGACCGCGCTGCAGGCGCCGCTGACCAGCGCAATGCTCGACCTTTACGCGCGCACTCTGAAATGGCCCGTGCCCAATATGCGCTACGAACTCCTGAACAATGCGGTGAACCGCGGCTGGAGCTGGGGGTCGGGCCGGCAGGCGCCCGAGGTGCTGTCGAACCTCAAGAGCACCCTGGCGCTCGACGGCCGTCTGCGGGTGCTGGTGGCGCACGGCTTCACGGATCTCGTGACGCCCTACTACGCCTCGAAGCTCCTGCTCGCGCAGGTCCCGGCCTACGGTGCCGGCCGCGTCAGCCTCGCGGTCTATCCCGGCGGCCACATGTTCTACACGCGGCCGGATTCCCGCGCCGCGTTCAAGGCGGATGTGGAGCGGCTCTACGCGGATGCCATGAAGGCGCGCGACTCCGGACCGGCACCGGCGGGAGCGCCCGCGGAGCGCCTCAAGGATACGCCCTGAGCGACGAGAGGCGCGCGCTCTGGATAATCCGGATCTTACCGCTCGCCACTCCGTTGTGCGCAAGCCGCCATGCGTCTACAACGGCTCCGTGACGGTGCCCCGGCAACGGGGTGAAAAGGGAATGCGGTGAGGGGCGCGAGCCTCGACTCCGCGGCTGCCCCCGCAACTGTGAGCGGCGAGCGCCTGCCAGAGCGCCACCGGAGCGATCCGGGAAGGCGGCAGGCGCGCAGAGCTGCGAGCCAGGAGACCTGCCGTCACGCCAGGATCCCGGAATGCCGCCGGTGGGGCGGCTGGAGACATGTTGATGACCACCTCGACCCTCGCCCCCGTCGCCACCGGCACCCGCTCGTCCGAGCGTTCGGTCGCCGTCGCGCTCGCGGCCTTCCTGGGCCTTGGCCTCCTGTTCATGGCGGGCTTCTCGCCGGCGATCGCGCTCCACAACGCGGCGCACGACTTCCGGCACACCCAGAACTTCCCCTGCCACTGACGCCTGCGTCGCAGGGATGATCATCCGGCTTCTGTCGGCGGCGCTCGCCGCCGGCTTCCTCGCGGCTGCCGTCGTGACGGGGCTCGAGCTCACGCTGACCTCGCCGCTGATCGTGGCGGCCGAGCGCTACGAGCGCAAGGAACCGACGCATCAGGCGGCGATCGGCCTGCCGATCGTGCTGGCGCATGGCGGGCACGACCATGCCGCGCCCGACGCCGCGCCGGAATGGCAGCCCGGCGAAGGCCTCGCGCGCATGGCGTTCACCGCGCTCGCGACCCTGGTCGGCGGCGTGGGCTACGCCCTGCTGCTCGGCGCCGTGGTGCTCGCCTGCGGGCGCGATCCGACGCCGCAGGTCGGCCTCGCCTTCGCGGTAGCGGGTTTCGCCAGCGTCGCCCTCGCCCCGGGTCTCGGCCTGCCGCCGGAACTGCCCGGCAGCGAGGCCGCGCCGCTCGCCGCACGGCAGCTCTGGTGGGTGATGACCGCCGCCGCCACAGGAATGGGCCTGTACCTGATCGGGATCCGGCGCTCGCTGATCGCGATCCTGGGCGGCCTCGTCCTGATCGTCGCGCCACACGCCGTCGGCGCGCCGCCGGCACCGGAGGGCGCGTCCGAGCTGCCCGCCGCGCTGGCCGCACAGTTCGCGGCCCGCTCGCTGGCGATCAGCTTCGTGTTCTGGATGCTGATCGGACTCGGCCTCGGCTGGGCGTGGCAGGCCTTCTCGCGCGAGACGGCAGCGGGGACCGCCCGTGTCTGAGACCGTCCTGTACGTCTGCACCACCTGCCGCCGCGAGGGTGACGACGCGGCCGGTCCCCGGGCCGGCGCGCGCCTGCTCGAGGCCCTGCGGGACCGCGCCGGCGATGCCCCGGATC
The DNA here is from genome assembly GCF_058790235.1 of Methylobacterium sp. FW102-HT35C08. NCBI lineage: Bacteria > Pseudomonadati > Pseudomonadota > Alphaproteobacteria > Hyphomicrobiales > Methylobacteriaceae > Methylobacterium > Methylobacterium sp. FW102-HT35C08. The sequence goes on along the minus strand of NZ_JBYTCL010000002.1, from coordinate 6,218,078 downwards.
TGCGGGTCGAGCCGGTCGAGTGCCTGTCGGTGTGCAAGCGCCCCTGCACGGTGGCGGTCGCCTCGGCCGACCGCTGGACCTACGTGTACGGCGACATGGATCCGGCGGCCTCCGCCGAGACCATCCTCGCCGGGCTCGCGGCCTACGCGGCGACGCCGGACGGCATCGTGCCCTGGCGCGAGCGCCCGGCCGAGTTCCGCAAGGGCGTGATCGCCCGCATCCCCCCTTTTCCGGAACCCCGCCCGCGCACCGCCGGCACCCTGGAGGCCGCGGAATGACCCTCGTGAACAAAATCCCCTGCACCATCGTCACGGGCTTCCTCGGCGCCGGGAAGACCACGCTGGTCCGCCACGTGGTGGAGAACGCCAAGGGTCGTCGCCTCGCCATCCTGGTGAACGAGTTCGGCGATGTCGGCTTCGACAAGTCGTTCCTGGCCGCCTGCGGCGTCGAGGGCTGCACTGAGGACTCCATCGTTGAGCTGCCGAACGGCTGCATCTGCTGCACCGTCGCGGACGATTTCGTGCCGGCGCTGGAGACGCTGCTGTCCCGCGCCGAGCCGCCGGAGCACATCCTGATCGAGACCTCGGGCCTCGCCCTGCCGAAGCCCCTGGTCCAGGCCTTCCAATGGCCGGCGATCCGCTCGCGGGTCACGGTCGATGGGGTCGTCGCGGTGGTCGATGGGCCGGCGGTCGCGGCCGGCGCCTTCGCGGAGGATCCGGAAGCCCTGGCCGCCCAGCGCGCGGCGGACCAGTCTGTCGATCACGACAATCCGCTTGAGGAGGTGTTCGAGGATCAGCTCCTCTGCGCCGATCTCGTGGTGCTCAACAAGGCCGACCTGATCGATGCCGCGACCCGCGCCCGCGTCCGCAGCGAGGTCGAGGGTCACTTGCCCCGCGCCGTGAAGGTGGTGGAGACCGAGAACGGCGTTATCGATCCCCTGGTGCTGCTGGGCCTCGGCGCGGCGGCCGAAGACGATCTGGCCTCGCGGCCCTCGCACCACGGCGAGGGCGAAGATCACGACCACGACGATTTCGAGACCGTGGCGCTGCCGGTCCGCCCGGCGGTGACGGCGGCCGATCTCGCCGCCCGCGTCGAGAAGGCGGCCGAGGCCGAAGGCGTCCTGCGGATCAAGGGCTTCGCCGAGGTCGAGGGCAAGCCGATGCGCCTCGTGGTTCAGGGCGTCGGCCGGCGGGTCGCCCACCATTTCGACCGGCCCTGGCGGTCGGGCGAGTCCCGAGACGGCAAGCTCGTGGTGATCGGGCTCAAGGGCTTCGACCAGGACGCGGTCGCCGCGGCGTTGGCGGGATGACGACGCCCGCGCGCGCCCTCACGACACGCGTCGGCGCGCGGTCGCGCGCGGTCACGGTCTAGGGGCCGCCGCAATGCATCTCGTGCGCATCGATACCGTCTCCCTCGACGAGGGCGAGGCGGCGGTGGACCTCGGGCAGGAGGCCGGCGATCTCGTCGTCCTGTCCTTCACCGACAGCGACCTTTCGGGGATCGGGCAGGCGCACGCCGCCGAGCCCGGTCTGCCGAGCCTGCGCCTCGCCAAGCTCGCCAAGCTGCGGCATCCACTGTCGGTCGACCTCTACGTCGAGCGCGTGGTGACGCACGCCAAGGTGGTGGTGATCCGCTGCCTCGGCGGGCTAGACTACTGGCGCTACGGCGTCGAGCGCTGCGCCGAGGCGGCGAGGGCGCACGGCGTCGTACTCGCGGTGCTGCCGGGCGACGACCGGCCCGATCCGCGGCTTGCGGCCTTCTCCACGGATCCGGACCTAGCCGAGCGCCTCGATCGATATTTCCGCGCTGGCGGTCCTGACAACCTGCGCCGGATGCTGCGGCTGCTGGCCACCAGGACGGGCGCCGATCTGGCGGTGGAGCCGCCCGAGCCGCTGCCGCGTGGTTTTCCCTGGTGCGCAGGCTGCGGCGTTCTTCCCCTCGATCGAGCTGTCGCGGCCGCTGCGAGCGCCGTGCCGCTCGCGGATTGCAGGACGCCGAGCACACCTCTGGCCCTGCTCCTGATCTATCGATCTGCCGTGCTCGGCGGCGACACCGCGCCGTTTGTTGCGCTCGCCGAAGCCCTGCGCGCCCGCGGGATCGGCGTGCTGCCGATGGCGGTATCGAGCCTCAAGGAGCCGGTCGCCGCCGCCGCGGTCGCGGAGGCGGTGCGGGCGCGCAGGCCCGATCTCGTGATCGCCGCCACGGCCTTTTCGGCCCGCGAGGACCGCCTCGATTTCGTGCTCGACGGCGCCGATTGTCCGGTGCTTCAGGCCTTTACGGTCGGCGCGTCGCGGGCGGCCTGGGAGGTCTCGGCCCGGGGCATGGGCGCGGCCGATCTTGCCATGCAGGTGGCCCTGCCGGAATTCGACGGACGACTCTCGGGCTTCCCGATCTCGTTCAAGGAGGAGGCCCCGGAGGTCGCCGGCTTCGCCGAGCGCCGGGCCGTTCCCTACGCGACCGGGATTGCGGCGCTCGCCGAGCGGGCCGCCGGATGGCTGCGCCTCGCCGCCCTGCCCCGCACGCAGCGACGCGTGGCCCTGGTTCTGTCCGACTATCCGGCCCGCGGTGGCCGGGCCGGCTTCGCGGTCGGACTTGATACGCCCGAGAGCGCGCGGATGATCGCCGCCGACCTCGCCGAAGCCGGCTACGCGGCGACCGGGCTGCCGGATTCCGGCGCCCTGATGACCGCGCTCACGCAGGGCCCGGCATCGTTCCGCGTGCCGCTCGCCGACTACGCCGCTTGGCTCGCCGGGCTTCCCGCGGAAACGTGCGCCGCGCTCACCGACGCGTGGGGTCCGCCCGACGCCGACCCCGGCTGCGTGGATGGCGCGTTCCGGTTCCGCGTGGCCGAGGGCGCGCCGGCTGCGGCAGAGGGTCGCCTCGCCGTCTTCCTCCAGCCGGACCGCGGGCGCGATCCCGACCGGAAGGCCGGCTATCATGATCCGGAGCGCGTCCCGGCCCACGCCTATCTGGCTTTCCATCTCGGATTGCGGCAGCGCTTCGACGTGCTGGTCCAGCTCGGCACGCACGGAACGACCGAGTGGCTGCCCGGCAAGGCCGTGGCGCTCGCGCCCACCTGCTTCCCTGCCCTCTGCGTGGGCAGCCTTCCAGTGGTCTACCCGTTCATCGTCGATGATCCGGGCGAGGCGGCCCCGCTGAAGCGGCGCCTTGGCGGGATCGCGCTCGGTCACCTGACCCCGACGACCGCGGCGCACGACCTGCCGCCCGAGGCTGCGCGCCTGCGCGAGTTGGTGGAGGAGTATTCCGCCGCGAGCGTCCTCGATCCGCGCCGGGCCGCGATCATCGCCCGTGCCATCCTGGAGGATGCCGAAGCGGCCGGGCTGCTCGACGGCGCCGGCATCGGCCCGGAAACCCCGATGGACGAGGCGCTGACACGGCTCGACGCTCATCTTTGTGACCTCGGCGAGACCGTCTTTCGTGACGGCCTGCATGTCTTCGGACGCGCGGCCGACGGGGCCGCGGACGCGGCTTCGTCCTGCGCGACCGGCGAGCGCACCGGCCTGCTGGCGGCCCTCGACGGCCGGTTCGTCGCGCCCGGTCCCGCCGGCTCGCCGTCGCGCGGGCGTGCGGACGTGCTGCCCACCGGCCGGAACCTCGCCACCCTCGATCCCCGCGCCATCCCGAGCCGTGCCGCGGCGCGTCTCGGCGAGCAAGCTGCCGCAGCGGTCGTGACCCGTTACCTCCAGGACGAGGGCACCTATCCCGAGCGGATGGTCATGGATCTCTGGGCCTCCCCGACCCTGCGCACCGGCGGGGAGGACGTGGCGCACGCCCTGGCGCTGATGGGCGTGCGGCCGGTCTGGGACCATGCCAGCACCCGGGTTACCGGTTTCGAGGTGCTGCCGCTCGCCCTGCTCGACCGGCCGCGGATCGACGTGACGGTGCGAGTCTCCGGCGCATTCCGCGATACGTTCCCCGACACACTCGCGCTGCTCGACCGGGCCGCGCGGGCGGTCGCCGACCGTGACGAGCCGGATGACGAGAACCCGCTGGCGGCAGCCCGGCGACGTGGCGAGACCGCGGTCCGGGTCTACGGCGCGGCTCCGGGCCGGTACGGCGCCGGAGCGGCGGCCGCCGCGCTCGATGGCGCCTGGGATGCGCGCAGCGATCTCGGGCGTGCCTACCTGGCGGCCAGCAGCCACGCCTACGGCGACCGCGAAGGCCCCGACGCGGATTTCGCCGCCCGGGTGGCGGCGGCGGACGCCTACCTGCACGCCTTCGACGTGGCCGAACGCGATCTCTTCGACGGCGATGCCGCAGTCGACGCGATGGGCGGCTTCGCGGCGGCCGCCTCCATCGGGGGCGCCAGCCCGAAACTCTACAGCCTCGACGTCTCCGTGCCGGAGCGGCCGAAGGCGCGCACGGCCCGGGAGGATGCGGCACGCCTGATCGGCGGCCGGCTCGCCGATCCGCGCTGGATCGCCGCGCAGCTGCGCCACGGCTATCGGGGCGCGCAGGAACTGGCGCAGGGTCTCGACGCGGTCTTCGTCCTCGCCGCGACGAGCGACGCGGTGACCGATGCCGGCTTCGACCGGCTTTACGCCGCCTGGATCGCCGATGCGGAGGTGTTCGAGCGGCTGCGCGCCGCCAATCCGGCGGCGACCCGGGCGATCCTGGAGCGCTTCGACGAAGCGCGAGACCGCGGCCTCTGGCACAGCCGCCGCAACGCCCTGCCTGCCGACGCGCTGATGCCGGAGGCGGCCGAATGAGCGCCCCGGCGCCCCAGCACCGCCGCGCGCTGCCGGAGGCCCCTACCCGCCGGGGTTGGTGCCCAGGTCTCGCCCGCCCGATGCCCACCGGCGACGGTCTCCTTGCGCGCGTGCACCCGCCGCTCGGGATGCTCTCCCGCGATCAGGCGCGGGCCGTGGCGGAGGGCGCGCGCCGGTTCGGCAACGGCCATCTGGACCTCACGGCCCGCGCCAATCTGCAGATCCGCGGCGTGTCCGACGCGACCCGGGCGCCCCTCGCCCGCCTGCTGGAAACGGCTGGGCTCGGCGACGTGCGCGCCGATGGCGGTCCGCAGCGACTGACGCTCACGAACCCGCTCGCCGGCCGCGACGCGTCTGAAGCGATCGATCTGCCGGCGCTGGCCCGCGCCATCGAGGCTGCGGGCCTTGCCGTCCCAGGTCTGCCGGCCAAGACCCTCGTCGTCGTCGAGGGGCGCCCGGATGTGGCGCTGCCGGACGCCGACTGCTTCGTGGTCGCCAGCGGCGCCGGTACGGTCGCGATCGCGGCCGGGACCGCCGAGGGCCGGCGCGACCTCGTCACCTGCTCCGAACAGAAGGCCCCTGCCCTGGTGGCGGCACTCCTGGCCGCCTTCGCGCGCACGGGCCATCGCCGGATGCGCGACCTGTCGGACGAGAGACTCGAGGACCTCACGGACACTCTGCGCGCGCTCTGTCGCGTGCGGGATCTACCTTACGCGGTGGACCGTCGGAGCGGAAACGTCGCCCAGGGCTACAGACCCTTCGCCCCAGCCGCCGGCCTTCGCACCGTGTCGGGTCATCACATCCTCGCCATCGACGCGCCGTTCGGCCGGTGCACCGCAGACTCCCTCGATCGTGTCGTACAGGTGGCGGATGCGGTCGGCGCGGACGCGATCCGCCTCTCGCCGACGCGCGGTTTCGTCCTTCTCGCGGCACCCGGCACGGATGCCGCACCGGCACTGGCCGCACTCGCGGACGCGTTCATCGTCGCACCCGACGATCCCCGGCGCGGGATCGATGCCTGCACGGGCGCGCCGGGCTGCGCTTCCGGATCGACGCCGACGCTGGCAGATGCCGCGCGTCTGGCTGAGGCATCGAGATCATTGGACATGTCGCCGCTCGCAGCGCACGTCTCCGGCTGCGCCAAGGGCTGCGCTCGGCCGGGTCCGGCCGACCTGACCCTCGTCGGCCAGGATGGCCTGTACGGCCCGATCGTCGGGGGTGCGCCCGGCGATGAGCCCGCGCTCTATCTCTCTATCGAGGCGGTGCTGGAGCGGTTAGGAAGGGCCAAGACTGTCGGGCTCGCCGCCGCGTTCGCGCCGGATACAGACCTGACGATGTCCGGGAGGACCAGGAGACCGGCATGAGCGCGAGCCAGAACGCCCTGCGCCAGACAGGATCGGAGCCGGCCGCGGCCCACGAACCTCCGTCCCGCTACGATTACATCCGTGACGGCGGCGCGATCTACGCCCGCTCCTTCGCGATGATCCGGGCCGAGGCCGACCTCGCGCGCTGGTCCGGCGCGGCCGAGCGCGTCGTCGTGCGCATGATCCACGCCTGCGGCATGACCGACCTTCCTTCAGACGTGGAGATGTCGCCTGATTTCGCCAAGGCCGGCGTGGCGGCGCTCCAGGGCGGCGCACCGATCCTGTGCGATGTGCGCATGGTCGCCGACGGCGTCACCCGGGCGCGGCTTCCGGCCGCGAACCCGGTGATCTGCACGCTCGGCGACCCGCGCGTGCCGGATCTGGCGAAGCAGCTCAACACCACCCGATCCGCCGCCGCCATGGAGCTGTGGCGCGAGCACCTTCCGGGCAGCGTCGTCGCGGTGGGCAACGCGCCGACCGCCCTGTTCCGCCTGCTCGAATTGCTCGACGCCGGGGTGAAGCCCCCGGCTGCCGTGATCGGGATCCCCGTGGGCTTCGTGGGGGCTGCCGAGTCGAAGGACGCGCTCGCCCGGGACGGCCGCGTCCCCTTCGTGGTGGTCCACGGGCGGCGGGGCGGCAGCGCCATGACGGCCGCCGCGGTCAACGCCCTCGCCAGCGAGGTCGAGTGATGGACGGGTTCGAACGCCTGGACGCGCCCGGCGAGGAGATCCCGGCCGTGGCGGTGACCGGTACGCTCTACGGGGTCGGCATGGGTCCTGGCGATCCAGAGCTGCTGACCGTGAAGGCGCAGCGGATCCTGATGCGCGCGCCGGTGCTGGTGCATTTCTGCAAGCGCGGGAAGCGCGGCAACGCCCGCACCATCGCGGACGCGATCCTGCGCGATCCCGCCCGCGAGATGCCGCTGGCCTATCCCTACACCACCGAGATCCACCCGGAGCATCCCGACTACGTCGCGGCGCTCGCGGCGTTCTACGACGATGCGGCCGGGCAGCTCGCCGACCATCTCGGCGCCGGACGCGACGTGGCGATCCTGTCGGAGGGCGACCCCTTCTTCTACGGCTCGTTCATGCATCTCTGGCGGCGCCTGAAGGACCGCTTCACCGTGGAGGTGGTGCCGGGCGTGACCGGCATGTCCGGCTGCTGGACCCGGGCGGGGACCCCGATCACCTGGGGCGACGACGTTCTCACGGTTCTGCCGGCGACCCTGTCGCTCGATGCGCTCACCGAACGCCTGCGCGGGACCGACGCCGCGGTCGTCATGAAGCTCGGACGGCACCTGCCCAAGGTGCGTGCCGCGCTGGCGGCGGCCGGGCTGCTCGAGCGCGCGGTCTATGTCGAGCGCGGCACGATGGCGGGCGAGCGCGTCGTGCGGCTCGCCGACAAGGCAGACGACGACGCCCCGTACTTCTCGATGGTGCTGCTGCCCGGCGAGGGGCGGCGGCCTTGAGCGGAAGCGTCACGGTCGTTGGCCTCGGCCCGGGCGACCCGAGCCTGCTCACCGAATCCGCCCGCCGTGCCCTGGACGCGGCCGAGGATCTGATCGGCTACTTTCCCTACGTCGCCCGCGTGCCCGAGCGTCCGGACCTCGTCCGGCATGCCAGCGACAACCGGGTCGAGGTCGACCGCGCTCGCCACGCCCTGCAGCTCGCGGCCGGGGGCCGTCGGGTGGCGGTCGTCTCCGGCGGCGACCCCGGCGTCTTCGCCATGGCGGCGGCCGTGTTCGAGGCGGTGGAGCACGGCGAACCCGGCTGGCGCGACCTTGCGATTACGGTCGAGCCAGGGATCACCGCCATGCTGGCGGCCGCGGCGCGGCTGGGGGCACCGCTCGGGAGCGACTTCTGCGCCCTGTCGCTCTCGGACAACCTGAAACCCTGGCCGGTGGTGATCGCCCGTCTCGAGGCTGTGCTGCGGGCGGATCTCGTCGTCGCGCTCTACAACCCGATCTCGTCGGCCCGGCCCTGGCAGCTCGGGGCCGCGCTCGAGATCGCGGCCGGGATCCGCGCTCCGGAAACGCCCGTGATGTTCGCCCGCGCGATCAGCCGGCCCGACGAGGCGATCCGGGTCGCGACGCTCGCCGAGGCCCGCGACGTGCCGGCCGACATGGCGACGATGGTCATCCTGGGCGCCTCGACCACGCGCCTGATCCCCCGGGACGGCCGTCCGCCTTTCGTCTACACCGCGCGCAAGGTCGAGGGGACGGCGTGATCCCCGAAATCCAGCCAGCGGCGCGCGCCCTCGGCATCCGGGACGCTCGGCACGTCGGGCTTCTCGGGCCGGCGAACCATGATGACGGGAATCGCCAGTCCGCGCGCCGCCGCGATCTTGCCGTAGGTCGCCGCGCCACCGGAATTCTTGCTGACCACGATCTCGATGCCGTGCGCGCGCATCAGCGCGACCTCGGAGCCCGCGTCGAAGGGCCCGCGCGCCTCGAGCGCGGTCAGATGCGGCACCGGCAGCAGGTCGCCCAGCGGCTCGACGGTACGCGCCAGATATCTGTGCTGCGGAGCCGCCGCGAAGGCTCCGGCTTCCTGGCGACCGATCGTCAGGAACACGCGCCGGGGTTCCGGCCCCAGGGCGGCAACGGCCTGCTCCATTGTGTCGACCTCGTTCCAGAGGTCGCCGGCGCCGCGGTACCAGGGTGGACGGCGGATCGCGAGGAGCCGCACACCCGTCAGCGCGGCCGCGCGTGCGGCGTTGGCGGAGATGGTTGCGGCGAAAGGATGAGTCGCGTCGATCAGGCGATCGACGCCCTCGGCGGCGAGGTACCGGGCCAGCCCCTCGGCCCCGCCGAAACCGCCGAGGCGGGTCGGCACGGGCTCGGCCTTCGGCGCGGTGGTCCGGCCGGCCAGCGACAGCACCAGGGACAGGTCGGACCGACCGGCGAGAGATCGCGCAAGGGCGCTCGCCTCGCCGGTCCCGCCGAGGATCAGGATCCGCATGCCGCCGTTCGTCATGGGCACCTTGTCCATGAGCGCTGAGCAACTGTCGAGCCGGACCAGCCCGACCCCCTGGTTGTCGATCGTGGGCATCGGCGAGGACGGGCGGGCGGGGCTCGCGCCCGCCGCCGCTGCCGCGCTCGACGCCGCCCGCGTCGTCTATGGCGGCCGGCGCCATCTTGCTCTCGCGGGCCCGCTCTACGCCGAGATGCGACCTTGGCCGAGCCCGATCCACGCGGCCTATCCGGGCATCCTCGATCGTCGAGGCGAGCCCACCTGCATCCTCGCCACCGGCGACCCGTTTCACTACGGCATCGGCGCCGAGATCGCCCGGCTGGTACCGGCGGCCGAGATCCGCGCGTTTCCGCAGCCCTCGGCGTTCAGCCTGGCCTGCGCACGGCTGGGCTGGCCACTGGCCGAGTGCGGCCTGGTCACCCTCCATGGTCGGGCGCTCGCCCGGATCATCCCACATATCCAGCCGGGCGCCCGGCTGCTCGCGCTGTCATGGGACGGATCGACCCCGGCGGCGCTCGCCGGCCTGCTCCGCGAGCGCGGCTTCGGCGCGTCGCTGCTGACCATCCTCGAGGCCATGGGCGGCCCCCGGGAGCGCGTCCGTGCAGCTCGCGCCGACGCCTTCGATCTCGGCATCATCGACCCGCTCAACACCGTGGCGATCGCCGTCGCCGGCGAGGGCCGCAGCCTCCCGCTCGCGCCGGGGCTCGACGACAGCCTGTTCGAGAATGACGGGCAGCTCACCAAGGCGGAGATCCGCGCCATGACGCTCGCGGCCCTGCGCCCCCATCCGGGCCTGCACCTGTGGGACATCGGAGCCGGCGCGGGCTCGATCGCGATCGAGTGGATGCTCCGCCATCCAAGCCTGAGCGCCACCGCGATCGAGGCGCGGCCCGATCGGGCCGAGCGCATCCGGCGGAACGCCGAGGCTCTGGGCACCCCCGATCTCGCGGTGGTCACCGGTGCAGCCCCCGAGGGGCTCGCCGGCCTGCAGGCGCCGGATGCGGTCTTCATCGGCGGCGGCGTTTCGGAGCCGGGCCTCCTGCCGGCGGTGCTGGCGGCGCTCAGGCCGGGCGGGCGCTGCGTCGCCAACGCGGTGACGCTCCAGGGCGAAGCCGCCCTGCTGGCGGCTTTCGCGCAACAGGGCGGCAGCCTGCGACGCTATTCGGTCGACCGGGCGAGCCCGGTGGGCGGCCTGCACGGCTGGCGCCCGGCGATGCCGGTGACCCAATGGGCCTGGACCAAGACATGACCGGTCGTCTCGTCGCCGGCATCGGATTCCGCCGGAATACCGGCCCCGACGAGATCGCGGCGCTGATCACCCGCGCGCTCGGGCAGGCCGGCGTCGACGGCACGGCGCTCGCCGCCGTCGCCACCGCGGCAGACCGCGCCGGCGAACCCGCCATCGCCGCGGCCGCGGCCGGGTTCGGTTTGGCGCCCTGCCCGGTCGGACCCGACGCCCTGGCGGCCTCCGACGCACGGGTCGTCACACGCTCCGCGCGCATCGAGAATCTGCGCGGGATCGGCTCGCTGGCGGAAGCGGCCGCCCTGGCCGTGGCGGGACCAGAGAGCCGCCTCGTTCTTCCCCGGATCGCGAGCGGCGGCGCCACCTGCGCGCTGGCCCTCTGGCCCAACACGAATCCTGCCCCATGACGGTTCACTTCATCGGCGCCGGCCCCGGCGCGGCGGATCTCATCACCGTGCGTGGCCGCGACCGGATCGCGGCTTGCCCGGTCTGCCTCTACGCCGGATCCCTGGTGGCGCCCGAGATCCTCGGCTGGTGCCCGCCCGGCGCGCGGATCATCGATACCGCCCCCCTCGACCTCGACGCCATCATGGCGGAAATCGAAGCTGCGCATGCCAGCGGACAGGATGTGGCGCGCCTTCATTCGGGGGATCTGTCGATCTGGAGCGCGCTGGCCGAGCAGATGCGGCGGCTCGACGGGCTTGGGATTCCCTACACGGTGACGCCGGGCGTCCCAGCCTTTGCAGCCGCGGCCGCCCTGCTGCGGCGCGAACTCACCGTGCCGGGCGTGGCCCAATCCGTGGTGCTCACCCGCACCTCCGGCCGGGCGAGCGCCATGCCGGAGCGCGAGACGCTGGCGGCCTTCGCGGCCACCGGCGCGACGCTCGCGATCCATCTGTCGATCCACGTGGCCGAGCGGGTGGCGGGCGAGCTGATCCCGTTCTACGGGCCGTCCTGCCCGGCGGCTGCGGTGTTCCGCGCGTCCTGGCCGGATGAGCGGGTGCTGTTGGGCGACCTCGCTACGTTGCCCGGCCTGGTCGCGGCGGCGGGCCTGGAGCGGACCGCGCTGATCCTCGTCGGGCCGGCGCTGGGCGCCGAGACCTTCCGCGAGAGCGCCCTCTACGCCCCCGACTATGATCGGCGCTACCGCCCGGGCGGCACCGTCGGGACCGCGTCGTGAGCGCGCCCGGACTCCTCGTCGCGGCGCCCCGCTCCAGCTCCGGCAAGACCACCGTGGCGCTCGCCCTGATGCGGGCGCTGACCCGGCGCGGCCTGCGGATCCGGGCCGCGAAATGCGGACCGGACTACATCGACCCGGCCTTTCACAGGGCCGCGACCGGCCGGCCGAGCTTCAACCTCGACAGCTTCGCCATGGCGCCGCCGCTGCTCGACGCCCTCGCCTCGGCCACGGCGACCGATGCCGACCTGGTGATCGCCGAGGGCTCCATGGGCCTCTTCGACGGTGTGCGGGCTGCGGAGAGCCGGACCGGGGCCAATGCCGACATCGCCGCCCGCTTCGGGTGGCCGGTGGTGCTGGTGGTCGATGTGTCCGGCGCGGCCCAGTCGGCTGCCGCGGTCGCGCTCGGCTGCAAGCTCTACGACCCGCGGCTGACGATTGCCGGGGTGATCCTGAACAAGGTCGCGAGCGCGCGCCATCGCCGCTTGGTCGAGGCCGGGATGGAGCGGGTTGGCTTGCCGGTCCTCGGTGTGTTGATGCGCGACGCACAACTCGTCTTGCCCGAGCGTCATCTCGGCCTGGTTCAGGCCGGCGAGACCACCGATCTCGAGACGCGCCTCGACCGGCTGGCCGATCTGGCCGAGGCGGGAATCGATCTCGACGCCGTGACAGCCTGCGCCGGTGGCGCCGTACCGGTCGCGACGGGCTCGTTGATCGCTCCGCCCGGACAGCGCATCGCCGTCGCACGGGATGCGGCTTTCAGCTTCCTCTATCCGCACATCGAAGCCGGGTGGCGCAAGGCCGGGGCTGAGCTCGTCCCGTTCTCGCCGCTGGCCGACGAGCCACCCCGCGCGGATTGCGACGTGTGCTGGCTGCCCGGCGGATACCCGGAACTGCACGCGGGCCGGCTGGCGCGCGCCAGCCGGTTCATGGAAGGGTTGCGCAGCTTCGCGCAGGCGCGCCCCGTCCACGGTGAGTGCGGCGGTTACATGGTCCTGGGGCAGAGTCTCGAAGATGCGGACGGCGCGACTCACGCGATGGCGGGCCTGCTGCCAGTCCGGACCTCATACCACCGTCGCAAGCTCCACCTCGGATACCGTGTCGCGCGGCTCTGCGGCGACGGCGTTCTTGGCAGGCGCGGCGCGCGCTTGGTCGGACACGAGTTCCACTACGCCAGCGAAGTGTCGCCGGTGCCGGATGTATCGGCGGCGCTTGCCCAGGTCACGGATGCGGAGGACGTCGCGCTGGGCCTCGCCGGGCACCGGCTCGGCACGGTCACCGGAAGCTTCTTCCATGTCATCGCCGCAGACCAGGCGCAGGCTTGAGACCCACGCGGTGACGGGTTTGCGGAGGACAACTTCGGTCAGGTCGGGTTGGCCGGAGGCGGGACGTTGCGCGCCTGGGCGAGGCGCGCAACGCTGCGGACCAGCGCCAGCACGTCGCGGCGCATCTGCTCGTCCTCGATCTGCGCGTAGGCCCGCAGCAATTCGATCGCTCCATGTGAGCTGAGGAAGCCGAACACATTCTCCCGGGAATTTTCGCGTGGCTCATTCTCCTCGAAGAACGCCGAGACAGGCACCTCAAGTAGTCGTGCGATCTCGCGCAGCCGCCCGGCGCCGACCCGGTTCTGGCCCTTCTCGTATTTCTGCACCTGCTGAAAGGTCACGCCGACCGCGTTGCCCAGCGCGGTCTGGCTCATGCCCCGCGCCTTGCGCAACGCCGTGATGCGGATACCAACGAGGCGGTCGACGTCGGTGGTCTGCTTCGGCATCGCCTGACCGGACAGATCCTTCTCCGCGGAAGAGATTGCGTCCTGTTGCGGACGCGGTGTCTTCGCCTCGCTGTCGCGCCGCTTCACCGTCCGCCCCTGCGTCCTATGTCGTACGAGTCGATCTACCCGCTCAAGTGCTCGCAACCGGCAAACGCCAGCCCCGCGACACAATCGAGCGACGCCGCAGTAGGACACCAAGTTGTCAGGCTTCGCAAGTCTAAGGTTACAGCTTCTAGTTTAACCTTACACATCTTTGCAACATTGTTGCTGAAATGTCGATAGCGAATCTCTGCGCAGTTTCTGTGGTGCGCCTTGTCGCCGCGCCGCGGGTCACCCTAGAGACAGCGACGCTTGTATGATTAACGCCGAAAAGGAGAAACGCATGTTCATCGCGATGAATCGCTTCAAGGTGGTCAAGGACGCGACCGACGATTTCGAGGCGGTCTGGCTAGGTCGCGACAGCCATCTGGGCGAGATGCCGGGCTTCGTCGAGTTTCACCTGCTTCGCGGTCCGGAGTATGAGGACCACGTTCTGTATGCGTCGCATACCATCTGGCGCTCGCGCGCGGATTTTGAGGCGTGGACGCGTTCCGAACAGTTCCGGAAGGCTCATGGACGCGTTCCCTCGACCAAGCCTCTCTATCTCGGCCATCCGCAATTCGAAGGCTTCGAGGCGATTCAGACCGTCGGTTCCTCAAGTGCAGACCCGGAGAGCGTCGAGGCCATCTGATCAAGCTTGGCTTGCACAAAAGGTCGCGGCCACCGTCTCAACGGCGTGAGGCTCTGCCATCAGCGGAATCGATCACCGTCCGCCGCAACCCCAGCCAACGCGATTGGATGAAACCGGCGCAGGCCCAAACGGTCCTGCGCCGGACCGTTTGGGTGCTGAGCGTGCGATACAGCCGCTCAGCATTAGTTCAGCATTAATCATGTATTGTCGCGGCTCAGGTTGCGCACTAAGTCGCGCCGAGCTCGAAATCCCGGAATCGTGAGTCGTTCGGGCCCACGGCTTGCTCCGTCGCGGATACAGGCCGGCGCTGAAACCTTGCGCGTTTCAGACTGGTACAGAGTCCGATCAAGACGGGACGTGGCGCGGCAAATGTTTCACGATCGGCTTCCGGAAACGTTCCAGGCTCTGCCCGAGACGGCGGAGCGCCGCCGCAACGCGTGGTCGGCGGTGCTTCCCCGTCGCGGTCGCGCCGTGGCGCGGATCGGCTTGTCATCGGCGCTGGCCTTCACCGACGTCCTGGCGATCCTGGCGGTCACACTCTGCATCGAATTCGGCTACCATGTCGCTTACGAGGACGGCCCGCTCTGGCTGGGCAGCCTACGCGGGCTCAGGCTTTCGGCGCTGCTGAGCCTAGTCATCGTCGCCACGACTGCACTGCGCTCCGAATACAATCTCGACAACGTGATCGCGCGAAAGGCGAATCTTCAGCGCGTGGCGTCGCTGTGGCTGGTGGCCTGGGCGGCTCTGCTCGTGGTCAGCTTCATGACCAAGACGACCAACGACTACTCGCGGATCGTGTCGATCGGGATCTTCCTGCTCGGGCTCCCCACGTTGATGGCGACGCGGGACCTGATGACACGCGTGGTGCGCAGGCGTCTGACGGCCGGATCGACTTCCGTCAGCCGCGTCCATCTGGTCGGGTACGAGGACGACATCACCCGCTTCTACGCCGCCAACGAGTCCGAGAATCTCGGCCTGCGGATCGTCGGCACGAGCTACCTCCGCCGGGTCGATCCGGGCGCCGACACGGCGACCCGCCATGATCAGTTGCAGGAAGACCTCGACCTCGCCGTCTCGGTCGTCCGCTTCCTGCGGCCGGACGATGTGTTCGTGCTCGTGCCCTGGGCCGACACCGCGGAGGTCGAGCGCTGCATCGACGCATTCCTGCGGGTTCCCTCCGCCCTGCATCTGCGCCCCGGCACGGTGCTCGACCGGTTCCCGGATCTGCAGGTCGCGCGGGTCGGCGGCGTCGCGGGGATCAACATCGGCCGTCGCCCGCTCAATCTGGGCGAGGTGTTGCTGAAGCGCGCGTTTGATCTCACGGTATCGGCGATCGCGCTGGTCTCGCTGTCTCCGTTGCTGGTCGCGATCGCCGTGGCGATCAAGCTCGACAGCCGGGGGCCGGTCTTCTTCCGTCAGAAGCGGTACGGGTTCAATCAGCAGCCGTTCGGTGTGTTCAAGTTCCGATCGATGCGCGCTGAGCCGGACGCGGCGTTCCGTCAGGCGACCCGCAACGACAGCCGCATCACCCGCGTCGGCGCGTTCCTGCGGCGGACCAACCTCGACGAGCTACCCCAGCTGATCAACGTCCTGCGGGGCGAGATGTCGTTGGTCGGCCCCCGGCCCCACGCGCTCGCCCACGATCGCAGCTTCGAGCGGCGGATCGCGCTCTACGCCCGTCGCCACAACGTTCGGCCCGGGATCACTGGCTGGGCGCAGGTCAACGGCTTCCGCGGCGAGACGCTCACCGACCTCGACATGGAGCGGCGTGTCGCCTGCGACCTCCACTATATCGACAATTGGTCGATCTGGTTCGACATCCAGATCATGGTCCAGACCATCGTGTCCCGCCGCGCCTATCGGAACGCGTTCTGACGGGCTGCTGAGACCGCGCCGCGCGCTTGGCATCGCACGACCCGCGCGGCGTTGTCGCGGCGATGGCGCCGGGATCCGTTGGCGTCAGGACGCATGCTTCCCCTGGCTGCAGGCGTCGCAATCGCCTTCGACCTCAAGGATGCTGTGCGTGGGCGTGAATCCGGCCCGCTTCAGCGTGCGCCCGAGGCCACCCTCGACTTCCTCCGACGAGGTCTCGTCGACGCCGCCGCAGGTGCGGCAAATCAGGAAGATAACCCCCTCCCCCGGCGCATGGCCATGCGCGCAGGGGATGAAGGCGTTGCGGCTGGCGATCCGATGGACCAGCCCCTGCTCCATGAGAAAATCGAGCGCGCGATAGACCGAGACGGGTGCCACGCGCCTGCCCGGTGCGCTGAGGCGCTCGGCGATGTCGTACGCGCCCTGCGCCTTGCCGGATTCGGCCACGGCCTCCAGCACGTCGCGGCGCAACGGCGTGAATTGCAGCCCGCGCTCGCGACAGAGGGCTTCCGCCCGCGCGAGCATGTCACCCGCGCCGGCATGGCACGCGTCGTGACCCTCGTGACGGTGCATGATGGCTCCAGTGGACTGATCCGCAGGTTGTCCCGCGGGTTTGTTACAGTGTATCACCGCCACCCTGGACCGCACCAGTAGCCCTGCACGGTCCCCGCGCCGGCCCGAGCGCGCGACGAGGACGCCTTGCCGATCACTCCCAGCCCGAGACACGCGGCCCGGCGATCCCTGTTTCAGAGCGGGATCGGGCTGCGCCTGGCGCTTGCCGGAGCTCTCTCGGCCTTCGTGTGGCTGACGATCGCCTGGGCGCTCACGGCATGAGTGTTTCGCGGCAGCAGCCGGCCCCGATCCGGCTTGTCGGCCTGACCCTTGGCTACGACCGGCATCCGGCGGTCCACCATCTCGATGGGACGGTCCGGGCCGGGGATCTGCTCGCGCTGGTCGGGCCGAACGGGGCCGGCAAATCGACCCTGTTGAAGGGCATGGCCGGGGAAATCCGCTGTCTGGAAGGGCGTATCGAGCGCGCGGGCGCCCTCGCCTACATGCCGCAGGCGGACGAGATCGACCGGAGCTTTCCGCTCAGCGTCATGGACCTTGCCGGCATGGGGCTCTGGCGACGGTCCGGCGCCTGGCGGAGCCTCCGCCGGAATAGCCGGGCGATCGAGGCGGCCCTCTCGGCGGTCGGTCTCGAAGGGTTCGAGGCGCGGCCGATCGGCACGCTGTCCGGTGGCCAGTTCCGACGCGCCCTGTTCGCCCGGCTCATCCTGCAGGATTGTCCCGTGGTGCTCCTCGACGAGCCGTTCACCGGCATCGACGCCCGGACGGTCGACGATCTCCTCGCGCTGGTCGCGGCTTGGCACGCCGAGGGCCGTACGGTGATCGCTGCCCTGCACGACCTCACACAGGTGCGGGCGCATTTCCCGTCCACGTTGCTCCTCGCGCGGGAGCCGGTGGCCTGGGGGCCGACCGCACGGGTGCTGACGCAGGAGAACCTGGCACGCGCGCGCAATCTCTCCGAGGCCTGGGACGAGGGCGCGCCGGTCTGCGCCGGCCCGCAAGCCGCAGGCGCGCACGACCATGCGCACGCGCATGACCACGCTGCGCATGGCCCAGGCGCACACGGTCATCACGAGGACGCCGCGTGATCGATCCGTTCGGGACATTCCTGGCGCCGTTCGTCGAGTTCGGCTTCATGCGCCGGGCGCTGGCCGGCTGCCTGGCGCTGTCGGTATCGGCGCCGCCGGTCGGGGTGTTCCTGACCCTGCGCCGGATGAGCCTGATGAGCGACGCGATGAGCCACGCCATCCTGCCGGGCGCGGCAGCCGGCTTCCTGGTCGCCGGCCTGTCGCTGCCGGCCATGACCCTCGGCGGCCTTGTCGCCGGCCTTGCGGTGGCGCTGCTCGCCGGCGCCGTGACCCGCGCCACGGTGGTGCGCGAGGATGCCAATCTGGCGGCCTTCTACCTCATCTCGCTGGCGGCCGGCGTGCTGCTGGTCTCCCTGCGCGGTTCGCAGATCGACCTGATGCACTTCCTCTTCGGCTCGGTCCTGGCGCTGGATGATGCCGCGTTATGGCTCCTCGGCGGCATCAGCACGCTCACCCTCCTGGCGCTCGCGCTGAACTACCGGCCGCTGGTCATGGAATGCGTCGACCCGCTGTTCCTGCGCACGGTGAGCCGCAGCGGCGGCCCGGTGCATCTCGCCTTCCTGGCTCTGGTGGTCGTGAACCTCGTCGGCGGCTTCCAGGCGCTGGGCACCCTACTGGCGGTCGGGCTGATGCTGCTTCCTGCGGTCGCCGCGCGGTTCTGGGCCCGCGACCTCGGCGGTCTCATTCCGGTCTCGATGCTGATCGCCGCGACGGCGAGCATCTCGGGGCTCAGCATGTCCTATCACTTCGATTTGCCGAGCGGTCCGGCCATCGTGCTGGCGGCCGGGGCGCTGTATGTCGCCTCGATGATGGTCGGGCCCCGCGGCGGCCTGCTTCGCCGCCTCGTCCGGACGCGCCACCTCGAAGCCTGATCAGGGCCGGTCCTTCAGGGACGCCAGCCCCTCACGGTAGGTCGGGTGGGCGAGCGTCACACCGAGCTCATCGCGGATCAGCGCGTTCCGGACACGCTTGTTCTCGCCGTAGAAGCTGCGCGCCATCGGCGACAGGTCGGCGGTCTCGAAATCGATCTCGGGCGGCAGCGGCAATCCGGTAAGGGCGGCGGCGTGCTCGGTGACCGTCTGCGGCGCGGCCGGCTCGTCGTCGGTGACGTTGTAGATCGCTCCGGCGCGCGGCCGGTCGATGGAGGCGAGCAGCGTCGTGGCGATGTCGTCCACGTGGATCCGGTTGAAGACCTGACCGGCCTTGACGATGCGCTGGGAGCGGCCCTCCCGCAGCTTGACGATCGGGTTGCGGCCCGGCCCGTAGATGCCCGACAGCCGGAAGACCTGCACGGCCTTGCCGGTCTCGGCGCCGAGCTTGAGCCACGCCGCCTCCGCATCCAGGCGGATCCGCGACCGGGCA
The DNA here is from genome assembly GCF_058790235.1 of Methylobacterium sp. FW102-HT35C08. Lineage (NCBI taxonomy): Bacteria > Pseudomonadati > Pseudomonadota > Alphaproteobacteria > Hyphomicrobiales > Methylobacteriaceae > Methylobacterium > Methylobacterium sp. FW102-HT35C08. The sequence continues at coordinate 6,199,199 of NZ_JBYTCL010000002.1, read as the reverse complement.
CTGCGCGGCGCGGCCGGCGTGGTCTCGTCGATCCAGGCCCCGCCCTGGTCGCCGTAGACCCCGATGGTCGAGAGATAGCCGATCCAGCCGATCCGGCTGGCCCGGACCGTCGCCTCGTAGCGGGCGAGGACCGGGTCGCCCTCCTCGCCCGGCGGTGCCGATACCAGGAGCGCGTCGGTGTCGGCGAGGTCGTCGGCGATCCGGGGGTCGTCAGCTTCCGGGCCGAAGGCGCGCATGGTGAAGCCGGTCTCCGCCGCGATGCGGTCGGCGGACGCCATCTCGGTGACCGTGGCGCGCACGATCGCGAACCGGTCGCGCGCGCGCTCGGCGAAACGGCGGCCGGTGAAGCCGAGCCCGAAGACGAAGAGATTCATGCGGCGGATGTCTCGCCCACCCCCGCTCCCGTCAAGCCGGAAGCCCGCCACTCGTCGCGGACATGCACGTCGGTCTCTCCGACGCCGAACCTACGATAGAGGGATTCGACCGCCTCTTGCCCGAGAAGCCGGCCGCATGCCCAGACCGCCATGCCGCGCACCAGCGGCGACGCATCCGCGAGCCGGGCCATGGCCGTCTCGGCCAGATCCGGATCGCCGGAATTGCCGATCGCGATCATCACGTTGCGCAGGAAGCGGTCGCGGCCCGTGCGTTTCACGGGCGTGCCGGCGAAGAACCTGCGGAACGCCGCATCGTCCAGAGCCGCGAGATCTTTCAGGGCGGGCGCCGCCAGATCCGCCCGGGCGGCCAGCCGGTTCTCCGCGGCCGTGCGAGCGAACTTGTTCCAGGGGCAGACCGCGAGGCAGTCGTCGCAGCCGAACACGCGATTGCCGATCGCGGGCCGGAACGCCTCGGGGATCGGGCCGCGATGCTCGATGGTCAGGTAGGAGATGCAGCGCCGGGCATCGAGGCGGTAGGGCGCCGGGAACGCATCGGTCGGGCAGATGTCGAGGCAGGCCCGGCAGGAGCCGCAATGATCGCGCCCGGGTGGGTCGGGCTCGAATTCCGCGCTGGTATAGATCGCTCCGAGGAGCAGCCAGTTGCCGTGCTCGCGGGAGATCAGCACCGTGTGCTTGCCCTGCCAGCCGAGCCCGGCGGCCTCGGCCAGCGTCTTCTCCATCACCGGAGCGGTGTCGCAGAACACCTTCACCCGCACGTCGCCCTTCGCCGACAGGTAGCCGCCGAGTTCCTTGAGCCGGCCCTTCAAAACCTCGTGATAATCCCGGCGTTGCGCATAAGCCGCGACCGCGCCGCGGTCCGTCCTCGCCGTCAGCGCCAGCGGATCGTCGTCCGGCCGATAGCTCATCGCCAGAACCAGGATGCTGCGCAGGCCGGGCCACAGGCCGGTCGGCCGGGCGCGCTGATCCGCCCGCTCCGCCATCCAGTCCATGGTGCCGTGCGCGCCTTCGGCGAGCCACGTCGAGAGACGGCTCGGCAGATCCGGTAGACGGTCCGGACGGGTGACACGCAGGCCGCAGAAGCCGAGCGCCCGGGCCCGGGTCTCGACGAGGCGGCGCAGATCGGCGCCGAAATAGGTCCGTCGGTGGCTCAGAAATCCAGATCCGCGTAATGGGCGGCCGGCGCCATGCCGGGCACACGGTCGGCGAGCAGGCCGCGGAACGAGGGCCGCGACTTGATCCGCGCATACCAGTTTCGCGCCATCTCGTCCTCGTCCCAGGGCACGTCGCCCAGATAGTCGACGCACGAGAGATGGGCAGCCGCAGCGAGATCGGCATAGGTCAGGTTGTCGCCGGCTATCCAGCGGCGGCGCGCAATCAGGTAGCCGATGTACTTGAGGTGGTAGCGCACGTTGCTGCGCGCTGCGCGAATCGCGTTCATGTCCGGCGGGCCGCCGCCCTCGTGGGCCGACATGAAGCGCTTCGAGATCTTCTCGTTCACGAGATAGGCCGTCACCTCGGAATCGAACTTGACCAGGAACCAGTCGAGCAGGCGCCGCACCTCGACGCGCTCGACGGTATCCTCCGGCAGCATCCGCCGCCCCGACAGACCGAGACCGCGGGTCTCGTCGAGATACTCCGCGATGACGCCGGCACCGGGGATGACCAGACCGGTCTGCTCCAGCAGCACGGGCGTCACGCCCGCCGGATTGATCAGCAGGAAATCGTCGCGCCGCTCCCAGGGCCGTTCCTCGAACAGCGTCGGCTCCATGCCCATCTCGGCGAGCACGAGACGGATGAACCGGGAATTCGCGCAGAAGGGGAAGTGGTAGAGGGTCGCCATCGAGGCCGTGCGGGACGTTCGGTCTGCCAGCGCGGCCGGTCCCGCGCTCGTCGAGGGTCCTGAAACGCAGATCTTCGGCGCGCAGGACTTCGGACCGAGCGTTATTGCCCGACCGTTGCCGAGCCCTTAACACGCGCAGCCGGCTCCGGTAACCGCCCGTCAACCCTGATCGGCGAAGCCACCGGCACAACTATTCAGGTGGTTCGCGGCGAGCCCGGCACGGGTCGACGCGTGCCCGCGGCACAAGGCTTCGCGATGGATCCGGCAAGCATCGGCAAGGCAGTCCTGCTCGCCCTGGTTGAGGGCGCGACCGAGTTCATCCCGGTCTCCTCCACCGGCCACCAGCTGCTCGTCGGCCACTTCATCGGCTTCCACTCGCCCAACAACACCTTCGAGGTGCTGATCCAGCTCGGCGCGATCCTGGCCATCCTGGCGGTCTATTTCCGCCGCCTGCTGGGCATCGCCACCGCCCTTCCCAACGATCCGAAGGCGCGCCGCTTCGTTCTCGGCATCCTGGTGGCCTTCCTGCCGGCGGCGATCATCGGCGGCATCTTCTCGAAGATGATCAAGGCGTACCTGTTCAACCCGTGGATCGTCTGCGCGACCCTGGTGGCGGGCGGCTTGGTGCTGCTCGTCATCGACGACACCGATCTGCGGGTGAAGAAGACCGACGTCTACGATTTCTCGCTACCGATGGACCTGAAGATCGGCATCTTCCAGTGCCTTGCGATGATCCCCGGCGTGTCGCGTTCGGGCGCCACGATCGTGGGAGCGATGCTGATGGGCGCCGACAAGCGCTCGGCCACCGAGTTCTCCTTCTACCTGGCGATGCCGACCATGGCGGGTGCCTTCGCCAAGGATCTGCTCGACAACTACAAATACCTGTCGAGCAACGATGTCGGCCTGATCGTGATCGGCTTCATCGTGTCGTTCATCTCGGCGCTGTTCGTGGTGCGCGTGCTGCTCGACTACGTGTCCCGGCACGGCTTCTGGCTGTTCGCGTGGTGGCGGATCATCGTCGGCGCGCTCGGCTTCGCGGGGCTGATCATCTTCGGCTGACCCGCAGGCCTTCTCGGCGGCGCTCGATCAAAATTCGGTCATCCGCGGCTTGAGGTTTCCTAAACCTTCGGGCGATTGCCTCCGGCGGAACGGCATGCGAGGCAATCCCATGAAAGCGGCGCAGCAGACGCCGCGCCCTGGGACGCTCCGATGGAAGACACACCGCTCGCCGACCTCTTCGAGCCCGCCGACCGGGCGCGCTGGCTCGGCCTCGTCGAGGGTGTCCTGAAGGGCGCCGATTTCGAGAAGCGGCTCGTGTCACGGACGGCAGACGGCCTGCGGATCGAGCCGCTCTACGGACCGGCCGAGCCGGCAGCGCAGCCGGTCCGCGAGCCGGGCCCGTGGCGGATCGCGCAGCGCGTCGATCATCCGGACATCGCCGCCGCCAACGCGCTGGCGATGACCGACCTCGAGGGCGGGGCCGACGCCCTCGTCCTGGCCTTCGCGGGTGCGCCCGCCGCCCGGGGCTACGGCCTGACCGCCGCGACCGTCGAGGACCTCGACGCGGTCCTCAAGGGCGTGATGCTGCCGCTGATCGCCTTGCGCGTCGATGCCGGCGGCCAGGGGCTCGAAGTTGCTCGCCTCGTGAAGGCCCTGGCGGAGCGTCGGGGCGAGGATCTCGCCACCTACGATCTCGATCTCGGCATCGACCCGGTCGGCGTCCTGGCCGCCACCGGCAGTCTCGGCGCCGTCTGGAGCGAGATCGCGCCGCGCCTCGCCGAGACCGTCGCGGAGCTGGGCGCCGCGGGTTTCCGCGGGCGGGCCTTCCTGGCCGACGGACGGCCCTACCACGAGGCCGGAGCCGGAGAAGCGGCCGAGCTCGGCGCCGTGCTGGCGACCGCCGTCGCCTACTTGCGCGCGCAGGAAGCCGCCGGCCACGACCTCGACAGCGCCCGCGACCGCATCGCGGTGCTGCTGGCGGCCGATGCCGACGAGTTCGTCACGGTCGCGAAGTTCCGCGCCGTGCGGCGCCTCTGGGCACGGGTCGAGCAGGCCTGCGGCCTCGATCCGAAGCCGCTCCGGGTCCACGCCGAGACCGCATGGCGGATGATGACGAAGCGCGATCCGTTCGTGAACATCCTGCGCACCGGCATGGCTGCGGCGGCGGCCGGGATGGGCGGGGCCGACAGCGTGGCGGTCTTGCCCTACACGCAGGCTCTGGGCTTGCCCGATGCCTTCGCCCGGCGTGTGGGCCGCAACAGTCAGATCGTCCTGATCGAGGAATCACACCTCGCGCGGGTCAGCGATCCGGCGGCGGGCGCCGGCGGCTTCGAGGCGCTCACCGCCCAGATCGCCGAGGCCGGCTGGGCGGCGTTCCAGACGATCGAGGCCGAGGGCGGGATCGTCGCCTCGCTGAGCGTCGGCAAGCTGCAACGGCGGATCGAGCTCACCCGAGAGGCACGGTCAAAGGCGGTCGCGACCCGGCGTGAGGCGCTGACGGGGGCCAGCGAGTTTCCGAACCTCGCCGAGAAGCCCGTCACCGTGCTCGACGTGGCGCCAATCAGCGCGCCGCGGGGATCGAATTTCGGATCGGGCGCGGCGGTCGCCTGCGACGCCCTGCCCTTCCAGCGCCTCGCCGAACCTTACGAGGCATTGCGCGACGCCTCCGACGCCTTTCTCGCCAAGACCGGGCGCCGGCCGGCGGTCTTCCTCGCCAACCTCGGCGCGGTGGCCGCCTTCAATGCCCGGGCGACCTTCGCGGCCAACGCCTTCGCGGCGGGCGGCATCGAAGCCCTGTCGAACGACGGATTCACGGACGCGGACGCGCTCGCGGCCGCCTTCCGGGAGTCCGGGGCCGTGCTCGCCTGCATCTGCTCCACCGACGCGATCTACGCGGAGCGCGCCGTCGCGGCCGCTGAGGCGCTGGCCCGGGCCGGTGCCGGCACGGTGTACCTCGCCGGCAAGCCCGCGGATCTCACCGAGCCGCTGAAGCAGGCGGGCGTTGACGCCTTCCTGCATGCCGGCTGCGACCTCCTCGCCCTGCTGAATGCGGCGCTGCGCACAGCGATGCGCGCGCCGACCCCGCAGCCGGCGACCTGATCCGTCACCGGATCGCGTGATCCCCCCGGACCGGAGCCGCATGACGCACCTGATTGCCGCCGCCCTGCTTGTCGCCTGTACGGTTCCCGCCGCGGCCGCGTCGCGCAGGCCGCCGGTTCTGGACCGGTTCGACGGCACGTGGAGCGTCGAGATCATCACCGAGGCGGGCACGTGCGACCGGGCCTACCGCTACCCGATCCGAATCGAGCACGGCCGGGCCCGCTTCATCGGCGCCGCCTTCACGGTTCAGGGGAGCGTCGCCGGAAACGGCGCTGTCCGGGGCTCGATCTCGAACGGTATGGCCACGGCCGTCGTCAACGGACGCCTCGGCGCGAGCGGGTTCGGCGCCGGGACCTGGGTCGCCTCCGGATCCCTTGAATGCCGGGGCCGCTGGAATGCCGAACGCCGGGGCTGAGCTCCGGTCGGAAGCCGTCGCAAAACGGTCTGGATCTTGCCCGGAATCGGGCACGCCGAAAGACCGATCAGCCCCGTTCCCGACGCAATCATGAGGGAATGCTGAACGTGGTTCGGATACCCGACGAGGCCGCCCGCATGAAGTCTTCGATCCTCGCCTCCCTCACCGTCCTCGCTCTCGTCTCGACGGCGCAGGCGCGCCCGCACCGGCAGCCCGCGGCTCCGGCGGTGAACGCGGCGGAGGCCGAGAAGGTGCTGGCGCCGCTGCGGCAGGCCGCCACCGAGTGCTTCGCCGATACGGTGCTGTCGAACCCGAAGGCGACCGCCGAGGCGCGGGCGGGCCACTGGTACGAGGCCGTCGGCATCACGGGCTTCCTCTGCCGTCCCGAAGTCGCCGCAATGATCAAGGCCCATGATCGGCTCTACGGTGCGAAGACCGGGGAGCGTTACTTCAAGGGCGCCTACGCCAAGCATCTCGATCAGCAGCTCGCCGAGCGGCTCCAGCCGATGCTGGCCCACAAGGCCGTGGCCAGTGCCGAGCCGCCCGCCGAGAAGGCGGCCGCCGAGGACGCCGCGGCCGGCAACTGACGCGGGAACGGCCTCTTCGGGTACCGTCTTCGCCTGCGAGGAGGCGGCTGTGGCCTACGAGCTTCATTATTGGCCGATGATCCAGGGGCGCGGCGAGTTCGTCCGCCTCGCCCTGGAAGACGCTGGGGTCGACTACGTCGATGTCGCCCGGCAGGACGACGAGGCCGGCGGCATCGAACCGATGCTCGGCCGCCTTTCCGATCCGGCGAACGCGCGGCCGCCGTTCGCACCGCCGTTCCTGCGCGACGGGGACGTGGTCGTGGCTCAGACGGCCGCGATCCTGCTCTATCTCGGCCCGCGTCTCGGCCTCGTCGGCGCGTCGGAGCGCGACCGGATCTGGACGCACCAGCTTCAGCTCACCATCGCGGACGCCGTGGACGAGGCGCACGATACCCACCATCCGCTCGGGGTCGGCCTGTACTACGCCGAGCAGAAACCCGAAGCCCTGCGCCGGGCCAAGGGTTTCCGCGCGGAACGCATTCCCAAGTTCCTCCGCTATTTCGAGCGCGTGCTTGAGGCCAATAATGGCGGCGGGCTGGTCGGCTCCGATCTGTCCTACGCGGATCTGTCGCTGTTCCAGCTCGTCGAGGGACTGCGCTACGCCTTCCCGAAGTCGGCGGGCGCGGCCTTGCGCGACACACCCCGGGTCGTGCGCCTCCACGAGTCCGTGGCGCAGCGACCGCGGATCGCCGCCTATCTTGCCAGCGAGAGGCGGATCCCGTTCAACGAGGACGGCATCTTTCGCCGCTATCCCGAACTGGACGCCTGAGGAGGCGGCTCCTCACCGAGGCGGATGGGCGACGAGGATGCCGGCGAGGATCAGGGCCACGATCCCCAGCGTCAGCGACAGAAGTCGCCAGAACAGCAGCGGATCCCGCTCCAGCAACGATGTCCGTCTCCCGTCCAAGAAGCCCGGGTTGGGATACCTGAGATCCTGGATGAACTCCGAGAGGGCCTGATAGCGCCGGGCCGGATTCGGATGAACGGCCTTCCGCAGAGCGCCATCGACCCAGACCGGCAGCAGCGGGCGCGTCGTCAGGGCCGAGACGTAGCGGAGCCGGCGCTGCGCCGCCGGCGTACGCGCCCGGGGCACCGCATCGCCGTAGGGAAGCCGGCCGGTCAGCATCTGGTAGGCCATGACGCCGACCGCGAACACGTCGGACCCGGCCGTTGACGGCACGCCCAGGAAGCATTCCGGCGCCGTGTACTGCACCGTGCCGAGGATCTCGGCCGGGTCGATCCGCGGATCGCCCTCGACGACGCCGGCAACCTTCGTGGCACCGAAGTCGATGACCTGAACGGTCCCCGAGGCGTCGATCAGGACGTTGTCGGGCCGCAGGTCCTGATGGACCATCTCCCGCCGGTGAAAAGCCTGGACGCCCTTCGCGAGCTGCTCGACGAGGCTCCGCACGGCTTCGAGCTCGGGCGCGGCGTGATCGCGCATCCACTGCGTCAGGGTCTGACCCTGGACGTAGCGCATCACCGTGTAGAGGTGACTGCGGCGCCGGTTCTGCGGATGGGCCTGGAGGACGTGCGGATTGTCGATCCGGCGGGCGATCCACTCCTCCATGACGAACCGTTTGCGCTGGGCGGGATCGTCGCGCAGATCCAGCGACAGGACCTTCAGGGCGACACGTGCCCCGGTCTCCAGATCCGTCGCGAGGTAGACGCGGCTCCGGGGACCGGAATGGAGCGTGCGCAGGAGGCGGTAGCCGTCGAACTCGGCAGGCGGGTCGAGCAGGGGCGCCGGGTCGAGACCCTGAACATCCTCGAGGAGATCGACGGCTTCACCCGCCGGCACCGAATCGACCCGAACGATCTGGATCGTCAGGTTATCCGTGCTGCCGGCGGCGAGAGCCGCCTCGACGATGGCCCCAGCGGCCGCATCGAGGTTCTCCGCCGACGCGATCGCCGAGACCATATCGCGCGGCGTGACATGCTCGTGCACGCCGTCCGTGGTGAGCACGAAGGTGTCGCCCACGTCGATGCTGAGCGTGTGGTAATCGATCTCGACTCGGCCGTTCACGCCCAGAGCGCGACCGAGATAGGATTCCGCCGCGGAGACGATGACGCGGTGGTCCTCGGTGAGCTGCTCGAGGGATCGTCCCGCCAGACGCCAGATCCGGGCATCGCCGGCGTGGAAGAGATGCGCGGTGCGCGACTTCAGGATCAGGACATCGAAGGTCGTGACGTAGCCACGGTCGGCATCGTTCGGATCGAGGCCGCGCCGGGTCTGGGCGTGGAGCCAGGAATTGGCCGCCGCGATCACCTTCTGCGCCGAGTTTTTCACCGACCACGTATCGGGGGTCGCATAGTAGTCGCTGAGGAAACTCTTGATCGCGGTCTCGCTGGCCGCAGCCCCCGCCGCGCTGCTGCTGATCCCGTCGGCCAGCGCCACGGCGATGCCTTTCAGGCCGAGCTCCGGCTGCTGCGGCACGAGGGCGCCGTGGAAATCCTGATTGGCGTCCTTGTGGCCGGCGGTGCTGTGCTGGCCGATCGATACGGCCAGGTCCGAACCCGGATTGCTGGGGGCCGTACTCAAGCCGCGACCGCCGTGCCGTCGCCGCGGCCGCGATACGAGAGGGCCTCGGCCAGATGCAGCCGACGGACCTGCGTCTCGCCGTCGAGATCGGCGAGCGTCCGGGCGACACGCAACGTGCGATGGAAGCCGCGGGCGGAGAGCCGCATGCTCTCGGCCGCCTGCCGGATCAGCGCTGTCCCGTCGGCATCGGGGCCGGCGACCTCTTCGATCAGGTTCGCCGGGCAGGTGGCGTTGGTGGTGGCGGGCGACAAACCCCGGCCGGCATAGCGGGCACTTTGCAGGGCGCGCGCCGCAGCAACCCGGGCGGCGGCCTCGGGCGACCCTTCCGCGGGCGGCGACAGGATCAAGTCGGCCGCCGTCACTGCCGGGACCTCGATGCGCAGGTCGATCCGGTCGAGCAGCGGGCCCGAGATCCGCGCCTGATACTGCGCCATGCAGCGGTCGTTCGGGCCCCGCCGGCAGGCGCAGCCCGGCTCCAACCCCTGGCCGCAGCGGCACGGATTCATGGCCGCCACAAGCTGGAACCGGGCCGGATAGGTAACCCGGTGATTGGCGCGGGCGATCATCACCTCGCCGGTCTCCATGGGCTGACGCAGGCTGTCGAGGACCTGCGGGGCGAATTCGGGAAGCTCGTCCAGGAAAAGCACGCCGCCATGGGCGAGGGAGACCTCGCCCGGGCGCGCGCCGAGCCCGCCGCCGACCAGCGCGGCCATCGAGGCGGAATGGTGGGGCTGTCGAAACGGTCGGCGGTTCGAGAGCGCGCCGTCCTTCAATTCGCCCGCGACCGACTGGACCATGGAGATGTCGAGCAGCTCGCGGGGGCCGAGGGGCGGCAGGATCGAGGGCAGCCGGGCGGCGAGCATCGACTTGCCCGAGCCGGGCGGCCCGTTCATCAGCAGATTGTGGCCGCCCGCGGCGGCGATCTCGAGGGCGCGCTTGGCCCCCTCCTGTCCCTTGATGTCGATCAGGTCCGGCAAGGGTCCCGCGAGACCGGCCACCGAGGCCTCCGGGCGCGCCATGACCTGGCTGCCCTTGAAGTGATTGGCGAGCTGGATCAACGAGCGCGGGGCGAGCACGTCGAGGTCGCCGCCGGCCCAGGCCGCCTCCGGCCCGGTCGAAGCCGGGCAGATCAGGCCGAGGCCGCGCGCGCCCGCCGCGATGGCGGCCGGCAGCACGCCGTTCACCGCGGTGATGCTGCCGTCGAGGGCGAGCTCGCCCAGGACGCAGTAGCCGGCGAGAGCATCCGCCGGAATCGCGCCGATCGCCGCCATGACGCCCAGCGCGATCGGCAGGTCGTAATGCGAGCCCTCCTTGGGCAGATCCGCGGGGGCGAGATTGACGGTGATGCGCTTGGCCGGAAGCGCCAACCCCGAGGCGATCAGAGCGCCGCGCACCCGCTCGCGGGACTCGGCCACTGCCTTGTCGGGCAGACCCACCACCGTGAACACCACCGAGCCCGGGATGATCTGGACCTGCACGTCGACCGCGCGCGCCTCGATGCCCTCGAAGGCGACGGTGGCGACGCGCGTGACCATAGGTGAAGAATCCTCGACGCCGCAGGCTTGGGCGTCCCAGATCTGCGGGAGAATTGTAGGGGACTCAAGAGGATCCACAGCGCGAGGGAACCCCTCTGCTGCATTCCTGTTCACAGCCGACAACTCGTGATGGATTGGAGACTGCCTTGCGCCTCGCCACGCCACTTCTCGCGCTGACCTTCGCTCTCGGCCTCGCAACCGCGGCCCAAGCCGATGAGAAGCTTCCGCCCGACCAGCAGGCCAAGGTCGAGGCCATGCTGAAGCAGGAAGGCTTCACCAAGTGGAAGGAGATCGAGCTGGACGACGGCATGATCGAGGTGGATGACGCGATCGACGCCAGCGGCAAGCAGTTCGACCTGAAGCTCAATCCCAAGACCCTGGCGATCGTGAAGCGCAAGGCCGAGTAGGCGGCGTAGAGGCAGCGCTTGCGTTCGGGCCGAGGCCCGGCCATATAGCCGGCGGGGGGTTGGCGAGGGACGTTTCACTCGCCAACCGGGTCAGGTCCGGAAGGAAGCAGCCCTAACGAGACCGAGCGGGTCTTCGTCCAGCCTCCCACCTCATTCCCTGCGCGCGGCAGCCCGATTCTGACACGGCATGGACGCTTCGACCGGCACGCCTGACGACGAGCCGGGCCTGCCCGGGTTTCCAGCGCCCGCAGCCGCGGCGACGCCCTATCGGGTGCTCGCGCGAAAATACCGCCCCACCAATTTCGGCGACCTGATCGGCCAGGACGCGATGGTCCGGACTCTGGCCAACGGGTTCGCGGCCAACCGCATTCCGCAGGCCTGGATGCTCACCGGCGTCCGCGGGGTCGGCAAGACCACGACGGCGCGCATTCTCGCCCGCGGCCTCAACTACGCCCGCGCCGGCCAGCCGGATACCGGCCCGACCGTGGCGATGCCGGAACTCGGCCTCCACTGCGCGGCGATCATGGAATCCCGGCACATGGACGTGCTGGAGATGGATGCCGCCTCGCATACCGGCATCGACGACGTCCGGGCGATCATCGACGGCATCCGCTACGGGCCGGTCTCGGCGCGCTACAAGGTCTACATCGTCGACGAGGTCCACATGCTCTCCGAGAAGGCGTTCAATGCCTTCCTGAAGACGCTCGAGGAGCCGCCGCCGCACGCCAAGTTCGTCTTCGCCACCACCGAGATCCGCAAGGTGCCGGTGACGATCCTGTCCCGCTGCCAGCGCTTCGACCTGCGCCGGGTTGAGGCGCCGACGCTGCACGCCCATCTCGCCAAGGTCTGCGCGGCCGAGGGCGTCTCCGTCGAGGACGAGGCCCTGGGCGCGATCGTGCGCGCCGCGGAGGGCTCGGTGCGCGACGCGCTCTCGCTGCTGGATCAGGCGATCGCCCACGGCGCCGGCACGATCACCGCGCAGAGCGTGCGCGACATGCTGGGCCTCGCCGATCGCGCCCGGATCCTCGACCTGTTCGAGGCTGTGATGCGCGGGTCGGTCCCGGCCGCCTTCGCGGAGTTGCGGGCGCAGTACGATTCCGGCGCCGACCCGTCGGTCGTCCTCTCGGATCTCGCCGCCTTCACCCATCTCGTCACCCGGCTCAAGGCCGTGCCGGAGACCGCGTCGGATCCGACGCTGAGCGAGACCGAGCGCGTCCGCGGCGCCGAGTTTGCCGAGAAGCTCTCGATCCGTGCGCTGTCGCGGGCGTGGCAGATCCTGCTCAAGGCCATCCCGGAGGTACAGGCCGCCCCGCGCCCGCTCGCGGCGGCCGAGATGGCGATCGTGCGCCTCGCCTACGCGGCAGACCTGCCCACGCCGGACGAGGCCCTGCGGCAGCTGAAGGCCGAGGCGGCCGCCGCACCACAGGACGATCCGCCTGCGCCGTCGGGACGTCCGCCTCTGCCACCGATCCCCGATCTGCGCGGCGGCGGCTCTGCGGCTCTCGCGGCTTCACCCCGAACCGAACTGGCACAGCCCATTCCCGCGGCCGTGCCGACGGCGATGGCCGTCGTGGCCCCGCGGCCGGCAGCCGTGGCGCCGCCGACGCCGCGTCTCGGCCGTTTCGAGGATCTGATCGCGCTGGCCGATGCCAACCGGGACATCCTGCTCCGCACGGCGCTGGAGCGGGACATCCACCTCGTGCGATTCGAGGAGGGCCGCATCGAGTTCCGGCTCGCGTCCGGCGGGCGTCCGAGCCTCGCCACCGACCTCGCAGCCGCCATTGAGCGTTGGACCGGACGGCGCTGGGTCGTCGCCCTCTCGAAGGAGGAAGGTGCGCCGACACGCGATGCCGCGGCCCGTGCCGCCACCGAAACCCGCCGGGAGAACGCGGCCGCCGATCCGTTCGTGCGCGAAGTGCTCACCCGCTTTCCTGGAGCCGAAATCGTCGACGTGCGCGAGACTGCGCCCGAGGCTCTCCCCTCGGCCGAGCAGGAGATCCTCGGGGCGGGAGACGCCGCACCGGTGGACGAGGTCGAGGACGACGAAGCCTGAGGCCTCGGCCCGTCCGCCCATGGCGGGCGGCGGCCGGCATCCCCAGATCACACAACGACAAGGTAACGGGAAGAAAGCCGCATGCGCGACCTGATGGGCATCATGAAGCAGGCCCAGGCCATGCAGGAGAAGATGGCCAACCTGCAAACCGAGATGGACGGGATCGAGGTCACCGGCGCCTCGGGCGGCGGCTCCGTTCGGGTCACGATGACCGCCAAGGGCCAGATGAAGGGCGTCAGCATCGACCCGTCTCTGATGGTGGCGGACGAGCGCGAGATCCTTGAGGATCTGATCGTCGCCGCCTGCAACGACGCCCGCGGCAAGGCGGAGGCGACCATGCAGGAGCGCATGGCCGAGCTGACCAAGGGCCTGCCGCTGCCGCCGGGCATGAAGCTGCCGTTCTAGGGCTTGTCGACGCGGAGGGGTCTCCAGCCTGCGGGCCGATCATCTCCGCGCCCCGTCATCCCGGGGCCGCGCAGCGGAGTCCGGGATCCAGACCCGCCGACCTGCCAGACACGCACACCACCGGTGCGTCTGGATTCCGGGCTCGCCTGCGGCGCCCCGGGATGACGGGCTGTCTGGCCCGTGCGCGACCCCTTCGATCGGGCGATCACGGGCGGCCCGTCGGGCCGCCCGATCTCATTGTCAGGCTGCGATCGCCTGCGCGGTCGGCCCGGCGGCGCGCACGTCGGCGTCGACATGGGCCTCGAACCGCTTGAAGTTGTCATCGAACATCTTCACGAGGCGCGCCGCCGTCTCCACGAAGGCGCCCTTGTTGGCCCAGGTCTTCACCGGGGTCAGGATGTGCGGCTCGACGCCCGGAACCGAGACCGGCACCGCGAAGCCGAAATACGGATCACGGCGGAACTCGGCCTGTGCCAGCGAGCCGTCGAGGGCGGCGCTCAGCAGACGGCGCGTCACGCGGATCGGCATGCGCCGGCCGGTGCCGACGCCGCCGCCGGTCCAGCCGGTGTTGACGAGCCAGCAATCGACGCTGTGCTTGGCGATCAGATCGCGCAGCAGGTTGCCGTAGGTGCTCGGATGCCGCGGCATGAACGGCGCGCCGAAACAGGTCGAGAAGGTCGCCTCGGGCCCGGTCAGGCCGCGCTCGGTGCCGGCCACCTTGGCGGTGTAGCCCGAGAGGAAGTGGTACATCGCCTCGGCGCCGGTGAGCTTGGCGATCGGCGGCATCACCCCGAAGGCGTCACAGGTGAGCATCACGATGTTCTTCGGATGCCCGGCCCGGCCCGTGGCGCTCGCGTTGGCGATGAAGTCCAACGGGTAGGCGCAGCGGGTGTTCTCGGTGAGCGACGCGTCGTCGAAATCTGGCACGCGGGTGACCGGATCGATGATCACGTTCTCCATCACCGTGCCGAAACGCTCGGTGGTGGCGTAGATCTCCGGCTCGGCGTTGCGCGAGAGGCGGATGGTCTTGGCGTAGCAGCCGCCCTCGAAGTTGAAGATGCCGGAATGCGACCAGCCGTGCTCGTCATCGCCGAGCAGCTGGCGGGAGCTGTCGTTCGACAGCGTCGTCTTGCCGGTGCCCGACAGGCCGAAGAAGATCGCCGAGCCGCCCTCGGCGTCCAGCGCCGCGTTGGCCGAGCAGTGCATCGGCATCACGCCCTGGCCGGGCAGGATGTAGTTCAGGTAGGTGAAGACCGACTTCTTCATCTCGCCCGCGTAGGCGGAGCCGCCGATCAGCACGAGCTTCTTCGAGAAATCGATGGCGATCACCGTCTTCGACCGGCAACCGTGCCGGGCGGGATCCGCCTGGAAGCTCGGCAGGTCGATGATCGTCATATCCGGCACGTAGGACGCGATCTCGGAGCGGTCCGGCCGGATCAGCAGGTTGCGGATGAACAGCGAGTGCCACGCGAACTCGGTGAACACCCGCGCCTTGACCCGGTAGGCCGGATCGGCGCCGCCGTAGAGGTCCTGGGCAAACAGCTCCTTGCCCTCGGCATGCTTCAGGAAGTCCTGGCGCAGGGTCTCGAACTGCTCGGGCGTGATCGCGCCGTTGTTGTCCCACCAGACCTCGTTCTCGGTGCCGGCGTCGCGGACCACGAACTTGTCCTTGGGCGAGCGGCCGGTATGGCTGCCGGTGGTGGCGACGATCGCGCCGCCGCGGGCGAGTTGCGCCTCCTTGCGGGACAGCGCCTCCTCGTAGAGGCGCGGCGCCTCGAAGTTCCAGTGGACGGCCTTGAGGTCGCGGAAGCCGGCCGCCTCGGCGCCGTGGGCCGCGTTGTGATCACCGATGTTGGTCAAGATCGTATCTCCCGGGCCCCTGTTCGACCGTCGACGCGACTGAACCGGACGGGACCGCCGTCCGAATCCGACCGGGAGACGTCCGCGCGGTCGTACAGGTCCGCCGCGCGCAGGATCTCCGTTTCCCGGCTGCTTGCCGCCGCTGCAACGAGTAGGCGGCGAAGCTTCGCTGTCATTATGGGCTCCTCCAGGGGCCCGCAATGTGGACAAACAGGTTAGACCACAGTCGTGGACTCAGGAACCCAAGTCTGTAAGCCGTTTCGCACGTCGTGCAGCAGAACGGTACGGGCGGAGCGGCTCTGGAATACCCATATACCAGAGGTGCGTGCCTGAACCCTTGCGCGCCGCTTGGCGGCGTCTATGCCCGTCCGGACCTTAAGCCCCTCCTCGCCCAAGAGGCACGATGCCCCAAGCCGTCGCCGGCCCCGAGATCGAGCGCCTGATCCAGCTTCTCGCCCGCATGCCGGGCCTCGGACCCCGCTCGGCGCGGCGGGCTGCCCTCCAGCTCATCAAGAAGCGCGAAACTCTGCTCGGGCCGCTGGCCGACGCCATGCGGGTGGCGGCCGACCGCATCATCGTGTGCACGAGCTGCGGCAACGTCGATACCTCCGACCCCTGCACGATCTGCCGCGATGCCGAGCGCGACCCGACGACGCTCGTGGTGGTCGAAGACGTGTCCGATCTCTGGGCCCTGGAGCGCTCGGGCGCCGTGAAGGCGCGCTACCATGTGCTCGGCGGCGTCCTCTCGGCGCTCGACGGCGTGCGGCCGGAGCACCTGAACCTCGCAAGTCTGGTTGAGCGCGTGGCCCCGCCCGAGGTGACCGAGGTGATCCTGGCGCTCAACGCCACCGTCGACGGCCAGACCACCGCCCATTACGTGACCGAGTCGATCCGGCATTGCGGCGTGAAGGTCACGCGGCTCGCCCACGGCGTGCCGGTCGGCGGCGAGCTCGACTATCTCGACGAGGGCACCCTGTCGGCGGCAATCCGCAGCCGCACGGCGTTCTGAGGGGCGGGAAGCCGGCGTGAGCCGGTATTTGACCGGTCCACGACCGCATCCTATTCGACGCTGAGCCCGGACCCGTCCCGGCGCCTTCCCTGCCGGTTTCCGCCATGACCATCCGCCCGCTCGTCATCCTCCCCGATTCCGTCCTGCGCCAGAGTTCCGAACCGGTCGGTCCGATCACCGCCGAGATCCGCACCCTCGTCGCCGACATGTTCGACACGATGTACGACGCCCCCGGCGTCGGGCTCGCGGCAATCCAGATCGGCGTGGCGAAGCGCATCGTCACGATCGACACGTCGAAGGAGGAAGGCGTCCGCGACGCGCGGGTCTTCATCAATCCCGAGATCGTCTGGTCCTCGGAGGAGAAGCGGGTCTACGACGAGGGCTGCCTGTCGATCCCCGACTACTACGCCGAGGTCGAGCGGCCGGACCGGGTGCGCGTGAAGTTCCGCGACCTCGACGGCCAGGAGCAGGAGATTGAGGCCGACGGCCTGCTCTCGACCTGCATCCAGCACGAGATCGACCATCTCAACGGCGTGCTGTTCATCGACCACCTGTCGAAGCTGAAGCGCGACCGGGTGATCAAGAAGTTCACCAAGGCGGCCAAGCGCGACGCGGCCTGAGCCGGCCATGCGCGTCGTCTTCATGGGCACGCCGGACTTCGCGGTGCCGACGCTCGCCCGGCTCGCGCAGGACGGGCACGGAATCGTCGCGGTTTATACCCGCGCGCCCTCCAGGGCCGGCCGCGGCATGAGCCTGCGCCCCTCGCCGGTCCACGCGCTGGCCGACACGCTCGGCGTGCCGGTCCTGACGCCCGCGACGCTCCGCACGCCCGAAGCCGCCGAGACCTTCGCGGCCCACCAGGCCGACGTCGCCGTCGTCGTGGCCTACGGGATGCTCCTGCCGCAGGCGATCCTCGACGCGCCGAAGCACGGCTGCCTCAACCTGCACGGCTCATTGCTGCCGCGCTGGCGCGGCGCGGCGCCGATCCAGCGCGCCGTCATGGCCGGCGATGCCGAGAGCGGCGTCGGGGTGATGCGGATGGAGGCGGGCCTCGATACCGGCCCCGTGGCCCTGGAGGCCCGGCTCCCGATCGCCCCGGGCATGACGGCGGGTGCGCTGCACGACGCGCTGATGCCGGTCGGCGCCGATCTGATGGCGCAGGCCCTCGCCCGTCTCGACGCGGGCACGCTGACCTTCACGCCGCAGCCGGAGGACGGCATCGCCTACGCCCACAAGATCACGAACGACGAGGCGCGGATCGACTGGTCCCGGCCGGCGGCTGAGGTCGCCAACCGGATCAACGGGCTGTCGCCCTTCCCCGGCGCGTTCTTCGAGGTCGATCTCGGCAAGGGTCCCGAGCGCGTGAAGGTGCTGCGCGCCATCCCGGCCGCGGGCGCAGGCGAGGCGGGGACGTTGCGCGATGGCGAGGGAATTGTCGCGTGCGGCGACGGCGCCGTCCGGCTTCTGGAGCTGCGCCGCGCGGGAAAAGGCGGCAGTGCCGGCGGAGCGGAGTTCGTCCGGGGCGCCCGTCTCACGCCCGGCGCCCGCCTCGGCTGATGCGCGTAGCCCGGTCAAGGTCTTCTGCACTCGGTCCAACCTGTCATCGCGAGCGCAGCGAAGCGACCCAGGACAACGCACCCTGGCGAGGCTTGGCGCGACACTGGATGGCTTCGCTACGCTCGCAAAGACGATCGCGCGCACATCATTCCAAAGCTTTGTGTCATATCGCGAAATCGAACATCAGAGCGCCCTCGGTAGACCTTGAGGGAGCCGGCTGATGCCCCGCTACAAACTCGTCATCGAGTACGATGGCAGCCCGTTCTGCGGCTGGCAGCGGCAGGCCGAGGATCCCACGGTCCAGGGCGCGATCGAGGCGGCCGTCATGCGCTTCTCCGGCGAGGAAGTCCGGCTCACCTGCGCGGGCCGGACCGATGCCGGCGTGCACGCCATCCATCAGGTGGCCCATCTCGACCTCACCAAGGACTGGCGGACCGACACGGTGCGGGATGCCCTGAACGCTCATCTGCGGCCGCAGCCGGTGGCGATCCTGTCTGCCGAGATCGTGCCGGAGAGCTTCGACGCCCGCCACTCGGCGGTCCGCCGGCACTACCGCTACCGCATTCTCAACCGGCGCAGCCCGGCGGCGCTGACGCGAGCCCATGTCTGGCACGTGCCGTGGCCCCTCGACGCCGCTCGCATGCACGACGCCGCCCAGCGCCTCGTCGGCCGCCACGACTTCTCGGCCTTTCGGGCCGCGGAATGCCAGGCGAACAGCCCGATCCGCACGCTGGAGCAGCTCGACGTCGCCCGCGCGCCGATGGCACTCCACGACGAGATCGTGGTGGCGACCGCGGCGCGCTCGTTCCTGCACCATCAGGTACGGGCCATGGTCGGCACGCTGATGCTTGCGGGCTGCGGCCGCCTCTCCGCGGACGACGTGGCCGAGATCCTGGCCTCGGGCGAGAAGCGCCGGTGCGGACCGCTGGCCCCGGCCGCAGGGCTGACGTTCGTGGGCGTCGACTACGATGCGGGGAAATAGGCCTCGAGCACCCGCTCGTAGATCGCCGTCAGCCGCTCCAGATCGGCGACCGCCACGCATTCGTCGACCTGATGCATGGTCTCGCCGACGAGGCCGAACTCGATCACCGGGCAGGCATCCTTGATGAAGCGCGCGTCCGACGTGCCGCCGGTGGTGGAGAGCATCGGCGTCAGGCCGGTCTCGGCCCGGATCGCCTCCGCGACGAGCGTCACGAAGGCGTCTGGCCGCGTCAGGAAGGCCGGAGCATTCGAGGGCTGAAGGTCCAGGCTGAAGCGCACCGCGTTCCCGGCCGCCTGCTCCAGGCGCTGGCGGATCTCGGCGCCCAGGCTCTCGGCCGTCCAGTCGTCGTTGAAGCGGACATTGAAGGTCGCCCGGGCAGTCGCCGGGATCACGTTGGTGGCCGGGTTGCCGACGTCGATCGTCGTGAACTCGAGGTTCGAGGCGTCGAAATGCGCCGTCCCGCGGTCCAGCGGCTCGGCGACCAGCGCCGAGGCGAGGCGCAGCAGGCCCGGGATCGGGTTCTCGGCCTTGTGCGGGTAGGCGACGTGGCCCTGCCGCCCCAGCACGGTGAGCTTGCCGGTGAGCGACCCGCGCCGGCCGATCTTGATCATCTCGCCGAGCCGGCCCGGATTGGTTGGCTCGCCCAGGACGCAATGGTCGAATCGTTCGCCCCGTCGCCGCGCCCAATCGAGGAGCTTCACGGTGCCGTTGACCGCGGGGCCCTCCTCGTCGCCGGTGATCAGGAACGCGATGGAGCCGCCGAAATCGGCGCCGCGCCGTGCCAGGAAGGCGAGCGTGGCCGCGAGCATACAAGCGATGCCGCCCTTCATGTCGGCGGCGCCCCGGCCGTACAGCATCCCGTCGGCGACCGCGCCCGCGAAGGGGTCGTGGCGCCACGCGCCCTCACCCTCCGGCACGACGTCGGTGTGGCCGGCAAAGACGAGGCACGGACCGTCCCGCCCGATGCGCGCGTAGAGATTCGGCGTATCGGCGTATCCGGGCTCGGAGAAGACCGGCCGCTCGACGGCGAAGCCGGTGGGCTGGAGCGCGTCGGCGACCACGTCGAGGGCGCCGCGATCATCCGGCGTCACGGACGGGCAGCGGATCAGGGCCTGCGCGAGGCGCAGAGCCGCATCGGGGGCATGATGATCAGCCGGCATGGACCCGTCCTTGGCGGCGTGACATGCCGCGCGGCCCGCTTAACCCGAAGCGGGCCGCCCCGGAACTCCCGTCCCGAGCCCTACTTGGTGACCACGACCTGCACGTCGCCGTGGCGGCGCTGCACCGACACGGTGACGTCGTCGTCGTAGCGCTGGAAGCGGATATCCAGGCGCGAGCCGCCGAGCTTGACGTTGTAGAGGGTCACCCCGTCGAGGAACGCCGGAAGGATCGGGTTCTTGAGCCGGACACGATTGCGATCGTGGTCGAGTTCGAGACCGAGACAGGCCGCCAGGAACGCGAACGGCGCCGCTGCCGCCCAGGCCTGCGGGCTGCAAGCCACCGGATACGAAACCGGCCCGCGCTGCTTGCGGCGCATGAAGCCGCAGAACAGCTCCGGCAGCCGCTTCTGGTCCTGGTAGAGCGAGGTGTCGAACATCCCCTGGAAGATGCGCGCGGCCTCGTGCTTGCGGTCGTAGCGCGCGAGACCCATCGCGATCAGCGCGTTGTCGTGCGGCCAGATCGAGCCGTTGTGGTAGGACATCGGATTGTAGCGCGCCTCGCCCTTGGCGATCGTGCGCACGCCCCAGCCGTTGAAGCCGTCCTTGCACAGCAGCGTCTCGGCGACCCGGGCCGCCCGCTCCGGCTTGGCGATGCCGGTGAACAGGGCGTGGCCGGCATTGGACGAGCGCACCGCACACTGCTTTTTCGCACCGTCCAGGGCCAGCGCGTAGGTGCCGATCTCCTCGTTCCAGAACGCCGCGTCGAACTTTTCGCGGAGCGCGGCAGCTTCCAGCGTAAGGCGCTCGGCCATCGGGTCGTGCCCCAGCAGCGCCGCGAGCTTCGCCATGCCGTTCTTGGCCGCGTAGACGTAGCCCTGCACCTCGCACAGGGCGATCGGGCCCTTCGCAAGCTGACCGTCGGTGTGGAAGATCGAATCGTGGCTGTCCTTCCAGCCCTGGTTCTCCAGGCCCTTGTCGGTATCGCGGGCGTACTCGACGAAGCCGTCGCCGTCCCGGTCGCCGTAGCGGTCCATCCATTCCAGGGCGAGTTCCAGCGCCGGCCAGATGGCCCGGACGGTCTCGAGGTCGCCCGTGACCGCGTAGTACTCCCAGGCCAGCATCACGAAGAGCGGCGTGCCGTCGATGGTGCCGTAATAGTGTCGGAACGGCACTTCGCCGAGCATCGCCATCTCGCCGCGGCGGGTCTCGTGCAGGACCTTCCCGGGCTGGGCATCGGCCGCCGGATCGACCGCCTTGGCCTGGGTCGAGGCGAGATAGCGCAGCACGCCCCGGGCGAATTTCGGGTCGATCCAGAGCGCCATCATCGCCGTGATGATGCCGTCGCGCCCGAACACTGTGGAGTACCAGGGGATGCCGGCGAACGGGTAGATGCCCTCCGGGGTACGGGTCGCCAGCATGTACAGGTCGGCCGTGGCCCGGCACAGGCCCTCGTTGAACTGGTCGTTCGACGAGATGATCGTGGTGATCCCCCCCGTGAGCGCCCGGAGATCGCGCCGCGAGTCGCGATAGGCGCGGGCGAAGATCGTCCCCTCCCCGAGGTCCTTGAGCTCGCGCCGGGCGCCGCCGGCATTGGCCGCGAGCGTCAGCTTGGCGGCCGCATCCTCGCCGACCATCGAATCGGTCGGGGGCTTGGTGAAGGCCCGGTGCGCCTCGAAGGTCACGCGGATGAACAGGGAGGTCCGGCCGCCCGGCGGGAGCGACACGTCGAAGACCGCCTTGCCGGGCTCGATCGAATCGGGCTGCGGGCCGAAATGCAGTGCCGTCGTCCGGACGATCTCGTCGAGACCAACGTAGCGGAACTGCACCTCGCGGTCGCTCGCCACCAGGACGCCGCGCTTGCCGCGCGCCTGACGGTCGGTCCCGCGAACCTCGAAGAGGTCGCGGAAATCCGCGTCGAAGGTCACCGCGATGCGCAGGCGGCGGTGCTTCGAATCGAAGGAACGCAGGCCGATCCGGTCGTAGCAGGCGCCGCGGAACAGGAACTTGGTGCGCTCGATCGCGATCGTCTCGCGCGGGATCGAGGTTTCGTCGTGGGCGTCGATGCGGATGTCGGGCGTCGTCATGTCGACGCTCAGCGCGCCGTTATCGTCCTGCATCACCGAGGAGAGCATCAGCGGGCGCTGCCCCTCCACCGTGACCTCCAGGCGCGAGAGGTATCGCGTGTCCTGAAAATACAGCCCCTCCGGGCCGGGCTGAACGCCGATATCGCCGTAGGAATCGAGGACGCCGAACGCCTCGCCGAATTTCAGCGAGCGCAGGGGCCGCTCGACCAGGGAGGTCTGCGCCTCAATGTGATAGGTCGGCAGGACGTCGTCCGCGTCCTGGAATCCATGCGCCACGCTTCCGGCGCTCGCCGCGGTCCGGGCCTTCGCGTCGTGGGCCGCTGCCGTGTTGTCCGCCGCCATGCAGGGCATCTCCGGGTGCAAGTGAGAGGTGCGAATCGAGAGGGCTGCTGCACCCATTCGATGCAGCAGCCCTTGTTCACCCTACGGATGAGTCGCCTTTAAGACGCTAGGCCGAGCCGGACCCGCCTCGCAAGCCCGGTGCCGGGGTTCAGGCCGGCATGGCGGCGACCGGGATCGCCGGGCGCGCGGAGCCGTTGACCTCACCGTATTGCGGCTTGAAGCCGGACTTCGGCAGCTTGATCACGTCGGCGCCGCGGGCGAGCAGGTCCTCGTAGGCGGCGACGTACTTCTTGACCATGCACTCGGCGGTGAAGGCACTCTCGAAGTGGCGGCGCACGCCGGCGCGGCTCATGGCCTTGACCTTGGCGACCGCCGCCACGGCATCGTCCATGTTATCGCAGAGCACGCCGCCGACGCCGTCCTTGATCACCTCCGGCACAGAGCCGTTGCGGAACGCGATCACCGGGGTGCCGGCCGACATCGCCTCGATCATCACGAGACCGAAGGGCTCCGGCCAGTCGATCGGGAAGGCGAGCGCCAGGGCGTTGCCGAGGAAGTCCTTCTTCTGCTCCTCGTTGATCTCGCCGATGTACTCGACCAGCGGGTGATGAATCATCGGCTCGATGACCTCGTCCCAGTAATCCTGGTCGGCCTTGTCGACCTTGGCGGCGATCTTGAGGGGCGTCCCGGAGCGGATCGCCATCTCGATCGCGCGGTCGGGCCGCTTCTCTGGCGAGATCCGGCCGAGGAAGGCGAGATAGCCGCCCTTTGCGTCCGGGTAGTACGGGCAATTCTCGGCCGGCAGGCCGTGATGGATCGTCGCCAGCCAGTTGGAGGTCGGCGGCATCGGCAGGCGCTGATTGTCGGAGATCGAGACCAGCGGCATGCCCGTGAAGGTGCGGTAGACCGGCATGAAGTCCGGCACGTCGAGCCGACCGTGCATCGTGGTGATGCACTTGTGATTCAGATCCTCGAACATCGGATACTGAAGCAGGTCGATGTGGAAGTGCAGGATGTCGAACTCGTGCGCGCGGCGGTGCACCTGATGCAGCATCGCCAGGTGGCTGGCGGTGTGATCCCGGTACCCGAGCAGGCGCAACCCCTCCGGCGTGCAGGCGGCGAGCTTTGCAGACGTCTCGGAGTCACCGCTGGCGAACAGCGTGACTTCGTGGCCCTGGCGGACCAGTTCTTCTGTAATCCAGCTAACGACGCGCTCGGTGCCGCCGTAGAACTTCGGAGGGACGGCCTCCGACAACGGAGCGATCTGGGCAATGCGCACGAAGTGTCTCCTGGTTGGCCGAATTTGACGGGGGGTCTAACCCTGTTGGCCTGAGCGGGACATGAATGAAACGGACGGCCAAGGTTATGGTTCCTGGCGCTGCCCGCTGTCGCGCATCGTTTTGTGCAGCGCGCAAGCTGTCCCCGAATTCCCCCGAATCAGATGGGGTGGCGTGCGCGCCGACCCGCCCCGAAGCGGCCACAGCGACCGCGCCGTCATCCCGGGGCTGCGCAACAGGGCCCGGAATGACGGCACAGACCTTCATGGCCGTCTGAGTGCCCCGCCCGTCACGGCGCCCCACGGCCGTTGCCGCCGCGTCAGCTTTCTGTCATAAGCCGCCCCGCGTCGAACCGCCCGGCCGATAGGGCTGCCGTGGCGGCTCGTGCTGCTCCACCAGAAGCATCAGCGCGCGAACCTCATCCGATCCTCCCGGATCGGGCAGAGATCATTTCGCGCAACGGAGAGCCAAATGCCCAAGTTGAAGACGAAATCGGGCGCGAAGAAGCGCTTCAAGATCACCGGCACCGGCAAGGTGATGTATGCCCAGGCCGGCAAGCGCCACGGGATGATCAAGCGGACGACCAAGCAGATCCGCAACCTGCGCGGCACCACGACCCTGTTCGAGGGCGATGCCGCCAACGTGAAGAAGTACTTCCTGCCGAACGCGCGGTAAGTCCTTCAACACCCGTTGCCACTGTCTTTCGTCGAATCCAGGAGATAACCGATGGCCCGCGTCAAGCGCGGCGTGACCAGTCACGCGAAGCACAAGAAAGTTCTGAAGGCCGCCAAGGGCTATTACGGCCGGCGCAAGAATACGATCCGCATCGCCAAGCAGGCGGTCGAGAAGGGCATGCAGTATGCCTACCGCGACCGCAAGAACAAGAAGCGCACGTTCCGCGCCCTCTGGATCCAGCGCCTCAACGCGGCGGTCCGCGAGCACGGCCTGACCTACTCGCGCTTCATCGACGGTCTGGCCAAGTCCGGCATCATCGTCGACCGCAAGGCGCTGTCCGAGCTCGCGATCCACGAGCCGGCGAGCTTCGCCGCCGTCGTCGAGAAGGCGAAGGCCGCGCTGCCGCAGAACACCGCCAAGGCGGCCTGATCCAGGCCTGAGGCGAGACGGACAGAAGGCGCGGCTCCCCAGGGAGCCGCGCCTTCGTCGTTTACGAGGTCCCGCGCCCCGCGCTTGCGCCCGGGCGCCTAACGCGCGAGAGCACGGCCCGACGGCCGACTCCGCCAACCCTGCTCGAAGACAGCGATGACCGATCTCGACACCCTCGAACGCGATCTCCTGGCCCAGGTGGGCGCGGCGTCCGACGAGGCGGCCCTCGACGCGGTCCGCATCGCCGCGCTTGGCAAGAAGGGCAGCGTCTCGGATCTGCTGAAGACTCTCGGCGCGATGACGCCGGACGAGCGGAAGGAGCGCGGGCCCCTGATCAACGGCCTGCGCGACCGGGTCCAGGGCGCCGTCACGGCGCGCAAGACCGAACTCGCCGAGGCCGCCCTGGAGGCCCGCCTCGCCTCCGAGCGCGTCGACGTGACCCTGCCGGTCCGCGAGGCCCCTGAGGTGCGCGGCCGGATCCACCCGATCTCCCAGGTCATCGACGAGATCACCGCGATCTTCGCCGACATGGGCTTCGCAGTCGCCGAGGGTCCGGACATCGAGACGGACGAGCTGAACTTCACGGCCCTCAACTTCCCGCCCGGCCATCCGGCCCGCGAGATGCACGACACCTTCTTCCTGGCCCCCGACCGGGACGGGAAACGCAAGGTGCTGCGCACCCACACCTCGCCCGTTCAGGTGCGGACCATGCGGGCGCAGACGCCGCCGATCCGCGTGATCATCCCGGGGCGGACCTACCGGCACGATTCCGACCAGACCCACACGCCGATGTTCCACCAGGTCGAGGGACTGGTGATCGACACGAACGCCAACATCGCCAACCTGAAATGGGTGCTGGAGGAGTTCTGCAAGGCGTTCTTCGAGGTGGAGGGCGTAAAGATGCGCTTCCGCCCGTCGTTCTTCCCCTTCACCGAGCCCTCGGCGGAGGTCGACATCCAGTGCTCGCGCAAGGGCGGCGAGATCCGCTTCGGCGAGGGCGACGATTGGCTGGAGATCCTGGGCTGCGGGATGGTCCACCCGAACGTGCTGCGCAATTGCGGGCTCGACCCGGACGCCGTGCAGGGCTTCGCCTTCGGCGTCGGCATCGACCGCATCGCCATGCTGAAATACGGCATGCCGGACCTTCGGCCGTTCTTCGAGGCCGACGTCCGCTGGCTCGACCATTACGGCTTCCGCCCGCTCGACGTGCCGAGCCTCGTGGGCGGCCTCACCGGCTGAGCCGCCCCGGCGTCACCGCGATTCTGTTCCTCCGACGGTCGAGCCGATACCGGGCTCTCGAAGGTCCATCATGAAATTCACCCTCTCCTGGCTCAAGGACCACCTCGACACCGAGGCCTCCCTCGACACCGTTGCCGAGACGCTCACGCGGATCGGCCTGGAGGTGGAGGGCGTCGAGGACAGGGCCGCCGCGCTCAAGCCCTACGTGATCGCCCGGATTCTCACGGCCGAGCAGCACCCGAACGCCGACCGTCTCCGGGTCTGCACGGTCGACACCGGCGCGGGCGCGCCCGTGCAGGTGGTCTGCGGCGCCCCGAACGCCCGGGCCGACCTCGTCTCGGTCTTCGCGCCGCCCGGCACCTACGTCCCGGGCAAGAACATCACCCTGTCGGTGGGCACGATCCGCGGCGTCGAGAGTCTCGGCATGCTGTGCTCGGGCGCCGAGCTCGGGCTCGGCGACGACCATGACGGCATCCTGGAGCTCCCGACCGACGCGCCGGTCGGCCAGGCCTACGCCCTCTATGCCGGACTCGACGATCCGGTCGTCGAGATCAACCTGACGCCGAACCGGCCGGACTGCACCTCGGTCCACGGCATCGCCCGCGACCTCGCGGCCGCCGGCCTCGGCACGCTCAAGCGGGCGACGCTGCCGGGCGTGCGCGGTGAGGGTCCCTGCCCAGTCGAGGTCGAGCTGGACTTCGCGCCGGCCGACCGGCACCTCGCCCCACTCTTCGCCCTGCGCCTGGTGCGCGGCGTCAAGAACGGCCCGTCGCCGGCCTGGATGCAGGCACGCCTGCGCGCCATCGGCCTGCGCCCAATCAACAGTCTCGTCGACATCACCAACTACGTCACCTTCGATCGCGGCCGGCCGTTGCACGTCTTCGACGCCGCCAAGGTCGCCGGCACGCTGACCGTGCGGCGGGCACGCGACGGCGAGAGCCTGCGCGCCCTCGACGGCCGGACCCATGCGCTCACCGACGATACGGTGGTGATCGCCGACGCGAACGGCGTCGAATCCATCGCCGGCATCATGGGCGGCGAGGCGTCCGGCTGCGACGCCGGCACCACGGACGTGCTGATCGAATCGGCTCTGTGGGACCCGACCAACATCGCCCAGTCGGGCCGCCGCCTCGGCATCATCACCGACGCGCGCTACCGCTTCGAGCGAGGCGTCGATCCGGCCTTCACGCTCCCGGGCCTCGACCTCGCGACTCGGCTCGTGGTCGATCTCTGCGGCGGCACGCCGACCGAGGCGCGGATCGCCGGCGAAGCGGCCAAATCCGAGCGCAACATCGACTTCCCCTGGACCGAGGTCCGCCGCCTCGCCGGCCTGGACGTGCCGCGCGCCGAGATGCAGCAGATCCTCGAGACGCTGGGCTTCCACATCTCCGGCACCGGGGACCGGGTGACGGTGCTGCCCCCGTCCTGGCGGCCCGATGTCGAGGGCAAGGCCGACCTCGTCGAGGAGGTCGTCCGCATCGCCGGGCTCGACCGGATCGAGGCCAAGCCCCTCCCGCCGCTCGCCGGAATCGGCCGCCCGCTGCTCACCGTGATGCAGAAGCGGACCCGCCTGGCCAAGCGCGCCCTGGCGAGCCGCGGCCTCATGGAGGCGGTCACGTGGTCGTTCGTGCCGCACGACGACGCCGTCCTGTTCGGCGGCGGTGGGGCGGATCTCGTGTTGGCCAACCCGATCGCCTCGGAGCTGTCCGACATGCGGCCGAGCCTGGTGCCGGGCCTCCTGCGCGCGGCCCAGCGCAACGCCGACCGCGGCTACCCGGACGCCGCCCTGTTCGAAGTCGGCCAGTGCTTCGCCTCGGACGAGCCGGAGGGCCAGACCATCCGCGCGGCGGCGGTCCGCCGCGGCGGCGCGACCCTGGCCGGCGCCGGGCGGCACTGGGACGGCAAAGCCGCGACCGTCGACGCCTTCGACGCTAAGGCGGATGCCCTCGCCCTGCTCGGCAGCCTCGGCGTGCCGACGGGCGGCGTCCAGATCACGGCGGGCGGCCCGTCCTGGCTGCATCCCGGCCGCTCGGGCACGCTGCGCTTCGGCCCGAAGACCGAGATCGGCTGGTTCGGCGAGGTGCATCCGCGGACGCTGCAAGCCCTCGACCTGAAGGGGACCCTCGTGGCCTTCGAGATCGTCCTCGACGCCCTGCCCCTGCCCAAGCTCAAGCCCACCAAGGCCAAGGCCGCGCTGGCACTGTCGGAGTTCCAGCCGCTGTCGCGCGACTTCGCCTTCGTGGTCGGCCGCGACGTGCCGGCGGGCGACATCGTCAAGGCCGCCCAGAACGCCGAGCGCAAGCTCGTGACGGGCGTTGACGTTTTCGACCTCTACGAGGGGCCGGGCGTGCCGGACGGCGCCAAATCGGTGGCGATCGCGGTGCGCCTCCAGCCCTCCGAGCGGACCCTGACTGACGCGGAAATCGAGGCGGTGAGCGCCAAGATCGTCGCCGAGGTCACCCGCCGGACGGGCGCGACCCTCCGGGCCTGATGCATCGCCATGGACCGGATTGCCCTGCTCATCGCCGACCTCGCGGCGGCCGAATACCGGCCGAAGGCGGCGTTGCGGGAGGCCCTCAACCATCCGGCCGCCGTCGCGGAGGCGACGCTGCCGCTTCTGGAGGCGGCCGCCGACGGGCGCGAGCTGGCTCCGGAGGAGACGAACCTCCTGTTCTGGGGCTTGCACGTCATGGCCCACGCCCGGGACACGCGCGCCCTGGCGCCGCTCCTCAGGCTGCTCCGGCACGACGAGGAGACCCTGGACGCCGTGCTCGGCGATGCCGTCACGGCGACCCTCGCCAAGGTCGTGGCGAGCCTGTTCGACGGTGATCCGCAGCCGCTGTTCCGGCTGATCCTGGACAGCACGGTGGACGATCACGCGCGTATGGCGCTGATGTGCGCCTGCACCTTCCTGACGCTGGAGGGGCGGATCGACCGAGCCGCGATGCACGACCTGCTGGTCCGGTTCGACGATGCGCAGGCCGCCGTGGAGGACGGTCCCGCCTGGGTCGGCTGGGAAGAGACGATCGCGCATCTCGGCTTCCGGGACCTCGCGCCCCGCGCGGCGGCGGCCCGCGCCGACGGACGGCTGACCGACGAGGTCAGCGACGCCGACTGGTTCAAGGAGGCCCTGCGCAAGGCGGAGACCAAGCCGGACGACCGGGACCGGCTCGGTCCCTACCAGTACGGCTACCTCGACGATCCGGTCGAAGCCCTCGACTGGACCGAGGAAGGCGCAGGCGAGCCGCAGCGCAACCCGTTCAAGGATGTCGGCCGCAACGATCCGTGCCCCTGCGGCTCGGGCAAGAAGTTCAAGAAATGCTGCCTCGGCAAGGTGGAGGCGGAGGGGCCCTGGATGCCGCCGGAGCCGCTAGGCCGCTGACGCGGCCGTTCCGCTAAGCGGGTTCTCGGGATCCCAACTATAGCTTAGCGTCTCGAACCGCATGGCGCGGGCGTCGACCATCAGGAGGCGCCCGACGAGGGGCTCGCCGAAGCCCGCCACGGCGCGCAGCACCTCCATGGCCATCAGTGAGCCCATGACACCCGCGAGCGCGCCCAGCACGCCGGCCTCCGCGCAAGCGGGCACGCTTCCGGCCGGCGGCGGGTTCGGGAAGAGGCAGCGGTAGGTCGGGTTCGGAGCACCGTCCGGCCCGGTCTCGTGCGCCCGAATTGTGGTCAGCGTGCCGTCGAAGCGGCCCAGCGCCGCCGTGACCAGCGGGCGTCGCGCCCGGAAGCAGGCGTCCGAGACCGCGTAGCGCGTAGCGAAATTGTCGGACCCGTCCGCCACGAGGTCGTACCCGGCGATCAGATCGACGGCGTTGTCCGCATTGATCCGGAACGGATGCGGGACGACCGTCACGTGCGGGTTGAGGCGCGCCACCGCGTCGGCCGCGCTCTCGACCTTCGGCCGGTTGAGATCCGGGGTGCCGTGGATCACCTGCCGCTGTAGATTGGAGAGCGAGACCGTGTCGTCGTCGACGAGGCCGATCGTGCCGATTCCGGCCGCAGCGAGGTACTGGATCAGCGGCGCGCCGAGCCCGCCTGCCCCGATGACCAGGATCCGCGCGGCCTTGATCCGGGCCTGACCGGGACCGCCGACCTCGGCGAGGACGAGGTGGCGGGCGTAGCGTTCGATCTCATCGGAAGCGAGGGCCATAGGCTGCCCATAATCCGCGGCGCCGCCGATCGGAAGCGCTGAAAAAGACAACGCCGCCCCGGTGAAGAGGCGGCGTGGATCTCAAGTTCCTGGATTCGTGCCGCTCAGCGCGGCGCGAGAATCATGATCATCTGCCGGCCTTCGAGCATCGGCTCGCTCTCGACCTTGGCGATCTCGGCCGTCTCGTGCTTCACGCGCTCCAGGAGGCGCAGACCGATATCCTGGTGAGCCATCTCACGACCGCGGAAGCGCAGGGTCACCTTGACCTTGTCGCCCTCCTCGAAGAAGCGGTGCACCGACTTCATCTTGGTGTCGTAATCGTGCTTGTCGATGCCGGGGCGGAGCTTGATCTCCTTGACCTCGACCGTCTTCTGCCGCTTGCGCGCCTCGTTCTGCTTCTTCTGCTCGTTGAAGCGGAAGCGCCCGTAATCGAGCAGCTTGCAGACGGGCGGCACGGAGTTCGGCGCAATCTCCACGAGATCCAGGCCGACTTCCTCAGCCAGATTGAGGGCGTCGAAGAAGGGGACGACGCCGCGGTTCTGCCCGGTATCGTCAATCAGCTGCACTTCCCGCACCCCGCGAATGTCGCGGTTGGCGCGCGGCCCGTCCTTCTGCGGGGCCGGCATGGCTCTCATCGGTCTACGAATGGCTTAGGTCTCCTGCTGCAACGACGAAACGGCGGACCAGACGACCCCCGAGAGAATCTCCTGACCGCCAGCCGTTCCGGTCTCGTCCGGACATACTACGTTGGGGGAAGCGCGGCCAGAGTCAACGGCCTACCATGACAGCGCGCAATAATAACCGGCTGTGACGTCACGACCGGTGACCGCCGGTGGGGCGTCGCGGACGTTCGAGGCGCTCGCCTTCGTGTACTCTCAGATCAGTGCCGGGAGTGACGGCGTGGCGGTAACAGACGCTCTCCAAGATCGGAGATTTCGCTCGGCGGTCCGACTTATCGGTCCCCGCGCGTCGCGATTTCGCGCACAAGCCGACGCACCGCTTACCGGCCGCGCCCGAGCAGCTCCGCGTAGACCGCGAGCGTGTCGCCAGCCATCCGTTCGAGAGAAAAGTTGGCCTCGACATGCGCGCGGCTCCTGCGCGCCAGCGCATCACGGGCGCTTGCGCCGAGCGACAGGACTTCCGTGAGCGCCGCCGCCAGCGCAGCGGCATCTCCGGGGGGTACGCGCCAGCCGGTGCGCTGGCCGGCGGGTACGTCCGGCGGGGCCAGAACCGTTTCCGGGACGGCTCCGAGATCCGAGACGACCACCGGCGCCCCGAGCGCCTGCGCCTCGACGGCGGAGCGCCCGAAGGCTTCGGGCTCGACGGACGGGACGGCGACCACCGAGGCGGCCCGGTAGGCCGCCGGCATGTCGGTGCAATGGCCGACCCTGCGGACGAGACCGCCCAGATTTCGGGCCGCGATCAGCGCATCGAGCTCGCGCTCGTAGGCGGCGCGGCCCTGCGGGTCGCCGGCCAGCACGACGGCGATGTCCGGGACGCCGCGGTCGCGCATCTGCGCAACCGCCTCGATCAGGACGCGATGCCCCTTCCAGGCGGTCAACCGGGCCGCCAAGAGGATCACCCGCTCGTGCGGTGCTACGTTCCAGGCGCGGCGCAGCGCCTCGACGCGGGCCGTCCCGACGGCCACCGGGTTGAAGGTGGCCAGGTCCGTTCCGCGATGGATGACCCGGACGCGATCGCCGGCCTGCTCGGCGTGGAGTTGGTTGATCAGCGCCGCCGTGTAATGCGAATTGGCGATCACGGCATCGCCGCGGGCCATGACGGAATTGTACAGCACCTTAACACCGGTCCGGCCGGAATAGCTGCCGTGATAGGTGGTGACGAAGGGCAGCCCAAGGCGACGCGCCGCACCCAGCGCGACCCAGGCCGGAGCCCGCGAGCGGGCATGGATGATCTGTACCCGCTCCCGGCGGCAGAGCGCCATGAGCCGCAGCACGTTCACGGCCATCCCAATCGGGTTCTTCGACGCCGCGGGGAACTGGTGCCAGTGCCCACCCTTCGCCTGCAGCTCTCCGATCAGCCGGCCGCCCTCAGTAGCGACCAGGGCGCGCGCGCCGACGGCCGCCAGGGCAGCCGCGACGTCGACGGTCGTCCGCTCCGCGCCGCCGGCGTCCAGTTCCGGGATGATCTGCAGGATCCGCGCTCCGGCGAGGACGCCGACCTCCGTCGGAAAGCCCGACAGACCCCGGCCCTCGTCGCCCATTCGCGGTCCCTCGGCGAGGACGCGCATGCCCCCGGCCGGTATCTGCCAAATGCTCGCTGCCATTGCTCCAGCATCAACGCCGCGCTTTACGGTCCGGTAAACGGAGATTGAAACCGACTCGGTCAAGGAAGGACTTCGTCCGCTCCCAGACGGAGTTATCGGAGAATACGATGACCGAAACCGACCCCGCATTCATCACCGTCGGTACCGGCAGCGCCATGCGCCGCATCGCGGTCCGCGTGCGCGACGGCGCGGGGCCGCCGGTCGTCTGGCTCGGCGGTTTTCGTTCGGACATGACCGCCACGAAGGCGACAGCCCTCGATGAATGGTCAAATCAGGCCGGGCGCAAGCTGGTTCGATTCGACTATGCCGCCCACGGAGCCTCGAGCGGCACCTTCGCGGATTGCACCATCTCGTCGTGGCTCAAGGACGCGCAGGCTGTGCTCGCGGCCTATGTCGATGCGCCGCCGATCCTGGTCGGCTCGTCGATGGGCGGCTGGATCGCCTGCCTCGCGGCGCGCGAACGCGCGGCACAGGGCGCGAAGACGGCCGGGATGGTGCTGATCGCACCCGCCTTGGACTTCACCGAGGATCTGATCTGGGATCGCCTGAGCGAAGCCGCCCGCATGATGCTGGTTCGGGATGGCGTCCTGCGGCGGCCCAGCGATTACGCGCCGGAACCGGACCCCATCACCCTGAATCTCATCGAGGATGGCCGCCGGAACTGCCTGCTCGATCGGCCGCTCGATCCCGCCTGCCCGATCCATATCCTCCAGGGCATGCGCGACACCGATGTGCCCTATACGCACGC
Organism: Methylobacterium sp. FW102-HT35C08; assembly: GCF_058790235.1. Lineage (NCBI taxonomy): Bacteria > Pseudomonadati > Pseudomonadota > Alphaproteobacteria > Hyphomicrobiales > Methylobacteriaceae > Methylobacterium > Methylobacterium sp. FW102-HT35C08. The sequence continues at coordinate 6,166,116 of NZ_JBYTCL010000002.1, read as the reverse complement.
CCTCAAGATCCTGGGGCGGCTGCCGGCAGAAGGCACGGTTGCCACGCTGATCGCCGACGGCGACCACCGCCTATCGCGGCCGCAGGACATTGCGCGGCTCATCGCGGCGGTGGCCGAAATCGGCTGATCCGGACCCTCATCGGGTCTGCACGCGGGTCAGTGGAGGCTGACAGGCTGCAGGTCGTGCGCGAAGGCGTTGGCCAGCACGACATCCCGCGAGTCGGCGAGCATGATCGGCGCGCCGCTCGCCGAGAGAAGGGCGAACAGATCCAGGCCGGGTGTCAGTTCCGGGGCCTGGGGGAAGAAGCGACGCACCTCGTCGGACCGGATCGGCCGAACGTAGGCGATGTGCCCCTCGCCCAGCGCGGCGAGATCGGCCGGCTGGAAATCGGCCGGGTCGAGATCGGCGGGGGTCAGGGGCGACGGGTTCAGGTCAGTCATCAATGCCCTCCTGGGTGGCAGAGCGTCCACCGTCGGTCCGAGAGGCACCGGCGGCTCAGGCCTGATGTGGGGATTGTCGCCGGCCAATCAATCGGACGGTCGATCTGTCTCAGCCGCGGGAGCCGATATCGATCTTCCGCACGATGCGGTCGGGCTCCGGACGTACGAGGTCGATGGACAAAAGGCCGTTGGCAAGGTCTGCCCCCAGAACCTCCATGCCGTCGGCCAGGAGAAAGGCCCGCTGGAACTGGCGCGCCGCGATGCCGCGATGGAGGAAATGGCGCTCGCGCTCGTCCACCTGCCGACCGCGAACCACCAGCTGGCTCTCCTCCAGCATCACGTCGAGCTGCTCCCGGGTGAACCCGGCCACGGCCAGCGTGATGCGCAGGCGCTCGGGCTCGCTCTCCGTGCGGGGCAGACGCTCGATATTGTAGGGCGGATAGCCATCGTTGGCGGCCTTGGAAACCCGGTCGAGCGCCTGCTCGATCTCGTCGAAGCCGAGCAGGAACGGGTGCCCGAAGGGCGAGGATCGGGTCATCGCGGCCGTCATCCAGAGAGCGAGGCCTCCGCACTCCGGGACTTGCCGCGCCCCGGGGAACGTTGAGCACCTCGGCGATAGGGAGCCCGCACGGGGCAGCGCTCCGCCGGGCAGGACGCCTCGGCAAGGCAGAGATATGGCCGAGGCCTTGCGAGCCATCAAGGGAGGCCGACCTTTTGTCGGTCAAGCGGCCGGAATGGCAGCAACTAGGAGATTTAGGCACATCTAATTGGGAAGCTTAGGCAATATCCGAAACGGCCACGCTTTCCGGTAACAGTTTGGAACTACTCTGATTTTCTCGCCAGGCCTTGATCCCAGCGGCGCTGATGGATACTGCCGCGGCTGATCACCGTCCGTCGTACACGGATCTCCTGCAACGCCCTGCCACGCGAGGCATCGAAGCCCATGAGCGCGCCCTCGACCCCGGCGGATCATGCGGTGATGCGGCGCGTCGCGGACGTGTGCGGCGATGAGGCCGACATCCTGGCGTTGTCGGTGGCCCGCTTCGTGGCCGCCGGCTACATGACCAGCGATGTGGCCTGCTGGAATGCCGCCTTCGACGGGGCCGAGCAGCTGCTCGGCCCCGCGGAGGGCTGCCGGTTCGTCGCCTGCGTGGTGGCGATCATCCGTGCGCTGCGGGCGGAGCGGGATGACGATTGGTCGTTCATGCCGGCGAGCTGCTGCCGGGTGACCGGGCATGAATGCGCGTTGGTGAACCTGATCAACCGGGGACGACAGCGGCTCTGGGCGGATCTCGAGGAGGCAGCGGCGGCGATCACCGGGCGTGAGACCGCGCCGCGCCTCGTCGCAGCGGTCCGTGCGGCGGTCGGACCGCTGGATGCGGCGGCCGAGCGCCTCGCGCCGGCAGCCCGGCCAGGCGGCGTGGTCCTGCATTGAGCTGCTTCTCGTTGAAGGACACCGGTCGGGCGGCGTGCCGCGTGGCTGGGCTGAAGAGGAAGAGGAAATCCGTTCGGTGCTTGCCTTGAGCATTCCCCTGTACCGTCGCCGTATCGGGCGCATCGCCCTCGACACGGCCGCCTGCTTCGCGCTCTCGGCGCTCCTCGTCGTCTCGGCGCTCGCACAGGACGCGTCCGAGAAGGCGGCGCCGCTCAAGCTTCAGCTCAACAAGGTCGAGACGGCCGGTGAGGCCTGCCGGATCACCATGGTGATCGACAACACCAAAGGCACCGCCCTGAAGTCCTACAAGGTCGACCTCTTCGCCTTCGACACGGAAGGCGTCGCGCAAAAGCGTGTGGCCGTTGAACTCGGACCGCTTCCACCCCGCAAGACCACCGTGAAGATCTTCGATTTCCCCGGCATCGCCTGCAACAAGGTCGGCCGGATCCTCCTCAACGACGTTCTGGCTTGCGACGGCGGCGATTCCGCCCGCGAAGCTTGCCTCGAACGAACCGAGACAGAGACCAAGGCCGGCCTCCCCTTCGACCGCTGATGCGGGCGGCTTGAGGGACGACGAGACCAAACCGCCCTGCAGCGCGCGCCGCCGGGCGGCGAGCGGCTTTCGCCGCACAATGCGACGGATGCGGCACGAGACCGCGTGAGATCAGAACGCCAGGAGCCCGCGATGGACCCGACACAAGCCCCGATCGAGGCGGCCCACGACTTCTCGTTCCTCGGCCTGTTCCTTCAGGCCGACCCGATCGTGAAGGGTGTGATGATCCTTCTGGTGATCGCCTCGATCGCTTGCTGGACCGTCGTGTTCGAGAAGGTGATCCGCCTTTCCGCCGCCCGGCGTCAGGCGAAGGCCTTCGCGACGCTGGTGCGCTCCGGTGGGAGCCTGGACGGCGACCACCGGGGCATCGCGGGCCACGTGGTGAAGGCCGCGATCGATGCATGGCGCGATCAGGACTCGTCCGAGACCCGCGCGGAGCGGCGCGAGCGGATCGAGCGGGCCATGAAGGGCGCACTCACCCTCGAAGTGAAGCGCCTGCGGACCGGCCTGTCGCTGCTGGCGACCTCAGGCTCGACGGCGCCGTTCGTGGGTCTGTTCGGCACGGTCTGGGGCATCATGAACTCGTTCTCGTCGATCGCCCGCAGCCAGGACACGTCGCTCGCCGTGGTCGCGCCGGGCATCGCGGAGGCGCTGTTCGCGACCGCGATCGGCCTGGTCGTCGCGATCCCGGCCGTGATGGCCTACAACAAGCTGTCGGCTGACATCGGCGGCGTCCAGAGCACCTTCGGATCCTACATCTCTGTGCTCGGGAACCGCCTCGCGCGCGACCGCGCCGGCGCCCACCGCGCCGCCGCCGAGTAACCCCTCCGCGCGCCTGCCCGTACGGGCCGAACGTAACCGAACCGGAGACGCCCCGATGGCGATGGGATCCATTCGCGCGAGCGACGACGACGATCTCGACGACGCGCCGATGTCCGACATCAACGTGACCCCGATGGTCGACGTGATGCTCGTCCTGCTGATCATCTTCATGGTCGCCGCCCCGCTGATGACCACCGGGGTGCCGGTTCAGCTGCCGAAGACGGCGGCTCCCAAGGTGGCGCAGTCGAAGAAGCCGCAGGAGGTCACCGTCGATAAGGACGGCAATCCGTCGATCGCCAAGGAGGTGTTCACGATGGACAGCATCGTGCCGCGCCTGCGTGAGATGGCGGCCGCCGACAAGGACCAGGTCATCCTGGTCCGCGGCGACCGCGACGTCCCCTACGGCAAGGTCATGGAGGTCATGGGCCTCGTCGGCCAAGCCGGCTTCACCAAGGTGTCGCTGATCGCCCAATCGCCGGGCGGAGCGGCCCCCGCGGCCCCGGCCGCGCCCGCAGGGACTGCCCGCTGACCCGATGAGCACCTTTACGTCGACGGATCTGCCGGCCGGTCTCGGCGAGCGCCGCCCGTCCGGGCTGGTCGCCGCCTTCCTCGTCGCCCTGATCCTGCATGCCCTGGTGCTGGCCGCGGTCATGTTCCTCCGGCTCTCGCCGCCTGCCCCTCCCGGTGAGCAACAGATCACCGTCGACTTGGCACCGGTCATGACCGACGCGGCAACCGAAGCCCCGGCGGAGCAGCAGATGAGCCAGGCCGCGCCACCGGAGACGAAGCCGGTCGAGCTGCCGCCCGACGAGGCGGTACAGCCGCCGCCGCCCGCCGAGATGGCGGAAGTGAAGCCTGAGGAGGCCCCGGCCGTCGAACCGCCGCCTGCCGCCGAGCCGGTGGAAGCCCAGAACCAGGTCATCACCTCGACCTCCGAGGCGGCCGAGCCGCTGGCTGCACCCCCGACCGAGGTCGCCAAGACCGAGGAGCCGCCCAAGCCGAAGCCCGATCCCGCCAAGCTCAAGGCCGAGCGCGAGGCGAAGCTGCGGAAGATCCGCGAGGAGAAGATCCGCGAGCAGAAGCGCGAGGAGGCCCGGCAGGAGCGGCTCGAGGAGATCCGTGAAGCGAAGGCGAAGGCCGCGCGCGAGGCGAAGGCGCGTCAAGCCAAGGCTCAGCAGGGCGCCGAAGCCCGCGACTCGGCCTCGGCATCGCGCCAGAACGCGGCCGGCCGTGCGGCGGCCGGAAACGATCCGAGCGCGCTGCGCCAATGGACGGGCGCGATCAGTTCGGCGATCCACGGGCGCATGAATGCGGGTGCCGCCAACGGCACGAGCGGCGGAACGGCGGTGATCCGGTTCACGGTCATGCGCTCAGGCCAGGTTACGGGAGCCGGTCTCGCGCGATCCAGCGGGGTTGGTCAGATCGATAGCGCCGCACTCTCGGCCGTTCGCGGCTCTCTGCCGCCGGCACCGCCCGGCGTGACCCAGTCGAGCCTGTCGGTGTCGATTCCTCTCAACTTCCGCGTGCGCTAAACTCTCCCGCACAACGCTGCGCGAGCGTGATCCGGCTCGTTGGACTGCGTAGGACTTCCACTGGCGCGGCGAATAGTGTGCGCTGACGTACCGAACGTGCCTCGCAGATTCGCCATCCGACCGACGAGCGTGCTAAGGCTTTCGTGACCTCGCTCCTGTGCGCGTCCGATGACGCTGCGCGGGAGCGATCAATCCGGCCTTGCCCCTCCCCCCTCGAACAGGCCGGACCCGCCCAGTCACCGTCTCGCGCAGCAGGTGCGGCCGGGAACACTGAGCCGGGGCGAAAGGGATAGGATGAGCGACGAGACCGAGTTCGACCTCGACGAGGCGAATGCCATTCGCGACGCGGAAGCCGAAGCGAAGACGCGTGCGGAGAACCGCATCGAGCGGGCGGAGCGCGCCGAGCGCATGGCCCGCGAAGGTGCCCAGGCCATGGCGGAGCACCACGCGGCCATCAAGGCGGTCGACGAGCGGACGGTACGGTTGCGCTCCCTTCGGCTCGCCAGGGAGGCCGCGGACGCGCAGGCGAAAGCCGCCGAGATGGAAGCCAAGGCGGCCGCCAAGAGTGCAGGTAAAGGCGGAGCCAAGAAGGCAGCGCCGAAGAAGACGGCCGCGAAGGATTAGAGGCCGATGGCCGACGATCGCAACCGCCGCCGCTTCACCGATCCCCGCGCGGCGGCCGAAGCCGCCTTCCGGGCCGCCACGACACCGAAGCCGTCCGCACCGCCGCCGCAGCCGGTTTCGCGGCCGGCCGCAGCCCCCGCCGCGATCCCGGGTGCGCGGGAGGTCGTCAGCCTCCGCCTCGACAGCACCGTCCTCGCGCATTTCCAGAAGGATGGGCCGGGCTGGCAGGACCGCATCAACGAGGCGCTGAAGGCACTCGTCGCCGGCGCCTAGGATCGCCGACGGTTATCCACCGTCAGCCGCCGGTCGGACGCTGCCGGAGAATCCGGTTCACCGCCTGATCGAGCGCCGACAGGAACGCCGACCGATCGGCGCGCGAGAACGGTTTCGGCCCGCCGGTGATAGCGCCCGCCTCGCGCAGGGATTGCATCAGATCCCGGGTCGCGAGCGCCATGCCGATCGAGGCCTCGCTGAACGGCTTGCCGGTGAAGGCGAGGACCGTCGCACCGGCTTTCACGCAACGCGCGGCGAGCGGCACGTCGGCGGTCAGCACGATGCTGCCCGGACCGGCCCGCGCGGCAATCCAGTCGTCGGCGGCGTCGAGTTCGGAGCCGACGACGACGCGCACGATCCAGGGCTCGCGCGGCAGGTTCAGCACGCTGTTGGCAACGACGTGGACCGTCAGGCCGTAACGCGCGGCCACCCGGTACGTCTCGTCCTTTACCGGACAGGCGTCGCCGTCGAGGTAGATCGGCGGAGTCGCTCTTTCCGCGCTCATGAACGCGGCACGAGCTTCGAGACGAAGCCTGCCAGGATCAGCAGGACTCCGAGGGCGAATTGCCCGTGCTCGATGTCGCCGCCGACCGAGAGCACGATGGCGCGACCGAACACCATCAGCCCGATCAGCGGCAGCCCGAAGCGCAGGGCCATCTTCACGGTGATCAGAAGCGTCGAACGCCTCGCGCCGGCTTGGGTCATCAGCGGGCGGCCACCGCACGACGTGCGGCCAAGTCCTCGACCGGTACGGTCTCGGCGAGGCCCCGCTCCAGAGTCGCCACGGCCAGCGGCGCGCCGCGGCCACGCAGGGCATGGGCCCCGAGTGAGCGCGCCCGCACGCCCGCCGGCAGGCGCGGAAGCCGCCCGAGAAGATCCTGCGAGATCAGGATACCGACGCCCAGTGGGCGGCACAGGGCTTCGATCCGGGACGTCACGTTCACGGCGTCTCCGAAATAGGCGATCTTGTGGCGATCGACGCCCACTTCGGCCGTGACCACGGAGCCGCCGTGCAGGGCCGCCCGGAGCTGGGGCACCGTCCCGAACCGGGCTTTCCAGGCCGCGGCATCCGCCTCGATCCGATCGAGCACGTCGAACAGACACGTGACGCACCGCGCATCCTTGAGCCCCCGGGCCATCGGCCAGGTCACCATGGCGAGATCCCCGACATAGTCGTCGACGGATCCGCCATTGCGCCGCACCGGCTCGGCCAGGGTCGCGAAAACGGCACCGAGATATTCCTGCGCTCTCAGATCGCCGTGGGCCTCGGCGAAGGCCGTCGACCCGACCACGTCGAGGAACAGGAAGACCCGTTCCTCCGCCACCGGCTTGTGGTAGCGGCCGATCATGAAGTTCACGAACACCTCGCCGCCGATGAGGTCGCGCATCCGGATCACGAACACGAGGAGGCCGGACACGGCCAGCGCGTAGGCGAGGACGCGCGCCGTCATGCGGGTCGCGGTGGCCAGATCGTCGGGCGTGAGGGCGAAGGACCAGACCACCAGCCCACCGATGGCGTTGCCCGCCATGATCATCAGCACATAGGCGAGTTCGGCGGCCGGCACGTAGAGCCATGCCGGGAAGCGCCGGATCCGCGCCTGCAGCCCGGCCAGGATCAGGCCACGATCGAAGGCCAGCACCGTCGCGCCGGTGCAGAGCCCGTAGGTGAACCCCGCGAGCGGCGACGCTCCCGCCGCGAAGATGACGTTGTAGAGAAGTCCGGCGCCCGCGGAGGCCAGAAGGATCAGCGCCCAGAACATCCGGTGGGCCGGCAGCATCGGCGCATCTCCAGCATGGCCTACCGATGGACCGCGCCTCGAACCACGCTCCGCGCGGACGCGGGACCAGCAGACGCGGCAGACCCTCGTCGCCCGATTTCAGGCCATGGCCTAAAGTTTAGCGCCGCGGGCATCACCCAGCCATTGCTCAACGCCCCAAGATGGCGCGAGTAAGGCGTGCCGGACGATGAGCGGCAGGGATACTGCACGCCGAGCGGGGCCCGTCAGCCATGAGGCGCGTCCCGTAAATCAGGTCGCGGCAGGGAAGGGAGCGCTGCCATGTACGCCAGAAGCTTCGGTGCGACACGTGTCCCGGTTTCGGTGATCGGCCAGGGCACGTGGCACATCGACAGCGCGGATCGCGCGGATGCGGTCCGCGCTCTGCGGGCCGGCATCGATGCCGGCATGACCCATATCGACACCGCCGAGATGTATGGCGACGCCGAAGCGATCGTCGCCGAGGCGGTCGCGGATTGCCGCGAGGAGGTCTTCCTTGTCTCGAAGGTGGTGCCCGGCAATGCCACCCGCCGGGGTGTCGTGCGCGCCTGCGAAGCCTCGCTCCGCCGCCTGAGAACCGACCGGCTCGATAGCTACCTGTTGCATTGGCCGGGGCAGCACCCGCTCGCGGAGACGATCGCCGGATTTGAGGATCTGCGCCGGGCGGGGAAGATCCTCTCGTGGGGCTTGAGCAACTTCGATGTCGACGACCTCGATCGGGCGCTCGCCATCGCCGGCCCGGACCGGATCGCCTGCAACCAGGTCCTGTATCATCTGAACGAGCGGGCGATCGAGCACGCGGTGCTGCCCTGGTGCGAGACCCACGGTGTCGCGATGGTCGGCTACTCGCCCTTCGGCAGCGGCGAGTTCCCCGATCCCGCAAGCGTCGGCGGGCAGGTTCTGGAGGGCATTGCACGCGCGCACGGGACGACGCCCTACGCCGTGGCCCTCGCCTTCCTGACGCGGAGCCCCGGGACGTTCACGATCCCGAAAACGAGCCGCACCAGCCGGGCGGTCGAGAATGCCGGCGCGGCGGACCTGCATCTTGGGCCGGCCGAGATCGCCATGATCGATGCGCACTTCCCGCGTGGCCCGCGCCCCCGGATGCTGCCGATGCTCTGACCGTCCCCGAGCCTCAGGCACACCGCGCGCGCGAGACCAATTCCTCGGCAGCAGCAGCGCGCACCCGATTGCGGCCCGCCTTCTTGGCCGCGTACAGCGCCGCATCCGCCGCCATGAACAGCGTATCGGGCGCACCGCCGGAGCCAGGATCGGCACTCGCGACGCCGATGCTGACGGTGGCGACGCCGCCGACCTCCGGGGCGTGGGCGATCTGCAGGTTGACCACCGCTCTGCGTACCCGTTCGGCCACGTCATAAGCCGCTGCCGCGTCGAGCCCCGGCAGAAGCACCACGAACTCCTCACCCCCGATCCGGAAGCAGAGCCCATCGATCGGATGCGTCCGCCGCAGGCAATCGGCGATCACTTTCAGGACTTCGTCACCGCGGTGATGGCCGAACCGGTCGTTGAACTGCTTGAAGTGGTCCGCATCCACGATCATCAGCGCCAGGGGCGCATCGGATCGGACCGCACGCGTCCACTCCGCAGCGACGTGCTCGTCGTAGCTGCGCCGGTTCGGAAGACCCGTCAGGCCATCCGTCCGCGCCAGGACGGCGAGCGCGGCGTTGGCCTGCTGCGTGGAGGCTTCCGCGAGCGCCCGACGTCCGACCTCCCGATGCAGCAGGATCGTCAGGCTGAAGGTCAGGACGTTCAGGCAGAGGATCAGGACAGCGATGATCGCAGCCTTGTAGATCCAGAGCGCGCGAATGCTCTCGACGCTTGTGGCCACCGTCACGATCAGCGGAAGATCGTGGAGGTTGGAAAACGCGTAGAGCCGCGCCTCTCCGTCGAGACTCGATCGACCCAGAAACTCGCCCTGCTGATGCGTCCTATAGATCTGGTAGCCGGGGCTGCTTCCGATATTCCGGCCGAGCGCCGCCGGGCGTTCCGGCGCCCGCATCAGCAGCGTCCCGTCTCTGTGAAAGATGTTGATGATGAGACCGTCGTCGAAGCGCAGACGGTCGAACAGCCGCTGGAAGTGAACCAGGACGATCGACCCCGTCACGATACCGGCGAAGGCACCTTCCGGCGTCTCGATTCGACGGCTCATGCGGATGATCTGGCGCCCCGTCATGCGGGAACGGGTCGGACCCGTCAGAAGCAGACCCGCCTGCGGATCGGAACGAAGGGTCTCAAACTCGGGCAGATCGCTCAGATTGAGTTGAGGCGACAGGTTCGGGTCGCTCGTCATTCGGATGTGGCCGTCGACGTCCGTGACGGCGATCGGACCCAGGCCCGACTGCAGAGGCGAGACATTGAACAGGGCTAACCGCCTGAGTTCGGGCTCCAGGGCGGCGATATCCGGCCGGCTCGCCAGACGGGCCGCGTCACGCAGCGACTGATCGTAGGTCCGGATGCTGTGGCCGACCCCCTCCTCGATCACCGCCAGCAGGTTGGCGCCGTTGCGCCGGGCGCCGTGCCAAGCGATGTCGCGCAGGTCGATACACAGATAGGCGCCGAGCAAGGTCAGACAGACGAGCAGGCTCGCGCCGGCCGCGGCGATCAGGCGTGTGGCCCGATCAGCGAGATGCGCACGCAGGGCTATAGCAGCCGATCGCAGGATCATGACCGTCGCGTCACCACGGCTACAGTCGAACGCGCGCTCGCGGTCGCGGTCGCTGAACTTATAATTGACGCGAATACTCGCCCAGGAAGATTGACAAAGACATGACCGAAAAGATTAGCGATCGGTGAACCGGCGTGTCGAACCGCGGCCTGTCAGACGCACCGCGCGTGCACGCTCGGCCCTCTTGGCACGCGGGCCTCGGATCCCGCATGCCTCCGTTCGCCTCATCGCTCTCCGAGACCCGCTTCGGCCCCGGCACCCAAGGACGACCGCTCCTCAGTCACCGATGCCGAACAGCTTCTCGATGAAGTTGCGGTCGTCCTTCTGAGCCCGGCGTGCCGGCGCGGCCGGACGCGGCGCCGGCGCCTCCGGCTCGCCGAAGATCTGGCCGAGTATGCCGGCCGGTGAGCCCGGCGCGGCGCTCGCCACCGAAGCGGTCGTCTCCGGCGCCCTGCGCCAGCGGTTGATGTTGGGCAGCGGAACCGGATTCTGGCCCTTGAGCGCCTGGGTCATGTAGGTCTTCCAGACCTCGGCCGGCAGATTCCCGCCGGTCACCTTCTTGGTCAGCTCGCCGTCGTCATTGCCGAGCCAGACCCCGGTCACGAGGCTCCCCGAGAAGCCGATGAACCAGGCATCGCGGTAATCCTGGGTGGTGCCGCTCTTGCCGGCGAGGTCCCAGCCCGGGATATCAGCCTTCTTGGCGGTGCCGCTGACGAAGGTCTCGTGCATCATCGCGTTCATCATGCCGTCGGCATCGGCGCTGATGACCCGACCGAGCCCGCTGTCGGCACGCTTGTAGAGCACCTTGCCGTCCTGACCCTTCACGCTGGTGACCACGTAGGGGATCACGCCTGTGCCGCCGTTGGCGAAGGCGCCGTAGGCTCCGACCATCTCCAGCAGCGTCACTTCCGACGTGCCGAGGGCAATCGACCCATTGGCCTGGAGCGGCGACGTGATCCCGAGCCGTTGCGCGGTCTGCACCACCGCCTTCGGGCCGACTTCCTGACCGAGACGCACCGCGACGGTGTTCAGTGATTGCGCCAGCGCCGTCCGCAGGGTCACCGGACCCTCGTAGCGGTGCGAGTAGTTCTCCGGCGCCCAGTTGCCGATGCGGATCGGGGCGTCGTCCCGCACGGTGTCGGGCGTCGCCCCGTGCTCCACCGCGGTGAGATAGACGAAAGGCTTGAACGACGAGCCGGGCTGCCGCTTCGCGGTGGTCGCGCGGTTGAACTGGCTCTGAGCGTAGTCGCGGCCGCCGATCAGCGCGCGGATCGCGCCGTCGGGCCGCATCGAGACCATGGCGCCCTGGCCCACGTTGAAACGCGCACCCTTGGCGTTGAGCTCGTCGGTGAGTGCGCGTTCGGCAGCGGCCTGGAGGCCCGTATCGACGGTGGTCTGCACGGTGATGTCGGTGTCGAACTTGCCGACGTAATCGTCGAGTACGTCCATCACGAGGTCCGCGACGTAGTTGGCCGAGCCGCCGCCGCGGGCGTTCGCGGGCTTCGCCGGCTGGGCGAGCGCCACCTTGACGTCCTGCGGCGACGCGAAGGCGAGCTCCTGCATGGCGGCGAGCACCTGGGCGGCGCGCGCCTGGGCGGCGGGCAGGTTGCGGTTCGGGGCGAGCCGCGAGGGTGCCTGCACGAGGCCGCCGAGCATGGCGGCCTGCGCGAGGCTCACCTCCTTGGCGGGCTTGCCGAAATACCGCTGCGCCGCGGCCTCGACGCCGTAGGCGCCGGCGCCGAAATAGACGCGGTTCAGATACAGCTCGAGGATCTCGTCCTTGGTGTATTTGTGCTCCAGCCACAGGGCGAGGATCGCCTCCTGGATCTTGCGCGAGGCGGTGCGCTCCTGGGTCAGGAACAGGTTCTTGGCGAGCTGTTGCGTCAGGGTCGATCCGCCCTGTGCCACGCCGCGCCGGGTTAGGTTCTGGCCGATGGCGCGCAGGATGCCGACCGGGTCGACACCGAAATGCTGGTAGAAGCGCCGATCCTCGATCGCCACGAAGGCGCGGGGCAGATAGGGCGGCAGCTCCTTGATCGAGACCACGCGGCCGCCCGTCTCGCCGCGGTTGGCCAGCAGCGAGCCGTCGCTCGCCAGGATGGCGATGTTGGGCGGGCGCTTGGGCACCGCGAGCTGGTCGATCGGAGGCAGCTGGGACGCGTGGTAGGCGATGAGCCCGGCCAGCCCGATCACGGCCCAGAGGCCGAGCACGACGGTGCCGTAGACGATCCGGCCGAGCCACGAGCGGCGACGCCGGGCGCCACCCGAACGCTTCGGTCGCCCGCCCGTCTTGGCCGGCTGCCGCGCCGTGCCGCCCGATCGCTTCGCCACGCGCTCTCCTGACCCGGGACGGTCCTCCCGGGACAGGCGCAGATCGAGTTCGCCGCGATCCCTCACGCGCCCTTCGGACACATCGAAGTTCGGCTCAATCCTGCCTCGACCCTTGGCCATGCATCCCGTCTTCGCATTGATCCGAACCGACGCGCGGGTCTCGTGCGACGCGTGACGGTTTCCGCACGCTAAATGCGGCCGTTTAAGGGGCCGTTATCGATGCGGTCCGCACGCGCTCCAGGCTTCGACCCGGAAGAGCGTCAGGATCCCGGCGCCTGGTCGGTGGGGGGCGTCACTCCGAGCACATGCCGGGACTCGGCAAGAAGCACGTCGTGGCGCACGGCTTGCGGACCCGAATCCGGCGTCTCGCGGCCGAGGCGGGCGATGCGAGACAGGAAGAGCCGCCGGCGCAGACCGAGCCATCCGATGCTCTTGGCAAGTGCATGAAGGACCAGGCGGACGGCCTCCGTCCGCTCCCGCTCCTGCACGAGTTCGGTCTTGAGGTGCTCCTCGCGCTGGAGTGCGGCCTCAAGTTCGTGCCGCAGGTCCGCGCTGGCCAGCGCGTCGTTGCGTGCGGCCGTGAGTTGGATCCGGCATTCCTGCAGCGCGCTGAGCAGCAGAAGCTCCTGCGCGGACGCATCTCTCATCAAGGCCTCCTGCGGCGCCGCCTTCGTAACGCGCGATGTCGTCAGAACATGCGAATGTCGGTGGCTGCCGGCGACGGCATAGCGAGCGCCGCCGCTGGCCGGAAGCCGGCTTCCGGATTATTCGGCAGCGTGACCACGAACCAGGGGGGAATCAGGGACGTGCGCCATCGGATCGTTGTGGCCTTCGGAGCCTTATCGCTGGGATCGGCCGTGCTGCACCTCACGCCGGCGCAGGCCTACCAGCTCGACACCGTGAACCTGATCGGCTGCGCCCAGGACGGCGGGGTCTGCCGGATGCCCTACCCGACCAACGTGTATTACGGCGTGCCGGGCCGGACCAACGGTCGCCCGTTCCCGCAGGGCGGCATGGTTCCGTGCAACACGCAGACCTTCGGCGACCCGGCTCCAGGCCAGGCGAAGAGCTGCTGGTACGCGCCGCGGATCACCGCGGGCGGCGGTACCGATCGGAGACGGATCGACGAGGACGACGAGCCGCGCCGCGACACCTATCGCTACGGTCGCGACTACGATCGCCCACCGGCACGCCGCCCGTACGACGAGGATTACGGACCTGCGCGGCGCCGCTACCGGGACGATCCGGACGAGGATTGATCTGCGGCACCGCAACTCGGCCTTCGCGCGCACCCGGCCTGTTAACCGCCGGTCGGCAACATGATGCAGCGCGGAGCCCGGCTTCGCGGGCTGACGTGATCGGTGGGAGGCCATGACGGAGAATCGCCGCAGCGTTTTCCGGAAGAACGCCTTCACGATGGGCAGCCTGCTGCTCGAACGCGGCGCAGTCGGCTGCCTGGTCTGGGACATCACCGAGACGGGCGCGCAGATCGAAGTCGAGGGCGACCACGTCGTTCCGGCCAAGTTCCTGTTGCGCCTGACCGAAGGTGGTGACCCGCGGCCGGTCGCCGTGGCATGGCGGCGAGGCCGCCGGATCGGCCTGACCTTCGCGCCTGTCGAAGGCTGAGCCCGCGCCTCAGCCCGGTTGCAGAGCGGGCACGGATCGGCCGCTGGCCGTGGCGAGGCGAAAGCGCCGGGGTCGCACGAACAGAAAATCGAATGGCGTGCCGCGCACGAGCCGCTCGAGGATCAAGGGCATCAGCACCGCCATCGCGATGACGATCAGGCTCGCCGCGCCGATATCGGCGATCCAACCGCTGCGCACGAGAAGCTCCCGCGTCGCGGCCATCGGCAGCGAGAAGGCGAGATAGATCACGATCGAGCGCTGGCCGCAGGTCCTGATCGCCTCGGCGACCGGACCTCCCAACCGGACGATCAGCGCAGCGGTCACGACGATCGCCAGCGCCCCTGCCGCGCCCAGCGCAAGACTCACGAGCGGCAGGCTGGCCAAGGTCGGGTGATCCGGGTTGCTCCATGGGCTCAGTGCCAGCCACCCTTCCAGGCCAGCCCAAACGGCGAGGCCACACAGGGCGAGACCGATCCGGCGGCGCGCGGTATCGGCCAGCGCGAAGATCCGACCCGCAAACAGATACCCGGCGAGGAAGTAGACATACCGGGCGCAGAACTCGTCGATGAGCGTCGAGTCGGTGCGGATGTCGGCGATCTGCAGCAGGGCAGCACCCGTCAGCAGCAGACCCGCGGGAACCTGACGGAGCGCCTTGGTTACGACCGAGAACACCGCCAGCAGATAGATGAACCACAGGCTTGAATAGGGTTCGATCAGTGAATGGGCGAGATGCGCCGCGAAGGCCGTCGGCCCGCCGTCGCCCACGATCTTCCCGTACCGCGCGGCCGACTGGATCACGAGCCACAGCAGGTAGAAATAGGCGAAGTGAACGACGCGGCGGTCGGAGAACAGGCGCCAGTCACGGTCGATCACCCGGCCCATGAACAGGCCGGACAGGAGGAAGAAGTCCGGAATCCGAAACGGCTTCGCGAAGGCCACGACCGGATGCAGAAAACCTTCGCCGCCCATGGCGTCGCCGGTGCCGGTCACCGCATGCATCATGACCACGAGGAGGATGCATATGCCTTTGGCGACATCGACCCAGGCGAGCCGATCGCGCGCATCTCCGGTTCCGGCCATCGTCCCGTCCTTGCAGTCGATGCGATCCTGTACCCGGAACGGTTGACGACAAGGCTCTGCGCCGGCGCGCGCTGTCGACGTGGCGAACGCGCGGTAAATGCCGCCCGTCAGTGCTTGCGCCGTGCTGCGCGCCGGTCACGGGTTGTGCGGGTTGCGGCGTGGAAATCATCGGGCTTGCCGCGGACCCAGGTCAGGAACCGGGCGATCTCCGGATCGGCCCTGAGAGCCTCCACATCGGCGAGGCGCTTGGCGATCTCGGCCTCGCTGTAGCGGGCATGGATGGCCGAGTGGCAGATCTGGTGAAGCCGCACCGTGCCCCGGTGCGTCCCGCCTTTCAGCTTCGGGGTCAGGTGGTGGAGGCTGGAGCGAGCGCCGGGCGGGATCGACCGCTCACAGAGCGGGCAGACCGGATGCGCGCGCGCGGCCGTCCCCGGCGCATCGGGGTCATCGGCGCTCCAGCGCCGTGAGCGCCGTCCGACCACGCACATCCTCCCTCGTTCGACCTGTTACCGCTCCGATTGCGCCGCCGGCGCG
Source organism: Methylobacterium sp. FW102-HT35C08 (assembly GCF_058790235.1). NCBI lineage: Bacteria > Pseudomonadati > Pseudomonadota > Alphaproteobacteria > Hyphomicrobiales > Methylobacteriaceae > Methylobacterium > Methylobacterium sp. FW102-HT35C08. The sequence goes on along the minus strand of NZ_JBYTCL010000002.1, from coordinate 6,150,404 downwards.
CAGCCACGCGCGAGGCGGCTCCGGAACAGCGCCTCGGCCTCGCGATCGCCGACCCCCAGGATGGAGACGTGGTCGCCCGGAACGAGCTCGATCCGGGCTCGCGGCCCGGCTGCCGCCGCCAGGGCGACCGCAAGCTTGGCCGGCACCACAGGATCGTCGCGGCCCTGAACAATCAGCATAGGCGCCGCCCCGGTGCGGATGCGCAGGTCCGAACGATAGGTGTCGCGCAGGAGCCAGGTCGGGGCCAGCGGGACATGCAGCCGCACGGCATGGGTCATCGAGTCGAACGGCGCCTCCAGATACAAGCCGAGCGGCGCTGTGCGCGCACCGACCGCGACCGCGACGGCAGCGCCCAGGGAATGGCCGTGAAGCAGGATCGGCGCACCCGGCGCCCGAGCGGCCGCCGCCGCGACCGCCGCCATCCCGTCGCGGATCAGCCCCGTCTCGCTCGGGTGTCCGGTCGAGCCCGGATAGCCGCGATAGGCGGGGGCCAGGATGCCCCAGCCGCCGCGATGCCAGGGACCGTCGGTGAAGCGGGCGCCCTGCGGCTCCGGCCGCGAGCCGTTGCCGTGGAAACTGACGACCACGCCGCAGCCCGGCTGCGGCGGCTTCCACAGCGCGTGCAGCGTCTCGCCGTCCTCGGTGACGAGGGTGATCGCGGCCACACCCGGAACCGGCTCTCCGGCGGACGGTGGCCTATAGGCGCCCGGATAGAGGAGCCGGCTCTGGTTGAGGCCGAGCACGACCAGGGCCAGGCCGTAGAAGAGAATGGCCGCGAGAGCCAAGCCGATCAGGAGACGCATATCCGCTGGCTGGAGAGCACGGCACTCGCCGAGGCGCGCGACGGGCCGGGAGGATCTGTTGTCTACGGGTTGCACCCAGCATTGACAAAGCCGCCCGAGAGCCCGAGTCTTGAATCGTTCCGAGGGGGGCCCTGCAGGGGGCTGAGATTGGGCACGCTGCCCTGACCCTTGAACCTGATCCGGCTCATACCGGCGGAGGGACGGGAACCTGCGGTCGCGCGTCGCGCGGCCGGCTCTCATCTCAGCCATCGCGTGGACCGGACCGCTCCAGAACGAGGAGAGGCCCACGATGAACGCACCCGTTCTCCCCAAGGACGTGAAAGGCAGCCCCGAGGCCGTGACCACCGGTCCGGTCACCGGATCGCGCAAGGTCTATGCGAGCCCGGCTGGCCGGCCGGACATCCGCGTGCCCTACCGCGAGATTGTCCTCTCCGATCCCAAGGAGGAACCGGTGCGGGTCTACGACCCGTCGGGCCCCTACACCGAGACGGATGCGCGCATCGACCTCAACGCCGGCCTGCCGGGCGTGCGCGAGCCCTGGATCGCCGGTCGCGGCTACGCGGCGGTCGCGCCGCGGGCGGTGAAGCCCGAGGATAACGGCTTCGCGGGCGACAAGCTCGTGGCCGCCTGCCCCGCCGAACGGATCATCCGCAAGGCCGCGCCGGGCCAGATGGTGACGCAGTACGAATTCGCCCGCGCGGGGATCATCACCGAGGAGATGATTTACGTCGCCCATCGCGAGAATGTCTGCCGCGAGAAGATGCTCGAGGGCGCGGAGGCCGCGCTCGCCGACGGCCAGAGCTTCGGCGCCTCGGTTCCGCCCTTCATCACACCCGAATTCGTGCGGGACGAGATAGCCCGCGGCCGGGCGATCATCCCGGCCAACATCAACCACACCGAGTTGGAGCCGATGGCGATCGGCCGGAACTTCCTGGTCAAGATCAACGCAAATATCGGCAACTCGGCGGTGACGTCCTCGGCCGCCGACGAGGTCGAGAAGCTCGTCTGGTCGATCCGCTGGGGCGCCGACACGGTCATGGACCTGTCCACCGGCCGCAACATCCACAACATCCGCTCGTGGATCATTCGCAACAGCCCGGTCCCGATCGGCACGGTGCCGATCTACCAGGCGCTGGAAAAGGTCGGCGGCGACCCGCTCAAGCTCGACTGGGAGGTGTTCAAGGACACGCTCATCGAGCAGGCCGAGCAGGGCATCGACTACTTCACCATCCATGCCGGCGTGCGGCTCGCGCACGTGCCGCTGACCGCGCGGCGCGTCACCGGCATCGTCTCGCGCGGCGGCTCGATCATGGCGCGCTGGTGCCTCGCCGGGCACCGGGAATCGTTCCTCTACGAGCGGTTCGACGAGATCTGCGACATCATGCGGGCCTACGACGTGTCGTTCTCGCTGGGCGACGGCCTGCGCCCGGGCTCGATCGCCGACGCCAACGACGCCGCGCAGTTCGGCGAGCTGGAGACGCTGGGCGAGCTGACCAAGGTCGCCTGGGACAAGGGCTGCCAAGTGATGATCGAGGGCCCCGGCCACGTGCCGATGCACAAGATCAAGGTCAACATGGAGAAGCAGCTGAAGGAGTGCGGCGAGGCGCCGTTCTACACCCTCGGCCCGCTGACCACCGACATCGCCCCCGGCTACGACCACATCACCTCGGGCATCGGCGCCGCGATGATCGGCTGGTTCGGCACCGCGATGCTCTGCTACGTCACCCCGAAGGAGCATCTCGGCCTGCCCGACCGGGACGACGTGAAGACCGGCGTTATCACCTACAAGATCGCCGCCCACGCCGCCGACCTCGCCAAGGGTCACCCGGCCGCGCAGCTGCGCGACGACGCGCTCAGCCGCGCTCGGTTCGACTTCCGCTGGGAGGATCAGTTCAACCTGGGCCTCGATCCGGATACGGCCCGGCGCTACCACGACGAGACCTTGCCGAAGGACGCCCACAAGGTCGCGCATTTCTGCTCGATGTGCGGGCCGAAATTCTGCTCGATGAAGATCACGCAGGATCTGCGCGCCGAGGTGCTGGCGATGGAGGAGGCCGGCGAGGTCGTGGGCGCGTCGCCCGCGATGTCCAAGGCCGAGGCCGAGGCCGGCATGCGGGCGAAGTCGCAGGAATTCCTGGCCGAAGGCGGCAAGCTCTACGTCGACGCCGCCGAGTGAGACGGCGGCACGCCCGGGCCGTTCAGGATTCGGGCGTGCCGCAGCCCCGCCCCGGCGTGCCGCCGTCCGGGGCCTCGATATCGAGGGTGGCCTTCGGGCGGGCACTATAGGCATCGTGCAGCGCCGCGAGCATCAGATCCGCGGCGGTGCAGACGTTCGGCTGAGCCCCAGCTCCGCGATCCAGGCGCAGTTGTCCTCGGACCATCCTGAACGAAGCGGAGGGCCCCGGGGCGGGCGCGCTCATCCGCAGGCGATTCCCATCTGGCGCAGCCCGGCGGCACCCGACGCGGCTTCGCAGAGCATCTGCGCATCCCGGTCTTGGAAGATGCAGGGACGTAGCGCTGCGACTGCCCGTGCAACGCGACGACTTTGAAACGGATGCAGTTCGGATTTATGGCGTGGCGGTAACGGGATGTTCATCGCATCTCCGAACCCCCACAGCCGTCCCGTGGACTGTCAGCCGCCCTTAACCGATGATTAGGCAGGTCGCCGGTTCAATCCTCCGATCACAGGATCGCAGGAGACTGGTCATGGAGATCCGCCCGTTAACGACCACGCCATCGGGGCCGCAGGGCCTCGACGCCCTCGGAGCCACGGCTGCCGCCGCCGTGACCCAGAAGGCGCCTGAACCTGAGACCAATGCCGCGCCGCTCGAACCCGCGGTGACGCTCGATATCGGCACCAGTGGCGGCAAGGCGCGCTACATTCAGGACCCGGACACCAGCACGATCGTCTTCCAGGTGCTCGATCCCTCGTCCGGTACCGTGATCGACCAGCTCCCGAGCGAGACCGCTCTGCGCAATCGCGCCTACGATTCCGCGCACGGGACGCGCAACTCCCAGCCCGGCAGCCTGTCGCGCGTGGCCTGAAGCTGCCGGGTCAGGCCCGAAGGCGGCGGAGGCGGTCGTCCGAGGCGGTGTTCCGCAGGCCGAACGACGCCAGCGGAAGGATCTCCACGGGCTGATTGCGCCGGGCGATCAGGACGCTGTTCTCCGAGACGGACGTCCACGTGCCGTGGTCGCGATCGAGCGGCTCGGACGCGACGACGACGCCGCCGTCGGATGCGCGGTAGTAGAGGGAGTTGGCCTTGTCGTTGGCTGCGTAACGGAACGCGTAGAGATCGCGTCCATCCGCGAGAGCGGCCGTGAACCGGAACGGATGTTCGCCCACCAACTCGGTGAGGTGCACGAGTGCGCGCGTCGTGGCCTCCACGGGATCGCGGCGCGGTCCGGACCCCATCAGGCCGCAGCCGAGCAGGCCGAGGAAGATCGCCTCGGAATCCGTCGTGCCGGCACGGGACGGGTAGAGCTCGTCGGGGATCATCGCCTCGACCGGCCGCCGCAGGCGGCTCCAGTCGCCGATATAGCCGTTGTGCATGAACAGCCACGGCCCGCACGCGAAGGGATGGCAGTTCGGCCGGGTGATCGGCGTGCCGGTCGCCGCCCGCACATGCGCGAAGAACAGGTGCGAGTGCAGGTGACGGCACAGGTAGCGCAGGTTGTCGTCAGACCAGGCGGGCTGCACCTCGCGATAGCGACCCGGCTCGGGATGATCCCCGTACCAGCCCAGCCCGAAGCCGTCGCCGTTGGTCGCTGCGGTCGATTCCAGCGCCTGGATGCTTTGCGAGACCAAGCTGTGGGACGGCTCGGTGACGTAATGCTCCAGCGGGATGGTGCGTCCCGCATAGGCGATCCAGCGGCACATCGACGGGGTCCTCCGGGTGCGTGTCGCGAAGCTGATCCGGGACGATCGTGGACAAAGCGCGGCACCTTGAGCGCCGCGTCGATCACAATCATTCGCGAGAACCGTGCCGCGACGGTCAGCCTCAGACGCCGTGGGTCTGCAGCCAGCTCTCCAGAAGGGCGACCTGCCAGAGCTTGGAATTGCCTTTGGGTGTCAGCGTGCCGTCCGGATCGGCGAGCAGGTGGTCGACGTAGGCGCGGTTGAAGATGCCGCGTGCCCGCGCCTCTGGCCTGTCTAGAACGTCGCGGACGAAGTTTAGGAAGGGGCCGCGGATGTGCTTCAGTGCGGGAACCGGGAAGTAGCCCTTCTTCCGATCGATGACTTCGGCGGGAACGACCGCGCGGGCAGCCTCCTTGAGGATGTACTTGCCGCCGTCGCGGACCTTCAGCTCTGCCGGGATGCGCGCCGCCAGCTCGACGAGGTCGTGGTCCAGGAACGGGACGCGCGCTTCGAGACCGCAGGCCATGGTCATGTTGTCGACCCGCTTCACCGGGTCATCGACCATCATGATCTGCTGGTCGAGCTGCAGCGTCTTGTCGATGGCGCTGGCGCTTTTTGAGTCCGCGAAGAACGCTTCGAGATACGCGGTGCTGTAGTCGCCATTCAGCAGGTCCGGCGCCAGCGCCTCGCGCATCTCGTCATGGTCGCGATCGAAATACGCCCTGGCATAATCCGAGACCGGATCCGCTGAGCCCATCAGCTTCGGATACCAATGGTAGCCGCCGAACACCTCGTCGGCACCTTGGCCGCTCTGGATCACCGTGACGTGTTTGGCGACCTCCTGCGACAGCAGCAGGAACGCAACCGCGTCGTGGCTCATCTGCGGCTCGGCCATGGCGGCGATCGCCGTGGGCAGCGCCTCCAGAGTGCGCGAACCGTCCACGGCGAGCTTGGTGTGGTCGGTCTCGAAGGTGCGGGCGATGATGTCCGAGTACTTAAACTCATCACCCTCGACGCCGTTCACGGCGTCGAACCCGACCGAGAAGGTTTTCAGCCCGGTCTGGCCGTTGCGGGCCAGGAGCGCGACGAGGAGCGAGCTGTCGAGCCCGCCCGACAGGAGGACGCCGGTGGGTACGTCGGCGACCTGCCGGCGCTCCACCGCGGCGCCGAGGGTCTCGAGGACGGCGTCGCGCCAATCGGCCTCGGTCATGCCGCGATCCGCCTCGCGCGGGCCGATCGTGACCGTCCAGTAGGTCTCCTCGTGCCGGGTGCCGTCCTTCTCCAGGGTCAGGATCGTCGCCGGCGCGAGCTTGCGGACACCCTTGAGGATGGTCAGCGGCGCCGGCACGCCCGCGTGCCAGCTCATGTAATGGTGGAGCGCCGCCGGATCGATCGCCGTATCGACGTCGCCGGCCGCGAGCAGGGCCGGGAGTGACGAGGCGAAGCGGAAGCGACCCGTCACCGCGCTGTAATAGAGGGGTTTGACCCCGAGCCGATCACGCGCGAGCACGACGCGTCCGGAGTCGCGCTCCAGGACGGCGAAGGCAAACATGCCGTAGAACCGCTCGACGCAGGTTGGTCCCCAGGCGTGATAGGCCTTGAGCACGACCTCGGTGTCGCTCGTCGAGAAGAAGACGTAGCCTTTCGCCTCCAGCTCGGCGCGCAGCGCGCGAAAATTGTAGATGCAGCCGTTGAAGACGATCGCCAGTCCGAGGCCCGGATCGACCATCGGCTGCTGACCGGCCTCGGACAGGTCGATGATCTTCAGCCGGCGGTGGCCGAAGACGACGCGGCCGGAGCCGAACAGGCCCTCGCCATCCGGGCCGCGCGCGCGCAGGCAGCCCACCATGGCCTGGACGGCAGCGGGATCGGCCGGTCCATCGAAGCTGATCTCACCGCAGATCCCGCACATCTTCGCTGTGGGCCCTCGTTCCGGCGGCATGACCGCTCCAACGGAGCGAAACGGCCAGCGCGGCGCGACGTTCCTTGAACGACGCGGGATCGAACACCCGCATGGGTGGCCGGAGGCAGGGTCAAGCGTTTGACGCCGTCGCCGTCCGGCTGCTAGACCATGGCCGTGCATGAGCGCAGGGGTCGCGCGCGGACCGTCGGTTCCGCCCTGATGATCCGTGACGTCCATGTGGGCGGGCGTAGTTCAGTGGTAGAACGTCAGCTTCCCAAGCTGAATGTCGTCGGTTCGATCCCGATCGCCCGCTCCAGCACACCTTTCCGGTAGGATTACAGCCCGTTTGGTGCCGTCGGCTGCGAACGCTGGGGGACATCCGTACCGCTCGATTCAAGCGGCTTTGGGAGCGCCTGCCGGCTTCTGCGCGTAGGTGATCTTGTAGGCTGTCGGGAACGGCGTGCCGCCGTCCTCGACCGCGCCGTCCGCCTGCAGGCCATCCCGAAGAAGGATTCGGCGGACGATTTCCGGAATCATCGCTCCCGCCACGTAGCGGCCCAGGCATTCGTGATGCCCGAAACCGAAATGCAGGAACGCATGATCGGGTCGGGTCGAATCGAACCGCTCGGGATCGGGCACCCAGTCCGGGTCGAACATCGCCGACAGGCTCAAAGGCAGCACGACCTGGCCCTTCCGGATGCGGGTCTCGCATGCGCTGTCGCGCCCGAGCACGTGATCGGCCTCGGCCTGACGGAACATGAAGGCGACGATCGGTGCGAAGCGCAGGGCTTCCCACACATAGCCATCGAAGGTGGCGGGACTGTCGGCAGCCGCGCGCGCGGCCGCGTGAATGTCGGGGCGCCGAAGGATCTCCGCGAGGGCGTTCACCACCGCCTCCGCGGTCGTCTCGATCGCGCCGATGAGAAGGCCGCCCACATTGATGACCACCCGGTCCATGCCGAAACCGCTCGCCGCCGGAAGATTCAGCCGGAGGAGCCGGGTGAGGATATCGTCGGGTACGGGAGTGCCCGCCTTGAGGGCGGCGAGTCTTGCCGGGATCAGTGACGCGAAAGCGGCGCGCATCTCCTCGCGGGCCCGTTGCGCGGCGCCCTGGACGGCCTCGGCATCGGACCGATCGTCGAAGGGAAGATTGTTGAACTGGTCCAGCTGGTTCGCGTAGGACCAGCGCAGCAGGTCGTCGTCCGGGGCCGGTAAGCCGAAATAGCTCTGCACGATCCGCAACGGGACCAGGCGCGAGATCGAGGCGACCACGTCGAGCGACCCGCCTCCCGCGTCGAGGGCGGCATCGGTGATCGCGCCGGACTGCTCACGGATAGCCGGAAGATCCTCCCACGACAGCATGGCGCGCATCACCGCCTTGTCGCGATAATTCACGTCTGTGCCGTCGAGGGCCAGCATGAACTGACCCATCTTGGGCTTGTAGAGCGCCACCGAGAAGATTGTCGGCAGGGACAGGATCTCCGCAATCTCGGCGCGGCGGGCGGCAAGGACGACCGCGCCACAGTCCAGCACCGGCCGCCGCTGACGCAACTGCGCGAAGAACGCTCGCGGTGCGCGTCGGATCCAATCCCGGGCGAGCGGCCAGCGCTCGGCGACGGGCAGGGCTTCGAGGCTGTCGAGGCAGGGGGCATCACGGTCGGCTGGGCGCATGGACCTCTTCCAATCTGTTGCGATCCGGCCCGGACGGCCACGCGCTGCGGCGCGGGCCGTCAGTTGAGCGAGATGTCCAGGCCTTCGCGCAGGCGCGCGACGAGCTCGCCCTGCCGGTGCGTTTCGGTTTTCGCGAAGAGGGCGCGCAGCTGCGTGCGCACGGTCGAGATCGCGATGCCGCGCTCCCGGGCATGGGCGTCGAGCGAGCGCCCCGATGCGACCGCGTGGGCGAGGATCGCCTCGGCAGACGTCAGGCCAAACAGGCTCTGAAGACGGACCGCGCCATCCTGGCTCTTGTTGCCGCCGCTGCGGATCACGACGGCCAGCTCGGCCTTGACCCGCGTTCCCGTTCCGGACGGCCGCTTCGACAGCGGATGCAGCGACACGCGAAACGGGGTGCCGCTCTCGGCACAGGTGATCGCGATGTGCTCGGCCTGTGTGATCTTCACGTGGCCGGTCGCCGCCGCGAGGGCCTCGCTGGCCGCTTGCGCGATCCGCCGGGAGCACTGGCCGTCCCTGAGCGCGAGGCTGCCCCTGTCCAGGGACAGGCCGGTGCGTGACTTCGCGAGCTCCTCGGCGGCGCGGTTGGCGTGCGCGACCCGCAGGCGCGAATCGGTCAGGATCACGGCAGCGTCGAGAAGGTCGAGCGCGGCGGCGAGATCGGAGGAGCGCTCGGAGGCCTGGCGCATCAGGGCATAGAACTCGAAGGCCCGGCGCAGGTGCGGCACCAGCATCGCCAAGCGCCGCGCCTCAACGGATCGGAAAGGCCCCGCCTCCTCGTCGCGCATGGCGGCGAGCGTCGCCATGACGTCGGCCTCCTTGGCGAAGTAGCTCACGAGGCTGTGCTCGATACCGAAAGGCCGCACGACCTCCTTGAAGAGAGCCGTCTCGCGGAACTGGACCGGGTCGACACCCTCCTCCGCCCGGATGACCTTGCCCTGGTTCGACAGGATGTAGGGCAGCCGGGGATCCTCCGTGGCGTGCCGGTAGAGGAACGTGCGGTACTGCGTGCGGTCGAAACCCGACACCGCCCACATCGGCTTGCGGCTCCCGTCGAGACTGAACACCGCGAGCTGGCCGACGCGCCCACCGACGAAGTTCGTGAGATCTCCCAGGAGGGCCGACCATTCCTCAGGCTGGCCGACACGGTCGTAGATGGATCCGACCAAGTGCGAGTAGGCCTCAACGTCCTGCATCGTGGGGCTCCAAAGTTGGCAGCGGGCGTGCGTGCGCGTCGTTTCCCTTTTCGATCAGTATCGGCGGAGCATGGGCGACACCAGACACCAATTAATTCCGATCATACTCCGATCGAACATTTCAGTTCCAACAGAGGGTTAGACGTATTATCGACTTACAAGGTCCGCAGATACTCCAGAAGTTGCCGTCGCTGCGCGTCGTCGAGCCGGTCCGTCCCGTACGCGGGTCCCTCGTGCCCACGGTTCGAGTTTCCCGGCAACGTCGTGTCGAACAGGAACGGGCCGACATCCGAGCGGAAGCCGAGGCGGGCCTCGTCCACTTCCCGGCTTCCGACACGGAAGGTCTTGGAACGTCGTTCCGAGGGAAGCAGAAGTTCGTACAGGTTCGGCACCGAGCCGTTGTGCAGGAACGGTCCCGTCGCCCAGATCCCGTCGAGCGGGCGCGCCTTGTAGGCGAGGAGATCGCGGTCCTTGCGCCTGTCGAGGAAATCAGCGACCGCGCCTTTACCGCCGGCTGTCGAGACGTCGTTGAGGAGAGGGTTGCCGGACCTGATCGTGGAGGCACCCCGCTTGAGCAGGCGGTCGATGACAACGCCCTGATCGGCGCGGATCCGGGTCAGATCCGGAGCCTTATCGATCGGCGCCAGGATCGCGCCCGCGACGATCGCGGCGACAAGGTCGAGGCTGCGCGTTTCGGCGGGTAGCGGCGGCGTTGTCGCCAGAAACGGCATGCGGACACCCTCAAGGATGCCGGTCTTGGCCCGCCGGTTCGCGGCGTTCTCCGCCATCTTGGGATCGGTGCCGATTTCGGCGAGCGGCGTCATGACGACGGTTTGGGCGCGGTTGGATCCCTTCGCGGCGATCGCATGGCAGGACAGACAGAGCTGATCGTAGAGGGTCTTGCCGGCGACGGCGTCGCGCTTCTGGGCCTCGGTGCGCGGCGCGATCCGGTCCGGCCAGACAGGCGCGGTCAGAGCGCCCAGCTGATTCTCGATCCGCAGCAGGTTGAGCCGGTCCGCCGAGGTCTCGAACCAGAGCGGCGGCAGGGTTGGCTCGCGGATATCGGCGTAGGCGAAGACACCGAGCACTTCGCCGACGTTGCGGCCGAGGCGCTCGACGGCGAGCTTGTTCGGCGCGGAGCCGTTCCACTGCACCTTATCGTGCCAGGACGTGTCCCACAGGAACGGATAGCTGACGGGTGCATCGGGCTTGGCGATGTTGCGCCGGTCGTGCAGATCCAGGCCTGTCGCCCGGTTGAAGATCATCCCGAACGCGTCGAGGCGCGCCGGCCCCCAGGGCACCGCCGCGCGGCTCGTCTCCATATAGTCCGAGAAATCCTTGGCGAAGCTGTCGAGGCTCTTGCGCAGGCGGGCCCGGTCGGCCTCCGCTGCGCCCGGGTCGTGTGCAGACAGCTCCGGCGGGAGGACGCGGCCTGCGAAGCGCTCGAACCGGTCCGGCTCGCTCGCGGTCAGGGTTAGGGCCCGGCCGAGTTCCTCGATGAAGGCGAACATGTCCGCGTTCGTCGGCCCGCCATCGATTTGGATCGTCTGCCCGCGCAACTCGACGCGGTTCACGTGGCAGGCGGCGCAGGTCATGCCGACCCATTCGCCGCGGTCGTCGACATCCTTCACGAAGCCGATGGGGAGGCCGGTGCGGACGGAGCCGGGCGCACCGTCATAGGGATTCGGCAGGTATCCGAAGCGCGCGAGACTGTCGGCCACGAACAGGCGGCCGCCCTCCGCACGCTCCAGGGACATGAACCACGCGTAGGGCATGATCTGCGAGCCCTGGCTCGCCGTGTAGAACCACGCCCGATCCTGGGCGCTCCAAGACTGATTGAGGAAGTGCGGCGCCGGCCCCGGCTGCTCCGCGCCCGCCGGTGTCGCCGGTCGTGCCGTCAGCACGAGCAGCGTGGCGAACGCAACGCCTGCGATCCTGGATCGAGTCACGATCGCATCTCGGGCATGGCCTGGACCTGCCGCCTCTCAGGTTGCTTCGAAAATTGATTAGACGTCGGTCAATTCAGATGCCTCCCCCGAATGGAGGATAAACAGACTGGGAATTCAAGCGCGAAACAAACTTCCAGTGACAACGAACACTGGATTGGCAACCCGATCTTGCCCGGCGCGCCAGCGCTTGAGGCGGCCCGCGCGCCGATCACCGCCGCGCGTCAGCGCACCCCGCCGCCGACGTTGATGTCTTCACCCGTCACCCAGCGGGCGTCGTCGGACGCGAGGAACGCCACGACGCCCGCGATGTCATCGGGCTGGCCGGCGCGGCCGAGGGGCGTCTGCGCGACCATCCCGGCCTCCATCTCCGAACCGGAAATGCCCGCCGTACGCGTGCCCTCGGTCACCACGTAGCCGGGGCTGACCACGTTGACCCGGATCTTGCGCGGGGCCAGCTCGTTGGCGAGGACGCCCGAGATGGCGTTCACGGCTCCCTTAGTGCCGCTGTAGACCGCCGTGGTGGCCGGATGGATGCTCGCCGCCACCGACGAGATGGTGATGATGCTGCCGCCCTCGCCGAGATGCTCCGAGGCGGCCTGCGTCGCCAGGAGCACCCCCAGCACGTTGACGTCGAAGATCCGGCGATAGTGCGCCTCGGTCACCTCGGCGAGCGCGGCGAATTCATAGACGCCGGAATTGTTGACCAGGATGTCCAGCCGGCCGAACGCCTTCACCGCCGCCTCGATCAGCCCGCGTGCCTGCGCGGCGTTGGAGACGTCGGCCTGGACCGCCGTCGCCCTGCCCCCCGCCGCGGTGATCGCCGCCACGACGGCGTCCGCGCCCGTCCGGCTCGATGCGTAATTGACCACGACCGCGGCTCCATCCTTCGCCAGCGCCTTCGCGATCGCGGCACCGATCCCCTTCGATGCCCCAGTCACCACTGCGACCTTGCCGTCGAGCTTCGACATGTGTGCTAACCTTCGACATGGGCCGGTTCCGGGATGGAAGCCATCGTCCCATAGTTCCGGATTTCGGAACTAATAGAACGGAGTTCAAGGCCCCATATGGGTGAAACATGAGGCCCCTGATTCACCCTGCGATTGAAAACGTTCAGCCCGAGGCGATCCTGCACGCGCTGGCCGATCCCGACCGGGCGGCGATCTTCGCGCGCATCACGCGCGCGGGCTGTGTCGAGGCCTGCTCGGCCGTTTCAGCGCTCGGCGAACGGGTGATCCCGAAATCGTCGCTGTCCAGCCACTTCAAGGTGCTGCGCGAGGCGGGCCTGATCCGGTCCGAGCGCCACGGCGTGGAGATGCGCAACCACTCACGCTTCGTCGAGGTCGATGCCCGCTTTCCCGGCATGCTCGCCGCGATCCTGAACGCCTACGCGGCCCGGTTCGCCCAGGACGGGGCGGCCGAGACCAACGCGGCCGGAACCTGCGGGACCTGAGCTTCCGCCGCTCGATCGTGCCTCGCGGCGTCGGGACGGCTCGCGCCGCCGATGGCGGTCAGCGTGCCGGAGCCGTCCCGGGACCGAAGCCCGTGGGCGGGCGCGAGTCGAGATGGCCCCGCAGGGTCCGGCTCTCGTATTCGCTGCGGAAGAGGCCGCGCCGCCGCAGCTCAGGCAGCACCAGCTCGATGAAGTCGTCGAGGCCGCCGGGCAGGGTCGGCGGCATGATGTTGAAGCCGTCGGCGCCGCCGGCCTGGAAGCGCGCTTCCATCTCATCGACGATCTGCGCCGCCGTCCCGACGATCTGCGAGTGGCCGCGGGCGCCCGCGATGCGCAGGTAGAGCTGGCGCAGAGTCAGACCCTCGCGGCGGGCGAGATCGAACATGAGCTGCTGGCGGGACTTGATGCCCTCGGTCTCGGGCAGTTCCGGCACGGGCCCCTCGGGATCGTAGCCCGACAGGTCGTGGCCGCCGATCATGCGGCCGAGCAGTGCCAGCCCGACAACCGGGTCGATCAGGTCCTGAAGCGCCTCGAACTTCGCCCGCGCCTCGGCCTCGCTGCGCCCGACGACCGGGAACAGGCCGGGCATGATCTTCAGGTCGTCCGGCGCACGACCGAACCCGGCCATGCGCCCCTTGAGATCACCGTAGAACTCGACCGCCTCGTCCAGCGTCTGGTTCGCGGTAAAGACGATCTCGGCGGTCCGCGCCGCGAGGTCCTTGCCGGGCCCGGAGGCGCCGGCCTGCACCAGCACCGGCTGGCCCTGCGGCGTCCGCGAGATGTTGAGCGGACCGCGCACCTCGAAATGCTTGCCATGATGGTCGAGGGGCCGGAAGCCGTCCAGCTTCGAGAACTGGCCGCTGGCGCGGTCGATGATCACCGCGCCGTCTTCCCAAGTGTTCCAGAGGCCGAGGACCACGTCCACGAACTCCTCGGCGCGCTCGTACCGGTCGGCGTGGCGGGCGATCCGGTCGCCGCCGAAATTCGCCGCCTCCGCGTCGGTGGCGGATGTGACGAGGTTCCAGCCGGCGCGACCGCCGCTGAGGTGATCGAGCGACGCGAACCGCCGCGCCACGTTGTAGGGCTCGTTGAAGCTCGTCGACGTCGTGGCAACGAGGCCGATCCGGCTCGTCACGGCCGAGAGGGCCGAGAGAAGGGTCAGCGGCTCGAAATGGGTCGAGCGCGCCGTGCGCTCGCTCGAGCGGAGGTCCAGATCACGGATACCCGTGCCGTCCTCAAGGAAGATCAGGTCGAATTTCGCGGCTTCAGCCCGGCGTGCCCAGCCGACATAGCGTTCCAGCACCAGCCCGCCGTCGGCCTCGCTGGAGGGATGACGCCAGCCGGCCACATGGTGACCCGTCGCGTAGAAGAACGCGCCGAGGCGCAGGGTGTCCTGTCTCATCGATCCGACCGGCTACGGGGACGGCCCGCTCCGGGCCGCGTCACGGGACGGAGTGTAGCCGACCGAGCCCCGGCCGCGAACCGCCGGTTGCGGACGCGGTGAAAATCTCGAGCGCTTGAAACGGCCGCGACTTCCAGCGGCGGCCTCACGGACAAGGCCGTGTGATTGAATTCTTCTCGCAGCGCGACCGAACGCCGAAGATTATTGTCTTCAAACTTCAAAGTAGAGAACGCACTTTCGTTGACTCGGGCATGCTCCGACAGGATCTTGTATACACTGTCTGCACCAAGGACCCCGCGGCAACGATGAAGACGCAGAAGCCGTCCGGCAGTGGCCCCGGAGCGACTTTGCGCGAAGGCCGCACGCGCGCCCGCGATCGAGACGCCGCGCCGCGTCACCGCGGATGCACGCGCCTGCCGCGATGTCCGACATCGACGAGCCGCGTCCCGCCGCGCCGGGTGCCGTCGATCGTGCAGCACTGAGCGGCGTTTTCCGTCAACCAGACCGACCAAAACCACGCGCCGGGCGCAGCCTTCGCCTCCCGAGCGGGGCGCCAGAACCGCGCGCAACGCCAACCTCCTGAGCCCTAGGTTATGCCCATGTCCTTGCTCCGCCGATCCCTCCTGGCCGCCGGCCTTGCTCTGGCCGGTCTGGCAGGCCCGTTCGGGCAAGTGGCCAGGGCCGAGGAACCCAAGGAGATCCGGCTGGACTGGGCCACCTACAATCCGGTCGGCCTGCTCTTGAAGGAGAAGGGCTTCCTGGAGGAAGCGCTGGCCCCGCGCGGGATCAAGGTCCGGTGGGTCCAGTCGCTCGGCTCCAACAAGGCTCTCGAATTCCTCAATGCCGGGGCGATCGATTTCGGCTCGGCGGCTGGCGCGGCAGCCCTCGTGGCGCGGATCAACGGCAACCCGATCAAGGCGATCTACGCCTATTCGCGCCCCGAATGGACGGCGCTCGTTACCCGCAAGGAGACCGGCATCACCAAGCCGGCCGACCTCAAGGGCAAGCGCGTCGCGGTCACCCGCGGCACCGATCCGCACATCTTCCTGATCCGCGCGCTCCAGGGCGCCGGCCTGACCGAGCGCGATGCCAAGCTCGTCCTGCTGCAGCACCCCGACGGGCGCACCGCCCTCGACCGGGGCGACGTGGACGCCTGGGCGGGCCTCGACCCGATGATGGCGGCGGCCGAGATCGAGAACGGCGACGTCCTGTTCTACCGCGACGCCGCCGCGAATACCTGGGGCCTGCTCGACGTCCGGGAGGCCTTCGCCAAGGAATATCCCGATCTCGTGCGGGTGGTGATCGCCGCCTACGAGCGGGCGCGGGCCTACGCGCTGGCCAACCCGCAGGCGCTCTCCGCCGCCCTGGTCGCGGCCACCAAGCTGCCAGAGCCGGTGATCGCCCGCCAGCTCGAGCGCAACGATCTGTCCCAGCCGGCGGTCGGCCCGGCCCAGGCCGAGTCGATCAAGGCCGCCGGCCTCGCCCTGCAGCAGGCCGGCGTGATCCCCGCCGGCACCGACGTGACGGCCGCGGTCGACGGCCTGCTCGACGCGAGCTTCAATCCCGTCGCCGGGCGGTGAGGCGGGGCGTGCCGCTGCTGCAGCGGGGCGGTCGCGCCGGACTCGGGCTGGTTCTGCCGCTCCTCCTCGCGATCGGATGGGAGATCGCGGTCGATACGGGGCTCGCGTCCGGGCGCCTGCTCCCGCCGCCGAGCCGGATCGGCGCGACGCTGTGGGACCTCGCGGCGTCGGGGGATCTCTGGATGCATGTCGAGGCGACCCTGGTCCGGGTCGGCCTCGGCTTCCTGTGCGGGGCCGCGGCCGGAATCCTGGCCGGCGCGCTGGTCGCCACGGTTCCGGTCCTGCGCTGGCTGATCGATCCGAGCCTTCAGGCGCTGCGCGCCGTCCCGTCGCTGGCCTGGGTGCCGCTGTTCATCCTGTGGTTCGGGATCCTCGAGACGCCCAAGGTGCTGCTGATCGCCGTGGGCGTGTTCTTCCCAGTCTACGTTGGCGTGTCCGGGGCGATCGCCTCGGTGGATCGGAAGCTCGTGGAGGTAGGGCGGATCTTCCGGCTGTCGCGCCTCGCTCTCGCGCGCCGCATCCTGCTGCCGGCCGTCCTGCCGGCCACGCTCATCGGCTTGCGCACCGGCCTCGGGCTCGGCTTCCTGTTCGTCGTCGCGGCGGAGCTGATGGGCGCCTCCGAGGGCCTGGGCTACCTACTGGTCGACGGCCAGCAATTCAGCAAGCCGGATCAGATCGTGGCGGCGATCATCGCCTTCGCGGTGGTCGGCAAGCTCGCCGACATGGCCTTGATCACCCTGACACACCCCTTGACGCGCTGGCAGGATACCGTGCGGGAGAACCTGTGACGGCCGATCCGAGACCCGCGCCATTCGAGCCGGCTCCGCGCACCGACCCCGACGGACCAAGGTTACCCGTGCTCAACGTCGACGACCTCTCGAAGACCTATGCCGACGGCACCGAGGCGCTGTCGGGCATCGGCCTGTCGGTCCGGCAGGGGGAGATCGTCGCGCTGATCGGCGGCTCGGGCTGCGGGAAGACGACGCTGCTCCGGCTGATCGCGGGCCTCGATCAGGCGAGCCGCGGGTCCGTGCAGGTCGACGGCGAGGCGATCCGCGCGCCCCATCCGAGTGTCGGCGTCGTATTCCAGGAGCCGCGGCTCCTGCCCTGGCTCGACGTGGCGGGGAATGTCGGCTTCGGGCTCGCCGCCCTCCCCCGCTCCGAGCGCCGGAGCCGCGTCGCCCACGCCCTCGACCGCGTCGGCCTCGCCGAATATGGCCATCGCTGGCCGCGCGAGCTCTCCGGCGGACAGCAGCAGCGCGTCGCCATCGCCCGGGCCTTCGTGGCCCAGCCCCGGGTGCTGCTCCTCGACGAGCCGTTCTCGGCGCTCGACGCCTTCACCCGGAAGGGACTGCACGAGCAGCTTCTCGACCTCTGGACCGAGTCGAAGCCCACGATCCTGATCGTCACGCACGATGTCGGCGAGGCCGTCACGCTCGCCGACCGGGTCGTGGTGATGCGCCCGCGGCCGGGCCGGCTCGACGAGACCGTGGCGATCGGGCTCAGCCGCCCGCGCGATCCCGTGGCGCCCACCTACGAGGCGGCGGTGCGCCGGGTGCTGGCCGCCCTCGACCGCTCCCTGCGACCGGCCCAGACCGGCCCCCGTCCCACCCCCGAGACTCGCGCCAGCTGGTGGTGAGCCACCGCCGCCCGGCGACCCGATCCATGGATGATTCGATGCCCGTCACGCGCCGTACCCTGCTCACCGGCCTCTCGGCCGCCGTCCTCGCCGGGCTGAGCCGCCCGGCCCGGGCCGCCGCCACGCTGCGCATCGGCTATCAGCGCTCCTCGACCCTGATCGCACTGCTGCGCCAGGACGGCGCCCTGGAGCGCGCCCTGGCCCCCCTCGGCACCGGCCTGTCCTGGCACGAATTCACCAGCGGGTTGCCGATCATGGAGGCGCTGAATGCCGGGCAGATCGACGTCTCGGCCGATGTCGCGGACACCGTCCCGATCTTCGCTCAGGCCGCTGCCGCCCGGATCACCTACATCGCCCAGGAGGCGCCCTCCCCCGAGGCCCAGGCGATCCTGGTGCCCGCCGAGTCCGCGGTGAAAGCGGTGGCCGACCTCAAGGGCCGGCGGGTCGCCGTGACCAAGGGGGCGGGCAGCCACTACCTGCTGCTCGCGGCGCTCGCGGAAGCCAAGCTCACCTTCAAGGACATCACGCCGGCCTATCTGACGCCGGCCGATGGACGCGCGGCGCTCGCCAGCGGCGGCGTCGAGGCCTGGGTCGCCTGGGATCCCTTCCTGTCCGCGGCCCGGCAGCAATCGGGCGCCCGGGTGCTGCGCGACGGGGCCGGATTGTCGCTCTACAAGCGCTACTACCTCGCGGCCGATCCCTACGTGGCCGCCAACGGCCCGGTGCTCGCCGCCCTGTTCGACCGGCTCGCCGAGACCGGGGCCTGGGTCAAGGCGAACCCGGCCGAGGCGGCCGCCCGTCTGGCGCCCCTCTGGAAGGTCGAGCCCGAGGTGATCGTGCGCGCCAACGCGCAGCGGAGCTACCGGGTCGAACCGGTCACCCGCGCTGGCCTCTCGGAGCAGCAGAAGATCGCCGACGCGTTCCGCGCCGAAGGATTGCTGCCCCGTGCCGTCGATGCCAGCGCTCTGGCCATCTGGACGCCGCCGGCGCGCTGATCCGCATCGCGTTAGACATCGGCGCGTTCAGAGAACCGGTGCCAGCTCCCGAGCCGCCGGCTCGACCTGCCGGAACCGCGCGAAGCGCAGGGCCATCACCGGCAGGATCAGCAGGTTCAGAACCGTCGAGGTGACGAGGCCGCCGAGGATTACCAGCGCCATCGGCCCCTCGATCTCGCGCCCGGGCTCCCCGGCGCCCAGCGCCAACGGCAGCAGGCCGAGGCCGGTGACCAGCGAGGTCATCAGGATCGGCACCATCCGGTCGGCCGCACCCTCGGCGGCGGTGGCGGCGTTCCAGGAACGGTGATCGCGCGTCACCATCTGCTCGTAATGGGCGATCATCATCACGCTGTTGCGCAGCGAGATCCCCGACAGGGTCACGAAGCCCACGACCGAGCCCAGCGACAGCACACCGCCCGTGAGCGCCGCCGCCGCCACGCCGCCCACGAAGGCGAAGGGCAGGTTGATCAGCACCAGCAGCAGGTTCGCCGCCGAGCCCGTAACGATGGCGAGCAGCACCACGATGCCGAACCCGGCGAGCGCCGCATGGAGCAGCAGGTCGCGCCGGGCGGCCGCCTGTGCTTCGGCAGCCCCCGAGAAGGTGACGTAGACGCCTTCGGGCAGCCGCACCTCCTTGGCGACCTTGCGCTTGGCCGCCGCCACGAAGCTCGCGATATCGCGCCCGACGACGTTGGCGGTCACCGCCTGGACCCTCTGCGCGCCCAGGTGCTGCACCTGGTACCGGCCGGCGCTCTCGTAAACGTCGGCCACCTGCGACAGGCGGACGTAGCGGCCACCGGGCGTCCGCAGCGGCAGGTCGCCCACCGCGCTGAGGCGCCCCCGCGCCTGGGCGTCGAGGATCACCAGCACGTTGAACACGGCGTTGCCGCGGTAGGTCTGCCCGACGACATCGCCCTGATAGGCGGTGCGGACCGCCTCCAGGACCTCGACCGGGTCGAGGCCCCAATGGCGTAGGTCCACCGGGCGCAGGGCGACGGTGACCTGAGGCAGGCCGGCGGGCGAGGCCTGCTGGACGTCGCGGGCGCCCTTCACCTCCGACAGTTCCTGGGCCACCGAGCGGGCGGCGGCCTCGATCCGGTCGAGGTCGCTGCCGACCACGTTGATCACGACCGGTGCGGTGAAGCCCGAGACCGTCTCCTCGATCCGCTCCGTCAGGAAGGTCTTGAGCGAGAAGGCCGCGCCGGGAAATCCCGCGATCAGCGCCCGGATCGCGGTCTCGACCGAGCGCTGGGCGGACCCGTCGAGGCCGGGCTGCAGATCGATGTGGATCTCGCTGTAATGTGGGCCGGCCGTGTCCTCGCCCGCCTCGGCCCGGCCGATCTGCGACGCCACCGCCCGCACGCCCGGGATCTGCTTCAGGTCCGCGGTGATGAGGGTGCCGAGCCGCTGCGATTCCTGCAGCGAGGTTCCGGGAATGGCCACCATGTGCAGGATCATGTGCCCCTCCCGGAGATCGGGGAGGAAGACCGCCCCGAGGCTCGGGAGGATGGCGGCACCGACGAGCGTCACCAGAAGGCTGCCGAGCATCGCGAGCCGCGGCACCCGGCCGACCAGGGCGAGCAGCCGGAGATAGGCCGCGCGGCTCCAGCGCACGACCGGCGGCTCCCGGAACGGCGCGGCCTCGCCACCCTTCAGCCGGCTGGCCAGCAGCAGCAGCGCCAGCGCGGGGGTGACGGTCAGCGCCACGAGGAGCGAGGCGACGACCGCCGCGATGTAGGCGAGCGCCAGAGGGCCGAACAGGCGTCCGGCGACCCCGTTGAGCGCCAGCACCGGCATGAACATCAGGAGCACCGCCAGGGTGGCGTAGGCCACCGAGGTGCGCACCTCCAGCATCGCGGAGAACACCACGCGCGCCGCCCCGCGGCCGGTGCCGCGGGCCGCTCGCAGCCGGCGGGCGACGTTCTCGACGCCGATCACCGCGTCGTCCACCACCTCGCCGATGGCCAGCGCCAGTCCGCCGAGCGTCATGGTGTTGAGGCTCTCGCCCCAGGCCTGGAGGGCCAGGGCGGCGGCGATGAGCGAGAGCGGGATCGCCGCCGCGCTGATCAGGGCGGCCCGCCAATCCGCCAGGAAGACGAGGAGCACGAGAACCACCAGCACCCCGCCGAGCGCCAGGGCCTGGAGGACGTTGCCGGTGGCGACGTCCACGAAGTTCGCCGGCCGGAACAGGTCGGGGCGCAGGCTCACGCCCTCGCGGTCGAGAACCGGGCGCAGCTCGTCCAGCGCCGCCTCCAGGCGGGCGGTCACCGCACGGGTGTCGACCCCGATCTGGGCGCCGACCATCAGCAGCACACCTGGCGTCCCGTCCACGAGGGCGCCGCTGATCGCGGGCTCGGGCGCGGCCGTGACGGTCGCGACGTCCGACAGGACCACGCTCGCCCCGCCGTCGTTGTGAAGGACGGTCCGTCCCAACGCCTCGGGCGTCAGCGACTGCCCCTCAGTCCGCAGCAGCACCCGCTGGTTCGGCGTGTCGACGAAGCCGGCGCCCCGGACCCCGGTCGCCTTGCGGGCCGCCGCCAGGACATCGTTGAGGCCGATCTGGTAGCGGATCAGGTCGTCCGGACGGATCTGGACCTGGAGCGACCGGACCGAACCGCCGTAGATCGACACCTGGGCGATGCCCGGGACGGCCTGCAGGCGGCGGCGCACGGTCCATTCCGCGACATGGCGCAGGTCCATGGCATCGCGCGTCTTCGAGGTCAGCCCGACGAGGAGCACCGTGAGCGTCGAGGAGGTCAGCGGGGTCATGGCAGGCGCCGCGACCCCGTCCGGCATGCGGCCCGCAAGGGCCGCCAGACGCTCGTTGACGCGCTGGCGCAACCGATCGACATCGCTGCCGGATCTGAATGCGGCGGTGATCACCGAGAGGCCCTGGATCGATGTCGAGCGCAGGGTCTCCAGGCCGGGCAGGCCGCCGACCGCGACCTCGACCGGCTGGGTCACCAGCACCTCGACCTGCTCCGAATCGAGGCCCGGCGCCTCGGTCTGGATCGTCACGATCGGCGGCGCGAATTCCGGGAAGACGTCGTAGCGGGCGCCGGCGAGGGCGTAGAGGCCGAAGACGATCACCGCGCAGGCCAGCGCCAGCACCACCCGCGGCAGCCGGACCGCGAAGCCGACGAGGAACGCCTGGGGGCCGCCGCGACCGGCAGCGGCGGGCGGCTCAGTCATCGTCGTCGCCCACGACCCGGATGCGGCTCTTCATCTCCTCGGAGAGCAGGGCCTGGCCGCCCTTCAGGACGATCTCGCTCGCCTCGGGCAGATCCTCCACCACGAAGGCATCCGCCGACATGGGCGCGTCCGGACGGATCGGATGCCGCACATAGGCCCCCTCGCCGGTGCCCCGGTACACCCAGGTGCCCCCCTCCCCGTGCACGACGGCATCCTCGGGCACGAGGACGCCGCGCACCGGGCGCGCGGCCGGCAGGAAGGCCATCGTGCTCGTACCTGGCAGGAGCCCGCTCTCGCCCGAGACGAGGTAGAAGAAGCTCTGGCCCTGGATGCGCGGATCCGTGCGGGTCGCGGGCGAGACGAGCCGCAGGGGCACCCGCTCGCTCTGCGGCGGCACCTCGGCAGACGCTTGCTTCGGCGGCTCCGGGAGGCTCTCGCCCGGCGGTAGCGTCACCTGGACCAGGAAATCCGCGCGCTCGATCAGCCGCGTGACCAGGGGCGAGCGCTCGATGATCGCCTTGCCGAGCACCGAGCCCCATTCCTGCCGGGCGGTGGCCGCGAGGGTGCGCACCTGCGATTCGGCCGCGGTCACGGCGGCCCGGTCGGTCAGAAGCGTGCCCTCGGCGGTCTCGATCTGCGCCACAGCCACCACCCCGGCCCCGAGGCTGCGCGCGCGTCGCGCGGCGCTGGCGGACACCTCGACCCGCGCCTGGGCGGTCTGAAGCGCCGCGACGGCCCCCGCGTAGCTGTTGGCGAGCTCGGTGATGCGGGCGAGATCGAGGACGCTGCCATACGCGGTCAGCTCCTGCTCGTGGCTCACCGAGGGCCGCGTCTCAGTGACGAGGCCGATCCGCTCGCGCTCGGCGGTAGAGAGCCGCACGACGGTGCGCCCGTCCTCGATCGCGGTACGCGGCGCGGGGAGCCGCGCCTCAGCAACGGCGTCTCCACGCAGGCCGGGGACAAGCGGTTCAAGCTGCTGCCGCAGGTCCGAGAGGATCGGAGCCGCGCGTGCACGGAGCAGCGCACCGGGCTCCGTGAAGGCGACGCACGCGGCTGCGAGCAGCAAGCCTCCGGCGAGCAGGAGCGTCCGCCGCTGACCCACGTCCCGTCCCTCCCCTGCGCCATTGCCGAATTTACCCGGCTCTAATGCCGAATACACCCGGATGCGCTGGGCTCAAACTGCGCCGCGCTGGGGCGGGGCAAGGATCCAGAGGAATGTCGCGGGTCTCTGCCCGCCGGTCACGATGCCGGACTGGGCCTGATTGTATCGCCTTCGCGTGACGGCGCCGGCACTGCGGCCACGGCGCGGATCTTTGTCGACGATGCTCGTAAAAGGGAAGGCCCGCCTCGCGCTGACGAGGCGGGCCTTCACCGATTTCCGAGCGTCTTGGCTGAGCTTTAGCAGTCGTTGCCCGACACCGGGGCCGTCTGGCTATTGGCGGCGGCGTTGTTCATCGCGCCAACAGTGCCAGGTGACGCCGGCTGCTGGCCGCCCGCAAGGTTGGCGGCAGCCGGATCGGTCGAGTTCGACTTGGCACCCGGGCTTGTCTTGGCGGTGTCAGCCGTCTGCGTGGCACCGGCGTTGTTCATGGCGCCGACAGTTCCGGGCGAGGCCGGCTGCTGACCACCGGCCAGGTTCTTGCTCGACTTGTCGACATCCGAGCTGCTGGGGTTGGATGACTGCTGGTCCGGCGTCTTCGACTTCGTCGTCCCGGTGTTGCAGGGCGCGGCGAGGGCAGGGCCGGCCGCGAGGGCGAAAAGCGCAACCGCGCTGGCCAGGCGTGAGACCTTCATCAAAACGTTCCTCCAGAGTTTTTCCTGGGATGTAATTGCCAGATCGACACGGGAGTTCCGTCAATAGTATCGGTATTTTGATGATGGACGGTCGAAAGCTCATGTCTTCCAGGCGCCGATCGGTGGGTGCGCTTTGCGAAACCGAAACTGTGCGACGCGGAGCGATGCGCAGGCTTGCGGCATCACGCCGACGGGCCGCGATACACGACCGGGGTCTTGCCGACCGCGAGCAGCGCGTGTCGGGCCGATCCGACGTCGGAGCTGGACGTCGGCCAGACAATGACCAGGCATCGACCTTGCAGACGGTGGAGGCCGGCGCGCGACTTCTGCTAGAGCACATCGGCGGGTGGGGTCGGATCGCGCTCCGAATGACGGAGCGGCACGGTTGAGGGAGCAAGTCCGGTGACGCGCGTGGACCTGAACTCCGATCTCGGCGAGGGCTTCGGCGCCTATGCCTGCGGCGACGACGCGGCGATCCTCGGGATCGTCACCTCGGCCAACGTCGCCTGCGGGCTGCATGCGGGCGACCCCGAGATCATGGCCCGGACCTTCGCGCTGGCGAAGGAGCGCGGCGTCGCCGTGGGCGCCCATCCGGGTTTCCCGGATCTCTGGGGCTTCGGTCGGCGGCGGATGCCGTTCAGCCCGCCCGAGATCGAGCGGCTGGTCGCCTATCAGGTCGGCGCCGCGCAGGCGCTCGCGGCCTATGCCGGTCACCGCATCACCTACGTGAAGGCGCACGGAGCGCTCGCCAACATCGCCGCCGAGGAGCGGCCGGTGGCCGACGCCATCGCCCGGGCGGTCCGGGCGGTGGACCGCGACCTCGCGCTGCTGGCCATCGCACTGACCGCCCAGGTGCCGGCGGGCGAAGCCTGCGGGCTGGAGGTCCATCAGGAGATCTTCGCCGACCGCGGCTACACGGAGGCCGGCCTGCTGATCCCGCGCGGCCAGCCCGGCGCTCTGATCACGGAGGCCGACGCGGCCGCCGACCGGGTCGTGCGCATGGTCGAGGCCGGCGCGATCATCACGGCGGCGGGCACGCATCTGCCGACACCGATCCGCTCGATCTGCGTCCACGGCGATTCCGACCATGCCGTCGCCACCGCCCGGGCGGTGCGCGCCCGGCTGGAGGGCGCAGGGGTGACGCTGGCGCCGTTCCGGCCGTGAGCGCGGTCTCGGACGAACCCCGGCTCCTCGATGCCGGCGAGGCGGCGCTGGTCGTCGAGTTCGGCACCACCGTCGATCCCGCGATCAGCGACCGGGTGCTGGCGCTTGACGACGCCCTCGGCGCGGATCCGCCGGAGGGGCTGCGGGAGCGCGTGCCGACCTACCGCTCGCTGATGCTGCACTACGACCCCCTGGTGCTCGACCGCGACACCCTCGCCGCCCGGGTGCGGACGCTCGCAGCGGGCGATGCCGCGCGGGCGGCGACGCCGACCCTGTGGACGCTGCCCTGCTGCTACGACGCCCCGCACGGCGAGGACATCGCCCAGGTGGCCGAGCGCACCGGCCTGTCGGCGGAGGCGGTCGTCTCGACCCATGCGGGGGCGACCTATAGGGTCTACATGTACGGGTTCGCGCCGGGCTTCGCGTATCTCGGCGGCCTTCCGACGACCCTGGCGGTGCCGCGGCGGGCGAGCCCGCGGCCGCCGCATCCGGCGAACGCCGTGGTGATCGGCGGCGGTCTCGCCGCGGTGGCGACCGTGCCGATGCCGACCGGATGGTACGTGATCGGCGCCACGCCGGCCCGCCTCTACGCGCCGGAGCGCGATCCGAGCTTCTTCGTCGGCGCCGGCGACCTGATCCGCTTCGAGGCGGTGGATGCCGCGGCCTTCGAGGCCCTGACCGCCCGGGAGGCGGCGGGCGAGCCGGTGGCGCGGCGCGGGGAGGCTCGCTGATGGCCGCCCTCGTCGTCGAGGCCGCCGGGCCCGGGATCACGCTGCAGGATGGCGGCCGGCACGGCTACCTGCGCTACGGGATCACGGCCGCGGGGCCGATGGATCCGCTGATCTACGCCACCGCCAACCGGGCGGCGGGCAATCCCCTGCACGCCGCCGCGATCGAGATCTCGACCGGTGGCGTGGCCGTCACCGCCGCGGACGGCGCCCTTGGGCTCGCGCTTGTCGTCCCGGGCTTCCGGGTCACGCTGGACGGCGCGGCGCTCCCCGACGCCGTCGCGCTGACCCTCGAACCCGGACAGAGGCTCGTCGTCCGGGCGGGCGACGCGGGCGCGTGGGGCTATCTGGCGGTGAGCGGCCACCTCGATGTGGCGCCGGTCCTCGGCTCGGTGGCCACCCACACGCGCTCAGGCCTCGGCGGTCTCGACGGCCGCGCGCTGGCCGCCGGCGACCGGCTGCCGATCCGCGAAGCCAGGCCCGGCGACGGTTCACCCCAGCGGCTCGTGACGCCCTGGCTCGACCGGGATCCGCGGGAGATCCGGGTCGTGCTCGGGCCGCAGGACGACTACTTCGCCGCCGATCAGATCGAGGCCTTCCTGGCCGGCCCCTGGACGGTCTCGCCGCGGGGCGACCGCATGGCCTGCTTCCTGGACGGCACGCCCCTGACACACGCCAAGGGTCACGACATCGTCTCCGACGGGGTCGCCATGGGGGCGATCCAGGTGCCCGGCAACGGCTTGCCGATCATCCTGATGGCCGACCGCCAGTCGACGGGCGGCTATCCGAAGATCGCCACCGTCATCGGCCCCGATCTTGGGCGCCTCGCGCAGATCCGCGGCGGGGCGCGGCTGTCGTTCCGGCGCGTCTCGGTGGCCGAGGCGGTGGCGGCCCGGCGGGCCGAGCGCGACGTCCTCGCCGAACCGGTGCGCCGGGAGCCGGTAGTGCGGACGGATTTCGCGTCCGACTTCCTGCTGGGGCTGAACCTCGTCGGCGGCGTCACCGACGGACGGCCCTGAACGCGCGGGGGACGCGCACGGCGTGCGCCGCCGCGATCAGGAGCGTAGAAGACCGCGCCGGCCGGGTCGCCGGCCGCAGATCCGAGAGAGCAGGAAGGTCGTCACGCATGGCTCACGCCGTCACCGCCTCGGGCACGCCACCCGCGCGCAGCAACGAGCCCCTGAACGCCGACAGCGTGCGCCGCGCCCGCATCGACCTGGCCGCGTGCCTGCGCTGGGCCGCGCGCAACGGGCTCGAGGAAGGCATCTGCAACCACTTCTCGGCGGTGCTGCCGGAGCGGCCGGACCTGTTCCTGGTCAATCCCTACGGGCTCGCCTTCGCGGAGGTGACGGCGTCGAGCCTGCTGCTGTGCGACTTCCACGGCAATGTCGTCGAAGGGGATGGCCAGCCGGAGGCGACCGCCTTCCACATCCATGCCGAGCTGCACCGGCTGAAGCCGCGCGCCCGGGCCGCCTTCCACACGCACATGCCCTACGCCACGGCGCTCGCCATGCTGGAGGGCGAGCCCCTGATGTGGGCCGGCCAGACGGCCCTGCGCTTCTACGGCCGCATCGCGGTGGACGAGGATTACAACGGGCTGGCGCTGGACTCGTCCGAGGGCCAGCGGATCGCGATGAGCGCCGGCGAGGCGGATGTGGTGTTCCTGAAGAACCACGGCGTGATGGTGCTCGGCGAGAGCATCGCGGAGGCCTGGGACGACCTCTACTACCTGGAGCGGGCCGCACAGGCCCAGATCCTCGCCATGAGCACCGGGCGCGCCGTCAAGGTCGTGCCCGAGGCGATCGTCCGGCACGTGGCGGCCCAGGAGGCGGCCGGGCGCGCCGAGAGCGCACGGCTGCACCTGGAGAGCGTCAAGCGCGTCCTCGCCCGGGACGAGCCGGCCTTCCTCGCCTGACCGGCTCAGGGCGCCGCGCGGATCCGGTCGAGCAGCGGCGCGTCGGCATAGCCGTCCGGCGGCAAGCCGACCGAGCCCTGGAACGCGCGGAGCGCGGCGCGGGTCTTCGGCCCGATCTTGCCGTCGACGCCCCCGGTAGCAAAGCCACGCTCGATCAGGCGGGTCTGGAGGTCGCGGCGCTCGTCCGCAGTGAGGGCCCGGTCGCCCCGCGGCCAGTCACGGGCGAGCGCCGGATCGCCGCGAAGGCGGTCCGACAGGAGCGCCACCGTGAGCGCGTAGGACAGGGCGGTGTTGTAGCGCAGGATCACCGCGAAGTTCGGCTGGATCAGGAAGGCCGGGCCGCGGATCCCCGCGGGCAGGATCAGGGTCGCCTGGGCGTCGTCCGGCATCGGACGGCCGTGGGCCGGAATCACGCCCAGCGCCCGCCATGCCGCGACGCTGCGGGCGGTGGTCTCGTCGGCGAGCGCGGCGTCGAAGCGTTCCGGCAGCACCGCCTCGGTGCCCCAGCCGTCTCCGGGTTTCCAGCCGTGGACCCGGAGGTAGTTGGCCGTGGACGCCAGGGCGTCGGGCACAGACGTCCAGATGTCGCGCTTGCCGTCGCCGTCGAAATCGACCGCGTCACGCTGGTAGACGGAGGGCATGAACTGGGTGTGGCCCATGGCGCCGGCCCAGGATCCGGTCAGCCCGCCGGGCATCCGGTCCAGGGGCGCCTGGTTCCAGGCCAGGATCTGAAGCGCGGCCGCGAGCTCGTCGCGCCAGTACGGGGCGCGGGCGGCATCGCCGCAGCCGAGCGTCGCGAGGGAACGGACCACGGGCTTCACGATCGCCGGATTGTCGAGCACGGCCCCGTAGCTCGACTCGACGCCCCAGAAGGCCACGAGGATATGGCGGTCGACGCCGTACTTCGCCTCAATGGCCGCCAGGGTGTCGGCGTGCTCGGCGAGCTTGCGCTGGCCGGCTTCGATGCGGGCCGGCGTCACGCTGGCTTCGATGTAATCCCAGATCGGCCTGACGAACTCGCCCTGGCTTGCGGTCGCGGCAAGCACGTCCGGATCGGGGGTGAGGTTGCCGAGCTGCGCCTCCGCGAGACTCTGCGGCACGGCCCGCGCCGTCGCCCAGGCGATCAGCTCGGTCCGGCAGGTCTCGAAGGGTTGCGGTGAGGCGGTCGGAGGCGACCCCATCTCCGCGACGGCGAGAGCCGGCGCGAGCACGCAGGCGGTGACCGCGAGGCGGACCGAGCCGCGCCGCTTCGCGTGCCGGATCTGCGCGTTGCTGTGATCCATGGGGTCTCCGGTGGCCCAAAGCCGTGTCTGTCTGCCAGCATAGCTGCCAAGGCAGAGCGACTTCCAGGCGCGGGCCTGCACCGCGACGGACGCACGCTGCGCCCTACATCGATCCGGCGTGGCCCGACGGAGAGGGAAACCGTGAAGCGCATTGCCTGCACGGTGCTCGGCGCGACGCTGCTCGTCGCCGAGCCCGCCCATGCCCTGGAAGTCTCCCGGAGCCGCGACATCCCGGTGCGGCCGGACGCGGTCTGGGCCCTCATCGGGGATTTCTGCGCCATCCAGCTCTGGCACCCGCAGGTGCAGCGCTGCGTCCTGTCGAACGACGACGACGATGACGGCATCCGCGCGCAGATCCGCGGCCTCGTGGTGAAGGGCGGCCTGGGCACGATCGTCGAGGTCGAGACCGCCCGGGACGAGGCCGGCATGAGCTACAGCTACAGCTTCATCCAAGGCCCGCTGCCGGTGCGCGCCTACAACGCGACGCTGGCGGTTCGCCCGAACGGGACCGGCGCGACGGTGATCTGGAGCGCGACCTTCGATGCGGACGGCATGAGCGATGCCGAGGCCGTCGCTGACATCACCGGCGTCTTCGATGCCGGGCTTGCCGGGATCGCTCGCGAGACGGCACGGTGAGTTCCGTCCGGATCGCGGCCTGGCGTGAAAAATGCCGCCCCCGCCCCTCGCCGCAGCATCGTCGAGGACCGATGTGAGCGGCGTCGGCGCGACCGCTCGGCCGGCGCGACACCCCCGAGGCAGCCTCAGGAGCCCGAGACCGCATGCGCCGTCACCGTCACGCCAAGATCGTCGCCACCGTGGGCCCAGCCAGCTCGTCGCCGGACCGGTTGCACGCCCTGTTCCTCGCCGGGGTCGACACCTTCCGGCTCAACTTCAGCCACGGCGTCCAGGAGGATCACGCCAAGGTCCATGCCGCGATCCGCGCCCTCGAGAAGGAGGTCGGCCGACCGATCGGCATCCTGCAGGACCTCCAGGGTCCGAAGATCCGGATCGGCACGCTGCAGGGCGGCCGCTTGGACCTTGAGGCCGGCGAGACGGTGCGCTTCGTCCTGGAGGGCGGCGAGGGCGACAAGCAGGCGATCCCGCTGCACCACCCCGAGATCTTCGACGCTGTGGTGCCGGGCCAGGAATTGCTGATCGACGACGGACGGGTGCGGGTCCGGGTGACCGGACCGGATCGGACCGCCATCACCGCTGAGGTCCTCACCGGCGGGCCGATCTCGAACCGGAAGGGCGTCAACCTGCCGGGCACGCTGCTGGACCTGTCGCCGCTCACCGAGAAGGACCGGGCCGATCTCGCCTTCGGCCTCGATCTCGGCGTCGACTGGATCGCGCTGTCCTTCGTCCAGAAACCCTCGGACGTCATCGAGGCACGGGGGATCATCGGCGACCGCGCCGGCATCATGTCGAAGATCGAGAAGCCGCAGGCGCTTGAGCGGATCGACGACATCATCCGCCTCTCGGATGCCGTGATGGTCGCCCGCGGCGATCTCGGTGTCGAGATCCCGCACGAGGACGTCCCGGCCCGGCAGAAGGAGCTGATCCGCGCCTGCCGACTCGCTGTGAAGCCGGTGGTCGTCGCCACCCAGATGCTGGATTCCATGGTCAGCGCGCCGGCACCGACCCGGGCTGAGGCGTCCGACGTTGCCACCGCCATCTACGACGGCGCGGATGCCGTGATGCTGTCGGCGGAATCGGCCACCGGCCGCTATCCTGTGGAGGCCGTGTCGATGATGGACCGGATCATCCGGAGCGTGGAGGGGCACAAGCTCTACCACTCGATCGTGGCGGCGTCCGAGCCCGGCGAGGAGGAGACCCCGCCCCACGCCGTAGCGACCGCCACGGCCGACCTCGCGGAAGCCGTGCACGCGGCCGCCATCGTCGCCTACACGGCAAGTGGGACGACGGCCGCGCGGGTCGCGCGCAAGCGTCCAGCCGCCTCGATCCTGGCCTTGACCCCGAACCTCGCCACCTCGCGCCGGTTGAGTCTGCTCTGGGGCGCGCACAGCGTGCTGACGGAGGATGTCGATTCCTACGAGGAGATGACCACCAAGGCCTGCCACCACGCGCAGGACGAGGGTTTCGCCAAGCCGAACGACGTCATCGTGGTCACCGCCGGCATCCCGTTCCACACCGCCGGCAACACCAACAACATCCGCCTGATGCAGATCTGATCCGGGTCCGGGTGATCACCTCGGCCACACCGTCCTTGCGAGCGGAGCGAAGCACGCCAGCAGCGCCAAACCCGAAAGGGTCGCGCCGCACTGGGTCACTTCGCTGCGCTCGTGATGACGGCGAGGACCCGCCCGGAGGCTTCACTGGTCATCGCACGAGGCGCGCATCGGTACGGCTGCCGGTGGAACGCGGTCGCCGGGTCACCCGTTGAATCCAAAGCTGCGCCGTTTTGGCGCGAAACCAGAGGGCCGACCCATGAACCTGATCGGACGTCTCGTCACCAAGCTTCTCGGCAACGAGAATCGCCCCATCGATCGCGACGACCGGAACGCCAGCACGGCGACGCCGATCGGCCGCCTCGTCACGAAGATCCTGGGCAAGTAACCCAGTCCGCCGCCGCGCGCCCGGGAGGCGCGCGGCGCGCGATGGGCGGGGTCAATTCGCGAGCGCGCTGGTGGTCGCCTTCACGACCGGCGCCGCCGGCACCGTGTGCTGCCAGAAGGTGCCGCTCCGGCCCTTCTCCAACCCCTCCTCGTAGAGGGCGCGCATGTAGGCGGTGTCGAACCCCTTGGCGGCCGACGCCTTCGGGCCGTTCTCGTCGATGTAGGTCAGGTTGAAGCCGATGCCGTTGTTGCGTGCCAGGGCGTAGGTCGCCGTGAGCGTCGCCCGCGAGCGCGCCCGGCTCGCCGTGGTGAAGGAGCGCTCGACGATCGAGAGCGTGTTGTCCTTGGTGACCTCGAAGTCCGGCTCCAGGCGGCCGTTGATCACCACGTAGATCTCGGCCTTGCCGCCGGTGCGGATGCGGCCGTCGCGCAGCAGCAGCGTCTGCGGCAGCGTGAAGACCGGCGTGACCACCGAGCCGTCGACGTGCATCTCCTGGAAGCGGGCATCGCCGGCCGAGACGTCGATGAATTGCGGCGGGAAGACCGCCGGGATGCTGGCCGAGGCGGCCAGCACGTCGCGGAACAGCTCCCGGGCATTGGGCACGCCGCTCGCCGCGATCGCGCCCATGTTCCAGATCACCGCGCGCTGCGAGTCGAGATTGGTCGTCACCACGAGCAGGCGCCGGCCCTTCGCGTGCTCCTCGGCGACCGCCCGGATCAGGTCGGGCGTCACGTAGCGGTCGATTAGGCTGCGCAGGCGCCCGTCGCCGAACAGGCCCGAGCCGAACAGCACGTTGGCGAGGTTGGGCGAGGCCACGAGCTCGCCCGCGACCCCGCTCGTATAGAACTCGGTCAGGTACGGGTCGTAGGCCGAGCCCAGGAACGCGAAGGGCGCGATCAGCGCGCCGGTCGAGACGCCGGAGACCAGGGTGAATTCCGGCCGCTTGCCGGAGGCGGTCCAGCCGTTCAGCACGCCCGCCCCGTAGGCGCCGTCGCCGCCGCCGCCCGAGAGCGCGAGATAGGTGAAGCCGGCGGAGCGCCGCTGCGGATTGGCCGCGAGTTCCGCGATCGTCTGAACCGAGGCGTCGGCGAAGACGCGCGCGCCCGGGATGCCGGGCACGCTGGCGAAGGCGGCCTGCTCGGCCGTGTAGGGCGCGCGCGGGACGCTCCCGCAGGCCGCGACCTGAGCCGCCAGCCCGAGCGCGAGCAGCGCGCGCAGGCGTCTCTGACGGAAACCCATCGTCCTGACCTCAATCCGTGAAACCCGAGCCACTGTGCCATACGGAACGAGCTTGGCCGTATCCGGCGTTCCGCCTTCGCTGGCTCAGAGGCACGATATGGCCGCGCTGTTGCCCCGCGGTCACGATCGGACGGGATCGCGGCGCGAGCGTGGCCGCGCCGGATCAGCGAGCCCGCACGCGTCGCCCATTGCCGGTGGACAGGGCCAGCGCCAGGCAGGGCGACGCCCTTGCAACGCTCGCGAACGCCGCGCTAGGGTCCGGTCGTGGCCTGACAAGACAGGGTGTCGCACCTGATGCGGCAGCCATTTCGTCGGCGCGCGGTCTGTCCGACGGCTTGCATAGCCGGATGACGGGTCATGGACCCGGGATGCACACCGCACGCGTGGCGCAAGTCAGGTCGCAGGGGGCGGAGGGGATTATGGAAGCGGGCCTTGGCTGGACGGATGATCGCGTAGCTCTGCTGCGGCGACTCTGGGAGGACGGGCAGAGCGCGAGCAAGATCGCCGCGCAGCTCGGCGGCGTCACCCGGAACGCGGTGATCGGCAAGGTCCATCGCCTGGGTCTGGCTGGCCGCGCCCGCGGCGCCGATGAAGCCCCGACCGCCGCAACGCCATCGAAGATCGTGGAGATCGAGACCGCCATCGCGGTGGTGGAGACCCAGGCGCCGGAGCCGGTGGCGATCCTGTCGCATCGGCCGACGCCCGAGTTTCCCGCCGCCGCGGCCGCCAAGGAGCCGGTCGCGATTCCGGTGTCTCAGCGGGTCACCATCATGGACCTGCGGGAATCCATGTGCCGCTGGCCGCTCGGGGATCCGACCACGCCGGAATTCCGCTTCTGCGGCGCGCGCTCGATCACCGGACTGCCCTACTGCACCCATCACGCGGAGATCGCCTATCAGCCCGCCACGGAGCGGAAGCGCGACCGCCGGGTGGCGTCGTTCCGCTGAGCGTCCGGCGCTTCAGCGCAGGCTGATTCCCCCCTCGGTCAGAAGTCGGGCGGTGGCGGGGTTGATCCAGGCCGCTGGAACGAGGCCGACGAGGTTCTTCGGGTGGGTTGCCCCGAGATCGGCGCGCGCGATGGCGCGGACGATCTGGTCGGCCAGCGCCGTGTCGAGGTTCGGCCGCGCCAGGACGAAGCTCCACGAGCCCACCGTCTCGATTGGCGCCGATTGCCCGGGGAAGCTGCCCGCCGGCACCGTGAGCCGCCGCATCGCCGCCCCCGGCTGGGCCAGCCGCGCGATGCCCGCCTCCGAAGGTCCGAAGAACCGGGCGCCGCCCGGATCCCGCGCCAGGGCCTGAAATCCCGGCCAGTCCAGGCCACCGCCCCAGAGCGCGTCGGCTTGTCCCGCCCGCACCAGGGCGGGCCCGTCGCCGGCCCGATCCAGCAGGATCGGACGGATGTCCCGCGCGGGATCGAGGCCCGAGGCGTCCAACGCGCTGCGCCCCATGACCGTCAGTCCGGAATTGTGGGTGCCGAGCACTACGGCGCGCCCACGCAGATCCGCCACCGTTCGGATCTGACTGCCGGCAGGAACCGCGAACAGGCCGGGCGTCGGGTACATCGGCGCCAGGATGTTCAGGCCGTCAGCCGCGGCGAGGGCCGGATAGGCGTACTCGCCCTGCACGAGGGCCAAGTCGACCTGCCCGTCGCGCAGGAGCCCGATATTCTGCGCCGATCCGCCCGAGTTCCGCGTCTCGATCGTCAGTGTGGCGTCGGCCCTATGGATCGCTGCCGCGAACGCATCGCCGAAGGCGGGAAAGCCGCCGCCGGGCGTGGCGGTGGCGAGCACGACCCGCGCCTCGGCGGCGTGTCCGGGGCGGGCCAGCATCAGCCCGAGTCCTGACAGGAGTGCCGCCCGGCGAGTCGGACGTCGGCTTGGCGGGGCACCGGCGCGCCCGCGCGTCATCGGGCACAGACCGGCGTGCGCCGCCGGTCTGGAGAACGAATTTCTATCGTGGCCGGGAAATTCAGCATAGCCGTTCCACCTCCGGCGTTCCTGACTCGCTAAAGCGGAAAGAACTTTCGGCAACGGGACTTAGCCCGATTGCCCCCGCGGCGGCAACGCGATATCGCACCCTCCTGTCCGGCGCCGGACACGGCAGCGCCCGATCGAAGGTCTTCGGTGCGGGTGGTCCGGACCCGACGTCCGTTCGTCCTATTTCCACGAGCAGGAGTTCCGCGATGGCCGATACCCTCAACGCGCCGCAGAAGGTCGGCCATGGCCGTGTCTACGGCTCGATCACCGAGACGATCGGCAACACACCACTGGTCCGGCTGAACCGCCTGCCGAAGGAACAGGGTGTCGATGCCGAGATCCTGCTGAAGCTCGAGTTCTTCAACCCGATCGCCAGCGTCAAGGATCGCATCGGCGTCAACATGATCGACGCGCTCGAGGCGTCCGGCAAGCTTCAGCCCGGCGGCACCCTGGTCGAGCCGACCTCGGGCAACACCGGCATCGCCCTGGCCTTCACGGCGGCGGCCCGAGGCTACCGGCTGATCCTGGTCATGCCGGAGACGATGTCGCTGGAGCGGCGCAAGATGCTCGCCTTCTTGGGCGCCGAGCTGGCGCTCACCCCCGGCGCTCAGGGCATGAAGGGTGCGATCGCCAAGGCCGAGGAGCTCCTGAAGGAGATCCCGGGCTCCGTAATGCCGCAGCAATTCTCGAACCCGGCGAATCCTGAGATCCATCGCAAGACCACCGCGGAGGAGATCTGGACCGACACCGGCGGCCAGCTGGACGCCTTCGTGGCCGGCGTCGGCACAGGCGGCACCGTGACCGGCGTCGGCGAGGTGCTGAAGCCGCGCCTGCCGAACCTGAAGGTCTTCGCGGTGGAGCCGGAGGATTCGCCGGTGATCTCCGGCGGCCAGCCGGGCCCGCACAAGATCCAGGGCATCGGGGCCGGGTTCATCCCCGACAACCTTCACACCGACATCCTCGACGGCGTGCTGAAGGTCTCCAACCAGACTGCCTTCGAGACCGCGCGGGCCCTCGCCCGCCTCGAGGGCATCCCGGGCGGCATCTCGACCGGCGGCAACGTGGCCGCGGCGCTTGAACTGGCCAAACAGCCGGACTTCCAGGGCAAGCGGATCGTCACCATCGCCTGCTCGTTCGCCGAGCGCTACATCTCGTCGGCGCTGTTCGACGGAATCGGCTGAGCGGCCTGGCGCCCGAACATCGCTCTCGCGCCGAAATTTAAATCTGTCATCCCGGGGCCGCATCGCGGATCCCGGGATCCAGACCCACAGGCACGTCAAGGATCGAGACCGAGCGGGTCTCTGGATGGGCTGCCGCCGGCATACCTTTTCGAGTCCCGGCTCGCCTCTGGTGCCCCGGACTGATGACCATGAGGCGACGGCTCGGTGCACGGCTCGCCGCAGGCAAAGAAGGCCAATCCAGACGCTATCGGCCGTTAATGAGTTGGCCTCTTTATCGGTAACCGATATTTTCGACCCTCAATTACCACCTCTTCAGCCAAAAGTGATCACCTCTACTGAAAATAAGCTTCGACACTGCGCGTCAGTTCTCGCATAGGATCACCTCGGGCTGGCGGAGATCGCGATGGAACCTTCGCGAAGTCGATCTGGATCTTCGTTCATCCTTCCGCTACCGCCGATCGGGCGACCGGAAGGAGATTCTCACATGCGCGGCCTGCTCTGCCTTCTCTGCTGCCTCTGGGCACAGGCGGGATTAGCCCAGGGCTTCGCCGTCCACGACCTGACGCAGGTCACCGAAGCGGCCCGCGCGAGCCTCGGCAGCGGATCATCGGCACAGGCGGAGCCGGAGCATCTCATCCTGACGTGCACGGGCTGCGCAGGCGCACCGTTGGCCGAACTGCAGCTCGGGCAGCTGAGCGACGGCACCGAGCAGCGGGTCCGGTCCGGAAAGACCTCCTTCGGCGCCCTGGAAGCGCTCTGCATCAAGCGGAATCCGGATTGCCGGCTGTCCGGCCTTCCCGCCGGCCCCGCTATCGGCTGGATCACCGTCTACGCGCTCGGAAACGGCGGAGGCGCGACTGCGGTGATCCTGCGCGACGGCGACCTGCTTTCGATCGACGCCCGGGCGACGAGCCGCGGGAGCGCCGAGGATACGGTACAGCGGCTGGTGCAGACGATCATGCCGCGTATCGTCGGCCCCTGACGTCCGGGTCGGCACCGATCGCGCAACCGTCCGTCTCCGCCTCCGTTGTCCCGCGAAGACGCAGAGAGGCGGATGATGACGAATCACGCAGACCGATCGTCGCCGAGGGACAACGACGCACCCTCCGGCGGCACGAACGCATCGGAATCCGGCAAGACCGGTTCCCAAGCGGGATCGTCGCGCGAGGACCGCGATGGAGCGAAGGGTCAGGCAAACCCGCAGCTGAGTGAAGCGATCGATCGCGCCACGGCTGCGGTCGGCCAAGACGACGGGAAGCGCTGATGGTCAGGCCGACGAGCGATTCCGGCACCGTCACCCGCAAGCCCGACGACGCGGTCGGCTCACGCGGGGATGCACCCGCGGGCGGCGGTCGGCAGACCGCCGATCAGGCCGCCGTCACCGAGATGGGCACCGGCGGAACGCCGCGCACCGAGCCGAAAGAGGGCTGGGGAAAAGCGGGCGAGCCTGGGCGGTCGCCGCCGGCGGTCGGGGGCTCATCGGGCGGGCACTCCGATCAGAAGGCGTCGCGCGGCCCGGCCGAGGACGAGAAGGTCGCGGGCGGTCGCTACCGGGCTGAGCGGGAGAATCGGGAATGAGCGAGCGCGAGGAGACCGGCGCGAAGCCGGAGAAGCCGAAGAACGTCGCGCCCGACGCGGTCAAGGATCCGAACGAGAAGACCGACGGCAAGCCCGGGATGGGGCCGCCGGCTGGCGGGACCCAGCGCGACGAGACTGATCCCGGCAGCAGCTGAGCTGGGGGTGGACGCGGACGCGGCGATGCCCGCCGCGCCCGGCGCCGCTCAGACGAGCCGGAACGGGATCGGCTCGGCGGAGAGCCGGACGTCGTCCGGCCGGCAACCCGTTTCGATACAGGCGTAGCGGATCGCGTCCTGGCGGGTCCGGAAGATGCCCCCTGCCCGTCCTCCGGTCTCGACGGCGACCCAGTGGCCGTCGCCATCCTGGCCGACGAGGTAGGACAGCGGCGCCGGGGAACCGAGCGACCGGACAGGCGGGAGCGAGTTCGACGCGACGGACATGGAGGTCATGGGGTTCACGCGGACCTCTCGGGTCCGCCATGCCGCGTTACGCCACACGGCATAAGGGTTCGATGGACTCGAGTGAGGCTTACCATAAGGACCGCATCAGCAACCGGGCCTGAGCGCCCGGTTGCCGGTTGTTCACGTCCGGTTGCCCCGGCCGTTCGGCTCAGGCCGCGTTCTCCTTGGCACGCTCGGCGCGCTTCCGGTCGTTCGGGTCGAGAACCGCCTTGCGCAGGCGGATCGACTTCGGGGTCACCTCGACGAGCTCGTCGTCTTGGATCCAGGCCAGCGAGCGCTCCAGGGTCATGCGGATCGGCGGCGTCAGGCGGACGGCCTCGTCCTTCGAGGTCGTGCGGATGTTGGTGAGTTTCTTGCCCTTGAGCACGTTCACCTCAAGGTCGTTCTCGCGGTTGTGCTCGCCGACGATCATGCCCTGGTACACCTTCCAGCCCGGCTCGATCATCATCGGGCCGCGATCCTCCAGGTTCCACATGGCGTAGGCCACGGCCTCGCCCTGGTCGTTGGAGATCAGCACGCCGTTGCGCCGGCCCGGCATCTCGCCCTTGTAGGGCTCGTAGGCCTTGAACAGCCGGTTCATGATGGCCGTGCCGCGGGTGTCGGTGAGCAGCTCGCCCTGGTAGCCGATCAGGCCGCGGGTCGGCGCGTGGAACACGAGGCGCAGGCGATTGCCGCCCGACGGCCGCATCTCCAGCATCTCGGCCTTCCGCTCGGACATCTTCTGGACGACGACGCCGGAATGCTCCTCATCGACGTCGATCACGACCTCCTCGATCGGCTCCAGCAGGCCGCCGGCCTCGTCCCGCTCGTACACGACGCGCGGGCGCGACACGGCGATCTCGAAGCCCTCGCGGCGCATCGTCTCGATCAGGATTGAGAGCTGCAGCTCGCCACGGCCCGAGACGTAGAAGCTGTCCTTATCGGCCGCCTCCTCGATCTTGAGCGTGACGTTGCCCTCGGCCTCCTTGAACAGGCGGTCGCGGATCATGCGGCTCGTGACCTTGTCACCCTCGGTGCCGGCGAGCGGGCTGTCGTTGACGATGAACGACATCGTCACGGTCGGGGGATCGATCGGCTGCGCCTGGATCGGCGTCTCGACCTGCGGGTCGCAGAACGTGTCGGCGACGGTGCCCTTCATCAGGCCGGCGATGGACACGATGTCACCCGCCTCGCCGATGTCGATCGGCGCGCGCTCCAGGCCGCGGAAGGCGAGAATCTTCGAGACGCGGCCGGTCTCCACGACCTTGCCGGTGCGATCGAGCACCTTGATCGACTGGTTCGGCTTCACCGAGCCTGCGGCGATGCGGCCGGTGATGATGCGGCCGAGGAACGGGTTGGCCTCCAGCAGGGTGCCGAGCATCCGGAACGGCCCCTCCTCGGTCCGGGCCGGCGGCACGTGCTTGAGCACGAGATCGAACAGCGGCTCGAGACCCACCGAAGGATCGGCCTCCGGGGTGTCGGCCATCCAGCCGTTGCGGCCCGAGCCGTAGAGGATCGGGAAGTCGAGCTGCTCGTCGGTCGCGTCGAGGGC
Organism: Methylobacterium sp. FW102-HT35C08; assembly: GCF_058790235.1. Taxonomy (NCBI): domain Bacteria; kingdom Pseudomonadati; phylum Pseudomonadota; class Alphaproteobacteria; order Hyphomicrobiales; family Methylobacteriaceae; genus Methylobacterium; species Methylobacterium sp. FW102-HT35C08. Next base: position 6,111,338 of record NZ_JBYTCL010000002.1, on the reverse strand, counting down.
GGCGAACAGGTCGAACACCTCGTTCACGACCTCGTTGATCCGCGCGTCCGGCCGGTCGACCTTGTTGATCGCCACGATCGGGCGCAGGCCGATCTTGAGCGCCTTGCCGACCACGAACTTGGTCTGCGGCATCGGGCCCTCGGCCGCGTCGACCAGCACGATCACGCCGTCGACCATCGACAGGATGCGCTCGACCTCGCCGCCGAAATCGGCGTGGCCGGGGGTGTCGACGATATTGACGCGGGTGTCCTTCCAAACGACCGAGGTCGCCTTGGCCAGGATCGTGATGCCACGCTCCTTCTCGAGGTCGTTCGAGTCCATCGCCCGCTCCTCGACCCGCTGATTCTCGCGGAAGGTGCCGGACTGGGCCAGCAGCTTGTCGACGAGGGTCGTCTTGCCGTGGTCGACGTGAGCGATGATGGCGATGTTGCGCAGATTCATGGCGGCCCGAAACGGGTTGTGCCGGCTCCCTGGCGGCCGCGCGGCGCGGCCGTCCGCGCCGGTTCAGGTACGGAGTCGTGGTGGTTGCGTCGCAATATAAGGACACGCGCCCGTCGGCAAGGCCACCGAGGACATGGCGGGGGCGCACAGCCCGAATCGCTGGGGGCAGTCGAGGTCATCGCTCGCGCGTCAGTCGGAACGGCGGACCGTCGCTGCTTTCGTGCAGGGCTGCCCTGCACGCGTGCCCGCTGCGGAAATCACCGCCCTATATCAGGACGTGCATGCGCCTCGGCGGCGGCTGCCTGCCGCTTCGGGTTGAGTTGGATGGAATCGAACCGCTCGGGTACCGTGACGGCGGCTGCACTGCGTCCGGCCGCCGCGATTCGGCCCTCGCCCCACCAGAACGGACTTACGTCGGAAGGACACGATGCGCGCGCTTGAGCCGCGGCTGTTCCCGTACATCTGGCGCTACTCCAAGGCCGATCAGCTCAAGATCTGCGCCGTGGTGTTCGCGTCGCTGCCGTTCTACTTCGCGTCGCTCGACCTGCCGAAGCGGATCGTCAACGACGCGATCACCGGGAAGGCGTTCTCTCACGGCGAGGGAACCGCACCCTTCCTCGAGATGACGGTCCAGTGGCCCGACGCGCTCGGCGGCGGGACCACCCGGCTGTTCGAGGGTTTCCAGCTGGACCGGCTGGAATTGCTGCTCGGGCTTTCGACGCTGTTCCTGACGCTCGTCCTGATCAACGGCGCCTTCAAGTTCTGGATCAACCTCCAGAAAGGCATCCTCGGCGAGCGGATGCTGCGGCGGCTCCGATTCCAGCTCTTTTCCCTGATGCTGCGCTTCTCGCCCGAGGCGCAGCGGGAGGTGAAATCCTCCGAGACCGCAACGATCATCCGCGACGAGGTCGAGCCGATCGGCTCCTTCATCGGCGACGCCATCGTGGTTCCGGTGTTCCTCGGGACGCAGGCCGCCACCGCGCTCGCCTTCATCATGATGCAGAACCTCTGGCTCGGCCTCGCGGCTGGCGGCATGGTGGGCGTGCAGATGATCGTGATCCCGCGGTTGCGGCGCGAGATCATCCGCCTCAGCCGGCGGCGCCAGATCGCCTCGCGTAACCTCGCGGGCCGCGTCGCCGAGGTGCTGGACGGGCTGCCGGCGGTCCTGCTCAACGATACCGGGCGCTGGGAACGGGCGGAGATCGGCGGCCGGCTCTACAGCCTCTACGACCTGCGCCTGCGGATCTATCGGCGCAAGTTCGCAGTCAAATACCTGAACAACCTGCTCGCCCAGGTGACGCCGTTCCTGTTCTACGCGATCGGCGGCTACTTCGCGCTGAAGGGTGAACTCGATATCGGCCAGCTGGTGGCGGTCCTCGCCGCCTATCGCGACCTGCCCCCGCCCTTGAAGGAGCTGATCGACTGGGACCAGCAGCGCCTCGACGTGGAGGTCAAGTACGAGACCGTGGCGGCGCATTTCGGGCCGCAGCGCCTGCGACCTGCCGAGCACGAATCGCAAGGGTCGCCGCCCCGGCTTGGCAGTCCGCTCCAGGTGGAAGGCCTGACCTTGCGCGATCCGCAGGGCGGCGCTCCGGTCGAGGTGCGCGATGCCGAGGTGAACCTTCCGCAGCGCCTCGCGCTGGTGCCGTCCGGCCCGGTCGCGCAGGAATTCACGCGCGTCCTGGCGGGCCTTCAAACGGCGCCGAGCGGCTCGATCCGGATCGGCGAGCACGACCTGTTCACCCTGGCGCGTCCCGTCCACGCGCACCGCATCGCGTATGCCGGCGTCGAACCAGTGCTGTTCCCCGGAACGTTGCGCGACAACATCCTCTACGGCCTGCGGGTCCGGCCGCTGCGGACGAACGGACTCGATCTCAGCAAGACCCGGATCAACGAGGCGGTGAAGACCGGCAATCCGTGCGACAGCGTCGAGGATCCCTGGGTGGATTATCGGCGTCTCGGCGTCCGCGATGCCGGGGAGCTGGACGAGCGGCTCGTCGATCTGCTCGGACGGCTCGACCTCGGCGACGACCTCTACCGGTTCGGTCTCGGGGCGCTCAGCTCGGTGGCGCACGACACGCCGGTGGGCCAACGCATGATCGCGGCCCGGGAGCATCTGCGCGAGCACTTCGCCCGCAAGGGCCTGGCCGACTTGGTGATCCCCTTCGCCCGCGGGCGCTACAACGATCAGGCGACCGTCGGCGAGAACCTGCTGTTCGGCGTCCCGCGCGATCCGAGCTTGAAGGAGCCGCAGCGCCTGGCGGCGACCCCCCTGTTCCGCCAAGCCCTCGAGAAGGTGAAGCTGCTCGACGAACTCGACCGCATGGGCGTCGCGATCGCCAGCAACCTCAAGGACATCTTCGCCGACGTGCCGCCCGGCCACCCGCTGTTCCGGCGGTTCTCGCTGATCACGCCCGACGCGCTGCCGGATTACCTGCGCCGGCTCGCCCGCCTGCCGGCCGAAGGGCGCCTGAGCGAGGCCGACAGCGTCGCCTTCCTGGCGCTGGCGCTCGCCTACGTGGAGCCCCGGATGCGTTTCGGCCTGCTCGACGAGGCGCTCGCCAAGCGGATGGTCGGCGCCCGCGGGATCGTGCAGGGCTTCATGCACGGCGACGACGGCTGCGACGTCGAATCCTACGATCCGAACCGGATCAACCCGCGCAGCACGGTCCTCGACAACCTCCTGTTCGGCCGCATCGACACGGCGCGGATGCACGGCGAGGCGCTGATCCAGCAGGAGGCGCGGGCGGTGTTCCGGGAATTCGACCTGGAGCGGCCGATCCAGCGGCGCGGTCTCGAGAAGGACGTCGGCAACCGCGGGCAATTGCTGGCCGAGCGTGTCCGCGTGCGGATCGGCCTCGCCCGGGCGATCCTGCGCGAACCCGAGATCCTGGTGGTCGATCGGGTCGACGAGCACCTCGAGCGCGGCGTCGAGACGCTGCTCGACGTCGCGGACGCCACGCTGCCCCGCGCCAGCTTGGTGGCCAGCCTCTCGCCGGACGCGGATCTCGCCCGCTTCCCCGCCCGTCTGCCGCTCCGCGATGCCGACACGCGCCTGCGCAACGCCGCCGAATGACGGAGGCGTGACCGGCGCACCCGGCGCGCCGGCGGCGGTTTACAGATCATCGCGTGTCCGGCACAGGATGGCGCCCCATGCCCACATCAATGGACGCGACCGCAACCCCGGCCCGGTCGACCGCGAGCCTCGCCGGCCTGCCGCGCGTGGTGCCGCCGCACCGCGCCCCGCCGGAGCGCGAGTTGCCGATCCCGGCCTATCTGCGCTCGATCCGCGACAACAGCCTGCGGGGGTTCTCCAAGCGGGCCTACGAGGAGCCGGTGACCCGCCGCGGCCTGCTGGGGCGCTCGAGCTTCATCCTCAACGACCCGGAGGCGATCCGGCGGGTTCTGGTCGAGAACCAGGCCAACTACGCCCGGACCACCGGCACCACCCGCATCCTGCGTCCGATCCTCGGCGACGGCCTCCTGATCAGCGAGGGATCCGCCTGGCGCCATCAGCGGCGCACGCTCGCCCCGGCCTTCACGCCGCGGGCGATCGACGGCTTGGTCCCGCACATCTCGGCCGCCGTGGACGAGGGGCTAGACCGCATCGCCGAAGAGGCGGCCGCGGGGCCGGTCGATCTGTTCAACGCGTTCTACCGGCTGGCGCTCGAGGTTGCCGGGCGCGCCATGTTCTCGGTGGGCATGGACGAGCACGGCGCGGAGCTGCGCGGGTTCATCGCCGAGTACGCCGAGCGGATGGGGCGGCCGCATCTTCTCGACATCGTGACGCCGCCGGGCTGGCCGGTGCCCCTCGACTGGTCGCGGTCGCGCTTCCGCCGCCGGTGGATCCCGTTCCTCGACCGGATCATCGCGGCCCGCCAGGCCTCGGACCGGGGTCAGGCCCGCTCGGGCGACCTGCTGGATCTGCTGGCGACGGCGCGCAACCCGGATACGGGAGCCGCCTTCTCGCCGGGCGAGCTGCGCGATCAGGTCGCCACCATGATCCTGGCCGGACACGAGACGACCGCCGGCACGCTGTTCTGGGCCGCCTACCTGCTGGCCCTCGCCCCCGAGGTGCAGGAGCGCGCCGCCGCGGAGGCGCGGGGCGCCGACCTTGCGGACCCGACCGGCTGCCAGAGCGACGGGCGACTTCCCCTCACCCGCGCGGTGATCGACGAGACTCTGCGCCTGTATCCGGCAGCGTTCGTGGTCGTCCGCCGGGCGCTCGGCCCGGACATGGTCGCCGGCCATGCGGTGAAGAAGAACGACATCGTGATGGTCAGCCCTTGGGTGCTGCACCGGCACCGTGGCCTCTGGTCCGACCCCGAGGCGTTCGATCCGGGCCGCTTCCTGCCGGGGGCGCCGCAGCCGCCGCGCTTCGCGTACCTGCCGTTCGGCGCCGGCCCGCGCGTCTGCATCGGCGCACAATTCGCGCTGAGCGAGGCGGTCCTGTCGCTGGCGCGGCTGCTGGCGCGGTTCCGGATCGTCCTGGACGAGAGGGAACCGGTCCTGCCGCAGGCCGTGGTCACCACCCAGCCGGACCGGGCGGCCCTGTTCCGGCTGATCGCGCGGGATCCGGTCAGCCCTTGATGCCGGTGATCGTCGCCGAGACGGCCCGCGGGTCGCGCAGCGGCCAGCGGCCGCTCTCCACCTGCGCGAGGAAGGCGTCGAGCAGCCGGTTGTAGGCGTCCGGCTCCTCGACGGAGAGCGCGTGGCCGGTGTTGGGCAGCATGGCCAGGGCGGCGGACGGGATGACCTGCTTGAGCATCAGGCTCGGAGCCAGGCAGGGCCAATCCTCGTCGCCGGCGAGGATCAGGGTGGGCACGGTGAGGCCTGCCAGAGCGTCGGTCAGATCGTAGAGTGAGGGCCGCTCCTTCTGGACCCCGGCCTGCGTGTTGGCGGAGCCCACGGCCGAATGCTCGGCGAGCATCCGCTTGAATTCGGCGTGGCCCCGCGGATCCTTGTTGGCGAATTGCACCCGGGTCGGTCCGTAGGCGTAGCGCTCGGCGAAGGCCGCCATGCCGTCGCGGCGCAGCATCGCGGCGGTGGCGTCGGCCTCGGCCCGGAACAGCGCCTGCCGATCAGGCTCCGCGCCGTAGCCGACGCCGCCGAGGCAGAGCGACAAGGCGCGGCCGGGATGGCGCAGGCCGAAATGGAGGGTCGCGAAGGCGCCCATCGAGATCCCGGCCACGTGCGCCGTCTGAGCCCCGACATGATCGAGGATCGCCAGGATGTCGTCGGCGGCGCGCGCCTGCGTGTAGGCCGAGACGGCCTCCGGAACGTCGGAGGGCGGATAGCCCCGGGCATTGAACGCGATCGCGTGATAGCGCTGGCCGAAATGGCGGAGCTGCGCCTCGTAGCTGCGATGATCGCCGGCGAATTCGTGGACGAAGATCAGCGGCGTCCCGCGCCCGCTCTCCTCGTAGTGGAGGCGAACTCCGTCATCCGTCGTGGCGCTCGGCATGGCGATCCCTGTGCTGATGCCCCCCGGCACACCATACCGATAACCCGAGCCGCCGGAGATGCGGCAGCCTTCAACACCGGCCGAGGTGAAACGTCTCTCCGCTCGGCCCAAGAGAATAAGCACCGTCTTTCCGGGTCGCCGCAGGCGAGCCCGGAATCCAGAACCGCCGTCGGTGCAAGATCTTGGCGCGCTGGCGGCTCTGGTTTCCGGGCTCCGCTACGCGGCCCCGGAATGACAGGGCGTGGAGTCGCGACGCCGGATCGAGAAGCGGCTCGGTCTCCATCCGCGGACCCCAAGCCTCCCAGACGGACTTGCAAGCGAAAAGCCGCGCCCGGCTGCCCGGACGCGGCTTGTGTCGATCCATACCGGCGGGAGCAATCCCGGCCCGGCTCAAGCGGCCTTCTTGGACGCCAGCTTACCGCGGCCCTTGTTGGCGGCGACCTCGGCGAGCTTGGCCGCGAGCTTCGCGTCGAGCTTGCCCGCGGCACCGAGCGGCAGCTCGATGTCGAGGCCGAGGGTCGAGACGCCCTCGCCGCGCTCCAGGGTGACCTTCACCTTGTCGGGTTCGACCGCGACGTGGTTGGCGATCACCGCCAGGATCTCCTCCCGGAGCTGGAGCACGAGGTCGGGGCGACCCGACTCGGCCCGCTCGTGGGCGAGGATCAGCTGCAGGCGGTCGCGGGCGACCGTGCCGGAGTTGCGCTTCTGGAAGATCCCGAGGATGCTCATGCCGCCCTCCGCATGAACAGCTTGTCGAGGAAGGACTTGCGCTCGACCGGCAGGCTCATCGGCACCTCCTCGCCCTTCAGGCGGCGGGCCGCGTCGGCATATGCGCGGGCCGGGGCGCAGAGCGGGTTGTTGAGGGTGACCGGGCAGCCGAGGTTCGAGGCGCGCAGCACCTCCTGGCTCTCCGGGATGATGGCGAGCAGCGGGATCGACAGGATGTCGAGCACGTCCTCGGTCTTGAGCATGTCGCCGCGGTCGGCCCGGCCTGGGTCGTAGCGGGTGAGGATCAGGTGCTTCTCGATGTCCTCGCCCTTCTCGGCCTTGGCGGTCTTGGAGTCGAGGAGGCCGATGATCCGGTCGGAGTCGCGCACCGAGGAGACCTCGGGGTTGGTCACGACCACCGCCACGTCGGCGTGGTGCATGGCGAGCTGGGCGCCGCGCTCGATGCCGGCGGGCGAGTCGCAGATGACCCAGTCGAACTTGTCGCGCAGCTCTTCCATCACCCGGGCGACGCCGGCGTCGGTGAGCGCGTCCTTGTCGCGGGTCTGCGAGGCCGGCAGCAGGTGCAGGGTCTCGACCCGCTTGTCCTTGATCAGCGCCTGCGGCAGCTTGGCGTCGCCGTTAACCACGTTGATCAGGTCATAGACGACCCGCCGCTCCGCACCCATGATTAGGTCGAGGTTGCGCAGGCCGACGTCGAAATCGACGACGCACACGCTCTGTCCGCCCTGTGCCAGGGCTGCTCCGAGGGCCGCGGTCGTCGTCGTCTTGCCGACGCCGCCCTTGCCCGATGTGACGACGAGAACCTTTGCCACGCGTCGATCTCCCTTAATCCAGGCTTGCCATTCGGATGTTGCCGTTATCGAGCCAGACCTGGGCGGCCTTGCCGCGCAGGGCCGTCCCCATGTCCTCCGCCGTCCGCACGAGGCGGTCGATCCCCAGCAACTCGGGTTCGAACTTGCGGCAGTAGATTCGTGCGCGCGGGTTGCGCGCGGCTCCGGCGATCGCGCGTCCGCGCAGGGCGCCGTAGACGTGGATGGAGCCGCCGGCCAGGATCTCGGCCCCCGAGGAGACCGAACCCATCACGGTCACGTCGCCGGTCGGGTTGATGACGCTCTGACCGGAGCGGACCGAGCCCTCGACGGTGATCGAGGTGACCACCTGCGGCTCCGGCTCGGCCGGGACGCTCGGGATCTCGATCGTCTCAGACGGGTGGCCCTTGACCAGCAGCGGCGGCAGTCCCGCCGCGACCGCGTCGGCGCCCTCGATCCCGAGGACCGCGATGCCGCGGGCCTTGAGCTCGGCCATTAACGTTTCGAGCGCGTCCGGCTCGGGCTTGAGCTGGGCGCAGTCCAGGATGACGGCCCGGCCTTTCAGCAGGGTCGGCGAGCGCTTCAGCGCCGCATCGAGGCCCGCGAGCCACTCGGGAAGCGGCGGCTCGGGGGAGAGGGCCAGGGCCTTGAAGGCCCGTCCGCGCAGGCTGAGCGGCCGGGGCGCGGAGGGAGAAGCCGCCTGGGCGGTCTCCGGATCGATCGGCTCGGGGAGGGTCTCGCTCATGTCCGCCCGTTAAGAGTCCTTACCGGACCATTGACGGCGGGTATGGTTACCGAAGGGTTAAGTTTCTGATCCGGTCGGCAAATTCTGCCGGGATCCTTGTATCGGTGCGGAAGAGGACACTTTCACGGTTCGGCCGCGACCGTCGCAAGTGCGGTCGAGCGCTCTCGTCATCGCGAGCGCAGCGAAGCGACCCGGGGCGGCGTCACCCCTGAGATTGGAGCGCCGACCGGATCGCTTCGCTGCGCGCGCAAGGACGGCACGGGTTTCGAGAGGCCGAACGAACCGCTCTCGCGAAAAGCCCATCAACCCCGCTCGAACAGGTTGAGCTTGATCGCATCCTCGAGGAGCCGGACCTCGACGGCCTGTCCGCGGAAAGCCGGATCGAGGTCGTCGGCGGCCCGGTAGAGGCCGTCGATCGCCACGAGCTCCGGCTCGAAGCGGCGACACCAGATCCGCGCCGTGGGATCACCCGCGGCGCCGGCAATGGCCCGTCCGCGCAGCGCCCCGTAGACGTGGATCGAGCCGCCGGCGATCACCTCGGCACCCGAGGCGACGGCCCCGAGCACGGTCACATCGCCTTCCAGATGCAGCACGGTCTGGCCCGACCGCACCGGTGCGTCGAGGATCAGAGAGCGCGCGACCTCCTTCGCGGGCGTCTCGGCCGGCGCGGCCTCACCAGGCGTGTCGATCTCGCCCGCGGGACGACCGCCCGACAAGGCCGGCGGTGTTCCGGATCCGAGAAGCGACGGGGCCGCACCCTCGATGCCGAGGATCGCGATGTTGCGGGCGGCGAGTTCGGCCAGCAGCCCGTCGAGATCCTCACGGCCGAGCCGCAATCCCCCGAGGTCGAGGATCACCGGCCGGCCGGCGAAGAAGTTCGGCGCGCGCCGGTTCAAGGCGTCCAGGTCGCCGAACCACTCGGACACGGGCGGCACCGGCGCCAGAACGGTGGCCATGAAGGAGCGGCCGCGGAAGCGGATCGGCGGGCGCGCCGGCTCGGATGTCGGCTGGGTCACGGGCGTGTTCGGTGTCGCTGCGAGGGTCGTCCGCATCCATGCGGCGGCGCGGCGCCGGGGGCAATCCCGCATCGCCCGGTGTGACGCCTTGGCGGGTGCGCGAGGCCGTTTCTGTTGTAGAGAGATGCGGCAGCCGAGCCGGACGGACCCTTGAGCAGCGCCACCACGCAAGCCCTCAGACCCTTCGTCGTCGATGACCTGACGCAGGCGAACCAGCGCCGGGCGGCCGACCCGCGCGCCTCGGCCTGGGTGTCGGCCAATGCCGGGGCGGGCAAGACCAAGGTGCTGACCGACCGGGTGGTGCGGCTGCTGCTCGACGGCGCGCCGCCCGGACGCATCCTGTGTCTGACCTTCACCAAGGCCGCCGCCGCCAACATGGCGATCCGCGTCTTCCGCCTTCTCGGGCGCTGGGTGACGCTGGATGACGCGGCCCTCGCCGCCGAACTCGCGGATCTGACCGGCGAGCGCGCCGGGCCGGATCGACTGCGCATGGCGCGGCGCCTGTTCGCCAGGGCCGTGGAGACGCCGGGCGGCCTGAAGATCGAGACGCTGCACGCCCTCTGCGAGCGGCTGCTGCACATGTTCCCGTTCGAGGCCAACGTCCCGGCCCGCTTCGTGGTGCTCGACGACACCAAGGCGCGCGAGCTGTTCGAGATCGAGATGGCCAACGTCCTGGCCGACGCGGTCTCGAACGGCGACACGCCGCTGAGCGCGGCCCTCGCCCGCGTGACGCCGGAGGCGACGGGCGACACCCTCCGGGCGGCGATCCGCTCCGCGATGCGGGCCCGCGGCCTGATCGGTGACCGGGCCGGGCTGGACGACGCCTTTGCGCGCCTCCACGGCGCGCTCGGGCTCGCCGCGGAGGAGACCGCCGAGCGGATCGAGGCGGCGATCCTGGACGGAGGCCCCGGCTGTGCGCCGGACGAGCGCGGCGCGCTGGTCGCGGCGCTCCGCACTGGCAAGGCCAACGACGAGAAGCTCGCGGACGCGCTCGCCGCCGCGGAGGCCGAGCGGGTGCGCTCTGAGGCGCTTCCCGACCGGAGCGAGGCGCTCGCGCTCTATCGCGGCGTGTTCTTCACCCAGAAGGACGAGCCCAAGGCCGACAGCAGCCTCGGGACCAAGAGCGTCCCGACCGCCGTGAAGGAGGCCCTGATCGCCGAGCGGGAGCGGCTGGTGCCGCTGTTCGACCGCCTGCGCGCCGCCCGCGCCCATGCCCGCACGCAGGCGCTGTTCCAGCTCGCGGCCGAGATCCATCGGCGGGTCGAAGCCCAGAAGGCCCGGCTCGGCGCCCTCGACTTCGATGATCTGATCCACAAGGCGCTGGATCTGCTCGACCGCGTCGGCGCGGGCTGGGTGCTGTACAAGCTCGACCGGGGCATCGACCATGTGCTCGTCGACGAGGCGCAGGACACCAACCCGGAGCAATGGGCGATCCTGCGGGCGATCACGCAGGAATTCGCCGCCGGCGAGGGCGCCCGGACCGGGACCCGCACGCGCTTCGCGGTGGGCGATCCCAAGCAGTCGATCTACGGCTTCCAGGGCGCGGAGCCGCGGGAATTCGCCCTTACCCGGGCGGCCTGGATCGCCGAATCGCGTTCGGCCGGCCTGACCTTCGAGGACGTCCCGCTCACGCTGTCGTTCCGCTCCACGAGCCTGGTCCTGCAGGCGGTCGACGCGGTGTTCGCCCTCGACGCGCACAATGAGGGCCTGTCCTTCGACGACACGGTGCGCAAGACCGTCCATGCCAGCGCCCGGCCCGGGGCGCCGGGCGCGGTCGAGCTGTGGCCGATCGCCGAGCCCGAGCCGGCGGCCGAGCCCGAGGCCTGGACGGCGCCGCTGGACGCGCCCGAGATCAGCGCCCCCGCCATCGTGACGGCCCGTCGCGTGGCGCAGGCGGTGCGGACCTGGACCACGCGCGGCGACGCCACCGGCCGGATCTGGCGTCCCGGCGACGTCCTGATCCTGGTGCGCAAGCGCGGACCCGCCTTCGAGGAGGTGATCCGGGCCCTGAAGGGGCTCGCAGTCCCCGTCGCCGGGCAGGACCGGCTGGAGGTCTCGGCCCATATCGCGGTGGCCGACCTCGTCGCGGCCGGACGGGCCGGCCTGCTTCCCGCCGACGACCTGACCCTCGCCACGGCGCTGAAGACGCCGCTCGTCGGCCTCACCGACGACGATCTGGTGCGGATCGCCGCTCGCCGCGACCTGTCCGAAACCCTGGAGGATGCCCTGCACCGGCACGCGGAGGCCGGCGACGCGGCGGCGATCCGCGGGCGTACGGCGCTTGCCGACTGGATCCGGCTCGCCGGCCTACACGGCCCGTTCGGCTTCTATGCCCGGCTCCTCGGCCCGCAGGGTGGCCGCGCGAAACTCGTGGCCCGCCTCGGCGGTGAGGCCGGCGACGCCATCGACGTGTTCCTCGCCGCCGCGGCCCAGGCCGAATCCGGAGAGGATGCGCCCTCTCTCGGCGGCTTCCTGGCGCGCTATGTCGGTGCCGAGGCCGGGCATACGGTCAAGCGCGACCTCGAATCGGGTCGAGACGAGGTCCGCGTGATGACCGTGCACGGGGCCAAGGGTCTCGAGGCGCCGGTGGTCGTGATCCTCGACGGCTGCGAGCCCCTGGGACGCAACGATCCGCCGCTGCTGCCGCTGGCGATGGAAGGGGCCGTCCTGCCGCCGGTCTGGTCCGGGGGGAAGACGCAGGATTGCGCGGCCGCCGGAGAGGCGCGCGCGGCCCTGCTCGCCCGTGCCCGGCAGGAACACAACCGCCTGCTGTACGTGGCCATGACCCGGGCCGCCGACCGGTTGATCGTCGCCCCCTTCCGCGGCCACGAACGCGAGAGCGAGACGGCATGGTGCCGGATGATCCATGCCGGGCTGGAGAACGCCTTCGGCGCCGGCCGGTCGATCGAGCTGTCCTACGGTTCCGCGACCGTGTGGCACGACGGGATGGAGACGGCTCGCGAACCCGGTGGGCCGCCGCAAGCCGCCGCTCCGGAGCCGGAGCCGTCCTGGCTGCGCAGCCCCGTGCCGCCCGAGCCGGAGGTGCCGACGCTCAGCCCGTCGGGCGCGCTCCAGGCCGCGGACGGCACTCGCGTGCCGCCGCCACGCCTGGCGGATGCGCAGGCCCGGCGGCGCGGCATCCTGATCCACGCGCTCCTGCAGCATCTGCCCCGGGTCGAGCCGGCACGCCGGGAGGCCGCCGGGCTCGCCTTCGTACGGTCGCGGGCGCCTGGATTACCGCGCCCCGCCGTCTACGGCATCGTCCGGTCGGTGCTGCGCCTCATCGACGACCCGGACCTCGCGCCGCTCTTCGCGCCCGAAGCGCGCGCGGAGGTCAGCCTGTCGGGGCGGGTGCGGACGGAGCAGGGCGAGCGCTCGGTCCAGGGGCGAGTGGACCGGATCTCGGTCACGGCCGACACGGTGCGCATCGCCGACTTCAAGACCGGGCGCCCGCCGGACGAGGACGCGCCGCTGCCGCCGGCCGAGGCGGGCCAGATCGCCCTGTATGCCCGGCTCCTCGGCCAGATCTATCCCGGCCGAACGATTCGTCCCATGCTGATCTGGACCTCCGGCCCGGTGATCCGATCCCTCGAGGCCAGCGACGTCGCGGCGGCCCTCGAGCATGCCAAGATCGTGACCTGACGACGCGCTCCCCGAGCTCTGCCGGTGCCGACATGCGCCAGCGCACACGCGGCAACGGGAGACGGGAGCCCGCTCTCGCCGGAGCGGCCGGACTTCTTGACCGCGCAGTCACCCGTCGCCAATTCTGGTCGGACCGCGCGGGCCCCTGCCCGTTCGACGCTGCCCGACCGGCGGCGACTTCCGAAAGGTGACGTTATGGCGACGGTGAAAGTAACCGACGCGAGCTTCGAGCAGGACGTTCTCAAGTCCGCCGAGCCCGTCGTGGTGGATTTCTGGGCGGAGTGGTGCGGCCCGTGCCGCCAGATCGGCCCGGCGCTCGAGGAGATCGCGACCGATCTTCAGGGCAAGGTGAAGATCGCCAAGGTCAACGTCGACGAGAATCCGCAGATCGCCGCCCAGTACGGCATTCGCTCGATCCCGACGCTGCTCCTGTTCAAGAACGGCGAGCGGGTTGACCAGAAGGTCGGCGCCGCCCCGAAGGGCGACCTGTCCCGCTGGATCGGCGCGCAGACCGCCTGAACGATCCGCGAGGACGGCAAAAAGGAAAGCCCGGCCGCAAGGCCGGGCTTTCTCGGTTTCAAGACCCTGTTCTTATGAAGTCCCGGGCTTCTGCCCGGGACTCGACGTCCGGTCTCAGTACGAGCCGAACTTGTAGTTCAGGCCGGCGCGGACGACAGCGAAGGCGTTCTCGTCGCGACGGGCAGTGGCCAGCGAGTACACCGGCACGAGGCCGACCGGGGAGATCGCGGCGCCGACCAGCGGGAACTGGGCGCGGTTGTTGCTGTCGAGGTTCACGTACAGGCCTTCCACCTTCAGCGTGACGGCCGAGGAGCGGAAGAAGTTCAGGAAGGAATCGGTCGGCAGGGCGTATTCGATACCGCCACCGACGGTCCAGCCGGTCTTGAAGTCGTTCCGGCGACCGGCGAAGTTCTGGAAGCCGACGCGCGCGCCGTCATCCGTGCCGGTGGCGTAGGCGAAACCGCCGGTGGCGTACACGAGGGTCCGGTCGAAGGCGTAACCGAGACGGCCGCGGACGGTGCCGAAGAAGTCGATGGTGTTGAGCGTGCCGTTGACCGGGATGAAGCCCGGGTTGATCGCGCCGGCGTTGGTGGCGAAGCGGGCGCGACGGCCGAAGTCGAGGTACTGCGCGTCGGCCTCGAAGCCGATCACGGCGCCGTTGCCCGGGCTCAGCTGCCAGTTGTAGCCGATCTGGCCACCGCCCGAGAAACCTTCGCGGCTGTTGTTGTCGTAGACCAGCGACGAGCCGTTCGGCAGAAGCGCCTGGTAGGGGACGAGACCGCCCGGCACCAGAGCGACCGGGTTGCCGGGCGTCTGGACGAAGCCGCGGGTCGAGTTGCTGCTGGCGTCGAAGGCGTAGCCGGCGTTGATACCGAAGTAGGCGCCGGTCCAGGTGAACACCGGAACGGGGGTGAACACCGGCGGCGGAGCGCGACGCGGCAGGTCGGCGGCCGAAGCGGCGGCGGTGAGCGCCGTAAACGCCGCAAGAGAGGTAACAAGCTTCTTCATTACTGTGATCCCCAGCATTAGCCCGATCGAGAGTGAAAATAAGCGATCGTGGCTTTCGGGGATGTAGCTTAGCTGCCACAGCCGGGGGAAAGCGTGGCCGTGGAGCGGCTTTCGCCGCGTTGATTGCGGCGAATCGACGACGTTTGGAACTCGGAAACCAAAGTTCGCGAGATGTCCAGGGCCAAGCCCTGGAGCTGCCGGGGCAGCTCCGAACCGCTCCGGACTTGCGAGCACTCAGACCGGCGGCGTGTCGTTGGCCGCAAGGACTAAGCCGGCCAAGTACAGCGATCCGCAGATCAGGATCCGCGGCGGCTGCTCGAAGGCGATGTCCTTCACGAGAGCGAGAGCAGCCTCGATGCTCGGCGCCGCGTAGGTCGAAAGGCCGACGCTCGCGCCGATCTGCGCCACCTCGTCCGCGGGACGTGCCGCCATCGTACCGGTGATCGGCACAGCGACGAGCGCGCGCGCGAGACCGACGAAGTTGCGCAGGAAGCCGTCGGCGTCCTTCGTGCCGAGAAGGCCCACGATCAGCACCAGCGGCACGTCGCTCCGCTCGCCCAGATCGGCCATCGCGGCGGCCAGGATCCGGCCGCCATCGATGTTGTGGCCGCCGTCGAGCCACAGCTCGGCGCCGGGATCGAGCTGCGCGGCGAGGCGACCGCGGCCAAGCCGTTGCAGCCGGCCCGGCCACTCGACCTCGGTCAGGCCCTTCTCCAGCGCGGTGATTCCGATGTCGCCGAAACCGGCCGCGCGCAAAGCCGTGATCGCGGTGCCGGCATTGACCAGCTGGTGGCGGCCGGCGAGCCGGGGGCGCGGCAGGTCGAACAGGTCCGTCTCATCCTGATAGACCATGCGGCCGCGCTCCTCGTGGACCGAGAAATCCTGGTTGCCCACCAGGATCGGTCCGGCGCCCACGGCCTCAGCCCGCCGGCAGAGCACGGCGTCGGCCTCGGCATAGTCCTGGGCGGCGATCACCGCCGGACAGCCGCGCTTGAAGATCCCGGCCTTCTCGGTCGCCACCGACTCGACGGTGTCGCCGAGGTATTCGGCGTGGTCACGGCCGATGGGGGTGACGACCGCGCAGGCCGGCCGCTCGATCACATTGGTGGCATCGAGCCGTCCGCCGAGACCGACTTCCAGCAGCAGCACGTCGGCGGGGCTCTCCGAGAACAGCAGCAGCGCCGCGGCCGTGGTGATCTCGAACATGGTGATCGGCTCGCCGTCATTGGCGGTCTCGCAGCGCGAGAAGGCGTCAGCGAGCCGGTCCTCGTCCACGAAATGGCCGCCGCCGATCCCGCCGATCCGGATCCGTTCGTGGAAACGCACGAGATGCGGCGAGGTGTAGACATGCGCGGCAAGACCGCCCGCCTCCAGGATCGACCGCATGAACGCGATGGTCGAGCCCTTGCCGTTGGTCCCGGCGACATGGATCACCGGCGGCAGGCGCCGTTCCGGATGGTTGAGCCGCCCGAGCAGCCGCTCGATCCGCCCCAGCGACAGGTCGATGGTTCGGGGGTGCAGCGCGAGGAAACGCGCCATCAGGGCGTCGGACGAGGCCATCGCGTGGGTCTTACGCCGCCTCGGAGGCCGCGACCGGCGCACCGGCCTGGGCGACGTTGGTCAATAAGCCGCAAAGGCGCGTGATCGTCTCCTTGAGCTGGTGGCGATGCACCACTTGGTCGACCATGCCGTGCTCGCGCAGATATTCCGCCCGCTGGAAACCATCGGGCAGCTTCTCCCGGATGGTCTGCTCGATCACCCGCGGGCCGGCGAAGCAGATCAGGGCACCCGGCTCGGCGAGATGCACGTCGCCGAGCATCGCGTAGGAGGCGGTGACGCCGCCGGTGGTCGGGTTCGTGAGGACCACGATGTAGGGCAGGCGCGCGGCATTGAGCCGGCGCACCGCCACCGTCGTCCGAGGCATCTGCATCAGCGACAGGATGCCCTCCTGCATGCGGGCACCGCCCGAGGCCGCGAACAGCACGTAGGGGGTACGCTTCTCCAGCGCCGTCTCGGCGCCGCGTACGAAGGCCTCACCGGCCGCCATGCCGAGGGACCCCGCCATGAAGCCGAATTCCTGCGCGGCCAGCACCATCGGCAGGCCGCCGACCCGGCCGAAGCCGATCTTGAACGCGTCCTGCAGCCCGGTCTTGGCGCGTGCCTCCTTGAGCCGGTCGGCGTAGCGCTTCTCGTCGCGGAACTTCAGCGGGTCGGGGGCGACCTCGGGAAGCGCGACGTCGATCCAGGTGCCCTCGTCGAACATCATCTTCAGGCGCGCCTGGGCAGCCATCTTGAGGTGATGCTCGGAGCCCGGAATGACCCAGTGATTGGCCTCAACCTCCTTGTGGAAGACCATCTGCCCGGTATCCGGACACTTGACCCAGAGGTTCTCCGGCGTCTCGCGCTTGAACAGAGTCTTGATCCGGGGGCGCACAACCTCCGAGATCCAGTTCATCGGTTCGACCATTGCGTTGCGTCCGTCCGCTTCAAGCCCGCGCAGATATCAGGATGGGCGCGCCCCACCGCCAGGGTTCAGGAGGCCCGCTCAGGCCGCCCGCTCGACGCCGGCGGATCGCACCCCCTCGGCCAGCTCGCGTACGAGGTCCACGACGGCCGGCACGCTCCCGGCCTGCGGCCGGCCCTCACCGTCGAAAGAGCGGACCAGGGCGTCGACCAGCGCCGAGCCAACGACGACGCCGTCGGCCCCCTTGGCGATCGCGGCCGCATGGGCGCCGGTCTTCACGCCGAAGCCGACCACCACGGGCAAGTCGGTGTGGCGGCGGATCCGGGCGACTGCCTCGGAGACCTTGCCGAAATCGGGCGTCGCCGCGCCGGTCACGCCGGTGATCGACACGTAGTAGACGAAGCCCGCGGTGTTCGCGAGCACCGCTGGCAGGCGACGCTCGTCGGTCGTCGGCGTGGCCAGCCGGATGAAGGCCAGGCCCTTGGCCAGCGCCGGCAGGCACAGCTCGGCATCCTCTTCCGGCGGCAGGTCGACCACGATCAGGCCATCCACGCCGGCCGCGACCGCATCCTCCAGGAACCGGTCGACCCCGTAGGTGTGGATCGGATTGTAGTAGCCCATCAGCACGATCGGCGTGCCGTCGTTCTCCGCGCGGAAGCGGCGGACGAGGTCCAGCGTGCCGGAAACAGTCTGCTTGGCCTTCAGCGCCCGCAGGCCCGCCGCCTGGATCGCAGGACCGTCCGCCATCGGGTCGGTGAACGGCAGGCCGAATTCCAGGATGTCGGCGCCGGCGCCGGGGAGCGCCCTCAGAACCTCCAGGGAGGTCTCGGGATCGGGGTCGCCCGACATCACGTAGGTGACGAGGACGGACCGGTTCTCCGCGCGGGCGCGGGCGAAGGTGGCGTCGATGCGGCTCGGCATGGTCTGGCGGTGTTCGCGGTTGCGGGGCGAGAACGGCCCGGGGTTGCACCCGCGCTACACCAAAGGCGCCGGCCCGTGAAGCGGGCGGCTCTTGCGGCTGCGCTTCGATGCCGACGGCCGTCACGCCCGCGGGCGCTCCGACGCGTGCGACGCGGCCATGCGCGGCGGGCGATTGTCGCGCCCGCTGCAGCTGCGTAGCTGGTCGCATGTCCGAGACCTCGCTTCCGACGCGCCCCTTCTCCGCGATGCTGTTCGACATGGACGGCACGATCATCAGCTCGATCGCCTCGGCGGAGCGGGTCTGGTCGCGCTGGGCCGAGGCGCACGGTCTCGACGCGGCGTCGTTCCTGCCGACCATCCACGGGGTGCAGTCGGTGGAGACGATCCGGCGCCTTAACCTGCCCGGTGTCGACCCGGAGGCCGAAGCTGCCGCGATCA
Organism: Methylobacterium sp. FW102-HT35C08; assembly: GCF_058790235.1. Lineage (NCBI taxonomy): Bacteria > Pseudomonadati > Pseudomonadota > Alphaproteobacteria > Hyphomicrobiales > Methylobacteriaceae > Methylobacterium > Methylobacterium sp. FW102-HT35C08. The sequence continues at coordinate 6,093,142 of NZ_JBYTCL010000002.1, read as the reverse complement.
CGCGGGCCGAGATGGAGGATGTCGGCGACATCGCGGAGATTGCCGGGGCGCGAGCCTTCCTAGAGGCGCTGCCGCCGGAGCGCTGGGCGATCGTCACCTCGGCGCCCCGGGCCCTGGCGACCCAGCGCCTCGCGGCGGCCGGGATGCCGCTGCCCGCCCTCATGGTGGCCGCCGAGGACGTTCGTCACGGCAAGCCCGCGCCGGACTGCTTCCTGATGGCGGCGGAGCGGCTGGGCGTGGCGGCATCGGAATGCCTGGTCTTCGAGGATGCGCCGGCCGGCATCCAGGCGGCCGAGGCCGCCGGCGCGACCGTGCTGGTCGTCACCGCCACCCACCACAGGCGGGCGAGCGCCGGACACGCCGCGACCCCGGATTACCGCGGGCTCTCCGTCGAGGCCGCCGCGGACGGGATCCGCGTGATCGCGCGCACCTGAGCGGATCGGCCTCGCCGCCACAGGTCGGGCATTGACTTCACGCGGGCACAGCACGGCACTATCGGGCCTGCGAGGATCGGGTCCAGGAGCAGCAGGCTGATGACCAAGCCCAACGGCGTTCCGCGCAACCTCTTCGAGACAGCTGAGGGTCGTCGTCTCGTCGAGGCTCGCACCGACCCGGCCTGGCGCCAGTGGGGTCCGTATCTCAGCGACCGGCAATGGGGCACGGTCCGCGAGGATTACAGCGCGGGCGGGGACGCCTGGGACTACCTGCCCCACGACCATGCCCGCTCCCGGGCCTATCGCTGGGGCGAGGACGGGATCGGCGGCTTCGGCGACCGCCATCTCAATTGGTGCTTGTCGCTCGCGCTCTGGAACGGGCGCGACCCGATCCTGAAGGAACGCCTGTTCGGTCTTACCAACCAGGAGGGCAATCACGGCGAGGACGTGAAGGAGCTCTACTACTACCTCGACGGCCTCCCGACCCACGCCTTCATGCGGATGCTCTACAAGTACCCGCAGGCCGCCTTCCCTTACGGACAGCTGGTCGCGGAGAATGCGAGGCGGGGCCTCGACGACCCGGAATACGAGCTGCTCGACACCGGCCTGTTCGACGAAGGCCGCTACTTCGACGTCGAGATCGCCTACGCCAAGGCCGCACCCGACGACATCCTGATGCGCGTCACCGCGACGAACCGCGGCCCCGACGCCGCCGACCTGACGCTCCTGCCGCAGCTCTGGGCCCGCAATATCTGGTCTTGGAAACCGGACGTTGCCAAGCCGGAGCTGATGGCCGGGTCCGACGGCTCGGTCTGGGCCCGTCATGCCGCGATGCCGCCGATGCGGTTCTTCGCGCAGGGCGCGGCCGAGCTGCTGTTCACCGAGAACGAGACCAACACCCACCGGCTGTTCGGCAGCGGCCCGGCCGCGGGCTTCTACAAGGACGGGATCGACCGCCACGTGATCGGCGGCGACCGTGGCGCGGCCAACGGGCTGTCGGGCACCAAGTGCGCCGCCCGCTACGACCTGCATCTCGAGCCCGGCGAGACGCGGATCCTGCGCTTGCGGCTGCGCGCCGAGACCGTAGCGGGGGAGCCCTTCGCGGATTTCGATGCGGTCTTCGCCGCGCGCGAGGACGACGCGGACGCGTTCTACGCGGCGCTCCAGGCGTCGATCGCGGATCCCGAGATGCGTCTCGTCCAGCGGCAGGCGCTGGCCGGCATGCTCTGGTCGAAGCAGCTCTATCACTACGACGTGCGCGAGTGGCTCGCGGGCGATCCGGCCCAACCCGCCCCCGCGCCCGAGCGCCAGCACGGGCGCAACAGCGATTGGGCGCACCTCCGCGCCAACGACATCATCTCGATGCCGGACGCCTGGGAGTATCCCTGGTTCGCCTCCTGGGACCTCGCCCTTCAGGCGATCGTGTTCGCGCTGATCGATCCCGATTTCGCCAAGAACCAGCTGCTGCTCCTCGTCGACGAGGCTTACGCGCATCCGAACGCGGCGCTTCCGGCCTACGAGTGGGGGTTCGGCGACGCCAACCCGCCGGTTCATGCCCTGGCGGCCTGGCGGGTGTTCGAGCTGGACCGCGCGCTCACCGGCGTGCCCGACCACGCCTTCCTCAAGCGGATCTTCAACAAGCTCACCCTGAATTTCACCTGGTGGGTGAACCGCAAGGATGCGGACGACCGCAACCTGTTCCAGGGCGGTTTCCTCGGGCTCGACAATATCGGGATCTTCGACCGCTCGAAGCCGGTGGGCGACGGAGCGACCCTCACCCAGTCCGACGCGACGGCCTGGATGGCGACCTACGCCCTCAACCTGATGCGCATCGCCATCGAGCTGGCTCTGCAGGATCCCACCTTCGAGGACATGGCGGAGAAGTTCTTCGAGCATTTCCTCCTGATCGCGGGCGCCACCGGCGTGGGCGTGTGGGACGAAGCGGACGGCTTCTTCTACGACGTGATCGAGACACGGGACAGCCAGCGGCTGCCGATCCGGGTGCGGACCATGGTCGGCCTGATCCCGATCTTCGCTGTGGCGACAATCAACGCGTGCGACCTCGAGAAGCTGCCGTCGCTGCGCGCACGGATGGAGTTCTTCCTGAAGAACCGACCGGATCTCGCGACCCTGGTCTCGCGCTGGAACGAGCCCGGCCAGGGTCAGACCGCGCTGCTCTCCCTGCTGCGCGGCCACCGGCTGAAGGCCCTGCTGCACCGGGCCCTCGATCCGGGCGAGTTCCTGTCGGATCACGGCCTGCGCGCCGTATCGCGGGCCTACGCGGACCAGCCGTTCTGCTTCGCGTGGGACGGCCGCGACCTCGGCCTCGCCTATGAGCCCGCTGAGTCCCGGTCACGCTTGTTCGGCGGCAATTCGAATTGGCGCGGCCCGGTCTGGATGCCGGTGAACTACCTGCTGATCGCAGGCCTCAACCGCTTCCACGACTATTACGGACCGGATTTCCGGGTGGAGGCGCCGACCGGTTCGGGGCGGACCTCCTCGCTGCGCGAGATCGCCCGGCATCTGTCTCAGCGCCTGATCGGCCTCTCGACCCGCGGATCCGACGGGAAGCGGCCGGTCTACGGGCACAGCCGCATCGAGCAGGACGACCCGAACTTCCGCGACCACGTCCTCTTCTACGAATACTACGACGGCGACACCGGACGCGGCGTCGGCGCCGCGCACCAGACCGGATGGTCCGGGCTCGTGGCCTTGCTGATCCAGGACATCGCGACGGCGGCCGTCGAAGCGTCAGCGTCGGATTGGCCGTAACGCGCCCCGCCGGTCCGCAGCCGGACGGTGCGGCGCTACTCCGCCGCCTGTCTGACCCGCAGCCGCTGGTCGATGCCGATCTGACGCGAGATGTTCGACCGGCGGGCGCTATAGGCGGCCGAGACCAGCGGATAGTCGACGGGCAGGCCCCATTTCGCCCGGTAGGCCTCGGGGGTCAGACCGCGAATGGTCAGGTGGCGGCGCAAGGCCTTGTAGGGCTTCCCGTCTTCGAAGCTGATCAGCGAATCCGGGCGGATCGAGGCGCGGATCTGCGCGTCGGTCGGTCGATCGATCGACGTCTTCGCGGGTTGGTCTAGCGCCGCGATCGAGCGGTGAACCTGCAAGAGCAGCTCGGGCAGAAGATCCGCGGGCACGCTGTTGCGCGTTACATACGCGCTCAAGATCTTCGCTGCGAGTTCAACACTCGGCGAGGCGGTGCGCATGGTCGTCTCCTCGGTTTTTCTTTATGGCCGATCCGGCGCTCGCCCATCTTTTTGGCATTAGCTCTACCGTGGGCTATTATGCGCCATGAGCAACATAGTACAACTGTGGCGCGCATTTGTCGCACCATAAATACCACCTCGAGTTGAAAAATCCGGTCCGCTGACGCGGCTGCATCGGCGAGGATGCGATGAGGCCTCGGGAACTGCCGCCGGACATCACTCCGATTGGTGCGGACGACGCGACCGAAGCCGTGGAAGGCAGGCTGCGATTCAACTGGCGCAGAGCGCCAGACCCGCGTTGACTTCAAGTCAGCGGGTTAAGAGCTCAGAACAGCAGGTGCAGCGCCAGCGGCGCCAGGATCGCCGTCACGAACGCGTTGAGCCCCATGGCGATGCCCGCGAAGGTGCCGGCCACCTCGCTGACCTGGAAGGCGCGCGCCGTGCCGATGCCGTGCGCCGCGAGCCCGGCTGCGAAGCCCCGGGCCCGCATGTCGTGGATCCGCAGCAAGTTCATCATCGGCGTCACGAGGATCGCGCCGATGATGCCCGTGAGGATCACCAGGATGGCGGTCAGCGTCGGGTCGCCGCCGAGCGCCTCGGCGATGCCCATGGCGACACCCGAGGTCACCGATTTCGGCGCGAGCGACACGAGAACCGGCTGCGGGATGTCGAGCAACCGCGCCAGGCCGATCACGACGGCCAAGGTCGTGGCCGAGCCCGCGGCCAGGGCCGTGAGCATGGGCACCAGCGCGCGCATCACGGTGGCCCGCCGCTCGTAGAGCGGCATGGCCAGCACCACGGTGGCGGGTCCGAGCAGGAAGTGCACGAACTGCGCGCCCTCGAAATAGGCGGGATAGGGTGTTCCGGTCACCGCCAGGACCCCGCCGACCAATGCCACGGTGATGAGCACCGGATTGGCGATCGGATGCCGGCCGGTGGCCGCGGCGATCCGGTCCGCCAGGACGTAGGCCGTCAGAGTCACCGTCAGCCACAGCAGCGGCGTCTTGGCGAGATAGACCCAGAGGGAGAAGTCGCCGCTCACGCGTCAGGGCTCCCGGTCGGACCCGCGTCGCTCGACCAGGGCCGCCACGGCGCGGAAGACCAGGACGGTGACCAGGAGCGACAGCGCGGTCGAGACGACCAGCACGATGGCGAGCTTGAGGCCCTGCGCCCGCAGCAGGTCCAGGCGGCCGACGACACCGACGCCCGCCGGGACGAACATGAGCGACAGGTTCATCAGCAGGCCGCGCGCCGTGGATTCGAGCGTTCCGTCGGTGAGCGGCTTCGGGAGATAGCGGGGCAAGCCGAATCGGGCATTGTCGCGCACAAGCAGGAACGCGAACATCAGCCCCATGCCGATGACCGGGCCCGGGATCGGCACCCCGGCGCCGCGGGCGAGGATCTCACCCAGAAGCTGGGCGAGCAGGATCAGCGCCAAGCTCGCGATCATCGCCGTCCCCGGGGCGTCAGGCGATTCCGACGCTGTGCTGACCGCTGCGCCGCGCGGCCGCGATGGCGCCGTCGTCGAAGCCGAGCAGGCGGCCGAGGCGCTCGACCAGCGCCTCCTCGAATTCGTCGACATGGCCGTCTGCGGCCGCGACCGACCAAGCCATGGTCAGCAGCTCCTGCCGCTCGGTCCTGTCGGCCTCGTGGGGAATCATTTCCACGAGGCTCGCGACGTCGCGCGTCTCGGAGTCGATGGCGGCGGCCCGCTCGATGAGCGCGCGCGCCGCGTCCGGGCCGTCCGCATAATGACCCTGCACGAGGCGGGACAGGCGCTCGCTCTCGGACGGGGCCAGGATCCCGTCGACTCGGGCCACGTGAACGAGAAGCGCCGTGGCAGCCAGATGCGTGTCGTCGACGGTTTCGTGGCTGCCGACGCCGAGGGCCTCGGTCGCGTAGGCGCGCAGGCGTGCGATCAAGGACATGTCGGCTCCGGCGGATCTTGCACGGCACAGTTCGGATGGGCGGCTGCCTCCGTCAAGGACGCGCCCGCACGTCGCCGCTCAGCGTGGCAGAGCTGCATCGCTGAGGCCGGGCTCGGGAGACCGCGCCGCCTCCGTCGCTCCGGCGACCAGCGGCACCAGGATCGCATCGGCGGCCCGGACGGCAGCCGGCCCAGCTTGCGCGGGCGTGCCGGCCTGGAACGGCGGTTCCGGCGCATACTCTGCGACGAGCTGAGCGGTTCGGGCGTACTCCGCACCGCGCAGACGCGCGGCGAGGGCCAACCCGAGGTCGAGCCCGGCCGAGACGCCCGCGCCCGTGACGCGGTTCCGGTCGAACACCACGCGCTCGGCCACCGGCTCGGCGCCGAGGAGCGGCAGGGCCGCATCGCGCAGACACCAGTGCGAGGTGGCCCGGTAACCCCGCAGCAGCCCGGCGGCGCCGAGGATCAGCGAACCGGTGCAGACGCTGGTCAGCCACGTCGCCCGCGCGGCGCGCTCGCGCAGGAAGGCGAGCAGCGTCGGATTGCGCATCTGCGCCGGCGTGCCGTCGCCGCCGGGTACGAACAGGACATCGAGCGCCTGCGGACAGGTCTCGAAGCTGTGCGTCGCCACGAGAGCGAGTCCGGTGTCGGCCGCGACCGGACCGATCTGTTCGGCGACGAGGTAGAGGCTGTCCTGAGCCATCCCGGCGAGCAGCGTCTGCGGCCCCACGAGGTCGAGGGCGGTCATGCCGGGGAACAGCAGCATGGCGATCCGAACCGATCGATCCGGCGGGATCAGTCCGGGCGTGTCGGATCCTGCGGCGAGCGCCGGCCAGGCGGCCGCGGCCGCCGCTGCGGCGGCCATCAGGTTGCGCCGGCTCGGGCCCGACGGCGCTCTCACGGATGCCGCCGACCCTTCAGACCGGCCACCCGGCGTCGCGGTAGGCACTGTCCCAGAACATCCATTCGAGCCGGGTCGCCTGCGTGAAGGCCCGGTGCATCCGCTCGCGCGTGCCCGCCGAAGCCGTCAGCGCCGCCCGATCGGTCGCCGCGATCATTCCGACCACCGCTTCGGCGAACTCTTCGCCCGCATAGGTGTCGATCCAGGCCCGATACGGATTCCCGGCCGCCGCGCGGGCGAAGATGTCGTCGCCCACGGCCTTGTAGATCCAGAAGCAGGGCAGCAGGGCGGCGCAGACGACCTCGAAGGGCTCCGCGTAGGCCGTCGCCAGAAGATAGGACACGTAGTGGTCGCAGGCCGGCGTCAGCAGCGTCGCCGCGAAGCTCTCGGGGCCGATTCCGTAATCCCGGAAGAAGCCGCCGTGGAGCGCGCGCTCCACCACAATCGCGTCCTGTGCGGCCCGGGAGAACTGCACGATCCCGTCCGGTTCCGGCGCCTTCGCGGCGGCGAGGCTGAGCGCCCGGCCGAAGCCGATCAGGTAATGGGCGTCCTGGACGATGTAGTGCTGGAAGGTGGCGCGCGGCAGCGTGCCGGCGGCAAGCTCCGCGTTGAACGGCATCGCCCCGATGGTGTCGCAGGCGGCGGCATTGCGCGTCCAGGCCTCGCCGGAAAAGGAGCCCGGGCCGCCGTCACCCGTCATCGCGAGGGCCATTCCTCTAACCCTGCCGCTGCGCGTGAGTGACGGCGACGTGGATCAGTTCCGCGAGAGTGCGCACGCCGAGCTTCTGGCGCATCTGCGAGCAGGCGTTGGTGACGGTCTTGTAGCTGACCGACAGGTCGGCCGCGATGGCCCCGTAGGAGCGCCCCTGGGCGAGGCGGGCCAGGATCTGCTGCTCGCGGGGCGTGAGCTGGGATTCCGGGGTGCGGCGGGCGTCGGCGCGCAGCATCGCCACCTCCGTGGCGAGCCGGCGGTCCAGATAGACCTCGCCGATCCGCACCTTGCCGAAGGCCTCGAACAGCTCGGCCGAAGCATGGTCCTTCAGGACGTAGCCGAGGGCGCCGGCCTCCAGGGCGCGCGCGACGATGACCGGATCGTTGTGCATGCTGAAGACGAGGATGCGCGTCTCCGGCGCCACCGCGCGGATCCTTCGGATCAGGCCGAGGCCGGCCATGCCGCTGCCCTGGAAAGTCAGATCGCAGATCACCACCGGCGGCCGCAGCCGGTGAAAGATGCGGTAGCCGCCGACCACCGTGGTCGCTTCCGCGATGGTCTCGACGCCGGCATCTTCCAGCACGCGTCGACAGCCCTGCAGCACGATCGGGTGGTCGTCGATCACCAGGACCGGCAGACGGGTTGCTGCGACGTCGATCTGGGAGGCGATGGCGTTCATGCGCTCGGCGCGTTGTTCTCGTCGCCCTGCTCCGGCGGAACGGGGATCGTGATCCGGACGATTGCTCCGGGGCCGCCTTTGTCAAGGGCGAAGCTGCCACCGAGGGCCTCGACGCGCTCCCGCATCCCCGAAAGACCGAGTCCGGTCCCGTGTTCAGCCGGGATTCCGGTGCCGTTGTCGCGGATCGTGGCCTGCACCCGCCCGTCCACCTCGCCGGCCTCGGCCTCCACCCGCGTCGCGCCCCCGTGGCGCACGGCGTTGGTGGCACTCTCCTGCACGCAGCGGAACACGGTGAGGTCCACGAGGTCGCCGTAGCCGCGCGCCAGCCCGTCGAACCGGCCGACGAAGGCGATGGCGGGATGACGCTGGGCGAACCCGCGCAGGAGCAGGTCGAGGCAGGTGGCCAGGGGCGCCTGGCCGAGCCCGTGCGGCCGCAGGCGGTTCAGGAGTTCACGGTTCACCGTCTGGACCTGGCCCACGATGGTGCTGATTTCGTCGGCCCGGGCCGCAAGCTTCTCGCGGCTGGGCTCGGCGGGACCGGAGGCGATCCGGGCAATCGAGGCGGCATTGGCTTCGAGGGCGAACAGGCAGGGGCCGAACTCGTCATGCAATTCGAGGGCGGTGCGGCGCCGCTCGTCATCCTGCGCGGTCAACAGCTGGCGATTGAGCCGGCCGTTGGCGGCGCGGACCTCACCCAGTGCCGCTGCCACCTTGTTGAAGCGATCGGCGATCACCGCCAGCTCACGGGCTCCGGGTGGCTCCAGCCGCGCCGTGTAATCGTGGTGCTCCAGCTGCGTCAGACCGACGCCGAGCCGCCGCAGCGGCGCCAGGATGCGGCCGAGGGCGACGTAGAGCGCGATCAGCATTGCGGCGTTGATCGCCAGGGTGGTCAGCGACAGCGCCCGGGCGTAGCCCCAGATCTCGTCGATCTCGTCGAGCGGCTGCGTGGTGATCTGCGCGGTGCCGAGCTGCTGGCCGTTCACCGCGATGGGCAGGGTGTGCCGCTCGATCGGCGGCATGATCAGGTCGGCGAACCAGCGCGGCGCCTCGCGCTCGGACCGGTGGGGCAAGGCCGGCTGCCCGATTTGGTCCCCGTCCGCGTCGCGCACGGCGACGCGGACGTGACGGAGCACCTTGAAGCGGAGGTCCAGGGTCTGAAGCAGCGTGTCGGGGTTGCTGGTGTCCGAGAGGCGGATCGTATCCGCGACCAGGGACTCGACGGTGGCCAGCGACGCGCGGGTCTCGACTCGCACGGCCGTGCGGGCGTTAAGCACGATAACGCCGCAGGAGATCAGGGCCGCCAGCGCGTCGATCAGCAGCACGACGGCGACGAGCCGCGCGCGCGTGGACCAGCCCGCCCAGGGCCATCGCCCGGTACGGTGCTTGAAAGGCGCAGGCGCGTCGTCCAGCGTCAGGTGTTTCGGTCCTGTATCCACCCCGTGACGCATAGCGGCCGCGCCGCCGAAGTCCATGCCGAGCCGTCCCGTGGAGCGGACCTCGGCAGAGGATGCGCAGCGTCGGAACCGGGGGGATCCCGGCGATGACGGATTCTTAAGCGGCACGTGTATATCTTGTGGATAGCCGAGCCACGACTGGGCTGCGTGCCGATTCGAGCCGACATCTTTGCGCCGTATTGCGCTTCCACTGTCGGATGCAGCGACGAACCTCTTCCGTACTATCGGAAGACGCTGGCCGGTCGCGGGGGAGCCCGGTCGCGCGCATTGTGCATCGTGTCAGAGACCCCGGACCATGATCGATCTCGCCCTGGATCCTTCTGAGACCCGAGAGACTCGGGATCCGGAGCTGCGTCCGAAGCGCGGCGTCAACCTGCGCGTCATCTTGTTCGGTCTCGCCGGGGCCGGGGCCCTCTGCGGCTTCGGTGTCGCCGCCTCGACCTTGATGGCCGGCCTCGCCGCACCGGCGCCAGCGACGTTCAAAGTCTCCGGGAAAGCGGCCGACTGGCCCGACTTGAAAGACGGTCTCCCCGCGCTCGCAGGCTCCGGCAAGGTGGCATCGGCGCCGGTGCCGGCGGCCGAGCCTGTATCGCCCGCCCTGCGAATGGCCGCGCTGCCCGAGGCGTTCACGCCGGCCGCCGCGCCGACCGGAAATCCAGCCGCGCCGCCGCCGGCAAAGGTTGCCGCCGCAGAACCGCCGGCCCGCCGCATCCCGGTCCCGACCCCGATCGCGCCGATCGCCGCCGGGCGCCAGGCTGCGACGCTGCCGCCGAGCCGGACAGCGGCGCTCATCGCTCCGCGTGCCTCGGAGGCCATCAAAGCGCGCGACGTGGTCGAGCCCGCCGCGACGCCTGTTCAGAAACTGGTCGCCGCGTCCGCGCCCGTGGCCGCGCCGCCGGCGGCCGAGAAGGGCGAGAAGCCGGGACGCAAGGCGGTAACAGCCCAGAAGCCGCCTGCTCCGCCCAAAGTTGCCGCCAAGGCGAAGGCGCCGGCGTCCACCGCCGTGGCACAGGCCGAGGCTTCGGAACCGGAAGAAACCGAAGTTCTCGGCATCAAGCTGCCGTCCCTCGCGCCGGCGGGACGTAAGCTCAAGGAGAGCGTCGATGCGCTCGGTGACGCGGTGAAGAACGTCTTCTGAGCGGCCTGCGGCACTCAGCGAAGACAGGCTGAGCTGGGCTCGCACGCCCGCTCAGCCGTGAACGATCACCGAGGATCGCTCGGTCGGTCACCCGAACCGCCTGCGGCCTCACCGATCGCGAGAGGCGCGCCCCGCACGACGGCGAAGCGACAGGGCGGGCTGCAGCGAGCTTTTCAGCCTCGGCCCGAATGGCGGCCCGGCTTGTGGTCCGGCTTCGGACCAGTCCGTTCGACCTTGCGCTGATGCTTTCCGGCCCGCGGGCTCGCGAAGCCCTTCGGGCCGCTGGGCCGTCCGCTGCGCTCGCCGGGAGGGGCATCCCCTACGAGCGCCTCGACCTGGATTTCCGGCGATCCGTTGCGGGCGAAGGATTCGGCAAAGCGCGCCGCCGCATTGCCGCGCACCTCGAACTTGGTCTCGCGTTCGAAGATCCGGATCGCGCCGATCTCCTGACGGCCGATGCCGCCCCGACGGGTCAGCATCGGCAGCAGGCGGCGCGGGTCGGCGTTGTCGCGGCGGCCGAGATTGAGCCGAAACCAGACGGCCGGCCCCATGGCGGCGATCCGCTCGGGATCCATCGGGTCGTAGGGCGGCCGCTCGCCCCGCGGGGCGCGGCCCTCACCCGGATCGCTGACTTCCTCGGGCGCCGGCAGGCGGGTGCGATAGACGCGGGCCAGGAGCGCGGCGAGTTCGTCCGGGCTCTTGCTGGCCAGGAGCGTCTCGGCCAGCGCCACATCCTCCTCGGCCGGCGGCTCGGCGAAGAGCGGGTCGGACAACATGCGCTCGCCGTCGAGGCGGCGGATCTCGTCGGCCGAGGGCGGCCCCGACCATTCGGGGCTCACCTTGGCGATGGCGAACATCTGCTCGGCCCGCCGCCGGCGCGAGTTCGGGATCAGGAGCACGGAGGTGCCCTTGCGGCCGGCACGGCCCGTCCGGCCGCTTCGGTGCTGGAGCACTTCGGCATCGTGCGGCAGATCCGCGTGGATCACGAGGCTCAAGGACGGCAGATCGATGCCGCGGGCGGCCACGTCGGTGGCGACGCAGACCCGGGCGCGGCCGTCGCGCAGGGCCTGGAGCGCGGCGTTGCGCTCGCCCTGGCCGAGCTCGCCCGAGAGCGCCACCACCGAGAAACCGCGCTCGGTCAGGCTCGCCTGCAGATGGCGGACGGCGTTGCGGGTGTTGCAGAAGACCATCGCCGTCTTGGCGTCCGCCTCGCGCAGGAGGTTGAGCACCACGTGCTCGGTCTCGCGCGGCATGATCCGAACCGCCCGGTAGGCGATATCGGCGTGTCCCCGGGTCTCGCTCTTGATCGCGAGCCGGAGCGCGTCGCGCTGATAGCGCTCGGCCAGCGCCTCGATGCCCTTCGGCAGGGTCGCGGAGAACAGGTAGGTCGCCCGCTCGGGCGGCGTCGCCGAGAGGATGAACTCGATATCCTCGCGGAAGCCCAGATCGAGCATCTCGTCGGCCTCGTCGAGGACGACGGCCCGCAGCGCGGTGGGATCGAGATTGCGCCGTTCCAGGTGGTCGCGCAGGCGGCCGGGCGTCCCGACGACGATATGCGTGCCCTCGGCGAGCATCCGGCTTTCCCGGCGCGGATCCATACCGCCGACGCAGGCGGTGATCCGGCCGCCGGCCGGGCCGTAGAGCCAGAACAGCTCACGCTGCACCTGGAGTGCGAGTTCCCGGGTCGGAGCGATCACCAGGGCGAGCGGCGCCGCCGGCGGCGGGAGCATCTCGCCGTCGCCGATCAGCAGGCTCGCCATGGCCAGACCGTACGCCACGGTCTTGCCGGAGCCGGTCTGGGCGGAGACGAGGAGATCGCGGGAGCCGGCAGCCGCCTCCAGCACCGCGGCCTGGACCGGGGTGGGATCGGCGTAGCCACGATCGGCAAGGGCCCGCGCGAGGGGGGCGGGCAGGGTCGGAAAAGGCAAGCTCGGGGAACTCTCAACGGCCGCGCCGCACCCGGCAGCGCGCCATCGCGCGGCGGAGGAATCAGGCACCGGACTCTATTCGGGTGGTGGGAAGGTAACGCCTCCCGGGCCAACTGACCACTCCCGCCGCAGCATGGGGCGGTTGCGCGCGGTCAGCCGAGGGTGCACCGGCCCTGTCATCCGCGATCAGATGGCCTAGAGACGGTCACGTATCGCACACCGCAGCTTGGCCGCGGTCGGCACGGAGAGCATCACGGACATGACGGCAGCCCTGCGAGTGGCGGTAGCCTGGGCGACGGTTCTCGCCTTCGCGTGGTTCGGCAAGGACTGGCTCGGCGACCTGTCGCAGCCGCTTTTCGCGGGCGGATTGTTCGCGTGGCTGTTGGCGGTGATCGTGTGGTCGGCGTTCGGCGTGGTGCATGAGGCCGAGGAACTGGCCCACCGGCTGGGAGAGCCTCTGGGCACCCTGGTGCTCACCCTCGCCATCGTCATCATCGAGGTGGCGCTGATTTCCGCCGTGATGCTCTCGGCCAAGGACGCGCCGACGCTCGGCCGCGACACGATGTTCGCGGTGCTGATGATCGTGCTGAATGGCGTGGTCGGGCTCGGCCTCCTGGTCGGCGGCCTGCGCCACCACCAGCAGCGCTACAACCTCCAGGGGGCCTCGGCCTTCATGGCGGTGATCATCCCGCTCACCACCATCGCGCTGATCATCCCGAACTTCACCAGCTCCACCAGCGACGGGACGCTGACGACCCTCCAGGCGGTGACGTTCTCGGTGTTCACGCTGGCCCTCTACGGCGTATTCCTGCTGATCCAGACCGGCCGGCACAGCGAGTTCTTCATCGACGCCGAGGCTCGGGATGCGGACGCGCATCCCGGAGAGGCCTCCTCCGTGTCGGGCGGCAGTGTCGCCAAGCATGTCGGCCTGCTGCTCGCCAATGTCCTGCCGATCGTCATCCTGGCCAAGAGCCTCGCGGTCATCCTCGACCACGGCATTGCGGCACTCGGCGCGCCCTCGGCGCTGGGCGGCGTGCTGATCGCCGCCATCGTGTTCACCCCGGAGGGCATCTCGGCGCTCAAGGCGGTGGCCCGCAACGAGCTGCAGCGGGCGATCAACCTGTGCCTCGGTGCGGCCACCTCGACGGTCGGCCTCACCGTACCGGCGATCCTGACCATCGGCCTGCTCACCGGACAGACCGTGGTGCTCGGCCTCAAGCCCACCGAGATGACCCTGCTCGCCGTGACGCTGATCCTCAGCGCCCAGACCTTCTCGGGCTCGCGCACGACCGTGCTCGAAGGCGCGGTGCACCTCGTGCTGTTCTTCGTTTACCTCGTGCTGATCTTCAGCCCGTGATCCGCGCGGGTTACCGGTTCAACGCCGTCATCCCGGGGCGCCGCAGGCGAGCCCGGAACGACGGCGCTGGTCATCGAGCCGAAGGTGCCGAAACGCAGGCAATCACGCGTCGGGCCGCGACAGCCCAGATCCCGTGGCTCAGGCGCCGAAGCGCTCCGTGCGGATCAGGCCCGGGGCGACGCCCGCGGCCACGATCAGGTCCGACGCCGCGGCGACGAACCGGTTGGAGCCGCAGATGAACACCTTCCCCGGCGGCCCGGTCCGCGCCAGCGCGGTGGCCACTAGGGCAGCGTCGATCCGCCTGCCACCGGGTTCGCGGGTGACCGCGAGATGCAGGGAGACGCCGGGATCCGTCGCGGCGAGCCGCTCCAGTTCGGCGACCGCGATCGCATCGGCGCGGGTGCGGGCCGAGTAGATCAGCGCCGCCGGGATCTCCCGCCAGCCCTGCGCCCGCCGCCGCAGCATTGCGAGCAGCGGCACCACACCGGAGCCGCCGGCCGCCAGGAGCAGCGGGCCGCCGTCGGGCCCGTCCCACGAGAACGAGCCGCCGATCGGCCCGCGCAGCTCCACCCGGTCGCCGACTTCGGCGCAATCCGAGAACCAGCCAGAAACCTCGCCGTCCGGCAGGCCCTCGATCATCAGCTCGAGGGTGCCGCTGCCGTCCGGCGCCGAGGCGATCGAGTAGCTGCGCTGGGCCTGGTAGCCGTCCTCGGCAGTGAGGCGGACATCGACGTGCTGCCCGGCCCGGTACTGCTCGGCCAAGCCGCAGCGCAGCCGGACGCTCTTCACGTGGGGCGTGACGGGCGCGATCGCGGTGATCTCGGCCTGATGCCAGCGGAAGACGACGGGCTCAGTCACCGATGTAGCGCTGCTCACGCCAGGGATCCCCGTACATGTGGTAGCCGCGCAGCTCCCAGAAGCCGGCGGTGTCGACGGTGGTGAAGCGCAGCCCCTTCACCCACTTGGCGCTTTTCCAGAAATAGAGATGCGGCACGAACAGCCGCGCCGGCCCGCCGTGATCCGGATGGATCGGCTCACCGGCGTAGCGGGTGGCCACGAGGGCGCGACCGCCCACGAGATCCGCCACCGGAACGTTCGTGGTGTAATCGTCATAGGATTCCGCCAGCAGGAACCCCGTCGGCGCCGCGATCCCGGCATCCGCCAGAAGGTCGTCGAAGCTGACCCCTTCCCAGTCCGTATCGAACTTCGACCATTTGGTGACGCAGTGGATATCCCCGTGCCACCTGGTCCGCGGCAGCGCCTCGAACGCGTCCCAGCTCCAGGACTTGATCGGCCGGGATCCCTCGCGGAGCGTGAACCGCCACGTGGCGAGGTCCACCACCGGGTTGGGACCGATCTGCAGGATCGGGAAATCATCGGTGAGATACTGGCCCGGCGGCAGGCGTGCCCCGCTCTCGGGCGGCTGCCTGCGCCCGACGAAGCCCCGTGTCACCATACCGGCCTCCGCGCCCCTCGCTGTCGCCCTGGGTTTGGTGCGACGGCACACCTCACGTCAAGCCGCCGAGTCCCGTCATGTGTGGCCGAACAAACGCCCCAAAGCTCGGGTGTGCTAGCGGGACTGTGCCGACGTTCGGCACGAATCGCCTGCTTTCAGGGGGAAGTCATGAAGTACCTTCTCGCGACGAGCCTTGTCGTCGGGAGTCTTGCCACCCTCGCGCCGGCCGCCCAGGCCCGCGACGGGATCGGTGCCGGCGGCGCGGCCGCGCTCGGCGTGCTTGGTGGTCTGGCGGTCGGCGGCGCCATCGCGTCCGCCAATAACGGCTACTACCCGGGCCGCCCGGTCTACCGCGCCCCGCCGCCGGTCTACGTCGAGGAGGATTACGGCCCGGTCTGCCACTTCGAGCGCCGCCGCACCGTCGATCCCTACGGCGACGTCTACATCCGCCGCGTCCGCGTCTGCGAGTAAGCGGCTTCTGGGACGGACTCGACGGCGAGCGCCGGCTTCAGGCGCTCGGCGCAGGCGATCCCGCCGAGGACCAGCGCGAGGGCGACCGCTTGCGTCGCCCCGAACGGCTCGCCGACCAGAAGGACGGCGAGGATCGCGCCGAAGATCGGCACGAGGTTCACGAACAGGCCAGCGCGGTTCGGACCGATCATCTCGACGCCGCGCATGAAGAAGAGCTGCGCCAGCAGCGACGGCCCCAAGCCGACGAACGCCACCATGGCCCAGCCCTCGCGGCTGGGCCAGACGGCGTGCCCGGTCGCCCACTCGACGGCGAGCGGCGGCAGGGATGTTACGAAGGCGGCCACCGCCATGGCGGCGAAGAAGGCCAGCGCCGAGACCTTCGGCCGGGTCGGCAGGAAAATGGTGTAGCCCGCGTAGAGCAGGCAGGCCCCGAAGACGAGCACGTCGCCGCGGTTGAAGGCGAGGTGCGTGATCACCGACCAGTCGCCGTGGGTCGCGGCGAGGCCGGCGCCGATCAGCGTCAGGACCACGCCGGCGACCTGGCCGGCCGTGACTGGTACGCGATAGGCCAGGCGGTTCAGGAGGATCACCAGAACCGGGATCGCCCCCTGAAAGAGCGCGAGGTTGATCGCGCCGGTATGCACGCCGGCCGCGTAGAACAGGCAGTTGAAGGCCGTGTAGCCCAGCCCGCCCATCAGCAGGATGCGCAGCCAGTGCGGGCGCAGGAGCGGCCACTCGGCCGCGAGCCGTCGGGCGGCGAACGGCGTCAGCACCGCGCAGGCCACCGCCCAGCGCAGGGTCGTGATCACTTGAGGGGAGACGTGGCCCGGCGCCCAGCGGCTGGTGACCGCGTTGCCGGCCCAGAGCAGGGCCGTGGCTGTGAGCAGGAGGTAAGCGGGCGCGGCCGACGGAGCCCGGGCCGCGCGCTCAGTCGTCAACGGCGGCGGAACTGACCGCCGCGGACGGGGGGACGCGGGCCGGAGGAACGCTCGTCCTTGTGGCGGAACACGAGGCGTCCCTTCTCAAGGTCGTAGGGCGACATCTCGACGGTCACACGGTCGCCGGCCAGCGTCTTGATGCGGTTCTTCTTCATCTTGCCGGCCGTGTAGGCCACGATCTCGTGGCCCTGGTCGAGCTGCACGCGGTAGCGCGCATCCGGCAGGATCTCGATCACGAGACCGTCGAACTGCATCAATTCTTCTTTCGCCATGCACCTTCTCCAGTCGGACCGTCCGGCAGCAGGCGTTCCGGCAATGCGTTCTCGGCTGTCATCGAGCTCGGGAAACGCCGCAGGGCGCGGATCCGATCCAGTGGATCGACCGCGCCAGCTCAGCAGCACCGCTCGCATGTAGTCGCCGCGGGAACGGCCCGCAAGTCACGGACGCCGAACCCGCTCCGTCATCGACATGAATTACGCCGCCTTACGGCTCGATGTCGTTGCCGGCATAGTCGATGCGCCCGTCCGGCGACCGCCGCCAGATCCGCAGGGCCACGGCGTTGCCGGTGCGATCCCCGCGAGCGTCGAAGCTCACGGGACCGAGCACGGTGCGCACGGGCTGCGGGCCGCGCAGGATCTCGGCCACCTTCCGGCCCTCGGAGATCCGGCCCGTCTTCGGGTCTGCGGCAGGGGCCTGCTCGGTCGCCCGGGCCAGGAGTTCGACCGCCGCATAGGCGCCGGCCGCCACGGTCTCCGCCTCGGGGGACCGCGGCACGGGCTTGCCGCCGCGGGAGTCGGGCAGGCGCGGCGGGTCCGGGAGCAGCGTCATCACCGTGCCCTCAGCGGCAACTCCGGCGGCGGCCGGGAAGCTCGGGTCGAGGATCCCGTCGCTGGCCACCAGGGCCGTGCCGAGGCCCGCCTCCCGCATCGCCCGCAGCAGCGCGACGGCCTCAGGCGCGAGCCCGCCGAAATAGACAGCGTCGAGCCGGGCAGCCCTCAGGCGGCCGACGAGGTCGGAGAGATCGCGGTTGCCCCGCGCGAACCCGTCGAACAGCACCTCCGGCGCGCCGCTCTCCTTCAGCCGCGCCGAGACGGCGTCGGCAAGGCCGCGCCCGAAGGTCGAGCGGTCGTTGAGGATGCCGACACGACGCCCGGCATAGGCCCTCGCCAGGTACGCCGCCGCGGCCCGGCCCTGCTGCGCATCGCTCGGCGCCAGCCGGAACAGGTTCCAGAGGCCGCGGCCGGTCAGCGGCGTGTAGGTCGCGCCGGTCGTCACCGCGACGGCGCCGGCATCCTCGTAGACCGGTGCGGCGGCCGCGACCGCACCGGATTCGAACGGCCCGATCACGAGACGCACCCCGTCGGCGGAGAACTTCCGGGCAACCGCCGCCGCCTGCTTGGGATCGCCGGCATCGTCGGCGGGGACGAGAACCCAGCGTGGGCGCCCGCCGGCGGCCCGGTTCAGGTCGGCCACCGCCTGCTCGGCCCCCTGCCGGAGTCCCTGGCCGAAGACGGCGTCCGGGCCGGTCAACGGGGCCGAGAGCCCGATCCGCACCGCATTCTGTGCGGAAGCCGGCGCGACGGCGAGGAGGCCCGCGAGGGTCAGGGCGTGAGAGCGCAACATCCCGGCACCTTACGGCGGAGTCCGGCGCCGCCGGAAGGCCGATCTTTGCGGGACCCCGGCTGCGCAATGCGTGACAATGAGCGTCGTCGATCGAGGGATTATGTGCATCCTTGAACCGATCGGGATGCAGATACGCGCGGAAGCGCTGGCGCGCGCGGGCGATGTGCGGAATAAGGCCCTCGGCCCGATCCTCGCCGGTCGACTGAACCGCCCTTCGCGGCCTGCCTCGAAGACCCTCTGGGACGATTGACGATCATGACCTCGCTGTTCGCCGGCATCCAGGACGCGCCGCTCGACCCGATCATGCGGCTGTTCGAGGCCTTCAACGCCGATCCGAGCCCGAAAAAGCTCAACCTCGTTGTCGGCGTGTACACGGATGCGGACGGCAAGGTGCCGCGCCTTCGCGCCGTGCAGACCGCCGAGAAGCGCTGGATCGAGAAGGGCCTGCCGAAGACCTACCGGCCGATCGAGGGCACCAAGCCGTTCCGGGACGCGGTCCAGGAGCTGCTGTTCGGGAAGGGCGCGCCGATCCTGTCGCAGAACCGGGTCGCGACGCTGCAGAGCATCGGCGGCACCGGCGCGCTGAAGACCGGCGCCGACTTGCTGGCCAAGCTGTACCCGGGCGCCACCGTCGCGGTGAGCAACCCGAGCTGGGAGAACCACAAGGCCCTGTTCAGCCAGGCCGGCTTCACCGTGGTCGACTACCCTTATTTCTCGGCCAAGACCGGTGGCGCCGACTACCCGGCCATGCGGGCCTACCTCCAGGATCTGCCGAAGGGCTCGATCGTGGTGCTGCATGCCTGCTGCCACAATCCGACGGGCGCGGATCTCAGCCTCGACGAGTGGCGCGACCTCGTCCCCCTGATGGCCGAGCGGGGCCTGATCCCGTTCCTCGACATCGCCTATCAGGGCTTCGGGAACGGCCTCGATGTCGATGCCGAGCCGGTGCGCCTGTTCGCCGAGTCGGGTCAGGAATTCCTCGTCGCCTCCTCGTTCTCGAAGTCGTTCTCGCTCTACGGCGAGCGCGTCGGCGCGCTGACCATCGTGGCCGAGAACCCGGCCGCGAAGGCGAAGGTTGAGGCCTTCGCCAAGCGGCTGGTGCGGGCGAGCTACTCGAACCCGCACACCCACGGCGCCGCCATCGTCGAGATCGTCCTCACCGATCCGGAGCTGCGCGCCGATTGGGAACGCGAACTCGCGGAGATGCGCGACCGGATCCGCGCCATGCGCGACCAGATGGCCGACAGCCTGCAGCAGCGCCACCCCGAGCGCGGCTTCGACGCCATCAAGACGCAGAAGGGCATGTTCTCCTACACGGGCCTGAGCCCCGCGGAGGCGACCCGCCTGCGCGAGGAGCACGAGGTCTACGCGCTGGAGACGGGCCGGATCTGCGTGGCTGCGGTCAACACCCACAACATCGATCACGTCATCGACGCGATCGACGCCGTGGTGAAGGGCTGACGCCGTGGCGGCTCTCAAGCGCGTCTGCCGGTTCAACGTCTGGATCAATCCGGTCTTCGATACGCGGCTGAGGGCCGAGCCCGATATCGACCTGCAGATCGGGGACCTGCAGGGTCCGGACAGCGCGCTCCAGGCGCTGCTCGAGCAGGCCCATGTCTTCCACGTCTCGCCGGCGCGGGACGAGCTGCCGCGCCGTTGGCACGTCACGGACGATCTGCTCGCCTCCTGCCCGAACCTGCTCGCCGTCTCGTCGGGCGGTGCGGGCTTCGACACGGTCGACGCCGCCGCCTGCACCCGGGCCGGCGTCGCGGTGGTGAACCAGGTCGGCGGCAACGCGCAGTCGGTCGCGGAGCTCGCGATCGGCCTGATGCTCGCCGTCTCGCGCAAGATCTGCGTGTCCGACCGCCTGCTCCGGACCCAGCGCGGCTTCTCGCGGGAATCGCTGATGGGTCACGAAATCGGCGGCTCGACCCTCGGGCTCGTCGGGATCGGGCATACCGGCAAAGCGGTGGCCAAGCTTGCCCGCGGCTTCGACATGCGGGTCCTGGCCTACGATCCGCTGCTCTCCGCCGAGGAGATCCGGGCGCGCGGTGCCGAGCCGGTCGATCGGGAGCGGCTGCTGGCCGAGTCCGACATCGTGTCCCTGCACTGCCCGCTCGACGACACCACGCGCGGCAGCTTCGACGCCAAAACCTTCGCGGCGATGAAGCCCGGGGCGCTGTTCATCACCACCGCCCGGGGCGGCGTCCACGACGAGGCCGCGCTGGCCGAGGCTCTGACCTCGGGCCACCTCGCGGGGGCGGGCCTCGATGTCTGGGCGCCGGAGCCGCCGCCCCTCGACTCGGCGCTCCTCCAGCTCGAGACCGTGGTGGCGACCTACCACACCGCCGGTGTCACCCATGAGGCGCGCCGCAACGTGGCGGCGTGGGGTGCCGAGCAGATCATCGGCATCCTGAACGGCGTGACGCCGCCGCGGCTGGTCAATCCGGAGGTCTGGCCGGCGGTGCTGGAGCGCCGGGCGCGGTTGCTGGGCTGAGTTTCGCGCGGGGCCGCTCATCCGGCGTCGATCCAACCCTCCCTCTCATCCTGAGGTGCCGGCGCGCAGCGGCCGCCTCAGGATGAGGGCGAGGGTTGGAAGTCCGGATTCTCCCAGTCCGCTACGTCGCCGCCCGCATCCAGCCCAGCCCCGCCTCGGTGCCGGCCGCCGGATGGTACTCGCAGCCGACAAAGCCGGCATAGCCGACCTCCGCCAGCGCGGCGAAGATCGGGTCGAACGCGATCGTCCCGGTCCCGGGCTCGTGGCGACCGGGATCGTCGGCGATCTGGACATGGGCGATGAGCGGCGCGTGCGCGCGGATCAGCGCCGCCGGGTCGTGGCCCAGGCAGACGCAGTGATACGCGTCGAACAGCAGCTTGACGTTGTCGCGCCCGATCGCCCGGATCGCCTCGACGGCCACCAGCGGGTCGTCGATCACGTAATTGGCGATCGAGCCGGGGCCGATCGGCTCGACGATCACCGTCATCCCGCGTGCCTTGGCGGCATCGGCCGCGAAGGCGAGGTTGTCGAGATAGGTCTCCCAGAGCCGCGCCTGCTCGACCCCGGCGGGTCGGACGCCCGCCATCGGATGGACAAGGCGGCAGCCGAGCTGCGCGACGTAGTCCAGGGTCGGCTCGATGGTGGAGCGGTAATAGTCGACCTTGTCCGGAAGGGCCGCGAAGCCCTTCTCGCCCTTGGAGGCGTCGCCAGCCGGGAATCCCGTCTGGACCAGCGGCACGCCCGCCCGTTCGAGCCAGCCCGCCACCTCCCGCGCCGGCGTGGCGAACAGGTTCGGGTGTTCGACCGCCCGGAAGCCGGCCTTGGCGGCGGCGGCGAAGCGCTCCGCGAGCGGCAGCTCCGTGAACAGGAAGCCGCAATGGCCGCTGAGGCGGTCCTTGTAGGCACCGAGCTTCATGGGTCAGGCACTCCTGCCGGTCTCGATCATCGCGCGCATCCGGTCCACCGCCGCGTGGGGCGCGGTCAGGACCGGGACATTCACCGCCTTGCGCACCGCCTCGGCCGCCCGGGAGGTCGAGAAATGCGCCAGCATGATCGCGTCGCAATCGGAAAGTTCCGGCGCCCGCTCGGCGACGAGACGGTTGTGCGTCTCGGCATCACCCGCCCGAAGGCGCGCCATGGCGTCGTCCACCAGCACCGTGCGCAAGGTTGCCGGCCGGTCGGCCTGCCCGACGAACTCCTCGAACTCGTCGGTCATCGTGCCGACGGAGGGGCCGAAGGTGGCCAACATGCCGATGCGCTGTCCCTGCGCGATCGCCGCGCGGAACATCGCCTCGTTGGGCTTGAGCACCGGGACCGGCACGGTCTCGATCAGCCGGTCGATCGCCGGACCGAAGGCCGAGCAGGTGATCAGGATGCCGTCCGCGCCCATGTCGTGGCCGTAGCGGCCGAACCGCACGAAGCGCTCGATCATGCCCTCCGAGATCTCACCCGGCTCTTTGGCCCGGTCGAGCGACAGGCCGTCGTCGAGGAGGTTGACGGTCTCGGCCTCCGGCCAGTTTTCCGCGAAGGCTGCCTGGATCGGCGCCATGGCGACGGGCGTGGCATGCAGGAGAACGATGCGGGGAGCCATGCTGTGTCTCAGGTTGGGCGCTTCGGCACCGGGCCGAAGCGCCATCGATCGACTTGTAAGCGATTTCAAACAGGGAGCAAGATAACGCAAGCTAGGCCCGAAGACCTAGCGCCGGGGCGGCGCTGTGCTCGCGCGGAGGATCAGTTCGGCGTCGATCTCGGTGAGGCGCACCACCGGGCGACCTTGGATCCGGGCGATCAGGTGATCGCCGGCGGCGTGGCCGATCTCGGCAGAGTGGATCCGGATCGTGGTCAGGGGCGGATCCAGGAAGGGCGCGAAGTCGGAATCGTTGTGACCGATCACCGATAGGTCGCCCGGAATGGCGAGGCCGCGGGCGCGGGCCTCGATCATCGCGCCAAAGGCGATCTGGTCGGTGCCGCAGATGATCGCGGTGGGTGGCGGACCGCTCGCGAGCATCTGACGGAAGCCGTCGCGGCCGCCGCCGATCCCGTAGGAGATCTCGATGTCGTGCTCCGGCGCGAGTCGCAGGCCGCGGTCCGCGAGCGCCTGCGCGATGCCGTTCACGCGCGCCCCGCCGCGATCGTTGTCCTTGCGCAGGCCCGAGATCACCCCGATCCGGCAATGGCCCAGATCCATCAGGTAGTTGGCCGCCCGGGCCGCCGAGGCGGCGTTGTCGAACCCGACGCAGGGGCGCTCCCGCGACAGGCTGAAGGTCTGCACCATCGGAATACCGGTGCTGGCGATGCGGGCGTAGAGGTCCGGGTGGTGGATGTCGCCGACCAGCATCAGCCCGTCGACGCCCCGCTCCAGCAGGAAGGTCGCCTCCCGCAATTCGTCCTCCAGGTCGTAGCCGGCATTGGCGGCGACCAGGGTGTAGCCCGCCTGCCGCAGCCGGTCCTGGAAGCTCGACAGAACGCGCACGAAGGCCTCGTTCTCGATGTTGGGGACCACCGCACCCACGGCCATGAACCGGCGGGTCGAGAGCGCCCGGGCCGCACCGTTCGCGACGAAGCCGAGATCCTGCGCGGCCCGCATCACCGCCTCGCGCTTATCGGCCCGCACCCCGGCGGAGCCGTTGAGAACCCGGGACACGGTGGCGGTCGAGACGCCGGCGCGGCGGGCCACGTCCCGCGCGACCGGGCTGCGCGACGGTGGCTCGAGGATGTCGCCCCGCAGATCCAGCACTGAAATCGACCGCTCCCCTGTCACCCGGCTTCGCCTGTCGCGCGACGGCTCAGCCCCCTTCTCGGCGTGTGCGCCGACTCGGACAGGCAGTATATTGACACTCCTCGCACCGCCTGACTATCTGAAAGCGCTTTCAAAAGCCGTCCGG
This sequence comes from Methylobacterium sp. FW102-HT35C08, assembly GCF_058790235.1. Classification (NCBI taxonomy): domain Bacteria; kingdom Pseudomonadati; phylum Pseudomonadota; class Alphaproteobacteria; order Hyphomicrobiales; family Methylobacteriaceae; genus Methylobacterium; species Methylobacterium sp. FW102-HT35C08. The sequence goes on along the minus strand of NZ_JBYTCL010000002.1, from coordinate 6,069,527 downwards.
CGCGACGGTCTACAGGGAGGAGCGGATGGCGACGCTCGACCGGCCGGCCTCCGGCCTGGGGTCACCGGAACGCGAGGCGCCGACGGTGGGCGGGGCGGATGCCACGGCCGCGGGCATCGCCGCGCCGCAGGCGATCGTGACCAGCCTCAAGCGCAGCGACGCCGTCACGCCCTACCGGTTCCGCGACCTGCTGGCGCTGGACGATTTCGAGCGCCACGCGCGACGGCTGCTGCCGCCGATGATCTTCCAGTACGTGTCCGGCGGGGTCGAGACCGGCTCGGCCCTGGCGCACAGCCGCGGTGCCTATGCCGACTATGCCCTCGTGCCGCGGCTGATGCGCGATACCTCGGCGCGCGACACCACCACCGAGCTGTTCGGCCAGACCTACGCGGCGCCCTTCGGGATCGGGCCGCTCGGGGGAGCCGCCTTCATCGCCTACCGGGGCGATCTCGTCCTGGCCGAGGCGGCCAAGCGCATGAATGTGCCGATGTGCCTGAGCGCCTCGTCGCTGATCAAGCTGGAGGATGTCCACGACCAGAATCCGCAGGCCTGGTTCCAGGGCTACCTGCCGGGCGACCAGAACCGGATCGACCGCCTGCTCAACCGCGTGGAAGCCACCGGCTACCGCACCTTCGTGGTGACCGCCGACACGCCGACGCTCGGCAACCGCGAGCACAACACCCGCAGCGGCTTCTCCATGCCGATCAAGGTCACGCCGAAGGTCGCGTGGCAGAGCGCGACCCATCCGCGCTGGCTGCTCGGCACCGTGGCCCGGACCTTCCTCAAGCACGGCGCCCCGCATTTCGAGAACACCGAGGCCGAGCGCGGGCCCCCGATGATGTCGCAAGGGGCGGTGCGCAACACCATCGCCCGTGACCAGCTCTCGTGGAAGAACCTGGAGGCGATCCGCAGACGCTGGTCGGGCAACCTGCTGGTGAAGGGGCTGCTCGCCCCAGAGGATGTCGAGATCGCCCGCGCATGCGGCGCCGACGGCGTGATCCTCTCGACCCATGGCGGGCGGCAGCTCGACTACGCCGTCGCGCCCCTCGACGTGCTGCCGGAGATCGCCGCCCGGAAAGGCGACCTCAAGATCATCGTCGACAGCGGCATCCGCCGGGGCACCGACGTGATGAAGGCGCTGGCGCTGGGCGCCGACTTCGTCCTGCTCGGCCGACCCTTCATGTTCGCCGCAGCTTTGGGCGGGGTCGCGGGCGTCGAGCACGCGATGCGGATCCTCAAGGAGGAACTGAACCGCGACATGGCGCTGATCGGGGTGAATCGCCTGTCGGAGCTCAATCCCGAGTTCCTGCGCCGCGTCCCGCGTCGGGGCTGAGCCGGAGATCGCCATGCCCGATGCCGCGCTCCGCCCTGCCCCGCTCGGTCTCGCCTTCGTCGGCTGTTTCACCACCGAGCGCCGCAGGGCGCGCGGACAGGGCATCGACGTGTACCGCACCGGCGCCAGCCTGGAGGGCTGGACCCATCTCGGGCGGGTGGACGGGCTGACGAATCCGTCCTTCCTTGTGACCGATCCGGCGCGTGCCGTGGTGTACACCGTTCAGGGCGACGGCGAGGCGGCGAGCGCCTTCGCGGCCGAGGCCGACGGAAGCCTGCGCACGCTCGGAAGCGCGGCAACCGGCGGCACCAACAGCGTGCATCAATCCCTCGACCCGAGCGGGCGCTTCCTGATCGTCGCCAATTACGCCAGCGGCTCGGTGGCACTGCTGCCGGTGCGCGCTGACGGCGGACTCGAACCGGCGAGCCACGTCCTGCCGCTCCCGGGCGATCCCGGCCCGCATCGGACTGAGCAGGCCTGCGCCCACCCGCACCACGTGGTCGTGTCGCCGGGCGGCAGCCACGTGCTCGTCCCCGACAAGGGTCTCGACCGTGTCTTCGTCCTGCGGCTCGACGGCGACCGGCTCGCGCTCGTGTCGGAAACGGTGATGCGCCCCGGGGCCGGCCCGCGCCACATCGGGTTTCACCCGAGCCGCCCCCTCGCCTTCCTGGTCAACGAGCTGGACTCGAGCGTCGCGACCTGCCGCTGGAACGAGGCGACCGGGACACTGGTCCCCCTGCATCTCGTGCCGACCCTGCCCCCGGACTTCTTCGGCGCGAGCACGGCCGCGGCGATCGTGGTCACGCCCTGCGGGCGCTTCGTCTACGCCTCGAACCGCGGTCAGGACGGCATCGCCCGTTTCCGCCTGGAGGACGCCGCCGAGCGGCTCGACCCGACCGGCTGGACGCCGTCCGGCGGCCGCGACCCGCGCTTCATGACGCTCGCGCCCGGCGGCAAGCACCTGCTCGTCGCCAACGAGCAGGGCGACAGCCTCGTCGAGTTCACTATCGACCCCGACACCGGCGACCTGTCCCGGACGGGCACGCGCACGAGCCTCAGCCCCTGCACGATCGCGTTCCTGTGACGGAGACATCCGGATGCGCGGTCGTCCTTCCGCGCGAAGCAAGACAATTCAGGGTTGCAGGATGTTCACCGACGTCGCGCTGCCCTGGGTCGCCCAGCTCCGCTCGCGACGACGGCGCTTTTCAAGAGATCGATCAGAAGCTGCTCGACCAAGATAAAAATAAAAACATGATCTACCCGGAGGAAATCCCATGTTTGCCAAGCGCTACAGGTTTCTGATCGCGTTCCTTCTGTTCATTGCGGGGATCATCAACTACATGGATCGCGCGGCGCTCGGTGTTGCGGCGCCGTTCGTCAAGCAGGACCTCAACCTGTCGCCCTCGGAGCTGGGGGTGATCTTCAGCACCTTCTTCTTCGGCTACGCGATCTTCGCCTTCGTGGGCGGCCAGCTCGCCGACCGCTACGGCCCGCGCAGCGTCTACAGCTGGGCCGCCGCCTCGTGGTCGATCCTGTGCATGCTCACCGGCGCGGTGACCGGCTTCGCCCAGATGTTCGTGGTCCGCGCCCTGTTCGGCTTCGCCGAGGGGCCGATGAACTCGACCACGAACCGGACCATCACCACGTGGTTCCCGCGCGAGGAGACCGCCCGGACGATCGGCTTCACCTTCTCGGGCCAGACCGTGGGCAGCGCCGTCGCAGCTCCCGTCGTCGGCCTGCTGGCGATCCAGTACGGCTGGCGGGTGGCGTTCGTCGCCATCGGCGCCGTCGGCCTGCTCTGGGTCGTGGCGTGGAGGCTCCTCATGACAGACCGGCCGCAGGACAATCCGCGGGTCGGCCCGGAGGAGATCGCCCTCGTCGAGCGCAGCCGGGCCGTGACCCATCTCGCGCCGTCCGACCACGCGCAGTCCCTGCGGGAGTACCTGTTCCTGCCCAGCACCCTGTCGCTGGGACTCGGCATGTTCGCGGTGAACTACACCCTCTACATCTTTCTCTCGTGGCTCCCGAGCTACCTGACTGACGCCCTGCACATGCCGGTGCAGCAGATGGCGCTCGTGGCCTCGATCCCGTGGGCCTGCGGCTTCGTCGGCTATGTCGGCGGGGGTATCGTTGCCGATCACCTCTACAAGCGCATGGGCGACAAGCTGGCCGCCCGGAAGCTCACCACGATCGTGCCGCTCGCCATCGCGGGCGTGGCGCTGATCGCCGTCAATGCCGCGCCGAACGCCGCCGCCGCCGTTGCGCTGATCGCGCTGGCCGTCCTGATGCTGACGAGCTCGGTGCAGTCCTGCTGGGCGACGATCCACGAGCTGGTGCCGGAGGCGCGGGTCGGTGGGGTGAGCGGCTTCATCCACCTGCTCAGCAACATCTCGGGCATCGTCGGACCGACCGCGACCGGGCTCGCCGTCCAGTATCTCGGCGGCTACGCCAGCGCCTTCGTCATCGCCGCCCTGATCGCCGCAGCCGGCGTGATCGCCATGGCGATCTTCGTGCGCCGCCCCCGTCTTCCGGAAGCGGCCCATCCCCTGAATGCGGCCAAGACCGCCTGATCGAGACCGCCTGATCCCGGAGGGCCAGACCATGAGCACGCGTGCCGATACCGTCCCGCAGAAACCCGTCCTCCTGACCGGGGCCTCGGGCGCCCTCGGGCGCGTGCTGACGCGGGCGCTCGGAGAGCAGGGCTGGACCCTCCGGCTCTCGGACCGCGTCCCCTTCCCCGACCCGCTGCCGGAGCGCGCGCGCTTCCAGCTCGCCGACCTGGAGGACGGGCCGGCGATCCTGCGGCTCGCGGAGGGCTGCGGCACGATCCTCCATTTCGGCGGGATCTCGGTGGAGCACCCGTTCGAGACGGTGATCGGCCCGAATATCCGCGGCCTCTATCACGCCTACGAGGCCGCGCGCCGCGAGGGCGCCCGGATGGTCTTCGCCTCCTCGAACCACGCCATTGGCTTCCACGAGCGGACCGAGGTGCTGGATGACGACTGCGCCCTGGCGCCGGACGGCTATTACGGCCTGTCTAAGGCGTACGGCGAGATGATGGGCGGCCTGTATCGCCACAAGCACGGCGTCGAGAGCGTCTTCCTGCGCATCGGCTCCTGCTTCCCCGAGCCGACCGATGCGCGGATGCTCGCCACGTGGCTCTCCTACGGCGACATGACCCGCCTGGTCATGCGCGCCACCCTGGCCCCGACTCTCGGCCCCTCCGGGACGGCCGTGATCTGGGGCGCCTCGAAGAACAGCCGCATGACCTGGTGGCGTCGGGACGGCCGCGAAATCATCGGCTGGGCCCCGCAGGACAGCGCCGATTCCTACGCGGCGGCGCTGGAGGGAAAAACCAGCGGCAACCCGGTGGCCGAGCGCTACCAGGGCGGCGGCTTCACCGCCCTCGACTATTCCCGCAGCGAACCCCCGCGGTGATGACAGGAGGATCGAACCGCCAATCCCCTTTCACCGCCCTCATCCTGAAGTGACCGCGAAGCGGGCTTCGAGGGAGGGCTCCAGGGATCGAAGCGCTCTCTGGACCCCTCCCTCGAGGCCTCCGCTGCGCTCCGGCACCTCAGGATGAGGCCGTAGGCGGGCAACCCAAGACACGCGTGTGCGACCCGGCGGAACGTCGGGCGACCGGCTCTCAGATGAAGTGATGAGACACGATATGGCAGACGAGCAGACCGCGACCCGATTGAAATGTGCCCTCGTGGTGCGGGGCGCCTTCGACGCGCACGTGGTGCCGGCCTTCGAGGCGGCCGGTGGCCGGGCGGCGATCCACTGGGCGCCGACTGCGGTGATCATGAAGGAGATTGAGGCCGGCGCCACCGCCGACGCGGTCTTCGTCCTGTCGGACGCCATGGACCGCCTGATCGCGGAGGGCAAAGTCGAGGCGGAGAGCCGGGTCGACGCGGTGCGCTCCCGCTACGGCATCGCCGTGAAGGCCGGGGCAAAGCACCCGGACATCTCAACCGTGGAGGCGCTCAAGCGGACGCTGGTCGAGGCGCGCTCCGTCGCCTACTCGCGCACCGGCGCGAGCGGGATCTACTTCGCGGGGCTCCTGCCGCGGCTCGGCCTTGCCGAGGCGGTGAACGCCCGGGCGACCATCATCCCGCAGGGCTTCACGGCCGAGAAGCTGGTCTCCGGCGAGGCCGACATCGCGGTCCAGCAGATCAGCGAGCTGATGGTCGTGCCGGGCATCGAGGTGGTCGGCCCCCTCCCCGATCCGGTGCAGGAGATGACGACCTTCTCGGCCGCGATCATGCGCGGCGCGACCGACCGCGCGGGTGCCGCGCGCTTCCTCGCGGGCCTGACCACGCCGCAGGCCGCCGAGGCCTACCGGACCAGCGGCCTCGAACCGGCCTTCTGACCGGCGCGGCGACGATCCGGCGAAACCGGTCGAACAGAACGATGTCTCACGAGGAAACGATGCCCCCGAACGAACAGGACCGGATTGTCCGGCAGGTCTTCTTCAGGCTGATGCCGCTGCTCTTCATCGGCTACGTCATGGCCTATGTCGACCGGATCAATGTCGGCTTCGCGGCTCTGCGGATGAACGCCGATCTCGGCATCGGCCCGGCCGTGTTCGGCCTCGGCGCCGGGATCTTCTTCATCGGCTATTTCCTCTTCGAGGTGCCGAGCAACCTGATCCTGGAGAAGGTCGGGGCCCGGCGCTGGATCGCCCGGATCATGATCACCTGGGGCCTGCTCTCGGCGGCGATGATGTTCGTGCAGGGCTCGACGAGCTTCCTTGTCCTGCGCTTCCTGCTCGGTGCGGCCGAAGCCGGCTTCTACCCGGGCGTGATCCTCTACCTCACCTACTGGTTCCCCAAGGCCTACCGGGCGCGGATCTTCGGCGCCTTCGCGGTGGGGATCCCGGTCTCCCTGGCGATCGGCGCACCGCTCTCGACCTCGATCATGCAGCTCGACGGGCTCCTGGGCCTCAAGGGCTGGCAATGGCTGTTCCTGCTGGAGGGCGTGCCCACCACCCTGTTCGGCTTCGTCTTCCTCGCCCTCATCCCCGACCGGCCCAACGACGCAGCGTGGCTGGCGCCGGCGGACCGCACCGCCCTGCAGGCGGTGATCGACGCCGAGCAGCGGGCGGTCGCGGCCACCCACGGAACCAGCCTGCGCAAGGCCTTCGCCGACCCGCGGCTGATGGCCCTGTCGTTCATCTACTTCGCCAATACCGGCGCCAATCTCGGGCTGGCGTTCTTTCTGCCGCAGATCCTCAAGAGCACCGGCCTGTCCGACATGCAGACGGGCCTGATGACCGCGGTTCCTTACGTGTTCGGGGTGATCGGCGGCCTGACCATCGGCTGGATCTCCGACCGCACCAACGACCGCCGGGTGACGCTGGCGAGTGCCCTGATGCTCACGGCGGCGGGCCTGGCGCTCGCGGGTTTCGCCACGGGCTCGCTCTGGGCGGTGGCCTTCATGGCGGTGGCGGCAGCCGGCCTCTACGGCGGCAAGGCGCCGTTCTGGGCGCTGCCGCCGGTCTTCCTCTCCGGCAGCGCGGCGGCCGGCGGTATCGCGCTGATCAACTGCGTGGGCAATCTCGGCGGCTTCGTCGCGCCGTCCATCGTCGGCTGGATCCGCGAGACCAGCGGCAGCTTCGAGGCCGGACTGTACTTCCTGGCAGCACTGGCCTTCTCGGCGGTGATCGTGACCCTGCTGGTGGTCAATGCCCGCTTCGGCGATGCCCGCCAGCCGGCGACGGTTCCAGGCCCGGCGGTGGCGCCGCGCACCTGACGCAATCCGCGTGGGGATCGCTCCCAGATCCCCACCCGCGACGCCGAAGTCGCCCTAGGGTTCGCCATCCCGGGTTCGCGACCGCAAAAAAGTCCTTATGCTCGTGCTGTCCGGACACCTCATCCCGTCGGACCGGATCGCGCCCTCCATGCTGAAGACAGCCTTCGTTGCCGCCCGCGACCGCCAGCGGCTGTCCGAGATCGCGACGATCCTGATCGGCTTCGGCGTCACGCGGGTCGTCGACCGCCTCGGCCTGCGCTATTTGCCGCTGCTGCCGCGCCGCCAGCCCCGGCTCGACGTCACCCGCCTGTCTGAGCCCGAGCGCCTGCGGCGGGCGATCGAGGCGCTGGGTCCGACCTTCATCAAGTTCGGGCAGGTCCTGGCGAGCCGGCCCGACCTCCTGTCGCCCGCCTGGACCGAGGAGCTGCAGAAGCTTCACAGCCAGGTCGTACCAGTCACGTGGGAGCAGATCGGGCCGCAACTCGAGCAGGATCTCGGCGGCTCGCCGCTGGAAGTGTTCGCCGAGTTCGACACCAACCCGATCGCCTCGGCCTCGATCGCCCAGGTCTACCGGGCGCGCCTGCACTCGGGCGAGGACGTGATCGTCAAGGTCCTGCGCCCGAACCTGCGCAAGATCATCGAGGCGGATCTGCGCCTGATGGCGCACGGCGCCCGCATCGTCGAGAACGAGTGGCCCGACATGGCCCGCTATCAGCCGCGGGAGCAGATGCGCCACCTCGCGGAAGGATTGAACGGCGAGCTCGACCTCCTCAACGAGGCGCGCAACTGCGAGCTGCTGGCCCAGATCTTCGAGGGCCGCGACGACATCGTCTTCCCGAAGATCCACTGGGAGTACTGCTCCGAGCGCGTGCTCGTGCAGGACTTCATTCACGGCATTCCGCCCAACGACGAGGCGGCCCTGAAGGCGGCCGGCGTCGACAAGAAGCTGTTGGCCCAGAAGGGAACCGACGCCTTCCTGCGGATGGCGCTGATCGAGGGCCTGTTCCACGCCGACCCGCATCCCGGCAACATGCTGGCACTGCCGGGCAACCGCATCGGCTTCATCGATTTCGGCATCATCGGCCGGCTGTCGCAGCGGCGGCGCTCGCAGCTCCTTGTGCTGATCGGCGCCATGCTCAAGCAGGACGCCGACGGCCTGATGGCCGTGCTTCTGGACTGGACCGGAACCAGCAACCCGGACCTGACCCGCCTTCAGGTCTCGGCCCAGTCCTTCGTGGAAAGCCACTCCTCAATCCCGCTCAATCTGGGGCTCGTGCTCACCGACTTCATGAACATGGCCCGCGAGAACGATCTCGCGATGCCCACCGATCTCGCGATCCTGTTCAAGGGGCTGGTCACCGCCGACGGCGTGATGCGCCACCTCGACCCGGATTTCGACCTGTTCGCCGCGGCCGGTCCCACGGTCCGGGCGAGCATGCAGACGCAGTTTTCGCTCTCCGCCCTCAAGCAGAAGGCCGAGGCTCTGGGCGTCGGTCTCTACGGCGCCGCCTCGGAGCTCCCGACGCTGATCCACCTGATGCTGGTGCGCCTCAAGCAGGGCCGCGTCACCGTCGAGATCGAGGTTAAGGGGCTCGACAAGGTCACCCGCGGCATTGAGCGCGCCGCCGCCCGCGTCGCCGTGGCGCTTGTGGTCGCCGCCTTCGCCACCCAGCTCGCCCCGCGGCTGATCGACCTCGGCACGCCGGTCTTCGTGTCGATTGGATTAATTATTTTCGTGCTCGGGATCGGCTGGCTCGTGCTGCTGATGCGTAACAAGTAGACGATTTGATCGCCGATCTTGTTACAAACCTAAGTTATGACCCCGCGGCGAATACCGGGCTCGTTTGATTATCGTCCGCGGCGTGTTAGCGTAACTCATCCAACGATTCGCCGGGTCGCGGGCGAGGTATGCACCAGAAGCGGTTAAACCGTCGGTGTAGCCGAGTTCTCGACAATCCGTCGCCGCGCCCTGCCATCGGTGGAAGGCTGGCGGCGCGCCGCGGACAGGCGCCTGCCGGAACCAGAGGGGGCGGGCGATGGATGCGGGCATCGTGTTGCCGTGGACCGATGGGACGACGCGCCGCCTCGGCGCGCTCGAAGCAGAGAACATCCGCCTGCGGGACCTGCTGACGCAGGCGACCGCGCAGGCTGACCGGGAGCGCCAGCGCAGCCGGCGGCTCGGTCGCATTATCGAGGCAGCAAGCCGGGTCGAGGCCGGCCGCCTCGCTGCCGGGCGCGAACCGCCCCCGCCGGGTCCGACGCGGCGCTCAGACTCGGACATGACTTCGGGCCATGACCGACGGGCGCCACGTTCCGCACGGCATCAGGCGGCCAACGATTACCTCGAGCTGCTCGACTGCGACGGCCGCCTGATCACGGGCAGCGAGGATGGGCCGGCGCTCTTCGGCCTGTGCGAGGAGACGGACGCGGTCGGTCGCCTGTGGATGGAGATCTGGACCCGTCCGGAGGATCGCGAAGCCGCGGCGGCCGCCCTGGACCGGGCCCGCGCGGGCCGACCGAGCCGCTTCCAGGCGGAGCTGGAGACCGGCGGCACGGTGCGATGGTGGGACGTCGCCGTCACGCCGCTCGGCGCGACGCCCGATCGGTCGGAGCGCATCCTCGCGGTGTCGCGCGACATCACCGAGCTGAAGCTGACCGAGGCCCGGCAGGCGCTTCTGATGCAGGAGTTGGCGCATCGGATGAAGAACACCATGGCCCTGGTCCAGGCTGTCGCGGCCCAGACCATGCGCAACGCGGCGTCCCTGGAAGCGGCCGGTGAGGCGCTGTCGGCGCGGCTGCTGGCCCTCGCCAAGGCGCACGACGTGCTGCTTCAGGGCTCCTTCGCCCGGGCCTCCCTGACCGACCTGGTGGACGGAGCCGTCTCCCTGCACGGCGACGGCGTCCTGGGCCGGTTCGCGGTCGCAGGCCCCGAACTGACTTTGAGCGCGCGCCACGGCCTGACCCTGGCGCTCATGCTGCACGAGCTCGGGACCAACGCCACCAAGTACGGCGCGCTCTCCGTGGCGGCCGGTCGGGTTGGCATCACCTGGGAGGTGACCGAGACGGAGCGCGGGCCGGCTCTGCGGTTCCGCTGGGAAGAGACCGGTGGACCGCCGGTCGTCCCTCCGACGCGAACCGGGTTCGGGACCCGCCTGATCGCCAGGAGTCTCGCCCACGGCTTCGGCGGGACGGCAACGCTCCTGTACCCGCGCACCGGGGCCGTCCTGACCTTCGAGGCGCCGCTCGACGCCGTGGTGGCGGCTTGACCGGGGACCGGTGTCACGCGGTTCCCGGCCGCATGGTCGGACGTCACGTTCGGATGGGCGATGCGGCGGACCCGTTACCCGGTCGCCAGCCGGATCGACGGTTCCACCGCGGGCCGCATGTCCCGGAGAGCCGTGATCGTCCGGTCGCGGAGGATTCTAAGGTCGATCAGCGAGCCCGTGATGTCGTCGCCCGCCTTGGCGGCCTCCTCGAGACCGCGGCATGCCAGAGACAGGGGTGTGCAGCCGAGCATGCCCGACATGGACACGAGGGTATGCGCCTCGCGCCCGTACTCGGCCGGTCCGCAATCGGGGCCCTCGAAGGCGGTGACGAGGCTGGCGACGAACCGGTCGAGGATACGGACGAGCTTGTCCCGGCCGATCGCGGCCGTGAGCTCGTCGAGCGCATCCCGATTCACCAGCGCGTGTGACACCGTCCGTCTCCGGTACCGGGCATGATGCGAGGGTGGTCCACCCTCGGGCTCTTGCCCCGGGAACGCGGTCACGCGGACCCTGTCGCCGCCTGTGCCACGTTTTGAAAAAGAAGCGTAATCTTCCACCGGAACCTGCGCAGAACCGCGCTGATTTGCAAGCACTGTCGCGAAGCTATTTAGGCGCCGCACCCCGATTTCGGACGCCGGCTTCACCGTAAAGTTGCATTGATTACCTCAATGAAGCCGGTGCTTGTCCACGACTTCTGCCGACGGATTGGTGGCCGCCGCGACGGGCGGTGCTAAGCATTCGAATCAGGTGGCGCACAACCGTCGAGGAGCGCGCAGCTTGCCTGACCGGACGGCACCGTGACAGCCTACAGCCTGCGTGCCCGGCTGCTTGCCCTGTGGGTGCTGCTGCTGACCTCCGCGGCCGCGACGGCCTACCTCATGTACGGCGTCTACAATCAATCGACCGGCGTGCAGGTGGCTCAGGCGGAGGTCGCGGTGGCGCGGGCCTGTCGCGCGATCATCGACCGATACGCCGCGCTGGTCCGCAACCGTGGCGCGCGGACGGCGGAAGGTGACCTCGCCGACGTGGTCGAGGGGGCGCTTGGCGGTTTCGGAGGTGTCGAAGGCGGAATCTGGAGCGCTTCGGACGGTTCAATCGCCTATGCCTATCCCACCTACGAAGGGACCGGACCGAAGACGGATCTCCCGGCGGCCGAGCGTGAGACGATCGCTGCCGTGAACGCCCAGGCGCTGCGCGTCGACCATGCGGTGCCGCAACGTCGGCCGAGCCGCACGCAGGTGCTGCTGCTGCAGGGCTGTCCCCTGCACGGACCCGAGCCCGGGCTGACCGCCTGGACCATGGGGCGCGCTCGCGTCAACGACGGCCCCACCTACACGCGCTTCCTGGCGGGACTCGGCTTCCTGACCGCCACGGTGCTCGGGTCGGCGGCCTTTCTCGGATGGTTCCTGTACGGATTTTCCGGCCGGATCGCGCGGCTCGAAGCCGCGCTCGCGACCCAGCCGGATGGTGAGGATCTGCCTCGGCTCGAACCGACCGGCGAGCGCGAACTCGACCGTCTGGTCGATGCCCTGAATGCGGCGGGCGGGCGCCTGCGGGACGCGCGGGCGCGGATCGTGGCCGCCGAGCGTCTGGCCACTGCCGGCCGGCTGGCGGCGAGCATCGCGCACGAGATCCGCAACCCGATCGCCGCGATGCGGCTCAAGGCCGAGAACGCCCTAGCGAGCGGTGACTCGAACCGGGCCGCCCTGGCCCTCGAAGCCATGCTCGGCCAGATTGCGCGAGTGGACACGCTTTTGCGCGACCTCCTCAACTTGACCCAGGCGCGGCCGCTCCACCGGACGCCCACCGCGATCGCACCGCTGCTCGCCGAATGCGCGCGCCTGCACGAGGATCTCGCGACCGCCCGCAACGTCCGGATCGAAACCGTGTCGGACGGTCTGCCAGAGTCGGACCACCCGCATATCGACCGGGTCCAGGTCGCGCGCGCGCTCGACAACCTGCTGCTGAACGCGCTCCAACACACGCCCGCCGGCGGCCGTGTCCGCCTCGGAGCCGCGCGGGACACGGTCGATGGAACGATGCGTCTGCGGCTTCGCGTCAGCGATACCGGTCCCGGGGTCGATCCCGCGATCCACCCCAGCCTGTTCGAGCCGTTCGTCACGGGCCGCCCCGACGGGACCGGCCTCGGCCTCGCGATCGTGCGCGAGATCGCGCTGGCGCATCGTGGCACAGCCAGGCTGGTCGAGAACGCGCCGGAGACCACCTTCTGTCTGGACCTGCCATGGCGACCATCCTGATCGTCGACGACGACCGAGCCCTCCGCGAAGGCCTCACCGAGACCGTGGCCGACCTCGGCCACACGCCCGTTCCGGCGGCGTCCGGCTCGGAGGCGCTCGCGCGGCTGCAGGAAGGCCCGGTGGCGGCCGTACTCCTCGACCTACGGATGCCCGGCGATCTCGACGGTATGGCCACGCTGGAGCAGATCTGCGCGCTGCCGGATCGGCCACCCGTGACCGTCCTGACCGCCTTCGCAAGCCCGGCCAACACGATCGAGGCGATGCGCCTGGGCGCCCACGACCATCTCACCAAGCCGATCGGCCGCTCGGACCTCGCCGCCGCCCTCGACGCGATGCTGGCGCATGCCCAGCCGGACGCGGCCGCTCAAGCCGCTCAAGCCGCGCATGCGGGCCATCCGGGTCTCGTCGGATCGAGCGAAAGCATGCGGCGGGTGCAGAAGACCATCGGTCTCGTGGCCGATACCGCGTCCACCGTGCTGATCCGCGGCGAGACCGGCACCGGCAAGGAGGAGGTGGCACGTGCCCTCCACGCCTTCTCGCGACGGCGGGCGCGGCCGTTCATCCCGGTGAACTGCGCGGCCATCCCGGGAGACCAGCTGGAGAGCGAGCTGTTTGGCCACGTCCGCGGCGCCTTCGCCGGGGCGACCGCGGACCGCGCGGGGGCCTTTCATCAGGCTGAGGGCGGCACGCTGTTCCTGGACGAGATCGGCGACATGCCGGCGGCCATGCAGGCCAAGATCCTGCGCGTCATCCAAGATTGCGTCGTGACGCCGCTCGGCGGCCGTTCCACCCGGATCGATGTCCGTCTCGTCGCCGCCACGCATCGCGACCTGCCGGCGCTCGTGGCCGAGGGCGGTTTTCGGGCCGACCTGTACTACCGGCTCAACGTCGTGCCGATCGACCTGCCGCCCTTACGCGAGCGCCTCGCCGACATCGTGCCGCTCGCCGAGCATTTCCTGGCCCCGTCGGGCAAGCGCCTGAGCGGCGGCGCGGCATCCCGCCTGCTGGCCTATGACTGGCCGGGGAACGTGCGCGAGTTGCGCAACGTGGTGGAGCGGGCGGCCGTGCTGGTGCGCTGTGGCGTGATCGCGGCCGACGACATCGACCTGCCGGCGGCCCGGCCCGAGCGGCGAGCCGGTGACGGATCACTTCAGGACTGGCTCTCCGGCGACCTGCCCGGAGCCGTAGCACGGCTGGAGCGGACCATGATCGCGGCCGCCCTGCGCGAGGCCGACGGCAACCGCGCCCGGGCAGCCCGCCGCCTCGGTATCCAGCGCCAGCTCCTTTACGCCAAGATCGAGCGCTACGGCCTCGGCACGCCGGGCGCCGACCTGTCGGGAGACACGACAGGGGATGTCGTGAATCCCGACGCTTCGGATCCCTCAGAGGCGGGCTAAGCCGCTCACGGTACACGGAATCTTGAGGCGGTGGGGTGCAGCCCGCAACCCGTGGGAACCGCAGGCCTGTGCGCGCGTCGAGCATCGCGGCGGGCCGGCGAATCATGTGTACTGGGCCTCGCCGTCGATCGGGGGATCGAGGCACGATGGACAGGATCGACGGGGGCCGGCAGGCCCGGACTGCGCGCGTGCGGACCGCCGACACCAAAGCCCTGCGCGGGCTGGACGCGCTGAACTTCTTCCTCGCCGACGTGCGCGACGGCCTCGGCCCCTACCTCGCCATCTATCTCATCGCGGTGCGCGGCCCCGATCAGGGCTGGAACGAGGCCACGACCGGCCTCGTCATGACGATCGCGGGCATCCTCGGCCTCGTCGCGCAGACGCCGGCGGGCGCGCTGATCGACGCGACCAACCACAAGCGCGCCGTGGTGATCGGCGGCGCGATCGCGGTGACGGCGAGCTGCCTCGTCCTGCCGTTCATCGCGAACTTCTATCTCGTGACCGCGACACAATCGATCGCCCACGTCGCCGGGACGATCTTCCCGCCGGCGCTGGCCGCGATCACGCTGGGCCTCGTCGGCCCGAAGATGTTCGCCAAGCGGATCGGCCGCAACGAGGGCTTCAATCATGCCGGCAACGCGGTCTCGGCCGCGGTCGCGGGCGGGCTGGCCTACTTCTTCGGGCCGGTCGTGGTGTTCTGGCTGATGGGCGTGCTGGCGGCACTCTCGATCGGCGCCATGCTGATGGTGCCGGCCGACGCCATCGACAACGATCTCGCCCGCGGCATGACTGAGGATGAGGCGCAGACGCAGGAAAAGCCATCGGGCCTCGCCACCCTGCTGCAGAACCGGGCGCTGCTGCTGTTTGCGGTGCTGTGCGCGATCTTTCACCTCGCCAACGCGGCGATGCTGACCTCCGTGGGTCAGCTCCTCACGCACCTGTCGGGCAAGGATCACGCGACCTCGCTGATCGCCGTCTGCATCGTGGCGGCACAATGCGTGATGGTGCCGGTGGCGATCTTCGTGGGCGCCAAGGCCGACGTGATCGGCCGCAAGCCGATCTTCCTGGCGGCCTTCGGAGTCCTGGCGCTCCGCGGCGTGCTCTACACGATGTCGAACAACCCGTTCTGGCTGGTGGGCGTGCAGCTTCTCGACGGGATCGGCGCCGGCGTCTACGGCGCGCTGTTCCCGATCGTGGTGGCCGATCTCACCCGCGGCGGCGGTCGCTTCAACGCGGCCCAGGGCGCGGTCGCGACCGCACAGGGGATCGGCGCATCCCTGAGCGCGACGCTCGCTGGCGTGATCATCGTGTCGGCGGGCTATTCCACCGCATTCCTGGCGCTCGCGGCCATCGCGGCGCTGGGCTTCGTGCTCTACCTCATGCTGATGCCCGAGACCCGCGGCAGCGGCGCGAGCGAGCCCGAGAGCGACGGGACTCTACCGCCAGCCGTGCCGGCGAGCGCCTGAGTGGCGGATATTCCGGGGCTCCTTCGCCGACCCCGTTTTTGCGAGCGCAGCGACGCAACCCAGGGCAACGCGCCATCGCGAGGGTGGCACTGCTGGACAGCTTCGCGCCGCTCGCAGACGCTAAGAGGCAGCGGCGATTCTGACGGTGTCCCCTCCCACGGGGCGGCCTCAGAGGGCGACGGTTAGAACCGGATCCGGCAGCATCGCCGCGACCGTCGCCTCCGGCGGGGCCTTGCGCGAGACGTAGTAGAGATCGATGGCGCGCCAGAACGCGCCCTGCTCCTCGACCGATCGGCGGGCGAGGGAGCTCTCGAGGATCGACATCGCGGCCCGCGCGGGCTCGCTCCGCTCGAGTTCCTCGAGCAGGCCGGCGAGATGCAGCATGGGGGCTTACCTCCGAACGGACAGCAACCCCTAACAACGCCCGAGCGTGCCGAACGATCCCGAGACCGCGCGCGGCCGCATCCCGCACGATCCTTGCCTCGCGCGGAAGCGCGACTACCATCGCGGCACCGAGTCTGACTCGCTTTCCTTCAACCATCGAGGATCACCGATGTTCTCAAGCCGAAGCGGCGCGGCTCTTACCGCGCGCGGAGCGGTGTTCGCGCTGGCCCTGGCCAGCACGCTCGGGGCGGGTCCGCTCCTCGCCCGCGAGATGCCCGAGGCCGGCACGGCGGCGGCGGCGAAGAAGCCGAACGTCGTGATCCTCGCCACCGGCGGCACGATCGCGGGCGCCGGGGCGGATGCCGCCAACAGCGCCACCTACACGGCCGCCAAGGTTCCGGTCGACAAGCTGATCGCCGCCGTGCCCCAGATGAGCGCCGTCGCCAACGTGCGCGGCGAGCAGGTCTTCCAGATCGCCTCGGAGAGCTTCACGGATGCGCAGCTCGTCCAGCTCGGGAAGCGCGTGTCCCAGCTGCTGAAGCAGGACGACGTCGACGGCGTGGTCATCACCCACGGCACCGACACCCTGGAGGAGACGTCGTTCTTCCTCGACCTCGTAGTGAAGAGCGACAAGCCGATCGTGGTGGTCGGCTCGATGCGGCCCTCCACCGCGATCTCGGCGGACGGCGCCCTCAACCTGCTGGACGCCGTGACGGTGGCCGCCAGCAAGGAGGCGATCGGCCAGGGCGTCACCGTCACGATGAACGACACCATCCAGTCCGGCCGCGACGTGACCAAGCGGACCAACGTCGTGCCCAGCGCCTTCTACAGCCAGTGGGGACCGCTCGGCATGGTGATCGAGGGCAAGACCTACTTCTTCCGCTCCCTGTCGAAGCGCCACAACACGAGCTCGGAATTCGACATTGACCAGATCGACAGCCTGCCTTTGGTGGGCATCGTCTACGGCTCGGGCAACATGATCCCGGGCGTCTACGAAGCCGAGGTCCAGGCGGGCGCCAAGGCCATCGTCAACGCGGGCACCGGCAACGGCTCGGTGGCGGGCTACCTCGTCGACAAGCTCAAGGACATCCGGTCCAAGGGCACGCTCGTCATCCGCTCCTCGCGGGTGCCGGACGGCCTCGTCCTGCGCAATGCCGAGCAGCCCGACGACAAGTACGACTGGGTAGTCGCCCACGACCTCAACCCCGCCAAGGCCAAGATCCTGGCCGCCGTGGCGCTCACCAAGACCAGCGACACCAAGGAGTTGCAGCGGATCTTCTGGGAGTATTGAGCCCAGCGACGGGCCACGTCTTCCAAGCGCGACCGCACCCTGTAGCACGCCGCGAAGGAGCCCCGACGCGGCGTGCTGACGCCAGACAATGGCGTCAAGGCTGCCGTCTTTGTGAGCGGATCAGAGCAATCCAGTAGCGCCACGCCGTCTGGGGTCGCGCTGCCCTGGGTCACTTCGCTCCGCTCGTGATGACTTTGCGGACGGCGTCAGTCGAGGCGCCAACCGGAGCCGCCAAGACTTGGGGCTTCCTTGACGGCCTACCGCTCTGATGCTGCAACCGGTACCCGCCCCGGGTTACATCCCACGGCGCACCCCTTAGATACCGGCCAGCGCCGCGGTTGCGCGGGCCGAACCAAATCGCGGCCTTGGCCCCGCCCGGCGGCACCGATCCTGGAGGAACGAGCATGACCGAGCTTCATCCCGAGGTCGCGGCGGTCACCGAGCGCGTGGTGGCGCGCTCCCGCGAGACCCGGCGTGCCTATCTCGACCTGATCGCCCGCGAGCGCGAGGCGGGGGTCCGGCGCGGCAAGCTCGCCTGCGGCAACCTCGCCCACGGCTTCGCGGCTTCCGGCGAGGACAAGGCGGCGATCCGCGACGAGCGGACGGTGATGAACATCGGCATCGTCACCGCCTACAACGACATGCTCTCTGCCCATCAGCCCTACGGACGCTACCCGGACCAGATCAAGCTGTTCGCCCGGGAGCGCGGCGCGACCGCCCAGGTGGCGGGCGGCACGCCCGCCATGTGCGACGGCGTCACTCAGGGCCAGACCGGCATGGAGCTGTCGCTGTTCTCCCGCGACACCATCGCCCTGTCGACCGCCGTGGCGCTGAGCCATGGCATGTTCGACGGCGCGGCGCTGCTCGGCATCTGCGACAAGATCGTGCCGGGCCTGCTGATCGGCGCGCTGCGCTTCGGCCACCTGCCGACGATCCTGATCCCGGCCGGGCCGATGCCGTCGGGTCTCGCCAACAAGGAGAAGCAGCGAATCCGCCAGCTCTACGCCGAGGGCAAGGTCGGCCGGGCGGAACTGCTCGAATCCGAGTCTGCCTCCTATCATTCAGCCGGCACCTGCACGTTCTACGGCACCGCTAACTCGAACCAGATGATGATGGACATGATGGGCCTGCACATGCCGGGCGCGTCCTTCATCAATCCCGGCACGAAGCTGCGGCAGGCCGTGACCCGCGCGGCGATCCACCGGCTCACCGAGATCGGCGCGGCCGGCAACGATTACCGGCCGCTCGGCCTGTGTGTCGACGAGAAGGCGATCGTGAATGCCGCGGTCGGCCTGCTGGCCACGGGCGGCTCGACCAATCACGCGATCCACCTGCCGGCCATCGCCCGCGCCGCCGGCATCGTGATCGACTGGGAGGATATCGACCGCCTTTCCGGCGCCGTGCCGCTGATCGCCCGGGTCTATCCGAACGGGGCCGGCGACGTGAACCACTTCCATGCCGCGGGCGGCATGAGCTTCGTGATGGCCGCGCTGCTCGATGCAGGCCTCCTGCACGATGATATCCTGACGGTGGCGGGCCAGTCGCTGCGCGACCACGCCCGCGACCCGAAGCTCGCCGAGGAGGAGCTGGTCTTCGAGGATGCCGTGCCGGAGAGCCTCGACGACACGATGCTCCGCCGGCCCGAGAACCCGTTCCAGCCGGACGGCGGCATGCGGCTGGTGAAGGGCAATCTCGGCCGGGCGACCTTCAAGACCAGCGCCGTGGAGGAGCAGCGCCGGACCATCGAGGCCCCCGCCCGGGTCTTCTCGGATCAGGACGAGGTGCTCAAGGCATTCAAGGCCGGCGAGCTGGAGCGGGACGTCGTGGTGGTGGTCCGCTTCCAGGGCCCGAAGGCGAACGGCATGCCGGAGCTGCACAAGCTTACGCCGCCGCTCGGTGTGCTGCAGGACCGCGGCCACAAGGTCGCCCTGGTCACGGACGGGCGCATGTCAGGGGCGTCGGGCAAGGTTCCGGCCGCGATCCACGTGAGCCCCGAGGCGCTCGGCGGTGGCCCGATCGGTCGGATCCGCGATGGCGACGTCGTCCGTCTCAGCGCCGCCGAGGGGCTGCTGGAGGTGCTGGTTGGCGACGACGAGCTGGCCGCGCGCGCGGAGGCCGTCGCACCGGCACCCGCACAGGGCACCGGGCGCGAGCTGTTCGCGTTCATGCGCCATGGGGCCGACACGGCCGAGCGCGGCGCTTCGGCGATGCTCGCCGCCGCCGGCCTGTGAAACCGCACAGGAGGTGCCGACCATGAACGATCTGACCAGCATCGACGCTCTGATGCGTTCCGTGCCCGTCATTCCGGTCCTGGTGATCGACGACGTGGCCCATGCGCGGCCCGTCGCCGAGGCCCTGGTGAAGGGCGGCCTCACCGCCCTCGAGGTCACCCTACGCACGCCCGCCGCCCTCGACGTGATCCGGGAAATGACCCGGGTCGAGGGCGCGGTCATCGGGGCCGGGACGGTGCTCAATCCCCGCGACCTGGAAAACGCGCTCGCGGCTGGCGCCGAATTCA
The DNA here is from genome assembly GCF_058790235.1 of Methylobacterium sp. FW102-HT35C08. NCBI lineage: Bacteria > Pseudomonadati > Pseudomonadota > Alphaproteobacteria > Hyphomicrobiales > Methylobacteriaceae > Methylobacterium > Methylobacterium sp. FW102-HT35C08. Next base: position 6,049,857 of record NZ_JBYTCL010000002.1, on the reverse strand, counting down.
TCGTCTCGCCCGGCCTGACCGAGCCGCTGACCGACGCCGCCAAGGCCAACGGCGTGCCCTATCTGCCGGGCGTCGCCACGGCGGCCGACATCATGCGCGGCCTGGGTCACGGGCTCGACCGGTTCAAGTTCTTCCCGGCCGAGGCCGCCGGCGGGATCAAGGCGCTGAAGGCGCACGCGGCAGTGTTCGGCGCGGTGCGGTTCTGCCCGACGGGCGGGATCACCGAGGCGACCGCCCCCGACTGGCTGGCGCTTCCCTCGGTGCTCTGCGTCGGGGGCAGCTGGGTGGTGAAACCCGGCACGCCGGATCCGGCGGCGATCGCGCAGGCGGCCCGGGCGGCCGCGGGGTTGCGGACGGCGTAAACGCAGCGACCGCCGTCCTTGCAAGCGGAGCGAAGCGATTCAGGGTCGCGCCACATCTCGAAGATGTCGCGCTGCCCTGGGTCACGTCGCTACGCTCGTGATGACGGGGAGGTCACGGCGCCCGCGTCGATCAACAAGAGACCGGATGGCTGAGTGGCCGGACAAGGCTCCCCTCCCCGTAGGGAGAAGAGCACTGGTGGGGCCCGCTACTCCGCCGGCAGCGGCTGCCGCTGGTCCCGTGGCGTGAACACCCCGCCCTTCGGCTCCAAGATGATGCGCCGGTCGTGGAAGGCCTCGAGCGTCGAGCGGTGGCCGATCGACACGATCGTCGTGCCCGGGAGCTTCTCGCGCAGCATCCGGTAGAGCGCCGCCTCTGAGGGCTCGTCCAGCGAGGCGGTCGCCTCGTCGAGGAACAGCCATTCCGGCTTGGCGAGCAGGGCGCGGGCGATGGCGAGGCGCTGCTGCTCGCCCCCCGAGAGCCGCCGCTCCCAGGTGTCGACCTCGTCGAGGCGGTCCACCAACGGGGCCAGCTGGGCCGCCGTCAGCGCATCCTTGATCGCCGCGTCGGAGAACTGATCGACGGTGTTCGGGTAGACGACGGCGCCGCGCAACGTGCCCTGGGGGATGTAGGGCCGCTGCGGCAGCAGCAGCGCCGATTGCCCGGCGGGCACGTCGACCCGGCCCTTGCCGAAGGGCCAGATCCCCGCGATCGCGCGGAACAGAGTCGACTTGCCCGAGCCGGACGGACCGGTGACCAGGGTTGCGCCGCCGCGCGGCAGGGTCAGTGCGTCGGCGGTGACGATCGGCCGCCCGTCCGGAAGCGCGAGGACGAGCCCGCGCGCGGTGACGTCGCCGGTGCTGTCGTTGCCCTGCACGAGGCCGTAGCCCGCTGCCTCCAGCGCCTCCGCCTTGGTCATCGCCCGGCGGAAGGAGCCGAGACGGATGGTGTTGGCCTTGTAGGCCGCCAGCGTCGTGTAGGAATCCACGAAGAACGACAGCGAGCTCTGCACCTGCCCGAAGGCCTGAGAGGTCTGCTGGAGCGCGCCCAACGTGATCTTCTTGGCGAAGAACGAGGGCGCCGCCAGCACCATCGGGAAGATCACGCTGGCCTGCCGGTAGCTGAACGTGAAGGCGATCAGCTTGATGCGGCGGAAGATGATGCCGATGTAGTTGTCGATGACGCTATGGAACAGCGTCGCGAGTCGCGAGGCCTCCGCCCGCTCGCCGCGCAGCAGCGCGATCTGCTCGGAATAGATGCGGTTGCGGGCGAGCGCGAAGCGGAAATTCGCCTCGACCTGCTCCTGCCGGAAGTCGAGCCCGATGAGCGGCCGACCGATCAGGTGGGTGAGCCAGGTGCCCACAACCGCGTAGGCGATCACCAGCCAGACCAGGAAGCCCGGGATCACCGCGTCGGTGAACGGCACGACGAAGTCGCGCGACAGGGTCCAGAGGATCACGATGAACGAGACGAGCTGTGCGGCTTGGCTGAGCAGCCGGATCGACAGCGTCGTGGTCTGCACGATGAAGCTGTTGACGTCGGCCTGGATGCGCTGATCCGGGTTGTCCGCCTCCTCGTCGGTGAACGGGATCCGGTAATGCGTGCCGTTGCCGAGCCAGCGCTCGTACAGGCTGTGGGTCAGCCACGTGCGCCAGCGGATCAGCAGCGAGGAATCCACGAACAGGTCGAACATGCCGATGGCGATGTTCATCGTGGCGAGCGGCACGAACACCCAGAGCAGCTGGTACCAGAAGGCGTTCGCGTCGTATTCCTGCAGTGAGTTGTAGATGTCGCGGTAGAAGAAATTGAACCGCAGCGTCAGCGCGACGTCGGCGAAGTTCACGAAGATCGAGAGCGCGACGAGGTTACGGCCGATCCGACCCTCGGTGGTGCCGAACCAGCGGAACAGGCCAATCTCCTTGGTCGGCTTGTCGCGGTTGGCGAAGTACGGGTCGGCGATGTTGGTGATCGCCCGGATCGGTTCGAGATACGAGATGCCGAGCACGATGGCGGCGAACACCACGGCGCCGGTGGCGGCGAAGGCCGGAGGCAGAAGCGCCGCGATCACCGGCGGCAGCAGGCCCATCGCCGCGATGGTCTTCGACCCGGCGAGCAGCAGGTAACCGACGCCGTAGACCGAGACGAAGACCTTCAGATAGGCCGAGATGCGGTTGGACGCGATCAGGATCGCCGCCATGGCGAAGCCGGCCAACGAGACGTAGAGCGGCGGGCTCGGGATACCGGGAACCGCCAGCAGGATCAGCGCGGCGACGGCCGTGAGCACGGCCTGGATTCCGAGCCCGGTCCTGAGTGCAGCCACGCGTCGATCCCCCGTCCCGTTCACACCCGGTCAAGGGCGCAACCCGGCGGCCTTGGCCCCGGCTGATGGCGAGATAGTGGCACTGGCCCCGCGCTGTCGCGTGAAACTTTCGTCACGTTGACGCGCTGCGGCGATTTAGGCCGTTGGCGCGCCTACCAGTTCCATTCCTCGAAGCCCGGCTCGCGGCACCGATAGCCGATCGGGCATTGCGGGTTGTCGCGGGTGGGGGCGAAGCGCAGCTCCGCGATCTCGGAGCCGCTGCACTGTCCGGGCCCGCTGACGAAGCGCTCTGGGGCAGCCCCCGCGACGATCACGACGTCGCCCTCGCCCTTCACCAACGCCATCGCCTCCGCGCAGCTCATCCGGGCGGTGACCGATCCGCGCGGCGCGCGCGGTTGCGCAAACGCCCCCGTCCCGGCCGCGACGGCGGCAAGGTGCGAGCACAGTAAAGCGAGGGCCAAAGGCCTCATCAAGAACGGATTCCAACACGGACCCGGGAAGAAAGCCCACGGGCATCGCACCATCCTGCACGGGCCGGCTGCCGGAGACTGTCACCGGAATGCGCCACCGCACGGCTTTCGCCGTCGGACCGCCGCAATCGGCGGATTATGAGATTTTCGGACCGCCGCGAAGCGTTGCACACTCCGAACCGGGGCCGCCTGCGCGGGCGACCCCGGCAAAGCGTCGCGAACGGCCTTCGGCACGCGTCTCCGGCGCCCGGCGTGCCGGTCGACCTGCGTCGGAGCCAAGGGATCCAACGATGTCCGCCCTCTCGATCCTTGACGTCTCTGCGGTGCGCGCCGCGCCCGTATCCCGGGAGCCCTACGCCTATACCCTCGGGAACAACGTGCTCAATCCGGACGCGATCGACGACATCCGGCGCGACTTTCCCAAGATCGGCAAGCCTGGTTACCTCACCGTCGACGAGGTCGCACTCAAGGGCCGGTTCAAGGCGCTGATCGACGAGCTGGAGAGCGACGAATTTTCCGCGATCCTCGGCGAGAAGTTCGGGATCGATCTGGTCTCGTGCCCGCGGCTCACGACGATCATGCGGCGCAGCCAGTTGAAATACGGCTCGATCCACACCGACGGCCCGTCGAAGGTGCTGACGCTCCTCGTCTACATGAACGACGCCTGGGACGCTCCCGCCGCGGGCCGCCTGCGGGTGCTCTACGACGGCAAGAACTACGAGCCATTCGCGGTCGAGGTGCCCCCGACCATGGGCACGATGTTCGCCTTCCAGAGGGCCGACAATTCCTGGCACGGCCACGAGCCGTTCGAGGGCGAGCGACGCGTGGTTCAGGTCGCGTGGCTCAAGGACGCGTCGGAGCTGGAGCGCAAGCGCAAGCGCAACCGCACGGCGCAGTTCCTGAAAGGCATCTTCGGCCGCTGATCGGACATTTGGGGGGTGGACGATGGGGGCGTTGGTGCTGGCCGATCCGGGAGGCGGAGCGCGTTCCGGTTCCGGGCGTCGCTACGCGTTGCCGGCGCTGCTCATTCTCGGATGGATCGGCCTGTTCGCCTACAGCGCCGCCTACCTGACCGAGGACCTGCCCTTCCGCTCGCAGCCGTCCGAGGCGACCGCCTCGGCAGATGCCGCCGCGCAGCGGGCACCATCGAGCCGGATCGTGATGCTCGATACGCCCGATCTGCCGACCCTGGCTACGCCTCCCGAGACAAAGTCGGAGCCCGCGCCGAGCGTGCCGGCCACGCCCGTGCCGGCGCCGCTCCCGGCCGCTCGACCCGCTCCGGCCTCAGCCCCGATCAGTGCCGAATACGTCGGCGTCTGGGGTCCGACGCCCGAGGCCTGCGGGTCTCGCTCTAGGCGGCGGGGCTATATTCCGGCAACGATCACGCAGGATCGCGCGCGGGCCGGCCGCACGGTCTGCACCTTTCACGACACCCGCCGCAGCGGGAGCGCCTGGGTCACGTCGGCCGAGTGCAGCGACCGCGGCCGCCACTGGTCCTCGCAGGTCCGCCTGACGGTGGAGGGCGATCACCTGACCTGGTCGAGCAGCCGCGGCACTTCGGCGTATATCCGCTGCAGCCGCCGCGCCGGCTGAGCGTCACGGTCCGGGGGCGACCAGCCCCGCAGCCTGCAGGACGATCCGCGCGGCGGCCCGGCTGGGCGTGTCCGCAGCCGCGAGCCGCATGCGGCCATCGATCCGGGCGAGCGCGGCGAGCTGCGCGTCCCGGACGGCGCCGCCAGACAGGAGCGGCTGCAGGGACTCCGCGAGGCGCGCGGGCGTGCAATCGGCCTGGACGAATTCCGGCATGGCGTTCTCGGCCAGGATCAGGTTCGGCAGCACGATGGTCGGAACCTGAATCAGGCGGCGGGCGATGAACTCCTCGGCCCGCGAGACCTTGTAGGCGACGACCATCGGGACGCCCGCGAGCGCCAGTTCCAGCGTCACCGTCCCCGAGGCGGCGAGCGCCGCGCGAGCCCCGCGGAACGCGGCGTATTTCGGTGCCTCGCCGGTGACGATCCGAACCGGGACCGGCCAATCCGCCGCCAAGCGCTCGATCAGCGCGCGGTGGCGCGTCACGGCCGGCAGCGAAGCCGCGATGGGCAGCGTGCGACCGACCTGGGCCAGCACCTGCCCGAAGACCGGCATCAGCCGCTCGATCTCGGACCGGCGCGACCCGGGCAGCACCACGAGGCTGTAGGGCTGCGCCTCGCGGCGCCCCAGTTCGGGATCGTTGGGACGCAGTTCCGACAGGCGCTCGATCAGCGGATGCCCGACATAGGTGCAGGGCGGCCCGCCGAGCCGCAGATGCGCGTCCGGCTCGAACGGGAGCAGGGCCAGGACATGATCGATGAAGGGCCGCATACCCTTCGCCCGCCAGGGACGCCAGGCCCAGACGCTGGGCGAGACGTAGTCGATGATCGGGATGCCGGGCGCGGCCTTGCGCACTCGCTTCGCCACCGCGTGGGTGAAGCCCGGGCTGTCGATGATCACCAGGACGTCCGGCCGGGCGCGCACCGCGGCCTCCGCGGTCTCGCGGATGCGGCGCAGCAGCGTCCGGGCCCGGGCGAGTACCGGCAGGTAGCCCATCACCGCCACGTCATCGAGGGGGAACAGGGACGTGAACCCGGCCTCCGCCATGGCCTCGCCGCCGACACCGCCGAAGGCGAGATCCGGCGCCGCCGCCCGCAGCGCCCGCATCAGCTTGGCCCCGAGCTGGTCACCGGAATCCTCGCCGGCCACGAGCCAGATCGTGCGGGACGGAGGGGCGCTCACGGCGCGCTCCCGTAGCCGGTCACGAACAGCCCAAGGCGATCAGCCTCCGCGGCGGTGGCCTCACGGTCGATCACCAGGGTACCGCCGGCCTCCAGCGCGAGGCCGACGCAGCCGGCCCGGGCCGCGTTCCGGACCGTGCGCGGGCCGACCGCCGGCAGGTCCACGCGCAGGTCCTGGCCGGCCTTGGGCGCCTTCACCAGCACGGTCGCCGGCAAGGGCCGCCCGAAGCCGAAGGGCCGGCGCCCGAGGGCGCGCGCCCGGGCGAGCATCCGGTCGGTGCCCTCCGGTCCCTCGACGGCGAGCACCCGGTCCCCCGCGACCGCCGTCGCCTGACCGAGATCGTAGGGCGACAGGGCCGATAGCACGGCCCGCCCGGTTCGGATCGAGGCGGATGCCTCCGCCTCCGGCGCCCGGCGGCCGATGGGTCCCTCCGGGCAGAGCAGGTCCGGCGCGGCCTCGTGGACGCCGAGGACCCTGTGTCCCTCCTCTTCGACGAGGGATAAGGCCGCGCGGAGCAGGCGGTCATCACCCCCGCCCGCGATGGCGCGCAGGGCCTCGCGGTTGCGCAGGGCCGCGCCGGCGTTGAGAATGGCGGCCGGGCTCGGGCGGGAGACGCCGCCGGCTGGCACGACCATGGCCGGCCCCCAACGGCGCAGCAGCTTCAGCGTCGCCGCGAGATCGAGAAGATCGACGGTCGCGTCGGCGCTGGCGCGCAGGGTCCGGCCGGTGAAGCCGCGCAACGCGATCACCCGGAACGGCCGGCGGGCCCGGCGGAGCGACTCGGCGACGAGTTCCGGCAGACGGCCGGCCCCGGCGATTAGGACAAGCGCCCCCTCGGGCGCGGGATCGGCGATCGCCATGCCCTGCGCCGGTCAGGCGGCGCTGATCGGGGTCGGCACCTCGCGCGGCGTGCAAATCGAGCGCTTGCCGCCGACGCGGATGAAGTCGAGGATCTCCCGCACCGCCGTGTGGGACTCGAAGGTGGCCGCGACGTCCTCGACGCGCTCCATCAGCGTGCCCTCGGGGGCGAAGAGCAGGCGGTAGGCCCGCCGCAGGGCGTGGATGTCCTCCCGCGCGAAGCCGCGGCGCTGCAGCCCGATGATGTTGAGCCCCGAGAGGGTGGCGCGGTTGCCGAGCACCATGCCGTACGGGATGCAATCGTTCTCCAGGCCGGAGAGGCCGCCCACGAAGGCATGCGCCCCGACGCGGGCAAACTGGATCACCGCGGCCCCGCCCCCGAGGATCGCGTAGTCGCCCACCGAGCAATGACCGGCCAGCATCACATTGTTCGAGAAGATCACGTGGTCGCCGACGCGGCAATCATGACCGACATGAGAGTTCGCCAGGAAGGTGCAATGGTCGCCGACCAGGGTCTCCAGCCCGCCGCCGCTGGTGCCGGGATTCATGGTGACGCCCTCGCGGATCAGGCAGTCGGAGCCGATCGTGAGGGTCGAGGCCTCGCCGCGGTACTTCAGATCCTGCGGCGGATGCCCGATCGACGCGAAGGGAAAGATCCGGGTGCGGGGACCGACATTGGTGCGACCTGCCAGCACGACATGGCTGACAAGCTCGCAATCGCGGCCGAGCACCACCTCGCCGCCGACATGGCAGAACGGGCCGATCCGCGCCCCGTCGCCGATTTCGGCGCCGGGCTCGATCACGGCGCTCGGATGGATGAACGGCGCGCTCACTCCGTCACCAGCATGGCGCCGATCTCGGCCTCCGCAACCAGCGTCCCGTCGACCCGGGCCTCGCCGCGGAACCACCACATGGTCCGGCGCTGGTTCATCTTCGTCATGTGGAAGCGCACCTGGTCCCCGGGGGTGACGGGCTTGCGGAACTTGCACTTGTCGATGGTCATGAAGAACACCTGCTTGGTGCGCAGCTCGTCGGTCCGGATGTGACGGCAGCAGATGGCGCCCGCCGTCTGCGCCATGCCTTCGATCAGGAGCACGCCGGGGAAGACCGGCAGGCCCGGGAAATGTCCCATGAACTGCGGCTCGTTGGCGGTGACGTTCTTGATGCCGACGCAGGATTCGTCGCGGTCGATCTCGACGATGCGGTCCACCATCAGGAATGGATAGCGGTGCGGCAGCAGCTCCAGCAGCGTCTGGATATCGGCTGTGCCCAGCTCGCCGCCGGTCTCGCGCGCCGCCTCACTCATCAGATTTCGCACCTCGACGTGCCGCCCGAGGCGGCCTGGGATCCGGCCGCCGACGGCGGACGGATCGCCCTCTTCGGAAGAAATCGTCGAAAGCGCAAGCTCTTCCCGGTCATGCGCGCGCGGCAAGCCCGGTCCCTGACACTTGGACGAGGCCGGGCCGCGCCGAAAGGACGGGCGCCCTGTCCCTCATCCCCAGGCTCAGAAGCAGTGCGGAGGCCTTCAGGGAGGGGCCGGGAGACCTTGTGATCTCCGGACCCGCGTTTGCGCCGGCTGCGGCACAGGATCCTGAGGCTACGCCTCCTCGCCCGCCGCGTCCTTTCCGGAGCGCTCGGCAAGACGGGCCAGCGTCGTCAATTCACGGAACCATGCCCGCACCGGCTTGGCGGGGGTTCCGCCCCAGCGGCTGCCCGGCGGGACATCGCGGTTGACGTTGGAGGAGCCGGCGATCTGGGATCCTCGGCCGATGCGCAGGTGGCCGACGACGCCGACCTGGCCGCCGAGGACGACGTAATCCTCCAGCGTCGTCGAGCCCGAGATCCCGACGCCCGACACGATCACGCAGTGGCGCCCGATCACGACGTTGTGAGCAATCTGCACGAGGTTGTCGATCTTGGTCCCCTCCCCGATCACCGTGTCGCGTGAGGCGCCCCGGTCGATCGTGGTGTTGGCGCCGATCTCGACATCGTCCTGGACGATCACGCGCCCGATCTGCGGCACCTTGAGGTGGCTGGCGCCCATGGCGAAGCCGAAGCCGTCCTGGCCGAGCCGCGCCCCCGGATGCACGATCACCCGGTTGCCGAGAAGTGCGTGGCTGAGGGTGGTCCCCGCGCCGATCGCGCAGTCGCGGCCGATGCGCACGCCCGGACCGATCACCGCGTTCGGGCCGATCACCGTACCGGTGCCGATCTCCGCGCCGGGGCCGATGACAGCGCCGGGATCGACCGCGACGCCCTCCTCAAGCCGCGCGTCCGGATGGACGTGGGCGCCCGGTGCGATGCCGCGGGCCCCGAATTGTGAGCCGGGACGCAACGCGTCCGGATGCAGGCGGCCGAGCAGCACCGCGTAGGCCCGGTAGGGATCGCGGCTGATCAGGGAGACGGTTCCCGCCGGGCAGCGTGCCGCGAAGCGGGGGGAGACCAGACAGGCACCCGCCCGCGTGGCGGCGAGGGCGTCGCCGTAGCGGGCATTGTCCATGTAGGCGAGTTCGCCGGGACCAGCGCTCTCCAGCGGCGCGGCGCCGTCGAGCCTGAAGTCCGGGTCTGCACCCTCCGGGAGGGTCGCGCCGGCGACTGCCGCGACCTCGGCGAGGGTCAGGCCGCCCGCGGCGGTGAAGAAGATGGGATCTGACATGTTCGACAACGCGTCGGCCGGGACAAACCGGCCGACGCGCGAGATTTTTATCAGAAGCGCGAGCCGCCGGAGAAACGGAACGCCTGTGTCTGATCCTTGCCGACGTGCCCGTACTTGCCGAGGATCGGCACGTAGACCGCGATACCCTCATCCTTCGTCAGAGCGTAGGCGTAGTCGAAGCGGATCGGGCCGAGCGGCGAGTTCCAGAGGATGGACGCACCGACCGAGGAGCGGATCGTGGCGCTGTCGCGGACGTTCACGCATTCCGGCTCGACGCCGACGTTGAAGGCGTTGAAGTTGCAGCGCCCGGTGACCGGCGACGTGCCGTTGATGAAGCCGTCTCCGTTCACGTCGAAGTTGCGGCGGCTGTTGTAGCCGAACAGCGTGCCGGCGTCGGCGAAGAGCGCGCCCTTCAGGCCCAGATCGCGCGGAACGAGGGGCAGCGGGAACTGCACTTCGAGGGTACCGCCGATATAGGTCGAGCCGCCGATCGCGTTCGAGCGGGCGTCGGCGATGCCGACGTCGCGCGGGCCGATGCCGTTGGGCGCGAAGCCGCGGACCAGCGACGGGCCGAGGAAGAACTCGTCGGTCACCCGCAGCGGCTTGCCGTCGATCGCCGAGATGTGGCCGCCCTGGAACCGGACGAAGCCGACCACGTCCTCGAAGATCTCCTTGTAGTACCGCGCATCGGCGGTCACGCGGAAGAACTTGGAGTCGCCGCCCAGGCCCGCGACGTCGGGCTTCAGCTCGGCATAGAGGCCGTTACGCGGCGCGCCGATCACGTCGAGCGTCGAGTAGGCAAGCGTCAGGCCGGCCAGCGAGGTCAGGGTGTTGCCCTGCGAGCCCTTGATGGCGATCGAGGCCTCGCCGTCATACGCGCAGTTCGGATAGAGCGCCTGGCCGCCGATGTTGCGGCCCGTGTTCGGGTCGATCGTGCCTGCCGCGTAGGTCGCGGTGTAGCCGGGGATCGGGACCGAGCAGTCGTTGTACGGCCGCTTGAGGGTGTTCGGCACCTTCAGCTCGGTGTTGTACAGCGAGTAGCGCAGGGTGATGCCGAACTCCTCGGTGATCGGCAGGCCGAGGCGCAGCTGGCCGCCGTACACCGTGGTCTCGTAGCGCGAGTACCGGGTCAGGTCGGAGTACTTGTAGAAGGCATCGAAGCCCGCCGCGAGGCGGTAGCCGAGGAAGTACGGCTCGGTGAAGGAGAAGTCGACGCCGCGCGAGTACTGACCACCCGTGCCGGCGAGGCGGACGTACTGGCCACGACCAAGGAAGTTCGACTCGGAGACCGAGACCTCGCCGATGATGCCGTCCTGGGTGGAGTAGCCGCCCGCCACCGAGAACGAACCCGTGGGCTGATCCTCAACGTCGATGTTGATGACCACGCGGTCCGGGGCCGAGCCCGGCTCGTTGGAGAAGCGGACCTTCTTGAAGAAGCCCAGGCCGTTCAGGCGCCGCTCGGCGCGATCGGTCAGCACCCGGTTGTAGGCATCGCCCTCGGCGATATCGAGCTCGCGGCGGATGACGTAGTCGCGGGTCCGAGTGTTGCCGCGGATGTTGATCCGCTCGACGTAGACGTGCGGGCCGTCCTCGACCACGAAGCCGAGGGAGACCTGGTGGCTCCCCGGGTCGCGCTGGCCGGTCGGGCGGACCTGCGCGAACGGGTAGCCGGCGCGGTTGACCTGACGGGTGACGTTGTTGAGCGTCTTCTCGACGTCGTCCGCGTTGTAGACGTCGCCCACGGCGGTGGCGACGTCGCTGTTGAGCTGCGCGGTGTCGAGGCCCGGCAGGCGGGAATCCACCTGCACGGCGCCGACCTTGTACTGCTCGCCCTCGCTCACCGTGACGGTGATGACGTAGCCCGAGGTCTCGCCCTCGACGTAGCGCGCGTCGGCGCTGACCACCTGGAAGTCGGCGTAGCCGTTCTTCAGGTAGTAGCGGCGGACCTGATCGAGGTCGTTGGTGATGCGGTCGGGATCGTAGACGTCGGAGGTCTTGATGAACGACAGGAAGTTCATCTCCGAGGAGCTCATCAGCCCCTTCAGCGTCCGCTCCGAATAGGCGTTGTTGCCGACGAAGTTGATCGAGATGATGCCGGTCTTATCGCCTTCGTCGATCTGGTAGATCACGTCGACGCGGCCGTTGGGCAGATCGACCGTGCGGTAGGTGACCTTGGCGGTGCCGCGGCCGAAGCGCTTGTAGACGTCGCGGATGCGGGCGAGGTCGGCGTTGATGATCGCCTCGCTGTAAGGACCGCGGGCCTTGGCCTCGACGATCCCCTCGAGGGTCGCCTTCTCGACCTTCTTGTTGCCCTCGAAGACCACCCGGTTGATCAGGTTGTTCTCGCGGACGGTCACCACCGTGCGCCCGCCCGACTGGGCGACCTTCACGTCCGAGAACATGCCGCTCGCCAGCAGGTTGCGGCGGGCCTCCTCGGCCGAGCCGGAGGCCGTTCCGGTCACGTACGACCGGATCGTATCTGCATCGACGCGCTGGTTGCCCTGGACGACGATCTGCTGCGCCTGAGCGGCTCCGCTCAGGACAACGCCAAGACCCGCGGTGACTAGGACGATGGTTCTCCGCACCGACTTGCGTCGGCGCTTCCCCGTCAACGACATCATGCAATCGCCCGTTTCTGTTCTGGTCGCGGGGGTTAGCCCGTCTCAGGCGACCGTTGACCGGTCGTCCCGTCACCTGGTCCAAGCGTGGCTTCGGTCCAAGCGTAGCTCTTAGCGGGATTCCCCTGCCAAGCAAACGCGCGGGAGGCCATCGTCAGGGGATTTTGGGGGGTCGTGGCCTTCGCGCCACTTAACGGTGCGGTCAGCCTGTGGGCAAACCGCAGATCGTGGTAAACGACCCGTAAACGCTTGCGACGACGAGCCTTTTCAGACCCGTCGTCGCCCCTGCAAACGCAGCATTAACCGAGATTTCGACCCGCGCGAGGGCCTGTTCAGGGCGGTCTCCCGGCGAGATCGCGGCGGGAATGAGGCATCCTTTCCCGTGCACCACGGACAGCATACCCAGCGCGACCGCTCGAGGCGGCGGCGCGTCAGGTGTTCCGCCAGGACGCGCCGAGGTTGAGGATGTCGTTCCAGGCCGCGAACAGCATCAGCATCAGGACCAGGGCGAGGCCGATGCGGAAGCCGATCTCCTGGGCGCGCTCGCTCAGCGGGCGGCCGCGCACCACCTCGAAGGCGTAAAACAGCAGGTGGCCGCCATCGAGCAGCGGCACCGGGAAGAGGTTCAGGAGGCCGATCGAGACGGAGAGCAGCGCGATCAGACCGACGAGGCCGCCGACGCCGCCGGTCTTGGCGACCTCGCCGGAAACGCGGGCGATGCCGATCGGGCCGGAGAGCTGGTCGGCGGATTCGCGGCCGGTGGCGAGCTTGCTGAGATACGAGAAGGTGCGCTCGACGACGAAGTAGGTCTCGCGCACCCCGAGATCGAGTGAATCGAGCGCCCCGTAGCGGACCAGCCGGGCTTCCGAGCCGGCAGGCGAGCGGATGCCGAGGCGACCGATCCGGTGGCGGCCGAACGGCGTCTTGTCCTCGAAGGTGGCCGGCGTCGCCTGGATGGTGATCGGCTGATCGTTGCGCTCGACCGTGAAGGTCAGCGGCGTCCCGGCGCTGCCGGTCACCGTCCGGTACATGGCGTTGAAGTCGCCGATCTTCTCGCCGTCGATGGCGGTGATCACGTCACCCGGCTGGAAGCCGGCCTGGGCGGCGACGCTGCCGGGCTCGACCGACGAGACCCGAGCGGGCAGCTCGTAGCGGCCGCCGAGCCAGATCGCGCCGGCGAAGAGCAGTATCGCCAGGATGAAGTTCGCCACCGGCCCGGCGGCGACGATCGCGGCGCGCTTGGATACCGGCTGGGTCGGGAAGCTGATCGCCCGCTCCTGCGGGCTCATCCGGGCGACCGCCTCGGGATCGGGCATGCTCGCCCCGTTCACGTCGCCGTGGAACTTGACGTAGCCGCCCAGCGGGATCGCGCAGAGCTTCCAGCGGGTGCCGCGGCGGTCGTTGAAGCCGAACAGCTCCGGGCCGAAGCCGAGCGAGAAGGCGTGCACGCCGACCCCGCACCAACGTCCGACCAGGAAGTGGCCCATCTCGTGCACGAACACCACGACGGTGAGCACGAACAGGAACGGGATCACGGCGCCGAAGAAGCCGCCGGCGGTGCCGGTCATCGCGTTGAGGAAGTCCATAAGCCGTTCCCTGGCCGTCTTCGCGCCGGCTTCTCGGGCCAGGCATCGAACCGTTCTAGCAGATCGGGGCCGCCCCCTGCCAACGCAATCCTGCGCGCAGGCTGCCGAAGGTCGCACGCGCCGTCCGATTCCGCACGCTCCGATCGCGCCTGCCGGGCGGGAGCGTCAGTGGCCGCCGCCCCCGCCCGCCGCGGCGTTCGGGCGGCGGATCAGCGGCACGGCGCAGGCGATCGCCAGGAACAACGCCGTGAGCGCGAGGAACACGTCCTCGAAGGCCATCACCAGACCCTGGATCCGCACCGTGTTGGTCATCGCCTGCAGCGCCATGCCGGGCGCGGCGCTGCCGTAGGAATCGAAGCCGCGCTGCAACGTGTCGAGGCGCTCCAGCGCGGCCGTGTTCGCCCAGGTGAAGCGCTCGTGAAGCCGGGTGAGATGGAGGTCCCAGCGGTCGTTGAGGATCGTGTTTATCAGCGCGAGGCCGACCGCGCCGCCGAGATTGCGCATCAGGTTGAACAGGCCCGACGCGTTCTTCATGCGCACCGGCGGCAGCGTGCCAAGCGCAATGTTGTTGATCGGGATCATGCACAGCATCAGCGAGCAGCCGCGCAGGATCTGCGGCAGCAGCAGCTCGTAGAAGTCCCAGTCCTTGGTGAGACCGGTGACGATCCAGGTACCGCAGGCGAAGCCGACGAAGCCGAGCCCCATCATGAGGCGCGGATCGACCTTGCCGGACAGGCGGCCCGCGATCGGCGCCGTCGCGAACATGCACAGGCCGGAAACGAACATGGTCTCGCCGATCATCAGCGCCGAGTAGCCGCGGACCCGGGCGAGATAGACCGGGTAGATGTAGGTCAGCCCGTAGAGGCCGATGCCCAGCACGAAGCTGGCGACGCAGCCGCTGGCGAAATTCCGGTCCGAGAAGGCGCGCAGGTCGACGATCGGCTGCTTGGCGGTGAACACCCGCCAGAAGAACAGCAGCGCCGAGGTTCCGCAGATCACCGCGCAGGTGAAGACCGCCTCGTCCTGCAACCAGTCGTGGTTCGGGCCTTCTTCCAGAACGTATTCGAGGCAGCCGAGAAACCCGGCCATGAAGGCGAGCCCGGCCCAATCGAACGATTTGATCAGGCCGTAATTGGGCTCGTCGAAATCGACCAGGATCCAGGTCGAGACCGTCACGAAGATGCCCGGCACGACGTTGATCAGGAACAGCCAGTGCCAGGACATCAGGTCGGTGAGATAGCCGCCCACCGTCGGGCCGATCGTCGGCGCCAGCGTCGCCACGAGGCCGATCATCGGCGAGACGATGGTCCGCTTGGAGGGCGGGAAGATCGTGAAGGCCGCGGCGAAGACGGTGGGGATCATGCCACCGCCGATGAAGCCCTGGGCGGCCCGCCAGACGATCATCTCGCCGATCGACGAGGAGGTGGCGCACATCAGGCTCATGGCGGTGAAGCCGCCGGCCGAGATCGCGAACATCCAGCGCGTCGAGAGCACCCGCGACAGGGTGCCGGAGAGCGGAATCGAGATCACCTCGGCGACGAGGTAGCTGGTCTGAACCCAGGGGATCTCGTCGCCCGAGGCCGAGAGGCCGGCCTGGATCTCGTTGAGGGAGGCCGAGACGATCTGGATGTCCAGGATCGCCATGAACATCCCGAAGACCATGCAGAGGAACGCCACCATGCGGCGGCGGTCCAGCGGCGGCTCGGCGGCGCGCGCCGGCGCGCCCGCGGGGATGGCGGCGGTGGCGGCCACGGCCTACCTCAGCGGCTCGCGGTGCTGACCGGCCGGTCGCCGGCGGCCCGGTCCAGCACGGATCGGTCCCCACCGGCGCGGGTATCGACCCGCACCACCGCCGACAGGCCCGGCCGCAGCAGCCCCTCGCGGGCGACGTCCTCCGGCACGCGCACCCGCACGGGCAGGCGCTGGACGATCTTGGTGAAGTTGCCCGTCGCATTGTCGGGCGGCAGCAGGCTGAACACCGAGCCGGAGGCGGGCGAGAACGACTCGACCACGGCGTGGATCTCGCGGTCCGGATAGGCGTCGACCGTGACCGTGACCGGCTGGCCGGGACGCATGCGCTGAACCTGCGTCTCCTTGAAGTTCGCGTCGATCCGCACACTCTGGAGCGGCACGAGGGCGGCGATCCGGGTACCCGGCGACACGTAGGCACCCGCCTCGACGGCCTTGTTGCCGACCACGCCGTCGAACGGTGCGCGGATCACCGTGAAGTCGAGGTCGCGCCGGGCCCGGTCGACGGCGGTGCGCAGCTCCGCCGCGAGGCTCTCCGCCTCGCGCTTCTGCGCCTGCAGAACGTCGACATTGGCCCGGGCCGCGACGAGGCCGGCCTCCATGGCCTTGACCGAAGCCTCGGTCCGGTCGCGGTCGGCGCGGGTCTGGTCGATGCGGGACTTGGCGACGTAATCCGCCTGCATCTGCGTCGCCCGGGTGAAGTCGGTCTGGGCGCGGACGGCGTCGGCACGGGTCGCGTCGAGCTGCGCGGCGGCCTGGGCGACCTGCGCCTGCGCCGCCTCGGCCTGCCGACCGATTCGCGCGATCGTGCTCTCCTGGGTCGCGAGCTTGTCCTGTGCGGCCTGGAGCGCGAGGCGGTAATCGCCGTCGTCGAGCTTGGCGATGACGGCGCCCTTCTTCACCGACAGTCCGTTCACCACCGGGACCGCTTCGAGATAGCCCGGCACCTTTGCGGCCAGCACCGAGATATCGGCCTGCACGTAAGCGTCATCGGTGGCCACGAAGAAACGCCCGACGGTCCACCATTGCCAGCCCTGGTAGGCACCGCCCGTGAGTGCGGCGGCCAGGAATCCAAGCAGGACGAGCCTCCTGAGGGGCCGCTTGCGCCTCGGCGCGTCCGAAGGCGCCACCGGGCTTGCCGGCGCAGCCGCCGTGGAAGCCGGCACACGGGGCGCCGCATGCTCCGCGCGCTCGTCCGAGCCGGTCTCGGCAGGGCTCTCGATACCGGAAGTGGGCCGATCGGCGTCCTCGCGAAGGGACATCTCAGCGCCTCAAGATGACTGACCGAACCGTTCGGTCAATGAGGAGGACGCGTCTTGACGCGCCTCGGAAGACGCCGCAGATTATGTTGACCGAACGGTTCGGTCAAGCGTGGCGGCGTCTCGGACGCGGAGCGGAACGATGGCACAGGGTGCGGTGCTGGAGCGGAGTCAGGCCCAGCACGAAGGCGACAAGCGGCGGCAGATCCTCGACGGCGCGCGGACGGTGTTCCTGTCGGCGGGTTTCGACGGCGCCAGCATGGGTGAGATCGCCCGGGCGGCCGGTGTCTCCAAGGGCACGCTCTACGTCTACTTCGAGAACAAGGAAGACCTGTTCGAGGCGCTGATCATCCAGGAGAAGACCAGCCTCGCCGAGGCGCTCTTCACCCTGGATGCCGGAGATCCGGACGTGCCGGGCGTGCTGGCGCGGCTCGGCACCAGCTTCCTGACCGAGATGTGCCGTCCGGAGCACGTCTTGGTGGTTCGGATGGTGATCGGCGCC
Organism: Methylobacterium sp. FW102-HT35C08; assembly: GCF_058790235.1. Lineage (NCBI taxonomy): Bacteria > Pseudomonadati > Pseudomonadota > Alphaproteobacteria > Hyphomicrobiales > Methylobacteriaceae > Methylobacterium > Methylobacterium sp. FW102-HT35C08. The sequence continues at coordinate 6,032,707 of NZ_JBYTCL010000002.1, read as the reverse complement.
TGCGAGAAGTTCCCGCGTTTCGGGTTGGCCTTCTACGAGGCCGGCCCGGCCTGCGGCGTCGAGCGCCTGTCAGGCTATCTCGATGCGCAGGTCGCGGCCGGCCGGCTGCGGATCGCCGATACCGAACTCGCGGCCCGTCACTTCCTGCACTTGTGCCAGGCGGGCCTTCTGACTCGGCTGCTGTTCGGGGCCGGCGGCATCGCCGACGCGGCCCAGATGCGCCATCAGGTCGACGAGGCGGTTCGGATGTTCCTGGCCGGCTATGGGCCGGAGCGCTGAAGCGCGGCTCCGGCGGCGACCGTCTTGGCTTGGCTGCGCCCGCGAAGACGGGGTTCAGCCTGCCGCGCGCAGCTCCGGCAGCGCCTCGGCGCTCCAGACGCGGACATGGGCGTCGATGGCGAGCGCCTCGTCGACGTCGGCCGGCGCTGATCTGTACTGCCCGGCGAAGTGGGTGCAGGCGCGCTCGACGAGATCGCTGATCCCGTAGAAGCCGATCCGGCCGGCGATGAAGGCCGCCACCGCGATCTCGTTGGCCGCGTTCATCACGGTCGGCGCCGCACCGCCCGCCGCCAGCGCCGCACGGGCGATCCGCAGACAGGGAAAGCGCGCCTCGTCCGCCGCCTCGAAGGTGAGCGATCCGAGCTTCACAAGGTCGAGGGGCCGACCCCGCTCGATGGCCAGGCGGTCGCCGAGGCCGAGACAGTGCGAGATCGGCACGCGCATGTCGGGCAGCGCCAGCTCGGCGGTCACGGCGCCGTCGAGCCAGTAGACCATGCCGTGGATCACCGATTGCGGGTGCACCACGACGTCCAGGCGCTCGGGCTCGATGCCGAACAGGTGGTGCGCCTCGATCAGCTCGAGGCCCTTGTTCATCAGGCTCGCCGAATCGATGTTGATCTTCATGCCCATCGACCACGTCGGATGGGCAGCGGCCTCGGCCGCGGAGGCGGCGGCAATCCGCTCGCGGGTCCAGGTGCGGAACGGGCCGCCCGAGGCCGTGATCATCATGGTGCGGACGTCGGCGAGCGGCCGGCCGGCGAGCGCCTGGCTCAGGGCGTCGTGCTCGGAGTCCATCGGCAGGATCGTGGCGCCATAGCGCGCAGCGTCGCGCATGAAGGCGTCGCCGGCGCAGACCAAGCTTTCCTTGTTGGCCAGCGCGACCTTGCGGCCGAGGCGGAGCGCCGCGTGGGTCGATTTCAGCCCGGCCGCCCCGCTCACCGCCGCAACGACGATATCGGCGTCCCGGGCGACGGCCTCCATGACGGCCCCCTCCCCCGCTCCGCTCGGGATGCCGGAGCCCGACAGGGCCTCGGCGAGCGCAGGGCCGGCGGATTCGTCGGCCAGCGCCGCGAACGAGGCGTTCAGCTCGCGGGCGACCTTGGCCAGCGCGACGGGATCTTTGCCGCCGACCAGGGCACCGACGCGGAACCGGTCGGCATGCTGGGCCAGCAGGTCGGCGGTCGAGCGGCCGATCGAGCCGGTGGCGCCGAAGACGCTGACGATCTGGGTCACGGGTTCAACTCCCTCATCGTCACGTGATCAGACCGCCCCCGCGCAGGGCGAGATAGACAGCCGCCAGCAGAGCGACCGCAAAGAATCCATCGAGCCGGTCCATGACGCCGCCATGGCCCGGGATGATCTTGCCCGAATCCTTGACGCCGTAATGGCGCTTGAGACCGGATTCGATCAGGTCCCCCGCCTGACTGAGGACGGAGGCCAGCGCGCTCACGCCCGCCACCACCGGCAGGGAGGCGGCACTGGGCAGGGTCATTCCCGCGAGGTCGGCAACCACCGGGACCAGCGTCCCGGCCGCGACCGCGCCGAAGAGGCCGCCGAGGGCGCCCGACCATGTCTTGTTGGGCGAGACCCGGGGCATCAGCTTGGGGCCGCCGATCTTCCGGCCGGCAAAGTAGGCCGCGATGTCGGTGGACCAGACCACCGCGAACATCCAGGCCGGTCCGACCAGGCCGATGGCGGGATCGTCGCGGAGGGCCACCGGCACCGCGGCGATCGCCGCCGCGCCGAGCACGCCGAGGAAGGCACGGAGCCGCCCCCGGCCGGTCCGGGCCACCGTCGCGCAGGCCGCGGCACCCAGCAGCAGGACCGCGAGGCAGGCCGGCGTTGGGGCGCCGCCGCGCTGGCACAACAGCAGCGCGCCGAGCGTCGCCGCGCCCAGCGCGATCAGCACCTCGCGGGGCTCGGTGCGGCTCATCACCATCCACTCGGCGTAGCCCACGATACCAGCGGCGAGCCAGATCCCCGCGAAGGGCCAGCCGCCATAGACCAAAGCGGCCAGCACGCCGGCCCCGAGCACGAGGCCCGAGGCGACGCGCAGCCACAGCTCGCGCCGCCCCGAGGGACGCGCGGCCGGTGCGGCGGCGGAGGTCACGCGCGTCCCGCCCTTCGCCTCAGACCTGCATGATCTCCTTCTCCTTGGAGGCCAGCACGCCGTCGATCTCGGCGATGTATTGGTCGGTCGCCTTCTGAACGTCGGTGGCCTGACGCTTCTCGTCATCCTCCGAGATGGCGCTGTCCTTCAGGAGCTTCTTGAGGTGGTCGAGGCCGTCCCGGCGCACGTGGCGCACGGCGACGCGGGCCTCCTCGGTGTACTTGTGGGCGACCTTGACCATCTCCTTGCGGCGCTGCTCGTTCATCTCGGGGATGCGGAGCCGGATGGTCTGCCCCTCGGTCTGCGGGTTGAGGCCGAGGTCGGATTCGCGGATCGCCTTCTCGACGGCCGTGACCATGCTGCGGTCCCAGACCGAGATCGACAGGAGCCGCGGCTCCGGAACGCTGACCGTGGCGACCTGGGCCATCGGCATCATCGAGCCGTAGGCGTCGACCTGGATCGGGTCGAGGAGTGACGGCGTGGCGCGCCCGGTGCGCAGCGAGCCGAGATCCTTCGAGAGAGAAGACACAGCGCCCTGCATGCGGCGCTTGATGTCGTTGAGATCGAATTCCGGTGTGGCCATGAGGGTCGTCCCGAGACGTCTGACGTGGTCTTGAGCCCGGCGCGGGCAGTCGCGGCCTCAATGGACGAATTTTTTCAGGGCCGCAAACCGTCTTCCGGTCGGATCACACCCAAGCCCGTCGGGGCCGGTGGAACGGGCAGGTGCAACGTGTGCCGTCATTTCGGGGCCCCGGCGGCGAGCCCGGAAACCAGAACCCCGGACGGTGCCTTGCTCTTGCCTACCGGCGCGTCCGGATCCCGGGCGCCGCGCGCGGCCTCGGTATGACGATGTGGGCTGCCGGCCCCGGAACGCCGCCGGACAGACGGCTCCGTCAGGGCGCCACGAGGGTGGAAGGCGCTTCACCCGATAGGATCGCGGCGATCGAACTCGGCGGGTGCAGCGAGCCGACGAGTATCGACAGCTTGCTCTCGCGGGCGAGCGCGAAGGCGGCGGTGTCCATCACCTTGAGGTCGCGGGCGATCGCTTCGTCATGGGTGATGCGGTCGTAGCGGGTCGCGCTCGGGTCCGTCTTGGGATCGGCCGAATAGACTCCATCGACCTGCGTCGCCTTGAGCACGGCATCGCAGCGGAGCTCGGCGGCGCGCAGGACGGCGGCGGTGTCGGTGGTGAAGAACGGATTGCCGGTGCCGCCCGCCAGGACGACCACCTGACCCTTGTCGAGGTGATGCAGAGCTGGCTGACGGGCGTAGGTCTCGCAGATGGTCGGCATGGAGACTGCCGACATGGTGCGGGCCTGAACACCCGCGGCGTTCAGCGCGGTCTCGATGGCCAGAGAGTTCATGACGGTGGCCATCATGCCGAGCGAGTCGCCGGTCGCCCGGTCGATCCAGCCGGCCGCCGAGATCCGGGCCCCACGGATCATGTTGCCGCCGCCGACAACGATGGCGATCTCGGCGCCCGCCTCGATCGTGCGGGCGATGTCCTCGGCCAACCCCGCCAGGGTCGGGGGATGCAGCCAATAGCCGTCCGGGGCGGCCAGTGCCTCGCCTGACAGCTTCAGCAAGATCCGGCGAAACGGCGTCGTATCCGGCATCGGGTCTCCCGGCTCCATCCCGTATCGGGCAAGCCGGGAGGCTTCTACGTCAGGCGCGGGAGCCGCGTCGAGGGGTTGCGGCGGATCCGGGTAGGGCGTCCCAGCGAAATCGGCACCGACACACGCGCGGATGCCTCACGATTCATTCGTGCGCGAGCGAGGCGCCGGCCTGATTGAGGGCAGGCCGGCGCCCGTTTTCAGCTGCCGACCAGAACGCCGACGGCGCCGAGGACGGTCATTGCAAGACCGGACGCGAACACGCCGATCATGAGGTAGGAGAAGGATTTCAAAGCCATGCGTAGAACCTAGCGCAGCGCGGCAGAATGGCGTGTGCGCCGCAACACGATCCGGCGTGGAACACGATCCGGCCTGCGAAAAAACGAAGCCCCGCCCGGCTCGCGCCGGACGGGGCTCAAATCACACGAGGCCGGTGCGATCAGGCGCGGCCGGCCTGCTGCGCAACCTCGGTGGCGAAGTCCGGCCCGTCTTCCTTCTCGATGCCCTCGCCGAGCGCGTAGCGGACGAAGCCCGTCAGGGTCACAGGGCCACCGACCTTGGAGCCGGCCTCCTTGAGAACCTGGCTCACCGTCTTCGAGCCGTCGTGCACGAAGGGCTGATCCAGGAGGGTGACCTCCTTGTAGTAGCTCTTCAGGCCGCTCTCGATGATCTTGGCGAGGACGTGGTCCGGCTTGCCGGCGTTCTTCTCGCGCAGGATGTTCGACTCGCGCTCCACCGTGGCGGCATCGACGCCCGAGGCGTCCAGCGCCACCGGATTGGTCGCCGCGACGTGCATGGCGATCTGACGGCCGAGCGCCGACAGAGCGTCGACGTCACCCTCGGATTCCAGAGCCACGAGCACGCCGATCTTGCCGAGGCCCTCGGAGATCTGGTTGTGCACGTAGGAGGCGATAACGCCCTTCTTGACCTCGAGCTTGGTGACCCGACGCAGGTTCATGTTCTCGCCGATCGTGGCGATCAGGGCCTGCAGCTTCTCGGAGACGGTCTCGGTGGCGCCCGGGAAGTGGGCGGCCTGGAGGCCCTCCAGCGTGCCGTCGGTGTTCAGGGCGATCTTGGCGGCCTCGCGGGCGAAGGCCTGGAAGGCATCGTTGCGGGCGACGAAGTCGGTCTCGGAGTTCACCTCGACCACCGCGGCGTGATGGCCGGCGGACTCGACGGCGACCAGGCCCTCGGCGGCGACGCGGCCGGCCTTCTTGGCGGCCTTGGCGAGACCCTTCTTGCGCAGCCAATCGACGGCGGCCTCGATGTCGCCCTGCGTCTCGTTGAGCGCGCCCTTGCAATCCATCATGCCGGCGCCGGTCTTCTCCCGGAGCTCCTTCACCATCGCGGCGGTGATGTTGGCCATGGCGATCCCTTTCGTGTGGTCTGGATGAGAGAGGCCCGGCGCGCGGGTGAGCGGCCGGGCCCGGTATGCCTGGAACCGCGACGGCCCGATGACGGGGCCGTCGCGGAGTCCCGATAGATCAGGCCGCGGCGGCGGCCTCGACGAAGCCGCGGGCCTGCGAAACCCACGAATCGCGGTCGATGCGGCCGTTGAGCTTCAGGTCGGCATCGACCTTGGCGACGTCCTCGGGGGTCATCGCGGCGAGCTGCCAGTAATGGTAGATGCCGGCATCGTTCAGCTTCTGCACGATCTGCGGGCCGGCGCCGTTGAGCTTGGTCAGGTCGTCCGGCGCGCCGCGCGGGGCGGCGAGCAGCTCGAAATGCTCGGTCGTCTCGGCGAGCATCGCCACGTCGGCCGGGTCGAGGGCGTCGGACTCGACCGAGACGGCCGCGTCGTCGTTGGCCGGCAGCTCCTCGGCCATCGGCTCCTCGGAGGCGCCGAGATCCATGCCCGACGAGCCCTGGGCGCGCGAGATGCCGTCGATGGCGGCCTTGGCGATCAGGTCGCAGTACAGCGCGATCGCGCGGCCGGCGTCGTCGTTGGCCGGGACGATGTGGGTGATGCCGTCCGGGTTGCAGTTGGTGTCGACGATGGCGGCCACCGGGATGCCGAGGCGGTTCGCCTCCTTGATCGCCAGCTGCTCCTTGTTGGTGTCGATCACGAACAGCAGGTCGGGCACGCCGCCCATGTCCTTGATGCCGCCGAGCGCCTTCTCGAGCTTCTCCTTCTCACGGGAGAGCATCAGGCGCTCCTTCTTGGTCAGGCCCGGGCCGCCGGTCTCCAGCGTCTCGGTGACCTTGCGCAGGCGCGAGATCGAGCCCGAGATGGTCTTCCAGTTGGTGAGCATGCCGCCCAGCCAGCGGGAGTTGACGTAGTACTGGGCCGAACGCTTGGCCGCCTCGGCAATCGTGTCGGCCGCCTGGCGCTTCGTGCCGACGAACAGCACGCGGCCGCCCTTGGCGACGGTGTCGCTCACCGCCTGCAGCGCCGTGTGCAGCGCCGGCACGGTCTGGGCGAGGTCGATGATGTGGATGTTGTTGCGCGTGCCGAAGATGTACGGCTGCATCTTCGGGTTCCAGCGGTGGGACTGGTGACCGAAATGGGCGCCCGCCTCGAGGAGCTGACGCATAGAGAAATCGACGGCCATGTCTTTTGTGCTCTCCGGTTAAATCCGCCGCGGAGGGATGCGGCCGCCCGAATGCTCGGACGACCACCGGAAACGCCTCATTCAGGCATGAGGCCGGCTCCGCGTGTGGGATAGGCGGGCGCTTAGCAGAGTGTGCGCCCCGCAGCAAGTCTGTCCGGTGCGATCCGGCCGGCGAGAGCAGCCGCGGACTCCGCCTCGAAAGGATCTCCGCGTCCGTTCGATCGAGCGCCGCCGTCCAGCGGCACCACGCCCGTCGGCGTCCGGACATCGTCTTGCGCCAGCAATCATTTGTGATCTATATTGTATTTGTTGGATAAGATTGGCAATTCTGAATCAAATACGATTAATTTGAAGCTGATAGATTGAATTTCGACGCGCCGCCCGTCGCTCGATGGGCCGGCGCGGTGCGACGGAACCATGCGCGCCGCTGGTCCGCGGCTTGTCGGGGAGATCGTCAACGATGGCGTCGGTCAATCCTGCGGGGGCATCGGAGGAGAAATCACGCGAGCTGCGCGTCGACTGGAAGACAGCCTTCGCCGAAGAACAGCAAGCGCTCGGCCTCGACGGAGACACCCAGCCGGCGGCCCTCTGCCTATCGGGCGGTGGCGTGCGCAGCGCCGCTCTGTGTCTGGGCGTCCTGCGTTCGTTGGCGGATCGGAAGCACGCGCTGCTCCAGAACGTCCATTATCTCTCCACCGTCTCGGGAGGCGGATATATCGGATCCTGGTTGACGCGGTTCATCGCCGATCAGGACAGGGCGCAGCGGGTCATCCCCGCGATCACGCGGACGATCGGCAAACGCGCTCATGAAGGCGAGGCGGCACCGGTGCGGCAGCTGCGCCGCTATACCCGCTTCCTGGCGCCGCAGGCGGGCCTGCTGTCGCTCGATACCCTGGCGGGTATCCTGCTGTGGATCCGCAATACGCTGGTCAATTGGCTCATCTTCCTGCCGATCTTCAGCGCGGTGGCGAGCCTGCCCCTCGGTCATTTCGCCCTGACGGCGGCCATGATCGGGGTCCCGGTGGATAGTCCGATCAAGATGCTGGTCGCGCTGGTCGCCTTCCTCGGTCTGATCTCAGGCGCGGCGGCTTCAATCCTCTACCTGCCGAGCCACTATCATCCCGACCCGGAGGCGAGCCCCCCGAAAGAGGGCCCTTACGGCATACCGTGGCAGAAGATTCTCGCGGTGGTCGTTGTGCCGATGCTGGCCTGGTGCGTGCTGGTCCCGCTGATGGTCGCCGACACCGTCCTGCCACCTGCACAGATCCGGCACGCGCAGACCGTGTTCGGCACGTGGCCGGACGTGGCGTGCCCCGCCAGCACGCCGGCGGCGTGCCCGCGGGCAGACGGCCAGGCGCCGCTGACCGCGGTGGTGCGCGAAGCCTTGCGGATCGCCGCCAGGGACTCGTCGATTGCGGCGGACGGCCGATCCTGCGGCGCAGCGGTCTCAACAACGGCCTGCGCACGGCCCACGCGCCCCGGCTACCCCTCCGCCGCCGATCTGTGGCGGCTACCGGTCTCGAGTGCCGGTGCGTGCGTCCTGGCCTACCTCATTGCGTATCTCCTTGTCGCGCGACGGCGCTACGCGCCGATTACGCGGAACGGGAAACCCATCGACCCGCGCAAAAAGCATCTCACCGTGCTCGCGCAAGGCTTCCTTCCCTGGCTGGCCGGCTCCGCGCTGTCCTGCGCGTTCCTTTGGGCGGGCATCGCCCTAGCGCGGGACGGTGGCCTGTTCTGGCTCGCCATTGCGGGCCCGCTCTGGGTCGGTGTGGCGGAGACACTGCGAACGACGGTGTTCGTCGCGTTGCGCCATAAGCGGATCCGCGGCGACCTCGATCGAGAATGGCTCGCCCGCATGAGCGGCGCCAAACTCCTCGTCATCCTGGCCGGCACCGCGGGCGGCGCCGTCGTGGTGGTCGGCGGCGCCGGGCTCGCGCTGCTCAGTGGCGGCGCATTCAAGGCGCTGGCCGGAGGCGGTCTGGCTTCGGGGGGCCTCGTGGCCTGGATCGGGCGAAGCGCCGCGACGGTCTTCACGCCGCGCACCGTCGGCGGCCCCGCGCCCGGGCTTCAACTGCCGCTTGCCGCGATCGCCAACGTCGCCGTCATCGTGTTCGGAGCCACCCTGTTCGCGCTGATCGGCCACGGCATGGCGATCCTGATCGGAGCGACGGCAGCCCGGATCACCGCTCCGGCTGAGCCCGGAATATTCGGGATCTCCGTCCTCTCCTTTGCCGTCGCTGCGGCCTGCGCCGGACTCGCCTGGGGCCTCGGCCTCGCGATCAACCTCAACCGCTTCTCGATGCACGCGGTCTACCGCAACCGTCTGACGCGCGCCTTCCTGGGTGCGGCCCGCAAGCCCGAGAGCCGGCATCCGGACAGTTTCACGGGCTTCGATCCGGCCGACAACCTGCGCATGGCGGACGCCTTCGACCGGCCGTCAGGCGGTAACCGCCTGTTTCCGGTCATCAACGTTGCCCTCAACAGCACGGTCGGTGAGGATCCGGCGCGGGCCGAGCGCAAGGCGGTGTCGTTCACGATCACGCCGCTGCGCTGCGGCTCCGCGGCGCTCGATCTGAAACGGAACATGGCGGACCCGAAGGGCGCCTATGTGCGCAGCGACAAATATGCCGGCGACGAGAAGCAGACCGGCCTGCTCGATGAGCGCAAAGGCATCAGCCTCGGAACAGCGATCACGATCTCCGGCGCCGCCGCGAGCCCCAATATGGGCTACCACTCGACGACCCTGATCGCGAGCGTGATGACGCTGTTCAATGTCCGGCTGGGGGCGTGGCTTCCGAACCCGGCCGTCGTCAACGCCCCGAAGCTTCTCGGCCGCGCCGGCCCACGCAACGCCGTCGGGGTTCTGCTCTACGACCTGCTGGGTCTCGCCAGCCTCAAGCGTCCGTACGTCTACCTCTCGGACGGCGGCCATTTCGACAATCTCGGTATCTACGAAATGCTGCGCCGACGCTGCGGCATGATCCTCGCCATCGATGCCGGGCAGGACCAGCATTACGCCTACGAAGATCTCACCCGGAGCATCGAGTACGCGCGCATCGACCTAGGCGCGGAGATCACCTTCCTCCCGCCGATCCGTGTCGGCGACGCCAAGCTGGAGGCCCAGGGGGCCTTCGCGGAGATTCTCTACCGGAAGACGGCGGAGGATGAATCGCCGCAGACGGGCCGCTTGATCTACCTGAAGGCGTGGCTGCCGCCGGATGCGCCGGTGGAATTGCTGGCGATGCAGAAGCGGAAGACGAGCTTCCCGCACGAGAGCACCCTGAACCAGTTCTTCACCGAGAGTGATTTCGAGAGCTATCGGCGGCTGGGCGAGTACCTGATGGATTACCTCATCGATCTGTCGAATGCCCCACCCGGCGAAGGCGCAGATCCAGCGCCATCCGCGAACGGGCTGGAGCACCTGTTCGACGGACTTCAACGTCTAGCGCGGAAGGCGCAGCAGGATCGGGCAGTCCCCCCGGCCAGCCCGTAGACCCAGGCCGTCAGGATGCGGCGAACACGCGCGCGACGGCCTCCTGGCTCATGACGCGATAGGCTCCAGCCGCCAGATCCTCCGGCAGATCGAGCCCTCCGACCCGATCCCGGTGCAGCGCCGCGACGTGGTTGCCGACCGCGGCGAACATCCGGCGGACCTGATGGTAGCGGCCTTCCGTCAGCGTCACGGCGCAGCGTGTGGCATCCTCGACGTCGAGCCGCACCGGCAGCAGCGGGCGCTCCTCGCCCTCCAGCATCAGCGTCCCCGCGGCAAACACCGCCGCCTCGCTGCCCGTCAGCGGCCGGTCGAGCGTAACCCGGTAACGCTTCGCCACCTGGGCCTTCGGGCTGATGATCCGGTGCAGCAGCGCCCCGTCGTCGGTAAGCAGCAGCAGCCCCGACGTCTCCTTGTCGAGCCGGCCGACGGTGGAGAGCGGCGGGTCGCGGCGGCGCCAGCGCTCGGGCAGAAGCCCGTAGACCAGCGGACCGGCCTCCTTGTGCGAGCAGGTGACGCCCAGCGGCTTGTGCAGCATCAGGCACAGGCCCGGCAAAGGATCGAGGGGCGCGCCGTCGATCGTCAGGCGGTCCGGAAGGTCCGGATCGAGGGCAATGCGATCGCCGGCATCCTCCAACTCGACGCCGTCCAGACGGATCGCGCCGGCGCGGGCGAGGCCCTGGATCTCGCGCCGCGAGCCGTAGCCAAGATTGGCGAGGAGCTTGTCGAGCCGGACGGATTTCGCCGCGCTCACCGGCGGGCCTCGTAGACCCGGAAGCCATTCGCCTGCACGGCGACGGTGACGGCCCGGAACGACTCGCGCAGGGTCGCCTCGTAGGGCAGGTGCGCGTTGGCCACGAGCCAGAACGCGCCGCCCGGCCGCAGCACCTCGGCGGCCCGGGCAATGAAGGCCCGGCCGAGAGACGGGTCCTCGGCTCCGCCCTCGTGGAACGGCGGGTTGGTCACGACGAAATCGAGACCGTCCGGCACCACGCCGGGGGTGCGGATATCCGCCCAGTGGATCGTGGCCCGCGGGTCGGCGACGTTGCGGCGCGCCATCTCGACGGCCCGGCGATCGATCTCCACCAGCGTCAGAGCGGTCACCGCGTCGGATCCGAGCAGCGCCCGGGACAGGATCCCGAGACCGCAGCCGAAATCGGCGCCGCGGCCCTTCAGGCTCGGCAGGTTCGCCAGGAGCAGCGCCGTGCCGGCATCGAGCCGGTCCCAGGAGAAGATCCCGGGCTGCGTGCACAGAGCGAGATTGTCGACGTGGCGCGGACCGCCCTCGTCGATCGCCTCCGCGAGGCCGGCCGGAACCTGCGGGCGCTCGGCCGTGCAGATCCGGTGATGCCGGCGCGGCTGGTCGGCGGCGGCGCAGCCGAACGTCGTCAGTTCCTTGGCGAGGCGCGTGCCGCCCCGGTCCTTCGGGGCCAGGGCGACCATGCGGCCGCCGGGGCCCAGGGCCCGCAGCAATTGGGCCAGCACGTAGCGGCGCTCGACCGTTCCGGGTGGCGCCAGCACGGTCGCCGTGTCGAGGCTGTTCTCGGGCAGATCCTCCAGCCGGGCGGCGCCGGGGATCAACGGGGAAAGCTGGACGGCATCGCCGGGGACCTCGGCGAGGTCCACCGGCGGCAAGCCGTAGACGGCATGGCGCATGAAGGATTCGGGATCTTGAGAACCGGAGCCGGAACGCGAATCCGCTGCGGAGCGGGGAGACCCGCGCCCGACTCGGTTCATCCGGGGGGAACACCGCGTTTATACCGGAACCGGCCCGGATGCCCAGCCTTCCGGGCGCGATCACAGAGCCCCGGAAGGGCAGTCCAGGCGCCCGTGCCGGGCTGGGGCTCCGCCCGACGCTCTTATCCGTTCAGGAGATCGCTTCGGCCTGCCCGTCCTTGCGAGCGGAGCAAAGCAATCCGGCAGCGCCACACCCGAAGAGGTCGCGCTGCCCTGGATCCCTTCGCTGCGCTCGTGATGACGGAGGGTCCGTCACCCGAGCGCTTCAGCCGGAAACCGGCTCACGTGTCCCTGCCGGACGCAGCGAAAGAAGCCCGACGAGGCGCATTACCCCCGGGGGAATTCGAGGCCCATCTCGCGGTAGCGGGCCGGATCGTCGGCCCAGTTCTCCCGCACCTTCACGTGCAGGAACAGGTGGACCTTGGCGTCGGCCGCCTCGGCGATCTCGATCCGGGCCGCCTGTCCGATCGACCGGATGGTCTGGCCGCCCTTGCCGAGGACGATGGAGCGCTGGCTTTCCCGCTCGACGAAGATCGTCTGCTCGATGCGCACCGAGCCGTCCGATCGGACCTGCCACTGGTCGGTCTCGACCGTGGAGCGGTACGGCAGCTCCTCGTGCAGCCGGTCGTAGATCTTCTCCCGGGTGATCTCGGCCGCGAGCATACGCAGCGGCGCGTCCGAGACCTGATCCTCCGGGTAGAGCCACGGTCCGGCCGGCATGCGTGCCGCCAGCGCGCGGCGCAGATCATCGACGCCGCTACCGTTGAGCGCCGAGATCATGAACGTCTCGGCGAAGGGCGAGGCAGCGTTGAGCTTCGCGGCGAGGTCGAGGAGCCGCTCGCGCGGGATCAGGTCGATCTTGTTGAGGATCAGCAACTTCTCGCGCCTCACCTCGCCGAGGCGGCCCAGCACGGCCTCCACCTCGGTGTCCACGCCCTTGCGGGCATCCACCAGCAGACAGACCGCGTCGGCATCCGCCGCGCCGCTCCAGGCCGAGTGCACCATCGCGCGGTCGAGGCGGCGCTTGGGCGCGAAGATGCCGGGCGTGTCGACGAGCACGACCTGCGCCGAGCCCTCGATGAAGATGCCGCGCACGAGCGCCCGGGTCGTCTGCACCTTGCGGGAGACGATGGAGACCTTGGTCCCGACCAGGTTGTTCAGGAGCGTCGACTTGCCGGCATTCGGAACGCCGATCAGCGCGACGAAGCCCGCCCGGGCGTCGGCGGGCGTACCCGGAAGGGCCGAGGCCGCGTTGCCGGCCTCCGCTGGTGTCGGGCCGTCGTCCTGATCATTCTCGCTCATGCTGTCTCCGTCGGCCCCGCCTCCGGCAGGGCCCCGATCCCCTCCCGCTCCAATAACGCCTGGGCGGCCGCCTGCTCGGCGATCCGCTTCGATGTGCCCTCGCCGAGGCCGGGCTCAAGACCCTCGACCTGGACGGCGATCCGGAACCGGGGCGCGTGATCGGGGCCGGTCCGCTCAACCACCGCGTAGGTGGGGATCGGCAGACTCCGCCCCATCGCCCATTCCTGCAAGGCGGATTTCGCGTCGCGGCCGCGCGCCGCGGCCGTCGGCTCGCCCGGCCGGAAATGCGCCTCGACCACCGCCCGGGCGGCGTCGAACCCCGCATCGAGGTAAATGGCGCCGAGAATCGCCTCGCAGACATCGGCGAGGATCGTCTGGTTGCGCCGGCCGCCGCCCATCACCTCGCCCTGGCCGAGGATCAGGTGCGGCCCGACCTCCCACGACGCGGCAACCGTCGCGCAGGTCTCCCGCCGCACCAGGGCGGCGAGCCGGCGCGAGAGGTCGCCCTCGTCCGCGTCGGCGAAGGCGCCGTAGAGGCGGTCCGCCACCGCGAGACCGAGCACGCGATCGCCGAGGAATTCGAGGCGCTGGTAGCTGCCGCCCCGCCCACTCGCCTTGCTGGTGTGGGTCAGGGCGCGCGTGAGCAGGTCCTGATCGGCGAAGCGATGGCCGATCCGTTCCTCGAGCGCGCCGAGCGGCGGGCGTGGCTTGTGGGCACGTCGCGTCCGCGCGGAGGATCGAGGCTGCGCCGCGTCGTCCAAGTCCGAACCGGTCAATGGATCGTCGTGAACAGGCGCGACCAGCGGACATGGGCCGGCCAGTTCCACACCTGCCACGCCGGTGTGCCCTCATCGATCGAGAAGAAGATCATCTCGGCACGCCCCACGAGATTCGCGAACGGAACGTAGCCGACATTCGCGAGGTCGCGCGAATCCGTTGAGTTGTCGCGGTTGTCGCCCATCATGAAGAAGTGACCGGCCGGGACCGTGTAGGGCTCGGTCTTGTCCCAGAAGCCGTTGTCGCCGTCGCGCTCGATCACCGGGTGGACCACGCCGTTCGGCAGCGTCTCGAGATATTGCGGGACCTTGGTCGCCTGGCCGTAGGGATCGGTGGTCTCGTAATCGGCGATGCGCTCGCGCTTCACAGCCTTGCCGTTGATGTTGAGCACGCCGTCGATCATCTGGATCTTGTCGCCCGGCAGGCCGATCACGCGCTTGATGTAGTCGGTCGCGTTGTCCTTGGGCAGCTTGAACACCGCGATGTCGCCGCGTTTCGGCTCGGCACCCCACACCCGTCCGTCCGCCTGGATCGGAATATATTCTGAGAGCGGCAGCGAGTACTTCGAGTACCCGTAGGAGTACTTCGAGACGAACAGGTAGTCGCCGATCAGCAGGGTCGGGACCAGTGAGCCGGAGGGAATGTTGAACGGCTGGAACAGCAGCGTGCGCACCACCAGGGCGATGAGCAGCGCCTGGATGCCGACCTTCAGCGTCTCGCGGATGCTGGCCCAGGTGCCGGTCTCGGCGGGTTTCCTGAGCGGCTTGCCGTCGTAATCCACGCGCGCGTCCCGTCTTCGGTTGAGGTTCCGTCGCCTGCCGCCAGCGGGGCGCGGCCCCGCCGCGCGCGGCTTAGATGTGCGGTTGTCCTGAGGAATGCGCCGCAATCGTGTCCGCTGTGTGCGGCGGTCTAGACCAAGCGCGAGCCCCCCGCAACGCGCGAGAGCGGCCGGCTAATCCGTGCTGCCGGATCTTACCCGATGCCGGCCACCGGCAGCGCCTCGATGATCACGAAGGCTTGTGCCATGGGCGGATCGTCCGTGAGGCTCACGTGGAGGCGCCCCTCATGGCCCGCCGGCAGCAGCTCCTGCAGCCGCGCCGCCGCGCCGCCAGCGAGTCGCAGGGTCGGCTGGCCGGAAGGCAGGTTGACCACCTCCATGTCCCGCCAGAACACGCCCGCGCTGAGACCGGTGCCCAGAGCCTTGGCGCAGGCCTCCTTGGCGGCGAAGCGGCGGGCGTAGCCCTCCGCGCGGGCGGCCCGCCGGTCGCAGCGGGCCCGCTCGCCGTCGGTGAAGACCCGATGCGTGAAGCGCTCGCCGTGACGCTCCAGGGTCCGGGCGATCCGGCGGATGTCGCAGAGGTCCGAGCCGATCCCGATGATCATGGTGTCCGCGCGCGGTCCATGGCGGCGCGCATGTCTCGAACGGCCTGGGCGAGCCCGACGAAGATCGCGTCGGCGATCAGTGAGTGGCCGATGTTCAGCTCCCGGAGCTGCGGCAGAGCAGCGACCGGGCCGACGCTACCGAGGGTGAGACCGTGCCCGGCATGGATCTCCAGGCCGAGAGCCGCCCCATGCTCGGCCGCCCGCCGGATGCGGGCGAGTTCGCGCGCAGTGTGGGCTTCGTCCGCCTCCAGGGCGGCCTCGCAATAGCTGCCGGTGTGGAGTTCCACCACCGGTGCCCCCAGGGCGCGGGCCGCGTCCATCACGGCCGGCTCCGGCTCGACGAACAGCGAGACCCGGATGCCGGCCTCCGCCAGGGCCCGGATGCGCGGGGCGAGATGGTCGCGGCCGCCGATGATGTCGAGCCCGCCTTCGGTCGTGCGCTCCTCGCGCTTCTCCGGGACGAGGCAGGCGGCGTGGGGACGGGTGTCCAGCGCGATCGCCACCATCTCGTCGGTGGCGGCCATCTCGAAGTTGAGCGGCACGGTGAGGCCGCGCTTCAGCGCCGCGATGTCCGTGTCGCGGATGTGGCGCCTGTCCTCGCGCAGGTGCGCGGTGATGCCGTCGGCGCCCGCCTCGACAGCGAGCAGCGCGGCCCGCACCGGGTCTGGATAATCGCCGCCGCGCGCGTTGCGCACGGTCGCGACGTGGTCGATGTTGACGCCGAGGCGCAGCTTTTCGGAAGTCATCCGCTCGTTCGTCCCCGTGTCGGCGCGGTTCGACAGGCCTGCGGGCAAGATTTGGCGCGCGTCACGCCGACGCTCCGTAGCTGCGATATGCTGGCGTTTGGCCGCCCCGACAAGACGGGCCGTCGACGCCCGGCGCTCGGGACGGCCCGCCCTTGGGCTTGCCAGCGCCCGGAAAACCGACTAAGCGCCGCCCCTCGCGTTCGCTCCGGCCGGGGGCTGAACGGACGGTGCCGCTTGCGGCATAGGGCTCGTCAAGAACCCGTCGTCCGGTGTCTCCGCCTTCGATCAACCGCTCGGGCCTGAAAATCGGCTCGAAGGGCTTGGCGCCGGGCGATCCGCGAGATGAACCGGCCCGAACCTCCGCCCCCGGCGGCCGGGCTCCTTTTGACGACGAAAGGCCCGACAATGCCTCTCTACGAGCATGTGCTCTTGGCCCGCCAGGACGTGACGTCCCAGCAGGTCGAGACGATGATCGACACCTACAAGGGTGTGATCGAGCAGAACGGTGGCCGTCTCGAGAAGATCGAGATGTGGGGCGTGAAGTCCCTCGCCTACCGGATCAAGAAGAACCGCAAGGCGCATTTCGCGCTCCTCAACATCGACGCCCCGCCGGCCGCCATCGCCGAGATGGAGCGCCAGATGCAGATCTCCGAGGACGTCCTGCGCTTCATGACCGTCCGGGTCGAGGAGCTCGACCAGGAGCCGTCCGCCATGATGCAGAAGCGCGACCGCGACGACCGCAAGGATCGCGAGCGCGGCCGTCGTCGTGACGACGAGGGCTTCGGTGGCGGCGGCTTCGGCGGCGACCGGGGTGACCGCGGCGATCGGGGTGATCGCGGCGAGCGCAGCTTCGGCGGGGAGGGCTAACCCATGGCATTCGGTGCTGGTGCGGGCGGCGGACGCCGTCCCTTCTTCCGTCGTCGCAAGACCTGCCCGTTCTCCGGCGCGAACGCGCCGAAGATCGACTACAAGGACGTCAAGCTCCTGTCCCGCTACGTGTCCGAGCGCGGCAAGATCGTGCCGTCGCGGATCACCGCGGTCTCGGCCAAGAAGCAGCGCGAACTCGCCCAGGCGATCAAGCGCGCCCGCTTTCTCGGCCTGCTGCCCTACGTGATCAAGTAGGCTGAACGAAACCCGCCGGCCCGGCATCAGCCCGGGCCGGTCCTCGCAGAGGGCGGCTCACGCCGCCCGATCGTTGGGGCGCAACGCCGCCTCTAACCCTGCCGCAGCGGCAGCGGGACAGCGGAATCCATGGCACAGCATATCGGCATCGGTATCGGCGCGGGCCTCGTCTCCGCACTCCTGTTCGGGGTGCTGCTGAAGGCGACCCCGCTGGCGATCCTGCTCTACCTCGTGGCGCCGCTGCCGATCCTGATCGTCGGATTGGGCTGGAGCCACAAGGCCGCCCTCGCGGCGGTCGCGACCGGAAGCCTCGCGCTCGCCCTGTTGATCGCGCCCTTCCTGGGACTGGCCTTCGGCGCCTATATCGCCCTGCCCGCGTGGTGGCTCGCCTATCTGACCCTGCTGGGACGCGAGACGCCGAACGGCCTCGAATGGTATCCGACCGGCCGCCTGCTCGGTTGGATCGCCGCCACGGCCGCCCTCGCCTTCATCGCCATTGCGGTCCTGTCCTCGCCGAACCACGCCGCCTTCGACGCGCAGTTGCGCGGGCTCGCTAACACGTTGGTGCAGGCCCGGATGCCGGACGCGCCGACCGAGGCGGGAAAGACCCGCGATGCCGGGCGTGCGTCCGACACCGGGGATGCGGCTGCCGATCCGAAGGCGGTGCCGGACGCGGAGCCGGCCGACGTGACGCGGACCGAGCTGGCCGACGCTCTGGCGCGGGTGGTGCCGGCCTTCGCGGCGAACGGGCTCGCTCTGCTGCTTGCCTTCTATCTCTGGGCCTCGGCCAGGATCGTGAAGATCTCCGGACGCCTGCCGCGGCCCTGGCCGGACATCCCGTCGACCGCCATGCCGCGTGCGACGCTGGCGACCCTCGCGGCCGCCGTGCTGATGTGCTTCGCACCCGGCTATGTCGGTGTGCTCGGCGTCGCGCTGGTCGGCGCATTCAGCGCCGCCTTCTCGCTCCAGGGGCTCGCCGCCTTCCACGACCGCTCGCGCGGCCGCCCGGGCCGCGGGCTGATGCTGTTCGGCATGTACCTGACCCTGTTCGTGACCCAGGGCATCGCCCTGGTGGCACTCACCTTGTTCGGCCTGGCCGACACCGCCCTCGACCGCCGTCGTCCGAAGGACAGTCCGGCGCCGTAGACCCCGGCCTCAGCGGCCGACCACCTGAAGGAGAAAAACCATGGAAGTGATCCTGCTCGAGCGCGTGGCCAAGCTCGGCCAGATGGGCGAGACCGTGAATGTCCGCCCCGGCTTCGCCCGCAACTTCCTGCTCGCCCGCGGCAAGGCCCTGCGCGCGACGGAAGCCAACAAGAAGCACTTCGAGGGTCAGCGCGCCCAGCTCGAGGCCCGCAACCTCGACCGCAAGAAGGACGCCGAGGCGGTGGCCGAGAAGCTGAACGGCCAGAGCTTCATCCTGATCCGCCAGTCGGGCGAGACCGGCGTGCTCTACGGCTCCGTCTCGACCCGCGACCTCGCCGAGGTCGTCGCGAAGGACGGCTTCACGGTCGAGCGCGGCCAGTTCACCCTGAACCAGCCGATCAAGACGCTCGGCCTCCACAAGGTCCCGGTGGTGCTCCACCCTGAGGTCGAAGTCGAGATCACCGTCAACGTCGCCCGCAGCCCCGAGGAGGCCGAGCGTCAGGCCCGTGGCGAGTCGGTCACCGAGCGTGAGGCGTTCAACCTCGACGACCTCGGCCTCGAGGTCGGCGCGGCGCTGGCCGATGCCGGCGAGGGCGCCGACGACCGCGGCTGAGTCCTTTGGCGGCTCCGGCCGGCCTCTCGGCCGGAGCCGCCATCGTGGCGTGGCGTCGGGCCGCTCTGCGGCAGATCGACGGTGCCTGTATACCGGTGAACATCGGGGATCATCGTCCCCGAGACTTGACACGTTCCAGTTTTGTTCCAGCATGGACGCCCGCCGCTTGCGAGAGTCGGCGGGCGTTCGTTTGTTCGGGATCCACCCGACAAACGCGGTGTCGGCTAGGCTTCGGTAACCATACCGCGGCCAAGGTCGTGCGGTGTGATCCTGGTGCGCCCGCCGCGGCGCCTGATACGGAGTCGTCCGCCGATGGCCCTGCCCAATGCGCTCACGGCCAAGCTCGAAGCGGTTCAGGCCGAGTACCGCGTCGCCCCGCACAACGTGGACGCGGAGCAGGCATTGCTGGGCGCGATCCTGGTGAACAACGACGCCTATTACCGGGTGTCGGACTTCCTGCTCGCCGAGCACTTCATGGAGGATGCCCACCAGCAGATCTTCACGGTGGCGGCATCGCTGATCCGGGCCGGCAAGCTCGCGACCCCCATCACCATGAAGACCTATCTGGGCGACGCCGATTTCGGCGGCCAGACAGTGATGCAGTACCTCGCCCGGCTCGCCGCCGATGCCACGACGGTGATCAACGCCGGCGAGTACGGCCGCACGATCTACGACCTCGCCATCCGCCGCCGGCTGATCACCATCGGCGAGGATCTGGTCAACGGCGCCTACGAGGCGCCGGTGGAGCAGGCCCCGCGGGACCAGATCGAGGAGACCGAGCGCCGCCTCTACGAACTGGCCGAGGCCGGGCGCTACGACGGCGGCTTCCAGAAGTTCTCGGACGCGCTCACCGCCGCCGTCGACATGGCCGCCAAGGCCTACCAGCGCGACGGCAAGCTCTCGGGTATCGCCACCGGCCTGAGCGATCTCGACGCCAAGATGGGCGGCCTGCAGCCTTCCGACCTGATCATCCTCGCGGGGCGCCCGGCCATGGGCAAGACCTCGCTGGTGACCAACATCGCCTTCAACATCGCCAAGGCGTATCGCGGCGAGAAGCAGCCGGACGGCACGACCAAGACCGTGAACGGCGGCATCGTCGGGTTCTTCTCGCTGGAAATGTCGGCCGAGCAGCTCGCCACCCGTATCATCGCCGAGCAGTCGGGCGTCCCCTCCTACAAGATCCGCCGCGGCGATATCCGGCCCGAGGATTTCTACAAGATCACCGACGCCGCCCGGGACATGCAGACGATCCCGTTCTACATCGACCAGAGCGGCGGCATCTCGATCGCCCAGCTCGCCGCCCGAGCCCGGCGCCTCAAGCGCCAGAAGGGCCTCGACCTGCTGATCGTCGATTATCTGCAGTTGCTGTCGGGCTCCGGCAAGCGCAGCGACAACCGCGTGCAGGAGATGACCGAGATCACCACCGGCATGAAGGCACTCGCCAAGGAACTGGCAGTGCCGATCATCGGCCTGTCTCAGCTCTCCCGTCAGGTGGAGAACCGCGACGACAAGCGTCCGCAGCTCGCCGATCTTCGTGAATCGGGCTCGATCGAGCAGGACGCCGACGTGGTGATGTTCGTGTTCCGCGAGGAATATTACGTCGGCAACAAGAAGCCCCGCGAAGGGACCGAGGAGTTCTTCGCCTGGGAAGCCGAGATGCAGCGCGTCCACGGCAAGGCCGAGGTGATCCTCGGCAAACAGCGTCACGGCCCGACCGGCACGGTGGAATTGCAGTTCGACGCCAACATCACCCGGTTCTCGAACCTCGCCCAGACGGATCGGATCCCCGAGCAGATGTAAGGCGCCATCGGTTCGGCCGACTCCGTTATCGCGAGCGCGGCGCAGCGACCCCGGGGCGGCGCGCGATCGGTCATCGTCGCGCGCCTGGTTTGCTTTGCTCCGCTCGCAAGGACGACGGGGCTTCCTGGCCGGGGGCCTGAGAACCGCGCGGCGGCCATCCGAGCCCCCGCGTTCCCGCCTGCGAACCATCGGCAGCTCCGGCCGTTGAGCGAGGACGATTTCTCCGCCGGCGCAGGAGCGACGATGAGCGAGCCGACACCTCCGAAGATGCCGTACTGGCACGTCTACACCGACGCGGAGGGGGTGAGCCGCCAGGAGCTGTTCCACCTGGAGCGCTTCAAGTTCGAGGGGATCAACCCCGAGACCGCGCCCCAGTGGAACGACAAGATGGAACCCGCGCCGTCGGTCGTGACCTTCACGGTTCTGCCGGTGGGCTGGGTCGGCGAGTGGCACGAGAATCCGCGGCCGCAATGGATCGCGATCCTCTCCGGCCGCTGGTTCGTCGAAACCATGGACGGCCATCGGGTCGAGATGGGCCCGGGCGAGCTGATGATGGGCGAGGATCAGAACACGAAGGAACGGGACGGAAGGAAGGGTCACCTCTCCGGCACGGTCGGCGATGAGCCCTGCACGATGATCGTGACCGGCCTCCAGGTCGAGCCGACCGTGAACCAGCCGGGCCGGTTCAAGTAAGGACCGGCCATGGACGGCTTCGAACTCACGCAGCCGCGCTTCAAGGCCTACGTTCTGCCGAACGCGCCCTTGCAGAAGCTGGCTGAGGGATTCCGCTGGACGGAAGGTCCGGTCTGGTTCGGTGACCGCGACGAGCTGCTGTTCTCGGATTTGCCCAACAACCGAGTGATGCGCTGGGCGGAATACGCAGGCTTGAGCGTCTACCGGGAGGCGAGCGACTTCGAGAACGGTCACGCCCGCGACCGCCAGGGACGGATGCTGTCGTGCTCGCATCGCGGCCGGCGCATCCACCGGACCGAGCTGGACGGGCGCGTCACCAGCCTGGTCGAGCGCTACCAGGGGCGGCGGCTGAACTCGCCCAACGATATCGTCTGCAAGTCCGATGGCACGATCTGGTTCACCGACCCGCCCTACGGAATCCAGACCGACTACGAGGGCGGCAAGCAGGAATCGGAGCTGCCCGCCGCGGTCTACCGGTTCGACCCGCGCGACGGCTCGCTACGGGTGGTGGCCGACGATTTTCAGGGGCCGAACGGGCTCTGCTTCTCGCCCGACGAGCGCAGGCTCTACATCGTCGAGACCGGACTTCAGTTCGACACCGACCCGCTCCAGCACGTCCGGGTGTTCGACGTGTCCGACGACGGCGGCCTGTCCGGCGGTGGCGTGTTCTGCACGATCGATCCGGGCAATGCCGACGGGATCCGTTGCGACGAGCACGGCAATCTCTGGTCGAGCGCCGGCGACGGGGTCCACTGCATCGATCCGGGCGGCGAATTGGTCGGCAAGATCCTGGTGCCCTCGACCGTGGCCAATCTGACCTTCGGCGGACGGAACAACAGCCGCCTGTTCCTCTGCGCGTCGCATACGCTCTACGCGATTTACGTGAACGTGCGCGGAGCCCCGCTGCTGTGAGCGGCGTGCGGGCGATCGTCGGCTTCGGCCGCACCGTCCTGGATCTCTCGGTTACCGAGGCGTTCTACCGCGACGGCCTCGGCTTCGCGCGGATCGCCCCGCCGGAACCCGTGCCGGTCGCGCAGGTGGAGGCGATGGGCCTCGCGGATCGGCGCGCGTCACAGCTGCGCATGCGGCTCGGCGGGCAGACCGTCGCCTTCCTGGCAGTCGATCCGCCCGGCGCGCCCTACCCGGCCGAACCTGCGGCGACGGACCCGTTCTTCCAGCATCTCGCGATTCCGGTCCGCGACATGGAGGCCGCGATGGCGCAGCTGGCGCGGCTCGCCCCGACGCCCATCAGCCACGGCGGGCCGCAGGGGCTGCCGGCCTCCACGGGGGGCGTGACCGCCTACAAGTTCCGCGACCCCGACGGGCATCCCCTGGAGCTGATCGCATTTCCCGGTGGGCCGCCCGCCGCCCGCTGGCGCGATGCGCCGGGACTGTTCCTGGGCATCGATCACTCGGCGATCACCGTCACCGACCTCGACGCTACGCTGGCTTTCCTCACCGGCCCCGTCGGCCTCACGGTGGCGGAGCGTGGCCTGAACCAGGGTCCGGAGCAGGCGCGCCTCGACGGGGTGGAGGCTCCGCAGGTCGACGTGATCGCGCTGGAACCGCCGGTCCCGGCGCCGCACGTCGAGTTGCTGCACTACCGCCTGCCCACCACCGAGCGGCGGCAGCGTGTCGGTCCGGGCGACCGGGCCGCGACCCGCTACGTCTTCTCCGCGACCGATCCGGAGGGCCTATCGCGACGACTGCGCGCGTCCGGACTGGCGCCGCGGGTCTCCGCCGACGGCACGACGGTCTACTGTGCCGGGCCGGACGGACACGGCTTCTTGTTCGTGCGGGCCTGAGCGCACCTGCCCGGCAAGCCCCGCGCGGGCTTGACGCGTCGCCCCTCCGGCGTCCAATCCGGCCGCCCCGGAGGTAAGATTGATGCCGCTCCTCGCCCTGCCCTTTCCGGCCATCGATCCGGTGGCGCTCGCGATCGGGCCGATCACGATCAAATGGTACGCGCTCGCCTACATCGCCGGCCTGATCGGCGGGTGGTACTACGCGCGCCGCCTCGTGATGGCCGACCGCCTCTGGGGCGTGGTGAAGCGTCCGCAGGTCGTCGACATCGACGACCTCGTCGTCTGGGTGGCTCTGGGCGTCGTGCTCGGCGGCCGGATCGGCTACGTGCTGTTCTACAATCTGCCGATGTATCTCGACGACCCGATCGAGATCCTGGCGATCCGCAACGGCGGCATGTCGTTTCACGGCGGCTTTCTCGGCGCGATCCTGGCCTTCCTGCTCTTCGCCCGGGCCAAGAAGCTCAACGGCTACACGCTGCTCGACATCGGCGCCGTGGTCGTGCCGATCGGCCTGTTCTTCGGCCGCATCGCCAATTTCGTGAACGGCGAGCTCTGGGGGCGGGTCGCGCCGGACTTCCCCTACGCGATCGTGTTCCCCAGCGGCGGGCCGCTGCCACGCCATCCAAGCCAGCTCTACGAGGCGGCGACGGAAGGCCTGCTGCTGTTCATCGTCATGGCGATCGCCGTGCGCCGGTTCGGCTTCCGCAAGCCCGGCCTGCTCGGCGGCATCTTCGTCCTCGGCTACGCCCTGGCCCGGACCTTCTGCGAGTTCTTCCGGGAGCCCGACCGGCAGCTCGGCTTCCTGTTCGGCGACCATCTCGGCCCGATGGGTGGCGGCGTGACCATGGGCATGCTCCTGTGCGTGCCGATGATGATCGTCGGGCTGACCTACATCGTGCTGGCCGCCACCGGCCGGACACGACCGCGCCATCCAGTCGAAGGACCCGTTGCCGCCGAGGAGGCGCGCAAGGCGCCCGTGGAGGCGTGACGCCCCTCGGGGCCGAGATCGCCGCGCTGATCCGGCAGAACGGGCCGATCGGCGTCGATCGCTACATGGCTTTGTGCCTCGGCCACCCGATCCACGGGTACTATCGCACCCGCGATCCCCTCGGCGCGCAGGGAGACTTCACCACGGCGCCCGAGATCAGCCAGATGTTCGGCGAGCTGATCGGCGCCTGGACCGCCTACGTCCACGGGCTGATGGGCCAGCCGGATCCGCTGATCCTGGTGGAACTCGGCCCGGGACGCGGTACGCTGATGGCCGACGCCCTGCGGACCTTGCGGGCCGCGATCCCGGACGTGCGGGTCGCGCCGCACCTCGTCGAGACCAGTCCGATCCTGCGGGCAGCGCAGGAGCGGATCCTCAGCGGCACCGGCGCGATCTGGCACGTGGAGATCGAGACGCTGCCTCCAGGCCCGGCGATCCTGCTCGCCAACGAGTTCTTCGACTGCCTGCCGGTGCGCCAGTTCGAACGCCGGCCGACCGGTTGGCACGAGCGGCAGGTCGGCCTCGGGCCGCAGGGCACTTTCGTCTTCGGCCTCGCACCGGAGCCGAGCCCGGGGCTCGACGCCGACGGGCCAAACGGAGCCTTGCTCAGCGTGCCGACGGTTGGTCTCGCGGTGATGCGGACGCTGGCGCAGCGGTTCCGCACGTCGGGCGGCGCTCTGCTCGCCATCGATTACGGCCACGTCCGACCCGGCTTCGGCGACACCCTGCAGGCCGTGGCGGGCCACCGGTTCGCGGATCCGTTGGCTGCCCCCGGTGAAGCGGACCTGACCCATCATGTGGATTTCCAGGCGCTGGCCCGGGCGGCGAGTAGCCAGGGGGCGCAGGTCCACGGACCTGTCGATCAGCGCGATTTCCTGTTCGCCCTCGGACTGCGCGCCCGCGCCGAACGGCTGAAGACGCGCGCGACCGACGCCCAATCCATCGAGATCGACAGGGCGGTCGCCCGGCTGACGGAGTCCGGTGCGCGCGGGATGGGCTCTCTGTTCAAGGTTCTGGCGGTGAGCGGCCCAAGTTTGGGGCCGCTCCCGGGGTTTCCGGACGCCGGATCGTCGGCAGCCGGTTGATGGCCCGGCCCTGCGGACCGAGTCGGATCAGCCGAAGGAACCGAACCCCGAATCCGTCTGGCTGGGTGCCCGTGGTGTCGGCGGCGCGGGCGGGTTCGGATCGTTCGGATTGAAGGCAGCGGGTTCGCCCGTGACCGGATGTGCGGGCGCGCTCGGGATCCGGGGCTCCTCGGCCTCCGGCTTGGTCGTTTCGATCAGGGCGTCGGTCTCGATCCCTTGGGCCATTGCGATCCTTCTCGGAATGGAGCCGTCCTCGGCCCCATACTGCATTGCAGCAAGAATCTGACGCCTGAACGACATCGTCAAGGGGCGGGCCTTGCGGTATCGGAGCGCGACAGGGGAACCGGAATGGGAGCGAGCGTGACTTCAGGCATGTCGATCAAGGCGCCGCAACTCTCCGCGCATCCGAACGTCCGTCACGCCTTCTTCACCCGCCAGGGCGGCGTATCCGACGGCATCTACGTCTCCCTCAACGGTGGTCTCGGGTCGCAGGACGATCCGGAGCGCGTCGTCGCCAATCGGGCTCGGATGTGCGCCCAGCTCGACGTTCCGTCGGACAGGCTCGTGAGCCTTTACCAGGTTCATTCCGCCGAGGTGGTGACCGTCGAGGCGCCGTTCCCGGCGGCGATGCGCCCCCGGGCCGACGCCATGGTGACTCGCGTTCCGGGGCTTGCCCTTGGCATCGCCACCGCCGATTGCGGGCCGATCCTCTTTGCCGATGCCGAGAACGGAGTTGTGGGGGCCGCCCATGCCGGCTGGAAGGGCGCGCTCACCGGGGTGATCGACGCGACGGTGGCGGCAATGGAGACGTTGGGCGCACGACGGGACCGGATCGTGGCGGTGCTCGGCCCGACGATCAGCCAGGATTCCTACGAAGTCGGGCCCGACTTCGTCGCGCGGTTCCGGACGGAGGCGCCCGGCATGGAGCGGTTTCTCGGCGCCGGGACACGGCCCGACCATGCCCAATTCGATCTGCCGGGCTTCATCCTGGCGCGGCTGGCCGGAGCCGGGATCGGCGATGCGACGTCGCTCGACCTGTGCACGTATGCCGACCCGGAACGCTTCTACAGCTATCGACGCACCACGCATCGCGGCGAAGCGGATTACGGCCGCCTGATCTCGGCCATCGCACTCGCGCCCTGAAGGCTGATTACGAAGACGAAAATCGGGTGCGACAATTTGCCAACCTGGCCCTCGAAAAAAAGCGTAGCCGGAGGCGAACCTTGGCCATTCGAGCGCGTTGTGGGGTCAAGGTGCCGGGGAAAAACGGCGGGTTGCCTTAAGGGGCCGCGATCAGCGGTCGGCGACACCGCGGAGCGCAAAGCAGCCCTGGAACCGCTGGACGACAACCAGAACCGCGCTCCGCACCAGTCCGATCCACGGGCGGTACGGAACCACCAGTGAGGACCAGATCATGAAATCCCTGCTCCGTCTGTCCACGGCCCTCGCGGGCGTCGCCCTCGCCGGCTCGGCCTTCGCTGCCGACCTGCCGCGCCGCGCTGCTCCGCCGCCGGTGTTCACCCCCGTCCCGGTCTTCACCTGGACCGGCTTCTACGCGGGTTTCAACGCCGGCTACGCCTTTGACGCCAGCAGCCGCTCCAACAATTCGACCTTCGTCGTTCCGGGCGGCGTTGGCCTGACCACCGGCCCGGCCGCGGTCGCCACCTTCCGCAACCGCAGCCAGGACGGCTTCTCCGGCGGCGCGCAGATCGGCTACAACTACCAGTTCACCCCGGGCTCGGGCGTGGTGATCGGCATCGAGGCCGACGCCCAGTACCTCGACTTCGGCCGCGACCGGAACAACGCCTTCGTCACCGGCGGCGCGATCGCACCGGGCCTGATCCTCAACGACCCGCGCGGCCTGTCGAGCCTCGACTACTTCGGCACCGTGCGCGGCCGCCTCGGCTACGCCTTCGACCGCACCCTCGTGTACGGCACCGGCGGCTTCGCCTACGGCTCGGGCAGCGCTGACCGCTCGTTCGGCGGCTTCGCCGGCAACGACAGCTTCCGCACCGGCTACGCGGTCGGCGGCGGCATCGAGTATGCGCTCCCGACCGACTCGTTCCTGAACTTCTTCCGCTCGTCCGCCGTGACGCTGAAGGTCGAAGGCCTGTACGTGAACCTCGACCGCGGCACCCGCAACCAGGGCGTCCTGGTCGTCAACGCCGCCAACCTGGCGCCGGTCTACACCACCGGCATCGGCCGCCGCGACGACGAGTTCGCCGTAGTCCGCGCCGGCCTGAACTACAAGTTCGGCTCGTACTGAGAGCCGGCGACGGCGCGGCTTTGGTCGCGCTGATCCGACCGATCAAGCAAGAAGCCCGGCCGAGAGGTCGGGCTTTTCGCTTTCGGCTTCCAGACGAATGAAGTTTTCGCAATCGCCCCTGACAAAGCGTCGCCGCGCACCCATGTCGTGTCTGCCATGCGGCGCGTTCGAGCCCGCGGGTGAGATTCGAGGAGGACGACTCCATGAACAGCGAAGAACGCGACGTCATATCGGGCATCTTCCAGCGGCTGGAACAGGCGCAGACCCAGCCCCGCGACGCGGAGGCCGAGCGCTTCATCGCCGACAAGATCCGCGCGCAGCCCTACGCTCCCTATGCGATGGCGCAGCTGATCTACGTGCAGGAAGAGGCGATCAAGAGCTTGAACCAGCAGCTCGAGCAGGCGCGTCGACAGGGCGAGCAGGCGCAGTCCTCCGGTGGCGGGGGCTTCCTGTCGAGCATCTTCGGCGGAGGCGGGAGCCAGCGCCAGGAGCCGCAGCAGCAGCCGGGCTACGCCCAGCAGCGCCCGGCCGGTCAGCCGTGGGGGAATACCGGCGCGCCGCCGCAGGGCTATCCGCAGCAAGGCTATCCCCAGCAGGGCTACCCGCAGCAGGGTTATCCGCAGCAACAGGGTGGCCCGTGGGGCGGCCAGCCGCAGGCACAGGCTCCGGCGCGCGGTGGCGGCTTCCTGGCGAACGCACTGCCGATGGCCGCGGGCGCGGCGGGTGGCATGCTGCTCGGTAGCGCCCTGTCGAATGCCTTCGCGGGCGGCCATTCGAGCCTCGGCAGCGCCGCTGCGGCGGGCCTCGGGGGTGGCGGTGAGACGGTCGTCAACAACTACTACGGAGACGGCGGCAACCAGGACCTCGGCTCGGCCCTCGACAACAGCGGCGGCGACCTCGGCGGCTTGCAGGACGCGGGCTACAGCGATCCGGGCGGCGATTTCGGCGGCGACCTGGGCGGCGGCGACGACAGCGATTGGACCTGATCGCCTGCCCGGCTGATGACGTAAGAAAGCCCGGTCGTGCTCAGGCACGGCCGGGCCGTTTTGTATCGGCCCATGGTCGGATGTGCGCCGAGCGTCAGAGAACCTCGACGCGAGTGCCGACAGGGACGCGGTCGTACAGATCGATGACGTCCTCGTTCATCATCCGGATGCAGCCCGATGAGACCGACTGGCCGATGGTGTTGGGCTCGTTGGTTCCATGGATGCGGTAGAGCGAGGAGCCGAGATAGAGCGCCCGCGCACCGAGCGGGTTCTCGGGGCCGCCCGCCATGTGGCGCGGCAGATCGGGACGGCGGGCCAGCATCTCGGACGGCGGCGTCCAATCCGGCCACTCGGCCTTGCGGCTGACGGTCTTGAGCCCGGACCAGGCAAAGCCGGGACGACCGACGCCGATGCCGTAGCGGAGCGCCCGCTGTCCGGCCTGAACGAGGTACAGGTGCTTGCCGGAAGTGTCGATCACGATCGTCCCCGGTCTCTGCGATCCGGTGAACGGGACCTCCTGGCGCTGGTATTCCGGCGCGACCGCGCGGGCGATACGGCTCGGATCCGGCTGGGGCGCGCCGTAGTAGGCTCCGGCAGCGGCGGTACCCGCAGCAGCGGCTCCGTACGGCCGGGGCGGCATCGCATAGGCCTGGACCTCCGGCTCGGCCTGCAGCAGCTCGCCGGAATAGGCCGCGACGCGCTGCGGGGCTACGACGGATTGGGGAGCCCGGATTTGTTGCGGATTGGCGTAGCGCTGGGGCAAGCTCCGGCCGCCGCTCCCGGCGCTGCCGGTCATCAGATACTCGATGAGGCCGCCGCCGTAATTGCTCCCGTTACCGCCTTCCGCGTAGCGCGCCTGCTGTGCGTGGGCGGGCACGCACCACGCAAGGGCGGCCACGCTCGCCCACACACCGAGATGGACTGATCCCCGCATCGTCGCACGCTCCCGCACCGGGGCTGCACATCCCCGTCGCGCGAATAGTCCCGCCCGAAATCCGCGAATCAGGTGAATGAGCGTGGTGAATCGAGTGCCGGCTCGGCGCTGTCCCGCGATCCGGCGACGACACCGTGAATCAGCGGTAAAGCATCGCTACCGCGGGACAGAAAACGTCGGGCGCGGCCGAGAACGCGGCATATGCGCGATCGAAGCGTGGCAGTCACAGTCCGCTAACTGATGTGTTAGACACTTATCGCGACCGAACCCGAACGCCTACGCCCGGACGATGACCCAGAAGCGCTATCGCATCGAAGACGCCCTTGGGCTTCCCGGGGCTCCCCCGCCGGCGTCGAGCACGCCCGCCTCTGGGGAGCGCCTCGAAGACATCTTCAACGCTATCCAGGACCTGCGCCGCGTCACTCAGATGAGCGCGAGCGAGACGATCGAGTCCTGCCGCCGCGAGCTGCACGAAGCGCTCGCGATGCGCACCGAACTCGACATCATGAAGGATGCGATCACGCGGACAAAGGGTGAGCTTGCAACGCTGCACCGGACCGAGAACACCGGCAAGGGCATGCGCCGGGCAGCCGACGAGCTCGATGCCGTGGTCGACTCGACCGAACGCGCCACGACGCAGCTCCTCGGGGCGGTCGAGGAGATCGAGAGCCACGCCGGCATGCTCAATGCCGCGACCCTGCCGCCCGGCATGAAGCCGCATGTCGACGTGATCCTCGAGCGGGTCATCACCGCTTACGAGGCCTGCAACTTCCAGGATCTGACCGGCCAGCGGATCACCAAGATCGTCGGCGTGATGAAGTTCATCGAGGAGCACCTCGACCGGCTGATCGCAACCTGGTCGGAACTCGACAGCTTCAAGGAACTCATCACCGTCATGCCGGTGCCGACGGCGCTGGACGACGAGAGCTCGCTGCTTAACGGGCCGAAGCTCGATCATGATCCGGGTCACGTCGATCAGAGCGACATCGACTCGCTCTTCGACTGATCCGTCTGCGGGCCGGCGGCGCACGATTTTTGTTCGCCGCCCTGTCCCCCTCGGCGGCAGGAACGCTTAGATCTGCGGTATGAGCCGCAGAGCCCTTACCGACCTGCCCCCCGACACCTTCGACGACGGCCGCGATGCCGAGCGGGATGAGAGCGCCGACGAGGCCGGACTGGCCGCCGACGCCTCGCCGGAGATCGACTTCGACTTCGAGCCGGGCGCGGTCCAGGCCGGCACCGAGGTGATCCGGCGCTTCTGGTCGACGCTGCCGTCCTCCCCCGGCGTCTACCGGATGTTCGACCATCGCGGCGACGTCCTCTACGTCGGCAAGGCCAAGAACCTGAAGGCCCGCGTCGGCTCCTATGCCCGCGGCCAGGCGCATTCGAACCGCATCGCCCGGATGATCTCGCAGACGGCGGCGATGGAGTTCGTCACCACTGCCACCGAGACCGAGGCGCTGCTCCTCGAAGCCAACCTGATCAAGCAGCTGAAGCCCCGCTTCAACGTGCTGATGCGGGACGACAAGTCGTTTCCCTACATCCTGGTCACCGACGACGGCCCGGCTCCGCAGATCGTCAAGCACCGCGGCGCGAGGCGCCGGAAGGGCAGCTATTACGGGCCCTTCGCCAGCGTGTGGGCGGTCAACAGGACGGTCAACGCCCTGCAGCGCGCCTTCCTGCTGCGCACCTGCACCGACAGCTACTACGAAAACCGCACCCGGCCCTGCCTGCTCTACCAGATCAAGCGCTGCTCCGGTCCGTGCACGGGCGAGATCGCGCTTGAGGACTACGCGGCCATGGCGGATTCGGCGCGCGCGTTCCTGGCGGGCAAGTCCAACGCCGTGAAGGATCGGATGCGCGGCGAGATGCAGGAGGCGTCCGAGGCCATGGAATTCGAGCGCGCAGCCCGCTTCCGCGACCGGATCGCCGCGCTCTCTGCGATCCAGGGCGTGCAGGGCGTCAACACGCAGGGCGTCGACGAGGCCGACGTGTTCGCCCTCGACGAGCAGGCCGGTCAGTTCTGCATCGAGGTGTTCTTCTTCCGCAACTTCCAGAACTGGGGCAACCGCGCCTACTTCCCGAAGGCGGATCGGACGATGACGCCCGACGAGGTACTGGGCTCGTTCATCGGCCAGTTCTACGACGACAAGCCGGCGCCCCGGACGGTGCTCACGAGCCACGCCATCGAGGACGCGGAGCTGGTCGCCGCCGCCCTGTCGAGCCGGGTGGAGTACCGCGTCGAGCTGCACCGCCCGAGCCGCGGCGAGCGCAAGAACCTCGTCGACTACGCCCAACGCAACGCCAAGGAAGCCCTGGCCCGGCGGCTCGCCGATACGGCCTCGCAGGGCAAGCTGCTCGTGGCCCTGGGACAGGCCTTCGGGCTCGACCGTGCGCCGCGGCGGATCGAGGTCTACGACAACTCGCACATCATGGGCACGAACGCCGTCGGCGGGATGATCGTCGCGGGCCCCACGGGCTTCATGAAGACGCATTACCGCACGTTCAACATCAAGTCCGAGGATCTCACGCCCGGCGACGATTACGGCATGATGCGCGAGGTGCTGCAGCGGCGGTTCAAGCGGCTCGTGAAGGAGGCGCCGCGCACCGAGCGCGAGGTCGCCCTGGCGGCGGCCGAAGGCGGCGTGCAGGAGCCGGTGCCGGTCCCAGCCGAGGAGAGCGAGACCTTCCCGGCCTGGCCCGACCTCGTGCTCATCGACGGCGGCAAGGGCCAGCTCGACGCGGCCCGGGCGGCGCTTGACGAGGTCGGCGTCACGGGCGTGCCGCTTATCGGCGTCGCCAAGGGACGCGACCGCGACGCCGGGCGCGAGACGTTTTTCGTACCCGGCCGGCCGCCTTTCAAGCTTCCGCCGCGCGATCCGACGCTCTACTTCGTGCAGCGACTCCGCGACGAGGCTCACCGCTTCGCCATCGGCAGCCACCGGGCCAAGCGCAAGCGAGAGATGGTGAAGAATCCCCTGGACGAGATCGCCGGCATCGGCCCCAGCCGCAAGCGCGCGCTGCTCCACCATTTCGGGACCGTGAAGGCGATCGAGCGCGCCGCCTTCGAGGACCTGGCCAAGACACCGGGCGTCAACGCCGCGACCGCACGGGCGGTCTACGACTTCTTCCATGCCGGCGCCTGAGAACCCCGCCGTCATGACCGAACCGGGTCCTAAGGCGTTGACGCCCGCGCCGGGCTCTGATTTCACCCCGGCGATGAACGCCGTCCTTCCCCGACGACGGTCGCCGGCCTGGACGCTCGCGAATTGCCTGACCTACGGGCGCCTCGTTGCCGTGCCGGTGATGGTCGCGCTGCTGTTCTGGCCCGAGTCCCACACGGCGCGGTGGACGGCGCTCGGCGTGTTCGTCGCGGCCGCGATCACCGACTACCTCGACGGTTATGTCGCGCGGACCTACGACCAGAGTTCCGCGCTCGGCCGGATGCTCGATCCGATCGCCGACAAGCTGCTCGTCTCCGCTTGCCTGCTGATGTTGACGGCGGACCACACCATCATCGGCTCGAATATCTGGGCTGCGATCGTGATTCTGTGCCGCGAGGTCCTGGTGTCCGGCCTGCGGGAGTATCTGGCCGAGCTGAAGGTCGGCGTGCCGGTGAGCCGGATCGCCAAATGGAAGACGACGGTGCAACTGCTGTCGCTGGGCTTCCTGGTGGCCGGACCTGCGGGCGAAACGGTGTTGCCGGGCACGGAATCGATCGGCCTGACGCTGCTGTGGCTTGCCGCCGCCCTGACGCTGTGGACCGGCTGGGACTACATGCGGGCGGGGATCAAGCACGTCATCGACGACCCGCGCTGATGACGCGGCGCGCGGGCGGCCCGGTCCCAGGCCTCTGTTCGGCGGTGTTGCCATGAAGCTCGTCTATTTCGCCTGGGTCCGGGAGCGGATCGGCCGCCCCGAGGAGGAGCTGGCTCCGCCACCGGAGGTCGCCACCGTGACGGATCTCGTGGCGTGGCTGCGCGGGCGGGGCGAGGAATACGCCTACGCCTTCGAGGATCCGGGCGTGGTGCGCGCCGCCATCGATCGCGCCCATGCTAGGCCCGACGCCTCGATCGTCGGCGCTCGGGAGATCGCCTTCTTCCCGCCGATGACCGGGGGCTGAGGGGCGCCGCGCACGTAGTTGACCCGGCTTGAAGCGCGCGTGATTCCGGCGTCTTCAACGCCGTCGCTCCGGCTGTGCTTCATGCCGAACGGCGCGCGGTCCGAGCCAAGTTCGTTTACGGGTTCGGCCCGCCTCAAGACTGCGTTGGCTGCGGAACGCTCAAGCTGGGCCGGCCGTTACCGGGGACCGATATCGATTACCGGAGCCCGAGAATGCGCAAGACCCTGCTCGCCACCGCTGCCCTGTTGAGCCTCTGCGCCGCCGCGCAGGCGCAGACCACCGTCATCGAGCGTGACCGGCCGGCGGTCGTCGTCGATCGCCCGGCCTCCGAGTCGAAGTCCGTGACCGTCCACGAACACGGCGACGGCTGCGTCACCAAGACGGTGCGCAAGGAAAACGACATGGGCGATTCCAAGACCGTGAAGAAGGAGTCGTGCGACTGAGGCACGTTCCTGCGCGGCCGGGCCTCTCCACAGGTCCGGCCGCGAACGCCTCGTTCGCACACGCGGATGGTGATCGCGGGTGACGGCGGCTCGCCATCACCGCCAGCCGGCATCCACGAAGTAGCCATGGCCGGTACACATCCGGGCATCATCCGAGGCCAGGAACAAGACCAGGGCCGCGACATCGGCCGGCTGGATCCGGCCGTCGAGGCATTGGGCCGCGACGATCCCGGCTTCCCCTTCCGCCGTGTACCATTTCTCTTGCCGCGGGGTCTGGACGTTCCCCGGCACGATGGCCGCCACCCGAATGCCGTCGCGACCGAGATCGCGGGCGAGCGCCCGGGTCATGCCCTCGATCGCGGCCTTTGCAGTCTGGTAGAGCGGCATGTCCGGCAATCCGAGATGCCAGCTGATCGAGCCGAAGTTCAGGATCACGCCCCCGCCGGCCCGCCGCATCGCCGGGACCGCCGCCTGGGCGGCGAAGAACAGATGGCGCAGGTTCACCGCCATGCGGTCGTCCCAGTAGGCCGGCGTCACGTCATCGAGCTTGTGGCGGTCGTCGTTGCCGGCATTGTTGACCAGCACGTCGAGGCCGCCCAAGGCCGTCACGGCCTCGGACACGAGAGCCCGGACAGCCTCGACATCGGTCAGGTCACAGCGTCGGTAGAGCGGCGCGTACGCTGCGCCGGGAGAGAGCCTCGCGATTACGGCCTGCGCCGCGGCGTCACTGATATCGCAGAAGAGAACGCGCGCGCCCTGCAGCACGAAGGCTTCGACCAGACCCGCGCCGATCCCGGACGCCCCTCCGGTCACCAGCACACGCTTGCCCTGCAGGCTCGGATAGATCGCGCGATACCCAGGCTTTGACGACATGAGACAGCCCTCCTCGATCGCGACCGCCTCGCGCCGCGAATTGTCGGAGTTTTACCCGCGTGCCGACGCGCCGCAACGCTGAGGCAGGCGTCGTGGATTCGCGAAACGTTAAGAGTTGCCGAATGAGATCGCTGCGTCTTCTAGAAAGGAAAACGCCGTGCCTCTGCGCCTGGAACTCAAGCCGTTCGAGCGGCTCATCATCAACGGTGCCCTGATCCGCAACGGGGACAGGCGGTCCGCGTTCCTGATCGAGACCCAATGCAAGTTCCTGCGGGAAAGCGAGATCATCACGGAGAGCGAGGCCGATACGGCCTGCAAGCAGCTCCACCTGACGCTGACCGTCATCTACCTCGCCGATGACCCCGCACAGGGGATCGACCTGTTCTTCCGCCAGGCGACCGACCTCATTCGCCTGGTTCCGGCGGCCGCCCAGCAGATTGCCGCCATCGCCGAACTCGTCGAGACCGGCGAGTATTACCGCGCGCTCAAGCTCGGCCGAAAGCTCGTCGAGTGGGAGAGCGCGATCTCGTTGGAGGCTCCGGCGGCGCCTTGAGCGCGCCGCGCCTCAGCCCGGATTGCCCTGCAGACCGGCGGCGAGCTGGTTGTTGATCGAGACCAGCGTCGCGATCTTCTCGGAGGTCGGCTCGATCATCGTGTCGACACAGCTGCGCAGCACGAAGACACCGAGACGGGCGACACCCTGCTTCACGTCGGCCGGAAGCGGGTTCTCGTCGGCCGTCGCCTCGGAGCTGAGCAGCGTCCAGATCCGCTGGTTGAACGAAAGCGCTTCGTTCAGCGACCGGACCTCCCCGGAGGCGAGCCCATGCTCCGCGCTGATGAGGCGTTGCGCCGCCTTCAGCAGCAGAGCGGACTCGGCCTCACGGGGCGACAGAGCGCTGCGCGCGGTTCTGGCATAGGCACTGGCGGCAGTGTTCATCAGCGGTCCCCTCCCGGCATCGGACTCACCTGCGCGGCAGGCTTGCGCGTAGCTGTCGCAGAACAGGAGTTAAGACGGCGTGAGCGTCAGATCCGCCATGATACTGCCGGGTTGGACAACGACCACGGTTTGTGGCTCGAAGGAATCCGCCGCCGGACCCCCTCACCAATGCTGAATTTCTGTCTCGGAACTGTTGCTGGCGGCCTGATCGCCTGCGTTCTGACCATCGCGGCGGCACGTCAACCGGAGATTCAGGCGCGACTCGGCCTGAAACCGACCCTGCCGCCGATGGCACTGGCGGCGCTTCCGAAGCCGCCGGAGCCGGATTGCGTCCGGCGCCCCGATGCGGCTCCGAAGATCGGCGCGCAGGATATGCTCTTCAACCGTCAGAGATTCTGGTCGGTCTCGCCCTGATCAGAAGGTGCCGATCAGGACGAGCAGCATGGTCGTCGCGACCGTGGTGCTGACGAAGCCGCAGAGCGCGGCGGCGAAGGACGGACCGGTGCGGACAGCGGTCGCGGAGTCGACATCTTTCGAGAGCGTGGTGGCGGGGGTCATCGGCACAGAACCTTCTGGGCGACGTGAGTCGCGCATGTCGGGATGATGCTGCTGGCGTGGCGCGGCCGAGGTGCGGGCGCGCACCCGATCAGTCGCAGCGGTTGATTTTCTTGGCGATCCGCAAGCCCCGAAGCTCACTGCGCAGATCGATCGCCACGACACCCTCGCCGCATCGCTCGAACGCGTCGCGGGCATCGTCGTAACGGTCGCCAACCTCATCGAGCGTGTCGCAGACACGATCGTGGTTGCCCAGCCGCGCTTCTTGGCGCGCCTGGAAGCGCAGGGCATTCGCCTCATCGACCTTGCGCTGAGCCTCCAGGCACGCCGGCAGAGCCAGCGCCGAGGAGGTCATGACGAGGCCGGCCAGAACACTGGCGAGGCATCGGGACAGAGTGGCCGAACTGGCACTCACGGGAACACTCACACACTGGATGTGATGGCAGACCTTGGTTCGGTCCGCCGGGTTTCTCGGGGCGGCTCGCGTCCTCCCCATCTCTGTCCGCTCAAACGGTGAAGCTGACATGAAGGTTCCGGTCTGTGGTCAGCTCTTCCGGCGCAGGCGAGAGGTGAGGATTGCGGGCAACGCCACGGGGGCCGGCCCCATCGGATCGACCCCGACATCGTATTGCTTGGGCATCGGCTTGAGCTTGCCGTGGCTGTGCCCGTGTAGATTGAGTACGCCCCGGCTCATGCCATTCCAGGTGCGAAATGCGTAGTGACAGAGCACCACCATCCGGCCCTCGACCGCGAATTCCGCATAGTGGCGGACCGAGGCCCAGCCGGGTGCCGTCAGGGTCTCGGGACCGTCGTTGTTGCCGATGATCAGGTGCTTCTCGCCGTTGAGCTCGTCGAGGATCTCGCGGATCCGCGCCCCGGTCGGACCGAGGGCGAAGTCGCCGAGATGCCAGACGATGTCGGTGGGCGTCACGGCCGCGTTCCAGGCCGCGATCAGGCCGGCATCGTGGGCGGCCAGATCGGGATAGGGACGGTGGTCGAAGCGCAGGGCCCGCTGATCCCCGAAATGCGTGTCCCCCGTGAAGAAGGTCGTCACCCGTCGCTCCACCGTGAGCCCGCCGCCTCGCCGCGAAGCGCGCCGGCAGCGGCGTTGTTCCATCGGGACCGTGACCCACCGGCGCGTTGACGCCATCGGCCACAGGCGCGAAGCGTGGCATCCGGTGCGATCGTGGGAGGGCGCGGACATGCTGGGCACGGTCGGATTCGCCTTCCTGGCCGGCCTGCTGTCGGTGCTCTCGCCCTGCGTCTTGCCGCTTGTGCCGATCGTGCTCGGGACCGCGGCGTCGGAGCATCGGCTCGGTCCGGTCGCCCTTGCGAGTGGGCTCGCCATCGCCTTCACGGCCATCGGCCTGTTCGTGGCGACGATCGGCTTCGCCATCGGGCTCGACGGGGACGTGTTCCGGAGCGCCGGCGCAATCCTGCTGGTGGTCCTCGGCGTGGTCCTCATGCTGCCCCGCCTCCAGGCCCAGGTCGCGACCGCGGCGGGGCCGGTGGGAGCCTGGGCCGAGGAGCGCTTCGCCGGGATCGGGACCGGCGGTCTGTCCGGCCAGTTCGCCGTCGGCGTCCTGCTCGGAGCGGCCTGGAGCCCCTGCGTGGGCCCGACCCTCGGGGCGGCCTCGCTGATGGCGTCACGGGGCGAGCACCTTTGGAGCGTGGCCCTCACGATGCTGGCCTTCGGGATCGGCGCGGCCGCGCCGCTGATGCTTCTCGGTCTCGTCAGCCGTCAGGCGCTGATGCGCTGGCGCGGCGGCCTGGCGGCCGCCGGCCGGGCCGCGAAGGCGGCCATGGGCGCCGTCATGGTCCTGCTCGGCCTGCTGCTCCTGACGGGGCTGGACAAGCGCGTCGAGGCTGCGGCCGTCGCGGCCTCGCCGGACTGGCTGAACACGATCACGACGCGCTACTGACAGCCGGCGCCAGCGCCCGCAGCGGAGATCAGCGATGACCGAGCCTCCCCGTCTGACCAGTCTCGCGCATGGTGGCGGCTGTGGTTGTAAGCTCGATCCCGCTGTCCTGCGCCAACTCCTCGCCCAGCAGCCCGCCGCCGGCCCGTTCGAACGCCTGCTCGTCGGCAACGAGACCTCCGATGATGCCGCGGTCTGGGAGCTGGACGACGGCACTTGCGTCATAGCCACCACCGACTTCTTCACCCCGATGGTCGACGATGCCGTCGATTTCGGCCGGATCGCCGCCACGAACGCGATCTCGGACGTCTATGCCATGGGCGGCCGTCCCATCCTGGCTCTGGCGATCCTGGGCATGCCGGTGGGCAAGATCAATCCCGAGGTGGTCGCGCGGATCCTGCAAGGCGGCGCGGCCACCTGCGCCGAGGCCGGCATACCGGTGGCGGGCGGGCACTCGATCGACACGCCCGAGCCGATCTACGGGCTCGCAGTGATCGGAACCTGCCGCCGGGAGGCGGTGCGGCGCAACGCCGATGCGCTGCCCGGGGACGCCGTGATCCTGACCAAGGCGCTCGGGGTCGGCGTCTACTCGGCGGCGATCAAGCGGTCGGCCTTGGACGAGGCCGGCTACCGGGATTTCGTCGCCACGACCACGCTGCTCAACCGGGTCGGGGCGGATCTCGCCGCCGAGCCCGCCGTGCACGCCCTCACCGACGTGACCGGCTTCGGCATCCTCGGCCATGGGCTGGAACTCGCCCGCGGCGCCGGGCTGACGCTTGTCCTGGAGGCCGATGCCCTGCCGCTGCTGCCGCGGGCGGAGGCGCTGGCGCGCGGCGGCTTCGTCACCGGGGCCTCGCATCGCAACTGGGCCGCGTTCGGCGAGGCCGTCGACCTGCCGGCGGGGTTTCCCGAATGGCGCCGCCACCTCTTGACCGACCCGCAGACCTCCGGCGGATTGCTGGTCTCCTGCGCGGCCGAGCGGGCGGATGCGATCCTCGCGCGCATCCACGCCGCCGGCTACCCAGCAGCGGCCCGGATCGGCCGGGTCGAGACGGGGCCGGCCCGGATCCGTGTTGACAGCTGAGGACGCGGCGTCGCCGGGGAGGCAATCTTCAACAATCGCGTTCAGGCTCTCGCCCCGCCGAGTGCAAGAGCTGCCGCCAAACCCGCTGTGACCGACACCTCAACCCTACCGCCACCCCCGCACGGCATCGCCGGCTGGCCGTTCGGGACCGCCGCCGGCGGCCTCGCGCGTCCCACGTCCTTGCCCGACGGGCGGCCGTGGCCGCGCATCCGCGTCATCACGGTCACGCGGCACGGGGTCGATCCGACCGGGTCCCTGGCGTCGGTCCTGCGCCAGGAATACCCGGATTTCCGGCACGACCTCCTGCCGCCCGACTCCGGCCGCGCCGCGGTCGAGCGGATGCTGGACGACCCGACCATCGACCACCTGCTCTGGCTCGGCGCGGGCGATCTCCTCGCCCCGGGCGCCCTCACGGCCCTAGCGCTCGAAGCCGCGCTCAGGGGCGCCGCCGCGGTCGCGGGCCTGCGCGTTCTGTACGACGACGCCGTCCGTGCTCTCGATGCGCCGGCCGCCATGGTGGAGCCGGGTGACGGCGCGTTTGCGGGCAGCGCAATCCTGTGGGCGCGGGACGCGCTGTCCACGCACGCCCTCCTCGATGCCGACGGCGCGCTGCAGGCCGCCGCGGCTTGGTCTGCGCTCGGCGAGGCTCGGCGGGCCATCATCGGACGCCCGGTGCTTCTGCACGGCCTCGCGGCGGCGCCGATCCAGGGGGACGACCTGTCGATCGTCTCGCTTACCGGCACAGGCACCCAGGGCGGCGCCGGCGTGGCGCAACGCCGGCTCGCCGACGCTCTCGCACTCGCGGGCCACCGCGTGACCGAAGTCGCCTTGAGCACCCGCCCCGAGGCCGCCGAGTGGACCGACACGTTCCCGCAGGCCGAGGCCACGATCGCGGCGGCGGCTCCCGATCTGGTGCTCGCCGGC
The DNA here is from genome assembly GCF_058790235.1 of Methylobacterium sp. FW102-HT35C08. NCBI lineage: Bacteria > Pseudomonadati > Pseudomonadota > Alphaproteobacteria > Hyphomicrobiales > Methylobacteriaceae > Methylobacterium > Methylobacterium sp. FW102-HT35C08. Next base: position 5,992,419 of record NZ_JBYTCL010000002.1, on the reverse strand, counting down.
AACCTGCACGGGGCGACCCGCAGCCTCGACGTCGTCGGACGCCTCGCCCGGCGGGGGCCGGTCGGCCTCGTCCTGCACGACCTGTTCCCGCTCACAGGCCGCTGCAGCCATCCCCGCGATTGCGGCCGCGCCCTCGCCGGCTGCGACGCCGCCTGCCCGACACTGGACGAGTACCCGCAGCTCGCCCCGGACCGGATCGCCGGCATGCATGTCCGCAAGCGCGCGGTGCTCGCCGGCCCCGCCGGCCCGTGGCTGCTCGCGAATTCCGACTGGACGCTGGCGCGCGCCCGGGAACTCGCGCCGCCGGGCGCGATCGCGGAGCGGATCCGCCTGGCCTTCCCGACCGCCGTGTTCCGGCCGGGCGATCGCGCCGCCCTTCGCCTTCGGCTCGGTCTGCCGCCCGGCGACGTGCTGATCCTGGTCTCGTCGGTGATCGTCGACGGGCCCGACAAGGGCTTCTCGGACCTGCGTGCCGCGCTTCAGGCCGTGACGCGTCCGGGCGTCGGGGTCGTGGCGATCGGACGGCTCGACGACCCGACCAAGCTCGGTGTCCCGAACCTGTTCGCGCCGGGCCTCATCGCCGACGAGGAAACCCTCGCCGCCTGGTACGGGGCCTGCGACGTCCACGTCACGGCGAGCCGCCACGAGACGCTGGGCCAGACGCCGATCGAAGCCGGTCTCTGCGGCGTGCCGACGCTCGCCTACCGCGTGTCCGGCCTGACCTCCTCGGTGATCGACGGCGTCTCAGGCCGCCTCGTCCCGGTGCGGCCCGGCGCCCTGGCGGAGGCCCTAACCGCGCTGGTCGAGGACGGCGACGCACGGGCGCGGCTCGGCGCCTTCGCGCGGATCATTCTGGAGAGCCGCCACAGCCCGGCCGCGGCCGCCCTGTCCCTGGATGCGGTGTTTCGCCGACGCGGCCTACGGGACGCCACGCTGCGCCCGACCTTCGCACCGGCGATGCTCGGCCACTTCCCGTTCGCCGCCGCGCTGCAGAAGGGTGCCGTCGGCACGGTTCCGGCGGCCTCGCCGCCGCTGGTGCGCCGGCTGCGCCGGGCCAAGCAGATGGTGCTGGGCCGCCGGATGCCGCTCTTCGTGCGCCGCTGCCTCTACCTCGCCGGCACGCTGCGACGGAGCGCGCCGTGAGGCGCGGGGACGGGGCCGGAAGACGGCGAATCTATCTCGACGAGACGCATCTGCGCGGACACGTGACCGGGATCGAGCGGATCACGCTCGACCTTTTCGCGCCCGAGACCCTGGCACCGCACGAGGTCCGCCCGGTGACCAGCGGATCGCTGCCCGGCATGATCGCCGCGCAGCAGCTCGGCCTGCCGCTGCGGGCGCTCCGGGACCGGGAGGCCCTGTTCCTGTTTCCCGGCTTCCCGCCCGGACTGCTCTGCGCCGTCGCGGCCGCGCGGTGCCTGCTCTACGTCCATGACACCTTCCTGATCACCCGAACGGCGGATCTGAGCCTGCGCAGCCGCCTCTACATGAGCCCGAGCTTCGCCCTCGCCCTGCGCTGGTGCCCGAACCTGTTCGTCAACAGCCGCACCACCGGCGAGGTCGTGCGTGCCCTCTGCGCGGACCGCGCCCGCGTCGCGCTCCTCCGCCCCGGTGTGCGCGACGCCTTCGGCCTTGGCGACCTGCCCGGACCGGCCGGCTACGTCGCCGGCCGACCCCTGCGGCTGCTCGCGATCGGCACCATCGAACCGCGCAAGGACTATCCGGCCGCCCTGGCCCTGACGGCCGCGCTGATCCGCGCCGGCGTGCCGGCCGAACTCCATCTCGTCGGCCGCGTCGGCTGGGGCCGGCACGAATTCCTCGACGGTCCGCCCCCCTTCCTGCATCGCTACGGCTACGTGTCCGATGCCGAGCTGCGCGGGCTCGCGGCCTCGTGCCATCTGTTGATCTCGACATCGAAGGCGGAGGGGCTCGGTCTGCCGCTCCTCGAGGTGCAGCACGGCGGCCTGCCGGTGGTGGCGCCGGATGAACCCGTGTTCCGCGAGGTTCTCGGCGCATCGGGGCTTCTGATCCGCCCGGATCAACCGGACTCTGCCGCCGCGGCGCTGCTCGGCTGGATCGCGGAAGGCGGTCTGACCCGGGCGATCCAGGCGAGCCGGGCCAACGTGGCACGCTGGAACGCGGCTGCGGCCGAGGATGGGCGGCGCTTCCGAAGTTTTCTGGCCGGCGATCGAACAGCCTACGACACGCCGGAGTCAATTGTCGCACCTAGAGGCGACGCATGACACGGAGTACGTAGTCCCCAACAAAATCAGGGGTTCCCACGCCCATCTGCCGTGACACTTACGTTTGTCGCTGTATCGCTTATCTGCGCGTTTCCTGCGTCAGGAACCTGCACCACGGCGAGAGTACTTGTTCGGTATGCTGGTTGCTCGACTGCCGGTGACGAGACCGCCGCAAGCGAGGATCTGTCCCGGATCGGCACGGAGCTGCACCGCGGAGAGACAGGGCGATGGAGGCGGTGACGGGCGGCGTTCTCCGCCCCGGCAGGTCAAGGAGCGAGGCGTATGTTCGACTTCTCGACACGAATGGGCGGTGATCAGCCCGTGCGCATGGTGCTGCCCCAGGTCACGCCTCGGACGGAACCGCGCGTGATCCTGCGGCGCCTGTGGCGGGGAAGCGGCTTCATCGTCCTGGGCGCGCTGTTCATGGTCGCGGTCGCGGTCGCGCTGCTCGGGCTCATCACGCCGCGCTACACATCGAGCATGCAGGTGCTCGTCGATCCGAGCGACCTGCGCGTCGTCGAGAACGACGTGAACGCCCGCCAGCCCCAGGCCGACAGCGGCGTCTCGATCGCCGAGAGCCAAGTGCGGGTCATCCAGTCCGATAACGTGCTGCGCCGGGTCATCGCCAAGCTGCACCTCGATCATGATGACGAGTTCGTGCTGCCGGACGGCAACAACCCCACCCTGAACTGGATCAAGGGCGCGCTCGGCATGCTGCCGCCGCCGGCGAGCCGGGATCCGGTCAACATCGCCCTCGACACGCTCCAGAACCGGCTCACGGTTCGGCGGGCCGAGCGGACCTTCGTGATCGACGTCGCGGTTCAGTCCCGCGACGCCGAGAAGGCCGCGCGGATCGCCAACGCCATCGGCGACGCCTACTTCGCCGAAGAGGCCGCGGCCCGGACCGACACGGCGCGGCGCGCCTCGGAGGCTCTGGCCGGCCGGCTCGCGAACCTGAAGCGGGATGTCGAGCAGGCCGAAAGCGCGGTGGTTCGCTACCGCGAGGATCACAAGCTCGTGGCCTCCAGCGGCAGGTTGCTGACCGATCAGCAGCTCGGCGACCTGAACCAGCAGCAAGTCACGGCCTCGATCAAGACCGCCGAGGCCAAGTCGCGCCTGGAGCAGGCGCGAAGGATGCGGTCCTCGGATCCCAGCACGGCGCTCCCCGAGATGCTGCAATCGCTGGAGATGCAGGCCCTGCGCCAGCAATACGCTACGCTCTCCCGCAACACCGCCGAACTCGCCACCCGTCTCGGCGAGCGGCACCCGGCGATGGCCGAGCAGTACGCCCAGCAACGCGACCTTCAGCGGCTGATCCAGCGCGAGAAGGAGCGGATCATCGAGACGACCCAGAAGGATTACGACCGCGCCGCCGCCAGCGAGGCGGCGATCCGGGCCAATCTCGACCGGGTCAAGACCGAGACGGTGTCCAGCGACCGGGCCTATGTCGGCCTGCGCGAGCTGGAGCGGACGCTCGATGCCCGCCGCGGCGTGTACGAGGCCTATCTGAAGCGGGCCCGCGAGGCGAGCGAGCAGGAGCGGCTGAACACCACCAACGTGCGGGTGATCTCGGTGGCGATCCCCGCCCGCCAGCGGACTTTCCCGCCCTCGCCCAAGATTGTCCTCCCGGTCGCCCTGGTACTCGGACTGCTTCTCGGCGGCAGCATCGCCCTGGCGCTGGGTGCAGACAGCGACCGCCGACGCAACCAGCGCGCCGCCGCCCGTCCCGCCGCGAGCTTCCGGGCCGCCGATGCGTGAAATTGGGAATGTCGGCTTCGGCCTGGACGCTGCGGACGCGCCCCGTCGCGAGGTCCGCACCGCGCGGCTTCCAGCCTCCCTGGTACCCGGCGCCGTGCAGGCGTGCGCGACCGTGGAGCTGTTCGGCCTGCGCTTCAACACCGGGACCGCCGCAGCGATCGTCGCCGCGGTGGCGGCCCGACAGGACGATGCGCCGCGCATGATCGTGACGGCCAACATCGACCACATCGTCCAGCTCAACGAGAATGCCGGTTTCCGCGGCGCCTATGCCCGTGCCGTCGCCAGGACCCTCGACGGCATGCCGCTCGTCTGGCTGGCGCGGGCGGTGTCTCGTCAGCCCGTGCAGCGGGTCACCGGCCACGACCTCCTGGCCTGCGTCCTCGCCGACCCGCACACCTTCGCCCAGCGCGTCTTCTTCGTGTCCTCGCGCCAGGATGCGGCGGATGTCCTGACCGCCCGCCTACGGGCGGAGGGTCTGCCGGCCAGCGCGGTGGCGAGCGTCGTGCCGCCCTTCGGGTTCGAGAACGACCGCGACTACAGCCGCGCCCTGGCGGAGCGGATCCGGGCGCACGGCACCACGCTGCTGGTCCTTGGCGTCGGGGCTCCGAAATCGGAGATCTGGATCGACCGGTATGCCTCGGCGCTGGGCAACCCCATGGTGCTCTGCGTCGGCGACGCGCTCAACGTCGCGGCCGGATGCCTGAAGCGGGCGCCCAGCGTCATGCAGCGCCTCGGCCTCGAGTGGATCTTCCGGTTCCTCCAGGCGCCGCGCAGGCTGTTCCGCCGGTATTTCATCAAATCCTGGCGCTTCGTCGGGATCGCGGCCCGGGCGTGCCTCCCGCACCGGATCGGGTAATCTCAGCCCGCTTCGGCGAACAGGTCCGGTCGTCGCAATTGCAGCGCGAACAGCAGCACCAGCGACTTCATGTCGGTGAGGGCGCCGCGCCGGCCCATTGCGGCCAGTTCCGGGAGCGGGATCTCGTGCACGGCGACGGCCTCGCTCTCCGAAGCCAAGCCGCCGCCGGCGCCGGTCCGGTCGGCCTCGCGATAGGCCGCCAGGAACAGGTCCATCCGTTCGGTTGAAATGCCCGGCATCGACCAGGCGCTGGAGACGAAATCGAGCTGCCCCAGGCGTAAGCCCGTCTCTTCCATGGCCTCGCGCCGCGCCTCGTCCTCCGGCAAGCCCTCGTCGAGGAGGCCGGCTGGCACCTCGAGGTGGCTCGACGGGCCGCTGGCGTAGAGCACCGGAGCCCGGAACTGCGAGACCAGCGTCGCGACGCGCCGGTCGGGATCGTAGGGCAGCACCGCCACGGCCCGGCCGTGATCCTCGATCTCGCGCGTGATGCGGGTCCCGTCCTCCTGCATCACCTCCGCCACGAGATAGCGCGCCCAACCGTCGTGCACGAGGCGCACGCCCCCGATCCGTGGTGCCATGCCGTTCCCAACCTCATTCCGAGATCCTGACGGATCGTTCAGGAATGCGGCGGCTTCACGGAGGCAGTCATGCGAAAATGCACGGTCTCGCCGAGGCGCTCGGCCGAATCGAGCCGCGCGCCCTCCTCACGCACGAGGTTGGGGATATCGATCATCGCCAGAGGATCGGTGCAGGTCACCGCGAGGGTCTGGCCGGGCTTCAGCGCCCGGAGAGCCTTGCGGGTGCGCAGCACCGGCAGCGGACATTTCAGCCCGCTGAGATCGACCTCGATGCAGTCCGGATCGTCGTTCCGCAAACGGCTGGCTCCCGGAACGGCGCAGAGGCCCGCTCCGGGTCGGTCATAGGGACCCGTGACCGCCGATGCCAGCGGGTGGCCTCACCATTCGTAGTAGCCGAAGGCCGGGCCGTAATAACCGGCCGGTGCGGACCAGACATAGCGCGGGCCGTAATACCCGGTGTCGAACCCGTGGCTCGGCACCGGCGCGTAGGCGACGCCGTAGCCGAATGGGGCCGGGTAGCCGTATTCGCCGTAGTAGCTGTATTGCGGCCGGCCGCGTGCCGTCACCGTACCGGCGATTCGGCCTTCGGGACCATGGTGCCAGCGACCGGCCCCGTTGTACGGGGCCGGGTCGGCGGCCCGGCACGGGCCGACCGCGATCGTCACAGCAGCCATCGCGGCCAGAAAGATGGTTGTCACACGGATCATGGAACGCCCCCCGGCGAGGCCGAAGCGGGCCTCAGAACGTTCCAATAGCACGTCCGTTCAGGGATTCGCGCCTGGGCCCCTGCATGCTCGGAGCGCGATCAGAACACGCATTCCGAGAAGGCGGCGCGGACGCAGGAGCCCCAGCGTCCCTCGTAATCGGCCAGCAGATCGTCGGCCCGGGTCCGGCCCGCCGCCACTATGGCTTCGAGCGGCTGGAGGTAGATCGTCTCGTCACGCCCTTCGGCGTCGCGGCGGCCCCGCGCGCGCAGACCCGCCCGGGCGATGGCCAGGGCCTCGGCCGCGACCGCACCGAGCGTCGTGTTGGCCACCGGAGTTGCGAGACCGAGCCGCGGCGCCGTGGCTCGCGCGGCCTCGCGGTTCGCGGGGCTCCACCCCTTCACGAGGTCAAGGGCGGCGCCGAGGGCTGATTCGTCGTAGAGCAGTCCGACCCAGAAGGCCGCCTGCGCGGCGATCATGCCGGGATCGCCGACATCGGCGCCGCGCATCTCGAGAAAGCGCTTCAGGCGGACTTCCGGGAAGGCGGTCGAGGCGTGGTTGGCCCAGTCCGAGACCGTCGCGTACTCGCCCGGAAGCTGCGCGAGCTTGCCGGCCATTAGGTCGCGGAACGAGGCACCCGAAACGTCGTGGTAGGTGTCGCCGCGCTTGACGAAGTACATCGGCATGTCGAGCAGCCAGTCGACATAGGCCTCGTAGCCGAACCCCGCCTCGAAGGCGAAGGGCAGCATCCCGGTGCGGTCCGCATCCGTGTCGCGCCAGATCTCCGACCGGCGCGACAGGAAGCCGTTGGGCCGTCCGTCGGTGAAAGGGGAGTTGGCGAAGAGTGCGGTGGCCACCGGCTGCAGCGCCAGCGAGGCGCGCATCTTGCGCACCATGTCGGCCTCGGAGGCGAAGTCGAGGTTCACCTGCACGGTGGCGGTGCGCAGCATCATGTCGAGGCCGAGCGACCCGACCTTCGGCATATAGCCGGCCATGATCCGGTAGCGGCTCTTGGGCATGACCGGGGTCTCGTCCCGGCGCCATTTGGGGCTCATGCCGAGAGTGAGGAACCCGATGCCCAACGGATCCGCGGCCCGCTTCGCGGCCGCCAGATGGGTGGCGAGTTCCGCGGCCGTGGCATGCACGTCGGGGAGCGCCGCGCCGGACAGCTCGAACTGACCGCCGGGCTCGATCGAGATCGCGCCGCCCTCCTCCGCCGACAGGCCGATGATGTTGCCGAGATCGAGGATCGGCTCCCAGCCAGTCTCGCGGCCGAGACCTTCCAGCAGCGCACGAATCCCGCGCTCGCCGTCGTAGGGCACGGGCGCCCGTGTCTCCCGGTAGAACGGGATCTTCTCGTGCTCGGTGCCGATCGCGAAGCGCTCGCGCGGCTTCTCGCCGGCGGCGAACCACTCGATCAGTTCGGCGCGCGCGGTGAGCGGCGTGGTGTCGTTGCTGTCGCGCGCCATGCGCTGCCTGCCCGTGCGTCTGACCTGTGCCTGGGAGAGGGCGCGCCGAACTGCTTCGGCGGGTCCGCCCGGTGCAAACCCAATCTCGCGAATGGGGTTCGGGCTGACACCCGCCCCCGACCCCGATGAGCCCGCGGCGCAGGCGGCGTCCGGTGAGGGACATAGTCGAGCCGCCGGGAACCCACAACGCGGCGGCGCCGACCGGTGCCCCGCTTCACGTCTGATCCGGCGCGACAATCGCCCGCCGAATCATCCTTATGTGCGCCGGCACACATGGATCCGACAGGCGGACATTTCAGCGCGCATCTCCGAGAACCGCCTGGACCAGGGTCAGCACCGCGACAGCGGCGGTGTCGGCCCGGAGGATCCGCGGCCCGAGCGACAGCGCAACGGTGTTGGGCCGGGCCCGAATCAGCGCCTGCTCGTCCTCGGAGAAGCCGCCCTCCGGGCCGACCAGGACGGCGAGCGGCGGCGGCGCCTGCGGATCGCCCGCCCCGCGCAGGGCCGCCACCGGATCGCCGACCGGGGCGTCCTCGTCGCAGAACACGAGGAGACGGTCCGGCGCGAGGCCGGCCAGCACCGCGGGTAAGCGTTGGGGTTCCGGACAGTCCGGGATCGCCAGGATGCCGCATTGCTCCGCGGCCTCCACCGCGTTGGCGCGCAGCCGGTCCATGTTGACCCGCTCGCCCTGCGTGAAGCGGGTGATCACCGGCTGGATCGTGCCGGCTCCCATCTCCACCGCCTTCTGCGCGAGGTAGTCCAAGCGCGCGCTCTTCAGAGGTGCGAACAGGTAGTGCAGGTCCGCGGGCCGAGGCTGCGGGCGCGTGCGCGCCGCGACGTGCAGGTCGGCGCCCTTGCGGCCGGTCTGGATCAGGTGCGCACGCCACTCGCCGTCGCGACCGTTGAAGACCAGAACGGGATCGTCCGGCCCACGGCGCAGGACGTTGAGCAGGTAATTCGCCTGCGCCCGGTCGAGCGGCAGAATCACGCCCGCGGCGAGATCGGACGCGACGTAGAGGCGCGGAGCGGTGAAGTCGTAGGCCGGCATCGGCGCGTGGTTGCCCGCCCCGCTGGGCGTGTCAACGCGGACAGGTCCCCGCACTCTGTTGCCAAAAGGTTACGAGAGCGGCTTTTCCGCGCCTCGTCCACCAGTGCATCGCACAGCCGGTTTGCCGCTTGATTGACGCCACAATCCTATGGCGAACCCAGGGAAACGGATGAGAGCCGGCCGCATGCGGATTCGGCAGGGGCGTCGAGGGAGTCTTGGAATGGCGAAGGGGAGCTTGAGTCTGGGGGCCGCGGTGCTGGTCGGCACCGTTCTGTTCGGTACCGCAGCCTCCGCGCAGAGCGCGACACCGGAATGCGGCGCCATTCAGAAGACCCTCGCCGATCGCAAGGCGCTGGTCGGCCGCGCCAACGCGGCCTCGCAGTCCAAGAAGAAGATGACGCCGCAGGAAGCCTGCGCGCTGTTCGGCAAGCTCCAGGCCAACGGCGCTGAGGGCCTGAAGTGGATCACCGCCAACAAGGAATGGTGCTCGATCCCGGATTCCTTCGCCGAAGGCTTCAAGGCCGACCACCTGAAGGTCAGCGGTATCCGCACCAAGATCTGCAGCGTCGCCGCCCAGGCGACAAAGATGGAGGCGCAGGCCCGCGCCCAGGCCCAGGCTCAGGCCAATGGCAATGGCGGCGGCCTGCTCGGCGGTCCGGGCTTGACCGGCAGCTTCAAGCTGCCGCAGGGCGCCCTGTAAGATCGTCTGAGAGGATCACGGATCCGGCGCGGATCCCCTCTGCAGCGGAGGGGGCCTCTAGTGCGGCGACCGGAGATCCGAGCGATGAGCAGGACGGCGATTGACGACGGGCGGCCGGCGGACGCCGTGAGCGGGCACTGGGTCGACCGGTTCGCGCCACGTCCCTGGCGGCCCTATCTGCGCCTGGCGCGCATCGACCGGCCGATCGGGTGGTGGCTGCTGCTCCTGCCCTGCTGGTGGTCGGCCGCGCTGGCGGCGATCGCCGCGGAACAGCCCTTCCCGGACCCCTGGCACTGCCTGCTGTTCCTGATCGGGGCGGTGGCGATGCGTGGGGCGGGCTCCACCTACAACGACATCGCCGATCGCGACCTCGACGCTCAGGTCGAGCGCACGCGCCTGCGCCCCCTCCCCTCGGGGCAGGTGCGGCCGCGCCACGCGGCCGTGTTCCTGGTGGTCCAGGCGCTGATCGGGCTCGCGGTGCTGGTGCAGTTCAACGAGGAGGCGATCCTCATCGGGCTGTGCTCCCTCGTGCCGGTGGCGATCTACCCGTTCATGAAGCGCATCATGCCGCTGCCGCAGGCAATTCTGGGCCTGGCCTTCGCGTGGGGCGCGCTGATGGGCTGGGCGGCGGTGTTCGCCCGCCTCGATCCGCCGGCGCTGCTGCTCTACGCGGGCGCGCTGTGCTGGGTCATCGGCTACGACACGATCTACGCGGTTCAGGACATCGAGGACGACGAGATCGCCGGGATCCGGTCCTCGGCCCGGCTGTTCGGCCGGCGTGTCAAAGGCGCCGTCGGGCTGTGCTACGCCCTGGCGGCAATCCTGATCCTGCTGGCGGCCAGAGGCGCGAGCGCGGGTATCGTGGGTTACCTTGGCGTTGCGGCCTTCGCGGGGCATCTCGCCTGGCAGGTCGTGTCGCTGCGGGAGCGCGACGGGCGCGGAGCGCTCACCCTGTTCCGGTCGAACCGGGATGCGGGCCTGATCCTGTTCGTCGGCCTCGCTGCCGACGCGTTGCTGCGTGGTCTCTTCTGAGGCCTGCGGAGACCGTCAGGTGCGGGCGATGATCTCGTTCTCGCCGCGGAAGATCTGCGGCCGGGCCGGCAACCGGCCGGTCTTGCGGCGGGCCAGGAAGCGCGGGCGGCGGGCGCCGAGCCCGGCATGGCGGCGGCGGATGCGTACCTGACCGAGGATCAGACGGCCGATCTGCTGGGACACCGGCACGAGGACGCCGTCCTCCCGCACGATCATCCGCACCAGCCCGGCCCGGCCCGCAATGTCGCGCCAAACGGCGACGACGTCGTCCTCGTCGAAGCTGCCGAGGCGATGAAGCGCGTGGCCGTCCGCGTCGACGAGGATCAGCGTGAACCGGTCGGTCCCGGTGATCTCGGCATCCTCGGCCGCGTAGGCGAGTGCGATGCCGGCGGCCCGGCGGGCGCCGGACGTCCGGCCGATCACCGGGAGCGGCGAAGCCGTGAAACAGAGCGCGATGTCCGCATCAAGCATCGGCTGTCCTGTGCGACGTTCATCCGCGATCGGCGAAGTGTTCATCGGTCCGAGTCCCTGGATCAAGTGGCGACCCCTGTCGGGCCGTCCGTTATGCCAAGCAAAATCGCACCCGAACTCCTCCGCACCGCTTAAGAGCCGTCGTTAAGCGAATCTGGACAGCGCTGTCATTTGCGGAATGCTCAATGCTTCCTTGAATGCTCAACACTTCCTTGCGCTGTTCGATCATTATCGATCGATCAACCAACATCCTTGTGGCGCTGCGGGAGGCGCCGTACAACGGAGCGGCCGGATGCGCGGCCCTCCCGCGCCCGGTTCTCTCAGCCCAGCCGGGCCCCGACATCCGCTCAGCCGGATGGACGGCGCAACGAGGCCCCCTGCGGGGCCAGACCGATTCCATGCGGAGCGCGATGTCCGAGCCTCTCACCGACGACGCCGTCTCCGCCCTCATGCCGGACCTGCGCGCGGTCATGCGCGAGGCTGCCGAGATCGCGCGGCCGTTCTTCAGGCTCGGCGGCCAGACCTCCGCGCGGATCTGGTCGAAAGCGGGCGGCTCGCCGGTGACCGAGGCCGACGTCGCGGTGGACGCCTTCCTGAAGGTCCGGCTGAGCAGCCTCGTCCCGCAGGCGGCTTGGCTCTCGGAGGAGACGGCCGACGATCCGGCGCGCATCGGCCACGACCTCGTCTGGATCGTGGATCCGATCGACGGGACCCGCGCCTTCCTGTCAGGCCATCCCGACTGGGCGATCGCGGTCGCCCTGCTCTCCAGGGGCCAGCCGCTGATCGGCTTCGTCCACGCGCCGGCCGGCAGTGCGGATTACGAAGCGGTGCGCGGGCGGGGCGCCACCCGGAACGGCGAACCGATCCAAGTCGATGGCCGGCAGAGCCTGCCCGGCGCACGCATCACCGGGCCGAAGCCGATGCTCGACCGCCTCACGCGCGGCGCCGGCCCGGATCCGGATTTCTCGGTGGTCGCGCGGATCCCGTCGCTCGCCCTGCGGCTCGCGCGCGTGGCCGACGGGACCGTCGATGTCGGGATGATCTCCGGCCATGCCCGCGACTGGGATCTCGCGGCCGCCGACCTCGTTCTGCGCGAGGCCGGCGGAATCGTGTGCGACTTCAACGGTGACGCCACACCCTATAACCGCCCGGATCCGGTTCACGGCGAGCTGCTCGCCGCTCCGGTGGTGCTGCGCGATCCCGTCCTGGCGGCCTGGGGCCGCTGACGCGCGGGACGCCTCTTAAGTCGGCTAAGGCCCAATCACGCCGGGTGACGACCGCGATCCTATCTCGTCATTCGGGATAGGCGGAATCCCGGCGCCGCGCAGCGGAGCCCGGGATCAAGGCACGCCGAGGCGCCACGGTTTCAGCAACCGCGGCGCTTATGGCTTCCGGGCTCGCCTGCGGCGCCCCGGAATGATGGCGTGATGAGCGGGAAGCGATCGGTCGCGAGACTCGCCGCGACGTCTTGACCGTCAGGCTGCCGCGGACTCGCGGAGCATGACCGCGCCAGGCGCGAGGCCGAGGCGCTCGGCGAGATGCCAGTGCAGTTCCCGAGGGGAATGGTAGTTGTAGGACCGGTCGATCAGGTGGCTGATATCGGCCCCGGTCTGGTCCGTGGTCTTGGCCCGCGCCAGCTTGCCCACCCGGAAGGTCGGCGCATCGGTGACGGGGGAATGGACGCCGCGGCGCCGTGTGTATTCGAACATCATGAATCTGGTCTTTTCTTTTCTGGACCGGACGTTTTACGCCGCCCGGCGTCGTTTCTGGGATGTTGCCTCCGACGCGACCGGATACCGAACGGTCTCGTCCGGCATGGAAGCGTCGGAAGGGGGAACCGCATCGCGCGGCCGGTTCAGGATCCCTCACAAGCGCAAATCCGCGGGACGGTCTCCCTCCGCACGCAGGGCGCAGCGGGAGGCCTGTGAGGGTCTTTCAGACCTGCGGGACGGTCAGGCCGCCTGCAGGTTGCCGGCGGCGTCCTTGCCGCTGCGCTTGTCGGTGAGGATCTCGTAAGTGATCCGCTGGCCTTCGATCAGGTTGCGCATCCCGGCGCGCTCGACGGCCGAGATGTGAACGAACACGTCCTTGCCGCCATCATCGGGCTGGATGAAACCGTAGCCCTTGGTCTCATTGAACCACTTCACAGTGCCGGTATTCACGTAGTGTACCTCGTTCGTCCATAGGCCACCCGCGCGACAAATGAGCCGCGTGATGCGCCAAGGTCTTTCTGGGGTTTGGCCAGTGTGGCGGGGCGCGAGATGCCGGACCCTTAAAGCGTCGGTCTCGGTGGGTAAGCCCCCCGAGGACGTATTTAGGGATCGGCTGCGGCCGCAACAAGGCAATTCGGACGCAACATCTGCGTCGCAGGCCGGATCGCGAGCGCCCCCGAGGCGCGCCGCCCCCTGTGATTCTCGGCATTCACGATGCATATACGGAATGCGCTCAAGCAGTTAAGGCACGTGGCTCTGGACGGTACATGGCAGGCATCTCGGTCTCGCTGGACGGTGCGAACATCCAGCTCTCTTTCCAGAAGGATGATCAGGCGACGGCGGTGGTGATGGATGCCCGCGCCGCGCGCGCCCTGGTGCGCGCCGTCGGCCAGCTTCTCACGGCGATCGACGATACCGAGGAGCCGGATGTCGGAGATGAGATGGGCGACGAGGAGGTCGCTATGCTTGAAGTGACCTCCTCGGCCATCGAGATCGGCACCGACGACGAGGGTCAGGCGGTGGTCGCCCTGCAGGCCGGAGCGCTGCCGCCCTTCCAGCTTCGTCTGACGGACGAAGAGGCTCGCCACGTCGTGACGAGCCTCTCAGAGATCCTCAACGCCCCCCGCGACGTTCGCACCTCGCACGGCGGCCACTGACTCTTACCGCTGTTCGCGGGTCACATCCGCGTCCCAGGATCGGTCGGCGTCCCCGGGAAGATGTCGGGTTCGGAACCCGGGCCGCCGGGCTCGCCGATGCCGGGATCGTTGACCGGATAGGGCGTGCGCGGACCGGTCGGGCCAATATCCGGCTCCTCGTCGGGCGTGGGCGGCACAGGCGGCAGATCGCCGGGCGTGGGTTCGGGCAGGCCGGGATTGGCCATGGCGCGACTCCTGATGCGTGAGGGGATGGTCACTAACGGACCGCGCTCCCGGCGGTTCCTTGGCCCGCCCGCTCCAGCCTCAACCGCCGTTTGACCGCGGGAACGGGGTGATCGGCCTTCCGTTGGTCGGGCACATTCCCGCAACGAAGGACACCCGCCATGCCCGACATCAAGCAGGCCAAGATCCTGATCCTGGCGACCGACGGCTTCGAGGAAGCCGAGCTGACGGTTCCGCAATCCAAGCTGTCTCAGGCCGATGCGAAGGTCACCGTCGCGGCCCCGCAATCCCGCCAGAGCAAGGGCACGATCCGCGGTTGGGACAAGACCGACTGGGGTAAGGAGGTCGCGGTCGACACCGACCTGGAGCAGGTCGATCCGTCCGCCTACGACGCGCTGGTCCTGCCCGGCGGCCAGATCAACCCCGACAAGCTGCGGCTCGAGCCGAAGGCGCTGGAGGTGATCAAGAGCTTCCTGACATCCGGCAAGGTCGTCGCCGCAATCTGTCACGCGCCGTGGCTGCTCATCGAGGTCGGCGCGGCCAAGGGCCGCGACCTGACCTCGTTCAGCTCGATCCGCACGGACGTGATCAACGCCGGCGGCCGCTGGCACGACAAGGAAGTCGTGACCGACCACGGCATTGTGACGAGCCGCAACCCGGGCGACCTCGACGCCTTCTGCGCGAAGATCATCGAGGAGATCCAGGAAGGCAGCCACGGCACGCGACAGCTCGCGGCCTGAGGTCACGCGCGCGTGCGACGAGCTGCGCCCGCGCTCGCCCGCGACCTTGAGGACGGCGCAGCTCCGGATCGGCCAGCCGTACTCGTCCGTGCCCTCGACCGTGACGCGATGGGCGACCGGCGGGAGATCGTCCGGGCGCCGCGCCGTACAGATATGGGTTGAGGGTATCCTGGCCCAGCTCTTCTTCGTCTCCGGGTAGCGCTCGAACGGCTCGGCGACGAACGGGTAAAGACGGCGGTCCCCGAAACGCGCGCGGCCCGCATCCTGCTGGAGGATGCGGGCCGCGGCCTATCGGTATCGGGCTCGAAGAACTCCGCGGCGCGCGGGACGCCTACTCCTCGTCGCCGGGCTCGAACGACTGCGGCATCGGCTCGGCGCTGGCAACCGGGGTCGGGGCGCCGATGGTCGAAGGCACATTCACGCCGTCGCGCTTGTAGATGTCGTCGCGGAACTGCACGAGGCCGTCCGGGGTCGACCAGGCGGTGATGTAGGTCCAGTAGACCGGCACCGGCTGGGCGATGTTGGCATCGACGCGCTTGCCGCTCTCGATCGCCTCCTCGACCTTCTGGCGATCCCAGCCGGGCGTGTCCTTCAACAGCCACGTGATGTACTCGCGCACGTTCTGCACGCGAACGCAGCCCGACGAGATGAAGCGGAAATCGTCGCCGAACACGCCCTTGGTGTTCGTGTCGTGCATGAACACGCCGTACGGGTTCGGGATGTTGATGCGGACGATGCCCATCGAGTTGAAATCGGCGCCCGAATCCTGCCGGTAGGTGTAGCGGGTGCCCTCGTCGGAGAACCAGTTGACCGACTTCGGCGAGATCTCCTGACCGTTCGACAGGATGCGGATCCGGTTGTCCGTGAGGTAGTTCGGATCCTTCTGCATCTTCGGGATCAGGTCCTTCTTCACGATGGAAGCCGGGACCGTCCAGGTCGGGTTGAAATTGATTTGGGTCGCCTTGGTGTTCATGATCGGCGACTGCCGGTCGATCTTGCCGACGCCCGCGGCGTGCAGCGTCACGACCTGACCGTTCTCGACGGTCTCGACCAGGGCCGCCGGGATGTTGGTGATCACGAAGCGCCGGCCCAGGTCGCCCGAGTAGGAGCGCAGGCGCACGACGTTGGTCTCGAGCTGGCGCAGCCGGACCTCGGCCGGGACGTTCATGGCCTGCTGCGTGGCGAGGCTCATCGTGCCGGTCTGGCTGAGGCCGTGGCGGGCCTGGAAGCGCTTCACGCCGGCGGCGACGTAGGAATCGTACACGCCCGAGCCGCCGGCCGCCGGATCGAGGTCACCGGTGACGATCAGGCGCTGGCGGACGGCCGCCACGGCCGGGCCGCGCGAGCCGATCCGCAGGTGGTCGGCGCCGGAAACCTGCTTCCAGCCGCCACGGCCGACGATGTCCTTATAGCGCTCGACCATCTGCTCGGTGGCCGAGACCGTCTGGGGCGAGAGAATCGGAACCGTCTCGCGCTGCACCTGCATGGCGGCGGGTGAGGCGTAGTCCTGCGCCCATTCGGCCTGGGCGTAGTTGCCCTGGTCGCGGGCTTCGGCGGCGCCAACGCCCAGCACGCCGAGAGCGGCGACGCTCAGGAGGGTGGTGAACCGGTTTTGTGCCTTCATGCGCATCGGTCGCTGGCTCTGGTCCGGAGTACGTCAGAATGTGGCGGGAGCGGATTGTCTCGGACGCCACGGTGTCGGTCTGACGTTAAGAACCCTTATCGAAGGGGCCGGAATGTGGCATCGCGGTGCGCTAGCGCACGCAGCATCCCGGTGCGGCACGCTGGCAACAGCCAAGGCCATACCGGTGTGGCATTGATGCCATAGCCGTCCGGACCGGACGACTCGCGGGAGCAGCATGAGAGCCGGCCCGTCCCCCACGGATCGACGTGACCGACCTCCGGCCGCTTTTCTGCGGGCGGCGATCGCCGTGCTGGCGCTCTACGCCTTCGTGCTCCAGGCCTTCCTCGGCGGTTTGATGCCGGTCCCGGCCGCGGCCGACGGACTGTGCGCCCAGCATGCCGCGAGCGACGCGGCGCCGGGCAAGGCCCTGCCGCACGGCCACGGCGATTGCTGCACGGCCGCGCAGGCTTCCGCCACGGCGCTTCCGGCGCGGGCGGTTTCGGCCGTCATCGTGTGGACGACTGCTGCGGCCGCGCGCCCAATCTGGGCGACGACCGACGGGCCGCGCGCCCGCGCCCCGCCCGGCGGCATTGCGTCACCGCGAGGTCCCCCCGCCGCCTGAGCGATACCCCCCCTCGGATCTCTCAGGACGGATGCATTCCCATGAAGACCTTTGTCTCGGCCACCCTCGGGCTCGGCCTGCTCGCCTCCGCGGCGCAGGCCCACGCGGTGCTGGAGCGCAAGCAGGCGAGCCCCGGCGCGTCGTATCGCGGCGTCGTTCAGATCATGCACGGCTGCAGCGGCAAGCCGACCACCCGGGTGAGCGTGACCATCCCGGAGGGGCTGATCGGCGCCAAGCCGATGCCGAAGCCCGGCTGGACGCTGGCAACCGCGCGCGGCGCCTACGCGAAGACCTACACGACCCATCACGGCACCGCCTCGGAGGGGGTGACGGCGATCACCTGGAGCGGCGGCTCCCTGCCGGACGACGAAGTCGACGAGTTCACCTTCCTGGCGCAGGTGGCCGACACGTTCGAGCCGGGCGCGACGGTCTACGTCCCCGTGCAGCAGGATTGTTCGGAGGGCGGCTATTCCTGGACCGAGGTGCCGAAGCCCGGTCAGGACGCCCATGACCTGAAGGCCGCCGCTCCCGCGTTCCGCATTGTTCAGGTCGCACAGATGGGCGGGGCGATGGCGGCTCCCGCGGCGGGTCCCGCCGCATCGGCGCCCGTGAAGGCCGGCGACCTGACCATCGAGACGCCCTGGCTCCGGGCGACGCCGAACGGCGCCAAGGTGGCGGGCGGCTATGTCCGGATCACCAATACCGGGAGCACGCCCGATACGCTCACCGGTGCCGCCGTGCCCTTCGCCAAGTCGGGGGACATCCACTCGATGTCGATGGAGGGCGGCGTCATGAAGATGGCCCCGGTCTCCGGCGGCCTGACGATCAAGCCCGGCGAGACCGTCGAGCTGAAGCCCGGCGGCTACCATCTCATGTTCGAGGGGCTCACCGGGGCGCCGAAGGCCGGCGAGAGCGTGTCGGGCACGCTGACCTTCCAGCGCGCCGGCTCCGTGCCGGTGACCTTCTCGGTTGCGCCGATCGGTGCGGCGTCGCCGGGCGGGCAGCACCAGCACCAGCACTAGCGTCTCTGGACGCCCCGCCGAGCGGCCGACCATGACGGCTCCGGTTCTTGCCAGAAGCGGGCCCGCGGGCCCGACGCCCCTCGCCGCGCGGGAGTGGGCGCCCGTCGTGCTGCCGCGACTGCGATCCGGACGCGGACCGGGCCGCCTGCTCCTGGCGGTCCTGGTTCTCTACGCCCTGGTGCTCCAGATCGTGCTCGGCGGCATGGCGATGGCCGCCGCGCTCGGGCCCGACCACGTCCTGTGCCTCGCCGATGGCGGCGCGCACGGGTCGGCGCCGGACAAGACGCACCTGCCGGCCCACGGCCATCTGACCTGCTGCACATTCTGCCACGCCGCCGGTCCTGCCGCCCTCCCCGCACCCGAACCGGACGCGGTCACTCGGCGTCCGATCCGCGTCGCGGCGCCGGGAGCGCGGGCGCATTGCCTAACCATGCCGCGGGCGCCGCCCCGTCCCGGTCTCGGAGCCCGCGCCCCCCCGCCGTCTGATCGATCGCCCGCCTCTCCCGATCGCCAGACACGGATTTCCACCCATGCCCCGCCTAACCCGGGTCGGCCGCCGCGCCGCACTCACCCTCCTCGCCTGCGCGGTGCCGCTCGCCGCGCGTAGTCAGACCGCGCCGGCGGCGGTCGCCCTCCCCGAACTCAGCGTGGTCGGCAGCGCCACGCCGACCGGCCCGCTGCCGGGGGAAGCGCGCGGCTCGCTCTCGGTGCCGAGCGTCGATACGCAGCGTGCGACACTCTACGGGACCGTCGGCTCGGTGGCCTTCGTGGACGCCGCCACGATCCAGGATCGCTACGCCAACACCATCCGCGACGTCCTCAAGGACGTGCCCGGGGTCTACGTGCAGGAGCGCTACGGGCAGGAGCTGCGCCTGTCGGTGCGCGGCTCCGGCGTCGCCCGGAACTTTCACCTGCGCGGCATCGAGCTGCTGCAGGACGGCATCCCGTTCAACCTCGCGGATGGCAGCGGCGACTTCTACCAGATCGATCCGCTCGCCCTGCGTTCGGTCGAGGTCTACAAGGGCGGCAACGCCCTCACCTTCGGGGCGACCACGCTCGGCGGCGCGATCAACTTCGGCACGCCGACCGCCTACACGGCACTGGCGCCCAACATCCTGCGTCTCGACGGCGGCAGCTTCGGCACGATCCGCGAGCAGGCGCAGATGTCCCGCATCGACGGGCCGCTCGACGTGCTGGTCAACGCGACGCTCACGAATTCCGACGGCTTCCGCGCCCACGAGGCGCAGGCGACCCGGAACTTCAACGCCAATATCGGCTACCGGATCGCGCCCGATATCGAGACCCGCTTCTATCTCGGCACCTACATCACCGACCAGAAGCTGCCGGGCAGCCTGACCCTCGGCCAGAGCCTGACCACCCCGACGCTCGCCAACCCCGCCGCGATCACCGGCAACCAGTCGCGCAAGGTCGAGACGGAGCGGATCGCCAACCGCACCTCGTTCCTGCTCGATGTCGGGAAGCTCGACGTGGACACCTGGGCGATCCACAAGAGCCTGTATCATCCGATCTTCCAGGCCATCGACCAGGACGGCTGGACCTACGGGATCAGCCCGCATTGGGCCGGCACGTTCGATCTCGGCGGCTACCGCGACGACGTCGTCCTGGGCCTGCGCGCCTATGCGGGCCAGAACTCGGCGCTCCAGTTCGTCAACATCCGCGGCCAGCGCGGCGCCCAGACGCTGAATTCTCTTCAGAGCGCGTCGAGCTACGAGGCCTATGGCGAGAACCGGTTCTGGTTCCTGCCGGACGTGGCGCTGATGACGGGCGCCAAGGCGTTCTCGTCGAACCGGACCTTCAGCGACAAGGGCGGCGTGCCCGGGAACGTGACGCCGCGCTTCGCCGACCTGACCTATTCCGGCATCAACCCGAAGATCGGCCTGCTCTGGCAGCCCCTGCCCGACCTGCAGGTCTTCGGCGACGTGACCCGGTCCCGCGACGTGCCGGACTTTTCCGACCTCGTGCAGCAGAACCTGCTGAACACAACCTTCGTCCCGCTTCAGGCCCAGCGGGCCTGGACCTACGAGGTCGGGGCCCGCGGCCGGATCGACCGCCTCGCCTTCGACGTGACCCTCTACCGGTCGGACCTGCGCAACGAGCTGATCAACTTCTCGACCAATCCCGGCCTCAACATCCCGGCCGCCACCTTCAACACGCCGCGCTCGATCCACCAGGGCGTCGAGGCAGCCGTCACGCTCGATGTCGCCCGGGACCTCGCCGCGGCCGGCGACGGCTTGAGCCTGACGCAGGTCTGGACCCACAACGACTTCCGCTTCGTCCGCGATCCGGTCTTCGGCAACAACCGCATCGCGGGCATTCCGCCGGATGTCCTGCGCACCGTCCTCAGCTACCGGCACCCGAGCGGCTTCCACATCGCTCCGGCCCTCGACTGGGTACCGCAGGGCGCCTTTGCCGATCACGCCAACACCCTCCGGGTGCCGGGCTACGCGCTCCTCGGGATCGAGGCCGGGATCGACTTCGCCAACGGCGTCTCGCTGTTCGTGGATGCCCGCAATCTCACGGATGCGCGCTACGTGTCGGACATCGCGGTGGTCGCCAACGCCGCCGCGACGGCCGGCGGTGCGGGCGCATTGGCGGCGTTCTATCCTGGCAATGGTCGCAGCGTATTCGGCGGCGTCCGCGCCTCGTTCTGAGCGCTGGCATCCGCCGCCGACGATTATATGTGCAGACGGAAGCGGCCCATTAAGGTTAAAAAACGATGAACCCTGATGTCGCCGCCGATCGGCGCTAAGATTGCCCCGTCGTCGGAAAGCCACGGACGGAGCGTCCCAAATCCGGACGGACAGGCCGTCGGACGGCACAGGAGAGGCAGAATGAACGGCTTCGATGTCACGTTCCGGGACGATCAGGACTGGGTCGATTTCGGTAAGTCCTACGTCAATTCCGAAGCCTTCAAGACGCTGTTTCGCGAGGGGATGACGCTCGTCGAGGAGACCGCCGCCTATCTCGACGGCGAGGGCCGCGACGAGTCGCGTCTCGTCTCCCGCGACGCGACGCTGAGCTACGCGGCCGAGAGCATGCGCCTGACGACGCTGCTGATGCAGATCGCCTCCTGGCTGCTGGTGCAGCGCGCGGTCGCCGAGGGCGAGATGACCCCGGCCGAGGCGCTCCTGGAGAAGCACCGGGTCAAGCTCGGCAGTACCGAGCCGCCGAAGCCGCAGGATTTCACCCTGCTGCCGGTGCGGCTCCAGCAGTTGATCCTGCGGGCGCGGCGGCTGCACACCCGCATTCTGCACCTCGACGTGCTGATCACCGAGGACCGGCCGACCCCGGCTCCGGTCGAGAGCCCGGTCGCGCAGCAGCAGGGACTCCTGCGGATGGCGTTCCGCATGGCCGAGGGCTGACCGCGTCCGGGCATGATCGGATGCAACACCCGTCCTCAGCGGGCATCTGCTGAGGACGGCCGCCACACCGACCGGGCGCGCAACGCAAAACGGGCGGCCTCACGCGGAGACCGCCCGTCCTGTCGCCGCCGCGCCGAAGGCGCAGCGCCCAATCCGTCTGGATCTCAGCGCTTGCCGAGGTTGCCGAAGCGCGAGTTGAAGCGCGAGACACGGCCGCCGCGGTCGAGCATCTTCTGCTCGCCGCCGGTCCAGGCCGGGTGGGTGAGCGGATCGATGTCGAGATTGAGGGTGTCGCCCTCCTTCCCGTAGGTCGAACGGGTCTGGTACTCGGTACCATCCGTCATAACGACCTTGATGAAGTGGTAGTCGGGGTGCTCGGTCCCCTTGGCCTTCGCGGCCGCGTCCTTCGCCATGACCTGTCGTCCCTGATCTGGCACGCCGGCGGGAAGCGCAGGAGGCGCCGCCCGACCCGGAATGCGGAAGATATCACCGGTTGCACCGAACCGTGGGTTCGTGGCAACGGCACGTCCAAGCCGACCGTGGTGGCGGCCCGCGGCCATTGAACACACGCAATCGGATGAGCGGCGGCGTATACCGCAGGCTCTCCCCGGTCACAAGCGCCGCGGACCGGGAGAACGACTGACACGTGAGGCGTGATGGCCCGTAGACCCAAGGCGGCCGCGGAAGGCCGGCCCAAAGCCCCGCTCAGCGCGCTCCGGCCGCTGCTGCCCTTCGCGCTGCACTATCGCGGGCGAATCGTCGCCGGCCTCATAGCCCTCGTCTGCGCTTCCGCTTCGACGCTGGTCGTGCCGATCGCCATGCGCCGGGTGATCGACCACGGCTTCACGGCCGACGGCTCGGGCGTGATCGATGCCTACTTCCTCGCGCTGCTGGGCGTTGTCGCGGCCTTCGCGCTGTCGAGCGCGGCGCGCGTCTACACGGTGGTGACGCTGGGCGAGCGCGTGGTGGCTGACCTGCGCAGCGCCGTGTTCGCGCGGCTGACGCAGCTGGATCCGGCCTTCTTCGACCGGGCCCAGTCCGGCGAGATCGTCTCGCGCCTCACGGCGGACGCGACGCAGATCAAGTCGGCCTTCGGCGTGTCGGTCTCGATCCTGCTGCGCAACCTGTTCCTGTTCGTGGGCGCCACCGCCATGATGGTGATCACGAGCCCGCGTCTCTCCGTGATGGTGCTGGCGGCCATCCCGGTCATCGTGTTCCCGCTGATCTTCTCCGGCCGCGGCGTGCGGCGGCGCTCCCGCGCCGCGCAGGACCGCTTGGCCGATGCCTCCGCCTACGCCGCCGAGGCGGTCGGGGCGGTTCGGACCATGCAGGCCTTCGGTCGCTCGGCCACGACTGCGGCCCGGTTCGCGGCCGCCTCCGAGGACGCCTACGCGGCCGCCCGCGCCTCGATCCGCGCCCGGGCCCTGCTGACCGGCGTCGCGATCTTCCTGATCTCCGCGTCGGTGGTCGGGGTGATGTGGTACGGCGCCCAGGGCGTCCTCAACCATACGATGACAGGCGGCGAACTCTCGCAATTCGTGCTCTACGCGGTCTTCGGCGCGGGCGCCCTCGGCCAGCTCTCCGAGGTCTACGGCGACCTCGCCATGTCGGCCGGGGCGGCCGAGCGCCTCACCGAGATCCTCGCCGCCGAACCCGCGATCCGCGCGCCGTCGCCGGCCCTGCCGCTGCCCGACCCTGCGCGGGGGGCCGTGGCCTTCGAGGATGTGCGCTTCGCCTATCCGACCCGCCCGGAACACGCCGCCCTCAGCGGCCTCAGCTTCGCGGCCGCGCCCGGCGAGCGCATCGCCATCGTGGGGCCGTCCGGGGCCGGTAAGTCGACGGTGTTCCAGCTGCTCCTGCGCTTCTACGATCCCCAGGCCGGCCGGATCGTGGTCGACGGAGCCAATATCACGCAGGTCGATCCCGAGAACCTGCGCGCCCGCATCGCCCTGGTTCCGCAGGACCCGGTGGTTTTCTCCGGGACCGTCAGCGAGAACATCCGCTATGGCCGCCCCGAGGCCGCAGAGGCGGAGGTCCGGCGCGCGGCCGAGCTCGCCAACGCGCACGGCTTCATCACCGCCCTGCCGCAGGGCTACGCGACCCAGGTGGGCGAGCGCGGCGTGACGCTCTCGGGCGGCCAGCGGCAGCGCGTCGCCATCGCGCGGGCCATTCTCAAGGACGCGCCGATCCTGCTCCTCGACGAAGCGACTTCGGCGCTGGACGCCGAATCCGAGCGCGCCGTCCAGGCCGCCCTCGACACGCTGATGCAGGGACGCACCACCCTGGTGATCGCACATCGGCTGGCCACGATTCGTGCTGCGGACCGTATCCTGGTGCTCGACGACGGCCGTATCGTCGAGACCGGGACCCACGAGACCCTGCTGGCGCAGGGCGCGCTGTACGCGCAGCTGGCGAACCTGCAATTCACCGACGCGCTGGATGAGACCGCCCGGGGCAAGGAGCCGCGAACGCGCGGCGAGCGTCTGCCGGCGGCAGAATGAGGCGCGCTGCACCGCGACAGGCACGGCCCCACCGTGTAGGACTGTTGCGATGCCGACGTTCGACCTCGCCCGCTTCCCGCGCCTGCCGCTGCTGACGCAGCCGACGCCGATCGAGCCCCTGGACGGGCTGACGCGCCATCTCGGCGACACCCTCAACGGCGTGCGGATCTTCGTGAAGCGCGACGACTTGGCGGGGATCGGGCTCGGGGGCAACAAGCTGCGCAAGCTCGAATACCTGCTCGGCGCGGCCCGAGCGGAGGGCGCCGACACCGTCGTCACGGTCGGCGCCATCCAGTCGAACCACGCGCGGCTCACCGCGGCCGCGTCCGCGCAGGCAGGCCTCGCCTGCGAGCTGTTCCTGACACGCAGCGTGCCGCGCCAGGATCCGGACTATACCGGCAACGGCAACCGGCTGCTCGACGACGTGTTCGGGGCCACGGTTCACGAGCTGCCGGGCGACGCGGATTCCCTGGCGGCCGCCGAGGCGCGGGCCGCAGAGCTTCGGGGCCAGGGCCGCCGGGTCTACACCTTCCCGTCCGGCGGCTCGAGCCCGACCGGCTGCCTGGGATACGCGAACTGCGCCGCGGAGATCCTGTCTCAGGCGGACCAGCTGGGTCTGAGCTTCGCGCAGATCGTCACGGCGAACGGCAGCGCCGGCACCCATGCCGGCCTCGTGGCGGGCCTCGCCGCCATGGGCCTCGACACGACGCTGGCCAAATCCTTCGCGGTGCTCGCCGAGGACACGCGCGCCCGCGCAGAAGTGCTCGAGAAGGCGAACGCCACGCTCGCGCTGATCGGGTCCGAGCGGCGCGTGTCGCCGCAGGACATCAACCTCGACGGCACGCATCGCGGGCCGGGCTACGGCATCCCCACCGACGGCATGCTCGAGGCGGTTCGGCTCATGGCACGGACGGAGGGCAAGCTCCTCGACCCGGTCTACAGCGGCAAGGCCTTCGCGGGCCTGCTGCACGATGTCCGGGCCGGCCTGTACCCGGCAGGGTCGTCCGTGCTGTTCCTGATGACGGGCGGGACGCCCGGCCTGTTCGCCTACAAGGAAGCGCTCGCCGGCTGAGGCCGCCCTCAAGGCCTTCAGGCGCGCGCGCGCCGCATCGCATCGGCCTTGTCGTGCGACCGCTGGGCCGCGGCCTGAATGCGGCCGACCTGCGACACCAGCGTGTCCGTGGCCCTGGCCATCTGCCCGGCCAGATCCTTCACCTCCGCGGCGGCAGCCGCGAAGCCGCGCCCAGTCTCGCCGTTGCGGGCCGCCGCGATCGAGGCTCGGAGGGCCATCAGGCCGGTCTGTCCGGCGATCGCGGCCAGCAGGCCGCTCACGTCCTCGCCCGCCAAGAGATCATGGGCGGGAGCGGCCGCCGCCTCGACCGCCCGCAGGCGGATCAACCCGTCCTCGAAAACCCGCATGGCCGCCGCGACGGCTTCGGCCTGCGCGCTGGCCTTCTCAGGACCACGTTCCATTGTGGCCGTCTCGAAAGACGTCGTCCCGCAGAGTTCGGGCGCCGTTCGCCCGTCGGGGCACGTTGATACGTTGCGATTCGACATCGATCCCACCCTCCTCGGATCGCCCGCACCCTGCGGCATCAAGGATAACGCAGAGTTAATTTTATATGGGTGCTGGCAGAGAGCCGGAGCGCAAAGCTTTTTCCGGTTTTACTCTTGTTGTTGTCCAGCGCGATTTGCTCATTGCCCGCAGGAGCGGACCAGATTTCGCGAGAGATCTCTTCCCGCCAGGGGAGACTGGCCAGACAAATACTATCTGCCAATCTGCAGAAACATGCGAACGGCCCGACCCATGAGATCGAGTGGCGGCGTGGGTCGCCAGCTTCGGCCTTGCGAGACGCTGCGCGGGCAAGGAGCGTACGGGCGAGCCGCGATAACCGGCTCCTCCCCCGTCCTCGCCCTCATCCTGAGGTGCCCGCGTCAGCGGGCCTCGTAGAAGGGCTCCAGGGACGGCGCGGCTGGCTCGGGGCCTTCTTCGAGGCCTGCGCTGCGCTCCGGCGCCTCAGGATGAGGTCGCGGAGGGAATGTCCCAACCCCGGCCCGCCATCAGCGTCCCGTCATCGATCGTTTCAAGGCGCCCCAGGAACGGCTTCAGCGCTCCGTGAGCTTCATCTCGATCCGGCGGTTGCGGGCGTAGGCCTCTTCGGTGGTGCCGGCATCGAGCGGCTGGAACTCGCCGAAGGCGCCGGCCAGGAGATGCTGGGCGGGGATCCCCTTGCCGGCCAGATACTGCACCACCGCGATGGCGCGGGCGGCCGAGAGGGCCCAGTTGGACGGGAATTGCGACGTGTTGATCGGCCGGGCATCGGTATGGCCGTCGACCCGCAGCACCCAGGGCAGATCCGCCGGGATCTGCTTGGCGAGGTCCGCGATGGCGCCGGCGATGCGGTCCAGTTCGGGGCCGGCCTCGGGCTTCAGGGTCGCGGAACCGGCGGGGAACAGCACCTCGGATTGCAGCACGAAGCGGTCGCCGACCACGCGGATATCCGGGCGGTTGCCGAGGATCTGGCGAAGGCGTCCGAAGAAGTCCGACCGGTACCGGGCAAGTTCCTGGACTTTCTGGGCCAGCGCGACGTTCAGCCGGCTTCCGAGCTCGGCGATGCGCGCCTGAGATTCCCGGTCACGGCTCTCGGAGGCCGCGAGGGCGTCCTCCAGGGCTGCGAGCTGGCGGCGCATGGCGCTGATCTGCTCGTTGAGCAGATCGACCTGCGACAGCGCCCGCTTGGTCGCGCCCCGCTCGGCCTCGAGCTGCTTATCGAGAGCACCCGCCGCGCCCTGGCTGACCGTCGCGGCCTCGGCCTGGGACTTGGCCTGGTCGCGCTCGGCCTCGACGCCGGCGAGCGTCGTGCGGAGATTCCGGGCCTCGTCCTCCTGGCTGCGACGGTTCGAGCGCTCCAGGGCGAGGAGATCGGTCAGGTCGGCGATCTGCCGGTTGAGTCTGACCAGCGTCTCGTCCCGGCCGGTGAGTTCCTGAGACAGGAAGAACTGGCCGACGACGAAGATCGTGAGCAGGAACACCACCGACAGCAGCAGCGTCGCCAGCGCGTCGACGTAGCCGGGCCAGACATTGAGCGTGCGCCGCGTGCGGGTCGCCGTGGAGGCCACTACACCCGCTCCCGGCCGAGCCGGTCGAGCACCTGCTTCAGCTCGCGCTCACGGCTCGCCTGCGCCTCGACCCAGTCGCGGATCATCTGCTGCTCGGCGCGCATGTGCTGGACGAGGCCCTGAATGCCCTCGGCGAGGTTGGTCATGGCGAGCGTGGCAGCGCGGCTGCCCCCGCCCTCGGCCACCAGGGCGCTCAGGCGATCGATCGCGTCCTTCAGCTCCTGCGTGCCGGCGGCCGGCCGGGCCACCACGACCCCCGCCTCGGCGGAAGTCTCGCCGGACATCAGCCAGTCCTGCAATTCGTTGTGGAACCGGGCATGGGCCTGGCCCGCCTGCAGTTCCAGGAAGCCGGTGATCAGCGAGGAGGCGAGGCCGAACAATGAGGCCGAGAAGGCGAGGCCGATTCCCGACAGCGGCACGGCCAGGCCGGATTTCAGCTCGTCGAACATCACCCCGGCATCGCCGCCGCCGCGCATCCCCTTGATCACACCGCCCACCGCCGAGAGCGTGTCGATGAGGCCCCAGAACGTGCCGAGCAGGCCGAGCAGGATCAGGATGCCGGCGATGTAGCGCAGCATCTCGCGGCCCTCGTCGAGGCGCACCGCGATCGTGTCGAGATAGCCGGCGGTCCCCGGAAGGGTCGTCCCGGCGGCCCGCGCCGCGATCATCGGCGCCATGGGGGCCAGGAGCGCCGGTGGCCGCTTGGCCTGGGCGCCGCGCGCCACGGCGTTGACGTAGCTGGTCTCGCGGAACAGCCGGATGACCTGGCCGAAGGCGATCAGCACCGCGATCAGCAGCACGCCGAGGATAAGCCCGTTGAGTCCGGGATTGGCCAGGAAGGCCGGCGTGATCTGCTTGAACAAGATGAAGGCTAGGAAGCCGACGAGGATCAAAAAGATCAGCATCCGCCCGAGATAGATCCCGGGCCGTGCCAGCGGCTCTCTCTTGACTTCGCCGGTATCGCGGGCGGCCATCGATCGCTTTAGCCTAATCTCGAGATGCGGCCGCCGGCGGCGCCCGTCGCGGCCACTGTGGGGGCAGGCTAGCACGCGATCAAGTCACGCGAAGGACACGCTAATCCCAGAAGTGCGGCGCGCTCTCCTCGAGATTCGGCCCGAGGCGCAGGGCCGCGACCCGGGTGGCGAGGCCGCGCGCGTCGGTCTCGACGGCGATCCCGCAGAGCGTTCCCTCGCCGATGGCGACCTCCCAGCGGGATCCCGGCGTCTTCTGGATCATGCGGCGGATCGGCTCGTCCTTCTGCATGCCGATGACCGAGTCGTAATCGCCGCACATGCCGGCATCCGACATGTAGGCCGTGCCGCCAGGCAGGATCCGGTGGTCGGCGGTGGGAGTATGGGTGTGGGTCCCGACCACGAGGCTCGCGCGGCCGTCGAGGTAATGGCCGAAGGCCTGCTTCTCGCTGGTCGCCTCCGCGTGGACGTCGACCACCACGGCGTCGGCCGCCGCGCCGAGGGGGCAGGCGGTGAGCTCCCGCTCGACCGCAGCGAAGGGATCGTCCATCGCGTCGAGGAAGACCCGACCCATGACGTTGACCACGAGGACGCGCGCGCCCGCCTGCGTCTCGATGACCGTCGCCCCGCGGCCGGGCGTGCCGGGCGGGTAGTTCGCCGGGCGCACCAGCCGGGGCTGGCGGGCGATGAACACCAGGGCCTCGCGCTGGTCGAAGCTGTGGTTGCCGAGCGTCACGGCGTCGGCGCCGGCCTGGATCAGCTCGTCGCAGATCGTCTCGGAGATGCCGAAGCCGCCGGCCGCGTTCTCGCCGTTCACCACCACGCAGTCGAGGCGCCAGCGCTCGCGCAGGCGCGGCAGGCGCTCGCAGACCACATTGCGGCCCGAGCGGCCGACGACGTCGCCGAGGAAGAGCAGGCGCATGGGTCAGGCCATCCTGTCGAAACGGATGACCTCCGCTTCCGTGATCACGAAACGCAGCGGCCGGTCGTGCGGCTCGGCGGGCACGTCCGAGACCTCCTGGGCGGCGAACCCGATCCCGACGGTCAGGATCGGCCGATGGCGCGACAGTCGCGTGATCGCGCCATCGTAGTAGCCGCGACCGTAGCCGATGCGCTGACCGGTCCGGTCGAAGGCCGCGAGGGGCACGATCAGGGCGTCGGGATCGACGGGGGGCAGCGCGGGATCCGGCTCGCTCAGGCCAAAGCGGCCGGCGACCAGGGCCTCGCCCAGGCGCCACTCCCGGAAGACGAGGCCCTCCGGCGTCACATGGGGGAGCGCCACGGCCTGCCCGCGGGCGAGCAGGCCCTCGGCGGCGGGACGCGGATCCACCTCACTGCGGATCGGCCAGAAGGCCCCGACCAGGCGGGCATCGGTGAGTTCGGGCAGCGCGAGCAGCGCCCGGGCGATCACCGCCGAGGCGGCCTGCCGCGCGGCCGGGTCGAGCGCGTCGCGCGCCGCGAGGGCCCCGCGCCGGAGTTCCGCCTTGCGCGCCACGTCGGGAGAGACGGTATCGGGAGAAGTCGGGTGCGGAGCCACGTGAGCCGTTGGAGGATCGATCCCGGGAAACCTACAGCGTAGGTGGGCGCCGTGTTGGCCAAGTCCAGGGACGAGGCCAGGGACAGCTCCCGAGGGAGTCGATAAGGCCCCGGGGATAGTGCTCCTGACGAACTCTGCAGCCCCGCCACCGACATGTAGCTGTCCGGGCAGCCAACCGCCAGGGCCAGGCCGGCTAAAAATCGGTTCCCCGCCGCCGCGTCAGGGACGGGGAACGAGACGGCGTCAGAACCGCCGCGCGCGGGCGGCACCGTCGATGCATTCGATGCCGCCGCCGGCGTTCAGGGTATGCAGGCGGCTGCCCGGCCAGCCTGGGCCCGGCGCAATCCGGGCGAGGACGGTCTGCGCGAAGCCCGCGCCGTCGAGCCGGTCGATCCGCGCCAGCGCCAGGGCGCGGCCGTAGCCGGCGGCGCAATCCTGGATCGGGCGGATCAGATGTCCGCCGCGCGCGACGATGCGCCCGGCCGGACGGGCGAGCGCGGGATCGACCAGCACCGGATTGGACGGATGCGGCGTGTAGGGCCCCCGGAAGTCCGGTGCGGACCAGAGGTAGAGGGCGTCGTGGAAGGAGCCCGCACCGGCCGGCGCGTCGCGCTCGGCATCGCGCACGGTGGCGAAGATCCACCAGTGCCCCCCATGCTCGACCAGGGTCGCATCGCTCGCGACCACGCCGGACAGGAGCGTCGTCTCCTTGACCCAGCCGCCGGGAAAGCGCGTCGCGCGATACAGGTCGACCGTGCCGGCCGCAGAGCTTTCCGGCACCATCCAGACCGAACCCGCGCGTTTGAAGACGAACGGATACGAGAGGTGGTGGGGCTCCTCCAGAACCGGGACGGGCGCGCCTTCGGGACCGTCCGGACCGAAGCGGACTGCCGAGATGATGGCCTTTCCGGTCGCGTGCGGAAAATCCTCGACGAAGAGGTGGGTCGTTCCGGCAACGGCAATCGGGAACGGATCGGCGTAGAAACGGCGACCGTCATCCGGCAGCACGGTCCAGCCCGAGTCGGGCAACCGCCCGAGATCGATCAGGTCGGGTCCCACGAGGCGCCGCCATCCGCAACGCCAGTGCGGGGCGTTGTAGCAGAGGCGGTAGAGCCGGTGGACGAGCGCGCCGGCGAGCATCCGCCCGGCCTGCCTGCCGAAAACCGGCAGCGCCAGGCCACCGGATCGAGCCTCCGGCTCGGCCGAGCCGGCCGGCGCGGCCGCGCGCCCCGCGATCCGGTCGCGCAGGGCCGCGGTGATCACCGTCACCGTGCGGGCCAGCGCATCGTCGAAGCTCGGGAGCACGACGCCCGGCCGGTCGGCGCCGAGACGGCTCTCGGCGATGATCCGGCCGTCCGCCGCCAGCGTGGCACGCGGAACGGCGTGGGCGAGCAGAGAGGCGAGCAGCGCCGCCTCGCCCGGCGCGCCGTCATAGGCCAGCTGCCAGGTCGCAGGACCGGGCGGGACGTCGCCGCACACGTCGATCACGAGATCGGCTGCCGTGCCGCGGTGACGCCACCGGTCGAGTTCGTGTAGCGGAAGGGGCGCCGATCCGAGCGGCTGCAGGCCATGGACCAGGGCCTCGAGCCGGAAGAGCAGATCGGCGCTGGACGGCCATGCCCCAGGCCCGGGCGCATCGTCGACGCTCACGCTCAGGATTTCGGGGATGTCTGAGATCCGCCGCAGCAGCGCAGCCTGCCACCGGAGCGGTCGCGTCCCGTCGAGGCGAACTCTCACATGCATCGGCGTTCGCGCTCCGGCCCAGCGCGATGATCCGTCGCTCCGTGGACCGTGCAACGCTATATACCGTCAGCCGTATCGAGAACGATAACATCGCGAAAAGGCGCTCAAACCTGTGAAGAGCGTTTACCAACGTTCCAGTAATCAGCGTTTCTCGCTCGACCGATCGCAGTTATCACGGCTTGTCAGAAGCCCGCGCGACTCTTGCAGCAGGGCATGTCACCCGGGCGGGACTGACCTGGATTGAGACGACGGTGACCGATCGTGGCACGGATCGACCCTAATATCGCTGTCGCAACCTGGCTCACCCCCGTGCAGCCCGGTTATCCCGAGCGGCCGAGCCCCAGCCAGCCGGAGACCACGGCCGAATTCGGAGATCTTTGGCGCATCCTGTGGCGTCGCAAGCGGCTCGTCTTCGGGACGGCCTTGCTGCTTGGCCTGCTGGGCCTGGCTTACGCCCTGATCACTCCGTCCCTCTACACCGCAACAGCCCAGATCCTGATCGATCCGCGCGACCGGCAGGTCGTGTCCAACGACGTCAATCCGGGTGCGCTCTCTCCGGACGGCGGCATCGCGCAGGTCGAGAGCCAGGTGCGGGTGATCGAATCGGACGTGGTCCTCGGACGCGCCGTCGCGCAGGCCGGACTGGAGAAGGAACCCGGTTTCGGGGTGCCGCAGGACAATCGCGTGCTCAGCGCGCTGGCCGCCCTGCGGGAGATGATCACCGGTCCCAGGGTTGAGCGGCGTGTCGATCCGCGCGGCCGTGCGCTCGACCAGCTGCGGCGGCGCCTCGCGGTGAAGCGCGCCGACAAGGTTTTCGTGATCGACGTCGTCGTCACGACAACGGACCCGGACCTCTCGGCCCGCATCGTCAACGCCATCGCGAACGCCTACCTGGCGGACCAAACAGATGCCCGATCCGATGCCGCAAAGCGCGCGGCGGGCGACCTGCGGGGCCGGCTCGACGAGCTGCGCAAGGCGGTCAACGTCGCCGACAAGAAGCTCGAGGATTACAAGGCCCGCAACGGGTTGATCGCTTCGAGCGGCCGCCTGGTGAACGAGCAGCAGCTGACCGATTTGAATACCCGGCTGGTGGCCGCCCAGGCCCGGACAGCCGAGGCGAAGGCGCGCCTGCAGGGCATTCGCAGCGCCCGCGGGCAGCCGGTCGGGTCCGGCGCGATGCCGGAGGCGGTCCAGTCCTCCGCGATCGACCGCCTGCGCGGCCAGTACGCCGAACTCGCCGCCAAGGAGGCGGATCTGCGCACCAATCTGGGGGAGCGCCACCCCTTCATCGCCGCCGTGCGCACACAGATGCAGGACGTCCGTCGGCTGATCGACGCGGAACTCAACCGCATCGCGGGCGCCGCCGAGACCGAGGCTCAGCGCGCCCAGGCCAATGAGCGGACGCTGACGGCCGAGCTGGAGAAGCTGCAGCGGCAATCGGCGGTGACCGCCCAGTCGTCCGTGCAGCTGCGCGAACTGGAGCGCGAGGTCGAGGCGGCGCGCTCGGTCTACAACAATTTCCTGGTCCGGGCCCGCGAGATCAAGGAGCAGACCAGCATCGACAGCTCCAACGCCCGGATCATCACGGCGGCCCGGCCACCGCAGGATCCGAGCTGGCCGCCCCGGCTGATCCTGGTCGCCGCAGCGCTCGCCGGCGGACTTGGCCTCGGCGCGGGCCTCGCGCTGACGCGGGAGTACCTCGCGCCGACCGTTCTCTCCTCGCGTCAGCTCGAAAGGCTCTCGAACGCGCCGGTCGTCTCCGTGCTGCCGGGCGCTCGGCCGAGCCGCGCTAACGCGGCGGCCGCGGGCTTCACCCTCGACCATCTCGCGGCGACATCGGGGAGCCGCGCACCCTCGCTGGCGCTGCTCGTGACGTCCGGCAAGGCGGATGACGCGCAGCGCCGGGCCGTCATCCGACTGCTTGCGTCGGTCGCGGTCGGGCGCGGGGACCGGGTGCTGCTCGTGGACGCGGATCTGCGCGCGGACGGGTCCGGCACGGGCGGCCTTCTCGACGTGTTGCGCAGCGAGCAGAGCCTCAACGCGGTCACGCAGACGGATCCGAAATCCGGAATCCGCCGGATCGGCCTCGGCGACACCCAGAAACCGATCCGCGACGCGCTCACCCAGGCCAACATCGAGCGCTTCATCGCGGGGGTGAAGGGCCGGTTCGAGCTGGTGATCATCGACGGCGGCGTGCTCACCGAGAACCTGCGGCTCGGCCCCTTGGCGGCCGCAGCGGACAGGCTGCTCCTGGTCGCCTGCAACGGCACGACGCGCCAGAGCGACCTGATCGACCTCGTCGACACCTCAGAGACGCTGGGGCGGCCGATCTCGGGCTCCGTGCTGCTGGGCGGACGCCGGGCTTGATGGGTTCGCGTCCGGCCTCGATCGGGCACCGCTTCGATGCGCCCCCGCGGGCGGGCACGGGCGTGCTGGCGCGGGCCGAGACCGTGGCTTTCCTGCTCTGGACGCTGGCGCTCGTCGGCGTCTCGGGCGGCCTCCTCTGGGCACTCGGGCTCAATTACGACGGGATCAGCGGCTCGGCGCCGTCCAAGATCCATCCGGCCACATACATGGCGGTCGCGCTGTTCGGCTGGGTTATGCTGCGCGCCGGCAACCCGGTCATTCCGGTGGCCAAGGCGCTGACCCGCCGCCCGGCCAGCGTTCTGCTGGCGGTCTGCGGCGTCCTGCTCCTCGTCCTGATCGCGGCCCGGGGCGGGACGGGCCTCGCAGGCTCGATCGACACGTTCGTGCTGGCCGGCCTCGTCCCGATCCTGCTCATGGACCGCGACGATGCCATGCTCGGGCGGCTCGAGACCGTGTTCCACCTGGTCATGCTCGCCAACGCCCTGCTCGGGCTCTACGAGGCTGTGAGCGGCCAGCGCTTCTTCCCGTTCCGGTTCGACGGGGTCGCCTTCGAAACCGATACCCGGTCTGCGGCGCTCCAGGGTCACCCGCTCGCCAACGCCACCATGACGGCCTGCTACATCCTCGCCCTAGCCAAGGGCGGCGGCCGGCTCGCTCCACCCTTGCGCGCCGGCATGATCGCCGTTCAGCTCGTCGCGCTGGTCACCTTCGGCGGCCGCTCGGCCACCGTGACGACGCTCGTCCTCGGCAGCGGCGTCGGACTTGTCGCGCTGAACCGGACGCTGCGCAGCGGCCGGATCCCGCTCGCCGGTGCGGCCTGCGCCTGCTTCGCCCTCACGCTGGTGCCGCTGGCCGTGGCGGCCCTGGCCGAGATCGGCTTCTTCGACACGCTGTTGAGCCGCTTCGTCTCCGACGGCGGCAGCGCGCAGGCCCGCGTCGACATGCTGGCGATCTTCGACGCCATCCCGCTCCGGCAGCTGTTGTTCGGGCCGGACCTCCTCCAGGTGAGCACCCTGCGGCGGATCTACGGGCTGGAATGGGGCATCGAGAACTCGATCATCTCGGACGTCTTCTATCACGGCGTCCTGGTGACGGCGGTGCTCGTGCTGGCGGTGGGCCTCTACCTCACGGAGGTCGCGCGCACCTGCCGGCGGGGCGTCTGGCTCCCGATCCTCGCCTTCGTGATCCTGGTCAACACCTTCGAAGGCTTGGCCGGCAAGACCACGATGCTCGCCAAGTTCGCCCTGATGCTGATCGTCCTGTTCCCGCCCGGCCGACGCGCCCCGCGCAGCTGAGGACGCCTCAGCGCCGCAGGCCGAGCGCTGGCACGAGGCCTGGATCGACGACGTGGGCATCGCTCATCAGGCCGAGCCCGTCGAACAGGTTCCAGAACGACCACCCGAAGCCCGCCCGCTCCGCCGCCTCGCGCACGTCACGGATGTAGGCGGCGCGATCGGGCGCGCGCGCGGCCGTGAACCGGGCATCGGTGCGCAGAGCCCCGAACTCGCCCATGAGAAGGGCGGCGGGCGGGATGCCGTAGAGGTCGGCCCAGGTCGAGACGGGGGCCATCGCCCGGGCGATGTAGGCCGGACCGGGCTCGGCCGCGAAGTACTCGCGCAGCTTGGCCTCGATCACCGCCAGGTCGCGGGTCTTCTCCGCCTGCGGAACCGCGGGGTTGGCGTCCATGTGGGCCCGGACCGCCGCGAGCGTCTCCTTCAGGCTGCCGTGGGTGCCGAGCCACGGCACGGCGTTGAGCCAGCGGTAGAACGGCTCCTCGGTGAGCCACGTCGCGCCCTGGTGGGAGAACAGGTAGGGCTCATAGAAGTGGAAGGTGTAGAGGAGCGGCGCGAACGTCCGGAGCGAGGCCGGATCGAGGGCCGTCAGCCCGTCGACGAGGCTGCCGCAGGCGCCGGTCGCCACCAGGGTGAGCGACGGCGCGGCCGTGCGCGCGGCCGTGAGGAGGCTCGCTTGGACGCGGTTCCAGGCGAGCGCTCCGCAGGCCTGCGGCGGCTCGTTGACCGGCTCCAGCGCCACCCGGTCGGCGCCCTTCCGGGCGCACAGACGGGCCAGATCGACGATGAGATCCCGATAGGCCTGGAAGAGCGGGGCCCGGTCGGATCCGTAGAAGGCGTCCGGCGTGTAGTGGTGCGTCGCCGCGTTCGCCTGGACATTGACCAGGACGCGCATCCCATTCGCCAGCACGGCGTCGATCGCAGACGACAGATCGCCAAGGAGTTCGCTGCGCCGCGCGCCGGTAAAGGCGACGAAGGGACCGGGATCGAGCGGAAGACGCGCGAAGTCGAAGCCGAGCGCCGCGAGCTGGCGCAAGTCGGATCGGCTCGGCACTGGCCGGTCCGCCTGGAACGGCGGCCAGGCATAATCGGTTCGCGGCGCCGGAAATTCGGTGGTGAGCGAGAACCAGGGCCAGAGCGCGATCCCGCGGCGGAGCCGCAGCGGCTCCACGTCGCTCCGGGCCGGGCGCGGTCCCGCCGCCGCGACGGCGAGGCCGCCCGCCAGGAGCGCCCGCCGGCTCGGCATTACAACTCCGTTCCCGCGGTTGCTCGGGCGGGCGCGACGACGGGCGGCGGGCGGCGGGGTGGCGCCTTCGGGTAGCCGCCGACCCGCCGCACCTCGTCCTCGTAGGCCGCCAGCACGTCGTCCCAGCGGAAGCTCTCGGCGCGCCGCCGCGCCGCCAAGCGGGCGCTGTTGACCGCGGTCGCGTCGGCCAGCACGCGCTCGATCGCGGCGGCGCAGGAAACACCGTCCGTGAAGTAGAACTGCGCCTCGCCCGCGGTGCCGCGGTTGAACGGGTTGTCGTGGGCGATCACCGCGTTGCCCGCCCACAGGGCCTCCACCAGCGAGGGGTTGGTGCCGCCCACCGTGTGGCCGTGCAGGTAGGCGCGGGCGTGGACCCGCAGGGCCTGGACCTGGTCGGCGTCGTAGATGGCGCCGGGGAACAGCACCTCGGGCGAGGCGGCATCCTCCACGGCGCGGTGGTAGGGATCGCCGACCGTCATCGTGCCGAGCACCACGAGCCGCATCCCCCTCGGCCGACGCGAGAACGCCTCGACCAGCGTCAGGATGCTGTTGTCCGGCTCGATGCGGGCGATCGAGACGAGGTAACGATCGGGTTCCAGGCCGAGCGGCGGCCGCCCGAGACCCGGCGGCGGCGGATCGCCCCCGTAGGGGATGGTCGCGATGGCGTCGCGCGTGCGGCGCTCGGCGAGATGATCGGCGATGGCCGGATGGTCCGCGACCAGGCGCTGGGACGACCAGGCGGCGATCCACTCGCTGACATAGAAGAACGCCCTGACCGGCAGAGACCATTTCGGGCGGCGCCACTCGATCCCGTCCATGTTGGTCAGGATCCGGCCACCGCGGGCGCGCAGATAGGGCAGGAACACCGCCCCGTTATAGCCCAGCACGAGGCAGACCCCGTCCCGATTGGCGGCGTCGTGGGCGCAGATCGCATCGAAGGCCAGCGTGGCGGCCGGGCCGCGCAGGCCGACCTCGACGGTGATCAGCTCGACGCCCTCCCAGAAACGCGACGAGACCCGTGTGCCCACGCGATCGACGTCCTTCTGGCAATACACCCCGACGCGCCAGCCGCGGCTGGCCATATGGAGCGCGAAGCGTTCAGCGAAAGTCTCGAATCCGCCATGGGCGGCCGGGATGCCGCGCGTTCCGAGAATAAGTACCGCGGGCGCGCGATCCGACATCGTCCTTCCTTCTCAGCCTGCCCCTCATATTGTATTAGGCCTGTGAACACCAACCCTGTTAGTCAAATTTTCAACCTTAGGTTTATAGTTGATCACCGGAACCAATCTTCCAGCGGGTAGATCGACATAGAAGATGACTTGTTCCGGGGGTGATCGCGGCGTGCCTGAGCGGGGACTACGCATAAGCTGCGTGCACCAGGGCTACGAACTCTACGGGTCCGACCGCTGCTTCATCGAGACGGTGCGCGCCCTGCGGGCCGCCCATCCGTGGGCAGAGATCGACGTGGTCCTACCCCAAGCCGGCCCGATCGTCGCGGCCTTGGAGCCCTATGCGTCTCGAATCGTGGTCGAGCCGCTCTGGATCCTGCGTCGCAAGAACCTGCCGCGCCTCGCCACGCTGGGCATGATGGCGCTGCCGAGTGCGGTGCTGCGCGCGCTGCGACGGATCCGTGCGAGCGACCTCGTCTACATCAACACCTCCGTCGTGGCCGATTACCTGCTGGCCGCCCGGCTGAGCCCCGGGCGCAGCATCGTGCACGTCCACGAGATCGCGGAGGGGGCGGTGCTGGCGGTCCTGCGCGGGCTGATCCGCTGGAGCGGCGCCAGCGTGGTGTTCAACTCGCGCGCCACCGAGCGCGCCTTCGCGCTGCCGCCGCGCCTCCTGACGCGGGTGGTCTACAACGGCATCGCCGGGCCGGCCGAGCCGAACCCGTCGACCTACGACGGGACGCGTCCGCTCCGGGTGCTGATGCTCGGGCGGATCAGCCGGATCAAGGGCCAGGACGTGCTGATCGAGGCGCTGGCCTCCCTCCCGGAGTCGACGCGGCGTCGGATCGAACTGCGCATCGTCGGCAACGCCTTCGAGGACGAGGCCCGCGAGCGCGCCCTGGTGGCCCGGATCGCCGAGACCGGCCTGTCGGACCAAGTCAGCCTCCGGCCGTTCGTGGCCGCCCCGGACACGCTCTATCGCTGGGCCGACGTGGTGACCATGCCGTCGCAGCGGCCCGAATCCCTCGGGCGGGTGGCCATCGAAGCCATGTCGTACGGGGTGCCGCCGCTGGTGACCGCGATCGGCGGGCTGCCGGAGGTCGTCGATGACGGCAGGACCGGATGGATCGTGGCGCCCGGCGGCCCTCAGCCGCTCGCCGACGCGCTGGCGCGGATCGTCGCCGAACCGGAGAGCTGGCGAGACTTCGGCCGTGCGGCACGCGCGCGCTACGAGGCCCTCTTCTCGGAACGCTCGGCGGCCGACGGCATCACCACCATGGTGCAGGCGACCCTGAGCCGATCGTCGGCACCGTGAACAGGGCTGCCAACCCGTGCGAAGCCGGAGGCAGCCCCGTATTCGGCCGCGAATGGTCCGGTATCGCGTTCCATGTTATGAGCGGCCCGCTCCTCGACCGGAACCAGTCTAAGACGGCTGATTTAGAGAGCACGCAAGTGGGGGTGAGCACCGGTCGAAGGTCTTGCCGGCGATCTATCCGGGTTCAAGCGTGGCAGCGCACGCGCCGCATTCGCGGGAATCGGGCCTTTTTCGGCGAAGGGAACGCGGCTTTATGGATATTGCCCATTTCATCCAGCAGATTATCCAGAAGGTCTCGGCCGAGAATCTGCTCGCGGCGGGCATGCTGTTCGCGACCGCGCTCGGTTGCGCGCTGATCGCGTATCTCCGAACAGCGGAGAGATACTCGTTCGCGGAATTCTTCGAATTCACGATCCCCCGTGAGGTGATCGCGCATCCGTCCGCGCGGGCGGACCTGCTGTTCTACATCACCCGCAAGGCGATCATGCCGTTCCTGCTGATCCCGGCCGGCGTG
The DNA here is from genome assembly GCF_058790235.1 of Methylobacterium sp. FW102-HT35C08. NCBI lineage: Bacteria > Pseudomonadati > Pseudomonadota > Alphaproteobacteria > Hyphomicrobiales > Methylobacteriaceae > Methylobacterium > Methylobacterium sp. FW102-HT35C08. The sequence continues at coordinate 5,953,303 of NZ_JBYTCL010000002.1, read as the reverse complement.
ACCTTCGTGGTCGCAGTCGGCTATGCCACCAACAGGGTCCTGGGCGCGATCTTCGGGATCCACGAGCCGGTCTTCGGCGCACCGGGAGCGATCACCGTGGTGATCTTCACCGCCACGATGCTCCTCGCCTACGACCTCTCCTATTACCTCTATCATACGGCCCAGCACCGCTATCCGTTTCTCTGGGAGCTCCACAAAGTCCATCACTCGGCCGAGGTCATGGTCGGCATCACCAAGGATCGGGTGCACCCGCTCGACGAGTTGATGAACCGGGCCTGGGACGGGGTGATCCCCGGGATCTGCTTCGGGATCTGGAGCCTCGTCGCCCTCAATCCCGTCGAGCTGACCGTGTTCGGCATCAACGTCTACATCATGCGCAACATCCTGATGATGGACTTCGTGCGGCACACGCATTTCAAGATCTCGTTCGGGCCGCTGAACAACGTCGTGCTGTGCCCCCACTGGCATCAGCTCCATCACTCCACCGCACCGCATCACTACGACAAGAACTTCGGCCTGCTGTTCTCCTTCTGGGATCGCCTGTTCGGGACGCTGTGCGTGCCGGAGCCCAACGAAGATTTCAAATTCGGGCTCGTCGATCGGGATGTTGCGGATTATCAATCCCTCTCGGGCCTCTACCTGCTGCCGCTGAAGAAGATGGGCCGGCGGATCACGCGGCAGGCCAGGCGCCTGCGCGGAGCCGTGTCTCAGCCGCGTCCGGGCGCATGACCATGGCCCTCGAGCACTTCGAGACGATTCGCACGAGCGAGCGGCTGGCCGAGGTCGGTCCGGCCTGGACCGACCTGTGGCGACGCAGCGGCGCCCTCGTCTTCCAGAGTCACGCCTGGATCTCCGCCTGGTGGGCGAGCACGCCGGATCGGGAGCGCCGGGCCCTGGCCATCGTGCTGGCCTGGCGCGGGGAGTCGCTCGTCGGCGTGATGCCGCTCGCGACCGTGCGCCGGAAGGGCCTCCGGGTTCTCGAATGGGCCGCGAAGGAATGCGCGGATTTCGGTGACGCGCTCCTGGCCCCCGGGACGGACCGGGATCTCGTGCGGCGGATGTGGCGCCATGCCGGTCAGGCCGGCGGTTTCGACCTCGCCTACCTGAACCGGCTTCTCCCGGGCGCCGCAGCCCGGGCGCTGCTCGACAGCCCGGGCGGCGGGATCCGGCTGCGCCTGAACCATCGCGAGGAGGCGAATTGGCGGGTGCGCGGTCCCTGGAAATCCGGGGCGGCGTGGTTCGACGCACAGTCGAAGAAGACCCGCCAGAACTATCGGCGCGGCCAGAAATTCATGGGCGAGCGCGGCGCGCTGACCTTCCGCCTCCTCGGTCCGGAGGAGCCGCTCGCACCGGTTCTCGAGCGGCTGACCACCTTCAAGCGGGCCTGGCTCGCGGCCCATGGGCTGGCCTCGACGGCGTTCTACGACGAGGGATCGCAGGCTCTGCCTGCCATGGTCGAGGTCCTGCGCGAGACCGGGCTGCTCCATGCCTTCGTGCTGGAATGCGGCGGCGCGGTCGTGGCGGTCTCGATCAACTTCGTCCAGGCGGGCGCCATGATGGCCTTCGTCACCACCTACGATCCGGCCGCGGAGCGGGGCTCCCCCGGCATGGTCCTGATGATGGACTACATCATGTGGTCGATCGACCACGGGTTGCAGACCGTTGATTTCCTGTGCGGCGACGAGGGCTTCAAGGGCCGTTTCGGCACCGAGAACCTCACCCTGGCCTCGCTGATGGGCGCGCGCACGCCGCAGGGCGCGGCCGCACATTTCGTGGACCGCGCCCGCCACGCGTTGCGGGGCCGCTTCGGTACACCGGCGGCGGCCGTGGACACGGCGCCGGCCGCCGAGGCTGTCACCTGACGCGACAGATCCTTTCCGGACGCGCCCGGCCTCAGGTCGCGCAGGTGGCGGACGGCGCGGCGTGCGACATGCGCGCGAGGCTCCGAAAGGCGTTCACCGACCAGGCCAGCGTGGCGATCTCGGAGGCGAGCAGGCCGAGGAGCGCGGTGGCCGCCGGCAGGAGCAGGAGGGCCGGCACCATCAGGGCGAAGCCCAGCGCAGCGCTTGCCACGGCGCCCGCGGTGATGGTCCGGAACGCCGCCGATGCTTCCAGGTAGGCGCGGGGGAGCGCGTAGAGCAGCGAGACGGTGACCACGGCCCAGACGCCGAGCCCGATCCATCCGAGCGGCGCGTCGGCGAACCGCCCCTTGAACAGGATCTCCTCGATAAGCGGCAGCAGCGCGGCCATCGCGGCCCCGTAGGCGAGGCAGGCGCAGCCGAGCAGCGCCGCCTGGCGGATCACGATCCGCCGGGCCGCCTGAACCTGCCCGGTCGCGCGCAGCCGGATGATCTCCGGCAGGACCATGTTCATCAGCGCGCTCGTGGGAATGCGCAGGGGCGCGTAGAGCACGAGCGTCGCCGCGATGGGGGCGTAGGCGGCCGGGCCGGCGAGAAGGGCGAACAGCAGGGTCAGGCCCTGGCCCTGCACCGTCAGGCTGGTCACGCCCGCGAGCGACCAGGCCAGGGTTCGCCAGATCGCCCGGTAGCGCGCCCGGGTCCGCGCGTGCAGCGAGATCCGGAGCCGCTCGCGGAGCACCCCGTAGGCCACCGCGATGGCGACCGCGTGAGCCAGCGCGATCGCCGCGAAGGCATGATCGAGGAGCACCGCGCCCGAACCGTCGAGACCGAGTGCCGCGAACACCGTCCCGCAGGCGGCGTAGACGACGTCGCTGAGCCCGGCGATCCGCGCACGGCCGCGGGCGAGGAGCACGATCCGCAGGTAGCTGCGGAAGGCGTAGAGACCCACGAAAGCCCCGGCCGCCAATGCGCCGAGGCCGATCACCGGGACGAGGGCGAGCCCGACGCCGACGCCCATCACGCCGGAGACCAGCAGCGCGCCGGAGCCGAACATCACGTCGTAGCCGAGAGCTGCCGGCCGGCCGATGCTGCGGGCGACATGCAGGGTCGCCGGAATCGCCACCAGCGCGCGGATGTAGGTGATGCCGACGGCGCCCACCGTGAACACGATCGCGAACAGCCCGTAATCGTGCGCGTCGAGTTCGCGTACCAGCAGGATGTTCAGGACGAAGTGGAACAGGCTCTGGGTCAGCTCGCCGGAGAGGATCACGGCGAACCGCCCCGAGACGGCAGCCCTCAGCGCACCGGGCAGCCGGCCGGGCCGCGTACGGCCGGCATCCGTCGTGCGCAGAAGGTCATCGGGATACGACATAGGTCTCGACATACGCGTGCGGGCAGCCTTTCTCCGCAGGCAGCGAGAGAGGCTGCCGGCGGAGACCTAGGCGTCGGGGATCGGCACGGCATCCGCACTGTCCCGGACGCTTGGCCTAGCCTTGCTACGTTCCCGCAGCGTGTCTGGTTTCACGTCCGAATTCGTCCTGCAGTGCGGCGAGACAGCGCGCGAGGTCATCCTCGTCGGCCCAGACATGCGGGCTGATGCGCAGGGCCTGCGCGCGCTCACTCACGAACACGCCCCTGCGGCGGAGGCGATCGACGACGCCCGCGGGAAGCCCGCTCGGCGAGCGCAATCCGAGGATGTGGGGCACACGCAGGTGCCGCGGCGCGACCGAGAGCGGCAGCGCCGCGGCTGCCTCCGCGAGTCGATCCGTGAGCCCGCGCAGCCGGGTCGCCACGGCCGGCACGCCCCAGCCGGCGATCAATTCCAGCCCGGTCGCCGCCATGGGCAGAGCGACGGGATCGTTCAGCTCGCCGCGATCGTAGCGGCGCGCGCCCACGGCCGGGGGGCGGTTCCCCAGATTGTCCTCGATCGCGGTGCCGTCCTGCCGGTGGGGCGCGGCGTAGAGGAAGCCGAGGCCGTAGGGTCCCAACGCCCATTTGTAGGTCGGGAAGGCCAGGAAGTCGGGCCGCCAGCGCGCGACATCCACCGGCACGGCACCCACCGCCTGCGTCGCGTCGATCACCAGAGCCGCGCCGGTCCGGTGGACCGCGGGCGCCAGGCGGTCGAGATCGATCAGGCCACCGTCGGTCCAGTGCAGCGGGGTCAGGGTCGCGAGCGCGAGCGGCGGGGCACCCGGGCGCTCGATTGCGTCCAGGATTGCGGCGGTCCAGTCGCCGTCCCGGGGACGCGCGACCTCCTCGACGACGAGGCCGTGGACGGCGGCGAGCGTGTCGAACGCGAAGCGCAAGGACGGGAACTCGTCGGCGACCCGCAGCAGGCGCCCGCCCGGCATCGGCTCGATGTTGCGCGCGGCGACGGCCATGGCGTGGCTGATCGAGCCGACGATCGCGACGTCGTCGGCGGCCGCCCCGATCAGCCCGGCGGCGGCCGCACGGGCCCGCTCGGCCCAGGCGGGGATCGCCTCGCGGGGGTGCTCCCAGGGACGGCTCTTGGTCAGGATGCCAGCCTCGCCGGCCGCGCGGACGGCCCGCGGCAGGGGCGACCACGCCGCCGCGTCGAAGTAGCTGACCTCGGGCGGGACCTCGAAAAGGTGGCGCTGGGACGGGAGCTCTTCGGCGGTCGACATGGCGGGACCGTAGAGGATCGGACCCGTCGGAGCCACGCTCCGGAGCTTGATCGCGCCGCCCCGATGCCGCAAGCCGGCGGACCACATCCGTGAGGCCGCCCGTGCCGCCCGCCGGCATCCACGATGCCAACCGGCCGATGCTCGCCGCCCTTCTCTGCCGTCTCGGCACCGTGCCGGTCGATTTCGGCATCCTGCGCGATTCGGCCGCCTCTCTCCGGGAGCGCGTCGCGGCGGTGGCGGCGGATCACGACCTGATCGTGACCTCGGGCGGCGTCTCGGTCGGCGAGGAGGATCACGTCCGCACCACCGTTGAGGCCTCGGGCGGCCTGACCTTCTGGCGCCTCGCGATCAAGCCGGGCCGGCCCGTGGCCCTCGGGCATGTCGCCGGCACGCCCTTCATCGGCCTGCCGGGCAACCCGGCCGCCGCCTACGTGACGGCGCTGGCGATCCTCCGCCCGCTGGTCCTGCACCTGTCGGGGGCGCTGGACGCGGCGCCGTCGCTCACCGTGCGGAGCGGCTTCGCCAGCGCGAAGCGTCCGGGCCGGCGCGAGTTCCTGCGCGTGTGCCTCCGGCCGGGCGCGGATGGGACACCCGAAGCCGTCCCGGCGCCCGGGGGCGCCCTGTCGAGCCTGTCCGGCAGCGACGGGCTGGTGGAACTCGCCGAGGACCTGACCGCGATCCGCGTCGGCGATGCCCTCCCCTATACCGCGCACGGCGATCTCGGCTGAGCTGTTGTTCCCGTGCGCGAGCCTGTAGAGCCTCGCGGAGCGCTTCCACCACCGTTTCGAGATCCCGTGTCCCTGCTCGCAGACCGCGCCCCCGCCAAGGTCAACCTGACGCTCCACGTTCTCGGACGGCGGGCGGGCGACGGCTATCACGTGCTCGAAAGCCTCGTGGCCTTCGCGGGCACCGCGGACCGGCTAACCCTGGATCCGGGCGCTCCGCTGGGGCTCGCCGTCAGCGGGCCGACGGCCGGGCCGGCTGGCCCGACGGCGGAGAATCTGGTGCTGCGCGCGGCCCGGGGGCTGGCCGCGCGGGTCCCGGACCTGCGGACGGGCGGCTTCCACCTGATCAAGCGCCTGCCGGTCGCCGCCGGCATCGGGGGCGGATCCTCCGATGCCGCCGCGGCCCTGCGCCTGCTCGCGCGCCTCAATGGGCTCGCCCTCGACCATCCGGCCGTCGTCGCGGCGGCGCGGGAGACCGGGGCCGACGTTCCGGTCTGCCTCGATCCGCGGGCCCGGATGATGCGCGGCGCCGGCGAGGACATCGGACCCGCCCTCGGCGTGACGCCGCTCCCGGCGGTGCTGGTCAATCCGGGCGTCGCGGTCCCCACCGCGCCGGTGTTCAAGGCGCTGGGCCTGACGGTCGGCGAGACGCGCGCGGGCGCGGCCCATCCGGTCATCGCCGCGGGTCTCGACCGGGACGCCCTCGTCGCGGCGATCGGCCCGGCCCGCAACGACCTCGAAGCGCCGGCCCTGACTGTGGCACCGGTGATCGGCGAGGTGCTGGCGGCACTGCGGGCGCGCGGCTGCCGGCTGGCGCGGATGTCGGGCTCCGGCGCGACGGTGTTCGCGCTGTTCTCCGACCGCCGCGGCGCGGTGCGCGCGGCGTCCGCCCTGCGCCGTGCCCATCCGGGCTGGTGGGTGGCGCCGACTTTCCTGCGCTGATGCGCGGGATCTCAGGCGGGCTCCGCCTCATAAAGCGTGACGACGCCGCCGGCCTCCGGCACCATCACGCGCCAGCATCGGGTCCGCGGCAACGCGGCCGGATCGACGGCGCTGGCGAGGCCGGTCGCGACATCGAAGAGCGCACCCCGTCCGGATTCATCGCGGCCGCACAGGTAGGCGCGCCCGTCACCGAGATGGAGGGCGGCCGCTGACGTCGCGGCTTGGCCGGATGCGGGGGCGCCGCTCGGCGCGATGACGGCGCCGCGCAATTCGAGAACGTCCGCGTCGGGCGGCAGATCGGAGCGGACGGGCAGGTGGCCGCCCTCCGTGCTGCGCCGGTTGAGCAGCAGCGCCGCCGGTCGCCCCTCCCGGCTGACCAGGAGGGCAAGATCCGGCCCGTCGCGGCCGGCCATCAGGCAGCAGGCCCCGGGCCGGACTCGGTCGAGCCTGATCGTCCGCCCCGGGATGCGAAGGCCCTCGGTCATGCTCCGACCTGTGTTCGGCGCGCATCGCGGCTGCGGAAGAACGCCCGCCGCTCGGCCTCGGCGCGCACCACGGTTGCGCGGACCTGGAGCAGGTCCTTGCGCGTCAAAAGTCCAACCAGCCGGCCGCTCTGCGGATCCGTGACCGGCAGGCGCCCCTGCCCGGCCGCGAGCATCACGTCGAGCGCGTGCGAGACCACGTCGCCCGGATGGACCACCGCGAGATCGGCATCCGAGACGCGCTCGCCGAGGGTGCCCTCCGCCGCGTCGCCGTCACGCTCCTCCAGGGCCCAGTCCAGCGCGTCGCTGCGCGAGACCAACCCGACGGGGCGGCCTGCCCCGTCGACGACCGGGTAGGCATGATGGGCTCCGTCCTCGATGGCCGTGAGCGCGTCGGTCAGCGGCAGGTCGGCGGCCAAGGTCTCGACCTTCGGGGTCATCACCGCCGCGACCCGCGCGAGGTCGTAGGGGTCGATCCCGTATTCACGGGTCACGTGCTGGCCGCGCCGGGCGATCTTCTCGGTGAGGATCGAGCGCTTCAGAAGCAGGACCGTGACCGCGTAGGCCGCCATGGTGGCGGCCAGCAGCGGGGCCAAAGCGGCGATGTCCCCCGTGACCTCGACCGCGAAGACCACGCCGGTGAGCGGTGCAGGCAAAGTGCCGCCGAGCATCGCGGTCATGCCGATCAGCGCCCAGAAGCCGTGCGCACCCGGCAGGAGCAGGCCGAGCAGCCATCCCACCGCACCACCGATGATCAGGAGCGGCGCGAGCACGCCGCCGGACGTGCCGGAGGACAGGGCGGCGAGCCAGATGATTGCCTTCACCGCCAGGATGGTCACGACGGCGCCGGCCAGCATGTGCCCGGACAGCAGATCGTGGATGACGTCGTAGCCGACGCCGAGCGCCCGCGGCTCCACGAGGCCGCCCAGGCCGACCACCACGGCGCCCAGGGCCGGCCACCACATCCAGTGAATGGGCAGCCGGCCGAAGCCGTCCTCAAGGGCGTACAGAATCCGCGTCAGGCTGCCCGAGATCAACCCGCAGGCGATGCCCACGGCCGCGCAGGCGGGCAGGCCCCACCACGGCAGGTTCGGGTTGTCCGCGAAGGGAAAGAGCGGGCCGGCCCCGAACAGGGCGGGACGCCAGCAGGCCGCCGTCACTGCCCCGACCGTCACCGGGACGAGGCTGCGCGGGCGCCATTCGAACAGCAGCACCTCGAGGGCGAGCAGCACGGCCGCCACCGGCGTGCCGAAGATCGCCGTCATGCCGGCGGCTGCCCCCGACACCAGGAGGGTCTTCCGCTCCGCGGCACTGAGATGGAAGAACTGGGCGAACAGGGAGCCCACCGCGCCGCCCGTGACGATGATCGGCCCTTCAGCGCCGAACGGGCCGCCGGTCCCGATCGCCACGGCCGACGAGACCGGCTTCAGCACCGCCACCTTGGGCGACATCCGGCTGCCGCCGATCAGGATCGCCTCCATGGCCTCGGGGATGCCGTGACCGCGGATCTTCTCGGAGCCATAGCGCGCCATGGCGCCGACGATCAGCGCGCCGATCACCGGGATGGCGACCATCCACGGCCCTGGCGTCGCGTCCGCGAGGGAGGTCAGGGCCGTGTCGAAGCGGCCGTACCACGCGAAGTTGGTCACGAGGCCGATCAGCGTCAGCAGGATCCAGGCGGTGCCGCTCGCGGCGGTGCCGGTGACCACGGCCATCCCGGCCAGCGTCAGGACCCGTCGATCCGCGCTGAAATCGCCCAACGCGCGGCGCAGCGGCCTCTCGCCACCACGCTCGATCTCGGTCCCGCCGTTCATCTGGATCTCCGGTTGGTGTGTCCGCCATTTATGTCGTGATACGATATATTCCACAACTGCGCGGCTGCGGACCGAACGCTGTTCGGGCCTTGTGGGGGGTCGGGCCGGCGGTGGCACAGAAGGCGCACGCCGGGATCCGAGCCGGGACATCTGGAGGCCGTGATGAGTCACGCAGCGCGGAAGGGCGACGCACACGCCGAAGCGCTCTCGCCTGAGCAGTACGCGGCGCTGGCGGATTTCCGGTTCCGGCTCCGACGGTTTCTTGCTTTCAGCGAGGCCGCCGCCGCCCGGGCGGGTTTGCCACCTCAGCAGCATCAGGCGCTGCTGACCCTCGCGGGCCATGCCGGGCGCCAACCCGCTACGGTCGGCCTGCTGGCCGAGCAGCTCCTGATCGCCCCCCACAGCGCCGCGGAGCTGGTCACCCGGATGGTCGAGGGCGGTCTGCTCGCCAAGGCGCGCGCGGCGGACGACCGGCGACGGAGCGAGCTGTCGCTCACCCCCCGGGCCGAGGCGCTGCTGAGGACCTTGACGGCGGCCCATCTGGAAGAGCTCCGCGATCTCGCACCGGCGCTGGTCGAGGCGTTGAAGCCGGCCGTGCCTTGACGGCGCGCGACGCCGGTGGCCCGCTTGCTGCGGGAGCAACCGATGGCAAGCCGGAGCGACTCAGAAGCGCGCAGCGCCAAGCTGCGAAAGGTCTACGCGGCCCTGGTCGCGGGCCCCGCGTCGGTCGCGGACCGGCGGATCGAGGCGGCCTTCGCGGCGATCCCACGGGAAACGTTCGCCGGGCCGGCGCCCTGGACGATCCTGACACCGGCGCCCCGTCGGTTGCGGCAGCGCGGTCCGGTCTACGTGCGGACGCCGGACGACGATCCCGCCTTTCTCTACCAGGACGTGCTGATCGCGCTCGACGCCGAGCGCGGCATCCATATCGGCCAGCCAAGCCTCCACGCCCTCTGCCTCGACGCCCTGGCGCCGCAGCCCGGCGAGACCGCGCTCCAGGTCGGCACCGGCAGCGGCTACTACACGGCGCTGCTGGCGCATCTGGTCGGGCCGACAGGACAGGTCCACGCCTACGAGATCGATCCGGACCTCGCCGCCCGTGCAACCGCCAACCTCACGCCCTGGCCCTGGGTGCAGGTCTGCGCACGGTCGGGCGTGTCGGACCTACTCCCCGCCGCCGACGCGATCTACGTCAATGCCGGCGCGGCGAGACCGGCCCGCGCCTGGCTCGGGGCTCTGCGGCCGGGCGGGCGCCTGCTCTTCCCGCTCCAGTCCGGTCAGGGCCGCGGCGGAATGCTGCTGCTGCAGCGGCCGAGCAGCGGGTCGGCTTGGCCGGCCCGGTTCGTGTCCTTCGCGATCTTCATACCTCTGCGGGACATGCCGCAAGAGGACGCCCCGGCACTCGCCACGGCCTTCGGCAGGGGCGACCTCCTGGCGGTGCGGTCATTCCGGCTCGCGGGACCGCGCGACACGAGTTGCTGGTACGATGGCGGCGATTGGTGGCTCTCCACGCAGGAACCCTGAGGTGTGCTGCCTCAGCGTGCCCGCGCCACGCAGAACTCCACGGCGCCGATGAGCGCCGTCTTCACCGGTCCGTCCGGGAAGACGTCGAGGGCCATCCGGGCCTGGGCGCCGTAATAGTGGGCGCGCGCGACGGTCTCCTCCAGGGCGCCATGGCGCTGGAGCAGATCGAGGGCCGTCTCCAGATCGTCGTCGCGGATCTCGCCCTGCTGGAGGGTCCGGCGCCAGAAGCCGCGCTCGCCCTCGCTGCCCCGGCGATGGGCCAGCACGATCGGCAGGGTGATCTTGCCCTCGCGGAAATCGTCGCCGACGTTCTTGCCGAGCTCCGCCGAGGTGCCACCGTAATCGAGCACGTCGTCGATCAGCTGAAAGGCGATGCCGAGATTCATCCCGTAGGCGCGGGCCGCCGCCTGCTCCGCCTCCGGCCGGCCGGCGAGGACGGGCCCGACCTCGCAGGCCGCGGCGAACAGCTCGGCGGTCTTGCCGCGGATCACCGCGAGATAGGCCGCCTCGTCGGTCTCGAGGTTCTTGGCGTTGGTGAGCTGCATCACCTCGCCCTCGGCGATCACCGTGGCGGCCGCCGAGAGGATGTCGAGCGCCCGGAGCGAGCCGACCTCGACCATCATCCGGAAGGCCTGGCCGAGCAGGAAGTCGCCGACCAGCACGGAGGCTTCGTTGCCCCACTTGATCCGGGCGGCCACGCGGCCGCGCCGCATGTCGCTCTCGTCGACCACGTCGTCGTGCAGGAGCGTAGCGGTGTGCATGAACTCGACGCTCGCGGCGAGCTTCACGTCGCCGTCGGTGTCGCCCGCGTAGTCGCAGAGCTTGGCGCAGGCGAGCGTCAGGATCGGGCGCAGGCGCTTGCCGCCGCTGGCGATCAGGTGATTGGCGACCTCGGGGATCATCGCCACGTCCGATCCCGTCCGCGACAGGATCGTGGTGTTGACCCGCGCCATGCCGTCAGCCACCAGCGCGACGAGGTCGTTCAGCCCCGCCTCGGCCTCGGGCTTCGGGTTCTCGATGGAGAGGGCCATACCCAAGATCCGTGACCTCCAGACCGGTTGCCCCACAGGGGGCGGGCGATCCCTTCGCACGCGCCCCGCGGCGCCGCAACATCGCTCCCGGCTGGATATGGTGTGCCGGAAACGCGGATCTCACGCGACGAAAGCGCCGATCCGCGCTCCTCTGACCTCGGTGCGCGCCCGATGATCGAGCTGATCCGTGCCAACGACGTCGTGCTGATCGGGTTCGCCCGCTCGGTTCTCGAAGCGGCCGAGATCCCGGTTCTCGTCGCCGACAGCCACATGAGCCTGATGGAGGGCTCGATCGGCGTGTTCGGGCAGCGCCTGCTGGTGCCGCGCGACCATGAGGCCCAGGCCCGGCGCCTGCTCGTCGATGCCGGGATCGCTCACGAGCTGCGCCAGCCGTGAGCCCGGAGCCGGACGGCTTTCTCGGCGGACGCCTGCGCCTGCATCAGCCACCGCGGGGCGCGCACAGGGCCGGGACGGACGCAATCCTGCTCGCGCAGCTGCTGGTTCCGGCGGCCGGCGATCGGCTCTGCGACGCCGGCGCCTCGACGGGCGCCGTCGGCCTCGGCTGCGCCGCGCTGGTGCCGGGCCTGAAGCCGACGCTGATCGAGCGCGATCACGACGTCGCCGAACTGGCTCGGGCGAATGCCGGGCTCAACGGCATCGAGGCTCGGGTGATCGAGGCCGACCTGCTCGCGTCCGCGGCGGAACGCCGCGCTGCGGGCCTGCTGCCGGACAGTTTCGACCTGGTGCTGACCAATCCGCCCTTCTTCGACGGCGGCCACCGGGCCTCGCCCAATCCAGGACGGGCGACCGCCCACACCTTTGCCGGGCAGGACCTCGACGCCTGGATCAGGGCCTGCACGGCGGTCCTTCGACCCGGCGGTCGCCTTGGGCTCATCCATCGGGCCGAGGCGCTGCCCGCCTGTCTCGATGCACTCAAGAGACGATACGGCGGCATCGCGATCCGCCCGGTCCACGCCCGGGCCGAGGCACCCGCGATCCGCCTCCTGATCAGCGCGACCAAGGGCAGCCGCGCCGCGCTGAGTCTGCGCCCGCCGCTCGTGCTGCACGATCCCGACGGGCGCTTCACCCCGGAAGCCGCAGCGCTCCATCGCGGAGCACCGTGGCGGCCCGCCTGACCCCTCCGTTCACGCGGCCAGGGCCGCCGGCTCCTCCTCGCGGATGCCGAGAAACCGCTCTACCTCGGTGAGATCCGGGAAGGACAAGAATTCCGGGCGCAGCGGCTCGGGCAGGCCTTCGAAATTGAGCCCCGGGAACGTATCGGGGTGCGGATAGAGCTGCCAGGCGGCACCGGGTTCCAGCGGTGGAAACAGGATCGCGACCTTCTCGGCGCCGAGCCGCACGATCCGCGATGGGCTGTACGACAAGGTCTCGATGCTCCAGCCCCGGTGGGCGTCCCGGCGGGCCTTCATGGTGCGGCGGCTCGTCGCGCGATGCATGGCGGTCTCCTTCGGTAGGGGGATCGATTGCGGATGGGTTAGGCGGCGCTCTTGCGGCCGGACCGCTTGGGCCAGCCGAGCGCCACGAGGCGCGCTTTTGCGTAGTCCCGGACCTCATCGCGGGTGCCGGCGGGCATCGTCGCCAGGACGGCCTGGGTGGCGCCGTCCAGCATCAGGTCCGTGACGGCGTTGATCGTCTCGGCCTCGTCGATCCGGCGCTTGAGATCGCCTTCGGCCTCGGTGATCTCGTCGAAGGCCGGCGGCTCCTCGAAATCCTCGTCCACGGCCCGGACCGCGGGCTGGTGGGCGCGGAACTCGTCGGCCTCTTCCTCCGAGTAGACGAGGCCGTGCAGCTCGATCAGCTTGAGGATGACGCGGTCCTTACCCCGCTTCTCGGCCATGGCGTAGACATAGGCCGCTTGCTTGCCCGAGACGCGGTAGTTCACATTCACCAGAGCCTCGCCCAGCGACCACTCGACCCGCTCGGTCCCGGGCTTCGCGCCGGGCAGGCGGCCGGTCACGAGGATCACGGCCTCGTCGCGCTCGGACCGGATGATGGTCGGCGGCTCGAACACGATCCCGGCCTGTGCGGCGATGCGCTCCAGCGTCTTGTGGTAGATCACGGCCGTTCCCTGGACGCGCCAGACGTTGCCCCCGAAGGGCTCGCCGTAGCGGACGAGGATGTCGGCGATCTGCTTGTCGGCGGTTCGCATGCGGGGCTCGTTCCGGCGGGATTGGGCCGCGTCGTCCACAGCTTTGTACGGCGACGCTCTTTTGTTCTCTTTTTGTTCGTCTCTATATGCGCAATCCTCCCGAGATGCGCAAGGGTCGGCCGCCGATTTCCGGGACTTCTGGGCCCATGGGATGGGCACCGCGCCCGGCCGTTCGGGCTCGCTGGGCGACGCGACCCGCTCCGTCATCCCGGGGCCGCGCAGCGGCGCCCCGGAACGACGGGGCTAATCTCGTCAGTTCGCGCGGGGTGTTGGACTGCGTCGGCATATGCGTGGGCATTTGGGGATGCTGACCCCGTGCCTGCGCATCTCTTCGGCGGATCACCCGCGCGGAACTCGCTCAGGGGACGCCCACTAAGTCGGTCTGCTGCAAAGCTGCGCCGGAGACTCGCATTGTTGCTGCACCGCATCCTAGGTTAGACCGCAGGAACGATGTCTGAGGCAGCCGCCGCGATGACCCCATCCCTCTGGACCCGCCTGTCGAATCCGAGCCACTTCATGCGGTGGTCAGGCGCGCTGGTGCCGTGGCTCACCGCCCTCTCGCTCGGCGTGCTGGCGGTCGGCCTGTACATGACCTTCTTCGTGGTGCCGCCCGATTACCAGCAGGGTGAGACCGTGCGGATCATGTACATCCATGTCCCCGCGGCATGGCTCGGGGTCTTCTTCTACGGTGCCATGAGCGTGTCGGCGATCGGCAGCCTGGTCTGGCGCCATCCGCTCGCTGACGTCGCCCAGCGCGCCGCGGCGCCGATCGGGGCCGCCTTCACGCTGATCTGCCTCGTCACTGGTTCCCTGTGGGGCAAGCCCATGTGGGGAACCTACTGGGTCTGGGACGCGCGCCTGACCTCGATGCTGATCCTGCTGCTGATCTATTGCGGCATCATCGCGCTGTGGCGGACCCTGGAGGACCCCAACCGGGCCGCGCGCGCGGTGGCGATCCTGACCCTCGTCGGCGCCGTGAACCTGCCGATCATCAAGTTCTCGGTGAACTGGTGGTCGACCCTGCACCAGCCGGCCTCGATCCTGCGCATGGGCGGGTCGACCATCGATCCGTCGATGCTCTACCCGCTGCTGGTCATGATCGCCGCCGCGACGCTCGGCGGGACGACCCTGCACCTCTACGCGATGCGCACCGAGATCATGCGTCGCCGGGTGCGGACGCTGACGATCCGCGAGGCCGAGCGCCTGGACCGGACCCAGCCGCGCCTCACCCCGACACCGGCGTCGCTGCCGGTCGGTCAGCCGGTCTAGGAGGACCGCGATGGATCTCGGATCTCACGGCGGCTTCATCCTGGCGGCCTACGGCTTCACGGGGCTGGTGATGGTTGCCCTCCTCGGCAACGCGATCCGCGACCGGCGGGCGCAGTTGCGCGCGCTCCGGGGCTTCGGCGAGGATCGGCGATGACCACCCCCCTCGACGAGGCGACCGGGCGGCCGCCGCCCGTCCGCCGCTCGCTCCTGCTGATCGTGCCGGCCCTCGCCTTCGCGGCGCTCGCCGCCGTGCTGTTCCTGCGCCTGCGCTCGGGCGCGGATCCGGCGGCCCTGCCCTCCGCGATGATCGGCAAGCCGGTGCCGAGCTTCGACCTGCCCGCCGTGCCGGGGCTGACCGCCGCGGGCGCACCCGTGCCGGGGCTGTCGAGCCGGGACCTGAAGGGGCAGATCACGGTGCTGAACGTCTTCGCCTCGTGGTGCGCCCCCTGCCAGGTGGAGCACCCGATGCTGATGCGGCTGGCGAAGGAGCCCGGGATCCGGCTCGTCGGCATCGACTATAAGGAGCCGAGCCCCGAGGCCGGCCAGCGCTTCCTGGCCCGGCACGGCGTGCCGTTCAGCGCGGTTGGGGCGGATGCCAGCGGACGGGCGGCCATCGATTTCGGCGTTTACGGCGTGCCCGAGACGTTCATCGTCGGACCCGACGGTGTGATCCGCGACAAGCTCGTCGGCATCCTGACGCCGGAGAACTTCGCGAGCGTGCTCGCGCGCATCCGCGCTGCCGGAAAGGTCGCGGCGGCGCAGTAGCGCCTACGCGCCGGGCTGCGGCTCCTTGCGCTCGTAGCGGGTCAGCAGCGGCGTCTGCGCCAGCGCGAACAGCACGGTGATCGGCATGATGCCGAACACCTTGAAGTTCACCCAGAAATCCTCCGTCTGGGTCCGCCACACCGCCTCGTTGAGCGCCGCCAGCACGAAGAAGAACACGCCCCAGCGGAAGGTGAGCTTGCGCCAGCCTTCCTCAGTGAGGCTGAACATCGAATCGAGCACCACCGACAGGAGCGAGCGCCCGAAGGCGAGTCCGCCGAGCAGCACCGTGCCGAACAGCGCGTTCACGATGGTCGGCTTGACCATGATGAAGGTCTTGTCCTGCAGCGCCAGGGTCAGGCCGCCGAACACCACCACGACCACACCCGAGACCAGCGGCATGATCGGCAGGCGGCGGACAAGGACGTAGTGGATCGTCAGCGCCACCACAGTGGCGGCGATGAACAGGCCGGTCGCCACGAACAGCTTCTGATCGGGCGCCACGCCGAAGCGCTCGGAATAGGCGTTGCCCAGGAAGAACAGTACCAGCGGCCCGAGTTCGAGCGCCAGCTTGACGAGCGGCGGCAGGTGTCGGCGCGGGGGGACGGATTCGATCTGCATGCGCTCTGGCTAGCTCGGATGCGGCGCCCTCGACATATCCGAGGCGCCGGACTCACTCGGTTGCGGGTGTGTGGAACGCGGGGCGGCCGAAGTCCATCACGGCGTGTGCCGAAGACCGACGGCCACCCGCGCCTCAATCCTTCTCCAGGCCGGCGATCGCCCGGGCGAAGTCGCGGGCCGCGAACGGCTCCAGATCCTCCACGCCCTCGCCGACGCCGATGAAGTGCACCGGCAGGCCGAACTTCGCCGCCAGCGCCACCAGGATCCCGCCCCGGGCTGTCCCGTCGAGCTTGGTCATCACGAGGCCGGAGACCGGCGCGGCCTGCGAGAACAGCTCCACTTGGCTCAGCGCGTTCTGGCCGACCGTGGCGTCGAGGACGAGGAGCGTCGCGTGCGGGGCGTCCGGATCCTGTTTGCGCAGCACACGGACGACCTTCTCCAGTTCCGCCATCAGCCCGGCCTTGTTCTGAAGCCGGCCGGCGGTGTCGATCAGGAGCACGTCGGTTCCGGCAGCCGAGGCTTGCTTCAGGGCGTCGAAGGCGAGCCCGGCCGCATCCGCGCCCTGCGCGCCGCTCACCACCGGCGTGCCGGTGCGGGCACCCCAAACCTTGAGCTGGTCGATGGCCGCGGCCCGGAACGTGTCGCCTGCCGCGAGCATCACGGTGCGCCCCTCCGCCCGGAGCTTCGAGGCGAGCTTGCCCAGCGTCGTGGTCTTGCCGGCGCCATTGACGCCGACAGTGAGGATCACGAACGGCTTCCGAGCGGCATCGATGGCGAGCGGCACGGCGACGGGCTCCAGGGCCCGCTCGACCTCGGTCGCCAGGATCGCCCGCACCTCGTCGGGCGAGATGCCCTTCTCGTATCGGCCCTTGCCGACAGCCTCCGAGATCCGCATCGCGGTCTCCAGACCGAAATCGGCCTGGATCAGGGCATCCTCCAAATCCTCCAGGGTGGTGGCGTCGAGCTTGCGCTTGGTGAACAGGCCGGTGACCCGGTCGGACAGAGCCGACGAGGTCCGCTTCATCCCGGAGGTGAGACGACTCCACCAGCCCTTGGCCTCGGGCTCGCGGCCCGGCCCGGCCCCGGCATCGTGTGCGAGGGCAGCGGCGGAATCGAGCGGCTGGATGTCGGGAGCCGGATCCGTGATCGGGGCGTGAACCGCGTCCCCGGTATCGACCGGATCGGCCCCGTGCTGCGGATCGTCGCCGGCCGTGCCGGCGGGCGGGCGCTCGGGCTCGCCGGCGATCGGCAGCAGATCCGCGCCCTCGACGACGTCGGCGACGGGCTCGCCCGTCTCCTCGAGTGGCAGCGGCACCTGCTCGACGTCTTCCGCCCCGGTGGCGAAGTCGGGCTGGCCCTCGGACGGCGACGCCGCCTCCGCCGGCAGTTCGGCCTCGGGCTTATCGTCGGCCGCCGCCTGGCCCTTTCGCCCGAACAGGCGTCCCAACCAGCCGGGCTTCTCCTCGCTCGCCATGCAATCGCGTCCTCAACCCACCTTGCCGACCCGGCGCCGACCCTCTAGCCGATCCGGATGCTCAACGCCTTCGACATAGGCGCGCGCCTCCTCTACCGCGATGCCCTGCTGCTCGTCATCGACAAGCCGGCGGGCCTGCCGGTCCATCCGGGTCCACGCGGCGGCGAGACGCTCACCGACCATCTCGACGCGCTCCGGTTCGGCCTGCCCCGCCGGCCCGAAGCCGCGCACCGGCTCGACCGGGACACGTCGGGCTGCCTCGCGCTGGGCCGCCACGCCAAGGCGCTGGCACGGCTGGGCAAGCTGTTCGCCGGTAGCGCCGTCGACAAGACCTACTGGGCGATCGTCGAGGGCGGCCCGTCCGAGGAGAGCGGCCGCATCGACCTGCCGCTGGCGCGGCGCTCGGACGATCCGCGCTCGTGGTGGATGAAGTCCGACCCGGCGGGGGACCCGGCGCTGACCTACTGGCGCGTGCTCGGGCGGTCGGACGGTCGGACTTGGCTGGAGCTGAAGCCGGTGACAGGGCGCACCCACCAGTTGCGGGTCCATTGCGCCGCCTCGGGCTGGCCGATCCGCGGCGACGCGATCTACGGCACCGCGCCACGCGGCAGCGCCCTGCACCTCCACGCGCAGACCCTCTCGATCCCGCTCTACCCGAAGCGCGATGCGATCACCGTGACGGCGCCGCCACCGCCGCACATCGCAGAGGTGGTGGGCGGAATGCGCGCCTGAATTGCACCGTCATCACGCGCGCAGCGACGAGAATCGCGGGCAGCGCGACGGCGCGGACGTGGCGCCGCTGGATGGCTTCGCTCCGCTCGCGAGGACGAACGGTCAGGGCCGCGATAGGCAGGTTCGGTTCCTCCGTCTGCAACCCTCCTGCGCTTCGGCACTGTCGTTGCGGGCGCGCCGCAGGTGAGAGCCCGGAACCCATAACCACGGCGTGATCCGGGTTTGGAGGAGCGTCCTTACGACACCGCGGCTCTGGATTCCGGGCTCCGCCGAGCGGACCCGAAATGACGGGGTTGATTGAGTAGGCACTCAAGCCAAGGCCGCGCGCTAGGCCCCGATGAGCCGCGTACCGTCGTGCCCGGCGATGGCAACGTTGTGGAACGTCCCCGCGGCTTCGGGCGTGGCGAGGCGCACCGCGGTGAAATCCGCGCTCCGCCCGACGCCGCCGCGCTCCGCCAGAACCGTCAGGCGGCGGCCGACCTGAGCGTCGAGGTGCCGCCGGAGGGCATCTCCTCCGGCCTCGCGCAGCCGCGCCCCCCGTGCGCGGATCGCCTCTGGGGCCACCGGCGGCATGCGCGCTGCGGGCGTTCCGGGACGGGGGGAATACGGAAAGACGTGCAGGTGCGTTAGGCCGCATTCCGCCACGAGATCGAGGGAACGGTCGAACTGCGCCTCGGTCTCAGTGGGAAAGCCGGCGATCAGATCCGCGCCGAACACCATATCGGGCCTGAGCCGCCGCGCCGTCTCGCAGAATCGGATCGCGTCGGCACGCAGATGCCGGCGCTTCATCCGCTTGAGGATCAGATCGTCGCCGGCCTGCAAAGACAGGTGCAGGTGCGGCATCAGACGCTCCTCCTCGGCAATGGCGGCGAGCAGCGCCGCGTCCGCCTCCACGGAGTCGATGGAGGACAGGCGCAGGCGCGCAAGGCCCGGCACCGCGCGCAGGATCTGCCGGACCAGGGTACCGAGGCTGAGCGGGGGCCCGGGAAGGTCGCGGCCATAGGCCGTGAGATCCACCCCGGTCAGCACCACCTCGCGGCCGCCATGGTCCACGATCCGCGCGATCTGCGTGACGACGTCGGCCGCCGGCACGGAGCGGGAATTCCCACGGCCGAAGGGGATGACGCAGAAGGTGCAGCGATGGTCGCAACCGTTCTGCACCGGCACGAACGCGCGGGTATGCCCGGCGACCGCCTCGATCCGCGTCGGTTCGGCCGTCCGCGCCGCCATCACCGCACCCGGTCCCGTGCCGGCCGCCGTCCATCCCTCGGGGCGGAGCTTCTCGCTGTTGCCGACGAGGCGCGACACCTCGGGCATCGCCGCGTAGGCCTCGGTCTCGACCTCGGCGCCGCAGCCGGTAACGAAGATTTCGGCCCCGGGCCGCTCCCGGGCGATGCGCCGGATCGCCTTCCGGGCCTGCCGCCCGGCCTCGGCGGTCACCGCGCAGGTGTTCACCACCACCCGATCCCGCCCGTCCGCCGCCGCGTGGGCCCGCAGAGCCTCGGACTCGACGATGTTGAGGCGGCAGCCGAACGTCAGGGTCTCGACCGTCATCAGGCCGCGCTGTCGAACAGCTCCGGCGCCAGGGTGCCCTCGGCGACGAGCGCGACCGGGCCGGTCATCAGGACGTGGTCGTCGGCGCGCCATTCGACGAACAATTCGCCGCCCGGCAGCGCGACATGCGCCTGCCGGCCGATCATGCGGAGCCGCGAGGCGGCCACCACGGTGGCGCAGGCGGCCGTGCCGCAGGCGAGCGTCAGCCCGGCCCCCCGCTCCCAGACCCGGAGCTTGATCGTCTCGCGGCCCGTCACCTGCGCCACCGAGATGTTGGCGCGCTCCGGGAACAGCGGGTGGTTCTCCAGCATCGGGCCGATCCGGGCGAGGTCGAAGCTGTCCGGATCCTGCTCCACGAAGAACACAGCGTGCGGGTTGCCCATGTTCACGGCACCCGGCGAATGGAGGATCGGATCGTCGATCGGGCCGATCTGCAGCTCGATTCGGCGGGTGTCGGGGAACGGCTCGGACAGAGGGATCTCGTCCCAGGCAAGCCGCGGCCGACCCATATCAACCGTGAAGGCGCGCTCGGAGACGCGACGCACGCCGAGGAGACCGGCCGCCGTCTCAAGGGTCAGTCGACCGCCCTCGGCGGGCCGGGCCATGGCCGGGTCGTCGAGCATCGCGTAGGCGACACAGCGCGTGCCGTTGCCGCAAGCGCCCGATTCCGAGCCGTCGGTGTTGTAGATCCGCATAAACGCATCGGTGCCCCGGCTCACGGGATCGTGCAGCACCATCAGCTGGTCGAAGCTCGACCCCGGATCCTGCGCAATCGCGCGCGCCTCTTCGGGCCGCACCGTCACCGAGGACCCGCGCAGGTCTAGCACCACGATCGCGTTGCCGGCGCCGTGCATCTTCAGGAAGCGTCTGTGGGCGAGTGCGCTCATGCGGTCCCGCAACGAGAGGGAAGTGGCGGGCTATATGGCAAAAGCGGCCCCCGAGCGCGAGAGGAACGCGCAGCGTGGCAGATGCGCCGCACCTGCAGCTCTCGTCCGCGGCGGTCTCGCGGGCCGTCCCGTTCGCCATTAGGTTATGCGCCGGGAGCCCGCGCGATCATCCGCTGGCCTCGACCGGAGCGCCCACCGTGATCCGCCTTCGTCCGCTCGTCGCCCTCTCGGCTGCTCTCGTGCTCGCGTCCGGCGGCCCGATCGCCGCCCAACAGCAGCCCGCCCCCCCGCCATCCACGGCGCCCGCGCCGGCCCAGACGAATCCGCTGCCGACGACGACGGCGCCGAACCCGGTGCCCGACCCGGGCAAGAGCCCGGCTCCGGCGCCCCAACAATCGGTGGCGCCTCCGCCCGCGGGCCAGTCCGCCGTGGGAACGCCCGCGCGGCCGACGCTCCTGGAGAAGGCCGGCGAGCCCGGCGACGTCGACGAGGTCACGCTGCCCGCCAAGCCGGCCGCGATCCTGTCCGGCAAGACCAAGTGGGAAGAGGCGGTTCCGAACCTCAAACAGGCCTTCGCGCGGATCGAGGCCGACCTCGCCAAGATCGGCGTCGCGCCGGCCGGCCGGCCGCTGGCGGTCTTCACCCGCACCGACGACGACGGCTTCGAGTTCGAGGCGATGATGCCGGTCTCGGCGGCCCCGAACCCGGCGCCGGCCGAGACTGACGGGCTGCGCTTCGGCACCACGCCCTCCGGCAAGGCGCTGCGCTTCGCCCACAAGGGCTCCTACGAGTCGATCGACAGCACCTACGAGACCCTGACCGCCTATCTCGATGCCAAGGACATCGTGGTGCAGGACCGGTTCGTCGAGGAATACGCCACCGACCTCAAGGACAGCACAGACGACAACCTCGACGTGAACATCTACGCCCTGGTGAAGTAGGCGGCCGCCATCCGGCGCCGATCCGCGGCGTCCCACTCGACTGCCACGTCCTGTTCGGGATCGAGCGCGGGTCCCCTCTCCCATGCGGGAGGGGGGTGAAGGTCACACGCTGCCGGCGGCCGCGCTTGCCGCCTGAGACGTGCGGACGGCGCAGCCTCTCCGGCGTGCGAACCCGACGACACGGACAGATCGCCGCTACCCCGCCACGGCAGGAACAGGGGCGTCGGCTCGCGGATTCGCCTGATATGCCCGCTGCCGACATCAGATCCGCGACCGTCCCGCGTCCGCGCCGCAAGGCGGCCCCCGCCGTCACGGATCCCGCGCTCGCCGAGAAGGCGCTCATCATTCACGCGCGGCTCTGCCCGGTCTACGGCTGCCCGATCCCGTACTTCCACAGCCTCGATCCGGTCAGCGAACTCGTCTCCTCGCTCCTGTCGCATCGGACGCGCAACGCCGAATCCGGCCGGGCCTTCAAGGCGCTGCGGGCGCGCTTCCCGGACTGGGAGGCGGTGATCGACGCGGACGTTCCGGAGATCGAGGCCGCCATCGCGGGCGTGACCTGGCCGGAGCTGAAGGCGCCGCGCATCCGCGACGTGCTCCGGGCGCTGCGCGACCGGTGCGGCAGCCTCGACCTCGCCTTCCTGGCCGACATGGAGGTCGAGGCCGCGCGGGCGTGGCTGCAGGCGATCCCGGGCGTCGGGCCGAAGACCAGCGCAGCGGTCCTGTCCTTCTCCACCCTGCGGATGCCGGCCCTGCCGGTCGACAGCCACCATCACCGGGTCGCCCAGCGCCTCGGGCTGATCGGCAAGTCGGTCGATGTCGGCCCGTCGCACCCGATCCTGCGGGCGCAGCTCCCTGCCGACTGGAGCGCCCAGGACCTCTACGACAATCACGAGATCCTGATGCTCCACGGCCAGCAGGTCTGCCACCATCATCGCCCGGCCTGCGGACGCTGCGTCCTGGTCGATCTCTGCCCGAGCGCGAAGCTGCCCACGCGGGAGCCCTGAGCGAATCCTTGACCGGTCCGGCCTACGGGTGCGAGTAACCCCGCGCCCGGACGGCGCTGAGCCCCGGCCTTACCTTGCTCAGGATCGGCGCCGATGGCCGCGTTCACCGAATTGGTCTTCTCGGGCGTCCAGCCCACCGGCAACCTGCACCTCGGCAATTACCTCGGGGCGGTGAAGCGCTTCGTGGAGATGCAGGAACGCGACGCGCAGTGCCTGTATTGCGTGGTCGACCTGCACGCGATCACCGTCTGGCAGGATCCCGAAGCCCTGCGCGGCCAGATCCGCGAGGTCACGGCCGCCTTCCTCGCCGCCGGCATCGATCCCAAGCGCTCGATCGTGTTCAACCAGAGCCAGGTGCCGCAACACGCCGAGCTCGCCTGGGTGTTCAACTGCGTCGCCCGCCTCGGCTGGCTGAACCGCATGACCCAGTTCAAGGAAAAGGCCGGCAAGGACCGGGAGAACGCCTCGATCGGCCTCTACGACTACCCGGTGCTGATGGCCGCCGACATCCTGGCCTATCGGGCGACGCACGTGCCCGTCGGCGAGGACCAGAAGCAGCACTTGGAGCTGACCCGGGACATCGCCCAGAAGTTCAACACCGACTTCTCGGGATCGATCACGGCGCACGGCCACGGCGACGCGTTCTTCCCGATCACGGAGCCGCTGATCGGCGGCCCGGCCGCCCGGGTCATGTCGCTGCGTGACGGCACCAAGAAGATGTCGAAGTCGGATCCCTCGGACAACGCCCGCATCAACCTCACGGACGACGCGGACGCCATCGCCCAGAAGATCCGCCGGGCCAAGACCGACCCTGAGCCCCTGCCCTCCGAGGTGGCGGGCCTGAAGGAGCGACCGGAAGCCGACAACCTCGTGGGGATCTACGCGGCACTGGCCGGTATCACCCGCGAAGACGTGCTGCGCGACTTCGGCGGGGCGCAATTCTCGACCTTCAAGCCGGCGCTCGCCGATCTCGCGGTGACGAGCCTCGCGCCGATCGCCGAGGAGATGCGCCGCCTCACCGCCGATCCGGGCCACATCGACGCCGTGCTGGCCGATGGCAGCGCCCGGGCCGAGACCATCGCGGCGCAGACGCTGGACGCCGTGAAGGACATCGTCGGCTTCGTCCGGCGCGGTCCGAGCCTACAGGCGGTGCGGTGACCGTCCGCGCGCTGATCTTCGACGTCTTCGGGACGCTGGTCGACTGGCGTTCCGGCGTCGCCCGCGAGGCGGGGCGGCTGCTCGCGCCCGTCGCGCCGAACCTCGATGCCGGCGCCTTCGCGGATGCGTGGCGCGCCCGCTACAACCCGTCGATGGAGACGGTGCGCTCCGGCGCCCGGCCCTTCGTCGACCTCGACACGCTCCAAGCCGAGTCGTTGCCCGACGTGCTGGCGCAGTTCGGCGTCACGGGCGTCTCCGAGGCCGTGCAACGGGAGCTGGTCCAGGCCTGGCACCGGCTCGACGCGTGGCCGGAGGTGCCGGACGCGCTGCGGCGGCTGCGGAAGAAGCACCTCCTGGCGCCGAACTCCAACGGGCATGTCCGGCTGATGGTCGACCTCGCCCGCCGTAACGGCCTGATCTTCGACGCCATTCTCGGGGCCGGCTATTCCCGCGATTACAAGCCGAAGCCGGCGCTCTACCGCGATGCAGTCGCGGCCTTCGGCTTCGCGGCCGGGGAGACCATGATGGTCGCCGCCCATTCCAACGACCTCGCGGCGGCGGCGAGCCACGGCCTGTCGACCGCCCACATCGCCCGCCCGCACGAGCACGGCCCGGCCGGCGGCGAGACCGCGCCGACGGTGCCGGTCACCCACGCGGCGCTGGACCTGGCGGATCTCGCCGACCAGCTCGGCTGCTGAGGCGGACACACCGGAGGGTCCAGATGGCCGATTGGAACCCCGCCCTCTACACCCGCTTCCAGGACGAGCGGACGCGGCCGGCGGCCGAACTTCTCGCCCGCGTACCCCTCGACGCACCGGTTCTGGCCGTCGATCTCGGCTGCGGCCCCGGCAATTCCACCGCACTGATCGCGGCACGCTACCCAGACGCGGAGGTGATCGGCCTCGACACCTCGCCGGCCATGCTGGAGAGCGCCCGCGCCCGGCTCCCCGGTCTCGCCTTCGCGCTGGCTGATGCCGCGACCTGGATGCCCGAACGCGCGCCGGACCTGATCTTCGCCAACGCCGTCCTGCAATGGTTGCCCGACCACGCGACCCTGCTGCCGCGGCTGTTCGGTCTCCTCGCCCCGGGCGGCGTGCTGGCCGTGCAGATGCCCGACAATCTCGCAGAGCCCTCGCACCGGCTGATGCGCGAGGTCGCCGGCGCGGGCCCATGGTCAGCGGCCATCGGCGATCCGGCCGTGGCCGGCCGCCTCGGCCGGATGCTGGAGCCAACCGCCTATTACGATCTGCTGGCACCCCACGCTGCCGAGGTCGATGTCTGGCGCACGACCTACCACCACCGCATGGCGGATGCCGCCTCCATCGTCGATTGGGTCAGCGCAACCGGTCTCCGGCCCTTCCTCGATCCGCTCGACACAGATCAAAAGCCCCGCTTCCTGGCCGCCTATGAGCGCGCCATCGCGGAAGGCTATCCGCCCCGGAGCGACGGGCGGCGCCTTCTCGCCTTCCCGCGGGTGTTCATCGTGGCGCGCAAACCGCGGTAGCAGCCCGCTCCTTCAGGCCGCGCGCACCGTGCCGAGGAAACGGCTCACCTCGGCACTCAGGTGCTCGGATTGCCGGGACAGGTCGGAGGACGAAGCCAGCACCTGATTGGCGGCCGCGCCGGTCATGTCGGCAGCGCCGGCCACCCGGGAGATGTTGGTCGTCACCTCGCCTGTGCCGGCGGCGGCCTGGGTCACGTTGCGCACGATCTCCTGGGTCGCGGCGTCCTGTTCCTGCACCGCGGCAGCGATCGTTGTCGCCACCCCGCTGATCTCACCGACGCGCCCCGTGATGCTGCCGATCGCCGACACGGCCTCGCCGGTGGAGGCCTGAACGCGGGCGATGTGGCCCGAGATCTCTTCGGTCGCCTTCGCGGTCTGGCCAGCCAGTTCCTTGACCTCGGCGGCCACCACCGCGAAGCCTCTTCCGGCCTCCCCGGCCCGGGCCGCCTCGATGGTGGCATTCAGGGCCAGCAAATTGGTCTGGCCGGCGATTCCATGGATCAGCGCCACCACGTCGCCGATCTTGATTACCGCGGCGTTCAGATCCTCCACCAGCCTGACCGTCTGGGCCGCCTCGTCAGCCGCAGCCTGCGCGAGCCGTGCGGATCCCTGGACCTGCCGTCCGATCTCCCGCACGGAGCTGCCGAGTTCCTCGGCCGCCGAGGCTGCGGCGCGAACGTTGGAGGCCGCCTCCTCGGCTCCGGCCGCGACGGTGATCGACTGGCTGGCGGTCTCCGAGGCCGTATCGGCCAAGCCGCGCGCCGTGGCCTGCAACTCGGTGGCCGCCGCAGTGACCGAGCCGACGATGCCGCCGACCGCGTGTTCGAACGCCTCCGCCAGATCAGCGGTCGCACGCCGGCGTTCCTCCTCGGACTGGGCCAGGGCGGCCGCCCGGGTCCGGGCGTCGGCCTCGGCCTGGGCGCGGAGCGCGTCGCGCAGGCTCAGGACGGCGCGTCCGACGAGCCCGACCTCATCGCGGCGCCGCGCCTCGGGTACGCGCGCCTCGTAGTTCCCCGCCGCCATGTCGCCGATCGTCCTGCCGAGGCTGCGGATCGGTGTCCCGACGAGGCGGTGCAGCACGCCGAGGAGAGCCGCGCACCCGATCAGCACGCAGAGGACCGAGATACCGATCAACAGCGCGCGGGCCCGATCCTCCGCGGACGTCAGGGTCGCGACCGGCACCGCGACCACGATGGCCCATCGATCGGGCGTCTCGCCGGCCTGGATATGCTGCGCCATGTAGCGCCACGGCGCGCCATCCGGGCCGGGCGCATCGACGACCACATTCGCGCCCGCCGCGATCGACTGCTTGGCGACGGCGGCGGCGGAGGCGTCAAAGGTCTGCAGCGGCTTTCCGGCGGCTTCGCCGGTCGGGTGCGCCACGGTCGTCCCGCTCGCCGAGACGACGGCCAAGTAGCCGGTTCCGAACGGCTTCACCGCGCCGAGCGCCCGGTTCAGGGATCCGAGGTCGATGTCGACGCCGGCTGTGCCGAGATATGCGCCGTCCACGATGATCGGCGCGCCGAACGACATCATGACGATGTCCTTCCCGGCAACCGGGTAGATGTAGGGCTCGATGGCCACCAGACGGTTGAGCTTCTTGGGTTGAAGGTAATAGGCGCCGTCCGGCTCGGTCTCGTAGCCGGTGAGAACCTCCCTCTTGATCGTGCCGCTGCCGCGGTTCCAGTACGGCATGAAGCGGCCGCTCGCGTCCGAGGATGCCGTGCCGGCGAACTCGCGGTCCCGCCCATCCAGGGCATTCGGCTCCCAGCCCGTCCAGGTCGCGATCAGGTCGGGGTTGGCGCGCAGCAGGTCGCGTAGCGTCGCATCGTAGACCGCCCGATCCCGGATCCCGCCGGCGCGCAGGGCCGACGCCGCAACCGCGAGGCTCTCGGCGGTCTTGGCTGCGGCAGAGAGACGAAGCCTGACGTCGCGCGCCTCACTCGACAGCGTCTCCGACTGGATTTTTGCCGTCTGTTCCTCGAAAGCAGAGTTTATCCGACGGATCAGGAACGTTGTTCCGGCCGCAAAAATCGCGGCGATCAAGACACTGCATATGATTGCGACACGGAGCGGAAGCGAGAACATTTCGTATAAGCGTCCGCACGTAGATTATATGGCTTTCGCCAAGCAATTCCACGCTACCTAACTGAAACACCGCCGTCAACTTTACGATCTCAATGCAAAAACTCAGATTTAAGATGCCGCATTTAATGATATAAAGGAACTAATATCCGAAATAAGATTCGCATAATGTGAAATCGTGCTTCGACTACTGCTATAACGGCGAGCACGCCGGCCGACGGCGGGATCCGGCGGCCGGCAGCTTCCTTTCAGGCTTCGCCGCGTGCGACCAGCGCCTCGTACTCGGACACGTCCAGCTTGCCTTCCTGGGCAACCCGCGCCTTGTCGGCATCACTGATGACATCGCCCGCAAGGTCGAGACGCTTCCATGCAGCGAGCGGCGTCTCGCGACCGGGCCTTGGGACGTACTTGTTCTGCTCGAGCTTCTTGTACTTGTGGATGTAGCGCGGGCAATTGACCCAGATCTTCGTCACCGCGACCTTCACGAGGTACTTGGCCTCGGTGTACTCAGCCATGAGCGCGTCGTCGCGCAGCAGCGTGGCGTGGCCCTGAACGCGGATGCGGTGCGGCGTCTCGAAGTCAATGAATAGCAGGCCGACCTTGGCCTGACCCTCGATGTTACCCATTGAGTAGAACATGCCGTTGCCGTCGAAGCCTGGGAACACCAGCGTGTTGCGGTCGAGCACCTTCACAAAGCCCGTGGGGCCGCCCTTGTAGGAGACGGTCGGCATCCCGTCCGGGTCGACGGTCGAGAGGAAGAACATGTCGCGGGAGCCGATGAAGGCGCCCTCCTCCGGCTGGATGCTCTCGTGGACCCAATCCTCGTCGAGACGCACGGCGAGCTTGGTGGTCCCGAACTCCTCCTGCAGCGCCCGGTGCGCGTCGGAATAGAGCGATGCCATGGCGTATCCTCCGAGCCTTCGTCGGTCCTCGTCGCGCGGGACCGCTGGCCGGGCTTATCGCCGGGAATAGCCGCGCTCGGCAACCAAGAACGCGAAGGGCCGGCCTCGCTCGCGCGTGACCGGCCCCCAGCACGGCCGAACAGAGCCCGGCCGCACGATGAGAAGAAATCAGTTGCGGGTCTTGTCGACCAGCGCCTTCTCGGAGATCCACGGCATCATGCCGCGGAGCTTGGCACCGACCTCCTCGATCGGGTGGGCGGCGAGCTTGGCGCGGGTCGCCTTGAACGAGGTCTGGTTGACCTTGTTCTCCAGCATCCAGTTGCGGGTGAAGGTGCCCGACTGGATGTCGTTCAGCACGCGCTTCATCTCGGCCTTGGTCTCGGGCGTGACGATGCGCGGGCCGGTGACGTACTCGCCGTACTCGGCCGTGTTGGAGATCGAGTAGTTCATGTTGGCGATGCCGCCCTCGTAGATGAGGTCGACGATCAGCTTCACCTCGTGCAGGCACTCGAAATAGGCCATCTCGGGGGCGTAGCCCGCCTCGACCAGGGTCTCGAAGCCGGCCTTGATCAGCTCGACGAGGCCGCCGCAGAGCACGGCCTGCTCGCCGAACAGGTCGGTCTCGCACTCCTCCTTGAAGGTCGTCTCGATGATGCCGGCGCGGCCGCCGCCATTGGCCGAGGCGTACGACAGGCCGAGGTCGTGGGCGTTGCCGGAGGCGTCCTGCGCGATGGCGATCAGGGTCGGCACGCCGCCTCCGCGGAGGTACTCGGAGCGCACAGTGTGGCCGGGGCCCTTCGGAGCGACCATCAGGACGTCGAGGTCCTTGCGCGGCTCGATCAGGTTGAAGTGGACGTTGAGGCCGTGGGCGAACAGGAGCGCGGCGCCCGGCTTCATGTTGCCCTCGAGGGACTCGCGGTAGATGTCGCCCTGCAGCTCGTCCGGGGTGAGCATCATCACCACGTCGGCCCACTTGGCGGCCTCGGCCACGGAGAGAACCTTGAAGCCCTCGTGCTCGGCCTTCTTGGCGGTCGCGGAGCCCTCGCGCAGCGCGATGACGATGTCCTTCACGCCGGAATCGCGCAGGTTGAGCGCGTGGGCGTGGCCCTGGCTGCCGTAGCCGACGATGGCGACCTTCTTGCCCTTGATCAGGTTCAGGTCGGCGTCGCGATCGTAATACACCCGCATGTCTGTCTCCTCTTAAGTTCGGTGATTCGGGTCGGGTTTGGCCTGACCGTAGAGGATCAGGAACTGCTCGACGGCGCGGCCCGCATCGCGCCGGATCTCGGCCCCGTCGAGGTCGAGGGTCTCGCCGAGCAGAAGTCGGATCTGGATATCCCGGCCGACGAGGCCGAAGAAGGTGCGGAAGGCGGCTTCGCTGTCGGCGAAGCTCAGCAGGCCGGCGGCGCGGCCGGCCTCCAGCACGGGCTTGACCCGCTCGCCGATGGCGAAGCGCCCGTTCGCGAGCACGATGCCGCCGAGGTTGCTCTTGCGCGAGCCCGCATGCGCGATGGCGATGCGGTTCAGCGCGACCGAGGTCGGGCCGGTGATGACCTCCAGCCACGTCACGGCGAAGTCCTGCAAGCGCTCCCGCAGGGTCGCGCCGTCGAGCACCTGCGCGGCGTCGTGCCCGGCATGAACCCGGGAGGCCTGCCAGCGCACCGTCGCGGTCAGCAATCCGTCCCGGTCACCGAACCACTTGTAGAGCGTCTCCTTCGAGCAGCTCGCCCGGCGCGCGACGGCGTCCATGGTGACTTGCTCGCCGTCCTCGACCATGAGGCCGAGCACGGCGTCCAGCACCGCCTGCTGGCGTGCCGAGGGTGCGTCCTGCTCTGCTGTGGCGCTGGCCTGCATCGTCTCGAAATGGCGTACCGTACCGTACGGTACGCGCTATAGGCCGATTCGGAGGCCGCGGCAAGGGGGTGCCGCGGCCGGCCGTGTCAGCGCGGGAGAGGCAGACCCTCGCGGGCGAAGACGGCCTGGACGGCCGGGCGCTCGGCGACCCGGCGGGCATGGGCGGTCCAGGCCGGGAAGCGGCCGGCTATGTCGAACCGAAGAGTCGGGCCGTTCGCCCAGAACCAGAAGACCATCAGGTAGGCGTCCACCACGCTGAAGCGGTCACCCACCGCCCAGCCACCGTGCGAGAGGCGCACCTCGGTCATGGTGGCGAGATCGGCATAGGTGTTGGCGGCCTTTGCCTTGATGCCGTCGAAGGCGCTCTCGTCCTCGGTGTAGCGCTCCGGCCGGCGGACATGCGCGTAGGTCACGTGGTGGTTGCAGGCGAGCCAGCCGAGCCACTCGTCCGCGGCGGCCTGCTCCCGCAGGTCAGTGGGCCAGAGCCCCTTTTCCGGCACCTGACGGGCGACGTGGCGAAGGATCGCGGCGCACTCGGTGAGCACCCAGCCGTCCTCGGTCAGCGCCGGCACGCGGCCGCGATCGTTGATGGACAGGTATTCCGGCCGACGCTGGTCGCCCGCGGCGAGGTCGAGCTTGTTGCCCTCGTAGGACAGCCCGGATTCCTCCAGGATGATGTGGGCGGCGAGCGAGCAGGCGCCGGGGGCGTAGTAGAGAGTGCGGGCAGTCATGCAGGGTCCTTGATCGACGAACGCGGGCGCGACGTTTTCAGCGACAACGGCCAGCCGGCTGTCGCCTTCAAATCCGACGACGACTTCCGGCTCCCCCGAGCACCGACTGGCCGCGCGTCAGAAGCTCAGAGCGGTTCCGCCCCGCGCCCCATCGCAGAGATGCCGGTGCGGCAGATCTCCACCAGTCCAATCACACTCATCAGGCGCACGAACCGGTCGACATCTTCGGTGGCGCCAGTCAGCTCGAACACGAAGGAGTTGAGCGTCGCGTCGAGTGTCTTGGCGCCAAATGCAGCGGCGAGCCGCAGGGCCTCGCTGCGGTGCTCGCCCTCGCCCTTCACCTTCACGAGGCAGATCTCGCGCTCGATGGCGTTGCCCTGGAGCGTCAAGTCCACGACCCGGTGCACCGGCACCAGCCGGTCGAGCTGCGCCTTGATCTGCTCGATCACGGCGTTCGTGCCCGTCGTAACGATGGTGATGCGCGAGATGTGGCGCGCCTCCT
The DNA here is from genome assembly GCF_058790235.1 of Methylobacterium sp. FW102-HT35C08. Taxonomy (NCBI): domain Bacteria; kingdom Pseudomonadati; phylum Pseudomonadota; class Alphaproteobacteria; order Hyphomicrobiales; family Methylobacteriaceae; genus Methylobacterium; species Methylobacterium sp. FW102-HT35C08. The sequence continues at coordinate 5,922,128 of NZ_JBYTCL010000002.1, read as the reverse complement.
CGGTCTCGGAGACGGTCAGGCTCTCGATGTTGTAGCCCCGGCCGGAGAACAGGCCCGAGATGCGGGCGAGCACGCCGGGCTCGTTGTCGACGATCACCGCCAGCGTGTGCCGGTTCACCGGCTCGACGCGGACCGCATCGGGGTAGTGGGTGTTCATCGCGTTCATCGCCGGCCTCGTCCTCGTCGTTCGACCCATCGCCGCCGCAGCGGCGGATCGCGGCCCGGCTTTGACACCGGGCCGCCCGCCCTCACACCAGCATCTTGCCTTCCTCGGAGATCACGTCGCCGAGCTCGACGCCGGTCTCGCCGAGGTAGTCGGACAGGAGCATCTCGTTGTGCGCCTTGCCCGACGGGATCATCGGGAAGCAGTTCTCGGTCTTGTCGACGATGCAGTCGAAGATCACCGGGCCGTCATGGGCGAGCATCTCGGCGATGGCGCCGTCGAGGTCGCCCGGCTTCTCGCAGCGCATGCCCTTGGCGCCGTAGGCCTCGGCCAGCTTCACGAAATCCGGCAGGCTCTCCGAGTAGCTCTGCGAGTAGCGCGAGCCGTGCAGCAGCTCCTGCCACTGTCGGACCATGCCCATGTACTCGTTGTTCAGGATGAACACCTTGATCGGCAAGCGGTACTGCACCGCCGTCGACATCTCCTGCATGTTCATCAGGATCGAGGCCTCGCCGGCGATGTCGATCACCAGCCCGTTCGGGTGCGCGAGCTGCGTGCCGATCGCGGCCGGCAGGCCGTAGCCCATCGTGCCGAGGCCGCCTGAGGTCATCCAGCGGTTCGGTTCGTCGTACTTGAAGTATTGGGCGGCCCACATCTGGTGCTGGCCGACCTCGGTGGTGATGTAGGTCTCGCGGCTCTTGCAGGCCTCGTAGAGGCGCTGGACCGCGTATTGCGGCTTGATGATCGTGCCGGACGGCCAGTAGGCTAGGCAATCCCGAGCCTTCCAAGTCGCGATCTTCTGGAACCACGAATCGAGGTTGGACTTATCCGGCCGCGACGGCAGGGCGCGCCACGCCTCGAGCATGTCGGCCAGCACCGAGGCACAGTCGCCGACGATGCCGACATCGACCTTCACGACCTTGTTGATCGAGGACGCGTCGACGTCGATGTGGATCTTCTTCGAGAACGGCGAGAACGCGTCGAGCCGGCCCGTGATCCGGTCGTCGAACCGGGCGCCGACGCAGATCATCACGTCGCACTCGTGCATCGCGAGGTTGGCCTCGTAGGTCCCGTGCATGCCGAGCATGCCCAGAAACTTATCGTCCGTGCCCGGATAGGCGCCGAGCCCCATCAGGGTCGAGGTGACCGGGAAACCGGTCTCGCGGACGAGCTCGCGCAGCAGGCGCGAAGCCTCCGGGCCCGAGTTGATCACGCCGCCGCCGGTGTAGAAGACCGGCCGGCGCGCCGTTGCCATCAATTCGACGGCGGCGCGGATCCGGTCGGAATCGCCCTTCACGGCCGGGCGATAGGTCTTGTGGCTCGCGATCTCAGGACGCTCGTAGAGCCCCGAGGCGAACTGGATGTCCTTGGGCAGGTCGACGACCACCGGGCCCGGCCGGCCGTTGGCCGCGACGTAGAACGCCTCGTGTAGGATGCGCGGCAGGTCGTCGATCGATTTGACCAGGTAATTGTGCTTCGTGCAGTGGCGCGTGATGCCGACCGTGTCGCATTCCTGGAAGGCATCGGTGCCAATCAGGTGCGTCGGGACCTGGCCGGTGATGCAGACCAGCGGGATCGAATCCAGCATCGCGTCGGTCAGGCCGGTGACGATGTTGGTGGCGCCGGGGCCCGAGGTGACGAGGACGCAGCCGACCTTGCCGGAGGAGCGGGCATAGCCCTCCGCCGCGTGGACGGCGCCCTGCTCGTGGCGAACGAGGATGTGCTTGACGGCGTTCTGGTGGAACAGCGCGTCGTAGATCGGAAGTACTGCGCCGCCCGGATACCCGAACAGCGTGTCGACACCCTGATCCTGGAAGGCCCGGATGACCATCTCGGCCCCGGTCATGACCTCGCCGCTCATGCTCGTCTCCTCGCGCTCTCCGGAGCCACCGCGATCCTCGGATCGCCGCCCTGCCCCGTCCTCTCTCACTGCACCTTCGTCCCGCGAGGCGGTCTCCGCCTCGCCCGAACGTGCCCTTCGCGTCGATATCCCGTCTGCGCCGATCCCATGCTGCCCTGACGCAGGCAACAAAAAAGGGCCCCGAGGGACCCTGCATGCGCCACCGCTCGGACCGCGGCCCTAGCTCAGGGCCGCCCCGTCGGTGACGCTACCGCTACAATAAGGATCGTGGTCATCGGATATCCGAACTCGCCCCGCGGCGGCCGACCAATCCAGCATGGATTGCAACGGATCGCGCGTGAAGTGTCGGGCCTCTTAGCGGAGAGCGGGGAGCGGGTCAACGGCTCTGTCGTGCCGTTTCGGTGCTTCGAGCCGCTTCCGCGCCTTCACGACACCGGCGGCGGGTAGCGGCGGACCCAGTTGCTCGCCGCGTCGTAGGCTGTGCCGAGTTGCAGGCAGGCGAGCTCGCCGTGGTTGGGACCGACGATCTGGATGCCGGTGGGCAGTCCGGCCTCTCCGAACCCGGCCGGCACGTCGAGGGACGGCAAGCCCGCCATGGTCACCGGGATCACGGTCTGCATCCAGCGGTGATAGGTATCCATTCGGCGCCCACCCACCGTCTCGGGCCAGCGCAGAGCCTTGTCGAACGGGAAGACCTGCGCCGTCGGCATCACGAGGTAATCGTAAGTCGCCATGAACCGGCGCAAGGTCTCGTACCAGCGCGTGCGGCCCTCGAGGGCGGCGATGATCTGGTCGGCGGTGAGCGCCAGCCCGCGCTCAACCTCCCAGGCGGCCTCCGGCTTCAGCTGGGACCGATGGCGGGGCTCATCGTAGAACGGGCGCAAAGCCGCCGCGACGGTGAGTGCCCGCAGCACCAGCCAATCCTGCCAGAGCCGCTCCATATCGTAGCGCGGCACCGCCTCCTCGACGATGCAGCCCAGCTCGACGAAGGTCGTCAGTGCGGAGCGTCCGAGTTCCAGCACACCGGGATCGAACGGGATCTGCCCGCCGAAATCGCCGAGCCACGCGATGCGGGCGCCGCGAAAATCTCGGGCGCGCGGGCTGGCGAAGGCGGAGGGGTCTTGACGGATCGCGTTCGGGTTGCGCGGGTCGTAGCCCGCCTGGACGGAGAGCATCAGGCCGATATCGGCGGGCGTGCGCCCGATCGCCCCGAGCACGCCGAGGCCGGGGCTGAACACGTCCTTGGCCTCGGCTGGGATTCGCCCCCAGGCCGGGCGCAGGCCGTAGCAATTGTTGAAGGCCGGCGGGTTCCGCAGGGATCCGGCATGGTCGCTGCCGTCGGCGACCGGCTGCATTCGCAGGGCCACCGCGACCGCGGCGCCGCCGCTCGACCCGCCCGCGGACTTGTCGCGATCGTAAGCGTTGGCGGTGGTCCCGTAGACCGGGTTGAAGCTGTGCGATCCGAGGCCGAATTCCGGGATGTTGGTCTTGCCGATGAAGATCGCTCCGGCGGCGCGAAGCCGGGCCACCATGATCGAGTCGGTGTCGGCGATCCGGTCGGCGAAGATCGGCGAGCCCTGCGTGAACCGCAGGCCCCGCACGGGATCGAGGTCCTTCACGGCGAGTGGAAAACCGTGGAGCGGTCCGACCGCCTCACCGCGCGCCAGGACGGCATCCGCGGCATCCGCCTCCTGAAGTAGCGCCGCGTCGTCCCGCAGCCCCACGATGGCGTTCACCTGCGGGTTGATCCTGTGGATCCGGTCCAGATAGGCGCGCATCACCTCGGCGCAGGAGACGATCCGGCCGCGGATGGCGGCGGCGAGGTCCACCGCGCCCATGGCCGTGATGCCGTCCGGTCGCGCGTCCTGCATCGTACCGCTCCTTCGATCTGGTGGGCTGCACCGACCACGCCGCGATGCAAGATCGGTGACCGTCTTTGCGAGCGGAGCGAAGCAATTCAGCAGCGCAACGCGGGTTCAGCCTCGCGCTGCCCTGAGTCGCTTCGCTGCGCGCGCAATGACGGTGCGCAGACCTTGCCCTAGGTGATTACGCCACCGACCAGGGCAGGGTCTCCTCGCCCCGGAACACCACAACGGTCGTGTCGTCGACCGCGACCGCCTCGGCGACCCGGCCCGGCCGCCGCTCTAGGGTCAAGGTCCCGGCATTCGGCTCCAGGCCGTGGAAGCGCGCACCGTTGAGCGACGCGAAGGCCTCGAACCGGTCGAGTGCCCCCTCCTCGTCGAAGACCTGCACGTAGGTCTGGAGCGCGGAAGGCCCGCAGAACACGCCGGCACAGCCGCAGGACGCCTCCTTGGCGCCGCGGACATGCGGGGCCGTGTCGGTGCCGAGATAGAAGCAGGCCTCGCCCGAGGTCGCGGCCTTGCGGAGGGCCAGCCGGTGCCGCTCGCGCTTGGCCACCGGCAGGCAGTAGAGGTGCGGGCGCAGGCCGCCCTGGAAGATGTGGGTCCGGTTGATCACCAAGTGGTGCGGCGTGATCGTCGCCGCGCACCGGCTCCGGTGCTCGCGGACCACGTCGAGGATCTCAGCCGTGGTGGCGTGCTCCACGGTGACCTTCAGCCCCTGATGGCGGCCGAGCAGTGGGATCAGGCTGCCCTCCATGAAGGCGGCCTCGCGGTCGAAGATGTCGATCTCCGGGTCGGTCGCCTCGCCGTGGATCAGGAGCGGCATGCCGATCCGCTCCATCCGCTCCAGCACGGGCGCGATCCCGTTGAGGTCGGTGACGCCCGCGTGCGAGTTCGTGGTCGCGCCGGCCGGGTACAGCTTGGCGGCGACCCAGACCTTGTCCCGAAAGCCACGCTCGATCTCATCCGGATCGGTGTCGTCCCGCAGGTAGCAGGTCATCAGCGGCGTGAAATCCATTCCCCCGGGGAGTGCGGCGAGGATGCGCTCCCGGTAGGCCTGCGCGGCCGCGACCGTGGTCACCGGCGGCACGAGGTTCGGCATGATGATGCCCCGGGCGAACTGCGCCGCCGTGTAAGGCAGCACCGCCTTCAGCATCGCGCCGTCGCGCAGGTGGATGTGCCAGTCGTCCGGGCGGCGGATCGTGATCCGGTCGACCGGCTTTGCCTCCTGGCGCTCGGCGGGGAACAGCTCGGCGACGCCCATCGCGAAACTCCTCAGGCCTGACCGAAGGCGGAGATGCCGCCGTGGGCCGCGGACCACTCCGCCGGCGCGTTGAGGAAGCGCTCGACCTCTTCCAGGGTCTTCGGATCGAAGGTGCCCATCTCCTTGGCCACCGCCAGCACGTCCCACCACGTCGTGAGATAGTGGAGCTTGATGCCGATCTCCTCCATCAGCGCGGCGCTGCCGGGGAAGATGTCGTAGTAGAACAACACGAAGCAGTGATCGACCTGGGCGCCGGAATCGCGCAGGGCCTTGCAGAAATTGACCTTGCTGCGCCCGTCGGTGGCGAGATCCTCGACCAGCAGGGTCCGGGCGCCCTCGACGATCTCGCCCTCGATCTGGGCGTTGCGGCCGAAGCCCTTGGGCTTCTTCCGGATGTACTGCATCGGCAGCATCATCCGGTCGGCGATCCAGGCGGCGAAGGGAATGCCGGCGGTCTCGCCGCCCGCGATGTGGGTCAGCTTCTCGTAGCCGATCTCGCGCACGATCGTGGCGGTGGCGAAATCCATCAGCGTCGAGCGCAGGCGCGGGAACGAGATGATCTTCCGGCTGTCGGTGTAGACCGGGCTCGCCCAGCCGGAGGTGAACTTGAACGGCTCGTCCTTGTAGAAGAGCACCGCGCCGATCTCGAGGAACATCTTGGCCGCCTCGCGGGCGATCACTTGCCGGTCGAGGGGCAGGAAGGGGCTGGTCATGCGGCGTGCGCGCTCCGCTTTGGTGCTCTCCGGGGCTTGAAGACCAGTCCGGCCGGAGAGAACGCGTTGAATAAGGGCCTGACCGCCCTCCTCCGCCCTGTCTCCGCCAGCGTCAACCCTGCGCGGCGCGCTATCCGCGCTTCACTTCAAGCGGTCTTGCCGGCCCGCAGATGCGCGAGGTGCCGGATCGCCAGAGCGTAGCCGTGCATCCCGAACCCCGCCAGCACGGCCGTCGCCGCGAGCGAGATGTAGGAATGGTGGCGGAAGGCCTCGCGGCGATGGACGTTCGAGATGTGGCACTCGATCACCGGCACCTCGCAGGTATTGAGCGCGTCGAGGATCGCCACCGACGTGTGGGTGTAGGCGCCGGCGTTGATGACGATGCCGGCCGAGCCGACCCGGAATTCCTGGATCGCGTCGATCAGCACGTGCTCGGCGTTGCTCTGGCGGCACTCGACCGCGAGCCCGAAGCCTGCGGCGGTCTCGCGGCACAGGGCCTCGACATCGGCCAGCGTCTCGCGGCCGTAAATCTCCGGCTGGCGCTTGCCCAGCAGGTTCAGGTTCGGCCCGTTCAGGACCAGGATCGTGTCGTTCATCGTGTGCCTCGCGGCCCGAGAGGTGCGGCAAGCGCCGGCAAGACACAAGGGCAGGATGTCATCCGGCCGGAGATGTCCCGCATACGGACCCGATGCGCACGCCGGTCGGTTCAGATCCGCGACCCGCGGCGCTATCCCGGACGGCGCGAGGGGATGAGGCAGGGAGAATAAACGGATGGCGGCATCCCGAAGCGACGCACCCGTGGTGATCGCGGTGGCGATCACGGGCTCGGTCCCTCGCAAGAAGGACAATCCGGCCGTGCCCGTCACAGTGGCCGAGCAGATCGAATCGACGCATCAGGCCTTCGAGGCGGGTGCCACGCTCTGCCACATCCACGTGCGCAACGACGACGAGTCGCCCTCCTCCGACCCGGACAAGTTCGCCGCCGTGCAGGAGGGGCTGCGCCAGCACTGCCCGGGGATGATCGTGCAGTTCTCCACGGGCGGGCGCGGGCGCGACCCGGCTGCCCGTGGCCTCTCGCTCAGGCACCGGCCCGACATGGCCTCCCTGTCCACCGGCTCGGTGAACTTCCCGACCATCGTCTACGAGAATTCCGCGAGCCTCGTGACCGAACTCGCCAGCCAGATGAAGCAGCACGGCGTCCGGCCCGAGATCGAGATCTTCGATCTCTCGCACCTGCACGGCGCCAAGCGCCTCATCGAGGCGGGCCTGATCGACGCGCGCCCGCACGTGCAGTTCGTGATGGGCGTCCAGAACGCCATGCCGGCCGAAGAGCACCTCCTCGACATCCTGCTCGCCGAGACGCGGCGGATCCTGCCCGAGGCGACCTGGACCGCCGCCGGGATCGGCCGCAATCAGGCGGTGGTGATGGACTGGGCGTTGGCTCGCGGCGCCGACGCGGTGCGCACGGGGCTTGAGGACAACATCCGGGTGGCGAAGGACCGTCTGGCGGCGAGCAACGCCGAGCTGGTCGGGCTCGCCGCCGAGGCCGTGGCCCGCCACGGCCGCCGTGTCGCGACGCCCGCCGAGGCGCGCGCAGCGCTCGGGCTTGGCTGAGCCACCTTCTCACGCGCGGGTCGGCGTGCTAACGCTCCGACCGCGCGGGTGTAGCTCAATGGTAGAGCAGCAGCCTTCCAAGCTGAATACGAGGGTTCGATTCCCTTCACCCGCTCCAGCCCGCGCCGCCGGCCGCGGTCGCCGCGCCGGGTCGCGCCTCTTCCGGATCAGGCACACATCATGAAGGTTTCGGCCGACCTCTGCATCGTGCCGATGGGCGTCGGTCCGTCGGTCTCGCCCTACGTACGCGCGATCAAGGCGATCATCGAGTCGAGCGGCCTGACCGCCACGATGCACCCCAACGGCACCAACATCGAGGGCGAGCTCTCCGAGATCTGCGCGCTCGCCGAGCGGTGCGAGGCGAAGCTCGCGGAACTCGGAGTCCAGCGGACCTTCTTCACGCTGATCTTCTCCACGCGCCGTGACAAGGACCAGTCCATGGCCGACAAGCTGACGGCCGTCTCCTGACGCGGCGCGCGGCGCTCCCGCCGCGCGGTCTGGACGCCCAATCGACCTCAGCCGTGGCAGCTGCAGCCGGCATGGTCGCAGCCGGCGTGATCCGTGTGCCCGTCGGCGCACGAGTCGCAGCAATAGGCCTTCCCGTCCCGGGACACCGCCTTCGCGACCGGGATCACGCAGACGCAGTCCTGGCAGGCACACTTCACCATCTCGACGTCGACGCTGGCCACGATCTCCTCCTGTGCTCTTATGTGGACGAGTCGACGTTAGATCCGGGACATCCATAAGCAAAGCCGGCCCGGCCGCGGTGACGCGCCCGTGATCCGTTTCCCGGCTCGCGCGTTTCCCTCGTCCGGTCGTTGGCGTGCCGGACGGGAGGACGGCATGGCTGAACAAGAAACCGGCGACGTACGGATCGAGCCTTATGACGGCCCGGCGGGCGGCTGGGGCTCGGCCCGCTCCCTCGTCGAGATCCTGACGCGTGAGGGTGTGCCGGTCACCGGCTCGGCGATGCTGCTGAAGCAGAACAAGCCGGACGGATACATGTGCGTGTCCTGCGCCTGGGCGAAGCCCGCCAAGCCGCTCGCCTTCGAGTATTGCGAGAACGGCGCCAAGGCGACCGCCTGGGAACAGACACGGCGGCGTGCGACCCCGGACTTCTTCGCGGCCCACACCGTCACCGAGCTGCTCGGCTGGAGCGATTACGCCCTGGAGGAGCAGGGCCGCCTCACCCATCCCCTGCGCTACGATCCCGAGACCGACCGCTATCGCCCCGTCTCGTGGGCCGAAGCGATGGCGGAGATCGGGCGGGAGCTGAAGGCCCTGCGCGCGGCCGACCCGAAATCGGTCGTGTTCTACGCCTCGGGCCGGGCCTCCCTGGAGACCAGCTACATGTGGGCGCTGCTGGCGCGTCTCTACGGCAACAACAACCTGCCGGATTCCTCCAACATGTGCCACGAGCCGACCTCGGTGGCGCTGCCCCAATCGATCGGCGCGCCCGTAGGCACGGTGCTCCTGGAGGATTTCGAGGACACCGACCTGATCCTCTTCTTCGGCCAGAATGTCGGGTCGAACGCGCCGCGGATGCTCCACCCGCTCCAGGAGGCACGCCGCCGCGGTGCGCAGATCATCACCTTCAACCCGCTGCGCGAGCGCGGGCTGGAGCGCTTCACCGATCCGCAATCGCCGGTGGAGATGCTGACGCGGTCCTCCACGAAGATCTCGACCCAGTACCATCAGGTGAAGGCGGGCGGGGATCTCGCGGCGATCACCGGCCTGTGCAAGGCGTTGCTCGCCATGGACCGGGAGGCTTCCGCGTCTGGCCGGCCCGGCGTGCTCGACCACGCCTTCATCGCCGAGCACACCCACGGGTTTGAGGATTTCGTCGCCTTCTGCGACGGGCAGGATTGGGCCGCGCTGGAGCGGCGCTCCGGGCTCACCCGGGCTGCCCTGGAAGCCGCGGCCGCAGCCTATGCCCGCGCCAAGGCGGTGATCGGCATCTACGGGATGGGCCTCACGCAGCACCGCAAAGGTACCGAGACCGTGCGGATGCTGGTCAACCTGCTGCTCCTGCGGGGTAATATCGGCAAACCCGGAGCCGGGATCTGCCCCGTGCGCGGCCATTCCAACGTGCAGGGTCAGCGCACGGTCGGCATCACCGAGAAGCCGGAACTGGCGCCCCTCGACAAGCTGAAGGAACTCTACGATTTCGAGCCGCCGCAGGAGAAGGGGCTCAACACCGTCGAGACCTGTGAGGGCATCCTCGATGACAGCGTGAAGGCCTTTATCGGGCTGGGCGGCAACTTCCTGCGCGCGGTCCCCGATACCGGCCGCATGGAGCCGGCTTGGCGCCGGCAGCGGCTGACCGTCCAGATCTCGACCAAGCTCAACCGCTCGCATCTCGTGAACGGGGCGGTGGCCTACATCCTGCCCTGCCTCGGCCGCATCGAGATCGACCGGCAGGCGAGCGGCCCGCAGGTGGTCTCGATGGAGGATTCGACCGCGCGCTTCCACGGCTCCCGGGGCGTCTCCGACCCGGTCGGCCCACACCTGCGCTCGGAGCCCTGGATCGTGGCGGAGATCGCGAAGGCGACCCTGCCGCCGAATCCGCGGATCGACTGGGATTCCTGGGTCGCCGATTACGGCCGGGTGCGCGTGGCCATCGAGGCAACCTATCCCAAGGTGTTCCACGACCTGAACGGGCGGATGTTCCAGCCCGGCGGCCTGACCAAGCCCCTGGGCGCCCGCGACCGGAAGTGGGAGACGGAGACCGGCAAGGCGAATTTCGCCGTGCCGGCGGGCCTGGAAGCCGACCCGGACCTGCCGGCCCGCGGCCCGGATGTGCTCGACCTGATCACCCTCCGGTCGAACGACCAGTTCAACACCACGGTCTACGGTTACGACGACCGCTTCCGCGGCGTGAAGGGCACCCGCGACGTGCTGTTCATGAACCGGCAGGACATTGCCCGGCTTGGACTGAAGGATGGCGGCGGCGTCGACGTGGAGACCGAGGCCGACGACTCGGTTCCGCGGCGTGTCGGCGGGCTCCGGGTCGTGGCCTACGATATTCCGGAAGGGAATTGCGGCGGCTACTACCCCGAGCTGAACGTCCTGCTGCCGCTCTGGCACCATGACGAGCAGTCCAAGACGCCCGCCGCCAAGGCGATCACCGTCCGGGTGACCGCAGCGGCCCGCTTGGGCTGAGAGGAGCGTCTGGCGCGCGGTCGCTCCTTCCGGCAAGGAACGATCATGGACCAGGCGACCCCACCCGACGCACGACCGGACGCTTACGCGGATCCGCGTCTGCTCGCCCTCCTGGACCGGATCGCGGCCGAGACGCCCCTGCGGGCGCCGGGGCTGGATCTCTCGCATCTGCGGGCGTGCCCCGATGTGCTGGCCGCTGAGGCGGGGACCGCCGATCCCGAGTCCGGCGGCCTGCCGCTCGCCGGGGCCGATCTCTCCGGCGCCCGGATGGAGGAGGCCGACCTCGCCGGGGCGAATTTGCGCCGGGCCACGCTCCGCGGGGTGGTCGGGCGCTCGACCCGCTTCACGGGCGCCATCCTGGAGGAGGCCGACCTCTCCGAGGCGGACCTATCGGGCGCGGATTTCACCGGGACGGTCGCGGGCCAAGTGAAGTTCGTCGGCGCCATGCTGGAGGATGCGCGCTTCGGCCAGGCCGCGATGCGGTTCGCCGACCTGTCCGGCGCGCTCCTCGACGGAGCGGATTTCGCGGGCGCCGATCTCTGGGGCACAGATTTCTCCGGGGCGGACGCCGACGACACGGTGTTCCGCGAGGCCCGCCTGGACGAAGCCAAGCTCGCGGATGCCAACCTCACCCACGCGGATTTTGCCGGCGCCAGCCTGACGAAGGCGAGTCTGGCGGGCTCGCGGCTGCGGGGGGCGAATTTCACCGGGGCGAAGCTCGACGGGGCCGACCTGTCGGGGGCTGACCTGTCGGATACCGATCTGGTGCGCTTGAATCTCGGCACCTGCCGCCTCCGGCACGCCCGCTTCTCCGGCGCGTGGCTGAACGGCACGCGGATGAGCGTCGAGCAGCTCGGCGGCGCGGTCGGCGAGGAGGTGGCCGGCGCCTACGAAGCCGCACAAGCGAGCTATCTGGCCCTGGAGCAGAACTGGAAGAGCATCGGCAGCCATGACGCGGCGAGCTGGGCCTACAAGCGGGGCCGCCGGATGGGACGTTTCCATGCCGGGCGGCAGGCGCTGGCCGCCTGGACCGAGCGGGACTGGACCGGCGTTCTGCGGCACGGCTACCGCTGGACCGCCGACCGCTTCGTCGAGTGGCTGTGCGATTACGGCGAGAGCCTGTCGCGCATCGCCCGGGCCTTCGCCCTGCTGATCGTCGTGTTCGCGGGCCTCTACGGGCTGACCGGCGGCCTGTTCATCCTGGACGGGCCGGAGGCGGGCCCGACCTACAATCCCCTCGATCTCCTGAGCTACAGCGCGCTCAACATGATGACCGCCAACCCGCCGGAGATCGGTTTGAAGCCCACCGGCCGCGTCACCAACCTGCTGGTCGGCCTCGAGGGCGCGGTCGGCATCATCCTGATGGGGCTCTACGGCTTCGTCCTGGGCAACCGCCTGCGCCGATGATGGGAGGCTGCGGCCCGCTGCGCGGAGCCGTCACTCGCCCACGCTCAGGCGGTCGATGACGAGGCTGAGGTCCTTGCGCAGGGCGCGGATCTCGGGCTCGCTCAGTTCGAGCTGGCACATCACGCTCTCACGGACGGAGACGGCCTCGGAGCGGAGTGCCGAGCCCTTCGGCGTCAGCGCGATCTCGACCTCGCGCTCGTCGGACTGACGGCGGGTGCGGAGCAGGAAGCCCGCGCCTTCCAGCCGCTTCAGCACCGGCGTGAGGGTCCCGGAATCGAGTCGCAGCCGCCGGCCGATCTCGGAAACCGTGACGCCGTCCTGCTCCCACAGGACCAGAAGGACGAGATATTGCGGATAGGTCAGGCCGAGCCGCTCCAGGAACGGGCGGTACGACTTGGTCATCCGGTGTGCGGCCGCATAGAGCGCGTAGCAAAGCTGATTATCCAGGAGGAGCGGGTCCGACTCTCGCTCCGCCTCTAACGTGTCGGCAGTGTACGCCATATCGTTCGCCCATCGCGGTCCAGGCACCGCCACTCTCGACCGCGACCGCGGGTTTGTCATCATACCATAACACGCGAAGCCGGCGCACAAGGTCCAGCCGAGCGTTACGATTTCCTAACAACCGGGTTGGGATCGTGACTCACTATTTGGCGACGCGAGCGCCGCCAGGGTGTCGAGGAGCCCGGTCTCGTCCTCCAGGGTCCGAAGGTCGAGGACGATCGTATCGTCGCTGATCCGGCCGATCACCGGTATCGGCAGCCCGCGCAGGCGCTCGGCCAGCCGCTTGCACCGACCGCCGGCGCCGCGCCGGCCCGCTCCGCCCCCCGGATCCGGATGGAGAACCAGCGCGGCGCTGGGCAGCGTCTCGACCGGCAGGGCGCCGGAGCCGATCTGGCTGATGCACGCTGCCACCGAGACCGTCGCGCTGCCGGCGAGCCGCTGCGCCACCGCGGGCGCGAGCCGCTCCGCCTGCTCGGCGATCGCCGCGCGGTCGCGGGTCAGCAGCCGCAGGGTCGGCAGCTCCGCCCGCAGCCGCTCGGGGTGGAGATAGAGGCGCAGCACCGCTTCAAGGGCCGCGTAGGTCATCTTGTCGACGCGCAAGGCCCGCTTCAAAGGGTTCTTGCGGACGCGGGCGATCAGGTCCTTCCGGCCGGCCACGATGCCGCATTGGACCGCACCGAGGAGCTTGTCGCCGCTGAACGTCACCACGTCGGCCCGCGCCAGGGCCGCCCGGACGGTGGGCTCGGCCGGAAGGCCGTAGGCGGTGAGATCGACGAGACTGCCGCTGCCGAGATCGTCGGCAAGCGGCACACCGCGCTCGCGGCAGAGGGCGTGCAGGGCGGCCGGGTCGGCGGCGGCGGTGAAGCCCGCGATCGCGTAATTGCTCGGATGCACCTTCATCACCAGGCCGGTGCGCGGGCCGATCGCCTCCGCGTAGTCGCCGAGATGCGTGCGGTTTGTGGTACCGACCTCGCGGAGACGGCATCCGGCGCGGATCATGACGTCCGGCACCCGGAAGGAGCCGCCGATCTCCACCAGCTCTCCGCGCGAGACCACCACCTCCTTGCGCGTGGCGAGCGCGTTCAGCACCAGCAGGACCGCGGCCGCGTTGTTGTTCACCACCACCGCGGCCTCCGCACCGGTCAGGCGGCAGATCAGGCCCTCGACGTGGTCGTCCCGCTCGCCCCGGCCCCCGGTTTCGAGATCGAATTCCAGGTTGCTCGCCTGCACCATCACGGCGGCGACCGCCTCGGCGGCCGAGCGCGGCAGCAGGGCGCGACCGAGATTGGTGTGGAGCACGGTCCCGGTGAGGTTGAACACAGGCCGCAGGGAGGGGCGTCGCTCGGCAGCGAGGCGCGCGCACGCGGCAGCCCGGATCTCCGGCTCGTCCGGCACCGGGCCACCCGCGGCGCGGAGGTCGGCCAGCACGGCCCGGATCGCGTCGGTGAAGGCTGTCCGCCCATAAACTTCCAGATCGGCCGCCGCCGCACTGCCGACCAAGCGCTCGACGGATGGCATCCGGCGGGGTGTTCCGACGGCGCTCGGGTGGATCTGGGCGGATGAGCTCATGCAGAAGAACAGATAACGATCCGCCGGCGCCGGGCCAGCCCGGCCGGACGCGGACAATCCGCGCAGGATTGTTCCGCCCCGGGTCCGACGTTAAGGCCACATCCGGAAAACGGTCGCCGATGGCGTGCCAAAGCTTTACGAAGCGGCCCGGGCCCAGGCCATGCGGGCTGCCCGCCGATCCTATCGGGAGACGTCATCATGTCCCGGGCCTCTGCTGTCATCCACCCGATGATCCTGTGCGGCGGGACGGGGACGCGGCTGTGGCCGGCCTCGCGGGAGAGCATGCCCAAGCAGTTCGCCCGGCTGGTGGACGCGGAGCGCTCGACGTTCCAGGCGACCCTCGCGCGGGTGTCGGACGCGGCCGTGTTCGCGAAGGCGACCGTGATCGCCTCGGCCGAGGCCCGGTTCATCGTCGCCGAGCAGCGCGATCAGCTCGGCCTTGCCGCCGACATCCTGCTCGAGCCCCAGGGGCGCGACTCGGCCGCCGCGGTGGCGGTGGCGGCGCTGCACGCGGCGGCGGCCGACCCGCAGGCGGTCGTGCTGATCATGGCCGCCGACCATGTCGTGCCCGACACGGCCGCCTTCGTGGACGCCGTGGTGCGCGCGGCCGCCGGCGCGCAGGCGGGCTACACCATGACGCTGGGCCTCGAGCCGGACCGCCCCGCCACCGATTACGGCTACATCCGCCGCGGCGAGCCGATCACGGAGGCGCCGGGCGCGGCCCGCGTCGCCCGCTTCGTCGAGAAGCCCGACCGGGCCGGCGCCGAAGCGCTGATCGCGGAGGGCGCGCTGTGGAACTCCGGCTACTTCCTCTTCCGCGCCGACCTGATGCTGGCCGAGCTGGAGGCGTTCGTGCCGGACGTGCTCGCGGCCGCGCGCGCGGCCCTGGAGGCCGCGGTCACCGACCTCGATTTCGTGCGCCTCGATGCGGCGGCCTTCGCCCAGGCCCCCAAGATCTCGATCGACTACGCGGTGATGGAGCGGACCGCCCAGGCTGGCGTGCTGCCGGTGTCGTTCCCCTGGTCGGATGTCGGCACCTGGGACGCGGTCTGGCAGGTCCTGGACCACGATGAGGCGGGCAATGCGGTGCGGGGCCGGGTGTCGCTGATCGAGACGAAGAACAGCCTGGTCCACAGCCAGGGCGACGGCGTGACCGCCGTGGTGGGCCTGGAGGACGTGGTGGTGGTGTCCACGCCCGACGCGGTGCTGGTGGCCTCTAAGGCGCGCTCGGGGCAGGTGAAGGAGCTGGTGACCGCGCTGCGGGCGAAAGGTGAGCCGGAGGCGGACGCGCATCTACGGATGTACCGGCCGTGGGGCTGGTACCAGCGGATCGACATCGGCGAGCGGTTCCAGGTGAAGCGGATCCAGGTGGTGCCGGGCGGACGCCTGTCCTTGCAGAAGCACTACCACCGGGCGGAGCACTGGGTGGTGGTGCGCGGCACCGCCGAGGTCACGATCGACGAGCGGGTGGTTCTGGTCCACGAGAACGAGGCGGTCTACCTGCCGATCGGGTCGATGCACCGACTGGCCAATCCGGGGAAGATCCCGCTGGAGCTGATCGAGGTGCAGGTCGGCTCCTATACCGGCGAGGACGACATCATCCGCGTCGAGGATATCTACGGGCGCTGACCGAAATCGCGCCCTGCGACGCAAACACCCTCCCAGTATCTGGAACCATGAAGCCCTCCCGGTGAATAGCAGGTGTGTGGTCGCGTCCCTCGCGGATGGCAGCCGCATATCGAGACACCGGGGGAGACTCATGAAGCACAAGCCGCTCCGCGAGCAGGTCATCGTGATCACCGGCGCATCGTCGGGCATCGGGCTGGCCACAGCGCGGATGGCGGCCGAGCGCGGCGCCCGCGTCGTCATGGCGGCGCGCAGCGGCGATGCCCTGGCGCGCATCCGGGCCGAGATCGAGGGAATCGGCGGCAAGGCGATCGACGTGGTCGCCGATGTCGGCCGCCGGGCGGACGTCCAGGCCGTCGCCGACCGCGCGGAGGCGACCTTCGGCGGCTTCGACACCTGGGTGAATGTCGCGGGCGGCTCGATCTATGGCCGGCTGCGCGAGATCAGCGATGCCGACCATGAGCGTCTGATCCAGACCAACTTCTGGGGCACGGTCTACGGGTCGCTGGTGGCGACCGAGCACCTGCGCCAGCATGGCGGCGCGCTCATCAACGTTGGCAGCATTGCCTCGGACCTCGCCTTCCCGTTCCAGGGCATGTACGCGGCCTCGAAGCACGCGGTGAAGGGCTTCACCGACGCGTTGCGCATGGAGCTGATGTACGAGAAGGACCCGGTCTCGGTTACCCTGATCAAGCCGGCCTCGATCGACACCCCGTTGCCCCAGCGCGCGCGCAACTACATGGACCGCGAGCCCAGCCTGCCACCGCCGATCTACCCGCCCGAGGAGGTCGCGAACGCCATCCTGCACGCGGCGGTGCACCCGCAGCGCGACATCTTCGTGGGCGGCGCCGGCAAGGCCTTTACGGCCGGCAAGGAGTTCGCGCCCGGCGCCTACGACTATCTCGCCCCGGCGATCATCGCGCTCCAAAAGCGCGCGAGCGCCCCCCGCAATCCGGATGGGGCCCTGCACGCGCCGGTGGCGGCGGGCGAGATGCGCGGCGACCCGCCGCTCCCCGTCATGCGGACCAGCGCATACACCCGGGCGACGCTGCACCCGCTCGCCGCGGCGGCAGGCCTCGTCGGCATTGGTGCGGCCACCGCGCTGGCCGTGCTCAGCAACGCGCCCGGTCGCCGTCGGCCTCTGTAGTTGACCCTTGTGATGGACACTCTGCCCGGTCCGAGCCGACCTGCGTCGGACGCGCAACGCGACCCGCGGGTCGTCCCGCGCCGGATCGTCCAGCTCTCCGAAGACCGGACCATCGCCTACGCGGAAACCGGGCGCGGCCCCGATCTCGTGGCGATCCACGGCACGCTGATGTGCCTGGAGGACATGTGGCTCGGGCCGGTGCCGGCGCTGGCGGAGCATTTCCGGGTGATCGCGGTCGACCGTCCGGGGCACGGCTTCAGCCTGCGCCCTCGCGGACGCGCGGCCGATATCTGGGATCAGGCCGCCCGGATCCGGGACGCGGTGCAGCGCCTGGATGTGCACCGTCCGGTGATCGTCGGCCACTCGTTCGGCGCGGCGGTCGCCCTCGCCTACGGAATGCTTCACCCGGAGGAGATTGCCGGCGTCGTCGCCGTCGCACCGATCTGCTTCCCCGAGCCCCGCCTGGAGCACGTGCTGTTCGGCCCACGGGCGCTGCCGTTCGGCGGCGATCTCCTGTCCAGACTCCTGAGCGCCGGAAGCGACAAGGCGCTGCTTCCGCTGCTCTGGAACGCGATGTTCTTCCCCAAGGCGATGCCGGACACGTTCGCCCGCCGCTTCCCCTTCGACCTCGCCGCACGGCCCGCGCAGATCACCGCGGAAGGCGAGGATGCCGGATGGCTCTGGCCGGCGCTCACGCGCAGCGTTCTGTCCTACCCGACCGCGCGCGCACCGGCGCGTTTCGTGTGCGGCAGCGCCGATCTGGTCGTGAACACGTTCGTCCACGGGCGGCGCGCCGCCGGCCTGATGCCGCCGGCCACGTTCGAGCTCCTGCCGGGAGCCGGCCACATGCTGCACCATTTCCACGCCGACGCGGTGGTGCGTGCGGCGTTGTCGCTGCGTCCGGCGGCATAGGTCTGCCGACGCTCCGGGGCTCCCGCGTGCCGCTGCATGCACGGCGCGGCGCGATCCGAACATCTCGACCCGACCCGGGCGCGATGCCGCGCCTCAGGTATGATCCTCGCGCGGCAGCGCCCCTGCGCGTGCCCGCGAGCGGCCGTATGCCCGCCTGTGCTCTGCGGGGATAGCGGGCACAAGCCTTCGCTTAGCCGACACAGGTTGTTGCGCAGGCCAAGCCATTAACGCGTCGAGCCTTTTCGCGGTGCATCATCGAAGCATGACGTAGCTCGCGAGCCCGCCATGCACTTCAAGATTCGCGCGACCGGCCGGCATCTCTGGACCTGGGTGCTTCTGGATGACACCGACGCGACGGTCGCCGAGTCGGACCGGGCGTTCCCGACGCAGACCCAGGCCTCGGCTGCCGCGATGGCGTTCGCGCAGCTCGTGGCGCGAGCAGGCCGATCGCTGAACGCGGGATCGCCCGGGGGAAGCCTGATCTGACCGGATCCTTCGGTCCCTTGTCTTTTGGTCTGCCTGGACAGCTATGCGCGCGGCGTCGGCCGCCAATCGGGCGCGGCCATCTCGAAGCCCGCGAAGTCGAAGCCCGGTGAGACCGTGCAGCCCACGAGCGTCCAGGCCCCGAGGCTGGTGGCCGTCTGCCAATGGCCGGCACGCACCACGCATTGCGGTCGCTGCCCGGCGGCGAGATCCGGCCCGAGATGTTGCGCGGCGGCGTCATGGCCGTTGGGGCTCGTGGTGATCACCAGCGGCGCGCCGGCATGCCAGTGCCAGATCTCGGTGGCGTCCACCCGGTGCCAGGCCGAGACCTCGCCGAGATCGAGCAGGAAATAGATCGCGGTTCCGACGGAGCGACCGTCCACGATCCTGGGGTCGCGAAAGGTCTCGCGGTAGTGGCCGCCTTCCGGATGGGGCTTCAGCCCCAGCATCGCGATCACCTCGGCCGCCGTCATGTCCGCCTCTCCGTCCTCGGGCCGGGCGCGAATTGCCTCGGGCTTGCCGGCACTTGGCACCGATGGTACCGGCCGAAAACCCTCAAGGTCTGAAAAACATGCCGAGCCCCACTGTACGCCTCCACCGCGGCGACCTGCCCGCCACCTACGACGCGGGTCGCGCGGTCGCCATCGACACCGAGACGCTCGGGCTCAATCCCCACCGCGACCGGCTCTGCGTGGTGCAGATCTCCACGGGTGACGGCACCGCCGACGTCGTACAGATCCCGCAGGCCGGCCCGGAGCCGGTCGTTCTCAAGCGCGTCCTGGCGGATCCGGACGTGCTGAAGATCTTCCACTTCGCCCGGTTCGACGTTGCGGTCCTGTACAAGGCCTTCGGGATCATGCCGCAGCCGGTCTACTGCACCAAGATCGCTTCGAAACTCGCCCGCACCTACACCGACCGGCACGGGCTCAAGGATGTGGTCCGCGAACTCGTCGGCGTCGATCTGTCCAAGCAGCAGCAATCCTCCGACTGGGGCGCCGAGAGCCTGTCTCAGGCGCAGCTCGACTACGCGGCCTCCGACGTGCTCCACCTCCACGCCGCCCGCGAGAGGCTCGACGCGATGCTGGCTCGCGAGGGCCGGACCGAGCTCGCCGCTTCCTGCTTCGCCTTCCTGCCGACCCGGGCGCGCCTAGACCTCGACGGCTGGCCCGAGACCGACATCTTCGCGCACACGTGACGTCGTTTCGGCGGGATCCGGCGCGATTCCCGTGCGGGGTGAGCCTTTCCTGCCACCGCATCGCGGAACGCCGCTGCTAGTTTGCCCGTGCCGCGGCTTTCGAGTCTCGGCCAGGCCCTCCTCGCCGGTCACTTTCCCGATCAGGCCGGCGAGGAGGGTCCGTCGACGCTTCAGGTCAGCGTCCGGACACCGGATGGTGTCGTGATCCGTGCGCTCCAGCGCGGGCCAGGACCTGCCACGACGGTCGGGGGAGCGGCGAGGCCGAGGGCGGCGTGAAGCTTCGCCACGCCGTCCGGCTCCGGATGCGTCAGGACGATGGCTTCGAGGCGGGCGCCGAGATCCGGCATAAAGGCGGCGGGGTTCCCGCGAGGCCCCCAATCCATCACGTACGGCGCGGCACCGCCCGCCGGCCAAGCCCCGTCCGGACGCACGCCGAAGCGCCACGACAGCGCGCCGCGGGTCATCGTGGCGGCCTGCCCGAGGAGGTCACCGTGGGCGGCGAGCACGCCGTCGAGCACGTCGGTGCGGGCGACGAACCCACGCAGCCGCCGGCCCGAATCCCAGTCCGCCCGTACCTGCGCGGCGTCGCCGAGGCCGAACCAGCGGGCGCGGGGCGGGACGGGTGCCTCCGGATCGACGGCGATCACCTCTAGGAACGTCGCCTCGCCGAGGCGCAGCAGGTGGTTGCGGGTGCCCATCTCGCGGTGGCGCCCGCCTTCCGGAATGCCGAGTCCGAGGCAGTCGCGGACATGCGCTACGCCCTTCGCAAGATCCGGCGCGACGACGACGAGGTGGTCGAGGGAGAGCATTTATAGATCAGGCCTCCAAGACGATTCGGCATTTAATCTTGCGCGAGTCTTACTGCATATAGTGCTGAAATCAGACAAAAGTATTCTGCGGATGTCTGTGCCGCCGCCGTGAAGAGGCATGTCTCATTGAGAACAACCGCGTCTCGCATAACCTGCGAAAGCTACGTATTATCGTAAAATTGTGCCGCCACACAAAAAGGCGGACGAATTGGCCCATACTGAACTCGGAAAATGCTTTAATGTCGGTGGAGTACGCGAAAAGTTCTCAACGTATACCAATAAAAATATGGCAAAATCCTCCGATTGTGCAAAATCCGCCCGCGGATAACGTCATAGTCGATATCATGCAGCGTTGGCAGCGCTATTCATCATCATTTATTGATCCTTCCGTCGCTCAAAACGACGACATGCATTTCAAATCTGATGATGGACTTGAAGAATATCTGAAGGTTGGCCGATCGGCGGTGAGAATCATTGCCGAGGCCATGCTGTTGGCGGGGCGGGGTGATTTTGGGTCTGTGCTCGACTTGCCCTGTGGCGGAGGACGCGTCACGCGGCATTTGACAAAATTCCTACCCGATAGCGAACTATTCGTGGCGGACATCGATCAAGAAAAAGAAAAATTTGTTATTGATAGATTTAACGTAAGAAAATTTTCTTTTCAGAAAGATTATGTAGGCATGTCAAGTCAAAAATTCGATCTGATATTTTGTGGATCATTGCTTACGCATTTCGACCGACCCATGTTTGATTGGGCCTTGAACTACTTCATAGAGGCGCTGAGCCCGTCGGGGCTCGCTGTCGTGACGCTCCATGGACGAAGCTGCGTCAGTCACGATCTGCTACAGTATAATCATGCTCATAGCTTGCGGAGGCAATATATTAGGCGACATCTCCTTAGGCACTTATTTATGAAATTTGAATACACAACTACGTTAGATCAGAAAAAGGCGATAAACAGGCATTTCATGCGTCGCGGCTTCGGCTATTTTTCTTGCCCGTTGTGGTCGCGGATGTACGGTCAAAGCTACGGTGGCTCCTACACAGCGCCGTCCTGGGCTATCAATCGAGTCGAGGCCCGAGCTGACTGCCGTATATTGGGCTACAAAGAAATGAGCTTTGCCGATTACCAAGACGTTCTGATTGTTCAGAAGATCTGAGATTGTCTGAGCCGTGAACCACGGTAGCCGAGCTATTTGCCAGACTCAGCGTCTTGACTATTAGAGGGGCCGAGCATCGCGCCCGGCCCCGCTCACCTCACAGCGAGTAGTACTGCACGAACTCGATCGGGTGCGGCGTCATCTCGTAGCGCAGCACCTCGGTCATCTTCAGCTCGATGAACGAGTCGATCTGGTCGTCAGAGAACACCCCGCCCTCCTTGAGGAAGGCCCGGTCCTTGTCGAGGCTGGTCAGCGCCTCGCGGAGCGAGCCGCACACGGTCGGGATCTTCTTCAGCTCCCGCGGCGGCAGCTCGTACAGATCCTTGTCCATGGCCGGGCCCGGGTCGATCTTGTTGCGGATGCCGTCGAGGCCGGCCATCAGCAGCGCCGAGAAGGCGAGGTAGGGGTTTGCCATCGGGTCGGGGAAGCGGACCTCGACGCGCTTGGCCTTCGGGCTCTTCGTCCACGGGATGCGGCAGGAGGCCGAGCGGTTGCGCGCCGAGTAGGCGAGCAGCACCGGCGCCTCGTAGCCCGGCACCAGGCGCTTGTACGAGTTGGTCGACGGGTTGGTGAAGGCGTTCAGCGCCTTGGCGTGCTTGATGATGCCGCCGATGTACCAGAGGCACTCCTGGGAGAGGCCGGCATACTTGTCGCCCGCGAAGACCGGCTTGCCGTCCTTCCAGATCGACTGGTGGACGTGCATGCCCGAGCCGTTGTCGCCGTAGACGGGCTTGGGCATGAAGGTCGCCGACTTGCCGTAGCTCTGCGCGACGTTGTGGATGCAGTACTTGTAGATCTGCATGTGGTCGGCGAGCAGGGTCAGCGTGTCGAACTTCATGCCGAGCTCGTGCTGGGCCGAGGCCACCTCGTGGTGGTGCTTCTCCACCTTCACGCCCATGGACTGCATGGCCGCGAGCATCTCGCCGCGCATGTCCTGCGCCGAATCCTGCGGCGGCACCGGGAAGTAGCCGCCCTTGGTCTGCACCCGGTGGCCGAGGTTGCCGCCCTCGTAATCCGTGAAGCCGTTGGTCGGCAGCTCGGTGGAATCGAGCTC
This sequence comes from Methylobacterium sp. FW102-HT35C08, assembly GCF_058790235.1. Classification (NCBI taxonomy): domain Bacteria; kingdom Pseudomonadati; phylum Pseudomonadota; class Alphaproteobacteria; order Hyphomicrobiales; family Methylobacteriaceae; genus Methylobacterium; species Methylobacterium sp. FW102-HT35C08. The sequence continues at coordinate 5,899,626 of NZ_JBYTCL010000002.1, read as the reverse complement.
GAAGCCGGTGCGGTACGGATCGGCGCCGAATTTCACGTCGTCGAACACGAAGAACTCGGCCTCGGGACCGACATAGATCGTGTCGCCGATGCCGGTCTGCTGCAGGTAGGCCTCGGCGCGCTTGGCGGTGCCGCGGGGGTCGCGGCCGTAGGGCTCACCGGTGGCCGGCTCCAGCACGTCGCAGACGATCGACATGGTCGCGGCCGAGAAGAACGGGTCCAGCGTGGCGGTCACCGGATCCGGCATCAGCAGCATGTCGGACTCGTTGATCGCCTTCCAACCGGCGATCGAGGAACCGTCGAACATGGTGCCCTCGTCGAAGATCTCCTCGTCGATGAGCGACACGTCGAACGTGACATGCTGCCACTTGCCGCGCGGGTCGGTGAACCGGAAGTCCACGTAGCGCACATCGTTGTCCCGGATCGTCTTCAGCACCTCGGCCGCAGTGGTCATCGTGGGCATCCTCCAGGGATCTTCGAAAAACGTCTCTCGTGGCGCACCCGCACGCGGTCAGGTGCGCAAGCAAGCGGGGCTTGATATCCGGCGCGGGCGTGCCTTGCCACCCGCCGGGAGCCGGAATCGGCTGTCGGATAGAACGATCGGCCCGCGATCCCGCGCGATCTCGAAAGCGTGATCGCGCACGAGCGTTTTTAGGGCATCGTTGTTCCCCGGCAATGGCCTGCCTGGCACGATCCATGCGAAGGCGGCCCCGGCCGTCTACGAGGCGGCAAGCCGTTCGCGTCTGCCCGGGTTGCCCAGGTCGCGCATTGATACGGACGAGAGAACCGGAATGACCAAATATAAGCTCGAGTACATATGGCTCGACGGGTACACGCCGACCCCGAATCTCCGCGGCAAGACGCAGATCAAGGAATTTGATAGCTTCCCGACCCTCGAGCAGCTCCCGATGTGGGGCTTCGACGGCTCGTCCACGAAGCAGGCCGAGGGCGGCAGCTCCGATTGCATGCTGAAGCCGGTGCGCCACTTCCCCGACCCGGCCCGCAAGAACGGCGTCCTGGTGATGTGCGAAGTGATGATGCCGGACGGCGTGACCCCGCACGAGTCCAACAAGCGTGCCACCATCCTGGACGATGCCGGCGCCTGGTTCGGCTTCGAGCAGGAGTACTTCCTGTACAAGGACGGCCGCCCGCTCGGCTTCCCGACCTCCGGCTACCCGGCGCCGCAGGGCCCGTACTACACCGGCGTCGGCTACTCCAACGTCGGCGACGTCGCCCGTAAGATCGTCGAGGAGCACCTCGACCTCTGCCTCGATGCCGGCATCAACCACGAGGGCATCAACGCCGAGGTCGCCAAGGGCCAGTGGGAATTCCAGATTTTCGGCAAGGGCTCCAAGAAGGCCGCCGACGAGATGTGGATGGCCCGCTACCTCCTGCAGCGCCTCTGCGAGAAGTACGGCATCGACGTGGAGTACCACTGCAAGCCGCTCGGCGACACCGACTGGAACGGCTCGGGCATGCACTGCAACTTCTCGACTGCCTTCATGCGCGAGCACGGCGGGAAGGCGTACTTCGAGAAGCTCATGGAGGCGTTCAAGAACGCCCGCGAGGAGCACATCGCCGTCTACGGCCCGGACAACCACATGCGCCTGACCGGCAAGCACGAGACCGCCTCGATCCACGAGTTCTCGTACGGCGTGGCCGACCGCGGCGCCTCGATCCGCGTGCCCCACTCCTTCGTCAACAACGGCTACAAGGGCTACCTGGAGGATCGCCGTCCGAACTCGCAGGGCGACCCCTACCAGATCGCCTCGCAGGTGCTGAAGACGATCGCTTCCGTGCCGACCGAGGCCGCTGCAGCCGCGTAAGACGCAGGGGGAGCCCTGAGCTTCCCGGTGTCATCAACGAAGCCGGGCCCTCGGGTCCGGCTTCGCCGTTTCTGGGACGGTCAATTATGTGGCCGACGGGAGGGCGGCCGCGACCCGCGCCGTCATTTTGGGACGCCGCAGGTGAACCCGGAACCTAGAACCGCCGCAGGTGCAAAGTCTTGCTTCATCGGCGCGTCTGGATCCCGGGCTCCGCTGCCCGGACCCGGGATGACGCCGGGGCTTGCAGCGCGGACGGCGCGCTGTCCGATGTCACGGCCGCCGCGGGCGCTCGTCCTCGCGGATGGCGGCCTCGTGGTACCACGCGCCGCCGCCGAAGCTCGGCACCGGCACTGGCTTCGCCTCCACGACGGCGCGGGGCGTCGCCCGTGCGCGCCGGAACGCGGACAGATCGTAGATCTTGGCGGTTTCGCGCGGGTCCATGGCGGCCATCGCACATCCTCCTCAACGGGTTCAAGCGGCCGATCAGGCCGGCCGTTCCCGATGATGTGGGGTGCGGAAGACGGCGCTCCAGAGCCAGAGACGCCATTGCCGGACATTCGCGCAGTGCGAAATCTTAGGCAGACGTCGCGCGGCCGGCTGCCGCCTGCAGTGCCGGGACCACAGGCGGAGGCGCGTCAGATCGCGTCGGTACCGGTCTCGCCGGTGCGGATGCGGATCGCTTCCTCGATCGTCGAGACGAAGATCTTGCCGTCGCCGATGCGCCCGGTCTGCGCCGATTTGCGGATCGCTTCCACGGCACCCTCGACGAGGGCATCGGACAGGACGATCTCGAGCTTCACCTTGGGCAGGAAATCGACCACATACTCGGCGCCCCGGTAGAGCTCCGTGTGGCCCTTCTGACGGCCGAAACCCTTCGCCTCGATGACGGTGATGCCCTGGAGACCGACCTCCTGGAGCGCCTCCTTCACCTCGTCGAGCTTGAAAGGCTTGATGATCGCTTCGATCTTCTTCATGCCGCTCGGGCCTGCGCTGCGGTGCGTGGCATTTCTAACATCCTCGTGACGCCTTCGCCATGCCGTTTTCGCGGCGTGTTCGACCATAGTGCCCATTTCGTGTGCGTTTCACGCACATCCTTCGGGCACTTCCCAGGATCCTGGCGCGGTTTTAGTCAGAGCTGATCGGCACACGGGCAGAGGCGGAGATGGATATGCATGTGCTGACGGTCGCGGCAATGAGGCAGGTCGATACCGCGGCGATCGACGGCGGTGTGCCGGGTCTTACGTTGATGGAGGCGGCCGGTGCGGCCGTAGCCGATCGCGCCCGGGCTCGGCTGCCGGCGGGCGGCCGCGCCGTCGTTCTATGCGGGCCGGGCAATAACGGCGGCGACGGCTTCGTGGCCGCGCGCCTGCTGGCCGAGGCGGGCTACGCCGTCGAACTCTTCTGTCTTGGCGAGGCCTCGAAGCTGACGGGAGATGCCGCCCAGGCGGCCAAGGCCTGGACGGGGCCGGTGCAGGCGCCCGATGGCGGCGCGCTGCCGTCCTGCGATCTCGTGATCGACGCCCTGTTCGGGGCCGGCCTGTCGCGCGACCTCGACGGTTCCGCCCGCGCGCTCGTCGAGACGGTGAACGCTTCCGGGACCCCGGTGCTCGCCGTCGATGTGCCGAGCGGGGTCGACGGCGATACCGGCGCGGTGCGCGGCGCTGCCATCCAAGCGGTGGAGACCGTGACCTTCGTGACCTTCAAACCGGGGCATCTGCTTCAGCCGGGCCGTGGCCTCTGCGGCCAGCTCAGCCTCGCGGATATCGGGACCGGCCCGGAGGCCTTGGCGGCCGGTCTCGCCGCCTGTCCGCGCCTCCATCGGAACGGGCCCGGCCTGTGGATCCGGGATTTTCCGCGGCTCACCGGAGCCAGCCACAAATACACCCGCGGCCACGCCCTGGTGCTGTCGGGGCCGGCCACCAAGACCGGGGCGGCCCGTTTGGCCGCCCGCGGCGCCCTGCGGGTCGGCGCCGGGCTCGTCACGATCGCGTCGCCGACCGCGGCGCTTGCCGAGAACGCCGCCCATCTTACGGCGATCATGCTGCGGCCCTGCGAGAGCGCCGACGACCTCGACGACTTGCTCACCGACGAGCGCCTGAACGTGATCCTGGCGGGGCCGGGGCTCGGCACCGGCGAGCCGACTCGCGAGCGCGTCGCCGTGGCGGCGGCGGCCGGGCGCGGTCTCGTCCTTGACGCCGACGCGCTGACGAGCTTCGCCGGGCAGGCGCCGCTGCTGGCCGCCCATCTCGCCGACGGGGATGCGCGGGCTGTGCTGACACCGCATGCCGGCGAGTTCGCGCGGCTGTTCGAGAACACGGACGCGATGGCGGAGGGCACCGACAAAGTCGCGCGGACCCGTGCCGCGGCCGAACTCACCGGCGCAGTGGTGGTCTTCAAGGGCGCCGACACGGTGATCGCGGCTCCCGATGGGCGCGCGGCGATCAACGATCACGGCAGCCCCTATCTCGGGACCGCGGGATCCGGAGACGTGCTGGGCGGCCTGATCGCCGGCCTGCTGGCGCAGGGCCTGGAGCCCTTCGCGGCTGCCGCGGCCGGCGTCTGGCTCCACGGGGATGCCGGCCTCAGCCACGGTCCGGGCCTGATCGCCGAGGACATCCCCGAGCTGATGCCGGCGGTGCTGCGCGACCTCGTCGCGTCGATCGGAGACTGATCGCTCAGGTGACCTCGAACATCGTCCAGAGGCCGGTGTCGAACCGCTCCAGCACCGTGGCGCTGATCAGCCAGCGCCCCGGGTTGTCCGCCAGGAAACCGATCCGGGCTGTCCGGCCCTCCAGAAGCTGGAACGTGTCGAGCCAGTAGGGCTCCCAGCCATCGTCGAGAGGGTGCAGGAGGCGGAAGCAGTGGCCGTGCAGGTGAAGGGCCTGCGGGAAGCCGGACTCGTTGCGCAGGGCCAAGACAACGACCTGGCCGCGCTTCACCGAGAAGATTGGCTGGAGGCCGACGGCGCCGCTCACGCCGTTCACCGACCAGATCTTCTGCGGGTCGCCGGTGTAGACGGGATCGGGTGCGGCGCCGTCCTTGGTCCCGTCCTTGGTCTTCGGCACGAAGGCGCCGCCGGTGATCACCACGTCGCGGCGCAGGGCATTCTGCAGCTTGATCTCGGCCGGCAGGCGCTTGTTCTCGCCGATCGGTCCGATCGGCGCACGCTTCTCGGTGATCCTGGCCCCCTTGGTGGTGACACTCGCGAGCGTCAGGCCTTTCCCGATCAGCGCCTCGATCGTGCACCGGGCGCCCTCCTCCTCCGGCAGATCGACCATCAGGTCGTAGCGGGTGCCGGGCGGGAACGGCAGGGTGGCCCGCAGCGGCTCGAACGTGTCGGTGGGCTGCCCGTCGACGGCCGCCACGTAGACCTTCACGCCCTCAAACTTTATGCGTGTTGCCCGGGCGTTGCAGGCATTGCCGAGCCGCAGGCGGACCCGGGAGCCCGGCCGGGCCTCGAAGGCGCCCGGCACTGGCTTGCCATTGACCGTGACGAGGTTGCCGAGCCGGCCATAAGCGGCCGCGAGCGCCGTCTGCCCGAAGGCCATCAGCGTGCCGTCGTCCTGGAGTCGCCAGTCCTGCAGGACAACGCTGACATCGGCGTCGACGGCGGGCGGGTTCGCCTCCTCGACGACCAGCATGCCCGCGAGCCCGCGGCCCGACGGCTCGCTCGCCCCGCCGACGATCAGGGGCCGGATCAGGTAGGAGCCGGCATCCGGCGGCGTGAAACTGTAGAGGAAGTCGCCGCCCGGCGGGATCGGAGCCTGGGTCACCCCGCCGACGCCGTCCATGGCGTTGATATTGCGCACGCCGTGCCAGTGCAGCGACAGCGGCTTGTCGGTCCGGTTCTCGACCTTGAGACGCACCGCCTGCCCGAGCTTCACACGGACGACGGGCGGCAGGGCCTTGCCGTCGAAGCACCAGACCGGAATCTCGGGCGCGGGCTCCGGCCTGAACCGCGCCTTGCCGGGCGCCGCTTGCAGAACGGCGGGTTCCGATTGAGCGGCGGCCGGCGTATCCGGCGCAGCCCCCGGCGCCTGGGCCCGCACCGCCTCTGGGGCGAGTCCGAAGGCGGCCGCGGCCGCGATCAGGGTCCGTCGCGACGGCCCACCGGCGTGCGAATCGGTCGGCGGCACGGGGCGGGATGGCGGCATGGGAACTCGGCTGCGGCTCGCGACGGGCCCGCTCCTTAGCGGCGTGCGGGCTTGCGCGCCACAGGGACAAGTTTTTTGCTGCGGGCCGGCTGGCCCATGCTATAGGGCGCGCTTCCGGCGGCCGGCGATGCGCCGGATGTCGGCGCGCGCGGGCGTGGCGGAACTGGTAGACGCGCTGGATTTAGGTTCCAGTGTCGCAAGACGTGGGGGTTCGAGCCCCTCCGCCCGCACCAGGACGTCTCCTGAGGGTGCGGTCCCAGCGGACCGCCCTGTCTTCGTACCCGACGTCTCGGCATCCCGAACCGCGTGAGCACGATGCCGGCCCGGCCGGCGACCCCAGGTTTCTTTGAAGAGCGACGACGACGATGCAGGTGACCGAGATCAACGCCCAGGGGCTGAAGCGCGAGTTTCAGGTTCTGCTGGCCGCCCAGGAACTCGAGGAGCGCCTGACCAACGAGCTATCCGGCATGAAGGACAAGGTGCAGCTCAAGGGCTTCCGCCCGGGCAAGGTGCCGGTCGCGCACCTGCGCAAGGTCTATGGCCGCTCGGTGATGGCCGAGGTGGTGCAGAACGCCGTCAACGAGGCGAACCGCCAGATCGTCACCGATAACGGCCTCAAGCTCGCCCTCGAGCCGCAGGTCGAGTTCCCGACCGACCAAGCTGAGGTCGAGAAGGCGCTGGACGCCAAGGGCGATCTCGCCTTCAAGGTCGCCCTGGAGGTGATGCCGAGCTTCGAGCTCGCCGACCTCTCCGACGTCAGCCTGACCAAGTTCGTCGCCAAGCCCTCCGATGAGGAGGTGAACGACGCCCTCGAGCGCATGGCCGGCCAGAGCCGTCCGTTCGCCGAGCGCGACGAGGGTGCCGAGGCGCAGAGCGGCGACCGCGTCACCATCGACTTCGTCGGCCGCATCGACGGCGAGGAGTTCCAGGGCGGCAAGGGCGAGGGCATCGACCTGGAGCTCGGTTCCGGCTCGTTCATCCCGGGCTTCGAGGACCAGCTTGTCGGCGCCAAGGTCGGCGACAAGCGGCTCGTGAAGGTTACATTCCCGGAGGCCTACGGGGCCGAGAACCTCGCCGGGAAGGATGCCGAGTTCGACGTGACGGTCACGAAGATCCAGGCGCCGGGCGAGGCCAAGATCGACGACGAGCTCGCCAAGTCGATGGGTATGGAGTCGCTGGAGAAGCTCCGCGAGGCCGTATCCGAGGCGATCGGGCGCGATTTCGAGGCCGCCACGCGCCGCCGCCTCAAGAAGGACCTCCTCGACGCCCTGGACGGCAAGTACGCCTTCGAGCTGCCCCCATCCCTGGTGGCGCAGGAATTCGCCGCCGTGTGGGCCCAGGTCGAGCAGGATCTCAAGACCCGCGGCAAGACCTTCGCGGACGAGGACACCACCGAGGAGAAGGCCCAGGCCGAGTACAGGAAGATCGCGGAACGGCGCGTCCGTCTCGGTCTCGTGCTTGCGCAGGTCGGCGAGAGCGCCGATATCAAGGTCTCGGATGACGAGGTGAACCAGGCCCTCATCGCCCGGGTCCGGCAGTTCCCGGGCCAGGAGCAGCAGGTCTGGGACTTCTACCGGAAGAATGCACAGGCGCTCGCGGAACTCCGCGCGCCCCTGTTCGAGGAGAAGGTCGTTGACCACGTCCTCGGGCAGGTCAAACTCGTCGAGGAGCCCGTCTCGAAAGAGGCGCTTTTCGCGGACGAGGATGAGGACGACACGACCGGCGAGAAGCCGGCAGACAAGGCCGGGGCCGAGACCGAGCCCAAGGCCGACTGAGTCCCGCTCTGTCCCAGGACGGCGGGCAAGGGTTAGGCGATGGTTAAGCATCGCCGGTGTTCGCTGACATGTCCGGGGCTGCCCTGATTCGCGGCAGCTCCGGGCCTCACTTGGGCAGGACGAGATGAGAGATCCGATCGACGTCTACAACAACGCGCTCGTGCCGATGGTCGTCGAGCAATCGAGCCGCGGCGAGCGCGCCTTCGACATCTACTCCCGCCTGCTGCGCGAGCGCATCATCTTCCTCACCGGCCCCGTGGAGGATTACGGTGCGTCGCTGATCGTGGCGCAGCTGCTGTTCCTCGAGGCGGAGAACCCGAAGAAGGAAATTTCCTTCTACATCAACTCCCCCGGCGGCGTGGTCACCTCGGGCCTGTCGATCTACGACACGATGCAGTTCATCCGCTGCCCGGTGACGACCCTCTGCGTCGGCCAGGCCGCCTCGATGGGCTCGCTGCTGCTGACCGCCGGCGAGCCCGGCCACCGCTTCGCCCTGCCGAACGCCCGGATCATGGTCCACCAGCCATCGGGCGGCTTCCAGGGTCAGGCGACCGACATCCTGATCCACGCCCGCGAGATCGAGGCGCTGAAGCGGCGCCTGAACGAGATCTACGTGAAGCACACGGGCCGCGACTATGACACGATCCACACGGCTTTGGAGCGCGACAACTTCATGACCGCCGACGCGGCCAAGGAGTTCGGGCTTATCGACGAGGTGATCGAGAAGCGTCCCGAGCCGGCTGCCGCCTGAGCGGCATGCGGCGCCTGACCGCCGCGGCGCGGCCTTGATCCCGCCGCGGCAGCGTGTTTGCATCCGAGATTGGGCCCTTCGGTCAAACGCGCGCAGCACACTGTTTCTTTAAACGGGCCCCCTACATTCATGCGATGCGCGTCCGCCCCTAGCCGGCTGCGGATGCGAGCAATCGGAGACCGATATGAGCAAGACTGGCGGCAACGACTCGAAGAGCACGCTGTATTGCTCGTTCTGCGGCAAGAGCCAGCACGAGGTCCGCAAGCTGATCGCCGGCCCGACGGTGTTCATCTGCGACGAGTGCGTCGAGCTGTGCATGGACATCATCCGCGAGGAGTCGAAATCCTCGCTGGTGAAGAGCCGCGACGGCGTGCCGACCCCCAAGGAGATCCGCCGCGTCCTCGACGACTACGTCATCGGCCAGGACTTCGCCAAGAAGGTCCTCTCGGTCGCGGTGCACAACCACTACAAGCGGCTCGCCCACGCGACGAAGCACAACGACGTCGAGCTGGCCAAGTCCAACATCATGCTGATCGGGCCGACCGGCTCGGGCAAGACCCTGCTCGCGCAGACGCTCGCCCGGATCCTCGACGTGCCGTTCACCATGGCGGACGCCACGACCCTCACCGAGGCCGGCTATGTCGGTGAGGACGTCGAGAACATCATCCTCAAGCTGCTCCAGGCCTCGGACTACAACGTCGAGCGGGCCCAGCGCGGCATCGTCTACATCGACGAGATCGACAAGATCTCGCGTAAGTCCGACAACCCGTCGATCACCCGCGACGTGTCGGGCGAGGGCGTGCAGCAGGCGCTCCTGAAGATCATGGAGGGCACGGTCGCCTCCGTCCCGCCCCAGGGCGGCCGGAAGCACCCGCAGCAGGAATTCCTGCAGGTCGACACCACCAACATCCTGTTCATCTGCGGCGGCGCCTTCGCGGGGCTGGAGCGGATCATCTCTCAGCGCGGCAAGGGCACCTCGATCGGCTTCGGCGCGACCGTGCAGGCCCCGGACGACCGCCGCACCGGCGAGATCTTCCGCTCGGTCGAGCCGGAGGACCTGCTGAAGTTCGGCCTCATCCCCGAGTTCGTCGGCCGCCTGCCGGTCCTGGCGACGCTGGAGGATCTCGACGAGGCCGCGCTGAAGAAGATCCTGCAGGAGCCGAAGAACGCCCTGGTCAAGCAATACCAGCGGCTGTTCGAGATGGAGAACGTCGACCTGACCTTCCAGGACGATGCCCTGTCGCTCGTCGCCCGCAAGGCGATCGAGCGGAAGACCGGTGCTCGCGGCCTGCGTTCGATCCTGGAGACGATCCTTCTCGACACGATGTACGACCTGCCGGGCCTTGAGTCCGTGGAGCAGGTTGTGATCGGTCCGGAGGTGGTCGAGGGCAAATCGCGCCCGCTCTACATCCACGGCGACCGCAACAAGGACGCGCCCGCCAGTGTCAGCGCCTAAGCGCTTGGTAGGGTTGCATTAAGCGCCCGGCTCCGGCCGGGCGCGCTGCGGGGAACATCTTGAAAACGCTGCGCCCCGCAGCCACCTCAGGCTCAGCGCGGTGGCCGCACGCTCCTTCGAGGTTCGGTCCGCGTCGCCAGCCGCAAAGTTAGCGAAATCCGACCCTCGCGGCCCGGTCGGCCCCTGGCTGTAGGCGCGCTCCGTGCATGGAGGCGCCGAACCCGGGCGTCCTGAGAGGAAGTCAGCATGTCACAGTCGAAATCGCGCCAGCCGGTGGTCCCGGGTTCGACGGGCTCATACGCCGTCCTCCCCCTGCGCGACATCGTCGTCTTCCCGCACATGATCGTCCCCCTGTTCGTGGGCCGCGAGAAGTCGATCCGCGCCCTCGAGGAGGCGGTCCGTACAGATCGCCATATCCTGCTCGCCACGCAGATCAACGCGGGCGACGACGACCCGGCGACCGATGCGATCTACAAGATCGGCACTCTCGCCTCCGTGCTCCAGCTCCTGAAGCTGCCCGACGGCACCGTGAAGGTGCTGGTCGAGGGCGTCGGCCGGGCGAAGGTCACGGGCTTCACCCGCTCGGACGAGTATTATGAGGCTACCGCGGAAGCCCTGCACGACGAGCTCGGCGATCGCGTCGAGGCCGAGGCGCTCGCGCGCTCCGTGCTCTCGGAGTTCGAGAATTACGTCAAGCTGAACAAGAAGATCTCGCCCGAGGTCGTCTCCGCCGTGACCCAGATCGACGAGCCGTCCAAGCTCGCCGACACGATCGGCTCGCACCTGCTCGTCAAGATCTCCGACAAGCAGGGCATCCTGGAGACGCCCACGGTGGCGCAGCGCCTCGAGCGCGTGCTGTCGCTGATGGAGAGCGAGATCTCCGTGCTCCAGGTGGAGAAGCGCATCCGGACCCGCGTGAAGCGGCAGATGGAGAAGACCCAGCGCGAGTACTACCTGAACGAGCAGATGAAGGCGATCCAGAAGGAGCTGGGCGACTCCGAGGATGGCCGCGACGAACTGGCCGAGCTCGAGGAGAAGATCGAGAAGACCAAGTTCACCAAGGAAGCCCGTGACAAGGCGACGGCCGAGCTGAAGAAGCTGCGCCAGATGTCGCCGATGTCGGCCGAGGCGACTGTTGTGCGCAACTACCTCGACTGGATGCTCGGCATCCCGTGGGGGAAGCGCTCGAAGATCAAGAAGGACCTGCTCGGCGCCCAGGCGCTGCTCGACGAGGACCATTTCGGCCTCGACAAGGTGAAGGAGCGGATCGTCGAGTACCTCGCCGTGCAGCAGCGGGCGAACAAGCTCACCGGCCCGATCCTGTGCCTCGTCGGCCCCCCCGGCGTCGGCAAGACCTCGCTTGGCAAGTCCATCGCCAAGGCGACGGGTCGCGAGTTCGTCCGGATGTCGCTCGGCGGCGTACGTGACGAGGCCGAGATCCGCGGTCACCGCCGGACCTATATCGGCTCGATGCCCGGCAAGATCGTGCAGTCGATGCGCAAGGCCAAGACCTCGAACCCGCTCATCCTGCTCGACGAGATCGACAAGATGGGCATGGATTTCCGCGGCGATCCGTCGGCGGCGCTCCTCGAGGTGCTCGACCCTGAGCAGAACAGCACCTTCAACGACCACTACCTGGAGGTGGATTACGACCTCTCGAACGTGATGTTCGTGACCACGGCCAACACCCTCAACATCCCGGGCCCGCTCATGGACCGGATGGAGGTGATCCGGATCGCCGGCTACACCGAGGAGGAGAAGGTCGAGATCGCGCGCAAGCACCTGATCCCGAATGCCCTGAAGAAGCATGGCCTCGGGACGCACGAGTGGTCGATCGACGACGACGGGCTGATGATGCTGGTCCGCCGCTACACGCGGGAAGCCGGCGTCCGCAACCTGGAGCGCGAGCTGTCCAACCTGATCCGCAAGGCGGTGAAGGAGATCCTGATCACCAAAACCAAGTCGATCGCGGTGACGCCGGAGAACCTCCCCGTCTTCCTCGGCCCGCCGAAGTTCCGCTACGGCGAGATCGATGCGGACGATCAGGTCGGTGTGGTCACGGGTCTGGCCTGGACCGAGGTCGGCGGCGAGTTGCTGACGATCGAAGGCGTCATGATGCCCGGCAAGGGCAAGATGACGGTCACCGGAAACCTGAAGGACGTGATGAAGGAGTCGATCTCGGCGGCGGCGAGCTACGTCCGCTCCCGGGCCATCGACTTCGGCATCGAGCCGCCGCTCTTCGAGCGCCGTGACATCCACGTCCACGTTCCGGAGGGGGCGACCCCGAAGGACGGTCCGTCGGCCGGTATCGCCATGGCCACCGCGATCATCTCGACGCTGACCGGGATCCCGGTCCGTCGCGACGTCGCGATGACCGGCGAGGTGACGCTCCGTGGTCGGGTTCTGCCGATCGGCGGCCTGAAGGAGAAGCTGCTCGCGGCGCTGCGCGGCGGCATCAAGACGGTGTTGATCCCCGAGGAGAACGCCAAGGACATCGCCGAGGTGCCCGACAGCGTGAAGAACGGCCTGGAGATCATCCCGGTCTCGCGGATGGACCAGGTGCTGGAAAAGGCGCTGGTCCGCCAGCCCGAGGCGATCGAGTGGGAAGAGCCGCTGCCGGTGGCCAAGCCCGCCCGGACCGAGGAAGACGGTGCCGCCTTCGTGGCGCACTGATCCATCGGGTCGAATGAGACAAGCCCCCGGAGCTTCGCGCGCCGGGGGCTTTTTTATGCGCGGAGGTCGGATGCGCATCCTGCTGATCAACCCGAACACCAGCGCGCACGTCACCGACCTCGTCGCCGGCCATGTCCGCACGCAGCTCGACGGCCGGGCGGAGTTGCGCGCCGTCACCGGCCGCTTCGGAGTCCGCTACATCGCGAGCCGGGCCGCCGCGGCGATCGCAGGCCACGCGGCCCTCGACGCCCTCGCGAAGCACGGGGCCGACTGCGACGCCGTCTATCTGGCCTGCTTCGGCGATCCCGGATTGTTGGCGCTGCGGGAGCTGTCACGGGTGCCGGTGGTCGGCATGGCGGAGGCCTCCTGCCGCGAGGCCGCCGCGCGGGGCGGTTTCGGCATCGTCACCGGCGGCGCAGCCTGGGAACCGATGCTGCGGGAGTTCGTGGCGGCCCTCGGCCTGTCCGACGCCCTTGCAGCGCTCCGAACCGTGGCTCCGAGCGGCGGCGCCATCGCCAGCGACCCGGACGCGGCGCTGGCGATGCTGGTCGAGGCCTGCCGCGCCTGCGTAGCGTCGGGATCCGAGACGGTCATCCTGGGCGGTGCCGGTCTTGCCGGGCTGGCGACGCGGATCGCTCCGCAGGTCCCTGTTCCGATAATCTGCTCGGTCGAGGCGGGGACCCGCGCGGTTCTGGCGGCAGCGGGCAGATCCGACTCGGCTTCGTTCAAGCCGGACCCGGTCGAAAGCGTCGGCCTGGCACCAGCCCTGGCGGCGCGGCTGATGGATTCCTGACGCGGATCCGGAATGCGGACCTTGCACCGAACCGGCGCCATGCCGTAACGGTCGCCGTCCGGGCGGTTAGCTCAGTTGGTAGAGCGTCTCCTTTACACGGAGAGGGTCGGGGGTTCGAGTCCCTCACCGCCCACCAGACAATGTATCGGTCTCATGCGATCCCGATGACCGCGCCTCCTCGCATGCAGGTCGGTCGCGGCTGAATCTGTGGCTCAGCCGGGGTCGGTGATCGGCCCCGGTAACCGCCCTGAGGCCACCTGGCCAACGCGACCTCTCGGCAACGGATGCTAGCCTCTTGGCGCGGCCCAGGACGCTCGCACCGCCGCGAGCGCCCCGGCCACGATAAGCAAGCAGGCGAGCGCCAGCGCAGGGCCGGGCTTGGCATAGCCGGCCGCCACCAGGATCAGCGTCGAGAGGACCGGCGCCGCATAGGCCGCGACGCCGAGAAGCCGGACGTCGCCGCGCTTGCAGCCGATATCCCAGAGGTAGAAGGCGGCGCCGACCGGCCCGAGGCCGAGCAGCAGCACCGCACTCCACTGAACCGCATCGACCGGCCAGACCGTCGCCTCGACGGCTCGATGGCATGCGAGGCTGAGCGCGGCGGTCGCGAAGCAGAAGCCCACGACCGCATCGGTCGGAACGGCCCCGACCCGGGCTGAGAGTACCGAATAGCCGGCCCAGACGAAGGCGGCAGCCAGGGCCGCCGCGTAGCCCGGCAGCGCCCCCGTGGCGAAGCCGAGTTCGCCGCGGCCTGCAAAGAGAGCCGCGACGCCGGCAAGCCCCAGCGCGGCGCCGGCGAGGTGGCCCGGCTGCAGGCCGCCCGATCCCGGCAGGCGGGCCGAGAACAGGACGATCAGCAGCGGCCAGAGATAGTTGATCAGCCCGGCCTCGGCCGGCGGCGCGAGGCGCAAGGCGCTGAAGTAAAGGGCGTGATAGCCGAACAGGCCGCCCACCCCGAGCATCCAGACCGGCCAGGGCTGGAGGAGCGCGCGGGCGCGCGCCGGTCGGGCGATCCAGGGCAGGCCGCCGCACAGGCCGCTGACCAGGAAGGTCATGGCGGCGAGCTGGAACGGCGGCACCGCGCCGGAGGCCGCGGTGAACAGCGCGAGCAGCGACCAGAGCAGGATGGCGCCGAAGCCCGCGAGGGTCGCGGCCGAACGTGGCGCGCGGCGGGACAGGGATGACGCGGTTTCACGCATGCGCCGCGGCTATCACGCGGATCCCGAATCGGCGAGACGTGCGGTCATGTGCCTGTCATTGGGGCGTCCTACCGGCGGGCAGGGATAGGGAGAGCGGTGATGCGTGCGATTGCAGCCGGGCTGGCGTTGATCCTCGCAGGCGTTCCGGCACAGGCGGGAGACGCCGCCCAGCTCGGACCGCGGCCGTTCTACCTCGTCGATCAGTTGAAGCCCGGCCCGCTGAAGGACACGCTCGCCGCCTGCGGGACCGACCGCACCTACACGCCTCGGACCTTCTCGATCTCGCATCGAGGCGCACCCTTGATGTTCCCGGAGCATACCCGCGAGGGCCTGTTCGCCGCCGACCGCATGGGCGCCGGCATCATTGAGTGCGACGTCGCCTTCACCAAGGACCGCCAGCTCGTCTGCCGCCACAGCCAGTGCGACCTGCACACGACCACCGACATCCTGGCCCGGCCGAACCTCGCGGCGAAATGCACGCAGGGCTTCCAGCCCGCGGACCCCGCGACCGGGCGCAAGGCCTCCGCCAAGTGCTGCACCAGCGATCTAACGCTCGACGAGTTCAAGTCGCTCAACGGCAAGATGGACGCGGCCGATCCGGACGCCACCACGGTGTCCGCCTACATGAACGCGACGCCCCGCTGGCGGACCGATCTCTACGCCAGCAAAGGGACCTTGATGTCCCACAAGGAGTACCTCGCGCTGGTGAAGGGCATGGGCCGCAAGTTCACCCCCGAGTTGAAGGCACCGCAGGTCACGATGCCGTTCGAGGGCACCTATAGCCAGGACATGTACGCCCAGCAGTTGATCGATGAGTATCGGGAGGCCGGCATCCCGTCCTCCGACGTCTATCCCCAGAGCTTCCAGCTGCGCGACATCCTCTATTGGCTGGAGAAGGATCCGGATTTTGGCCGTCAGGCGATCTTCCTCGACGACCGCGACGAGACCGTCAAAGGGTTCGACCCCGAGAAGCCGGCAACTTGGACCCCCGGCATGTCGGAGCTTGCGGCCAAGGGCGTCCGGATCCTGGCACCGCCGCTGTGGATGCTGGTCCGGCCCGGGCCGGAGGGCGCGATCGAGCCCTCGACCTATGCCCGGGAGGCGAAGAAGGCCGGGCTCGGCCTGATCGCCTGGTCGCTGGAACGCTCGGGCCCGCTGAAGGACGGCGGTGGCTATTACTACCAGTCGATCAAGCCGGTGGTGACCGGGGATGGCGACATCCTGCGGCTCCTCGACGTGCTGCACAGGCAGGTCGGCGTCATGGGCGTGTTCTCCGACTGGCCGGCCACCACGACGTTCTACGCCAACTGCGTGGGCGCGCCGTAGGGGCGCCGCTCAGTCGGCCCACAGGGCGACGAGCGAGAAGAGACCGGCCATCGCGAAGTTGACGATGAGGATGCCGGTGATGATCAGAGCAAGCGTCATGGTAGCCTCAGCGGCGGGGCGTTGTGCCGGGAAGGGATTGAGGAGCGACGCGGCGGTCAGACCCGCGCCGCCCGGGATGGCCCCGCGGATCGTCCGCGCGGGCCGAGTTTGGCGTCGCCTCAGGGCGGGCTGATCACCCGGACGAGGTCGAACAGGTAGTCGCCATCCAGCGGCTTCCAGCCCAGCGACCGCCGGACCAGGGCGTAGCCGCCGCAGAGCAGGGTGGCGCTGGCGACGACAGCCAGCATGAACCACGCGATGTCCCGGGTGCCGAACCCGACCGCGATGCTGAACAGGGCCGTCGTCACGAAGATGATTTTGCTTGGGTCGCGCGGGCCGCGCGTCGTCACGTCAGACATGGGAACCTCCTTCGGACCAGGTCAGCGGGCGCGGCAGTTCGGGCCGTACCAAGTCATGGTCCGGCGATCCATGCCGCCGTCGGTCGAGGCTCCGCAGACAGGGAAGCGCGGGTCGCCGCTGCGCTGAAGGCTTGCGAACTTGTAGAGATCCTGCCGGGCCTCGCGGCGGCGATTCTGCTCGGCGAGTTGGGCCTGCCAGTACAGGTTGCTGTTGGCCTGGGCCGCGGCGCGCTGCTGGTGAAGCCCCATCATGCACTCGGCAAATGCGTCGGTCTCGGGCTCGAACCCGAAGGCGTAGCACTGGTTCTGATCCATCGCGTGCCGTTCCTGCGGTGTGACGCAGGCGGCGAGGCCGAGCGCGCAGGCCGCTGCGAGACCGAGCTTGAAGGCGGCCGGAAGCCCACCCCGAACGGCGGCGGCGCGCGAAGAACAGTTCCGATCGTCGCTAACAGGGTGAACGTCGAACTTACCGTCAAACCAGGTGTTCATGATGCCCGCGGTCTCGTTTTTCTGTCCGCGCGAACATCCGCGACGCGACAGAACGGGACCTATACGAGGTGCATCGATTTGTTCGTGTTTCAGAGCACGCGCGCGATTGTGCCGTTCCCTGCCCGCAATGCCCGTTTTCCCCGGACATTGAACACCGTGAACCGGGAAGGGATTTTCTCACACGTGCGGGGATGAGCGCGGGGCGCGCCAATCCGGCCGACCTGGATCGGCCCTCATCCGCGGGACGTCATCGCATCGGGCGTGCAACAGAACGGGTGCAGCGGGACAGGTTCGCTCGAAGGGGCGATGCGGCGTACCGGAGCAGGTTTATGGACGCGCCGGGCCGAACCCGGCGCGCCCGGTCGCAATCAGACGAAGTGCTGCCCGCCGTTGATTGTCAGCGTCGAGCCGTTGACGAAGCCCGCCTCGTCGCTGGCAAGATACTCGACCGCGTGGGCGATCTCGTCGGCCTCGCCGAGGCGGCCGGTCGGGATCGTCGAGATGATCTTGTTCCGGATGTCCTCCGGCACCGCCATCACCATCTCGGTGGCGATGTAGCCCGGCGCGATCACGTTGACGGTGATGCCCTTGGCGGCACTCTCCTGGGCCAGCGCCTTGGCGAAGCCGATCACGCCGGCCTTGGCGGCCGAGTAGTTGGTCTGCCCGGCCTGGCCCTTCTGGCCGTTGATCGACGAGATGATGATGATGCGGCCGAAGCTGCGGCTGCGCATGCCCTCGATCAGCGGACGGGTGCAGGTGAACATCGAGTCGAGGTTGGTCTTGATGACCGCCTGCCACTTCTCGAAGGTCATCTTGTGGAAGGCACCGTCGCGGGTGATGCCGGCGTTGTTGACCAGGATGTCCACCGGGCCGAGCTCGGCCTCGATCGCCTTGATGCCGGCCTCGCAGCTGGCAAGATCACCGACGTCGAACTTGAAGACCGGGATGCCGGTCTCGGCCTTGAAGGCGTTGGCCGCCTCGTCGTTGCCGCCGTAATTGGCAGCAACCTTGTAGCCCTTGTTCTTGAGCCGCTTGGATATAGCCGCGCCGATACCGCGGGTGCCGCCCGTCACGAGGGCGACGCGTCCTTGGGTCATTGTTTCCTCCTGTTCGCATCACGTGATGCCGCGTGCGGATGGCGTCCGCACGCGATTTTTTCTGACTTCGGCCTTAAGTCTATGTTGTTGGCCGAGACAGACGTTCCGGACGAATCAGGTCCGCTCGATACACATCGCGACGCCCATGCCGCCGCCGATGCAGAGCGTGGCGAGGCCCTTCTTGGCGTCGCGCCGCTTCATCTCGTGCAGCAGGGTGACGAGCACGCGGGCCCCGGAGGCGCCGATCGGGTGACCGATGGCGATGGCGCCGCCATTGACGTTCACCTTCGCGTCATCCCAGCCCATGTCCTTGTTCACGGCCAGCGCCTGCGCCGCGAAGGCTTCGTTGGCCTCGATCAGGTCGAGGTCGGACGGCTTCCAGCCCGCCTTGTCCAGCGCCTTGCGCGAGGCCGGGATCGGGCCCGTGCCCATCACCTTCGGGTCGACGCCCGCGGTCGCCCAGGACTTGATCCGCGCGAGCGGGGTCAGGCCACGGCGCTCGGCCTCCGAGGCCGACATCAGCACGAGCGCGGCGGCGCCGTCGTTGAGGCCGGACGCGTTGGCGGCCGTCACTGTTCCCTCCTTGGCGAAGGCGGGCTTCAGCTTGGCCATCGCCTCGATGGTGGCGCCGTCGCGGATGTACTCGTCGGTATCGACGACGGTGTCGCCCTTCTTGCCGGGCACCGTGACGGGGACGATCTCGTCCTTGAAGCGGCCCTCCTTGCGGGCGGCCTCAGCCTTGTTCTGCGAGCGCGTCGCGAACTGGTCCTGCTGCTCGCGGGTGAGCTGAAAGGCCTGGGCGACGTTCTCGGCGGTCTGGCCCATGTGGTAGCCGTTGAAGGCGTCCCAGAGCCCGTCCTTGATCATGGTGTCGACGAGCTTGAGGTCGCCCATTTTCTGGCCGCCGCGCAGATACTGCGCATGGGGCGAGAGCGACATGGATTCCTGGCCGCCGGCCACGATGACCTTGGCGTCGCCGTTGGCGATCTGCTGCATGCCGATGGCGACCGTGCGCAGGCCCGAGCCGCAGACCTGGTTGAGGCCCCAGGCAGTGGCCTTCTCGGGGATGCCGGCCTTGATGGCCGCCTGACGGGCGGGGTTCTGGCCGGCGCCCGCGGTGAGCACCTGGCCGAAGATCACCTCGTCCACGTCGTCGGGCGAGACCTTGGCGCGCTCCAGAGCGGCCTTGATCGCGGTCGCGCCGAGCTCGTGGGCCGGCACCGCCCCGAAGGCGCCGCCGAACGAGCCGACCGGCGTGCGCGCGGCCCCGACGATGACGATCTCTTCGCTGCCTGCCATGTGAACGTTCTCCTCTCACGAGCCGGCGCGCCTTCCTCTTCCCGGGCGCGCTCTGTGCCGGTCTTGGGATGAAGGGCGTGAGAGAGGCGAAGTCAAGGTTGTGCATCGGCGGCGTGAAGCCCCCGATGACGTGTCGAAGAGACTGAAATGATCTCGCCGGCGGGCGGGCTCTGCATTATTCTGCGTTGAAGACGTGCAATTTGCTGTTTTCTGCGCCCGGAGAAGGCTTTAAGGATCGTGCTGCGGGCGCGAAGACGGCCCCCGCCAGGCCGCACCGCGCGCCTGCAACGCCCCTAGGTCCCGAGTCCAGAAAGGCCGTTCCCGATGGCGGATACCGTCAAGGCCACCCAGACCGTCATCAAGAAGTACGCCAACCGGCGCCTCTACCACACGGGCACCTCGACCTACGTGACGCTGGAAGACCTCGCCACGATGGTCCAGAACGGCGAGGACTTCGTCGTCTACGACGCGCGGACGGGCGACGATATCACCCGCTCGGTGCTCACCCAGATCATCTTCGAGCAGGAGAACAAGGCCGGCGCGGAAAACCTGCTGCCGGTGGCCTTCCTGCGCCAGCTGATCCGCTTCTACGGCGACAGCATGCGCACGATGGTGCCGAGCTTCCTGGAATTCTCAATGGCGAACTTCGCCAAGGATCAGGACGGCCTGCGCGAGAAATTCGCCCACAGCTTTGGCCCGGCCGCGTTTCAGAACGCGATCGAGCAGCAGGTCCGCACCAACATGAGCTTCTTCGGTGATGCCATGAAGATGTTCACGGGCTTCGCACCGCCCGCCGCCGGGTCGCACCCACAGGCAGCGCCCGCGCCGACTCCCTATGCCGGCGGCGAGCTGGACGACCTCAAGCGCCAGATGCTCGAGATGCAGCAGCGCCTGGAAGCGCTCGCAAAGAAATAATTATCGCCGGTGCGGCGGTATCGAAGGTTGACGATTAGTAAACATCGGCCCCACCTTTGCGACATCGGCACGGAAACGTGCGGAGGATGTCGCGATGATGCGGATCGGAACAGGCAGTCGTCCCGAGCCGGCACAGGTCCGGCCCGTGCGGGACGTGCCAGGGTCGACCGAAGGCACCCGTCAGGAGGGCACGCAGCCGCCACGGCGCGCGCCACCCGCGTCCGAGGCACGCGCGCTCGTCCTGATTGAAGGTGGCCAGTCTGAGCGGTCCGAAAGGGTCGCATCGGCGGAACACCCGGCCGCGGGAAAACCGCGCGCGGGCTTCATCGCACACTTGCTGACGGCCGGAGACCCGGCGCTGCTTCCGTCGCGTCTGGAGCGAACCCGTATGGCCGCCGCGTGCTACGCGGAGGCCGCGCGGCGCCTCGCCTGAGGCGCCGCGCTCGCGAGGCTCAAGCCTCGGCGGACTTCACCTTGAGCACCTGACGGCCGCGGTACATGCCGGTCTTCAGGTCGATGTGGTGCGGACGGCGCAGCTCGCCCGAATCCTTGTCCTCCACGTAGGTCGGCGCCTTGAGGGCGTCGGCCGAGCGGCGCATGCCGCGGCGGGAGGGGGAAGTCTTTCGCTTCGGAACGGCCATGACTGGATCCTTCGTGACGCCGCGGACAAAGCGGCGCGCGGGCGGCTCCTCGATCGAGGATCGCCACGCACACCGCGGGATACGGATGAGGGCGCGCTTATAGCGCCGGCGCCGGCCCCTGGCTAGAGGCGCCCGACCACAACCGTTAAGCGCGGGTTCAAGCGAAGCCGTGCAAACCTGACGCGACGGTGCCGCGGAGCGGGCCGTGCCTCTCGGGAGAAACGCCATGGCTTCCTCCACCAAGACCCTCGCCCTCCTCGCCCTGTTGTCGAGTCTCGTCGGCGCCCCTGCCCTGGCGCAGGCGCCGCAGACCCCGACGACCGCGGCGCCGACCGCCCCGGCCAAGCCGACGGCGCCGAGCGCCCCCGTCGCCGGATCGCCCAATGCCGCCAAGGGTGCGCTCCTCGACCTCAACAGCGCGAGCACCGAGGAGCTCGACGCGCTCCCCGGCATCGGCGCGGCCCGCGCGGCGGCGATCATCAAGGGCCGCCCCTATCGCGGCAAGGACGAGCTGGTTTCCAAGAAGATCATCCCGAAGAACGTCTACGACGGCATCAAGGACAAGGTGATCGCCAAGCAGAAGTGACCGCCTACTCGGCGATCGCGCCCTGAGGCATGGAGAAGCCCGGGGGTGTCTTCTCGGCCGCGGCCTTCGGGGCCGCGTTCCGGGCCGGGCTCTTCTTCCGTGCCACGGGCTTCGGCGCCGCCTTCACGGCCGGTGGATCCTCGCAGGCCCGGAAGGTGAGCTCCGCCAGAGGGCTGCCCTCCTCAGAGACGATGGCGATGGGATCGGGCAGCGTCGGCAGGGCCGCCTGCCAACGGATCGGGCCGCCGAGCATCGCTTCGATCGCCGCCGGGGCGCTGCCGCGCCGCAGGGTGCTGAAATCCGGCCCGTAGGCGGTGGCGACCTTGCCGCCCACCACCACCAGCAGGACTTCGTTGACCTCGGGCGTCAGGGGTCGGAGCGGGTTGGTCGTCCGGACCTGCCCGGCCCGGGTCACCACCATCTTGAAGCCCTTCGCGCCCTCGAAGCGAGCGGCCCGCGCGCCGCAGGGCTGCTCGACCGGCGGAGCGGCGGCCGGCGTGGGCGTCCCCGCCTGCGACGTTGACGGATCCGGCGTCGGGCTCGGCGCAGCCGGTGCGGGCGCGTTCTGGGCCAGGGACGGCTGAGACGGCACGGCCGAAAGGCAGGCCGCACCAGCCAGCAGCAGCCACGCGAATGCCCTCATCGCCCGGACTCCGGCCCATCGCGCCGCGGCCGCTCGATCCGCTCCGTCCTGTCGAGTGCTCTGATCGGTTCCAATTCGATCGCGTCCAAATCCAAGACACGCGGATCCAGCACCTGTGCCGTGCGATCGATCGGGCTCCGGCGAGCGCCGACCGAGCCGATGAGCAGGTGCTCGTCATCCACGTCGAGTTCGGAGTCCATGCGGAGGGGCTCGCGCCGCGTCCTCGCCGCCATGGCAAGAACAGTCACGATGGCGACGGCGAAGACCAGTACGGCCAGGATGATCAGCAGGCGCTCCATGCTGGTCGAAGCTCTACTCTGCCTGGAGGGGCGCCGTCACCCCGTCGCGCGCGACGGCCTGCGCCCGGTGTCCGGAATCGACTCTCGCGGGGCCGGATCCCGCACCGCCTTCCTGCGCTGCCGACGACGCGGAACGCTCCTTGCGTGGAGCGGCGGAGCGGGTAGATGCGGGCAGACCCGAGGCGGAATCGATCGATGCAGCACCAGCCGAGCCGCAAGCCTGAGGAGCTGGAGGGCCACCTCCTCGGCCTGATCGAGGCAGCCCGCGACCAAGCCCGGGAGGATCCGTTCCGCAACCCGGTCCTGGCGGTCACCCTGGCGATCACGCGCCGCTTCGACCGGAACGAGATCTCAGCGGCCGATCTCGACAGCCTGTTCGTACGGCTGCGCGCCGCGTCCCTGGACTCGCGGGCAGCGCGGCTGCGGGCCTATGTCGGGCTGGAGGCTGGGCCGGCCGACCCGCAGGCAGCCATCCCGGCGCGCTTGGTCGCGGCGGTTCCCGACCGGCCCGACGCCTTCGAGGGCTTCGCGGACTTCATCCGCCGCACCGCCTTCGCGGTCGTCTTCACGGCCCATCCGACCTTCGGCATGCCGCGGGCCGTGGCGAGCCTGCTTGCGGAGGCGGCCAGCCTGCCCGACGAGACGGCCCGCACCGGCCTGATCGCGCAAGCCGCTTCGCACTCGACCCGTCCGGACGCGCCGATCACCCTGGATGTCGAGTTCGAGCAGGCCTGCGCGGCCGCCAATAACGGCCGGCTCGCCCTCGACGCGTTCAACGGTGCGGTGCTCGACGCCGCCCGCGCCCGCTGGCCCGACCGCTGGACCGAGCTGACCCCCCGCCCCTTCGCGATCGCCAGCTGGGTCGGCTGCGACACTGACGGCCGCACCGATATCGGCTGGTGGGACACCCTGCGCTACCGGCTGATCTCGAAGCGCATGCAGTTCGACCGGGTGATGCGCGAGCTGCCCGAGATCGGGGCCTGCCGCGAGGTCCGCGCCCTGGCTGAGGGCGCCCTGGCGGCCGTGAACCGCCAGCTCGCCGTCGCGCCCCGCCTCGGCGACAAGCCCTCCCTCGAAGCGGTGCACCGCTTCTCGCTGGCGCTGATCATTGAGCGCGAGCGCGCCCAGACCGATGCGGGCCAACTGATCGCCGGTCTCACCGCGGCGCTGGAGGCAGCCGGGGATCCGGCCGACCAGCGCAGGATCGCCGTCCTGCGGGCTGGCGTCGCCACGCACGGCCTGTCGAACGCGCTGCCGCATTTCCGGCTGAACGCCAGCCAGATCCACAACGCGGTCCGCCGCGTCGTCGACCTGGAGGGCGAACCCACCGACGCGGCGCGCCGCCGCTCGCATCTGGCGACAGTTCACGCGCTGCTGAACGACGTGCGGCCCGTGGCGGTGGATTTCGGCGCGCTGGCCGCCGAGCGCGCCTCGGCCGCCCGGCTGATGATGACGATCGCCCAGATCCTCAAGCACGTCGACGGCACGCACCCGGTCCGCTTCCTGATCGCCGAGACCGAGACCGGCTACACCCTGCTCGCCGCCCTCTGGCTCGCCCGCCACTACGGCATCGCCGACCGGCTGGAGATCACGCCGCTCTTCGAGACGGCGAGCGCCCTGGAACAGGGCATTCGGGTGCTCGACGATGCCCTGCGCAACCCGCACTGGCGTCAGTACCTGAAGCGCATCGGGCGGCTCACCGTGCAGTTCGGCTACTCGGATTCCGGCCGCTACGTCGGGCAGCTCGCCGCGACCTTCTGGATTGAGCGGCTGCGGCTGCGCATCACTGAGATGCTGGTGCAGAACGGCTTGGCCGATATCGAGCTCGCGATCTTCGACACCCACGGCGAGTCGATCGGGCGCGGCGCCCATCCCACCTCGCTGCGCGACCGCCTCGCCTATCTTGCCCCGGAGGATGCCCGGGACCGCGCCCGCAAGGCCGGGATCAGGGTCCGGCTGGAATCGAGCTTCCAGGGCACCGACGGCTACCTGCTCTACGGCACCGAGGCGCTGGCAGCGGCAAGCGTCGCCCGCATCGCCGAGCACGTCTACGCACTCGATGTGGCCGAAGACGACACCTTCTCGGACTACGCCCTCAACGACGTGCAAGCGAACGCCGACGCCACGGACGACCCGATCTATTCCGAGCCGGATTTCGCGCTCGAGTTCTTCACCGCGGCCCGCCAGGACATGGAGGCGCTGGTGGACGATCCGGGATACGCCGCTCTGCTCGGCACGTTCGGCCCGAACCTGATCGATCGCACCGGTTCACGGCCCGTCGCGCGCCAGAGCGACAATGGCGGCCCGGCCCGCATCACCCATCCCCGGCAGATGCGGGCCATCCCCAACAACGCGATTCTGCACCAGCTCGGCTTCCTGGCGAACTCGCTGCATGGGATCGGCCGCGCCGCCCAGCGCGGCCCGGACCTGTTCCGGGATATGCGACGCGACTCCGTGCGGTTCTCGCGCGCCTTCCGGTTGGTGCAGCATGCCGCCTCGGTGGGCGATCTCGACGTGCTGCGCGCCTATATCGACACGCTCGATCCGGCCGTGTGGCTGGAGCGCGCCCGGCGCACGCAGAAGGACTTCCGCCGCGACGAGTTGGTGGTGATCTCGGGCGCGCTGGAGCGCCTCGATCTCGCGTCCGCTCTCCGGAGCCTGTTCGGTCGACTGACCCGCGACTGGCTGGCCCTCACCGCGGCTGCCCCCGACCTGCCGGCGATGTCGGCACGGCTGACGCTGCTGCACGCCCTCCGGCTCGCGCTGATCCACCGGATCTGGTTCCTGGCGGTCCATATCCCGGGCTTCCGACCGCAGGCCGGCATCTCCCGCGAGCAGCTCTTGGAGCGCTTCCTGCGGCTCGACATCGACGGCTGCCTGAAGCTTCTCGACGAGATCTTTCCGATCACGCCGGATCCGACCCTCGGCCTCAACTTCGGCGAGCCGGCGGGCCCGCGCGATGTCGGCACCTACGAGGCGGAGCACGCTAACCTGTTCCAGCCGATCCGGCGCATGTTCGACCAGGTGCGCGAGATCTCCGGCATGATCCAGCACGAGGTCGGGGCGTTTGGGTAGAAGCGGCGCGCTCGGCTGGCGGCGCCTGTCGGCGCTGGCGCGATCCAGAAGCGTCTCGACACCCAATCAGCGCGACGAACGCGGGCTGTGATGGGCTGGCCGTCAGACCGCGGGCCTACGGGCTACGGCCTTGATCCGGCAACGGCGCCTCCAGCGTGAACACCACGCCGCGGCGGCGGTAGTCGATCGCCGCCGTGCCGACCATCTCGGCGGCCAGGGCTCGCTCGATCAGGCGCGAGCCGAACCCGCGGTGCGTCGGCGCGACGACCGGCGGCCCGTCGACCTCCTCCCAGCGCAACCAGAGCTGGGCAGGTTGCGATCCGTCCACCATGTCCCAGTTGAGGATTACGCGGCCTCTGTCGTTCGACAAGGCACCGTATTTCACCGCGTTGGTCGCCAGTTCGTGCAGCGCCATGGTGAAGGCGAGGGTCAGGCGCGGCGGGAGCCAGACTTCGGGACCGCTGACGACGAAGCGTCGCGCAGCGCCGCTCTGAAACGCCAGCAACGCCTCGTCCACGATCTGCCCGAGCGGCGCGCCCTCCCAATCCTTCCGGGTCAGCACATCGTGGGCGGTCGCGAGCGATTGCAGCCGGGCATCCAACGTCCGGTACGCCTCCTCGAGTGAGGCCGCATTGCGGAGTGTCTGGTGCGCGATCGACTGCAGGGTCGCCATCGCGTTCTTGACCCGATGGTTGAGTTCCTCGGCCAGAAGCGTCCGATGCTCCTCGGCACGCTTGCGATCGGTGATGTCGATGGTGACGCCGGCCATTGTCAGGGGCTGGCCCTCGGCGCCGTAGAAGGGCTGCCCGCGGGCCTGCAGCCAGCGGACCTCACCGCGCGGCATGCGCACCCGGTACTCGATGTCGTAGTCGGCCCGCGTCGCAATCGAGGCTTGGACGGCGGCCTGCATCCGTGCACGATCCTCCGGCAGGATCGCCTCGACCAAGTCCTCGTACGTGCACGGCTCGTCGGGTTCGCGACCGAGATTCCGCTTGCAGCTCTCCGAGGCCAGCAGGCGCATCTCCGTCAAGTCGAGGGTCCATGAGCCGAGCCGCGCGGCCGAGAGGATGAAGCGCAGGCGCTCCTCGCTGCGCATCAGGTCGTTGGTGCGGCGCTCGACCGCCTGCTCCAGGGCGTCGCGATCGCGCTGGATCCGGGCCAGCTTGTCCCGTTCCAGCGTGACGTCGAACTGCGAGGCGAAGAAGTAGGTCAGCTCTCCGTCCCGGTCGAAGACAGGGGAGATCAGCAGGCGGTTCCAGAAGACCTCGCCGTCCTTCTTATGGTTCAGCAGCTCGATCTCTATGGGAACACGCCGGGCTATGGCGGACCGGATCCTGGCGATATCGTCCCTGTTGGTCTCCGGACCCTGCAGGAAGCGACAATTCTGGCCGACGATCTCGTCGTGGCCGTAGCCGGTCAGCCTCGAGAAGGCCGCGTTCACGAAGACGATCGGATTGTCGGGCTGATTGGGGTCGGTGATCAGCATCGGCATCCGCGTCGCCCGGACGGCGGATACGAACGGATCCGTGCTGGCGTCCGTCCGTGCAAACTCCGCCTCGAAGCGGCTGCGCTCTTGGTGATCTGTCACTATCCGTCGCCCACGCCGCGACCACCGGCATGCGTCCTCCGCATCCGTTCCAGCCTGACCGTAACACCGGATAACTCGCTTGCGCGCAACTCACTCTTTGTCGCAGCTGGGCCTCGGGACGGACTCGCGCGAAGATTTCCCGCGCAGCCCCTACAGGTCGCTCTTGACGCCGCGCGAACACACGGCGGTGGCGAAACCATCCCCGCAGAGGGGCATCACGCCGCCTCGACCCGCAGCACGGTTCCGCTGATGCCCGTGACCCGCACCCGCTCGCCGACGGCCAGATCCGGTCCCGCGATCCGCCACAGCGTGTCATCGAAGCGGATGCGACCCGCACCCTGCACTATCGGCTCCTCCAGGATGGCCTCCCGCCCGATCAGGCCCCGATCGGGACGGTTCAGCGCCGGCCCGCCCGCGCCGCGCCTGTGCAGGCGGCTGGCGATCCCGACCAGGATGACGGCCAGCCCCGCGAAGAGCAGGGTCTGGCCCTGCCAAGGCATCGAGATCGCGGCCGCGGAGAGCCCGGTGGCGAGCGCCGCCAAGCCGAGCCAGATCAGGAACACGCCGGGAATCAGGATCTCGGCCGCCGCTAGGACGAGGCCGGCGATCACCCAGATCCAGGCAGCTCCGACAGACTCGACGGCGCCGAGGACGGACGTGAGTGTCATAGGTATCACGCCCGTGGCGACGCCACGTTGGGCGGGGTTCCCGCGCGGCGCGGCGGCGCACCGTCGCCGAACACGCTGCGGGTCAGCTCCCCGATGCCCCCGAGGGTCCCGGCCAGCGCGGCCGCCTCGATCGGCACCACGACGACCCGCTGGTTGGGTGCGGTGGCTATAGCGCGGACGGCATCGACGTATTTCTCCGCCACCAAGAAATTCGCCGCCGCGATATCACCCTCGGCGATGGCCCGGCTGACCATCCCGGTCGCCGCCGCCTCGGCTTCGGCGGAGCGCTCGCGTGCCTCGGCGTCGCGGAAGGCCGCTTCCCGCCGGCCCTCCGCCTCAAGGATCGCCGATTGCTTGCGCCCCTCCGCCCTCAGGATCTCGGCGGCGCGCTGCCCCTCCGCCTCGAGGATCGAGGCGCGCTTCTCCCGCTCGGCCTTCATCTGCCGGGCCATGGCCCCCGCCAGATCGGGCGGCAGCACGATGTCCTTGATCTCGATGCGGTTGATCTTGACGCCCCAGGGCGAGGCCGCAGCATCCATGACCCGGAGCAGGCGCTCGTTGATCTCGTCGCGATGGGCGAGCAATTGATCGAGATCCATCGAGCCGACCACGGTTCGGATGTTGGTCATGGTCAGGGTCGTGGCGGCAAGGTCGAGGTTCGAGACCTCGTAGGATGCCCGTGCCGCGTCGAGCACTTGGTAGAAGACCACCGCGTCGATGGTGACGCCGGCATTGTCGCGCGTGAAGGCCTGCTGGCTCGGCACGTCGATCACCTGCTCCATCACGTTGACCCGCCGGCCGACGCGCTCGACGAAGGGCGTGATCAAGCCCAGGCCGGCATCCAGGCTGCGCGCGTAGCGACCGAAGCGCTCCACCGTGAAGACATAGCCCTGCGGCACGATCTTCACGCCGGCCGCCAGGGTGATGACCGCCAGCGCCGCGGCGCCGACCGCGAAGACGCTCAGCCCGAGCGGAAGATCCATCGATGGCCCCCTAATCCGCCGCGCGCGGATACCGGCCGACGGTCTGAAGCGCAGCCTATCAGTTGAGCCGCGTGCCCGCGAGCGCCGCCCATCCGCGGTGGCGCGATCCACAATCCGGGGATGGACCGAGCGCTGCGTGAACGCGCGCCCTGCGGATCTGATCATCAGCGGTTCAGGCCGCCGCGCTTAGGACAGACGAAAGCGTCGCGCTTGTCGTCGCTCAGGTCCTCTCATCGCAACGCTTGTTGAAGAAACAATCGGCATGATCCCTGCCACGCTTGCCGCGGAAAGAAGTCCTTTCGCGCCACGGTGGGCGGCAGATTTCCCCATCCTCCCGGACTTGGTGCGCGCGTGAAGATCGCTGTCCTCGCACATCTGAAATACCCGATCGGTCAGCCCTATGCCGGCGGGTTGGAGATGCACACGCACCTCCTTACCGTCGCCCTGAAGCGGCACGGGCACGAGGTGACGCTGTTCGCGAGCCGCGGGTCAGACCCGGCTCTGGACCCGGTGATGCTCTGCGATCCGACCGGGGATGCGCTGCTTGACCCGGAGCGCGAGGACGCGATCGACCGCGCCGAGCACGATGCCTACCGGCGGATGATGGATATGGTCGCGGCCGGCGGCTTCGACCTCGTGCACAACAATTCCCTCCACGCCCTGCCCTTGCGCGAGAGTGCCCGGCTCGGCCTGCCCTGGGTCACGGTGCTGCATACGCCGCCGTTCGACGCCCTCACGGCCGGGGTGGTCGAGGCCGATCCCGACATGGCGTTCCTGGCCGTCTCGCCCTCGCTGGCGCAGGAATGGGCCTCGCTCGTGCCGGGCGCACAGGTGGTCGATAACGGCGTCGATCTCTCGACCTTCGCGTTCTCGGAACGGTCCGACGATCCGGCCTTCGCCTTCTGGTCCGGGCGGATCGTGCCCGAGAAGGGGCTGCACCTTGCCATCGACGCCGCCCGCGCGGCCGGGCTGCCGCTGACCTTCGCGGGCCCGAAGCTCAACCCCGGCTACTGGGCCGCCGAGATCGCGCCGCGCCTCGGCCCGGACCTGACGCATCTCGGGCATCTCTCGCACCGGGATCTCGCACATCATCTCGGGCGCGCCCGGGTGGCGATCGTCTCGCCGCGCTGGGAGGAGCCCTTCGGCCTCGTCGTGGCCGAGGCGCTCGCCTGCGGCACGCCGGTGGCCGCCTTCCGCCGGGGTGCCATGCCGAATATCCTCGACGCCCGGTGCGGCCGCCTCGCCCGGCCGGACGATGCACAGGATCTCTCGGTGGCGATCCGCGAGGCGGCCGGCCTGTCGCGCCGCGCCTGTCGCGATCGGGCCGAGGCGCTCTACGATGCCGCCGCCATGACCGACCGGTACCTCGATGCCTACGAGGCGGTGATCGCGCGCTGCGCCGAGCGGGCGCGGCCGGCCCTGCGCATCGCCGGACGGCGGGCCTGACATGAGCGCCGACGCGGACCGCACCCTGCCCTGCGCCGTCTGTATCCCGGCACGGAACGAGGCTGACCGCCTGCCGCGGCTGCTCGCCTCCCTGGCCGAGCAAGACTGTATTCCGCTGCGGAGCGCCTTGCGGGTCGTGGTCCTCGCTAACAACTGCACCGACGGGACCGTGGCGGCGATCCGCGCCCTCGAAGCGTCCGGCGCCCTGGCGCCGCTCGCGCTCCGGTTGATCGAGGTGCGGCTTGCCGGTGCGGAGGCGCATGTCGGCACCGCGCGGCGCAGGGCGCTCGACGCCGGGGCCGAATGGCTCGCCGCGGACGGGATCTCAGACGGCATCCTGCTGACCAGCGATGCCGATGCGCGCCTGCCGGCCGACTGGGTCGGAGCCAATCTCCGCGCGCTGGAGGCGGCCGACGTGGTCGGTGGCCGGCTCGTCATCGACGATGACGGCGAGGCGGATCCGGCGCTCGCGGCGCTGCATGCCCGGATCGAGCGTTACTGGGCCGGCGTCCGGCGGCTGGAAGACATCCTCGATCCGCCGCCGCACGATCCGGCGCCGCGCCACGGCGACCATACCGGCGCGAGCCTCGCTGTCCCAGTGGCTCTCTACCAGGCCGTGGGCGGCCTGCCGCCCCTGCCCTGCGGCGAGGACAACGCCCTGGTCGGGCTGTTGCGCGCGCGCGGCGCCCGCCTGCGTCACTGCCCGGCGGTGCGGGTGATGGTCTCGTCCCGCCACCAGGGCCGGGTCTCGGGCGGCATGGCCACCGAGATGGCCCGCCGCGCCCGGGCGATCGGCGGTGAGGCCTACCTGCTGCCGGAAGCGGCCCATTGGCAGACGCTGATCCTGCGCCGGGCGGCCCTGCGCCGGGCGTTCCACCTCCAGCCTCCGGCCCGTGCCGCCGCCTACGCGCGCCTCGGCCTCGGCCCAGACGACCTCGCCGCTGTCGGCGACTGTCCCAACGACATCGCTTTCGTGGAGCGGGCCGACCAAATCCTCCAAGCGCGCGCCGCACCGGCGCGGGAATGCCCCCTCGACCGGGCCATCGCCGATCTCGACGCGCTGGCTCTCGCCCTGCGGGATGCCGCGTGACCCGGGGGATCGGCTGGTACGTCCATCACCAGGGCGCCGGCCACCTCCAGCGGGCCCGGGCGGTGGCGGCGCATCTGCCCCGCCCATGCACGATCCTGGGCACGCTCGCCGGCTTCGACACCACCGGGCTCGCCATCCTCGACCTGCCGGATGACCGGCCGCTCGGCGATGCCGCCTTCGATGGACGGGACGGCGCGGCCGGCCGGCCGGAGGCGCTGCATTACGCCCCTCTGAACCATCCCGGCCTCCGCGCAAGGATGGCGCGCATCGCCGACTGGGTGGCGCGGACCGATCCGGCGCTCCTCGTGGTCGATGTCTCGGTGGAGGTGGCGCTGTTCGCGCGCCTGCTCTCGGTGCCGACTTTGGTGGTGCGGCTCTCCGGTACCCGCACCGACCAGCCGCATCTCGAAGCCTTCCGCAGCGCCAGCCGCCTCCTCGCGCCCTTTCCCGAAGCGATGGACGGCGGGGGCGTGCCCGAGTGGGTTCGCGCCAAGACAATCTACGCGGGTTTTCTCACCGGACCGACCCTGTCCAACACCGAGGCGAGCCGCGATATCGTGGTGGTGTTTGGCCAAGGCGGCGCGGGCGGCGCCGTTCCCGCTCTGGCCGCGGCGGCGCGGTCCGTACCCGACCGAGCCTGGCACGTGCTGGGCCCGGTCTCTGGCTCGGGCGCGATCCCCGACAATCTGCACCTGCACGGCTGGGTCCCCGACGTCGCGGCCCATGTGTCGCGGGCTGCCCTGCTGGTCGGGGGCGGGGGCGACGGGGTCGTGTCGCTGGCTGCGGCGCAGGCCAAGCGCTTTCTCTGCCTGCCGGAGGCGCGGGCCTACGGCGAGCAGACCGAAAAGGCGGCAGCCCTGGCTCGACTCGGTGCCGCTGTCGTGCAGGAGGGCTGGCCTGAAGCCTCCGCATGGCCGGGCCTGATCCAGGCGGGACTCGCACTTGATCCGGCAGTGATCGGCGGCTTGCATAGTCCGACCGCGGTCGCCGAGTGCGCGGCGGGGATCGATGCGCTGGCCGCTTCATTCGAGCGAACCTGAACGCGGCATCCGCACGCTGCTTTGCGCGCCCGCAATGCGCTCAAGCCGGAGCAGGCCACTCCGAATTTCGGCATTAACCCCCACCGGCTGGAAGCCGTAGTCGAGTCGCAATGGGAGCGAGGACGTACACGATCGGAAGAAGTGGGTCTGTGCGCTGGACCATTCGCCCGACCGGGCGTTTCTGCAATGGCACTTCGACCAGTATGAGAAGAACGCCGGCAGTCTCGGGCGATGTCGCGCCCTACTGGCCACGCTGAACAAGCTATCGCCGACCGCGTCGTATGGGGTTGGTTGAACGCCGCGCTCGAACGCTGTCGTCCGCGCTCTGACGCGTCAGGTCCGGCCGACTCAATCGGCCGAGACTTTCATCGTCGAGGCGCGCCGAACCGATATGCGGCTTCGACGCACGGATCGTTAAGAGATCAGGTCGAGCTTAGCCGCCTCGATCCCGTCCGCCCGGATCGCGTCCGGGATCGCGGAGAAGTCGCGGTATCCGGCTTCACGCGCCATCGCGTCCAGGGCCGTCTGCTCGTCGTCGGCCGCGCCGGTCCAGAGCACCGCACCACTCTTCTTTTGCTTGATCTGAAAGATGCTCATCGATCCATCCCCCATCCTGAGAAGACCATCGCGGAGACAACGTCGCTATTCTCCGCCGGTTGCAGGCCGGGACAGTCAAAGAGCGGTCATCGTCGCCGTTCCGGGACATGCGGCGTGACATCCGGCGACGGGAACGTGCGGCGGCGCTATGCTGGCTTCCGTGAAGGACAACGCGCCATGAAAACGCCGGCCTGCACAATGATAGAGGTGCGTCATCAATCCAGCACCGAGCGCGAGGCCCCCGTCGTGAAGTACGTCCGTTGGCGCGCGTCCCGCCTCAGCGTCCTGTGCGGGCTCGCGATGCTCGCCGCGGCACCGGCCCAGGCCGTCGAGACCGCCTCCGTTCCCGATGCCGCCGCCATTGCGCCCGCGGTCACCGTCGTACCGGCCGAT
Organism: Methylobacterium sp. FW102-HT35C08; assembly: GCF_058790235.1. Lineage (NCBI taxonomy): Bacteria > Pseudomonadati > Pseudomonadota > Alphaproteobacteria > Hyphomicrobiales > Methylobacteriaceae > Methylobacterium > Methylobacterium sp. FW102-HT35C08. The sequence continues at coordinate 5,866,367 of NZ_JBYTCL010000002.1, read as the reverse complement.
AGCCGCGAGATCGTCGAGCGGGCGGTGGTCACCGGGACGCTGGTTCCACGTGACGAGATCCTGGTTTCTCCGGAGGTCGAGGGCCTGCGCATCACCGAGCTGCTGGTCGAGGAAGGCGACCGCGTCAGCAAGGGCCAGGTGCTTGCCCGGCTGTCGCTGGAGATGATCGCGACCCAGGAGGCCTCGAACGCGGCGGCGATCGCCCGGGCCGAGGCGGCGATCGTCCAGGCTCAGAGCCAGATCGTTCAGGCGGAGGCCGCCAACGTCGAAGCCAAGCAGTCGCTGGAGCGGGCCCAGGCGCTCGCCAAGACCGGCAACGCCACGGCGGCGGTGCTGGAACAGCGCGTCTCGGCGGCGCAAGGGGCGGAAGGGCGCCTCGCCGCCGCCAGGGGCGGCCTGCAATCCGCCCAGGCCGACCTCGCCACCGCCCGGGCGGCCGGCTCCGAGATTGCCCTGCGGCGTGCCCGCACCGACATCCGGGCGCCGGAGGCCGGGATCATCAATCGCCGCACCGCCCGGATCGGCGCCACCGCGACCGCGGTGGGAGAGCCGCTGTTCCGGCTGATCGCCCGGGGCGAGATCGAGCTGGAGGGCGAGGTGCCCGAGACGTCGCTGGCCCGTATCCAGGTCGGCAACCCGGCGAGCCTCGACCTCGATGACGGCCGCCGCCTCGCCGGCAAGGTGCGCCGGGTCTACCCGGAGGTCGATCGTGCGACGCGACTCGGCAAGGTGCGCATCCGGCTCGGCGACGATCCGGTCCTGCGGATCGGCGCCTTCGCGCGCGGCAACGTGGAAGTGGCGCGCCGCACGGGCGTCGCGGTCCCGGTCTCCAGCCTACTCTACGCCGCCGACGGCCGCGCCAGCGTCCTCGTCGTGAAGGACGGGCGCGTCCAAGCGCGGCCCGTGACGACGGGACTCTCCGCCGAGGGCTTCACGGAGATCCGCTCCGGCGCCGCCGCCGGCGAGAGCATCGTGGCCCGCGCCGGCAGCTTCCTGCGCGACGGGGACCGGGTGCGCCCGGTCCCGGCGAACACCAGCACGCCGATCGCCGACGCGGCCCCGCGGTAGGACGAGTCGAAGGATCCGGCCATGCGCCTCAACGTCTCCGCCTGGGCGATCCGCAAGCCCCTGCCGTCGGTGGTCCTGTTCCTGGTCCTGATGATCCTGGGGCTGGTGAGCTTCCGCGCCCTGCCGATCACGCGGTTCCCGAACATCGACATCCCGATCGTCTCCGTGACGATCACGCAGTCGGGCGCGGCCCCGTCCGAGTTGCAGACCCAGGTCACCAAATGGGTCGAGGATTCGGTCGCCGGGGTGAAGGGCGTCAAGCACATCCTCTCGACGATTACGGAAGGCACCTCGACCACCACGATCGAGTTCCGCCTGGAGGTGAACCAGGATCGCGCGACGAACGACGTCAAGGACGCCATCGCCAAGATCCGCCAGAACCTGCCGCGCACCATCGACGAGCCGATTGTCTCCCGCGTCGAGATCGCCGGCCTGCCGATCATGGTCTACGGCGCCTCGGCGCCGGCCATGACGCCTGAGGACCTGTCGTGGTTCGTGGACGACGTGGTCGCCCGCGGCCTGCAGAGCGTGAAGGGCGTCGGCGGCGTCGAGCGGCTCGGCGGCGTCGCGCGCGAGATCCGCGTCACCCTCAAGCCCGACCGGCTGCTCGCCCTCGGCATCACGGCCGCGGACGTGAACCGGCAGCTGCGCCTGACCTCGGCCGACATGGCCGGCGGCCGCGCCGAGGTCGGCGGCCAGGAGCAGTCGATCCGGGCGCTCGCCGCCTCGGCGAGTCTCGACACGCTGGCCAAGACCTCCATCGTGGTGCCGGGCAACCGCAAGGTCCGCCTCGACGAGCTCGCCACCCTGTCGGACACCGCCGAGGAGCCTCGCACCTTCGCGCGCTTCAACGGCGAGCCGGTGGTCGCCTTCGCCATCTCCCGCGCCAGCGGCGCCAGCGACGCCGACGTCTCGGTAGGCGTCGCCAAGAAGATCGCGGCGCTCCACGCGGCGAACCCCGACGTGCGCTTCGACCTGATCGACACCAGCGTCGACAACACGATCGGCAACTACCACTCGGCCATGATGGGCCTGATCGAGGGCGCGGCCCTCGCCGTCGTGGTGGTGCTGCTGTTTTTGCGCGACTGGCGCGCAACGCTGATCGCCGCGGTGGCGCTGCCGCTCTCGGTGCTGCCGACGTTCTGGGTGATGAGCGCGCTGGGCTTCTCGCTCAACGCGGTCAGCCTCCTCGCGATCACGCTGGTCACCGGCATCCTGGTGGACGACGCGATCGTGGAGATCGAGAACATCGTCCGGCACATGCGAATGGGGAAGTCGCCCTATCGCGCGTCGCTGGAGGCCGCCGACGAGATCGGGCTCGCGGTCATCGCCATCACGGCGACGATCATCGCGATCTTCTCGCCGGTCTCGTTCATGGGCGGGATCGCCGGCCAGTACTTCAAGCAGTTCGGCCTGACCATCGCGGCGGCGGTATTCATGTCGCTGCTCGTGGCGCGGCTTATCACGCCGCTGCTCGCCGCCTATTTCCTGCGCGACCACGGGCCGGATCACGAGCGCGATGGCTTCGTGATGCGCGGCTACACGCGGCTCGTGGCGTGGTCCGTGCGGCACAAGTTCATCACGCTGGTGCTCGGCATCGCGTGCTTTGCCGCCTCCATCGCCTCCACGGGGCTGCTGCCGGCGGGATTCCTGCCGGCCGAGGATCAGGCCCGCACCCTGTTCGTGGTCGAGCTCCCGCCGGGCGCCCGGCTTCCGGATACGGTCCGGGTCACAGACCGCATCGAGGAGAAGATCCGCGCGCTGCCCGAGGTGAAGAGCGTGTTCGTGGATGGCGGCCGCCAATTGCCGGCCAAGAAGGAGGTGCGGCTGGCGAGCCTCACCATCAACCTCGTCCCCAAGAACACCCGCCACAGGACCCAAAAGCAGGTCGACGCGGAGGTCGCGGCAATCCTTCGGGAAGAGCCGGACCTGCGCTTCTGGGCACTGCGCGAGGGCGGTCAGCGCGATCTGGCCCTGATCATCGCCGGCCCCGACAAGGCGGTGGTGGCCGAGACCGCCGCCAAGCTGCAGCGCGAGGCCCAGCAGGTCCCGCACCTCGTCAACGTCATGTCGACGGCGCCGCTGGACCGGACCGAGGTCCGGATCCGGCCGAAGCCCGCGGTGGCGGCCGATCTCGGCGTCACCACCGACACCATCGCCGAGACCGTGCGGGTCGGCACGATCGGCGACATCGGCATGAACCTCGCCAAGTTCAACGCCACCGACCGGCAGGTGCCGATCCGCGTGCAGCTGCCAGAGAGCCTGCGCGGCCGGCTCTCCGACCTCGAGACCCTGAAGGTCCCGGTGAAGGGCGGGACCGCCGTTCCGCTCGCCACCGTCGCCGATATCAGCCTCGGCCAGGGCCCGGCCGGCATCGACCGTTACGACCGTTCCGTGCGCGTCGCGCTCGAGGGCGACATGCAGGGCACCGACGCGCTGGCCGAGCTGATCAGCCAGGTGATGAACCTGCCGGCCGCCAAGAACCTGCCGCCCGGTGTGACGATCAGCCAGACCGGCGACGCCGAGGTGATGGGCGAGGTCTTCGAGGGCTTCGCGCTCGCCATGGGCGCCGGCCTGATGATGGTGTTCGGCGTCCTGATCCTGCTGTTCGGAAACTTTCTTCAGCCGCTGACCATCCTGTTCTCGCTGCCGCTCTCCATCGGCGGCGCGATCCTGGCGCTGCTGATCTGCCACATGCCGATCTCGATGCCGGTGGTGATCGGCATCCTGATGCTGATGGGCGTCGTGACCAAGAACGCCATCATGCTGGTGGATTTCGCCGTCGAGCAGATCCACGCCGGCGTCGACCGCAACACCGCCATCGTCGATGCCGGCCGCAAGCGGGCGCGGCCGATCGTGATGACCACGATCGCGATGGCGGCCGGCATGGTGCCGTCCGCGATGGCCTACGGGATCGGCGGCGAGTTCCGCGCGCCCATGGCGGTGGCGGTGATCGGCGGCCTGATCGTCTCGACGGTGCTGTCGCTGGTCTTCGTGCCGGCGATCTTCGTGCTGATGGATGACTTGTCGCGCCTGATGAAGCGCCTGTTCGGCCGCTTCGTCGGCGAGCGCGACGATCCGGAGGATGCGGTCGACTTCGACTCGGTCCATCCGGCCAATGACGGGCATCCGGCGCCGCCGCGGATCGCCGCGGAGTAGGACGGAGCGGCCGGAATGTCGTCCGTTCCGTCATCCCGGGGCCGCGCAGCGGGCCGCGGGATGATCCCGGTGCGTGCAGCGCCAGCAGGCAAAGCGGTCGGGCCCGGGTTCTCAGCCCTGTGTATCCGCCGTGCGCATTGCGCGCGACGCCGCGATGGGCTGTGACTCCCGGCAGCGAATCGAACGAGGACACGAGAAGCGATGTCGGGTGGTCACGGGGCGGTCGAGGGTTCGAACAAGCGCGTCGCGCTGCTGATCTCGGTGCTGGCACTGTTCCTCGCCTTCAGCGAGACCCTGGGCAAGGCGGCCCAGACGGAGTCAATCGGCGCGAACGTCGAGGCCGCGAACCAGTGGGCCTATTTCCAGGCGCGCACGATCCGCTCGACGGTGCTCAAGACCGCCGACGAAGCGCTGGCGCTGGTTCCGCCGGGCCCCAACCAGGATGCGATCGCGGCCAAGCGCGCCGAATGGGCCAAGACGCTGGCGCGCTGGGAATCCGAACCCGCCACAGGCGAGGGCCGCAAGGAGCTGACCGCGAAGGCGAAGGCCTCGGAGGAGCGGCGCGACCTGTCGCTGCTGCGCTACCACCATTACGAACTGGCCTCGGCGGCCTTCCAGATCGGCATCGTCCTGGCCTCGGCCGAGGTGATCACCGGCATCACCCTGCTGGTCTTCGCCGGCGGCTTCCTGGGGCTCGCAGGCGCGGTGCTCCTCGGCTTCGGCTACCTCGCACCGCACGCGCTGCCGTTCTTCCATTGAGGATCGCATGGAGGATCGTTCGGGCGGGACAGCGGCGTAACGCCACGATCGCTGGCGATTGATCGACCACGCGCGGAGCCGGGCTGGACGCGCGCGTTGGAAGCTGATCGTTTCGGCATATTCCAGGGGGGAATGATGTCGGATCACTCAGAAGAACAGGGACGCCTGACGAAGATCGCCAGCGCGATCTTCCTGCACACCGAACACGCCATCTACGCGGCACTCGGCCTCCTGCTGGCGCTCACCGCGCTGATCGCGCTGGTCGACGCAGCCGGGTTGACCTTGGAAGCCATGCGGGCGCTCGGCGGCGCCGCGCAGATCCTGGAGGTGATCGACCGGCTGCTGTTCCTGCTCATGCTGATCGAGATTCTTCACACGGTGCGGGTCTCGATGCGGTCGGGCACGCTGACCTGCGAACCGTTCCTGATCGTCGGGCTCATCGCCTCGATCCGGCGGGTCCTGGTGATCACGCTGCAATCCTCCGAGATCACCCACGCCAAGGACTGGTCGCCCGAGAAGCAGGCTTTGTTTCAGGCCTCGATGATCGAGCTCGGCGTGCTGGCCGGCCTGATCGTCACGATGGTCTTCGCGATCTTCCTGCTCCACCGCGCGCGGGACGATGGACGTCCGGCGGGCGAAGAGAAGCCGAGCGGCGCGTCCTGAATCCGCGAGACGCCGCCGTCCTCGCGGGCGGAGCGAAGCCATAACTGAAAGAGCGGAGCCGGCTTCAGTTCATCCGGAGGATCGCGGCGTTGAGCAGGGTCGCGAAGGCGACCCAGGCGGCGTAGGGCACGAGGAGCCAGGCCGCGACCCGGTCGAACCGCCAGGTCAGGCGGATGGTCCAGAGCACCATCACCAGCAGCATCGCCACAACGATCAGGCCGGCCCCGATCGCGTGGGCGGTGAAGAAGACCGGTGTCCAGGCGGCATTGAGCGCGATCTGGACCAAGAAGGCGGCCAGCGCGAGCCACCAGCCATTGCGGCTCGGCCCGGAGCGGGGCATGGCGCCGAGCAGCCGCCAGAGCGCAATCGCGATCATCGTGTAGAGGATCGTCCAGGCCACCGGGAACACCCAGTTCGGCGGGTTGAAGTCCGGCTTGTTCAGGCTTGCGTACCAGCCCGGGATCTCGGCCTGCGTCGCGGCCGAGCCGATTGCTGCGGTGGCCGCCACCGGCAGGATCGCGGCGGCGAGGCGCAGCCAGCGCGGCAGGGGCGATCCTGCGGGGACCTGTGTCGCGGCGGTCATGGTCGTACGTCTCCAGGCCGCATGGGCGCGCGGCTTGCCGGGGCCCACGCGCCGTGGCACGCGCCCGTCTCCATCCGCCGAGATTCGCCAGATGTCACAGCCTAACGCGCCGCAGGGTCCGTCGGATAGCCGAAGCGAGGCCGCGCCGGATGTCACCCGCCGGAGCCTTGCCGCCCAGGCGATGGGCCGGATCGAACCCGAGACCCGGGCGGTGGTGATGCCGCTCCACGTCTCCACCACCTTCATCCGCGATCCCGACAACGGCTACAGCTCGGGCTACTGCTACGCACGGCCGGACAACGCGACGGTGCGCGAGGCGGAAGCCGTCCTGGCGATGCTGGAGGGCGCCGTGGCCGGCGCGTTGCTGTTCGGGTCCGGGATGGCGGCGGCGACCGCGGTGTTCGGCGCCCTCGAACCCGGGGACCATGTCGTCGCCGGCACTGTCATGTACTGGGCGCTGAAGCGCTGGCTGCGGGAGGAGGCACCCCGGCGCGGCATCACGCTGACCTTCGTGGAGACGGACGACCTGGACGCCCTACGGGTCGCCATCGAGCCGGGCCGGACCAAGCTCGTGTGGATCGAGACCCCGGGCAATCCGCTCTGGACGGTGACCGACATCGCCGCCGCGGCCGAGATCGCCCACGGGGCGGGGGCTCGGCTCGCCGTCGATTCCACGGCCGCCTCGCCGGTGCACACGCGCCCGCTGGAACTCGGTGCCGACATCGTGATGCATTCGGCCACCAAGATCCTGAACGGCCATTCCGACGTGGTGGCGGGCGTGCTGGCGGGCGCGCAAGCCGACACGTTCTGGGAGCGGATCCGGAGTATCCGCGCCGGAAGCGGCGGCATCCTCGGGCCGTTCGAGGCGTACCTGCTGATGCGCTCGCTCCGCACCCTGCATCTGCGCGCGGCGGCACAGTCGGCAGGCGCCCTGAAGCTCGCCGAGCGTCTGAGCGGGCACCCGCACGTGACCCGCGTCCTGTATCCGGGGCTGCCGGACGATCCGGGGTACGCGGTCGCCCGAAGGCAGATGCGCGACGGGTTCGGCTTCATGCTGTCGATCCGGATCGCGGGTGCCGAGGCCGGCGCCATCGCGACGGCGGCGCGGGTGCGGCTCTGGAAGCGCGCGACCTCGCTCGGCGGCGTCGAGAGCCTCATCGAGCACCGCGCCTCGGTGGAAGGCCCGGGCAGCCCCTGCCCGACGGACCTGCTGCGCCTGTCGACCGGCATCGAGGACACGGACGACCTGTACGGCGATCTGGATCAAGCGCTGCGGGCGGCGCACGCGGTGGCCTGAGGGGATCCGGCGGCTGCTGACCGCGAATGATAGATCGGTCAGGCTATTCACTGCCGTGCGAGCCCCGCGATTGCGATCGCCACCTGTATTTCCCAACAAGAACCCACAAAGTCGCCCCATGCCGGCTCTAGGGACGCGTCGCGGCTTCGATGACGCCCCTACCCCGACGCTGAAGCGAGCGACCTTTGCGCATCCTCGTTCTCGAAGATGATCCGATGCTCGCGGATGGCCTGATCTCGGGCCTGTCGCTGCATGGCATGACAGTCGATTGCGTATCGACCTGCGGAGATGCCGTCGCGATCTTCGATGCGACGAACTACAGCGCGGCGATCCTGGATCTCATGCTGCCCGATGGGTCCGGATTGGATGTCCTCAGGCATATTCGTGCGCGTGATGACGCCACCCCCGTCCTGGTCCTGACCGCAATCGACGCCGTCGCCGACCGCATCGCGGGACTCGATTGGGGCGCGGACGATTACATGGGCAAGCCGTTCGACCTCGGCGAACTCGCGGCCCGGCTGCGCGCGATGATCCGCCGGTCGGCCGGGCGGGCCTCCCCGACCTTCGCGTGGCGCGGTCTCACGATCGACCTCGGCCGCCAATCCGTGACCCGGGCGGGCGCCGCCCTCCCCCTGTCGCGCCGCGAATTTGCGCTGCTGGAGGCGCTGATCGAGCGGCCGGGGCGTGTCCTGTCGCGCAGCCAGCTCGAGGCGCGCCTGTACGGGTGGAACGAGGAGATCGGCAGCAACGCCCTCGAAGTGCACGTCCACAATCTGCGCGCCAAGATCGGCCGCGACGCGATCGAGACCGTGCGCGGCCTCGGGTACCGCATGCGGGAGGACCGGGCGTGAACTCCCTGCGCATGCGCCTGTTCGCAACTCTGGTCACGGCCACCGGGCTGGTCTGGCTCGCCGCCATCGTCTGGACCTATGTCGACAGCCGCGCTCAGTTCGAGAGCATCCTCGACCGCCGCCTCATGGAAGCGGCCCGCATGGTCGACAGCCTGTTCACACCGGCCCGGGCCGCGACCGCGCGGCGGCCGGGAAGCGCGGACGGTGACGAGGCCGCGCTGACCCATATGGTGAGCTACGACCGCCATCTCAGCTGCCAGATCTGGTCGTTGGACGGACGGCTCATCGGAGCCTCGGATGGCGCACCCGATCCCAAGCTGTCGGATCAGCGCGACGGCTTCTCGAACCGGGTGATCGACGGGCAGGCATGGCGGGTGTTCGCCCTGTCCGATCCGGCCAAGGGCTTCCGCATCCTGGTCGGCGACAATCTCGCGCAGCGGCGACAGCTGGAGCACGGCCTCGTCGGCAGCCTGCTGCTCACCGCCGGCTGCGTGCTGCCGATCCTGGCGCCGCTGATCTGGTTTAGCGTCGGCCGCGGACTGCGTCCGCTGAACCATGCAACCCGCGACCTCGCCGCCCGGGACGCCGACAACCTGGAGCGGGTCGAGGTCGGCCGGATGCCCTCGGAAATCCGCCCGCTGGTCGATGCGCTGAACCGGCTGTTCGGCAAGGTGGCGGCCGCGCGCGACCACGAGCGCAGCTTCCTCGCATACGCGGCGCACGAGCTGCGCACGCCGCTGGCCGGTCTCAAGACCCAGGTTCAGGTTGCCATGGGGGCGCAGGATGCGGCCATGCGCGACGCCGCCCTCGCCCAGACCCTGGGTGCGGTCGACCGGTCGGCGCGCCTCGTCCAGCAGCTTCTGACGCTCTCGCGCCTCGACAGCAGCGTCCGGTCGGTCGCCACCGCCTGGATCCCCGTGGAGGAGCGGCTGCGCGACCTGCTCGCCGGGATGGCCGATATGCCGGCGCCGGAGCGCGTCGCCTTCGCGCCCGCCCTCGCGACCCTCGAGATCCGCATGGACGAGGACCTGTTCGACCTCGCCATGCGCAACCTGATGGAGAACGCCCTGCTGATGACCCCGGAGCCGGGCGCGGTCACATGGGAGGCCGCGCTCGGCGCGGATGGGAGCGCCACCCTGTCGCTCGTCGACGCGGGGCCCGGCATCGCTGAGGCGGAGCGGGCCCTGGTGGTCCGGCGCTTCGTGCGCGGGAGCCGGCGCGCCAAGGTCGGCAGCGGCCTCGGCCTCTCGATTGTCACCATGGCGCTTGAGCAGTCCGGCGCCTGCCTGCGGCTCGACGGGCGGAACGACGGGCCCGGGCTGCGGGCGAGCGCGGTCTTCGACGCCGGGCTCGCCCGATGCGCGCCCGCCGCTACGGCTCGCCTTTGACCCGGGCGAGGTAGTCAACGATCACCCTGGCGTCCTCGGGCGTGATCGGCGCCTTGTAGGCGGTGATCATCTTGTCGACGACCGTGTGCCATTCCTCGCGGGAGAGCGACGGCTGGTTGAGGGTGTGGTCGGCGGAGTGGCAGGCCGTGCAGTTGGACGCGATGACCTCCGAGCCCGTGCCGGCGGGAAAACCCGGCGCGTCGCCGAAGGGCAGCTCGACCTCCGGCGTCGGGTGAAGCTCGAGCGGCGCGGCGGCCAGAGCGGCCGACGTGGCGACCGCCAGCGGGCTCAGGACAGCCAGAACGGCAGCGCGGATGGGGCGCAGCATGGTTTCGCTCCTCAAGCCGCCACGAGGTCGAGGGCTTCGACCTGGTTGGTCATGTAGCCGCCTGCGTTCCAGACACGCTGCATCGGCTGCGTCACCCGGTCGGTGTTGGTGCAGCGGACCATCACGGTGTGCGCCCCGCGCTCGGGCAGGCTGATCGTGGTCTGCCACTGCCGGAAGCCGTAGGTGCCCTCGTCCTTGCCGAGATTCGTGGGCTGCCAGGTGCGGCCATGATCGAGGGACAGGTCCACGGCAGCGACGCCGCGGTCGCCCCCGAACGCGATGCCGCGCACGGTCTGTGGCGCTCCGGCCGGGACGCTGTCGCCCGCCTTGAGGTTGGTCACGAACGAGCGGGGCAGGTTCCGGGTGATCGGGATCATGGCGACGCCCTTCTGTCCGGGCTCGATCGTGTGGTGCGGCGTGTCCGGCACGCGGTAGCTCCGGGTCGTCCAGACGCTCGGATCGGGGTGATCCATCACCTCGATGTCGTCGAGCATCTTGATCCAGTAGACGGCGCACCAGCCGGGGACGACGAGCTTGAGCGGGGAGCCGTTGAGCATCGGCAGCTGCGCGCCGTTCATCGCGAAGGCCAGCATGACCTCGCCGTCGCGGGCATGGTCGATGTCCAGGGCTTTGACGAATTTCGGCGCGTCGGGCAGCAGCGGCTCGTCGAGCCCGCCGAAGCGCACATGGGTGGCACCGGCCTTCACGCCGGCCCGGTCCAGGACGTCCCTGAGGCGCACGCCCGTGTAGAGGGCGTTGCTCATCGAGCCGTTGGCCCACTGGGCGCCGGCGACCCTGGGCTGGGCGTAGAGGCGCGAATTGCCGGCGCACTGGCTGACCGCCGCGATCTCGAAGCGCGGCAGGTCGCGGATCAGCTCCCGCAGCGACAGCGCCTGCGGCCGCTCGACGAGGCCCCGGACCTTCAGGGTGAAGCTGTCGGTGTCGACGCGGGTCGGGAACGTGGCCCAGTGCCAGCTCACGAAGTGCCGGTCGTTCGGCGTGAACACGCCCGTGTCGAAGACTTCGAAGGGCGTCTCCAGCCACGGCGGCCGCGTGCGCTGGACGATCATGCGCCCCTTCTCGGGGTAGGTGGCCGACATCGGCCGGGTGCTCGGGCCGCCCGGGACGTGGAAGTCGAAGGTCTCGGCCCGGGCGCGGCCCGCGAGCAGGCCCATGCCGCCGAAGGCGGCCGCCGACAGCAGGCCGCGGCGGCTCGGGTTCGATAACGCAAGGTGTTTCGGCATCGACGTGAAAATTCCGCTGCGCCGACGCCCAGCGGGTCGGCGCGGGGTCTCCACGCCCCCCAGCTTAAAGGCACCTTAAGGGCATCGATGGACCGGCGGTGCCAAAGCGGCGAACGGCGCGTTGTGATGGCGATGCCCTTCGCGGGCGCAACCGCTATTGTGAGCACCGCACGCCGATGAGATCCCTCCTCCCCGCCGCCGCTCTCCTCGGCCTCGCCGTGACGGCGGCCCACGCCGATGCGGTGCCCAGCCTCGACGTCGAGCGGACCTGCCGATCGGCGCAGGTCACCAACACGACCATCAGCGACCAAGCCAACTACGATGGCTGCCTCCGCTCGGAGCGCGAGGCCAAGAAGGAGGCCGAGCAGCACTGGGGCAGCTACACCGCCGCCGCCAAGCGTCAGTGCCAGGACCAGTTCAAGGCCGGCGGCTTCCCGTCCTACGTCGAAATGGTGACCTGCCTGGAACTCGCCTCCGGGACCGTGCCGACGCAGAGCAACGAGGGCGGCCGTGCGGTGGGCGGCCCAGGCTCGCCGCGGGATGTGAAGGCCCAGCAGGAGGGCGGCGCCAATCTCACCCGCGAGCCGCCCGCGAGCCAGCGCACCAACCCGATTCAGGTGCTGGAGAACAAGTAGGCCGCCGCGGCCGGAGCCGGCGAGCCATTCTCCCGGTGCAGACGCGGGACGCCGCTGTCACGTGCTAAGGGCTGCGTTCCCGCCCTCCGCACGCCGACCGGATCCGTGAACGCCCTCGCCATCATCGCCCCGATCTTCGGGATCGTCCTGATCGGCTGGGGTGCGGCGCTCGCGGGGCTGCTCTCCGACAAGGTGAGCGACGGCCTGTCGGAATACGTCTTCGCGGTGGCCGTCCCGGCGCTGATCATCGCCACGCTGACGAAGCCCGGGATGAGCGGCACCGTGGCGTGGTCCTACTGGGTCGCGTATTTCGGCGGCGCGGGCATCGCCTGGTTCGTCGGCACGCTGATCGCGCGCCGGCGCGCCGGGATCGAGCGGCGGGGCGCGATCCTGCACGGCTTCGCGGCGAGCCAGTCGAACACCGTGTTCGTCGGCGTGCCGATGATCCTCCAGGCCTACGGCGAGGAGGGTGCCTTCCCGCTGTTCATGCTGCTCGCGGTCCATCTGCCGCTGATGATGGGCAGCGCCACCTTCCTGATCGAGTCCGATTCCGGCCTGCCGGTCCTGGCGCGGATCCGGGGCCTCGCCCTCGTGCTCCTGCGCAACCCGATCTTCGTGGCGCTCCTGATCGGCATGGGCATGAAAGGGTTCAACCTCGCACCGACCGGCATCGCCCAGTCGCTGATCGATGCCTTCGCGGGGACGGCCTCCACCTGCGCGCTGGTCGCGCTGGGTGCCGGCCTGAAGCGCTACCGGGTGCTGTTCGACCTCAAGGGCGCCCTGGTGATCGCGCTCCTGAAGAACCTCCTGCACCCGCTGGCGGTCTGGATCCTGGCCTTCCATGTCTTCGCGATGCCGCCCGCCTATGCGGGGGTCGCGACCCTGTTCGCCGCCATGCCGGTGGGGATCAACGCCTATCTGCTGGCGGTGCGCTACAAGACCGAGACCGGGATGGTGGCCGCCTCGGTCCTGGTCTCGACCCTGCTGGCGCCGCTCACTACGCTGGCGTGGCTCATGCTCCTCGGCCGGGCGTGACGGCAGCGCCCCGGCGTCACCGCGCGCGTTGGACCGCGCGCCGCGCGGGTCTAGGGTAGGGACAACCGCGCGGGCCTCGAAGACCGGCGCTTCCCTGCAGGCGAGGAATTTCATGAACGCTCCGATGCGCCCCCCGGGCAGCGCCTCCCCGTCCGCCCCAGCCTCGGCGAGCTTCGTCTGGGACGATCCCTTCCTGCTGGAGGACCAGCTCACCGAGGACGAGCGGGCGATCCGCGACGTGGCCCAGAGCTTCGCGCAGGAGCAGCTCCTGCCCGGCATCGTCGAAGCCTACGCCACCGAGAAGACCGATCCGGGCCTGTTCCGGAAGATGGGCGAGCTCGGCCTCCTGGGGGTGACCCTGCCGGAGGAATATGGCTGCGCCGGCGCCTCCTACGTCGCCTATGGGTTGGTGGCCCGGGCGGTCGAGGCGGTGGATTCCGGCTACCGCTCGATGATGAGCGTCCAATCCTCCCTCGTGATGTACCCGATCCACGCCTACGGCTCCGAGGAGCAGCGCAAGAAGTTCCTGCCGAAGCTCGCCTCGGGCGAGTGGATCGGCTGCTTCGGCCTCACCGAGCCCGATGCCGGCTCGGACCCGGCCGGCATGAAGACCAAGGCCGAGAAGATCGACGGCGGCTACCGGATCTCGGGCGCCAAGATGTGGATCTCCAACGCGCCGTTCGCCGACGTCTTCGTGGTCTGGGCGAAGTCCGACGCGCACGAAGGCGCGATCCGGGGCTTCGTCCTTGAGAAGGGCATGAAGGGCCTGTCGGCGCCGACGCTCAAGGGCAAGCTGTCCCTGCGCGCCTCGACCACCGGCGAGATCGTTATGCAGGGCGTCGAGGTCGGCGAGGACGCGCTGCTGCCGAACGTCTCGGGGCTGAAGGGGCCGTTCGGCTGCCTCAACCGGGCGCGCTACGGCATCTCGTGGGGCGCGATGGGCGCCGCCGAGGATTGCTGGCACCGCGCCCGCAACTACACGCTGGAGCGCAAGCAGTTCGGTCGGCCCCTGGCGCAGACCCAGCTCGTCCAGAAGAAGCTCGCCGACATGCAGACCGAGATCGCCCTCGGCCTCCAGGCCTCGCTCCGGGTCGGGCGGCTGATGGACGAGGGCCGGATGGCGCCCGAGATGATCTCGCTCATCAAGCGCAACAATTGCGGCAAGGCGCTGGACATCGCCCGTACCGCCCGGGACATGCACGGCGGCAACGGCATCATGGGCGAGTACCACGTGATGCGCCACGCCCAGAACCTCGAGACGGTGAACACCTACGAGGGCACCCACGACGTCCACGCCCTGATCCTGGGCCGGGCGCAGACGGGGCTGCAGGCGTTCTTCTAAGGCCCGGAGGACGCGACTCCCACCAGATCACCTCATCCTGAGGTGCGGCGAAGCCGCCTCGAAGGAAGGCTCCAGAGATCGCGCGGCTCGCTGGAGGTCTCCTTCGAGGCCCGCTGTCGCGGGCACCTCAGGATGAGGGCGTGGGTGGGATGAGCCGGCACCGAGCTGTGCGGATTACTCCCCGCTCTCCTCCCCGGCCAACGACCATTCGCGCACCCGGGCGAGATGGTCGTAGGACCCGTATTTGCTGGCAAATTGCGGATAGGGCCGCGCCGTGTAGGCGGCCTCTCCGGTCATGAACCGGGCCACCAGCCCGCGCAGGCGCTCGGCATGCTCGGCGACGATCGCCTCGACGCCGCGCTCCTCGCCACGGGGCGGCTTGACGGGGATCGGCAGGAACGGCTTCCGACCGCCGGAGGCGTGGACGTAGAGCAGGTCCGGCACCGCCTTCACGGCCGGCAGATCCGCGAAGGCGCCGTGCATCAGCATCGCGGCTTCCAGGGTGAGCTGCGGCGAGAACCCGGAGAAGATCATCTTCGCCGAGGGCGGTGCGCCGGTCTTGTAATCGACGATGCAGGCGGTGCCGTCGGCGCGCAGCTCGATCCGGTCGGCGCGGGCGCGCAGCGTGAAGGTCTTCCGCCCCATCGGGATCACCCAGCGCCCGGAGACTTCCGGGTAGACCCGGGACAGGCCAGGCCGGCGCTGCGCCTCCCAGTCGAGATACGCGGTCGCCATGCGCTCGTAGCGCGGCCACCACTCGGCGTAGAGGTTCGGATACTCCGCCTCGATGTCGGCGAAGGCGTTCACCGCGAGGTTCAACAGGCGCACCGCCGAATCCGGCGGCAGGTCCTTGGGATGGCGGCTGGCAAATTCCGCGAAGACGTCGTGTACCAGCGAGCCGCGGGTGGCGACGCCCGGCGGCGCCGCCAGCGGGTCGAGCGGGTCGAGCCCGAGCACGTGGCGGGCGAAGATGCTGTAGGGATCGCGCACCAGCGTCTCGATCTCGGTGACGCTGAGCGAGCGCGGGAACAGGGCCGGGTCCGGCTTCGGCGCCGGGCGCTTCAGCCGCGGCTCCGGCGGCGCCGCGTCGAGCCGGGCCGCAAGACCGGTGAGCCGGCGCCCCGCCTCCAGGACGGTCTCCCAGCAGGGATCGCCCGCGAGCGCCCGCAGCCGCTGGATCAGCCGCGACGGCACGGTCGGCGCGCCCTCGCGCTTCAGCGCCCGGGTGATCACCGCGTCGCGGCAGCCGAGCGCCTGCACGAAGTCGTGGGCCATCTGGCCGATCCGCCGCTCGGGCGGGTTGAGGCCGACGCGCTCGCGCATCGGCCGATTGAGGAACGAGTCGGTCAGCGTGCGCACCGGCCAGACGCCCTCGTCGAGGCCGCCGAGCACGACCCGGTCCACCGACAGCAGGCGCGCCTCCAGCAGGCCGAGGATGCGCAGCCGCGGATGCGGCGCGTCGCCGGTGCAGGCGACTTTGCGCTCGCGGGCGAGCGACGTGAAGAAGGTGGCGTAGTCGTCGAACCGCCCGGGCATCAGGCCGGGCTCGGCCATCTCCAGATCGTCGAACAGGGCGTCCAGACAGGACAGGGATCCGTCCGTTTCGGTCTCGGGCGCGTCCTCCGGCCCGGCGATCAGCCGGTCGCAGGCCACCCGGTGGCTGGTGGCCGTGGTGACGAGATCGCAATCCCCGGCGCCATCGGCCCCCGGGAAATCCCGGAACACCAGATCCAGCCGGTCGAGCAGATCCGCCGCCAGCGCCCAGTCGATGTCCTTCAGGCGCCGTTTGGCCCGGGGCCGATGCTCGGGCGGACCGGCCTGCTCGGCGGCGAGGGCGTTGCGCAGGCCGTCGAAGCCCGGGGCCGGAACCGGACCGCGAAGCAGCCCGATCTCCAGGGCGGCGGCGCCCCGGACCACGTCCGCGCGCGGCAGGCCGAGATGGACCATCGGGTGCGAGAGCAGCGCGATCAGCCGGGCCGGGATCGCATCGGCCTGGTTGCGCGCCAGATCGGCAGCGAACTCGGCCGCGAGCCGGGCGAGCCGCCCGGCCGGGCTTCCGGCCAGCGCCAATCCGGCGGAATCCTCCGCCACGATGCCCCAGCGCAGCAGCTCGACGGCGACCCGGCCGGCGAGTCCGCGGTCGGGCGTGACCAGGGCCGCGGTCGCGCCAGGCGTCTGCAGCGTCTCGCGCAACGCCAGCGCCGCGACCAGCGCCTCCTCGCGCTCATCGGCGGCCTCGGCGAGCGCAAGCCCGTCGAGGCCGAGCCGGGCCATGGTATCGCGTCCGGCCGAGTCGAGGGCGGCCCAGGCGTCCGTGGTGTCGGCCGGCCGCAGGGCCTGGGACAGGAGCGCGGCTCGCGCGGCCTGACCGGCATCGGGCTCGCCGAGGGCGACGATCTCCGTGCGGCTCAAGTTGAGATTCTCAGGCCCGAGCAGTCGGTGCAGCACCGCCTGCGGGTGGCCGTGGGCGATCACGCGGGAGAAGCCCTCGCCGGTGTCGATGCTGTCCCAGCCGGAAGCGTCGAGGTCCAGATCAAGGCCCGGCAGCACCACGGCGCCCCGGGGCAGCTTCGCAACGGCGGCGATGAGCCGGGCCGTGGCGGGCACGGAGCCCAGCGAGCCGGCGACGATCACCGGGTCCGGGGTGGCGCTGCGCGACAGGCGCCGCTCCTCGGCGAGCACGAGGCCGCGCGCGCGGGCGACCGGGTCGGCCAGCCCGCGCTCGGCGAGGAGCTTCGGCCAGTTCTCCGCGGCGATCTTCACGAAGTCGAGGGTCAGGCCGAAGTAGCGGGAATATTCGGCCTCGACGGCGGCGCCGATCTCCGACCAGGGCAGCCCCTCGACGGTGAGCGCGTCCATAAGCCGTTCGAGATCGCCGGCGAGCCCAACCGCGTCGGCGGGGGAGGACGGCACGAGGAACGGCACCTCAACATCCAGCGGCAGCAGGGTCCGGTCGACGGTCTTGGCCCAGGCCTGGACGAGGCGGGCGAGGATCAGCCGACGCTCGAGCGCCGGCATCGGGACGCTCAACGGGTCGGCATTCTCCTCCAGCAGCGGCTCGGCGGCGAGGTCGAGCTCCGCCTCGTCGGCCTCGCCGAGAGGGATCATCCGCGGCAGCAGGGTGGCCTGCCCGGGCGCGTCCCGGCCGAGCCGATCGGCCAGGATCGCGCTGAGCGCCCGCGCCGCGCGGCGGGTCGGCAGGTAGATGGTGATGGCGGCAAGCGCCAACGGGTCATCCGCAACCGGCCCGACGAGCTGGCCGGAGAGCAGCGCCTCGGCGAGCGTCGGCAGGAACGGGACGCCGCGGGAGATGGTGAAGACGGCCGGTCTGGCGGACATGGTCAGGCTTCTACGCCCGCGGCGATGTTCCGGACAGGGGGCGATGAGCCGCTGCCGGGATCAAGGCGGATGGCCGACTGCGCCCGTCGCGGCGCCACGCGCGCGTCACGCCTTCGGCATGCGCCGCCCTGTGCCGCGGGCCCCGTCGTTCCGGGACCGCGAAGCGGAGCCCGGAACCCAGACACGCCGCCGCGACCCGAGACTGCCCTGTCGGCGGTTCTGGATTCCGGGCTCGCCTGCGGCGCCCCGGAATGACGGCGGGCACAATGGTCCGGCTGGATCGCTTCATCCGCGAAGCGGGCCCCTTGGAGGCGGGCCGGAGCAAGGTTGGTGGCGCTGAAGCCCGTGTTCCCGTTCAGCCCTTCGCCCCTGCGGCAGCGCCGTAGCCCGCCCGCCGGCCGAACACGACGCCGGAGGTCAGCCCCGAGCCGCCCGGGTAGCCGTTGAAGAACACGCCGCCGACCATCTCGCCGCACGCGTAGAGCCCGGGGATCGTGGTTCCGTCCTCGCGCTTCACGCCGCCGTCGTCGCCAACCTCGACGCCGCCATAGGTGAACGTGATCCCGCCGGTAACCGGGTAGGCCTTGAACGGTCCCGTCTCGATCTTCTGCGCCCAGTTCGATTTCGGCAGAGGAAGCCCCTTAGTGCCGCGCCCGTCCTTGACGGTCGGGTCGAAGGGCACGCTCTCGTCCACGGCGGCGTTGAATGCCGTGATGGTCTGCTTGGCCGCGCCGCGATCGATGCCGTCGAGCTTGTCGAGCAGCCCGTCCAGGGTGTCGGCCTCGACGAAATGCGCGTCGTGGAACCGGTACTCGCTGTAGAGCAGGTGATCGACCTTGGCGTCGAAGATCTGCCACGCCACGTGCCCGGGTTGCTCCATGATCGAGCGGCCGAACTGGGCGTATGTGTAATTGCGAAAATTCTTGCCCTCGTCGACGAACCGCTCGCCTTTCGCATTCAGCATGAGCCCCAGGAAGTAGCAGATCTTCCGGTAGTGCTTGCGCTCGCCGTGCGGCAACTCGAGGTTGCCGTATTCCGGCATATGCAGATCCATCGGCGTGGCGTGGCAGCCGCCGTAGAAGCCGTGCGCCTTTGCTCCGAGGGCCAGCGCCATCTCGAGACCGTCGCCCTGATTGTGCGGCGTGCCGCGGACCCGGGCCTTGTCCCAGCCCGCGCCGATGAAGCGCGTCCGCAACGCGGCGTTCGACTCGAAACCGCCGCAGGCGAGCACCACCGATGCGGCGCGGAACACGCCTTTCGGGGTCTCCACGCCGACCACGCGCCCGTCCTCGACAATGAGCCCGGTGGCGGGACAGCCGTAGCGGATCTCACCGCCAGCCTTGGTGAAGGCTTCAAGCTCGGTCCGGGCGAGGCCGAAACCCTCGTCGTGGGTGGCGAGCGTCAGGCCACCCCAGAAGACGAAGCGTCCGTCCTTCTCGAACGATTGCCGGGAATAGATCGGCTCGAACTTCACCCCCTGCGTCGCGAGCCAGCGCAAAGCCGCGCCGCTCTCGTCGATCAGGATGCGCTGCTCGCGCGACAGCGGCCGGCCATCGTTGAAGCCGAGCAGATCCTCCTCGAACTTCTGCGCCGTGTAGGCGCCGAAATCGGTCCGCGGCAGGCGCGAATCCTCGGGGTCGACCAGCAGAGGGATCAGGTCGTCGTTACCCTCGTAGACGAAGCGCATGGCGCCGGCCGTGTAGGCGGTGTTGCCGCCTGCCAGATCCTGCTCGGCCTTCTCGATCATCAGCACCGAAGCGCCGCGCTCCAGAGCAGCGAGGCCGGCGCTCATGGCGGCGTTGCCGGACCCGACCACCACCACATCCCAATGATCATCACCCGGACGCTGCATGCCTGCCTCCTCTCCACGAACCGCTCCCTCCGTATTGTATACGCGTGCATGCAATCTGTCGCAAGCATTTCGGACCGCGCGGTTTCGCGCTATGGCCAAGCTGAGGAGAGCCGGGATGAAGGCCAGCGAAGCGGAGCGCTCCAGCGGCGCCGGCGCCTATGAGCGGCTGCTGCGCGCGATCGAGGAGGGCGAGCTCGCCCCCGGGAGCCGGCTGCGTGAGGCGGAGCTCGCCGAGCGCTTCCAGATCAGCCGCACGCCGGTGCGCGAGGCGCTCGGTCGTCTGGAGGCGCAGGGCCTTGTCGCGCACGAGCCGCACCGGGGCGCCAGCGTGGCGCAGCTCGACTACGGTCAGGTGAGCGAACTCTACGATCTGCGGGAGGTGCTGGAAGGGACCGCCGCACGCCTCGCGGCGATCCATGCCAGCACGGTCGAGACCGAGATCCTGGAGGAGATGGTCGCCCGCGACCGGACATTGCTGGAGGACGCACCGGCGCTGGCGCGCACCAACCGCCAGTTCCACCGCCAGATCCACGGGGCGGCGCGCAACCGTTTCCTGCAGGGCACGCTGGAGACGATGCGCCTGTCGCTGGTGCTGCTGCCGGGCGCCACCACGCTGGCCGCTCCTGATCGCGCTGCGGAATCCCTCGCCGAGCACGCCGCCATCGTGGCGGCGATCCGCGCTCATGACGCGGACGGCGCCGAGGCAGCCGCCCGGGCACATATCCGGGCCGCCTTCAAGGCCCGGATACGGATCTGGCAGGAGGCCTGAGCGGCCTCAGCCCTCAGGCGTGGGCGGGGACACGTTCGACCCGCGGACCGCTCCGGAACAGCGCCAGCGTCGCGACGATGCCGCAGGCGGCAGCCGCCATCAGCCAGTAGCTCGGCGCCGCCCGGTCGCCGGTCGTCTGGATCAGGTAGGTCGAGACCATCGGTGTGGCCGTGCCGAACAGCGCGGTGGCGAGGCTGTAGGCCAGCGAGAAGCCGCTCGCTCGGACATGGGCGGGCACCACCTCGGAGAGCGAGACCACCATGGCGCCGTTGTAGACGCCGAAGAAGAACGAGAACCACAGCTCGACGGCGAGCATCTTGCCGAAAGTCGGGTCGGCCACGAGCCAGTGCAGGGCGGGGTAGGTCGTCAGCAGCGACAGGGTCGAGATCGTCAGCAGCACCGGCTTGCGTCCGATCGTGTCCGACAGGGCCCCGCCCACGGGCAGCCAGATGAAGTTGGTGATCGCCACGAACAGCGTCACGATCAGGCTGTCAGTCTCGGTGAGCTTGAGAACGTTCTTGCCGAAGGTCGGGGTGTAGACGGTGATCATGTAGAACGTCACCGTGGTCATCGTGGTCAGCATCATGCCGAGCAGCACGATCCGCCAGTTGGCGGCCACCGTGGCCAGGATCTCGCGGGTGCTCGGATGGCGGGTCCGCTTGGCGAATTCCTGCGTCTCCTGGAGCGAGCGCCGGATGAAGAAGATGAAGGGCACGATCAGGCAGCCGATGAAG
Source organism: Methylobacterium sp. FW102-HT35C08 (assembly GCF_058790235.1). Classification (NCBI taxonomy): domain Bacteria; kingdom Pseudomonadati; phylum Pseudomonadota; class Alphaproteobacteria; order Hyphomicrobiales; family Methylobacteriaceae; genus Methylobacterium; species Methylobacterium sp. FW102-HT35C08. The sequence goes on along the minus strand of NZ_JBYTCL010000002.1, from coordinate 5,845,321 downwards.
AACGGGATGCGCCAGCCGAAATCACCGAGCTGCTGCTTGGTCAGGAACGCGTTCAGCCCGTAGCCGATCAGGGCGGCGAACATGATCGCCACCTGCTGGCTCGCCGACTGGAACGAGGTGTAGAAGCCGCGCCGGCCTGGTGTGGCGATCTCGAACAGGTAGATCGACACGCCGCCGATCTCGACGCCGGCCGAGAAGCCTTGCAGCAGGCGCCCGGCGAGCACGATCAGCGGCGCGGCGACGCCGATGGTGTCGTAACTCGGGCAGAAGGCGATGAGCACGGTGCCGCTCGCCATGATGGCGAGCGTGATGATCAGGCCCTTCCGGCGGCCGATCCGGTCGATATAGGCGCCCAGCACGATCGCCCCGAGCGGCCGCATCAGCGCCCCGAGCCAGAAGGTGCCGAAGGTCAGGAGCAGCTCGGTGGTCTCGTTGCCCGACGGGAAGAACGCCCGCGCGATATACGTGGCGTAGAACCCGAACAGAAAGAAGTCGAACATCTCCAGGAAGTTGCCGCTGGTCGAGCGGAGGATCGCCCCGATCCTGGACTTGAGCGTGGCCTCGACGGCCCCCGGATCTCCGGCCATGACGCAATCCCCTCTGGGTGCCGCTCAGGCACCGATCCACTTCATGGCGATGATCGTGCCGGTCACGGTCAGCGCACCGCCGATCCGGGTGGCGATCTGCGCGAACGGCATCAGCGCCATGCGGTTGGCCGCTGTGAGGATCGCCACGTCGCCGGTGCCGCCCTGGCCGCTGTGGCAGGCGTTCACGATCGCGGTCTCGATCGGGTACATGCCGAGCCAGCGCCCGACGAAGAAGCCGACGGTCATCAGCGTCACCACGGTCGACACGATGGTGATCAGGTTCACCAGCGTGAAGGCGGCCATCAGCTCGTGCCAAGGGGTGAGCGCCACGCCGATGGCGAAGAGCAGCGGGTAGGTCATCGAGACCTGCACGAACTTGTAGACGACGAAGCCGCCGGCCTGGAGATGGGGCGACACCGCGCTGGCGAGCTTGGCGAACACGGCGAGGAACAGCATCGCCACCGGCGCCGGCAGGCCGACGAGGTGGTGGGCCATCACGCCGAGCAGGTAGAGGGTGATCGCCGTGAGCCCGGCCGCGCCGATCGTGGCGGGATCAATCTGTCCCTTGGCCGCCTCGGCCCTGGCCTGCGCGTCGCTCGACTTGATCCCGTCCGAGTCGGGCTGGAGCCGCCCCTCGCCGGTGAGGTGCGGGTAGCGTTTGCCGACCGAGTTGAGCGTGCCCGACAGGATGATGGCCGTGAGGGAGCCCAGCATCACCGGCGGCAGCACCTGGGCGAAGACCACGCCCTGCTGCATCCCCAGAATCGCCGCGTAGCCGATGGAGAGCGGGATCGCCCCCTCGCCGACGCCGCCCGCCATGATCGGCACGACGATGAAGAAGAACGTCTTGTAGGGGCCGAGACCGAGCAGCGTGCCGACCAGCGTGCCGACGAGGGCCGCCGCCACCGATCCGAGCGCGAGCGGCGCGAAGATCTTGAGGAACCCCTTGATCAGGACCTCGCGGTCCATGCCGAGGATCGAGCCGACGATGATCGTGGCGATGTAGATGTAGAGGAAGTTGGTGAATTTGGTGAAATCGGTGATCGCCTTCACCATCTGCGGCGGCACCAGCGCGTAGTAGACCAGCGCCGAGGGGATAAAGGTCGCGAAGATCGCGCCGGCGCCGATGTTCTTCAGGATCGGGATCCGCTTGCCGATCTCCGCGCAGGTGAAGCCGCCCATCACCAGCACGGCGATCATCGTCGGGCCGTCGGGCTTGATCTCGCCCTCCTGGACCAGAACGGCGATGAGGATCGCCAGAACGGCGAAGATCGGTAGCGGTATGATGCCGATCTTGAGGTCGATGAGGCGCCACCAGCCCTCCGGCCAGAACCGGGCCGCGCGCCCCTCGGACGACGGGCTCTCGACCGGGGCTGGGATCGGCCTCGGCGACGCGGTGCTGGTCATGGACGTCCCCCCGGATGTCTGCCCGCGCGCCGGCCGTCCCGACCCCGGTCTCGCGGCGGCCGAAACCCGCCTCGGCCCGTCAAGGCCCGTTCGGGCGGCGGAGATAAAGTGACATTCGGCGTATCAGCGCTGGCGGGGGGCGGCAACGCGCAGCCGGGAACAAAGCGCGCGACCTGTTCCGTGAACAGGGATTAAAAGTTGCGGACACAACGTTCGCAGCTTCCTTGAGCGTGCAACCTGCTGCCAGTGGCCCAGCTTGAGGCCGGCCCCCGACGTCATGTGCCGGCGCCGAGACAAAATCCCCGCGCCGGCGCAGGGATCAGAAGTCGCGCTGGACGCGGAAGCGAACCTGCGTCAGCGAATCCTGCGTCGCGGTGCGTGGCACGAAGGCGCCGCTGTTGATCCCGGCGACGTTGGCGTAGGCCGTCGGGCTCTTGTCGGAGTCGATGACACGGCCACTCTTCACACCGACCTGCGTGTAGAACGCCTCGACGCCGATATCGAGATCGCTCACCGGCGACCAGATCAGGCTGGCGCCGACCACGAACTGGTAGGTGTCGCGCAGTGCTTCGCTCAACTGGTAGAAGCGGGTGCCAGGTACGCCGACGGCGCTGGATCCGAAAGCGTTGGCGCCGTTCGGATTTAACAGGCCGAAGAGCGCCCCCTGGGCGAGACGGGCGCCCCGGGTGAAGTCCAGCTCGCCGTAGGACCCGAACAGCACCGAACGCCATTCCGGCGACCAGTAATGCAGGTACGAGGCGACCGTCGAGAAGCCCGCAGACGTCTGGATTTGTCCGGTGAACGGGTTGATCGTCGCGTCGGCGAAGGACTGGTTGAACTTCTGACCGTCCCAGCCGCTGTTGGCCTGCGCGTAGCAGCCGGCCACCATGCAGTATCCGATATACATCTGCCCGCCCTTGGCATACGCGCCCTGCAGGTAGAGGGCGTCGCCGGCGCTGATGACGGGCGCATTGATCTTCACGCCACCCTGCACGGCCCAGCCCTGGACCGAGTTGGTGTGCGGGATCCCGGTAAGCACGCCGCCCGCGCCCGCCACCGCGGCGGTGCTCAGGTTACCGACGTTGATCTCGTGCGTGGCGGCCGAGAGCTGGGCAGAGCCCCAGGCCTGATCGACGCGCAGGGCGGCGACGAAGTCGGGAAGCCGCGAGCGCTGGACGCTATCGACGTTGCCGAAGCGGGACGGGATGCCGTCGGCGTAGCCAACGTAGACGGGGCTAATTGCGGGGGTGCTGCCGGTCGGCGCGAAGACCGGCGAACGGGTGAAGACCGGATCCTCGATCGACAGGGTCGCCGAGAGGCCGTCGCCGAAGGTTGCCGTGTAGGCGAGCAGGTTGGTCGACGAATTATCTGAGCCGGCGGTGGCACCGTAGAACTCGAAATCGTGGGCGTAGAAGTCGAAGAACGAGGAGGCGCGACCGGCGGTGAGCCCGGCGAACTGGATGAACGCCTTGTCGACGTTCACATATTGCTGCGACCGTCCCCGCTCGTCCACGCCGACGGCACCGTAGGCTTGGCCGATGCGCAGTTGCGTGCCCGAATGGATGGTGCCGGTGCGCGACGCGGCCTCGAGGCGGGCGAAGGCGCGCAGGGTGCCGTAGGCGGTCTGCGTGCGGGCATCGAGGTTGATGCGGAGCTGACCCCTGTAGCCCGACGTGTCGCCACCGCTGGCCGCCTGCCGGCTGTAGCTGGTCTGATAGCCACCCTCGTACCGGGCGCGTCCCGAGATGCGCAGGCAGGTGTCGGTGCCGGGGATGTAGAAGAAGCCGGCGCCGTAGGCGGTGCAGACCCGAACGTACTTGATCGGAGCCGCCTTTTTGACCGGCAGGTCGGCGGCATGCGCAGCACCCACGACCGCCAAGGCAGCGGCGGACCCGAACAGAAAACGCTTGAACAAACGCATTGTGACCCCCGGTCTTACGAGTATGACAGCAGCTTCGCGAGACGTTGTCCGGCTTTGATAAAATCTTTCCGCGTCTCATCCTGCTTGCAGAAGATGTTTTCTGCTTTCATTAGGCTGAATTCATCTTCTCCTTTACGCTGCAATGCCTTTTCGGGAGCATCAACGGAGAATGCGACGTTTATGGAACTCGACGCGATCTTGTTGCAGCTGCACAACAAGATTTACCGTAACTCAAAAAAGTAAAATCATCGGTGCTGTAATGATAGATACAATAGATATAGATCAGTATTTCAGGTAATATCTCGGATAAAGGCGCATTCGTATTTTTTTATTGTTGTTTTGGAAGCGCCACTTTTTGGCCGAAGCGGGCAGAATTTGCGACCGGCTGGCCGACCATTCGGCTATTTGGGCAGCCCTCCGCCGGGCTCCGGCCTACGTGGACGGCCTGCGATTCGCGCGGCGCTAGACGCCGGCAATTGATCGGGCGGGCACGAGACCAGCAGCTGAGGGTCGGGGCGCATACCTCCTGCCGCCGGATCAGAGCCGGTCAGCGTCACGCCGCGACGCCAAAAAAAAGCCCGGCACGGAGCCGGGCTTCGAAGTCATCCTGCACAGGGGCCGGCACCCGAGCTGAGGCTCCGGCGCCGGCGTTGCGGATCAGAAGTCGCGCTGCACGCGGAGACGGACCTGCGAGACCGAGTCCTGCGTCGCGGTGCGCGGCACGAAGGTGCCGTTGTTGATGCCGGCGACGTTCGCGTAGGCGGTCGGGCTCTTGTCGAGGTCGATCGCGCGGCCGCTCTTCACGCCGACCTGCATGTACAGAGCCTCCACACCGATATCGAGGTCGCGCACCGGCGACCAGATCAGGCTGCCGCCCGCCACGAACTGGTAGGTGTCGCGCAGGGCTTGGCTCAGCTGGTAGAACCGCGTGCCCGGCACGCCGACGCCGTTGGACCCGAAGCTGTTGGCGCCGTTCGGATTCACGGCATTGAAGATCAGGCCCTGGGCTAGGCGTGCGCTGCGGGTGAAATCCTGCTCGCCGTAGGCACCGAAGATGGCGGAGCGCCATTCCGGCGACCAGTAGTGCAGATACGATGCAACCGCCGAGAAGCTGGTCGATGTCTGCAGCTGGCCTGTGAACGGGTTGATGGTCGCATCCGCGAAGGTCTGCCCGATCTTTTGAAGCTGGATTAGGGTATTGACCTGAGTATAGCAGCCCGTGAAGGCGCAGTAGCCGGTGTACATCTGGGCGCCATCCGCGTAGGCGCTCTGAAGATACAGGGCATCGCCGGGGGCGATGAACGGCGTGTTGATCTTCAAGCCGCCTTGGACCGCCCAGCCTTCGACACTCTTGGTATGAGCGATGCCGGAGGTCACGCGGCTCGCAGCCGGCAGCGGTGCGGCCGTGGTCAGGTTTCCGGTGTTCAGCTCATGGGCCGCGGCCGAGATCTGCGCGGAACCCCAGGCTTGGTCGACACGCAGGGCGGCGACGAAGTCCGGCAGGCGCTCGCGCTGGATGTCGTCGATGGCGCTGTAGCTGGACGGAGCACCGTTGGTGTAGCCCACGAAGACGGGGCTAACGGGCGCGGTACCCGCCGCCGGCGAGAAGACCGGGCTGCGGCGGAAGACCGGATCTTCGATCGAGAGCGTCGCCGACAGGCCGTCGCCGATCGTGGCCGTGTAGGCGAGCAGGTTGGTCGACGACACATCCGAGCCCATCGTGGCGCCGGCGATCTCGAAGTCGTGGGCGTAGAAGTCGAAGAACGAAGAGGCGCGACCGGCGGTGAGGCCGGCGAACTGGATGAACGCCTTGTCGACGTTCACGTATTGCTGTGCGTGGCCGGCCTGATCGACGCCCGTGGCATCGTAGGCCTGCCCGATCCGCGCCTGAGTGCCGGAGCGGTCGTAGCCGGTGCGGGAACCGGCATCGAGGCGGACGAAGGCGCGCAGGGTGCCGTAGGCGGTCTGGGTGCGGGCATCGAGGTTGATGCGCATCCGACCCTGGTAGCCCGCGTCGTCGCCCGCGTTCGTGCCGGCCTGACGCGTGTAGACGGTCCTGTAGCCACCCTCGAACCGGGCGCGCCCTGAGACGCGCAGGCATGTATCGGTGCCGGGGATGTAGAAGAAGCCGGCGCCGTAGGCGGTGCAGACCCGGACGTAATCGATCGGAGCCGCCTTCTTGACCGGAAGATCGACGGCATGCGCGGCACCCACGACCGCGAACGCGGCTGCGGACCCGAACAGCGAGCTCTTCAAGAGCTTCATAGATATCTCCAAAGCTTCGAGACCCGATGACACCATTCATTGAACACAATTGTGCTTTGAACGGCATTTTATACAATGATCGACATCAAATCTGATGCGATCGTCATGCCTCTCGCGTCCGAGATGCCGTTTGCAGCGGCACAGTGTTTGATCGACCACGATCCGATCAACAATGAATCGTGTACGGCGTTTATCATTGTTGTTTATGTTGCTCAACAGCCACAGATCGAGCTATATCGCCAGAAATTTCCTGAAAACTTGTGGGTTTTACTATAAATAATACGAATAATATAGTTCGTCGATCTATGAATTATTGAGATTGATAATAGAAGATTTTGATAGCCGTGGCGGCGTTTCGCCATCGCGCACAAATGGGCACTGAGACGGGTCGCGGCGCCTCGGATTTCGGGGATGGGCGGTGCGGATATGGCACCCGGTGCCACGCCGGGACGACGACTCGGCGCGAGTCCAGCCGAATCGGCGAATCGATCAGCACGACACCCCCAACCCGATCGCGGACCGTTCGGCGCTCCGACGCGATAGATTCCGATTGGGATGGTCGGGGCGCATCGCGCGGCTGCGACCAAGCGCACCCGGTCGGATCGCGTTCGGCTTGGACGCCGCAACTGGCGAGATTGGCCGGTTCGCTCCCGCGGCCGCACGGCGAGGCCTGCTCGGCGCGACGCGGTCGCGACGGATGCGGCTTTACGCGATCCGGGTGCGACGCAGCCTCAAGGCGCGGCAGCTCGGCGGCCGAGCGGGAACGGGCGGCCAGAGGCCGGCATCCGGGACACGGTCACGGCCCACCGAAGCCGCCCGATGCGCAGGCTCGGTCCTCAGCATCGCGTCGGTGGGGGCCGTCCTGCGAATGGCCGCGCGCACAGAAAAAGGCCCGGCCGAAGCCGAGCCTTGAGGTCCGTGCAGCACGGGAACTGCCGGGGCCGCGGCCCCGGCAATGTCGATCAGAAGTCGCGCTGGACGCGGAAGCGGACCTGCGAGACCGAGTCCTGCGAGGCGGTGCGCGGGACGTAGGTGCCGTTGTTGATCTGGGAGACGAGGTTGTAGGCGCCCGGGTTCTTGTCGAGGTCGATCGCGCGGCCGTTCTTCAGGCCGATCTGCGTGTAGAAGCCTTCCACGCCGATATCGAGGTCCTTGACCGGCGACCAGATGAGGCTGGCACCCGCCACGAACTGGTAGGTGTCGCGCAGCGCCTGGCTGAGCTGGTAGAACCGGGTACCCGGAACGCCGACGGCGTTCGTGCCGAAGGCGGGGGCGCCGGTGATGCCGCTCACGAGGCCGTAGATCGCGCCCTGAGCCGCACGCGCGCTCTGCGAGAAGCTCTGCTCGCCGTAGGAGCCGAAGACGGCCGAGCGCCACTCCGGCGACCAGTAGTGCAGGTACGACGCGACGGCGGTGAAGCTCTGCGAGGTCTGCAGCTGGCCGGTGAACGGGTTGATCGTCGCGTCCGAGAAGTACTGAGCGAACTTCTGGCCCTGGATGGTGGTCGTGCTCTGGATGTACGAGCCGGTGTAGTTGGAGTAGCCGGTGTAGAGCTGCGCGCCGTCGCCGTAGGCGCCCTGCAGGTAGAGGGCGTCGCCCGGGGCGATGAACGGGGTGTTGATCTTCACGCCGCCCTGGATTGCCCAACCCTGAACGTTCTTGGTGTGCGCCGGCACCAGGATGGGCCCGGCACCGAGACCGCCGGCATTGGCGGCGCTCGACAGGTTGCCGGCGTTCAGCTCGTGGGTGGCGGCCGAGATCTGGGCCGAACCCCAGGCCTGGTCGAGGCGCACGACGCCGACGAAGTCGGGCAGGCGCGACTTCTCGATGCTGTCCACCAGCCCGAACCGGCCGGGACCGACGAAGATCGGCGTCGGCTGGACGGTCACGCCGAAGTTCGAGGCGCTGCCGGTGGAGACGGTCGGCGAGACGCCGAACGGCGAGAAGATCGGGGTGCGGCGGAAGACCGGATCTTCGATCGAGATCGTGGCCGACAGGCCGTTGCCGATCGTGGCCGTGTAGGCCAGCAGGTTGGTCGAGAAGATGTCGGAGCCCGCAGTGGCACCGGCGATCTCGAAGTCGTGGGCGTAGAAGTCGAAGAACGAGGAGGCGCGACCGGCGGTGAGGCCGGCGAACTGGATGAACGCCTTATCGACGTTCATGTACTGCGAGTCGCGGCCGAACTGGTCGGTCCCGATGCCGGCATAGGCCTGGCCGATGCGCTGCTGGGTGCCGGACTGGCCGACGCCGGAGTAGCCGGTGCGGGCGCCGGCATCGAGGCGGACGAAGGCGCGCAGGGTGCCGTAGGCGGTCTGGGTGCGGGCATCGAGGTTGATGCGCATCCGGCCCTGGTAGCCCGACGTGTCGCCGATGTTGTTGCCGTACTGGCGCGAGTAGCTGGTCTGGTAGCCACCCTCGAACCGGGCGCGGCCCGAGATGCGCAGGCAGGTATCGGTGCCGGGGATGTAGAAGAAGCCGGCGCCGTAGGCGGTGCAGACCCGGACGTACTCGATCGGAACCGCCTTCTTCACCGGAAGATCGGCGGCGTGCGCGGCACCCACGGCCGCGAATGCGGCTGCGGACCCGAGCAGCGAGCTCTTCAAGAGCTTCATAGATATCTCCAAAGCTTCGAGACCCGATGATGCGGACGTGCCCGGTTTTCCGGGTCTAGCCGCACGTTCTGTAGGTTTGGCCTGCGTCTTGAGCGGCAGGCTCCTGCGGGCTCTCGCTTGGCGATGCCCCCGTGCACTCTCACCATGTGCGAACGGGTTTCGGCCGGCAACGAGGATTCTGATCTGACTTGGCTGTTCCGAAGCGATGTTGCCGCCTGGCAACAATTTTGGGGTGAGTTAGCCGGCAATTCCCCAATCGCCGCAGCCGGATGCCAATTCGCAGTGCGTCTCTGCTGCGTTTCTGGTCACGAAAAGCCCGGCCTCCCGTTTCCGGCAGGCCGGGCGCGATTCGCGGGCGGCTCCCGCGCGAGCAACAGCCGCGGCGGATCACATCGGCGGCGTCAGGCCGTCCTTGCCAACGGCCACCCGGCGGGCCGTGATCGTGCCGTCGGTGTCGCGCCCGACCACGACGAAGGCTTTGGCGCCGGCGGTTAGGGCGGCCTTGTCGGCCGGCTCGAAGGTCACCACCGGCGCCTGGGGCGGAACCAGGATCTGGATGGACTGGCCCTGGCCGTAATCCACCGTCAATGTCCGCTCCGCGCCGCCGCCGCTCGCCTTGACGGTTCCGTTCGTCATGCTGCTCTTCACCCGGGGGGCGTCCGGTGCAGTGGAGGCCGGTGCAGCCGTGACGGTGCCGTTGGTCATGGCGCTCTTGACCTGGGAGCCGCCGGCCGTCCGATCGGGGATCATGTCCCAATCGTAGTGCCCCTCCCCGGTGCCGCGCATCGCCTCGGGGAACAGCACGACCTCCAGCGCCACCGGAGGCTCCCCCTTCGTGGCGGTGCCGATGAACACGCCGTCCTTGATCTGGTCCAGCTGGGCCGGCACGACCCATGAGACCTTGGCGTCCGAGGCAAGCGCGATCCGCTCGGACTTGCCGTCGGCCGTCTTCAGCATGAAGCCGTTGCCGTCGGGCGCTTCGATCGTTCCGCGCAGGCGCTCGACCTTCGCGGCGGCCTGCGCTCCGGTCGCGGCGGTGAGCAGGCCCGCCATGGCGAGCATAAAGAGTTTCGACATCATGGGATCCCTTCGCCGGCCGGATTGGCGCGGCGGGCGGGACCTGGGGCGGGAAGCGCCGGCGTCAGCCCCGGCGGCCCTGTGACATCGCGACCGGTTCAGGGGGACGGACGCTCAGCCGGGCTGCCGGAGCCTTGCCAGGAACGGCGCGGCCGACGCCTCCGCGGCCGCCTCGAGGGCCCGGTACTGCGCCACCACCGCGCCGCCGAACGCCGAGAGCCGGGCGCCGCCCCCGGTCCGACCGCCAGTCTGCGCCTCGACGACAGGGCGTCCGAAACCGGTGTTCATGGCTTCCACGAGGAGCCAAGCCCGCCGGTACGACATGCCCAGCGCCCGGCCCGCAGCCGAGATCGAGCCGTGCTCGGCGATCAGCTCCAGAAGGCGGACCTTGCCGGGCCCGAGACGGTGCCCGGGCCCGAAATCGATGCGGATGCTCAGACGCGGTGTGCGCTCCGCAGGGGTGTCGGCGACCGCGCTCAGGCGGGAAGCGCCAGCATGGCGAGCCCGAAAGCGGCGACGCCGGCGCCGAGGGCCGGCGCGGTGCGGCCGGCGCCGAGGCGTGCCGCGCCGATCCCGAGGCCGATGCCGGCCGCGTGGAGAAGGGCCGTGGCCGCCAGGAAGCCCAGCCCGAAGGACAGGCCGGAGGCGGTCTCCGGCGTCTCGGTACCGTGGGCGTAGCCGTGGAACACCGCGAACACCCCGACCAGCGCGGCGAGCAGGGCAACTGGCGCCCGCAGGCCGACGATGGCCGCGAGGCCGAAGACGACGATCGAGAGCGCAATCCCGGTCTCCGCATAGGGCAGCGCGATCCCGGCCATGCCGAGCCCGGCTCCCGCGCTCATCAGCGCCAGGAACGCTAGCGGCAGGGCCCAGAGCGCCCGCCCGCCCCGCAGCGCCGCCAGCAGGCCGACCGCGACCATTGCCAGGATGTGGTCGGCGCCCATCAGCGGGTGCAGGAACCCGGCTTCCGCACCGCTGGTGACGCCGTGGCCCGGATGCGCGAGCGCCGCCTGCGGCAGCAGCGCGAGCGCGGTCGGGAGCGCAGCCAGAGGAACGGCGAGTCGAGCTTTGAGCAGGCGCTTCATGGGAGATCCTTCGCTGGTCCCGGGCAGATGTAGCGCCGTTTCCGCGCCGGTGCGAGGGTCGCCCGCGCCGCTACAACGTCATCGCCTCGTGGACCGCGCTCGGCTCGAACGGCTCCAGGAAGGCGGCGCCGATTCCATGCGTAAAGTGACGCATTACCCGGGCAAGCTTCCGCCCGACCTGGATTGTTGCGCCGATCTCGAGCGATTGCTCAACCAGCAGCGCGACGCCGGAGGCCGAGATGTTGAGCACGTGACCCGAGACGCCAAGGCCGCCATCCAGTGTGACCTGGACGATCTTCTGCTTAGGCACGATGCGGTGATGGACGCGCACCACCTCGGGCCGCAGATCCTGAGCTCGCGACAGCGCGACGAACTGGCGGGCCAGATCCGTCAACGCCGAGCGGCCGCCCCGGACCGAGACGGTGAATTCCTCACCGACCGCCCGGTCGATCCGCGCCTCGAGAAGGCCGATGTGACGAATGCTGCAGGTGAGATCCTCGCCGGGGCTCAGCCGGGATGAGGATCGGAAGCGGATGCCCTCGGTCGAGACGTCCGTTGTGATGGCGTAGAAATCCCGGCGGCGCTGATTCCAGCACAGGGCAGGCAAGATGACGTGGTGTCGTTGGCCATTCATGCCCTTCAACGCCGTACCCGAAACATGGCTGCGTTGTGCGATGGATCAGCCTGACGAGACATTCATGGGGTCTGTAAAATTGAACTGATCTTCTGTCTCGTGCACGCTGTTCTTCAGATGGCGGTAGGCAGAGGGCCCATTCGGAACCCCAGCGAAAGCAGGCCATCAGCGGTCGTCCGCAGCGGCGGCGCGGGCGATCTGATTGCATACAAAATGCATATTGACCGATTGGCATGGATACTGCCTTGGGATTGTGCATACCACGGCGGCGTACGACACTGCCCGTCGTCGCATGGATCGGTCGCGCCGGTCCCGTCCTACTCCTCGCGCCTGCATCCGGACCGGTCCCATGTTGCGTCTCGCCGCCTGCCTCCTCGCCGGAACCCTTGTCGCCGGGCCCGCCGCGGCGCAGACCCTGCGCTACGGCATGATGGAGGATCCAGACGCCCTCGACCCGACGCTCGCCCGCACCTTCGCGAGCCGGATGGTGTTCGCCGCGCTCTGCGACAAGCTCGTGGATATCGGGCCCGACCTGAAGCCGGTGCCGCAGCTCGCGACCTCCTGGGAACTCTCGCCTGACGAGAAGGCGCTGACCATGCACCTGCGCCCGGGCGTGCTGTTCCACGACGGCGAGAGGCTTGACGCCGCGGCGGCCAAGTTCTCGATTGAGCGCCACATGAAGATGCCGGGCTCGCAGCGCCGCTCGGAGATCGCGCCGATCGACTCCGTGGATGTCGTCGACGACCTGACTTTCCGCATCAACCTGAAGCAGCCGTTCGCGCCGCTGCTCGCGCAGTTCACCGACCGGGCCGGCATGATGGTCTCGCCCAAGGCCGCCGAACGGCTGGGCGACAAGTTCGCCTCCGCGCCGGTCTGCGCCGGTCCGTACAAGTTCGTCGAGCGGGTGCCTCAGGACCGGATCGTGGTCGAGCGTTTCGCCGACTACTGGAACAAGGACGCGATCAGCATCCAGCGCATCGAGTTCCGGCCGATCCCCGACGCGACGGTGCGGCTCACCAACCTGCGGGCGGGGCAGCTCGACCTGCTGGAGCGGCTCGCCCCCACCGACGTGGCGCAGGTGAAGCGCGACGCCAAGCTGAAGCTCGACTCGACCACCGAGCTCGGCTTCCAGGAGATCCTGTTCAACCCCCACAAGGCCGGCTCGCCGGTCTCCGACCCGAAGGTGCGCGCCGCCTTCGAGGCCGCCATCGATCGCAACGCCATCAATCAGGTGGTCTACAACGGCGAGTTCCTGGCTGGGAACCAGTGGGTCAACCCGAAGAACCCGAATTACGTCAGCGAGTACCCGATCCCGAAGCGGGACGTCGCCAAGGCCAAGGCGCTGCTGGCCGAGGCCGGGAAGCCGAACCCGCAGATCACGCTGACCGTCTACGCCAACAGCGAGTCGCCGCAGGTGGGCCAAGTGATCCAGGCGATGACCAAGGAAGCGGGCTTCGACGTGAAGATCCAGGCAGTGGACTTCACCACGGCGCTCGATGCCGCCGACAAAGGTAATTACGAGGCGCAGCTCTATTCCTGGAGCGGCCGCTCGGATCCGGACGGCAACACGTTCAGCTTCCTGTTCTGCAAGGCGGCGCTGAACTACCCGAAGTACTGCAGCCCGGAGGCCGACGCGGCTCTCCAGGCCGAACGCGGCACGATCGATCCGGCCAAGCGCAAGGCAGCCTGGAAGGCGCTGGCCGATCACGTGCTGACGGACCGGCCCGGGATCTACATCCTGCACCGCAAGCTGCTCTGGGCCTACAGCCAGAAGCTCACGGGCTTCGTGCCCTATCCGGACGGGCTCGTGCGTTTCACCGGCCTGAAGCTCAACTGATGTTGCGCTTTCTCGCCCGACGCCTCGCCTTGGCGGTCCCGACACTGATCCTCGCCTCGATGATCATCTTCGCCCTGCAGCAATTGCTGCCGGGCGACGTCGCCACGGCGCTGACCGGCGAGGAGCGCGACCCGCAGGTGATCGCCTTCATCCGCGAGAAGTACCACCTCGATGAGCCCCTGCCGGTGCGCTACGCCTACTGGGCCAGCGGCGTGCTGCGGGGCGATCTCGGCGAGTCGATCCGGCTGCAGAAGCCAGTCTCCGAGCTGATCGTCGAGAAGCTGCCGGTGACCCTCGAACTCGCCTGCCTCGCCATGCTGGTGGCGCTCGCCATCGGCGTGCCCATGGGCGTGCTCTCGGCGGTCAAGCGCGGCCAGGCCGCCGACACGGTCGCCAACGGCATCGCCCTCTGGGGCCTGTCGGTGCCGAACTTCTGGCTCGGGATCCTGCTGATCCTGCTGTTCTCGGTGGAGCTCGGCTGGCTGCCGGCCTCGGGCTACGTCTCGCCGTTCGAGAGCCTGTCCGAAAACCTCGCCGCCATGGTGATGCCGGCCTTCGTGCTCGGCAACGCCATCGCGGCGGTGATGATGCGCCACACCCGCGCGGCGATGCTGGGCGTGCTCGGCTCCGACTACGTCCGCACGGCCCGCGCCAAGGGTGTCTCCCCGCTGCGGGTGACCCTGCGGCACGCGCTGCCCAACGCCGCGATCCCGATCATCACCCTCGGGGCGCTGGAATTCGGGCAGCTCCTGTCGGGGGCGGTGCTCACCGAGCAGGTCTTCTCCGTGCCGGGCTTCGGCAAGCTGATGGTCGATGCCGTGTTCAACCGGGACTTCGCCACCGTACAGGGCGTCGTGATCTGCACCGCCGCCACCTACATCGCCCTGAACCTCGCCGCCGATCTGCTCTCGGCCGCCGTGAACCCGAAGCTGAGGCGGGCATGAGCACCGGCAGCGAGATCGCCCGCGCCGAGGCCGTCGGCCTGGAGGCCGCCCCGTCCGGCACCCCCGCCCACGTCGTCCTCCAGGAGCCCGGCACCCTTGCGGCCTTCTGGCGACGCCTGCGCGCGCGCAAGAGCGCAGTCGCGGGCCTCGTCATCGTCGGCCTGCTGGTGCTGATGGCGGTCTTCGCCCCCTGGATCGCCCCCTACGACCCTACCGCCACAGACTGGGGCAACGTCCGCGGCGCGCCGAGCCTCGTCCACCCGTTCGGCGGCGACGAGGTCGGGCGCGACGTGCTCTCGCGGATCATCTTCGGGGCGCGGGCCTCGCTCGGCGCCGGCCTCGTCTCGGTGGCGCTGGCGGTGTCCCTCGGCCTGCCCCTGGGATTGCTCGCCGGCTACGCGGGCAGCTGGATCGACGGCGCGATCTCCCGGCTGACCGACGCGCTGCTGGCGATCCCGTTCCTGATCCTGGCGATCGCGCTGGCCGCCTTCCTCGGTCCGAGCCTCGTCAACGCGATGATCGCCATCGGCCTCTCGGCGACCTCGACCTTCATCCGGCTGACCCGGGCGCAGGTGCGCGCCGTGGCGGCGGAGGAGTTCGTGGAGGCGGCCCGCGCCATGGGTAATCCGCCCTGGCGGATCGCCCGGGTCCACATCCTGCCCAACATCGTGCCGGCGATCCTCGTCCAGGCGACGCTGACCATCGCGGCCGCTATCATCGCGGAGGCGAGCCTGTCGTTCCTCGGCCTCGGCCAGCAGCCGCCCGAGCCGTCCTGGGGGGCGATGCTCAACACCGCCAAGAACTTCATGGACCAAGCCCCCTGGATGGCGATCTGGCCCGGCCTGTCGATCTTCC
The DNA here is from genome assembly GCF_058790235.1 of Methylobacterium sp. FW102-HT35C08. Taxonomy (NCBI): domain Bacteria; kingdom Pseudomonadati; phylum Pseudomonadota; class Alphaproteobacteria; order Hyphomicrobiales; family Methylobacteriaceae; genus Methylobacterium; species Methylobacterium sp. FW102-HT35C08. Next base: position 5,830,097 of record NZ_JBYTCL010000002.1, on the reverse strand, counting down.
TGGCCGTGCTGGCCTTCAACCTGTTCGGCGACGGCCTGCGGGACGCCCTCGATCCGAGGCAGCGCACATGACGAAGCCCCTCCTCGACGTCCGCGACCTGGCGGTCGCCTTCGACACCGACGGCGGCGCGGTCCACGCGGTCAACGGCGTCTCCTACACCCTGCACGAGGGCGAGACGCTGGGCATCGTCGGCGAGTCCGGCTCCGGCAAGAGCGTGCACGTGCTCGCCATGCTGGGCCTGATCCCGCGCCCGCCCGGCCGCATCACAGGCGGTCAGGTGCTGTTCGAGGGGCGCGACCTGCTCGCCCTGAAGGAGCGGGACCTCCGAAAGATCCGCGGCGGCGCGATCGGCTTCGTGTTCCAGGATCCGATGAGCTCGCTCAACCCCGGCATGACCGTGGCGGCGCAGATCATCGAGCCGCTGCGCATCCATCTTGGCCTCGACGCCCGCGCGGCCCGCGCCCGGGCCAAGGAGCTGCTCGACCTCGTGCGTATCCCGAACGCGGCCGCGCGCCTCGACCAGTACCCGCATGAGTTCTCCGGCGGCCAGCGCCAGCGGGTGATGATTGCCATTGGCCTGAGCTGCCGGCCGAAGCTGCTGATCGCCGACGAGGCGACCACCGCCCTCGACGTCACCGTCCAGGCCGAGATCGTGGCCCTGGTGCAGGAGCTGAAGCGCGAGCTCGGCATGGCGATCATCTGGATCACCCACGATCTCGGCGTGGTCGCGGGGATCAGCGACACCGTTCAGGTGATGTATGCCGGCCGCATCCTGGAGCGCGGCCCGGTCGACGACATCTTTTCGGACCCACGCAACGCCTACACGCTCGGGCTGCTGCGCTCCCTGCCGGACCTCTCCGGAGGTCGAGCCGGGCGCCGCCGCCTGCACCAGATCGAGGGCGCGCCGCCGGACATGCGCCATCTCCCGCCGGGCGACCCGTTCGCACCGCGCAATGCCTTCGCGACACCCCGCTGCCGGACCGAGATGCCGCCCCTGGCCCAAGCCCCAGGTGCCGCCCCTGGCCATCTCGTCGCCGCTTGGTACGACCTGCCGACGCTTCTGGCCGCGGAGGCCGCCCGATGAGCGTTCAGGATTACCCGATCGTCTCGGTGCGCGACCTGTCCAAGCACTATCCCCTCCGGTCCTGGTGGGGCGGCAAGAGCGCGGTGTTCCGCGCGGTCGAGGGCGTGAGCTTCGACATCCGCCCCGGCGAGACCCTGGGCCTCGTCGGCGAATCCGGCTCCGGCAAGTCGACCATCGGCCGGGCCGTGACCATGCTCAACCCGCCGACCTCCGGCACGATCGCCTTCGAGGGCACCGACCTCGCCAAGCTCTCCGCGGGGGCGATGCGGAAGATGCGAGCGCGGATCCAGACCGTGTTCCAGGATCCCTACGCCGCCCTCAACCCGCGGATGAGCGCGGGCGAGTACGTCGCGGAGGCGTTCAAGCTGCACCGGCGCGCCATGCGCGGCCCGGAGCGTCGGGAGGCGGTGGCGGCTCTGTTCCAACGGGTCGGGCTCGATCCGCGCTTCATGGGCCGCTACCCGCACCAGTTCTCGGGGGGCCAGCGGCAGCGCATCTGCATCGCCCGGGCGATCGCCCTAAAACCCAGTTTCATCGTCGCCGACGAGCCGATCGCGGCGCTGGACGTCTCGATCCAGGCGCAGGTGGTGAACCTGCTGCAGGACCTGCAGGACGAGATGGGCCTGTCCTACCTGTTCATCTCCCACGACCTGCGGATGGTGCGCTACCTCTGCCACCGGGTCGCGGTTCTCTGGCGCGGGCGGATCGTCGAGCTGGCCGAGGCCGACGCCCTCTACGAGGATCCGCGCCACCCCTACACACGCCGTCTGCTCGCCGCGGTGCCGGTGCCGCACCCGGCCGAGGAGCGCGCCCGCCTCGCCGCCCGGGACCTCGCCGGCCACGATCAGCCGCCCGACGGGCCGCTCACCGAGGTGGCGCCGGGGCACTGGGTGGCGCTGCCAGTCGGCAGTGCTGGTTGAGTAGGACGCCCCCTCTCCGCCCCCTTGCGGGGAGGAGCCGGAGGTGGGGGTGGCGCAGAAGGAACCGCACTGCTCGATCCTGAAGCACCCCCACCCCTACCCCTCCCCGCAAGGGGGAGGGGATCCGCTGGACGACTCGGAAACGACAGGACATCCCGTGAGAGACTTCTCCGCCCCCGGCCGCTCCCCGGTCTACGCCGCCAACGCCGCCGTCGCGACCTCGCACCCGCTCTCGACGCTGGCCGCCATCGAGGTGCTGCGTTCTGGCGGCAACGCCGTGGATGCCGGCATCGCGGCGGTCGCCGTGCAGTGCGTGGTCGATCCGCTGATGACCGGCATCGGCGGCGACTGCTTCGCCCTCTACGCCCCTGCGGGCGCCACGAAGCCCATCGCCCTCGACGGTTCGGGCCGGGCGCCCGCCGCCGCGACGCCAGACTGGTACGCCGAGCACGGCGTCACCATCACGCCGACCTCGCCGCATGCCGTGACCGTGCCGGGCGCGGTCGCGGCCTGGGAGCTGCTGGTGCGCGAGCACGGCACCCGCTCCCTCGGCGAGCTGCTCCAGCCGGCGATCCGCTACGCGGAGGACGGGTTCGTCGTCCAGCAGCGCGTGGGCTGGGACTGGCTGCGCGGCGCCGAGCGCGTTGCCGCGGATCCGCATGCCGCCGAGACCTACCTGCCCGGCGGCCAGCCGCCGGCAATCGGCAGCGTCGTCCGCCTGCCGAAGCTCGCGGCGACGCTCCGGACGATCGCCGAGGCGGGTGCGGGCGCCTTCTACACGGGACCGGTCGCCGAGGACATGGTGAGCCGGCTGAATGCCCTCGGCGGCCTGCACACCCTGGACGACTTCGCCACCGCCCGACCCGACGTGGTCGTGCCGGTCTCGACCCGCTACCAGGGCTACGACGTGTACGAGTGCCCGCCCGCGGGACAGGGCCTGGCGGCGCTGATGATGCTCAACGTCCTCTCACACTACGATGTCGGCGCGCTCTCGGACCTCGACCGGCTCCACCTCTTCGCCGAGGTGTGCAAGCAGGGCTACCACCATCGCGACGTCCTGTTCGGGGACGCCGCCCTCGCCAACGTCCCGATCGAGCACCTGCTCTCCGACGCCTGGAAGGCCGCGGCCCACGGGGCGATCGACATGGGCCGCGCCCGCGAGCCCGAGATCTATCCCGAGATCGCCCGGGAGGTCGCCGAGGGCCGCGCTCACAAGGACACGGTCTATCTCTGCGTGGTCGACCGGGACGGCAACGCGCTGTCGCTGATCAACTCGATCTTCCAGGGGTTCGGCTCGGGCATCCTGGCGCCGGAGAGCGGCGTGCTGCTGCACAATCGCGGCCTGTCCTTCCGCACGGAGGGCGGCCACCCGAACAGCGTCGGACCGGGCAAGCGGCCGATGCACACGATCATCCCCGGCATGCTGATGAAGGACGGGCAGGCCGTCGCGCCGTTCGGCGTCATGGGCGGCCACTACCAGGCCATGGGCCATGTCGAGCTGCTCTCCGGCCTGCTCGACCGGGGCCTCGACGTGCAGGAGGCCCTCGATGCCCCGCGCAGCTTCGCCTATGGCGGCAGCCTCGAAATTGAGGGCGGGATCTCCGACGCGGTGATGGCGGGGCTGGTCGAGCGTGGCCACCCGGCGATCCGCGCGCCGCTCCCGCTCGGCGGCGGACAGATCATCTGGATCGACCGCAAAGCCGGCACGCTGGCGGCCGGCTCGGACCCGCGCAAGGACGGGGCGGCGCTGGGCTATTGAGAAGTGTTTGACGGGGGTGGGCGCTGCCCATTCTCACCCTCGGGTGCCCGGAAGGGTGGGCTTCCATCGGCACCACCGTCTTTGCGAGCGGAGCGAGGCAATCCAGACAGCGCGACGCTGATCGATGGCGCACCGCCCTGTGTCGCTTCGCTGCGCTTGTGATGACGGTGAGGCAGCCCTCGCTGCCGCCTCAGTCGATATCCTCGACCGCCTCGCCGCCGCCGTAGACTCGCTGAGCGAGCGACGCCTCCATGAATGGATCGAGGTCGCCGTCGAGCACCTCGTCCGGATCGGTGGACTGGGTGCCGGTGCGCAGGTCCTTCACCAGCTGGTACGGCTGCAGAACGTAGGACCGGATCTGGTGGCCCCAACCGATATCGGTCTTGGAGGCGGCCTCGGCGTTGGCCTTCTCCTCGCGCTTCTTCAGCTCGGCCTCGTAGAGCCGGGCGCGGAGCATGTTCCAGGCGGTCGCCCGGTTCTTGTGCTGCGAGCGCTCCTGCTGGCACGCCACCACGATCCCGGTGGGATTGTGGGTGATGCGCACCGCCGAGTCGGTGGTGTTGACGTGCTGGCCACCGGCGCCGGACGACCGGTACGTGTCGATCCGGCAGTCGGATTCCTTGATCTCGATCTCGATCCGGTCGTCGATCACCGGGTAGACCCAGACGCTGGCGAAACTGGTGTGCCGCCGGGCGCTGGAATCGTAGGGTGAGATCCGCACCAAACGATGCACGCCAGACTCGGTCTTGAGCCAGCCATAGGCGTTGTGGCCCTTGATCAGGAGCGTGGCGCCCTTGATCCCGGCCTCTTCGCCGTCGGTCATCTCGACGACCTCGACCTTGTACTTCCGGCGCTCGGCCCAGCGGGCATACATGCGCTGAAGCATGTTGGCCCAGTCCTGGCTCTCGGTCCCGCCGGCGCCGGCATGCACCTCGAGATAGGTGTCGAACCCGTCGGCCTCGCCGGACAGCAGCGTCTCGACCTGCCGGCTCGCGGCCTCCTTCTCGACGGCCAGGATCGCCGCCTCGCCCTCGCGGATCGAGGATTCGTCACCCTCCATCTCGCCGAGTTCGATCAGCGTGGCGCCGTCCTCAAGATCGCGCTCGAGCTTCTTGATCGCCGTGACGGCCTCGTCGAGCTGCTGGCGCTCGCGCATGACCTTCTGGGCGGCCTCGGCATCATTCCAGAGGTCGGGGTTCTCGGAAGCCGCGTTCAGCTCCGCGAGGCGTTTATCGACTGTATCCCAGTCAAAGATGCCTCCTCAGCAGCCCTATAGACTGCTTGGCGGCATCCGAGGCTTGCTCGATCTCGGCGCGCATCTGGTTTTTCGGGAATGAGGTGTAGGAGAGAGATGGTTCGTGTCGGGCCGGGGTGATAGCCCCCGGGGCGCGGCCTGTAAACGCCGCGGCCCCGCGTCGCCATCACCACGGGCGGGTGCCCGTTCGAAGGGACAACCGCGCGCCGACCTGAGACGCCCGGGCGGATTTCGCGTCCCGCGGGCGCCTTGTGGCGGCTCAATACCGCGGCGGGATGATGTAGGCGGGCGCGATCACGTACTCCTTCGGACGCTTGCGCGCGCCGAAGCGGCCTTCGGTGATCTGGTCGCTGAAATAGTCGAAGCCGGTATAGCCGAAGCCGCCGCCGTTCATCACCTCGGCCACCGGCACTGGCGGGACGGCGAGGTCAGGGCGTCCCGGCGGCACGATCACCTGGCAGCAGCCCTCCGTCCGGAGGACCGTCGGACCGTTCGGGGCGGTGAACACGAAGGCCCGCGGCTGGTAGGGCGCGGTCGGGTAGGCCGCGTCCGACGCAGAGGCGCCCTGCCCCGCCCCGAGGGCGAGCAGTCCGGCGAGGATCAGGGTCTTGGTGCTCACGCGATGCTCCGTCACGGGGGCCGGCCGGGCCGGCAACTGGCCTACACTCTAGCTGATCGCGGGCGGATTGTCCGGCCTGTCCAAGCCGACCGGTTACCGAAACGCCGGACCGGATCAGCCGCGGGCGCGCAGGACCACCTGCGGGCTCGCCGGCACGGGACGGCAATCCGTCATGAAGGTGTTGAGCGGCAACGGCTTCGAGTCGCACGCGTACACGTCCGCCGGCCCCGGGGCGGGCACCGGATCCCGGGCGATGATCGGGTTCGGCGCGCAGGCCGAGGCCGCGGCGGCAAGCAGCAGGGCGGCGATCAGGTTCAGGCGGCGCATGCGGCTCTCGGGACGCGGGAAGACCCCCGCGGCTGACCCTGGCCATCGCAATCCGCCCTGACAAGCGTCGGCGCAGGACCTGGTTGCCTTTGGCGAGGCCTGTCGCCCCGCGGCAACAATCCGGACCGGACTGCCGGTGGCAAGGTCGGTCGCCTGGGACGCGGCCGTGTCGGGCGCACCGGATCTGTTTGGCAATTGAATCTTCCGGCGACGGCCTGCCTCCGAGCGGGTCTTGACGCGCGGCCTGCATCAACCGGTAAAGTGCCTCGCACTGTGAACGACCGCAGGATCGAACCGCCGCCCGACGCCACCGTCCGGAGGATGCTCGCCATGTCTGCTGAAGCCACCAAGGGACTGGCGTCGTACTTCCCATCCATCGAGAAGACCTACGGACGCCCCATCGGCGAGTGGCTGCAACGCGTGCGCGACAAGCTTCCGTCCAAGCACATGGACCTGGTCGCGATGTTGAAGACCGAACACGGGATGGGTCACAGACAAGCCAACGCGATCGTGGCGGCGGTCCTGGCTGCAGAGAAGCAGTGATCGACACGCGGCGCGGCGGATCGAATAGCGGTCGGATGACGTTCCTCACCGCCTACACTGGCCAAACAAGAGGAACGCCCATGCGTATTCGCTATCTGCTGCCACTCGTCGGCTTGCTCGCGCTCACGGCTTGCAAAGACGAGAAGAAGGCTGAGAATCCCGCGCCTCCTCCGCCCTCTGCCAGCACTGCGCCGGCAAACCCCGCGCCGCCGGCGACGACGACAAATCCGGCTCCCGCCAACAAGCCGTAGCCGACGAGCCCTGAAGGAGGCGGGCCCTGGCACGCCTCCCGAGACCACAGGGTCCATCAATCGCAACCGGGGCTGATGTCGCCGCTCCGGACGCGAAACTCATACTCGGGGGCGTGAGCTGGACGGGCCTGGCAGAACGTGGCCTTCGATTAAGGGGCACCAACAGTGCCGTGCGTCGTAGCTCCGATCAGGTGAGGCTTCGGCGAACGGGCCGCACTGGAAGCCTCTTCCTCGTGGTCGTGTGCCGCGCCGAGATGATCGAAGACTGTTCGGCCGTCAGCTCGAGCGTGGTCCAGGAATATAAACGCCGCTATTTCGTGGATCCACACTCGACGACCCATTCGATAGTACCAGCGGATTGCGTGCCGTATCTTCGGATCCGGGTGCCAGATCCACCTCATAAGCGCTCTGGGGCGAAGCTGCGCGGCGGCTTCGATCAATTTGACCCAAGCAAAGAGACGGACCGGCGACATACGAGACATGCCTAAGACTTGATGCTTGTAATCCCATTTCGTCAAATCTTGCTGCACAACGAGACGGTTTTGCGCGAGACGATAGTAAGGGGTCCAACGATGCGGCGTCACATAAAGTGCCTGGATCTGGTCCGCGTCGTATGAGATGAGCTGGCGAAGCCCGCGCAACAGATCTGAGTCGGTCTGATCATCGAAGCCGGCAACCCACGTTGCCATTGAAAGGATGCCGTGCTGCCGCAGGAGGCGAATGGCCTCGCGGTCACTGGCAATTGCGCCTCCCTTCCGGATCAGTTTCAACGTCGCCGCGTCGGTATTCTCCATTCCCATGAGGAAGCGTTCAAAGCCAGCCTTCTTGTAAAGGTGAAGAATATCGGCATCGCGCACGATGTCATCAGCGCGGGTCGAGCCCACCAAAGTGACCGAAATATCTTCCTCGATCAGGGCTTCGAGGAGGGCTCGCCAGGGCTTGCGACCGGCGCTGGGATTTTCGTCAGCGAAATTGAAGACCTCGACAGCATGGTCACGGTGCAAGCGGGCGATTTCCTTCGCAAGCCGCACAGGATCGCGATGACGCCAACGTGTCCAGAAGCCCCGTTGGCCACAGTAGTTGCAGAGATGCGGACAGCCGCGAGAAAATTGGATCACGACCGCGCGCTTGCCACCCCAATAACTGTAACGCGCATGGTCTATAAGCTCCCATCCAACGCGATAAGCATCGAGATCGATGATTACGGTTGCCGCACTTGTTGCAACAGGCTTCCCGTCGCGGATGAAGGCGATACCGTCGATGTCGCTCAGAGAATGATCCAGATCGATCGCCCGCATGAGACGTCGTGCGGTCTCTTCGCCTTCTCCCCGCACGATTGCCCGGACATGTGGTTCTTGCGCGAGGATCTCCCGCCAAAAATAGGTTGGATGAACGCCGCCGTAGATGATCGCGACATTGGGCAGGGCCTGAGCAACGGCGGCGGATACTTGAGCGATGATAGGGTGGCCCGACGACGAACCTGAATGGCCGAACAAGACGGCTTCCGGCTTCCGCGAGATGATCGTCGTCGTCAGGTCCGTGAGTTCGATGGGACCGAGTTCCGCATCGATCAACTCGACCTCGTGCCCGTCATCAATGAGGGGGCCGCCGATGCAGAGCAGACCGAAGGGAGGCAGCTGCTCCTTGGGAATGCGGCTGCCGATGGCCGGATGAGGCACGTTGACGAGAACAATCTTCAATCTCGCACCCTTCGGTCGGCGACATCGACCGAGTATGAGCGCCACTTCGGCAAAAAATGACAAACGACTTGAGGGCGTGACTTTCGGCACCGGCCTCAACGAAGGGCGAACGTCCGCTTCCGGAAGTTTCTGGGAGCTAAGGAGCGTCCTGCATGGGTCGAAAGCAGACCCGCGCGCCCGATACCGAGCCTCGGCTATCGACGACAGAAGCCGCCGCCCCGGTGGCACCGGGACGGCGGCTTCAGATCTTGGCGACACCGCGCTCGCTCGTGACGAACCGGATCTCGGTTCGCCGGGCGGCGCCTCAGCCGACGCGGGCCATGGGCACGACGTTGTGCAGGGTCTTGTCGCCGCCGTCGAAGAAACGACGGACGTTGCGGGCCGCCTGCCGGATGCGCTGCTCGTTCTCCACCAGCGCGATGCGGACGTACTCGTCGCCGAACTCGCCGAAGCCGATACCAGGCGCTACCGCCACGTCGGATTTCTCCAAGAGCAGCTTGGAGAATTCGAGGCTGCCCATTTCCCGGTAGCGCTCCGGGATCGGAACCCAGGCGAACATCGAGGCGGCGGGCGACGGGATCGTCCAGCCGGCCTTGCCGAAGGATTCCACCAGCGCGTCGCGGCGCTTCCGGTAGATGCCGCGCATCTCGTTGATGCAGTCGTCGGGCCCGTTGAGGGCGGCGGTGGCGGCGACCTGAATCGGCGTGAACGCGCCGTAATCGAGATAGGACTTCACCCGGGTCAGCGCCGCGAGCAGGCGCTCGTTGCCCACCGCGAAGCCCATGCGCCAGCCGGCCATCGAGTAGGTCTTCGACAGCGAGGTGAACTCCACCGTGCAGTCGATCGCGCCCGGCACCTGCAGCACCGACGGCGGCGGGTTGCCGTCGAAATAGACCTCCGCGTAGGCGAGGTCCGAAAGCAGGATCAGCTCGTGCTGCTTCGCGAAGGCGACGAGGTCCTTGTAGAAGTCGAGGCTCGCCACGTAGGCGGTGGGGTTCGACGGGTAGCAGACCACCAGGGCGACCGGCTTCGGGATCGAGTGGCGCATGGCCCGCTCGAGCGCCGGGAACATCGCCGGGGTCGGCTCGGCCGGCACGGAGCGGATCACGCCGCCGGCCATCAGGAAGCCGAAAGCGTGGATCGGGTAGCTCGGGTTCGGGACCAGCACGACGTCACCGGGGGCGGTGATCGCCTGGGCCATGTTGGCGAAGCCTTCCTTGGAGCCCAGGGTCGCCACGACCTGCGTGTCGGGGTTGAGGCTCACGCCGAAGCGGCGCTGGTAATAGCCGGCCTGCGCCCGGCGGAGGCCCGCGATGCCCTTCGAGGCCGAGTAGCGGTCGGTCCGCGGCCGGCCCGCCGTCTCGCACAGCTTGGCGATGACGTGCTTCGGCGCGTCCAGATCCGGATTGCCCATGCCCAGGTCGATGATGTCGGCGCCCTGCGCTCGGGCGGCGGCCTTGATCCGGTTGACCTGCTCAAAGACGTAGGGCGGCAGTCGCTTGATGCGGTGGAAGTCAGTCATGGGCGTGTCCATCGGCGCGTCCCGAATCTGGCGTCTCTCGTCTGTGCCGGTCGCGCGAACCATCTGCCGTAGCAGATTTGCGCGCCGTCGCCGACCCACAAAAGCGTTGCTATTGCGGGGGCGCCGGGGCCGGCTTGATCGTGGCCGCGGCGCCCTGGCCGGCACTCGCGGCGGCGCGCCCGCGCGCCTCGTTGCGCCCGCGGGCGCCCTCCAGCTCCGCCTCCAGGGCCTTCTGGCCGGTGACCGACTTCGCCCGAACCGAGCGCTTTGGCGCATCGACGCCCACCGGCATGAAGTCGGGCTGCTCCTTGCTGCGGGACTCCGCGACGAAGTCCGGCGCCGCGACTTTTCGTGGCCCGTAGCCTGCATCGGAGGCCAGGGAGCGTACGACGTCGCCCGAGCAGGCCGCCAGCGATCCCGCCAGGAACGCCACGACGGCCGCACCGGCGATCCGAGGCATCGCGGCACCGCGATGCGCACGCGCGACGGGGTTCAAAATGGCGCGCTCCATCGTCACATGCCCATGAGAAGATCGGCCGGATGTTTCGGCGACGTCGGGAGCCGGGCTGGCGAAACCTCTGGCTCGCTCCTTATTTTGTCGGAAACGAGGCCCGCGCCATCGGGCCGACAGACCAAACACAGGGAGGCACGCTTGACGAGCCCGCAGGCGCCGGATCGGACCGCACCTCCGAAGTCGGTCTCAAACGGTGCGATGCCGGACGGGATTCAGGCCCCGCTTCCGGATATCGAGGCGCTGACCCGCAATGCGGGTCAGTTCGTGGAGGCGATGGGCCGCAACGTCGGTCGCCTCCTCAAGCCCGAGACCCAGGCCGGCGGCCCCGGCGACGAGCTGAGCGATGCGGCCAAGGTCCTGGGACAGGTGGCCGAAACCTGGCTCGCCGATCCGAAGCGGAGCGCCGAGGCGCAGGCCCGTCTGTCGCAGGCCTTCCTGACGCTGTGGGGCTCGACCTACCTGCGCCTGCAGGGCCAGCCGGCCGATCCAGTGGCGCTCCCCGAGTCCCGGGACGCGCGCTTCGCCCATGCCGAGTGGTCGACCAACCCGTATTTCGACTTCATCAAGCAGGCTTACCTGCTCGCCACCCGCTGGGCCGAGAGCCTCGTCGACGAGGCCGAGGGTCTCGACGCGCATACGCGCCACAAGGCGCAATTCTACCTGCGCCAGCTCACCAGCATGCTCTCGCCCTCGAACTTCCTGCCGACCAATCCGGAGCTGATCCGCCACACCCTGCAGGAGAACGGCGCCAACCTCGTCCGCGGGCTGAAGATGTACGAGGAGGATCTGGAGGCCGGCGGCGGGCAGCTGCGCGTGCGCCAGACGGATCCGAGCGGGTTCGAGGTCGGCCGCAACATGGCGGTCACCCCGGGCGAGGTGGTGTTCCGCAACGACCTGATCGAGCTGATCCAGTACGCGCCCACCACCGAGACCGTGCTGAAGCGCCCGTTCCTGATGGTGCCGCCCTGGATCAACAAGTTCTACATCCTCGACCTCAATCCCCAGAAGAGCTTCTTCAAGTGGATGGTCGATCAGGGGCTGACCGTCTTCTGCATCTCCTGGGTGAATCCGGATACGCGCCACGCCGACAAGGATTTCGAATCCTACATGCGCGAGGGGATCGAAGCGGCCATCGACGCGATCGGCGTCGCCACCGGTGAGACCGAGGTCACGGCGGCCGGCTACTGCGTCGGCGGCACCCTGCTCGCCGTGACGCTGGCCATGCAGGCGGCCACGGGCAACCGGCGGATCAAGAGCGCGACGCTGCTCACCACCCAGGTCGACTTCACCCATGCGGGCGACCTGAAGGTCTTCGCCGACGAGGAGCAGATCCGCCAGATCGAAGCCCGCATGGCCGACCAGGGCTACCTGGAGGGCGCCCGGATGGCCAACGCCTTCAACATGCTCCGGCCGAACGACTTGATCTGGCCTTACGTCGTGAACAACTACATCAAGGGTAAGACGCCCTCGGCCTTCGATCTGCTGTACTGGAACTCGGACGCCACCCGGATGCCGGCGGCCAATCACTCCTTCTACCTGCGCAACTGCTACCTCAACAACACGCTGGCGCAGGGCCGGATGGTGCTCGGCAACGTCCGCCTCGACCTCAAGAAGGTTCAGGTGCCGATCTTCAACCTCGCCACTCGCGAGGACCACATCGCGCCGGCCCTCTCGGTGTTCGAGGGCTCGAAGGCCTTCGGCGGCAAAGTCGATTTCGTGCTCGCGGGCTCGGGCCACATCGCCGGCGTGATCAACCCGCCGGCCAAGCCGAAATATGGCTACTGGACCGGCGGCCCGGTGAAGGGGACGCTGGAATCCTGGATCGCCGCCGCGGTCGAGACCAAGGGCTCGTGGTGGCCCTACTGGTTCCAGTGGATCGAGGCTCAGGCGCCCGAGCGTGTCCCGGCCCGGCAGCCGGGCGGCGACGCACTGCAATCCCTGGGGCCGGCCCCGGGGACCTACGTGCGGATGCGCGCCTGAGGCGACGCATCCCGAAATCGGAACGGGATCGGCGCGATAACCGCACCGTCGTCACGAGCGAAGTGACCCAGGGCAGCACGACATCCGTCAGCGTGGCGCTACCCTGGATTGCTTCGCTGCGGGCGCGAGGACGGCGACAGCGAAGCGCTCAACCAGAGCTGGCTTTCAGTACTTCCGCACCAGCGGCGCGGGGGCCGGGGCCGGCGGGGCGCCGAACACGTAGCGGAAGCCCACCGAGACGATGTCGGCGCTGGAATCGACCACGCCCGCGAAGGCGATGTTGCTGACGTTGTAGTCGCGCCCGATGCCGGCGAGGATCCGCGACCGGTCCAGGAAGAAGTGCGAGTAGGCGACGTTGAGGGTCAGAGCTTGGCTCCAGCGGTAGCTGGCGCCGACCGAGACGTTGTAGCGGTCGCCGTCGGGCAGGCGCACCGACCGGTTCGAGAAGTCGATCGGCGAGGTCTCGTAGGCGAAGCCGGTCCGCAGGGTCAGGTTCGCGCTGGCGTCGTACTCGGCGCCGATCGAGTAGGTGTAGCCGTCCTTGTAGTTGAGCGGCAGGGAGTTGACCGGCAGGCCGAGCGTCTTCGAGACGATGCCGATATTGCCGAGCCTCGACCAATTGTCCCACTCGAAGCCGAAGTTTACGCGGGCCACCGGCGAGATCGCCTGGGTCAGGCCAACGCTCAGCTTCTCGGGCGTGTTCAGCCGCGCGCGGACCTGCCCGGCCAGCGGCGCCAGCGCGACCAGCGGCACGCCGATCGAGCCGTCGATGTCGTGATGCACCGAGGAGCGGTAGCCGATGCCCAGAACCGTCCCGTCGCGGGGCGTCAGCGTGGCGCCGGCAGTGAAGCCCGCGCCCCAGGACTCACCCTTGAGGAAGGAACTCGGATAAACGGTCGGCTGAATGCCGGGGATCGGCAGGGCCTGCCGCAGGGTCAGGCGGAAATACTCGATGTTCGGGCCGGCCGCGACCGACAGCCACTCGTTGACTTTGAAGCCGAGCACCGGGTTGATCGCCAGCGAGAAGATCCGCGACGAGCGCCCGTAGACCTCGCCGGCCCACACGTCGCGCGGCTTGGTCACGAGACCGAACGGGGCGCCGGTGGAGAGGCCGAGCCAGAGGCGGTCGTTGAGCTGATAGGAGGTGGCGCCCGCCGGCACCACGGCGCCCTGGCCGATATCGCCGGAGCCGCCCAGCCGCGCGAAACCCGGATTGGTGCCGAGATCCGGACGGATCGTGGAGGACAGGCCGATGAAGGTGAAGTTCTGCTCCGCGACGAAGCCCGGGTTCATCGTGATCGTCGCGGGATTCCAGAAGATCGACGAGACGCCGCCCGAGCCGGCCGCCGCGCCCGCGAAAGCGAGGCCCTGCGCCTCGGTGCTCTGCTCCCGGATGCCGAAGGCGCCCGCTTGCGCTTCCCCGACGCCGAGGATCGCCACCGTGGCTGCGAGCATCGCCGCGCGCACTGTCCCGCCCATCTTGTTCCCCCAGATACTTTGTTCTGACCGGCACCGATTGCTTGCCCGAAACCCGTTATCCGACGCCGTTTCGTGCATGGTGCCGGTTTTACGAGCTGAATCGCAACGACCATTTCCCTATCCGGAGCCAAGACGAGGCACGGAGTAACGACTGCGATCAACGCCCACGCACAAGTGCAGCGAAACGATCATCAGTAGTCGCCGCTTAAATCTTGAGTTGCCTCCGACATTCTTTGCCATGAATAATAGATCCGGAAATCACCGGATCTGCACTTTTCCGCCGGCCTGTTGCACGGTTGCGACACCCCATGTGGTCCGGCGACCCGGCCTGTGCGCTTGCGCCGGGACGGGCGCCCGGCCATGGTCCCGCCGTCCGGCGCAGACCGGCACCAGGGAAGGATGAGGAGTGCGGCGATGAAGCTCTTCCGGCACGGCCCGAGCGGCGACGAGAAGCCCGGCCTCGTGGATGCGCATGGGGGGCTGCGCGACTTGTCGGGAATCGTCCGGGACATCACCGGCCCGGCGCTGGCGCCCGAGTCGCTGGCCCGGCTGCGGGCCCTCGATCCCGAGACCCTGCCGAAGCTGCCGCCGGACGTGCGGCTCGGCCCCTGCGTTGGCGGCACCCGGAACGTCGTCGCCATCGGGCTGAACTTCGCCGACCACGCCGCCGAGACCGGCTCGCCGATCCCCGCCGAGCCGATCATCTTCAACAAGGCGCCGTCGAGCCTGTGCGGACCGAACGATACGGTAATCATTCCCAAGAGCTCGCACAGCACCGATTGGGAGGTGGAGCTCGCCGTCGTGATCGGCCGGCGCGCCAGCTACGTCCACGCCAACGAGGCGCTGAGCTACGTGGCGGGCGCCTGCATCTGCAATGACGTCTCCGAGCGCGAATGGCAGATGAACCGCGGCCCGACCTGGACCAAGGGCAAGAGCGCGCCGACCTTCGGGCCGCTCGGCCCGTGGCTGGTGACCCTGGACGAGATTCCCGATCTGAAGAATCTTGCCATGAGCCTCGACGTGAACGGTGAGCGCCGCCAGACCGGCTCCACCGCGACGATGATCTTCGACGTGCCCCAGCTCGTCGCCTACACGTCGCATTTCATGCTGCTGGAACCCGGCGACGTGATCACCACCGGCACCCCGCCGGGCGTCGGCCTCGGCATGAAGCCGCCGCGCTACCTCAAGGCGGGCGACGAGATGGTGCTGCGCATCGAGCGGCTCGGCGAGCAGCGCCAGAAGGTCATCGCCTTTGACGATTGGACCGCCAAGGTCTCGGCCGGCCAACCGACCGATTGAGAGGCCGCGCCGCCTCCGCGGGGTCCGCTTCGCGCGGAGGCGCTTGATTTTTCGTCGCCGATCCCACTCAAGGGAACCATGAGCCAAGCCGCCGACCCGCACGCGACCGATATCCGCCACGACTGGAGCGTGGCCGAGATCCGCGCGATCCACGACCTGCCGCTGATGGACCTCGTGTTCCGGGCCGCGCAGCTGCACCGCCGGCACAACGACCCGGCCGACATCCAGCGCGCCTCGCTCCTGTCGATCAAGACCGGCGGATGCCCGGAGGATTGCGCCTACTGCCCGCAATCGGCGCACCACAAGGGCGCGGGCGTCGCCCGCGAACGGCTGATGCCGGTGGAGACGGTTCTGGCCGAGGCCGCCGCCGCCAAGGCCGCGGGCGCCCAGCGCTTCTGCATGGGCGCCGCGTGGCGCCAGCCCAAGGACGGCCCGGAATTCGATGCGGTGCTGGCGATGGTGCGCGGCGTGCGCGGGCTGGGCATGGAAGCCTGCGTCACCCTCGGCATGCTCACGCCCTCCCAGGCCGGCCGCCTCGCCGAGGCGGGGCTGACGTCCTACAACCACAACCTCGATACCGGACCGGACTTCTACGGCGACATCATCTCGACACGGACCTACGACGAGCGGCTGCGGACGCTAGAGAACGTCCGCGAAGCCGGGATCGGCGTGTGCTGCGGCGGGATCGTGGGGATGGGCGAGGGCATCACCGACCGCGCCGCGATGCTGCAGGTTCTGGCCAACCACGCGCCTCAGCCCGAGAGCGTGCCGATCAACGCGCTCGTGGCGGTGCCCGGCACGCCGCTCGAGGACCAGCCGGCGATCGATCCGTTCGACCTCGTGCGCATGTGCGCCACCGCGCGGATCGTGATGCCGCGGTCCCGGGTGCGGCTGAGCGCCGGCCGCAAGAGCCTGACCCGCGAGGCGCAGGTTCTGTGCTTCCTGGCGGGCGCCAACTCGATCTTCTACGGCGAGCGGCTGCTCACCACCGCCAATAACGGTCAGGACGACGATGCCGCCTTGCTGGCCGATCTCGGCATCCGCGTCGGCGAGCCGGTTCGCGCCGCGGCCGAGTAGGCCGCGGACGCCGCTTCACCGGCAGCGCTCCGCGTCTCTTCGAGCGGAGCGAAGCAATCCAGTCGGCGTAACGCATCCCTCTGTCGCGCCACCCTGGGTCGCTGCGCTCGCGATAACGGTGCAGGCTCCATCAAGCACGCGCGATCGCGTCAGCCCTCCGGCAGCGCGATCCGGAACCGCGCACCGGGCTCGCAGCCGTCGAGGCTGAGGGTGCCGCCGTTGATCCCGATCAGCTCGGCGGCGATCGGGAGGCCGAGACCGGTGCCGCCGGAGCGCATGGATCCCTGGAACGGCGCGAACAGGTTCTCCCGGGCGCGCGCCGGCAGGCCCGGGCCGTTGTCGGCGACCAGGATGGTCACGCGGCCCGGCTCGCCACGGCAGGCGGTGACCCGCACCTCGGCGCCCTCGACCGCCGCGCCGTCGAGGGCCTGCACGGCGTTGCGGACGAGATTGGCAAGCGCCCGGCCGAGCTGCTCCGGATCGGCCTGGACACTCAGGCCGCCCGCCGCGACCTGAACGGCGACGGGATGCCCCGCCAGAGCGGCCAGATCCGGAAGCTCGGCGAAGATCGGCGCCAGCGGCGTGCTGGTCAGGTTCGGCGCCCGCTCGGAGACGCGGCCGTAGGCGAGGGTCGCCTCGCAAAACCGGATCGCCCGGGCCAGCGTCCCGACCAGGCGCGGCGCCACCCGCTGCACGGTCGGATCGGCGGTGCCCTCGAGGCGGTCGCCCAGGAGCTGGGCGCCGGTGAGCAGGTTGCGCAGCTCGTGGCTGATCTTGCTGACCGCGAGACCCAGCTCGGCCAGCCGCCGCTTCTGGCGGAGCTGGTCGGCGAGGCTGCGCTGCATCCGCCCGAGGGCGAGCTCGGCCTGCCCGATCTCGTCGCTGCGGCGGGACGGGGCGATGATCCGGCCGGCATCCTCCGGATCGTCGGCGAAGACCGTGATGCTGGTGGCGAGCCGCCGGACCGGGCGCACGATCAGAACCTGCAGCACGACAAAGACGAGGCCCGCCGCCGACGCCGCGATGATCAGCGACGAGACCAGCAGGCGCAGGGCGTAGTCGATCATCGCGGTGCGCAGCGGCGCCTCGTCGAGCAGGATCTCGACCCGCTCGAAGCCGATCCCGCCCTCCCCGACCACGCGGATCGGCTCTCGCACCGGAGCCACGAGCGTGCGCCACGCGCCGCGGATGGCGGACAGGGAGGTCACGTCCCGCAGATCGACCGTGTCGGCCACGGTTTCTGGCATCGGCTCGATGGCGAGCAGGCGCTGGGCTCCGCCGCCGCGAACCGCAATCGCCCGCGCGTTGACGCCGGCGAGCAGCCGGCTCTCCAGCGCCTCGGAGACCGGTTCGCCGGTCCTTCCGTCCAGCACCAGGGCCGCCACCTGGGCGGCGGCCAAGCGGTCGGACATCCACTCGATCCGGTAATTGGCCACCGCTGGCACGTAGGTCAGCACCTCGGCCACGACCACGAAGGCGACGGTGACGAGGAACAGCCGGCCGGACAGGCCGAGACGCGCCGCGCGCCGGTCGAGGCCCTCGCGGGTGGAGGCTGTCCCCGGCGCCGGCGGAGCCGCGGCCGTGGTGTTGGACTCGAGGGTCACGCCGGTCATGCTCCGCGCGGGCATCGCAGATGGGGATCGGCGGAGTGGAGGTCGTAGGTGCTCGAGCCGGTCCCGGCCTTCGCGGAGAACATGTTCGCAAGCCACAGTTTCGCAGGCGGGACTACAGACTCTCGATGGCGAGCACTATACGGCAACCACCCGCACGCGGTTGCATGCGTTCTTAGACACAGGAACACATGAACCGCTTCGAAATGCGGAGCTCAACAGCGCCGGGCGCGCCGGCTCACCAGCAGGCTCGCCAGGGCGAAGACGGCGAGCAGGACAAGCCCGGCCACCATCTTCGGCGTGACGAGCGCTCGCAGCGCCAAGGCATTGTCGCAGCCGCCCTCGCCGGTCGCGAGGCACGCCGCCTTGGCGGTCTCGTGGGCGGCGACCACGTCCTCGATCCCGGCCCCCGTGGTCGCGTAGACGAAGGCGCCCGGTAGCAGGCCCAGGAAGGTCGCGAGGACGAAGACGCGCATCTTCACGCCGAACGCGGCCGGCGCGATATTGGTCACCCAGAACGGGAACAGGGGCAGCAGACGCAGGATCACGATGTAGCCGAAGGCGTCGCGGCGAAAACCCTCGGCGAGACCCGCCAGGCGGGTGCCGCCGATCCGGCGGAGCAGATCGGCGCCCGGTCCGCGGCCGATGGCGAACACAATCGCGGCGCCCGTGGTGGCCGCGCAAACCGCGGTGAGCGCCCCCGGCAGGATCCCGAACAGGAAGCCGCAGATCATGGTCAGGATCAGCGTGGCCGGCACCGACACCACGACGGCCCCGACATAGAGGCAGTAGGCCGCCACCAGCGCGCGGAGATAGCCGACCTCCACGAAGCCGCGCAGCCAGGCCCGCGAGGCGAGCAGCCGATCGAGGCTCAGGAGGTGCGCGGCCCCCGAGACGAGCACGATCACCGACACGCTCAGGAGCAGCACCAGCGGCAGCCAGCGCAGACACCGCCGCCAGCGCCCCTCGGCGACGGGTGCGGGCGCGATGTCCCTCACCCGGGCTTGCGCATCCGCAGGATCTTGAAGAACCCGCCCGGGAAGGTCGGCTTCAGACCGACCACCTCGACGCCGTTGCGCCGGGCCCAGGCCTCGATCCGGGTGGCCTTGAAGTCCGACGACCAGCCGATCTTGGTGCAGAGCGGCGCCACGATCTCCTCGACGCGGGCGACGGGACCGTCGCTCTGGCCGAAATGGTTGGCGAGCACGATGCCGCCGCCGGGCCGCACTACGCGCAGGAACTCCGACATCGCGGCCTCGGGATCGGGCACCAGGGTGATCAGGAACTGCGCCACCACGGCGTCGAAGCTCGCATCGGCATAGCCCAGGTGGCAGACATCCATGACCTGGAGGCCCTTCACGTGGGACAGGTTCCGGCGCCGGACCTTGGCGCGGGCGCGCTTGAGCATGTCCTCGGACAGGTCGACGCCGCAGACGAAGCTCGCCTTCGGGTAATAGCCCAGCGCCAGCCCGGTGCCGACACCGGCCTCCAGGATGCGCGGACCGTGCTCGGCGGCGGCCTCGACGGCCGCGCGGGCCGCCGGCTCCGTGAGCTTGTCGTAGACCACGTCGTAGACGGGCGCCCAGCGGGCATAGGCCTTGCGCATCAGGGCCGTGCTCGGCCCGGCCATCTGCGGCTCGCTCAGCATCGTTCGCAATTTCCAGAGGTTGAGATCAGGCGGCCTCGCGGGGCCGGGCCGACAACGCGTCGACGCGCCGGATGGTGCCGCCGCCGAGTACCCGCGCCCGGGGGCCGTCGTCCGCGTAGATCGCGCAGGCCTGGCCCGGCGACACGCCGTCCTCGGGCTCGGCGAGCACGATCTCGGCGGTGCCGTCAGGCCCGCCCGTGAGCGTCGCCGGGCGCGGCGGCCGGGTCGAGCGCACGCGCACCGCCACGGCAAGGTCGCGCACGGTCTCGACCGGGCCTGCGCCGAGCCAGTTCAGGTCCGAGAGGCGGATGCGGGTCGTGGCCAGCGCGGTGCGCGGACCGACCACCACGCGGGCCGTATCCGGCTCCAGGCGCACCACGTAGAGCGGCTCGGGCCCCGACAGGCCGAGCCCCTTCCGCTGCCCCACCGTGTAGTGGACGATGCCGTCATGCCGGCCGAGCACGTGCCCGGCGAGGTCGACGATCTCGCCGGGCCGCGCCGCGTCCGGGCGCAGGCGGGCGATCACGTCGCTGTAGCGGCCCTGCGGCACGAAGCAGATATCCTGGCTGTCGGGCTTCTCGGCAAGCGACAGACCGAGCTCCTTCGCGAGCGCGCGCGTCTCGGTCTTCTCCATTTCGCCCAGCGGGAAGCGCAGGAAGTCCAGCTGCTCGGCCGTGGTGGCGTAGAGGAAGTAGCTCTGGTCCCGGGCGGGATCGAGGGCGCGGTGGAGGGCCCGCCCACCGCCCGGCAGCGCGCGGCTCGCCACGTAGTGGCCGGTGGCGAGCGCGTCGGCGTTCAGGTCCCGGGCGAGGCCGAGCAGGTCGCGGAACTTCACCGTGCGATTGCATTCGACGCACGGAATCGGCGTCTCGCCCGCGAGATAGCTCTCGGCGAACTTCTCAATCACCGCGTCGCGGAACCGGTCCTCGTAATCCAGGACGTAGTGCGGGATGCCGAGATGCTCGGCCGCGGCCCGGGCGTCGTTGATGTCCTGGCCGGCGCAGCAGGCGCCTTTGCGATGCGTCGCCGCGCCGTGATCGTAGAGCTGAAGCGTCACGCCGACCACGTCGAAGCCCTGCCGCTTCAGCAGGCCGGCCACCACGGAGGAATCGACGCCGCCCGACATGGCGACGACGACGCGCGTCTCGTGGGGGGCTTTGGGAAGATCGAGCGCGTTCATCATGAAGGTCCGCAGCCGCCGGCTCGGAAGCTTCCTGGCTGCACGGTGCGTCTATAGCGGGACTCCGCTCTGCTTTCCAGGCCAGCCGATGCGCCCAGACATGCTCGCTCGGCAGATCCTGCCGGGCGTGCGGCAGCTTCGGCCCTGAAGGCGCGACAGCCCGACACGAGAAGCACTGATTTCTGAGTTACTTATCCGAACCATTCGGTGGCGCGCGCCTTGCTGTGAGGGATGTCGAGAGGAGCCCGGCATGGCGAGCGGCACGACGGATCGATTGGATGTCACATCGTGGATCTCATCCGCGCGGACGGCGTCCACCACGCGCTCGGGCTGGGAAGCAGCGGGTGTCGCGGCCCGTGCCGGAGACTCGTCGCAGGACCATTTCGGCGCCGCCCTGAGCGCCGCCCAGACCCGGGACAACGCGGTCCAGGTGCGCGCCCGGGCGACCGCCCGCCAGGACCAAAATGACGCGGCGCGCGCCCGCCAGACGGCTCAGCGCGATCAGGCCGACGCGACGCGGGCGGCTTCGGAGCGCACGCGGAGTGCGAGCCTGCAGGCCGAGGCCCGAGCGGATGACAGGCGTGCAAGCCAAACCAAGCCGGCGCATGTCTCCGCGCAAGCTCCGGGCACGTCGCGGACCGATGGTCCGGCCGCCTCGACCGCCTCTGCGATAGATGCGGGAAAATCGACTGCCACGACCCAGGCGGGGAGCGGCGATGCGGCTCCGGTCGCACCGAAAGCCGGCGCGACGATAGCGGCCGCCGGGGAGACAAGCCCCCAAGCGCCCGAGGTGGCGCCCGATCAGGACCAACACGCCGAAGCGGCGCCGCAGCCGCCACAGGCGAACGCCGTGCCTTCGGCCGCGACCGCCGATCCCGCAGCCACGCTGCTGGCGCTGCTGACCACACTGGCAGAGAGCGGCTCGGCCCGCGCCGCCGGTGCAGCGGCAGCTGGCGACGGTTCCGAGGTAGCCTCGCCCGGCGCGGTGACACCCGGACAGCCCGGCGCGGGCTCGACGGGCGGTGACGCCAGGGACGGCGTCGCCGGAGTGGCGGGGTCGGTCACCGGGGCGGCAGCACTCACGACGTCGACGGCCTCCGGCAAGGCCGGAAAGAGCAGCTCTCCGGTCGAGGTCGTACAACCCGGTACCGGCGACCCGGTGGGTGCGTCGGCCGCCGATGGCAAGGATTTCCGCGCGGCCCTCGCCGATGCCGGCCAGAGAAGCGCCCAGGATGCGGGTCCGGGCACGGCCGGTGGCGCCGTGCAGGCGGCGCCTCCGGCGAATCCCGGCCTTCTGCCGGCCGCCGGGACCAATGCAGCGCATGCCGCAACCGCCGCGCAGGCCGCCGCTCCCGCCCAGACGGACCCGGCGATTCCCATGGGCCAGGTGCCGATGGCCATCGGCCTGCGCTCGATGAACGGATCGAGCGAGTTTCAGATCCGGCTCGACCCGGTTGAGCTGGGGCGGATCGACGTCAAGCTGGAAATCGACAAGGCGCGCGGCACGGTCACGACCCACTTGGTGGTCGATCGGCCCGAGACCCTGGCAATGCTGCAACGCGATGCCGGCCAGTTGCAGCAGGCGCTGTCTCAGGCGGGCCTCGATCCCTCGGCCGGAGGCCTGAACCTATCGCTGCGCGGCGATGGCGGCGCGCAGGGCGGCAATGGCGGACAGCAGGGCGACGCGCCCCGCGGCGGACCGGCCACCTGGAGCCGGGATCAGGTCGAGGCTCCGCAGGACATCGCGCCGACGCGCTGGCTCCGCGGCTACGGCGGCGTCGACATCAGGATCTAACCGGTCCCACGGACCGACATGCAGACATCGCGCATCCGGGCCCCTCGCTCCGATGCCTCATCGGAGAGAACGACATGACGAGCGGCATATCCAGCCTCACCAACACGACGTCCACGACGGGCTCCTCGTCGAGCAGCAGCGGCAACGCCACCGAGATCGCCAGCAACTTCACGCAGTTCCTGACGCTGCTCACCACGCAGCTCAAGAACCAGAACCCCCTCGACCCGATGGACACCAACCAGTTCACGCAGCAGCTGGTGCAGTTCGCCGGCGTCGAGCAGCAGCTCAAGACCAACGATCGCCTCGACAACATCCTGAGCGCGTCGCAATCGGCGAGCTCGGCCTCGGCCACCAGCTACATCGGCAAGACCATCACGGCCGACGGCAGCTCGGCGCAGCTCTCCAACGGCTCCGCCTCTTGGACGCTGGCACCCGCCCGGGCAGCCTCCAAGGCGGTGATCACGATCCTCGATTCCAAGAACAACGTCGTGGCCACGCAGACCACGTCGCTCACCGCCGGCAGCCAGACCTACACGTGGAACGGCAAGACCTCGGCCGGGCTCAGTTCCACGGACGGCACCTACTCGATCAAGGTCTCGGCCACGGATGCCACCGGCTCCAGCGTCGCGGTCGACACCAGCCTGACCGGCACCGTGGACGAGGTTGATCTCAGCGGGACGACGCCGGTCCTGATAATCGGCTCACAGAAAGTGCCGCTGTCCAGCGTGCAGACCATCGGGTTGTCCACAAGTGGCACTTAACGAATCACATCCGAGTGACTCGCTTCAACATCTCTTAAGCGGGCGCAAGTACCTTCAATGCTCGACAGGTCAGTCGAGTGTAGAGCGTATCATGACCGAACCGAGCCGCCCGAGAGTGAAGTACGTGATCGGGCCCGACGGCAGCCCCCTGACGATCGCGGATCTTCCGCCTCCGAGCACCCGCCGCTGGGTGATCCGGCGCAAGGCGGAGGTCGTGGCGGCCGTGCGCGGCGGTCTCCTCAGCCTGGAGGAGGCGTGCAAGCGCTACACCTTGACCACCGAAGAATTCCTCAGCTGGCAATTCTCCATCGACCAGCACGGCCTGGCGGGCCTGCGTACCACCCGGATCCAGCATTACCGGCACTGATCCCCGGCGCCACCACAGGACGGTGGCGTGAGGACCGCAACCGCCCTGCTTCGACACGCAGAGCTTCGCCATCGCACCGTCGTTCCGGGGCGCCACAGGCGATCCCGGAACTCGTCAACACCGAAGGTGCCACGACATGGCGCATCGGCGGTTCTGGACCCGGGGTCCGCTTCGTGGCTCGGGAAGGACGGGATGGTCACCCCTCCCGAAGCGTGCGCCCTCGGGAACGCAGTTTGGGTCTTTGGATCGGTCTCGGGAGACTATGAAGCCGCGTCCGGTCCCCGGGCGCGGCTTTTCAGCGTCTCGGCGCCTCCTGCGGCCGCCGCACGGCCCGGCATTAACGGCCCGCTAACCATGGACCGGGCAATTTCTGCCGGGCGGGCCGTGGGGGTCCGCCTCGCGTTCAGAGTGCAGCGACCCCGCCCGTGAAGCCGGTCCTCGATCTCGTCACGAAGCTCGGACCGGCCCGCATCGCCGCCATGGCGGCGGTGACGCTGACGCTCATCGGCTTCTTCGCCTTCATCATCCTGCGGGTCTCGCGCCCGGACATGGGCGTGCTGTTCTCCGACCTGTCGATGCAGGATTCCGCCAACGTGGTTCGCGAACTCGACAGCCGCGGCATCCGCTACGAGACCCGGGGCGATGCTGGTCAGACCATCCTGGCGCCCCGCCCCGATCTCGCCAAGCTGCGCATGGACCTGGCCGGCAAGGGCCTGCCGACCCAGGCCGGCGTCGGCTACGAGATCTTCGACAAGGGCGACGCGTTCTCGTCCACCAATTTCGTGCAGAACGTGAATCACCTGCGCGCGCTCGAGGGCGAGCTGGCCCGCTCGATCCGGGCGATCGGCCGGGTGCAGGCGGCCCGCGTCCATCTGGTCCTGCCCGAGCGCCGCCTGTTCGAGCGCGACCGCGAGAGCCCGAGCGCCGCCATCGTGCTGAAGCTGATGGGCGACCTCGATGCCGGTCAGGTGCGGGCCATCCGCCATCTCGCGGCCTCGGCGGTGGAGGGGCTCAAGCCTGAGCGGGTCTCGATCGTCGACGAGCGCGGCCGGCTTCTGGCCGACGGCGCCCGGGACGCCAAGGCCGACGGCGCTGAAGGTTTCGAGGACCGGCAGGTCGCCCTCGAGCGTCGCCTGCGCGGCCAGATCGAGGACGTTGTCGCCGGCATCGTGGGCCCCGGCCGGGCACGGGTTCAGGTCAACGCGGAGCTCGACCTCAACCGCATCGAGAGCCGCTCGGAGACCTTCGATCCCGAGAGCCGCGTGGTGCGCTCCGCCCAGACCCGCACCGAATCGGCGCTGACCAGCAATGCCGACGGGCAGGTCAGCGTCGGCAACGAGCTGCCGGGTGCCAATGGCGGCGACAAGGCGCCCAGCCCAAAGGACGCGACCAACAAGAACGAGGAGACCACCAATTACGAGATCTCCCGCGTCACCAAGACCGAGATCGCGGAGGGCGGCCGGATCAAGCGGCTGTCGGTGGCCGTCGTGGTCGACGGGCTCTACGCCACCGCGCCGGACGGGAAGCCGGCCTACAGCCCGCGGCCTGCCGCCGAACTCGAGCGGATCACCGCCCTGGTGCGCAGCGCGGTCGGCTTCGACAAGGCGCGCGGCGACCAAATCGAGGTGGTGAACCTGCGCTTCGCGGAGGCGCCGAGCGTGCCGCAATTCACCGAGCCGACGCTGATCGAGTCGCTGCTCGCCCCCACCAAGGAGGACGTGCTGCGCATGGCCGAGTTCGCCGTGCTGGCTCTCCTGACGTTGGTCGTCCTCTTCACGGTCGTGCGCCCGCTGGTGCGTCAGGTGCTCGCGCCGATTCCGGCGCCGCCGTCGCTCGCCGGGCCCGGGATGGGCATCGTCGGCGACGCGTCCGTGGTCGCGGGTCCGGGCGCCACGGTCACGGTCATCGACCGCGACAGCCCGACGGCGCGGCTGATGGAGTTCGCCAAGATCAACGGCCAGATCCAGGCCGAGACGGTCCAGCGCGTGGTCGACATGGTCCGGGCGAGCCCCTCCGAGACCGTCGAGGTGCTGCGCACCTGGATCCAGGATGAGTGACGCGTAGGGAGTCGAGAGTAGGTCGATGGCGGCAGGATTGGCGAACACCTTGGCGGCGGCGGGCGGCGATTCCTTCGCGACAATGCCCGGTCCCCAGCGCGCGGCAGCGCTCCTGCTGATGCTCGGCGAGGAGGAAGGGGCGCCGATCTGGCAGATGCTGGAAGAGGAGGAGATCAAGAAGGTCAGCGCCGCGATGGTCCAGCTCGGCACGCTGGAGGCGGCGACCGTCGAGAAGCTGATCATCGAGTTCGTGACAAAGCTCGGCAACAGCGGCGGCATCTCGTCGAATTTCGAGCGGACCGAGGCGCTGCTCCTGAAGATTTTCCCCAGCGACCAGGTCTCGCTGATCATGGCGGAGATCAAGGGCGCGTCCGGCAAGCGCGTCTGGGCCTCGATCGCCCAGGTCGATCCGGAGATCCTCGCCTCGTTCCTGCGCAACGAGTATCCGCAGACCGTGGCGGTGGTGCTCTCGCGGGTGCGGGCCGACTACGCCGCCAAGGTGCTGACCATCCTGCCCGAGGACTTCGCCATCGACTGCCTCAACCGGATGCTGCGCATGGAGACCGTGCAGAAGGAGGCCCTGCGCCACATCGAGGAAACCCTGCGGGTCGAGTTCGTTTCGACCATCGCGCAGACCCAGCGCCGCGACGCCCACGAGATGATGGCCGACGTGTTCAACGCCTTCGACCGGCAGACCGAAGGCCGCTTCCTCGCCGCCCTGGATCAGGCCAATCGCGGCTCGGCCAAGCGCATCCGCGAGTTGATGTTCACCTTCGAGGATCTGCTGAAGCTCGATCCGGGCAGCGTCCAGACCCTGATGCGCTCGGTCGACAACGAAACTCTGTGCCGCGCCCTGAAGGGCGGCAACGAGCGGACCCGGGCCTTCTTCATGCAGCAGATGTCGACCCGGGCGGCCAAGAACCTCACGGACGAGATGGCCTCCCTCGGCCCGGTCCGGCTCAAGGAGGTCGACGAGGCGCAGGCGAAGATGACCGAGATCGCCAAGGACCTCGCCGAGAAGGGCGAGATCATGATCGCCAAGAATAGCGCCGAGGAGGAGCTGGTCTATTGAGCGCCCAATCCGCCCGGAGCGCCAAGCCGTTCCTGTTCGAGACCGATTTCCGCAGCGCACGTCCCAGCGCCGAGGCGCAGCGCGCCGCCGAGGCCGCCGCCCAGTCAGAGGCGGAGGCGCATGCGCGCGGCGTGCAGGAGGGGCGGATCCAGGCCGAGTCGCAGGTCCAGGGCCGGCTCGCTGACGCCATGACCCGGTTGGCGCTGGCCGCGGCGGGCCTGATCGCCCAGGCGGACGCGCGGGACCTCGAGCGCGAGGCGCAGGCGGTCGAGGTGGCCATCCTGATCGCCCGTAAAGTCGCGGGCGACGCCCTGGACGCCGCGCCCCTCGCCGGCATCGGCGAGGCGGCCCGCACGGCGCTCCAACATCTGCGCGGCGTGCCTCATTTGGTGGTGCGGGTGCATGACAGCCTCGTCGAGGAGGCCGAGACCCTGGTGAAGCGCCTCGCCCGCGAGCGCGGCTACGAGGGCCGCCTGGTGGTTCTGGGCGATCCCGACATGGCGGCGGGCGACGCCCGCATCGAATGGGCTGATGGCGGCATCGTGCGGGAGCGCGCCCGCATCGAGGCGGCGGTTCTGGACGCCCTCGGCCTGCCGACGAGCCCGTGAGGAGATCCTGATGTCCGACGATTTCAGCCTGCCCCAGCTCGGCGACCACGACACCGACTACGCGGCGGGGTCGATCCGCGACGCGCCCACCACCCCGAAGACGGCGGCCGATCTCGAGCAGCTCTTCGACGTGCCCGTGATGGTCTCGGCGGTCCTCGGCTCCGCCCGGATGCCGATCGGCGATCTGCTCCGGCTGGCGCCCGGCGCGGTGCTGGAGCTCGACCGGAAGGTCGGCGAGGCGATCGACGTGTTCGTCAACAACCGGCTTGTCGCCCGCGGCGAGGTCGTCCTGGTCGAGGACCGGCTCGGCGTCACGATGACCGAGATCGTCAAGGGCGAATGATGGGCGGGACGGGCGCCGACGCCGGCAGCCCACCCAACGCGCGCGCAACCCGCGCCAGGATGTTTGAGAGGGACGAACCATGCGGCTCCTGATGATCGGGCGGCTCAACGGCGAGCTGATCACCGCCTCGAAGATCGCCATGCAGCGCGGCGCCTCCGTGACGCAGGCGGATGCCGTGCCGCAGGGCCTCAACGTCCTGCGCGCCCGCGGCGCCGACCTCATCATGATCGACGTGGGCCTGCCGATCCGCGACCTCGTCACCGCGCTGGAAGGGGAGCGGATCCGCACGCCGGTGGTCGCCTGCGGCGTCTCGGCGGATGCCTCGGCCGCCGTGGCGGCGATCCGGGCCGGCGCCAAGGAGTACATCCCGCTGCCGCCCGATCCCGAGTTGATCGCCGCGGTGCTGGAGGCAGTCGCCACCGACCGCGCCGCCTTCGTCTGGCGCGACCCGTCGATGGAGCGGGTGGTCAAGCTCGCCGAGCAGGTCGCCCGCTCCGAGGCCTCGGTGCTGATCACCGGCGAGAGCGGCACCGGTAAGGAGGTGCTGGCCCGCCACGTCCACCAGAAATCCAACCGCGCCGGCAAGCCCTTCGTGTCGGTGAACTGCGCGGCGATCCCCGAGGCTCTGCTCGAATCCGAATTGTTCGGCCACGAGAAGGGCGCGTTCACCGGCGCGGTCGCCCGGCGCATCGGCCGGTTCGAGGAGGCCAACGGCGGCACGCTGCTCCTCGACGAGATT
Source organism: Methylobacterium sp. FW102-HT35C08 (assembly GCF_058790235.1). Taxonomy (NCBI): domain Bacteria; kingdom Pseudomonadati; phylum Pseudomonadota; class Alphaproteobacteria; order Hyphomicrobiales; family Methylobacteriaceae; genus Methylobacterium; species Methylobacterium sp. FW102-HT35C08. Next base: position 5,801,588 of record NZ_JBYTCL010000002.1, on the reverse strand, counting down.
TCCGAGATGGACGTGCGCCTGCAATCGAAGCTGCTGCGGGCGCTGCAGGAGCGGGTGATCGATCGGGTCGGCGGCACGGCCCCCGTGCGGGTGGACATCCGCGTTCTCGCCACCTCGAACCGCAACCTCGTGGAGGAGGTCCGCAAAGGCACGTTCCGCGAGGACCTGTTCTACCGGCTGAACGTCGTCGCCCTGAAGCTGCCGCCCCTGCGCGAGCGGCCGGCCGACATCCTGGAGCTCGCCGCGCATTTCGCCAAGAAATACGCCGCTGTGAACGGTGTCCCGGCCCGTCCGCTCTCGGCAGAGGCGCGCGCGCTGGTGCTGAAGAACCCGTGGCGCGGCAATGTCCGCGAGCTGGAGAACACACTGCATCGGGCGGTGCTTCTGGCCTCGGGCGACGCGATCGGCCCGGAGGCGATCCTGTCGCCGGAGGGCGAGGCGATCACCGCGCAGGGTCCGGCGGCGCGGGCCGCGCAGGTCGCCGAGGCCGCCACCCGTGGGCTCGTCGGCCGAACCGTGGCCCAGGTCGAGTGCGACCTGATCCTCGACACGCTGGATCACTGCCTCGGTAACCGGACCCACGCGGCCAAGATCCTGGGGATCTCGATCCGGACCCTGCGCAACAAGCTGAACGAGTATGTCTCGGCGGGCCTCGACGTGGCCGAGCCCGGCAGCGTCCGGGCGAGCATGGCCTGCGGTTGAGAGGATTCAGGGCCGCTGGACCGCGCGGGAGCCGTGCCGGTCGCGATGCGATCGGGCACGGCTCCGGGCCCCGGCTCGACCGCGCGCTCGCCGCTTAACCGGCATCCGCTTCGGCGGAGAAGGCTCTAGCGGCGGCCGGCCTGGGACGCTTTGTCGGCGGTGTTCTGGGCCGCGAAAGCTGCCTCGAGCTTGCGCAGCGACGCGTAGCGGGCGACGTCGCCCTCCACGTCGCGGATCGTTTCCTCGACGAGATGACGCTGGAGCGCCACGCGCGGGTCGTCGGGCGGCAGCGCCTCCCGCTCCTGCAGACGGAGCACGGCCTGCCGCACCACGGTATAGACCGCCTCGCGCTCCTCCCGGGTCATCGACGGCTGGATCGCCTTCGCGACGAGATCGGAGAAATCCGACATGGAGTGTTAGACTTCGCTCGTTTCACCGGGGCGCCCGGAGACCGGGCCGCCTCCCTCTACAGACCGCGCAGCGCGGGATCCAGAGCCCGCCTGCGGCGGGCTACATCCGCTGGTCGCGGATGCCGGCGACCAGGAGCGAGCACGAGCTCCAGATCACCAGGAAGCAGAAGAACGCCACGAGGAGGGTATGGCCCCGCTCGGGGTAGAGGCTGTCCGTCGGCAGGACCGGGGGCACGAACGTCGCCAGGAAGATGTGCTGCTTGCTGGCTGCGACGCGGGCGCGGTCGAGCATCCCGCTGGCCGATTCCTCGAGCTTCTCGGCGATCGTGCGTTCGACCAAGAGCCCCTCGTACTGGAGCAGGGCTTCCGTGAGGTTGGGACCGCCGCCCGCCGCCGCGCCCGCGCTCGTCAGCTCGTCCTGCAGGAGCTTCATCTGCTGGTCGATGGCCGCGCCGTTGGCAACCAGCGTCTGGATGGAGCGCGAACGCTCGTCGAGGTTCGAGCTGCGCAAGACCTGCAGGTCGTTCTCGTTCTTCAGCTTATCCTTCCGCAGGGTGTTCAGGGTGGTGAGTGTCCCCTCGGCCGACTTGATCGGGTCGATCACGCCCCATTGGTTGCGGAAGCTTTGCAGCGCGACATGCGCATTGCGCAGGCGTTCCTGCGCCGTCGCGGCGTCGGCCTGAGCCTGCGTGACCATGTCGGCCTGCGCGCGCTTCGAGATGGCGTTGATCAGGGTTTCGGACCGGGCCACCACCTCACGGGTGATGGTCAGGGCATCCTCGGGGGTGAAGGCGCGCACCGTGAGGCGGATCACGCCCGAGATCGAGTCGATATGCGCTTCGACGTGCTTGCGCCAGTACTTGGTCAGATCCTCGATCGGGTCGCTCGGGTCGAAGCGCGTCCAGAAATCGGCCTCGGGCCGCGAGAACATCTTGGAGATGCCGATGCTCTTCTCCAGCGCCTCGACCATCGTCTGGCTGCCGATGTAGTCGCGGACGATGAAGCTGTCCTGGCTGTTGTGCTTCTGAATCAGGTTCGTGTACTGGCCGAGCGAGATGTTCTCCATCGGCTCGACATTGCCGCGGACCGCGAACTGGGCCTCGGCGACGTACTGATTGGAGGCGAAGCCGAACAGGTAGAGCCCGATCACCAGGGTCGGCAGCAGGACGAACAGGCCGACACGCCGGATGATCCGAGAACCGTAGGTGGACGTGTCCTCCTCGCGCGGGCCGAGGCCCGGCAGGCGCGTCCAGTCCATGCGCTCGCGGATCGAGGCCATCAGCGCCCGGGCGTTGCGCTTCTCAAGAACCGGCCGAATCGTTTCCGCGCTCCGCCGCAGCTCGGGCACGGCCGAGGCGGCAAACGTCACGATTTCACCTTCGCGCGTGTCGTCCTTGACGTCGTCGAAGCTCATCCGCTCTGTGTTCCTGGGTCTGCGCCGGTTCCGCTGCCGCGGCGCCGGCCGAGGGGCGGCCCGTGCGCCGCTTCGGAATCCCGTTCTTTTAGGCCCTTTTTATGGCGCCCCCGCCGTTTGCCGCACCGCGGCGACGGGCACCGTAGCCCCGCTCCCGTATCGCGTCCTAGAGTCTCCGGATGATGACAGAACCTCGTTTCGACGGCGATGCGGATCGCCGCCCCGCCGGCCGCTCGGCCAAGGCTGTGGCCAAAGGCTTGGCCAAAACCAACCTCGCCGAGGTCGTGGTGGTGTGCGCGAAATGTGCGAAGCGGCAGGGCCTGCGCCCGCGCGCCGTCCGTGCACTTCTGAATCGGGCCGGGAAGCAGGCGGCCAAGGATGGGCGGACGGGCAGCCGGACGAAGCTCTGCATCGTCGAATCCGGATGCCTTGGACCCTGCCCGAAGCGCGCGGTGGCGGTCGCGACGGGGGCCAGCGTCGCGGCCGGTCGCGTCATCCTCCTGGACCCTGGGGCCAGCCCGGAAGAGGCGCTCGCCGCCGTGCTTCAACGCGGGAGCCCTCGTTCTTCGGCCCCCGAATTCGGCCCCAATACCGCTCTAGCGGCGATGCCGACCGACGAATCGCCGCCGGCCGGTTGACCGGCCCAGACCTGGAGCTGCCGTTCTTGCCCCCTTCCCGACGCGCAACCCGCACGCCCCGACCGTGACCGGCGATCGCGTCTCCTGGAAGAGCCGGGCCGCCCGGGCCGTGCTGCGCCGCATGCCCCTGTTCGGCACGCTGATCGGCCTCGGGCTCGCGGTCTGGCTCGTGGCGACCAACGATCTCGGCGCCGTCGCCGCGGCGTTCGGGCGGATCGGGGTGGCAGGCTTTGCCGGCGTCACGCTGGTGCGGGCGCTCGTGATCGTGCTGTGCGGCATCGCCTGGGCGCGCATCCTCGATGGGCTGTCACCCGCCCCGGCGGCGGCCTGCCTGATCCTGCGCTTCGTGCGCGAGGGCATCAACGTGCTGCTGCCCGTGGCCTCGGTCGGTGGCGAGGTCGTGGGCGCGCGGCTCCTCACCTTCTGGGGTGTCGCGGGCTCCCTGGCGGCCGCCTCGGTGCTCGCCGACCTCCTGTTCCAGGTCGGAACGCTCGGCCTGTTCGCCGGCCTGGGGGCCGGGCTCCTGACCCGGGTCGAGGGCGCGCAGGCCGCCGAGCTCGCGAACTGGACGCTGCGGACGCTGGCCGTCGCAGGATTGGCGATCGCGGCCTTCTTCGCGCTCCAGCGCACCGGTGTGGTGCGGGTGATCGAGGATCGGGTCGCCGCCCTCGGACGACGCTTCGTCCGCGAGACCGAGGCCCGCCCCGAGCCGAGCCAGCGCATCCAGGGCGCGCTGGACGCGGTCTGGGCGGCGGGACGGCGCGGCCACCTCGCGCAATCCTGCCTCCTGCACGCCCTGGCATGGCTCTTGGGCGCGGCCGAGATCGCCGTCGTCCTGGCCTGCATCGGAATCGACCACGTCAGCGTCTCGGAGATCCTGGTGATCGAGGCGCTCAGCCAAGCTATCAAGGCAGCCGCCTTCCTGGTCCCGAGCGGCCTCGGCGTGCAGGAAGGCGGCCTCGTGCTGGTCTGCGGCCTGTTCGGGATCGATGCCGGCACGGCCATCGCCCTCTCGCTCGCCCGCCGGGTGCCCGACGTGGTGCTCGGCCTGCCCGCGCTGCTCGTATGGCAGAATCTCGAGGCCCGGCGGGCCAACGTGCGCCCGGCGACACCGACCTGACATTGCCCGTGACGCCGATGATCGACGTGCCGACCCGCCCGACCTCCACGCGCCCGATTCCGCGCCCCCAACACCATGTCCTGGCTGCCCTGGCAGGGCTGGCCGGCGCGCTGCTCGCCGCGAGCCCGGCGCTCGCCCAGAGCGTCACCCTCGATCTGGGCGCCGGAGGCACGACCGAGCGCGCGCTCCAGCTAGTCGCGCTGATCACCATCCTGGCGGTCGCGCCCTCCGTGCTTGTGATGGCCACGGCCTTCACCCGGATCGTGGTCGTACTGTCGATCCTGCGCTCGGCGCTCGGCACGCAGACGGCGCCGCCGACCGCGGTGCTCGTCAGCCTCGCGCTGTTCCTCACGGCCTTCGTGATGGCGCCCACCGGGCGGACGGCCTACAGCGCCGGGATCGAGCCCCTGATCGCCGGACGGATCACGCAGGCACAGTCCTTCGAGCGCGCATCGGCGCCGTTCAAGACCTTCATGCTGCGCAACGTGCGCGAGAAGGACCTCAAGCTGTTCCTCGACCTCGCGAAGATTCCGGCGCCGAAAGGTCCTGAGGATGTCGGTCTCGAAATCGTGACCCCCGCTTTCATGATCTCGGAGTTGCGCCGCGCCTTCGAGATTGGTTTCCTGCTCTTTATCCCGTTCCTGATCATCGACCTCGTGGTCGCCTCGGTCCTGATGGCCATCGGCATGATGATGGTCCCGCCGGCCACAGTGTCCCTGCCGTTCAAGCTGATCTTCTTCGTGCTGGTCGATGGGTGGACCCTGGTGGCGGGCTCGCTGGTGCAGAGCTATGGCGGATAACAACCTATAGACTTAACATCGGAGTCTTCAGGGTTGCTTTAACCGACATTTAGCAATCCCATGCGAACAAGGTGCATGTTTTTCATGCGCAGCTTTGTTCACGATCGTGGAGGCGCCGCAGCCGTCGAGTTCGCCCTCGTCGCCGGACTGTTCATCCAGGCTATTCTGTTTGTCATGACAGTAGCCACTGTACTTTTTATCAATCAATCACTCGATTATGCCACCACGCGCGCGTCGCGGCAGATCATGACCGGCGCGGCACAGACCCAGTCCATGGATCAGGCCGGGTTCAGGACGGCTCTGTGCGGCTACCTGCCCGCCGTGCTCAAATGCAGCAACGTCATGATCAACCTGTACGTGGTGCAGCCCGGAGGCTCGCCGAGCGGGTATTACAGCTTCGTCAAATCGGACGTAAGCGGCTTGGCGATCCCGACGCTGACACCGGGTTCGGGGCAGTACACGCTGGGTTCGCGCGGCGCCTACCAATACCTGCTGGTGATCTACCCGATCACGTTCATGCCCGCGGCCTTTGTGTCGATCCTCGGCAGCAGCGCGACCTTCAACGGCGCGCCCGCCTACCTGACGGTTTCGACGGCGGCCTTCCGCAACGAATTGTACTGATGTCCGCCGGCCTGCCATCGCCGACGCGCGGCTTCATCGCCGACACCCGCGCGGTGTCGGCGGTCGAGTTCGCGCTGATCTTTCCGGTCCTGCTGGTCCTGATGCTCGCGGGGATCCAGCTCGTCACCTACATCAACGCTACCCGCAAGGTGGAGCTGATCGCGCAGTCGATCAGCCAGATGATCTCCCAGGCTCAGCCGCCCCAGAATTCCACCACCGCCACCGTCAACGCCGCGGACCTGCATTTCAGCTTCGACTCGGCCCTCGTCCTGTTCCCCTACCTGATGAAGGACGCGCCCCGGCAGGGCCTGCAATGGTGGCAGGACATCGCGATCACCTTCGCGTCGGTCAACTTCACGCAGACCGCCTCCAATTGCACGGGCACCACCGACCTGAGCAATTGCTACGCCGCCAAGGTCGTCTGGACGAGCACCGGGACGACCGGGGGGAACTACCGGCCCTGCACGCCCGCACAGCTCCCCGCCGACAACACCGCCGCGCCGAGCCGCGCCACGCTGCCGCGCTCCGTCTTCGGTCCGGGCTCCCTCATCGCGGTCGACGTCGTCTTCACGTTCCGGCCGTCATTCGGCGCGCGGTTCATCCCGGCCATGCGGATCGCCCGCTCGATGTACGTGCAGCCGCGCTACGCCTCGCTCGTCGATCTCGACCCGACGGGCAACGACGGGATCGCCACGAAATGCCCCTGATCCGCAACCCTGCCCGCCGCCTCCGGGACCGGGCCGCGTCCTTGCGCGGTGCCCGATCCGGCAACGTGACGATCATGTTCGCCTTCAGCCTGATCCCGCTGATCGGCCTGGTCGGCTACGGCGTCGATTACGGCGTGGCGATTACCGACAAGGCGAAGGTCGATGCCGCCGCGGACGCGGCCGCCATCGCGGGTGTCGTCGCCAGCAAGGCCTATTTCGCGGCCAATCCGGGCCAGACCAACCTGAGCGCCAACGCATTCGCCGCCGGAGCCGCGCAGGCGACCAACGCCTTCACGGTCAACACCGGCAACGTGCCGTTCGCGCAAGTCCAGCTCCAGGCGCCGCAGATCTCCCGCCGGGGCCAGACGATCACCTCGACGATCACCTACACGGCCACGGTCAAGAACAACTTCGGCCAAATGTTCCGGACGCCGACCACGACATTCGGCAACACCGTTACGGCCACGGCCGATCTTCCGAGCTATCTCGACTTCTACCTCCTGCTCGACGTTTCCGGTTCCATGGGCCTGCCGGCCACGACCGACGGCATGGCGAAACTCGCATCCCAGAACACCGACAACTGGTCGGACTACAAGCAGGGTTGCCAGTTCGCCTGCCACTTTCCGGGCTACAAGGGTTGGAGCCTCGCTTCGGGCAATATCCAGCTGCGGTCGGACGCGCTGAACAGCGCGGTCTGCTCCCTCATCACCCGGGCCTCGAACCCGACGATGCAGAACCAGTACCGGGTCGGCCTCTACCCCTTCATCAACCAGATGGGCGTGCTCGCCGACATCAACAGCTCCATCGCGACGCTGAACACGGCCGCCCAGTGCTCGGGCCAGCCCTGGCCCCTTGCGCTCACCAACCTTCTGGATACCGGCACCACGCAGCTCTACACGAACAACGACCCGAGCACCGGCACGGGCGCCGGCGGCACGCATTTCGAGGTCGTCCTGCCGCAGATGCAGAGCACCATCACGGCGTCCGGCGGCTTCAACGACGGCTCCAGCACGACAGCACGCAAGCCCTTCGTCTTCCTCGTGACCGACGGCATGCAGAATAGTCAGCATTACTCCACAAATAGCGGCGGGAAATACTATTACCCGGGCAATCCCTCGACGTTCAGAAGCTATGCAGCCGGGAACTGGGACGGATCCCAGCCCGCTCAGATCGATCCGTCCCAGTGCGCGGCCCTGAAGAAGGCTGGCGCGACGGTCTCGGTCCTGTACATCCCGTACAACATCATCAACTTCAAGGATTACGGCGGCGGCATCGCCTGGGAGAACAACCGCGTCAACGGGTTCAGCCCGACGCTGGCGACCCCCCTGCAGAGCTGCGCGTCGCCGGGCTTCTTCTTCACGGCCAATTCCCCGGCCGACATCACGTCCGCCCTCAACGCCATGTTCGACAAGGCCCTGCAGGTCGCCCACCTGACGCAGTAGGCGTGAGCCGCACCAGATCTTCCCGATCCTCGGCGGGGCGGGCTGCCGAGCCGTCAGATCCACACCCGCGCCGTAGCCACCCGGTCATTCCGGGGCCGCGTAGCGGAGCCCGGAATCCAGAACCGCTGTCGGTGCAAGATCCTGGCGCGTCGGTGGATCTGGATTTCGGGCTCGCCTGCGGCGCCCCGGAACGACGGAGTGGAAGATCCAAGAACCTTGCGTCATGCCGACCGGCTGCCGGCGCAGCAGCGCAAGACAGCGTAGTTCTCACGGCGACGTTCGAGCACCCGGGCAATGCGAGGCACGGCTCGGCCTGGGCCCGCGATCGCCCTGCATCACTGGCGAGCTCCCGCCGTGCCACTCAACCCGGCGGCGAACCAGCCGGCGCGGCGCTGCTCTGCTGCTCGGCGCCCGACGGCTGCTGGCCGCCCGCGGCGTCCGGTTTGCCGCGCTCGGGCGTCGCGGCGTCCGGGTAGCGCTTGCGGTACTCTGCCAGGAACGCCGACAGGGTCTCGGCCTTGGTGGCGCGGGCCGCGATGGCGCGGAAACCCGGGGCAAGGGTCGGGTTGGCGCCCGTGAGCAGCGCGAAGGTGCGCGCGTCCGGGCTCGCCGCCATGGCTTCCGAGAACTTCGCCTTCAGCCGCTCCAGGCCGATCACCTCGCCCGCAAGATCGTAGGCAATCGCGGCGCGCACGGCATCGGAACGCGCCGTCTCGTCCAGAGGCTGGCCCGACCGCCACGCGTCGCCGAGGAGCCCCTCGTGCGCCTCCCCGGCCTCGCGCCACCGGCGGGCCCCCCAGTAGATGTCGGCGCGCAGCCGCTGGATGTCGGGGCCGCTTTCGTCCTCGATCGTCTCCAGCGCGAGATCGGTGCGGCTGAGATCCGACAGGGCGCGGGCGCGGACAAGACCGCGGGCACGCCTCAACTCGCGCGGGAGTTCCGGCAGGTCGGTGGCGTCGAGCACCTGCAGCGCCTGCATGGGCTTGTCGTCCATCAGCCGCACCGTGGCGAGCCGCGCCGCGACGGCCGAGCGGGCCGGTCCGGTCAGCCGGTTGTCGATCTGGTATTTGAGGAGGTCGGCGGCCGGGTCCAGCAGGTCGAGCTCGACCAGACGATCGGCCAGACGCCGCACCACCTCGTCGCCGCGCCGCCCGATCGGGCTCATCTCGCGGAAGTCGAAGAACAGCGAGACGGCATCGACACCCGAGAGGCTGTCGCCCTTGTCGGTGAGATACAGGTCCTCGAAGGCGGCCTGCGCATCGCGCGTGAGGGCCTCCGAGGCGGGCGCATTCGGCGCGAACGCGTTCACTCGGCGCACCGTCGTGAAGGCATCGCGCCAGCGGCCGGCCGCGAGATAGAGGCGCGCGAGGCCAGCCGTGATGGCTTCGTCGATCGGCCCGCGATGCCAGGTCAGGCCGATGCGTTCCAGCCGCTCGATCGCGGCGTCGGACGTGAGCTTGCCTGCAGCCCGGGCCAGGAGCGCGCCCCGCAGGCTCGCCTCGACCGAGACCGGGCGCAATGCGGTGCCCTCCAGGCGGGTATAGGCGTCGAGCGCCGCCTCGGTCTGACCGGTGGCTTCCGCGGCGCGGGCGCGGACCAGGGCCAGCCGGTCGCGGATCCACGGCGACAGATCGCGCGCATCCTCCGCGCGAGCCGCCGCAGTCTCGGCGTCGCCGGTCTCGATCGCCGATTCCGCCGCCGCGGTGCGGATCTGCTGGGCGAGATCGGCGGGGTAGCCGTTCGCGAGCGGCAGAACCCTGAGGAAGCCGTTCTCGGCGGCCTTCCAGTCTCCCGATCCGGCCGACGCCATGGCCCGCCATAGGGCGGCCTCGGGGTCGTCGGCGAGCGTCGGCAGACTCAGTGCCTTCAGGGCTTCGGCGGTCCGCCCGATCCGGACGAGTGCGATCCCGCGCAGGACAGCGGTGTCGCGCTGGGCCGCGAGCAGCGGATCGTCGGACGCGGCCGTCTCGAGAGCCGCAAGGGCTTCGAAATCGAGACCGTTGGCGAGATCGGCGCGCGCGAGCGTGAGGCGGGTGGGACCGCGCTCGGCAGGCGTTGCCGCGGAGGCCGCGTTGGCCAATCCGCGCAGGGTCTCGCGCACGTTTCCGGCCCGCGCCCGCTCCCAGGCCTCCCGCGCGATGGCGAGGGTCCCCGCCTCGGCGAGAACCGTTTCGGCCTTCCGGGCGATTGCCGAGGCGGCGAGACCGCCCTCCCGCCCGATCGTCACGGCATCGAGTTCGGGCCGTACCGCGAGGTCGTCTGCCCCGGCGAGCACCGCCAGCCCGTGCCGGCTGGGCAGGATCTCGAAATCGACGAAGCGGCGGCTCTTCGGATTGCCGACGGGGCGCCGCGCCGCAGAGGTGACCACCGCGACGCGCTCGCCGTCGAGATCGAGCCATGTCGCCGAGCCGGGCCGCGGCAGGCCGAGCGAGACGGCGACGCGGCCCGAGGGGTCGGGCTGGCGTACGGGATCGAGGCTGTCGCTCGGGCTCAGCGTATCACCGGCCGACAGCTCCCAGCCGAGGCCACTCCCCTTTGTGACCGCGTTGAGGTCGACCAGGCGCCCCTGCGGAACCGAGAAGCGCAGCACCGTCAGCGGCCCGGTCCGAGACGGCGGGCCCAGCGGGACCAGCCCCTGGCTGCTCGTCGGCAGGGTGACCTGCTCGGTGGTCTCGAACGCCAGGGTGGCGATGCCGCCGCGCTCGAACAGGAGTGCCGGCGGCAGGGACTGGAACGGAAAGACGAGACCGGACCCGGCTTGGCGCCGCGGAGGCGCCTCGGGCGACAGGTTCCGGACCGCCGGCGCCTCCGCGCGGCTCGGCGTCACCGGAGCGGGACCGGGCAGAGCCGCAGCGGCCAGCTGCGCGGTCGGCCCGGGAACCTCGACGACGGTCTTGACCGGCTCGGGCGGCTTCCGACGGACCGCGTCGAGGACGAGAGCCCCGTCCTCCCGCTCCGTGCCGATCGTGTACCCGTCTTCGGGCGTGACCAGGAGGCTGGCCGAGGTCGCATCGGTCTCGGTTGCCAGCTTGGCGATTCCGGGACGTGGTCGTCCGCGGGTCTCGCCGGAATCGATGGTCCAGGCTCCGACGACCCGCAGCCGCGTCACCGGTCCCTCGCTGGTCACGGTGGTCACGGCTTCCGCCGGGACGCGCAGCGACAGGCGCGTCAGCGTCGGAAGCCGGGCGAGTTCGAGGGACAGGGGCTTGCGCACCGGTTCGGGTATGCGCGCCTTGAGGGCTTCCTCGGCCACCCTGGCCCGCCGCGCGAGTTCGGCGACGACCTCCGGCGGCAACGGCGGCGGAAGGCCTGACCAGCCCTCCGGCAACAGATCGACGAACACGCGCTCACCGGCCGATTGCACATTGATCCGATAGGGCCTCTGCAGGGCGACCCGCAGGCCGGTCCCGTCGGGATCGCGGCGGACGCTGGACACGTAAGCCGGCATCTCGTCGGCCAGATGCTCCGGTCCCTGCGCGACGTGCTCGCCATAGCCGACCAGCAGGACACCGCCCGCAAGCTTGGCCTTGACCGAAACAGGCTTGTCGAAATTGAGCACGATCCGGCCGTAGCCGCCCGCGCCGCTGCCGGTCTCGCTGCCCTTGGCGCCGATCAGTTTGGCGGCCAGCGACGGATCGACCGACGCCAAAAGGGCGAGCACGGGCAGCGACATGCGCAGGAGCCGCACGCCGAACCCACGACCGATGCAGGGGCGCCCGCCCTCCGATCCCATTGCCTCGCCGATCCGATCCCGGCGCGCGGCACCAGTGGGGCCGCAGCGCGCGGCGCCACATCACAGCGGGATCCTGCGGCAGCGCGGCTAACGCTGCCTTAACCGTATCGGGAAAATCGGCCGGAACGCCGCCTCGGTCGCCGCGGGCGTGCCCGGGATCACGGGCGCGCCGATCCTCAGCCGCTGAAGGCGACGGCGCGATCGAAGGCCTGCGCGAAGCCTTCGAGGGGGACCGTGATCGCGGCCGGATCGGAGCTGCCCGACTTCTGGCCGGTCACGATCAGCTTCTTGGCGGTCCGCATGCCGTCGAGGGCGAGCGTCGGGAAGCTGATCGGCACGAAACAGCCGTCCTGGCTGCAGGCCGTGTAGGGCGCACCCTTGCCGAGAGTCTGCTCGTCGAGCTTGAACGTCACGCCCGGCTCGATGGCGAGGCCGAACGGCATCAGGACGATGCCCTCGGACCGGCCGTTCGCCGGCGTCTGGAGCTCGAAACCGAACTTGCGGCGCCCGGTCTGCGAATCGCCCTGCGATTGCGCCACGATGCAGATCACCTTCTCGCCGGGACGCGTGCAGGTCATCGTCCAGTCGCCGTAGCTCTCACTGACGGTGCTGGCACCCGTAGGCCAAGCGGCATGGGCCGGCGCTGCCGCGGGCGTCGCCGCCGGTGCGGCGGCCTCGGCCGGGCCGGGCTTGGCCGGCGTGGACTTGGCCGCCGGCTTCGGCGCGGGCTTGGGACGGGGCTTGGGACGGGCCTGCGCGGGCGCGTCGGCGGGCGGAGCCGCCTCGGGCTCGGCATCCTGAGCGCGCAGCGACAGGGTCGAGCCGGCCAGGGCCAGCGTCCCGATCAGGCTGACGCGTACCAGCGCGCGAAGTGTCGACATGGAATCACGATCCCCCGTGGCCAGAGAGCGGCAGTGCCGCCTAATGCCCAAGCCGGGGGGACGCAATCGCCGAGGCATGCACGACGCGCGGTCGTGATGCCGTCAGAGCGGGTTCGGGCCGCCGACAGCGCGGGCCAGCGCACAGCGTCGGGCGAAGGCAGTCTCGCTGCCGGTGCGGACGGCACGGGCGACGGCGAACACGAGGGTCAGGAAGCCGGGATCGCGGTCGGCGGACTCGGTGGCCGGACCGGGGATCCGAGAGGTGATGAGCGCGAGCATGACGGACTCCGAAATCGAGATCTCGAGCGCTTCCGCAAACCCCTATCGCGCGACCGTCTCGGCGGCCTTGTTGCATTGCAATATGAGACCTGCAGCCGGCGCCTGCCATCTGATCGGACGCGCATGACGCATGCGCCGAACTCATGCCCGACTCCGGGATGTTCAAAGGAAGCTTAACAGTTTCTGGTGCAGCTTCCGGCACAGCATCCGCGATGGACTGAGCTGCATTGCTTTCGGTCCGCAGTGCCGATTCCAAGCACGAGCCGACGCTGCGGCGCGGTTGACCGTCGGCGGCTGAGCCGCCATTGAGCGCGCTTCCGGCGACTCGGACCCTGGGCCGTATCGGCCCCGCCTGCGCGGGCCTGTCGCCGCCCTGTCACATGCGCGCCATAACCCGCCCGCCAGCCAGAACCCGCGGATTCACGACCTGTCCGCCCGACCGAGGACCTCCCGCATGACCGACCAGCCGACCCGTCACCCGATCCACGGCCGGATCACCGGTCCCATCGTGATGATCGGCTTCGGCTCGATCGGCCGCGGCACCCTGCCGCTCATCGAGCGGCACTTCGAGTACGACCGCACCCGCTTCACGGTGATCGATCCGGTCGACACACACCGGGCGCTGGCCGAGAAGCACGGCCTGCGCTTCGAGAAGGTCGCGCTGACCCCGGAGAACTACCGCGACGTGCTGACCCCGCTCCTCACCGAAGGCGGCGGTCAGGGCTTCTGCGTCAACCTCTCGGTCGACACCTCGTCGCGCGCGATCATGGAACTCTGCCGCGAACTCGGCGCCCTCTACATCGACACCGTGGCCGAGCCCTGGCCGGGCTTCTATTTCGACAAGTCCAAGAGCCAGGGCGACCGCACCAACTACGCGCTCCGCCAGGACATCCTCGACGCCTGCGCGCAGAAGCCCGGCGGCACGACCGCGGTCTCCTGCTGCGGCGCTAATCCCGGCATGGTGTCGTGGTTCGTCAAGCAGGCGCTCCTGAACATCGCGCAGGATACCGGCCTGCAGCGGCCGGAGCCCAAGACCAAGGCCGAGTGGGCCGGCCTGATGAAGGATCTGGGCGTGAGGGGCGTCCACATCGCCGAGCGGGACACCCAGCGCGCCAAGACGCCGAAGCCGCGCGGCGTCTTCGTCAACACCTGGTCGGTTGAGGGCTTCGTCTCGGAAGGCAACCAGCCGGCCGAGCTTGGCTGGGGCACCCATGAGACCTGGAAGCCCGCCAATGCCCGCGAGCAGGAGAAGGGCTCGCGCTGCGCGATCTACCTGCTGCAGCCGGGCGCCGACACGCGGGTGCGCACCTGGGTGCCGACCGCCGGCGCGCAGTTCGGCTTCCTGGTGACCCACAACGAGGCCGTCTCGATCGCCGATTACTACACGGTGCGCGACGGCGAGACGCCGGTGTTCCGGCCGACCTGCCACTACGCCTACCACCCGGCCGACGACGCGGTGCTGTCGCTCCACGAGATGTTCGGCAATGCCGCCAAGGTGCAGGAGCAGCACCACATCCTCGACGAGACCGAGATCGTCGACGGGATCGACGAGCTCGGCGTGCTCGTCTACGGCCACAAGAAGAACGCCTACTGGTACGGCTCGCAGCTCTCCATCGAGGAGACCCGCCGGGTCGCACCCTACCAGAACGCCACCGGCCTGCAGGTGACCTCGGCGGTGCTCGCCGGCATGGTCTGGGCGCTGGAGAACCCGGAGGCCGGCATCGTCGAGGCGGACGAGATGGATTTCCGCCGCTGCCTGGAAGTCCAGACCCCGTATCTCGGCCCGGTCGTGGGCGTCTACACCGACTGGACGCCGCTGACCGACCGCCCCGGCCTGTTCCCGGAGGACATCGACACCCGCGATCCCTGGCAGTTCCGCAACGTGCTGGTGCACGGCTGAGGGTCCGGCGCCAACAGGTCATCCCGGGGCCGCGGAGCGGAGCCCGGGATCCAGACACGCCGAGGCGACTCGTATCGGCGGCCGCGGTGTCTCTGGATTCCGGGCTCGCCTGCGGCGCCCCGGAAAGACGACGCTGGGGCAACCAGGACGGGCACGCCTACTCGGCCTGACGCCGGGTCACCAGGGTGCGGCCCGGCTCGACCTCGGCCGAATCCTGGTACAGCGGCACGATCGCCCGCAGCCAGCCGCGGATCTCGCGGCCGCCGTAGTTCCGCGCGACCACGTCGCGGGTGAGGTAGGCCTGCAGGTTCACCGGCCCGAAATTATAGCCGACGAGACCGCCCACCGCGATCTGCCCCTGTGGACGGTAGCCGACGACGCGGGTCGGCAGGTCGGTGGAGCCGAACGCGACCGCGCCCACCTGCCACTTGCCGAATTTCCGCGTCGCCGTCAGGTCGAGGTTCAGGTAGTCCGGATAGAGCGTGCCGGCCGGCGAGCGCGGGTCGAGGAAGATCCCGTAGAGCAGGTTCGCGGTGAGGTTCCAGTCCTGGCCGGTGTAGCTCGTCGCGAAGCGGTGGGTCAGCGAGGCCGACTGCGTGAGAAACCCTGTCTGGATCGGCAGATAGCCGCCGAACAGGTAGCTGACGCCGACATCGCCGCCGAGATCCCAGGCGAGCTGGGCGGCCAGCAATTGCTGCCCGATCCCGCTCTGATAGGGCGCGCCCCGGCTGCTCGCCGCCGCGACCGGCTGCGTGAAGAAGAACTGCAGGCGCCCGCCCGCGATGTCCCAGGGGGTCGACCACGCGAAGGTCGGTAGGTTGACGTTCGTTGAGGAGTCGCGCGGGTGCGTACTGCGCGTACCGAAGCTCGACAGGTTCACGAAGTACAAGCCCACCGGGAGCTGGGCGCCGACCGGAAGCCCGACGGTTTGGCCGGGCTGAGCCGCGGACCCGGCGCGCACATCCGTCGTAGCGAGGGCTCCGTAGACGGCAAGAACAGCCGCCGCGATCCCGCGTGTCGTCAGGCTAAATCCGGCCATGAGGTTCCCGAACCAAAGCCCCGACATCCGGGGCTGATCAGGGTTGGACGCACATCCGGAGCGCCCAAATCCCGCCGTTACAGCCAAGCTGTGTGGAACGACACGGGATCGATATTTCGATGGGACGAAGCGGGACTAAACTACTCGCCGTCGATGACAACGACGCGATCGGGCCGGTAGGTCGCCCCCTCCACCGGGTTCGCGACCCAGCGGCACCGGCCGATCCGCATATCGTGACCCGCGTGGAAATGGCCGGAGATCCACAGGCCCGGCCGCTCGGGATCCGCGAGGTCGTCGAGTGCCGTGGAGGCGTAGAAGGCCGGCACCCACCAGGGGACGCCGGGCGCGTCCCGGAACCGGTCGGCCGCCAAAGGGCTCGCCGGGTGATGGGTCACGACCACGGTCGGGCCGTCATGGGCGATCCGGATAGCCTCGTGCAGAGCCGCCCGCTCGATCCGGTGGGCCGCCATCGCGTCCGCCGGCTGCCAGGGCGTACCGTCGGCCTTGCGGATCGATCCGCGATACTCGCGGGAGCCGGTGACCGGATCGGTCATGCGCGCGGCCGCGTAGGCCACCGGATCCTCGGGGCGATCGGGCGTCTCGGCCGCGAGCCAGCGCCCGGCGAGGGTCCAATCGCTCCACAGGGTGGTGCCGATGAAGCGCACGCCGTCGATGACGCAGCTCTGCGCGCGCTGAAGCAGATGGATGCGGGCCCCGAGTCCGTTCACCCGGGTGACCTCCGCCTCCAGGGCCGCCAGCAGCTCGGGCGCCGTGCGCGGGTCGCCGGTCGGGGCGTAGCGCTCGTGGTTGCCCGGCACCAGCACGATCGGCCGGCCCTGCGCAAGGTGCAGCAGCGCCGCGAGCCCCCGCTCGGGGTGGCCCTCGTACAGGTCGCCTGGGCACGCCAGGAGGTCGAAGGGTTCGGCCGGCGGCGCGATCAGGTCGAGGCGCCGCCGCTCCAGGTGCAGGTCGGAGATCGGGAAGATGCGCATGGGTGTCGTTATCCGGCGGCCCGGCGCTCGGCCGCGGCGGCCCGGAGGATGTCGGCGGCAGAGTCAGCGTTGAGGATGGCGATCCCGGCCGCGGCGACGAGATCCGGCCAGGGTGAAGGATGGAGGGCGGTCACCAGCCCGGCCGCGATGATCGCGAGGTTGGCGAAGGCGTCGTTGCGGGCCGAGAGATAGGCCGCCCGGGTCAGGCTGCCCGAGCCGGAGCGGTGCCGGGCGAGCATCAGCGCGCAGGTAAGGTTCACCGCCAGCGCGCCGAGGCCGGTGAGGGTCAGCGGCAGCGCCGCCGGGGCCACGAAGTCGGAGGCCTTCGCGTAGGCCGCCCAGGCACCGGCGAGCGCCGGCAGAAGCAGGATGCCCGCCATCGCGGTGCCGAGCCGCGCGCGGTTGCGCGCGCTCCAGCCCAAGCCCGCGAAGATCAGCAGATTGATCGCCGCATCCTCCAGGAAGTCGAGGCTGTCGGCGATCAGCGCCACCGAGCCGATGGCGAGCGCCACGGCGATCTCGATGCCGAAATAGCCGAGATTGAGCGCCGCCACGCGGGCGACGACCGGACGGAGGGAGGGCGGCTCGGCCCGCTGCGCATCATCGGCGATCACGGCGCGCGTCTTCGCCGACGCCCGCCCGCCTGTCGAGGCCTGTTGAGAAATCTGCGCCCGCCGCTCAAGAAAGTTCAGGGATCTTGCGCCTCTGTCCGGGTGGATTCGGCGCCGGGATCGTGCGAGGCGGTTGCGGGAGCCGGCCGCGCGAGACGGGCGACCGGCGGGAACCGGAGGTCTGCCGAGCCATGCTGCCCGAATTGCGCGTGCTCTATTTCGAGGATCTCGAGGTCGGGCTGTCCGAGACTTTGTCGAAGACCATCGCCTCCTCGGATGTGGTGGGCTTTGCCGAGATCACCGGCGACCGCAACCCGATCCACCTCTCCGAGCACTTCGCGGCGCGCACGCCCTTCGGCACGCGCATCGCCCACGGCCTGTACACGGCGGGGCTGATCTCGGCGGTGCTCGGCACGCGCCTGCCCGGACCGGGCGCCGTCTACATCTCGCAGACCCTGAACTTCCGCGCGCCGGTGCGCATCGGCGATGTCGTCGAGGTCACCGTCACGGTTGCCGAGCTGATGCCCGAGCGGCGGCGCGCCCGGCTCGCCTGCCGCTGCGCGGTGGCGGGCGAGACCGTCCTCGACGGCGAGGCGCTGGTGAAGGTGCCGACCAAGGCCGAGGCCGACCCGCTCGCGAGCCGGACCGAGCGCGCGCAGGGCTGAGGTGGCGGCGACCGAAGCGGTCCCGGAGACGATCGCCGATCCAGACGACCCGCGCCTCGACGCCTACACGCGGATGCGCGAGCGCGACCTCGTCGGCCGGGCCGGGCGCTTCATCGCCGAGGGCGAGGTGACCCTGCGCTTGCTCTTGAGCCGACGCAGCCGCTTCCGCGCGGAATCGGTCCTGCTCGCGCCGGAGCGCTGGCCAGGACTGGCCGACGCCATCGCCGCCTGCCCGGACCCGCCGCCGGTTTACTGCGCCGCCAAGGCCGTGATGAGTGCCGTCACGGGCTTCCCGATCCACCGCGGGGTGCTGGCGGTTGGCATGCGGGGCGCGGAGCCGGACGCGGCCGCGCTCGTGCCGCCGCCCCCGGCGCCGGCCCTCGTCCTCGGCCTCTCGGGGCTGACCAACCACGACAATGTCGGGTCCGCCTTCCGCAACGCCGCCGCCTTCGGGGCCGACGCGGTGCTCCTCGACGCGGGCAGCTGCGATCCGCTCTACCGCAAGAGCATCCGCGTTTCGGCCGGCGCGGCGCTGATCCAGCCTTTCGCGCGCCTTTCCGCAGGGCAGGATTGGCTTGAGGTTGCGGAAGCCCTCGGGCTTCAAGCCCTGGCGCTCAGCCCGGGGGCCGCCGAGACCCTCGAGGACGGCGCCGTGCCGGCACGGGCACTCCTGATCCTCGGCACGGAGGGACCGGGCCTCGACGCGGCGACGCTCGGCCGGGCGCGCCCGGTCCGGATCCCGATGGCGGCCGGTTTCGACTCGCTCAACGTCGCTACTGCAGCGGGTATCGCCCTGCACGCCATCGCCGGCGCCCAGGGACGGCTCGACCGCGCCTGACGGATCGACCACCGCGCAGCCGGGATGGTCGCACTACGGGTTGATCGATGCCACCTTCCAGTTCCACGCGACGCTCTGGTCGCCCAACGACCCGCTGGCCGGCGCCGGGGCGGCCGGCGGCGCCGTGGGCGGCGACGTGATCCCGAACGGCGGCATCCGCGTGCGGCCGGGCGACAAGATCCCGCTGATCCCGGACCACCAGATCAAGACCGGATTAGAGTACAGCATCACGCCGAACTGGCGCTTCGGCCTCAACGTCTCTGCCTTCTCGTCGTCCTATTTCCGCGGCGACGAGTCGAACCTGAACCGCAAGCTGCCGGCCTACTACGTGCTGAACCTGACCATGAAATATCAGGTCACCAAGAACCTGGAGATCTTCGGTCGGATCACCAACCTGACGAACAACCGCTACGCCACCTTCGGGACTTTCGCGGAGACGGGTGCGGTGGCCGGCAACCTCTCGATCAACGATCCGCGCACGACCACCCTGGCGCAGCCGCTCTCGATCTGTGCCGGCCTGACACACAGGTTCGGGGCCGATCCGGTGCCGATGACGCCGGAGCCGATCATCCGGAAGTACTGACACCGGAGCCCACGAGCAGAAGCTGATGAGCCGCGGACGATGCGGCTCCTTTCCGATCGTGGAAGACCGCACGGGATGACGGGCCGCACGGCGCATCCATGCCGGTGCCCGCACCGCTCATCGATCGATGGAAATTGATGCCGAGCCGAGAAAGGGTCTGGATCCGGCCTGCAGTCGGAGGCAGGCAGCGGATAATCCAGTGCGTCGTCTTGAGAGGCCGGCAACTTAATTCCCCAAAAACAATACGTAGATTTTTGGATTCGGCTTGGTCCGCGGATTTGCCTTTGCTACGGCGGATTTGACGTCGTTTTGAGCAAGGAATTCAATGATGATGCGCACCATCACGGCCGCCGGCACCGCTTTGATCGCGGCTCTGGCCTTCGTCGGGACTGCGGACGATGCGCGGGCCGGCTGCCACCGCTGCGGCCCGGTGTCGCCCGGCTACCGCGTCAGGACCGTGAATCAGGTCTCGAACCGGACGCAGTATCGGGACGTTCAGCGCACGCACTACGTTCAGAAGACGCGTCCCATCTACAATGTCACGCGTGTCCGCCCGATCGTGCGCGTCCATACCGTCACGCGCGTTCATCATCATACGGTGCCGGTGATCCGCAACGTCAACGTGTACAGCGTGCAGCGGCTGCCGGCACAGTACATCCACACCAACAGTGTGCAGAACTACTATCACGGCTGCGGCTGCAACTGAGCCCAGCCTGCCCCGGCCTCGCGCCGCCGTTCTCGGCCGGCCGCTCAATCGCGGCTGGCCGTTTTCGATCCCGTATTCAGGCACGCCTTCGGGCAGATGGGGGCGCGACCGAGCAAACGCCCAAGCGCGGCTTGCGTCCGCATCGCGCACAGCTTGCCCAGGAAATCCTTGTCCTCGTCGCCGAAATCCGGGATCCGGCAGGACGCGACCATCGTGTGCTCGGCCTGCGCCCAGAGGGTCGAGACCGCGGTCGCGGTCCCGGGGCGCTTCAGCGCGGACCAGGCGGCCGGGTCGTTCTCGGCCGTCTCGACGTAGAGCGCGACGAAGCTCATCAGCGCCGCCAACCCGTCCCGATGGTGCCGCTGGACATCCGGATCGCGCCGATCGCTGAGCGCGATCGCGGTGTCCAGGTCGTGCGTGTAGGCGTTGAGTTCGTCGAGCAGGTAGCGGAAGTCGACCGCGGAGGTCGCGCCTTTCGGTCGCAGATACGTGTCCACGAACAGGCTGGACCGGAATAGCCGCGCGATCCTGGCCGGCGCGAACAGGGCCCCGTCTTCGGCCGGGCGCTTCACCGCGCCCCCGCCGACGAGCGGATAGGCGTCCCCGTCCGCGGTGATCAGGTGCACCGATTCGTGCACGGCCGTCGGCAAGCCGTACTGGGCATCGTCGCAATCGAGCCAGGTGCGGAAGAACGCCTTGTCCTTGACGGTGCGGAACACGGCGTAACCGTTCGACGACGCGGCTTTCAGAACGTCGATGGCCTGAGCCCGGCAGTCGCCGGCACTTGCCGGTCCGACGCCCAGAGATGCGGCAGCCTGCAGGACGAGCCCGCACAGGGCTGCTCGAACGGTCTTGCGCATCGGCCCGCATCCTTGGAGATCCGGATCCTGTGGCCGGCGTGGTTAAAGAACGGTTCCGGCACCGTTCCCGAGATTGTCGATCGGTATTGGTCACACTCTCGACGCATTCGGCCCGCTCTCAATTCTGGAATGGCCGAGCTTGCCGGTCCGCAGGATCCCGGCACGTTCACGCTGCGCCTCAGGGCCGACGGGTGGATGCGTGCGCGCACGAACCCTCCGGCCGCAGGACATGGGAAGTCCGGAACCATGCTGTTGAACGTTGCGGATGCCGGTGCCGGCTCAGCGGACGAGGACGCGCGGTTCCCGCGCGGCTCCGAGCAACTCAGCCGCCGATCGTTCCTGGTCGGCTCAGCGCTCGGTATCGGCGCGCTCGGGCTCGGCGGCTGCGGGACTTCCGACAGCCTGCTCCTCGCCGAGGCGCGGAACACCTACGGGCCGATGCCGGGCGAGAAGTTCCCGATCCCGGCGGTCGACATCAGCAAAGTCGATCCGAAATACTATCGCCGCACCGTCAGCTACCAGACCAAGGAAGCGCCCGGCACGATCATCGTCGATCCGGCCAATTACTACGTCTATCGAGTTGAGGGCGACGGGGCTGCCACCCGCTACGGCGCCAATGTCGGCCGCCAGGGGTTCCTGTGGAGCGGCGACGCCTATGTCGGCCGCAAGTCCGAGTGGGCGACCTGGACGCCGCCCGCGGAGATGATCCGGCGCCAGCCGGAGGCGGCGAAATACGCTCGCGGCATGCCGGGGGGCCTCGACAACCCGCTCGGCGCCCGGACCCTCCACCTCTACCAGAACGGCGCCTACACGCTCTACACGATCTACGCGAGCAGCGACGCCGAATCGATCGGCTCCGGCATCACCAGCGGCTGCGTCGGCCTACTCAGCCAGGACATGATCCATCTCTACGCACGCACGCCGGTCAAGACGAAGGTCGTCGTCCTGCCCGCGTAGCGGCAGGAGCCGGCTCCCGGACCAGGCTCTGTTCGGCCCCAGAGCCACGTTCCCCGCCGGACGGACCCGGCATCGGACGGCGGGTCCCAAGTGCTCCCGCCGAGAGGGTCGAACGAAGATGCGACTTCGGCACGCTGGCACAGATCTCCCATTCACGTCCGCACGGTACGGCCGCGTCCGTGAATCTGCGCGCGACAAACGGCTGCAATTGCCGTGCGAGAATGCAAGGCTAGCTTGGCCGCAGGGGTGCGGGGATTCGGTGGGGAGTCGTCAGCGTTGCTTCAGTCTGGGGATGGGTTGCGGGCGTTGACCGGACGCCGGGTGGCTGTGGTCGGAGCCGGTCCGGGCGGACTGGCCGCAGCCCTGCTCCTGGCCCGTGCCGGAATCCACGTCACCGTGTTCGAGAAGGACGCGCAGGTCGGCGGCCGCACCAAGACCGTGGAGGCGCCGGGCGGCTACCGGTTCGACATCGGCCCGACCTTCTTCCTCTATCCCCAGATCCTCGCCGACATCTTCGCGAGTTGCGGCGAGCGGCTCGAGGATCACGTCAAGCTCGAACGGCTCGATCCGCAATATCATCTCGTCTTCGAGGGCCCGGACGGGATCTCCGGCACAATCCGCGCCACCGGCGACGTCGAGCGGCTGGAGCACGAGATTGCCGGCCTCGCGCCGGACGACGCCAAGAACGTCAAAGCCTTCTTCGAAGAGAACCGCACGAAGCTGCGCTACTTTAAGCCGGTGCTCGAGCAGGCCTTCCACACCCTGCGCAGCATGGTGAGCCCGGCGATGCTGGCGGCCCTGCCCTACCTGCATCCGGGCCGGAGCGTCGACCGCGACCTCAAGCGCCACTTCGCCGACCCGCGTGTGCGCCTCGCCTTCTCGTTCCAGACCAAATACCTCGGCATGTCGCCGTTCCGGTGCCCGAGCCTATTCACGATCCTGTCGTTCCTCGAATACGAGCACGGGGTCTACCACCCGGTGGGCGGCTGCGGCGCGGTCTCCGAGGCGATGGCGGGCCTGGCCACGCGGATCGGCGTCGACCTGCGGCTCAACACCAACGTCGAGCGGGTGCTGTTCGACGGCAAGCGCGCCAGCGGGCTGGTGGCGGACGGCGAGACGTTCAACGCCGACGCGGTGCTGATCAACGGCGACTTCGCCAAGGTGATGCGCGCCCTGGTGCCGGAGCGACACCGCCCGCGCTGGCGCGACGCCAAGATCCAGAAGGCCCGCCTCTCCTGCTCGACCTTCATGCTCTATCTCGGCATCGAGGGGAAAATGCCCGACACGCTCGGGCATCACACGATCCTCCTGGCCGAAGGCTACGAGAAGAACATCCGCGAGATCACCGAGGGCACGCTGCCGATGCAGCCGTCCCTGTACGTGCAGCATGCGGGCTACACGGATGGCGGCATGGCGCCCGCCGGCCACACGGCCCTCTATGTGCTGGTACCGGTGCCGAACCTGAAGGCCGGGATCGACTGGACGACGATTCGGGAGACCTACCGCGCCCTGATCCTGGAGCGGCTCAAGCTCCTGGGGCTCGGCGATATCGAGTCCCGGATCCGCTACGAGCGGATCATCGATCCGACCCAGTGGGAGGAGGATTTCGCCGTCCACGAGGGCGCCACCTTCAACCTCGCCCACGACCTGATGCAGATGCTGTATTTCCGTCCGCACAACCGCTTCGGGCCGGGCCTCTACATCGTCGGCGGCGGCACCCATCCGGGCTCCGGCCTGCCGGTGATCTACGAGGGTGCCCGGATCTCGGCGCGGCTGCTGATCGAGGAGCTGGCCGGCGCCCGCGCCGCCGCCACCGCGGGCATCCCCGAGACCGCACCGCTGGCGACCTCCGGCGAGGCTTCGTGAGCGCGCTGCGCGCCCGGATCGTCCTGATCGCGGCTCTCTGCGCCGTCGCGCTGCCCGCTTCGGCCGCGACCGTCCAGGTCGAGGTGGACGGGATCGAGCCGGGCGCCGGCAGGGTGCGGGTCGCCCTGTGCCAGGGCGGCCTTTCGGAGGCGTCCTGCGCCCGCGGTGACGACGCGCCGGCCTCGGCGGCCCGCGCGCTGTTCACCTTCCAGGGCGTCGCGCCAGGCACCTACGCGGTCGCCGCGTACCAGGATTCCAACGGCGACGGGCGGCTCGACCGCACAGGCCTGGGATTGCCGCTGGAACCCTACGGCTTCTCCGGTGCGGTGAGCCGCCGGGCGCGGCCGGACTTCGCCGAGGCCGCCTTCGCGTTGCGCGAGCCGGGCACAGCCCTGCGGGTGCGTCTCGCCCGCGCCCTGCCGCGGCGGTGACACGATGGGCGAGCCCCTCGTCCGGATCGAGGGCGTCGGCCTCGACCTGCGCGGACGCCGGGTGCTGGAGCGGGTCGACCTCGACCTTGAAGCCGGCGAGACCCTGGCCTTGCTCGGACCGAACGGGGCCGGCAAGTCGTCGTTGATGCGCCTCGTGGCGGGCCGCCTGAGGCCCGATGCGGGTTCCGTTCGCGTGGCCGGAGCGGACCCGTTCCGAGCGGGCGATGCCCGTCGCGCCATCGGCTGGGTGCCGCAGGAGATCGCCCTCTATCCGAAGCTGACCGTGTCGGAGAATCTCGGCGTCTTCGGCCAGCTCGCCGGCGTGCGTCGGCGCGACCGGAGGTCCGCCGTCGAAGCGGCCCTGGACATGGCCGATCTCGCCGATGTCGCCCGTCGGCCGGTCGGCATCCTGTCCGGCGGCTACAGGCGCCGGGTCAACATCGCGGCGAGCCTGATGAACCGGCCCCGGCTGGTCCTCCTCGACGAGCCGACGAGCGGGGTCGACCTTGCCGCGCGGGCCGCGATCCACGCGGTGCTCGATCGGCTCAAGGCGGCCGGCACCGCGATCCTGATCGCGACCCATGATTTCGGAGAAGCGGAGCGCCTCGCCTCGCAGGTCGCCTTCCTGGCGCAGGGACGGATCGTGCGGGCCGGGCGGCTCGCCGATCTGCTGGCGCAGCTGCGCACGGGCGCGCCGGAACGCGAGTTGAGCCTCACGGTCCCGGCGGATGCTTCGGCCGAGGCGGTGCTGCGCCGCGCCGGCTTCGCGCCCGCCGAGCCCGGCGGCGTGCTCTGGCGCTCGGTGGAGCGCGGCGGCCTCGACGGCGCGGCCCTGCTCGGGCGATTGCGGGTCCAGGGCGTGCCGGTTGCCGAAGTGCGGGTCCGCGCGCCGCGGCTGGAGGCGCTCTATCTCGACGCGCTTCGACCCCGCGGCATCGCCGACCACGACGCAGCACGGGCATCGACGCCCCTGCGGGCGGGAGCGGCCGGGTGATCGGCGCGGCGTTCCGCGTGATGGCGCTGAGCCTCCTGCGCGACCGCGCGGCTTTGGTCATGGCCTTCGTGCTGCCGACCGTGATCTTCTCGATCTTCGCGGCGATCTTCTCCGGGGCGACCGGCGACCGGATCCGCATCCATCTCGGGCTGGCCGACTTCGCCCACACCGTGGCGACAGGGCGCCTGGTGGACGCGCTGGCCGCCGACCCCTCTCTGCGGGTGACGCGCCTGCCGGCGACGGACCTCGACGCCGTGGCCCAGGCCGTCCGCTCGGGCGAGGTCGACGTGGCGCTGGCGCTCCGCGGCGACCTGATCGCCGCCCCAGCGGGCGACGCGCCCGGGCCTGTCGACCAGCCGGTTGTGCTGGTCGAGAACCCCGCCAAGGCGCTCGCGACCCCGATCGCCCTCGGCCAGCTGCAGCGGGTGCTGAACGAGGCCCTGCCCGACGTGGTGCTGTCCCGGATCGTCGCCGACGTGGAGCGCACCGGCAAGATCGGCCCTGACGAGCGCCGCTTCCTGGAGGATGCTTTCGCCGAGCAGCGCGCCAGGAAGGAGCCGTTCAGCTTCGCAGCCCTGGTCGAGCGGCGCAGCACGGCCGCCGGCACCGCCAATGCCCGCATCAGCTACTACGCGGGGGCGATCACCGCGGTGTTCCTGCTCTTCGCTGCCATGCAGGGCGCGATGTCGCTGGTCGAGGAGCGCGAGACCGGACTCACCGAGCGTCTGATGGCCGGCCCCGGCGGCCTGCCGGTGGTGGTGCTCGGGAAGTTCGGCTTCCTGACGCTGCAAGGTCTCGTCCAGGCCGGCCTGATCTTCCTGGCCGCCGCTCTGCTCTACGGCGTCGAGATCGGACCCCACTGGCCGGCCTTCCTGACCGCCTGCCTGCTGGTCTCCGCCATGGCGGCCGGCTTGGCGCTCGCGGCCTGCGCGCTCGCGGCCTCGCGGCAACAGGCGCACCTCGCCTCGACCTTCGGGGTGCTGCTGCTCTCCGCGGTCGGCGGCTCGATGGTGCCCCGGTTCCTGATGCCACCCTGGCTGCAGCAGGCGGGCTGGCTGACGCCCAACGCCTGGGCGATCGAGGCCTATCAGAGCGCGCTGGGCGAGGGGTTCGCCGCCGCGGCCCCGGCGCTTGCAGTAATGGGCGCGCTGACGCTGTGCGGGCTCGGCCTCGCGCTCGCGCTGGCGGCGCGTCGGACCGCGTAGGGCGGTGGCCGGCCCGAGCCGGCGCTAATCGACATAGACGCCGGCTCCGATGAGCGCCTCCACCCCATCGACATGGGTCGCGCAGACGTAGCTCCACTTCACGCTCGGTGCGGCTTGGCCGGGCTTCGGGAACATGTAGTCGACCCAGCCGGAGCCGGATGTTGTCACGACCTCGACGAGGTCCCGGTGGAACTGCTTCCCGTCGGCATCGCGCTCGTTGAGCAGATCGCGTCCCTCCCGGTCCGGGCGGGCGGCGTTGAACAGGACGATTCCGCGCAGATCGAAGACGAACAGGTAGACGTCCCCGTAGCGCCAGCCGCCGCCCTTCCGCCTGAACGCGCCGAACGCCCGGGCGCCCTGCTCTTCCAGCACCTCGGCCGCCCTGTTGACGAGGGTCTCGATCTCCGCGGCCTGATGGACCGGCGGAGGCGATCTCTTCGCGAAGGCCGGGATCGCCGTCTCCAGGACTAGCAGCACCGGCCATATCAGCAGGGCTCTCAACATACCGTCGCCTCGCCGATCGAGCCTCCTCTCCGCGTAGAATTTACAGTTTGTGCCGCAGGGCGATCGATCGCGGAGTGCCCGAACCCGGCGGCGCCCTTCCCGCGCTAGGCCGTCGTCCTCGCGAACCAGCCCTCATCGGCCGGACGCTGGCGCAGGTGAGGCCGCCACGTCCACTTCTGGGGGGTAGGCGGGCTCACCGCGTTGGGCAGCGCCTCGAATGTCAAACGAGTGCGATGACGGTCGATGATCCGGCTGAGATGCCGGAGCGCCGTGAGGCCCTGCTTCGCCATCATGAGATGGCCCTCGCAGGCTCCATTCCGTCCCAGACAATCGAGGGTCGCTTCGGCGCGGGCCAGGATCTCCCGGGCCTCCACGCAATAATGCTCCAGCTCAGCGAGATCTGGCATCGTGTCCTCCGCGCCGACCATGTCTCGGAGTTTGACGGCGCATCGATACCGCCACGGCCGCCCGCCGCACATCATCCATTTGAGGGTCACGATCGGCCTCGCGGCTTATGGGGCCGACCGAGGATCGCTCGACGGCGGATGGCGGATCCGGCATGCCGTCCTCCACCGTGCGGCGCCGGGCTCCCGCGACGATCCGCGCCGTTCCTGTGCTGTGCCGCGCACCGTCATAGCGGCGTTGATCCGTCACTGCCCCGCTCACCGGAATCCCGAATGCTCCGCCTGCTCATCGCCGACGGCAACGACCGCGCCGCCCGCGACCGCCACGTCGCGGCCACGGGCCGAACATCGGCCGAATCCTACGCCGCGGTGGTGCAGGATCTCGCGCCGGAATCCGCCTGCCGGCACATCAACCCCGCCGATGCCGACGCCACCGTGCCGGCGGGTCTGTCGGATTTCGATGGGCTGATCTTCACCGGATCGACGCTCAAGGTCTCCGAGGGCACGCCTGCGGTGACCCGGCAACTCGCGCTGATGCGTGCCGCCTTCGAGGCCGGGCTCGCCGTGTTCGGCTCGTGCTGGGGCGTGCAGGTCGCCGCCACCGTGGCCGGCGGCCACGCCGCCGCGAACCCGCGCGGACCCGAATACGGCTTCGCCCGGGCGATCACCCCGACCGAAGAGGGCCGAACCCATCCCCTCCTGGCCGGACGGCCGGCGACCTGGGACGCGCCCGCGATCCACTCGGACGCGGTCCTAGAGCCGCCGCCGGGTGCCCGGGTGCTCGCCGGAAACCGCATGCTCGGCATCCAGGCCATCGAGATCCGGCAGGGGAGCGGCTGGTTCTGGGGCACGCAGTACCATCCCGAACTCGACCTCGACGAACTCGCCGCGATGCTGCGGCTGTGCGACACGGGCATCGTGGAAGCGGGCCTTGCCGAGTCTCCGCAGGCGGTGGCGGCCTATGCCGACGAGATCGCCGCCTTGCAGGGCAGCGACCATGAGGCGGCGCGCCGCCTCGCCTGGCGCCACGGCATCGGCCCGGAGGTGCTCGAGGCGGATCTGCGGCGCCGGGAGATCGGCAACTTCCTGGCCCACCTGTCCACAGGGGAGGCCTGACCGGCAGCCGCCGCGACCGGGTGGCGCGTTGACCCGCCCGGTCCCAGGTCTAGCTTCGCTCCTGCGGGCCACGCCGTTTCGGGCCCGGGGAGCGACCCAGCAGGATGAGCCAGGATTCTACGGTCGCCGTTATCGGCAGCGGGCTCGGCGGACTCGCGGCCGCGTGCGTCGCCGCCGCGCGGGGCCACCGCGTGACGGTCTACGACAAGAACGGCTGGCTCGGCGGCAAGGCGGCGGTGCTACACGAGGGCGGCTTCCGCTTCGACATGGGCCCGACCATTTTGACCGTGCCGCGGGTGCTGGAGCGGATCTTCGCGGAGGCCGGACGCTCGGTCCACGACTACATGGACCTGCGCCGCCTCGACCCGCAATGGCGCTGCTTCTTCGACGACGGCACCCACATCGACCTGATGCAGGATGTCGAGCGGATGGCGGGCGACATGGAGCGCTTCGCCCCCGGCACCGGCGAGGGCTACAAGAAATTCATCTCTATCTCCGAGCACCTGCACGGGGTTTCAGAACGATTCTTCTTCTGGAAGCCGGTGGAGGATCTGTTCGACACGATCAACATCCGCGCCAACATGAATCCCGGCACGCTGCGCGACGTGCTGTCCCTGCGGATGCACGCCTCCGTAGCCTCGACGATCCGCGGCAAGGTCAAGGATGCGCGCCTCGCGCAGATGCTCGACCACTTCGTGCAGTATGTCGGCTCCTCACCCTACGGGGCGCCGGCGGTGCTCTGCGCGATCGCCCACATGCAGACGGCCGATGGCGTTTGGTACCCGATGGGCGGCACCCGCGCCGTCGCCGAGGGCTTGGCGAAGCTCGCCCAGGAACTCGGCGCCACCTGCAAGACCGACACCGAGGTGACCGGGATCGAGACCGCCAACGGCGCGGTCCGGGGCGTGCGTACCGCCGAGGGCGTCACGCCCTTCGACGCGGTGATCTCCAACATGGATTCGGTGCGCACCTACCGAGAGCTCGTCGGAGGCGAGGCGGCCAAGACCTACGCCAAGAAGAACCCAGAGCCGGCCTGCTCGGGCGTGGTGCTCTATCTCGGCCTGAATAAGCGCTACGAGCACCTGAACCACCACGACTTCGTCTTCTCCCGCGACCCGGAAGAGGAGTTCGACTACATCTACAACAAGGGCGAGCCGGCCCCGGACCCCACCGCCTATCTGGCGGCTCCCTCCTCCACCGATCCGAGCGTGGCGCCTGAGGGCGGCGAGGCGCTCTACGTCTTGGTGCACACGCCCTACCTCCGGCCGCACCACGACTGGCGCCCGGACGCGCCGCTGTTCCAGAACTACCGCCGGACGATCCTCGACAAGCTCAAGCGCACCGCCGGCATGCCCGACCTGGAGGAGCGCATCGTCGTCGAGCGCCACCTGACGCCGCAGGACATCCACGAGCGCTACAAGGTCCTGAACGGCGCGATCTACGGGCTTGCCTCGCACGGCCGGGTGATGGGGGCGTTCAAGCCCGGCAACCGCTCGCGGCAGGTGCGCGGCCTCTACCTCGCCGGCGGCGCCGCCCATCCGGGGCCCGGGATGCCGATGGTGATGATGTCAGGCTGGATCGCAGCCGACGCGCACGACCAGGATGCGCGCGGCGCCCTGCGCGAGACGGCGTGAGACCCACGCCGCCGTCCCCTCCCCCCGTTCGGGGGAGAGAGCGCGGAACCCGCGGCGTGCCGCTTCCGCGGATTTCGCTGCAGATCCGGAACTTCATGGTGGCGTGGTTCGAGCGCTACCTGCACCGCCATCTCGACGCCCTGCGCCTGCCGCTCTGGAGCACGCCGCCGACCGCGAACCATCGCGGCCCGATCGTC
Organism: Methylobacterium sp. FW102-HT35C08; assembly: GCF_058790235.1. Classification (NCBI taxonomy): domain Bacteria; kingdom Pseudomonadati; phylum Pseudomonadota; class Alphaproteobacteria; order Hyphomicrobiales; family Methylobacteriaceae; genus Methylobacterium; species Methylobacterium sp. FW102-HT35C08. The sequence goes on along the minus strand of NZ_JBYTCL010000002.1, from coordinate 5,771,339 downwards.
GTCTACTGCAACCACCCCGCTTGGTGGGATGCCGCCCTGATCATCGTGCTGGCCGGCCGGCTCTATCCGGAGCGGGCGAGCCGGGCGCCCTTCGACGCCGCGATGCTGGCCCGCTACCGCATCTTCGAGCGGATCGGCGCCTTCGGGGTTGACCTCGACACGCCCCGCGGGGCCGCGCAGTTCCTGGCCGCCGCCCGCGCGATCCTGGCAGGGCCGGACGGCATGATGTGGATCACCGCGCAGGGCCGCTTCGCCGACGCCCGCGCCCGACCGCTGGCGCTACGCCCTGGAGTGGCGCGGCTGGCCGAGTTCGCCCCAGACGCCCTGTTCGTACCGCTCGCGCTCGAATACGCCTTCTGGGACGAGCGCGGCGCCGGGGCTTTCGCGGCGTTCGGGACCGGGATCCGAGGATCCGACCTCGCCGTCCTGCCCCGGGCGGAGCGGCTCGCCCGGCTGGAGGCCGACCTGACCGCGACCCTCGACCGGCTCAGCGCCGACGTGATCAGCCGCGAGCCGGCCCGGTTTCGCGCTCTGGTGTCGGGCCGGAAGGGCGTCGGCGGGATCTACGATCTCTGGCGGCGCGTGGCGGCCCGGCTCACCGGGCGCCGCTTCGACCCGGCGCACCGGACCCTGAACGGCAACGATCGCGCGCCATGACCCCTTCCGTCCCGTCCGGCCCGCATGCGATGCCGGGGGATCGCCGCCTCCTACCCCGGCACGGACGATGACCGATTCGATCCTCACGGCCCTGGCCCTGGTTTGCCTGGCCGCGGCCCTCCTGCCCGCCGTGCTGGCGGCGGTGAACCTCGCGGTCCTGCGCCGGCCGGTACCGGAGGCCGATCCCGGCCCAGTCTCGATCCTGATCCCGGCCCGGAACGAGGCCGGCAACATCGAGGCCACCGTGCGGGCGGCCCTGGCCAGCACGACGGTGCCGGTGGAGGTGATCGTCGGCGACGACCATTCCACGGATGCGACCGCCGCGATCGTGCGCGCCATCGACGATCCGCGCCTGCGCCTCGTCGCCGTGCCGGCACTGCCCGAGGGCTGGACCGGCAAGAACCACGCCTGCAGTCACATGGCCGGCCTCGCCCGCGGCCGCCAGCTCCTGTTCATTGACGCCGATGTGCGCCTCGCGCCCGAGGCCGCCGCGTGCCTGGCTGCGCAGGCCCGTCGGACCGGCACGGCGCTCGTCAGCGGGGTGCCGCGCCAGCGCACGGAGACGCTCGGCGAGATGCTGACCGTCCCGATGATCGACTTCCTGCTCCTGGGCTACCTGCCGGTGCCGCTGATGCGCCGCCTGCCCGACCCGTCGCTCGGGGCGGCCTGCGGCCAGCTGATCCTGGCCGACCGCGCGGCCTATGTCGCCACCGGCGGGCACAGTGCGATCCGGACCTCCCTGCACGACGGCGTGCGCCTGCCCCGACTGTTCCGGGCGGCGGGATACCGCACCGACCTCGCGGCGGCCGCGAGCCTCGCTACCTGCCGGATGTACCAGGGCTTCGCGCAGGCCTGGGCGGGCTTCTCCAAGAACGCCCATGAAGGCATGGCCACGCCCCGCGCCCTGCCGGTCTGGACCCTGCTGCTCGGCTGTGGGCAGGTCCTGCCGCCGCTCCTCGTCCTGCTCGGTTTCCTCGGCCTGATCCCCGCGACCGCCCTGCTGCCGGCCGCTTCGGCCTGGGCGCTGTCCATCGCCACCCGGGCGGCCATCACCCTGGCGACGCGGGCGCCGCTGGCGACGATCCCGCTCCATCCGGCCACCGTCCTGGTGGCGCTGGCGATCCAGTGGAACGTGCTCCTGCGCCGCGAGCGGGCCGGCGCCGCCACCTGGAAGGGCCGTAGCTATCCGGTGAGCGGGGCCTGAGATCCGTTCCGCCGGAACCCGGTCCTCACCGCGATGCCGGCTGACACGGCTCGGTTGAAGGGGGCGCGCCCGCGGGCTTCTTCAGGGAGACGATGAGCTGCACGTTCGGCACGTCGCCGACCTGCCGGGTCAGGTGCCCGACATGCTTCTCCGGCCCCTGCGGGGTCGATCCCATATCGGCGTTGAACTGCACCTCGCCCGGTCCCTGCTCCAGCACGGTGCCGTCCGTCGCCTCAACCGACCAGCGCCCCGATAGGGTGATGACCCATTGCGGGCCGGGCGCCGCGTGCCACGCGCCGACATAGCCGACGTGCAGCACCGCGTAGCTGATCGACGTGACGTCACCCGGCGGGACGCCGACGAATTGCGGCGCCGCCGGCGGCGCGTAGCTCTTGAAGATGAAGTTCTTCAGGTCGCAGTACTGGACGTGACTCTGCCCCCTGTCGTCCGCGTAGAGGACGCCGTAGCGAAAAACCGGCGGATCGGCCGAGGCGAGGCCGGCCGGGCCGGAGGGCGCCGGCGCGATGGTCATCGGGGGCTCGCCGGCCGTGCCATCGGCCCGCGCGCCCGCACCGCACGCAAGCGTAGCCAGCATAAGCGCGGCCGCGCGACCTGCATCCTTGGCGCGTATCATAGTCCCAGCCTCCCAAAGCTTCCGTCCTTGGCGCCCGGATCAACGCCAACGCGGTGATCGCCCCGGGCGCCGTCATCGCCCGGAACGCCGGGGTGCCGCGTTTCGGGCTGGTCGATCAGGCGCTCCGATCGGCCGCCGAGACTGCGCCGCCGAGGCCGGTCTCCGCCAGAATCCAGGCCGCCGTATCGGCATCCGCGCCGGCAACCGGCAGGTGCAGGATGATCGGCGTGTCGTAAGGGTGACGGGCCTTGAGCGCGACCGACAGGGCATCGGCGAGACCCGTGCGGCTCTTCAGGATCGCCGCGACCTCCTCGCCGTGCTCCACCGCGCCCTTCCAGCTGTAGACCGAGCGCATGCCGGGCAGGACGTTGATGCAGGCGATCAGGCGCTCGCGGACCAGGGCCTCGCCGATGTTGAGCGCCGAGGCGGCGTCGGGAAAGGTGGTGTAGACGAGGAGCGGACGCTCCATGCTATGCCTCCGGATGTGCGTGCGTCCGGAGAGTGAGGCGCCTGCAGGGTATGAACGTCAACCGGGCGGTTCGCTCATGAGACTGGAGCCGTGACGTGACACCCGACGCGACCCCGATCCATCCGACCGGCTGCGCCTGAGCCATGCCGCATTTCAAGAAGATCGCCTTCGTGGCGAGCCCGACCGGCCATGCCCGCGAGGCAGCCGCCGCCCTGATGCGGCGCTACGACCACGTCCCGCCCGAGGAAGCCGACGTCGTCGTCGCCCTGGGCGGCGACGGGCTGATGCTCCAGGTTCTGCACCGGTTCATGGACAACCCGAAGCCGATCTACGGGATGAACCGCGGGACGGTCGGCTTCCTGATGAACGAGTTCCGGGACGACGATCTCCTGGAACACCTGGAGGCGTCACAGCGCAGCGTCATCCACCCCCTGGTGATGGACGTGCTCGACACCGAGGGCCGTTCGCACCGGGCGCGGGCGATCAACGAGGTCTACCTGCTGCGCCAGACCCACCAGACGGCCAAGCTCAAGATCGCCGTCGACGGCAATGTGCGCCTGGATCTGCTGATCGCTGACGGCGTGCTGGTCGCCACGGCGGCCGGCTCCACCGCCTACAATCTGTCGGTCGGGGGCCCGATCCTGCCGCTGGACGCGAAGCTGCTGGCGCTCACCCCGATCTCGGCCTTCCGGCCCCGGCGCTGGCGCGGCGCGCTCCTGCCGGACTACGCCCGGATCCGGATCGACGTCCTCGATGCGCCGCACCGGCCGGTGGCGGCGGTGGCAGACCATATCGAGTTCCGTCGGGTCTGCACGGTGGAAACCTCCCTCGACCGGACCACCGAGCTGGTGCTCCTCCACGATCCCGGCCACAGCCTCGACGAGCGCATCCTCCGGGAGCAGTTCGGGTGAGCCTGACGATCAGACCGGCGCGCACGGTCGATCACGCGGCGATCGCCCGCATCATCCTGCCGACCATCCGCGCGGGGGAGACCTACGCGCTCGACCGCGACCTGAGCGAGGCCGACGCCCTCGCCTACTGGACCGGCGCGGACCGCGAGACTTTCGTGGCCGAGGCGGACGGGGCGGTGCTCGGCACCTACTACCTGCGCGCCAACCAGGCGGGCGGGGGCGCCCATGTCGCCAATTGCGGTTTCATGACCGATGCGGCCGCGACAGGACGCGGAGTGGCCCACGCCATGGGCGCGCACGCCCTCGACCGGGCGCGGGCGCAGGGCTTCGCGGCGATGCAGTTCAACTTCGTGGTGACCACCAACATCCGGGCGGTGCGGCTCTGGGAGAGCCTCGGCTTCGCGATTGTCGGCCGGCTCCCGGGCGCCTTCGCGCATCCGAGCCTCGGGTTTGTCGACGCCCTGGTGATGTTCCGGACGCTCTGAGGGTTAGACCGTCCTGGGAAGCTCCAGCGGCAGGTGTTCAGCCCCGGCCTCTTCCGGAGTTCGGCCTAGAGAATCCCAGCTCAGAGGGAGCCGGGTCGCGCCCCGATCAGCCGAGGGGTGCCTCCACCAGATCGCTCTCGCGGATCGCCCGCTCGCCGGTCTGGGTGCGGATCCGGTAGCTGCGCTCGCCCGTCTGGTCCTCCGGCATCAACCGCAGGACCTCGAACACCTCGCCGTCGCCCTTGTCGCCAGGAAGACCGAGCCGGGGCCGGCACACGCGCTGGCCGATCTTGAACTTGTGGGACATGCCGGACTCCGGGAGCGAGGTGTCGATGGGCGACGCCTCAGCGGCGCTTCTGGGCCTTGGCCTTGCGGGCGAGATAGCGCGCGTCGCGCTGGGCCTTCTGCTCGGCCTGCAGAGCCTTGGCACGCTCCTGGGCGGCGAGCTGCTCGGCGTGCTTGCGCTCGATCTCGGCGAGGCGTTCGGCCTCGGCGAGCGCTGCGGCGCGCGCGATCTCGGCCTGCCGTATAGCGGCGCGCTCGGCCGCACGGGCCTCGCGGGCATCGATCACCGAGCGGCGGGCGGACTGACGGGCCAGGACGGCGGGATCGTCGGCGGACGGGCGTGCCCGGAACCGGGCCAGCATCTCGGACCGCGCCTTCGCGGCCGTCTCGAGGCGATCGACGACACCCTGCTTGTTCGGAAAGCTCACAGACACTCCTGGGTCGGGCGCGGCGGAGGCCGACGCCCCGAAAGGGGATTGCAGATACGAAGAAGCCGCTCTTGGTGGAGCGGCTTCAAAAAGACCGTTCGAACGGCGATCAGGCCGTCTGGAGCTGGCCGGCGGACTGCTTGCCGCTGCGGCGGTCAGTCTCGAGCTCGTAGGTGACCTTCTGGCCCTCGTTCAGGCCACGCAGGCCGGCGCGCTCGACGGCCGAAATGTGGACGAACACGTCCTTGCCGCCGTCATCCGGCTGGATGAAGCCGTAGCCCTTGGTCTCGTTGAACCACTTGACGGTTCCGGTGCTCATGGAAGTCCTTGATCTTCGCAGGAATAGTGAGAGAAGGCACACACCCGTGGGGCATGGCGCCGGCATCGACCGATAGCGATAGGAAAGTCAGAACCGCCCTGCGAAGGCGTAACGGTCCAAGATATCCGGACACGTGCCGATGAGTGAGAGGTAGACCCTTCGGGGCTTCTTGGCAAGCGCGAGGAACTATTTACCGCGGCCGGCGGCCCGGCGGCCGGGAATTTCTTGCCGGAACAACGCGATCATCCGCTCCGGAATCGCCATCTGCCAGCAGGAGAACGGAATGTACGGTCGCGGGAACACTTGAAACCTGTGGTTTCCATCGTGCCATTTGGCACGCGGCAGATCCGGGATCCGCTCAGGCCGGGACGAGACGCAGCACGCCTTCGCCGCGACGATGGCCGATCGCCGTCACGGCGACCTCCCGCGCGCCGCGGTTGGCGACGAGCGCGGCCGCGAGGGCCGCGCCGAACGGGGCCGCCACCTCGAGCCCGTGCCCGATCACGTCGCCGAGGGCGCGCAGGCGCGCCTCGGGTGCGAGCCGCCCGAGGGTGTCGCGCTCCTCGGCGGTGATCTGGGCGAGTCCGGTCGCTCCGGACAGGACATGATCGGGCGCCGAGATCCCGGCCTGCCGCCAGAGGGTCTCCAGGCTCGCCGCGACGCCGCCGGGCTCGCGCCGGGTCCGGTCACTGGCCACTGCCTCGAGCCGGGCGAGCGCGCGGGCGCCGCGGGCAGCCGCATGGTCCGCCGATTCCAGCATCAGGAACGCCGCACAGCTTCCGAGGATGAAGCCGCCGGTCTCGCCACGCTGGAAGACCGGGCTGAAGCTGCCGCGCGCGAGGTAACCGCCCATCTCGTGGATCACCAGCACGTCCGGCCGCTCGGCACTGTACGAGCCGCCGACCAGGATAGCGTCGATCTGGCCCGAGGCGACCCGGGCCTGGGCGATCCGCAGGGCATCGACCCCGGCGGATTCCTCGCCCATGAAGGTACGCGAGGCGCCCGTGACCCCGTGGACGATGGCGATGTTGCCGGCCAGCAGGTTCGACAACTGGGCCAGGAACAGTGTCGGGCGCAGGTCGTTCTGGAGCCGCTCGTTCAGGTAGGCGCCCGGATCGGTGGCCTCCCGCAGGCCCGTCAGGATCGCGCCATCGACCGCGTAGTCGCGCTCGCCGCCGCCGGCCGCCACGACGAGGTGGAGCGCCTGCTTGAGGGCGGCCTCGTCCTTCACGCCGGCGGCGTCGAGGGCCAGCCCCGCGGCGTAGACGCCGAGCCGCTGCCACGCCTCCATCTGGCGCTGGTCGCTGCGCTTGGGGATCTGCCCGTCCCAGGCGATCGCCGGCGCGGGATGCACCGGATAGGGCGCGAAGGTCTCGGTGTCGGTGCGGGGGGCAGCCTGCGCGTCGAGGGCCGCGAGATGGGCCTCGACGCCCTCGCCAGCACAGGAGACGAGGCCGAGCCCGGTGACGACGACGGGGCGGTTCATGGCGGGCTCACGACTGCGCGGGATCCGGGAACAGACCGATCGCCTGCGCCCGCGCGCGCATCGGCGCGTCGAGCCCATCCGGGAACGGCATGGTGCGGAAGCGCAGCTCCGCGTCGCAGAGCGCCTTGCCGGCATGGCTGATCGCCGCCTTGGTCACCGCGTAGCCCGAGCCGTCATGCTCGAGGCTGGCCGTGACGACGAGTTCCGCCCCCGGGCCGACGAAGGAACGGAACCGCGCCTTGTCGACGCCGGTGAGGAACGGCATCCGGGCGAAGTCCAGATGGGCCAGCACGAGATAGCCGGAGGCCTGCGCCATCGTCTCCGTCAGGAGGACGCCGGGCACCAGCGGATGGCCGGGGAAATGCCCCTCGAAGACGGGGCTCTCGAGCGGCACCCGCGCGAGCGCCTCGATCCGCCCGGCGGCCCGGTCGAGGAGCCGCACGGAATCGATCATCTCGAAATATTCGAGGCGCATGGCAGGACCGACGTGGCGGGGCGAATCAGAGTGCGGGCGTCAGACCTTGGCGGCCTTCTCGGCCACCAGACCGTCGATGCGCGCGCACAGGTTCTTGAGGACGAAGTACTCTTCGGCCGGGACCTTGCCCTCGTTGACCTCCTGGGTCCAGCGCTCCAATGGCAGCTTGATGCCGAAGGCCTTGTCCACCGCGAAGGCGATGTCGAGGAAGGCGAGGCTGTCGATGCCGAGATCGTCGATGGCGTGACTCTCGGGCGTGATCTTGTCGCGCGGGATGTCGGCGGTCTCGGCTATGATGTCGGCCACGCGCTCGAAGGTGGCGCTGCCGTGGGCGGGCTCGTCGGACATGTCTTCTCGCGGGCTGTTCGAATTCCGGATCGGTCGGGCGGGGAGCCCCCTCGCCGCCGGGCAGCCCGGCGCTCACGCCCCGCGCGGCCACCCTAAACGTCAGTCGGGCCTCGTACGCGGCCCCGTCGGATGGCGGCGACCTCTACACGAGGGTGTCAGGAGCGGCAACCGCGACGGTTCCCCCGGCGTTTCAGCGCGTATCCACAAGCGCGCGTCGCTGCGGGTGAGGACGCGCGGACGCTCTGGCCGCGCCGGCCCCGGCTGACGCGCGACCGCGCGTTTCCAGGAGTTCAGACGGATGCCACCGATCACCAAACCCGCCGCTCCGCCGGCGCGGATCGAGGCGGCGCCCCCCGCGCCCCCGCCGGCGCCGCACGAGCGGGCGCGCTCGCAGGGTGCGGCCCGCGTCCTCCTGGTCCTGGCGCTCTCCGCGCTCGGCCTGTGGATTCTGCACGGCTTCCTGCCAGCGCTGGCCTGGGCGCTCGTGCTCGCCATCGCCCTGTGGCCGCTCTACACCCGCCTGGAGCACCGCTTCCCGCCGGGCAAGCACAACATCCTGCTGCCCTCCCTGATGACGGCTGCCGTGGCGCTGATCTTCCTGGTGCCGCTGGCGATTCTCGGCGTGCAGGCGGCCCGCGAGGCCCACGACGTCGCCGATTTCGTGCGCAACGCGGAGGCGAACGGCGTCCCCGCACCCGAATTCCTGCAGCATCTGCCCTACGGCGCCGCGCAGGCGACCGCGTGGTGGAACGACAATCTCGGCCACGCGCAGGCAGGCTCGGACCTGCTGCACCGGTTCGACAACCACTCGGTGATCGGCGCGTCGCGGAACTTCGGGCGCGAGGTGGTGCACCGGATCGTGCTGTTCGGCTTCAGCCTCGTGGCCCTGTTCTTCCTGTTCCGCGACTGGCGCACCGTGCGGGATCAGTCGCTGACCGCCTGCCACCGCCTGTTCGGCCCGCGCGGCGAGCGCGTCGCCCGCCAGATGGTGGCCTCGGTGCACGGCACCGTCGACGGGCTGGTCCTCGTCGGCCTCGGCGAGGGCTTTTTGCTCGGGATCGTCTATTACTTCGCGGGCGTGCCGCACCCGGTGCTGCTCGGCGCCTTCACGGCGGTGGCGGCGATGATCCCGTTCGGCGCCGCTCTGGCCATCGGGATCGCGGCACTCCTGCTGGTGGCGGCCGGCTCGGCGAAGGCGGCGATCGTGGTCGCCGTCGCGGGCCTCGTCGTCACCTTCGTGGCCGACCATTTCGTGCGGCCCGCCCTGATCGGCGGCACCACCAAGCTGCCGTTCCTGTGGGTGCTCCTCGGTATCCTGGGCGGCGTCGAGACCTTCGGCCTGCTCGGCCTGTTCGTCGGTCCCGCCGTGATGGCTGCCCTCGTCCTGCTGTGGCGGGAATTCACCGAGGGGCACGACGAGACGGCCTGAGCTCCGGCCTCACTTGGAGCCGGGCCGGATCGTGCCGCCATCCGGAATGGCTCCGGGTTTCCGCATTCACCCGCCCCGTCCTGCCGAAGGGCGGGACGCCGCGGCGGAGGGGACCCTAGTCGACCGCACTCGCCTCGACGCGCCGCCGGTCCTGACGCCAGTCGGCCGGCTTCTCGAAGGTGCCGGCCCAGATGCCGCGGCGGGTGGCCCAGGCCTGACCTTCCTGCCGGACATAGGACGCCGTGACGTGTCGGCTGGCCAGGGCGTGGCCCTGCGCCGCCATCCAGGCGGACAGGTCCTCGCCATGGACGTGGCAGACGCCGGCGACACGGCCCGCGCCGCCCCCCTCGCGCCGCTCGCAGGTGACCACGCTGCCGGCGATCCGCGCGCGCAGGGCCTGCTCGGCCTCACGGCCGCAGCGATACTCCAGACCGGACGCCGTCTCGCAACTCTGCGCCGTCTCGGGCGCGTCGATGCCGTAGAGGTGGATGCGGGTGCCCTGAACCTCGATCGTGTCGCCGTCGATCACCGTCGCGGGGCCGCTGATCGTGCCGGCCGCCGCGGCGGAGCCGCAGAGGAGGAGCAGGGCAAGCATCGGTCTGATCATCGAGAGACTGTCCACGCGGAGGGCGGTCGAACTGGCAAAAGGCTGGTGAAGCCGGGATGCTGCGCCGCCAATGTGGCGATTTTGCCGGGCGGCCCCGGCGCAGGGTTCGCCTAGAGGCGAAGGATGCCGCTCTGGGGTTGCGAAAGTGTTCCACCCGGCACCGCGGGAACGGCGGCCCGGCAGCGACCGTTGTGACGCATGGCGTTTCTCAAGACCCTGCTGGGCACGGTCGCCCTCTGCGCGGCGCTCCTGATCTGGGCCGATTACGCGATTGGACCGGAGCGATCGAGCTCGGAGCCGGCCTCGGGCCTCACGGCCGCGGCGGTGCTGGCCAGTGACGGCATGACGCCGGACGGTTCGCCGGGAGTTGACCGCCTCGACCGCGCGGCCCTCGACAGGCTCGCCCGCGCGGCCTCGGCTGAGCCCCTGGCGGCAGGCGCGGCCGAGAGGCCCGCCAGTTGACGGGCGGGTCCCGGTCGCCAGGCAGCGCGGCCATTCCGTCATTTCGAGCCGGCGCGGCGGCGTTCAGGACCCGGACCAACCACCGGCCCGGATCCTGGGACGACCAGCGCGTCTGAACCGCGCGTCCAGAGCGTGGCCGCGTCAGGCCCGGTACTTGCCGCTGCGCTTCACGAGCACGCGGGTCCCGACCGGCACGCGCTCGTAGAGATCGGCGATGTCCTCGTTGAGCATCCGCACGCAGCCCGACGACATCTGCTCGCCGATGCTCCACGGCTCGTTGGTGCCGTGAATCCGAAACAGGATGTCCCGGTTACCCTGGTAAAGGTAGAGGGCGCGGGCGCCGAGGGGATTGTCGAGGCCGCCCTTACGGGTCCGCGGCAGGTCCGGATTGAGCGAGACCATGGTGGCTGTCGGGCTCCAATCCGGCCAGACCCCCTTCCGGCCGACCCGGGCCTCGCCCTTCCAGGAGAAGCCCGCCTTGCCGACGCCGACGCCGTACTGCATCGCGGTCCCGTCGGCCTGAACCAGCATCAGCTGGCGCTTGTCGATGTCGACCAGGATGGTGCCGGGCTGCTCGGGGCCGTTGTAGCTCACCTGCTGCCGACGGTACTTCGGATCGAGCCGCCCGGTATCGACCAGGGGAATGTCGAAAGGTTTGTCGGGCTTCGCGCCGATATACCACGCCGCGTCGTCATCCTGCGCAAGCTGGGCCGGGCGGGTCTGGCAGGCTGCGAGGGGCGCGATCGCCACGAGAGCGAGTACGAGGCGCGAGAGCAGGATCCGGCGGATCCGGGTCCAGGCCAGGGGGCGCGTCACGGTCATCAAATCTGTCATGCAGGCTAAGGTCCTCAGGTCCTGCCTACCGCCTCCCCGCCAGTGACGATGTAGCTTTTCCGCCGCAGCAGGCCTTGTGCGGCCCGCTCCCGCGGCCACGGTTGCGCCCTAATTCATAATGGAGGCGGTGCTTCGTCGAGCGCCGCGCGGAGGCGATCGATGCCTGAAACCGAGACGATTCCCGAGCCGGCAGAGGTCCCGCCCGCCCTGGCGCTCAGCCCTGCGATCCACCTCGATCATTGCGTGATCCACGTCAGCGATTGGGCACGGTCCAACGCCTTCTATCGCGACGTGGTGGGCGCCGAGGTGATCGAGCGGGGGAACGGCTACGCCTACCGGTTCGGCGGCGTGCAGCTCAATTGCCACGGTCCCGGCGTGAAGGCGGAGCCCCTGGCGCTACGCCCCGTCGAGCCCGGCAACAGCGATCTCTGCTTCCGATGGTCGGGGCCGATCGCGGATGCGATCGCCCATCTCAATGCCGCCGGCGTCGCGGTGGAACTCGGGCCCGTGGAGCGGCACGGCGCCGCGGGCGCCGGGATCAGCGTCTATTTCCGGGATCCGGACGGCTCGCTCCTCGAGTTCATCACCTACCTGACAGGCTGATCAGCCCCGGCTCTCGGCCAGTGCCTGGTTGGTCTGCTCCAGCCGCAACGCCAGCACACGCATCAGTGCGATGCTGATCTGTGGAAATTGTGCCAGGAGTTCGAGGAACACGCCGCGGTCGATGCGGAGCGCGGTCACGGCGGATTCGGCCGTCACGGTGGCCGACCTGGGCTGCTCGGCCAGGATGCCCATCTCACCAACCAGGGCATCCTGGCCGAGCAGCGCCAGCCGCACCGGCCCGGCGGGACCATCGATGCTGACTTCCGCGGTCCCCTTGAGGATCACGTAGGCCGCATCGGCCACATCGCCGCGGGCGAAGAAGCGCTGCCCGGGCTCGAAATGCACCCGCTCGCTGGTGAAGGCCAGCAGCTTCAGGCGCGCCGGTTCAACTTCACGGAACAGTGGCACCTGCTTGAGAGAGGAAACCTCGGTGTCGAGGGTCATACGTGGGCTCCACGACGGGTCTCGGGGCGGGAACGGACGAGCCTGCGCATCCATGCGATTCATCAGGCACTTGTCCAGCCCTGCACCCGACGCAGCCCGTCACCGCCAGCATCGCGGGGTCTGCGCAGTTCTCGTGTTGGCCGTCCTGTTTGTGGGTGGTCCGGCCTGGGCGCGGCTAAGCCAGAGTGAACTCGCCCGCGTTGCCGCGGCGCCGGCACCCGGAGCGCAGGCACCGCTGGATCTCCGCGTCACGGACGCCCTGACCGGTCAGGCGACGACGCTGGGGCAGGTCTTGGCGGGACATCCCGCCCTGCTGCTGCCGGTCGACTACACCTGCGGCAATGTCTGCGACCCGATGGTGTCGATGTCGGCCGACGCGTTGGCGGCGACGGGTCTCGCACCCGGTGACTCGACGCTGGTGCTCGTCGGCATCGATCCGCGCGACGATGCCGCGGCCGCACGCCGCATGCTCGTGGACACGTTGGGCGAACGCGCCGCGTCGGTTCGGCCGAAGGCGTTGATCGTCTCGGACGCCGCACTCGCCCGTCTGACCGGGGCGCTCGGCTACAATGCGGTGTACGATCCCGGCACCGACAGCTTCGCCCATCCGGCCGCCGCCCTGCTGCTCACCGGTGACGGGCGGGTCGGCCGGGTGCTCTCACCCCTGGCGCTGACCGGGCGGGACCTCCGCTTCGCCCTCACGGAGGCCGGGGAAGGCCGCGTTGGGGGTCTGGCCGACCGCCTCGCCCTGCTCTGCTACGGCTACGACGCGGCCCGTGGCGTCTACACCCCCCTCGTTCGGCGCATCCTGACGGTGGCGGGCCTCGTCACGATCCTGGCGATCGGCGTCCTCATTTTCGGACTGACCCGCCTCGCGCGAACGCGGGCGGGCTGAGAGCCCGAATCAGCGCCGCGTCGAAAGGCCCTGCTCACCGGCCGCCGGGGCTTCGCGCTTCAGGCTGGCATTCAGATGGGGCGAGTCGACCGGCTCCTCGCGGGTCGTCGGCGTCGCCGAGTCTTCCGGGGCCGGCATCGGCGGCAGCGGCGGCGTATTCGGCCTCACATCGGGGCCACCACCGGCGGCATCCTTGACCATGTTGCGGTTCGTCATACGCGATCACCTTCTTGCATCCCGCACGGTCGAACGCTCCGTTCCGGCCTCTGAGCCAGTTCGGCGAGCGTCCCTCAGGGCAGATGCGGTCGTCTACCCAGGTCGATCGACAACCAACGCGGCAGATAAGACCCCGGTTGCCGTCAAGCTTAGCTATTCGAAGCTTGGCTAGGTCTCGACATAGGAACCTTGGTTATTGCTGAAGGTTGTTGCGGGGTGAAGCGAAGCCTGAGGAGGAACTGATGGCATCCGGAAATTCGACCTCGAAGCGAGGCTTTGCCTCGATGGACCTGGAGCGGCAGCGCGAGATCGCCAGCAAGGGCGGCCGCAGCGTCCCCGCCGAGAAGCGCTCGTTCTCTCAGGATCGCGAACTCGCCTCGTCCGCCGGGCGTAAGGGTGGCCAGTCCACGGGTACCGGCCGCGCCGAGTGAGGCAGACCACTAACCGTGTCGCGTAGCGGCGCCGTGTCCTCGAGACCGGCGCCGTTTTTCTTTGTGATGGCTTCCGCACAGCAAAAGGCCCCGCCTCATCGACGGGGCCTTTTGCTGTGCGGTCCGGCTTTAAATTCGGATCAGGAGATGCAGCGGCCCGGCGTCATACGACGCGCCTCCGGGCCAACCAGAGAGCTGAGAGCGGTCTCACAGCCCTCGCGGACCATACGACGCACCGGCGGCTTGAGCACCGGCTGGATGCCCATTTCCTGCGCCTCGCCGGCGATGGGGGACCGGTTTTCGAGCTTCTGAACACCCGCCACGCGGGTCGGGCTGATCGCCAGCGAAACCGGCCGCATGCCCGGCAGGGGCATCTGCACGGTCTGAGCCGTCAGCGTCGGGGGCGTCCAGCGGTCGGCCGTGTCGCGCACCACCGGCTGGACCAGCACGGTGAGGAGAGCGGCAGGAGCACTCACGCCCAGGAGGAAACCAGACCGCAGCATTGCCCCGACCTCATTGCGAGAGCTTGACAGGATGTTTTGATAACGCGCCCTGCAATCACAGGTTCCTAGACTGTCTCGCGTCTATGAGGCTTTAAGTATTCGATGGCAGCTCGGCCGTTGGTGCGGCGGCGCACCCGCCTCATCCACACCCATCCCCTGTTGCATCGAAACCACGTAAGCCGAAAAAGCGCATTTTCTGGAACCTGCCTGGCCGGCGGCCGTTACCTCAGCACCCGGCCACCTGGTCCTCCCCGCATTCCCCTTGTGCATCGGCCGGAACCTCACCGACGGGCTGGAGCCTTCTCCGGCCCGTTTTTTTGCGTCCTGTCGCCGACCGCACGGCAACAAAAAACCCCGGCTCGCGCCGGGGTTTCTCGTATCGATGAGAGTGCCGCAGACGCGTCAGGGTTTCGGCCGCGACATCGCGTCAGAGCAAACTTGGCTCAGGCCGTCTTGGCTTCCCGCCGGCGGGCCGTCTGCTGGAAGAACAGCGCCTGGCTGATCACCGCGGAGACGTTGGCGGGCTGGAACGGCTTGGCGATGAGGAAGGCCGGCTCGGGACGCTCGCCCGTCAGGAAGCGCTCCGGATAGGCGGTGATGAAGATCACCGGCACCTCGAAGGACTTCAGCAGGTCGTTGACCGCGTCGAGCCCGGACGAGCCGTCTGCGAGCTGGATGTCGGCCAGGATCAGACCCGGACGCTTGCCCTCGCCGGCGATCTTGACCGCCTCGGTGCGGGTCCGTGCCACGCCGATCACGTTGTGGCCAAGACCTTCGACCAGCGCCTCGAGATCCATCGCGATCAGCGGCTCGTCCTCAATGATGAGGATCTCGGTCGCCATGTCGGCAGCAAGTTCGCGGCCGGCCTCGTCAACGAGGTCGCGCACCTCAGAGACGTCGACGCCCAGAATGATGGCGGCGTCCTCCTCGGAGAAGCCTTCCAGGCAGGAGAGCAGGAAGGCCTGACGCGGCAGCGGCGTGATCTGGCCGAGGCGCACTTCGGCGGGCAGGTCGTGCTGGACCTGCTCGCTGCGGCCGTTCACGGACAGCGAGTTCCAGATCCGCGTGAAGACCCGGAACAGATCCGCCTTGATGTTGGTGCTCCGGCCGAGCGTGTCCGGCTCGTTGACGAGGGTCTCCAGGGTGGCGGCCACGTAGGCGTCGCCCGCCACTTGGCTACCCGTGAGCGCACGCGCGTAGCGGCGCAGGTACGGCAGGTGCTGTACCACGAGTTGCGATGTCGACATTCGATCCCCTGTGCCTCGCCGTGTTGCCCGGCCGCGATCGCCTCGATCCGTTGACCGAGGGCCTGCCGGGGCCGGCTTTGTGTCCTGCGCAGCCTACCGCCCAACGCGGAGGCCCGCACTCCGTTCCACCCCCCGGCGGAACCGATCCCGGCGGGCAGGCGTTGCCGGCGCAGCCATGGCGTATGTCGAGCCGCAGCACAATGCGGCCGGGCCGACTTCGGCAATAAGGGGCCTGTTGATGGTGGACCAGGGAAAGGAAGCGCGTCCCCGCGCGCTTCGGCCGCGCGCGGACGGTGCTGCGGACGACGTTTCCGACGAGCAGACCGGCAATCCCGTCGAGGCGGGCGCATCATCCGCTTCAAATACCGGCCCCACGGCATCCCGTACGGGATTAAGCGAGCACACCCGCAACCGGATCGCCTCTCAGCTGCGCACCATGTACGACTCGATCGCGCAACAACCGGTGCCCGACCGCTTCGCGGACCTCATCGCCAAGCTCGACAGCGGCGACCGCGAGAAAGCCTGACATTATTCACTTGTCTTCAAGTCCGTCAGTCTGCCCATCACGCCGCCTCGCGCGTGCAGGCAAAACCGTGCAGGACCTGGACTTGCAAAAGAGCTGCCGCGTCGGGCGGCAGCCCTTTCAGACCTGCTTCACCAGCCTGAGACCAGTTCCGGCTGCTACAGACCCCCTTCAAAGGGTCGGCGAGCGGCCCCGCATCAGGCCGACAACGGCCGAGATCGCGAACAGGACGATCGCCACGAAGAAGACCAGCTTCGCAGCCTCCATGGCGGTGCCGGCAATGCCGCCGAAACCAAGCAGAGCCGCCACGAGGGCAACGACAAGAAAAGTTACGGCCCAACCGAGCATCGTTCGTATCCTTCAAAAGTGCCAACGCGGGCTCAGCCGCGCCGTTCTGAACACAAAAACGCCAAGGTTTCGGTCCGGTTCCGCCAACTTGGCAGAGTCGTGTGCGTAGATCCGGGCAGCCGATCCCGCCGCGACGATGGGTGACGGAACGGGACAAGGGCGCTAGCGTTCGAAGATAGGTCTTCAGGTTCGATCCGGGATCCGCGATGCTGCAATCTGCCAAGAGTGCCGTTCGATCAAAGGCCGCCGCGATGGCGAGCCGCCTCGCCGACGTGGCCGACAAGGCCGGCGACGCGTTGCGTGCCGCGCTTCTCGGGCTCGTCGTATCGCCGGCGCCCGTGCCGGTCCGCGTGCGCGCCCGCCGCTCAGACCGATCGCGCTGAGCCTCGCCTTCCCAAACCCCGCGGGGCCGAGCGGAGCAGCCGGCCCCGCCCTCGCGCCACGGTATTGCCGGCGCCGCGCATCGCACCGGCCGTGGACGGCGGGAACCTGCAGAGCGGCAGGGCATCGTGCTGCGGGGCTCTGGCCGCTTCCCGATTGCGGATGCAGGCGGAAGCCGCTTTAGGAGTGGCCGACCATCTCGCGCGGGGGAAGCGATGGCGGAGACGGACGAGAGCAGCCTGACCTTCGATCGATCGATGCCGCAGCCGGATCGGCTGGAAACCGTGGCGCCGCTGATCCGCCGACGGATCGCGCCGAACGGCGGCCCGTTCACGGCTAGCGGCACCTGCACGTACGTGGTGGGCCGCGACCGCGTCGCCGTCCTTGATCCGGGGCCCGACGACGCGGCCCACATCGATGCGCTCCTCCGGGATCTCGCCGGTGAGCGGGTCGAAGCCATCGTGGTCACCCACACGCACCGCGATCATTCTCCGGGGGCCCGTCTCCTCGCCGCCCGAACCGGCGCGCCCATCCTCGGATGCGCTCCGCACCGGGCCGCACGGGCGCTATCCGAGGCCGAGATGCCGATGCTCGACGCGAGCGCCGACCGGGCCCATACGCCCGAGCGTGTCATGGCGGAGAGCGATACGGTCTCAGGCCCGGGCTGGACGCTAGTGGCCGTGGAAACGCCCGGCCACACGATGAATCACCTCGCCTTCGCGTTGCCGGAGGCGCAGGCCTTGTTTTCGGGGGATCATGTCATGGCCTGGTCCACGACGATCGTGGCCCCGCCGGACGGCGAGATGCGGTCCTACATGGCGTCCCTCGACAAGCTGCGGGGCCGCACCGAGACGATCTTCTGGCCCGGCCACGGCGGTCCGGTCCGTGAACCGGCGCGGTTCCTCCGCGGCCTCGCGGGCCATCGCCGGCAGCGCGAAGCCGCGATTCGCGCGCGTCTGGCCGCCGGCGATACGCGGATCGCCGACATCGTCGCGGCGATCTACCAGGGGCTCGATCCGCGCCTCAGAGGCGCGGCAGCCCTGTCGGTTTTCGCCCATCTGGAGGATCTCGTCGGGCGCGGCCTCGCCGCGTCCGAGGGCGCACCGCGGCTGGACGGGGCCTACACGGCCGCCTGAACCCCTTCGCGGCCGACGATCACTTCACCGCGAGGGCGAGGTTGGCGACATCGTCCAGGTAGGCGCGGATCCGGTCGGCGTTGCTGCCGAAGTCGCGTCCGCCGAGCCGGGAGGTTGAGCGCACGTCGATCCGCGCCCCGTCGGCACGGGGACGGATGCGCACGGTCACGTCGTCGGGCAGGTTGAGGATCAGGCCCCGGGCCACCGCCTCGATCCGGCCGTTTCCGGTGCGGCCGCCCGGCCGGATCGCCTCCACGATCTGCCAGTGGCGATTGAGAGCGGCCTTTCGGGCCAGCTCGAACGCCTCGTCGGCGCCGATATCGAGTGTAAGCGGCGCGATCTGCGGATAGGCGCCGCGCTGGCGCTCGCGAAGCGCCGGTCCCGGATCCGGCGGATAACGTCCGCCGCGGGCCGCGAAGGCGGCGCGCGAGCGCGAGAAGGCGGGCGGATTGTCGATGTCGGTGCTGATGTCCGGAACGGCGGGCAGGCGCAGACCGCGCAGGCCCAGGAAGGCGGGATAGCCCAGGACGACGAGCGCCAGGATCAGCCCGGCCAGGGCGGCGCCCAGGCCGCGCGCGCCCTCGCGCCAGACCCGGACGAAGGCGAAGATCGCGGCAGCGGCTGCCACCAGCGCGACGCCGAACCCGGCCATGAGGGCGGCGAGCGCCGCGTCGGTATCGGCACGCGGATCGCGCACCAGGATCAGGGCGAGCCCGGTCACGAGGATGGAGAACAGCGCCAGCCGCCGGGCCAGCGGCCCCGCACGGGTGATGGGTTCCTCGACGAGTAGGCGGCGCATGGGCATCATGGAGGCGTTCGGGGCCCGACCTTACAGCTTGGCCATGACGGACACCATCGCGGTGCTACGGGGCATAGGCGCGGGCATTGCCGGGCAGGCCGAGGGTGGCCGGCTGCTTGAGGCTCTCGGGCAGCATCGCCTCGCCGGGCCGGCTCGCGGCTTCCGCGGCCTCGCCATGCGCCAGGATCTGGACGGCCGGTGCGCTCCAGGGTCCTGAAACGGCGAACAGCAGACCGCGCGGTGGGGCGGAGGCGGGTCGCAGGGCGAGATTGCCCCTGGCGTCGAGCCGCCGATCCGGCAGCGAGACCTGACCATGCAGGGTCGCGCCGACGCTCGGACCGATCAGGCCCGCCTCGGTGATCTCGCCGACCCCGTCGGTGAAGCGCAGGGTGATGGCGGCGCGCTCGAACGCGGTCCGGCTGTTGCGGCGCGCGAGCGCGCCGGGCGCGATGGCGCCGTTGCGGTGGATGACGTCGGCGAGGTCGAGGCCGGCGATCGCGCCGCCCTCGACGGACAGCGCCGCCCGTCCGCCGAGATGCGCCAGAAGGCCGGCGCTGTCGCGGGCGCTCGAGTCCAGGGAGAACTGCCCCTGCACGGGTCCGCCCACCCAGCGCGAGGCCCCCATCTCGCCGGACAGGCTCCCGAGATCGAGGTGGTCCAGGCTGCCCTGCAGGCGCATCTCGGTCTCGGCCGGGTCGGCCCCGCTCGCCAGGGTCATCCGTCCCTTGAAGGTGCCCTCCTGGACGCGCGCCCGATTCACCGCGATCTCCATCGCGGCGTCCCGAACCAGGATGCTCGCCGCGAGGTCCTGCACCGGAACCGATCCGACCCGCGCATCGGCCGCCGACAGACGCAGGTCGAGATCGCCCCGGGTGAACGGCGCCAAGGCCAGCGGCACGGCTTCCGGCTCCGACAGCCGCACGAGATCACCGACCAGGGGCGCGAGATCGAGCGTCTCGGCCGCCAGCGTCGCCTGGATCGACAGCCGCGGCGCCTCGCCCGGGCCGAGCGCGACGGCACCCGCGCCCTCCAGCACGTTCTGGCCGAATCCGACCCGCAGGCTCGGCCAGGATACGGACCGTTCCGCCGTCTCGAAGCGGCCGGAAACCGAGACCGCGCCCGCCAGCGGCGAGAGCGGGGCATCCCAGCCGATCCACGACAGGGTCTCCGGCAGCGAGCGGGTCTCGAAGCGTACCTGGCCCATGAGGTTGGGCAGTGCGGCTGCCTCCGGGAAAGGCTCCGCGGTCCCATCCGCCGCCAGACTGCCACCCGGCCATGTCACCGCCGCGGTGAACGGGCTGCGCCCGCCCAGGGCCATGTCGGCCGGCCGGAGGTGCGTGAGCGCAACCTGCGTCGGGACGCCCCGCCATGTCAGCGTCGCGTGTCCTTCGGCCGACCCGCTCCAGAACGGCCATGCGAGGTCGAGATCGAGATCCCGGACCTCTGTGCCCTGCGCGATCTGCGCGCCGGTCACGATGATCCGGCGCGGCCGGGCCGTGATATCGGACCGGACCTGCGCGCCGAGGCGCCCCAAGGGCCCGCTCCACGCCGCGGCCTCCCCTGACAGGCGCGCGCCTTCGAGGCGCAGCCCGCCGATCGCCGCGCGGCCGCCGAGCAGGCTGAACGGATCGAGGTCGATGCTCAGGCGGCCCTCCTCCACCAGGGCCGGTCCCGTGGTCCCGGCCGCGACCCGCACGCGGCCGAGGGTGAGGCGCGGCAGAGGCAGCACGGTCAGGCTCGCAGGCCCCTGCGCGCTTAAGGTGAGCCCGTAGGCGTCGAGGGCCTGACCGACGAAGGCCGTCGCCCGGTCGGCCTCGACCGGCCAGTCGCGCAGGCCGAGGCCGGCAACGATCAGGCTCCCGAGAGCGAGGACGAGGGTCGGGCGGCGCAGCGACATCATGCTCCGGACGGGCCGCGGCTGCGGCCGGAAGCCGGGTGCCGCAACAGGCCCCCTCAAGCCGTTGCGGCCCGGCAGGGTCTGCACGTCGAGGGGGTGTTCTAGCGCCCTTCGCGGCATTTGTCTGCCGGACCTGCGCGAAGCCGCTGGTCCCTCCCCAGGCCGCGGCGGTTACGGATCAACCCGGACCGCACCGGCTCGCGCGGCGCAGCACTGGATTTCGACGGCGGAATCGGGAACAGCAGGCGCGAGGAAACGCGCTTGCCAAAGTTTCGGCCGGTCAGGCCCGGCGGGAAAAGGACGGTTCGATGAAGAAGGTCTACACGGATGCCGCCGCGGCCTTGGCCGGGCTCCTGCGCGACGACATGATGGTGATGTGCGGCGGCTTCGGGCTGTGCGGCATCCCGGATGAGCTGATCGAGGCGGTGCGCCTCTCGGGCGTCAAGGGCCTGACGGTCGTCTCGAACAATGCCGGCATCGACGGCGTCGGCCTCGGCAAGCTCCTCGATACCCGCCAGGTGCGGAAGATGATCTCGTCCTATGTCGGCGAGAACAAGGAATTCGCCCGCCAGTATCTCGGCGGCGAGCTGGAGATCGAGTTCAACCCGCAGGGGACGCTGGCCGAGCGGATCCGCGCCGGCGGCGCCGGCATCCCGGCGTTCTTCACCAAGACCGGGGTCGGCACCAAGGTTGCCGAGGGCAAGGAGGTCCGCGAGTTCGACGGCGAGCCCTACGTGATGGAGCGCGGCCTGTTCGCCGACATCGCTCTGGTCCACGCCCATACCGGCGACACCGAGGGCAATCTCCGCTACCGGATGACAGCTCGTAACTTCAATCCGATGATGGCCACCGCGGCCAAGATGACGGTGGCGCAGGTCGAGCACCTCGTAAAGCCGGGCGAGATCGATCCGGACACGATCCACACGCCGGGCATCTTCGTGAAGCGCATCATCGACGTGGGCGTGCGCGACAAGCGCATCGAGCAGCGCACCACGCGCAAGCGCGGCGACAGCACCCCGGCCGCGGCGGCCGGCGGCGGCACGCACTGATCGGACGGGAAGGGAGCGAACGATATGGCCTGGACCCGCGAGCAGATGGCGGCGCGCGCCGCCAAGGAGCTGGAGGACGGCTTCTACGTGAACCTCGGCATCGGCATCCCGACGCTGGTGTCGAACTACATTCCCGAGGGGATGTCGGTGCAGCTCCAGTCGGAGAACGGCATGCTCGGCATGGGCCCCTTCCCCTATGAGGGCGAGGAAGACCCGGACCTGATCAACGCCGGCAAGCAGACCATCACCGCGCTGCCGACGACGAGCTACTTCTCCTCAGCCGATTCGTTCGGGATGATCCGCGGCGGACACATCAACCTGTCGATTCTCGGCGCCATGCAGGTGGCCGGCAACGGCGACCTCGCCAACTGGATGATCCCCGGCAAGATGGTGAAGGGGATGGGCGGCGCCATGGACTTGGTGGCGGGCGTCAAGCGCGTCGTCGTGGTCATGGAGCACGTCGCCAAGAACAAGGACGGCACCGAGAGCCCGAAGCTTCTGAAGGCCTGCGACCTGCCGCTCACCGGCACTCAGGTGGTCGATCTGGTGATCACCGATCTCGGCGTGTTCGAGATCGACAAGAAGGGCAACGGCGGCATGAAGCTCATCGAGCTCGCCGACGGCGTCACCGAGGACGAGATCCGGTCGAAGACCGAGGCGGATTTCACGACCGCCCTTAAGGGATGACCGATTTCGGACCGGGGCCGCGCGTCGGCGGCTCCCGTCCGGGGATGCCCGCCGATCAGGCCGCACGCACGCTATCGAGGAAACGGATCACCTCGGATCTCAGTCGATCGGCCTGACTCGACATCTCCGAGGCGGCGCCAAGGACTTGCGTGGCAGCCGTCCCCGTCTGACCCGAGGCCTCGGCAACAGCGGCGATGTTGGTCGTCACCTCTCCGGTACCGGCTGATGCTTCGCTGACGTTGCGCACAATCTCGCTGGTCGCGGCGCCCTGTTGCTCGACCGCAGCGGCGATCGTCGCCGCCACACCGTTGATCTCGCCGATCCGCGCCGTGATCGTGCCGATCGCCGCGACGGCCTGTCCGGTGGCGCACCGAACCTCGTCGATCTGCCCGGTGATCGCCGCGGTGACCTTGGCGGTCTGCTCAGCCAGAGCCTTCACCTCGGCGGCGACCACCGCGAAGCCGCGCCCGGCCGCTCCCGCCCTGGCAGCCTCAATCGTCGCGTTCAGCGCCAGGAGATTGGTCTGGCTCGCGATATCGGCAATCAACCCGACCATCTCGCCGATCCGGTGCGAGGATTCGTGCAGGGTGTTGACGAACTGCGTTGTTGCGCCGGCCTCGTCGACCGCGTTCCGGGCGAGGCCGACTGAAGCTGCGATCTGGCGCCCAATCTCCTGGATGGATGAACCGAGTTCCTCGGCAGCGGCCGCGACCGTCTCGACGTTGGCCGCCGCCTGCCCGGCCGCCGCCGCAACAGTATTGGATTGCTCGGCCGAGTCCGCGGCCGTGGCCGTCAACATCTCGGCCGTCGCGTACAGCTGCGTAGCGGAGGACGAGACCACGTCCACGACCCCGCCGATCGTCTGCTCGAACGCGTCCGCAAGTTCGCTCATGGCACGCTTGCGCCCCGCTTCGGCTGCGGCGGCGGCTCGTTGACGCATCTCGGCCTGCTCCTCGGCCTGCTGGGAAACCAACTGCTTGATATCGTCGACGGCCCGGCCCACCGCCCCGATCTCGTCGGCACGGGCCGCCTGTGGGATCGCGATCTCCACATCCCCCTGAGCCATACGCTGCAGGACCCCACGCAAGCCACGCAGCGGACCGGTGACCCCGACGCGGACGACGAGGCCGGCGACACCGATCGCAGAGAGGAGACCGAGGACGGTGGCAATGACCAGCATGGTAACGGACCGCTCGACTTCATGATCGGATTGATCACGCATTGCCTGCAGCGCGCTTTCCAGCGTTTCGAGTTGCGCACGCACGATACTGTTCATCTCGATACTGATCGGAACCGCTTCGTTGATCAGGATATTTCTAGCCGTCACGTTGTCGTTCACGAGAGCACGCGCGGACACGTGATCGAGTGCAGATAAGAAGTCAGCGAATTTTGCCCGAAGACGCACATCCGCAGCGTGTTGCGCGTCATCATCCGGCAAGGCAATCAATTGATGCAGCAATGTGTCTGCACGCGCTCGACTTTGATCGGACCGCGCCTTGTAGGCAGCCATTTCCTTATCGCCGGTCTCAATAATCAGATCCCGAACGTGCGTGGCTAGATCGCCGACCACGACCCGGAATCGCAACATCAGGTTGAGGTGCTGAGCCTCGACGTCGACGATCCGACGCATCTGAGAGGATAAGCTCAACATGTTCAGCCGCGCGTATGCGATCAGACCGCCGGAGATCACGGCGACCAGCAGAATAGGCAGCATAACCTTGAAAAATATCTTGGCGTCGCGAAGCATAGACATGACACGTCTCGCATTATGGGCTCAAACGCGCGGACACTTATGCTTCTAACAACTAGATGTCCAGCATACCTAAAAGAAATACCGCAAACTATGAGTTAAATATATTTGAATTTACTTCTCAAGTCAGGCGCATAACGAAAACAATCGGGCTTATACGATGCCCGAGTCTGTGAAATAATTTTGCACACTGGTTCAGTCGCGAGACGGCAGGTCGTGATGTCAACACAAGCGGCACGTCGTGGCGGCCGCCGTGCCTCAACGGGAAGCATGGCGGCCGCCGAACGTTGGGATTGGGTTGAGAGGGCGTCCTGCGTTCCTGCCTACATCGGCGGGGTCAGGCCATCCTTGCCGACCGCCACGAGCTTACCCTCGGCCTTGCTGCCGTCCTTGGCGACCACGGCGAAGACCTTCGAGCCGGGGGTCAGGATCGCCTTGTCGGCCGGCTCGAAGGCGACGATCGGCGCCGAGGACGGCACCACGATCTCCTTGGAGCCGTCCTTGCCGTAACTTACCGTCAAGGTGCGCTCGCCGCCCGAGGCCGCCTTGTCGGCCTTCACCGTGCCGTTGGTCATGGCGCTCTTGACCTTGGGCGCGTTCGACGTCTCGGCCTTTACGGTGCCATTGGTCATGGCGCTCTTCACCTTGGCGCCGGCGCCAGCGGTCTGGTCGGTGATCGTGTCCCAGCCGTAATGGCCCTCGCCGGTGCCGCGCATCGACTCGGGAAAGAGGACCACCTCCAGGGCAGTCATCGGGTTCTCGCCCTTGGTGGCGGTGCCGATGAAGACGCCGTCCTTGATCTGGTCGAGGCTCGACGGGACCACCCAGGCGAACTTCGCGCCGCTCACATCGACGGTCTCGGACTTCCCGTCGTCGGTCTTGATCGTGACGGTGCTGCCGTCGGCCTTGTCGACCGTGCCGCGGACGCGCTCGACCTGCGCGGCGAACGCTGCACTCGACAGAAGGGCCGTCAGGCCGGCGGCGACGAGGGTCTTGCTGAGGTGCTTCATCGAGGTCCCATCCTGGCTTCAGGAGCCGGGTTATGGGGCGCCGCGCACGGCAAACAAGGTTGTGCGCAAACGAAATACACGATCTGAAAAGCAAATGAGGCGGCGCCCGGTTGAGCGCCACCTCATGCTGTCCGGGCTGGGCCGGCGCCTCGCACCGTCATTCCCGAGCGCCGAAGGCGAGCCCGGAAATCAGAACCGCAACGGTGCCCATTCTGACACCGCGGCGGATCTGGATCCCGGGCTCCGCTGCGCGGCCCCGGGATGACGGATCGGCAGCAATCGCCTCTCCGAAAGGACCCGACCTGATCAGGCCGCGAGCGAGCGCAGCACGTAAGGAAGGATGCCGCCGTTGCGGAAGTACTCCAGCTCGTCGAGGGTATCGATCCGGCAGGTCAGCGGGACCTGCTTCACCGAACCGTCGGCGGACTTGATCTCCGCAATCAGCGTCTGGCGGGGCTTCAGCTCGCCGGCGAGGCCCTTGATGGTGACGGTCTCGTCACCCTTCAGGCCCAGCGACTGCCAGCTCGTGTCACCCTGGAAGACCAGCGGCACCACGCCCATCCCGACGAGGTTCGAGCGGTGGATGCGCTCGAAGCTCTCGGCCACCACGGCGCGCACACCGAGTAGCTTCGTGCCCTTCGCCGCCCAGTCGCGCGACGAGCCGGTGCCGTACTCCTTGCCGGCGAAGATGACGAGCGGCGTGTGCTGCTCGGCGTACTTCTGCGCCGCATCGTAGATGAACATCTTCTCGCCCGAGGGCTGGAAGAGCGTCCACCCGCCCTCGACCACGGTGCCGGTTTCGTCCCGCACCATCTGGTTCTTGATGCGGATGTTGGCGAAGGTGCCCCGCATCATCACCTCGTGGTTGCCGCGTCGCGTGCCATACTGGTTGAAGTCCTGCACGCGCACCTGATGCGACTGCAGGTAGGCGCCGGCCGGTGACGCCGCGCGGATGTTGCCCGCCGGCGAGATGTGGTCGGTGGTGATCGAGTCGAGGAACAGGCCGAGGATGCGCGCATCCGCGATGTCCTCCACCGGCTTCGGGGTCTTCTCCATGCCGACGAAGTAGGGCGGGTTCTGCACGTAGGTGGAGCCCGGGTTCCACGCGAAGGTCTCGGCCTCGGTAACCTGGACGTCCTTCCAGTTCTGGTCGCCGCCGAACACGTCGGCGTAGCGCGACTTGAACAGCGCCGAGGTGATGTTCTCCTCAATGAACTGCTGAACCTCGGCCGAGGTCGGCCAGATGTCCTTCAGGTAGACCGGCTTGCCGTCGGAACCCTGGCCTAGCGGCTCCGTGGTGATGTCGATCTGGAGCGAGCCGGCGAGCGCGTAGGCGACGACCAGCGGCGGCGAGGCGAGGTAGTTCGCCCGCACGTCGGGGTTCACGCGGCCCTCGAAGTTGCGGTTGCCCGAGAGCACCGCCGCGGCGACGACGTCGTTGTCGTTGATCGCCTTGGAGATCGCCTCCGGCAGCGGGCCGGAATTGCCGATGCAGGTCGTGCAGCCGAAGCCCACGAGGTTGAAGCCGAGCGCGTCCAGCGGCTCCTGCAGGCCGGACTTCTCCAGGTACTCGCCGACCACCTGCGATCCGGGCGCCAGCGAGGTCTTCACCCACGGCTTGGAGCGCAGGCCCTTGGCAACGGCGTTGCGGGCGAGCAGCCCGGCGCCGATCATCACCGAGGGGTTCGACGTGTTGGTGCAGCTCGTGATCGCGGCGATCACCACGTCACCGTGCCCGATGTCGAAGTTGGTGCCCTCGACCGGGTAGCGGCGCGCGAGGTCGGCGGCCTTCTTGAACTCGGTCTCCATGGAGGCCGCGAAGCCGGGCTTGGCGCCGTCGAGGAGCACGCGGTCCTGTGGGCGCTTCGGGCCGGCCAGCGACGGACGGACCTCGCCCATGTCGAGCTCCAGCGTGTCGGTGAAGACCGGGTCGGGCGTGCTGGCGTCGCGCCACATGCCCTGCGCCTTCGCGTAGGCCTCGACCAGGGCGATCCGGTCGTCCGAGCGGCCGGTGACCTTCAGGAAGTCGATGGTCTTCTGGTCGACCGGGAAGAAGCCGCAGGTCGCGCCGTACTCGGGGGCCATGTTGGAGATCGTGGCCCGGTCGGCGACCGCCATGTCGTCGAGGCCGGGGCCGTAGAACTCCACGAACTTGCCGACCACGCCCTTCTTGCGCAGCATCTGGGTGACGGTGAGCACGAGGTCGGTGGCGGTGGTGCCCTCGGGCAGCTTGCCCGACAGCCTGAAGCCCACGACCTCGGGGATCAGCATCGACAGCGGCTGGCCGAGCATGGCCGCCTCGGCCTCGATGCCGCCGACGCCCCAGCCCAGCACCGCCATGCCGTTGACCATGGTGGTGTGCGAATCGGTGCCGACCAGCGAATCCGGGTAGGCCACGTCGGAGCCATTCTCGGACTTGGTCCAGACGGTCTGCGACAGGTATTCCAGATTGACTTGGTGGCAGATGCCGGTGCCCGGGGGCACCACCGAGAAGTTGTCGAAGGCCGATTGGCCCCATTTCAGGAAGGTGTAGCGCTCACCGTTGCGCTCGTATTCCAGGGCGACGTTGTCGGCCAGCGCCTTCGGGGTGCCGAACTCATCGACGATCACCGAGTGGTCGATGACGAGGTCCACCGGCACCAGCGGGTTGATCTTCTGCGGGTCGCCGCCGAGCGCCACCATGGCGTCGCGCATCGCCGCGAGATCGACCACCGCCGGCACGCCGGTGAAGTCCTGCATCAGCACGCGCGAGGGGCGGAACGCGATCTCGACCTCGGCCTTGCCCTTCTGGTCGAGCCAGCCGACGGCGGCCTCGATATCGGCCTTCTTGACCGAGCGATCGTCCTCGTAGCGAAGCAGGTTCTCCAGAATGACCTTCATGGAGAAGGGCAGCGCGGCTGCGGAGGCGAGGCCGTTCTTCTCGGCCGCGGGAATGGAATAGTAGGTGTAGGTCTTGCCGCCGGCTTCGAGCGTCTGGCGGGCCTTGAAGCTGTCGAGTGAGGGCACGGCTGGTTCTATCCTCGCTGCGGGTTGTCGAACACGCGCAGGCAAGACCTGCGCTACGAAGTTGTGTTCGGCCTGTGTAGCGCCCGACGGGCGCGCGCCGCCCCGGGAGTGCCCGGGCAGGAGACGATGCGCGGGGGCGATTTGGACGCCCGTGGAGCCGCGCGGCGCAGCCAGGGAGGGATATAGAACTTTTCGAATCTGGCCGCTACCGGGTCGCGATGACAGGCGCGTTTTCCTGTCGGAGATACGATGGACGAGCGGAGGCGGCCGGCTGTGACACCCGTTCAGGTCTGCCGCACGATCTCGGAGCCGCATCAGCCGGTCATCCCGGGGCCGCGCAGCGGAGCCCGGGATCCAGACCCACCGAGTCGCCACAACCCGGCACCGAAAGCGGTTCTGGATTGCCAGCCTCCAGCGTGCCCCTTCGGGTCCGGGCTCGCCCGGGGCGACCCGGAATGACGGTGCGGCTGCCCTGGATTGCTTCGCTCTGCTCCAAGGACGATGGGGCCGGAGCAATCCAGCCGAAGCTATCGCGACCCTAGCCCGGGATGCTTCCCCCCGGCAGCACCTTGGACCGGTTCGGCTGGGCCGCGAGCTTGCGCAGGGATGCGACATTGGCGGCCGCCTCCTCGGGGCTCATGTCGCGGCGCAGGAGCGCCTCGGCATCGGCGAAGCGGCCTTTGAGACCCAGCACCATGGCGAGATTCGCCCGCACCCGCGCATCGGCGCCGGGCTGGTCGGCGGCGAGCCGCAGGGTCTGCTCGGCCTGGTCGAGGTTTCGCGACAGCGCGTAGGACAGGCCGAGATTGGACAGGAGCGAGGGCTCGTTCGGTCGGATCTTGAGGGCGGCCTCGTAGAAGCTCTGTGCGCGGGTCTGCTCGCCGAGCTGCGCGGAGGCCGAGCCCTGCGCCGACAGGATCCGCCAATCGGGCGCGGCCGGCGAATGGGCGTTGGCGAGCACGTCGATCGCCTCCCGGAAGCGGCCGGCCTCGACCAGCGACTTGCCGTAGGCGCCGAGGAGCGCCGTATCGCGCGGGTTGCGCAGGGCGGCCTGCTGCAGGACCGCCGAGGCCTGGCTGATCTGGTCGTTCGCCCGCAGGGCGCGGGCATAGGCGATCGCCACGCGAGCGTCGCCGGGATTGGCGTTGAAGCGCTCGGCCAGGGACGCCGTCTCCTGACGCGCGGCCGGCGGCCGTCCACCGAGCTCGCCGATCGAGCCAGTGGTCTCGGGGGAGCGGGTGTTGCAGCCGGCGAGCCCGAGGGCGACGAACATCGCCAAGAGCGTTACGCGGCGTCCGGCGGATGCCGCAGGTCCCGGGACCCGGATCAGGGCCGTCATCATCGTGCGCTCCGCCGCCAGCTCAGCCCAGGGCTCTGGCGCGTGCTTCACGCCCCCGGCCGGCCGGTGATAGAGCGTTAACCCTAATCACCGGTTAAGCCGCCGGTCTCGACGGCGCATGAGAGGCACATGACCCAGGCCGATACCCAGGCATCGACGCCCGCTCTGCTGCCCGGCGACACGCCGGCCGTGCCGGTCACCTTGGTGACCACGGCGAACTGGGCGGAGACCGAGGCTGCCCTGCCGCCGCTCCAGCGCAGCTTCGCGAACGCCGTCGGGTTCAAGCCGAAGGCGGGCAGCCTCGCCCTGCTGCCCGGCCCGGATGGCACCCTCGCCCGGGTGCTGTTCGGCCTCGGTGATCCCGAGGCGGGAGCCTACGACCGGCTGCTCGCCGGCAAGCTGCCCGGCCTGCTGCCCGAGGGCACCTTCCGCCTGGAGAACGCGCCCGAACCCGCCGAGGCCGCCCTCGCCTGGCTGATGGGAAGCTACCGGTTCGGCCGCTATCGCTCCGCGGGCGGAACCAAGGCGCGCATCGTGGCGCCGGCCGGCATCGATGCCGCCGAGGTGGAGCGGGTCGCCGCCGCGATGGCGCTGGGCCGCGATCTCGTCAACACGCCGGCCAACGATCTCGGGCCCGACGAGATCGAGGCCGCCGCGCGGGCGCTCGCCGCGCGCCACGGCGCCGCCGTCAGCGTCACGCAGGGCGATGCCCTGGAACGGGAGTTTCCGCTGATCCACGCGGTCGGCGCCGCCTCGCCGCGGGCGCCCCGTCTGATCGACCTGACCTGGGGACCGGCCGAGGCGCCGCGTGTGACCCTGGTCGGCAAGGGCGTCGCCTTCGATACCGGTGGTCTCGACATCAAGCCGTCGGCCGCGATGCTGCTGATGAAGAAGGACATGGGCGGCGCCGCCGCGGCGCTGGCCGCCGCCGACATGGTGATGGGCGCCGGCCTGAACCTGCGCCTGCGCGTGCTGATCCCCGCCGTGGAGAACGCGGTGTCCGGGAACGCCTTCCGCCCGGGCGACGTGCTGCCGAGCCGGGCCGGCCTCAGCGTCGAGATCGGCAACACCGACGCGGAGGGCCGGCTGATCCTCGCCGACGCGCTGACCCTGGCGGACGCGGAGGGCCCGGAGCTGATCCTCGACTTCTCGACGCTCACGGGTGCTGCGCGCGTGGCGCTCGGGCCGGACCTCCCGGCCTTCTTCACCGAGGACGAGGCTCTGGCCGGCGCCGTGACGGAGGCCGGGCTGCGGGCGATCGACCCGGTCTGGCGCATGCCGCTGCACGCGCCCTACGCGAGCCTGCTCGAGTCCAAGGTGGCCGATCTCAACAACGTCTCGGGCGGCCCGTTCGCGGGTGCCATCACTGCCGCCCTGTTCCTGCGCCGCTTCGCGCCGAAGACCAAGGCCCACGGCCATTTCGACCTCTACGGCTGGAATCCGTCCACCAAGCCCGGTCGCCCCGAAGGCGGCGAGGTCCAGACCGCGCGGCTGACCTACGCGCTGCTGAAGGCGCGCTACGGCGGCTGATCCGGCCTCGGCGCCGCGCGCGGGGGCATCGGTCGAGTCGTATCAGGGCCCGTGTGCGAGACGGATCACCATCGTCGTTCCGGGGCGCCGAAAGCGAGCCCGAAACCCAGAGACTCCGTGGCCCATAATCCGGCGCCTCGGCGGCTCTGGATCCCGGGCTCCGCTGCGCGTCTCCGGGATGACGGGCTGTGATGGCGAGCTTTGGGTCCTTTCGGGTATCGCATTATCGGATCGCCGCGCGCGATGACGGCGCGGCTCAGGCGAGCCCCGCCTGCCGCAGCAGCATCCCGGCCCCGGCGCACAGCGCGAGGGTCTGCAGCGTGCCGAGCTCGAAGCGGAACACCGCCAGGATGGCGGCGAGCGTCAGCGCCAGGGCGGCCGGGTCGAGGCTCGTCGGCACCGGCAGGTCGAGGCGCAGCGGCCCGAGCGGAACCGTCTCCACCTGGGCAAACAGCGTCCGCAATCCGAACCACACCGCGAGGTTGAGGATCACCCCGGCCACCGCGGCGGTGATCGCCGAGAGCGCGCCCGCGAGCCGGCGGCTGCCGCGCAGGCGCCCGATCAGCGGCGCGCCGGCGAAGATCCACAGGAAGCACGGCACGAAGGTGACCCAGGTGGTGAGGAGCCCCGCGAGCGTCCCGGAGACGAGCGGCGGCAGGGTGCCGGGCGCCCGGAAGCCCGCCAGGAAGCCCACGAACTGGAGCACCATGATCAGCGGGCCGGGGGTGGTCTCGGCGAGTCCGAGCCCGTCGAGCATCTCGCCGGGCTGCAGCCAGCCGTAATGCTCCACCGCCTGCTGGGCCACGTAGGCCAGGGCCGCGTAGGCGCCCCCGAAGGTGACGAGCGCCATCTTGGAGAAGAACAGGGCCGTCTGCCCGAAGACCGGCGGCACGCCGGGCAGGACGAGCAGCGCCGCCACTGGCAGGAGCCAGATCGCCAGCCACAGGGCGGCCACGCGCAGCGAGGCCGCGGCGCCGACGCGCTCCCGCGGCAGCGCCGCCTCGCCGATGACCACGTCCGCCTCGTCCGCGGGCGCCGCATTGGTCTCGGCGGCCGGGCGCCGGCCGCGGGCGAGGCCCAGCAGGCCGGCCGCGATGACCACCAGCGGGAACGGCACGGCCAGCGCGAAGATCGCCACGAAGGCCGCGAGGGCGACGAGCCGGTCCGTCCGGTCGCGCAGGGCGCGGCCGCCGAGCCGCCAGAGGGCGTGCAGCACGATCGCCAGCACCGCCGCCTTCAGCCCGAAGAACAGGCCGGCGACGACATCGACATGGCCGTACAGCACGTAGAGCCAGCTCAGCGCCATCAGGGCAAGAAGCCCCGGCAGGACGAACAGCCCGCCCGCCACGAGGCCGCCTGCGGGCCCGTGCATCAGCCAGCCGATATAGGTCGCGAGCTGCTGCGCCTCCGGCCCGGGCAGGAGCGTGCAGAAGCCGAGCCCGTGCAGGAAGCGGCGCTCCGAGATCCAGCGCCGCTCCTCCACCAGGATGCGGTGCATCACGGCGATCTGCCCGGCCGGGCCGCCGAACGATAGGGCCGCCACCCGCAGCCAGACCGGGACGGCCTCGGCGAGGGTCGGCAGGCGTTTCAGGCCGTGAGCGGCAGCCCCGTCTCGATCAGGCGCGCCCACAGGGAAGCCCCGTACGGCGCGGCCGCGTCGTTGAAGTCGTAATGCGGGTGGTGGAGTGAGGCACTGTCGCCGTTGCCGATGAACATGTAGGCGCCGGGGCGGCGCTCGAGCATGTAGGAGAAGTCCTCGGCGGTCATCATCGGCGCCACCGCGCGGTCGACGTTCTCCCCACCGACCACAGCCTCGGCGACGTCGGCCATGAAAACCGTCTCGGCCGGATGGTTCTCGGTGACCGGGTAGCTGCCGCCGAACTCGGTGACGCCGGTGGCGCCGAAGCCCGCGGCGATCTCGGCCACCAGGGTCTCGATCCGCGTCCGGACCTGCGTCCGCACCGCCTGGGACAGGGTGCGCACGGTGCCCCGCAGGGTCACGGTCTGCGGCAGCACGTTGAAGGCCTCGCCGGCTTCGAGGGTACAGACCGAGACCACCGCGGACTGCACCGGGTCGAGGTTGCGCGACACGA
This sequence comes from Methylobacterium sp. FW102-HT35C08, assembly GCF_058790235.1. Lineage (NCBI taxonomy): Bacteria > Pseudomonadati > Pseudomonadota > Alphaproteobacteria > Hyphomicrobiales > Methylobacteriaceae > Methylobacterium > Methylobacterium sp. FW102-HT35C08. The sequence continues at coordinate 5,738,419 of NZ_JBYTCL010000002.1, read as the reverse complement.
TGCTCTGCAGGGCGATGATCACGTGGCTCGACACCAGCACGCTGTCGACGGCGTTCTGCGGCAGGGCCGCGTGGCCACCCCGGCCCTCGATGGTGATGGTGAAGCGGTCGGTGGACGCCATGATCGGCCCGGGCCGGACCGCGAAGGTGCCGATCTTCATGCCGGGGATGTTGTGCATCCCATAGACCGACTCGACGCCGAACCGCTCCATCAGCCCGTCCTCGACCATGGCCTCGCCGCCACCGCCGCCTTCCTCGGCGGGCTGGAAGATCAGCACGGCGGCGCCGTCGAAATCGCGGGTCTCGGCGAGGTACTTGGCGGCCCCGAGGAGCATGGTCGTGTGCCCGTCATGGCCGCAGGCATGCATCATGCCCGGGACGGTGGAGCGGTAGGGCAGGTCCCGCACCTCCTGGATGGGCAGGGCGTCCATGTCGGCGCGCAGGCCGATGGCGCGGTTGGAGCTGTGGCCCCTGCCGCGGATCACGCCCACCACACCGGTGCGGCCGATGCCGGTCACCACCTCGTCGCAGCCGAAGGTCCGGAGTTTCTCGGCGACGAATCCGGCCGTCCGCTCCACGTCGTAGAGCAGCTCGGGATGGGCGTGCAGGTCGTGGCGCCACGCCTGCATCGTGTCGGCGAAGTCGCGGATCCGTTCGAGGACGGGCATTGGGTTGGGGCTCTCGTGGCCTTCGGGTTTCGGCCTCCAGCAAAGCCGGGGCCAGAGCCGGCGTCAACGGCCGCGCTCGGCGAGTCTGCGGGGCGTCCTGTGCTGGGGTTGAGATCGGGATCCGCTTTCGCTCGACCGGCCCGTCGGAGCGGCAGCGCGGGAACCGACGCCCTCCCTCCCGGACATCCGTCGACAGGGAAAGGTGATCCGGCGCCCGACACAGGCCGCACCGTCCAGGGCCGCCTGCCGCGCCGGGCCACGTCAATCAGACAGCCCTGGACGCGCTCGATTGTCCAACCGCTGCGTTACGTATGTTGCCCAACTCGACTTACGGCATAGGGATCCGGTCTACAGCGCGCCGTAAATCGAAGTTCGGCCCGCAACCCGCGAAGGCAGACTGGGACCGACTGCAGAATGTCGGCTTCATGAGTCACCGACACCTTCGACGAGTACCCTCGGTGTACTCACCCGATCAGAGCAGTCGGAAGTCGACCTTTCAGGTCACGTCATCCCTCCGTGATGATCCGCTCCAGCGGAATGTCGTGCGACTGCGGGCAGATTGTTTCCAGGCGTCCGAGTTCGAAGCCGACACCAACGGTGCGCGGCCTCTCCGGCATTGCGGCAATGGTCCGGTCATAAAAGCCGCCGCCATAGCCGAGCCGGTAGCCCTGCCTGTCGAACCCGACCAGCGGCACCACGAGGAGGTCCGGGAAGACTGCCTCGCCCGATTCAGGCATCGGGATCTTCCAAGTTCCTTGCACCATCAGGCTGCCAGGGGACCACTCCCGGAAGACGAGCGGCTGCCCGCGTTCGACGATCACCGGCAGAGCTAGGCGTGAGCCGCGCTCCCGCATCGCGGTGAGAACGGCTCGTGGATCATACTCGCCCCGGAACGGCCAGTAGAAGCCGATCAGTCTGCCGGCGTACGGCTCGAGAGCCGCTTCCAGGGTCCGGCTGATCCTCTCGCTCCAAGCGGACCGATCCTCGGCCGAGATGCTGGTACGCCGCGCGATCAGTCGCTCCCGGGTTTCCTTGCGCCAGTCACGGATCGTCGGCCAATCCGCATTGGCGGCTGGCCATGCCGGTCCGGGGCCGGTGACCTCACACACCTCATTCACGGAACTCATGGTCTCGCTCCCGCCGCTCCCGTGTTGCTGCCTGTGAAACGCCATTGGTCAGTGCAGGTGCATCCCGTGTCGCATCGGCTATTGCCCGCCGAAGGCGCGCAAGGGTCGCCCCGCTTCCGACCGGTGCATCATCACGGCCGTTCCTGCAGCATCATCGATCGCGGCAAGCCGAGGCCCCACGGCTGCATGGAGGGACATCTCGCTGCGATCCAGAACGAGGTTGACGCGCTCGCACCATTCACTGTCCGGGCTGTTCGCTGCTTCTGCTTCCCGAAGCGCCTCGGCGATCACCTGACGGACCTCCGTCACGAGTTGGCGCGTCAAGGGCGGCCGTGTTTTAGCAGCATACGCCTCGCTGATGATGCCGGCCCACTCGTCTGCCGTTCGACCAGAGTGTGTGCCCATATGCCCTCCCTCGCGGCGCGAAATGTACTCAATATTCAAATCGAGTCCGATTGATCACACCTGCATTGAGCATCTAATACACTCATCGAGAACCGGAACCAGCTTTTGGCTACAAGAGCGATTTCACGACGAGAATAGGCCGAGGGAAGAACCGCACAGCTCGTCGTAATCCTCGAGAGGCGATTCACACAGCGGGGGCAGTCGACCCGCGCCTGTCCTCGGAACGGTTGCGGTGAGGGGAAGCCGATCTTTGTCGGCAATCGATGCGCCGACCGCGCGTCGCCTCGATTTCTCCTCCCGTTCCTCAGAACAAGATCGAGGAGGGACGAGGCTCTGCCTTTATGAACAGGCGTTCTCGACCTTTGAGAAGATGGTCGTTTCGAGCGCGATGTGACCGTCCACGGCCTTCGGCTGCGAACACCGTTCGACGGCATGGAAGACCGCGTGGATCTCCTCGGCCGTTTTTTCGTCGGCCCGGACGAGACGCCCGGTCCAGGCCGTGATTTCCTGTGGCGACGACGTGCTGGTCACGAAGCCGATGATGTCGCCCTCGGCCGTGCCGACGAGGATGCGGCTTCGACTCGTCTGCGCAAAGCCGGGATTGGCGGCGGTGTAGGTCCCGGAGACGGCCTCACCCATCTGGAGGAGGCGAAGTTCCGCGCCTGCTTGGCTCCGCCAGACACCATCGAACATCGTTGCCCAAGCCCGCCGATCGAGCGGCCGTTCGCACGGCCAATCACAAGCGATATAGCAGAATTGATATAACGGAAGCCCGAGCCCGGCAATGCTCCAGCGCGGTCTGTGTCTGGCGAGGCTCTGAGTACGGCTTCGCTACCAGAGGGCTTCGTGCGGATGGAACCGCACGACGTCGCCCGGCACGACCTCGATCCGGCCCTCCTCCAGCTCCACGAGGCCGTCGGTATCGGTGAGCGATGACAGCATGCCCGCGCCGTCGCGCTGGAACTTCCGGGCTTCCCAGGTGCCGTCGGCGTCCTGAGCGAGGCTGGCCCTGACGAACTCCCTGCGGCCCGCGCGCTTCCGATAGGAGAAGGCCGCCCTGACGGTGAATCCGCGCGGCGGCGCGTAAGCCTCGCCGGCGAGCCGGGCGAGGAGCGGCCGCACGACGAACACCAGGGTGACGTAGACAGCCACCGGGTTGCCCGGCAGGCCCAGGAACGGCTTGCCGTCGATCATGCCCATCGCGACCGGCCGTCCCGGCTTGATCCCCAGCCTCCAGAACACGAGGCGCCCGACGGTCTCGACGGCGGTCTTCACATGATCCTCGTCGCCGGTCGACACGCCGCCCGACGTCAGGATCACGTCATGCTCGGCGGCCGCCGCCGAGAGCCTCGCCGCGAGTGCCGCCGGGTCGTCACGGATGACCCCGAGGTCACGCGCCGTGACGCCCATCCGCCGGAGAAGGGCAAGCAGCAGGATGCGGTTCGAGTCGTAGATCGCGCCTGGCCTCAAGGGCGCACCCGGCTCGACGAGCTCGTTGCCCGTCGAGAACACGCCGACCCGCAGGGTGCGGCGGACCTTCAACGTGCGCAGGCCGACCGCGGTCGCCAGAGCCAAGTCCTGCGGCCGGAGACGCCGGCCGGCCGGGATGATCGACGAGCCCTTCGCCGCATCCTCGCCGGCGTCGCGGCTGTTGGCGCCGCGCTTCAGCCCGAGCGGCAAGGACACCCGGCCGTCGGGCAGGACGTGGACGTCCTCCTGCATGAAGACGGTGTCGGCCTCCACCGGCATCGGGGCCCCGGTGAAGATCCGGGCGGCCGAGCCCGCCACCGACACGCCTTCGGAGGAGCCGCCGGCCGCGACGACCGCCCCGACCGGCAGAATCGTCGCATCGGAGGCGCGCAGGTCCGCGAAACGGACCGCGTAGCCGTCGACGGCCGAGTTGGGGAACGGCGGGACGTCGATGGGCGCGACGCAATCCTCGGCCAGGATGCGTCCGTCGGCCTCCAGAACGGGAACGTCCTCGGTGCCGACGACCGCGACGAGCCGCTCGCCGAACAGCGCGTGCGCGTCCTCAATGGTCATCAAAGGACCGCCGAACGCGAAGCAGTCGTCGCTGAGCTGGGCCATCCGGCTAGAGCCTCCCGAGGACGTCTTCGAAGGAAACGGCCACCCCGAGCATCAGCCCCGTCACCGCCTCCGCGTCGTTCAAATCTACGACGGGAATGACCGATGCCGGAAATGCGACGTCGCTCGCGATGCCCACGATGGTGGTGTCCAGAGGATGGATGGGCGGGCGGCCGTTGTCGGCGCGATGGACCTCGATCTTGGGGATCGGCTCCCGCTTGTACCCTTCCACGACGATGAGGTCGCAGGGGCTGATCCGCCGCAGGAGCTGACCCAGGGTCGCTTCCTCCTCATCCCGCAGCTCGTGGACCTGGGCCCACCGGCGACCCGACGACACGAGAACCTCGCTCGCCCCCGCCCTGCGGTGCTCGTACGAGTCCTTCCCGGGCCAGTCGGTGTCGAAGTCGTGGTGCGCGTGCTTGATGGTCGCCACCTTCACCCCGCGGGCGACGAGCAAGGGGATGGCACGAACCAGCAGGTTGGTCTTGCCAGCCCCGCTCCACCCGGCAAGTCCGATTACGCGCATGCCGGACACCACTGCCCCCCCTCGTGACGTTTCCACTGCCCCGCTCGACGGCTCAGGGCAAGCATCAGCCACGCCCCGGGACGCGTGACTGCGGCCCCGCGCAAATTGAAACGCCTTCAAAAACGATATAACACCTGCGCTATAACGGCTGCCATTTGGTATGCCACGAGCGAACGCCACGCCAACGGACCCGAACGGGCACGCCATGCACGACTTCAACCTTCCCTCGATCGCGCAGGCATGAGCATGGGCGACGCATCCCCTGCGGCGGACTGGGCCGACATCGTGACGGACGCCTACTGCGCCGACGCGAAACCGCCGCTCACGCAGGAGCTCACCGACCAGGTCCGCGACGCGCTCGCGAAAGCTGTCGCTTCCCCGGCCGGAGACGCCCCGAATTCCCTGATGGACCGCCTGAACGACGCCCTCGACGCGTTCGAGACCGAGCTCCGGTCCGTCGTTGGGCCCAGGATCACGTCCCTGGACGAGGCGACAGGAGCCGTCGCGATGAAACACCGGTCCGAGGCCGGCCAGCCGCTCCGGGCCTTCGGCGGCCAGTAGATCCGATCGGACCGCGGGACGCCGCGACCACCCGCCCCAGCAGTTGAGAACCAGATACCGCAATGAGTGAGGCACCGGGGACAGTCAGGACCTTCTCGCATCCCGGCCGGGGGCGGAACAAGGCGCGCAGCGTACCCAAGGGGCGCCAGGTCGAGCCGCGGGCGAAGGTCGAGATCGAGGAGCTTCTCGGCTCCCGCTCGCGCCAGCGCGACCTGCTCATCGAGCACCTCCACCTGATCCAGGACACCTACGGCCAGATCAGCGCCGAGCACTTGGCGGCGCTGGCCGACGAGATGGCCCTGGCCTTCGCCGAGGTGTTCGAGACCGCGACTTTCTACGCGCATTTCGACGTGGTGAAGGAGGGTGACGCCTCCATCCCGAGGCTGACCGTCCGGGTCTGCGACAGCATCACCTGCGCGATGTTCGGCGCCGACGCGTTGCTGGAGACGCTCCAGCGGGAACTCGCCTCCGACGCCGTCCGCGTCGTGCGCGCGCCCTGCGTCGGCCTGTGCGACCACGCGCCCGCCGTCGAGGTCGGGCACAACTTCCTGCACAAGGCCGACCTCGCGTCCGTGCGGGCCGCGGTCGAGGCCGGCGACACGCACGCCCACGTCCCGGACTATGTCGACTACGACGCCTATCGGGCCGCCGGCGGGTACGCGACCCTCGACCGGCTCCGCAGCGGCGACCTTCCGGTCGACGACATCCTGAAGGTGCTCGACGACGGCGGCCTGCGCGGCCTCGGCGGCGCAGGATTCCCGACGGGACGCAAGTGGCGCTCGGTGCGCGGCGAGCCCGGGCCCCGGCTGATGGCGGTCAACGGGGACGAGGGCGAGCCCGGCACCTTCAAGGACCAGCTCTACCTCAACACCGACCCGCACCGCTTCCTCGAAGGCATGCTGATCGGCGCCCACGTTGTCGAGGCGCCGGAGGTCTACATCTACCTGCGGGACGAGTACCCCATCTCCCGCGAGATCCTGACGCGGGAGATCGCGAAGCTCCCCGAGGGTGGCCCGCGCATCCACCTGCGCCGCGGCGCCGGCGCCTACATCTGCGGTGAGGAATCCTCGCTGATCGAGTCCCTCGAGGGCAAGCGCGGGCTGCCGCGGCACAAGCCGCCATTCCCGTTCCAGGTCGGCCTGTTCAACCGTCCGACGCTGATCAACAACATCGAGACGCTGTTCTGGGTCCGTGACCTGATCGAGCGGGGCGGCGATTGGTGGAAGAGCCACGGCCGCAACGACCGCGTCGGGCTGCGGTCCTACTCGGTCTCGGGGCGGGTGAAGGAACCGGGGGTGAAGCTCGGCCCGGCCGGCCTCACCATCCAGGAACTCATCGACGAGTATTGCGGCGGCATGGCAGACGGCCACACCTTCGCGGCCTATCTGCCGGGCGGCGCGTCGGGCGGCATCCTGCCGGCGTCGATGAACGACATCCCGCTCGATTTCGGGACGCTGGAGAAGTACGGCTGCTTCATCGGGTCCGCCGCCGTCGTAATCCTGTCGGACCGGGACGATGTGCGCGGCGCCGCGTTGAACCTGATGAAGTTCTTCGAGGACGAGAGCTGCGGGCAGTGCACCCCCTGCCGTTCCGGGACCCAGAAGGCCCGCATCCTGATGGAGCAGGGCGTCTGGGACACCGAGCTCCTGGGCGAGCTGTCCCAGTGCATGCGGGACGCCTCGATCTGCGGCCTCGGCCAGGCCGCCTCGAACCCGCTCAGCAGCGTCATCAAGTATTTCCCCGACCTGTTCCCCGCCCCGCGCGCCGCGGCTGCCGAGTGAGGCAACCGATGGCGCCGGCGAACCCTACCCCGATGTCCGAGCCAGGAGCGGCCGCATGAGCAACGCCCCCGAACAGCACGGCAACAAGACCGAGAAGTCCGAGATCCGGGCCGACGGGCTGCAGGATGCAGGCGGCCCCGCGCAGGGTCCGAAGCCGGGGGCCGGCGGCTCCTACTCGGAAGGCGCGAAGGCGGGCGGCCAGGCGGCACCGGAGCCGTCGGGACTGCACGATCTGAAGGAGCGGCCGACCGCACCCCCGACCATCGCGTTTGAGCTCGACGGACAGCAGGTCGAGGCTGGCCCCGGCGAGACGATCTGGGCCGTCGCCAAGCGCCTCGGCACCCACATCCCGCACCTCTGCCACAAGCCCGAGCCCGGCTACCGTCCGGACGGCAATTGCCGCGCCTGCATGGTCGAGATCGAGGGCGAGCGCGTGCTGGCCGCCTCGTGCAAGCGCACGCCGGCCGTGGGCATGAAGGTCAAGACCGCGACCGAGCGCGCCACCAAGGCGCGCGCCATGGTGCTCGAACTGCTCGTGGCCGACCAGCCCGAGCGCGAGACCTCGCACGACCCGACATCGCACTTCTGGGTGCAGGCCGACTTCCTCGACGTATCCGAGAGCCGGTTTCCAGCGGCCGAGCGCTGGACCGGCGACTTCAGCCACCCGGCCATGAGCGTCAATCTCGACGCCTGCATCCAGTGCAATCTCTGCATCCGAGCCTGTCGCGAGGTCCAGGTCAACGACGTCATCGGCATGGCCTACCGCTCGGCGGGCACCAAGGTGGTGTTCGACTTCGACGACCCGATGGGCGGCTCGACCTGCGTGGCCTGCGGCGAGTGCGTCCAGGCCTGTCCGACCGGCGCGCTGATGCCGTCCGCCTATCTTGACGCCGAGCACAACACCCGGACGGTTTATCCCGACCGCGAGGTGACCTCGCTGTGCCCCTATTGCGGTGTCGGCTGCCAGGTCTCCTACAAGGTGAAGGACGAGAAGATCGTCTACGCCGAGGGCGTGGACGGCCCGGCCAACCACAACCGGCTCTGCGTGAAGGGGCGCTTCGGCTTCGACTACGTCCACCACCCCCACCGCCTGACGGCGCCGCTGATCCGCCTGGACAACGTTCGGAAGGACGCCAACGACCAAGTCGACCCGGCCAACCCGTGGACGCACTTCCGCGAGGCGACCTGGGAGGAGGCGCTCGACCGCGCCGCCGGCGGCCTCAAGACGGTCCGCGACACGCACGGCCGCAAGGCGCTCGCCGGCTTCGGCTCCGCGAAGGGCTCGAACGAGGAGGCCTACCTCTTCCAGAAGCTGGTGCGGCTCGGGTTCGGCTCGAACAACGTCGACCACTGCACCCGGCTGTGCCACGCCTCGTCGGTGGCCGCCCTCATGGAGGGGTTGAACTCGGGCGCCGTGTCGGCGCCGTTCTCGGCGGCGCTCGACGCCGAGGTCATCATCGTGATCGGCGCCAACCCGACCGTGAACCACCCGGTCGCGGCGACCTTCCTCAAGAACGCCGTGAAGCAGCGCGGCGCCAAGCTGATCGTCATGGACCCGCGCCGGCAGGTGCTGTCGCGGCACGCCTATAAGCACCTCGCGTTCAAGCCCGGCTCGGACGTGGCGATGCTCAACGCGATGCTCAACGTGATCATCGAGGAGCGGCTCTACGACGAGCAGTACATCGCCGGCTACACCGAGAACTTCGAGGCGCTCAAGGAGAAGATCGTCGAGTTCACGCCGGAGAAGATGGCCTCGGTCTGCGGCATCGACGCGGAGACGTTGCGCGAGGTCGCCCGGCTCTACGCCCGCGCCAAGTCCTCGATCATCTTCTGGGGCATGGGCATCAGCCAGCACGTCCACGGCACGGACAACTCGCGCTGCCTGATCGCTCTGGCCCTCGTCACGGGGCAGATCGGGCGCCCCGGCACCGGCCTGCATCCGCTGCGCGGCCAGAACAACGTCCAGGGCGCGTCCGACGCCGGCCTGATCCCGATGGTCTATCCGGACTACCAGTCGGTCGAGAAGGCCGCGGTGCGGGAGATGTTCGAGGAGTTCTGGGGTCAGAAGCTCGACCCGCAGAGGGGCCTCACTGTCGTCGAGATCATGCGGGCGATCCACGCCGGCGAGATCAAGGGCATGTTCGTCGAGGGCGAGAACCCGGCGATGTCGGACCCCGACCTGAACCACGCCCGTCACGCCCTGGCGATGCTCGACCACCTCGTCGTGCAGGACCTGTTCCTGACGGAGACCGCCTTCCACGCCGACGTGGTGCTGCCGGCCTCCGCCTTCGCCGAGAAGGCCGGCACCTTCACCAACACCGACCGTCGCGTGCAGATCTCGCAGCCGGTGGTGTCCCCGCCGGGCGACGCGCGGCAGGATTGGTGGATCATCCAGGAACTGGGGAAGCGCCTCGGCCTGCCCTGGAACTACGGCGGCCCGGCCGACATCTTCCGCGAGATGGCCATGGTGATGCCGTCGTTCAACAACATCACCTGGGAGCGCCTGGAGCGCGAGGGCGCCGTGACCTACCCGGTCGACGCGCCGGACAAGCCCGGCAACGAGATCATCTTCTATGCCGGCTTCCCCACGGAGAGCGGGCGCGCGAAGATCGTCCCGGCCGCCGTGGTGCCCCCGGACGAGCTGCCGGACGAGGACTACCCGATGGTCCTGTCGACCGGCCGCGTGCTGGAGCACTGGCACACCGGGTCGATGACCCGGCGCGCTGGCGTCCTCGACGCGCTGGAGCCCGAGGCGGTCGCCTTCATGGCCCCGAAGGAGCTCTACCGGCTCGGGCTGGAGCCCGGCGACACGATGAAGCTGGAGACGCGCCGCGGCGCCGTCCACCTGAAGGTGCGCTCCGACCGCGACGTGCCGGTCGGCATGATCTTCATGCCGTTCTGCTACGCCGAGGCCGCGGCCAACCTGCTGACGAACCCGGCGCTGGACCCGATGGGCAAGATCCCCGAGTTCAAGTTCTGCGCGGCCCGGGCCTCCGCCGTCCACGCGACGCCCATGGCCGCCGAGTAGGCGACGAGACCTCCGGCGGCGCGCTCAGGCGTGCCGCCGGACTTGGACAGCGGATCACAGGAAGATTCGGCGGGCAGCGCCGGAAGCAGCCGGCACCGAGCAGCAGGCTACCGGGCCGACGCACAACCTCAGGACTCTGCGCCCGATGGATGCGCGCCTCCGCGCGGTCCTCGATCCTAGGAGTCGGGCTTCATCAGCGAAGCGAGAAGATCGAGTTCGGCCGCCACGGCCTCCGAGGCGAGCCGCTCCATGCGTAGGTAACTTTCGAGGATGGTGTCGCCCGTGCTCGTCAGGACCGCCCCGCCGCCTCGGCGGCCCCCCTTGCTCGCGGAGACGAGCGGCTCCTGGAACGCCTTGTTCAACGTATCGATGAGGTACCAGGCTCGCTTGTAGCTCATGCCCATCCGGCGCCCTGCGGCGGCGATGGAGCCGGTGTCGCGGATGCCGCTCAGAAGGGCGGCCTTGCCCGGTCCCAGCAAGGTGTCCGAGCCGAGCTCGATCCGCAAACTGATGCCCGTGTCCTCGCCCAACGCACACCGCCGCTTCGCCGGAGGCCCCAGCGCCTCGCAGGCGTCCCTACGCGAAACGGCCTCGTCGATCATCCCGGCGGGCGACAGGATCGTCCGTTTCGTTCCACTGAGGTGGGTCCACCTCATCGCGGGTCGGGGGCACGCCGCCTGCGGCAAGGGCGGCAGGCCACGCGCGCGTCACGCGGTTTCTGCGGCGGGCGAGAAGCCCAGATCGCGCAGCGCGGCGGCCGTCCCGGGCTCGCCGAGCAGACTCAGGAAGGCCGCGAGCGCCGGCATCCCCTGGGCGTCCTCGCGATATGCCAGGTCGTAAGCCTCTTCCGTCAGCGGACGGAAGCCCAGCCCGTAGGCATCCGCGACGCTCGCTATGGCCACGCCCCAGTCCGCCCTGCCTTGCGAGACCGCCGCGGCGACGGCGTTATGCGAGCGCGGCTGGTTCCAGAACCCCGCCGGCCGGGCACCGTTCAGCAGCCCGTCGACAAGCAGGCGCGTGCCCGATCCGGCGTTGCGGTTGACCATCACGGCGTCGGGGTCGGCGAGCACGGCGGCGACCGCGTCCGCGGCGTCCCTACCTTCGAACCTGACGTCGCCGCGGCGAAACACGACGCCCTGGAGGCGGCGCCAGCCGGGCACGAGGGACATCCCTTCGGCGAGGAACGGGGCATTGTACCGGCCCGTCTCGGGATCGAAGAGGTGCATGGCGGCGACATCGCATTCGCCGCGTCGCAGGGCGGCAAGGCCGCCGGCCGACCCGACCCAGATGGTGCGGGCGCGGTACCCTCGCTCGGCGAGCAGGCCGACCACCCGGTCCAGACCGATGCAATGGCTGCCGACGATCGTCAGGTCGGGCGCCCGCACGCCGGCCCCCAGGCGGACCACGGCGACGCCCTCTCCGGCTTCAATGCCTGCGCGCGCGGCTGGAACCGCGAAGAACCCGTCCGCCTGCGAGAAGGCGGTGACCGAACCCGAGCCCTTCGGCAGCGGCAGAGCCATCGTCCCCTCTGGACCGAGGGCGAGCGAGGTCATCACGAACTCGGTGCGACCGAGCTCGGAGGGTACCCGCTGGGACACGCGCGCCTCGATCGTCTCGTCCTCCCGCGGCGGCAGCCCGGCAAGCGCCCGCACGAACGGGACGACGAAGTCGTGGAAGGTGAACATCGCGGAGGTGGGGAATCCCGGCAGGACAATGATCGGCTTTCCCTGAGACACCGCCACGCAGAGCGGCTTCCCGGGCTTCAGGGCCACGCCGTGGAACAGGATTCCCGGCTCGCCGAGGCGGGACAGCACACGGTGCGAGACGTCGCCGGCGCCTTTGGACGTGCCTCCCGACAGCACGACGAGGTCGCTGTCCCGGAGGGCGGACCGGAGCGCTGCCTCGAGGACGGCAGCATCGTCGCGCACGATCCCGAGCCGGATCGGCTCCCCGCCGTTCTCGGTCACCGCGGCCGCGATGATCGCGCCGTTCGAGTCGTAGATCGCGCCTTCGGGCAGGTGCTCGCCCGGTGCGACCAGTTCGTCTCCCGTGGACAGGACCGCAACGCGCGGGCGTCTGGTGACATCGACGGCCGCCAGGCCGCACGCCGCCAGCATGCCGATTTCGCGGGCGGTGATCCGCGCTCCCTTGCGCAGCACCGTCTCGCCGCGGGCCATGTCGGCCCCGGCATAGCCCACGAACTGCGCGGGCCGAACCGCGGTCAGGACATCGACGGCGAGGCTCCGGGCGTCGAACTCCGAGTGCTCGACCATCACCACCGCGTCGGCGCCACGAGGGACCATGCCGCCGGTGGAGATCGGCGTCGCCGTTCCCGGCCAGACGACGACGGTCGGCGCGACGCCGCAGGCAAGGATCTCGCGGTTCAGCGTGAGACGCCGCGGGCTCGCCGGCCCGGCTCCTTCCGTATCGGCCGCGCGCAGGGCGAACCCGTCGACCAGGGAACGGTCGAAGGGCGGAACGTCCATCGGCGAGGCGACGTCGCGGGCGAGCACGCGCCCGAGCGCGTCTTCCAAGGGCACCGTCTCGGAAGGCAGGCGCGTATGCGGGACGGCCGCCCGGAACGTTGCGAGCGCATCGTCCCGGCTCATCACCCTGAGAAACTGCTCCTGGCTCGAGGCCGCGGCGAGACGCTCGGCGAAATCCGCGTCGTCACGGTCTGCATCGCCGCTCACAGGGGCCAAACCTTCGCCTCCTCTCCAGCCCGGAAGCCTTCGCTTTCCGGCTCGACCACGATGATGCCGTCCGCCTGCACCAACCGACTGAGCGGAAGGCCGACTCCGCCGAGTGGCTCGATGCCATCCGGGCCGCTCCGGACGAAGACGACCTCGGAAAGACCGATCGACGAGACGATCTTCCGTACGAGGACGTGCTGCCGCGGCAAGCAATCCTGCGCGCCGGCGAGCCGCGCGATGAGAGGACGGCCGAGGGCCAAGAATGCGGCGAGTGCCGCCTCGGGACGCCCGGGCACCAGAAGAACCGGCCTGCCGGCTGCGGAGCCGACGGCGGTGGTTTCCCCGGGCCGCATTGCGATGCCGTGCGCGCGGACTTCCCCGGCGATGGCGAGGGCCGCAGCGCTATGGTCCGAGCGGCCGAAACCGCTTCCCCCGACCACCAGCACCGCGTCCGCTGCGCCGCCGCGGATGGCCTCGGCGATGTCCCGGACTCCCTGGGCGCGAACGGCCTCGGTCGCCCCGCCTGCCCGCGCGATCAGACGCCCGAGCAGGGGCGACACGGTATCGAGGCTGGACGACCCCGCGGTGACGACGCGCAGGAGCGGCTGACGGACGTTCACCACCTTGAGACCGACCGATTCCAAGATGAGCAGGTGAAGCGGCTCGATCCGGGTGCCCGCCTCGATCAGCCTCTCGCTGCCAGCGACGTCGTCGCCCGCTCCACACACACCTTCCCGCGGGGCGATATCCGCGACGACCATGCCGTCCACAAAGCCTTCCGGAGGCAAGACCGCATCGGTGCCGGACGGCAGCGGCTGTCCGGCTTCGACCCATGGCGGTGGCCGCCCCAGGAAGATCGGCGCGTAGGCCGATGCGCCGCCCACCGAAGCGGCATCGACCGCGAAGCCGTCCCGCATTGCCGTCAAACCCACGGGCACATCGGAGCCCGCGACGACCGCTCCTGCGGCTACGCGTCCGAGCGCCGCTGCGAGCGGAACCGTCGCGGGGGCGACAGGAGCAGCTTCGCCGCTGAGCAGGTTCGCCGCCTCCCGAAGCGGGATCAGCGCCGAGGACGCATTTCGGATCATCATGGCGGCGATGCGCCATCCGGGTTCGATGATCAAGGGCCGGCATCGTGAACCCCTGTCACCCCCGTTTCATCACATCGGCGACCGGTGCTTCCATGCCTGCTCGCGCGCTAGACGAACACGATGTCGGCGGCCACTGCCTTCAATCGATCCGGCGCGCGCTGCTTCCGCTCGGCGCAGCGGTCGACCCGGCGTGCGCCGCGTTCGAATACCGAAAGAAGCCGCGTCGGCGAGAATACGTGCGGCTCTGCCTGGAATGCGGCACGACGATGCTCCCGTGGCGAGCATGTTCCCCCGCGAAGGGTGACTGCTCGCTTCCCTGACGGACAGCGATGGCCTCGTCGAACGTCCCGACGCCACGACAACGGTCGCCTCGGGCGATATGATCACTGACTATCCGCACGCGTTTCCCTGGTAGGCATGACAGGTCCATTCCGCCGAACCTGCGTCTCGAGGTCGGACTCATCGGCTGATCGCGCCATCCGCGTCGTCCCGTTCCTGAGGACGGGCCCGGGCGCATGATGCAGACGCTTCAGGAAATCCTGTCCCGCCTGTGCAGTCTGGATCGCGACGTGCTGGCGATCGCGTGGCTGTCGCTGCGTGTCAGCTTCACCGCCGTCGGCATCGGTCTCGTGCTCGGCATACCCCTGGGTGCGTGCGTGGCTGTCGCCCGCTTTCCCGGACGCGGCGCTGTGGTCGGCCTGCTGAACGCCTTTATGGGGCTGCCGCCGGTGCTCGTCGGCCTCGCCCTCTACCTCGTCCTCTCCCGCTCCGGTCCGCTCGGACCGCTCGGCCTGCTGTTCACCCCCGGCGCGATGATCGCCGCACAGGCGACGCTCGCGACCCCGCTCGTCGCCGCCCTGACGCAGCAGGTCGTCGCCGACGCCCGGGTGCATCTCGGGGAGCAGCTGCGCTCCCTCGGGCTCTCCGCGCCGCGTCAGGCCGGGGCGATGATCTACGACGTGCGCTTCTCCCTCGTGACCGCGGCGCTCGCCGCGTTCGGCCGGGCGATCTCGGAGATCGGCGCGGTCCTCGTCGTCGGGGGGAACATCGACGGCTATACCCGCACGATGACGACGTCGATCTCGCTGGAGACCCAGAAGGGCGATCTCAGCCTCGCCCTGGCGCTCGGCCTCGTGCTGATCGGCCTCGTTCTGGTGGTGAATGTCGCCGTGGCCCTGCTCCGCCGGCACGCCGCACGGGTGTATGGATGAGCGCGACGCCGGCCATCCGCCTCGAAGACGTGGCTCTGTCCCTCGACGGGCGAACGGTGCTCGACCATCTCTGCCTGGAGGTCGCCTCGGGCAGCGTCACGGCCATCATCGGCCCGAACGGAGCGGGCAAGAGCGTCACCCTCAGGGTCATCGACGGGCTCCTGCGACCCGACAGCGGAACGGTACGGGTCGGCCCGCACCGGCGGGCCTTCGTGTTTCAGCGGCCCGCGCTGATCCGCGCAACCGCGGCCGCGAACGTCGCGCTGGCTCTCGGGGGCCTCCCTCGTCCTGCGCGCGCCGCGCGGGTGCAGGAGGCGCTCGCCCGGGTCCGCCTCGCCGAGCGTGCACGCGATGCCGCGACGCGGTTCTCCGGCGGCGAGCAGCAGCGGCTGGCGCTGGCCCGCGCCTGGGCGGTCGAACCGGACCTGCTCCTCCTCGACGAGCCGACCGCGAACCTCGACCCGGCTTCGACCGAGATCGTCGAGGGGCTGGTGTCCGCGATGGCGCGGGCGGGCACCACCGTGGTGCTCGTCTCACACAATCTCGGGCAGGTGGCGCGCCTCGCCGACACGGCGATCGTGCTGGCCTCCGGCCGCGCCGTCGAGCATGGTCCATCCCGCCAGATCCTGTTCTCGCCGCGCACCTCCGAGGCGCGGGCCTACCTCGCTGGGGAGTTGCCGTGGACCCCTTCCGTCGTCGCATCCTGACCCTGGGATTGGCTGCCCTCCTGAGCGCGGCTGGCCTCCTGCCGTCGGCTGACGCCGAACCGACCTCGATCGTCGTCGCCTCGACAACCTCGACCGAGCAGTCCGGTCTGTTCAAGCACATCCTCCCGCTCTTCCGGGAGACATCCAAGATTGACGTGAAGGTCGTCGCTCTGGGCACGGGCCAGGCGCTCGACGCAGCGCGCCGCGGCGATGCCGACGTGGTGCTGGTCCACGACCGTCCCGCCGAGGACAAGTTCCTCGCCGAGGGCTTCGCGAAAACGCGCTACGACGTGATGTACAACGATTTCGTGCTGATCGGCCCGGCCTCCGATCCGGCCGGCGTGCGCGGCCTGGGCGTGCGCGAGGCCTTCGCCAAGCTCGCGGCCAGCAAGGCGGCCTTCGTGTCGCGCGGTGACCGCTCGGGCACCCACAGCGCCGAGCTGCGCGGCTGGAAGGAGGCGGGCGTCGATCTCGCGGCCGTGCGCGGACCCTGGTACCGGGATGTCGGCCAGGGCATGGGCCCCGCGCTCAACGCGGCCTCAGCGCTCGGCGCCTACATCCTCGCCGACCGGGGGACCTGGCTCGCGTTCAAGAACCGCGCCGACTTGGTCATCCTGGTTCAGGGGGACCCGAGCCTGTTCAACCCCTACGGCGTGATGCTGGTCAATCCCGACAAGCACCCTGGCGTGAAGGCGAAAGTGGGGCAGGCCTTCATCGACTGGCTTGTCTCGCCGGCGGGGCAGCAGGCGATCGCGGGCTACAAGGTCGGCGGCGAACAGCTGTTCTTCCCGAGCGCCGGCGCGCCTGTGCCGCGCTGACCCGGTATCCGTGCGTCGGAGGGCCGGACTGGCATCGACGCGCGGCCCCGCGGGCTGACACGCGGCGACCAGGTATGTTGTGCGCTTTCCAAGGTTCGTCGTCGAAAACACCAACTCAGCAGCTCACGGCCCGATAGGCGCTCTGGCATCGCGCTCGCGGGCCGCGACAGCACCGCCGCGATGTCAGCGTCCCAGGGATCACCAGGGGACGCATTCCGGTTCCGCAACGTTCTTCTCAAGGCGCAGCGCGCGCATGTCCGCGCCAGCTCAATCGTCGACATGGCTGGGCGGCTGGGAGAACGCCTATGCCCACGACGATCAGACGCGTTGAACTCGCGCAAGCCGCTCTCGACGCTTACCTCCACGCCGAAGGCGCTGACCGGCGTTGGACCGGTGGTGTGCCCGCCTGCGAGATCGTAGACTTGATCACCGACCTGCTGCTTCTCGCGAGAACCAGAGGGTATGATCCCTGCTCAGTCCTCAGCAAGGCGCGGCATCACGTGGAAGCTGAGACTGGCGTGCGCTGCTGAATGCGCCCTGCTGCCTCTGGCCGCTCAGCGGACTGAAGGTGTCTGCTGTTCTCCGACGCGGCAGACCTGATTACTGCCTAGCCCTTATCACGCGAGACTCTGAGCCAAGCGGCGTCACCTGCGTTGCTGTCCGTCGCTTCAAATCTCGGATAAACTCGGTCCTGACGGCAAGATTTGAGACGCAGGATGGGTAGCAATACCAGCTCGCCTGTGTGGAGACCCGGCCAGGGAGAGATGGCCGAGCGCATTCGTGCTCATGATTGGGCGGCAACACCGCTCGGATCGGTCGAGCACTGGTCGCCGCGCCTCAAGCTCGCTGTCGAGATGGTGGTGGCCAACCCGCTGGTGGCCAGCCTTGTCTGCGGGCCCGATCACATCCTGATCTACAACGATGCCGCCGCCGCGCTCTACGGTGCGCACCATCCCGCAGCTCTCGGCCAGCCTCTGCCAAAAGCCTTTCCGGCCGGTTGGGTTACGACTGAACCCTTCTACCGGCGGGCGTTCGCGGGCGAGGTCGTGCAAGTCCACGGTCAGCCGCTCGACACACGCGGCGAAGGCACTCCGCAGGCCGCCGCATTCGACGCCATTCTCACGCCCGTGCGCGAGGAGGCGGGACATGTGGCTTACGTCCACATGGTGGGCACCGAGATCGGCAGGCGCACGCGCGCCGAGACGGCTCTGCGTGCGAGTGACGAGCAACTCGCCGCGATCTTCGGCAATGCAGCTGTCGGGTTGTCGGAGCTCGCGCAGGATGGCCGCTTCCTGCGGGCCAACAATGAACTCTGCCGAATCCTGGGGCGCACCCGTGACGAGGTTCTGCGCCTGACGGTCATGGATGTCACGTACCCGGACGATGTCCCACCGAGCCTGAAGGCCGTCTCCGAGGCACTCCGGACGAATCAGCCCGCTTCCCTCGACAAGCGCTATATGCGCCCGGACAGCACGTTCGTGTGGGCCAACAGCCGCGTACAGCCGCTGCACCATGGACCAGATCAGCCGAGCACGCTGCTGGCGGTCACAGCCGATCTCACAGACCGGCACGGCGCCGAGGAGCGTCTCCGGGAAAGCGAAGAGCGGTTCCGGGCCCTGGCGAGCCTTGTGCCCGTCATCCTGTGGCGCTCGGACGCAAGCGGCACGAACTTCTCGGAGAACCGGTCCTTCCTCGACTACACCGGCCAGCTGACAGGTGAGGTGGACGATTTCGGTTGGCTTGAGCCGATTCATGCCCACGACCGAAAGGCCGCCCGTGAGCTCTTCCGAAGCGGGATCGAGAGCCGGCAGCCGATCAGCATGCAGCTCCGCTTGCGCGGCCGAGACGGGCAGTACCGCTGGTTTCTGGCGCGACAGGTGCCGATCTTCGACGCGCAGGGCCAGGTGACGGAATGGTTTGGCGCGGCCATGGACATTCACGAGCTGCGCGAGTTGCAGGAGCGTCAGGCCGTGATGGTCGGTGAGCTGCAGCACCGCACCCGCAACCTGATCACGGTGGTGCGCGCCATCGCGCAGAAGACCATGGTGCAGACCGGCCCGACAGAGACGTTTTGCGAGCAGTTCAACGACCGGCTCTCAGCTCTGGCCCGCGTGCAGGGGCTGCTCTCGCGCTCCGACCAGGAGCCCATCACGCTCAGGGGGTTGATCCGCACGGAACTCGACGCCTTCGGGGTGTCTGCGATGCAGAACCGCGTGGCGCTGGAGGGGCCGCGCGTGGTTCTGCGCAAGGCCAGCGTGCAGACACTGGCTCTGGCCCTGCATGAACTGGCCACCAACGCGCATAAATACGGGGCTCTGGCCAGCGCGCAGGGCGAGCTATGGGTCAGTTGGAACACCTATACCGCCAAGGCCGGGGAGCAGCGGCTCTCCTTGCTGTGGCTTGAGGAGGGGATCCGGAAGCCTGAGGCGCAGAGCGCGGTCCAGCGCGGCTACGGGCGCGAACTGATCGAGAAGGCGCTGCCCTACGCGCTCAAGGCGCACACGAGCTACGAACTGGGTGAGGACGAGCTACGCTGCTCGATCGACCTGCCGCTTGCTGACACGCACGAGCGGACTGTCCGCTGAGGCGCGCCTCAACGGGCAAATGCGGCTACCGGACAGCATCTGACCTGAACGGCTGTCCATTTCCCCGATCAGCCCCAAGGCGCCCTCAGGCCCGGATGAGCGCGCAAAAGTCGACTGACGGTGGACGAACGCCAAAGCCGGGAGAAGCAGGCAGGTCTGCTACCCACCACCATCAATCCTCGACGTTCGTCTCGGGCCGGTCACCGCCCCGGGCGGTCTCGTCGTGCCACCGGTACTTCTCATCTTCGTAGCTGATCACAGTGTCATCGTCCGGTGCACGCTGCTCCGCTGCCGCACGTTCCGCAGCCGCATGCGCATCCTTCCGAGTTGGGAACGTCTCGGAGAACACATCACCGACTTTATACGCCCAACCTCCATCGTGCTCGACCACTTGGTACGTGACGCTTGCCATGGCGGAACCTCGCGCTTGCACGAGGCAACGCGGCACTCCACTCTTCTGTTCTAGCGGGATGCAACTCTCTGCGCATTCTGGTCGGGGGTGGCCGTCAAGCAGGCTTACCGCCGATTGTTGCCGTCCAGCGGAACCCGGCAGGATCCCGCAAGCGGACGGCGTCCGCTTGTCCGAGCGGCGGTCTGAACCGATCTACAGAGAGGCGCTTTGGGAAAGCTGCTGCGGGGGTTCAGCTGCGTTGCTCCGCGGCCGGATTGGCCGGTCCCGGGTCGCGCGCTAGGTTCGGGCACCGCGCCCCTTTGGCAGCCGTGGAGCGCACGAAATGGGTATTGCCAACCTCTCGCCACTTTCCTTCGAGGCGCTTCCACACGGGATCCGCGCGCGCTTCGTCGACGGCGTCAACGGGCTGCGCATGCACGTGCTGGAGGCCGGCCACGGCGAGCCCGGCCGCCCCCTTATCCTTCTGGTACATGGCTTCCCAGAGATCGCCTTTTCCTGGCGCAAGATCATGCCGGCCCTGGCTGCGGCCGGCTACCACGTCGTAGCCCCCGACCTGCGCGGCTATGGCCGCACGTCGAACGGCCCGGTCGGCTACGACGATGACCTCGCGCCCTACCGCCTACACAATCACCTTCTCGATCTGCTGTGTCTGGCGAGCGCACTTGGCCGGCACCGAGCCGCCGCCATCATCGGGCACGATTTTGGGTCCTGGATCGCCGGCTACTGCGCGCTGGCCCGGCCTGACGTGTTCGGAGCAGTCGTGCTGATGAGCGCGCCGTTTGCCGGTGCCCCGACGTTCGACGCGCTGGAGCGAAGTCTGCATGCCCCCGCCGACGACCCGATCCACACCGCGCTCGCGGCCCTGCCGCGCCCGCGCGAGCACTACCACCTCTACTATGCGTCACGATCGGCCGCGCCCGACATGGATGGCAGCCCGCAGGGCCTGACGGCCTTCCTGCGCGCCTATTTCCACCACAAGAGTGCGGACTGGCCGGACAACCGCCCGCACGCGCTCGCGCGTTGGACCGCCGAGACGCTGGCGGAGCTACCGACCTACTACATCATGGATCTCGGACGGAGCATGCCGGCGACGGTCGCCCCCGAGATGCCCGCCGACGCGGGTGTCAACTGCGCGTGGCTGACCGATCGGGAACTTGCAGTCTACGTCGACGCGTACGCGCGGACCGGTTTCCAGGGGGCGCTCCAGGGCTACCGCTGCCGAATGGATGGGAGCCTGGCCCGCGACCTGGCGCGGTTCGCCGGTCGGCGGATCGAGGTTCCCGCGCTGTTCGTGGCCGGGCGGAGTGACTGGGGTCCGTTCCAAGCCCCCGGCGCGCTGGAGCGCATGCAGGGGAAAGCCTGCGCGCGCATGCTCGGCTGCCACTTCGTCGAGGGGGCCGGCCACTGGGTACAGCAAGAACAACCCAAGGCCGTGATCGAGTTGATCCTCGAAGCCCTTGCGCGCGCCGCTGCATGATCCGCGCCTCGCGGGGCCCTACATCCGCCCTTGGCCTGAGACATCATCGCGAAGGATCACGAAGGCCAGACGCGGCTGGTGCGCGCCGGTTCCGGAAGCCGCCAGCGCACCGCGACGTGAGGTGCTGAAGACCGGATGCTACCGACCGTAGAATTTCGGATCGAGCGCGGCGAGCGCGAGGAGCGGTGGCGGGAGGGCAACACCGTGCATCCGCATTGTCCGCGCGGCGGAACGGCATCCGAGCTGGTCGTCGGCTGCGGCCGCGGCCTCGACCGCCGCGATGGTGGCGGCGTCCGGGTGAGGTGCCGATGCCGGCTTGGTGGCAGCCGGCGCATCCTTCGCCTGATTCGCCGGCCCGCGCTGAGCATCGGTGCCCGCCTGATTTGGCGAACCTCCCGGGGTCGGGCCACTCAGCCCGGATTTCTGCTGGACGTCGCCGCCTGCGGAAGAGGCCGTACCCTGGCTTGCCCCCGAGGGATTTGAAACAGCGGTCGCCTGTTGCGGAGGCGTCGCGGCGGCCTCCTTCGCCGGCTCCGGCTGCTTCACGAAGGCCAGAAGCTCCTGGCAGAGATTGGCTGGACGCCCGGACCGGGCGGCTGTGCCGCTCTCCTGCGCGAGCGCGTTGTCCGCTACGAGCAGGGCCCCTGCCAGACCGATTGCCTGGGCGAAAGTGCTCAGTCGCCGCTTCATCGGATGCGCTCCTCCTGAAAGCTTGGTCTCGTCGCTGCTGGCGCTCGAATGCCGGGCCTCAGGAGCGCTTCGGCTGCGAGGCGGCGCCCTCGGCTTTCCCATGCGGCTCGCCGGCGAACTCATCGGGGGACGGGTCGCCGTTCCAACGTGGGCCGACCAGGTTGGTGCCCGGCTCGGAGACCCGCGCACCCGAGGTGGCGAATGCCTGGTAGGCGAACTTCTGATTGCTCGTGAGCGCCAGCATGGCCGCGACGCCCAGGAGAACGGCGGCAAGGACGGCGGCGATGAAAGCTTTCATGTCAGCTTGTCCTGATCTGAGCCCGGCCCATCACTCGGCCGGTGCCGGGCGGGATCCGAGCTGCGGGCCGCTCGCGGTGCGAGCCTGCTCCTGCTCGACCCAGAGGTCGTGGTGCGCGCGAGCCCAGGCCAGATCGACCTGACCGCTGCCCATCGCGTCGTAGGCGCCCTTCATCCCCAGCGTGCCGATGTAGATGTGGGCCAGGATACCGGCGATGAAGACGATGCCGATCAGGGAATGGATCACCTGCATAATCTGCATCCCGTTGACGTCGAAGAGCGCGAACGGGAAGAGCATCATCAGGCCGGTGGCGCCCATGGCGGCGCCGAAGCCGGCCACCATCCAGAACACGCCCTTCTGGCCCGCGTTGAAGCGGCCCGCATGCGGGTGCTTGCTGCCGATGAAGCCGCCCCCCGCCTTCAGCCACTCCCAGTCGATCCGGTTCGGGATGTTGTCCCGGATCCAGACGACGATCATGAAGGCGACGCCCAGCATGAAGGGCCAGGCGAGATAGACGTGGCTGTACTTCGCATACTGGGCCAGCGCACCGAAGGCATCCGGCCCGATCAGCGGCATCAGCAGCCGCTTGCCGAAGATGTAGTTCAGGCCGGACAGGGACAGGATGATGAAGCACACGGCCGTCATCCAGTGCGTGAAGCGCTCGAACGCGTTGAACCGGAGGATCTTCTTGCCGGATTCCTGGCTGTGATCCGTGATGATCCGGCCGCGCCAGAGGAAGAAGAGCGCCAGGGCTGCGAGCATGCCGAGGATCACGAGCGCCCCGATCCAGGGCAGCCATCCCTCGCGGAACATCTGGTACGCGCGGCCCTGCGGCTGGATCAGGTTGGCGGCCTTGCCGTCCGGGATGCTGATGCGCCCGCTGATCTTGGGGGCCTGCCGGAACAGAAGCTCCTCATTGATCGAATCCGCCGTGGGATTCGCACCCATCGGGTTCTGCCCATCGGCCTGGATCGGGTTCTGCGCCTGCGCGGCCCCGTAGACACCCGGTGCCGTCCAGAGCGCCGCTGCCAGGACGAGAGTGCTGAGAAGCGTCCATGCCCGCCGCATCGGCGTTCCTTTCAGATCGGTCGAGCGGTCCGCGGACGCTGCCGCGGTCCCTGTTCCTGCGCGCCCCTCAGCGGAGGAGCAGCCCCACATCAGATCGCGATCGTCTCGCGATAGGCCGTCTTCCAGCCCCAGGCCCCCGAGCCGTACCCGCGCTTGATCACCCGCTGCTTGTAGATCTCGGCGATCATCTCGCCGTCGCCCGCGAGCAGAGCCTTGGTCGAGCACATCTCGGCGCAGAGCGGCAACTTGCCCTCCGCGAGCCGGTTCGAACCGTACTTCTCGTATTCGGCGGTCGAGAGATCGGGCTCGGGGCCACCCGAGCAGTAGGTGCACTTGTCCATCTTGCCCCGGGACCCGAAGTTCCCGACGCGCGGGTACTGCGGTGCGCCGAACGGGCAGGCGTAGAAGCAGTAGCCGCAGCCGATGCAGATGTCCTTGGAGTGCAGCACCACCGCGTCGGCGGTGGTGTAGAAGCAGTTGACCGGGCACACGGCCGCGCAGGGCGCGTCGGTGCAGTGCATGCAGGCCATCGAGACCGAGCGCTCGCCGGGCTTTCCGTCGTTGAGCGTCACCACCCGCCGCCGGTTGATGCCCCACGGCACTTCGTGCTCGTTCTTGCAGGCGGTGACGCAGGCGTTGCACTCGATGCAACGATCCGCGTCGCAGAGAAACTTCATGCGCGCCATGATCAGGTCGCTCCTCTCAGGCCGCTCGGATCTGACACAGGGTGGCTTTCGTCTCCTGCATGCCGGTGACGGGATCGAAGCCGTAGGTCGTGACGGTGTTGACGCTCTCGCCGAGCACGACCGGGTCGGTGCCCTTCGGGTAGTAGTCGCGCATGTCCTTGCCTTGGTACCAGCCGGAGAAATGGAACGGCATGAACGCGACGCCTTTCCCCACGCGGTCGGTCACGAGGGCCTTCACCTTCGTCTTAGAGTTGTTCTCCGCGCCCGTGACCCAGACCCACTGACCATCCTTGATGCCGCGCTCGGCCGCGTCACCGGTGTTGATCTCGACGAACATGTCCTGCTGCAGCTCGGCGAGCCACGGGTTGGAGCGGGTCTCCTCGCCGCCGCCCTCGTACTCGACGAGGCGGCCCGAGGTGAGGATGATCGGGAAATCCCGGGCGACGTTGCGCTCGACGGCCGCCTTCTGCACCGAGAACCCGATATTGGGCATGCGGAACTGACGCTCATCGGGCCGGGTCGGGTACTTGGCCACGAGATCCGGGCGCGGTGAGTAGATCGGCTCGCGGTGGACCGGCACCGGGTCGGGCAGGTTCCAGGCATTCGCGCGCGCCTTGCCGTTGCCGAACGGCGAGACGCCGTGCTCGAGACAGACGCGCTGGATGCCGCCCGAGAGGTCGGTCGCCCAGCTCACCGTGTCGGGCTTGTCGCCGCCGATCTTCAGGATCGTCGCCAGCTCGTCCGCCGTGAGATCCTTGTCCCACCCGAGCTTCTTGAACACGCCGAGGGTGAATTCCGGATAGCCGTCGGTCAGGTCCGAGCCGTTTGAGTAGGAATCCTCGGCCAGCAGGGTCTCGCCGTTGCGTTCGGTGCCGAAGCGCGCGCGGAACGTGCCGCCGCCCTCCTTTACGTGCAAAGCCGTGTTGTACAGGATGGCCGAGCCCGGATGGCGGATCTCCGGCTTGCCCCAGCAGGGCCACGGCAGGCCGTAATAATCCCCGCCGACCTCCGGGTCGTCCTTCGGCGCCCGCAGGGTGACGAGGTCGAACTTCTGCTGGTTGCGCATATGCGCCTTCAGGCGCTCGGGCGACTGCCCGCAATAGCCCGTCGACCAGCCGCCGCGGTTGATCTCCCGCAGGATGTCCTCCGCCAAGGGGACGTTATTCTCGACCTTGATGTTCTTGAACATCGGGTCGGCGAAGCCGAGCTTCTTCGAGAGCAGGTAGAGGAACTCGTAGTCGTTCTTGGACTCGAAGGCGGGCTTCACGATCTGCTCGCCCCATTGCAGGGACCGGTTCGAGGCCGTGCGGCAGCCGTCCATCTCCAGCGAGGTGCAGATCGGGAGCAGGTAGGTGTTGTCCTGCCGGGCGTCGAGCGCCGCGAAGGTGGTCGGATGCGGGTCCGCGACGACCATCAGGTCAAGCTTGTTCAGGCCTTCGAGGGCCTCGGGCAGGCGCGTGACGGTGTTGCCGCCATGGCCCGAGATCATCATCGCCCGCGTGGGGCTGCGCTGATCGATCTGGTCGGGCGGGAGGTTCACGGAGTCGAACCAGCGGGTCGAGGTGATGCCCGGGGTCTCCATGTTCTCCTTGCGGGACCGCGCCTTGCGGCCGGCAGCCGCGGGAACCTCATCGAAGCGCGATTGCAGCCACGCGTAGTCCACCTCCCAGACGCGGGCCCAGTGCCGCCAGCCGCCCTCGACGAGGCCGTAGTAGAGCGGCAGGGTCGTCACATCGAGGCCGAGGTCGGTCGCGCCCTGCACGTTCGTGTGCCCGCGGAAGATGTTGGCGCCCGTGCCCGGCTTGCCGACATTGCCCGTGGCCAAGCACAGGATGCAGAGGGCGCGCACATTGGCGGTGCCGACCGTGTGCTGCGTGTTGCCCATGCACCAGATCATGGTGGCGGGCTTCTCCTTGGCGAACTTCTCCGCCACGCGGCGGAGCTGCTCGCCCGGCACGCCGGACACGCGCTCCACTTCCTCGGGCGTCCACTTGGCGACCTCCTTGCGGACGTCGTCCATCGCGTAGACGCGCTGGCGGATGAATTCCTTGTCCTCCCAGCCGTTCTGGAAGATGTGCCAGAGCATGCCCCACGCGACCGGGATGTCGGTCCCTGAGCGGATGCGCACATAGTCGGTGGCGTGCGCCGCCGTGCGGGTGAAACGGGGGTCGATGACGATCAGGTTGGCGCGGTTGATCTCCTTCCCGGACAGCACGTGCTGCATCGAGATCGGGTGCGCCTCGGCGGGATTGCCGCCCATGATGATCATGGTCTTGGCGTTGCGGATGTCGTTGTACGAGTTGGTCTGGGCGCCGTAACCCCAGGTATTCGCCACGCCGGCCACGGTGGTCGAGTGGCAGATGCGCGCCTGATGGTCGACGTTGTTGGTGCCCCAGAAGGCCCCGAATTTCCGCAGCAGGTACGCGGCCTCGTTCGTGTACTTGGCCGAGCCGAGCCAGTAGACGGAATCGGAACCCCACTTCTCGCGGATCTGCAGCAGCTTATCGCCGATCTCGTCGATCGCCTGATCCCAGGAGATCCGCTGCCACTGGCCCCCGACGAGCTTCATCGGGTATTTCAGGCGGCGGTCCGACGAGACCAGCTCGCGGATGGCGGCCCCCTTGGCACAATGGGTGCCGCGGTTGATGGGACTCGCCCAGGACGGCTCCTGGCCGACCCACACGCCGTTCACCACTTCGGCGGTCACCGTGCAGCCGACCGAGCAATGCGTGCAGATGTTCTTCTTGATGACCGTCCCCGGCCCGACCGCCGACGAGCCGGCGGCCTCGACCTTGCGGACGGCGCCGAGCTGGATCGAGCCCGCGGCGGCGAGCGCTCCGGCCGTGAGCCCAGACTTGCGCAGGAACGCACGCCGGTCGAGCACGCCCGCCGCGAGACCGGCCGCGACCGCCTGATGCTTGCTGCGGCTGGCCTCGCCGCTCTTCCGCTTCGTCAGCATGGCAGCCTCACTTCGTCCCCGGCGCAGGTTCGGGATTTTTCAGGAGCGTCTCGTAGCCGTTGGTCCGGTAGAACGCCTTCACGTGATCGCTCAGGCGGTACCGGCTGCGCGTCTCGTCCTGGCCCGGGTCGTAGGCCTGGGCCTCCGTCGCAGCCATCGGCGACGCGACCGCGGCGGCGGCCGCCACGGTGCTTCCGCCGAGCGCCCGGAAAAACTGGCGACGACCGAGCGTCTTCGGATCCTGCCGCATCATCCAACTCCCTCAGCGACACCCGCTTGATAGCAAACCCACGTCACGCCTTTCGGTCACGCTCCGACCACCGGGCACCGCATCCCCGTCACGCATCCATCGCGAAGGCTTCCGCCTCCACCTCCATGAAGATCCGTCCCAGGCTGCCCACCGCCCGGTAGAAGCGCGCGTTCTTCGCCCGCTCAAGATCCCCGAAGAAGCGGTCCGCCCAGGGGACGAGGTGTCGGCCGAAGAAGCGCGCCTGTACATCGGGCTCGGCCGCGAACCGCCCGCCGGCGAACCCCGCCATCACCTCCATGAGGAAGGCCAGGTGGTCCTCCGGCTCGCTCATAGCCTCGGCTCGCGAGAGGCCGAGGGCCGCGAGATCCTCTCGGACCAGCGCGAGCGGGCGCTCGTTGAGGAAGCCGGTGAGATAGTAGGAGGCGTAGGGAAGCAGCTCGCCCCTGCCCACGCCGATGAACAGCGCGAAGAACTCGCGCTCGACCCCCGCGCCCGTAGCCTCTGCCGCCGCGCGGCTCAGATCCGCGACGTGCTGGCCGAGGATCCCTTCGCCGCCCGAGAGGCCGGCGAGCGTATCGAGCAGGGCCTGGCCGGGTGGACGTCCGAGCAGGACGGCCAGGAGATCGTAGTGCCGCGCGCGGAGACTGTCGACGTCGTCCACGCGGGCGCCGCCCAGCGCCTCCGATTCCACAGGTCCGAACGCCGACGCCACTGGAGTTTTCTACTCGCCCGAGATCGGACGGATCTCGCTCTCTGGAACGACAATAAGAAGGGCTCTTATCTCCCGCAATCCAAAACTCCTAGCTCGTATTGGGCATCGCGCCGCCGTGCCGCCGCAGGCGCGGTCCCGGACTCGTCTCCTTTCCGTCGACCACGGGCCCGGGATCGCGCGCGGGCGTCGGATCGGGGAAGGCCGGAGCGGCTTGCTGGACCGTGGCCGCGGGGGCCGGGAGGGCCGGCGCATGGTCCTGCGGATCGGGTCCGGGCGGAGCGGCATCGGCCACAAGGGGACATTCCGGCGCCCTACCGGGCTCCGGCGAACCTTCGGGCTGGCTATCGCGGGTCTCACCCGACGCCGGCGTCGCTTTGGCGGCCCCGCCCAGCAGACGCCGGAGCATTGCCTCGACGTCGTCGCTGGGCAGAAGCGGACCGAGACCAGGGACGCCACCCGGGCTGTTCCAGTCGTAAGCGTATTCCCGCGCCTCGCTGACGAAGTCGCGGATGGCAGGGTCGAGCGACCACATCCGGCGCAGGGCCGCGTTGCGCAGGGCCGTCGGAACGCCGGCCCGCAGGAACGGGGCGAGATCGGTCTCCGGGGTCAGGGCTTCGAGGGGCGGGAGATCCACAACCGGATCGTCCGCCAGCTCCGGTTCCGGCGGCCGCGCCTCGGATCCGGGCTGCGGCGCGATGAGATCCGTCTCGGCGGCCCCCGCGTCCGGCGCCGGGCGAGGCGCCGCGTCGGGGGCGGTCGGCGCGCCGCGTTCCGCCAGGGCGGCGGCGCGCACGGCGAGCTTGCGCCGCGTCCACCGCGAGAGAAACCCCTCGCTCATTCGCGCCGCTCCCGGGCCCCGTGCGCCCGGCGGGCCAGCGCCTCGGGATCGGCGCGATCGCGCTTGCGCTTCTCGAACTTGCGCTCGACGTGGAAGGCCTCGAAGAAGGCCAGAAGCTTCGCCTGCACCTCCGGCGGCATCGGCACCGGCTCGACGATCTCGCCGACCCCTTCGGCCATGGATTCACCCTCATACGGGTCGGCCGTGACGCTCGCGACCTCGTAGGTCTCGTCGCCGCTGTTGCGCAGGGCGACCCAGAGGGAGGGGCGCCCGGAGACGAGATTGTCGCGGTAGTGCCCGGTCTCGCCCGGATGCAGCGCGACTTCGTACGAGCCGGCATAGAAGGTCGCCTCGTCCTCGGTCTCGGAAAGCTTCGTCCAGGGCGACGCGGCGGCCGCCGCCGGCAGGGCGCCGACCGGGAGCCAGGCATGGCTCGCCCAGGGGCCGGTCAGGCGCCGCCGCGCGACGATGATGCCGACCTCGAAACGATGCTCGGGCGTCGTGGACATGTCAGGCGGCCTCCCGGCCTTCGGCGAGGGGCAATCCGACGACGAGATTATGCGGCTTGAGCTGCACGCTTCGATCCGGCGCCGCCGCGAGCAGGAGATAGACCGGGCGCTCCCCTACTGTCGGCAGGACCTGCGCGGGGTCGTCGAAGGTCAGGCTGAATACGGCGAGCACTCGCTCGCGTGTTCCGGCATCGAGCGTGTCGCCGCGCCAGAGCGCGTTGCCGATGCGCGTCCCCTCCTGGTCGAGACCGACGAACCAGCGCCAGTCGGGGTCGTCCAGCCAGTCGAGAGGTGTCACGCGCACCGCGACGTTCAGCAGGTGGCCGACGAAGGTCTCGATCACCCGCGCCAATCCCGCGCGGCTGCGGGGATCGGAGCCGAGATTGAGCGCCATCGTGAAGGCGTCCGACCGGCTCCAGTACGTCCAGGCATTCTCGGCCGTCAGCACGTCCAGCTCGTTCGCCGCCTCCTTGCCCAGCATCGTCAGCAGGGGCGAGAGCGGCGCGCTTCCCTCGCGGGCGGCGATCACCTCGGCGTCGGCCAGGAGCACGGCGCCCTCGTGGAAGCTCACGCGTTGAGGGCGGAAGAACAGCTCGGCCGCGCGCAGGACGAAGGGGTCGTCGCAGCCGTCGAGGGCGTTGCGCAGGATCAGGTGGACGAGCTGGTTCAGGAACAGGGACGGCACGCCCTGAAGGTCGCCGCGCACGAGCGACAGATATCCCGCCTCGACGGAGCGGGCCGCGAGCAGCCGGTCGCGGAAGGCGAGGATCACCGCCCAGTTCTCCCGGGCGTCGGCGTCGGCGATGGCGGCGATCTCGGCCGGCTCCACAGGCCGCCGGGGCGCGTCCAGGAGGGCGGCGTGGAGTGCGACCTCGGATGCGCAGGCGTCGTCCGGCGGCACGAGTTCGGGCCGCGCCAGATACGCGAGGATCAGTTCGTCCGTGACCGTGAGGCCGCCTCCGGCCGTGCGCTGCGTGAGGTGATGGCCGCTTGAGACCCAGAACTCGGTCATCCGGTCAGCCTCCCGCCGTCGTATCACGCAGAAGGCCGACGAGGTCGGCCTGTTCCTCCGGCTCGTCCGCGTCGGCCTCGACGAAGTGGAACGCGCGCCCGTGGGACCGGTCGATGCCGGGCCGTTGGTGCAGCGTCCGAAAATCCTCCCGGATCGCCCCGTCCGTCTCGACGCGGTGCATCGCGACGACGCTGCCGACCGGCAGATCGCAGAGGGACGCGGCGACGTCGAGTTCCTCGCGGGCGGCCGCACGGGCGGACTCCCGGTCGGGAGCCCCGAAGCGCGCGTGGATGTGGATGGCGAGGTGCTCCTCGGCCTGCGCGCGCTCCTCTTCGCGCGCCTCGCTCACCACCACCAGGGTGGAGAAGCCGAGCGAGCGGACGCCGATAAACCCCGAGCGGAAGGCCGCCAGGGCCTTGCCGGTCAGCCGCGACGGATCCCCATCGAGGAACAGGAAGGTCCCGGTGACGGCCCATTCTCCGGGTTCGGCGGCCTGCGCGAAGACGAAGGTGTCGGAGGGATCGAGCCGCAGGGTTCGGGGGAGCTTGAGCGTCACAGCCGGACCCCGCCGGTCTTCGGATCGCGCCAGTCCGGCGCCTCCAGGCTCGCGCGCAGCGGGAGGTGCTCGACCCGCCCGTCGGGCCAGGTCAGCCTCCCGTCGCCCTCAGGCTCGATCGCGGCCCGCACACCGGATTGCCGCGGCAGATGGGCGAGGTAGAGCGCCGCGACATGGCCGAAGCCGTCCTCGCGCCAGATCTCGAAGGTCTTGGTCAGGTGACGCGCGAAGCACTCGACCAGGGGCGCGCGCAGGTCCGTGCCGAAACCTTCCTCCTCCAGGGCGGTGGAATCCGGCGTGTGGCCAGGGTCGCCCGCCGCCAGCTTCGAGGCGAGCAGCATCCCCGAGAAGACCAGCCAGTCCGGCTCCTCGTCCTCGCGGCACGCTTCAGGCCAACTGAGGCGCCCCCCTCCGAGGCGCGCGCCGTTGAACAGCAGCGTCCCGGGCCATTCGAACGTCACCGGGATCTCCGGCGGTCCGAAGACGCCGACGGCATTCGCCAGGGCGACCATCCCGGCGAAATGCGCGCGGCGCGCGGTGGCGAGCGGCTCGGCCGGGGCGAGCACCACGGCGAGGTCGATCAGGTCGTCGCGCCGGCTCAGGACGAGCGTCGCCGCCTCCGCCTCGCCCGACGCGGCGAGCCGGCAGGCTTCCGCGTGCGCGTCGGAATGCGGCTCCGCTGCGCGCTCGCTGAAGCCGGGG
This sequence comes from Methylobacterium sp. FW102-HT35C08, assembly GCF_058790235.1. Taxonomy (NCBI): domain Bacteria; kingdom Pseudomonadati; phylum Pseudomonadota; class Alphaproteobacteria; order Hyphomicrobiales; family Methylobacteriaceae; genus Methylobacterium; species Methylobacterium sp. FW102-HT35C08. The sequence continues at coordinate 5,706,965 of NZ_JBYTCL010000002.1, read as the reverse complement.
GGCAGGACCAGCCTCGACGGGCTGGCATCGACAAGGATGGTCATGGAGCGGCTTTGGCGAGGGGCCGATAAGAGTGCGGGCCAGGGTTGCGGCCTGCGCCCGCATGCCGGATCGTTGTTTCGAATGGTTCGAGTATAAGGGACGGGCCCCGCCACGCGAAGGGGCTATCCATTCGCAGTTGTATTCGGGTCCGATCTTGTCCGACCGCCTCGTACTCGCCTGCTCCTGCGAGCGGACGATGTCCCTCGATACTGCCGCCATGGGCCAGGCCTGCGGCGGCGAGCTTCGCACCGCCGATCAGCTCTGCGGCCGCGAACTCGACCGCTTCCGGGAGGCCCTGGCCACCGGGCGGCCCGTCACGGTGTCCTGCACGCTGCAGGCGCCGCTGTTCGACGAGGTGGCCGAGGAGGCGGGCGGAGAGGACCGGGTCGCCTACGTCAAGATCCGGGAGACGGCCGGCTGGTCGTCCGACGCCGCGGCGGCCGGACCGAAGATGGCCGCCCTGCTCGCCGCGGCGGCGGAGCCGCTCCCCGACGCCGCCACCGTCTCCCTGGAAAGCCGCGGCGTGGCCCTGATCTACGGGCGGGACGAGGTGGCCCTCGAGGCCGGCCGGCGCCTCGCCGAGCATCTGGACATCACCGTCCTGCTGACCCGCCCCCGCGAGATCCCGCCGCTTCACCGCAACGCCTTCCCGGTCCTGCAGGGCACGATCCGGACCGCGAAAGGGTACCTCGGAGCGTTCGAGCTCGGCGTCGACGATTACGCCCTCCCGGCCCCGTCCTCGCGCACGCACCTCGTCTTCGGCGCACCGCGAAACGGCGCCGTATCGACCTGCGATCTCGTCATCGACCTCTCGGGCGGCGCGCCGCTGTTTCCGGCACACGCGGTGCGGAGCGGTTATCTGCGCGCGGACCCGGGCGATCCGGCCGCCGTCGAGCGCGTGCTGGCGGACGCGTCCCATCTGGTCGGCACGTTCGACAAGCCGCGCTTCATCGCCTTCCACGGCGAATTGTGCGCGCACAGCCGCTCCCGCATCACGGGCTGCACGCGCTGCCTCGAAATCTGCCCGACCGGCGCGATCGCGCCCGCGGGCGACACCGTGCACATCGACCCTTACGTCTGCGCGGGATGCGGCTCTTGTGCCGCGGTCTGCCCGACAGGGGCCGCCGCCTACACGCTGCCGACCTCCGACGCGCTGATGCGCCGGCTGCGCAGCCTGATGCGCGCCTACCGGGTGGCGGGCGGACAGAACGGCCTCGTCCTGTTCCACGACGGCGACCACGGCGAACCCCTCGTCGACGCGCTCGGCCGCTACGGCGACGGCCTTCCCGCACACGTGCTGCCGGTGCAGGTCAACGAGGTGACGCAGATCGGACCCGAAGTGATCGCGGCCCTGTTTGCCTACGGCGCGGCCGGAATTCGGGTCCTGGTCCGGGCCCGTGCCAAGCACGACCTCGAACCCCTGTACCGAACCCTGTCCCTCGGGGAGACGCTGGCGCAGGCGCTGGGCTACGGTGCGGAAGGCGGCGGGCGCGTGGTCGAAACCATCGAGACCGATGATCCGGATCTCCTGGGCGCCGCCCTCCGGCAGGCCACGCCGGGGCGGCAGGCCGCGGCGCCGGCCGGTTTGCTGTTCCTGGGGAACAAGCGCGAGGTGCTGCGCCACGCCTTCCGCGACATGCACAGCGCCGCACCGGCACCCGTGAGCCGGGTTCCGCTCGCGGCCGGCGCCCCCTTCGGCGGCCTCGATTTCCGGGTCGCGGACTGCACCCTGTGCCTGGCCTGCGTCAGCGCCTGTCCGACCCACGCGCTCTCCGACAGCGCCGAGCAGCCGCTTCTCGGCTTCGAGGAGAGCCTCTGCGTGCAGTGCGGCCTCTGCGCCGCGACCTGTCCGGAGGACGTCATCGCCTTGCGCCCGCAGGTGGATTTCGAGGCCTGGGCGGCGCCCCGTCGGGTCGTCAAGGAGGAAGAGCCCTTCTGCTGTACGCAGTGCGCCAAGCCCTTCGGCACGCGCTCGACGATCGAGCGCATCGTCGAGCGGCTGCGCGAGCGGCACTGGATGTTCAGCGGGGCGGGCGGCGAGGCACGCCTGCAAGCGCTAACGATGTGCGAGGATTGCCGCGTCGAAGTCGCGATGAATCAGGGCTTCGATCCGCACGCGGCACCGGAACGCGACAAGCCCCGTACGACCGAGGATTACCTGCGCGAACGCGCGAGCGGCTGACGGCCGCCTCAGTCAGTGGGGCGCGGTGGCGCGTTCGAGAAATTCGATGAGGGCCGCGCGGTCCGCTTGGCTGCCGATCGTCTGCTCGGGCATCTTCGTCCCGGGCGTGTAGCGGGCGGGACCGATCTCGAAGAGACGCGAGACGGTCTCGGGTGTCCAGACGAGGTCCATGCGCTTCAGCGCGTCCGAGTACCGGTAACCGGGCACGCTCGCGATCCGGCGGCCGAACAGGCCGGCCAGCGTCGGCCCGGCCCGCTCGCCCTCGTCGGACGTCAGGGTGTGGCAGGCGGTGCACGCCCCGAACACCTCGGCGCCCCGGCCGCCCTGCCGGACAGCGAGGGGATCTGCCGGGCGCCGCATGATCAGCGCGCCGATCGGTGCGCCGCTCTTCGCGTCCCAGCGCCGGATGAGGCGGTCGCCGCCGCCCGTGACGAGTTCGGCCCCGTCCGGACGCCACGCGAGCGACCAGACCGGCAGGCCGGGTCCGACGAGCCGCAGCTGGACTCGGCCGCTCGCCCGGTCGACCACCGCGATGGTCCCGCCCGCCGTCGCAGCCGCCACCCTGGCCCCGTCCGGAGACAGGGCCAGGGCGATCACCGGGTTCGGGCCGAGCTCGGCGGCGGCCCGGACCGTGCCGTCGGCGCGGACGAAGCGGAGGATCGCATCGGCCCCGGCGACCGCGATCTCGCCGTCCGCCGCGGCCGCGACGGCGTTGAGGCCCGTGGGCGCGGTGACGAGGACCTGGGATGCGCCCTCCGGGGGCCAGATCCGCACCGTCCCGTCGGCACCGGCCGTGACCGGCGCGCCGCCCGGCAGGAAGGCCACCGCGTTCACCGGCCCGCGCTGCGGATCGAGCAGCCGGCTGTCCCCTCCGGCGAGCGGCCAGATTCGCGCCGTGCCGTCCCAGGAAGCGGAGGCGAGCGACAGGCCGTCCGGCGAAACCGCGAGCGCGACGATCGGGCCCGTATGACCGTCAAGCACCCGTTCCGGCTCCGCGCGCCCGAGGCGCCAGAGAGCAATCCGTCCGTCCTCGGAGGCCGTGGCGAAACGGCCGTCCGGAAGCGCGGCGACCGCATTCACGGCGCCGTCGTGGAAGCGCAGCACGCGGAGCGCGGCACCGGTCTCGATGCTCCACACGATGGCGGATTGGTCGAAGCCGCCCGAGATTGCGAGGCGACCGTCGGCAGTCACGGCGAGCGCCCGGACCGGGCCGCCGTGGCCGCGCATCTGCGCGCGGGCCGGGGCGCCGCAGAGCAGCAGGAGGGCGGTCACGCCCAGGATCCGCGCAAAGCTGGTCATCGAGGCTCGGCTCCGAAGGGGCCGTCCACCATAGCGGAGCGCCGACCGGCCTGTCGCGGCGACTCCGGCGGTCATCGATCGCCTTCCGGGCGCGGATACAAAGCGCGCGGCATTGCCGGGGCGGCGCACAGGTCGAATCCTGATCATCAATCCGGGATGACGCATCGCTCCAGCGATGATCCGAACCGCCTCCGCGGCCCTGCTGCCGCTCCGGGACGCGCTGCCCCTGCTGTGCGGCGCCGGCGCGCCCGTGACGCGCGGGCCGGGGATCAGCGGGGTGGCGGACCGGACTGACGTCGACGCGCGATGTACCAGAGGGCAAGAACCACGACGGCCACGACCAGACTCAGCCAGACCCAGTTGAAGTCGACCGCCGCGGCCGTGGCCGCGCCCGAGCTGGATTGCGCGGGGCCCGACTCCGAGATCGGGGGTGCCGGGTGGGTCTGCTGTGCCAGCGCGCCCTGAAGGCTCGAAGCCCAGATCAGGCCGGTGAGAACGGCGCTTCGCATGACTCTCTCCCGGGCGAGGCGTGAACGCTAGAGGCGGGACTTCCCGGAGCGGAACGCCGGCGCTGCATCCAGTTGCGCCCGCGTCACGCGGACTTCGGCGCGCCAGAGCTTCTCGCCGACGAGGACCGTCGCCGGCGTGCCGCTGGGTCGCTCGGCTTCCACGGAGCCAGTCGCTTCGGTCACGCGCCCGCTATGCTGGTTCTGAACCGCACCGAGGGTATCGCGGGTGGTCCGCGCGCCCGGCATCGTGTCCGGCCCCGCCCGCGCGGCCGCCTCGGCGCCGGGCGCGGTCTTGGGCGTCACGATCGAGCTCGGGCCGCTTGTCAGCGACACATCGCTGAAATTCCAGGCGATCTGGTCGAAGGGCAGCGCAACGGATTTCTCGCCCAGTCCCAGGAAGCCGCCGACCCCGATGATCACGGCCCGGACCTGACCACCTCCGTCGACCAACACGTCCTCGATCTTGCCAACCCCCACGTGGTCCATTCCAATCACTGGAACCCCGATCATCTGCGAGGCCGGTATGGTTCCGGGCTCGGGGCCTTCGATGAACCGGGCCGCGGGTGCATCCGACGGCGCGGACGGCGATGCCGCCGCAGGCAGCGCGGCGGTGACGAGGAGGACACCCAGCATCCTGGCTTTGAGAAGGGCACCGCGCATCCCAGGCTCTCTGAACTCGTGCCAAAACAGACACGACGAGAACGATGGATTGTGCCCTTGGGTTCATCGACGGTGCGGCCGGCGGCCCGGCGATCGTGTCGTCCGCGCTCAGAGCCTTTGGAAGGCCTGCTGTGACGAACGCCCGATCAGGCATTTTCAGCTGACACCAGCGATAATTGCCGTGCACAAATATTGTCTCGCGGATACCTTGTAGTGGGGCGGCTTTGCCCGGTCCAAGCAGGGGGTCGACCAGCAATTCAATCCGAAGAAAGATTCTCGCTTTCTAAATCTTGTGCTCATTGAATGGCGACTACCACAATGTTTGGTGCCCCATCCGTCATCGGAAGCATGATTGAGGGCAGCCGGCCTAACCCGCGCTGTCATCGATCGAGCGGCGCTCCTGCGGGATCATGGCGCTGCGTTCCGGCTGTCTGGCGACCGTTCTGATCGGTTGGATGTAGCTTTGCAGCACGGTCAGGCCATCCTCGGTGATGGCCCATCGGCGCGTGCCATCTGCGGACGGATCGGGAAGAGGCGCGATCAGGCCACGACGGGACAGAGCTTTACACTGATAATCCTCAGGGCCGTACTGCCGAGGCCCCCGGGAGAGGAGCTTGAGTCGATAACGCGCGCTCACGGTGAGATGTAATCGTTCCGCTGCCACGACGGCACTCCCTCTCCCGAACGCAACTCTTCGGATGCGCTTGTTGGTCAGGATGCCTGATTGCTCGCAGCTTTGTCGACCTTGATCAGCCACTTAACTCGCAAACACATGTTGCGAAATGCACTCGGAAGCAGCGGTCTCTCCGAAGATCCCAAAACCGCAGCCGGTATGGTCAGCCGCGCCCAGTATAGCACGGACCCGCAGCCACCGTGTCACACTTCGAGGCGGAGTCCTGGAAGTGTCCCGATTTTCACCTCCGGGCTTAGTTTTGGCGCGCCGAAGCCGACGAACAGGTCACGAATGATTTACAATCAACATTTTTACGAAGATGCCGCCGATCATCCGGATCACTTCTGGCTTGTCGCTTCATCGCCGTTAATCGTCGACATCGTACGCGGTGGCGGCGTTGCTGTTCCGCCCGTCTTACCCAATCCCGCAGCTACGTTACGGCCTGTGCACGAGGGAAGGTTTCGGGCGGCATGGGATACACTAACCTCAACCGGCCAAGCTTTGAGTCGAGCGGTTTGAGCACGGCGAGGCCCGATGCCGACGGGACCCATTCGCAAGCAAATTGACCATTGATTTGAGTAAAGCATCTATAAAAGCAAGATGACCCTAAAATGCATCGCATGGCAAGCCGCCATCCGGATGTGCTTTCAACGTCAAATCGCGGGTGTCGATTTGCGCCTGGGGGCTCGCTTCAGAGAGAGGTGGCGTCGTCAACATCGTCAGCCAGAACACGCTCGTCGCGAGCCCGAGAGCGGCCAGAAACATACTTATTTTGCGCATTGATCGCCTCCGTCAGGACCCAGGCTCCGCTCAATGAATTGATTTAACGACCAATCAAATGTGTCGATCGGGATCATATCAGCACGGAATGCAGAGGTGCGCAATATAGAGATCTATTTCTGGAATCGGATAAATTATTCCTATAATACCCTGGTCGATGGACTTTACGCGCCTGCGTCTGCATAGGAGCGAAGCGTTGATTGCCTTCCCGAGCATCAGCGATCTGAGACAATCTGAATGCTAGCGCTTCCGCAACAATATCGCTTCAGCACAGCGCTGGGAGGGCAACGTCGTACGGCCGCCTGAGCGGCGAACGAGCGCTTCTCAAGCCGAGCCTCTCCAGCGCAGTGCGGCTGAAGCCGCGTCGCCGTAACGTTGAGAGGTCTTCCGGGTCGGAGCGATTCAGATCTTCATCGCTGCGGAGGACCATCCTCCGCCACACGTTCACGCACGGCACACGACGCAGGGCGGGGTCGCTCGGTTTCGCTTCTCGTTCCTCTCGGACGTGGCGGCGCTCGACAGGTTCGAGCAGCGGGGTCGAAACCCAACCGCGTAACCGCTGGATGAATTAGAGGAAGCGATCGTGCGGGCTCTGCCAGCTTGCGGCGCAGAGTGGTGCGCCACCCATGGAGATCGTCACGGGATCGGCCTGGTCAACCGCCGCATCGTAACCCGCCCGGATGCGAATGCGGACGGGGTGTTGGCGAAGCCCTGCGTGAACCCAAACCGTCCAACTCAGCTCGTTCCGAAAACGCTCAAGCGTCTGAACGACGGCCCAGACCGGCCTGTTCCAGGGACGTGGCGACCTCCCTCCGAAGAGAAGCCGCCGCGCTCACCCGGCTCTGCGCGCAGCCCCGCGTCCGGAGAGCCCGCGGCGCGATGGCCGAGGCGTAGGCGGACGGTCCGCCGCGGCGAGGTCGTCCAGGATCGGGCAGTCCGGCCGCTCGTCGCCGCAGCAGGCGCCCGCCAGATGCTCCAGCGTCCGCGCCATACCCTCCAGCTCGGTGATGCGGCGGCGCAGATCCGCGATCTGCTCCTGCGCGATCGCCTTCACGCCGGCGCTCGGCCGATCCCGGTCACGCCAGAGCGCCAGCAGGTCGGCGATCGCGTCGACGCTGAAACCGAGGTCGCGGGCGCGACGGATGAAGCGCAGCGTGTGCAGGTCGGCCTCGCCGTAATGGCGGTAGCCGGACTCGGACCGCGCGGCCGGCGGCAGCAGACCGGTCGCCTCGTACCAGCGGATCATCTTGGCCGAGACGCCGGTACGCCGCGCCGCCTCGCCGATCGTCAGGAGCGCCGCGCTCATGCGGTCCTCGGGGTGAGCGCCGCCGCCTCGGCATGGGTCGGCCGCCCGCCGGCCCGGCGCAGCCGCAGCGCGTTGCCGAGAACGAAGACACTCGAGAACGCCATGGCGCCCGCAGCCAGGATCGGCGACAGGGCCGGGCCGCCGAACGGTACCAGCACGCCCGCCGCGACCGGGATCAGCGCGGCGTTGTAGGCGAAGGCCCAGAACAGGTTCTGTCGGATATCGGCCATGACCGCCCGCGAGAGCGCCAGCGCCTCCACGAGGGCGTCCAGGCTCCCCGACATCAGCACCACGTCGGCGCTGTCCACGGCGATGTCTGTGCCGGTCCCGATGGCCAGCCCGACATCGGCCTCGGCGAGCGCCGGCGCGTCGTTGATGCCGTCGCCCACGAAGGCCACCGGCCCGTGCGCCGCCCGGAACCGCTGGACTGCCTCGACCTTCCCGCCGGGCAAAACCCCGGCGGCCACGTGGTCGATGCCGAGGCGTTCGGCGACACAAGCGGCGACGCGGGGATCGTCGCCCGTCACCATCGCGACGGTGAGGCCGCGCGCCTTGAGCGCCGCCACCGCCTCGCGGGCGCCGGCCTTCACGGGATCGGCCAGAGCCAGCACGGCGGCGTGTCGGCCGTCGAGGACCAGATGGACCGGGCTCCGTCCCGCCCCGGCCAGCCGTTCGGCGCGGTCGGCGAGCGCCGGATCCAGCACGACACCGAGCCGGTCGAGATAGCGCGGCGCGCCGAGCGCCACGGCCCGGCCGGCCACGCGGCCAGCGATGCCGAACCCGTCCATCGCCTCGAAGCTGTCCGGTTCGGGCACCCGGAGGCCGCGCTCGCGGGCGGCCGCCACGACGGCGCCGGCCAGCGGGTGTTCCGAGCGGGTCTCGAGGCCGGCCGCCAGGGCCAGAGCCTCGTCCGCCGCGACGCGGTCGGCCGGGGCGACATCCGTGACCCGGGGCCGCCCCTCCGTCAGGGTGCCGGTCTTGTCGAGGGCGACGACCCGCACGTCGCGCAGGCGCTGCAGCGCGGCGCCGTCGCGGAACAGGACGCCCCGCGCCGCCGCGCGCCCGGTCCCGACCATGATGGCGGTCGGCGTCGCCAGGCCCATGGCGCAGGGGCAGGCGATGATCAGCACCGCCACCGCGTTGACCAGCGCCGTCCCCAGCGCGGGCGCCGGCGCGAGCAGCAGCCAGGCCAGAAAGGTCACCGCGGCGATCCCGATCACCGCCGGCACGAACCGCCCTGTGACCCGGTCGACCAGCGCCTGGATCGGCAGCTTGCCGCCCTGGGCCCGCTCGACCATGGCGGCGATCTGCGCGAGCACGGTGGCGGCCCCGACCGCGTCGACGCGCAGGTCGAGGCTGCCGCGACCGTTGAGGGTGCCGCCGACCATCCGGTCGCCCGGCGCCTTGCGCACCGGCGCCGGTTCCCCGGTGATCATGCTCTCGTCGACGTGGCTGGTGCCGGAGGCCACGACACCGTCAGCGGCGACACGCTCGCCCGGGCGCACCCGGACCACATCGCCGACGCGCAGAGCGGCGAGCGGCACCTCGGCCTCCGCGCCGTCCCGGACGACCCGGGCGGTCTTCGGCGCGAGGTCCATCAGCCGGGCGATGGCCTGCCCGGTTCGCAGCTTGGCGCGAGCCTCCAGGGTCCGGCCGAGCAGGATCAGCGTGACGATCAGCACGCTGGCCTCGAAGTAGAGATGGGCCGCGCCCGCCGGCAGCAAGCCCGGCGCCAGCGTCGAGACCAGCGAGTAGAGGTAGGCGGCCCCGGCCCCGAGGGCGACGAGGGCGTTCATGTCCGGGCGGCCGCGCAGCAGCCCCGGAATCCCCTTCAGGAAGAATCGCCGGCCGGGCCCGGCCAGGATCGCGGTGGCCAGGACGGCTTGGACCAGGGCCGTCACCACGCCGCCGTGCAGGCCCGGCAGGACGTGGCCGCCCATGTCGAGGATCACCACGGGTGCGCAGAGGAGCGTCGCGGCGATCAGGTCGCGGCGCAGGGTTCGGCCCTCGGCGTCCTGTCGGGCCGCCGGGTCGACCGGCTGGGCCGCATCGATAGATCGGGCCGCGTAGCCCGCCGCCTCAACGGCCGCCACCAGATCGGCCATCGCCACGACGCCCTCGGGATGGCGGACCACGGCGCGCCCGGCGGCCAGGTTGACGCTGGCGCCGGTCACGCCCGGCACGGCGGCGAGCGCCCGCTCGACGCGGCCGACACAGCTCGCGCAGGACAGGCCCTCCAGCGCCAGCAGGCTCTGCGTCTCGGGAACGGGGTAGCCGGCATCCGCCAGCGCCGCCGCGGCGTCGGATGGCCGCGCGCCGCCGCCCAGGACGAAGCTGGCGCGGTTGGTGGCGAGGTTCACTGCCACGTCGCGGGCGCCGGGCAATGCCGCGAGGACGCGCTCGACGCGGCCGACGCAGGAGGCGCAGGACATGCCCTCGACGGGGAGGGTCAGGGCGACGGGGTCCGACATGGCGGCGGTTCCGTTCGAAGCTTCCAGGCCGAGTGAGATGGGGGTTCCCATCATGGGAAGGTCAAGGGGCGGGACTGACGCCAGAGCGATGCGCGGCAGCGCGCAGGGATTACCCAAGGCAACGGTTGTGGAATCGGCCATGTCCGGCCAGGGTCCGTCAGCAATCTTGCGGAGAACAGGGATGACCGAGCCGCTCACGATCTACGGCGATCCGGGATCCGGGAACTGTCTCAAGGTCAAATGGGTCGCGGCCCATCTCGGCATTCCCGCGACGTGGCGCGATGTGGACGTGCCGGGCGGCGGGACGCGCACGCCCGAGTTCCTGGCGCTGAACCCGGCCGGGCGCGTGCCGGTCGTGGTCCTCCCCGACGGCGCGGTGCTGTCGGAATCGAACGCGATCATCGTCTACCTGGCGGAGGGCTCCCCGCTCGTCCCGGAGACACCGCTCGACCGCGCCCGCATGCTGCAATGGATGTTCTGGGAGCAGTACAGCCACGAACCCTACATCGCGGTCCGTCGCTACCAGCTCCACTACCTCAGGCGCGCGCCCGAGGATCTGGATCCGAAGCTTGCCGAACGCGGCGCGGACGCGCTGCGGCTGATGGACGGGACGCTCGCGCGCTCCGCCTTCATGGCAGGGGACGCCCTGACGCTCGCCGATGTGGCGCTCGTCGCCTACACCCGCATGGCGCATGAGGGCGGCTTCGATCTCGGGCCGTATCCGGCTGTCCGCGGCTGGGTCGGGCGCGTCGAGGCGCAGCTCGGGATCGGCGCCTATGCCTGATCGGCCGCCGCCGGGAGCGGCGCGGCGGCGTTGTATTCCGGCAGGCTGACCCGCACGATCGTCCCCTGCCCCACCGCGCTCTCGATGGCGAGGCGGCCGCGATGGCGGTTGAGGCTGTGCTTGACGATGGCGAGCCCCAGCCCCGTGCCGCCCCGCGCCCGGCTCGACGCGACATCGATGCGGTAGAAGCGCTCGGTCAGGCGCGGAATGTGCTCGGGCGGGATGCCCGGCCCGTCATCGGAGACCGACAGGATGATGCGGCGGCCGAGCCGGGCATCCTCCTCCCGGGCCAGCCCGACACTGACTTGGCCACCGCCGTACTTCACCGCGTTCTCGATCAGGTTCTCGATCACCCGGGCAAGCTCATCGGCATCACCGGGCACCGGATAGGGGCCGGCCCCGTCCTCGAACCGGATCGACGCGCCGCGGGCCTCGGCGGGCGGCCCCTGGGCGTCGACCATCTGCCGCGCGAGGGCTCCGAGATCGACCACGGCGGTCGGCGCCACGTGCTCGCGCAACTCGATCCGCGACAGCGAGAGCAGGTCGTCAATCAGCCGCGTCATGCGCAGTGCCTGAACGCGCATGATCTCCAGGAAGCGCGCACGCGCCTGCGCATCGTCGCGGGCCGGCCCCTGCAGGGTCTCGATGAAGCCGATCAGGGTCGCGAGCGGCGTGCGCAGCTCGTGGCTGGCATTGGCGACGAAATCGACCCGCATCGCCTCCAGGCGCCGGGCCGAGGTCAGGTCGCGCAGGAACAGCACGGCGCTGACGCCGGACCCGTCGGGCATCGGCAGGGCGCCGATCTGGACCTCGAAGGTCCGCTCCAGGGGGATCCGGGTCGAGAAGGCGATCCGGCGGGGCATGCCGGAACTCAGCACCGCCTCCACGCCGTCGAGGACCTCCGGGTCGCGCAGGGCGAAGGACAGCGGCCGGGCCTGGTGCAGAGCCGGCAGGAGCGCCCGGGCGGCAGGATTGGCTTCCACCACCAGGGTCCGGCGATCGACGAGGATCACCGGGTCCGGCACATGGGCGAGCAGCGCCTCGGCGACCGCGCTGCGCGGCGCGGCCGCGGCCGGCCGCGGCGGCGACAGCGCCCGGTCGCGGCCGGCCAGCCAGCCGCCGAGGCAGACCGCGCCGAGGCCCGCGAGGATCAGCGGCAGGTCGAGGCGCCCGGCCAGGGCGGCCGCGAGCCCGAACAGCCCGGCCGCGATCGCGGCGCCCGTCCAGGCCGGGGAACCGCGCAGGCGCTCCGGCAACGGGCGGTCGGGCAGCGGGCGGTCGGGCAGCGGGCGGTCGGGCATGGCGGGCCGGCCGATCCGGTCAGCGGGGGCCGGACCCGTCGTGCCACGCCCGGCCGGACGGGCCGGCGGTGCCCTCCGGCGGTCCCGGATCGCGCGCGCCGCCCGCGCGCTTGACGATCTCGTACAGGCCGAGCATCGCCAGGGCGGTCACGAACGGAACCACGTAGTAGCAGCCCCGGAACAGGAGCAGCGAGGTCAGCACCTCGTTGCGCGGCAGGCTCGACAGGGCGAGCAGGATCGTCGCCTCGAACACACCGATGCCGCCCGGCGCGTTCGACGCGATGCCCAGCATGGCGGCGAGCACGTAGATCGCCAGGAAGGTGGTGAAGGCCAGCGTCGTCTCCTGCGGCAGCAGGACGTAGAGCACGGCCGCCGCCGCGCAGACGTCGCCGATCCCGACGATCATCTGGCCGATGGACACCGAGGCGCCGGGCAGCTCCAGGCGCCAGTGCTTGACCGTGATGCTGCGCTTCTTGGCCGAGACCCAGGCGAGATAGCCGAGCACAAGGGCGAGCGCCGCAAGGCCCACGCTCTGGTTGATCCGGATTGACGTGAAGGCGAGCCCGGCGAGCTGGCCCGCCTCGATGATCAGGCTCAGGCCCAGCACCACACCCATGCCGAGCCAGAAGGTGAATCCGGCGATCACCGTGAGCGCCGCGATCTTGGCGGTGGACAGGCCCTGCCGGGCGTAGATCCAGTAGCGGATGGTGCCGGCGGTCAGCAGGGGAAAGCCGAGGGTGAAGCTCACCGCGTAGCTCGTGAACGAGGCGAGCGCGGTGATCCGGTACGGCACCTTGATCCGGAGCTGGCGCAAGGCCAGCGCGTCGTAGCCGGTGAGGAACAGGTAGCTGATGCCGACGAACAGGAAGGCCAGGCTGAGTTGCTCGAACGTCGCCGCCTTGATGGCCGCGTGGACCTCGGCCCAGCTCACGCTCTGGACGAGCTTCCACAGCACGCCGAGGGAGACCGCGAACAGCACGATGCTGGCGCCCGTGCCGATCCAGGCATAGCGGCTGCGCCGGCTTTTCCGCGGTACGGCCGCGGGGTCGTGCTGGACCGGCTCGGCCTTCTCGGCCGCGCTCCGGTGCTGTCCCTGAAAATTCATGCCGTTCGGCGTCCGCCCTTCCGGCTGCGCGGCCCGGCCGCCGGGCATCAGCCCGTGCCGGAGTCTCCCGGACCGCGGCCCGTTGCCCCGCATGTAGGCCGAACGGGCGCGCAAGGCCAGGGAAGGCGCCGCCCGGACAGACGTTCTATCCTCAACTGGCCGGCCGACCGAGGATCGCGGCGGCCTCGGCGAGGCCGTTCCGGATCCGGGCCGGGACGTCCGGTGAGGTGCAGACGTAGGTCGGGCTCGGGTGCGGCACCCGGATTACCGGCAGGTCCGGCCGGAGCGCCGCGACAGCCGGCGCCGCCTCGCCCGCGAAGCGGCCGGCCAGCACCGCGACGGCGAGGAGCGGCAGCAGGTCGAGGAGCGGGGCCAGATAGGGCGCGGCGGCCGCGACCTCGGCCCGGCGGGGGGCGCGGTTGAGGGCGCCCGCTTCGTGGATCAGCCAAGGCACGACATTCCAGATCAGCGTGTCGGCCCGGGCGATCCCGGCCTCGGCGAGGAAACGGAACAGGTTGGCGGCGGTGCCGTTCGCGCTGTCGCGGGTGACGAAGCCGGTGCGCAGCACGGCCGGGCCGGGCGTCTCGAGGAGGAGGAGCATCCGCGCACCGACGCCGCCATCCAGGGGGTCCGGCACGGGGACCGGCGCCCCGCGTTCCGCCGCAATCCGGTCCGCGAGCGCCCGGATCGGCGCGATGTGCGGCGCCCCGATCAGGGCGCGGCGCGCCGCGAGGGCATCGGGATCGGCCAGCGCCTTCGGCGCCTGCGGCTCAGCCCTCATCGAGGCCTGGGATCGCCGCGCCGAGCCGGCCCGAGAGGCGGAAGCGCTCGATCCCCGCCTCGCGGGCCAGGCGCGCGTTCAGTCCGGCCTCGCCGCCGAACTGGAAGCCGATCTGGCTGGCATAGTCCGCGCAGGCCGCGCGCTTCCGAGCCTGCGCGTCCGGATCCAGGCGCATTTTCGCCTCGGCGAGGGTGGCGAACAGGCCGACGAGGGGCTCCTTCGGTGCGGCCTCCCGCACCGTATAGGGGAAGTCGCGCCACCACAGGACCGGCGCCGCGACGTCCAGGCTGCGGAGCGCCCGGACCACCTGCACGTGATCGACATGGCCGCCGATCGCCTGGGGCGCGAGGAGGAGATCGGGGCTCTCCGCGGCGATCAGGCCCGCGAGCGCGGGTGCGAGCTCGGCCGCGACGCCGTCGTCGGCGCGGGTGTCCGAAAAAAGCTCCGGCGCCGAGCCGTAGCCCCGGTGCGGCGCCTCCCGGAACGGTAGGTGCACGGGCGGAGCGATGCCGAGCGCGGCGGCGGCGCGAACATCCTCGTCCCGGCGCAGGGCCATGTAGTCGACATCCGGCGCCAGACCCTTGTCGAGCTGGCAGGCCAGCGCAAAGCCTTGCGGGTCGGCGACGCTGCCGGTGAACAGGGTCGCCATCACCACGCGCCAACCGGCCTGCGCGAGACTCGCCAAAAGGCCGCCACAGGAGAAGGCCGCATCGTCGAGATGGGGCGAGAGGGCGAGCGCGGTGGGCATGGTTCAGGATCTATCGGCTGGTGCGAGCTCCAACCCGTCACCTCACCCTGAGGCGCCGGAGCGAAGCGGAGGCCGCGGGTTGGATATCCAAGACTGAAGCGCCTTCAGAGCAGATGCGGCTCGGCGCGGAACCGGCAGGTCGGATCGTGGGGCAGGTCCGTCGCGAAGTCGGTGGCGGGCCGTTCGTCGCGCACCCGGGCGTAGACGTCCATGATCTGCCGCCCGACAGCATGCCAGGAATAGACCCGCCGGCATTCCTCCAGGCCGGCGGTCGCCAGACGGCGGCGCAGATCCGCATCCGTGATCACCCGGGTGAGCGCGGCGGCCTGCGCGGGCACGTCGCCGGGATCGACAAGCAGCCCGTTCTCGCCGTCGCGCAGGCAGTCCGAGACGCCGACCGCGTGGCACGACACCGTGGCGAGCCCGGCCGCAAGCGCCTCCAAGATCGTGTTGGAAAACCCCTCCGCGTAGGTCGGCGAGACGAACACGTCGGCGCGCCGGTACAGGTCGGGCACGGAGCCGTATTCGGCGTAGCCCGTGAAGGCGATCTCGCGCTCCGAGAAGGCCAGCTCCGCGGCCAGTGCCTGCGCGGGCTCCACGTCGGGACCGATGCCCGAGATGGTGGCGGCAAACGGCGTGCCCTGCTCGCGCAGGATCGCCAGGGCGTTGATGAAGTCGAGCACGCCTTTCCGGCGGTCGACCCGGCCATGGTAGAACAGCCGCACCGGCCCGGCATGAGGCGCGGGCAGCCCGTCGGGCGTGCCTTGCGCGAAGCGGTCGGTGTCCACCGCGCCGGGCACGATGGTGAAGCGGGCGGGATCCGATCCCAGCCGCTCGCAGACCTCGTCCACGAAGGAGGCGCCGCCGATCAGCAGCGCGTTGGCGTGGGCCAGGACCTCGCACATGGCGACGCGGTGCGTCTCGCAGCACGATCCGACCCAGTGACCGTCGCCGCCCTGGATCGAGACGACGCTCGGCACCCCGAGCTTGCGCGCCGCAAGCAGCACTGCCCAGCCGGTCGGGTAGCCGTACTGCGCGTGCAGGATATCGAAGGGCTTTTCGGCATGCTCTCGGGCGATGGCGTCCACCATCGTGTCGATGTCGCGCTCGAAATCGCCGGAGGTCTGCTCACCGAGCTGCTCCAGGCCGATCACCCGCACGCCCGGCACCGGCGGCGGCGGCCCGCCGCCGTAGACGCGGGTGCCGAAGGCGTCGCCTCGGTACTGCGAGATCATCGTCACGTCGTGGCCGTCATCGACCAGCTCGCGCAGCAGGTTCTGCGCGTAGACGCTCATGCCGGATATTGCCGGGAAGTAGCGACGGCTGAGGAAGAGAATTCTCATCGTTGCACGCGATGCGGAGTGCGGGCCGGTCGGAATCCCCTCTCCCTTGCGGGGAGGGGTAGAGGTGGGGGTGGTGCAGGAGGCACCCGATCGCTCGATCCTGCACCACCCCCACCTCCGGCTCCTCCCCGCAAGGGAGAGGAGAGGCGGGCCGCCATCCTCACTGCCACTGCCGCCGCGTCTCCTGCTCGCCCGCCAGCACCGGGCCGGCACGGCGGCAGCCGCGGAGGTAATCCAGCGCCTGGGGGATCATCACGTCGGCCCGGTGGCTCTCGCGGGACAGCTCGACGCAGATCAGCTTGCCGAAGCCGACTTCCTCCAGGGCCTCCAGCACGCCCGGCACGTCCATGTCGCCCTCGCCGAAGGGCAGATGAATGTGGCTGCCGCGCTTCATATCCTCGATCGCCACGGTGCCGATCCGGTCTGAAAATTCGCGCACCGCCGCCGCGGGCTCGCGCTCGCCCGTGACGAGGCAGTGGCCGGTGTCGAGGGCGAGCTTGAGCCCCGGCACGTCGAGGCCCGCATAGTCGTCGAGCGTCTCGATCAGCATGCCGGGTTCCGGCTCCAGACACGGCACGACCCCGGACTCGGTGGCGAAGGTCGCGACCTCGTGCAGCCCCTCGACCAGCCAGCGCCGGGCCTCGCCGTGATCGACGCCGGGCTTCGGCACGCCGGCCCAGAACGACACCGCCTCGGCGGAGAGCATGGCGCCGATCTCAACGGCCCGCTTGAGGAAGCCGACCCGGCGGGCGCGGCCAGAGGCATCGGCCGTCACCAGCGTCGGCTCGTGCTTGGCGTTGGGGTCGAGCAGGAATCGGGCGCCGGTCTCGATGACGCAGGTCAGCTCCAGCTTCTCCAAGAGACTCGCCACCCGGCCGGCCTCGGCCGCCCAGGTCTCAGCGAACGGATCGAGGTGGTGGATGTCGAGCGTCAGGGCCACGCCATCGTAGCCCGCCGCCTTGATCAGATGGAGCGCGTCGTCGAGGCGGTGGTTGGCCGCGCCGTTGGTGTTGTAGGCGAACCGGAGCGTCACGCCGCCCTCCCCTGCCGTTGGGCGAGGCGGAACGGCGCATGGTGCGATTCCGGCTCGCGGTACAGCGGATAGTGCCGCCCGACGATCGTCTCGGCCAGGGCCGTGTCGAACAGCGGCTGGCCGCCGAACCGCTCCAGGGCCTCCGGCGTGAGCCGCACCGGCCGCAGGGTCTCGCTCTCGGTGCCGAAGCGGATCAGGGGGTGATCGCGGTCGAGGAGCTTTCGCGTGTTGCGCTCGCCGATCCGGTAGTAGCTCATGGTCTCGACCTCGAGCCCCGGCACGATCGCCTTGACCACGCCGACCCGGCCGCCCGGCGGCGTGCAATCGACGTAGAGCACGTCGAACCCGGCCTCCAGCAGCCGGTCGCAGGCGATCTTGCCCCGCGCATGGCCGTCGGCGGCCGAGGTCGAGGGCAGCTCCGAGAACCGCTTGGTGCTCCGCTCCGAATAGACCGTGTCGGCCAGCACGCCGCGCAGGTCGGCCGCCGGCATCTCGATCCACCCGAGCATCGCCTGCAGGGCGCGGCTCTCCTCCAGGTCCAGGCTGGGGAGCGCCTTCTGGATGAACGCATCGACGTAGCCGGGCGGCGTCACCGTGGCGGCCATGTCGAGGGGGCCGTGGCCGAAGGTCTTGCGCACCCGCGCCGCCTGGAACTCCAGCAACGCCTTGCGGAGCGCCCGCTCCCGGTCCGGATCGCAGGCCTCGCCGCAGGCCGAGAGGGCGATCGGTGCCGGGGTCCGCGCCGGATCCTCGTCGTAGCCGACGACGTAGAGGTTGGTCAGCCCGAACTGGTCGGTGGCGAATTTCGGGAGCGCCCGGATCCCGAGCTCCTTCAGCTGGGCCAGCATCGCAGCGTTCTCCGGGCCGATGCCGTCGAGGTCGAGCATCACGCCCTGGTCGAGCGCCCGGAACAGCAGGCCGTTGCCGTCCCGCTGCAGCAGCTCCAGCACGCCGTGGCCCAGGGCGAAGGGCACGTCGGGCCCTGCGCCGAGCCCGTTTGTGATCAGGTTGGTGAAGGGTTTGTAGCCTTCCGACAGCTCGAAATAGTCGGTGGCGGCGATATCGAGCGGCATCAGCACGATCTCGCCCGTGGCGTGCCGGACGCTGGGCGTCCATTCGAGGACCGTGTCGCGACCGACCGGAGAGCCGGCCGGGAGGCAAAGGGTCAGCGGGTCGGCGACGGATTTGGTGCCGTAGACGCGCACGAGGTCGGCGTAGCTCGCCCGCTCCTTCGCCCGCGGGAGCACCGCGAGCGACGGCATCAGGTTCTCGGCGATCTCCGCCACGGCGCCGATCAGCGCCTCGTCGTCGGTGGCGCCGTAGCCGATGCCCGACGGCATCGCGCCGACGAAGAACGGGTCGTCGAGGAACAGGGCCACGAACCAGACCGGGATGCCGGTGCGGTCGAGGGGCGCCAGCGGGAAGCCGACGATGCGGCCCTCCGGCAGGACGTCGAGATAGGCCCTGACCGGTTCGGGCAGGCTCTCGGGCAGGCCCTCGATCGGCCGCTTGGCGCCGAAGCGGTAGGGGCGCGGCGCCTTGATCCGCTCGTGGCGGGCGCGGTCGTCCTGGTGGTTGAAGGCGTCTGCTTGGGTCAAGTCGTGTTCCCGTCTGCCGCGAGCCGTGCCCCTGTCCCATCCACCCACCTCATCCTGAGGTGTCGAAGCGCAGCGGAGGCCTCGAAGGAGGGCTCCGTGAGAGCGCCGTGATCTCTGGAACCCTCCTTCGAGGCTGCTGCGCAGCACCTCAGGATGCGGGCGCGGGTGAGATGGATCGGGTCGCGGCTCGATGTTGTGTCATCCTGTCCGGCGGTCGTTACCCCTGCCCGTAGGCGCGGGCGACGAGCCGCATCGTGTGAAGGTCCCGCGCCGCCGAGTACGCGGCCCGCTCCTCGGGCCGGCGCAGGGCCGAGCCGAAGGCGCGCACCTGCTCGGTGAAGGGCGAGCTGTCAGCGTCGAAGGCGAGCGGTTCGGCGCGCCCGCTGGCGCCGTCGACGAAGGTCAGCGACCCGCCGGCCGTCTGGCCCATCGTGTTCTCGGCGACGAGCAGGCCCTTCGTGCCGACCACCTCCAGGCGGCGGCGGGGCAGCGCGTCGGGGCAATTATAGGCAACGTGCAGGCTCGCCAGGGCACCGCCCGCGGTCTGCCCGATCAGCAGGGCGCCGTCGTCGACCGCGTAATCCTGGGCCTTGATCTGGGTCAGGGCCGCGATGGTGGTGATCGGCTCGCCGAGCAGAAAGTCCACGAGGTCGAGCCCGTGCGGGGCGAGGTCCATCAGGGCGCCGCCCCCGGCCTGGGCGGCGTCGATCCGCCAGTTCGGCTGGCCGGCCTCCGACCAGTCGCGCCCGAGCCAGCAGGCATAGACGATCCGCACCGCCGTCACGGTGCCGAGCCGGCCGGCCTCGACCTGCGCGCGGATCGCCCGGTGGGCCGGGTGATGCCGCTGGTCGAAGGCCGTCCCATAGAAGATGTTTTGCGCCTCGACGGCGTGGGTAATGGCCTCGGCGTCCTTCAGCGTCGCCGCCATGGGCTTCTCGCACAGCACCGCCTTGCCGGCAGCCGCCAGCGCTTCGACGGCGCCGCGGTGGAGATGGTTCGGCGTCGCCACATAGACCGCCTCGACCGCGGGCTCGGCGATCAGGCCGGCGAGATCGGCGTGCCCGCGAGCGCCGGCCCGCTCGGCGGCCGCGCGGCTCTCCGGGTTCGGATCGCTGACCGCCACCAGCCGGTGCCCGGCCGCGCGGATGCCCGGCTCCATGTAGTCGCGAGCGACCCAGCCGTAGCCGACGATGCCCCAGCCGACCGCATCCATTACCACCGCTCCGGGAGGTCGACGAACTCGCGCACCCGCACGCGCTGCGTCTCCGACGCATCGAGGCTTTCGTCGAAGGTCAGCGTCTCGGGTCCCGGCGAGTGCAGCGGGTAGGTGGCGCGGGGGCGGTATTCCGCCTCGTAGCGCTCCGAGGGCCAGCGGATGACGTAACCGTCGCCTTCTGGCGCGTAGAGCGGGTTGAGCCGCAGCACGGTCCCCGGCTTCGGCAGGGTCAGGCCATCGACCAGCGCGCGCGGCGCCGGGCGCATGCCGGGGCCGCACACCACCGAGAACGCCTCGCAGCTCCGCAGGGCCGCAGGCTCCTGCGGGCCCGGGGCCCGCGCCTCAACTAGCGCGCGGGTCAGCTCCGCATCGTCGTAGACCAGGGCGTCGGGAAACAGCTCGGCGATGTCCTCGGCCGTCACCGCGCGGCCGGCCGAGAAGCCCGGGCAGTCGCGGTTGTGGATGTGGCTCAGCGCCAGCCAGCCGTCGTCGCCGGCATTCTGGCGGAGGCAGTCGAGCAGCGCCGCCTTGTCGTCGAGGAAGTAGAAGGCGTCGTTGCAGACAACGAGATCGACCGGCGCCCCAGGGATCGGCCAGTGGGCTGAGCCAGCGTCGAAGCAGACGAGCTGGGCCTTCTCGGCCACGACCCAGTGGCGCGCCACCCAGAGCTTGGCGAAGACCACGTCGGCCCCGGCGACCTTGCAGCCGCGCCGCTGCAGCTCCCGCAGGTAGTGGCCGATGCCGCAGGCGAACTCGAAGACGCAAACGGGCTCGTTCCAGTGCGCTTCCAAGAGAGACAGGCCAGCCAGGAAGGTCGGGTCGCTCCACCGGTGCAGGAAGTAGTCGCCGACGCGGCCCCAGCCGAGGAGCTCGACCGCATCGCGCAGGGTCGCGGTGCGGCGTTCCTTGATCAGGCGGATGATCCCGGCGGGATCGGCCGGCGGCCCGTTCCACCAATCGTCCTGATCGACCAGCAGCGCGGCCAGCGCCTCGTCGGGCTCGCCGGCGTCGAGATGGGCGAGCACCCGCTCGACCAGGGCCGCGCGGTTGATTCGCAGGTACGGGATGCCGTCGATCACGGGCCAGCGCGCGCCGGTCTCCGCATCGCGCAGGGCGTGCGGGCCGTCGGCCTTCAGCGGGTTGCCGGTTTCCGGCGATCTGAGTTCGAACGGGATCATGGTTCTCGGAGCCGCCCGGGCAGATGGGCGACCGGGCCCGGCGATCAAGGGATGCGCATGTCGGCGAGGACACGATCGTGGAAGCCCTTCACCGGGCCGGCATGGACCAGCTCCCACTCGTCGAGCACCATCCCCATCGTGGTCGAGGCCCCGCGGAGATGCTGGGCGATCTGAAGGACCCGGTCGATGCAGTCGGCCGCGTGGAAGGCGCGGCCCTCCGCGGTGGCGTCGTCGGGCAGGATCGCACGGGCACGCTCGACCTGACCGCGCAAGGGTTCGTCGAGCTCGGCGAGCGCCCAGGCGGTGGTGGTCGCCATGATCGGGCCGAGATGGCCGCCGAGCAGCATCTCGCCGGTGAAGCCGGCATCCGGCATCGCGGCATTGTGGAAGTGGTGGGCCATCGCGGCCAGGAACACGGTGCCGGGATCGGCCCGGTAGAACGGGCTGAGGCAGACGCCGTAGACCGCTACGATCAGGCAATGCTCGGCATGGTTCTCGGGCGGCTCCAGCAGGATCCGGGCGCGGCCGGGACAGGTGACGCCCGCCCGCGGCTGCTGCGCCAGGGCGGCGACGAAGCCCGGCAGCGGCCCGGGCCGGCCCGCCGGACGCGGCGCGAGCCGCGCACGCAGGCGGTCGCGGAGTTCCGGATCGAGGTCTCCGGTGACAGCGTCGAAGCCCGCCACCAGCACCGCGGAGGCGTCCGCGTCGGAGAGCCCCGCCGCGGTCAGGAAGGCCGCGTCGAGGTCGCAGAGGCGCGTCGCCGCGAGGGTGGTCGCGGTGATATCGAGGGCGACGTCATCGGGCGCGCCGCCGCCGGTGAGGAGTCCCCATCCCTGCGCGAACAGCCGCTCGGCGATCGACCCCTGGCGGCCCGCCGAGCGGACCCGCTTAAGGTCGTTCATCTCGACCAGAAGGTCGCGCAACGCCTCCGGCGCGGCGGCGCCGGAGGGGGACGGGTGGTTCTCGCTCGGCATCGTTTCTTTCAGACGGCGTGCAGCAGTTCGGGTGCGGCCTGCACCGGACGCCCCAAGGACCCTTCCGGCTCGCCAACCGACGAAGGTTAAAGCGCGCGTCTCCTCCCCTGTGCGGGGAGGAGCGTATATTGTGGTGCGTCAGCGCCCGTTCAGTGCACGCCCAGCCAGTCGTGGAGCATCTTCTCCTGCTTGCCGAAGGCGTGCTCCGGCCCATGGCCGTTCTTGACCATCGGCGCCTTGAAGAAGGTCGAGAGCTGCTCCTGCACGCCGCCGTCGCCGCGCTTGTTGGCGAGGTCGAGGACGCGGGCGATCTCGATGACCAGCGGGGCGGCCAGGATCGAGTCCTTGCAGAGGAAGTTCACCTTGATCTGCATTCGCTGGCCCATGAAGCCGGTGACGTCAATGTTGTCCCAGGCTTCCTTGTCGTCGCCGCGCGGCCGATAATAGTGGATGTGCACAAGGTGGTCCTCGACCGGGTAGCCGAGGATCGAATCGAGCACTGTGCCCTTGGTGTTGAGCTTGGACTGCAGCGAGTTCGGGTCGTTCAGCGCTAGGCCGTCGCGGTTGCCCAGGATATTGGTCGAGAACCAGCCGTCGACGTGCAGGGCGCGCGCCTTGAAGGCGGGGGCCAGCACCGTCTTCATCATGGTCTGGCCGGTCTTGCCGTCCTTGCCGGCCACCGGGACGTTCAGCTCCTTGGCGAGGTCCAGGAGCGCCGGGACGTCCGCGGCCACGCTCGGGGTGAAGTTGGCGTAGGGGATGCCGCTCTTGATCGCCGCGTAGGCGTAGAGCATCGCCGGCGAGATCGCCTCGTCGCTCGAATCCAGGCCCTTCTCGAAGGCCGCGGTCGAGTTCAGGGTCGGGTCGTTCAGGTCGGGCCAGCGCTCGGTGGAGGCGAGGTTCACCACGACCACATCGTCGAGGTTGCTCTCCTTCTGGAAGCGGCGAAGGTCGTTGGCGATCACCGAGACCGCCTCGCGGTGGTCCTTGGCGACGATGCGGTTCTGGCCGTCGATGTTCTTGCAGAACTTGGCGCTGCCCACCGCCGGCCAGGGGGTGATGCCCTTCAGGACCTGGGCGCCGTTCTCGATGTCGTCCTTCGAGAGCACGCCGTGCCCGCTCGCCGCCGCGGCGAGGTCGTCGCCGTTCAGGTCCCAGCCGCCGAAGACGAGATCCTTGTAATCGGCCAGGCCCGCCACGGAGAGGCCGGCGAGCGGCAGCCCGTCGAGCCGGTTCGAGCCGGATTTGATCATCTCGATGCCGGCGATGGCGGTGGTGGCGACGGCGCCCCCCATCCCAACGAAGGCGACACCGACGCGGCGACCGGACTGCATGCTCATCGGAAACTGATGTCCTTGTGGGGACGCGGGTGGCGTCTTGGGACGGAAAGTTCGGCCCCCCCGGGCGGTACCTAACTGGCTCGGACGTGCAGCGTTCCAAGCCGAATGCGACAACTTTGCGCCTCCGTTCCTCGGAGCGCGGCGCGATCACGGCGTTACGGCGGCCTTAAAAAGCAGGGTTAACCCTTCGTTGACCGTGCCACGCTTGGATCACGGAGCCGTCCCATTCTGGTCACGGCCGGCGCCGATACGGCCGCCGCTTCCAAGGACCTGGCCGCCAGACGCCGGGCCGACAAAGGAAAAATCTGAAGAGGACCAGTGATGGGGGTTTTCCCGGAGCCGGCGCGTTGCGCCGACGACGTGAGCCGACTCGCGCCGACCGCGAGCCAGATCGAGGATGAAACCGTGGCGTGGCTGCCGCGGGCCGGACGCGGAACGGAGCGCCGGTCACTTCGCCGCACAGGCCAGAATGGGATCCGCCGGCTCTCCGGAACGCTGGTCCTGGGCCTGATCGCCGGGTTCGGCCTGCCGCAGGCGGCCTTCGCGCCGGCCTATTTCGCGCCCGCCGCGCAGGCTCACGACCGGGTGGACACCAGCCCGCGTGCCGCGCAGGCGCTCGCACGCTCCGCGATGGACGCCGCGCCGATCGAGGCCTCTTCCGAAGCCTACGCCGCCTGGAGCGGACTGCCCGTTCCGGAGCAGGAGCCGGCCACCACGGCGCTGATCCAGGACAACCTCGCCGCTCTGCCGCGCGTGACCCAGGAGCAGGGCGAGGCCGCCGTCCGGTTCGGCCAGCGCAGCGTGCCGGGCAAGGTGGTCGACACGATCGTGAAGGCTTCCGACGAGGCCGGTGTCGATCCCGTCTACATGATGGCGCTGGCCGACAAGGAATCGAGCTTCGACACCGACGCGAAGGCTGCGACCTCCTCGGCGCAGGGCCTGTTTCAGTTCGTCGCCCGCACCTGGCTGGAGATGATCCGCGATTACGGCGCCCGCTACGGGCTCGCCAACGAAGCCGCCGCCGTGAAGGGCCGCGGCTCCGCAATCACCGTCACGGCCGGAATGCGCACCCGGGTCCTCGGGCTGCGCAACGATCCGCGCGTGGCGGCGCTGATGGCGGCCGAGTTGATCAAGCGCGATCGCGAGCGGATCGAGGCGCGGGTCGGTCGGGCCCTCTCCACCACCGAGCTCTACCTCGCGCATTTCCTCGGCACGGCCAGCGCCGGACGCTTCCTGTCGCTCTCCTCCGAGAGGCCCGACGAGGTCGCGGGGCGGGAGTTCCGCAGCGCGGCGCGGGCCAATCGCAGCCTGTTCACCGAGAAGGCCGGCGGCAAGCGCCGCAGCCTGACCGTGGCCGAACTGCACGGGCGGATCGAGGACATGATCGACCGGCGGCTGACGCGCTACAAGGGCGTCGCGGCAGTGGCCGAGGCCCTGGATAAAACGCCGGCTCAGACCGAGGTCGCCGCCGACGAGGCAGGGCAGGCTGCGGGCAACCGCCGCGTGCAGGTCACGGAAGCGCTGCCGCCGGACGGGGTGTGAGGACCGGGTCTCCATCCTGGCGCGCAAGGGTATCGTGATTGAGGCGTCGCAGGCATCACCCCGTCATTCGGGGGCCGCGCAGCGGAACCCGGAATCCAGAGCCGCCGATGCGTCAGGTCCTGGCACGCGCGGTGTTTCTGGATTCCGGGCTCGCCTGCGGCGCTCCGGAACGGCGGAGCCGGGAGCGCGGTGCTTCCCGAGGCTGATCGTCCGCCTCAATGCCCGCCGGCCGGCGCACCGCCGCCGAGCTTGACGCTCTTCAGGCTCAGCGCCAGCGGCACCGCGCAGGCGGCGACCATGCCCAGTACCCAGAACACGTCGATATAGGCCCAGTAGGCGACCTCCGTGCTCAGCACGCTGCCGATCCAGGCCGTCGCCTGGTTCTGGGCCTCGACGCCGACATAGCCGTGCTCGGAAAAGTACTGCGTCGCCCGCCGCATCGCCTCCTGGTAGGCGGGCTCGGCCGGATTGATGCTCTCGACCAGCCGGCTCTGATGGAACTGGCTGCGATAGGCCAGGATGTTCTGGGCGAGCGAGACGCCCATCGAGCCGCCGACGTTGCGGGCGACGTTGATCAGGGCCGAGGCCTGGTCGGTCTGGTCCTTGCGGATGCCCTCGTAAGAGGCCGAGGTGATCGACAGGAACACCATCGGCAGGCCGATGCCGATCCAGACGCGCGACCACGCGAAGAACGCGAAGGTGGTCGTGCCGTTGAGCCGCGTCAGGTCGTACATCCCGAGCGCCACGATGGTCATGCCGGCGGCGATCAGCCATTTCGGCTGCACGTAGGCCGAGACCCGGCCGGTGAGGAACATCATCACCACCGTGACGATGCCGCCGGGACCGAGCACGAGGCCCGACAGGGTGGCGGTGTAGCCGTAATATTCCTGCGTGATCTGCGGAATGAACTGCGTGGTCGAGATCAGGATCGCGCCGGTGAACATCATCACCAGGAAGCACGAGCCGAACTGGCGATTGCCCAGCAGGCTCAGGTCCACGACCGGATTCTTCTTGTTCAGGAGCCACGGGATCATGGCCACGAACGAGACCACCATCAGCACGCCCGACACGTTCATCAGCGTCGAGGTGCCGAACCAGTCCTTCCGCTGCCCCTCGTCGAGGATCACCTCCAGCGAGCCGAGGAACAGGGCGACCAGAACGAAGCCGACGATGTCGAAGCGGATCCCCTTCCGGACCAGGGCGCGGCGCTCCTTCTTGGCCGCCTCGCTGTCCTCGATGAGCCAGTACATCAGCCCCAGCGCGATCACGCCCACGGGGCCGTTGATCAGGAAGCACCAGTGCCAAGAGGCGTTGTCGGAAAGCCAGCCGCCGAGCGTCGGCCCGATCACCGGCGCCACGACGATGGCGACGCCGTAGAGCGCGAAAGCCTGACCGCGCTTCGCCGGCGGGAACGAATCGGCCAGGATCGACTGGGCGAGCGGGGCCATGCCGCCGCCGCCGAGCCCCTGCAGGACCCGGAACAGCAGCAGCGATTCGAGGCTCCAGGCGAAGCCGCACAGGATCGACGAGATCGTGAACAGCCCCACCGACCACATGAAGAACGCCTTGCGGCCGTAGCGCTTGGCCAGGAAGCTTGAGGCCGTGAGCGTGATCGCGTTGGCCACGAGGTAGCTCGTCACCACCCAGGCCGCCTCGTCGGGCCCGACCGCGAGGCCGCCCGAGATGTAGCGGAGCGCCACGTTGGCGATGGTGGTGTCGAGCACCTCCATGAAGGTCGCCAGCGCCACCACGCCGGCGATCAGCCAGGGATTGTGGCCGCCCGGCGCCTTGCCCGAAGCGGACTTGCCCATCCGTGGCTTGTCCGCATTCGGCTTCCGCCCGGGCGCGGCCGACCCGCCCTCGGCGGCCATCGCGCTCACCGGACCGTTACGGTCGGAACGATCGACATGCCCGGGCCGATCGAGACGTCCGTCGGCCAGTCGCTGACGACGATCTTCACCGGGATGCGCTGCGTCACCTTCACGTAATTGCCGGTAGCGTTCTGCGCCGGCAACAGGCTGAAGGCGGTGCCGGAGCCCGGCTGCACCGAGGCCACCGTGCCGTGGATCTTGCGGTTCGGGTAGGCATCGATCGCAATGTCGACCGGCTGGCCCGGACGCATGTCGGTGATCTGCGTCTCCTTGTAGTTCGCCGTCACCCAGATGTCGTCCGGCACGAAGGTCGAGAGGGTCTGCCCGGCCTGGGCAAGCTGACCGATGCCGCCGGTCAACCGGACGACGCGGCCGGACTGCACGGAGCGGATTGTGGTGTAGCCGAGGTTCAGTTCCGCCTGCTCGACCTGCGCCTTGTCGCGGGCGAGCTGCGCCTCGGTCGAGGCCTTCTGCGCCTGGAGCGAGCCGATCTGCTTCTGCGCGGCGACCACGCTGGCATTGGCGCTCTGCAGCGAGGCCTGCCGCTGCTGCAGCGTCGAGGTCGCCGATTGCGATTGCTGGATCGAGCCCGAGCCGCGCTCGGCGAGGTCCTTGTACCGGGCTGCGTCCTCCTGGGCGAATTTCAGCGCCGCCTCGGCGGTGGCGACCTGCGCCTTCGACACGTCGATGTTGGCGTACTGCGCCTGGATCTGGGCATCGATGTTCTTGATCGCGGCGTTGTCGGCCTCGACCTGGGCTTTCGCCTGCTCCAGGGCGATCTGATAGTCGCGCTGGTAGATCTGGAAGAGGACTTGCCCGGCCTCGACGTGCTGGTTGTCGGTGACCGGCACGTCGACGAGGTAGCCGCCGACCTTGGGCTGGATCGAGATGCTGCGCGCGTCGACGAAGGCGTCGTCGGTGCTCTCGTAAGGGTGCATGTACAGGAGCCAGTAGAAGAACACGCCGACGCACAGAGCGACCACCGCGAGCGCGCCGAGCAGGAACGCGAACGGGTGGCGGCGCAGGATGTTGGGGCGGCGCTCCTCGTCCTCCCGATCGTCCGCCCCGTCGTCGGTCTCCTCCTTCGGCGCGTCCTGATCCGTCTCCTGGTCCTCGCCCTCCGCACCGGGCTTGCGCGCGGTCTCGCGCTCCTGCGCGGGCCGGCCGAGATCCAGGACATCGCGGTCGACGACATCGCGGTCGACCGCATCGACCCGGCCATCGGCCAGCCGCGCGCGCGCCGCCTCGGAGGCCTGCCGCTGATCGTCAAACATGGGAAATCGTCGCCCGGTGGGCCGGCCCCCAAAGGTGGCCGGACAGTGCATAACGCCCGCCTCGCACTGCAAAAGCCGAGCGCTGGCCCAAGGTTCCATGGTGCGGCAGTCGCCCCTAGGAACGCTTGCCGCACTGCGGCGTTCTGCGCCGGGAACCTCTGCCGCTCACGGCTGCCAAGTTCGGAGTTTCGCTATGACCAGCAGTCCGACACCGAATTCCGGCCCTACGGCCACGTCCCCGTCCGGCGTCCCGCTCGTCGGCGTCGCGCGCCTCGACGCCATGAGCGCGGCGCTCGCCCGCAACTGGTGGCTCATCGCCCTGCGCGGGGTCATCGCGATCCTGTTCGGCGCCGTGGCCTTCATCGCGCCCGGCGCCTTCGTGCTCTCGCTGGTGCTGTTCTTCGCCGCCTACATGGTCGCCGACGGCGTCTTCGCCATCATCGGCGCGGTCCGGGCGGCGCAGCGTCACGAGCGCTGGGGCTTCCTGCTGCTGGAAGGCCTCGTCGACATCATCGTGGGTGTCGCGGCGGTTCTGGTCCCGGCGGCGGCGGTCTGGGCCTTCGTGCTGCTGCTCGCCGTCTGGGCCCTGGTGACCGGCGGGCTGATGATCGCCGCCGCCTTCCGGCTGCACCTCCATTACGGCCGCTGGTGGCTCGTCCTCGGCGGCATCGTGTCGATCCTGTTCGGGATCGCGCTGATCCTCGAGCCGGGCATGTCGGCCCTGGTGCTGACGTGGTGGATCGGCTCCTACACCTTCGCCTTCGGCGTGCTTCTGCTGATCCTGGCCTTCCAGCTTCGGAGCCGGCACGGGGCCGCCGGGTCGTCCATCACCCCGACCGGGCGCTGATACGAACCGGATCCGTGGCCCGATCCACACGGCCGCGGTGGGATCGTCATCCGGGTTCGATCACGCCGCGGTGATTGCGGGACACGGGGCCTGAAGCAGCCTAGAACACCGCGTCGACCGGAGCGGCCGGTCCCGGACCCTGCAATGCGATGACGCCCGACGCGCCGGAGCGCGCCCCGACCGACGGGCCGACACCGTCAGATCCGAAGGCCGCGCGCCCAGCGAAGAGCGATGCGCCCGACCCGCGCCTAGCCGCCCGCGAGGCGCGGCGCGCTGCTCTCGACCTCCTCCGGCACCTGTGGGTCCTGCTCGCCGCGGGCGGCCGCGGGGTCGCGCGCCTCGGGGGTGCCGCATCCGCCCGCTCCGGCGCGCTCCTGGCGCGCAGGCGCGATCGGGCTCGAACGGAGGCTCGGCCGAGCGTGCCCGCCGCCGACCGGCCTGCCGCCGAAGCGGGGACGCGCTGGGGCGGACAAGTGCGGCGGCGGCCGGTCCTGCTCGCGGCCGGTGCCGCGATCCTGCTGCCGGCCCTGGCGCTGGCGCTCTACCTGCTCGCCGCGCTCCTGACCCTGCCGCCGCTCGGCGGGGCCGTCGTCGAGACCGGTCAGCGGGCGATCACCGTCGAGGCCGATGACGGGCGCGTGTTCGCCACGCGCGGAAGCTTCCGCGGCCAGAAGCTCACCGCCGCCGACCTGCCGCCGCATCTCGCGCAGGCGATCGTGGCGATCGAGGACCGGCGCTTCTACAGCCATTGGGGCCTCGACCTGCGCGGGCTCGTCCGGGCGGCGTGGCGCAACGTCACGGGCGGCGGCGTGCGCGAGGGCGGATCGACGATCACGCAGCAATATGCGCGCCTGACATCGCTCAATCAGGAGAAGACGCTCTGGCGCAAGGTCCAGGAGGCTTTCCTGGCCCTGCGCGTCGAGGCGACGATGAGCAAGGACGAGATCCTGCTCGGCTACCTCGACACCGCCTATTTCGGCGCCGGCGCCTACGGGGCGGATGCGGCGGCGCGGCGCTATTTCGGCAAGCCGGCCAAGGCCCTGAGTCTTCCAGAGGCGGCCATGCTGGCCGGTCTGGTGCGCGCGCCGTCTCAGCTCGCCCCGACCCGCAACCTCGGCGGCGCCAAGGAGCGGGCCGACGTGGTGCTTCAGGCCATGGTCGAGACCGGCGCGATCACGCAAGGAGAGGCCGACGCGGCCCGCCGGCAGAGCGTGACCCTGAAGACGCCGCCCGAGGCGCCGCCCGGGACCAATTACTTCCTCGACATGATCGCCGGCGACGTGAAGCGCCTCGCCGGCAAGGACGGCGACGTCACCGTCCGCTCGACCCTGAACCTCGACCTGCAGAGCCTCGCCGAAGGCGTCGTGGCCCGGCGCCTCGATAAGGACGGGCGGCGTCGTAAGGTCGGTCAGGCGGCAATGGTTGTGCTGTCGAAGGCGGGTGCAATCCTCGCCATGGTGGGCGGCCGCGACTACGAGGACAGCCAGTTCAACCGCGCCGTCCAGGCCAAGCGCCAGCCGGGCTCGCTGTTCAAGATGCTGGTCTACCTGACCGCCTACGAGAACGGCTACAGCCCCGAATCGGTCCTGGTCGATCGTCCGGTCCAGATCGGCAATTGGGAGCCCGAGAACGACGACGGGCGCTATCGCGGCGCAGTGCCGTTGCGGACCGCCTTCGCGCTCTCGATCAACACGGTAGCGGCCCAGCTCGGCCAGGAGGTCGGCATCCCGGCGGTGATCGCCACCGCGCGCCGGCTCGGCATCCAGTCCGACCTGCCGAACGTGCCGAGCCTCGTCCTCGGCTCCGGCGGCGTGACCCTTCTGGAGATCACCCGCGCTTACGGATCGGTCCTCTCCGGCCGAACCCCGCTCCAGGCCTACGGCATCCAGGCAATCCGCGGAGCGGCGCCGCAGCCGCTCTACGTCCAGACCGATCCGGCACCCGGCGCGACGCTCGCGCAGGAGCCGCGCACGATGATGCTCGACTCGCTTCAGGCGGTGGTCGAGTCCGGCACCGGCCGGGCGGCGCGGGTGCCCGGCCAGATCATCGGCGGCAAGACCGGTACGAGCCAGGATTTCCGCGATGCCTGGTTCGTCGGCATGACGCCGGACCTCGTGGTGGGGGTCTGGATCGGGAACGACGACGACAGCCCGATGAGCAGGATGTTCGGCGGGGAGATGCCGGCCGGGATCTTCCACGATTTCGTCCAGCGGGCGTCGGAGAAGCTCGCCAAGGGCAAGCCGCGTCCGTCGGCGGAGCGGGCCGAGCCGGCCCGGGCGGTCGCGGCCGCGGCGGATCCGCCCCCGGCCGGCGAGATCCGGGGCGTGCCGGAGGTGATCGACACCGGGACCCTGAACCTGCGCGGCCGCGTCGTGCGCCTTCTCGGGGTGGAAGGCGAGCGCGGACATCTCGCCCGGCAGCTCGCCAGCTACCTGCGGCGGCGCGAGGTGGTCTGCACGGGCGTCTCCGACGGGGCCAAGGCCCGCTGCCGCATCGAGGGCGACGACCTCGCCGGGCTGATCCTGGCGGCGGGCGGCGCCCGCGCCGCGGAGGATGCGCCGCCGGACCTGCTCGGGGCCGAGGAGCAGGCACGAGCCGAGCGGGTCGGCCTGTGGGGCCGGTAGGGCGTCAGGCCCGGCCGAGCTTGGCGAGCGTCAGCGGGTCGGGCGAGCCGCCGAAATAACGTGCCAACGCTTCGGCGAAGAGCGGCTCGTCCGGCGCGGCGGCGGCGAACAGCGTCATGCTGGAGCGGAATTTGACGTCGTCGGGCGCGCCGAAGATCGCGTGCGCCGATCGCCCGGCCACGGCGTTGACGGCCTCCGTGCAGCTGCGCAGGCGCGCGCCGAGCACCGGATGCGCGCAATAGGCGCGCGCCTCGCCCAGGGATCCGATCGCGTAACGCTGCGCCATCGGGCTGGAGCCGAGGCCGGCGATCTGCGGGAAGATGAACCACATCCAGTGGCTGCGCTTCGCCCCGGCCTGCAGCTCCGCGAGGGCGCGGGCGTACACACCCTCCTGCGCGGCGACGAAACGGTCGAGATCGTAGGGCTCGGCCATGTGGTGCTCCTCGACATCGCTCCCTGACGCACCGGCCGCCCTGGTGTATGCGGCCGCCATGCTCGGAATTCTCATCAGCTTCATGATCGCGAACCCGGCGGCGAGCCACGCGATGACGGCGGTTCTGGAGACCGCCGGGATGGCCGCGGCCCTGATCCTCCTGCGCACGCCCCGTCCCGAGGGCACCGCGGCGCTTCTGGTCTCGACCTACTATTACGGCCGCGAGGCCGGACAGCGCGAGCACGACATCAAGCATGCCGGCTGGGACGCGGTTCAGGCGCATCTCGGCGCCGAGTTCCTGTACGGCTGGTCCGTGCCGAACCTGCAGCAATGGATCGCGCCGACCTGCGCGGCCTGGGCGGTGGCGGCCGCGCTCTATCTGATCCGGTCGCGGGGAGCGCGGCTCCCGGCCGCCGCGCTGGGACGCCGCCCCTAGTCTCCCGTCGGCGCCGCGGTGCTCAGCCCCGCGTGAACGACCCGTCCGGCGGCCCGATCTCGCTGCGATCGCCGAGAAGCCGCCGGCCCGAGGCGATGATCTGCACCGTCTCCCGGCTGCCGCACTGACGCCGGGCCAGCGCCTCGATGTCACGCAGGTAGTCGATCACCGGGCCGCGCTGCTTCTCGCCGCGGCCGATCACCGGCTCGACCTTGGCGGTCACCGTTCCGGCAACCGAGTCCCAGAAATCGGCGGGGTTTCCCATGGACTTTCCGATCGAAGGCTCGTGCATCGCTCGTCCCTTCCGGCTCACGGGCGGCTTGTCGGGCCATTCGGGAGGGGCCGCATTGACCCATGTTGAAGGCCGGGCCGGGATCGCCCGTCCGC
The DNA here is from genome assembly GCF_058790235.1 of Methylobacterium sp. FW102-HT35C08. Lineage (NCBI taxonomy): Bacteria > Pseudomonadati > Pseudomonadota > Alphaproteobacteria > Hyphomicrobiales > Methylobacteriaceae > Methylobacterium > Methylobacterium sp. FW102-HT35C08. The sequence continues at coordinate 5,674,228 of NZ_JBYTCL010000002.1, read as the reverse complement.
AGCGCGCGGCTCACTGCATCGTCATGGCGGGGCGGCGCTGCACGGGGTCGAGCTCGGTCCCGACACACGGCAGGGGACCGACATCCCGTCCGATGGTTTGCCAGCTCACGGCGACCTCGCACCTGGGGGACGTGCGGCTGCGAAATCCACGGAGAGCGCCCCTGCTCGATCGCCAAGGCCGTGAACGGGCGCATCGTCGGGAGCCTCGACACGCTGGCGCGGGGCCTATCTTGACGGAACCTGCCTCCTGACGGCGTGACGCGCCGTGGCCCGGACCTGCACTCGGAGATCATCGCATGCCGCAGATCACCATCGGCGGACTCTCGTTCCGGTACCTCCTCGAGGGGCCCGAGGGGGCCCCGGTCGTTGCCTTCTCGAACTCGCTGGGTGCGACGCTGGAGATGTGGGATGCCCTGCTGCCGGCACTCGGCGGGCGGTACCGGACCCTCCGGTACGACACGCGGGGCCACGGCGGCTCGGAGACGCACGACGCGCCCACGGAGATCGCCAGCCTGGCCCAGGATCTGTCAGGGCTGCTCGATGCCCTCGGCCTCGGCCGGGCCCATCTGGTGGGCCTGTCGCTCGGCGGCATGACCGTGCAGGCGCTCGCGAGCGCCGATCCCGCGCGGCCGCTCAGCGCGACCCTCATGGCGACCGCCGCCTCCATGCCGAGCGCGCAGACTTGGAACGAGCGCGCCGAGACCGTGCGGGACCAGGGAACCGCGGCGGTCGTCGAGGCGACGCTGGGGCGCTGGTTCACCGCGGATTTCTCGCAGCGCGCGCCGGAGACGGTGCAGGCGATCCGAGACCATTTCCTCGCCTGCGACCCGGCAGGTTACGCGGTCTGCTGCGGCGCGATCGGACGCATGGATCTGCGGCCGGCCCTCGCGGCCATCACGGCGCCGACCCTGGTGATCGCCGGACGCGACGATCCGTCGACGCCACCGGCGATGGCCCAGGAGATCTGCGACGGGATTCCCCAGGCCGAGCTCGTGGTGCTGCCGCGGGCCGCCCATCTGCTAGCCGTCGAGCGCGCCGAAGCCGCCGGCGGCTATCTCCGCGCCTTCCTCGACCGCAACACGTCAGGAGGTTGAACGGCTCGGCGCGATCCGGACTCTCGCGCCTCCGACCCGAAGCCGATTCTCAACCATTGACTGTCAGTCTGACGGCTGCGGGCCTGCGTCATCGGCCCGCGGAGCCCGCGTATCATGGCCCATACCGCAGCGCCTGGCGCCCCGGCTCCGTCCGGGGTGACGGCCGGCATCCCGCTCCGGGCGGCCATCGAGGGCTTGGCCAAGGCGCTGTTCGCGGCCTTCATCTTCTTCGCCTGCTTCGCCTTCTCCGAGACGTCGCCCTACGACGCCGTGGCGATCCCCACGATCGTGCTGTGGCTCTGCCTCGGCGTGCGCCTCCACCGCGGGACGGTGCCGCTGCTCGCGCTCCTGCTGCTCTACCTCGCGGCAATCGTCACGGCGCTGCTGCCGTACCTCAACGAGGATTTCCCGGTCACCTGGACGATCCAGCTGATCTACCTCACGGTCACCTGCATCTTCTTCGCGATGTTCTTCGCGGACGACACCCACGCCCGGATGGAGCTGGCGCTCAAGGCCTACACGGCGAGCTGCGTGTTCTCGGCGGCGCTCGGCATCGTCGGCTACCTGCAATGGCTCGGGATCGAGGACCTGTTCTACAAGTACGACCGCGCCTCGGGGACATTCCAGGACCCGAACGTGTTCGGCTCGTTCCTGACGCTGGGCGCCCTCTACCTGATGCACGGCCTGCTCACCGGCTCCACGCGGCGGCCGCTGGTATCGCTCGCCGGGCTCCTGATCATCGTCGCCGGCATCTTCCTGTCGTTCTCGCGCGGCTCCTGGGGCGGCAGCGTCGTGGCGGTGCTGCTGATGGTGGGGTCGGTCTACGCGGGCAGCACCTCGCCCCGCCTGCGCCGCCGCATCGCGTTCCTGACGCTCGCGACGATCGTGCTCGGCACCGTGGCGGTGATCGCCCTGCTCTCGGTCGACCACGTCCACAAGATGTTCGAGACCCGCGCCGCCCTGACCCAGGATTACGATCAGGGCGAGACCGGCCGCTTCGGCAACCAGATCCGGGGCTTCGCCATGCTGCTGGAGCGCCCGTTCGGGATGGGGCCGATGCATTGGCGGCTGATCTTCGGGCTGGAGCCGCACAATTCCTACATCGGATCCTTCGCCAATGGCGGCTGGCTCGGGGGCGCGGTCTTCATCGGGCTGGTGCTGACCACGAGCGTGGTCGGTTTCCGGCTCCTGATGCGGCCGTCGCCCGTCCGGGCGCACGCGCAGATCGTCTGGCCGGCGCTGCTGATGTTCTTCCTGCAGGCCTTCCAGATCGACATCGAGAAGTGGCGTCACGTCTACATGATGCTGGGCATGGTCTGGGCGCTGGAAGCCGCGCGGGTGCGCGCTGGCACGCCGCAGGCCGGGCGCGCTTGTAACGCGGCCGCGGCCGGGTCATCGCTGGCCCGCGGCCGAGCTGATCCCCGAGCGGCGCAGCCGCATCGGGAGGCGGTACGTGACGACACAGCCGGACATTGAGGAGGATCGGCTCGCGGCCCTGCACGCCCTGGGGATCCTGGACACCCCGCCCGAGCCGCACTTCGACGCCGTCTGCCGCACCGCCCGCCGCCTGTTCGGCGTGCGCAGCGCCTTCGTGGCGCTGATCGACGACACGCATCAATGGCTGAAGACGCCCTGCGCCGACGTTCCGGCCCAGATGCCGCGCGCGGAGAGCTTCTGTCAGCATACGATCCGCGGCGACGCCCTGCTGGTCGTTCCCGATGCCCGGCTCGATCCCCGATTCCGCGACACGGCCCTGGTGACGCGCGCGGACGGGATCCGTTTCTACGCGGGCGTCCCGCTGAGCCTTGAGAAGGGGCTGCGGGTCGGCACGTTCTGCCTCGCCGATCCCGAGCCCCGCGCCACCTTCTCGGAGGCCGACAGGGCGGCCCTGCGCGACCTCGCCGAGATCGTCGTGGCCCATCTGCGCCTGACGGAGGCCAATGCGCGCCGGGGCCGCGAGATCGAGCAGGGCGCCATCCGCGAGGCCCTGATTCGTGAGCAGCACCGCGAGATCAACGCCCGCGCCCGCGCCCAGGAGGCGGTGAACCACCAGCTCACCATGGCCGAGCAGCTCGCCAGCATCGGCAACTGGCGCGTCGAGTTCGCCGACGGCCGGCAGGTCTGGTCGGCCAGCCTCCACGCGATCGCCGGTCGCGACCTCGATACGCCGCCACCGCGCCTCTCAGACTTCGCGCAGATCTACCATGCCGACGACCGGGCCGGCGTCGAGGCGATCGTCGCGGACGCCATTGCCCACCGCAGGAGCTTCGACTTCGAGGCGCGGCTGTTGCGCCCCGACGGTCAGACTCGCCACGTGGTCGTCCGCGGGATGGTGCGCGGGGATGGCGCGGTCGGCGGCCTCGTCGGCGTGCTGATCGACGTCACCGAACGTCGGCGCGCCGAGGACGAGGTCCGCCGCAGCGCGCTGCGCTACCGCGGCCTCGCGGAGACGCTGCCGCTCCTGGTCTGGACCATGCAGGTCGGCGACGGGCAGGCGACCTACGCCAACGCGCAGTTCCACAGCTACTACGGACCGATCGGGCCGGAGCGGGCCGAGCGCCTCGTCCGCAACCATCCGGAGGATGCCGCCGCCATGGAGGCGGCCTGGAACCGGGCCGTCGAGACCGGCACGGGCTACAGCGGCCAGTGGCGGATCCGGCGCCACAACGGCGTCTATCGCTGGCACAAGATCTCGCTGATCCCGATCCGGCTCGATCCCGCCAACGGGGCGGTGGCGGAGTGGCTCGGGACCGCCCTCGACGTCGATGACATCGTCACGGCGCGGCTGGCGGTCGAGGAGGCCCGCGGCCTGCTGGGGATCGCCCTGGATGCCGCGGGCGCCGGCACCTGGGACTGGGACATGCGCACGGGGCTCGCGACTCTGAGCCCGGAGAGCGCGCGCATGCACGGCCTCCCCGATTCCGGTGAACCCCACACGCTCGCCGCGGCGGACTGGACGGCGCTCCTCCACCCCGACGATGTCGGCGATGTCTGGAACGAGATCCGGCGGGCGGTGGAGACCTCCACCACCTACACGGCCGAGTTCCGGGTGGGTGAGCGCTGGCTCTACGCCCGCGGGCGCACCGTGTTCGGGCCCGAGGACCAGCCGCAGCGCATGGTCGGCCTGCATCTCGACATCACCGAACGCAAGGCCGCCGAGGCGGCTTTGCGCGCGGCCACCTGGGACGCGGAGGCAGCACGCGCCGAGGCCGAGCGGGCGAGCGTGGCCAAGAGCGAGTTCCTGGCCGCCATGAGCCACGAGATCCGCACGCCGCTGAACGGCATCATCGGCTACGCCGATCTTCTCCTCGACGAGAGCACCATCCAGAACGAGGACCGGCGCCGCCTGGAGCTGATCCAGAGCTCGGGCGCGGCGCTGCTCACCGTCGTCAACGACATCCTCGACTTCTCAAAGATCGAGGCCGGCGAACTCGCCCTCGATCCGGTCCCTTTCCCGCTGATCTCGATCGTGGACAGCACGGTCTCGATCGTGCGCGGCAGCGCGATCCGGAGCGGCCTCGCCATCGAGGCCCAGATCGATCGGACGCTCCCGAACTTCGTGGTCGGCGACCCGGGCCGCCTGCGGCAGGTCTTGCTGAACCTCCTCAACAACGCCGTGAAGTTCACCCCCGCCGGCTCCGTCACCGTGACCGTGCAGCGGGAGGGTGAGAGCCTCGCGCCCGACGGCAGTCCCGGCGACGTCGTCCGGTTCGCCGTGACCGATACCGGAATCGGCATCGCGCCGGCGCAGCAGGACCGGCTGTTCAAGCGCTTCAGCCAGGTCGACGGCTCGATCAGCCGCCGCTTCGGCGGCACCGGCCTCGGCCTCGCGATCTCCCGCCACCTCGTCACGCTCATGGGCGGCGAGATCGGGGTCGAGAGCCGCGAGGGCGAGGGATCGACCTTCTGGATCCGACTCGTCCTGCCGCGAAGCGCCGAGGTCGCCGACGCGAACGGCGTGCCTGCCGGCGACGACACGGCCGCGGCGCGGCGATCGCCGCCGGTCGTGGAGGCCGCGGCCCACGTAGCTCCGAAAGTGGCGCCGCTCCGGTTGCTCCTCGTGGAAGACGTGCCGCTCAACCAGGAACTCGCCTGCGCGGTCCTCGAATCGCAGGGCTACGCGGTGGACGTCGCCGGGGACGGGGCCGAAGCGATCACGGCAGTCGGGACATCGGTCGCCGCGGGCCGTGCCTATGACCTCGTCCTGATGGACGTCCAGATGCCCCTGGTCGACGGGCTGACCGCCACCCGCCGAATCCGCGCGCTCGCGCCGCCGGCCTGTGACATCCCGATCGTGGCGATGACCGCCAACGTCCTGCCGGCGCAGATCGAGGAGCTGCGCGAGGCCGGGATGGACGATCATGTCGGCAAGCCCTTCCGCCGGGCGGACCTCTTCGCCACGATCAGCCGTTGGACGGCGCCGGGCGCACGCCGTCCGGCACGCTCGGAGGAGCCGCGCCGCCGGGCGCAGATCGATTCCGCCATCCTCGACGCCTCGGTGCTCGGCGAGATGGAGGTGAGTTTCGGATCCGACCGCGTGACGGCCCTTCTCGATCTCCTGGCGAATGAATTGTCGGAGCGGTTCCGGCCGAGCGAGACCGACCGGCTTCAAATCGCCCACGACGCGCACGCGCTGGTGGCGGCGGCGGGGCTCCTGGGCTTCGTCGGCCTGTCCAGCCTGTGCCGCGAGGTCGAGGCCGCCGCTCATGCGGGCGCCGACCTGATGCCGCTGATCCGGCGCCTGGAGGTCCAGCGCGCAACCGCCTTGCGCGCCATTCGCCAGCTGCGCGCGGCGTAAGCCCGGATACGGATTGTGGGCCGGAGCCCCTCCCCGGCCGATGGCTTCGCGCACAGCGGCGGAGCGACGCTATCCGGCCTGCACGACGCCGACGGGCCTCCCGAGGTCGCTCCCGACACGCGCGACAGTCACGCGCGCTTCAGGGACAAAGGGCCTCGACCGGCAGCCTCAGCCTGGATCGTCGGCGGGCTTCTCGCCGGGCGGTGCGAACAGGTCCTCCGGCGCGATCACGGTGACGCGGCGCTGTGCCAGGTCGAGAACCGGCACGAAGGCCTTCGTGAAGGGAAGGAGTGCGGTGGCGCCTCCGCCCGGAGGACGCAGTTCCAGCAGGTCGCCGCCGCCGTAATTCGGCACCGCGACGATCACCCCAATGGTCGCCCCGGCCTCATCCACCGCCGTGGCGCCGATCAGGTCGGCGGCATAGACCTCCTCGTCATCCTCAGGCGCGGCCAGACGGTCGCGGGGAACGAACAAGGCGACGCGGTTGAGCGTCTCCGCGGCGTTGCGGCCGGAGATGCCCGTGACCCGGGCGATCAGCATGTCGGGCGATGAGCCCGGAGCAGGGCGCACCTCGGCGAGCGTCAGCGTCCGCCCGTCCGCCGTCTGCAGGGGGCCGTAACCCGCGATTGCCCGCGGATCGCCGGTATAGGATTTGAGCCGGATCTCGCCGGTGAGACCGTGCGCCCGCCCGAACTCGCCCAAAAGGACGAGGTTCGGATCGGGCGGCACGGGCGGCGGCGCGGGCTTGGGGGCCGGTGCCTTGGGCGAGGTTGCGGCGCCCGGCGCAATCGCGCCGATCGCCGTGCTCGTGCGGCCACGGCGGCCGCCGTCGCGGGGCGTGGGACCTGCGGGGCGGCGCGCCATGACCGAGCGCCTTACGCGGCGGCGTCCTCGGCGGGCGCCGCGGCCTTCTCGGCGCGCTTGGCAGCACGCTCCTTGGCCTTCTCGCCCGGCTCCGCCTTCTGCGGGTTGTTGCGGGTCGGGCGCTTGGCGAGGCCGGCCTGATCGAGGAAGCGCAGGACGCGGTCGGTCGGCTGCGCGCCCTTGGCGAGCCAGCTCTGGATCTTCTCGTTGTCGAGGATGATGCGGGCCGGATCGTCCTTGGCCTTCATCGGATCGTAGGCGCCGACCTTGTCGATGAAGCGGCCGTCGCGCGGGGCGCGGGCATCGGCGACGACGATGCGGTAGTAGGGGCGCTTCTTGGCGCCGCCGCGGGTGAGACGGATCTTGAGGGCCATAATCTGACTACTTTCGCTGTTGCTCGATCTGGGACTCGTGGTCCGCCTTGATCGACTGGTGGTGCCGAATGACTTCCTTGACCACGAAGGCCAGAAACTTCTCGGCGAAGTCGGGGTCGAGATTGGCGTCGACCGCGAGCTTGCGGAGCCGGGCGACCTGACGGGCCTCCCGGTCCGGATCGGAAGGGGGGATCCCCTTTCGGGCCTTGAGCTCGCCGACCCGCTGCGTGCAGCGGAAGCGTTCGGCGAGGAGATGGATCAGCGCCGCATCGAAATTGTCGATGCTGTCCCGCAGGCGCGCGAGTTCGGGATCGACGGCCTGCGCCGCGAGCACGCTCATTTCTTCTTCCCCGGCATGAACCCACCGAGACCCGGCAGCTTCGGACCGCCGAGGCCCGGAAGCCCCGGAAGTTTGGGCATTCCGCCGCCGCCCAGGCCCGGCGGCATCGACGGCAGCTTGCCGCCGAACTGCTTCTCGAGCTGCGCGATCTGCTCGGGCGTCGGCTCCGGCATGCCGGGCGGAAGGCCGGGCATGCCGGAGCCCATTCCACCCCCCATACCGCCGCCGAGCCCGAACATCGAGCCGAGCGCCTGCCCGATCCCGCGCTTGCCCTGACCCATCGCCTTCATCATGTCGGCCATGGTCCGGTGCATCTTCAGGAGCTTGTTGATCTCCGAGACGTCGACCCCCGAGCCGGCCGCGATACGCTTCTTGCGACTGTTCTTGAGGAGGTCGGGATTCTTCCGCTCCTGCGGCGTCATCGACGAGATGATCGCCCGCTGGCGCTTGAACATCTTCTCGTCGAGGTTGGCACCCTCGACCTGCTTCTTGATCGCGCCCATGCCGGGCAGCATGCCCATCAGGCCGCCGATGCCGCCCATCTTCTCCATCTGGGCGAGCTGCATGGACAGGTCTTCGAGATCGAACTTGCCCTTGCGCATCTTCTCCGCGGTGCGGAGCGCCTGCTCGTGGTCGATGGTCTCGGCCGCCTTCTCGACGAGCGAGACGATGTCGCCCATGCCGAGGATGCGGTTGGCAACGCGGGACGGGTGGAACTCCTCCAGCGCGTCGACCTTCTCGCCGACGCCGACGAGCTTGATCGGCTTGCCGGTGACGGCCCGCATCGAGAGCGCCGCACCGCCGCGGGAATCGCCGTCCATACGCGTCAGCACGATGCCGGTGACGCCGAGCCGCTCGTCGAAGGCGCGAGCGGTGTTGACCGCGTCCTGGCCGGTGAGCGCGTCGGCGACCAGCAGCACCTCGTGCGGCCGGGTCGCGGCCTTCACCTCGGCGGCCTCGGCCATCAGGCCCTCGTCCACCGTGGTGCGGCCGGCGGTGTCGAGCATCACCACGTCGAAGCCGCCGAGGCGGGCGGCGTCCATGGCGCGCTTGGCGATCTGCACCGCCGACTGGCCGGCGACGATCGGCAGGGATTCGACGCCCACCTGCTTCGCCAGCACCGCGAGCTGCTCCATGGCGGCCGGGCGGCGCGTGTCGAGGGAGGCGAGCAGCACCTTGCGCTTCTCGCGCTCGGCCAGGCGCCGGGCGATCTTGGCGGTGGTGGTGGTCTTGCCCGAGCCCTGCAGGCCGACCATCAGGATCGGCACCGGAGCGGGGGCGTTGAGATCGACGGTCTCGGCATCGGTGCCGAGCATCGCCACGAGCTCGTCGTTGACGATCTTCACGACCATCTGGCCGGGCGTCACCGACTTGAGCACGACGGCGCCCACCGCCTTCTCGCGCACCTTGTCGGTGAAGCCGCGAACCACCTCGAGGGCGACGTCGGCCTCCAGCAGGGCGCGGCGCACCTCGCGCATGGCGGCGGTGACGTCGGCCTCGGTGAGCGCGCCGCGGCGCGTCAGCCCCGAGAGGATGCCGGAGAGGCGATCGGACAGGCCTTCGAACATGATCCTGACGCCCCGCCGTTACTGCTCGAGCCCGGCGCGCTCGACGCGGCGCGCCTGGAGGGCGGCCTCGAAGCTGCGCACGGCCTTGGCGAATTTGTCCCGGCACTCCGGGTTGCAGAAGCCCACCACGGCGCCGTTGTAGAGCGTCAGCGAGTCGGCCGAGATCGGCTTGCCCGACCACGGGCAGGTCTCGTTGATCGCGTCCTCGATCTTCAACGCTTCTTGATCTCGCGTCATGCGGATGCCTCGGCCGGCGAATCCCGTCGCGGCGGATCGAGCCAACGCCCATCGCGCCCGAGGGCGCAGACGCGCTGTCGGGCGTTGACCTCCGGTCTCATGGGACCGGTCGGCTTGGCATCGGTCGATCAGCTACGGATCGGGAGGGCGGGGCGTAGCCGCGATGGAGCGGAAAGTCAATTTTTCGTCCCGCGCGACGCCGAGCCAAGCTTGCAAGGCCCGAAACGGGGCGGCCGATCGCCATTAACTTTTACCGATCGTTAAGCATGTTGCGATTGTCTTTGCCAGGTATTCGCTCAGGACGCCTGCCGATGTCGGAACCCGCCCGCTCCACACCGCCGCTCGATGCCGGCGGGCGCTCCGCGCCCGGTCCGCTCCGCGACTGGCTCGCCGCCATGAAGTCCCAGGCTCCGGCCGAGCTGCGCGGCGACGCGCGGACCGAGGAGGCGCATTCCGAGCCGAAGGCCGGTCGCCCGGCCGAGACTTGGTCGCCGCGGCTCGTGCAACCGGCCGAGCAGCCCCGTGCCGTCGCCGAGGATGCCGACGTGTCCGAGCTGATGGCCGAGAACCTGATGCTCAAGGCCAAGCTTCGCGTGGAAGCCGAGCGCCAGGATGAACTCCAGGCGATCCTGGCCGAGGAGATCCGCACGCTGCGCGAGCATATCCGCGAAGAGATCGGCTCGATGGAGGATCTGCGGGCCGAGCAGGAGGAGATCCGTGCGGAGCGCGACGAGTTCCGCCGGGAGCGCGAGCGGTTCCGCATCGAGCGGGAAGAGATGCGGGCCGAGCGCGACCGGGCGATCACCGAGCGCGACACGCTTCGACTCGAGCGCCTCACCCTGGCGGGCGAGCGCGATGCCCTGCGCGAGGAGCGCGACCTGTGGCGGGCCCGTACGGAAGCGCTGGCCCAGCCGCTGTTCCAGAGCCAGAAGCGCTGAGAGCGCCCGGACGCGACCCTGAAAAGCCGAAGGGCCACCCGAGAGGGTGGCCCTTCCATTGCCGAACCGTGATGTCCGGCGGAACTGTCCCGAGATCGGGGCTCTGACGCGTCTTAGAACGACACGCCGGAGGCGACGGTCCAGGTCCGATGAGCCGAGACACACGGCTGATGACAATGAGACACTGGATCACCTCCTTTCGTTGGTTGCGGATGACGCGAAGGTAGGTGGCCGCGCCCGGCTTGTGAAGCCCCGTGCCTGCGCCCGTTTGTCCTCCCCCGCGCCGACGCTTTGCCGCCCGGGCGGCCGGGCGTATGACGGGCGCTCCGCAGTCAGCCCGAACCGCCTTGAACGCGCCCTTCACGAATCCGCCGCGTCCCGCCGACGAGGCCGCGCTCGATCCCGACGCGATGCGCCAGCCGCTCGGCAACGCGTGGTATTGCGTCGGCCAGTCCCGGAGCCTGGGCAAGGCGGGCACCAAGTCCGGCCTCCGGGCCGTGGCGCTGAACGGCGAGCAGATCGTGATCGGCCGCGCCCCGGACGGAAATCCGTTCGCGCTGCGCGACCGATGCCCCCACCGCGGCATGGCCCTGTCGAAGGGTCGCTTCGACGGCGACACGCTGATGTGTCCCTTCCACGGCTGGCGCTTCGGAACGGACGGGCGCTGCCGCGACGTCCCGACCCTGTCGGAGCACGACGCCGCCGATTTCTCCCGTATCCAGGTGCAGCGCTTCCCGATCCGCGAGAGCGCCGGCTTCCTCTGGGTGAACCCGCATATCGGGCCGGCAGCCGGCGACGTGCCGGCCGTTCCGGAGCTGGATTTCGCGCCGGCGGGATCCCTGGTGGTCGAGCTCGTGGTCGAGGCCTCCTTCGATCTCACGACGTTGAGCCTCGTGGATCCGGGCCACGTCGCCTTCGTCCACGATTCCTGGTGGTTCCGGCCCTCCAAGCAGCTCCGCGAGAAGGTAAAGACCTTCCAGCCGGTCACCCACGGCTTCGTCATGACGAGCCACGCCACCACGACGAGCTCGCCGGTCTATCGCCTGCTCGGCGGGGTGCCCGAGGTCGAGATCGAGTTCCGCCTGCCGGGCGTCCGCCTCGAGCGGATCCGCGCGGGGGCCAAGCGGGTGGCGAACTACACCTTCGCGACCCCGCTCACGCCGGACCGGACGCTGCTGACCAACGCCCTGTACTGGAGCATGCCGGCGCTGAACCTGCTGAAGCCCGTCGCACGCCCGCTGATGCGCCAGTTCCTGACCCAGGACCAGCAGGTGCTCCAGCACGCGCAGGACGGGCTCGACCGCAAGCCGACCATGGTGCTGTTCGGCCAGGGCGACCTGCCGTCGCAATGGTATTTCCGCCTCAAGCGCGAGGCGCTCGAATCCGCGCGCGATGATCGACCGTTCACGAACCCGCTGGAGCGTCGTGAGTTACGCTGGCGGTCCTGACGGCGGGCCAGACGTCGAACCGCACATATCCCGTGATTTAAGACCCTATTAACCATACCAAGAGCAATCATTCCGGCGCAGTACCTCTTCTGGGACGCTACGCGCCGATGCCCCGCTTCTTCATCGACCTTCATGACGGCCTGCAGCCGATCCACGACGAGGTCGGCTTCGAACTGCCGGACCTGCCGGCTGCGCGCGCCAAGGTTACCCGGATCATGTCGGCGATCGCCCGCGACATGCTGCCGGATGTCGAGCGTCAGGATTACGTGGCCTGCGTGCGCGACGGCGTCGGCAAGGTGGTCTACCGGGCGCGCCTGTCCCTCGCCGCCGAGATGGTCGACTGAGCGACCCGGCGACGGCCCCGCCCTGGGTCTCGCTGCCGCAAGGTCCGAGAACTTGACCGGAGCGCGCGATCGGCCATCTCCGGTCCATGAAACGGCGCAGCCTGCTCACGGTCGCCAGCGCGGCCACGGTAATGACGCTCGGCGGTGTCGGCTATGCCGCGCACCGGCGCGGCAAGAACCCCTATTATGGCGGACCGACCTCGGACCATTTCGATGGGCTGCGGTTCTTCTCGCCCGATCAGGCGACCGACAAGTCGCTGCCGGATGTGCTCCGCTGGCAGACCAAGCGTCAGCGCGAGCCGTGGCCCAAATCCTTTCCGAGCCCGTTTCCGGCGGACCGGCCGCCCGAGCGCGTCTCCGGGCTGCGGGTCGTGCTGATCGGCCATGCGAGCTACCTCGTGCAGGTCGCCGGCCGCAACATCCTGATCGATCCGGTCTTCGCCAAGCGCGCGAGCCCGGTCCGCTTCGCCGGGCCGAAGCGGGTCAACCCGCCGGGCATCGCGCTGGCCGATCTGCCGCCCGTCGACGCGGTGCTGATCACCCACAATCACTACGACCATCTCGACGGACCGAACCTCGCCCGGATCTGGCAGGCGCACCAGCCGCTGATCGTGGCGCCGCTGGGCAACGACGCCATCCTGCGCGGCTACGACGACACGATGCATGTCGAGACGCGCGACTGGGGCCAGTCGGTCGATCTCGGCGACGGCCTGCAGGTCCACCTGACGCTCGCGAACCATTGGTCGGCCCGAGGCGTCAACGACCGGCGCATGGCGCTGTGGTGCGCCTTCGTGATCACCTCGCCCCGGGGCGTGCACTATCACGTCGGCGATACCGGGTTCGGCGACGGTGCGCTCTTCCGCGAGATCCGGGCCCGCTTCGGGCCGCCCCGGTTGGCGACCCTGCCGATCGGCGCCTACGAGCCGCGCTGGTTCATGCGGGCGCAGCACGTGAATCCGGCCGAGGCCGTCGAGGCCTTCATGCTGCTCGGCGCCGAGCAGGGGCTCGGTCACCACTGGGGCACGTTCCAGTTGACCGACGAGGGTGTCGAGCGGCCCGTGGAGGCGCTGACGGCGGCGCTCGCGGAGGCGGCGCTTCCGCCCGAGCGGTTCGTCGCTTTGCGGCCCGGTCAGGTCTGGCAGGCCTGAACGCCGGCGGATCGGCTGCCGCCCCAATAGGCATGATGCGTGCATCATACCGCATGCAGCATGGATCCGCGGCACTGAGGTGTCCGCCGCGCGCCTGAACGGCGTGCGCCGCTCCATGCGGTGCACCCGCTTTCAGCCGAGAGACACGATGGACCTGATCAAGCCGACACGCCGCTCACTGATGGCCGGAGGCGCGGCGCTGGCTGCCTTCGGGGCGGCGGGCCGGGCCGGCGCGCAGGGCGCGGCCCCCGGCAGCCTGACCTACGGCATCTCGATGACCGACCTGCCGCTCACCACCGGCCAGCCCGACCGGGGCGCGGGCGGCTACCAGTTCACCGGCCTGACCCTGTACGACCCCCTGGTCGCCTGGGAGCTCGACGTCGCGAACCGGCCGGGCAAGATGGTCCCCGGGCTCGCCACGTCCTGGGAGAGCGATCCGGCCGATCCCAAGGTCTGGACCTTCCACCTGCGCGAGGGCGTGGCGTTCCACGACGGCTCGGCCTTCGATGCCGACGCGGTGATCTGGAACTTCGACAAGGTGCTCAACAAGGAGGCGCCGCATTTCGACCAGCGCCAGGCCGCCCAGGTCCGCCCGCGGCTGCCCGGCGTGGCGAGCTACCGGAAGCTCGACGCCAAGACCGTCCAGGTCACGACCAAGACCCCCGACAGTCTGTTTCCCTACCAGATGCTCTGGTTCCTGATCTCCTCGCCGGCCCAGTACGAGAAGGTGGGCCGGGACTGGGCGAAGTTCGCCTTCGAGCCCTCGGGCACGGGACCGTTCCGGATGGGGCAGCTGGTCCCGCGCGTGCGCCTCGAGCTCCTGCCGAATGCCGGCTACTGGAATCCCAAGCGGGTGCCGAAGCTGTCGAAACTCACGCTCACCTGCGTGCCGGAAGACCTCGCCCGGGTGAACGCGCTCCTGTCCGGCAATGTCGACCTGATCGAATCGCCGGCGCCCGATGCGGTACCGCGCCTGAAGGCCGCCGGCATGCGCGTCGTCGGCAACGACACGCCCCATGTCTGGAACTACCATCTCTCGATGCTGGAGGGCTCGCCCTGGCGGGACCTGCGCCTGCGCAAGGCCGCCAACCTCGCGATCGACCGGGCCGGGGTCGTAGAGCTGATGGGCGGCTTGGCCCAGCCCGCAATCGGGCAGGTGCAGCAATCCAGCCCGTGGTTCGGCAAGCCGAGCTTCCAGATCAAGACGGACGTGGACGCGGCGCGCAAGCTCGTCGAGGAGGCGGGCTTCTCGGTCAAGAATCCGGTCAAGGCGACGATCCTGATCCCGACCGGCGGCACCGGGCAGATGCTATCCCTGCCGATCAACGAGTTCCTGCAGCAGAGCTGGGCCGAGATCGGCATCCAGGTCGAATTCAAGACCGTGGAGCTGGAGGTGGCCTACACGGCCTGGCGCCAGGGGGCAGCGGATCCGAGCCTCAAGGGGGTCAGCGCCGGCAACATCGCCTACGTCACCTCGGACCCGTTCTACGCGATCCTGCGCTTCTACGATTCGAAGCAGATCGCCCCGAACGGGGTCAACTGGAGCCATTACCGCAATCCGGAGGTCGATGCCCTCTGCGACAAGGTCAAGGCGAGCCTCGACACGGACGAGCAGAACCGGTTGCTGGCGCGGATCCACGAGATCGTCGTCGATGATGCCGTACAGGTCTGGGTCGTGCACGACACCAATCCGCACGCGCTCTCACCGCGGGTGAAGAACTATGTCCAGGCGCAGCACTGGTTCCAGGATCTGGCCACGCTCGCCTGACCAGGCTCGAGGCGGCGGGACGGCCTCGAATCGCCGCTTTCATCCCGGGGCCGCGCAGCGGAGCCCGGGAGCCCTACAGGCCGACGCGGCAAGTTCTGAACCGCCAGTGCTTGGGGACGGCGACCGCCTCGACAGGCCGATCCTGCGGCAGGCGCAATCGATGCCCTGTCTGCCGCGGGACCGGATACTGCTTCGGCCTGCCGCATGCCTTCCGATCACTCGTCGCTTCTGGGAGGCCGGCTCACGCCGGCCTTTCCTTGTCTGTGCCGGCCCGTCCCAAGACATGGCGATCCGGGATGAATCGGCAATTTCGCACTTGCAGCAAAGCCGCTTGCGAGCTAGGACGCTCGGGCAGACAAATTCGGGAGCATCTGGCAATGGCCGTTCGTTTTATCAGTGGTTTCGCGGCGGTGACCCTCGCGCTGTCCGGCCTCTCGATCCCGGCCGCACTGGCCAAGCCGGCGACGGGTGCGAGCGCGGTCAAGATGATCGACACCGACAACGACGGCACGGTCGACCTGAAGGAAGTGGAGGCGGTGGCCTCGGCGACCTTCGATCGCCTGGAGAAGGATGCCGACGGCACCCTCGACGCCAAGGAGCTGAAGGGCCGCCTGAGCCAGGCCGGCGTGAAGCAGGCCGATCCGGACAACGACGGCACTCTCGACAAGAAGGAGTACCTCGCTGCGGTCGGCGAGCGCTTCAAGCTGGCCGATCCGGACAACGACGGCACCCTCGACGCCAAGGAGCTGAACTCCAAGGCCGGCAAGGCGCTGCTCGCCCTCATCAAGTAAGACGTCCGCGACGCTCAACGTCGCGTGCTCAAGGTTCGAGGCTCCCGCGGATTCCTTCCGCGGGAGCCTTGTCATTTCGTGGACGCGCGAGCCCACGCGCCTCACCTCAAATCCGGCAGCTCTCGAACCCGGCGCGGATCGCCGCCTCATCGAGGTTGCGCCCGATGAACACCACCCGGGAGACGCGCGGCTCATTCGGTCCCCAATCGCCCTGCACGTCCCCGTCGAGGATCATGTGGACGCCCTGGAAAACGAAGCGCTTCGGCTCGTTCGGGAAGGCCACGATCCCCTTGCAGCGCAGGATGTCGGGCCCCTGGACCTGGGTCAGGTTCGAGATCCAGGGCATGAACTTCTCGGGATCCACCTCGCCCTCGATCTTCGCCGAGAGCGACCGGATGTCGGAGTCGTGATGGTGGTGGTGCCCCTCCTCCAGGAAGTCGGGCTCCACGTCGAGGATCCGGTCGAGGTCGAAGGCATTGCGCTCCAGCACGGCGTCGAGCGGGACGGCGCAGTTCTGCGTGCGGTGGAGCTTCGCCAGCGGGTTGATGGTGCGGATCTCGGCCTCGACCCGGTCGAGGTCGGCGGGCGACACGAGATCGCTCTTGTTGAGCAGGATCACGTCCGCGAAGGCGATCTGGTTCTTCGCCTCGGGCGCATCCTTCAGCCGGTCGGACAGCCACTTGGCGTCGGCCACCGTCACCACGGCGTCGAGCCGGGCGGCCTCGCCCACATCCTGATCGACGAAGAAGGTCTGCGCCACGGGCGCCGGGTCGGCGAGGCCGGTGGTCTCGACGATGATCGCGTCGAACTTGCCCCGGCGCTTCACCAGCCCGTCCATGATCCGGATCAGGTCGCCGCGCACCGTGCAGCAGACGCAGCCGTTGTTCATCTCGAACACTTCCTCGTCCGCGCCGACGACGAGGTCGTTGTCGATGCCGATCTCGCCGAACTCGTTGACGATCACGGCGTAGCGCTTGCCGTGGTTCTCGGTGAGGATCCGGTTGAGGAGCGTGGTCTTGCCCGCGCCGAGATAGCCGGTGAGCACGGTCACCGGGATCTTCCCGGCCGTGGATCCGGCCGTGGGTCCAGCTTGGGCGGAAACGGGGCTCGTGTCGGTCATGGCGGGTTCTTCGATGGGGTCAGCGGACGGGCGCGGTGCGCCCATGAGCGTTGTCATATTGTAACAAATCCCGTCAAAGGAAGACGGAGCCACACGGTTTCGCGACCACGGCTCCCGATCGATTGCGCGTCGGACAAGCTTTGCTCTAGGCACTTGATGCCGCGCGGACTCTTCCGCGCGGTACGCCATAGAAAAGCACCGACGATCGCATTGATGTGGGCCTCGTCCCGGCGCGAATCGTACACTTGTCAGTCAACCCGGTCTCTTCGCCCGGACCCGGAAGATCATTCGCATGGACGCCCGAAATCCGCTGGACCAGGATGAGGCGATCTCCGCACCCCGCCGCAAGCGCCGGGGACCGGGGCTCCTCCTCATCCTCCTGCTGCTCGCGGCCGCAGCAGGGGCGGCGTTCGCCTTCTCCGACCGGGTTCGCGAGGCCACGTCGGGCCTCGTCGCCTCGCTGAGCGGCCTGCTCGCGCCGAGCAATCCGGATCCCGGGTTCGATGCGGAGAAGGCCGGGGCCGTGGAGCGGATCTTCAGGCCCACCAAGGAGCAGCGGGCCGCCTTCGAGATCCTGCCGGTCGCCACGCAGGTCTTCCGTCCGGAGGGCACCGCGGAGGGGCGCATCGCCCTCAACGAGGACGACAACGTCCCGGTCGTATCGCCCTATGCGGGCCGGGTGACGAAGGTGCTGGCCCGCGCGGGCGACGACGTGAAGGCCGGCGACGTGCTGCTGACGCTCGAGGCCACCGACATGGTCCAGGCGCAGAACGATTACCAGGCGGCCCTGAACAATCTTCAGAAGCAGCAGGCGCTTCTGAAGCTCGATCAGACCATCGCACAGCGCCAGCAGGAACTGTTCCAGGCGCACGCGACGGCGCTGAAGGACTACCAATCCGCCCAGAACGACGTGATCGCCGCCCAGAGCGACCTGAAGACCGCGGAAGCCGCCCTCGACGCCGTGAAGAACCGCCTGCGGCTGCTGGGCAAGACCGATGCCGAGATCGCCGCCTTCGAGAAGAAGGGCACGATGAGCCCCGAGACCCAGATCCGGGCCCCGATCGCCGGCACGATCGTCCAGCGCAAGGTCGGCACCGGGCAGTATCTGTCGGCGTCCAGCGACCCCGTCTTCGTGATTGGCGACCTGTCGACCGTCTGGCTCATCGCCAATGTTCGCGAGAGCGAGATCCCGAAGATCCGCATCGGCCAGGAGGTCGAGGCGAAGGTGGCGGGCTTCGGCGCGCGGGTGTTCAAGGCCCGGGTCAACTACATGGCCTCCAGCCTCGACCCGGCGACGCGGCGGCTCGCGGTGCGGAGCGAGGTCGACAATCCCGACCGGGTGCTGCGCCCGGAGATGTTCGCCACCTACACGATCGTCACCGGCAAGGGCGAGCCCAGCCCGAGCGTGCCGGTGGGCGCCGTCGTGTACGAAGGCGACCGCACCCACGTCTGGGTGGCGCGGCCGGACGGAGCCGTGGAGGCACGGGACATCAAGCTCGGGCTGATCAACGGCGAGAGTGCCCAGGTGGTCGAGGGCTTGCGCCCGGGCGAGCAGGTGGTGACCCGCGGCGCCCTGTTCATCGACCGGGCGGCGAGCGGCGAGAAGGCGTCCTGAGCGAGGATTCGGTCCGATGAACAGCCTGATCGTCTTCTCGCTCCGCCAGCGCGTGCTGGTGGTGCTGATGTTCGTGGTGATGCTGGGCATCGGCTACGGAGCCTATACGCAGCTCAACATCGAGGCCTATCCCGACCCGGTCCCGCCGCTCGTCGACGTCATCACCCAGAACCCGGGCCAGTCGGCCGACGAGATCGAGCGCTACATCACGATTCCCCTCGAGGTGGCGCTGGCCGGCATCCCCAACGCCCAGGTGGTGCGCACGATCTCGCTGTTCGGCCTGTCCGACGTGAAGGTCCAGTTCAACTACGAGTACACGTACGAGCAGGCCCTGCAGCGGGTGCTCAACCGCCTGTCGCAGGCCCCGACGCTGCCCAACGGCGCCACGCCGCAGATCTCACCGACGAGCCCGGTGGGCGAGATCATGCGTTACAAGCTGGTCGGTCCGGCGGGCTACTCGCCCATGGACATGAAGACCCTGCAGGACTGGGTGCTGCAGCGCCGGTTCAAGGCGATCCCCGGCGTGGTCGACGTCACGGCCTTCGGCGGCAAGGCCAAGGAGTACGAGGTCGCGGTCGACCTGAACCGCCTCCAGGCCCAGGGCCTGACCCTGGTGCAGCTGACCAACGCGCTGAACAACGCCTCGATCAACGTCGGTGGCCAGACGCTGAATGTCGGCCAGCAATCGGCGGTGGTGCGCGGCATCGGCCTGATCCGCGACATGGACGACATCCGGGATACGATGATCAGCCTCGTCAACGGCACCCCGGTGCTGGTGCGGGACGTGGCGGAGGTGCGGGTGTCGAACGCCCCGCGCCTCGGCATCGTCGGCCACGACGACCAGCGCGACATCGTCGAGGGCATCGTGCTCATGACCCGCGGCGGCAAGAGCCTGCCGACGCTGGAGCGGGTCGAGGCCGAGATCGACAAGATCAACAGCTCCACGATCCTGCCGCCCGACGTGAAGATCGAGCGGATCTACGACCGCTCCGGCCTGATCCACACAACCACCCACACGGTGATGCACAACCTCGTCTTCGGCGTGGTGCTGGTCTTCGTGGTGCAGTGGCTGTTCCTCGGCTCGCTCACCAGCGCGATCATCGTGGCGGCGACGATCCCGTTCGCCCTCGGCTTCGCGATCCTGATCCTGGTGATCCGCGGCGATTCGGCGAACCTCCTGTCGCTTGGCGCGATCGATTTCGGCCTGATCGTCGACGCCACCGTGATCATGGTCGAGAACGTGTTCCGCCACATCGCCGAGCCCGACCACGTGAAGGGCGAGGTCCCGCCGGGCGGCCTGACCGGGCGGCTGGGCACGATCGCGGTCGCCGGCCGCGAGGTGAACCGGGCGATCTTCTTCTCGGCGACGATCATCATCGTCGGCTTCCTGCCGCTGTTCACGATGACCGGCGTCGAGGGTCACATCTTCGGACCCATGGCCAAGACCTACGCGTACGCGCTGCTCGGCGGCCTGCTCGCGACCTTCACGGTCTCGCCCGCGCTCTCCGCCCTGATGCTGCCCAAGAACCTGGAAGAGCGCGACACGCTGATCGTGCGGGTGCTGCGCGTCGGCCACGAGCGCGTGCTGGCCTTCGGTCTGCGCAACCGGGTCCTGGCGCTCGCCGTGATGCTGGCGGTGCTGCTGGTCTCGGGACTGACGGCCCGCAATCTCGGCCTGGAATTCCTGCCGCGGCTCGAGGAAGGCAACCTCTACGTGCGCGGGACGATGCCGTCCTCGATCTCGCTGGAGGCCGGCAATGCCTACGTCCAGCGCATGCGCAAGATCTTCCAGGAGGTTCCGGAGGTCACCACCGTCCTGTCGCACCAGGGCCGCCCGAACGACGGCACCGACGCCACCGGATTCTTCAACGTCGAGTTCCTGGCGCCGCTCAAGCCCATCGATCAGTGGCGGAAGGGCCTCGACAAGGAGACGCTGATCCAGGACCTGAGCAAGCAGCTGGCATCCGAATTTCCCGGCATCGAGTTCAACTTCTCCCAATATATCGAGGACAACGTCCAGGAAGCCGCCTCGGGCGTTAAGGGCGAGAACTCGGTCAAGATCTACGGCAACGACCTCGCGCAGCTCACCAAGACCGCCAATGCGGTCAAGGCGGCGCTGGCCACCGTCCAGGGCGTCACCGATCTGTCGGTGTTCGAATCCCTCGGCCAGCCGACGGTCCGGATCGACGTCGACCGCCACAAGGCCGCCCGCTACGGCCTGTCGATCGGCGACGTGAACACCACGATCCAGGCGGCGATCGGCGGCCAGACCGCGGGCGACCTCTACGAGTACGGCTCGGACCGCCACTTCCCCATGCGGGTGCGGCTCGCCAAGGAGTACCGCTCGTCGCTGGCCGGGATCCGCAACATCGCGGTGGGGGCGCAGAACCCCAATGGCGGCGTGATCCAGGTACCGCTCTCCGAGATCGCCGACGTCGACCTCGTCTCGGGCGCCTCGTTCATCTACCGCGAGGACCAGGAGCGCTACATCCCGGTGAAGTTCTCGGTGCGCGGCCGCGACCTCGGCAGCGCCGTCCTCGAAGCTCAGCGCAAGGTCGCCGACGCCGTGGACCTGCCGCCGGGCTACCGCCTGGAATGGGTCGGGCAGTTCACCAACCTGAAGGAGGCGGCGGCCCGGCTCAGCCTCGTGGTGCCGCTCACGCTGCTGCTGATCGCGCTGCTCCTGTATATCAACTTCTCGTCGGTGGCCGACATGCTGCTGACCCTGTCGGTGATCCCGATGGCGATGATCGGCGGCATCTTCGCGCTGTTCCTGACCGGCACGCCGTTCTCGATCTCGGCGGCGATCGGCTTCATCGCGCTGTTCGGCATCTCGACCATGGAGGGGGTGATCCTGCTGGCCTACTACAACCAGCTCCTCGACGAGGGCTGGAAGAAGCAGGAGGCGGTCTGGCAGGCCGCCGTGGTGCGCATGCGCCCGGTTATGATGACCTGCGTGGCGGCCTGCGTTGGCCTGCTGCCGGCGGCGGTCTCCACCGGCATCGGCTCGCAGGTGCAGAAGCCGCTGGCGCTCGTGGTGGTCGGCGGCATCATCCTGGCGCCGAACCTGATCCTCGTGGTCGTGCCGGTGCTGATCTCGCTGTTCTCGCGGCGCCGCCCGAACCCGGACGCACGGGCGCGGACTGAGCATCAGGTCGCCGCGTGAGCCGACCCAGGAAGCCGGGGCAACGCGTTGCAGGGGGGCCACAACGCCTGTGCCGCGCGCGCGACCTGGGGACAGTTGCATTGACTTGGATGCGCGCCGCGCCGCTCTACCAGGGTGAGGCTTTCGGGGGCGGAATGGTGAGCTTTGGGCCGAACAGGTGCGGACGGGCGGCCGCATGGCTGACGGCCTCCCTGGCCCTGTCGGCCTGCGCGGTCGGCCCGAACTTCGTGCCGCCGGAGGATCCGCCGGTCAGCCGCTACACCAAGGAGCCGCTGAGGAACCCGTCGGCCGCCGACAAGATCCGGACCCGGCAGGGCGGCTCGGCCGACCAGAGCTTCGTCTCGGGCGCCGACATCCCGGGCCAGTGGTGGACGCTGTTCCACTCGAAGGCGCTGAACCGGGTCGTCGAGCAGGCGCTGGCCAACAACCCGACGCTGGAGGCGGCCCAGGCCTCGCTGCGGGTGGCGCAGCAGAACGTGCTTGCCCAGAAGGGCACGCTCTACCCGAGCCTGACCGCGACACCGCAGATCCAGGGCAACCTCGCCCCCGGCCTCGACCTGCAATCGCCGCTCAACAATCAGACCAACTATCTCTACAGCCTCGCCACGCCGCAGGCGGTGGTCTCGTACAATCCGGACGTGTTCGGCGGGAATCGCCGCCAGATCGAGTCCCTGGAGGCCACCACCGAGAACCAGCGCTTCCAGCTCGAGGCGGCCTATCTGAGCCTGACCGCCAACGTCGTCGCCGCCGCCATCCAGGAGGCGGCGCTGCGGGCGCAGATCGACGCCACCCGCAAGGTGATCCAGGCCCAGACCGAAGTTCTGCAGCTCTACAACAAGCAGCTCTCCCTGGGGCAGATCGCCGGCGCCGACGTCATCCAGCAACAGGCCGCGCTGGCGCTGTCGCAGCAGCTGCTGCCGCCGCTGGAGAAGGCCCTGGCCCAGCAGCGCAACCTGCTCACGGCACTCGCCGGCCGGCTGCCCTCCGACGAGGTCAGCGAGACCTTCGACCTGGCCGCCCTGCGCCTGCCGACCAAGCTGCCGGTGAGCCTGCCCTCGCGGCTGGTCCAGCAGCGGCCCGACGTGAAGGCAGCCGAGGCGCTGGTGCAGGAGGCGAGCGCCAATGTCGGCGTCGCGGTGGCCAACCGCCTGCCGCAGTTCAGTCTCACGGCCACGGGCGGCTCCAGCGCGACGCGGATCGCGCAGGTGACCAATCCGGGCGCGGCGTTCTTCACGATCATCGGGCAGGCGACGGCACCGATCTTCGATGCCGGCACCCTGTTCCGGCGTCAGCGCGCGTCGGAGGAATCGCTGACGCAGGCGCAGGCGCAGTACAAGGCGACGGTGATCACCGCCTTCCAGAACGTCGCCGACGCCCTGCGGGCGCTTCAGGCCGACGCCAAGGCGGTGGCCGCGGCCGATGCCGCGGTGAGCGCCACCAATCAGAGCCTCGGGCTGATCCGCAAGCAGTACACCGCGGGCGCGATCACCTCCTCGCAGGTCCTGATCGCCCAGCAGGGCTACCTCTCGGCCCTGGTCACCTCGGCGGGCGCGCGCGCCACCCAGTATGGCGACACCGCGGCCCTGTTCGTGGCGCTGGGCGGCGGCTGGTGGAACCGCGCCGACGTGGCGCCGCCGCCGCCCGAGAAGGACCCGCTGAAGGTGCTGTGACGCGCGGCCGGCTCAGGCGTACATCGCGATGGCGTCCTGCAGCATCTGGTCCGCGGCGCTCATGACCTTGGTGTTGGCCGTGTAGGCCTGCTGCGTCTCGATCATCTTCGAGAACTGGTCGGTGATGCTGGCGTTCGACTGCTCCACGGCGCTGGCTGTCACGGTCGCGCCGTTGAGGCCGTAGCTCGGCGTCCCGGACTGGCCGTTGGCCACGTAGGTCCCGCCGTCGAGCCCGGTCAGGTTGTCCTGCTGGCCGAACTGCGCGAGCGTCAGCGCGCCCAGCGGCAGGGTGCTGCCATCCGCTTTGGTGCCGGTCAGGGTGCCGGCCGGCGAGACGGCGAGGCTGGCCAGCGTGTTCGCGCCGGTGGGAACCGTGACGGGCGCCGTCGCGGATGGCCCGGCGAACAGGTAATAGCCCGCGCCGTTGACGAGGTAGCCGTTCGCATCCGCCGAGAAGTCGCCGCGCCGCGTGTAGCCGGTCTCGCCGGTGAAGGTCGGGCTCTGATCCGTCCCGGTATTCTCGCGGACGATGAAGTAGCCGTTGCCCGAGATGGCGAGGTTGGTCGGCACGCTGGTCGACTGCACCGTGCCCTGGATGTTCAGGCTGTTGCGGGTGCTCGTCGCCACGCCCCCGGCCTGCTGCGGAGCCTTCGCCGACTGCGCCAGCATGTCGGCGAAGCTCGTCTCCGTGGTCTTGAACCCCGCCGTCTGGGTGTTGGCGATGTTCCCGGAGATGTTGTTGAGCGCCAGCGACTGCGCCGAGGCGCCGGAAATCGAATTCGAGAGCGCGTCGTAGAGGCTCATCGGGGTCTCCGTCCGTGAGACCGGCAGAAACCGATCCGACGGGGAAGCATAAGCGCCCACTATGGTTAACCGGCCGTGTGTGACGGAGTGTTGCGGGCTTGAGACCGGGTTCGAGCACCGCCGCCGTCCGGGCGCGTGCAGCGATGACGGGACCGACGGGTCAGGCGCCGACGGCACTCAGCACGATCTCCCGCCGGTGCGGCCGGTCGCGGTGCTCGATGAGGTAGATGCCCTGCCACGTGCCCAGCGCGAGCCGTCCCTCGACCAGCGGGATGCTGAGTGCCGAATCGGTGACCAGCGTGCGGATATGGGCGGGCATGTCGTCGGGCCCTTCGGCCCCGTGGACGTAGCCGGCGTTGCGCGGCGCGAACCCATCCAGTGCGGTCATCAGGTCGGTCTGCACGTCCGGATCGGCATTTTCCTGGATGGTGAGCGAGGCCGATGTGTGCCGGCAGAACACCGTGACCAAGCCGTCGCGGATGCCGCTCGCGCGCACGAAGTCCGCGACCGCGCCGGAAAAGTCCGTGAATCCCTGTCCGGCGGTCGCGATGGTGAGGCGCCCGCTGGCATGACGCTCGATCCGGCCGGAGGCCAGGATCTCCACCGGACCGATCTTGCCCTGCCTCATGCGCTCTTCTCCAGCAGCGTCGCGCCCGGCGCGACCTCGCGCTCGCCGCGGGCGAGGATCCGTTCCAGCACGTCGATCCGGTCCGCCTCCGCGGGCGGCTTGTCCCAGCGGATGCGGCTGACCCGCGGAAAGCGCATCGCCACGCCCGACTTGTGCCGGGTCGAGCGCTGCACCCCTTCGAACGCGATCTCCAGGACGAGCCCCGCCTCCCGTCCGTGGGCGACCTCGCGTACCGGGCCGAAGCGCTTGGTGGTGTTGTTGCGGACGTAACGGTCGAGCTTGGCGAGCTCGGCGTCGGTGAAGCCGTGATAGGCCTTGCCCACCGGCACCAGCTCGTCCCCGCCCTCCGGAGCCGCGCGCCAGACGCCGAACGTGTAGTCCGAGTAGAAGGACGAGCGCTTCCCGTGCCCGCGCTGGGCGTACATCATCACCGCGTCGACGATGTGCGGCTCGCGCTTCCACTTCCACCACGGCCCCTTCGGCCGGCCCGGCAGGTAGGGGCTGTTGAGGCGCTTGAGCATCACGCCCTCGATGGCGTCGGCATCCTCGCCGGCGCCGACGGAAGCCGGATCGGCCCGGGCGGCGGCCAGCGCCTCCCAATCCGCGAAGGGCACCAGCGGCGAGATGTCGATCCGTCCGTGGTCGAGGCGCGTGACGAGGGCTTCCAGCTTCTCCCGGCGCGTTGCGAATGGTTCGGCCCGCAGGTCGTCGCCCTCCAGGGTGAGGAGGTCGTAGGCCCGCACATGGGCGGGGAACTCCTCCAGGAGCTTGGCCGTGACCGCCTTCCGGTTCAGGCGCTGCTGCAGGACGTTGAACGACTGCACCCGCCGCTCGCGCAGGATCAGAAGCTCGCCGTCGAGCGCGCCCGTGAAGGTGATCGCCTCGGCCAGATCCGGGAACGCCCCAGTGATGTCCTCGCCGGTGCGGGAATAGACTTTCCCGACCTGATGGCCGGCCCGGTCGCGACCGCCGACGAGCTGGACGCGGATGCCGTCCCATTTCCACTCGGCCGAGAACGCCTCCG
Organism: Methylobacterium sp. FW102-HT35C08; assembly: GCF_058790235.1. Lineage (NCBI taxonomy): Bacteria > Pseudomonadati > Pseudomonadota > Alphaproteobacteria > Hyphomicrobiales > Methylobacteriaceae > Methylobacterium > Methylobacterium sp. FW102-HT35C08. The sequence goes on along the minus strand of NZ_JBYTCL010000002.1, from coordinate 5,648,489 downwards.
CCTCCAGCTTCTCGAGATCGGCTTCCTCCTCGATCGGGTGCGACAGCATCGGCGGCCGGAACGGGGCCGGGTTGAGGGTCTCGGGCCGCTCGGCCCGGCCCTCGACCCAGGCGAACAGGGTCTCGAAGGGCGGGGTCAGCCCGTGCCAGACCTCCTCCACCGCATCGGCGTCGTGACCGCCCAGAGCGCCGACCGCGGTCTTGGCGAGACGGGCCGAGACGCCGACCCGCAGGTTGCCGGTGACAAGCTTCAGGAGCGCCCAGCGTCCGGTCTCGTCGAGGGCGTCGAGCCAGTCGGCGAGATGGCCGGGCAGTTCGCGCTTCGGGATGGTCGCGAGGGTTTCGACGACCTCGGCCAGGGTCGGGACGTGGGGCGGCGGGTTGTTGTGGCCGGGCCCGGGCTCCCGCGTCGCCTCTGCCGGGCCCGGCCAGATCAGCGCCGTGGTCTCGGCGAGATCGCCGACGTAGTTGTGCGAGAGCCGGAACAGCACCGGGTCGATCCGCGCCTCCACGAGCCCGCGGATCAGCGCCGGCTTGGCCTCCCGGAAGCTCAGCGTGCCGGTCATGGCGCCGAGCGCGAAGCCGCGCTCGGGATCGGGCGTGCGCGCGAAGTAATCCTGGAGCATGCGCAGCTTCGCGTTGCGGCGCGGCTCGTAGGCGAGGCGGTCGAGGAGATGGGCGAAGTCGTTCACGCGGCCGCCTCCGCCTCGATGCCGGGTTCGGTCTCGCCGTCGTCGCCGTAGCCCAGCAGGTGCAGTGGCTTCGCCCGGATGCCCTGCGTCCCGCACCAGTGGACCAGCGCGTCCTCCTGGCCATGCGTGACCCAGACCTCCTCGGCGCCGGTTTCGCGGATGGTGCGGCACAGGTCCGGCCAGTCGGAATGGTCGGAGATGACCATCGGCAGCTCGACGCCCTTCTGGCGGGCGCGGGCGCGCACGCGCATCCAGCCCGAGGCGAAGCAGGTCACCGGGTCGGGGAATTTGCGCGACCACAGGTCCTGGATCGACGAGGGCGGGCAGAGCACGATCGCCCCGTGCAGATCCTTGCGCTCGGCAGCCACCACCTTCGGCGTGTCGCCCAGCGGCACACCCTCGTCCTTGTAGAGGGCGGTCAGCTTCTCCATGGCGCCGTGCAGGTGGATCGGCCGGTCCCAGCCCTCCTCGCGCAGCAGCGCCATGACCCGCTGCGCCTTCCCGAGCGCGTAGGCGCCGACGATGTGGGCGCGTTCCGGGAACAGCGCCACCGAGTCGAGGAGCTTGCGGACCTCGCCGCGCGTGTCGGGATGCGTGAACACCGGCAGGCCGAAGGTCGCCTCGGTGATGAACACGTCGCAGGGCACCACCTCGAAGGGCAGGCAGGTCGGGTCCGGCGCCCTCTTGTAGTCGCCCGAGACCACCACCCGGACACCGTCCCGCTCGATGGCGATCTGCGCGGAGCCGAGCACGTGTCCGGCCGGCGCGAAGCGAACGGTGACCTCACCGATGCGGATGGACTCGCCAAGCCGCGCCTCCTGCCGCTGGCGGCAGAAATCCGCGCCGTAGCGCACCGCCATGATCCGCAGGGTCTCGGGGGTCGCCAGGACGTGGCCGTGGCCCGACCGGGCATGGTCGGCATGGCCGTGCGTGATCAGCGCGCGCTCCACCGGCCAGGTCGGATCGACGTGGAAGCGCCCGAGCGGGCAGTAGAGACCCTCGCGGGTCAGGGTCAGGAGATCGCTGGCGCGTATCGGCATCGGGCCCGTGCTACCGGTGGAGTCCGGCGGAAGCCCCGATATATAGGCGCCCCGGATCCGGCAGACGCATGGCCTCGCAGCTCAGTTCCGGCGATCTCCTCGCCGATCGCCGCTATCGTTACGCGGAAGCCTGTCTGGCGGAGGGCGACCATGCCGGGGCGGCGGATCTCGCCGAGCAGGCCCTGGAGATCGCCCCCCGCTACGCGCCCGCCTGGCTGCTCCTCGGCCGGGCCCGGGAAGGCTTGGCCGAGCCCGGCGGCGATCCGGACCTGCGGGCCGCGGCGGCCCGGGCCTATGCCTGCGCCCTCGACATCGACCCGGACGACACCCTCGGCGTGCGGGCGCACCTCGTGCGCCTGGGCAGCAGCGACGGCCTCCCGGCCCTCTCCCCCGCCTATGTCAGGGCTCTGTTCGACGGCTACGCGCCGCGCTTCGAGCGCCATCTGGTCGAGGGCCTGGGCTATGTCGGCCCGGACCTCGTCCGGGACGCGCTCCCGCCCGAGCCCCCGCATTTCGCAACGGCACTCGATCTCGGCTGCGGCACCGGCCTGATGGGCGCGGCGATCCGCGACCGGGTCGGTCATCTCGCCGGGGTCGATCTCTCGCCCGGCATGCTGGCCCTGGCCCGGGCCAAGCTCCAGAACGCGCGACCGCTCTACGATCGCTTGGTCGAGGGGGAGCTGACCGCGTTCCTGGTCGGTGAGCCGGCGGTCTCCGCCGATCTCTGCCTCGCCGCTGACGTCCTGATCTACGTGGCCGATCTCGGCCCCGTCCTGGCCGAGATGGGCCGCGTGCTGCGGCCGGGGGGCCTCGCCGCCTTCACGGTACAGTCCCACGACGGGACTGGCGCCGCCCTGGGTCCGGATGGCCGCTACGCCCACGCCGATGCCCATGTCGCGGCGGCGGCCGCCGCAGCCGGCCTCGCGATCCTGACATTGCGGGCCGCCGACGTCCGGCGCGAGGCCCGCCGTCCAGTGCCGGGGCGCGTCGTTGTGTTGCGCCGCACAGCAGCATGAAACTGCTTTGCTGTTCGTCCATTGTCAGTCGGCTGCGACAGGCGCGGCCGCTGAATCGGGGGATCAGCATGGCGAATTACGGCAGCAGGACAGGGGCGGACGCGCCCGAGCGGAAGCCCGATCCGCCGGCGGACCGCTCCTTTCCGGCCGATCCGCGCACGCGGATTCCCTTCGCCATCGCGCTCGCCACCCTGGCGGGCTGCGCCGATTCCATCGGCTTCCTGGAATTCTCGCAGCTGTTCATGTCGTTCATGTCGGGCAACACGACGCGCTTCGGCGTCGCGGTGGCCAATGCCGACTGGGAGAACGTCACGCGCGTTGCCAGCACCATCAGCGTCTTCTGCTTCGGCGCCTTCCTGGGCACCCTGATCGCCGCCTGGGTCGGACGCTGGCGCCTGGCCGTCCTGCTGACCCTGCAGGCGCTGCTGCTCGCCGGCGGGTTGCTGATGCCCTGGGGCACCTTCGCCTACCCGCTGCACGCCTACCCGATCGTGCTGGCTCTGGGGCTCCAGAACGCCACGCTCCAGGACGAGGGCGGTCGCTCCCTGGCGCTGACCTACGTCACCGGCGCGGTCGTGCGCTTCGGCACGGGCTGCGCCAACCTGCTGCTCGGCACGGTGGCGCCCTCCTTCTGGATCCAGGCGCCGCTCTGGGCCGGCCTCAGCACCGGCGCGGTGCTGGGCGGTCTGCTCGACATGCGCTACGGCGAATCGGCGTTCCTGTTCCCGGCGGCGCTCGCCGCCATCCTGGCGCTGATCGCCATCGCCCTCACCGTCGCGAAGCCGGGCAGCACCTTGGTGGCGGGCTCGGCGCCCGCGCCCGACGCGAGCCCGAAGGCCAAGGTGATCGACGCGATCCACTGAGCGGAACCGACGAGCCGGGGCCGCTCAGCCGTCCGAATCCCGGACGCTGCCCCGGCCCTGCTTGATCGTGGCGCGGTTCTTCTTGGCGCCGATGCGCCGCTCCTGCGAGCCCCGGGTGGGCTTCGTCGGCCGGCGGATCGGCGGCGGCGGCTTGGCGGCCTCGGCCACGAGATCGACGAGGCGCTGCAGGACGTCCGCCCGGTTGCGCTCCTGCGTCCGGTGCCGCTGGCCCGCTAGGACGAGGACGCCGTCCTTGGTCATTCGCCGTCCGGCCAGCCGCACGAGGTTCGCCTTGACGCGGTCGTCCACGGAGGGCGAGTCCAGGGCCGGCCAGCGGAGCTGGACCGCGGTCTCGACCTTGTTGACGTTCTGTCCGCCGGCGCCCGAGGCGCGCATGAAGGACAGCTCGATCTCGTCATCGTCGATGGCGATGCGTGGGGTCACGCGCAGGGGCATGGCGGCCTCCCCGGCACGCTAGCGGAGGCACGCCGCGCCTGCTCATCGGGTGCAGGGCCGACGACCGAGCCGGTGCAGATCGTTGCCCGCATCACCATATCGCGTTCGTGCTCCCCGTCCCGATCACCCTCCGCTGCCGGAGCGATCTGTCCCGTTATCGCGCGCGCAGCGAAGCGTCTCAGTGGAGCGCAGCGACACGCTCCGTGGCGCCGACCGGCTGGCTTGGCTGCGCGCGCGACGATGGCGTCACCTCTCGAACCCGGGCCGCACAGCGGAAGACCGCGGGCGGGCTCAGGCGGCCTCGGCCGGCGTCCGGGCCCGGAGCGCGAGGGCGTGGAGGCCGCGCTTGAACGCATCCTCCAGAAGCGCGTTCACCAAGCGGTGCCGCTCGACGCGGCTCTTGCCCTCGAAAGCCGACGCGACGATGTCGAGCCGGTAATGGGTTTCGCCCCCCGGCCGTGCCCCGGCATGGCCGGCATGCAGATGCGACTCGTCGATCACGTCGAGGCGCGCCGGCGCGAGCTGCTCGCGCAGCCGCGCCTCCATCCAGTCCCGCAGGGTGCCGCCCGCGCCCGCACCGTCCGCCATCGTGCCCTCGCGTCGTGTTCGTGGGTGCCCGTCAAGCCCGATCTCGCGCATGCGTCATCAGGCCCGGTGCCCTTGTGTCTCAGGTCCGCCCCCTCATAATCGGCCCGTCATGGATCTCAACTCGCGCCTGTTCGACAGCATCCGGATCAAGCCATCCTGCGACGAGCCGAAGGCTGCGGCCGAGGGCGTCTGCGAGAGTCCGGGCTGCACGCAGCCGGGCCTGTACCGGGCGCCGAAGGGTCGGAAGGCGGAGGGCCAGTACTGGCGCTTCTGCATCGACCATGTCCGCGCCTACAACGCCACCTACAACTACTTCGACGGCATGAACGACGCCGCCGTGCAGGCCTACCAGAAGGACGCGATCATCGGGCATCGCCCGACCTGGGCGATGGGCGTGAACCGGACCGGCGAGGCCAAGCCGGCGGACGAGCCTGTCCGCGACTGGGCGTATGTCGATCCGCTCGGCATCCTGCGCGGCGAGGGTGTCGGCGACGCGCGCCGGCGCGCCCGCCAGCCCGAGGAGCCGCGCAAGCCCAAACACTCGGCGACGGTGCGCCGCGCCCTCGACGTGATGGGACTCGAGGAGAACGCCGATTCGGCCGCCATCAAGGCGCAGTACAAGGTTCTGGTGAAGCGGTTCCACCCCGACGCCAATGGCGGCGACCGCTCCTTCGAGGAGCGGCTGCGCGACATCATCCGCGCCCACGACGTCCTGCGCGCGGCCGGACTCTGCTGAACGGCACGAAGGATGCACGCCGGTTCAATCCCAGGATAGGGAAAACCGCGCGACGGGACCCTATATGGGATCCATGCCGGTCGGTGGCGCGCGAGCGCGCCGCCGTTTAAGGATGGCTCCGCCCCGCCGCGGAGGCCCGGCTCGACGTTCTTCCGCGCGGATGCTTCACTGTTTGGCAGTGGAGCGCCCGCGCCTCACGAGGTTCCGAATGCTCTCTGACGCTACGCCCGCCGCGCTGCCCGACCGCACCGTCTCCGTCCGCGATGTCTTCGGCATCGACCTCGACCTCAAGGTCCCGGCCTATGCCGAGGCCGAGGAGCACGTGCCGGATCTCGATCCCGACTACATCTTCGACCGGGAGACGACGCTCGCGATCCTCGCCGGCTTCGCCCGCAACCGCCGCGTGATGGTCACCGGCTATCACGGCACCGGCAAGTCGACCCATATCGAGCAGGTCGCGGCCCGGCTGAACTGGCCGTGCATCCGCATCAACCTCGACAGCCACGTCTCGCGCATCGACCTCGTCGGCAAGGACGCGATCGTCCTCCAGGACGGCAAGCAGGTCACCGCGTTCCAGGACGGCATCCTGCCCTGGGCGCTGCAGAACAACGTCGCGCTGGTGTTCGACGAATACGATGCCGGCCGACCGGACGTGATGTTCGTGATCCAGCGCGTGCTGGAGCTGTCGGGCCGCCTGACGCTCCTCGATCAGAAGCGCGTGATCCGCCCGCACCCGGCCTTCCGGCTGTTCGCCACGGCCAACACGGTGGGCCTCGGCGACACGTCGGGCCTCTATCACGGCACGCAGCAGATCAACCAGGGCCAGATGGACCGCTGGTCGATCGTCACCACACTGAACTACCTGCCGCACGACCGCGAGGTCGACATCGTGCTCTCGAAGGCGACCCATTACCGGGGTGACCAGGGCCGCGACATCGTCAACCGCATGGTGCGGGTCGCGGATCTCACCCGCAACGCCTTCATGAACGGCGACCTCTCGACCGTCATGAGCCCGCGCACGGTGATCACCTGGGCGGAGAACGCCGACATCTTCAAGGATGTCGGCTTCGCCTTCCGGGTGACCTTCCTCAACAAGTGCGACGAACTGGAGCGGACGCTGGTGGCCGAGTTCTACCAGCGCGCCTTCGGCAAGGAGCTGCCCGAGAGCGCGGTGAACGTCGCGCTGAGCTGACCCGCATGGAGGACGCGATGGCGCATCCGGCCCCGACGCGCGAGGACGCTCCGGCGACTGCGCACGCACGGGTGCGGACTCGCTACGCGGACGATCTCTACACCTGGGTTCAGGAGCAGGTGGCGCTGCTTCGCGCCGGCCGGGTGGACGCGCTCGACCTCGACAACATCGCCGAGGAGCTGAGCGACGTGGGCTCGGAGCAATACGACAAGCTTGAAAGCGCGATCGATGTGCTGCTGGCCCATGCCCTCACGTGGGACCATCAGCCCGAGCGGCGCAGCCGAAGCTGGTCGCTGACGATCGCAGAGCAGCGAGTGCGGATCGACAAGCAGTTGCGCATGAATCCCGGCCTCCAGTCGCGGATCGTCGAGGCCATCTCGGAGGGTTTCAGGCTCGCTCGAATCCGGGCCGCCCGCGAGATGAAGCGCGCGCTCAAATCCCTGCCCGCGGACTGTCCCTACACCTGGGACGAGATCCTGAACCGCCCCTTCGCGTTCGAGGACGACCGGTAGCGCTGATGTCCATCTCCAACCGCAAGCCCGGCGAGCGCCGCGAACCCGTGGCCGAGCCCCTGAAGCGCTCGGTGGCCGGGTGCCTGCGCGCCATCGCCCGGCGCTCCGAGGTCGAGGTCACCTACGCGACCGACCGGCCGGCGCTCACCGGCGACAAGGCCCGCCTGCCCGAGCCGCCGCGCAAGCTCTCGGCGCAGGACGTCGCGGTGCTGCGCGGCAATGCCGACGCCATGGCTTTGCGCCTCGGCTGCCACGACGTGGCCGTCCACCGCCGCCTCGCCCCCGAGAACAGCGCCGCCCGGGCGGTCTACGACGCCGTCGAGCAGGCCCGGGTCGAGGCGATCGGCTCGCGGCGGATGGCAGGCGTCGCCAGCAACATCTCGGCGATGCTGGAGGACCGCTACCACCGCGGCGGCAAGTACGAGACCATCACCGACCGGGCCGATGCCCCGATGGAGGACGCCGTCGCCCTGATGGTGCGCGAGCGGCTGACCGGTCAGAAGCCGCCGGAGGCCGCCACCAAGATCGTTGAGCTGTGGCGCGAGCATATCGAGGCCAAGGCCGGCCCGAACCTCGACGGGCTGCTCGGCTCGATCGAGGACCAGCGCAAGTTCGCCCGCTCGGTGCGCGACCTCCTCACCTCGCTGGACATGTCGGACGAGACGCCGTTCGACGCCGAGGACGACGAGAACGACGACGAGAACGACGCCCAGGACGACGAGCAGAACCCCAGCGAGGGCGATTCGGAGGAGAAGAGCCAGGGCGAGCGCGCCGAGATCGAGACCTCTGAGGAGGCCTCCGACGAGATCGAGGACGGCGCCCAGGAATCCGCCGACGCCCCCTCGGGCGAACTGCCGGAGGAGGCCGAGGATGCCGAGTCCGAGGAGGCCTCCGAGGCGTCGCGCCCGCCGCAGCGACAAGGCAACGAGGCGCGCGGGCCCGAGTACCGGGTGTTCAACGCCCGGTTCGACGAGGTCATCCACGCCGAGGAGCTGTGCGACGCCGACGAGCTGTCGCGCCTGCGCTCCTACCTCGACAAGCAGCTCTCCCATCTGCAGGGCGTGGTCGGGCGCCTCGCCAACCGGCTGCAGCGGCGTCTGCTCGCGCAGCAGAACCGCGCCTGGGATTTCGATCTGGAAGAGGGTCAGCTCGATCCGGCGCGGCTCGTGCGCGTGGTCATCGATCCCTACCAGCCGCTGTCCTTCAAGCAGGAGAAGGACACCAATTTCCGCGACACGGTGGTCACGCTGCTGCTCGACAATTCGGGCTCGATGCGCGGCCGGCCGATCACCGTGGCGGCGACCTGCGCCGACATCCTGGCCCGGACGCTGGAGCGCTGCGGCGTGAAGGTGGAGATCCTGGGCTTCACCACCCGTGCTTGGAAGGGCGGCCAGAGCCGCGAGGCGTGGCTCGCCGCCGGCAAGCCGCCGAATCCCGGTCGCCTGAACGACCTGCGCCACATCGTCTACAAGTCGGCCGACGCACCCTGGCGGCGCGCGCGCAAAAACCTCGGGCTGATGATGCGCGAGGGGCTGCTCAAGGAGAACATCGACGGCGAGGCGCTCGACTGGGCGCACAAACGCCTGCTCGGCCGGCCGGAGCAGCGCAAGATCCTGATGGTGATCTCCGACGGCGCGCCGGTGGACGATTCGACCCTGTCGGTGAATGCCGGCAACTACCTCGAGCGGCACCTGCGCTGGATGATCGAGGAGATCGAGACGCGCTCGCCCGTGGAGCTCCTCGCCATCGGCATCGGCCACGACGTGACCCGGTACTACCGCCGCGCGGTGACGATCATCGACGCCGAGGAGCTCGGCGGGGCGATGACCGAGAAGCTGGCCGAGCTGTTCGAGGAGGACGGCGCGCCGGCGCCGACGGGCCGGATGCTGCGCGCGGCGGGCGGCCGGCGCTGACGGCCCGCCGGGCTTCGCGGACCTTCTCAGGCCTCAGGCCCGTCTCATCCAGAACCTCATCCTGAGGTGTCGGAGCGCAGCGAAGCCTCGAACGAGGCCTTCAGGAGAAACTGAGAAACCTGGAGCCCTCGTTCGAGGCCGCCCGGCATGGGCACCTCAGGATGAAGGCGCCACTGGGCCGCCCGGATCCGGCGACGTACCGCACGCAAGCGGAAACCGCCGCGGCCTCGATGGCCACGGCGGCTTAAACCGTCCGATGAGGGGCGTGAAGCCCGAAGCCTCAGGCCGCGGCGGCCGGGACCTCGGCGAGCTTCTTGTGGATCTCGCGCTTCAGGAGGCGCGCGGTCTGCGACAGGTCGCCCTCGCCGGCCTTGATCAGGAAGGCGTCGAGGCCGCCGCGGTGCTCCACCGAGCGCAGGGCATGCGCGGTGACCCGCAGGCGCACCCGCTTGCCGAGCGCGTCGGACTGGAGGGTGACGTTGCACAGGTTCGGCAGGAACCGGCACTTGGTCTTGCGGTTCGAGTGGCTCACGAGGTGGCCGACCTGAACGGCCTTGCCGGTGAGTTCGCAGCGGCGCGCCATGATAAAAAACGATCCCGTCTCGTTCCGTCCGAATAGACCCGATCGCGACCGGCGCGATCATCGTCGCAGCGGGCGGCGCCCATTGCGTGTTCCAGGTCCGGCGGAGTCCTGTTGAAGGCGCGAGCCTATAGGTGACAAAGCCGCGCCGCGTCAAGGTGCCGGCGGCCAGAGGCGGCGCCTCGGCCGTCCAACGGTCTGTTAACCACGATGCCGGGATATAGCCTTCTTCCACCTGCAGGAAGGTGCCTCTCCCGGCTCCGGGCGTCGAGAGGATGCCGACGAGCGGGTGTTCGAGAGGGTGTGTTCGAGCGGGTGTCTTGGGCCGCCCGCCCTGGGATGCGATCCGGATCATGAGCGCCACGCCAATCGGTCGGATGATCAAGCCTGTGACGAAGCACGCTGTCGGGTGCCTCGCGGGCAGCCTTCTCGCGGTCGCGGCCCTCGCGGCCCCGGCCGATGCCGCCGCGCGCGGGTCACGCGGGAAACGCGCCGCTCCGGCCGCCGCGACCGTGGCGGTGGATTACGGCATCAATCTCGCCGGCCTGCCGATCGGCACGGCGCGTCTCGCCGGATCCTTCGACCGCGACCGCTACGCGATGGACGTGTCGGCGGTGCTCACCGGCCTCGTCGGCGCGATCACCGGCGGCAAGGGCTCGGCCCGGGCCTCCGGGAGCTTCTCGGCCGCGCCGCAGCCCGGCGCCTTCGCCATCGCAACGCAGACGGCGAGTTCCGGCATCGCGGTGCGCATGGCCCTGGCGCACGGGAACGTGGTCCAGGCCGAGGTCACGCCGCCGCTCATCGACATGCAGGACCGCGTGCCGGTCACTCCGGCCAACAAGCGCGGCATCATCGACCCGGTGAGTGCCCTGCTGATGCCAACCCAGGGGCGCGGCGAGCCCCTCGATCCGGAGAATTGCAATCGGACGCTGCCGGTCTTCGACGGCGCGACCCGCTTCAACGTGGTGCTCAGCTACGCCGAGACCCGCCCGGTGCAGAAGCCCGGCTATGCCGGCCAAGTTCTCGTGTGCAACGCCCGCTATCAGGCGGTGGCCGGCCACCGCCCGGACCGGCCGGGGGTGAAGTTCATGGAGGAGAACCGCGAGATGTCGGTCTGGCTCGCCCCCGTCGAGGGAACGCGCGTCCTGATCCCGCTGCGCATCTCCGTGCTCACCACGATCGGCACCAACATCATCGAGGCCACGCGCTGGAGCCAGGGCGGCAATCCGACCACGACCGCGACGGCCGGCGCCGCCGGCGGCAGCGTCGCGCAGGCGAGCCTGGCCGGGCAGTAAGGGCGGTTTGACCGGCGGCGGCTTTCCCGGCACTTCCGCCCGGCGCGTCCGCCGCGCCAGGGAGGTCAGCCAGTGCCCAAAGGCTACATCATCGTCCGGATGACGGTCACCGACCCGGACGCCTACAAGGACTACGCCGCCATGGCCTCCGAGGCCATGCGCAAGTACGGCTGCAAGCCGCTGGTCCGGGGCGGCCGCAGCGAAGCGCTCGAGGGCGAGGCCCGTCCGCGCAACGTCGTGCTGGAATTCGAATCCTACGAGGCGGCGCGCACCTACTACTTCTCGCCCGAGTATCAGGCCGCGATCGAGAAGCGCCGGCCGGCGGGGATCGGCGAGGTGGTGCTGGTGGAAGGCGTGGATTGAGCCGCTTCCGGTTGGACCCTTCGTTTCCCACTGCATCGCGGGCACTGCGAAGCGGCGACGGAGGCCGTGGACGAAATCTTCATCCGCCGCGCGATAATCCGCGGATGCGCCCGACTGCCCTCCGAATCGCCCTCGCCCTGACCGTCCTCGGCGGCCCGGCCGCCGCGCGACCGCTGACCGCCGGCACCGCGGAATCCGGCTGCGGCGGCGACGCCTACTCATCGGCCGAGATCGTCGAGCACCGCCGCGGCCCGCTTGTGGCGATGCCCGACACGCTCTGCGCCGATGTGGCGCCCCAGCCGGGCACGCCGACGACGCAGATCGACGTCTACCCGCTCATCACGCCGCAGGTTGGACCTGGCGGCGGCGGCATCCCATATGGGGGAGGATCGATCCGGCCCTATCGTCCCTGACGCGACCGGCCGCCCCAGCATCCCCCGCTCCGCGCCCTGCCGGCGCCGCGACGGCCTTCCGGTCCAAAGGAATCGCCGACCATCGACGCCTTGCTTCGCCCCTCGCCCAGCCGCTCGCTGTCCCGAGACGCCCGCGCCCGCGGCGTCACGGCAGTCCTCGGGCCGACCAACACCGGCAAGACGCATCTCGCCATTGAGCGGATGCTCGCGCACCCGACCGGGATGATCGGGCTGCCCCTGCGGCTCCTCGCCCGGGAGGTCTACCTGCGCGTCGTCGCCAAGGTCGGCCCGGAAAAGGTCGCGCTGGTGACCGGGGAAGAGAAAATAAAACCGGACCGGCCGCGCTACTGGATCTGCACCATCGAGGCGATGCCCCGCGACCTCGACGTGGCGTTCGTGGCGATCGACGAGATCCAGCTCGCCGCCGACATGGATCGCGGCCACGTTTTCACCGACCGCCTGCTCTACGTGCGCGGCCGGGAGGAGACCCTGCTGATCGGCTCCTCGACCGTGCTGCCGCTGGTCCAGAGCCTGATCCCAAACGTCCACACCACCACCCGGCCGCGGCTGTCGCAGCTGACCTTTGCGGGGGAGAAGCGGCTCTCGCGTCTGCCCCGCCGCACCGCCATCGTCGCCTTCTCGGCCGAGGAGGTCTACGCCATCGCCGAGCTGATCCGCCGCCAGCGCGGTGGCGCCGCGGTGGTGCTGGGCGCGCTCTCGCCCCGGACGCGCAACGCCCAGGTCGAGATGTACCAGGCGGGCGACGTGGATTACCTCGTCGCCACCGACGCGGTCGGGATGGGGCTCAACCTCGACGTCGACCACGTCGCCTTCGCGGCCAACTGGAAGTACGACGGCACCCGCTTCCGCAAGCTCACCCCCGCCGAGATGGGCCAGATCGCCGGCCGGGCCGGGCGGCACCTCGCGGACGGCACCTTCGGCTCCACCGGCCGCTGCCCGCCCTTCGAGCCCGAGCTGGTGGAGCGCCTCGAGAGCCACGACTTCGACCCGTTGCGCATCCTGCAATGGCGCAACCCGGATCTCGCGTTCGGCAACCTGGAGGCGCTGCAGGCGAGCCTCGACGAGCACCCGCGCGAATCGGGCCTGACCCGCGCCCCCATGGGCGAGGACCAGCAGGCCCTCGAGATCCTGATGAAGGAGGAGGACATCCGCGACATGGCGCGGAGCGCCGCCACGGTTCGGCGGCTCTGGGACACCTGCGGCGTGCCGGATTACCGCAAGGTCCACCCGCAGGTGCATGCCGACCTCGTGGCCCAGCTCTACCGATTCCTCATGAAGGGCATGGCCGGGCGGATCCCCGACACGTGGTTCGCCGAGCAGGTGGCGATGATCGACCGCACCGACGGCGACATCGACACCCTGTCCCGTCGGATCGCCCAAGGACGCACCTGGACGTTCGTCGCCAACAGACCCGACTGGCTGCGCGACCCAGAACATTGGCAGGGCGAGACGCGTCGGGTAGAGGACAGGCTGTCCGACGCCCTGCACGAACGCCTCGCGAGCCGCTTCGTCGACCGGCGCACAAGCGTCCTGATGCGGCGCCTGAGAGAGAACACGATGCTCGAAGCCCAGATTACCGCCGACGGTGACGTCACCGTCGAGGGTCAGCATGTCGGCCACCTTCACGGATTCCTGTTCGTTCCCGATGCCAGCGCTGAGGGGCACGAAGCCAAGACCCTGAGGAGTGCCGCCGAGAAGGCGCTCGCCGGCGAGATCGAGGCGCGGGCCGACCGGTTCGGCGCCACCGCCGATTCGACCCTCGTGCTCGCGCACGACGGCACGATCCGCTGGACCGGCGCGCCCGTCGCCAAGCTCACCCCCGGCGAGAAGCTGTTCGCCCCGCAGATCCGTCTGCTGGCGGACGACAGCCTGACCGGTGCCCATCGCGAGAAGGTCGAAGCGCGCCTCGACGCGTGGCTGAAGGCCACCATCGTGCGCCTCCTCGGGCCGCTCATGGAGATCGAGACCGCGGCCGACCTCACCGGTCTCGCCAAGGGGATCGGCTACCAGGTGGTCGAGGCGCTGGGCGTGCTGGAGCGCTCGAAGGTCGCGCACGAGATGCGCAGCCTCGATCAGGACGGCCGCGGGGCCCTGCGCCGCCACGGTGTCCGGTTCGGCGCCTATCACATCTTCCTGCCGGCCCTGCTCAAGCCGGCGCCCCGCACCCTCGCGGCCCAGCTCTGGGCCCTGCGCAACGGCGGCCTCGACCAGCGCGGCCTCGACGAGATCGCGCATCTCGCCGGTTCCGGCCGCACCTCGATCAAGGTCGATCGGGAGATCGCCAAGGGCCTCTACCGCGCCGCCGGCTTCCGGGTCAGCGGCGAGCGCGCCGTGCGCGTCGACATCCTGGAGCGGCTCGCCGATCTGATCCGCCCGGCGATCGCCTACCGGCCCGGCACCACGCCGGGCGCCCCGCCGGACGGCACCGCCGACGGCGACGGCTTCGTGGCCACCGTCGGCATGACCTCGCTGGTCGGCTGCTCGGGCGAGGATTTCGCCTCGATCCTGAAGTCGCTCGGCTACAATTCCGAGGCGCGCCTCGGCCCGGCCATCACCGTGCCGCTCGTCCCGGCCGCCGCCACCGCGCCGGCCGTACCGGCGGCTGCCGCCGAGGCCGCCTCCGATGAGGCGGTCACCGCGCAGGCGGATGCCGCCGAACCGACCGACGACGAGGCCTCCTCGGAAGCGGCCGAGCGCGGCGAAGGCTCCGCCGAGGAGGCCCACGCCTCCGCGGAAGAGGTCTCCGCGAGCGGAGCCGAGGAGTCCCCCGCCGAGATCCCGGCTCCGGAAACCGAAATCGCGGCCGTCGAGGAGCCGGCGGCGGACACGCCTCCGGCCGAGGCAGGCGCTGCCGAGGTGGATCAGCCGGCCGAAGCGCCCGAGGCGCCCGTCGTGGCCGAGAGCGAGGCAGGGTCTGAGCCGGCCGAGGCCGTCGCCAAAGCGGCCGCCGACGCGGCTGGCGACGTGACCGCCGAGGCGGCGTCGGAAACCGCGCCCCCGGACGGCGAGCCGACCGCAGAGGTGCCGCAGATCGAGGTGTGGCGCCTGCAGCGCCATCAGCGCCCGACCCATCAGCGTCCGCAGAACCGTCCCCGCGGCGCCGGCCGCGGCCGCGACGGTGGCCAGCAGGGTCAGCACCCGGGACAGGGACGTCCCGAGGGCGGTCGGCCGGAGCACCGCCGGGCGGCCGAGGGCGGAGACGGCGGACCGCGTCCGGGACGGGATCGCGGCCCCCGTCGCGACCGCTTCGAGGGCGGCAGGCCGGAGCGCCGGGACGATCAGCGCGGCGCCGAGCAGCGCCATGCGGGTCCGCGGCCCGATCAGCGGCCGCCGCGGCGGGAGCGGGCGCCGGATCCGGATTCACCCTTCGCCAAGCTGGCCGCGCTCAAGGCGCAGCTCGAAGCCGGCGACGGCGGGAAGCGCTGATCCCCGCGCATGCGGGAGGACCGGCAGCGCCTCGACAAATGGCTGTGGTTCGCGCGTTTCGCGCGGACCCGGTCCCTCGCCGCGCGGCTGGCTTCGGACGGTTTCGTTCGGGTGAACGGGACGCGCGCCGACAACCCGGCGAAGGGTATCGGCATCGGCGACGTGGTGACGGTCGCCGCGCCGCACGCCACGCTGGCCGTGCGGGTTCTCGGCCTCGGCGCGCGGCGCGGACCGGCCCCGGAGGCGCGGCTTCTCTACGACGATCTGTCGGGCGGCTCCGTTCACGCGGATCCCACCGAGTGACGCGACGGGGTCACAACCGTCCTGAGAGCGATCGGCAGCACAACATGCGGCGCCCGCGCGCTTGTCAGCCCGAGAGGCAGCGTCTAGAGCCGTGGCCTTCGAAGCCCGGCTCCGCGCCGGACCTCACCGGCGTCCCCTCGCAGCGCCACCCGGGCGTGCGGGCCGTCCCCAGGCTCCGCCCGGGCCAAGTCGTGTTTTAGGACGAAGACATCCGATGACCTACGTCGTCACCGACAATTGCATCAAGTGCAAGTACACGGACTGCGTCGAGGTCTGTCCGGTGGATTGCTTCTACGAAGGCGAGAACATGCTCGTCATCCACCCGGACGAGTGCATCGATTGCGGGGTCTGCGAGCCGGAATGCCCGGCCGAGGCGATCAAGCCCGACACCGAGTCGAACCTCGACACGTGGCTGAAGCTGAACGCCGACTATGCCAAGACCTGGCCCAACATCACGCAGAAGAAGGAAGCCCCGGCCGACGCCAAGGATTGGGACGGCAAGACGGGGAAACTGGAAGCCCATTTCTCGCCCAACCCCGGCTCCGGCGACTGAACTGGGCGGCGGGTCCACAGGCTTTCCCACTGCATCTCGCCCGAGGCGACCCAGCGGGCAGAGTTTTGCCGGCAGACCATCGCGTGCGGTGACGTTGCTTGGCCTGCGTCTTACGAAGCCCTGATCCGCAGCTGCGGCATTTCTGCCCGGCTACGCCGGTGTAAAACTCTTCGTCGCCGCGCAGGGCATGCGTGTGCGTCTTCAGGTATGCTTTGATCTGCGCGCCGGATTGTGGTACACAATCGGTCTGCCGTCGCTTGCGCCTGACGTGCTTCCTCCAGCCGAAACACCTTCGATCTTCGTGGGTTAGGAGTAGTACGCGACCGACCGCTGAAGGCGACTTCGGCGGACGTTCCAGGCTTTTGCGCGGCCGCGCCGGGGAACGCCCGGGATCTCGCACTTTGGCGAAGGTCCTGGGAGCGGCGAGGCAAACCGGGTGTCCCGCCCGGAAGAACACGGTTTCGCGCGGCGTCGAAACGCTGCGCGCCAGTGGAGGCCCTTCTCGCATGACCACAGCCAAGAAGACGACGACCACAGGCCGGCAGGGCTTCAAGACCGGCGAGGCCGTCGTGTATCCGGCCCACGGCGTCGGTCGCATCACCGCGATCGAGGAGCAGGAGATCGCGGGTTACAAGCTTGAGCTGTTCGTGGTGTCGTTCGAGAAGGACAAGATGGTTCTGCGCGTCCCCACCGCGAAGGCCAACAGCGTCGGTATGCGCAAGCTGGCCGAGCCGGAGCTGGTGAAGAAGGCCCTGGACCTGCTGACCGGCCGCGCCCGGATCAAGCGCACCATGTGGTCGCGCCGCGCCCAGGAATACGAGGCCAAGATCAACTCGGGCGACCTGCTGGCCGTCACCGAAGTGGTGCGCGACCTCTTCCGCTCCGAGGCTCAGCCCGAGCAATCCTATTCCGAGCGTCAGCTGTACGAGGCCGCCCTCGACCGGATCGTGCGCGAGATCTCCTCGGTAAACCGCATCACCGAGACGGAGGCCCTCAAGCTCATCGAGCAGAGCCTTGCGAAGTCGCCGCGGCGGGCCAAGAGCGAGGCGGAGCCCGAGGCCGAAGCCGAGGGTGACAGCGAAGGCGACGACATTCAGGAGGAGGCGGCCTGAGGCCGGCCACGCCCTGAAGCAACGACAGACCCGGCCCCGGTGGCCGGGTTTTTTTTGGCCTGCTGACGCGCCCGCCGCCAGCCGGCCGGACATCTTCGAGCGATCCGGGACTGGACGGAGCGGCAGCGAAGCCCATCTGATCCCGAGAGAACACGAAATCGTGGCCGGCCGACTGTCGCATTCTGGGGCAACGCGGCGGAACTTTCGCGTTCAGCCTTCCGTTGTCGGTTGCCTGGCGTCGCCCCTCGGTGACGCCTGCGCGCCGGGCAGCAGGTCCGGCGCCGCAACAGCACTCGACAACAAGAGGCAGGCGGATGGCTGAGATCGCGGGAATTCGTCGGCAGTTCATACGGACTGCCATGGAGGCGCCCTTCCTGGCCCGGGAGGAAGAACGTGGCCTCGCCGTCCGCTGGAAGGACGATCGTGACGAGCGCGCCCTCCATCGCCTGATCTCAGCCCATATGCGCCTCGTCATCGCCCTGGCGGGGCGTTTTCGTCATTACGGCCTGCCGATGGCCGATCTCGTCCAAGAGGGGCATGTCGGCCTGATGGAGGCGGCCGCCCGCTTTGAGCCGGAGCGGGACGTTCGCTTCTCGACATACGCGACCTGGTGGATCCGGGCCTCGATCCAGGATTACATCCTGCGCAACTGGTCGATCGTGCGCGGCGGGACGTCCTCGGCCCAGAAGGCGTTGTTCTTCAACCTGCGCCGGCTGCGTGCCCGGCTGATGCAATCCACCGAGGAGCATGTCGGCGATGAGATCCACCGCCGCATCGCCAGCGCGATCGGCGTCTCGCGCGACGACGTCGCCCTGATGGATGCGCGCCTGTCCGGTCCCGATATGTCGCTCAACGCCCCGGTGGGCGAGGACAACGACGCCTCCTCGGAGCGGATGGACTTTCTGGTCGACGGTGCCGACCTGCCGGACGAGACCGTGAGCGCGACGGTCGATGGCGAGCGTCGCCTCAGCTGGCTGCAGCAGGCACTGACCGTCCTGTCCGAGCGCGAGCTGCGCATCCTGCGCGAGCGTCGCCTCGCCGAGGATCAGGCGACCCTCGAAGCCCTCGGGCAGCGTCTCGGCATCTCGAAGGAGCGGGTCCGTCAAATCGAGAACCGCGCCCTGGAGAAGCTGCGTCGTGCCCTGGCCGATCGCTTCCCGGCCGCCACCGGCAGCCCGCATATCGGCTGACCGGCACGACGCGTCGTCCCGAAGCCCGGCCTCGGCCGGGCTTTCGCGTTTTGAGGTTTCAGCTGCTCGCTGCGCCACCCTCAACGCGTGTAGCGAAGCGGCTCAGGGTTAGCGAGAGGTCAGGACCGTAGCGCGATCTAGAGCCGCTCCCGACCGCGTTGGGTCACAGGAAAGGACCGCGTCCTGGGCCGCGGTGCCCGATCCCTCCCCCTCATCCTGAAATGCCGGAGTGCAGCGGAGGCCCCGAAGGAGACCTCCAGGGATCGCGCGGCTGGCTGGAGCCTCCTTCGAGGCCCGCTGACGCGGGCACCTCTGGATGAGGGGCAGGAGTTGGACGACCGCTCTTCGAAGTGGCCTGCCGCCTGGCGCAACCCGATCAGGAGCGGCTCTCGATCGCTCCGCCGCGCTCGCAAAGACGGGTCGATTGGGCTCCCTGATCGCGCTGCCGGTTCAAGCGCTCTGGACGGCGGCGCTGTGCCGTTCCCGCCGACGGCGGCGGCGGCCGGGCTCTGGGGTTGCGTCGAGCCAGATCACCAGCGCAAGGGCGATCAGCGCCGGTAGCCCGAGGGCGAGAAACGCGCCGGTCCAGCCGACCATGCTGTAAGCCAAGCCGCCGTACCAGCTCGACAGGGCGCCTCCGACACCCTGCACCGCATTGACGCTGCCCAGCGCCGTCTGGGTCCGCCCGGAGCCCCAGGTCAGGTCGGCCACCACCACCGGCACGGCCACGCCGACGATGCCCGAAGCCACGCCGTCCAGCACCTCGGCGGCGATCAGCCAGACCGGATCGTCGATCAGGCCCGACATCAGCGCGCGGACCGGCAAGACCGCGAAGGCGACCATCAGCATCTGGCGGCGGCCCCGCCTGTCCGCAAGCGATCCGGCGAACAGCGCCACCGGCACCATCACGAGTTGCGCCACCATCACGTAGCGTGCCGTCCAGGTGGTGGCGTCCGCGGCGGTGGCCACGAGCTTCTGGCCGAGCAGCGAGAGCATGCCGCCGTTGCCCAGGTTGAACAGGGTCAGCGCCACGGTCAGCACCAGCAGCCGGCGGTTGCCGAGAACCTGCCGGATGCCGCTGCGCTCCGGCTCGTCCTCGTCGTCCTCTTTCCAGCCGACGGCCCGGCGGCGGTTCCAGGCGCCGGCCGGCGTCGTCAGCGTCGCGACGATCGCCGCGACCGCCATTCCGCCGAGGACCCAGAACGCGATGGCGGGGCCGAAATAGCCCGTTCCGAGGCTGATGCCGCCGGCCGCGATCAGGATGCCGAGATGGTTGAACGCCTGGTTGCGGCCCTGCTGCTTTGGGAAGCGGTCCTTGCCGACGATGCCGAGGGTGAGGGCCGCGACGGCCGGCAGCAGCAGGGTCCCGCCCGCCGCCGCGAGAAGCTGCGCGCACAGCACGGCGGGGAAGCTGCGCGCCGGAAGCAGCAGCAGCGTGCCCGCCAGGATCGCCCCGCAGGCCAGGGCGATCAGGAGGCGCGGTGAGCGGGAGCGGTCGACCAGGGCGCCGAACGGGCCGCTGAGAAACAGGGTGCCGAACCCGACCAGGGTGATGACGAACCCCACCCGCGCCGGGCTCCACGATGCCGCCTCCGCCAGCCAGGTCCCCAGGAACGGCCCGAGGCCACCCTGGATATCCCCGATGAACAGGTTGATCAGGGCAAGGTTAGCGGTGGGAGCCATGCGATCCTGGAGCCGTTTCGGGCCCCGGACCTGGACTTGCACCCGGTTACGGTCAAGCCCGGGCCGCCCGTCGCGGCACCAAACCGCGGCCGTATGCCGCCGGACCTGTGGACCGCGCGAATCCGCGTCGCAGGCTCAGGATTCGGAAGGTCCATACGTCATCAGGCCGTGACCGAACGACCAGTTCTCGGGCGAGACCTCGACGAGAGTGATGATGACATCTGCCGGATTCACCCCGGGATCGCGGCCGAGATTGTCGG
This sequence comes from Methylobacterium sp. FW102-HT35C08, assembly GCF_058790235.1. Classification (NCBI taxonomy): domain Bacteria; kingdom Pseudomonadati; phylum Pseudomonadota; class Alphaproteobacteria; order Hyphomicrobiales; family Methylobacteriaceae; genus Methylobacterium; species Methylobacterium sp. FW102-HT35C08. Next base: position 5,628,283 of record NZ_JBYTCL010000002.1, on the reverse strand, counting down.
CGATGGCGGCGTAGAGGGCCCGCTTCTGAGCGGTGCTGCGGGTGGCGCTCGCGATGATCTGGACGATCACGAGATCCACGCTGTGGCGGATGCCGACATATTCCGGGCTGAAGATGAAATCCGCCGCCGCATGCTCGTGGATGACCGTGAACAGGTCGCCGTCCGGCACCGCGTAGGTTTCGCGCATCGCGGCGTAGATGCCGGAGACGAGGGCGGCGCGATAAGCCTCCGTCGTGCCGGCGCGCAGGGAGATACGGGTCAGGGGCATCGTGACACTCCAAGGAAGCCGGGTGATCAGTGGCCGCGCGCCGCGGCGAGGCCGGGACGGGCGAGATGCGCGATCGCCACGGCCGGCGTACCGGCGGCCGGCTCGGACCGGAGCGTGAAGCGGGTCAGCCGCCAGCCCTCGGGATCGAGGCCGGCCAATGTTCCGAGAAGGCCGGGCTCGCCGGCAATGGCGCGGCCGCGCGTCCGCTCGGTCTCGCTCAGCGTGGCGAGATCCTCCTCGGGGGCGACGAGGCGTGACTCCTCCGATAGGAAACGGGCCGTGGCGGCAGGCCCGAAATCCACCGCCGAGAGCAGCCAAGTCTCGACACGCGGTCGCCCGAAGCTGTCGACGACGGCTCGGAAAGCGGGAGCGGCCAGGAAGGCGGCCGCCGCGCCGGCGTCCTGCCATAGATAGAGCGAGCTGTAGGCGTTCGTCGCCGCACCCCGGCCCCGCTCCTCGATCGTGACAGCCTTGAGGACCAGCCCCGGCATGACATCCCAGGCGGGTGCCCGCTCAGCGACGCGCGCACGGATGCGGTTCATGTCGTAGTCGGCCGGCAGGCGGTGACGGTATCGGGCGATCAGCATCGGGCAAACCTCGTTGGCGCCCGCAAGCTTGCACGACGGCTTGATAACTGCGACATATCGAAACCGATGTCTGTCATTTCATTTTTTTATGACCGTACCTCCTCTCGATCTCGACGGTGTCCTGACCTTCGTTCGGGTGGCCGATCTCGGCAGCTTCACGCGTGCCGCCGAGGCGCTTGCCACCTCGCAGGCGGCGATCAGCCTGCGCCTCAAGCGTCTGGAGGACAGGCTCGGCACGCGCCTCCTCGACCGGACGCCGCGGCACGTCGCCGTGACCCGACAGGGTGCGCAGTTCCTGCCGGCGGCCCGGCGGCTTCTGGAGGCGCATGACAGCGCGCTGGCGGAGGTCGCGGGGACGGTGCCGGCCCGCCTGAGCCTCGGCATCAGCGACCATGTCGCCGGGCCGGGCCTCCCCGCTCTGTTGAGGCGGCTCGGCCTCGACGGGGCCGGTCTCGTTACGGAGGTGCGGATCGTGGCGTCGCGCGATCTCGCGGCCGCCTTCGACGCGCCCGGCGAAGGCGGCTACGACGCGGTAATACTGCGCACGGAAGCGGCGTCCGGGCACGACGGAACGGTGCTGGCGGAAGAGCGCCTGGGCTGGTTTGCCGCGCCGGACTTTCCCGCACCACATGCGGGCGAGCCGCTGCGGCTCGCCGGTCTCGCCGGTCCGTGCAACGTCCGGGGTGCCGCGACGCGCGTCCTCGACGCGGCGGGCCTGCCCTGGACCGAGGTCTTCGTCGGCGGCGGCGTGATGGCGGTCGGGGCGGCGGTCACGGCCGGCCTCGCGGTCGCGGCTCTGGCGCCGAGCACCGCGCCGCCGGGCGCCATGGAGGTCGGCGCGCGGCTCGGCCTGCCCGAATTGCCCCGGACCTGGATCGTGCTGCGCGCCCGCCGCCTGGACGGGCGCGCCGCCCAGGCCCTGCGGGCTCTGGCGGCGGCCTACCGGAACCCCGGCGGCCGCTGACGGGCCGCCGGTGTGAGCCTCAGGAGGCGAGCGGCCCCTGGGCGCCCTGCTGCTCGATCATCTTCTGCCGGTACAGACCGACGAAATCGATCGGGTCGATGTACAGGGGCGGGAAGCCGCCGTTGCGCACCGCCTCGGCCACGATCTGGCGGGCGAAGGGGAACAGCAGGCGCGGGCACTCGATCATCACGGCCGGATGGATCTGGTCGGCCGGAATGTTCAGCAGGCGGAACACGCCCGCGTAGGTCACCTCGAAGGCGAACAGCACCTCGTTCTGGACCTTGGCGTCGCCCTCGAGCTTCAGCTCGACCTCGAAATCGGTCTCGGAGAGCTGCTGCGCGTTGACGTTGACCTGGATGTTGATCTGCGGCCCCTGGCCCTCCTTGGGCTGCAGCGAGCGCGGCGCGTTCGGGTTCTCGAAGGAGAGATCCTTCGTGTACTGCGCCAGGGCGTTGATGGTCGGTACGTCGCCCTGCGGCATGCCGCCGCCGTTGCCGTTCGCTGCCGGGGAATCGGCCATGCGGATCATCCTTCTCGATCAGCCGGCGCGGCCGGCGCGGGTTGGTGTCGCGGCGGGTGCCGCTGGATAAAGCCGCGGAACTGCCCAAACTGCAGGGCCGCTAGCACGCGGACCATCCCTGGACAAGCGAGCTGGCGCGACGCTGGCGTTGCCGGCCCGAGCGACCCATATCGCGATCAAGTCGCGCGAGCCGACTCCGCACGCGTACAACCGGCTCGCTCCTTACGCGTTGGTCGGATATGAGTCGCCAGGACCTATGCGTGCCTCAACGGCGCCGCACCGCGTCTGACCTGAGCCAACGGCACAGGGTCTTGCCGCGGCCACCATCGGATCGGTGATGCAGGACAGTTTCGACGTTACGACCATCATCTTCCTCGCGCTCGCAGTCTTCGTGATCTGGCGTCTGCGCTCGGTGCTCGGCCAGAAGACCGGAGCGGAGCGCTCCCCGTTCAAGCCGGTCGATCGCAGCCGCACCGAGCCCCAGGCGCGGTCCGACGGCGACAACGTGGTGCGCCTGCCGGGCGCCGACCGGGTTCAGCCCGCGCCGCCGCCGGCCGCGGCACCGCGCGACTGGCGCGGGATCGCCGAGCCCGGCTCCGAGATCGCGCGCGGCCTCGAGGCCTGCGTCCAGGCCGAGCCCGGCTTCGATCCGCGCGCCTTCCTGGAGGGCGCCAAGTCGGCCTACGAGGCGATCATGATCGCCTTCGCCAAGGGCGACCGGAAGACCCTGCGCGGGCTCCTGTCCAAGGAGGTCGGCGAGGCGTTCGAGCGCGCGATCGTCGAGCGCGAGCGCAACCGGCAGACGCTGGAGACCACCTTCGTGTCGATCGACAAGGCCGAGATCGTCGCCGTCGAGGTGCGCAACCGCGTCGCGCAGGTGACCGTGCGCTTCCTGTCGAACCTCATCACGGCCACCCGCAACGCGGAGGGCAAGGTGGTCGATGGCAGCGCCGAGACCGTGGTCGAAGTACCGGATGTCTGGACCTTCGCCCGCACTCTCGGCTCGCGAGATCCGAACTGGCAGCTCGTGGCCACCGAGGCCGGCGCCTGAACGCGTGGCAGCCAAGCCGTGCCGCTGCCATGCCTCCGATCCGGAACCGTTCCGGCCGCCGTCGCCGCGCTCGCCCTGACCCAGCTCGTCCTGACCTATGCGGCCAGCGCCGCACCTGAGACGGTCGGCGGCGCCGTCCTGACGCCCGTCGCCATCGAGACTCTGCCGGGCTTTCCCGGCCCGGATCCCGCCGCCGCGCGCGACGCCTTCCGCCGGGTCTGCACCGCGCCGCCCCCGGCCCTGCCGCAGCAAGCGAGTGTGGCGGGTGATCCCGCAGCCCTGGCCGAAGCCTGCGCGGCGTCCGCGGACGACGTTCCGGATGCCGCCACGTTCTTCCGCGATCATTTCGACGCGTTCCGCGTGGAGCGGCCGGACGCCGGGCAGCCCGGCTTCCTGACCGGCTATTTCGAGCCGGAGCTCGAGGGCTCCCTCGATCCCACCGCCGATTTCCCCACTCCGGTGCTCGCCCGCCCCGACGACCTCGTGTCCCTCGGCCCCGGCGAGACCCGCCCCGGCCTCGATCCGTCCCTGCGGGCCGCACAGGCCACCCCGGCCGGGTTCGCGCCCTATCCCGACCGCGCCGCCATCGAGGACGGGGCGCTCGGCGCGCAGGCACGGCCGATCCTGTGGCTGCGCGACGCGGTCGATCTGCTCGTGCTGCAGGTGCAGGGCTCAGGGCGCGTCCGTCTGCCGGACGGGCGCGCGGTGCGGGTCCTCTATGACGGGCGCAACGGCCGGCCCTACACGGCGGTGGCCAAGCTGATCGTGCAGGAGGGGCACCTGCCCCTCGAGGGCCTGACGCTCGCCCGCTGGACCGGGTGGCTGCGCGACCATCCCGACACCGCCCGCCGGCTGATCCGCGCGAATGCCTCCTACATCTTCTTCCGCCTCGCCGACGTGGCCGATCCGGCCCTCGGCCCCCCGGGGGCCGCGAACGCGCCCTTGAGCCCCGGCTACAGCCTCGCGGTGGATGCCGGCCTCTGGCGCTATGGGCTGCCGTTCTGGCTCGCCGGAAGGCTGCCCGATCGAGCCGAAGGCGCGGCGGGACGCCTCGTGATCGCCGCCGACACGGGATCGGCGATCGTCGGTCCGGCCCGCGGCGATCTCTTCGTCGGCACCGGTGCCCGGGCCGGCATCGTCGCTGGAAACCTGCGCGATGCCATCGGCTTCGTGGTCCTGCTGCCGAAGCGCAAGGCGTCCCGGGAGCGGGCGCCGTGAGGGCGCCCCGCCGCGGGCGCCGCCTCAGTGCGGGCGAGGCCCGTCTCTGGGACGCGATCGCCAAGCTGGTGACGCCGCTGCCCGGACGCGCGTCGCCGATCCCCGAGGCCGCCCCTTCCTCGGCGACGCCGACGGCCACCATGCCGGCCCTCTCGGCCCCGATCCTGAAGCCGAGCGCGGCACCGGCCGCCAAGAAGCCGCGGTCAAAGCCTCCGCCCAAGCCGGCAGCGGCACCGCCGCGTCCCGTGACCGCCGCCCCCTACCAGGCGCCGCCTCAGCACCACGCGCCGAGCGCGGGTCTCGAGCGAACCGCCAAGGTCGGCCTGCGCCGCGGGCGCCTCCCCATCGAGGCGCGAATCGACCTGCACGGGATGGTGCAGGCGGAGGCCCATGCCGCGCTCACGGGTTTCCTGCTGCGGGCGCGGGCCGCCGGACATGCCTATGTGCTGGTCGTCACCGGCAAGGGTGGACCGGGCTATTCCGAGGCCTTCGCCGAGCGCGGAGTCCTGCGCCGCAGCGTGCCGCACTGGCTCCGGGGGCCGGACTTGTGCGGGATCGTCCTCGGCTTCGAGGAGGCCGCCCGCCACCACGGCGGCGGCGGCGCGCTCTATGTGCGCCTGCGGCGCCGATAGGGCATCGCGCGTCGTTCCGGCCTGCATCCGTCCAACGGCAGGGCCTTCGGTCTCCCCCGCCCACCCGGAGGCGCCTTCTGGCCGTCTTGCTCGACCCAATGGGGCGTCAAACCGCGCGGGGCCATGCTGTTGCGGCAGGGCCCGTTCGCGCCGATATCGGGACCCGGCGCACGCGGCGCCGCACACACAGCCGTTCGAGAGATGCCGGAGCTTCCCGAAGTCGAGACCGTACGGCGCGGACTGGCCCCCGCCCTGGTGGGGGCGCGTTTCAGCCGCGTCACCCTGCGCCGGGCCAATCTGCGCTTCCCGTTCCCGGAGCGCTTCGCCGCCCGGCTCGAGGGGCGGGCCGTCACGCATCTCGCGCGCCGGGCCAAGTACCTGACCGCCGACCTCGACTCGGGCGAGACGCTCGTCATGCATCTCGGCATGAGCGGCCGGTTCGACGTGGCGCTGCCCGACGGCCGCAACCTGTCGCCGGGGGACTTCTACCTCGAAGGGGCCCAGGGCACCCCCAAGCACGACCACGTGGTGATGGCCATGAGCACCGGCGCCACGGTCACCTACAACGATGCCCGCCGCTTCGGCTTCATGGATCTCGTCCCGAGCGCGGATCTCGCCGCCTGCCGCCACTTCGCCCGGATGGGCGTCGAGCCCCTCGACGGGCTCACGGGGGCTGTGATCGCGCGGCTGTTCCGCCACAAGTCCGCGCCGCTGAAGGCCGCGCTCCTCGACCAGCGGCTGATCGCGGGTCTCGGAAACATCTACGTCTGCGAGGCGCTGCACCGGGCGCGCCTGCATCCGGAAGCGCCGGCCGGGAGCCTCGCCAAGCCCGACGGCCGCCCGACCGCCAAGGCCAACGCCCTGGCGAAGGCGATCGTGACGGTCCTGGAGGCGGCGGTCGAGGCCGGCGGCTCGACCCTGCGCGACTACGCGCAGACCGACGGCCGTTCGGGCGCCTTCCAGCACGCCTTCCGGGTCTACGACCGGGTCGGCCTGCCCTGCAGCCGGCCGGGCTGCGGCGGCGCGATCACCCGCATCGTGCAGGCCAACCGCTCGACCTTCTTCTGCGCCGCCTGTCAGCCCCCCGACTGACGGAACCGATCCGTCGACTCTCGCGCCGCGAAACGGCATTTTCGCCACAAACCCGGCTAGGGTCGGAGCCCTCGACGTGCGCACCCGGTTGCGGGCAGCCGATCCCGGCCCGCGACGCGTCACGGGTCGCGCGGGCCCAGACAGGATCCCGATGTTCTTCCGCCGCTCAAAGCCCCCCGCGCCCGAGACCACCGCGCTGGATCCGACGGACGGGCCGGCCCTGCCGCAGCGGCTCTCGCCGCGCTCGCCCGGCGAGGCGATCAAGCCGACCGCCGCCCCGCCGCCGCCGGAGAAGCCCGAGCGCGAGCGGAGCGGGCTCGTGGGCATCGTCAGCGGGGCCCTGACCTTCGCGGTGGTGATCGCCATCGCGGCGATGATCGGGATCACGCTGTTCCAGCGGCAGGTCCGCGAGCCGGGACCGCTCGCCGCCGACAAGGTCGTGGTGATCCCGACCCACAGCGGAACGTCCGAGATCGCCGACACGCTGAAGCGCGAGGGCGTGATCGACCATACCGGCCTGTTCGAGTTCGCCGCCCGGTTCGGCGGCCGGCCGGCGCTCCGGGCCGGCGAGTACGTGTTCAAGGCGCATGCGAGCATCGCCGACACGCTCGACACGATCGCCACCGGCCGCCAGGTCCAGCATGCCATCACGTTCCCGGAGGGCCTGACCTCCGAGCAGATCGTGACCCGCCTCAACGACAACGACGTGCTCACCGGGGAGGTCAACGACATCCCGGCTGAAGGCTCGCTCCTGCCCGACACCTACAAGTTCGAGCGCGGCGCCACCCGACAGCAGATCGTCAACCTGATGAAGGCCAAGCAGCGCGAGGTGCTGAACCAGATCTGGCTCCGGCGCAGCGCCGACGTGCCGGTCCGGACCCCGGCCGAGATGGTCACACTGGCCTCGATCGTCGAGAAGGAGACCGGCCGCGCCGACGAGCGTCCGCGGGTGGCGGGCGTGTTCATCAACCGCCTGAACAAGCGGATGAAGCTGCAATCCGACCCGACGATCGTCTACGGGCTCGTGGGCGGCCGCGGCACCCTCGGCCGCGGGATCATGCGCTCGGAGATCGACCGGCCGACGCCCTACAACACCTACGTGATCGAGGGCCTGCCGCCGGGCCCGATCGCCAATCCCGGCCGGGCTGCCCTGGAGGCGGTCGCCAACCCCTCGCGGACCAAGGACCTCTTCTTCGTGGCGGACGGGACCGGCGGGCACGCCTTCGCCGATTCGCTCGAGGCGCATCAGCGCAACGTCGCCCGCTGGCGGGCGGTGGAGAAGAGCCGGCAGGCGCCGCCGGACGCGGTCGATAAGGTCGAGCCCGGCCCCGATCCGGCGACGCCGGGCCGCGCCTCGGCCTACGCGCCGGGCGGCGCGCCCGCGGGGAACGGAACCAACACGAACGCGGCCTTCCTCGAAACCGGGGCGCCGAGCTCGCGGGCGTTCGACGCCTCCGAGGGCACGCGCCTCGATCCGCTGAAGAACCGCAGCTACGATCTGGGCTCGCCGAAGACCGTCCCGGCCCTCGCCGATCCGACGCCGGCGCCGCGCGGCCGGCGCTGACGGCCGGGGCCGGATCGCGGCCCCGCCGTTTCCGAGACGCCCGGCCGGACGTCGAGCCGCCTGCCGCGGAAGGGAGAGCCGGATGCCCCGGATGATCTTCGTGAACCTGCCCGTGGCCGACGTCGCGCGCGCGGCCGGATTCTACGCGGCCCTCGGGGCGGAGCGGGACACCCGCTTCTCCCAGCCGGGCACGGCCGCCGCGATGGTGTTCTCCGACGCGATCGTGGTGATGCTGCTCAGCCACGCACATTTCGCCCATTTCGCGCCGCGCCCGATCGCCGATGCCCGCACCGCCACCGAGGTGCTGATCTGCCTGTCCGAGGAGAGCCGGGCCGCGGTCGATGCGCGCGTCGCGCAAGCGGTCGACGCCGGAGGACGCGCCGACCTCAGGGCCCCGCAGGCGATGGGCGAGATGATGTACAGCCGCAACCTCGAGGATCTCGACGGCCACGTGATCGAGCTGATGTGGATGGACGCGGCGGCCGTGACGCAGGGTCAGCCCGGCGCGTGATCCCGCCGTGCCCCCCTCCTCCGGGGGCCTCGCCGGCGCCGACGAACCGACCGACCTCTTCCCCACCCGCCGATCCGTGCTACAGGCCCCGATCTTCGAGGGGGGATGGGGGTCGCCATGGCCCAGATCGCGAGCATGACCGGCTTCGCCCGCGCGGCGGGCACCACCGGGCCGGTGCAATGGGCCTGGGAAGTCCGCAGCGTCAACGGGCGCGGCCTCGACGTGCGCGTCCGCGTGCCGGCCGGCTATGACGGCCTCGGCGAGACCGCCCGCACGGCCCTCCAGAAAACCCTCACCCGCGGCCAGTGCCAGCTGACGCTGACGCTGACCCGGCCGGAGGCGACGACGCGGGTCCGGATCAACGAGGCCCTTCTGGCCAGTCTCGCGCAGGCCGTGGCCCGGGTGCCGGTTCCCGAGGGCGTGGCACCTGCCACTCTGGACGGGCTGCTCGGCATCCGCGGCGTGATCGAGACGGAAGATGAGGCGACGGACACGGAGGTGCTCACCCGGGACCTCGCCGCCAGCGTCGTCCAGTTGGTCGCGGATCTCGTCGAGGCGCGCCGCGCCGAGGGCCGTCAGCTGGAGCAGGTCGTCGGCGCCCAGGTCGCCCGGATCGCCGCGCTGACGCAGGCCGCGGAGGACAACCCGGCGCGTCAGCCCGAGGCGGTGCGCGCGCGTCTGGCGGCCGCCGTGGCGGCGCTGGGCGGCAGCGGCCTCGATCCCGACCGCCTGCATCAGGAGGCTATGCTGCTCGCCGGGAAGGCGGATGTCCGCGAGGAGCTGGACCGCCTCAGGGCCCATGTCGCCAGCGCCCAGGAGCTGCTGGCCGCCGGCGGCGCGATCGGCCGCCGCCTCGACTTCCTGGCCCAGGAATTCGGACGCGAGGCCAACACCCTGTGCGCGAAGGCCAACGACATCACCCTGTCGCGGATCGGGCTCGACCTGAAGGCCGTGGTCGAGCAGTTCCGCGAGCAGGTCCAGAACATCGAATGACCGGTCGAGACGTGAGGATATGGATGCCGAACCCCGCGGAGACACGCGCATGACCGAGCCGGCCGGCGGCGCCACCGACCCCATCGCGCGGCGTGGGCTGATCCTGATCCTGTCCTCGCCCTCCGGGGCGGGCAAGACCACCCTGACGCGGGCGATCGCGCAGGATCCGGCCTGGGCGCTCGACCTGTCGATCTCCGTGACCACGCGGTCCCGCCGCCCGTCCGAGATCGACGGGCGCCACTATCACTTCATCGATCGCGAGGCGTTCGAGGACCTGCGCAGCCGCGACGACCTGCTCGAATGGGCCGAGGTCCACGGCAATTTCTACGGGACGCCCCGCCGGCCGGTGGAGAAGGTGCTCGGGGCCGGCCGGGACATGATCTTCGACATCGACTACCAGGGCACACGGCAGGTGCGCGCGAAGCTGGCCCAGGATGTCGTGACGGTCTTCATCCTGCCGCCCAGCATGGCCGAACTGCGCCAGCGCCTCGAGCGCCGGGCCGAGGATTCGGCCGACACCATCGAGAAGCGTCTCGCCAACGCCCGGACCGAGATCCAGCGCTGGATCGAGTACGATTACGTCATCGTCAACGACGACCTGCAGAACGCCTTCAAGGCGCTCCAGGGGATCCTTGCGGCCGAGCGGCTCAAGCGCGCGCGCCGCACCGGACTGGCGCAGTTCGTCGACGGCCTGCTGGCCGAGACGCCCTAAGGACCGGGAGCGTTCCTATCGGCGGATCAGCACGACGCCGCCGATCAGGAGCCCGACCCCGATCAGGCGCGGCAGGTCGACGGATCGCTGCGCCAAGCCGAGCAGGCCGAACTGATCGAACACGATCGAGGCGAGCATCTGACCCGTCACCAGGAGGGCGAAGAAGGTCGCGGCGCCGAGCTTTGGGACGAGCAGGATCGCCAGCCCGATGAAGAGCGCGCCGAACAGGCCGCCGCTCCAGGTCCACCACGGGATGCGCCCCGCCACGCTCGCTGCCGGCACGGGATCGCGCAGGGCTCCGGCGAGGAGCGCCATGCAGGTGAGGCCGACCGCGTAGCTGGCGAATCCCGCCCACGACGCCGAGGCGAGCCCGGCGCGCAGATTCGCGTTCAGGATCTGCTGCAGGACGAGGCCGGCCCCTGCCAGGACAGCGAGCAAGGCGGGTATCGCGAGAGCGAGCATCGGGGAACGGGCCTGTTCGGAGGGGTTGATCCACCCGGAGTGACAGCCGCTCCGGCGCAGGCCGTCAAATGCCGTGCCTGCTGGCTTCATGGGAAACCCGCGCGCCCGCTGGATGGATATGCGGCGCTCAGGGCCCGGCAGAACCCTCGGGCGCGGGGCTCAGCCACGCGCGCATCGCCGCGAAGGTGGCCACCGCGGCTCCGGTCAGGACCGCTTCCGCGGCCGGATCGTCCGCGAAGATTTCGAGCCGCGCCCGAAGGGCCGCCCACATCGACCCGGCGGCCGGGCCGTGCGCCCGGTAATAGGCGAGCCCGGCGCCGGACAGGCCATGCAGGTCAGCGATATGCCGGCCGATCACTTTGCCGCCCAGCGTCGAGCCCTCCAGCACGTAGAGCGCGCCCGTGGCCGCGGCCGGTCCCCGAAGGACGGGCCCCTCACGACCGCCGAGCATCGGCAGCGGCAGCGCGGCCACCGCATCGGCACTCAGCCCGAGATGCTGGAGGTCCGCGGCCAGCAGCGCGAGGCGGCGACGCGGTGCGAGAAAAGCGTCATCGGCCAGCTCGGCGCCGATCACCGGCTCCCAGGCCGCATGGAAACCGTGGAGCCGCGCCAGCAAGGTGCGATAGCCCGGCAGCGTCGCGACGCGCGCCCGCCAGTCGAGGGAATCCTCCAGGGCCTGGTGGGCTGGCCCCGTGGCCGTCCGAAGCCTGGCATGCAGGCTGTCGCGGCCCATCGATCCCGGTGCGCTCACGCGGTGATCGTGAAGCAGGCGCCGGGATTGTTGGCGACGTCGAGCCGGGCGTTGATCTGTTCGAGCATCGCCCGGATCAGCTTCATGCCCAGGCCGGATCCCTTACCGCGGGCCTTGGCGTCGGCCCAATCGTCGGGCAGGCCGGCGCCATCATCGCAGACCCGGAGCTGGACCTCTCCGGGACCGGAGGCCGAGACCTTCACCTCGACACGGCCGCCCCCGGCCGGATTCGCGGCGTATTTGAAGGCGTTGGTCACGAGTTCCGTGGCGATCAGCGAGAGCGCGACCGCCTTGCGGTAGGGCACCATCAGGCCCGGCTCCGCGGACATATCCACGGCGTGTCCGTCGCCGGCGAGTCCCGCGAGATCGTTGCACAGGCTCTCGATGGTCTGGCCGAGATCGACCTCGTCGAAGCGTTCCGCCTGATACAGGCTGTCGTGAACCCGGGCGACGCTCATCACCCGGGCGGAGGTATCGGCGAAGGCCTGCCGGGCTTCGCCGTCGGCGATCTGCCGCCGCTGCATCTGCAGGAAGGCGGAGACGATCTGCAGGGAGTTCTTCACCCGGTGGTCGATCTCGCGGGTCAGCAAGTCCTTCTGCTCGAGCAGGCGCTCCTTCTCGGCCAGAAGGCTCGTCAGCTCGTCGATCTTGCGGCTCTGGCGCAGCACGACGCCCTCCACGGCCTCGGTCAGCGAAGCCGCGAGCTGGAGCTGCCACTCCGCCCAGGGTGCCGCGAAACCGGTGCGCTCCTCCACCCAGCGCTCGAAGGAGCGGCGCGGCAGCACGGCGATAGGGCCGCTTCCGGCGAGAACGGGCTTGCGCGGGTCGCCGCCCCACGTGACCGTGCTGGGCACTTCGGGGCGGAACCAGAGCAGCAGGTTCTCCCGCGACTCGTCGACGAAGGCGGCCAGCAGGCCGCTCGCGATCTCGCGGTGCGGCGCCGCTTCCAGGTACTCGGTGGTGAAACTGTTGCTGCTGTAGACGCTTTCCCCCGAGGGCATCCGTTCCCGCAGCCAGCCCGCGATCGCCGCCATCATGTCCGGCGGCGGCGTCCGGCCGATCTGCGTGACCCGCTCACCCGAGACGATTCCGGCGCCCGTGGCGCTGAACAGGTCGAGCAGCGTGGTCGCGCCGCCGGTCAGGGCCGCCACGAAATCGTCGGACCGGGTCAGCCCGCGCACGAGGCGCCCCTCGACATCGAGATGGGCCTGGCGCTCGTCCCAGAGCCGGCGGGACTCGATCTCCTGCACCCGCATGGCGAAGGCGTCGGTGAGCACCGTCGCGGCGGAGCGGGTCTCCGGCGTGACGTAGTGCGGACGGCGGTGGTGGCCGATCATCAGGCCCCAGAGCCGGCCCTCGACCATGATCGAGATCGACATCGATCCGTTCACGCCGAGGTTGCGCTGGTACTCCAAGTGGATCGGCGACAGCGTCCGATGCTGCGCGAAGGTGAGGTCGATCGGGGCGTTGCCGGCGGCGGGCGCCGCAATTAGACCGACCGGCACGCTGTCGCGGTCGATCACGAAGCGGCTCTTGGCCTTCGTGTAGAGGGCACGTGCCTGGGCGGGGATGTCGGAGGCGGGAAAGCGCAGGCCCAGCAGGCTCCGCGACCAATCGGGCACCTTGTCCTCGGCCACCGCCTCGCCGTTCCAGTCGCTGTCGAACCGGTAGACCAGCACCGCCTCGAAACCCGTCAGGGCGCGGATCTCGAGGGCGGCGATCCGGGCGGCACCCGCCAGGGTCGCGGCCTCGCGCAGGCGGCCGACTGCGAGTTCGACGTCGACCTGACTGGCCGTGGCGAAGTCGTCGGCTGAGTCGGGTTCCAGCTCGAGTTCGACGATGAGCCGTCCGGCATGGGCATGGGCGACAGCGTGGTAAGGGGTGCTCCGGCCCGGAAGGAGCAGCCGGCGACGCACCGAGCGGCCGTCATCCAAGGTCCCGCTCGCCAAGCGCGCCTGAACCGCCTCGATGAACGCCACCGGCAGGATATCGGCGAGCGGGCGGCCCGCCAGCGGCAGCTCGGACGGATCCACGATCTCGGACACGTTCGCCGAGTAAGCGAGCACCAGCAGGGTCGCCGCGTCGGCGGCGAGCATCACGGCATTGGGCTGGATCGAGCCGGGGATGTGGATCGGCTCGCGCTCGCAGATGCTGGCATCGACCGGCTCGGCCCGGACGCGTTGCCCGATCGCCGCCATCACGGCCTCGCGCGACAGGCCGGCCCCGAGGCTCTCAAGCGGATCGATGGTCAGCCACGTCACCGGAGCACCCGCCGCGATCGTTCCGTGACGCATATGGACCCGGGCCCGGAGCGGCTGCGGCAGCCGACCGAAGACGTAATCGAAGCTCTCGTCCAGGGCGCCGCGACGGGCGCCGGCGAGGAAGCGGCCCCGGAAGCCCGGGACGTTGGTGCCCGGCATCACCTCGCGGAAATAGTTGCGCCCCAGGACGGCGTCGCGTGACAGGCCCGAGATCGCGCTCGCGCCCTCGCTGAACGCCACGACGGCTCCGGCCGCGTCGAGACCGATGACCCCCTGATCCAGGCGGTCGATCGCGTCGGGCGCGAGCACGTCGAGGTCGACGCCGTTATCGGGGACCTGGCTCGGCGGCATCAGGAACGAAACCAGCTCATTCAATCGGATATGACGGCACGATGGACCAAGCGCAACGATTGTGGTCGCGACAAGATCAAGACCCGTAAATCTTTCGTTGAACGTCGGACATTGCGCTCATAAGTCCTTCCTCAACTGTAGGATGATATGCCGGTCTCTGGCACAGGCTCCTCACCGTGCGGCCCTCGGCAAGAACATAGATCAACAGATGCGCAAGGTGCTCCGCAGCGGGGCCCAGCATCTCGCCGCCGAGCAGCCGGCCGCTCCGATCGGCCCAGAGGCGGATGCCGCCGCGGTTCAGGCCCTCGACGCGGGCCCGCCCCTGATCGGAGAAGTCCATTCCTCCGACGACGCGGTCCTGGTCCTCGGGATCGTGAGGCGCTCCGACCACAGCAACCTGGGGGTGTGTGAACACCATGGCGAAGCCTGGAAGGGGCGCAGGGGACTCGACGGCACGGCCGGCGGCCAGGGCGGCGGCATTGGCTCCGGCGATCGTGCCCTGTCGGCTCGCCTCGTGCAGCACCGGCCGCCAGGCATCGGCATCGCCAGCGATCAGGATAAGCGCCCCTGAGCAGACGAGGCTCTGGCGGTCGAAATCCGGCACGCCGCTCGTGCCGACGCGCAGGCCGGCAGCCTCGAGATCGAGATCGGCGAGATTGGGTGACCGGCCCGCCGCGGCGAGGATGCGGGTCGCCCGCGTGACCTGCGGCTGCCCGGCACAATCGGTCCAGGCGACGCGAACGCCGTCGCCGTCCGGTGCGGCGTCTTGCACCCGGGCGCCGAGGTGCAGGTCGAACTCTGCACCGAAGATCTCGATCGCCTGCCGGTTGAGCGCAGGCTCGGACAGGCCGGCGACGGCATTGCCGGCATCGATGACCGTGACCGCGACGCCGAGCCGCGCCATCGCCTGGGCGATCTCGATCCCGACAGCGCCGGCGCCGAGGATGGCCAGCGAATCGGGCAGGTCGGGGATCTCGAACAGGGTGTCGGTGGTCAGGAGGCGCTCGCCCAATCCGTGGAGCGGCGCCGGCACGACCGGGCTCGATCCCGTGGCGATGACAGCCGCGCGAAACCGGATCTGCGCCTGATCCTGCACCACGAGGGTACGCGCATCGACGAATCGGGCACTGCCCGCAATCTGGGTGTCGTCCGGCAGCGCGTCGAGCCCCTCGAGGACACTGGCGACGAAGCGATCGCGCTCGGCGCGGAGACGTCTCAGCACGGCCGGGCCGTCGACGGTGACGCCAGCGACCCGGATTCCGAACAGATCGGTCCTGCGGGCCGCGTGCGCGGCGGCACCGGCGGCGATCAGCAGCTTGGAGGGCATGCAGCCGACCCGGGCGCAGGTGGTGCCGCCCGGTCCGCGCTCGATCAGCACCGCGCGGGCACCGGCGGCCGTGGCGGCGCGATGCGCGGCGATGCCGGCCGTTCCGGCCCCGATCACCGCCACATCGACATCGAGTTCGCGCATCATCACCCCGGACGTTCCGCCGGGGCCAAAGTCTCACGGCTCAGGTTCGTTCCACCTGCGCGCTCGCGCCTCAGTCCGATCCGAACCGGCCGGGGCCCTGCACGCGCCGTCGCCGACTGCGCAGGGCTATGGACTCAGACGCTGCGGCCGGGAGCCGTGCCGCCGAGGTGGAAAACCCGGTGCGGCACCAGCTCGCCGCGCTCCACGTCCCCCACGGCGACCAGGATTCCGGCGCAGGTCGCGAACGCCTTGCCTTCAACGGGAGCGTCGCGGCCCCGGAGGATCACCGGCTGACCCCGCATGAGGCGCAGGCCCAGATCGCGAGAGACGGCGACCTCCGGGATGGCATCGAGAGCCGTCTCGACCGGACGCAGATAGGCGAGTGCGGCTTCGGGGGTGCCCTCCGACAGCACCGAGACCGGGCACGCCTCGGCCTCCGAGAACGGGCCGACGCGGGTCCGGCGCAGGGCCGAGACGTGGCCGTAGCAGCCGAGCATGCGGCCGAGATCGCGGGCCAGGGCGCGCACGTAGGTGCCCTTGCCGCATTCCGCCTCGATCACCGTCCGCTCGCCGTCATGCTCGACGACCGCGAGCCGGTCGATCTGCACCGGGCGTGCGACCAGCTCCACGACCTCGCCCTCGCGGGCGAGATCGTAGGCGCGCTCGCCCTGGATCTTGATGGCCGAGTAGCGCGGCGGCACCTGCTCGATCGCACCCACGAAAGCCGGCAGCGCCGCCTCGACCGCCGCGCGGTCGGGCCGGGCGTCGCTGGTCGCCACGGGCCGCCCCTCGGCATCATCGGTGTCGGTTTCGATGCCCCACTGCACGGTGAAGCGGTAGGCCTTGCGGCCATCCATCACGAAGGGGACGGTCTTGGTCGCCTCACCGAGCGCGATCGGTAGAATCCCGGAGGCCAGCGGGTCGAGGGTGCCGGCATGGCCGGCCTTCTTGGCGTTGAAGGCGCGCTTCACCACCGCGACCGCGTGGGTCGAGGTCATGCCGACATGCTTGTCGAGGATCACCCAGCCCGACACGTCCCGACGCTTCGGCCGGTCCGGACGAGGTCCGCGCTGCGGGCGCCGTCCCTCCGGGCCCCGGCGCTCTGCGCCCGGAGCAGGAGCGGCGCGCTCGGCCGGCGGCTGATCTTCCATGGAAACCGTCATGTCCGCGTGTCCCCGGGGTCGATGCCCCGTCCCTTTCTGTTCGGTGACAGGGTTCAATGCCCCGTCCCGGTCTCCGGTTCGTCGTCGCGCCCGGAATCGAGGTCGCGCTGCACACGCTCGTCCCGCAGCAGCTTATCGATGCGGGCCGCCTCATCGAAGGTCTCGTCGCGGCGGAAGCGCAGCTCCGGCGCGAACTTCAGGTTCACGCGTCGGGCCACCTCCTGGCGCAGCACTTTCCGGTGCCGCTCCAGGGCCGCGATCACCGGCGCCTCGTCGAGGCCGCCGAGCGGCATGACGTAGGCCGTGGCGAGCTTCAGGTCGGGCGACATCCGCACCTCCGGCACGGTCACGACATGCGTGCCGAGCACCGGATCCTGGATGTCGCCGCGCTGGAGCACCTCGGCGAGCGCGTGGCGGATGAGTTCGGCCACGCGCTGCTGGCGCTGCGAGGGGCCGGTGGAAGTCGGTTTCTGGGCCATTCTGTCTCGGGCCGGCGCCGCTGGGGTGGCCGGATCACGTTCTGAAAAAAAGAAAAGACGGCCGCGGCGGGTGCCGCGGCCGCCCTGTCCGGACGGGTCCGGACGATCAGAGCGTGCGGCGGATCTCCTCGACCCGGTAGCACTCGATCACATCGCCCGCGCGCATGTTCTCGAAGTTCTCGAAGGCCATGCCGCACTCCTGGCCGGAGGTGACT
Organism: Methylobacterium sp. FW102-HT35C08; assembly: GCF_058790235.1. Lineage (NCBI taxonomy): Bacteria > Pseudomonadati > Pseudomonadota > Alphaproteobacteria > Hyphomicrobiales > Methylobacteriaceae > Methylobacterium > Methylobacterium sp. FW102-HT35C08. The sequence continues at coordinate 5,611,018 of NZ_JBYTCL010000002.1, read as the reverse complement.
TCCTTCGCGTCGTCCTTGAAGCGCTTGAGCGTCTTCAGCTTGCCCTCGTGGATCACGACGCTGTCGCGGATCAGGCGGACATGGGCGCCGCGCTCCACGATACCGTCGGTGACGCGGCAACCCGCGACCTTGCCGACCTTCGAGACCTCGAAGACCTCCTGGATGGTCGCCTCGCCGAGACGATCTTCCCGCAGGGTCGGCGGCAGCATCCCCGACAGCGTGGCTTTGATGTCGTCCACGAGGTCGTAGATGATGTTGTAGTACCGGATCTCGATGCCGGCCCGCTCGGCGGCCTCGCGGGCCTCCTTGTGGGCGCGCACGTTGAAGCCGATAACCACGGCCTTCGACGCCTGGGCCAGGGTGATGTCGGACTCGGTGATGCCGCCGACGCCGGACAGGAGGATGCGGGCCGCAACCTCGTCGTTGCCGAGCTTCTCCAGCGCGCCCGAGATCGCCTCGACCGAGCCCTGCACGTCGCCCTTGATGACGACCGGCAGCTCCTTGCGGCCGGCGCCTTCCTTGAGGTCGCGCATCATGTCGACCAGCGAGCGGTTGGCACCGCCGGTCCGGGCATTCTGGCGCTCGCGCTTCTGGCGGGCGCGGTACTCGGTGACCTCGCGGGCACGGGCCTCGTTCGGCACCACGATCACGCGGTCGCCGGCGTCCGGCGTGCCGTTGAAGCCCAGCACCTCGACCGGCACGGACGGTCCGGCGTACTGCACGTTCTCGCCGAGGTCGTCGATCAGGGCGCGCACGCGGCCCCACTCGGCGCCCGCCACGACGATGTCGCCGGTGAACAGGGTGCCGCGCTGAACCAGGACCGTCGCCACGGGACCACGCCCGCGGTCGAGCTGAGCCTCGATGACCGTGCCCTCGCCGTCGCGCTTCTCGTTGGCGCGCAGGTTCATGATCTCGGCCTGGATCTGGATGCCGTCCAGCAGCTCGGACAGGCCGGCGCCGGTCTTGGCCGAGACCTCGAACTCAAGGGTCTCACCGCCCATCGACTCGACCTGGATGTCGTGCTGGAGCAGTTCCGTGCGGACCCGCTCCGGCTTCGCATCCGGCTTGTCGATCTTGTTGACCGCGATGATCATCGGGACGCCCGCCGCCTTGGCGTGCTGGATGGCCTCGATGGTCTGGGGCATGACGCCGTCATCGGCAGCCACCACGATCACCACGATGTCGGTGACCTTGGCGCCGCGGGCGCGCATCGACGTGAACGCCGCGTGGCCCGGGGTGTCGATGAAGGTGATCATGTCGCCGGACGGGGCCGCGACCTGATACGCGCCGATATGCTGGGTGATGCCGCCGGCCTCGCCCTCGACCACGTTGGCCTTGCGGATCGCGTCGAGCAGCGAGGTCTTGCCGTGATCGACGTGGCCCATGATGGTGACCACCGGCGGGCGGGGATCGAGATCCTCCTCGAGATCCGGCTCGTCGGACGACAGGCCTTCCTCGACGTCGGACTCGGCGACGCGCCGCACCGTGTGGCCGAGCTCCTCGGCGATGAGCTGGGCGGTATCCGAGTCGATCACATCGGTGATCTTATGGATCTGGCCCTGCTTCATCAGCATGCGGATCACGTCCACGGCCCGCTCCGACATGCGGTTGGCGAGTTCCTGGATGGTGATCGTCTCGGGGATCGTCACCTCGCGGGACAGCTTCTCTTTCTGCTCGACATGGCCACGGCCGCTCATCCGCTGCTGGCGGCGGCGGAACGACGCCACGGAGCGCGTGCGCTCGTCCTCACCCGACGTGGCGGTCGCGATGGTCAGGCGGCCGCGGTTGCGGTCGCCACCTGGCGACTTCGGCGTCTTGGGCGGGGTGATGATCTTGAGCGGCATGCCGGGACGGCGGATCACCCGCTTGGTCTCGGACTCGTCATCGTTGGTCTGGGCGCCGCGACCGGCCGGACGCGCCGCGGCACCCGCACCGGCAGGGCGCGCCGCGGTCGTCGGCGTCGCGCTCTTCTCGGGCTCAGGCGCCGGGGCCGGACGGGCCATGAAGTTGAGGTCGCGCGGCTTGCGCGAATCGGCCGTGATGGTCTTGCGCGGTTCGCCCGTGGACGGACGGGGCGTCAGCGGCGGGCGCGGGGCAGCGGGCGAAGCCGCGGCGGGCGCGGGCCGCGCGCCGGCCGGGCGAGCGGCATCGGGCTGACGAGCCGGCGCGGCCGGACGAGCCTGAGCTGCAGCAGCCGGGCGAGCCGGCGCAGCGGCGGGCTGCGCTGGAGCCTGAGCCGGACGAGACGGCGCAGCGGCCGGCGCCTCGGCGGCAGGCGCGGCGGCCGGTGTCGGGGCAGCGGGTGCGGGCGGGGGCGCAGCAGCGGCCGCCTTGGCGGCTTCCGCCGCCTCGGCAGCGGCAGCAGCGGCCGCAGCCTTGCGCTCTTCCTCCTCGCGGCGGCGAGCCTCGGCGGCTTCACGCTCGCGGCGGGCCTGCTCCTCGGCCTCGCGGCGGCGCTCCGCAGCTTCAGCTTCCGCCTTCTGACGCGCTTCGGCTTCGCGACGCTGCGCGTCGGCGAGGGCGGCCGCGCGAGCGGCGCTCTCCTGCTCGCTCAGGGTGCGCAGGACGACGCCCGAGGCGGCGCGCTGCGCAGGCCGCGGGGGCGGCGTCGTCGGCGCGGGGGCTGCCGGACGCGGAGCGGGAGTAGGCTCACGGGCAGGGGCGGCCGGTGCCGCACCGATGACGCGGCGCTTCACCGTCTCGACCACGACCTGCTTGGAGCGGCCATGGGAGAAGCTCTGACGCACGGTGCCCGCCTCGATCGGCCGCTTGAGAGAGAGCGGCTTCGGGGAAGTCCGGTTCAGAGTCTTGTCGCCCGGGTTGTTCGTATCGCTCATTCAGCCTGAACCCTGAGGGTTTCCATCGTCCCGTGAACCGACACCCGGTGGCGCCGGTCAAAATAGTCCTGCGTCGTCAACGTGAGGCTTCGTCGATCCCGCCGATTCGGGCTGGATCGGGCTCCCCGGTCGCCGCGGCGGCGCCCTCAAAGGAGCGTAGCCGACGCCAACGCGACAGGCAGCCGGCGGCTCCGGCTCCTGCGACGAGCGCAGCGTGTATCACATGATCCCGACCTAAGGCCATGTCCAATTCGTCTTCGGACAGGTCATCGATGATCGGGATCCTTGACATGGCCCCGCCGTGACGCCTGTGCAAGGCCGACGCGATCTTCCGCCGGCCGTCCGGGCTCGCCTCAGCGGCATGAATCACCGCAATGGCGCCCGGTTGTCCGCCGATCGCCGCCTCGACCTTCGAGAAGCCCGCCACAATGCAGCCCGCCTTGTTGGCGAGCGCGATGGCCTGCCGCAGGTCGTCCCGGAGCGCGGCGGCGATCCGGTCCGGCAGGTCGGGGGCGGCCGGGGTCGGCCCCTTGAAGGCCCGCGAGAACAGGTTCTTGCGGACGGCCTCGGCGACGACCGCGCGCCGGGCGCTGACCCAGGCACCGCGGCCCGGCAGCTTGGCGCGCAGGTCGGGCACGACGCTGCCATCGGGCCCACGCACGAATCGGATCATCGCGTCCGGCGCCTGGGCGACGCGCGTGACGATGCAGGTCCGCTCAGGCGCGCGGCGGCCGGGGCCGGCATCGAGCCCCCCGGCAACCAGCCCGTCCTCGGGCAAGGTCGTGTCGACCGCGACCATCGCGCCTCCGCGCCGCCTCTCGCTCAGGCCTCGGCCTGCGCCGGCGCGGCCTCATCGCCCTCATGGCCCTCGGCGGCATCCGCGCCGTCCTCGCCTTCCGGCTCCGGAAGGGCCTCGATCCAGCCGGCCTTCAGACGGGCGGCCATGATCAGGGCCTCGGCCTCGGCGCGGGACAGGTCGAACCCGTCGAGATAGCCGGCATGGCGCACGGCCTCGGGGCCGCGGCCTTCGGTGTAGCCGACGAGGTCGTCGGTGGCGCAGCCCGCCAGATCCTCGACGCTCTTCACGTCGTTCTCGCCGAGCGCGACCATCATGGGCGTGGTGATGCCCTCGATCTCGCGCAGCTCGTCGGCGACGCCGAGCTCGGTGCGGCGAGCGTCGTGGGCCTGCTCGATCCGGGCGAGGTGGTCCTGGGCGCGGGCCTGGATCTCGGTACCGGTCTCCTCGTCGAGCCCCTGGATGCCGGACAACTCCTGGATGTCGACGTAGGCGATCTCCTCGACGTTGCGGAAGCCTTCCGCCGCGAGCAGCTGTCCGACGGTCTCGTCGACGTCGAGCGCCTCCATGAACACCTGGGTCCGCTCGGCGAACTCCTTCTGGCGGCGCTCCGATTCCTCGGCCTCGGTGAGGATGTCGATGTCCCAGCCGGTGAGCTGCGAGGCGAGGCGCACGTTCTGGCCGCGGCGGCCGATGGCCAGCGACAGCTGGTCGTCCGGCACCACCACCTCGATGCGGTCGGCCTCCTCGTCGAGCACCACCTTCACCACCTCGGCGGGCTGGAGGGCGTTGACGATGAAGGTCGCCTCGTCCTCGGACCACGGGATGATGTCGATCTTCTCGCCCTGCAATTCGCCGACCACGGCCTGCACGCGCGAGCCGCGCATGCCGACGCAGGCGCCGACCGGGTCGATGCTGCCGTCGCGCGAGATCACCGCGATCTTGGCGCGGGAGCCGGGATCGCGGGCCACCGCCTTCACCTCGACGATGCCATCGTAGATCTCGGGCACTTCCTGGCCGAACAGCTTGGCCATGAATTGCGGGTGCGAGCGCGACAGGAAGATCTGCGGGCCGCGCACTTCCGAGCGCACGTCGAACAGGTAGGAGCGGATCCGATCGCCCGGCCGGAAGGTCTCGCGCGGGATCATCTCGTCCCGGCGCACGATGCCCTCGCCACGGCCGAGATCGACGATCACGTTGCCGTACTCGACGCGCTTGACGACGCCGTTGAGGATCTCGCCGATGCGGTCCTTGTACTCGTCGAACTGGCGGGCGCGCTCGGCGTCGCGGACCTTCTGGACGATGACCTGCTTGGCCGACTGCGCGGCCACGCGGCCGAAATCGAAGGGCGGCAGGGTGTCGGAGATCACGTCGCCGACCAGCGCGCCCGGGTTGTAGCGGCGGGCCTGATCGAGGGTGATCTCGCGGGCGTCGTTCTCCACCTGATCGACGACCAGGAGGTGACGCGAGAGGCGCAACGCCCCGGTCTTGGAATCGATCTCGGCGTGAACGTCGGTCTCGGCGCCGTAGCGGGAGCGGGCCGCCTTGGCGATCGCCTCCTCCATCGCGTCGATCACGATGGAGCGGTCGATCACCTTCTCGCGGGCGACCGCGTCGGCGATCTGGAGGAGTTCGAGCCTGTTGGCGCTGACGACGGCCATCGGTGTCGGTCCTTCTCTTCCGTCAAATCTTCGGGCCGGCCGCTGGGCGGCCGACGCTGGGGTCTCAGTGCAGGGAGTCGCGGTCCTTGAGCCGGGATGCCTTGGTCACGATCGGCTTCTTGGGACCGGTCCGGACCGGATGCTTGGGCTTCGCCGCGGGGCTGGCCTTCTTCGGCCCCTGCGGGCGGAAGGGGCTTCGGGTCGGCGGCGCCGCGCGATCCTCGGCAGCTTCCTCGTCCGCGCCCCCGTCCGCCTCATCCTCGGCAGGCGGGCCGCCGCGCCGAAGCGACTCGCGGACCAACTCGTCGGTGAGGACGAGATGGGCCTCGGCAAGGTTCTTGAGCGGCAGGTCGATGCGGCTCGGCAGCCCTTCCTTGACGTCGGGCAGATCGATCGGGACCGTCAGCCCAGCCGAATCCGGCGCGCCGAGAATGCCGCGGAAGCGTTTGCGCCCGTCGAGCGGCGGGCTCAGCTCGACTTTGGCCTCGTAGCCGACCCAGCGGGCGAAATCCGAGACCCGCACCAGCGGCCGGTCGATCCCGGGCGAGGAGACTTCCAGGTTGTAGGCGCCCCCGACCGGATCATCGACGTCGAGGATCGGCGAGATCGCGCGGCTCACCGCCTCGCAATCGTCGATGGTGAAGGTGCCGTCCGGCCGCTCCGCCATGATCTGCACGGTGCAGCCGTTGATGTTGGACACCTTTACCCGGACCAGCCGGAAGCCGAGGCCCTCGAGCGGCCCCTCGATCGCCTGCGCGACGCGCGCGGCGACGCCGGCCTCTCGGACGAGGCGCTTCTCGGACAGATCCGCTTCGATCTCGGACGACATGAGTTTGAGCGCGCAACCTTCGCGGCGTTCTGCCTGGCCCGTCCGCAGCGTGCGGCCTTCAGCGGCGAGAGGCTGTGCGGCGAAAAAAAAGAGCGGACCCGGTGGGGCCCACTCCCGAACCGCAGCCTCGCGACTGCCATCAGAACTGTTGAGAGCTAGATAGCGACCCTTCGTCGGAAGTGCAAGGTGGATCCGCTGCACCGCGCGGCCCGGTTCTTCCAAATCTCGCCCTCATCCTGAGGTGCCGGAGCGCAGCGGAGGCCTCAGGATGACGGGGATGGTTGGAGATCGGATGCCTTTCAACCGCTCCTCGGCACCCGCCCCTCCAGCGGGTAGGCCGGATCGTTGTAGCCGGGCGTCGTCGGGTGGCCGGCGGCCACAAACCCGTCGACCAGCGCCTCGTCCTCGGGGGTGAAGGCGTAGTCGAGGGCGCCGAGATATTCCTGCCACTGCGCCTCGGTTCGCGGCCCCGCAATGACGCCGGTGACGAGGCGGTTGTTCAGCACCCAGGCGGTGGCGAACTGGCCGGCCGTGATGCCCCGCGCCTCGGCATGCTCCTTAAGCGTCCGGGCGATGCGCAGGGATTCCGGCCGCCACTCGGTCTGCATCATCCGGGTGTCCTGGCGGCCGGCGCGGGACTCGGCCGGCGGCGGCGCGTCGGGATCGTACTTGCCGGTGAGCACGCCGCGGGCGAGCGGCGAGTACGGCACGACGCCGAGCCCGAAATGGGCGCAGGCCGGCAGGTGCTCGGTCTCGGGCATGCGGTTGAAGGCGTTGTAATAGGGCTGGCTCACCACCGGCCGGTCGATCCCGTTCTCGTCGCACAGGCGGCAGATCTCGGCGACCCGCCAGGAGCGGTGGTTCGAGACGCCGAAATGCCGGATCTTGCCGGCGCGGACGAGGTCGGCCATCGCCCGCACCGTCTCGGCCAGCGGCGTGTCGTGGTCCTCCTTGTGGAGGTAGTAGATGTCGATGAAGTCGGTCCCGAGCCGGCGCAGGCTGTCCTCGGCGGCCTTCATCACGTGGACCCGCGAGAGGCCGCGGTCGTTGACACCCTGCCCGGTCGGGTTGGCGACCTTGGTGGCCAGGACCCAGGCGTCGCGCTCGGTCTTGATCGCCCGGCCTGTGATCTCCTCCGAGCGGCCCTCCGTGTAGACGTTGGCCGTGTCGATGAAGTTGACCCCCGCCTCGCGGGCACTGCCGACGATCCGGCCGGCCGTCGCCTCGTCTGTGGGACCGCCGAACATCATCGTGCCGAGGCAGATCGGCGAGACCTTGAGGCCGGAGCGGCCGAGTTTGCGGTACTGCATGGGATCCATCCGGTGTCCGTCCCCACGCTAATTCGCCGCGGGGACGCTGAGGTCAACCACCACGTGTAACCTGACTGTGACCGCGGCGAACCGACCCGTGCCGGCACGATACGGCCGGGCGATCGTTCTCGCCCGGAGCAAACCGCCGCCCGCCTCCCTCACGAGCGCCCTGTTCGAGACCATGATCGACCGCCTGGCCGTCCCCCTCCCCTGGCTCGACCGGGCCGGCCGCATCTCCTGGCTGAAGCTCGCGGTGTTCCTCGCCTGCATCGCGCCCGCCCTGTATCTCGCCGCCGCCTACCGGCTCGATGCGCTCGGCGCGAAGCCGATCACGGCGCTGATCCACGCCACCGGCGAGTGGGCGGTGCGCTTCCTGCTGTTCTCCCTGGCGATCTCGCCGCTGCGTCGCATCGCCGACTGGCCGAAGGTCCTGGTCGTCCGGCGGATGCTCGGCATCACCGTGATGGCCTACGCGGTGGCTCACCTCACCCTCTACGCGGTCGACCAGAACCTGATCCTGACCAAGGTCGTCTCGGAGATCGCGCTCCGGCTCTACCTGACGATCGGCTTCGTGGCGCTGATCGGCCTGATCGCCCTGGGCCTGACCTCCACGGACGCGGCGATCCGCAACCTCGGCCCCAACTGGAACCGGCTGCACCGGCTCGTCTACACGATCGCCGTGCTGGCCCTGGTCCACTACTTCCTACAGTCGAAGATCGACGTCACCGATCCGGTCTTCTCCGCCGGGCTGTTCCTGCTGCTGATGGGCTGGCGGGTGATGCGGCGCTTCCGATGGCCGGAGCGGGTCTGGTCGCTCCTCCTGCTCGCGGTCCTCGCCGCGCTCGCGACCGCAGGGCTGGAGGCGGCGTGGTACGGTCTCGCCAGCGGCGTCCCGGCGAACCTCGTCCTCGCGGCCAACCTCGACTTCTCCGGCCCGATCCGGCCGGCCTGGTGGGTGCTGGCGGTCGGGCTGGTGCTGCCCATCGTGGCGCTGGTGCGTGGTCCGAGCCCGCGCGCGGCCGGGCAGGCCCCACGCAGCCGGCCGGCCTCTCCGCCCCGCCGGGAACTCGCACGCGAGGCCGCGGGAGAGCCCTTGTCGCCGCGGGCCTGATGCCGCAGAACCCGCTCCCGGTCCCCCGCCGCCGGCGGCGCCGGGCCCAGCGGAGCTTCCAAGACGCCATGCGCGGCACGCTTCTTCTGATCGCGAGCTTGCTCGCGCCGACCGCCGCCCTCGCGGCGCCGCCCGCGAAGCCGGCCGCCAAGGCGGCGCCCGCTGCGACGGCCCAGACGGCCCCCGCGCCGGCCGCCGCATCCTGCACGCCGCCCGAGCCGCCGCCGGCCGCCGCCCGGCCGACCAAACCGGCGCTGCCGGCCAAGCCCGCCTGCCTCGACACCAAGGAAGGCTGCCCGGGCTGGGAGGCCTACAGCTACAACGACGCGATCAAGGCCTATAATCTGCAAGCGCAGGCCTTCCGGCCGATCGCCGAGGCCTACCTGCAGAAGCTCAACGCCTACGTGAAGGCGAGTTCGGAATACGCCCAGTGCGAGGTCAACGCGCTGCAGAACTAGCCGGCTGAACGGCAGCCGTCATCGCCGCACGGGGGCGGTTCAGGCAATCCGGTGCAATCTCCGGGGACGATGGCCGCGATCCCCGCGCGCCCGATCAAGCCGAGGCCCCCGTGCCCGCTCGTCGTCTTCTCGTCCGCACCGGCTTCTGCGCCCTGCTCCTCGCCGCCGGCCCGGCCCTGGCCGCCGATTTCGACGGCCCCTATCCGCCGCGCGACGATGGCGGCCTCGCTCAGGAGGACGAGCCCGAGCGCCGGCCGCCTCCGCCACCACCCCGGCCGGAACCGGAATTCCGAGGGCCCCGCTTCACCGCGGCGCCCCCCGAAGCCTGCCGGGAATTCGTACGCCGGCGGTTCGATCCGGATGGCGCGCCGGTGCTGCGCCGGGTGCGGGTTTGCGACGAACCGGTGGTCGACCGTGGGCCGCCGCCCCCTCTGCCCCCGGAGGACATCCCGCCTCGTCACTGGGGCGGCCCCCGTTGGTAGGTCCCGCCTGATCCAGGCCGCGGTCGACGCTCCGGCATCGCCGTCCGTGCGAGCAAAGCGAAACTATTCGGGAGAATGGCGGTCGCGTGCCCCGATTCTCATCGCGCTCCGTCCGTGATGACGGAGCGCGATACATCAACCGCCAGCCTCGATGTGAAGCCGGCTCAGATGCGGACCGGCGCCTTCTTGAGCGCGGCCGCGAAGGCCTTGAGCTGGCGGTTCAAATCCGCCAGTTCGTTCAGCGCGATGGTCTTGTGGCCGTCGCGGACCGCGCGCTCGATATCCTCGACCTGCAGGTCGACGAGGCGGCGGATGGCGGTGGCGACTTGTTGTCGGGTCATCGATTCGAGCGTCTCGTCCGAGCGTCCTGGCGGGCCTCAACGGACGGCCGTTTCGCGGCCGTCGACACGTTTCGGTGATAGGCAGGTAGGCTTAACCGTTGGTGTCCGCGGCCCCGCCGTGCACAGGGGACCAGGCCCTGGCCGAGGCCCTAACGGCGCTCGCGCATCTCGGTCCGGCGCATCGGCATCGCGTCGATCGTGGCGAACAGCCGCTGCGGCGCGATCGGCGCCGCTTCGGTGATCTTGGTGCCCCCGTCCTTGCCGATCAGGACCGCACGGAAGCTGTCCGCGGGGAGGCCGAGGCGCTCACGCAGGGTCCTCGCCTCCGCCCCGGAACCGACCGCTTCCAGCACCACGAGGTCGCGCTCGGCGACGCCGGTGCGGACCGAGGCCAGCGCGACCCGCTGCGCCCGGAGCTGCGCGTCCCCGGAATCGGGCGCCGACAGGACCAGCACCCGCGCCCGGCCGCGATAACCGTCGAGGGGACCGGCCAGGGCAGCCCCCGCCGCCATGGCGGCCATCGCCGCCAGCCCGAGGCCGAGTGCCGTCTCCCGCATGCCGCCGCTCCGCGCTTCCGAGCCGGGACAACGCGCGATCCTCGCATGAGATCACGCCTATGCGTTTGCCGCCGAGGCCGGGCGCCCCAGATCGGAGGCAGCCAGTCTCCGGGAGTCCGCCATGACCACCGCCATGAACCGCCGCATCGTCCTGGCCTCGCGCCCGCACGGCGAGCCGCGGCCCGAGAATTTCCGCCTGGAGGAGGTGCCGGTGCCGCAGCCCGGACCCGGCCAGGTCCTTCTGCGCACCCGCTGGCTGTCCCTGGACCCCTACATGCGCGGCCGGATGAGCGACGCGAAATCCTACGCGGCCCCCGTCGAGATCGGCGCGCCGATCACCGCCGAGACCGTGGGCGAGGTCGTCGCCTCGAACCATCCGGACCATGCCGTCGGCGACCTGCTGACCGCCTTCGCGGGCTGGCAGGAGTACTGCGTCACGGACGGCAAGGGCTCGCGCAAGGTCGATCCCGCCGTCGCCCCGCCCTCGACGGCGCTCGGCGTCCTCGGGATGCCGGGCATGACCGCCTACACGGGCCTGCTCAACATCGGACAGCCGAAGGCCGGCGAGACGGTCGTGGTGGCCGCCGCCGCCGGTCCGGTGGGATCGCTCGTCGGACAGATCGCCAAGCTGAAGGGGGCTCGCGCGGTCGGGATCGCGGGCGGTCCGGACAAATGCCGCTACCTCACCGAGGAACTCGGCTTCGACGCCGCCGTCGACCACCGCGGCGCCGACCTGCCCGGGGCGCTCGCGGCCGCCTGCCCCAAGGGCATCGATGTCTATTTCGAGAATGTCGGCGGCGCCGTCTTCGCCGCCGTGATGCCGCTGCTCAACCCCTTCGCGCGGATCCCGGTCTGCGGCCTCGTCTCGGCCTACAATGCGACCGAGGTCCCGCCCGGTCCCGACCGCCTGCCCGGCCTGATGCGCTCGGTCCTGACCAACCGGCTGCACATCCAGGGCTTTATCGTCTGGGACTTCGCCGCGCAGGCGGAGACGTTCCGCCAGGAGGTCGTCGCCTGGATCCAGGCGGGCCGGGTCCGCTACCGCGAGGACGTGGTCGAGGGGCTGGAGAACGCCCCGGAAGCTTTCATCGGCCTGTTGAAAGGCCGGAATTTCGGCAAGCTGGTCGTGCGGGTTTCATAACCCCGGCTTGCTGCCGAATTGGAACGGATGTAGAACAAACAAATCCGGCGGCGCTGCGGAAAGCGGGCACAAGCCCGTCCCGCAGGTTGCCGCTCCGGAGGCCCGGGCGCATGGTTCGCGCGCCGCCGGGCAAATGCCCTGTGAGATCCGTACGGTCAGGAGAGAGCGATGGCGGGCAGCGTCAACAAGGTAATTCTGGTGGGCAATCTCGGGCGGGACCCTGAGATGCGCCGCCTCGGCTCAGGCGATCCGGTGTGTAACCTGCGCCTCGCCACCTCGGAGTCGTGGAAGGACAAGGCGACCGGCGAGCGCAAGGAGAAGACCGAGTGGCACTCGGTCGTGATCTACAACGACAACCTCGCCCGCGTCGCCGAGCAGTACCTGCGCAAGGGCTCGAAGGTCTACATCGAGGGCCAGCTCCAGACCCGGAAGTGGACCGACAATTCCGGCGTCGAGAAGTACACCACCGAGGTGGTGCTCCAGCGTTTCCGCGGCGAGATGACGATCCTCGACGGGCGCGGCGGCGGCGGCGACTTCGCCGGCGAGGACGAGGGCGGCGGCCAGATCAGCCGCGGCGGCGATCGCGGTGGTGACCGGGGCGGCGATTTCGGCGGCGGCCGCACCCAGGGCGGCGAGCGGCGTCCGGCTCCGGCCTCCTCGGGCGGCGGTGGCGGCGGCAGCCGCGGCGGCTACGACCTCGACGACGACATCCCGTTCTAGGCCTGTCGCCAGATCCGGGAATCCAGAACCCGCCGCCTTGCGCGGCGGGTTTCTTGTTGGGGCCCATGCCGGTGCGGCCGGCGCGTCAGATCCGGTAGGGCCGCCGGGACTCGGCGCGATGCGTGAGCAGGCGGATCAGGCCGAAGCCGAGGAGCCCCGTCGCGCCGGCCAGGATGAAGGCCGGCCGAACCCCGGTCCGAACCGCGGCTCGATCGAGCGCCACCTCCAGGCCTCCGGCAATGTTGGCGACCAGCGGCACGACCTGTGTGTCGAGGAACAGCTTCGGCGCCGATGGGCCCGACGGCTTCTTCAGCAAGTAGTCCCGGCCGATCACCAAGCTAACCTCCGTTAAGGTCATCGTATTTCCGCGAACAAAGCTCCGTGGCCGCGGTTTCGATGGAGAACGCCGCGATGCAGCCGGTGTATCCCGCGACTGCAACGGCCCGGAGATCGCCCCTTGGACAAGCCCGAATTCAAGCCGTATGCCCTGCCCGCGGGCGGATGGGGCTCCGCCCTCTCGGTCGGCAACATCCTGAAGCGCGAGGGTGTTCTGGCGAGCGTGCCGGTCGTGCTGAGCCGGCACAACAAGGTCGACGGCTACCAGTGCAACAGCTGCGCCTGGGTGAAGCCAGCCAGCCCGCTGCCCTTCGAGTATTGCGAGAACGGCGTGAAGGCGGTGGCCTGGGAGCTGACCGCGCATCGCTGCACGCCGGACTTCTTCGCCACCCACACGGTCACCGAACTGCTCGACTGGGACGATTACCAGCTCGAGCAGACCGGCCGCCTGACGCATCCGCTGCGCTACGATGCGGTGAGCGACAAGTACGTGCCGGTCTCCTGGGGCCACGCCGTCGACGAGATCGCCCAGGAGCTCCGGGCCGTAGAGGACCGGAAGAAGGGCGCCGTATTCTACAGCTCGGGCCGCCTCTCGAACGAGGCGAGCTACCTCTATCAGCTCTTCGCGCGGCTCTACGGCAACAACAACCTGCCGGACTCGTCCAACATGTGCCACGAGACGACCTCGGTGGCGCTGCCGGTGAGCATCGGCCAGGCGGTCGGCTCCGTGTCGCTCGACGATTTCGGCAAGTCCGACTGCATCATGTTCTTCGGGCAGAACCCCGGCAGCAACGCGCCGCGGATGCTGCATCCGTTGCAGGAGGCGAGCCGGCGCGGCGTCCCGATCATCACCTACAACCCGCTCCGCGAGCGGGGCCTGGAGCGGTTCCTGAACCCGCAATCGCCCACCGAGATGCTCACCGGCAAGGCGACGCGGATCAGCTCGCAATACCATCAGGTCAAGGCGGGGGGTGATCTCGCCGCCATCGCGGGCATCTGCAAGGCAGTCCTCGCCGCCCATGACGCGGCGAAGGCCAAGGGCGGCTCGGTTCTCGACGAAGCCTTCATCCGCGACAACACGAGCGGCTTCGAGACCTTCGCCGACTGGCTGCGCGCCCAGGACTGGGACGAGCTCGAGCGCCGCGCGGGCCTGCATCGCGCCGACATGGAATCCACCGCCCACGTCTACTGCCATTCGCAGGCGGTGATCGGCGTCTACGGCATGGGGCTGACCCAGCACCGGGCCGGTGTCGAGACCGTGCAGATGCTGGTCAACCTCCTGCTCATGCGCGGCAATATCGGCCGCCAAGGCGCCGGGATCTGCCCGATCCGGGGCCACTCCAACGTGCAGGGGCAGCGCACGATGGGGATCACCGAGAAACCCGAGCTGTTCGATCTGGACAGGCTGGGGCAGCAGTTCAACTTCGAGCCGCCGCGCGAGGCGGGCTACAACACCGTCGAGGCCTGCGAGGCGATCCTGCGGGACGAGGTCCAGGCCTTCATCATGCTGGGCGGCAACTTCGCCCGCGCCATCCCCGACCACGGCCAGATGGAGCCGGCCTGGCGCCGCCAGCGGCTGACGGTCAACGTGATCACCAAGCTCAACCGCACCGCGCTGCTGCCGGGTGCCATCAGCTACATCCTGCCGGTGATCAGCCGCCTGGAGATCATCGAGACCGCCAAGGGCCAGCAGGTGCTCTCCATGGAGGACACCTCGGCCTGCGTGCACGGCAACCGCGGCGTGCGGCGCCCGGCCTCGCCGCACCTGATCGGCGAGATCCGGCTGATCTGCGAATTGGCGCAGCGGGTGCTCGACCCCAACCCGCGCGTGCGCTGGGACCTCTACACCGACGATTATGCCGAGATCCGGAAGGAGATCGCCGAGACCCTGCCGGCTTCGTTCTGGGATTACGAGCGGCGCATGTGGGAGCCGGGCGGCTTCCAGCGTGACCTGCCGGCGAATCGGCGGGACTGGCACACGGAATCGGGCCGGGCCAACTTCATCACGCCGACCGGTCTCGACGAGGATGCCGACATGCCTGATGTCGGGCACGACGTCCTGCGCCTGATGACGCTCCGCAGCAACGACCAGTTCAACACCACAGTCTACGGCTATTACGACCGGTTCCGGGGCATCAAGAACACGCGGAAGGTCGTGCTGATGAACCGGTCGGATATCGATCGGCTCGGCCTCAAGATCGGGCAGCCCGTGACGCTGCGGACAGTGGCCGATGACGGCATCGATCGGAAGCTCTCGGGGCTGCTCGTCGTCGCGTACAACATCCCGATCGGCTGCATCGGCGGCTATTATCCGGAATGCAATGTCCTGATGCCGATCTGGCACTACGCCATCGGCAGCAAGACCCCGGCTGCCAAGACGATTCCCGTGACGGTGCACGCCGACAGCGACAAGGTCCTGGCACCGGAGCTGGAATACGCCACCGGCTGAACCACCGGACCTCACCGGCTGCGGATTGTGCGAGACCCATTGGAACGGATACTTGTTTTCGGACATGTTAGACCCGTCATCGGTCCAGATATCCGCTGCCTTGTCGCACCGCCTCATCCGCAAGCTGGCCTACGGCGCCGTTCTCTCGGAGGAGGACCGCGCCGGCCTGATGCACATGATCCGGCACACCCGCGCCGTCGAGGCGCGGCACAGCCTCGTCCGCGAGGGGGAATCGATCCCGCGGGTCCTCGTCATGCTGGACGGATGGGCCTGCCGCTCGAAGCTGCTGGCCAGCGGCCACCGCCTGATCACCGACCTGATCCTGCCCGGCGACATCAGCCACGTGCAGTCGAACCTGCTCGGCTATGCGGATCACTCAGTGACCACCTTGACCGCGGGCGTGGTCGCCGAGATCAACCCTGCCGAGATCCCCGGGGCGCTGGAGCGCTGGCCGGGCCTCGCGCGGGCCGTACGCTGGTCGACGCTCCAGACCGACAGCCTCCTGCGTCAGGCCCTGATCAACAACGGGCGGCGTCTCGCGGCCCCGCGCATCGCCCACCTGATCTGCGAGGTGCGCGCCCGGTTGCAGGCCGTGGACGAACCCGTCAAGCGCGGCTTCGACTGGCCGCTGACGCAGGACGACCTCGCCGA
The DNA here is from genome assembly GCF_058790235.1 of Methylobacterium sp. FW102-HT35C08. Classification (NCBI taxonomy): domain Bacteria; kingdom Pseudomonadati; phylum Pseudomonadota; class Alphaproteobacteria; order Hyphomicrobiales; family Methylobacteriaceae; genus Methylobacterium; species Methylobacterium sp. FW102-HT35C08. Next base: position 5,595,339 of record NZ_JBYTCL010000002.1, on the reverse strand, counting down.
CGTGACCGGAATGACGCCCGTCCACGCCAACCGGTCGCTGCGGGTTCTGCGCGACAACGGCCTGATCCTGCTGGACCGGCGCCGGATGCATGTTCCGGATCCGGATCGTCTGGCCGCCTATTGCGAGTTCCGGCCCGACTACCTGCACCACGCCCATGCTCCCTCAAATCCGGTGCGCTGAGGTCATGCCGCTGTACTTCTTCCATCTGCGCACCCCCCACGGCCTGGAGCGCGACGCGTTCGGTCTCGACCGGCCGAGTGTGGAATCAGCCTATCTGGAAGCCTGCCGGACGATTCCGGACCTGTGCGTCGACCTCCTGAACGAGGGCACGGCGCCGCTGGCCTGCGCGTTCCTGATCTGCGATGCGGACGACACCGAGCTGATCGAGGTGCCGTTCAACGAGCAGTTGCACGATGGGCGCGGGCCCGGACGGCCTAATCCGGTCCCGGAGCAGTTCGCCTGCCTGGCGGAGGTCCGGAAGGGGCGGCGGCTGGTCGCCGAGATGCGAGCCCAGATCGCCGAGATGCGCGCGAGCGCGGCCGAGATGCGGGCTGCGGCGCGGCGGGTCTGCCCGAGCATCGGAGCGGCGGGTCCGGCCGAGGTCTAGACGCTTGACCTACACCCGGCCGGAGCGATGCGGCCCGATCCCTGTGAATGACCGCCTCAAACACGGCTTCACGCCGGAACGGCGATCCGGCCGGCACGTTGACCGGCGCGATCCGCTTGCGGTCACCTTGTCTCACACATCCTGTCAGAGCGAATCGGGTCACGAATGGTCGGTCAGCCACCAGGGTTCGGAAAGGCTGAGCCGCCGGACGACGGTCCGGCGGGAAGTACCGGAACGGGTCCGGCGCAGGGAACCGCGGAGGCGGCGGCCCTGAGCGCGAGCTTCAAGCGGTTCGCCGACGTCGTGCCCCTGATGATGTGGCGCTCCGACGAGAACGGCCACGCGATCCACCACAACGAGTGCTGGCTGGAGTTCACCGGGCGGCCTCTCGAAGAGGAACTCGGCCTCGGCTGGCGCAGCGGACTGCATCCTGAGGATTTCGAGCGGCACGCCAAGGTCGTCGCTGACGCCTTCGACGCGCGGCAGCCCTTCACCGTCGAGTTCCGGCTCCGCCGGCACGACGGCGAGTACCGCTGGCTGCTTGACACCGCCCGCCCCCTCGTGGAGGACGGCCGGTTCCAGGGCTATCTGGGCTCCTGCTTCGACATCACCGATCGCAAACACGCGGAGGAGCATATCGAGCATGCGCTGGCCGAGAAGGAGGCGCTGCTCGCGGAGGTCTACCATCGCGTCCGCAACAATCTGCAGGTGATGGTCAGCCTGATCGGCCTCTACGGCCGGGCGGCGCCGGATCCCTGCCGCGGCAGCTTCGAGGCCCTGGGTCAGCGGGTCCGGGCGATCGCGCTGGTGCAGCAGCACCTGCACGAGGCACCGCATATCGCGTCGATCGACCTCAAGGATTATCTGCACCGCCTTGCCTCGGGGCTCGGGCAGCTCCGGCGGGCCGGGCGGATCAGCGTCCAGGTCGGCGGTTCGGGGAACGGTCTGGTCGAGCCGCGGATCGCCAATGCCCTCGGCATGATCGTCGCGGAGATTGTGGCCGAGTGCCTTGACGCCACCGCCGAGCACGTTGCCTGCTCGATCACCATCGACATGGAGGCCGCGGGCGACGAGCCCCTGCGCCTGGCGATTGTCTCCGGGGTGAGCGAGATGGCCGCCTCCGGCCGGCCGAACGTGCCGAAGCTTGGGCCACGCCTGATCGCCGCCTATGCGGCGCAGGCCGAGATCGTTGTCCAGGGTGATGCCAGCCCGGCCGATCCCCTGCGCCTGACCTTGCCGACGCCGCGTCCCGGCGCGCAATGACCACCCGCGGCGCAGCGCCCTGTCGCCACACCGGCGCGGGCGGCCTATAGCGGCGCAGATCACTCCGGATCCGGCCGAGCATGCTTCCCCCGATCGACACCATCATCGAGAACTTCGAGATCGTCGAAGACGACGATATGCGGCTCGAGTACCTGATCGAGCTCGGCCGTGCCCTGCCGCCCATGCCCGAGGCGGAGCGGACCGAGACCAACCGTGTCCAGGGCTGCGAGAGCCAGGTCTGGATTAACACGAAGGCGGAGCCGTCGGGCGGAACGCCGCGCCTCGTCCTGCACGGCTTCAGCGACTCGTTCATCGTCCGCGGTTTCGTCGCGCTGATGGTGGCGCTCTACACCGGCAAGACTCCGCGGGAAGCCGCCGAGACGGACGGCCTGGACCTGTTCCGGCAGTTGCGCTTCGGCGCTCACGTGACCTCGAAGCGCTCGAACGGCGTGCGGGCGATGGCAGAGCGCATCCACCGCGACGCGGTCCGGCTCGCCGCGGAGACCTGAGAAGCCGCGCCGTCCTTGCGAGCGGGCGGCTCGGGGCGGCGCCCTATTGCAGATTGTAGCCGCCGACAGGGCCCTTTCACCCGCGCCACAGCCGCAATCGCCCGCGCTCAGGCCCGGTGGCCTCCCGCTCCAAGCCATAATGCTCGGCAAGCCGCCCGAGGGCGATGCGGGCCACGACCTTGGCCGACCGGGCCGGCCAGCGCCGCTCCGCCTCGATTCGCTCCAAGCCCTTCAGGAAACCGCACAGGTCGATCAGCAGGCCCGACAGGTCGCTTCCGACCGCGTCGAGAGCGCCGCGCACGCGCTGCCGGGCCGCGATCACGTGATCCGCCGCGGAGGCCGGGTCGCGTGGGCCGGCGCCATCGACGCGCGGGGCGCCGAACGCGCTTCCCATGCGCGGCAGCAGCGCCGCCGTGGTCATGTCCCGGCGCAACCGCTCTCCCGCCTCGAAGGAGGCTGCGTCGATCAGCGGCGTCCCGTCCCGGTCCCGTCGGCGCACCATCCAGGACAGGGGATTCTCCGAAGCGCTGCGCAAGATCGGCTCCGAACCGCCTTCCACCACGGTGAGGTCATGGTGCTGCGCCGGGAAAGCCATGTCGCCCGGCATGGCCTGCCGCCGCAGCCGCGCCCGGCCGGCAGCCGTGATCGTCAGCTGCGTGCCGGCGGCATTCCACGTCGCCAGATCGGCGGCCGCGAGGACTTGGCCCGATGCCGTCGCGAAGCGTCCGCTGCCGATCGAGACCCCGTCGCCTCCTCGCCGAGCCACCAGGGCATCCTCGACGAGAGGATCGGGTCGCGCGTAAGCGCCAGCCTCACCAAGCCGCGCCAGCAGGCGGGCCGCCTCGGCCGGAAGGTCGCTTGTAGCGGTACGTACCCGCTCCGCAACTACGGTCTTGGCAGACTTGTCCTCGTCCTTTTTGTTCATGTTTTGTTCCAACGGTGCTAAGCCGGGTGCGCGAGACCCTGATCTTCTCAGGAAATTTTGGCGCGTCAAGGTATATTTACCTACAACTCACAGCTATTCCGAGGCAGTCTGTGGCCGCTGCGTCGGCGGGCGGTGGAGCACATCGGCAATCTCATCTTCCGACTTGCCGCGAACCGCGTAGCCCATCGCCTCAAAGCGCTCGATCAGCGCCGCGCTGGTCGCCGCGGACCGCGCCGCCCATCTCGCGAGCAGGTCGTTCACCTGCTCCAGATCCGCCTCGGGGTGATCGTCCTGCGGATCAGGGGTCGCGACCATGTCGGCACCTCGGCGTCGAACGGCGGCCGTGATCGTCGCCACGGCCCGCGGTTCAACGCCCGAGGTTGTCACGGGCTCCCGATAAGCGTCCGGCGTTTGTGAGTCCGCGGCGGCGCCGGCGGGCTCGGGATCCGGAGGCAGCGAACGTGCGCAGGCTGGCAGCGTCAGCGGGCCGGATTCCGGGTTCCGCGGCGCGGCCTTGAAATGACCGGGCGATCCGCACGGAACTCCGCGTCTCCCATCTTCCTCCGCGACACACGCGTCGGGCCCCGGTCCTGCGCCCCTGGCGCCTTGCATCGCGGCGCCCGGCGGGACACATCCCCTCACCCGGATGTGTGGGGATCTGACGGAGAGACGATGACGGAGATCGGCCACGGCTTGCACGCTCAATCCATCGGCGCGCCGGTCGCCGAAGCCCGGCCGCGGCGCTTCAGCGTCCACGGGCAGGAGGTCACCGACCCTTACGCGTGGCTGAAGGCCGAGAACTGGCAGACGGTCCTCAAGGACCCGGCCGCCCTCCCCGAGGATATCGCCGCCTACCTCAAGGCCGAGAACGCCTTCTCCGAAGCGGCGCTCGCCGGGACCGCGGCCTTGCGCCAGACTCTGGTCGCCGAGATGCGCGGGCGCATCCAGGAGGACGAGAGCGGCGTGCCGGAGCCCGACGGGCCATTCGCCTACTACACCCGCCACCGGGAGGGCGGGCAGCATCCGCTGGTCTGTCGCCGCCCGGTGACCGCGCCGGACGTGCCCGAATCCGGGCCGGATCCGGACGAGACCATCCTCATCGACGGCGATCGCGAGGGCGAAGGCCTGCCGTTCTTCGAGATCGCCGCCGCGGTCCATTCTGACGATCACACCCGGCTGGCCTGGAGCGTCGACACCAAGGGCTCCGAACTCTACACGATCCGGGTGCGCGACCTCGCCACCGGCCTCGACACCGACGACCGCGTCGACGCGACCTCCGGCGAGGCAGTCTGGGCCGGGGACGGGAAGAGCTTCTGGTACGTGGCGGTGGACGCCAACCACCGGCCCGCCAAGGTCATGCGCCACCGCCTCGGCACCCCGCAGAGCGCGGACGAGACCCTCTACACGGAAGCCGATGCCGGCTACTTCGTGCATATCGGCAAGACCCAGTCCGGCGCGTTCCTCGACGTGACGGCGAGCGACCACGAGACCTCCGAGGTCCGGCTGCTCGACCGCCACGCGGAGGGCGCACCCTTACGCCTCATCGAGCCGCGCACGCCGCTGCTGATCTACGGGGTGGAGCATCGCGGCGACCGGCTGTTCATCCGGACCAACGCCGACGGCGCCGAGGACTTCAAGATCGTCACCGCCCCCCTCGACGATCCGGGCCGCGCCACCTGGACCGACCTCGTGCCGCACCGGGCCGGTGTGATGATCCGGCACCTGCACGTGCTCGCCGGCCACCTGATCCGGCTGGAGATCGAGAACGCCAGGCCGCGGATCGTCGTGCGCGCCCTCACCGACGACACCGAGCACACGGTTGCGTTCGACGAGGAGGCCTATTCCCTTGGCCTGCGCGCCGGGCTCGCCTTCGACACGGCGACGATCCGCTTCGTCTACTCGTCGATGACGACGCCGTCGGAGACCTGGGATTACGATTGCGCGGGCCGGACACGGACCTTGCGCAAGCGGCAGACGGTGCCGAGCGGGCACGATCCGGTCGCCTACGTGACCCGGCGGCTCTTCGCCACCGCGCCCGACGGCGAGCAGGTCCCGATCTCGCTGCTGCACCGCCGGGATCTCGCCCTCGACGGCAGCGCGCCGCTGCTGCTCTACGGCTACGGCTCCTACGGCACGTTGATGCCGGCGGCGTTCCGGACGAACCTGCTCAGCCTCGTCGATCGGGGCTTCGTCTACGCCATCGCGCATATCCGCGGTGGCACCGAGAAGGGCTGGCGCTGGTATCTCGACGGCAAGCGCGAGAAGAAGCCCAACACCTTCACGGACTTCATCGCCTGCGCGCGGGCGCTGATCGAGGCCCGCTACACGTCTGAGAAGCGCATCGTCGCCCATGGCGGGTCGGCGGGCGGGATGCTGATGGGTGCGGTGGCCAACCTCGCACCGGAGCTGTTCGCCGGGATCGTCGCCGACGTGCCCTTCGTCGACGTGCTCAACACCATGCTGGACGCGGAGCTGCCGCTGACCCCGCCGGAATGGCCCGAATGGGGCAACCCGGGGGAGAGCGAGGCCGCCTTCCGGACGATCCTGTCGTACTCGCCCTACGACAACGTCGTCGCCAAGGAATACCCGGCGATTCTGGCGCTCGGCGGGCTCACCGACCCGCGGGTGACCTACTGGGAGCCGGCGAAGTGGGTCGCGCGGCTGCGGGCCACCATGACCGGCGGCGGGCCGGTGCTGCTGCGGATCAACATGGAGGCCGGCCATGGCGGCGCAGCCGGCCGGTTCGACCGGCTCGAGGAGGTCGCGCTGATCTACGCCTTCGCGCTCATGGCGGTGGGGAAGGCGTAGAGCTCGAACGGACACCTGCGCTATTCCAAGGTCCTTGCGCCCGCGGGCGAGACACCCTCTCCCTCGGACGTACCTGGCGGATTCAGACCGAGCCGCCCGGCGGGAACGACGCGGAGGATGAGCCCGGTGTCCCCGCCTGCTCCGTTCGGCACGGTGGGGGACCGTCGCGCACGAAGGCTTCAACCCGACCGGACAGAACGCATCGCGCGACACGGTCGCCGGATGCGCCCGGGAAACCCCTTGGCTCTCCGGTGTTCCCGTAGTGCCGACCCTGGCGCACGGGGCCGCCTGTCTTCGTTCGGAGAGTCCGTTCTTGCCCGAGGCGACCTATCCACCGCTCGACGTGCTCAAGCCCGTGGCCGACGGCCTCTGGATCGTGGACAGCGGCCCCCTGCGCGCCCTCGGGATCCCGCTCCCGGTCCGGATGACCGTGATCCGGCTTCGCGACGGCTCGATCTGGCTGCACTCGCCGACGCGCTACGATCCGCAATTGCACCAGGACATTGCCGCGCTGGGGCCCATCCGCCACATGGTCGCGCCGAACATCGCCCACTGGACCTTCCTGAAGGAGTGGCAGACGCATTGTCCGGAAGCACTGACCTGGGCCGCCCCGAACCTGCGCCAGCGCGGGCAGGTCCGCCGCTCGGGCCTGCGCATCGACCAGGTGCTCGATGACGCGGCGCCGCCGGAATGGGCCACGGACTTGCGCCAGGTGGTGGTACCGGGCGGCCTTTCGTTCCGGGAGGTCGGGTTCTTCCACGGGGCGAGCCGCACCCTGATCCTGACCGACCTCGTCCTCAACTTGGAACCGGCCAAGATGCCGGCGCTCCTGCGCCCGCTCCTGCGGCTCGCCCGCATGACCACGCCGGACGGGCAGCCGCCGCCCTATCTGCGCCTCGTGATCAGGCTGCGGCGGCGCGCGGCCGTGCAGGCGGTCTCGGAGCTCCTCGCGCTGAAGCCCGAGCGGGTCGTGTTCGCCCACGGCCTGTGGTTCATGCGGGACGGCGCCGCGCACCTGCGGCGATCCCTGCGCTGGCTCGGCGCGTTCGAATGATCGCGCCAGCCCGGTCCCGCACCGGGCTCAGGGCCCGGCGGCGAGCTGCCGGATGATCCAGAGCCGCGCGGCACCGAGATCCTCGAACAGGGAGGGCGCCACCGGATTGACCGGGCCGAACCCGGCTTCGAGGAACCATTTCCCCGCATCCGCGCCGTGCTGCTCGGACAATCGGACCAGGACCGCGACGAGGAAGCCGTCCGCGAAGACGAGCTGGCTCTCGGCATCGTCGCTGTTCGTCGCGACCTGCACGGGCTGCAGGCTCAGGATCATGCGGCGATCGGCTTTCCAACAGGGATTCCGGACTGAGGACCCACCATGCTCGCGATCAGCGACACCCCTCATCCGCACCTCTTGGCCAATCAGCCCGTTTCGCCGAAGTTCCGAGCCAGTCATGCCCTGGAACACCGCCAGGACCGTCCGGTTGGCCAATCATGGATCGGCGGCGCAGAACGGGATCTTCCATGGATGATCGGACGATGGCCCGCGGGCTGGCCTGGTTCGGAATCGGCCTTGGCTTGGCCGAGACCTTCGCGCCCCGTCGCGTCGCCGAAGCGACGGGGCTGGAGGGACACGAGGGGCTCATCCAGATCTACGGGCTGCGCGAGATCGCCTCGGGTGTCGCGATCCTGGCCGCGGACGAGCCGGAGCGGCACCTCGGCCTGCGCGTGGCCGGGGACGTCCTGGACAGCGGCTTGCTGGCGGCGCGGGCCACGCCCTCCAACCCGAGACGGGGCCGCACCCTCGCGGCCGCCCTGGTAGTGGCGCCGATCGTCCTGCTGGACACCGCCTTCTGGCTGAAGGCCAAGACCCGGACCCGGCGGATCCCCAGCAGCCCGGCCGAGCTCCGCTACGTGCGCTACAGCGCCGATGTGGAGACGATCGCGGCGGACGAGGACGCGACGATCGATCGGATCGTGGAGTCACAGAAGCGGCTGCACGCCCGGAATCTCAAGACGTTCGGCCGCCCGGTACGCGCCTCGCACGGCAAGCTGCACGGCGCCGCACTGGGCGAGCTGGAGGTGCTCCCGAATCTGCCGCCCTGGCTCCGGCAGGGCCTGTTCGCGGAGCCAGGACGCTACCCCGTGGTGGCGCGACTCGCCAACGTTCCGGGCGAGATCGCGTCCGACGCGGTCGCCACCCAGCGCGGCTTCTCCTTCAAGGTCATCGGCGTTCCAGGCGCGATGCTGCCCGGGCATGCCGGCGAGCTGACCCAGGATTTCGTGCTCGACAGCGGTCCCCGCTTCGCGGCCGGGACAGCCCGGCAATTCCTGGCGAACCATCTCGCGCTGGAGCACGGCCCGCAGATCCCGGACGGCGTGAAGGCGGCCGTCTCGTCTGTGGCGCGGGCCGGAAACGCGGCCCTCGACGCCGTCGGCGCCGGCAGCGCGATGCTCGACTTCTTCGGCCATCCCCGGGTGCATCCGCTGGCGGAGGCCTATTTCTCGCAGGCGCCCCTGCGCTTCGGCGCCTACATCGCCAAGCTCGCGGTCGTTCCGGTGGGGGCCGCCCAGCGCGCCCTCGCGGACGCGACCGTCGACCCGGCCCAGGATCCGGACGCCCTTCGGACGGCCACGGTTGACTACCTGCGCGAGCACGACGCGGAATTTGACGTGCGCGTGCAGCTCTGCGCCGATCTGGATCGGATGCCCGTCGAGGATGCCAGCGTCGCCTGGTGCGAGGACGAGAGTCCCTACCAGACGGTAGGCCGGCTCCGCTTCCCGAAGCAGGACGCGTTCAGCGCGGCACGCCGTGCCTATGTCGACGAGGCCCTGTCGTTCTGCGTCTCGCACAGCCTCGCGGCGCACCGGCCGCTCGGCTCGATCAACCGGGCCCGGATGCGCGCCTATCCCGAGATGGCGCGCATCCGGAGGGAGGCCGGCGCGCATTCCGTGCGGGAGATCCGGTCCATCGCCGAGGTCCCCGCCTGACGCGGGGACGCAGCCGTCGGATCAGGCGCCGGGCGGATCCATTCCGACCGAGCCCTCCGCTCGGTTCAGGGCACTGACCCGCGGGCCGCGAAGCCCCGGGTTCTGCTGCTCAAGGGCGTCCAGCACGGCATTGGCGGCGCCGATGATCGCGCCGGGCGAGCCGCCCGGGATCTCCGGCCGGATCGCCTCGACGAGGCGCGTCAGGAATGTCTGCTCGACCTGCGGGTGTTCGGCCCCTTGAGCCTGGCGCCAATAGGCGGCGTGAACGTTCTCGGCGATCGTGCGGGCCGTCCGATCGACGCCTGGGGTGTCCTGCTCCATCGCTTACCTGCCTCGATCCCTATGCTGAGAAAGAGAAGGGTGGTCCTGAACGCGGCGCGTTCAAGGGCCGCCGGTCTCCGGGGCCGGATCGACGCCGTCGAGGGATTTGGCGAGTTCGGTCAGCACCTCCTCCACCATGGGCGGCCAGGGCGCGTTCGCCTCATCCATCAGGCGCGCGGCGCTGACCAGGGCGGCGATCTGCTCCTCGTAGACCGGTCGCCCGACGAGTTGCGCGTAGCGGACCCGGGCCGCGAGCGCCGTCGCAAGGCGCTGAACCTCCGCGATCTTCGCGTTCGGCGCGCCGGTGCTGTCGCCGTTGGTCATCCACCCACCCCCATTGGCCGCCCGCAGCCCCTTTTAGGCCATGACCGATATGCCGTCAGGAGGCGGCGCGGTCGAGCAGCGGGAACTTCCGTCGCTCGGATGCGTCGATTTCATGAAGGCAGACGCATGCCGTGTTGGGAGGTTCACATGCGCAGATCGACGATCCTCACGCTGGCCACGGCCTTTGTCCTGAGCGCCGCCCCGGCCTTCGCCCAGTCTGTCAGCCAGACGGGCACCGGCGGCGGCCCCACCTCGGCGGCCAAGGCGCCGCACACCGCAGCGACCGGCCAGACCGTGCCGAATCCGGGCGCCCTCAATCCCAACGAGACCGGAAGCATCGAGCGCCGGGACGCCACCGAGCAACGCAACGACGCCATCACCCGCGGCATCTGCATCGGCTGCTCCCGCTAAGGTCGATCCGTCGGGCCGGCGACCGGACGCGGCACCGGCCCGATGGCTGTTCATGACCGCGTCGCGAAGCATCGCTCAGGTCTTGAAGGCGCACGCGCCTTCGACCAAATCAGTGGCCCCACTCACCATGAACAGGAGTTACGGCGTGGCGAACGAGGCTGTCGAGCAGGCGACAGACAAGACCTATTACGGCCTAACACTGTCACAGCACGCGGATCGCATCAGGAAATTGGCGACGGAACGTGGCCTGACCGGTGAGGTCTTCGACCGTGTGACCGCGAAGGCTGTCGAGATGATCCCGACCATCCGGTTGAACGACGGCGGCCAGCGCTGACGCTGGACTGGGCCGGCTCACCGCTCGGCCCGTAAACTCTTGACGATGCGGCTGGCGATCTTGCGCACGGCCGCATCATCCCGCGCCTCGCCCTCGACCTTGTCCCAAAGGTGGTCGAGGCTGCCCTCGAGTTCGTCCAGCAATTCCGGATGGCGCTGAGCCAGGAAGCGGATCGTCCCGAACAGCAGATGCTCGGTGGCCATCTCGCGGCGTCGCGCTTCGACGACGGGGTCCAGGTGCGGCGTATGGGTCGGGTCGGTCATAATCGCCCAACGATCCGCCGACGCTGCGGTTCGGCGCGTCCGGCGCGGTGTGACGCCGCGGAGATCGGCCCCTCCAAGACATGGCCTGGGCGAAGACGCGAACAGGAACAGCATCCTCCCGCTCTGGTTGAATCCTGTCGAGGAACGACATCTCAGAAGGGAGAGGACGATGGGCGATACCGACCCTGCCAAACCGGGCGACGAGGCTCCTCCCGGCACGTCCGGAACCGGCGAGAATCTGTGCCGCGCCTGCGGTGGCACCGGCAAGGTCGCCGACAAGACCTGTACCGAGTGCCAGGGCACGGGCAAGGTGACCACCGGCATCGGTGGCGCCTGACCCGACACGCGGCCGTCTGATCGCCTCCAGGCATTTCGTGGTCCTTCCATCGGCCTGGAGCGCCGCAAGCGCGGACGCGGTGACGACGGTCGTTGTTCCCTCCCACGCCAGCCCGTCTAGATCGCGGCCTCCGCGGGGCGCCCCGGGCCGGCAGGACAGTCGGCGTCGCCGCGAAGATCGTCGCGGTGCCTGCTCCGCTCGGAACGGGTCCGGACCGGCTCGATTGTCTTGGAGAAACCGGGAGGATCCAGATGGCCGATGCTGCGCAGATCCAAGAACATGCCGAGGTGGTCGGCTCTGATGGGGTTCATGTCGGGACGGTCGACCATGTCGACAAAGGCGAGATCAAGCTGACGAAGCGCGATGCCGCTGCGGGCGGCCTGCACCACTATATCCCCCTCGACTTCGTGCAGTCGGTCACGGACGGCAAGGTTCACCTGGACCGGCCGGCCGACGAGGTGAAGCGCGAGTGGTCGACGTCGTGATCGGCAGGCCAGACCGGAACGCCGCGGCGGTCAGCGCCGCAGCGCACCGAACCAGGCTGTCAGCGGCTCCACGAAGGCCGCCCAGGTGCGCGCCCAGACCGTTCCGCTGCGGCCGTCCTCGGCGCCGCGACCCGACATAAGGGCCGCGACCAGCGCGTCCTCGCGGGGCTTACACTCGTCGAGGGCGTTGCGCTCGTCGCCGGCACGGCCCTGCCCTAACGGCTGGTGGGCGTAAGCCTCGCGCAGGCAGCGGTGCCAAGCCTGCTCCAGCACCCGCGGATCGGACGGGTTGGCCGCCGGCGTCGCGACCGCCGGAGAGGCGACTAGAAGGAGCATCGCGGACAGGCTGAGCACCGGCATGCGCATGCCCCTCCTATGCCCCATCGCGGCATCGTCCGGATAGAACGTATCGGCAACAGTACACCCCTCTCGGCGCGCCGGGGCTCAATCGGCCCGGTGCGATCGGGCCGCCCGGCAGCTGTGATCCATGAGATCCTCGGCACTGGCCTCCGGCATCCTGTAGGCCAGGACGATCATACCGGCTTGCGGGTTCTCGGGGTCGGCCGCGACGGCCGCGAAGCTGACGTCATGCAGCTTTCCCTGCCAGCCCGGCACGCGGGCGAGCGCCGCGAACGGATTGAAGCCCACCACCCGATCGGCCGGAACTTGGAGGGCGAGGTAGCGCGTCTCTCCGAACGGGATGGGAAACGGCGCCCAGGTCTCGCCGACCGCAAGTCCATGCGCCTTCAGGGCAACCATCACGCTCCGGCGCATGCAGTCGAGGTGGATATGCAGCTGGTCCTGGCTGCGGCCGCCCACCGAGTTCACCTCAAGGCCGACGGACGCGATGGGCAACCGGCCCTGCAGCGCGCCCGACACGGCGTGCCGGGCTGCGAGCGCCGCCCGCCAATAGGCCGCACCGCGGGGCCCCTGAAGCACGGGCGCCTCGATGCCCGACACGTTGTCGGTCGGCATCACGACCGTATGGGTCGGCTGGCCCGGCGCGCGCAGCACCGCCGTCCCCGGGCGCTCGCCATCCCCGAGATCGACGGACAGGCACGGGAAGCTCCGGCCGGCCGCCTTCTTGGCCAGCACACACCCCTGAAGCGCGACCCACAGCACGTCCCGCACCGGATTGGCCGCGCGGGCAGCCGGTCCCGACGTGACGGCGAGCAGGGTGGCGGCGATCAGCAGCCGGCGCATGATCAGGTCTTCCGGTCCTCGGCAGCCAGTATGCTACAAGCCATGGTCGACGATCACTGTAGGCTCGCGCTGTCAGTGCAATGTTACGGAGCTTCGATGCCGAGATCGGACATGCAGCGATTGGGCCTGGTGCGCACCGCGACCTGGATTCTGGTCGCCCTCATCGTCGCCGTCACCCTCGTGCCGCTCGGACTCCGGCCGGTGGTAACGGCCAATCCCAGCGTCGAGCGGGCTGCGGCCTATGCGCTGACTGGGCTGCTCATGATGGTGAGCTATCCGAAGCACTGGCGGCGGATCCTGATCGGCAGCATCCTCCTGGCCGGCGGCCTGGAGGCGGCGCAGACCTTGACCGGCACGCGCCATGGCCGGTTCGACGATTTCCTGGTGAAGGCCGGTGCCGCGCTGGCGGGTGCGGTCGCGGGCCTGGCGCTCGCAGGTCTGGCGAGCCGACGCCTGAACGCTCGGGCGGGTGGATGAGTCCGGTCCGGCGCCGGCCCGTTCAGGCGGCCGGCACGCGGCTGGGCCCGGAAACTGCCGAGCTTTCCGAGCGTTGCTCCCGCGGGGGTCACACGCGAGGTGCGGCATGTTCGGCGCAGCCAAACTCACGGGACGATTCTGGTTTCGCAAAACGTGGACGGGCAAGCTGGTCCTGCTCGTCGAGGAAGAGCGGCCGCGCTGGTTCGGGCGCGGCGGGCTGACCAAGCTTCGCTGGCGCGACGCGCGCCTGCTCGATTTGGCGGAGGCACCCATGCGGACGCTGATGACGCTGGAGCGGACCTACCGGGCAGAATACGGGGCCGGTCCGGCGCGGGTTCTTCAGGCTGTCGTGCCATCCGGCAAGCGGGGCGCCATCGCCACGCCGCTCGGAGACGCCGCCAGCGCCTGAACGCTGACGAAGGCGCGGGTCGAGCCTCAGGGACAGAGCTCGACCCGCCTGCCGTTCGGCTTCTGTCCCCAAAGCCGGAGCGGCGTCCCGACAGACCACGGCAGAGTTAACGCGCCGTAAATGTCTGCGCGCCGTTCGCTTCGTCCAACCGGACACGCTCGCCCCGGAGAACCCACGCCCCGAGCGCTTTGTAACTCATTTTATCTGCGCGCAGCGGGCCACTGATCTATGTTGGTATTGAGACGCAGATACGGTAGATAACGGCGATTATCGGTTCTCTTCTCGCAGATAAGCACTTGACTGGAGAGAAGAGACTCCACGTTCATGGCTCACTCCCGCGTGAGAGGCGCTAATGGACGACAGCACTTCAGTCCCGAACCAAGATCAGATCGATTTCGTCGAACTGACCGCCGACATCGTTTCGGCTTACGTGGCCAACAACTCCGTTCCGGTCCCTGATCTGCCGACGCTTCTGTCCGGCGTTCATGCTGCTCTGACCGGTCTCGGCCAGACCTCCGCTCCGGCTGAGCCGGAGTTCAAGAAGGCGACGCCCGCTCAGATCAAGAAGTCGATCACGCCGGACGCGCTGATCAGCTTCATCGACGGCAAGCCCTACAAGACACTCAAGCGTCACCTGACCGGCAACGGCATGACCATCGAGCAGTATCGGCAGCGTTATGGCCTTCCGCCGGACTATCCGACCACGGCGTCGGCCTATTCGGCGATGCGCGCCGAGTTCGCCCGCAATGCCGGCCTCGGCCACAAGCGCCGGGCTCCGGCCGCGAAGCGCGCCGAGGTATCCGAAACCGCCCCGGCGGCTTCGGAGGCAACCGGTCGCGGTACGAAGACCGCGAAGGGCCGGAAGTCCAGAAAGGCCGACGCCGAGGCGTGAGCGTTCCGGCCCGGCCTCTCGCGAGTCGAGGCCGGAACGCCGCCGGTCAGTGCTTCTCCTCGGCCGGGCTGTGCTTCTGCGGCCCGTGGCCGTCCTGACCGGCGTTGTTGTGCTTGTGATGATCCCGGCTCTCCTGCTGGGACTGGCTGCGCGGCGCGCGGCGGGCTGTTGCGGATCCTGGCACCGCCGCCCGCCGGCACGTTCGGCCCCTCCTTGTGCTCGATCGTCCGGATCTCGAGGTCGTGGGTCTTGGTGCCTGCCATCGGTGCCTCTCGGGTTCGTCACACCCGCCGGTGGTTGCGGCGGATGCCCGGCGGACCGCGAGACCGGGATAGTGTTCCCATGCCCGGAACGAGGCGGGCGGGCAGCCGTTGCCTCGCTTGAACGCCAGGGAGCCGCGCTTGAACCAATCGATCCCCGCCCTTCTTCTCGCCGCCGCGGCCCTCATCGGCGTCCCGGCAACGGTCGCGGCGCAGGACAGGGCCAGCCCTGGGCAGGCGCCGCCGGCCGAGGCCGCCGGCAAGCCGGCCGCCGACACGCAGGACCCGGGCAAGACCGCCACGGAGGCCGTGACCCATCCCTCCGCGGTGCCGCCCACCGAAGGCGCTGTCGGCACCGGCAAGCCGCCGACCAGCGGAGAAGCGCCGGCCTCGGGCCGCTAGACCGCGCGGCGCAGTGCGGACGGACCCGAAGCGTCCGCGCGCGAACCAATGCGGCCTTCGGGAGTCTCCCTGTCGCGGCCAAGCATCGGCTGTGGCGGGCGAGGTAGACCGGATCATGCGTCAAGACGGGGTCGTTCAAGCCCATCGCGAACCCGCCGCGCCCGATCGAGCCCGCACCCGTCCCTGGCTCCGGCACCTGCACCGGCACACGTCCGGGATCGCCGCCCCCGACCCCCGCCTCTGGGCACTCGCCCTCGCGATCGTCGGGATCGATGCCGTGTGGATGCGGATCGCCCGGATCGACGCCGAACCGGCGGGCTTCGCGCTCGCGGCGGCGGCCGTCGCGATCCTCCTGATCGCTGCAGCCTGCTTGAGCACGCTGAAGTCGGACCCGCCCTTACGCGGAATGGCCCTGGGGAGCGCGTTTCTGATCGCCTTCACGGTCCCGGTGGCGGTCCTGCACTTCCTTGCGGCGGGGCTCGCGCTGCCCTTCGTCGATGGCTCGCTGGCCCGGTTCGAGGCCGGCCTCGGCTTCGACTGGACGGGCTACGTGGCCTTCCTGGCGCGGCATCCGACCCTGTCATGGTGGCTGGCGCTCGCCTACCATTCCAGCGGACCGCAGGTCGGTCTCGTGGTGATCGCGCTGAGCGCCGCCCGCCGGCTCGGGCGGCTGTGGACTTACGTCCGGCTGTTTTCCGTGACGCTCCTGTGCGTGATCGTCGTCGCCGCGCTGCTGCCGGCGCTGGGGCCCTACGCGTACTACGCGCCGAGGATCGTTCCGGCGGAGCACCTGGAGACGGTCGGGGCGCTCTGGCACCTGGAGCCGGTGGCGCGGCTGCGGACCGGCACGCTGGACACGCTCGCGCTCGGCGACCTGCGGGGCCTCGCGACATTCCCGTCCTTCCACGTCTGCCTGGCGATCCTGACAGCCTGGGCGCTGGCACCGGTCCCGGTGCTCGGGCCCCTCGCGATCCTGCTCAACGCCGCCGTGATCGTCGCGACGATCGGCGCAGGCGGCCATTACCTGCCGGACGTGCTGGCCGGGGCGCTGCTCGCGGGCGCGGCCCTCGCGTGTCGGACCAGGGGCCGGCGCCGCGAGACGGTCACCGCACTGGAATGTCCACCGCCCACCGCCGGCGCGATCGGCGCGGCCGACGCCTGAGGGATGCGGCAGCGGGACCGCGAACCAGCGCGTATCCGGGAGATTAGCCGGACAGCGGAGAAGCGAGGGACCATGCCCCAGACCCGATGGACGACCCGCTCCATGCCGAGCCTGGCCGGACGGTGCGCGGTCGTCACCGGCGCCACCAGCGGGATCGGCTACGAGGCGGCGCTCGCACTGGCGGGTGCCGGCGCCGAAGTCGTCCTCGCCGCCCGGGACACGGCGAAATCCGAGCGCGCGATAGCATCGATCCGGCGACGGCACCCGGGCGCCCGGCTCGCATTTGAGTCCCTCGACACCGCGCGCCTCACCTCCGTCCGGGCCTTCGGCGAGCGGTGGCAATCCGAGGGCCGACCGATCGACATCCTGTTGCTCAACGCCGGCATCGCCACCGTGCCGAACCGCGAGGAGACCGAGGACGGGTTCGAGCGCCAGCTGGGCACGAACTATCTCGGCCATTTCGCCCTGACCGGCCTGCTCCTGCCCTTCATCCGACGGGATGCGGCTTCGCGGGTCGTCGAGGTCGCGAGCCTCGCCCACAGGCCCGGGCGGATCCATTTCGACGATCTCCAGCTTGCCCGCTCGTATGGCCCGCAGCGCGCCTACCGGCAGTCGAAGCTCGCGATGTTGATGTTCGGCCTTGAGCTCGACCGGCGGCTGAAGGCGGCCGGCTCGCCGATCCGGTCTGTCCCGGCCCATCCCGGCGCGGCCCGCACGGATGTCTTCCGGCGCGGCGACCGGGCCGGGCCGGTCCAGCGGCTCGCCGGGCACGCGATTTTCTCGGTGATCGGCCAGTCCGCCGCACAGGGAGCGCTGCCGCTGCTCTTCGCCGCCACCGCACCCGAGGCGGAGGGCGGCGCCTATTACGGGCCGGACGGGATCTGGGAATTGAAGGGCCATCCGACCCGCGCCGACATCGCCGCGCACGCCCGGGACAAGGGCACGGCGGAGCGGCTCTGGTCGGTGTCCGAGGCGCTCACCGGGATCCGCTGCGCCGTCTGACCCCGCACCCGCCGCGCGGCTCCGCTTGCCCGCCCGCCACCCCTTCCATAGATCCTGACGATGACAGCCCTTCCCTTCGACAACAGCTACGTCCGCCTACCGGAGCGCTTCTACGCCCGCCGCGCGCCGACGCCCGTGGCGGCACCCCGCCTGATCCGGCTGAACCGGGCGCTGGCCGAGGCGCTCGGCCTCGACCCGGACTGGCTGTCAGGCCCCGAGGGCGTGGCGGCGCTTGCCGGGAACGGTGTGCCGGACGGCGCCGATCCGATCGCGGCCGCCTATGCCGGGCACCAGTTCGGCAACTTCGTGCCGCAGCTCGGCGACGGCCGCGCGATCCTGCTCGGCGAGGTGATCGACCGGATGGGACACCGCCGCGACATCCAGCTCAAGGGCTCGGGCACGACGCCGTTCTCCCGGCGCGGCGACGGGCGCGCGGCGCTCGGTCCGGTGCTGCGCGAATACCTTGTCAGCGAGGCGATGGCGGCGCTCGGCATCCCGACGACGCGCGCGCTCGCCGCCGTCACGACGGGTGAGCCCGTGGTGCGCGAGACCCTGCTGCCCGGCGCGGTCCTCACCCGCGTGGCCGCCAGCCACATCCGGGTGGGCACCTTCCAGTTCTTCGCGGCGCGGGGCGATGTCGAGGGCGTGCGGGCGCTTGCCGACCATGTCGTGGCCCGGCACTATCCGGAGGCCGCGCAGGCGGCGAACCCTTACCGGGCGTTGCTGGACGCGGTCATCGTCAGGCAGGCCGAGCTGGTGGCGCGCTGGCTGCTCGTGGGCTTCGTCCACGGCGTGATGAACACCGACAACATGTCGGTCGCCGGCGAGACGATCGATTACGGCCCCTGTGCCTTCCTCGACGCCTATGATCCTCGAACGGTCTACAGCTCCATCGATCGGAACGGGCGCTACGCCTACGGCGAGCAGCCGCGCATCGCGCTCTGGAACCTGACGCGGCTGGCCGAGACTCTGCTGCCGCTGCTCGCCGACGACGAGAGCGTTGCGGTCGCCGAGGCGGAAGCGGCGCTCGCCGGCTACGCGGCGCGCTTCGAGGCCGCCTATCACGGCGGACTCGGCCGGAAGCTCGGTCTGGGCGAGACACGCGAGGGCGACCCTGCGCTGGCGGGCGACCTCCTCAAGCGCATGGCCGAGAACCAAGCCGACTTCACGCTGACGTTCCGGAACCTGTGCGCCGCGGCAGAGCGGTCGGAGATGGGGGCGGTGCGCGACCTGTTCGTTGACCCCACGGCCTTCGATGACTGGGCTTCCCGCTGGCGCGAGCGGCTGGCTCTGGAGGGCCGCGACCCCGCTGCCACCGCGGCGGCGATGCGGGCGGTCAACCCGGCCTTCATCCCGCGCAACCACCGCGTGGAGGCGATGATCGAGGCTGCTGTGGAGCGGGGCGACTTGACCCCCTTCGAGACGCTTCTGACCGTGCTGTCCCGGCCCTACGCTGAGCAGCCAGAGAACGCTGCCTACGCAGAGGCACCCGCGGGGGGCGGCGTCGGCTACCGGACGTTCTGCGGCACCTGACCCAGGGCGGGGTCTCGGCTCGGAGCTTCCTCAGGCGTGGGGCCAAGTATAGATTTCGTGCACGTTGCCGTCGGCCCGGAACCAGTGCACGCGGGTGGCCGGATTGAACCCATGATCCCGGTACGAGGTGGCGATCAGCGACACGAGCGCCGCCGCCGCCGAACGATCATGGATGTCATAGGCCAGGAGTTGCGGAGACCGCCCATCCATCTGGGCGAGATCGCGAACGAAGATCGAATACGACATACGCCTCACTCGGCCCGATCTTAAAACAACCTATGCGAGTATAAATCACACGGACCGTAGCCGTTCATTGCAGGCTGCCGTAAAGGTTAATCGGTTTTAACCAGCCTCCGGCGCTTTTGTCGGATCTTCGTCGAACGGGATGCGGCGAAGCTCGCGTACCGCGGGTGGCTTCACGTGATCACGCCCGGTGATCACCCTGCCCTGTTCGTGAAGCGCCGGAGCCGCGTGGAGAACCTGAGGGAATGCTGCTTCGCGGCCGGCTGCGCCCGGATTTCAGGACGCGCGCATGAATGGGATCGGCTCGCGATCCATCCCGACAGCCGTTGTCTGAAGCAGCGCCAGCATCAGCTTCATCGCCGCCGCGGCAGCCTCGACGCATTCGGCCTCGCTGTCGAGTCGGTCCAGCAAGGCACCGGCATCGGCATCCGGCACCAGATGGCTCATGGGGCCGCTGCCGAAGGCCGGTTCGAGCACGGGTCCGCACTCGACCACCTCGATGCCGGTATGGCGCAGGTCGCAGCAGATCCGGTCGAAGGTCTCCTCCACGGCGGAGGCCGGCCCTTCCAGAGCCTGCACGAAGTGCAGGCTGGCAAAGAGCAGCGCACCGGTGACGCCGGCCCCAGCATTCCGGTGCTGGGACGCCGCCACGATCGCGCCGACGATGCGCTGCACCTCCGCAGGGCTGCCCGCGATCGCGCTGCGGCTCCGGTAGACCAGCCGGAACAGGTCGGAGCGGTCCCTGGGATTCATGCGGCCTCGCGCGCGTCGACGAACGACAGGAACTCCGCTTCCGGCAGCGGGCGGCTGACGTGATAGCCCTGCACCTGGTCACAACCTGAGGCGGCCGTGAAGGCGAATTGCTCGGCCGTCTCGACGCCTTCGACGGTGATGGTCATGCCGAGGCACGCCCCCATGGTGATGATCGCCCGGACGATGGCGGCGCTCTCCGGGTCGCCCGGAAGCTGCCGCACGAAGGATCGGTCGACCTTGATCTTGTCGAAGGGAAAGCGGCGCAGGTAGCTCAGCGAGGAGTAGCCCGTCCCGAAATCGTCCATCGAGATGCTGACGCCCGCCGCCCGCAATCGGGTCAGGGTGGCGAGGGTGCGCTCTTCGTCGGCCAGCAGCACGCCCTCGGTGATCTCCAGCTCCAGGCGGTTTGCGGCAAGGCCGGAAGCGGTGAGCGCCGCCTTCACGGTCTCGGCGAGGCGGAGGTCCCGGAACTGGGCCGGGGAGAGATTAACGGCCACCCGGATGTGCGACGGCCAGCGGGCCGCCTGGGTGCAGGCCGTGCGCAGGACCCATTGTCCCAGCGGTCCGATCAGGCCCGTCTCCTCGGCGAGCGGGATGAAATCGGCGGGCGGGACGAGGCCGCGCTCCGGATGGCGCCAGCGCACCAGCGCTTCCGCCGCGGTGATCCGGCCCGAGCGCGCATCCACCAGTGGCTGATAGTGCAGCTCGAATTCCTGCACCACGATCGCGCGGCGCAGGTCCGCCTCCAGGCTGCGCCGGGCTTGAAGGCGCGCGTCCAGCATGGGATCGAACCGGCGGAAGGTGCCCTTGCCATCCGCCTTGGCCTTGTACAGCGCGAGGTCGGCGTTGCGCAGCAGCGTGCCGGGCTCGTCGCCATCCGCCGGCGCCAGCGCGGCACCGACCGAGGCGCCGACATTGACGAGCTGGCCGTCGATCAGGAACGGGCGGTCGATCAGCTCGATGATGCGCGCGGCCAGAGCCTGCACCGCCTCTGGACCGTCCGGGGCGGGCTGCAGGATCGCGAATTCGTCGCCGCCGAGCCGCGCGACCACGTCCTGCGGGCCCAGCGCCGCCGTAAGGCGCTGGGCCGTCTTGCGCAGCAGCGTGTCGCCGAGACCGTGCCCGAGGGTATCGTTCACGAGCTTGAACCGGTCGAGATCGAGAATGAAGACCGCGAAGGGCTGATCGCGTTCGCCGCAGGACGCGGCGTGGCGGGCGAGCAGGTCGTGGAAATGGGCGCGGTTCGGCAGGCCGGTCAGCGCGTCCGAATAGGCCAGCATGCGCATCCGCGACTCGGTCTGCAGGCGCTCCCGCTGATCGCGGACGGCCAGCACGGTCTGAAGCCCGCTGCCGAGGGGGACTTCGCTGCGCAGCACGCGCACCGGCACGCTCTGCCCGTCGGCGCCGATCAGCTCGGCCTCCCGCTCCTCGCGCTCGGGCAGGGCCGAGACGACGAGGCCGGGCAGGACTTCCGACAGGCGGCGGCCGCTCAGCGCACCGGCGCCGACACCCGACATCTGCTCCAGGCTCCGGTTGGCGGTCTTGATGGTCTCGCCGTCGCAGACGGCGAGACCTTCGACGGCGAGGTTGGCCAGCTCACGCAGTCGCTCCTGGTCCCGTCGGGCCTGCGCCCGGGCGCTCAGGGTCAGGCGCAGGCCGACGAGGGCCAGGGTCAGGAGCCCGAACGAGACGCACGCCACGATCGGCGCCACCACCTCCGGCGGGACCGCCTCGGCCGGCAGCGGTCGCTCCGGATCGAAGGTCAGCGTCATCGCCGCCATGCCGCCGAGATGGAGGACACCGATCCCCGCAAGCAGCAGCGGTGCCGCCGCCCGCCGCCACGGACGCCGCCGCTCGCCGGCGACCATCAGGGCCGCACCGAACATCAGCAGGCTCGCCGCCAGCGAGACGGCCACGAGGGCTGGATCCCACTCCACGGTCCCGGCGACCAGGTAGGAGGCCTCGCCGAGATAGTGCAGCGCCGCGATGCTGATCCCGAGGGCGAGGCCGGCCGCGAACCGGCGTGCCCGATCCCGCTGGCCGATCACGAATCCGATGCTGATCCCGATGCCGCCGATGGCGATCAGGAGCGACAGGGCCGTGAGGGTCGGCTCGAAGCCGGCGGGCATGCCGGGCCTGAAGGCGAGCAGTGCGACCATGTGGGTGGCCCAGGCGGTGCAGCCCGACGCCACGATGGCGGCGGCGCCCCAGGTCCAGGCGGCACGCCCCGCCGAGCGCGCCGCCTGAGCCGCCACCGAGAACGAGCCGTAGACGCCAGTGACGCAGATGCCCGCAGCGAGCAGGATGAGGCGGTGATCATGTGCCTCGGTGAGACACGTATAGACGGATCGCATGGCAAGCTCCGAGGCTTAAGGCCTAGGCTCGACCGGTTAATCAAAATCCCTATAGCCAGCAGCGAAAGTTACTCCGACCTCACGAAAGATCAGTCTTCATCCCTGATCCGTTAATCTGCGTTATGGTTCGAACTGTCGCGCAGCGAACAACACAACATGTGTTGCGGTCGAGGCCCGACGGCGCGACAATTCGCGCCAGGTCGCCGGTCTTGGACCAGCGCCGTCTCTCTGTCGCGACGCCCGCGACGCTTCGCGCTCGACGGCCTCCTCCGTCTCGGTCCTGAACCCCCTGGCGAAAAGCGCTACGGACGATCGGATGACGCAGACGGGATGTCTCACGCGATGACGAAGCGGTTTCTGGTGGGATTCCTCGCGCTGCTTCTGACGGTGGCCGGCGTGCAGGCGGCCGGCATCGTCGTGTCATCCAAGCTCGATACGGAGGGCGGCGTCCTCGGGAACATCATCCTGCAGGCCCTGAAGGCCAAGGGCCTGCCGACCGTCGACAAGATCGAGCTCGGTGCCACACCGATCGTGCGCCAAGCCCTGCTGGAGGGTCAGATCGACATCTACCCGGAATATACCGGCAACGCGGCGTTCTTCTTCGGCAAGGCAGACCTCCCGGTCTGGAAAGATCCGGAGGCTGCCTACGAGACCGCCAGGACCCTCGATCTCCAGGCGAACGACCTCGTCTGGCTGAATCCGGCCTCGGCCGACAACACCTGGGCGATCGCGGTCCGCGCGGACATCGCCCGGGCCAACGGCCTGCGGACGATGAGCGATTTCGGCCGCTATGTGGCCGGCGGCAGCCGGATCAAGCTCGCCGCGTCCTCGGAATTCGTCTCCGCGCCGGCCGCGCTCCCGGCCTTCGGCAAGGCCTACGGCTTCGCGCTGAGGCCGGACCAGCTCGTCATCCTGTCGGGCGGCGACACCGCCGGCACGATCGCCGCGGCGATGCGAGGCACCTCCGGCACGAACGCCGCCATGGTGTTCGGCACCGACGGCAGCCTCACCGTCGCGCGGCTCGTCGTCATGGCGGACGACAAGCGCGTCCAGCCGGTCTACCAGCCGGCGCCGGTGGTCCGCGGGCCGGTTCTCAAGGCGCATCCGGAGATCGCCGCGGTGCTCGATCCGATCTTCCGCAGGCTCGACCTGGCCACGCTGCAGGAGCTCAACGGCCGCGTGCAGCTCGGCGGCGAGCCGGCCTCGTCCGTCGCGGCGGATTTCCTGAGGCGGAACGGCTTCGTGCCCTAGGCGCCCTCAGCCGGAGCACGGCCTTCAGAGCCGCCCCGGATTGCAACGCGGCGGGAAACGGCTCTAGTGCGGGCCAGTTACGGCCGCGCTCGGAGCACCGGATGAGCGGACACATGGCGGCACAGGCGCGCGCCGGTTCCCGCCCGGCTCGGACGGCGGCCGACCCGCTGGGTTCGGTCTTCGTGGCCCTCCTCGGCCTCGGCCTCCTGGCCCTGCCGCTGGTGACGGCGCGCCCGAACCGGATCGCGTTGGGCACGCCCCTGATGGCGTGGTCGGCCCTGCCCCTCGGCCAAGCCCTGGCGCTCGGCGCCGTCCTCGGATGCGTCGCGCCGCTGCTCGCGCTGCGGATCGGACCGGGCCTGCGCCTCGCCGCCGGGAGTGCCGCGCTCGGGCTGCTCTGCCTCGCGGCCGGCTGGGCGGCCGATCACCTGACGCCGCCCGGCGACCGCTACAGCCGGATCTCCCTGGATGCGGGCTGGTGGCTGGCCTTCGCGGCCGCCGGCCTCGCGGCCGGCGACGGGCTGGCGCGGCTGCGGCCGAGCCCGGCGCTGCGGATCGGCGCGCTGGCGCTCGTTGCAGCCCTCGTAGGGCTCGTCCTGCGCTCCGGGTTTTGGGACAACCTCTCGGTGCTGCGGGAATATGTCGGCCGCTCCGACACGTTCGGCCGGGAGGTCCGGACCCATGCCGGCCTCGCCCTGTCCTCGGTGGCCGCCGCCGCCCTGGTCGGGATTCCGGCGGCGATCCTGGCCCGCCCGGTCCCCACCTTACGGGCGGCGCTGCTCTCGGTCCTCAACGTCGTGCAGACGATCCCGTCGATGGCCCTGTTCGGGATGCTGATCGCTCCCCTCGCCTGGATCGGCCGCACGGTCCCGGGGGCGGCGGATCTCGGCATCGCGGGGATCGGCGCCGCGCCGGCCTTCGTGGCCCTGTTCGCCTACGCGCTCCTGCCGGTCACCGCCGCGACCGTCGCCGGCCTCGACGCCGTGCCCGGGCCGGTGCGCGACGCGGCGCGGGGTGTCGGCATGACCGACCGGCAGCGCCTCGCCCAGGTGGAGCTGCCGCTCGCTCTCCCGGCCATCCTCACCGGTATCCGCATCGTGCTCGTCCAGAATATCGGGCTGGCGGTGATCGCCGGGCTCGTCGGCGGCGGCGGTCTCGGCGTGTACGTCTTCCAGGGCATCAGCCAGAATGCGGGCGACCTCGTGCTGCTCGGCGCGCTGCCGACGGTGGTCATGGCCAGCGGCGCGGCGGTGCTGCTCGATGCGGTCATAGACCTCAGTCGCGGCCGGGCGGTGGACCGGACCCCATGATCGAACTCGCGCATGTCAGCCGCGTCGTCGGCGGGCGCACGATCGTGGCCGATGTCAGCCTGCGGGTCGCGGCCGGAACGATTCTGACGGTGGTCGGCACCTCGGGTTCGGGCAAGACGACCCTGCTGCGGCTGATCAACCGCCTCGTCGAGCCGAGCGCCGGCACGATCCGGGTGGCGGGCCGGGACGTCCGGACCGTTCCGCCCCACGCGCTGCGCCGCGAAATCGGCTACGCCATCCAGGGTCACGGGCTGTTTCCCCACCGCACCGTCGCGGAGAATGTCGGCGTGGTGCCCAAGCTCCTCGGCTGGGACCGGGCGCGGATCGCCGCGCGGGTCGACGAGCTCCTCGCCCTGTTCCGTCTCGATCCGGCGCTCTACCGGGACCGCTTTCCGGCGGCGCTCTCCGGCGGCGAGCAGCAGCGGATCGGCGTCGCCCGCGCCCTGGCCGCCGAGCCGCCGATCCTGCTGATGGACGAACCCTTCGGCGCCCTCGACCCGATCATCCGCGGCCGGGCTCAGGACGATTTGAAGGCAATCCAGCAGCGCTACGGCACCACCATCGTGCTGGTGACCCACGACATGAACGAAGCGCTGCGCCTCGGCGACCGAACCGCAGTAATGGACCGGGGGCGCCTTGTGCAGGAGGCCGACCCGACGGCTCTGATCGGCGCGCCGGCGACCGAATTCGTCGGCGCCCTGCTCGGCCGCGGCGACCGCGCCTTCCAGCTCATGGCTTTGCGGATCGTGGACGATCTCGTCGAGCCCGGCTCGGCGCCGGGCGCGCCGATCCCGGCCGGCACCTCGGTGCGCGACGCCCTGGCCGAGAGCCTGTGGTCGCAGCGCCCGGCCCTGCCGGTGAGCCGCGACGGCTTCATCCTGGGCCGGGTGACGCGGGCGACCCTCGAGGCGCAGGGCGCGGGCCCGTGAGCCGGGCGTCGATCCCGAAGGCCGCGCTGCTCGTCCTGCTGGTCGCGTTCCTGGCGGCGCCGGACGCGTTCGCGGGGCTGTTCCGGCCGTTCGCGCCCGCCGGCACCCCGCCGATCTACACGCAGACCCCGCTCCTGACGCTGGCCGTCAACCACCTCCTGCTGGTCGCCGGCGCGACTTTGGCGGCCAGCCTGCTCGCCCTGGGCTCCGCAATCGCGGCGACCCGGCCGGCCGGGCGCGACGTCCTGCCCTTCGCCCGCGCGCTCGCCAATCTCGGCCAGACCTTCCCGCCGGTCGCCGTCCTGGCGCTGGCGGTGCCGATCTTCGGCTTCGGCACGGTCCCGACGCTGATCGCCCTCGTCCTGTACGGGTTGCTGCCGATCTTCGAGACGGCCCTGACCGGCCTGGAGGGCCTCGATCCGGCGCTGATGGAGGCGGCACGCGGCATCGGGATGACCGATCGCCAGCGGCTCGTGCAGGTGGAGCTCCCCCTCGCGTTGCCGATGATCCTCTCGGGGATCCGGCTCTCGGCCGTCATCGGCCTCGCGACGGCGACGATCGGCTCGACAGTCGCGGCCAGCACCCTCGGCGAGGTCATCGTCTCCGGCCTTCTCACCGGCAACACCGCCTACGTCCTGCAGGGCGGCCTCGTGGTCTCGGCGCTGGCGATCCTGATCGACGCCGGCCTGCGCGCGCTCGAAGCCGGAGCGGCGCGCCGGGCCGGGTCTCATCGGTAGGAGCGATGGGACGCCTCGGACGGGAGCCGGCACGCGCGTGCCGGCTCCGCGGCCTTCACCCGATTACCATCCGTGGTGCCAAGCCGCGTGACGCCAGCCGCCATGATGGTGCCAACCCCAGGGGCGGTGCCAACCGACGCGGCGCCAGGCCCAGGGACGGTGCCAGCCGTAGACCACCGGCCGTGCGTAGTAGACCGGGCGGTAGGCGTAGGGGCGCCAATTGGGCTTGCACCAGCCGTAGAAGCCCCTGTGGAACCCGGGGCCGCAGCCCTGCGCGGCGTCCGCCGTGCCGATTGTGGCGGTCAGGGTGCCGAGCGCGAGGAATGCGGCGCCTGCAAGCTTCATTCGCATGTCTTCCTCCTGTCAAATGCAAGCAAAGTCATCACGTGGCGACGCTCGATCGAGATGTCGTCCGTTGTTGCCCGGCCGTTTGCGAAAAGCCGGAAGTGCACCCAAAACATCCAGACAGAGAAAGCGTTTCTTCACGAATATGTGCGCAGGCCGGCCCGCGATTGAGCGCGAAGCTCTGCCGGAAACCTGCACTTTGCCCGGACGCGGCCATCCGGTTCCGACACTGTGCTTACGAGCACATGCCGGAGACCGCACCAGGGCGCGGCCGGGGGACGGGAAGCGCATCGGAGCCGTCCGGCCGGCCCGCCGCCATGCCGAGGGAGGTGCGGCCTGGAATTCTGCTCAACCAGGCGGCGCTCCTTCCGCTCCTCGATATGGAACGGAGCACCAAGGCCGCCGCTCCAGCGACCGCCGACAACCAGGACGTCGATGAGCCCCGATACAGAGCTCTGCGGCTACGGGCGCACGGTTCGCGACGCCCTCAGCCATGATCCGCGACCAGCCACGACGAACAGCTCCGGCCGTGCAGCACGATCGGGCGGTGGGCCAACGTCACCGAGAATTGCACCACCTCATGGACATGAATTCGGCCCACTCCATCGTGGGCCGAACATTGCACAACATCAGTTACATAGAATTGTTGAATATTGATTTTGTCAGCATCACTCTTCGCCTGGCGCAATCGATTCGGAGGACCAGACCTCGGAACGACGATCGGTTTCAAACGGCCTTCTCTGCGCCTGATAGGGAGGTTACCGTGACAAGAAGGGACAGACGGACAACATCGCTCGTCACCTGTACGGCGGCGACACTCGGAATGCTGCTTCTGAGTTCCGGACCGTCGGCCGCGGAGGACATGCCGCGCCAGGGCGAGTTCCGGATCACCTACACGGCGACGATTCCGGCCGCGCCGAAACCTGTGACAATCGGCGAGAACCGCATGGCGTCCGCCACGATCAACATGATGACGGCCGTCAACGAGTCCGGCGGGAAGCTCCTGCACAACATGGCCGGCCGCTGCACCTCCGCGCCGCTGATCGACAACACCGCCAAGACGGTCGAGAACCACGGCTATTGCGACTACGTCGATGCCGACGGCGACCACGTGTTCGAGAAGTGGGACTATCCGGTGCAGCCTCTCGGGGCGGCGAACGAGGGCACGGGCGAGTGGATCGGCGGCACGGGCAAGTTCGCCGGCCTGTCCGGCACGATGAAGATCCGCTCCCGCCGACTGAACACGCTCACGGACGGGGCCGTGCAGGTGGTCGGCGAGAAGCTCGGCAGCTACAGCTTTACCAACACCGTGGCGAGCGCCAAGCCGAATTGAGGGCGTAGCGTCAGGGGCCCGAGACCGCGCGTCGGTCCCGGGCTCCAGCCGGTCTCGGCGAGACGTCCCGGATCTCGCGATGAGCGGCGGGACAGACGGACGGGCTTGGCGGTATGACGGCGGCCATGAAGTCCGTGATGACGCCTGCGGACCGGGATCGGTTCGAGAAATGCCTCGTGCTCGCCGAGCACGGCGCCACGGCCGGTGAACGGACGGCCGCCCGCGCGGCCGCCGAACGCATCGCCCGCGGCGCCGGCCTGACGCTGGTCGAGGCGACCCGGGCGTTCGGGCAACGGCGAGAGGCACCGCGCTCGGAAGCCCGGCCCTCGCCGGCACCCCGCCGTCCCTACGCCTGGGCCCAGCCGAAGGAGCCGGTGAAGCCTGTCACCGTCGAGGAGCTGGCGCGCCAGAAGGCCGAGACCGAAGCTTGGCGGAAGCGGGCTTCGGCCGCTGCCGATCGCCAGAGAAAGCGGGAGCGTGCGGAACAGGACGCCTACGCGGCCGAGGAGCGGGCCCGGCAGGCCGAGCGCGACCGCGACTGGGCGCGCGCCCGCGCCGCGGCCGCGTCGAGCGAGCGCTAGACCCGTCGGTCCTGCGCGGCGGTTCAGCGGTGCCGCAGGACCGCTGTCCTGTGATGCGCGCGCTTCCCGCGATGGCGGTGCCGGACACGCGGCCTCGACACGGCCTGTGGCGCCGCGTCCGGGAGCGCCGCCGCGTTCGGCGGCGGCGCGGCGACGCCGTCATGCGCCGCGATCACGCGGCGCGCCTCCTCGACGCTCATGTCACAGGCGCTGGTCATGCCTTGCAACGCGCCCAACGCCCGATTGTATTCGGGCAGGTTGGTGCATCCGGGAACGCCCCAGGCCCGAGCCGCAACTGGCGCTCCGACCAACGCAGCGACCACGACGGCGGCAAAACCCTTCCTGAACGACAAAGCCTACCCTCCCGCGGTCGAGGCCCGAGACCGACCAAAGCCAAGAATCAACACGCGACAGCCCACGAAGGGTGCGCGCCGGGCTCAGGCGCCGCCGCACATGTGCTGCGAATCTGGCAACGTCCAGGAATCGAGAGTCCGCAGGTTGGTGGTGGTGTACATCTTCCCGCGATCGTCGCCCTTCGGACAGCCTTTCGGCAGGGCGACAAGGCAGGTGATCGCGCGGTCGCCGACCCGCGATCGCGCAACGGCTTCGACATACGCGTAGGAAATTCCGTAGACGCCGTTCTTCAGGTCGACGCTGGTTCCCTCGTCGAGGCCGTCGCGCTGCGGCTTCACCAGCCGGTCGCTGAACCGCGTCCCGATCCGCGCGATGGTGGTGGCGACGCAGGTGCCGATCCGCGTCGGGACCTGGGCCTGCGCCGCTCCTGACGGAATGCCGGTCC
The DNA here is from genome assembly GCF_058790235.1 of Methylobacterium sp. FW102-HT35C08. Lineage (NCBI taxonomy): Bacteria > Pseudomonadati > Pseudomonadota > Alphaproteobacteria > Hyphomicrobiales > Methylobacteriaceae > Methylobacterium > Methylobacterium sp. FW102-HT35C08. Next base: position 5,565,791 of record NZ_JBYTCL010000002.1, on the reverse strand, counting down.
CGACCGCGATCCCGCAGACGACCATGGCCGCGCCGAAACAGACCCGCACGGCCTTCTGGCGGCGCCCGCCCGAACCCGCCATCAGGCGGCTTCGAGGAGGAAGTTGGTGCGGCGGAACATCAGCTCGCGACGGTAGAAGTAGACGCCGCGGTGCCGCATGGCCTCGTGTGCCGCGTCGACATCGAACCCGAACGGTCTGTCCCGCGACGTGTCGATGCAGCTCACATACATCCACTGCACGCCGTCGATCATCTGCGGAATCGGCTGATCCTGCCGAATGGCGCAGAACTGCCGGTCGTCGGTCGCCTTGACGAAGATGTAGTAGGTCTTCCGCGCGCACATCCGAACCTCCAGGGACCCGGGCGATGTATCCGCAACGCAACGGTCAAGCTATAAAGTGATTCGAGCCGAATAGTCAAGCTTTCGACACATTGTCGCCACGTATGAGGCAGCCCCTCCCCTGTAGCGACCGGCTCAGTCGGCAGCCTCCTGGAGCGGCCGGCCCTTGTCGACGACGTAGACCGACAGGATCTTCAAGGTCCTGTCGCCGACCACCGTGTAGCCGGCATGGGGGACGCCGCGCTTGTTGATCCCGCGCTCGCCCGTGGGCCGCTCCTTCGGCTCCTGACCGGGCAACTGCGCCGAGCCGCCCTCGATGACGTAGAAGGCCTCCTCGCCGTTATGAAAGTGTCGCCGCGAGGTCGCCCCTGGCGGAATCTCGACCAGCTGCATGACGATCTCCCGGCTGTCGTCGCCCGAGACCGGCATGCGGCTGAGCTCGGTCCGCTTGACCTCCTGCGCCGTCGCGGCGCCCGCGAGGATCAGGGTGCCCGCCACACAGAAGCCCGCCACAGCAAGGCCGCGCCCGCATCTCATGTCATCCTCCCGGTTTCGGTCAGAATGACACGGCCCCGCTCGGCCAGGAACGCCCGGACGGTTGCCGGTCGTTACAGCCTCGCTGATTGGATCGCCCATCGACGCACGTCTCCGCCGCCCGCGAAGCGGAAGAAGCGCACGACCACCTTCGGCACGCAGAGGTCGCCCCCGGCTACGCCGCCAAGCGTTCGCAGAGCGCCAAGGCCATCCAACTCGGCCACACGGCGGCCCGACGAACACACGATTCGCGAACGCTGCGCCGCATCGCGTGCAATTTCCTCACGTGACGCGTGACGACTTGATGGATTGTTCGGTCGGGTCGCGCGCCTTATCGTCCGATCACGATCAGCGCCCCGCAGGCACGACAGCAATCGGATCCGCATCGATCATCCGAGCGCGCGGAGCGCATCGCGCCTGACGCCGCGTCCAGTCTGCTGACGATGCTGGCAACCCACGCCTGTCGGGACCCACGCGGGAGGCCGTATCCGGGCCTCACCCGCCGGCGGCACCGATGCGCATGGATGCGCCCGACGGACCGGGTCGGCACAGAACCTGACGGGATACACACCCACCATGGCGGGCGACATCACCATCCGGTCCGGCCAATGCCATTGCGGCGCCGTGCGGTTCGAGGCGCGGCTCACGGATGACCTCGCCTCGGCCCGGCGCTGCACATGCTCCTATTGCCGGATGCGCGGGGCCGTCGTCGTCATGGCCGAAAAGGGCGGGATCCGGATCGTGCGCGGCGCGGACACGCTGACGAGCTACCGCTTCCACACCGGCGCCGCGCAGCACTTCTTCTGCTCCCGATGCGGGATCTACACGCATCATCAGCGACGCTCGAACCAGGACCTCTACGCCGTCAACGCGGCGTGCCTGGACGGGGTCAGCCCGTTCGATTTTCCGGAGGTGCCGGTGATGGACGGGGTCAACCACACGAACGATACCGGCAAGCCGACGCGCCGCGCCGGCACGTTGTGCTTCATCCCGGCCGAGTGACGCGCCGGGATCTGGAGTGGATCCTGATCAGGCGGCCGCGATCTCCGGCGCCGCTGCGGCCCAGTCGGTCCCCCAATCCTGCACGACGTGGCCGGGCGCGACCTCCCGGTAGAGCCGCTCCGGCGCCACGTAGTCGGGGGCCCGGATCGGGCTGCGGATCTCGTCGTCCGGCAGCGCGTGCCGCTCGCCCCGCCGGGCCGGATCCGGCACGGGCACGGCAGCCAGTAGCTTCTTCGTGTAGGGGTGCTGCGGGTCGCCGAAGATCGCGGCCCGGGGGCCGATCTCCACGATCTCGCCGAGATACATCACCGCCACCCGGTGGCTCACCCGCTCCACCACCGCCATGTCGTGCGAGATGAACAGGTAGGCGAGGCCGAACTCCGCCTGGAGATCGAGCATCAGGTTCACGACCTGCGCCTTCACCGAGACGTCGAGGGCCGAGACCGCCTCGTCGGCGACGATCAGGCGGGGGTTCAGGGCGAGCGCCCGGGCGATGCAGATGCGCTGGCGCTGGCCGCCGGAGAATTCGTGCGGGAAGCGCCCGGCGGTCTCCGGAGGAAGCCCGACCCGGGCCAGCAGGTCCTCCGCGCGCCGCCGCGCCTCGCGGGGCGTCGCGAGGCGGTTGATCAGCAGCGGCTCCGCCACCGCGGCGCCGACGCTCAGGCGCGGGTCGAGGCTGGCGAACGGGTCTTGGAAGATCATCTGCATGCGCTGGCGGCGGGCGCGCAGGGTCTTCGGGTCGAGGCCGGTGACGTCCTCGCCGTCGAGCAGGACCGAGCCCGAGAGCGGCTCGACGAGGCGCAGGATCGCGCGGCCGGTGGTGGACTTGCCGCAACCGGACTCGCCGACGAGCGCGAGGGTCTCGCCGGCCGCGAGGCTGAACGAGACCCGCTCCACCGCGTGGACGCGGCCGGTGACGCGGCCGAGGAGCCCGGAGCGGATGTCGAACCGGGTGGTCAGGTCGCGCACCTCCAGCACCGGGCGCTCGGCAGCCCGGACGGTGTCGGGCGTCTCGGGCGTCGGCGCCGCCAGGCCGGTGGCCCGGTCGACCACCGGGAAGCGCATCGGGCGGGGGCGGCCCGCCATGGTCCCGAGGCGCGGGACCGCGGCCAGCAGCGCCCGCGTGTAGGGCTCGGCGGGGGCGTCGAAGATCCGCGCGGTCGGTCCGGCCTCCATGGCGCGGCCCCGGTACATCACCACGGTGCGGTCGGCGATCTCGGCGACCACGCCCATGTCGTGGGTGATGAACAGGACCGACATGCCCTCCTCGTCCTGCAGGCTCTTGATGAGATCGAGGATCTGGGCCTGGATCGTGACGTCCAAGGCCGTGGTCGGCTCGTCGGCGATCAGGAGCTTCGGCCGGCAGGCGAGCGCCATGGCGATCATCACCCGCTGGCGCATGCCGCCCGAGAAGCGGTGCGGGTATTCGTGCAGGCGCGACCGGGCGGCCGGGATCCGGACCTTGTCGAGGAGCCGGAGCGCCTCCGCCTCGGCGGCGGACCGCGACAGGCCCCGGTGCCGGATCAGCGCCTCGGCGATCTGGAAGCCGATGGTCAGGACCGGGTTCAGGGAGGTCATCGGCTCCTGGAAGATCATGGCGATGGAATCGCCGCGCACCCGCCGCATCTCGGCCTCGGGGGCGGCGAGCAGCTCGCGGCCTTCGAAGCGCACGCGCCCGCCGATGCGGCTCGCGTCCCGCGGCAGGAGGCGCAGGATCGAGAGGGCGCTGACGCTCTTGCCGGAGCCGGATTCGCCGACGAGCGCCACGGTCTCGCGCGGGCCCACGTCGAACGAGACGCCGTGCACGACCTCGCGCCAGCGCCCGTCCGAGCGGAACGACACGGTGAGGTCGGAGACCGAGAGGATCGGGTCGGTCACAGGCTTCACTCCTGATCCATCCTGGTTTGGCGCCGCAAGGATCCGCCCATCCGCGCCCTCATCCTGAGGCGCCGCAGTGACGCGGAGGCCTCGAAGGAGCCCTCCAGATGTCGCCGAGATCCCTGGAATTCTCCTTCGAGGCGGCTGCGCCGCACCTCAGGATGAGGGAGGCGGATGGGAGATCCGGGAGCCGACCGCGCCATTCAGAGCACCCGCCGCGGGTCGAGGGCGTCGCGCAGGCCGTCGCCGATGAAGTTGATCGACAGCACCGTCAGAAAGATCGCGCCCCCCGGGAACAGCGCCCAGTGCGGCGCGACGTCGAGGTGGTCCTTGGCGTCGAACAGCAGCCGCCCCCAGGTCGGGATGTCGGGCGGGAAGCCGAGCCCCAGGAAGGACAGGGTCGATTCCGCGATGATCGCGGACGAGACCTCGATGGACGCCGCCACGATTACCGGCCCCAGCGCGTTCGGCAGGATGTGGCGGCGCACGAGGTGCCCGGTGGTCGCGCCCTGCGAGCGGGCCGCCTCCACGAACTCCTTCTCGCGCAGGGACAGGAACTGCGCCCGCACCAGCCGGGCGACCGGCATCCAGCGCAGGCCCCCGATCACCGCGACGATCATCAGGAACACGCCGCCCTGGCTGCCGAACACGGCCTTCAGGCTGTCGCGAAACAGGTAGATCACGAGGAGCAGCAGCGGCAGCTGCGGCAGCGACAGGAACAGGTCGGTCAGCCACATCAGCACCGGGTCGAGGAACCGGCGCGACATGCCGGCGAGCGCCCCGACCAGCACGCCGATCAGGCTCGCCACCGCCATGGCGGCGAAGCCGACCGCGAGCGAGATCCGGCCGCCGTAGACCATCCGGGCGAGCAGGTCCTGGCCGAGATCGTCGGTGCCGAACGGGTGGTCCCAGGACGGGCCCTGGAGCTGGGCCGCGAAGTCGATGTCGTCGATGGCGACCGGCCAGAGCAGGCCGCCGAACACCACGCCGGCGGCGAGGAGCGCCAGCACGCCGACGCTGGCGAGCGCCAGCCGGTGCCGCCGGAAACGCCGCCACGTCTCCCGCCCCGGCGAGGCCGGCGCGCGGGCGACGGGCACCGCCTCATCGGAGGGCGATGCGAGGGTCGAGCCAGCCATAGAGCAGGTCCGCGACGAGGTTGAACAGGATGACGAGGCCGGCGAACACGAAGGTCACGGCCATCACCACCGGCGTGTCGTTGGCCAGCATGGCATCGATCAGCAGCGAGCCGATGCCGGGGATCCGGAAGATCTGCTCGGTGACGATGGCGCCGCCGAACACCGCCGGGATCTGGAGGGCGACGAGCGTCACCACCGGGATCAGGGCGTTGCGGGCGATGTGCCGGCGAGTCACCGTGCCCTCGGTCAGGCCCTTGGCGCGGGCGGTGGTGACGTAGTCGAGCCGAGCGACGTCCAGCGCCGAGGCGCGCACGTACCGGGTGTAGGAGGCGGCCTGGAAGAAGCCCAGCACCGCCACCGGCATGATCGCCTGCCGGACATTCGCCCAGACCCAGGGCAGGCCGGAGCCCGGCAGGTCGGCCTGGTAGACGAAGGGCAGCCAGCCGAGCTTGATCGAGAACAGCAGGATGAACAGCAACCCGGTGAAGAAGGTCGGCAGCGAGAAGCCCACGAAGGCCAGGGTGTTGGCGACCTGGTCGGCGAGCGAGTAGGGCCGGCGCGCCGCGTAGAGGCCGACCGGCACGGCGATCAGCAGCGCCAGCACCTGGGAGGAGCCGACGATGAACAGGGTCGTCGGCAGCCGTTGCAGGATCAGCGTGTCGACATTCACCCGGCTGGCGAAGGAGAAGCCCCAGTCGCCCTGCAGCATGGCGGTGAGCCAGTGCAGGTAGCGGGTGAGGATCGGGTCATCGAGGCCGAACTTCACCCGCAGCGCCGCCCGGACCTCCGGGGGCACGTTCGGGTTGCTGGCGAGTTCGCCGAACGGGTCGCCCGGCGCGAGCGCCAGGACGGTGAACAGGATCAGGCTGATGCCGAGCAGGCTCGGGATCGCGATCAGGAGGCGTCGCAGGATGTAGGCGCCCATTTTTGTGCTCGACTCTTGGCGCTACGCCTCCCGCTCAGGCCTCCCTGTACCAGTCGGGCAGGAACGACAGGTCGTTGTCCCAGCCGCTGCGGGGCGCCGTGAGCGTGGCGCCCACCGCCGAGACCTCGGCGCGATGGATCAGCGGCAGCACGTTCTCGGAAACCGCGAGGTCGTTGCACTTGATGAGAAGCGCCGCCCGCTTGACCGGGTCGAGCTGGCTCTGGGCGGCGTTGTAGGCTTCGTCGTAGGCGGCGTTGCGCCAGCGCACGACGTTGCGGCCCTGCCACTTGTTGGCCTTCTGGGCCACCTCCCAGGAGGCGTACATCAGCAGCCAGATCGCCGGATCGGCCTGCGTCATGCTGTAGGCGTACATCTCCATGTCGGCGTAGAAATGCGTGCAGGTGTCGGGGTTCGCCGGGTCGGAGGAGAAGAACACCGAGCCGGTCACCGATTTCAGCTCGATCTCGATGCCGGCCTTGGCGGCCGCCTGCTTGATGATCGCCTGCGTCTTCTGGCGCGGCGCGTTGATCGAGGTCTGGAAGACCAGCTTGAGCTTCTTGCCGTCCTTGGCGCGGATGCCGTCGGAACCCTTCTTCCAGCCGGCCTCGTCGAGGAGTGCGTTGGCCTTGGCCGGGTCGAAGGCGAAGCGCGTATCCTTCGAGACGAAGCGCTCGGGGCCGTTGACCGTGTTGGCGGTGGCCTTGCCGGTGCGGCCGTAGATGTAGGTCTGGATCGACTTGCGGTCGACCAAGAGGTTCATCGCCTGGCACACCTTCGGGTCGGAGAAGGCGGGGTGCTTGGTGGTGATCGAGGCGCGCTCGCCGTCGACCTCGACGTTCGGGTCGGTGGCATTCAGCAGCAGGAACTCGAGCTTGCCGCCGTAGACCACGTCGACCCGGCCCTTGCCGCCGGACTCCAAGCGCTTGAGCACCTCGTCCTCGATCAGCATGTTCCAGGCGTAGTCGTACTCGCCGGTCTGGAGCACGGCGCGGGCGGCCGAGACCGCGTCGCCGCCGCCCTTCATCTCGACCGTGTCGAAGTAGGGGCGGTTCGGCAGGTGGTACTCCGGGTTGCGCTCGCCGCGGACGATGTCGCCGGGCCGGAACTCCACGAACCGGTACGGGCCGGTGCCCACGGGGGCGAGGTTCTGGGGCGCGTCCCGGGACTTGGCGCCGCTGTAGGGTCCGAACAGGTGCTTGGGCAGCACCATGCCGACGATGCCCACGAAGGCGTCGCACCAGTAGGGCGTCGGCTTGTCGAACAGGACCCGGACGCTGAGGTCGTCGACCTTCTCGACCTTGCAATCCTTGTAGGAGCCGGCCGTCACCGCCGCGGTGGCGGGGTCGCGGGCGTATTCCCAGGTGAAGACGAGGTCGTCGGCGGTGAGCGGCTTGCCGTCGTGCCACTTCACGCCGGGCTTGAGCGTCCAGACCACCGAGCGGCCGTCGGCGGCGAGCGCGCCGTTCTCCTTGGACGGGATCGAGGCGGCGAGCACCGGCACGAGGTTGCCGTCCGCATCCCAGGCGGCGAGCGGCTCGTAGAAGATCCGCGAGGCGTCCTGGTCCTTGGTGCCGATGGCGAAATGCGGGTTGATCAGCGTCGGCGCCTGCCACCAGAGCAGCTTGAGGGCGCCGCCGCCGCCGGCCTTGTTCGGCTTGTAGCCGGCCCGGATGTCGGCCGCCATCGCGACCCCGTTCCCGGCCAGCATCAGTCCGGCCATGGGCGCGGTGAGGCCGACAGCCACCATCCGCTGCACGAAGGCGCGCCGCGACAGGCGGCCGTCCTTCACCCGCCCGATGAGGCCGCGCAGATCCCGCTCGTCCATGTACGCATCCCGTCTACCGCCACGCGCGGCACAGCAACATTCCGGCAGCGGCCTTGGCAAGGGGCGGGCCAGTGACGGTTCAACCGAAACGTGTCGTGGCCGACTCTATCCCTGTGGTTTCCTGGCCCCGACCCTGCAACAGGACGGCCGACACGCCCTCCCGGAGATCTTCGCCATGGACAACCGCAATGCCGTGTGGCGCCACGTCGACGCGCAGACGGAGCGGCTGATCGCCCTGTCCGAGCGGGTCTGGGGCATGCCGGAGGTCTGCTACACGGAGACGCGCTCCTGCGCCGAGCACGTCGCCGAGCTGCGTCACCAGGGCTTCCGGATTACCGAGCAGGTCGCCGGCATCCCCACCGCCGTGATGGGCGAGGCCGGGGACGGCGGGCCGGTCATCGCGTTCCTCGGCGAGTACGACGCCCTGCCGGGCCTGTCGCAGGAGGCGGGCGTCGCCGAGCACCGGCCGGTGGAGGCGGGCGGGCACGGCCACGGCTGCGGCCACAACCTCCTCGGCTCGGCGGCCTTGCTCGCCGCCACCGCCCTGAAGGACTGGCTCGCCGAGACCGGCACCCCCGGCCGGGTGCGCTACTACGGCTGCCCGGCGGAGGAAGGCGGCGCCGCCAAGGCCTTCATGGTCCGCGCCGGCGCCTTCGCGGATGCCGACATCGCGATCTCCTGGCATCCCGGCAGCTTCTGGGAGGTGGCGCCGCCGGTGGCGCTCGCCAACACGCGGGCCGACTTCGTCTTCACCGGGCGCACCGCCCACGCGGCGGCGGCCCCGCATCTCGGGCGCTCGGCGCTGGACGCCGTCGAGCTGATGAGCGTCGGCGTGAACTACATGCGCGAGCACATGCCGTCCGACGCGCGGGTCCACTACGCCTATCTCGACGCGGGCGGCATCGCCCCGAACGTCGTCCAGGCCGGCGCGACGGTCCGCTACTCGATCCGGGCCCGCGACCTCCCCGGCATGCTGGCGCTGGTCGAGCGGGTGAAGAAGATCGCGCAGGGCGCCGCCCTGATGACCGAGACCGCGGTCGAGGTGCGGATCGTCAGCGCGGTGTCCAATCTGCTGGGCAATACGCCGCTGGAGCAGGCGCTGCACCGCGTAATGGAGGAGCTCGGACCGCCGCATTTCGACGATGTCGACCGGGATTTCGCCGGAAAGATCCGCGCGACGCTCACCGACGGCGACATCGATGCCGTGTTTCGCGCCATCGGGCTGCCGCGCACCGAGGCACCGCTGGCCGATTTCCTCGTGCCCCTCGACGCGCCGCGCAATCCGGCGGTGGGCTCCACCGATGTCGGCGACGTGAGCTGGGTGGTGCCGACCGTCCAGGCCCACGCACCCACGGTGGCGATCGGCACGCCGTTCCACACCTGGCAGGTGGTGGCGCAGGGCAAGACCCCCGCGGCCCACAAGGCGATGGTGCAGGTCGCCAAGGCGATGGCCGCCACCGGCGCCCGGGCGGTGACCGACGCGGCCCTGCGCGACGCCGCCAAGGCGGATCTCGCCCGCCGGGTCGGCGCGGCCGGCTACGTCTCGCCGCTGCCGCCGGAGGTCGAGCCGCCGCTGCGCATGTCGCTCGGATCCTGAGCGGCGCGATCGGCGGATCGCCCCGCCGGGTCGCCGTCGGCGCGGACCAGACCGAGGAAACGTTCGACCAGCGGCTGCCGCGGCCGGGTCCACAGCGCGTAGACGTCGGCCCGGATGTGCGGTCCCTGGATCGGCTTGTAGACGACGTCGGCATGGGCCAGCCGGGCGACGAATTCCGGGATGATCGCCACGCCGAGCCCCGCCGCGACGAGGCTCGTGAGGGACGCGGCCTCCACGGTCTGGTGGGTGATCCGCGGGACGAACCCGGCCGCGACGCAGCAATCCCAGAGGTACTTGGCGAACAGCGAGTCGGTGAGCCTCAGGAAGACGAAGGTCTCGTCCCTCAGATCCGCGAGGCTCACCGGCGCTGCCGCGAGGCGGTGATCCTTGGGCAGGACGAGGCTGACGGTCTCCCGCCACGCGAGCTCGCTCCCCAGGTCGGCATCGTGCGGCGGGCACCGCAAGAAGCTGACGTCGGTCTGACCGGATTTCAGCATCGCGATCTGTCGGTCCGGCGACATCTCGTGGATGCGCAGATCGACCCCGGGATAGGCGTTCGCGTAGCCCCGGATCGCCCGGCCGAGCGGGCCGGCGAGCATCGATCCCGTGAGGCCGACATTGAGGATGCCGGCCGTGCCCGCCCCGATGGCGCGGGCCCGGTCGACGGCCTCGCCGGCCTTCTCCAGGATGGCCGACGCCTGTGCCTGGAGATCCTCGCCCGCCCGCGTCAGCGTCACGCGCCGCGTGGTCCGCTCGAACAAGGGCGTGCCGATCTCCGCCTCGAGATCGCGGATCTGCTGGCTCAGCGGCGGCTGCGCGACGCCCAGGCTCTCCGCGGCCGCGGTGAAGCTCAGGTGCTTGGCCACGGCCAGGAAGTAGCGCAGGTGCCGGAGTTCCATGCCGATATGTTTTACATATGATTTCAGACGAAAGATATATTTGACGTCTCAATCGGCTGGAAGGATTGTGCCGAGCGCAGAGTCGACGCGTGTCCGCCCGGCACAACGCCACTGATCGGCCTCGGCCCGCCGCCGACGCCGCGAGGCCGGGTGGCACGGCAAGAGCGACCCGAGACTATCAGGGAGGTTGCGATGGGGCGCTTCTTCGCGTCGCTCTTCGGGCAGGTGGTGGTCGCCCTCGTGGCCGGCATCGTGCTCGGCATGGTCTGGCCGGATTTCGCGGTCGCGCTCAAACCGCTGGGCGACGTCTTCATCAAGCTGATCAAGATGGCGGTGGCGCCGCTGGTGTTCGGCGTCGTCGTGCACGGCATCGTCGGCGCCGGCGACCTGCGCAAGGTCGGCCGGGTCGGGCTCAAGGCCCTGATCTATTTCGAGGTGGTCACCACCATCGCGCTCGCGCTCGGCCTCGTCCTCGCCTACCTGTTCGCGCCCGGGCACGGCATGAACATCGATCCGGCAACCCTGGATGCCAAGTCGCTCGCCGGCTACACGGAGCGCGTCGGGCAGGTTACCGGCACCGTCGACTTCCTGATGAAGCTCGTGCCGACGACCTTCGTCGACGCCTTCGCCAAGGGCGACATCCTCCAGGTCCTGATCCTCGCGATCCTGTTCGGCGCCGGCCTGTCGCTGCTCGGCGAGCGGGGCCAGCCGCTGGCCGACGGCCTGGAGCGGATCACCGAGGTGCTGTTCAAGATCGTCGGCTTCATCGTCCGGCTCGCGCCCCTCGGCGTGCTGGGCGCGGTCGCCTTCACGGTGGGCAAATACGGGATCGTCTCGCTGAAGCAGCTCAGCATGCTGGTGGTGCTGTTCTACGCCGGCGTCGCGTTCTTCGTGCTGGTGGTGCTCGGCGGCATCCTGCGGCTCGCCGGCTTCAGCATCTTCAAGCTCCTCGCCTACCTGCGCGAGGAGCTGACGGTCGTGGCCGGCACCGCCTCCTCCGACTGCGTCCTGCCGCAGGTGATGCGCAAGCTGGAGCGGCTCGGCATCAAGGATTCCACCGTCGGCCTCGTGATTCCGACGGGCTACTCGTTCAACCTCGACGCCTTCTCGCTCTATCTCACCCTCGCGACGGTGTTCATCGCGCAGGCGACCAACACCGACCTGTCCTTCGGCCACCTGATGCTGATCCTCGGCATCGCGCTCCTGACCTCGAAGGGCGCGCACGGCGTGCCGGGCTCGGCCATCGTGGTGCTGGCCGCCACCCTGTCGGCGGTGCCGGAGATCCCGGTGATCGGGCTGGTGCTGGTCCTGTCGGTCGACTGGTTCGTCGGGATCGCCCGGGCGCTCGGCAACCTGATCGGCAATTGCGTGGCGACGGTGGTCATCGCCGCCTGGGAAGGTGATATCGACCGCGCGCAGGCCCGGCGCATCCTGGACGGCGAGCCGGCGACGGACACGGCGCTGATCCTCGATGCGCCCATCCCGCACCCCCAATCCGCCTGACGGCGGCGTCCCGGCCCGGCGGATCATCGGAGACCTGTCATGACCGCACCGACGTACCATCCCACCTGCGGCGGCCTGCCGGGGCAGACGTCGCTGATGACCGGCCGCGCGGTGTTCACGGAGGCCTACGCGGTCATCCCCCGGGGCGTCATGAGCGACATCGTGACGAGCTTCCTGCCCGGCTGGGACGGCACCCGGGCCTGGATCCTGGCGCGCCCCCTGTCGGGCTTCGCCGAGACCTTCGCCCAGTACCTGATGGAGGTCGCGCCCGGCGGCGGCAGCGAGCGGCCTGAGCCGGATGCGCAGGCGCAAGGCGTGCTGTTCGTGGTCGAGGGCGACCTCAGCCTGGGCCTCGAGGGCCGGACCCATGCCCTGCGGCCGGGCAGCTACGCCTACCTGCCCCCCGGGGCGGCCTGGAGCCTGCGCAACGGCGGCGCCGAGCCGGCCCGCTTCCACTGGATCCGCAAGATCTACGAGCCCGCGCCGGGCCTCGCCGTGCCGGACGCCTTCGTGACCCATGAATCCGCGATCGAGCCGGCCGGCATGGCCGGCACCAACGGCGCCTGGGCGACGACCCGCTTCGTCGCCTCGGAGGATCTGCGCCACGACATGCACGTGAACATCGTCACCATGCAGCCGGGCGGGACGATCCCGTTCGAGGAGACGCACGTGATGGAGCACGGCCTGTTCGTGCTGGAGGGCAAGGCCGCCTACCGGCTCAACCGCGACTGGGTCGAGGTCGAGGCGGGCGACTTCATGTGGCTGCGCGCCTTCTGCCCCCAGGCCTGCTACGCGGCCGGCCCCGGCCGGTTCCGCTACCTCCTCTACAAGGACGTGAACCGGCACCCGGCCCTCAGCCTGCGCGGTCCCGCGCGATGAGCGCGCAGCCGGCCACCGGCTCTGTCACGGCCCGGCCGCTGACGGCCGAAGCCTTCGCGCCGTTCGGGCAGGTGATCGACACCGCCGGCACCGCGCCGCGCCCGATGAATGCCGGCATGGCGCGCCGCTTTCACGATCTCGCCGCGATCGAGGTCGTGGGCGACGGGGCCCGCACGGTGATCGGGCTGGTCGAGGCGCAGCCCTACCCGCTGCCGCTGCGCCTGACCCTGGTCGAGCGCCATCCCCTCGGCGCGCAGGCCTTCGTTCCCTTGAGCGCCGCCCCGTTCCTGGTCGTGGTCTGCCCGGACGCGGATGGCCGACCCGGCCGGCCCCAGGCCTTCGTCACCGCACCCCGCCAGGGAATCTGCTACGCCCGCGGCACGTGGCACGGCGTGCTGACGCCGTTCGGGGCCAGCCAGGATTTCGTCGTGATCGACCGCGGCGGGCCGGGCGCGAACCTCGAGGAACACGTCTTCGCGGAGCCCTGGACAATCCACCTGCCCGGCGCGGGCTGACGGCCGGCCTTCCCGCACCGGATCGCGGAGAACGTGTATACGCGGTCGCGCGGCGCGGCTGGGCGCCGGGCGAACCGTCCGGGATCACGATGTGCAACCTCTACAGCCTGCGCACCGGACCCGCGGAGCTGCGCCGGGCCTTCGGGATCGCGGAGGACCACACCGGCAACCTGCCGCCGCTGCCGGCGATCTTTCCCGACCAGCTGGCGCCGGTGGTGCACACCGGCGCGGCCGGCCGGGACCTCGCGATGATGCGCTGGGGCATGCCGGGGCCGAAGGCGTTCGGCGAACAACCCGTCACCAACGTGCGCAACACGGCAAGCCCGCACTGGCGCCCCTGGCTGGGACCGGCCCATCGCTGCCTCGTGCCGGTCACCGCCTTCAGCGAGTACGCCGATACCAAGCCGCGCAAGACACCGGTCTGGTTCGCCCTCGATGAGGAACGGCCGCTCTTCGCCTTCGCGGGCATCTGGCGGCCCTGGACGGGCGTGCGGGGGACCAAGCGCGAGAACCCCGACCGGGTGGCGCAGGAGCACCGGGTGTTCGCCTTCCTCACCACGGACGCGAACGGAATCGTCGGCCCGGTCCACCCCAAGGCGATGCCGGTGCTGCTGACCAAGCCGGAGGAATGGGCGACCTGGCTCGAAGCGCCCACCGCCGAGGCGCTCCGGTTGCAGCGCCCCCTGCCGGACGACGCGATGCGCGAGGTGGCCCGCGGCGCGCGGTCGGACGGGCCCGGGATCGACGAGGCTTGACCGGGGCAGCCCGTCCGCGTCAGCCGCCGGCGGGATCGGCGGACGGATCTGCCGCGGCGGGCGGCCTCTCGGCGCTCCAGCCGCGGCCGCGCCAACGCGCCACTACGGCGGCGTTGAGCCGGGCGATCCGCGCCCGGTGCGCCTCCCAGAACGAGCGCGGCGTTGCCGGCACCGGGTCCGCCCGTTCCCGATGCACGGCGGCCGACGCTCGGGCGGCGAAACGGATCGGCCCGGCCGGGCGCGGACTCGCGTGGGCGAGCCGCGCCTCGGGATCGGCAAGGATCGCCTGGGCGCGGGCGCAGTAGAGCTGCGACAGGGGCGACATCACCTCGGACCCGTGTCCGGCCCGGTACTTCATCAGGGCGCGGCAGAGATCACCGTCGGCCCGGCGCCACGCCTCGGCGAGGTAGCGTACCCCGTAGCGCACGTTGATCTCCGGCGCCGCCAGTTCCGCGACGGTGCCGCGGAAGCCGAGCATCGCCGCCGTGGTGGGCCGCACCTGCATGAGCCCGACCTCGCCGACGCTGCCCACCACGGTGGGATCGTAGCCGCTCTCGATCCGCGCGACGGCGTCGGCCACCGCCAGCGGCAGACCGGTCCCGGCCGCCTCGCGGGCGATCAGTGGCAGGAAGCGGGCGCGCGCATCCGCGGCCGGCACGGGCGCCGCACTCGGCGGCACCGGCGGCAGGGCGGCTATGCCCAAGGCGTGCACCGCCAGGAAGGTCGCGGGCCGCGCCTGCGCGGGCGCGGCGCAGACCAGCAGCAGCAGGAGGAACGGAGCGCGCATCGGCCGCCACGCGGGAGGTTCGCGCTCTGGTTACGCTTCCCGCCTCAACGAAGCCTTAGCGTGCGGGGCGCCGCCGGATCGTCGCTCCGGCAGCCGCACGCGTCACTGGACCGAGCCCCCGTCCCGCGCCTGGAGCAGCCGCAGGGCTTCGCCCAGCACCGCGTGCAGATCCGCGGCGCCCTGCAGGCTGAGGGGCAGGCCGACCCGCTGGCCGTGGATCGTATCGAGCACGACGACGGCGAGATCCTCGCCGATCAGCAGGCTGGGCTTCGGCAGGCAGAGCGGCAGGACGAAATCGCCCGCGGTCTCGCCGAGGACGTCCACCGCCTCGGTCGGGCGGAAGGGCGGTTTCGGTTCGGTCATCGCATCCTCCTGTCCACGCGGTTCGGGCCGGCGCGACAGGCGGCGCCGGCCGCGCGCCTCAGTCGCGGTCACGGTCCGGCAGGCGGAGCGACCGCACCATCAGCGTGTCGATGTCCAAGGACCCGACCTGAAGGGAATCGACCCGGGCGCGGCCGACCGAGAGGCGGCCGATCGCGAAGGCGCCCAGCGCGATCGCCCCGATGGCCGCAACCCCGACCGCGAGGGCGCCCAGGGCCGAGGCTCCCACCGTTCCGGCCCCGACGGCGCCCGCCCCGAGCACGGCGGTGTCGCGGGGCGGTCCAGCTGCAGCCGCGTGGCGGCCGGCTTCCTCCGGAACCCTCGATGCGCTCATGCGGGATCCTCTCGCCATCCGTCCGTCGGAACGATCCCTATACCCGACCTTAACCGCGTTTTCACGCCGAGGGCGGAGGCTGACCACCGACCCGGACCGCGCATCCGCGGCCAGAAAGGAGCCTTTCCGTGCAGCATCTGCTCCAGGCCCTCGCGATCTTCTCCTTCGGCTGCGTGCTGATTCATGTCGGACGCCCCTACGCCCGGGCGACCACATTCCTGCTCTCGGCCACCGCGCTGATGCTGAGCGTGACTCTCGGAACCGTGCTCTGCCAGCGGATCGGCCTGCCTATGGGCACGGCCGAGGCCGGTGCGCCGTCCTGGCTGTCGCCGGGCCCGATCGATCAGTAGAGCCGCGTGCGATCGGCGTCTGCGATCGTCGCGTCCGCGACGTTGGCGGCCGCGGCCTGGTCGGAGAGGATGCGCCCGACCTGATGCGGTGGGCTGGTCTCGGTCAAGGTGGATCAGGGCCAGACACGGATCGCCACCGGGCGGCGGATCAGGTCCCGGTCGGAGGTGATGGTGCAGCCCTCGATGCGCAGGCTCGCGTAGGTCAGGAGCGCCGTATCGCCGACATCGTCGAAGTTGCGCCCTTTGGCGTCCGGATCGAGGAGTGACGGATAGGCGATGAGCGGGGCCGTCGCCGTGCAGGGGTCGTCGTAGAGGGTGGCGCCCTCCACGAGCAGGCGCGGGCTGTCCCAGGTGATCAGGTCGCGCGAGGACGTCCAGTAGAAGCCGGAGCGCGGAAACCCCTCGCCGGCCTTGGCCATGAACACGGCGATCCAGGCGCCCGAGCCCCGGTGGCGGACCACGGCGCCCACCGGCCCCGGGAACGGTCCGACCGGCCGGCAGGTGGCCGGGTTCGGGCGGGTGGCCAGATACGGGTCCGGAAAGGCTGCGCCGAAGCCGGTGCCGGTCCAGGCGCGCCAGCGGGCCGGGTCGGCCGGGTCGTCGCTGCGGAACAGGCAGACCCCCGCCTCCTGATCGCTGCCGGGGCGGGTCCAGCCCGTGGTCGAGGCGAGGAAGTAGCGCCAGCGCCCGTCCGCAACGATGTTGGACGGGTTGAAGAAGCCCCGATGCCGGCCCTGGTCGACCTCCTGCCGGAACGGGGCGCCGGCCACGACGACCGGCGGAGCCTTCCGCTTGAAGCTGCGCCCCCCATCCGCCGAGGCGGCCGCCGTGATCGTGTTGTACCAGCAGGCCATGTAGGTCCCGGCCGGGCAGCGGCCGGGATGCTCGTTGGCCTGGTACTCGTGGTGGAGCAGCGCGGCCACGTGGCTGCCGTCCTCGGTCCAGGTGGCGGTGATCCAGGACCGGTCGTCGTAGAGGGCCGGATCGGATTTCTCGCCGGAATTCAACACCACCGTGCAGTCGAGCTTGAGCTGGCCGAGATTTGGGCCCCGCAGCGCCCGGTTGCGGTAATGCAGGCCGAAGACCGCCACCGCGCCCGACGCATCGCGGAAGGCGCGCGTCGGCGCATCCGGCACGTCGACCCCGTCGCAGGCGTCGCGGCCCGCCTTGAAGACGATCGCGGGCGGGCCGACGAGGGTCAGGGCCGAGAGCGGAGGCTCGGAGGCGGCCCGGGCCGGGAGGGAGGCTACGGCAAGGACCAGCAGCAGCGTTGCGCGAGCGCGGTGCGATGCGCTCCATCCCCCCGCAGAGGAGCGACGGAAAGGCCGCTGAGCCGTGCGCTCGACTATGCACAGACGCGCGGCACCGCGACACGATCCCGCGAAGATCCGATCCGCCACGCCCATGGCCGCCACCCGGCTGCGTCCCGGCCACGCCTGGACAAACAGGGCGAGATTCGCTTGAGAACCATTACAGAGTGCTTGCACTCCACTGGCCCGTCCAAGAGTCTCCCATGGTCCTCCTGATCCTCGGGCTCGTGCTGTTCCTCGGCACGCATGCCTTCTCGATGGCGCGCTCCCGGCGCGCCGCGATCGTCGGCCGGATCGGCGAGGGCCGCTACAAGCTAGGCTACACCGCCCTGTCGCTGCTGGGGCTGGTGCTGATCGGGGTCGGCTTCCACGATTACCGGCTGAACGGCTACATCCCGGTCTGGGACCCGCCGGTCTGGACGCGCCACCTCGCCCTGACCCTGGTCTGGCTGGCCTTCGTCTGCCTCGCGGCCGCCTACCTGCCGGGTCATATCCGCGCCAAGGCCAAGCACCCGATGCTGCTCGCCGTGAAGATCTGGGCGACCGCGCATCTCCTGGCCAACGGCGATCTCGGCTCGATCCTGCTGTTCGGCGGCTTCCTGGCCTGGGCGGTCTCGGCGCGGATCAGCGCCAAGCGCCGGGCGCTCGCCCCAGGCGCCGTCGTCGCCCAGCACGCCGGCCCGGCCGTTGCGCCCCATGGCTGGCGCAACGACATCCTGGCATTGGTGATCGGCACGGCCGCGTGGTTCGTCTTCGCCCGCTACCTGCACTATCCGGTGATCGGCGTGCCGGTCTGGCCGGGAACGGCCTGAGCCACGGCCGAGAGACACCGCTGTCGCCAACCCGGCGCCCGTGTGTTAGGCGCGGGGCCCGATCGAGGTACGAGGTGGCGCGCCGATACAGGCGGGCCGGGATATGATGGCCGAGAACAACGAGTTCCTTCGCGAGGTCGACGAGGATTACCGCCGCGACCGGATCCTCCAGATCTGGAAGCGCTACAGCGGCGTGATCATCGCGCTCGCCGTGCTCGTGGTGGCGGGCGTCGCGGGCTGGCGCTACTGGCAGAACCAGCAGCGCGCGGCCGCAGAGACCGCCTCGGTGCAGTTCGACGATGCCAACCGCCTCGCCAAGGACGGCAAGGTCGCGGAGGCCGACAAGGTGTTCGACGCCCTGGAGGCGCAGGGCCCGGCAGGCTACCGCCTGCTCGCCCGGTTCCGGTCGGCTGCCGAGACCGGCAAGCGCGACGCCGCGGCGGGGGCCGCGGAGTTCGACAAGCTCGCGGACGATACCGGCCTCGGCGATGGCCTGCGCGATCTCGCGCGCCTGCGCGCCGCGTTGCTGCGCCTCGACGGGCCGAACCCGGACCCGGCGCTCGCCAACCTTCAGGGGCTGGCCGCCGGCACGCCGTTCCGCCACACCGCCCGCGAGATGCTCGGCCTCGCCGCCCTGAAGAAGGGCGACTATGAGGAGGCCGGCCGCTGGTTCGACCAGATCGTGGCCGATCCCGACACCCCGCGGAACCTGCGCGAGCGCATCGAGGTCTACGCGGCGATCGTCGCGGGCGGCCCCGTCACGGTCACCGAGGCCAAGCCCGAGGCCGCCGCGCCGCCCCCGCCGATCACGCGCTGATTTCACTTCTGACTGTTCGAGAACCACCATGGATATGCCGACCGTCGCCATCGTCGGGAGGCCGAACGTCGGCAAGTCGACCCTGTTCAACCGTCTCGTGGGCAAGAAGCTCGCGCTGGTCGACGATCGCCCGGGCGTCACCCGCGACCGGCGCGAGGGCGACGTCGCGTTCGGCGGCCTCCACTTCCGGGTGATCGACACCGCCGGCCTCGAGGAGGCCGACGCCGCGACCCTCACCGGCCGGATGCGGATGCAGACCGAGGCGGCGATCCTCGCCGCCGACGTGGTGCTGTTCGTGATCGATGCCCGCGCCGGCGTGCTGCCGGCCGACCAGCCCTTCGCCGAGCTGGTGCGCCGCGCCGGCTGCCCGGTGATCCTGATCGCCAACAAGGCCGAGGGCGGCGCGGGGCTCGCCGGCGCCTACGAGGCCTTCACCCTCGGGCTCGGCGACCCGATCCCGTTCTCGGCCGAGCACGGCGAGGGCCTGGGCGAGCTGCACGAGGCGCTCAAGGGCGCCCTGCCCCAGCGCGACGACGATGAGGAGGAGGACGCGGACGCCCCCGGCAGCCGATCCCTGAAGGTCGCGATCGTCGGCCGCCCGAATGCCGGCAAATCGACGCTGATCAACCGCATGCTCGGCGAGGACCGCCTGCTCGTCGGCCCCGAGGCCGGCATCACCCGCGATTCGATCTCCCTCGATTGGGAATGGCGCGGGCGCCGCATCAAGCTGCACGACACGGCCGGGATGCGCCGCCGCGCCCGGATCGACGACAAGCTGGAGAAGCTGGCGGTCTCGGACGGGTTGCGCGCTGTCCGCTTCGCCGAGGTGGTGGTGGTGCTCCTCGACGCCACGATCCCGTTCGAGAAGCAGGATCTCACCATCGTCGACCTCGTCGAGAGCGAGGGCCGCGCCCTGGTGATCGGCCTGAACAAGTGGGACCTGGTCGCCGACCAGCCGGGCCTGCTCAAGCAGCTGCGCGAGGATTGCACCCGGCTGCTGCCGCAGGTGCGCGGCGTCGCCGTGGTGCCGCTCTCGGGCCTCGCCGGCGACGGCGTCGACAAGCTGATGCAGGCGGTGGTGCAGGCCTCGGAGGTCTGGGACCGGCGCATCTCGACCTCGCGCATCAACGACTGGCTGAACGAGGCGACCTCCCGCAACCCGCCTCCGGCGGTCTCGGGCCGGCGGATCAAGATCCGCTACGCCACGCAGGTGAAGAGTCGGCCGCCGCATTTCGCGCTGTTCGGCAACCAGCTCAACGCCCTGCCGAAATCCTACACGCGCTACCTCGTGAACGGCCTGCGCGAGGCGTTCGACCTGCCGGGCACGCCGATCCGGCTGAGCTTGCGGACCTCGCAGAACCCGTTCGACAAGGGGTGACCCCGCCTCTGCTCGCCGTCCTTGCGAGCGAAGCGAAGCAATCCAGGTAGCGCGACGATGCCCGATGTCGCGCTACCCTGGGTCACTTCGCTCCGCTCGTGATGACGAAGCGGTTGCGGCAGCCGTGCGCAGCCCTCAGCGGACCGCCTCGGCAATCCAATCCACGGCCGCCGCGAGGGCGGCGCGCTCGTCTCTCCCCTCGGCGAGCGCCGCCTCGAAGGCCCTGATCTGCCCGTCCGCGCTGGTCCCCTCGGCGACGATCACCCGGGCGCGGGCCACATCGGCGGCGCAGCCGAGCGCGTCCGCATCCTCCTCCACCAGCGCCAGCACCGCCTCCAGCGCCTCCGCGAAGGGGACGGCCTCGCCGCGCGCCTCGTCGATCAGCGTCGCCCGCACGCCGCTGTGCTGGGCGCGCCACAGGTTCTCCGAGGCCAGGGCCCGCGAGACGCCGTCGAGACCGGCATGGAGGTCCGGCCGGCGCACGCACAGGCGCACGAGGCAGCGGAACAGGGCGGCGAGGCAGAGGGAATCGTCCAGGCGCGTGCAGGCATCGGCGATGCGCAGCTCCAGCGTCGGAAACTTGATCGACGGTCGCAGCGACCACCACAGGAAGCTCGCGTCGGCGATGGCGCCCGACCGGGTCATGATGTCGACGAACCGCGCGTGGGCGGCCGCATCGGAGAAGATCTCCGGCAATCCGGTGCGCGGCAGCTCGCCGAACACGCTGAGCCGGTAGGCCATCAGCCCCGTCGCCTCGCCCTGCCAGAACGGCGACGACGCCGACAAGGCGAGCAGGAGCGGCTGGAACGGCAGCAGCCGGTTCATCAGGTCGATGCGCGCGTCCGGATCCGGCACCTCGACGTGGACGTGCATCCCGCAGATCAGCGCCCGCCGGGCCGCGATGCCGACATCCGACAGGATCCCTTTGTACCGAGCCCCGTCGGTGGCGGTCTGGCGGGCCCAGCGCGCCAGAGGATGGGTCCCGCAGGCCAACAGGTTGAGCCCGTTCTCCGCCGCGATGCCGGCGAGCTGCGCCCGCTGGCCGCCGAGATTCTCCCGGGCGGCCTGCGCGTCGGTGAGCGGGGGCGTGCAGACCTCGACCTGCGCGGCCACCAGCTCGCGCCCGGTCTCGGGCAGTTCCGCCTTCACCCGCGCATGGAAGGCGGCAAGGTCGCCCCGCGGCGTCCCGCGGGTCTCGGCATCGGCGAGGAAATACTCCTCCTCGATGCCGAAGCGGTAGCTGTGGGCGCTCATCGTGGTCTCCGGGCGATCATCACTCCAAGATAGACGCCGCAGACGCAGTTTCGACCGCACAGGACCGAACCGATCCGGCGCGCGGGCCCGAACGTCCCGGGATCAGGTCGAATCAGGCTGGCCGGACGCTCGTGGGGTCCGGTCGCGCGCCGCGCCACAGCCACAGGGCCGTGAGGAGCAACAGGAGCGTCGCGAGCGCGCCGGCCCAGCTCAGCGCGTCCCAGCCGGCCCAGCGGCCGGGACCGATGCCGCGCACGAGCAGCGGGCCGACGATCTGTCCGGCCGCGAAGGCAGTGGTCATCCGGGCGAGCAGGGGCGTCGGATTGTCAGGCCGCGCCTCACGCGCCAATTGCAGGCCGGCCATGGTGGCGATCATGAAGGTGCCGCCCACGCAGATCGCCGACACCGCGACCGCCCAGAGGGCCTGGACGACCAGGGGCAAG
The DNA here is from genome assembly GCF_058790235.1 of Methylobacterium sp. FW102-HT35C08. Lineage (NCBI taxonomy): Bacteria > Pseudomonadati > Pseudomonadota > Alphaproteobacteria > Hyphomicrobiales > Methylobacteriaceae > Methylobacterium > Methylobacterium sp. FW102-HT35C08. The sequence continues at coordinate 5,544,138 of NZ_JBYTCL010000002.1, read as the reverse complement.
GCCGTCCCGAGCGCCATGATGCCCTGGGCCGCCGCCCAGAGCCGCCGGCGTGGCACGTGGGGCAGCCACAGCGCCACGGCCGCGACCGAGACGGCCGCCGCCAAGCCGAACAGGGGCCAGGCGAGGCCGAACACGAGGGGATCCGGCGCCAGCGCCCGCGCCATGGCGGGGAGGAAGGTGGCCGGCACGATGTAGCCGAACCCAAACGTGCCGTAGCACAGCACCAGGCCGAGCTGCCCGCTCCGGCCGCCATGGGCCGTCGCCGCGGCCTCGCGCGCCACCTGCTTGTCCGAGGCCGCATCCGGGCCCCGTGGCAGCGACCAGGCGAGGAGCGCGCCCGCCGCGGCGAGCAAGCCGAGTTCGAGCCAGAGCCAATCCGCCGGCTGACGGCCGCCGAGCCAAGCCAACGTGCCGGCCAGCGCGATCCCGAGGCCGACCCCCGCGTAGATCCACGCGCCGAGCTGCGGGGCCCGGCGCCGGGCCAGTTCGGCCAAGCACCAGCTGCTCGCACAGACCAGGGCCCAGGCGCTGAACACGCCGGTCGCCGCGCGCAGACCGGCGCCCGTCACGTGCGCCGCGGCCCTGTCGGCTGCCGCCGTCGCCAGCGTCGCCAGCGCCACGCCGAGCAGGCTCAGCAGCAATCCGCGGCGCGGGTTGCCGGCAAAGCGCGCGGCCGTCAGGGCACCGACCAGATAGCCGACATAGTTCGCCGCGGCCCATTCGGCGCCCGCGTCGGCGCTGAGCGTGCCGTCGCGCATCATCAGCGGCATGAGCGGCGTGAACGCGAAGCGGCCGATCCCCATGGCGACCGCCAGGGCGACGAGGCCGCTGCCGACGACGGCAAGGGCCACCGGGTCGACGGGACGGGAGGAGAGATCGCGGGTGCTCATCGGACGGATTGAGCACGGCGCGACCCCGTTGAAAAAGTGAATTCTTCTGACGTATCGTTCTCTCGATGAGAACGATGGACCTGGACGACCTGCACATCTTCCGCTGCGTGGTGCGGGAGGGCGGCGTGACGCGGGCTGCGAACCTGCTCCACCGCGTGCCGTCGAACGTCACCACCCGGATCAAGCAGTTCGAGGAGCGCCTCGGGGTCGCCCTGTTCCGCCGCCAGGGCCGGAACCTCGTCCTGACCGAGGCCGGACGGACGCTCCTGGGCCATGCCGAGAAGCTTCTGGACCTGGCGGACCTCGCCGAGCAGGAGCTGCGCAGCGGCGTCGTGGGCGGGCTGCTGCGGCTGGGCTCCCTGGAGAGTGCCGCCGGCGCCCGGCTGCCGCCGATCCTGTCGGCCTTCCACGCGCGCTACCCCGACGTGACCATCGAGCTGAGAACCGGCACGACCCGTGCGCTGCTCCAGCAGCTGGAGCGTTTCGAGGTCGAGGCGGCCTTCGTGTCCGAACCGTTCGAGCGCGGGAAGCTGTCGTCGGTGCCGGCCTTCGACGAAGATCTGGTGCTGATCACCGGACGGACGGCCCCGCGTGGCGGCCGCTCCGCCGCGCTGGGCGGGCAGACCGTCGTGGCGTTCCCGCACGGCTGCTCCTACCGCCAGCGCCTGATCGAGTGGCTTGCCGAACAGGGCGCTGCGCCCGCGCGGATCCTGGAGATGAGCTCGTATCACGCCATCGTGGCCTGCGTGGCCGCCGGCACCGGGGTCGCGATCATCCCGACCGAGGTGCTCGATCAGGCGGTGGTGGGGCATGCGGTCGAGCGCCATCCGCTGCCGGCGCATCTGCGCCTCAATCGGACCCATCTCGTCTGGTCGGGGGAGGCCAGCGCCCCGTTGCAGGCGCTGATGGCGCTGCTTCCCCCGGCGGCCGGGGCGGCGCGGTTCGTGGAACCCGCGCCTCAGGCTGCCCGCAGCGGGCCACCGACGAGCCACGCGGGATCGAACCAGCGGTCGGCCTCGCCGTCATAGGGCAGGCGCGTGATGTCCCAGTTCTGGATGTACTTGGCGTAGACGTTCCACACGGCGATGCCGCCGCCCACAAAGATCCGCCGGCCCGGGTAGCGCTTGAGCACCTCTTCGGGATCCTCGTGGCTGCGGATCACGTCGATGGTGCGGTCCTTGAAGGCGAATTCGGGCACCGAGGCCACGGTCTTCGGCCCGGCGATCAGCACGTGGCCCATGGTGAGCGCGAAGAAGCGCGTCACGTCCTCGACGAACAGCGGGTCGGTGTTCCCCTCCCAGGGCAAGTGACCGTTGAGGCCGAGCTGGCCGCGCAGGCCGATCGCACAGATGCAGCGGACGTCGATCATTGAAGGCAACTCAGTGAAAGGAAGCCGGTTTGTCCCGTCCCATCTCTCATCCTGAGGTGGCGGGTGGGACGACCCAATCAAGCAACCGCCGATCCCGTCATTCGGGTGCGCGGAAACTCAGCACCCGGTCGGTCGGAAAGTCGTAGAGCTTGCCGGTCTCGGTCCAGTCCGGGGCGGCGAGCCGCACGAAATGCGGTGCGAGGTCCTCGGGCGTCCGCAGCGTCTCGGGATCCTCGCCCGGCATCGCCGAGCGGCGCATCCCGGTGCGCAGGGGACCCGGGTTGAGCAGCATCGCCTTGATCGCCGTGGTCTCGCTCTCGGCCGCGTAGGTGCGCACCAGCGCCTCGAGCGCGGCCTTCGAGACCGAGTACGGCCCCCAATAGGGCCGGCACTTCGACGACGCCCCGGAGGAGACGAAGATCGCCCGGCCGGCATCCGACATGCGCAGCAGCGGATCCAGCGACCGGATCAGGCGCCAATTGGCGGTGACGTTCACGTCCATCACCTGCCCCCAGATCTTCGGGGTGATGTGGCCGATCGGCATGAGCGCGCCGAGGATGCCGGCATTGCCGACGAGGATGTCGAGCCGCTTCCAGCGCGCGTTGATCGCCGCGCCGAGCCGGTCGATGGCGTCGTAATCGGCGAGGTCGAAGGGCACGAGCGTGGCGCTGGAGCCGGCGGCGCGGATCGCGTCGTCCAGCTCCTCCAGGGCGCCGACCGTGCGCGCCACCGCGATCACGTGGGCGCCGGCGCCGGCGAGCGCCAGGGCGGCGGCGCGCCCGATGCCGCGGGATGCGCCGGTGACGACCGCGACGCGGCCTTCGAGGGGTCTCTGAGACTCAGCCATGCGCAGGACCTAGCGCATTTCCGCGCGCAGGGGATCTCCGTTGGAGATCCGTTCGCGCGGAACCCCCAGATCCTGTCAGTCCGCCTCGGCCAGCATGGCGAAGCGCTTCGGCCCGGCGATGGAGAGATCCGTCAGGCCGGTCGGGTACTCGCCCGTGAAGCAATGGTCGGTGTATTGCGGGCAGGCCGCGTCCCGCGCCTCCTCGCCCATCGCCCGGTAGAGGCCGGGGATCGACAGAAAGGCGAGCGAATCCGCGCCGATATACTTGCGCATGCCCTCGAGATCGTGGGTCGCGGCGAGCAGCTTCTCCCGCTCGGGCGTGTCGATCCCGTAGAAATCCGGGTAGGTGATCGGCGGCGAGGCGATCCGGAAATGCACCTCCGCGGCGCCGGCCTCGCGCATCATCCGGACGATCTTCACCGAGGTCGTGCCGCGCACGAGGCTGTCGTCCACGAGGACGATGCTCTTGCCCTCGATCGCCGCGCGGTTGGCCGAATGCTTCATCCGCACGCCGAGCTCGCGCACCGACTGGGTCGGCTGGATGAAGGTCCGGCCGACATAGTGGTTGCGGATGATCCCCATCTCGAACGGGATCCCGGTCTCCTGCGAGAAGCCGAGTGCCGCCGGCACACCGGAATCCGGCACCGGTACGACGATGTCGGCCGCCACGGAGGCCTCGCGGGCCAGCTCCCGGCCGATCGCCTTGCGCACCGCGTAGACGCTCTTGCCGTTCACCACCGAGTCCGGCCGGGCGAAGTAGATGTACTCGAAGATGCAGGGCCGCATCGGCACGGCGTCGGCGAAGCGGATCGACTCGATCCCCTCCTCGGAGATCACCACGATCTCGCCGTTCTCGATGTCGCGCACGAAGCGGGCGCCGATGATGTCGAGGGCGCAGGTCTCGGAGGCCAGCATGTAGCGGCCATCGAGCTCGCCCAGCACCAGCGGACGGATGCCCAGCGGGTCGCGGGCGCCGATCAGCTTCTTGTTGGTCAGTGCCACGATCGCGTAGGCGCCCTGGATCGCCTGGAGGGCGTCGATGAAGCGCTCGATGATCCGCGGCTTCCGCGAGCGGGCCGCGAGGTGCAGGATCACCTCGGTGTCGGAGGTCGACTGGGTGATCGCGCCGTCGCGCACGAGGTCGCGGCGGATCGAGAGGGCATTGGTCAGGTTGCCGTTATGGGCGACCGCGAGACCGCCGCTGGCGAGTTCGGCGAAGAGCGGCTGGACGTTGCGCAGGATCGTCCCGCCGGTGGTCGAGTAGCGCACGTGCCCGATGGCGGCGCGGCCCTTGAGGCGGGCGATGGTCTCGCCGTCCGAGAAGGAATCGCCCACGAGGCCGGGCCGCCGCTCGGAGTGGAACACGGAGCCGTCGAAGGAGACGATGCCAGCCGCCTCCTGGCCGCGGTGCTGGAGGGCGTGCAGCCCGAGGGCCACGATGGCAGAGGCCTCCGGATGTCCGAAGATACCGAAGACGCCGCATTCCTCGCGGAGCGTGTCGCCGTCGAGGTCGAAATCGGCGCTGGGATTGGCGGCGTGTGACATGAGGCGGTCGATCACTCACAGGACCCGGCGGCGACGGGCCGGCGCGCCGGTCGTCGCGGATACAATCCGATCAACACCGGAACCGCTATCTAGGGGTTCCGCGCGCGCCAACCTACGGCGAATACCGCAGATCAGCGTCGCGTCGGGGTCGGCGCGGTCTCGGTGCGGCGCTGGGGCGCCGGATCGGTCTCGGCCGGCGCGTCGGCAGCCTCGTTGGGCGGCGCGCCGGTCTTCGGCTTCTTGAACTGCTTGAGGAAGCCTTCCGGATTCTCGGGCAGCTGCGCCACCAGGGCGTCGCCGGACTTCTCCAGCATCGGGCGCGAGCGCGCCTGCGCGGCCCAATCGGGCACCTTGCCCTGGACCAGCCAGGACAGGAACACCCAGCCGATCACGCAGATCAGGAAGCCGCGGGCGGCCCCGAACAGGAAGCCCAGCGAGCGATCGACCGCGCCGATGCGCGAATCGAGCACGACGTCCGAGATCTTCACCGTGATGATCGACACGATGATCAGCGTGCCGAGGAAGATCGCCGCGATCGAGGCGACCAGCGCGACGGTGTCACTGTTCACGTGCTGCTTCACGGTCGGAAGAAGCATCGGGTACAGCGTCCAGGCGACCGCGGCGGCAGCCACCCAGGCGACGATCGCCAGCACCTCGCGGGTGACGCCACGCACGGCCGCGAGCAGCGCGGAGACCGCGACGATGCCGAGCACGACGAGATCCAGGACGGTAAACGGCATCGTTGAGCTTTTTGGTACCCGCGGGGATAGCGCGTCGGCCGTGCGGCTCCCCCGGACCGCAGTGGATTTATACCAAGCCGGACCTCGGCCGTCACCCGGGGCCCGCGCCTCGGTCCGGGGCTGTGCCGTCCATGCATCAGATGGGCTCTGTAACGATGCCGCGCCGGGCCGGTCTGAGTTCCCCTTACCGCATGCCGGTCACCGACCCGTTCGGCACGTCGCGATCTCGCGCCGGTCGACCCGCGCCGTCTTTTCGAGGCGCCGCAGGCGAGCCCGGATGCGAAGGGGCACGCCGGAGGCGGGCAATCCAGAACCATGTAGTCGCCAGGACCCGATCTGTCGGCGTGTCCGGATCCCGGGCTCCGCTGCGCGGCCCCGGGATGACGGAGTGAGACGGCGGTGACCGGCAAGGCGATCCCGTGCAGAGGCGCAGCTTCGCTTCGCGGAGACCGGATGCCGACCGCATCTCGCCTTGCAGGTCCGCGTCGTGCATCCCCATTCCTCAAGGATCGGGGATTGGGAGCAGTACGGTGACGCAATCCGCAACCGACATCGGTGCCCACGGGGCCCGGCTGACGATCGACCTCGGTGCGATCGCGGCGAACTGGCGAACCCTCGCCGCGCGCGGCGGCGGTGTCGCCTGCGCCGCCGTGGTGAAGGCTGATGCCTATGGCTGCGGCATCACCCGGGTCGGGCCGGCTCTCTGGGCGGCCGGCTGCCGGACCTTCTTCGTCGCCCACCTGTCCGAGGGCGTCGCGGCCCGCGCAGCCCTGCCGGACGCCGCGATCTACGTCCTGAACGGCCTGGCCCCGGGCGCCGCCGCGGCTTTCGCCGAGCATGGACTGCGTCCCGTGCTCGGCAGCATCGAGGAACTCTCGGACTGGGCGGCGTTCTCGGCCGGCCGCGCGCCCGCGGCGCTCCATGTCGACACCGGCATGAATAGGCTGGGCCTGTCGGTGCCGGAGGCGCTGGATCTCGCGGGCGACCCGCGGCTCGCGGCGTCGGGCATCGATCTGATCCTCAGCCACTTCGTCAGCGCCGAGAAGCCGCAAGATCCGGTCAATGCCCGGCAGATCGCCGACTTCGCCCGGGTGCGCGCGGCCTATCCGGCTGTGCCCGCCTCGCTAGCGAACTCCTCCGGTATCTTCCTCGAGGGCGCGCAGCACGACCTCCTCCGGCCGGGCTACGCCCTGTTCGGCGGCAACCCGACCCCCGGAACCGCGAACCCGATGCGCCCGGTGGTGCGGCTGGAGGCGATGATCGCGCAGGTGCGCGATGTCGAGACCGGCGCCACCGCGGGCTATAACGGCCGCTGGGCCGCCGCCTCGCCCAGCCGGCTGGCGACGCTCTCGCTCGGCTACGCCGACGGCTTCCCCCGGGCGATCAGCGGACGCGGACAGGCGCTGGTCGGCGGCGTCCCGTGCCCGATCCTCGGCCTCGTCTCGATGGACCTGATCATCCTCGACGTCACCGCGGCCCCCGCGGCCGAGCGCGGCGCCACGGCCGTGCTGATCGGCGACGTTCTCGACATCGACGCGGTCGGCCGCGCCGCCGGGACAATCGGCTACGAGATTCTTACCGGCCTGGGTTCTCGTTATGTTCGAACCTATGTAGAGTCTTGCTGATTCACCCGTCGCACCGAAAAGACATTCAGTCACTGCGGGGCGCCGCAGGCGAACCCGGCATCCAGAACCGCAGCCGGGCCTTGGCGCGTCGGCGGCTCTGGATGCCGGGCTCCGCTCCGCGGCCCCGGAATGACAGCCAGTCCCGAAGGCACGCGACGCCTGGACCCGACCGAGCCATGGCCAAGATCCACCAGACCTTCGTCTGCCAATCCTGCGGGGCGGTCTACAACCGCTGGCGCGGGCGCTGCGAGGCCTGCAACGGCTGGAACACGATCGTCGAGGAGGCGCCCTCGGCTCCCGGCCAGTCCGGGCCGGCCGCGACTCGGCCGTCGCGCAGCCGCGGCCGCGTGTTCCCGCTGGAAGGCCTGACCGGCGAGGCGAAGGAGGCACCGCGCATTCCCTCGGGAATCGGCGAGCTCGACCGGGTGACCGGCGGCGGCTTCGTGCGCGGCTCCGTGATTCTGCTCGGCGGCGATCCGGGGATCGGCAAGTCGACCCTGCTGATGCAGGCCTCGGCGGCCATGGCCGGGACGGGCGAGCGGGTCGCCTACATCTCGGGCGAGGAGGCGGTCGGGCAGGTGCGGCTGCGGGCCGAGCGGCTGGGGCTCAGCGCGCTGCCGGTGCAGCTCGCGGCTGAGACCAATGTCGAGGATATCGTCGAGACCCTGAGCCAGGGTCGGCCGCCCGCGCTCGCGATCATCGACTCGATCCAGACCATGTGGACTGAGACGGTGGAATCCGCCCCCGGCACGGTCACGCAGGTCCGCTCCTCGGCCCAGGCGCTGATCCGCTTCGCCAAGACCACCGGCACGGCGGTCATCCTGGTCGGCCACGTCACCAAGGACGGCCAGATCGCCGGCCCCCGGGTGGTGGAGCACATGGTCGACGCGGTCGCCTCCTTCGAGGGCGACCAGGGCCACCATTTCCGCATCCTGCGCGCGGTGAAGAACCGCTTCGGGCCCACCGACGAGATCGGCGTGTTCGAGATGACCGATGCGGGCCTCAGCGAGGTGCCAAATCCCTCCGCTTTGTTCCTGGCGGGCCGCGACCATCAGGCGGCGGGCACGGCGGTCTTCGCCGGGATGGAGGGCACGCGGCCCCTGCTGGTCGAGATCCAGGCGCTCGTCGCCCCCTCCTCCCTCGGCATGCCGCGCCGCGCCGTGGTCGGCTGGGATCCGAACCGGCTGTCGATGGTGCTGGCCGTGCTGGAGGCCCATGGCGGCATCCGGCTCGGCAGCCACGACGTCTATCTGAATGTCGCCGGAGGCCTGCGCATCACCGAGCCCGCGGCGGATCTGGCGGTGGCGGCCGCCCTCGTTTCATCGTTGTCGGGCGCGGTGCTGCCGCCCGAGACGGTGTATTTCGGCGAGATCGGGCTCTCCGGCGCGATTCGGCCAGTCGCACAGGCCGGATCGCGGCTGAAGGAAGCCCAGAAGCTCGGCTTCGCCAAGGCGCTGATCCCGCAGGGTCGCGGCGAGGGTGAGAAGGCCCTGTCGGTGGAGACGCTGCGCCACATCGCCGATCTGGTGGCGGGGATCAGCGCGGGCGCGCCGCGGAAGGGCTCCGGGCAGCGCGGGCGGCAACAATCGCGTTACGCCGACGAAGAGGTGTGAGTGCCTCCGTCCTTGTGAGCGCAGCGAAGCAACCCGGGGACACGCCACCTTCTGGCAACGCCCGCCGCCCTGGATTGCTTCGCTGCGCTCGCAAAGACGGCTGAGGCTTTTACCCCCCCGTCACGCTCATATGCCGCGGCACGGCGGCCGGGCGCTGGCGCTCGATGACGAAGTCGTGGCCCTTAGGCTTGCGAGTGATCGCCTCGACGACCGCCTGGGCCAGCACCGCGTCATCCCGGGAGGCGCGCAGAACCGCGCGCAGGTCCGCCGAATCCTCCTGGCCCAGGCACATGTAGAGCTGGCCCGTGCAGGTCAGGCGCACGCGGTTGCAGCTCTCGCAGAAATTGTGGGTCAGCGGCGTGATGAAGCCGAGTTTCCCGCCGGTCTCCTCGACCCGCACGTAGCGTGCCGGGCCGCCGGTGCGGTCGGGCAGCGGCGTGAGGGTATAGCGGGTCTCCAGGCGCTGCCGCGCCACCGACAGCGGCAGGAACTGGTCGGTCCGGTCGGCCTCGATCTCGCCCAGCGGCATGACCTCGATCAGCGTCATGTCCATGCCGAGGCCGTGGGCCCAGGCGATCATGTCGGGGATCTCGTCGGCGTTGACGTCGCGGAGCGCCACCGCGTTGATCTTCACCTTCATCCCGGCAGCCCGCGCCGCCGCGATGCCGTCGAGCACCACCTTGAGGTCGCCGCGGCGGGTGATCTCGTGGAACTTGTCCGGGTCGAGGGTGTCGAGCGAGACGTTGATCCGGCGCACGCCGAGGCTCGCCAGCTCGTCGGCGTAGCGCGTGAGCTGCGTGCCGTTGGTGGTGAGCGTCAACTCCTGCAGCGCTCCCGAATCGAGGTGGCGCGAGAGCCGGCGGAACAGGTGCATGATGTCCCGGCGCACCAGCGGCTCGCCGCCGGTGATCCGGAGCTTGCGCACGCCGCGCGCGATGAACACGCCACAGAGGCGGTCCAGCTCCTCCAGGGTCAGCAGGTCGCGCTTGGGCAGGAACTGCATGTGCTCGGACATGCAGTAGGCGCAACGCAGGTCGCAGCGATCCGTCACCGAGATGCGCAGGTACGAGATCGCCCGCTGGAACGGGTCGATCAGCGGCGCGGGCCCGGTGGGCGCGCCGAGCGCGGACGTCTGCGGCGTCAGGGAGCTGTCATCGAGCATTGTCCGGCATATGATGCCCCAAACGGTCGCGGGCAAGCAGGTCCCGCGCCGCAGCCCCAGATTGCGTGAGGAGTGTGACCCGTGACCGAGGATCTGTGGCCGACCGAGATCCGCCTGTCGGCCGACCGGCGGAGTCTCAACGTCGCCTTCGAGGACGGGGCGCGCTACGCCCTGCCGGCCGAGTACCTGCGGGTGTCGAGCCCGTCCGCCGAGGTGCAGGGGCACTCGCCGCTGGAGCGCAAGGTGATCGGCGGAAAGCGGTCCGTGGCGATCCTGGCGGTTGAGCCGGTCGGCAACTACGCGGTGAAGCTCGGCTTCGACGACATGCACGACACCGGCATCTACGGCTGGGGCTACCTGCATACGCTCGGCCGCGAGTACGAGAGCCGCTGGCAGACCTATCTCAGCGAACTCGCCGAGCGCGGCCTCGACCGTGACACGGCGCGGCAGGCGCCGGTGAAAGGCGGCGGGAGTGGCGGGGGCTGCGGGTCGGGTTCCTGCGGGTGCCACTGAGGGCAGCCGCTCTGTTCGGTGCGGATTCTGGCATTGAGCGTCGACGTCTTCGCGAACGGAGCGCAGCAATCCAGGGCGGCGCCACGGCTATCGGCGTCGCGGATTGCTGGGCCGCCTCGCTGCGCGCGATGACGGGGTGTTGAGCTGTTCCGCCGAGGAGGCCGGAGGCTTGCATCGTGTGAGACGCGTGCCTCATCCGATCGCTCGCCATCTCTGGAGACCCCATGGCTTTCGCCTGCACCATCCCCGCTACGCCCACGATCCAGCAGGACGACGCCACCGTGCGCATCACGCGCTGGGACTTCCCGCCCGGCGGCGTGACCGGATGGCACGAGCACGGCTGGCCGTATTTCGTGGTGATGCTGGTGGACGGGATTTTGCGCGTCCATGACGGTGCGGCGGTCAGCGAGACGGCGCTCGCGGCCGGGCAATCTTACATGCGACCCGCGGGCATCCGGCACGACGTGATGAACGGGTCCGACCACCCGATCGCTTTCATCGAGATCGAAGTGAAGCGCCCGGACGCGCTGGTGACGCTGCCGGCGGCCTGAACGCAGAAGGGCCGACCTCACGGCCGGCCCTCCCCCGAAAAGCCCCGAACAAATCAGCGCTGGACGATGACCTTCGTGCCCACCTTGGCGTGGGTGTAGAGGTCCATCACGTCCTCGTTGGTCATGCGGATGCAGCCCGACGACACGGCCGTGCCGATCGTCTCCGGCTCGTTGGAGCCGTGGATCCGGTAGATCGAGCCGCCGAGATACATGGCGCGGGCGCCGAGCGGGTTCTCGAGACCGCCCTTCATGTAGCGCGGCAGGTCGGGCCGGCGCTTCAGCATGGTCGCTGGCGGGCGCCAATCCGGCCACTCGCGCTTCATCGTGATGGTCTGCACGCCGCCCCAGGTGAAGCCCGGACGGCCGACGCCGACGCCGTAACGGAGGGCCTGACCGCCTCCCAGCACGTAGTAGAGCCGCCGCTCGGCCGTCGACACGACGATCGTGCCGGCGCCGTAGGGGCCGTTATACGCCACGGTCTCCCGCGGGATCGCCGACATCTGCGGCACCGCGGCGTCGGCGCTCAGCGGGTCGGCGGGGTTGAGCGAGGCGTTGGCCACCGGCACCGCGACGGTCTCGACCGCCTGCGGGCGCACCCGCACGGTGAGTGCGTCGTTCAGCGGCTGGCGGGTCAGCGGGTCGATCTCGTAGGCCAGAGCCGGCGCGGCGCACGCGGCCGCGCCGAAAAGCCCGATCAGGGCGGGGAGAAAACGACGCATCAAAGCCTCTCGGGGCAGGCGCGGACTATGGCGGGAACGCGGCGAATACCGGGGCACGATGCCGTGCCGATCCTCGCCAAGGGGTAAACGCTCGCGCCTCAAATCCAAGCCTGAAACCGCCCGATCCAGGCGGTTCCGCCCGCCCGTGACTCGATGGCAACACTGTGGCAGCTTGGCCGTAAGAGCGGGGATGAACGGTGCGGGCCCGGGCGTTCGCGACCCGTCCCAGCGGGCGGCTCGAAGGCGCGTCGGAAGCCTTGCCGTGAGGAGGCGTCGCTGCCGTCTCGCCGCATCATCCCGGGACCGCGCAGCGGAACCCGGGATCCACATGCGTCACGGCGCCAGTACCCTGCTCCGAGCGCGGCTCCGGGTTCCGGGCCTGCCTGCGGCGACTCGGACGGTGCGCGGCCGCGTCAGGCCTCGTCGGCGGCGAGCCAGATGGCCGGCTCGCGCGGAGCCGAGCGGAGCGGGGCCGGCGCGGCGGGCAGGCCGCGCAGCTGGGCGAGTTCGGCGAGTTCCGGCGCCTGCGCGGTGTCGTCGGCGGTCAGGAACAGGCCCCGCGCCCGGGCGGCGCGGCCGAGATCGGCCCGGCTCGTCCAGACGCTCTGGGCCGGGCTCGTGAGCAGCGCCAGGGCCACGGGCGCCAACCAGAGTGCGAGCCAAAGGCTCCCGACGAGGACCAGGGCGAAGATCATCAGCGCGCCGACCACCACGGCATCGGCCTGGAGCCGGAAAGCCTCCGACCAGGAGACCTGCCGGTCATCCCGATCCTGCGTCTCCCAGCGCACCACCCGGCCCAGGAAGGTCGAGACCACGGCGCTGGCGGTGAACAGGGTCAGGACCGGCCACAGGATCACCCACACGGCCTGCTCCAGGGCGGCGCTCGCGAGCAGCGCCCGGGTGCCGCCGAAGGCCGCCCGACGCTCCGGCGCCGCCAGGACATGGCCGAGGCTCAGGAGCTTCGGCAGCGCCAGCACGGCGATGCTGAGGATCGCCAGCGCATGGGCCGCCGCCCCCTGCCCGGTCAGGCCGTAGGCCAGCAGGCCGAGATCGCCGGTCCGCGCAGCCTGCCAGGCGGCCAGCCCGACGAAAGCGATCCAGAGCGGCAGCACCCCGTAGGAGAGAATGCCGACGAGGAGGTGCCAGCGGCTCGCAGCGCGCAGTCCCGTCCAGGGCAGCACCCGCAGGTGCTGGAGGTTGCCCTGGCACCAGCGACGCTCGCGGCCGAGCAGGTCGACGAGGTTCGTGGGCATCTCCTCCCAGGTCCCGCCCATCTCGGGCAGCAACCGCACCTCCCAGCCGGCGCGCACCATCAGGGCGCCCTCGACGATGTCATGGCACAGGATCTCGCCGCCGAGCGGCTCCCGACCCGGGAGTTTGGGAAGCTGCGCGTTCGCCGCGAAGGCCTCGATCCGCAGGATCGCGTTGTGGCCCCAGTAGCTGCCCTCCGGCCCCTGCCAGGTCTCCAGGCAGCGCAGCGCCAGCGGCGCGTAGAGGCGGACGGCGAATTGCTGGATGCGGGCGAAGAGCGTGTCCCGGCCCGCCGCGTACGAGACGGTCTGGATCAGGCCGGTGCGCGGGCTCTCCTGCATCAGCCGCACGAGCCGGGTCATCGCCGCGCCCGTCATCAGGCTGTCCGCGTCGAGGACGATCATGAAGGCGTACTCGGCGCCGTAGCTGCGGCAGAACTCGCCGATGTTGCCGGCCTTGCGGCCGACATTCTCGGTCCGGCGCCGGTAGCGGATCCGCGGCAGCGCCGGGTCGGCGGCCGCCCAGGCCTGGATGCGGGCGAATTCGTGCTCCTCGACGGCGGCGATCGCGCCGTCGCGCGTGTCGGAGAGAACGAAGATGTCGATGTCTTGCGCGTCGGCGCGGGCCAGCGAGCGCGCCATCACCCGCAGGCGGGCGAACACCGCCACCGCGTCCTCGGCGTGGATCGCCACCACGGCGGCGGTGCGTCCGGCGCCTGCGATCGTGGCCTCGGCCTGCTCGGAGCGGCGCTCCAGCACCGACTTGGCCCGGTCGCCCAGGAAGCCGGCGATGAGCCCGTAGGCGTATTGGCAGGCGACGAAGGCCTGCCAGCCCATGACGAGGCTGAACAGCACCAGCACCGCCCAGGCGAGCGGGCTGACACCCGCCGGATAGGCGAGCGCGGCGAGCCACGCGAGACCGCCGGCCGCGACGAGGCTCGGGATCGCCAAGGCGAGGCGGCGAGCCCAGAGTGCGCGCGCCGGTCGCGTACCCGTCCAGACCTCGTGCTGTGGGATCCCGGTCGACGGATCGGATGTGACCGGGCCTGCGTTCCGATGCGGTCGCTCGGCAGAGGAGGGGACGCGTGGGGACATGGCGCGAGGAACTCGACCGTGGAAGGCTGCCGGCCGCCCGGCCGTCTGGAGCCGAGAACCGATGACCGTGGATACCGATGTGCGGGGTGAGGACACGGAGCCGACCCGGCCGCGTAGGCCGCCGGAAGCCGAACGGATCAATCCCCCCTCCCGGCGCCGCGTTCTTGGAACAGTCCTGACCGCGGCTGCCGGCACGGTTCTACCTAGCGCGGCCGATCTGAATGGGTCCAGAACGTGGGCCGGGTCGGCGCTTCCGCCGCAGGACGGCCCGATGACGTTCGAAACGCTGTCGGATCAGGCGGCGCGCCTGGCCTCCGCCCCCTACACCGCGCCGCCCGAGGACCTGCCGGCGGCGCTCGCAGGCCTGGATTACGACCGCTACCGGGCCATCAGGTTCCGGCCGGACGAGAGCCTGCGCCTCGGCAACAACTTCAGTGCGCAGTTCTTCCACCGCGGCTTCCTGCAGCGCAAGCGCGTGGCCCTCCACCTCCAGCCGCAGCGCGGGCCGGCGCACCGGATCCCCTACGAGAGCCGCCTGTTCGACCTCGGCCCGACGCTCGCCGGGCAGACCTTCGCGCCGGATCTCGGCTTCGCGGGCTTCCGCCTGCACTACGCATTCCCGGACACGCCCTCGTGGCGCCCCAAGGGCTTCCAGGAGGAATTCCTTGTCTTTCTCGGCGCCTCCTATTTCCGGCTGCGGGCGGCGAACCAGGAATACGGCCTCTCCGCCCGCGGGCTCGCGATCGGCACGGGTGCCCCGGAGGGCGAGGAATTCCCCGACTTCATCGCCCACTGGATCTGCGAGCCGGAGCCCGAGGCCCGCAGCCTGACGGTGATGTCGCTCCTCGACAGCCCGAGCGTGGCCGGCGCCTACCGGTTCGAGATCACACCCGGTGACCCGGCCCGGATCGCCGTCACCGCGGCGCTCCATCCGCGTCGGACGCTCGCGAAGTTCGGCCTGGCGCCGCTCACCAGCATGTTCCTGCACGGCCAGAACGGACCCGGCGCCCGGGGCGCGACGCCGTTCGACGACTTCCGGCCGCAGGTGCACGATTCCGACGGGCTGTGCGTCGCGGCCGGGAGCGATCCAGCGCGGGTCGATCGCCTCTGGCGGCCTCTGGTCAACGGTCGCAGTCAGCCGCAGATCTCCGCCTTCGCGGCCAAGCCGCTGGCGGGTTTCGGGCTGATGCAGCGCGAGCGACGGTTTGAGGCCTATCTCGACGTGGAGGCGCGCCAGGAGGCACGGCCCGGCCTGTGGGTCGCGCCCGATCGCGCGGGCGGCGCCTTCGCGGAGGGCGCGGTGCAGCTCTACGAGATCCCCTCCGGCGAGGAATACGCCGACAACATCGTCGCGGCCTTCGTGCCGGCGGCTCCGGCCCAGCCCGGCACCCCGCTGCGGCTCGCCTACGGCCTGACCACGGTCGGAGCGGAGCCCGTGGCGGCCATCCCCCAGACCGCCCTCGCCAGGGTCACCTCCACGCGCTTCGGCTCGGCGGAACGCCTGCGCCCGACCAACCCGCCGAGCCCGCAGCGGCGGCTCTGCGTGATCGATTTCGAGGGTCCCGGCCTGCCGAAGGGCGCCGACGAGGACGTCGCCGCGGAAGTCTCGGCCAGCGCCGGCACGATGCACGAGCCGGTGGCCAATTTCGTGCCGCAGACCGGCGGATGGCGGATCTACGTCGAGTGGCGCCCGCCGGACCCGATGCCGAGGGGCGATGTCGTGCTGCGCGCCCGGCTCATCCGTGGGACGACGCCCCTCAGCGAGACCTGGGACGCCGCCGTGTGAGCCCGTCCGCGCATGCAGCGAGGCGACTCTAGCAGGCGCAGGATGGCAAGGCCGGCGCGGTCCGGGATTGCCTCGCGCGCGGATGTTCCGGGCCGGGCGCGTTCAGGCGGTCCGGCGTTCCTGCTCCAGGCGACGCGCGAGACGGGTGGCGCCGTACACCTCGCTCAGGCGGCGGCGTGCGGCGGAGATCGGCGGCGCCTGCCGCTCGACATGGGCGGCGGCGATGACGCGCAGGGCGGCGGCGACCGAACGCTCCAAGCGGCGCTCGGCCTGCGCGGCCGGGTCCTGATGGGTGGCCAGCATGTGATGATCCCTCGTGCATACCGTATCCACCCTCTTGTGGGGCGGTGATCGGCGGCACAGACAGTGTTCACATCTGGCTTGACCGCATCAAGGCAGCTTGGCCGTAAACCGGCGCGCGTCGTTACCGCAATTCCTCGTGCCATGTCCGGCCATCGCGCTCGATCAGCGCGATGGCGGCGGTCGGCCCCCAGCTCCCCGCCGGGTAGGGCCGCGGCGCCTCGGGCCGATCGGCCCAGGCCTTGAGCACGCCGTCGGCCCAGGCCCAGGCGGCCTCGACCTCGTCGCGGCGCATGAACAGGGTGGCGTTGCCGCGGACCACGTCCATCAGCAGGCGCTCGTAGGCGTCGGGATAGCGCTGCTTGAAGGTCTCCTCGAAGGAGATGTCGAGGTCGGTCGGGCGCAGGCGCAGGCCGCCGGGACCGGGATCCTTGGTCATCACCTCGAGCTTCATGCCCTCCTGCGGCTGCAGGCGGATCACCAGCCGGTTCGGCTCGCGGCCGAAGGCCTCCTCGGGGAAGATCGAGAAGGGCGAGGCGCGGAACTGCACCACGATCTCGGAGAGCTTCTGGGGCAGCCGCTTGCCGGTGCGCAGGTAGAACGGCACCCCGGCCCAGCGCCCGGACTGGATCTCGACCTTCATGGCCACGAAGGTCTCGGTCCGGCTCTCGTGGCCGAGCTCGGCGAGGTAGCCCTCCACCGGCTTGCCGTCGACGGCGCCCGCCACGTACTGGCCGCGCACGGTGACCGCCTGCACGTCGTGGGCCGTGATCGGCTTGAGGGCGCGCAGCACCTTCAGCTTCTCGTCGCGGACCGAGTTCGCCTCGAGATTGAGCGGGCTCTCCATGGCGGTGAGGCAGAGCAGCTGCAGGATGTGGTTCTGCAGCATGTCGCGCATCGCGCCCGACGTGTCGTAGTAGCCGGCCCGGCCCTCGACCCCCACCGTCTCGGCGACCGTGATCTGGACGTGGTCAATCACATCCGAGGTCCAGAGCCGCTCGAAGATCGTGTTGGCGAAGCGGAGCGACAGCAGGTTCTGGACCGTCTCCTTGCCGAGATAGTGGTCGATCCGGAAGATCTGCGATTCGGGGAAGACCTCGCCGACCGCGTCGTTGATCGCGCGGGCCGATTTCAGGTCCTTGCCGATCGGCTTCTCCAGCACGACGCGGGACTTCTCGCCGACGAGCCCGTGGGCGGCGAGGTTGCGGCAGATCGAGCCGTAGAGGTCGGGCGAGGTGGCGAGGTAGTAGGGCCGGACTTGGTCGGGCCGCTCGTCGAGCTTGGCGACGAGGTCGGTCCAGCCGCTGTCGCCGGCCCCGTCGACCGCGACGTAGTCGACGTGGTCGAGGAATCGCCCGAGCATGGCGTCGGTCAGGTCGGCGGCCGGCACGAAGCGCTTGAGCGCGTCGCGGGCGTGCTCGTGGAAGGCGTCGATGGACAGTTCCGAACGCGAGGCACCGATGATTCGGCTCGTCTCGGGAATCTGGCCGTCGCGGAAGCGGTAGAACAGCGCCGGCAGCAGCTTCCGCGCGGTCAGATCGCCAGTCGCGCCGAACACGACGCAGTCGAAGGAAGCGACGGGGATGATCGTGGCCAAGTGCGGCTCCCGGTTGTCGTGCGCTGGTCTCGTGCGGCGGCTGCGTCGCACTGACCTAGCCCGTGTGCAAGGGCTTCGCCAGACGAGGGGCGCAGGCCTGCGCTGCCCGGGCCGGGGCTCGGCCGCGACAGGTCCGGGCGACCCGATCGCGTCACGCTCAATCTTCGCGAGCGCAGCGAAGTGACTCAGGGCAGCGCGAGGCCGATTGGGTCAGCCCTCCATGTACCGCTTGAACGCCTCGGCGTAGTCCGGATGCCAGCGCGACAGGGCAGGCCGGTTCTCGACGATGTCGCCAGACGCCCAGGCGATCCGCTTCGCATCCTGGGCGCGGGTGGTCTCGTTGTCGGGGCAGAGGATGTAGAAGTCGCCGGCGGCGAGCCGCTCCAGCATGAACGCCACGGTCTCCTCGGGCGTCCAGGCGCCAGCCGGCTTCTCGGTGACGCCGCGGGCCTTGGTGAGCCCGGTATAGACGAAGCCGGGGATCAGCAGGTGGGCCGTGGTGTGGCAGCCCTCCCGGTTGCGCAACTCGTGGGCGAGCGCCTCGGTGACCGCCTTCACGCCCGCCTTCGAGACGTTGTAGGGCGCGTTGCCCGGCGGCGTGGTGATGCCCTGCTTCGAGCCGGTGACGATGATCGCCCCGGCCTTGCCGCCCTCGATCATGGCGGGTGCGAAGGCGTGGATGCCGTTGACCACGCCGCCGAGGTTGGTGCCCAGGATCCGCGCCCAGGTATCGGCGTCGGAGAACAGCTTTCCGCCGGCCTCGATCCCCGCATTCAGCATCACCAGGGCGGGCGGTCCGGCCTTGGCGACGGCGGCCGCCAGGGCCTCCACGGCGCCCCGGTCCGAAACGTCGGTGGGTACGGCGCGCACTTCGACGGCGGCGAGTTCGGCGACGGCGGCCCGGGCCGCGTCCAGGGCCGGCCCCGGCAGGTCGGCGAGCCAGACATTCATGCCGGCCCGGGCGAAGGCCTGCGCGGCGGCAAGCCCGATGCCGCTCGCAGCCCCGGTGACGACCGCGTTGCGACCGGGGCTGATCGCGGGGTGCTGGCTCATGACGGATCCTCGGCTGACTGGCGCCCATCAGATGGGGCGAGCCTGGAGGAAGGCGAGTTCGCGGCAGCGTACCGAAACCCCGCAGAACCCGCGGATCGCCGCAGGAGCGGCGTCTGTTAGGGTGAGGCTGCGCCCTCAGGATACCAGGACCCGGATGCCCCCTCCCCCGAGCCGCCGGTCGATCCTGGCCGGTGCGGCCACCCTCGGTCTCGCGGCGACGGCGCGGGCGGCCGGTCCGGCCGGGTTCGGCCCTCCCGGCCGCCCATCCTGGTCGGGCGACAGCCTCCAGGCGGCCGCGTCGGCCAAGGGCCTGCTCTACGGCTGCGAGGTGCCGTTCCACCGCTTCGACGCGACCCCCGCCTACCGGCAGGCGGTGGCACGCGAGTGCGGCCTCCTCGTCTGCGGCACCGAGATGAAGATGGAGGAGGTTTTGCCCGCCCCCGGCAAGACCGACTTCGCCCGCGGCGACGCCATCCTGCGGTTCGCCCGAGCGAACGGCCAGCGCATGCGCGGCCACACGCTCGTCTGGCACGCGGCGCTGCCGCCCTGGGTCGGGCCACTGCTCGGCCGGGCCAGCGCCGTCCAGGCCGAGGACTTCATGCGGCGCTGGATCGAGACGGTGGCGGGGCATTACCGGGGCCAGATCGTCGCCTGGGACGTGGTCAACGAGATCCTCGGCAACGAGGCCGATCCCGACCGCGGCGGCGGCCTGCGCGACTCGCCCTGGCTCGCCTCGATCGGCCCCGGCTACGTCGATCTGGCCTTCCGGATCCTGCACGAGACCGACCCTACGGCGGCCGGCACGTGGAACGAGGACGCGGTGGAGCAGGGCGTGCCCTGGATGGAGGCAAAGCGCACCAAGGTCCTGCGCCGCTTGGAGGCGATGCGCGCCCGCGGCGTGCCGATCCGGCGCTTCGGCCTGCAATCGCATCTCACCAGCACGATCCCGATCGACCAGGGCCAGCTGCGCCGCTTCCTGCGGGAGATCGGCCAGATGGGGCTCGGGATCGAGATCACCGAGCTCGACATCGACGACCGGGCGTTTCCGTCCGACGTGGCCACCCGCGACCGGAGGGTGGCCGACTTCGCCCGCCGCTTCCTCGACGTGGTGCTGGACGAGCCCGCCTGCCTCGATGTCGTGACCTGGGACATCTACGACCCGGATACGTGGCTGAACGACCACCCCTACCGCAAGCGACCCGATGGCCTGCCGCAGCGGGCGCTGCCGCTCGACGCGCAGTTCCAGCGCAAGCCGCTCTGGCACGCGATGAAGGCGGCCTTCGAGGCCGCGCCGGATCACAGGGTCGCCCGCGACAAGCTCAGGCGGGCGTGACGCCGGCCCGACGGCTGTCCTCGGCGAGGCTCGGCTCCGGCGGCCGGTCCGCCAGGAGGCGGCGGCGGAGACGCGCGCAGGGGCGTTCGACGAGCCCGTACATGCCCCAGCACCAGAGCAGCGTCACCGGGAAGGCCGCCAGCATCAGCCCGAACCCGTGGAGTCCAGGCCGCAGGTGCAGCACCAGGGCCACCACCGTCATGTGGGCGAGGTAGAAGCTGTAGGACCAGAGCCCCAGCTGCCGCATCGGCCGGCTCGCCAGCACCCGCACCAGAGACCCCTCCCCGTGCAGCAGGTACGCGAAGGGCACGAACAGGGCGGCGCTCTGGAGCGTGTAGCGCAGGCTCTCGCGGAAGGCGGGATCGCGGACCGCCAGGGTCCCGAGGATCACCGCGAGGCTGGCGGCGACGTGCCAGAGCGCGGGGCGCCGAGCCCGGTCGGCCGGGATCACCGGGTTGTTCCACAGGCCGAGGCAGCAGCCGAACAGGATCGCGTCGATGCGGGTGTGGGTCCAGCTGTAGTTCAGGCTGTAATCCGGCAACCGCCAGACGTTGCTGCACCGGATCGCCAGGACCGCCGCGCAGAGTCCCAGACAGGCGAGCGCGGCCCGGCGCGGCGCGAGACGCCCGAGCCACAGCACGAAGGCCAGCGGGAAGACGAGGTAGAAGTGCTCCTCGATGGCGAGGCTCCAGAGCGGCACCGGCAGCACCGCCTCGGTGCCGAACAGGCCGGGATAGTTGGTCAGGAACGTCACTTGGCCCAGCACCGCCGCCGGCGCGACGGGCATCCAGTTGAGGAGGCCCGTCGCGTAGAGCGCTCCGGAGGCGAGCAGCGTCAGGTACATCGGCGGCAGGATGCGCAGGCTCCGCCGCAGATAGAAGGCGGAGAGCGAGACCGCACCCGTCCGCGCCCGCTCGATCCGCAGGAGCGTGGTGATCAGATAGCCGCTGAGGAAGAAGAAGATTGTGACGCCGAAGCCGCCCGGCACGATGTGGCTGTAGCCGCAATGGGCCGCGAACACGATCAGGATGGCGAGCGCCCGAACCCCGTCGAGCTGCGGCAGGTAGGGCATCGCTGCGGGACACGGGTCTCCGGGATGCGGCATGGCGGGAACCGATCTCCTGTCTGGGTCTGGGCAGCCGTGGCGGACCAGCCATGCGGTGTCCGATGGAACGCTTCGATTGAGGTGTCTCACGCCGTCATCGCGAGCGGAGCGACGTGACCCAGGGCAGCGCGCCGTCGATGAACGGGGCGCTGTCTGGATTGCTTTGCTCCGCTCGCAAAGACGGCGGTGCCGAAGCCAGCACGTCATAAAATGTATAAGCGCCGTTTTCGCGCCGGCCGACATCCGCACGAAACCTCACGCGGCTGAACCAATTGCAGGATCGTGAATCCGGGTCTCGGGCCACTCTCATGGCCGGAGGAGATTGGTAACCACGCCGGCCCATCATCCGGCCCGGTCGCGCCGCCTGAGCGCGTCGGGAGTGTTGCGTATGGTCCCGGTCCCACCCCGCCGTCCTGCCGACCCGCGTGCCCGTCTCGGTACGGGCCTGTCGCTCCTGGCGCTGCTCGGCACGTCCGTCGCGGCGCTGGCGCAGGGCGCCCCCGCGGCCGTCCCGGCGGCCAGCCCGCCTCCGGGGCCGGTACCGCCGCGCGCCATTCCGGCTACGCTGCCGCCGAGCCCGGACACCGGATCGCCCGGCAAAGGCGCGGAGACCAAGGTGCCGGAGGCGAAAGGCCCCGAGACGAAGCCGGCCGAATCCAAGCCCGCGGAGACGGCATCCCCCGAATCCAAGCCCCTCCCGGGCAAGCCGCAGGAGACGGCGCGGAAATCGCGTGAGCCGGCGCCCCTCGTCTACGCCAAGGTCTCCGCCGACCCGAACCCGACGCTGACGGCGCGCACCTTCCTGGACACGCTCCGGGCGGCGGAGCGTTACGCGGCCTTCGCGGAGGCCGGCGGCTGGGAGCGGCTGCCCGAGGATCTCGCGCGCCTGAAGCCCGGCGAGCGCAACCCGGCGATCCCGGCGTTGCGCCACCATCTGACCCTGACCGGCGACCTGCCGGCGGACGCGCCCCCGAGCGACCGCCTCGATCCGCCCCTCGTGGCCGCGATCGCGGCCTTCCAGGGCCGCCACGGCTTGCCCGACAGCGGCATCCTGGGCCGGCTCACGATCAACGCGCTCAACGTGCCCGCCTCGGTGCGTCAGCGTCAGCTCGCCGCCTCGGCGTCCCGGCTCATGGGCTCGAAATTCCCGTTCGGCGAGCGCTACGTCGTGGTCAACATCCCCTCGGCCGCCGTCGAGGCGGTGGAGAACGGCACGGTGGTCCGCCGCTACGTCGCGGTGGTCGGCTCCCCCGACAAGGCGACCCCGGCCGTGGAGACGCGCATCACCGACATCAACTTCAACCCGACCTGGACCGTCCCGGCCTCGGTGGTGAAGAACGAGATCATCCCGCAAATGCGCAAGAATCCGGGCTATCTCGCCAAGAACCACATCCGGATCCTCGGGCCCTCCGGCGAGGTCGACCCGACCAAGATCGATTGGGCGGGCGAGAAGGCCGTCAACTACACGCTGCGGCAAGATTCCGGCTTCGACAATTCGCTAGGCCAGGTGCGGATCGACATGCCGAACCGTTTTGCCGTCTACATGCACGACACGCCGGCGAAATCGCTGTTCGCCGCCAGCGTGCGCTTCCACAGCCACGGCTGCGTCCGCGTGGGTCAGGTGAAGGAGCTCGTCGGCTGGCTGCTGCAGGGCACCGATGGCCCGAACGGCCCGGGCACGAGCTGGGGGCCGATCGAGATCGAGACCGGCATCGCCGACGGCGAGCGCCGCGACATCAAACTGCCGAAGCCGGTTCCGGTGACCTTCGTGTACCTCACGGGCTACGCCACCCCGGACGGCAAGGCGCATTTCCGCGACGACATCTACAATCTCGACACGCCGGCTCCGGAACCCGCGGCCACCGGCGCGATCCCGCCTGCGGCCAGCGTCCCCGCGCTTGTGAAGCCGGCCGTCGCCGCGCCGACAGCCAGACCCGCTGGGATGCCCGCAGTGGCGGCCAAGCCCGGCCCGACGAAGCCTGCTTCGGCCAAGCCCACAGCGGAGCGCCGCACTTTGGAATCCGTTGACGCTATCCGCTGACCCAACCCCGCGATGTCGATGAGCGCTCGTGTTTGCGCCATCGGATCGTCCGGAATGCCACCGACAGCGGCCATTTCACGGGTGCGGGCTCTCGGATTCGAGCCTCACGAAGCCTGACGTCCTTGAGGGTCACCCTTCAGCGTCATCCCGGGGCGCCGCAGGCGAGCGCGGAATCCGGACGCCTGGTCGGTGAAAGACTTGCCGCGTCGGTAGGTCTGGATCCCGGGTTCCGCTCCCGCGGACCCGGGATGACGATGGCCAGGGCTTAGCGGCGCGGGCGCCCTGCATCCGAGCAGGCATCAAGCCCCCGCCAGATCCAGCCGCACTTTGACCAAACCGGGATCCTCCGGGTCGCGCCCCTGCGCGAAGCCGAGGCGGCGGCAGACGGCCAGCATCGGCCTGTTCTCGGCCAGCACCGAGCCCTCGACCCGGCCGATCCCCTCCGAGCGCGCCCAGTCGATCATCAGGCGCATGAGGGCGAAGGCCAGACCCGTGCCCCGGACGTCGCGGCCCACCGCGATCGCGTACTCGCCGCTCTCGTGGTTGGCGTCGGCGTGCAGCCGCACGGCACCGAGCATCCGCTCGCCCCCGTTCGGCTCGACCTCGGTGGCCACGAACGCGATGGCCCGGGCATAGTCGAGCTGGGTGAGGCGTGCCAGGAAGGCGTGGCTGAACTCGCGCACCGGCCCGAAGAAGCGCAGACGCAGATCCTCCGGGTCCAGCCCCTTGAAGAAGGTCAGGAACAGGCCCTCGTCCTCGGGTCGCACTGGCCGCACGCGGATCGTGCGGTCCTTGAGATTGAGGGTGCGGACCCACTCCGCCGGGTAGGGGCGGATCGCGAAGCGCGGATGGCCGCGGCCGTATTGCCTCTTCTCGGAGCGATTGATCCGGACCTTGGCGTCGAGTGCCAGCACGCCGGTCTCGTCGGCGAGCAACGGGTTGATGTCGAGTTCGCGGACCTGCGGCAGGTCGGCGGCCAATTGGGACAATTTCACCAGCGTCAGCGCGATCGTCGGCAGGTCGGCCGCCGGCACGTCGCGGTAGCTGTCGAGACGCCGGGCGACGCGGGTGCGGCCGATGAGGTCGCGGGCGAGGATCAGGTCCAGGGGCGGCAGGCCGAGCGCCCGGTCGTCGATCACCTCCACCGCCGTGCCGCCGCGGCCGAAAACCACGACAGGGCCGAAGACCGGATCCTCGGCGAGGCCGGCGATAAGCTCGCGCCGCTGGCCCCTGCGCACCATCGGCTGCACGGCGAAACCGGTGACCCGCGCATCCGGCCGCTCCCGGCGCGCCCGGGTCAGGATGCTGCCCGCGGCCGCGCGGACATCGGCCTCGCTGGTGAGGTCGAGATGGACCCCGCCGACATCGGATTTATGCACGACGTCGGGAGAGACGACCTTGAGGGCTACGGCCCCGCCCGCCGCGATGATCGGCCACGCGGCGGCGGCGGCGGCATCCTTGTCGGGGGCGAGGGTGATGGGGACGGTCGGGATGCCGTAGGCCTCCAGTAGGCCGTTCACCGCGACCGGATCGAGCCACGCGGCGCCCTGACGGAGGGCGCCGGCGATGATCGAGCGGGCGCGGGCCGTATCGGGGGAGAAGTCGCGCGGCAGCGAACCCGGCGTGCGCATGAGGTCGTCCTGCGCCTCGCGGTAACGCACGAGATGGAGGAAGCCCTCGATCGCCTCCGAATCGGTGGTGAAATGCGGGATCCCGGCCCGGGCGTAGGCGTCGCGCGCGGCCTCAGCGTCGCCCAGGCAGACCGCGAAGACCGGCTTCTTGCGCGTCTGGCCGGCCCGGGCCCGCTTGACCGTGTCGGCGATCGCGCTCGCGACCTCGCCGGCCTCCGAGCGGGCGGTCGGGACGTGGATCGCCAGCACGGCATCGCTCGTCCGGTCCACGAGCATCGGGCCCAGGGCGCCCGAGAAGGCCGGGCCCGCCGCGTCGATGCCGAGGTCGAGCGGATTGCCGGCCGGACGCCCCTCGGCTGCGGCGGCTCCGGCAAGGCTGCCCGACTTCTCGATCAGCCGGTCGGCGGCGAGCAGGCCGATGCCGCGGCCGTTCGACAGGATGGCCAGCCGGTCGCCCGGGAACGGACGCTGGCGCCCGAGGGTCTCGACCGCGGAGAACATCTCGTCGAGATCCTGGACGGCCAGGAGACCGGCCCGCCGGAAGGCCGCCGCGTAGACCGCGTCCGGCCGGGCCAGCGCGCCGGTATGGGTCACGGCCGCGCGCCTGTCCGGGCGGTGACGGCCGGCGCGCAGCACCACGACGGGTTTCGCGCGGGCCGCAGCGCGCGCCGCCGACATGAACCGGCGCGCATCGGCGACCCGGTCGAGGCACAGAAGGATCGCGCGGGTGCGGTAATCGGCGGCGAAGTGATCCAGGCAATCGGCCACGCCGATATCGAGCACGCTGCCCAGCGACAGGACCGCCGAGAAGCCGGTCCCGTGGCGGGCGCCCCATTCGACGAGGGCCGCGGCGACGGTGCCGGATTGCGAGACGAGCGCGAGGTCCCCGGCCTTGGGGGCATGGGCGAAGAGGCTGGCATTGAGCTTGGCGCCCGGCACCGCGAGCCCGGCACTGTCAGGCCCGAGCAGGCGCAGGCCATGCGCACGGGCGATCCGATGTGCCGTCGGCCCGGGATCGTCCGGCTCCGAGCCGAGCCGGGCAGTGAGGATGACGGCCGCCCCGGCGCCGATCGCGGCGGCCTGCGCCACCACGTCGGGAACACCCGGCGGCGGCACCGCGATCAGGACGAGATCGGGGACGGCTGGCAGATCGGCGATCCGTGGCACGCAGGGCAGGCCGTCGATGGTGGCCTGATCGGGCTGCACCGGCATGATCGCGCCCGGAAAGCCGGCGCCGCGCAGGCTGTCCAGCACGCTGCGACCCAGCGAGCCCTCCCGCGTCATGGCCGCGACCAGGGCGATCGAGCGGGGCGCCAGCAGCTTGTCGAACCGATAGGTACTCACGACCGGCCGCTCACAGGGCCGCCGTCACGGGATGAGATCCTGTGGGGGATGCGTGCCGGCGTGCATGCGGTGTCCCTCGCTGGCATCGGGATCCGGCGAGCCTCCAGGCCTGCGCCGCTCTACCAGATGGCGCAGGCCGCCGCACGGGCAATGCCCGATCGGCCCGCCCCTGTCGGACGCGGCTCCGGGGCTGCCGGGCCCTACAGAGACATCCACGATGTCCAATATCTATCAACCTTTACCGTCGTCAAAATGGATTTTGTGAACCGATCTAGATTGGTCTTGCCATCAAATTCGCGCCACCATAGTAACTGCGCCTCAACTACCCTGTATCGGGCCAACCAGAAACAGATTCCGGCCCTTCGGCGCAGAGCGACGGCCAAGGCCAGGGATCACGAGGAGATTGCGGGATGGATGCCACGGTTGAAGGGCAACCGGACTATCTCACGCTGTCGGTCGACATCGTATCGGCGTTCGTGAGCAACAATCCGGTGCCCGCGCCGGAACTGCCGAGCCTGATCGCGGCCGTCCACGCGACGCTGCATGGGCTCAGCCAGCCCGCGGCGGCGCCGGCGGAGGAGTTACGGCCTGCCGTCCCGGTCCGGCGCTCGGTCCAGCCGGACTTCATCGTGTGCCTGGAGGACGGGAAGAAGTTCAAGTCGCTCAAGCGCCACCTGCGCACCCATTACGACATGACGCCCGACGCGTACCGTCAGAAATGGGGTCTCCCGCCCGACTACCCGATGGTGGCGCCGAACTATGCGGCCGCCCGGTCCAGCCTCGCCAAGAGCATGGGGCTCGGCCATCAGCGCCGGAAAGGCTGAGCGCGTCCGCGCGCATCCACAGCTTTCCAGCCCCGGTTTAGGTATCGGGCAAGGGGCGCTTGCGAGGGTCGAACGCCCCTCCACACTCCCGAGACCCGATGTCCGGCAAGCCCAGCCCCGTCGCCCGCCTGTTCTGGACGGCCGTGATCGGCTGCCCATTCGGGTTCTGGTACGGCACGCCCGGCTTCGCGGCGACGGGCGCCGCTCTCGCGCTGGTCCTGACGCGCCATGTCGGCCGGCCCCGCCGGTTCCGGGCTCGGGTCCGCCGCATCGCCCGGGCGCATGGTGAGACCCTGGCGCTCCGGCGGCGCCAGGAGAGCTTCTGCGACGCCTACGGCAACTGGATCGAGGACGGCTGGCTGCGCGAGCGGGCGTACTTCCTCGATCGCACGGTGCTGCCGCAGATTGGTCCACGCTACGCCGATCTCGCCGTCTCGGAGCGCGAGCGGATGCTGGCGATCGTCGAGGCCGAGGCCGCTGCGGTCGCGCTCCCGGACGAGGAGGACGCTCCGGAGGAGGGGCTCGAGTACGAACGCTTCTGCGCGGATCGCCTTGCTGAGGCCGGCTGGCGGGCGCACAGGACCCCGGCGAGCGGCGATCAGGGTGCCGACATCGTCGCGGTGCGTGACGGCCTGCGCCTCGTGGTTCAGTGCAAGCGGCTGAGCAAGCCCGTCGGCAATGCCGCGGTGCAGGAAGCGGCGGCGGCCCAGCGCTACTGGGCGGGCGACCGCGCCGCGGTCGTGTCGAATGCCGGATTCACGCCGGCGGCCCGCCGGCTCGCGGCCGCGACGGGCGTGCTGCTCCTGCATCACGATGCCCTCGCAGCGCTCGACCTCGCCGCGCGGTGACGGCTTCAGGCGAGCGGGCCGGGAATGGCGATCTCCGCCTCGCCGAGCAGGCGCGCCTCGTGCCGACGCACGAACAGCCAGAGGGCCAGGCCGCCGAACACCACCAGGGCCAGTAGCGTCAGGCCGACCGGACCCACGATGTGCTCGATCGAGCGCCCGCAATAATATGAGCCGATGCCCATGCTGGCCGCCCAGGTGATCCCGCCCAGCGCGTTGAAGGCGAAGAATCGGCGGGCATCCAGGCGGTTCACGCCCGCCAGCAGGGCCGCGTAGGCACGCAGCATCGCGGTGAAGCGGCCGAAGAACACGATCTTCCCGCCATGGCGGCGGAACAGGTATTGGCCGAGCTTGAGGCGTCCGTGATCGAGGGCGATCACGTGTCCGTAGCGCAGGAGCAGGGGCATGCCCCAGCGGCGACCGGCCCAGTAGCCGACATTGTCACCCAGGATCGCGGCCGCCGCGGCCGCGGCGATCACGAGGCCGATGTTGAGGTTGCCCGTACTGCCGGCATAGACGGCGGCCGAAATCAGCACCGTCTCGCCCGGGCAGGGCACGCCGGCGCTTTCCAGGGTGATGATCACGAAGATGGCGATGTAGCCGTAATTCGCGATCAGATCGGCGATAGGCAGGTCGTTCAGGAAGGCCATGCGGTCCTCGAGGCCGGTCTTCGGGCAAAGCCCGAAGACAGAAGCGGGCGGAACGTGGCCTTAAAAGGGCTCGCCGAGGGCGGGAAGCCGGCTCAGAGCACCTTCAGGAGCGCCTCCGCACCCGACGCCTCGGCCTTCGAAGGCGTCTCCTCCACGTTCAGGATGCGCACGACGCCATCCTCGACGAGCATGGAGTAGCGCTTCGAGCGCATGCCGAGACCGAAACCGGTGCCGTCCATCTCAAGGCCGATCGCCTTGGCGAAGTCGGCATTGCCATCGGCGAGGAATTCCAGGCCTTCGGCCCCGCTGGCCTTCGACCAGGCGTCGAGCACGAACACGTCGTTGACGCTGGTCACAGCGATCGCATCGACACCGCGGCCGAGGATCTCGTCCTTGTGGGTGACGAAGCCCGGCAAGTGGTTGCGGTGGCAGCTCGGCGTGAAGGCGCCGGGCACGCCGATCAGCACCACGCGCCGACCCTTGAACACGTCGTCGGTGGTGCGGGCGATCGGGCCTTCCGGACCGGTCACCCGGAACGTGGCCTGGGGCAGATGGTCGCCAACCTGGATCATCGCGGGTTCCTCGTTGCCGCGCGCCAAGATTGCGCGCGTGAGCAGCGCGCCTGACCTAGCGTGACAGACAGGACCTGTCGAGGAAGCCGCGTGCTCGAAGTCCGGTGCTCATGACGCCGCGCCAAGCCGGTCGGGCGCTTTGTCCGCTGGACAAGCGGAGGGCACCGCGTAGCATGTGGGTATGCAGAACCCAGCGTCGCCCGCGCGTTCCGCGCTCTCCGGACCGAACTTCCTCGACGGCCAGTTCCTCGTAGCGATGCCGGGGATGGCGGACGAGCGCTTCGCCCGCTCGGTGATCTACGTCTGCGCCCATTCCGCCGACGGGGCGATGGGCATCATCGTGAACAAGGCGGCGACCGACATCAGCATGCCGGATCTGCTGGTCCAGCTCGACGTGGCGCCCGAGGCGGACGCGATCCGCCTGCGCGAGCGCGTCGGGCACATGCCGGTCCTGATGGGTGGTCCCGTGGAGGGACGACGCGGCTTCGTCCTCCACACCGACGATTTCCACATCCAGCAATCGACGCTGATCATCGACGACGGCATCTGCCTGACGGCGACCGTGGAGATCCTTCGGGCCATCGCCAGCGGCGAGGGACCGGCGAGCGCCGTGCTGGCGCTCGGCTATGCCGGCTGGCAGGCGGGCCAGCTGGAGAGTGAGATCATGGCCAATGGCTGGCTCAACTGCCCGGCCGATCCGGCCCTGATCTTCAACGCCGACCTCGACGCGAAGTACGACCTCGCCCTGCGGGCGAACGGCATCGACCCCGCGATGCTGTCGATGACCGCCGGCCGGGCCTGATCCGGCCGGGAGCGCGACTGGCCTCACGTTGCGCCGGGTTGCATCGCTTGGCGCGCAAGGGCGCTCGAGCCGAACTGCCAGCCGGCGATGAGGCGCGGATCGGCGCGGTGGCCTATTCCTGAACGGCGTCGGCACCGCCGCCCGCGTCCGGGTTCATGCCTTCGACGGCGGGCTTCGGCCGGGGCCGGCGCGGCGCGGCCGCGGCGGTCGGAACCGCCGTGTTGGCACCGAGGCGGGTGGCTAGGGCCAGAGCCCGGTTCTCGGTGACGCGCAGGTGGCAGAACCCGTGCGAGCCTTCCCGAGAATAGGTGCGGCAGAGCTGCTCCCGATCCGACGAGAAGGCAGCCTGCTCGCTTACGATCGGCCGCACGTCCTCGCGCCGGGCCCGCTGCGTCATGAGCTTGTAATTGTCGCGCACGGCCTTGTCGGCGACGCCCCGACCCGTGTCGAATTCGCCGGCCCGCGGAATCAGGGTGGCGGCGGCCGGCCCCCAGAGACCCGTGGGGGTCGTGGCGCAGTCCGCGGCCGAGAAGGTGCAGACCGGACCTGAGCCGAGGGTCGAGACCAGGACCCCACCCTCGGTCACGTCGAAACGCAGCGGGCACTCGGCCCCGGCGGCCTCGAAACGCGGGACGCCCTCGGGCTTGCCCTCGGCGCTCAACGAGACGGGATTGCCGCCCGCGAGCGGCACCGTGCACGTCTCGGCCGGCTGCGAGATCTTGGTCCCCGGCAGCTTGATCCGGGCGGTGATCGCGGTGCCGGACCGTTCCAGCTTCAGGGCGCCGGACAACCCGTTCAGCATGAGCTCCTGCCCGAGGATGCCGTCCTCCGACGGAGTCTTGAGCACGACCGGGCGCGCCGGCACGGGCGCGGGGCGCGGCGCTTCCGCCGCTGGAGGCTGCCCCGGCTCACCGGGTGCGCCCGGCGCGGGTGCCGCGGGCGGAGCCTCGGGAACGCCGCGGGGCGGCACCGGGGGTCGATCGGGCTTGATGCCGAACAGACGCTCGAAGAAGTTCTGCGCATGCGCAGGCGGCGAAGTCAGCATCGCGGGCGCCGCGACGGCGACCGCCAGGATCGGGAGCAGGAAGCTGCGGTTCAGACGCATCGTTCTCTACGGGGGACACGAAGTGGCGGGGCCACACGCAACCCCTTGTCGAAACGTTAACACGCCCTCGATGGCGCGGACGTGGCAGCGAAGCAACAAAATGCCATCACGCCATCCGGCAAGATCGCAGTCTCGGGCGATATCCTGCCGGGAACACAAAGAGATAGCAACGCTGCGCCCGGCCGATCGCCGCGTGCAGGCTTCGCCTTGCGAGCCCGTTGCGGGCTTCTTATATCGCCCTCGACGCGGGATTGCGCGCTGGGTTTCAGCCGTTCACGGCCCTTGATCCGGCCCGGGTCCCATACTCACATCACCTCCGTACACCGCCATGGGCCGAGCTGCTTCGGGGCTCGGCGGTCTGCTTGAACGCGACACAAAGAGGGATCCCACCATGGGTAAAGTTATCGGCATCGACCTCGGCACCACCAATTCCTGCGTGGCCGTGATGGAAGGCACGCAGCCCAAGGTCATCGAGAATTCGGAAGGCGCGCGCACCACGCCGTCCATCGTCGCCTTCACGGACGACGGCGAGCGGCTCGTCGGCCAGCCGGCCAAGCGCCAGGCGGTCACGAACCCCGAGCGCACGTTCTTCGCCATCAAACGGCTCATCGGCCGGACCTACGACGACCCGATGACCCAGAAGGACAAGGGCCTCGTGCCCTACAAGATCGCCCGCGGCGATAATGGCGACGCCTGGGTCGAGGCGGACGGCAAGAAGTACTCGCCCTCGCAGATCTCCGCCTTCACGCTGCAGAAGATGAAGGAGACTGCCGAGTCGCATCTCGGCCAGCCGGTCACGCAGGCAGTCATCACGGTCCCGGCCTACTTCAACGACGCCCAGCGTCAGGCCACCAAGGATGCCGGCAAGATCGCGGGCCTCGAGGTGCTCCGCATCATCAACGAGCCGACCGCGGCGGCGCTCGCCTACGGCCTCGACAAGAAGAAGTCCGGCACGATCGCCGTTTACGACCTCGGCGGCGGCACCTTCGACGTGTCGATCCTTGAGATCGGCGACGGCGTCTTCGAAGTGAAGTCGACGAACGGCGACACCTTCCTGGGCGGTGAGGACTTCGACAACCGCGTCGTCGAGTATCTGACGGCCGAGTTCAAGAAGGAGCAGGGCATCGATCTGACCAAGGACAAGCTCGCCCTTCAGCGCCTCAAGGAGGCCGCCGAGAAGGCGAAGATCGAGCTGTCCTCGGCCACTCAGACCGAGATCAACCTGCCCTACATCACCGCCGACAACACCGGCCCGAAGCACCTTGCGCTGAAGCTCAGCCGCGCGAAGTTCGAGTCGCTCGTCGACGATCTGGTGCAGCGGACGATCGAGCCCTGCCGCAAGGCGCTCAAGGATGCCGGCGTGTCGGCCTCCGAGATCGACGAGGTGGTGCTGGTCGGCGGCATGATCCGCATGCCGAAGATCCAGGAGGTGGTGAAGTCCTTCTTCGGCAAGGAGCCCCACAAGGGCGTCAACCCGGATGAGGTCGTGGCCATCGGCGCCGCCGTGCAGGCGGGGGTGCTCCAGGGCGACGTCAAGGACGTGCTGCTCCTCGACGTGACCCCGCTGTCGCTCGGCATCGAGACGCTGGGCGGCGTGTTCACCCGGCTCATCGACCGCAACACCACGATCCCGACCAAAAAGTCCCAGACCTTCTCGACAGCGGAAGACAACCAGAACGCGGTCACGATCCGGGTCTTCCAGGGCGAGCGCGAGATGGCGGCCGACAACAAGCTGCTCGGCCAGTTCGACCTCGTCGGCATCCCGCCGGCGCCCCGCGGCATGCCGCAGATCGAGGTGACCTTCGACATCGACGCCAACGGCATCGTCAACGTGACGGCCAAGGACAAGGCGACCAACAAGGAACACCAGATCCGCATCCAGGCCTCGGGTGGCCTCTCGGACGCCGACATCGAGCGCATGGTCAAGGACGCCGAGGCGAATGCCGAGGCCGACAAGAAGCGGCGTGAGCTCGTCGAGGTGAAGAACCAGGGCGAGAGCCTGATCCACGCCACCGAGAAGTCGGTGACGGAGTACGGCGACAAGGTCCCGGCCGCCGACAAGGGCGCGATCGAGACCGCGATGACCGCGCTCAAGACCGCGCTCGAGGGCGAGGACGTTGAGGCGATCAAGGCCCGCACCACGGACCTGATGCAGGCCTCGATGAAGCTCGGCGAGGCCATGTACGCCGCCAATCAGGCGGCCGGCCCGGATGCCGGTGCCGAGGCGGCGGCCTCCGAGAAGAAGGACGACGTCATCGACGCCGACTTCCAGGAGGTCGACGAGAAGGACCAGAAGAAGCGCGCCTGAGGCGCATTTCTGATACGACCGCGCAGGGCCGGAGCGATCCGGCCCTGCGTTTGCGTGGGCAGCTGATCCGAAGGCTCCGTCATTCCGGCGACGCGAAGCGAAGCCCGGAAGCCAGAAGCGCCGACAGATCAACGTTCTGCACGGGCAGTGCTTCTGGATTCCGGGCTCGCCTGCGGTGCCCCGGAATGACGAAGCGAGAGTAGAAGCGTCGCGATCCGAAGTTCGGGCCGACGGGAAGGCACCTGAGGGCGGGATGTCGAAGCGGGACTATTATGAGATCCTGGGGGTCACCAAGACCGCCACGGAAAGCGAGATGAAGGTCGCTTTCCGCAAGCTCGCGATGACCTATCATCCCGACCGCAATCCCGGCGACAAGGACGCCGAGATCAAGTTCAAGGAAATCAACGAGGCCTATCAGTGCCTCTCCGACGGCCAGAAGCGCGCCGCCTACGACCGGTTCGGCCACGCGGCCTTCAGCCAGGGCGGCGCCGGCGGACCCGGATTCGGCAACGAGTTCGGCGACTTCATGTCGGACATCTTCGACAATTTCTTCGGCGACGGCCGTGGCGCCGCCGGCGGCGCCCGGGGGCGCGGCGGCGCGCCGGGCCGCGAGCGTGGGGCCGACCTGCGCTACAATCTCGAGATCACCCTTGAGGAGGCGTTCGCCGGCAAGGCCGAGACCATCAAGATCCCGACCTCGGTGACCTGCGAGGCCTGCGACGGTTCCGGCGCCAAGCCCGGCTCGAAGCCCAGGACCTGCCCGACCTGCGCGGGCTACGGGCGCGTCCGGGCCGCACAGGGCTTCTTCGCCATCGAGCGCACCTGCCCGAACTGCCACGGCCGCGGCGAGATCGTCGACGATCCCTGCACCGCCTGCCAGGGCGCCGGGCGCGTCAACCGCGAGCGTACCCTCTCGATCAACGTGCCGGCGGGCGTCGATGACGGGTTGCGGATCCGGCTCGCCGGAGAGGGCGAGAGCGGGTTGCGCGGCGGCCCGGCGGGGGACCTCTACGTCTTCCTGTCGATCAAGCAGCACGAGTTCTTCCAGCGCGACGGCGCCGACCTGTTCTGCCGGGTGCCGATCTCGATGGTCACCGCCGCGCTGTCCGGCGAGATCACCGTGCCGGTGATCGACGGCTCGCAGACGCAGGTGCGCATCCCCGCGGGCACGCAGACCGCCAAGCAGTTCCGCATCAAGGGCAAGGGCATGCCGGTGCTCCGCTCGCGGGAGGTCGGCGACCTCTACATCCAGGTCTTCGTCGAGACCCCGCAGAACCTGACCAAGCGCCAGCGCGAGCTGCTCCAGGAGTTCGACCAGTCGGCCTCCCCGGAGAACCACCCCGAATCCGCGGGCTTCTTCTCGAAGGTGCGGGACTTCTTCGGCGGCACCGTCCGTCCGTGAGGTCGGATCCCAAACCGGGGAAGACCTGTTATGCATGCGGCCGGCGTGGCCTGCGTACCCTAGGCGCCGTCCCGGCTTGACTGTAAGACAGCGCCGTTCTCTAGCCTTTCATTCTCATCCGGCATCAAGGAATCCAGGACTTGCCGCCGCTCCGCCGTCCCAACGCGAAGGCTCCTGCCGCCAGGAGCGCGATTTTCGGGCCGCGGCGCGACCCCTTGGAGGACGAGGCCCGCTTCCTCCGCTCCTGGTTCGAGCGACCGCTGGTGACGGGTGCCGTGACGCCCTCGGGCAAGATGCTGGCCCGGACCATGGCGTCCTACGTCGATCCGCGGCGGGAAGGCCCGGTCGTCGAGCTTGGGCCCGGCACCGGCCCGGTGACCGAGGCGCTGATCCGGCGCGGCGTCGCACCGGAGCGGCTGATCCTCGTCGAGTTCAACCCCGATTTCTGCCGCCTGCTCACGCATAGGTTCCCCGGCGTCACGGTGATCCGCGGCGACGCCTACGACATGCGCGCCAGCCTCAAGGCCGTGCTCACGCAGCCCGCCGCCGCGACGATCTCCAGCCTGCCGCTGTTCACCAAGCCGCTGGAGCAGCGGCTCGACCTGCTCAACACCGCCCACGACCTGATGCAGCCGGGCGCGCCGTTCGTGCAGTTCACCTACGCGGTGGTGCCGCCGATCCCGGCCCGCTGCGAGGCCGGCAGCTACACCGCCGACCGCTCCAACCGGGTCTGGCTGAACCTGCCGCCGGCTCGGGTCTGGGTCTACCGCCGGCCCTGAGCTGAACACGGCCCTCGCTGCAGGGACGATTGTCCAGACGGCAGCGATCGACCACCCTGTCATTCCGGCGCGCCGCAAGCGAGCCCGCAATCCAGAAGCACCGTTCGTGCAAGGTCCTGGCAGGTCCGCGTTTCTGGATCCAGGGCTCCCCTGCGTGGCCTGGGGACGACGGGGTGAAGGCTTGTGCGTCGACGCGCCCCCGAACGCGGAGAAGAGCAGACGTTTCAGAAGCGGCGGCCGGGTCGACCTGAACACGGGCTGAGCGAGCAGCTCACGTTGATGTCAACTTCAACGGTTCACACCTGAGACACGGCCGGACGCGCAATCGCGCCCGGCGTGGAACAGGAGAACCTCGATGTTCACCAAGACCGCACGCACCCGCTTGGCTGCAGCGCTGGCCTTCGGCGGCCTTGCCCTCGCGGCGCCGGCCATGGCCGCGCCGCCGAGCCGCGACGCAGGATTGCAGCAGGGTTCCGGCGAGGTCCACACCGTCCAGTACGGTCATGGCTACGGTCACCGCCATGGCGGCTGGGGTCACCACGGTTTCGGCCCGCGCCATCACCATCACGGCGGCTGGGGTCGGGGGCACCATTACGGCTGGCGCCACCATGGTTTCGGCCCGCGTCACCATCACCACGGCGGCTGGGGTCATCGGCACGGCCACGGCCGCTGGTAGGCTCCTGAGGGGCGCGCGTTCCACGTGAGCGGGGCGCGCCTTTTCAGGACATCGCAGCCGCGCCCGGCCGCCACCCGGGTGCGGCCGCTCGACGGGCCGGACGCTAACCGGCGCTCACCCGTTCGATGACGGCCGGCCGCTCCGCTGGCGCCGCCCCCATCCGATAGGCGGCCCGCAGGGCGGCCTCCGCCTGATCGGCCGCGGCCTCATCGGCGGCGTGGACGATCCCGAGCAGGCCGCCGGACGCGCCGGGGCCGGCGAGATCGGTGAAGCCGACCCGTGGGTCGATGGCATCCTCCGGCCGGGTGCGACCGCCGCCGAGTTCGATCACCGCCAAGCCGAGCGCCCGCGTCGCGACTGCCGCGACGGTTCCGGTCTGATGGACCGGCCGCTGCACCGGCGCCTCGGACAGGGACCGGGCCGGCTTTTCCAGGAGGTCGCCCGGCCCGCCGAGGGCGGTGACCATGCGGGCGAAGCGCTCGGCCGCCCGGCCCGTGGCGAGCGCCTGCTCCAGCCGCGCCGCAGCGTCGTCCCGATCCGGCGCCAGACCGCCGGCCACAAGCATCTCGGCGCCCAGCGCCAGCGTGACCGCGTGGAAGCGCGGCTCGCGGCGTACGCCCGTCAGGTAATCGATCGCGTAGGCTACCTCGACGGCGTTGCCGGCGGCGCTGGCCAGCGGCGCGTCCATGTTGGTGATCAGCGCGGTCGTGCGCAGGCCCGCGCCGCCCGCCACCGTGACGATGCTCTCGGCCAGCGCCTGCGCCGCCGGCAGGCTCTCCATGAAGGCGCCGGAGCCCTGCTTGACGTCCATCACCAGCCCGTCGAGGCCCGCGGCCAGCTTCTTCGACAGGATCGACGCGGTGATCAGGTCGAGGGATTCCACCGTGCCGGTCACGTCGCGGATCGCGTAGAGGCGCCGGTCGGCCGGGGCGAGGTCGGCCGTCTGCCCGATGATCGCGCAGCCGACCTCCCCGACAACCCGTCGGAACGCGTCGAGCCCCGGCGTGGCGTCGTAGCCCGGGATGCTGCCGAGCTTGTCCAGCGTGCCGCCGGTATGGCCGAGCCCCCGGCCGGAGATCATCGGCACGTAGCCGCCGCAGGCCGCCACCATGGCAGCGAGCGGCAGGCTCACCGTGTCGCCGATCCCGCCGGTGGAGTGCTTGTCCAGCACCGGACCGGGCAGGCTCCAGGTGAGGACGCGGCCCGACTCGGCCATGGCGCGGGTCAGCGCCACCCGCTCCGGCAGCGCGAGCCCGCGGAAGAATACCGCCATCGCGAAGGCCGCGGCCTGTCCCTCCCCGACCGCACCGTTGGTGAGACCCTGGACGAAGGCGCGGATTTCCTCGGGGTCGAGGGACAGGCCGTCTCGCTTGGCGCGGATCGTCTCCTGGGGAAGCCGCACCCTCAGACTTCCCGCGCCTGCATCAGGGTCTCGAACAGGCTGCTCGCCCCGAGCCGGAAGGTCTTCTGGGTGATCCAGCCCGGCCCCATGACCCGATCGGCCAGGGCGAGGTAGGCCGCGGCGTCGGCGACGCTGCGCAGGCCGCCGGAGACCTTGAGGCCCGCCGGTCGGCCGCTCGCGCGGATCTCGGAGAGCATCGCCTCGGCCGCGTCCGGAGTCGCCGAGACCGGGCTCTTGCCCGTAGAGGTCTTGAGGAAGTCGGCGCCCGCCTCCAGGGCGAGCCGGCTGGCTTCCCGGATCCGCGTCGGATCGGCGAGCTCGCCCGTCTCCAGGATCACCTTGAGGATCGCCGAGCCGCAGGTGTCGCGCACGGCCTCCACCATGTCGCGGGCGATGGCCGCGTCGCCCCGCAGCAGGGCGCGGTAGGGCAAGACGAGGTCGATCTCGTTCGCCCCGTCGCGCAGCGCCTCGGCGGTGTCGTCGGTTGCGCGGGCGCAGTCCTCGCCGCCGGCCGGGAAATTGATCACCGTGGCGACACGGATCCCCGTGCCCGCGAGCGCCCGTGCGCCCTGCTCGACGAAGCGGGGCCAGACGCAGATCGCCGCCACGCCGCCGCGTTTCGCGTCCCGGCAGAGGGTATTGATCTTGCTCTCGGTGCAGGTCTCGCCGAGATCGGTGAGGTCGAGGAGTGGCAGCGCCCGGCGGGCGACCGCGCCGGCTTCGGGATCACTCATCGGACATGTCTCCGTCGGGCAGGCCGGCCACGAAGGCCCGGACCAAGCGTCCGAGATCCGCCGCGGCGCGGGCTGCCACCGCCTTCGTCTCCGCGTGGTGCGGCGCGCCCCCGGCAATCCCGGCCGCCAGATTGGTCACCACCGAGACCGCGGCGACCGGCAGATCGAGGAAGCGGGCGAGGATGACCTCGGGCACGGTGGACATGCCGACGCAATCGGCCCCGAGGATGCCCGCCATACGAACCTCCGCGGGCGTCTCGAAGCTCGGGCCGGAGAACCACGCGTAAACGCCCTCTCCCAGAGGCACACCGCAGGCCGCGGCCGCCGCGCGGAGCCGCGCCCGAAGGTCCGGATCATAGGCTTCGGTCATCGGCACGAAGCGGGCGTCGCTGGCCTCACCGATCAGGGGATTCAGGCCGGAGAGATTGATGTGGTCGGCGAGCAGCACGAGGCTGCCGGGGCCGGTCTCAGGCCGGAGCGAACCGGACGCGTTGGTGAGCAGCAGGCGCCGGGCGCCGAGCTGCCGGGCGCAGGCGAGCGGCACGCGCATCACCGCCGGATCGCCGTGCTCGTAGGCATGGGCCCGCCCCTCGAACACCAGGACGGGTCGCCCTGCCAGGGTGCCGCGGTGCAGCCGGCCGCCGTGGCCGCTGACGCCAGGCCCCGGAAAGCCGGGGACCGCCGCGTAGTCGATGGCAATCGCGTCCGCGAGGGCGGCGGCGATGCCGCCGAGGCCGGTGCCGGTGACCACCGCGCAGGCGTAAGGTCCCGCGAAGCCGGCGGCGCGCAGCGTATCGAGGGCAGCCGCCTCACTCACCCAGCGTCTCCGGACCGAAGGATTCCGGCAGAAGCTCCGCCAGCGTGAAGCTGCGGAGGACACCCTCCGGCCCGGCCGCGTGGATCGGCGTGTCCGGCGCGGCGAATTCACGGATGCGCTGGCGGCAGGCACCGCAGGGCGTCACGAGGCCCGCGCCGTCGCCGCAGACCAGGATCGCCGCGACCCGCCGGCCGCCGGCCGCGATCATCGCGGCGATCGCCCCCGCCTCCGCGCAGGTGCCGACCGGATAGGCGGCGTTCTCGACATTGCAGCCGGCATGGATCGCGCCGACCTCGTCGCGGAGCGCGGCGCCGACCCGAAAGCGGGAATACGGAGCGTGCGCCCGTTCGCGCACAGACCGGGCTGCCGCGAACAGGGCGGCGAGCCCGTCATCCTCGTGTCCTGAACCGACGGCCTGCATGGCCGATCTTTGGCACCCGCCGGGGCGCCCTGTCGAGGGCCCCACCGGAGGTCAAAGTTCGGTCAGGGTAGGGTCAGCGGATCGCCGCGCCGGCCCCGAGCAGGCTCGCGGCCTGGCGCAGATCCGCGTCGTCCCGCGGGCCGCTGAGGGCGTAGGCGGTGTCGCCGGCATTCCACGAGAGGACGTCGCCGTCGTCCGAGCCGGTGAGCGTCGCCGGACCGCCGCGGATCCCGCGGGTGGCGAACAGCGACGCCTCGCCGAAGGTCCCGGCGTCGAGCGCGATCTCGATGCCGGTGCCGTGCCGGGCGGGGAAGATCTGGATGTCGCGCACGTGCCAGCCCTCCGGAAGGGTCGGCAGGTCGATGCCCGTGACGGTGCGGAGCCGCGCCCGGTCGTAGACCGGACCGTCGCCCTGCCCGGCGATGCTCTTGCGCAGCTGCGCCACCGCGCGGGCCTGCCGGGCATCCGACAGCAGCGCCGGATCCGGGGTCGCCGCCAGGGTATCGGGCACGCCGAACTGGCCGATCTCGTCGTGGGCGAGCCATCCGGCGCCGACGAGCACCGCGATGGCGGCGGCCCGCTTCAGGCGCGAGGCGACCCGGCGCCAGCGCAGGTTCCGGTCGAAGCGGCGCGCCAGCGCAAGGGTCCGGTCGGGCCCGGGTCCCGGCACACGCTCGAAACAGGCCCGGAGGGCGTCGCGGTCGTGCATCTCGGCCATCACCCGGGCCGCGGCTGCGGGATCGGCCGCCAGATGCGCCTCGACCTCGAGGCGGCGCATCGGGTCGATCTGCCCGTCGACGAAGGCGATGAGATCGTCGTCTGTGATCGGATCAATCATCGTGAAGTCCTCGAATCCAGCGTAGCCCGGAGGGCTATCCGCCGGTCTCAATCGTCCTATCCT
The DNA here is from genome assembly GCF_058790235.1 of Methylobacterium sp. FW102-HT35C08. Taxonomy (NCBI): domain Bacteria; kingdom Pseudomonadati; phylum Pseudomonadota; class Alphaproteobacteria; order Hyphomicrobiales; family Methylobacteriaceae; genus Methylobacterium; species Methylobacterium sp. FW102-HT35C08. The sequence continues at coordinate 5,503,791 of NZ_JBYTCL010000002.1, read as the reverse complement.
GCCGGCACCGCAGGCGGTGCCGGCCTATCCTCAGGCCTCACCGACGGCGCGCCGGAGCGGCCAAACCGAGTGGCGCTGCGGCTCGTCCGACACGACGAGCCGCAGCGCCGACGGCGGCCCGCGCCGTGTCTCGGGGGATCGGCCGGACTCCGCCTCATCGGCGGCCCGGTCGGTGCGCGCGCCCTCCTCGAAGGCCCGCAGCGCCGCCCGGCCGCGGCCGAGGCGGGACATCAGCGTGCCGATCGGGATGCCGAGCACGGCGGCCGCGTCGGCATAGGCCATTCCCTCCAGGGTCACGAGGTGCAGGGCGGCGCGCTGCTCCTCGGGCAGGGTGAGGAAGGCTTGGCGGATCTGGGCGAGACGGACCCGGCCCTCCTGGGCCGGCGGCGCCATGTCGTCGGCCATCCGGACCAGCGTGTCGGCGTGGCGCGCCTCGACCTGCTTGCGGCGCTGCTCGTCGATGAAGGCGTTGTGCAGCACCGTCATCATCCAGGTGCGCAGGTTCGTGTTCGGGCGCAGCGAGCCCTGCATCTCCAGGGCGCGGACCAGGGTGTCGTGCACGAGGTCGTCGGCCCGCAGCGTGTCGCGGGTGAGCGACCGCGCGTAGCGCCGCAGCGGCACGAGCAGATCAAGAAGGTCGGGACGCTTGTTCTTATCCGATGCCATAGGGTGTGAACGCGGACGCACGGCCGTTTAATCCCTCCGCCCGCGCGCGGCGTTGCTCAGGCCTGATCGAGGGTGGCGGCGATCCCCGAGATCACGCGCGGATCTGTGGGCTCGACCTGCGTGGCGAAGGCGGCCGCGAGGGTGCCGTCGCGGGCGATCAGGTACTTGTGGAAGTTCCAGCGGGGCGTCTCGGCCGGGCGCTCGGCCGCGGCCCAACGGTAGAACGGGTGGGCGCCCGGCATCCGCACGCGGGTCTTGGCGGTCAACGGGAAGGTGACGCCGTGGTTCTTCCGGGCGGCCTCCGCGATCGCCGGCCCGTCCAGGGGCTCCTGATTGCCGAAATCCGGCGAGGGCACCCCGATGACCGTGAGGCCCCGGTCGCGGAAGCGGGTCCACAGCGTCTGAAGGCCGGCGAGCTGTCCGGCATAGCCGCAGGCCGTCGCGGTGTTGACCACGAGGATCGGGCGGCCGGCATAGGCCGAGAGGGGCATCGGGCCGCCCTCCGGCGTATCGAAACCGAAATCGGTCGCCCGCGGCCCATCGGCCGCATGCGCGCCGCCGGCGAGCCCGGCGCCGATCAGGATCAGGGCTTCCCGGCGCAGCAATGTCATGACGGCAGCCTCGTTCCGAGGGGGCGACCGCGCGCCCGATGGCAGGTGCCCGAACGTGCCACGCCGCGCGGGGTTTCGTCACGCGACGGGGTCGATTCGTCGCAGACGCCAGCTGCGCCTCAGGCCGCCCGGATCGAGTCGAGGAACTGGCGCATCTCCGCGTCGAGCTTCCGGGCCTGGGTCGAGAGGCCCGAGGCCGAGTCCAGGACCTGCGCCGCGGCCGCGCCGGCGCCTTCGGCTGCGCGGGCCACGCCCGCGATGCTGGTCGTGACCTCTCCGGTCCCGAGCGCCGCCTGCCCGACATTCCGGACGATCTCCTGGGTCGCCGAGCCCTGCTGCTCGACCGCCGCGGCGATCCCGCCGGCCTGCCCGCTGATCTCGCCGATGCGGCCAACCACGACCGCGATCGCGTCCGACGCATCTCCGGTCCAGGACTGGATCTCGCCGATCTGCTTGGCGACCTCCTCGGTGGCTCTGGCCGTCTGGCCCGCGAGCTCCTTGACCTCGCTCGCCACCACCGCGAAGCCGCGGCCCGCCTCGCCGGCGCGCGCGGCCTCGATCGTGGCATTGAGCGCCAGCAGGTTGGTCTGCGCCGCAATGCCCGAGATCAGGCCGACCACGTCGCCGATCCGGGCGGCGCCCGCGCGCAGCGTCTGCATGAGGTCGGCGGACTTTCCCGCCTCCGCGACGGCCGCATCGGCGAAGTCCGCCGAGTTCTGTACCTGCCGGCCGATCTCCGCGACCGTGGCGCCGAGTTCCTCGGCCGCCGCCGCCACCGTGTTGACGTTCGAGGCCGCCTGTTCGGCCGCCGAGGCCACGGCGGTCGATTGCCGTGCGGTCTCGGTCGCGGCCACGCTCATGGTCTCGGCGGTGGATTGCAGCGAGGTTGCGGCCTCGGAGACGGCGCGCACGACACCGCCGACCGCCGCCTCGAAGCCGTCGGCCATCTCGTGCATCGCCGCCTTGCGTTGGGCGTCCAGCGCGTCCCGCGCCTCCGCCGCCTTCGACTCCAGGACCTTGGCCCGGGCGAGCCCGTCCCGGAAGACCTGCACGGCATCGGCCATCGCGCCGATCTCGTCGCCGCGCCCGACGCCCGGGACCGCCACCGAAAGCTCGTCCGCGGCCAGCCGGGTCATCGTCCCCGTGATCGCGTGGATCGGACGGGCGATGCTCACCTGCAGGAGCGCCAGCCCGGCAAGGGCCGCGAACACCATCAATCCGAGGCCGACGAAGCTGGCGGTGCGCGACGACGCGATGGCCGCCGTCGAGCCCGCGGCGCGGATCTTGAGGAGATCCTGCTCGGTCTTCGTCAGCTCGGCCGCCTTCGCGCGCAGACCGTCCATTGCCGCCTTGCCAGTCCCCGAACTCTCGATGCGCCGCGCCTCGTCCCGAGTCGACGGATCCTTCATCAGGGCGATCTCGCGATCCGCGACGGTGCGGCTCCACTCCTCGGCCAGCACCTTCAGGTCCGCGAGTCTCGCCTGCTGCGACGCGTTGCGCGCCGTCAGGTCTCGCGCCGCGGCCCAGGCCGCCGCGAAGGTCGCCCGGCCCGCCGCCTCGGGCTCGAGGAAGCGGGGATCGGCGGAGATCAGGTAGCCGCGCAACCCGGTTTCACGGTCGATCATCGCGGTGGTCATCCGGCCGATCTCGGACAGGACTTCGTGGGTGTGGACGGTCCAGGTCTCCGCTTCCTCGATCTGGCCGACGTTCCGGAGGTAGATCACCGAGACGCCGACCGTGATCGCCAGCATTACCGCCATGGTCAGCGCAATCTTCACGCTGATCCTGAGATCGGCCAATCGAACGCCCATGAACCGCCCCGCCCTCACGATGGAGCCCGACGGGGCAACCATTTCGCGCGGATCAGGTAGATGATCTCTGTAAAAATCAAGCCGTCATCGCAAAAATCCGCTCCATCAACGTGCATCCAGCCGCATAAATCAACGTCAAAACTGATTTTCTACTGCTTTATTTGCGACCATCGGTCTTTAAAACGGAAAAGTCTTAATCACCAAAATCGCTCAACAACTGTGACTCGGGCGGCATTACTGATACGCCTGCTGCAGATCGACGGTGCAGTCCCGGCCGACCCGCTCGTAATTCTCGGCGAGCCAGGCCTGCGCGGCGGCCCGGCCCTTGTCGCGCAGGCGCTTGAACACGGTCCACCGCGCGTCGAGCTTGGACGCCGCGTTGTACGCTTCCAGGGCGTCGGTGCCATCGATGCGGTGGACCAAGACCCGGCGGTACTGCCCCTGGCCCAGGGTCCCCTCCTCGATCAGCCCGTCGAGGAAGTCGATGGCCCGCAATTCCCGCATCAGGTTGGCATTGAAGGTGATCTCGTTGAGCCGGTCGCGGATCTCGCTCTCGGTGCGCGGCGTCTCACGCCGCTCCACGGGATTGATCTGTACGAGGAGGATGTCGCGCGTCCGGGCGCCGCGATGGAGCGGATAGAGGGGTGGATTGCCGAGATAGCCGCCATCCCAGTACGGCACGCCGTCGATCTCCACCGCCTGGAAGACCGTGGGCAGGCAGGCCGACGCCATCAGGTGGTCGACGGTCAGGCGCTCGCGCTCGAACACCGCGAGCTTGCCGGTCCAGACGTTGGTGGCGGAGACGAACAGGCCCGCCGTGTCGGCTGCGCGCAGGCGGTCGAAATCGACCTGCTCGGCGAGCGCCTTGCGCAGCGGGTTGATGTTGAGCGGGTTCGACACGTAGGGGCTGGGCGACAGCATCTTGGCCCAGAACTCGGCCACCGGATTGCCCTTCCACAGGCTGAACAGGCCGCTGACGACGTTGCGCTGGGCCGGCCCGAGATCGCCGTCGAGGCTGACCTCGCGCCAGAATCGCTCCAGCCCGTCGCGGGCGCCGTCCGGGCCGCCCTTGAGCCAGCCGTCCACCAGAACGACGGCGTTCATCGCACCCGCGCTTGCCCCCGTCACCGCCTCGAAGGCAAGGCGTCCGTCCTCGATCAGGGCGTCGAGCACGCCCCAGGTGAACGCGCCGTGGGCGCCCCCGCCCTGCAGCGCCAGGGAGACCGGCTTCTCGGCCCGAGGTCCGGACAGAACCTGACCGGTCGGCTGCGCGGACACGGCCTCGATCGCGTCCGAGACCGGACCCTCGGGCACGGCCGTCGCGGGGTTCTGCGGCGCAGCTTCGCCGGAATGCTCGCTCATGATGGCCTCCTCGAACAGGACCGAAGATGGGATGCTGCGCTGCAGCATCAACTGCGCATCAGGGTTGCGGCCCGAAGCGCGACCCGGACGGGCCCCGCGCGAATCGGCAACAGACGCCGACGAAAACCCGGCGGCGTGCCGAGCAAACTCGACATCCGCGCCCGGATACGACATGACAGCGGCGATGCTGTCATGCGCGATGCTGTCCTGCGCGGCGCCGGCTTGACGCGGCGCCGGGTCGTCCGCAGCTAACCAAAGGCAGCCCCGAAGTTCCGGCGAGGCGCGTCCCCGGACCGGTCCGGCAGCCCCTCAGGGCTCCCACGGCCCGCGAGACGCGCACGCGAAGGTCCACGATGGAAGTCATGGAAGCCACCCGTTCCGAAATCCCCGCCGAGAACCCGCTGGCCGGCGGCGGTCCGGAGATCGCAGGCCCCGCCCCGCGCCACCGCACGGTTGGCGTCACGGTCGGCGAGGGCGCCGGCGCGGTCACGGTCGGCGGCGGCGCACCGATCGTCGTCCAGTCGATGACCAACACCGACACGGCCGATATCGACGCCACGGTGGCCCAGGTCGCGCAGCTCGCCCGGGTCGGCTCGGAGCTGGTGCGCATCACGGTCGACCGCGACGAGGCGGCCGCCGCGGTGCCGAAGATCCGCGAGCGCCTCGACCGGATCGGCGTCCACGTGCCGCTCGTCGGCGACTTCCACTACATCGGCCACAAGCTGCTCGCCGACCACCCGGCCTGCGCCGAGGCGCTGGCCAAGTACCGGATCAACCCCGGGAACGTCGGCTTCAAGGACAAGAAGGACACGCAGTTCTCGTCGATCATCGAGCAGGCGATCAAGCACAACAAGACCGTGCGGATCGGCGCCAATTGGGGCTCCCTCGACGGCGAGCTGCTCACCCACCTGATGGACGAGAACGCCAAGCTGCCGCGGCCGATCGATGCCCGCGCGGTCATGCGCGAGGCGATGGTCCGCTCGGCGATCGGCTCGGCCGACCGGGCCGTGGAACTCGGCCTGCCGCAGAATAAGATCATCCTCTCGGCCAAGGTCTCGGCGGTGCAGGACCTGATAGCGGTCTACCGCGAGGTGGCGCGCCGCTCGGACTACGCGATCCATCTCGGCCTGACCGAGGCCGGCATGGGCTCGAAGGGCCTCGTCGCCGCCTCGGCCGCCATCGGCGTGCTGCTCCAGGAGGGGATCGGCGACACGATCCGCTACTCCCTGACTCCCGAGCCGGGCGGCGACCGGAGCGTCGAGGTGAAGGCCAGCCAGGAACTCCTGCAGACGATGGGGTTCCGCACCTTCGTGCCGATGGTGGCGGCCTGCCCGGGCTGCGGCCGCACGACCTCGACGACCTTCCAGGAGCTCGCCCGCGACATCCAGAACTGGATCGTCACCTCGATGCCGGAGTGGAAGAAGACCTATCCGGGCGTGGAGGGGCTGAACGTCGCCGTGATGGGCTGCATCGTGAACGGCCCGGGCGAATCGAAGCACGCCGACATCGGCATCTCGCTGCCCGGCACCGGCGAGACCCCGACCGCGCCGGTCTTCATCGACGGCAAGAAGGCGATGACGCTCCGCGGCCCGACGCTGGCCAAGGATTTCGAGACGATCGTCATCGACTACATCGAGCGCCGATTCGGCCAGCAGGGCGGGACGCGCACCGCCGCCGAGTAAGAGGCGCGGGGCGGGTCTCCTCCGACCGGAAGATCAGTCTCCCGCACCGTCATTCCGGGGCGCCGCAGGCGAGTTCGGACCCGGAGAGGCACGCCGGAGGCGGGCAATCCAGAACCGCTGGCGGTGCAAAGTCTGAGCGCGTCGGCGGCTCTGGATCCCGGGCTCCGCTCCGCGGCCCCGGGATGACGGGACAGCGGCCAGGTCTGGGCCCACCGCGCCGAGACCCAGCTCCGCGCTCTTCGCATCTGCACACGGTTTCCGCCTGCACGCGGCCGTGGTAGCAACGCGGCACGATCCCGTGAAAGGTCGGCCCGGTGGCCGTCCCGCGCGGTTCGGCGGAGTCTTCGCGTTTGCTGCCCGGCCCCGACTGGCCCCTGAGCCGAACCGCGAAGCGCCGGCCACGCCCAAGCTTCCGACATCCACATGAGCCAAACCTTCGCACCCGGCGTAGCAGCCCAGCCCGCGCCCGCGGCGCCCGACGCCCCGCGCGAGGCCGCTCCGGCGGCCGAGGGCGAGGGTTCCATCCAGGGGCCGGCCACCTCCGGCACGCTCGATGCCCCCGAGAAGGCCGAGACGCGCCACGGCCATGCCGGCTTCTGGACGCTGCTGGTCGGCTCCGTGGGCGTCGTTTACGGCGATATCGGCACGAGCCCGCTCTACGCGTTCCGCGAAGCGCTGGTCCCGGCCCGCACCGACGGCATCCTGCTGCCAGAGGAGGTGATCGGCACCGTCTCGCTGATCCTCTGGGCGCTGTTCATGATCGTGACGGTGAAATACGTCGCGATCCTGCTGCGCATGGACAACAACGGCGAGGGCGGCATCCTCTCGCTGATGGCGCTGGCCCGGAAGGCGCTCGGCGGCTCGCGCATCGTGTTCATGCTGGGGCTGCTCGGCGCCTCGCTGTTCTACGGCGACGCGGTGATCACCCCGGCGATCTCGGTGCTCTCGGCCGTGGAGGGGCTGAAGCTCGTCACCCCGGCCTTGAACGACTACGTGCTGCCGATCACCGTGACGATCATCGTCGCCCTGTTCCTCGTGCAGAACCGTGGCACCGCCAAGGTCGCGGCCTTCTTCGGGCCGATGACCGTCGTGTGGTTCGTCGCCATGGCGCTCGCGGCGCTGCCGCATATCGGCCTGCACCCGGAGGTGTTCCGGGCGATCAACCCCTGGTACGCGGTGCATTACCTGCTCGGCCACGGCAGCGGGGCGCTGGTGGCGCTCGGCGCGGTGTTCCTGGCGGTGACGGGCGCCGAGGCCCTGTTCGCCGATCTCGGGCATTTCGGCCGCAAGCCGATCCAGGTCGCCTGGGTCTGCCTCGTCTTCCCGGCGCTCGCGCTCAACTATCTCGGGCAGGCGGCCCTGGTGCTGGAGAAGCCCGATACCGCCGATCCGTTCTTCCAGTTGGTCCCGGCCTGGGGCCTGCTGCCGATGGTGGTGCTGGCGACGCTGGCGACCGTGGTGGCGAGCCAGGCGGTGATCACCGGGGCGTTCTCGCTCTCCCGGCAGGCAATCCAGCTCGGCCTGCTGCCACGGCTGGAGATCCGCCACACCTCCGAGTCGCATGCCGGCCAGATCTACCTGCCGCAGATCAACGGGCTGCTGATGATCGGCGTCGTGCTGCTGGCGGTGCTGTTCAAGACTTCCTCGTCGCTCGCCTCGGCCTACGGCATCGCGGTGACCGGCACGATGCTGCTCACCGCCTCCATGACCTTCCTGGTGATCTGGCGGATGTGGGGCTGGTCGCCGGTGGCGGCGGCCGCCGTGATGCTGCCCTTCATCATCCTCGAATTCCTGTTCCTGCTCTCCAACCTGATCAAGGTGGTGGAGGGCGGTTACGTGCCGCTGCTGCTCGCCGGCGGCCTGATCATCCTGATGTGGACCTGGGTGCGCGGCGTCACGATCCTGTTCAACAAGACGCGCAAGACCGACGTGCCGCTCGTGGAACTGGTCGGCATGCTGGAGAAGAGCCCGCCGCACCATGTCCGCGGCACCGCGGTGTTCCTGACGAGCGACCCCGAGATCGCCCCGGCGGCGCTCCTGCACAACCTCAAGCACAACAAGGTGCTGCACGAGAAGAACGTGATCCTCACCGTCGAGACGGTGGACACGCCCCGATCCAACGAGGCCGACAAGGTGCGGATCGAGCCGGTGGGCCCGCATTTCTTCAAGGTCGTGATGAAGTTCGGCTACATGGAGACGCCGAACATCCCGAAGACCCTGGTTCTGCTGCGCCGCCAGGGCTTCAAGTTCGACATCATGGCGACGTCGTTCTTCCTGTCGCGCCGCTCGATCCGGCCGGCCGCCCATTCGGGCATGCCGCTCTGGCAGGACCGGATTTTCATCACGCTGGCCAAGAACGCCAACGATGCGACTGACTTCTTCCAGATTCCGACCGGGCGTGTGGTGGAGGTCGGGACGCAGGTGACCGTGTAGGCGGGCGGCCTCGCCGACACAGAATAAATCCGATTCACAGTTCAGACTGATGCTGCGCTCCCGCCGCCAAGATTTACACAGCCATACGATTTTTCGAGCCTTTTTTCGCCGAATAGACATTCAGTTTCCGCGCTTGAGTCGGAGCGGCACATAGGCAAGTCTCCGAGATCAGCCGAATGAGTCCTTGCGACTTCTCGAGGTCGAACCATGGTGATCGCAGAGCGATCTCTCTCGATAGAGGACGGACCCGAGCCCAAAGCGTGCAAGGTTACGATGCACGCGCCTGAAGACGCCGACGGGATGTGGATCTGCCGCTATACAATTTCATGGCCGACCGCTCCGGAAGAGAGCTTTGGCGCTGGCGTGGACGCCTTCCAAGCGCTCCACCTCACGCTCCAGAAAATCGGCATCGCGCTTTATGCCAGCGCCTATCACAAAGCGGGCATCTTGGTGTTCGACAGGCCCGGGAGAGGCTACGGCTTCCCCATGCCGAAGAACGGACGCGACCTTCTGATCGGGGACGACAAGATCTTCGACGGGTGAGCGCCGGGCTCGCGCGCCGGCTGTTCGGCACCCTTGTCACTGGCCGCGGGGCAACTCTGGCGGGGGTCCCGCGGCGGCGCCAAATCGCTCCTCCCTCAGGATGGGATCCGGGCCTCTGATCGGCAGGTTGATCCTGCAACACTCGGTGGCAGGGCCAGACGAGCCGCGCCGGCCGAGTGGACACAACCTCGAGCTGTTCCCACGGCCACGCACATCATGTGCGCCGCCGCACGCGGCATGACCTGAGCGCAACCAAGCGAGGATGACCTTCCCCGTCCGTGCGTTGCGCCCGGGACGGGGCCTGCTTTAGAATATTTATTATTCTGAGCTTGAGCGTTTGCCCGGCGATCTTCCCCGCATCGGCACGCGTGAGCCGGCAAAGCCGGCATCGGCCCCAGGCCCGGCTCGGACCCGACTGAACGCCGCTCCGGCGCCGCCAGACAGGACGCAACGATGATCAAACTCACCGTGAACGGGGCTGCGCGCAGCTTCGACGGCGACCCCGACATGCCGCTGCTGTGGTACCTGCGGGACGAGCTCGGGCTCACCGGCACCAAGTTCGGCTGCGGCGTCTCGCTCTGCGGCGCCTGCACCATCCATCTCGGCGGCGCGGCGACCCGTGCGTGCATCACCCCGGTCTCGGCGGCCGAGGGCCAGGAGGTCGTCACCATCGAGGGGCTGTCGCCGGACGGCAACCACCCCGTGCAGGTGGCGTGGCGCGACCAGAACGTCGCGCAGTGCGGCTTCTGCCAGTGCGGCCAGATCATGCAGGCCGCCGCCCTCCTGAAGGACACGCCCAAGCCCACCGACCAGGACATCGACGACACGATGAGCGGCAACATCTGCCGCTGCGGCACCTATCCGCGCATCCGCACCGCGATCCATCAGGCCGCCGGCCAGACCGCGCCCGCCAGCAAGGGAGAGCGCCTGTGATCCACGACGCCAAGCTGAGCGCTGAGCGCGCCGCCGGCACCAATCCGGCCCTCGACAATGTCAGCCGCCGCGGCATCCTCGGCGGCGCCGGCGCCCTGGTGCTGGCCCTCTCGCTGCGCCCCGCCTGGGCCGACGAGACCCAGACCCAGGAGCAGAAGGAGCAGAAATTCGGCGCCGACGGCATGCCGCATGGCTGGCGCGACGATCCGAAGGTCTTCGTCGCGATCGCGCCGGACGGCACCGTCACGGTGACCAACCACCGCTCCGACATGGGCCAGGGCATCCGCACCTCGGTGGCCTTCACGGTCGCCGACGAGCTGGAGGCCGACTGGTCGAAGGTGAAGGTGGTCCAGGCCTGGGGCGACGAGACCCGCTTCGGCAACCAGGACACGGACGGCTCGCGCTCGACCCGCCACTTCTTCCAGCATTTCCGCCACGCCGGCGCCGCCGCGCGGCTGATGCTGATCCAGGCCGCCGCCAAGCAGTGGGGCGTGCCGGCCTCCGAGGTGACGGCGGTCAACCACACGCTGAGCCACGCCAAGTCGGGCCGCACCCTCAGCTACGGCGCGGTGGCCCAGGCGGCCGCCGAGCTGCCGGTGCCCACCGACGTCAAGCTGAAGGACCCCAAGGACTTCCGCTACATCGGCACCGGCAAGGTCGGGCTGATCGACAACTTCGACATCACCACCGGCAAGGCGATCTACGGCCTCGACACCAAGCTCGACGGGATGCTGTACGCGGTCGTCGCGCGTCCGCCGGTCTACGGCGGCAAGGTGAAGTCGTTCGACGACAGCGAGGCCAAGAAGGTCGCGGGCGTCGTGAAGATCTTCAAGATCGACGGCGGCGAGATCCCGTCCGAGTTCATGCCACTCGGCGGCGTGGCGGTGGTGGCCAAGAACACGTGGTCGGCCATGAAGGCGCGGGACGCCCTCAAGATCACCTGGGACGACGGCCCGAACGCCGGTTACGACACCGACGCGTTCCGCAAGGAGCTGGAGGCCGCCGCCCGCAAGCCCGGCAAGGTCGTGCGCACGCAGGGCGATGTCGACGGCGCCCTGGCGAAGGCCAAGACGCGCGTCCAGGCCGAGTACTTCGTGCCCCACCTCGCCCAGGCGCCGATGGAGCCCCCGGCGGCGGTCGCCCGCGTGAAGGACGGGTTCTGCGAGGCCTGGGCCTGCGTGCAGGGTCCGCAGGCGGCCAACGACCGCCTGATGAAGGCGCTCAAGCTGCCCGACGACAAGGTCAAGGTGAATGTGACGCTGCTCGGCGGCGGGTTCGGACGCAAGTCCAAGCCCGACTACGTGGTCGAGGCGGCGCTCTGCTCGCAGGCCGTTGGCGGCGCGCCGGTGAAGCTCGCCTGGACCCGCGAGGACGACCTCCACCACGGCTTCTATCACACGATCTCGGTGGAGCATCTGGAGGCCGGCCTCGACGAGAAGGGCATGCCGGTGGCGTGGCTGCACCGCTCGGTGGCGCCGACGATCGGCTCGATCTTCGCGCCCGACCCGAAGCACGAGCTGCCGTTCGAGCTCGGGATGGGACTGGTCAACACGCCGCTCAACATCCCGAACATGCGGCTGGAGAACCCCGAGGCCGCCGCCCATGTCCGGATCGGCTGGTTCCGCTCGGTGTCGAACATCCCGCACGCCTTCGCGATCCAGTCCTTCGTGTCGGAGCTGGCGCACGCCGCCGGCCGCGAGCCGAAGGAGTACCTGCTCGACCTCATCGGACCCGATCGCAAGATCAGCCCGACCGAGATCGGCGACGTCTGGAACTACGGCGAGGATCCCAAGCGCTACCCGATCGAGACCGGCCGCCTGCGCGGCGTGATCGAGGCGGTCGCCAAGGGCGCGGGCTGGGGGCGGCAGATGCCCAAGGGCAGCGGCCTCGGCGTCGCCGGCCACTACAGCTTCGTCACCTACACGGCGGTGGCGGCCGAGGTGGAGGTCGACGACAAGGGCCAGGTGAAGGTGAAGGCGATCGACATCGCGGTCGATTGCGGGCCGCAGGTGAACCCGGAGCGCATCCGTTCGCAGATGGAGGGTGCGGTGGTCATGGGGATGGGGCTGGCGCTCACATCCGAGATCACCTTCAAGCAGGGCCGCGCGGTGCAGAACAACTTCGACGGCTACGAGGTCCTCCGGATCGACGCCGCCCCGAAGGTGGTCCGCGTGCACCTCGTGCCGACCGGTTCCTATGACGGGCCGCTCGGCGGTGTCGGCGAGCCCGGCGTGCCGCCGGTGGCACCGGCGATCGCCAACGCGATCTTCGCGGCCACCGGCCGCCGGGTCCGGCAGCTGCCGATCCGCGATCAGCTGAGCGCCTGAACCGTCACCCGTCGCGAGACGTTGGGGCCGTGGGGGAACCCGCGGCCCCTTCTTTTTGGAAAGTACCCGACCCGATGATGCGTCCCGCCTTGACGGCCTGCCTGACCCTGATCCTGACGGCGGCTCCCGCCCTCGCCTCGCCCTGCGGCGACCGGATCGACAGCGTGTCGAAGCGCGTCCAGTCCGAGGTGAGCCAGTCGATCTCGGCCAACACCAGCGGCCAGGGCAACGCCGCCAAGCGCGGCGGCGAGGGGCTCACCGGGACGGAGGGACAGCGGGCAAACGAGTCGCCGCAGGCGCCCCCGGAGAAGTCGGCCCAGGCCGGCCAGGGGGCGGACGCCGCCCAGCAGGCGAAGGTCGCCCTGGAAGAGGCGCGCACGGCGGATCAGAAGGGCGACGCGAAGGCGTGCGAGGCGGCGCTCACCCGCGCCGAGCAGCAGTTGAAGAAGGCGCCGTGAGGCGCTGATACGCTTTTTGGTTGTCTGCTTCGATCCCACCGTCTTTGCGAGCGGAGTGAGGCAACCCAGGGTCACGCCAAGCTTTCCGAGATCGCGCTGCCCTGGGTCACTTCGCTTCGCTCGTGATCACGGGGAGAAGCGACACCGGGAGCCTTCGTCAGGTCCACGCCGGCCCCTCGCAGTGGGCTCAGTGCCGGCCGCAAGCGCGATTCGATCCGCGTGACGTACGCCCGGGGCAAGAGCCCCTACCGACCCAGCGCGCTGATCTCGATCACGAATTTCCGCCGCAGCGCCCGCGAAAAGTCGCCGTAGCCGGCGGCCGCCAGCAGGAACGCGCCCGGGCCGCCGATGACGTGGGCGCGGTACCATTGCTCCAGGCTCGGGCGCTCCTGCGGCAGCGGCGTCGGGAGCAGGCCGTAGCCGAGCGCCCGGCAGGCCCCGGCCCCCACCACGTCGTTCTCGCCCGGCACCAGGATCGTCAGGCCGTTGACCGTCGCGCCGGTGTCGAGCAGCGTCCGCTGCGTCTCCGCGAGGCTGTCGGCGTCGGTGCAGTTGTCGATCCCGTCGCCGGAGACGTCGATCACCACGCGCTCGGCCGGAACCGGCAGCGCCGGGAGCACGGCGGCGGTCACCGTGCGGAACATCTGGCCGAGGCAGGTGAACTCGCCCGCCTGACGCGGGGCGGCCCGGACCAGCGCGGCGACGGCGGCCGCGTCGGCCCGGCCGGCGATCCGCCGCCAGCCGACCGCGAGGTCCGCCCGGTCCGCCCAGGTCACCATCGCGAACAGGATCCCGCCCGGATTGCCGGTGATCGCGCCGAGGACCGACGGATCCTCCAGAGCCTCGGCGATGCCCTCCATCTGCAGCCGGAAGCGCGCGTCGTCGACGGATTGCGAGACGTCCACGGAGACGATGAGCGCGGTGGCGACGCTCTCGGGCGCGGCCTTGACGGGCTCGGCTTTGGCGGGCGCGAGCCCGAGGAGCAGGAGGCCGGCGCCCCGCAGCACGCCGCGGCGGATCCGTCGCGAACCCGTCCGCATCATCGGCCTCGGCGCTCCCGGAAGGCGCGGCCCTGCGGCCGTCGCGCATCCGTTAGGCCACGTTTCGACGCCGCGCGAAACCGGCCTTTCGGGGGGCCCGTCGTGCGGATCCGCCCGTCGGGCCGACGCGCCGTGGGAGATCCCGAATGCGCGTCGGCGGGGTGTCGATCGGGCAGATGCCCGGCCCCGGTGAGGATAGCGCGGCTCCGGCGGCGGTGACCCGCTCATCTCGGAGGCGGCCCGTCCTCCGGCCTCATCCCTGGACCGGCCGCGGGGCAGTCGGGGACGGCATCGGCCGCCCCGGAGAGGGCTCAGGCGGCCGCGGCGCCGAGCGCGTGCGGGTTGCCGTTCAGGCCGGCGCAGAGATCGTCGATCTCGGCGAGGTCCAGCGCATCGCCGGCCCGGCCGGCGATGGTGTCGATCAGGTGATCCTGTCGGGGATCGAACGGATGCCCCTGCATCCGGTAGAACTGGTAATAGCGCAGCGCCGCCAGGACGGTGTCACGCTCGCGGTCGGTTACGGTGAAGTGCTGCATGGGTAGTTGCTTCCCCTTGTGGCTTCAACGAACGCTCGGGTAGGCCGCGACGCCGATCCCGAGCTTGACTGTTGTAACCCGTGGGCAACTGCCCGACCAGTTCTTGACAGCTCGCACGGACGTGATTCGCGGGCCTCAAAACGCTGTCGCGCGTCCGCGACAGCTGAAACCTGGATCAGAAATCCAGTCCTTTCAGAGACTTGCCGGAGTTTGGCTCGTCACAGACCAAGATCGGCCAGATAGCGCGGCAGCGCCTCGCTCGCCGGCCCGTAGCGCGCCTCGTCGAAGGCATCGGCGTTGTCCGACGGTTCGAGGTTGATCTCGCAGGTCGGGATGCCGAGAGATTGGGCTTGCCGCACGTAGCCCGCCGCCGGGTAGACCGCCCCCGACGTGCCCACGGCCACGAACAGGTCGGCTGCGGCCAGCGCCGCCTCGATCGCGTCGAGATGCATCGGCATCTCGCCGAACCAGACCACGTCCGGCCGCATCCGGCCCGGTGCGCCGCAGGCGGGGCAATTGTCCGCTCGGCTCAGGTCGGCGCGCCACGGCGTGACGGCGCCGCAGGCGCAGCAGCGGGCCTTGAGCAACTCGCCGTGCATGTGGGTGACCGCCCGCGAGCCGGCCCGCTCGTGGAGGTCGTCGACGTTCTGCGTGCACAGAAACAGCCGCCCGCCCCGCGCGGCGATCCGCGCCTCGGCCCGCGCCAGGGCGCGATGCGCGGCGTTCGGTTCGGCCGCGACCACGCCGCGGCGGCGATGATCGTAGAAATCGAGCACCGTGTCGGGGTCGGCCGCGTAGGCCTCGGGGGTGGCGAGCTTCATCGGGTCGAACCGCGCCCAGAGGCCGCCGCGATCCCAGAACGTGCCGAGCCCGCTCTCGGCCGAGACGCCGGCCCCGGTCAGCACGAAGATCGTCTTGGGATGTCCCGTCATGGGCGGCTCCTGCGCGTCGGAGATTGGCCGGATATGTCCGCTGGTTGGCGGTGCGGTTTCTTTCCCGCAGCGTCCAACCGGTGAATGCTGCGGCTCGCTTTACTGAGCGGGAAACACGAAATGTCCGATGTTGCGCTGCTGGTCATCGATGTCCAGGAATCCTTCCGGCAAAGGCCCTTCTGGAACGACGCCGATGTCCCGCCCTTCACCCAGCGTCTGCAGGCACTCATCGACGGCGCCGCCGCGCGGCAGATCCCGGTTCTGCAGGTCTTCCACGTCGCCGAGAGCGGACCGTTCGCCATCGCTTCCGGCCATGTCCGCACCCTCGAACCGATCGTGATCGCGCCGACGGCCACCTTCCACAAGCGCCGGCACAGCGCCCTGGTCGAGACCGGCCTGTCCGGCTGGCTGACGCAGCACGGCACTCGCCGGCTGATCGTGTCGGGCATCCGGACCGAGCAGTGCTGCGAGACCACGGCCCGCCACGCCTCCGACAGCGGCTGGCAGGTCGACTACGTGACGGAAGCCACCCTGACCTTCGCCATGATCCACCCGGACGGCCGCCGCTTCGGCGCGGACGACATCAAGGCCCGGACCGAGCTGGTGCTGACCGACCGCTTCGCCCGGATCGCCACCGTGGACCAAGCGCTGGCCGGCCCAGACCTGCCGGTCGCCGCATGAGCGGGACGGCGCGGCACATCCCGGTCCTCGTGGTCCTGCCGCCGCGCGCGCTGCTGCTCGACCTCGCCGGCCCGCTGGAGGTGCTGCGGATCGCCGGCACCGTCCAGGACCGGGTCGGCTTCGCGGTGGCGTACGCGGCGCCGCGGGCGCTCACCCGCTGCTCGATTGGGCTCGACCTGGGCGGTGCCGGACCTCTGCCGGATACGGTAGCCGACGGGACAATTGTGCTCCTGCCGGGCTCCGCGACGCAGGTGCTCGGCGACGCGCCCGACTCGGCAGCCGACGCCGACGCGGAGGCCGAGATCGTCGCGTGGCTGCGCGCCCTCATCCGGCCGGGCCACACCGTCGCGACCGTCTGCGAGGGCGCCCTGCTGGCGGCGCGGGCCGGGCTCCTCGACGGCTACGCCTGCACCACCCACCATGCCAGCTGCGACCGGCTGATGGCGGCGGCGCCCCGGGCCCGGCTCCTCGAGAACCGCCTGTTCGTCCAGGACCGCGACCGGTTCAGCAGCGCCGGCGTCACGGCCGGCATCGACCTGATGCTGCACCTCGTGGCGGAGTGGGCGGGACCGGCGACGGCGGTCGCCGTCGCGCGGACGCTCGTCGTGTACATGCGGCGCGGGCCCGACGATCCCCAGCTCTCGCCCTGGCTCGAGGGGCGCAGCCACCTGCACCCGGCGGTGCATCGGGCCCAGGACGCGATCGCCGCCGACCCGGCCCGGGACTGGTCGCCGGCGCTGCTCGGCCGGGTCGTGGGCGCGAGCCCGCGCAACCTCGCGCGGCTGTTCCGGCTCCACGCCGGCATGACCGTGACGGACGCGATCAACCGGTCCCGCGTGGCGCTGGCCCGGGATCTGATCGCCCAGAGTGACCTCGGCCTGGAGCAGGTCGCCGAACGGGCCGGCTTCGGCTCCGCCCGGCACATGCGCCGCGTCTGGCGGCAGTTCCACGCGGCGGCGCCGTCGAGCCTGCGCGCCGGATCCTCGGATGAGGCGTCCGGGCAGCTCATCCAGCGGCCTGTCGGCCGGGGTTCGGCACGGCCCCCCGCGAGACAATCGTCCTTGCGAGCGGAGCGAAGCAATCCAGGGTAGCGCTCCGCTTTCCCGCGTCGCGCGACCCTGGGTCACTTCGCTGCGCTCGTGATGACGGGAGAGCGACGACGGCCGAAGGATTCGGCTGGAACCGCGTGCGTCAGGCCGTGCCGCTCCCGGCCCGCTGGACCCGAACGGCCGCCTGTGACCTCCTGCCGTGCCGACCCCGTCCGCCCGAATCGGCGCGGACCCTGCATCGGCCCGGCGCGCCCGTTGGCGCGGAGGAGTGAGCGGCATGCCCGAATTCGACCTTGCCATCCGGGGCGGCACGGTGGTCACGGCGAGCGACACGGTCCGGGCCGATATCGGCGTGCGCGGCGGCCGGATCGTCGCGGTGGCGGAGGGCATCGCCGACGCCGCCCGGGTAATCGACGCTTCCGGCCTGCTGGTCCTGCCCGGCGGCATCGACAGCCACGTCCACATCGCCCAGGATTCCGGCCCCGGCATCGTCATGGCCGACGACTTCGCCAGCGCCACCCGGGCGGCGGCGGCCGGCGGCAACACCTGCGTGATGCCCTTCGCGCTCCAGCCGCGGGGCGCCTCCCTGCGCGGCGCCGTCGACGCCTACCGGGCCAAGGCCGAGGGTCAGTGCCACGTCGATGTGGCGATCCACATGATCATCTCGGACCCGACCGAGGCGGTGCTCGGCCAGGAGCTGCCGGCTTTGGTCGCCGACGGCTACACCTCGTTCAAGGTCTTCATGACCTACGACGACCTCGTCCTGAACGACCGCCAGCTCCTCGACGTGTTCCACGTCGCGCGGCGGCAGGGCGCCCGGGTCATGGTCCACGCCGAGGGCTACGACGCGATCCGCTATCTCAGCGAGCGGCTGGAGCGGGCGGGCGAGACCAAACCCTACGGCCACGCCCTGTCGCGCCCCGAGATCGTCGAGCGGGAGGCGGCCCACCGGGCGATCAGCCACGCCGAGCTGATCGACCTGCCGATCGTGATCGTCCACGTCTCGGGCCGCGAGGCCACCGAGCAGATCGCCTGGGCTCAAGGACGGGGCCTGAAGATCCGGGCCGAGACCTGCCCGCAATACCTGACGCTGACGGCCGAGGACATGAAGGGGCTTGGCCACGATGACCCGATGGCGGGGGCGAAGTACGTCTGCTCGCCGCCGACGCGGGACGTCGAGAGCCAGGAGGCGGTCTGGTCAGGGATCCGGCGCGGGATCTTCGACGTGGTCAGCTCCGACCATTGCCCGTTCCGCTACGACGACCCGCAGGGCAAGCTGAACCCGCGGGGCAAGACCTCCTTCCGCTGGATCCCGAACGGCATCCCCGGCATCGAGACGCGGCTGCCGGTGTTCTTCTCGGAAGGCGTCTCGAAGAGGCGGATCAGCCTCAACCAGTTCGCCGCGCTGACCGCCACGAACCACGCCAAGCTGTACGGCCTCTACCCGCGCAAAGGCTCGATCGCCCCGGGCTTCGATGCCGACCTGACCCTGTGGGACCCCAACAAGCGCGAGACCATCCGCCAGGCGAACCTGCACCACGGCTCCGACTACACGCCGTGGGAAGGCTTCGAGGTCACCGGCTGGCCGGTGGTGACCATCGCGGGCGGGCAGGTCATCGCCGAGGACGGCCGGGTCCTGTCCGAGCCGGGCCGCGGGCGGGTGCTCGACCGGGCGGTCGACCCGGCCGAGCGGCGGGAGGCCTGACGGTCACGCTGGCCCGCCGCTTGCCTGCAGCCTCCGGGGGGAGCACCGCATGGACGTCGAGCTGATCGGCCTGACCAAGCGCTACGGCACGGCCATTGCGGTCGATGGCATCGACCTGAAGGTGCCGTCCGGCGCCTATTGCTGCCTGCTCGGCCCCTCCGGCTGCGGCAAGACCACGACGCTCCGGATGATCGGCGGCCACGAGCGCGCGAGCGCCGGCGACGTCGTGATCGGCCCCAAGGCGGTGGGCGACGCGGCCCCGGCCGAGCGCGGTACCGCCATGATGTTCCAGAGCTACGCGCTGTTCCCGCATCTCGACGCGCGCGACAACGTCGCCTTCAGCCTCAAGATGCGCGGAATCGGCAAGGCGGAGCGCCGCGCCAAGGCGATGGCGATGCTCGACCTCGTCCAGATGGGCCACCTCGCCGGGCGCCTGCCGGCGCAGCTCTCAGGCGGCCAGCAGCAGCGCGTGGCGCTCGCCCGCGCCCTCGTCACCGGCCCGAAGGTGCTGCTGCTCGACGAGCCGCTCTCCGCCCTCGACCCGTTCCTGCGGGTGCGGATGCGGGTCGAGCTGAAGCGGATCCAGACCGAGCTGGGGCTCACCTTCATCCACGTCACCCACAGCCAGGAGGAGGCGATGGCGCTCTCCGACCTCGTCGTGGTGATGAATGCCGGCCGGATCGAACAGGCCGCCGACCCGCGCACCGTGTTCGAGCGCCCGGCCACCGCCTTCGTCGCGCGCTTCATCGGCGGGCACAACGTCATCCGCCTGGACCGAGGGCTCGTCGCCGTGCGGGCGGACCGGATGCGGCTCGGCGGCGGGGCCGGCCCCGCCGCGCTGTCGGCCCGGGTGGTGGCGGTCGAGTACCAGGGCACCAGCGTTCATGTCGGCCTCGATGCCGACGGGCTGGAGCGCATCCCCGAGAACCCGTCTGCCCTCACGGCGATCCTCAGCGACGTGGACTTCGCTGCCCGCCCGCTTCGCCTCGGCGACATGATCCCGGTCGGCTGGGACGCGTCCGCCGCCCACCCCCTTGATGCGTAACGGAGACGATCATGGACCTGCCCTCGACGCCGAGCCGACGCACGCTCCTGAAGGGGGCCGCCGCGCTGGCCGCGACGCCGGTGACCGGCTTTCCGGCCGTCCACGCCGCCGAGCCCGTGACCCTGCGCTACCTCGGCACCGCGGTGAACCAGTCCGCCGACATCGCCAAGAAGGTAAAGGAGGATCTGGGCCTGACCATCGAGTACATCCCGGTGGTCACCGACGAGGTGACCAAGCGCGCGGTCACCCAGCCGAACTCCTTCGACCTGATCGACACCGAGTATTTCAGCCTCAAGAAGATCCTGCCCTCGGGCAACCTGCAGGGCATGGACGCCAAGCGGATCAACCTCGCCGACAAGATTTCTTCCGTTTTCACCAAGGGCGAGGTGGCGGGCAAGAAGATCGGCGACCAGGGCACCGCGCCCAAGAAGGTCTTCTACCTGGAAGGCCAGGAGTCTAAGAAATTTGCCGGCGAACAGACTCAGTGGATCTCGCTGATCCCCACGGTCTACAACGCCGACACGCTGGGCATCCGGCCGGACCTGATCAAGGTGCCCGTCACGAGCTGGAAGGAGCTCCTGAACCCGGCCTTCAAGGGCAAGGCCTCGATCCTCAACATCCCGTCGATCGGCATCATGGACGCCGCCATGGTGGTGGAGGCGACCGGTGACTACACCTACGGCGATAAGGGCAACATGACGAAGCCCGAGATCGATCGCACCATCAAGGTGCTGATCGAGGCCAAGCGCGCCGGCCAGTTCCGCGCCTTCTGGCAGGACTTCAACGAATCCGTGAACCTGATGGCCTCGGGCGAGACGGTGATCCAGTCGATGTGGTCGCCCGCCGTCACCAAGGTCCGCGCGCAGGGCGTGCCCTGCACCTACCAACCGCTGAAGGAGGGCTACCGGGCCTGGGCCTCGGGTTTCGGCATCCCCAAGACCCTGAGCGGCCGGAAGCTCGACGCGGCCTACGACTTCATCAACTGGTTCCTATCCGGCTGGGCCGGGGCCTACCTCAACCGGCAGGGCTACTACTCGGCGGTGATGGAGACCGCCCAAGCGAACATGCAGCCCTACGAGTGGGCTTTCTGGATGGAGGGCAAGCCGGCCGAGAAGGACATCCTCGGCCCCGACGGCACCCTGATCGAGAAGGCCGGCGCCACCCGCGACGGCGGCTCCTTCGAGGCGCGGATGGGCGCGGTCGCCTGCTGGAACGCCGTAATGGACGAGAACACCTACATGGTGCGCAAGTGGAACGAGTTCATCGCGGCGTGAGCGGGCTCACCTTTCCCCTCCCCCCTGTGGGGAGGGGCAGGGGTGGGGGTGGTGCAGACGGCACCGCACCGCTCGATCCTGCACCACCCCCACCTCCGGCTCCTCCCCACAAGGGGGAGGAGAGTCGCGTCGCGCCCTTTCAGCCCCGCCGCGCCCTCGCCTACCTCCAGGCCGCGCCGCTGGCCCTTGTCTTCCTCGTCTTCCTCGTGGTGCCGCTGGTGCTCACCGGGATCGTCTCGCTCTGGGAGTACAACGAGTACGAGATCATCCCGGCGCTGACCCTGCAGAACTACGCCGACGTCTTCGACGGCTGCCTGTCGGCCGACCTCTGCACGACGGTGCGCACCTACCTCTCCACGGTGAAGTTCGTCGTGCTGACGCTGGCGATCACCCTGCCGCTCGGCTTCGCCATCGCCTACTTCCTGGCCTTCCACATCCGCTCGGGCACGGTGCGGATGGGCCTGTTCCTGCTCTGCACGATCCCGTTCTGGACCTCGAACGTGATCCGCATGATCTCGTGGATCCCGCTGCTCGGCCGCAACGGCCTCGTCAACGACACGCTCCGCACCCTCGGGCTGATCCGTGCGCCGATCGACGGTCTGCTCTACTCCGACTTCGCGGTGGTCCTGGCCTTCGTGCACCTCGACACGGTTTTCATGATCGTGCCGATCTTCAACAGCCTCGCGCGGATCGACCGGCGGCTGGTCGAGGCGGCGCGCGACGGCGGCGCGTCCGGCGCGCAGATCCTGTGGAACGTGATCCTGCCGCTGGCCAAGCCCGGCATCGCCATCGGGACGATCTTCGTGACAACCCTGGTGATGGGCGACTTCGTCACCGTCGGCGTCATGGGCGGGCAGCAGATCGCCAGCGTCGGCAAGGTCATCCAGGTGCAGATGTCCTACCTGCAATTCCCGGCCGCCGCCGCCAACGCCGTGGTGCTGCTCGCCGCCGTGCTGCTGATGATCCTGGGGCTCACCCGGATGATCGATCTCCGGCGGGAGCTGTAGCGATGGACCAGCCCCGCGGACGCGCCTTCTACCTGCTGGCGGCGATCTTCGCCCTCTACGTCCTGTTCCTGTACGGGCCGACGCTGACGATCCTGGCGCTCAGCTTCCAGGGCCCGTCCGGTGGCCTGACCTTCCCGATGAACGGCGTCTCGACCCACTGGTTCGCCAAGCTGTGGGAAGGCGTCGGCGTGGTCGACATCTGGGCGGCGCTGCGGCGCTCCCTGGCCCTCGGCCTCGTGGTCATGGCGCTCACCGTGGGAATCGCGTTCTACGCGGGCCTCGCCTTCCGGAAGGGGTTTCGCGGGGCCGGCCTCGTCTTCGCCCTGGCGGTGTCGAGCCTGATCGTGCCCTCGATCGTGGTCTCGCTGGGCATCGGCCTGGAGTTCCGGCTCCTCGACGACGCCGTCAAGGCGCTGGCCGCCGCCACCGGCTGGGGGGTCCTGCAGGACCACGGCACGCTGATGGGCCTCTACACCTCGGCGCTGGGGGCGCACCTCACCTGGACGCTGCCCTTCGGCCTGCTGATCATGTTCGCGGTGTTCAACCGGTTCGACCCGGCCTACGAGGAGGCCGCCCGCGACCTCGGCGCCAGCGGCCCGCAGACGCTCCGGCACGTGGTCGTGCCGATCCTCGCACCGGCCCTCGTCGGCGTGGCGCTGTTCGGCTTCACCCTGTCGTTCGACGAGCTCGCCCGCACCAGCCAGGCGATCGGCGGCCGCAACACCCTGCCGCTGGAACTGCAGGGGCTGACCACCACGGTCACGACGCCGGAGATCTACGCGCTCGGTACGGTCACCACGGCCGTCTCGGCCCTGGTGATCGGCACGGCGCTCGTCCTGACCCTGTGGCTGCAGAAGCGCCGGGCACGGCGGGCGCTGTCCGGCATGTGAGGAAGGCCGGGCGGCCGGCCCGCCATCGGTCCATGGAGCCTCGACATTGCCAATCTACCCCCGTCCGTGTATGCGCACCGCGCGCCCCCGAGACACCCTTGGAGGCAGGGGCGCGCCGGGAAGGTCGTGAGCCGTCCGCATCGGGCGGCTTTTTCGCGTTCCGGCTCCAGCAATCGTAAAGGATCACGCCATGAGCGCTGTGAAGACGCTTGAGGCCGTGGCACGCGACCGGGTCGGCAAGGGGGCCGCCCGGGCCGTTCGTCGCCAGGGCCAAGTTCCCGCCGTCATCTACGGGGGCGGCCAGCCGCCGCAATCCATCGCGGTCGACCTCATCCGCACCCGCACCCTGATCTACGCCGGCGGTTTCAAGACCACGCTGTTCGAGATCAACGCCGGCGGCACGAAGGTTCGCGCGATCCCGCGCGACTTCCAGCTCGACCCGGTCAGCGGCGTGCCGCTGCACGTCGACTTCCTGCGCGTCGTCTCGGGTCAGACCGTCACGGTCGAGGTGCCGGTGCACTTCGTCAACGAGGACGCGGCTCCCGGCATCAAGAAGCTCGGCGGCACCCTCAACATCGTGGCCCACACGCTGACCCTCGACGTCGCCCCGGACCAGATTCCGGACGCCATCGAGGTCGACCTGACCGGCCGCCAGATCGGCGACGTGATCCACGTCTCCGACATCAAGATCCCGGCCGGCACCCATACCGGCGCGCCGACCGACCCGGTGGCCAACATTGTGCCGCCGACCGTGCTGGGCGCCGAGGTGGAGGCCGAGGAGGCCGCAATCGCCGAGGCGCAGTCGGCCGAGGCTGCCGATGACAAGGCCGAAGAGGCCGCCGAGGACGGCGAGAAGAAGGACGGCGAGGAGGCCTGAGCCTCGTCGCACCGCTCCACGCGAAGCGAGAGCCCCGGCCCTGCCGGGGCTCTTTTGCGTTCAGACCGATCGCCGTTGGCCGACTTTGCCAGCGGAGCGAAGCAATCCAGCCCCCGCCCGGCGCGCAACGTGCTGCCCGGGGCACGAGTGTCTTCTTTTGCCACGACCGCCAGATTTTGCCACGACCGCCAGACCTAACGGGTCTGGTCAGCGCCGTCGTTCCGGGGCGCCGCCGACGAGCCCGAATCCGGAGGGGCAGGGCCGAAGGCGGGCAATCCAGAGCCTCTGTCGGTGCCGAGCCGTCCCGCGTCGGCGGGCCTGGATCCCGGGCTCCGGTCCGCGGCCCCGGGATGACGCGGCTACGGATACAGCCGCGCGCGGCTCCAGCCCTCACCCGTCCGGGTGAAGCGGACCCGGTCGTGCAGGCGGAAATCGCCGTTCTGCCAGAACTCGATGCTCACCGGCGCGATGCGGAAGCCGGTCCAGTGCGCCGGCCGCGGGATCGGACCGTCCCCGTAGTGCTCCGACAACGCCGCCACGGCGCTCATCAAGGTGTCGCGGTCGGCAAGCGGGCGCGATTGCTGGCTGGCGATGGCGCCGAGCCGGCTCTCGCGGCGGCGGCTCTGGAAATAGGCGTCCGCCTCCTCCGGCGTCACCGGTTCGATCGGGCCCCGGGCCCGCACCTGCCGGCGCAGGCTCTTCCAGTGCAGCACAAGCGCGGCCTGGGGATTCTGAGTCAATTCCTCGCCCTTGGTCGACTGGGTGTTGGTGTAGAACACGAAGCCGCGCGCATCGAAGTCCTTGAGCAGCACCATGCGCACGTCCGGCAGCCCGTCGGACCCGGCGGTGGCGAGCGCCATCGCGTTCGGATCTTCGGGCTCGGCGGCCTCGGCCTCCTTCATCCAGGCGGCGAACAGCGCAACCGGATCTTCGCTCAGCGTGAAGTCCGCACGCATCGGGTCATCGGTCCTTAACTGATCCACGCCAAGACTCCTGCCTGCCGCGTCCAGGGGCCTGAGGGGGCACCGACATCGGCATGTTCGGTCGAGCGGAAAGCCCGTCGTGAGTCAGGTGTAATGCGGCGATGCGCGTGTAAAGAGCCGAGCCGGCGGTCGCACATCGTCGCGTCCCTGTCGGCCCTGTCGTTGATGGTCGCGCTGTGCGGATGCAGCCAGCCGCTGCTCGTGTTCCGCGGCGAGGTCGCCGAGGCGCCGCGGGTGGTCGAGGAGCCCGTCGTCACCGGCAGCATCGAGAAGCGCCCCATGAGCTTCGGGGACGATCTCGCCGAGGAGGATTGGCGCCGCGCCCGCGCGGCCTTGGGCGTCGCGCTGGACCCACAGGGCAATGGGCGTCCGGTGAAGTGGGACAATCCCGAGAGCGGCCTGCACGGGACCGTCAATCCGACCGGACTGCCCTACGTCGCCGAGGACCTGATCTGCCGCAACTTCCTCGCCTCGGTAGTCGCGCCGGGCCGGAGCCGGTTCGTGCGCGGCACCGGCTGCAAGCCGTCGGGCGGCCAGTGGACGCTCAAGCGCGTCCGGACCGCGACGAAGACCGAGCGTTCCTGAGAGCCAGGGATGCCGGGCCCTCGCGGGAGGACCCGGCGGGATCCGTCAGAAGCGCCTCAATATGGGTAGCCGTAATACGGCCGCATGCGCAGGCGCGGCTGGGCGGCCGGCGGGGCGGCGTAGCGGGCCGCGGCCTCCGGATCGTAGGCCCGGATGTACGGGTCGAGGGCGGGATCGCGGTAATTGCCGTTGTTGACGCCCGCCGAGCGGTCATTGCCGCTGAGCGCCGCGTAGGGCGAGAGCCCGCTGCCGCTGTCACCGCCACCGCCGCCACCCCCGAAGGCGAAGGCCCCACCCGGGACGGCGGCGAGGAGCATCGCCGCGAACGGCACCGCCAGCGTCTTGCGCATCATGTCCTTCTCCACATCACGTCTTCGATAGCGAACGGCCAAGCCGAACGGGGGGTTCCCGGGCTGGGCGCCGACGACCGCGCGACACGGTATCACGCTGCTGTAACGGGGATTTACCAGAGCGGAGAAAACCCGACCCTTTTCGATGATGTCAGCAGAAATCCGTCCGCATGGCAGGCTTGTACCGGTAGACTCCCAGCCCCTCTTGCTTGATCGTGCCGTCGAGCAACAGATTTCGAGCCTGCAGCGACCGTATCGGCGGTGTCGGCGGGCGCTTTCAGGATCCCGGTCGCCGTGAACATCGTTACGAAAACCGGGGTGTCGGGGGCGAGGCTTCCCTGCTGATGGAGCGGACGATCGGCGGCACGGATCGGCCTCAAGCCGGCGGCGGCCGGGCTCCGGCCCATTCGGAGACGCGGATCCCTGAATCCTGCCCCATCGTGCGGGTGGTCACCGTGCGGCTCAACCGCAGGTCTCTGCGCGGCTGGCACATCCGCCTCCTCGACCAGCTCGGGCAGCGACCCGACCGCCGGATCCGGATCGCCTGGACCGAGGATGCGGGCGGCCTGCCGCCGAACGCGGAGCTGCTGTTCCGGCTGGAAGCCGCGATCCACGGGTTGCCGCGGCCCGGCCTGGCGACCGCGGCCGAGCCGGTCGCCCTCGCGTCCTACGAGGCCGGCCCCGGAGCGGCCGACGGCGAGATCGTCCTCGACCTGTCGGAAACCCCCGCGGATCCGGCCCAAGCCGCGACGTGGCGGCTCGATTTCGACGGGGTGCCGGGCGAGGCGGGCCTTCTCGCCGCCCTGTTCGGAAAGCGCGCGCCGGTGGCGGCCCTGCGCGGGCCGGACGGCGCTCCGGTGGCGGTTGGGCGCCTCGGCGCGGAATCGCACACCGTAATGCTGGCCGCCTTCGAGGATTACCTTGCGCGGACCATCACGCTGATCGTGGCCGCCCTCGACGGCGCGCGCGCGACCCGGCTTCCCGACGGGACCGAGGCGCCGCTGCAGCCCGGTAGCCCCTTCGACCTCGGCGGCCTCGGGGTCGGCCGGCGCGCCGCCGAGGGGCTCGCCCGGCAGATTGCCCGCAGGCTCTACGCCCTCTGCTTCCACCGGCCGCAATGGCGAGTCGGCTGGCGCCGGCTCGCCGGCCCCGACCTCATCGACCTGCGCCATCACCCGGAGGGCGGCTGGATCGACCTGCCCGACGACGGGCGCCGCTTCTATGCCGACCCCTTCGCCATCGCCCGGGACGGGGACGTGACCCTGTTCGTCGAGGAGTTCGACTATCGCCGCGGCAAGGGGGTGATCTCGGCGGTGCGCTTCGCGGCCGACGGCCCGCAGGGGCGGCCGGAGCCGGTCCTGGAACTCGAGACTCACCTCTCCTACCCGTTCGTGTTCGAGGCGGACGGGCAGGTCTGGATGATCCCGGAATCCCACGCCTCGGGGACGATCGACCTCTACCGGGCCACCGCCTTCCCGCGCGGCTGGGTCCACGAGCGGGTTCTGGTGGACGGGGTCGTGGCGAGCGATGCGACGCTGCTGCATCACGGTGGCCGCTGGTGGCTGTTCGCCACGGTCCGGGCCGGCGGAGGCAGCTACTCCGACACCCTGCATCTCTGGCACGCGCTGGATTTCCGCGGTCCCTGGATCCCGCACCGGCGCAACCCGGTGCTGATCGATGTCGGCTCGGCCCGCGCGGCCGGCGCGATCGTGGAACGGGACGGCGCCCTGATCAGGCCGGTCCAGGATTGCCGCGGCGGCTACGGCGCGGCACTCGGCCTGGCCCGGATCCTGCGCCTCGACGAGGGCGGCTACGCGCAGCAGGTCGAGACGCGCCTCGAGCCCGGGGCCGCCTGGCCCGGCTCGCGCCTGCACATGCTGAGCGCGGCCGGCGGATTCGAGTTCATCGACGGCTCGCGGCGGGCCCGCCCGCGCCTTCTGGGCTGAACGCGCGGCACGCAGAAGCCCCGTTGGTGCCGAACGGCACCCGCGCACGGCTCGCATCGCGGCGCCGCGCGCGCTAAGCGGGTGCTCCACGCGCGCGAAGCTTAGAAGAACCGCCAGGACGATCTTCATGGCGAGCCCCGTCGAACATGCGAGCTTCCTGCCGCCGGTCCTGACCTTCCTGTCGGCGGCCGTGATCGGCGTGCCGGTGTTCCGGCTGATCGGCCAGAGCGCCGTGCTCGGCTACCTCGTGGCCGGCGTGCTGATCGGGCCGTCCGGCCTGTCGCTGATCGCCGAGCCGGACACCGCCGCCAGCGTCGCCGAGATCGGCGTGGTGCTGCTGCTCTTCATCGTCGGCCTGGAACTGCACCTGTCGCAGCTCGTCTCGATGCGCCGCGACATCTTCGGGCTCGGCGCCGCGCAGCTCGTGGTTTGCGCGCTGGTGCTGGGCGGTGCCGGCGTGCTGGCCGGCCTCGCTCTCGGCGCCGCCGCGGTGATCGGCCTCGCCCTGGCGCTCTCGGCCACCGCGGTGGCGCTGCAACTCCTGGAGGAGCGGGGCGACCTCGGCAGCGCCTATGGCGGCCGCGCCTTCGCGGTGCTGCTGTTCCAGGATCTGTCGGTGGTCGGCATCCTGGCGCTGATGCCGCTGCTGGCCTCGGCGGGCGAGGCGACCGACGCGTCGTGGCTCGGCGAGGCCGCCGCCTCGACCGGCAAGGCGCTCGCCGCGATCCTCACGGTGGTGCTGGTCGGCCGCTACGGCCTCAACCCGTTCTTCCGGCTGCTGGCCGCGAGCGGCGCCCGCGAGGTGATGACCGCCGCAGCCCTGCTGGTGGTGCTCGGCACGGCGCTGCTGATGGAGCAGGTTGGCCTGTCCATGGCCATGGGCGCGTTCCTTGCCGGCATCCTGCTCGCCGAGTCGAATTTCCGCCACCAGCTCGAGGCCGACATCGAGCCGTTCCGCGGCATGCTGCTCGGCCTGTTCTTCATGAGCGTCGGCATGTCGATCGACGGCGCCCTCGTGCGCGAGGTCTGGCCGGCCCTGTTCGGCGCGACGCTGGCGGCGATCCTCGTCAAGGTCGCGCTGGTGGCAGGCCTGTTCCGGCTGTTCGGCTCGGACACACTCGGGGCGCTGCGCGGCGCCGCCGTCCTGGCGCCCGCGGGCGAGTTCGCCTTCGTGCTTCTCCCGCAGGCCGAGGAACTCGGGCTCACCGGCGCCAAGGCGACGCGTTTCGCGGTGGCGCTGGCCGCGCTGACGATGCTGATCGGGCCGATCGCCGCGAAGGGCCTCGACAAGCTGATCGAGCGGCGCAACGCGCGGACCACGCACGACCTTGAGGAGCCCGCCTCCGAACTCGCCGAGAGCGGCGACGCCCGGGTGCTGGTGATCGGCTTCGGGCGGTTCGGGCAGGTGCTGACGCAGGTACTGCTGGCCGAGGGCATCCCCGTCACGGTGATCGACAAGGACGTGGAGCAGTTGCGCGCCGCCACGCGCTTCGGCTTCCGCATTTATTACGGCGACGGCACGCGGCTCGACGTGCTCCGGGCCGCCGGGATCGGGCGGGTCGAGCTGGTCTGCATCTGCGCCGACGACCGTGAGGGCGCCCTCAAGATCGTCGACATCGTGCACGAGGAATTCGCCAGCGTGCGCACCTTCGTGCGCGCCTACGACCGCCTGCACGCGGTCGAGCTGATGAACCGGGACGTGGATTACCAGATCCGCGAGACCTCCGAATCCGCCCTCGCCTTCGGTCGGGCGGCCCTGGAGGGCCTCGGGCTGTCGCCGGAGGCGGCCGCGGCGCGGGCCGACGATGTGCGCAAGCGCGACATCGCCCGCCTCGTGCTGCAGCAGGCCGGCGCCCTGCCGGACGGGTCCAGCTGGATGCGCGGGGCCGCGGCCGGCCTCAAGCCCGAGCCGCTGACCGTCCCCGTGCGGCCCGCCCGGGCCCTGAGCACCGAAACCCGCGACCTCGTGGGCAGCGACCGGCGCGAGGCGGCCGAGCGGCTCCTGGAGAAACCCGCCCTCGCCCCGCAGGAGACCGATGGTGCGGACGCCGAGGGCGATCCGGACGCGGAACTGGAGTCCGAAGGCAGCGCCCGGGATGCGTGACGGCGCGGATGTCTGACGGGGCCCCCGCGGCCGGGACGGGCCGCTTCGTCACGGGCTCGATCCTCCGGCACGTGATCGTGATGGCCGCGACCGGCTCGGTCGGGCTGATGGCGATCTTCGTCGTCGACCTGCTGTCGCTGTTCTACGTCTCGCGGCTCGGCGACCCGAACCTGACGGCCGCGGTCGGCTTCGCGGGAATCGTGCAGTTCTTCGCCACGGCGGTGAATATCGGCCTGATGATCGCCGCCGGGGCGCTGGTCGGAAAGGCGGTCGGCGCGCGCGACCCGGCGGCGGCGCGCCGCTTCGCGACGTCCGCGCTGGTGCTCGGCAGCCTCGTCTCTGCCCTGATCGCGGTGCTGATCGCCGCGCTCGCCGACCCGCTCCTCGCCTTGATCGGCGCCAGCGGCGAGGTCCTGAGCGTGGCGCGCCTGTTCCTGCACATCACCCTGCCGTCGAACGTGCTGCTCGCCGCCGGCATGCTGTTCACCGGCTTGCTGCGCGCGGTCGGCGAGGCTCGGCAGGCGATGCTGGTCACCCTGGCGGGCGCGGTGATCACGGCCTTCCTCGATCCGCTGCTGATCTTCGGGGCCGGCCTCGGCGTGGGAGGCGCGGCGATCACGGTCTGCCTGGCGCGCGCCACCTTCGTTGCGGTCGGAATCCGCGGCGTTGCCGGCCACGGGCTTCTCGGGCGGCCGCGCCTCGCCGACCTGCCCTCCGATGCCGCCGCCCTGTCGACGGTCGCGGGACCGGCCATCCTCACCAACCTCGCGCCGTCGGTGGCGAGCGCCTTCCTGGCACGCCTCTTTGCCGGCTACGGAGCAGACGCGGTCGCGGCCGCCTCGGTGATCGATCGTCTGACGCCGGTGGCCTTCGGCGGCCTGTTCGCTCTCTCGGGCGCGATCGGTCCGATCCTGGCGCAGAACTGGGGCGCGGGCCGGTTCGACCGGATGCGCGGCGTCCTGCGGGACTCGGTCCGAGTGACGCTGGCCTACGTGACGGTGGTCTGGCTCGTCCTGGCGCTCGCCCGCGGCTGGCTGGCGGCCCTGTTCGGCCTGCACGGGGTCGCGGCCGAGTTGTTCGGCTTCTTCTGCCTCGTCGGCGGCGCGATCTGGTTCTTCAACGGGCTGCTGTTCCTCGGCAACGCCGCCTTCAACAATCTCGGCTTTCCCTTACGCTCGACGCTGCTGAACTGGGGGCGGGCGACGCTCGGCACCATCCCACCCGCGATGCTCGGCGCGTCGCTCTTCGGGCCCCGGGGCGTGGTGGCCGGCATGGGGCTCGGCTCGCTGGTCTTCGGGGTGCTCGGCATCCTGCTCGCCCGTCGCACGGTCGATCGGCTGGAGGGGGGCGGTCCGCCCCGGCGCGAACCTCAAAGCGCGGCAGAGGCGTCCCAGCGGGCGGCGCCGCTGCCGCCGGGCCACGCCCATCCCGAGCCGTTGAGCTGAAGGCGCGGGGGCCGGACACAGGTTTCGCGGGTCAGAACTGGTATTTCCCTGCGCAAACGGTCACGATGCCCTGTCCCGGCCGGTCCGACCGGGGCAGGATCGAGGCCTCATGTTCAACCCGCTCGAGATGTTCCAGGCGCAGGGCGAGGCCGGGATTCAGGCCATGGCCCAGCAATTCGGTCTGACGACCGAGCAGACGGCCCGCGCCTTCCAGGCGCTGATGCCGGCCCTGACGCTCGGCCTCCAGCGCAGCGTCGGCATGGACCCGAGCAGCTTCACCCGGATGTTCGGCCTGCCCGAGGCGGCTCGGCCCGCGGCACCGCAGGGGCTCGAGGCGCTTGGCCAGATGTTCGGCTCGGCGCAGCTCATGCAGGCCGTGCTGCAACAGGCCTCGGCCACGAGCGGCGTCGGCGCCCAGGTCCTGCGCCAGATGCTGCCGATGATGGCGGGCGCCGTGGTGGCGAGCATCGTGCACGTGATGCTCAACCAGCCGCAGGCCGCCCCCGTCCACGCCCAGCCGAGCGCGCCGCCCCCGCCCGTGCCGTTCCCGTTCGGTCCGGCCTGGGCCGAGATGGCGAAGGCGTTCCTGCCCGCGGCGGCGGCGCCCGCTCCGAAGCCAGCCCCCAAGCCTCCCGAGGTCAAGGCGGGCGAGGCCGGCTCCGACATGCTCCACCAGATGCTCCGCACCGGCGCGGAGGTGCAGGGCAACAACATCCGGGCGATGCAGGAGCTGTTCGAGACCTTCTGGCCCTCGACCGGCGCGACGGCCGGCGCGGCGCCCCAGGGCGGCCCGCCCGCTTCCCCATCCCCCGATCCGGCGGCGCCCAAGCCCCGGCGCGGACGGCCGTCCGGCGGGACCGGTTGACGCGGGGTCGCGGCCTCAGGGTGCCGTTGACCCGATGGGCCCGGACGGCATGTCCTGCCGCGCACGAGATCCGACGATGACCGACCACCTGACCGCCTGGGCCGAGTGCGCGGAGAGCGTTGCCGAGAACGGCGTTGCCAAGCGCACGATTCCGGGCACGGGCGCCAGCCTCGTGCGCGTGGTGGTGCCGGCGGGCATCTCGGCCTCGCGCCACAGCCACGGGCACGAGCAGTTCGTGCAGGTCATCTCGGGGTCGGGCATCCTGGAGACCGAGCAGGGCCGCAAGCCGTTCTCCGCCGGCAGCGTGTTCCACTTCCCCGCCGGGGCTTGGCATGCCGCGATGTTCGAGACCGAGACCGTGCTGATCGAGACGAACCTCTCGGCGCAGGGCTGACAGAGATCCGGAGACCGGCTTCCGGATCGGCCTCCGCCGGGCGGAGTGCTGCCGGATGAAGCCTCTTCCCGCACGAGGCTGGTCAAGGCTTCGTGGGCGGAGCGCATCGCATCCTCGGCGGCGATCAAGCTGACCCCCTGTGGATCGGAGGCGATGCCGCCCAATCGGTTCACGCGGGCGGCGACCGCCATCCAGGCAACGGCGCAGCCCGGAAACGTGGAGACGTAGAACGCAGGGACGCAAGCCCATGCCCCCGAAATCGATCTCCGGGTAAGTTTCCGTCAGGTCAGAAAGGGGAATGACCGAGCACTCGAACCCGACCTCGCCGCCTTCCCAGGTTGCCGGCATGTACCCGTCCACGGCAGTCCGGAACATCCGACGGTCCGGACAAACCCAACCTGCGGCAAATTATTCTTTGTGCGCGCCCAAAATGCCTGTGCTTGGCCTGAACGCGTCGCGCGTGTAGGAATCCCACCTTCAACGCCCGCCCGTGCACGCCGACGAAAGGCCGGGCATCGCCCCTACCAGAACAGAGGCTGACCATGAGCGCCGGTACCGCCGCCGACAAGCACTTCTCCAACAGCTTCTTCGCCGCCCCGCTGACCGAGGCCGATCCCGAGATCGCCGAGGCGGTGGCCAAGGAGCTCGGCCGCCAGCAGCACGAGATCGAGCTGATCGCCTCGGAGAACATCGTCTCCCGCGCCGTGCTGGAGGCGCAGGGCTCGGTGCTGACCAACAAGTACGCCGAGGGCTATCCGGGCCGGCGCTACTACGGCGGCTGCCAGTTCGTGGACATCGCCGAGGACCTCGCCATCGAGCGCGCCAAGCGCCTGTTCGATTGCGGCTTCGCCAACGTGCAGCCGAACTCGGGCTCCCAGGCCAACCAGGGCGTGTTCCTGGCGCTGATGCAGCCCGGCGACACGTTCCTCGGCCTCGATCTCGCCGCGGGCGGCCACCTGACGCACGGCGCCCCGCCGAACGTCTCGGGCAAGTGGTTCAAGCCGGTCTCCTACACGGTGCGCCGTGACGACCAGCGGATCGACATGGAGCAGGTCGCCCAGCTTGCGCAGGAGCACAAGCCGAAGGTGATCATCGCCGGCGGCTCGGGCTACCCGCGCCATTGGGACTTCGCCAAGTTCCGCGAGATCGCCGACTCGGTCGGCGCCTACTTCATGGTCGACGCCGCCCACTTCGCTGGTCTGATCGCGGCGGGCGTGCATCCGTCGCCGTTCCCGCACGCTCATGTGGTCACCACCACGACCCACAAGACGCTCCGCGGCCCGCGCGGCGGCATGATCCTGACGAACGACGAGGCGCTCGCCAAGAAGTTCAACTCGGCGATCTTTCCCGGCCTCCAGGGCGGCCCGCTGATGCACGTCATCGCCGGCAAGGCCGTGGCCTTCGGCGAGGCGCTCAAGCCCGAGTTCAAGATCTACGCCCGCCAGGTGGTCGAGAACGCCAAGGCGCTCGCCGACACGCTGATCTCGGGCGGCTACGACATCACTTCGGGCGGCACCGACAACCACCTGATGCTGGTCGACCTGCAGCGGAAGGGCCTGACCGGCAAGGCGGCGGAAGCCGCGCTGTCGCGGGCCGACATCACCTGCAACAAGAACGGCGTGCCGTTCGACCCGCAGAAGCCGACCATCACGTCGGGCATCCGGCTCGGCACCCCGGCCGGCACCTCCCGCGGCTTCGGAGTCGCCGAGTTCAAGCAGATCGGCGGCTTCATCGTCGAGGTGCTTGACGGGCTCACCGCCAAGGGCGAGGCGGGTGACAGCGCGGTCGAGGCCGACGTCAAGCGCCGCGTCCATGCACTGACGGATCGGTTCCCGATCTACGGCTGAGGCCCAAGCGGGGCCCGAGCGGGGCGGCCTTCCGGCCCGCCCCCGAGTGGATTAGGAAACGGCCGCGGACCCAACCGGTCCGCGGCCGTTTCCATGCCCGAGTGCGAAACCCATGCGGTGTCCTTATTGCGGCGGCTCCGAGACCCAGGTGAAGGACTCGCGGCCCTCCGAGGACGGCGCCGCGATCCGGCGCCGCCGGGTCTGTCCCGACTGCGCCGGCCGCTTCACCACCTTCGAGCGGGTGCAGCTGCGCGAGGTCGTGGTGCTCAAGCGCTCCGGCAAGCGTGTCCCCTTCGACCGGGACAAGCTCCAGCGCTCGATCGACGTGGCTCTGCGCAAGCGGGCCGTCGATCCCGAGCGGATCGAGCGGCTGGTCAGCGGCATCACCCGGCAGCTCGAGAGTGCGGGCGAGCCGGAGGTGACCTCCGAGGCGATCGGCGAGCTGGTGATGGCGGGACTCAAAGGTCTCGACGATGTCGCCTACGTGCGCTTCGCCTCGGTCTACAAGAATTTCCGCGAGGCCAAGGATTTCGAGGACCTGCTCGGCACGCTGAGCGACGGCACCCTGGTTCCGGCGGCCGCGCCCGGACCTGAGGTCGAGCCGGAGCCCGAAGCATCGGGACGCCGCCGCGCCGGCCGCTCATGAGCGACGACACGAACTTCATGCGCCTCGCCCTGGCGCTGGGCCGACGCGGGCTCGGCACCACTTGGCCGAACCCGTCGGTCGGCGCCGTCGTGGTCGAACCCGGGACGGGGCGGATCCTCGGGACGGGGGCGACGGCACCGGGCGGGCGCCCGCACGGCGAGCCTCTGGCGCTCGCCGCCGCGGGCGACGCTGCCCGCGGCGCGACCCTCTACGTCACCCTAGAGCCGTGCTCGCATCACGGCCGCACGCCGCCCTGCACCGACGCGATCCTGACTTCGGGGATCGCCCGGGTGGTCAGCGCGATCGAGGATCCGGACCCGCGCGTGGCGGGCCGCGGTCACGCCTTGCTGCGGGCCGGCGGCGTCACGGTCGAGACCGGGCTGTTGCGGGACGCGGCGGGGCGCGACCATGTCGGCCATATCACCCGGGTGACACGCGGCCGGCCGGCCCTGCACCTGAAGCTCGCCCGCACCCGCGACGGCTTCTGCGCGGCCGCCGGGCCGGAGCGCCTGCGGATCACCGGGCCGGTGGCGGACGGGGCGGT
This sequence comes from Methylobacterium sp. FW102-HT35C08, assembly GCF_058790235.1. Classification (NCBI taxonomy): domain Bacteria; kingdom Pseudomonadati; phylum Pseudomonadota; class Alphaproteobacteria; order Hyphomicrobiales; family Methylobacteriaceae; genus Methylobacterium; species Methylobacterium sp. FW102-HT35C08. The sequence continues at coordinate 5,468,220 of NZ_JBYTCL010000002.1, read as the reverse complement.
CCATCTCTGGCGGGCCCATGCGGACGCGATCCTGATCGGCATCGGTACCGCCCGCGCCGACGACCCATCGCTGACCGTGCGGCTGCCGGGGCTGGCGGCGCGCTCGCCCTTACGGATCGTCCTCGACACGCATCTGCGGCTCTCCCCGGCCAGCGTGCTCGCCCGGACGGCCCGCGACACGCCGACCCTGGTGCTCACCACCCGCTCGGCCCCGGCCCATGCGCGGCGCGCCCTGGAGGCCCTGGGCGTCGAGGTCGCGGCCGTGCCGGCGGACGCGGCCGGTGGGATCGATCTCCCGGCAGCTTTGGCGCATCTCGGCGAGCGTGGCCTGACGCGCCTGTGCAGCGAGGGCGGCCCCCACCTTGCGGAGGCGCTGGCGCGGGCCGATCTGATCGATGCCTGCACGCTGGTCACCGGGCCGGTGGAACTGGGGCCAGCGGGCGGCCTGCCGGCGCTGGGGCCGGTCCTGGCGGAGGCGCTGGCGAGCGACCGCTTCCGCGAGGGCGAGCGGTCGCAGCTCGGGCCCGACGCGGCCGTGACCTACGAACGCAACAGGACGTAAGCGATGTTCACGGGGTTGGTCAGCGCCATCGGCACGGTTGTCTCGATCGCGGGCGAGGGCGACCTGCGCCGGATCGCGATCCGCGCCTCCTACGACCCAGCGACGATCGCGCTCGGCGCCTCGATCGCCTGCGCGGGCCCGTGCCTCACGGCGGTGGCGGTGGAGCCGGCCGAGGGCGGCTGTGTCTTCGCGGTGGACGCCGCCGCCGAGACCCTGGCGCGCACCACTGTGGGCTCCTGGGTCGCGGGCATGCGGATCAACCTCGAACGCTCGCTGAAGATCGGCGATGAGCTCGGCGGCCATCTGGTCACCGGCCACGTCGATGGCCTCGCCGAGATCGTGGAACGCGAGTCCGTCACGGCCGACGCCTGGGGTACCAGCGAGCGCTTCACCCTGCGGGCGCCTTGGAACCTGGCCAAGTTCATCGCCGAGAAGGGCTCGGTCTGCCTCGACGGGACCTCGCTCACGGTGAATTCGGTCCGGGACGACCTGTTCTCGGTGCTGCTGATCCCCCACACGCTGCAGGTCACCACCTGGGGCGAGCGGCGCGCGGGAGATCGGCTCAACCTGGAGGTCGACCTGATCGCCCGCTACGCCGCTCGGCTCAGCGAGGCGCGAGCCGGCTGATCCGAAAGCCTTCGTCATTGCAAGCGGAGCGAAGCAATCCCGCAGCGCCCCGCTGTCGGGTGTCCCGCAGCCCTGGGTTGCTTCGCTCCGCTCGCAATGACGGCTCGAGGCCTCATCAGCGCGGCGGGATCGAGTAGGTGCCGGTGGCGTGGCAGACGAGGTCCGGGCTGCCGGCGGCGGTGATCAGCACTTCACCGACGGCCAGCCGCCGGCCGAGCTTGAGCAGGCGGCATTCCGCCACGAGATCCCCCGAGGCGGGCTTGCGCAGGAAGTTGAAGCTCAGGCTCGTCGTCACGGCGAGCGCCACCGGGCCGATATTGGCGAGGATCGCCGCATAGAGGGCGTAGTCGGCGAGCGCCATCATGGCCGGCCCCGACACGGTCGCGCCGGGGCGCAGGAAGCGCTCGTGGGCCTCCAGCCGCATCCGCGCCGAGAGCGGGCCAACCTCTTCAAGATGGTAGGCGCGCCCGCCCGCCTGCATCTGCGGGAATTCGCGATCAAGGAAGTCGCTGGTCTCGGCGAGGGTCAGGATCGTGGCGCTCATGCGTGTTTGCAGCATGGGCGGAGATGTGGGGCAACCGGCCTGATCCCGCCTGTCCCCTCATCCTGAGGTGCCGGAGCGCAGCGCAGGTCTCGAAGGAGGTCTCCAGGGATCGCGAGACTGGCTGGAGGTCTCCTTCGAGGCCCGCTATCGCGGGCACCTCAGGATGAGGGTGTCGGGTTGGAACACCGGTTCTGCCAACCCGCTCAGAAAAAGATCGGCCGCGCGCTGGCTGTGATCTCGCCCAGCACCGTGCCGGTGGCCGGCTCGACCTCCTTGAGCACCACGTCGTAGCCCCAGAGGTCGGCGAGGTGCTGCAGCACGCGCTTGGCATCGTCCTTCTGCAGGGTGATCTTGTTGATCGCCTTATGATGCAGGATCAGGCGCCGGTCGCCCTCAAGATCCACATCCACCACCTCGATATCCGGGTCGAGCCACGCCACGTCGTACTGGCGGGCGAAGGCCCGGCGCAGCTTGCGGTAGCCGCGCTCGTCGTGGATCGCCTCCACCCGCAGCTCCGGCTCCTCGGGGTCGTCGACCACGTGGAACAGGCGCAGGTCGCGCATCAGCTTGGGCGACAGGAACTGCTGGATGAAGCTCTCGTCCCGGTAATTTTCCCAGCAATCGCGCAGCACCGCCATGGCGTCGCCGGTGCCGGCGATGTCGGGGAACCACTCCCGATCCTCCTCCGTCGGCTGCTCGGTGATGCGGGCGATGTCCTGCATCATCGCGAAGCCGATCGCGTAGGGATTATGGCCGCCATAGGAGCGGTCGTCGTAGTTCGGTTGCCGGATGACGTTGGTGTGCGACTGGAGGAACTCCAGATAGGCCGCCTCAGTGATCTGTCCGGATTCCGACAGGGCGTTCATGATCCGGTAGTGGCAGTAGGTGGCGCAGCCCTCGTTCATCACCTTGGTCTGGCGCTGCGGGTAGAAATACTGGGCCACCAGGCGGACGATGCGCAGGATCTCCCGCTGCCAGGGGCGTAGACGGGGCGCGGCCTTCTCCAGGAAATACAGGATATTCTCCTGCGGCAGTTCGAGCAGCGCCTTGCGCCGCTCGGCGGCCGCGTCCGGACGCGCCGTGCCGATCTTCTGCGGCAGGGTCCGCCAGAGGTCGTTGTAGATCTGCTCACCGTGCTCGATCCGCTCGCGCTCCCGACGCTGCTCGGAGGCGAGGTCCGGCCGCTTCTTGCGCGGATAGCGGTGGACGCCCTGGCTCATCAGCGCGTGCGCGGCGTCGAGCACCTGCTCCACGGCTTGGTGGCCGTAGCGCTCCTCGCAGCGGCTGATAAAGCCTTTCGCGAAATCCAGGTAGTCCAGAATACCTTCAGCGTCGGTCCATTGCCTAAACAAATAATTGTTCTTGAAGAAGTGGTTGTGGCCGAACGCGGCGTGGGCGATGACCAGCGTCTGCATGGTCGCCGTGTTCTCCTCCATCACGTAGGAGATGCACGGGTCGGAGTTAATGACGATCTCGTAGGCGAGCCCCATCAGGCCGCGGCGGTAGCCAGCCTCGTGCTGGGCGAAGTGCTTGCCGAACGACCAGTGCTTGTAGAACAGCGGCATGCCGATCGACGCGTAGGCGTCGAGCATCTGCTCGGCCGTGATGATCTCGATCTGGTTCGGATACCAGGACAGGCCGAGCTGCGGCCCGGCCACCGCCTCGCAGGCGTCGTGGATCCGCCGGATCGTGTCGAAATCCCAGTCGTTGCCGGTGAACAGGGGTTTATCGACCTTGACGGCCGGCGCACGCACCGTGGATCGGCTGAGGCTGGTCACCATGAAACCCTCATCACATCCTCCCCTCCCCTTGTGGGGAGGGCCGGGGGTGGGGATGGTGCAGGAGGCACCGCGGCGATCAGACCTGAACCACCCCCACCGCCACCCCTATCCCTCCCCACAAGGGGGGAAGGACAAACTCACCCCTCCGCCTCCGCCCGCGCGTCCTTGCGGCCGAACAGCTCGCGGAAGACCGGGTAGATCTCCCGCCGATGGTTGACCTTGCGCATGGCGATCGGCCCGCCGGCCTTGGCGATCGCCTCGTAGGTCCGCCACAGGGTGGTGCGGTGCTCGACGAAGCCGGCGCGCGGGCCGTTCTCGTCGCCGACCTCCAGATAGGCGAAGTGCTGGCAGGCCGGCAGGATGTGCGACCGCAGCAGCTCCGTCGAGGTCGGCCCATCGGAGGAGACGTTGTCGCCGTCGGAGGCCTGGGCGGCGTAGATGTTCCAGTCGTTGGGATCGTAGCGCTCGGCGATGACGCGCTTCATCTCCACCAGCGCGGACGAGACCAACGTGCCGCCGGTCTCGCGAGAGCCGAAGAACGTCTCCTCGTCCACCTCGGTCGCCCGGTCGGTGTGGCGGATGAACACGATCTCGACGTGCCGGTAGCGGCGCGTCAGGAAGATGTGCAGCAGGATGTAGAACCTTTTGGCGAGGTCCTTCATGTGCTCGGTCATCGAGCCGGACACGTCCATCAGGCAGAACATCACCGCTTGCGCGATCGGCCGCGGATAGGGCTCGAATCGGCGGAACCGTAGGTCGATCGGGTCGACGTAGGGGATGCGCTTCGCGCGCTCGCGCAGCTTCAGGAGCGCCTGCTCCAGCTCCGGCCGCTCCGGGTCGCCCTCCGGCAGGGCGTCGAGCCGCGCCTCCAGGGCCGCGACCTCCTCGGGCTTCGGGCGCTTGAGGGCGATCCGCCGCGACATCGAGTTGCGCAGTGTGCGGGTGAGCGCGAGGTTCGCCGGCGAGCCCGTCACCGTGTAGCCCGCCCGGCGCAGCCCCTCCGTTTCCACCACCGCGAGGCGGCGCTTGGCGAGGTCGGGCAGCTCAAGGTCTTCGAGGAAGAGTTCCAGAAACTCCTCGCGGGTGAGCACGAAGCGGAACGCGTCCTCGCTGTTCTCGCCGCCCTCCCCGCCCTCGCCGGAGCCGCGCCCGCCGCCACCGCCCGGCGGACGCTCGATCGTGTCGCCCTCCACGTAGGTCTTGTTGCCGGGCAGGATGTGGTCCTGCAGGCCGGTGCCGGGCTGGCGGGAGAAGCGCGGCTCGCGCACGCCGTCCGCCGGCACACTGACCCGGCCGTCCTTGCCGAGATCCTTGATGTCCTTCTCGCGGGCGGATTCCCGCACGGCACGCTGAGCCACGTCCTTCACACGGCGCAGGAAGCGCTGGCGGTTGGGGAGGCTCTTGCCGCCCGGGTTCAAACGTCGGTCGACGATGTGCATCCGCTGCGAAAACCCTCGTCCGCGTGTGCCGGCCGGGTCCGGACCTTTATCGTACCATGCTGCGACCGGAGGTATGGATCCCTCTTTCGCAACTGGCCTGAGATCTTCACCGGCCGGTCGTCCGAAACTGTGGCGGCGGAGGGTTTAAACTTGGCCCGGCCGGATTGGACCCGGCCGGGCGCCCCGCGCCTCAGCCCGCCTGCTTCACCCGCATGTACCATTCCACCAGGCGGCGAACCTGCCGCTCGGTATAGCCGCGCGCGACCATGCGCTCGACGAACTCGCCGTGCTTCTTCTCGGTCTCGCCGTCCTTCTTGGAGCCGAAGGAGATCACCGGCAGCAGTTCCTCCACCTGGGAGAACATCCGCCGCTCGATCACCTCGCGCAGTTTTTCGTAAGAGGTCCAGCTCGGGTTGCGGCCGCCATGCTGGGCTCGGGAGCGCAGGGCGAACTTCACCACCTCGTTGCGGAAGTCCTTCGGGTTGGCGATGCCCGCCGGCTTCTCAATCTTGGTCAGCTCCTGGTTCAGGAGCTCGCGGTTCATCAGCTGGCCGGTCTCGGCGTCCTTGAAGTCCTGGTCCTCGATCCAGGCGTCGGCATAGTCGATGTACCGGTCGAACAGGTTCTGCCCGTAATCGTGGTACGATTCGAGATAGGCCTTCTGGATCTCGTGGCCGATGAACTCCGCGTAGCGCGGAGCCAACTCGGTCTTGATGAATTCCAGGTACTTCTTCTCGGTCTCGGGCGGGAGTTGCTCGCGGCGCAGCGACTGCTCCAGCACGTACATCAGGTGCACAGGATCGGCCGAGACCTCGGTAGTGTCGTGGTTGAAGGTCGCGGCCAGCACCTTGAAGGCGAAGCGGGTGGAGATCCCGTCCATGCCCTCGTCGACGCCGGCCGTGTCCTTGTATTCCTGCATCGAGCGGGCGCGGGGATCGACCTCGCGCAAGCTCTCGCCGTCATAGACCCGCATCTTCGAGAAGACGTTGGAATTGGCGTGCTCGCGCAGGCGGGAGAGCACCGAGAATCGGGCCAGCATCTCCAGCGTGCCGGGCGCACAGGCCGCGTCCGACAGTTCCGAGCCGGAGATCAGCTTCTCGTAGATGTGCTGCTCCTCGGTCACGCGCAGGCAGTACGGGACCTTGATCACGTAGATCCGGTCGATGAAGGCCTCGTTGTTCTTGTTGGTCTTGAACGTCTGCCACTCGGCCTCGTTCGAGTGCGCCAGGATCACGCCCGTGAACGGGATCGCGCCGATATTCTCGGTGCCGACGTAGTTGCCCTCCTGCGTCGCGGTGAGCAGGGGGTGCAGCATCTTGATCGGCGCCTTGAACATCTCGACGAACTCGAGAATGCCCTGGTTCGCCCGGTTCAGGCCGCCCGAATACGAGTAGGCGTCGGGATCGGCCTGCGACAGCGTCTCCAGCCGGCGGATGTCGACCTTTCCGACGAGCGAGGAAATGTCCTGGTTGTTCTCGTCGCCCGGCTCGGTCTTGGCGATGGCGATCTGGCGCAGGCGCGAGGGCCGGACCTTGATCACCTTGAAGCGCGAGATGTCGCCGTTGAACTCGTCGAGGCGCTTCAGCGCCCAGGGGCTCATCAGGCCGGTCAGCCGCCGGCGCGGGATGCCGTAGCGGCGCTGGATCTCCTCGCCCATCGTCTCGGGGTCGAACAGCCCCAGCGGGCTCTCGAAAACCGGCGAGACCTCGTCCCCAGCTTTGAGTACGTAGACGGGGTGAACCTCCATCAGGAGCTTCAGCCGCTCGGCCAGCGACGACTTACCGCCGCCCACCGGGCCCAGAAGGTAGAGGATCTGCTTGCGCTCCTCCAACCCTTGCGCGGCGTGGCGGAAGAACGAGACGATCCGCTCGATCGTCTCCTCCATCCCGTAGAACTCGCGGAAGGCCGGGTAGGTCCGGATCGTCCGGTTCATGAAGATCCGGCCGAGGCGCGAATCCTTGGATGTATCCACAAATTCGGGTTCGCCGATCGCCGCCAGGATGCGCTCGGCGGCCGAGGCGTACATCAGGGGCTCGTCGCGACAGGCCTCGAGGTACTCGGAGAGCGTCATCTCCGTGTCGCGGCGGGCCTCGTACCCTCGGGCGAAGCTCTGGAAAAGGTCGTTCGTCGCATGCATGGGCATTCGATAACCCTCTCAGACCGTGACAGCTTCATCCTGTCTCGGCTTGGATGCAACCGACAGGCCCGCTTTTGTCGCAGTGCGGCGAGCATGGTGCTCGGCATGTCGATTGCTTGCAACACCTACGGGTGCTGAGCGCGGCGCGGACGAGTCTCCGCGCCGTCTCGCGCCGCATGCCGGAAGCGGCAAAACAGGACCCGACCCGCGAACGGCCGCCTCGGCTCACAAATCGGTGCCCTCTTTCTTGGACTCGTCGCCCGATTTGGCTGCCGCTGCTCCGACCGTGATCTTCACGGTCTGGGTCTGGACTTGTCCGTCGGAGCTCTTCACCTCGAACGTCACTTCGTCGGACCCGGTGAAACCGCTGTTGGGCTGGTAGAACAGCGCCTGCACCGCCGCTTCCTTGTTGGGGCAGCGATAGCTTGCCGGCGTCTTCAGCTTGCCGACCTTGGTGATGATCGAGCCGTTCTTCGGCGGCCCGGAAACCTTGAACTCGGGCATCGGCCCAGGAGAACAATCCTTCTTGAGGTTGGGCGCGATCTCAAGCCGCACCGACTTGCCGGGCGCGACCGTCTTGGTTCGGTTTGCCGTGGACTGGGCGAAAGCCGGCCCGGCGACGGCCAGACTGCCCACGAGGAGCGCGGCGAACGGACGAAGGGCGATCATGGCAGCGTCTCTCCGGTGCCGACCCGGGGCCTGTCTCCGGAAACGCCGCCCGGTGCCCCGTTCATCGGTCGAGAACATGTGGGGACGCCGCGCACGAGCGTCGAGGGCTCGGCCGGTGGCTTAATTCTGCAGCGCCGCGGCCACGATCCCCGTGACCCGGGCGATCTGCGCGGCGTCGAGCTCTCCGGCCAGGGCGGCGGCGAGCCGCGCCTCGACCTGCGCGCGCTCCCCGGCATCCGCGATCGGCGTGGCGGGAATCTCGTCCTCGGCGAGACGGCACACGCGGCGGATCGCCTCCGCGGCCGAGAGCAGCTTCTCCCGATCGGTGGGTCCCATTTCCCAGAGCGGGTTGCGCAGGCGGCTGATCACGCGCTTCGCGTCGCGGTACTCCCGGTCGACGTTGGTGGCGGCCTCGATCTGGCTGACGAGGAACATCAGTTCCAGGACTTCGGACGCCGCTTGCGGGCAGGTGCGGACGATCCGCATGATGCGGGCCATCAGCTCCTGGCTGGGCGACAGCTTGGATTTGGGCACGGCCATGCGGGCGACAACGCGAGTTGTTGCCGGAAAGTTCGCCTGCCGCGTGTATGATCGGCACCGGTGCGTCCGGGGGGATCCGCGGTGCCGGTCAGGTCTCCGCGCCGGACATCTCGCGCAGGCCGTCGAGCAGGGCGCGGCAGGCGCGCAGCTCCTCCAGGACGTCCGCCAGGACCGAGCGGTCGGAGACCCCGAGCGGCTCGGTCCGGGCGCCCGCCTCGGACTCGGCCTCCGGGAACAGCGGCTCGGCCGGCACGGCCTCGCCGCGGCCCACCGCCTGGACGAAACGGATGCCGTTCTCCTTGATCACCCGTTGCGCCCCGGCGATCGTGTAGCGCCGCACGTGCAGGAGATGGCGGATGCCGGCGACGAGCTCGACATCCTGGGGCCGGTAGTAGCGCCGTCCCCCAGCCCGCTTCACGGGGCGGATCTGCCCGAAGCGGGTCTCCCAAAAGCGCAGCACGTGCTGAGGCACGTCGAGTTCCTCGGCGACCTCGCTGATGGTGCGGAACGCGTGGGCGCTCTTCTCGCCGGTGACGGCCGGCGGTTCGTCGGTCTCTTCGGCGGCGAGGGCTGGCGGCATGGCTGTCGTACGGATCGGATGGAGACGGCACGATCTTGCCGGCTCGCAGAGCCGTACTCAAGCCTGACCGGCGCAGGAATTCCGCCGCGTTCCGGGACGGGACCGCGCTTGCGACGCGCCCTGCGCGGGCCCTTCCCGCCTCAATCGTCGTCGTGCTGGTCCGCGCCGTTGAGGCCGTTGATCTTGGCCTTGAGCACGTTCGACGGCTTGAACACCATGACCTGGCGGGGCTCGATTGCGACCTCCACCCCGGTCTTGGGATTGCGGCCGACGCGCTTGCCCTTGCTGCGCACCACGAAGGAGCCGAAGGAGGACAGCTTCACCGTCTCGCCGCTCGCCAGGCAGGTGCAGATCTCCGACAGCACGGTTTCGACGAGGGCGGCCGACTCGGTCCGCGACAGGCCCACCTGGTGATAGACGGCCTCGCTCAAGTCGGCGCGCGTCACCGTCTTGCCTGCCATGCCGTGTCCCCTCGCCCGCATCGCTCGCCCCATGGCGCATGACGCAGCACCCATGGCCGCACCGAACGCTGAAGGCGTATCCCTATGATCCGGCACGCTAATCGGCGCTCCGCCCCCGGTCAACCGCGCCGGCGCACCGAATTGTTTCGGGCGTGTCTCCGGACGCGTCACCAGCGGATCAGCGCGGCCCCCCAGCTGAAGCCGCCGCCGATCGCCTCGATCATCACCAGGTCGCCCGCGCGGATGCGGCCGTCCCGGCGCGCGACGTCGAGGGCCAGCGGGATCGAGGCCGCCGAGGTGTTGCCGTGGCGGTCCACGGTCAGCACGATCTTCTCCCGCGCGATGGCGAGCTTGTCGGCCGAGGCCTCGATGATCCGGCGGTTGGCCTGGTGGGGCACGAACCAGTCGAGTTCGTCCGCGGTGACGCCGGCCTGCGCGAAGGCCTCGACGATCACGTCGGTAACCTGCCCGACGGCGAACCGGAACACGTCGCGGCCCTCCATGCGCAGGCGCCCGGTGGTGCCGGTCGAACCGGGTCCGCCATCGACGTAGAGCTTCTCGCGGTGCCGCCCGTCCGAGCGCAGGCTGGTGCTCAGGACCCCGCGGCCGTCCGCGTCCTCCCGCGCCTCCAACACGACCGCCCCGGCCCCGTCCCCGAACAGGACGCAGGTGGTGCGGTCCTTCCAATCAACGATTCGCGAGAAGGTCTCGGCGCCGATCACCAGCGCGCGGCGGGCCGCCCCGGTGGTCAGGAATTTGTCAGCGGTCGAGACCGCGAACACGAAGCCGGCGCAGACGGCCTGCAGATCGAAGGCGGCGCCCTGGTGGATGCCGAGCGCGGCCTGGATCTGGGTCGCGGTGGACGGGAAGGTGTGGTCCGGCGTCGAGGTGGCGCAGATGACGAGATCGATGTCGTCCGCCGTCAGGCCGGCATCGTCCAGGGCGGCCTGGGCGGCCCGGGTGCCGAGCACCGAGGTGGTCTCGTCGGAATCCGCGATGTGCCGCTGGCGGATGCCGGTCCGCTGCACGATCCACTCGTCCGAGGTGTCCACCTGCTCGGCCAGGGCGGCGTTGGTCACCACGCGCGCGGGCAGGCACGATCCGGTTCCGACCACCACCGAGCGCAGGGCTGGGACGCGCCGATTCTGCTCGGGGTCTGTACGGAGGGTTGCCATCATTGTCCTTCCCGGGCAGCGCGGGTTCACACCCTTCCGGTGTGTCGCCGTGGACGCCCGATTTCCATCCTGTCCGCCAATAGGCCTAGGCCGGCACCGGCCTTTCAGGCCGGCGCCAGGGCCGCCGTCTGGTCGAGCCTCTCACGGATCGTGCGGATCATGTCGTGACGCGCCATGTCGTGCGCCAGATCGATGGCGGCCGCGAAGCCCTGCGCGTTCTCCGAGCCGTGGCTCTTGATGACGATGCCCTCCAGGCCGAGGAACACGCCGCCATTGGCCCGGCTCGGGTTCATCTTGTCGCGGAGGGCACGGAACGCCTGCCGGGCGAAGAGGGCGCCGATCTTGGCCGCCAGCGTCCGCGTCATGGCCGCGCGGAGATAGCTGCCGATCTGCTTGGCCGTGCCCTCGGCGGTCTTGAGGGCGATGTTGCCGGTGAAGCCCTCGGTCACGACCACGTCGACCGTGCCCCGGCCAAGATCCGTGCCCTCGACGAAGCCGTGATAGCTGAGGCCGGGGCTCTCCATCTCGCGCAGGATCCGGGCGGCCTCCTTGACGGCCTCGTTGCCCTTCATCTCCTCGGTGCCGACGTTGAGCAGGCCGACGGTTGGCCGGTCGAGGTCGAACACGATGCGGGCCATGGCCGAACCCATCACGGCCATCTCGACGAGGTGCTCGGCATCCGTCCCGATGGTGGCGCCGACATCGAGCACGATGCTCTCGCCGCGCACGGTCGGCCACAGACACGCGATGGCCGGGCGCTCGATGCCCGACATGGTCTTCAGGCAGATCTTCGACATCGCCATCAGGGCGCCGGTGTTGCCGGCCGAGACGCAGGCATCCGCCTGACCGTCGCGCACCGCCTGGATCGCCTGCCACATGGACGACTTGCCCCGGCCCTGGCGCACTGCCTGGCTCGGCTTGTCGTCCATGGCGACGGCCACGGTGGTGTGGCGGATCTCGACGCAATCCTTGAGGCGGGGCTCCTTGGCGACCAGCGGTGCGATCACCGCCTCGTCGCCGAACATCAGGAAGGTGGTGCCGGGATGGCGCTCGCGGGCGAGGGCCGCACCGGGCACGACCGTGGAGGGCCCGTGGTCGCCGCCCATGGCGTCGAGCGAGATGCACACGCGTTGAGACATGTCGTTCAGGCGGGTCGCGGGGTCTCGGCGGGAAAAGCGGTGGACAGGGACGAGATAGCCCCGTCAGGCGCGGCGGACCATAGCGATACCGGGCCGGCGGGCAAATGAATTCGGGCGGCACACGCCAGGTCGCCGCCATGCGGTGGCATAATCGCTCGGGGCCCGGGACTGCCAGGACGGTCGGAATATCCCCCGTCATTCCGAGGCCGCACAGCGGCGCCCGGGATCCAGACGCGCTGTCGGCGCAAGATCTTGACGCGTCGGCGTGTCTGGATCCCGGGCTCGCCCACGACGCCCCGGAAAGACGGCGCGTCCGTGACGTCATGGCGTCGCGCGGCGGGCAGGCGATCGATGCCGCGCGGTGCGCGGGTGTCGGTGCTCAACCCTCGCCGTCGCGAAGCTTGCGCAGCCCGGCCAGGGGGCCTGCGTCCTCGCCCACCACCACGGGCTCGAAGCTGATGCCGGGCTTGCGGGGATAGGGGTCCAGCCCCAGCGCCAGGAACTCCGCGGTGAGCGCGCCGAAATCGATGCGGCCGCCGACGAGCGGGTCGGGGATGTCGGCGTCCTCGGCATCGGTGCCGGCGAGCCGGTCGGTGTCGGTGAACACGACCTCGACCGGTTCGCGCACCGGGGCCTCGAACGGTTCGAGGCTGACGGTGCAGACCTGCGTCACGAAGGCCTCCACGGTGCCCGTCACCGTGATCCGGCTGGTCGAACCCTGGATCTCGAACCGCCCGACCAGGTCGCGGATGGCGGGGATCCCGAAATCGGCCGCGAGGGCCGCGCACTCGGCCGGGCTCGCCTCCACGGTGGCGCTGCCGTGTCCCTGGGGCAGGCGCTCGACATTCACCCAGCGCGAGAGCGGGCCGCTGGCCTGGCTGCTGTCCCGGGTCATGCGCGGTCTCCTGCTCTGTCCTCGTTGGGCGCGAAAGGGGGCGCGAAGCCGTCCGGCTTCGGGAAGGGCGGGCCATCGCCGAGCAGCTCGTCGAGGTCAACCGCGGCCAGAGCCGCGTCGACCGCCTGAACGTAGGCGGCGAGGCCCGTCCCGTCCCCCTCCCCGCCGAGCACGTTGCGGACGAGGACAGCGCGCAACTCCACCGTGTCGCCCGCGTCGAGGGCGGCGTCGTAGCCCGTGGCCCGGCCGTAGAAGGCGGCGCCGAGCTTCTTCATCCGCTTGGACACGCCCATGTCGCCGACGCCCAGTTCGCGCAGGGACGCGTCGAGCTGGGTGAAGACCGAATTCACGAGATCCTGCGCCACCTCGGCGGCCGGCGCCGGCAGCCGGCTCAGCCGGCGCAGGACCAGGATCGCGTGGAGGCACAGGGCCTCGAACCGGCCCTCGACGGTGTCGGGGACGCCGAGACGCGTGTACAGGCCCGGCTGGCGCGCGGCCATGCTCAGGGTAAGGTGCAGCCCCTCGACGGCACGGCGGCGTGCGTTCGCGCGGCGGAACAGCCCGGCGATCATGGGCACCCCAGCGGGACAAATCGGACGGCGCCGCACCCGGCACGGATGTCGGCTGCCTGTGGCCAAGCTTGCCTTGTCAAAGCCATAACCCCGCGGTACGGCAACCCACGCCCAGGGCGCAAGCGCCGTCGGAATTCCGTGCCGGCGGCCTCGGTTGCGTCCCGTCCGTCCACACGCTCTCTGGGGGCCCGATGCGGCGCCGTCTCGTCCAGTCCTTCGCGCGCCTCGCCCTGCTCGGCCTTACGGGAGCCGGCCTGTCCGGCTGCATCGGCGAGGAGCTGCGCCACGGCTATCAGGTCGATCAGGCGGCGCTCGCCACGATCAAGCCCGGCATGAGCCCCGAGCAGGTGCTACAGATCCTCGGCACGCCCTCGACGGTCTCCACGGTGGGCAACAAGTCCTGGTACTACATCTCCCAGAACACCCGCCGGACGATCATGTTCATGGGCGAGCAGGTCGAGGACCAGAAGGTCACGGCGGTCTACTTCAGCCCCGGCTTCAAGGTCGAGCGCGTGGCGCTCTACGGTCTCCAGGACGGCCGGGTGTTCGACTTCATCGAGCGCACCACGCCGACGAGCGGCGCCGACCGGGCCTTCCTCAGCCAGCTGTTCCGCGGCCTGACCCGCTACGAGCCGTTCGGCAGCGGCAACGGCGCCAGCGTCGTGCCGGGCGCGAACCGCGGCCTCTGAACAACGGCGCCCGCCGCAAGGCGGGCGATCTCCGCGGGTTCTGAAAACACGTATTCGGGTCCGAGCGCCGCGAGCGCCCGCGGATCGGTGTAGCCCCAGGCCACGGCGCCGAACGGGCAGCCGAGGGCGCGCGCCGCCTCCAGATCCCGGATCTCGTCGCCGATGCAGAGCGCCCGGTCCGCGGCAATCCCGGTCCGCGCGAGCAGCGCCTTCAGCCGACGCGCCTTGCCGAAGATCGAGGCCCCGCAGGCGTAGGCGTCGATGCGGGCGGCGTTGCCCGGCCCGAGCACGCGGCGGACGGTTTCCCGGCGGTTCGACGACAGGATCGCCAGCGGCACGCCCGCCTCGGCGATCTCGGCCAGCATCGCGGTGACGCCGGGGAACAGTGCGATCCGTGCGGCGTCGCGCGCGGCCAGGGCGTGCATGTGTCGGGCGATGAGCGGCAATTTCCAGCGGGGGATGCCGAGATGGGCCACGATCGCCCGGGCGCCCTGCAGCCGCAGCTCCTCGACCTCATGCGCCTCGACGCGCCGGAACCGGTAGCGGTCGGCCACGCCGTTCAGGACCGAGCAGAACCAGTCGAAGCTGTCGGCCAGTGTGCCGTCGAAATCGAGGACGATGAGGCCAGGCCCGCGCGCGGGCTCCCGGGCCATCTCAGGTCCGCAGGTTCTCGAGCGGGACGCTGAGGCGCAGCAGCAGCCCGCCCGGCGCCCAGTCGTGCTCCAGCACGCCGTCGAGCTGGCCGGCGACGCTGCGCTCGGCCAGTACCGTGCCGAAACCCTTGCGGGACGGCGCGCCGACGACCGGGGGGCCACCCGCCTCCTGCCATGTCAGCGTGTAGCGGTCCGCTTCCCGGCGCCCCATCAGCGAGACCCCGCCCGCCTTGGTGGAGAGGCCGCCATATTTCATCGCGTTGGTCGCCTGCTCGTGCATGATCAGCGCGAGGGCGGTGGCGGTGCGCTCGCCGATCTCGGCATCGTCGCCGGAGATCGCCACCCGGGCGCGGCCGCCCTCCTCGTAGGCGGCCATGATCAGGCGCATGAGCCCCAGCACCGTCTGGCCCGCCACCTCGGGGGCGCTGTCGGGGGAGTGCGGCCGGACATATTCGTGGGCCCGCGCCAGGGCGCCGAGCCGCTCCCGGAAGGCAGCCGCGAAGGGCTTGGCGGCCGGATCGCTGCGCGCGGTCAGCGCGGCCAGCCCGCCGACCACCGCGAAGATGTTCTTGATCCGGTGCGACAGCTCGCGGATCAGCAGGTCACGTGCCTCCTCGGCGCGCTTGGCCTCGCGCAGGTCGCGAGTGACGGTGGCGTAGCCGACCTCGGCTCCGGTCGGGTCGCGTACCGGGAAGATATTGTACAGGACCGCCACCGGCTCGCCGGTGACGAAGTGCCGGAACGCCAGCTCTCCCTCCCAGAAGCCGTTCCGGCGGACCGCCGGCATCACGGTCTCGGCCAGCACCCGGCGGCTGTCGGCCGTGAAGAAATCGGGAATCCTGTGCCGGCGCGCGGTGGCGAGGTCGGGCAGTCCGACCAGGGCCAGGGCCGCCTCGTTGAGGTGGGTGATCTCACCCTCGAGGGTGCAGAGGCCGATGAAGTCCTTCGAGGTCTCCACGATGGCGGCGAGCTGGCGCGCCTCGGCCTCGGCGCGCTTCAGGTCGTCGATGTCGGTGCAGGTCCCGAACCAGCGCTCGATCCGCCCCTCCGCGTCGCGGATCGGCATGGCGCGGCCCAGCGTCCAGCGATAGGCGCCGTCGCGGTGGCGCAGACGGTACTCGATCTCGTAGGGCTCGCCGGTCTCCAGCGAGTGGCGCCAGCGTGTCCAGGCCCGTTCCTGATCCTCGGGATGGAACACGTCGTTCCAGCCCTCGCCATCGGTGGAGCCGTAGGGCACGCCGGTGAACTCGTACCAGCGGTCATTGTAATAGTCGTGGAACCCGTCCGGCTGCGTGGTCCAGACCATCTGGGGCATTGCCGCGGTCATCACCCGGAAGCGACGCTCGCTCGCGGCGATCTCCGCCTCGCGGGCCGCGACCTGGGCGAGGGTCCGGCGGTGCTCCAGCAGGCTTGAGATCTGGCGCGCCAGGGCGAGCAGCGTGGCGGTCTGCTCCGAATCGAGAGCCTTCGGCCGGGCGACGCGGTCCAGCACGCAGAGGGCGCCGAGAGGGATGCCCTGCCCGCCCCGGATCACCGCGCCGGCGTAGAACCGGAACCCTTCCGGCCCGGTCACCAGCGGGTTCTCGACGGTCCGCGGATCGGTGGTGAGGTCCGGGATGACGAGCATCTCGCCCGCCTCGATCGTGTAGGCGCAGACCGAGCAGTTGATCGGGAGCTCGCGCTTGCCGAGCCCGACCTCGGACTTGAACCATTGCCGCTGGGCATCGACCAGGCTGACGAGGGCGACCGGCGCCCGGCAGACATAGGCGGCGACGCGCACCAGATCGTCGTAGAGCGGCTCGGGCTCCGAATCGAGGATCGCGAGGTCGCGCAGTTCCGCAATCCGGGCCGAGGCGCTCCAACGCGCGTCGGTCGGTTCGGAAGCCGCGAGCGCGTGAGGTGCCGGCACATCCATGGTCCCGCCCCCAAATAGGTGCGCCGACGGCGCCTGCCTAGGCACCGCCGCGCATTGCCGCCACGCTTTCATGGGCGCGGCGGCGGATCGAGGCCGCGGGCGCCTCAGGCGGCGCGGGCCTCGCTCAGGGTCGGGTAGTCGATGTAGCCCTCCGGGCCCTGGCTGTACCACGTCGCGGCGTTGTCCTTGTTGAGCGGCGCGCCCTTGGCGATCCGCTCGACCAGATCCGGATTGGCAATGTAGGTCCGGCCGAACGCGATGGCGTCGGCCTCGCCGGCATCCAGCACCTTCTGGCCGCTGATCCCGTCGTAATCGGCGTTGAGGATCATCGGGTTGCGGAACACGCGCCGCATCGCCGGGGCGATCGGCGGGTGGTCGGCCTTGCCGAAGGTGCCGTCCGGGCCCGGCTCGCGCATCTCCAGGAAGGCAATGCCGATATAGGCCAGTGCCTGCGCGGCGGCCACGAACAGCGGCTCCGGGTTCGAGTCGTTGCAGCCCTGGATCGCGCCGTTCGGCGAGAGGCGCACGCCGGTGCGCTCGGGTCCCGCAACCTTGGCCACCACCTCGGTGACCTCGCGCAGCAGCCGCACCCGGTTCTCGATGGAGCCGCCGTACTGGTCGGTGCGGTGGTTGGTGCCGTCGCGCAGGAATTCGTCGATCAGGTAGCCGTTCGCCGCGTGGATCTGCACGCCGTCGAAGCCCGCGGCCAGCGCATTGGCGGTGGCGCGCTCGTAATCTGTAAGCAGGCGCGGGATCTCGGCGAGCTCCAGGGCTCGGGCCCCACCGTAGGGCTTCTTGCCGGAATAGGTGTGGGCCTGGTCGGGCGCCGTGGTGGCCGAGGACGAGACCGGCTTGGCGCCGCCGAGGAAGTCCGGATGAACCATCCGTCCCATGTGCCAAATCTGGCAAACGATCTTGCCGCCCTTGTCGTGGACCGCCTTCACGATCGGCCGCCAGGCATCGACCTGGGCGTCGGACCAGATGCCGGGCGCGAACGGCCAGCCCAGCCCCTCCTGGGAGATGCCGGTGGCCTCGGTGAGGATCAGGCCGGCGCCGGCGCGCTGGGCGTAGTACTCGGCCATGATCGGGGTCGGCACGTGCTCGCGGGTGCCGCGGCCCCGGGTGAGCGGGGCCATGAAGATCCGGTTCTTGGCCTTGATGGCGCCGATGCGGATCGGGTCGAGCAGGGATGGCATGGATGACCTCGTGCTGGTGCGACCTGCGGGCCGCATCCGGTTCGTTCCGGCGCCGAGGTGGCGCTGCGGCGCGGCGATGCCAAGGTGCAGCGCAACCGGAACGACGGCGGCGTGCGGGCGCGCACATGCTGAAATGCGAAGGACCGGGCCCGTCCGGAGCCCGGTCCTCGTCGCACATCCGGCTTTCGCCAGATCTCAGCTATGCGCCAGCACGGCCAGCAGCAGCAGGGCGATGATGTTGGTGATCTTGATCGCCGGGTTCACCGCCGGGCCGGCGGTGTCCTTGTAGGGGTCGCCGACCGTGTCGCCGGTCACCGCCGCCTTATGGGCCTCCGAGCCCTTGCCGCCGTGATGGCCGTCCTCGATGTACTTCTTTGCGTTGTCCCAGGCGCCGCCGCCCGAGGTCATCGAGATCGCCACGTAGAGCCCGGTGAGGATCACGCCGAGCAAGCTCGCCCCCACCGTAGCGAAGGCCTGGTTCTTGCCCGCGATCAGCTGGATCACGAAGAACAGCACGATCGGCGACAGCACCGGCAGCAGCGACGGGACGATCATCTCCTTGATCGCCGCGCGGGTCAGCATGTCGACCGCCCGGCCGTAATCCGGCCGGTCCGTGCCCTGCATGATCCCGGGCTTCTCCCGGAACTGGCGGCGGACCTCCTCCACGACCGCGCCCGCCGCGCGCCCGACCGCCGTCATGGCGATGCCGGCGAACAGGAACGGGATCAGGCCGCCGAGCAGCAGGCCCACCACCACGTAGGGGTTGGACAGGGAGAAATCGACGCTGACGCCCTGGAAGAAGCGGTACTGCGTCGGGCTCGCATTGGCGATGAAGTAGTTCAGGTCCGACGTGTAGGCGGCGAACAGCACCAGCGCGCCGAGGCCGGCCGAGCCGATCGCGTAGCCCTTGGTGACCGCCTTGGTGGTGTTGCCGACCGCGTCGAGGGCGTCGGTCGACTTGCGCACGTCGGAGGGCAGGCCCGCCATCTCGGCGATGCCGCCGGCGTTGTCGGTGACCGGCCCGAAGGCGTCGAGGGCCACGATGAAGCCGGCCAGCGCCAGCATGGCGGTGACCGCGATGGCGATGCCGAACAGGCCTGCGAGCGCGTAGGTGCTGATGATGCCGCCGACGATCACCAGGGCGGGAAGGGCCGTGGATTCGAGGGAGATCGCCAGCCCCTGGATCACGTTGGTGCCATGGCCGGTGACCGAGGCGGTGGCGATCGACTTCACCGGGCGGAAATTGGTGCCGGTGTAGTACTCGGTGATCACCACGATCAGCGCCGTGATGGCGAGCCCGATCACCGCGCAGCCGAACAGGGCGGCCGAGGTGAAGGTGACGCCCGTCGAGGTGGTGAAGGACGTGGCGAAGCCGCCGAGCAGCGTCATGTTGACGAGGGCGATGGCCGCGACCGAGAGCACGCCCGCCGCGATCAGGCCCTTGTAGAGGGCGCCCATGATCGACTGGTTGGCCCCGAGCCGCACCGCGAAGGTCCCGGCGATCGACGTGACGATGCATGCAGCGCCGATGGCCAGCGGGTAGAGCATCATCGGCTCCAGCACATCCCGGCCGCTGCCGGTGGGGCCGGAGAAGAAGATCGCCGCCAGCACCATGGTGGCGACGATCGTGACCGCGTAGGTCTCGAACAGGTCGGCCGCCATGCCGGCGCAGTCGCCGACATTGTCGCCGACATTGTCGGCGATGGTGGCAGGGTTGCGCGGATCGTCCTCCGGAATTCCGGCCTCGACCTTGCCGACGAGGTCGCCGCCGACATCCGCCCCCTTGGTGAAGATGCCGCCGCCGAGGCGGGCGAAGATCGAGATCAGCGAGGCGCCGAAGCCCAGGGCCACCAGTGCGTCGATCACCTCGCGGCTCGACGGGTCGAGATGGGCGCCGCGGGTGAGATACAGGTAGTACAGGGCGACCCCGAGCAGCGCGAGGCCGGCGACCAGCATGCCGGTGACCGCGCCGGACTTGAAGGCCATGTCGAGGCCCCCGCCCAGCGAGGTCGAGGCGGCCTGGGCGGTGCGGACGTTGGCCCGGACCGATACGTTCATGCCGATGAAGCCCGCCGCGCCCGAGAGCACGGCGCCGATCAGGAAGCCGATGGCGACCTTGATCCCGAGGAACACGGCGAGCAGCACGAACAGCACCACGCCGACGATACCGATGGTTGTGTATTGCCGCCGCAGATAGGCCTGCGCGCCCTCCGCGATGGCCGCGGCGATCTCCTGCATGCGCTGAGTGCCGGCGTCGCGCCGCATCAAGTCGAGAATCGTGACGATGCCGTAGGCGACGGCGCAGAGCCCGCCCGCGATGATCAGAACCAAGGGAATCATTCGACCGTCCTTGTTATTATCGTGCCTGGCGTGGGCTTGTGCTTGTCGAGCTTGACCGCCGCGAGACGGCCATGGGACGCGGTGCTCGGATTCGGGGCTTTCCTTCCCAAAACAAGGCCTTGATTGCCAAACTTCGCTGGAGAGCGCAAACGCCGAGTTGAAGATGTTTGCAGCGCGGCGCGCAAATGCTGCATCGCGGAAACACGAAGCCGGCGCATTATTGTGCAGGATCCGGATCCGGCGGCCCTGGGCTGAGCCGATCAGGGGCGATGCAGGGGACCGGGATTCCAGCGGCCGGCACGGGCACGGCGCCCTCCCCGCTGGACGACGGCGGACGCCGTGCCCGACCCTTCACTTTCCGGTGGAGATCCTCCGGCGACGTCCACTCTCCGTCATCGCGCGGAGACGGCCATGCCGGAGCGGTCGACCGGAAACCGTCTCAGAAGTGGCTGAACGAGCCCGCGGCGAACACACGCGCCGCGCCATCGTCCATCGCGAAACGGGGCGGCCCATCGCCGGCGGTGACGGTGCCGATGGCCGTGAGCGGAACGCCGCCCTCCTCCGCCTCAGCTCGGAAGGCGTCGAGCTGTTCCGGCGCCACCGTGCAGAGGATCTCGTAATCGTCGCCGCCGGTCAGGATCGTGTCGATCAGGCCGGGCTCGGCCGCGAGAGCGCGCCGGGCCGGTTGCGAGAGCGGCACGGCGGCTCCGTCGATCCGGGCGCTCCGGCCTGCGCCGAGCATCTTGGCGAGATCACCCGCCAGACCGTCCGAGACGTCCATCGCCGCGGAGGCGTGGCGGCGGACGGCCGGTGCCGCCGCGAGGCGCGGCCGCGGGTGCAGGTATCGGTCGGCCAGGAGGGCCCGCAGCGCCGGATCGAGCGCCGCCGACCAGGGCGCCTGCGGCTCCAGGCGCAGGCGCAGGCCGAGCGCCGCGTCGCCGATCGTGCCGGTGACGCAGATCCGGTCGCCGACCCGGGCCGTGTGGCGCCGGACGATCCCGCCGGTCGGCACCTCGCCCATCATCGTCACGCCGATCAGCGCCGGCCCGCCGGAGCGCACCGTGTCGCCGCCGAGGAGCGGACAGCCGGCCTCCGCTGCCGCCCCGCCGAGTCCGCCCGCGAAGCCGGCGAGCCACGCCTCCGTCCAGTCATCGGGCAGGGCCAGCGTCAGCAGGAAGCCGCGCGGGACCGCGCCCTTGGCGGCGATGTCGGACAGGTTCACGCCGAGCGCCTTGCGGGCGATGGAGGCTGGCGGATCGTCCGGGAAGTAGTGGATCCCCGCCACCACCGCGTCGGCGGTGAGGACGAGGTCGTGGCCGGGGGTCGGTGTCAGGGTGGCGGCGTCGTCCCGGAGCCCGTCGGCGCCCGGCCCGGCCAGCGGCGCGAAGTACCGGGCGATCAGCCCGTCCTCGGAGATGCGGGACGGGCCGGCCAAGGGTTCAGGCCTTCTTGGCGGAAGGATTCTTGGCGGAAGGATTCTTGGCGGAGCCGGACTTGCCGGAGAGCGGCTTCGACGAGCCCGGCTTGCTCGAAGCCTTGGCGGCCCCGACCTCGCCCGGCCGGACTTCCCGGGCAAGCCGGTCGAGCACGGCGTTCACGAGGCCCGGCTCGTCGGCCGTGTAGAAGCTGTGAGCCACGTCGACATAGGCCGAGATCGCCGCTCCCACCGGCACGTCGGGCCGGAACATCAGTTCGTAGGCACCGGCCCGCAGGATCGCCCGCAGCACGATCTCGATGCGCCGCAGCGGCCAGCCCTGGGCGAGCGCCTGATCGAGCTTCGGGTCGATCGCCCGCTGCTCCTCGACGGTGCCGCGCAGGAGGTCGCGGAAGAAGGCGGTCTCGGCCTTCGGATGGGCGATCCCGTCGACCTCCCGGCCGATCCAGAAGGCCTCGAACTCCGCGAGCGCGTCGAGAACGCCCTTGCCGGAGATGTCCATCTCGTAGAGCGCCTGCACCACGGCGAGGCGGGCGCCGCTGCGCGGGCTGAACTTGACGGTGCTGGCGGTCGTCTCGGTGGACGCGGCGCCGGTCTCCGGCTGGGTCTCGGGTGTCCCGGTCATTGAGGTATCCGTCATCGCGGGCGGGCGGCCTCGGCCGCGCGCTTCAGGGCGAGCACGCCGAGCGCCGCCTCGGCCGCGCCGCCGCCCTTGTTCATCTCGGCGACCCGAGCGCGGGCCAGCGCCTGCGCCTCGGTCTCGACGGTGAGAATGCCGTTGCCCAGCGGCACGCGGCGGCCGACCGACAGGTCCATCAGCGCGCGGGCGCTCTCGCCGGCGACGATGTCGTAATGGCCGGTCTCGCCGCGGATCACGCAGCCGAGCGCCACCACGGCGTCGTAGGACCCCGTGTCGAGCAGGATCGCCACCGCGGCGGGGATCTCCAGGGCGCCCGGCACCGTCACCACGGTGGCCTTCGCGGCGGCCGCCTCGATCGCCGCCAGGGCGCCGGCGAGGAGCTCGTCGGCGATCGCGTCGTAATAGCGCGCCTCGACGACGAGAATCCGGGCACCGGCCAGCGCCGGATCGGTGGGCTTGGGCGCCGAATCGGCGCGGGTATGGGCGACCATGGCTCTCGTCCGGCCGGGTTTTCGGGGGCTGGCGGATCGCACGACGGGCGCCCGCATGGGGGAGGACGGTTAGACCGAAGCGGCCGGCGCCACAAGCGGTGCGGATGCGGGTGGGGACTGCGATGCGAAGGGGCGCTGCGACGGCACCTTCCCACCCTACCGCACCAGCGGCGGCAGCGGCGCGGATCCGCCCTCCGGGACCGCCGTGCGGGCGACGTTCATTGTCATGGCGAGCAGCGCGTAATAGCCGTTGATGCCGGTGAGATCGATCGCCCCCTGCTCGCCGAAGCGCGCCACCACGGCCGCGTAGGTCGCGTCGCTCACCGCGCGGTTGCGCATCAGTTCGGTCGAGAAGGCGTAGGCCAGGGCCTCGTCGGCGCTCATCGTGTCGGGGCGCCGCCCCTCGGCCAGGGCCTGCGCGGTCTCGGGTGCGACGCCGGCCTTCAGGGCGATTGGGTGGTGGATGGCCCATTCCACCGGCTGGCTCCAGTCCCGGGCCACGATCAGGATCACGAACTCGCTGATGCGCAGCGGCAGGGCGCTGCCGTAGCGCAGGTAGAGTCCCATCCGGCTTGCGCAGAGCATCAGCTCGGGGCTGCGCAGCAGCGGCACGAACGGCCCGAAGACCGGAACGCCGCGCTCGGCCTCGAACGCCGCCGCGGCCGCGGCCTGCGCCTCCGTGAGGCCGCCGGCCGGGATCGCCGGCATGCGCTCCGCGCTGGTCTTCTCGCTGGCCATGCATTTCCCCTCCCCTGCATCGTCCCTGCATCGTGCCCGGCACGCGGCGTGCTCTGGATTTCCGGTCCCCGTACGCCTAGACCGTTCAGGCTCAGCGGCACGACCCGCGCGCCCGGACCGGGCTGCGATCCTTTAGAACGCCAGCGAGGCTTACGGCTTTGGCCCTCCCCGTCAACGAACGCCGGCGCATCATGCTGCTCACGGGTGCGAGCCGGGGCATCGGCCACGCCACCGTCAAGCGGTTCTCGGCCGCGGGCTGGCGCGTGATCACCTGCTCGCGCCACGCCTTCCCGGAGAACTGCCCCTGGGAGATGGGTCCCGAGGACCATCTCCAGGTCGATCTCGCCGATGCGCAGGACACGGTCCGCGCCGTCGAGGAGGTCCGGGGCCGGCTCGCCGCCGAGGGCGGCGTGCTGCACGCGCTGGTCAACAATGCCGGCATCTCGCCCAAGGGGCCGGACGGCGAGCGCCTCGGCGCCCTGGCGACCGAGTTCGATGCGTGGCAGCGCGTGTTCCAGGTCAACCTGTTCGCCACGATCCTTCTGGCCCGCGGCCTGCGCGACGAGCTCGCCCGGGCCAAGGGCTCGATCGTCAACGTGACCTCGATCGCGGGCTCGCGCGTCCACCCCTTCGCGGGCGCCGCCTACGGCACCTCGAAGGCGGCGCTGGCCGGCCTGACCCGCGAGATGGCCGCCGATTTCGGGCCGCTGGGCGTGCGGGTCAACGCGATCTCGCCGGGCGAGATCGACACGTCGATCCTGTCGCCCGGCACCGAGAAGCTCGTCGAGCAGATCCCGCAGCGCCGGCTCGGCACACCGGACGAGGTCGCCAAAGCGATCTACTTCCTGTGCACCGAGGCCTCGTCCTACGTGAACGGGGCCGAACTCCACATCAACGGCGGCCAGCACGTTTGACCAGAACGCCTGCCCCCTCGGGCACGAACGCCGTGGGTCACGGCCCGGCTCCTCTGCGCCGGGCTCTCCTCATCGGCCTGCTCCTGTGCAGCGTGCCCCTGGCCGCCGCGCGGGCGGAGCCCGGGATCCGGATCCTCGACCTGCCCTTCAAGGTCCGGGCCCTGCGCGGCCCCCGCAGCGAGGCCGCCGTCTCGGTGGCGACCTCCGGGCTGCTGCCGATCGCCGGCGCGAAGGTGAGCCAGCAGGCCGGCGACGAGGAGAGCGCGCCGATCGCCGTGGTCTGGGGCGACGACGGTGGTGCCGTGCTGTCGCTCTCCGAGGGAGCCGTGAGCGTCCGCCCAATCGGCCGGGAGGCGGTCGAGGGGCTGACCGCCGCGGAGACGCCGCGCGGGGCCGTGCCGGGCTCGCGCCGGGCGCTCTCCGGTCCCTTGAGCGCCTATCTCACCGGACGCACCCGCGCGCCGGACGGCAGCGCCGCGGCGGCCGTCCTGACCATCCGCGAGCGCCAGCCGATGGCGGTCAGCACCGACCCCAAGCCCGTCCCGGTGGCGACCGTGACGGTTCCGGCCGGGGGCGACGCGGTGTTCGCGCCCCTGCGGCCGCGCCTGCTCCGCCTCGGAGATCGTCCGGCGCTGCTGGCCTCCACGCGCTCGGGTGCGGAGACCGGCGGGCTCGCGCTGATCGAGCGCCCGGCCGGTGACCCGGGCGCGGCCTGGACGGTCGCGGCACGCACGCCGCCGCAGCCCAGGCCGCCCCTGAAGATTGCCGGCATCGCCGACTTCTCCGGGTCCGGCGCCGTCCAGGCCGCGACGGTCAGCGCCGGCGGCCGGCTCCAGCTCTGGACGCTGCATCCCGACCGGATCGAGGCCGGCGGCGCGGCCGAGGGCTACGCGGCCGGCGACGGCGATTCCGACCTCGCCGTGACAACACCCGCCAGCGGCGCGCCCGAGCTGGTGCTGCCCGTGGCGGGCCGCGCCGAGATCGCCCTGGTCTCGGCGAAGGGATCCCTGCACGAGCGCCTACGCGTGCCGCTCCCGGCCCCGGCCGAGACCGGAATCGTGGTCCTGGGCGAGGGGGCGGCGGCGCGGCTGCTGGTCGGCCTCGCCGACGGCCGGGTGGCGGTCGTCGCGCCCGATGGGGGAAAACCATGACGGCGGACGCCCAGGCCGACAGCCGCCTGTTCCCGGCGCGCCCGTTCGTGGGTGCGTCGATCGCGGTGATCCGGGACGAGCGCGTCCTGCTGGCGGCCCGCGCCAACGAGCCGATGCGCGGCGTCTGGACGCTGCCGGGCGGCCTCGTGGAGGCGGGGGAGGCTTTGGCCGAGGCGGCCCTGCGCGAGTTGTCCGAGGAAGTCGGCCTGACCGCCGAGGTGGTCGGCGTGCTCTCGCCCACCGAGATCATCGTCCGGGACGAGGCCGGCCGCGCCCGGCACCATTACGTCGTGCACCCACACGCCGCCCTGTGGCACGGCGGCGAGCCGGTGGCCGGACCCGAGGCCCTCGGCACCCGGTGGGCGACGCTCGCCGAGGTCGCCACCCTGCCGACGACGCCGGGCCTGGTCGAAACCCTGCAGGAGGCGTTCGCGCGGGTTCGGGACCGCAATCCGGCCCGCGGCGGGACGGTGACAGCGTGAGGCGCGCGACGATCCTGTGCCTGCTGGCGGCGCTCGCCGGTCAAGCCGCCGCGCCGGCTATGGCGCAGCAGCGCTCCGGCCGCCCGGCGGCGTCCGCCAGCAAGGACGCCAAGGACGCGCCCAAGGAGACGAACTCACCCGCCGACAGTCCGGCCCCCTACGACCGCGACCTGATGCGCATGTCCGAGATCATCGGGGCGCTGGCCTTTCTGCGCGGCCTCTGCAGCGCGCCGGATGCCGCGGACTGGCCGGCCCGCATGAAGGCGCTGATTGACTCCGAGGGCGTGACCCCCGTCCGCCGCGACCGTCTGGCCGGCGCCTACAACCGCGGCTATCGCGGCTACGCGCTGACCTACCGGGTCTGCACGCCGGCCGCCCACGAGGCGGCCGCCCGCTACGTCGCCGAGGGCGACCGGCTGTCGCACGCGCTGGCAGGCCGTTTCGGGGGGTGATGCAGGCGCAACACACTGCTCAGGCATGCCGGCGAAGCGTCGGATTTGAGCCCTCGCGTTAACCGATTCGAAATTCCCGGCTGGCCGAGCCGCAGGGACCTGCTTATCATCCGTTGTGTCCGCCGGGTCTTGTGCCCGGCGCAATGGAAGTATCGGGCCATGCAGCATATCTCTCACACCGCTCCTCTCGAGGTCGATGTCGAGGAGAAACGTGTCGCGCTGAGTTACGTCTCGGAAGCGTTCGCAGAAGGCTGCCTCGACGGGCTCGACGGAGACTGCATGGCTCAGGCCGCCCTGTTCGCCGCCTTCCAGGAACTGGTCATGACCTACGGTGAGGAAGCCACGGCTCGTTACGCGGAAGGATTCCCGGAGCGCATCCGCGGTGGCGCCTTCACCACGACCCTCCAGCACTGAGGGCCGGATCGCGGACGGTTGAGGCGCGGGCGGGCAACGACTACCTCCCGCTTCCGCGGTCCAGCACGCTGGACCGCTCCAGTCCTGTGAGGATCAGCCTGCCATGCCCGTCGCCCTGCTGCCGGACCGCGCTCTCGTCGCCGTCACCGGCCTGGACGCCGACGCGCTCCTTCAGGGCGTGCTGACCTGCAATGTCGAGACGCTGCAGGCCGGCGAGGCGCGCCTCGGTGCCCTGCTGACGGCCCAGGGCAAGATCCTGTTCGACTTCCTCGTGTCGCGGCTGCCGGACGGGTTCCGGTTCGACGTGCAGGTGGACCGGGCGGCCGATCTCGCCAAGCGGCTGTCGCTCTACCGGCTGCGCGCCCAGGTCGCGATCACCGCCGACCCGACCGTGGCGGTGGCTGCCGCCTGGGAGGGGCCCGCGCCGGCCGCCGCCGAGGCGGTCGCCGATTCCCGCCACGCCGATCTCGGGTCCCGCCTCTACGCGGCCGAAGGCGCCTTCTCGGCCGACGCCGCGGAGGCCGATTACCACGCGCACCGGATCGCGCTGGGCATCCCGGAGGGCGGGCGCGACTACGCCTTCGGAGACGCGTTCCCGCACGAGGCGCTGATGGACCAGCTCGGCGGGATCGACTTCAAGAAGGGCTGCTATGTCGGCCAAGAGGTGGTCTCTCGGATGCAGCACCGGGGTACCGCCCGGACCCGCATCCTGGCGGCCGCCTACCCGGACGGCGCCCCCGCGCCCGGCACCGAGATCACGGCCGGCGGCAAGGTTCTGGGCACCACGGGCAGCTCCGCCGGCGGGCGCGGCCTCGCCCTGGTCCGGATCGACCGGCTGGTCGACGCGCTCGCCGCCGGGGAGACACCGCTTGCCGGTGATCGCCCCGCGACGCTGGAGCGGCCTGCCTACGCGACCTTCCCGATGCCGGAGGCCGCAGCGAGCCCGGCCGGGTGAGCTGCGATCGCGCCGCGGACACGGCTCCGATCAGGAAAGCCGGCCGCTGAAACCCCGCGACGCCGCCTCCGCTTGAATCCGCCGCCCGTTCCGGCGACACCCGTCCTGGAATGGCTACAAACAGGACCGGGGCGGAAACGATGGGCGTCTACGAGCCCGGCACCGAGGCGGAGGCCGGGGAGATCGTGCGGGCGGCCGCCGGGCGCGGCGAGCGCCTGCGGCTGGCCGGCGGCGGGACCGCCGCGGGTCTCGGCCGGCCCGCGCAGGACAGCGCGACGCTCTCGGCGAAAGCGCTCACCGGCGTCACGCTCTACGAGCCCGCCGAAATGGTGGTGGCCGCCCGGGCCGGCACGCCGCTCGCCGAGGTCGAGGCCCTGCTCGCCTCCCGGGGCCAGATGCTGCCCTTCGAGCCGATGGACCTGCGCGGCCTCTACGGCACCACCGGCGAACCGACCTTCGGGGCCGTGGCGGCGATCAACAATGCCGGCCCGCGACGGATCAATGCCGGGGCGGCGCGTGACAGCCTGATCGGCGTGCGCTTCGTCAACGGGCGGGGCGAGGCGATCAAGTCGGGCGGCCGGGTGATGAAGAATGTCACCGGCCTCGACCTGGTGAAGCTGATGGCCGGCGCCCACGGCACGCTCGGGCTCCTCACCGAGGTGACCTTCAAGGTGCTGCCATCCTGCGAGCGCGTCGCCACGCTGATCTTCCCGGGTCTCGACGACGCGCGCGGGATCGCGGCCCTGTCGGAGGCCCTGGGCTCGCCGTTCGAGCTGACCGGCGCGGCCCACCTGCCGGCGGGGATCGACGCCCCGCAGGCGCGGACCCTGATGCGCCTCGAAGGCTTTTCGGACTCGATCGACTACCGGACGGGCGAGTTGCGCCGCCTGCTCAAGCGCTACGGGTCGGCGGAGATCCTGGACGGCGAGGCCGGCGCCGCCCTCTGGCGGTCGGTGCGCGATGCCGCGCCGCTGGCCGAGCCGCGCGAGGCCGCGCTCTGGCGGATCTCGACCGCGCCGACCCACGGGCCGGCCCTGGCGGCGGCGGTCGCGGCGGAGCGCGACGCCCGCTGGTTCTTCGACTGGGGCGGCGGCCTGATCTGGCTCGCCACCGGCTCCGAAGGCGATGCCGGCGCCGCGACGGTGCGCCGGGCCGTGCAGGCCCAGGGCGGCCACGCCACGCTGGTGCGCGCCCCCGACGCCGTGCGCGCCGCCGTCCCGGTGTTCCAACCGCTGGCTGAGCCGCTGATGCGGCTCACCGCTGGCATCAAGGCGGCGCACGATCCCGCCGGATTGCTCAACCCCGGCCGGATGTACGCCGGACTGTAAGCTTCAGATTCCGCCCCTTCCCGGTCGCGGGGAGGCGAGGCGCCGAGGATGTGACCCGTGCAGACCAACTTCGCCCCCGCCCAGCTCGCCGACCCCGCCATGGCGGCCTCGGAGAAAATCCTGCGGACCTGCGTGCATTGCGGCTTCTGCACGGCGACCTGCCCGACCTACCTGCTGCTCGGCGACGAGCTCGATTCCCCGCGCGGGCGGATCTATCTGATCAAGGACATGCTGGAGGGCGGCAAGCCGGCCTCGCAGGAGGTGGTCAAGCATGTCGACCGCTGCCTCTCCTGCCTGTCCTGCATGACCACCTGCCCGTCGGGGGTGCATTACATGCACCTCGTCGATCATGCCCGGGCGCATATCGAGAAGACCTACGCGCGGCCGACGGGCGACCGCTTCCTGCGCGCCCTGCTCGCCCAGGTCCTGCCCTACCCGAACCGCTTCCGCCTCGCGCTGGTCGCCGCCAAGCTCGGCGCGCCGTTCCGCGGGCTGGTCGGCCGCCTGCCGCGCGTGGGCAACCGCCTCGCTGCCATGCTCGACCTCGCCCCGGCCGGGATGCCGCCGCGTGAGCCGACGAACCGGCCGGGCCGGTTCGCGCCGGCGAACGGACAGGCCGCCAAGCGTGTCGCGCTGCTGCGCGGTTGCGCCCAGAGCGTGCTGCGGCCAGACTTCAACGCGGCGGCGATCCGGCTGCTCAACCGCCACGGGATCGAGGTGGTGCACGCCAACGAGGGCTGCTGCGGGGCGCTGACCCACCACATGGGTAAGGAGCATTCGGCCCACGCCCACGCCAAGCAGACGATCGACGCCTGGGATGCCGAGATCGCCAAGGGCCTCGACGCGATCCTGGTGACGGCGTCCGGCTGCGGCACGACGATCAAGGATTACGGCTTCATGTTCCGGGACGACCCGGCCTATGCCGAGAAGGCGCAGCGGGTCTCAGCCTTGGCCAAGGACGTGACCGAGTACGTGGCGCAGCTCGACCTGAAGACGACCACGGATGCGAGCGACCTGGTGGTGGCGTACCACTCGGCCTGCTCGATGCAGCACGGCCAGGGCATCCGGACGGAGCCGAAGGCCCTGCTCAAGCGGGCCGGCTTCACCGTGAAGGACGTGCCCGAGGGCCATATCTGCTGCGGCTCGGCGGGGACCTACAACATCCTCCAGCCCGAGCTGGCCCTGAAGCTGCGCGCCCGGAAGGTCGCCAATATCGAGCGCGTGCGCCCCGACGTGATCGCCACCGGCAACATCGGCTGCGCGACGCAGATTGGGAAGGGCACAAGCATCCCGATCGTCCACACGGTGGAGCTGCTCGACTGGGCGACCGGCGGTCCGAGGCCCGCGGCGCTGTCGGGGGTGGCGCCGCAACTCGCGGCGGCCGAGTAGAAGCAGGACGACGTTTGCACCCGCTCCATCATTCCGGGGCGCCGCAGGCGCCCCGGACCCGAAGGGGCACGCCTGAGGCGGCCGATCTAGAACCACGTCGTCGCCAGAACTTTCTGTGTTGGCGCCTCTGGATCCCGGGCTCCGTTGCGCGGCCCCGAGATGACGGGCCGCTTGGCATCACAGCCGTGACAGCCCCGTGACATCTCTTCACGCTTGACCCTTGCCAAATCCGCGCAGCGGTCTGTAATGATACCGACCCCTTTCCGGTCCCGCCGGCCGCCGCAACGGCCCGCGGACGTGGCCGAATTCCTTGCGAAAACGGTTGCGGTATCGCGGCGGATCCTGTCGGTCCGTCTGGCGGCGACGGTTGTCGCCCGCGATCGGGCAGGTGTCGCACGACGCGGCGGGGATCCTCCGCCGCACCCCAGGAATTCACGGCCGGTTCCCGCCGGCCGAGATCGTTTCGCGAGGTCGGAACCACGATGGACGGACGCACGGCCCAGCATAACGCTGCGCGTGCCCCGGAGGCGCGAGAGGTGCGTCGGTCCGGTCCGTCCCTCGATCCGGCCTGTTTCAACCCCAGGCGCCCAGGGCGCCGAACGGCGGTTGACGGCAATTTCCCCTCGAACCCATCCGCCTCGGCGACGAGGCCGGCACCACGCCCGACAGGTTTGACGTCGGGCGAGGCGCCGCCGGGACCACGGGCACGGAGAACGACGTCGGCCGCCATGCCGAGAGTCCGACATGGCCAACAAAATGCTGATCGACGCGATGCACTCGGAGGAGACCCGAGTCGTCACGGTTCACGGGTCTAGGGTCGAGGAGTTCGACTTCGAAGCCGCCAACCGGCGTCAGCTGCGCGGCAACATCTATCTCGCCAAGGTCACCCGGGTGGAGCCGTCGCTCCAGGCGGCCTTCGTCGAGTACGGCGGCAACCGCCACGGCTTCCTGGCCTTCAACGAGATCCACCCCGACTACTACCAGATCCCCCTCGCCGATCGGCAGGCGCTCCTCGAGGAGGAGGCCCGCGACGCCGAGGAGCACCGCGAGCGCGAGGAGCGCCGCCGCCGCTCGCCCCGCCGCTCCCGCGGTCGCCGCGCCGAGGCCCGCGCCCGCAGCGCTGACGAGACGGTGAGCGCCGAGGACGCGCACGAAGCCGCGCACGAGACTGCCCAGGTCGAGGGTGACGATGGTCAGGTCGCGGAGCGCGCCGAGACGCCCCCGGAGGCCGGGATCGCGCCGGCCGGCATGCCCGACACGCTCGCCGAGAACCCCGAGGCGGTGCAGGAGGCGCTCGCCTCCGAGACTGCGGCCGACGATATCGCCGAGCCACAGGCCGAGCCGGCGCAGGGCGCCGATTTCGCCGCCGAGCCGGCTGCCGAGCCCGCCGCCGAAGCAATCGACCCCGCCCCGGTCGCGGCGCAGGCCGAGGACGCCGCGACCGACCAGGACAGCCCGGTCGAGCCCGAGGCCCGGATCGCCATCGCGGAAGCGCTGACCGTGGCTGAGGCGCCGGCCGAGACCGTCACGGCGGACGCGTCCGAGCCGGTCGCCGACGACGAGGCCGACGAGTCCTCCGACGAGGAGGATGCGGAGGACGAGGAGTCCGACGACGACGAGGATGAGGACGACGAAGACGAGTCCGACGAGGATGACGACTCGGACGAGGATTCCGACGACCCCGACGCCGAGCCCAAGATCGCGCAGGTCGGCGGCAACGGCGACGCGCTGGCCGAGATCCCCGAGCGGCCCCGCCACTACCGCCGCCAGTACAAGATCCAGGAGGTGATCAAGCGCCGCCAGATCATCCTCGTGCAGGTGGTCAAGGAGGAGCGCGGCACGAAGGGCGCGGCGCTCACCACCTACCTGTCGCTCGCCGGCCGCTACTCGGTGCTGATGCCCAACACCGGCCGCGGCGGCGGCATCTCCCGCAAGATCACCTCGGCGGCCGACCGCAAGCGCCTCAAGGAGGTCGTGCAGGACCTGGAGGTGCCCGAGGGGATGGGCGTGATCCTGCGCACCGCCGGCGCCTCGCGCTCCAAGCCCGAGATCGCCCGCGACTTCGAGTACCTGATGCGCCTGTGGGAATCGGTCCGCGAGCTGACGCTGACCTCGATGGCCCCGGCGCTGGTCTACGAGGAGGGCTCGCTGATCAAGCGCGCCATCCGTGACCTCTACAACAAGGATCTGGACGAGGTTCTGGTCGCCGGCGAGGACGCCTACCGCGAGGCCAAGGACTTCATGCGGATGCTGATGCCCGGCCAGTCTAAGGTCGTGAAGCCCTACCGCGACCCGACGCCGATCTTCGCCCGCTTCGGGGTCGAGCAGCAGCTCGACGCGATGTTCTCGACCCACGTTTCGCTGAAGTCCGGCGGCTACCTCGTGATCAACCCGACCGAGGCCCTGGTCTCGATCGACGTGAACTCAGGGAGAGCCACCCGCGAGCACGACATCGAGGATACCGCCCTCAAGACGAACCTGGAGGCCGCCGAGGAGGTCGCCCGCCAGCTCCGCCTGCGCGACCTCGCGGGTCTGATCGTCATCGACTTCATCGACATGGAGGAGAAGCGGAACAACCGCGCCGTCGAGAAGAAGCTCAACGAGTGCCTGAAGAACGACCGCGCCCGCATCCAGGTGGGCCGGATCTCGCCCTTCGGCCTCATGGAGATGAGCCGCCAGCGCATCCGCACCGGCGTGCTGGAATCCTCCTCGATCCCCTGCGCCCATTGCGGCGGCTCGGGCTTCGTGCGCGCCACCGCCTCGGTGGCCCTGCACATCCTGCGCTCGATCGAGGAGGCGCTGCTCAAGTCGGCTTCCCACAACCTGGTCCTGCGCACCCGCACCGAGGTCGCCCTCTACATCCTCAACCAGAAGCGCGGGCACCTGCGCGAGCTGGAGGTGCGCTTCGGCGTCACCATCACGATCGCGGCCGACGAGCGCCTGGCGGCCACCGCGGCGTTCCAGCTCGACCGCGGCGAGCCGGCCCAGCGCGCGGAGGGCCCGGTGACGGGGGTACGCGCCCAGGCAATCTCGCCGACGACCGAGTTCGAGGACGAGGACGAGGAGGCCGACGAGGTCGAGGTCGAGGTCGAGGCGGAAACCGAGGGCGAGGCCGAGGAAGGCCACGCCGAGGCCCGCGAGGACGCGTCGCGCGAAGAGGGCGACGGCCGGCGGCGTCGGCGGCGTCGGCGTCGGCGCGGTGGTCGGCAGGAAGGCCGCTCGGAGGACGGCAGCGCCGAGGAGAATCGCCAGGCCGGCGAGCGCTCCGAGGAGGACGGCCCGGACGAGGAGTGGGACGGCGAGGAGCCGGCCGCCGACGAGCCGGCCCAGCCTGCCGTTGCGGCCGAGGCAGGGGATGCCGAGGAGGCGGTGGCCGGACCGGACGAGTCGGCCCGCGCGGACGACGAGGGTGGGCGCCGCCGTCGCCGGGGGCGCCGCGGCGGACGTGGGCGCGGCGAGGGCCGCGGCCGCGAATCCGCCGAGCAGGACGAGGCCCCGGAGGCTGCGGGCGAGGCGGTCGCTCTGCCGGCGGAAGAGCCGGTGAGCGCGCAGGCTGTGGCCGAGACGGTCGAGGCCGCACCGGCGGCGAACCGCGACGAGGCTGCGGTGGACCTGCCGGTGGCATCTGCGCCGGATTCTGCGGCGCCGGAAGCCGCGGAGCCCGCCAAGGCCGCGGCCGAACCGGCGCCCGAACCCGTCGCGGTCGTGCTGACGCCCCCGTCCGATCCGGACCGGCCGAAGCGCGCCGGCTGGTGGTCCCGCACCAAGGCGGCTCTGACGGGCGAGTAATCTCAGGTGCCCCTGGACTGAATAGGTCCAGGGGCACCGTAATCGCGCACGACGACGTGAGCGCTCTGCTGCATCCGCAATTCCAGCCGGGCGCAGAGACATGCCTCAACCTTCATCATTGGTTGAAGATTCGGTGCGACAGTCCCGCCGATTAATGCGTCGGAGGGAACCGCATGTTCAGTTTGCGCCGGCAGCGCCAGAGCCAGGACGCGGCCGTAACCCCGGTGAAGGCGATTGCCGCGACCGAGGTGCCGCCCGCTGCTCCTGCCGAAACGAGCCCTCGCCCCGAGGCGGCACCGGCCGTCGATCGCGAGTGGCTGTCCCTTCTGGCCCGTCTGTCCGCCTCGGCCTCGGATGCCGGGACCTCGATCGGCTGGATGACGCACGACGCCTCCGGCACCGCCGAGCAGGCCCGGTTGATCGCCGCTGCCAGCGAGGAACTCGCCGCCACAACCGGTGAGATCGCGGCCCGCTCCTCCTCGGCGGCCGAGACCGCCGAGGCGGCCCGGGCGGGTATCGCCACCTGCGTCGGCGACCTGCATCGCGCCACCGAGGGCATGCGCGGGATTGAGGAAGGCACCGAGGAGATCGGCGGCCGGCTCGACAGCTTCTCGGTCGCGGCCCTGCGGATCGAGGAGATGGCCGGCACCATCGCGGCGATCTCCGCCCAGACCAACCTGCTGGCGCTGAACGCCACGATCGAGGCGGCCCGGGCCGGCGAGGCGGGCCGCGGCTTCGCGGTCGTCGCCGCCGAGGTCAAGACCTTGTCGGCGCAGACCGCCAAGGCGACCGACGAGATCCGCGCCCGTGTGAACGGCCTGCGCGAGGAGATGGCCGCGATGCAGGCGGCGGTCACGCGCAGCCGCAACGCGGTCGAG
Organism: Methylobacterium sp. FW102-HT35C08; assembly: GCF_058790235.1. Taxonomy (NCBI): domain Bacteria; kingdom Pseudomonadati; phylum Pseudomonadota; class Alphaproteobacteria; order Hyphomicrobiales; family Methylobacteriaceae; genus Methylobacterium; species Methylobacterium sp. FW102-HT35C08. The sequence continues at coordinate 5,433,250 of NZ_JBYTCL010000002.1, read as the reverse complement.
GCCGGCGCTGCCGCCATGGTGCGGGCCAATGCCCGGGTCGAGACGGAGAGCGGCGCCGTGGCGAATGTCGCCGCGCAGATGCGGGAGGCCTCCGAGATCCTGGGCCAGCAGATCCTGGCCACCGGTGACATCGCCCGCAACGTCGGCCGGATCGCCGAGGGCACCGACAAGGCGCGGCGGGAGATCGGCGACGCCCTGAGCCAGCTCGAGCAGATCGAGGATCTGGGCCGGACCCTGCTTGACCGGCAGAAGGCGGAGGCCGTAGACGACCGCCTGGCCCGCATCCCGGCCGATTGCGCCGCGTGGCGCCGCGCCATCGCGGCGACCCTGGTGGGGATGCGCTCCGCAGACAACCCGCCGGCGGGCATCGCCGCCGACCCGACGCGGCCGGCCGCCCTGGAGGCGCCGCTGACGCGCGCCCGCGAGCAGGCGGCGGCCCTCATCCGCCACGTGCGCGCGCATGCCTGGGACGAGGCCACCACGGCCTTCGTCGCCTTCGAGGCGGCGATTAAGGACGCCCGCGCGGCCGTGGCCTGAGCCACCTTCAGGCGTCGATCAGGCGATCGAGGCGCATGCGGGTGATCTGCGCGACCTCGTCAAGCGCGGTCGCCTCCTCGACCGCCGGATCCCGCCCGATCCGGGCCTCGAACACCGCCAGGATCTCGGCCCGGCTCCGGCCGCGCACCGCGATGATGAACGGGAAACCGAACCGCGCCCGGTAGGCGGCGTTCAGGCGGTCGAACGCTGCTGCGTCGGCCTCGGTCATGCGGTCGAGCCCGGCGCCGCCCTGCTCGCTCGCCGAAGCCGCCGTCAGGCTGCGCGCCCGCGCCTCCGGCCCGGCGAGTTCCGGATGGCCGTTAAGGAAGGCGCGCCGCGTCTCCGCGGGGACCGCGCGGACTGCCCGCATCATCGCGGCGTGCAGGGCCGCGACGCTGGCGAACGGCCGCTCGTGCCAGGCGGCCCAGGCCACCCAGGCGGCGTGCTCGAACACGCCTCCGAGGAGGCCCACGAAGGCGTCCTCGTCCATCCGGTTGACGGCGGCGAGATCGGGCACGGGCCTCAGCTGCCGCGATAGGTGGTGAAGCTGCCGGGCGCACAGAGCATCGGCACGTGATAATGCTGCTTCGGGTCGAAGATCGCGAAGCGCACCACGGGATTGTCGATGAAGATGTCGGCCTCGTCGGTGCCGGCGCGACCCCGGAAATAATCGTCGACGTGGAAGGCCAGCTCGTACTGGCCGGCCTTGGCCTCGTTCGCCGCCAGGATTGGCGCGTCGGTCCGCCCGTCGGCGTTGGTCACCACGCTCTTCACGAGCCGCCACGTCTCCCCGTCCAGCACCGAGAAGTCGATGCGGACCCCAGCGGCGGGGCGCCCGCGATCGGTGTCGAGGACGTGGGTCGAGATGCCGGCCATGCCTGCAGGGTCCTCAGCGAAGCGGTTCGGAGCGGGCGTCAGCTGCCGCGATAGTAGGAATAGCCCCACGGCGTGAACAGCACCGGCAGGTGGTAGCGCTGGCCGGCATCGCGGATCCGGAAGCGGATCGGCACGCGGCTGAGGAAGTTCGGGCTCGGCAGGATCACGCCGAGGGCCGCGAAATACGCCTCCACGTGCATCAGCAGCTCGTACTGGCCGGGCTTGAGGGCGTCATCCACGAGGAGCGGCTCGGCCGGCCGACCGTTGGCAGCGGTGGTGACGGTCTTGAGCGGCCGGTAGGTGTCGCCGTCGCGCACGGACAGGTCGCAGACCATCCCGGCCCCCGGCGTGCCGTGGAAGTTGTCGATGGCGTGCAGCGTCAGGCGCGGGCCGAGGCCCGCCTGCGAGACCGGGCCGGCGGTGAGCGTCCCGGGCTTGCCCGGCGCCCCCGGCGCCTGGGCGTGCGCGACGTTCCCGGACGCGGCGGCCGCGACGCCGCCGAGGCCGAGTGCGGCGAGGCTTCGACGGGTCAGGGCAAGGGGCTCCGCGTGTGGCGCCTGCCGCTCCTCGGGCGCAGGACGATCGATCGGAGATGGTACAGGCGACACGGGGCTGCGCTCAACCGCACGCCGCAGCGGCGGCCGGAGGAACCTGCGTCGCCCTCTTGCGACAGATCGGCCCCATCCCGCACACTCCCGGCTCACCAGACCGGGGGACGACGCAAGGGCCGCGCCAGGGAAGCGGCCTTACCAGCGGCCTTCCGCCTGGCGCTGACGGAGGGCGCGTTCCTCCGCGCTCGGGGGCTTGGTGGCGAAGCTGCCGGTTCGAACCGCGCCGCCGCGCGCGAAGGACGCGAAGTGGACGCCGTTCGGCGCGTGCGCCTGCTCGATCAGCGTCCACGATCGGGCTGCCGCCGGATCGTCCGCGTACCAGCGCTTGCCGCGGCCGAGCATGACCGGGAAGGTGATCAGCACGATCCGGTCGATGAGCCCTGCCGGGAGCAGGGCCGGGTACAGCAGGCTGCTGCCCTGGATGAGGAGATCGGGACCGTCGCTATCCTTGAGGCGCGTGACCGCCGCGACCGGATCGCCGACGAGACGCTGGCTGTTGTTCCAGTCCAGCGACCGGTCGGACGACGTCACGACATGCTTGCGCACGGCATTGAAGGTCGCCCCGATCGGCTGGTCACCGTTGTGCGGCCAGTAGGCGGCGAAGATCTCGTAGGTCCGCCGCCCGAGCAGCAATTCATAATCGCCGCCGAGCAGCCGACTCATCGGCCCGTCGAGGGACGCGTCGAAGTACGGGAAGGTCCAGCCGCCGTGCCGGAACCCGGTCTGGTCCTCCTCAGGCCCGCCGGGCGCCTGGATCACGCCGTCGAGCGACTGGAACAGGGAGCCGGTGATCTCACGCATCGGCAGAGCCTCCGCGCAGGGCCGCTTCGATCCGGGCGATGTCGATCTTGCGCATGGTCATCATCGCCTCGAACGCGCGCCGCGCCGCGGCTCGGTCGGGATCGCTGTTGGCGCGCAGGAGCGCTCGCGGCGTGATCTGCCACGAGAAGCCCCAGCGGTCCCGGCACCAGCCGCACTGGCTCTCCTCCCCGCCGCGGCCCACGATCGCGTCCCAGTAGCGGTCGGTCTCCGCCTGATCCTCGGTTAGCACCATGAAGCTGACCGCCTGATTGGCCCTGAAGGCGGGGCCGCCGTTGAGGCCGACGAACGGTCGGCCGAGCACGGTGAACGTGACCGTGAGTTCGGCGCCCGCGGACCCGCCCGGGAAATCCGACGGGGCGTTCATGGGGGCGCCGACATGGCTGTCCGGGAAGGTCTCGGCGTAGAACTCCGCGGCCCTGCGGGCCTCGCCGTGGTCGAACCACAGGCAGGTCGTCAGCTTGTCGCCGGTCATCGCGGGTCGCTCCCCTTCACGCTGCGTTGCGCGGGCCGGCGAGGCCGAGCCTGTTGCCCGCCGGATCGGCGATGTTGGCCGAGTAGCTGCCGCCGGGGATCGGGTCGGGCCCCTGGAGCACCGTGCCGCCTGTTTCCCGGACGGTCGCGAGCGCGGCGTCGATGTCGGCGACGTGGACGTACCAGTTCCACCGTGCCGGGGCGCCGGTCGCCGCGCTCGACATTACCGCGCCGGGGCGCAGGTCGCCCCGCCCGATGAAGGCGTACTCGCCCATCGTGCCCATTGGCATGGCGCCAAGCTTCTCCCAGCCGAACAGCGCGCCGTAGAACGCGAAGGCGCCCGCGGGATCGGGGGTGGCGAGCTCGATCCAGACGCCGTGGCCGACGGTCGGCTGCGTCCCGAGCGGCACCGGCTCGAAGGCCCGGCTCTCCCCGGGATCGGTCGCCGCCAGGAGCGCGAAGACCACGTCCTGCGGGTCGCTGACCATCGCGAAGCGGCCGACATGGGGGATGTCGACCGGTCCGAACCGGACCCGGCCGCCGAGCTCCACCACCCGCCCGGCGGCGCCATCGACGTCGCGGGTGGCGAGATAGACCGCCCATCCGGGGAAGCCGGGCGCCTCCGGCATCGTCTGCCGGATCCCCGCCACGGGGTGCCCGTCGACCGCGCCGATCCGGTATCCGCCGTGCTCGGGCATGGGCGAGGGCGCGACGTGCCAGCCCGCGACCGCCTCGTAGAAGGCCTGAGCCGCATCCGGATCGCCGGCATTCAGCTCGAACCAAACGGGCGTCCCCTCGGAAATGAGCATCGGGCGCATTCCTCCGTGTGAATGGGCACGTCGGCCCGGCGCGGCGCGTTTTTCGCGGCGATTTGTGTGGCGGCGACTCGTCCAGCCCCGCTTTGCACAGGCTGGCAGTCTCGGTTACACAAAGCAACCATGCAGTCAGAAAAAATAACTGAGGTCGGACCGAGCCCGCGGGAGCGCCGCTACGACGATGCCTGCGGCACCGCCCTGGCCCTGGAATTCATCGGCGAGCGCTGGTCGCTGCTGATCATGCGCGAGCTCGTGTTCGGCCCGCGCCGCTTCGGCGAGATCCGGGCGAATCTCCCAGGCCTCAGCGCCAACGTGCTGACCCAGCGCCTGGAGAGCCTCGAGGAGGCCGGCATCGTCCTGCGCTACCGGCTGCCGTCGCCCGCCAGCGTCCAGGTCTACGATCTGACGGAGTGGGGCCGCGAGGCCGCGCCGCTGATGCGCGCCATGGGGCGCTGGGCGGCGCGCTCGCCGCGGCACGACCGGAGCCTGTTCATGTCGGCGGCCTCGGCCATGATGTCGCTCCAGGCCCTGGTCGATCCGAAGCGCGCCGCGTCGCTGACCGTGTCGGCCGGATTTCACTTCCCCGGCGAGGATTTCGTTGCGACCGTCGAGGGCGGCGAGGTCCACGTACGCCGCGGTGTCATGGACGCGCCCGACCTCGCCTTCATGGGCGATACGCGGGCGCTGCGCCGGACGATCTACGGCAAGGCGCCCCTCGCCCGGGACGGGGCCGGCGGCACGCTCGCCTTCGCGGGCGAGGCCGATCTCGCGCGCGCCTTCGTCGACCTGTTCACGCTGCCTGCCAAGAGGGCCTGAGCGGCGGCGCAAGCCGGCCCACCCGGGCCGCGACCGGCCTGCGCCCCGTCGGGCCGCGCTCTAGCTCGGCGGCGGGTCGGATTGGGCGGGCGGCGGCGTGTCGGTGGTCTTCTGGCGCTCGCGCTCCTTGCGCAGCTCCCGTTCGGCCAGGAGCCAGAACTCGATCTCGAATCCCTCGGGCCGGTGATTGCGCTCCCACAATTCGTAGGCGCGCTCGCGGATCTGCTCGAAGGTGATGGCATCCGGCGCCCGGGGCGGCGGAGGCGCGCGCGGGGAATCGGGCACAGGCGAAGACCCAGGGGGCTGAGGCGGGCGCCCCGGGGCCGAAGCCCCCGGGGACGGATGAAGGTCGGGCTTCACGTCGTCGCCGCCGGCGGCGATCAGGGGGCCGGCCTGTCGAGATAGGCGGCCACGCTGGTGATCCGGCTGCCCACCATGGTGACGGCCTTGCGCAGCCGCTCCTCGCTCACTCCGAAGCGATGGGCCCAGGCCTCGCGCACGGTCCGGTCGTAGATGTCGATATGGGTCTTGCCTCGCGCTTCAGTGGACATGCTGTGCCCGCTCCGGTCTGTCGGTGCGCCGCGGCTGTGCCGGGCTGTCTGCCGAGACAACCGGACGTCCCCGAATTCGGTTGCTGCCCCGAGGCGCGGCCGGGGCCTGTCCGTCGCGGGGTCAGTGCGCCGTCGTCACGGGCTGCGGGACCGGGTCCAGCAGCGGCTCGGCCTCCGGCGCCTCCTGCCGGACCCGGGCGGCCACGAAGGCGGTTAGCAGCGGCACCAGCAGGGCGGTGACCACGACGCTCGCCGCGACCAGCACCGTCGCGGGCCCGGCGGCATCCGCGTAGGCCGGGTTGGCGGCCGCGATGATGGCCGGCACGGCGGCGGCGTTGCCGGCCGTCGAGGCGGCGGCGACGCCCGCCACGCCATTGCCGCCGGTGAGCCGGTCGGCGACGAACAGCACCGCCCCCGTCACGACGACGACGGCCACGCCCAGCCCGATGCCGAGCAGGCCCGCCTGCCAGATCTTGGCGAGGTCGAGCCCGAAGCCGAGAGCGAAGGCGAAGAACGGGATCATCACCGGCGCGGCGCTCGACAGGAAGGCGCGCATGTCGCGGTCGAGGTTGCCCAGAACCATGCCGATGAGCAGCGGCAGGATGCTGCCCACCAGCGTCGGCCACGGGAAGGCGGAGAGGCCCGCCAGCCCCAGCGTCACCATGGTCAGGAACGGGCCGGATTCGAGGCTCATGATCGCGTAGGCGCCCGCATCCTTCGGGCGGCCGAACTGGCCCATCAGGGCGAGGTAGAGCCCGCCATTGGTGTCGTTCATGGCGGCCACGATCGCCAGCGTCGAGATGCCCGCGAAGGCGCCGCTGAGGACCGGAGCCTCGCCGAGGAAGTGCCCGACCACCACGCCCATGAGCGCCGCCACGCCGACCTTGGCGGCCAGCAGCACCCCGCCCTTGCGGGCGATCGCCGGGGTGGCGCGGAAGTCGATGCCCGCGCCCATGCAGACGAAGAACACGGCGAGGATCGGGAGCGCCCCGTTGAACAGGGCGCCGGTGAACGAGCCGAAGAAGGTCGCGGTGTTCGGGAAGAGCGTGTGGAGGATCGCCCCGAGGAACAGCGGCACGACCATCAAGCCGCCGGGGACGCGCTCCAGCGAGCGCTTGATCGGAATCTGCATGGGTCGTCCTCCGGTGCGGCCTCTGTCCCGGGCCTGACACCCGCAAGTCCCCCCGGCCGCCTGCTACAACCTTTCGACAAGTGCGTGCAACACGCCGCCTCGCACGTCGCTCGGCCGGTGTCCTTGTCGACAAATCGTTGACAAGCGTGCGGCTTCCACGCTGACTTGGCCGAGCGCGGACGGAGGTGCTTCGGGATGTCGTCAGCCCTGCCCGACGGAGCGGAGGCCTCCGATCCGGCATCCCGTCCCGTCACGGTGCCGGTGCGGCCGACCGCTCCGGCCGACGGTATCTACCGCGCGATCCGCGCGGGCATCGCTAACGGCACCTACGCGGCCCACGCCCGCCTACCCGGCGAGCACGACCTCGCGCGCCATTTCCGGGTCTCGCGCCCGGTGGTGCGGGCGGCCCTCGATCAGTTACGCCGGGAGGGTGCCATCGTGTCGCGACAGGGGGCGGGCAGCTTCGTCCGGCCGCGCGGGGCCAGCCCCGCGCCGGGTTTCGCGCCGGTGGAGAGCATCGCCGACATCCAGCGCTGCTACGAGTTCCGCCTGACGATCGAGCCGGACGCCGCCGGCCACGCCGCGGCGCGGCGCGACGCGACCGCCCTGGCCCGGATCGAGGCTGCCCTCGACCTACTCACCGTCGCCACCCGTCAGGAGCAGCATCGGGAGGACGCCGATTTCGCCTTCCACCACGCGGTCGCGGCGGCCGCCAACAACCATTACTTCGCGGCCTCCCTGCAGGCGCTGCAATCGCACATCGCGATCGGCATGAAGATCCACGGCCTCGCCCTGCTCGGCCCGAATTCCGGATTGCGCGGGGTGCTGGAGGAGCATCGCGGGATCTTCGCGGCGATCCGCGACGGCGATGCCGCGGTCGCCCGCGCCCGCATGGACGCCCATATCCGCCGCTCGCGCGACCGCCTGTTCGAGGGGCGGCTCCTCGACCTGTCGATGTCGCCGCCTTGAGTATCCGGCGCGCCGGTGTCGCGACGAGGCAGGCGGTTTCCGACAGATCACCTCGTCATTCCAGGACTGCGAAGCAGGGCCCGGAATCCAGAACCGCCGACGCGGCCGGTCCTGGCACCGCAGCGGTTCTGGTTTCCGGGCGCCGCTGTGCGGCCCCGGAATGACGGTGCGGTTTGATCGCCACCGTTCCGGCGGCCTCGTCAGCACGCGACGCCCTCTGCGGCGTTCCTTGACCGGCGACGCGAGTCGGGCGTATCCGGCGAACAGCTTCACAACAAGTCAGGGCTGTGCCCACCGCGAGGATCCTCAGGATGCGTGCCGAAGCCGGCGCTGCTGCCATCGGACCGGCCGGCGATCCGGCCGCCGGCCGCAAGGACCGGCACAGGCGCGGCTCGGGCCATGCCGCGGTGAACGCCTCTCGCGCATCATGACCCGCCTGCGCCTCATCGCCGACGACCTGACCGGCACCCTCGACACGGCGGCCGGCTTCACCGGCCTGTGCGGGCCGATCCCGGTGGCGTGGCCGGAGATCCTGCCCGCCGAGGCGCCCGGCTGCCTGGCGATCGACTCCGGGACCCGCGAGCTGTCGGAGGGGGCTGCCGCCGGGATCGTCGGCGGCCTCGCGCCCCGGCTGCGCGACGCCGACATCGCCTTCAAGAAGGTCGACAGCCTGCTGCGCGGCCCCTGGGCGGCGGAACTCGCCGCCGTGATGCGCCTCGGGGCCTGGGATCGCTGCATCGTCGCGCCCGCCTTCCCCTATCAGGGCCGCCGCACGGAGAATGGGCGCCAGCTCGCCCGGCGGGACGGTGGCTGGGCGCCGGTCTCGGGCGACATCGCCGAGGCGCTGCGGGCGGTCGGGCTGCCGGCGCGGCGGGCCTCCGTCGCCGACGGGCCGGTTCCGGGCGTCGCGGTCTACGACGCGGACAGCGACGCCGATCTGGCGCAGGTGGCGGAGCTCGGCCGGGACGGCGCGGTGCTGTGGTGCGGCAGCGGCGGCCTCGCGGCGGCCCTGGCGCGCGGCGTCGCGGCCCCGAGCGACGCGCGTCTCGCCGGCCCGGTGCTCGGCCTGTTCGGCTCCGACCGGCCCGAGACCGCCGCGCAGCTCGCGGCCTGCGGCGGCCACCACCTCATCCTGCCACCGGACCACCCGGACCACGCCGGCGCCGTGCGGACGCGCCTCGACCGGGACGGCGTTGTCCTGGCGAGCCTCGCCCTGCCCGACGGCACCGCCCGGGAGGACGCGGCGGCGCGGATCGCCGCAGCTTTCGCGGGCGTGGTCGACCGGATGCCGAAGCCCGGCACGCTGCTGGTCGCCGGCGGCGAGACCCTGAAGGCGCTGTGCCTCGCGCTCCAGGTCGAGCGCCTCGACGTGACCGGCCAGATCACCCCCGGCCTGCCGCGTTCGACCCTGCGGGGCGGCCGCTGGGACGGTCTCGCGGTGGTGTCGAAATCGGGCGCCTTCGGAACGGAGGGCGTCTGGCGCGATCTACTTCATCGGAACGGCCTCAGACCGGGCTGACGCCCGACAGGAGCGACCCATGACCCAACACCTGGCCATCACCATGGGCGATCCGGCCGGCATCGGCCCGGAGATCATCGTCAAGGCCGCTTCCCGCCTGAAGGACCGGATCGACGCCGGCGACCTGCGCCTGATGGTCATCGGCAGCGCCCCGGCCCTGCGCCGCGCCGAGGCCGCGCTGAAGCTCTTGCCGGAGCAGATCCCCGAGGTCGCCGAGGACGGCGACTGGCCGGCCCTGTGCTGCCTTCAGGCGGATGCCGAGGGCGCGCCGATCGAGCCGGGCCGACTCTCGGCCGATGGGGGGCGCTTCGCCTACAAGGCGATCGAGGCCGGGGTGCGCCTCGCCATGGCCGGCAAGATCGGCGGCATCGTCACGGCGCCGCTCAACAAGGAGGCGCTCAACAAGGCCGGCTACCATTATGCCGGCCACACCGAGATGCTGGCGGAGCTGACCGGCGTGCGCGGCTCGGTGATGATGCTGGCCCACGGCAACATGCGGGTCTCCCACGTCACCACCCACGTGGCCCTGGAGGACGTGCCGAAGCGCCTGACCCCGGAGCGCCTGCGCCTCGTCATCGACCTCACCGACAAGGCCCTGAAGGGGCTCGGCCTCGCGAAGCCCAAGATCGCGGTGGCGGCGCTCAACCCCCATGCCGGCGAGGGCGGCCTGTTCGGGCGCCAGGACATCGATGTCAGCACCCCGGTGATCGAGATGGCCAACGCCGACGGGCTCGACATCCACGGGCCGGTGCCGGGCGACACCGTGTTCGTGAAGCTGCGCGCCGGCCAGTACGATGCGGTGATCGCCATGTACCACGATCAGGGGCACATCCCGGTGAAGCTCCTCGGCTTCGAGATCGACCCGGCGACCGGCAAATGGATGGATCTGTCGGGGGTGAACATCACCCTGGGCCTGCCGATCATCCGCACCTCGGTCGATCACGGCACCGCCTTCGACATCGCCGGCACGGGCATCGCCAACGAGCGCAGCCTGATCGAGGCGATCGAGTACGCGGAACGGCTCGCTGCCAACCGTGTGGCGTGAGGCGACGGGCGGTCATCCCGGGGCCGCGAAGCGGAGCCCGAGATCCAGACCCGCCGATGCGTCAGATCCTGGCTCTGCCAGCGCTTCTGGATTCCAGGCTCGTCTGCGGCGCCCCGGAACGACGGCGCGGATCAGAGACCACACCGTCTGTTTCACGTGAAACAAAACAGGAACGCTGGCTGCTCAACGCGCCTCCACCCAGCCACCCTCCTCCATCGCCTCGCACGCGAAGGGCGAGGGCGGCGCCTCGACGCCGCGCCAGCGGGCGTAGCGCCACGGGCGGTACCAGGCCGAACCGTCCGGCAGCCGCTCCGGCACGAGGTCGATGCCGTGGGTGCCGAGCGGGCCGCAGCGGCAGATCCGCGCGAAGCCCATCCAGCCGCCGGGCCAGAGCCCGTGCCGGGTGATCGCCGTGTCGGTGTACTCGGAGCAGCTCGGCCAGTGCCGGCACTGGCGGCCGATCACCCCCGACAGCGTGAGCTGGTAGCCGCGGATCAGCCCGTGCGCGGCGCGCCGGATCACGCGGCCTGGCGCTTGGCGGCGATCTGGTCGAGGGCGTCGACCACGGCGTCGAAGGTCAGGAGCGTCGAGGCGTGGCGGGCCTTGAACTCCCGCACCGGCTCCAGCACCGCGAGATCCGACCAGGCGCCGTCCGGGGCCGGGCCGTTCTCCTTGAGCATCGCCCGCATGGCCGCGCGCACGCCGCGCAATTCGTCCGCGCTGGCGCCGACCACGTGCCGCCCCATCAGCGACGAGGAGGCCTGACCGAGGGCGCAGGCGCGGACCTCGTGGGCGAAATCCGCCACCCGTCCGTCCTCGCCCAGCACGAGATCGACCGTCACGGTCGAGCCGCACAAACGGGAATGCGCCGTGGCGCTGGCGTCGGGGCTCTCCAGCCGGCCGAGCCGGGGGATGTCGGCGGCGAGTTCCAGGATACGGCGGTTGTAGATGTCGTCGAGCATCGGATCCTCGGCCGGGTGCGCGGAGCGCGGCGCAGAGTCCTCGGGACTCTGCCGCGCGACTCGCGCATTGCCTGCGCATTGCGTGTTGCCCCGCGAACGATGATATAGGCCCCTCACGGCCGCTTCGCGAGGAGGCGCGTCGTCGACCAGGGTCGCGCCCACGGCCGGGGTGAGCCCAGGCTCTCTTCCAACCGGGGCGCCGGCTTGAAACCTTTTTCGAGCCCGGGATCTTCCCTCAAACGCCCGACGCGATCCGACGATGTACGCCAAGCCCGACAGCACCCCGATGAAGTCCCGCATCGCGCGGGCCGGAGATGCCATGGATGCCGCGCTCAAGTCCTTGTCCTATCAGGGCGACGGCCAGGGTTTCGACCGGAACGGGATCAACGGGCAAGGTCTGAACGGCATGCGCAATGACAATCGGCCGGTCGATGACGGCCGCTCCGTGGAGATCGCTCCCGAGCCGGCCTCCGCGACCCGCGTGCCCGACGGGATCGAGACCGGCCGCCCGAGCCGCGCCGAGGCCGAGGCCGCCGTGCGCACGCTCCTGCGCTGGGCCGGCGACGACCCGGCCCGGGAGGGCCTGCGCGATACCCCGGCCCGGGTGACCAAGGCCTACGAGCAGCTGTTCGGCGGCTACGGCGTCAATGCCGAGGCGCTGCTCGAACGCGTCTTCGAGGAGGTCGAGGGCTACTCGGACATCGTGCTGGTGCGCGACATCCCGTTCCATTCCCACTGCGAGCACCACATGGTTCCGTTCATGGGCCTCGCCCACATCGCCTACTACCCGACCAAGGGCGTGGTCGGCCTGTCGAAGCTCGCCCGGGTGGTCGACACCTTCGCCCGCCGCCTGCAGACGCAGGAGACCATGACGGCCCAGATCGCCGACGTGATCGAGAGCATCCTCAAACCCCGCGGCGTCGCCGTGATGGTGGAGGCCGAGCATCTCTGCATGGCGATGCGCGGCGTCCAGAAGGCCGGCGTCTCGACGATCACCAGCCAGTTCCGCGGCGTGTTCAAGGACGACGCCAACGAGCAGGTCCGCTTCCTGACCCTGGTGCGCGGCGGCGCCAAGTAACCTCCCGGACGATCCTCGGCGCCATGACCGGCAGCGACAGCGCGTTCGATCCCCCCGGCACCCGCGCCGAGGTCGAGGAGGGCACGGCCCTCACCCCCCGCTTCGACCGGGACGGGCTCGTCGCCTGCATCGCGGTCGACGCCGAGGACGGCCGCGTGCTGATGCTCGCCCATATGAACGCCGAGTCGCTGGCGCGCACGCTCGAGACCGGCGAGGCCTGGTACTGGTCGCGCTCCCGGCAGGAACTCTGGCACAAGGGCGCCACCAGCGGACAGATCCAGCGCGTCGTCGAGATGCGGGTCGATTGCGACCAGGACGCTCTGCTGATCCGCGTCGCGGTCGGCGGCGACGGCGGCTGCTGCCACACCGGCCGGCGAGATTGCTTTTACCGCAGCGTCGAGCGTGCCCCGGACGGCCGTTTCGTCCTGAAGGCCGCCGGGCGATGAGCCGACCCCTTGCCACAAAGTGGCAAGGCGAATCGGCCGAGTCGCTGTTCCTCCCCGGCACCGTCGAGCCGGTCCGGCCGCCGTCGAGCGCCGGTCCGCGGATCGGGCTCGCCCTGGGTGGCGGCTCGGCCCGTGGCTGGGCCCATATCGGGGTGATCCGGGCGCTCGAGGAAGCCGGCCTGACGCCGACAGTGGTGGCGGGCTGCTCCATCGGCGCGGTGGTCGGCGCCTGCTACGCGGCCGGGCGGCTCGACCGGCTCGAGGCCTTCGCGCGGGCGCTGACCCGACGCCGGGTGGTCGGGCTGATCGACCCGCGGCTGCCGGGCTCCGGCCTGATCGCCGGCAACCGCCTGCGCCAGCGCCTCGCCGCCGATCTCGGCGAGCGCCGGATCGAGAGCCTGCCGGTCCGCTTCGGCTGCGTCGCCACCGAGTACGGCACCGGCCACGAGGTCAGCCTGACCGAGGGGCCTGCGGTGGACGCGGTGCGCGCCTCCTACGCGATCCCCGGCCTGTTCCCTCCGGTCGCCCATGACGGACGGGTGCTGATGGACGGGACGCTGGTCAACCCGGTGCCGGTGGCTCTGGCCCGGTCGCTCGGCGCGGATCTGGTGATCTGCGTGAACCTCAACGGCGACACCGGCGGCCCGGTCGTGCGCGAGGCGCCCGAGCCGGCCCCGCGCCGGGGCTTCCTGCGGGTGGTGCGCGGGCGCCTGCCGGGCTTCGACCGGGCCGAACCCGAGATCGCCGTGCCGGGCATCGCCCGGGTGGTGCTCGACGCGTTCAACATCACCCAGGACCGGATCTCCCGGGCGCGGCTGGAGCGCGACCCGCCGGACGTGGCCATCGGCCCGGACGTGGCCGGCTTCGGCCTGTTCGACTTCCATCGCGCCGCCGAGGGGATCGCCCTGGGGCACCGGGCCGCCCGGGCGGCGCTGCCGCGGATCCGGGCCGTACTGGAAGGGGCGGCGGCACGGGCGTGAGCGGAGGACGCTCCTTCGTGATCAAGGTCGCGGAGACTGCTTTCTCGACGCGGCACTTCCCCATCGCTTCGGGCAATCCATCGTCCGCTAGCGGACAGAAAATCATCATTGAATACCGTCGTTTATCACTATTAGACAAGGATATATTGTATTAAAAATAATCTTCGGCGTCATAATTGCGCATGACTCCGTGACATGCAATCATCGCGCATTGCATCAGCAGAATGTCCGTAGCTGACGCAGGAAAGTCACCCTCGCGACGCGCCAAGAACCCTTTCGCAACCTGCTTCATGAGTGCCTCGCGGGCCTACGCGGCGGGAGGTATCGGCATGGATCATGATACGATGCGCCGGGCGACGGCCGAGTTCTTCGGCACGTTCTGGCTCACCTTTGGCGGCTGCGGCGCCGCCGTCTTGTCGGCCGCGTTCCCCGAACTCGGGATCGGTTTCCTGGGTGTCGCGCTCGCCTTCGGTCTCACAGTGCTCACGATGGCTTACGCTGTGGGCCACATCTCAGGCGGCCACTTCAATCCTGCCGTGACGCTTGGACTCTGGTCGGGCCATCGGTGCGCGACGCGGCACGTTCTCCCCTATATCGGCGCTCAGGTGATCGGTGCCGTCCTTGCCGCAGGAATCCTTTACAGTATCGCCTCCGGCAAGGCGGGCTGGGTTCCGAACGGCTTCGCGTCCAACGGCTATGGCGAACTCAGCCCCGGCAAATACGGACTTGCAGCCTGCCTGATCACCGAGTTTCTGACGACATTCTTCTTCCTGTTCATCATCATCGGCACGACGTCGAAGGGCGCCGCGGTGGGATTTGCCGGGATCCCGATCGGCTTCACCCTGGTGCTGATCCACCTCGTCTCGATCCCGGTGACCAACACCTCGGTCAACCCGGCGCGCAGCACCGGACCGGCCCTGATCGCGGGCGGCGCGTACATCGATCAGCTCTGGCTGTTCTGGCTGGCGCCGATTGTGGGCGCGATGGCGGCGGGGGCCTTGGCCCGGTGGCTGTATGAACCCGCGGATATCGTCGAGACGACCGTGGTCGAGAAGCAGGCCGCCGTCTGAGCGCAGTTCTCCTCCGGACGAGGGCGACCCGGATCGGCGCTGTGCATCCCAGCGGCCTCACAACGGCTGCAACAGCTGGTCCCGCGGCCGGCCAGCGGACCTTCGAAGACCCGCCTCAGGCCGTGAGCAGCCCGGGCCGCGAGACGCCGCGCTGGAATTTCGGGGCGCGCGGCGATCTCGACCCCGCCCACATTCCGCCGGCCCGCCCCCCCCCCCCGGCGACGGTGCGGCGCGCGACGCTGCAGACCTCTTCGTGCCCATCCGTTGCGAAGCGGACGGTCTATTATTTCGCCGAATACCCTTGCCAAAATTGATCAAAGCCCGCCTGCAACAGATTTATTCACCTACTGATCACAAATCACTCGCGTGCTTCTCGGAAGTTGCGTTGACAAGAGTGGCCCACATTCAGGCGGCCTTCCGCTCAACCGCCTGAATCATGCGACCCGGTTTCGCGGCACACCCCTCGCGCAAGCCGACGACAGCGACTGGCCGAAACGACCCGGCGCCGTGAAGGGATTGAGATGGGGCCGTCCGTGACTGTGAACCGGGCCTGAACCCTGCGACGTGACGCAGTCGCCAATCAGAATCACTTTCAAATCAACTGATTTCGTCACCTATTTCCACGATACATCCCCTGAGTCTAACCAATATTAGTTGACGCTGACGGATCATCACTGTACTCGGCGCCATATATAACGGAATAGCGCCCGACAAGGAGTGCATCCGATGGAAACGCTTTGCCGAAATAGGGCGGGATACGCGCCGACTCTGGCAGCACTCGCGTCGATCGCCTGCTTCGCGCCGCCGGCCTCTGCGCAAAGTGCGGGCGGTAAGCCTCCCGCCGATGCCGCCGCGCCGGGCAGCGCAAGCGATGCGGATCCCACGCGGGGCAAGACGGCGGATCTGTTCGTGGCCACGCACGATGTGTCCGGAAAACTCGGTACTCCGCTTCCGCTGGATGTCAGGCTTGTCCGCGTGGGCGCGATCTCCATCGAGGCCATCCACCTGCTTGGCCTGCCCCGAGGCGTGACGATCAGCGACTCCATCAACACCTTCTCGCCGTCCGACGACAAGCGGGAGGTGGACATCAGCGCGTGGGATCTTCCGAATATCCAGATCACCCAGACCGACGGGCGCGAGAGCAGCTTTCCGCTCGCCGTCGCGGCGATCTGGACGCCGGAGCCCGGTGGGCAGGTCGATGTTGCGACGAGCCTCCTCAACGTCAATTTCCTCCCCAACGATCCTGACCGGCCCGTGACCGCCGGCGACGGGCCGCGCGGCCCCGATTCGCCACCGGCACCCACGCGCGGCGCGCCGTCGGCCACCCCGGTCATCGCCAAGGCCGCGGCGCCCGATGCGGCGGTCACGACCGCGGGCGCCGGCGTGCCGCCGGCCAGCGGTACGCCGGCCGAGACCATTGCGGCGATCGATCGCCCGGCGCCGCCGGCCGTCGTCGAGAGGCGGCCGGCCGCCGAGGGCGAGTCCGGGCGGCTCGCGCATCCCCCGGGGACCGCCCAGCCGACGCCGCAGGTCGACCCGCTGGTGGAGCGCGCCAGGGGCCTGATCCGGCGCGGCGACATCAGCGGCGCCCGCCTCCTGCTGGAGCGTGCACAGGCGCGCAACGCGGCGGACGCGACCTTTCTCCTCGCCCAGACCTGGGACCCGGCCATGCTGCGGCGCTGGAACGTGCGCGGCCTGCGGGCCGATCCGGATCTCGCCCGAAGTCTGTACGCGAAGGCCGCGGGTCAGAACCCGACCGACGAGCGGCTGCTCGCCGCGACGGGCCGCTGACCCCGCGCCCTGACCGCAATCCGACGATCACCGAGGGACACGCACATGCCGAGGCTTGCCCGATACGCTGCCCTTCTCGGGCTCGCCCTGATGGCGTCCGGCCCCGCCGCCGCCGCCTCCGACTCCTCGCCTCCCGATAGCGGCCCGACAACGGAGGCCGCTCTCGGCGAGCGCATGAACGCCAACACCGTGACGGTGGTGACCGGCACGCCCGGCGGAACCTATTTCCGCGTCGGTGCCGATCTCGCCTTCGTGCTGGACGACGGCGACAAGCTTCGGGTCCTGCCGATCCTCGGCAAGGGGGCGGGCGAGAATGCCTACGACATCCGCTTCCTGAAAGGCGTCGACCTCGGCTTCGTCCGCACCGATACGCTAGAGCAGCTTCGGCAGGACAAGCGGCTCAAGAACATCGAGCGGCACATCCAGTTCATCGCCAAGCTGTTCGATGACGAACTCCACGTCATCGCGCCCAAAGAGGTCCGGACGGTCGGCGATCTGGCCGGCAAGCGGGTCAGCTTCGACGTCAAGGGCAGCGGCACCGACTACAGCGGCAGGGCCATGTTCCGCGAACTCGGCGTGACCGTGGAGGCGATCAACGTCGACCAGCCGACCGCCCTCGAGATGCTGCGCAAGGGCGAGATCGCGGCCGTCGTGTCGGTGGCGGCGAAGCCCGTGGCCTTCATCGCGGGCTTCGATCCGGGGGACCGCTTCCACTTCGTGAAGGCGCCCTACCCGGACACGATGAACGAGGCCTACATCCCCGCGACCCTGACCCGGGCCGATTACCCGAAGCTCGTGGCCGACGAGGCGGTGGAGACCGTCGCGGTGGGCACGGTCCTCGGCGTCTACAACAGCCCGCGGGGATCGGCGCGCTACGACAAGCTCGTCCGCTTCGTCGACGCCTTCTTCGGCCAGTTCGACAAGTTCCTGGCTCCGCAGCGGCATCCGAAATGGCGCGAGGTCAACCTTGCGGCCTCGGTGAACGGCTGGACGCGCTTCCGGCCCGCGCAGGACTGGCTCGATCGCCACCGGGAGCAGGAGGCCGCCGACCGGCCGGATCTCGACCGGTTCTTCCAGTCACAGCCCAACCGGAAGGCCGGGAAGGAAGAGATCTACCAAGCCTATCTGAAATGGCGGCAGGGCCAGTGATCGCCGCTCAACAGCCGCGCAGATGCGCCACCAACCGCGCGGCCCCCGCCTCCGGCGCCCCCGTGTTGAGGATCCGCACATCCGGCTCGACCTGCCCCGCCCGCGCCAGGCGCGCGGCGAGGTCGCCGTCCTCTGGACGGCCGCGGGCCGCGAGGCGTTGCGCCAGGATCTCGGGGGGCGCGGTGATCTCGACCACGCTCACAGGCCGGCCGGCCGCCCGGGCCTCGGCGACGATGCGGCGCGAGACGTTGCAGACCACCACGTGCCCGTCCGCCGCGAGCCGGCCCACCGCCTGCGGCAGGGCGTAGCCGAGGCCGTGGGCGCGCCAGCTCAGGGTGAACCGGCCCGCCGCGCAGCCCTCGGCAAAGGCGGCCTCGTCGATCTGGTCGTTATCCTCGTCCGCCGAGGGCGGCCGCGTTACGAGGCGGCGCGGGAAGACGTAGCGCGGATCGTCGGCCAGAGCCTCGCGGGCCAGCCGGATCAGCGTGTCCTTGCCGGCCCCGCTCGGGCCGACCACGAGGACGAGGCAGCCCGGCATCAGGCGACCCGCGCCCCGGCGCGCCAGACCGCGCGGACCACCGGCACGCCCTCGGCCCGCTGCACCCGCACGAGGTCGGCCCGCAGGCCGGCCTCCAGGGCGCCGCGGTCGGTCAGGCCGGTGGCCCGGGCCGGGTTCGCCGTCACGGTGGCGAGCGCCGCCGGCAGGGTGATGGCGGGGACCTGCTCGGGCAGCAGGAAGGCCGCCATCAGCAGGCTCGCCGGCACGTAATCCGACGACAGGATGTCGAGACGCCCGGCCTCGGCCAGGGCGGCGGCGGCGACGTTGCCCGAATGCGAGCCGCCGCGGATCAGGTTCGGCGCCCCCATCATCACGGTGATCCCGTGCCGGTGGGCGGACTCGGCCGCCTCCAGGGTGGTGGGGAACTCGGCGAGCCGCACCCCCTCGCCGACCGCGAGATCGACATCCGCCAGGGTGGTGTCGTCGTGGCTCGCCAGCGGGATCCCCATCTCGCGGGCGAACTGGACGAGCGCCGGGCGGTTCTTGGCGTTCAGCGCCCGGCCGTCGCGGATCTTGCGCTCGGTGTTGGCGCGGATCTCCTCCATGGGCCGGCCGCCGCGGGTGGCGTAGGTGTAGTACTTCTCCATGTCGCGGAATTGCCGCTGGCCCGGGGTGTGGTCCATCAGCGAGATCAGCCCCACGGGATAGCGGGCCGTGAAGGACGCCACCGTGTCGAGCACGTCGGTGGAGGGCAACTCGCAGCGCAGGTGCGTGAAGTGCTCGGCCCGGAACAGGTCGCCGGCCCGGGCGGTGGCGATGGCGCCCGCGAGCTGCTCCAGCTCGGAGCCGAGGCCGCTGCCGTCCGGATCGCTGCCGGCGCGCAGCGAATCGAACACCGTGGTGATGCCCGAGGCGGTGATCTGCGCGTCGTAGGCGAGCACCGCGCCGAGCGGGTGCCAGCGGACCTTGGGGCGCGGCGCGTAGTGGCTCTCCAGATGGTCGGTGTGCAGCTCGATCAGCCCGGGGATCAGGTAATCGCCGGCGCAATCGAAGCCGCGCGCGGGCGCCCGGCCCTCGCCGATCTCGGCGATCGCCCCGTCGGAGACGGCGAGCCAGCCGCGCTGCACCCGGTCGGGCAGGACCAGGGTGGCGTTCTCGAGGATCAGGTCGTCCATCTTTGTTCCTCAGGCTGCCCGGGCTTGCGGCGCGAAGCGGGTGACATCGACCACCCGGGTCGCCACAGCGTCGCGCATCTCGCTGTCGTGGAAGATGCCGAGCACGCCGGCCCCGGCCTGGAGCTTCTCGCAGACGAGGTCGGCGACCACCGCACGGTTCTGCGCGTCCAGGGAGGCGGTGGGCTCGTCGAGCAGCAGAAGCGGCCGGTCGGCGATCAGGCCCCGGGCGATGTTGACCCGCTGCTGCTCGCCGCCCGAGAAGGTCGCGGGCGGCAGGCCCCAGAGCCGCTCGGGCAGGTTCAGCCGGGCGAGCAGGTCCTTGGCGCGGGCCTGCGCCGTCTCGGCGTCGAGCCCGCCCTCGCGGCCCGCGGCCTCGACCACGTCGAGGGCCGAGACGCGCGGGATCACCCGCAGGAACTGCGACACGTAGGCGATCACCCGCGCCCGCAGCGCCAGCACCACCCGCGGGTCGGCCCGGACGACGTCGACCACGGCGTCGCCGTCGCGGACCCGGATGGCACCCGCGTCGCAGCGGTAATTGCCGTAGGCCATCTTGAGGAGCGAGGACTTGCCCGCCCCCGATGGGCCGCCGAGCACCACGCATTCGCCGGGCTCGACCGTGAAGCTGACGTCGCCCACCACCGGCAGCACGATGCCGCCGCGCAGGTGCAGGGTGAAGCTCTTGGCGACGTCCTCGAAGGTCAGAAGCGCGGTCATGCGGCGAGCACCGAGGAAACGAGGAGCTGGGTGTAGGCGTGCTCGGGATCGTCGAGCACCCGGTCGGTCAGGCCGGTCTCGATCACCCGGCCGGCCCGCATCACGGCGATCCGGTGCGAGAGCAGCCGCGCCACCGCGAGGTCGTGGGTCACGATGATCACCGCGAGCCCGAGCTCCGCCGAAAGCCGCCGGATCAGGTCGAGGAGCCGGGCCTGGACCGAGACGTCGAGGCCCGAGGTCGGCTCGTCCATCAGCACGAGGCGCGGCCCCGTGACGAGGTTGCGGGCGATCTGCAGCCGCTGGCGCATGCCGCCGGAGAACTGGCTCGGCGGGTCGTCCACGCGGCCGGCCTCGATCTCGACCCGGCCGAGCCAGTCCAGCGCCTGGCCGCGGATCCGGCCGTAATGGCGCTCGCCCATGCCCATCAGCCGCTCGCCGACATTGCCGCCGGCCGAGACCGCCATGCGCAGGCCCTGGCGCGCGTCCTGGCGGACGAAGCCCCAGTCGGTGCGCATCAGCCGGCGCAGCTCGGCGGGCCCGAGATCGGCGAGGCTGCGGGTCCGCCCGTCGCGCATCCGGTAGCGGACCTCGCCGGAATCGGGGGCCAGCTCGCCAGCGAGCAGCGACAGGAGCGTCGACTTGCCCGAGCCCGACTCGCCCACGATGGCGAGCACCTCGCCCTCGGTGACGTCGAGATCGATCCCCGCGCAGGCGAGGCGATTGCCGTAGGCCTTGGTCAGGCCGTGGGCGGAGAGGAGCGGCGCCCTCATCGGCCAGCCTCCGCCACGCGGGTCTCGCAGATGTCGGTGTCGGAGCAGATGAACATCCGGCCTCCGGAATCGTCGGTGACCACCTCGTCGAGGTAGTGGCCGCTTGCCCCGCACAGGGCGCAGGGTTGGGTGAATTCCTGCACGCGGAACGGGTGGTCCTCGAAATCGAGGCTGCGCACCCGCGTGTAGGGCGGCACCGCGTAGATCCGCCGCTCGCGGCCCGCGCCGAAGAGCTGGAGCGCCGGGCAATCGTCCATCTTCGGGTTGTCGAACTTCGGCGTCGGCGACGGGTCCATCACGTAGCGGCCGGCGACCTCCACCGGATACGCGTAGGTGGTGGCGATGTGGCCGTGCCGGCTGATGTCCTCGTAGAGCTTCACGTGCATGGCGCCGTACTCGGCGAGCGCGTGGAGCTGGCGCGACTCGGTCTCGCGCGGTTCGAGGAAGCGCAGGGGCTCGGGGATCGGCACCTGATAGACCAGGGTCTGGCCCTCGGCGAGCGGCGTCTCGGGGATGCGGTGGCGGGTCTGGATGATGGTCGCCTCGGTGGTGCGGGTGGTGGTCGCCACACCGGAGGTCCGGGCGAAGAAGCGGCGGATCGAGACCGCGTTGGTGGTGTCGTCGGCCCCCTGATCGATCACCTTGAGCACGTCCGATTGCCCGAGGATCGCGGCCGTGACCTGCACGCCCCCGGTGCCCCAGCCATAGGGCATCGGCATCTCGCGGGAGGCGAAGGGCACCTGATAGCCCGGCACCGCGATCGCCTTGAGGATGGCCCGGCGGATCATCCGCTTCGTGCCCTCGTCGAGATAGGCGAAGTTGTAGCCCGGTTCGCTCTCCGGGCGCTGCGCGATCGCGGCGCTCATTCGGCGGCCTCCTGCATCTCGACGGACTCGGATGTCTGCTCGAACTCGGCGCGCAGGCGCCGGACCAGCTCCAGCTCGGCTTGAAAGTCGACGTAGTGGGGCAGCTTCAGGTGCTCGACGAAGCCGGTCGCCTGGAGGCTGTCGCAATGGGCCAGGACGAATTCCTGGTCCTGCGCCGGGCTCGCCACTGGCTCGCCGAGCTCCTCGGCACGGAGCGCCCGGTCGACCAGGGCCATCGCCATGGCCTTGCGCTCGCTCTGCCCGAAGCTCAGCCCGTAGCCGCGGGTGAACTGGGGCGGGGCCGCGCGCGAACCCTTGAACTGGTTGACCATCTGGCACTCGGTGAGCCGCACCCGGCCGAGCGGCACCGCGAAGCCCAGCTCCTCGGGCACGAACTCCACCGCGACCTCGCCGACCCGGATCTCGCCCACGAACGGGTGGGTGCGGCCGTAGCCGCGCTGGGTCGAGTAGGCGAGGCTCAGGATGAAGCCCTCGTCGCCCCGCGCGAGCGCCTGAAGCCGCAGCGCCCGGTCGGCCGGGTAATCCACCGGCTCGCGGGTGAGGTCGCCCGCGGGCGCGCCGTCATCCGGCGGCGACGGCTCGATCAGGCCGTCCTGCGCCAGCAGGTCGGTGACCCGCGGGCAGGTGGCGGCATCGGCCCGCGGCTCGGCCTCGGCCGCGGGCTCGACGTCCGCCTCGGCGGCCAGGGCGAAGTCGATCAGCCGGTGCGTGTAGTCGAAGGTCGGCCCGAGCACTTGGCCGCCCGGAAGGTCCTTGAAGGTGGCGGAGATCCGGCGCTCCAGCGCCATCGCGCCGGTCTCCAGCGGCACGGAGGCGCCGAACCGGGGCAGCGTCGTCCGGTAGGCGCGGACCAGGAACACCGCCTCGACCACGTCGCCGCGGGCCTGCTTGAGGGCCAAAGCCGCGAGGTCGGGATCGTAGAGCGAGCCCTCGGTCATCACCCGGTCGACCAGCAGCGCCATCTGCGCGCGGATCTGCGCCACGGACAGTTCCGGGACGGACGGGTCGCCCCGGCGCGTCTCGGCGAGGAGCCGGTGGGCGTTGTCGATGGCGGCCTCGCCGCCCTTCACGGCCACGTACATGGCTCAAGCCTCCGTCACGACGGTGGAGCGCGGCAGGCCGGCGACCTGGCCCGGAGCGGTGAGGATCAGGTCGACGCCGAGGGGAAAGTCGGCGCGGTTCTCGGCGAGCTGGCCAACGAAGCCCGCCGGCAGGGGCGTCAGCGCCATGCGGGCGCTCCCCGCGATGCCGGGACCGGTCAGGTGCAGCCCCGCCCCCGACGTGATGGCGTCGAGGGCGAGAACCAGGGTGGTGGAGGTGTCGGGGTAGGCCGGCGTACCCGGCGCGAAGCAGCCGAGCGCCGGGCAGCGCGCGGGCTCGCGGACCAGCGCGAAGGCGGCTCGGGCCGGATCGTCGGTGAGCGGCGCTCCGGTGTGGAAGCGCAGATAGGCGGCGACCTCCGGCGCGTCGGCGAGGGCGGCGTCGAGCCAGACCGGCGTGTCGGCGTCGGTGAGCGCCAGCGCGACGGCGGCGAGTTCCGGCGTCAGCGGCGCGGGCGGCGTGAGGCCGGGGTCGAGCGGCCGGATCCGGCCGGGCCGGGCGAGCGCGTCCATCACGGCGCGGAACGCCGCCTGCGCATCGTGGACGGGATCGGCGAAGCCGGGTGCGAGCATGCTCAATCCTCTCCGCGGGCGAGGGTCAGGAAATCCACCCGGGTCGCGGCCGTGCGCCGGGCCGCCTGCGCGTGGGACGCCTCGACCCGCCGGGCGACAGGCTCCAGGGCCGCCTCGACCCGGGCGCGCCGGGCCGGGTTCTGCCAGAGGGCATCGAGGATCGCGGCGAGCCGCGCCTTCGTGCGGTCGCGACCGAGATGGTAGGCGAAGCCGGCCGGGCCGCCCGCGAGGCGGATCGCGGCCCGGGTTACGCTGACCTCGCCGAGATTGAACGGGCGCCCGTCGCCGCCGATCCGGCCGGTCGCCATCACCAGGCCGGTCTCCGGCGGCCGCAGATCGGCGCTGGCCGGGCTGTCGAGCGCCGACAGGGCTGCCTCCAGGTCGGCGCGGCTCGCCTCGGCGCAGAGCGCCATCACGGCGCGGCGCGCCGCGCCATCGCCGCCGCATTCCGGATTCCTCGGGTTCGTCGTCACCGCGACTCCCTCCTTCGCTCAGTTGTATAGGTGTATAGACAACTGGCGTGCTGGCCACAAATGAAGTTTGGATGACAGGATGGATGCGCAGGCGCAGGCACCCGGCCTTGTCCGGGGCGAGGGGCTGACGGCGTGGCGGCAGATCGCCGACGCCCTGACGGCCGAGATCGCGGCGGGCGGTTACGCACCGGGCCAGAAGCTGCCCCCGGAAGCCGTCCTGGCGACGCGGTTCGCGGTGAACCGGCACACGGTGCGGCGGGCGCTGGCCGCTCTGGCCGAGGGCGGCCTCGTCCGCGCCAGCCAGGGCCGAGGCACCTTCGTGGAGGAGGCGCCCCTCGCCTACCCGATCGGGCCGCGCACCCGCTTCTCCGAGATCGTCGCCGGGGCGGGCCGCGAGGCCTGGGGCGACCTGATCGGCTCGACCACGCGTCCGGCCGGGCCCGAGCAGGCGGCGGCGCTTGCCCTCGCCCCCGGCGCGCCCATTCTGGAACTGCTGACGGTCCACCGGGCCGACGACGCGCCACTCTCGACCGCGCTGACCTGGCTGCCGCTGCCGCGCTTCGCCGGCTTCGGCGAGGCCTATGCTGCGCGCGGGTCGATCACCCGGGCCTTCGCGGCCTGCGGCGTCCCCGACTACACCCGGCTCTCGACACGCGTCCGCGCCCGCCCGGCCGATGCCGAGGAGGCGCGGCGGCTCGATATCGCGCCGGGGCGGGTCGTCCTCGTGGTGTCGAGCGTGAACGTCGATCCCGCGGGCGTGCCGATCCAGGCGAACCGGACCCTGTTCGCCGCCGACCGGGTGGAGCTGGTGATCGGGGGGTGAGCAGACCTGGATGAGGCCCGGATGCGGCGGGTCCCGCTCACGCGCCGCGTCGTTCCGGGTCCGCGATGCGGAGCCCGGAACCCAGAACCGCCTGCGATGTGCAATCCTGCCGCGTCGGCGGGTCTGGATTGCCCGCCTCCGGCGTGCCTCTCCGGGTCCGGGCTCGCCTGCGGCGCCCCGGAATGACGTCATTCGGCCAGACTTTCAGCGCGCCGCCGGCCCGATGATCGCCCGGCGCAGGCGGGTCGAGACCCAGTCGATCGCCGCCACGGTGACGAGGATCATCAGCACCAGGAAGGCGACCTGCTGCAACTCCAGCACACGGATCAGCTCGGTGAGGTACTGGCCGATGCCGCCGGCGCCGACGATGCCGATGATCGTGGCCGAGCGGGTGTTCGACTCGAAGAAGTACAGCACCTGGCTCGCCAGCACCGGCAGCACCCCGGGGATCAGCCCGAAGCGGATGCGGTGGAGGGCCGAGCCGCCCGAGGCGACGACGCCCTCGCCGGCGCGGCGGTCGCAGGTTTCGATCGCCTCCGAGAACAGCTTGCCCAGCGCGCCCACGTCCGAGCAGGCGATGGCGAGCAGGCCGGCGAAAGGGCCGAGCCCGACGACGTTGATCCAGATCAGCGCCCAGATCAGCACGTCCACGGAGCGCAGGATGTCGAGGCCGCGCCGGACCGCGAACCGGGCGAATGGGTTCGGCACGACGTTCCGGGCGGCCAGGAACGCCACCGGGAAGGCCAGCACCGCCGCCGTGAGCGTGCCGAGGAACGCGATGCCCAGCGTCTCGCCGAGCGCGTGCAGGAAGGTCCAGAGATGGCCCTCCGGGGATGGCGGCAGCATCAGCACCGCGAAGGACCCGAGCCGCCCGAGCCCGTGGACGATCCGCTCGGCCGACATGTCGAGCCGCCAGCACGCCAGGGCGGTGAGACCCACCAGGACGCCGAGAACGCCAACGAGGCGCGCCCGCGCCGCCCGGTCGGCGCGGAACTGCGCCGGGTAGCGGGCGCGCAGCCGGGCGAGGTCGGCGCGGGCCGCCGCCCGCAGGGCTCCGGTGCGGGCCGCGCTCATCGGGCGGTCTCCGGGCCGATCAGCCGGTGGCGGACCCGCTCGGTGGCGAGGTCGATGCAGAACACGGTCAGAATGATCAGCACGAGGATCGCGCTCACGTCCGCGTAGTAGAAGTTGCGGATTGCGGCCAGGAACTCCTGGCCGATCCCCCCTGCCCCGACGAAGCCCAGCACGGCCGCCCCGCGCACGTTGATCTCGAAGCGCAGCAGCCCGTAGGAGGCGAAGTTCGACAGCACCTGCGGCAGCACCGCGAAGCGCACGGTCTCGACCCAGGAGGCGCCCGAGGCGGACAGGCCCTCGACGGGCCGCATGTCGATATTCTCGACCACCTCGGAGAACAGCTTGCCCAGCGCTCCCGTGGTGTGGATCGCGATGGCCAGCACGCCGACCATCGGTCCGAGGCCGAAGGCGATCACGAAGATCAGCGCGAACACCACGTCCGGGACGGTGCGGCAGACCTCTAGGAAGCGCTTGGCCAGGATCCGCAGCAGCCGCGACCGCACCAGGTTGGCGGCGGCGACGAAGCTGAGGGCGAAGCCCGCCAGCGCCCCCAGCAGCGTGCCGAGATAGGCCATCAGCAGGGTCTCGCCCAGCAGTGCGAGCCAGCCCGGCAGGCCCCAGTACCAGGCGCGCAGATCCTCGACCGGATGGTCGAGGCCGACCGGCGGCAGGATCTGCTGGATGTAGGCGGTGAATTTGCCGATGTTCCCGGCGAGGACCAGCGGCCGCACCTCGGCGGCATACCCAGCGAGGAGGGCCAGGGCCGCGACCGCCGCGAACCCGGCCAGCGTCCGGCGCCGCGCGGCACCGGTCGAGGCCGCGTAGAGGCCGGAGAGGGCGGCTTCCCGCTCCGGCGGCAGCTTCGTCAGGCCAGGCAAGGCCGTCGCCTCCGGATCAGGACTTCTTGCGCTGCTCGTCGTTGAACCGCAGCATATCGATGATCGGCTGGTAATCCTTGAGGGTCACCGGCTTGAGGCCCTGGTCCTTGCCGTCGGAGAGGCGGTCGAAGGCGGCCTTGTCGGCCTTCGGCAGGGCGACGAACGCGTCCCGGATCTTGGCCTTCAGGTCGTCCGGGAGGGTGGACAGCATGGCGTAGGGCCCTTCCGGCAGGAAGTCGGACTTGAACACCACCCGGAAGTCGGAGGTCTGCATCGGCGTGCCGTCGGGCTTCTTCAGCATGCCCTTGGTGATCATGCGGGTGACGATCGAGTCGGTCTCGGAATTCCACAGGTTGGCGGCGGCCTCGACCGTGCCCTGGGTCAGCGCCAGGACGGCGTTCTCGTGGCTGCCGGCGAAGACCGCCTTGCCGAAGAACTTGTCCACGTCGTAGCCGGCCCGCTTCAGGAAGAAGCGCGGCGCCTGGTTGCCGGAGGTGGAGTTCGGATCGACCAGGGCGAGGTTCTTGCCCTTCAGATCCTCGATGGTCTTGTACGGGCTGGAGGCCAGCGCGTAGATCACCGAGTAGTAGCCCGCGGCGCCGGTCTCGTGGATCGGGCTCACCACCGGCTCGACCTTCACGCCGGTCATCGCGGCGCGGGCGACGGAGGCCGGTCCGTAGAAGGCGAGCTGGATGTTGCCGGCGCGCTGGCCCTCGATCACCGCGGCGTAGTCGCTGGCGACCCGCAGCTTCACCGGCACGCCGACCGTCTTGGTCAGGTAGTCCGCCAGGGGCGCGTAGCGGTCGACGGTGCCGCTGGCATTCTCCATCGGAATCACCGCCAGGGTCAGCTCGGGATACTGCGCCTTCCAGTCCTGGGCGGCGGCCGGCAGGCCTAGAAGCGCGAGGGCCGTGGCGGCCGCGGCGAGGGTGCGTCGGGTGATCATCGTGTCGTCCTTCGTGTCGGCGTGTGTCGCGGGTTCGGCCGGGCGCGTGGCCGGCCGGGCGTTTCCCGATCCGTGGTTGGTGTTGGGGCCGGACGGCCCGGTTCAGGCGCCGAGGGCGGCCTCGCGCACGGGCCGCGCCGACACGAGGCCGGGCCGGCCCGGCATCGCCGCCCGCTGCTCGGCCTCGCGCCGCGCCGAATCATCGAGCACCTCGCCGGCCTCCAGGCCGTAGAGCCGGCGGGCGACATCCTCGGTGAGGTCGAACGGCCCGCCCTCGAACACCACCCGGCCGGCGCTGAGCCCGACGAGGCGGTCGCAATAGGCACGGGCGAGGTCGAGGGAGTGCAGGTTGCACAGGACGGTGATGCCGTAGCGGCGGTTCACCTCGGCCAGCGCGTCCATCACCAGGCGGGTGTTGCGCGGATCGAGGGAGGCGACCGGCTCGTCGGCGAGCAGGATCTCGGGCTCCTGCACCAGGGCGCGGGCGATGGCGACGCGCTGCTGCTGGCCGCCCGACAGGCCGTCCGCCCGCTGGCCGGCGAACTCGCCCATGTCGAAGCTCTCCAGGGCGGCGAGCGCCATCGCCCGGTCCTCCTCGGACCATTGGCGCAGCAGGGACCGGTAGCTCGGCACGTGGCTCAGCCGGCCCATCAGGACATTGGTCATCACGTCGAGGCGGCCGACGAGGTTGAACTGCTGGAAGATCATGGCGCAGCGGGTGCGCCAATCCCGCAGGGCGCGGCCCCGCAGCCGCGTGACGTCGCGCCCGTCATGGAGGATGCGCCCGGAACTCGGGTCGGCCAGCCGGTTGATGAGCCGCAGCAGCGTCGATTTGCCGGCGCCGGACCGGCCGATCACGCCGACGAAGCTGCCGGGCTCGATCTGCAGCGAGACACCGTCGACGGCGCGTCGGCCGACGTACTGGCGCGTAAGATCCTCGATGACCAGCATGCATCCATCCGCCGCGGAATGGCCGCACCTAAACGCCGGTTCCACGACGATTGGATGACGAATACGATCCAATGTTGTTTGCCGGCGCAACGTCTACTGTCGATTGCCGCTCTCGGCTTCGTACCGGTCGAGGAACGCTTCGATCGGAAGCCCGCGGAAATCCGGGAGCGCCCGGCGGAGGCGCTCGTGATCCCAGTCCCACCAGGCGAGGCGCTCCAGGCGCGCGGCGACGGCGTCCGGGAACCGGCGCCGGACCGGACGGGCGGGATTGCCGACCACGATCGTGTAGGGTTCGACGTCGTGCGTGACGATCGCGCCGGCCCCGACCACCGCGCCGGTGCCGATGGTGCGGCCGGGCAGGACCACCACGCCGTGGCCGATCCAGACATCGTGGCCGATCGACACCGGGCTCGCCCGGCGCCGGTCGAAGAAGGCCCGCTCGTCGGCCTCCTCGGGCCAGTAGGATTGCGCCCGGTAGGTGAAATGCGCCTGGGAGGCGCGCTCCATCGGGTGATTGCCGGGGTTGATCCGGACGCTGGCGGCGATCGAGCAGAACTTGCCGATCGTGGTGTAGATCACCTCGCCGTCCTGGCCGATGTAGGAATAGTCGTCGAGGCTTGTCTCGGTGAGACGGGTGCGGGCGCCGATCTCGGTGAAGCGGCCGAGGCGGCAATCCGCGACCCGGGCGCTCGGGTCGACCGCCGGCTCGAGGCCGAGGGAAAGGTCAGCCACGGGGTTCTCCGAAGGGCAGGCGTGCCAGGAGCCGGAACGGCCCGGCCCTGTCCTGGGTCAGGAGGCCGAGGGCGTCGATCACCAGGGGCTCGGGCCCGGAGGCGGCGTAGGCCTCCGACAGGTGCCGGTGCCAGGCGTCGCGTTCGGCCTCCGGCAGGGCGTCGGTCAGGGTCATGTGGAAGCGGAAGGCCTCGAACACGTACGGGTAGCCCCAGCGATCGAGCAGCGCCCGGCCGCGCGGGTCGAGGCGCTCCGGGCGGCGCTTCGCGCGCTCGGCCTCGGTGAGCGGCGCGCGGAACGGGTCGAGCGCCGCAACGCACTCGGCGGCGAGCAGCCCCAGGGCCGGCGGCGGGTCTTCCGGCACCAGGGCGAGGAACGCCCCGAGCGCGGCGACCACCAGAGGCCCGACCGCCACCGGCGGGTGCGCGGCCGCGAGGTCGCGGGCGGCGGCGATGAGCCCGGCCTCGGTGGCACCCGCCGCGAGGCGCAGGGGCGCCTTGAGGGTGGCGTGGAATCCGTAAATCCGGGCCCCCGTGGTGATGGCCGCAAGTTCGTTCAGGCCCGCCGGATGGGGAACCGGCGCCCCGGAGACGTTGTCGTAACCGAGCACGCCCCGTCCGAAGGCTTCGAGGCGTGAGCCCGGGGCGGGCAGGCAGTACAGGGCGTAGCGGCGCGACACGTCTCGGCCTCCGGATTGTCGGGCGCCGTCAGGCCGTCGGCGCGTAGCTGCGCGCCTCGGCGGCCCGCCGCGGGCGCACGTCCATGGCGTTGCCGCGCCACACGATGGCGCTCTGGACCCAGGCGCCGAGCCAGATTGCCGGGATCAGGGCGTCGCGCACCAGGAAGGCCGCCAGCATGCGGGGCGAACGGTGCCAGCCCGCGCGGAGCGCGAGCCGGTGCTCGGCGCCATAGCACAGGGCGGCGAGGCCGGCAGCGCCGGCAAGGCCCGCGAGGCTGCCGGCCCAGAGGGCGACGAGGAGCGCCGGCAGCAGGACGCCGCTGCCGATCTCGGGCGCGAAGAACAGCGGGAAGGTCACGCGGCGCAGGCGCGCCCAGCGGAGCTGCCGGGACCAGACCTCCCGGAAGCCGCGCGGGCCCAACGGCTGCTCGAACGGGCTCGCCACGAGGTGGACGCGCTTGCCGGCCGCGCGCACCAGCTTGGTGGCGGCCGCGTCCTCGGCGATTTCGGCGGCCAGCGCCTGAAGGCCGCCCCGCTGGTCCAGGAACGGCTTGTGCCAGAGCATGCTCTTGCCCTGCGCGAAGCCCAGCCCAAAGGCCTCGGCGGCGTATTGCCAGCGCGCCTGCAGGGTGTTGAGGAAGGCGCATTCCACCTCGGCCATGAAGCTGCCCGGGCGCGCCCCGGCGGGGGTGGAGCAGACCAGGCCGGTATCGGCGCGCCACGCCGCCTGGAGGCGCTGCAGGTAGTCCGGCGGCATGGCCACGTTGGAATCGGCCAGGACAACCCAGTCGTGGGCGGCGGCGTGCCAGCCGCGCAGGCAGTTGTTCAGCTTCGGGTTCTCGCTGATCCGCTCATCGCCGAGGATCAGGCGGGCGGGCACCTGCGGGTGGGCGGCGATCAGGCGCTCCACCATCGGCACGATCGGATCGCCCGGATCGGCCACGCAGAAGATCAGCTCGTAGGCCGGATAATCGAGGCGGAAGCTCCGGATCAGCATCTCCTCGCTGTAGGATTCCAGCCCGTGAAGCGGGCGGATCAGCGAGACGGGCGCGCCTGCCGGAAACCGCGACGGGCCGTGCACCTGCCCGAGGCGTCGCCCCGCGATGGCGATGCTGCCGATCTGGATGAGGGCCAGGAGCGCGCCGAACGACAGGGCCGGCACCGTGGCGTCAATCATGCGGATCTCTCGTTCGCTCGTGCGCGGCCCGGTCGCTAGCGGCCCGATCGCGTCAGGCGTGTGACAGCCGCCTGACGGCGAGGCGACTGTCGGAGCGGCCGGTCACCCGGCCCGGGCGCGTCGTTCATCGATCGGCGACCGGATCTTCGGCGGTGAAGACAGGCTAGGCGGAGACGCCCGCGTTGATCCTAAGGTCCCAGCTGATCGGATACGGTCTCCACGACCGGTCACGGGCGCTGTGTCACCGGGCCGTCACGCGCGCATTTTAATCCCGGCTCACCACCAAAAATGATTTCGCGCGAGGCTGCATGTCCGATTCCGCCGTGATACCGTCGGGCGCCGCGCGAGGCAGGCCCGAGGGCGGCCCGCGCCTCGATCACGGGATGCATCTGGGCGGCCTCGTCGCCTTCCTGCTCGTGCTGGTGGCGGGGCTCTCCTACGCCGTCGTGAGCCTGATCGCCGACATGAACGCGGTCGGCGAGGCGCCGCTGGCCTACGGCGCCTTCGCGCTGCTCGGGCTCGCGCTGCTGATCGCGCTCGGCTTCGAGTTCGTGAACGGCTTCCACGACACCGCCAACGCGGTCGCCACGGTGATCTACACGCACTCGCTGCCGCCGCTCGTGGCGGTGATCTGGTCGGGCTTCTTCAACTTCCTCGGGGTGATGCTCTCCTCCGGGGCGGTGGCCTACGCCATCGTCACCCTGCTTCCGGTGGAGCTGATCCTGAATGTCGGCTCCCATGCCGGCTACGCGATGATCTTCGCGCTGCTGCTGGCCGCGATCATCTGGAATCTGGGGACCTGGGCCTTCGGCCTGCCGAACTCCTCGTCCCACGCGCTGATCGGCTCGGTGCTCGGCGTCGGCCTCGCCAACCAGCTGATGAACGGCGGCGACGGCACCTCCGGGGTCGACTGGACTCAGGCGCTCAACGTGTTCAAGGCGCTGCTGTTCTCGCCCGTCTGCGGCTTCGTGCTGGCGGCCCTGCTGCTGCTCGCGCTCAAGTTCGCCGTGCGCCGCAAGGACCTCTACGAGGCGCCGAAGGGCGATACGCCCCCGCCCCTGTGGATCCGCGGCCTGCTGATCCTGACCTGCACGCTGGTCTCCTTCTTCCACGGCGGCAATGACGGGCAGAAGGGCATGGGCCTGATCATGCTGATCCTGATCGGCGCCGCCCCGACCGCCTACGCGCTGAACCGCACCATGGCGGACGACACGACTCCGGCCTTCGTGCAGAGCTCGACGGCGGCGAGCCAGGTCTTCTCCGCCCGCGCCCCCGGCGCACCGGCGCCGGACGCCGCCGCGGCGCGCCGGACGGTGACGGAGGCGTTGAAGACGAAGGCGCTCGACCAGCCGCCGGTCTATGCCGCGCTCGCGGCGCTCTCGAACGACATCGCCGCAAGCGTGAAGAGTTACGGGGCGATCCGGACCGTGCCGGCCGCCCAGACGCAGAACCTGCGCAGCGACATGTACCTCGCCGCCGACGCGGTGCGGCTGCTGCCGGGCACCGGGGCCGACCTCTCCGAGACCGACAAGGCGACGCTGAAACGCTATTCCAGCCTGCTCAACGACGGCACCCGCTACATCCCGGGCTGGGTGAAGGTCTGCGTCGCCCTCGCCCTCGGGCTTGGCACCATGGTCGGCTGGAAGCGCATCGTCGTGACGGTGGGCGAGAAGATCGGCAAGACCCATCTCACCTACGCCCAGGGCGCCTCGGCCGAGATCGTGGCCGCCGGCACGATCGGGCTGGCCGAGCTCTACGGCCTGCCGGTCTCGACCACACATATCCTGTCCTCGGGCGTGGCCGGCACGATGGCCGCCAACGGCTCCGGGCTCCAGACGTCGACGGTGCGCAACATGGCGCTGGCCTGGATCCTGACCCTGCCGGCGGCGATCACGCTCGCGGCGCTCTTGTTCTTCCTCCTGCGCCACCTGTTCTGACGCGTGGCTGGGCCGGTGACCGCAGCCGCCCCGCGCAACGGAACGAACAGTCTCCGACCCAGCCTCCTGAGGTGCCCCCCGACTCCTCAGGAACTCGACATGGCCCGCACGAAGGCCAGGCAGGTCCGGCGCGCGGCCGGGTTCTCGATTGCCACGAAGGCGGAGACGAGGTCGGCCGCCTGCGCGATCGCCGCGTCCGGACGGTCCTCGTCCGGGAAGAAGGTCGTGACCGGGACGCCGAGCGTCCGGGCAACGCGCTCCAGGGCGTCCCGAGACCGCGCCGTGTCCGGACGCGGTTCCGGCGACCGGTCCGGAGCCTGCGAAAGGCCGGACGCCATGGCTCAGCCGGCCTTCTGTCCGAGCTGGATCGCCCGGGCAATCTCCGACCGCCTGGCGGCGTAGCCCGGGGCGACCATCGGGTAATCGGCCGGCAGGCCGTACTTGGCCCGGTAGCGCTCGGGCGTCAGGCCGTTCGCCGTCAGGTGGCGCTTCATCGTCTTATACGAGCGGCCGTCGATGAAGCTGATCAGGCCGTCGCGCTGGATCGAGGCCTCGACCTGCCCGGGCGTCAGCCCGGCTGAGTTTGCGCCCGAGCCGCCGCCCCGGAGGACCGAGATCGCCGAATGAACTTGGTCGATGAGGCCGGGCAGGTCGGCCATTCCGACGGCATTGCGGGACACGTAGGCGGCGACGATGGTGCCGACCCTTTCCAGCATGAAGGAGGCGTGTGTTTCGTTCAGGTTGTTCATCTGCGTCATCGCTACTGTGGGCTGTATCGGCTGCTCTCTGGAAGGTCAGATCGTAAGCGTCTGCACCGCATGAGTTCTGGCGGATGGGTGAGGCCGCGCCGGGTCTGAATTCCGTATCACCTCAAGTTATCAAACCACGATTTCTTGAGGATGCAGATAATATACAATATGAAACGGGAGCATCTTGTCCGGGAGCGCGATGTTTTTTGCCCGATCGCGCGAACGGGGGGCCAGACAAGGTAAACGATTGATGCAGCCACTGTTTTCGATCGTGGGGCTCCATCCGAGGAACAGTTTTCAGCGCTGGCAAGAGATCTTGCTCGAGCGCCAGGTTCCCCTCAAGCAGACGCGCCTCGACCCCGGGTCGTTCGAGGGCCGGCTCGACGTCGCCGGGATCGGCCCGCTGCTGATGACGCGCATCACGCAAGGGCCGATGCGCAGCGAGATCACGCCCGCGATCATCCGGCGCTTCGAGAAGGGCGACACGCTCGTCGTGGTCTTCAAGCTCGCGGGTGTGTCGACCACGTCGCAGGACGACCGGTCCTGCCCACAACGGACGGGCGATCTTGTTCGTGCTCGATCACCGCCCGGCCGTGCTGACGTCCGGCGCGGGCAGCCAATCCATGTTCCTGGAGCTGCCGCGCGCGCGCCTGGAGAGGCTCCTGGGACCGGCCCGGCTCTACACGGCCCCGACGGTCGGGCGCGGCCTCGCCTCCACGATACTCACCACGACCTTCTTCCACGAATTGATCCGCATCCGCGACCAGCTCGGTCCGGAGGCCGTCGCGCGCATGACCGGAATCGGCGTGGGCCTGATCGTGGCCAGCATCGCCGAGCGGATGGCCCAGGAGGTCCCTCGGCCCGTCCAGGGCTCGGTCGTGGTCCAGCACGCCAAGGCCTATGTCGAGGTGCATCTCGGCGACCCCGCCCTCGACCCGCCGCAGCTCGCGGCCGCGGTTGGCGTGTCGCTGCGACGGCTGCAGGAACTGTTCCACGAGCGCGGCCGGCACGTCTCCGACTGGATCTGGGAACGCCGGCTGGCCGCCGCCGCCGAGCGGCTGACCGATTTGGCCTGTGCCCATCTGCCGATCGGCCTGCTGGCCTACGGCTGCGGTTTCGCCAGCCAGGCCCACTTCGCCCGCCGCTTCAAGGAGCGCCATGGAACGACGCCGCGGGACTACCGGCACGCAGCCCACCAGCCGAGCCCGGCCTGAGGCGTGCACGGCGCCGGGTCGGGCAGCGCCGGAGCGGCGCGAGCTGAGCCCGCGGCGGCGGACGGATCCGGACACACCACACGACGCGACGACGGGCGATGCAGACCTTCTTCTCGACAGACGGGATCCATCCCAGGAACGCCTTCCGCCGATGGCGGGAGGTGATGTGCGACCAGATGGTGCCGAACGAGATCCGGAGCCTCGACGCCGCACGGTTCCACGGCCGGATCGAGGCCGCCGCGTTCGGGTCGCTCCTGATCACGCGCAGCGTCCAAAGCTCGACGCGCACCGAGGTGACGCCGGAGGCGGTTCGGCGGAATGGCCGGGGCGACCGCCTCTACGCGGTCTTCACCCAATCCGGCCGCCATGCCCTCCAGCAGAACGAACGCGA
Organism: Methylobacterium sp. FW102-HT35C08; assembly: GCF_058790235.1. Taxonomy (NCBI): domain Bacteria; kingdom Pseudomonadati; phylum Pseudomonadota; class Alphaproteobacteria; order Hyphomicrobiales; family Methylobacteriaceae; genus Methylobacterium; species Methylobacterium sp. FW102-HT35C08. Next base: position 5,397,865 of record NZ_JBYTCL010000002.1, on the reverse strand, counting down.
GGCCATGGGCTTGGCCGGCGAGTTCGTCGTGCTCGATCATCGCCCGGGTGTGAGCGCGATCGAGACAGGCACCTTCCTGATCCTCGACCTGCCGCGCGAGCGTCTGGAGCGCGTGCTCGGTCCGTCCCGGCTGTTCACCGCCCTCACGATCGGAGCCGACCGCGCGTCCACGACCCTGACGAGCACCTATGTCCAGGAACTGATCCGGGTGGGCGACCAGCTCCCCCCTGACGGCAAGGCGCGGATGGCGTCGATCGGGATCGACCTGATCGTGGCCGGCCTCGCCGAGCGTCTGACCCAGGAGGTGCCACGCTCCATCCACGGCAACGCCACGGTCCAGCGCGCCAAGGCCTTCGTCGAGTCGAATCTCGGCGATCCGGCGCTCGACCCACCCCACCTCGCCGCCGCGATGGGCGTGTCGCTGCGACGGCTTCAGGAGCTGTTCCACGAACGCGGCCAGCACATCGCCGACTACATCTGGGAGCGCCGGCTCGCGGCGGCGGCCCAGCGCCTGGCCGACCCCGCCTGCGCCCATCTGTCGATCGGCCTGCTGGCCTACGGCTGCGGCTTCGCCAGCCAGGCCCACTTCGCCCGCCGCTTCAAGGAGCGCCATGGAACGACGCCGCGGGACTACCGGCACGCAGCCCTCGTGGGCGCCCCGTGATCCACCGACCCGGGACGCCCGACGCGTTCCGGGTCAGGCCGAGCGGTCGCTCCGGCGCAGGCTCGCCGGCAGGGCGAAGAGGGCGAGCCCGGCCGCGACGAGGCAGAGCACCCCGATGCCGTAGAGGGCCGGGGTCGTCGAGCCGGTGAGGTCCTTGACCCAGCCGACCATCACCGGGCTGACGATGCCGCCGAACTGGCCGAGCGTGTTGATCAGCGCGATCCCGCCCGCCGCGCCGACGCCGGTGACGAGCTTGGCCGGCAGAGTCCAGAAGGTCGGGATCGAGGCGACGATACCGGCGCCGAGCAGGGCCAGGGCGCACATCAGCGGCACGATGTGCTTGTCGAACAGGCCGGCGCCGAAGAAGCCGAGCGCCGCCGCGATGGCCAGCCCGGCGACGAATTTCGGCCGCTCGCCCGAGGCGTCGGACAGGCGCCCGATCACCACCATGCTGATCGCCCCGCAGATGTAGGGGATCGCCGTGAGGAAGCCCACCGAGGCCGCCTGCCCGCCGCTCGCGGTCTTGATCAGGTCCGGGCCCCAGAAATTCAGCCCGTAGGAGCCGATCTGCAGGAGGAAGTAGATCAGCCCGATCATCAGGAAGCCTGGCTGCCGGATCGCCCCGAGCAGCGAGTGGTCGCCGATCTCGCGGTTGTGGTGGGCGATGCGGCCGGACAGGAGCGCCTTCTCGGGCTCGGTGAGCCAGCGCGCGTCGGAGATCCGGTCGTCGAGGCGCGTCAGCACGAGCAGGCCGAGCACGAGGCAGGGCAGGCCGCCGGCCAGGAACAGCCACTGCCAGCCGGCGAGGCCGCCGACGCCGTTGAGCCCGCCCAGGATCAGGCCCGCTACCGGCGCGCCGAAGATGCCCGAGAAGGCCGAGGCGACGAACATGAACGAGGTGATCCGGCCGCGATGCGAGGCCGGGAACCAGATGGTCAGGTAGTAGAGGATGCCCGGCGCGAAGCCCGCCTCCATGGCGCCGATCAGGAAGCGCAGGGCGTAGAAGTGCCACTCGCTGCGGATGAAGATCATCAGCGCGGTGGCGATGCCCCAGGAGATCATGATCCGGGCGATCCAGCGCCGCGCCCCGACCCGGTAGAGGAACAGGTTCGAGGGCACCTCGAAGATCACGTAGCCGACGACGAACATGCTCGCGCCGAGCCCGTAGGCGACGTTGCTGAAGCCGAGATCGCTCTGGAGCTGGAACTTGGCGAAGCTGATGTTGATGCGGTCGAAGAACGCGAACATGTAGCAGATCATGATCAGCGGCATGAGCCGCCACGCGACCTTGCGGACGACGCCGTTCTCGGTCACCGCGCCGGCCTCGGCGGCCGGCGACCCGGACAGGGCTGCGGTCATGGTTTCCTCCGTTGTGTGTTTTTGGGGCGTGTGGTGCGCGGTGCCGCCTTCGGGCGGGCGGCTTGTCCGCGTGAACTCAGAGCCTGTTCGATTGGGCCTCTCCAGCCCGCGCCCTCATCCTGAGGTGCGGCGAAGCTGCCTCGAAGGAGCCCTCCAGACGGCTCTGCGATCCCTGGAGGCCTCCTTCGAGGCCTCCGCTACGCTCCGGCACCTCAGAATGAGGGCGCGAGGGGGATCTCCATCATGTCGCGCGGGCTCAAGGATGCAGGAGCTGACAGAGTCTCAAGCCGCCCTGGCGGGCGCCGGGTGGAGGTCGCAGGGCCGTCCAGCCTTGGCGACCTGCCCGGGCACGTCGTGGCCGACGAGGCGGGGCAGGTCCCGCGACAGGCCGATCAGCGCCGCGAGGTCGAGGCCCGTCGGCACGCCCATCTCGTGGGCCATGCTGACGAGGTCCTCGGTGCAGATGTTGCCGGTCGCGCCCGGCGCGAACGGGCAGCCGCCGAGGCCGCCGATCGCCGCGTCGAACCGCCGTGCGCCCGCATCGTAGGCCGCCAGCACGTTGGCGAGGCCGAGGCCGCGGGTGTTGTGGAAGTGGAGCGTCAGGCGCTCCGGTCCGACCAGCGGCAGGACCCGCGCGACGAGACGCGCGACCTGCCGGGGATTGGCCATGCCGGTGGTGTCGGCGAGCGTCACGCCGTCGATGCCGAGTGACAGGTAGCGCTCGACCTGGGCCAGGACCTTGTCGGCCGGCTGGTCGCCCTCGAACGGGCAGCCGAAGGCGGTGGCCACCGTGGCGTTGGTGCTCACCGGCGCGCCGCGGACCGAATCCATGATCCGGGCAAATCCGGCGATCGAGTCGGCCGGGCTCATGCCCATGTTGGCGCGGTTGTGGGTCTCGCTCACCGAGGCCACGAGGTTGATCTCGTCGACCTTGGCGGCCAGCGCCCGCTCGGCGCCCTTCGGGTTCGGCACCAGGGCGACGTAGACCGTGCCGGGCCGCCGCCGGATCCCGGCGAAGACCGCGGCCGCGTCGGCGAGCGCCGGCACCGCCTTCGGCGACACGAAGGACGAGACCTCGATCCGGCTGAAGCCGGCCTCCGCCAGGGCGTCGATCAGCCGGATTTTCTCCGCCGTCTCCACGAAGACGGGCTCGATCTGGAAGCCGTCGCGGGTGGCGACCTCCTGGACGATCAAGGCGTCGCTCGACAAGGCGCTCATGCCACGGCTCCCTTCGCGCGCAGGGCGGCGATGCGCGCATCGTCGAGTCCGAGTTCGGCGAGCACGGAATCCGTGTGGGCGCCGAGTGCCGGCCCCTGCCAGCGGACTTCACCGGGGGTCTCCGACAGCTTCGGCACGATGCCGGGCATCTTCACCGCGGTCCCGCCGGGGAGTTCCGCCTGCAGGATCATGTCGCGCGCCTGGTAGTGCGGATCGGCCACGATGTCGGCCACCGAGTAGATCCGGCCGGCCGGCACGTCGGCGGCGGCGAGGGCGGCGAGGGCCTCCTCGACCGTCTGGGTCTTCGACCAGTCGGCGATGGTGCCGTCGAGCATCGCCGATTGCTGCGAGCGGCCCTCGTTGTTGCGCAGCGCCGGGTCGTCCGCGAGGTCGGCCCGGCCGATCGCCGTCATCAGGCGGCGGAAGATCGGGTCGCTGTTGCCGGCGATGACCACGTAGCCGCCGTCGCGTGTCGGGTAGGTGTTCGACGGCGTGATGCCCGGCAGGGCGCCGCCGGTGCGGGTGCGGACCTCGCCCAGCAGGTCGTATTCGGGGACGAGGCTCTCCATGACGTTGAACACGCTCTCGACGAGCGAGACATCGATGACCTGACCGGCGCCCTGCCCGGTCTTCACCCGCAGCAGCGCCATCAGCGCGCCGATCACGCCGTGGAGTGAGGCCAGGGTGTCGCCGATGCTGACGCCGACGCGGGCGGGCGGCGAATCCGGGCTGCCGGTGGTGAAGCGGATGCCGCCCATCGACTCGCCGATGGCGCCGAAGCCCGGGCGGTCGCGGTAGGGGCCGGTCTGGCCGTAGCCGGAGATGCGGACCATCACGAGGTTGGGGTTGAGCGCCGAGAGCACGTCCCAGCCGAGCCCCAGCTTCTCCAGGCCGCCGGGGCGGAAGTTCTCGACCACCACGTCCGCGCTCGTGGCGAGCTGCTTGACGATGTCGAGGCCCTCCGGGGACTTCAGATTGACGGCGATCGACTTCTTGTTGCGTGACTGCAGGTACCACCAGAGCGAGGTGCCCTCGTGCATCTTGCGCCACTTCCGGAGCGGGTCACCCTCGCCCGGCGGCTCGACCTTGATGACCTCGGCGCCGAACTCGGCCATCAGCCGCGTCGCGAAGGGCGCGGCGATCAGCTGACCAAGCTCGAGAACGCGGATACCGCTGAGCGGACCGGACACGGCTTTCCTCCATCGTTTGTTGTCCCGGCCATACTGCCGTTGCCGCCGCGAAGTCCAAACGTCATGCGCCACCCTGCGTTCGCGCGTGGAGAACGCAGGGTCTGGGAGCACAGGGGCGACGCAGCTTCGGATTTCCGGACGCGGACCACGTCTGCGATGACAGATTCGTCATCCCGGGGCCGCGCGGCGGAGCCCGGGATCCAGAGCCGCCGAGGCGCCAAAATCATATAAACGCGGTGTGTCTGGGTTCCGGGCTCGCCTGCGGCGCCCCAGAACGACGGTGCGGGCGTTCTAGGCCGGATCTCGCCTCGCGCCGGCCGCGGCGGCGCGCAGATGCTCCAGCAAGAGCGTCGCCGCCGGCGTCAGGGGACCCGGGCGGACCACGAGTGAGAGCGTGCGCTGCGCCCAGGGATCCGTGAGCGGCACCGCCGCGAGGCGCATCGGCGGCCCGAGCAGGGCGTAGACATGCTCGGGCACGGTGCCGAGGCCCATGCCGACCTGCGCCATCCGGCAGATCGCGTCGAAGCTCGGCACGTGCATCCGCAGCCGCAGCGGACGGCCGAGGCGCCGGGCCTCGTCGCGCAGGGCGGCGTAGATCGAGCTCTCCGCGTGCAGCCCGACATGATCGTAGTCGAGGGTGTCGGCGAGAGCGACGCCGCCGCGCCCGCTCAGGGGATGGCCGGCCGGCATCACCAGGACGAGGCGGTCGCTCCGGTACGGATAGGCGGTGAGGCTGCGGGTGTCGGAGGTGTCGGCGCAGAGGCCCAGATCGGCGAGTCCCTCTTCGACACCGGCCACGACGCCGCCGCTCGGGCGCTCCTCCAGGTCGAGCCGGATCCCGGGCTGCGCCGCCAGGAAGGCCTGCAGATCCTCGGGCAGGAATTCCACGATCGCAGAGAGGTTGGCGAGCACGCGCACGAAGCCGCGGACCCCGCGGGCGTGCTCGGCGAGTTCCAGGGCGATCTGCTCGGCGCTCGCCAGCATGCGGCGGGTGTGATGCAGGAGGGTCTCGCCGGCGGGCGTGAGCCGCATGCCGCGCGGCTCGCGGGTCAGCAGAGTGCAGCCCAGCGCGTGCTCCAGCTCGGCGAGGCGCTTGCTCACCGCCGAAGGGGCGATCGCCGCCCGCCGGGCCGCGCCGTTCAGCGTCCCCTCCTGGCAGATCGCCGCGAACAGGCGCAGCGTCTTAAGGTCGAGGCGGCTCAGGGTCGCGGCCGCGGGCAGGTCTGCGGACATCTGGCGGCGATCCCGGTCCGCGGCCGGCTAGTCCCGGGACCCGACCGGCTGGCCGTAGGTGCCGTAGCCGAGCTTGGCCCCCTCCCGGTTGACGAGTCCGAAGCGCAGCACCGCCTGCTCCAGATAGGCGATCGCGTCGACCAGATGGGCACGGGCCTCGGCGATACTGTCCTCGCCCTCCTCGACCGGCGTCTCGGCGAGCTTCACGGCGGCGATCAGGACGCGGTCGCGCTCGTCCTCGATCCGCGGGTCGCGGGCGACGTGGCCGCGGATCTTGGCGTCGAACGCCTCGATGACGGACCAGGGCAGCGCGTCCTTGCCGGACGGCGCCTTGAAGGCCAGGGCGTGGCGCCGCGCGGCCGCGCTGGCGGCCCTGACATGGTCGGCGAGTGCTGCATCCATTCCCGGTCTCCGCGGCTCCGACTCGATCTCCCGAACGCCCCGCGGCGCGGTCCGTTGCCCGTGACGCCTTACCGGGCGCAGCAACAATCCTTCAAGGCGGCGCCGGCCAGGGGGTTACCTTGGCGGTTCGCGCCCTTATCTCTCGGTCCTGTGATCAACGGGCCGGACCGGCCCGGCGAACGGGGGACGATATGGGAACGACGCTGAGCGCCGGCGGATGGCGCCCGACATCCGCGGCGGCGCGCCTCCTCGGCGTGCTCTCGGTGATCCTGGTGGCCGCGGGCCTGTCGGGCTGCGGGGCGATCAACCAGGTGCCAACCCTGCAGGAGCAGGCCAAGTCCGCCTGGAGCGAGGTGCAGAACCAGTACCAGCGCCGCGCCGACCTGATCCCCAACCTCGTCGAGACCGTGAAGGGCTACGCCCAGCAGGAGAAGGACGTGCTGATCGGCGTCACCGAGGCGCGCGCCAAGGCGTCGAGCGTGAAGGTCGACGCGTCCACGATCAGCGACCCGCAGAAGTTCAAGGAATACCAGGATGCCCAGAACCAGCTGTCGGGCGCGCTCGGCCGGCTGCTGGTGACGGTGGAGAAGTATCCCGATCTCAAGTCGAACCAGAACTTCCTCGCCCTGCAATCGCAGCTGGAGGGCACCGAGAACCGCATCGCGGTGGCGCGGCGCGACTACATCACGGCCGTCCAGGCCTACAACACCGAGGTGCGCACCATCCCGGGCCGCTGGATCGCGGCGTTCCTGTATCCCGACGCCAAGCCGATGGAGACCTTCACGGCGACGCCCAACGCCGACCGGCCGCCGAACGTGAAGTTCTAGGATGCCGCCCATGGGCCGGAGCATCCCCAACCGGGTGCGGCTCGCCCTGGCGCTCGCCGTCCTCTGCGCCTGCCTGACGATCTACGCGGTCGGGGCGTTCGCCGCCGAGCTGACCTTCCCGACGCTGACCGGCCGCGTGGTCGACGTGGCCGGCATCCTCACGCCGGAGCAGCGCGGCCAGCTCGAAGGCAAGCTGAAGGCGCACGAGGATAAGACCTCGGACCAGGTGGTCGTCGCCACCGTGCCCAATCTCCAGGGCACGACCATCGAGGATTACGCCAACCGCCTGTTCCGGGCCTGGAAGCTCGGGCAGGCCAAGACCAACAACGGCGTCCTGCTGCTCGTCGCGCCGAGCGAGCGCAAGGTTCGGATCGAGGTCGGCTACGGGCTGGAGGGCGCCCTCACCGACGCGCTCTCCCGGGTGATCATCGCCAGCGCGATCACGCCCCGCTTCAAGACCGGCGACTTTTACGGGGGCCTCGACGCGGGCGTCGACGGGATCCTGTCGATCCTGGCCGGTGATGCGCAGGAGTGGCAGCGCAAGCCGCAGGTGCGCGCCGACGAGGTGGATAGCGGCCAGGTCGCGGTCTTCATCATCCTGTTCCTGATCGTGCTGTTCGTCGCCTGGCGCATGAGCCGCGGCGGCGGCCGGGTTGGAAGCCGGGGCGGACGCGGCGGCATCATCATCCTGCCGGGCCCGGGCTCGGGCGGATGGGGCGGCGGCTTCTCGGATGGCGGCTCGTCCGGGGGCTTCGGCGGCGGATTCTCCGGCGGAGGCGGCTCGTCGGGCGGTGGAGGAGCCTCCGGTGACTGGTAAGGGCGCGGACGTGCTGACGCCGGAGGCGCGGGAACGGCTCGCGCGGGCGGTGTCGCGGGCCGAGGCCGGCACGTCCGGCGAGATCGTCGTGATGGTGAGCCGCCGCGCGGGCGCCTACCGGTCGATCACTCTGCTCGCGGCCCTGATCGCCGCGCTGGTCCTGCCCTGGCCGCTGATCGCGCTGACGAGTTGGAGCGCGGCGTCGATCGTCCTGACCCAGGCCGCCCTCGTGGCCGCGATCCTGGTGGCGAGCGAGAATGAGCGTCTGCGCCTCGCCCTGGTGCCGCGGCGGCTGCGCAGCGCCCGGGCCCGCGAGGCGGCCCAGCGGGCCTTCTGGTCCCGCGGCCTGAGCCTCACGCGCGGGCGCACCGGCATCCTGCTCTACCTCTCGCTCGCCGAGCGCCATGCGGAGATTGTCACGGATCTCGGCGTGCTCCGGCACATCGCGCCCGCCGCCTGGGACGGGATCCTGGCCGACCTCGTCACCGCCCTGGGGCGCGGCGCGATCGAGGCCGGGCTGACCGTGGCGGTGGAGCAGGTCGGCCGGTGCCTCGCGGAGAATCTTCCGGCGGGGATCGGTGATCCGGACGAGCTGCCCAACCGCGTGATCGTCGTCGATTGAACCGCGTCCGCCGTCCGGTTCGATGCCGGGGTGGAACCAAAGGCTATCGATGATAGGCCGGTGATGCAGCTTCTGATTTGGGATATGTCTTGCGGCACAGCTTGTGCGACGCCGCACGAAGGTTTCTGGCGAACCGTAACCGACCGGCGGCGCGCGCGATTTTGCTGTTGAGACCCGCGCCGCTGCGGCGGCTGCCGCCTACGTGACGGCGCCGGGTGACGCGGGGTTCGGCCGACCGGCCCTGCCCGAGGAGGCCGTGATGAAGATCCTGATCGCCGCATCGCCGCTGACCGGCCACGTGAACCCGCTGCTCGCCGTCGGCCGTGCCGCCGCCGCGCGCGGGGACGCGGTTCTGGTCCTGACGGATCCGGCCTTCCAGCCGAAGGTCGAGGCGGCCGGCCTGCGCTTCACGGGCTATCCCGACAACGATTCGGCGACGTTCCGCGAGACCGACCTGCCCGCCGGACCGGAGCGCTACCGGCGCGAGTTCGAGCGGCGGTTCATCGATCCCATGCCGGTCCAGGCCGCGACCCTGCGTGGGCTGATCGCCGAGGAAGCGCCGGACGTCATCGTCGCCGGCAGCATGTTCCTGGGCGTGCTGCCCCTTCTGCTCGACACGGCGCCGCGGCCGCCGATCGCGACGGTCAATGTCAGCTTCCTGTTCCTGGACCGACCCGACCACGCGCCCGTCGGTCTCGGCCTGCCGCCCGCCCGGGACCAGGCCGAGCAGGTTCGCTACGCGGCTCTGAAGGCCGGAATGGATGCGGCCTTCGTCAACCCGGTGCGCGCCTACACGGACGCCCAGCTGGCCCGGCTCGGCCTGCCGCCGATCCCGGCCTCGCTGACGCACTCCATCGTGCTGCTGCCGGACCTGTTCCTCCAGCCCACCGTGCCGGGCTTCGAGTACGATTACGGCACCTTGCCGCCGGGCGTGCGCTTCATCGGCCTGCTGCAGCCGCCCACGCCCCCGGCACCGCTGCCGGATTGGTGGCCGGAGCTGGAGCGGGCGAACGCGGCGGGCACGCCGGTCGTGCTGGTGACACAGGGAACGCTCGCCAACGCGGATTTCGGCGAGCTGGTCGAGCCGACCCTCGCGGCTCTGGCGCATCGGGACGACCTGCTCGTCCTGGCCACCACGGGCGGCCGTCCCGTCGATGTGCTGCGCGGGCCGATCCCGGCCAACACGCGCGTCTCCTGCTTCCTGCCGTTCCGCGAGCTGCTGCCCCGGGTGAGCGTGCTCGTCACGAATGGCGGTTACGGCAGCGTCTCGCAGGCGCTCTCCGCCGGGGTGCCGATCGTCTCGGCCGGGCTGACCGAGGACAAGGCCGAGGTAAACGCGCGGATCGGCTGGTCGGGCGTCGGCGTCAATCTCGGGACCAACGCACCGACGTCCGAGGCCGTGGGCGAGGCGGTGTCGCGGGTGCTCGACGATCCCGGGTTCCGGCAGCGCGCCGGGCGCATCGGCGAGGCGTTCGCGGCCCGGGACGCGATGGCCGCCATCCTGATGGCGGTGGACGATCTCGGCCGGTCCGGGGCGAGAGCCGGCCGCGACGCGGTCCCGATGGCGAGGTCGGCGTGACGATGGCCGCAGATGCAAAGGCGCTGCGCGTCGTCGTCGATCTCAACCGCTGCCAGGGCTACGCGCAGTGCTGCTACGCGGCGCCCGATGCCTTCACCTTACGCGGCCACGAGATCCTGTTCTACGATCCTGCCCCGCCGGCCGCGCGACGCGGCGCGATCGAGCGGGCGGTTCATGCCTGCCCGGTCCGCGCCATCAGCCTTCAGGCCAGCGCGGATGATGGAGAGACGTCGTGACGCCTGAGCCGGCCGGCATCGTCGTAGTCGGTGCCTCGCTGGCCGGCCTGCGCGGTGCCGAGGCGCTGCGCCGCCGGGGCTATGCCGGTCCCCTGACCCTGGTCGGCGCGGAGCCGCATCGCCCTTACGACCGCCCGCCTTTGTCGAAGCACGTGCTGGTCGGCGACCTGGACGCGGATGCGACCCGGCTGCCGGAGCTGGCACCCCTGCACGCCCGGTGGCGTCTCGGCAGCCCGGCCATCGCCCTCGACCGCTCCGCCCGGACGCTCCGGCTCGCGGACGGAACCGCGCTGGCCTACGACAAGCTCCTCATCGCCACCGGGGCCGAGGCCCGCGCCTGGCCGAGCGAGACCGGTGGGCGTCTGAGCGGTGTCTTCACCCTCCGCGGACGCGACGACGCGGCTGCCCTGCGCGCGGCCGTGCAGGCCCGCCCGCGCCGGGTGCTCGTCGTCGGCGGCGGCCTGATCGGCTGCGAGACGGCCTCGTGCCTGCGCGACCTCGGCCTAGCCGTGACCCTGGTCGATCCCAACTCCACCCCCCTGGCCGCCGCCCTCGGGACCTTCGTCGGCGGGGTCATCGCCGAATGCCTGCGCGACGCCGGCGCGGAATTTCGCCCCGGCACGATGGTGCGCGCCTTCGAGGGCGACGCGGCGGGCCGGGTCGCCCGCGCGCGCCTGTCGGATGGCGGGACCATCGAGGCCGACCTCGTCATCGCCGCCCTCGGCGCGACCCGGGCGACCGGTTGGCTCCAGGGCGCCGGCCTGCGGGCGGATTCCGGCGGCCTCACCTGCGACGCGGCCTGCCGCGTCCTCGACGCCGACGGAACGCCCTGCCCCGACATCTACGCCGCCGGCGACGTGGCGCGCTGGCCGATCCCGCTCTACGGCAACCGCCTGGTCTCGGTGGAGCATTGGGGCAATGCCGTCGAGCAGGCGGGCCACGCCGCCCGCAACATGCTGGCGCCACCGGACGACCAGCACCCCTACCAGCACATGCCGGCCTTCTGGTCGAGCCAGTTCGGCATCAACATCAAGCTGACCGGCCTGACCGCGGGTGCCGACGCACTGGCCGTGGTCCAGGGCACGCGGGCGTCGCGGCGTTTCCTGGCGGTTTATGGCCGGAACGGGCGCAGCATCGCCGCCCTCTCCTTCGACCAGGCGCGCTGGCTGCCGGCCTACGCGCAGGCGATCACGGCCGGCAGCGTCTTCCCGCCGATCATCGATGCCACCGACCAGCCCCGGATCGAGACGGCCGCGCCGGGTTTCCCGCCGCCGCGCGCGACCGCCCCGGCGCCCAGCCGCTCCGAGACCGTGCATGCCTGACGACGCGCTGTTCGCCGCCGTGATGGACCCGGCCAACCGGGCCGATCCCTATCCGCTCTACGCCCGGCTGCGCGAGCGCCCGGTCTCGCGCCAGCGCGACGGGAGCTACGTGGTCAGCACCCACGCGGCAATCCGGACGCTGATCTTCGATCCGCGCCTCAGCTCGGAGGATCTGCCGCCGTTCAAGCGGCCGTCCACCGGGAACCCGATCCGCGACTGGATCATCAACCCGATCCGAAGCCGGGTCGCCACGGCACACCGCCCGCTGATCTTCCGCGACCCGCCCGACCACGACACCCTGCGCGCCGCGGTGATGCGCGAATTCACCATCCCGCGGGTCCAGGGCCTGCGCCCGCGCGTGCTCCGCGAGGTCGACGCGCTCCTGGACAAGTGCCACGGACGCGACCGGCTCTGCCTCGTGGAGGACCTGTCCTATCCGCTGCCCGTCTCGGTGATCTGCGAGCTGCTCGGCGTGCCGGTGACCGACGAGCCGCGCTTCCAATCCTGGGCGACGCAGCTCGCCACTGCGTTGGAGCCGGATGCGCGCGGCGACGTCGAGAGCCGGCGGCGCACGGTGGCGGCCTTCGACGCGATCTCGGACTACATGCGCAACCTCATCCGCGAGAAGCGCAGTCAGCCGGCCGACGACATGCTGAGCGGGCTCGCCGCGCCCGGGCCCGGCGGCGCGAAACGCATGAGCGATTTCGATCTGATCTCGACGGCGATCCTGCTCTTGGTCGCGGGCCACGAGACGACGGTGAACCTGATCACCAACGCGATGCTGACCCTGCTCCGGCATCCGCAGGAGCTGGAGCGCCTGCGCTCCGATCCCGAGCGCGCCCCGCGGGTGATCGAGGAGGTGCTGCGCTACGAGCCGCCGGTGCATTTCCGGACCCGCAAAGCGCTCGGCGCGATCACCCTCGCCGGTGAGACGATCCCGAAGGGGGCGCCGGTGATCCTGCTCTTCGCGGCAGCCAATCGCGATCCGGCCCGCTTCGAAACCCCAGACCGGTTCGATCCGGACCGTCCGGACATCGAGCATTTCGGCTTCGGCGGCGGGCTGCATTTTTGCGTGGGCGCCCCTTTGGCGCGGATCGAGGCCGAGATCGCCCTCGTCGCGTTGAGCCGCCGCCTCGTCGCGCCACGCCTGGTGCGGGATCCGCCGCCCTATCGGACCGGCGCCTCCCTTCGAGGCCCGGAGCAGCTGGCGATCGACATCGGCGGGATCGCCCCCGTGCAAGCGTCCTAGGACGACACGCGTTCGGGAACCTATCGCCGCGTCAATCTTCCACGGAACGATTGGACGTCATTCCGGGGCGCCGGAGGCGAGCCCCGGGATGACGGGGTTAGGCGTAAAGAGCAGGTGAAGACGAACGTTTCACGTGAAACATTTGTAAACCACCCGCCCGACCAACGCTGGCGACCGCAGAAACGTCACCGGCGCACCGGCACCGGTCCGTTCATGCCGGGCCAGTCGGAATAGCCGTTGGCACCACCCCCATACCAATAGGCTTTCGGCGCCTCTGCCAGCGGTGCGCCGCTGGTGAAACGGCCGACGAGATCGGGATTGGCGAGATAGGGGCGACCGAAGCTGAACAGGTCGGCGCGGCCCTCGGCCAATTCCTTCTCGGCGAGGTCCAGGGTCAGATCGTTATTGCCGATATAGGCGCCCTTGAACCGGCGGCGCAGGTCGAGGAAATCGATCCCGTCTGGCACGTCCCGGGATTGCTGGGTCACGCCCTCGATCGCGTGGACGTAGAGCAGATCGAACCCGCTGAGCGCGTCGAGATAGGCGCCGTAGGTGGCGTGCGGATCGGAATCGAGCGGTGTCTCGCCGGGCTGCGTCGTGGCGGGCGAGATCCGGATGCCGACGCGCCGGCCGCCGCCCCAGACCTCGGTGACGGCCTGGACCACCTCCAGGGGAAAGCGCAGGCGGTTCTCGACCGAGCCGCCGTACCGATCGGCGCGCCGGTTCGTCGAATCGCGCACGAACTGCTCCAGCAGGTAATTGTTGGCCGAGTGGATCTCGACGCCGTCGAACCCGGCACGCTTGGCGTTCTCGGCCGCCCGCCGGTAATCCGCGACGATCCCGGCGATCTCGTCGGTCTCCAGCGCTCGCGGCGTCACGTGAGGCTTCATGCCGTCCTGCGTGAAAGCCGTGCCCTCCGGCTTGATCGCCGAGGCCGAGACCGGAAGCGCCCCGCCCGGCTGAAGCTCGGGATGCGAGATCCGGCCGGTGTGCCAGAGTTGGAGGAAGATCAGGCCGTCGTTGGCATGGACCGTCCGGACGATGCGCGACCAGCTCTCCACCTGCGCGTCGGACCAGATGCCCGGCGTGTAGGCGTAGCCCACGCCCTGCGGCGAGATGTTGGTCGCCTCGGCGATGATCAGGCCGGCACTGGCCCGCTGCCCGTAGTAATCGGCCGCGAAGTCCGGCGGCACACCCGCGTTGTCGGAGCGGCTGCGGGTCAGCGGCGCCATCACGACGCGGTTCTTGAGCTCCAAGTCGCCGATAGTGACGGGCTGGAGGATCGGGCTACTCGGCATGATGTCTCGCTGGGACTGGTGAGAGGCGGGCCGGCGCGGCGCCACGATCGGACGGCACCACGGGTCGGCGAGAGGTCCACGAACTCTGCCGCCGGCCTGACAACAGGTTGAAGCGGGCGTCGGGTTCCGGAGATGGACGAAGCGTCAGCGTTCCTGCGCGCCGCATCCGTGGTTGCGATGTCGCGGTGCCGGAACTTGGCCGTACGGCCGCAGGCTTTACCTCCGACGTGGCCGACTCGGTCACACCCCCATCGACCTCTGGAGACCCTTGCGATGAAGGCACTGTGCTGGCACGGCCGCAACGACATCCGCTGCGATACGGTCCCAGATCCGGTGATCGAGGATTCTCGCGACGTCATCATCAAGGTGACGAGCTGCGCGATCTGCGGCTCGGACCTGCACCTCATGGACGGGCTGATGCCGACCATGGAGAGCGGCGACGTCCTCGGCCACGAATTCATGGGTGAAGTCGTCGAAGTCGGCCAGGGCTTCACCAAATACAAGAAGGGCGACCGGATCATCGTGCCCTTCAACATCAATTGCGGCGAATGCCGTCAGTGCAAGCTCGGCAACTTCTCAGTGTGCGAGCGCTCGAACCGCAACGCCGCGATGGCCGCCGCCCAGTTTGGCTACACCACGGCCGGCCTGTTCGGCTACTCGCACCTCACCGGCGGCTATGCGGGCGGTCAGGCTGAGTATGTGCGCGTGCCGATGGCCGACGTCGCGCCCATGAAGGTCCCGGACGGCATGGACGACGAGTCGGTCCTGTTCCTCACCGACATCCTGCCCACCGGCTGGCAGGGCGCCGAGCATTGCGAGATCCAGGGCGGCGAGACCATCGCGATCTGGGGTGCAGGGCCGGTGGGCCTGTTCGCCATCCAGTCGGCCAAGATCATGGGCGCCGAGCGGATCATCGTTATCGAGACGGTGCCCGAGCGGATCGCCCTGGCCAAGAAGGTCGGCGCCACCGACGTGATCGACTTCATGAACGAGGACGTGTTCGAGCGGATCAAGGAGATCACCAAGGGCCAGGGCGCCGACGGCGTGATCGACTGCGTCGGCATGGAGGCGAGCGGCGGCCACGGCGGCATCACCGGCGTGCTCTCCACGGTGCAGGAGAAGCTCACCGCCACGGAGCGCCCCTACGCGCTGGCCGAGGCGATCAAGGCGGTCCGGCCCTGCGGCATCGTCTCGGTGCCGGGCGTCTATGGCGGCCCGATCCCGGTCAACATGGGCTCGATCGTCCAGAAGGGCCTGACCCTCAAGAGCGGCCAGACGCACGTGAAGCGCTACCTCGAGACGCTGACCAAGCTGATCCAGGAGGGCAAGTTCGACATGACCGGCCTGATCACGCACCGCTCGCAGGATCTCGCGGACGGGCCGGACCTCTACAAGACCTTCCGCGACAAGAAGGACGGCTGCGTGAAGGTGGTGTTCCACCTGTAAGCCGCACGAGGCGCGCCGCGATCGGAGCCGTCCGCGGCGCGCCGCCCCGTTTTTAATGATCTTCTAGAAGCCAGTTTGCTTATGATACCTGTCTCTGAGAACAGGTTTGAATAATAATAGAAACAAAAGCAATCTTATCCGAGCCAACAACAGTATCATTCGTCCGATCCGCAACCATGCATGTTAATCATCATTGCTCATGCACACGTACTGCTTGACGGGAACATCGACAGCGAAGAAGCTTGCGCCCACATTGGCAGCCCGAGATCCGACGCGGCAGCGGGTCAAGCATAAAATCTTCATCCGGCCGGGATGAAGCAAGGAGGGGGCGACCAGTGGGTTTCGTGCGCGACAAGGATCTGCACGCCAGGATCAAGGCCCTGGACAGATCTCAAGCCGTCATCGAATTCGCGACCGACGGGACGATCCTGGCCGCCAACAAGAACTTCCTCGACACGCTGGGCTACGCGCTGGACGAGATCCGGGGCCGACCGCATGCGGAACTCGTCGATCCGGCATACCGAGAGAGCGACGCGTATCGCGACTTCTGGGCGGCGCTCCGGCGTGGGGATTACCAAGCCGGCGAATTCAAGCGGATCGGCAAGGACGGCCGCGCGGTCTGGCTTCAGGCGACCTACAATCCCATCCTGGACCGACGCGGCAGACCGCTCAAGATCGTCAAGTTCGCCAGCGATGTCACCGAGCAGGTGACGCGCGCAATCGCCTACGAGGGTCAGATCCGGGCGATCAACCGCTCCCAGGCGGTGATCGAGTTCGCGCTCGACGGGACGATCCTGACCGCCAACGACAACTTCCTCGCCGCCATGGGATACCGTCTGGAGGAGGTCACGGGGCGTCATCACAGCCTGTTCATCGAGCCGGAGGTCCGCGACAGCGCCGCGTACCGGGCGTTCTGGGACCGTCTGGGCCGCGGTGAGTACGAGGCCGCCGAGTTCAAGCGCCGCGCCAAGAGCGGCCGCGAAGTCTTCATCCAGGGTAGCTACAACCCGATCTTCGATCGGGACGGACGCCCCCTGAAGATCGTCAAGTTCGCCACCGACGTCACCGCGCAGGTGCTGGATCGCCAACGCCGGACGGAGTTGCAGACGGCGCTGGCCCGGGACCTGAATGCCATCGCGGAGGCGTCCTCGAAGGTCTCGCGCCAGGCGGGAGAGAGCGCGCAATCGTCGGCCCACGTCTCCGGCGACATCCAGTCGATCGCGTCGGGGGCGGAGCAGATCGCCACTTCGGTGGCGGAGATCAGCGCTCAGGTCGTGCAGGCGTCCGAGATGTCCGGACGGGCCGTAGAGCAGGCCCAGGCGACGCAGGCGATCATCTCGGGTCTGAATGACTCGGCCGAGCAGATCGGCGCGGTTGTGGCGCTGATCCAGAATATCGCCTCCCAGACGAATCTGCTGGCGCTCAACGCGACCATCGAGGCGGCCCGCGCCGGCGCGGCGGGCCGGGGCTTCGCGGTGGTCGCCTCCGAGGTGAAGGCGCTCGCCGATCAGACCGCGAAGGCGACCGAGCAGATTGCCGTCCAGATCACCGGAACCCAGACCGCGACCGGAAAGGCGGTGGCGGCGGTCGGCTCGATCCAGGCCACGATCGTGGGTCTCAACGCGGTGGCGGCCACCATCGCCACGGCCGTCGAGGAGCAATCCGCGGTGACCCGCGCGATGTCGACGACCATGCAGACCGCAGCACAAGGGATCGGGGCGATCACCTCGGGCCTCGGTCTCATCGCCGAGTCCGCCGGCCAGGCCGACGAGGCCACGCAGACGCTGCGCGCCGCGGCTCAGAGTCTCGCCTAGCCCTCGTCCCGATCGGGTTACGACGGGATCGAGGGAGCACGTCGCGGCCGCCTCGGCCGATGACACCCGTCATGCGAACCGGGCAGCGCCCGGCGCGACAGGCTCACGCGCGCCGCAGAACCGATGATGCTGAGCCGGCTCAGCATCGAACTGGCTCGTCGGTCGCAGCTACGGTCGGTTCGCGGCGGGCACGTCCGGACACGCCTCTTCGCCTTCGCTGCGGCCGGCTTGTTCAGAGGGCTAGGATTGGTCCCGCCTCGAAGATGCTAGCGCAGGGTCGGCGACTCGCCCGGCTTCAGGTGCCGGTCCTCGCCGTCGGGACCACCGAGCGAGACGTGATTGTTGAGCCGGCTCAGATGCTCGAAGACGTGCGCGAATGCATCGGTCACGGCCTGCTCGAAGCTGCCGTCGCCTTTGCCCTGGGCCGCTCTCAGCGCGCTGAGAAGGGCGTGGTGCTTTTCGGTGTCGCTCGACATGACAGACCTCGCCGCCGGGCGGGGAGCCCGCGCGTCGAGCAAAGCATCGCCGACGATCGAAGTTCCTGCGGGCGACCGCGCGGTGCCGTGCGAGCCGCGTCAGGCCATCCGGGCCAGCACATCCTCCTGCCGCACCCGGCGATGGATCAGCGCCATGGCGGCATGCCCGAGCACGACGACCAGCAGGGTGAAGCCGAGCCAGTGATGGAGGAGATCGCCCGGAGCCACCATCCAGGCGATCTTCGTGTCCCGCCCCGGCATCAGAGGAAGGCCGTAGGGCGTGAACGGCTTACCGGAGCCGTACTGGCGGAGCAGGGCGAGGCCCGGCGTGAAGACCATCAGCAGATAGATGAACGCGTGACCGGCCACCGCGGCACGCCCCAGGCGTCCGGGATGCGGCGGTCTGCGCGCCACGTTCGCAAGCCCCCAGAGGCCGCGCAGGAGCACGAGGACGAAAAGGGTGAAGCCGAGGGTGAAGTGGCTGCCGCCGACGAAGCGTGTCAGGGCGGTGTCGCCGATCGCGACGTAGAGGAGCGCGCCGGCGAATTGCCAAGCGAAGAGCGCGGCCATGAGCCAGTGGAACGCCCGGCTGATCCGGCCGTAGCGCTGCGGCGTGTCAAGCCAGCCGTTCATCCGCATGAGGGGCCTTCCTGGTCGACGCGCCCGTCGCGCCGCGTGTGGTCCGTTGTGGCTCGTCCGTAGGCGGGCAGCATCGCATGCGCGCCGCGCACGGCGCGGTGCGTGACGCTCTCGCCCGGTGGCGGCGCGGCGGCCCGGTTCATTCCGCGCCTCCGGCCCACAGGTGCTCCGCCGCGCCGCCCACCCGCAGGATCTCTTCGGCCGCGCTGGTGAGCGCACCGTCCGGCGCAGGCTGGCGCAGGTAGGTCGCGAGGTCGCGGGACAGGCGCTCCAGGGGATGGGACCGCAGGAAACCCTGCAGGCCGACGGACCGCTGAGCGAGTTGCAGCACGTCGAGCCCGGCCTTCTCCACGGCGAGCCGGGTCAGGTTGACGAAGGCGACGACGCGCTCGGGCGGAAGGTCATTTTCCGCGACGATCCGGGCGGCGCGCTCGATCCAGTGTCGAGCACCCTCGACCGCGATGGCACCCTCGCCGAGCCGCGCGCGCTGATGGGGATCGCCGCCACGACCGGTTGCGCCGAGGTGCGCGCGCCACGCATCGAACACGGCCTCGATGCCGCCGAACTGCACGGCCGCGAACCGCCAGGCCCCGCTCGAGAAGGTCGGTTGGCGCTGGTAATCGTCCCGCCCGCCGAGGATCGCGTCCGCGCCGACGGCGATGTCCTCGAAATCGACGGTGCCGGTGGCGGAGGCGCGCATGCCGTGCGCGCGCCAGCCGGTCAGATCGGCGCGGCTGCCGGGCTCCAGCGGCACGACCAGCATCAGCGACGCCGCATCCGGCTCCCGCGTGACCGTCACCAGGGCGCGGGTGACATAACCGGCCCCCGACGCGAAGGCCTTCACGCCCCGGAGCCGGCCATCCTCTCCCAGGCGCAGGCTGTCGCCTGGCCGGTTGGTATTCCAGACTCCGAACAGGTGCCCCGCGCGCGCATCGGCGAACAGGCGTGCCTGCTGCGCGGGGGCGCCGTAGCGCGCCACGAGCTGGAGCGCGTTGACGTGGCCCTCGTAGAGGCGCCCCAGCGCCAGGCTGCCGTACCCGACGAGCCGCAGCACCGCCGCGAGCTTGCGCGCGCCCGGCTCCTCGCCGAGCCCGACCCCACCGTCGCTGGACGGAACCGGCGCGGCGAGCAGGCCGCATTGGGCGAGGTCGGCGACATCCTCAGCCGGAAAGCCGTCGTCGCGGTCCTGGGCGCCGGCGCGCTCGGCCGCAGTGATCGACGCTTGTCGCGCGACCGCGACGGCGTCGAAGGCCAGGTTAATCGGAGTCCTCTGGTCCATGCACCTTCCCCCCATTAGGCCACCGCAGCGGCGATATCCTCGACCGTGCGTCCGGTCAGGACCGATCGCGGCGCTTCCTCCAAGATGTCGGGCTCGCCGGCCGCGCGGGCCGCCCCGTCGTGGGACTTCACCAGCAGCCACGAGACCTGGCGCTCCCGCGGCTTCGGCCGCATCCGCATGAGACGCCAGCGACCGGTCAGCTTCTGCCCATGCAGGGTGAAGGCGAGCGACCCCGTGGCCAGTGCCGCGTCCGGATCGCCCTCCGGCTCCCAGGTCCCCCGGTCCCAGAGCAGCACGGTGCCCGCGCCGTACTGGCCCGGCGCGATCACGCCCTCGTAGTCCGCGTAGTCCAGGCCGTGATCCTCGACAGCGACGGCGAGGCGGCGTTCGCCCGCGACGAGGCTCGGCCCGCGCGCGACCGCCCAGCTCTTGAGGACCCCGCCGACCTGCAGCCGGAAGTCGTAGTGCAGCCGGCGGGCCGCGTGCTTCTGCACGCGGTAGGCCAGGATCCCTGGGTCAGACATGGTCGGCCCGCCCGACCCGATCCCGAACCGGGATGGCGGTCTCCCCCGTTGGCGACGGTCCCTGGTCCCGGCCTCGGCAGGCGTTCTCGGTTTTCATGTCGCGACAGCCTCCGACAGCCGCACCAGACTGCCTGGCGACCCCGAAAACCAACTTAAGGCAAGCCCGAATTTTCCTGGGCCACGCTGCGACCAAAACGACCGGGCCTCAGGACAGCCGTGGCATTCGCGAGCCTTCCAGAGATCCATTTGAATGAACGATAGGCCCGAGGAAATCTTCGTGGTGGCGAACACGCCCTGAAACAAACGCGCCAAGCAGAACCGTCATCCCGCGCCGACGGGCGGCGTTTACGTCGCAGCCTTCGACTGGAAACGGGGACCGCCCTCGACGTTTGCCGACGAACCCGAAACGAACCTGGAGCTTCGAAAGCATGGCCAGCACAGATATCGGTACGATCTACGCCGGAGCGCTGCGGAACACGCGCGCCTTGGAGAAGCAGGGCCTGGAACAGATCGAGCGGCAGCTCTCCGGATTGGAGCGGTACCCGGATTACGCCGCCGTGCTGCGCCGGCATGCCGAGACCACGAAGGGACAGCTGGCCCGTCTGGACCGGGCGCTGGAGGGCATCGGCGCGAGCCCATCCACGCTGAAGGAGACGGTCACGAGCGTCGCCGGCTCGATCGGAGCCGCGGTCCACGCGACCGCGCAGGACGAGACGCTGAAGAACCTCTACGCCGGATACGCCTACCAGTACGACCAGATCGCCGCCTATCGCTCGTTGGCGGTCATCGCGGAGCGGGCCGGCAAGTCGGACCAGGCCTTATCCTTCCGCGCGGCGGTCGAGGAGGAGACGAAGGCGGCCGAGGAGATCGCCGCGCTCATCGAGCCGGTGACCCGGACCTACCTCGACCTGACGCTCGCCGGCGGCAAGGCCGACAGCTGATCCGAAGTCGATCCTAGTTGTCGGGGCGGCCGCGCCTGCGGGGCCGCCCATCCCACCATTGGAGGGTGACCCATGGCCGAGACGGACGATCACGCGACGACCTACAAGGAGTTCAAGGAGGTCGTGAACATGACGGCCTCCGCCCTGGAGAAGCATCTCGCGAGCGAGGCCAGCCAATCGGTCGGCCAGAAGAAGGATGGGGGCGAAGCGACGGGCCACGTGGAGGGGCGCCACATCGTCGCGATGCTGCACAAGAAGAAATCCGAGCTGTCGGACGAGGATTACCGGCACATGCGCAAGGTGATCGGCTACGTGCACCGGCACCTGAAGCAGGGCGGCCCGAAGGACAAGGATGAGGTGAAGGATTCGCCCTGGCGGCTGTCGCTGATGAACTGGGGCCACGATCCCCTGAAGGCGGCCTGAGCCATGGACGATCCGACGCCCATCGCCGTCACCGTCGAATCCTGGGGCGACGGCGGCGCGCGGTTCCGCTGGCACCTGACGGACGCCGACGGCGTGTCGATCCGGGTCTCGCCGGAGGCGTACGCCTCGCCCGAGGACGCGCAGGACGCGGGTCAGGCCGCTCTTCAGGCGTTCGGCGCGGCGGCGCGCGCATGACGCGGGCCGACAGCCCGCCGCAGGGTGTGGCCGGCCGGCCCGCGCTGGCGGCCGGGATACGCCCGCGTCCAGCGGCGGCCGGGCCGTCGTGACCGCCCAAGCAGCGCACGGAGCCGCCTTCGCCCGCCTCGCCGCACACTTCGGACCGGGCGCACCGGTGGTCCTCTGCCACGATGACGCGGACGGCCTGTCGGCGGGTGCCCTCCTGGCCCGAGCCCTCATGCGCGCCGGGCACAGCGAGACCCGGGCCCGCATCATCGGCCGCGGCGAGTCCCCGTGGTCGGCCGCCCTCCGCGACGAGCTCGCGGCCCAGACGCCCGGCGGCCTCGTGGTTGCCGATCTCGGCGTCCAGGCCGAACCGATCCTGCCGGGCGTGCCGACGGTGCTGGTGGATCATCACGTGCCGCGCTCCTGGCCCGAAGCCGACGCGGCCATGGTGATCAGCGGCCACGCGGACGCGCCGATCCCCACCTCCAGTCTCCTCGCGCTGGCCTGCGCGACGGCCCTGGGCCCGGCGGACGATCTCGCGTGGCTCGCCGGGATCGGGCTCGTCGGCGATCTCGGCGAGCGCGGCGCGAGCAGCGACTTCCCTGAGATCATGGGTCCGCTGCGCAAATCCTACACCGTCAAGGCGCTGCGCGAGGCCGTGAGCCTCGTCAACGCGCCGCGGCGCACGGCCTCGGGCGATGCGAGGGCCGCCCTGTCGCTGCTCCTTCGTGCCTCTGGTCCGGCGGAGATCGTCACCGGGACCGCTCCGGAGGCCGAAGCCCTGCGCGAGGCGCGTTCCGAGGTGAAGGCCGCTCTCGATGCCGCGCGCCGGATCCCGCCGCTCTTCGCCGGTCCGGTCGCCCTGATCCGCTGCGACTCCCCGTGCCAGATCCATCCACTCGTCGCGCAATCGTGGACCGGCCGCCTGCGCCGGCAGGTGGTGATCGGCGCGAATGCATCGTTCCGCACCGGCTTCGTGCATTTCGCCGCGCGCAGCGCGTCCGAGCCGGACCTGATCACGTTCCTCCAGGACCGCGCACCGCCGCTCGGGCCGGACGACCAGTTCGCCCAGGGGCACCGACGCGCCACCGGCGGCCAAGTCCGCGTCGAGACCTGGAACCGCTTCGTGACCGATCTCGGCTTCGGCCCGGAAGCCCGGGCCCCGTGAGCGGGGCTGCAGCCGGGCGTCCCGACGTGGCCGAACGCCGCTGGTCCGCTCCGGAGAGCTGTGAACGGACATGCGGGACCACGTCGATCCTTGACGACGCATAGCCGCTTACCAGCGCGATTTCTGGTGCAGCCAGACAAGACGCCTCAGCCGCTTCGACGCGCTCGCGCGGCTTGGCCCTCCCCTCCCCTTCGTTGAGATCGCGGTTCCGACGGCCTATGCATGGGCGCCATGGACCTCCAAGCCTCCGCCACACCCGCCGTAGCGTCGTTCGCCTGCAAGCCCTCGACCGGAAAGGCGGCACCGTTCCTGCCGATGAGCCGCGCCGAGATGACGGCGCTCGGGTGGGAGTCCTGCGACATCGTGCTGGTGACTGGCGACGCCTACGTAGACCACCCGAGCTTCGGCATGGCGATCATCGGCCGGCTGCTTGAGGCGCAGGGGTTCCGGGTCGGCATCATCGCCCAGCCCGACTGGCAGTCGGCGGAGCCGTTCAAGGCGCTCGGCAAGCCGAACCTGTTCTTCGGCGTCACCGGCGGCAACCTCGATTCGATGGTGAACCGCTACACGGCGGACCGGCGCCTGCGCCACGACGACGCCTACACGGCCGGTGGCGAGGGCGGCCGGCGCCCGGACCGCTGCACCATCGTGTACACGCAGCGCTGCCGCGAGGCCTTCAAGGACGTGCCGATCGTGCTCGGCGGCATCGAGGCGTCGCTGCGGCGGATCGCGCACTACGATTACTGGTCCGACAAGGTGCGCCGCTCGATCCTGGCGGACGCCAAGGCGGACCTGCTGATCTACGGCAACGCCGAGCGCGCCGTGGTCGAGGTGGCGAACCGCCTCGCGGCCGGCGAGGCGCCGAACCAGCTCGACGCGATCCGGGGCGTCGCCCTGTTCCGCCGCGTGCCCGCCCACTACACCGAGCTGCCCGCCGACGACCTCGATTCGACGGACGAGGCCGCCACCCGCCGGCCCGGCGAGACCGTGATCCGGCTCCCCGCCTACGACGAGGTCAAGGACGACAAGGAGGCCTATGCCCGCGCCTCGCGCGTGCTGCACCGGGAGGCCAATCCCGGCAACGCGCGCCCCCTCGTCCAGCGCCACGGCGACCGCGACCTGTGGCTGAACCCGCCGCCGATCCCGCTGACCAGCGACGAGATGGACGCGGTCTACGACCTGCCCTACGCCCGCGCGCCGCACCCGTCCTACGGCGACGCGAAGATCCCCGCCTGGGACATGATCAAGTTCTCGGTGACGATCATGCGCGGCTGCTTCGGCGGCTGCACCTTCTGCTCGATCACCGAGCACGAGGGCCGCGTCATCCAGAACCGCTCGGAGGGCTCGATCCTGCGCGAGATCGAGCGGATCCGCGACAAGACCCCGGGCTTCACGGGCGTGATCTCGGATGTCGGCGGGCCGACGGCGAACATGTACCGGATGGCCTGCAAGGACCCGAAGATCGAGGCGGCGTGCCGGTTGCCGTCCTGCGTCTTCCCGGACGTCTGCCCGAACCTGAACACGTCGCACGACGACCTGATCCGGCTCTACCGCAAGGTCCGCGAGGTGAAGGGCGTCAAGAAGGTGATGGTCGCCTCGGGCGTGCGCTACGACCTCGCGGTGAAGAGCCCCGAATACATCAAGGAGCTCGTCACCCACCACGTCGGCGGCCGCCTGAAGATTGCGCCCGAGCACACCGAGCGCGGCCCCCTCGACAAGATGATGAAGCCGGGTATCGGCACCTACGACCGCTTCAAGGAGATGTTCGACGCCGCCGCCAAGGAGGCGGGCAAGAAGTACTACCTGATCCCGTACTTCATCGCGGCGCATCCGGGCACGACCGACGAGGACATGATGCACCTCGCGCTCTGGCTCAAGAAGAACAACTATCGCGCCGATCAGGTCCAGACGTTCCTGCCCTCGCCGATGGCGACCGCCACCGCCATGTACCACACCGAGATCAACACTCTGCGGGGCGTGAAACGCGGTGGCAGCGAGCCGGTCGAGGCGATCAAGGGGCTGCGCCAGCGCCGGCTGCACAAGGCATTCCTGCGCTACCACGACCCCGAGAACTGGCCCCTGCTGCGCGAGGCGCTGCGGGAGATGGGCCGCGCCGATCTGATCGGGCCGCGGCCGGACCAGCTCGTGCCGTTCTCGCAGCCGCCGGGAACCGGCGCGGGGGCGGGCCGGACGGGCGGCCAGCCGCGACCGGTGTACCGTCCGGGCGGCAGCCAGCGCTTCACCACGAAGGGCGTGCCGCTGCGCAAGTGACGGTCTCGCGCGTCTGATGAACAGGCAATCCGAGGCCGGCTTCCGACCCCGGTCGCTCCTCTACGGCCTCACGCCTCTTGCCGCCTGGACCGGTCACGGCGTCTCAGCGCCGGCGGTCGGGTCCGACGCTTCGGCGGCCGCGAATGCCCGACGGGCTCGCTCGACCTCGGCGTGGTGCGTCTCGGCCCAGATCCACACACCGCAGAACGCAGCTCCCAGGCTCTGGCCCAGCGGCGTCAGCGTGTAATCCACACGCGGCGGGATCACCGGGTGGACCCTGCGCCGCACGAGACCGTCGCGTTCCATCTGCCGGACCGTCTGCGTCAGCATCTTCTGGCTGATCCGGCCCACGGCCTTGCCGAGTTGCGTGAACCGGAGGGTCCCGTGCTCGTCCAGGGCTTCGAGGACCAGCATGGTCCACTTGTCGGCCACCTTTGCGATGATGTCGTTCACCAGCGCCTCGATCGCCGGGTCGACATCGTCCGGGATCGGCCCGTGCCGCTGTGCCTCGATCGCGGGATCCGGGGCGGCCCTGCGCATCCGACACTCTCCTTTCGGTAAGTACAAATCTTTTCGGTGCCTACTTCAGGCTGGAGAGTGTGATCCATACCCTCTGCGGCGACAACAACGGAGGTCGCCGTCATGAAAACCTCGGGCAACACAATCCTCATTACCGGAGGCGGGTCGGGGATCGGAGCCGCGCTCGCGCACCGCTTCCACGATCTGGGCAACAATGTCATCGTCGCCGGCCGCCGGCTGGAGGCCTTGGAACGGGTCACCGCCGGCCGGCCGGGCCTGCACGCGATGCCGCTCGACATTGCGGATGCCGGCGACATCGCGGCGTTCGCCCAGCGGATCATTGCCGAGCACCCGGCCCTGAAC
This sequence comes from Methylobacterium sp. FW102-HT35C08, assembly GCF_058790235.1. Classification (NCBI taxonomy): domain Bacteria; kingdom Pseudomonadati; phylum Pseudomonadota; class Alphaproteobacteria; order Hyphomicrobiales; family Methylobacteriaceae; genus Methylobacterium; species Methylobacterium sp. FW102-HT35C08. The sequence continues at coordinate 5,371,803 of NZ_JBYTCL010000002.1, read as the reverse complement.
GTGGTGATCAACAACGCCGGGATCATGCGCTTCGAGGCGCTGGATCGGGCCCGAGACCTCGCGGACGCCGAGGCGACGATCACCACCAACCTGCTCGGCCCGATCCGGCTGACCGACGCCCTGATCGGGCATCTGGTCGGGCGCCCCGATGCGGCGCTGATCAACGTGTCCTCGGGCCTGGCCTTCGTGCCGCTGACGGCGACCCCGACCTACTCGGCGACGAAGGCGGCCATCCACAGCTACACGGTCTCGCTGCGCGAGGTTCTGAAGGACCGGGTCGAGGTGATCGAACTCGTACCCCCCGCCGTGCAGACCGACCTGACGCCGGGCCAGTCCACTCGCGAGGGCTACCTGCCGCTGACCGACTTCATCGACGAGGTCATGACCCTGTTCCAGCAGCAGCCCACGCCGCGCGAGATCCTCGTGCAGCGCGTCGCCTTTCAGCGCAACGCCGAAGCCGAGCACCGCTTCGACGCGGCCGTGACGACCCTGAACGAGGCCGCCCGCCAAGCACGCGCGGCGCAACGCTGAGGCCAGCCGCTCGACCCGTGTTCGTCGCTTCAATTCGGAGAAAGCCGATGCCGTTTGCCAACTTCAAGATCCCGCAAGGCATGATGACCGCCGCGCAGAAGGCGGACCTGATTCACCGCACGACAGATCTGCTGGTCTCGTATTTCGGTGAGGGCGCGCGCGCCCACACGATGGTTCTGGTCGATGAGGTCGTGGATGGCGGCTACGGGCGCGCGGACGCGGTGTTCGACCTTGAGGCCCTCCGACGGATGCAGGCGCGATTGGAGCCGCGTTCGCGCTGACGGGGCACCTCTTCACGCGCTACGGAGAGCGGGCGGCAACGGCCCGCGCGCCGCCGGCCCGCTCCGGGGAGGAGCCGACGCATTGCCCCCAGAGGGCCGGCTCATGTCGCCATCGCCGCCCGCGCGGCCTGGATTTTCGCCTTCACGGCGTCGAGGTTGAAGCTCGCGCCCTTCCACATCGGCGGGAACTCGATGGCGGTCATCGCCAGCTTCTCCACGTCCTGCTGGACGAAGGTGAAGCGCCAGACCTCGTACAGGAACCAGTTCATGTAGTTCTGCGTGCCGGTCTTGGTCCCGTTGTCGGGCCAGCCCGTCCGCTCGAACGGGTCGAGCCGCAGGTTCGTTATGGAGGGGACATCGGGTTTGGTCTTGTCCCCGAGCCAGCGTGCGTCATGACCGATCCCCCTCTCTCAGGATGCACCGGAAACCGACATGGCTCATGGAGGTGTCGACGGGCTGCGCGTGCCGGGCCGCCGGCCGATAGCGGCGGCAGTAATTCGGCGCGCACAGGTGCGAGCCGCCCTTCACGACCTTGCAGGGGATCGGAACCTGCGGATTGCGCGGGTCGACGCTGTCCTCCTCGCGCCCGCCCTGCGGGTTTCGGGGGATGCAGCAGGCCTTCGCAGCCTCGGCCGGATGCGTCGCGCTGTACCAATCGGACGTCCACTCCCAGACATTGCCGATCATGTCGAAGAGCCCGTAGCCATTCGGGGGGAATGCTCCGACCGGCGTCGTGCGTTTGTCGGGCCCGGTGGCGGTGTTGAGGTGCGGGAAGTCGCCTTGCCACGTGTTGGCCATCCGGCGTCCCGCGGGCGCGAAGTCGTCACCCCAGGCGTATTCCGCGCCATCCAGCCCCCCTCGGGCCGCGAACTCCCACTCCGCCTCGGTCGGAAGGGCCTTGCCGGCCCAGGCGACGTAGGCCTCGGCGTCGCGGAGCGCGACGTGCACGACGGGATGATCGTCGAGGCCCTTGAGCGAGCTCCCCGGACCGTAGGGATGCCGCCAGTTTGCTCCCCGCAGAAACGTCCACCATCGCGTCCAGTCGCGCGTGTCGCCGGGCGCACGCGGCGGATGGAAGGTGAGCGAGCCAGCATAGAGCATTTCCGGCTGCGCGCCCGGATAGTTCATCGGATCCGGGGGGCTCTCCGCGACCGTCCGGTAGCCGGTCGCGCGGACGAAGTCCTTGAAACGGCGGTTGGTGACCGGGACCGGGTCGATCCAGAAGCTGTCGACGCTGACACGATGCGCCGGCGCTTCCTCGGAATAGTGATCGTTCGACCCCATGCGGAAGGTTCCGCCGGGGATACGGATCATCCCTTCACCGGTCCTCGAAGACGAGTCGGGAACACGTCGTGCCAGCGCGGAGAGCGAAGCACCCGCCATCGCATGCTCCTCATCCAAATGCCCCCGTGCTTCCGCTGGAGCAGCGGAACCGTAGATGTCTCAGTCTACGGACTGTGAATACAGCTGCATTGATCCATGCGGACGCACAAGGATCTACATCTGAAGACACGTCAGCAACGCAACGTAGCTCGGCGGCCCACCGATGCTCACTTCCTGAACGCAGGCGTTGCGGCGGTTCGTCTTGAACCCTGGCCATTGCTGTTCAAGCTGTGTGCGAGCCTGTGTCTCGTCATGGATGCAGCCCCGATCGGTCGCCTGAGCGCTCTGACCGATCGACGGTGCTGCGCCGCAGATTGCCTTGATGTCGAAGCGCGGCACCTCCTCGGCATAAGCAGCCGTTGCGGCGGGAAGTGCCAGGATCAGCAGGCCCAACGGCTTCAACATCGCCTGCCCCCTTCGCTGGACTTCGACGCGATACGCTTTCTCACTCAACGCGGGATGGATCAGGCGGCCCGACTCGGGTCCGGGCAAAATCACGCTCCGCGTCAAGCAATAGGTCGCCGCGCCACATTTGTAATCGGCAGCCGACTCGCTGTTGGATCACCGATACAATAAACATTTGACATCCAAATGTGTCAAGCGAATACGTCGAAATGGATTGCCATGAAGAGCGACGCCTAAGCGGAAGTGAGCTGGCGAGCACCGATCGAGAATGAAGGGCCGGAACACGCGGCAATCGAATTACACTGATCTGATATGATTACCCTAGAATTATTAGAAAATTCCAGTTATAAATAACGCGCGATCCGCTCACGGAACATTCAACATCATCAATGGCTCGCATGATTGCTACGTGAGGGTCCAGGTAAATCGCCGGCCCATATCCGGTGCACGGCTCGGTCCTAGAGCCGCTCCCGGTCACGTTGGGACGGCCGACGACACGGCACGAATCGTTGCGCCGGATCGGATCATCCCCGCCGCGACCTCATCCTGAGGCCTCCGCCACGCTTCGGCGCCTCAGGATGAGGGGGATGGCACATGGGCCGGTCGTTGCCGGCTCGCCAATATGCCCCCCCCACGCGCGAAGCGTGTCGCAACACGGGCGGTCGCGGCCCTCGCACGAGACAGACGCGAAACACGGCGCCTTTCGCCGACAGAGTCCGCGCAAATGTTTTCCTGGCGGGCGCGCGTCTTGCGCCAGGATGTACAAGAATCAGTTCCGGCACGCGCGAATCCACGACCCCCGATCCAAGCCGATGGCCATCGTGCGCTGCCGAAACACAGTGTCATGGAATTGCGGTCGGTATCCGTCACATCGAAACCGCCTTCATCCACAGAGAGTGTCGCAAAATTACATCAAAAGGCCGGCATTAAAAAACCTCGCTCCGCTCGAACGCTTGTTTACCGGCTCATGCTGTGCCAGCGTTGCTTAAAGTCTCAGCGATTCCCCTCGCCAAATCTTGGGAGCTGAAGATATGCAACGCCTCGGCACGCCCATCCGATGGGCTGCGGCAGCTCTCCTGAGCGTATCGGCCCTGATGGCCGCCGAGGAGGCCCGAGCGGCTGAATATGCGCAGGGCGTCTACGTGCTCGGCAATCGCGGCCCGCTCGCGGGCGTAACGCCGCCGCCGGGCTGCTACTTCGAGAGCGAGACGTACTTCTATCAAGGCGACCTGGGGGCGAACCGTATCTTCCAGGGTGGCGGTGTCGTGGCCGCGGGAGTCAAGAATTCCACCGTGGCGAACTTTGCGTCGCCGATCTGGGTGACGCCGGTCGAGATCCTGGGCGGCAATCTCGGCTTCTCCATCACCATCCCGTTCGGGACGCCGGATGTCAGCGCGGCCGCAGTCCTGTCCTCACCACGCATCGACCGCATCATCGCCGGCCGCGAACACGATGCCGTCTTCAACGTCGGCGATATCTATCTCGCGTCCTTCGTGGGCTGGCATGCCGGCAATTTCCACTGGACCGCGACGGCGCTCGGCGTCGTTCCCTCCGGCTCGTTCGAGAACGGCCAGCTGTCCAACATCGCGCTGAACCGCCCGGCCCTCGATCTCAGCGGCGCGCTCACCTACCTCGACCCGGTTCTCGGCTACGAGCTCTCGGTCGTGCCCGGCATCACGTTCAACTGGATCAACCCCGCGACGCGATACCTGACCGGCACCGAGTTCCACCTGGAATGGTCGGCGTCGAAGTATCTGAGCAAGGACCTGTCGATCGGGCTCGTCGGCTATTTCTACGACCAGCTGACGGGTGACAGCGGATCCGGCGACCGGATCGGCCCGTTCAAGGGCCGGGTCGTGTCGCTGGGCGGCCAAGTCGGCTACACCTTTCACGCCGGTGAGATCCCCATCTCCACGAGCGTCAGGGTCTATCGCGAATTCGACGTCCGGAACCGGTTCCAGGGCACCGCGACGTACCTGACCATCTCGGCCCCGCTCTGGGTCGCGCCGCCGAAGGCCACCGCGGAGGCGAAGCCGGTTGTCGTGAAATATTGAGGAACGCGGGAAACGCCGTGCGCGCTGCCCGCGGCGGACCACCCGCCTCGGACGCGCGGCGGCCCGTTGGAGCTTGCAGCCGCAGGTATGCCCGCCCCCCGACGCCGCGATGGGGCGCATCGCGCTTAATCCTGCGCCGCAGTCACGGGTGTATCGCGGCCGCGACACACGAGAACTTGTTCGGCGCTGCCCCCGCCGGGGACACGCGCGTGCTTGCCTAGTTGCTAGGCAGTCTGCTTGAGAGCGCGGCTGTTCCCAAGGGTGCCCCTCATGTTGTCGCTCTCCACGCGGGGCCTGTCCGGCCTCGCGCTCCTGGTCCTTTCCGCTACGCCCAGTCTGGCGGCAGCCCCCACGCCCGACAGCGGCAGCACGGCCTGGATCCTGACTGCCTCCGCCCTCGTCCTGTTCATGACTCTGCCGGGCCTCGCCCTCTTCTACGGCGGGCTCGTCCACGCGCGGAACGTCCTGTCCGTGCTGATGCAGTGCTTCGCGATCTGCTGCATCGCCTCCGTGCTCTGGGCGATCTGCGGCTACAGCCTCGTGTTCGACGGGGACGGGGCGCTCATCGGGACGCTCCACAAGGCGTTCCTGGCTCATCTCGAGCCGCTGCGGACCGGAACGCTCCTGCCTGAGCCCGTGTTCGCGCTCTATCAGATGACCTTCGCGGTGATCACGCCGGCCCTCATCATCGGCGCCATCCCGGAGCGCGTGGCCTTTTCCTTCGTCGCCCTGTTCTCGGCCCTGTGGCTGCTGCTCGTCTACGTCCCGGTGGCGCACTGGATCTGGGGCGGCGGCTGGCTGGCCGCGCTCGGAACCCTCGACTTCGCCGGCGGCATCGTGGTCCACACCACGGCGGGAATCTCGGCCCTGCTCCTCGCCATTCTCGTGGGCCGCCGTCGCGGCTTCCCGACGACGCTGACGCCGCCACACAGCCCCGGAATGACCATGATGGGCGCCGGCATGCTCTGGGTCGGCTGGTTCGGCTTCAACGGCGGCTCTGCCCTTGCCGCCGACGCGAGCGCGGCGAATGCCATCCTGGTCACGCATCTGTCGGCCGCTGCGGGCGCCATGGCGTGGACGGCGGCGGAATGGGTGAAGATTCGCAAGCCCACCTCGATCGGGATCGTCACCGGCTGCGTGGCGGGTCTGGCCACGATCACGCCGGGCGCGGGCTACGTCTCGCCGGCCGCTTCCCTGCTGATCGGGGCCGCCGGCGGTCTCGTCTGCTTCTTCGTCACCTTGTACGTGAAGCATCGCCTCGTCATCGACGATTCCCTCGACGTCTTCGCCGTGCACGGCGTGGGCGGCATTCTCGGTTCGCTCCTGCTCGCGGTTTTCCTGCTGCCGGATCTCGGCGGCGTCGGTCTGAGCGAGGGCCGCACGGTCCTGGGGCAGCTCGCGGTTCAGGCGCTCGCCGTCGGGGTGACCGCCCTGTGGTCGGGGCTCCTCACATTCGGCCTGGCGCGGCTTCTCGGCGTCGTGACCCCGCTGCGCGTGGACCAAGAGGCCGAGCATGACGGGCTGGACCTGGCGAGCCATGGCGAGCGCGCCTACGAGTACACCACCTGATCGGACGCCCCGCCCTTGACTCGCGACGGTGGGAGCGAACGGGATCGGCACTGCAACGTTAACGGCGGCGTGACGTTCACCCGCGGCGCGCGGTGCAAGGAGGCCTGGTGCCGGACTGGATCCAACACACTGTCTGGTGGCAGGTCTTCCCACTCGGCTTCGTCGGAGCCGAGCCCGAGGCTGCGCCCGCCGCGCCGGTCGTGCAGCGTTTGTCCCACCTACACGGCTGGCTCGACTATGCCGTCGAACTCGGCGCTTCGGGATTGGCCCTGGGGCCGATCTTCGCGGCCTCGACCCACGGCTACGATACCGTCGACCCCTTCCGGATCGATCCGCGTCTCGGGGACGATGCCGATTTCGATGCGTTGATCGAGGCCGCGCACGCACGCGGCCTGCGCATCCTCCTCGACGGGGTGTTCAACCACGTCGGCCGCAGGCATCCGGCTTTCCAGGAGGTCCTGCATCGCGGCCCGCAGGCAGAGCGGGCGAATTGGTTCAAGCTGTCCTGGCCGCGCGGCACCGCGCCCGGCTCCGAGCCGGACTATGCCTGCTTCGAGGGGCATCGGCAGCTTGTCACGCTCAATCACGACGCGCCGCAGGTGGCGGATTACGTCGCGGCGATCATGGACCACTGGCTCAGTCGCGGCGCGGATGGCTGGCGCCTGGACGCGGCCTACGCCGTCCCGCGGCGGTTCTGGGCCCAGGTGCTGTCCCAGGTCCGCTCCGCGCACCCGGACGCCTACATCGTCGGCGAGGTGATCCACGGCGACTACACCGGCATCGTGCGGGAGACCGGCATGGATGCCGTGACCCAATACGAGCTCTGGAAGGCGATCTGGAGCGGCCTCAACGACCGCAATCTGTTCGAGCTCGCCCACGCGCTGGAGCGCCACAACGGCTACCTGGATGCCTTCGTGCCGCTGACCTTCGTGGGCAATCACGATGTGTCGCGCATCGCCAGTCGCCTTACGGACGAGCGGCACCTGCCCCACGCGCTCGCGATCCTGTTCACCTGCGGCGGCACGCCCTCGATCTACGCCGGCGACGAGCAGGCCTTCCGCGGCGTCAAGGAGGAACGGGTGGGTGGGGATGATGCAATCCGCCCGTCGTTCCCGCCGACGCCGGCAGAACTCGCTCCCTATGGCTGGCCGATCTACCGGTTGCACCAGAGCCTCATCGCCCTGCGCCGCCGTCATCCCTGGCTGCATCGCGCTCGCACGCGGCAGGTGCATCTGGCCAACGCGCAGCTCGTGCTCGCGATGACGGAGGCGCCCCAGGCGCTGTTCGTCGCGCTGAACCTCGCCGATGAGCCGGTCTCGCTGCCCGTACCGGAGGCTCGGCGCATCGAGGTGGGAGAGGGTCAACTCGTCAGCGACGCGGGTGGCGTGCGGGTGAGCCTCGGCCCACAGGGCTGGGCGATCCTGACCGCTTGAACAGCGGCCCGCTGGAACCCCGCTCCAGCCCGGTCAACCGAGCGGGGCGTCGATCACGCCCGGGTGATGCGGTGGCTGGACGTCGAGCGCGCCGCCTACGAAGCGGGTTGACCTTGCCACGATGGCAAGGTGCAGCGTTGCCGATCGGACCGCTGAGCCGAGAGGAGACGTCCTGTGAAAAGCCTGTTCGTGACCACTGCCGCCCTGCTGATGCTCAGCGCGGCCCCCGCCTTGGCCATGAGCTGCTGTGGCGGAGGCAAGGGCGCGATGATGTGCGGAAAGAACAGCATGGCGACGAGCCATACCGGCAAGGCCAAGAAGGGCAGCTGCTGTTGCGAGGGCATGAATGGCCGCAACATGAGCAGGCGCATCTAAGCGACGCCACGACGCTCCGTATCCACGCCGGCCTGACCAGCGGTCTGCTTCACGGTGCGAGAGGCGGGTGAAAAGAGCTGTGCCTTTCGCCCCTCATCCCCTCCCGGATTTATCGATACGCATGCTTGACGTCCGGGATGGTCGAGAACGGTCGCCACAGCGGCGTCCGCTTCATCCAGCACGCGCCGGGAAGCCGACAGGCGCACCACCACCTTCAACGGGTGGCAGCAGAACGCCGGGCGCGTATGCGCAGCTAGCCATACAGCAAACCTCTATCGTATACTCGCTGTACGATTTTGCATGGTGAGATCAGGATCAATCACCCCATGCCGCTCCACCCGGATACCCGTTCACAGTCCCGCGCTGATGAAAGCGGAACGGCGCCGCATCCGAAGGCCGAAGGCCGGCCGAACTTGCCGCGCGTCCAAACCTGCACCGCGGACCTTCGCCTGCATAGCCTGCCTGGGCAGATCGATCGGGCGGATGCGGAGCCGTCGCAGGCGCCTGACCCGGACCTGTTTCGCGATGACCTTCTGCGGCTGCTGCCCGAACTGAGGCACTTTGCGAGATCGGTCACGCAGGCGGCCGAGCAGGCCGAAGACCTCGTCCAAGAGACGCTTCTCAGGGCTTGGCAGAGCCAGGATCAATACCGCCCGAGCAGCGACTTGAAGGCATGGGCCTTCGCGATGATGCGGAACAGCGTCTTGTCCCACAGGCGCGACACGGACCGCGAACTCCCCGATCTGGGCATGGCCGCGGCAGGGCGATCGGCCGGCTCCGTTAATTGAGGGTCCACGTCCAGCCGGCCCTGAAGCTCCCGAGCGGTCGCGTGTTCGACCGCGCCATCAGTGGTGCAGATCGATGTGGTGCGCGTTCGTGCCCTGATCCGAAAGCCCGATTAGCTCGACGTTGCCATGCGACCCAGCCTCGGCCGGTGTGTGACTTGGCGCGGCAGCATGCCCGCGCTGGCCATCGGATGAGAACACGAGATTTCCGGCTGGGTCGACCTGCGCTGCCGGCGGCTGCGCCTGACTCTGCCCACCGGCATGGGATGTCTGGCTGACGGAGGACGGCTGACCACCGCTCACGGCGGGCGATGCGCCCGAGCCTGGCGGATCAACCGGCTGCCCGGAGCTTATCTGCAGCCCAGGATCTGCCGCCGCAGGAGTGTTGGCGTGAGGCGCGCCCTGAGCCTCGGTGCCGGGTTGGACGTGCCCTGGACCCGCGCTGTTCGCCTCAGCCTGCGATGCTCCGGACTGAGGGCCCGCATTCGTGCCGTTGACGGCGCCATGACCGCCGGCGCCCTGCGTGGCTGATCCGCCCTCCTTGAGTTGACCCGGTGCCTCGGCGCTGTTGCCGGGTGCCTCGCTGGCTTGAGCAGAGCCTGGATCCGCGCCGTTCGCCTCGGCTTGCGACGCGCCGGACTGATGGCTCGCGTTCGCGCCGTTGGCGGCGCCATGACCCTCGGCGCCCTGTGTGGCTGATCCGACCTCGTTGAGGTGACCGGGCGCTTCGGCGCTGTTGCCGGGTGTCTCGCTGGCTTGAGCAGAGCCTGGATCCGCGCCGTTCGCCTCGACTTGCGACGCGCCGGACTGATGGCCCACGTTCGTGCCGTTGGCCGCACCGTGACCCTCGGCACCGTGGGTGGCCGATTCCGCCTCCTTGAGTTGACCCGGCGCCTCGTCGCTCTTGCCGGGTTCTTCGCCCGCCTGAGCAGAGCCTGGATCCGTGCCGGTCGCCTCAGCCTGCGATGCTCCGGACTGATGGCCCGCGTTCGCGCCGTTGGCGGCACCGTGACCGTCGGCGCCGTGCGTAGCTGATCCGGCCTCTTTGAGCTGACCCGGTGCCTCGCCGCTCTTGCCGGATGCCTCGCTGACCTGAGCAGAGCGTGGATCCGCGCCGTTCGCTTCAGCCTGCGATGCACCGGACTGATGGCCTGCATTCGTGCCCGTAGCGCCGCCATGACCGTCGGCGCCGTGCGTAGCTGATCCGGCCTCCTTGAGCTGACCCGGTGCCTCGCCGCTCTTGCCGGGTGTCTCGCTGGCTAGAGCAGAGCCTGGATCCGTTCCGCTCGCCTCGGCCTGCGACGCGCCGGGCTGATGGCCCGCACTCGCGCCGTTGGCGGCGCCGTGGCCCTCGGCGCCGTGCGTGGCCGATCCGGCCTCCTTGAGCTGACCCGGCGCCTCGCCGCTCTTGCCAGGCGACCCGTCGGCCTGAGCAGAGCCTGGATCCGCGCCGCTCGCCTCGGCCTGCGACGCGCCGGACTGATGGCCTGCATTCGTGCCGTTGGCGCCGCCATGACCGTCGGCGCCAGATCGGTTTTGATCCGGCTCGCTTCTGCCGGAATGAGCCGGATCTCCAACCGCATTCGCGGCACGCAAGGCCTCTCCCTCTGAAACGGGGCCGCCCCGCGCGGCGTGCTCCTGTCCCCCGGTCCCGTCCTCCCTCCGCGCAGGCGCCAATCGAGTCAGGTCGGCCTGCGTCGTCGCAGTGAGCCCGTCGATCGGCGATGACGGCGTCTCGGTCGCTGAATGCCCGATTGTCTGCGCTGCGCTCTGATGCTGAGACGCGGTCTCACCATTCGTGGCGGGCGACGGGCCCGTCTGCCCCGCACCGTCGGCGCTGCCCGACGCAGCCGCACCGGCGTCCGACCGGGCCTCCGGCGACGTCGACGACCCTGCGGTTCGGGGTGTGCCCGCCTCCGCCGCTTGGGCCGAAGCCTGATATGCGGGCTCCAGGCCTGCCCAGGCAGGACCGTGCACGAGCGTCGGATGTCCGGGACCGATGGCTCTGACATCGGTGCTGCCCGGTTGGGAGGGCGCGACCGAAATCGGCTCGGCCGTCGTGGAACCGGCAGTTCCGCTCGCGGCCTGGCCGCTCGCGCCGGACGTGAGCGGCACACCCGCGCTCGCGGTGCGGATCGCCTCGCCTGCAGGCACCGGGACGCTGCCCTGCTCCCACACGGCGGCAGCGTTGCCGCCCGCTGAGCCGAAGGACAGGCCCGGCTCCGTCGCCGGCTCGCCGTGGTCGGCCGCGAAGGCATCGGCCGCGAAGACCATCGCGGAGAACACGATGACGCCGAACTGCTTGCGATGGCTGTCGCGCTCATCGGCATCGCCGGAATCTCCGGCGCCCGCCGCCCGGTGCTGGAGCGTCTGGCCCAATGGACCGGCCGGAACCGGGCCGTCGCCGGCATGCTCTTGGTCAGCCGCGAACGCGTCTTGGGGTGACAAGCTCAAAGCCGCAGCCGCGACGAGAGCGGCAAGCAGGGCGGCCGGATGGACCGAGAGCTTCGTTCCGTCGGCGCCTTGCGGGATCGGAAGGAGTTCCGGGTAGCGCTGGGCGACCTGGTTGATCAGGGCACGGAAGTCGCTGCCCCGCATCGGGCTGTCCAAGACTTCCGAGGCAATGACGTAGCTGCCGTCGATCCGGGCGAAATGCATGATCGCGTCGCCGTCGGGCCGGCAGAAGACGAACCAGGGCTCCGCCTCGTCGCTCAGACCCTGCTCGCTGCCGATCTGCAGGCCGGCCCGGATCAGCGCGGCCTCGACGCGGTAGAACTCCGCGAGCTCCTGCTGCGACCAGCCGCCCTGGCTGGTCGATGCGGGCCGGAAGAAGGAGATGACCGCACCCATCGGGACCTCACTTCCGCAAATGAACTGACGAACAGGCTTTATCGCTCATGGAAACCGTGTCCGAGGGCTTCGAAGAACGGCGTAACCAGATAGTCGAGCGCCGTGCGCTCGCCGGCCGACACGACGATCTCGGCAGGCAGGCCCGCCAGGAGACGGGGCCGTACGTCGTCCGGCAATTGCTGATCGTCGATCTCGACCGTGCCGGCGAAGTAAGGCTGCTTTGTCCCCTCATCGAGCAGGCGATCGCGGGAGACCATCGTCAGCGTTCCGAAGATGGCGGGCGTGCGGCGCGTCTGGAAGGCCGGGAACTTGACCTCGGCGCGCATGCCGGCATGGACGGCCTCCAGATCGTTCGGCGCGAACTGGACGCTGATCACGAGCCGGTCGTTGGTCGGGACGATCTCCATCAGCGGCTCGCCGGAGCGGATCACCTGCCCGATCGTGTAGACCTTCAATCCCTGGATGACGCCCTGATGGGAGGCCCGGACCTCGTGTCGCCGGAGAACATCCTGGGCAACGATGAGCTTCTCGCGCAGTTCGGAACTCTTCTGACGGACGTCCAGAAGCTGTGCCGTCAGTGTCTCCTGGAGCTTCTGCTTGAGTTGCGCCGCCTGCATCCCCGCCTCGTTGATGCCGTTCTGCGCCTTGGCGGTCTCGGCCACGGACCGCCCGATCACACCCGCGAGGCGTGCGTGCTCCCGCTCCATCATCAGGACGCGGGAGAGCGGGATGAGGTTCTTCTCGCGCAGGCCGCGCAGGCCTTCCAGCTCCTGCTGGATCAGGGCGACCTGTTGCTCGACCGAGGCCTTCTCGACCGCGAGTCCGGCGATCTCGGTCTTCAGCTGCGTGACGCGCGCCTGAATGAGCCCAAGCTGTGCCTGAAACGACGCGCGCCGCTCCGACAGCTGACGGGCTTGGTCGTCGATCATGCGGGCCACGGCCTGGTCATCCCGTCGCGACGCGATCTCCTCCGGCAGGACCAGATCCGGCGCCTGCACCTGCTCGGCGCGCAGCCGCGCCTCGAGGATCAGGGCCGCGTCGAGCTGACCGCGGAGCAAATCGTTGCTGGCGCGCGATTGCACGGGATCGATGCGGAGCAGGACGTCGCCCGCGTGGACGGTCTGCCCGTCTCGCACCAGCACCTCCTGCACGATGCCGCCTTCGAGATGCTGCACCACCTTGCGGCTGCCTTCCGCGACGATGATGCCGGGACTGATGACCGCCCGGTCGAGGCGCGCAGTGGCGGCCCAGCTCCCGACGACGCCGAACGTCGCGACGATGACGGCGTAGCCGGCGACAGCGTACACGCGCCAATTGGTCGGACCGCCGCCCGCCCGCTCCACGTCAGGCGTGCGCTGCGGGGGCGACAGGCTCGGCATCGCGGCTCGCGAGAGGGTCATCGCCTATCCCGCGCTCCGCTGCGCCTCGGAATCCCGGCGGCCCTGGGACGCCGGGGTAGCGACGGGCGGCACCAGGGTCGGGACCGGGCGCGGGCCGGTGATCTGTGACAGAACCTGCTCCGCGGTGCCGTCGGTCTGCAAGGTGCCCCCGCTCATGAGCAGGACGCGGTCGGCCTCGGCCAGCAGGCTCACCTTGTGGGTCACGATCACCACCGTCGTGCCCGACTGCCTCAGCTCCGCCACCGCCTGCATCAGCGCGGCCTCACCGACCTGGTCGAGACTCGCATTCGGCTCGTCCAGCACGACCAAGCTCGGCTCGCCGTAGAGGGCGCGGGCCAGCGCGATGCGCTGACGCTGGCCGCCGGACAATCCGTGCCCGTCCCGCCCGATCACCGTATTGTACCCGTCCGGAAGGGACTGGATCAGCTCGTGACAGCCCGCCCTCCGGGCCACCGCGATGACGCGCGCGTCGTCCTCGGCGGCGAACCGCGCGATGTTCTGCGCCACTGTGCCGTCGAACAGCTCCACGTCCTGGGGCAGGTAGCCGACGTGCTGGCCGAGCGCCTGCTTGTCCCAGTGACGCAGGTCGGAGCCGTCGATGCGCACGGTGCCGTCGAGCAGGGGCCAGACCCCGGTCAGGGCGCGCACGAGGGTCGACTTGCCGGCCGCACTCGGGCCGATGATGCCCACGAGGCTGCCGGGCTCGAGCCGGAAGCTCACCGCGCTGAGGATCGGCCGCGTCGAGCCGGGTGCCGCCACAGAGATGTTCTCGACCTGGATCGAGCCCTGCGGGCGCGGCAGCATCAGGCGGCGGGTCTCCGGCCCGGCGACGTCGATGAGATCCGTCAACCGCCGGTAGCTGGCGCGGGCGGCCGTGAAGCCCTTCCAGTTGCCCACGACGGCCTCGATCGGCGCGAGCGTGCGGCCGATGATGATCGACGCGGCGATCATCGACCCGGCGGAGATCTCGCGGCGGATGGCAAGGTACGCGCCCGCCCCCAGAACCAGGGTCTGCAGGAGCATACGGACGAACTTCGTCCCGGCGACGATCAGGCCGGCCCGATCGCTCGCACGGGCCTGAAGGACCAGGACGTCGTCGTGGCGCCGACGCCAGAGACCGCGCAGGGACGCCAGCATGCCCATGGCCTGCAACACTTCCCCGTTCCGGAAGACGGTGGCGGCCTGCTGCCCCGCCTCGCGCGAGGCCTGACTGGCGGCGTCGAGTGTCCAGCGCGTCGCGATCTCGGTGAGCAACGTCAGCCCGAGGATCGTGCCGCCGCCCACGAGCGCCATCCAGCCGAACCAAGGATGCAGCACGAAACAGGCGAGCAGAAAGATCGGGATCCAGGGCAGGTCGCAGAACGCAAGCATCCCGCTGCCGGTCAGGAACTCGCGCAGGACATCCACGTCGCGCAGCGCCGTGTCGTGACGCGCGCCGGGCCGGATCAGCATGCCGCGGTGGGCGGCATCGAAGATCGGATCGGCGATCTCCCGGTCGAAGATCACGCCGCCACGCACCAGAAGGCGCGAGCGCAGCATGTCCAAGGTCGCGTAAACGGCAAGGCCGAACGCGGCGATCAGCGTGATCCCGATGAGCGTCGTTTCACTGCGGCTCGGAATGACGCGATCGTAGATCTGAAGCATGTACAGCGGGCTGACGAAGAGCAGCAGATTGATGAACAATCCGAAGATCACAGCCGTCGCCAGAACCGGTCGAAGCGCGCGCAGGCCGGTGGTCAAGGTCGACGGCAGTGAGTGATCGCCCATACTGCTTTCGTCCTGCAATCGACCGGCGCAATCAGCGGCCTTCGAAACCCCACGTCGCGAAGTCATCGCGCCGACGACCACCGGACGCCGACCTCCGCACCCTTGAGCCAAGGGTCCGATCGTCGCCACGCCCGAGGGGCCGATCGGGAACACCATATGGCAGGCTGGCCATCGGCACCCTCTTCCATGTTGGTCCCCGAGATCGACATGATAGGGCCATTCGGAGGCATGCCAAGCATCTCGTCGCGGGAGCGACGACGTTCATCGGCCGGTGTCTGGACAGGGCATGGCCGTCGCAGCTATATGGCTTTTACTGTATAAGCACCGCGTGCAGCCGCGATCGCACGCAGGAAGGCAAACCCTCGTGTATGCGCATTACCAACGCCTGGACTCGGAGGAGGTGCTGGAGCTGCGTCGCGAAGGTGGGCGGTATCTGAAGGAATTGCGGGAGGCGCAGGGCCTGTCGCAACGGCAGCTCGCCGCTCTCGTGGGTGCGGAATACTATACGTTCATCTCGCAACTCGAGACGGGGCGCGGCCGCATCCCTCCGGATCGCTACCGGGCCTGGGCAGAGGCGCTGAAAATCGAGCCCCGGGAGTTCGTCCGGAACGTGATGCGCTTCTACGATCCGATGACGTACGAGATCCTGTTCGGCGATCTCACCGCCCGGGCCGAGGACGACGAAGCCTAGGCCGTCGTTCGCCCTTCGGGCGTGGGTGCGTGGAAGAGCAGATTCCGAGGCGGATGGAGGCAGGGCCCACGCTCAAGACGTGGTCTGATCGGCATCGTGCGCCGTCTGCGATCCGAGGCGCGACGCCCCCTGCGACGCGTCGTCGGCCGACGATACGGGCGCACCGACCGCCGCCATCAGGACCCGTAACCCGTCAATCCAAACATCGACCTCAGCCCGCGTGACGCATCCAGAACGCTTGAAGACCTTGCCGGATGCGAGCGCCACGACAACATCGAAACGGCCGTCCGACCTGTCTTCAATTCGGTAGACTACAGTTTGTGACATCGTCGCTGCCCAGCGGTTCCTTTTCGAACGACAACGGGAGCGATCCAAACCCGTCCCCGGCAGCGCTCCGATCGAGCGCCGTTCCCGACCAGCCCCCTCGTTTGGCACGTCCCGAGGTCCGGGCATCGCTGAACGCGACGATCCTCGCGGCTCCTACTCGTCTCACCAAACTCCGCTGCCGACCGAACGGAGCCACCACAAACGCACAAGCCTCACAGAACGATCCTCGGCTTGCAGGGTTAGATGTTCACTGTACAGTCAGGTGGCGGGGCCTATGGCAGAGGGTGGACGCTTGAAGACGCGCATTTCCGGGACGCCATCGCTGGATGGCCCATCGTTCCACGCCGTCACGTCGGACGACGTGCACGATGGACCGGGGCTCGGCAGTACAGCGGATGTCTTGAGAGGACATGTCTTGACCGACAGGTTGATGAGCGAAGGGCCGGCATCTGGCCGGCCGAAACCACCCGACCGCCTGGATACGGCCTCACTCCCTCCCGGTGTGCGGGATCATCTCGGCGCCCATCTGCGCGGCGCCTACGAAGCGCTGACGCGGGCGCAGACACCGCAGCGTCTGCTTGATCTCGTGGCGCAGCTCGACGCCACCCTGGAGGGGCAGAGCCGCGAGAGGGCCTTGTTCTTCCGCGCGGAGCTGACCAAAGCGCTTCCTGGGCTGCGTGCGTTCGCCTTGTCGCTCATCGCCGACGCCTCGCGCGCCGACGACTTGGTGCAGGAGACCGTCCTGCGGGCCTGGGCTCACCAGAACCTGTTCGCAACAGGCTCGAACCTGAAGGCGTGGCTCTGCACCATCCTGCGCAACCAGTTCTACACCGAGTGCCGCAAGCGGAAGCGCGAGGTCGAGGATGTGGATGGCGCTGCGGCGGCGCAACTCACGGCTCCGGCAGCCCAGGAGCACGGTTCCGACCTGCAGACCGTCTGGTCCCATATCGGCAAGCTGCCCGAGCTTCAGCGCGAGGCCTTGCTGCTCGTGGGTGCACAAGGCCTCACGTATGAGGCGGCCGCCGAGGTGATGGGGTGTCAGACCGGCACGGTGAAAAGCCGGGTGAGCCGCGCCCGAGCCCTGCTCGTCGCCGAACTCGCGTAGGGTCTGCAACGCCCTCGTCGGAGCCCCCGACACCGACGCGCTCGCGACCGGGATGACGGCCGCGAGTGGGGATGGTTGAACGGCCGCGATGGCAGCCGAGAAGCCAGGGCGATCCGCGCCCGGAAGCTCGGGTCCGGTCTCAGGCGAGATCGAGTTCGAGGACCAGATCCGTCAGGTAGAAGGCGATGCGGCGGCTCGCCTCGCGGTCCGTGCACTCGACGCTGAAGCCGACCGTGAGAGGCTCGCCCGCGTAGCGGCGCAGGACAGATTCGGCCATCAGGGCGGCCTCGCGCTCCGCCGCTGCGGTGAGGACGCGTCGGCCGTCGCGGGTTTCCAGCGTCACCCGGAACTGGTTGTGAGGCATCTCAGGGCGCTCCCCCAGCCAAAGCAGGCAGCCTCATCGGACCGGTGCATGGGCCCTCTAACGTCCCTGGCGGCCAAACCGATCCAGCGCCGTACAGCAAAACTGCTACTCAGTCGGGCCGGGGATGCCGGGCCGAGACCGACCTTGCTTCAGCAGCAGGTCGGCGCCGCGCGACGGGCGGGTTGCGGCCGGCGAGAGCCGCGAAGCGGCCAGCATCGGGCTGGCAAGAGCGCAGATGGGGCGCCCGGCAGGGCGCCCCCGAGAGTCTCCGAACGAGGCGGCCGCTCAGTCGTCCCAGTCGTGATGGCGATGGAAGCCGCCGTCGCGACGCTCGATCACGCGCACGCCCGGGCGATCCCAGTCGTGATGCCGGGAGCCGACGCCGCGGTAGCCGTCGCGATAGCCCTCTCGCACGATGACGCGGGAGTGACCGTAGCCGGGACCATAGCCGTAGCCGCCACCCCACTCATGCGCCTGAGCAGTGGAGGCGGCGCCCACGAGAGCGGCACCGGCGGCGAGGGTCAAAGCGATTGTCTTCAAGCTGTGTCTCCGTTTCGATGATGGCTCCAAGAACGTCATCGCCTCGAAAACCGTTCCCTCGAAGTACGACCCCTGGTTTGAGGCAATCGCTAACCTTGATCCGGCGCGGCGTCTCCGGCCGTCTACCTGCGATCACGCGCAACGCGTCCGACGCGGAACGGTTTAGGTTGTTCGAACGTCTCTGGTGACCTGTCTTCGCGCATCGAGCGCGGGCTACGACGCCCTTCTTCCGGGAGGTCGTGGCACACCGGCCTGAGACCATGCTCGCCACCACGCACCTTGCGCTCATCAACGTCTTCACCGGCGACATCCAGGGCGGCCTCGGTCCCTTCCTGGGAACGTGGCTCGCCGAGACGGGCGGATGGTCACCGGCGCGGGTCGGGTTCGTCACGACGCTGGTGGGCGTCGGCGCGCTGTGCCTGAGCGGGCCGGCCGGCGCCCTCGTCGATCGGATCGGGCGCCCCCGCCTCCTCATCGCCGCCGCCTGCGCCGCCATCCTGGCCGGCACGCTGCTGATCATGCCGGCCAAGTCCTTCCCGGCCGTGTTTGCCGCCCAGATGCTGGCGGCCGCCGGCGGCGTGCTGCTTCTGCCCGCCGTCACCGAGTTGACGCTCGGCATTGTCGGCAAGGACCGCTTCCCGAAGCAGCAGGGCCGCAATCAGGCCTACAACCACCTCGGCATTCTCATCGCGGCAGGCCTCATCAGCTTCGGCACCGTCCAGTTCGGACCCGCCGTGGCCTTCTGGGTGCTCGGGGCCATGGCCGTGCTGGCCATCGCGGCCAGCGTGACGACGCCCGGTCACTGCTACAACGGGCGCCGCGCGGTCGGCTGGAAGGAGGACGATCCGGACGACAAGCCGGAACGTGCGACCACCCGCAGCGTGCTCGCGAACCGCAAGCTGATGGTGCTGGCGGTGGCGCTCGCGCTGTTCAACCTCGGCAATGGCGGCATGCTGAGTCTGCTCGGGCAGAAGCTCGTGGCGGCCGGCACGGACGCCACGGCCTGGACGGCCCGGTACGTCATGGTCGCGCAGCTGGTCATGATCCCAGTGGCCCTCTTCGCCGGCTCGCTCGCCGACAAGCGCGGGCGCCGCAAGCTCCTGCTGGTCGCCCTCGCCGTGCTGCCGGTGCGCGCAGCCCTATCCGCCTTCATCGACGACCCGGTCTGGCTCATCTCGGCCGAGATCTTCGACGGCGTGGCCTCGGGGATCGTCGGGGTGGCCGTGCCCGTGGTGGTGGCGGATCTCACCTGGGGCTCGGGCCGCACCCAGACGGCGCTCGGCACCGTCAACGCCGTGCAGGGCATCGGCGGCGCGCTCTCGGCCTGGTACGGCGGCCTGGCGCAGTCCGTGCTCGGCTGGACCGGTTCGTTCCTGGCGCTCGGCGCGCCCGCGCTGATTGCCCTCGCCCTGGTCATCTGGCTCGACGCGACCTCCGAGCCGGGACGCCGCACGCGCAGACGCGAGCGCTCGGCCACACGCTTGCAGCCAGCCTGACCTAGGATGCCACGGGCCAACATCCTCGGGCGCTGGTGCCCCGGGGTCCAGCTGTTCGGCGAGACGCGTGCGCGCCAGCGTGCCGGTTCTGGAAAGCCACGCGAACACCGCGGATCGGGACAGCGGACTGCGGAGGAGGGTTTCGGCGGCAGTCTCTGTCGCGTGTCGAGCAAAGCTCGAACGGTGAAACAGCGCTGCAACCGGCTGCTTCTCGCCGGCAGCAGATCCTGGCCGACTGAACCTTTCGGGGCCCTCGCGTCCGTCTGATCCCGGACAGAGTCCCATTCGATCAAGACGTCCCGTCTTATCTTATGTCAACTGCACTGCTTGTACCGACTCAGGGTTGAAACAGGGGTGGCCATGTCCTCTTCTGTCACAGCAGGAGCGCCGGGACACGCAGCGCGGCCCATGGGACCTCGCAGCGCCGGTGCGAACGGGCAGCCGCTCCCTGTCGCGTTGAGCCGTCCGGGGGTCAAACAGGCGATCTACGCCGCCCTTGTCGAACTCGGTGCCGATCCGGGCGACCTCCTTGCCGAGCTCAAGCTTGACCCCGGTTTTTTCCACGGCGGCACGCGCGTCCCCTACGCGGACCTCAACCGGCTCATCGCGCTCGGGGCCGACCGGACGAACTGTCCGCATCTCGGGCTGCTCATCGGCCAGCGCGCGTCGCTGGGGTCTTTGCGACAGCTCGGCGTGCTGATGCGGCACTCGGAAACCGTTGGCGACGCCTTGCGCGCGCTCGTCTTGCACGTCGGCGTCCAGAACTGGGGGGCGGTGGTCGGGCTTGGCATCGACTGCGACGTCGCCATCCTCAGCTACGCTCCGTATGGTCCGGAAGCCGATTGGGCGGCCATTCATTCGGAGCGGCCGCTCGCCACGATGGCCAACGTCCTTCGGGCGCTGTGCGGGGCCGATTGGGCTCTGCAGGAAGTTCTGCTGCCGCGCGCCAAGCCGCGCGACGCCAGTCCCTATGACCGCTTCTTCCAAGCGCCCGTCCGGTTCGATCAGGAAGTCGCCGCTCTGGTGTTCTCGGCCAAGCTTCTGGATCAGCGTGTCGCCGGGGCAAAACCGGTTGTCTGCCGGATGGCAGAGCGCCGCATTCGCCGGCTTGAGGCCGAACAAGCGTCGAATTTGACGGATGAGCTTCGTCAATATCTTCGGATCCAGGTGACGCGGCAGCGCTGCAAGGCTGAGCGCGTGGCGCGCATGCGGCTCGTGGACCGCCGCACCTTGAGCCGTCGCCTGCGGGCTGAGGGAACGACCTTCAGGCAGCTCGCCAACGAGGCGAAGTTCCGGGTGGCCAAGCAGCTCCTCGCTGACACCACCATGAGCGTGACGCAGATCTCGGAGGTCCTCGGCTTTTCCGAACTCGCCGCCTTCACACATGCGTTCCGGCGCTGGTCGGGCACGACGCCGAGCGTGTGGCGGCGCGAGAAGAAGCCGGTGGACACCGCTCAGCTCATGAACGCTCGGAACGCGACCGAAAGGCCCAACCCGTTATTCCGAGCCCGGTATCTCAGAGGTCCGATCTTCTTCTGTCATCTGCCCACTCCGATCGACCCTGCATGAGCGCGCGCATCAGGCGCAGCGGCGGCTGTTCGGCCCCGAAACACAGTGCGACGGCCAATAACGAAGACGTGCCGTTATGAACCCCAAGCTGCTGTTGCCCCTGATTGTTGCTCTCTCGGCATGCTCGTCGGCGACGTCGGCCCCGGGCCACATCGAGGCGCTGGGCAAGTTCTACTATCAGCCCGACTCCGGATACCATCAGAAACGGTGCGAGCGGGTGAGCGCCTTGCTGGCGTCTCGACTGTCGACTCATTACACGTGCAGCAAGCTGGATTCGCCTCGCAGTTTCGGGAAGAGCTGCCTGAGCGCGAAAGGCCCGGAATTCGTGCTGTTCGACACCATGGCGGCGTGCGAGCACCGGAAGAACGGCAAAGCCAACCTGAAATAGTGCGACTTCTACTCCGGAGGTCGAAATCGCGCGGGGGCGGGTCCCGCGTAGAGCTGACCGTCAGGACCGAACGCACCGGCGAAGGCCTGACTCCCGCTGATTTCCGCGCAGACGAGATCCTGCTCGGAATCCTCCGTCACCGCGCATCCCGAATTTGCCGCCAGCGCGCCCGGAATGAGCCGAAAGTCGCCGCGTTCGGGCGCCGCGAAGCCTGGATCGCCGGCACGTCCGTGAGGCTCGATCCCGCGCGCGTGCTTGAGCGCGACAGGAAAGCCGTTGCTGCTGACATCGTAATCGAAGACGCTCGCGAGCGCGGGGAGATCGCGGCCGGACTCGTCGACGGGCAGCCACCGGAAGCAGTCGAAGAACGGCAGCGTTCCCGTTTCGCCGAGATAGCGGGCGAGACCGTCTCCGCCGACGACGCCGCGTCCGCAGGTGCTCACATCGAACCTGCCGGGCCTCGGCCGGCACAACTCCCTCTTGTAACCGGGCACGCCGTCCTCGCAGAACAGCAGGGCGTTGTTCCAGTGCCTGAGATTGGCGGCCGGGCCGATCCCCGTCACCGGCGAACGCAGGTACCAGCTGTTGTTGAACAGGTAGATCGCCCCGCGCTCCGCGTAGCGATAGGTCCCGGGCTGCCCGTCCAGAGGCGGAAGCGCGAGCTTGACGACCCGGCCCTGGAGGCTGGCCTCGCAGGTCTGATCGCGCGGATCCATCCAGGAGACGTCACCGGCCGGGCCGATGCTCTCGACCCCGACGGGCAGCCAGCGGGCGCGTGCGTAGTCGTAGCGCCGGTCGAGCTTCGGGTCGAACGCCCCGTTGGCGGCCGGTTTCTCGACAGGATGGCGCGTGCAGGGCGGCGGGAACGATGAATGATCCGGCAAGGCGATCGCCGGGACGTCGTCGAACCAGCCGCGATTGCCGTAGACGTAGATCGGACCGCCGCCCATGTCGTCGAACGAGAACCACGCGTGGGCATTGACGATCCGGTTGCGGTAGATCCGGACGTCCGTCGCCCAGGTCTCCAGTTCGACGGGGTTGTCGCGCACGTAGGCGAACAGGTTGTCGTAGATCCAGACGTCCCGATTGTAGGGACAGGTTTCCGGCGAGAGGTCCGAGGCCTTGCGGTCGTCGCAGGCGGAAGCCTTCAGCCGAACGCCGTTATAGGCCGAGAGGACCGTGTTGCGGCGGAAGATGATCGGTCCCCGCACGTCGGTTCCGCCGAGCAGCGCGCCGTTGAAATGATCGTAGGCGCCGTGGTGGCCCACGCCCCAGGGGATGCTCCGCCAGAGCAGGCCCGGGCAACCGAGCGGGCTGACGCGGCCGTCGACGCAGCGGAACGGCCCAGCGCGTGTCAGGGCCGCGGCGTCGTAGCCGCTCGCGTCCTGCACCCATGTCACGTCCTCGACCACGAGAGAGTCAACAGGACGCTCCCGGCTGCCGCGTGCCGCAAGGCCGTAGCTGCTCCCGATCACGAGGGAGCGGTGCAGCGTGACGCGGCGACTGCCGATCGCACGGACGGCCGCGAGCCAGCACCCGTCGAATGTCAGATCCTCGATCGTGACGCCGTCACTCCGGTCGATGTCGAGGCAGG
This sequence comes from Methylobacterium sp. FW102-HT35C08, assembly GCF_058790235.1. Lineage (NCBI taxonomy): Bacteria > Pseudomonadati > Pseudomonadota > Alphaproteobacteria > Hyphomicrobiales > Methylobacteriaceae > Methylobacterium > Methylobacterium sp. FW102-HT35C08. The sequence continues at coordinate 5,348,896 of NZ_JBYTCL010000002.1, read as the reverse complement.
CGGCCTCCGCAAGCCGCCCGGAACGGCCGATCGGTATGGCGAGCCGCGAGCGGCGGCTGCGCTCCGGCTCGCCGGTCGAAGCCGGCGTGGTCAGGGCACCGAGCAGGTCCGAGGCCTGGGGGGCCGCGAGGGCCGTCGCGAGGCCGCCGCAGGCCTGCTCGACATCGTCCTCGGGCATCGGGCAGCCGCGGACGTCATCGACCGTGCGTCCAACCAGCCGCGTGCGCCCGCCGAGACCCCTGATCAGGATCGGCGGCGCGTCCCGCACGCCCAAGCCGGACAGAACGATCCGCCTGGCGTAGAGCGCCGCGACGGTAGGATCCGGGCTGTCGGCGAGAAGCTGGACGACGTCTCCCGGGCGCAGTCCGCGCATCGCCTCGGTGGAGAAGGCCTGCGTCTGCGGGGCGATCATCCGGCCGTCCGCATCGTAGCCCGGTCCGGACCCTGCGGGCGTGACGTAGATCGTCCGCGCCACGGCGGCCTGCGTCCCCAGGCAGAGCAGCCCTGCCGCGAGCAGACGCCGCGCGCGGTGGCCGTCCAGAAGCGCCCGAAGACGGGCCGGCGGATGTGTCATGGCGGCGTCCGCCTGACCGATGAAAGCCATCGTCGGCGCCTCGACGGTCCAAGTGTAGCCTAGAGGCGGCCCGGAGATGCGGTCGGCCGGCCCGGGTCCGGCGCGCGGACCCGGCACCCGGCGTCGGGGCGGTCACTCGGCCGGGACCTGCTCGACCTCCTGCGTGCCCGCCGCGGAGGCGCGCGTGGCGGCCTCGTAGGCGTCCCGATAGCCGCGCGCGACGGCGCGCACGCCGCGTCCGATATCGGCGTAGGCCTCGTCGGGCAGGTTGGCGAGGGAGACCCGCAGGGACCAGTCGGGCGCTTCGAACCCGCCGCCGTTGAGCAGCACGATGCCGTGGACCTCGGCCAGCCGGAAGGCGAGGTCGAGGGGATGGACGTTGCGCTTCAGGTAGGCAACGGCCTCCTCGCCGATGTTCTTGCGCGCCCAGAACTCGAAATCGATCAGCCCGTAATAGGCATCGTAATTCGGGTTGGGCGTGATTTGGAGGCCGAGCCCTTCGATCATCGACCAGGCGCGCCGGTTGACAATCTCCATGCAGGCATCCTGATAGGCCTTGTTCTCGTCCATCAATTCGGCGAGCGAGAACAGGCTCATCATCACCTGCTGCGGCAGGGAGAGGCCGGCGGTGTGGTTGAGCGCGATGTCGCGACTGTCGGCCACGATGCGGTCGATGAACTTGAGCTTGCGCGGCTCCAGGGTCAGCGGCCCATAGCGCCTGTCGAGATCGGCGGTCACGTCGGCCGGCAGCTTCGCGATGGCCGTGTCGAAGATATTGTCCTCGTGGATCGCGATGGCGCCGAGCCGCCAGCCGGTGCAGCCGAAATATTTCGAGAACGAGTAGACGCCGATAGTGTTGTGCGGCAGCTCCGCCATCAGCGATCGGAAGTCGTGCACGAACGTGCCGTAGACGTCGTCGGTCAGGATCATCAGATCGGGCCGCTTGTCCCTGACCAACCGGGTGATCTTGGCGATCGTCTCCGGGCTCAGCGCCATCCCGGTCGGGTTGCCGGGATTGACGACGAAGAAAGCCTTGACCTTGGGATCGAGCAGCTTGTCGATCTCGGCATCCGTGTACTGGAATTTGTTCTCCTGCGGCGCCTCGATGTGAACCACGTCGAGGGCATAGTCCTCGAGATGCGTCATCTCGAGATAAGGCGTGAAGATCGGCGTGCCGAGGGCGATCGTATCGCCCGGCATCAGGAGCCGGTTGGCCTTGAGAGATTTGAACAGGTAGCACATCGCCGCCGTGCCGCCCTCGACCGCGTAGATGTCGAAACGGCCGGCGGGCTTGCGCGACCCGCACATCGCCCACATCAGGTATTCGTGCACGATCCGCTCGTTGTGGACGAGCATCCGATCCGGAACGGGGTAATTGTCGCCGACGATCGAATCGACGAGTTCGTGCACGAAGGCGTCCGGCTCGAAGGCAAACGTCCGGGTCGCGTAGGGGACGAGGGCCGCCAGGAAGTCGGCGCCGGGCTGATCGGCACGCTGCTGCAGCCAGGCTGCGAGCCGCTCGGCGCTCCCGGACGCCTGCGGCATGCCGCCGAGCCCGGCCGGGTGGCTCATCACGCGCCGGCTCTCGCTCATCGCGAACTGGCCGAGGAGGAAGAAGGCGTCGCGCGGCGTCGTGGCGACCCAGTTCGGGTTGCCCCGCCCCGCATTGAGGAAGGCCGATTGTGTCCGGCGCGACGTCGCCTTGGCCAGCTTGATCAGTTCGTCCTTGATCTCGAACGGGCTGAGCGACTCGAAGTCCCGCAGATCGAACGATTCTGACATGACAATACTCCCCGTTGCGGGTTGCCTCAGGAAAAGACGAGCACCATCACCATCCCGTAGATGGTGAGCACAGTGTTGCCGATGGCGTAGGGCATGCCGTAGCCGAGAGCCGGGATCTTGCTCTTGGCGGCTTCCTGAACCATGCCGAGGGCCGCCGTGGTGGTCCGCACGCCCGCACAGGCGCCGAACAGGATCGCCGGGTGGAACTTGAAGATGTACCGGCCGATGTAGACCGACAGGACCATCGGGATGGCGGTCGCCAGGGCGCCCCAGAGAAGGAGACTCAAGCCCACGGCCTGAACGCCCGCCACGAAGCCCGGACCGGCGCTGATGCCGACGACGGCGATGAAGATGTTGAGGCCCAGCGTATTCAGCAGCCAGAGGGCCGGCCCCGGGATACGCCCGAAGACCGGGCGGATGGTCCGCAGCCAGCCGAGCACCAGACCGGCCAGCAGGGCGCCGCCGGAGGTCGACAGGCTGATCGGGATGCCGCCGAGCTTGTAGCTCAATGCACCGACGAGGCCGCCGAGGACGATGCCGGCGGCCAGGAAGGCGATATCGGTCGTCTCGACCGTCCGGTCCGGGTAGCCGAGCTGCTTGATCGCCGCTTCGACGTGCCGGCGGCCTCCGGCGAGCGTCAGGATGTCCCCGCGCAGGATCTCGGTCCGCGGCAGCACCGGGATCTCGACCATGTTGCGCATGATCTTGCGCAGATAGACGCCGCGTGCCCATTCATGGCCCGCAAGCGCCTCAAGGGTCATGCCGGCGACGGTGCGGTGCGTGACGAGAACATCGACGACCTCCGCCGGAACATTGAGGAGTTCCCGGTCCTGAACCTCCTCGAGCATGGGGTTGAGGCTGTCGACGAGGCGCTCGCGACGACCGGAGACCGCCACGATGTCGTCCGGCCGCAGCATGGTCTCGCCATCGGCCTCGATGATCTGATCGCCGCGCCGCACGCGTTCGACGAAAACGCGCATCCCCGGCCAGATCTCCCGCACCGGCCGGCCGACGATGCTGTCGTCGTCGGGCACCCGGTACGCCCGGAGCTCGATATGGCGAATGGCCGAGATGAGGCCGCCCTCGCTCACCTCGCCGCCCATCGTACGCTCGTAGTCTTTGCAGGCCTTCTCGAGGTCGACGCCGATCAGCTTCGGCCCGAGCTGCGCCAGGATGATCGCCGACCCGATCGTGCCGAAGATGTAGGTGACCGCGTAACCGATCGGAATCTGATCGAGATAGGTCTTGGCTTGGTCGGCCGGCATGTCGAGCCGCGCGATCTGGTCGGATGCCACGCCGATCGAGGCCGAGATGGTCTGCGAGCCGGCGTACAACCCCGCCGCGTAGCCGAGATCGAGGCCGGCGAGCTTCGCGCACAGGACCGGGGCGAGCAGGCAGAGGACGAGGACGACGAGGGAGAAGCCGATCTGCCGCGGCCCCTCCTTGGTCAGGCCGCTCACAAATTGCGGCCCGACCCCATAGCCGACCGCGAAGATGAACAGGATGAAGAACGTCGATTTGACGTTGGGTGAGATGGCGATCCCGAGCTGACCGATGGCGACGGCGGCGAGAAGGGTCGCCGTGACGTTCCCGAGGCTGAAGCCCCCGATCTTCCGGGGACCGATTGCAAACCCGATCGCCAGTGACAGGAATATTGCCAGCTCAGGATAGGTTTGAAAGGTCTTGACGAGCCAATCGGCCATGGGAGGCTTCCCGATCTGGCCGCCCGCCCTCGCTCCAGCGAGACCAGGCGCGCGGATGACAGCTGCCAATCTTGCCGCAACATCCAACACACTGCGTCGCGGCGAGAACGCGCGTGTGAAGCGGTGAATATTTGGATCTTCAACGAAACGGATACATTTTGCTTGATCGTATGGGACAAACCTCTACTCGAGAAATCCGATTTTCGTTGGCCGACATTCTGCTAGGTTGCGCGGCCGGGCGGCAGTTATGATCTCGGCGGCCGACGGGATGTGGCGCAGCGCTCGACCGGACGGGCCCCCGGAAACGGGGCGTCCATTCGCCGGTCGGATGATCACCGTGAGACCGTAACTGGGCCGATCCGACCCTTACGGACCTCTCATCCGTCGGGTTGCCCGTCATGGACATGGCACACAACCCACAGACGATACCGACATCCGAGTTCAGCGGTCGGGGCCGGGACGGCGGCAGGGTCGAGCGCGTCCGGTTTGGAGCCATCCCCGGGGTCCTGCTGACGGCCGCCACCCTCCTGTCGGCTGCGCCCGCCCATGCCCTGCCCGTGTCGCACGGCCGCGATCGTGTCGTCGTGACTTACGTGCCGCCGAGCGACCCCGCGCATGGCGAGATCTATCGGGCTCTGCGGCGGCAGCACGTGCTGGAGCGGCTCGGCGCGGTCGTGCGCCTCGTGCGGCTGCCCCGGCGCCTGACCCTCCGGATGAAAGGGTGCGCGGGAGAGGCGAACGCTTGGTACGATCCCGACAGCCGCGCCGTCACTATGTGCTACGAGCTGGTCGCGGGCATCATCGCGCGCGCGCCGCACGAGCCCTCGCCGGCCGGCGTCACCCAGGAGCAGGCGACCCGCGGGCCGATCGCCCAGATCCTCGTGCACGAGACCGGCCATGCCCTGTTCCACTTGTTGCGCGTCCCGATCTTCGGGCGCGAGGAGGACGCGGCCGATCAACTCGCCGCCCTGCTCCTGCTCCACCTCGCCCCTGCGCAAGCCCGGGATCTCGTCGGCGGCAGCGGGTACTTCTTCGCGATGCTCGGGCGGCAGGAAGCAACCGACACAAGCCGTTTCGCCGATGTCCACGGCCTGTCGTGGCAGAGATTCTACAGCCTCGTCTGCCTCGCCTACGGCTCCGATCCGCGTCGCTACGCCGACGTCGTCGCGAAGGGGTATCTACCGGCCGATCGGGCCACGACGTGCGGCGATGAGTACAAACAGGTCGCGTACGCGTTCAGGCGGCTGATCGGCCCGCACCTGCGCGTGCGCCCGCATCGCGGCGAACGCCTCCGGCGCGCGTGGCAAGCGCGCGAGCCGTGATAGAGCGAAGGCCGATGCGGCCGGCGGCCGCCGCGCCCAGGTCGACGGACGCCCGGATTGCGGTCTTGAGGACGCATGGCGCTGATCCGGTCGGCGCCCGTCTCAGGGTCTGATCACCGGAAGCTGTCGGATATCGTCGCGCGTGGCGCTGACGGTCAGGTCGTTGTCGCGCTGATGCAGCCGTGGGACCGGGATACCGATCTCCCCGCCCCCGAGCCATCGCCGGCGGGCGACGACGGCAATCAGCGTATGGCCGTCCGGCGAGACCCGGACATCCTGCACGCGCCCGACGGCGAGCTTGTGATCGGCATGGAGCCATCGTCCCCGGAGTGTCGGGATCAGCGAGGCCGCAGCCATCTGCATGCGCGAATCCGTCTCGACCGCGACCAGCGAGTGGGTCTCCTGCGCGCGCGCCGCGGTGGCGAGCAGGGCGAGGGTGCAGGCCACAATGCGAGCGGGGTGTCGCATCCGTCGTCCCTCCCTAACCCGAGCGCGGTTTTTCAGTCTCTGACTGGTCGGCGCACGGCCGGGTCCGCGCCGGCAATCGCCTGCTGCACAGGCGCGTTGCCGGAGAGACCGAGGCGGTCCTGTCCCGATCGAGCCGGACGGGCGCGTGGGAGCGCTCGGCCACGGCCGCCTCCGTCAGGCAGAAGCTGCTGCGCAACGCGACGGACAGGGGCATCGTCGCATCCTCCGACGCCAGCTAATCCGACCCCTCGTTTCCTGCTTGATCGAACAGGACACCGGACCAGCACCGACCTTGGCAAGCGCCACCTCGATCGTCGTCGATGCGGAGCGCGCGGTGAAACGCGGACGGCGGCCGACGCTCAGTACAGCTCCGGCACGAAGCGCTGGTCGCGCAGCGTGTCGTCGTAGGCGTTCTTCTTGCAGCGCTTCGGCAGGGTCACCGGCTCGGGCTTGAGCTTCCTGTAGGGGATCAGATGCAGCAGGTGCGCGATGCAGTTCAGCCGCGCCCTGCGCTTGTCGTCGGAGCGCACCACATACCACGGGAGATCATCGGAATCGGTTGCCGCGAGCATCGCGTCGCGAGCGCGGGAATAATCATACCAGCGCCGATAAGATTCCAGGTCCATCGGGCTCAGCTTCCACTGCCGCAGCGGATCGTTGATGCGGGCCTCGAAGCGGAGCTTCTGCTCCTGGCGGCCGACTTCCAGCCAGAACTTGATGAGCTGGATCCCGCTCCCGGTGATGAACTGCTCGATCTGCGGACAGAGGGTCAGGAAGCGGCGCTGCTCGGCCTCGCTCGTGAACCCCATGACGGTCTCGACGCCCGCGCGATTGTACCAGCTGCGGTCGAAGATCACGATCTCGCCCGCAGCCGGGAAGTGCGCGATGTAGCGTTGCAGGAAGAGCTGGCTCTTCTCGCGGTCGGACGGCGCCGGCAGAGCGACGACGCGGAACACGCGCGGACTGACCCGCTCGGTGATCGCCTTGATGGTGCCGCCCTTGCCGGCCGCATCGCGGCCCTCGAACACCACGATGATCCGCGCGCCGGTGGCCTTCACCCAGGCCTGCAGGTGACAGAGCTGCACCTGGAGCTTTCGCAACTCGCGCTCATAGGCTTTGCGCTTGAGCCGGCTGTGCTCGACGAGCGGCTCGGCGTCGGCGGGCCTGTCGGCGAGCAGCACCTGATCGGTCTCGTCCATCGGGACAACCCTCCGCTACTCGGCCGGCAGATGCTCCGGCGTACCGGCGGGCACCTTGGGCGGCACTGCCGGATGATCCCTGCCCTTCCCGCGACCCAGGAGCCGCCACGCCCGCTCGCGCAGGCCCTGGAACACGACGTAGAGCGGCGGGATCACGAAGATGCCGAGGAACGATGCGGCGATCATGCCGCCGAACACCGGCGTCCCGACATCGCGCCTGGCGAGCTGCGAGGCGCCGGTGGCGATCACGAGCGGGAGGAGCCCGAGGATGAAGGCGAAGGACGTCATCATCACTGGGCGGAAGCGGAGGCGCGCGCCCTCCGTCGCGGCCTCGCGCAGCGGCACGCCCTTCTCGCGCTGCTCCTTGGCGAACTCGACAATGAGGATGCCGTTCTTGGCGGCCAGGCCGATCAGCACCACCATGCCGATCTGCGCGTACAGATCGAGGGTGAGGTTGCCCCAGACCATCGCCAAATAGGCGCCGACGATGCCGACCGTCACGGAGAGCAGCACGGGCACCGGGATGGTCCAGCTCTCGTACAGGCCGACCAGGAATAGGAAGGCGAACAGCACCGCGAAGGCCAGAATGATCGCGGTCTTGCCCTCCGCCCGCTTCTCTTGGAAAGCGGTGTCGGTCCATTCCCCGCCGAAGCCCGCGGGCAGTGTGCGCGCCGCCACGGCCTCCATGGCCGCGAGCGCCTGGCCCGAGGAGACGCCCGGCGCGGGGCCGCCCTGCACCGTCACGGCACGGAGGTTGTTGTACCGGATCAGCGCGGGCGGCCCGACGACGATGCGGGCCTCCGCGAGGCTGCGCAACGGGACCATTCCGCCGTCCTTGTTGCGCACATTGATGCGGTAGATGTCGTCGATCTTCTGGCGGTCCGTCGCCTCGGCCTGGACCTGGACCTGCCACGCGCGGCCGAACAGGTTGATGTCATTGATGTAGTAGCCGCCGAGCGAGGCCTGCAGCGCCTGGAACACGGCGTCGAGCGACACCCCGAGGATCTGGACCTTGTTGCGGTCGATATCGAGGTAGACCGAGGGGTTCGTCGCCGAGAAGGTGCTGAAGACGCGATTGAGCTTGGGCTCCTGGTTCGCCGCGACGAGGAGCCCGCGCAAGACTTGCGCGAGCTCCTTCGGGTCGCCGCCGCGCAGGTCCTCCAGAACGTAGGCGAAGCCGCCGCCGGTGCCGAGACCGATGATCGGCGGCGGCGCGATCGGCACGACCGTGCCGCCGGGGATCTCGCGGAAGCGCTGGCCGAGCCGCGCGATCAACGCCGCGGCGCCGTCGCCCGCGCCCTTCCGCTCCTCGAAGGGCTTGAGCGTCACCACTTGGAAGGCGGCGTTGCCCTGCGAGTAATTGTCGATGAAGTTGAGGCCGACGACCGTGGTCGTGTCCGCGACCGCGTGCTCCTCGCGCAGGATCGCCTCGGCTTGCGCCGCGACCGCCGAGGTCCGGTCGACGGACGCACCCTCGGGCAGTTGCACGACCACGAAGAACGCGCCCTGGTCGTCCTCCGGCAGGAAGCCCGTGGGCGTGATCTTGGCCAGCTCGACCGTGCCCCAGGCCGCCGCGAGCGACAGCACGACGCCGATGATCGACAGGCGGACGATGCGGGCGACCGCCACGCCGTAGCCGTCGCGCACCCCGTCGATCGCGCGCATGATGAAGCCCATGATCCCGCGGCGCGGGCCGTGGTGCGGCCGCAGCAGCACCCCGCAGAGCGCGGGCGAGAGCGTCAGCGCGTTGATCGCCGAGAGGAACATCGAGACCGCGACCGCCACGGCGAACTGGCGGAACAGCTCCCCCGAGATGCCGGGCACGAAGGCCACCGGCACGAAGACCGAGAGCAGGACCAGGGTGATCGCGATGATCGGGGCCGTGATCTCGGCCATCGCCCGCTTGGTGGCCTCGCGCGGGGAGAGCTCGGGATGCTCCTCCATCACCCGCTCGACGTTCTCGACGACCACGATGGCGTCGTCGACCACGATGCCGATGGCGAGCACCATGGCGAGCAGCGAGACGGAGTTCGCCGAATAGCCCACCGCCTTCAGGGCGATGAAGGTGCCGATCAGGCTGACCGGCACGGCCAGCGTCGGGATGAGCGTCGCGCGGAGGCTGCCGAGGAACAGGAACACCACCACCACGACGAGCACGAACGCCTCGATCAGGGTCTTCTGCACCTCGTGGACGGTCTCGGTGATGAAGGCCGTCGGGTCGTAGGTGACCTTCCACTCCAGCCCCTCCGGGAAGGACGGAGCGAGCGCCGCGACGCGGGCCTTGACCTCTTTGAGCGTCGCGATCGCGTTGGCGCCCGGCGATTGGTAGATCGCCACGACGGTCGCCGGGCTGCCGTTGAGCCGGGTCTCACGGTCGAGGCTTGCCGCACCCAGTTCGATCCGGGCGACGTCGCCGAGGCGGAGCAGGGAGCCGTCCGGGTTCGTGCGCAGGACGATGTTCTGGAACTGCTCGGGCGAGGTGAGCCGTCCCTGGGTCTGGATGCTGAGCTGAAGCTGCTGCGCGTTGGAGATCGGCCGGGCACCGATCCGCCCCACGGGCGCCTGGACGTTCTGCGCCTTGATCGCGTCGATCACGTCGCTCGTGGTGAGGTTGAGCCCGGTCAGCTGGTCGGTCCGGACCCAGGCCCGCATCGCGTAATCCTGCGGCCCCCACAGGGTCGCGTCACCGACGCCGGGCGTGCTCTTGATGCGGTCGAGAAGGTTGATGGTGACGTAGTTCGAGATGAAGAGCGGGTCCTGGGCGCCCTTGGGCGAGTAGACCGCGAGCACGCCGAGCAGGGCGGACGACTTCTTCTTGACCGTGATCCCCTGCTTGCGAACGTCCTCGGGCAGCTTGGCCAGGGCGATCTGGACCCGGTTGTTGACGTTGACGGCGTTGATGTCGGGATCGGTCCCGAGTTCGAATGACCCGGTGAGCGTGTAGCTGCCGTCGTTGCCGCTGACGCTCTTCATGTAGATCATCTTGTCGACGCCCACGACCTGCGACTCGATGGGCTGGGCGACCGTGGATTCCACCACCGCGGCGGCGGCGCCGGGATACGTTGTCGTCACCGAGACCTGCGGCGGCACGATGTCGGGGTATTGCGCGACCGGAATGGTGAGCAGCGCCAGGGCACCGGCGATCGACGTGACGATGGCGATGACGATTGCCAGGCGCGGGCGGTCGACGAAGATCGCGGACAGCATGGCCTCAGATCCCGCTTGCCGACTGGGCGATCGGGTTCGCCCGAACGGCGATCCCGGGCCGCACCCGCTGGAGGCCGTCGACGATGACCAGTTCGCCGCCGGACAGGCCCTCGTCGACGATGGCATCCGGTCCGGTGCCGCCGGAGCCCAGCTTGACCCGCCGGATCACGGCCCGCCCGTCCTCGACGACGAAGACGTAGACTCCGCCCTGGTCGGCGATGAGGGCAGCCTGGGGCACCACCACCTTCTCCACAGGCGCCCCGGTCTGCAGCGCGACCTTGACGAGCTGGCCGTCCCGCAGGGTGCCGGCGGGGTTCGGCATGCTGGCGCGCACCAGCACCGTGTCGGTGGTGCGGTCGACGCTGATGTTCACGAAGTTGACCCGGCCGATCTGGTCGTAGGTCGTGCCGTCGGAGAACTGGATCCGCACGGCGATCTTGCTGCGGTCCGGGTGGGCACCGCTCTGCTGCACCCGGAGGAACTCGCGCTGGCTGACCGGAAAGGCGACGTACATGGGATCCTGGCTCACGATGGAGGTGAGCACCCCGCTATCCGGCCCGACCACGTTGCCCTTCGTGACGCTGGTGCGTCCGATCCGGCCGGCGATCGGAGAGAGGATCTTGGTGTAGCCGAGGTTGATCTGCGCCGTTCTCAGGCTCGCCTCGTCACCCATCACGGCGCCTTGCGATTGTTCGAGGGCGGCGCGCGCCTGGTCGCGCGCGACCACGGTGCCGGAATTGCGGTCGAGGAGATCCTGCGCGCGCTGGAGCTGGATCGCCGCGAGCGTCTCGGCCGCGCGGGTGCGCTCCAGCGCCCCCTCTGCCTGACGGACGGCGGCCTCGAAGAGGTCGGGCTCGATCCGGTAGAGCGGCGCGCCCTCCGCGACCAGCTCGCCCTCCTTGAACAGGACCGCGTCGAGGTACCCCGTGACCCGCGCCCGCACCTCGACGCGGCTCACGGCCTCCACCCGGCCGACGAAGTCGAGCGCCGTGTCGATGGCCTTCTTCTGCGCGGCGACGGTGCCGACGGGCAGCGCCGCGGCGGGCGCGGTCTCCGCGGCGGCGGAATGCGATCCTGCGGTCAGAAGAAAGAGGATGAAGAGACAACGAGACCAGCGGAACATGACCGTCCCTCGCCCGGAGAATCCCCGCGCATCCTTGCAGATTGCGTCTGTCCGGCTTGATCGGACGGGACAGCCGGACCTCCCGCCCGGACCGATCAGGCCCTCGGTGGCACCTCGGAACCCGAGAGCATCAGCGCCCTCAGCGTGTCGCGGCCGAGCACGCGCCCGAGTTCGCGCCACGTGAAGTAGGGGACGAGCGCGATGGCCATGATCACCGTCATGACCGCGAGGCCGCGCACGCCGCCGCCGCCGATCGCCGGCAATGCGTCGGCGAGGCTATGCCCCTTCCACAGATTGATCGCCGACTCCTCCGCCGCGTAGGCGCAGACCAGCAGCAGGGCAAACCCGGCGGATCGCAGCGCGATGGGCAGGATCAACGGCCGGCCCGCGAAGTGCGGGCGGGCGTCGAGCCCTTCCGCCACCAGCATCACCTTGGCGAGGATCCAGGCATTGATGAAGGCGAGGCCGTAGAACTGGGCGCTCAGGCCGTGCCGCGACAGCACCACCGATTCGTGCAGCACCAGCACGCCGAATACGACCCACAGATAGATGAAGATCGCGGCGATGCGTTTCGCCTCTTGGGACACGCGCCGTCCGATGCGCCGCCAGCGATCCGTCGCCCCGGTGTTGCGGACGATTGCCGGATCAGCGGGCGTGCTCATCCGCTCCCCTCCTGTCCGACCGTCCTGGATCGTCCGATCGCGAACGCCGTGCGCGACGACGATGATCATCGACAGCCGCCTGTCCCGTACGCACGCGTCGCAGGGTAGCAGTTCGGCCCTGCCGAGCGACCGTACGCGATGACCTTTCCGATCATAGGCCAAAACAATCAGCCCAGGAATGCGCTTCTGCTACATCTATGAAATTTAATCTGAAGCAATCCAGGCCATATCATCTACCGGCAATCGTATCGGGCAGGAATCGTCCTTCAGTCCTGCTTCCAATACGGCCGGGCGGCCTCGGTCCGGAACCATCGCGTGTGTCCCTTTCGATCAAGCTTTCCGATCCGGCCTAGATTAGAAATCGAGCCAATCTACTCGCATGGTGGAATGTTCATATCTCCGCTTTGGCACGCGACGAGGCTGGGCCGGCCGTTCCATCAACAAGGAGGAGCCGATCTCATGAAGTGCTTCATCATTGCTGTCTCCGCCGTCACCGCCCTGATTGTCACCAGCGCCGCTGCGGAGGCACGCGGCTTTGGGGGTGGCGGCTTCCGGGGTGGCGGCTTCCGCGGCGGCGGCTTTCACGCGGGCGGCTTCCGAGCCGGTGGCTTCCGAGCCGGCGGTTTTCATGGCGGAGGGATCGGAGGCTATCGCGGCGGATACCGCGGTGGTTATGCCTACCGCGGCGGCGTCGGCCGCTATGGCGGTGCCTATGCCTATCGCGGCGGCTATGGCCGTTACGTTCGCCCCGGCTACGGTGCCTACGGCTATCGCTATCGCCCGTATGGCTACGGGCTGGCGGCCGCCGGCGTCGGTGCCGCCGCGGCGGCGGCTGGCTACTACGGAGCGACGTCCGGCGGATGCGGTCCGTACCAATACTGGGACGCCTATGCCGGCGTCTGCCGCCCGAACTGAGGTCAACCACAGGGACGGCATTACCGCGCCAGGAACGCCGACCTCCGGCGTTCCGCATCACCCCGTCACGTGATCCGATGAGGCGTCCGTCATGCGAACCAGGATTGCTGCTTTCTGTCTCGCCGCTGCCGGATTGTCGTCCGCACAGGCGCAGGCGCAGGACTTCTCGAGCACGCCGCCGCTCCTCGTGCACGGCAATTACTGCGGCCTTGGCAACCGCGCACCGCTTCCCCCCGTCGACGCGCTGGATCGCGCCTGCGCGCGCCACGATGCGTGTACGCCCGCGGGCGGCCTGCCGTCTCGGCTCTGCAATCTCCGCTTGTCGCGGGAGGCAGACCTGATCGCTCGGGATCCCCGTCAACCCGACGACGTTCGGGCGGCGGCCGGGTTCATCGCCTTCAGCGCCGCGACGATGCCGTTCGACCCAGCGCCGCGGGCCGTGATGGTCGTGGCGCCCGGTGCCGCCGGCCCTTACGTCCGCCAACGTGCGCGCGTCGGGTACGACTACTAGCCTCCGGGGGCGTCACCCGAGGGCCGTCATCCAAGAGCGGTCACGCAGGAGCGGGCGGCCGGCGCCGGCCGCGCTGCCGCTCAGGGTTCCGTCGACGGTGCCGTGGCCGACCGGAGCGCCCCGTAGCGTGCAATGGCCGTACGGGCGTTGAACAACAGGCGGTCCGGGCCGAGTTCCCGGTCCAGGCCCGTGCGCCGCACCATCCGGAGCACGTCCGGGTTGCAGCCCACGAGCCAGACGCTGACGGCAGCGGACCGTATGCCCTCCCGCAGCATCTGAAGCGCAGAATACTCGATGTCGGGCACGCGGCTGAGGTCGAGGGCGACGACGCGCGGCTTGTGCTCCTCCGTCAGCGCCCGCATCCGCTCCCCTACGGTCTGGGCGTTCGCGAAATACAGACGGCCCTCCGGACGGAGGATCAGAAGCCCGTCGAAGGTCTCATCCTCGGGATGGTCGAGGGACTGTGGACGCAGGACGTCGGCCCCGGGCTTACGGACGATAATCGAGATACGGGGCTGAGCCGTCTGGAGGGCGAGGCCCAGGAACGAGAGGACGATGGCCACGACGATGCCCTGGAGCGTCCCGAAGGCGAGGACGCCGATTGCCGCCGCGACGGCCCAGCGAAACTCCATGCATCGGACCGTATAGATGGCGCGGAACTCCGCCGGCTGGATCAGGCTGGCCGAGTACACGACGACGATCGCCGCGAGGGTCGCCTGCGGCAGGAGGCCGAGGATCCCGGCGAGGAACAGCATCGTGGCGAGCGCGGCGACGGCGGTCGCGAGCGAGGTCGCCTGCGTCCGGCCGCCGGCCGCGCGAACGACGCTCGTCTGCGAGGTTCCACCACCCGCCGGCATGGCGCCGAGCAGGGCTCCGCCCAGGTTTGCCGATCCGGTCGCGACCAGTTCGCGGTTGGCATCGACGGGCGGATCGCCGGGGCCGACGAAGGCCCGTGCCGCCGCGATGCTCTCCGTGAAACTCATCAGGGCGATCCCGACCGCGCCCGGCAGAAGCGCGAGGACGAGTCCGGGATCGGGCACGGTCAGGGACGGTAGGCCCTGCGGGATCGGCCCGACTGTGGAGACGCCCCGCGCGCCGAGGTCCAGCACCCACGAGGCGGCGATCGCGGCGGCGGCCACGATCAGGGGCGCCGGCGAGTGCGGCTTCAACCGTTCCATGCCGATGAGGATGGCCAGCGTCGTGCCACCGACGGCCAAGGTTGGCAGAGAGATCTCGGGGAGGTGGCGGACGACGCTCGCCAGATCGGCGAAGAACGACTGCTTCGCGATATGCAGCCCGAGGAGCTTGGGGGCTTGGTCCAGCAGGATCACGAGACCGATGCCGGTCTTGAAACCCGTGAGCACCGGCACGGAGATGAAGCTTGCGATGAAGCCCAGCTTCAGGACCCGCGCCGCGAGAAGCAGCGCGCCCACAAGGGCCGTCAATGTCGCCGCGGCGACCGCAAGTCTCGCCGGATCGCCGTCCGGAACCACAGTGCCGAGCTCGGCCCCGGTCAGGATAGCCAGCGTCGTCGTCGAGCTCACGCTGAGGACGCGCGACGAGCCCAGCCATCCGTAGACGAGCGGCGGCACGAACGCGGTGTAGAGCCCGACCGACACCGGCAGTCCGGCCACCGTAGCATAGGCCATCGCCTTCGGCAGGACGACGGTCGCGGCCGTGAGCCCCGCCACGACGTCGTGGCCGAGATCCGGTGACACACGGTTCCCGCCAGTTCGACGCGCCTTGCCGGGATCTCTCATCGGAACCCCCGTCTTCAGGGCACACAACCGACTGTAGCACCGTTCGGGAGAGTATTGCGGGGTGAAGACGCGGCGACGTCTGATCTGTTTTTCGGGTCGGCTTTGAAAGATCGACGCCGGACGGCGCCCGGAAGCTGGACATACGGGACGTGGCCTCAGAACGCATCTCTCTCCATGAGGGCCAGGGTTCGTCGCAGGATCTCGAAGATCACAGCCGTCGACCAGCCGAACAGCAGGATCCCGTTCATTGCGGCAACCGGACCGAGGAGGCGCCAGCGTTCGGCTGGAACGATGTCTCCGTAGCCGAGCGTTGTATAATTGACGAACGCGAAGTACAGAAAGTCGGATCCTGCTGGCGCTATGCGGATCACTTTGTAGATCGCGGCCCAGATCGCAACTTCAACAGTATGCGCCGCCATAATGACGCACACGGCTGACGACATGATGCGCCAGAGGGTCACGCTGCTGTAGCCGCGGATGGCGCCGTGCACACGAACCACCTTCAGAATGATGGTCATCATGAAGGCGTGGATCGTGATGCTGCACACGCTCCCGAGCGCGCCGATCGCGAGTTGCGCCAGCATGTCGTTCCCCCGGAATCGATGATACTTGAGCACGCGCCAGGACAACAGTCGATCATGATGGCATGCCATCGCGGTCCAGGGCCGCTCGCCCGGCAGAGCGCAACGGACACGTCGAGCGGCTGAGGGCCGGGAGTAGGCATGCGCAAATCGGCGTTTCCAGTCGGTCGTGAGGCATGGCTCACCCTCGGATTGGTGCTCGTGCTCGTCGCCACCGCGGCAGCGGGGTTCTATTTCACCCGCGCCACGACCCTGACCCTTGCGGTCGCCCCGAATGGCGGAACCGAGCCGGACTTGCTGCGGGCCTACGCGGGCGAGCTCGCCCGCCGGAAAACCGGTGTCCAGCTCAGGATCCTGGACTTCCCGGGAGTCCGCGAGAGTGCGGAGGCGCTCAGGACCGGCAAGGCGGATCTGGCGGTGGTCCGACCGGACGTCGCCATGCCCGGGAACGGCTTGACCCTCGCGATCCTGCGCGAGCTCGCGGCCTTCGCGGCGGCGCCGGCGGGATCCGGCATCGGGAGCATCCCGGATCTGGCGGGCAAGCGGCTGGGCATGCTGGCGAGCCGGGACGCGGACAGGACGCTTCTGCGCGACCTGCTGACCCGCGACGGGCTGGAACTTCTTACCGAGGCCCCGAACGGCCCCGTTCCGCCGCAGGCCGTTCTCCTCGTGCCGCTCGAGGAAGCGGACGTGACGGCCGCATTCGGCGACGGGCGCATCGACGCGATGGCGCTTGTGACGACGCCCACGCTTCCGGCGGCGCGGCGCTTGGTCGGCTTCGTCCGCGCGGCGAGCGAGGACGGCACGGTCGCGCTGGTCGGCGTGCCCGACACCGCCGCGGTGCTGGCGCGCTGGCCGCGCCTCCAGTCGGTCACGGTGCCGGCCGGGCTGTTCAGCGGCAACCCACGCCTGCCGGCCGAGGACATCGCGACCGTCGGCTCGTCCTACCGGTTGATGGCGCGCGCCAGCCTGTCGCGCAGCGTCGCCGCCGAGGTCACGCAGCATCTGTTCGAGATGCGCGCGGCGCTGGCCGAGACCGTCCCGGCCGCCGAGGCGCTCACCTATCCGGCCTATGAGGACACGGCGGATGCCACCACCGCCCGCCTGCCCATTCACCCGGGCGCCATCGACTATTACGAGCGTGAGCAGGAGACCTTCATCGAGCGCTACGAGAGCTGGATCTATCTCGTGGCCATCTTGGGCGGCGGCGTCTGCTCGACCATCGCTTGGCTGCGGCAGCGCCTCGGGCGCATCCGCCGGCAGCGGATCGAGGTCGCGACGACGCGCCTCCTCGCCCTCCGCTCGACCGCCCGGCGGGAGACCGACCGGGACCGTCTGGACGCCATCGCGGCTGAGGTCGACGACCTAGCGGCGAGCATCGCCCGTCACGCCCTGAACAGACCGACGGAGCCGCGGCTGCTCGGCGCCGCCACGGTGGCGATCGAGGCCGCACGCTCGACGGTCCGTCGCGCCGCGACGCGCCCCGATCAACCGGCCTGCTGATGGAAGTTCGACAGAGGCTGTCCATGCCTCGATGATCTGCGGGCGATGAGGCCTGTCACCCGGGCCATCCGCCCGATGCGGGTGCTGGTCCTCGAGCGCTGCGGCGAAAGCGAGAGAACGCAATCTGCAAGAACCGCCTGATCTCTGCCGATCGTGTCGGTGAACATGATCGCCCGGCGGGACCTACAGGGTAAAAATCCTCGATCCCCCGCGATGGAAAAGGCACGGTGGTCGGGTCGAACGAGCCTGCAATACGCAGGGCATCAACCATGCGGCTTCCGTCCAGAACTCCAGCTTGATGGTGGGACAAAAGGTGGGGCGAGCCCCGCGTCAGCCGAACAAGCGCTGCCATTCAAAGTTACGTGGCGGAGCGTGGGTCCGCCGGAAAAGCTGACGATCTCCTTCTGACCCATATCAGGCGTGCCAACGGTCGGCAGGACCTTCCGAAAGCAGCCGTAGGTCGGCCGCCATTCCCGGTCGGTGCAGGGTGAGTACCAGTCGTTTCTAGTGCCGTCCCTCGTTGCTGCCCTACATCGCACCGGACGACATCGACCGAGGCATGATGACTGACGAGCACCCTGCTCCACACTGGCGCACGAAGCTGGTACATCCCGGGGTGAGGGCCCCTCAGGACTTCCGGGCGCTCGTTCCCGCGGTCCACCGCGGCTCCACGGTGCTGTTCGATCGTGTAGCCGATGCTCGCGATGACTGGCGTGGGGACGGCTACACCTATGGCCTCTACGGCACGCCTACCACGCGCGAACTCGCTCTGCGCGTCGCGGATCTGGAGGGCGCGAAAGCCAGCTTCGTCGTGCCGGGCGGGCAGGCCGCCATCGCCCTCGTCTACCTTGCCCATTGTCGCGCGGGCGACCACGCCCTTGTGCCAGAGAGCGCCTACCGCCCCAACCGCGAACTGGCCGACAAGCTGCTCGCCGGGCTCGGTATCGAGGTGCAAGCCTACGACCCGCTGCTCGGCGCTGAGATTGCGACACTGATCCGCCCGAACACGCGCCTGATCTGGTGTGAGAGCCCCGGTACGATCACGATGGAGGTGCAGGACGTACCCGCCATCGTCGCGACCGCGCACGAGAGAGGCGTGCCGGTGGCGCTCGACAACACCTACGCTGCGGGCGTCCTGTTCGACGCCTTCGCCCATGGCGTGGACGTGAGCATGCAGGCGCTCACCAAGTACGTAGGCGGCCACTCCGACCTCCTGCTCGGCACCGTATCGGTGGGTACGGTCGAGGCGCACGAGCGGGTGGGTGCAACGCACCGCCTTCTCGGGCTGGCGGTGTCGCCGGACGATTGCGCGCTGGCACTGCGCGGGTTGGAGACGCTGGCGGTACGCTTAGACCGCCTGCAAGCGACAGCGCTAAACGTGGCGCACTGGCTAAAGACGCGCCCAGAGGTCGAGTTAGTGCTTCACCCAGCGCTACCAGACTGTCCCGGCCACGATGTCTGGCGGCGCGATTTTACGGGTTCGGCGAGCGTGTTCTCAGTGGTGTTCCGGCCCGAGTGGGATGCCGAGCGGATCACGCGCTTCGTGGAGGGGCTACGGCTGTTCCGGCTAGGGTTCAGTTGGGGTGGCACGCACAGCCTCGTCATGGCCTACCCGCCATTGCCACGCATGCAGCGGGGCTACGAAGGTCGTGTGGTGCGGCTCAACGTTGGGCTAGAGGAGCCTGCCGACCTCATAGCCGATCTGCGTCACTCCCTGTCACAGGTCTCCTGACGGTTTGCTGGGTGCCGAGAAGGAGCGGAATGGCTACGTCCGCTCTGGTGCGTTTGCCTCTCGGAAGCGGACCACTGCAATTCCACCCATCCCAGACGCTCGGAGGATCATCGGCGGCATCCGGATCCGGCCGATAGCGGCACGGCAGCTTTTGGGTGCGTTGCTGGCCACAGCAGACGGTGAACGCCTCCTCTCCTCAACGGTGTTTTCCTTGGAGGAGAGGTCTGTAGCTCTTGTTCTATGCGGATCGTCCAATCAGGTTCCCAACCAAGCCGAGGATCGCTTGTCGAGAAAGGCCCGAACACCTTCGGCGAAGTCTCGGCTGCCGTAGCAAGTGTGGATGCCGTCGCCCCCGTCGATGTTGGGATCGACGGCGAGCGCGGCCAGCATTTCCCGGGTGACGCGCATGGTCACCGGCGCCTGGCCGAGCAGGCGCTGGCAGATCTGCGCCACGGTCGCCTCCAGCGTCTCGGGGCTGGTGATCGCGGCGCGGTAGCCGAGCGGCTCCAGGCTCTCGGCCGTCGGCCAGGAGGAGCATGCGTTTGACGGTGCTCAGGCCCACGTCGCCGTGAGACGACGCAAGTTCGCGGGCGACAGGCCGTTGCCGAGGGTCCGGGCGATCGGAACGCCAAACCGCGCTCCGGCCGCGGCGATGCGCAGATCGCAGGCATTGGCCATCGCAAGACCGCCCCCGACCGCCAGAGCCCCTCGACGAGAGCGATCGTCGGGACACGCACGCGTTTCAGCGCGGCGACACAGGTATCAATCTGCGCCTCGTAGGCCACTCCGTCATCCCCGGAGAAGCCCACGAACTGCTCGATATCGGTACCGGCGACGAAGGCCTTACCACCAGCCCCGCGCAGGACGGCGACGCGGATCGCCGGGTCGTCCTCGATGCGGGCGAGCCCGGCAGCCAGCTCTTCGTACACACGGCAGCCGCGGCCTCGGCACGGCGTCCCAACCAGACTTCCTGAAGCTTAATCCCCAAAGGAAACAGCGTGAGTCCGAGTTCATCACGCCAAAGGCCGACCCAGCGGGTCTATGGCTTACTCGCGGCCTTCTTTGACGGCTCGGCCGGTTTGATGCTTCCCGTCTCGGATACTCGATCACGAGCTTGATCGAAGCGCTTCTTCGAAGCGATAAGCTCGCGCTGTGAACCGGCTAGCTGCCCCTTCGCTGCGTCACGAGCCGCGATAGCTTGGCCGAGTTCCGCGCGGGCAGAGGCGAGTTTGCCCTGCCACTCACGAACGAGCTCGATGCTCGCCTGCTCCGACTCTTTCTGACGGCTCACTAACCCGTCTCGCTCCGTCTGAAGGAGGGCGACCTGAGTGGTGAGATCGCGGTTGGCTGAAGCTTTATTCGCATAGGCTCCCCAACCCGCTAGGGCGTAAACCCCCAGGATCAGGGGCAGCAACTGAGCACGTGTCGGCTTCCATGCAAAAAGCATCTGAAGTTTCCAGCGCAGCAGTTCGAGCAGGCGAGGCATGGACCGGTTGTCTCCCGTCTCGAGTGGGCGGACCCCGTTGGTCCGAACGGCTAATCGATCAGGCCCAGAACGATGCCCGCGCAGAGTTAATGCTTGTTTACGGCGCACATCATCGGGCGGTTTGAGGATGTATCGCGAGTTGCAGAAGTCGGGACGCCGCCGCTTTGCGCCTGGTCAGTCGCGCCGCTGCGCCTCAAGCCGCGCTCATCGAACTCGCGGCAGCGATGCAGCCGTTCAATCTCTACCCAGCGTGTCTGCGCCGGATAGACTTAGCGGTTATGCTGCGGCGCGATCTCAACGCGTGGATGTGACGAGAAGCTTCCGCCCTTTGGCCGAGGCCGAACGCCCAGCAAGGTAGCCGATACCGGCCGCAGCAGCGCAGACGGCGCAGGCCCGTGCGATTCTGGCCAACGTCAGTTTATCGGATCTGCGACCATGCCGTGCCTTCAGAGTTTGCATCTTCGCACGAACGAAGGCGTGTGCGGCGGCATCGACTTGCGCCGGAGAGAGAAGCTCCTGAGCTGCCGGTATCAGCTCCTGAGTGTAACGGCGGAGGTGCTGACCGATCAGAGCGACGTCGAGGATCATACCCGTCTGCGAGGAAAAGCCGCCCTGCCGCGATCTCGCGAGAGCATCAAGTTGCCCGAGGAACTGCGCATGCTCATGGTGCAGGTCCTCGGCGAGTTGGCGTGTCCGATCCAGGTGGCGCAGCGGCGCATAGAGACTGGCCTCCAACGCCTCGGCATGAGCGGCAAGCTCATCGATTAAGCCGCCCAGCACCTCCTCACGGTCGTGGATCGCCGACTCACCGAAAGTGTACCGACTCTCTGCGATCAGATGCGCGAGGTAGGCGTGATCGTGGGCGATGAGCTGCCAGACGTTCATGCGCCGGATCATCTTTGCGGGTGGCCTTGGCCAACCCGGAGGAGGTCGGCTCGTTTCCCACGGGCGATCGGTTGATCCGGCGTCGTAGTACCCATCGAGGTCCGCGGCCTGACTATGCGAGGATGTTGACGGCGCGTGCGGCGACAAGGGCCACAGTAAGCAGGGAGATCAACGCCTCAGCCATCATCAGCAATTTCGCACGCGGCGTCAGCGGCAGCGTGTCAGTGGGTGAGAAGGCGGTGGCGTTGGTGAAGGCCAGAAACAGATAGTCTACGAAGCCCGGCACGAACGGGGCTTCCGCATCCTGCTGCGGAAGCGTCATTTGTGGGAACAGAAAGTCCGGATCCCGCGCACTCGGATGGCCGCGCAAAGCCGCACCACCGCGATCTGTCGTCCAGAACCAAAGGGCGAAGATCACGACATTGGTGCCCCAGATGTTGAGGGCATCGATCAGTAAGGTCGGGCCGCCGGCTGCCTTGCCGTTCAGGAGGGCGTGGACCAGGGCCGCGAGGGCGGCGGTGTTGGTCACGGTGACCAGCGCAGTCATGAAGAGTGCCATCCTGCGGATCAGGCGATGGTGGCGGTGGACCTCGGCCCAGTGTGCGTCCGTCGTGGCGCGCCGCGCCCGGCCCTGGTTCCAGGCCGTGGCGGCCGAGAGTGGCACCAGCAGCGCGAGTTCGAGCGTCGGGGCAAGCCAGCGCGGTCCGAGCGAGAAGTCGTTCACAACGAGCAGTTGGAGGGCGGCAACGCAGGCGACGGCGCTTCGGGCCAACCAGAAATCCAGGGCGCTGGTCCGAACACGATCAGGGTGCGGCCTATCCATCAACGACGTCCCCTGAGGAGCTACCCTGTTGTGGCGAGCGCGCCCCTAACGCTTTTTGCCCAACTCGGCGGCGATATCCTTGGTCATTCGACCGACCTTCCGATGCGCCGCCGTGAGCTGGTCCTGCGTGACGCCCCAGCGCTTCATCCAAAACTCGACAGCCTTGCGTTCCGACAGATCAAGTCGGTCCTTGTCGATGAAGCCACGTTTGTCTTTAAGGCCGGCCATGGGGAATCCTATCGGTTTGGTTTCACGTGATCTGGAAAGGGTCTCAACCGACCTGGCGGTGAGGCGTGCAAAGGGATGCGAGGAACCGCAACGGCAGCCTAGCCTGACTGGTGCTTCGGCCTCCGGTTGAGGCTGCCGAAACGGCGCTTGATGATATCGGCTGAGCTAGAGAACGAGCGCGGCTACAGCGGCTGTGGAATCATACGAGCCTACCTGGAGCTTGATGCCTCGACGCTCAGAGGGCGAGTTCCCGATATGGGCTGCCGCTCACTTGATGTCATGATGCAGACCGACGCGACAGCCAAAATCGGCGTTTGCTCGATGTGCGGGATATCGGTCATGTTCGATGTGACGAAGATGCTGGCCGACGCGCTCGGCGAGCACCTCGCTCTAACGTATCAGCGCACCTTCGGCAGTCGCGAGCCACGTTTTGCCGAGGTGATCGAGGCGTCCGCACGTCTGACCATCGAGCGGATCGTCGGCAGCGATGCGCTCTACCATGACGGCGACCACACGGCTCTCGTCACCCTCGTCGCTCAGGACATCCTGCGCGGCCGGTTCCTCGACAAGGGCATCACGCCGGAGGATTGGCTGCACATGATCCTGGCGGCCCTGTACCATGACATCGGCTACGTGCGTGGTGTCTGCTCAGGCGACCGGGCGAACGCCTTCGTCATCGACGCGCAGGGCACCACCATCGGTCTGCCACGAGGTGCGTCCGATGCAGCGCTGGCACCTTACCACATCGAGCGCTCGAAGCTGGCAGTGCAGGAGCGCTTCGGCACGAATGACCTCGTCGATGCGCAGCGGGTGATCCGCGCCATCGAGTTGACCCGTTTCCCCGTGCCTGCGGACGACGAGCACCGGGAAACCGGGACCGAAGCCGGCTTGATGCGTGCGGCTGACCTGATCGGGCAACTTGGCGATCCGCTCTACCCTCGTAAACTGAACGCGCTGTTCCACGAGTTCGCCGAGGTCGGCCTGGCTGACCAGCTCGGCTATGCGAACCCGGCGGACCTCGCGGAGCGATACCCGGCGTTCTTCTGGGGCAAGATCGAACCGGTCATCGGGGACGCGATTCGCTTTCTCGATCTCACGGTTGAGGGGAGGAGCTGGGTGGCGAACCTCTACAGTCATGTGTTCGCCATCGAGCATGACCGCCGCCGGATGGGACCGCACCCGGGCTGAGCCACGCAAGAGCAAACCTCGCAACTCCTCGCGAAAGCTACACCAACCGCCAAGACAAACTCGCTGTCTTGGCGAAATCGGATGATGATCAATTTTATACGTTGGCGGACCAACAGACAGGGAGAGAAACTACTCTCCGGGCACTTTCCGCTCGTCTTGATATTTGAGCCAAATCGCGCGATCCGCTTCAGCGCGCTTGAGGCGGTCGGATTCTCTCTCATGCGTCAGCCACAGGACGACGGCGACCATCGTCGCCAGGACGAGCGGGCCGAGAAAAAGAACAACCATCTGTGCGAGCGTCAGGCTCACGCGCGCAGGGCTCCGAGCAGGCGTCTAGCCACCAGATGTAGTATACCTGCCAGGAGACTCCAACCAACCAGGAGAGTGCTGGCTGTAAGCGCGCTGGCGGTGCCCGAGAAGATTGCCACTGACGGGGAGATGCCGCCGACAGCCACGGAGGCGACTGCGACCCCGTTGACCCACATCGCCGTCAGCTTCGCCCGCTCATTGCGGATCAGCTTGGCGTCGTCGGGGCTGAGTGGCGGGATTTCGGTATCGGCCATGACACGGGGTAGCTCGGAGCAACCGAGGGGTTGAACAGGGGCTCGATCCGTGAGGCCATTTAGAACAAAACAGGAACAAAATCCAGGGTCGATCCTGCCTTTTCGCCGGTTTTGGCGCCACCATCCCCAATATACGAGCGCTCGGCTGTCGGCGGTTATCGGCGGCGGAGGAGGCACATGGTGAGCGTACGCCGCTTCTTGGATGAGGTCGGCAGGCGCCTCGAAGCGCTTGATATGCACTGTGGGGACGGCGGCTAGGCCAATCCCAGCTTCCCATGCGCCTCGGCGGGCGTCATCTGCCGAATGGCTTCTTCGGAAAAGCCAAGCTCACGAAGCGCCGCCCGCTGACGGTTCGTGATCATCAACGACACGGCAGGAGACGTCGCAGGCGCGCTGCCCGTCGCGTTCAGCTCGGCATCCTCGGTGAGGCCGACACGGTCGAGGAACGCTTCCTCTGCCGCCGCTTGGTTGAGGAGCGGCCGAAGGCTGTCGTCAGTTCGCGCCATTCATGACCTCATTGCTCCCCGACCAACCTCGGGAGTGCGCCGGATCAGCGACGGGACGGCGGTACGGCCCGCTCTGACGAAGCAGCAGGTTAGGGCCGTCAGGGCTGTTCCGTCAGAGCCGGATCTTGCCTACCGTCGCCCCGAGTGGAAGCGGTGACGCCAGCCCTCATTCAGCCTGCGCTCCTCAGCGCTCTCCTCCGGGACAGCGTCCAGACGCAGCAGGATCATCGCAAAGCCGTTCTGCTGACGGTACACCTGCTCATAGAGGCCTGGCGCGCGGAGGTCGCGCTTCACGTCGATCCAGAGATCGGGACTGCACGCGGCGGTGTCGCTCACGATGTTCGGCCGATGTGGGCTGCTGTGAAAGAGCGAGCCTGTCGGGACCGGGCTGCCGACCGCGCAGGTGATGGCGGGAAAGGAGAGGCTCCGGTAGCACCGCTGCACCCGGCCATTGCCCGCCACGACGATGGCGATCCGATCGGGATGGTATTGTACGTAGGCCCGAGCCGCCGCCTCCTTGCCGACCGCGAAGTCGCGCGCGAGCACAAGAACGTGCTCCAGATCCGGCTCGCGAAAGGCCGCCATCGCTCCCCGCAGCAGGTGGGGAGGCATCAGCATGAGGGTGGCGAAGCGGTTGGCCTCGACCTCCCTGCGTTGCCGCTGATCGCCCTCCTTCGCTGTGACGCGGAGCAGGTCAGAACTCTTGCACAGGAACCGCCCGGGCTGATCCGGGACGTGGTGCGCCATCAGGAAGTGGCCGAGTTGATGTGCGATCGTGAAGCGGCGACGCGGTTCGCCCCCGCGCTTGGCGAGGATGGTGCCTTCAGATCGCTTCGCGTCGGTAACGAGGCCACCCTCGAACTCGTCGGCGTCGAGGTTCTCGATCCGGAGGATGCCGAGTCGTGCGCACAGCTCTTGGATCGGCACGGGCACCGGAAGGTTCGGCTCGGCCTGTAGGATGCGTTTGACGAGCGCCTCCGGCGAGCCCGCGTCCACGAGGTCCACCCTGCTGACCGACATCCGCGCAGCCCCTTCCCGTCCCGGAGTCGATCCATCAGGCCGCCCCGCACCCGCGATCCGACTCAGACCGCGTGCATGCGGCCTGAAGCACACCGCGCAGCGCTATTGGCTGATCGTAGCTTGCAACGTCCGCTTACTGGAAGTCGCCACAGTCAGCTGAATCGTCGGGATGGGCGCCAAGCCGAACGTCCGGTCTTGCGCGCTGGCAATCCGGCGTGGCGAAGTCTGACCGAACGGGGAATGGCTGCTTCAGTTCAGCGTCGCCGGAACAGCGGACGGCCGCCTATCGGTCCAAGTCGGTCGTCGGTTGCCTCGGCTAACGATCGCCGA
This sequence comes from Methylobacterium sp. FW102-HT35C08, assembly GCF_058790235.1. Lineage (NCBI taxonomy): Bacteria > Pseudomonadati > Pseudomonadota > Alphaproteobacteria > Hyphomicrobiales > Methylobacteriaceae > Methylobacterium > Methylobacterium sp. FW102-HT35C08. The sequence continues at coordinate 5,322,825 of NZ_JBYTCL010000002.1, read as the reverse complement.
AGCGGACGTCGGCGAAGCCATCCGCCGTGAAACGGTTGCAAGCCTCACGCCTCGTCCCGCGGCGGATGCCCGAACAACGCCTTGTAGGCACGGCTGAAGGCAGCCTCCGACTCGTAGCCAACCCGCAGTCCGATCTCGCCAACGCGCGCCTCACGCCGCATGAGCATGTCCCGGGCAAGACCGAGCCGCCACTCGTTCTGATAGCGCAGCGGTGCGCGTCCGACGAGTTCGGTGAAGCGCTCGGCGAAACTCGAACGGGACATCCCCGCCACCTCGGCCAGTTCCTCGACGCTCCAGGGCCGCATCGGCCGCTCGTGCATAACTTTGAGCGCACGCGCGATGCGCGCGTCGGATAAGCCGCCAAGCCATCCGGACGTGTGCCCGAGATGCACCCACGTGCGCAGGGTACGAATGACGAGCAGGTCGATGATCCGAGAGATCATCAGGGCAGCCCCGGGCTGCGCGTCGACGGTCTCACGCATCATGAAGGGGACCATACCGTCGAGCCATTCCGCCCCGTCGGCGTGGCAGATGTGGATGCGCTCCGGCAGGGCGGAAATCATGCCTCGCAGGCTGTAGGGGTCGAACCAAAATCGGCAGACGATGGCGACCGCCTGCCCGTGCGGTGCCTCAAGGCGTGACGCCCCGGGGCCGCGGGGTAGAAGCACCAGGTCGCCCACGTCGATCATGGTGAGCGCATCACCGGCGCTGATGCGAAGAGAGCCTTCCGCGACCACAAGGACATAGGCCGCGTCAATCTCAAGCTCCAGCCGGGCCGCCTGCGCGACGGTGCGCGCTTGGACTTGGTCCCCGGTGAGGCGGATCTGCGCCAACACGTGCGAGAGAAGATCGCCGGAGGCGCCGCGCGAACCGGCGTCCGGAGGATTGATCAAGTTTTCCCGCGTTCCCGTCATGGCCTGTATCGATTGAGGGTTTTACGAAGTCCTCCGACGACGGCGCCTATCCCATTGATGGCGAGCGATATTCTGGGATCGCACCCGTGCGCCTACTCGTCGCTCCGCTTGATCGGCGCTTTGCCGATCCTCGGCGCGGATAACCCAGCACGAAAGACAAGGCGATGATACCTCTTACAACACCACGCTGGTTGACCTCCTATTACTTCGTTCGCGCGGGCGTTGCCGCGGCCTGGGTTGCGGCGGCCTACACCATCGGGCGCAGCACGCCTCCTTTCGCGGCAGCGCTCTTGGTCGCCTATCCGGCTTGGGATGCCGCCGCAAACCTCGCCGATGCCCGCCACAGCGGCGGACTGGCTCGCAACCCCAGTCAGGCCCTCAACGCGGTCGTCAGCATCGTCACCGCGCTAGCGGCGGCTCTTGCCCTGCGGCAAAGCCCTTACGTGGTGCTCGCCGTATTCGGCGCCTGGGCTATCCTAGCTGGTCTGCTGCAGCTTGCTACCGGCGTTCGGCGCTGGAGCACGGGCGCTCAGTGGGCGATGATCCTGAGCGGGGCGCAGTCAGCGCTGGCGGGCACCCACTTCGTTGTGAAGGCGAATGGCCCTACGGTCCCTGGGATTACGGACATCGCGCCTTACGCCGCCTTCGGCGCCTTTTACTTTCTGGTCTCGGCGATATGGCTGACGGTGACTCGGGCGCGGCACGCCTCGCTGGGTCGCGCTGTCTAGCTCATGGCTTTGTGAGCCCTTCATCCGCGACGGCGCAGAGCCCGTCATCGATGCGTCCCATGATGTTATGGCCGCCCAGCGTGGAATTTTCGACCAATGGCTGCGGTTGGGTGGCGGGCGCCCGTTGCGGCCGCTCCCGTCAGCGGCTTCGAAGTGGCGCAACTGGGACGCACAAGCCGAGACGGTCAAACGTCCGCTTCGCGGATGCCGCAAGAGTTGGCTGAGCGTCCGAGATGGGCGCATTGCGGTACGTCGGCTTTCAGCCGGAAGCTCTATGGCAGATCGGCATCCGTCCGAGGCGCTCACACGAAGTCCCTCAGCTAACGAGGACGACAGCCGGAAAGCGGACGCGACCGAATGCACATCCCGCCTGTGCGCGTGCCGGTACTCACGCGGGTTCATGGCGTAGCGATCTTTGAAGCGGCGGGCGAAATGCGCCTGGCTACTGAAGCCGCAGCCGTAAGCCAGCATGCCGAATTTCGCTTACGCCCGTTCGATGATCGAGCACGACGAAATCCCCGGCTCACCGCCTCACGCTGGTTCTGCTGGACGGCATGGCAGCCGCGTTGAGTTAAGAGCGCATAGAGGCGATCGTCCCGGCCGTTCCGCCGAACTGCCTCGGGTATTACTTCGGTGTGAGCGGAGCTCTGAACGCTTCGCGTAATTTGCAAAGGTTCGAACGCGGTGAACTCGATCCAACCTTGCAATGGCGCAGCGTCAAGTTGCCGGATCTCGTTCGGCACCAGCTGGCTGCACATCATTTCCCGCCATCGGCGGAAGGCAATACCAAGATGACATCCTTCGGTCGAGAACAGAGGTTACATCCGCAGCCCTGGCCTACAACCTGCCATTCAGCAGCGCAGGCTGGAAGATTCGATCGTCTATTGTATATAGTTTGATGGATCAACAATCGCACGCCGAAAACTGGCCTACACCCTTAGAAAGCGGTCCTCCCTGAGGTATGGCTTTGCGCCGTGTGGAGGATGTTTTCAGGGCGCAAGCCTCACGACCAATTTCTTTAAAACTTGTACACCAAGCGTCCCTTGGCGACGTGATCCTGGGCGCGTTCCCCAATCTGCCCGGTATAGGACAGCCGGGCGCTCAGGCCCGGCGCCAGCGTAACCTTGAGCCCAACCTCACTCACCAGCGCATCCCGGTCGATCGGAAGGCCCCGGCTCGTGAACCGTGCCCCGGTCCCCCGGAATGCCAGCGGCACGGTCGTGACCAAGTCGCCGAACGAACACCGGTAGGTGATCATCCCGTGCGGTGAAGGCGTTACCGGTGACCTGGAGGGTTCCGCCGTCGAAGGCGAGGGGACCGCTGGCGGCGCCAAGGTTGGTGTCGCGCGACACCGAGAGGGTGCCGCCCGCCAGGACGACGCCGCCCGAGGAGGTGTTCGTGCCGCTCAGCGTCAACGTGCCGAGCCCGAGCTTGAACAAAATCCCCGGACCGGACACGACGTTCGACACCGTCAGGGTCTGAGCCGGGTCGATGGCCAGACCCGAGACACCTTGCAGGGTGAGTGGGCGCGCTGACGTGAAGCTCGCCATCGCCTCCAGGGCGGCGCCGTCGCCGATCGTGACTGCACCGTAGGGTTGGCCGAGATTCGCCTCCCGCAATCCGGCACGACGACGGTCGTCTCGAGCCCGGCCGCGCAGGTGACCACGGCGCTCCTGATCCAGACCGCGTCCGGCGTCGTGCGGGCGCTCAACAGCCTGTCGGGCGAGATCCAGGGCTCGGCGGTGATGGTGCGGGCGCAGAGCGCCCTCGCCGCGCACGGCACCCTGCTCGAACACCTGCGCTTCGGCGCCGATTCGGCCGGCAGTCCCGGCCTGACAGGCGCTGCCGGCCAGAGCTTCGCCCCCGGCACCACCCTGCCGGCCGGCTACACTGCCTTCACCCGGGACGAACCTGCCACCGGCCTCGTGCCGGTGCGGCCGCTCGCGCCGCGCTACACCTTCTGGGGCTCGGCCTTCGGGGTGTTCGATGCGAGTGACGCCACTCACAACACCGCCCGCCTCACCCGGGAGTCCGGCGGCTTCGTGCTCGGCGCCGAGACCGGCCCGGCCGTGCTCGGCGACGTGCTCCGGCCTCGACGGCTGACGCCTCGGCGTGGCGGGCGGCTCCGGCGTCACGCAGTTCGACGCGACCACCCGCCAGTCGCCCGGTCGGATCGAGGGCAGCTTCGGCGCCGCTTATGTCACCGGAACGCTTGGACCCGTGCAGGTCCGGCTCGGAGCCATGCATGGCAGGAACGCTCTCGACACCCGCCGTGCGGTGCTGTTCCCGGGCTTCTCGCAGGCAGTCAGCGGCCGCGACGGAGGCAGCACGCTGCAAGGCTTCGGCGAGGTAGGCTACCGAATCGGCGGGGCGGAGCGCTACGTCGAGCCGTTCGTAGGCGAGGCGGCGCTGCGCTTGCGCCAGGACCGCTTTACCGAGACGGCCGGCTCGGCGGCGCTGGCAGTATTCGGGCGGACCGACATGATCGAGACGGCCACGGCAGGCGTTCAGGCACAGATAGTGGTGGCAGATCTGTTCGGGAACGCCGGCCCACTGTTGGCGCAGGGTCTGATCGGCTACCGGCGGGCGTTCGGGGACGTGGTGCCGGCCGCGCTGCTGGCGTTCCGCGGCAGCACGGCCTTCCGGACGGCCGGCGCGCCGCTGGCCCCGGACGCGGCCATGGTGACCGCAGGTCTAAACTGGGCGGTGGCGCCGGGAACAGTGATGGGTTTGAGCTACGACGGCCAGATCGGGGCGCGGACGAGCGACCACGCCGTCAAGGGCAGCCTCTCGTATCGCTGGCGAGCGGGGTTGGTTTCAGATCCAGGTTCATACCGCATGTTATGGGAATGGCCGGCTCAGGATCGCGATCGCACCTCGACGCCTCGTCCAGATCCGGACGGGCTGCTTGCAACCCAATCCGGTTGCCTGCGGCGCTATCAGCGCTTCCCCATAGCGGCTCAAATAGGGCCTTGACTTAGAGCGCACTCAAACTCCTAGCCGCAGACGCGTTGTGGCGAGAACGGTGCTCATGAAGATTGGGAAACTGGCGAAGCATTCGGGATTGTCCGCTCACACTATCCGCTATTACGAGCGGATCGGGCTGCTGCCCTATGCCGACCGGGACCAATCGAGCCAACGTGACTACGATGCATCGATCCTGACCTGGATCGCGTTCCTCGGCCGTCTCAAGACGACCGGAATGCCGATCCGGGAGATGCTGCGCTACGCAGCCTTGCGGGAGAGCGGCGGCGTCACGGAGGCTGAGCGACGTGACATGCTGGAGCAGCACTTTGAGCGCGTCCGCGCCCATGTGGCTGATCTACAAGCCTGCCTCCTCGTCCTCGACACCAAGATCGCCGGCTACGCCGGTCCGGACGAGAGGACACAGGCCTATGACGAAATCCCACCACAGCGGCGGCGAAAGCCGGCTCGAACGCGGACGGCGGGCGCTCGCTGAGATCGATGGCCAGGCCGGAGAGCATGTCGTCGCCTCGCTCGCCGAGATTGCCCCTGATTTCGCGACCTATCTGCTCGAATTCCCCTTTGGCGACATCTACAGCCGCCCCGGCCTTGACCTGCGCGCCCGCGAAATCGCCACCATCGCGGCTCTAACGGCGATGGGCAACGCGGCCCCGCAGCTCATGGTTCACATTGAGGCGGGCCTTAATGTTGGTCTCTCGCGCGAGGAAATTACCGAGATCATTATGCAGATGGCTGTCTACGCAGGCTTTCCCGCGGCTCTGAACGGCTTGTTTGCTGCCAAGGAAGTGTTCGCGAAATGATATCTCGACTGATATGACTACGGTGGGTCGAACGCCAATGTCATAATGAGGTCCGCTCCGATGCGCTCGTCGCTCGGAAGCGGACCACCGCGAAACCACTCAATCAAGTCGTAGGTAGGCTTCTGCATCGTCGGCTGCCTGGATGCGGGCCGTTCCGAGGCGCATGATGGAATACGCGCGTTCGCTGAAAGCCGCGCCCTGCCTCGTTCCGTAGCGTTCCCTTCTGCAAACAGCCGCTATGGCGTAGAAGCGGCAAGGTGCCGGGTGCTGGTCAGCGATAGAGTCCCTCGGCCTGAAGACGGCTGAGCAGCGCGCCAGCCTGCTCCTGGGCCGCAATGCCGTCCTCAGGCCCCTGGAAGCCATACTCGCACATCGGCATCAGCTTCTGCATCGCCTGGTCCATCGCCGAGCCTTCGCACAGGATCAAAACTTGGCGGTCGGTCAGGTCCTTGAGGAAGCGCCAGAGCATCAGCATGAGGTTCAGGGCCGGCCGCTCTTGCCAATCGGCGAACGCCTGCCGCGTGAGGCGCTCGAGGCGGCAGGGGCGCGGCTCCTCTACCGCCCGCCCTATTCGCCCGACTTCAATCCGATCGAGCAGATCGTCTCCAAGCTCAAGCGCCTGCTCCGGACTAGGGCAGCCCGCACCGTGCCCGACCTGTGGGCTGCCATCCGGCAGGCGCTTGCCCGCTTCACAGCGCACGAGTGCCGCAACTGCGTCGCCGCCGCCGGATACGGAGACGACGTGGCCATTGCTACATGATCGGGCGAGGCTCTAGATCAGCGTGGCCGCTACGTGCCGACCATCAACCCTACTGTGCCTCATCGCTGCTATCGAGGCGAGGCGTCGGCCCTCGCGCGCGAGGTCATTGTCCGCCAATGGCCGAAACAAGCCAATTGAAAATGTGGGCCCGCAGCTTCAAAGGGGCCGATTTCTTGAGTTAAAACAATGATTTAAAATAAATAGTTGGCGGAGAGGGTGGATTCGCCGCCGCACGCTCGAGCCCACTGCAAATTAAAGGCTTTTGCTCGCTCCGAGTCGAAACTTCGTAGCAACGTTTCGGGACACCCGTCAAACGCGGGGAAAGGTCAGAACGGCGCGCGATCACCCGCTCTCAGGGCCAATGGGTATCAGCATACGATCCGGTAGTGCTGCCGGATTGCGAGGCCCTTCGCTCATGACAGCGCCAGCACTGGGGCCAAACTCAGCGCCGATAAGCGGATGTGCCGCTTTGCGCCTGACCAAGACATTCAGCTGGCCGTGGCGACATCCCGTAAGCGGACGCTACTGGTCAGATCCTGGCCCACGCGATGGCTCGTATATTCGTCCCAATCCTATGGGGTAGCAGTGGAGCCACTCTCAATCGCGACGGCATCAGAGCGGCAACGACGACGGTAGCATCAAAGCTTGCGGCGCAACGGACCTCGCCTCGCTTGGTCTCAGCGCGTGATCGTGCCATGGCAGGATATGCAAAGCGATTATGACCACGGCGAGAGCCTCGAATGCCTCGCCTGCGGCGCCGTCTACGCGGCCTCGGCAGAGAGGAGCTTTGTCCTGACGGAGGACGACGCTCGCTGCACCTCTTGCACCAACGTCATGACGCACTGGCCGCAAAAGGTCGGGTTCGAGATGACCGAGACTGCCTTCGAGGCTCGGGGATAGGCGGCCTCTCTCCTATCCGTTGATTGCCCGTAGCGTGAACGCAGCCACTATCCTCATGGCGCAGTACGGCCCACGCGCCGTGATCCCGTGATCGAGTCTGCCGCGATTGTTTCAGCCACCTGGCGCCTGAGAAGCCGATCCGGAAGGTGTCGGACGGCGAGATCGCGTTGCCCCCTGGTGCGGATCGAAGCCAGCTCGAAGTGCGCGAAGGGTGTCGGCCTGATGGATCTTGCCGCCTACCCTGACTGCCAAATGGAGGCAGCTCGCAAGGAGTGCCGCCAGCTCACCGGATCATAGAGATGGTCGGACCCGTTGATGCTGCACGCCGACTACCGCCCGCAGCGCAAATCAGTGCAATCCATCGTTGTAGAAACCTAAGTTAATTGCTCGATTAGCTAATATTTAACCCTGATCAACCAGTTTCGCCCCGTCTGTGAGGGGGAGGTGACGGGCCGGGATAGTCCGGGGTCATACACCTGACGCGGATCCCCACGTCGGGCAATCAATATGCGCCACGCCACGCTCTCCATCGCCTCGGATCCGGCGAAGCACGATGCTCCTTCCACCCTGGCAAGCGTTTCCGCTCTGACTGAAGAGGTCAGACGCATCGCTCAGGACAAGGCTGGCCGCATCCAGCAGATCACCGCGCAGACCAAGATGCTCGCCCTCAATGCGCTGATCGAAGCTGCGCGCGCGGGAGAACAGGGTCGCGGCTTCTCCGTCGTCGCTCAGGAGGTGCGCGCCATCGGTAGCGAGGTGGAGACGCTCGCTCGCGAACTGGAGACGCATCTCTCGGCGCGGGTGAGCGACCTGCAGCGAGCCGTCGACGCAATGGCTGGTCGGGCGCAGGACGAGCGTCTCGTCGACTTGGCTCTGAATGCGGTCGAGCTGATCGACCGGAACCTCTACGAGCGCACCTGCGACGTGCGCTGGTGGGCCACTGATGCGGCCGTGACCGCCTGCGCGGCAGCACCGGACGACACTGCGGCTACTTATGCCAGTCAGCGCCTCGGCGTGATCCTGTCGGCCTACACCGTGTACCTCGATCTGTGGCTCTGCGACTTGGACGGGCGTGTTCTGGCCAACGGCCGGCCGGATCGCTACCCGGAGGTCCGCGGCCGCAGCGTGGCCGGTGAGCCCTGGTTTCGCGAGGCCGCCCGTCTGCCCTCCGGGGACGACTATGTCTGTGCCGACGTCTGCCTTGAGCCCGGTCTCCGTGGGGCACAGGTCGCGACTTACGCTGCGAGCGTGCGCGAGGGCGGTCAAGCAAACGGGCGACCGGTAGGCGTGCTCGCGATCCACTTCGACTGGGAGCCGCAGGCACGCGCCATCGTCGAAGGCGTGCGCGTGTCACCCGAGGATCGCAGCCGAACCCGCGTCCTGCTGATTGACAGCCGCAGACAGGTGCTCGCCGCCTCCGATAGCCAGGGCGTGTTGAGCGAGACGCTCGCGGTTGATCTAGGCGGGCGGCAAAGCGGTGTGGAGCGGGATCCGCGTAGCGGAACACTAACCGCCTATCATCGAACTCCGGGCTACGAGACCTACCTCGGCCAGGGCTGGTACGGCGTCATCGTGCAGCGAGGCGTTCAGGGCGGTCGATGAGGTCAGTCCGACAGGCTGGCCGCCTCGGAAGGCGGCCGAGACCAGTTGGTTCATCCCAGTCTTCTGTTAAGAGCCTATTATTCAAGGAATCACCTGTCGCACTTTGTCTGCGATCTGCTCGGGATCATCCGACGCCTCAGGCGTTATCGCTGAGCTTAGGGAGCCGGCATGGCTTCAAAGGGACGCAGCGTCGATGATCCACCAGCTTATTTACTATAGCCGCAACACCGTTCTGGGCGGCGATCGCGCCATGCTGACGAACCTGCGCGAGATCGTCTCCGCCTCTCAACGAAATAACAGCCGCGAGGGTGTTACCGGCTTCCTCATCTTCGACAAAACTTGGTTTCTCCAAATCCTGGAGGGCGAACGAGCCAAGGTGACGGAAACTTATAACCGTATCGCGCGCGATAGCCGCCACTCCGGCGCGACGATCGTCAACGTCCAGGATGTATCCACACGCTCTTTCCCGAACTGGACAATGGGCGGTGCCCTGCGCACCCTGGAGGTGCAGGAGATCTACTTGGCGCACAACATCGGTACGGTCATGGATCCGTCGCGCCTGAAGAGTGCTCAGATCCTCCAGCTGGCCATCGACCTTCAGGAATTCGAGCAGGCCAAGCGGCAAGGGCAGCGGCTTGCCAGCTGACGGGATGCGAGGTGGCGCTGCCGCCGACATCCTTGAACGACAACGGCGCAGCAACCCGGAAGGTCACTGCGCCGCTGGATCGGGCCGCCGAGGGGGCGATGACGGCCTTGAACGGTGAGTACACCTGGCCCAGCCCCCGTGAGGTGCGCCCCAGCACATCCACCAGCATGTGACTCGGCAGTGACACGCGTCGACGACCAGCTGTGGACAGCGCCGAGTGTCCCAGATTGGTCAAGGTTCAGCGGCCAGCGTGAGGGCTTAACCCCCGATTTGGCTCTCCTATGTTCGCTAGCCCTCACGCCTTCGTTCTCCACCACCGCGAGCGCCTTGCCGTGCTCCTCTCCTCGGCCCTGTTCCTGGCGGGCGCACTCCCGTTGTTCTGGGCGATCGGCTGAGCCTTCGCCGTCACCCGACGGATGTGCGGATCGAGTGTGCTATACTGTTCTGACCGACGAACCGACGGAGGTTCTGATGGACATCAAGCAGTCGCTCGAACTCGCGGTGCTCGTCATTGCGGCGATCGCGATAGTCGCGAGCCTGTTCAATCTGCTGACGCGGGAGCGACGCCCGAAGATCGGCTACACCTACAGTGGCAGCGGCTACTCGGACGGGACTGGCAGCTTCCCAGGTCAGGGCACAGACCCTAGCCCATTCTCTGGCAGTCATGGTGGGCACCACTGCTCGCACAGCGGCTCTGGCAGCAGCGACGGCGGAAGCTGCGGTGGCGGAGATGGCGGAGGAGGCGGCGGCGACTGACGCATCGAATAGTTGAGGCTGGCCGATCTGCGGCTACGCTTTCTTCAAGCTCGGTGGCAGATTGCGGCCACCATGCCGATCCGGTCCGAGCACCGCTTCTTCTACCCCAGCGACTGGGCGCAGCTTTCGGCCGTGATCCGGTTCGGACGGGCGAAAGGCTGCTGCGAAGGCTGCAGGCGGCCGCATGGACGGATGGTCTACAACCTCGGCGACGGACGCTGGTGGGACGCCGATGCCGGCCGGCGGCGCGATGGCTGGGGCAGGCGGATCGGGATCGCTGCGGAAGCTGACATCCTCGGCCGTGCCCGTCGTACCCGGGTCGCGCTCGCCGCTGCCCACCGGGACCACGACACCTCGAACAACGCGGACGCCAACCTCGCGGCCTTCTGCCAGCGATGCCGCATGATCCATGACCGGCCCGAGCATCAGACGCGACGCTGGCGGACGCTATCCCGGCGGAAGACGCTCGGAGACCTGGTCAGTGGATCCTACGCTTGAGGGCGTTCTAACCCGTCTGGTCTCGGCGGGTCAGCTGTTTCACCAACTCAGCCAGCCTTTCCTCGGACTTCTTTAGAGCAACCCGCGAACTGTGCCCTAGCGGCGTGCCTTCGGCTGCTTCTCGGAGCTTCGCTATGGTGCCTTGGGTCTTCTCAACCTCGGCATCGAGCGCCGCACGCTCGCCGGATCCGTGTTCGGCCATCTCGGCTCTCCCTATCGTCTGCGGCCTCTCATGCCGGGGCTGCTGCCGACTGAGTTAGGCCGTATCTTCAGGCGAGACGACCCCCGTGAGCCGCTTTAGGGGCCGGTAAGTGGCCGGCGGCGAGGGCAAACGAACGGTTCACCAAGTATGCGCAATTGCGCGGAATGCCGTGATCCCGCCGCCATCGGCTGACGTTCCACCGGCACACCCACCGGCGACATGCAGCCATGCTGACCGGTGCGCTCGCCGCAGAGCAATGGCATCGCGGAGGCGTTCGTGAAGACGCTGAAGCGCGACTATGCCTACCTCGCCATCTTGGCCGACGCCGAGACCGTGATGCGGCTCCTGCCGACTTGGTTCGAGGATTACAACACCATCCACCCGCACTCCGGACTGCGCATGCTCTCGCCCCGAGAGTACCTCAGCCGGAGTGCCTAAACCCGCCCCGCCGCCTGTCCGGTCAACCAGGGTGCACTCCAGCCCATAATCACGGCGGTCATGACCATCGTACGGCGCAGACCGGACGTCGTAGCTTTGCCCACCAGCAGCTTCTTGGACTGTGGGTGTATCTCGATAGCCCTGGCCACGTCGATCCTGTTGACCAACGGTCGAGCCAATGACCGGGCTTACCCCATTACGACAGCTCCGATCGTCTGCGCGACAGCGTTGGCTTGGTCGCGAGTTAGGCCGGTCACCAAGACAGCATTGTCCCGGTGTACGTGCCATCGTCGGTTGCGCGGATGCGGATCATGGAGCCTCCTGCAAATCGCTCATGCACGGTTGATGGGTGAAGCCGGGCGGCGCGTTGTCTCGCACACGCGTTGCGTAAACGGCGCATCTGATCCTGCTGAGCCTCAGCCTCTTGCGACGGATAGTTTGTCATCGAGAGGACGATTGACAGCGAAGAATTGTTCTCGTGCTGTAGGTGCATCAGTTTCATGGCGATGCCCCTCGTCACTGCTTAAGCAGCCAAGCTTAATCTTTCATTCACGGTTGGCAACTCTGGGGAGCGCCGAGGGTCGATCCGGATGTATGTACGGCGTTCCACCAGCTATCCGGGAACGCGTTAGCTCCCGAAGAGAGTCGCCCGGCTCAATGCAGCCGCAGCACCTCCAGCGCCTTGCGCACTAGCCGTTCGGCACACGGCTTGGCGATGAAGTGCGCGGTCTCGGGCAGAAGCGCAGCTTCGTCGGGCATGCAACCCGAGCAGACGATGATCCGAGTCTCTGGCCAGCGCGTGACTACGGCGTGCGCAAGATCGCAGCCGTTCATCGTGCCGGGCATGTTCACGTCGGTGTACAGCAGGGCGGCACCGCCGTTAGCCTCCAGGTGCTGGAGTGCGCCGTGGGCGTGCTCAGCTTCTAGCACTTGGAAGCCAAGCTTCGACAGCATGTCGGCCGCCGCTATGCGGACGATCTCTTCATCTTCGGCGAGGACGGCGAGCGGGCGAGATCCTGACATGGATCAAAAAATGCGAACCGCCGCGACGCGTTTCAGCTTTGCCGTAGATTTTCTCGATGTGGTGACGGGCGAAATTCCTGCTTGGGACCAGTCCACAATCGACGCTGGCACGCCGCGCTAACCGCCCTCCCCCATCCTGCATCTCGGGCCGCGTTGCGTACTTGCCCCGGACGTGAGGAACGGCACCGAGCCCTGCCACCCCCGTGAACAGCTGGGGCGGGGGCTTTCGTTCAGGCGCTTCGCCCACCTGCGAGCCGAGCGGACGGCAGATGCAAGAGCTTCCGCGGCCCATGATGTGAACCTCAGCTCTCGGCGCAGCATCCGCTTCTTTCAGAGCGCCGAGCTCTGGTCATTCTGTCGCACAGCACAGAACTCAACCTCGGCCTGTTGGTCTGAGAATTGGCTGGGAGTTCTGCAACCGTGTCTCTGGCGTACATCATCATGCTGACGGCCGCGATCGGCGCCATCGCACTCACGATCGCCGCGCTTCCAGCCCTCGACCGCTTCCTAAGGTGGTGAGGCCGCCATCCGAAACCTTGCCGCCTCATCGCGGGTTGCCGGCGTGCGAGTTAGGTGGAGGATACCGCGGTGGAGTTCGTTGTGATGATCGCGGGCGTGGTCGGAGCTGGTGCGACCCTGCTGTTCATGATGCTAGGCCTGGACACCTTCTTTTCCTGGTAGCCGATTGCCTATGTCCTGCGATACGGGCCGCGTCGCGTACCGGCCTGTCACCGCGAAGAACGAGCCCTGAGCCGCGTCAGCCCGTGATGAGATCGGGCGACGGGGCTCCAAATGCGCGTCGACCCTTACTTGGCCGCAGCGGCCTTCTTCGGCATGCGGGCGCGGGCCGGCTTCTCGGTTGGCGCGACGACGGGCTCGGCAGCCCTTTTCCGGCCCTGGCTCTTCGGCACCTCGGCAATGGTCTCAGCGACCTCAGCCACCTTCGGCGCCGCGTTCCGACGCCGGTTGCCGAGACCGAGCGACAGGGCGAGCTTGGAGCGCTGCTCGGAGTAGCTGGCGGCCGTGGACGGGTAGTCGCGTGGCAGCCCAAAGCGCTCACGATACTCCTCGATGGTCAGGCCGTGCTTGGTCAGGTGGCGCTTCAGCGTCTTATACGGCTTGCCGTCGATGAAAGAGATCAGCGCGCCCGGCGTGATCGACTTGCGGATCTGTCCAGGCGTCAGCTTCTCCACCTTGGGTTCGGCCGAAGCAGGCGCGCTATTGAGTCCGCTGATCGCAGTGTGAACGTCAGCCAAGAGTGCTGGCAGATCAGCCGGGCGTACGGAGTTCTTCGACACGTACGCCGAGACGATATTGGTAGTGAGGTCAATGAAATTGGTCGGACTTGTTTCGGGAATTGAAACGCTGTCGTCCATGTGTATCTCCTCGATATGCGCGCGCAGCAAACACGACGAGAAGGTCTGATAGTCAAGTGCACGGATGGAAAGTTCCGGCTAATCAGGCCAGATATCCGCTGGTTTCAGGGCCGAGATCTGACGCGCATCAGCTGGTGATCGGCCAAGATTGAGATGAACTCCGACCGCATAGGTGATCCAGGGCTCTCGTTCGGTCGGCCGTGCGTGAAAGGCCGGCAGCCCGGAGCTTCCGGTATCGTCACTGCCGCATTCGCTAACGAGCGCGTGGCCTTGCCCCCTGGATAAGCAAGTATCCATATCCATTGTATTGCTTTTGTTGAGTCGATACGGATATAGACGCGCTCCTCGGCACATCTGCGCGAGCGAACTGAAAAAAGCAGGAATAAAGTGACAAGCGAAAACGTTGAACACACCGCCGACATCACAGAGCTGGCCGGCGGAATTGTTGCCGCCTACGTCTCGAATAACCCCGTCCCCCTCGCGGAGCTTCCCAACCTGATCCGAAGCGTGCACGGCGCGATCGCCGGGCTCGTCACCGGTACCCTCTCGGCCGAGAGCGGCCCTGCGGCGCAGAGCGAGGTCGAGAAGCCGAGCGCCGCCCAGATCCGCAAGTCGGTCCGTGATGATGGGATCGTGAGCTTCATCGACGGCAAGCCCTACAAGACGCTCAAGCGCCATCTGAGCAGCCACGGGCTCGACCCGCGCAGCTACCGTGACCGCTATGACCTACCTTCGGACTACCCGATGGTAGCGCCGAGTTATGCCGCGCAGCGTTCTGCGCTCGCCAAGGCAATCGGTCTCGGCCGCCCGGGGGCGATGGCTGCTCAGGCTGAAGAAGCGGTCCAGTCTGAGCGAAAGGGCCGACGCAAGGCCGCCTGACCGTCCATCACCGTTCACGCGCGGCCAAGGCGCCGGCCTGTGGCAACGATCCGTTAACCATAATTGCCGAGGTAGCTGTCAGCGACCGGCTGGGGGCTGAGCGTCGGAAGAGCAGCACCGAGACCCGGATGTACGGTCTCACGTGCGGCCTCGCCGGCGCAGTCGCAACAAGCCCGCACCTGGAACACCAGGGCGGGCTTTTCTCGTCAAATCGGGCAACAGCCCCGATACAATCGGTTTCTCATCCTACTCCAGTCGGGCCATCGACAACCCGACGCACGCGGCGGGCGAGTTCCAGCCGCTTGTAGGGCTTGTTGATGATCTCGAACTCTATACCGCCTGCGTCCGTCCGCTCCAGCGACGCCTCCGCGTACCCGGTCGTCAGCAGGATCTTGATCTTGGGCTGACGCTCGCGGGCGGCACGAGCCAACATCACGCCGTTCATACCGCCTGGCATGATCAGATCGGTGAACAGCAGGTCGATGCGTTCCTCGTCGTCGAGGACCTCAATCGCTGCCCTTGGGCCATCCGCGATGATGACCTTGTAGCCGAAGTCCTCCAGGATGGTGCCCGCTGTGGCCGCAACGTCGGGGCGATCATCGACTACCAGGATCGTCTCTGTGCCGTGCCGATCGGCAGCGCGTTGGGAGGCTTTGCGCTCGTCCTCGATCTTCTGATCCGACGCGGGGAAGAGCAGGCGCACCGTCGTGCCGTGCCCGACCTCAGAGTAGATCTTGACCGATCCACCCGACTGCTTGGCGAACCCGTAGACCATCGCGAGACCAAGACCGGTGCCTTTGCCCTCACCCTTGGTGGTGAAGAACGGCTCCATCACGCGCGCCAGGATCTCAGGCGGCATGCCTGCCCCCGTATCGGTAACCGAGACCACGACGTAGGCCCCCGGTCCGACCGTCTTGAATAGCGCGCTGTCCTCGTCCTCAATCAGCAGGTTCTCGGTCTTCACCGTAACACGGCCGCCGCCCGGCATGGCATCGCGGGCGTTGATCAAGATGTTGAGGAGCGCGACCTCGGCTTGGGTCGGGTCGATGCGCGTGTTCCAGAGATCCTCAACAAGGGCTAACCGCATCTCGATGTGCTCGCCGAGGGTGCGCTCGGCCATCTCGCTCATGTTCTGTACGAGGCCGTTGAGGTTCAGGAGGCGGCCCTCCAAGCGCTGCTTGCGCGAGAAGGCGAGAAGCTGGTGAGTCAGCTTGGCGGCGCGCTCGCTGGCGTCGCGCACGGCCTCGCCCGCACGGCGCATCCGTCCGACATCGATGGTCGGGTGATCGATCAGCGCGAGCATCACCTCGTTGTGGCCTGAGATGACTTGGAGCAGGTTGTTGAAGTCGTGCGCGATGCCGCCGGTAAGCTGGCCCAGGCTTTCCATTTTCTGAGCCTGATGCAGCGACTCCTCGGCGTCCCGCCGCCGCGACACGTCAAGCTGCGAGCCGAAGAAGTACACGAGATCGCCCGACCTGTTGAACACCGGAGAGACGAACAAGGCGTTCCAAAACGAGGAGCCGTCTTTGCGGTAATTTATGATCTCGGTGGAGAACTCGCGGTGCTCGGCGATGGCGGCGCGGATCTCAGCGACTGTCTCCCGATCGGTCTCTGGCCCTTGTAGAAACCGGCAGTTCGTCCCAATCAACTCCGCGCGGGTGTAGCTTGTCATCCGCTCGAAGGCGCGATTGACGAAGATGATTGGGTTGTCCGGCTGATGCGGGTCCGTGACGATCATAGGCATGCGCGTCGTCTCGACGGCAGCGAAAAAGATGTCGTGGTGCTGATCGACGACGCCCTCGGGGCCGCTACCGCTGACCGGTGTGCGCGGGCCGCGGATCGCGGGCTTCTCAGGAGTGGTCACCATCGGTTCGGCTCATTACGGGACCGAACCGCGGATGCAACAGGCCATCTCGTCACTTCGTTCTGAGGACGCGTAACATGAAGCCGGAACCATGTCCGGGTGCAGCGCGGCTACCCGCTGTCGCAGTTGTCACAAGAATTAGATCCCCTATCGGAGCCGATAAGTCCTTCGTGCCCCGCAGAAATTTTTCTCTTGCCGAGTCTTTGACCACGGATGCGTGGATGAAATAGGTTATGCGATCTGAAAAAGTCTACTTTTTCACACAACTTGCGCGTCGGTCTCAGCCGCCAGCTGCCATAGCGAGGACCACCACGAGTTGAAGAAACACGAGCCCCCCCGAGCGTCAGCCGCCAGCCCGTCAGGAGCCTCGGCATCAAAGCCAACTACCCGATAGGACCAGTGCTTTCGCCCCTGAGAGGGCGAGGTCGGTGACACCATTGTAGATGTTGAAGTGAAAGCGCACGGGGCTCTCCGCCGTTCGAGGCGGGAGCCGGCCGCTCTCACTCGCTGGCGTGCCAAGGCCGAAGCCCGCGATTGATAGCTGCGTTGTCACCCATCCTCGGGCGTCGCACAGACACAGATCAACCTTTCTGATGCGCGATATGCCAACCCATGTTGGGCAAGGTCGCTTCTGGCCGCATGGTCACCCGATCGCGCCGGCCGTAGCCCTTGAGTGGGCTTCCGGTTTTCCGCTCTCCATGCTCGCTGACGCAGCCGCCCTGTGGCGCGCAGCGCTATAGAGGACGCGATCTCATTTCCATAAGGCTCGGGCTGCAACTATGAGCGCCAAGGCTGTGAGGATTGCCAGCTGTGGCCAGTCACTCCGGTCAGGTGCGTTTCCATAACGCTCGATCTGCAGCACCCCACCGCCCAGAAGTACGGTGAGCAGCAGCAACAGAACGAGGCTTAGCATTCAGACGCTGCGCGTCGGCGCTGCGTACCACAGCCTCTCTGCCCGGCTTGCTGACTGAACTCAGCTTGGATCTGACGAGCTTCTAAGGTCATGCGAACTCGTCCGACCTCAAATTCAGGAGTTCAGGTCGGACTGAGGCTTTCATGCGGGCTCCCTCTACGCCGCAGTAATCAGGGGAAGCGTCCTAAGGCTCGCGCAACGGTGATGATGCCTGCAAGCGCCACGAGGCCAGCGGCCAACAGCAGCTTGGCGTGTACCCACCACATGTCAGCTTCGCTCCGGCCAGTAGTTTTAGGGAACCTCACCGGGTGAGCTATGTGACCAAGACACTCTGCGCTAAGCGAACGCACCCTCGCAGCTCGCCAGGCCTCACGCATCCCGATCGCATTACGGCTGCTGATACCAAGATAGGCTGATCGAACGGCTTGCCCGACGTGACCACGTGATCACATTGCGACGCGAAAAGGTTGTTCATCGACGGTCGGTTACAGTGCGGCCTCGCCGACGCAGTCGCATAGAGCCTGCCCAGGTCCCATCTGGGCGGGCTTTTTCGTGCGTGATATCCAAGGCTCTCTTCACCATCCGAGGCGGAAGAATGGACCGACTCGGGATTACGCCCGTTCAAGCCGCATGGGCCAACGGGCGCAGACGCTACAGGACTTCCTGACGTCCAGCGCATCGGCGGTGGCCGACCTATCCGTGGCCGACTTCGTTCAACGCTGGCGTATGATCACGGGCGAACCGCCAGCCGTTCTGCTCACCTCACGAACCGAGATGCTGGCGCTCCTCATCGAGAGCACGCCCGCCGCGCCATTCAAGGCCCCCATCCCTACGTGGGACAATCGCAAGCTGGGTTCCGGCACCGCCCGGTAATCGCCGCCCGCCATCCTGCCTCCGAGCCAAGTTGCGTATCGGCTCGGCTCACACGCTGGTGAGATCGGACGCTCCCCCGCCCCGTGAGCAGATCGGGGCGGGGCCGAGCGGCCGAGGAGTCAGCGCTTGATCGGCTGAGCAGACATGACGGCGGCAGTCAGCACCATCCGAAATGCCTTCTCCTTTGGCCCTGATAGGTCCACCGCCTCAAAGGCTGGCGTGGCGTTCACGAGGGCCGCGATGTCGAGGTTGTGTCCGCTAGCGAACCGGTAGGGGCCAGCGGTCGGATCCCGCAGGTACACGTCGATCGCCGCGACGATCTCCTGGCTGCTGATGATGCCGGCCCTGCGCAGGTCGGCGACGGTCGGCGGTTCGGCCATGGCGGCGGATCATCCCTCAAGGTAGTGACTTGGGCCGCACAGTCAGATCGAACAGCACTGCCAGCAGCGATCCACCTCGCGGGAGCTAGCCATGTGCCAACGGTGGCTAATCTCAGGTCGATCTCGGCTCCCGCTTTGGCGAGCGTGCGAGGCTCTGGATACTTCGCGGCGGTCGCTTCGCCTTCACGGCAATCTCAGCTTCCTGCTACGGCATGAGGTCGCGCGCCGGCTCATCACCATCGAAGCCGCTCAGGATCTCCATCGGCATGCGCCTGTTCGAGGCGCGGCTGCCGTCCTCGAACACGACGTCGAACAGGATGAAGCCTCGATCCTGAGGCAATTGTTTCACGCGCTTGGCCATGCCCCGCTGATAGGCCGGCAAGCTCGGCAGTGCCAGATCTCTCGGCCGCGGCAGACGGCTGGCCCATGTCACGAAAGGCAGACAACCCGGCTTCAATAGGTCGACGGGGGCGGGCCTACACGCGACGACACTGACGAGGTCCCATGGCGCCGAAGAGTAGGCCACGCTGCTCTGCCGGCGTCGGGCAATCACCCGGTCGCTGTGGGAGCCCTACCGAACGGGGGTCAACGATCCGTTTAGGGAGTGGTCGCCTGCTGATCTGAGATCTCCGCCGTAGCTTGATCGATCGCATGCACAAACAGCATTGCGGCGACGACGATCAACACGAGCGCTGCGATGCGCCAGGGTTCGATGATGGGTTGTAGGGCTGGCGTGTTCATCTCGGTCTGCATCAGCCCACTCTCCCGGAGGTCTTGGGCCGTGAGACGGCGCTGAGATGGCAAGCGCTGGGTAAGAGCGTGGCACCCTGACGTTGGCTAAACCGTATAGTCCGGTCGACTCAGACAATACCATTCACGCTCGGAGGCCAGCGTAGCATCAGCCGGCACTCAGCAGAACCGCTAGAGGGCTGCGGAGGGGCGGCGGGCGACTTCCTCCGAAGCGATCCTGTGAGAATTCTCGCAGGCGGCAATTCGAGCGGAGCCATGCGTTGAGGGTCTGCGATCGGGCAGTATGACGAACGCGGTTTCCCGTCGCACCCAGCCTGCCGCCTAACTCAAGTAGTTTCAGCAACAGCTGCCTCTGCACAGGACAGGCGGACCGGCCGCGTGCCGGGAGGTCCTGTCGGCCGTGTTCTAGTCCCCCTCAGTTCACGGCTGACAGGTCCGCTCCTGGGAGAAACGCACCGCATGAAGGAAGGGGCTGCGTGTGGGCCTGAGTTCTGGGATGGGCTCGCCGACCACGTCACTGCAACCGTCGAGCCGGTGTTGCGGCGGAACCGGCGCGCCCGCGAGCCGGTGATCGCCTACCTGCGCGATTTGGAAGTACTGGCGCGACGCGAGTGCGACAGTCGAGAGGTGATCCAGATCATCGCGTCCGCGCGCAGGCTCCTCGGTGATCGGGACGAGATCGAGACGCTCAATGAGCCATCCTTTCGAGCTTAGTCCCCGTAAAAACGTGTTTTCTTTGATCTAGATGCTATCGTAATCGACACAACTGTACGAACCCTGGCCTCAATCGTAGCGATTAATCCTGGCAGGGCTGCGAGTGAGGGTCCGTGTCGCCCCCGCCGAGTGACGAGCGGGGGTATGGATGCCGCGCTACCACTTCAACGTCCACGACGGCGTGAGCAGCCTTGATCACGATGGGACGGAGTTGCCGGACTGGAAGGCTGCCCGCCTGGAGGCTGTCCGGCTGGCAGGCGAGATCCTGAAAGACGAGGCGGAGCGCGTCGTTCTCGGCGAGGACTGGCGTATCGAGGTCAGCGACGATACTGGCCTCGTCCTGTTTCACATGGCGTTCGTGATAACCGAGTCCTCAGCTATAGGATAAGATTAGACCGATCTAGGTCGCTTGTTCTGACCACCTTCACTTGACCGTCGAGTCACCGGCGGTCGCCGATCTCAGCCCACGGGTCCGTTCGCCGATGAACAAGCATGACGCCGGTGGTTTCGTCGGCGATCGACCAAGGTCTATCGATCTCGACAACCCGCTGGCGCGCAAACTGGAGCATTTTGCCCGCCTCGCGGATGACGATCGGCTGCAGCTCGCGGCGGCTCTCTCACCCGCTCGGACCATAGCGGCGCGCGCCGATATCCGGGAAGAGGGAGACGACCCGCGCTCCGTCAACGTCATCCTCGACGGTTGGGCCTGCCGTTACCGGCAACTCCCGAACGGGCAACGGCAGATCGTCAGCCTGCTCCTGCCAGGCGATCCGTGCGACCCACAGGTGTTCCATCAGCGCCGCGTCCATCACGCGATCGGCGCGCTCACCCCAGTCAGCCTCGCTCAGATCCGCGGGTCTGCCATGAAGGAGCTGATGGCGCACAGTTCCGCGCTGGAAGAGGCCTTCTTCCGCGAGCGCCTGAGCGCAACGGCGATCCAGTACGAGTGGACGGTCAGCCTGGGCAGGCGCTCGGCCATCGAACGGCTCGCGCATCTATTCTGTGAGCTCCACGCCCGGCTCGACGCTGTGGGTCTGGCCGACGGAGCCTCATGCGCGATGCTGCTGACCCAGACCGATATGGCGAACGCTCTCGGCCAGACCTCAGTCCATATCAACCGTACGCTGAAGGAGTTGCGCGATATGGAGCTGATCACACTCCGGTTGCGGCGCCTGACCATCCACGATCATGCAGGCCTACAGGCGCTGGCCATGTTCGAGCCTACGTATGTGATGGACGATGAGGTGGGTTCGTCAGCGCAGCCACGCTGATCCTCGGTGCAATCAGCGGGGCACCAAGACAGCCTCTAGTGATCCTCGCAGCTGTCCTGATGACCGTGGGCGCGGCTTAGGTTGTCCTGTTCTGATTGTCCCAGCCAGGAACAACGTCGCGGGTCCACGTCTTCCCTTCCCTCAAACTTGGAGGGAACATGTCTCGTTTCATCACGCTCACCGGCGCTGCGGCCATCCTGGCGCTCACGGCAACAACTTCTTTCGCGGCCCCGTGTGCTGTCGGTACGACGACCAGCAGCAAGGGCCCGACGACGAAGGACACCAGCTCCAACGTCGAGGGTGGCTCGACCCAAAAGGTGACTCCGGGCGCGAAGGGCGAGTCCCCCGGCACAGTCGGCGCGCTGAACAACGTCGGCGCCAACGCGATGGCCGACAAGGGCGAGAAGAAGGCCCCCGAAGGTCAGCCGGTCAAGCCGGGCGACGACAACTGCTAAGGTGAACCTGATCCGCTTATCTGGTGAAACGTCGATGTCGGTGAGGACGCTGACTTTGGCAACCGCACTTACGCTCGCGCTCTCGGGTGTCGCCACGGCCCAGGCTGCAGCCGGCGGCGGTAGCGCCGAGGGCAACATGAACAACCCCGGCTCGGTGAAGAGCAATTCTGAGAAATCCATGAGCACTGGATCTGGCACCAAGACCACGGGTACTGGACCTGGGACCAGCGGCGGCCCACCCGTCAGCACGTCCGGTGCACCAACCGGCAGTGGCACGGGCAACAGTGCCACCGGCAGCGAAGCAGCGCCAAGCGGCAGATAAATCATCGCCCCGCGGCTTCATGGTCGCGGGGCTGTCACTTCGCTTATAGAGCGGCCCGACTGCCATGGCGTCGCAGCGGAGGACCTATTCGGTAAAGTGCCTGTTGCACTCTCGGATCCGCATTTGTGGATCAGCGAGGTCTTCAGGTGGCAGAGCGGCATTCCAGCCAGAACGGGCAACACGGCGGCCCCAAGATGCCGCTATTTTACGGTGTAATCTGCAGTATGGGGCTGATGGGCGCGGCTCTAACCATCCTGATGACTGGACAGATCTTCGGCGCACATCCGAAGACGAACGGCCCAATTTCGCTGTCAGGTGAAGCATTAGTTGCTAGAGGTAACGTTCTACCTCGCAGCCCGGGCAACAAGCAACCGACTCAGACGCGTTCAGAACTAGACGGGCAGCGCCTCTCGCGCGCTCCGATCTGATGATTGCGAACCTCCGGGGCGCGGGCAAGATCAATCACGGGCATGTTGGAGCGGCCCAACTCGGTACATGCGATGAGGCAGGAGGGGCCCCCACAACACCGCAATTCGTGAAATTTGCTCGCGCGAACGAAGCGGCGTCGGAACGTGTGCGTGATACACATCAGACGCGCGACGGTCTTAGGTGGACCGTGCCGGTCTTCTCCGTAGCTATCGCCGCGATCGGAATGACATTAGGTCTTGGGATCTGGATGACTCCGTGAATTTATCGCGCTGAATGTCAGGTTCAGCTCGTTAGCATCTCAGGTGCGCCGGCTGGCAGCTCCTGAGATGATAGCATCATCGGCAGGAGCGCAGCAGTCAAAGCGCCACAGGGCCGGACCTTTCATACCAACAGCCCGTTGCACCTACGCGCTCGCATCATCGAGCGAGCGAGGTTCATCGGTGGCAGAACAACTCTCCGGGCAAGACGGTCGCCAAGGCAAGCGCGGCAGGCCGGCGCTCTACGTCCTGATCGTCAGCGTGGGTTTGATGCTGGCAGCGCTGGCCGGGCTCATGATGTGGCAGGGTGCGAGTTCGCCGCCGGACTATGCGAGCCAGAGCCAAGGCGCTTCACGCAAGCAGATCACGGGAACTGAGAGCGGTCAGGGCAGCGCGACGTCGTCGTCCAACAGCACCGCTGTTCCGGGTGGCAACCCGTCTTATCCGCAGCCTGCGGCACGCAGCGCTAATCCGTAGGGCGCGCAATGGCTGACCGTACATCCGATCCGACACGCCTGCTGATTGTCTATTACTCGCGCAGTGGCAGCGTCGAAAAGCTTGCGACCGCCGCGGCCGAGGCTGCACGAGAGGCCGGCGCCGATGTGCGCGTGCGCAGAGCGCGAGAGGTCGTCGATGCGGCAGCCATGGCCAAGGTCGATGGCTGGACCGAGAGTGCGGCTCGGCAGAACGCTCTGTACGAAGCGCCCACGCACGACGATGCCGAATGGGCGGACGCGATCCTGTTCGGCACGCCGAGCTACTTCGGGGCGATGGCGACCGAGGTGAAGAACTTCCTCGACCAACTCGGCCCACAGTGGAAGCGGGGTGCTCTGGCCGGCAAAGTCGGGGGAGCCTTCGCGGCGGCATCCTGGCCGCACGGTGGCTCTGAGGTCGTCACGCTGTCGTTGTACGCTCCGATGTCGCATCTGGGCATGGTAATCCTGCCGACCGGCTACACCGACGAGGCGATGCTGGAGGCGGGCTCACCCTACGGTGCATCCACGATCGTCGGTAAGGAGAACCAGCCGCCACGGTCGGAGGACCTCGATGCCGCCCAACATCAAGGGCGGCGGATGGTGGCGATCGCCGGTGCGCTGATCGCGGCCGGCGAGATGCCGTGTCGCCGGCCGGATGCTACCTAGGCCAAGCCATCTTTGGCTGCTCTGTCCGGATCGTCAGGCTTGCGCTTAGCGTCCTCGACGAGATCCTCGCTACCGGTCGTTGGATCCGGAATGTTGACACCCGGGATCGGTACAGTGGGCGGCTGGACGCTTTCGCCCGCAGGCTTGTCATGCTCGGACATGATGCTGATCGCTCTCCTATCGTCCTCGCAGGAAGAAGAACCAGATCAGGATCAGGACGGGGATCGGCACCCCTAAGAGCCACAGCAGGCTACCGGTCAGCATGGTGTTACCGCCTTGTACCGGTGGTGATGGCGTTCATTGCGCCAGAGTGCGACAGCGACACGCCGGGCCTCGTAGCTTCGCCGCAGCGACGTACCAAGGCCGCCCTGCCCTTCCGGCGCGTACCCATAGGTCAGCACCCCATCCGGCCCGTAGATCCGGCGCATCTCCTCACGCCAAAGCCGATCCGCTGATGCGAGGGCGGCTTCCGTAAGAGCTAAACGGGTAGGGTTTGGCAGGATCATGGAAAACTCCGCGCGTGTATCGCTCAACGCGGCGATCGGAGCAGAGGTCCTCAGAATTGGCCTCGCTCGCCAGCCGTTAGGCGTAGGGGCTGCCGAACAGGTCGCCCAGGGCCTTTCGCCGGAACAACGTGCGCCCAGCGCCTAGGCTGATGCTCCGGCCGTTCGTGGATCATGTGGCATCGCTGGCAGAAGGCCGCGAGGTTGGCATCTGCGTTGTTCGAGGTGTTGTGATCCCGATGGGCGGTGGCCAGAACGACCCGGGTTTGACGGATCAGCCCAAGGATGTCGGCGTCCGAGGCTATGCGGAACCGCCTTCCCCAGCCATTGCGCCATCGGCCGGTATCCGGGTCCCACCAGCGTCCATCTCCGAGATGGTAGACCATCCGTCCGTGCGGCCGCCCGCAGCCTTCGCAGCAGCCTTTCGCCCGGCTGAACCGGATCACGGCTGAGATCTGCGCCCAGTCGATGGGGTAGAAGTAGCGATGCTCGGGCCGGATCGGCCTGGTGGTCGCACTGTGCCACCGAAGATGAAGAAAGCGTAGCGTTAGAAGGATGCTACGGATCGCCCATGGACCTATCCGACCTTGAGTTCTGGGCCTTCCTCACGGCGGCGATCCCAGTCCTGTTCCTGCCGGTCGCGATCGTCTGGTGGAAGGGCCGCCCCATCGTTCCGGTTGCCCTGCTTAGCGTCGTGTTCTGGCCTGGCGCGCTGATCCTGGCTCTGCGCCTGCGGCGGCGGGATCCGTAACTAGCCTCTGCGGGAACTTGAACGATGTTGATCGCGGTCACGTTAGGTCCGGGACCGATCAACACGATCCGTCTGGAGGAAACGCCATGTCGATCAAGACACTCGCGCTGGCTGCAGCACTGTCGCTCGCAGTCACAGGGTCGGCTCTCGCTCAGATGCCTGCTGGTGGCGGCAGCGCCCAGAGCAACATGAACAACCCGGGCAGCGTGAAGAGCCCGTCGCAGAAGCGGATGGGCGGCCAGCGGGTTATGATGAGTATGAAGCACATGAAGCGCCATCGGCACCACCACATGCGTCGTTCCCCCATGTAATGTGATTTGCCCCGCGGGTCTCACGCTGCGGGGCGTCTGCACGCTTAGACCACTAGGGGATCCACCCTGATCCCTACCTGGATTAACTTAGCATCCCTTCTTGTAGAGTTTGCTCGCGATCTCGAAGATCTCCTCCGGCGCGTAGTCCGGCGCGAACGCACCGTAGTTGCCGTCGAGTTCCGGGATCTTGCCACCCTCAGGGTAGCTGTCGACGACTTCGAGATTGCCTGGCGGGTCGCCTAGGAGCGCCACCTCGTCGTTCGACCATACGCCAGCCGCTTCCTTGTAGTCATGCTCGCTGAAGGTGTAGAGCCGCCGGTGCTTGCCCTCGTCGAGGTACTTCTGACACTCCGGGATGCGCGACAGGTCGATGTTGGGCGTCGGCAGCATCTGCTCGATGGCCACCCCGGTGAGCTACTTCAGCGCCAGAGCGTAGGCATGGGCGTGGAGCGAACCGCGCACCAGCAGGTAGCCGCAGACCTCGCGCCCCGTCGGCTCGGTCATGGTCTCATAGACTCGCAGCTTATGGATGCGCGCGCCGCACTCCAGGTGGAAGTTGTGCAGCAGTTCGATGATCCGGTTCCTCAGATCCAGTTCGCGCACGTCCGAAAAGGGTCGTTTCCGGCTGTTCCGCTTATGGAACCGGCGACAAGGAAAGCAGCGGTTCCTTAGTATAGCTCGGGTGCATATGTCTGGCGGCCTCGTCACGCGGATTGGTGGAGGACGAGGCTCGCTGCTGAGGTAATTAAGCCCATCCGAGCTCTCTCACGGCCCGGACGTCATTCCAGATCTTTGTCAAACCTACGATCCGGTTACCCTCGAACTGCATGACATACACGTAGTCGGTCGACGTGGACTTGCCCGTTGGCGGGCAGGGGCCGCCCTCGCCGGTGTGGGTTCCGTGGAAGACCCCGTAGGCCGCCACATTCTGGCGCTCCTCGTCGGTCGCGAAGGATCGCACCTCGTACCGACCATCGGGGATGAAGGTCAGGAGCCCCTTCATCCACTCCGTGTAGTCCCTCAGTGAGGTTACGCTGGCCAGGGCATCGGCCTGGGCCGAGAAAGTCGCGTCTGGGGCACAATAGCGCTCGCATGCCTTCCAGCCTCCGCCCGTCTCGCAGGCGTCGAAGAAGGCCCTTGCTACCGTCGTGATGTTGCCCATGCCTGGATCGCCCTTTCCCATTGCCTGAAGCGCCGCATGTAGCTGATGCCATCCGCGCCAGCACCCTCTGGAAGTGCCGGCGCGGATGGCCGTTCGGCTAGTTCGCGCGCGACACCTCGACGAGGTTGTCGGAGAACGAGGGGGCGTGGCCCATGTCGGTGAAGGCGCCGGACGAGATGCTGTTGACCGTCCCCTCGTTGAGCTGGCGCCAGTAGCCCAGCGTCGCCACCACGATCCCGGCCTTCACGTCGTCGGTGATCCGCGCCACGCCTTTGAAGGCGCCGCGGTCGTTACCGACCTTCACCCGGTCGCCGTCCCGGATGCCGCGCGCGTCGGCATCGGCTTGGCTGATCATCACGAACTGCTTGCCCTGGCCCTTCTGCTTGTCCTCCATGTTGGCGTAGCAGGAGTTCAGGAAGTAGTGGCTCTTCGGCGAGACGATGTTGAGCGGATAGCGCTTGGCGAGCTCGGGATCGTTCGTGTGCGACTCGCGCGGACCGAGGTAGTCCGGCAGCGGGTCCAGCGCCTCGCCGGGCTGGAAGCCCTCGTACATCTGCCGGAACGGCGGGGCGACGAAGTTCGTGGCGCCCTCGACCTTCAGCATGCACTTGCCGGTCGGCGTCGGGAAGTTCCCCTCCCGATGCGGCGCCCGGTCGTCCGGCGTGCCGACCTTGAGGCGCGCGAAGCCGTGCTCGCGCATGTAGGCGAGGTCGATGCCCTCGCAGGCGGGGGCGTTCCAGTCGACGTAGTGCTCAAGGCACTCAGCATCGCTCCACTTGAAGTTCTCCTCCTCGAAACCGAGCCGCGCGGCGAGCCTGCGGAAGATCTCGTTGTTGGGGATCGCCTCGCCCGGCGCCTCGGCGCACTTGGTGTTGTAGGTCAGGTAGAGATGGCCCCAGGACAGGATCATGTCCTCCATCTCGGCGCCCATGGTGGCGGGCAGCAGGATGTCGGCGTAGGAGGCCGTGTCCGAGATGAAGTGCTCGGCCGAGACCATGAACAGGTCCTCGCGCATCAGCCCCTCGACGATCTTGTCGGTCTCGGGCGCCTGCGTGACGGGGTTCGAGTTCCAGCACATCATCGACATGATCGGCGGGTCGAGCTTCATCTCGCCGGTGAGCGCGCGGCCGATCTGGAGGTTCGAGACGACGCGTGTGCCCTCCGGGATCAGGTCCGGGCGGCAGATGACGTCGAACTTGTAGGGGTGCTCCCAGACGCCGAACTGCGTGATGCCGCCGCCGACATGGCGCCACGCCCCGGTGAGCGCCGGGATGCAGGCGACCGCCCGGATGGTCTGGCCGCCGCCATAGTGCCGCTCAAGGGCCACGCCGATGCGGATGCCCACCGGCTGCTCGGTGGCCATTTCACGGGCGAGCTTGCGGATGTCGTCGGCGGAGACGCCGGTGATCTCCGCGGCCCATTCGGGCGTGCGGTCCGCGGCCCGCTCCTTCAGCTCCTCGAAGCCGACCGTGTAATTGTCGACGTAGTCCTGGTCGACGAGGCCCTGCGCGATGATCGCGTTGATCAGCGCCATGGCGAGCGCGCCGTCCGTGCCGGGCTTCGGCGCGATGTGCCAGTCGGCGGCCTTGGCGGTGCGCGACGCGTAGGTATCGATCACCACGACCTTGGCGCCCTTCTTCTGGGCGTCCTTCACGATCGCCCAGTGGTGCAGGTTCGTGCTGACCGAGTTGCAGGCCCAGATCACGATGTACTTGGAGTGGATGTAGCTGTCCGGGTCGAGGCCGGCCGTCGGGCCGACGGTGAGGAGCCACGCGGTGCACGAGCCCTCGCCGCAGAAGGTGCGCTCGGTCACGGTGGCGCCCATGCGGTTGAAGAACGCGTCGCCGCCGTTCAGCCCGTGCACGAGGCCCTGGTTGCCGAGGTAGCTGTAGGGCGCGATGGCCTGCGGCCCGTACTGGTCGATGATCGCCTTCCAGCGCGACACGATGGTGTCGAGCGCCTCGTCCCAGGTGATCCGCTCGAACTGCTTCGAGCCCTTCGGGCCGACCCGCCTCATCGGGTAGAGCAGCCGGTCCGGGTGGTAGTGGCGCTTCTCGTAATCCTTCAGCTTCACGCAGAGACCGCCGCGGGTCATCGGGTGATCCGGATTGCCGCGCACGCCCTGGAGCTGGCCGTCCTTGACGTCGAACAGCATCGAGCAGGTGTCGGGGCAATCGTGCGGGCAGCCCCCGAAGAAGGTCTCCGTCAGGCTCTCGGCCTCGGAGACGATCAGAGAATCCGGCTTGACGATCTCGTTCATGGGTCCTCCGCGATCGGACGTCCGGCCTTCTTGGCGTTCCGGATGACGTGCCCGACCCGTTCCTAGGGTGCACTAAGCTGCAAGCAATTCCAAATTTTGGTCAGGTAAAAGGGCCAAAACAGGCGCGACCGATGGTGCCAACCGTTTTGTCGCGCCTGACTGGGCAGGTCCTAAGCGGTGGGCGCTGGTACCGACTGGGCGTCCTGACGGGTCGCCGACGATGATGGGGTGACGGTGGAACTAACGCTCACGCTGGACGCGGCCTCCGCCAAACCCTTGCAGGTCCAGGTTTTCGACCAAGTCCGGGAGATCATCCTGGAAGGGAGGCTAAAGGCCGGCATGGCGCTGCCGCCGAGTCGTCTGCTGGCCGAGCGCCTGGGCGTCTCTCGCAACACCGTGATCACGGCCTACGAGCGGCTAGCGGCCGAGGGCTACGTCAAGGCGCGTGGCACGGCCGGCCTGTTCGTAGAGCCGATCCCGCCGGACAGCCTCCTGCTGATCCAACGTGGCGGCCAAGCTTCGACCAATGGACCGGTCCCGGACGTAGTCGGCGAGCCCTTGCTCTGCTTCGCCGGCTCGCCGGGCGGCGGCGGAGACCGGCCGGCGCTCGACTTCTGGGTAGGACGCTCCGATCCCGCGGGGTTTCCCCTCCGCATTTGGCGGCGGATCGTGAACCGTCTCCTGTCACACGAGACCGTATACCTGACCGACTATTGCGACCCGGCCGGTCTCCCGGAACTCCGCGCAGCCATCGCCACGCACCTGAGGCGTGCCCGCGCCGTGGCGGTGACGGAGGACCAGATCATCGTGACCACGGGCGGGCAGGACGCCCTCAACCTGGTGTTCAACCTGCTCAGGCCACACACCCGGCAGCTCTGCATCGAGAACCCCTGCTACCTCGGGGCTTCCCTGATCTTCAGAAGCGCCGGCGTAGCCATCCATCCGGTACCGGTCGACGGCGACGGGCTGCGCACGGACCTTCTGCCCATGGACCGGGGCAGCCTGTTGTACGTCACGCCCTCGCACCAGTTCCCCACCGGCGCGCTCATGCCGGTGACCCGGCGGCTGGAACTGCTGCGATGGGCCGAGGAGACCGACAGCTATATCGTCGAGGACGACTACGACAGCGACTTCCGGTACGACGGCCCGCCGCTGACCGCCCTGGCCGGCCTCGATGGGGGACGACGCGTCTTCTATGTCGGCACTTTCTCCAAGTCGGTGGGGGCAGGCCTACGCATCGGCTACGCCACGGTCCCGCGCATGTTCTGGGACGAGGCCCGGATGCTGAAGGCCCGGATGAGCAACGGTCAGGCATGGCTTGAGCAGGCCGCGCTGGCCACCTTCATCAATGAGGGGCACTTCGACCGGCACCTGCGCCGGCTGCGACAGGTCTACAAAGCCCGGCGCGACTGCCTCGTTCGGGCGCTGCGGGAGACGTTCGAGGAGCCAGTCATCCTAGGTGCCGAGAGCGGCCTGCACTTGGTCTGGCGGCTGCCGAATGGCTTCCCGCCGGCCAGGAAGATCCAGATCATGGCACGCGAGCGAGGCATCGGCGTTTACGCCCTGTCCAGCGGGGCCGCGTACGACTTCGACCTCGACGCGCGGGACGACATGCTCGTGTTCGGTTACTCGTCGCTGACTGAGGTACAGATCGCAAAAGCGGTCCGCGAACTGAAGTTGCTTTCAAAGGATGCACGCTGAGGACAAAGCTTAACGCAACTTATGTCCGCTCTCGGGCGCTCGCGACAACCCTCCGAGCGTCCGCCCTGGGTCGAAAACCGAATGACCGCTCAGGGTGGATTTTGTTGAAAAACTCAGGACCTGGCCGATTGCACCTTGTGAACGGCTCCGGCCGGTGAAGATCCTAATATTAAACGCTTAGAACACAATGCAGGAATGGGGTCGCGCCGTCCGCAAGAGGCAAATTTTCTCCCGGGCGCCAACTTTGATGACGCTTGAAGCGCTACCTTCGAGTTTTCAACAAAATCGGTGGGTATCTGCCAGTCCGCTTCCGCTCAAACATGTAGCGGAAGCGGACGTTCGAGGGTTCGTGTCAGGCCGCCGCCCAGGCGATCGCATCAGCGCCGGCCGGCAGGCGCATCGGGCAAGCCGGGTCGGTTGCCGCGCGCCAGACCGCCTCGGCCACGTCCGAGGCCCGAGTCACCTCTTCCGTCGCCTGCTGGAAGTTCGCGAAGACACTCCCAGCCAGATCGCCGTAGGCCCTGGGCACATCCATCCCCATCCGGGTGCGGGCGTTGGTCCCGAACGCGGTCTCCGGCGATCGGCCGGGAATGACGAGATGGGCGCGCACGTCGAATGGCACGAGCTCGTGGGCGAGGGACTCGGTGAAGGCGTTCACCGCCGCCTTGCTCGCGGTATAGACCGCCAGCAGCGGCAGCGGCCGCAGGGTCACGCTTGACGTCACGTTGACGATCACACCGGCGCCCCGTTCCCGGAACTGCGGCAGCACAGCCTGGGTCATGGCGATGGTGCCGAGGGTGTTCGTCTCGAACACCTCCCGGGCGGACTCCATCGACAGGCCTTCCAGGGCGTTCAGCAGCCCGACGCCCGCGTTGTTCACCAGGACATCGAGCGGCCCGGCCTCCGCGACTGCCCGGGCGATGCTGCCGGCGTCGGTCACGTCGAGCGGCAGGACGGTGAGGCGGTCGGACTCCGGGATCAGGGCCGCCTGAGGCGTACGCATCGTGGCGACGACCCGCCAACCTCGGTTGAGGAACAGGCGCGCCGTCTCCAGGCCGAAGCCGGATGAGCAGCCGGTGATGAGGATCGTGTTCATGGGGACCTCGCGTTTGACCCACACGGGGTGATAGGAGCGCTCCGCCGGACGTGATACGGGCGCAAGTCCGTATTTCATTAGCGAGCGTCCGAAATGGTCGACCCGCTCACCCAGGTGGTCGGGCTGCTTCAGCCCAGCGCCTCGTTTTCCAAGTTGGTCCTGGCCGGCGGCGCCTGGACCGTGCGCCGCGAAGACCACGGCCAGCCGTTCTACGCCGCGGTACTGGAGGGGGCGTGCCGCCTCGCGATCGACGGCGAGGCGGAGATCGTCCTCGCGGCCGGCGACTTCGTGCTGATCCCTGCCGCCAGCGCCTTCGCCGCCTCCAGCCTCGTCGCGCCATCGGTGGGGCGGGCGCCACCGCCCGTCGAGGTCGGCCCCGGCGTGTTCCGGCTCGGCCCTCCCGAGGTGCCGCCCGACCTGCGCATGCTGGTGGGGCACTGCACCTTCGCCTCCGACGATGTGGACCTGCTTCTGTCGCTCCTGCCCCGGTTCGTCCATGTGCGCGGCGTCGGGCGACTAGCGATGCTGCTCGGCCTCGTGAACGAGGAGACGCGGGAGGACAGGCCCGGCCGCGAGGTGATTTTGGCGCGGCTTCTGGAGGTGCTCCTGATCGAGGCGCTTCGGTCCACCAAGGGTCCGGCGGCGCCCTCGGGCCTCCTGCGCGGGCTTGCAGACGACCGCGTGGCCGCCGCGTTGCGCCAGATGCACGAGCGCCCGACCGTTCCCTGGACGGTCGCGGCCCTGGCCCGAGAAGCGGGACTGTCGCGCTCGACATTCTTCGAACGGTTCCGGCGCGAGGTCGGCGTCGCGCCGATGGCGTATCTTCTGGCGTGGCGCATCGCGCTGGCGAAGGATCTGCTTGGTCGCGAGGGAGCTGGCGTGGCGGAGGTGGCTGAGCGCGTGGGCTACGGGTCTGCCAGCACCTTTAGCACTGCCTTCGCTCGTCATGTCGGCAGGCCGCCAATCCTCTACGCCCGCGAGCAGCGCGCCCAACTCCGCAGCCCTGCGCCTCTGAACGTCTGAGACGGATGGAGAACAGTCTTGCCGCTTTCAAGCCGCGAATGGGTCGAGGCGGCCAGTTACAGCCTTTGCAACCTAAGCCCCGGGCGTCCGTTGGATGAGTATCCATTCAATCGGATCAAGGAGGCGCGATCTTCGTGAGAAGTCGCGGGAGATCGCTTATGTCTTTTAGTCCTATGCCAGTTCAAAGCCGCACCGTTACGCATATCGACATCACTGATTGCGCCGTCCGATCCGCATGGGCCGAGCGCTATGGCGTGACCGACGCGCAATTGCGCAAGGCCGTGAGGATGGTGGGTTCGCGGATCACCACACTCTCGAACCATCTTCGCATGGCGTCCACATCGTGATCGCTGCGCTTGCCCCGGATCAGCGGGCGTCATTGGCCGCGCATGAACTCGGCGTCCTGATCGTGGACGACGATCCCATACTCCTGATGGACATGGCGCAGTCTCTCGCCGATGCCGGCATCGTCGTGTTCGAGGCGCGAAACGCCAACGAGGCGCTACAGGTGCTCTCCACCCGAACCGATGTGCGCATGACGATCACCGATGTCGATATGGGCGACGGAGGCCTAAACGGGTTCCAGTTGGCGAAGGTGGTCGCGACGCGGTGGCCAGCGATGAGCTTGCTCATCGTCTCCGGTCAGAGCCGCCCCAAAGCCACTGACCTGCCCGAGGGCGCACGGTTCCTGGCAAAGCCCTGTGCGCCCAGTTCGCTTATTGGAAACGTGTTTGCGTTGGTGGCGCAGCAGAGCGGTTCCATCTAGCCGGCCAAGCTGCCGCTTCACGGTCGGTTCGTGCTCCCGTTCCTGCGCTTGCGCATGGCGCGGCTTAGGACCCGCGACAGCGCCTCCACGGAGTACGGCTTCTGCAGAAGCTCGAACCCATGGTCCGCATCCTGCGCGAGCACGTGGCTATATCCGCTCGTCAGGACGACCGGGATGCGCGGGTACAGCCGAGCGATCTCCTGCCCCAGTTCCACGCCGTTCATGCCCGGCATGATCACGTCCGAGAACACCACGTCGTGGGCATCAGGGTCTCGCGCCAATGCATCGAGCCCTGCCTTCGCGCTCAGAACCCAGTCGGTCCGGTACCCCAATTCGCTCAGCGTCTGCGTCACGAACGTGCCGACGTCGCGGTTGTCCTCGACGACCAGCACGCAGGCGCCACCGCCGTCGATGGCCGGCGCGTCCTCCTCCAGGCGGGCGCGAGCCTGCTTCTCGGCCGCGCGCGGGAGGTAGAGGGTGAACGTCGTCCCCGTGCCGACCTCGCTCTCCACCATGATCTCGCCGCCGGACTGCTTGGCGAAGCCGTAGACCTGGCTGAGCCCCAGCCCCGTCCCCTGACCCACCTCCTTGGTGGTGAAGAACGGCTCGAAGATCCGCCCGAGCTTCTCCGGAGCGATGCCGCTGCCGGTGTCCTGGATCGACACCTTCACGAACGCCCCCGATACGGCTTCGTGGGCACGGACCGCCGGCATGCCCGCGGCCGGCTGCACGCTGATGGTCAGCTCACCCTCGCCCTCCATGGAGTCGCGGGCGTTGACCGCCATGTTGACCAGCGCGGTGTCGAACTGGCTCGGATCAGCGTTGATGAAGCACGGCTCGTCGGAGAGCTGCTGGCGAACGCTGATGCGCGCGCCCGTCAGGGTGCCGACCATGTCGGCGATGGCGCGCACGCTGACCGCTGCGTCGAACACCTCGGGGCGCAGGGCCTGGCGGCGGGCGAACGCGAGGAGCTGACCCGTGAGCTTGGCGGCGCGGTCGACCGTGTCGGAGATCGCCGCGATGTAGCGGGCACGCCGCTCCGCCGAGAGGTCGGGACGCTTGAGCAGGTCGGTCGAGGACTTGATGACGGTGAGCAGGTTGTTGAAGTCGTGTGCCACCCCGCCGGTGAGCTGGCCGACAGCCTCCATCTTCTGCGACTGACGCAGCGCGTCCTCGGCCTGCAGCAGCAGCCCCGCCTGCCGGCCGTTCTCGGTGATGTCGCGGGCGGAGCAGTACAGCAGGCCGTCCGAGGGAACGGCTGTCCACGACAGGTGCACGTAGTCCCCGTCCTTGGCGCGGAAGCGGTTCTCGAACGCCAGCGTGGCCCGCCCCCCGGCGAGATGGGGGACCTGCTCGCGCGTCTTGACCTGATCATCCGGGTGTTCCAGCCACTCCGTCGTCCGGCCGATGAACTCGCCCTGGTCCCATCCCAGAACCGTGGTCCAGGCCGGGTTGACGCTCAGGATCACGCCGCCACCGTCGGTCACCATGAACAGGTCGCGGCTGACCTCCCACAGGCCGTTGCGCTCCTGCGTGCGCTGCTGGACCTGCTCGGCCAGGGTCGCGTTCAGGGCCTGCAGGGCCGCCTCGGCACGCCGCCGGTCCGTGACGTCGGAGGCGGCCCCGAGCCAGCCGGTGATCTCGCCTTGGGGATCGAGGAGCGGCACCGCGTGCGAGAAGGCCCAGCCCACCGTGCCGTCGACGCGGTTGACCCGATGTTCGAGGCGGTAATCAGCCTTCGTACGGATCGCGCGCTCGATCTCTGCGCGCACCGCCGCACGGTCCTCTTCCGGGATGTACTCGTCGAGCCAGTTCGCGTTAGCCGCGTCGGTATCGGGAATGAAGCCGCCGCCGGCGAGCTGGTGCAATTCGCCCCAATCCGCGCTGATCGAGTAGCGTACCTCGGAGGACGAGCGGATCAGGGCGTCGAGGCGCTGCTCGCTCTCGCGCAGCCGGATCTCGCTGGCCTGGACGGCCGCGAACTGCCGTTCGAGGCTCTCGTTAAGCTGGGTGAGATCGCGCTCGGCGGTGACCCGTCGTGTCGTCTCCGTTACGACCAGGAAGACGCCGGCGATCCGCCCCGCATCGTCCCAGAGTGGGCTGTGGCAATGGGTGAAGAAGGCATCCTGCGGCGTGCCGTCCCGGTCTGGAGTGTAGCGGGCATCCTCGACGAGGTAGGGCTGTCCCGCGAGCACCTGGTCGAAGATGGGCGTGAGCTGGTCCCACATCTCCGACCACCATTCCCGTGCCGGCTGACCAAGGTGGCCGGGGTGCTTGCGACCGAGGCTCGGCGCGTAGGCGTCGTTGTAGATCGTGACGAGGTCCGGTCCCCAATGGAGCATCATCGGGAAGGCCGAGTTCAGCACGATGCGCACGGCCGACTGCAGCGATAGCGGCCAGCGCTCCACGGGACCGAGCGAGTTGCCGGACCAGTCGAGGGCGCGCAGCCGCTCGCCAGCTTCGCCGCCGCCCGCGAGGCAGGAGCGTTCGAGTGAGAGCCCGGCGCTCACGCGCTCAGGGCCTGGTGTGTGGACTGCGTCGCTTTGAGTGTCTCGCAATGCAGCTGGAAGCTCCGCTCACGCTTATCGAGTAGGCGGAGCGCCGCGCGGAACACCTCGCTCAGATTGCCGTAACGCCCGGAGGCGAGCATGCGCTCGGCGGCGGCATGCAGCTCAGGGCTGAGGGAGACGGAAATGGTCAGACGTGCGGCCATCACTCATGTATCGCGCGCAGGAATTGTTAGAACAAGGCGTCCACGGCTGACGGAGGTGAGAGAGACCTCCGGTTTAGTTCAAGGCAGAAAACTCGGGTCGTCTTCCTGGCACGAGCTCACTCTAACGGCGTGTTGGCGAATGGCTGCTTTCGGGGAGCGGTGACGGCCATCTCAACGGCTGCCTTGGGTCGGTAGGAGGCCGTCTGCTTTTCCGGCAGCACCGCTCCGAAGCGGACCGACAGCTTTCGGCCAGACTACGCCACGCCGGATCGGCTGGCCGGGCAAAACCGGACCTTCGGCTTTGCGCCTATCCCGGCCATTGAGCCGACTCTCCCACTTTCTCCAAAGCAGATGGGGTGGATGGCTCCCGCTCCGACAGACGGCATCTCGGTGCCAAGATGTGGTTGCTGTCGAACAGCAGCCACGCAGATGCAGGAGCCATTCTCATGGAGATCACCACCGTCGGCATCGATCTGGCCAAGAGCATCTTTCAGGTTCACGCCGTCGATGCAGCTGGGCACGTCGTCGTTCGTAAGGCTCTGAGGCGGGCACAGGTCGTGCCGTTCTTCTCCAAGCTGCCGCGCTGCCTGGTCGGCATGGAGGCGTGCGGCACGGCGCACCACTGGACCCGGGAACTCATGAAGCTCGGCCATGACGTGCGGCTGATGCCGCCGGCTTACGTGAAGCCGTATGTGAAGCGCGGCAAGACCGATGCGAACGACGCTGCTGCCATCTGCGAGGCGGTGACGCGCCCCAGCATGCGCTTCGTGCCGGTGAAGTCGACCGAGCAGCAGGCGGCGCTGGCGCTGCACCGGACGCGCGACCTGCTGGTCAAGCAACGCACGCAGTTGGTGAACATGATCCGCGGCCTGCTCGCCGAGTTCGGGATCGAGATGGCGCGGGGCCTGCGGCACGCGCTCGAACTGGCGGCCCGGCTCTCGGCCGGAGACGCGGCCGAGGTGCCGCCGTTAGCCCAGCGCGTGGTGACCGGGCTGGCCGATCAGATCGGTGCCTTGCAGATCCAACTCGCCCGACTGGAGAAGGAGTTGCTCGCCTGGCATCGGGACAGCGACCTGTCGCAGCGCCTGGCGACGATCCCGGGTGTCGGCATCGTCTCGGCAACCGCGTTGGCCGCCTCGGTGAGCGAGCCCGAACGCTTCCGCTGCGGTCGGCAGTTCGCGGCCTCGTTGGGCCTGACACCACGGCAGAACTGCAGCGGCGGCAAGGAGCGCCTGGGCCGGATCTCGCGCATGGGCGACCGCTACCTGCGCCGGCTGCTCGTAGTCGGCATGACCTCTCTGATCCGGCGTGCGAAGACGACACCGACCTCGGTCGACCCGCGGCTGCCGGCGCTGCTGCAGCGTAAGCCGGTGCATGTGGTGACTGTTGCGGCGGCCAATCGCACGGCGCGGGTCGCCTGGGCGATCATGACCCGCGGCGGCACCTACCGCGCACCGGCGGCTACGGCCGCCTGACAGCACGCAGAGGAGACGTTTCCAGGTTGCGAGGACGATGAGAGTTGATGGCGAACCGGTCAGACCGGGAGCCGGGACACCCCGCCGCCTGTCCAGGGCGTCATAGCCCGCAAAGCAGAGTGGGACCCAGCTCGCGGATACCATCGGGGCCAGCGGTCAACATGAACGACTGCATCAACAGCCGGACACAAGACTGCACCCGACCAACGCGTCAGAAGCTCAATTCGCCACTTGCAATGCGGGAGCCATCCACACAGGACGTTCGAACAGCCCAGCGCGTAAGCCCGAGTAGCGTTCATCGGCTTCAACAGGTCGTTCTCCGCGACCCTCGGTGCTTGTGTCATCCGACGGTCGGTCTCACCTACGTCCACATGGCCAGCGATTTCGACGTCATCATCGTAGGCGGAGGAGCCGCCGGAATCGGCGCGGCGCGGCACCTCGCGAGGAGCGGCGTGGGCGTGATCCTGCTTGAGGCGTCATTGCGGCTCGGGGGCCGCGCCTTCACCCAGGATCTCGGAGGCTATCCGCTCGACCTCGGTTGCGAATGGCTGCACTCGGGCGACCGCAACGCCTGGGTCGACATCGCCGAGGCGTCGGGCTTCCCGGTCGACCGGACCGACCCGCCGTGGGCGAAGGCGCATCCCGGCATCGCCTGGGACGAGGACGACGAGGAGGCGGCTCGGAAGGCGTTCGGCGATTGGGAGGAGCGGCTCCGGGCGGTCGCGCAGGGCAGCGACCGTGCGAGCGATGCCCTGGAGCCCGGGGGTGAGTGGAACGCCTACGTGCGAGCCATCGCCGGCTTCATGAGCGGGGTCGCGCCGGAGCGCATCTCTGCCACCGACTACGTGGCCTACGACGATGCCTCGACGGGCCGGAACTGGAACCTGCCGCTCGGCTACGGCACGCTCGTCGCGGCCAGCCTCCCGCCCTCGGTGGTGCTGCGTCTGGCGACCCCCGTCGGCCGGATCGAACTGACGGCGGACGGCGTCGCCGTCTCGACGCGCGCCGGCACCGTCCGCGCCAAGGCCACCATCCTCACGGTCTCGACCGCGGTCCTGGCCGGCGACGCCATCCGCCTGCCCCCGGGAACCGAGCCCTGGCGCGATGCGGCCGCCGCCCTGCCGCTCGGTCGTAACGAGAAGGTTTTCCTTGAGATCGGGCGCGACGCCGCCTTCGAGCCGGATTCGCACGCCTACGGCAACCTGCGCGACGCGCGGTCAGCCGCGTATTCCATCCGGCCCAACGGCTGGCCGGTCATCGAGGCGTTCCTCGGCGGCGAAGGAGCCCGCATCTTGGAGGAGGAAGGCCCGGCCGCCGGCTTCGCCCACGCTACGGCCGAGTTGGGCGCCCTGTTCGGGAGTGATGTGGCCTCGACCCTCCGACCGTTTGCGGCCACGTCATGGAGCCGAATGGCGTCCATCGGCGGCGCCTATAGCTGCGCCCTGCCGGGGCAATCGAACGCGAGGGCGCGGCTGGCCCGGCCGTTCGAGGACCGGCTGTTCTTCGCGGGCGAGGCGACGCACCCCTTCGATTTCACGACCGCCCACGGGGCCCACGACAGCGGGCAAAGGGCCGCCAACGAGGCTCTGGGAGCACTCCGGGCGAGACTTCCCACTGGTCGGTTCGTGCGTTCCGCTTGAAGCCATTGCGGGCGGCATCGGAAGGCTTGCGCTGGAATTCGGCTCGCGCCCTTGGACGAGATCGGTGAGGCCGGTCATGGATATGGAACGCCGTCGCCTCCGGCTTCCTATTCCCTTCACGGACATGCCCGTCGAAGTCGCAGACGAGTAGGCTCGACGCCGTCACTTCGGCGATGCGAGCCCTTCACGCTGAAGCAGTGCGCGGCGAAGTAGGTCCCAGCTTCGAAGCCGTCCGACAGCGAGATCAGGCGATTAACATTATGCGCCCGCCGCGCAGCGAGGATTTCGGCGACGATCTCTAATCCGTGACCGGCCGCGGCGGCGTCGATCGCGACCTCCGGCGTCTCCTCGTCGTGCTACGCCTGCGCACTGCCGACGTCGATAAACGCCAAGACATCGAAGCCCTCCGACGAGAGCGACCGACCGATGCACTCGCGCCGGCCCTCGTCCTCGGACAGGACAAAGCCGAATGGGCGGCCGGCCCGTTCGTCCACCCGGCCGGTCATGCCGCCTTCCGGGTCCTGCTGGCGGTCGCCGTGCCCGAAGTGCGCTTGCTTACCAGCGCCGAACACCTCGTTTTCGCCTTCCTGGGCCCCAACTTACGGGCGGCTCCCGTTCCAATGCAGGCCTCTGCATCATGGCGCGGGCATGCCATTGTCTCGGTAGGTGGCAATCTCTTGCCTCGCACCAAGTGAGATCAGCGCACGGCCCCCGCTACTCGACAGCGGATACTCATCGACTCGACGGAACCGAAAACGAGCGTATTCTCCGATAGCTCCACAAGAGGGCACGGGAGGAATAAATGTCTGCAAATTGGAAGGCGGTCAAAGAGGACTTGGATTGGAGTTTGAATTCGGGGGAAAATGTTCAAGGCCGCAACGACCTGAAAGCAGCCTTCAGCAGAGACAATTCACGGCACATGGATGCTGTAATACAATCTTATAAACACGGCCAGCGCGATAATCACAAAATTTCGAATCTTTCAAGATGCGCGCATGAGGACGAGAAGCGACTGTATAACATAGGAAGAAAATTAGTCGGCTTGAAGCCTCTATGACCGGACGCACTCAGTCTGCCTCGCTCGCTGCCCCGCCTCGTGGGCCTGCCATTCGGCTCTACTGCTCAGCGGGCATCATGGCGGCGCCTCTGAGCCCGAAGCTAGCTGGTATGCGTTGCCTCCGAAAAGGCACCGCCGCTGCTGCCCGTTCAGGACACTCCGATGAACTCACTCATGTGGCTGCTCTCCAAAATCGTCCAGTTTCTCTTCGGCAGTGGGGGGCAGCGTAGAAGCACCTCGATTGGAAAAGAGAACGAGGCAGGAGCCTACAGGGGCCAGACCGCGACCAGAAGCAGGAACTTCGATGACGATTATCGCGCCGCCACGAAGATCCTGAAGATGCGAATGGACGCGCGCTTCCCCGACAATTTCCATGCGCGGATGGGTACCGAGACAAACAGCATGCGTGACTTCGGGGACGAGCGGGCCGGCGCGATCGACACAGCATCGTCCACAATAGCCGAGGCGCTGCGCAGGGGGGCAACCGTCAAACAGGCGGCTGAAGCCGGTGCTGCGAGCGTGGGAATCTAAACGGCGTGACAGGATCTCGGCGACCGCCGGCGTGGCTCTGCTGGGTGATACCTCTCCGGGAAGACTCTCGCGATGCTCAGGGTTGTCGGGGCCGAGGGCTGGGAATGAGCCGAGGTCGATATCAGTGACGGTTTCACCGAACGCCTCGTTGGCCGAGTGTCGGACGAAAGCGAGGCCGCCCTTAAAACTGCGCATCTAGTCCCATCGGTCTCCATCAGGACTGGCATAAAGCTCGAGCGTG
Organism: Methylobacterium sp. FW102-HT35C08; assembly: GCF_058790235.1. Taxonomy (NCBI): domain Bacteria; kingdom Pseudomonadati; phylum Pseudomonadota; class Alphaproteobacteria; order Hyphomicrobiales; family Methylobacteriaceae; genus Methylobacterium; species Methylobacterium sp. FW102-HT35C08. The sequence goes on along the minus strand of NZ_JBYTCL010000002.1, from coordinate 5,281,718 downwards.
CGCATTCCGGGTCCCATATTCCTCAGTTGGCGCCAAGCATACTCCGCCATGAGGAGCCGCGCGAGCGTGACCAACTGTTGAGACTAGGTTAACAACCCTTCCCTACGCTGCATGTTGGGCGGCATCGCATATTTGGTTGGCCCCAGCTTTGCGGAGCGGCAACATGCCTCGCCAGCCGTGATCAGACCTGGCTGCGATGCTGCCCGTGATTTTTCAGATCCGGCCGGCCTCAGTGTCCTCCCGGGTTCCACACGAAGACCTCGGCTCCGCCTTCATCGAGAATGCGAACGCCATCAGGCTTTTGCGGGAGGTCCAAAGACCCGAACAAAGAACGAGCCTTCATCATCGCGGCATCCAGATCCGATGCCTCCTGCTGGATTCGCTCTAGCGTGGCATGCGCCTTATCGCCCGGCCTGATGCGGTAAAACTCGAATGTGTAGTTCATGGTCGCTCCTGCTGCGCGCTAAGCATACACGTCACATCGTATTGTGTGATGCGAACGCGGGCCTCGATCTGCATGGATCTACGACGGTCGCTCATCCGTCGCTGAAGCCGCGATTGGGAGCCGCTGTCAGTCCGCGAAGAGGTGGCAGCATTCGGCGAGGGAACGATGCAACCCTGCCGGTTGTCCCACGTTGGCAATCATCCATCCAACAGAATACCTGAGGCGCGGTCTTCGTGAGAAGTCGCGAAGCTCCCATGCCGTTCAGCTCGACAGCCGATCAAAGTCGCGCCGCCATCCATATCGACATTCATGATCACGTCGTTCGAGCTGCCTGGTCCGAGCGTTTCGGCGTGACGGACGCGCAGCTGCGCAAGGCGGTGAGAATGGTCGGCTCCCGAATCACCACCCTCTCAAGCCACCTAAGCGGGCCGTCCGGATCATGACGGCCCCCGCTGCTCTAAACCAACGGGCAAAGTTGGCCTTGCACCAGCTCGGCGTCCTCATCGTCGACGATGATGCAGTGCAGCTGATGGACATGGCCCAGATGTTGGGCGATTCCGGAATGGTCGTGTTCGAAGCGCGCAGCGCTGGCGAGGCGCTTGGCGTACTCGGGACTCGCACCGACGTGCGTGTGATGATCACTGACGTCGATATGTGTCGCGGCGACCTGAACGGCTATCAGCTGGCGAAGGCAGTCTCGGCGCGGTGGCCCGAGATCAGCTTGCTGATCGTGTCAGGCCAGAGCTACCCCAAAGCCGCCGACTTGCCAGAAGGCGCGCGCTTCATGGCCAAGCCGTACGCACCCAGCATGCTCACCGCCAACGTGTTCGACGTCGTGTCGCAGCAGAGCGGCGGCATCTAGGCCGCCAACGGCGATGGCTTAAACGGGTACACCGACGAGCACGGCGGGACGTGTAGCTGCGGGAGAATGACCCGAATCGTGACAGTATCAGCGGACTGAATCAGGCGGCGTGCAGCTGTAATGTTTGAACTGATGCGCCCGCTTCTACGAGGTATCCCGACAGGTGAAAACGCGGATTTGGTTGCCGGAATAGGATTAGCACTACCGTATGACGAGTGCTAAGGTGCATCGATCGGGCCGCGATGCTCCTCTTCGCCGCTACCTCTCCCGCGACAGCGCCAACCATGTCGGTTGGATCTCGCTTGGGAACGATCAGGATCTCACAATGAAATTCCGTCCGCTGCACGACCGCGTGGTGCTCCGTCGCATCGAAGGCGAAGAGAAAACCAAGGGCGGCATCATCATTCCCGATACGGTCAAGGAGAAGCCGCAGGAAGGTGAGGTCGTCGCCGTGGGGCCAGGTGCACGGGACGAGGCCGGCAAGATCAACGCACTCGACGTGAAAGCCGGCGACCGCGTCCTGTTCGGCAAGTGGTCCGGCACCGAGGTCAAGATCGACGGTCAGGACCTCCTGATCATGAAGGAATCCGACATCCTGGGCGTCGTCGCCTAGCTCGGATCAGGCCGCAACGGCCTTGATCCTCGACCTGCCCTTTGAGGCGCCCGCTGTGGCGTGCCTCGGGGTCAAACGACAGATGATGAGCGCCCCACCATGTCCGCCAAAGACGTTCGCTTTTCGGTCGATGCCCGCGAGAAGATGCTGCGTGGCGTCGAACTGCTCGCCAACGCGGTGAAGGTGACGCTCGGCCCGAAGGGCCGCAACGTCGTGATCGAGAAGAGCTTCGGCGCCCCGCGGATCACCAAGGACGGTGTGACGGTCGCCAAGGAGATCGAGCTCGCCGACAAGTTCGAGAACATGGGCGCCCAGATGGTGCGCGAAGTGGCCTCGAAGTCCAGCGATACGGCCGGTGACGGTACCACCACTGCGACCGTGCTGGCCGCGTCCATCGTCCGCGAGGGCGTGAAGTACGTCGCCGCCGGAATGAACCCAATGGACCTGAAGCGCGGCATCGATTTGGCGGTAGCCGCAGTCGTGAAGGATATCGGCGAACGCTCACGCAAAGTCGCCTCGTCGGAAGAAATCGCCCAGGTCGGCACGATCTCCGCCAACGGCGACAAGGAGATCGGCGAGATGATCGCCCACGCCATGCAGAAGGTGGGCAACGAGGGCGTGATCACGGTCGAGGAGGCGAAGACCGCCGAGACCGAGCTCGACGTCGTCGAGGGCATGCAGTTCGACCGCGGCTACCTCTCCCCGTACTTCATCACGAACGCGGAGAAGATGGTCGCCGAGCTTGAGGACCCCTACATCCTCATCCACGAGAAGAAGCTCTCCTCGCTCCAGGCCATGCTGCCGGTGCTCGAGGCCGTGGTCCAGACCGGCAAGCCGCTCCTGATCATCGCCGAGGACATCGAGGGCGAGGCTCTGGCCACGCTGGTGGTCAACAAGCTCCGCGGCGGCCTGAAGATCGCGGCCGTCAAGGCGCCGGGCTTCGGTGACCGCCGCAAGGCGATGCTCGAGGACATCGCGATCCTGACCAAGGGCCAGATGATCGCCGAGGATCTCGGCATCAAGCTCGAGAACGTGACGCTCCCCATGCTCGGCCGCGCCAAGCGCGTGCGCATCGAGAAGGAGAACACCACGATCATCGACGGCGCGGGCGAGAAGTCCGACATCGAGGGCCGCATCTCGCAGATCAAGGCGCAGATCGAGGAGACCACCTCGGACTACGACCGTGAGAAGCTGCAGGAGCGTCTGGCCAAGCTCGCGGGCGGCGTCGCGGTGATCCGCGTCGGCGGTTCGACCGAGGTCGAGGTCAAGGAGAAGAAGGACCGCGTCGACGATGCGCTGCACGCCACCCGCGCGGCGGTCGAGGAAGGCATCGTTCCGGGCGGCGGCACCGCGCTGCTGCGCGCCAAGGCAGCCGTTCAGCGCCTCTCGAACGACAACCCCGACGTCCAGGCCGGCATCAAGATCGTGCTGAAGGCTCTCGAGGCCCCGCTGCGCCAGATCGCCCAGAACTCGGGTGTCGAGGGCTCGATCGTGGTCGGCAAGATCACCGACAACACCTCGTCGGAGACCTTCGGCTTCAACGCCCAGACCGAAGAGTATGTCGATATGATCCAGGCCGGCATCGTCGACCCGGCCAAGGTAGTCCGTGCAGCGATCCAGGGAGCTGCCTCCGTGGCCGGCCTGCTGGTGACCACCGAGGCGATGATTTCCGAGGCTCCGCGTAAGGAGGCTCCTGCCATGCCTGCCGGCGGTGGCATGGGTGGGATGGATTTCTGACCTGCCAAATAGACCCAAAGCGCTCTCCGGCATGCCGCGATGCGGCTGGTTGGAGAGCGCTTTGGAGCACCGCTGAGTGGTGGATTGGTCTGCTGAGACTAACGACAGCTCCGCGCCGCCCTTACGGTTTTAAGGCCGTCAATGATGACCGCTCGCTTAGCGCGTCGCGAGCCGAGTTCAAACAGGAACACGGCGCGTCGCTGCGTCATCGTATGGATTCTCGACCTTAGACGGCGAGCCGTGCCGTTCGCGTCCGTTGTCCGTCAAGGGATTTAAGAACCAATCCCGACGTCGCTATCGCCCCTGCCGACTACGAACGCCGTCGGAACTCCACGCAGGATGAACGCCCCTATCGACCCTCGGCGAGCCTTGTCCGGATCAGCGTATGCAACAGACGCAGATCACCATCAGCATGCCAACCTCGACGTCATCTTCGACAACCAGCACATGGCGCCTACCCGTCGACGCTGACCTCTACGGACATGTCCAGGAAGGCATCTGCCGGCCCGACGAAGCTTCCGACCAGCGGCATAGCTTGCCTGATGTCGCGTGCGACCGCGACCGGGATCAGGTTCGCGCCGCCGACGCTCTGGTTCGTCGGATCGAATGTGACCCACCCCGCACCCGGCAGGAAGATTTCTGCCCAGGCATGCGTGGCTCCCGCATCCGCAGAGCCGAGCAACGTTCGCGACGGGTCATGGAGGTAGCCTGAGACGACCCGGGCTCCGAAGCCGAGGCTGCGCACCGCCTCGACGAGGAGCGTCGCCAAGTCCCGGCACGAACCCACCCCGAGGGACAGGGTCTCACTCGGGGACTGCGTACCTTCGTCCTCCCGAACCCGGTAGACGATGGTGCTGCCGACCCCCGCATTCAGGTCCTTGAGCAGGGACAGCGTGTCGGTCGGATAGGCCGCCACGAACCCTTGCGCCCAGGCCCTCAGGCTTGGCGATTCCTCCGCATACTGCCGAACCGTCAGACTGCCGAGGTCCGTCCATTCGTCGTCGGTGTACCGGAAGGGAAACGTGATGGCGGAACCGGCGATGGCAAAGACCGGATAGGCCGCGGCCGAGAGTTCGACCCGCGATACACTCTCCACGACAAGGCGCTCGGCCAACGACCCGAACGTCGCGGTCGCCACGGCATTGCCGGCGACGTCGTAGGCCCAGGTGAGAGTCGCGTCCGGCGATAGGCTGATGTCATTCGACAGCAGGCGCAGGTCTCGGCTCTCCCGCGGCCTCATCATCAGCCGATGCGGTCCGAGGCTGACCGGCTGGCGATAAAGGTATGTCGTACGGTGGCGAATACGAAGCTCGACCAAAGAATCGCCCTCTCAATTCTTCACGTCCGCGCGGCGCGCCAGCTATTCCGACGCAGCCTAGCATGCATTCGGCCCTATCCCGATCCGGAGCGCGATCGGCTTGCCGGGATCAGGAATTCGTCGGGGGAGACTTGTCCGGCAAAATAGGATTTGGACTCTGTGACCCATGTTGCTTAGGGCGATGAGCCTCACGCTCTCATCGTCGATGACGACGCCCTGATCCGCTTTCGAGCCATTGCGGATGCTGAGAACGTCCGATTAGGCTGGTCAGTCACTCAAAGGGAACCGACCGAAGCGGGCAGTCTCGCTCAAGCTATTTCTGAGTTGAAAATCGCGGTGCAGTTATCGAGTAAACGATGTGTCCGAGCCTGGCTCGGCGTTCGCGATTACCAAAACAGAAGCCTACATGCCGTCCTGGCTACTCAGATGTAGGTAAGTCGGGTCGAATTCTGCCGCCGCCGTTAGCCCCTCCCAGTCGTTCACTGTCAGCCGTCTGCTGCGCAGTGTGATCAACCCCGCCTCTCTGAGGCTCCCCAAGGTGCGGTTCACGTGCACCGGCGTAAGCCCGAGCGCGTCGGCCAATTCGGGCTGCGTCATGGGCAGCGAGCAGGTACGATCCTGGACAAGCCCGACTGCCTCCAAGCGGGTCATCAACTCGCAGAAGAGATGGGCCATGCGGGCATAAGCGTCGCGCCGGCCGATGTTGAGCATCCACTCGCGAATGATGGCCGCATCGATCAGCGTCGAACGCCAGAACGCGCCCAGCAGCCTCGGCTGAGCTTGAAACAGCGCACGAACTGCATCGTGCTCGACAAAGCCTATCCGGCATGGGCTAACCGCCGCGATGCTGTTGTCGAGCACCTTCAGGTGCAGACTCTGAAGATCAGGTACGTCGCCGGGGACGTGGTAGGCCATGACCTGACGCTTGCCTGAGCGCGTGGTCTTGTAGACGGCGGTGAAACCCTCCAGCACGGCGAAGCAGCGGGAGGGCCGGTCACCCTCGCGTACGATGTCCTGAGACCCGTCGAACTGCGCCACATGCATCGGCAGGGCGAGCAGCGCGGCCCGCTCCGCCTCCGACAGAGGGAAGAGCGCGATGCTCTCTACCTTGCGCACGAATGGGTGCGTGCCGCGCGGGTGGAGAGATCCGGTCATCACGTTCCCACGCTGTGCTTGAGGACGCAATTCCACTGGCCGCTAAGCTCAACGTATCGACCTCGCCTATGTTGCCGCGGCTCAAGCGAAAGGCAGTCCGAGCTTGCCCAAGATCCAGGACTGCGCCGCGTCAATGTCGGAGAACACGGGACCGGAGAAGTCACTGACCGGGCCGAAGCCCGCTTCCAGGAACCACTTGCCGGCGTTTGCTTCGTGCTGGTCGGAGAGGCGCACCAGGATCGCGACGAGGTAGCCGTCGTGGAACACAAGCTGGCTCTCCTGGTCGTCGCTACCCGTTGCAACCTGCACGGGTTGGAGGCGAAGGTTCATGCCGCGTCTCTCCCGCCCAGATGCAGGTAGTTCGGCTTGAACTCGGCCAGCGCCTCCAAGCCGGCCCGATCCAGGATCTTCAACTGCCGTCCTGACAGTTCAATCAGCCCGCGCTGCTTCAAGGTCCCGAGCATGCGGTTGACGTGGACGCTGGTCAGGCCGGTGGTGTCGGCCAGATCCTCCTGGGTGATCGGCAGGGTGTAGCCCTCGCCAGCCGTCCGGCCCACGGCGCGCAGCCGCAGCAACAGCTCACACATGAGATGCGCGATGCGCTCGTCCGCAGAGCGCCGGCCGACGTTGACCAGCCACTCGCGCAGTGTCGCCTCATCCACCAGCGTGGCCAGCCGCAACGCATGCGTGATGCCGGGATGGTCTCGCAGCAGGTTCTCGATGGTGTCCAGATCGATCCGGACCACTTGGCAGGCCGACAGCGTGCCGATCGCGTGGTCCATGGCCTTGAGCATGGCCACGTCCAGGTCGCAGTAGTCGCCCGGTACGAGGTAGGCCATGATCTGGCGCGCACCGCTGGCTCTGAGCTTGTAGCGGCAGGCGATGCCGTCGAGGATCAGGTAGACGCCGTCCGGCTTGTCGCCCTCACGGATCAGGTCCGTACCGGCTGGGACAAGATGCGGCTTGGCGCTGATCCGCTCCAGCACCACCCGGTCGTCATCGGAGAGCCTGGTGAGGCTCTCCAGCTTCAGGATCAAGGGGTTGTTGGTCCACCCAGCCGGGCGGGATGTGCCGTCACCAGCAGCAGCTTTGTCGTTGTCCTGCATCGCCTTTCACCCGACTCGTGCGTGAGACTGCCGAGGGAAGTAGGCAGTCCGTCCCTGTTTCGCGATTAAGGCATCGCCGATGCAATCGGCATCGTGCAAGCTTAAGCCTCTGCCGCGATAATTCCTCTTCGCAATGGGCGGTGTAAACCAAAGTTCCGCTTCGGCCACAACACAGGATTGTTGCGGCGCAAAGCGTCGACTTCTGCACCATAGGTCTCGGCGTCGTCCGACGAGCAGCAGAGGCGGCTCCAATATGTGGAAATCCGTAGAACGCATTTGTGCTGGCAGCTTACGGACCGGTAAAAGCGTCTGGGTACCGTGCTACGTCTGAACCGATCGAAGGATCGAAAAATGCAGACGGTTACCGAGATGCCGCCGAGACGAACGACTACGTTTGAGCCCGGCTTAGGGCGGCCTCTAAGGCAAAGTTGAGTCAGACGCAGCCTGGGCGCTGAGGGTGATTTTGCGACGGTCCCGGATGTGGCGAAGGATTGACAGACGGAACCTGAGCTTTCGACGACGCGGTTCAACAGCGCGCTCGCCGGTGGAGACAGCTCCCGGATTAGGCATCCTGCCCCTGGTGCGATACGATATCGAGTGGCTCCTACATTCATGGAGCAGCGACATCGCCATGCCGGAGTGCTCCGAAGCTCCTCGTCCTGACGACCGTAAGTTCGAGATCAGGAGCGGGCTTGATGGTCGTCGACAGCAGGCCTGTAGCAATCCTCATCGCGGAAGCAGATCGGCTCGTCCGTACGATCACGGCCGACATGCTGAGCGACGTGGGCTTCCGGACTATCGAGGTGCAGACTGCAGCTGAGGCCTTGGTGGTGCTCGAAGGCCCGGCCGCTGTACACATCCTGATCACGGGGCGAAGAATCGTGGGCGATGGTGTCGCCCTGGCCCACCTCGTCCATCGCCGTTGGCCCGCTGTGAGCATCATCGTCACTTCGGGAGCTGGAGCGGATATGCAGCACGTGTTGCCGCCGGGCACACGCCTGCTGAGCAAGCCGTACGATTTTGTGGACCTCATCCACGAGGTGGAGGCTGGACTCGGACATGTTCAGGAGGAGCCTGCGGCCGCTCCCGTACTGCCGAGCGGTGTGCCGCCCCATACAGGAACCGAGATGAGCAACGGCATGAGAGCTGTTGCCGCTCCCGCGACAGAGCCGGACAAGACGTAAGCTTCATCTTCCCAGCCGTACATCCCGGACCAATTCATTTGCCATAAGATGTCCGTACGGTTGATCTCCGTCCCGGAAGCGACGATTGGACGCTGCTCCACTCGTCTGCTTTCGAGATTGGCGCGCATCAGCAGCATCGGCGGGGTTGGGTCGCAACCAGCCCGTCCGCTTAGACTGGCCTCACTGCAGGGAGCATCGGTTCGAGCGACTTCTCGCCTCGTCGGCATGCGCTGACGAGGCGAAAGGCGATGGGACATTCCGCATACGATCCGGCCACCAAAGGGCGACCGGCCTGGAACGCTGGCCTCGAAGCTGCCTTACGTTCCCTTGCGTGTGAGCGCGGGCCTATCGAGGTTTTGGTCTATAACGCTTACAGGGTCCGCATCCGGCTCCCGGTGCACCCGTGCCACGGAACTTCGCGGCCGAACCTCCAGGCGAACGTGGTCAGAGCCTACGCGGCAGCTCGGTCGGTCCGCAATCTGATTGCGCCTCGCGGGCGCGGCGGCATCATCCTGACCGGTGGCGGCCTAGCCATCGATCCCCGGCCTGGCCCAGTGCGTTTTCCCTCTCTGCCGGAAAGGCGGCTCTACGCATCGTGAGCGACCCCAGCATCACTTCAGATAGCCCTTCGCTTTCAGGCGCTCGGTGAGGGTGGTAGCCATGCTTAACCTCCGCTCCGATTGTTCATCTGAACAAGCCGAGTCAGCACTTCTTCAAAGCTCGGGTCTCTTTCCACGCCATCCACGACGGTCGCAGTCGCGATCAAGTCACGCTGCATGTCGGCCTCCAGTAGGGGCCACGCCAGGATCACGGCCGCTCCCAATTGGGCTAAGGCGACGCTGTCCTGTTCGCCGTGCGTGTCGATGAGTGCACGATCTTGATCGGCCATGGAAGCCTCCTGCTTGGCGCCAGGCATACGCCATCGGGAGGGAACGCGCGACGACTAGGAAAGGAGCACCCTAGAAGCTCGCATAGCGAACGGCGTCAGACTCACTTCAGGTAGCCTTTCGCTTTCAGGTGCTCGGTGAGGAGCTACGCAACGACACTCATATCACGGCTTCTTTGCACCAGCCGCGGAGGCATCTCGTGCAAGCCGTGCGGCCTTCAGACGAGCCGTATTTTGGTCCGCGTCGCTGAGGCTTGTCTCGACAGCGACATCACCGCCGGGACGGACCTGCGTTTTGGCAAAAGCCTCCTCGGCGTGCTGTCGCTCTTTGCTGTGGTTGTCAGCCATAGGAAACTCCGTCAGTTCGCTGACTCAGGACCTCGCAGCGCCGTACGTAATCCTGGTCCGCGAGCCATCAGGTTGCCGCGCTCTCCCGTGCAAGCCTCATCGCCCGCAGCCGCTCCGTTCGCTCATCAAGCGTCTGGCGCTCAGCTTCAATTTCATCCCTTACTTGAGCAGATGTTGACACTCGGGTCTCTGCCTTTAGTTGGGCGCTTGTGCGATCAAATTGGTGGGATGACGGGAAGTGGGACATGCACTCTCCTCGCTGAGCGGCGGCCTGGGATAGGATCAGGTGCGGCTTTGTCCTACGCCCAATCCCTTGAGCGGCACGCCAGTTCTGAAGCGGTCGTACCTGCGGCCGACGTTATCGAGCTGATCGCCCAACCCAAAGAGCGTGACGTGAAGATCCTTGCGGTCGACCACCCGTAGTAGACGAGCACGGAAAAGTGAGTCGGGCTCAGGATCGCTCATAAATTCCTTCACCAACGCTTCGGTTTCAACACTTCCGCGAGAAGGCGGCGGATCGCTTCAGAAGTTCAGGTATTGGACACTGGCCGAGCCGACTCCAGTCGCTCAGCCATCTCGCGCACAACTTCTTGCACGAGGGGCGGCCAAGTGATGTTGTTGTCCGTTAGGTACCGGGCAGCTATCACAAGCGCCGTGAGGTGGCTCGTTGGAATTGACCGGCCCATGATCTGTGAACCGAGCATCTGCTCAGCTAGCGCGTTTGCCAAACGCAGAACCTCGGACATCTTCGTAGGCTCTGCGTCGGCGTTTGTCATTTTAGATAACCCTTCGCCTTCAGTCACTCGGTGAGGGCTTCGCGGAGAACCTGAAGACTGGTCAGCTCGGGCTCAGGTGTCATCATCTTCGGTGCCGCCATCCCCGAAGCCGTCGAACCCATCCAGCGGCACACCGGTCCGGCACACGTCGTACTTGCCACCCAACGCGTCCAGCCGCTTTCCCGTCGCTCTGATCACAAGGTCCCGATCACCGTCATGGACTTCTCGCAGCATGCGCTCGCGAAAGTCGGCATCTGGCTCGGGATCGCTCATGCGTCACCTAGGTTCGCTTCGCCTTCAGGGCTTCCTTCACGAGGCGACGAATGCCTTCAGATACCTTGATACCCTCGCACTCAGCATAGGCGGTGATCTCGGCCACGCATGCCGGCGTCATCCGCACCGGGATCGGATCAGCGAAAGCGGCGCCTGCTGGACGACCACGCTTTTTTCCTTCCACAGGAAGTGATGCCGAAGCCATATTACCCTTATACAGAAATCCGGGCCGAACGGAAAGGCTCAAGCTTCCGTCCAGCATAAGCTAGACTCGGCAGGAATATACTGAGCCTGGACGGGGCAAAAACCGCCTTCCAAGACTTCCGCCTTCGCAATCTGTGGATTGCAAATCCAATAGCACCCACGCCCGCGGACCTCTCACCGGGGGAAGCAAACTCCGAGAACGTGGGCGGTCGCCAGGATCAACGACATTGGAAGGTTCCTTCTGCCCGGCAACACTGGTTACCTGCTTATGACACGGCATCCACGCCCGCCCGCTCGGATCGGGAAGAGAGAGCGGGCGTGGAAGGTCAGTGGCGCGGGGCTGCCACCAACTCAGTCAACCTGCGCCGAAGTAGCAAACCGGCGTCGGCCTTAAGGCACGTGCGGCTGGATCAAGCGGCCAACTTGGCCACTTGGCCGACCGAGGGTTCGCCAAACGGGCAAGGGCACCCACGCCCGCTGACCTATCGCCCAAGGAGGGTGTGGCGATCACCGCGGACGCGGGCGGTTGAGCCCCCATCCCGAGACCTCGACCACTGTGCTTAACCTAGATCAACCCAGTCTCCGAATGGGCTAAGGATCCCAGAGGTTGCAAACAGCGCAGATTGGGGCGGTTAACTACAGCATTCACGGGCGCGGCGACGGCTTTTTTGGGCGCACACAAAGCATCGAGCGGGCGCGAAAGGTCGGGCAGTCCGGTGACCGCCGACAGCAGCCGTTAGCTGAGACCGGGACAACAGCCTGATCAACGCCCTCGCGAATGCCGCTCACACATCGGGTGCGAGCGTCAGACTTAGGCGCCTTGCGCGATCCAGCCGAGAACCGTCGCGCAGCGCTCGGCTTGGTTGCGGGTCAGTCCTGACGCGACGGCTGCACCGTTGCGGTAGACCGCGAAGGTGCCGTCATCAGTGACGCGGATCTTGACCGAGGGCATCAGGCGCCTCGGTGGTCAAACGCGCCGAGCTTCTCCAGGCCTGCCGGAGTGATCTGCCACTTCGAGAAGGTGCCACCGAGATGAGGGCCTGCCTGCTCCCCAAGCCACACGAGTTCGCCTCGGCTCTCAAGATTGCACAAGCGGCTGTGATCACCGGGCCAAGCTCGGTCCAGCTGGCGTTTGACAGAGACGCATCCGTCGGTGGACTGGGCGGCCTTGGTAAGCAGGCGGCGCTCGTGGTTGACCAGCATCGGCTCTCCTGGGTGCGGGCTCCATCGCGCGTCGCGTTCGAACAATGCGGCGCGTATAGTTAAGCTTCAGCAACAGTGCGGCAACAATGTGGTTTTCTACGTAGTCATCTCAGCCCTCACGAACGCCGCTCGCGCATCCGGTGAGGGCGGGACGGGACGACCATTATGCCGCTAATCTGTAGGCCGGAGGGTGCTCGGATTGAGCAAGCTGTAGGTGTGATCACACCAATTATGCGTCAGAGCCCAAAAGGGACCCACTCGCCTCTTTTGGGTCGAAACCTTAACCCGCCGATCGGCGTCCAAATCGCAGTCTACTGCAAGCGGAGTGATGATCCCGATACCGCCGGACGCGATGGTGTCTCGTCTGCCAGGCCACGAGCATACAACTTGGCTACAATGACCCAAAACTCTGGGCAGTCGCGCTCTTCCAGCTGGGAATCGATCTTCCGCCGGGCAGCCTGGGCGTACTCTTCAACCCAGTCGACCGGGATCTCTAGAGGCATGACCATCACTTCGCCCTCGCGGACGGAATGTGGCGCCCGTTCACATTAACCCATGAGAAGAAGCATCGATCCGGCAGGCCACTGCCAGCGCTCCCTCAGCTGCGAGCCGTGCTCCCTCTCATGCTCCCGGGCCAGCCGCACCGCCCGCTCACGACCCTTCTCAGACCTTGAGAGTGTCCGCTTCTGTCCCATCCGATCAAGCGGAGGCGGATGATCGGGATAGTCGGTTCAGCGACGTTTCGCTTTCAGGTCGTCTGCTGGTTGTAACGAACAACGTGGCCCGACCGGCAATGACCTTATCGAGGTGGGTACCCTCTATGTCCCGCAGCCACGCGTTTCGCCGCCGTTCGTAGCAAACCAGGACAATCCAGGACGCGTTCGTATCTGCAGTCCGGCCTGACTGCGGACCCGCGACGTAGGCTTCGCTGCCCCGTACGCCGGGTGCACACGCCCCAATTCGGATCTTTCCTCGATCGCTAGGGATCGTTCTCGGCATCCGAGGGTTTTCATGTTGCACCGCAACCATCCCTGCAATCACCCGTCGGCCGCGTGAGTATCCCGCTGCCACTCGGATCGTGCGGCCTGCCGCCATGGCAAAGCGTGGATCAACGGCTCGCGGTACAAAGGACCCCTCATGCGCCTCGAACTCTCTCTTGCGGCTTCAGCCCTTCTACTCGGCCTCACGCAGCTCCCTGCTCGGGCCAGCTCCTGCGCCGAGCAGATCGGGACAATCGACCGCCGTCTCGACAGCGCCGGCGCTGTTCACGTGGCCGGTCTCCAGGACGGCCATGCGATCCGCAGCAGCTCTTCGCCAAAGGCTCTCGCCGCAGCTCCGACTGGCGAACCCAGCGACGCCACGATGATCCCCACGTCGGCGCGCGTCGCTGAGGCGCGTCGGCTTCTGAGCCGAGCCGTCGAGGAGGATCGCCAGGGTCATCAGCGAGCGTGCGAGGACACGATGACTCAAGCCAAGGGCATGATTGGCGCGCTGCCGTAGCGCGCAGGAACTCCCGGCTCGGCATTCAAACCGCGCCGACTGTACCGCATGGCTTCAGAGCGATCCGATTGATCAAGGAGCATGTCCCGCAATCCACCAGGATCATCTCATGACACGCCATTCCTCTACCGGCCGTTGGCTCGGACCGACGCTACTCGGATCCGCCGCAGCGGTCGCTGCATCGGCGCTCTATGCTGCCTCGAAGACGCGGGATGCTGAGCGCCAAACCCCGCCGATCGGCCAGTTCCTGACCGTCGACGGGGTGCGGCTGCACTACGTCGAGCGGGGCCGCGGCGAGCCGCTGGTGCTGATCCACGGCAATGGCATGATGATCCAGGATTTTCTGGTCAGCGGCATCGTCGACGATCTCGCCAAGCGCTATCGCGTCATCATCATCGACCGACCCGGTTACGGCTACAGCGATCGCCCGCGCGGACTCTGGACGCCACGCGCCCACGCCACGCTGTTCCAGAAGGCGCTTCAGCAGCTCGGCGTCACGCAAGCTGTCGTGCTCGGGCACTCCTGGGGGGCATTGGTCGCGGTCGCCCTCGCGCTTCAGGCCCCGCAGCTCGTCCGTAGCCTCGTCCTGGCCTCCGGGTACTACTATCCAACGTTGCGGGCCGATGTGGTCCTGTTCTCCCCACCTGCCATCCCGGTGCTCGGGGATGTGATGCGCTACACGATCTCGCCCGTGCTCGGGCGTATTCTGCAGCCCGCCTTGATCAAAGCTATGTTCGCACCCGCCGCCGTCACAGAGCGGTTTGACCGCACATTCCCGAAAGCCATGATGCTGCGGCCCTTGCAGCTACGGGCCTCGGCGGAGGACGCCGCGCTCATGACGCCGGTGACGGTCGAGCTTCAAAAGCGCTACCGCGACCTGAAGCTCCCGGTGGTGATCATCGTAGGCGGGGACGATCAGATCGCCGACGTGGAGCGGCAGTCGAAGCGCCTGCACAGCGAGCTACGTAACAGTGACCTCATCGTCGTCCCCGGCATGGGCCACATGATCCAGCATCTGGCACCAAGAGAAGTCATCGCCGCAATCGACCACGCATCGGAGCTGGTTCGCGAAGCTGCCTGATGAGCAGACGGTGCGGATCCCCGTGTTGCGATCGTGCGGTCCGAGTATGAAGACGCGCCCGTTCGTCGACGAGGGCGCGTCAGCGATCAAGGCGGGGGCCAAATTGAGTGCCCTTGACTGCTGCACCCCGAACGCCTGCTTCCGGGAACGGCGCCAGCAGGTTTCTACGATGTTATTGGTTCGTGGGCGAAACGTCCGCTTCAAGGTGGAAGGCCAAGGTCCGGTTGCCACCCTTTGCGGAAGCTGGGAATGTCCGCTTGAGGGCTGATTGGCGAGCCTGAGGCCACTGCCGGGATGGGTGGTTTCCTGCCCGTCCGCTTCTGAGCGGCGGATACATCGAAGCGGACTTAGCTACGGGAGACGCTCACGACCCATAGCAGGCCCTAGGAAGGTCCGCCTTCTTCGGTAGTAGGCAGTGTAGATCTTCTACGGTTGGTTCCCGCGCCGCCAAGCACTTGGCGTCGTGCCCGACCAGCGCCGGAAGGCGTGCGTGAAGGCGGCAGGCTCGGAGAAGTTCAGGGCGGTCGAGATCTGCATCAAGCTCATGCCGGTGTCGGCGAGCAGTTGCTTGGCCGTCCGAAACTGCGCCTCACCGGCAAGGCGCCGGAATTTCGTACCCTCAGCCTTCAAATGGCGGCTCAAGGTACGGCGTGTCACCAGCCTCAGGCGCGCCACGCGCTCCACCTTACAGCGCTGCCGGGTCACAGCGGTCTGGAGGTACTCGCGAAGCTTGTCCGTCAACGAAAAGGGCTGATCGGCCTCAAGGCGGCGGAGGCGAGCCTCTATCCTCTGGCGCACGGGCGGATCCGCACCCGTGACCCGCTGCTCCAGGAGTTCGGCCAAAAACACCAGGGCGGCCACTTCTTGATGGAAGCGGACAGGTGCCCTGAAGAAGCTGGCGTATGGAGCTAGATCGCGCGGCGCAGATCGTGGCAGCAGCACCTCCAACGACGCCCACTCAGCCCCGCACAGGTCTCGCAGAATGTTGGTCATTGTGGCGAGCGCCCGCTCCAGATGCTGGGCGGTTCCCTCGGCCGCGGGTTCGTGCGGAGCGTAGCTAAGAAGGGCCGTGTCGGCGTAGACACCAAGGCCGACCACTGCGCCGCGGTCGCGCACGCACGCGTATGCTTCCAGGGCCCGCAAGCCGTCTCCCACCGAGGCAGAGTTGCGGAGCAGCCCACCGAGGAGGCCGAGCGAGGTCAGGCTGGTTTGCTGTCCGACCAATAGTCCGAGCTGGCGGCAGCGCGTGCGATCGGCCGCTAGAGCGAGCAAGCGGCCGACGGCAGTGAATGGGACAGGCTTGCTGCTGCCGTCGAAGTGGTGTGGATCAAGGCCCGCTCCAGCGATGAGGCCGTCGAAGTCCTCGCCGAGTTCGACCAAGACAGCGCGGATCGCGCGCACGACATCGGGATGGATGAAGCCAACGGACTGAGCCTTCTCGGACTCGTTCCACCTCTCGTCCGCGGCTACCCCGTCCGAACGAATGTCGGTATGTAATCGGGCAGGAGAGAGCATGGCCGCATCCTCCTGCTCTCAGCTCAACCTATGCGGGCATTCGCGCTTGATCAAATGGACAGGAGAATGCAACCTGGGTCTTTGACAAGCTGCGTTGTCAGTGCTTCGCGTCCGTCTGGCGGCCGTCGACGGTGAGATCTGCGCCCGGCGCGGCAGGTGTCTCCCCATCGAAGATGGTCGTGATCACTCGGGCGACGCTGGCGCCCACGCCCGTCAGCTCGATCGACCGCGCCCGTTCGACGGCGTCTTTTCTCAGGGCGTCGTGGTCCACGAGGCCGAGGCGCTCCAGCTCGTGCAGGAGAAGCGCATTCATCACCAATCCGGCGATGGCCTCATGTGCCGTTGCCGTCAGAGCCTTTTCGGTCTGCGCCGCATTCTCCGCCTGCATCAGAGCCAGTTCGGTGAGCTGCTCGTTGGTGAAGGGTCGTCAATGTCACTCATAATAACCCGGAGCAGTCGTATCGCATGAACCTCGAGAGGTTTTAAGTAAGTCCCTGGCCTCGTCCGGCACTTAGAGCTGTTCCCGATCAGGTAGCGACGGCCAAGTCGCTCTCGTAGCCGGCTGCGGCGAGATAGTTGCGGCACTCCTGCGGAGTGAAGCGCATGAAGGCGTGTCGGATTGCTTTCCAGAGATCCGGGATCGTGCGGGCGGCCGCACTGCGCAACAGCGCTTTCAGCTTTGAGAAGACCTGCTCGATCGGGTTGAAATCAGGGCTGTAGGACGGAAGGTAGAGCAGCCGCGCTCCTGCGGCCTTGATCGCCTCACGCACGCCGGCGACTTTGTGGGCTGGCAGGTTATCCATGACGACGATATCGCCAGGGTGCAGCACCGGGACCAAGGTCTCGGTGACGTAGCTGCGGAAGCGCGTGCCGTTCGTGGGGCCGTCCAACAGCGCGGTGGCGCACAGCCCGCTCGTGCGCAGGGCGGCGGTGATGGTCGTGGTTTTGTAGTGGCCCAACGGGGCTGCAAGCCGGCAGCGCTCACCGCGCGGGGCCCAACCATAGCGGCGCGCCATGTTGGTGGCAGCCGCCGTCTCATCCAGGAACACCAGCCGATCCGGATCAAGCTCGGGCTGCGCCTCGAACCACGCCTCGCAAGCAGCTCTTACATCCGCGCGCTCCTGCTCAGCTGCGTACGTCGCCCCTTTTTCCAGCTGATCCCGTGGCGGGCCAAGAAGCGCGACAGGCCGCTCGTGCTGGTCTGGATACCCTGCTCAGCCAACCGGTCGCGCACCTCGCGCAGGAAAAGACGCGGCTCCTGCTTGGAGATCCTCAGGATCAGCCCGGCATGCGCGTCTATGCGCTTCGAGGTGTGATCGCCGCCCATCGGCTTGGAGGCGAGTTGGCCCTCGCGGCGGAAGCGCTGCGACCAGCGGCTGGCGCTCGACACGCTGACCCCGAAGCGAGCTGCGGCTCGGTGGCACGAGGCACCTGCCGCCACGGCAGCCACCACACGCTCGCGCAGGTCCACAGACAGGGGTGAAGGCATGGGCAAGCTCCTTCACCCACCAACGCGCTACCCGCAAACTCGTCTCAAGTGGCGCGGGACCGGCTCTAAGTAAATTAACTCGTCGAACAGTAACATGCACGGACCCAATTGTTGCGGTGCTCTAGATTTCTAGCGACGAGAGTGGCCGTGCAGCTAGCATTACAGTTGCATTCGCCTTCTGAGATGCGCCTGTCGAGGGGCAGCTCTGTGGGCGCGCCGCCAAGCTGACTAGGCGAGCACGAAGGCGGGCTCAATGCGGCGCTGCGCCAGCCGCATCGCCACGCGTTGGATCTCCTGAATGGACCACGGCACCTGCGAGCTTGGCGATGAGCGTCGTTTTTGGGGGCGGCCCGTTGGCCAGCCGGCGCACCCGCGCCAGCATCGCGAAGGCCAGCATCACCAAGCTGACATGCCGGTGCCAGCCATGCCACGAGCGGCTCTCGTTGTGGGCCAGCCCAAGTTCCGTCTTGGCGGTCTCGAACGCGTCCTTGATCGCGAGAGCGCCGGCCTTCCACCATCACCAGCTTCTCGACCGGCGTGCCGGCCGGGCACCAGGTGGTGAAGTACGCGAGCGCCCCGTCCGACAGGCTGCGCCGCACCAGCAGGCCGCGCGTCCACAAGCTCTGGTCGAGCGCGGCGTCGAGCGCGTCGGCCCGGAGTGTGGCCAGCGGCAGATAGGCCCAGTCGAATAGGCGCGCTCCCTTGCTGCCGGCTCCAGCCGAGAGGCGCAGCCAGTCCTGGTCGGGGATGCTCTTAGCGATGTCCGCGGCGGTGCCCGCAACGTCGAGGTTTGCGTCCCAGGACCAGAAGCGATGCTGACCGGTGACGCCGAGCACGTAGCCCTTATAGGCGCGCCGCAGCGCCAGCTCGATCTCGCCCACGCCGTAGATGCTGTCGGCCGCCACCCAGGCAAACGGCACCTCTGCCTGGATGGCCCGCTGGATCATGGCCGGCGCCAGCTGCGGCTTGGTGGCAAAGGTGATCGCCTCGGGCACATGCGCCGCTTGCCTTCGGGCCGGATCTGACCTGACCGGTATTTTGGACCGGGCTGAGTGAGAGGCTACTGCATGGCCGCTGCCATGGGTAGCCGGAAGGCCAGATCCGGGTCTCTGACGGGCGCGGGCGGTCGATAGCCCAGCGACGAATGCGGTCGGACGCGGTTGTATGTGTTCTGCCATAGACCGATCACGATCGGCGCCTCCTTGAGCGAGTAGAAGATCTCCTGGCGCAGGCACTCGTTGCGCAGTTTTCCGTTGAAGCTCTCACAGTACCCGTTCTCCCACGGAGAGCCGGGTGCGATGGACTGGATCTGCGCCCCCGTCTTGGCGACCCATTGGCGCAGTGCCTTCGAGACCATCTCGCTGCGCGGTCCTTCGGTTCAGGGCCGTTGTCGCAGCGGATGTGCGCCGGGAACCGTGCAGGCACATCGCGTCGGCCAGCGCTTCGATCACGCCGACGCTGTTGATGCGCCGCGCCACCTTCAAGGAGAGGCAGGCCCGGCTGTGCTCGTCGATCAGCGTCAGGATGTGAAGGCTCCGACCATCGTGGGTCTGTCCCTGCACGAAGTCGAAGCTCCAGACGTGATTGCGGTAGACTGGGCGCAGCCGAACGCAAGAACCATCGTTCAGCCAAAGCCGGCTGCGTGGTCGATGCCTTTGCGGGACCTTGAGCCCCTCGCGACGCCAGAAGCGCTGAACCCGGTCCTTGCCCACCTGCCAGCCGTCTGCCTGCAGCAGCGCGGTGACGCGGCGGTAGCCGTAGCGCCCGTACTCGGACGCCAGGGCGACGACGGCTTGGGTCAGCGCATCCTCGTCGGCCGGCACGGTCGGCACGGTGCGTTGCGTGCCGCGGTGCTGACCGACGATCCGGCAGGCGTGACGTTCCGAGAGACCGTACGTCTCCCGGATGCCGACCACTGCCTGCCGGCGTCGCTCGGGGGCTATAAGGTTCCCGAGGCGACGTCCGCCAACACCTGACCCACCAAGGACAGGTCAGCTACGAGCCGGCGTAGCCGCGCGTTCTCGCGCTCCAGGTCCTTCATCTTCCTGGCTTGGTCGATTTGGAGGCCGCCGTACTCCCTGCGCCAGCAGTAATAGCTCTGCTCGGAGATCTCCGCCTCCTTGCACGCCAGGGCCAAACTCTTGCCCTGGGCCGTCTGCACCTCGATCTGGCGCAGCTTCAGCACCACCTGCTCCGCGCTCGTCTTCTGACCTCGCCGCATGTCCGACGCCTCTGGTCCTGGCTGATCCGCTCAATCAGCCCGGTCCAAAGCCAGCCGGTCAGGTCATTAAGAACCCGCAGTCACGGCACTGGCGGCCAAAATGCTGTCAGATATAGGGCGGCGCAAAGGCGTATGATTCAGGACGGCCGTTATAGGGATGCTGTTGCTTCAGACTTCAAGGATGCAAGAAAAATAGCGAGAGATCAGGGCGACCCGAAAAAATATAATGAAGCAATGCGAGAGGCGTCTGCCTACCGGCGCTGCTCGGAAAAAAATGGGATAATTCCAGGAAAAAGGAATTAACATGGCTTGGACAATACGGCCTTATCAGGGAGCTGGCCCTGTAAACCTCGGCATAACGTTTGACGATTTATGCAAAATCATTGGTTATAGAGGTGATAAGACAGATGATGCTTCCAGTTTTCGGTATTTATTGGATGAACATAAAACAATTACGATAATTCGAAACGGAATTGTTGAAGAGATAAATTTCTCGAATTACTATGGCGAAGATTTGCTGTTTCAAGGAATTAATTTTTTCAAAGATAATGAGCTGGATGTGATCGCGCGAATGAAAGCTATGAGCAAACAAAAAATATTCGAGTTTTATGGATTTATTATTTTCTTTGATCTCGGCATTGCATTGAGCGGATTCCATGACAGTGACGAAGATCAGAAATCAGTATCGATATTTCAGAACGGCGCATGGGATGAATTCCGAGACGAGATGACTGTCTATAAGTTTAAGCAGTAGGGACTATCAATTCTGAATCAAATTCGGTGCACAAAATAATGATTATAATATAGAGATCTATAATACGCGCGTGTAAAAGTATGCGCTGCTGCATGAAAAATTGAATTGCAGCTGCGCGGCACCCTCGACCTGATCCTGTCGCGCCACTACGCCTCCGACGAGACCTTCGTCGGGCCGCTCGGGCGCAGCATCGCCACCTCGATCGACGTCAGCATCACCGAGACGCCCGAGGGCGAGCTCGTCTACCTGCAGAGCGTCCACCGGCGCATCCGGTTCGCGCGGCCCTCACTGTTCCCGCACATCTGGACCCGCAACGACGCCGACAAGAATCTCGCCCTGTCGTTCGCCAACCTCGACATCCTGCTGCTCAAGGAAGACGGCCTGTTCCGCCGCTTCACCCGCCAGCCGGACGGGGTCTGGCGCCTCGCCGCGATCGAGGACCGCAACGGCAACCGCATCACGCTCGAGCGCGACCCGCGCGGGCTGATCACGCGGATCGACCACCCGGACGGGCTGAGCCTCGCCGTCGACAACGACGCGGCCGGCCGGCGCACCGCGTCACCCTGGTCGGCACCGACGGCACGCGCTGCCCGCTGCTCCGCTACCGCTACGACGCCCGCGCCAACCTCGTGGCGGCCGAGTCGACCTGCGGACCGTCGCACCACGACGAGCACGACGCCGCCGGCCGGCGCGTCGCCTGGACCGATGGGCTCACCACCCGGTCGCGCCGGGTCTACGACGCCCAGGGCCGGGTCGTGCTCGTCGAGACCCGGGGCGCCGACAGGGCCCCCACCTCTACGACGGCGACAGCTTCACGTACGATCCCAAGAACCGTCGCACCCTGTACACGCCCGGCCGCCGGACGGAGGAGCGGCGCTGGTACCATTACGGGCCCGGCGGGCCGGTCACCGCCGAGGAGGACGCGCTGGGCCACCGTAGCGAGCAGGTCTGGAGCGCGGCCGGCGAGAAGGTGGCCGAGGTCGACGCCGAGAGCGGCCGCACCGAATACCGCTACGACGCCTACGGCCGGGTGGCTTCGGTGACCGACCCAGAGGGGCGCGAGACCCGCACCGACCACGACGCCGACGGCAACCAGCAGCACGTGCTCGACCCGCTCGGCCGCTCCTGGGTCTACGGCACCGACGAACGCGGCAACCTCGTCTCGGTGACCGACCCGCTCGGGCACCGCACCGACATCACCCTGGACGCGGCTGGCCGGCCGGTGGCGCTGATGCGCCACGACGGGCTGATCGAGCGCCGGGCCTACGACGCGCATGGGCGGCTGTCGGGGATCCGCGACTTCCGGGGCGGGGTGACTCGGTTCGCCCGAGACGCCTTCGGGCGGGTGGTGGCGGCGCGCGGGGGCGCGCGAGAAGATCATGAAGGTCTCAAGCGTCGGGCTCGCCGGCCCGTACAACCCGATGATCCGCAGCCCCGAGATGGCGCAGCGGATGTACGATCTTCTCGATTACCTGCGTTGGCATACGTCCGTCCCCACGCGGCTGAACGAATTCGCCATCCTGATCCAGGGCCGCCTCTGGCGCTCGCAGGTCGAATGGTATGCCCACTACCCACTGGCGATTAAAGCGGGGCTCTCCGAGAAGGTCGCAACTGACCTCAAGGCGAACAAGCGACCGGAAGGCATGAAGCCCGACGAGACCGCCGTGTACGACTTCTGCATGGAGCTCTCCACGAAGCAGGCGGTCTCGGACGAGGTCTTCGCACGCGCCAAAGATGTGCTGGGTGAGCAGGGCGTGGTCGACCTGACGACGCTCACCGGCACTTATGTGAAGGTCGCCATGCTGCTGAGCATGGCTGAGGAGAGTGTGCCGCCGGGCAAGGAGCCGCCGTTCAAACCCGGAGAACGATGAGCTAAGCGCGGCTCTCCACCGGGCGCAGGCTGAAGCCTTAAAGATCGAGACGCAGGCCAAGCGCCGGCTGGCGGATGGCTACGATGCTGCGCAACAGCGGGGCGAAGTGACCGTGCAATGCCAGCACGCTACTCATGTTCCTGATGGGAACATGAGGGCTACTGTCTCGGACCTCGGCCTGACCCGGAAGGCGATCCACGAGGCCCGGCAGTTGCGCAACACGGAGGGGGCCGACCCCAGCGTGACTTTCCGCACGCTCAATGCGAAGCTACGTCGAGGTTGGGAGCCCAAGCCAAACCCAAGTCGAGGATTCTCGCAGATTCCTAAAAATTCTGCTTGGTTTCCTATTTTTTTGCTCTGATCTTTATTGTGTGGCGGCGATCAGAGGAGTTGGTAATGGTGGCGCCGGGGATTAGTCTATTTCTGCTGACGATCCGAATGAAGCCCCGGAACGCCTTTGTGACCGGGGCTTCTTCTTGCGCCCAGTCCTACTCGGGTGCAACAGCCTTCTTCGACTTGCGGGCGCGGGACATCTTCTCGGCCGCAGCGATCGGCGCAGGGACAGGGGCAGCAGAAGTCCGGAGGCATGAAGCTCGGCCAGCCGTATAAGCCTCAGACGATCGGCTTGCAGCAAGCCCAGGCCCTGTTTGATCCGGGCCGGTTCTATGGTGTGCTGCGCAACGCGGGGGTTCGTGGAGGCTGAGGCGTTGCCGCCGTGATTTAGTCAGATGGGCTGCGAAAAGCGGCCGGGATGGCTCGAACCCTTACCGCTGTCGCCCGATCAGGCCCCCCATCCTCAGGCTGTTGAGGTAGGCCCGCTGAAGCGGACACCAGAAAGCGGCGCCGCTCTCGCGGATTTGAGCCGTGTCCTCAGCCTCGGCACTGTCGACCGCCCGCAGCAGCCGATCCTTACCGTAGCGGGCGAGCGCTTGGTTGAACAACCCGCTCCCGATCTCCTGAAGCTGAACTTGGTCGACGGCGTAGAACAGTGCGCAATTCCGGCCGATGAGGGTCACGCGGACGATCATCTGCGCTGCTTGGGCGAGGCGAGCGGCATCCTGCCCTACCAAGGCGGTTGGCGGGTCAGCCGGTCCGGCAACGGCGCTGCCACTGATGAGCGCGAGGACGATCAGCGTGCAGCGTGCTCGTGAGAGGCGATCGAGGACACGTGACCGAGAGCACCTAGGAGCAACACCCTGGTGTGCAGGCTCCTCCTGCAAATCGTAGTTCTGGATGTGTCGCCCGGGCATGCGCGCAAGATGGCGAGCGCTGGGGCGGCTGTCGAGGCGTCAGGCACCCCTCTTGCAGACCACCACTCGTGTCTTCGCAGGCGCAATCCTACACAAGATGTTTTTGCGATGGTGGCCTCGGCCCGTATACGAACGGTGAGCGACTGGACGGATGAGGGATACCGTGGCCTGCGCATCCTGAATTGCACGTCATGCCGAACCATGACGTGGCGGACCTGGGATCAGCTACAGGCCCATGGGACGGAAGAGGTTCTGGCCGTTGCGCAGCGCTTCCACTGCGGGAAGTGCGATCAGATCCCGGCTGGGCTCCCGGTCGTGGTCAGCACTGGCCGGTAGCGCCAACCGCTCAGCCTCCTCGGGCCACGTGTCACGCTCGGCCCGCATGGCTGCAACGAGAGCGTGCATGTTTCCGGCGTTGATCGCAGTCTCCACGAGCATGTCCTGGGCGGAGGCCAGTTGCTCGCGCAGATCGGCGTTCTCGGCCGCCGGCGCCAGGAGGAGCGCAGTCACGACATCGCTCATCTGAAGCCCTGACGGTTAGGCTCCGCGGCGCTGCGCCTTCAGCTGCTGCAGAGTGCGCTGGCTCTCGCGCTCGAACTGCGCTGGCGTGATCTCCCCAGCATCGACACGGCGCGCGAGCTGCTTGCGGTATTCCAGCGCCTCTTCTTCCTGCGCGCTCAAGGGCACGCTGGCGCGTGCGGCTGCCTGAGTGCGTTCAGCCCATTCGGTGTAAGTGATGCGATGCGCGTCACGCTCAGCTCTGAGGCGGACGACATCTTCCTGGAGAGCTGCAGACCCCGCTCCTCCCTGGGCAGCCTGTTGCAGGCCCGGAGCACCTGTCTGGCAGGCACCAAGCCCAACGGTGATGAGCAGGGTCGCGGCGATGTGTCGGTTCATGAACAGCCCCTCGTTCAGGACGAGCTAAGCTGCTCCGTGCCGCCAGAGCGAGAGTGGATCGGCCACAGTTGCCCATCCATGGCTGGGGTCGACTACCTCAACCGGCAGATGGAAGCTGCTCGCGAAGTGCGCCGTCAGCTCTGCGGGTAGCCTGAAACGACAACGGCGCAGCAACCTAGAAAGGCACTGCGCCGCTGGATCGGGCCGCCGAGGGGGCGATGACGGCCTCGGTGGATTGATACGCCTGGCTCAGTTTCCGCGAGGTGTGCCCGAGCACATACCGCCCAAAGACCTACCGCCGTCCGAGCTCCGAACAAGAAACACCCCAGGAGCAGGGCTCCCAGGGTGTCGCCGACCTCGCGGCCAGTTTGATCGGGCTGGGGAATGCGAAGGCCAGCCGGGCGGCTCCTCTTCAGCGGCGGAGAGCGATGAGGAGGACCAACTATCTTTCGCCCGCCGCCGCATCTTCCGGGACAGACACCCGGGAGCAGCTCGACCGGATCTTAGTACGAGCCGAACTTGTAGTTCAGGCCGGCGCGCACGACGGCGAACTGGTCATCGCGGCGGCCGACGCCGCTGTAGAGGACCGGGACGTTCGAAGCGGCGTCGATGAGGAACGCGCCCTGATTGCGGGTGCCACGATCCAGGTTCACGTACAGGCCTTCGACCTTCAGCGTCACGGCGGACGAGCGGAAGAAGTTCAGGAACGACTCGGTCGGGAGCGCGAACTCGACGCCACCGCCAGCCGTCCAACCGGTCCGGAAGCTGTCGTTGCCGGCGAAGCCGCCGAACGAGCGGTCAGCGCTGCCCGAGCCGTAGGCGAAGCCGCCGGTGCCGTACACGAGGGTGCGGTCGAACGCGTAGCCGAGGCGGCCGCGCACTGTGCCGAAGAAATCGAGGCTCGACAGACCGCGCGGGTCGGTGGCGTAGAAGCCGGGACGGATGCCGCCGTTCACGAAAGCGTTGTTTCGGTCACGCCCGAAGTCGAGGTACTGCGCGTCGGCCTCGAAGCCGATCACGACGCCCGAGCCCGGGGTGAACTGGTAGTTGTAGCCGATCTGCGCGCCGCCCGAGAAGCCGTCCTGGCTGCGGTTGCGGAAGGTCACCGCGACCGGGGCTCCGCTGACGGTGTACCCGCCTGCGCCACCCGGCACGATAAAGGTGTTGCCGCTGTTGCGGTCGCTGGCGTCGAAGGCGTAGCCGGCGTTGATACCGAAGTAGGCACCGGTCCAGGTGAAGACCGGGACGGGGGTGAACACCGGCGGCGGGGCAGCGCGGCGCGGCAGGTCGGCGGCCGAAGCGGCAGCGGTCAGGGCGGTGAAGGCGGCCAGCGAGGCCAGCGAGGCCAGGAGCTTGGTCATCGGGTCAGGTCCAGATTTCAGTCTGGATGTATGACTACCGATCCGTGGCCGAATTGGCTGTAGTTTTACGGACACACTCGTCGACGTCTAGGCTGAGCGACATAGTAAAGCGAATATGAACATGCCCGAAGCTGCCAGAATACTTCAGGCTGGACATGGCTCGGCGCCACAACATCTCAACGACGCTATGGTTGCGTCTGGCCGGTGAGTTTCGGTGTGCATGTGACAGAAAAGCAATGGGCTGGATCAACTGGAACAGCTGAAGCACTGCGAACTGGATCATCCGACGGTATGATCCACGATTGGCCAGGGCAGCAGTGGCAGCGCTGGCGTAAGATATTTCGCCGGAAAGCGCCTGGGACTTGCTCAGCGAATCCTGTGATTGAGATCGAGGCCCAAGCGGATCGGCCACCGGTCAGCTATCCTGATCGAGATCGAGCCCGCGGATCAGGGTTCCAATCGGGTCACCATCAGCATCCTTGCCCTGAGTAGTTGGAGGTAACAGCGTGCTCGACAATCTCGGCACCGTCCTCGCTCCTGGCGGCAGCGCAATCGTCAGACGATGAGCTAGGAGACTGCTGCTTTCCGCCATCAGTGCGGCGGGCTCAGTGCCGTGCAACCTTTGGGGCGGATCGGTCCAGATCGTCGACACGGACGGCGTCTCAGCCATCACTGTGACGACCCGTGCCTGGCGGCTTACCCGCTCATAATTGCCCGGGTGCAGAACGTGCGCGGCGACGACCAGTCCCAGTGCAGCTAGAGCTGTGGTCGCAAGGGTGGATCGATAGCGTTCCATGCTGGCAGAACATACTGCCAAGCTCGCCGTTCCGCCCGAGTGCCTGGAATAGCTAATCGTGAATTTACAATTGCGCTGGACATAGCCTGTGGTTTCGGGCTGCGCTCTGGTCTGTGGCTACTCGATCACCTCAACGATGCGCCGGTTCCCCGGCTCGACGAGCACGGGATGGCCATTGATGATCGTGTAACTGTACTCCGGCAGCGCGAATTCCCGAGGCACGTCGTAGTAGAACACTCCCTCCTCTGGCAGAACGGTGCCGACCCGCACTGGGACGGCGAGCGCGATGGATGGGCGGTGCTCAGCCAGCGCGTAGATGCGGAAGCGCTCACGCCGGTCGACGCCGAGGATGCCGTTGGCCGTGCCGACGGCTGCACCGATTGCACCACCGACGAGTGCCCCGAGCGGACCGGCGACTTCCTCTCCGCGTGCAACCCCGTCCCGGGCGCCTCGCTCCAACCCTTGTGCATGGGCGGCCCCCATGAGGCCAAGCGTTGCCATGAGCATGAGAGTGGTCGTGACCCGCATTCTGCATCCTTGAGGCTGGGTATGACTGGCGTTTAGCGGCACCAAGCAGCAGCTCCACACCACCGGATCGGCGCTTGGTTGATCGCGCCAGTCACCATGGGATCAGCAGATGGCAGACGCGCGACCGCTGGTTCAGCGGGCCGATTGGCCTCCACCAGCATCGCGGCCGAGAAACAGCAGAGCGCGAAGGCAGCGATCCAGAGAGCGCCTCTCAGGGTTCGGATCGTTCGCTTTGACATACCGACGACGGTGACGGCCGTCGGTTACCGAACCCTTGCACCGTCCGCGACGCCTCGGGCCGGATCCTTGCCCTCATGCCGTTCTGCGATGAGCCAACTCGTCGAGCAGCTTCTGGAGCGCCGCACTCGTGGGCCGTTGCGTCTCGTCGACAAGCACGAACAGCGCTTCGGCGACGACAGCGGTTCGCGACGTCGGGTCCTCAGACGATCTGGGGCGGGGCGTCGGCGGTGAGAAGGCCGACCGCAAGAACGCGGCGCTGTCTTGGTGACCGAATTCGCAGGCGGATGTTTGCACTGTGAGTGGGCACAGCGCTGCATCGGTGATCGACCATGGTAGGTGGGTGGGAAACGATGGAAACGGCACCGACCGAGGAGGGTAGCAGAGTCCTTCTCTTCGACGGCACGTACCAGTTCGTGGGCGTTCTGACCCGGTACAACCATAAGCATACGGGAGAGTGGCGCCTATGGACCGGGGATAGGCCGGCTCCGTGGGACGGCGGGATCCCGACACATTGGATGCCGCTGCCGGATGTCCCTTCCGGCTCCTGAGCGGCCTGTTCCGACAAAGCGGCAGGCCGGTTCAGCTGACGGCCCTCTAACCTCCTACAGCCATCCTGCCCACCGAGCCGCGTAGCGTACTGGCTCAGGCCGTGTAGCCCACGGCACGCCCTGCCAGTCCGTGATCAGGTCGGGCGGCGGGGCAGCAACGGTCTCGTGGTTGCCGAACTGCACCGGCGACCAAGATCCCTCAGCCAACCCTGGGGGATCTTCATGATGATTATCGACCCGCTGATCGCGGTAGGCGTCGTCGGCGCCACTGCCGTTACCGATGCGGCCTACGTTTTCTTCAACGCCGCTGTGGCTGCCCGCCGGCGCATCCCAGCCGCAAACTGGCCGGCATGCTGGTACCTGCTCTCGGCGTTCGCCGTGATCAGCTACACGGAGAACGCCGTGTACGTGGCCTTCGCCGCGCTCGGTTCTTGGCTGGGCGCTTTCGCGTCCGTCACGTGGCTCGTGCGACCTGTTTCTCCGCGGTAGCACGTACACGGGGCAGCGCCGGCCGGCGTCCTACGCCCGACCGAAATATCTCACTGGGACGGGTTCTCCCCGGGTCAGCTGAATCCCTGCGGGTTGAGATTTGAGTGATCGCCCTACAAGCAGAGCGAGGCCAACTAAGGCGGCTGATCCGGCAAGAGCGACGGATGCACACCACCAGAACACGACATCAAGCATGGTGGACAGGGTGCTCCGATTACGTGCTGACGCTTGGAGCCGCATGGTAAATGTGCCGTTAAGGCTGCGCTCAGTACATCTCGGTCCAGGCTTAAAAAGCCCTACCTCGCGTTACCAGCACGGCGCGAAGGGCTTCGGCGAGCCCGTCATGCGCGAAGGGCTTACGCAGGAACCGCGCGCCCATTGGCATTTGCTCCTCGCCCGGCCACTCCACTCCCGATACGATCAGGATGGCGACTTCGGGCCAGCGCGCCGCTACGGCTTTTGCCAGGGTAAAGCCGCTCAAGGGTTCGCCGGCCAAGTCCACGTCCGCGATCATGGCTACAAGCTCGGGGCGAGCCGCCAGATGGGCCTGAGCGGCCTCCACAGTCGAGGCCTCGGCGACCTCGTACCCAGCATCCCGCAACGTTGCAGCCGCTTCCATGAGCTGCACGGGATTGTCCTCGACAATCAGCACGGCGAGCCGTGGCGCGAAGGCGTCTGCCATTCAGGACCTCCGCATGATCGGTGCTACATCAACGCAGTCGCCCCCGATTGCGTCGCACTCAAGCGTGCCCGGCGCGGGGGCGCTATCTTGGGCAGGCGGATCGGTCTCGGGCTGCTGGCGGCCGATGCGGCCGGCGTCCAGTGAGCAGACCGTGCCGCCGCGCGAGACCGTGCGGTCCGCATTTGGCGTTTCCGCCAGATGTTCAGCCCGTACGCGGCCAACTATCTCGTGGTGAACCGCGCACCGCCGGGCAATCTCACGATCCGCCCAGCTGCCCCACACCTCGGCTTGCGGGATGGCACCGCGCAAGCCGCCCTGTCGCACATAGCTCGGCAGCTCGGCGCCCTAGGGCCGGATCTCCTCGACCTGGATGCCGCCGGCTCGCAGGTAATCAGGAATGTCGGAATGGTCGTAGTACCCAGCCTCGTGGGCCATGGCGTCCAAGGCGGCGAGCGGATCCGTCGCCGAGCCGGTCCAGAGGATTGTCCCAGTTACGCTCTGCCGAACTCGATAAACCTTCATCACGGCCACCCCTTGTTTGACCGCCGATCATCAGCACAGGATTGGAGCACGTCCCGTAGCAAGTCTGTATAGGTTGCGTTTCAGCCGCATGGAGTGAGAAAAATCACCTACGCGTCGCGCAGCTGACGGGCCTCGTGGATCGCCTTCCGGGCCAGGCCGAGATCCGTAACGGCAGGGATGCTCCCAGCCGGAGCATGGCACGAGAGGAGACGTCGCTTGCGAACATCTATGATCACCGCGGCTATGCTGCCCGCGTTCAGTGCCGCCGCCCTCACTACGCCGGCTTCGGCGGCGCCTCTCAGTCCGGCTCCAGCCGCCACTATCACCGGCGCCCAGGACAGCATCACCGACGTTCGCTGGCACCCGATCCGCCGCATGCATCGCGCGGAACGCCGCTTCATGCATCGGCACTTTCGCCACCGCAGATAGCAGCTCGGCGGTCGCTGCTGGCGACGCCATCTGAGGCTCGACCGTGGACGACACCGCTGCTGGGGCCGTCTTTTGCGATTTGGCGCAAGGGCTCGGCACCTCGGCGCTAGCCGCTTCTGCCCGTTCAACGCCTTCGTCAGATGATTGGGGCAGACGGGGGGATGTCCACTTTGATCAAGCTGCGGGTAGCTCATCCAGGTTAGTTCTTGCGAGTCGGGGCTCCGGATGGGGTCCTCGGCCGCCCACGTCCGCGGTGATTGCCGTTGGCCCCCCTACGACGATAGATCGGCGGCGTGGGCGCTCTTTGCTTGAGCCACCCGCACCGGATGCGCGGGCGGCGTTCGTGTGGGATGGGGCGATCAGCCATCCGTAACGGCCGGCTCATCAGATAGAACCAGTCCCTCATCCAAAACAGCTTCTTAGATCCGCTGGTGTGTCATTTTCTGCTCCACGGTCCCTGTAGACATGAGATCTTCAATCTGCAGAGTTGATCAAATTTGCACTTCTGCGCCAGATATATTATCAATTGGCCGATGAAGCCGGTTTTTGTCCTGATTTGCCTTGTGTATGGCGTGGCAGTTGCGCATTTAGCTGCCAAAAATCCATCCCAAAGGACGTTGATGGAAAATATTAGCGGCGTGTTGATTGTTGTAGCGCTTGGAACAATTGGCCTTTGCGTGCCGTTTTTTCGGTAAATCATCGAAGTACATCGGCATAATTATCTCATATTAAGGACCGCTGTCCTTCTCGCCGATTAACTAAGCTTCGTCAGTCTAGTGCCGATCTCCACGCCTGCGCTGGGGCTCCTGAGGAGGAAGCCTTTGCCAGGCCTGGATGCCACGTCTGACATGGCATCGCCTTCGGCCTTGAATAATCTGTCGCATCGGCATCGCGCCGACCTCCACGCCCTCTGGGAAGCCGTCTTCCCCCTCAAGGCCAAGAGAGGGCGTGGATGCCGACATTGATCAAGACCAACGCGACTGATCCAAGCCAGTCTGGCCCGTCGGGGCGCTAGGCAGGCAGCCCCGGCCGCCCACGCTCACTGTGATCGCCACATAACCCCAGTGGCGATAGGTCAGCGAGCGTGGGTGCCTTCGCCACGTTGTCCAACCCTCGGCCAAGTAGAGTCGCTAACGTGGCGACTTACGCCTCACCGCATCGTTGCCAGCGACGGCAGGTTCACCCGAGCCGCCAAAGCTTCGGCCAGTCGCACCCGCTCTCGCGACGGTTCGAAGGCCTCATCACCATCGCGGCAAAGGCGTTCGGAAAGGGCCAAATTGTACTGGACTAGCAAGAGTGTCGTAGAAATCTGCGTCGACCAGTACGTGCCAGTTATGGATCGGCAGGCATTCGTTGAAGATCTTCGCGGCGGGGTGCTTGGCGGCACTCATTGGCCGCATCCTTTACTGCACCTTCGATGTCACAGGCCATCTGCAGATCGTGGTCAATCTCGGCGGGGTTGCCGCGATGCTAGGCCTCCGGCTTCCATGATCACCGTGCGCGCACCCGTGCCGCACGGGACGCTTATCACAGGTCGTCAGCTGGGGTGTGGACGGCGGCGGCTGCAGCGGCTTAGCGAACAAAACGCGCTGAGGGCCAGGCCTCCGCTGATCGGCCGACTACGGCAACAGATGCCAGAGGTCGGTCCCGAACCTGATCACGAGATCGAGCGCGATCAGCGCAAACATGCCCGCCTGGAATATGCTGTCTCCTCGATCGTCTGGACCGCGAGAGGCGGGGTTCAGCAACCCGCTCTTCCGCCTCTTCCTCGGTGGCGCGAACGGGCTAACGATCTTCAAGGCCATTCTCCGGCTACGCAACACAGGCGGCGAGGAGCGCCGACAGGTGACTGTTGGTGCCCAAGGTGCGGCTCGCCAGCCTCTCGCGAGGCCAGTCGCGCCGGACCGCCGCGGTGGGCGGAATGTTTCGTGCGGAACGGCATCGGCGCTCCACAGTTTCCTGACACAAATCAGGAGGGACCGTCATGAAGAAGCTCGCTATCTTAGCTATATGCCTGGTTTTCACTGGCCCAGCTCTCGCCGAGAGCGTGTCTGAGAAGACTGGTCTGAACTCGCTAGTCGGCGCCAGCCCGAATACGCAGGACTTCGTCACTGAGGCTGCTATCAGCGACATGTTCGAAATCCAGTCAAGTAAGCTTGCTCAGGAGAAGAAGGACACGAAGGTAAACGATTTTGCGAACAAGATGATTGCCGACCACACCACATCGAGCGAAGCCATCAAAAACTTAGTTCAAAGCGGCAAGGTGAAGGCGGACATTCCGGGATCTCTCGACAGCAAGCACCAGAGCATGCTCGATAAACTCAAGAGTTTGAACGGCGACGATTTCGAGAAGCAGTACCGCTCCGATCAGATTTCCGGCCACAAGGATACGGTCGACCTGTACAGGCGCTACGCCAAGGGCGGCGATAACGCGGACCTGAAGGCGTTTGCGGAGAAGACGCTGCCGATCGTTGAGCACCACCAGAAGATGGCCGAGGATCTCGCCAAGTAAGGCCAACGAGCCTGGACGTACACTTGCCCTGTAGTGCGTCAGCTCGGATCTCACTGGCGGAAACGCCAGTGAGCCCACCACCCGGGCGTACCGGGATCGGCACGGCAACGTCACCCAGACGGACACCGCGCGGATCGGCTGGCAGCAGCCCGAGCCCGGTGCGATCGAATGAGACACAATCAGGGCCAGCTGCGTTGATGTAGCACCGATCATGCGGAGGTCCTGAATGGCGGACGCCTTCACGCCGCGGCTTGCCGTGCTGATTGTCGAGGACGATCCCGTGCAGCTCATGGAAGCGGCTGCGGCGTTGCGGGATGCTGGGTACGAGGTCGCCGAGGCTTCGACAGTGGAGGCGGCTCAGGCCCACTTGGCGGCCCGTCCCGAGCTCGTGGCCATGGTTGCAGACGTCGACCTCGCCGGGGAGCCCTTGAGCGGCTTCACCCTGGCAAAAGCCGTGGCGGCGCGCTGGCCAGAGGTCGCGATCCTGATCGTGTCGGGAGTGGAGTGGCCGAGCGAGGAGCAGATGCCGATGGGGGCACGCTTCCTGCGTAAGCCGTTCGCCCTCGAAGGGCTCGCACAAGCACTTCGCGCCGTGTTGGCGGCGCGGGGAATCGGCTCGTAAGCCGACCGCCCGCGGCAATCGCGGTTCAGTCTGCTGGTGCAGCCAGCGACGTCAGGCCTCAGCGCTCGACCACCTCTCCAGCACTTCCGACCCGGCATGCAGCTCGACATGATGGCCGTGGGCGTCGTCGCGAGTCTTGCAAAGGTCAACCGCTGAAGCGAAGCGCGTCCGTGCAGCTACCTCGGTCTTGACATCCTCGGCGATCACCTGCTGCCCGTCACGGAATGTGAGCACGCGAAAGAGCGGGTGCTTCAGGTCATTGGCTTCCACGTGCTGAGTCTCCGATCACGTCGTTGCACGTCAGCCAGCGCCGTGGCCGCCCTTGGCGTTGTCGGGCCTGGGCATGTCCGGCCGGTTGTCGTAGCCGCCGCTCTCAGGTGCCTCGCCAACATCAGGCATTGGACTTCCTGGAGAGTGCGGGCCGCTGCCGCCCGCTTCCGGCGTGATGTTCTTGTTCTCACGCTGTAGTGGGGCCTGCGGTACCGTGCCGAAGGCTTCGCGCGCCGCGTCTACGTCGTGTCCCATGCTGGCCTCCCTTGGTGTTGTGAGAGGAAGGCGTACGGACCACATGGGTTCCGGCAGGCCCGTCCGCTCGGCCCCGCCCCGAACTGCTCATGGGGCGGAGGAGCGTCCAATCTCACCAGCGTGAGCCGAGCCGATACGCAACTTGGCCCGAAAGCATGATGGAGAGGCCTCGGTTACGGGCGCGTGTATGGCGCCCGTGCGTCGCGCTCAGTAGCCGTAGTACCCGTAGCCGTAAGGCCGGCGGTAGTAGCCGTACGGGCCGGCATAGTAGCCCACGGGGGCGTAGCCGTCGTAGCCGTAACCGTAGCCACCGTAGGGATAGCCATACCCGCCAGCGAGGCCGTATCCAAGGGCAGCACCCGTGGCCAAGCCGAGGCCAAGTCCCAGGCCGCCGTAGCCATATCCACGACCGTATCCGTAGCCGTAACGACCATAGCCGCCGCGGAAGCCGCCGTACCCACCCCGAAAGCCTCCATAGCCACCGCGGAACCCAGCGCCACGGAACCCGCCACCAAAGCCGCCACCGTGGAAACCACCGCCGCCAAAGCCGCGTGCATCAGCACCAGTCGGAACGAAAGCGAGCGCGGCCAAGACCGCCGTTGAGGCAAGAGCAAGACGTTTCATCAGGATCATCTCCTATCCAGAAGCGTGATCTAAAAACCCGGTTTGCTGCACGCTGGATCCCGTCACGGGAAGTACAAGGCGTCGCAGATTTGTATCTTTGTGTTGCTAGCGGACAGAAAAGCCCGACCAAGGAGAGATGATCCCTGGCCGGGCGAAACCACTGTCGAGCACTGTGAGGGTGGTTCTGCTCGACACAGTTGCCGGGCCAACCGGTTGTACGGGTCAGAGTTCCCCGATGGCATCTGCTCGTGGGCGAGGACGCCTCAGCGTGCCGTTGCGCCGCGGATTTTACGCGGAAAGCCGGCCTGCGGGTTGCGAGATTGAAGGCGGCGTGAGGCCCGCTCTCTGAGGGGCGGGCCGTCTGCCTCAGTTGAACGAACTTACCGCTGGTAGATCACGGTCTGCCGAAGGGCGGCGCTTAATAATCTGCACACGCGGCAGCCGCGCCATTGCATCCGCATACCCAGGTACAACGGCCGCGGGCACGAGAGCGATGCGCGCAGCTGCGCGGTCTTTCAAATTCGACATGGGGTACTCCGTAAAGCGCAGGGCCGAGCCCTGCGTGCGCTGCAACAGATATGGGGTGCGATGCGATAAGCCGCTGCTGCTTGCGGCGTTGTGTCAGCGCCGTGTGGACCCGGTCTTTCTAACGAGAGCAGCCGATGCAAATGCCCTTGGTGATCGTATCGTTGCGCTGATCGTTCTGAGTGCGCCGCTGGATGCTGCCAGTCTCCTGAGGCCCAAGTACGCTCGGGTGCGGCGCCCTCCGTCCCGTATGCACCATGCCGGGCGCCCCCTCAGCCGAGGCACCCCCTCGGCCAGTCCCCATCTGGTCCATACCTTGGGCCAGGGCAGGATAAGAGGCCACGCTAATGAGCGTGGCCACCGCGATCAGTAACGGTGTGCGCATGTAAAAACCCGGCAGATATGCACGTGAAACTCAAGGTATGTGGGCATACTCGCACAAAGTCGCAAAGTTCCGCTTGTAAGGGTGCGGCAAAGATTTCGAAAACTTAGGCCTTCCAACTTTGAATTGTCGGATATCAAACTGTTTGATTGGCATGCAGGCGGATGGGGAGTGTTGAAGCTAGGCTTGCCCCTGGTCTTGGGAGCGGGCTTCCGCATCTCTCAGCCCCGCTCAGTCGTGAGCCGGTAGAGTCAGATCCGTAACCAAACCGCCGAATGATCGCTGCAGGCCGGCGGTAGGCACAGGCGCTTCCGCAACAGACATGAGCGAGGGCATGACGCGAGCCGATCTCGAGAAGCGTGCCGAGTTGACCGTGTGGCTTGGCCACGGCCGGGCACCCCTTTCGCGGGGGGCCACGAGTTCCCAATGCTCCGCGAGGCGCTTGCTGCGGCGGCTGAGGCCATGAATGCCGAGGACGGGCAGCCCTGGATTATCACCGAGGACAGCGACATCCTCTCGCCACACTGGATCAAGGCCGATACCAACGCGGCCCGCCTGCAATGATAGGCCGTAATCCAGCGCTTGCAGTGCCCAGTTCTCCCGCCCCGCCGACTCCCACACGATTGCCCGGCCAAGGCCTCACGGGCGAGCCCGAGGGAACCGGCCCAGAGGCGCCTGTCGTTACGTGCTTGCCCGCCGCGGGCCATGTGGTGTCGCGTATGCCTCAGGCGCACTGGCAGGAAGAAACGGCGCTGTAGCAGGTGCATACCGGCCGGTCGCCTATCGTCCCATCTGGATCGATCGCGCACCGAACCGGTTCGCTCCGTGACGGCACACGTCCCGTTTGGTGCCCTTGGTCTTGACCAAGGTGTGCATGTGGCTGTGCTATTTAAGCGAGTGCAGTTCAGCGAACGACGGCTTCGCGGTTATGAGCGGTGTTGTGGTGAGCGCGGCGGTGGTACGGCTCCGGTGCGCGGCTCTGGGAGTAGCCCGAGATCGGAACAGCTTCGGCTTCCGGTCGGGTCGGACCGCTCAAGAGCGCACCGAATAAGCCTCCGGGTCTGTATCCCTGAGCGTCGACGATCCTATTCGCCTTTTCGATGCTCATATCGCAGGCGCTCGTCATACCCTGGAGAGCACCGAGGGCCCGCTCGTATTCGGGGAGATTGACGCAGCCTGGTGAAGTCCAAGCCCAAGCTGGAGCCGGTCCTACTAGCCCAGCAACAGGAACGGTAACCGCTAAGTTTGTCTTAATCCCCACAACCAACTCTCCTCCATGCCCCTCGTTCTATAACAATGGTCAGAGACTCAGTGATCCCACCTGCGTCACACGGCCGAACCCTGCAGGTGAAGTGAAGATCGCAGCCGTGTCAGTGCCGGTGGCTTGAGACAGGCACATCATCGGCTTCTACGGCGTTCTTCAAACCGTCCAGCCGCAGACTGTTACCGCATAGCTCGACCCGCTCCACGACCCGCGAGATCTCTCATGAGGTCGCCTCGGCTGGGATTACGCGCTGCCCCGTTGGCAGCCCTTCGCCGGTTCTGCTGAATGCCGGTGGATGATAGGTTGTTCTCCAAGCAAGGCCGCACCGGAACGGCTCATGTCGGCCGGGCGGCACCGTTAAGTCAACGTTGGGGCAACGATGACCGAGCTTGAGAAGGTCGAGCGCGAGATCGCCATCCTGCAGGAGAGTGTCCGGTCTTCGACGCACGCCCTCAGCGACCCGACCCTGTCGGTTGAGGGCGCCAACCGCGAACGAGCGAGCATCGAGGTCTATCGGCGGCATCTCGACGATCTGTTCACGAAGCGCGACGATCTGCAGGCCCTAAGCGAGGATTAGGGGCTGTTTCTCGTCGGCTCCTTGGCATCGCCTCGGACTGCGCGTTACTCCGCGCTTTCAAGCGCCTGCGACAGGCCCAGCCAACCCTTCACCTTCGCAGGCAGGATGCCGGGGCGCTTCTTGGTGGAGTTGTCTGGGCCACGAACTGCGTCCAACCGGCTTGCCACCTCTTCCTCTTCCAGCGGATCCGCTCGTCGCCCGATGGCGAGCGCACCTTCGAGAGCTTTGAGCCCTTTGTCGAAGCTGAAATAATCCGGGAACAGCGGGCAGCCGATTTGTGCGTCGATGTAACGGGTCCGCTCAAGCTCGGCTGCGGGTGTGTCCGCACAGGCTAGCCGCGTCACAAATGGTATCAGGCGCTGCCGCTGCGTGTCCGTCGCCATATCGTTCAGATGCATGGCGAGTTGGCAGATTGGCCGGGAGAAGCAGGGCGGCATCGAATTGGCCGACCGGACGGGCCGATAGCGAAACCCGGCTGCCAAAATCGCCGCCTCGTTGATGCAGGTGCCGCCGTCCGGTCCAGGGAAGGCGTGCGAGCCCCGGAGAAGCTTCCAGTTTAGGATGTGATCGTAGTCGCTCATGGTGGCCAACTCCGTAGCCGCCCCCGCATGAGCCTCCTCCTGTACGGCTAAAGCGTCAATCGCGTCCTTCGTTCTGGTGCTGCCGAGCCTGTCAGCGTATCAGCCCGGCATGGCAAAGCGCGTGAAGCAATATCCTCAGGATCGGGGCTCAATCCTGTTTGACGTCGTGTTCGAGGATGGCAGCCGCGCCTTGAACCGGCGCGTGCCGATGGAGATCCTGGTCGGCTTAGACGGCGACGAGCCCGCGCGTCAGCTCATCGAGCAGCAAGAGGCCGAGATCGCCCAGAAGGCTGGTCGGACACCGCGTGCGATCCAGAGACTCACGCGAGCTGCCAAGCCCGAACCGAAGCTCACGCGGGCCTAGGTGTATGGTCCCGGGATGAGGTGTGACGGGTCGATCCTGAAGCGATTGGGCTCTTTCGTCCAGGCGTTCAGGATGAACTCGGTGGGTGTCAGGCCCCGCAGGGTCTTGAGCCGACGAGCGTGATTGTAGGCATCGACGAACAGGTGCAGATGCGTTCGAAGCTGGTCGTGGCTGTCGTAGTGGTAGCGCTTGACCGTCGCATCCTTGATGGTGCGGTTCATCCGCTCGACCTGTCCGTTGGTCCAAGGATGGTTCACCTTGGTCAGCCGATGCTCGATGTTGTGCTCGTCGCAGACGCGGTCGAAGATGTGCTTACTATCGTAGATGTCCTGTCGACGTGATGTGAACTGAACGCCGTTATCTGTGAGCACGGTGTGGATGCGGTAAGGCACCGCCTCAATGAAGTCGCGCAGAAACTGGGCGGCCTCCATCTTGCCGGCGCTCTCCACGAGCCGCACGAAGGCAAATTTGCTGGTTCGATCGATGGCTACGAACAGCCTGAGCTTACCTTCGGCCGTGCTCACCTCGGCGATGTCGATGTGGACGTAGCCAATGGCGTAGGTCGCAAAGCGCTGCTTCTTGGGTTTGTCGCCTTCGATCTCGGGTAGTCGGCTGATGCAGTGCCGTTCCAGGCAGCGATGCAGCGAGGATCGCGTCAGGTGCGGGATGGTCGGCTGCAAGCCATAGAGGCAGTCGTCAAGCGGCAGCAGGGTATGCCGGCGGAAGGCGACAATGATCGCTTCCTCCTCGACGGTGAGCATGGTGGAGCGCGGTTCCTTGGGGCCCATCCGGGCATCCGCTGTGCTCGTCCGTTTGCGCCACTTCTGCACCGTCGTCGGGCTGACGCCGTAGCGCTTGGCCAGCGCTCTTACGCTCTCTTCACGTAGCTGGATCGCGCGACGGACTGCCTCCGTCGTGGTGGCGCTTCCATGAAGAACCTGGCCCATAG
This sequence comes from Methylobacterium sp. FW102-HT35C08, assembly GCF_058790235.1. Classification (NCBI taxonomy): domain Bacteria; kingdom Pseudomonadati; phylum Pseudomonadota; class Alphaproteobacteria; order Hyphomicrobiales; family Methylobacteriaceae; genus Methylobacterium; species Methylobacterium sp. FW102-HT35C08. Next base: position 5,242,510 of record NZ_JBYTCL010000002.1, on the reverse strand, counting down.
CGCATCCCTCGCAGCATGGTGGTCAACCGTACCACCACACCGCGGGATCAAACACCTAGAACACCTCTCGACTGCCAACCGTCACGTTAAATCACTCGGTCGGGCTGTACGGACTAGAACCACGACGCTTCTGACCCGTTGGCCGCATTGAGTTTGCGCTAACCTCTACGCTTGCCCTACGTGCCATCCGGGCAAGAGTGGAAGGCTCGGCGATCGTCCACGTCAGGCTGAGCAAGGCGAGGCGGACCCGGATCAACTTCGAGAAAGCTGATCTTATCCACGAGGTGAGGCGGCGGCTGAGCGCCTTCTGATCTCATCCAACGGACGCAAGGTCGCTCGCACCTTCGCGACCTCCAGCGGCTCCGGCGTTCCCAGCAAGGCCTGGATGGCCTCGTGGGTTGCTAGCCAGCGGCGGGCGATGACAACCAAGTCAACACCAGCAACATCAAGGCCCTGACGCGCAACGCGTCGGCGGGCACCCTCCAGCTGGCGGTTGAGCCACCGCACCCTCAACATCAGGATCAGGAGCCGGGCTGTGTCGGGCCAGGACAGGCGTTGAACGAGTGCAGCAGTGTTGGAGCGGCTAGGGAGCGTGGTCGGCATCTGCGCACCTTGGCGAGGTCGAGAAGCGCTACGCCGACAGCGGCCACGATGTTCCCGCGACCGTCCCACCAAAGAGGCGACACTTGGGTCACGAACGCCTCGGGCTGCGCCTCGGCCGCCACTTCCGGCATCAGGGTCTCAGCCGCTTCGGCTTCCTGGTCCTGATCCCGGCCGCGCGTTCAGGTGATCTAACTGAACTAATGGCCTCTGAAGCGGCCACGAAGCCGGATGAACTGCCAAGCTATCTCATTTATTTGCGCGCGTGTCCAGGCACATCAGTAATAGACCAAATCATAAAGTCTTCAATGACCGAAGCGGACGGATCGCTCGGCGATATACTGGAGAGCGTCATGATCAGCAAGACATTCAAGTCTGTGCTCGCTGCTGCCGCCATCACGGCTCCGCTCGACATGTTCGCGGCCACTGATGCCTCTGCCTTCGGCGGCCACTTCAGCGGCGGCGGTGGTGGCGGCGGTCACCTCGGTGGTGGTTTTGGCAGCGGCCACTTTGGCGGCGGGGGCTTCGGCGGTGGGCACCACGGTGGCGGAGGTTTCGGAGGCGGCGGCTTTGGTGGCGGGCACCAGGGAGGTGGTGGCTTCAGCGGGTATGGCTGGGGACCCCGCACCGTCGTCTACGTGGGCAGCGGCTGTGACTACGGCTTTCACTACAGCAACTCCTGGGACCGCTGTATTCCGAACGACTGAGCGTCACCTCTGGAGCGTCAGAACAGGCGCTCCTACGCCCGTTCGAGTAGGTCGATGAGTGCGACGCCCGCCGCCGCAATGACGTTGCCTCGACCGCGCCAGGGCAGGATTTCGGCCCCGGCTGCCAATTCGGCTGGCACCTCCGGCAGAACGGTTTCGGGCGCCTCGGCCTCGCGGTCCTGATCGTTCCCGCGCATGCAGCCGACCTGGCCGCCTTCGTGGTTTTCGGGTGCAGCAAGGGAGGGCTCCTCGTCTCCGCCGTCCTCGTAGTCGGCGTCGCCGTCCATGCGGTCCAGCACGGCGATGATGCGGTCCGCCGCGTCGAGGGCAGTCTGCGCCGCCTCATCCAGGCTGGCGAGCCGCTGTTAGCGGTCCTCGCGCTCGACTTGGACCCAGGCCAGCAGTTCGCGGGCGAGGGCCTCAGCTTCAGCGGGGCTGCCGTTCTGGATGGTCGGCAGGGCCAAGATTTGCAGCCGTGTCTCGCGATCCATAGGGTGGAATGGTGTGCGTCGCCGGGCCTCGTTGTGGGCCGCGGTCTCCACGTCGATCAGCGCATCGCCGAGCCACTGCATCAGCTTGCCGGCGGCATTGGGATTGTCGCCACGGCCTCGGGCCTTGCACCGCGCAGTCCATACCGTGGCGTAAGCGACGCCGCCCACGAGGTTGGCAACGTCGTGGAGTGACCGTAGATCCTCCAGCGAGGCGGACGCGAAGTCGATCATATCGACAAGGCTGGAAGTGGGGAGCGGCGCGTCGTGGCCGTCGGCGCCGAAGGCCAGTAGATCCTGCGCCAATCCCGCGCCGAGGTTATCCGGCGACTCTACTCCGACGTCGTCGCAACGCTTCCCAACGCTGGCTTTGAGGCGCAGGCCAGCCAGTGAGGCGGCCGACAGCGCGGCTATGCGGTCCTCAACCTCGCCGAGAGCGCGGCACGCATCCGGGAGCGGAAGGGATGACGCGCCTCAGCGGCCACAAGCTGCCAGAGCAGCAGCCCGAACGCGGGCTGCCGCGCTGGCTCGTGTTCGTGATCGCCGCTGGCACCTTCAGCACTCCAATCGCGGGAATGCTTCTGATGGTGTGGCCAGTCCTGCTGCAGAGGCCGAGCTTCGTCGCCGACAGCATCGAGCTGATCTGCTTGGCATTCGCGGCCGTCCTGATCGGCGGCGTCATGGCCCCCTACATCCACCGGGGCCGAGGCCAGCGCCTATGAGCCGGGCCAACACCGCGCAGATCCGGCTGCTCTCGTTCCTGGCGCTGACGCCCAGCGGGCAATTCGTCGAGCTGGCCCAGCTCGAACAGACGCAAGGGATCCGCTCCGGTGATAACCTCTTCGTGCCCTCGCTCGTGGCTCAAGGTTAGGCTGAGATGGGTTCGACACGCCGATGCTCTGTGCGCATCACCGAGGCTGGACGGCATGCTCTCATGGGTTTTGAAAGCGATCGTATCGGACGATCAAACTACTCTCGATCAATGTCCTCAAGGAGGCTTACTCGATGACCCAACGCCTCGACTACAACAGCGTCGCGCCCGATGGAATGAAAGCGTTGGGCGGTGTACATGCCTATATCGGTAGGTGTGGGCTGCCGAAGGAACTGATTGATCTAGTCTACCTGCGAGTTTCGCAGATCAACGGCTGCGCATACTGCATAGACATGCACTCGCGCGACATCCTCACCGCGGGAATGACTATCGAGAAGTTGCTCCTCGTGCCGGTTTGGCGGGAGGCAGGCATGTTGTTCAATCCTCAGGAGCGCGCCGCGCTGGGATGGGCCGAGTCAGTGACGCGCGTCTCGGAGACTGGTGTGCCGGACCATGCCTTCGAGGAGGTCTCGCGCGTGTTCAACGGGAAGGAACTTGCCGACCTTACCATCGCGATTGGTCTAATGAACGCCTACAACCGCATGGCGATCAGCTTCAGAGCCATGCCAGCAGCGGGCCACGACTGAGCCGTGTTTCTGCATCTACATCCACTCGCCAGACCACCTCCAAGAAGGCGACCTCCTCGGCCCGGACGAAGACCCCTCGCCTCGCCGTTGTCCATCCTGTGATCTGCAGGCAGGATCTAGAACGGGCGCAGAACATGGCGAGGCGGATAACCGAGAACGCCGGCATCAACCGGCCGTGTGTCATGGGCAAGCACGAACAGAACAGCACCCGTTGACGGACCATTAACGATACGATGCCAGAATGACCGCAGCGACCGGTCGGGGGGCGAGCGCCGGAAGAGCAGCACCGAGGCCTATTCCCCCTTGGCCTCGGTGCGGCCTCGCCGGCGCAGTCGCAACAAGCCCGCACCTGGAACACCAGGGTGGGCTTTTCTCATTGGATCGGGCGGCGGGGCAGATGCAGGGCTATGTCACAGCCTGCGGATGTGGCGACGGTGTACCGGAGTACGTGTCAGACTTGAGCGGGCAGCCGCTGTGCGCCTTGCGGTGATACAGGCGCCGTTGGACGTTCGGTCCGCTGTACGTCCCGCTAAGTGCTACACGCCCGTGACAGGCCGGACAGCGCTTGATGGCCATGATGTGCTGGGCCGCAGCTTCGTCCAGACTGACGGCGATCCACGCGCCCCCGATCTTCACTTCACAGGTCTGCGGATCAGGGTTCGGCATGGCACCGACCTGCCATGCTGGAGCGCGGATCGCCAGCGCCTCAACGCCACACCGCTGTTCGCCTCCCTGTATCCTGGGCAACCCCCGCTTCTGACCGCATGGGTATCCGATCGCGGCTGCCGTAGCTCGCGAATGGCTTCCAGTTTCGCGCCCTCCATGCTCCCCGACGCAGCCGCCCTCTGGTGCAGCGCTATCGAGGACCTGTCTCCACATGCCTCGCCCTGCCGGTATCTCGTCCTGGCCCAATGAGCGCCGATCCGGGAAGCCGCCATCGACTTCTGCGACCGTCTGGGCGCTGAGGCGCACGCGCTCGGCTGAACGGCAGCCGAGTTGTTTGCGCTCCATCCGGAACACGGGACCCTGCGGATCGAGGTCTGCGGGGTGATGATCACCGGCAACCAGGCGCAGGCCGCCGAGCCAACCCGAGTAATGTTCGAGCGCGGCTCGGCTTACCGGAACAAGCAGGGCCAACACTGGGGCATTCCGGTCTGGGAGTTCGCCAAGAAGGGCGCGGGCCGGTGAGCTACCGGCTCTTCACGCAGATCAGCAGCACGCAGCTGTTGCTGGGCTTCACCGTGCTGGTCACGATCGAAGCGACCTGCGGTCTCTTGGGCGTGGTGCCCCGACAGCCCGCAAGACCTCCACCGAAACAGGTATCCGCACTATCATCCGCAAGCCAGCGGACCTGACCCAATTGGAACCGAGAACGATCCGTTAAATTAACCTACGTGGAGATTTCGGTGGAGCGTTCGCATGGGTTTTACGGTTGTGGGCAGCAAGGACGACCACGAATTGGAGGATGCCGTCCGTCGCGGTGTCGCTGATGGGTTAGCGCGACTGCTCGGAGTGCCGAAACACCCGGTCGGCGTTCAAGCTTTCCTCGACACGAATGACCTTAATTACGATAAAGAACGTGAAGGCCAGAGCGAACAGACGCACTCACCCACTACGGCCGTAGTCGAGATCTGAAACACGCCCCGCTGGGCCGGAAAACCCACGGTAGCTGTGATCGCCATCAATCAGCGCTCCGTCGTGTAAGAGCCCATATAGAAGGCGTCCCTCCGCGCATTCCCGTGCTCTGGGCAACGGAGCGGAGGCCGAGATGGCTCGCGAACTCACGACCGGCAAAGCTCAGGCCGTCACCCCCGAGGACTTCAACAAACGCGTGAGGCGCCTGCTTGCCGACAAGCCGGCCCCGCGCAAGGCCGAGCCGAGAAGCAAGAACTTCAAGGCCAGTTAGCTGGTAAGGAAGGCCTGACGAGATTGATCCGAGGGCGTTCGCTCGAGGGCAACGCTCACGGGTCCATCGTCGGCTCGTCCTCAAGCAGCCTGATTGATGACGCGACTGGGCCGTCCAACGGGCCGACATGGGCGACGAAGCGTGCACGTGACCAGAGTTCGACGCGATCTCCGTCGCTCAGGTGCAGAGCACGTTCTGCAGCCTCCGCGTCGGTGTCAGCCTCAATCAAGATCGTCGATCTGACGCTGCCGTCTGGTGCGAACCGGTAAGCCTGATATGGCGAGATCGTGCAAGAGGAGCGCCGGTCGGCTGGAAAGCTCACGACGTCTGCCATGCGCACGCCTATCCGCTGCAAAGGGCGGGACCCAGAACCTCAAGCGTGGGAGCCTGAGGCCGTCCATTCGCCGATGACGGCATCCTGCGCCTCTATGGGCGGCAAGGATAGCGCGGATGATGAAGTGGCACGAAAGCTGACGGAACGGGCGGCCGATACGGCCAGTTCGAACCTGATGGCGCGCCACATTGGCGTGCCGCAGACGATTAGGATTGTTGCGATGGCTACTGGCACCGTGAAGTGGTTCAACGAGACCAAAGGATACGGCTTCATCCAGCCCGACGACGGCGGCAAGGACGTGTTCGTTCACATCTCGGCCGTCGAGCGCGCCGGGATGCGCAACCTGATCGAGGGTCAGAAGGTCTCTTACGACATCGAGGCTGACCGGCGCAGTGGCAAGGAGAGCGCCGCCAACCTGAAAAGCGCCTGAGCCGCAGCAGGCCCACACAGGCTCGATGGCGTCGCTTCTGCGGTGGCGCCATCGCATTTGACAGGGCATAGGGTAGGCATGTCAGACGTGCCGCCCCCCTACTCCATCGAAGTCTTGCCGCTTACCAAGCCGGAGGGCCACTTCCAGTGGGCGATCCGCCGGAGCGGTAAGCTGATCAAGCGGTCTGATCGCCCGCACCGCAGCGAGGCCAAAGCCTTGGAGAACACCATGGAAGCCGTAGAGCGGGCCATGAAGCCTAGCAGCGATTTCAGAGGCCGCTGAGAGCCCTACCATCCACCAAACATTTTGCCCGTGAACAGCGCGACCGTGCTGCTCGTTGATTGAGTCTATGATTTTATGGGCGCCAATTCGCATAGGGCGACGTCAATCGCCTGGATCAGATGTTCGGCCGCTTGAATAACCGCAGGTTCCCGCGCCATGACGGTGGTTACCTGCTGCAGCGAGCGAAACTGCTGAAGACGAGCAATTGGATCGACCCCTCGGGCAATGGAAGATTGCACGAGCCCCCGGACGAACTCATGCGCTAGATGCTCGTCGAAGTCCGGCAACGTCTGGACCTCACAGGTTGACCCGGCCCGCCTCTAACACCTTCTGCGCGAAAACGGATCCACGCCTCGCCGTTTCACCAGGGCCGATGACGGACGTGGCCCCGCCATCACGCGAACAGGGCCTCGGCCACCGCGACGGCGGACCGCCCATCGTCGGCGGCAGCGTCTGCCCCAATGGTGGTTGCACTGGCAGGCTCCCGCAGGAACAGCGGGCCGCCGACCATGACGCGAACGCCCGGGTTGCACGAGGCTGCACGCAGCTTAGCCACGAAGTCGGCCATCGCCGGCAGGAGCACGTCGCAGGACAGCGAGATGCCGATCAGATCGAACTGTTCCGCCTGGATCAGAGTGGCGGGATCCTGGTCCACTCCGTTCGACAAGACGACGTCCCAGCCCGCCTCGCGAAAGAAGCTTGCCACGAGGGCCAGACTGAAGAGGTGCGTCTCACCAGGGCAGGGTAGCAGGAGGACGCGCCGCCCGCTCATTGGAACATCCTCACCCTCCAAGTGGGCACACACCGCGCGGGTGAGGCTCTGAAGGCGGCCGAGCGCGACTGCAACATCGAGGAAGTCTGCCTCGTCCTCTTCCCAGAGCTGCCCGAGGCGGCGCGCTGCTGGGGCGAACAGGTCGAGCAAGAGAGTATCTAGGGATAAGCCCTCTTCCAGGAGAGCGCGCACCCATTCACCATGCGGGCTGCCCTCCATGAGCGCCCGGGCGAACGCCGCAACGCGTTCTGGAGTAGGCGATTGCGTATCCGATGCGAGCGCTCGCTCGCCTTCTTGGTGAGCGAGCGCGAGGCGCGGTAGGATCTCGCCCTCAATGATCCGCGCAAGACCCGCATGAATGTAGGCCGTGTTGCGGGCAGCCGCGCCGCGACTGCGGCCGGAGTGCTGGCCGGCACTCGTGCCCGCGCCATCGAGACCCACCATCTCAGGCATCAGCGCCCCCGATCTTCGAGGCACTATAGGTTTCTCTGGGAGTGGAAGGCAAATCTAGATAGGAATTATAGTTCGTTATATGCGGCGTGGCTGAGGCGTGGAGCCGTTCCGGCTACTGCCTGTCCGGCAGGATTTCCTCGAGATGCGCCTCAACCATCTCGGCCGAGAACGGCTTGAGGATGAAGCGCGTCATTCGGCAGTTCCAACGGGCAGCACGACGCGGCTGCCCGACTTCAGAACCACGGTGCCGGTCTTGGCGGCCTGCGGCCTCATGGGCGTGAGCCCTAACGCCAGCACTAGGCCAGTGCGATCAGCATCCAAGCGCGTGCCTTCGCCTCAATGTCGTGATCGGCCGCAGACGGATCGTCGATGATAGCGCGATCCACAATCTGCCGGGCATCCTGGCCGCTCATGCCGATGCCCTGGATGAAGCCGCTCAGACGCGCCATCACGCGGTTGGCGACAAGCTCGTGCTTGGCGCTCAGACCACTCATTTCTGAACCGGGAAGCCCATGATGACGGCGGTCATCACCATCGTGCGGCGCAGGCCGGGCGCGCTTGTCTTATCCGCGAGCAGCTTCTTGGCTTGCGGGTGCATTTCGACCGTCTTGGCCACGTCGATGGTGTGCCCCGACTTGAAGGCGAACGGCTTGGCGCCCTCGTCCTTCAGGTAGGCCGCGGCTGCCGCCTCGATCTCATCATCCGAAACTTCGGACTTCCGGCGCAAGTCGCCGACGCCGGGGATTTCTTTGGCCATTCTCTGACGTATCGTCCCTGGCAGCCTGGTCGAGGCGCCGAAGGTCAACCCTTTCTCGTCAGCCCCCAACCATACCAGCGAGGCCTTTTCAGTCTCGCACACGACCTTCCGCCCGTGTTGATCCGCAGAGCCGGCGCGGGCACTCTCCCTGAGAGCCATCGCAGGTGTCGGCTTGTGAAGCTCCTCACCGAGCACCTGAAGGCGGAGGGCTATCTGAAGTGAGTGATAACGACGCTCAGCCCCGCGAACTGGAAGAGGTCCTCCGTCTAGCAACAGCGCTTGCGGAGCAGTTGCTGGTGTCCGAAATCCCGGCGCGCTCGATGTCTCCTGCAAGGGCCAAGGCACTGATCGGAGCTGCCCAGTTCCTTCACGAGAACGACGTGCCTTGGCCAGCGGCCGTGCAGGAGGCTTTAGACAAAATCCGGGAGCACATGGCGGCCACCAAATCAGAGCCGGACGACGGCGACGCCGAGAGATAAGTAGACCATACTGGCTTCATCCGCCGCCTCGTAGAGGAAGCTTTGAGGGCGAAGCGATCATAGGTGACGCATGAGCGATCCCGAGCCAGATGCCGACTTTCGCGAGCGCTTGCTGCGAGAAGTCTCTGACGGCGATCGGGACCTTGTGATCAGCGCGTCCGGAAAGCGGCTCGACGCGCTGGGTCGCAAGTACGACGTGTACAGGACCGGTGTTCCACTCGATGGCTTCGACGGTTTCGAGGATGACGGCACCGAAGATGATGACGCCTGACCCTCGGCCAGCCCGCCTTCAGGTTTGCCGCGAGGCCCTCGCCGAGCAAGCGAAGGCAAAGGGCTATCTGAAGTGAGCAGCACTTGGACGAGGTGAAAGCAGCGGCCGATCCAGACGTTGGTCGGCGGGTTACTCAGATTAGATAGCCCTCTGCAGCGATTGTCGGGATAAGATGAGCGACCCCGAACCCGACGCCATTTTTCGTGAGCGCCTCGTCCACATCGTCAGCGAGGAGCTTCGACCCTATGTCGTGATCGCCTCGGGGGCCGAGCTTGATATCATTGGCCGTCGGTACGATCGGTTCAGAACCGGCGTGCCGCTGAAGGGCTTCGAAGCAGCGAGCGATCATCCAGCTTCGAGGTTGCCCGAGGGCTTGTGGAATAGGCGCTGAAGGAGGTGACCATGAACCCGGTCGTGCTCGCCATCATGGCCGCAATACTGATCGCCTAGATCGGGATCGGCGTTCTCGTCATCGCATACGGCACGCTGCTCGGCGTCGCCTTCTACGTTCTCACTATGGTTGCCACGAACCCGAGGGTTTGGCGGTTGCACTGACCGTCCGCCCTCGTGGAAGAGGCGCCGGAGGCGATAGCCATAATTGCTCCACGGATCAGGCGTCTCCTCTCTGATGTTCACTCCGGGAGGAGCGGCCATGCCCTATCTGTCGAGCCACATTCGCAGGCTGCAGGAAATCAAGGCAGCCAGAGAGAAGGCGCTCCTCGATAACGCGGAAGGGCTTTGGGCGCGGGTGGAAGCCGAGCGCCGCGCTGTCGACCGATTTGCGATGCAGCTGCGAGCGGCGCTCCTAGCACGAGAGCACGCTCAGGTCTGAAGGCTGCTCCGTCCTGCCGCCCTCGAAGCCGCTCGCATCATCTTCATCGAGGAGAACGGCAAGGGACCGGGTGTGCGGCTGACGCTGAGGAAGGCTGTATCTGATGCCGATTGACCTGCTGCCGCGGAAAGGGCCGCGGGAGACGTCACCTCATTTTGCGCGCCGCCAGTTGCGTCGGCTGATGCAGAAGGCGCAGATCTGGCGGCTGAAGTTGTGGTGGTGGCTCTACCGCCGGTAGTGTCCCTGGCCTCGTGGAAGAGGCGCTGAAAGCGAGGGGCTATCTGAAGTGACTAGCGGCAGCAGCGGCAGCGGCCGGCCCGAGAAGGTGGCTGAGGTTTCCTGGCTGGCGGCCGCAATTGCTAATCGCATCCTCGAACAGCACGAGGCGGGGACATCGATCCCGCCGGAGCAGTTCACCATGCTGGTGCGCGCCGCCAGGATGCTCCTTGATAACGGCGTGCAGTGGCCGCCGTCGGTCGAGTGCCTCGTGATGGAGGTCGCTAAGCGGGTCGGGAGGACCGAGCCGACCACCAAAGGCGACAGTGTTGTCGTCCACTTGGGGCGGGATCTGACCTCCACGAAGAGATCCTAAGGGCTGCCACTGATGGAAGAGGACCATAACTTTGAGCACTCGCCGCTGTCTGGCTCATTCAGCCGCGATAGCGAGACTGTGGACGTCGAGATCTACTGCTATGCCGGCACGCAGGAGCCCTGGCAGCTGGTCGTGATCGACCTGTCGTCAGGTGGCTGCACCGCTTGGAAGGAGGCGCTCGCGACGGATCAGGAAGCCTACGCTGCTTTTACCGCGATGGTCGAGGCAAACGGCATGGCAACTTTCACGGGTGTCGTTCCGCTCGTTCAGCACTGACCCGGTACGCCGGATCGCGGTAGAGGCGTTGAAGGCGATGGGCTGCTTGGAATGAGGAGCGCGTTGAACTAGCGCAGTCGCTCCCAAGTCAACAACCGGAACTTGCATGCGAGGGCCGCCTTACCTGTGCTAGGCGCGGAAGACTTGCTGTATGTCGAGTAGACGATCAAGGATGCAGTCTGGCTCTGCCCGAGGCGAACAACTCGTCGAGGCATGGAACCGATCCGACGTCGAATTCATCCTTGACCAGCTCGCCGCCGACATTGTGCTGGAAGCGCGGCTTCCAAAAATGCCGGTGTTGCTGAGCAGCTTTCGGCTCAAAGGTAAGATAAAGTTTTCGCTCGGATTGCGATCATACCCGCGAAATCTTCCGACATTTAACATCGTCAGCGCGATGGAGGATTCGCATACAATTTGTCTTGTGCTGGAAGATGTAGACCATGATCTGCTGGCCGTCACCATCGAGCTGAACGATGACGGGAAATTTGCACGCATAAGCAGCTATAGATCAGGAAGGCACCTGCGCGGTAGCACCCTATGATCTGCGACAAACTGTATTCAGCGTACGAGAAGCGAGGAGCCAGCCCGCATCTGCCGCCCATGGTTCTGCACGATGTCGCGAAAGAGGTTGGCTGCTGACAGCGTCAGCGCATCCAAATCAGGATTGCGAGCAGGGTTACGAACTCGATACCGATAAGACCGGCCAGAAGCAGCAGGGACCGCTCGTCTGGGATGATCTCGGAAGCGTCAGCGGCGGTCTCATCCGGCATATTCGCGTCTCCGGCGAACCTCCTCATACAACGATCGTTTGAGGCCCCGACTCAACACAAGTTGTGGTTACGTGATGTATTATGCATACTTTAGGGCGGATCAGGCCTCGCTGGATCTTGGCGCGACACGAGAAAAGCCCGCTCCGGTGAATCGGGCGGGCCGAAGGTGTATGTCCGCGTCAAGGACCGAGCTCAGATTTGGGGCTTATGGTTAACGAAGAGTTAATGCCCAAATCTGAGTTGCCGCGCTGATCTCTGGTTTTCCTGAGCGCCAACGAAGGTGGCTCACGTACCTCCGGCCGTAGACCACTGACCTGACCGGCTGGCTTTGGACCGGGCTGATTGAGAGGATCGGCCTGGACCAGAGGCGTCGGACATGCGGCGAGGCCAGAAGGCGAGCGCGGAGCAGGTGGTGCTGAAGCTGCGCCAGATCGAGGTGCAGACAGCCCAGGGCAAGAGCTTGGCGCTGGCGTGCAAGGAGGCGGAGATCTCCGAGCAGAGTGACTCACGCTGGCGCAAGAAGTACGGCCGCCTGCAGGTCGACCAGGCTCGAAAGATGAAGGACCTGGAGCGCGAGAACGCTCGATTGCGGCATCTCGTGGCTGATGTGTCTCTGGTGGATCAGGCGCGGGCGGACGTCGCCTCGGGAAACGTGTAGCCCTCGAGCGACGCCGGCACGCGGTCGACGGCATTCGGGAGACGTACGGCCTCTCGGAACGTCACGCCTGCCGGATCGTCGGCCAGCACCGCGGCACGCAACGCACCGTGCCCACCGTGCCGGCCGACGAGGATGGGCTGACCCAAGCCGTCGTCGCCTTGGCCTCCGAGTATGGGCGCTATGGCTACCGACGCGTCACCGCGCTGCTGCAGGCAGACGGCTGGCAGGTGGGCAAGGACCGGGTTCAGCGCTTCTGGCGTCGCGAGGGGCTCAAGGTCCCGCAAAGGCATCGACCACGCAGCCGGCTTTGGCTGAACGATGGTTCTTGCGTTCGGCTGCGCCCAGTCTACCGCAATCACGTCTGGAGCTTCGACTTCGTGCAGGGACAGACCCACGATGGTCGGAGCCTTCACATCCTGACGCTGATCGACGAGCACAGCCGGGCCTGCCTCTCCTTGAAGGTGGCGCGGCGCATCAACAGCGTCGGCGTGATCGAAGCGCTGGCCGACGCGATGTGCCTGCACGGTTCCCGGCGCACATCCGCTGCGACAACGGCCCTGAACCGAAGGACCGCGCAGCGAGATGGTCTCGAAGGCACTGCGCCAATGGGTCGCCAAGACGGGGGCGCAGATCCAGTCCATCGCACCCGGCTCTCCGTGGGAGAACGGGTACTGTGAGAGCTTCAACGGAAAACTGCGCAACGAGTGCCTGCGCCAGGAGATCTTCTACTCGCTCAAGGAGGCGCCGATCGTGATCGGTCTATGGCAGAACACATACAACCGCGTCCGACCGCATTCGTCGCTGGGCTATCGACCGCCCGCGCCCGTCAGCGACCCGGATCTGGCCTTCCGGCTACCCATGGCAGCGGCCATGCAGTAGCCTCTCACTCAGCCCGGTCCAAAATACCGGTCAGGTCAGATCCGGCCCGAGATGGGCGAGGCTTGGTATCACTTCGCCAGCTGCGCGATCGAAGACGGCCCGCTGCGCGCGCATGGGGGCTTCACCCTGTGGCCGGACCACGGCATCGAACTGATCGACCGTGCCAACATCATCGTGGTGCCCGGTTGGAAGGGGAGCGACGAGCCGGTCCCCGAGGATCTCTGCCGCCGCCTGCGCGCTGCCCACGGGCGCGGTGCGAGGCTGGTTTCCATCTGCTCGGGCGCGTTCGTACTCGCCGCCACCGGGCTCCTCGATGGCGGGACGGCGACGACCCACTGGCGATACGCCGAGGCGCTTCGCAATCGCTACCCCGCAGTCAGGGTCGATCATGCTTCGCTTTATCGCTCTCACGGACGCGTCTTCACCTCTGCCGGGAGTGCGGCGGGGCTCGATCTGCTGATCGACATCGTGCGCCAGGATTTCGGACCGGAGGCTGCGAACTCAGTGGCGCGCCGCCTCGTGATGCCCACCCACCGCACGGGTGGGCAGGCGCAGTTTCTGGAGCGCCCGGTGCCGGGTAATTACCCACGCGTTTGATGGCAGGATTCAAGCGCCGATGGTTTTGAGGATGGCGCCGAAGGAACTGCTGCCTGTGAGGCGCGCGGTATCGACGACGGTGCGAATGGCGGCTTCGCCCTCGGCCGCCCACATGGCGCGATAGCCGTTGGTGACCTTCCGCTGCACGACAGCCGGACGAAGCAGCCGCTCGGAGCCGTTATTCGTCGGCTCGACCTTTCCGGGATAGGCGACGAAGACCAGGAGCTGATCGCGCGCACGGCTGATCTTGGCCTGCAGGTCGCGTGTCAGGTCACAGCGGCTCGGCGTGGCCAGGATGGCACCCAGTTGCCGATCCAGGCTCCGGCGCTTGGCCGAGAGCGTCGCGGCGGCCAAGTCGGTGACGCGCTCGGCCAGGGCGAAGACGCTTTCCAGCCAGAGCTGCAGGCGCCAGGGCACGGGATCGTCGCTGGCCTCGACGACGCAGGCAACGTCGCGCGCCAGATGCGCCAGGCAGGTCTGGTGCTCGGCGGCATGTCCCTGTTGGGCGGTGTAGCGATCTGAGATCCACACCGCGGGCCGGTGCCCGTCCATCATCTCGCGCACCACGACAGCGCCGCGCGTCGGCGACGGCGTGTGCACCACGGCTTGCGCCGAGTGGAACAGCCAGTGATAGGCGTTCGAGCCTTCGATCCGCACGCCGGTCTCGTCGCAGGCGACGACCTCAGCCTTGCGCAAGGTCGCGATGGCCGCGTCACGGCCGGCACGGAAGCGGCCCTGCGCGCGGCGGAGCAGGTTCATCAGCCCGCCCTGGCTGAGGGTGAGGCCGAACAGGTCACACAGCGCTGCCTGCAGCCGCTCGTAGGACAGGGCCTGAAAGGTCTTGAGGTACGTCGCCACCGCATGCCGCCGCGGACCGAACGGCGTGCCGCGCGCCGCCTCCGGCACCGGTGCGACGACCCGCTCCCCACAGCTCGGGCAACGGACCGCGAGCTGGCGGTGCTGCGTCACGATCGGCGCCACCGCGGGCAGCTCGATCCGCTCGCAGACGCTGACGACCTGCGCCGGAAGAGCGGCGTGCAGGCTGGCGCCGCAGCACGCGCACGCCTCCGGACGATGCTCGACGATCGTATCGGGATCGTCGCTCAGCACCCGGCTGTGACCCTCGTGACCGGGCTTGGCGCCGCCGGGCTTGGACTGCGCGCGCTGCTCCTTGCGATCCGTCGCGGGCGGCTTGGACGAGGTCCGCGAGCTCTTCTCTGGCCGCTGCAGCCGCAGCACCAGCTCGATCAGCTCCTCGCGGCTCAGCCGTTCCAGTTCGCTTCGACCCATCCCACGAAGGAATCAGCGAAATTCGACCCGCGCAAGAGCCGACCCGCGCAAGAGGCAAGCGTGGTTCGGCAGGAGCGCAGCCGCGGGCGTTCAACCGACGACCAAGCAACCCCGTGGGTAATTACGGTGCCGGTGCGGCGGAAGACCGAGGTGGCACCCTTGCTCGACCGGATGCGAGCCGAACTCAGCGCATCGTGGCCGCTGACGCGGATGGCCGAGGAGTGCTGCATGAGCCTGCGCACATTCGTCAGGCGCTTCACGGAGACTTCCGCAGTAGTATTGGCATCAGCCCCGGCGAATATCGGACCCGCTTTGGCTCTCCCGAGACAGCACGAAGCGAGGTGCCCGTTCCGTCCGCTTACGAGCACTCTGCATCGTCATCCGGCTGACTGGGTTGGGTCGAATACAGACGGCACCAAGCGTGAAATTCTTACCTCTGAGGCAGCATCCGTTCCCGTCGAACCCTCATCGTCTTGGTTGCTGCATTAGGAGGTCATACAGGCGAGAGAAAGAGCCTTCGGAATGAGGAGACAGCCGAGGTACCAGACAATCTGCAGGAGCAGCAGGAGCCCGAACCAGCGCACAGCGAACCGAAGGAATAGGTGGCACATCTTGATGCCGGTGACCTTCCTGTTCACCGCGTCTCGGTTCCGCCGGGTCACCACGAGAAGCTTTTTGGCGAACGCTTCCTCAAACGTCGACTGAGCCTGCCCTGCGAGCGCGACGAGGTCGCTGGCGTCGATCCGATCGTAGGCGGCGACGCCGAGCGTCCAGAAAGCCCAGCGTCCCGCCCCGAGCAGGTACAGGATGGCGACCCCAAGGACGGTGAGGCTCAACCACCGGGGAGCCTGACCGAACGTCTGACCCCAAACCGTTCCCTCTAGGTAGGTGAGAAGGGGAATGAGTGCCGCAATGACAAGGAGATAGGTCGACGCTCTCGCCTCAGCGCCGAGACGACGTGCCTCCTCATCCTCCGCAAGCTTCTTGGCAGCCTCGAGGGCCGAACCGCCTGACGCTCCGAACGAGCAGACCTCGATGGCCGCCAACTCTTGCGTGAGTTCGGTTGCGGCGCTCTGGCGTTCGGCCGCCGTCATCGGTGCGAGGGTCGGCCAGACGTAGTCGGTCAACCCGCGAATCATGCTTGTGCGATGCCCTGAAGTTCGTCGACGATCGCGGCGGCGATCCGCAGACCGGTCATGGTCTCGACTCAGGCCCACTGCCCGTTCGGGTTGATCTCGAGAAACCAGTACGCTCCATCGCGGTCCAGAACGAGGTCGATCGCGCCCAACCGCAGGCCCAGGCCAGCGACCAGAGCCCGCACGCGTGCTTCCATCTCAGTAGGGAGTGGATGGATCGTATGGCTCAGGGCGAGAACGTCGCCACGCCGCCAATCCGTCTGGCTTTCCGCGGCGTGCTGCGAGTGGATCGCGACTGAGAACACCCGCTGGCCGACGACAGTCACCCGTACGTCGTACGCCTTGACGATCTCACGCTGGACAATGAACGGCGCAAGGCTAATGCCGGCCCAATCCTCCGGACGGAGGCCACCGGACAATCGCGAGGTGAAGATGACGGATTGGCCGGCGGCTCCGGTGACCATGCCATTTCGGAGTGGCTTCACGATCATGGCGTCATCGACGAACGCTTCGACGAACTCGGCATCGTTGGAGACCATGGTCTCGGGGACCTTGAAGCCAAGTTCGGGCGCGATCGTGAGTTGGCGGAGCTTGTCCTCGGCCCGAGCCATCGCCGTGGGCGCATTGAGCCAGCGATCGCCCAGGTGATCGTAGAGGGCGTCGAGCAAGGCCACCCATTCACTGACCGCATAACGTCGCTCGCCCAGATCCGCGAGTTCCGCGAGGTCTGGTGGCAGAGGCCGACGCAGATATGCCGCGGTGACGGCGCTCAGATCGAGCGTTCGTCCGTTGAAGGCGGTCGTCCACGTCGGATGGCCACCGTTGAGCCGCCAGCACGATCGCGCGCTCGGTAGGTCTTCCGTGTTCAGACGTGCGTACGGGAGCCCCCGGCGCTGAAGCTCCAGCACGACGTGGTCGCTGGTGACGTCACGCCGGTTGGTGACGAGGAGGATCACTTATCAATTTGCTCGGCGTGCACCTCAGTCAAGGTCGCCGCTAGGTAGAGCGGCATCGCATCGCTTCGAACGTCCGTACGCTCCATGTTGACGGCCGTGCTCGTCGTACCCGCGACCGTGCCGGCGTATGCGCCGCCGATCGATTGATCGGTCTGCTCCGCCAGCACCTTTGTCACGGTCTAGACCGCGCGGCATTCCTCTTGGCGCTGAATGAGCGGGATCAAGCCTTCCGGGCTGTCCGTGACCCAGACGTCGCGCTCTGGGCAATAGCGACCCGGCAACACGTCCGTACCCGTTCGTGCCTGTGCAAACCTCAACAGAAACGGCGATGCGGTTTGAGCGACGTGCCCCGATTCGTTCGGCATTGAAGCGCTGTTCCTGCTGCCCCGATCCCATCAAGACCACGTGGTCCCATGGCTCGCGTCGGCCCAAGCATCGGGCGGAGGCGACGAGCACAAGCTCGGAAAAAAGCCCAACCATTTCAACGGTTGCGATATCGCAGACGCAGGATTATCCTGAGATCATATCAACGATCACTGCGTGAAACGCAAATTTATGGTGATCGTGACGGAACGAACTGGCGGAGAGGGGGGGATTCGAACCCCCGATGCCCTTGCAGGCATGCCGCATTTCGAGTGCGGTGCATTCAACCGCTCTGCCACCTCTCCGCAAGGTGCCTCGATGAGACGGGCGGTGCCTAGCACGCGGGATCGGGCTTCACAAGCGATCTAAAGCGCGGCGGTAGAGGATCAGACCACCACGGTGATCGCCTGCGCCGCCCGGGTCAGGCCCGTGTAGAGCCAGCGCGCCCGGTGCTCGCGGAACGCGTAGGATTCGTCGAACAGCGTCACCCGATCCCACTGCGACCCCTGAGCCTTGTGCACCGTCAGCGCGTAGCCGTAGGTGAACTCGTCGGTCTCCCGGCGCAGGAACAGCGGGATCTCCTCGTCCGTGCCGGAGATCATCGCGCGCAGCACCTTGATGTCGGTGGGCTTCCGGCGGAGCGCCGGGTCGTCCTCCGGCACCACGTCGAGGCGGATCAGGTCAGGCCGCGGCGGCGCGCGCAGGGCCTGCACGGTCCAGGTCGAGCCGTTGAGCAGGCCCTTCACCCGATCGTTGCGCAGGCAGACCAGCTTCTCGCCGATGGCCGGCATCGGATCGGTGTGGCCGGCGAGCTCCCGGAGCCGGGCGTTGTAGAGGCGGCGCGTCTTGTTGAGGCCGACCAGCACCTGGTCGCATTCGAGCACCTCGGCCGGATCCAGGGCGCGGCGCGACACCACGCGGCTCTGCCCGTAGCTGCCGAGCTCCAGCCGCCCGCCCTCGCGGATGGTCATCGCCATGCGGACGATCGGGTCGTCCTTGGCCTGCCGGTGGACCTCGGTGAGCATCACGTCGGGCTCGGCCTCGGTGAAGAAGCCGCCGCCGCGCACCGGCGGCAGCTGCGCCGGGTCGCCCAGAACCAGGACCGGCCGCTCGAACGACAGCAGGTCGTTGCCGAGGTCGGAATCGACCATCGAGCACTCGTCGATGATGATCAGGTCCGCCTTGGCGGCCGGGCCCGAGCGGTTCAGCGTGAAGGTCGGCCCGCCCTCCTCCGCTTCCTTGGTGCGATAGATCAGCGAGTGGATCGTGGCGGCGTCGTAGCAGCCCTTCTGGCGCATCACCGAGGCGGCCTTGCCGGTGAAGGCCCCGTAGACCACCGTGCCGTCGACATCCTCGGCGATGCGGCGGGCGAGCGTGGTCTTGCCGGTGCCGGCATAGCCGAACAGGCGGAACACCTGGGATCCGCCGTCCCGCCGCCACGCGGCGATCGCCTTCAGCGCCGCATCCTGCTGCGGGGCGTAGGCAGCCGGCAGGCCCGCGCTCACGGCCAGCGCACGGTCGGCGGCATCGAGGACAGGATCGACGCGACGTTGCCGCCGGTCTTCAGGCCGAAGATCGTGCCCCGGTCGTAGAGCAGGTTGAACTCGACGTAGCGACCGCGCCGCACCTGCTGCTCGTGACGGTCCGTCTCGGTCCAGGGCGTGCCGAGATTGTCGCGCACGATCTTCGGGTAGGCCTCGAGGAAGGCGCGGCCAACGTCACGGGTATAGGCGAGGTCGGCCTGCGGATTCCCGCTCCAGAGATAATCGTAGAAGATCCCGCCGATGCCGCGCGGCTCGTTCCGGTGCTTGAGGTGAAAATACTCGTCGCACCACGCCTTGTAGCGGGCGTGATCGATGCCGTGAGCCGCGCAGGCGCGCTCCAGGCAGGCGTGGAAGTGGCGGCTGTCCGGATCGTCCTGGTTGCGGCGCCGCTCGAGGACCGGGGTGAGATCGGCGCCGCCGCCGAACCACGCCCGCGTCGTCGCGACGAACCGGGTGTTCATGTGCACCGTCGGCACGTGCGGGTTCCACGGATGGGCGATCAGCGAGATGCCGGTGGCGAAGAAGCGCGGGTCCTCGGACGCGCCGGGCATCTGCGCGCGGAATTCCGGCGCAAATTCGCCGTGCACCGTGGAGATGTGCACGCCCGCCTTCTCGAACACGCGGCCCCGCAGCATCGCCATGACGCCACCGCCGCCCGGCCGGCCGGTATGGTCGGTCCGGTTCCACGGGGTCTTCTCGAAGACACCGGGGCTCTCCGGCGCGTCCGGATGGAACGGGCCCGCCGCCTCCGCCTCGAGGGTCTCGAAAGCCGCCAGGATCCGGTCGCGCAGGCTTTCGAACCACGCGGCGGCCTCGGATTTCATGGCCGTGACATCGGCCTCGGAGGGAGGCGCAGCCAGGGCTGCGCGCGCGTCGTCCGGCATTGTCATGGACGAGGCTTTCCCACCGCGCCGCGCCGGCGTCAATTCGCTTCCCGCCGGATGCCGGCCCGCAGGCCGCTAACGCGCCGTCGGCGGCTCGCCGACTGGCTTCAGCAGACCGGTCGCGCTGGCCACCAGCTCGCCGCCCGCATCGCGGATCTCGGCCTCGCAGAAGATCACGGAGCGGCCCGCCCGGGTGACGCGGCCTTCCGCGAGCAGGACGTCGCGGCCCGGGGCGAGGAAGCGGGTTTGCATATCGAGGGTGACCACGGGCCGGCCGGCCCGCAGACGGGCTGCGGTGCCGAGGGCAACGTCCAGCAGGGTGCAGATCACGCCGCCATGGGCGATGCCGAGATTGTTGGCATGCTCCGCCCGGAGCGCCAGACGCAGCCGCGTCCGGCCGTCCCGCACATCGAGCGCCTCGATCCCGCAGAACCGCACGAAGGGGATGTGGGCGCCGAAGACGGTGTCGGGCTCCGATTGCTGGTTCACGCCGATGGCTCCGGATCTCTCCCTGGTAGACCCGTTATGACCCAGGCCCGCACACTTGCCCACGCTTCGCCCGCGACATTGTCCGAGCCGTCTCCGCCAGACTTGGCGGCGACCGCGCATGCAGAGAGACGCGTTCCGCAGGACATCTCGGGAGACTTCGCGCTTCTTGTCAGACAGGAAACGCTCTTTGCAGACGAAGGCACCTGCCGGGGTTCGATGCCGGGCAGAGGGGGGAGGCGTCGAGAGGCGCCAGCGCGTGCAAGTGTGCCAGCTGGGGCCTGGATTTTTCAGGCTACGATTTCAGCTCCACCGTCGGCTTGAATAATATGCGTGTTCACGACCTGAGCCTTGTGCAGGGAAATGCTCGACGACGACTTGATTTTGTTGCAAAGACGATAGAACCGTAGGACCACCGTCAGATAGAGGGAATCATCGATGGACGACAACGCCACTGAACAGCAGCAGACCTTTATCGAGCAGGCATCGGACATCGTATCGGCCTATGTCTCGAACAACTCCGTTCCGATCAGCGAGCTGCCTGGTCTTCTCGCCGGTGTCCACGCGGCTCTGACGAAGCTGTCCGCCCCCACGGCGACCGTCACCGAGACGGCCGACAAGCCGACGCCGGCCCAGATCCGCAAGTCGGTGACCCCGGATGCGCTGATCTCCTTCATCGACGGAAAGCCGTACAAGACGCTCAAGCGCCATCTGTCGCGCAACGGTCTGACGATCGAGCAGTATCGCGAGCGCTTCGGGCTGCCGCGGGACTACCCGTCGACGGCCGCCAGCTATTCCGCCCAGCGCTCGGAACTCGCGCGCAGCCTCGGCCTTGGCCAGCAGCGCCGCAAATCCGCGGCGCCGGCAGAGGAGCCCGTCGAGCCGGTTGCCGAGAAGCCGAAGCGCGCGAGCCGTCCGCGCAAGGCCAAGGAAACGGCCTGACGCCAAGCGCCGGCTCTCCATCGCGAGCCGGCTCTACGGATCTCGAACGGCACGCGGCCCGCGTGCCGTTCCCGTCAGGCGAAATCCGCGAGGTCGTCGGCCACGTCCCCGGCGGCGATCTCCGTCTCGGCCTTCTCGCGCTCGACCCCGTCGCGCGCGCTCCGGTCCTCGGACCGGCGATCCGGGTGTGCCGTCTCCGACGCCTGCGCGTCGCCCTGTCCGTCCGGAGACCGATCCGGTACCCGCCCCGCCATGCTGCGCTCCCCGCCGACCTCGCGGCTGCAGAGCAATGCCCCGCGCGCCCGGCGCGTTCCGGGCCGTGATCAGGAGCGGCGCGGTTTCACGCGCCCGGAGAGAAAAACGCGAAACATCCCCATTGCCTGATGGAATGCCGCCGGGAACGCCGTCGGCAACAGGGATGGAACGCACGATGACGGACACGCAAACCCGGGCGGAGACGAGCCGGCGCGACCTGCTCGCGGCCTCGCTCATCGGAACATTACCCTTGCTCCTGGCCGCCGGCGCCGAGGCCAGCCCGCTCAATCCGGATCAGACCATCATCCGCGCGCCCGACGACCTCCCGTGGGTGCCGTCGAAAGGCTATCCCGAGCGCAGCGTCGACCGCTGCACTCTCACGGGCGACATCAACGGCAGCGGCCTCTACTATACCCTGATCCGCTGGTGGCCGGGCTACATGAGCGCGCCGCACACCTACACCACGGATCGGTTCTGCATGGTCCTGGCCGGCACGTGGTGGTGCAACAGCGGGGCGGATTTCGATCCGGCCGCCTGCGTGCCCGTGAAGGCGGGCAGCTTCGTCCGCCGGGTTGCGGGAACGCCGCATTACGACGGCGTCGTCCGCGACGGCACCGAGCCTGCGGTCATCGCCATCTGCGGCATGGCACCGGTCAATTACAGGCTGGTCGACCCGTCGCAGCCGGGCTGGCGCCGGGTCTGAGGGCGACCGATCACCCAGTCCCGCGTTGAATGGCCGGAGCTTGTCGATCGGGAGCGGGATTTGGGCAATCGCTACGGGCTGGAGATCCGCGCGGCGACGGGCCCCGACGCCGCGGGCCTCGCAGCCCTGCTGGGCGAGGCGGGCGTCGCGGTCGGGGCAGCCGATCTCGCGACCCGGCTCGACGACCTGCAACGCAACGGCGGCACCGCCCTCGTCGCCGTCGAATGGGGGCCGCCGAGCGGTCTCGTGGCGCTCGCGCCGGTCCGCACGCTCGACGCGCCGCGGCCATCCGGCCTCATCACCACCCTCGTGGTCGCCACCGAGTCCCGGCGCAATGGCATCGGCCGGATCCTACTGAAGGCGGCCGGGCGCGCGGCACGGCAGGCCGGCTGCGACCGGCTGCTGCTCACCGTCGGCCCGACCCAGGACGACCTGCGCGCCTTCTGCGCCGCCGCCGGCTTCACCGAGGAAGGTCGAACCCTCGCGCGTCCGTTGCTGAAGCGCGGATCCGGCGACGCTTGAGGCCCGCGACATCCTGACCGCAGCCGACGACGGTTCCGGGCGTTGACGGAGACACGCTGGAGCCCTGCCGATGACGCTGCGATCCGAGACCCCACCGCCACCCGCGAACCTGCCCGTCGATCCGCCGCCGGATTCGGACGCGCCGACCACTGCCCAGCTCAAGGGTGACATCGACAGCGGCCGCACGGCCGACAAGACCCCGCATATGGATGTCGGCGCCGCCCCGCTCGGGACCTGCGAGGAGGCCGGCGGCACACCCCCGACCTCGCAGGAGGTCCGGCTCGCACGGCAGAACGAGCGGGCGCCCTCCGAGAAGGCCGCCAAAGGCTACGTGCACCAGCGGCAGCCCTGGGTCCTTCCGGCCTATGCCGGCTTCATCGTGCTGGCCGCGGTGGCGCTCGGCGTCGGGCTCTGGATGACGCATTGAGGCCGCGATCGCAGCACCGCAGCGCAACGCGCGGCGATCCTGATCGCTGGAACAAGCGTGGCGATCGTCGCCTTCGCGGCCTGGTCTTGTGGGCCTGCACTGAGGCCCCGGCGGGCTATACGGCGCCGGCCCGGGTGACCAGCTCGCGCAGGGTCCGGCCCGAAACCTCGCCGGTGACCGGCAGCTTGGCACTGCGCTCGAACTTCTCGATCGCGGCCCGCGTGCCCGGGCCCATCGCGCCGTCGGCCTTGATCGGATAGCCGAGCTTCGACAGCGCCTTCTGGGCCCGCAGGACCGGATCCGTCTCCTTCTCGGACTTGGCCGTCTTCGACGCCTCCTTCGGGGCTTCCTTGGACGCCGGCTTGACGGCGGCGCGCGGCGGCGATCCCTTCGGGGTCACCGAGGCCGTGGTCTCGTCCGCATGGATCAGCTCGCCGATCGCGTCCCGGCCCGCTGGCTTGGCCGGAACCGCCGTGGCCGCCCTGTCGGGCTCGGGGCGGGCCGGATCCCGCGCAACGTCCCGGACGGGCTCCTTCGCGGCCGGGGCAGCATCACGCGGCGGCGCCTTCTGAGCCAGCTTGGGCAGGATCGGCGCGGGATGGCGCCCGGCCTGATAGCCGAGGGCATTGACGCAGACGAAGGCCGCCGCGCCCACGGCCACGAGGCTGCCCAGCACGGTGCCGGGGCTGGTCCGGCAGGTCGTACCCGCCGCCTTCAGCGCCCCCATGAGGACGGCGCGCCAGTCGCCCTGGCCGGCGGCCCGGCGCGGGGCGGGGCGGCGGGCGCGGCCGACTTCACCCGGGATGGCGATCTCGCGGTAGCCTGACATCCTATCTCCTTCCGGGGGACCTTGGGCTCAAGCGGTGCGGCGCAGGGCCGGGCCGGCGGGCGCCGCGGCGGGACCGGGCTCCGCGTCGAACAGGCCGAGGGGCAGGCGCACCACGCGGCGGGACGGCGCAGCGCCCCGGACGGACGTGCGGACCGGGGCGGGGCCGGGTGCGGCCAGCGGTCGGCACAGGAGGGGCAGCGTCACGGTCACGGCGGTGCCGGCCTGCGGAGCGCTCTCGATGAGCAGCGCGCCGCCGTGCAGGCCGACCAGGCCCTGAACCACCGAGAGGCCGAGTCCGGTCCCCTCGTGCTGGCGCTTGTAGTCGCCGCCACCCGCCTGGAAGAACGGGGTGCCGAGCTTGGGCAGGTCGGCCGCGCCGATCCCGGCGCCGGTATCGGCCACGACGATCTCCAGGCTGTCCGCGCGGCGGCGCAGGGACAGTTCGACCCGGCCGCCCCGCGGGGTGAACTTCACGGCGTTCGACAGGAGATTGATCAGAATCTGTCGGCACGCGCCGGGATCGGCGGTGATCTCCACCGGCCCCGCCGCCGAGACCGCGAGCGTGACGCCGGCCGCTTCGGCCTTGAGGCGCATCAGGTCGCAGCAGCCCTGGAGCAGCGCCGCGATGTCGAAGCTCTCGGGCGCGTAATCGAAGTTGCCGCTCTGAATCCGGCTCATGTCGAGGAGCGTGTTGACGACGCCGAGCAGATGATGGCCCGACGCGCCGATGATCCCGGCATATTCCCGCGCCTGGTCCGGGCTGAGGCTGACGGCGCCTTCGCCCGCCAGGACCTCGGAGAAGCCGATGATCGCGTTGAGCGGCGTGCGCAGCTCATGGGTGACGTTGGCGAGGAAGCGCCCCTTGATCGCGTCCGCCCGCTCGGCCTCGGCGCGGGCACGCTCCAGCTCCTCGGCGTGGCGATGATGCTCGGTCATGTCGCGGGTTACCGCCACCACCGCCATGGCGGTGTCGTGGGACCCGTTCTCGATCCGATGGGCGCGCATCTCGGCATGGATCAGGCGCGCGCCGTCGGGCCGGTCGGCCTGCGCCTCGACATGCAGCCGCAGCGGCAAGGTCGCGGGGCGCCCGGTGGCGGCGACATCGCTGACGGCCTTGAGGAAGGCCGGCCGGTCGGCCACGTGAACCCGCTCCAGCAATCCGTGGCCGCGCAGCCGCGCCGGCTCGCTGCCGAGGAGCCGCGTCGCCGAGACCGAGGCCTCCAGCACGCGGCCGTTGCGGTCGTGCCAGGTCACGAGATCGTCGATCGCCGAGAGCAGCAGCCGGTCGCGCGCCTCGTTGTCGCGCAGGCGGTCCCGCCACGCGCCCTCGTTGCGCATGTGCTCCAGGGCCTGGGCGGCGACGTGGCCGATCGCCGTGATGGCGAAGGCCGGCAGGGCGAGGCTCGCCGAGATGTCCATGACCGGCAGGGTGTCGGTCCAGGCGCCGAGGCCAACCACGGCCAGAACGCCGAGGATCGCCATCACGGCCGCCGCGGCGGTCGCGCGCAGGGAGCCGGAGACCAGCGCCTCCAGAGGGATCGCCACGAGCCAGACCGAAGCCGGCGAAGCGACGCCGCCGGTGACGCTCGCCAGGGCGACCACGATGCCGGTCAGGCCCGCCGAGGAGACCGCGTGCGCCAGCCACAGGGACCCCGTGCGGGCGAGCAGCACGGCGGCGAGAACCGGCAGCAGCAGGCTCGCGATCGCCAGCACCTCGATGCCCGAGGGCACGCCGCGCCAGAGCAGGTAGGGCGGCAGCCCGGCCATCATCACGGCGCCGGTGGCGAGGCGCGACACCAGGAAACGCTGGTGGCGGGATTGGGCGGCCGCGTTGTCGGCCACGGATTCGTGGACGAGACCCGCGAGGCGGTCGTCGATCAAGGAAGTCAGGACTTTCTGAATGGGCAAGGCTGGCACGCGTCGCGTTGGATACGTTTTGCGCATCCGTCGCGCCTCCGGTTCGACTTCGAACGACTTCCGGACGGTCGCAGAGCCGGCTTAAACGAGTGTTGCGGGAGATATCCGAATGAACAGGATGCTTTCCGCAAGGTAACCAGCCGCTCTGCGGCAAGATTTGTTCACCATCGCGCGGGAAAGCCCGGACCGGTTGAGGGCCGGTTCACGAAATCTGTCGAATTCTCGCGCTCGACACCGAGCGGAGGAGTCGACCCATGACCGTCCTGCTGCGCGCCGCGCTGGTGATCGGCGTGCTCTCGTACCTGGCGCTGCTGCGCAACGGCGCCGATCCGGCCGCCGAGGCCCGCAAGGCCGCGGGCGCCTTGCCGAGCGCCCAGGCCGTGCTCCCGGCAGCGCTCGACGCGGTGCCGTCCGAGACCCGCGAGCGCGCAGTCCGCGCGGTGCTGGCCCGGGGCCTGATGGCCGAGCTGAGCCGCCGCGCCGCGGAGCCGCCGGCTTCGACCGACACCCTGGAGGCGGCCGACCGGCAGCCGGCCTGGCGGGGGATCGAGCCCCGCTGAGGACAGCCCGTCAGCCGGTCTCGCCGCCGCTCGCCGAGCGCGCGCGGATCGGCAGCGGCGTGCGTTGCGCGGCGGCGCGCTCGGCACCCTGGCGCAGCTTGGCTTCGGGACCGTGCAGCGGCTGGTGTGCCTCGCTCCGCCCGCGCTCGGTGAACGGCCGGTCGAGGATCGCCGCGACGAGGTCCCGGGACGCCGGTCGGCTGACGGTCCGGAACAGCCGGACGAGGGCGGCCACCCGTTCCGCCGAGCGCGCCACCCCCTGGTTCAGGGTGAGGAAGATGTAGACCGCCTCTTCCTCGTGCAGGCCGGCGGCGCGCAGGCCGAGGGTCAGGAGATCGTAGCGAGCCCCCGGATCGGCGACCACGGTGAGGAAGTCGCGGGGCAGGCCGAGCCCGTCTGCCAGGGCAGCCATGAAGGCGGGCACGTCCTGCGCGCCCGAGAGTCGGGTCAGGTCCTCGCCCAGGCCGCGGGGCGGCGGCGGGCAGGGACGCAGGGCCGCGGTCGCCTCGACGGTCCGGCCGATCACGTCGCGGCGGATCGGGTCGGCATGCAGATAGAGGGGCACGAGGTCGGCAGCCGAGACGTCGGGGCGCACCAGGAGCAGCTTGGCCAGGTCGGAATTGCCGCGGCCGCGGCCCACGAGCCGGGCGAGCGTCGCCCCGCGCAGGGTGATGCCGAGATTGGCGGCCAGGGCCCGGTCGATCTCCGGGCGGCCCTCTCGGGAGAGCTCGTCCACGACCTCGCGGTTCAGGCCGGCCCGAGCCGCGATGCGGGCGGCGAGGTCCGACCCGTCCGCGAGGGCCGCCTCGATCAGGCGATGGCTCAAGGTCGGGGCCAGCTCCACCACCGCGTCACGGGCGCCGCCGCCCCGGAGCGCCAGGGCCTCCAGCACCGCCGAGGGCGTCTCGGGGCAAGGGGCGAGCTTGCGCGCGACCACGCGAGCCGTCTCCTCATCCACTGTGGGGATCAGGCCGCAGGCCAGGGACTCGAAGATCTCGACCTCCGTCCGGTCCCGGCCCGGTGCCCGGACGAACAGGTCGGTCTGTACCCGGAGGATCACCGGCTTGAGATCGAGATTCTCGATGCGGGACAGTTCGAGGAGCCCGGACAGGTCCGGCGGAGCATCGACGGATGGGGGCATGGAGGATCGGTTTACGCAGGACTGCAGTAAGGCCACGCTAACCGCATCGACGTGAATCGACCTTTAAACCGCCCCGCGCGGACCCGTGCCGTCCTGCATCAAAGCGGTGCAGCCTCGGCGGCGGGGGCGGGAGCGATCAGAGCTTGGAGGCTCCGGTCTTCGGTTCCGGCACGGCCTGCCTCGGCAGATTGCTATCCTGGCCGGGCGAGACGGCCCCGCCGGTCCCGGACGCGAACCCCGTCACGGTCCGGTTGGCAGCGTCCGGGCCCGATCACGGCTAGCACGGCGCGTCGACCGGTACCGTCGCGAACCTTGTCGCGCGACGTGACGACCGCCCCATCGCCCATCCCTCCCCTCATCCTGAGGTGCGGGTGGGATGACCCATCCCCACGCCACGACCCGTATCGGCCGTCGTGCACCCCACCGTGATCGGGAACAGCGCGAGCCGTCATGGAGATGGATCGGCGCCGACGAGCCCCCACCGTCCGGGCCGACCGCGACTCCACCGTGCTGACGGTTGCGCGGCCTGTCGGGCTGATAGGCGGCGTGCCCTCGTCGAGATCCGGATGGCCGGTGCCCGACAGGCCGATCGGATCCGCCCCGGCGATCAGGAGAGCGGGTCTAGCGGTCTGCAAAAATCCCGGGCGCGCCAGGATTAAAGCACAGCCTGATGCGTTGCTCTGACTTTACCAGTATGTAGACATGTTGTCGCAGGCCCAAGTGCGACTTTCCCGGATTTTTCCGCCCTACTCGATTGCAAACACCAGGTTTTAGATTCCGATGTGACTTTGCAGAGACATCGTGCCCGGACATTTGTGGGTAGCTTGCGTCCGATCAGAATTCGGGGAGCCACTTGCAGATGAAGACGTCTCTGGCCGTGTTGGCCACGTTCGCCGCCATGACGGCCACCGCCTCAGCCGCCGACCTGCCGCGTCGCGCAGCCCCGCCGCCGGTCTTCACGCCCGTGCCGGTGTTCACGTGGGCCGGCGCCTATTTCGGCGTCAACGCCGGCTACGCCTACACCGAGTCGGACACGATCCGGACGGTCGGCATCGGCACCCTGCAGAACAACGTGAACAACCTGCTGCGCAGCCCGGCGGTCCGCCTGCCGCAGGACGGCTTCACCGCCGGTGGCCAGGTCGGTTACAATTATCAATTCACGCCCGGGTCCGGCATCGTCCTCGGCGTCGAGGCCGACGCCCAGTACATGGATCTCCAGCGCACCGGCGTGCAGTCGATCTTCCGCCCGGCATTCAATCCCAACGTCCTGACCAACACCTATCGGACGGATCTCAGCTTCCTCGGGACCGTGCGCGGGCGCGTCGGCTACGCCTTCGACCGCGTCTTCGTGTACGGCACCGGCGGCTTCGCCTACGGCGACGTGACCCAGCGCGTCGGATTCCAGACCGGCGCGCCGCTGACCTACTTCGGCAGCCGGTCGCGGCTGGACACCGGATACGCCTACGGCGGCGGCATCGAGTACGCGCTGCCGACCGACTCCGTCCTGAACTTCTTCCGCTCCAGCGCGGTGACCCTCAAGGCCGAGTACCTGCGCTACGATCTCGGAAGCCACAATCTGCTCGTCGGCTCCGTCGGCGGCCCGGGTATCGGCTACATCTCCCGGTTCCGCACCGAAGGCGGCATCGCGCGCGCCGGCCTGAACTTCAAGTTCGGGTCGTACTAGCAAGACGCGCAGCTGAACCCGCCCCCCCCGCCAAGGTGCCCGCGGCCTCCGGGCGAGGAACTGATCCTCCTCGTCACGGTTCAGCCGCGAGGATCGTGGCAACTTGATTTGACCTTCGCAGCTCAAGCGGCATCACAGTGTCGGCGAGGTCGATGGCACCCTGGACGCGCGAGCGACTAGGGTGCTTTTCGCGTTTGGCTGTCTCATACCGATCGAGAACACATCCATCCGGCGGCTGGCGCCGGTTGAATGGGCGCAACGAAGACCGGGCCGCCAAGCCGGGACCTCACATCTTCATCCCTGACGCCGCCGACCGTGCCCGGGATCGGACGCTGCGCCGGGATCTCCTGTCCCTGCCACGGTATCTTTCCAGTCACGAAAAGTGGGCTAAAGCAGCGTTGGGGAGGGCGCCCAACACAGGACGCCTCGAGGTTTTGCGGGGAGCCATCTTGGCCGACGACGCCACGCTGCGCCGGCTGCTTGCTGGGATCGGCCGAGGTGAGGCGGACCAGCTTGCCGAACTCTACGATCTGACGAGCCCGAAACTCTACGGGCTGATCCTGCGTATCCAGCGCGACCGGGCCTTGGCCGAG
Organism: Methylobacterium sp. FW102-HT35C08; assembly: GCF_058790235.1. Taxonomy (NCBI): domain Bacteria; kingdom Pseudomonadati; phylum Pseudomonadota; class Alphaproteobacteria; order Hyphomicrobiales; family Methylobacteriaceae; genus Methylobacterium; species Methylobacterium sp. FW102-HT35C08. The sequence goes on along the minus strand of NZ_JBYTCL010000002.1, from coordinate 5,212,737 downwards.
GACGTGCTCCAGGACGTCTACATGCGGATCTGGCAGGCGGCGGGCAGCTACAGGCCGGACGCCGGTCCGCCGATGCCCTGGCTGATCGCGATCGCACGCAACCGCTCCATCGACAGCGTGCGCCGGAAAGTCGAGGTTCAGGGGCCGGAACTGGAGAGCGGCGAGGATTGGGTGGCACGGCTGATCGACCCGCACGACGAGGCGGTCGCGTTCCAGAACCGCGATGCCCTCGCAGCTTGCCTCGGCCGGCTTGACCCGCGCCACAGGGATTGCGTGGTGCTGGCGTATTGCGAGGGTCGCTCGCGTGAGGAACTGGCCCGCCGGTTCGACTGCCCCGTCAACACCATCAAGACCTGGCTGCATCGCGCGCTGGCCGCTTTGAAGACCTGCCTGGAGGCCGTGTCGTGACCGGACCGGGCGGACCAGACCCCGACGATCCCGACCTGCGCGCGGCGGAGTACGTGCTGGGAACGCTCGACGCCCGGGAACGCGAAGCCGTGGAGCGCGCAGCCGCCGGCAATCCGGCCGCACGGGCGCGAATTCGGGCCTGGGAACAGCGCCTCGGCCCTCTGGCCGAGGTGGTCCCCGCCGAGACGCCGCCGCCGCGCGTGCGCGCCGCGTTGTTGCGGGCGTTGCCGCGATCGGGCCACGCAGTCGCCGGTCAGATCGCGGCTCTTCGCGCTCAGCTCCGGTGGTGGCGGATCGCCGCCGGCGGAGCCGGGTTGCTGGCGGCCGGGCTTGCCCTGTTCGTAGTGGTGGGGCCGTCGCTGACGCCGTCCGGCGGCCGCTACCTCGCCGTGGTGCAGGGTGGCGGCACGGTACCGGCGCTGATCGTGCGTGTGGACCTCGGCACCGGCATCGCGCAGGTGAGACCCGTCAACGCCGAGGCACCCGCGGATCGCAGCCTGGAGCTCTGGTACGTCGGCGCGCAGGGGCCGAGGCCGCTCGGCCTCGTCGGTGCCGGACAGAGCCAAGTGAGACTGCCGACGGGGACCGCGCCGGATGGGATGCTCGCCGTCTCGGTGGAGCCGCCCGGCGGTTCGCCGACCGGTCAGCCCACCGGCCCTGTGATCTATACCGGCAAGCTTCTCGCGGACTGACACGATGTCGGCGCGCCGCCGGCTCGTCCTGGGCGAGATCGGCACCCGCAGCCTCGCCGGGGCTGCGGGCGCCGATCCGCTTGGGCCAATCAGGGCGTCAGCACGGCGTTGACGACGTGGATGACGCCGTTCGACTGCATCACGTTCGGGGTGGTCACGGTGGCGGTGTTGCCCTTCACGTCGGTCACGTAGACTTTCTTGCCCTGCACTTCGACGGCAAGCGGCTCGCCGGCGACAGTGGTGAGCGTCCCCTGTCCGCCGCCCTTCTTGGCGAGTGCCATCAGGTCCTGAGCCGTGTAGACGCCCGGGACGACGTGGTAGGTCAGGATCTTCGTCAGCGTCGCCTTGTTCTGCGGCTGCACGAGGCTCTCGACGGTCCCCGGCGGCAGCTTGGCGAAGGCGGCGTTGGTCGGTGCGAACACCGTGAACGGCCCCGGACCGTTCAGCGTGTCGACCAAGCCGGCAGCTTTCACGGCGGCAACCAGGGTGGTGTGATCCTTCGAATTGACCGCGTTCTCGACGATGGTCTTCTGGGCGTACATGGGCGCGCCGCCGACCATCGGGTTCTTGGCATAGGCTGCGCCGCTCGCCCCGAGGCCGAGCGCGAGGGTCAGAGCGAGCGCCTTGGCGGTGCGGCGGCTCGTGTTCCTGGCAAGCATCGTGTTTCCTTCCGTCCGACCCCTCTGAGCGGGGCAGCGCGCGCCCTTACGGAGCCGTCGGAAAGAAAGTTTCGCCGCGTTGAGGCAAACGGATGGGACGGCAGCCCCGGCCGCCTATTCGTCCGCCTCGATCGCGGCCAGCGGGGCGGTCAGCGCGCACACCACGCCCTCGGGTTTGTAGCTGAGGTTCGCCTCGCCGCCGAACGCCCCGGCGAGGCCGCGCTCGATCAGGCGGCTGCCGAACCCCCGGCTGGTGGGCGGCGTCACGGGCGGACCGTCGTGCTCGCTCCAGCACAGGCGCACGATCGGCTCCGGTCCTGTCGTGTCGATCGTCCACCCGACGCGGACGCGGCCTCCGGCAACCGACAGCGCCCCGTACTTGGCCGCATTGATCGCCAGTTCGTGGACGATCAGCGCCAGCGACAGCGCGGCCCGGGCGCCGACCTGCACCGGAGGTCCGTCCAGCCGCAGGCGATTGGCCTGTGCGTCGTCGTGGATCGCCAGCGTCCCCCGCAGGATGGCGCCGATGCTGGCGCTTTCGCGCGTGCCGCTCAGCAGCAGGTCGTGAGCCTTGCCCAAGGCGATCAGCCGGGCCGCGAGAGCGCTGCGGGCCGCATCGAGATCCACAGCGTTGCGCATGGTCTGCGTGGCGATGGCCTGCACCATCGCCAGCGTGTTCTTCATGCGGTGGCTGATCTCGTGGTTGAGGGTCGCCTGCTGCTCCTCAGCCCGCAGGCGGGCGATGCCGACCTGCACCCGGTCGGCCACGTTGCGGGCGAACGCGACTTCCTCCGGCCGCCATTCCCGCACCGTGGGACTATGCACGAAGAACACGCCGACCGTGCGTCCCCGCTCGCGCACCGGCACGTTGAGCATGGCGTAAACGTTGATGGCCGTGAACGGCTTGGCGTGACCCGCGGTGCGGATGTCGGTCTCGACATTCGTGACCACGAGGGTGTCGCCGCGCTCGATCCCGGGTCCGACCGTGCCGTAATCGGCGAAGCGATGACGGCCGATCAGCCTGACCTCGCCGGGCAAGGCCCAATCGTCCGGAATGGTTATCACCTGGCTTGTGGCATCCAGCTCACCATAGCCGGCGCGGCTGGCGTTCAGGGTCCGGCCGACGATCTCGGCCGCCTTGGCGGTCATCGCGTCGATCGTAGGGAGGTCGCGGAGCTGATCGCCCAACTCGATCAACGCGAGACGCCGGGTCGTGGCGGCACGGGCCAGCACCTCCGAGGCCCGCATCTTGGCGAGCTGGCGGCGCTCGCGCAGCAGGATCATCACCTGCCGCGCCAGTCGCCGCAGCGCGTCCTTCTGCGCCTCCGTCAGCCCGTCCGGCCGGGGCTGGTGATCGATGACGCACAGGCTGCCGAGTACACGGCCGCTGGGTGTGCGCAGCGGTGCTCCGGCATAGAAGCGGATATGGGGCTCACCCGTCACCAGCGGGTTGTTGCGGGTGCGCGGATCTGCGGTGAGGTCGGGGATGATCAGCAGATCCGGTTCGCTCAGCGCGTAGACGCAAACGGACCGGTCGAGATCAGTCTCGCAGGCCGGAAAGCCGACCCGCGCCTTGAACCACTGGCGCTTGGCCGCGACCAGGCTGACGAGGGCCACCGGGGTCTGACAGATCAACCGGGCAATGTGCACCGCATCGTCGAAAGCCTCCTCGGGCGCCGTGTCGAGCACGTCGAACGCGTCCAGCTCGGCGAGGCGTTCAGGCTCGGATGTGTCCGGCCTGACGGAGCTTTCGGAGGGGTGGATCATGGACCGGGGACGGGGCTCAGCTTGGTCAGTCCTAGCGACTTCCGGAGGCCGTGTCATGGAATCGCCGCCGGATGGCCGACCGGCGTGGGGAGCACGAAGCCGCGGGTTCCGGTGCGCAGCGGCTCTGGGCTCCGCCCATCGGGCAGGATCTCACCGAGATGCGCACGGACCGTCTCGGCCGAGAAGGGCTCCGGGTTTCGGAATCGGAAGCGGAACCCCCGCTTCCGATCCCCGGGGCCAAGGTGAGGGCCATCCTCTGCGGACATCGCGGGCGGAAGTCCCAGCATCAGATGTGGGCCGTTACGGTGCTCTTCGCCAAAGTGGACACCGGTTCGGCGCGTGAGCGTGCGTCTCTAGTATTGCGTGCCGGTAAATCGGCAGATCGTCTTACAACGCGGGCCACCATTGGCCTGCCAGGACTTCGCGTGGCCGATCGAGCCGGTCATGTCCTGCGTGGGATTCCCGCCCGGCCGATGCACGACGATGTTGCAGGCATCCTGCGGCGTCCGCTGGTAGCGCGGGCAGGACGCAGAGTCGCGGTTACCGAGCAAATCCATGAGCGTCTCCGAACGGGCGTGAGCCGAGGGCGCAATACCGCACAGGCCAGCGAGCATCAGCGTCGCGAGCGAAATCGTTCTCCACATCGGAGTGCTCCTTCTTTCATCGCAAAATGCGAATTCAGGTGCCCTTTGCTCAGATAATCATCAAACAATACTATAGATGTGCGCATTCACACATCGACAAATTCTTTTTTAATCCCGAAAAATACGAAATTATGCGCCGGAATATTCCAGGCGCCGAACCGTTGCAGCCCGGCCGGGCCGCGTCGCGCGGCCGAGGTTGATCGAGCCGGCGCTTTCACGCATGGCGAAGGCAGCACTCCCCTGGATCCGCAGGGTTCAGGATCCGACCGCCGCATCGGGCTGCCCATCCTGCGGCGAGCCGATTTTCACGAGGTCCCAGACGCATGCGCCTGCGTTCCGATTTCTGGGTCTCGGCCCATCTCCGGCGGCTCGACGTCGCGGGCATCCCGGCCGTGCTCCGCCGGCGCGGAGCCGCAGAGGCCGGCGCGATTTTCGTGAAGGTCGATCGCCTCGACGGCAGCGCCGACCTCTACGGACCGGCGCCGCAGGCGCTGTTCGAGGCCGAGGAGAGCGGCGACCGGCGCTTCGCCGCAATGGTCGTCGGCGGCAGCCCGCTCGACGTTGAGGAGCGCCTGACTAAGGAGATCCGGTTCGATTCCGATCTCTGGATCATCGAGATCGACGACCGCCAGGGGCGGCATTTCCTGAATCTGGCGGAATGACGGATCGCAGATCCGTCCTGGCGAGCGGTGCGACGCCATCCAGAACCGCCACACCGATCGATGGCGCGCGGCTCCGGGTCACTTCGCGACGCTCGTGAGGACAGCGTAAGTGGCGCGACGCCGTGCGGCGTCGCGCCCGACGCCTCCGTCAGCCCTCGATGATGCGCTCGTCGAGCTTGCGATCGACGGTCTCGACCGTGCGGTCGATCTCGGCATTCGGCTCGCCGAGTTGGTGCGCGATCAGCTTCACCAGCAGGTCGACGCGCTCGATGTAGGGGGCGCCGTTCGCCACGGCCCGCGCGGCCGAGGACGGCTTCAGCAGGCTCTCGGCGGCCTTGGCGTACTTCTCGAACGGCACCTGATCGGCCGGATCGGCGCCGAGCTTCCGGGCGATCCCGTCGACATGCTCGTAGATCGCCCGCGAGCGCGCCAGATCGCCGTGGACGGCGTCGTGGATCGATTGCGGCTCGCCGGGCGTGATGCAGCGGTAATTGCCGGTCAGCAGCATCGACCACTTGGCCAGCGGAACGAACAGCGAGTCGAACACCTTGAGCTTCACCGGGACGTCCTGCCCGTCGAGGCGCACGGCGTCGATATCGGCCTCCAATTCCCGGAGCAGGCGGTTATGCGCCTCATCGGCGAAGGTTGCGGCCTTGAAGTTCGTCGGCAGCCCGACATGGAGGACGTTCGCCTCCTCCTCGGGCGGCCGGAAGGCCTGCGGATCGGGCGAGCACAGCGACACCAGCCCCGGCTCGAATCGGTCCCAGACGCCGGCGTTGGTGTAGGCGTCCTCAAGATCCATGGCGGCGAGCCCCGGGATCCGCTTGAGGTAGGGCAGCGGCGGCATGTTCATGATCGACAGGCACGGCAGCTTCGCCGCCGCGATCTTGATCATCAGGACGCGGATCGTGTGGTTGTTGTACTGCGGCTCCTGCATGGCGAGGCCGACGAGGTCGTAGCGCGACACGTCGACCTCTTCCGGCGGCATGGCGTCGACCTTGCCGGGCAGGTCGCGCGAGTGGATCGCGCGGTGCTCCTTCTCGTCGCGGAGCTTGATGCGGACCTCGGTCCCCTCGCGGTTGATCAGGTCGGCGGTCTTCCGGCGGCACACCAGGGTCACGTTGTGACCGGCCATCAGGAGCTTGGTCCCCAGGAGCGAGCCGTAGGAGGCTCCCAGGATCAGGATGTTTCTGGCCACGTCGTTCCTCCCCAGCATTGAAGACTGCTGTTGTGTTGTCTGGCTGCTGGGAGCAACGCGTCCGCGCCACGCCCCATCGCACCGCCGATGGATGGCAGCCGGGCGGGCGGAACGCAAGCCTTCTGGTATACCTAATCCCAAACCCGTTGTGATGCCCAGCCGGTGACAGGTTGGGCGATCCCTATCCTCTTCGGCCGGCCTCTCCACAGGGTGAGGTCGTCGCGCCCCGTCATTTCAGAGCCGCGCAGCGGAACCCGCAATCTAGCCGCGCTGGCGTGCCAGGATCTAGCACTGTGGGTGGCTCTGGATTCCGGGCTCGCCTTCGGCGCCCCGGAATTGTCTGTTGCACGGGTGCTAGTGTGGGGCTGTTCCGCGCGAGCGGGATGCCTGGTCCGGGTGGCCGCCCGGACCAGGCGCGCGGCGCCGGCCGTCCCGGAATAGGGCTGATACGCCCGTCGTCATCCTGGTCGACGCTGCGCTTCCCTTGCCACGCTTGATGAGTTGCCTGGGCCCCTCTGCCAGCCGGCATGACGCCCGCAGACAATCGCAAGCCGCACCAGGATAGCCCCCATGGCCGAGCCCGTCACCCCGCCCACCCCGACCCGCTTCATCGGCTGCGATGTCGGCAAAACCCTCATCGTCGTCTGCGATAGCCGCGACGGCAGCACCCGCACCCTGGCCAACACACCCGAAGCCCTCGCCGGCTTCGCCGCCCGCCTGGACACCACCTGCCTCGTCGTCTGCGAGGCCACCGGTGGCTTCGAGGACGCGCTCCTGGCCGCCCTGCTGGCCGCCGGATGCCCCGCTCACCGCGCCGACGCGCGCAAGGTCAAAGCCTTCATCCGCTCGTTCGGGACCCTGGGCAAAAGCGACAGCCTCGATGCCCGGGCGCTGGCCCGCTACGCACAGGAGCGCCACGCCCGCCTCGCCCGCTGGCAGGCCCCCGACCCGCGACGCGAGCGCCTGCAGACCCTGGTGCTCACCCGCGCCGATCTCATCGCCCAGCGGACCGCCTGCACCAACCGGCTGGCCGCCCCCGGCGCCGAGCCGGTCCGCGCCTGCCTGGACGCCCTGCGCGCCTGTCTGGTCGCCCAGATCCAGGCGCTCGAGGCCGCCATCGCCGAACTCGTGGCCGGCACCACTGATCTGAGGCGCGCCGAGCGCGTCCTGCGCGCCATCCCGGGCATCGGCGCCACAACCGCGGCCGCTCTCATCGCCCTCATGCCCGAACTCGGCCGCATCGACCGCCGCCAAGCCGCAGCCCTGGCCGGCGTCGCCCCCCATCCCAACCAGAGCGGCGCCGCCGACGCCTACCGACGCACCCGCGGCGGACGACCCGAGGTCAAGCGGACCCTGTTCCTGGCCGCCCTCACCGCAAGCCGCTACAATCCCGCCCTCAAGGACGCCTACCAGCGCCTGCGCGCCGCCGGAAAGAAGCCCCTCGTCGCCATCACAGCCCTCATGCGACGCCTCATCGTCATCGCAAACGCACGCCTGCGCGACGCCTACGCACACCCACAAAACTCAGCCGCCAACTGAGTTGATGACGATGCGGCATGTGGGACGACGAGATCCGCGCTGCGGGTGGCGATACGCGCCCCCGCCCGTACACGCTATCCCCACAGCTCCGGCGTGGGCGGGTGCATCAGGCTGCCGTCGTAGCGCAGCGGCGGGTCGCGGTCGCGGGCCAGCAGCAGCGGCCCGTCGAGATCGACGAAATCCGCGTCATTCGCCAGCAACGCCGCCGGCGCCATGCCGAGCGACGTGCCTAGCATGCAGCCGACCATGATCGAGAGCCCCCGCGCCTTCGCCTCCCAGGCGAGCAGCACCGCCTCGGTCAGGCCGCCGGTCTTGTCGAGCTTGATGTTGATCGCGTCGTAGCGCCCGGCGAGCGCGTCGAGGCCGGCGCGGTCGTGTAGGCTCTCGTCGGCACAGACCGGCACCGGATGGGCGATCTCGGCGAGCAGGGCATCGGCGTCGGCCGGCAGCGGCTGCTCGATCAGCGCGACGCCCGCCTTCAGGCAGGCCTCAAGGTTGGCCTCCACATTCTCGGGCCGCCACGCCTCGTTGGCGTCGACGATCAGCCGGGACTCCGGCGCGCCGGCCCGCACGGCGGCGATGCGCTCCGGATCCCCGTCCCCGCCGAGCTTAACCTTCAGCAGCGGCCGGTGGGCGGCCTTGCGGGCGGCCTCCGCCATGCCTTCCGGCGTGCCGAGGCTCAGCGTGTAGGCGGTGATCGCGGGCCGGGGCTCGGGGAGCCCGGCGATGGACCAGGCAGGACGACCCTGCCGCTTGGCCTCAAGATCGAACAGCGCGCAGTCGAGGGCGTTGCGCGCGGCGCCAGCCTTCATCCGCGCCATCAGCTCCTCCCGGCCGATCCCGGCCGCGATCGCTTCCGCCTGCCCCGCGATCAGGGCGCTGACGCTCTCGACGCTCTCGCCGTAGCGCGGATAGGGCACGCATTCGCCGCGCCCGACCGTGTCGCCGTCCGTAATCGTCGCCACCACCACGGCGATCTCCGTGCGGCTGCCGCGGGAGATCGTGAAGGCGCCCGCGATGGGAAAGCGTTCGACGGCGAGAGTCAGGCGACGGGCCATGTCAGGCCTCCGGGAAGTCGGCGACGATCCGGTCGACCAGCCCGTCGACACCGAATCGCACCGGGTCAGTGGCAGGCAGGCCGTGCTCGGACCCGAGCTTGTCCAGGAGCGCCCGGGCCTCGCCCTCGGCGAGCGCCTGGGTGTTCACCGCGATGCCCACCGGCTTGATCGCCGGGTTGGTCAGGCTGCCGAGCTTCACGGTGAGATCGATGACCTGCTGGATCGTCGGCAGCGGATGCTTGACGCCGCGCATATTGGTGCGGGTCGGCTCGTGGCAGACCACGAAGGCGTCGGCCTGGGCGCCGTGCAGCAGGCCGAGGCTCACACCGGCGAAGGACGGGTGGTAGAGCGAGCCCTGGCCCTCGATCAGGTCCCAATGGTTCGGGGCGGCGTCGGGCGAGATCGTCTCGACGGCGCCGGAGATGAAGTCGGCCACCACGGCGTCGATGGCGACGCCACGGCCGGAGATGAACACACCGGTCTGGCCGGTGGCGCAGAAATCGGCATCGAGGCCGCGCGCGCGCATGCCGCGCTCCAGGACCAGAACGGTGTACTTCTTGCCGACCGAGCAATCGGTGCCGACGGTGAGCAGGCGCCGCCCCGCCCGCTTGATGCCCTTGCCGGTGGGGAAGCGCTCGTCGGTGTGGCGGACATCGTGGAGCTGGCGGCCGCGCCGGGCCGCGGCCTCCGCGATGGCCGGCACCGCGCCAAGCTTGACGTGCAGGCCGCTCGCCACGTCGAGACCCGCCTCGATCGCCGCGACGATCTCCTTGACCCAATGGTCCGGCAGCACGCCGCCGGCATTGACGACGCCGATCACCAGGGTGCGACAGCCCTTCGCCAGGGCCTCGGGCAGGGTCATGTCGGGGATGCCGAGATCGGCGGCGCAGCCCGGCAGGCGCATCTGGCCGACGCACCATTCGGGGCGCCAATCCTTGATCCCGTAGGCGGTCTTGGCCGCCAGCGTGTCGGGCACGTCGCCCAGGAACATCAGGTAGGGCGTGGCGATCTGCATCGGTCGAGCAACCTTCTCCGGAGGCCGGCGGACCGTCTATGCGGGATCGCGGGCGCCCGGCGCAATGCACGAGAGCGGCCAGGACGGTGGACGCGGCCGCAGCCCCGACATGCCAGGCTTGCACTCCGTCATCGCGCGCAGCGAAGCAACCCAGGGATTCGCCACAGAATGGGTTCGCGCGCGGCCCTGGGTTGCTTCGCTGCGCTCGCAAAGACGAGCCGCCTCAAACCGGCGACCCGTGACACCCTCGCTCAGGCTGCGCGTCGTCGCGCGACCTGGGCCCCGTTCGCCACAGCCTCGACCGGTGCGAGCACACCGGTCGCCCGGACCAGTCCCTCGGCGCCCGCCAGGGCACCCGCGCGCAGCTCCAGACCGAGAAAGCGCTCCCGCTCGAACGGCCCCGGCAGGGTCAGACCCTCCGCGAGCACCCGATCGAAGCCGAAGCGGGCGTAATAGGGCGCGTCGCCGACCAGCAGCACGGCGCCGTGGCCGAGCGATTCGGCCCGGCCGAGGGCGGCCTGCATCATCACCGAGCCGAGCCCCTGGCCCTGGATCGCCGGATCGACCGCCAGCGGGCCGAGCAGCAGCGCCGGGCGGGCGAGGCCGGCCTCGACGTGCCACAGCCGCAGGGTGCCGACCAGCCGCCCGGCGCGGGTCGCCGCGAAGGCGAGGCCGCGCGCCGGCAGGCGTCCCTCGCGCAGGCGCTCCGAAGTCTTGCCGCGTCGGTTGCCGGGGAAGCACGCATCGAGCAGGCGCTCGCGCGCCGGGACGTCGTGAAGGTGCTCCGCGCGGATCTCGATCATGACAATGCCCTCCCCGGGGCCGGCATGCGGGAGAAGCGATGGGTCGTCTCGGCGAGCGATCAGGGCTGGCCGACGCTTCCGGAGAAACGACAGCGGCCCTTAACGCCGCGTGACCGCAGGGTGGTTCCAGACGAACGGGATCCGTGCGTCCGCCTCCTGCCGCGTGTCACCCGCCGGGAACGGTTTCGGAAGAAGGCCGCCCGGAATGTCCCGGGCGGCACGCGCGATCAGATCACGATCTGCTGAAGGGGCGGGAAGCCGTTGAAGGCCACCGCCGCGTAGGTCGTGGTGTAGGCGCCCGCGCCCTCGATCAGCACCTTGTCGCCGATCGAGAGCGAGACCGGCAGCGGGTAGAGCTGCCGCTCGTAGAGCACGTCCACCGAGTCGCAGGTCGGGCCGGCGATGACGCAGGGCTCGGTCGCGTCCCCGTCCCGCGCCGTGCGGATCGGGTAGCGGATCGCCTCGTCCATGGTCTCGGCGAGACCGCCGAACTTGCCGATGTCGAGGTAGACCCATCGGACCTCGTCGGCCTCGGCGGACTTCTTCGACACGAGCACGACCTCCGCCTCGATCAGGCCGGCATTGCCGACCATGCCGCGGCCCGGCTCGATGATCGTCTCGGGGATCTGGTTGCCGAAATGCTTGGTCAGGCCCCGGAAGATCGCCTCGCCGTAGCTCTCCACGCCCGGCACCGCCTTGAGGTACTTGGTCGGGAAGCCGCCGCCGAGATTGACCATCGACAGGCCGATGCCGCGCTCCGCGCACTCGCGGAAGATCCCGGCCGCGGAGCCGAGCGCCCCGTCCCAGGCCTCGGTGTTGCCCTGCTGCGAGCCGACATGGAACGAGATGCCGTAGGCCTCGAGCCCCTGGCGATGGGCGTGCTCCAGCACGTCCGCGGCCATCTCGGGCACGCAGCCGAACTTGCGGGACAGCGGCCAGTCGGCGCCCGCGCCGTCGCACAGGATGCGGCAGAACACCCGGATCTCGCCGGCCGGCACGGCCATGGCCTCGGCGGCCCGGGCGATCTTCTCGACCTCGGCCTGGCAATCAACCGCGAACAGGCGGATGCCGAGCTTCAGGGCGCGGCCGATGCAGCGCTCCTTCTTGATCGTGTTGCCGAAGGAGATCCGGTCGGCGGTGGCGCCGGCGGCCAGCACCATCTCCATCTCGGCCACCGAGGCGGTGTCGAAGCAGGAGCCCATCTCGGCGAGCAGGCGCAGCACCTCGGGGGCTGGGTTCGCCTTCACGGCGTAGAACACCCGGGTGTCCGGCAGGGAGCGCGCAAAGGCGGTGTAGTTGTCGCGCACGACGTCGAGATCGAGGACCATCACGGGGCCCTCGTCCTGACCGAGGTCGCGGCGCACGCGCAGGAAGTCACGGATGCGGTCGGTCATGGTCGTCTCCCGGCACGGGTTCGCGTGCGCCCTTCGCGGGGCGCGCTGTCGAAGATGACGGCCCGAACGGGCCGCCGGCGTCAGGGGGCGATGCGTCGCGCCGGCCCACGCGCTTTGGAGACGCGTGTGTCCGTGCGGGCGCAGAGCACCCGGAAGCTGCCGTGGATTGGAAGGGATGACCCCCACCGCACGCCGGGCAAAGAGAAACAAGCCTCTTCGGTGCCGGCCTTTGGAGGGCCGACGAGACCAAAAAAGCCCGTTCGTCGTTGCTTTAAGCTGCGTCCCCCGTGGAGAGCGGGGTTCGCCGGTTTCGCCTCCGGCTGCCGGTTGTTGTCGGGGTCCGGTGTTGCCACCTGGATGCCGGCCGTAGGGATCCACCCTTGCGACCATCGATCCTTTAAGACCCCTGGCGGCTGTCCGGCAGTTGACCGGATGCCCACCAACCGACACGCGGCCACAGGCACGTGCGAAATTGGGCATGGCGCATATACGGAGGCGGGCCCGGCGCGACAAGAGCAAGCCGCCCCGGAACGCCCGCTTTTTCGCCCGGAATCCACACCCGGCACGGTCCGTTGCAAAAACGCCGCATCGCGACGGGGCGCGGCGGGCCGTGCGGGCTTCCCAAGCGGGGCGGAAGCAGGCATCTGACCGGCGGGATAGAGGATTCAAGCGAGCGATGGCCGGGCCGATCAGATCCACCGCGACGGCGAAGGCGTGAGCGCCCCCCTGCGCAACCCGATCGGCGCCGGGCTCCCCGAGCCGACGATCCGCACCGCCACGCTTGCCGATCTCGACGCCCTGGTCGCCCTGGAGCACGCCGCCTTCGCCACCGACCGGGCCGAGCGCCGGGCGATCCGCCACGCGATCCAGTCACTCACGATGGACGTGCTGGCAGCGCTGATCGACGCGCCGGACGCGGATCCGACCCCGGTCCTCGTCGGCGCCGCGGTGCTGGAGCGGCGGCGCAGCAGCCGGATCGCTCGGCTGGCCTCGATCGCGGTGGCGCCGAACCGTGGCGGCCTCGGTCTCGGCGGCAGGCTGCTCGACGCCGCGGAGGCTCACGCCCGCGCCCGAGGCTGCAACAGGCTCCGGCTGGAGGTGCGCGCCGATAACGGCGCCGGCATCCGCCTCTACGAGCGCCGGGGCTATGTCCGTTTCGCGGTGCGACCCGACTATTACGAGGACGGCATGGAGGCCTGGCGCTACGAGCGCGGGCTCTAGGGGCCTCGCGGGCGCGGTCCCGGGCCCGACCGGCACTTTCAGCCCATGCAGCCCGCTCCGCCATCACGCGGTTCGCGACGCGCCCAGGCGCCGAGGAGCGCCGGCTCGGTCCGCGCCGCCCTGGATGGGAAGGCTCCGCTACGCCTGCACGAACGGAAGCGCCCGGACGCCAGAGATCGGCTCCGTATCGTACCGTCGCGTGGAAATAAGCCGGATGCCCCGCTCTGCCGGATGGATGTCCAGTTCTGCGGCGCAATTTATAATACAACCCGATTATATTGCAGTAAAATTTCAATATTTTACTATTTACTCGCACATCTTAACGCACATATATACACGAATCTGCCAGCTAAAGAAAACAACTTCCCTTTATTGCTTGCACAAATCTTACACCGTAAGACAGAACGTCAAGCAATCTGGGATTCTGACCCATGACCCGCTGGCTGGGACGCTTCTCGATTCGGACGTTGTTGTGCTTGGTCATCGTGATCATGGCCTGCATGGCACTGGGCGACGCCGTTCAGACTCTCGTCGACGCGCGGTCGCAGGCGAAGGCTGCGGACAGGGCCGTGACGTTGACCCAGGCGAGCCAGGGGCTCCTCAAGGCAATCCTGCCGCTGCGGCTCGAGCGCGGATCGACACTCGCCCTCGGGGGTGAAGCGCCCGCGGATGCGAAGACCCTGTCGACCATCGCGGCCAGCCGGCAGGCGATGATCGAGAACTACCGTCGGGCTCAGCGCAGCCTGAACGATCTGGCCGAGCCGGCGGTCGGCGCGACGCTCGATCGCCCGAACGCCGCCCAGGACGTGATGGCGGCCCTCCGGCCCCGCATCGACGCGGCCCTGGGTTTGCCGAAAGCCCGGCGTGACCCCGCTTTGCGGGACGCCGCGCTGACCGCGTTCCGGGACCTGCTGGAGGCCCTGACGGTGACGCTCAGGGCGGTCGACGCGGCCATTCCCCGGTCCGATCCCGTCCTGCAGCGCTATCTCGCCCTCAAGCAGGCGGCCTGGGACACCCGCGTCGCCAGCGGCAACGTCGCGGTGCGGGTGCAGGCGTCCCTGGTCGCCGGGACGTCGTGGTCCCTGCCCGAGACGGTCGCGGCCGCGGAAGAGCGGGCCGAACTGCTGAACGCGTGGCGGCGCGCGACCGAGGCCGCGACTGACGTCACGGAGGCGGTCCGGACCGCGTTCGAGAAGGCGAAGGCCAGTAATTTCGAGGGGGACGCCAAGGTCATCGCGCAGGCGGTCTTCGACGCGCTGAGCACGCACACCGCCGCAGGCTACACGTTCGACGAGCTGCGCCAGCGCAACACCGAGAATCAGCGCTTCATCGTCGACCTCTGCGACGCGGCCCTCGACGCGATGGTGGCGCGCGCCGAGACCCTCGCCGACGCGGCCCGGAGCGTCGTCGCGCGCAGCGTGGTGACGTTGCTGGCGGTGGTCCTCCTGGTCGCCCTGGGCCTGTGGACCCTGTTTGCCGGCGTGCTGCACCCGCTCCGGGCGCTGACGGCGGCGATGCAGGCGCTGGCGGACGGGGACGCGTCCGCCACGGTCCCGGCGCGCGCCTACCGGAACGAGATCGGCGCGATGGCGCGGGCCGTCCAGGTGTTCAAGGACAACCTGATCCACGGCCGCCGGATCGAGGCCGAGGCGGCCGAGGCGCGGGTTGCGGCGGAGGCCCAGCGCAGATCCGACCTGCAGGCGGTGGCCCAGCGCTTCGAGCGCACGGTCGGCGGCATCATCGGCATGGTGTCGTCTTCGGCGACCGAACTGCAGGCCACCGCCCAGACCATGACGGCCACCGCGACCGAGACCGCCAGCCAGTCCAGCACCGTGGCGGTCGCCGCCGAGCAGGCTGCCGCCAACGTCAACACCGTCGCGGCGGCCGCCGAGGAACTCGGCGCCTCCGTGCAGGAGATTGGCCGGCAGGTCGCGGGCTCGACCAAGCTCGCCGCGGGCGCGGTCTCTGAAGCCGACCAGACGGGCGCGTTGGTCCGGGCGCTGAGCGGCGCGGTGGGGCGGATCGGCGACGTCGTCGGGCTGATCGCCGCGATTGCCGGGCAGACGAACCTGCTGGCGCTCAACGCCACGATCGAGGCCGCGCGCGCCGGCGACGCGGGGCGCGGCTTCGCGGTGGTGGCCTCGGAGGTGAAGGCCCTGGCCGCGCAGACCGCCAAAGCCACCAAGGAGATCGCCGGCCAGATCGCGGGCATTCAGGGGGCGACCGGCGAGGCCGTCGCGGCGATCGACGCGATCACCGGGCGGATCCAGGAGATCAGCGGTGTGGCGAACTCGATCGCGGCGGCGGTGGAGGAGCAGGGTGCGGCCACGCAGGAGATCGTGCGGAATGTCGGGCAGGCGGCGATCGGCACCGGCGCGGTGACCAGTACCATCCTCGGCGTTGCCGGGGCCGCCGAGACAACCGGCCGGGCGGCAGGCGAGGTGCTCGAAGCGGCCTCCGCGCTGTCGCGGCACTCCGAGCATCTCGCGGCCGAAGTCGCGCGCTTCCTGGACACCGTCCGCGCAGCCTGAGGGCCCACGGCAGCCGCATGGCGGCTTGGTCCGCCCCGATCCCGCCCGGTTAGGGGAGTTTTACGGGTTCCGCGCTACATCCTGCGGATTGCCCGAGAGAAACACCGCCGCTCATGAGACGTCGTCCATGGCCGTGATCGCCGCCTTCATCATCAATGCGGGGCTGAACTTCGTCCTCGGGCTGCTGATCGCCAAGCTTCTGGGGCCGGCCGATTTCGGCCGGTTCGCGCTGGCGACCACCGGCGCCATCGTGCTGAACACGGTCCTGTTCGAGTGGCTGCGCCTCTCTGCGACGCGATTCTACTCGGGGCGCGTGCGGCTGGACGAACCCTGGATCCGCCACGGGCTCGACCGGGCCTATCTGCGCCTCGGCCTGCTGCTGCTCGCCGCCGCCGCCCTGTGCGGCGCCTTCGGCTTCGCCGGCGGCGCGGACGGGCGCGAGGCGGTCCTGTGCGGCACCGGGATGGCGGCCCTCGGCATCGGCGTGTTCGACTATCACGCGGCGCTCGCCCGAGCGCGGTTCGACGGGCGGCTCTATCTCGGCCTCGTCGCGGTGAAAAACGTCCTGTCGTTTGCCATGATGGCGGCGGCCGCGTGGTGGCTCGTCCAGCCGGCCTGGGTTCTGGCGGCGGCGGGCCTGAGCCAGCTCGCGGCGGTGTTCGTCCTGCGCCATCCTCTGCGGGACCCGCGCACCCCGTTCGAGCGGCCGCGCCTGTCCGACACCTGGCGGGTCTTCGCCCGCTACGGCCTGCCGCTCATCGCGGCCAACACCGCCTATCAGTGCCTCGCCTTCGTGAACCGCGGCGCCATCGCGGGCCATGCCGGCTTCGCGGAGGCCGGCTATTTCGCCCTTGCGGCCGACGTGACGTCCCGCTCGCTGACGACGCTCGGCACCGCCCTCGACCTGCTGCTGTTCCAGCTCGCCGTCCAGGCCGAGGAGGAGCGCGGACGCGCGGCCGCCGAGGCGCAGGTGGCGGAGAATGCCGGCACCGTCTTCGCGCTGCTGGCGCCCTGCGCGGTCGGGTTCTGGGCGGTGCTGCCGGCGCTCCAGGGGCTGGTGGTACCGGACGCCTATCGCGGGCCGTTCGAGACCTACAGCGTCGCGCTGTTGCCCGGCCTGTTCTGCCTGTCGATGATGTTCTACGCCCTCAACCCAGTCTTCCAGATCCGCCGCCGGACGCTCCCGGTGATCGCCGCCGCGCTGGTCGGGCTCGCGGTCAACGGCGCCGGCCTGCTGATCCTGCCAGATCGGATGGGCGGGATCGGGGTTGCGCTGGCGCAAACCGCGGGCCTCGCCGCCGCCGGGCTGTGGCTCGGCTGGCGCGCGCTCACGGGTCCGGAGCGCATCGTCCTGCCGTGGGGGGAGATCGGGGTCGCGACGCTCGCCTGCGCGGCGATGGGGCTCGCCCTCGCCCCGTTCCGCCATCTCCCGCCCGCCACCGCACTGGCGGTCCTGGTCCCGGCCGGGGTCGCCGCCTACGGCGCCCTAGTCTGGATCTTCGACATCGCGGGCCTGCGGCGGCAGGTCCTTGCCCGCTTCAGCCCGGCGCGGACGGTCGCCGCGGAGTAGGTGCGGACCGCCATGGCGTTCCGCTCCTGTTCTCGCTAAACCGGGCGCATGTCCGAGACCGGCCTGATCGATCACCCCGACGGCTGCCCCCGCTGCTGGTGGGCTGGCCTCGATCCGCTCTACGTCGCCTATCACGACACCGAGTGGGGCGTGCCCGAGCGCGACGGCCGGGCCCTCTACGAGAAGCTGATCCTCGACGGCTTCCAGGCCGGCCTGTCCTGGATCACCATCCTGCGCCGCCGCGAGGGGTTTCGCGACGCCTTCGCGGGCTTCGATCCGGAGCGGATCGCCCGCTTCACGGACGACGACGTGGCGCGGCTGATGGGCGACACCCACATCATCCGCAACCGCGCCAAGATCCAGGGCACCATCGCGGGCGCCAAGGCCTGGCTGCGGATTGAGGAGCGCGGCCCCGGCTTCGCGCACTTCCTGTGGGATTTCGTGGACGGGCAGCCGCTCCAGGGCACGGCCCGGAGCCGCGCCGAGATCGCCACCGAGACCCCGGTCTCCCGCGCGATCGGCAAGGCCCTTAAGGCCGAGGGCTTCTCGTTCTGCGGGCCGACCATCGTGCACGCCTTCATGCAGGCGGTCGGCATGGTCAACGACCACCTCGTCGGCTGCCACCGGCACGGGCCCTGCGCCCGCCTGGGGCAGGCGCGATGAGCGGATCTGCGCCCGACCCGGCCCCGCGCGCGTGGCAGCGGATGCTCTCCGGCCGGCGCCTCGATCTCCTCGATCCCGCGTCCCGCGACATCGAGATCGCCGACATCGCCCACGGCCTCGCCCGGGTCGCCCGCTGGAACGGCCAGACCCGAGGGCCGCATGTCTTTTCGGTGGCCCAGCACAGCCTGCTGGTCGAGGCGGTGGGCCGACATGTCGCCCCGGCCTGCACCGACCCGGACGGCCTGGAGCTGCTGCTGCACGACGCGCCGGAATACGTGGTCGGGGACATCATCTCGCCGTTGAAGGCCGCAATCGGGGATGCCTATCGCGGCGTCGAGCTGCGGCTGCTGGACGCCATCCGCGGCCGCTTCGGCCTCCCGGCCCCGGCGCCGGCGCTCGCCCGCCTGGTGAAGCAGGCCGACCGGATCGCCGCCCATCTCGAGGCGATCCGCCTCGCCGGCTTCACGCCGGAGGAGGCCGAGCGCTATTTCGGACCTGCCGCGGACCTGCCGGACCGGGTGCTGGCGCTCGCAGAGCCCTGGCCGACCGCCGAAGCCGAGACACGATTCCGCGCGCGCTTCGACGCTCTCCGCTCAAGCTGACACGCGGCCGCCCTCGATCCGTCACGATCGCACGCCACTGGCGCGGCCACCATGCCGAGCCTCCACGTCTGCCCTCTCTCACGCCTGCCCGAGACCGTCGCGGCGACCGGCGCCAGTCACGTGCTCACGCTGATCAATGTCGGCACGCCGCTGGAGCGTCCCGCCGTGATCGACACCGAGAACCACGCCGTCATCGGCGTCAGCGACATCGCGGCGGCGCGCGACGGACACGTTCTGCCGGCAGAAGAGCACGTGGCGCGGGTTCTCGACTTCGTCCGGGCCTGGCCACGGGAGAAGCCGCTGGTGATCCACTGCTATGCCGGGATCAGCCGCTCCACCGCCGCGGCCTTCATTGCGGCCTGCGCCCTGGCGCCCGAGCGCGACGAGGCGGCGATCGCCGACGCCCTGCGGGCCGCCTCCCCGTCGGCGACGCCCAATCCGCTGTTCGTCGCCATCGCCGACCGGATGCTCGGCCGCGACGGGCGCATGGTCGCGGCCATCGCGCGGATCGGCCGCGGCGCCGACGCGTTCGAGGGCACGCCGTTCTGTCTGACGCTCGCGTGACCGCCCTTCCGAACGGGTCCCGTCACGGCCGCCGCGGCCTGTCCGCGATCGTACGGCGGCGGTCTCACGCCCGTCCCGAGTGTGGCGCAAACGCCGCCGCACGCTTCCAAAACGGTGCGGAGCCGGCCGCCAAACCTGTGCCCTGGGTTGTGGCGACGGGGGCTGGCGCCGTAGAAACCCTCCAAAGGAAGTATCTGGGATGAGTGCGAGCAGACCCGAGGTGGCCCCCGCTGCCGGCGACCTGCCCTTCGAGAAGGCGCTGGAACAGCTCGAGGAAATCGTGCGCCGGCTCGAGCGCGGCGACGTCCCGCTCGACGAGTCGGTGGCGATCTACGAGCGCGGCGAGGTGCTGAAGAAGCATTGCGAGGCGCTGCTGAAGCGGGCCGAGGCGCGGATCCAGCGGATCACCCTCGGCGCCGACGGGCGGCCCGAGGGCGTCGCCCCGCTCGATATGTCCTGAGGCTCGGCGATCAAACCGATCCCATCCGTTAGAGGTTGATGCCGTGGCAATTTCCCCCGAGCAGAGCGCGCTTCTCGACCGAATCCCGCATCCTGCAGCGTTGCGCGGGCTTCCGGAATCGGAGCTGCAGGCGGTGGCGGACGCGGTGCGCGCCGAGATGATCGACGCGGTGTCGATCACCGGCGGCCATCTCGGCTCGGGGCTCGGCGTCGTCGAACTCACCGTCGCCCTGCACCACGTGTTCGACACCCCCGACGACCGCATCGTCTGGGACGTCGGCCACCAGTGCTACCCGCACAAGATCCTCACCGAGCGCCGCGACCGCATCCGCACGCTGCGCCAGGGCGGCGGCCTGTCGGGCTTCACCAAGCGCTCTGAGAGCGTCTACGACCCCTTCGGCGCCGCCCACTCCTCGACCTCGATCTCGGCCGCTCTGGGCATGGCGGTCGCCCGCGACCTCGACAACGCCACCGCCAAGCAGACGGGCGGCGCGCAGAAGCGCCGCAACGCCATCGCGGTGATCGGCGACGGCTCGATGTCGGCCGGCATGGCCTACGAGGCGCTCAACAACGCCGGCGCCCTGCACTCGCGCCTGATCGTCATCCTCAACGACAACGACATGTCGATCGCGCCGCCTGTGGGCGCCATGTCGGCCTACCTCGCCAGGCTCGCCTCGGGCGGCGCCTACCAGTCCCTGCGCGAGACCGCCAAGCAGCTCGGCAAGCTCCTGCCGAAGGCCCTCTACCAGCGCGCAGCCGCGGCCGAGGAATACGCCCGCTCGCTGGTGGTGGGCGGCGGCACCATGTTCGAGGAGATGGGCTTCCACTACGTCGGCCCCGTCGACGGGCACAACCTCGACCACCTGCTGCCGGTGCTCAAGAACGTCCGCGACGCCGAGCACGGCCCGATCCTGCTGCACGTGGTCACCCGCAAGGGCAAGGGCTACGCGCCCGCCGAGGCCAGCGCCGACCGCTACCACGGCGTGGTCAAGTTCGACGTGGTCTCAGGGGTGCAGGCCAAGGCCAAGCCGAACGCGCCGGCCTACACGCGGGTGTTCGGCGAGAGCCTGATCAAGGCGGCCGACGCCGACGACAAGGTGGTGGCGATCACCGCCGCGATGCCGGGGGGCACCGGCATCGACCTGTTCGGCAAGGCGCATCCGGACAAGACCTTCGACGTCGGCATCGCCGAGCAGCACGCGGTGACGTTCGCGGGCGGGCTGGCCACCGAGGGCTACCGGCCGTTCGTGGCGATCTACTCGACCTTCCTGCAGCGGGCCTACGATCAGGTCGTGCACGACGTGGCGCTGCAGAACTTAGCCGTGCGGTTCTGCATGGACCGGGCGGGCCTGGTCGGCGCGGACGGGGCGACGCATGCAGGCGCGTTCGACCTGGCGTATCTGTGCTGCCTGCCGAACATGACCGTGATGGCGGCGTCCGACGAGGCCGAGCTGGTGCACATGGTGGCGACCGCCCACGCCCATGACGCGGGCCCGATCGCGCTGCGCTACCCGCGCGGCGAGGGTGTCGGTGTCGAGCTTCCGGAGCGGGGCGAGGCTCTGGCGATCGGCAAGGGCCGGGTGGTGCGCCGGGACGCGGAGGCGCGTGTGGCGATCCTGAGCCTGGGCACGCGTCTGTCGGAGGCGCTGAAGGCGGCCGACACGCTGTCCGAGCAGGGCGTGGCGGTGACGGTGGCGGATGCGCGCTTTGCCAAGCCGCTGGACGAGGCGCTGATCCTGGAGCTTGCGCGGGACCACGAGGTTCTGATCACGATCGAGGAGGGCTCGCGGGGCGGGTTCGGCGCGATGGTGCTGCATCTCCTGGCGGAGCGGGGGGCTCTGGATGCCGGGCGGGTCCGGGTGCGGACGATGACGCTGCCGGACAGCTACCAGGACCACGACAGCCCGGAGAAGATGTACGCCGAGGCCGGCCTGGACGCCGCCACCATCGTCAAAACCGCCCTCGACACCCTGCCGGAGGCCGCCGGCAAGGCGGAGCCGGCCAGCAACGTGGTGAGCGTGCGCCGTCGGCCGCGCTGAGCCCGGACTTCCTGTTCCGCGGTGGCCGGCCCATCCAGCGCTGCGGCCAAACGAGAAGGGCCAGCCTGACGGCTGGCCCTTTTGCTTGGTCGGGGAGCGGCCCTACTCGGCCGCCGTCATCTCGGGGGTGTAGTGGCCGCACCAATCCTGTGCGGCGACCACCGGCCAGAGCCCCTTGGATTCGGGTGCGGGCTGGCTGACGGGCGGATTGAAGCGGCACAGGCCGGCATCGTTCTGCGCGACGGCGCCGTTGCCCTTGTGCTCGTCGAAGAACCGGCAGGTCTCGCACTTCGCGTTCATGGTCAGGCTCCTGTGGGATCGGCGGCGCAGGGCCGCTGCGACCTGGAACAAACGGGGTTGGAACTTAGAAATGATCCAATCTATCCCATCAACGGCGGGGCGCCCGGCCGGTTCCCCGGGCTAGGCGGTCCGATCGGCGCGGATCAGCGCGCGAAGAACGCTGCCACCATGGCATCGTGGGTCGGGAAGGCCGTCTGGACGGGTGCGTCGACAACCAGAACCCCGAGAACCTCGCCGTCGGGCTCGCCCCGATCCGCGAACCGGGAAGGCTGGCTCTCGCAGAACAGCAGGTTCTGCCGCCGATCCGGCGTGGTCACCACCGAGAGGAGGCGTAGCGGCTCGGCCGCGATCTGCAATCCGGTCTCCTCAGCACTTCCCGTGCGCCCGCCTCCTGCCAGCTCTCGCCGCGCATCTGGTAGCCGCCGGGCAGGGCGAGTTGGCCGTAACCGTCGGCCAAGCCGCGGCGGATCATGAGCAGACCGCCCTCCACCGGGACGAGAACCACCACGACGGTGGGCATGTCGTCGTAGGCGCTCACGCGCGGCGGTCGTGCGGCCCCGCCGCGAAGCCCGCCAGCAGCCGCTGGAGCTCGTCCTCGTCGACAAGGCGCGCCGCTTCCTCCGGCGCGAACCATTGCAACGTCCGCTGATCCCGCTCCGGCCAGCGCTCGTGCTGCATCTCGACCCGCAGGGGATACACGCGCACCTTGCAGGGGAGCGCGAGGCCGTCCTCGAGGCGCTTCTCGTAGCGATACCATCCGACCGGACTGGCCGCGATCCGGCCCTTCAGGCCGGCCTCCTCGAACGCCTCCCGCTCGGCCGCCCGATGCGCCTTGCGGCCCAGCATCGGCCAGCCCTTCGGGATGATCCACCGCCCCGTGTCGCGCGAGGTGATCAGGAGAACCTCGATCCGGCCGTCCGCACCCACGCGGAACGGCAAGGCCGCGACCTGCTTGAGCGGCTTGGCATGCGCCTTCCGCAGCAGCTTCTTCAGGCTGGGACGCTTGGATACCGTCTTCAGTGCTGACCTCGGCAACGAGAGGGAACGGTTCTTCTGCGCGCGATCCTGCAATCGAAAGTCTCCTCCCGCTTTTACATAGTTGAAGATGTGGGCATTGCATCCTGGCTAAAGTGTCGGTGCGCCATGCCTGTAACGCTGGGCCCAGGGTCGACCGGCGCGCTTGCCTCGCACCGCCGCGTCGGCGAAAGCTTTCGGCGTCGAACACCAGCGAGTCGCGGCATGCCGGTCGAGATCGAGCGCAAGTTCATTGCGAGCCCGTCGGTTCTGACCTTGTGTCAATCGGGGACGCCCCTCGTTCAGGGCTATCTCGTCGCCGACGGCACCGACACGATCCGCATCCGCCAAGCCGGCGCGCACATGCTGGTCACCTGGAAAAGCCCCCGGCGTGGAATCAGCCGCGACGAGATCGAGTTTCCGATCGCGCCGGAGGCCGGCGCGGAGCTTCTGGCCCGCCTGCCGGCCGGTCGGCGGCTGGAAAAGACGCGCTACCGGGTCAAGCATGCCGGCGCCGTCTGGGATGTCGACGTGTTCGGCGGCGACCTCGCCGGTCTGATCCTGGCCGAGATCGAGCTCGATCGGGAGGACCAGCCCGTGGCGCTGCCCCCGTGGGTCGAGCGCGAGGTCACGGCGGACCCGCGCTACCGCAATTCCCGGCTGGCCGCGGGCGCCCTCCCCGAGCAGCTGGCGGCGTGAGAGCGCGGCGCGTGAACGCACGGGTCGCGGCGCCGTTCTAACGGTATGCACGACAGCCCGACCAACGGACCCACCAAGAGCCTGATCACCTGGACGCAGGATGTGACGACCGGCGTGCCGCTTCCGCGCTTCGTCGGGCGGGTCGGCGCAGTGCAGGTCGGAATCTGCGAGTACGACGGATCGAGCCGGTTCTGGACGTGGTGGAGCCCGCTCGCCGACGACATCTGGGGCCATGGCCAGGATGCCGAGGGCGCCCAGCGGGGCTGCGAGGCCTGGCTGCGCGGCTGGATCGAGAACTTCAGACCGTTCTTCGCCTGACCGCGCCGGAGGTCGGTCAGGCGACGGATCAGCGACAATATTGCGGCAGGCGGCGCTTCCAGCGCTCGCCGAGCCGCAGCTCGGTCCCCCGGCGCCAGGAGGGAACGGGTCGCGGCGACGGAGCCTGACCGGGCTGGGCCGGGATCGCGCGGGCGGAGGCTTCGACCACCTCGGGAGCGGCAGAGGGCTCGGGCCGAGGGGCGGCCCGGCGAGGCTTGGCCGCGGGCTTTGCCGCGGGGGTCTGCTCGACGCGGGCCCGCGGACGGCGCACCCGCGGCGTCGCGACCGGTTCTGACTCGACTGCGGGGGCGACCTCCGGCTCGGCCGAGATCTCGAACATCGGGACCAGGCTCGGAAGAACGCGCCGGGCCGGTGCCTGTGCAGGGCGCTCCTCCTGCCGGGCGGCCATTGCAACCTGAAGGTCCGGCTGAGTCGGCTTCGTCTCGGCCTCGGCCAGTTCCGGCCACAGGCTCTTGGCCGAGCGCGTGGCTGGATGAGACGAGGTCAGCGATGTGCGTGCGGTACGGGTGTGCTTGACTTCGACCATAAATGGTCGCGCGCTGCGGCGCTTCATGTAGAACGATCCTTGGAAGCATCCGGCCGAAACATCAGCGGCACGAACGCCCACAGGCTAAGCCTGATCTCCGGAGATGTCCAGAAAGACGAACCCGGACGCGATAGATTTCTTCGGTATTGAGACCGGGTCTCGCGGCATCCGAGCGCCGGAACGTTGGAACTTCGCCGGATTTCGGCCTGATCAGGCGGCCTGCGCCTGGGTCGTCGCGACCGTTACCGGCGCAGCGCGGTGGGGCTCGAACAGCGACCGGTACACAGCCGCTGGCGTCCGGGCCCGGCCACTGCCGTCCGTGATCGTCACGTCGGCCATGCCGGCCGCGATCAGGCTCATGCCCTGATCCAGGGCGGTCAGGACCGAGGCGTGATGGTAGGCGAACCGGCGCGCGGACAGGCGTGCGGAGACGGTGAAGTTCATGACGACGATCCTGGAAAGCCCCGCCCGCCCTCGGACCTTGAGGGCGGCAACACCGCGCGAGGGCCGGAATCCGGCAGCTCGGCGCGGCGACCGCGGTCTGATGACCTACAATAAAGTCCTTATATTGACGAAAGCTTGTTATCTTCGATCTTTTTAAACGGTTAAGAGGCTCAAGCCAGTCGTGCGCCACTGGCGGCCGGTTCGATGCCGGCCGGCGGGTCGGCGCGCGGCATCGAACCGGCCGCAACCCACGCTCGAAAAACGCGCGCGTTAACGGACGTTAGCGGCCCGCCGCACGACATCGCCTATGGTCGCGCTTGCCGATCGAGGGCCGGGGCGTGTCGATAGGTGTCCACGATGTCGGGGCGGCGTCCGGAATCCACCGCCGAAACTGCGTATCTGCGGCGCTGCCTTGAAGAGGCCGGCGAGCGGGCCGAGCGGGCCTTCGCGCTGATGGCGGACATCGACGCCGCGCGGGTCCAGGAGGTGGCGGAGAGCCGGGCGCAGGCGGATGCCAGCCGGGAGCGAAGCCTGGAGTGGGAGGTTCAGGTCCTGCGGGCGCGTCTCCAGGCCTCCGAGCAGGCAGCGGCCCGTCTGCGGATGCGCTGCGAGCATCAGACCTCCATGATGCGCGAGCTCTCGCATCGCCTGAAGAACTCCCTGACCCTGGTGCAGGCCATGATCAGCCAGACGCTGCGGGATCCGCCGAGTCTCGCCGCCGGCCGGGCCGCCCTGCTGGCGCGGGTCGTGGCGCTGGGGCAGGCTCATCGGGTTCTCGTCGAGGAGCGCTGGCTCGGCACGTCGGTCCGGCGCACCGTCGATATGGCCTTGGCCACCCATGCCGGGACCGATGCCGCAGCGCGGTTCGCCGTGACGGGACCGGCCGTGCGCCTGGGCCCGCGCCAGACGGTGGCCCTGTCGATGGCCCTGCACGAGCTGGCGACCAACGCCACGAAGTATGGCGCCCTCTCCTGCGAGACGGGGCGCGTGCGGATCGTGTGGCACACGGCCCGGGGCGAGGCGGGGCGAACGCTTCACCTGTGCTGGAGCGAGCATGGCGGCCCGCCGGTGACGCCCCCCGAACGACGCGGCTTCGGATCCCGGCTGATCGAGCGAACCCTGACCGACACGCTCGGGGGCGACGTGCTGCTCCGCTTCGCGCCGGACGGCGTCACCTGCACGATGAAAGCCGTGATCCAGCGCCTGCGGGAGACGTGAGGCGGGCTTAACTGGGCTCGGACACAGCCCTGGCGTTCCCTACCCTGGCGCTCCTTGGCCCGGTGCGTGCTACCATCCGGCGGGACAAACCGGACGGACGGGCTGGCATGCTGAACAGACGATCTTTCGTGGCCCTCACGGGCGCCGCGCTCGCGGCCCCGGCGCTGGCGCAGGGCACGGCCTCCCGGACGCTCAAGTTTATCCCGCAGGCCGACCTGACGGTGCTCGATCCGATCTGGACGACCGCCTATGTGACCCGCAATCACGGGCTCGCGGTGTTCGACACCCTCTACGGCACCGATGCCGGCTATGCCGCACAGCCGCAGATGGTCGCCGGCCACACGGTGGAGAATGACGGCACGCTGTGGCGCCTCACCCTGCGGCCCGGGCTGACCTTCCACGACGGCAGCCCGGTGCTCGCCCGCGACTGCGTGGCGAGCATTGCCCGCTGGGGCAAGCGCGACGCGATGGGCCAGACGCTCATGGCCTACACGGACGAACTCTCGGCCCCCGACGACCGGACGATCCAATTCCGCCTGAAGAAGCCCTTCGCGCTCCTGCCGGACGCGCTCGGCAAGGTCGGCTCGTCGATCTGCGCGATCATGCCGGAACGCCTCGCCAAGACCGACCCGTTCACCCAGGTGACCGAGATGGTCGGCAGCGGCCCGTTCCGCTTCAAGGCGGACGAGCGCGTGGTCGGCGCCCGCGTCGTCTATGAGCGCTTTGCCGGCTACGTCCCCCGCGAGGGCGGCGAGCCGCAATGGACGTCCGGTCCCAAGCGGGCCTTCGTCGACCGGGTCGAATGGACCATCATCCCCGATCAGGCGACCGCCGCCTCGGCCATGCAGACGGGCGAGATGGATTGGTGGGAGCAGCCCCCGGCCGACCTCGTGCCGACGCTCGGCAACCTGACGACGCGGATCACCGACCCGACCGGCCTGATCGGCTGCCTGCGGATGAACCAGCTTCAGCCGCCCTTCGACAATCCGGCGATCCGGCAGGTGCTGCTGAAGGTCGTCGACCAGACCGACTTCATGCAGGCCGTGACCGGCACCGACCCCAAGCTGATCCACGTGCCGACCGGCTTCTTCTGCCCCGGCCTGCCGATGGCGAGCGATGTCGGCCTCGGGGCGCTCACGGGCAAGCGCGACTACGAGGCGGCCAAGAAGGCGCTCGCGGCGGCGGGCTACAAGGGCGAGAAGGTGGTGCTGATGGGCGCCTCCGACTTCCCGAGCCTGAAGGCGCTCGCCGACGTGGCGGCCGACATGCTGACCCGCGCGGGCTTCAACGTCGACTACCAAGTCATGGATTGGGGCTCGGTGGTGCAGCGGCGCGCCAAGAAGGATCCGGTCGCCCAGGGCGGGTGGAGCGCGTTCTGCACCTTCTGGGCGGGGCTCGATCAGGCCAACCCGGCGGTTAGCGCCTTCCTGCGGGGAACGGGACAGAGCGCGGCGATCGGCTGGCCGACCAGCGCGGCGATCGAGGCGCTGCGGGATCGATGGCTCGACGCCCCCGACACCGCCGCGCGCAAGACGCTCGCGGGCGAGCTCCAGCAGCAGGCCTTCACCGACCTGCCCTACCTGCCGCTCGGGCAGTACTTCAACCAGACCTCGTACAAGCCGTCCCTGACGGGGGTGCTCGACGGCGTGCCGGTGTTCTGGAACGTCAGGAAGGGCTGAGGCGGAGGGGCCGACCCCCTTCCAAGGCGTCGGGCCGGGGGCGCGGGATCAGCGGCTCCGGGCGCGGGCGCGGCCTTGTCCCGCAGACCCGAACGCGGCGAGGGTCGCGTTCCCGCGATCGGGATCGCGCAGGACCGGCGACCGGCGCCCCTGCAGAACCTCCGCAGCCCTCCTGCAAGAGCCTGCTGTATCGCCGGTTCGGCGGTCTTCACCGGTATCCTGCCATACGAAGACGCCGTCACGATCAACAGATCCGCTCCGTTGAAGCCCCGGGAGCGCTTCCCAGCCGTGTCGCGAACGGGTTAAGCAGGGTCGGCACAGGTCACCGCCAGAGATGACCGGCCCGCGAGGAAGCCCGAGACGTCCGTCTCACCGCCGTCGCGGCGGTGCATCGACGCCCTCGACGCCGCGCGGATTCCATGACGCGACGAGGACACGCCCGATGACAGGCTTGGTGACAGGCTCCCCGGACGACACCGCGCTGGAACGCTCGGCGATGCGCAGGATCGGCTGGCGCCTCGTGCCGTTCCTGATCCTCGCCTACTTCGTGTCCTTCCTCGACCGGGTGAACGTCGGCTTCGCGGCGATCCAGATGAACCACGATGTCGGCCTGTCGGCCACCGTGTTCGGCTGGGGCGCCGGGATCTTCTTCCTCGGCTACTTCCTGATGGAGATCCCCAGCAACCTGATGCTGGAGCGCTTCGGTGCGCGGCTCTGGATCGCCCGGATCATGGCGACCTGGGGATTGATCTCCGCCGCCATGGCCCTCGTGCAGGGGCCCTGGTCGTTCATCGGCCTGCGCTTCCTGCTGGGGCTCGCCGAGGCCGGCTTCTTCCCCGGCGTGATCCTCTACCTGACCTACTGGTTCCCCTCCGCCTACCGGGCGCGGATCATCGGGGTCTTCATGATCTCGATCCCGATCTCGTCGTTCCTCGGCTCGCCGATCTCCGGTGCGCTGCTCAACGTGACGGGGCTCGGGCTCGCGGGCTGGCAGTGGCTGTTCATCCTCGAGGGCCTGCCGGCGGTGCTCCTGGCCGTCGCGGTCCTGTGGCTGCTGCCGGACGGACCGCGGGACGCGGCGTGGCTGCCGGCGGATGAGCGCGACTGGCTGCAGCGGCAGCTCCAGGCCGAGGCGGCGCGCAACACCCGGCGCGGCCAGTCGGCGAAGCCGCCGCTGCGGGAGATCCTGAGCGACCGGCGGCTCTTGCTGTTCGCCGCGATCTATTTCGGCTCGACGGCGAGCAGCTACGGCCTCTCGTTCTGGACGCCGCAGATCGTGAAGAGCTTCGGCCTCGGCAATTTCGAGACCGGCCTGCTGAACAGCATCCCGTACGGCTTCGCCTCGGTCGCCATGATCCTCTGGGGCCGGCACAGCGACCGGACGGCCGAGCGGCGCTGGCACCTCGCGCTGTCCTTCCTGGTCCTGGCCCTGGGCCTGGCGGGCGGCACGGTGCTGACGGGGCTCGGCCCGGTCGTCGCGGCGCTGACGGTGGCGGCGGTGGGTGTCTACATGCTCAAAGGTCCGTTCTGGGCACTGGCGACCGAGCAGATGCCGCCCGCGACGGCGGCCGCGAGCATCGCCGCGATCAACGCGGTCGGAAACCTCGGCGGCTTTCTCGGCCCCTACCTGATCGGCGCGATCAAGGACGGGACCGGCAGCTTCACCCTGAGCCTCATCCCCCTGGTGGTGTTCGCCCTGCTCTCGGCCGCCCTGTCGCTCGTGCCCGGTCGCGCGCCGCAGGCGGACCCGAACGCGCGCCGGCCGTCGACCGCCTGAGCGGGCCCGCGAGCCCGGGGTGAACCGGTTCCGGAACCGGGCGGTTAGCCCTGTGGAACGGCCGGACACGCGGGGCTCCAGGCATCGGCATGCAGTTCGACGGCAAAGTGGTGATCGTGACGGGCGCCGGATCCGGGATCGGGGCCGCCACGGCGAAGCGGTTCGGGGGCGCGGGCGCGCAGGTCGTCCTGAACGACCGCACGCGGGGCCCGCTCGAGGCCGTCGCGGCCGGCTTCGACCCCGGCCGGGTCGTGCTTCAGACGGGCGACGTCTCGGAGCAGGCGGACGCCGAGGCGCTCATCGCCGCGGCGATCGACCGGTTCGGCCGTCTCGACGTGCTCGTCAACAATGCCGGCGTCGTGCCCACCGGCCCGATCCTCGAAGCCTCCGTGCAGGATTGGCGCACGGTCATGGCGGTCGATGTCGACGGCGTGTTCTTCTGTACCCGGGCCGCGCTTCCGCACCTGGTTCAGGCCGGCGGCAACATCGTCAACGTCTCGTCGGTCTCGGGCCTCGGCGGCGACTGGAACATGAGCTTCTACAACGCCGCCAAGGGCGCGGTGTCGAACTTCACGCGCTCCCTGGCGCTGGAACTCGGCGCGCAGGGAGTCCGGGTCAACGCGGTCAATCCCGGGCTGACCTTCACGGGACTGACGCAGGAGATCAAGCGCGATCAGGAGCTGATGCGCCGCTTCGCCGAGCGCATCCCGCTCGGGCGCGGCGCGGAGCCGGAGGAGGTGGCCGACGTGATCGCCTTCCTGGCCAGCGACGCCGCCCGCTACGTCACGGGCGTGAACCTGCCGGTCGACGGCGGCCTGACCGCCTCGAACGGGCAGCCGAAGCAGGCCTGAGCGCCGGGATCGCGGACGGACGCGCGGCACCGAGAGCGGGAGAGCATCATGGACCTGAACGACACCGTGCGCGACGCCATCGTGGCGGAGCTGCAGCGCCAAGCGGAGGCGGAGGATCCCGCGCCGAAGGTGGACCTGTCCGAGCCGGGCTACGCGCGGATCGACGGGCGGATCGATATCGACGCGCTGATCATGGTCGTCGCGGGCGCGCTTGCCGGCGGCCCGTGAGCCGTCCGACCGGGATGGGGGTTCCATGCCGAAGCTCAACGCGGTCCTCGAGACGGCCCTCTACGTCGCGGATCTCGCGCGCGCGGACGCGTTCTACCGCGACATCCTCGGCCTGACCTGCATCCACACCGATGCACGGATGCGCGCCTTCGACGTCGGCGGCCGCGGCGTCCTGCTGCTCTTCCCGGAAGGCGGGTCCCTCCAGCCGATCCCGACCCCGGGCGGGGCTATTCCGCCCCATGACGGGCGGGGGCCGGCGCACATCGCCTTCTCGATCGACGCCGATGCCCTCTCCGCCTGGGAGGGCCGTCTGGCGGCCGCCGGCATCGCCGTCGAGGGCCGCACCCATTGGCCGCGAGGCGGGACCAGCCTCTACTTCCGCGATCCGGATGCGCACCTGCTGGAGCTTGCCACGCCCGGCCTGTGGAAGGGCTATTGAGACCCGCTCAAAAGGCGGGCTGCCTCCCCCCGGGACAGAACCCCGGCTCCCCTCCCCGGTTGTCCCTGCACGGGAGACATCCATGATCAACGGGACGATTACGGTCGGCAGCGCGCATCTCGAACTCGGCGCGAGCTTTCGCGATCAAGCGCAGCGGCGCATCCAGGATGCCGCCAACAAGTATCTCGGCAATCTCGTCACGGCCTCCGTCCACGTGGCGCGGGAGGGCGGCGATTTCCGCTGCTCGGTGAACATGCAGATGAGCGGCCAGGGCATGATGAGCGCCGAGGCCTTGGGGGAGAGCGTGCCGCGGGCATTCCGTGCAGCCCTGAACAAGGTCGAGAAGCAGCTGCGACGCACGAAGCGTCTGCAGCGCGAGGATCGCGCCCACCAGCCGGACAGGATCATTACCGCCTAGGGCAAGCTCCGCGCGAGCTGACCCCGCTCCCCAACGCGAACGAGGCCGCCCCCTTTCGGAGACAGCCTCGCGCGATCGTGCGGTGCTGGCGAGCGCTACCCGGCCCGGGATGCGGAACCGCGTCCCGGGCCTTTGCAGGCTCTTAGTACGAGCCGAACTTGTAGTTCAGGCCGGCGCGGACGACGGCGAACTCGTCGTCGCGGCGACCGATCGGGCTGTAATAGGCCGGGACCAGGTTGGCGGCGTTGACGACCAGGGCGCCCTGGTTGCGGTTGCCGCGCTCCAGGTTCACGTACAGACCTTCGATCTTGAACGTCACGGCGGACGAGCGGAAGAAGTTCAGGAACGACTCGGTGGGCAGGGCGAACTCGACGCCGCCGCCGACCGCGTAGCCGGTGCGGAAGCTGTCGTTGCCGGCGTAGCCGCCGAACGAGCGGTCGGCGCTGCCCGAGCCGTAGGCGAAGCCGCCGGTGCCGTACACGAGGGTGCGGTCGAAGGCGTAGCCGAGGCGGCCGCGCACGGTGCCGAAGTAGTCGAGGCTCGACAGGCCGCGCGGGTCGGTCACGTAGTAGCCCGGGGCGACGGCGCCGGAGATGAAGGCGTTGTTCCGGTTGCGGCCGAAGTCGAGGTACTGAGCGTCGGCCTCGATGCCGACGACCACGCCCGAGCCCGGGGTGAACTGGTAGTTGTAGCCGACCTGCGCGCCGCCCGAGAAGCCGTCCTGGCTGCGGTCACGGAAGGTGGCGGTGGTGCCGAGGGCGGCGTAGGGGGCGGGGACGCCGAACACCGAGCTGTTGGAGCGGCTGCTGGCGTCGAAGGCGTAGCCGGCGTTGATACCGAAGTAGGCGCCGGTCCAGGTGAACACCGGGACGGGGGTGAACACCGGCGGCGGAGCAGCGCGGCGCGGCAGGTCGGCGGCCGAGGCGGCGCCGGTCAGGAGAGCCGTGGCGGCGCTCGCGAGAAGAAGCTTCTTGATCATCTGGTCCTCTGTCTCCCGTTGGGCGGGATGTGTGCGGCGCGACAGGACGTCAGGATGAGCCTTGGCGATAGTGCATCGCTGCAACACCGCTCCGGTACCGTTCGAAACGGATCAGCAGGAAAGTGCGATAAAACACATCATCACCGACCGGTGATCGATCGGTCGGGAACTATTCTGATACGTCTGCTGCGGAGAGCCGAGCGTCAGACAAATTACATAGGGTCGACAGCCGCTCCTCTGGCCGCGGCACACAGATGCTGGCCGGGGCGGGGCGCGCCCGGAGGAAATCCTATCGCAGGTTGTCATCGGCGCCATCACAAGGCTACCCGGTGAGCCCGCGCCCGCGTGCCGAGTGGCCCGTATGTCGGCAGGGGCGCTACATGTCTTTGCCCTTGCGTGGACGGAGCGCCCCAACCCCGCTAGATCTACGGGATGGCTGAGACGCATTTCCGGCCCGCTTCGGGCTTAGCGCTCGCCGCCGCCCAACTCGAAACAGCACAATCCCTGGATGAGGTCGTGGCCGCCCTTCGGGCATCCGCGCGGGCGGTCGTCGGCTCCGACGGGATCGCCGTGGTGCTGCGCGAGGGCGAGAGCGTGGTCTATGCGGCCGAGGATGCCATCGAGCCGCTCTGGCGCGGACGCCGGTTCCCGGTGACGGAATGTGTGTCGGGGTGGGCGATCCTCAACGGCGAGACGGTCATCGTGCCGGACATCGAGCTCGACGCCCGGGTTCCGATTGCCGCCTACCGCACCACGTCGATGCGCAGCCTCGTGATCGTGCCAATCGGGTTTCCCGAGCCGGTTGCGGCGCTCGGGGCCTATTGGTGCGCCTCGGTCATCCCCGACGACGCCACCATCTGCCGCCTTGAAACCCTGGCCGCCCAAGCCGCGGCGGCACTGGCTCGGATGCGCGCCCTGCACCGGTGAGTTCCGGACCGGTCGGATTCGGGCTGCGGCAGGGATCGATCATCGGCCCCGGCGGTTCCCCGGCCGTTCCCCGGCGTGGCCGGGCCCGTACGGAAGCCCCAAGCCCTGTCATGAAGCGCCTCGTCCTCATCGGAATTTTCGTCGCCCTGCTGGCCGCCATCGTGGCGATCGCGGCCACTTGGTCGAAGGTCACGCCCGTGAACCCGGCGGTGTCGCCTG
Source organism: Methylobacterium sp. FW102-HT35C08 (assembly GCF_058790235.1). NCBI lineage: Bacteria > Pseudomonadati > Pseudomonadota > Alphaproteobacteria > Hyphomicrobiales > Methylobacteriaceae > Methylobacterium > Methylobacterium sp. FW102-HT35C08. The sequence continues at coordinate 5,179,192 of NZ_JBYTCL010000002.1, read as the reverse complement.
ATACGTCCGCGACCCCGAATCCCACGAGCCAACGGAAGTAGAGTCCTGCGGCGCGCGGCCCTGAGCGGGCGCGCGGCGGCTCGCGCCCGGTTCGGATTGGGCCGTTGCGGGACCGGGCGCCCACCCTCCCGTCTCACGCCGCATTCGCCGGTCCCCATCGGCGCCGAGGCGGCGCCGTGCGTCTGCCGCCTTCGGAGTGCCGAGCCGAGGCGCATGAGCCGCTGCAACGATGTTCAACGATTATTGATGCTTTATGAAAGCTTAACATCCATCTAATCCCCGTAATTATTTCCTATATCGGTTTCGCAACTGACATTCATTTAAAATACTACGGGCGAAAATCATTTATCTACGCACCGCATCTCTCACAAGACCACAGCCCTGTCTTGAGATTGAAGATTTTTTGCTGATAGCAGGGCGGGCCGAGGACGAATCGACCGGGCCAGCCGCCTATTCCCAGATCTTGCGAAAACTGGGAGCTGCGGCCCGACAGCGGATCACGTCTTGATCGGGGCAAAAACAATGGGTCTCTGAAGATGGGATCGATCACGGATGTTCAGGCGGCCACGAAGCCGCGGCATGACTTCAAGACAGCTGCCATGGCAGGCTTCGTGGGCGGGAACTTGTCGAGCTTCGTCAAATGGGGCTCCGAGATCCCGTTCCCGCCACGCGAGGCGGGCCGCATCTCGCCACCCTTCGCCATCCTCAAAGCGCTCGGCCTGAACGCCGAGGACATGACCTATGTCTTCACGGGCCACGTCATCAATTACGGCGTCGCCCTGGTGCATCAGGGCTTCTCGGTCATCTTCGGCCTGCTCTACTGCCTGCTGGCCATCCCGATCCCGCTCGTCACCCTGTGGCAGGGACTGGCCTTCGGGCTGATCGTCACCGTCCTGTTCCACGCCTTCCTGCTGCCCCTCGGCGGCTGGGCGCCGCAGATCTGGGACATCTCGACCCACGAGACGTTCTCGGAGGTGCTCGGCCACCTGCTCTGGGCGTGGACCATCGAGATCGTGCGGCGCGCGATGCTCTGCACACGCGAGGCGCGTTGATCGTTGGTCCCGCCCGAGGGTTGCGCTGCCCGTCGTGAGCGCACCCGTCGGCGGCCTATCCCCCCTCACCGGAACGTGAATTTTCCGCGCGGTCCGGATGAAATGGCATCTCCATGCGCCAGATCATCCTGAGATCGTGGGGTAGGACTGGCAAATGGGGGAGGGATCGGGAGCGCCGATCAACGCGATCGACGGCTTCAGCGAGCCGCTCGACAGGCTGCGCGCCGCACTGGACGCGTCCTGTGTGGTCGGAACCTGGGAATGGGACATCGTCGGCGGGACCATGATGTACGATGCCGGCGCGGCGCGGCTGCTGACCGGCGACGCCTCCCTGGCCGACACGAGGATCGGCAGCCTCCAGGCGATTGCGGCGGTGCATCCGGACGATCATCCGTGGCTCCTCGACCATGTCCAGCAGGCCGTGCAGGCCGGAGGCCTGGTCCTGGCCGAGTACCGCGTCGTCGCGCGGGACGGAGCGGTGCGCTGGCTGCTGAGCCGCGGGCGCGCGTTCCAGGACCCGTTCGGGCATCCGGTCCGCGCAGGCGGCATCATCATCGACATCACCGAGCTGCGCGAGGGCGGCGAGCGCCCCGTCGTCGGCGGCGAGGCGGCACCGCTCGACTCCTTGAGCCGGGCCGCCGACTTGGCCATCGCCCTCAAGCGCACGCTCGACGACGACGCGGCGGCCGAGATCCACGCCGCGGTCGACCGCCTGCTGATGTGCCTCGGGCGCGCCATCGCCCGGGAGAGCGGCCTGCACTGACCGCCCTCGCGCGGCGGCCGCAGCCTCCGATCGCCCGGAGCCCGCCGGAATGCCGTCTCTCCGGGAACATGCGCCCGCCAGCCGCCTTGGCCTGTCACACGGACGGGCGGATCAGGAGAGTCATCGCATGGGACAGGATGTCGATGCCGCACGCGAAGCGCTCGGATCGGTCCCGCCGGGGCGGCCGGCCGGTCAGGCGAAGCAGGTCGATCCTGCGGCCGGAGGCAGCGGGCCGCACGCGCCGGGCCCCGTGGAGCCGGCATCCGACGACGCGCCGGAGAGCGGCGGTTACGACACCCGACCACCGGCCGTTCAGCCCGACAATCGGAAGGGCGGCTACGGCGCTGGTTGAGGCGACCTGGCGTCGCCCTCGGGTCCTTCTGCACCGGCCAGCGGGTCGACGTGAGATCGATCCAAGACCAGGGGAAGATCTATCTCTGCGCCACAAGAATGGAGAGTTTCGGCGAGCGCGGCGATAATCGCCTGCGGACCGGATCTGCTCTTTCTGGAACGTATCGCCCATCCGTCGAATTGGTCACCGTGAAACCGTCGACGGAGTCCATCATGCGTATACCCCTCGCCCTCGTCCTCGCGACCCTGCTCGGATCGAGCGCCGTCGCCCAGACTACGGTCACGGGGACGCCCGCCGCGCCCGACGCCAAGACGAGCCAGCAATCCGGCGGCCAGGAGAGCGTGACGCGGCCGAACACCGACAAGATGACGCCCGGCGGGACCGGCACCGCCGGCACCGTCAAGCTGGAGAAGGGCGCCAACAGCTTCACCGAGGGCGAAGCGCGCTCGCGGCTCGCGAAGGCCGGCTACACCGACGCGAAGGACCTCAAGAAGGATGCCGACGGCATCTGGCGCGGCACCGCCACGCATGGCGGCCAGTCGGTGCAGGTCGGCCTCGATTTCAAGGGCAACGTGTCGGCGCAGTGAGCCCCTCGGAACCCGACAGGAGATTGATCATGGCCCAACAAACCATCACGGCTCTCTACGATCGCTATGAGGACGCCAGCGCCGCCGTCGGCGAACTCGAAGGCGTCGGCATCCCGCACGGCGATGTCAGTCTTGTCAGCAACAACGAGGGGGATCGCCATGCCGGCCGCCTCACGGGCGGCGGGCACGGAACCGCCGAGACGGCCGACAGGGCCAAGGACGGCACCGGCGCCGGCGCGACCCTCGGCACCGTCGTGGGCGGCGCCGCCGGCCTTCTTGCGGGTCTCGGCCTGATCGCAATCCCCGGGGTCGGACCGGTGGTGGCCGCCGGCTGGCTCGTCGCCACCCTGACGGGCGCCGGGATCGGTGCGGCGGCGGGCGGCCTTGCCGGCGCGCTCACCGGCGCCGGCGTGAGCGAGACGGATGCGCATGCCTATGGCGAAGGCGTGCGGCGGGGCGGGACGCTCGTCACGGTCCGGATCGCCGAGGCCCGGGCGGTCCCGGCATCGGCCGTGACGGAGATCCTAGAGCGGCACGGCCCGGTCGATCTCGACGAGAAGGCGAGCGCGTGGCGCGCGGAGGGCTGGACGGCCCCGAACCCCGGCACCGGCGCCACCGGCTCGGCGGCGACCCAGGGCCGGGTCCGGGCCTATCCCGCAACCACGGACCTCTGACCGCCGTGCGCTGCGGCGCGCCGGGTCCGATCCCGGCGCGCGGCAGCCCGGCCCGGAGCCGCCCTCGATCGCGTTGCGGCACAGGACACGACGGCCACCTAGTACCAGGGGATCCTATCCCCCTCATCTTGAGGTGCAGCGTGAGCCGCCTCGAAGCAGCCCTCCGGCGGGCCGCGCGATCCCTGAAGCCTCCTTCGACGCCCGCTGACGCGGTCACCCCGGGATGAGGCGAAGGGGTTGGACAGCCGTCCCAGAGGGGTCTGCTGCCGGGTGCAACGCGATCGGTCCAGAAGATGGGCGTCGCCGGCCGAGACAGCGACGACGTACTCCCTCTCCCATGCGAGAGAGGGTTGGGGTGAGGAACGTGACACTTCAGGATCCAACGCTTCCCTCGAAGCGTGACCCGGATTGCACCTCGTCCGGACAGATCTGATCCCTCACCCGGCTCTCTGCGAGATCCCTCCCGCATGGGAGCGCGGACCGGCGCCCCGTCCGGCCCGGGCAGGTTCATTGACCCCGGTGTCGAGCCCGATACCGGCCGTCGCCGCAGCGACGCAACGATGATGGGACGACGTCAGATACTCTGCCCCGGATGCAGGCCCGCCTGGCGCGCAGCATAACGCGCAAAATTGCACGATATTCGCAAGGTCTTACTTCAAAATTTACCTCATCTAAACCTTTGCCCGCCTCAAACAACAAGAAGACCCAACGTGGATCGAAAGAGATCTTATGAACGAGACGCCCGACGAGACGACCGACACCTTAGCCGTTATCACTGCTGAGCTTGTTGCCGCCTATGTGTCGAACAATCCCGTGCCGGTTGCCGAGCTGCCGGCCCTGATCACGCGCGTGCACGGCGCGATCGCCGGCCTCGTCTCCGGCACGCTGACCGCCGACACCGGCGCGGCCGTGCAGGCCGATGTCGAGAAGCCGAGCGCCGCCCAGATCCGCAAGTCGGTCCGCCCCGACGGGATCGTCAGCTTCATCGACGGCAAGACCTACAAGACGCTCAAGCGTCACCTGACCAGCCACGGCCTCGACCCGCGCAGCTACCGCGATCGCTACGGCCTGCCGGCCGACTACCCGATGGTCGCCCCGAGCTACGCCGAGCAGCGCTCCGCCCTGGCCAAGGCGATCGGCCTCGGACAGCCCGGCGCCATGGCCGAGCGCGAGCGCAAGGGCCGCCGGACCGCCTGAACGGTCTCGCTGACATGTCACCCGGCGCGGGTCTTGAAAGCACCCGCGCCGGCGCCGCCGCAGAACGGCGCTCCGGATTCGCCACGCGGAACGGCCCGGCTCCTACGCTACGGCCGTTCCGGTCGCGACGGCCCCGCGGCCTCGGACGCACCCGTCCGGCCCCGTGCATAGCCGTGCGAGATCAGCTGCCCTTGCCGGGCGATGCACCGCTCCGCCTCGGCGAGATCCACGAGCGCGTCCGCGACGGCCGTCACCAGGGCGTGCCATGCATCGCCCCGGGCGGCCCGATGATAGGCCAGGGCGATCCTTTCGGCCTCCCTGAGACTAATCTCCACAGGCGCTTCATCAGGATCTGCGTGCATCGCGGCTCGAATCCGAATAGAACATTTCATGAACAAAGCGCAACGGCCGGGTCGGTTCAACCGCTGCGGCGCTGGGTTCTCGGATCGCTGTGGAGCGCTGTGGATTGGTCGAGGAAACGTCAATGCCGATGCGGCTTTACCGCTTCCACTGCACGGACGGCCACGAGCTGGTGACCGACCTGAGGGGCAGCCGGTTGCCGAACGCGGCGGGGATGCGGGTCCATGCCGAGCGCGTGGCGCTCGCCCTTATGGAGCGAGTGGTCGAGCGGTTCGACTGGTCGGCCTGGCAGGTCGAGGTCTACGACGCGCGGGGTCGCCGCGTCTGGATCAGGGCTTTCCCCGACGTGAACGTCGACGCGAGGGCCGCGTGACGGAGAGACTGCCGGCTCCAGGTCGGGCCGGCGCGCCGAGGAGGTAAGGAGACAGCATGGCGTTCAAGCCGAAATCCGCCGCGGAAACGAAGGCGAAGGATCTGGGCCTCGCGCTCGCCCGGATCGCCGAGGGCGAAGGCCTGCCGGCGAGCATCGGGGTCGATCAGCTGCGGCGCGCGAGCCCCCGGCTGACGCCGCTCGCGGTCGGCCAGATGGTGCGCAAGGAGCGGGACACCGTCGCGGCGACGCTGGCCGAGCGCGGCTTGGCGCTCGTGGATTATTCCGACCAGGGGCCGGGCCGCGGGATGGCGTTCACCATCGACGCGGCGGAATGACCGGCACGCTCAGGCGGCCGCCGGGCGATGGCGCAGCAGGCGGCCGGCGAGGCGGAACGGCAGGAGCGGCAGCTTGAACAGCGCCGTGACCACCAGCACCGCGATGACCGTGAGGAGCGCGAGGACAGAGTTCAGCATGCGGTCGTTCTCCCAGAACTGGGCAGCCCCGCGGGGCTGGTGACGCCACGAGGCGCCCGGAACACGGCGAGACTATGAACGGGGTCGGGTTTATTCGGTCGCAGGTCCCCGACGGAGCGGGACGCGGAAACGATGGCCGGCGCGACCTGTTACCCAGAGAGCGGGTCCCTGCGATCCCGGACGCCCGAGCGGCGGCCACAGAGGACACGCGCGAGAGGACACGCGACATGCGCACGCGCATCGCCGGCGGCTGGGCCGGCTTGGCCCTCATGGCGGCACTGCTGGCGGCCGGGCCGGCCCGCGCGGAGGTGCAGGTGCGCTACGCGGCACCCAAGCGCTTCACCGACGCCGAGAACCGCTTCGCCTCCGGGCAGCCGCTCCGGGTCACCCTGGCCGAGCTGACCCGGATCTTCCAGGATCTCGGCGCCGCCCGGCTCCGGCCGGGGGAACGCCTCGACATCACCGTCCTCGATATCGACCTCGCCGGTTTTGACCGTCCGGGCTTCTCGACGCCGACGGGCGTCCGGGTCGTGACCGACGCCACGCCGCCGCGGATCCGTCTCGCCTACGCCCTGCGCCGCGGCGGCCGCATCGTGGCGCAGGGCGAGGACACGGTCACCGACATCAACTTCCTGCTGACGTCGAACCCGCGTTTCTCGACCGGCGGCCTGTATTACGAGCGCCAGATCCTGCGTGACTGGTTCGCCCGACGCTTCCCGGAGACGGCCAACCGCGGGTAGGCCACCCGCGGGGAACCGGGCCGGCCACCGCTCCTTCTCCTGAGCGACGCGGCGTGATCAGGAGCCCTTCGATGAGCGAGTCCGACCCGAGACCGGCCCGCGACGTGCTGACCGAGGACCCGGCGGGTGCCCGCCCCTATCCGCCGGAGCCCATAGCAAAGCGACCGCAGGGGCCCCGCTCCCCGGGCCAGTCCGAGCCCGGCGACATGGGTGCCTTCGACAACAAGGCTTACGCGGAGCCCCAGCACGAGAGCCCGGCGGGCAACGGCGGGACGGGCTATCGCGGTGCCTGAGCGAAATCCGGGCTGGCCGCGCGCCGGCCCGGTGTGGCTCACCGGCCGCTCGGGGCCGCGGTGCTCCCGGTGACGGCGTTGCCGCCGCTGTCGATAGCGCTCCAGGTGACGTTGTTGAACCGGCTGCCGCTCGGCATCCGGGCGCCGCGCTGCACGCAAGGGGACTGCAGGCATGGGAAGCGTCACCCCTTCGGCCGGGAGGTTCGCCGCCAACCGAAGTCCCGCGTCCCGCCGCGTCCCGGAACACCGCCTGCCAGCCTGGGTTCACCGGGCATCGGCAACCAACACGGAGGCGGCGATGTCGGCACCCGGCACCCTGAAAGAGGTCTATCTCGATGAGATGCAGGATCTCTGGTCGGCCAATGACCAGATGGTCAAGGCCGTGCAGCAGCTCAGCGGGCAGGTCAGCGACGCGAAGCTGAAGCAGATGCTGGAGCATTCCGTCGGCGGCATCCAGAAGCACACGGACGTGCTGAAGAGCCTGATCCAGGCCAACGGTGGCGAGACCAAGCCCGAGCATTGCAAGGGCATGGAGGGTCTCGTGTCCGAGGCGCTGAAGCACGGGATCAAGGAAGCGCCGAGCGACGGCAAGCTGCGCGACGTCGCGATCATCGCGCAGTATCAGCGCATGTCGCATTACGGTCTGGCCGGCTTCGGCTCGGCCGCCGCCTACGCCAAGGCCCTCGGCCGGACCGAGGACGCGTCCAAGCTGAAGCAGGCGGTGGACGAGATCTACAAGGGCGACGCGCTCGCGAGCCAGCTCGCCGAGGCTGTGGAGCGCGCCGCGGCGTAAGCCCGCGCGCGCGCAGGGGCGGCCCTACCAAGGCTTGCGGCCATGTAGTAGCGTCGCGGCCGGGCGGTTTCGGCAACCGGCCCGGCCAATGCTCCATGCCGTCGTGGGATCGCCGCCATCTCTCTCAGTCCCGCGCTCGACCGTGCTGTTGTCCCGGGGTTCGCTCAAGGCATGAACGAGGCGTGGCCCCTTCCGGCTGGCTGCGGCGAACTCGGTGATCTCGTCCGGAACTACAACTGGGCGCAGACGCCCCTGGGCCCGATCACGGGCTGGCCGCAATGCCTGATCTTCGCGGTCAGCACCGTGCTGCTCTCACCGGTGCCGATCGTCCTGCTGTGGGGCGAGGACGGCATCATGATCTACAACGATGCCTATTCGGGCTTCGCCGGCGGCCGGCACCCGCAGCTCCTCGGCTCGAAGGTGCGCGAGGGCTGGCCGGAGGTCGCCGATTTCAACGACAACGTCATGCGCGTGGGGCTCGCCGGCGGCACGCTGTCCTACCGGGATCAGGAACTCACCCTGCACCGCTACGGGCGGCCAGAGCAGGTCTGGATGAACCTCGACTACTCGCCGGTCTTCGACGCGAGCGGGCAGCCCGCCGGCGTCATCGCCATCGTGGTCGAGAGCACCGAACGCGTGCTCGCCGAGCGGCGTCTGCGCGCGAGCGAGGCGCTGTTCCGCACCCTGACCGAGGGGATCCCGCAGCTCATCTGGCGCGCCGCCATCGACGGGACGTGCATCTGGTCGAGCCCGCAATGGCAGGCCTATACCGGCCAGACCGACGTCACGAGCCTGGGCTGGGGCTGGCTGGACGCGGTCCATCCCGACGATTGGGCAACCGCCCAGGCGGCTTGGCGCGACGCGGCAGAGACGGGCCATCTCTCGTACGAGCACCGGCTCTGCAACGCCCCCGAGAACCGCCATTGCTGGTTCCAGACCCGCGCGACGGCGGTCCGCGACGCCGAGGGCCGGATCGTCGAGTGGCTCGGCACCTCGACCGATATCGACGACCTGCGCCAGCTCCAGGAGCGGCAGCAGGTCATGGTCGCCGAGCTGCAGCACCGGACCCGCAACCTGCTCGGGGTCGTGCGGTCCATCGCCAAGCAGACCATGGCGCAGACCGGGCCGGGCGAGACGTTCCGGGAGCGGTTCAACGATCGCCTCTCGGCGCTCTCCCGCGTGCAGGGCCTCCTGTCGCGCTCGGACCAGGAGCCGATCACGCTCCGGGCGCTGATCGAGACGGAACTGGCGGCCCTCGACGCGCCGACCATGCAGGGCCGGATCCGGCTTACGGGGCCGATGGTGCGCCTGCGCAAGGCGACGGTGCAGACCTTCGCGCTGGCTCTGCACGAGCTCGCCACCAACGCGCTGAAATATGGTGCGTTCACCACCCCCCATGGGCGCCTCAACGTGACTTGGCGGACCTTTCCGTCGGAGGACGGGCGCCGGCTGCTGGTCGAGTGGGTCGAAGAAGGCCTCGTCCGCGAGCGGGACATCCAGAGCCCGGTGACGCGGGGCGGCTACGGGCGCGAACTCATCGAGCGGGCGCTGCCCTATGCGCTTAAGGCCAAGACCCGCTACGAACTGGGCGAGACGGCGCTTCACTGCGCGATTGACCTTCCCCTCCCCGCGGGAGAAGCCATCGGGAGCCAAGCATGACCCTGTCCACCCAGGCGCTCACCGGCCGGCGGGTCCTGCTGGTCGAGGATGACTACTTCATCGCCGTCGACCTCAAGAGCTGGTTCGAGGAGGGGGGCGCCCAGGTCCTCGGCCCGGTGCCCAGCGTGAACGAGGCGCTGGCCCTGATCGCCAGCACCGCCGAGATCGACGCCGCGGTGCTCGACATCAACCTGCAGGACGAGCTCGTCTACCCCGTGGCCGACGCCCTGCACGCGCGGGGCGTGCCGTTCCTGTTCGCGACGGGCTACGATCCGGCCGCCGTGCCGCCGCCCCACGGGGCCGTGGCCCTCTGCCAGAAACCGATCGACCCGCAGATCGTCGCCCGGACCCTGTTCGGCTGACCCGCCGGGCAAGCCGGGCGGACAAGCGGCCGGGGAACTTCCGGCCGCGGCGGCGGATAGACCTGCAGCGGCCATCGATGGTCCCAGCCTGCGGGTGTCTTGCTTGCCCAGATCGGCAGATCCTTGAGCGCGTCCCTCGCCTTCGCGCGGCGCCTCGCGTCCGGAACGCCGATCCCCGACCCCGTCGCCCTCGTCGTGGCCCATGCCGACGACGAGACGCTCTGGGCGGGGACCGCCCTGCCCCGCCTGTCCGGGCTGATCCTGATCCACCTCACGGACAGCGCGCCCGCCGACATGGCGGATGCCGCGCGGCTGGGCTTCGCGACCCGCGCGGATTACGCCCGCGCCCGGTCGGACGAACTCGAGGCGGCCCTGGCGGTGCTGGACGCCCGCCCCCGCCGCATCGCCTACGGCCTCCCCGATCAGGAGGCCGTCGCCCACCTGCCGGACCTCGTCGCGCGGCTGGCGCACGACCTGACGGACGTCGCGGCGGTCCTGACGCATCCGTATGAGGGCGGGCACCCCGATCACGACACCGCCGCACTCGCCGTGCGGAAGGCGGCCGCGCGGATCGGCGACCGGACCGGCCGGGCACCGGCCCTGGCGGAGTTCGCCTGCTATCACCGGCACGCGGGCACGCGCCGCTTCGGCCATTTCTGGCCCGACGCGGGCTGCCCCGAACAGGTCAGGCCCCTCGACGCGGCCGAGCGCGCGCGCGTGGCGCAGGCGATCGCGGCCCATCGCAGCCAGGCCGCGGTGATCGACGGCTGGTGCCCGCAGGCCGAGCGCTGGCGGCCCGCACCGGCCTACGATTTCACCGCGCCGCCGCCGCCCGGCGCGAGCCTCTACGACGGGTTCGGCTGGTCGATCACCGCCGCGCGCTGGCGCCGGCTGGCGGAGGCCGTCGCGGCGTGAGCCTGACCGTCGTGAGCGTGGCCTACCCGTTCGCACCGGTCACCGCCGATCCGGCGGGGGGCGCCGAGCAGGTGCTGGCGCAGCTCGACCGGGCGCTGGTGCGGGCCGGCCACCGCGCGCAGGTGATCGCCGCCGCGGGCTCCTGCACGGCGGGAACGCTGACGCCACTGCCGGCGCCGGCGGGCGAGATCACCGAGGTGCATCGCACCGCCCTCTACGAGCGCCTGCAGGCGCTGCTGGCCGAGATCGTCCGCGCGCGTTCCGCCGACCTCATTCACCTGCACGGCCTGGACTTCGACCGGTACCTGCCGCCCCCGGGGGTGCCGGTGCTCGCGACCCTGCACCTGCCGATCGACTGGTACGATCCGGGCGCCCTCCGGCCGGGCCGCCCGGGCACCTGGCTCAATCCGGTCTCCCCCGACCAGGCGCGGCGCGCCCCGCCCGACATCGCGCTGCTGCCGCCGATCCCCAACGGGGTCGACACCGAGGCCTACCGGCCCGGCCCGGCCAAGAAAGCCTACGCGCTGGTGCTCGGCCGCGTCGCCCCCGAGAAGGGCTTCCACCATGCCCTCGACGCCGCCCGGATGGCGGGGGCGCCCCTGATCGCAGCGGGCCGCGTCTTTCCCTACGCGGCCCACCGCAGCTACTTCGAGACCGCGATCGCGCCGCGGCTCGACACCCTGCGCCGCTGGGTCGGCCCGGTGGAGGGCGCGCAGAAGCGCCGGCTGCTCTCGCAGGCGCGCTGCGTCCTGATCCCCTCGACGGCGCCGGAGACGTCCTCGCTGGTGGCCATGGAGGCGCTGGCGAGCGGTACGCCGGTGATCGCCTTCCGGGCTGGCGCCCTGCCGGAGATCGTCACGCACGGCACCACCGGGCTGATCGTCGACACCGTGGTGCAGATGGCCGAGGCGATCCGGACGGTCGGCGCCATCGACCCGGCGGCCTGCCGGCAGGCGGCCTGCGCGCGCTTCGCGCTCCGCCACACCACCGACGCCTATCTCGACCTGTACGCGAGGCTCGCCGCATGACCGATCCGGAGATCCTCGAAGCCTGCGCGCGCGGCGAGATCTCGCCCCAGATCGCCCTGTCCCGCCTGCTGCTATCCGGCCGGGCGATCGACGTCGCGCGGCTCGAACGCGCCGCTGCGGAGCGGCCGGACGCGCCGCCGCTGGCCGCCCTGGCCCGCCTGGCGGAGCGCCACCGCGGCCGCCTCGACGCCCTCGGCCGGCTGGCGCGCTCGGGCCTGTGGCCGGAGGGGGCGGATGTCCGGGCGGCGACGGCGGCTCTGTTCGACCGCCTGGCCGACGAGGCGCCCGAGGCCGGCGTCGCCTTCTACGCGTTCGGCGACCCGGACGACCTCGCCGCCGCCACCGACGAGCTGGTGGCGGTGATCCGCGCCTGGGCCCCGCCGGCGGAACGCCGGGTGGTGGATTTCGGCTGCGGCATCGGCCGGGTGGCGGCCGCGCTCGCCGGCGAGGCCGGACGCGTGCTGGGCCTCGACCTCTCCGCCGGCATGGTCGCCGAGGCCCGCCGACGGGCCGGCGAACGCGGCAACCTGGCTTTCGCGCAGAATGCCGACGGCCTCTGCCCGGTGCCGGACGGCGCCGTGGATCTCCTGATCGCGGTCGACAGCCTGCCCTACGTGGTCCAGGCGGACGGCCTCGACGCCTTCCTGGCGGAAGCCGCGCGGGTGCTGGTCCCGGGCGGCGACCTGCTGGTGTTCAACTGGTCCTACCGGTCCGACCCGGAGCGGGATCACGCCGAGGTCCGGGCGCTGGCCGCCGCCCACGGCTTCGCGGTGCTGCGGGCGGGCGAGCGCCCGTTCAGGATCTGGGACGGCACGGGATTTCACCTGAGGCGGCGCGCGTGACCCGGCAGGAGCATTGGTCCCTGTGGCGGCGCGACCCGCGCGCCACGCCCTTCCAGTCCCCGGCCTGGCTGGAGGCGTGGTGGACGCATCTCGGCGGCGGCGAGCGCCTAGACGCGGCGGTGCGCGACCCGGCCGGCGATCTCGTGGCGGCCCTGCCGCTGTTCGTCTGGCACGATGCCGGCGTGCGCCGGCTCGTGCCGGTCGGGGCCGGACACAGCGATTATTGCGATGCCCTGGTCGTGCCCGGCGCCCCGGTGGACCGGTTGTGGTCCGCGATCCTGGCGACGGCGGACCGGTGGGACGAGCTCCTGCTGCCGGACCTGCGCGCCGATTCCCCGCTCCTCGGACCCGTGCCCGGGGGCTGGCAGGCCCACGACACCGAGGCGGAGATCTGCCCCGTCCTGACGCTGCCCGGCGCGGGTTCGCCGCTCGCGGCCCTCACCAGCACGCAGCGCCGCAAGGTCGTGCATGACCGGCATCGGGCCGGGCGCCTCGGCGGCGTCACCGAGGCGCTCGCCACGCCCGCCGAGATCGGCCCGGCGCTGGACGCGCTGTTCGCGCTGCACGCGGCGCGCTGGGCCCGGGAGGGCCAGCCCGGGGTCCTGGCGGATCCCCGGATCCAGGCCTTCCACCGGAGCGCGGCCCCGGCGCTGGCCGAGGCCGGCCTGCTCCGGATGTCCCTGGTCCGCCGCGAGGCAGCGATCATGGCCGTGCTGTACGGCCTCGCCGACCCGCGCGCCGGCTATTCCTACATCAACGCCGTCGACATGAGCGTCCCGGGGCAGAGCTTCGGCACACTCGCCTTCGCCTGCCTGATCGAGGCGGCCGCGGCGGCGGGGGTCGCGGAGTTCCACTTCCTGCGCGGCGAGGAGCCGTACAAGTACCGCTGGGGCGCCGAGCCGCGCCGGACCGTCCGCCGCACCGTGCGGCGGGCCGGCTAGAACCCTGTGGGCGATTCAAGGATCGCCGACAGGTCGCCACCGGGCGAAACCCGACGCTTGGCACCCGTGGCGGGGGCCGCTTGCGGCGCGGACCGAACCGTTACGTCGCTGGACGCTCTGCGGGCTTGTCCGCGCGGACAGGCCCTGCTGCCCGCAGCAGGGCCGCCTTGTCCCGCGCCTGACGAGCTTCCCGGAGGGCAACGTACAGCTTCTCGATGAGGACATGACCGTCCCAATCGTCAGCGATGCGAATGACGGTGTCGCCGTGCTCAACCTCGAAGAGGCACGGTGCCTGAGGTTCGACCGGCTGGTCGCCGGCCGAGGGGATGGACGCTGATCGCTGGGAGGGCATTGTGGTCTCTCGTCGGTGGTGGACGCGCCGCCCCCGGGGACCTGCCTGGATATGAAAGCGCCGCCGGAATGCGGCGGCTCGGTATGATCGTTGGTCGTGATCGAACGCAGCCGCCCTATGGTGAGGGCGGGCGATAGCTCACGGCGTTGCTGGCGCGACGGATCATGGAGCTGCTTAGGCCAGCTTCCCGGCAACCGTCAACGAGACACAGACCGGGTCCGCCTTTCACGCCCTGCGGATGCGCAGGAGGTTTCGAGCGTCAAGCTCGGTCGACGGGCTCGTCGATGAGGCCGCCGTCTCCGGCGCCGAGCCGGCGGCCGCCCCGGCGGAGAGCGCCCTCGAGATCCCGTTCCAGCAGGCCGGCCACGACGGCCTCGATGTGGTGGGCGATGTCGGTGGCACCGCTCATCTCGCCGAAGCTGCCCCGGGTCATCGGGCCGAAGGCGTAGAGGCCCGGCTGGGGCGCGCCCGCCGCGCCGAGCACGCGGCTGCGGCGGTCGACGGCGAGCCCGAGCCCGACCGCGTCGAGGCGCGCGGTGCCGTCGGCGAGCAGGGCCGCCACCAGCGGGTTGCGCGAGACGTCGCGCTCCGGCCCGGTGCAGAGCACCACCGCATCGAACCGGCGGCGCTCCGTCGCGCCACCCGCCCGCAATTCCGCCTCCAGGCGGCCATCCGCGGCCAGCGCCAGGCCGATCACCGACGCCCGCCGGACGGAGAGCTGCCCCTCCGCCCGGGCCTGCGCGAGGCCGGCCGCGATCTGCGGCGCGATGCGGAACCGGTGCACCTCCCAGAACGGCAGCAGGCGGCGCACGATCCGCCGCTGCTCTGCGGCCGGCAGGGCATTCCAGACGTCGGGCAGGACCTTGCGGAACGAGTCGAGCACCGGTTGCCAGCCCAGGGCGGGATCGACGGCCGCGACCTGCCGCCGAAGCAGGCGCAGCAGATCAAGAGCGGTCCGCGGCCGATCCGGCCCCAGCACGTCGAGACTCGTCAGGAAGACTCCGTGCGCCCTGGGCAGGAGGCCGCGGCGCGACACAGCGGTGATCGCTCCGCGATGGCCGCCCGCCCGGAGGCTCGTCACCACGTCGGCCATGGTGAGCCCGGTGCCGACGACCAGGACCGAGGCCCCGGGCTCGATGGCGGCCAGGGCGTCGACCGCCCAGGGATCCGGGACGAAGCGGCGGGACGCGGCGACGCCCGGACCGAGACGACAGGGCAGAGCCGGCACCGCGTGGCCGAAGCACAGGGCGACGCGGTCCGCCGCGATCCGCTCACCCGTATCCGTGCCCACCATCCAGGCGCCGTTCTGCGGCCGCACTGCGGTGGCCGCCATCCGCAGATGGCGCAGGCGCACCCGGTCGCCGGCCGTCGCGCCTGTCCGGGCAAGCAGGTCCCCGACATAGGCACCGTAGGCAGCGCGCGGCAGGTAGCGCGCCGCCTCGCCCTCCGGCAGGAGGCCCTGCGCGCGAAACCACGCGGTCGCGGCCCCGGACTCGGCGGCGACGTCCATGCGGTCGCTCGGCACATTGATGCGATGGTTCCGGTCCGCCGTGCCGTAGGCCACGCCGCGCCCAAGTTCCGCCCGGGGCTCCAGCACGACGATGTCGAGGGGACCGGCAGCGGCCCGCATCGCATGAATGGCGAGCGCCGCGCCGGTGAAGCCGCCGCCGACGATCACGAGCCGGAGGGCATCCGGAGCGGGCGGTGCGGCGTGCGCGCTCACGAAGCGTCTCCGGGAACGTCCACAGGTCGGTCGGGAAGGCGCCGCGTCGCGATCATCGTGTCGCGCGTGAGCCGGAGCCGCGCCGATGACAAGACCGCCGCGCGAACGGCCGTGACGTTTCACACGTGATCGTGGAGCTCGGGCGCGGGCCGACGGCGCGGCCTCCGCACCTGACCGGCTCGACATTCGGGAACGCCGCTGTGGGCCGGAGCGGCGGACCCGGTCGGGCGGTTGCGCGGTTAGCGGCTCGGGGCGTGCAAGCCACCGTCCGTCACGTCGAGAGGGAATACCGTGGAGCCAGCGAAGCGTCGGGAGTGGCGCGATCTCAAGCCGATCGTGATCGGCCTCGTGGTGATGGGCCTCGTCTTCGCGGGCGGGATCGCGGGGTACTGGACCTGGCAGACGGGGAGCCAACAGCACACCGCCTCGCAGCAGAGTTCCGGGTCGGCCCTGTCGCCGCAGAATCCCGCTCCGGCTGCAGCCCCCGCACGCTGAGCGTCCCGGACGACAGCGGCCTGCGGAAGCCCGCAGCTTCCGAAGGCGCCCCAGGCCCGCTCCCGATGCCGATCGAGGCGCGGTCTCCCGGCCGCGCCTGCCCCCCGCAGAACGGTGAATGTCGGGCGTTTCGGCAGCATTGCCTCGCGACGATGGAGCCTCGTTGCGTCGTCTGACGGTCGGTGTCCCGAACTTCCGGCGACGGTCAGCCGAACAGTTCGCGGGTCGCGCGGGCGTAAGTACTCATCCCACGCCACGATCGCGCGCATCATTTGATGTGGAAGCTGACCTATGGGCCGATAGTATAATAAATATTCGATTTTATAACGTATGAGAGTTTTTGTGTCTGAAAACAGGAAGAGCGAGGCGATCCGAGCCGGCCTGAAAACGGGACAGATCTATTTTGGCGATCCGAAGGAACGCTGCGGCTGCCTGATCTGGAACCTCAACAAGGGCGGAGCCCTGATCGAGGTGGCGTTAGATGGCCCCATCCCACAGAAATTGCGACTGATCTCGGCGGCTCTGGAAGTGGACAAGCTGTGCCACGTCGTCTCGCACGACGGCCGTAAGATCAGCCTGAAGTTCGCGCCCTGACGTTTGCGCTGCGTGATCGTACCCTCCGGCAGGGTGCTGTGGCCCGCACCGAGCCGCGCACGCGGAAAACGGGGCACCGGATAGGCGATGAGCGACTCGCGTTGCATGATCGGAGGAACTGCAGCACTGGGCGAAAGCGCAGATTTATCAATCAGCGCTGTTCCAAAACTCGATACACAACCCGCCGAGACACACTTGGCGGGACCCGGCCTATGGAAAACAGCGTCGCGGAAAGCGAGTGGCTTCCTGATGAGGTGCAGGAGGCCAACGGCGTCGCCTTCCTCCTTGCGAGCGCGGCTTACCTCACGCTCTCCGACGCTTACTTAAGGCTTGAGGGCTCCAAGGGCCTCAAGCTGATGGATGAGATCGAGCGGAATCTCACGGAAGCGCTTCGGCGCTTCGTGACCGAGACGCCTCACGGGGTCGCGCGTCCCGACATCATCCTGATCGCAGCGCGGAAGCTGCGCGCCCTCTTGGAAGCCGGGCGCAAGGTGCCCGCGGGCGCATGCACGCTCCAGTAGAGCAGGAAAGCCTGGGCCCCTCGGCGACCCTGAAGGGGCGCACGCGCCTTTCGCCCGGGGAGGCGCGGAGCGCGCGAACGACGCCGCGGACGCAACAATCGGCGCAATCAGCCGGATACCGGGCTTAACCATAAGCCTGTCCCGACGCGGCCGGTCGCCGGCCACAGGATCGGAAGGGTACGCCATGACCAAGCCAGCCACGATGACCAGCCGGTTCGTCGACGCCGTCGTGACGGCCGCCATGGCCTTCAGCCTGATCGTGCACGCGCAGTTCCTGATCCTGCCGCCGCACGTCGTCTGAACTCCGTCCATCCTGCGACCGCCGCGCGTCGGGCGGTTCCAGCATCGCGGCCTCTGCACGGCCGAATCATCAGCGCCGCCCGGATCGATCGCGCCGCGCGCAACCAGCCATGTGCCTGAAGCACGGCAGGCCGATCAAACCCGACGACGCACGCTTCCGTGATTTGTACGCGGTTGCATACAAACCTAGCGGTTGAGCCTTGCGAACTGACCTGGGGTTCCGGGCATGGATGACACGGCACAAGCCCTCTCGCAGATTGCCGATGCACTCGGCATCTCGATCGAGACCCTCCGGGTCGCGAGACAGCTCAACGACGCGAAGGGCTTGAGCCTGTCAGAGAATGCCGAGTTGATCCGGGCGTTTGAGCAGATCGAGGACGTGGCGGTCCGACGTCGCGTTATCAGCTACGTGCAGGGTGAGGCCAACCGCGCCAGAGTACGCGCCGTGGGTCGGACGCTCAGAGGACCGGCCGCACCTGAGTGACCAAGGCCGCACTCCGTTGTGGTGAGGTCCGCGACGGTGTTTCGTGCAATCCGGACTTCTCGTCCGACCCGCGACAATCTCAGCCCGCCCAGCAAACCGCTGTGGCGGGCTTTCGTCTGCCGCTGAGCCTCGCGTGCAGGCGGAGTCGCCTAGCCCTTCTTCTTGTAGGCCTGGATCGCGTTCTGGCAGCCCGGCGAGAGCTTGGACATGTTCTTGTCGAAGCAGGCCTGCGTCTCTGGACTATCCGCAGGAGGCATGTCGCCACAGAAGGTCGTGAAATCGCCGCTGCATTGCTGCTGCAGCGCGGCTTTGTCCTCTGTCGTCATCGGCGCAGCCAGTGCGATGCCCCCCATGGCCATCGTCAGCGCCAACCCCACTCCAAAACGTAGCATTGTTTCCTCCCGTAGCTGACCCGGTTCGGATCAGCCGCAGGAACGAAGCTGTGCGCTTTTGGGTTGCGGGGCTCGGCGCTCTTCTGTGTCGGGAACACCGCCGGCCTCATCAACGGCGCGGAGCAGATCGCCAGAGGCGCCAGCGATCCCGACCGAGTTCCAGCTCAACCGTCGGGGCACGCGCAATGGTTCTGGCGGCCGCGCGATCCTCGTCCGGCGACAGTCCAACGCGATGAGAGCGGCCGCTCAGCCGCGACGCGGCATCCGGTGCGCGCTGGAGAACAGTCCGATTGGCACGTGCGCAACCGTCAATCCCATCTCATCACGCACGACGAGCGTCCACGAGTTGTTGAGATCGGTGGTACCGAGATCGTCCGCCATTTCGCCGATGACGCCGCGCGCGTCGGTCAGCGCTTGCTCCAGATCTACGGCCTCGACGCCTTCATCGTCCCGGATTGTCTCCCGACCGTTGTCGACGTCGAAATAAAACCGTCTGAGCATTCTTGCCCCCGAACAGCGCTCTTCCCTGGTGCTAACGTAGGTCAACCTGTGCGAAATCGCATAGGGATAGGAACGGAAATCGAGCTACGAGCGTCCCTAAGTCGCGATCGCATGGATTGCGGTACATCTTAAGGCTCTGGAGGCGCCATTATGGCGGTCATTGCTAAAGGAGAGGGGCAAGTCGATTACGGCCTTTCGGATAGGCTCAAAAGACGAGCGCATATCCGCGCCATGCTGTTGCGAGCAAAAAATGAGTTTTCGAAGGATAAGGACGGGCGCGTGAGCGCGCGACCGATGTCCGATTAGCCGCTCGACAGGGCGCTGCGGAGGTCCTTCCGGCGCGTTGATCACGCTATCCGGAGACGGGCGAAGGCACCGCGCGCAGCTTGAATTTCCTGCCGCCGGCCATCCTGACGCTGAGCCGCCTCACGGTTCGGATTGGCTCAAGAGCAGGTTGGCGCCTTGCAGCGCCCCCCACACCCGCCTGTGATCAAGCCCCTTGGATGACCTCGTGCATGCCGAAGCTCGGCCGTTGACGGCCATGGGGCAGATCAAGGTCGGAAGGCGGCCTAAGCGCCTCGCTTCTACTTCGACATCCACGATGGCGAGATCCAGCGTGATGCGGAAGGCCTGCAATGCCAGATTATCGAAGCCGCCCGTGAGAGGGTTATGGCAAGCTTGCCGGATGTCGCAGAGCTGATCACCTCAAACGACGGCGACAACCAAGCCGTTACGGTGATGGTCCGTGATGAGGAAGGCAGCCAGATCTACGCGGGGACGCTGACCTTCACGGGGCGCCGGCTGAACGGCGCGGCGTCTCGCTAGTCTCTGATCAGCCGACGGCGGTTCTCATCAGAGATCGGTTATGTTGCCCGCATGGAACCGGGCGAAACCGAGATCGAGATGCTGCGGCGGCATGTTCGCGAAGGTGCAGAGCACGTCGCGAAGCAGCGCGCGCTCGTCGCTCGCCTCAGAGCAGACGGATTGCCTGTCGAGGAGGCCACGGGCCTTCTGCTCACCTTCGAAGACCTGCAGCGCCAACACGAGGCGCATCGTGCCGAGGCTGAACGGGCATAGCGCATCCCTACGGCCGCGGGGGCGATCGGTCGCTCCCCCGCCCCGCGAGCAGCTCGGGGCGGGTCCAAGTGGGCGGCGCGTCCCGATGCGCGGGCGCCACCTTGCGCCCCAACGCGGTCTCGGCGGTGGTCACCGTGGCATCGGGCGCACCGCCTGCCGGGGGACACGCTCCCCCGCCTCGGCTGCGCGGCGCGACCGCGAGCCGCCAAACCGGCCGCCGTTCCAGACCAGATAACCGAGTCCGACCGCCACGCCGGCGAGCGTCGCAACGAGGGCGACCTCGCTCGACAGGCCCCCCGGCACGGTGCGCCGCCGGCGCGTCCGAAGGGCGTTGGTCTTGGCGCGCACGAAAGCCCGTGTCGCCGCGGCGACCTCCTCGGGCCCGAGAAGGGTCTGGGCTGCCGGGACCAGCTCGTGAACATGGCGGTGCAGGTGCTGATCCACGAGGAACGTGACATCCTCGAAGGTGTCGAGCCAGCCGGCCGAGTTTCTCCGCGAATAGCGGGCGAGCTGCTGCAACTGGCGCCTGAACTCCGCGTGGCCGCGGTGCAGGTCTTCAATCAGCGCGCGTGTCTGGCTCTCGCGGCTCAGGGGACCGTAGAGGCTGGCGTCGAGGGCGACCGCATGCAGGTCCAGCTCAGCCATGAGATCGGACAGCATCTGCTCTCGGCCGCCGACCGCGCCGGGATCGTTGAGAGCGTAAGGGATCTCGCGGATCAGGCCACCGATGTTCTCGTGATCGCGCTCGATGAGCTGCCAAATGTCCATGCACGTCTCCCTTGTCGATGGCGTCGCAACAGCTTCGAACAACCCACCCGCACGGACCGTTCCTACCGGCCGCTGAAGAAATGGGCCGACGCGCAAGCCTTCTCGGCCGGGTCCGGCCTCGGTGTCGGGCCTCCCCGCCTGCGGATCATCGACCGCCCAGGCCCGACGCGGGCGCAGCGCGGCACCGGCGTGCAGGCTTGAAGCCGATGGGCGTGGGGGGAACGCGCTTGCGTCTGCGCAAGTTCTTGTCGGCATCAACGGGAGCACCAGCATGCACATCGTCGGACGCGCATCCATCGTCGCCGTCACGGCCCTCATGAGTGTCGGAGCGGCCGAGGCCAAGGGCTGCATCAAGGGCGCGATCATCGGCGGCCTCGCCGGCCATTATCTGGCCGAGCGCGGCGTGGTCGGCGCGGTCGCCGGATGCCTGACCGGACGGGCTCTGGCCAACCGTCAGGCGCGGCGCGAGATCGATTACGGCGCACGCGTTCAGCCGCGTGGAACCGGCTACGGCCCACCTCAGGCTTACCCGCGCCGGGACTACTCTTACTGACTTGGCGGGCAAGGCCGCGCTCTCAGCCGGCACAACGCCCGGGTCGCACCCACGCGGGCGCCGCGGCCCAGCCTTGCCATGCGCGGGCCTCATCCCGTCGTTGGATGTGCCTGCAGGGTAATGGCCCGCGGGCGAGCCTGTTTGCGCTCGCCTGACGGGAACGCGAATGACCCGGGACCGGAAGGGGCCGGGTTTTGTGCCTTGACGAGACGCCCTCAAACGTTGTCAAAGTCGCGCCAGACGCACGGAAACCGCCAAATTCCTCAATGGTTTCCGTGTGCCTGCCGGTGTAGCACAGCGGTAGTGCAGCGGTTTTGTAAACCGAAGGTCGGGAGTTCGATCCTCTCCACCGGCACCAGTCCTTACAACAGCTTGGCGCCATTTCTCACCTGCCGGATGCCAAGCGATTTATGCCGGGGTGACAGCAGCCTCATGTCATGTCGGCTACAGCGGCCCGCGCCGGATGCGCGAGCGGCGCTCATGAGAGGCAACAAGTCCGTCACGGCGATGATCCTGACGATGATTGCATAAGCCGTCCTGTCGGCGGCTGGACGGGTCGCTGACCTTCCACGCTCGCCCGCGAACTTGTCCCCCAGGGCAGACTGGCGGGCGTGGATGCAATTCCGAACACGCTGCGGAAGTCCGAGAAGCGGATCGAGCGCTCGGACAGCGCTTTCCTGACTGAAGAGAAGGCCTTTGAGGAAGCCACACGGGCAATCGAGGTCGATATGAAGCCGAGCAGCGGCGGCCAGCCCTACCGTCTAGATTTGAACAGTTTTCGAGACCGCGCTATCCTAGGAATCAGGTGAGTCGAGCCTCCTCTCAGCAGGAGATTCCCATGAGAGCGCCTGTCTATCCAGTTTATCCGGATCTCAACACAAGCTTGGCGAGCAATGCAGCGGCCAACCATCCGGACCACCGTCGCGGTCAGTGCGTCGATGCCGTAGACCAGCTCGCCAGTCCGGTTCTGCTCGGCATCGCTGTCGCCGGCTCATCGGTGGCTTGCCTGCTCATCCGATTGGTGATCGGTTAAGAGCAACGGCGCGTCTGCCGCTGCGGGCCCTTTGCCGATCGGTGGCGCATGCGTCGCCTGATCAGCCGACCTCAGGACCTCATCTGCCGTCGCGCCGATAGAGGCTCGCTCCATGCGGCTCACCCTCGGTCATCTGGGCGATTGGGTCGTCGATCCCCGCGAACTCGCCGCACGACTCGGTGTGGGTACCGAGGACCTGAAGCGCTTGGAGCGCTACGGCTATGTCGACGCCCGGATCAAAGAGGAGGCGGGCTGCACGCGGGTAACCGTTCGCCTGCTCAACAGCGGCTGGCGTGGCACCTTCGACCAGGGCGGCACGCTCATCAGCGAGGAGAAATGGTGACATCATCACGCCCCGCTCGCACGCCCCGCTTGCCGCTCAAGGCCGTGGCGGACCTGAGCCTTTCTTCGTGGCCGGTGTGATGCACATCACAGACGTCCTTCCCCAATTCGCAGGAGGAGGACGGCCGTCCTTGGCGGATAAAGAGGCCACATGGATGGTGCCCTTGAGACCGTTGCGCTCGTCGTCGGCGCTCCGCTTTCGGTGACGGTGGTTGTCTCGATCTGGCTGCACAGCCTGAGGAGATCGAACCGGGACGATGACGATTGACGCGCCGTACTCAATCTCCCTGCCGTCCCAGCCGCCCCACCCCCAGCCCTAGCGACAGGAGGACACCTCGAAACAGGGTCAAAGCCGGCCTTCCGCACGCAGTTTGGCCTGCACACCGAAGGCACGCGTGGGTCTGTTAGGCTCAGTGACAAGCACGAGCCAACACTCTCGAAAAACAAGCCACGGCAAAGCCTTACAACGATCCGTTCGCTGTGAGCCTGTGTTAGGCCGCGTGCTGCCCTTTCGTCAGTTTCGTAAACCGAAGGACAGGAGTTCGATCCCCTGCACGGCCCCAGCTTCCCGCGCGGGCGCAGGACCCGCGGTGCGCCTGCCCATCGATCAGGACCAATGCGCACCTCCGCTCCAGGACGCCATGCAACAGCGCGCGACAGGCCGAGCGCGCGCCAACAGGGCGTCTTGGACTCCCGCCCGGGCGGGTCGCCGCTCAGCCCCCGTTCAGACGGGTCCACCGATATCCGTAACGGCCAAGCTGTAAATAAGTATTTCTGATTTGTAACTAAGGTGATCCGCGTTTATAACCGGTCAAGCTTGGCCGTTATAAGATTAAGATTAGATGAATGTGCAATTCAGAGGCGATTAAATCCACTGCGCCTACCAGCGCCGCCGGAAGGCGATGAGGCGTGTTCGCGCCGTGCTCGGTCGATGACCGGCACGGCGGACCGCCATGCCCCTCGGGGCCGCATCGCGCACGTTAGGGGCGCGGCCATGATGGGGAACGACGACGAGCAGCCGATCAGAGGCGCCGCCGAGACGATCGAAGCGGCCGATCTCGGCCTCGCGACGCGCCGAGCGAGGCAGAGCCGCCCGATCGATGCGGCGGCGCGCGACCGGATCGGGCGCGGCCTGCGGCTGCACTACGCGGCGGTCCTGGCGCAGCCGATCCCGGACCGGCTCCGGACGCTCCTCGACGACCTCGCCGCCTGCGCCGAGACGGAGGCCCAGCCATGACCCTGATGCTGCAAGCTGCTCCCGCGGGGAGCGGGTCCGGCCCCGCGCCGGCCGGCGCCGATGCCGAGATGCGCGACCTGCTGCTCGGGGCGATCCCGGCCCTGCGCGCCTTCGCGTTCTCGTTGACCTACGACTTCGACCGCTCGGACGACCTCGTCCAGGACACGCTGGTGCGCGCCTGGATCAACGCCGCCAGCTTCCGCCGGGGGACCAACCTGACCGCGTGGCTGTTCACGATCCTGCGCAACCTGTTCTACTCGGAGCAGCGCAAGCGCAAGCGCGAGGTGGAGGACGCCGACGGCGTGCATGCTGGCCGGCTGACCGCCCTGCCCGAGCAGGAGGTCCGGATGGAGATGGCGCAGTTCCAGAGCGCCCTGAACCGTCTGCCTGCCGCCCAGCGTGAGGCGCTGGTCCTCGTGGGCGCCCAGAGCTTCACCTACGAGGAGGCCGCGGCGATCTGCGGCGTCGCGGTCGGAACCATCAAGAGCCGGGTCAGCCGCGCGCGCCTGCGCTTGATCGAGGTGCTGGGGATGGACGGCACCGACGATATCGGCCCCGACGCCCGGACCCGCGCAGCCCTCGACGGGAGCTGAGGCGCCGCGTTAAGCGGCGCGCCGCTCACTTGATGAGCCGGACGACCTCGCGGAACCGCCTGTGCCGAGCGGTTCCGAGCCACTCGAACACCACCATCTCGGTGGTGACGATCTCGGCGCCGTGGGCCGCCATGCGGACGAGCGCCGCGTCCCGGTTCTCGATCCGGCGGGAGCCCACCGCGTCGCGGACCACCCAGACCCGCCGCCCGGCCTCCAGCAAGCCGAGCGCCGTCTGAAGCACGCAGATATGCGCCTCGCAGCCGGCCACCACGAGGTCGCGATCCGCGGGCAGACGCTCGAGGAAGCCCGGGGCCTGCACGGCGCCGAAGCTCATCTTCGGGAAGGCCATTCCCGGCTCCGGCGCAAGTTCCGGCACGGTCGGCCCCAGACCTCCGGCATTCTGCTCGGTGAACAGGACCGGCACATCGAGGAGCTTCGCGGCCGCGGCGAGGCGGCCCGTGTTGGCGAGCACGCCAGCGCCCTCGGCGATCGCCGGCATCAGCCGGACCTGAATGTCGATGACGAGGAGGAGCGTACGGGCGGGATCGATCAGCGGCATTGGGTTCGGGTCTCGGGTCTCGCGTGCCGAAGCGGCCTTCGGTCGGATCTCCTAAGTCTCTTCTGTGGCGGTTCGGCAGACCTCCAGCCGGAGGGGCGCGCCGCGGGCCATGCGCACCGCCGTCGCTCGGCTGTCACGAAGGCCGGCCGTCGCGTGCCGCGCCTCCCTCGCGGACAGCGCTCCTGTCGTGGACACGCATCATGGTCACGGCCTGACCGGTTTCGAGTTCTGAGCGGGCGAGGCTGACCGGGCCGACGAACACGGCGCGGCCAGCCTCCGCGCCGGCCCAACGCGAGGCGCGGCGGCACGCGACTGGGCGACCAGCCACCGATCCGCGCAGGCCAGCTTCAGGAAGGCCAAGGGCGCTAAGCCGCTCCTCCCGGAGGAAGAGCCAGACTGCCATGTCCCAGATCATCGTCCCGCAGCAGCCCCAGGACCCTGTCGCCGGTCTGGTGGGTGCACAGATCGACGCATTGCTGGCGGAGCTGCATCGGAAACGGGCCGAGCTCACGGAACAGAGGACAGGCCTGGATCGCCGCGGGCCGACCGGCGATGCCCGGATCGACAGGCTCAACGTCGAACTCGGCGTGCAGATCAGCGACGGCTTGGCGACCATCAACCAGCTCATCGAGCAGGTCGAGACGTTCGCCATCGACATGACGCGGGACCTGCCGGCGGCGTGAACCCGCCTGACGGGTCCCCATGGGAGGTCCAGGAAACCGCGTTGTGCGTGTCCGCATCGGGCTCCGGCCTCTGCCGGCACCGACGCCGCCGAGGGATGAGCCGATGCGCGCCCGGTCAGGCTCGGTGCCGCGCCCATGCATGGCTGGCCGCGATTCGCGGGCCGCGCCTCAAAAGGTCGCGAACAGGCGCGCCACCGCGTCCGGCTCGTGGGTGACGGTCAGCGCCAGCGCGAGCAGGATCCGGGCCTTCTGCGGCGTGAGGTTGTCGGCGCTGAGGATGCCGCGGCTGCGCAAGCGGGTGGTGAGGGGCACCACGCCGCTCCCGGCCCGGGTCGACATCACCACCACGATCCCGTCGGCGGCGGCCGCCTCCAGGGCCTCGGCCTCGGCAGGCGGGGTCATGCCCGGGGCGAGCCCGGCCGAGACGAGGCCGCGGGCGCCCGCCGCCAGGAACGCCCGCACCGCGGTGCCGTCGGCATCGGCGTAGCCGTAGGCGATTTCGACCCGCGGCAGCGCCGGACGGTCACGAATGTCGAACGGCGTGCCCGGAGCGGTCGCGCGCTCGGAGCGGCGATAGTAGCGGACGGTGTCACCGTCCACGTGGCCGAGCACGCCGAAATCCGGGGTCCGGAAGGTCTGAAGGCGCGCCACCGAGGTCTTGGTGACCTCGCGGGCCGCCTGGATCTCGTCGTTGAGCACCACGAGGACGCCGCGCCCGCGGGATTCCGGTGCCGCCGCCGTGCGCACGGCGGCCACGAGGTTGAGCTTGGCATCGGTGGAGAGCGCGCTCATGGGCCGCTGCGAGCCCACCAGCACCACCGGCAGATCGATCGTCAGGGTCAGGTTGAGGGCGTAGGCGGTCTCTTCCAGGGTGGCGGTGCCGTGCCCGATCACGATCCCGGCGAGGTCCGGGTGCTCGTCTGCGAGGCGCGCGCACAGCCGGACGAGGTCGCGCCACTCGGCAAAGCCGATCGCCGGGCTCGGGACCGCGCGGAACGGGACCGGGACCACGGACGCCACCGTCGCCAGCTCGGGGACGGCGTCCAGGATCGCACCGGCTTCGAGGCGCCGATCGGTGGCGGTGTAGTCGAGGAGGTCGAGGGCATCGCGCCCCAGCGACGAGATCGTCCCGCCGGTTCCGATGAACGCGACCTTGGGCAATCCGGCCCCGTGCCCTGCTGCCAGTCCTGCCGCCATTGCCGTGCCTCCCGGCCATCCTCGGCCGCGCGAATGCGATGGCGCCGTGATGCCCCGTCGCGCCGCGAGGGTCGACCCCGCCCGGCGCATTCGGGCGATGCGTCGGGTGACGGATCGAGACGCTCGGGGCCTCGGCCACGCGCGCACCGCGTCCCGCTGGCTCCTTCGGCGGGACGCGTGCCGGCCTAGCTCTGAAAGTCGAACAGCAGGGCCGAGATATTGGTGCTGGCGTTGGTGCCGCTCGCCCCGTAGCCCACGCTGCCCGACTGGCCGCTCTGAAGCTGCTGGATGAAGGTGGAGAGCAGGTCGTTCGTCGACGTTGTGCCGGACCCGCTCCCGGAATCCGATGACGTTCCGTTCATGGAGCCGGATGCGGAGCCGCCCGGCGGCGGCCCGGGCGGCGGCCCCGGAGGCGGGCCGCCGACGCCCGAAAGGCCGCCGTCATCCGACGTGACGTCGGAGGTCTGCGTGCTCTGGCCGTGGCTGGAGAACAGGTTCTTCAGCTCGGTGGCCTGGTCGCTGGTCAGCGTGCCGCTGCTGACCTGATCGGAGATCAGGCTGTCGATCCGGTCCTTCATGGAGGACGGATCGAGCTTCGCCTGGGACGTGTTGTTGCTCGAGGCGGTCCGATCCGCCGACAGACTCGAATCGATCGACGACAGGGCGTTCGTCAATGCGGTGGCGTCAGTGCCGCTCAGTGTCCCGGCCGACAGCTCGCTGCTGATCGTGTCGGACATCTGCGTCTTGGGGTTGTTCTGGGAGGACCATCGCGGTGCGGAGAGCTGCGATGTCGTGGTCGATGAGACGGTACTCATGAAGGCGCTCGTGGCACGGATCTGCCGGAATCGCCCGGCGGCGGGTCCGTGTGCAAATTACCCACGCGCTTCTTAAGGCCGCGTTTCACTCGGGCTCAGGATCCGATGCGTCGATGCTGATCTCGTCCTGCACGCCGTCCGGTCGACCGGATCTCAGAACCGGCCCGATGACCCGGAGACCTCCTCCGCGGGACTTGCGGACGCGTCACGACGCCGAGACTTGGCAGTCTCGACGCGCCCGTCGTTGCGAGCGCAGCAATCCAGGCAGCGCCACGCCTCGCGGCGTCGCGCAACCCTGGGCCACCGCGCTTCGCGCGATGCCGGCGCGGCCCGCGTCAGACGAAAGCGTCAACCGCGCGCCGGGTCAGACACCCGCGGCCACGCGCAGCGGCGGCATCATCTCGGCCGGGCGCGCCGCGGGGGCGGCGTGACTGTAGAGACCGCGATGCTTCGGATGCGGGGCCAGCCGGTCGGTCAGGCCGATCACCGTCTCCGCCGCGCCGAGCAGGAGCGCGCCGTCGGGCGCCAGCTGCGCGGCGAGCCGCGCCAGCACGTCCGATTTCGTCGGGGCGTCGAAGTAGATCAGCACGTTGCGGCAGTAGATCACGTCGAACTGGCCGAGGGACGCGAAGCTGTGCAGCAGATTGAGCTGGCGGTAATCGACCATGCTGCGCAGGCTCTGGGCGATCTGCCACTGCTCCCCGACCTGGGTGAAGTACTTGATCAGCCACTGCACCGGCAGGCCGCGCTGGACCTCGAAATGGCTGTACAGCCCGAGCTTCGCCTTCTCGATCACCTCGGTGGACAGGTCGGTCGCCACGATCTCGACCTGCCAGCCGGCGAGCCGGGGCGCCGCCTCCTGCAGGAGCATGGCGAGCGAGTAGGGCTCCTGCCCGGTGGAGGATGCCGCGCACCAGATCCGCAGCTTGCGCCGGCTGGCATTGCGCGCCAGGGCCTCCGGCAAGAGCGTGTCGCGGAACAGGTCGAACGGCATCCGGTCGCGGAAGAAGAAGGTCTCGTTCGTGGTCATTGCCTCGACCACGGCCCGCTCGATCGCGCCGTTCTGACCGAGCTTGAGGGCCCCGATCAGGTCGCCGAGGCTGGCGAGGCCGAAGCGGCGGCAGACGGGGGTCAGCCGGCTCTCCACGAGGTAGCGCTTCTCGGGCGTCAGCGCGAGGCCGGAGCGCTGCTTGAGGAAGCTGCGCAGGTATTCGAATTCGAGCTCGGTCATGCCGGCTGCCCCGTGATCAGGGCGCGCAGCGCCGTGGCGAGTTCGGGCAGCGGCAGCACGGCCTCGGCGAGGCCCGCCCGCGCGACGCTGCCCGGCATCCCCCAGACGGTGCTGGTGGCCTCGTCCTGGGCGAGCACCGGGCCGCCGGCCTCGGTGAGCGCCCGGGCGCCGTTGGTGCCGTCGGATCCCATACCGGTCAGGATGACGGTCGCGGTGGCCGCGCCGAACACGACCGCGGCGTCCTTGAACAGCACGTCGACCGCGGGGCGGCAGAAATTCACCGGCGGCCCGTCCGTGAGCTTGATGATCGGCCCGCTCGGCCCCGCCGCGAGGCCCATGTGGCGGCCACCCGGGGCCACGTAGATCCGGCCCGGCTCGACCCGCTCGTCGGCCTTGCCCTCGGCGGCCGGGAGGCCGGTGCGGGTCGACAGGTGCTCGGCGAACACCGCCGTGAAGATCGGCGGCATGTGCTGAACGATCAGCACCGGCAGGCGGCGGAGCGCGGCCGCCCCGATCCCCTCCAGCATCTCGCCCACCGCCCGCGGACCGCCCGTGGAGGAGCCGATCAGCAGGGCGCGGGGCTGGGTCCGGTTGCGCACCTTCGGCCGCAGGGTGAAGGGCGTCGCGGGCCGCGCCGCGGCCGGCGCCGGGTGGTGGGCCGCCGGCGCAGAGGCGGGCGCCGCGGCGGGCGCCGCCGGGATTCCCGCAGGGGACGGGCGCCGGGTCCGGGCCCGGGCGGAGCCGAAGACGCGGACGCGCTCGATCAGCTCGGCCCGGAACGTGTCCGAGGTGGTGACGCCGCGGCTGCTCTCGGGCTTGGCGATGTAGTCGACCGCGCCGAGGGCGAGGCATTTCAGCGAGATGTCGGCGTTGCGCGTCGTCAGGGTCGACATCATGACGACCTGCACGCTCGGGCTCATGGCGAGCATGCGCGGCAGCGCCGTGGTGCCGTCGAGCTCCGGCATCTCGATGTCGAGCAGGACCACGTCCGGATCGTGCTTGGCCATGAGCTCCAGAGCGATCCGGCCGTTCGAGGCCGTGGCGACGAGCTCGAATCCGGCCTCGCCGATCCAGCGGGCGACGAGGCCGCGCACCACGGCGGAATCGTCGGCCACCAGCACGCGGATCGCCGAGGCCGACGCTGTCGTGCTGGGCGTGGATGGGGTGCGAAGCGGAGCGACCGCGGGACTCAGGGCCATGATGCTTGCCTCGGGTACTCAGTCGCGGATGCGGAAACGCAGATTGGGCGTACGGTCAGGCCGCGTCGGCGACGAGGCCGACCTGCTCGAGCTTGGCCGTCAGGATGTCGCGGTCGAAGGGCTTCATGATGTACTCGTCGGCCCCCGCCCGGAGGGCGCGGGCGATCGCCCCGACGTCGTTCTCGGTGGTGCAGAACAGGACCTTCGGCGCTGCGCCGCCCTCGCTCTGACGCAGGGCCTGGAGGAACGCGTAGCCGTCCATGTTCGGCATGTTCCAATCGAGCAGGATCACGTCCGGCATGCTCGCCGCGCAGGCTTCGAGGGCGGCACTCCCGTCCTCGGCCTCGCTGACGTTGATTCCGAGATCCTCGATGATCCGCCGGGCAACCTTCCGGATCACCGCGGAATCGTCCACCACCAGGCAGGTGATCTCGTGCGGCGCCTTCATGATCGTCTCCTCAAGCCGCCTTGGCGCCGGCGGCCGTGAAGCCCAGGAGCGCGTCCACGTCGAGGATCACCAGGAGGCGCCCGTCGAGGCGGTGCACGCAGGTGGCGAGGTCGCGGAAGCGCGGATCGAGGTTGATCGGCACGGCCTCGCGGCTGTCGGCGCCGAGCTTGAGCACCTCGCCGACGCCGTCGACCACGAGCGCGAAGGTCTCGCCGGCCTGCTCCAGGCCGATCGCCATCTTCGGGCTGGCCTTGGCGCCGTCGGCCTCCGCCTCGGGCAGCCCGAGGCGCCGGCGCAGGCTCATGGCCGTGACCACGCGGCCGCGCAAGTTGAGGAGGCCGACGATCTCGGCCGGAGCCAGGGGCACCGGCGTCACCCCTGAGGGAACGAACACGTCGTGGACGCGCTCGATCGCCAGCCCGAACAGGGTCTCGCCGACATAGACCGTGACGAAGTCATCGGTGGCACCGGTCTCGGTGCTGGTGGCGTTGGCGTTGGCAGCCTGCATCGGAACTCTCCGGATTCGGTCGTCTCGATCGTGTCGATCGTCTAGGGGCTGGCGGCGCGGGGATCAGGCGGCCTTCGCCACCGTCCCGGCGCCGATCTCGGCGAGCGCCGCGATCAGTCCGCTGCGGTCGAACTTCGCCACGAGGTCGTTGATCGCCAGGGTCCGGGCCCGCTCCACCGCGTCGGCACCGATGGCGCCGGTGAGGCCGATCACCGGGAGGGCGGCCAGCCGGGGCTCGGCCCGGCGCATCGCCGCGACGAGGTCGAAGCCGCTGCGGCCCGGCATCTCCAGGTCGGTGACCACCACCTCGATCTTCGGATCGGCTTCGAGGGCCG
The DNA here is from genome assembly GCF_058790235.1 of Methylobacterium sp. FW102-HT35C08. Classification (NCBI taxonomy): domain Bacteria; kingdom Pseudomonadati; phylum Pseudomonadota; class Alphaproteobacteria; order Hyphomicrobiales; family Methylobacteriaceae; genus Methylobacterium; species Methylobacterium sp. FW102-HT35C08. The sequence continues at coordinate 5,147,848 of NZ_JBYTCL010000002.1, read as the reverse complement.
CCAGCGCCGCATCCGCGCTCGCCGCCGTGACCACCTGGTAGCCTGCGGCCTTGAGCACCGGGCTCAGCATGTCGCGGAAGAAGGCCGAGTCGTCGACCAGCAGGATCGTGGAGATCTGCTCGGGCCGCTTCAGGCCGCGCGCCCAGTCGTCGTAGGCCAGCGGCAGGAAGTGGGCGATGTTGATGATGTCGGTCGCCCGGCCCCGCAGCACCGCCGAGCCGATCAGGTCCGAGCGGTCGGCCGCGATCTCGATGTCGAGGCGCTCCTCGACGATGTCGACGATCTCGTCGACCACGAGGCCCATGGCGCGCTCGCCGTCGGAGAACACCACCAGGGCCTGCGTCCCCTCCGACTTGATGGTGATCGCCGCGTCGGCCGGCACCAGGGGCATCAGGCGTCCGCGGTACTGGATCAGCGCGCGGCCGCCGAGCCACTCGACCTTGGCGCACTCGATCTCCTCGAGGCGGGTGACCAGCGACAGCGGCACCGCCTTGAAGCTGCCCTGGCCGCCCTTGAACACCAGGAGCGTGGTCTTGGTGTCGGCCATCTCGACCGCCTCGTCGGCGTCGGCATCGATGTGGCCGCCGCTGCCCTGGACGCCCTGCGCCACCTGACGGGCCACGCCGTTCGGATCGACGATCAGCACCACGGCGCCGTCGCCCAGGATCGTGTTGCCGGCGAACATCGGGATATGCCGCAGCTTCACCGACATCGGCTTCACGACGATCTCCTCCGTGTGGAAGACCTCGTCCACCAGGATGCCGAAGCGCTCGCGCCCGACCTGGGCGACCACCACGAAGCCGGCCTGCTCGGCCTCGGTGCCCGGGGTCGATTGCCCGAGCAGGCCGGTGAGCGAGACGATCGGCAGGAGCCGCTCGCGCAGGCGCAGCACCGGCGCGCCGTTGATGTGCTCGACCCGCTGCGCCCCGGCATCGACCCGCACCAGCTCCAGCACGGCCACCTGCGGCAGGGCGAAGCGGTGCTCGCCGGCCCGCACGATCAGGGCGGCGACGATGGCGAGCGTCAGCGGGATCTTGATGGTGAAGGTGGTGCCGCGGCCCGCCGTGGTGGCGATGTCGATCAGGCCGCCGATGGTCTCGATGTTGGTCTTGACCACGTCCATGCCGACGCCGCGGCCCGAGACCGAGGTCACCGCCGCCGCCGTCGAGAAGCCGGCGTGGAAGATGAACTTGGCGACCTGGGCGTCGGTCATCCGCTCGACATCGGCCTGGGAGGCGAGCCCGCGCTGCACCGCCTTCTGGCGGATCGCCGCGAGGTTCAGGCCCTTGCCGTCGTCGGCGATCTCGATCGTGATCGTGCCGCCCTCGTGGTAGGCGGCGAGCCGGATCGTGCCGCGGGCGGGCTTGCCCGCCGCGATGCGCTCGGCGGTCGATTCGAGCCCGTGATCGGCCGAGTTGCGGACCATGTGGGTCAGCGGGTCCTTGATGACCTCAAGGACCTGCCGGTCGAGCTCGGTCTCGTTGCCGACCATCACCAGGTCGATCTGCTTGCCGAGTTCCGCCGAGAGATCGCGGACCACGCGCGGCAGCTTCTGCCACGCGTTGCCGATCGGCTGCATGCGCGTCTTCATGACGCCTTCCTGCAGCTCGGCCGTGACGTGCGACAGGCGCTGCAGCGGGACCTTGTAGCTCGAATCCTCGTGCCGGCGGGCGATCTCGAGGAGCTGGTTGCGGGTCAGCACCAGCTCCGAGACCATGGTCATCAGGTGCTCGAGCGTATCGACGTTCACCCGAATCGTCTGGTTCTTGGCGGCGGCGGCCGTCTCGCCCTCGGCGCCTTCGGCCTTCTCGGCCCGGACCGGCTCGGCCTTGTCCTCGGCCTTGTCGGCCTCGACCGCGTCCGGCTTGGCAGCGTTGGCCTGGGCGGGCCCGCTCTGCGCCACCGCCTTCGGCGCCGCGCTCGCGACCGGCGCGGGGGCAGGCGGCGGGAGAGCGAAATCCGATTCGTCCGGCCCCGGCGCCGCCAGGAAGGCGGCCTCCAGGTCATCTAGGGAGACTTCGCCGGGCTTCAGCTCGCGGACCACCGGATCGGGCAGCACCGGCTCGGGTGGGGCCGCCTGCACCGGCGCCTCGGCCACCCCCTCGGCCATGCGCTCCAGGGCGGAGATGAGGTCGTCGTCCGAGCCAGACGGCTCCGTGCCGGTGGCCTCGAGGTCGGCGAGAATCGCCTTCAGCCGGTCGAGCGTCAGCAGAATCAGCGTGACCGAGTCCGAGGTGGCGGGCAGCCCGTCGCGGAACCGGCCCATCAAGGTTTCCGCGGCGTGCGCCAAGGCTTCGAGCCGCGGAAGACCGAGGAAACCGCAAGTTCCCTTGATGGTATGCACCAACCGGAAGATATTCCGAAGAATAGTCTCGTTATTCGGATCCTGCTCGAACCGAACCAGTTCTGCATCGACCGTGTCGAGATGCTCCCCGCTCTCGGTCAGAAACTCGCGAAGCAGGTCGTCCATAGTCGCTACTCGTTACGCGGAGAAGGTCTCGCGCAACCTACTTACTCGCGCGGGGTTAGGGAAGCGTTTCCATCCCGGCCCCGCGCCGACGTTTTTCAGGTCTTCACGCGAGCGCCGTGTCGGAAGCCTCGCCCTCAGCAGCATCGGGCGCGTCGATCACTGTGGGTTCGGCGGTGATCGTCACTTCGTCATCCTGGATGGCGAAGCGAACAGCCATGCTGGCGGCCCGCGCCACGAGGCCGGCATAGAACGGCAGGATGCCGTGGGCGTCGACCGTCCCGCTCTCGGGGCTGCCCGCCATGAGTTCCTCGACGTGCGGGGGAATGCGGGCATGCGAGCCCTTGGCCTTGAACACGAAGGTCGGTGCCTCGCCGTCGCCGGAGACGACCACGTCGATCACGCCGCCGCGCGGGATCGCCGAGGTCGCGATCATCACGAGGTTCAGGAGCAGCTTGACCTTGTTCTTCGGGAACAGGGCCTGCGGCGCGCTCCAGGTCAGCTTGGTCTTATCGTCGGAGAACATGCCCTTGGCGACGCTCTCGGCATCGGCGAGATCGATCGAGGCGCCGGCGGATCCGGCCGCCCCGAAGGCGATCCGGGCGAATTTCAGCCGCGCCGAGGCCTGCCGGGCGCTCTTGCCGATCAGCTCCAGCGCGAAGGTGCGCATCGATTCGTCCTGGTCGTCCTCCAGGACCTCCAGCCCGTTCACGATCGCGCCGACGGGGCTGATCACGTCGTGGCAGACGCGGGAGCAGAGCAGAGCCGCGAGGTCGAGGCCGTCAAGGGTCAGGGTGGGCGAGTTCGGGGAGGACATGGCGCGCTCCGGGCGGGCGGATCTGGAATTCGGACGTCTGCGGGCCGGAACCCCGAACGGGATATCCGGTACTCGGCCGCCCGATGCGGCGATCGCGTCGCCCGAAGGGAGCCCGCACGGCCTGCAGGTCGAACCGGGGGCGACGACCGGTCCGCACGGATAGACGCCACGGCCGCCTTTGAAAAGCGTTATCGGGTGGGACGATGGGACGGGCCGGCCCCGGATTCGGGGGCCGCGCCGCGGCCGTGACGGCCGCACCGGACAGGATCGGGGCGGATCGGGTACGATGCCCGATCCGTCGGGCCAGGGAGGATGCGCCATGAGACGCGAGACCGGCATCCGGAACAGAGCGGCCGCGGCCCGGCCGCGCCTGCCCCGCCGCGGCTTCGATCACCGCTGAGCCCCCCATGCCGCCCGCCAGCACGCCGCCCGCCCCCACCCTGCGCGAGAGCCTGAGCCCCCGCCTCCGCGTCGCCGATTCGGAGGCCGCGCACGACCGGCTCGCCGAGATCGCGCCGGCCTTTCCGGCCAGCTTCCTGACACCACCCTGCCGCGACCTGCTGCTCGGGATCGCCCATCATTCGCCGTTTCTCTGGCGGGCGATCACGCGCGCCCCGGACCGCCTCGTCGCCCTGCTGGAGCAGCCGCCGGACGCGGCCAGCCGGGGGATCATCGCGCAGCAGCGCGCGGTCGGGGGCGATTGCGGCACCAATCCGGACCTCGCCGCGGTGAGCCGCCGGCTCCGCGAGAACCGAGAGGCGCACGCCCTTCTGGTCGCCCTGGCCGATCTCGGCGGCGCCTGGGACCTCGCGGCGGTGACCCAGGCCCTGTCCGACTTCGCCGACGCGTCGGTGAGCGCCGCGACCGAGGCGCTGCTCCGGCAAGGCATGGCGGCCGGGCGCTTCCGGCCGCCGGACCCGGCGGCGCCGCAGGACGGGTCGGGGCTGATCGTCCTGGGCCTCGGCAAGCTGGGCGGCGGCGAGCTGAACTACTCAAGCGACATCGACCTCGTGGTCTTCTACGAGGCCGAGCCCGCCGCGGCCGCGACCGGCGGAGACCCCAAGGCGTTCTTCGTCAAGCTCGCGCAGGGCCTGGTGAAGCTCCTCGCCGACCGGACCGCCGACGGCTACGCCCACCGGATCGACTACCGGCTGCGGCCGGATCCGGGCTCCACCGCGGTGGCGCTCTCCACCGTCTTCGCCTTCGACTACTACCAGACGCTCGGCCAGAATTGGGAGCGCGCCGCCTTCATCAAGGCTCGGCCGATCGCCGGCGACATCCCGGCCGGGGAGGCGTTCCTCGCGGAACTCGCGCCGTTCATCTGGCGGCGGCATTTCGACTTCCCGGCCATCGCCGAGATCCACGCCCTGAAGCGGCAGATCCACATGGTCCGCGGTCACGAGACCATCGCGGTCGCCGGCCACGACATCAAGATCGGCCGCGGCGGCATCCGGGAGATCGAGTTCTTCGTCCAAACGCAGCAGCTCGTCTTCGGCGGCCGCAAGCCGGCCCTGCGCGGTCGCCGCACCGTCGCGATGCTCAGCCGTCTCGTCGCGGAAGGCTGGATCGACGGCAAGGCCCGGGATGAACTGAGTGCCGCCTACGACTTCCTGCGCACCCTGGAGCACCGGATCCAGATGGTCCGGGACGAGCAGACCCAGCGCCTGCCCACCGGGGCCGAGGCGCTGACCGCCCTCGCCCTGTTCTCGGGCTTCCCCGATCTGCCGACCTTCGAGGCCGCGCTGCTCCACCATGCCGGCCGGGTGCAGGCCCATTACGCCCTGCTGTTCGAGGCGGAGGCGGACGCGGACGACACGCTGGTCTTCGGCGAGACCGAGCCGGAGCCCGCCACCCTGGCCCGGCTCGGCGCCTTCGGCTTCCGCGACCCGCAGCGCGCCTGGGAGACCGTGCAGGGCTGGCATCTCGGGCGCCGCCCGGCGCTGCGGACCGGCCGCGCGCGGGAGATCCTCGCCGAGATGCTTCCGGCCCTGCTGCGGGCGCTCGGCGGCACCGCCGACCCGGACGCGGCGCTGCTCGCCCTCGACCGGGCCTTCGCGCGGATGCCGGCGGTCGCCGAGCTGCTCGCGATCCTCCGCTCGCACGAGCGGCTGCGGCTGCTGTTCGCCGACATCCTCGGCACGGCGCCGCGCCTCGCCGACACGGTGGGCTTGAGCCCGCACGTCCTCGATACCGTGCTCGACGCGGATTTCGTGGTGCCGACCACCGATCCCGACGCGGTCCGGACCCAGTATCGGGCCCTGGTTGGACAGCCGGCGAGCCACGAGGAATTCCTCGACCGCTGCCGGGACGCCACGCGCCAGATGATCTTCGTCACCGGCGCGCGCCTCCTCTCCGGCATCCTCACCCCGCGCCAGGCCGGGGAGGCCTACACGGCGATCGCCGAGGCCACGGTGGCGCTGAGCCTGGAGGCGGAGGAACGCCGCTTCGGTCTCGATCACGGCGCGGTGCCGCGAGGGCGGTGCTGCGTCCTCGCCCTCGGCCGGCTCGGATCGCGGCAGCTCAGCGCCGAATCCGACCTCGACCTCGTGTTCCTCTACGATTTCGATCCGGAGAACCGCACCAGCGACGGCCGGCGGCCCCTCGACGCCGTGGTGGCCTACAACCGTCTGGCGCAGCGCCTGTTCGCGGCGCTCACCACCGCCACCCGGCGCGGCCGCCTCTACGCGGTCGACCTGCGGCTGCGGCCCTATGGCAGCCATAGCCCGCCGGCCGTCCAGCTCTCCGGCTTCGCCGCCTACCATCGGGACGAGGCCGAGCCCTGGGAGCACATGGCGCTCGCCCGCGCCCGGGTCGTAGCGGGCGACGCGGATCTGGGCGCGGCGGTCACGGCGGAGATCGCCCGGACCCTGGGGAAGCCGCGCGATCCCGCCAAGGTCTGTGCCGAGGCAGGCGCGATGCGGGCCCTGGTCGCCCGCGAGCGCGGCCATGCCGGCCCCTTCGACCTGAAGCTCGCGCCGGGCGCCCTGTTCGACCTCGATTTCCTGGCCCAATCCATCGTGCTGAGCCACGCGGGCGGCTGGCCGGGCTGCCTCGGCCTCGGCGCGGAGGATTTGTTCCGCGGCGCCGCGGGGCGCGGCCTTCTGCCGGCGGCGACCGCCGAGCCCCTCGCCGAGACCTACGGCTTCCTCGACGCGGTCTATCAATGGCAGCGGCTCGTGATGGCGGATCCCGCCGCGGAACCGTCCGAGACCGCGTCCCGGCAGATCGCCAAGGCCGTGGGCCTGCCGGACGCACGCAGCCTCGCGGCCGAGCTGCGCCGCCATCGGCGCCGGAGCCAGGCCCTGCTCGCGCGGATCCGGCGCTCGGTGCGGGGGCCGCGCGGTGTCTAGGGCGTGTGATCCACCCCGGAAACCGTCGACATCGGCGGCCCGCTCGGGCATTCATGGAGGTCTTGGGAGGAACCATGACGGGCGCGGCGACGATTTCGGGGCCTGAGCGCGAGCGGATTGCCGCCACGCTCGCCGAGATCGCCTGCGCGGCGGGCGAGATCCTGCGCCGCTATCATCGGGGCCCCTGCCCCCATGGCTTGAAGCCCGACGGCTCCCCGTCGAGCGCCGCCGATGTCGAGGCCGAGGATCTGATCGTCGCCGCCCTCGCCGGGCGGTTCCCGGGCATCGCGGTGGTCGCGGAGGAGCGCGCGCAGAGCGGCGCGCCCGCGGGGCGGCCGGCCGAAACCTTCTTCCTGGTCGATCCCCTGGACGGCACCCGTGACTTCCTCGCCGGGACGCCGGATTACTCGGTCAACATCGCCCTGGTGGCGGGCGAGCGCCCCGTCGCGGCGGCCCTCGCGGCACCGGGCCTCGGCCGGGTTTGGTGGGCGGGCCCGCGGACCCTCGAGGCGCCGGTGGTCGATGGGCGGCCGGGCGCGGCGCGACCCGTCCACGCGCGCCCGGTCCCGGAGGCCGGCCTGCTCGCCCTGGGCAGCCGCCGCCACGGCGATGCCGCCACCGACCTCTGCCTCGCCGCCCTGCCGGTGCTGGAGACGCGCCAAGTCGGCTCCGCCGTCAAGTTCGGCCTGATTGCCGCCGGCGAGGCGGACATCTACGTGCGCTGCGGCCCGACCATGGAGTGGGACACCGCCGCGGGCGATCACATCGTCGCGGCCGCCGGCGGCTGCGTGGTGGTGCCGGGCGGCGGCCCGATCCGCTACGGGCGGCAGGGTCCCGACCACCGCAACGGCCCGTTCGCGGCGCTCGGCGACCCGAGCCTGGCGCCCCGGCTCGCCCTTCCCGCCTGCGCGACCCGCCCGTCCGCGGTCGCGCCGCTCAGCGCGGCGCATCCCTAGGCGGCGCATCTCTAGGCGGGACGTCCTGCAGGCCGCGCAAGGCCGGCCAGGCCGCCTCCGCCTGCCGGGCGAGGTCGGGATTCGCCAGGAAGCGGCCCCGGCGCTCGGCATCGCGGAACAGGTAGAGGCGCTCGCCGATCACCGCGAAGACCAGGGGATCGGCCTCCACCAACCGGCCCTCCAGGATCCCGGCGGCGTCGAAGCCCCCGAGCCGCGGGGCATAGGCCGCCGGCTCGTCCCGGAAGGCCTCGCGGTTGGCGCCGCTGGCGAAGCGCCAGACCTGCCCGCCCCAGGCCAGCTCGAACCGCGCCGTCCCGGCGAGCGGGCCGCCCTCCAGGAAGTAGCTGACCGGGTCGAAGCCGTTGAGGGTCAGCAGCTCGATCCGCGTCCCGGTGGGCTCGGCCCGCCCCGGTGCGGGGACGGCTAAGGCGGCGATCAGCGCGATCGTGCGGGCCAACCCCCGCCTGCGCGGCGCGCCGGGTGCGGGGTCAGGACGCGTTAACCACATCTTGCGAATTCCCTCAGAAGCTGGTCCGAGTCATCCACCCGGGCCCCGGCGGGACCGAGCCCGGCCGGATGACAGCCCCGGGCCGCTGTCGGCGCGCCGGGGCAGGAGCGGCACAGGTCCATCGCACGAACCGTTAATCGAACCGGGCGAGGAGACAACGATGACGGCACGAGACGATCGCGGCACCGACCGCCGCCACCTGCTGCGCACGGGCCTCGCCCTGGCGCTCGGCACCCCGCTCGCCGGCCTCGGCAGCGCGGGCGCGGCCCTGGCGGCCGCTGGGGATCTGGACACGCCCGAGACCTTCCGGCCCGGCGAGGTCGTGGAATCCGGCCACCGCTTCTTCGGCAGCGTGTCGCGCGGGCTCGCGCTCACGGTCGAGGAGGCGGGCCGGCGCTGGGGCGAGCCGAACGGCTACATCCTCGGCCAGGAGGGCGGCGGCGCGGTCGTGGCCGGCGTCCGCTACGGCGAGGGCACGCTCTACACCCGCAATGCCGGCCAGCGGCGGATCTACTGGCAGGGCCCTTCGCTGGGCTTCGACGTCGGCGGCGACGGCGCGCGCACCATGATGCTGGTCTACAACCTGCCGAACGTCCGCGAGTTGTACCGCCGCTTCGCCGGCGTCGACGGCTCGGCCTATCTGGTCGGCGGCTTCGGCATGACCGCGGTGGTGAGCGACCGGATCATCGTGGTGCCGATCCGCAGCGGCGTCGGTGCCCGCCTCGGCATCAATGTCGGCTATCTGAAGTTCACCCGCGAACCGACCTGGAACCCGTTCTGAGGGTTCGGCAGGAGGGATCGGCAGGCCCGGATTTCACCCTTGCGGCCGACCTGGGCTAGACTGAGGACGGGCCGGGTCTTCCGGCCGGATACGCGGGCTGTTCCCTCGTGATCGAAACGGTAATGATCTTCGCGCTGGGTTTCCTGGCGGCGAGCCTGTGCGGCCTCCTGCTGCTGCCGGCCCTCAACGCGCGCGCCGCCCGGCTGGAGCGGCGGCGTGCGGAGGCACGCCTGCCCCTCTCGCCGGCCGAGATCGCCGCCGAGCGCGATTTCCTGCGCGCGCAGTTCGCCGTGCAGCAGCGCCGCTTGGAGCGCCGGGTCGAGACCGTGGAGGCGAAGCGCCAGGCCGATATGGCGGCGATCGGCGCGGGGACCATGCGGGTCGCGGCCCTCGCCCGGGACGTCGCGGCGCGCGACGCCGAGATCGCCCAGGCTCAGGCCAAGACCCGGGAACTCGAGACCGAACTGGCCGTGGCGCGCGAGGACGGGACCGCGAGCCTGGCCACGCTTCAGGCCCTGGAAGACGCCCATGCGGATCTGCTCGACAGCCTTCTGGCGCTGCGGCACCGCGCGACCCCGGCGGCCGATCAGGATGCCGGGGCACTGGCCGCCGAGCGCGACGCCCTGCGCGCGAGCCTGAAGGCGGCCGAGGAGGCCCTGGCCCTGACGGTGGCCGACCGGCAGGGCGAACCGCACGCCGGGATCGAGCGCGAGAACGCCGATCTGCGCCGGCGGATCATCGAGGTTGCCGACGCCCTCGCCGGCCCCGGCCCGATGCCGCGGGCCGCCTATCCGGTCCCGCAGCCGCAACCCGAACGCGTCTGACCGGGTTCGCATCCGGGCGCCGGGCTTCGCCACGCGGTCCGGCCCGAAAACCTGTGCGGTTGGCCTTGTTTCGACCACGCAAAGGCCCCATCGCAACCCGGACTTGTCGCACGACCTTTCTTCTCAACAGATGGTACGGATACCCATGCGCCTGAAGCCGATCATCCTCGCCGTCACGGCGGCCTGTGCCCTGACGCTGCCGGCAGCGGCGCAGCAGTCGAAGCGGGGCAACGAGACCCTGAAGAAGTACTGCACTGGCGACTATCTCACCTATTGCGGCAATCTGGCGCCTGATGATCCGGCGACCGATGCCTGCTTCCAGAAGAACTGGAAGAAGCTCAGCGAGAACTGCCGTCGCGCGATCGACGCCTACGAGGCCGAGCATGAGCAGAGCGCACCGGCCAAGGGGCGGCAGGGCTCGCAGGGCGGCCGGGAGCGTCGGGGCTGAGCATCGGACCCGGCCTGTAGCGGCGCCGCGCTCGCGCCGGAGCGCGGCAACGGCTAAGGTAACGCTCCCGCCGGCCTCCCCGTGCCGGCGCCGAGCCCGCCGGACCCTCGCGCGATGTTGTCGAATTCTGCCCTGAAGCTCCTCGCCGCGTCCGGTCTCGTGGCCCTGGCGGTCTCCGCCTGCGGCCGGCGCGGGGCCCTCGAGCCGCCCCGGACCTCCGCGCCCGCCGTGCCGGCCTCCGCGCAGGCGGGCTCGGACGCGGTGAGCGGGCGCCGGACCCTGCCAGTCTCGGTCGGCCTCGGCGGCGGCGCGCCCGAACCGGACCCGGCCTCGGTGCGCGCGGGCGACGAGCTGTCCCTGGCGGCGGTGCCGCCGGGCGGGACCGAAGCGCCGGTGGAGACCAGCCGCGGCGCGCGGCGGGGCTACCGCGTCCCGAAGGAGCCTTTCATTCTGGATCCGCTGCTGTAGACGGCGGGGGCCGGAGCGCCGCTCCGCGTCGTTGTCGTGCCGCGCCGATCCGGTGACCTGATCGTCGGAGCGCGTCCGCCTCGTCCCGCGGCCGGGTGTTTCACGGGAAACAGCCTCCGCTCCGGCGCGCAGACGAGACACGGCCGAGATGCACCACTTCCACTACCGCGACGGGCGCCTGCACGCCGAGGATGTCGACCTGACAACCCTCGCCGCCGAGGTCGGCACGCCGTTCTACTGCTACAGCACCGCCACCCTGGAGCGACACTACCGCGTGTTCGCGGAGGCGTTCGCGGGCGACGATGCGCTCGTCTGCTTCGCCATGAAGGCGAACTCGAACCAGGCCGTGCTGCGCACGCTCGCGGCGCGGGGCGCCGGGATGGACATCGTCTCGGGCGGCGAGCTGCACCGGGCGCTGGCCGCCGGGGTGGATCCGGGCAAGATCGTGTTCTCCGGCGTCGGCAAGACCCGCGCCGAGATGGAGGCGGCGCTCAAGGCCGGGATCTACTGCTTCAACGTCGAGAGCGAGCCGGAACTCGCGCTTCTCTCGGAGACCGCGGTGGCGCTCGGCCTGAAGGCGCCGATCTCGATCCGGGTGAATCCCGACGTTGATGCCGGCACCCATGCCAAGATCTCCACCGGCAAGTACGAGAACAAGTTCGGCATCCCGATCACCCGGGCCCCGGCCGTCTACGCGGCCGCGGCGGCGCTGCCGGGCATCGCCGTGCACGGGGTTGACATGCATATCGGCAGCCAGATCACCGATCTGGCCCCGTTCGCCGACGCGGCGCGTCTGCTCGCCGGCCTCGCCCGGGAGCTGATGGCGGCGGGCCATCCCCTGAGCCACATCGATTTCGGCGGCGGCCTCGGGATCCCCTACCGCGACGACAACGCCCCGCCGCCGGACCCGGCCGCGCTGGCCGCGACCCTGCGGCCCCATTTCGCCCCGCTCGGCCTGCGGCCGGTCTTCGAGATCGGCCGGATGATCGTCGGCAATGCCGGGATCTTGGTCACCCGGGTGCTCTACGTGAAGCACAGCGAGGGCCGCACCTTCGTGATCGTCGACGCGGCGATGAACGACCTGATCCGCCCCACCCTCTACGAGGCCTATCACGGCCTGCGGCCCGTCCTCGAGCCGCGGCCCGACACCCCGCGCCTCGTCGCCGACGTGGTCGGCCCGGTCTGCGAGAGCGGCGACTATCTCGCCCTCAACCGCGAGATGCCGGAGGTGAAGGCCGGCGACCTGATTGCCGTGATGAGCGCCGGCGCCTACGGAGCGGTCCAGTCCTGCACCTACAACACCCGGCCGCTGGTGCCGGAGGTGCTGGTCCGGGCCGATCGTGCGGCGGTCGTGCGTCCGCGCGTCGGGGTCGAGGCGCTCGTCGCCCTCGACCGCGTGCCGGACTGGCTGGCGTGAGCGGGGATCCTGTGGGCGCCTCTCCAGCCGCGCCAGTGGCGGATCCGGCCGGCCGCCTGCCGCTGTCGGTCTTCATCATCGCCCGGAACGAGGCGGACCGGCTGGGTGCGACGATCCGGGCGGTGCGCGATCTGGCCGACGACATCGTGGTGGTCGATTCGGGCTCCACCGACGGCACGCAGGCGCTCGCGGCCGCGCTCGGCGCGCGGGTGATCCACAATCCCTGGCCGGGCTACGGTCCCCAGAAGCGCTTTGCCGAGGCGCAGTGCCGGCATGACTGGCTCCTGAACCTCGACGCCGACGAGGTGGTGCCGGGGGACCTCGCCCGGGAGATCCGCGCCCTGTTCGCGGCGGGCGAACCGCGCCGGCCGGCGTGGCGGATCGCGATCGCCGAGATCTTCCCCGGCGAGGGCCGTCCCCACCCGCTCGCCTACACGCTGACCCCGGTGCGGCTCTACCGCCGGGACCGGGGTCGCTACTCGGCCTCGCCGGTTCACGACCGCGTGGTGCTGGAGCCCGGGGTGACGCCCGGCCGGCTCAAGGGCGTGATTCACCACTTCTCGGTGCGCTCGCTGGGCGACCAGCTGGACAAGCTCAACCGCTACTCGGATCAGCAGGCCGACGACTTGGAAGCCCGGGGCGTGGTGATCCCGACCTGGCGCGTCTTCGTCGAGTTGCCGGGCAACTTCCTCAAGGCCTATCTCGGCCGCCGCCACATCGTGCGCGGCACCTACGGCTTCCTCACCGCCATGAACTACGCCATCTCCCGGCATCTACGCGTCGCCAAGCACGTCGAGCGTCGCCGTTTGGCCGCGGCCCGCCGGGATCGGGTTGACCCGCTCGATCCGACCTTCTAGAGCCAGGGCGCCGGAGACGTGGCCGAGCGGCTGAAGGCACTCGTTTGCTAAATGAGCATACCCAGAAATGGGTATCGAGGGTTCGAATCCCTCCGTCTCCGCCAGCAGATTTTATGCCCTTGAAACAACCGGTTAGGCTGGCAGCCGCTTGGCGTTTCGCAGGCTCGCTCTGAGCCTCGTCTCAAGCGGCACAGTCGACGGCCTGGCAGGGCCGGCGGAGGGATCGGACAACCGAATCATCCTCTCTCATCGAAAACATCCCAGCCGAGACACGGCACGGTGATCAGGAGGCGGTCTCCCGCGGCGCGCCGGCCTCGAGCGTAGGCGAAGGGAGATCTACGCCCTTCCGGATCGCCTGGGCCGGTTCGCGCCCCGAGTGGGGCGCACCCATCTCCAGCGCCCGCGATCGAGACGTTCAACTCCAGGCATGCCGCGGCGGCGCGATCCCGTTCAGCACGTGGTTGCCCACGTGGAAGGTCTTCCAGCGCACCGGGTCGTGCAGGGTGTGGGTGCGGGCATTGCGCCAGTGCCGGTCGAGGTTGTCCGCCGCCAGCACCGAGCGGGTGCCCGCGAGCTCGTGCAGCTTGTTGGCAGCCGACAAGGCGATCTCCGTGGTCAGCACCTTGGCTTCCGCCACGGCGATTGCGGCCTCGGCGGCCTCACCTTCCGTCGGGTCGTCCAGGATCCCGTCGATCGCCCGCCCCGCCCGGGCCAGCAGGGCCTCGGCGGCCCGCAGCGCCACGACCAGCTGGCCGACCTCGCGGATCGTCAGGGCGTCCTCGGAGGCGCGCTCCCGCCCGCTGTCGATCCACGGCCGCGACCGCGTCCGGACGAAGCGGACCATCTCATCGAAGGCGCCGCGCGCGATCCCGAGATCGACCGCCGCCTGGATGAACTGGGAGACCGGGCCGTTCGACGACGGCCGCTCCCCGCCTTGCCAGGCGGGGATCACCGCCTCGGGCGCGACCGCGACGCCGCGCAGCGCGACATCGCCGCTCGCCGTGGTGCGCTGGCCGAACCCGGACCAGCTGTCGATGACCGTCAGGCCGGGGGCGTCGCGGTCCACGATGGCGAGGTGGACGCGGCCCTCCGCGTCGACCGCGCCAATGTGGATGAAGTGGGCGAACAGCGCACCGGTCGCGTAGAACTTGTCGCCATCGACGACGAAACCGTCGCCCTGCGGCCGGAGCGTGGTCTCGAACGCACCGACATGGCGGCTGTTCTTCTCCGAGAAGGCGTTGCCCAGGCGATAGCCCTGCAGCACGCGGTCGAACCACAGCCGCTTCTGCGCCTCGGAGCCGGTCACCCGGATGACGTCGAGCGCCGCGAAGTGGTTCTGCGGGATCTGGCCGATCGACGGATCGGCCGCTGCGATCAGCGCGATGACCTCGCCCAGCGTGGCGTAGCCGACGCCCGCGCCGTCATAGGCCTTGGGCACTGTGATCCCCCAGAGACCCGAATTCGAGAAGCGATCGAGCTCCGCCACCGGCAGGCGCCGGTGGCGATCCCGCTCGGCCGCGCCGGCCGCGAACTCCGCCGCGAGGTCGCGGGCGATCTGCAAGGCCTCCGCTTCCGTTGTGATCCGATGGGCGCGGGGCTGCGGCGTGGGCGACGCGGCTGTGGTCATGGCGGATCCGGAAGAGGACGGCATTGGAAACGAGGGCGATGCCCGACAGGCGAAAGCAAACGCGCCGGCGAGTCAACGACGACGCGCGATCGATTCTTCCGATCTGAAGATGATGCGCCAAGCTTCGTGCAACTGCAGCGGTACATCGGAGCAGATCGACATCCGATGGGCGCACAAAAGAGAAATGTGATTCTCCAGATCTGCGCAAAAAACATATTGATCGTTTTGAGATCGGCGGGCGATCTTTCAGCACCGCGCTGGCGCGGCCGATTTTCGGAAAACATCCATGTCCGACGCGTTTTCGTCCCTGTCGCGGCGCGCCCTCCTGCGGGCGGGCGCGGGCCTCGGCACGGCGGCCCTGCTGCCCGGCGCGGCACGGGCCGCGGAGGCCGCGCCGGCTGCCGCGGGCGACGGCACCCTGTCGCTCAAGGGCAAGACCATCGCGATCAGCGTCGCCGGCACCGACCATTTCTTCGACCTCAAGGCCTATCAGGCGCAGGTCGAGACCGTGAAGGAGCTGGGCGGCACCCCGGTCGGGCTCGATGCCGGGCGCAGCGACAAGGCGCTGGTCAGCCAGCTGCAGACCCTGGTCACCCAGAAGCCCGACGCCGTGATCCAGACGCTCGGCACCCTCACAGTGGTCGATCCGTGGCTGAAGAAGCTGCGGCAGGCCGGGATCCCGGTCTTCTCGGTGGACCTGCCCTCGACCAACGTCATCAACACCGCGACCTCGGATAATTTCTCGCTGGGCGCGCAGCTGGCGCTGCAGCTCGTGTCCGACATCAACGGCCGGGGCAACATCGTGGTGTTCAACGGGTTCGCCGGCGTTCCGGTCTGCGAGATCCGGTACACGCAGCTGCGGGCCGTGCTGAAATACTACCCGGATGCGAAGATCATCCAGCCCGAGCTGCGGGATGTGATCCCCAACACGGTGCAGGATGCCTACGGGCAGATCACCGCGCTGCTCGCCAAGTATCCCGAGCCGGGCTCGATCGCGGCGATCTGGTCGGCCTGGGACATCCCGCAGCTCGGCGCCACGCAGGCGCTGATCGCGGCCGGGCGCACGGAGGTCCGCACCTACGGAGTCGACGGCACCCCGGAGGTGCTGGCCCTGGTCAAGGACCCGAAGGCGCCGGCGGGTGCCGTGGCGGCGCAGCAACCCTCAGTGATCGGCCGCACGGCGGTGCTCAACGTCGCCCGCTACTTCGCGGGCCAGACGAACCTGCCGTCCCAGACCTTCGTCCCGGCCATCGTCGCCAACAAGGCGAACGCCGCCGAGGTCCAGCGGCAGCTCGGCCAGGCCTGAAGCGGCCCGGACGAGACCTTCCGCATGACGACCTCCGCCGTGCCGCCGGCCCTCGCGATGCAGGGACTGGTCGCGACCTTCGGGCCGACCCGGGCGCTCGACGGCGCCTCCCTTACGGTCGGGCCGGGGACGATTCACGGGCTGATCGGCCATAACGGCGCGGGCAAGTCGACCCTCATCAAGGTCCTGGCCGGGCTCGTGACGCCGCAGGCCGGGACGATCGCGCTGGACGGCGCTCCGGTCGCCGGCATGACGCCCGACGGCGCGGAGACGCTCGGTATCGCCTTCATCCACCAGGAGCGGCTGCTGGTGCCGACCGCCACCGTCGGGGAGGCGCTGTTCCTCGGCCGGGAAGCGGCGGCCTCCCGCTTCGGAATCCGGCGCGGCAGCCTGCAGCGCCGGGCGGAGGTGGCGCTGGATCACTTTTTCGGCGTCAGCCTGCCGAAGGGCGCCCTGATCCGCGATCTCTCCACCGCGCAGCAGCAGATCGTGCAGATCACCCGGGCGCTGCTCGCCGAGCCGCGGATCTTGGTCTTCGACGAGCCGACGGCAGCGCTCGCCCAGCGAGAGGTGGAGCACCTGTTCGCCGCCATCCGCCGGCTGAAGGCGCAGGGGCTGACCACGCTGTACATCTCCCACTACCTCGCGGAGATCGAGCAGCTCTGTGACACCGTCACGGTGATGCGCAACGGGCGGGACGTCGCCCAGGTCGATCCGCGGCACGTCCCGGCCGGCGGCCTCGCGCAGCTGATGATCGGCCGCCCGGTGACCGACCTCTACCCGCGCCACCGCACCGCGCCGGGCGCGCCCGTTCTGAAGATGGCAGGGGTCGGCGTGGGCACGGGAGTCCGCGACGTCTCCTTCACCCTCCGCCGCGGCGAGGTGCTGGGTCTGACGGGCCTGCTCGGCTCCGGCGCCAAGGATCTCGTCCAGGCGCTGTTCGGCCTCGCGCCGATCACGGCCGGCGCCGTGACTTTCGACGGGCAGGCCGCGCGCCTGACCTCTCCTACCGAGGCGGTGCGCCGGGGCATCGCACTGGTGCCGGAGGATCGGCGCGCCCACGGGGTCGCGCTCGATCTCGGCATCCGCGAGAACCTGACGCTGGCGAGCCTCGGACGGCTGAGCCGCTGGGGCTGGCTCGACCGGTCCGCGGAGCGGCGCCGGGCGCTGGACCTCATCGGCGCGCTGCAGATCAAGGCCGGCGGGCCGGACGCGCCGGTGCGGACGCTGAGCGGCGGCAACCAGCAGAAGGTGGCGCTCGGCAAGTGGCTCGCACGGGAGGCGCGCCTCTACATCCTCGACGAGCCCACGATCGGGGTCGACATCGCCGCCAAGGCCGAGATCTACCGGCTGATCGCCGAGGCCGCGGAGCGCGGAGCCGGGATCCTGCTGCTGTCGGCCGATCCCGACGAGCTGCTCGGCCTGTGCGACCGGATCCTCGTCATGTTCCGGGGGACGATCGTCGCGGAGCACGCTGCCGCCGGGACCGATGCCGGGACCCTGCTCCAGGCGTCCTCGACCGGCGGCGAAATGGAGGTGGCCCGTGCCGCTTAGCGCTGTTCCAACCCTCGCCGCGCCTGCCCCTGAGACCGGCCCCGCATCCCGGATCGCGCAGGCTGTCCAGGCCGCCGCCGGCCTGCGCGGCGCCGGCAGCCTCCTGCTGAACCTGGCGGTGCTGACGGTCTTCGCCGTGCGGGCGCCGGCCTTTCTGGATCCGACCAATCTCGGGCTGATCCTGTCGCAGTCGGCGGTGCTCGGCATCCTGAGCCTCGGCCTCACGCTGGTCCTGATCACCGGGGGGACGGACGTGATCGCGGGCGGCATCGACCTCTCCCTCGCCGGGACGCTCGGCCTCTCGTCCGCCGTGTTCGCGAGCCTCAACCAGGCCGGTTACGGCGATCCCGCCTGCGCGGCCGCCGCCCTCGGCACGGGCCTCGCGGTCGGCCTCGTGAACGCGGGGTCGATCCTGCGGCTGCGGATCCCGCCGCTCCTGGCCACGCTCGCGGTGATGAACATCTGCGCCGGGCTCGAACTGGTGCTCACCGAGAACACCACGATCCCCGCGTCCTCGCCCCTGATCGACGCGCTGGGTGGCACCGGCCCACTGGACGTTCCGGTCCTGGGCTGGCTCCTGCTCGCCCTGGCGCTGGGCCTTGCCGCGCTGCTGCGCGTGACGCCGCTGGGCCTTCGGTCCGAGGCGGTCGGCGGCCACCCGGCGGCGGCCCGGGCGGCCGGCATCGCGACGGGGCGCTACGTGGCCGGATCGTACATCGCGAGCGGGCTGCTCGGCGGGGTCGCGGGGATCGCGTCGGTGGCCTTCCTCAACAGCGCCACCGGCGGGTCGTCCGAGATGCTGCTGCCCGTGGTGGCAACCGCCTTCCTCGGCTTCATGGTCTCGCGCCGCTTCGTGCCGACGATCACCGGCACGCTGCTGGCGACCCTGTTCCTCGGCAGCCTGACCAACGGCTTCCAGCTGCTGCACGTCTCGACCTACTGGGTGAACGGGATCGAGGGCGCGCTGATCCTCGCCGTGGTCGGGGTCGGGCGGGTCCGGGGGCGCGTCGCATGAGCCTCACGCGAGCACGACCGTCCTGGCCGATCCCGGCGGCGGAGCTTCTGCGGTTCGGGCTGCCGGCCATGCTGGCCCTGGTGCTCGCCGTGTTCTCGGCCCTGGCGCCGGGCTTCCTCACGATGGCCAACGTCACCGGCGTGCTGGTCAACAGCGTGGCCCTGACCGCGATCGTGGCGCTCGCCATGACGCTGGCCGTGGCCTCGGGCGGGACGGATCTGTCGGTCGGCACTGCCGTCGATCTCGGCGGCCTCGCCTTCATCGCGGCGGCGAGCGCCGGGCAGCCGGTCGCCCTCGCGGTGTTCTTCGGACTTCTGGCCGGGATCGGCACGGGGCTGTTCAACGCGCTGCTGATCGCCCGGCTCGGGATCACGCCGTTCCTCGCGACCCTCGGCACCCTGTTCATCGGCCACAGCCTGCAGCAACTCGCGACCGATGGCGGCAATCCGGTCTACGTCCCGGCCGGCCGGATCACCCCGGCGCTGGCCTTCATCGGGCACGGCACCTGGCTGGGCGTCCCGCTCGCCCTGTGGCTGGTGCTCGTGCTGGGCGTCGGCATCGGGCTGCTCCTGGGGCGCACACGGTTCGGCCGCGAGGTTTTGGCCGTGGGCGTCCAGGCGCCGGTCGCGCTCTATTCCGGCCTGCCGGTGCGGCGCATCCTGGCGCTGATCTACGTCGCGAGCGCGACGATCACAGCGGTCGCCGGCATCCTGCTCTCGGCGCACGTGAACGCCTACGTGCCCTACGCGGGCAACGCCTACCTGCTCGATAGCATCGGCGCGGCCTTCATCGGGACCGCGCTCAGCCGCACCGGGCGGGCCAACGTCCCCGGCACGCTGCTCGGCGTCGCGCTGTTCGGCTTCATGACCAACGGCCTGCTGCTGATCGGCTGGAACTTCTACTGGCAGCAGGTCGGGACCGGGGTGCTGATCCTCCTGACCCTGATCCTGGCCTTCGCGGGCCGGGGCCGGGCGGGCTGAGGTGTCGGGGTGGGCCGATCCGGCGCCGGACAGGCCCGCGGTGCTGGCGGTGCGCGGTCTGACGAAGTGCTTCGGATCGACCCGGGCGCTCGCGGACGTGACCTTCGACCTCGCCGCCGGGGAGGCCCTCGCCCTGATGGGCGCCAACGGTGCCGGTAAGTCGACCCTGGTGAAGATCCTCTGCGGCGTCCACGGGGCCGATGCGGGCTCCATCAGCATCCGCGGGACGGCAGCGGCGTTCGCGTCGCCGGGGCAGGCGCGGGCGCACGGGATCGTCGCCGTGCATCAGTCGATCGCCGATGTCGGCGTCCCGACCCTCTCGGTCGCCGACAATCTCCTGCTCGACCGCGTCTGCGCGGTGCGCGCGCCGGTCTGGATGGGCGGCCGGCGGAGCCGGCGCGCCGCCGCGGCGATCGCAGCCGGGATCGGCCTCGAGATCGACCTGTCCCGCACGCTCGAAACGCTCTCCCTCGCCGAGCGCCAGCTCGTCGCCATCGCCCGCGCGGTCGCGCACGACCCGGCCGTGCTGATCCTCGACGAGCCGACCGCCAGCCTCTCGGCCCCGGAATCCGAGCGCCTGTTCGCGGTCCTCGACCGGCTGAAGTGCCGCGGCGTCGCGCTCCTCTACATCTCGCACAGGACCGGCGATCTGTGCCGCATCGCCGACCGGGTCGTCGTGCTGCGGGACGGCCGGGTCGCGGGCCGGTTCGAGCGCCCCCTGGATCTCGGCGCCGCGCTCCGCGCGATGGTCGGCCGCGCGGTCGGGCAGGCAACGCCGCGCAGTCCGGTGCCGGCGACCGGGACAATCCTGCGCCTGTCCCGGGCATGGCTCGCGCCAGGCGCGGCGCCGTTCGATCTCGTCGCGCAGGCGGGCGAGGTCGTGGCGGTGACCGGGCCGGTCGGCGCGGGGAAATCGACGCTGGCCGGCGCGATCTTCGGGCTCCGGCCTCTCGCGGCCGGCCGGATGGAGTTCGACGGCCGCCCCTGGCGGCCGCGCTCGGCCCGGGACGCGATCCGGCACGGCGTGTTCATGGCTGGCGAGGATCGCTGGCGGACCACCTTCTTCCCGGCCACCGTGCCGTTCGCGCACATCGCCGGCACGATCGGCTTTCCCTTCCTGGACCGCTGGAGCAGAACCGGCCTCGTGGCGCGGGCGGCCGAGCGGCGCATGCGGGCATCGCCGCCTTCGGCATCCGGGCGCGCGGTCCCGGGGACCTGCCCTCGGCGCTATCGGGCGGCAATCAGCAGAAGGTCGTCCTGGCGCGCTGGCACGCCGAGCCGGCGCGGCTGCTGCTGCTCGACGAGCCGTTCCAGGGCATCGATCTCGGCGCGCGCGACGACATCGTCCGGGCGATCCGGTCCGCCGCGCGGGACCGCGCCACGATCGTGTTCGTCAACGACCTCGAAGAGGCCCTCGCGATCGGCGACCGGGTCCTCGTCATGGCGGAGCGTGCCGTGGTCGGAGAGGCCGCCGATCTCGCCGAGACCGGCACGACGGCCTTGGGCGACACCCCGTCATTCTGCTCTGCCGAGACCCCGCCATGCCATCGCCCGCCCACTTTGCGACCGTGACCCTGTCCCTGCGCCGGCTCGCCATCGATTACGGGCTCCTGATCCTGCTCGCCGGCGTGGTGGCGGTCTTCGCCGTCGCCGAGCCCGCCTTCCTGCGCGTCAGCAACCTGTTCAGCATCCTGCAGGCCGTCGCCATTGTGGCTTTGCTCGGCCTGGGCGTGACGGTCACGATGATTGCCGGCGGCTTCGACCTCTCGGTCGGAGGGCTCGCCGCCTTTGTGCAGATGGCGGCCGCCTATAGCCTCGTGGTGCTCGATGGCTCGACCGGGAGCACCCTCCTGCTTTGCCTTGGGCTCGGCATCTTGGTCGGCCTCGGCAACGCCGTGCTGATCGTCCGGCTCGGCATCCCCGACCTCCTGGCGACCCTCGGCATGCTGTTCCTGCTGGCCGGCCTCCAGCTGGTCCCGACCGGTGGTCGCTCGATCGCGCCGGGCATGATCCTGATCGACGGATCGGTCGCGCAGGGCACCTTCAACGACGCCTTCCTGGCGCTGGGCCGGCACCGGTTCTGGGATATCCTGCCGGTCCCGGTTCTGGTCCTCGCGGTCGTGGCGGCCGCACTCTGGCTCGTGATGGAGTGGACCCGCTTCGGCCGGGTGTTCTACGCGGTGGGCGGCAACGAACTCGCAGCCCGGCTCGCCGGAGCGCCGACTCAGCTCTACCGGGTCTCCGCATACGTCATCTCCGCCCTCGTGGCGTCCATCGGCGGCATCCTGCTGGCCGCCCGCATCGGCCGCGGCGACGTCTCGGCCGGCAACGGGCTGATGCTCGATGCCGTCGCGGCGGCTTTGATCGGCCATGCCGTGCTCGGCGCCAATCGGCCGAACATTCTCGGGACGGTCGTGGGCGCCGTCTTCGTGGGCGTTCTGCTCAACGGCCTGACGATGCTGAACGCTCCCTACTACCTCCAGGATCTCATCAAGGGCGCCGTGCTGATCGGCGCCCTGACGGTCACCTACGGTCTCGCCCCGCGGCGGGCCTGACAGGCTGCGATCAGCGCGGCTGCGGGATCCAGGCGGCGCTGGCGGCCTCAGAGCGACCGAAGGCCGGGATCCGGGCGTTGAGGTCCGCGATGGTCCGCACGCCGCCCTCCCGCAGCGCCCCCTGCGTCAGCAGTACAGGCTCGACGGTGATCCGGGGCCCGGGACCCTGCCCGGCAAGGGCGAGCGCCGCGGCCCGGATGGAGACGGCGCCGACCACGGCCGGGTTGGTCGCCGCGGTGGCGACCCAGGGGCTATGCGGCTCGGTGATCTCGCCGATATCGGCGGTCGAGACGTCGGCCGAATAGATCTTGACCTGGTTCGCGAGGTTCAGCTCGTTCACCGCGAGCTTCGCCCCGCGGGCGAACTCGTCATAGGGCGCGAAGATTACCGTGATGCTCGGATTGGCCCGGAGCGCCGCCTTGGCCTGGTCGGCGACCGCGCTCGCCGTCGTGTCGCTGACCGTGCCGAAGCGGGCCTTCTCGATCACGCCCGGATGCGCGGTCTTGAAGGCGGTCCAGACCGCGTCGCGGCGATCGAGCGGCGCGAAGCCGGCGACATAGACATAGGCCGCCTGGAAGCTGGTCCCGTTCTCCTGCACGATCTGGTCCAGCGCCTTCTGGGCGAGCGCCTGATCGCTCTGCTCGACCTGGGGGATCCGGGGATCGTCGAGGTTCACGTCAAAGGCCACAACCTTGATGCCGGCGGCGACGGCTTTCCGGGCGACATCCTTGAGCGATTCCGGCAGGCCGTGGTCGATCACGATCGCCCGGACGCCGAGCGCGATGGCCTGCTCGACCTGCACGCGCTCCAGGGCGGCGTCCTGCTTGCCAGGGAAGATCCGCAGATCGATGCCCAGCGCCTTGGCCTGCGCCCGGGCGCCGGCCTCGTAGGCCTGGTAGAAATCGCCGGCCGACAGGTAGCGGACCAGCGCGACCTTGACGCCCCCGCGATCGAAGGGCGGCGGGGCGCCCGAGTCGGCGGCCCGGGTGGCTGTCGCGAGGCCGAGCGCCGCGAGGGCGGCCCAGAGACTGGAACGCGCGAACATGGCTCCCCCTGCTCCTACGGCGCGGGGGCAGCACCTGCCCGATCTTCCACTGGAACGGCGGCTCGGTGCCGTTGACCGCGAAGTCACCGACGATGCGGTCCTTGAAGATCCGCGGGTTATGCGAGGCGATCGTCCGCGCGTTACGCCAGTGCCGATCGAGGGCGTGGCGGCGGCTCGTGGCGGAGGTGCCGAGCGCGTCGAACAGAATCGTGGTCGCGTCCAGCACGAGGCTCGTCAGCACGGTCTGCGCCTGGGCCAGCTCGATCTCCGAGGCCACGTTGACCGCCTGGACCTCGGCTTGGGGCAGGCCCCCGATCCGGGCCTCGTAGGCCCGCTGCACCGCCTCCGCGGCCTGGCGGTTGAGGGCGCCCGCAGCGTAGGCCAGCGCGTGCGCGCGACCAACCACCTGAAGCACCTGCGGGTCGGCGCTGGGCCGCGGCCCGGCCGCGTGGGAATAGGTCCGCGCCCGCTCGCGCACGGCCCGTGTCGCCTCGTCGGCGGCCGCCCGGGCGATGCCGGTTAGCGTCGCGAGGTGGACCGCCTGGAAGAAGGCCGTCCCGTAGGCGAAGCGCACCTCTGTGGGCAACGGCTCGCCGATGGCGAGGGCCTCCGTGAACGTGGCGGTGCCGCTGGCGGTCAGGCGCTGGCCGAACCCGTCCCAATCGTCCGCGATCGTGACGCCCGGCCCCTTCGCGGCCACCACCACCGAGGTTTCCTCTCCGCCCTCGCCGGTGCCGACCACGTCGATCCAGTCGGCGTAGAGGGAGCCGGTGGTGTAGTATTTCCGCCCCGTCAGCCTCCAGCCGTCGCCCTGGCGATAAATGCGGGTCTCGAAGGTTCCGACCACGGCCGACCCGGTCTCCGACCAAGCCCCGCCGAACAGGTCGCCGGCCGCGATACGCGGGATCCAGTGCCGGCGGCGCGGATCGTCGGGGCTGCCGACCGTGTCCTCCGCGAAGCCGAAATGGTTGCGCAGGGCCTGGGGCAGGTTGGAATCGGCCTGGGCCAATTCGGCGAGCAGTTCGAACAGGTCCGGCAGGCTGGCGCCGAGGCCGCCCTCCGCCTCCGGCACGCGCAGGGCGCCGAAGCGGGCCGCCTTCAGCTGCCCGATCGCGTCGTAGGGCAGCACCCGCTCCACCTCGCGGGCGGCGGCGCCCGCGCGGATCCGGGCGAAGATCGGCCGGAACCGGGCTGCGAGGGCCCCGTAGCGGGGGCTCGGCGGTGCGCCGCGGGCGGCGCGTTCGGGGGGCCAGGGCGCGGCCGCCGTGGCGGCATCCACGGGCTCGACATTCGCGGCCTGGCCGGGTGATGGCGCGGGATTCGACAGGATCATCGGTTTCGCAACCTTCGCGGGGTGGAGGATTGGGGTGCCGCCGGATGGCCCGGTCTGCGCGTCCTTGGGCGGACACGGGGCCCCCTCACTCGGCCGCGGCGGCGGGGCGGAGCGCCGCCTCGCGCGCCTTCACGGCTTCGATATCGCGAAAACCGTGGGCCGCATGGGCCTCCGGCAGGGTCGGGCCCCGGCCGAACAGCTTCTCGCGCAAGGTTCCGGGGTGGTAGGCCTTCGGGTAGACGCCGCGCCGCTGCAGTTCCGGAACCAGCAGGTTCACGGCATCTTCGAAGCTCTCCGGCGTGACCGCGTAGGCGAGGTTGAATCCGTCGACGTCGGTGTCGGCGACCCATTCCTGGAGGATGTCGGCCACCGTCGCGGGCGAGCCGACGAAGACCGGCCCGATCCCGCCGATGCCGCCCCAGCGGGCGAGTTCCGCGATCGACCACGGCTTCTCGGACGACGAGAAGTGCTCGACCATCGACACGATGGCGTTGGTCTCGACCTTCCGGATCAGGTCGGTCGGCGCGTACTGACCGAAGTCGATACCGCTCCAACCCGACATGAATACCAGCGCGCCGTCATAGGAGGCGTAGGACTGGTACTCTTCGAACTTCTTCTGCGCGGCCGCGTCGGTCTCGGCGACGATGATCGTGGTGAGGTTGTAGATCAGCACGTCGCGGGGCGAGCGGCCGGCGGCCTGTGCCTGGGCGCGCACGTCGGCCACGTAGGCCTTGAGCATCGGTTTGAGCGGCGCGGCGACGAACACGCACTCGGCATGGGCGGCCGCGAAGGCCTTGCCGGGCCCCGAAGCGCCCGCCTGATAGAGCACCGGCGTGCGCTGCGGCGAGGGCTCGCACAGATGGTAGCCCGGCACCGTGAAGTGCCGACCGCGATGACCGATCTCGTGGACTTTGGCCGGGTCGGTGAAGATCCGCCGGTCCCGGTCGCGCAGGACCGCGCCGTCCTCCCAGCTGCCCTCAAACAACTTGTACAAGACTTCGATATACTCGGCCGCGACTTCGTATCGGTTGTCGTGGCGCTTCAGCCCCTCCTGCCCGAGGTTGCGCGCACCGCTCTCGAGATACGAGGTGACGATGTTCCAGCCGACGCGGCCCTTTGTGTGATGGTCGGCCGTCGAGAGGCGCCGCGCGAAAGTGTAGGGGTGCTCGAAGGAGGTCGAAGCCGTGATGCCGATGCCGAGATGCTCGGTGGCCAGCGCGATCGGCGCGGCGAGCTGGAGCGGATCGTTGACCGGGATCTGCGCCGCCTGATGCAGGGCGTGCCAGTTCGAGCCCTTGTAGACGTCGTAATAGCCGACGACATCGGCGATGAAGATTCCGTCGAAGATGCCGCATTCCAGCGTCCGCGCAAGATCCTGCCAGTATTCCAGATCCTTGTACTGCCACGACCGGTCGCGCGGATGGGCCCACAGGCCCGGCGACTGGTGACCGACGCAGTTCATGTCGAAGGCGTTGAAGCGGATGGTTCGCGACATGCGGGCGTCGTACCTCTCGGAGCCTGACGACGAGCAGCGGGACGAGACGGCTTCGGACCGTGAACACAGGTATTGATCCGTAGTGCGCGACCCTGCCTCAGCAATACGGACGCCGGCGTGCCAGCAGACGAACCGATTTCGACGATTCACCCGCTCTATTCTGTGCATCTCCGCAGGCTCGTGAATTGTTTTTCCTGCAGATGATTTCTTGTGCGCCCGAACTTGCCCGTCTCATTTTGTCTTATGCTTCATCTATTCCACAGACGTGAGAAAATGTGCTGTCATAATTCGCCGGTCGCGAGGAATGATATTTTGCCCTGGCGACGAGGGAGGAGATCGCCACCCTCGGGATCGGGGCCAAACCCGTTCGCCCAGGACCGGCCAAGGCAGGCGCAGGCGCGGATGAAGCGCACCAGTGATCGGCGGGTCGCTGGCAGCGATTGGCGCGATGGCGGAAGCGAGCCAGACCGGGAGGCGCTCCACGATGCAGCGGCAGCGTCCGAGACGCTCGCCGCTCTCGACGCCGCGGCGCGCGATGCGAGGTGTGAGGCTGCGAGCCCAACGCGCGCCGGCGCCGGCGGGCGTGGGCGCCACACCCGGGTGTCAGCCGCAGATGGAGCGCCGACCCGCGCGCTCATGTTTCGTTCGGCAGGGTCGAAAGCCGCAGGCGAGCGGCCGGCTTCACGCGCGCACGGCCTGCGCGCTCGAGCAGCCAACGCCCCGGACGGCCCCGGTCCGACACGCATCGGGACCGCTCGCGCGCGGGGTGTCTTTCGGATGCCCGAGATCTCCCGCATCCGACCGGGTTGCGTCGCGGAACGGTCCAACGGGCGCGCCGGCCTCGATCCGCGACGGCACCGCCCGCGGCCGTCGGGACCGAGCCTGCGGAAGAACCGATCGGGCGCGGTCAGCCCTCGTCGCCGGCCGCCCTGGCTCGGGTGATCAGGACGGCGCGTTCAGTGGCCGGAGCCGCGCATCAGGCTCTTGATGCGCTGGTCGGCCAAGTCGATCCGGGCGGCGATGCCCCGCCGGATGCACTTGTCGAGGGAATCCCCTGCGTAGAACCCGGTTGTCCGATCCTGATGCCGGCAGGCCTGGACCGGCGGCCAGGAGACCACGCCGGCCACGACCAAGAGCACGACCAGACCATCGACGACGAGCCAGCCCTTCCAGCCGAGCCGGACGCCGCGGCCCCGTCCGGAGGCGCCGCTCCGGTGCGCACGCCGCCCACCCCGATCAGGCCCGACCCGCGCCATACGGGCGCGGAACTGCGCCTCCTCGACGGCATCGGGCGTGTTGCCGGAGGCGGGGGTGAGGGAGCGGCTGGACATGGCGGGCTCGCGGAACGGGGGTGCTGAGGCGGATCGGGTCGGGGGGCAGCGGCGCGGCGCGACGGGCTTTCACGCGCCATCCGTCGGACCGTCGCGTTCAGGAGAAGGCCTTCGGATGCCCCGGCCTCCTGCGAGGCACTGTCAGTCGATCAGGCGCTTCAGGAACGCGAAATTGTCCTGCATCGAGAGAACGCTGCCGAGCAATTCGCTGCGCGCGCAAGCGCCGGCCCCGACGAGCCCGAGCCAGCCTGCGGCGGGACGCCCGCTGCAATCGGCCAGACTGCCGTAGAGGAAGAACGCCGCCGGCAGCGCCAGGGTCGCGAACTTCAGGAGCGCGCCGAGCCGGCCGAAGACCCCCGCCCGCGCGGGCCGCGGCCCGTCCCGGTCCGCGGCCCAGTCCGGCTCCGAGGCGTCCCACTCGTACCGGTCTGGGTGGAGCGGCGGCGCATCGATCTCCCGGTCCCGGCGGTACATGGCGTGACTGTGCTCGGCCTGATCTGATCAGACAAAGACTGCCACGCTTTCATGAAGTCCCGCCTAAGGGGAATGTTTAAGTTCGCCTGAACACAGCCGGCTCAAACGCGCGGGCCGGAGCCGAACGCGCCGGCAGGGACGCCCGATCCCGCCCGCTGCGTTGCGCGTGCCGCATCGGCTCATCAAGCCCAGTCCCGGGAGCGCCGACCGCGTCACCGGCCCGCGATCGGAACCTCTCAGCGCCCCGTGTCCAGAGCTTCCTCGTCGCAGAGGATCTTCGACGCGCGCGCGAACTCGGCCCGCAGCGCCGCATCCTGACGTGCCGCCGGCCGGTCGACGGTCCGCAGGTAATGCCGCTCGAAGACCCGCATCACGTGGGCGACGCCGCTCTCCGCGACCGAGCGCAGATCGGCCTCGAAATAGGCGCCGCCGTTGTGCCAGCTGGTGATGATCTCGTAGGAGGGGAAGTAATCGACCGCCGCGTGGTCCCGACAGATCTCGTCCACGGCCGCCCGCAAGGCGGACTTGCTGTAGGTCGTGGCTTGCAGCACGTGCCGGTCCTCATACGTGGCGACGAGCGGCACCGGCGAGACCGTCAGCAGGATCTTGAGGTCCGGATTGTGCTGGCGGACGAGGCCGATGAACTCGGCCAGATCCGCCCGCACCTCCGCCACGCTCATGTTCACGAACCGATACCGGGACGGGTCCGGCGGCAGCGCGACCACCCCGGGGGCGACCGGGAAGACCGCGCCGTCGACGGTCGATTCCCAGATCTCCGTGAGTCCCACGGTGAAGATGAACAGGTGGCTTTCCTCGAACATCCGCCGCACGGCGGCGAGGTGAGGCGGCAGGGCCTGCGCCACCGCCTGCTCCGACGCGTACCCGTCGGGCTCGATCTGCGGCCGGAACGGGTCGACGAAGCGGCCGTCGGGCCGGGTCCAGGCGACGTCCTGGGGCTGGAACAGCCCGTAGCAGCGGCGGGCGAGCTGCAGCAATTGCCGGGCGCTGTAGATGTTGCCGAACCGGGCGGTGAACAGGTCGGAGCCGCCCGGACCGGATTCCGTGACGTGATAGTTGAACCCGCGATCGATCAGCGTGCGCGCGATATGCTGCGCGAAACAGCTGCCGGCGGTGGCGATCCGGTCGGCGGGGGTGAGCTGGAATCCGGGCCTCGTCACCGGATCGAGATCCGCCGACGCAACGCCCGCCACCGACCGCCGCCAGAAATGATGATCCGGCAGCTTCGCGTAGGGATTGGCGCTGCGCCGGGGTATGGGACGCGCCAGGTCTTCCAGGTCGCGGTAGCGATCCGCCTGCTCGGTCAGCCGGGCGACCTGGATCGCGGCGCGATCATGCGCCGCGTACAGGGCGAAGGCGCCGCTCACGAACCCTTCGAGGTCGAGGATGCGGCCGGGTGTGCCCGGCGCCTTGAAGTCGTAGCTGCCCGGGAGGCCGAGGCGGTCCGCCACATGCGGGTAGACCGGCCAGACCGGACCGGACAGGAGCGGATCGGCCAGGAACCGCTCGACATGGCGCACCGAGACGGACAGGTCGGTCGGTGCGAGCACCGCCTCCGCGATGCGCCCGAGCGCGGCGAGCGTCGGGTGGTTGACGGCATGGCAGAACGGGGCGAGCCGCTTCAGATCGCCCAGCAGCGCCTCGCCGTCGAGCCCGGCCCGCGCGAAATCCTCGGCGAGATAGGCATCCGCGCTCGCGGCGTGGTCGAAATAGCCGAGCCGGTCGAACACCTCCTCGCGGAACAGGTTGATCGTCTGCCCGATCGTCAGGCCGCGCAGCCACCCGTAGAGGACCAGCGCCGAATTATACTCGTGAAGGGGGCTCGCGAGCGGACCGTCACCCGCCCGCGCATAGACCAGATCGGGGTGAAACCCCGAGTGGTAGAAGGTCGGCCAGAGCCGCAGGCGCTCGGCCTGTCGCGCGGGGATGATCTCCCGGTTGTCGGCGAGCGCGGCGAATTCGGTCTGGAGCAGGACGAGGTCGCTCGCGGCGACGGTCTCGGTGCTCATGACCCCGAGATGGACACCGTGGATCTCGGCGTCCGGCAGCATCGTGCGCAGGCACAGGGCCAGGACCGGCGCCTGGCAGTTGCCCATGACGGTGATGCGCGTGACGCGCGGGTCGGGCGGCCCGGCATATTGCACGCGTCCCTCGCGACGCCCGTGAAGCTCGAAATGGAGGCGCGCCGACATCCCCGCCGCCCGCACGTCGGGATTGGCCGCGAGATAGCCTTCCGTGTTGAAGGTCTCTTCGGTGGGGACTTCGAGTCGCGTGTCTGAGGTCATGGTCAGGCCATCAAGAGTCCCACGGACCGCGCCTGTCCCGGCCGGAGCCGATGGGCGGGCGGGCGCCGCATCGGTGCGCCGTCGCTGGGCGGACCATATCCCAAAGCCGCCGCGCCGCGAGGTGCCGAGGACGACGAGCGGACGCGCCCTCCGTGCAGACGTCCTCCCCTCCTGCGGCGCCCGAGGGGATCAGCCCTGCGGCGCACCGACGGCCGTCCCGCGCGGAGCGGCCCGCCGCGCCGGTCCGGAGGCCCGGCCGTTCAGGCGGCGAGCGCCCGCCTCACCGTGGCGCGCAGGTCCGCGAGGGAGAACGGCTTCGTCAGCACGTCGGTGACGATGGCGTCGAGCCCCCGCGCCCGCTCGCGCTGGTCGGCGAAGCCGGTCATCAGCAGGATGGTCAGCTCCGGGAAGTCGCGCTTGGCGGCGAGCGCCAGGGCAATGCCGTCCATGAGCGGCATGCGGATGTCGGTGAGCATCAGGTCGAAGCCGCCATCGGCCTCGTTGAGCCGGTCGAGCCCGTCGCTGCCGTCATTGGCGGTCACGACGGCGTGCCCGTCGATCTCAAGCCCCCGCTTCAGGAAGCCCCGGACGGTCTCTTCGTCATCCACCAGAAGGATGCGCGCCATGTGGTCCCGCAAACGTCCCCAATCCCGCGAGCGTCCCGCCGCGATGACGCCTAGCTCTTGAGGAGACGACAGACGCCGACGGATCCGCCGCCTGTCAAGACGTTGCGTTCCGAAACGGTCGCCGCCGCGCGCGGAGAGGCCAAAATGTCGCGCCCTGATGCGAGCCGGCTCACGGGTCGAACAGGTCGGGATCCGTGCTGCCGTAATCGACCACGCCCACGAAGGGCAGCTGCCGGAAGGCGTGGGCCGCGTCCATGCCGTAGCCGACGACGAACACGTCGGGGCAGGTGAAGCCGACGAAATCCGCATCGATCGTCACCGCGCGCTTGCCCGGCTTCTCGAGGAGCACCGCGGTGAGCACCCGCCGCGCGCCGCGCGCCATGAGCAGATCCTTGGCGAAGACGACGGTCCGGCCGGATTCCAGGATGTCGTCGACGAGCAGGACGTCCCGCCCGCGGACCTCGCTCTGCACGTCGCGCAGGATCTCGACCTGCCCGGTGGAGACCGTTCCGGTGCGATAGCTCGACAGGTGCACGAACTCGACCTGCGGCGCGAGCCCGACCCGGTGCAGGGCCCGGAGCAGGTCGGCGGCGAACATGAAGCTGCCCTTGAGCACCGCCACGACGAGGAGGTTCTCCGGCCGCGCGGCCAGGATCTCCTCAGCCAGCTCGTCGTTGCGCTTGGCGATCGCCGCCTCGTCGAACAGGATTCGAACGCGCCGTTCAGGGATGGTCATCTCACGTGTCCCGGAAAGCCCGGCCGCGGGGCGGGACCCGCCGCCGCGATCGGCACCGGTCTTAGCGCCCCCGGCGCGCCGGGGAAACTACGGATCCACGAGATGGGCGGCCGTGTCACCGGCCGGGAGACGCCGGCCCCGGAGGCGTCAGGTCTCGGCCGCCGGCCGGAACGGGCGCAGCAGCCGGATCAGCCGGCCGGTGCGCGGCGCC
This sequence comes from Methylobacterium sp. FW102-HT35C08, assembly GCF_058790235.1. Taxonomy (NCBI): domain Bacteria; kingdom Pseudomonadati; phylum Pseudomonadota; class Alphaproteobacteria; order Hyphomicrobiales; family Methylobacteriaceae; genus Methylobacterium; species Methylobacterium sp. FW102-HT35C08. The sequence goes on along the minus strand of NZ_JBYTCL010000002.1, from coordinate 5,116,364 downwards.
GGCCGGTCGTCCGCGTCCGTCACGTCCGGACCGGCTTCCGGATCCGCGCCGTCGGCCGGCTCGACGTGACGGACCTGTTCCAGGACATCCGTCACGATGCCGGGAATCGGGCGCTCGTGCTCTTCGAGAAGGAGCGACGCGGTCCACAGCCGGCCGGCATCCGCCAGCGGAAGCGTCCCGCGCGTCAGGCGCTCCATCAGCATCCGGTCGGCCAGAGAGGCCGCCAGCGCGCTGACGATCTCAAGTTGATCCTGCTGCATCCTGCTATCCATATCGGTCTTCACCCATATGAAAATAGTCAATCCCCGCGGTGCCATCACCTTAAGCGGTCAAATTAGGCGATTCTATAACATACGCGCAAATTCAACTGCGGACTGCCGACCACGGGAGCGCGCGGGCCATTGCCTTCTTCCGGAGCCCGCACGGGCGAAGATGGCGCGTCGCGCCGTGCGCATGCTCGGGCGCGATCATCACAGGATCGGAGAGGCGTCTCGCGCACGCTCCGGGGCCGTGGATCGAACCCGATGCCGCGATCGGCCGGTTCCGCGGGAGCGCCGGATCCGGCCCCGTTCAAGCAAAAGGGGTCGGCGATCCGCCAACCCCTTACGCTGTCGAGCTGAATGGATGGTACCACCGCCCCGGCTCGAACGGGGGACCCCCAGATCCACAATCTGGTGCCATTCGTGGCCAAACGTGGCCAGCATCGATGTAACTAGCTGATTTATAGAGGTAACCTCCAGTTTCAGGTTGCCGGGAATGGCCATTCGTGCCCATGATGTTGCTTGCTAAGCGCTTACCAGGGTGGTCAGATGCGGTTCACCAGGCAGGTTGTTGAAGCCCTCTCGCCCCCGCCGGGCAAGCCCTATGGCCTTTTCTGGGACGAGGCCCTGAAGGGCTTCGGAGTGAAGGTCAGCGCTGGGGGGAGCAGACAGTATGTCGCGCAATACCGGACTCCGGACGGGCGGACACCGCGTGTCACCATTGGCCGGGTGGGCACACTCAGCTTGGATGACGCTCGGAAACAGGCTCGGGTCATCCTCGCCAAGGCACAGACTGGAAGCGACCCACAGGCCGAGAAGGCCGAGGCCCGGCGGCAGGCCGGCATCACGCTTGGATCAGTGACGGCGAAATACCTCGCGCAGGCGAAGGACCGGCTCAAGCCGCGGTCCTACCAAGAAGTTGAACGCCATCTTATGAAGGCCTGGGCGCCATTAGCTGGAATGCCCCTCAACGGGATCAAGCGGGTGGACGTGGCCACGCGCCTCAACATCATTGCGGAAACCGGCAAGGTGAACGCGAACCGTGCCCGCTCGGCACTGTCCGGCCTCTACACCTGGGCGATCGGCGAGGGGATCGCGGAGGGCAACCCCGTCGCAGGCACCAACAAGCCAGCTGACGAGAAGCCGCGTGAGCGGTTCTTGTCCTTGGAGGAAGTCCGGGCGGTGTGGAACGCATGCCGCAACGACGACCACGGCGTGATGGTCCGGCTGTTACTGCTCACCGCACAACGCCGAAACGAGGTCGGCGAGATGGCGGAAACCGAGTTGGATCTGGACGCTGCGATATGGACCTTGCCCGGTGCCCGCGCGAAGAATGGCCGGACCCATGAGATCCCGCTATCTCCGCTGGCGGTTCAGTTGCTCAGGGAGAAGCCGCGTCTTGCCGGGCGCACGCTCGTCTTCGGCCGGGGCGCAGGCGGCTTCTCCGGGTGGAGCAATAGCAAGGAACGGCTGGACGCTCGCTTGAAAGCAGCAGGCGCCGTTCTCGCGCCCTGGACGCTGCACGACCTGCGCAGGACCGCGACCACACTGATGGCCGAGCACGTCGGCGTGCAGCCCCACATCATCAGCGCGATCAAAAATCACACTCCGGAAGGTATGGCGCGAGTCTACAATCTCGCCACGTACCGCGACGAAAAGCGAGGCGCGCTATACCGCTGGGCAGAATTCATTGAGAAACTAACAGCCTCCTGATGAGGCTTACATTTGTGAACAAAGAGCGAGCAAGATCTTTTGTGTGTCTCGTCTGTGGCAGTGTCTCTCCCTAGGTGCTTGTCTCCGAGTGTAGATGAGCGCCGAGGCGGCCACCCTTCCTGAAGCATGGCTATCGGCTCAAGCAGGATCAGCCGGTCGGCGAGCTTCACTGCATGCGCCGAATTTGGCAGCGCGACTGGATGCTCTCCAAAAAGCGCAAAATGCCTCCTCCAGCGGCTCGCCGCCACGACTTCGCCGGCCAGCACTCGTACAACGACAACTGCGAACGCGAGAGCGCTTCGGCGGTGAACGTAGCTATAAGCAACTAAATCGACGACGCGCCCGCGTGGGCAAAACGTATTGAAAACACGGAAAGTAAGATGACCAGCCTCAACTCCCTCCCGATCGACATCACATTCCACCGCGTCCTAGGTCCGAACGACGCTGCAGCGTTCCTCGGCGTCACAGTTGACCAACTGCGGCAAATGAAGCGCGAGGGCGCCATGCCCGAGCCGCTCTACTTCTCCGAGCGACGCTACGGATGGCGCATCGGCGACCTCATCCAGTACCTGGACGACCTCGACGAGCACCTCACCGGGTGGATGTACCGCTACAGAGCCGAGCCCCACTACCTCCTCCCGGGTGACCGGGAGGTGCCGGAATTTATGCAGTGAGGGTGCTCTGTGACCTACCCCCAGAGGTAGCCAGGCGGCGCGTCCTCCCCACCAACGCGTCTGCAGCCTTCGTCGGGCTCAGTGTGACGACCTTCCGGCGCTTGCACAGCCGCGGCGCCATCCCAACCCCAATCCGGCTATCCGACCGCCGGCTGGGCTGGAGGATCGGCGACCTGATCGACTGGCAAGACTGCCGCATGGCTGGCCGCGAGTGGAACGAGCAGCGCGTCTCGCTCGCTGGTAACGACAACCGTCTGCAAACAACCTGACCTTCATGCAGATGCGCTATATCGCTACTGCAGGTCTGTAGCGCGAAGGTGGCGAGCTCGGATGGGGCTCGCCACCACTTGGAAAGCAAGAACCACAACTTGTTACCAAGCCTGTGGCCGAGATTTGAAGTGCTCCCTTCCGAATTTGTCCAGTGGTGAGCTGGCGAGCGTGCGGGCCAATTTTTTTTTGGAAGGTAGGGCCCACCCCTCGGAAAGCCCTTCTGGAAATCGAAAAGACAAAAGGAATTTAATCCCGATGACCTCGGTCTATGGTTCTCTCGCCGTGCCGAATTGCAATCCAGATTCTGCCACGCTGGCAGCTCACTCATCGGCACCTGAAAACGATCAAATAGCCGTTCAGCCGCAGGCACTTGCATTACATGAGCTGCCTTCGTCGCCGTGTCGAGAGGTGACTGTTCCTCTATTAGGTACAGCGGAACTCAACACCAATCACTCGCCAGAGGGAAGGACCAATCCCTTAGGAGCTGCCGCGAACGATGACGAGAAGTTCAGTCTGCGCAAGCCGAAGCGCAAATACAAGCGCAAGGCCACCCGCGACGATCGACGCCGCTGCCGAACGGCGCTTACCATTTCCAAGGCGGAGTACGACAGCGGCCGCAACGCTTGGTACACTGCCCAGATTATCGGCCTTCCGCTCGACACGTTTGTGACCCTACGTCCGCGGATCTTCGACGAGATGACGCCGATTGAGCGCCATGCCTGGACGCGGCGGCGCATCCGATCTCTCGGGCAGTGGTACGCCGACAACGACGATCTGCCGAACTTCACCGCCTTGTGGTCACGCGAGTCGAAGCGGGTTGCACAAGGGGCGGGGTGGACGAGCATCGGCGAGCATGTCCACCTTCTCGTCCACGCCGAAGGCCACCGCGAGCGCCTCGCGCGAATGTTAATGAAGACTTTGGAGAGGAAGGGCGAGGTCGATGTACGACCAGCTAAGCAAACGATCACTCGTCTGCGCAACGGCTGGATTACCGATGCATCGACCTACGTGCTCAAGGCTGTCAACCAGCGGGTCTGGCGCTCCCGACCTTCAACGCCGCACCGCGATAGCGGTCCAATTTACGGGGCTCGAGTTGGCTGGACTCGAAACCTTAATTACCGCAAGCCGGTGTTCGAAAAAGACAAGTCAGCTGCGTCGATGCGCAAGCGGCCTCTGATTTTATCAGGGAGTGATGATGCCGCTATAAAAAGGATCGTGTGAAATAGGGAATACCGCCCCCGGAAGTCAGCCGGATTTGTCTTCGGTCCGACCTCCTGGGCGAAGGAGCCCTCATTTAAGCACTTCAGTGCAAGGGGATGCACCTTGTGCAAACCGAGGCCGTGCTCGATCATCAGATTGTCCGGCGTGGCCCTGTCGACCAGGATCACCCGTTAGGCCAGATGGCGCACGAACGCACGCCCTGACACTGAAGGTCCCGGTGGTGATGTTTACGTCGTTACCCGCGCCGATGCCCACGAAGCCGCCAACGAAGTCCTGTACTCCCGGCCGACAAACGGTAGAGCCCGCAGCGTAGCACTTAGCCTGGGCATATACCCTGTCGAAGCCCAGCCGATCGTCGTCTATCACGCCGTCGGAGCCGCCGTCAGCGGAACTGCCGAGCCGGTGGTGTCTCAATTCGAATTATAGGTGAGGCGCTCGCCTATTTCGCGGCAAACGCGGCACGCGATCCATAGTGCGCCGAACACGCTGGTTGTCCCAGAGAGAGGAAGGGTCGCAAGGGTGAACAAGAAGCCGAACCCGTAGTCAGGCCGCCACGGCTGGAACCGCAGCGCCCAGAGGGCAGTCTGTGCGCCGAGCAGCAGGATTGCGGTAACAGCAGCATCCAGTGCGGTCCTCATTGTCCTCATCGTCGTTATGCCATCCGCTTCTTGTACGCTCACGCTTACCCTCCGCAGGCGCCACAGCATCCATCAGCAAGGCATTGTCGTCTATACCCCGCGGCCGATCGCTGATCCCGCCGCCATAGCGGGCGTCACCTTGAGCGATTTATGAATGCGCACGAAGTTAGAGAATATGAAGTATAGCGCGAGCGCGTGGTGGTGGTTCTCGAACTTCTTGGAAAGCCGTTCGTCAGCCGCGTGAACCGGCGCATCTGCACCCGCGTGGTGAGGTTCTGACGCTCGACGTGACATGCTGACGTGCGCCTTGTCCGCGGCGCCTCTCATCGTCGTCTTGCGGATGCCGGCGCATTCAGCGGGGCTATAGCGACTCTGTGCGCCGGTCAGTGAGGCGCCGTACAGCTTCACCAGCATGGCGTAGTCTACATCCGCCCCGAACGCCTCTTCCACGGCGTCTAAGTACCCCTTGTGGCCGTCTGTGGTGATCTGCACTCGGTTGGTGAGCCGGTCTTTAAGACCTGAGATGAAGACGTCCGCGTACTCAGCATCTCGGCCCCCAACGAGATAGGAGACGATCAGCTTCGTGTCGGCGTCGGGCGCCGTCTGCATCCATACGTCGCCCGCGCCGTCCGACGCTGCCTTAGCAGCCGCGACGTTCTTTTGCTTCGCGCAGCAGAACGACCAGATCTCGTCGCACCGGATCCGCTCGGCCGAGACGCCTCGCACGTGGGCGTCATGGTCGGCCGCACACGCCTTCCCAGCGTCTTCCAGCAGCTTCGACACGGTGTCGGTCGATATGTCCACCACGCGGCTGATTGACCGCATGGAGGAGCCCTCGCAGAGCATGCTCAGGATCTGGACGCGCTTCGCGAGGGGCAGCTCATCCACGCCCCTATCACCTAAACTTTTTGCTTGACCTCAAGCATTCCGTCCAGCGTTCTTCAGGCGTTCTACCTCGTCCGAGAAAAACAGGCTGCCCTGAGTCGGAGGGAACGCCTGATTGAATAGCATTTCGAAGAATTTCCACTGGCCAGTGGGCGTGGCTCGCAGAAGTGTGGTCACGGCGGTTATCTGACGCTCTAGATGAGTGTCGCCAATGTCTGCAGTCAGATACTGGAAATTCTTTCTGGGACGTCTCTTTGTAACCGGATCGGTTGGGTTCTTTCTCTTGATTTCATCATGGACGCCAGGTGGGAGCTTTTCGTAAATCAATTTGTTGGTGAGCTTACCCACATAAGAAGTTCTGGCGGTCGACGAGGCATCAAACGGCCAGTCCATAACGCGATATATTTGCTCATAAAACGAAATCGGAAACTTGGTCGCGTACTTGCGGTATTCTGGCAAAACATATGCCGCAAGAAGTTTCTGTAGACCATCATGTGCGCGCCGGTTTTGATACCCGGTTGCTTCATCGATGAGCGCATCGATTGCTGTGTCTGCCAAGCCATCCAGGAGTATCTTGGCTTTAGCCGCAATTTTTTCTTGAGAAGGGCCAAGGACGCCGGCACCATGTGCACGTACCCAGACATTAAGTATGCGCCGTAGAACATGCCCCGGTATGCCCTCCGCTACTGCACGGCCTTCCTCTCGATAGCGGATCGGGTTTCGGATGGCGTCTACGAGGCGTGGATCCTCTAGGATAAACGGACGAAGGTTCTTGTGGGCGAGATAGAGGGGGACGTGAAAGTCATCATCCGCAGAGCGGCGCGTGGAGAGCGCCCCGCTTCGATAGATGCCGAGTACGCGCATAAACTCGGTGCCTGAAATGACGCGAATTTCGCCGTCGAGGACTGCGCATCGGAACTTCATGCCGACAAAATCGACCGTGCCCTCATCTAGGGCATGGTGCACGGGGCCAGCGCCATTTTGCCAGCGCTTTTGAGCGGCTGACTTGGCTATCTCTGAACGCTGCTCTGGGGTGAGCTTCTGAGCGCGAGCCGCGCCGCCTTTGCTTTGCTTCGTCTCGGACATGGATAGGCGCTCTCCTGAGCAAGCACAGGAGAAACCATAGCGCCGGATAGGCGCTCAAGCAAGCATGTGGGCAAGATATGCTTGCTACGGCTTGGCCCACCGCTTGGCCGCTGCCTTCCGTGCGATCTCGGCCCGGCGTTCCGGCGTCATGGCCGCGGCTCGCGCGGCGGCACCCTTCCGGCCCATCTCGGCCGCAACTTAGTTCTTCTCAAGCCCTTCAGGGCCGAGGTCCTCTTCTGCCTCCCTGGTGGCGATCTGAGCCACACGGATGGCGTTGCCGATGGCAGCGGAGGGGCAGCGCTGGCCCTTGGGTCCAGTGGGCACGTCAGTGCTTATCGTTGAAGTCGTCAGCCTCCCCAGTGTCTAGTGGGTCTTGGCCGGACGGGTCGCGGATTTGGACGTCTATGTGTCCCGTGCCCTCAAGCTCCATTGCCTTCGCGTGTGCGGCCTCAAGAGTGGGACACTCGTGCGTCACGTCGACGAGCTGCTTCGCCGTCACCTTGTAAGACATCTCGTCCTCCTGCTTGGTGCTAAGCATACGCCAGCGGGACGGGACGCGCGAGGGTACGGGGCGGGAACGCGGAGCGAGCTTCGACGCGTCCAGATTTCAACCTGAGACGCTACCGCCGAGCCGGGCTGCTGCGCTCCTGTGGTCGCTACCGTAGCGCTACTACGGCAGATAGACGCTGAGCACTGGTATCCGCTCCATGACGTGTTTGGGGTGACCCAACGTCGTAGAATTTGTGGAACTCCGAGCTTATTGGGTGGAGCCCTGCCCGATGGCGTTGCGTTGGAGTACGCCTCTAAGCTCTTGCCTTGACGCTCTCTCTTGCGCCCAGCGGGCATTCACCTTAGCGGACAGCGCTCTAGCTCCTTGAAGGAACTGCGACCAGCAAACCTCTGGGCCTGCGCCGGACGGACTCAGGGCTTCAACAATGCTCTAGAGAAAGTACAAAAATTAACATGCAAGATAGGTATGTAGGCGACGTCGGGGACTATGGGAAATACGCCCTTCTTCGCGCCTTGGTCGGAGCCAACGACAGAACCGCCTTACGCCTAGGGATCGTTTGGTGCACGTTCCCTGACGAGCACCACAACGGCGATGGCCGGCATGTGGCTTATCTTGGGAACGCGGCCTACGCCTGCCTTGATCCCGAGCTTCACCGGACGCTCCGTGACTTAGTTGCGTCAGGCCGCCGCTCAATGGCTGCAATCGAGGGATGCGGATTGTTCCCGGACGAAACGCTGTACTTTGGGGATTTCGCGACGGGAACGGCGGTCGAAGGTAGGTCGATTGGTGTGAGGCGAGCAACCTACCGGGAGGCTTGGCTTCGCTCCGCCCTGGCAGCAACGGAAGCGGCAGACCTGGTGTTCTTTGATCCCGACAATGGGATCGGGACGGCGGCAACGGCGCGCACGGGCTCCAAAGGTGGGAAATTCATATTCAAGGACGAGCTGCGACTCTTCTGGGAGCGGGGGCAGTCCCTTGTGATCTACCACCACCTAAATCGTACGGCACCAGCGAGCGCGCAGACAGCCGCTCTTCTGAGGGGGCTTGAAGAGGCGTTAGGCCCTTTGCCAGTTGTGTACCCGTTGCTTTTCCGGCGTGGCTCTTGCCGCCACTTTTGGATCGTTGGACAGACGAGGCATGCGGCAGGGCTTACCCACGCAGTGAGGGCCTTTCTGTACGCCGGTTGGGGAGCTCACTTCGAACTTGCGGCTCCGAGCAGTTCTGATCGTTCACTTAGCTCGGCAGGTCCGGTCCCGATCCAGTCCACCATCGTCCCAATCCCTCGCTCCACGACCTCTTCTAAGAAGTTGAGCGCTTCGCGGGTGAAGCTGCCCTCCCGAACCCCCGGATCGACGTAATCGAAGTGGTTGAGAACTACACGCGTCGGTCGGTTGACGGCGATGGCTTGGCGAACGACCCGCTCGTCGAACTCCCCAATACGGCGTACCTTTCTCGTGGCAGTCGTCAGCTCTACGTAGTCGTTTGGCAGGCCGGCGCGCCGGGCGACTTCGCGCCACGTGATCTCGCGTGGGAGAGGACCCGAGTCGCCAGCCACACGGATCGGATACGTGCGGATGACCAGAGTCACGTCGTCCACATCCAGCGGGCTTAATCCGGCCTCGCCTATGAATGTGCCTGCGGTGGTGTCGCGGCTTGTTACCTTGGGGTACTCGCCGCGCAGGAGGGACAATCCGTAGCCCTGGGTACCCTCGATCACGATCCTCGCCTGCTTCAAGAGCAGGCCGCGCATGAACGCCGTTGTGTCTCGGCAATACGGCGCTAGGGCGCCGTGGTCCTCTGCCAACATCGGGAGGGCGCCGCCACGCGCCATGCGCCTCATCAGGGCCGCGCCCGTTCCCGATCCTGTAGATCCTATCCGCTGAATCAGCCCCGCCCGGCTTTCAGACTCTACGTCTGCGGCTGTGACGAGGGTCGCACTCGGGCTGAGGTAAACGCGATCTGGCCCAAGTTCCAGCTGGGCGATTTCGGCCAGTAAGATCTCTGGGTCGATGATTGAGCCGGATGGAAGTACGGCCACGACATTAGGGGTGAGAATCGAGGCGGGAAGTTGCCGGAGAGCCCAGGCACGCCCCTTGGCGTCCACAGCGGTATGACCCGAGTTCGGGCCGCCGACCCGGACGACCGCGGCGGCGTGCTGGCGGCGGGCGATTTCAAGCGCAACCTTACCCTTGCCTTCCGATCCGAACTGACCGCCTACAACGACCGATACAGGCATGCCTCACCGACGCTCCCGTCGACCCCACTGATGACCGCCATCATTCTAGATTCTAATTCTCCCAATGAGGCCTCGTTCACAATCGTCGTCGAGGCTCGGCGCCCCAATTCATCAATTGCTTGCTCGACAGGTTGGGCGTCCGCTTCCTCGAAGGCGCGTCCCTGTATTCCATCCTGACGATAGCGCGCCTCCCTGATATCGGGGGCCGCGTCGAGATGAATGTGGACGAATCTACCTCCGTACCGCTCGGCCAACGTCGTCCTATCCTCCGGCCAACGCAGTCCGTCGACGACGGCAAATGCACTCGCGCCTATCTTTTCAAGGACGCGCTCACATAGCCACCGCTGCCCCTTGGTCTCGTGTATCTCCATGCCAACGGATTGACGGCTGGCTCGATCAGGCTCGCAACCTCTGGCACGTATCTCGTCGTCGATCACCATACTAAAGCGAACATACGCGAACCCGCGGCTTTCGAGCATTCGGGCTGCTGTCGTTTTACCCGCGGCGATCCGGCCGCTCAGGCCGACGATCAAGCCCTCGCGTGAGGCCCTGACATCGGGAACAATCAATGCATTCTCCTCGGGGCCATCCAAGGCCTCGTACTTGCCCTCGAGGAAGAAGGTCCCGACCAGCGCGGAGGTGATTGCGTCCAGTTCGTCATGGGTCACAGCCTCCTGCGTGAACGCCCCGTCGAGGCCGAATTCCTCCAAGCCGAGCCGCAACCATTGCTCGCCCGCACCCTTACGCGGGATCCCCATAATGTCCTGCGCGGCACCTGGATAGCTCTCGATCACCGGGATGCCAAGCGCACGGAAACGATCCGCCAGCCGGATGCCGCGTGCCGTCAGTTTCTGCATGCTGGGCAGAAGGCAGGGATAAACATTGATCCCCCGACGCTTCAGCGTCCGCTCGGATGCCCTCATGATACCGAAGCGTACCCGGCCGGGGTCGTTGTCATCGACCGACGTCCGGCCTCTCGGCAAGGAAAGCGGTGAATCGATAGAAACAACCGCAGGCGCCGCTGCCACGGTGGCTGCAACGAGCGCGTCGTCTCCCGCGATCATGTCCGTTCTTGCCGTATGTCCATCAAGGACAGCAAAGCCAGACGGCTTGGACTCGGAGCCGGTCAAGTCGATGCCGACCACCTTAGCGCTTGACGCAATGCGAAATAGCTCCCGGAATTTTGGAGCCGTGCGGGCAAGGCGCGAGGGGCATGGCAGAACAGTGCTGGTTGCGAGGCCTGGGGTCCCGCGGCGCCGGGAGCAGAAAGACGCGCCGGTCCCGAGTAGGTCAGAACCGATCCCAAATACCTCGACGAGGTGATCCGCGATTTCCACCATACCGTGGATATCGGCCTCGTTATAGTCGATTAACTCGCGCAAGGCGCACAAGTCTCCGCGCAGATATCGATGCCAGAGGATCACTGCCGCGGCGCCGTCGAACCCCTCAATACCTTCGCGCAGCTTGAGATTAAGTTGTCTCTCAATCGCCTTTTGCCCTCCCGTCAGGCCTACGCGACGGCAAGCGAAACGGAGGTCTAGGTGGTGCGGTGGCAGGCGAAGGTCATCAAACGTCTTGCGCAAAAAGGGGACGTCAAACAGTTTGCCGTTGAACGTGATCAGGACCGTCGCATCGGCGAGTGCCTCCCTGAGCTCGTCGGGATCATCGCCCGCGATATAAACGCGATACTGCCCATCCTTCTCGAAGCCGACGAGCGTGACGTCGTCATAGTAGTGGCTGAGGCCCGTCGTTTCGACGTCGAGGAACAGCGCGCCTTCGGGATGGCGCAAGGCGAGCGCGAGCTCCGGTGGAACAAGCGCTACGCGAGCCATTGGACGAACCGGCCGGCTCATTCGAGCGGACCGTTTGGAGCTGGGCAAGTCGACCCACAGAGCCTCCTGTGCCTCGGCGTCCCCCATGGTTCCCACCGTCATCTTCGTACGCCCGACGTGGGCAGATCCAGGCTATGGACTTCGATCCCCGATCGAGCGAGGGTCAACTGCCAAAGCTTCCTACTCAACAGCTAAGTGCTCCACCCTTCGACGGAGTTAAGATCCACACGGCATGTGAGACGGGCGCGTAATGTCTAGAATTTTGTTTGAAGAAAGAATTCGTAACGTGACGGTGCGTGTCGCCTCAATAGGTGGTCATGGTGGCCCATGTACTCCTGAAATTCCTCCTTCAGCTTGGCACCGAGGCGCCATGCTGAGCCGCAAACTCGGCGTGGAAAACGCGCTCGCAGAGATCGACGCACGGGCCGACAGGGCCCTCTTGCGTGGTCACGTCGAGATTGCGTGCAGATGGCGAGATCTGATCGTCGCGATCCATGCGTCAACGGAGGATGAGCGCCGCACAGGCGAACGCGACCATTAGTATCAAATCGCGGGTGTTAGCCACTCGACGGCGGACTCTCGCCCGGCGTAGCCGAAGGCATGCTTGAGACCGACGTTTAGTTCCCGTAGCGCTTCGTCTGTACGCCAGGGCGGGTTCACCAAAACAAGCCCGCTGCCGGCCAAGCGCGTACCATCCATTGGATGCCGCAGGAACTCTGCGCGGAGGCAGTTCGGGAGACCTGTCGCAATTAAGGTATTGGAGATTGTGTCACCTATGAGGTTGTCCTTGATCGGGTACCATCCAACAAAGCAACCGGTCGGCCACTTGCGGGCGCCGCGCACCAAAGTGTGGCCAAGCCTGACGGCCTCGTCGCGAGACTCGAAAGGAGGATCCATGAAGACGAACCCGCGACGCTCGACCGGCGGTACGAACGCGCCGACAGCCTCGTAGCCGTTGCGATGATGCACTGCGACGCAAGGGGTGCTCGCCATGTTCCTCCTGAGAGAACATGCATCCGCTGGATGAAGCTCGCAAGCGATTAAGCGATCGGCCGGACGCAGCAGTTTGGCAACGATAGCCGGGGAGCCGGGATATTCTCCGCGCTGCACGAAGTCGGAAACGCACGCTAGATAGGACCTCAGCTCCGGGCGCTTGCTGCTGATGACCCGGCTAATGCCCTCCTCGGCCTCCTTAGTCTTTTCAGCTTCGGCCGATTGGAGGTTGTAAACGCCAATGCCGGCATGAGTATCGAGAACCATGAATGGCTTAGGCTTTAGCCGGAAATGTTCCAGCAGGAGCACGAGCGCCGCGTGTTTGAAAACTTCTGTGTGATTCCCGGCATGATAGGCGTGCCGATAGTTCATCGCTTCCGTGCCTTCTTCTGACGGGCCTGACTTGCCCCTTTGCTTTGCCGAAGACGAGCCCTGCTCGCACCAGCCGGTAGCAAGGGCGCCCACTGGGGCTCATTGCTACGACCACCATATTCCACCAGCGAGTCGGACAGGCCCGCCGTGCAGGTCGTCGCGATGCCACAAGTGGGTTACCCGGATGATGAACTGTGACGGCTTGCGTCAACCGCTCTGCGGCGCGAGGGCGCCGACTGCTAGCCGTGGCTGGGATCTATGATGGGGCACAAGTGCCGTGGGGACGGGAGCGACTAACTTGTCAGGAACGCTCGCTTCGAGTCGTCAACGCGGGTGATTGAGCGGGCCGAGTGAGTGCAAGGCACCTGATAAGTGTTCCTAACGAGATCCGGAAGCGACTAGCGGAGTGCGGGGAGCGACAGGCTGAGCAGCACGAACGACCAGATCAGCAGACCGAATCCTACGCTCAGTAGGAATAATCCCGGAGCTGCTAAGCGTCGTGAAATTTCCAGAGCTTCCTTGCGAGCAGCGCCCCTGTCGCGCTCGCGCGAGGTGGCATCATCGCTCATGGGCCTTGTCGGCAGTTGGGACAGCAGTTTAGCGGCATCCCCAGCGGAGCCGCGAATCGTCAACGTCCCTAGGAGCAGGGTAAGCAGCGCGGCTATTATGCCGAGGGCGAGAGACAAGAGCCAAGCGTAGTACGATAGATTCATGACAGGTGTAGTGGCAACCGGAAGAGTGAGTGGCGCGAATGAGGATGGCCGGAAGGTGATGGGATCGAACGAGAAAACGACCTCGGAACTTTACGACGAGGCAGTCGCGAAATGGAATCGCTATCACGACGTCGACCCGCTCGTCGATGTGCCACGTACGCTTCTATCCGATGAGCATATAAGAGCCTATGTCGACAAAGTCGGTCTCATATTTCCGTTTTATGACGAGAAGGACCGAGTAAAGGCTGCATCTTACGAGGTTGGATTCGGTAAAATATTCATACGATGGAATGACGCCGGCGACAAGATCGTCGAAACTATCTCGAAATCTCAGACATTCACCCTCCCGCCCAATTCGATTAGCTATGTTGAGATGGAGTCTGAGTTTCTGCTGCCGCGTTACATCGGCGTGCGATTTAATTTGAGAATTCAGCACGTTCACCGCGGCCTACTGCTTGGAACAGGTCCGCTTGTCGACCCAGGTTTCCGAGGCAATCTTCTTGTCCCACTCCATAATTTGACGTCGGATCCATACACAATTCGCGGCGATGAAGGTTTTATCTGGGTAGAGTTTACAAAGACCTCATACGCGCCTGACATCGGCGCGGCACCGGAGGGCAACAGCGACCATTCACGCCTAGCAGATTGGGAGCGGCGAAAAAGCCGTATGACGCCTGAAGTCTATTTCGACAAGGCAAACAAGAACCAGCCCATTCGTAGCTCAATTCCTGTAGCTGTCGCTGAGGCGAAGGCGCAGGCAGCTCGAGCTGAGAGGGCCGCAACGAGGGCGCAGCGGCAGAATCAAATCTTCGTAGGCCTGGGCGCCCTAGCGGTGGCCGGCACCGTCGTCGGACTATTCTCTTTCTTCGAATCGGTTAAGGCGAACGTGATGTCCGCTGTCTCGCTCGCGACAACCGTGGCCACCACCTACAAGGACGTAGCTGTAGACGCAAAGAGTTCTGTCGATGAGGTGAAGTCTATAAAGACAGCCATTGAGACTCTCAGAGAGCAGGTTGCTGAATTAGCATCGAGACCGAAAGATACGGAGCGATTGCGTCAGGAACTAGAAGGAGCAAAGACTCGAATCGAAGAACTGAACTTAAACCTGCGCAAGCTGGATGCTGAGCTGCATGCAGTGCCTAATGGAGGCAATGGAAGGCGTGCTGTGGCACCATCCCGTGACACCTCCCGGTAGGAATGGTGCAGAAAGTGCTGGAGGCGCCGCGCCACGCCGAGGCATTTGGAAGCCGGATTTGACGGGCAGATCGGCACTGAACTAGCAGAGTCGGAGCGATCGGCAGACCTAACGGGCTAAACTCGACGTAGACGCAATCAAAACTTACACGCCAGATGAAAAATTGCGTCGAGATGTCAGGGGTTTAGTAAAGGCGCCCGGCAGCATCCGACCGCATCTGCGCACTAGCTCGCCTCCACCTGGAGCGTCAGCTAAGACTGGAGCAGACCTGTTTGCCGGCGCCGGCCCGCAGCGTTTCCACGGCCACACTGGAAAGGTCCCCAAGCGTGATTTCGGCGCCGCCGAATATGAGTTGGAGCCTGTCCCGCGCCGCTGGGGACGAGCCAGCGGGTGGCGTGTTGACGGACGAAGAAATTTGTCCATGCCTTCGCCGTTGTCTGTGGACCTGCGCGAGCTGTCGTAGCTGCCGGTGCCTCCTGTCATCGCGCCGCCGCTCGCTTTGGGGTCACCGTGTCCAGCGCCAGCTGCTGGTGCGGGCAGTCTGCCCCAGACGGTCACGTCGCGCCCAATCCAATGGGCGGTGATCACACCTCGCACGCCATCGAGGCGCATGCGGGGCTGATCCTGAGGATCTCCGAGCAGAAGCCGCATCTCTTCCCGCGCAAGTTGTGCGATAGTTGCGCTCTATCACTCACATCCGAACGATGGGCTACCGCTTAACCGTTTCCTCGGCACGATACCGCTCTGCGAGATTAGACTTCAAGATGCGCCATCGGTCACGACAGCGAACGCCTCAACTAGGCCGCCCTAAACATGAAGGCCAAAGCAGTCTGCTTGCTGTGCGCTTACTGCAACTTATCTCTGGTAAGCAGGATGAGGAATTGAAAGGGGCTGGCGATGCGCCAACCCCTTTCAACGCCGAACGAAATTGATGGTACCACCGCCCCGGCTCGAACGGGGGACCCCCAGATCCACAATCTGGTGCTCTAACCAACTGAGCTACGGCGGCACTGGCGGGCGGTGTATCGTGGCCCGCGGCAGTTTTCAAGGCATCCGCGCACGGGGATGTGGGGCCGGTGGACACAGGGCCAATTCGGCGCCCGGGCCCTGCGCGGAATGCGGCGGCCGCGACGTCACGCCGTGTCGACGCGGGCGACCGGATGGCCGGCATGGCCCGGCGGCTCTGCCCCGCACCAGGGTCCGGAGCCGCGCTCCGCCGGGGCGGGTGCGTTTGCAACGTGGACGGCCGGGGCTCTAACTGCGATCGGAAGGCCGATGCGTCGCTGGGACCGCGTCGCGCCGAGCCGGGGGCGACGAGACGGACCGTGAGCGCGCGACAGCCAGCGGCGGCCGCGGGCGGGGAGCAGGCCTCCGCCGAAAAGCCAGGGCGGGCGCAGGCCCGGCCGGGCCGCCGCGCCCGTCGGCGCTGGACCGGTGCGGGTCTCGTCCAGGCCCCGGGACGGCTGCGCAGCCTCGTCCGCCGCAGCGAGGGCGGCCTCGTGGCGCTCGCGACGCTCGTCGGCTGCGTCTCGGGGATTGCCGTCTCCGCCATGACCTGGCTCACCCAGACCCTGCGCGAGCTGCTCTACGGGTTGCCCGCGGGAACGCGGCTCAGCGCGGCCGACGCCGTGACGCCGACGCTCCTGCTCGTGGGGCCCTGCCTCGGCGGCGCGCTGCTGGGGCTGGTGATCCTCGCCGCCGCTTATCTGCGCGGGCCCCGCAAGCGCCCGGCGATCGACCCGATCGAGGCCAATGCCCTGCATGGCGGCCGCATGTCCCTGCGCGACAGCGTCTACCTCGCCCTGCAGAACGTCATCTCGAACGGATGCGGCGCCTCGGTGGGCCTGGAAGCCGGCTACACGCAGATCGCCTCCGGCCTCGCCTCGCGGCTGGGAATCGCCTTCGAGGTGCGTCGGAGCGACCTGCGCACGCTGGTCGGCTGCGGCGCGGCCGGCGCGATCGCGGCGGGGTTCGGCGCACCGCTGGCCGGCGCGTTCTACGCCTTCGAGCTGATCATCGGCACCTATTCCATCGCCACGCTCACGCCGGTGGTGGTCGCGGCGCTGTGCGGCAACCTCGTCTCCCGGTCGCTGATCGAGACGCAGCCGCTGGTCGACCTCGGCGACATGCAGGCGGTCACGACCTCGCACGTCACCAGCATGGAGATCCTGCCGAGCCTCGCCCTCGGGCTGGTCTGCGCGGCCCTCGGCATCCTGATCATGCGCGGAGTGACCCTGGTGGAGCGGCTGGTCCAGGCCTCCGGCCTGCCGCGGGCGGCCGCCCCGGCCTTCGGAGGCCTGTGCGTCGGCGCCCTGGCCCTGCTGGCGACGCCGCAGGTGCTCTCGGGCGGCCACGGCGCCCTGCACATGCATTTCGCCGCCGAAGGCCAGGGCCACGGGATCGCGGCGCTCGCCGCTCTGTTCGCCGCCAAGGCCACGGCCTCGGCGATCTCGATCGGCTCCGGATTCCGGGGCGGCCTGTTCTTCGCCTCGCTGTTCCTCGGCGCCATCGCCGGCAAGCTGTTCGCGGCCCTGGCCCCCGAGCTGGTGCCGCCGCTCGCGCAGTTCGGCCTCACGCCGCTGGCCTACGCGGTGATCGGCATGAGCGCGCTCGCCGTGGCGATCATCGGCGGCCCGCTGACCATGACGTTCCTGGCGCTGGAGGTCACCGGCAGCCTGCCGATCACCGGGGTCGTGCTGGCGGCGGTGATCGCGTCCTCGCTGACCGTGCGCAAGACCTTCGGCTACTCCTTCGCCACCTGGCGCTTCCACCTGCGCGGCGAGAGCATCCGCAGCCCCCACGATGTCGGCTGGATCCGCTCGCTGACCGTGGGCCGGCTGATGCGCCGGGACCCCGGCACCGTGGCGGTCGAGACGCCGCTGCCCACCTTCCTGCGGGCGCATCCGCTCGGCTCGCCCTCCCGCGTGATCGCGGTCGACGGGCGCGGGCGCTATGCCGGCATCGTCAACGTCCCCGAGGCGCACGCGGCCGCGCGGGACGCCGCCGCCGACGCCCAGCCGGTGCTCGCCGACCTGCTGCTCCACACCGGCGACTTCCTGACGCCCAGCATGAACGCCAAGGATGCCGCCGCCGCCTTCGACCGCACCGAGAGCGAGGCGCTCGCGGTGGTCGACGGGCCCGAGACCCGCCGGGTGCTGGGCCTGCTCACCGAGAGCCACACGCTCAAGCGCTACAGCGACGAACTCGACCGCCAGCGCCGGGCCATGGCGGGGGAAACCGACTGATTGTCAGGCCGGGGAGTTGACCGCACACAGGCGAGCAACAATCACCCTGGCGCCTGCAAACAGGGGTCCGCAAGGCCCGAACGCCGCAACCCGTGGAGGATCCATGCCCGGCCAAGAGACAAGCCCGCAGACCGGCCAGCAGCGCCGCTACCGCATCGCGGTCATCCCCGGCGACGGCATCGGCAAGGAGGTGGTGCCCGAGGGCGTGCGCGTGCTGGAGCAGGCCGCCAAGCGGCACGGTTTCAGCCTCCAGCTCGACTGGTTCGATTTCGCGAGCTGCGACTACTACGAGACGCACGGCCGGATGATGCCGGAGGACTGGAAGCCGCAGATCGAGAGCCACGACGCGATCTATTTCGGCGCGGTCGGCATGCCCGAGCGGGTGCCCGACCACATCTCCCTGTGGGGCTCGCTGATCCTGTTCCGGCGCGAGTTCGACCAGTACGCCAACCTGCGCCCGGTGCGGCTGATGCCGGGAGTGAAGTGCCCGCTGGCCGACCGCAAGCCGGGCGACATCGACTTCTGGGTGGTCCGGGAGAACACCGAGGGCGAGTACTCGAATGCCGGCGGCCGGATGTTCGCCGGCACCGACCGGGAATTCGCCCTGCAGGAGACGATCATGACCCGCCACGGGGTCGACCGGGTCCTGAAATTCGCCTTCGAGCTGGCCCAGAAGCGCCCGAACAAGCACCTGACCTCGGCCACCAAGTCGAACGGCATCTCGATCACCATGCCGTACTGGGACGAGCGGGTGAAGGAGATGGCCAAGGCTTATCCCGATGTGCGGTGGGACCAGTACCACATCGACATCCTGACCGCGCATTTCGTCCTGAACCCGGACCGGTTCGACGTGGTGGTGGCCTCGAACCTGTTCGGCGACATCCTGTCGGACCTCGGGCCCGCCTGCACGGGCACGATCGGCATCGCGCCGTCGGGCAACATCAACCCGGAGCGGGTGCACCCGTCGGTGTTCGAGCCGGTCCACGGCTCGGCGCCCGACATCGCCGGCCAGGGCATCGCCAACCCGATCGGCCAGATCTGGTCGGGCGCGATGATGCTGGAGCATCTCGGGGAGCACGCCGCGGCCGCCGAGATCGTCAGCGGGATCGAGCGGGTGCTCTCGGAGCGGACGCTGCGGACCCGCGACCTCGGCGGCAACGCCGATACGGAGGCCTGCGGCAAGGCGGTGGCGGAGGCGTTGGGCTAGGCCCCGGCCTCTCCTAGCCGATCTCCGGTTCCCGCCGTCGCCCCGGAGGGCACAGCGCGTCGTCCCGGGGCGGCGCGGGCACGAGCCAGCAGACAGGATCGTCGTCCCGGCGCGGGGTTCTCCGCCGGGACCGGCCGCGCGCGCCCTCCTGCCGGAACGCCGCAGACGCGCCTGCCCCCCTGATCATCGCGCCCGCGCGCCATACCTTGGAGCAAATCCAGGGTGTCGGTGTTTCCCTGGGGGCATCCCGCCCGCGACGGGCCGGCCCGTGCCGGTCCTCTCTCCTGCCCCAGGCCGGGAGATCGGGGTGCAGCGTTCGCGACGTGATGATCTGAACCGGAGAGACTTGATGGTGGGAGCTACCGCCGCCGCGGCCGGCGCGCCCGAGGGCGCAGGTGCCGGAGCCGTACGGACCGACGAACCGGTCCTCGCGAAGGTCACCCTGACGGTGAACGGCCAGCGCCGGGACCTCGAACTCGACACCCGGACCAGCCTGCTCGACGCGGCGCGCGAGCACCTGCACCTGACCGGTTCCAAGAAGGGCTGCGACCACGGCCAGTGCGGCGCCTGCACGATGATCGTCGACGGCCGGCGCATCAACGCCTGCCTGACGCTGGCGGTCATGCACCAAGGCGCCGAGATCACCACGATCGAGGGGCTCGGCCAGCCGGACCACCTGCACCCGATGCAGGCGGCCTTCGTGAAGCACGATGGCTACCAGTGCGGCTACTGCACGCCGGGCCAGATCTGCTCGGGCGTGGCCGTCCTCGAGGAGATCAAGGCCGGTATCCCGAGCCACGTGACCGCGGATCTCGAGGCCGCGCCCCAGCTGACGGAGGCCGAGATCCGCGAGCGCATGAGCGGCAACATCTGCCGCTGCGGCGCCTATTCCAACATCGTCGAGGCGATGACCGAGGTCGCGGGAGCGCGGGCATGAAGTCCTTCACCTACGAGCGCCCCGGCACGCCGGCGGAAGCCGCCGCGGCCGTCGCCGCCACGCCCGACGCCAAGTTCATCGCCGGCGGCACCAACCTGCTCGACCTGATGAAGCTGCAGATCGAGACGCCGCGCCACCTCGTGGACGTGAACGGGCTCGGCCTCGACACGGTCGAACCGACCGAAGCGGGCGGCCTGCGCATCGGCGCGCTGGTGCGCAACACCGACCTCGCCGCCCATCCGCGGGTGCGCAAGGATTACGGGGTCTTGAGCCGGGCGCTGCTCGCGGGGGCCTCGGGCCAGCTGCGCAACAGGGCGACCACCGCCGGCAATCTGCTCCAGCGGACGCGCTGCCCGTATTTCTACGACACGGCGCAGGCCTGCAACAAGCGCCAGCCGGGCTCCGGCTGCGCGGCGCTCGACGGCGTGAACCGGTCGCTCGCGGTGATCGGCGGCAGCGAGGCCTGCATCGCCACGCATCCCGGCGACATGGCGGTGGCCATGCGCGTGCTCGACGCCACCGTCGAGACGGTTGACGCCTCCGGCAGCGGGCGCAGCATCCCGATCGCCGAGTTCCACCGCCTGCCCGGCGACGAGCCGCAGCGCGACACCAACCTCAAGCCCGGCGAGCTCATCACCGCGGTGACGCTGCCGAAGCCGGTCGCCGGCACGCATATCTACCGCAAGGTCCGCGACCGCGCCTCCTACGCCTACGCGCTGGTCTCGGTGGCGGCGATCCTGGGCAAGGACGGCAGCGGCCACGTCGCCTTCGGCGGCGTCGCCCACAAGCCCTGGCGGGTGGAGGCGGCCGAGGCCGATCTCCCGAAGGGCGCCAAGGCCGTGACGTCCCGGGTCTTCGCCGACGCCAAGCCGACCCACGAGAACGCCTTCAAGCTGACGCTCGCCGAGCGGACGCTGACCGCCGCGCTCAACCAAGCGAGGGCCTGAGCCATGAAGTTCGACACCCCCGCGGGCCCGAACCCGATCGACCGCCTCAAGGTCGTGGGCCGGCCCACCGACCGCATTGACGGCAAGTACAAGACCACCGGCACCGCGCCCTACGCCTACGAGCGCCACGACGTGGCGCCCAACGCCGCCTACGGCTACGTGCTCGGCGCCGGCATCGCCAAGGGCCGCGTGCGCCGGATCGACACCGCGGCCGCCAAGGCGGCCCCCGGCGTCATCGCGATCGTCACCACCCTCGACACGCCGCGGATCGAGCGCGGCGTGATGAACGTCGCCTACCTGTTCGGCGGCGACGTGATCCAGCACTACCATCAGGCCATCGCCGTGGTGGTGGCCGAGACCTTCGAGCAGGCCCGGGCGGCGTCCTTCCTGGTCGCGGTGGAGTACGCCCCGGAGGACGGCGCGTTCGATCTCGCCGAGGCGGCGAAATCGGCCAAGCCGGTCCCGGCCGACAGCGGTGAGGGCAGCGGCGGCGACGGCGAGGAGCGGGTCGGCGATTTCGAGGTCGCGTTCGCGCAGGCCCCCGTGACGCTCGACGCGACCTACTCGACCGCCGACGAGAGCCACGCCATGATGGAGCCGCACGCCACGACCGCGGCCTGGGACGGCGACAAGGTCACGCTCTGGACCTCCAACCAGATGATCGGCTGGGGCCATGGCAGCCTCGCCAAGATGCTCGGCCTGCCCAAGGAGAAGGTCCGGCTCGACGCGCCGTTCGTCGGCGGCGGCTTCGGCGGCAAGCTGTTCGTGCGCGCCGACGCGGTGCTGGCGGCGCTCGCCGCCAAGGCGGCGGGGCGGCCCGTGAAGGTGGCGCTGACGCGCCCGCTCATCGCCAACAACACCACCCACCGGCCGGCCACGATCCAGCGGGTCCGGATCGGCGCGACCCAGGACGGCACCATCACGGCGATCGCCCACGAGAGCACGTCCGGCAACCTGCCGGACGGCGATCCCGAGACGGCGGTGAACCAGACCAAGTTCCTCTACGCGGGGGCGAACCGCCTGACCGCCATGAAGCTCGCGCGCCTCGACCTGCCCGAGGGCAACGCCATGCGGGCGCCGGGGGAGGCGCCGGGCCTGGCGGTGCTCGAGGTCGCCATGGACGAGATGGCGGAGAAGCTCGGCCTCGACCCGGTGGAATTCCGCATCCGGAACGACACCCAGGTCGATCCGAACCAGCCGGACCGCCCGTTCTCGCACCGCGACCTCGTCGGTTGCCTGAAGCTCGGCGCCGAGAAGTTCGGCTGGGCCAAGCGCAACCCGAAGCCCGGGCAGGTCCGGGAGGGCCAGCGGCTCATCGGCCTCGGCATGGCGGCGGCGTTCCGCAACAACATGGTGCTGAAGTCGGGTGCCCGGGTGCGGCTCGATCGCGACGGCAGAGTCACGGTCGAGACCGACATGACCGATATCGGTACCGGCAGCTACACGATCATCGCGCAGACCGCGGCCGAGATGATGGGCGTGCCTCTCGACCGCGTCGTGGCGCGGCTGGGCGACTCGGACTTCCCGGTCTCGTCGGGCTCAGGCGGCCAGTTCGGCGCCAACTCGTCGACCGCAGGCGTCTACGCGGCCTGCGTGAAGCTGCGGGAGGCCGTCGCGCAGAAGCTCGGCTTCAACGCCACCGACGCGGTGTTCGAGGACGGCGAGGTCCGCGCCGGCAACCGCGCCATCCCGCTGGCCCAGGCCGCGGCCGACGGCGAGCTGGTCGCCGAGGACGCGATCGAGTTCGGCAAGATCTCGAAGGTGCAGCAGGTCTCGACCTTCGGGGCGCATTTCGTCGAGGTCGCGGTGGACGCCTATACCGCGGAAGTGCGGGTCCGGCGGATGCTGGCGGTCTGCGCGGCCGGGCGGATCCTCAACCCGAAATCCGCCCGCAGCCAGGTGATCGGCGGCATGGTCATGGGCACCGGCGCGGCCCTGATGGAGGAGCTGGCCGTCGACACCAAGCGCGGCTTCTTCGCCAACCACGACCTGGCCGGCTACGAGGTGCCGGTCCATGCCGACATCCCGCACCAGGAAGTGTTCTTCCTCGACGAGGTCGACCCGATGTCCTCGCCCATGAAGGCGAAGGGTGTGGGCGAACTCGGCATCAGCGGGGTCGGCGCCGCGGTGGCGAACGCGATCTACAACGCCACCGGCATCCGCGTGCGCGACTACCCGATCACCCTCGACAAGCTCCTCGAGCGCATGCCGGACGCGGCCTGAGCGTCACGCGGGGACGTCCACGGCGGATGTCCCCGTCTCCCGATGAGTCAGGTCCGGGGCGGCGTCCAGACCGCGTCCCGCACTTGGATGGCGCGCGGGATCAGCCCGAGCCTGTGGAAGCGGTCGGCCGTCGCCTGCTGCTTGGCGAGGAGCGCCTCCGTGACCGGGCCGACGCCGAATTCGGTGCGGTCGGCGACGCCCTTCTCGATCGCGTACGGCACGCCCGTGACGGTCGCGAGCGCCTGCGCCACCTGATCCCGGTGGGCCTCCGCCCAGGAAGCCGCCTCCGCCATGCCCTCTACGGCCGCCGTCACAATCCCGGGATACCGGTCGGCGAAGGTCCGGCTGGCCAGGAAGAAGTCCGACACGGCGTGCGTCTGCCGGGAGGTCGTGAGGATCCGCGTGTCGTTCTGCGCCTGCGCCAGGGCGAGATACGGATCCCAGATCACCCAGGCCTCGACGCTGCCATTCGCGAAAGCGGGGCCGGCATCGGAGGGCAGCAGGTAGGCCGGCTTGACGTCGGAGACGCTGAGGCCCGCCTTCTCGAGCGCCGTCACCAGCAGGTTGTGGGAACTGGTGCCGCGCCCGACCGCGACCGTTCGGCCCTTGAGGTCGGCCACCGTCCGGATCGGCGAGCCCGCCTTCACCACGATGGCCTCGCCGTCGCCGGACAGCACCGAGGCGCCGACATAGACGAGGGTGCTGCCGGCCGCCTGGGCGAAGACCGGCGGCGTGTCGCCGGCGAAGCCGAAATCGAGGCTGCCGGCGTTGAGCGCTTCGAGCAGCGGCGGTCCGGCCTGGAACTCGACCCAGCGCACCGCGATGCCCTGCGGCGCCAAGCGCTTCTCGATGGTCCCCTGCTGGCGCGCCACCACGACCACGCCGACCTTCTGGTAGCCGATCCGAAACTCCCTGGGTGCCGCCTGCGCGGCCGCGCCCGTCGCGGTCGCGAGGCCGGCGCCGAGGGCAACAAGCAGGGCCGCGACCCGGCGTCGTGTGGTCGTCACGCGGAGATCTCCTTCGGCAGAAAGGCGGGCGCTCGGCCCTGCACGAACCGGCCGCCCATGAATCACGGCAGGCCCATCCGGAGCATCGCCAAGATATCCCCCGGCCCGCAGAAAGAGGTTCCGTATTTTCAGGGCAGACCGGAACGTCTTTCCGAGGGCGCCTCCATAACGGGGGCGTCGACCTGTGCTTCTCCGTTACTGATCTGCCGTCGATCCTGCAGAGCCGCCGAGGCTGCGCAGCAAGACTTGCCCGGCACGACCGGGCCGGTTCGGGACATGATACCCATCCGGCAGATCAAAGACCCACGCGACCGGAGCCGGTACGCTGGATGATGGCGGCCCGCCTGCGGCCATCCCGGTCACGGTTCGTAGCGCATTGCCACGTTGCAGCGGGCGTAGCGTCGTCCGAAGCGGTCCATGATCTCGGCATCGTGCCGGAACCCGACCTTCTCGTAAAGATGGATCGCCGCCGCGCACGCGGTGTTGGTCAGCAGATAGAGCGTCTCGATGTCCATCGTCCCGGCGCGGGCCAGGACGGCGCGCAGCAGGTGCTCGCCGGCCTTCAATCCGCGTGCCCGCTCCGACACCGCCATCTTGGTGAGCTCGAAGCAGCCCGGACTGGTGGTCATCAGCGCGCAGGTGCCCACGACTCCCAGACCCTCGGCCTCGACGAACAGGATGAGACCGCCCCGATCCAGGATCTCGCCCCGGGGATCGGACAGGATCCGGCGGTCGTTCTCCTCCAGGGCGAACATCGCCGCGATCCACTCGGCGTTGATGGCGTAGAAGGCCTCGGCCAGATCGTCCGCATAGTCGCGGATCGTGAGCGCCGGCCGCTCGCCGCCCGCGCGGGGGCCGGCTTGGACGCGCGCCGCGAACGCGCGGTCATCGAGCCGGCGCTCCAGCCCGGCGAGCTGGTCCAGCAGCGGACCGGTCAGGCCGTCGCACAGGTCGGTCACGGCCGCGTGGACCCGGGGCCACAGCGTCGCCTTGGCGCGCGCCATCAGCGCCTGCCCGGCGGCGCTGAGCGACAGGGCCTTCTGGCGCAGGTCGCGGTCGGAGCGTGTCTCGGTCAGGAGCCCGGCTTCCACGAGGCTTGCCGCCGTGCGGGTGACGGCCGGCTGGCTGACGCCCAGCGCGAGGGCGGCCTCGTTGACGGTCATGGGGCCGTAGCGGTCGACCGCGGCGAGGAGCGGGAATTGCGCCGGCTGAATCCCGAGCCCCTCCTCTCGCAGGATCTTGGTCGCGTCCCCCTGGAACCGGTCGGACAGGCGCTTGAGGCGGCTGCCGAGGAACAGGGGCCCCAGGTCGTGCAGTATGTCGGCGCTCATGGCATCGCTCCTAAGCGCGATATACATAACACGTTATGGATGTGACAAGCCGGCCCCGGGCGTATCTCCGGAGCGCCGCCGCCTTCAGCCTGTGATGAAGGTCGCCAGCTCCTCCGGCGTGCCGAGCGGGAACGCCGCCTTCAGGTGGTCGAGGAAGGCCGACACCCGCGCGCTCAGCAGCCGGCGCGATGGGTAGAGCGCCCAGAGCGCGATCTCCGGGCCGTCCGCATCGCCCCAATGCACCAGCGTGCCGGCCGCGAGATCGCGGCCGACCAGCGAGACCGGCAGGCAGGCGGCGCCGGCGCCCGCCCGAACCGCGTCGCGCACCATGATCAGCGAGGACAGGTGCAGGACCGGATCGACCGCGATGCGCACCCGGCCTGTCGGCCCCGTCACGGTCCAGGCGGTCACGGGATCGCTCCCGCCGCGCAGGACGGCCGGGACGGAAGCGTCGTCCACGCCGCGATCGAGACCCGGGCTCGCGACCACGACGAGCCGGTCGCGCAGGAAGATCCGCCCGACCAGACTGTCATCCGGGTCCGGATTGACCCGGATCACGAGGTCGTAGCCCTCCTCGACCATGTCGACGGCGCGATCCTCCGTCGTCACCTCAAGCCGGACCTCCGGAAATCGCCCGGCGAATCCGGCGGCGAGCCGGCCCATGGCGGTCTGCGAGAACAGCAGCGGGGCGCTGACCCTCAGGCGCCCCCGCGGATTGCGCCCGCCCGCCGCGATCCCCGCCGCAACCTCCTCGAGCTCGGTCAGCAGGGCACCGGAGCGTGCGTGGAGCGCCCGCCCCTCCTCGGTGAGCGTCAGGATGCGCGTCCCGCGTTCCAGCAGGCGCAAGCCCAGGCTGCCCTCCAGCTCCGCGACCCGGCGGGACAGCGTGGCCTTCGGGCGTCCGGTGGCCCGGGCGGCGCGTCCGAACCCGCCGTGGCGGGCGACCAGGTTGAAATCGGCGAGGGCGAGGAGATCCATCCGTTCCATCAGCGAGACAGTGTATCCCAATATACCGTCTATTGGCGCACGGGTGGATCACGCATCTTCGGGCTGTCCACGACATCAACCCGGAGTGATCCCATGACCATCCTCGTAACCGGCGCCACCGGCACGGTCGGTCGCCACGTCGTCACGCAGCTCGTCCAGCAGGGGGCGGAGGTCCGAGCCCTCGTCCGCGATCCCGCCAAGGCCGATCTGCCGGCCGGCATCGCCGTCGTGCAGGGCGACCTGCTGGATGTCGACGCGCTGCGGAATGCCCTGTCGGGCGTCTCCACCCTGTTCCTGCTGAACGCGGTGGTGCCCGACGAGGTCTCGCAGGCGCTGATCGCGCTCAATCTCGCCCGGGAGGCCGGCATCGAGCGGATCGTCTACCTGTCGGTGATCCACAGCGACGTCTACGTGAACGTGCCGCACTTCGCCGGCAAGTTCGCCGTCGAGCGCATGATCGAGCGGATGGGCTTCGGCGCCACCATCCTGCGCCCCGCCTACTTCTTCAGCAACGATCTGACGATCAAGGACGTGGTGCTGGGCCACGGCGTCTACCCGATGCCGGTCGGCAGCAAGGGTCTCGCGATGATCGACGTGCGGGACATCGGCGCGATCGCGGCCCGCGAACTCCTGCGCCGCGAGCAAGCCCCCGGGCCGCTCCCGCTCGACCGGATCAACCTCGTCGGTCCGGACACGCTGACCGGGGCGGATGTCGCGGCGATCTGGTCGGAGGTGCTGGGTCGCCCAGTCGCCTATGGCGGCGACGACACCGCCCGGTTCGAGCAGACTCTGCGGGCCTTCATGCCCGGCTGGATGGCCTTCGACATGCGCCTCATGGCCGAGCGCTTCCTCACCGACGGCATGCTGCCCGAGGCCGGCGACGTCGCGCGCCTGACCGAGCTACTCGGCCGGCCGCTGCGCAGCTACCGCGCCTTCGCGACCGAGACCGTGGTCGCAACCGGGGTCTCGGCCTGAGCGCCGGATGCCGATTCCAGACCGGGGCGTGCGGCCTCGGTCTTTTCGACCGTCACCGGGCCGGTCAATCCGGCCGGCGCTACGCGGAGGCGCCGTCGAAGGGGCCGA
The DNA here is from genome assembly GCF_058790235.1 of Methylobacterium sp. FW102-HT35C08. Taxonomy (NCBI): domain Bacteria; kingdom Pseudomonadati; phylum Pseudomonadota; class Alphaproteobacteria; order Hyphomicrobiales; family Methylobacteriaceae; genus Methylobacterium; species Methylobacterium sp. FW102-HT35C08. Next base: position 5,088,798 of record NZ_JBYTCL010000002.1, on the reverse strand, counting down.
GATAGTCGCGCTTGCCGACCGGAACGCCCCTGTGCCGCAGGATGTCGTAGGCCGTGGTGACGTGGAAGAAGAAGTTCGGCAGCGCGAACTGGAGGACGTAGCGGTCGGCGGACAGCGTCTGCTGGAACGCACCGCCGCCGAAAGTGACCGCCTGCGTCTCGCGGCCCGCGAAGGCGTCGGGCGGCAGCGTGCCGAGATAGGCGATCGTGTCCGCACAGCGCGCCCGCAACTGGTCGAACGTGGTCTCCGCGTCCGCGAAGGACGGGGCCTGCGTGCCGGTGAGCCGCGCGCCGCCGAACTTCGCGGTGTCGGAGGCGCGCTGCACCTGGCCGGCCAGCGTCAGCATGTCGGGCGCGAGCCGCGCCTCGACATAGGATTCGGGCGCCGCGCCGGTTTCGGACGCGTGCGCCTCCGCCTTGTCGAGCAGGGTCGACAGGATCGTCAGCCCGCGCGTGAACACCGGGATCGAGGCGTCGTACAGGGTCAGGGGCATCGCGGACCTTTTCGAATGCGGGGCGTCTGGGCGGCGTCCCGAAGCGGCGCGCCGGTCATGCGGGAACGAGGCCGGTCCCGGCGTGCGGTTTGTCACACCGGCCGCGCGCCCACAGCACCAGCGTGCCCGTCAGGCGGCGAGCTGTCCGATGGCGTCGCGCGCCACCTCCATCGCGTGGGTCTTGGTCTGCTCGCCGGCCGCCAGACCCTCGACCAGCACGAATTCGGGCGCGATGCCCAGGAACCCGAAGACCGCGCGCAGGTAGCTCTGGGCGTGCTCCGCCGAGATCATCGCGGTGTCCGGACCATAGAAGCCGCCGCGGGCCAGCGCGACGATCACGCGCTTGCCCCGCATCAGGCCCTCCGGACCGCCCGCGCCGTACCTGAAGGTCCGGCCGGGCACGGCCAGGCGGTCGATCCAGGCCTTGAGCTGCGAGGGGATGCCGAAATTGTACATCGGGGCCCCGACCACCACGATGTCGGCGGCCAGGAACTCGTCGAGGAGCCGGTCGCTGGCGTCGCGCCGGGACTGCCCGGCCGCGTCGAGCGCGCCCGCCAAGGCCGCCCGGGGATGGGCGCTCGGCAGCGTCGCCAGCGTCAGGTGCGGCAGATCCGCCTCGGCGAGGTCGCGGTACGTGACCTCCGCCGCGACGCCCGCCGTCACCCTCCGGACGATCAGGGCCGACAGCTCGCGCGAGACCGAGCCAGCCCCGAGAATGCTGCTATCCACGTGCAGAAGTTTCATATCGGAACCCGGTTCCTGTTTGTGACCGGGCGATGATATGAGCTTGGCTGGGCGCCGCAAGACGGCACAGATTTGATACCGAGGTTACATGGATGTGACCGAGTCGACCGTCTCGCCGTCGTCAGATTGCCGCCGGGTCTCGCAGGTCCTGTCCCGTATCGGCGACAAGTGGAGCGTGCTCGTCATCATGCTGCTGCATCGCGGACCGCACCGTTTCAGCGCGCTGAAGCGCAGCATCGGCGGGATCTCGCAGCGGATGCTGACGCTGACCTTGCGGAACCTGGAGCGGGATGGCTTGGTGAGCCGCACCGTCACGCCGTCGATCCCGCCCCGGGTCGATTACGAGCTGACCGAGATGGGGCGCTCCCTGGCCGAGCCGGTGAAGGCGCTGGGGGCCTGGGCCTTCCAGCATCTCGACGCCATCGGCGCCGCGCAGACCCGGTACGACGACGGGCAGACCGGCGCCTGAGACGGCGACCGGACCGGTGCGCTTGCGCCGCCCGGCGTGCCGCCCGCTACCTCGCCCGATGCGCGGCCCGGATCTTTGATCTGGGTTGGGCTTTGTCTGGTGATGACCGACTCGCCTGCCCCCTCGACCCCTTACGCCCTCGTCGTCGACGATGATGGCCTCATCCGCATGGATGCGATGGATATGCTGGAGGATGCGGGGTTCCGGACCTTCGAGGCCAGCGACGGCGACACGGCGATCGCGCTGCTCGCTCAGAACCATACCCTGATCGTCCTGCTGTTCACCGACGTGCAGATGCCGGGCTCCCGCGACGGCTTCGCGGTCGCGCGGGAGACCGCCCGTGAGTGGCCGCACATCGCCATCGTGGTGGCGTCCGGTCAGGTCCAGCCGGGCCCGGATGACATGCCCGACGGGGCGCACTTCATCGGCAAGCCGTTCACGGCCGACATGGTGCACGATCATCTCAAGGAGATCCTGCCGGACGGCCAGAAGCCGGATCCGCTGCGCAACTAGGCTCGGATGGGGAATGCGGCGCGGCCGGTAGCCGGGCGGCTGGCGGTATCCCGTGCGATCCCTGCTTCTGCGGACCGGCCAGGGCCGGTACACGGGACCGACGATCCGGCGCCTGAGGGGATGGACCCGCGATGATCGAGCTGTACGCCTGGAACACGCCCAACGGCCGCAAGATCAGCGTGGCCCTCGAGGAGATGGCGCTGCCCTACCGGGTCACGCCGGTGGACATCACCCAGGGCGCGCAACACGAGCCGGCCTTCCTGGCGATCAGCCCGAACAACCGGATCCCCGCCATCGTCGATCCCAACGGGCCGGACGGCGCGCCGATCTCGGTGTTCGAATCCGGTGCGATCCTGCTGTACCTCGCCGAGAAGACCGGCCGGTTCGTGCCGGAGGACCGGCGGCAACGCGTCGCCGCGCTGGAATGGCTGATGTGGCAGATGGGCGGCTTCGGGCCGATGCCCGGCCAGGTCCACCACTTCCTGACCGTCGATCCGGCGAACCGGGCCTACGGGCTGGAGCGCTACCAGAAGGAGACGCGGCGGCTCTACGGCGTCCTCGACCGCCGCCTGGCGCAGGTCGAGTTCGTGGCGGGCCCGCTCTCGGTGGCGGATTTCGCGATCCTCGGATGGGCCTGGCGGCACGAGCGCCATCAGGTCAGCCTCGACGCGTATCCGCACGTGCAGCGCTGGTACCAGACCCTGATGAGCCGCCCCGCCGTGCAGCGCGGTTTCGAGGTTTCCCTGAGCTGAGGCCGGCGCGGCCCCCTCATCGCGACCGCTCAGAGCTTCACACCTTCGAGATAGCCGCGGTTCCAGGTGGGGCTCATCAGGATCTCGTTGATGCACACGGAGGCCGGCAGGCGCGCGACGAACAGGATCGTCTCGGCGAGATCCTCCGCCTGCAGCATCCGCCCCTTGTCCTCCGCCGTCACCGGAACCGGCCGCTTGTCGAGGAGCGGCGTCGCGACCTCGCCGGGGCAGATGCAGCAGGACCGGATGCCGTGGCCGCATTCCTCCTGGTTCAGGCTCTCCGAGAGCGCCACCAGCCCGTGCTTGGCCGCCGAATAGGCCGGTCCGGTCAGCTTGGAGACGTAGCGGCCGGCCCAGGAGGAGACGTGGATGATCAGGCCGCTCCCCTGGGCGCGCATCGCCGGCAGCACCGCCCGCGACGCGTAGAACGGGCCGTTGAGGTTGGCGCCGACCACGGCGTCGATGCCGGCCGGCGTGATCGCGTCCCAGCCCCGCTGCGGCACGTTGAGGCCCGCCGCATTCACCAGCAGGTCGCAGCGCCAGTAGGCGGCCTCCACCGCCTCCCAGGCGCGCTGGACGTCGTCGGCCACGCGCATGTCGGCGGGGGCGACCAGTGCCTCCCCGCCCGCCTGGCGCACGAGCTCGGCGGTGTGCTCCAGGGCCTCCCGCCCCCGTCCGGTGAGCGCGAGCCGCAGCCCGGCCTTCGCCAGAGCCAGGGCGGCCGCCTGTCCGATGCCGGACCCGGCCCCCGTCACCCAGGCGACCTGTCCTCCGATGTCACGCAGCATGCCGGGCTCCCGTTTCTACAGCTTGCCGACGAGCGGGCAGCCCCCCTCGGCCAGGGGGCGGAAGGCCTGCTCGGCCGGGATCGTGTCGAGGAGCCGGTAGAGGTCCCACGGGCCCTTCGATTCCGAGGGCGCCTTCACCTCGAACAGGTACATCGGGTGCACCTTGCGCCCGTCCGCCCGGACCGTGCCCTTGCCGAACAGCGGGTCGTCCGTCGGGTTGGCCTTCATCCAGGCCATGGTCGCCTGCGGGTCCGTCGACTTCGTCGCCGCCACCGCCTTCAGGTAGTGCAGCAGCCCGGCATAGACGCCCGCATGGTTCATCGTCGGCATGCTGTTGCCGTTGCGCGGGTAGAACCGCTCGGAGAAGGCCCGCGTCCCGGGGTTGAGATCCCAGTAGAACGATTCCGTGAGCACCAGCCCCTGCGCGGTCTGCAGCCCGATCGCGTGGACGTCGACGGCGTAGATCAGCAGCGCGGCGAGCTTCTGGCCGCTCTCGGTCAGCCCGAACTCGTGCGCCTGCTTGACCGCGTTGACCGTGTCGCCGCCGGCATTGGCCAGCCCCACCACCTTCGCGCCCGAGGCCTGGGCCTGCAGCAGGAACGAGGAGAAGTCGGTGGCGGGGAACGGGACCCGGGCGGCGCCCAGGACCCGCCCGCCGCCCTTGTCGATCACCGCGGTGGCCTCGTTCTGCAGCGAGAGGCCGAACGCGTAGTCGGCAGTGAGGAAGTACCACGCGTCGCCGCCGCGCTTGAGCATGGCGCCGGCCGTGCCGTGCGCCAGCGCGTAGGTGTCGTAGGTCCACTGGATCGTGTTCGGCGAGCATTGCCGGCCGGTCAGCTCCGTGGTCCCGGCGCCCGAATCGATGAAGACCTTGTTCTTCTCGCGCGTGACCTGGCTCACCGCCAGCGCGACCGAGGAGGTCGGCACGTCGAGGATCGCGTCGACGCCCTCGCGGTCGTACCACTGGCGGGCGACGGCGGCCCCGACATCGGGCTTGTTCTGGTGGTCGGCCGAGACGACCTCGACCTGCACGTCCGGGTTGGTCTTGGCGAAATCCTCGACCGCCATCTGCGCGGCGACGACGGAGCCCTTGCCGCCGGTATCCGCGTAGACGCCGGACATGTCGTTGAGGATTCCGACCTTGACGCGGATCGGCTCGGCGGAAGCCGGCCCGATCAGGGCGGCCAGATTGATCGCGGCCGAGAGAACGCAGCACCGGATCAGCGTCATGGCAGACATTCCTCCGAGGCGGATTTTTTATTTGCCGACAGGAGGGCATGGCTGGCATCCCAGCGTCAAGCACCGGTCCCGGCGGGATCCGGCGCTCGGCGTCGACGCGCCACGCGAACCTGTCGCCTTAGTCTCAGAGCATGCGGGCTCTCACGGTCGTGACCACGATCTCGGCCGCGATGACGGTGGCGAAGATGGCGGCGAGCACCACGGCCACCTGATCCCAGTAGAGCAGGTTGAGCGCCGTATCGAGCGCGACGCCGATGCCGCCGGCGCCGACCAGGCCGAGCACGGCCGATTCCCGGATGTTGATGTCCCAGCGGAACAGCGCGATCGACCAGAAGGCCGGCTTCACCTGCGGCCAGTAGCCGAGCAGCAGGGTCGAGAGCCGCCCGGCCCCGGCGGCCTGCAGCGCCTCGATCGAGCCGCGGTTCGCCTCCTCCAGCGCCTCGGCGAACAGCTTGCCGGTGAACCCGACGGAGCGCAGCGCGATCGCCAGCGTGCCGGCGAGCGGACCCGGGCCGAACACCGCCACGAACAGCAGCGCCCAGACCAAGGAATTCACCGAGCGGGAGGTCACGAAGACGAACTTCGCCAGCAGGTTCAGGGGCAGGCTGGGCGTCACGTTCCGCGCCGCCAGCAGCCCGATCGGCACCGCGATCCCGATCGCGATCAGCGTGCCGAGCGTCGCGATGTGCAGCGTCTCGACCAGCGCCCGCAGCGTCGGGCCGACATAGCCGGCATCCATCGGCCACATCCGCCCGAACAGGTCGGCGAGCTGGTCGGGGGCGTCGTAGAGGAATTCCGGGATCACCTCGATCGTGCGCAGGCTCGTCACGAAGGCGGCCACCGCGAACAGCGTGAAGGCGAGCCGCGCGAGGCGCTTACCCAGGGAGAAGCGCTGCCAGCGGCGCGAGACCGGAGCGGCGGAGACGGTCGCGGCGGCGGCGCTCACTGGAACACCTTCCGCGCCCAGCCCGACACGATCTCGGCCACCATGATCAGCGCGACGATGACGATCAGGATCGCCAGCACGACGTCGTAGTCGAAACGCTGATAGGCGGTGAACAGCGTCGCGCCGATGCCGCCGCCGCCCACGATCCCCACCATGGTCGAGTTCCGGAGGTTGGAATCAAGCTGGTAGGTGGCGAAGCCGATGAAGCGCGGCAGGACCTGCGGCTGCACGCCCATGATCAGCGTGGACAGGAAGCCCGCGCCGGTCGCCCGCACCGCCTCGACCTGCTTCAGGGAGATCTCCTCGATCGCCTCGGCGAACAGCTTCGCGATGAAGCCGACCGAGGCGACGATCAGCGCCATCACGCCGGCCAGCGCCCCGAAGCCGATCGCCTTCACGAACAGGATCGCCACGATGATCGGGTGGAACGAGCGGCACAGGGCGATCAGCGCCCGCATCGGCCACGTCACCCAGGGCGGCATCAGGTTGCGCGCCGCGAGGAAGCCGATCGGCAGGGCGACCGCGATGCCGACCACCGTGGCGATCACGGCGATCTGCAGGCTCTCGACGATGCCGGACTGGATCAGCTCCCAGCGCGAGAAGTTCGGCGGGAACATGCGGGCCAGGAACTGCCGGCCGTGACCGAGCCCGCTGGCGAGGCGCTCGGGCACGAAGCCGAGCTGGCTGGCGGCGTAGAGCGCGTAGACGGCGAGGAGCGCCCAGCCGATCCGCGCCGTCCAGTTCGGACGGAACGCGGCGCCGCGGGATGGGGCCGCGGGGGTTGGTCCGGCGGTGGCGCTCATTCGAGCCAGTTCTCGCCGCCGTAGATGCCGCGCAGGTCCCGCTCGCTCAGGCGGTCGGGCGGCCCGTCATAGACCACGTGGCCGCCCGACATGCCGACGATGCGCGCGGCGAAGCGCTGGGCGAGCGCCACGTTGTGGATGTTGACGACCACCGGCACGCCGCGCTCGGCCGCAAGCCGCGACAGGATCTCCATGATCTCGACGGAGCTCTTCGGGTCGAGGGACGAGGTCGGCTCGTCGGCGAGCACGATCTCGGGCTCCTGCATGATCGCCCGGGCGATGCCGACGCGCTGGCGCTGGCCGCCCGAGAGGGCGTCGGCCCGGCGCGTGGCGAAGCCCGAGAGGCCGACCGCGTCGAGGAGGTCGAAGGCCCGGGCGATGTCGGCCTCGGGGAACCGCCGCAGCCACGCGCGCCAGACCGGCACGTAGCCGAGGCGCCCGCAGAGCAGGTTCTCCATCACGGTCAGGCGTTCGACGAGGTTGTACTCCTGGAACACCATCCCGATCCGGCGACGCGCCTGGCGCAAGCGGCGGCCGGAGAGCTGGGCGAGATCCTCGCCGCGGAACAGGATCTCCCCCGACGTCGGCTGCACGAGGCGGTTGATGCAGCGGATCAGGGTGCTCTTGCCGGTCCCCGACGGCCCGATGATCGCGGTGAGGCCGGTGCCCGGCACCACGAGGTCGATGCCCTTCAGGACCGGCTGGCCGGGCCGGTATTCCTTGGTGAGCCCACGGATCACCAGGGCGCGCGGGTCGTCCGCCGGAACGACGGCGGATTGAGCGGCCTCGCGCAGCGCGGAGCCCGCCATCACTTCTGGCCTGCGCTTTCCGCCTTCTTGCGCGCCGCCTCGGCCTCGCGGGCGGCCTCCCGCTCGTAGGCGGCCTTGTTGTAGGGCGTGCCGGATTCCTCCGCGACCTTGCGGACGATCGCCCAGTCCTTGAGGTAGGTGATCGGCGCGAAGCGGTCGTCGCCCTCGAAATCCTTCACCATGTCGGGCGGGAAGCGGAAATCGTAGAAGCACTGCTTCAGCTTCTCGGCGAGCTCCGGCTTGAGATCGTGGGCGTAGGCGAAGCCCGAGGTCGGGAATTTCTCGCTCGTGTAGATCACCCGGTAATCGTCGCCCTTGATCGTCCCGCGGGCGACCATCCGGTAGAACACGTCGGAGGCGAGCGGGGCCGCGTCGTAATCGCCGGTGCCGACGCCGAGCGCCGACTTGTCGTGGCCGCCGGAATAGATGAGCTTGTAATCCTCGCCCGGTTTCAGGCCCTGCTCGGGGAACAGCGCCTTCGGGGCGAGATTGCCGGAATTCGACGACGGGGCAGTATGGGCGACCCGCTTGCCCTTGAGGTCGGTGAGCGTCTTGTACGGGCTGTTTGCCTTCACCACGACGATGAGGTTGTAGCCCTCGGCGCCCTTCTCGGTGCCCTTGGCGGCGAACGGGATCGCGCCAGCCATGTTGACGGCGAAGCCCAGAGGGCCGGTCGAGAAGCCCGCGACCGTGAGCCGGCCGGAGCGCATCGCCTCGATCTCGGCCGAGTTCGACTGGACGGGGTAGTAGACGACCCGCTTGCCCGTGCACTGGCTCAGATAGGTGGTGAACGGCTTGAAGGAATTCTCGTAGACCGCGGGATCCTCGACCGGCGTGTAGGCGAACACGATGACGCTGGGATCGCGGGTCTTCGCCGGCACATCGGCGACGAGATCCTTGTTGGCGTCACAATACGCGTCGTCGAGCTGGCCGCGATTGGGGCAGTCGTCGGCCTTGGCGGGCGACACCGAACCCAGTCCCCAGAGCAGCGCCAGGGCTGCACCGCATCGGGCGATTGTCACGCGGTTTCCTCCATGGGGAGCAAGGCCTTAAGGCCGCCCCACCGTGTTGCTGCTCGATCCGGGCCGAGCTTGAGCCGGCAACTTGTAGGCGTCGGCTTCCGGATTGCGCAAGGCCGCCGGCGCGGCGGTTCTTGAGGGATGGGTCGTGGTGACAGGTCCCGTCGATCCGCGGCGCGCCCGCCTCGCGGCATCGAACCGCGTTACCCGGCGGCGGCGCGCCAGGATCGAGATCGCGACCCTCGATCAGGAATTCGCTTGGGCTGCCGGCCATGCCGTCATTCCGGGGCGCCGCAGGCGAGCCCGGAATCCAGAACCACCGACGGAGCAAAGCATTGGCGCGTCGGCGGCTCTGGATCCGGGGCTCCGCTGCGCGGCCCCGGGATGACGGTGCGCAGGACCAACCCCGGGCGGCCAGGTCCACGCGAATCGGGACGCGATCAGCCTACACCGCGGCGAGCAGCCCTTCCCCCAAGAAGCTCTCGGGCCCCGCGACGCCCGGCAGGGCGAAGAAGTAGCCGCCGCCGACCGGGCGGATGTACTCCTCGAGGCCCTCGCCGGAGAGGCGGTTCTGGACGGTGATGAAGCCGGCCGCGAGGTCGGCCTGATAGCAGACGAACAGCAGGCCCATATCGAGCTGTCCGGCCGTGGTCAGCCCGCGGGAGTAATTGTAGCTGCGGCGGAGGATCAGGCTGCCCTCGGTGCCGGGGAGGCGCGGGTTGGCGAGGCGGATATGGGCGGCGAGCGAGATGGCCTCGCCGTCCGGATCGGCCGCGTAGTCAGGGGTGTCGCGCTCGTGGCCCTGCCGGAGCGGCGCGCCGCTGCCCTTGTGCCGGCCGATGATCGCCTCCTGCTCGCCGAGCGGCGTGCGGTCCCAGCGCTCGACGAGGGTGCGGATGATCCGCACCACCTGGTAGCTGCCCCCGACGGCCCAGGCCGGCTCGTCCTGCCCCGCCCCCACCCAGACGTAGCGGTCCATCAGCCGGGAATTCCGCACGTCGAGATTGGCGGTGCCGTCCTTGAAGCCCAGCATGTTGCGCACGGTGTCGGCCCCCATGGTCTTCACCACGTGGGGCGGCAGGAAACCCTCGATCTTCCAGCGCGGCGCGAGCAGACCGGGCGTCGCCTTGATGACGTCCCGCAGGGCGTGGATGTTGGTCTCGGCCGTGTTCGAGCAGAACTGGATCAGCAGGTCGCCGTGACACTGGGCCGGGTCGAGGGCGTCGTTGGAGAAGCGCTCCATGGGCCCGAGATGGCGCGGGCGGGCGCGCGCCAGGCCGAACCGGTAGTCGAACAGGCTCGCGCCGACCGAGACGGTGGCGGTGAGGTTGTCCGGCAGGACGGTCGGACCCAGGATGCCGGAATTGCGCGGCGGCAGCTGCGGGTGGACATCGGGCACGGCGCCGCCCCGGGTCAGGAAGGCCAGGCGCTCGGTCAGCGTCCGGAACAGGTGGGGCAGCTCGCCCCGACGCTCGGCCAGCACGTCGAAGGCGACGTAGAGGGCGGCGGCCGGCTGCGGGGTGACGATCCCGGCCTGATGGGGCCCGTAGAAGGGTTGGGCGACGAGCGTGCCCTCGGTCGCCGGCGTGGGCGTCGCATCCTCGGCCCGGGCCGGACCGAGGAGCGCGGCCGCGCCGAGACCGCCGAGGAAACGGCGGCGGGTGGGGACCGGAGACGGAAAGCGCATCATCGCTCGACGAGATCTGTTCGTTCTGCCGCTTGTCGCCGCGAACAAAGACGACAGGACGGCACCTTGGCAATGGTTTCAGTCTAAGCCCAGTCGGCCGCGCAACGTCGACAGGTCTTCGGCGAGCAGCGTGATCGGCCCCTTGAGGGCGTTGCGGTCCCGGGCCGTGAGGTTGTCGTAGCTCTGGAAGGCGCCGTCCGGGCTGCGGTAGCGGGCGAGCAGGTCCTCGACCCGCTTGTAGCTGCGCTCGACCCGGGCCACAAAGTCCCGGTCCGCCAGGAGCGGACGCAGAAGCGTGAACACCACCTTCGAGCCCTCGATATTGGCCTGGAAGTCCCACAGGTCGGTGCGACTGTAGCGCTCCTCCTCGCCGCTGATCTTGGTGGCGGCGATCCCCTCGATCAGGGCCGAAGCGGCCCCGACCGCCTTGGCGGGCGGAATGGCCAGCGCCGCGATTCTGTCGCGCAGGGTCACGGTCTCGGCGGAGAGCCGCTCTGCGACCTCGCCGAGGCCCTCCGTGGTGCCGTGGGTGAAGAGCGCCATCTCCAGGCGGTGGAAGCCCACGAAGGCGGGATCGCGCTCGCGCAGCTCGAACTCGTCGCTGCGCACGTCGAGGCGCTTGATCAGCTCGGGAAACAGGGCCGCCACCGGCTCGATGCGCTCGTAGGGCGCGCGCGCCGGGGCGTAGAGTCGGCGCGCCTCCGCGAGCTGCCCGGCCTGGATCGCCGCGACGAAGCGCGCGGTCTCGCGCACGAAGGCGTCGGCCTGGGCGACGACGTAGGTCCTGTACGCGGCGAGGGCCGCGGCCAGCTCGGGCGCGATCGGCCGGGCCGGACGCGCGGGACGCGGGCTGTCCGGCTGCTCGAGGGACAAGGCCGGCCGCGCCGCGCCGAGACCGATCAGCATCGCCACGGCGACCGCCGCGACGCGGCGTCGGTCCCTGTCGAGGCGTGCAATCTCGGGCATGCGGGGCCGGAGGCGGATCTGGACGCGGAGCGCGGCGCGAACCGACCGCAGAGTCCGGCTAACCGAGGCCGCGCACCAGGGCAACCGTCGCGGGTCATGACAGCCGGCTCAGACGAGGAGCGGGATCAGGACGGCGACCACGACATTCGTCCCGACGAGGAGGACCAGAGGCAGGGCACCCATGGCCGGTCAGCCGATGCAGGCCAGCGCGCGGGCGCCGGGCGCGGCGGCCTTCGCCGGGCAGGCGCGGGAGACCATCGCGGAGGCCGGGGCATCGGCCGGCTGGGCGGTGACGGCCTGCGAGAGCATCGGCAGGTAGGTGGTGCCGGTCAGGATGCCGGCCGAGAGCAGCAGGCGGGCGATGACGTCGAGCATGGTGTTTCCCCTTTTTCGGTCTTCGAGGACCGTTGTGCGGGGCGGTGTCTACGGGTTCCGTGATGCGGGAATATTGCGTCCCGTGTTGCTTCAGTGCTCTCGGGAAGTCATCGCGCGGATGTCACAATAACCGAATGTGTCGTCGCGAGGTCGGCGGCGGAACGGGAGACCGCAACGGTGGCGGGGCGCGGGACACGGTGTGGGGCGCGATGATGCGCGGGTTCGGCACGTCCGGCATCGCGCGCCGCGTCCTCGTGGTCGGGGCGATCCCGATCCTGGTCGCTGCCGCGATCGCGCTCGGCGCCTGGATCCTGCTCCACGAGGCCGAGCGCGCCCGGGCCGGCGCCGTGGTGGCGACGGAGACGGCGCAGACGCTCGCGGCGATGAACCGGGCGCGGGCGGATGCCCTGAGCGGCAGCGTCGCGGGGCGGGACGGGGCCGAGCGCCGCTTCGACGAGCGCGCCGCGACGGCGACGGCGCAGCTCGAAAGGCTGGAGCGGCTCGCGCGGACGCGCGGCCAGGCCGCCCTCGTGGCGACCGTGACGGGCGACCTGACCTCGCAGGTGACGCGGATGCGCGCGCTCCTGCTCTCGGAGCGGGCAGCGACCGCGACCATCGCCGACATGGCCCAGCGGGCGGACGGCCTGGTTGCGCTGACCGACGTCGCGCGCCGGCGCCAGCAGCAGGACAACGCCCAGCTGATCGCCGTGCTCGCCGTCAAGGATGCCGAGCTGGAGCGGAACCAGGGCGTCGTCACCGCGCTGCGGGAGCTGCGCGAGGCGATCAGCACGGCGGAGCTGAACCGGGCGCGCATCGGCCGCCCGGTCTTCCCGATCGAGTTCGACGAACTCGCCGCGGATCTGCGGCAGCTCGATGCGGTGGGCGACCGGCTGCGCCGGGTCCTGCGCGTCGACGGCGAGGCCGGGGCGGCCGACCGGGCGACGGAGCTGCTGAAGGCCTATCGCGACCGGAGCCGGACCGAGGATGACCTCAACCGGGTGCTCTCGGAGGGGTTCGAGCTGACCCGCGCCACCCAGGCGGGCCGCGTCCTGGTCGAGTGGTGCGACCAGCTCGTCCAGGTGAACGTCGCCCGCCAGAGCCGGCTCTACGAGGAGGTCGCGCTCCTCATCCGCCACTCGGTCCTGTCGAACGAGGCCGAACTCTCCGCCCAGGACATCGCCCTCACGGCCCTGCGCCTCGCCCGGCGGACGGACGCGGCGCTGGCGGGGCGGGATACCGCCGAGGCGTCCCGGGTGCTGGCGGCGGGTGCGGACCTGTCCGGCACCTCCCGGACGCTGCTCATCCCGGTGAGCATCCGCGACGAGATGGCGGGCGCGATCGACGGCTGGCGCACGCAGCTCGCCGCGACGATCGAGAAGATCGGCGAGCAGAACGAGACCATCGCCGACATGGACCGGCGGGCCGCCACCATGAGCGCCAACGCCCAGACCCTGAGCCGGGCCTTCATCGACGACGCCGACCAGTTCGGCAGCGTGATCCGGCAGCTCCTGATCGTCGGGGCGGTCGGGGCCCTGTGCCTCGGGATCGGGGCCGCCGCCGCGGTGGCGCGCTCGATCACCCGGCCGCTGCACGCCCTCCAGCACAGCATCGTCACCGCCGCCGGCGCGCCCACGCCGGAGGATATCGGCCGGGACGGCCACCTGCTCGCCCGGCGCGACGAGCTCGGCGACATCGCCCGGGCGACCAACGCGTTCCTGGAGCAGATCCGCCGCCGGGAGGCGGACCGGCGCAACGCGTCCCAGCGGGCCGACGACGCGCTCACGACCCTGCGGCAGGCCCAGGAGGACCTGATCCGGGCCGAGCGGCTCGCCTCGCTCGGCCAGCTCGTGGCGGGCGTCTCGCACGAGATCAGCACGCCGCTCGGCATCGCGTTGACCACGGCCACGCAGGTCCAGTCCGATTCGGCGGCCTTCGCGCGCCTGGTCGGGGAGAACCAGCTCTCCCGCTCGCGGCTGACCCAGTATGCCGGGCGGATGCAGGAGGGCGCGCAGCTCCTGACCAGCAACCTCATGCGGGCCGCCGACCTCCTCTACAGCTTCAAGCAGGTGGCGGCCGATCAGGCGATCGAGGACCGCCGGGCGCTGAACCTCGCGGACTGGATCGACGAGCTGCTGAAGAGCCTGCGGGCCCTGGCGCGGCCGGGCCGGCACGCCTTCGTGGTCGACTGCCCGCCCGACCTCGTCGTCGACACGCTCCCGGGCATCCTGGCGCAGATCGTGTCGAACGCCGTCAAGAACGCGATCGAGCACGGCTTCCGGGACCGGGAGGGCGGCCGCATCACCATCACGGCGCTGCGGACCGGGGGCGGGATCGACCTGTCCATCGCGGATGACGGGCGCGGCATCGACAGCGCCGATCTCGGCCGCGTGTTCGACCCGTTCTTCACCACGGCCCGCGCCCGCGGCGGGACGGGCCTCGGCCTGCACATCGTCCACAACCTCGTGGTGAACCGCCTCCAGGGGCGAGTCGAACTGCAGAGCAGCGCCGGCGCCGGCACGGTGCTGCGGCTGTGGCTTCCGGAGCGGCTGGCATGAGCAGAGCTATGCGGAACGCCCCGCGCGGCGGCCTCGTCCGCCTGGGGCTGCTGATCGCCGGCCTGCTTCTCGCGCTGCGCCCGCTCCCGGCCGCCGCCGTCACCGAGCTGCAGTTCTGGCACGCCCTCGACGGGCCGAACGGCGAGCTGGTGACTCGCCTCGCCGAGACCTTCAACGCGTCGCAAGCCGATTACCGGGTCGTCCCGGTCTACAAGGGCAGCTACGCCGAGACGATCAGCAGCGGCATCACGGCCTACCGCACCGGCGCGGCGCCGCACCTGCTCCAGGTCTTCGAGGTCGGCAACGGGACCATGGCGGCCGCCATCGGCGCCGTCAGGCCGGTCGCCACCGTGATGCGGGAGGCGGGGCTTTCGGCGACGCCGGAGGATTTCCTGCCGGTCGTCGCCACCAATTACCTGGATTCCGAGGGTGGGATGCTGTCCCTGCCCTTCAACGTCTCCTCGACGGTGATGTGGATCAACCGGGACCGGTTCCGGCAGGCGGGCCTCGACGCCAACCATCTGCCGGCGACCTGGCCGGAGGTCTTCGAGGCCGCGCGGCGGCTCAAGGCGGCGGACGGCACGCGGTGCGCGCTGTCCTCGGCCTGGCCGACCTGGGTGCATCTCGAGCAGCTCTCCGTCTGGCACGACCGGCCGCTCGCGACCCGCTCCAACGGCCTGGACGGCTACGACGCCGAACTCGTCTTCAACGGCCCGCTCCAGGTCCGCCACCTGCAGAACCTCGTCGACCTGCACCGCGCGGGCGTGTTCGCGTACAACGACCGCGTCAACCGCGGGGAGGCCCGGTTCGTCTCGGGCGACTGCGCGATCTTCCTCACCTCGTCGAGCCTCTACGGGAAGGTCTCGACCGCGGCCCGGTTCGACTGGACGGTCGCGCCGATGCCCTTCTATCCCGACATCGTGCCGGAGCCGCAGAACGCGATCCTGGGCGGCGGCTCCCTCTACGTGATGCAGGGCAAGACGCCGGACGAGTACCGCGGCGTCGCCCGGTTCCTGGCCTTCCTGATGGAGGGACGCCAGCAGGCCGCGCTGTACCGGAACACCGGCTACATCCCCACGACGCGCGCCGCCTATGCCGACGCGGTGGCGGAGGGCTTCTTCGAGCGGCACCCGCAGCTCCACGTCGCCGTGCAGGAGCTCACCCGGCGCCCGCCGACGCGCAACACCGCCGGCCTGCGCCTGGGCAACATGCTGCAGATCCGCGACCTGTGGGCCGAGGAGCTGGAGGCGGCGCTCAACGGCGCGAAGTCGCCGCAGCAGGCCCTCGACGACGCCGTGGCGCGGGGCAACCAGGTCCTGCGGGTCTTCCAGCAGCGGACCAAGAAGTGAGCGTGGTGGGCGGTCGCGCCGTCACCGGGGCGCGCGGAACCGCACCGTCTCGAACAGGTGGCGGCCGAGGGGATCCATCGTCAGGCCGAGCACGTCGTTGCGGATCGCCAGATGGACCTTGGTGTGCGCCAGGGGCACCCAGGGCATCGCCTTCCGGACGATGGCCTGGGCCTGGCGGTAAAGGGCCTGGCGCGTCTCGCGGTCGCCGGTGCGGCGGGCGGCCTCGACCAGCCGGTCGTAGGCCGGGTCGCACCAGCGGGCGAGGTTGGCCCCACCGGCCTGGGCGGCCTTGCAGCCGAGCAGGACGTTCAGGAAGTTGTCCGGATCGCCGTTGTCGCTCGTCCAGCCGTAGAGCATCAGGCTGGGCTCCCCGCCGTAGAGCGCGGCGCGGTACGCGTTCCAGGGGCGCGTGACCGGGCGCGCGCGGATACCGACCTGCGCGAGGTCGGCCTGGATCATGTCGGCGACACGCCGTCCGTTCGGGTTGTAGGGCCGGCTGACCGGCGGGTACCACAGGTCGGTCTCGAAGCCCTCGGCGAGCCCCGCTTCCGCCAGCAGGCGCAGGGCCCCGGCGCGGTCGAAGGGCGCGTCCGGCAGCTCGGCGTCGTGGGCCCAGATCCCCGGCGGCAGCGGCCCCTGCGCCAGGAGGCCGGCATCGCCGTAGACGCCCGCCACGATCGCCTGCCGGTCGATCGCCAGATTGACGGCGCGCCGCACCCGGACATCGTCGAAAGGCGCCTTCGTCGTGTTGAGCGCGAGATAGGCGACGTTGAGCTCGGCGAGTGCGAGCAGCGTCAGGCCCGGCTCGGCGCGGATCGCGTCGAGGTCACCGGTCGCCGGGAACGCCATGGCGTGGCACTCCCCGGCCCGCAGCTTGGTCAGCCGCACCGCCGCATTCGGGGTGATCGCGAAGACGAGGCCGTCGGGGCGCTCCCCCGGTTCGCCGTCGTCCGCCGCGCGGCGCCAGTAATCCGGGAAGGCGCGATAGCGCAGGACCTGATCCGGCCGGTAGCCCTCGAACACGAACGGGCCGGTCCCGATCGGCGCCCGGGCGAGGTCGTCCGACGCGTTGCCGGCTGCGAGGGCCGCGGCGTACTCGGCCGACAGGATCGCCGCGAAGGCCTGGGCAATGTTGGCGAGGAACGTGGTGTCGGCCTCGCGCAGCCGGAAGCGGACGTGGCGCGGATCCGGCGCGTCGATCGCCTCGATCAGGTCGGCGAGACCGAGATCGTGGAAGTAGGTGAAGCCCGGCGCGGCGCCGTCGGGTCCGGCCCGGCGCTGCCGAGCGAAGGAGAACACCACGTCCTCGGCGTTCAGGGTGCGGGTCGGGGTGAAGCGCGCGTTGGCGTGGAAGCGCACGCCGTCCCGCAGGGCGAAGACGTAGGTCCGGCCGTCCTCCGAGACCGTCCAGGATTCGGCGAGGCCCGGGCGGATCGTCGTGGTGCCGGGCGCGAACTCCACCAGCGTGTTGTAGACCTGCCAGGCCGCGTTCATCGTGGTGGTGGTTGTCGCGCGGGCGGGATCGAAGTTCTCCGGGCTGCCCTCCGAGCAGAACACGAAGGTGCGGGCCGCCGCCGGGCCGGGGGCCAGCAGAAGCCCGGGGAGCAGGCCGGCCGCCAGGGCGAGGAGCCCGGCCCGGCCTCCCGCAGCCGGCCTCACGGTGTCCCGATCGCGGTGGGGAGCGCATGGGCGGCCGTTTCCGCGCGGCGAGCGGGAAACTCGACCTGCACCACCGTGCCCTGGCCGAGTTCGCTGGTGAGCGCGATGCGACCGCCGAGCTTGGCGGTGACGAGGTTGTGGACGATGTGCATGCCGAGCCCCGTGCTGCCGGCGCTGCGCGCCGTCGTGAAGAACGGATCGAAGATCCGGTCGAGGTGCTCCGGCGGGATGCCCTGGCCGGTGTCGCGGACCTCCATCCGCACGAGGCCGCCGTCCCGTTCCGACACGTCCACGGCGATCCGGCCCGGCTCGCCCGCGCGGAAGCCGTGCACGACCGCGTTGGCGATCAGGTTGGTCACGATCTGCGCCAGCACGCCGGGATTGGTGTCGATGACGAGGTCCTCCGGGCAGGCGCGCTCCACGATGTGGCCGCCCTTGCGCAGCATCGGCCGCAGGCTCGCCAGCAGGTCGTCGAGCCAGGTCGCCAGCACGACGCTGCGGCTCTCGTCGCTGACCCGGTCGACCGCAACCTGCTTGAAGCCCTGAACGAGGTCGGCGGCCCGGGTGAGGTTTGTGCAGAGCAGCGTGGCGCCCTCCTCGACCCGGTCGACGAAGTGGTTGAGCCGGGAGCGCGACAGCGTGCCGGCGGCGAGGCCCGTCCGGAAGGTCCGCGCCTCGTCGCTCATGAGCGTCCCGGTGGTCAGCGCGATGCCGAGCGGCGTGTTGATCTCGTGGGCGACCCCGGCCACGAGCTGCCCGAGGGAGGCGAGCTTCTCGGCCCGGACGAGATTGTCCTGGGTCCGGCGCAGCTCGACCAGGGCGACGTCGGCCTGATCCTTGGCCCGGCGCAGCGCCCCCTCCCGGCGCGTGATCTCGGAGACGAAGACGGCCGTGGCGCGGGCGATGTCGCCGAGCTCGTCCCGGCGGCCCGTGCCGCGCACGGCCGCGCCCGCCGGGTTGCCGGTCAGCATCACCATGTCGCCCTGCAGGGCGCGCAGGGGCACCAGGATCGAGCGGGCGACGCAGATCACCACCAGGGCGCCGAACAGCAGCAGCCCGGCCGCGCCGGCGAGCAGGATCCGCTGGATGAAGATGCCGAACCGGTCGGCGTCGCCCACGAAGGCGTCGTTCAGGGCCTTGGCGCTGTCGATCATCGTCGCGGCGAGCCCGTCCATCGCGACGATCATGGCGTTCTGGCTGCGCAGGCCCCCGATGGTCGTGGTCAGGCGCGCCCGCCAGCCGTCGAGGGCCTGGATCATCTCCGCCTGGATCAGCGGCGAGATCGGCAAGGCGCCGGCGCTCCGGGCGAGGCGCTCGCCCTCGGCCAGCATCCGCTCGGCGAGGGCGGCGTCGCGGTGCAGCAGGGCGCCCGCCGTGCGCGGCCCGAGCTTGAGGGTGCCGATGGCGACGTTCTGCGTGGCCTGCTCGATCTCGTTGGCCTCCACCGAATAGGCCAGCAGCTGCGCCACCTCGTCGTGCAGGCTCTCCTGGCCGGAGGTCTCGATCTTCAGATTGCGCTCGATCCAGCCGTCGAGCTTGCCGCGGTCCGGGTTCTGCCCCGCGGCCTCGACGGTCAGCGCGTCGAGCGCCTCGGCCTCGGCCTCGCGGCCGTCGGCCCGCAGCGCCGCCGCCAGGTCGCTGCTGGCGGCGCGGAAGCGGGCCTGCCCGCGCTGGGCCTCGGACTCGGCGGCCGCGGGGCTGGCCGGGTCGGCGCCCTGGCCGGTGATCTGGCCGGTAATCTGGCCGGCGCTCTGGGCGACGCCTTGCGCGGCGATCACCGCGCTCTCGGCGGTGCGGACCCGCAGGGCGTTGAGGCGGGCGACGAGGCCGCGGGCGACCCGCAAGGCCTCGACCTTCTCGGCCAGCGAGCGGGCGAGGTCGGCGTTCGAGGCCTGCTGCCGCAGGCGGGCCCGGTCGGTGAGGTCGATCAGGGTGTCGGCCCGCTGCGTCATCTCGCGGATCAGGCCGTCATTCTCCTGGGTGCGCCGGACGAAGGCCTCCATCTGGCTGCGGTAGCGGGCGAGCGCCGCCTCCACCGAGGCGATGCGGGCGCGCTGCGCGTCGATGCGGGCGAAGCCCGTGAGCCGGCCGAGGCCCGCTTCGGCCCGCGCCGTCAGCCCGGCGAAGCGCTCGGCGTAGGGCTGTCGGTCCTGCGCGTCCGCGGCGGCGTACTGGTCACGGACCAAACGCGCGGTGGCGATGTCGTGGTACACGTCGGCGACGAGGACCGCCCCGCCCCGTGCGCGCTCCTCCTGGGCCAGGAGGAGCCAGCCGGCCATGGCGATCGCGCCGGCGGCGAGGATCGGCACGCCTCCGACCAGGGCGATCTTGGGTCCAACCCGCATCCGCGTCCCGACATAGGGGTCCGGCATCAACTTAAAGCCGTGCCGGAGCGCGGTGCAATCGGGCGGCGTTCCGGCGAGTCCCGGCGGCCCGGCGACGCGGCCATCCCGTTTCCGTTCGAAGCCTTCGGTCGATGCCGTCCGCTCCGTCATCACGCGCGCAGCGACGTGACCCAGGGCTGCGCGCGTCCGGTCGGTGCGGCGCTGCTGGATCGCGTCGCTGCGCTCGCACAGACGGCGTCGCAGCCACCCGCCCCGCGCGGTCTCAGCGGGGTCGGGATCCGGCCGGTCGCGGGTCGGGACCGGCCAGCGCCGCATCCTGCGGATCACGCGCGCCATCGCGCGGCGTTGGCACGCCGTGCGGCGTTGACGCGCCGAGCGGCGCCGGCACGCCGAAGCGTTCCGCCGGGGTCGGCGGGCGCCGCGGCGCGGGATCCCGGCCGTGCAGCATGAGGTGCAGCCGGCGCAGCAGGTCGGGATCGTCGCCGGCGCCGGGATCGTCGCTGAAATGCGGCATGGCGGCCCCCGCCTCTCACCGCGGGCCGGGCGCGGGCTCGACCGCGATGAGCCGCACGCGGCGGGGCGGCGCATCCGCTTCGCTGGGGCCCGCACAGGCGCCCGGCGGGTACGGCCAGGCCGCGCCGGCACAGGGTGCGCCGTCACGGAGAGACGCGGCGGAGGCCCGCGCATCACGATCCGCCACCGGCGCCGCGCCGCCCGGGGCGACCAGGCCGACGAGCGCCAGAACGCAGAGCGTGCCGGCCGCCGCGGCCGACGAGGGTCCGATCACATGTCGCATGGCCTGTCCTCCGGGCCGCCTCGGCCCTCGGTCCTGCCACGCTGATAGGGGCTTTCCGTGCCGCGGTTATTGCGTCCCGGCTGGTCCGAGCGCCGAAATGTTGCGTCCGCCGACCGGGACGCAATGTTTCGGTACCCTTCATTAGTCTCCCTCAGGCCGGAAGATGTATCCGAGGCCCCTGACCGTGCGGATGTAGCGCGGATTGCCGGGATCCGGCTCGACCTTCTTGCGGATGCGGTTGATCCGCACGTCGATGGCGCGGTCGAACGCGTCCGGGTCGCGGGCATCGGCGAGATCGAGCAGCCGCTCGCGGGATAGGGCGCGCCGCGGGTTGTCGGCGAACGCCTTCAGCAGATCGAATTCCGA
Source organism: Methylobacterium sp. FW102-HT35C08 (assembly GCF_058790235.1). NCBI lineage: Bacteria > Pseudomonadati > Pseudomonadota > Alphaproteobacteria > Hyphomicrobiales > Methylobacteriaceae > Methylobacterium > Methylobacterium sp. FW102-HT35C08. The sequence continues at coordinate 5,068,125 of NZ_JBYTCL010000002.1, read as the reverse complement.
GCGGGTGAGCGCCTGTTCGAGGCCGGCATCGTCGCTCAGGCGCAGGGCGTCGAGTTCCAGCCACTTGGTCCCGAACCGAATCCGGCGTCCCACGTCCGGGTTCGGCACCGGCGCTGCGCCCGGCGCCTGCACGCGACGCAGCACGGAGCGCACCCGGGCGACCAGTTCCCGCAACTCGCACGGTTTGGGCAGGTAATCGTCGGCCCCGAGTTCCAGCCCGACCACCCGGTCGATCGCGCTCGCCGTGGCGGTGAGCATGATGATCGGGATCGCCGTCCGGGCCTTGAGGTCGCGCACGATGGAGAGCCCATCCTCCTCGGGCATGTTCAGGTCGAGCACGATCAGGTCCGGGCTCTGCCGGACGAGGTGCTCCCGCAGGGCGCGTCCGCCGTCGCACAGGACCACCGAGAACCCGTGGAGCTTCAGGTAATCCCCCACCATCTCGCGGGTCGCTGCCTCGTCATCGACCACGGCAATAGAAGGCATCACCGCGCCGCCACGGGCGGTGCCGAGGGCGGGGCTGTCTGGAATGGTCATCGCAGCTGTGCGCACTTTCCGGCTTCGCTCTGGAACGAATGTAGGAATCGTATCGGATCACGATAGCGTGACAAGTTTTCAACACGATTGCTAGCGTACTCGTCAGGTTTCGAGCAGCATTTCAGGCCACAGCCATGGATGACGACACCCTCACGCTGATTCCGGACGATCTCGATGAGGCGAAACCGAATGCGGGGGCGTGGGTCATCGCCGTGATCGACGACGATCCGGCGGTCCATGACGGCACCCGCTACGCCCTGGCGAGCTACACCCTCGACGGGCGCGGCCTGGAGATCCTCACAGCCCGCTCGGCCGCGGAGGCGCGGGTGCTGCTCGCCGAGCGCCGCGACGTGGCGGTGGTGCTGCTCGACGTGGTGATGGAGACCGACAACGCCGGGCTGGACCTCGTCGACTACATCCGGCGCGAGCTCCGGCAGGAGACGGTCCGGATCATCCTGCGGACCGGCCAGCCCGGCCAGGCGCCGGAGCGGCGGATCATCGTCGATTACGACATCAACGACTACAAGGCGAAGACCGAACTCACCGCCGACAAGCTGTTCACCAGCCTCACCGCGGCGCTCCGCGCCTTCCAGCAGCTCAAGCGCCTCGACGAGACCCGGCGCGGGCTGGAGATCATCATCGACGCCGCCCCGATGCTCCTCGACCACAAGTCGATGCAGCGGCTGGCCGAGGGCGTCCTCACCCAGGTCGCCTCGCTCCTGAACGTCGCCTGCGCGGGCATCCTGGTCCTGCGCGAGACCGCGGCCCCGCAGGAGCGCTTCTGCGTGTTGGCCGGGTCCGGCTGCTACGGACATTACGCGGGCCGCGAGCCGGCTTGGCCGCTGGAGGAACGGGTGCAACCCCTCGTCGAGCGGGCCTTCGCCGAGCGCCGCCACAGCTTCGGCGAGCATTGGTCGACCCTGTACCTGCACACCGCGAGCGGCAGCGAGATCGTCGCGCTGATCGAGGCCGACCGGCAGCTCTCCGAGACCGACCGCTCGCTCATCGCGCTGTTCACGAGCCGGCTGTCGATCGCCTTCGACAACGTCATCCTCTACGAGCGGCTGCAGCAGACCAACGCCAGCCTGGAGCGGCGGGTGGTCGAGCGCACCGCCGAGCTGATCCGGGCGAACCGCCGGCTGGACCTGCAGCGCTCGGACCTGCGGCGGGCCAACAGCCTCAAGACCGAGATCCTCGGCACCATCGCGCACGACCTGAAGAACCCGCTGGCGGTGATCCTCGGCCGCGCCGAGATGCTGTCCGACCTGATCGACATGCAGGGCGACCGCGAACAGATGCGCGCGCAGGTGCAGCACGTGCGCGCCAGCGCCAAGGGGCTGACGACCATGATCGACAGCCTCATGGCGGACGCGATGAACGACGCCCTCGACATCAGCCTGCGCCGCGAGCCCGTCGACCTCGCGGGCCTCGCCCGGGAGGTCTGCGAGGCCGACCGGCCGCTGGCCGACGCCAAGGGCCAGACCCTGGTCTGCGAAGGCCCGGACGAGCTGTTCCTCTGCGGCGACGCCGAGCGCCTGCGCGAGGCCCTCGACAACCTCGTCTCCAACGCGATCAAGTACAGCCCGGCCGGCGGCGCGATCACCGTGCGGGTCAGCCGCGAGCCGGGTCCGCGGGGTGCGGAGCTGGTCTGCGCGGTCGCCGATCACGGGCCCGGCCTGTCGCCGGAGGATTCGACCCGGGTGTTCGGGCGCTTCCAGCGCCTCTCGGCGAAACCCACCGGCGGCGAGAATTCCACGGGTCTCGGCCTCTCGATCGTCCGCCGCATCGCCGAGCTGCACGGGGGCCGCGCCACGGCCGAGAGCGCGGGACCCGGGCTCGGGGCGGTGTTCGCGATCCGCTTTCCGGAAGAGGCCGTGGGGTTGATCTGAGCCGGCGCGTCAGGAGCCTGTCACCGGGGCTCCCGTGATCCGCTCGAAGCACGCAACAATCGACGCAATCCGCACGCAAACCAGCTTGGCCATACAGTCATCCCAGAACAGCCGACCCGCTTTTGTGGTGAGGGGGAGACGACGGATGGCCACCCGGATGATGACCAACAGCGTGACCGGCGCGGACCGCATCGTGACCTGGACCATGATCAGCGGTCTGGCGCTGGCCTTGATCCAGTCCGCGCAAGCGTTGGCGCTGCCGGCCCATTTCGTCTAGGGCCATCCGGACGGTCCGAGATCGACGGCACTTCGCAGCCCGACGCCCCGCCCCGCCGCATCGCGGGCGCACGCATTGGGCGGCCCGTTCACGTCCGATGGAGCGGCAGACGGACGGAGAAGCGGGCGCCCGGCGCTTGGCTTCTAGCGCCCGCCTCGATCGAGCCGCCATGCGCCGCGACGATCGTGCGGCAGATCCCGAGACCCAGGCCGAGCCCTTCGGCGCGCGTGGTGAAGAACCCGTCGAACAGCCTCTCGGCGTTCCCCGGGTCGATGCCCGGCCCGTTGTCGAGGATGTCGATCACGACGGACGCGCCGTGATCGGACGTCTCGATCATGATCTCCGGCATCGTCGTGCGGGCGTGCCGGTGAACCTGGATGGCGTTCATCAGCAAATTGACGAAGACCTGCTGCAGCTGGATCCGGTCGGCCTGGACCAGCGCGTCGCCGCCGGTGCAGGCGAGGCTGAACCGGACGTCGATGCGGTCGAGATCGTGCCGCACGAACTGCACGGATTCCGTCAGGACCTCCGCCACGGAAACGAGCGTCCGGACGCTGTCCCGCTTGGTGGCCATGCGGCGCGTGCGATCGATGATGTCGCCGGCGCGGGCGACCTGATCGACGATGCGCTGGCATTGCCGCCGGAGCAGGTCCCGGTCGAGATCGTCCCGGTCGAGGAGGCGCAGCATGGCCCCGGCGGTCATGCCGATCGACGACAGCGGTTGGCCGATCTCGTGGGCGATGGAGGCGGAGAGTTCGCCCAGGGTCGAGATCCGGGCGACATGCGCGAGCTCGTCGCGCAACGTGTTGAGGGATGTCTGCCTCTGAACGTGTTCGGTGATGTCGACGAAGGAGGCCAGCCACAGGCCGGAGGTCGCCCCGTCCGCCCGCGGCACCACGCAGAAGAGCGTTTCGAAGCGGCTCCCGTCCAGCCGGACGCTGTGCGCCTGCTGCTGGAACGCGGTGGCGCCGGCCGCGAAGGCCCGCGCCGAATTGACCTGCGCGGTGCAGAGCGGATCAAAGAAGCGCTGCGTGCGCTGCCCGATCATGTCCGCGCGGCCGGCGGCGCCGAACATCCGTACGGCCGCCTCGTTGACGTCGAGGATGACCATCCCGTGCCGCAGCCGGTCCGCCACGGCGGGATGGACGTCGAGATAGCCGGAGATGTCGGCGATCCCGGCGGCCCGCAGCGCGTCGATGGCGGCGACGCGTTCGCGCGCGTCGACGACGACGAAGCCGATCGTCGAGACCTTCATGCAGACCAGGTACCAGGCGTCGTTCCAATCGGCCTCGGTGCTGACGATCAGCCGATCGGCCGCGGGCGCGAGTCCGACGCTCATGCCGGCCGTCCCTGGGCAGGGCTGCGGGCGCCGTGTCCCGCGCGCGCTGGCGCGGGCTCAGCCCGCGACCGCGTCAGTCCGCGCGCCCAGGTTGGCATAGGCCGCCACCCGGCCACGTCCACGGTGCGCGTCATCGGGAAGCTCCACTTCGGTCGCGGGACGGGTAAGGCCATGCAGCTTTGCCGCCAAGTCTCCGCCCCGTTCATCCGGCGGCTTCTGCGTGCGGCCGCGTGCTGATCCGCGATCGCGCGCTCCCGAGACGCCGAAGGCGATGCGCAACCGGGCGGGGCTGGGCTCCCGGAGGGCCGGTCACGCGGCCGCCGCGATCAGCGTCGCCCGCAGCTGCGCGTCCAGATCGCGCGCCACCGCATCGACAGCCGCATCGTGGAACTGGCCGAAGGCGGTCGCCGGCCGGTCGTACTCGAACGCGACGCCGTCGGCGCCCTCCCGCAGCAGCACCCGGATCGGCGCGTACAGGGCCGCCGAGAGCACGTGGCGCGTCATGCGGGAGGCGGTCAGCGGGTTGCCGATGTCGTACTGAATGGCCTTGCGCTCCAGGCCAGCGATCCGCAGCAGAGCGCCGTGATCGCGCTGACCGAAGATCGAGAGCGGGGCCGCGCGCGCGAGCTGGCTGCGCGCCTCCTCGGCCCGGCCTGCCTGGACGAGGGCCGCGTAGCCGTGATCGAGGGGCGGGACCGCATCCTCCAGGGCCTGGCGCACGGCGTCGAAGGGTTTCGTCGAAGGGATCGTCACGTGCTCGATCGTGATGGGCGTGGTCGATGCGGTCATGGCCATGACGCTGTCTCCGTGTCTGGCGGGTTCGGCCCTGCCTCGGTCCCCCGGGTCAGTGCGCGTCGGCGGAGGGCCCCTTCGGCGGGGCAACCTTGCGCATCAGCGGCACCAGCGCGGTGGCCAGGGCGAAGCAGAGCGCGATGGCCGTGAAGGCGTCGGCGTAGGTCATGGTCTGCGCCTCGCGCAGCGTGAGCGACCGGAGCTGCCGCAGGGCGGCGACGTGGCCGTGCTCGGGATCACCCGCGAAGCTGCCCGATATGCGCGCCTCCATCCCGCGCAGGAGGTCGAGCATCGCCGGGTTCGTCGGGTTCAGGTGCTCGGCCAGCCGCAGGAAGTGCAGGTTGGTGCGGTCGTTGAGGATCGTCGCGCAGGCCGCGATGCCGATGGCGCCGCCCAGGTTGCGCATCAGGTTGAACAGCCCGGAGGCGAGCTTCAGCTTGGCCGGCGCGAGGCCGCCGAGCGTCAGCGTCACGGTCGGCGCCACGGCGAATTGCTGCGCGAAGCCGCGCATCGCCTGCGGCCACAGCAGCTCGCGCCAGCCCCACTCGTGCGTGATCGGCGTGAACGACCACATGCTCAACCCGAACAGGCCGAGCCCGAACATCATCAGCCAGCGCAGGTCGATCCGCCTGGCCAGGACGGCGTAGACCGGGATCGCCATCACCTGAAACACGCCGGTGGAGAAGATGGCGAGCCCCATCTGCAGGGCCGAGAAACCGCGCACCTGACCCAGGAACTGCGGCGTCAGGTAGATCGTGGCGAAGATCCCGATGCCGGTGACGAACGAGAACAGGCAGCCCAGCGCGAAGTTGCGGCTCCTGAGCGCCCTCAGGTCGACGATCGGGTGGGCGTAGGTGAGGCTGCGCCAGAGGAAGCCGACGCCGGCGAGCCCGGACAGCCAGGCCGTGGTCCGGATGGTGGCGTCCTCGGTCCAGTTCCAGCGTGGCCCCTCCTCGAGCGTGTATTCGAGGCAGCCGAGGAACACGGCCATCAGGGCGATGCCCAGCCAGTCGGTGGACTTCAGGAGTGCCGGCTCGGGCTCGTCGACCCGCACCAGCAACGGCACCACGACGGCGACGAAGATCCCGGGCACCAGATTGACGAAGAACAGCCAGTGCCAGGAGTAATTGTCGGTGATCCAGCCGCCCACCGTCGGCCCCAGGGTCGGCGCCAGCGACGACAGCGCCCCGATGGTCGCGGCGGCCACCAGGATCTTCTTGCCGGGGAAGAACGCGAAGGCGGTGGTGAAGACGGTCGGGACCATCGAGCCGCCCAGGAAGCCCTGGAGCGCCCGGAAGACGATCATGCTCTCGATGTCCCAGGCCCAGCCGCAGAGCAGCGAGGTCGCGGTGAATCCCGCCGCCGAGACGCAGAACAGCCAGCGCGTCGACATCACCCGGGCCAGGAAGCCCGAGAGCGGGATCACGATGATCTCGGCGATGAGGTAGCTGGTCTGGACCCAGGCGACCTCATCCGGGCTCGCCGCCAGGCCGCCGCCGATATCCTTCAGCGAGGCCGAGACGATCTGGATGTCCAGGAGCGCGATGAAGAAGCCGATGCACATCACCGCGAAGGCGAAGACCTTCTGGCCCTCGCTCAGCGGGGCGGGGGTCTCCCGGGGCGGGGCCTTGGCGCCGCCGGTGACGGCCGCGGCCCTCATCGGGTGAGCTGACCGACGACGACGCCCGCGCCTTGGGCCGGCGCGTCGGGCTCGGGCGCGCCGCCGCGGCGGTCGACCGAGGCGGTCACCGACAGGCCGGGCCGCAGGCGGCCGAGCCGTCCGGCCTCGCCGTCGAGGCGGATCCGCACCGGCACGCGCTGGACGATCTTGGTAAAGTTGCCGGTGGCGTTCTCGGGCGGCAGCACGCTGAACTGCGCGCCGGTCGCCGGCGCCAGGCTCTCGACATGGCCCGTGAAGGTCTCGCCCGGACGCACGTCGGCCACGACGGTCGCGAACTGGCCGGGCCGCATCTCGGCGAGCTGGCTCTCCTTGAAGTTCGCGTCGACCCAGAGACCCTGCGCGGGCACCAGGGCGATCAGGCCGGCCCCCGGCGTCGCGTAGGAGCCGGTGCGGGCGCTGCGGTTGCCGACCACCCCGGCGATCGGCGCCCGGATCTCCGTGTAGCCGAGGTTGAGCCGCGCCGTGTCGCGCTCGGCCACGGCCTGGGCGCGGGCGGCTTCGGCCTGCCGCTTCTGCGTCTCGATGACGGCGATCCGCCGCTGCGCCGCATCGAGGGTGGCGCGCGCCTTCTCAACCGCCGCACGGGCCTTCTTGTCGTCCGCGTCGGCCTGCTGGAAGCGCTGCTCGGACGCGTACTGGCTGGCCGAGAGCTGCCGGTAGCGGGTGTAGTCGAACCGGGTGCGGGCGGCTTCGGCCTCCGCGGCCGCGAGATCGGCGCCCCCCTGCGCGATCACGGCCTCCTGCAGGTGCCGGGTGGCGTCGAGGTTGAGGAGCGTGGCCTCCTGGCCGGCCACCGCCGCCTCGGTCCTGGCCAGGGCCGCCCGGTAGTCGCGGTCGTCGATCCGCAGCAGGAGGTCGCCGGCCTGGACCCGCTGGTTGTCGGTGACCAGCATCTCCGTCACGAAGCCCGACACGCGCGGCGCGAGAACGGTGACGTCCCCGCCGACATAGGCGTCGTCGGTGCTCTCCAGGAAGCGGCCAGTCTCCCACCAAGAGCGGCCATAGGCCGACCCCGCCGCCAGAGCGAGAACCACGAGGCACGCGGCGGCCGCACGCTTGCGGGATCGCCGCCGACCGGCCGCCGCATCGGCCGGAACCGCCTCCACGAACCCGTCCATCGCCGCCGCGCCGCTCATGGTCCCGTGCTCCTGACCCCGTGCCCCTGGCCCGTGCTCTTGGTTCTGTGCGCCTGCCGGTCAAAGCGCGGTCTGGCGCTCGAAGCGCCGCCGCAGCCGCGGGCTCGCCGCCGGCCCGGCGACGACGCGGACGCCGTCGGAGAGCGGCCGGCCGGTGCGCCGGTCGACCACGACGGGATCGACCGGCAACCCGGTCTCGGGGTCCATGAGGCTCACGCTCTCGCCCTCCGGGGCGAGGTGGCGGTTGCCCCAGGCGAACAGGGTCCACAGCACGGGCCGGAAGTCCCGGCCCTTGTCGGTGAGCACGTACTCGTAGCGCGCGGGCCGCTCCTGGTAGAGCCGCCGCTCCATCAGCCCGGCCTCGCACAGCGCCTTCAGGCGGCGCGTCAGCATGTTGGGCGCGATGCCGAGGCTCTGCGCGAACTGGTCGAAGCGCGTCAGCCCGTAGAAGGCGTCGCGCAGGATGAGGATGCTCCACCACTCGCCGACCCGATCCAGGGAGCGGGCGACCGGGCACTGCATCTGATCGAAGGAGGTCCGTTGCATGATGCAAGTTATCGAATATGACTTTCATCAAGCAAGTGACATTTCGCACATTCGATGGTGGTGGGTGCCGGTCGCGCGGGCCGCGATGGCGTGCGGCTCCGCGCGGTCCGGTGCGACGGCGTCTCAGCCGCTGAGGGCGCGTAGCTCGCCGCGCGCGATGCCGGTCAGGGTCCGCAGGGCGAGCGCCCCGATCAGCCCCGTCGCGAAGGCGAGGAGCAGCAGCGCCAAAGCGTCGGCGAGGCCGCTCTGCGCGTGCTCGGCGTAGCGCAGGGCGGCCACGGCGGTCGCGGCCGCCGGGAAGCTCACGGCCCACCACGACACCCGGAACGGGCAGCATCGCGGCAGGTCCCGGAGCAGGCCGACGAGGATCACGAAGACGAACAGGCCGATCAGGAACAGCCCCTCGGCGAACGCGTCGATCCGCCCGAGCGTCGCGGCGTAGCTCGAGAAGCCCACCACGAAGGGCGCGACCAGGATCATCAGCGTCGGCCGCATTGCCGGCGCGAGCGGCTCCTCGAACACGAGGCGCGCGAAGACGAGGGTGAAGAGCGGCACGGCGAAGAACAGGCCGACGCTCAGCGCCAGCAGGGTCACGGTCTGCGTGTGCGGCAGGCCGAGGACCGGGGCGGCGAGCGGCACGTCGAGGAGCCCGACCACCGGCACGATCCAGGCGGGCGTCGCGTGCGCGAGCTGCTGGCGGCTGCTCATCCAGCGGCTGACGATCATCACCGCGAAGACCAGCATGCCGGCGGCGGCCAGGATCCAGACACCCTGGGCCAGGAGCGGGCTGACGCGGACCAGGACCAGCGGCAGCAGCAGCAGGCTGATCAGCACGGTCCCGAACAGGTTGCCGGCGATCGGGTGCCGGAACTCCGCGACGACGGTCGGCCACGCCGTGACCGCCTTCATCCCGTAGGCCGCGGCCAGGGCGAGGAAGGCGGCGAGCGCCGCCCACCCGATCAGGTCCGCCACGAGGCCCGGCAGAGGGTAGCGCAGGGCCGCAAGCCGCCACGCGACGCTCAGGCCGGTCAGCCCCATCACCGATCCGAACAGGGCGACCGGCAGGTACTCGAAGCGGGGGCCGGTCCTGAACAGCGCCCATCGGGGCGTCTGCGCGGCTGCCGTCGTCATCGCGTATCCTCCAAGTCCCGTCGCCGCGCCCCGCGCAGCTTTTGCATCACGCCCCAGAGAGGCGCGCCTTGGCCAGCGGCAGGCTGCGCAGGCGCTGGCCGGTGAGCAGAGCCACCGCGTTGACCACCGCCGGCGGCACGCCCGGCAGACCTGGCTCGCCGATGCCGCCCATCGGCGCGCCGCTCTCCACGATCGCCACATGCACCCGCGGCATCCGATCCCGATCGAGGATCGGGTAGGCGTCGAAGTTCCGTGCCTGGCGCTGCCCGCCCTCGTAGACGACCTGCTCCAGCAGCGTCGACGACAGGCCCAGAGCCGCCGCGCTCTCCACCTGACGCTTCACGATCGCCGGGTTGACCACGCGGCCCGGATCGATCGCGATCCACAGGTCGTGCACCCGCGCCTCGCCATCCTTGAGCGAGACCTCGGCGATCGTCGCCGTCTCGGAACCGAACGGCGAGGCCATCGACACGCCCCGCGCCCGGCGCGTCCCGTCCGGCGCCTGGAACGGCCCCGGCTTCCAGCCGCCGGCCAGATCCGCCACCGCCTGCAGCAGCGTCCGATGGCGGGGGCTGTCCTTCAGGAGCGCCATCCGCAGGGCGAACGGGTCCTGGCCGCCGGCCTGGGCGATCTCGTCGAGGAAGCTCTCGTAGAAGTAGTCGTTCATCGAGTGCCCGACCGAGCGCCAGAACGCGATCGTCACCGGGTGGGGCACCTTCACGTAGCTGAGCTTCCGGTTCGGGATCGCGTAGGGCTTCTGGTCGAGGCCCTCCACCACCGAGGAATCGACCGGCGACTTGAACAGCGCGCCGAACCAGCGCCCGATCGGGCCCTCGCCGACGGCCGTCGTCTCGAGCGCCACCGGCATCCCGTCGGGCCCGAGCGCGGCGCGGAAGCGCGCGAAGCTCAGGGGCCGCAGCGCGTCCATGCCGAACTCCTCCTCGCGCGACCACAGCACCCGCACCGGCTTGCCCAGGGCCTTGGCGAGCAGGATCGCCTGCGGGAACGGGTTCGCCGGCCCGTAGTAGAAATGGCGCCCGAAGAAGCCGCCGAGCATCGGCGAGTGGATCCGGACCTGATCGGGCTGCAGCCCGGCGGTCTTGGCGGCGATCTGCTGGAACAGCTCGGGCATCTGGTTGGGCAGCCACAGGTCGAGGCTGCCGTCGGCGGCGAAGCTCGCCACCGCCGAGGGCGGCTCCAGCTGCGCGTGGGCGAGGTAGGGGGCGTCGTATTCCGCCGCGACGACCTTGGCGGCGCCCTTGAAGGCGGCGTCCGGGTCGCCCGCCTGCTCGGCCGGGATGCCAGGCTCGGTCGCGCCCTTCAGGGCCGCCAGCATCGCGGCCGAGGAGAAGCCGGCCGACACGGTGGCGATGCCGTCGGGGGCCGGCTTGGACCACGTGACCTGCAGCGCCTCCGCGCCCTTGCGCGCCCGCCACCACGTGTCGGCCACCACCGCCACTGCGCCCGGCAGGCGCTGGACGGCTTGGACGCCCGGCATCGCCCGGACCTCCGCCTCGTTGGCGATCGCCTCCGGCTCGGTGCCGAGATGCGGCGCGTGCTGGACGGCGGCGTGCAGCATGCCGGGCTGGCGGATGTCGATGCTGTAGACGGCCCGGCCGGTGGACTTGTCGCGCATGTCGAGGCGCGCCACCGGCTTGCCGATCCAGCGGAAGGCCTTCGGGTCCTTCAGCGGGACGTCGTCGCGCGGCTGCAGGGCGAGGGCGGCGGCGGCGAGCTCGCCGTAGCCGAGGCTCCGGCCGGAGGCGGCGTGGACCACGCGGCCATCCCCGGTGGTCAGGCTGTCCTGCGGCACGGCGAGCTTGGCGGCGGCGGCGCGCAGCAGCATCTCGCGGGCGGTGGCGCCGAGCCGGCGCATGGCCTCGAAGCTGGAGCGGGTCGAGAACGAGCCGCCGGTCATGCGTAGGCCGTTGACGACGGCGTAGTCCGGCCCGGGCGGGGCGCATTCGACCGTGAAGCGGGCCGGGTCGAGGTCGAGTTCCTCGCCGATGGTCTGAGCGAGCCCGGTGTTGATGCCCTGTCCGCCCTCCACGAACGGGCTGAGCAGGCGCACCGAGTTGTCGGGACGGATCTCCAGGAAGGCGGCGACCCGGGTGCCGGGCTTCGGCGCAACGGCCGCCGGGCCTTCTGCGCGGGTCTGCGCGGCGGCCGGCTCGAGCCGCAGGCCGATTCCGAGGAAGAGCGCGCCGGAGGCTGCGCCGAGGAAGCCGCGGCGGGAGAGGTTGCGGACTGGCTCGCGACGGTCGGCGCGGCGGAGGGGCGTGAGGTCGGTCATGGGGCCCTCCTCAGGCGGCGGCCTGCCGCACGGCGGCGGCGATGGCGTTGTAGGTGCCGCAGCGGCAGAGATTGGTCATGGCGCCGGCGATGTCAGCGTCCGAGGGTTTTGGGGTCTGCTTGAGCAGGCTTGTGGCGGCCATGACCTGGCCGGACTGGCAGTAGCCGCATTGCGGCACCTCGATGCCGACCCAGGCAGCCACGACCTTGGCGCCGACCGGATCCTGCTCAATCGCCTCGATGGTGGTGATCGCCTGGGTGCCGACGCTCTCGAGCGGGATCTGGCAGGAGCGGGTCGCCGCGCCGTCGAGGAGCACCGTGCAGGCGCCGCACTGGCCGATGCCGCAGCCGTACTTGGTGCCGGTCAGCCCGAGGCTGTCGCGCAGGACGAACAGCAGCGGCGTGTCGGGCTCCGCATCCACCGTGTATTGGCGCGCGTTGATCGTGAGCTGGATCATCGTTCGACCTCTTCCACAACGTGGCAAGGGTTATCGCGCCGGATCCATTTGTCCTGGCGCCACGAAACTCTCGAAGGCGCGCCACGAATGCGGTGCTTCGCGATCGCGTCCTGTTCGAACGGGCGTACAGGCGTCGGAAGCGGTTCGGAATCATACGAAGGTTAGGGGTCATCACCCCGAGCGATGGCCGACCGGGGGTGCTCCGAACCTCGGTGGCGGGGGCGGCCGTGCAGCCCCCGCCCAGCAATCAATTACGCCTTCGCGGCCGGCACGAGCCCCGCGGGGGCGGTGCGGGTCGACGTCTGCTCAAGGACGGCGCGGGCGCTGTCGGCGAGGACCAGCCACGCGCCGGCCATGAGGGTCACGTCCTTCAGGACGAGGCGACCGGCTCCCGACAGGTAGGGAAAGCCGTGCTCGGCATCGCCCAGGGCGGCCACCCAGGCCTCCGGCGTGGTGACCAGGAACGACAGGGTCACAACCGGGGTGAGGAAGGCCAGCACCGCCCCGGCGAGGCCGAGCCGCCGCGACACCAGCCCGACGAGGACGAGCAGGCCGATCAGCAGCTCCACCGTGCCCAGGCCGCGGGAGAACGCGTAGGTGTGGTTGGCGGCCTGCCAGGCACGCGCGGCGAGATTCAGCTCGCCCTCATGGGTGAGGTGCTGCGCGTACTGGTCCGGGTGGGCGTAGAAGAACGCCATCACCGGGCTGTTGGCGACGAACGGCGTGATGCTGTCGGCCTCGTAGGGCACGAACTTGAGCGCGCCGATCCAGAGGAAGATGATGGCGATGGCGACCCGCATGGCCTGAAGGCCGAGGCGGTTCGATTCCGGCCCGGAGACGAGGCCGAGGACGCGACGGATCTGCGTGTTCATGACACGATTCCTTTGCTCAAGCGGACGGGCGTGCAGGGTCAGGCCTCGGCGGAGGCCGCGAAGGCGTCGAGGGCACGCGTCGCGTAGACGACCGCGGCGCCGGCATTGATGCTGGTGGCGACGCCGAGGGCTTCGGCCAGCTCGGCCTCGGTGGCGCCGAGCTTGCGGGCGGCGTCGGTGTGGACCGTGATACAGCCGTCGCAGCGCAGGGAGATCGCCACCGCGACCGCGATCAGCTCGCGGGTCTTGGCGTCGAGCTGGCCGGTCTTCTGGCCGGCGGTGCTCAGGGTGCCGTAGCCGCGCACCGTGTCGGGGCTGAGCTTGGCGAAGTGTCCGACGCCGGCCGTGACTTGCTGGCGGTACGTGTTCCAATCGATCATGGCCATGACGGCCTCCTTCGTGATGACGAGGAAGGTAATCGTGGCCGGCCGCGCCCTCGATGGCCGGGCGGCGCAAGCGTATGACCGCGCGGATCAGCCTGGATCGGCGGGGTGTTCGGCCTGTCGGACGTGGCCGGGGCGGATCCCGTACTTGCGCAGGAACGCCCGGCTGAGGGCGGCTGCGGACTGGTAGCCGACCTCCACCGCCAGGACCTCGAGCGGGACGGTGCCGGCTCGCAGACGATGACGGGCGAGGCCCAGCCGCAGATCGGTGAGGAATTCCAGGGGCGCAATGCCGGCGGCCTTCCGGAAGGCGCGCACGAGGCTCGCCCGCGAGGCGGCGGAGAGAGCGGCGAGTTCGTCCAGCGTCCAGTCGCGCACGGGATCGCGCACCATCGCGAGCACCGCCCGGGCGGTCACCGGCCGCCCGAGCAGGCGCAGCAGGCCCTCGGCGGGCGCCGCGGCTTCGAGATGCGCGCGCAGCATCATCATGAACAGCGCGCTCGCGAGATTCTCGGCGACCGCGACGGCTCCGGCGCGCCCGTCGCTCAGCTCCTCGCGGATGCCGACGAGGAGGGGCTCGAACCGTGTCGCCAGCGGCTGCGCGCCGACGCTCAGGACGACGAGGTCCGGCAGAGCGGTCACGATCAGGTTCTGCGGCGCGGCCTCGAAGTGCAGGCGGCCGCAGATCAGCTCGACATCCGGCTCGGCCCCGACGGTGGTCTTGAACCGGAGGTCGTGCCGGTGCTGGACGGCGACGGGCAGCCTGGCCTGCGGCAACGGTCCCGCGCTGTGGAGGGTGTGCGCGTCGCCGCGCGGCAGCAGCAGGATGTCCCCGGCGGCGATCTGGAGCGGGTCGCCCTCCGGTCGCCGGAGAACGGCCTGGCCGCGCGTGACGATGTGGAAATAGGCCTGCCGGGTCGGCTCCGGCGAATGCGGGGCGGCCCAGCTCCCGCCGAAGCGGCAGACATCGTCCAGATGCGGCCGCACGCGCAGCAGGGGCGCGAGCCCGCTCAACGGATCGTCGCCCCCCGTCGCCGTCATGCGTCCCGTCCCATGCTGCGCGCGCTCCACCGGGTGATGATCCTGCACCGCGCCGCCACGCGCCTGAGACACGACCGGTTTCAGGCCCCGATCGTGTCTTCCAGGCAGCGGATCAGGTCGTCGGCCGCCAGCGGCTTGCGCAGGAGATCGCGGGCCCCCCCCGCGAAGGCACGAAGCCGCGTGGTGTCGTCCGTCAGCGCCGTCATCAGGATGACGGGCAGGGCCGGCCGGACCCGCCGCACGCGCTCCTGCAGATCCAGGCCGTTGAGGCCGGGCATGTTGATGTCCGTCAGCAGGCAGGACACATCACCCGTGAGGCCCGAGGCCAGGAACGCCTCGCCCGAGTTGAAGGCCCGCGGGTCGTAGCCCAGCGCTTCGAGGAAGCTGGATGTCGCATCCAGAACGGCCTCGTCGTCGTCGACGACCGCCACGGCTTTCTTTCCAGCCGACACAGATGTTCCTTTCGAGGCGTCCCGCCGGCGGATGGTCTGAACTCAATGCGCCGATCGCAGTGATCCCGATATTATACGTTCGGTTGGTCCGGCCGGCCGCCGTTTCCCTCGGGCCGGACAGCCGGTGCATCCGTCTCACTGACGATCATCGCGCGCATCCGGTCACCCGGTCGGCCGGCAGCTCTCTGCCCTCGTCTTCAACATCTCGGTCTTGCGCACGAGGTCGGCGACGGACCCGGCCGCCATCTTCCGCATGACGTTGCCGCGGTGGATCTTGACCGTGATCTCGCTGATGCCGAGCGCGTGGGCGATCTGCTTGTTCAAGAGACCCTTGACCACGTGATGCATCACCTCGGCCTCCCGCGCCGTCAGGGTGGCGGCGAGCGCCTCGATCTCGGCCACGCCCGCGCTCGCGGCGCGCCGCGCCCGATCCCGCTCGATCGCGACCGCGATCGCATCCAGCATGTCCTGATCGCGGAACGGCTTCGTCAGGAAGTCGAGGGCGCCGGCCTTCATGGCCTGGACGCTCATGGGAATGTCGCCGTGGCCGGTCATGAAGATGATCGGCATGCGGTTGCCCATCGCAACCAGCTTCGATTGGAGCTCGAGGCCGCTCGAGCCGGGCAGCCGGACGTCCAGGACCAGGCAGCCGGGACGGTTCGGCAGGGCCGCGGCGAGCAGACCGCGCGTCGAGTCGAAGGCGATCGTGTCGAGGCCCACCGACCGGAGCAGATCCTGCAGCCCGTCGCGGACACCCTCGTCATCCTCGACGATGACCACCAGCGGCGGAGCCTTCGCGTCGGCGGCCGTCCTGACCGCGACGCCCCGGGTGTTGCCTGCCATCGTCATCAACGAGCCCTTGCAGTCCTATGCGAGCGCACCCCTGACAGGTGTGCTTACAGAGATCGACGCCGCGCGATCAAGCGCGCGTGATCGGGCTGGAAGGGCTTTCACGATCGTCGCGACCGGCGTGTCCCGCGGCTTGTGCAAGAGCGCCGGTCCGCGGCCCGGATCGGAGGGTTGATCAGGTCGGAGCGGGCGGCCGCCCTACGTCCTGTCGCCGGGCAGGACGGAACTCAGCACCTGCCGGGCGGTGTCGGCGAGCAGATGGCGCTCCTTCGAGTCGCCCTTGCCCAGCATCGACATGAAGTTCTTGACCTGCTCCAGGGTGAAGAATGGCGGCAACGGCGGCACCTCGGGATCGGTCTTGACCTCCAGCACCACCGGCACCGGGCTCGCCAGCGCCTCGTCCCAGGCCGGGCCGACCTGCGCCGGGTCATCCACGTAGAGGCCTTTCAGTCCGATCAGCTCGGCGAACTTGTGGTAGGGCACGTTCGGGATGGTCTGGCTCGCCTCGAATTTCGGGTTGCCCTCCATCACCCGCTGCTCCCAGGTCACCTGGTTCAGGTCCTCGTTGTTGAACACGCAGCAGATCCAGGTCTTGTTCGACCAGCGATGCATGTACTTCGCCACCGTGATCAGCTCGGCCATGTTGTTCATCTGCATGGCGCCGTCGCCGACCAGCGCGATCACCGGCCGGTCGGGATGCGCCACCTTGGCGGCGATGGCGTAGGGCACCGCCGCGCCCATCGAGGCGAGGCCGCCCGAGAGCGAGCACATCTGGCCCCGGCGCATCTTCAGGTCGCGGGCGTACCAGTTGGCGCAGGAGCCGGAATCCGAGGTGACGATCACCCGCTCGGGCAGGCGCGGCGAGAGCTCCCAGGTTACCCGCTGGGGGTTGACCGGGTTGGCCTTGGCCATCGCCCGGTCCTCGGCCTCCTTCCACCAGGAGGCGACGTTCTTCTCGATCCCGGTCCGCCAGGCGCCGCCCTCCTTCTTCTGGTCGAGGAGCGGCAGAAGGGCGGTGAGCGTCTCGGCGGCCTCGCCGCAGAGCGGCACCTCCATCGGGTAGCGCAGCGACAGCATCTCCGGCGCGATGTCGATCTGCACGCCGCGGGCCTGCCCCTCCTCGGGCAGGAACTCGGCCCAGGGGAAGCCCGAGCCGACCATCAGCAGGGTGTCGCATTCGGCCATCATGTCGGAGGACGGCTTGGAGCCGAGCAGGCCGATCGTGCCGGTGACGAAGGACAGGTCGTCCGGCAGCGCGGCCTTGCCGAGCAGCGCCTTGGCGACGCCGGCCTGGAGCTTGTTGGCCACCGCGATGACTTCGTCGGTGGCGTGGAGCGCGCCGGCGCCGACCAGGATCGCGACCTTCTGGCCGGCATTGAGCACGTCGGCCGCCCGACGCAGGTCGCCGTCGAAGGGCACGACCTTCGGCGCGGTGTAGCCGACGCCCGAGAAGGTGTTGCCGTGCTTGCGCACCGGCCCCTCGTAGGGAACGTCCTGCAGGTCGTTGGGCAGGATGATCGCCGCGACCTTCCGCTCGGCCTTGGCGATGCGCATGGCGCGGTCGACGATGTGGCGGACCTGGGCGGGCGCGGAGGCCTGCTGCACATAGGCGGCGACGTCCTTGTAGACGCTCGTGAGGTCGAGCTCCTGCTGGTAATGCGCGCCGTTGACGTTGCGGGCCTGCTGGCCGGCAATGGCGAGCAGCGGCACGTGGTCCGAATAGGCGTCGTACATGCCGGTGAGCAGGTGGGTCGCGCCGGGACCGGAGGTGGCGAGGCAGACGCCGACCTCACCGGTGAACTTGGCGTAGGCGGTCGCCATGAAGGCCGCCATCTCCTCGTGGCGGACCTGGATGAACTCGAAGGGCAGGTCGTTGCGCTGAAGGGCGCCGAGCAGGCCGTTGATGCCGTCCCCGGGGTAGCCGAAGATCGTCTTCACCCCCCATTCGGCCAGACGCTTCCAGAAGAAGTCGGCGACGGCGTCGGCCATGTGAATCCTTGGACTATGAGCGGCCGTGGCGCCGTGCACGCAGGATCGGGCCTGCGGGCTGCGGATCGGAAACGGCTCGTGCCGCCGTGGAGCGCTGCTGCGTGCTTGGCCAACCCGACACCGGAAACCGTGTTCCTGACCACCCCGCGGCGCGCTCTGACGCGCGCGTGATGCGGCATCGGGCGGCCGAACCATCAGGATCGGCGGTGCCGAGGAGTTACGCGGCGGCGACATACAGACGACGGGCACCTGCGCCCTCTCGGGCTACGGGGCCGCCTCCCGCGCGGCGCTGGTCATGCCCGGGACGGCCTCAACCGCCCGGTCACCGGATACCGTCCCCGGCGACGCGCCTCACGCCGTGCCGACGCGGTACTGCCGCGGCGGCGGCGCGCCCGTGATCGCGAAGGTCCCGACGATGCGGTCCCGGTAGATCCGGGGATTGTGGGACGCGATGGTGCGGGCGTTGCGCCAGTACCGGTCGAGGCCGAGCCCCGATTTCAAGGCCGAGGCGCCCAGCGCGTCGAACAGCGACGTCGTCGCCTGCAGCACGAGGTCCGTGACCACGCTCACGGCCTGGTTGACCTCGACATCGGCGAGCGTCGTCGCCCGCTCGGTGGCCGGCCCGTCGCCGGCCTGATGCGCCGCGTAGGCCCGCTGGAGGGATTCGGCGCTCTTGAGCACAACGGCGCCGGCCGCGTAGGCATTGGCCCGGACGCGGCCAACCACCGCCTGGATCTGCGGATCCTCCGCACTGCGCCCGGCATTGCCGTGGCTGTAGACCCGGGTGCGCTCGGCCACGAGCCGCGCCACGTCCTCGGCGGCCGCTCGGCCGATGCCGGCGAGCGTCGCGAGGTGCACCAGCTGGAAGAACGCCATCGCGTAGGGGAAGCGGGCCGGATCGGGCTTGATCAGGTCCGGATCGAGCGCCACGCCCTCGAAGGTCACGGTGCCGCTGGCGGTCAGCGCCTGCCCGAACCCGTCCCAGTCATCGACGATTGTGACGCCGGGCGCCCGGACCGGAACGGCAGCGGTCACGGCCCCGCCCGTCTCATCCTCGGCCGAGAGGTGGATGTAATCCGCGAACAGCGAGCCGGTGGTGTAGAACTTCCGGCCGTCCACCACGAACCCGCCGTCCCGCCGCCGCACCACCGTGTCGAAGGCGCCGACCTTGGCCGGCCCGGTTTCCGAGACCCCGCTGCCGATCGTTGCGCCGGCCCCGATCCGGGCGATCCAGGCGGTGCGCCACGCGTCGGAGGAGGCGCACAGGGCGTCCTCCGTGAAGCCGAAATGCGCGCGCAACGCGTTGGTGACGTTGGAATCGGCGCTCGACAGCTCGATCAGGAGCGCGAACAGCTCGGGCAGGCTGGCGCCGTGGCCGCCCTGCTCCGGGGCGAGGCGCAGGGTGGTGAAGGTCGCCTCCCGCAGCCAGCCGATCTCGGCGTGGGGCAGGATGCGGGCGCGGTCCCGCTCGGCCGCGTTGGCGCGGATCTCGGCGAAGACCGGACGGAACCGGTCCGCCAGCGTCTCGTAGCGCGCACTCGGACCCGCGCCCCAGCCCGCTTCCGTCTGCGACATGGCTTCCCGTTCCCGATCCTGACCAGCGCCGCGGCGCCTCACCCTGGAATCGAGGAGTTGTCCGGTGACCTCAAGCTGAATCGAGAGTTCGCCAGACTTTTGAAAGCATCATCTCGCCAGGGCCGGTTCGCAAACATCTTCGATTTATAAGTCGACCCTTGAAGAAAAACCTTTTCTTTCCGCGAACCTTCCTCTGCTGCGAAGAACGCGCGCGGCGATCCCCGGTCCGGGCTGGCCCATCGATCCGACCGGTGCTTTTCGCGGCCGACATCGGAAAGACGACACTGCTGCTGATGCCCATCTATGAAGGATGGCGTTTTACATCCGCCTTAGAAATAGAAACATCGTTCCATTGATCCTGTCGTTCGTAACGGTCTTCAATAGAAGCAGGACGGGATGCGACGCGGATCTTCGCAGGATCGTGCCTTCCACAGCAGCTCCGGCACGCCGTCCGGGCACAGCTTCGAGATCCACGAGACCGTGATGACCGACGACACGTTGAGCCGGATCGCCCCGTCCCGCCGGTCCCTGCTGCACGCCGGCCTCGGCGTGGCCGCCACCCTGGCGCTCGGCGCGCCGGCGGTGCGGGCCGGCCTCCGCGAGGTGAAGATCAGCATGCAGCGCTCCTCGGTGCTGTTCACCGTGCTGAAGGTGAAGGGGACGCTCGCCGAGCGCCTGGCGCCGCTGGGCTTCACGCCGAGCTGGCACCTGTTCACCAGCGTGATCGAGCCGATGACGGCTGGCGCCGTCGACATTCACGCCGACGTCGCCGACGCGGTGCCGATCTTCACGCAATCGGCCAAGGCGCCGCTGACCTTCTACGCCCGCGAGCGCGGCGCGCCGGCCGCCGAGGCGATCATCGTGCCGGCGGAGTCGCCGATCCGCACGATCGCGGACCTCAAGGGCCGCACGGTCGGCGTCTCCCGGGGCTCGGGCAGCCACTACGTGCTCGCCGCCGCGCTGAAGCGCGCCGGCCTGAGCTTTTCCGACATCAAGCCGGCCTACCTCCAGGCGCCCGAGGGCGCGGCCGCCTTCGAGCAGGGCAGCCTCGACGCCTGGTCGATCTGGGACCCGTTCCTCGCCTTCGCGCAGGCCAAGCGCCCGGTGCGGGTCGTCGCCGACGCCACCGGCCTGACGAGCTACCATCGCTACTACCTCGTCAACGACAGCTTCGTCGCCGCGCAGCCGGAGGTCGTCGCGGTCGTCTACCGGGCGCTGGTCGAGGCCGGCGCCTGGATGCGGGCGAATCCGGAGGAGGCGGTGGCGCTGCTGGCCCCGATCTGGGGCGACCTGCCGCCCGCGGTCGTGGCCGCCGCCAACAGCCGCCGCACCTACGCGGTCGAGCCGGTGGACCGCGCCCAGCTCGGCGAGCAGCAGGCCATCGCCGACGTGTTCTACGAGGCCAAGCTCATCCCGCGCCGGATCGACGCCACCGACGTGCCGATCTGGCAGGCGCCGGCGGGGCGGGGCTGAGGCCATGGCCGGACCGTCCCACGCGCCCCGCTTCGGCATCTGGGCGGCCGTCCACGGCTCCCGGGCCTCCCATCACGACCCCGACGAGCCGGACGACGCCAGCTGGGACCGCAACCGCGCCCTGGTCCTGGAGGCGGAGGCCCTGGGATTCGATTCCGTGCTGGTCGCCCAGCACACGATGAACCCCTACGACCCGACGCGCGACCAGCTCGAGGCCTGGACGGGGGCGGCGGCGCTCGCGGCGCTGACCCGGCGCATCGAGATCATCGCGGCGATCAAGCCCGGGCTCTACCATCCGGTGGTGCTCGCCAAGATGGCGCTCCAGATCGAGCATATCAGCGGCGGCCGCTTCGCCCTGAACCTCGTGAATGCCTGGAACAAGGCCGAGTTCGAGCGCGCCGGCCTGCCGTTCCCGGCCCACGACGACCGCTACGCCTACGGGCGCGAATGGATCGGCCTCGTGGATCGGCTGATGCGCGGCGAGCGCGTCACCTTCGCGGGGGCGCATTTCCGGGTCGAGGACTACCAGCTCCGCCCCGCCGGCACGTTCCGGAAGCGGCCGACCATCTATCTCGGCGGCGAGTCGGAGCCCGCCCGGGCGCTGGCCGCCGACCATGCGGATGTCTGGTTCATCAACGGCCAGCCGCTGGAGGGCGTCGCGGCCCTCATCGCCGACGTCGCCCGCCGTCCCGCGGCCAACGGCCCGCTGCGCTACGGCCTCTCGGCCTTCGTGATCGCGAGGGCGACCGACGCGGAGGCGGAGGCGGAGCACGCGCGGCTCCTCGCCTTGGCGCAGCGCGACGCGGACCTGCGCGCCGACACCCGCGCCCGGACCGACCGGGCCAGCGTGATGTTCGCCAAGACCGACGCGGCCGCCAGCCGGCATGTCGGCACCAACGGCGGCACGGCCGCCGGGCTGGTGGGCAGCTACGCGACCGTGGCGGAGCGGATCCGCGCCTTCCACGCGGCCGGCATCGAGCTGTTCATGCTGCAGTTCCAGCCGTTCGAGGCGGAGATGCGCCGCTTCGCCGAGCAGGTCCTGCCACGCGTCCGCTGACCCGGAGAGTTCGATGAGCGGACGCACGCTGCATCTCAACGTCAACCTGCTGCATTCGGGCGTCTACCCGTCCGCGTGGCGACTGCCGGACAGCCGGCCAGACGCCTTCATCGACATCGACCATTTCGTGCGCGTCGCCCGCATCGCGGAGCGGGGCAAGCTCGACGCGATCTTCCTGGCCGACACGCCGGCGATCAACGACCGGATCGACTACCGGCCGTTCAACGCCCTCGAACCCACGGTGGTGCTGGCCAGCGTGGCGGCGGCGACCAGCCATGTCGGCCTCGTGGCCACCGCCTCGACGACCTACAACGAGCCGTACAATCTCGCCCGCCGCTTCGCGAGCCTGGACATGGTCAGCCGCGGCCGGGCCGGCTGGAACGTGGTGACCACCGCCGACGCCGCCGCGGGCCGCAATTTCGGCTTCGCAGGGGCGTCCGAGCACGGGGCGCGCTACGCCCGGGCCCGGGAATTCACCGAGCTGGTCCACGCCCTGTGGGACAGCTGGGAGGACGACGCGTTCGTCGGCGACAAGGCGGTCGGCCGGTTCGTCGACACCGGGAAGGTCCACGCCGTCCGCCACCGCGGCGCGCATTACGCCGTCGAGGGGCCGCTGACCGTGCCGCGCAGCCTGCAAGGGCGCCCGGTGACCTTCCAGGCGGGCGGCTCGGAGGACGGGCGCGAGCTCGCCGCCGCCACCGCCGACGCGGTGTTCTCGCTGGCCCAGACCATCGAGGACGGGGCGGCCTATGCCCGGGACCTGCGCGCGCGAGCGGCGCGCTACGGACGCGGGCCGGATGCCCTCGTCATCCTGCCCGGCCTCGCCACGGTGATCGGCGCCACGGAGGCCGAGGCGCGTCGCCGGCAGGAGGAGCTCTGGGATCTGGTGCCGGAGGCGTACAGCCTCGCGCGGCTCGCTGGGACGCTGCGGATCGATCCGGCACGGCTCGATCTCGACAAGCCGCTGCCCGACCCGCTGCCGCTCCCGCCCGACGCCAACCACACGATGTTCCTCGGCACGGTCGCGCTCGCCCGGCGGGACGGGCTGACGGTGCGCCAACTCCTGCGGGCACTGGGCGGGGGCGTCGGCCACCGCATCGTCGCGGGCACGCCGGAGGCGATCGCCGACGACATCGAGGCGTGGTTCCGGGCCGGCGCGGCCGACGGCTTCAACCTGATGCCGGACGTGCTGCCGGACGGGCTGGAGACCTTCGTGGACGCGGTGGTGCCGATCCTCCAGCGCCGCGGCCTGTTCCGGCGCGACTACGCGGGCGCGACCCTGCGCGACCATCTCGGCCTGGACCGGCCGGCACGCCGCTACGCGGTCGGCGCGGCCTCGCTCTCCGCCTGACACGCCTGAGGCCGCCCCGGGAGGGAAGAAGCCTCCACGCCGGCTGTCCGTCCGGACGATGGCGGCGCCCGGTCGCGCGCACCGACACGGCAAAGGACCGTGTACAGCCGCCTCGCGCGCCGTGGGAGCGGATGACCCTCCGCCCGGCCGGGGCTAACATCCGGACCGAACGAATCGCGCCGCGCCGCGGCGCGATCTCGCTTCCCACGCCTCGTCAGCGGTCGCGATCAGAACACGCATTCAGGCTGACCGTATGCCGTCCGACGCGACAAGCCGCCCTGCCGACGCCGCCTCGTCCGGCGACGAAGCCGCCGGCGGCGCGGTCGCCTGCCTGCGGTTCGAGCCGCCCGAGGATCCGGAGGCGCTCGGCCGGGCCTGGCAGGACCATCTCGCGCCGGTCTTCGCGGGCAGCTTCCGGCCCGAGACCGATCTCACCGTCCCGATCGCGATGCGCAGCTACAACCTCGGCGACCTCCTCGTCGGCGACGTGATCGCGCCGGCCCACACCCTGGTCCGAACCGAGGCGATGATCCACCAGCAGGGCATCGACCACATCCTTCTCCAGTTCTACCGCCGGGGGCGGAGCGTCGTGGAGACGGACAGCCGCGCCGGACCGGTCACCGAGGTGCAGTGCATCGTCTTCGACCTCGCCCAGCCCGTGCGCATCGTCGCGGAGGCCGTCGATGCCACCAACGTCGTGATCCCGCGCGCCCTCCTGGAGCAGCAGGGCTGCCACCCGGACGCCCTGCACGGCCACCCCCTCGATCACGACGGCGACCCGTTCGGCCGGCTGGTCCACAACTTCGTCGCCAACGTCGTCGCGTGCGGCGACCTGCTGGACCGGCGCGAGGCGCTGTCGGCCGCGGCGGCGATCACCCAGCTCTGCGCGAGCTGGCTGCGCGGCCAGGAGCAGGGCCGCCCGACCGAGCATCAGGACGTCCGCATCCGTCTGCGCCGCCTCATCGAGGCCGAACTGGGCAACCCGAAGCTGACACCCGCGCTGATCGCCGGCCGCCTGGGCCTGTCGCGCTCGACGCTGTACCGCCTGTTCGCGCCGAACGGCATCGTCGCCTATATCCGCGACCGCCGCCTGATGGCCGCGATGCGGATGCTCGTCCGGGACGACGCGCCCCGCCCGCTGCGCATCGCGCAGGTCGCCTACGCCGTCGGATTCTCGGACGAGCGGACCTTCCGGCGCGCGTTCAAGCGCCGGTTCGGCTTCATCCCGAGCGACGCCCCGCACCGCGCGGACGCAGAGCCGGACCGGGCGTCGGCGGCCGTCCTGCGCAACTGGATCGAGAGCCTCTGACGTGCGGGCCCCTCACCGGTCGATTCCCGCATGCCTGCTGGCCCTGCGGCTGTCCCTGTGCCTGGCCGCCGCGGCCCTGCTGCTCGATGCCCGCGCCTGCCGGGCCGAGCCCGGGGAGACGCCGCGCGAAGCACCCCTCGCCCTCCGCACCGGGAGCCCCGAGACGTGGCGGGTCGCGACCCATCCGGTCCCGCCGCTGGTCATGGACGAGGGCGGCCGGCTGCGCGGGTTCAGCATCGATCTCTGGAACGCGATCGCCAAGGATCTGGGGGTCCGGACGGAGTACCGGCGCGTCGACAACCTGCCCGCGCTGTTCGACGCCCTGTCGGCAGGCCGGGCGGACGTGGCGATCGCGGCCGTCTCGATCACCGCGGAGCGCGAGCAGCGGTTCGACTTCTCGGTGACCATGCTGGAGACCGGCCTGCGGATCGCCGTCCGGGCGGCCCCGGATTCCACGGGATCGGCCACGGGACGGGCCCTCTGGGCGCTCCTGGGCGACGCCGCCTTCCTCCAGGTCGTCCTGGGGATCGGTGCGCTCATCCTGGCGGTGGCCGCCCTCGTCTGGTGGCTGGAGCGGCGCCATCCGGCGGGCATGGTGGCGCAGGCACAGCCCGGGCGCGGCTTCGCCTACACGCTGTGGTGGGCCCTGAGCAGCCTCGGCGCACAGGCGGAGGAGATGCCCCGCAGTCCCGCGGCGCGGGCGATCACCGTCCTCTGGCTGTTCGCCTGCATCGCCCTGGTGGCGTGGTTCACGGCCGGCCTGACCAGCACCGCGACGGTGGAGCGCCTGCGCGGCGCCATCAACGGGCCGCAGGACCTGCCGGGCAAGCGGGTGGGCACCGTCGCCGACACCACGTCGGTCGCCTATCTGGCGGACCACTTCGCCACGCCGGTGGCCTTCGCGAGCCTGGAGGAGGCCTGCGCGGCGCTGGAGGCCGGGACCGTCGCCGCAGTGGTCTACGATGCCCCGGCGCTGGCCTATTACGCGACGCAGGCCGACCACGCGCCGGTGCGTCTGATCGGACCGGCCTTCAACCGGCAGGCCTACGGCATCCTGTTCGCGGCCAACGACCCGCGCCGCAAGCGCGTGAACCGGGCCCTCCTCGCCCTGCGGGAGGATGGCCGCTACGACGAAATTTACGGCCGGTGGTTCGGCTCCGAGAGCGGCGAGGCTCAGTCCCGCTGAACCACCCCGGGGCGGAAGGCGTCCGCGGGGTGGCGCGCGGGCAGCCGGTCGCCCGCGCCGAACAGCTTCGCCCGCAGCGCGCCTTCGGCATAGGCGGTCTTGTAGAGGCCGCGGTCCTGCAGCTCCGGAATCACGATGTCGATGAAATCCGAGAAGCTTTCCGGCACGACGATCCGGCTGAGATTGAAGCCGTCGACCTCGCCCTCTTCGATCCAGGCCTGGAGTTCGTCGGCGATCGTCACGGCGTCGCCGGTGAGCACCGCGTAGCGGCTGCCGAGCTGCAGCTCGGCCAGGAGGTCGCGCTTGGTCAGGCCGCGCTTGGCCGCCGCCGCGGTAGCCGACTGGATGGCGTTGCCCGGCGCGTAGGGGATCGGCTCGTCGAGGCCGTAGCGGGCGAAATCGATCCCCGTGGAGGCCGAGAAATGCGCCAGCCCCGCCTCCGGGCTCGCGTAGGACAGGTATTCGTCCCGCTTCGCCTCGGCCTCCGCCCGCGTCCGTCCGGGGATGACCGCGAGGCCGACGAACACCTTCACGTCGTCGGGATTCCGGCCGGCGGCGACCGCCTCGGCCCGGATGGCGCGAACGGATTCGCGGGCGGTGGCCGGGTCGCGGGCCGAGATGAACACGCATTCGGCGTGACGCCCCGCGAAGGCCCGGCCGCGGCCCGAGGCGCCGGCCTGGTAGAGGACCGGCGTGCGCTGGGGCGACGGCTCCGACAGGTGGTAGCCCTCGACCGAGAAGAACTCGCCCCGGTGGGAGACCTTGCGGATATGGGCGGGATCGCTGAACACCCGGGCCGCCCGGTCCCGGCGTACGGCCGCGTCGTCCCAGCTGCCCTCCCAGAGCCGGTACAGCACCTCCAGATACTCGTCGGCGTAGTCGTAGCGCCGGTCGTGCGCCGGCAACGTGCCGCCGCTCTGGCCGCGATGGGCGCTGTCGAGATAGCCGGTGACGATGTTCCAGCCGATCCGGCCGCCGGTCAGGTGGTCGAGGGTCGAGAGGCGCCGGGCGAAGGTGTAGGGCGCCTCCTGGTGGACGTTGATCGTCACCCCGAAGCCGAGATGCTCGGTCACCGCCGCCATGGCGGAGATCATCACGGTCGGGTCGTTGACCGGGAGCTGCACGGCCTCCCGGGCGGTGACGTCTATGCCGCCGCCGTAGATGTCGTAGACGCCGATGATGTCGGCGATGAACAGGCCGTCGAACAGGCCGCGCTCCAGGAGCTTCGCCTGCTCGGTCCAGTAGGACAGCGTGTTGTACGCGGCCGAGCGGTCGCGCGGGTGGGTCCAGAGCCCGTGGTTGATGTGGCCCACGCAGGTCATGTTGAAGGCGTTCAACAGGATCTGCTTCTTTGCGAGGGCCATCAGAGCGCTCCGTGCCGGGGCGGATGCCGGCCGTCGAGGTGGTAGGCGCCGATCCAGTGGTACTTCCAGCGCACCGGATCGTGCAGGGTGTGGGTGCGGACGTTGCGCCAGTAGCGGTCGAGCGCCTCGGCCCGGTCGGTGGCGGAGGTGCCGCCGAGTTCGAGGAGCTTGTTGGCGGCGAGAAGCCCGGCCCGGTGGCTCGCGGCCCGGGCCTCCGCCACCGCCACGGAGGCCGCCGCGACGCGCTCGGCGTCGGGGGCTGCCTGCGCGGCGTCGACGAAGCGGCCGGCCCGCGCCAGCAGGGCGTCGGCCGCCGCGAGGCGCACCTGGACGTCGCCGAGCGCGTGCAGGGTCAGGGGATCCTCGCTCGCCCGCGTGACCCCGGAATCGATCCACGGCCGGGCGCGATCGCGCACGAAGGGCAGCGTCGCCGAGAAGGCGCCCGTGCCGATGCCGAGATCGATCCCGGCATGCAGGATCTGCGCGAAGGGACCGATGGCGGTCGGCCGCTCCAGCGAGGCCTGGAACGGCACCACCCAGTCGGGCTCCACGGCGACCCGCTCGAACAGGATCGAGCCCGAGCCGGTGACGCGCTGGCCGAACCCGTCCCAGTCGTCGACCAGGGTCACGCCGGGCGCATCCCGGGGGATGAAGACCAGGTAGGCGACCTCTCGCCCCGCCTCCTCGGCGTTGACCAGGGTCGGGATGCGGTGGGCGTAGAGCGAGCCGGTGCAATAGAATTTGCGGCCCTCGACAATCCAGCCCTTGGGATCGCGCACGAGCCGCGTGCGGCGGGTGTGGTCGCGCGAACCGATCTCGGCGAGCGCGTTGCCGAAGCGCTCGCCCGCCAAGACGCGGCCGTAGAGGTCGCGCTTCTGGGCCTCGGTGCCGCCGTTGCGGAGCACCTCCAGGGCGTAGAAGTGGTTCTGCGGGATCTGGCCGAGCGACCCGTCCGCCGCGGAGATCCGGGCGATCACCTGGGCGACCGTGGCGCTGTCGAGGCCGGGGCCGCCGTATTCCGTCGGCACCGAGATCGCCCAGAGGCCGGATTCGGTGAAGCGCTCGATCTCGGCGAAGGGCAGGCGGCGCTCGCGGTCGCGTTCGACGGCGGCCTCGGCGAAGTCGGAGGCCAGCGTGTCGGCGATCGCCAGCGCCGACGCGGCGTCGGCGATCACCGGTACCGGGCGCGGCGGCGCGGGCGTCCGCGTGAACGCGGTCTCGTGCGGCTGGAGCGGCATGGCCCGGTCCTCAGTTCCACTGGTGCCGGGCCGGCAGCACGCCGTTCAGGGCGTAGTTGCCGAGGAGGTGATATTTCCAGCGGACGGGATCGTGGAGGGTATGGACCCGGGCGTCGCGCCAGAACCGGCCGAGATTGTCGGCCTCGCGGGTCGCCGAGGCGCCGGCGAGCTCGAGGAGCCGCTCGGAGGCCTCCAGGGCCACCTCGGTGGTGAGGATCTTGGCCTGCGCCACCGCCACGGAGGCCTCGGCCGAGCTCTGCGCGGTGACGGGCGCGGCGGCGATCCGGTCCAGACTCCGTCCGGCGCGGGCCAGAACCTCCTCGGCGGCGTGCAGGTCGACCGTGAGCCGCCCGATCTCGCCGAGGATGTGGGGATCCTCCGCGACGGTCTCGGCGGTGAACGGATAGGGCCGCGTCCGGGTGCGCAGGAAGTCGAGGGCAGCGGCGACCGCGCCCCGGGCGAGGCCGGCATCGATCGCCGCCTGGATCAGCTGCGAGACCGGACCGAACAGGCCCGGCCGGTCGGCCAGCGGCGCGAGGTCCAGGGTGAGATCCGCCTCGACGGGCGCATCCTCGAACACCACCGTGCCGCTCGCCGTGGTGCGCTGGCCGAAGCCCTGCCAATCGTCCACGACCCGCACCCCGGGGGCGTCCCGGCGGACGAAGACCACGAGCGGCCGGCCGGCGGGATCGACCGCGCGGGTCGGGATCCAATGAGCGAAGAGCGCGCCGGTCGAGTAGAAGCGCGTGCCGGTCAGGCGCGGCCCCTCCGGCCCGGCGGTCAGGCGCGTCTCCACATGGGTGATCGCCTTGCCGTTGCGGGCGGGTCCGGCATTGCCGATCCGGTAGCCGGCGAGCACGTCGCGAAAGATCCGCGCCTTCTGGTCGGGACTTGCGGCGAACGCGACCAGGGCCAGCACGCCGAACTGGTTCTGGGGGATCTGCGCCGCCGAGCCGTCGGCCTCGGCGAGGATCGCGAACACCTCGGCGAGCGTCGCGTACGAGACCTCCGCCCCGCCATGGGCCCGCGGCACCGTGATTCCGCCGAGCCCGCTCTCCGTGAACGCCGCGATCTCCGCCCAGGGCAGGCGCCGGTCGCGGTCGCGCTCCGCCGCGCCCGCGGCGAAGACCCGGGCCACCGCGCGGGCGGCCGCGAGCGCCTCGGCGTCGGAGCGGATCCGGTGCGGGGGCGAAGGCGGCGGAAGCCGGTCCCCCGCGGCTTCGGGGGCGGGATCGTCCAGATGCAGAATCATGGCCGGAGCGCCTCGAACCGAGTCCGTCAGCGGGCCCGGAGGCGCCGCACCGCGGTGTCGCCCACGAGCTGCACGAGGCAGACGAGGGCGATCAGGATCGCGATCACGACGCTCATCACGGTGGTGTCGAAGCGCTGGTAGCCGTACCGGATGGCGACGTCGCCGAGCCCGCCCGCGCCCACCGCCCCGGCCATCGCGGAGGCGCCGATCATCGACACCACCGTGATGGTGAAGCCGCCGACGATGCCGGGCAGCGCCTCGGGCAGGAGCACGTGGGCGAGGATGTGCCGGCGCCGGCAGCCGATGGACTGGGCCGCCTCGATCAGGCCGGCATCGACCTCGCGCAGCGACACCTCGGCGATCCGGGCGAAGAACGGGGTGGCGCTCACCGAGAGCGGCACGATCGCCGCCCAGACGCCGATCGTGGTGCCGGCCACCAGCCGGGTGAACGGGATCAGCGCCACCAGCAGCACGATGAACGGCACCGCCCGGAAGCCGTTGACCAGGGTCCCGACCACCCGGTTGGCCCGCGGCGCCGGGAAGATGCCCTCAGGGCCGGAGGTGACGAGGAACAGCGCCAGCGGGATGCCGGCCAGCACCGCGATCCCGGCCGAGACCCCGACCATGAACAGCGTGTCCAGGAAGGCCTGCCAGAGGCGGTCGATCATCTGCGGGGTCATGGCGAGGCTCCGGGTCGAGACGGTTATCGGGCGGCCGCTGTCGCGGACTCACTCCGCTTCGAAGTCCGAGCCGGCGTAGCCCAGCCGCTCGACGCTCCCGCCGAGCGCCCGCAGCCGCCCCTCCACGCCCGGATCCTCGCTTGCGACGGCGACCAGGATCCGGCCGACCGCGTGGCCCTGGATCCGCTCGATGCCGGCCTGGAGGAGCCGCACCGGCGCACCGGCGGCGGCCGCCAGGCCCGAGAGATCGGGCGCGCCCTGCCCGGAATAGGTGACCTGCAGGATCGCCGACCCGCCGGGCGCCGGGTGCGGCTGCAGCCGGGCCGCAAGGTCCGCCGGCAGGCCGCGGGTCAGCGGTTCGAGGAGCGCCCGGGTGGTGGGGTGCTCGGGCGCCCCGAAGACGCGCCAGACCGGCCCGGTCTCGACCACCCGGCCCGCCTCCAGAACAACCACGTCGCTGCAGATCTCGCGGATCACGCTCATCTCGTGGGTGATCAGCACGATGGTGATCCCCAGCCTCCGGTTGATGTCGCGCAGCAGATCCAGGATCGCCAGCGTCGTCTCCGGATCGAGGGCGGAGGTCGCCTCGTCGCAGAGCAGGATCTCGGGGTTGCTCACCAGCGCCCGGGCGATGCCGACCCGCTGCTTCTGCCCGCCGGAGAGCCGCGACGGGTAGGCGTCGGCCTTGTCCTCCAGCCCGACGAGGCGCAGCGCCTCCGCGACCCGCCGGCCGATCTCGGCCTTGGGGAAGCCGGCCACGGCCAGCGGCAGCGCCACGTTCTGTCGGACGGTCTTGGCCGCCAGCAGGTTGAAGTGCTGGAAGATCATGCCGATGCGGCGGCGCAGGGTCACGAGCCCGTCCGTATCGAGGGCGTCGATCGGCGCGCCGTCGACCAGCACCCGGCCAGAACTCGGTATCTCCAGCCGGTTGACGGTCCGCAGCAGGCTCGACTTGCCCGCCCCCGAGCGGCCGATGATGCCGAAGATTGCCCCGGCGGGGATGTCGAGGTCGACGCCGTCGAGGGCCCGGACCGGGCCGGCGGCGGACGGATAGGTCTTGGAGACCGCCTCGAACCGCACCGTGCCGGCGGCCCGGCCGGGCGGCGGCGTCACGCTTGCGGGAGCCAGGGCGGCGCTCGGGTTCCGCGGTCCGAGGGCGACCCGTCCGGCCGGATCGCGCAGACTGTCGAAGACGAGGCCGACCATCAGTTCTGCCACGCCAGCACGTACAGCTTGTCGCTGTTGGCGAAGGACTTGCGGATTTGCTGCTTCACGGCTTCCGAGCTCTGGAACAGCTTGACGAACTTGGCGATGGCCGGGTCGTCCTTGCGAGACGCCTTGGTGACGAAGCTGACGGCGAAGAGCTTGTCCTCGATGCCGGAATAGATCAGGCCGCTGGTCGGGTCGAAGCTGCCGGACGCCACGATGAAGTGCGGGTAGCCCTGCGCGAGGTCGACGTCGCGGGTGATCCGCACGAGCTGCGGCCCCTCGACCTCGGTGAATTTCAGCTTCTTCGGGTTCTCGGTGATGTCGTCGAGGGTGCCGAGGAAGCCGACCCCGTCCTTAAGCTTGATCAGCCCGGCCTTCTGGAGGAGCAGCAGGGCGCGGCCCTGGTTCACCGGATCGTTGGCGATCGCCACCGAGCCGCCCACCGGGATCGCGTCGAAGCTCTTATGCCTCAGGGAGTACAGGCCGATGTTCTGCAGGATCCCGAGGCCGACGATCGCGAACTGGTAGCCCTTCTGCTTCGCGGCGTTCTCCATGAAGGGCCGGTGCTGGAAGAAGTTCACGTCGACATCGCCGGCGTCCAGCGCAACGTTCGGCGTCGTCCAGTCGCTGAACTCGATGACCTGGACATCGAGCCCCTCGGCCTTGGCCTCCCGGGCCGCCACGTTGGCGGCGTCGCTGTAGGCGCCGGGGACGGTGCCGATCTTCAGGGTCTCGGCCCGGGCGGAGACTGTGCCGAGGGCGAGCCCCAGGGCGGCGAGGACGGGCAGGAACTTCATCGGGCAGGACTCTGGTCTCGTGACGGGGCTCGGGTCCCGCACCGATCGGACGGCACCGATCCCGCAGGCGGACGCCATCCGGGGATCGCTCCTCAAGTCGATGGCGGCCGGTGCACTCAGCTGATCTTCAGCGCTGAGGTTTAGATCACGGGCGCCGGCGCCGACATTCCAAAGATACCGATCGAATGGGATGTTTGATCTCTGGCCGGCCTGTATCGGAAATCGGAATGCTTCCGGCGTCCGGCTCAGGCCGGGGCGCGTCCGTGCGGCGCATCCTTGCGCCCCGCGACCCCGCGTCCGAGATCGTGGAGGGCCATCCCGGCGAGCATGGCGGCGACGAAGACGAGGACCTGGCTCGCCCCCGTGGAGAGCGCCGCGACGGCCGGGCCGGGGCAGAAGCCCGAGAGCCCCCAGCCGATCCCGAACAGGGCCGCACCGGCAACGAGCGGCGCGTCGATCCGGCGCTTGGCCGGCCAGTCGAACCGGGTCGCGAGCACCGGCCGGGCGCGGCGCCGGCTCAGGCGGTAGCCCAGACCCGAGACCGTGACGGCGCCCCCGAGGACGAAGACGAGGCTCGGATCCCAGGCGCCCGCCACGTCGAGGAAGCCGCGTACGCGCGCCGGGTCGAGCATCCCCGAGAGCGCGAGGCCAAGGCCGAAGAGCAGCCCGGACGCCAGGGCCACGAGGATGCGGAGGGCCGCGCTCACGCCAGCCCCCGGACGGCCGCGACCGTCAGCATTCCGGTGGCGAGGAAGACCAGCACCGCCACGATCGAGCGCGGCGACAGGCGCGCGAGGCCGCAGACGCCGTGGCCGGAGGTGCAGCCGGACCCCAGCCGCGTGCCGAAGCCGACCAGCAGGCCGGCCAGCGTCAGGACCGGCAGACCGGCCGCGATGCGCATCTGCGGCCAGTGGCCGGCGAGCAGAGCGAAGAGCGGCGGCCCGAGGGCGAGGCCGAGCAGGAACGCGGCGTCGGTCCAGCGGCGCGCGCCCGGGCGGCCGATTCCGGCGACGAGCCCGCTGATCCCCGCGATCCGGCCGTTCAGCAGGAGCAGCAGCGTGGCCGACAGGCCGATCAGCAGGCCGCCCGCCAGGGCGGGGAGATAGGTGGCCATCGCACGTCCCCGGATCGCGACTCGCAGGATCGAGACGCGCTCGGCCGCCGCGGCGGCCGGATGCGACGTGGTAGCGCTCCGGAAACGCCGGAACAAGTCTTGCCGGATCGTTTTGGACCTGCAATTACTCATTCCTCGCAATGGCTTAGTGAAGATCATGCTCTTCCGCGAGCACTCCGCGAACGAAACCTTCTCCTCGACCTTGGAGCCCGGGGAAGAGCTTTCCCGGGACGATCGGGCGCCCCCGCGGCGGACCCGCGACGCTTGGGAGCGACCGGCTCTGGGCGTGGCGCAGGGCGACGAGGTCGTGTTCGAGCGGCTCGACCTCGCCGAGATCCTGGGGATCTGGCGCCATGCCCGCGGCCGGGTCGTGGGCATCCACCGCCAGGGCGGCGACGCCGCCACCGTGGATGTGAAGTTCGAGGGACACGAGACCCTGGAGCGCTACCTGCCGGACCTGTTCCGCCGCGTGCACTGACGCGCCGCCGGAAGTCTCCGGCCGCGCGCGGCAAGATCCGGCCGGGCGCGGCCCAAGATCCCGCGATCTGTCGCGCCAGACGACAGAGGGTGTCTGCTTTCCCGACACTTCCGGCTGCTGACCCTCTGGTGCGGCCCCGATCACGAAAAGTTAGGCCCGTCCGCCCGCGTGCCTCCCAGGCAGGCCGGAACTTGGCCCCGTCCGAAACGTCGGGCCGGTCGCGACCAATGCGGCCGATCCCCGGCCGGGGCGGACGCGTCTGTCCCGGGGGGCACGATGGCTGAAGGGAACCGCAGAGCGAGCGGGCGGCGTGCGCGCGCGGGCGCACCATGACGGCCCGCCACGGCGTCTTCGCGTTCGCGCATGTCGGCGACCTCCACCTGGCGGGTGCCGATGACCGCCACGTCGCCGACCTGCGGGCGATCCTCGCGGAGGTGTCGGGCCTGCACGGCCGGGGCCTGCTCGACTTCACCTATCTCCCCGGCGACCTCGCCGAGGATGGCCGGGCGGAGCAGTACGCGCTCCTGCGCGCGGCCGTCGACGCGCATCCGGACCTGCCGGTGCGCCTGATCGCCGGCGACCACGACCGCCAGCACGGCACGATGACGGATTTCGACGCCCTGTTCGCGGCGATCGCCGGCAGCCGCCGCGGCGGCGGCCACGCGGCGCGCCGCCACGACCTGCCGCGCCCGCGCGATCCGGCCCCCGTCACCCAATCCTACTACGCCGAGACCATCGCGGGCGTGCGCTGCCTGTTCCTCGACATGATCAGCGCCGGCTACGGCGAGAAGGGGTTCGGCCTTGATTTCCGGCTCGGCCCCCGCCAGCTCGCTTGGCTCGGCGAGGAGCTGGCCCGGGCCGAGCGCGAGGGCCTGCCCTGCGCGGTCTTCGTCCACACCTATCCGGACGACCTCTGCGTGCCCGACGAGCGGGAAGCGCTCGCCGGCCTGATCCGCCACCACGGCGTGCGCCTCGTGGAAATGGGCCACACCCACTACAACGAGCTCGCCCCGGATGGCCGCACCCTCTACGCGGCGGCCCGCTCGGTCGGCCAGAACGAGGACGGCTCGGTGGGCTACGCGGTCGCCGCGATCGACGGGCCGGTCACGAGCTGGCGCTTCAAGCCCCTCGACCGGGCGCTGCCCTTCGTGATGATCACGAGCCCGGCCGACCGGCGCCTCGCCACCGCCCCCCTCGATGACCCCGACGGCACGATCACCGTGCGCGCCCTCGTGCTGTCGGAGAGGCCGCAGGACACGTGGCGCTGCCATCTGCGCGTCGATGGCGGCCCGGCCCACCCGATGGTGCCGGACGGGCCCCGCACGGTCCACGCCCGCATCCCCTGGCGGGAGGGCGCGCACCGCCTCGCCGTCACGGCGACGGACGGCACCGGCCCCGCCGATACCGAGGTGATCGAGCCCGTGGGCCGGAGCTTCGTGCCACCGCCCCCGCACGCGCGCCCCGGCAGCGATGCGTTCCGCCTGCCCGCTTGGCCCGAGAAGGGCCTGCGCGGCGACCAGCTCGGCCCGAACCGCAATGGCCGGGACTGGTAGACGCGCTACACCCCCGCACCAACCAACCCGACAGAGGATCACCGGACCCGATGGGCGCGCTGACGCTGACCCCCAACATCGCCACCTGGGCCATCGCCGCGCTCGCGACGCTCGGCGTCATCGTGCGGCCGTTCTCCTGGCCGGAGGCGATCTGGGCCGTGCTCGGCGCAGGGGCGCTCGTCGCCCTCGGCCTGCTCGCCCCCGCCACCGCCTGGGACGGCGTGCTGAAGGGGACCGACGTCTACCTGTTCCTCGTCGGCATGATGCTGATGTCGGAGGTCGCCCGGAAGGAGGGCCTGTTCGACTGGCTGGCCTCGATCGCGGTCCGGGCCGCCAAGGGCTCGGCGACGCGGCTGTTCACCCTGGTCTACCTCGTCGGCACGGTCGTCACGGTGTTCCTGTCGAACGACGCCTGCGCGGTGGTGCTCACGCCCGCCGTCTACGCGGCCACCAAGGCCGCCAGGGTGGAGAACCCCCTCCCCTACCTGTTCATCTGCGCCTTCATCGCCAACGCGGCGAGCTTCGTGCTGCCGATCTCGAACCCGGCCAACCTCGTGGTCTTCGCCGAGCACATGCCGCCGCTGGTGCGCTGGCTCGGCCTGTTCGCCCTGCCCTCGGTTCTCGCTATCGGGACGACCTACGCGGTGCTGCGGCTGACCCAGGCGAAGACCCTGCGCGGCCAGCAGGTCGCCACCGACGTCGAGGCCGTGTCGCTGTCCCGCACCGGCCTCGTGGCGGGCTTGGGCATCGTGGCGACCGGCGGCGTGCTGATCGGCGCCTCGGCGCTCGGCCTCGACCTCGGCCTGCCGACTTTCGTGGCGGGCCTCGCCACCACGATCGTCGTGCTGCTGCTCAAGCGCGGCGGCCTCGTGGAGGTCGCCAAGGACGTGTCGTGGAGCGTGCTGCCGCTAGTGGCCGGGCTGTTCGTCCTGGTGGAGGCCCTGGAGAAGACCGGCGTGCTGGCGATGCTGGCGGACCTCCTCAAGGGTTACGCCCACGCCGCCCCGGAGGCCACCGCCTGGGGAGCGGGCGGCCTGGTCGCGGTGCTGTGCAACCTCGTCAACAACCTGCCGGCCGGGCTGATCGCGGGCGCCGCCGTGCAGACCGCCCACGTGCCCGAGAAGGTGGCGGGCGCGATCCTGATCGGCGTCGACCTCGGTCCGAACCTGTCGGTGACGGGCTCGCTCGCGACGATCCTCTGGCTCACCGCCATCCGCCGCGAGGGCCAGGATGTCGGCGCCTGGACCTTCCTCAAGCTCGGCCTGCTGGTGATGCCGCCGGCCCTCGCGCTGGCGCTCGCCGGCCTGCTCCTCGTCTGACCCTTTTCCCGCAAACCCAAGGTCCGCGCGTGACGGCTGCCCTCCTCTATCCCTTCATCCTGGTGGCGGGCGCGCTGCAGGCGATCGGCAACGCCATGAACGCGCAGCTGCGCGGCCGCATGGTCAATCCGTGGCTCGCCGCGACGGTGTCGTTCCTGCCGATCGTCTTCGTGTTCACGACCCTGTTCCTCACGATGCCGACGCCGCTGCCGAGTCTCGACAGCTTGAGCAAGATGCCCTGGTACGCGCCGCTGGGGGGCTTGGCCGGCGCGGTGGCGGTGTTCGGCGGCCTCGCCTTCATCGACAAGGTCGGCGCCGGGCCGTTCAACGGCCTGACGCTCACCGCCAACATCCTCACCTCCCTGGCCATGGACGCGCTCGGCCTGTTCGGCCTCCAGGCCGCGGGCTTCAAGCCGATGCCCTGGCTCGGCGGCCTGCTGATGGCGGTGGGCGTGACCTTCATCGCGCGCTCAGGGGGCAAGAGCGCGGGCGGCGAGGGGCACGGCGAGGGGCACGGCATGTCGGGCAAGCTGCTCTACCCGTTCATCCTCGTGGCCGGCGCCCTGATGGCGATCGGCGTGGTCTGGAACGCGCAGCTCCGCGGCGCCCTGGAGAATCCCTGGCTCGCCGCGACCGTGTCGTTCGTGCCGGTCGTGTTCGTGTTCGCGCTGATGTTCCTGCTGCGGCCTTCGCCGCTGCCGACCCGGGACGACATCGCGGGCGTCCGCTGGTGGATGCCCCTCGCCGGGATCACCGGGGCGGTGGCGGTCTTCGCCGGGCTGCTCTTCGTCGACAAGGTCGGGGCCGGCGCGTTCAACGGCCTGCTCATCACCGCCAACCTCCTGACCTCGGTGGCGCTCGACCATTTCGGCTGGTTCGGCATGAAGCAGGTCAAGGCCGGCCCGCCGCGCCTGATCGGCGCCGCCCTGATGGTCGGCGGCATCGTGCTGATCTCGCTGTTCTGAGCGCCCTGGCCGATGGCGACCCTCCCCGCCTGGCTCCTGCGCCGGGAAATCCTGCTCCTGGCGGGCGCGGCCCTCCTGGGCGCGGGCGGGGTCGCGGCCTGGGTCCTGCTCCAGGCGACGGTCCTGACCATCGCGGTCGCCCCCCCGCGACGGCACCGAGCCCGGCCTGATCAAGGCCTACGCGGACGCGCTCGATACCGCCCACGAGAATGTCCGCCTGAGGATCCTGTCCTTCGACGACGTGCGCGAGAGCGCCGCCGCCCTGCAGGACGGGCGCGCCGACCTCGCGGTGGTCCGCCCCGACGTGCTGCTGCCGACCAACGGCCTGACCCTGGCGATCCTGCGCGACCAGGCGATGATCATCGCCTCGCCCGAGCAGGCCGGGATCACGAGCTTCCCGAAGCTCGCCGGCAAGCGGCTCGGCATCGCGGCGCACCGGGACGCCGATCTCTGGCTGCTCCGGAATCTCCTCGGCTATTACGGCCTCACCCTGGAGGAGGCCGCCGGCCCGGCCCGGGATTCGACGGTCCTGCTGGTCCCGGTCGACCAGGAGGCGGTGGCCGGCGCCTTCCGCGAGCGGCGGATCGACGCCTTCGTCAGCATCATCGCGCCCTCGGCGCCGAAGGCGCTGGCCCTGGTCTCGGCCGTGCAGGGCGTCGCCCGCGGCGGCAAGGTGGCGTTCGTCGCCGTGGAGGATGACGGCGCCGTCATCGAGCGCTTCCCGCGGCTCCAGGCGGTCATCGTTCCGGGCGGCCTGTTCGGCGGCCGCCCGAAGCTGCCGGCCGACGACGTGAAGACCGTGGGCGCCTCGTACCGGCTGATGGCCCGGGCTTCCTTGAGCCGCGTCGTGGCGGCCGACGTGACCCAGCAGCTCTTCGAGAAGCGCAGCGCCGCCGCCCTGGCGACGGACGCCGCCGAGTACGTCCAGGCCCCGGCCTACGATACGACCGTGGCGGCCACGAGCGCCCGGATCCCGATCCATCCCGGCGCGATCGACTATTACGAGCGCGACCAGCACGGCTTCATCGAGCGCTACGGCGACACGCTCTACCTGCTCGGCGCCCTGGCGGGCGGCCTCGTCTCGGTGCTGGCCTGGATCCGGCAGCGCCTCGCCGGCCTTCGCCGCGAGCGCATCGACGAGCTCCTGGACCGGCTCCTGGAGATCGCCGGGCAGGCTCGGGCGCTGCGCGACCCGGCGGCGATCGCGGCGCTCAATGCCGAGGTCGACGCCCTGGCCATGGACGTGGTGCGCTACGCCCGGGAGCGGGAGCCGGACACCCGGACCATGTCGGCTGCCGCGGTCGCCATCGACACCGCTCGGGCGACCATCGCGGATTGCCGGGCGCACGCGGACGGTTCCCGGATCGGACGATCCGTCCGG
This sequence comes from Methylobacterium sp. FW102-HT35C08, assembly GCF_058790235.1. Classification (NCBI taxonomy): domain Bacteria; kingdom Pseudomonadati; phylum Pseudomonadota; class Alphaproteobacteria; order Hyphomicrobiales; family Methylobacteriaceae; genus Methylobacterium; species Methylobacterium sp. FW102-HT35C08. The sequence continues at coordinate 5,029,160 of NZ_JBYTCL010000002.1, read as the reverse complement.
CTGCACGGCGCGGGCGGGGCCTGAGACGGCCGTCTCGGAACGTCACACGCCTGGGCGTTCTCCTGTCGGCCCTCTGCGGCCGGCGCAACGCGAACCTTTGGAGCCAGCCCCGACCGATGCTGTCCCGCCGTCATCCCGGGGCCGCACAGCGGAGCCCGGGATCCAGACCCGCCGACGTGCCAAGATCCTGCACGGCCAGCGGATCTGGGTTGCCCGCCTGCGGCGTGCCTCGCGGTCCTGTTCGTGCTGTTCGCCGCCTCGGCCCTGCGGGAGGCGACCCGGCGCAACCGGCTGTCGCGGTTCCTGCCGCAGGAACCGGTCCTGCGGCTCGCCGACGGCGACGGCAGCCTGAAGGCCGGCCGCCGACAGCGGGCCGCCATCGTGTTCGTCGACATGCGCGGCTCGACCACCCTCGCCGAGAGCCTCGATCCACACCGGCTCTCCGAGTTCCTGTCCGCGTTCCGGCGGCGGGTGACGCGCCTCGCCCGCCTGCACGGCGGCGTGGTCGACAAGTTCATCGGCGACGGGGCCCTGGTGGTGTTCGGCCTGCCCGAGCCCGGCCCCGACGATGCTGCCCGCACCCTCGCCTTCGCCCAGGACCTCGTCGCGGTGATCGCCCGCTGGACCGACCGGGCCGAGCCGACGGAAGCCGTGCGCATCGGCGTCGGCGTCCATTACGGCGAGGTGTTCTGCGGGATCATCGGCGAGGCGGCGCGCTACGAGTTCACCGTGCTGGGCGACGCCGTCAACGTCGCCGCCCGCCTGGAACAGGCGACCAAGCTCCACGGCGTCCCGATCCTGGTCTCGGAGGCGGCGCGGCGAGCGGCCGGAGCCCCGGCCGCGGCGTGGCGCGAGGTCAGCTGCGAGCCCCTGCGGGGACGCCGCGCGCGCATGGCCTACCACACGCCCGCCGGACCGGGCGCCGGTCGGGCGGATCTTCCGCTGCCGACGATCGAAACGCCGCCCTGAGAAGAACCTGTTTGCCGTCTGGTCTGGGCGGAGAACAAGCATCTCTACGCGCAGCGAAATACGAAAGACGCGTCCATTGCGAACGGGGGTGCCGAGCGCGACATTCCGGATCATGCGCAGCGTCTCTGAAATCCAGTCGCCGGCCTTCGATCCGTTCGGCGAGCCCGTCGCCGACGGCGTCGCGCGCGCCTGCCCGGCCACCACGGCCGGCGACCGCACGGCGCGGCGCGTCGGCGGTGCGGTGTTCTGGACGCTGGCGCTGGCGATCCTGGCCGGCCGCGTCTACGCCTACGATCTTCCGGCCGTGCAATTCGTCGCCGCCCACGCGGCGCAGGTGCTCGCGCTGCGCTGACGCGCGTCCCGTCCGTCGCTCGACCCGCTCAGTACGTCCCTGCCAGGTAGGCGGCGATCGCGCCGGCATCGGCCTGCTCGATCGGGGCGTGGTAGGCCTTGATCATCTTGGCCACCTCCGCGTCCCAGAACGCCGTCCCGCGGCCGGGCGGCTGCGTGGCGATGTAATCCACCGAGTGGCAGGTCTGGCAATTGGCCTGCGCGGCCTCGTAGCCCGCGGCCAGGCTGCCGTCCTTCGGCGCCCGCAACTGCGCGGTCGGGTCCGGAACCGTGTAGGTCCGTGGCGCGGCCCAGGCCGCGCCGGCGGTCAGGCCCGCGATCAACGCGCCGAGCAGAAGCGCACGCATCCCGTCTGTCCTCCGGTTCGCCGTCATGCCGCCTGCACCCGGGTGGTCTCGACGCCGTTGCGCATGTAGCCGGACGGGTTCCAGCGGGACGCCATCGGCTGGGTGCTGCCGTCCTGGGCGGTGGCCCGCACCCGGATCACGTGGGCGCCGGGCGCGAGCGCGGCGGTGAGCGACCAGGGCCGGAACGCGTAAGGTCCGAGATCCTGGCCGAGCGCGGCCTGGGTCCAGGTGGCGCCGTCGTCGGCCGAGACCTCGACCGTCCGGATGCCGGAGCCGCCGTCGAAGGCGATGCCGCGCAGGGCGACCGGCCCGGCGGCCACGCGCGCGCCGTCGGTCAGGTTGGTCAGGAACGACCGCACGTTGAGGCGCCCGATCGGCACGGTCTTGTCGGCGGCCTTGCCGGGCTCCGTGCAGGCGCAGGGATTGTCGGGGATGCGGTAGGCGGTCTTCATGAAGAAGCCCTCGAACGGCTTGTCCAAGACCGTGATAGTGTCGAGGTGCTTGACCCAGTAGGTCCCGTAATAGCCCGGCACTACGAGGCGGAGTGGGTAGCCATTGAGCCAGGGCAGATCGGCGCCGTTCATGCCCCAGGCGAGCAGCACCTGACCGTCGCCGGCCTGGTCGAGAGACAGCGCCTTGGCGAAGTCCGGTGTCTCCGGCAGGACCGGGCGGTCGAGCCCGTTGAACGCGACCTGCACGGCCCCGGCCTTCACGCCGGCCCTGTCGAGCACGCTCTTCAGGGGGATTCCGGTCCAGCGGGCGCAGCCCATGGCGCCGTTGGCGAGCTGGCCGCCGGCCATGCGCGGCTCGAAGAAGCCACGTGAATTGCCCGAGCACTGGTTGACCGCGACGATCTCGGTCCGGCCCGGCAGCGCCTTCAGCTCCGCGAGCGACAGCGCGACGGGGCGCTCCACATGGCCGCCGACATTCAGCCGGAACGCCTCGGGATCGATCTCCAGGGGGATGTCGGCGAGGTGGTAGCGGACGAAGAACGCGTCGTTGGGCGTGATCGCGCCCTCGTCGAAGACCGCGAACGGCGTCTCCAGCTGGGGTGGCCGGGCGGTGGTCTGCAGCAGCGGCCGCTTGCCCGGATAGGCGACGAGCGGGCGCTCGCCGTTGCCGAAGGGCAGGTGCGCGTCCTCCCCGGCCCGGGCGAGCCGCAGGCCGCTCCCCGCCGCCAGGACACCGAGGGCGGCGCTCCTCAGGAAGGCCCGTCGTGCCGGATCGGTCATCCCCTGCTCCCTCCCGGCCGGCCCCGCAATTCGCGGTCGCACAGCGCCGGTCCCGATGGATACCCCGCGCCGGCCGAAAGGCCCAGATCCCGGGCGTTCAGCCCTGCGTGAGATGTCGGCGCACCGCCGCCGCGATCACGGCCGAGACCCGGACGTTCGATTCCTGCGTCACCCCGGCGATGTGCGGCGTGAGGATCAGGTTCGGCACCCCCGCGAACGCGGCGCCGGCCGCGGCGTCGAGGGGCTCGCGGTCGAACACGTCGAGGGCCGCGCCGCCGAGATGCCCTGACCGCAGGGCCGCCGCCACCGCGGCCGCGTCGACGACGCCGCCCCGGGCCGCGTTGATCAGCACGGCACCCGCGGGCATCCGCGCGAGGGCGGCCGCGTCGATCAGGCCGCGGGTCTCCGCAGTGAGCGGGACGTGCAGGGAGAGCACGTCGCTCTCCGCGATCAGCGTGGCGAGGTCCCGCCGCTGCACCGGACCGTAGGCGGGCGTCCAGGCCGGATCCGCGTCCGCGACGAACGGGTCATGGGCCGCGAGCGCCATGCCGAGGGCGGCGGCGCGGCGGGCGGTCTCCCGGGCGATCGATCCGAAGCCCACGAGCCCGAGACGCTTGCCGGCGATCTCGCGGCCCATCAGGGCATTGCGCGGCCACGCGCCCGAAGCGACCGCCGCGCTCGCCCCGTAGGCCCCGCGCAGGAGCAGCATCGCGGTCGCCACCACGTACTCGGCGACCGCCCCGTCATTGGCGCCCGTCGCCGGATAGACCGCGATGCCGCGCGCCTCGCAGGCCGGGACATCGATGTTGTCGAGACCGACCCCGAGCCGCCCGACCACCCGGAGGCGCGCTGCGGCGGCGAGGAGCGGACCGCGCACCTGCGTCCGGTTGCGCACGATCAGCGCGTCGGCGTCACCCAGGACCGCCGCGAGGACGTCGGGCCGGTCGACGAGGCCGGGATCGTACAGGGTGTCGAAGCCCGCGAGATCCGCGGCGATCGCCGCCTCGTCCATGAACTCGCTGATGACGACCTTGGGCATGCGGCGCTCGGTTCCTCGGGTTCGCGTGGCCGCAACCCGCTACAGGGGTTTGCGGCCCCGTGGAACAGCAACATGGAACAGAGGCGGCCGCGGCTCAGGCCACCGCGCGCACGGCCTGCTCCGCCTGCAGGGCCACCCGGGGAATGCGCTCGACCAGGCCCGGCACCTCGCCGGGCGGACGGGCCGGGCTGTACAGGAAGCCCTGCGCGGAGTTGCAGCGCCGCGACCGGAGAAGCGCCGCCTGCTGCTCCGTCTCGACGCCCTCCACCGTGACGTCGATGCGCAGGTCGCGGGCGATGACCATGATCGCCTCGATCACCGTCAGGCATTCCGGACGGCTGCTCAGGTCGCGGACGAAGGCCCGGTCGATCTTGATCTTGTCGACCGGAAACTGCGTCAGGTAGCTCAGCGACGAGTAGCCCGTCCCGAAATCGTCGAGGGCGATGCGCACGCCAAGCGCCCGCAGCGCGCGGAGGTTGTCGAGCACGTGCGGCGTGTTGGCGAGGAAGATCGATTCCGTGATCTCGATCTCGAGGCGCTCCGGCGCGAGGCCGGTCTCGGCCAGCACGGCCTCGACGTCGGCGAAGAAGTCGGGCAGCCGGAAATGGATCGACGAGATGTTGACGGCCACGCGCATCTGCGCCGGCCAGGTCAGCGCCTCGGCGCAGGCCTGCCGCAGCGCCCAGCGCCCGATCGTGATGACGAAGCCCGTGCTCTCGGCGATCGGGATCATCTCGGCAGGCGAGACGGCGCCGTGGCCGGCGCGCGTCCAGCGCAGCAGCGCTTCGCAGCCGACCACCTGCCCGTCCTGCAGGCTCACCAGCGGCTGGTAGTGCAGCTCCATCTCGCCGTTCTCGAGGCCCGCCCGCATCGCCTCGTCGAGCTCGCGCCAGCGCTGGACGCGGCGCTCCAGGTTGCGGTCGAAGCGCTGCCAGCGGCCCTTGCCGGCCTCCTTGGCGCTGTAGAGCGCGAGGTCGGCCTTGCGGAGCAGGTCCGCCGGGGCGGCCGCATCCCCGGGCGCGCACGCGATCCCGATGCTCACGCCGATCTCCGCCCGGACGCCGTCGATCAGGTAGGGCGCGCACAGGGCGCCGATGGCGGCCTCGGCCAGGGCCTCCGCCGCCGCGGGATCCCGGCCGCGGTGCAGGATCGCGAACTCGTCGCCGCCGAGACGGAACGCCTGGGCGTCGGCCGGGAGCAGGACGCGCAGGCGCTCGCCGACTTGGCACAGCAGGGCGTCGCCCGTAGCGTGGCCCGCGCTGTCGTTGACGGTCTTGAAGCCGTCGAGGTCGAGGTAGAGCAGGCTGACCGGCGCGCCCTGCGCCTCCGAGACGGCCGCCGCGCAGGCCTCGGAAGCGACCTCGTGGAACATGACCCGGTTGGACAGGCCGGTCAGCGCGTCCCGGGTCGCCAGATAGGCGATGTGCGCCTCCGCCTCGCGGCTCTGCGTGACGTCCGAGCCGACGCCCCGGAAGCCCGCGAGGCTCCCGCGCTGATCGAGGAACGGCTTGCCGCTCAGCCGCAGCCAGCGCTGGCCGGCCGGCGTGGGGAAGGCGACGAGGTGCTCGTGGAAGGCGCGGCCCTGCCGGAGGTGATCGAGGAGCTCGGCGCTGCGATCGGCCTCGGGGGGCGCCTCGCCTCTGCCGGCGAGCAGGGCCTCGAATGCGCTGTGCTGAAGCACCGCGACCGGGCAGCCGAGCACCTCCGCCATCCGGGTGGAGACGTGCTGGAACTGTCCGGTCGCGTCAGTCTCCCAGAGCCAGTCGCTCGCGCCCGCCTCGAACTCGTTGAGCAGCAGGCCGATCGTCTCGCTCTGCTCCTCGACCCGCACCCGGTCCAGGATGCGCTGGCGCGACAGGCGGCTCATGCGGCCCACGCTCACCACCACGAAGAGCGCGTAGACGACGAGCAGGAAGCCGATGCTGAGCGCGACCGGCTCCCCGCACCGCGCCAGCCCGACGAAGCTCCCGAGGATGACCGGGATCGCGAACAGGTATGAGACCGACAGGAGCGGGCCGACCACGTAGGCGTCCGAGATCAGGCCCGCCGCGGTGGCGACGATGATCAGGCGCTCGTCGGCGTCGGCGGGGGCGAACAGCACCACCGGCATGGTCGCCCAGGCCAGGCCCAGGGCGAGGGCCAGGCCGCCGGAGATCCGGCAGCCCCACAGGACCCCGGCCGGCGAGACGGCGCTGGAATAGGTGCGCAGGTAGCGCCAGGTCAGATAGGTCGCCGCGACGATCACCACGGCGACCCAGGCGAGCAGGCCGAGGAGGTAGGCCTGCGGCGCCGAGGTCCAGAAGAAATACGCGACGGCGGCCGCGATGATCAGGTGCGTGACGGCCGAGTAGGTGGCGAGCTTCAGCGTCTCCTCGAGGAGGCCGGCGCGGACCTGCAGCCGGTAGCGGCTCGGCAGGGCCGCGACAGCGTCGAGGCGGCGGATGCGGTCGATCAGGGACCGGGCCGTACCGACCGGCGCGGCGGCCGTCTCGGCCGCCTGAGCCGTTCCGGCCGCCTGAGCGGTTTCGGCCGCGCGGTCTGGCCCGGGCGCGCGTTCAGTCAACATGGCGCGGCACGACCCTCATCCGCAGGCCGCCCTCGGGCCTCAGCGTCACGCGGAACTGCGCCCGCGGCATCTCGGCCGCCTCGGGCACGAAGCGGAAGGCGGGCAGCAGCGTCGCCAGGATGACGAGGCATTCCGTCAGGGCGAGGCTCATGCCGATGCAGACCCGCGGGCCGGCCCCGAACGGCAGGTAGGCGTAGCGGTCGCGCGCCGCGGCCCGGCCGGGGGCGAAGCGGTCCGGATCGAACAGCTCCGGCCTGTCCCACAGCAGCGCGTGCCGGTGCAGGGCGTAGACGGGGACGTGGATCGACTGCCCGGCCGGGACCGTCATGTCTCCGAGGCGGACCGGGGCCTTCGCCCGCCGTACGATCAACGGGGCCGGCGGATACAGGCGCATCACCTCGAGGAGGACCTGGCGGGTGTAGGGCAGCCGGTCTGCGGCCTCGGGATCAGCGGCGAGGTCCGCGTCGAGGGCCGCCATCTCGGCGAGGACGCGCCGCTCGACCTCCGGGTGCTCCGCCAGCACCCGGAACGTCCAGGCCAGCGCGAGGGCCGTGGTCTCGTGGCCGGCGGCGACGAAGGTCAGGAGGTTGTCGATGATGCTCGCGTCGGCGAGGGGCTGTCCGGTCTCCGGATCCCGTGCCTCGAGCAGGAGGCCGAGAAGGTCGGCGCCGGGCTCGGCCCGGGCGCGGCGGCGCGCGATCGTCCGGCCGACTTCGGCGCGCAGGTAGCGGGCCGCCGCCGCGCCCGCCCGCGCACCCGGATGCGGGACCCAGGCCGGCGCGTGCAGCATCTCGAGGGCGATCTTCCAGCTGGTCTGGCCGAGATACGCGTCCATCGCGCGGCCGAACGGCTCGACCTCCAGCCGATCGTCGCCCGACACCATCGTGGCGACGATCACGTCGAAGGTGGTGCGCATCATCTCGCGCAGGATGTCCCGGGTCCCGTCGGGCGGCGTGTCGCCGCGCCAGCGCGCCCGGGTCGCCTCGGCGGCCCGGGCCATCGCCGGCACGAAGCTGCGCACGCGATCCGGCCGGAACATCGGGACCGCGGTCCTGCGCTGCTCCCGCCAGTGTGGACCATCCGCGGTGAGGACGCCGGCCCCGAGCGCGGGCGCGAGGGCGCGCAGCATGAACGGCTCGCGCTCCAGGGCGTCGGCCTGGTCGACCATCAGGCTGCGGATCTGGCCGGGGCTGCACACGTAGGTGGTCCGCCGCCCGAGGAAGCGGGTGGTCACCAGCGGCTGCGTGTAGATCTGCTGCGGCCACGCCTCGATCAGGCTGCGCAGCATCGTGGCGAGCACCGACGGCAGAAGCATCACCTCGGCCAGGGCCTCCCCGAGCGGGGTCTGGCCCGGCTCGCAGACCCTGAACCTTCCGACAGCTGGCATTCCCAAATCCTCTCGGGACCAGAATCGGGTGCCAGTGTTAAATTTTGGCCCAGGTCGGACCAGCATCCGGGCCCGAGTTCCCTGACCGGTCGGAGAATTCATCGCCGTGCTTACCGATCGCTTGCGCAATCGCGCGCGGCTCGGAAGGTTCGGAAATCGCACCGCCGCGCCACATCTGCGCGCGGTGCGCGACCGACTGGGGCGCGGCCGCGATCAACTGCTAACCCGGCGGATCGTCTGAAACGATACAGATCCTCACCTGGGATGTCGGTCGGATCATCGCCAAGCGGGTTCTCTGGTGAAACCGAGCCGATGGGCTGGCTTGCGGTCGTCGCCTCGGGCGTGGGCTGGCGAACCCGGAGCTCAATCCACCCCGCAGGCCAGAAGATCGCGTCTGTGCCGCTCGGCCTCCTCCCGCGCCTCCTCCTGCCAGCTGTCCTCGGGAGGGGTGACCTTGACCCGGTCCGAGCGCTCGCCCGGCAGATGCAGGCTGCGCGGGTCGACGGTCAGCGAACCCGTCGTCTCGGGATCCTGGCCGCAATCCTGGCCCGGCCGATAGGCCTGCGCGAAGGCGGGACCGGCACACACGGTCGCGGCCACCGTGAGGGCGATGAGCTTGTTCATGATCGGTGTCTCGGCATCCTGACGCGACGGATCGGTCACCGTCGTGGGCGGCGGCGGGTGCGGGCCGACCGCCTTACCGGGAAGTTCGGGCGAAGGCTCGGCCGCAGCTATGGGCGCGAAGCATGCGCGCCCCGACACGGTCGCGCTTGACCTTGCTTCCCGTCGGGCGGGGCCGCCCGCCGCGAGCGAGGCGCGCATGGCCGAGCCGGAATGGTCAAGCCGGAATGGCCAAGCCGGAATGGACAGGCTCGAACGGCCTCGCTAGCCTTCCGGAATGGCTGACAGCATTCTGGAGATCACCGGTCGCGTCGGGAGCACCGTGCGCGCCGTATCGACATCCGCCGGCATCGGCCTGCGGTCGCGAACCCATGGCGCAGGCGTGGCCATCGACCTCGCACCGGAAGCGGCCCTCGAACTCGGCGAGTGGCTGGTTGAGCAGGCGCGGGCACAGGGTGTCGGCCGTCCTGCGGCCGACGATCAGGGGGCGGCCGCCGGCCATGGGGCAACCGCCGGCCAAGGGGCGGCCGACAACAAAGGGGCGGCCGCACGGAGCCCCGCATCGCCCGAAGGGGCGACCCGCGGCCTGACGCCGACCGGGCGCCCTCGCCGTCCGCGGACCGGCCGGACGATGCCGGCCGCGCGATAGGTCCCGCTGGGCACGATCTCCGGGCCGCCGAGGCCCAGGGTCGGGCGTCGCGGCTGAACGCCGGAGGGTGCCGGAAGCCTGTGCGGCGTGCCATGGTGGCAGCCATGCGACAGGGTTCGGCGACCGCCTGTGGATGACGGCGCTTGCCCCCGAATGATCAAGGTTTGGGCGCGAGGCTGATCAGATCACCCGCGATCCGATGACCATGCTCGCTCTCCATCACGCTTTCGTCCACCGGCACCGCGAAGAGGTTGCCGTGCTCGTCTCCTCGGTCGTGTTCCTGGCCAGCGCGCTGCCGTTGTTCTGGGCGCTCGGCTGACCGTCGTCCGGACCGGGAAACGTCTCGACGGATCCGCCCGCGCGCTCCGACGACGTCTTGGCCCGTCTCGGCTGTCGTGGCGCCCTCTCAGGGCACCCGAGCCTCCCTGGCTGCGTGGCGTTCCGCTTCCGCCCGCCACGCCCTGCATTCGGCCTGGACCGCCTCGAGACGCGCATGCAGGTGCCCGGCATCGATCGCCGTCTCCATCAGCATGTCCTGCGCGGCGGCGAGCTGCTGACGCAGCTCGGTATTCTCGGTGGCGAGGACGAGGAGGAGAGAGGCCACATCGTCACCCATCCGGGCTCCTGGTTCCGCGATCCGAGCCGGCGCGTCTACGCGCGCCGGGCGGCAGGTTCAACCGCGTTGATCACGACGCGCCCGGACAAGCCGCCGCGCCTCTGCCCGCCGGATTCACCGCCCGTGCGCGATCGCGCGGCGCGACCGCGTGACCGAGGGCCGCCCGCCGCGACACCCGAAGCCTCAAAGGGCCGAGCCGGATGAGCGGCGGCGCGACAGGTCGGGCAGAAAAGCCGGATCGGTGAGGGCCGCCGCGAGCACCGCAAACAGGCCGAGATGGAGGCCCAGGGCCGCGAGCCCGAGATCGTGCAGCGACCACAAGCCGATGGCGCCGGCCGCCATGACGGGCGGTCCGGCGACGTAGACCGGCATTCGCCACAGGGCCGCGGGCCGCGCCAAGCGCCAGAAGCAGCCGGCGAAGGCCGCGAGCGCGAGACCGCCCTTGATCAGCGCCATGAAGCGGATCACCCGCACGAGGTCCGGATCGACGGTTGCGGTCGGCCCCCGCACGGCCGCGGCGCAGCCGACCAGAACCGCGCAGGCGGTCATCACGGCGAGGGCCGGACGCGCGGATCGCGGCCCGCTCGGGGCGGCAGCGGGCGCGTCTGCGATTCGCATCGTCTGGGTTCGCATCACGATCTCCCGCCGTCTCGCACCGACCGCGTCGCGGTGGCCGGATACCGGGTCAGCCCGAACCGGACGAGCGAGGCAGCCTTCGCCCTCACCGGACGCCGCCAGGGTGACAGTCTTGCCCGCGTCCCGTGCGGTGATCCGCATCCTATCATCGCTTCGATCCGATCGTCAATCGGCGCTGCTCAATCCTGAGGTGTCATCGATTCTATTCAGAGCTGTGATAGCAGTCCTAGTCGGCTTCGAAGCGCCGGACGGCGCCGGGCCTTGAACTGGAGCGATCATGCGCCTTTCACCCTGGCTTGTCGGCCTGTGTCTCGGGGTTGCGCTGCCATGCGCCGCGACCGCGCAACCCGCTCCGAAGCCCGCGCCCGTCGCGGCGCCGGATCCGGCCTTGCTGAAGGTCGCCCGGGAGACGGTCGCCCAGATGCAGGGCGACCGCGCCGCGACGCTCAGCTCGATGGCCGCGCCCATGGTCGGCATGATGCAGCAGATCGGCATCAAGGAGCCCGACAAGGCCCAGGTGCTGGTGCAGGAGGTCGTGATGCCGACCCTGTCGGCGCATTACGACGAGTTGCTCGACATCCAGGCCCGCGGCTTCGCCACGGTGCTCGGCAAGGACGACCTGCAGGCCATCGCCGCGTTCTACGCCACGCCGGCCGGCAAACGCCTCGCGGCCGCCCAGCCGCAGCTCGCCCAGATCCAGCTTGCCGGCATGCAGCAATGGATGCAGGCCGTGGCGCCCGAGATGCAGGGCAAGCTCATCAAGGCGGTCCAGGCGCACGGCTGGACAGCGGGGGGCCAAGCGAAACCCCATTGAGGCACACCCTGCCCTGAGCCGGAACCGCTCAATCCGATCCGCGCGTGCCGGGAGGCGGCGGCGGACGGCCGGGACGGCTGGAGAATCCGGCCTCGCCCGCGGCGAGCCGGACCGCCGCCTGGCGTGACGGCCGACAGGTCCAGAGCCGTCCCAGGCAGCGGCTGCCGGCGGCGCGGACGGCAAAAATTCTACGGCCACGCTGAAACGCGCGACCGAGGGACGCATTTCTGATCCATGTCAGGATCTCGCCCCCTCGCCGTTATCGCCGATGATGAAGCCGTCATCCGCATGGCTGCAGCCGACATGCTGTCGGCGCTCGGCTTCGAGGTGCTGGAAGCCGAGCATGCCTACGGGGCCCTGCAGCACCTGGAGTCCTGCGGCGGCGCCACGCTGCTCTACACCGACATCAACATGCCAGGCGTGATGGATGGCTGTGATCTGGCGCACGCCGTTCGCGCGCGTTGGCCCGAAACCCGGATCATCGTCTGCTCGGGGTGCGACCCGCTGGAGGCCGCGACACTGCCCGAAGCCGCCCACTTCATCAGCAAGCCCTGCGCCGAGCGCCTCGTCCGCAAGGCGCTTCAGGCGCTGCGGCTGCACTGAGCCGAGGAGCCACTCGAAAGCAGCACGAAAAAACCCGCACCGGCGGACCGGGCGGGCTGAAGGCGTTCTTGGGAGGAAGCGCGACCATACGGCGCGTGCACTTGGTATACCAGAGCGTCCAGCGCATGTCTGACCAGCGAGCGCGGGACCGGCACGGTCGGGACATCCGTCCGGGCGGGCGATCCCGGCCTCAAAAACGCGGCGCGGATCGGCCGGGCCGGACAGGCTGGCGCTGACCGGAAGCGCCAGCCGCAGTGCCGCCCTTCAGTAGGGGTAGCCGTAGTACGGCCGCGGCGCTGGACGGTAGCGCTCCCTCACAGGCCGGCCTTGAGGGCCGTACGGTCCATAGGCCCGCAAATAGGTGTTGTATTCGGGCGGCGAATAGTTGCCGCTGTTCACCCCGCCAGTGCGGCCATTACCGCTGAGTTCGGAATAGGGATTCAACCCGCTTCCGCTGTCTCCGCCGCCGCTGCCGCGTGCCAGCACGGCGCCCGACGCGCCCAGGATCATCACGGCCGCAAGCGCAGCGCGCGTTGCATGCTGTCTCATAGTGCTCTCCCGATCGGCTCTGCCCCCACTGGAGCAGAGATGGGAGGCGCCGGCCCGGTTTGGCACCGGGGCGCGGCATGAGGGCTCAGGGAGGGCTCAGCCTGATCTGGCGGCCTCACGCCCGCCCTGTGACGGACTCACCTGCGCTCATCGGCCCGCCAGCGGCGCGGCGGGTCGACCCAGACCCCGCTCTCCGCGTCCGGGGATTGGCTCTTCGCCTCGCGCTTCGAACCGGCTCCCGCGCGCGCCGCGTCGGCCGCCGATACCTTGGGCGTGATCGCTCCGGTGGTCTCGGGATCCATCCAGTCCGGCGCGAGCGCAGCGCCCTGGGCGACCTGGGCGGCCGGATCCGGCAGATTGCGCTCGTAGCCTATGACCACGGCGGTCAGGCCCACCGCGACCAGCACGAAGGCTAGTCCGTCGACGATCATGTAGCCCAGTCTCGGCATCGCACCCGCGCTCGTCCCGAAGCTCCAGGGCTACGGCGGCAGGGTTAACGATTCCTGGCACGCGCGCGCGATCACGCCGCGGCTACCGGGTGGCACAGGTTCCGGATCGGCTGCCAGCGAGAGAGGCCGGCCACGATCGGTGTTCTGTCGACGATCGCGACGTCGCGCTGTCCTGCCGCCAACGGTCGGAGGGCCGGGTCGCCCACCGGGGAAGGCACCCTCCGACGCGCATTCCGAGCGCGCCGTCGTGCGTGTCGACGGCCCATGCGTGCGGCGCCGTCAGATGGCCGAGAGGCTTTCGACGGCGTCGCCGAGACGGGAGGCCGAGACGGGAAGCCGAGACGGGAGACCACGACGATCTGCGCAGCGCACGGGCTCAGCTGTCCAGCGCTCGGATCCGTCGGCGAACCTCACCGCCCCAGCAACTGGTGAATCATCAGACCCGAGAAAATGAAGATGAGCAGCATTACGTTCAGATAGAGATGCATCCGACTACGCCGGAAGTCGATCTGATGATCGTCGCTGTTCAGCGCCCGCTCGTACTCATAATTGCCGAACATCAGAGAAAACCGCTCCCTGCTCCATGCGCCCGCGCGAGGTGGGGTGGACCGCGCCCAGGCCGAGGCCGCACGCCTCGATCAGCTCGTTCTGGATGTCTTTGTGTTGCGCCTCTGTCAGTTCGGACAAGATGTCTTGGCCGTCGCGATCGATCGCCGCTGTCAGACGGTATGATGAACCCGTCATCTCGAAATCGACCAAGACTTCGCGCTCCGCGTAAGAATCAAGAGGATCGATGCACAGGTGTTTGGGCACGTCGAATGATCCCGCGGACCCTGTCGTGGATTCTGCACGCTAATTACAAGCCGGTTCTTAGCGCGGTCAATGAGTTTTATTTTCGTTTTGCGAACGACAGCGAGAAAGAACATGCGCCCATGCGCGGTGCGGGCAGCGCCTTGTTCCAAGACACGCTGCAGGGTTGCGACGCGGATCGATTCGCAGGGGCGATAGGTCGATCCTCTGAAAGCCCCGAAGACCGGCCGGCTCCTGAGCGGACGAGACGGTGCGGCCTCTGTGGTCGCGCCCGCCTTCCGCAGCGTCCGACCATGATGCCGGCGCCCGCGCTGTTCGCGGACGCCGTCAGATCCCGTCGAGGGAACGAGGGCCGTCCCGGTTCCGGCACGGACGCTCGCGGCCCGGAAGGATCGATCCATAGCGCTGCGCCCGGCGACGAAGCTCAGTTCTCAGGCGCCGGCCGCTATCACGCCTTGATCTGCGGCCGTGTCGGCAACGTGCAGACGGTGCCTACAAGCCGTGCCGACGTCGAACATGCGTCCGCGCCTTCGCTCGGCTTTTCGGCCGCGCCGCCGCCTGTGGCGGTCGGGTGGGATCGACCGCGGGCGTGCCGCCCGATGCGCCCAGCCCGCGCTCCTGTCCACCGAGGGGCCCGCCCGCCTGTGAGCCGGAGCGGTTGTACGGCGAATTGCCCTGCGCAAACGCCGGGCCTGTCAGCAACGCACACATCAGGATTGTGACGGGCGTAATCTTCATCGTGGTTCGCTCCTGGATGGCTGCGCGTGTTGATCTGAGCGTCGAGGCGGGGAATGTCTTGGATGATCCCACGCGCCCGGTGAGCCGAGGCGACTTCTGCAACATGTCCGTCCCGCGTCGGGTGAACGGTGCGGGGTGGGTCATGTGTCGTCAGACCGACTTACCGGCGGTCGTGATTCGGCACCGGGACCCTCCTGACGGGTGGCGAGCGGAAGATTCCGTCCGTCGACACAATGTTGCTTCAGTATTGACGGCGATCAATAGAAAGCTAAATCATTTTTCAATACCAACACCGAACTTAAATTCGTGTTGGCCGTGAAATCGAGGATGACAATCTTTCCCGTCCGCGGCCAGCGGGCTGGGCGACGACACGCTGCCGAATCGTCGTGTCCCAGAGCGGAGTCGGCCCGCGCGCCGTCAGCCGCGGATCCGCCGCGACGGCCGGCACGGCCGCATATATCGGCTCGTCGCCCTGTCCGATCCGCCCGGTTGCCCCGGCCTCGACTAGACCGGCTCCGCGATGCCGCTGTCGTGTGACACCGCCGTCTCGTGGCCATGCTGCTTGAGCGGCCTGTTGCCGCTCAAGCGACGGAGCAGGACGTAGAAGACCGGCGTCAGGAACAAGCCGAACGCGGTCACGCCGATCATGCCCGAGAACACGGCGACGCCCATGGCGCGCCGCATCTCCGATCCGGCCCCGGTCGCGGTCACCAGCGGCAGGACGCCCATGATGAAGGCCATGGACGTCATCAGGATCGGGCGCAGCCGGAGACGGCTCGCCTCGATGGCCGCCTGGAGCGGCGTGCGGCCGGCAAACTCCAGCTCGCGCGCGAATTCCACGATCAGGATGGCGTTCTTGGCCGAGAGGCCGACCAGCACGATCAGGCCGATCTGCGTGAACACATTGTTGTCGCCCGCCGACAGCCACACGCCGAACATGGCGGCGAGCAGGCCCATCGGCACGATCAGCAGGATCGCCAGCGGAAGGGTGAGGCTCTCGTACTGCGCGGCCAGCACGAGGAAGACCAGGAGCAGCGCCAGCGGGAAGACCCAGATCCCGGAATTGCCCGCGATGAACTCCTGGTAGGTCAGGTCCGTCCACTCGAAGGCGAAGCCCCGCGGCAGAGTCTCGGCCGCGATGCGCGTCGCCGCGGCCTGGGCCTGCCCCGACGAGTAGCCGGGGGCCGCGCCCGCGTTGATGTCGGCCGACAGGAAGCCGTTGTAGCGCATGGCCCGCTCGGGGCCGGCGGTCTGACGGACGTGCAGCAGGGCCGAGAGCGGCACCATCTCGCCGGAGCCGGTCCGGACCTTCAGCGACCCGACATCGTCCGAGCGCGCCCGGAAGGGCGCGTCGGCCTGGACGCGCACCGAATAGGTCCGGCCGAACTTGTTGAAGTCGTTCACGTAGAGCGAGCCGAGATAGATCTGCAGCGTGTCGAAGATGTCGGTTACCGGGATGCCGAGCTGGCGGGCCTTCGTCCGGTCGACGTCGGCGAAGAGCTGCGGCACGTTCATCTGGAAGCTGGAGAACAGACCGACGAGTTCCGGCGCCTGGGCGGCCTTGGCCATGAACGCCTTGGTGGCGTCGTTCAGCGCCTCGTAGCCGAGGCCGGCCCGGTCCTCGATCTGCAGCTTGAAGCCGCCGATGGTCCCGAGGCCATTGACGGGCGGCGGCGGGAACATCGCGATGAAGGCTTCGGGAATGGCCGCGTATTTCCTGTTCAGCGACTGGGCGATGGCCGCCCCGTTCAGCGACGGATCCTTGCGCTCGTCGAACGGCTTCAGGGTCGAGAACACGATCCCCGAGTTGGAGCTGTTGGTGAAGCCGTTGATCGAGAGGCCCGGGAAGGCGACCGCGCTCTCGACGCCCGGCTCCTTGAGCGCGATCTCGCTCATGCGGCGGATCACCTCCTCGGTCCGGTCGAGGGTGGCGCCGTCGGGCAGCTGCGCGAAGCCGACGAGGTACTGCTTGTCCTGCCCCGGCACGAAGCCGCCCGGGATCTGGCGGAACAGAAGCGCGGTCACGCCGACGAGCAGGAGGTAGACGACCATCATCGTCGCCTTGCGCGACACGGCGAAGCCGACGCCGCGTCCGTACCCGTGCGCGGCCTGCCCGAAAGCCCGGTTGAACCGGCGGAAGAACCATCCCAGCAAGCTGTCCAGGATGCGGGTCAGGCGATCCTTCGGGGCGTGGTGATCCTTCAGCAGAAGGGCCGAGAGGGCCGGCGAGAGCGTCAGAGAATTGACCGCCGAAATCACCGTCGAGATCGCGATGGTCAGGGCGAACTGCTTGTAGAACTGGCCCGTCAGGCCGCTGATGAAGGCCAGGGGGACGAAGACGGCGACGAGCACCAGCGCGATGGCGATGATCGGGCCCGAGACCTCGCGCATGGCCTGGTAGCTGGCCTCCCGCGGGGACAACCCGCTCTCGATGTTCCGCTCGACATTCTCGACGACCACGATCGCGTCGTCGACCACGATGCCGATGGCCAGCACCAGGCCGAACAGGCTCAGCGCGTTGATCGAGAAGCCGAAGACATGCATCACCGCGAAGGTGCCGACGATGGAGACCGGCACGGCGAGCAGCGGGATGATCGAGGCCCGCCACGTCTGCAGGAACAGGATCACCACCAGCACGACGAGGGCGATGGCCTCCAGCAGCGTGTGGATCACCGCCTCGATGGAGGCGCGCACGAACTGCGTCGGATCGTAGACGATCTGGTAATCGACCCCCTCCGGCATGGTCTGCTTGATCTCCGCCATGGTCCGGCGGACCTCGTCCGAGATCTGGATCGCGTTCGAGCCGGGCGACTGGGAGATCGGGATCGCCACCGCCGACTTGTTGTCGAGAAGCGAGCGCAGGGCGTAGTCGGAGGCGCCGAGCTCGATCCGCGCGACGTCGCGCAGCCGGGTGATCGCGCCGTCGGTGCCGGTCTTGACCACGATGTCGCCGAACTGCTCCTCGCTGCTCAGGCGGCCCTCCGCGTTGAGCGAGAGCTGCAGGTCGAGCCCCGGCACGGCCGGCGACGCGCCGATGACGCCGGCCGCGGCCTCGACGTTCTGGGCCTGGATCTCGCGCACGACGTCGCCGGCGGACAGGCCGTGTTCGGCGACCTTCTGCGGGTCGAGCCAGATCCGCATCGCGTAGTCGCCGGAGCCGAAGAGCTGGACCTGACCGACGCCGTCGAGGCGGGCCAGGCGGTCCTTGATGTTCAGCACCGCGTAGTTGCGCAGGTAGGTCATGTCGTAGCGGCCGTTCGGCGATACGAGATGCACGACCATGGTCAGGTCGGGAGAGCTCTTCACGGTGACGATGCCGAGCTGGCGCACCACCGCCGGCAGCCGCGGCTCGGCCTGCGAGACGCGGTTCTGGACGAGCTGCTGGGCCTTGTCGGGGTCGGTGCCCAGCCGGAAGGTGACGGTCAGCGTCATGATGCCGTCCGTCGTGGCCTGGCTCGACATGTAGAGCATGCCCTCGACGCCGTTGATCTGCTCCTCGATGGGCGTCGCCACGGTCTCGACGATCACCTTGGGGTTGGCGCCCGGGAAGGTCGCGCGGACCACGACGGAGGGCGGCACCACGTCCGGGTACTCGGAGATCGGCATCGCGAAGAGCGAGAGCAGGCCGCCGATGAAGATGAGCATCGAGAGCACGCCCGCGAAGATCGGGCGGTCGATGAAGAACTTGGAGAGGTTCATGCCGCCCTCCGGGGGCGAGAGGCCAGAGCGGGACCGGGCGGCCGCGCGGGCCGCCGGATCAGTGCGTCCGGTGAGAAGGCGAGGTGGGGCCGTGGCGCCCCGTCAGCGCTGGGCGAGCTGACGCGTGCCGGAGGCGGCGTCCTGCGGCCGGCCGCCCATCGCGACGGGTTCGGGCTGCACGAGGGTGCCGGGACGGATGCGCTGCAGCCCGTTGACCACGATGCGCTCACCACCCGCCAGACCGGAGGTCACGACGCGCAGGCCCTCGACGGCCCGGCCGAGGGTGACGACCCGGAACGCGGCCCGATTGTCCGCCCCCACCACGAGCACAAACTTCTTGTCCTGATCGGTGCCGACGGCCCGCTCGTCGACGAGCAGAAGCCGTCCGGGGGCAGCCTGACCGAGCCGCATGCGCGCGAACTGGCCGGGGATCAGGCGGCCGTCGCCGTTGGCGAAGGTCGCACGCACGCGGATCGTGCCGCTGCGGGCATCGACCTTGTTGTCGATGAACTGCAGATGCCCCTTGGCCTGTGTGCCGTCGGCGGTCGCCATCTCCACGGGGATGCGGTCGAGCTTGCCGCGCCCGCCCGCCGGCTCGGCGATCGAGGCGAGCGCCTTCAGGACGACCCCCTCGTCCGCGTCGAAGCTGGCATAGACGGGATCGACCGAGACCAGCGTGGTGAGCACGGGGGCGCCCGCGCCGGTCGCCACGAGGTTGCCCGGCGTGATCTCACGCCGTCCGACGCGGCCGCTCACGGCCGCGCGAACCTGGGTGTAGCCGAGGTTCAGACGCGCCGCTTCCAGCGCGGCCTTCGCGGCGTCCAGGCTGGCTTTCGCCTCCTTGAAGGCGTTGGCCCGGACGTCGAGGTCGCGCGCCGTGACGATGTGCTGGTCCGACAGTCTCTGTCCGCGCTCGAGGTCGCTCGACGTCATCGCGACGCGCGCCTCGGCACCCGCCACCTGTGCTTCCAGGCGCTGGACCTCCGCTGCGTAGGGTGCCGGATCGATAGTCACCAGCAGGTCGCCGGCCTTCACCAGTTCGCCTTCGGCGAAATGCGTGGCCTGAACCGCACCGCCGACACGGGCGCGCACGTCGATGCGGTCGACGGCCTCCAGACGCCCCGAGAACTCGTCCCAGAGGATCGCCTCCCGCGGTTCGAGGGTCGCGACCGAGGCCGGCATCGCCTGCTCGGCCGGCGGCGTGCCGGCGACCGCCTGCGTTCCGGACATCGGCCAGAGCGGGATCAGGTGGTAGGACGCCCCCGCCGCCGCGAGGGCGAGGCCGCCGCCGACGAGGCGCCGGAGGCGGGAACGGTCCGACGGAGAATGGCGCTGCGATTCCAAGGCTGCCCCCGACATATGTACAGGGCGCTACACATGTCGGCATGGACGCGAGGCGTCAAGTGACTTATCTACCACTCGATACAAAAGTTGGAGTTCGCGGACAATGGTGATGGGTCGGCCCCGGTCGTTCGACACGGACAAGGCCCTCGACGACGCGATGGAGGTGTTCTGGCGCCACGGGTACGACGGCGCGAGCCTCGCCATGCTGACGAAAGCGATGGGCATCAAGCCGCCGAGCCTCTACGCGGCCTTCGGCAGCAAGGAAGGTCTGCTCAAGGCCGCCCTCGACCGCTACGCGGAGCGGCGGTCCGCCCATATGGGCTACGTGCTTGCCGGCGCCACCGCCCGCGACGTGGCCGAGCGCTTCCTGAGCAGCATCGCGGAGAGCCATACCGATCCCGCCAACCCGCCCGGTTGCCTCCTGGTCCAGGGCGGGCTCGCCTGCGGAGCCGGCTCGGAGAACATCCCCTTCGAGCTCGCGTCCCGGCGCGCGCAGACGGAGACGGAACTCCGCGAGCGGTTCGTTCAGGCGAAGCAGGAGGGTGATCTCGCGGAGGATGCCGACCCGGCGGCGCTGGCGCGCTTCCTGTCGACAATCGCGTCGGGCATGGGCGTCCTGGCCTCCTCCGGGGCCGACCGTGACGCCTTGCGGGAGGTCGCGGGCGTCTCGCTCAAGGCTTTCGGCCAGAGCCAGGGGGGTTGAAGGCCCGCGGCCGTGCCGAGCGGGCTTGCGCCTCCCAGAGCCTGGCGCGGTCCCGGGGGCCGCTGTCGTGAGGCGAGACGCGTGAACCCGTAGAATGATGATGCGCGCATCGCGCTTCTGAGGACAGCTCATCCTACAAGAATTATGATATAGAGTATTGATGTTGCGATTTAATCGCGCGAACGAATAAGGTATTTCGGAATTTTATCAAGGTGCTAGCTCTGTATCGCGCGCCGGTGCCGGCGCGGCGATCAACGGGAGAGTGATCTTGCGGACCATCATCACCTTGGGCGTCGGCCTGTTCCTCGGCGGCGCGAGCCTCGCCTGTGTTCCCGCCTCGGCCGCACCCGTCGCTGGAAACGGTCTGGGAACGGTCGATACTCCGGTCACCCTCGCCCGCTTCGAGCATCGCGGTCGGCGGTCCTGGCATGGGCGCCATCATCACCGACGCTTCGTCCCGGGCCTGCACGGGCGCGGTCATCATCGGTTCTGACGCGGCCCACGCCACGCGGGACCGGAGACCGGCCCGCCATCGCGTGATGCGCTGAGAGGCGCATGCAGGGCCGCTCCCGACGGTCTCCTCGTCGAGGAGCGACTCCCGTCGATCCGGCCGCAGGAAGCGCCCCGTTGCGCAGGACTCGCCGATCCTCGATGAAGCCGGCATCCTCGGCATCATCTCCGCCCGACCGGGATTTGAAGATCTACCATCCGGAGAATGACGATACCGGGCTCGCATCACGGCGGGATCGGCTGTCCGTCCCACGCGAAGGTCTGACCGGAATCCCGGCTCTGCAGCCCGGACACGACCCGCAGCAGATGGGCCGCACTCGCGTCGGGCGTGAACACGCCGGGCGTTCCAGGCTGCGGGCGAAACGGGTGGGACAACGCCGTCCGCACGGTTCCGGGATGGAGACCGACGACGATCAACCCCGGGTGGCTGCGCGCCGATTCGACGGCGAGGGTGCGGAGGATCTGGTTCAGCGCCGCCTTCGACGCCCGGTAAGCGTACCATCCACCCAGGCGGTTGTCGCCGATCGAGCCGACGCGTGCCGAGAGAGCCGCAAACACACTGCGTTCGGTACGCGGCATCAGCGGCAGGAAATGCTTGGCCACGAGCGCGGGGCCGATGGCGTTCACGGCGAACACCCGGGTCATCGCGGCCGGATCCAGGGCGCGGATCGCCTTCTCCGGCGCGATATCCGGCCCGTGCAGCAAGCCGCTGGCGACGAGGACCAGCCCGACCGGTCCCGCCGCTCCGACCGCCTGGGCCGCAGCCGCGATGGAAGCCTCGTCCGTGAGGTCGACGGACAGGGATCGCACAGGTTCGGGTTGGGACAGCTGCGCGCGCGACAGAGCGAAGACGGGCTCGTTCATACCGCCTGCCGCGAGCGCCGCGACGAGGGCGCGGCCGATCCCGCCCGAGGCGCCGACGACGACCGCGCTACTCATGCTGCCCACCATCCCCCAAAGGACCCCGCACCGAAAGGTGTCCCCACGCCGCCAGCGTCTCCAGAGAGAGCCTCACGGGATCGGTCACGCGTACCGGCCGGCCGACGCCCGCGAACCCCGGACCACCGTCATTCGGATCGATCGTATACAGGGTGAAGCGTCGAGCTGTTCCGCATTCGGGACGGATCGTCATCAAGCCTGCAAGTCGGCATCAATATCGCGCTCGCCACGTGCGATGTGGACCAGCAGGCCCGGCCCGTGGTTCGCCTGTTCGCCGCGATCACCGGCCGGGACGGGTTCGACGCCCTGTCCCGCCGAGCACCGGACACGGCGCCGGTCGCGCCCCTCAGCCAAGCCAGCGATTCCTGGCCTCTGTCACGGGACGGGATGAGGGCCGCCCGCGACGGCACGCCCGGCCCGACGGCGCAGCGCCTCGTGCACATGGGTGGCGAGGAGCGCGACGAGCCGCATCTCGATGGTCTCCGTGCGCCCGTGCGCCTCCTCCCGGACGACGGCCTCCACGATCGCGTCCGTCTCCGCCTCCAGACCGGCCAATTCCGCCGCGTCGGCCTTGCGCACGGCCAACCAGATCTCCAGGAGGCGCATGACCCGCGTCGGCGGTCGCGGCGGCCGATAGCGGTGATGCAATGCCATACCGGTCGCGCTCAACGAGGCGATCGCGCTCGCCACCAGTCCGAGCCAATAGGCCACGCTCTGGGCTTGGTCGGACAAGCTCGGCAGGTTGCCCGACAGGTAGGCGGCCGCGCCCGGATGGATCGGCAGCGCCTGGGCCTTGTCGTCCGTGTCCGGCGCCTCGATCCCGCTGAGGTCATCGTCCATGGCGACGAGCTTCGGCTTGCCGGTCAGGACCTCCCGCGTGATCTCGCCGGCGAGCCAATCCGGCATTCTGCTGCGCGCGACGAGCCGGTGACTGACCGACAGGGTCGTGATGTCGTCACTGGGCGCCGGGATCGAGCCCACGAATGCGCCTTTGGGCAGGTCGATCGTGCTCAGGACCGGGTGCTCACGGGCAAGCGCGGCCGCCTCGTCGACCTCGAAGGTCCGCGGCGCACCGGAGCCCTTGCGCAGGGCCGTGTAGAGCGGCAGCCACACCTTGCCGGCGACGGGCGCGACGACGAAAACCGCGCCGATGCGATGGTGCCGTGCTGCGTCGGTCAGCTGATCCATACGCAGCACCGCGCGGCGCACGCTCTCGGGCGGGACGCCGTAATGCGTCAGGATGCGGTCGAGCAGGTGCGGGTCGAGCTTACGCCCATCCAGGAGCGCCACCGTTTCTCCGCGCAGCTTGGCGATGCTGTCGACGTGGCTGCCACCGGGCGCGACGAACACCACAGCGTCGCGACGGGTGATGACGAGCGTCTGTCCGTCCTGCGGAGCGGCATCGGCGCGCACGAGGGCGAGCTGGGCCTCACCCCTGTCCAGGGCCGCCGCAGTGCCCGACCGATCCGGTGCCAGGACGGTCCTGATCCGCACGCGCGGATGCTCGGCGGAGAACAATCCGATCAGGGCCGTGGCGGCCTGACGATCCTCGGTGCTCGTCTCGGCGATGGCGAGCTTGAGCTCGAACAGCCCGAGCAGGACATGCACGAGGATCGCGCCGGCTGCAGCGGCGATGATGACGGCCAGCGCAGCAGCGGGCGCGGCGTACCGCCGTCGCATCGCTCATCCTCCCCGACTACACCGTAGCATGCTCTGGGTCGGCCCGCCTCCGCGGACTTTGATCCGGTCCTGCGGGGATGGCGCGGGTGCGCTTTCAGGCCGTGCGGGACGTGCCATCCTGACGCCGATCTTCGGCCGGGGCGGCCTCCTCCCACTCGCGATCCTGCTGCGCGCGCAGAGCGGCACGGCGCGCCGCGACGACCTCGGCTTCGGTCGCGGGCGCGTCCATCGTCGCGTCCGCGGCGCGCGGAGCAGGTGCACCGTCCACGGCCAGGAAGCGGGCGAGCGTCGTGACGAGGCGATCCACATCGCCGGACATCACGACGCCTGTGCCGAGGAGGTCGCGGCGTGACCGGTCGGCGATATCCGCACAGGTCCCGCCCGACAAGCCGAGCGCCGCGATGGCGGCGGCGCTCAGCGGCAGACGGTCGACCGGCATCTCCCGCAGCCGTCCGAGTCTCCGCGCTCCGGTGGCCCCCTCCGTGTGCACATCGCGTGCGCCCGGCAGCCATCGGGCGATCTCGTTGAGGATGAACGTCCGAACCGCCGCGACGCGGACCGGACCGAACTTCCTGATCCCGCTGATCGCCTCCGGCGACGACTGGGCCAGATGAGCGAGATCCCGGTACCCGGCCTTGCGCAGACGGGCCCGCAGGGAGGCCGTCAGGAAGCCGCGGCCGAAACCCGCCGTCGCGAGATGCTGGAGCGTGTCGGGCGGCAGAGCCTCGAACAGCGGGAGCCGCGCGCTGACCTCGCCGAAAAGGCTATCGGACCTGACGGTGCGCAGGGATCGGCCGGGCATCATCGCCGCCGATAGGGCGCTTTCCGGATCTCCGCAACATTCGGCGAAGGCGGCCATTCCGGGTGCCCGCTCGTCCGCCCTCTGTCCGGCCGTGAACAGGCGCCATCGGCCGGACGCGCCCGTCCGCTCCCGACAGGGTCGGCCGGAAAGGCGGACGGGCTCCGAGCCTGTCCGAAACGGCTGGCGTGACCGTTGCACCCGGAGGTCCGCTTCGGCAGACAGCGCACGGGACATCCGTCCGGGCCGCCGGAGCGGATCGCGACCCCGAGAGGATCATGACCGACCAATCCGCAGGGGCGGTGGCGCCAAGCCCGGGACGTCGATGAAGGCGCGCGACGACGGGGATCGCGTGGGCGCGATCTGCCAGGCGCTGCGGCACGCCATCGTGGAACGGGCCCTGGCCCCCGGAGACCGGCTGCCCGAGGATGCCCTCGGCGAGCGGTTCGGGGTCAGCCGCACCATCGCGCGGCAGGCCCTGCTGCGGCTGGCCGGGGAAGGCCTGGTCGACCTGCGCCGTAACCGCATCGCCGTCGTGGCGACGCCGAGCTGGGATGAGGCGCGCGACACCTTCGACGTGCGCCTCGGCCTGGAGCGGCTCGTGGTCCGCCGCCTCGCCGGGCAGCTCAGCCCGGAGCAGCGCCAGGGCCTGCTGGACCAGATCGCCCGCGAGGAGGCCGCCCGGGGCGGGCCCGAGGCGCTCTCGATCCGGCTCGCCACGGAATTCCACCTGATGCTCGCCGAGATGACCGGCAGCGCCGTGCTGACCCGCTACGTCGCGGAACTCGGCTATCGCTGCGCCCTGATCCTGTCCCTCTACAGCCGCCCGCATTCCTCGGACTGCGCCGTCAACGAGCACCGCGACATCGTCGCCGCCCTGGTCGCGGGCGATACCGAGCGCGCCGCCGCGCTCATGGATCACCACCTCGACGCGGTCGCCGAACGGGCGCGCATCGTGCCCCCGGCCCCGCGCGAGCGCGATCTCGCGCGCCTGCTGGCGCCCTACGTCGCCGGCGGGGCCTGAGCGCGCGGCGTCAGGCCGTGAGGCCGTGCTTGGTCAGGAGGCGCTCGGCGCTGTCGTTCCAGACCTCCATGCCGACGATCAGCCCGTCGCGCACGGTGAAGCGGTCGACGTAGCGGTTGCCCTCGAACGGGGTGCCGTCCGGCCACGCGCCGTACAGGGTGCCGAGGCTGTAGACCGTGGTGACGCCGTCGCCCGGCACCACGTCCAGCCGCTCCATCCGCTTCTTCACCCAGGCGTAGCGCCCGGCATTGAAGGCCGTGACCTCGGACGGATGGTGGAACACCCGGGCGCCGGTGAACACGATCCGGGTGCCCGGCGCCATGTAGCGGGCGGCCGTCTCGGGATCCGGGACCATCGAGGCCTCGAGATAGGCGGTGACGTTGGCGGCGTCGCGCGCGGTCGCCGCATCGTGGTTCACGTCGGTCATGGCAGGCCTCCTGTCGGGCCAAGGTGCCGCAAAACCCACGAGAGTGCATGCAGGAAGTGTATGCACTTTGGCGCTGGATTGAGCACAGAATGCCTGCGGGGATACAATCATCGGTCCGTGCAGCTGCCGAATCGGCCAATTCCCGGTGGCATGGAGGTTGCGCTCGGCAGGCTGCGCCCCGCCCTCGGAGACACGCCATGGCCTCCTTCCTGCCCCCGACCCTGCGCCGCATCGCGGTGACGACGAGCGCCCTGCTCGGCCTCGCCGTCTCGACCGCGCAGGCGGCCGACACCGTCAAGATCGGCCTCGTGACCGCCCTGAGCGGCCAGTCCGCCAAGTCCGGCGAGGCGATCTCCCGTGGGATGAGTCTCGCCATCGACGAGATCAACGCCAAGGGTGGCGTCCTCGGGCGCCCCCTCGAGCTCGTGGCCCGCGACGACGAGGCCAACCCGTCCAAGGGCGTGCTGGCGACCCGCGAGCTGATTCAGCGGGTCGGCGTCGTCGCGGTGGTCGGCGGCCTCGACACGCCGGTCTCGATGGCGATCGTGCCGATCGCCAACCAGATGAAGGTGCCGTTCATCGGCCCCTGGGCGGCCGGCACCGGCATCACCCGCAACGGCGCCGCCGACAACTACGCCTTCCGCGTCTCCGCGGTCGACGCCCTCGTCGACGAGGCGCTGGTCGCCTACGCGGTGAAGACCTACGGGGCGAAGAAGCCCGGGATGATCCTCGTCAACAACGCCTGGGGCGAGTCGAACCAGAAGGGCCTCAAGGACGCCCTGCAGGCGGCCAACCTCCCGGCGGCGGGCATCGAGAAGTACGAGGCCAACGACGTCGACATGGTGCCCCAGCTGTCCCGGCTGAAGGAGGCCGGGGCCGACGCGCTGTTCCTGGTCGGCAATGTCGGCCCCTCGGCCCAGGTGGTGAAGTCCCTCGACCGGATGGGCTGGTCGGTGCCGGTCGTCTCGCACTGGGGCCCGGCGGGAGGGCGCTTCGACGAACTCGCCGGCCCGAGCGCCGGCAAGGTCCACTTCATCCAGACTTTCACCTTCGCGGGCAACGCGTCGCCGAAGGCGGGCGCGGTGCTCGACGCGCTCAAGGCCAAGTACCCGGCGATCAAGTCGATGGCCGACGTCACCCCCGCCGTCGGCATCGCCAACGCCTACGATGCGACACACCTGCTGGCGCTCGCCATCCAGGCCGCCGGCTCCACCGAGGGCCCGAAGGTGCGCGACGGCTTCTACAAGATCGGCACCTATCCGGGCCTGATCAAAACCTACGACAAGCCCTTCGCCCCCGGCCAGCACGATGCCCTGGGACCGAACGATTACGTGTTCACCCGCTTCAAGGACGGTGAGATCGTCGCGGTGACCAACTGAGCCCGGCGATGCTGACCTCCATCCTCGTCAGCGGCCTCGGCCTCGGCAGCATGTACGGGCTCGTCGCCCTGGGCTTCCACGTGACCTACGCGGTGTCGGGGACCGTGAACTTCGCGCAAGGAAGCGTCGTCACCCTGGGGGCGGTCCTGGCCTACGCGCTCGGCGTCACCCTCGGCTGGCCGACGCCCGCGGCGATCGTCCTGGCGCTCGCCGGCTGCGCCCTGTTCGGCCTCGTGGTCGAGCGGGCGCTGGTCCGCCCGTTCGTGGCGCGCGGCTCGGATGCGTGGCTGCTCGCGACGGTGGCGGGCGGCATCGTCCTCGACAACACCGTGCTGTTCACCTTCGGCAAGGAGCCGCGCAGCCTCCCCTCCCCGCTCGCGACCAAGCCGGTGGAGATCCTCGGGACCGGCATCTACCCGCTGCAGCTCGTGATCCCGGTGGTCGGGATCGCCCTGGCCTTCGCGATCCGCACGGTGTTCCGCCGGACCGATCTCGGCCGCGTCCTGCTGGCCGTGGCGCAGAACGCCGACGCCGCCCGCCTGATGGGGATCGACGTGCGCCGGACCGTGGCCTGCGCCTTCGCGCTCTCGGCGGTGCTGGCCGGCATCGCGGGCCTCCTGATCGCGCCGCTGTTCTCGGTCTCGGCCGAACTCGGCACGCTGTTCGGCATCAAGGCCTTCGCGGTGGCGATCCTGGGCGGCATCGGCTCCGCCACCGGGGTGATCCTGGCGGGGCTGCTCTACGGCCTCGTCGAGGCCGGCGTCACCGCGACCCTCGGCTCGACCTACACGCAGCTCGTGGTGTTCTCGGTGATCATCCTGGCCCTCACCCTGCGCCCCGACGGCCTGCTCGGCCGCGCCGCGGTCAACAAGGTCTGACGCGATGCCGTACCTGCGCTCGGCCCCGGCGATGCGGCTCGGCATCGCCGGCCTCACCGCCGCGGCGCTCGGCCTCGTCGCGCTGACCGCCGGCTACAGCCACTTCGTGATCGCCCTCGTGGCGCTGACCACGGTGGCGGGCGTCGGGCTCAACGTGCTCCTCGGCCTGACCGGGCTGATCTCCTTCGGCCAGGCCGGCTTCTACGCGATCGGCGCCTACGCGAGCGCGATCCTGACGCTCCACGGCGTCAGCTTCTGGCTGGCGCTCCCGGCGGCAGCCCTGATCGCGGCGCTCGTCGGCGGCCTCGTGGCGGTGCCGGCGATGCGGGTGAAGGGCCCCTACCTCGCCATGCTGACGATCGCCTTCGGCTTCATCGTCGAGCACGGGCTGATCGAGGGCGGCGCGCTAACCGGCGGCCAGAACGGCCTCGTCGTCACCGACGCGCCGACGCTTTTCGGCGAACCGCTCTCGCCGGCCGGCCTCGCGGTGCTGGCGGTGCTCGCCGCCGGGGCGAGCCTCGCCGGGTTCGACCTCCTCGCCCGCAGCCGCCTCGGCCGGGCGATGCGCGCCGTGCGCGACGCCGACGTCGCGGCCGCGGCGCTGGGCTTCGATCCGGTCCGGGTGAAGACCCTGGCCTTCGCGATCTCCGCCGCCCTGACCGGCCTCGCGGGGGCTGTCCTGCCGCCGCTGATGCTGTTCATCGCGCCGAGCTCGTTCCCGTTCTCGCAGTCGATCCTGTTCGTCCTCTCGGTGATCGTCGGCGGCGCCGGCACGGTGCTCGGCCCGCTCCTCGGGGCCCTCGTCACCGTGCTGCTGCCGGAGGCGCTGTCGGGCCTCGCCGAGTACCGCCTGCTGTTCTTCGGCGTCGCGACGCTGGCGGTGCTCTGGCTGGTGCCCTCGGGGCTGGTCGGCAGCCTCGCCCGGCTGCTGCCCCGCGGTCGCGGCGCGCCGGCCGCCGCGGAGGGCGGGGAGACGCCACTGCCCGGCACGGCGGCGCGCGAGGCCCTCGTCCTGGCGGGCATCGGCATCCGCTTCGGCGGCATTACGGCGGCGGACGGCGTCGACCTCACCGCCCAGCCCGGGGCGGTGACCAGCGTGATCGGGCCGAACGGCGCCGGCAAGACCACAGTGCTCAACATGGTCTCGGGCTTCTACCGCCCAAGCGCCGGGGCGATCCGGCTCGGAAACCGCGAGCTCGCCGGCCGGCCCGCGCACGTCGTCGCCCGGGCCGGCATCGCACGCACCTATCAGACCACGCGGCTGTTCGGCTCGCTGCCGGTGGTCGACAACGTCGCCCTCGGCTTCGCGCCGGGCCGGCTCTGGCGCCGCGCGCGGACGCAGGACCGTGAGACGGCCGCCGCGCTCCTGTCCTTCGTCGGCTACCGCGGCGCCCTCGACCGCCCGGCCGCCGAGCTGCCCCATGTCGACCGGCGCCTCGTGGAGATCGCCCGGGCGCTCGCCGGCAGCCCGACGGTGCTGCTCCTCGACGAGCCGGCCGCCGGCCTGTCGCGGGTCGACACCGACCGGCTGGCCCGGCTGATCCGCCGGATCGCCGACAGCGGCGTCGCGGTGGTGCTGGTCGAGCACGACATGCCGCTGGTGATGGGGATCTCCGATCACATCCTCGTCATGGATGCCGGGCGCCCGATCGCGCGGGGCACGCCCGCCGAGATCCGGCGCGACCCGGCGGTGCTGCGCGCCTATCTCGGCGGCGCCGACACGCCGGCCCGGCCGCGGAGCGCGCCGTGGCAGGGGCCGGCGGACGCCGTCCTCTCGGTCCTCGACCTGACCGCCGGCTACGGCGCCGCGCCCGTCCTCGACAGCGTCCACCTCGACGTGCGGCCGGGCGAGACCGTCGCCCTGCTGGGCGCGAACGGCGCCGGCAAGTCCACGGCGATGCGGGCCCTGGCGGGGCTGCTGCGCCCGGTCGCGGGATCGGTCGTGTTCGACGACCGGCGCATCGACGCGCTGCCGGCGCACCGGATCGCCCGCGGCGGCCTCGTCCTGGTGCCGGAGGGCCGGCAGGTCTTCCCGGAGCTCAGCGTCGTCGAGAACATCCGCCTCGGCGCCTTCGGGCGCGGGACGCCGATCGACCCGGCCGAGGTTGAGCGCCTGCTCGACCGGTTCCCGCGGCTGCGCGACCGCTCGGCAAGCCGGGCGGGCCTGCTCTCCGGCGGCGAGCAGCAGATGCTGGCCATCGCCCGCGGGTTGATGGCGCACCCGCGCATCCTGCTCCTCGACGAGCCGTCGCTCGGCCTCGCGCCGGCGATGATCAACGCCCTCTACGCCACCGTGGCCGAGCTGCGCGACGAGGGCGTCACCATCCTGATCGTCGACCAGATGGCGGCGCTGGCGCTCACGGTCGCCGACCGCGGCTACGTGCTGGAGCAGGGCCGGGTCGTCGCGCGCGGAACCGCCGCGGAACTGTCGGCGGACAAGGGGCTGGAAGCGGCCTATCTCGGTGCGGCGTAAGGGGGCTTGATGGACACGAATGCCGGACACGGCCGCTACGGCTACAGCGCCCTCCCCGACCGGCCGGTCTACGACTGGCCGGAGGGCAAGCGCCTCGCCGTCTATATCGGGCTGAACCTCGAGACCTTCGCGTTCGGCGAGGGCCTGGGCGCCGAGCTGGCGCCGGGCGGCCCGCAGCCGGACGTGCTCAACTACGCGTGGCGCGACTGGGGCAACCGGGTCGGCGCCTGGCGGATCGCCGCGATGCTGGACGAACTGGCGATGCCCGCGAGCGTGCTGGTCAACAGCAACCTCTACCGGGACTGCCCCGGGCTGATCGAGGCGTTCCGGGCGCGGGGCGACGAGATCGTCGGCCACGGGCGGACCAACGCCGAGCGGCAGGGAACCCTCGACGAGGCCGCCGAGCGGGCGCTGATCGCCGAGACGACGCAGATGATCGCCGCACAGGAGGGCCGCCCGCCGGCCGGCTGGCTCGGGCCCTGGATCTCGCAGTCGCGGGTGACGCCCGACCTGCTCGCCGAGGCCGGCTACCGCTACCTGCTCGACTGGGACCACGACGACCAGCCGACCTGGTTCGCGACGCGCGGCGGCCGGATCCTGACGGTGCCCTACCCGCAGGAACTCAATGACATCCCCGCGATCGTCGCCCGCAAGGAGACGGGCCGCCAGTTCGCCGACATGATCGTCGACGCCTTCGACGAGATGCTGGAGCAGGCGCGCTCCGCACCCCTGGTCATGGGTATCGCGCTCCACCCCTACATCGTCGGGCGCCCGCACCGGCTGCGGCCCCTGCGGCAGGCGCTCCGGCACATCGCCGACCGGCGCGCCGACATCTGGCTCACCACAGCCGGCGCCATCGCGGACCACGTCACGGCGCAGCCGGCCGAGGCCCGCTGACGCGGCGCGACCCCTCGCGCGGGCCGCCAAGGCGCGGCCCTGGCCGGACTGCCCGGCCGGCCTCACCGGGTTCCACACCCTGGTGCCGATCAGGCTCGACCCTGTCGCGGCCGGGCGCCTGGCGCCGCGCACATTCCCGCCTGGCGGGCGCCCGCCGTCAGCCGCCGCAGGTCTCCGCCACCAGCCACGTGGTGAGGATCGCGACGGCGTCGAGGAGGTCGTCGGTCGCCATGGCCTCATCGGGGTTGTGGCTGCCGTTGGCGTTGCGCACGAACAGCATGGCCATCGGCACGCCGGCCTTGGCGAAGGCGGCGGCGTCGTGCGAGGCCGGGCTGCCGAGGGGCCGGGTGGCGATGCCGAGCGCCTCCGCCGCCGCCGCGAGCCCGTCGCGGATCCGGGGCGAGACCGCGCCGACGCCCGCCTCGGCGCGGGGCCCGAGCGCCACCGCGACGCCGCGGCGCTCCGACACGTCGGTCACGGCCGCCAGGAACGCGGCCTCCAGCGTCGCGAGCACCTCGGCCGCGTAGGCGCGCATGTCGAGGCTGAACCGGAACTCGCCCGGGACGGTCGTCAGGCCGTGGGCCGCGGCATCGGTGTGGAACCGGCCGAAGGTGACGGCCATCGGGCAGCCGGCCGCCTCGTGCTCCGCCCAGACCCGGTCGAGGGCCAGGGCGATCTCCGCACCGGCCAGGGCGGCGTCGCGGCGGAAGCGGCGGGGCGTGCCGACATGGTCGTAGCGACCGGCGATGCGGACATCGGGGTAGCGGACGTTGCCGGGGATCCCGGTGCAGAGGCCGACCGGGATCCCCGCCTCCTCCAGGCTCGGCGCCTGCTCGATATGCACCTCCAGGAAGGCGTGGATCGCGGCGGCATCGCGGGCGGGCGGGCCGCTGCGCAGCGCCTCCGGGTCGCCGCCCTCCCGGGCGATGTGGGCGGCCAGGCTGAGGCCGCTGTCGATCCGGGCAGCGTTCAGCGCCCCGTCCGGCAGGGTTCCGAGGGCCGCCCGGCTGCCGATATAGGAGACCTGGAACCAGACGCTTTCCTCGGCGCGGATGCCCATGAGGGTGATGTCGCGCGCCGGGGTCAGCCCCATCGCGCGGAGCGCCGCGACGGCGGCAAGCCCGGCCACCACGCCGGCGGCGCCGTCGAAATTGCCGCCGTGGGCGACCGTGTCGAGGTGGGAGCCGATCAGGATCGGCGGCAGGCTCCGGTCCCGCCCCGGCAGCGTCATGGTGGTGTTGGCGGCCGCGTCCCGCCCGATTGCGAGGCCGAGATCGGCGGCGCAGCGCGTCACCACCGCGTGCGCCTCGGTCTCCTCCGGGCTGTAGGAGGCCCGCGTGAACCCGGGATCGGTCCGGCCGCACCGGGCGAGGTCGTCGAACAGCGCCTCCACCCGGCCGCGCTGCGCGCGGACCGCCGTGCCGACCGACGCTACCGTGTCCATCCCGCCGCTCCCGGTGCGCGGGTCCGGGGCGGACCGCGACGGCGCCACCCTGCCACTTCCGTGCCGGCGCGGCATCGGCTGGAGGCGCCCCGGCCAGCGCGGTCGTCCGTGCGCGGGCCGACACGGCCTCCAATTGACGCCGTCGCAGGATGCAGGCCTCCCGTCATCGCGCTCCGGGCGGCACAGGTTTGAGCCTCAATACGAGAATTTTGACGTTCTCGGCCCAGGACCGCCCGCGGCGCGCACAAATGCCGCCAATATGCGCAAGGCCCGCGCCGGCCTGCAGCCTCTTTGACCTTCCCGTCTCCCGGACCTCGGCCGACAATCGGGCGATCCATCCATGGGAGCTTCGGGGTCGATGACGCATCTCACGCGACGCGGCGTCTTGGGCACAGGCATCTCGGGCACGGCGACGCTGCTCGCGGCACCGGCCCTCATCCGCCCGGCCTCCGCGGCCGACACCGTCAAGCTCGGCTGCCTGTTCTCGTCGTCGGGCACGATGGCCAATCTCGAGGGCCGGCTGAACCACGTGGTCCGCATGGCCGCCGACGCGATCAACGGGCGCGGCGGCGTCAACGGCCGCCAGATCGAGGTGCTGACCTCCGATCCCGCCTCGGACTGGCCGCTCTACGCCCAGGTCGGCCGGCAGATGCTCCAGCAGGAGAAGGTCGCGGCCCTGTTCGGCTGCTGGACCTCCGTGTCGCGCAAGTCGGTGCTGCCGGTGGTCGAGCAGAATGACGGGCTGCTGTTCTACCCGCTGCATTTCGAGGGTGACGAGAATTCCAAGAACGTCGTCTACGTGAACTCGCCGCCCGCGAGTTCGGTGCTGCCGGCGGTCGATTACCTGATGGGCCCGGACGGGGTCGGGGCAAAGCGCTTCTTCATGATCGGCTCGGACTACGTCTGGCCGCGCACGATCAACAAGCAGCTCAAGGGCTACTGGAAGAGCAAGGGCATCCCCGAGAGCGCGTGGCGCGAGGAATACGTGCCGTTCGGCTTCTCGAACTTCCAGACCCTGGTGAACCAGGTCCGCAGCTTCGCCAGCCAGCCCGG
Source organism: Methylobacterium sp. FW102-HT35C08 (assembly GCF_058790235.1). NCBI lineage: Bacteria > Pseudomonadati > Pseudomonadota > Alphaproteobacteria > Hyphomicrobiales > Methylobacteriaceae > Methylobacterium > Methylobacterium sp. FW102-HT35C08. The sequence continues at coordinate 4,995,535 of NZ_JBYTCL010000002.1, read as the reverse complement.
CGGCCAGGCGATCGTGGTGCTCACCGTCGTCGGCTCCTCGATCCCCGACTTCCTGCGCGAATTCGCCAACCAGGGCATCAGCGCCACCGACGTGCCGATCCTCGGCCTCGACATGGTGGAGGCGGATCTCGAAGGACTCGATACGGCGAAGCTCGTCGGCCACCTGAATTGCTGGGCCTATCTCCAGGCCGCCAAGGGCGAGCGCAACCAGAAGTTCCTCGCCGACTGGGCCGCCTACGTGAAGGCCAAGAACGTCCCGTTCAGCGCCGACACGGTGATCGACCCGATGGTCTCGGCCTATGACAGCGTCCATCTCTGGGCGCTCGCCGCCGCCAAGGCCGGCTCCTTCGCGGTGCCGGAGGTGCGCAAGGCCTTCGCGGGCCTCAGCTTCGACGACCCGTCGGGCTACACGCTGACCATGACGGGCGAGAACAACTACGTCTCCCGCGGCGTGTTCATCGGCTCGGTCAACGAGAAGCGCGGCTTCGACGTCCTCTGGCAATCCCCGGACGCCCCGAAGCCGGTCCCGTTAAGCCCCTATGGCTGATCCGCTCCGCGCGCTCCTGGCCCTCTGCTGTCTCGCGCTGCTAACGGTTCCGGCCTCCGCCGCGCCCCTCGACCGGGCGGCCTTCGCGGCGGATTTGTGCGGTGACGGCGCCGCGCAGGTCCGCGGGGCCGAAGGCCTCGTCCAGGCCGGTAGCGACCTGACAGCGGACGATCTCGTCTTTGCCGGCGGACTCCTCGGCGCGCTGGCCGAGCGCCGTCTGGCCTGCCCGGCGGACGGCGCCGTCCTGCTCGACCGCCCGGGGGCGCCGGAGGGCCGCGACGCCGTCACCGGCGCGACGCGGCCGGCCGCGGAGACGCGCGCGCCGGTCCTCGGCCTGCGCCAGCGCGCCGCAATCGAGACCGCGCGCGGCACCGTCGCGCTGCTGACCGGCCCGGATCCGGCTGCCCGCGGAGCCGGTCTCGCGGTGCTGGAGCGCCGCATCGCCACCGTCCCGGCGGCCGTGCTCGACCGGGCCCGCGACGCGGAGACGGATGCCGCGCTGAAAGCGACCATCGCCGGGCTCGCCCAGGCGGCCGCCCTGTCGTCGCCCGATCCGGCCCGGCGCCGGGCGGCGATCGCCGCGGTGGCCGCGAGCCCGTCCGGGGCCGCGCAGGCACGGCTCGCGGCGCTGAAGGGCGATCCCGCCTACGCCGCCGATCCGGCCTTCCGGGCGGCGCTCGATGCGGGGCTCGCGCAGGTCGCCCGCGCGGTGGCGGTCGGCGACGGCCTCGCGGTCGTCTACAACGGCCTGAGCTTCGCCAGCATCCTGTTCATGGCGGCGGCCGGGCTCGCGATCATCTTCGGGCTGATGGGCGTCATCAACCTCGCCCAGGGCGAGTTCATCATGCTCGGCGCCTACGCCACCTACGGCGTGCAGGAAGCCTTCCGGCGCCTCGCCCCCGGCCTGCTCGACCTGTACCTGCTCGCCGCCATCCCGGTCGCCTTCGGGGCGGTCGCCCTGGTGGGGATCGTGGTCGAGGCGCTGATCCTGCGCCACCTCTACCGGCGGCCGCTGATGAGCCTGCTCGCCACCTGGGCGGTGAGCCTGTTCCTGGTGAACCTCGTCCGCGTGACGGTCGGCACCCAGAACCTGCAATTCGTGATGCCGGCCTATGTCAGCGGCGGCGTGCCCCTCTACGCCGATTTCGTCATGACCTGGAACCGGCTGTTCGCCATCGGCTTCGCGGCGGCGACCCTCGTCCTGACGCTCCTGATCCTGCGCCGCACCCCGCTCGGGCTCGACATCCGCGCCGTGACCCAGAACCGCGACATGGCCGCCTGCCTCGGGCTGCCGACCCGCCGGGTCGACCGCCTCGCCTTCGGGCTCGGCTCGGGCCTGGCCGGGCTCGCCGGGGTGGCTCTGTGCCCGATCTACAGCGTCAATCCCAGCATGGGCGCGGGCTTCATCGTCGACAGCTTCATGGTGGTGGTGCTGGGCGGCGTCGGCAGCCTCATCGGGACCCTGGTGGCGGCCCTCGGGGTCGGCGGCGCCAACGTGCTGATCGAGCCGATCTCCGGCGCGGTCGCCGCGAAGGTGATCGTGCTCGTCGGCATTATCCTGTTCCTGCAGCGCCGGCCCGAGGGCCTGTTCGCCGTGCGGCGGCGGCGATGAGCGGCGCCGTGCAGACCGCCCTCGCCGCCCCCGCCGGACCGGCGCGCCGCGCCGTGCGCGATCCCCTGGTCGCGGGGCTCGTCGGGCTCTGCCTCGCCGCCGCGGCGGGGCTCCTCGTGGCGCCCCCTGCCCCGTACCTCGTCAACGCCCTGGGCCAACTCGCGGCCTTCGCGATCCTGGCCGTGTCACTGGATCTGGTCTGGGGCTATCTCGGCATCCTCAGCCTGGGGCACGGGCTGTTCTTCGCGATCGGCGGCTATGTCTGCGCCATGCACCTGCTGGCCCACGGCGCCGCCGTCACCGGCGTGCTGCCGGACTTCGTGCAGTTCATGGGCTGGAAGAGCCTGCCGGCCTACTGGGCCGGCCTCGACCACGCGGCCTACGCCTTCGTCCTGGCCCTGGCGCTCGCCGGGCTCGTCGCCTTCGTGTTCGGGCTGGCCTCGTTCCGCTCGCGGGTCAACGGCGTCTATTTCTCGATCATCAGCCAGGCGCTCGTCTACGTCGCGATGCTGCTGATGTATCGCAACGATACCGGGCTCGGCGGCAACAACGGGATGACCGGCTTCCCGCTGCTGTTCGGCTGGCCGATGGGCTCACCGGGCGTGGTGACCGGCCTCGCGGTCGCCGCCCTCCTGACGCTGGCGGCTTTGCTCGTCGGCGCGCGGCTCCTCGTCGGGAGCGCCGTCGGGCGGCGGATGCTCGCCTGCCGCGACGACGAGACCCGCCTGCGCACGCTGGGCTACAGCACCACCCGGCTGAAGCTCGGGATCTGGTGCCTCTCGGCCATGATCGCGGCGCTCGCCGGCATCCTCTACGTGCCGCAGGTCGGCATCATCAACCCGCGGGTGCTGGCGCCCGACCTGTCGATCGAGATCGCCGTCTGGGTGGCGATTGGCGGCCTGGGCCGGCTCGGCGGGGCGGTGATCGGCGCGATCCTGGTCAACGGCCTGAAGTTCTGGCTCAGCGCCGCGATGCCGGAGGCGTGGCCGTTCATCCTGTCCGGGCTGGTGCTTCTCGTGGTGCTGGTCCTGCCGAACGGGCTCCTCGACCTCGTGGGCTGGGGCCTGCGCCCGACCTGGCTGCGGAGGCCCCGATGAGCGCCCTCGTGGTCGACGCCCTCACCGTCGCCTTCGGCCGGTTCACGGCCCTCGATGCCGTGTCGCTCGCCGTCGATCCCGGCGAGGTCCGGGCCGTGATCGGCCCGAACGGCGCCGGCAAGACCACGCTGCTCGACGTGATCTCGGGCGTCACCAAGCCGGTCTCCGGACGGGTGATGCTCGGCGACCACATCGACCTGACCCAGCGCTCCGAGGCCGAGATCGCGAAGGCCGGCGTGCGGCGGAAGTTCCAGAAGCCCAGCGTCTTCCCGGCGCTCACCGTGCGCGAGAACCTGGAGATCGGCTGCGGCCCCGCCCTCAGCCCGCGCGACCGCCCGGCGCGCATCGCCGCCGTGCTCGGCGAGATCGGCCTCGGCCCCCGCGCCGAGGTGCCGGCCGGCAGCCTCGCACACGGCGAGAAGCAGTGGCTGGAGATCGGCATGGTGCTCGCCGCCGAGCCGGCGCTGCTCCTCCTCGACGAGCCCGTCGCCGGGCTCTCCGACGCCGAGACCGCCCAGACCGCCGCGCTGATCCGGAGCCTTCGCCGGCCGGACCGGGCGATCCTGGTGATCGAGCACGACATGGGCTTCGTCGAGGCCATCGCCGACCGGGTGACGGTGCTGCACGAGGGCCGCACGCTCTACGAGGGCAGCATGGCGGGCGCGCGGGCCGATGCCCGGGTGATCGAGGTGTTCCTCGGCCGATGACGCACGCATCCCGACCCGCAGGCCTCGCCGTCGAGGGGCTCGACCAGCATTACGGCAGCGCGCAGGTGCTGCGCGGCATCGGCCTCGCCGTCGAGCCGGGGGCCTGCCTCGCCGTGCTCGGCCGCAACGGCGCCGGCAAGACCACGCTGCTGCGCTGCCTCACCGGCCTGATCCCGGCAAGCCGCGGCCGGATCGCCCTCGACGGGACCGAGCTGACGCGCCTGTCGCCCGACCGGCGCGCCCGCTCGGGCCTCGCCTACGTGCCGCAGGGCCGCGAGATCTTCCCCGATCTCACCGTCGCCGAGAACCTGCGGGTGGCGGCCCGGGCCCACGGGCTGGAGCGGACCGAGGCGGTCGACGAGGCCGTCGCCCTGTTCCCGGCGCTTCGCGGCCTCTGGCACCGCCCGGGGGGCAACCTCTCGGGCGGCCAGCAGCAGCAGCTCGCCATCGCCCGGGCGCTCGCCACCCGGCCCCGCGCGCTCCTGCTCGACGAGCCGACCGAGGGCATCCAGCCCTCGATCGTCGCCGCGATCGAGACGGTGATCGCCGGGCTCAAAGGCCGGATCACCGTGCTGCTCGTGGAGCAATACCTCGATTTCGCCCTCCGGGTCGCCGATGCCGTGGTGGTGCTGTCCCGCGGCAGCGTCGTCGAGCGCGGCGATCCCAAGGCGTTGAACCCCGAAGCCCTCACCCGTCACATCGCCGTCTGACATCCGCACAGGAGCCGCCGTGCCGACCCATCACGAGATCCCCGCGACGCCCGAGACCATGGTGCTCGGCTATTTCGACGCCGCGCTGCCGCCCGTCCTCACCGTCGCGTCCGGCGACACCGTCACCCTGCACTCGCATCCGGCGGGCGGGCGCGAGTCCCTTCACCCCGATCCGGCCCGCGTTCCCGCCGACCTGCTCCACGCCCTCGACACCCTGGAGCGCGGTCCCGGCCCGCACTTCGTCACCGGGCCGGTCCACGTCGCGGGCGCCGAGCCTGGCGACATGCTGCAGGTCGACATCCTCGACCTGAAGTTCCGCCTCGATTGGGGCTTCGTGTCGATCCTGCCGCTCCTCGGCACCCTGCCGGACGAGTTCACCGAGTACGAGACCGTCCACGCCGACATCGACACCGCGCGCGGCCTCTGCCGCCTGCCCTGGGGCACGGAGCTGCCCCTCGACCCGTTCTTCGGCATCATGGGCACCGCTCCGCCCGCCGCCTGGGGCCGGGTCGGCAGCCCGGTGCCCCGCGCCTTCGGCGGCAACATGGACAACAAGGAGCTGCGCGTCGGCACCACCCTCTACCTGCCGGTGTTCAACCCCGGCGGCGGCTTCTACGCGGGCGACGGCCACGGCGTGCAGGGCGACGGCGAGGTCTGCATCACCGCCCTGGAGACCGGGCTGACCGGCACGTTCCGGCTGACCGTCCGCAAGGACATCCCGGGCGCGTGGCCCTTCGCCGAGACGCCCACCGACCTGATGTCGATCGGCCTGCACGAGAGCCTCGACGAGGCGATGCGCCAGGCCGTGCGCGAGATGGTGCGCCTCGTCTGCGCCCGGACCAGCCTGACCCGCAACCAGGCCTACATGCTGTGCTCGCTCGCCGGGAACCTGCGGATCACCCAGACGGTGGACGGCAACAAGGGCGTCCACATGCTGATGCCCAAGACAGCCCTGGCGTCGTCCGGGGCCGCCTGAGCGCGGTCTTGGCCGACCCCTCCGTCCTCGCGCGCGGCGCGACGACGGAGCGGGACACCGCACCCGACGCATCCAGCCGGAGACCGCCTCAGTTCGCGCTGCGTCCGAAGGCGAACCGGCCGACACAGGCTTGGGCGCCGCGATGGTGCGGCGGCTGGCGCAGGCTCGCGCGCTCCGTCGTGGCCGGCGCCCCGCGCCCCGGCTGGACGAGCAGGGCTGCCCGAAGCCGCAGCACCTCCGCCCGGAGGCCGGCATTCTCCCGCTCGACCTGATCGAGCCGGGCCACACCGGCGGGCTTCAGGCCGCCGAGGCGTCTTCGCCAGCGATAGAAGGTGCCGAGCGAGACCCGGGCGCTCGCGCAGATCTCGGCGATGGGGATGCCGCGCGCGGCCTCGTCGAGCAGGAAGGCGATCTCCTCATCCGTGTGCAGGGATCGACGCATGCAGGATCTCCCGGTTCGGCAGCCTTGAGTCCACTCCGCGGCCGAGTTGCGAGCAAGAAGCGGACCGGAGACGCGGCGCGGGTGACGGTTCCGTGCTGCGCAGCCCGCGATCCGGGCTGGCGGGCGCCGATCCGTTGACAGGCGTCCGGCGCCGCGGCAGGGCGGCCGAGGATCCGCGCGGCCGCAGCCCGCGACCGCCGAGGAGGAGAATCCGCCATGCCGTCAGGCGCGTCGAACCGGGCGGGGGGGGATGGGCCGGAGCCGGCGCGCGAACCGGTCCTGTCGCAGGATCCGCACGCCGTCCGCGAGCCGCGCGAGAACAACCTCGAACGGGCGATCGGCCACGCGGTGCGCGAGCGCCGGAAGCGCCTGGGCCTCACCTCCGCCGACCTCGCCGCGGCCACCGGCCTGTCGCCCGGCATGCTGTCGAAGATCGAGAACGGCAACATCTCGCCGTCCCTGACGACGCTGCAGCTGCTCGCCCAGGCGCTCGGCATGCCGATCACCGGCTTCTTCCGGCGCTACGAGGAGGTCCGCAACGCGGTCTTCGTCAAGGCCGGCGAAGGCGTCGAGCTGGAGCGGCGCGGCACGCGCGCCGGGCACCAGTACAACCTGCTCGGCCACATTTACGAGAACACCAGCGGGGTCACGGTCGAGCCGTACCTGATCACGCTCACGACCGATTCGGACGTGTTCCCGACCTTCCAGCACGCCGGCCTGGAGTTCCTCTACATGCTGGAGGGCGAGGTGCTGTACCGGCACGGGGACCGGCACTTCCACATACAACCGGGCGACAGCCTGTTCTTCGACGCCGACGCCCCGCACGGGCCGGCGGAGCTCTTGGTGCTGCCGGCCCGCTATCTCTCGGTGATCGCCTACCCGCAATCCGGCAGCACCGACTGACCCGCCGCAATTCTTGGGAAGAAATTTTATTTCCTGACAGTTGATTTTTGCGGGCGAGGCCGCCTATCCTCCGGGCGAACCCGCGACGGAGGTGGTGCCATGTGCGGCATCGTCGGATTGTTCCTGAAGGACCCCGCCCTGGAGCCGCAGCTCGGCGCGCTGCTCGCCGACATGCTCGTCACCATGACGGATCGCGGTCCGGATTCGGCGGGCCTCGCGATCTACGGGCCGCCGACGCCCGGCCTGTCGAAGATCACCGTGCAGTCGGCTCAGGCCCTGGCGGATTTCCCCGCCCTGGAGCAGCGCCTGGCGGAGGTGTCCGGCGGCTCGGCGCGGGTGGCGGTGAAGAGTTCGCACGCGGTGATCACCGTGGCGTCCGACCGTCTGGACGCGACGCGGGATGCCCTGAAGGGCCTTTCGCCCGATCTGCGCGTGATGGGCGCGGGCGAGAGCGTCGAGATCTACAAGGAGGTCGGCCTGCCGAAGGATGTGGTCCAGCGCTTCGGCATCGCCGGGATGTCCGGCACCCACGGCATCGGCCACACCCGGATGGCGACGGAATCGGCCGTGACCACGATGGGCGCGCACCCGTTCTCCACGGGCGCCGACCAGTGCCTCGTCCATAACGGCTCGCTGTCGAACCACAACAACCTGCGCCGGAGCCTGGCGCGCGACGGTATGGTGTTCGAGACCCAGAACGATTCCGAGGTCGCGGCCGCCTACCTCACCACCGCGATGGCGCGGGGCCGGGACCTCGGCGCGGCGCTCGCGGGGGCGCTGGAGGATCTCGACGGGTTCTTCACCTTCGTGGTCGGCACCAAGTCCGGCTTCGGCGTGCTGCGCGACCCGATCGCCTGCAAGCCCGCGATCATGGCCGAGACCGGCCAATACGTCGCCTTCGGCTCGGAATACCGGGCGCTGGTCGGACTGCCGGGGATCGAAACCGCCCGCGTGTGGGAGCCCGAGCCGGCGACCGTCTACTTCTGGGATCAGCGGCAGGCCGCCTGAGCCGCCCCGCGTCCCGCCCATCACGGATCTCGTCCACGGATCTCGCCCATGCCCGTCTTCGATCTGGCGGCGACGCCCCTGCGCGCCCTGAACCAGGCCCTCCACGGCGTCGCCCCGGGCGCCAACGACACCGCCTTCGAGGTGCTGAACCCGCGCGGGCAGCACGCGGTGGCGGTCGGGATCGACGGGCCGGTCACCGTCACGGTGCGCGGCTCGGTCGGCTATTACTGCGCCGGCATGAACGATGGCGGCACCGTCACGGTGCAGGGCTCGGCCGGCCCCGGCGTCGCCGAGAACATGATGTCCGGCACGGTCGTGATCGAGGGCGACGCCTCGCAATATGCCGGCGCCACCGGGCGCGGCGGCCTCCTCGTCATCAAGGGCAACGCGGCCTCGCGCTGCGGCATCTCCATGAAGGGGATCGACATCGTCGTGCACGGCTCGATCGGGCATATGTCGGCCTTCATGGGCCAGTCCGGCTCCCTAGTGGTGCTCGGCGATGCCGGCGAGGCTCTGGGCGATTCGCTCTACGAGGCGAAGCTGTTCGTCCGCGGCAGCGTTAAGAGCCTCGGGGCCGACTGCATCGAGAAGCCGATGCGCCCCGAGCACTTGGACCACCTCGCCGCCCTGCTCGACCGCGCCGGGGTGACGGACGTCCAGCCCGGAGAGTTCCGGCGCTACGGCTCGGCCCGCACGCTCTACAGCTTCAACATCGACAACGCCGACGCCTACTGAGCGGGAGATTGGGCATGACCTACCAGAACCCGCCGATGCCGTCGCGCAAGTCGGCGACCTTCGACGACCACACCCTGGCGGAGATCCGCCGGGCCGCGGCCACCGGCATCTACGACATCCGCGGCGGCGGCACGAAGCGCAAGCTCCCGCATCTCGACGACCTGCTGTTCCTCGGCGCCTCGATGTCCCGCTATCCCCTGGAGGGCTACCGGGAGACCTGCGGGACCGGCGTCACCCTCGGCACGCGGTTTGCGAAGAAGCCGATCGCGTTGAAGATCCCGATCACCATCGCCGGCATGAGCTTCGGATCCCTGTCCGCCAACGCCAAGGAAGCGCTCGGCCGCGGCGCGAGTCTGGCCGGCACCTCCACCACCACCGGCGACGGCGGCATGACCGACGAGGAGCGCGGCCATTCCGACATCCTCGTCTACCAGTACCTGCCCTCCCGCTACGGCATGAACCCGCGCGACCTCCGGCGCGCCGACGCCATCGAGGTGGTGGTCGGCCAGGGCGCCAAGCCCGGCGGTGGCGGCATGCTGCTCGGCCAGAAGATCTCCGACCGGGTCGCCGCGATGCGCGACCTGCCGAAGGGGATCGACCAGCGCTCCGCCTGCCGCCACCCGGACTGGACCGGCCCGGACGACCTCGAGATCAAGATCGGCGAATTGCGCGAGATCACCGACTGGGAGAAGCCGATCTACGTGAAGGTCGGCGGTGCGCGGCCCTATTACGACACGGCGCTCGCCGCGAAGGCCGGGGCCGACGTCGTCGTGCTGGATGGCATGCAGGGCGGCACGGCCGCGACCCAGGACGTGTTCATCGAGCATGTCGGCCAGCCGACGCTCGCCTGCATCCGGCCCGCCGCGCAGGCGCTGCAGGATCTCGGCCTGCACCGGAGCGTGCAGCTCGTGATCTCCGGCGGCATCCGCTCGGGCGCCGACGTCGCCAAGGCCATCGCGCTGGGGGCGGACGCGGTCTCGATCGGCACCGCGGCGCTCGTCGCCATCGGCGACAACGATCCGGCCTACGAGGAGGAGTACCGCAAGCTCGGCTCCACGGCGGGCGCCTACGACGACTGGCACGAGGGCCGCGACCCCGCGGGCATCACCACGCAGGATCCCGAGCTGGCGGCCCGCCTCGACCCGGTGCGCGCCGGCCGGCGGCTCGCCAATTACCTGAAGGTCATGACCCTGGAGGCGCAGACGATCGCGCGCGCCTGCGGCCACAACCATCTGCACAATCTGGAGCCCGAGGATTTGGTGGCGCTGACCCTGGAGGCCGCCGCCATGGCCCGCGTGCCGCTGGCCGGGACCGACTGGTACCCGGGCAAAGCGGGCTTCTAGAGCCCTTCAACCCCGCCGGTCGCGCCGGAACGGGGCGCGGCCGGCCCCCACCGATCCGCGCTCAGGGGGCTGCCGTGACGACCGACCTTTCCGCCTACGCCGCCGAGCACGGCGTGAAGTACTTCATGATCTCCTACACGGACCTGTTCGGCTGCCAGCGCGCCAAGCTGGTGCCCGCGCAGGCGATCGGCGCCATGCAGCGCGACGGCGCGGGCTTTGCGGGCTTCGCCACCTGGCTCGACCTGACTCCGGCCCATCCCGACCTGTTCGCGATGCCGGACGCCGCCTCGGTGATCCGCCTGCCGTGGAAGCCGGACGTCGCCTGGGTGGCGGCCGACTGCACCATGGCGGACGCCCCCGTCGATCAGGCGCCCCGGGTGGTGCTGAAGCAGCTCGTGGCGCGGGCCGCCGCCGAGGGCTTGCGGGTCAAGACCGGCGTCGAGGCCGAGTTCTTCCTGCTGAGCCCGGACGGATCGGCAATCTCGGATCACCACGATCGGGCGGAAAAATCCTGCTACGATCAGCAGGCGCTGATGCGCCGCTACGACGTGATCGCCGAGATCTGCGACCACATGCTGGCGCTGGGCTGGCGGCCCTACCAGAACGACCACGAGGACGCGAACGGCCAGTTCGAGATGAACTGGGAATACGACGACGCGCTGGCCACCGCCGACAAGCACGCCTTCTTCAAGTTCATGGTCCGGTCGGTGGCCGAGCGACACGGCCTGCGGGCGACCTTCATGCCGAAGCCGTTCCCCGGCCTCACCGGCAACGGCTGCCACTGCCACGTCTCGGTGTGGAACACGGCCGGCACCGTGAACGCCTTCGCGGATCCCGAGATGCCCTTCGGCCTGTCGACCCGGGGCCGGCACTTCCTCGGCGGGATCATGCGGCACGCGCCCGCGCTCGCGGCGATCACCAACCCGACGGTCAATTCCTACAAGCGCATCAACGCGCCGCGCACGCTCTCGGGCGCCACCTGGGCGCCGAACGCCGTCACCTGGACCGGCAACAATCGCACCCACATGGTCCGGGTGCCCGGGCCGGGCCGGTTCGAGTTGCGCCTGCCCGACGGCGCGGCCAACCCCTACCTGCTCCAGGCGGCGATCCTGGCCGCGGGCCTCGACGGGCTGGCGCACGCGGCCGATCCCGGGCCGCACAGCGACGTCGACATGTACCGGGACGGCCACACGGTTTCCGGCGCCCCGCGCCTGCCGCTCAACCTGCTGGACGCCCTGCGGGCCTTCGAGGCCGACGAGGCCCTGCGGGCGAATCTGGGCGGCGCCTTCTCGTCCGCCTACCTGAAGCTGAAACAAGGCGAGTGGGACAGCTACTGCGCCCATTTCACCGCCTGGGAGCGCGAGACCACGCTCGACGTCTGATCGGGCGTCCGGCGCGGCGGCCGAACGTCAGAGCACCTGCGAGAGGAAGCGGCGGGTGCGCGGGTCCTGGGCCGAGGCGAAGAAGGTCGCGGGCGGCCCGTGCTCGACGATCACGCCGCGGTCGGTGAAGTAGATGTGGTCGGCGACGTCCCGGGCGAAGTTCATCTCGTGGGTGACGAGCATGCAGGTCATGCCCTCCTCGGCGAGTTCGCGGATCGTGACCAGCACCTCCTTGACCGTCTCCGGGTCCAGGGCGGCGGTGACCTCGTCGAACAGCATCACGTCGGGCCGCATCGCCAACGAGCGGGCGATGGCCACGCGCTGCTGCTGGCCGCCCGACAGCTCGCCCGGATAGGCGTCCTCCTTGCCGGCCAGCCGGACCTTGGCGAGGAGCGCCCGGGCGCGGGCCTCGACCTCGCGCCGGTCCTGCCCGAGGACGTGGATGGGGGCCATCATCACGTTCTGCAGCGCGGTCTTGTGCGGGAACAGATTGTACTGCTGGAACACCATCCCGACCTTGCGGCGCAGCGCCAGCTTGTCGAGCCGCGGATCGGTGACGTCGATCCCCTCGACCTCGATCGAGCCGGCCGTGACCGGCACCAGCGCGTTGACGCAGCGGATCAGCGTCGACTTGCCCGAGCCCGAGGGGCCGATGATGCAGACCACCTCGCCCTTGCGCACGTCGAAGCTGATCCCCTTCAGCACCTCGAAGGTCCCGAAGGATTTGTGCACGTCGGCGAGGCGGACGATCGGCTGATCGGGCGTCCAGCCCGGGGACGGGCTGCTGGCGGCGGGTGCGGGCATCGGGCTCAACGGGTCTCGAAGCGGCGTTCCAGGCGGGCGGTCAGCCGGTCGATCGGGTAGCAGTAGACGAAGAAGCACATCAGGGCGAAGCCGTAGAGCGGGGCGAACAGCTCGGGGCGCCCGCCCTCGGCCGCGTGCACCTGCGCGGTCAGCGTCAGCATCTCGGTGACCCCGACGATCGAGGCCTGCACGGTCGCCATGGCGATCAGCGAATAGACGTTCATCCAGGGCGGCAGCATCCGCTTCGCGCACTGGGGCAGGATGATGCGCCACAGCGTCTGCCGCCGGCTGAAGGCCAGGGACTCGGCCGCCTCCCACTGGGTGTTGGGCACCGAGCGCACCGCGCCGCGGACGATCTCGGCGACGTTGGCCATGACCGGCAGGCTGAAGCCGAAGGTCGCCTTGATCCAGTCGGGCAGCGGCACACGGATCCCCAACACCGTGACCTGGAACGGCACCAGGAACATCACGAAGAACAGCAGCACCAGCCAGGGCACGTTGCGGAAGACCTGCGTGGCGCACCACGCGAGGCGGGGCAGGACGCGGCCCTCGGCCATCATGGCCAGCCCGAGCCCGATCCCCGCGACGGTGCCGATCGCCATCGCCATCAGCGAGATCGCGACGTTGAAGGCGAAGCCCGTGAGCAGCAGGGGCGCCCACTTGATCACGACCTCCAGCGGCGACAGCGCGGCGGCCCCGCCCTGCGCCCAGGCCGGCACCGCGACGAGGGCGAGGCCGGACAGCAGCCAGAGATGGGCCGGACGCAGGCGCGCCGCCGGGCGGTGATTGGCGAGCGCGAACGGTAGCAGGACCGGCAGGTCACCCCGTCGGTTCGAAGCCGGGGCGCTCATCGGCCGTAGCCCGGGATGCGCAGGGCCCGCTCCCAGCGGTGCATGATCCAGACGAGCACGCCGACGAAGACGGCGTAGGTCGCGAGCAGGACGAGCATCATCTCGAGGACGTTCTGCGATTCGGACCAGATCTGCTTGACCGCGTAGAGCGTCTCGGGGACCGCGATGGCGTAGGCGAGCGTCGTGGTCTTCAGGAGGTTGATCAGGTTGTTGTTCAGGGCCGGCAGGCAGACGCGCAGCGCCAGCGGCAGGACGACGTGGCGGTAGGCCTTGAACCGGGTGTAGCCCAGAGCCTCGGCGGCCTCGATCGTGGTCTTCGGCACAGCCTCGATGCCGGAGCGGAAGATCTCGACGTTGAACGCGCCCGCGAACAGCGACAGCGAGACGATCGCCCATTGCACGTTGTTGAGGACCGGCGCGCGCAGGCCGTCCGCCGCGCGCAGATCCGGCAGGAGCGTGCCGAGCCCGAAGTAGAAGAAGAAGATCTGCACGAGCGGCGGCGTGTTGCGGAACAGCACGACGAAGCCGTTGACCAGCCCGCGCAGCAGACGCGACGGCCCGCTCTGCAGGAGCGCGCCGACCGCGCCGATCACGAGGCTGGCCAGAATCGTGCTGATCCCGAGCAGCAGCGTCATCCGCAGGCCGGCGACGTAGCGGTCCCAGTCGTAGGGGTCGTAGAAGACCGTGAAGTTGAAGCCCGTGGTCTCGTAGAGCTGCTGGAACCACGCCTGGATCGTGGCGATCATCGCAGGCGAACGCTCTTGGAGCCGCGCCCGATCGCGTCGCAATCGGGCGCGGCTCCACGTCCCTGTTCCGACGCGCTCTCGTGCGCCGAACCGGCGCCCACTTCGGCGGAGAGCGCGCGAGCCGTCGTGCAGGACCGCATCAGTTGGTCGCGTTCTTGTACTTCTCGTGCATCGCCTTCGAGTAAGCGGTCGGCTCGATGCCCCACTTCTTCTCCTCGTCGACGATGAGGCCGGTCTTCATCCAGTCCTTGGTGGCGTCCTCGACCATGGTCTGGAGCGTGGTGTTGCCCTGCGCCACCGCCATCATCCACGGCGCGTCGAGGATGCCCTTGAGCGGCAGGGCGTAGTTGGCCTTCCAATCGTCGTCGAGCAGCTTACCCTGCAGCATGCTCTGGTCGTAGACGTAGCCGATGCAGTTGCCCTGCTTGAGCGCGAAGAGCGGCTTCTCCGAGCCGTCGAAGGCGATGATCTCCGCCCCGTAGGTGCGCGCGACGTCCTTGTTGTACCACGCACCCGATGTCGCGCAGAGCGGCTTGCCCTTCAGCTGCGCCCAGTCGGTGATGCCGGAACTCTTGGGCAGCAGCACGTTCACGAAGTCGGAATAGTATTGCGGGTCGATCGCCTGCACGACGCGGCGACGCTCCGGCTTGTCGGAAAGCGTGGCGATCAGCAGATCGACCTTGCCCTGCTGCAGGAACTCGATCCGGTTGGCCGAGACCACCGGCACCAACTCGAGCTTCACGCCGAGCCGCTTGGCGAGGTCGGCGGCGAGGTCCGGCTCGAGCCCGATGATCGTGCCGCTCGGATCGCGGAAGCCGAACGGCCTGTAATCCGCCTTCACCCCGACGATCAGCGTCCCGCGCTTCTTGATCGCCTCGACGCCGTCGGCGGCCCCGGCCCGACCCGGCAGCGCGACGGCCGAGAGCGCCGCGAGGGCCAGCGCTCCGGTCGTCAGGAAGGTGCGGATCGTGTGTCGCATCGGAACGGTCCTGCTGGCCTGTGCTGAACGCGGCGCTGGTCTCGGCGCCGATCTTGGCATGGTTTCAAGCAATCCACGAGCCATCGGCCAACGTATCAACCGAAGCGTGCGAGGGCGAAGGGGGCGAGATCGATCTGCCCGGGCCCGCCGGCCAGCTCCGCGGCGACGGCCTCGCCGATGCCGGCCGAGTGCTTGAAGCCGTGCCCCGAGCAGGCGGAGACCACCCAGAGCCGGTCCATCCCGGGATGCCGGTCGATGATGAAGCCGCGGTCGGGGGTCACCGTGTAGACGCAGGCCGCCGCCCGGACGACCTCCGGTGTGGCGCCGGCCAGCCGGTCGGCGACGCGCAGCCGGTACATCTCGTCGGATTCCGACGGATCGACGCGGCGCTCCACCCCGTCGGCGGTGGTGGCGGTGTCGTACTGCTCGGTCGCGACCTTGATGGTGCGCTCCCCCGGCAGCGGCGGGAAGCCGTACAGGTACTCGGTGTCGGTCGTGCCGTACATCCAGATGAAGACCGGCGCTTGCGGTCCATAAGCCGAGTCGTCCGCCAGGGCGTACCAGTGCAGCAGCTGGCGCCGGACCGTGAGCAGCCGGTCGAACGGGCTCCCGAGTAGCGGCGCCGTCCAGGCGCCGGCGGCGACCACGGCGCGGTCGGCCAGGATCGCGCCGTCCTCGGTCTCGATGCGGATCCCGGCCCCGTCCTGGCTGAGCGCCCGCACCGTGCAGCCGGTCCGGATCTCGGCGCCCGACGCGGCCGCGCAGGTAAGCTGCGCCGCGAGGCAGCGCTCCGGGAACACGTAGCCGCCGCCCGGCTCGTAATAGGCCTTCTCGTCGCCCGCGAGGTTGAGGAATTGCGGGAAGCGGCGGGCGACCTCGGCGCCGTCGAGCACCTCGTGGGCGATCCCGGCCTCCTGCGCGGCGCTGATCGAGCGGCCGACGAAATCCGGCTTGCCGTGATGGGACGAGATCCCGTGACCGGGCGCCATGACGAGGGCGCCGCAGGCGTTCAGCAGGGTCTCCCCCGTCGCCGCCTCCAGCTCGCGCCAGATGCGGTGCGAGGCGGTGACGAACGGGACGTAGTCGCGCCCCTCACCGACGGCCTGACGGGTGATCCGTGTCTCGCCGTGGCTCGATCCGAACGCGTGCGGCGGGGCGAAGCGGTCGATCCCGACGACCGCGGCCCCGCTTTTGGCTAGCTGATACAGGACGGCGCTGCCCATCGCGCCGAGCCCGAGGACCGCGACGTCGACCCGGCGGGTCATCGGGCCGGCCCGCGGGCGCTGGCGACGAACGGGGGTAAGCACACGGAGCTGGGCATGCGGATGGGGTCTCGGACCGAAGAAGCGGCGGCAAGAATGGCGCCCCGTCCCGGTTGCGCTTGACCGCAGCAGACGGTTTCTTGCACGGATGAGCCAACCCGGAGCACAGACAACGGATGCGGGCCCTCCGGGAGCGGGGGATCGGCCGCGGGAGATCGGCTTCCTCCTTGTCCCGGGCTTCGCGCTGTTGTCGTTCGCCTCGGCCTGCGAGCCGTTCCGGGCGGCCAACGACCTGGCGGGGCGCGCCCTCTATCGGCTGCGCTACTTCGGCGAGGCCGAGGGCCGGGTCGCGTCCTCCTCCGGCGTGGAGGTGCCGACCGAGGGATTGCCCCGGGAGCGCGGGCATCTCCACACCCTCTTCATCTGCGCGGGCGGCGAGCCGGCCGGGTGGGACAGGCCGGCGATCCACGCGGCCCTGCGGCGCATGGCCCGGTTCGGCGTCCGCATCGGCGGCATATCGGGCGGCCCCTACCTGATGGCCGCGGCGGGGCTGCTGGCGGAGCGCGCCTTCACCCTTCACTGGGAGTATGCCGGCGCCACGGTCGAGGCGTTTCCGGAGGCGCGGCTCACGCGGGCGCGCTACGTCGCCGATGCCGACCGCCTGACCTGCGGCGGCGGGGTCGCCCCCCTCGACATGGCGCACCGGCTGATCGCCGAACGGATGGGCGCGGCCTTCGCGCGCCGCGTCTCGGACTGGTTCCTGCACACCGCCGTGGGCGCCGCGGACGACCCGCAGCGCGCGTCCGCGGCGGAGCGGTATGGCGTCCACCACCCGGCCCTGCTGACAATCCTCGAGACGATGGAGAAGACGGTCGAGGCGCCGCTGAGCCGTCAAGCCATGGCCCGCCTCGCCTCGGTCAGCGCGCGTCACCTCGACCGGCTCTTCCTCGACAAGCGGGGCCTGCGTTTCTCGGCGCAGTACCGTGCCATCCGCCTGGCCCACGGCCGGCGCCTGTTGCGCCAGAGCCCCCTGGCGATCGGAGAGATCGCGACGGCCTGCGGGTTCTCGAGCGCGGCGCATTTTTCCCGCAGCTACCGGTCCCAGTTCGGGTGCAGCCCCTCCGCCGACCGAGTCCTGTCGGCCAAGACTGTCGACCGCGCGTGTTGATCGGCCGGAGCCGCGCGTGGGGTTGCGGGCGTCCGGAATCCGGGCGCGGCGTCAGGCCAGAGGCGCTGAGGGCCCGAGCCCTCCGCTCAGGCCGCCCGGACCCAGACCGCGGTGTCGTGGAAGGCGGCGCCGTCGTTGGGCGCGGCCGGTGCGGAGCCGATCAGGGTGTTGATCCCGCTGCCGCCCGCGAAGGAGGCGCTCGGCCACAGGCTCTCGACCACCACGACGCCCGGCTGCTGCCCCTCGGCGAGGCGCGCGTGCAGCCGGACCCGGCCGCGGGTATTGCCGATCTCGACGGTGTCGCCCGTGCCGATCCCGAGCCGCGCGCCGTCCTCCGGGTGGAGCAGGCAGGTCGGCCGCCCCTCGCGGCGGAGCGACTCGGCCACGTTGGTGAAGGTCGCGTTGAGGAACTGGCGGGCCGGCGGCGCGATCATCCGGAACGGGTGCTCCGCGTCGGCGGGCTCGGCCGTCGGCCAGTGATCGGGCAGGCTTGGCATCCCGGCCGCACGGGGGCCGAGCGCCGCCCAGTCGGGGGCGAAGCGGAAGCGCCCGTCCGGATGGCCGAACCCGTTCAGGAAATGGCTCTCGGCGAAATCCGGCTGCGCGTCGATCCAGCCGGCCGCCTCCAGCCTTTCGAGGCCGCCCCAGCCCGAACGCGCCAGGGTCGCGTCGGCGAGATCCCGGGCGCTCAGTCGGAAGCCGGCATGGTCCGCGCCGAGCCGGGCAGCGAGCGCGCCGAGCAGCGCGTGGTTCGACCGGCACTCGCCCGGGGGCTCCAGGATCGCCGGCCCCGCCTGGATGTGGCTGTGGCCGCCGGCCCCGTAGATGTCGTCGTGCTCCAGGAAGGTGGTGGCCGGCAGGACGAGGTCGGCCAGCGCCGCGGTCTCGGTCATGAACTGCTCGTGCACGGCCACGAACACGTCAGGCCGCGCCAATCCGGCGCGCACCCGGGCGCTGTCGGGGGCCGAGACGGCGGGATTGGCCGACTGGATCAGCATGGCGCGCACCGGCGGCCCGCCCTGCAGGGGGTCGGGATCGTCGGCGAGGATGGCGCCGATCCGGCTCATGTCGAGCTCGCGCACGCCTGGCGCCTTGACGTCGAGCCCCTCCGTCAGGGTCTTGTCCCAGTTGAAGATCGCGGCCTGCTGCCAGAGGGCGCCGCCGCCTTCGTGCTGCCAGGCGCCGGTCACCGTCGGCAGGCAGGTCACCGCGTGGAGGTTCACGGCGCCGTTGCGGCTCCGGGTGAAGCCGAAGCCGCAGCGGATGTAGCTGCGCGGCGTCCGGCCGTAGAGGGCCGCGAAGGCCTCGATCGTGGCGGGCTCGAGCCCCGTGATCGACGCCGCCCATTCGGGGGTGCGCGACGCGAGATGCGCCTCCAGCGCCGCCGTGTCCTCGGCATGGGCAGCGAGGTAGGCCCGGTCCGCGTAGCCGTCGCGGAACAGGACGTGGAGCACCGCGCAGGCGAGCGCCCCGTCGGTGCCCGGCCGGAGTGCGAGGTGGAGGTCGGCGGCCGCCGCGGTGCCGGTGCGGTAGGGATCGACCACCACCAGCTTGGCGCCCCGGCTCTTCCGGGCGCGGCTGATGTGGGTCATCGCGTTGACCTGGGTGCTCACCGGGTTGCCGCCCCAGACCACGATCAGGTCGGACGACGCCATCTCGCGGGGATCCGGCCCGGCGATCCGGCCGATTCCGGCGCTCCAGCCCGCGATCGCGATCGCCGTGCAGATCGTGCGCTTGCGCCGGGAATAGCCCATCGCGTGGGTCAGCCGGTGGATACCGTCGCGCTGGACGAGGCCCATCGTGCCGCCCGAATTGTACGGCCAGACCGCCTCCGGTCCCCAATGTTCCGCCGCCGCCGAGAAGGCTGCGGCCAGCCGGTCGAGCGCCGCGTCCCAGGCGATCCGCCGCCACTGCCCGCTGCCTTTCGGGCCGACGCGCTCGAGCGGGTGGAGGATCCGGTCGGGATGGTGGACGCGCTCGCCGTAGCGGCTGACCTTCGCGCAGATCACCCCCGCCGTGTAGGGGTTGTCGCCGCCCCGGACCGAGACGACGCGGCCATCCGCCACCTGCACGTCGAGGCTGCAGGCGGAGGGGCAATCATGCGGGCAGACGGTCCGGACCAAGCGACGAACTCCCGTGGCGCCGGCAGGGATGATGCAAAGCTCGTGCGTTTTTGAGGCGCGCACGGTCCAGCATAGCAAATGGCTTCGGCAGGCGGACGGATTTCACGGGCATGGCGGTGAAGGCGCTGTCGCGGCGCCTGGCCCGTCCCCCGCGCACGGCAGGCTTGCCGGCGCGGGGAAAGCCCGGCCGGGCGGCCGTGTTAGACGGAGAGGCGCGCCGCGCGGCGGGCGTGATCGCAGAGAGGTCCCGATGGAATACAGGCAGTTCGGACGATCCGGCCTCACCGTGCCGGTGCTCAGCTTCGGCACCGGCACCTTCGGCGGGACGAACGCGTTCTTCCAGCGCTGGGGACAGACTGATGTCGCGGAGGCGACCCGCATGGTCGACCTCTGCCTCGATTCCGGGCTCAATTTCTTCGACACGGCCGACATCTACTCGGCGGGCGCCTCGGAGGAGATCCTGGGACAGGCGCTCAAGGGCAAGCGCGACCGGGCGCTGATCTCCACCAAGGCGACGTTCCGCAACAACGACGACCTGAATCAGGTCGGCTCGTCGCGCCATCACTTGGTTCGCGCCTGCGAGGCCAGCCTCAAGCGGCTCGGCACCGACCATATCGACGTCTACTTCATGCACGGCTTCGACGCGCTGACCCCCGTCGACGAGACCCTGCGCGCCCTCGACGATCTCACCCGCTCGGGCAAGATCGGCTATATCGGCGCGTCGAACTTCTCCGGCTGGCAGCTCATGAAGGCGCTCGCCACGTCCGAGCGGTACGGGCTCGCCCGCTATGTCGCCTACCAGGGCTACTATTCCCTGATCGGCCGGCACTACGAGTGGGAGCTGATGCCCCTCGGGATCGACCAGGGCGTCGGCCTGATGGTCTGGAGCCCGCTGGGATGGGGCCGTCTCACCGGCAAGATCCGCCGCGGCCAGCCGAACCAGAGCGGCCGCATCGCGGCGGGCGGCGCCGAGGGCGGTCCGCCGGTCTCCGATGCGTATCTGTTCGGCGTCGTGGATGCGCTCGACGCCGTGGCGGCCGAGACCGGCAAGACGGTGGCACAGGTGGCGCTCAACTGGCTGCTGACCCGGCCGACCGTCTGCAACATCGTGATCGGCGCCCGGACCGAAGACCAGCTGAAGCAGAATCTCGGCGCGCTCGGCTGGACGCTGGCGCCCGAGCAGGTCGCGCGGCTCGACGCGGCGAGCCAGGAGACCCCGATCTACCCCTACTGGCACCAGAAGGGCTTCGACGAGCGCAACCCGAAGCCGACGACCTGGTAGGCGCCAGCCCCGATGGCGCCCGCGCGGGACGCGGGCCGATCGCGAGCCGTGCGCCGCCATTGGCGGCCAAGCCGGCGTGGCGGGTGGGACGTGGCGTGCGGTGGCGGTGAGCGGCCGCGCAGGCCGCAACACGCGCCACCGCGAGCCTGGGCTGTCGGAGAGGTCGCGTCGGCGGCCATTCCGCGCCCGGATCCGTCGGACCGGCAGACCGGCCGCGGCGGCGGAGGTCGGCTATTCGGTGATGAGGGGCATCCTCTCTACCCGCGCGCACCGACCGATCGCGCTTCCAGGCGACGCGGATGTCGTCTGGCCGTCGGCACCCAGGCGTCCGGCGCTGCTCCCGATCGCTCCTGCCGGCCCCGCCGGCAACGCGCCACATCCAGGTCCTATGGTCTTCGATTGCCGCCGATGAAGGCGATCGCGCAATGAGTATTGACCCGAGCAGCGGCGGTCCTTCGCATCTCTGTCGCGAATCCATGCTGCTGTGTTACAGGCCATTCCGTTGAGGATTCGCATCGCATCGAAACTGATGATTTCGGCTTATGATCGATCAAGTCTTTTGTGCATAATGATACGTAATCCTCGACGACTTTCCTGACTTGAACATTCGCGGCGGCAGGGGCCGCAGAAATTGCCGATGCAGACACTGTTCTCGACCGAGGGCCTCCCGCCGAGGAACGGCTTCAAGCTGTGGCGCGAGCTCCTGGGCGAGCGGCTCGTGCCGATCGAGGTTGAGCGCCTCGACGACGATGGCCCGTTCCAGGGCAGGCTTGACGTCGCCGAGATCGGCCCCCTCCACATCTCGCGTCTGACGCAGAGCGCCCTGCGGTGCGAGACGACGCCCAGTGCGGCGCGGCGCCACGACCGGTCCGGGATGGTCGTGGTGCTGTTCAAGCTCGCGGGCCTGTCGACGAGTCTCCAGGACGGGCGGGAGGCGGTGCAGCGACCCGGCGATATGGTCGTGCTCGACCATCGGCCCTCCGTGCTGACGACCCACGTGAACAGCCAGGCCCTGTTTCTGGAGCTGCCGCGCGAACGCCTGGAGCGCGTGCTCGGCTCGACGCGCCTCTACACGGGGCTGTCCGTGGGGGCGGATCTCGCGTCCACCAAGCTGACGACGACCTTCCTGCATGAGCTGATCCGGGTGCGCCACCAGCTTACACCCGATGCCGCGGAGCGCATGGCGGCGGTCGGCGTCGATCTGATCCTGGCCAGTCTGGCCGAGCGGCTGGCGCGGGAGGCGCCCCGGCCGCTCCACGGCAGCGTCGTGGTCCAGCGCGCCAAGGCCTATGTCGAGGCCAACCTGCAGGACCCAACCCTCGACCCGCCACAGCTCGCGGTCGCGACGGGCGTGTCGCTGCGCCGGCTGCAGGAGCTGTTCCACGAGCGCGGGCAGCACATCTCCGACTGGATCTGGGAACGCCGGCTGGCGATGGCGGCCAAGCGCCTGGCCGATCCGGCCTGTCTTCACCTGCCGATCGGCACGCTCGCGTATGGCTGCGGCTTCACCAGCCAGGCTCACTTCGCGCGCCGCTTCAGGAAGCGCCACGGTCTGACCCCGCGGGAATACAGGGATGCCTCCGCTCTGAAGGGAGCCGGCACCCTGTCGCATCCGTGAGCGCTGAGAGGACCGGCAAGGATCAGTCCGAACGCCGCAAGCCGCTCACGTTTTGCGTGTCCGACGCCGGGATCCGACAGGCCGGGGGCTGCCGGCCTCTGCTTCACCGCGGCGAACGGCCAGGGAACGGGACGGCGGAAGACGGCCGCAGTCCGAATCGACCGGCCATGTCTCTGGCCCCGCGCCAGATCCCCGAGGCGGCCGACCTCCGCGGCGTCCGGGAACAAGGGCTGGCGACCCCGGTAGGGCTCGAACCTACGACCTGCCGCTTAGAAGGCGGCTGCTCTATCCAGCTGAGCTACGGAGTCAGGAGGTCAGGAAGCCCCAAAAGCCACGGGTTCCGCCCTCGGTCAAGCGTTTCCGCCACCACGCACTTTCCGTCTTGGAGAGAGGCTGAAAATGCCAAGCTCATAGCGGTAAACCGGTTTTGGCGGTGGATCCCCGTTTTGCCGGTGAACGATGTCCCTGGCCGTCCGAATACCGTCCGAGTTACGCATTGGCCGGAAGCGGCAAACTCGGACGGTCAGGGCCATAGGTTAGGAAAAGGAAGAGCTCGTCGGTCTGGGGCGGAGGACCTCCACTGGCGCCGGTCCCCGTGGAGGATGCGCTCGCCGGGACGGTCTGGGAACCCGCGCCCCCGAAGCCCAACGCGAAGCACCGCTCGCTCAGGATGCCGCTCTTCGACAAGGGCGTCGCCGACCTCATAGAGGCGTGGAAGCTCGGCGACCTTCAGGGGACCGCGGAGATCACGGACACCCTGCACCAGGGGCTCAGGCTCCGCGTACAACCTCGCGGGCCGACCTACTTCGCCCGCGTCCAGCACGCCGGGCGGGAGTACCGTGTTCGTATCGGGCGCGTCGACGCCTGGAGCCTAGCGCACGCCCGGCTGGCCTGCACCGCCATCCTCTCGCATGTCGCGACGGGGAACGGGCCGCCCTCGGACGTGTGGATCGACATCACCCCTGCCAGCGTCGCGCAGGAAGTCGAGGAGCTCCGGAAGGCGGGCAAGCGCACGTAGGCCGCCGACGTCGTCAGGAAGGTCCGCATGCTCTGGCGCTGGATGCGCACGCCAGACCGGGAGCGAGCCTCAGGCATCAAGACGACCGACATGGACAGATTGAAGGGTCCGAAGTTGGTTGGGGTGAAGGGGCGGCGGCATTTCCCACCCCTGGAAGAATGCGCCCTCATCCTGGCCACGGCACGGTGCGGCGTATTGAATCCCGCCGTAGGCGCGGCGGTGCAGCTAACGGCCTGGACGGGGCAGCGCCGCATGTCCATCGTGACGGCCTACCGTGACGACTTCGAGCCATGGGAGGACAGCCCGGGCTGGGGGCTGTGGCGGTGCTGGCACCGGACGGCAACGGGGAAGAAGGGCCGCGAGCACGTCATTCCCTTGCCACCGACGGCCTGGGCGCCGCTCTCGGCCTACTTGGCCTGGCACCGGCTGGGGTACGGCGAATCGACGGTTTGGGCCTTCCCGCAGCAGCGGCCGGCGGTGGTGGGCTCGGAGCGCCCTATGCGCCATATCGCCGAAGATACCCTCACGCACACCGTAACCACTCTCCCACGCTCGAAGAGCTCGCCGCACGACCTGCGTCGTGGTCTGTCGTCCACCGTCCAGGAGAAGGGTGGCGTGCACGTGGCCCTGGTCGGCTACATCCTCGACCACAGCGACGAGACCGCGACCGTCCGCCAGGCAAACGGCATGACGCGTCGCTATACCGAGGCCGAGCTATTGAACTTCAAGCGTCCGGTCATGGAGGCCTGGGAGCGTTTCCTAGAGCCGGCCGCGCAGGCCGCTGTCCTCCTGCCCCGAGAGGAGCTCAAGGCCGAGCTCGTCCGGCGCCGGGCCGAGCAGCGCAAGGTCGACCTGAAAGCGGACCGAGAGCGGTTACGAGAAGTCGCAGCAGCGCAGTACGCGGAGGGCCGCACGCACCGCCAGCGAAAGCGGGCCGCGCAGAATGCTCCGACGCCGACAGGCCAGGGATAACCTGCCGCCCTCCATTGCCCCCGAAATCCCGAGCTGCGATCGCTGAGCGCAGCCGCACTTACCCAGTGACTTGAGCGAACGGCGATATCGCCCAAATGGAAGGGTTTTCCTGATCTTTCTGCGAGGCCCCGTGAAACGTGTAGCGCGCCCCACCCCGAGCCAGAGACTAATCCCGGGGGCGTGACGCCACGCGCGCAGCCCCCCGCCACGGAGGCTGCCATGACGATCTACTTCACCGCCGACACCCACTTCGGCCACCAGGGCATCCTGAGGAAGTCCATCTTCGAGGGGGAAATCCTTCTAATGCCTCCGCGTTTTCACACAGCCTCGGTGGTGAGCCGTCGTTGGGTTGCCGCCCGAAAGCCGACATTCCGTTTGGCGCCCATTGCCGCCGTACAGCCTCACTTCAGCGCATCTCGGAAGCAGACGCCTCTTCAGCCGTCGACACGCCGCGGGTTTGGAAGCCGCGTGCACGTACGCACTCTGGTCGAGACCATGAATGTGAAGGTGGCAATGGCCGACTGCGAAGAGCGCGTCATCGGTGAGTGAGCATCAGCGGTTGTGAGGCGAGGCGCCGATGATCCGACGCAAAACCCGGCCAACCTGCGCGGCCGAATAGGGCTTGTGGATTAACTCGAAGCCGTGGCTGTCCTCCTGGGCCAGGACATGGCTGTAGCCCGAGGCCAGGATCACCGGCAGGGTCGGAATGCGCATGCGCAACGCTCTGGCGAGCTCGATCCCGCCCATACCTGGCATGACGACGTCGGAGAAAACGGCCTGAAAGCCTGCACCGTCCGTCCCGAGACGCTCGAGCGCCTCTTCGGCGTTGACGACCCACTCGGGTGCGTATCCGAGATCCTCCAAGATCTGGGTGCAGAAGCCTCCGACCTCCAGGTTATCTTCCACGAGCAGGATGCGCTGACCGAGACCGGCCGGCGACAGAGCGGCGTCGGGGTCAGAGACAGGGGCTTCGGCAGCCCGGGTCGAGACTTCGGGCAGGTAGAGGGTGAATACCGTCCCCTGGCCGCTCTCGCTTGTCACGTCCACGTCGCCGCCGGACTGCTTGGTAAACCCGAACACTTGGGAGAGCCCGAGACCCGTGCCGCGCCCGACATCCTTGGTCGTGAAGAACGGCTCGAAGATGCGCCCGAGCACCTCCAGGGGGATGCCAGAGCCGGTGTCGGCGAGCGAGACCGCCACGAACGGCCCCCGCGAGCCGGCGTGCCCCCGGATCATCGGCATGGCCCGCCCGGCCGCCACCCGCATCGTCAGCGTACCGCTGCCGTCCATGGCGTCGCGGGCGTTGACGGCGATGTTCACCAGGGCCGTCTCGAACTGGTTGAGGTCGGCGCGTACCAGGGCGGGTCTGTCCGACATCTCGACCCTGACTTGGATGCGCGCGCCTGTGATGGTGTCGAGCATCTCGGCCACGCCGCGCAGGCGTTCGCCGACCTCGAACACCTCGGGCTTCAGGGACTGGCGACGTGCGAAGGCCAGGAGCTGTCCGGTAAGCTTGGCGGCGCGGTCGACGGTGTCGGAGACGGCGTCCATGTAACGCTTGCGCCGGTCTTCCGGCAGATCCGGGCGACGGAGGAAGTCGACGGACGAGCGGATGATAGTCAGCAGGTTGTTGAAGTCGTGCGCGACGCCGCCGGTCAATTGCCCGACCGCTTCGAGCTTCTGGGATTGCCGCAGGTCCTGCTCCATCCGCTCGCGCTCGACCGCCTCGGCCAGGAGCCGGTCGTTTGCCTCAGCAAGCTCGGCCGTGCGGGCCGCCACTTGGCTTTCCAGGAGAACGCCTGCCTCGCGCAGGAGCACGGCTTGCGCCTCCAACTCGGCATGGAGCGCGACCACGCCCCGGTTCGTCTCGGAGAGTTCCTGATTCAGGCGCTGGGTTTCCTCCTCGCGCTCGGCCAGCGCGGCGAGGCTGCGCAGAAGCTCCCGGTTCTGCTCGCGCAACGCGACCAGCGGTTCCTCAGTCCTGGCTCGGGCGACATCCTCGGCCAGGGTCGCGAGACTCGGTCCCGTGAAACGTCCGGTCCCGGATGGGAGCCGCTTCCCGAACGTCACGACAGTGCCGTTGCCGGCCACCGTGTCGACCTCGAAGCGGTCCATCAGCCGCCGTGAGCCGGTGATGCCGATGCCGAGGCCCGTCGTCGAGCGGAAGCGACCTTCAAGGATGGCGTCGAGTTCGGCGATGCCCGGTCCCTTGTCGCTCACCCTGATGACCAGGAACTGCTCGCCTCTGTCCCGATCGAGCTGGTCGAGGCCGTACTCGATGCGACCGCCCCCAGCGTAGCCGTAGGCGTTGCGCGCGATCTCGGACACTGCCGTGGCGATGCGGGTCTGGTCCTGGATCTCGAAGCCCAGGCGCTCGGCCAGCCGGCGCACGCGCTGGCGCACCGTCGCGATGTCGTCCTCGTGCTGGATGGCGCTGGTGAGGAGCGGCCACCTCATCGCGCGCCCTCCCGCACGACGAGCACGGTGGCATCGTCCCGGGCCCTGGCGAAATCGCGATAGATCACCCCGGCCACGAGCGCCGGATGGGCGGCCGCGAGGCCGGGGTGGGCGTCCAGCGACCAAGCCGTGGCGATCCCGTCCGAGCACAGCACGAACAGGTCGTCCGGGCGCATAGGGTACTCGAACTCCTGGATGCGCCGAGCCGCGTGCCCCGCCGTCCCGGCGAGGCTGACCGTCCGCTTGGTCACGGTGCCGGAGACGACCGCACCCAGCACGTTGCCGATGCCCGCAAACGCGAGAGTGCCCCGGTTCCGCTCATACCGCGCGACGGAGATCGCACCGCCTCGCGTGTGCGACAGGCCTGCATGGATGGCGGACAGGATCGCGGCGGGCGGCTTGTCCTGGTGTCTCCGGAACAGCTTCAGCGCCTCCTCGGAAGCCTTGGCGGCCTCCGGCCCGTGGCCGAGGCCGTCCGACACCACGGCGGTCCAGCCGTCGGCGCGCTCGCGCACGGCGTAGGCGTCGCCGTTGGCGGTCTCACCCTTCAGGGGGACCGCCACCGCCCCATAGCCCGGCACGGCGTCCGAAACGGTCTTCCTATCGATTGACAAGCGCGCCAACACCGCCGTGCCCAGCCCGGGGCGGGACACGATGTCGAAGGCGTCGGAGATGCGGCGCACCGCGCCGAGGCCCTCGCCCGCGCTGCCGCCCGTGGAGTGTCCGTCCGTCAGGGCCAGGCCGAGATTTGAGAATCCTTCGCCCTTGTCGAGCACGAGGATCTCGACGCCCGAGCCGGTCCCGTCCTCGTAGGTGCCGACCAAGACCTCGCCCGGCACGCCGTACTTGACCACGTTGGTGGCGAGTTCGGTCACCACGAGCGCGATGCGGCCGGCCGCGGTCTCGTCGAAGCCGATGGACTGAGCCACGGCCACTGCTCGTCGTCGGGCCTCGGCCACCTGGCTCGCTTCCGTGACGGTAACCCGGTCCATGTCATTTCCACCGGGCGATCATGACGCGCGTGCCGACGCCGGGCGTCGACTCGATATGGAACTCGTTCGAGAGGCGCTTGGCCCCGCCCAGGCCGAGGCCGAGGCCCTTGCCGGAGGTGTAGTGGTCCGTCATCGCCTGCTCGATGTCGGCGATGCCGGGGCCCTGGTCCTTGAAGGTCAGGCGCAGGCCCTTGCGCGTCCCGGCCTGGACGCTCTCCGCTCGGACCTCGCCGCCCCCGCCGTAATCGAGGGTGTTGCGCGCGAGCTCGCTCGCAGCGGTGACGATCTTCGTCTGATCGACGAGCCCGAGGCCGATGTCGATGGCGAGCGCACGCACGCGCTGCCTCACGCGAACGACGTCGTCACCGGACCGGACGGGGATGGTCTCAGTCTTCGAGACCGTCACGGTCGCTCCCATACCCAGCGCCGTCCCCGGCCAAGCGCGCCTTCAGCAAGGCCATGCCGCGCTCGACGTTGAGGGCCGTCCTGATGCCGGTGAGCTCCAAGCCGAGCTCGACCAACGTGATGGCGACCGCCGGCCGCATACCGGCCAGGACCGTTTCCGCGTCGAGGACGCGCGAGACGGCCGCGATGCTCACCAACATGCGCCCGATGAAGGAATCGACGATTTCCAGCGCCGAGATCTCGATGAGCACGCCGCGCGCGCCGGTGCGCGCGATCATCGCCGTCAAGTCCTCCTCCAGGGCCAGCGCGAGGCGGTCGTGCATGTCGACTTGGATGGTGACGATCAGCGTGCCGCCGAGCTTGAGGATCGGGATGCGGTCCATGGCCTCAGCGGCGCTCCTCAGCCGCCTGCTGGCGCATAACCTTGCGCCCGGTCCGCCTCAGGGCGAGCGCGAAGGCGTCGGCCAGCGTCGCCTTCGAGATGACGTTCAGCTCCACGCCGAGATGGACCATGGTCTGCGCGATCTGCGGCCGGATGCCGGAGACGATGCAGTCGGCGCCCATCAGGCGGGCGGCCGCCACGGTCTTGAGCAGGTGCTGCGCCACCAGGGTGTCGACGGTCGGCACGCCGGTGATGTCGATGATGGCGATCTCGGCCTCTTCGTCGACGATGGCCTGGAGCAGGTTCTCCATCACGACACCGGTGCGGGCACTGTCGAGGGTGCCGATGAGCGGCAGCGCCAGGATACCGTCCCAGAGGCGAACCACGGGCGTGGAGAGTTCGGCGATCTCCTGCCCCTGGCGCCCGATGACCTCTTCGCGGCTGGCCAGGAACACCTCCATCGTGAGCAGCCCGAGCCGGTCGAGCACCTTCCCCGCCGCCCATACGCCGGCGGCCAAGGCCGAGGCGTCCGCGGCCGACTTGCGCCGCAGCGCCTCGAAAATCGGCTCTTTGAGCGAGAAGACGAAGTTGGCGGTGTCGGTCGGCGTGAACCCCTGGATCGCCCGCGAGCGGGAGATATCGGCGAGGTTCTCACGCAGCGGGGTATAACTTTCCGCGTCCGCGTCGACCCCACCGGACGAAAGTCCGTCCCGAAGCTGACCGAACACGGCCTTGGCCTGGGTCTGGAGCTCTGCCTCTCGGATCCGACCGCTCTGCAGGGAGGTCCCTTCCCGGAGAGATATGTTCCAGGCTTCGAGGATGGCGGCCTCGTCTTCCGTGAGCGTCCTTTTCAGGACCTCGGCGCCGTCCATTCGCATCAGGTTTTTCCCATCGTTATGATGCAGTCTCTATCCCGATATTGAGCCTCTCGATAGGCGGCATCGCTACAAAGGAGCTGACCGCGGCAAGTTATTTCCCGCCTTCGGCTCTACTTCTTGTCTCGTTGATTTCGGCAACAGGGATCGCTGCATTGCCGCCGCGGACGCCTCATGTCCCCTGGGCGCGGGTCCCAGACCAAGATAACTTACACAAAGGTGAGGCCTGACCGGTTATCGAAGATTTTATCGATGCGGCGGAAGCGGCGGCGACAGGACAGCGCCAGCATATGAGAAGGCGGCTTCCTGGATCGACAGGGACTATCCAAATCGAAGCGGTTGCTTGTGGAGCAGCGCCTCTGCTCTCCCGTCCGACCTCCTCCGGAACTTTCCAGCGGCTGACGCCAACTTCAGGCGATCAGATAACCCGCGGACGGCCGTCTCCAAGAGCTACTTCCGGTCGCGAAAGACTCTCGCATCAGGTACGAAACGCCAGGTTCGGAAGACTACGTTCTCAACTGTTTCGGGTGTCTCTCGTCCGGCAGTGTTTTGCGGACATGATGCCGGACGATCTCGGCGCTGAACGGTTTGCCGATGAACGTCGCGCCCTCCGGCAGGTCGCCGGGCTCAGGCGCGGCCCGGCCCGAGGCGACCACGACCGCGATGTGTGGCCAACGCTCGTTTGTCTGCCTTGCCAAGTCGAAGCCGTCAGCGCTCCCCGGCATGTGCACGTCAGTAAATAGAAGTTGAACCGCGTCGTGATGCTGATCTAATATTCGCAGAGCCTGAACGACGTTCATCGCCTCTAGTACCTGAAACCCCGCATCCTCAAGGATACTGGTCGCCTCCATCAGGATCAGGGCGTCGTCATCGACGACGAGGGCGTGGGGCGCATCGCCCTTAGAATCATGGGTCACACAGCTAAAGCCCGCTCGGGAGTGGAAGGTTGCCTCCCGATGGAACCGGGATCTGGCCAAATCGACCGATTTTCAGGTCCAGGACGTGGCAGGATCCATGCTAAGCTGCCTCGGGGCAGCCTGCGTCCCCTGCACAGCCGGGCCGGACCGAAGGGATAGATCTTTGATCGACCTGCGTATCCGCCACCGGACGACGTACCGCTATCGCCAGCCCGTCAATCTCGGACCGCACCGGCTGATGATGCGGCCGCGGGAGAGCCGCGACCTGCGCCTGCTGTCGAATGCCGTTACTCTGTGGCCTGACGCCACCGTCACCTGGGCCTACGACGTCGCCGGCAACGCCGTGGCGACGGCCACGTTCGGGGCCTCGACCGATCGCCTCGTCGTGGAGAGCGTATCTCGGGTCGAACTCTCGGCCGAGCCTTATCCCGTCTTCGCCATCGCCGCCGGCGCCATCGCGTTCCCGTTCCAGTACACCGATGACGAGTGGACGGACCTCGGCGCCCTGACGATCCCGCAATATCCGGAGGGGGAGCCGAGCCTGCGGGCCTGGGCGCAGGGGTTCATGGCGTCCTGCCCAACCGATACCCTGTCGCTCCTCAAGGATCTGAACGCCGAGGTCGGTGGCACCATCGCCTACCAAGGTCGAGAAGACGAGGGCACGCAGTCGCCGAGCGAGACCCTATCCCTGGGGATGGGGTCGTGCCGGGACTTGGCGACGCTCTTCGTCGAGGCGGTGCGCAGCCTCGGCTTCGGAGCCCGGGTCGTGTCCGGCTACCTCCACGACCCGTCGCGAACGCTGCTCGGCTCCGCCGATGCGGGAGCCACGCATGCCTGGGCGGAGACCTTCCTGCCGGGTGCCGGGTGAATCACCTTCGATCCGACGAACCGCAGCGTCGGCGGCGCGAACCTGATCCCGGTCGCGGTCGCACGCGACATCAGACAGGCCATGCCGCTGGTCGGAAGCTTCGCCGGGTCGGCGGACGCCTTTCTGGACATGTCCGTGGAGGTCAGCGTCGGCGTGTAGGCTTGATGCAGCCAGAATTCGTCGCCTCAGGCAGCGGTCCGTCTGAGCCGGGTCCCCGGCATGGGGATCGACATCGCAACGCTCCGGCGATCCAGAGGCTGGCACGCCGGACGGGGCGCATGCGTACGGGAGACGGTTCGACCCGTCACAGCGCCCTGGCCCGGCGACGGCTCGGCTCGTGCGGCACCAAGTTCGGGTGTACCCGCGCGGGCGAACGATGCCGTCGGTGCCCCCTTCGACCAGGGTCCCCTACATCGTGAGCAGTCCGCTGTGTGGGCGATCGCGACCGCACCCGTAAGGTCAGAGATGCGGATCGTCGGCCGCTCGAAGCCTGACCGCCGCGATGGCGTCCCGAAAGGTCCGATAATCCTCCGCGTTCCGTTCTCCGTAGGCCATGGCCCAGTCGGCCAGGGCCTCGCGCAGATCGGCGCGGCCGTCATGACCGCAGTAACCCGCGATCGCGGCCGCATCCCCGGTTCGTGCGTGCGCCTTGGCGAGCAGCGCTCCGTACGCGTGCGAGAATTACAGGAGTGACCGACCTGTCATGCGCGAGACCGGGATCTCGCCCTTCATGTTTTTTATCTGCCGCACGTAGAACGGCCGCCCTTCGATTTTCGTCCATCCCAGCAGCGGATCACCTACGACCACCGCTGGTGCGGTCGCGTTGCCATCACCCGGAGATTACCTGCCCCGCCTTCACGAGCCGGCGCCCGGTCTGCTCATCGACCTCGGCGGCCAAGGCCGCGGCGTCGGTCTTCAGTCAGCGCTGGGACGCGCTATGGCGGCGTATATCGCTACCGGCGATGCTCACAGCCTTCCGCTGCCGCTGCATGCCCTTCATCGCCTGTACGTCTCGGCGATCATCGCTTGGTATCGCCTGAGCGACGGCGGTGTTCGCTGACAGGTCGGGGTTATCCAAGAAAAAGACGTTTGGCCGGAGTCGGCCGACCGTGGACCTGCCGCAGTAAGGCGAATCCGGCAAGGGCTCGATCCAAACTCAGGAGCTTCGACACTGCCGCGCCCGCTTCCGGAATGCGCCCATATCAGCCATCGGGCACGTCATCGGTTGAACCCAGAAGCGGACATGGCAGCGGACGACAACCAAGGCCGCGAGGATCTGCTCCGGATGATCGAGACCGCTTATCGAGTGCCGAGCAGCGGCAGCTAGCCGAACACGCGCAACTCCTGTCCACGCTCTGCTGCTTCGAGTTGGCTCTACGCCGCCGCACGAAGCTCGGCGTCGACGGTCGCCAAGGCGGCCTCTCGCTCGTTGAGTTTGAAAGCAGTGCGGTTGAGCGCCTTGATCCGCTCCTCGACCACCTTCAACGCATCGAGGCGCTCGGTTCGGGCAACGAGGTCCGGATCTTCGCGGGCCGGCTCGCAGTCAAGGATCTGCTCCAAGACGTAGTGGTGTTCGACCTTGGGCAGGTTGCCGACGACGAGCCAGATTAGCCCGATCAGGAATGCCGCGAAGAATAGGGCGACGAGCCACAAGCGGCGTTGAACCAGCGCGTGGAAGGACGTTTGCCGGTGCCCAAGCGATCAGATCCCTGTATGCGCCGCTGACAGGTGCACGCGGGCGCGAGAGGCCGCGAGGTAGCGTCCGACCAGCACGGCGAAGGCGTCGGGCTTCAGGCCGCGCGCGCCCAGAGACTGCACGCTGACGTGACGTCGCCGTCGGCTAACACGCGCCTGCGAGAACAGGTGCTTGGCCCTCGGCAGCGCGGCGTCTGGCGCGAGTGCCAGCGTCAAGGTGAGCCGCTTGCCGTGCGTGACCTGGAAGTCCGCCACATCCTGCCACGCGACCGCGCCGTCGAGCAGCGGCGAGCGCAGCACGTCCGGCGTCAACACCAGCAACGGCGTCCGGCCGCGTCGATGCACGTGTGCGGCGACGATGCCTGCCAAAGCGACACCCGCCGCGGCGACGGCGGCGAGGATCTGCTGGGCCAGCGCATCGTGCGCGATGCCGAGTGCGCGGGGGTACAGCAGCAGGCCGGCGCCGGCCCCGGCGGAGAGGAGCGCTAGGATGCCCATCGTCCAGACCATCGGCGCACCATTCTCGTGCACCAGCGTCTCCTCGACTGGCACTGCCGCCGCGGTCTCCTCCAAGTATAGCCGCTCGGCAGCCCGGTGCTCCCGTGCCCCGGTGAGGAAGTCCGCGCTGAGCCAGCGGCACAGGCCAGCCCAGTCCGCGACCAGGGCGGCCGGCCAGGCGCGGTCCCCTACGGTGAGCGGCCGGGCGGCGCGGGCGAGTAGCTCGGCGTCGAGCGGAACGCCGAGCGCCGCGATACGCTGCCGATCGGGCGGGTGGGTGTCGGTGGGGTGCGCCTGCCGGTCGTCGAGGTGCGCCCCCGGGTCGGGGAAGCCGGCAGCGGGGATTGCGTCGAGTACGCCCGCGACAAGATCGTCGGGCGCCGCGTCAGGCTCGCCGTAGGCGGATCCGAGCGTCTCGCCCACCACCGGGCCGAGGACGCCGACGCGCAGCAGGGCGGAGGCAGCGGGCGGTGCTCCAGAGACCTGGGCACCGCGCCGGTCGGCCTCGAGCTCGCGCGCCCGGCTCCAACGCGCCACCGCCGCGTCGAAGGTGCCGAGGCTGCGGTGGCCGACATAGGCGGCTGGGCGGGTAAGCAGGTCTCCGGGACCGACATTGCCCAGCGCGGTCAGCGCGCGATGTAGGCCGGCGTAGATCGGGGTGAAGCGCCGACTATAGGCGGTGTCTTCGCCCGAGAAGTGCGCGAGTTCGTGCCCGATCACCGCGGAAAGCTCGCGCCCGTCAAGCACGCCGAGATAGGGGGCCGGCAGGTACAGCGTGCGCCCAGTCAGCGTCCGCCCGTCTGGACTCAGGCGCACGGCGGACTCTGTGACGAAGAAGCCACCGGTCAAGCCGACGACCGCCGCGTCGGGGACCAGCGCTTCTCCGCGCCCGGCGAGCTCGCGCACAAGGCGCCACAGACCCGGTGCATCGGCCTCGTCGAGGACGCGGCCGCGTACGTCGATGGGCTCGGGGGTGAACAGCGCGAACACCCCGCGCAGGCTGCGTACCGCCGCGACCGCGGCCCAGGCCGCCAAGGCGGCGATGACCAGCGCGCCGAGCAGCAGCTTGGCTTCGCCGGCCGAGAACCGCTGCGTGAACCACAGCCCGGTGGCCTCGAACAGAGCGGCCGCGAGCACCGCGAGGCTCAAGCCCACGATCTGCAGTCCAAGCAGCACCGGCAGCACGCGGCGCACGAGGCCAAAACTGGCGAGCAAGGCGTCGCGCGAGCGCCGCGCCCACAGGCCCGCGGCTCCGCCGCCGGCCAGCGCGACGAGACCGGTCAGCAGTGCGAGCAGCGCGCCGCCGAGCGTCGCGTACGGCACCCACGCGCGAGACCGGGCCAGCGGCAGGTCGCGTGTGGCCGCGGCCAGCGCCTCCTGAGCTTTGTCGGCGGCCAGTGCCGCCCCGTAGGCGGTGCGCCCGCCTTCGAAACGGACTGAGGCGTAGGGATCTGTCGCCGCCAGCAGCCGCAGTTGGACGACGGAGACCGGCAGCTCAACCAGTCGCCGCGTATAGCTCTCGGCGCTCGCCAGCCCGCGCTCGACCTCCCAAGCCCCGAGCCCGCCGAGCAATGCCGGAACGCCGACGACCCAGGCGACGAGCCAGACGACGGGAGGAAGCCGGCGATTGCCGCGGCGGTCCTGATGAAGCGGCATGATCATCTGCCCCTCGGCGTTCGATTGTCGGTGGCTGCCAGCCTGCGCTGTGCCAGCGTCGGTCAGCTCGGCCGCACCCTATTCTCGTACCGCTGGCAGGATTCGAGATCGCGCACCGAGCGGTTGTAGGCGTCGTTGAACAGCCGCGCCGGCTGGCTCGGGTCACCTTTCGCCTTGATGTCTCGCGCGACGTCGCGGCCGTGGCCGATCACGCTCGCCACCGTGTCCGCGTATCCGGTGCACGACGAATTCGCTTTGGGGTTCATGCCGTCGAACGCTGCCCCGAGCTGTCGATTCGCGGTCGACACGTCGCTGAGAGCGGCCAGGAACAGGGCGGTATCGGACCTTGGCGCCAGGGCCTCGAAGCGCTGCACTGCCCGGCGTAGCGCCAAGCTGGTGGCGAGCAGTCGGCGTGCTGGGGCGTCCTCCGCCAGCGACGCCATCCGCCGCTCGTCCCGGGCGAGCTCGCGCTCGAACAGGGCGGTGCCGTAGGCGTCCATCGCCTTAGCGGCGGCTTCGACCTTGGGCACGAGGATCGGATGCTGTTCGCGGGCGAACTTGTAGCCGTCCTCCTTGAACTCTCGCGTGGTCTGATAGCGGGTCAGCGCCTTCAGTACCGGGTTGAGCTCGCGCAAGGCTGCGAGCAGCCGGGTGGCCTGGGAGTCGACCTCGGGAATGGTCCCCGGCAGGGCGGTCGCTTTGTCCAGTTCGTCGATCACCCCGTCAAAGTCCACGATGCCGAAATGGTACCAGGCGTTGGCACCCAGCTTCGTGCCGAGCTTGAGCACGCGCTCGTTGTCGCGTCGGTATTCGGCGAGCTGTCGTTCCAGGGGATGGGAACGCACGAGGTGGTTCTGCACCTCGGTGTAGGCGTTCACCTTGGCCACCTCCTGCATCTCGGGGCTTGGCGGGGGTGGGGTGGCGCGCACGGCCCCCCGGGCCGGCGCTTGTGCCGAGGCCGCGGGTGGCGCGGCCTGCAGCAGAGCCTGGGAGGCCGGCGGCGGAGCGGGGAAGTCGCACCTGAAGGCGTCGACCATGCTCTTACGCACGGCCTCATGGGCCTGCGCGCACTGGTAGGCGACCGTCGGGCGGGCGGCCGTGTTGCGGCTGATGGCGTCGCGGAAGCTCTCGCGCAGCGTGCCGATCCCTTGCCGGATGTTGGGGCGGGCGGCCTCCGGCACGCCAGGGCTTGCTGCACACTGAGCGTAGGCATCTAGAAAGGCGTCGCAGCTCTCAACACCCACAGGCGTCACCGGTGTCACGGCCGTGGCGGGCGTAGCCATCACTACGGTGAGACAGGCCACGAGGAACCGACGGGGTCTCTCCGCACGCTCACAGCTGCCACGCGGCATGCTCATCTCCTCAACTGTATGGCTGGTTGGGGGCGTCAGACTCAGAGATTGCGCAGGGCAAGCAATGGGACGAGCGCGGCAAGCGCGACTGGCACGGACCAGTACTGCACCGGTACCCAGAACAGCGCGTGTCGACGGCGGAGAAGAACGCGTTCGCTCGTGGCCGGATCAATGAGTTCGCGCGGCGCCCTGCCGTTCAGGCGCCGGCCGACGATCCAATTGGCGGCTGCGGCCGCGAACAACCCGAGGCTGATGGCGAGAAAGGTGAGTTCGGGCTGACCGAGGGCCCGAAGCGCCAACCCGCCCACCGCCCCGACCGCGATCGCCGTGCCGACCACGACGGGGATGACCACGATCCCCCAGCCTGACCAGATGAACAGCATCAACACCGCCTAAGTTCTACCCGAAGCCGCCAGCCGAGGGGGCGAAGAGACATGCATCGCACGGGACGGCGATGCGGCAGCGCCTTGTGGGGGCGCTCGGCTTCTTCTTGGGCGTGGGAATGAGGCGCCGCTGTGTTCACGGCGTCGTGAACTGATCAGAATAAGCGTTGCGCGTGATTTCTGGTCTGCAGGATTAGGCTGTGCTGTTTTTCCCATCACGGCGTGCGGGTACGGTGGCCACGGCGGTGTGGTTCATCTGCGTCGGCTTCGCGCCGCTCATCGCCATGCTGGTGGCGAGCACCTTAGGGTTGATTGCAGTGGGTGCTTCCCTCCTCCCCCGGTGCAGTCTGCACGCTTGTAGCGCAGGCGCTTAACCGTTGGGTCTGTGCATCGTATTGGCTCGAAAGCTCCTGCTACGTGACAGTACCATCTTGGCGTGGCAGCATATGATGCACAGGCCATCTACCCTGTCTGCTTCACACCACCGATCGCCAGAAACCAGACGGACAGCTTTCGGCCAAGTGCTGTCGTCCAGGCTGCCGCGGCTGCCAGCACGCGGTCGTTCCGAAAGCCCACGTTAGGTCGAGCTTCGGCCTTAAGGCTGCGAGGACTGGACGGCGGCCCCCGCCGCCATGCGGAACTGGTGCACTTGGGCTTGGTTGCTAAGCTATGTCCTCTCCGGCCCCGCAGTCCGGTCTTCGCGTAAGCGTCGATCTCAACCTCTGCCAAGCCTACGCTCAGTGCTGCTACGCAGCGCCACAGAACTTCCGTATCGAGGGGCACGAGGCACTGTTCTACGACCCCGCGCCCGCCGCGCGGAATCGCGCCGACATCGAGCGGGCAAAGATCGCCTGTCCCGTTCAGGCGATCCGGGTCGAAGACAAAAGCCATGAAGGCGTATGACATGGGACGTGGCCAGCCCAGCCGTGCGGTGGTGGTCGGTGCCGGCCTTGCAGCCCTGCGCGCGGCCGAGGCGATGCGCGATGCAGGCTTCACTGGCATCCTCACGATCATCGGGGCCGAGCCCTATCGTCCCTACGACCGGCCGCCGCTCTCTAAGCACGTCCTGACCGGCGAGATCGCCCCGGACGCCACCACCCTGCCGAGCAGCCTCGGTGGGGACGTTGACTGGCACCTCGGAAGCCCGGCTGTACGCCTCGATCGCGCAGGCCGCCTGGTTCACCTCGCTGACGGCACTGCGCTGCCCTACGACCGCCTGCTGATCGCCACCGGCACTCGCGCGCGGCCCTGGCCGAACCCACACGAGAGCAGGCTCGCGGGCGTCTACACTCTGCGCAGCCGGGACGACGCGGCTGCCTTGCACAAGGCCCTCAGTTCCAGCCCAAAGCGCGTGCTGGTGATCGGCGGTGGCCTCATCGGCTGCGAGGTGGCGAGCGCATGCCGGCAGCTCAGCCTACCGGTGACCCTGGTCCAGCCCGGCCCGGCGCCGCTCGCGCGTGTGCTCGGCCGGTATATCGGAGCGATCGTCGGCGTGATGCACGAGGCTCGCGGCGTCGATCTGCGCCTGGGTGCCGAGGTCGAGTGGCTAGAGGAGGCAAATGGCCGGCTCGTGCGCGCGCACCTCGTCGATGGCACGGCAATCGAGGCGGACATCGCCGTGCTGGCGCTCGGTGCAGTGCGCAACACCGAGTGGCTCAACGGATCCGGTCTGTCGTTCGACGCGGGCGGCGTCGACTGTGACGCGGATGGTTACGTGCTCGACGAGGATGGCCGCCCCGACACTGCGATCGCGGCGGCGGGCGACGTGGCGCGCTTCCCCCACCCGCTCTACGCCGGGCGCCGCATCGCCGTGGAGCACTGGGGCCACGCGGTCACGCAGGGTGTGCATGCCGGGCGCCTGCTCGCCGGGGATAAGCCCGAGCGGAGCTACGCCGCGCTGCCGGCTTTCTGGTCAGGGCAGGCGGGCGTCACGCTCAAGTCGGTCGGCCTGACCGAGGGGGCGGACGCAATGACGATCGCCCAGGGCGATCCGGCCACAGGCCGCTTCCTCGCCCTCTACGGCCGAGAGGGAAGGTGTATCGCGGCCGTGTCGGTCGATTGCGGGCGCTGGCTGCCAGCCTACGCGGAGCGGATCGCAGCAGCCGCACCCTTCCCGCCCGAGGCGACGGTGATCGACCGAGGTGGCGCACACGCCATCCTGGCGCCTGGCTTTTCCTGAAGCGCAGGCACCGGACCCGACATGGCCGACGCAACTCTCCTCAGCCAGATCAGGGACTTCTCCAACCGCGCCGACCCGTACCCGCTGTACGCCCGCCTGCGGCAGACCTCGGTCTCATGCCAGCACGACGTGGGTCAGGGGGAACGGGCTTCGGGCGACGAAGCACGGGGCGTGTGGGTGGCAGCGAGCCACGATGCCATCATGCGCTTGCAGAACGACCCGCGTCTCAGCGTCGAGACCCAGCCGCCGACGAAGCGCCCGTCCACCGGCAACCCGGTCACGGACTACCTCGTCAACCCGGTCAAGAACCGAATCACCGACAGTCACCAGCCCTTCCTGTTCCGCGACCCGCCCGCGCACGATCTCCTGCGCGCGGCCACCGTTCATCAGTTCACCCCTGCGCGCGTCCAGGCGATGCGCGCCCGCTCGGAGCGGCTGGTCGGCGAGATGCTCGACCGCAAGATGGGCTCGCACGAGATCGACGTCGTCGCCGACCTCGCCTACCCCCTGCCTGTCGCGGTGATCTGCGAGCTGTTCGGCGTACCGGAGGGGGACGAGGCGAGATTCCACGACTGGTCGAGCCAACTGGCTACAGCGGTCGAGCCCGGTGTTGTCGTCAGCGAAGAGACCCGCATCGCGAACGCCCGGACCTTCGACGCCATCTCGGATTACCTCGCCGACCTCGTAGCTGAGAAGCGTCGCCAGCCACGCGACGACCTACTCTCAGGGTTGGCCAATCACGCCACGCCTGACGGCTACCGGATGGGCGATTTCGACCTGATCTCGACCGCGATCCTGATCCTCGTCGCTGGCCACGAGACCGCGGTGAACTTGATCGGCAACGCTTGGCTGACGCTGATGCGCCACCCGAACGAATTGGAGCGCCTGCGCGCCGACCCGGGCCGCGCCCCGCGCGTGGTCGAGGAGGTGATGCGCTACGATCCCCCGGTGCAACTCGTCAGCCGCAAGACCATCAGCGCCATCGATATCGCCGGCACTACGATCCCCGAAGGTGAGGCCGTCGTCTTGATGCTCGCCGCCGGCAATCGCGACCCGGCCGCGTTTCCCGACCCTGATAGGTTTGATCCGGATCGAATTGGAACGCGCCACCTCGGCTTCGGCGGGGGGCTGCACTACTGCGTCGGCGCCCCCTTAGGCCGGTTCGAGGCTGAGGTCGCGCTCACTGCGCTAGCATGCCGCCTGAAGGCTCCGCGCTTGATCGAGGATCCTCCGCCCTATCGGCGCCCAGCAACCCTGCGTGGACCGGAGCGTCTGCAGGTGGGGATAGAGGAGATCCGTTAGCGGGCGTCAGTGTCTCGGATCAACGGACGCCATCGTCATCGGAGATACCTCTTGCGATGCTGAGGCTACGAGGATGGCCAGTGTGCGCACAATCGGCTGCTCAATGGCGGCTGGTCGGCCGAGGAGCTGAAGCAGGGAGGATGCATCGCCACGTACCGGGATCCGGCAGATCTGCTCGCCCACTACGATGGTTTGCCTTTAGCGGGGTGAAAGACCTAGCGCGTCGACGAGGGGGGGTGTGGCTCATGAGTGATCAAATCCCGAACGTCCCTGGTGGTCCGCACCTACGCACCATCGCAATGCCACGCGATACGAACGCGAGCGGCGCCATCTTCGGAGGGTGGACCGTGTCGCAGATGGATCTCGCCGGGGGCACCTTCGTGGCCCAGCGCGCTCAGGGTCGCGTCGTCACGGTCAGCATCGATGCGATGCGCTTCCTGCGTCCAATCTCAGTCGGCGATGAAGTCAGCTGCTTTTGTACGGTGCATGAAGAGGGTGAGACGTCACTGGCGGTTAAGGTCGAGACCTGGGTTCGGGAACGAAGCGGCAGAAACCCGGAGAAGGTCACCGAAGGCGTGCTCACCTACGTGGCTCTGGATGATGACGGCAAACCTCGT
Organism: Methylobacterium sp. FW102-HT35C08; assembly: GCF_058790235.1. Lineage (NCBI taxonomy): Bacteria > Pseudomonadati > Pseudomonadota > Alphaproteobacteria > Hyphomicrobiales > Methylobacteriaceae > Methylobacterium > Methylobacterium sp. FW102-HT35C08. The sequence goes on along the minus strand of NZ_JBYTCL010000002.1, from coordinate 4,954,672 downwards.
TCTCTGCGCGGAACAAACCAGAGCTAGGTCAGCGCGCACATCCTGGTGGCATGCTGATTGTGACAGCCGCTATCTCTCGCCCATCGCTACCCTGATCTGCTGCTCTTCGAGATCGAGCTCGGCCATGAGGACGGACATTTCCTCGTGCTCAAGGTCATCCCTGTGATCGGCCAATAGCTTCGTCCGCGCCGCCTCGATGGCCGTCAGTCGCAAGTCCAGCCGCGCAGATAGACGTTCCACGCCAATACCGCTCTCCTCGCTCGCATGAGCGGCACGCTTGGCACGCTGACGCAACTCGCGGAGCAGGTCCTCGGCGGCCGCGGCCTGCTCCGGACCGAGGTCCTCCAGCTTGTCGGTGACGGCAGCCATCGCGGCGACCGTGGTCTTGCTGCGCGCGTCGATTGCCTGCGGCGTGACTGCCGGATTGGTCACACGGTCCTCTGGCTCGCTCATACCGAAATAGCGGATCAGGGGGCCGAGGGTCGTGCCCTGGATCACCAGCGTGGCGAGGATGGCGCAGAAAGCTAGGAACAGGATGAGGTCGCGTCCGGGGAAGTTGACCGGAAGCGCCAAGCCGGCAGCCAAGCTCACGACGCCACGCATTCCAGCCCACGACAGGATTGTGGCGTGGCTCCACGGGGGCATCGGATCTCGCTCCCGCAGGCTTCGCGACAATGCACGCGGCAGCCAGAGTGCCGGGAAGACCCAGATAAAACGACTGACGATGAGGGCAGTGGATACCGCCAAGCCGAGGATCGCGAGATGGCGGAACTCGTACTGCCCGAGACGTTCCCCGATGCCGCGCAACTGCAAGCCGATGAGTACAAAGACCAGGGCGGTCAGGACGAACTCGACAAAGCCCCAGACCGCACCCGACTCAAGGCGGGTCCGGGCGGTGAAAGCCGCATGCTGCTTCTGGCCAAGTACGAGGCCGCAGGTCACCGCCGCAAGGACGCCCGAGGCATGAACCTGCTCTGCCGCGAGGTAGGCCGCGAAGCCCGCCAGAAACGAGACGAGGATGTCGAGCAGGGTGTCCTCAAGATGGCTAAAGATCCACATCGCGATGCGGCCGACGACGTAGCCGATCAACGTGCCGCCCGCGGCCGCGAATAGGAACGAAAGGGAGGCTTGGCCAAGCGAGACTTCGCCAGCCAGGGTCGCGGCGACGGCGAAACGGTAGAGGACGAGCGACGATGCGTCGTTGAGCAGGCTCTCGCCTTCCAGAATGACGACGAGCCGCTTTGGTATCCGGAAGTTCTTCAGCACTGAAGCGGCCGCAACCGCATCGGGCGGGGCTACGATGGCCCCCAGCGCGATGGCGGCAGCCCAGGGCAGGTCCGGCACCAGGAACTTCGCGGTGACCGCCACGGCCGCGGCCGTGAACAGGACGGCGCCGAGCGCGAGGAACAGGATTGGACGCAGGTTGAAGCGGAAGGCCGGCCAGTCGGTCCTGTAGGCACTTGCCTGAAGCAAGGGAGGCAAGAACAGGACGAGCGCCAGTTGTGGGTCGAGGGTGACGGTGGGCAAGCCCGGGATCAGGGCGAGCGCCATCCCGCCGAGGACGAGGACCACCGCGAGAGGAACCTGAAGACGGCGTGCAACGAGGGCTAGAACGACGCAGGCCGCGAGCAGGGCCAGCAGGGTCTCGAAAATCTCCACACGAGCGTCTCCCCGCGAGGAAGCTCACTTCCCCTCGCGGGGTTCAACCGTTCGACTTGCTCGATGTTCGCGTCCGCACGAGGCAATGTGCAGCAACTCCTCGGAGCACTCCGTCGCGCATCGAGCAGTTTGCCGCGAGTGATCATCAACTGGCGCTACAGCAAATGCGAAAGACGGGTGGGTCGGTAGGTGGCTGCCTGAGCGCTTCGAGCCAACATCAGCTGCCGGCGCGTATTGATGACCGGGATGACACGTTGGCTGGCCAACGGAGGTATGTCCGCATCCAAGGACCGGCCTGCCGAGCTTCAAAGTCCAGCATGCGTTGAAAGTCGCGCGTCCGCTTTTCCGATATGCCTTCACCGAAGCGGATCGGCGGCTCTCGGCCAGATTCCGACATTCATGGCCGCCCAGATTGTCGGTTAGCCGACCTTCCGGTAGCCCGAGGAGGGCCCTACGCGGCAGCAAACGCTTCCCAGCATCATCGGGGGCAGCTCGGCCGTAGATCCGTGAGAGCCGTAAACATCATAAAATACAACTTTTATGATGTTCGGGGCTAAGCTGCTTGGATTGTTGAACTAATATCGGCGCTCGCTTCGTGCTCAATCTGGAAACATCATGCTTTGCTGCGATGGCGCACAAAGTGTGAGGTTTCGGTGAAGCAGGCGCGCGTACCCACGGAGGCTGAGTTCAAACGCTTGGTAGCGGTGGTAGGGCAGGGAGGCACGGCCGAAGAAATCGAGCCGCGCTGATGCTCAGCTACCTTGCTGGCCTACGCGTCGGCGAGATCGCGGCGCTCCGTTGGGGCGATCTCCTCGATGCCCAGGGGAGGGCGCGCGAGCAGCTCCGGCTGAGCGCGGCCGTGACGAAGGGCGGGCACGCGCGGGTGGTGTTCATGAACGCTCGACTGCGACGTGAGATCGAGCAATTCCGGTCCACGCTGCCGGCACCGCCCCCGCGCACCAGCCCGTGCTCGTCACCCAGAAGCGCACGGCCTTCAGCCCGAACACGCTGAGTCAGCTCATGCGCGGGTTCTACGATCAGGCCGGCCTGGATGGCGGCTCAAGCCACAGCGGCCGGAGATGGTTCATCACCCGCCTCGCACATGCCGGGATTTCGCCTAAGGCTATCATGATGCTCGCAAGTCACCGCCATCTCTCGACCACGCAGCGCTACATCGACGTCAACGACGAGATGATGCGTGCGGCTGTCGAGGTGCTCTGACCACGACCGCGGTATCAGCCCATCGCGGTTGCGACCACCGTCAGCCGCCTGCGGTACGAGACAGGAATCGGCGCGTTTAGGACCGTAGGTGGAAGTCGAGTAGCGCTCCCTGCTCGTCGCGCAGATCGCCGCTGCTAAGCTCCCGATACCACTTTGTCAGACCGTGCCCGGAACCTTGGCTATAAGGGCCGATTATCCCAACACGGCCACGCTTGGTGTTTCAGCCGGAGAAAAACGATGCGCGTTGTTCAGCTGCTGATCGCATCGTGCATACTCATGACGGCCGGCGCGAACCTGGCCTCCGCCCAGTTCGTCGATCCCTTCAAGGTTCTTGAAGAGGCAAAACGTGATCGCCTGGAGCTAGATAAGCGGCTCGCACGGGAAGCGGCGGAACGACGGCAAAAGGAGAAGGCGGAGCAAGCTGAGAAGCTGAACGCGCAGCGCAAGCTCGATCAACAAAGAGCTGCGGCCGTGAGCGCTTCCCCTCCAGTCGCGTCAGCAGAACAGGCTTCGGCTTCCCAGAAGCCTGCACCCAGCCCCGAACTGCGAAACCCGCTCACTGTCTCCGGCGATGCTGCAGGAGGGTCCTTAGAAGCTACCAAGACAAGTGCCCCAGCGGCTCCTGGGACCGTAGCGGTTGTAGATCCATCACCGGAGCGGTCGAACAGCACCACCCACGCGGCTCCCGTCGCGAACTCCACCACAGCTCCACCGATCACGACAGGCGCTCCGGATGTGCCACTCTCAGCAACCCTGCCTCCCGATCCTTCGAGCGCTCCCCCTGTTGCCTCTGAACCCCCGCCAGGAACGCCGCTGGTTGGCGAGGTCACGAGGCCCGTTGTTGCGGCTCCTGCACGCGTACTGATCACGGTCGACAAGGCCACCCAGCGCATGCGGGTGACGGTAGATGGGAAGCTGCGCTACTCGTGGGCGGTCTCAACGGCACGAGCGCCCTACAGGACCCCGGCAGGCACGTTCCACCCTTTGTGGCTGGCAAAGGTGCACTACTCCAAGGAGTGGGATGACGCCCCGATGCCCTATTCGATCTTCTTCACAGCAGCCGGGCACGCCATCCATAGCAGCCGCGCCACACGCCAGCTCGGTCGACCGGCTTCGCACGGATGCGTCCGACTTGCGCCGTCCCATGCTGCCGCGCTGTTCACGCTCGTGCGGGCTGAGGGTGCGGGCACGACCAAGGTCGTGGTCACCAACGGTGCGGCGGCAGGAAGAGCAGCACGGGGCCGCACGGCCGACGCGCGTGCTCATCATACACGGCGCGCATCGTCTGACATTTAGCCGATGGGATCTGGCGGTGGCTGGACCCGGTAAAGCGGCTCTGGGCACGCCCGCGCGGCTGTAGAGCACGTCAACACGTAACGGATCGCAATTCCGGCGGGACGCGTTACAGCCGCGTCCTGATCATGCCGAAGCTGCTCCTCACACCAGCGGCGGCGCTCAGCGCCGTCGTTCTCGCGACGCCCGCCTGGGCTGCGCCCTCTGAGAGCTCGACCGAGACCGTGGAGCAGGCGCTCTGCCGTCTCATCGAGGGCTCAGCCAAAGCTCGCAACCTGCCGGTGCCCTTCTTAACCCGGCTGATCTGGCGCGAGAGCAGTTTCCGCGTCGGTGTCGTGAGCTCGGCCGGTGCGCAGGGGGTGGCGCAATTCATGCCCGGTACTGCACAGGAGCGTGGCCTTCTCGATCCATTCGACCCCGAACAGGCGATCCCGCACGCAGCGCATCTCCTTGCTGACCTCAAGCGACGGTTCGGCAATCTCGGGCTCGCAGCTGCGGCCTACAACGGTGGCGCGCAACGCGTGACGAACTGGCTGGCGGGCAGCGGCGACCTGCCGGCTGAGACCCGCGCCTACGTGCACTGGATCACCGGCAGCCCGGCCGAGGAATGGCGTGGCGACAAAAGTGATGAGATTGGCCCACCGGAGGCTAATCACGCGAGTGAACAGAACAAGCTCAGCAAGCCCACCGGAGATTCGCGAAAGGCCGGTCCCCCGGAGATAGCTGCCGCGAAAGCGAACGATGCAGAACGCAAGGTCGAAGCTGCGGGGAAACCGAGAGCCGCGCGGCAGGAAACGCCACAAACCTGCATGCAAGTGACCGCGGCTCTGCAGATCCCGTCCCGAGCTGATCGCCTCGCCGAGCGTCCACCGTCGGGCGAGAACCGGTATGCCCGCGATCACGGTACCAGCCCTGTCGAGAAGCCGGTCCCACCGCCCTGGGGACCCTGGGGCATTCAGCTCGCCGCGAACTTCTCGAAGGCGCTCGCCCTGCGGAGCTTCTCACAAGCGCAGGCAACCTACGCCAAGGTCATTGGGCAGACGCGCCCGATGGTCATCGGCACGCGAATGCGCAGCCGTGGTACACAAGCGTTCTACCGGATCCGCATTCCGGCTCAGAGCCGGGAGCAGGCTGATGCGCTATGCGCTAAAATCCAAACCGTGGGTGGTGCCTGCCTCGTTCTGAAGACCTGAGTACCCGGTCTCTGTTCAGCGCGGAAGCTTAACCTGGGCTGCCGTATTGACCAGCTTTTGCTCACGCAGCCATCAAGAATCCAACCTGCTACACGGAACGAGATTGGTGCTCCGCGGCAGGGGTTCATCCGCCGCAGGTACTCAGTTTGTCAGCAGCATCGATGCTGACGCCCATCGTCCTCGATGAGCTCGCCGCCCATGCTATCCTCAGGCTCGGACCAGGAGGCATTCCATGTTCCCGAACTTCAGTGTCTACGCTGCCGCGATTATTCTTGCCTTCGGAGTCTCGAAAGCAGATCCAGCCTGTGCCGAACAAGTCGAAATGGTGACCCCCAAGTTTGAGCAGGTGGTTCCAACCTACCGGGCAAGTCGCTGGTCGTCGTGGAGGTAGATTATGCGCCCGGCGCAGCCTCTCCGCCGCACAAGCACGCGCAATCGGCGTTCGTCTACGCCTACGTGATCTCCGGTGAGATAGAGTCGCAGGTAAACGGTGGCCCGGCCCGACAGCACCTTCGGCACCTTCAACGACGACATTCTGGCGTACAAGGATTCGCACTTCCACCGAACGGACCTGTGCAGCGTCATCCTCTCCTCAAGATGGTGCAGCCAACCTCAAACCTGATGCAAGTCGAAAGCAGCCAGCATGTGTTCGGCGCCGATCTGGCCGGCAGTAATAGGCCGTATGCAGTTGTGGGAGACCGAGCCGCGCGTCGCCTGAGCAGGACAACCGCTTGTTCGGCTCGTCTGATTCACGGCACGAATGACGGCAATCGGCGAGCGATAAACTGCGGGCCCTTGGCCTGAGCTGGGGGTATGGGCCGCACAAGGGAGAGGAAGCGATCACTCGCTTGGGGCCAGCCTGACGGCCGGCCGCACCTCGATTTCACGATGAGGTACTAGCTATGACCTACGAAAGCTCGATCCCGACCACGCCTCCGATGACCGCGGCGCGGGTCCATGCCTTCGGCGACATCAATGCCATCGTCGTGGAAAAGATCGACCGCCCGGTCCCCGCCGAAGGCGAGGTGCTCGTGCGCGTCCAGGCTGCTGGTGTCGGTCCGTGGGACGGCTGGATCCGGGCGGGAAAAAGCGTGCTCCCTCAGCCCTTGCCGCTCACGCTTGGCTCCGACATCGCCGGCGTTGTTGAGGCGGCCGGGCCTGGGGTGAAGGATTTTCAGACAGGAGACGCGGTGTTCGGCGTGACGAACCCACAGTTCACTGGCGGCTATGCTGAATACGCCGTCGCTTCGGCGAACATGATTGCTCTGCGCCCAGCGTCGCTTGAGGCGGTCGAGGCTGCAGCCCTACCCGTAGTTGCGGTGACTGCCTGGCAGGCTCTGTTCGACCAAGCGAAGGTCGATCCCGCTGATGTGGTGGTCGTCCACGGTGGGGCCGGTGCTGTCGGCGCCTATGCCGTGCAGTTCGCGAAGCAGGCCGGCGCGATGGTCATCGCCACAGCCGGCGCGCGCGACAGAGGCTTCGTTGAAAGTCTCGGTGCAGACAGGTTCGTGGATTATCGGTCCGAGCGTTTCGAGGACGTCGCGGCCAATGTCGACGTTGTCATTGATCTCGTCGGGGGAGCGACGCAAGACCGATCCTTTGCAGTTCTCAAAGCCGGCGGCGTGCTGATCTCGGCGGTGTCGCAGCCTGATCAAAATCTCGCAAAGGTCCATGGCGTTCGAGCCGCGTTTTTCCTCGTCGAGGTGACCAAGACCGAATTGGAGGCGCTCGCGACATTGATCGGCGAACGTAAGTTGTCGGTCGACGTGGGTTTGGTGCTCCCGCTCTCAGAGGCTCGGAGGGCTCACGAGATGCTGGAGGGAAGGTCCGCCAAGCCACGCGGCAAGATCGTTCTCACTGTCAGCTAGACTGCTACGGCGATGTCGTAGCTTTTGCAGCAATCGCCTTCAGCGCGGCCGACATGGGCATAACAACGGCATCAGCGGACGGACCTAGGCCATGGCGGCCGGCCAAATTGGCTGGTTCGTTGTAGGACAGGAAAGTCGTTCCGGCCTCATCCTGCCAAACCAGCGCTTTCAGAGGTAGATCGATTCCAATGGTCTGAGCCGCTTGCATCAATGGCGTGCCGCTCTTAGCAGCACCGAAGATCAGCAGATCCGTCGGTCGCAAAGGTAAGCTCACGGTGGCGGCGCCGGCCGCATGGTCGATACGCGCGAATACCGTCAACCCTTTGGCCTTCACCTCGCTCTCGAGACGGCTCATTGTCTCAGCCGGTCCGAAGGCGCTTTTGATCGTCACGAGTCCATCAGCAGCCATGGTATTCGCTCCGAACACGCTGAGAGTTGCCAGTACCATGATTGCGGCGAATTACGCCAAGCGTCCCATCGCACGTGCCCTGAAAGGGCGAGTCACTGTGATTCGGTTGAGGTGCGAGTTTTAGAAAGCATCCAAGCCGGATGATATCACGTGCAGCGATCAAGCAGCGTTCGGGAATGGGTCGCGAGAACGCGTCACAACGGCGTCCGCTTGTCCGCCTTCCTGTCCAGAAGCGGACGGGCCGCTTTCGGCCAGACTACGCCACGCCGGATCGCCTGGCCGGGCAGAACCGGACATTCGGCTTGGCGCCCAATGCAGTCGTACTCGCGTGGCCGCGCGACCTTCGAAAGCAGACAAGTATCCCGCCGCCACTCTGGCGGTGACGCGCCCCTCCAAGGAATTCTCGGGCCCTGGGAGACGCCTCCAGAGCGGGCGTGGAGCGTAACAGCTGGCCGCGGTGCTTTGGACATAAACCCGTGGTCGCCACCGTGCAGCAGCCTCGCAATTGGCCGGGTTTAAAGTCTCGGCCAGCTCACCCATCGACTAGGTGTTTGATCCCGCGGTGTGGTGGTACGGTTGACCACCATGCTGCGAGGGATGCGCTATGGGCCAGGTTCTTCATGGAAGCGCCACCACGACGGAGGCAGTCCGTCGCGCGATCCAGCTACGTGAAGAGAGCGTAAGAGCGCTGGCCAAGCGCTACGGCGTCAGCCCGACGACGGTGCAGAAGTGGCGCAAACGGACGAGCACAGCGGATGCCCGGATGGGCCCCAAGGAACCGCGCTCCACCGTGCTCACCGTCGAGGAGGAAGCGATCATTGTCGCCTTCCGCCGGCATACCCTGCTGCCGCTTGACGACTGCCTCTATGGCTTGCAGCCGACCATCCCGCACCTGACGCGATCCTCGCTGCATCGCTGCCTGGAACGGCACTGCATCAGCCGACTACCCGAGATCGAAGGCGACAAACCCAAGAAGCAGCGCTTTGCGACCTACGCCATTGGCTACGTCCACATCGACATCGCCGAGGTGAGCACGGCCGAAGGTAAGCTCAGGCTGTTCGTAGCCATCGATCGAACCAGCAAATTTGCCTTCGTGCGGCTCGTGGAGAGCGCCGGCAAGATGGAGGCCGCCCAGTTTCTGCGCGACTTCATTGAGGCGGTGCCTTACCGCATCCACACCGTGCTCACAGATAACGGCGTTCAGTTCACATCACGTCGACAGGACATCTACGATAGTAAGCACATCTTCGACCGCGTCTGCGACGAGCACAACATCGAGCATCGGCTGACCAAGGTGAACCATCCTTGGACCAACGGGCAGGTCGAGCGGATGAACCGCACCATCAAGGATGCGACGGTCAAGCGCTACCACTACGACAGCCACGACCAGCTTCGAACGCATCTGCACCTGTTCGTCGATGCCTACAATCACGCTCGTCGGCTCAAGACCCTGCGGGGCCTGACACCCACCGAGTTCATCCTGAACGCCTGGACGAAAGAGCCCAATCGCTTCAGGATCGACCCGTCACACCTCATCCCGGGACCATACAACTAGGCACGCGTCGCTTAAGCTTTAGCCCGGTCGGAAACCAACCGAACACCGGCAGGCCGGCGCGCCGCGAGCACGCCCGCAACCTTGCGTTCGAGTTCGCCGTCTCGGAACGGCTTCAACACGACCGCATCGGATCCACTGGCGCCGGCCTGACGAAGGGCTGCAGTGTCGGCAAAGCCTGTCACGAACACGACCGGCATTGCTGGCCAGCGTTTGCGAAGCTCAGCTGCCGCCTCCGCCCCGTTCATGCCGGGCATCGCGAAGTCCAGGACGACAAGGTCGACGCAAGGATTGCCTTCGAGGCTGGCCAGCGCCTGCAGGCCAGAGGCCGCTTCGCGTACGGCATAGCCGGCCTCACTCAGCCGGGTTGCAGTTACCTCGCGCACCCCTTCATCGTCGTCGACCACCAGCAGAACGGGCTTGCTGCCAGGCGGACGAGCCCGCACACAATCGATGGGAGGCGCCGCGATGAGAGTGGCGGCGCTCTCTACCCGCGGCAGGTAGACCTTGAACGAGGTGCCCTCACCCAGGGCGGTATCGACGCGGAGGCCGCCGCCGGACTGCTTCACGAACCCGAAGACCTGGGCGAGCCCGAGGCCGGAGCCCTTGCCTGTCTCTTTGGTGGTGAAGAACGGCTCGAATATGCGCGCCAGCACCTCTGGCGGCATGCCGGTCCCGGTGTCGCTCACCGAGATCATAACGTACTCGCCCGGTTGTGGCTGCTCCGGTCGGGCCGGGATGCCATTTACCGTGACGTTGGCGGTCTCGATGGTCAGCCGCCCGCCGACCGCCATGGCGTCGCGAGCATTGATGGCGAGGTTGAGGATTACGAGCTCAATCTGAGTGGCGTCGACCAGCGCCGGCCATAGCCCGTCCTGCAGCGTCGTCTCGATCTGGATCGCGCCTCCGATGGAACTCTGCAGCAGGTCACGCATCGATACAACGGTCGTGTTCAGGCTGACCGGAGTGGGTTCAAGGCGCTGCCTCCGCGAGAAGGCGAGAAGTTGCGCGGTCAGGTTGGCGCCGCGCGCGGCCGCGCCCCGCATCATGTCAAGTCGCCGCTTCGACCGCTCGTCCGTGACAGCGCGTTCCAGGAACTCGATGTTGCCGGCGATGACAGTGAGGAGGTTATTGAAGTCATGCGCCACACCGCTGGTCAACTGCCCGACCGCCTCCAGGCGTTGGGCCAGTCGCAGGGCCTCCTCGACCCGCTCACGCTCGGCAATCTGCTCCTGAAGGGCTGCGTTGGCCTCTGCGAGTTCGCGAGTGCGCTCGGCGATGCGCGCCTCCAGCGTCTCGTTGAGCGCCTGCAGGGCGGCTTCGGCCGCACGCTTGTCCTCCCGCGCCCGGGTTTCCGCCAACGCCCGCACGATGGTGCGGCTCATGCGGTCAAGCCGCTGCTTGGTCACGTAGTCGGTGGCACCGTTCTTCAGGGCCTCAACAGCCACCTCCTCGCCAAGCGTACCCGAGCAGAAGATGAAGGGCGTGTCCGGGCACTGCTGCCGGGCGATGCCGAGCGCGCTGACGCCGTCGAAGGTCGGCAGCACGTAATCCGCCAGGATGAGGTCGTGGCGGCCCGCGACCGCCGCGGCGGCGAACTCGCTACGGGTCATGACCCGCTCAACCGTCACCGGGTGACCGAGGGTCTCCAACTCGGCCTCAATGAGTTCCGCGTCGAGGTCGCTGTCCTCCAGGTGGAGGATGCGCAGGGGGCCGGTCCCGGCTCCGATCACCCGTTCGATGGCCAGCCTCCCCGGTGCGGTGGCGGTTCATTAAGGAGCGCCCAGAACACGCCGATATCCTTGATCGCCGCGAAGAATTCGTCAAACGCGACCGGCTTCACCACGAAGGCGTTGACCCCGAGATTGTAGGAGCGGACGACGTCAGTCTCCTCGCGGGACGACGTCAGCATGACCACCGGGATGCCGCGGGTGTCGGGGTCTCCCTTGATCTTGGCGAGCACCTCCAGGCCATCGACCTTGGGCAGCTTCAGGTCGAGCAGCACCACCGCCGGGTCCTGGGCCTGGCGCTTCTCGTGCGCCCCGCGCCGGTAAAGGAAGTCGAGCGCCTCGGCCCCGTCGCGGCAGATGACGATCTCGTTGGCGAGCTGGCTCGATTCGAGGGCCGCCAGGGTCAGCTCGATGTCATTCGGGTTGTCCTCGACCAGCAGGATCGGTTTCAGTCCGGCCATCTCAGCGCGCCTCCTCCCGGATGGGTAGGGTGAAGTAGAAGGTGGCGCCTTTACCTAAGTCGCCCTCGGCCCAGGTTCGGCCGCCATGACGCTCGACGATGCGGCGGACGTTGGCCAGCCCGATACCGGTGCCCTCGAACTCCTCGACCCGGTGCAGGCGCTGGAACACGCCGAACAGCTTGCCGACGTAGGCCATGTCGAAGCCGACGCCGTTGTCGCGCACGAAGAACACCGCCTCGCCGTCCTGCGGTGGCAGACGCCCGATCTCGATGACCGCCTCCGGCCTGTCGCGGCTGTACTTCACCGCGTTCGAGAGCAGGTTCTCGATGACGAGGCGCAACATGACCGGGTCGGCGTGCACCCGGCCGAGGGGTCCGACCTCCCACCGCACGGTCCGGTCGGGGGTGACATCGCGCTCGACCTTGCGCCGAACCTCCTCGACCAAGGCGTTCAGGTCGCCGGACACCTTGTTCAACGCATGCCGGCCCATCTGCGAGAAGGTCAGGAGGTTGTCGACGAGGGTGCCGGCCGAGAGCGCCGCCTCGATGATGGTCTCGACGTAGTGCCGGCCTTTCTCGGAGAGGTTCGGCGCCTCGCGGGTCTTCAGCAGGTTGGAGTAACCCACGATGTGCCGGAACGGCGCGCGCAGGTCGTGGCTGACCGAGTAGGAGAAGGCCTCCAGCTCCTTGTTCGAGCGCTGGAGCTCCTCGCTCATCGCGGCGAGCTCCTCCGCCCGGCGCAGCACGATGCCGAGCACCGAGGCGCGCAGGTCCTTGGCCGCCTCAACCTCCGGGACGGACCACGGCAGGGAGCGGCCCTTCACGGTCTCCTTCCAGGTCTCGAAGGACTTGCGGGGGTGCAGCCGGTCGGGTCCGCCACCGGGATCCGGCCGCGCGGCCTTCACCGGATTGCCGCCCCACTTCACGGTGCGCACCACCTCCGGCCTGAACCAGAGGACGTAACTGGCGTACTTCTTCGAGACGGAGATCGCCAGGACACCGCTGGCGCGGTCCGCGACTGCCGCGGCCTGCGGGAAGCCTTCCGCCAGCGCGTCGGTCACGAAGACGTCGTCGGCGTCACCGCGGGCTGACAGCCAGTCGTACAGCGCACGGACCTCGCCCTCCGGGGGCGTCGACCCGAGCAGCCGGCAGCGATCGGCCGTCACGACGGCTGCGCCCGAGGCGTTCACCAGAGCCAGGACGTCGTCGGGATGGTTGAGGAGGCCGTCGACGAAGCTCTCCTCCTCAGCCATGTAGCCGAGCAGCCTCACCTGCACGGCACCGAGCGCCAGCCGTTGCTCGGCCTGCTCGCCGCGAACCTTGGCGGAGAGTTGCAGCGCGAAGATCTGGGTGAGGACGTCGCAGGCATTGCGGGCCTGGAGCGGCACCCGCTTGGGATCCCGGTTGTGGCAGGAGACGAGGCCCCAGAGCGCACCGTCGACCAGGATCGAGACCGACATGGACGCCATCGTGCCCATGTTGCGCATATACTCGACGTGGACCGGCGAGACCGAGCGCAGCACCGACTGGCTGAGGTCGAGGGGCTCGCCCTCCGGTGTCGTTGTCGGCCGTACCGGCACCGGGACGTAGTTGGCGTCGGGAATGATGCGCAGGCGGTTGCGGCGGTAGAGCTCGCGCGCTTGCGCCGGGATGTCGGAGGCCGGGAAGCGCAGGTCGAGATAGCTCGGCAGGACGCCGTTGCTGTCCTCGGCCAGCACCGTGCCGTGCCAGTCTCGGTCGAACCGATAGACCAGGGCTCGGTCGAAGCCAGTCACGTGGCGAATGTCTTGTGCCAAGAGTTGGCAGAGGTCCTCGACGGAGCGAGCAGCGTGAAGGCGCTCGACGAAGGCGCGCAGACGCGGCGTGAGCGCATCGAGACCGGCGTCTCCGGAGGAGTCAGCCGTCTCTTCCAGCTCCAGCACGACGAGGTCGTCGACCCGGTGCGCGGCGACCTCGTAAGCTTGGCGCATACTCCCGGATCCGAGCGTGACCGTGCGCAGGTATGTTGCACCGTCCTGCTGCCTGTGGCCGTCGAGGTAGTGCCGGACGATGGCGTCGAGCTCGGGAAAGGCGCTGGAGAGCGTGGCGCCGACTTGGGCAGCTGCCGGGGCGTTGGCACTGGCTTGGACGATGCGCAGCACAGGCGGGTCGAGGGCGAGCAGGAAGCCGTGCGGCTGGACACTGCCCACGATATGGATCGGCTCGCGGTCGCAGGCCGTCAGGTCGACGTCATTCTGGGCCGCATCGCTGCGCTGGTACAAGCCTGGATCCCGTTAAAGCGTGGGCCGTCGGCGGCCCCGACCGTCCTGTTACCAGCCCGACGCGGATGCCGATATGGGTCGAAAGCGCCGGTGCCGCGGGCTGTACCTGGGCTAATCGTGCCGAAACGCCCGTCTGACGGTCATCAGGTCGAGAAGTGAGCCAGAGGACGAGTTGCCGGCCGGCCAGCGCCTCCTCCCAGTGGAACGTCGATAGTGCAGCTCGCACCGGCTGGTTTGTAGGTGAGGCGGACTTCTGCTCCAAGCTCGCCGGCAAGGCTGCGCTCGATGAGGCGAGATCCAAAGCCTCTTCGCCTCGGAGGCACAACCGTCGGACCGCCGGTCTCGCGCCATTCCAAACTAAGGTGCGGGCCGCCGTTTGGCTCCTCAACTTTCCAGACGATCTCGACCCAGCCCGTCTCGTTCGAGAGCGCCCCGTACTTCACCGCGTTGGTTGCGAGTTCGTGAAGCGCCAGCGTCAATGCCAGCGCGATCCTGGGCTCCAGCCGAACCGGCGGACCTTGTGTCTTGAAGCGCGTCGGTCCTGAGGATTGGTGCAGGTCGACCGCGGAGCCGACGATGTCCCACAGGTCAGCACCCTCCCAAGTCTCGCGCGTGAGAATGTCGTGCGCCCGCGCGAGGGTTAGCAGGCGCGGCTCTAAAGCTTGGCGTACGTCCTCAGGCGTGGCGGCATTCCGCACGCTCTGCGCTGCTATAGCTTGCACCGTGGCCAGCGTGTTCTTCACGCGGTGGTTCAGCTCATTGACCAGAAGGCGCTGGTGCTCCTCGGCGCGGCGGCGCTCCGTGATGTCGTGAGCAACTTGGACACTACCGATGACCTCGCTGTCGGCGAGAATAGGCGCCGCCGAGCACAGGACCTCGACCGGGCTGCCGTCCTTACAGAAGAACGTTGTCTCGTGTCCTTCAAGGACAGATCCAGAGGCGTGCGCCTGAGACAGCGGGCACTCGCAAGCGGGGTACGGCCTTCCATCCACGTGGTGGTGATGCGCAACGTCGTGCAGGATTCGACCGATCAGCTCGCTTGGTTCCCAGCCGAGCAGGCGCGAGGCGGCCGGGTTGGCGACGGTGACGCGCCCCTTAGCGTCGAGCAGGAACAGCGCGTCGGGCGCGTGCTCTGTGATGGCGCGGTTGAGCGCTTCGCTCCGCTGCAGAGCCTCCTGTCGTAGGCGCTCTTGCTCAACGTCCTCGATCAGCGTCACGGCGGCGATGATCTCGCCCGCGTCGTTCCGAACCGGAGCGCTGTTGAACGACAACCGCCGACATGGTCCGGTTCCGTCGCGGCCACCGTGACAGTACACGACCTCTTCATCGACGACGGTCTCGCCGCGCAGCAGCGCGCGCACGCTGGGGTATTCATCGACGGAATATGGCCGGCCGTCCGGGTGGCGAGCACCGTATGCAAGGTAGCGCTCGACGCTGTGGCCCATTTCGGTATGGCCGGTGATCTCGACGGCCTTGTCGTTCAGAATGAGTGAGCGTCCGCTCGGAGCCTCCGAGATGGAGATGCCAACCGGCGCCTGCCGGATGATGGCGGAGAGCACCTCGCGCTC
Organism: Methylobacterium sp. FW102-HT35C08; assembly: GCF_058790235.1. Classification (NCBI taxonomy): domain Bacteria; kingdom Pseudomonadati; phylum Pseudomonadota; class Alphaproteobacteria; order Hyphomicrobiales; family Methylobacteriaceae; genus Methylobacterium; species Methylobacterium sp. FW102-HT35C08. The sequence goes on along the minus strand of NZ_JBYTCL010000002.1, from coordinate 4,939,458 downwards.
GCGGGCCAGCTGAGCTTCGCTGGCCACCAATTCCTGCTCGGCGAGTTTGCGGTCATGGACGTCTTCAACGACGCCATACCAGCGGATGATCATCCCCGCATCGTTCCGGCGCGGGTAGGCGCGGGCGCGCATCCACCGATACACACCGGCGGCCGCGACGTAGATGCGGTAGTCGACATCCACCGGCTCGCCTGAGATCAAGCTGGCGGAGAAGACAGCGAGCGTTGGATCAAGATCGTCTGGGTGCAGGACCTTGAGCCAGCCCGTGCCGTCCGGCTCGCCTGGAACCTGACCCGTCAGGTCGAGCCAGCGCTGCGAGTAGGAAGTTATGTTACCTTGCGGGTCACAGGTCCAGGGCACCTGCGGATTGAGCTCGACTGTGTGTCGAAGGTGGTCCTCGCTTTCGCGCAGACGCTCCTCTGAACGCTTCCACTCAGTCTGATCGCGAAGAATTTTAACGAAACCGCCAGGCGCAGCCCGGATTCGAATGAGCTCTCCCGTGGCCCAGAACCGGGAGCCGTCTTTGCGCAGATGCCAGCGTTCGTCGCGGGCTCGCCCCCTGGCGCGGGCGTTCTGCTCCTCCGCGTCGGGCGCACCGGCCTCGCGGTCCTCCGGCGTGAAGATGAGGTCGGCAGACCGGCCGAGGATCTCGTCTTCCGTCCAGCCCATCAGGGTTTCGGCACCGGAGCTCCAGCCGGTGACTCGGCGATCCTGGTCCATGCCGATGAAGGCATAGTCGGTGGTGCTCTCCAAAACCGCGTGCAGGTGCGCGGCATGGAACCCGCGTCCATGCGACCGTTCATTCTTAGCCTGCGTCGAAGCCGACCCGCTCACCGATGTCCCGCCTCGCGATAGAGGCGCGCCTTGACTGCGGCCACGACGGCACGCCTGTCCGTGAGCTCTTCGTCGGCGATGCCGGAGATGCCTGCATCGCGCAACGCCCGCAGCAGAAGCGTACGGACGGTGATCCCCTCTTTCCTAGCCGCTTGGCGAATCGCTTCTTGAACGGGAGCAGGAAGCGTCACGCAGAGCTGCACGTCAGAGCGCGTCGCACTGAGCGGGTCAGTCATCATGAAACCTTATGCAAGAGCGCCTTTCTATATGAGCGAAGCCTAGGTGTTACAAGCTTAGTATTAGCTAAGGCTTCGCTTGGCTTTTTGAGCGGTCTAGGACTCTCGGCGCCCGTGTGCTGGTTTTGGCGGTGCGAGGGCGCCGATAGTGTTCCAGTTGCCTAGCCGGATGCTGGCTACCCACCCCAAACCGAAGTTATTGAATGGCCACCGAATGACTGCTCTCGGGAAGCGCCGAAGGCTGTCGGAACGGCTGGCATGGGTCGATAGGTGGCCGTCCGCTTTTCCAGCAGACCATCTCAGAAGCAGCCATTCCGCTTTCGGCCACTACCGGCAACGCTCGCTGGCGCCACTGAACGCCTAGGTTGGGTGGAAAGGGGAAGGTCGGCTTGGAGGCTCGCCTTGGCTTAAACCGACATGATCCTCGAAGCATCGCGCTCACCGCGGCGGCTCATAGTCTGGACGGCTTTGATGCCGCGCTGCGATGTGGTCGAGGAGAATGTGCGGGACGGTCAGGGCCGACAACATTTGGAGCGTCACGGTCAGAAGATTGGCCGACACATCAGATGAGCCAGAGGCATAGAGCGGCCAGAGGCCAGCGCCCAGTAGGAGGGTCAGGGCGAAGATCGGCAGCGACGTGCGGACGGCCCGCTGTATCGTATCAACGCCAGGAGCCTTGATCGGGTCTCGCACCAGAGCGAGCATGTGCCTGGGCGCATGAAGGCCGACGAAGTACAGGGTGAATGCCGTTAGGGGTGGTAGCGCCAGGAAGGTCGCAGCCAAGCCAATGATCTCACCGAGCACGTTCCACCGTGCTTGGCGCGTCAGAAGCCAAGCCACTGTCAAGGCAAGCCAGAGCCACGCTGCGGCTGACCACCAAGTGGGGAGCTGCAGCATCGGCATACGCGCAACGACCGAGAAGATCTGCGCCGTTTCCTCCGGGCGTAGCAGCGCTGGCAGTGCGATCGGTAGGCCCCCGCGCACGAGCGCCTCGATCGGTCTGCCCGGGCCCGCGTCCTCCTCGCCGAAATGCAGAACCGATACAGCCAGGAACCCCGCCAGGGTTGCAAGAGGCAGGACCTGCCAAGCCGAGAGAACCAGCGCGGAGAGACCGAGATACGGGATGGCAAAGACCCCGAACCATGCACGCCCGTATCGGGGGCGCAGCAGCGGCGCCGCCACCGCGCCGTCCAGGGCACCGTGGGGAACCCCAAGAACGATCACCGCGGTTAGGGCCACGAGCCAAGAGAGTTCACGCGGCAGAAAGGCAGAGGCGACCAGCCCGAGCACAGCCAGCACGCTGGCGCCTTGCAGCAGCCGAGGCCACAGTGAAGGCATGCGGTGGCGGCTCGCGCCGGCGGCATCCCCGAGGAGGGAGAAAGACGACGGAGCCGCCATCCGCTTCAGGCCGCCCGGCGCAGCGGCGTGGTAGCGACAGATCCATCCTTCAGGTCGCGATCGACGGCGCGCGTCGTCTCCAGGGTCGCCATGATCCCGTAGACGACCTTGGCGGTCAGATCGAGGATGGCGATCACCGCCAGGGCCGCAGTCGGCGATAGGATGCCGAGGCCGTCCTGACCGACAAGCAGGACGATCGGGTAGGCCGACCACACTCCCGTGAGGAACACGGCGTTACGCCCGAAGGCTTTGCGCACATCGGCGCGCTCAGAGGCGTTCTCCTCACGCAATTGCACGAAGATCCCGTAGAACACGGCGAGAAACGCGCCGCAGGAGATGGCGAACCACGTCCACTTGACCGCGGCGACGTCGGACAGGCCAAAGGCCAGGGCCGTCACGATCATGATCAGGTCAGAGCCGATCAGCCCCCAGACAACTGCCGGCCGGCGCATGCCAGAGTGCATCGCCGTGCGCGAGAGCCCGACGAGCAGCAGAGGCGTGGTGAACGTCCAGTCGATGTAGCGCGCGAAGTAGAACTGGCGCGCAGCCTCTGCCGCGTCGGGACCGGCGGGGAGGACGAGACTTCCCTGTCCCGTGGCCATAGCGAAGTAGGAGCAGGCTGCGATGATCGGCACGATCCCGTGGATGATCCCATCGGCCTCTTCGGCGGGTGTCCGCCGCTTTGCCATGAATAGGATCGCGGCAGCTCCTGCCGCCATGCCTGCGAAGCCGAGCCACAGCCAGAATTGAGGCGTCATCGATGTCTCATTGGGATAGGGATGAAAGAGCCGTGCACGAACGTGGCGGCACCCTGCCCAAGAGGCTTGGAACGAGATCGTTGCGTAGGATGATTGTCGCAGTTGCGCCAAATCTGAGCCGCAGCCTTTGCCAAAGGCTTGGCAGCGTGTTTTCCGCTTAGGGAAGTCGCGGGTTCGTGATCCGACGACTTACAGCCGGGGCGCATCGGACGTCCGCTTCAGGGTGGGCGAATGGGCTCCAAGTACGGCCGCTATGGGTCGATGGGAGGCCGTCCGCTTTTCCCGCGGACAATCTCCGAAGCGGACAGGCCGCTTACGGCCAACTTCGGTCGGTCAGCTTCAAATCCGACCACCCGACAGCGGACTTTCTGAAGCCGGCTTTGGGTTGTGAGCTCGCGCCGTTAGGGCAGCTCCGGGTCAAAGGTTTGCGCGCCGTTAGATGGCGAAATGAAAACTCGATTTTGGGAGCTTCGCACACGCGTGCGAACCTCGCAGCTCACCGGTCCGGCGGAAATACCCTCCTGAAAACGGGATCGACCTCTTTCCAAGACCGTCCGGCCATACGGCCTCGGATCACAGCTGTCGAAAGACGTCTGACCCCCTACCAGAGGCTAGGCCCTCTGGCCCGATTTGGCCGGTTCACCCACGTCCGGGGACTTACAGCTTGAGGGCATGAGCCGCCCAGGGCACGCTCGCGATACAGCCGTCTGACAGCGCCACCACATACCGTTTGATCGCCATGTAGCGCGGAAATGGCCGTCCGAATACCGTCCGAGTCGGGCTTAGGCGTCTGTCCAGAGACTGCTCTGCAAAGGACAAAGCGTGCCGGCGGAGCTTGCAATCGGCCGCTTAGAAGGCGGCTGCTCTATCCAGCTGAGCTACGGAGTCAGGAGGCCCCAGAAGCCACGGGCTCGCCCGAGGGTCAAGCACTCGCGCGGGCGCACGCACCGGCCGGCGGACGGATCGGCGGCCGGCACGGATCCCGCCTGCGCGCGGCGGGGGCCTTGCGAAACGGGACGGATCCGGACAGGTCCGGATGCGGTTCATGCCGGGGCGCCGCGCCCGTGTCCGGAGACCGAGCTTGACCGCGCCGAGTCCCACAGAACCACCGTCCGCGCGCGCCCGGAGCCGCCGACGCGACGCGGGCCGGGGCAGCCTGAACCGGCCCGGCGCGGATCTGCGGCGCCTGCCGACTGGCCTCGATCTCCGGGGCCTGCGGCTCGTGGAGGGCGTGCGCGCCGCCTTCGCGTTCGGCGTCGTCATCCTGCTCAATATCTGGGTGCAGTGGCCGCCGCTGCTGACCATGGCGCTCGCCGCCAACCTCGCCTGCTTCTGCGACAATGGCGGGCCGATGCGGGCGCGCCTGCGCGTGCTCACCGCCTTCTCGCTGCTCGGCGGCCTCCTCTGGGCCGGACTCGGCCTGCTCAAGCCCCTGGGCCTGCCCGTGGTCGTGCCGGTCGCCTGTGCGCTGATCTTCGCCTGCGCGTACGCGCGGGTCTGGAGCGTGCAGGCGCAGTCGGCCGGCAACGTCCTCGTGGTGGTGCTGTGCATCGCCCTCGACCGGCCGCTCACCCCCGAACAGGCCGGCATCACCGTGCTGATGTTCGCCGCCGGCGGTCTCTGGGCGACCTTCCTGGCCCTCGTGATCTGGCGCCTGCATCCCTACCGGCCGGCCCACCGGGCGGTGGCGGAGGTCTGGCACGACCTCGCGCGGCTCTGCGGCGATCTCGAGCGGCTCGTCGCCCTGCCGGAGCCCGACAATGCCGCCTTCGACGGCCATGCCCGCGGCCATCGGCGGGGCGTGCGGGCGCGCATCGAGACCGCGCGGACCATGATCCTCGACCTCGCCCGCTCCCGCGAGCGCGTCTCGGACCGCACCGCCCAGGCGCTGCTGCGCCTGGAGAGCGCCGAGCAGATCTTTTCCGCCTTGATCGCCGTCGGTGAGCTGATCGACAGCCGGCCCGACCCGCGCCGCCGTGCTCTGGCAAAAACTTTCCTGCGCCGCCTGCGCCCCCTGCTGGTGACCATCGCCCGGGCGATCCGCGACGATGTCGACCTCGATCTCGCCCGCCTGGAGCACTCGATCACCCGGGTGGCCGAGGGGCTCTCGGCCGACCCGATCCTGGCGGGGCTCGCCGACCGGATCGTCGGGCGCGTGCGCATCGGCGCCAAGCTCTCGGCGCCGGAGGGTTACCGGCCCGGCGGCACCCTCACCGAGGGCGGCCGACTCGACCGATGGACCCGCTATGTCGGGCCGCTGCAGCAGAACTTCACCCTGGCCTCGCCGAACCTGCGCCATGCCCTGCGGGCGAGCGCGGTCGCGGCGCCGGCGCTCGCCGCCACCCTGAGCTACGCGGGCGCCTTCACCCACTGGCTGGTGATGACCGTGGTGCTGACCATGCAGCCCTTCTACGCGGCGACGTGGCAGCGGGCCCTGGAGCGGATCGGCGGCACGGTGCTGGGCGGGCTCGCGGGCGCGGTCCTCGCCTATTACGCCACGACCCCGCTGATGGAGGCCGGCCTGATCCTCGTGCTCAGCGTGGTCGGCTTCGCGGCACGCCAGATCTCGTACGGCTTCTTCGTCACCTGCCTGACCCCGCTCGTGGTCCTGCTGGTCGAGCTGCTGGAGCCGGGCCATAGCTCCTGGGAGATCGTCGCCATGCGGGCGGGCTTCACGGTGCTCGGCGGGCTGATCGCGGTGGCGAGCTGCCTGGTGCTCTGGCCGATCTGGGAGCCCGACCAGGTCCGCCAGGAATTGCGCCGGGCGCTGAAGGCCCATGCGGATTTCGCCGAGGCCGTGCTGCGCGCCGCCCCCGGGCCGGAGCGGGAGGCCGCGCTCCTGGCCAGCACCCGCGCGGCCGGCCTCGCCCTCAACGATCTGGAGGCGGCGCTGTCGCGCGCCCTGCAGCAGCCCCGGGCCGGCCACCACCCGGAGGTGGAATCCGCCCTGGTGGCCGACGCGACCCTGCGCCGGATCAGCGCCCGGCTGACGGTGCTGCGGCACGCCCCCGAGGCCGCGGACCCGAGGACCGGGATCTGGCGGAACTGGATCACCACGACGCTGGCGGCGCTCGGCGCCGATCGGCCGCTTCCGGAGCGGCCCGACCTGAACCAGGGCCAGTCCCTCACCCGTCTGGTGAGCCAAGTCGATCTCCTGGCCGGGACGCTGCGTCCCGGCCAGATCCGCGCGGCGGCCGTGGCCGGGATGGCCACGCCGTCCGGGCCGCCGACCGTGTCGGTGACCCGGTAGCCCGGCGCGGCGGGACCCCGGACGATCCGGGAATCCGCGGCGTCAGTAGCGCGGCAGGGCGTTGGCCGGGCCGCCGGCATGCGGGCCGGCGTAGCGGTAGGCGAGCGGCCGGCCGTAATCGGCGGGGGCCTGCGTCACCACCGGGGCGTTGCCGATCCAGCCCGAATAGGCGGAGGCCGGGTAGGGCGAGTGCTTCGAGTCCAGGCCCTGCGCGAGGGCCGGCGTGGCGGCCGCGGCGACCAGGGCGGCGGCAGCGAGCATGCGGATCGTCATGATGATCTCCTGGTGTTTCGTATGACTTCAACGGGAAGTCATCCGGTCAACCGGGTCGGGTGAGGAAGATCGTCGGTGCGGCGGTCTTGATCACTCGGGCTTTGCTTGGCCGAATGTGACCTCTCAACGGAGATGTACTGCTTCGGGTTCGCCCGACGCCGTGCGCTGGCGCACGGGGGATGCGCCGCGCGCGGAAGCGTGCCAGAGACCGCGGCCTGACAGGGATGCAACCACCATGCGGCTGATCGTCGGCCTTGGAAACCCGGGCGCGCGCTACGCGGGCAACCGGCACAATATCGGCTTCCTCGCCGTCGACGCCATCGCCCGGCAGCACCGGGCCAGCCCGTTCCGGCACCGCTTCCAGGGCGAGGCCGCCGAGGTGGTGCTGGGCACGGAGCGGGCGATCCTCCTGAAGCCTACGACCTTCATGAACGAGTCGGGCCGCTCGGTCTCGGAGGCGCAGCGCTTCTACAAGATCCCGCTCGGCGACGTGATCGTGCTCCACGACGAGCTCGACCTCGCCCCGGCCAAGCTGCGGGTGAAGGTCGGCGGCGGCAATGCCGGCCATAACGGCCTGCGCTCGATCACCGCGCAATGCGGCAACGATTATCGCCGGGTCCGGCTCGGCATCGGCCATCCCGGCGACAAGGCGCTGGTGCATTCTTACGTGCTCAACGATTTCGGCAAGGCCGAGCAGCCCTGGGTCGAGGATCTCTGCCGGGCGGTGGCCGACCACGCCGCGCTGCTCGCCGCCGGTGAGGATGCGAGCTTCCAGAACAAGGTCCACCTCGCCATGGCCGGCCGCGGCTGGGACGACGTGAAGACGCTCGGCGCGAAAAATTGACACGAAAACACGGGGGCACGATATGGATCGGCCGTGGAGGCTGCCATGAAGAACGTCACCGTGACGATGAGCGAGGCCCTGCTGCAGCGGGCGCGCGTCGCCGCCGCACGCGACGGCAAGAGCCTGTCGCGCTTCGTGGCCGAGGCCGTCGAGCAGCGGGTCGGCCGGCCCCTAACGCAGCGGGAGGCGCTCGAGCGCTTCCTGGCCGGTCCTCTCATGAATCTGACGGACGAGAACGGCAAAGCACCGTCGCGCGATGAACTTTACGATTGAGCCGATCTTCATCGATACGAATGTGCTGGTTTACGCACGCGACAACCGGAACGCCGACAAGCGTGAGCGGGCACGGGCCTGGCTGGCCGCCATCACCGATGTGGGCGGCGCCCGCACGAATCTTCAGGTTCTCAACGAACTGACGCGCTGGATCCTTAAGAACGAGCCGGGGCGCTCGCTGGGCGACGTTCAGGCCGAGGTCGAGACGATCGGGGCCTGGGGAGCGCGCCCGATCGACCAAGACGACGCGGAACTGGCATGGCTCGTCCGCAAGAATCTCGGCTATCAGTGGTTCGACTGTCTTCTGGTGGCTGCGGCCCAGCTCGCCGGATGCCGCTACTTTCTGACCGAGGATATGGCGCATGGCGCCGTGTTCGACGGCCTTACCCTTATCAACCCTTTCCGCACGTCGCCCGACGATGTGCTGCGACGAACCTAATCACGGAACGGACCTATGGGCTTCAAATGCGGCATCGTCGGCCTGCCGAACGTCGGCAAGTCGACCCTCTTCAACGCGCTGACGCAGACGGCGGCCGCCCAGGCGGCGAACTACCCGTTCTGCACCATCGAGCCGAATGTCGGCGAGGTGGCGGTGCCGGACCCACGGCTGACGGATCTCGCCCGGATCGCATCGTCGAAGGAGATCATCCCGACGCGGCTGACCTTCGTGGACATCGCCGGCCTCGTGCGCGGCGCCTCCAAGGGTGAGGGCCTGGGCAACCAGTTCCTGGCCAATATCCGCGAGGTCGACGCCATCGCCCACGTGGTCCGCTGCTTCACGGACGGCGACGTCACCCACGTGGAGGGCAAGGTCGATCCGGCCGCCGACATCGAGACGATCGAGACCGAGCTGATGCTCGCCGACCTCGACAGCCTGGAGCGCCGCGCCGTCGCCCTGGAGAAGAAGGCCAAGGGCGCCGACAAGGAGGCCAAGGAAACCCTCGACCTCGTCAACCGCGCGCTCCCGCTCCTGCGCGACGGCAAGCCCGCTCGCCTCGTGGAGCGCAAGCCCGACGAGGAGAAGCTGTTCCAGTCGCTCGGCCTGATGACCGCCAAGCCCGTCCTCTACGTCTGCAACGTCGACGAGGGCGACGCCGACAAGGGCAACGCCTACTCGGACGCGGTCGTCGCCCGCGCCAAGGAAGAGGGCGCCGTGGCGGTGGTGGTCTCGGCCAAGATCGAGAGCGAGATCGCCGTGATGCCGGAGGCCGACCAAGCCGAGTTCCTGGAGGCGGTGGGGCTCACCGAGCCGGGCCTCAACCGGGTGATCCGCGCCGGCTACGACCTCCTCGGCCTCGTGACCTACTTCACGGTCGGCCCCAAGGAGGCGCGGGCCTGGACGATCACCAAGGGCACCCGCGCCCCCGGGGCGGCCGGGGTGATCCACTCGGATTTCGAGAAGGGCTTCATCCGCGCCGAGACCATCGCGTTCAAGGATTACACGGCGCTCAACGGCGAGGCCGGGGCCCGGGATGCCGGCAAGCTCCGGCTTGAGGGCAAGGAGTACGTGGTGCAGGACGGCGACGTGCTGCATTTCCGCTTCGCCAACTGAGGTCGGCCCCACCCCGTCATCGCGAGCGCAGCGAAGCGACCCAGGGCAGCGGGACCGCCCGACAGCGTGGTGCCACTGGATTGCTTCGCTCCGCTCGCAAAGACGGCGTATCCCGATCCCCGCTGATCAACGAGACGAGCCCGCCATGCCGGATCCCGCCCTCGAAGACTTCTCTGTCGGCGACGTGATTGTCGGGGAGCCGCTGACGGTGACTCGCGACGCCATCGTGGGCTTCGCGACGGCGTTCGACTTCCAGCCGTTCCATATCGACGAGACGGCCGCCGAGACGACCTTCGCGGGCCGGCTGATCGGCTCGGGCTGGCACACGGCGGCGCTCGGAATGCGGCTGCTCCAGCAGGGACCGTTCAAGGGCGGCTCGTCGCTCGGCGCCCCGGGCATCGACGAGCTGCGCTGGCTCGCCCCGGTCCTGCCCGGCGACGCCCTGACGCTGACCTTCCGGGTCGTGGGGATGCGCGATTCAGCGACGAAGCCCGGCCTCGGCTTCGTGACCGCCGAGGTCGCCCTCGACAACCAGCGGGCTGAGACGGTGCTCACCCAGCGCTTCACCTTCATGCTGGCCCGCCGCGGCACCGATCCCCTGCCCCCGCGGCCCGTCGCGATCGGGGAGCCCGGCCCGGTCACCGAGCCGGACGATGCCGAGATCCTGCCGTTCCTGCGGGATGCCGAGATCGGCGCCGTGCGCGAGCTCGGCGCCTACGCGTTCACCGCCGAGGCGATCGTGGCCTTCGCGCGGGCCTACGACCCGCAGGCCTTCCACCTCGACCCCGAGGCGGCGAAGCGCAGCCATTTCGGCGGCCTCTGCGCCTCCGGCTGGCACACGGCCGCCGCCTACATGAACCGGATGCTCACGACCCGCGCCCGCGACGCCGGCTACACGGCAACCCGGGGTCCCGTCCCGGAGGCGGGCCCCTCCCCCGGGTTCAAGAATCTGCGCTGGCTGAAGCCGGTCTACGCGGGCGACACGGTCCGGTTCAGCGCCAGGCTCACCGACAAGCGCGCCTCGGCCTCGCGGCCGGGCTGGGGGCTGGCGTTTGCCCGCAACACCGGGGTGAACCAGCGCGGCGAGCCGGTCTTCGCCTTCGACAGCGCCGTGTTCCACCGCTGGGAGCCCTGAGCGCACCGGGCCCGGTGCCGCGCGTTGTCGCCAGGGAAACGGACGGGATCAGGCATGTACCAGAAGAAGCTCGGCAACACGGGGCTGTTCGTCTCGGAACTCTGCCTCGGCACCATGACCTTCGGGGGCGGAGCCGGGATGTGGCGCCAGATCGGCGCCCTCGACCAGGCGGAGGCCGGGCGCCTCGTCGGGCGGGCGCTCGAGGCCGGGATCAACTTCATCGACACTGCCGACGTCTATGCCGAAGGGCTCTCGGAGCAGATCACCGGCCAGGCTCTGCGCGACCTCAAGGTCCCGCGCGACAGCGTCGTCGTCGCCACCAAGGGCTACGGGCCGACCGGCCCGGGCGCCAACGCCAAGGGCGCCTCGCGCCTGCACCTGATCGACGCCTGCAAGGCGAGCCTCAAGCGGCTCCAGCTCGACCATATCGACCTCTACCAGATCCATGGCTTCGACCCGGCGACCCCGATCGAGGAGCAGGTGCGGGCGCTCGACATCCTCGTGCAGCACGGCCACGTCCGCTACGTCGGCGTCTCGAACTGGGCGGCGTGGCAGATCGTGAAGGCGCTGGGGATCAGCGCGCGGGCCGGGCTCGCCCGCTTCGAGACCCTGCAGGCCTACTATTCCATCGCGGGCCGTGACTTGGAGCGGGAGATCGTCCCGATGCTGCACTCGGAGGGGCTCGGCCTCCTGGTCTGGAGCCCGCTGGCCGGCGGCCTGCTCAGCGGCAAGTATTCTGGCGGCAAGGATTCCGGCGGCGCAGGCGAGGGCCGGCGCGCGAGCTTCGATTTCCCGCCGGTCGACCGGCCCCGGGCCGAAGCCTGCATCGACGCGATGCGCAATGTGGCGGAGGCCCGCGGCGTCTCGGTGGCCCAGGTGGCGCTGGCCTGGCTCCTGCACCGCAAGGCGGTGACCAGCGTCATCGTGGGGGCCAAGCGCCTCGACCAGCTGGAGGACAACATCGCGGCGACCGAACTCAGCCTCACCGGCGAGGAACTCGACGCCCTCGACGCGGTGAGCGCGCTGCCGGCCGAGTATCCGGGCTGGATGTTCGAGCGCCAGGGCGTCCGGGCGCAGCAGCTCGCGGAATCGGGCCGGCCCGGCGTGCGCTGAGGCGGCCGGATCGCGCGGGCCCATCCGACCCGCATCCTCATCCTGAGGTGCCGGAGCGTAGCGGAGGCCTCAGGATGAGGGCACGGGTTGGGGTCAGCGGAGTCCAAGGCGATGACGGCTCAGCGGTCGAGGGCCTATGGAACCGCCGGTGTCGACGAGAGCCCTCGTCGCGCCGCGTGACGCCCCTCAGGGCGCCGCCAGATCCGGATCCTGCCCGCTGGCCTCCAGGCCGCGCCGCACCAGCCCGTCGCGCTTCGCCTGCGCGATGAAATCCGCCAGATAGGCCGCCCCCGCCGCGCGTCCCACCGGCAAGCCCATCGCCTGCGGGATCGCCATGAAGTGCCCCGGCAGCAGCCGCACCTCCGGATGCGACGCCGCGTAGGCGGCGAGCGGCTGATCCACGCCGGCCGCGACCTCGAGACCGTCGCGCGCGAACGCCGTCACCGCCTCGGCCGAGGTCGGCGCCCGCACCAGGGTCGCGTGCCTCAGGGCGCGGGTCAGGAACAGGTCGTAGGCGCTGCCGCGGCCCACCGAGACGCGCACGCCGTCGCGGTCGACCTCCTCCGGGCTCCGGATCGCCGAAGCGGCCGGCACGAGGTAGCGGCCGGCGATCCGCACGTAGGGCTCCGTGAAGGCGATGCTCTCGGCCCGCTTCGGATCGATCGCCAGGAAGCAGATGTCCCAGGCGCCCGTTCCCGCCGAGCCCGAGACCGCGCCCGCCCCGGAATAGGTCACGAACGCCACCGGCACGCCGAGCCGGGCGGCGAGCGCCCGGGCGAGATCCACCGAAACCCCCGCGGGCTCGTCCAGGCCCGCCTGCGCGAGGACCGGATTGCCGAGATTGATCGCCGCCCGGAGCGTGCCGGTGGGGGCGAGGTCGTGCCGCACGGCCGCGTCCGGCCCCATCTGTCGCGTCTCCGCTTGGGCGAGGGCCGGCTGGGCGAGGGCGGGGAGCAGGAGCAGGCCGAGGGCCGCGCGCCGCCGCATGAGCATCGGTCTCGGCCTCAGGCGCGCCGCGTCTGCCCGGCGGGCACCCGCGCCTCGCCCTGCGCGGACCGCCGTCGCCGCCGGGCCAGCATATTGAGGCCCTCCACGCCCGCCGAGAACGCCATGGCGGTGTAGATGTAGCCCTTCGGCACATGCGCCCCGAACCCTTCGGCGATCAGCGTCATGCCGATCATGATCAGGAAGCCGAGGGCCAGCATCACCACGGTGGGGTTGCGGGCGATGAAGGCCGAGAGCGGCTCGGCGGCGACCAGCATCACCACCACGGCGATCACCACGGCGATCATCATCACCGGCACGTGCTCGGTCATGCCCACCGCGGTGATGATCGAGTCGATCGAGAAGACGAGATCGAGGAGCAGGATCTGGCCGATCGCCGCGCCGAAGCCGAGGCTGCCGCCGGCCGCTCCCGCCGCCTCGGGCTCCGGATCCACCGTGTGGTGGATCTCCTTGGTGGCCTTCCAGAGCAGGAACAGGCCGCCGCCGATCAGGATCAGGTCGCGCCACGAGAAGGCTTGGCCGAACACCGAGAAGACCGGCTCGGTCAGATGGACGATGAACGCCACGGTGCCGAGCAGCCCCAGCCGCAGGACCAGGGCGAGCCCGATCCCGATGCGCCGGGCCCGGGTCTGCTGATCGGCCGGCAGCTTGTTGGTCAGGATCGAGATGAAGATCAGGTTGTCGACCCCGAGCACCACCTCCATCACCACCAGGGTGGCGAGGGCGGCCCAGACGGCGGGCTGGCTGGCGAGCTGGATCAGGTCGGTCACTGGCGGGGGGCCTCGCTGGTCGGGAACAGGCTTTTGCCCAGGGTGGTGAGATCGAAGGGGGTGGGCCCACGCACCGGTTCGGGGGCGAAGACCCGCAGGATCTTCGGGACGACCTTGAAATGGGCGGGCGTGTGCGTGGTCAGCTCGCCGTCGGTGTTCACCGGCCGGGGCTTGCGGGTCGAGAGCCGGATCTCCTGCGCGTGGAAGGCCCGCACGTCGGCCGCGCGCCCATGCGTGCCCCGGCGCAGGGCCGGCAGCAGCGCGAGCAGCCGCCACCAGTGGTTGATCTCCAGGCTGTAGAAATCCAGCTTGCCGTCGTCGACCGCGGCACTCTCCGCCACGGTCATGCCGCCGCCGTAGTGCCGGCCGTTGCCCACCGAGACCTGGATGGTGGTGACCTTCTCGACCACCCCGTCATGCTCGATCGTCACCGTGAAGGGCCGGACCCGGCGCAGCACGCGGATGGCCGCGACCGCGTAGCCCAGCACGCCCCAGGTCTTCTTCGATTCCGCCGTGAGCTCGCCGGCGAGCTCGGCCGAGAAGCCGACGCTGGCCACGTTGAAATAATAGTGGCCGTTGACCCAGCCGAGATCCACCGGGCGTGCCTCGGCGGTCGGGATGAAGCGGGCCGCCGCGAGCGGGTCGAGCGGCAGGTTCAGGGACCGGGCGAGGTCGTTCGCCGTGCCGAGCGGCAGGATCGCGAGCGGCAGGCCGCTCTCCACCAGGGCCGGCGCGGCGTAGTTCATGGTGCCGTCGCCGCCGCCCAGGATCACCATGTCGACCGCGCCGGCCCGGTCACGGATCACGTCGCAGCAATCGGCCTCCGGCGGCGGCTCCTCCGGCTCGATGCCGCCCGCGCGTAGGATCCCCCGGACCTCGTCCAGATCGAGGGCGCCGTTGCGGGCCTTGGCGTTGCAGAGCAGCAGGGCCCGGCGCGGGTTGATGCTCATCGGGCGTTCCCGGGATGCGGGCCTGGGGGCGAAGCGGTCTCGGGACGGGCCAAGGGATCCTCGATGCGCGGCGGAGGCGGGCGGTATGGGAGCCTGGGACTGGCCGAAGGCCAAGACTGTCCCCGACTTGGTACCCAAACGCACGAACGCAACCCCATCATCCCCGCAATCCAGGGCTGGTCGCCGCCGTCCCATACGTCAGGATGGGGGCGCGCCCGAAACGATCGTGGAACCCCTTCGACGGGCGGGCGCATTCTCCCCATTGATCGCTCCGGCCGCCAGGAAGGCACCGATGTCCGCCACCCGTCCCGCTCGACCCCAAACCCTCGTGCTCGGCCTGCTCCTGCCTCTGGCCTTCACGGGCGCCGCGTCGGCTCAGCAGCAGGGGGCGGATGCCCGGTCGGCCTGGGTGGATCCGCCGCCGCGGGCCGCCACGCCGGCCGCGGGGGCCGTGAAGGAATCCCCCAGGGTGGCGGATCAGGCCAGGACCGTGCCGGCGGACAAGCCCGCGGAGCAGCAGGCCACCCAGCAGGCGAAGAGACGGCCTGCCGGCACGCGCGACGCGGAACCCGTCCGCCAGGCCGCCAGGCCGGAGCCCGCCGAGGACGCTTTGCCGAAGGCCGCCGGAACGCGGGCGCCGAGCTCGAAGCGGGCCGCCGCCCTGGAGCGGCCGCCGGCCCGCGAGGCGCTGCGCCGCCCCGCGCATCACCCGCACCGCCTCGCCGCGACGCCGGCGGCCTTCGCCCCGGTCTCCGCACCCGCCTCGGCCGAGCGCGCGGCCGCGGCCCGGGCCCTAACCGCCAGCTACCTCGACACCGTCTCGGCCTCCGGCGACACCATGGTGGGGGCCGCGACCCGGTATTACGCGACGCGCGTGCGCTTCTACGGACGGCCGATCACGACGGCCGGCCTCGTCGCCGAGAAGCGCAGCTTCGTCCAGCGCTGGCCCGAACGGCGCTACGAGCCGCGGGCGATGCACGCCGCCTGCGATGCCGAAACCTGCACGATCCGCGCGCTCGTCGATTTCCGCACGGCCAATCCCGGCCGCGGTGCGGTCTCCAGCGGCGAGGCCGAGCTGGTCCTGGAGGTGGGTTTCGCGGGCACGCGGCCTTACATCCTGGGCGAGACCGGGCGCGTCCTGCGTCGGAGCATCCAGGCCGGCACCCTGGCTCCCTCGCCCGGCAAGGCGTAAGAGCCTCGCGTGGCGGCCTGCGGCGCCGTCGCGTGCGGCGCGTGGTGATGCCGGGATCGGGTGTATGACGTCTTCAACGGTGGTGGCGAAGCAGGAAGCGGGGCCGGCGCGTCCGGCGCTCGACGATCCCGGTCGCACTGCCCTCCGCGCGGCGATCCGGGCCGAGATCGCCCGCGCGCGCCCGCGCCCGGTGGCCGTGCGGACCCTTGAACTCCTGGCGGAAGCCGCGACCGTGACCGACGCGGCCGGAAACGGCCTGCGCGTGCTCGACCGGCACGGCGCCGTGCGCCTGCGCGGCGACACGTCCGAGCCGATGACGCTGGCCGATCTCGTCGCGGAGCTGCAGGAGCGGCATCCGGCCCTGTTCCTGCCGCCCGAGCCCGAGCCTGAGGCGGCCCCGGTCGAGGAATCCCGGGATTCGCCGCTGCTCAGCGGCGCCTACGAGATGAAGGCGGCGACGGCGCGCTTCGTCGAGACCCAGTCGGAGCGCGCCCGCTCGCTGGCCGAGCGCTCCTCCGTGCAGGGCCGGGCGCTGGCCCAGAACGCCGCCGGCCGGTTCGCGACCCTGCGGACAAGCCTGCGCGGCCGGTTGGCCCGTCCCGCCGGCGAGCCCGAGGGGCATGCCGCGGCCGCGGCCCCCGGATCGGACCCGGTGGCGGCCTGGAATGCCGGAGCCGGCCGCTTCGGCGAGACGGTGCGCGACGGCGTCGAGCGGCTGCGCGACCGCCTGCGTTTCGGCCGGGACGATCTGGACGAAGGCGCCCGCCGGCAGCGCCGCTGGCTCGCGGGCGCGAGCGCGGCCGCCCTGGTGGCGGTCGTCGCGGCCGGGCTCGTCCTGGAGAGCCGCCCGCCCGAGACGGCGCGGCCCGCCGCGCCCGAGCCGGCCGCGTCCTCGTCCGCCGCCCCGGCCGGCACGCCGAGCGGCGCATCCCGGGGCGCGCCCGCGGCCGCCCCTGTTCCCGACACGGTGACCCCACCCCCCGAGACCGGCGGCGATCCCGAGCCCGACACGCCGCCGCCATCGCCCAACGCTGTGACCGGGCCGGTCCAGGTGATCGATACCGCCACCCTCAAGGTCGGCGGCAAGGTCGTCCATCTGTTCGGCGTCGAGTGGGTGCGGGGCGGTCAGGCGGACGAGCTGGCCCGCTACATTGGCGGCCGGACGGTGACCTGCCAGCCCGCGCCGGGCAGCGAGACCATGAACTGCCTCGTGGACGGGCGCGACCTCTCCGAGGTGGTGCTGTTCAACGGCGGCGGCCGCGCCTCCCCGGAGGCGAGCCCGGAGCTGGTCGCGGCCGAGGACCATGCCCGGAGCGAGCGGCTCGGCGTTTGGAAGCGCTAGCCGGATGCCGGTCGAACCGTTCGGCACAACGGCGGACGGCCGATCGGTCAGCCGCCACAGCCTGAGCCGCGGCAGCCTGCGCGTCGACATCATCGAATTCGGCGCCGTCATCACGCGGATCGAGGTGCCGGACCGCGCCGGACATTCGGCCAACGTCGTCCTCGGCCTCGACACCCTGAGGGGATACGAGACCGTGAGCCCGAGCTTCGGCGCGGTGATCGGGCGCTACGCCAACCGCATCGCGGGCGGGCGCTTCAGCCTCGACGGGCACACCTATCGGCTACCGGTGAACGAGGGCCCCAACACGCTGCACGGCGGCCCGCGGAACTTCGGCAAGCGCCTGTGGCGGGTCGAGGGCGCCGACGCGACCAGCCTCACCCTGGCCCGCCGCTCTCCGGACGGCGAAGAGGGGTTTCCAGGCAACCTCGACGTCCGGGTGCGCTACAGCCTGCCCGCGGACGGCGTGCTGCGCATGGATTACGCGGCCACGACCGACCGTCCCACGGTCCTGAACCTCACCAACCACAGCTACTTCAACCTCGCGGGTGAGGGAACGGGGAGCGTTCTCGGCCACGTCGTGCAGGTCGACGCCGACGCCTTCGCCCCGACGGACGCGACCCAGATCCCCACCGGCGCGCTCCGGCCGGTCGCCGGCACCCCGTTCGACTTCCGCATGCCGCACCCGCTGGAGGCCCGCATCCGGGCCGGCGACCCGCAGCTCGCCATCGCCAAGGGGTACGACCACACCTTCGTGCTGCGCGGTCCCGCCGGGACGTTGCGGCCGGCGGCCCGATGCACCGATCCGGAGAGCGGGCGCCGCCTCGACGTCTGGACCACGCAACCCGCCCTGCAGCTCTACAGCGGCAACAACCTCGACGGCACGCTGATCGGGCCGTCGGGCCGGATCTACCGCTCCGGCGACGGGGTCTGCTTCGAGACCCAGGGCTTTCCGGACGCCCCGAACCAGCCGGCGTTTCCGTCGGCGGTGCTGCGACCGGGCGAGACCTTCGCGGCGCGCACGGAGTTCCGGTTCTCGGTGGCGTGAGGCGGCGGGCGCCCGCTCAAGCGGCCGCGCGGATCCGATCCTCCGTGTCCGCCTCACGCGCTGCCGGCAGCGCGGCGGCGGGCGCGGCGGGATCCGGGCGCCAGGTCTCTCCGAGCGCCAGGAGCGCCGCCGTCACGTCGTCGAGCCGCGACGGCTCGCCCTCGGCCATACCCTCGGCGGCGGCGACCTCCTTCAGGTACTCGTCCCAGGCCCAGCGCCGCAGGATCTCCTGCTTGCACGGGCGCAGCAGCCGGGGATGGTCGCGCACGGCGGCCGGCGTGTCGAACACCGCCGCCGGGTTGACCAGGGCCCGCTCCAGATCGGGCAGGCTGGCCGAGTTCGGCGCATTGGCGCGCCGGTCCCGCGTCGTCGCGCAGCCCTGAGGGCGCGCCGGTGCCGGGCGCCGGTTCGCGCGCCAGACCCGCAGGGTCTTCGCCCGCGCCGTCTCCGCCGGCTCGGGCCCGGCGCTGTAGGCGAGGCCCTGGCGCTCGGCATAGGCCAAAGCCTGCGCCCGCGTCGGGAAGGCCAGCACCACCTCCGTGGCGAGCGTGTCGGTCCCGCCGGTCCAGCCCATCAGCGGCTCGATCTCCGGGGGCGTCTGCCGCTCGAAGGTGAGTTCCCAGGTGTCGGCCCGGGCGCGGCCCGAGGTCTCGACGGAGGGCCCGCGGCGGCGGATCAGCGCCCGCCGGCCGGCGAGCCACGGCGCGTCCAATGCGGCGGGCGGGTTGTTGTGTCCGAGTCCGATGGTCTGATCCTGCATGGTTGCCTCCCTGTCTCGGCGCGCTCAGCCGCCGAAGAGGCCGAGGCGCGCCGCCGATTGCACGCCGAAGCTGGCCGCGAACGCGAGCAGCGCGGCGTCCCAGGCGGTCAGGTGCGGGGCGTCGGCCGGCGGCCCCGCCTGCGTGATCGCCAGACCGAGCCAGATGAAGCCCGACAGGCTCAGCAGGCCGGCCAGAACCCAGGGCAGGGCCGGCGCCGGGCAGGGCGCGGCCAGGGCGAGGCACAGCGCGGCCGACGCGATCCAGCTGCCCAGCACGGCTCCGTCGGTGGTCCGCGCCGGCCATCCGCGCCGGCTGCGCCGGAGCCGGGACCGGAGCCCGCGGCCGCCTTTCAGGTCGAAGGTCGTCATGGCAGCCCCCGGTTCAGTTCAGCGCGCGCGCCCGTCCCCCCGGGCCGCGCTGCCAGCGGCGCGAGAGGCCCTCCGAGCGCAGCGATTGGGGCGCCGCCGGGGGTGCGGCCGGTGCCGCGCCGTCGTCGAGCGCCTGGAGCGCGGCCAGGATCGTGTCGAGCGGCACGGGCTCGGCCCGGCAGCCCGGCAGGCAGCGCAGGCCCGGGCACGACTCGACGGCCCGCGCGTCCGAGGCCCAGGAGGCCAGGATCGCCCGTTTCTCGGCCCGCGACAGGCCCGGATAGCCCAGCACCTCGCGCGGATGCCGGAAGACGTCCCCCGGCGCCACGAAGGCCTCGAACGGCTCGATCGCCGGCGGCCTGAGGCTGGCCGCCGCCACCGGACCGAGGCGCTCGATGTCGGGCTGGAGCAACGATGTTTCGATCGGCTGCATGCAATCCTCCACGTGAGCAAAGGCGTGAGCAAAGGCTGGGCGGCCGGCACGCCCGCTCGGGTCGCGCCGGCCGCCGCGTCATGCGTCCCGCCCGCGGCCGCCGGGGCGGCCGCGTTCGGTCCCGGCTCAGTGCTTGGCGGCCGGGGTCGCGCTGCCGTTGATCGCGATCCGGCGTCGGCGCTCCGGCGCCTCGGCGGCGCGCGGCAGCGTCACGGTGAGGACGCCGTTGCGGAACGTCGCCTCGGCCTTGTCCTCCGCCACTGGGATGGGGAGGGCGATCGCGCGCTCGAAGCGGCCGTAGCTGCGCTCCGTGTAGCCGCGCGCCGCGTCGGTGGTCTCTGCGCGCTTCTCACCCTTGAGGGTGAGGACGCCGTCGGCGATCAGGAGCTCGACGTCCGCCTCGTCGAGCCCGGGAAGCTCGGCGGAGACCCGAAGCGCGCCGTTCTCCTCCACCAGCTCGACCTTCGGCCAGCCGAGCGTGCGGTCCGCCAATCCCGGTAGGCTGCCGAACCCGCTGAACACATCGTCGAACAGCCGGTTCATCTCGCGGTGCAGCGTCAGGAAGGGGCTGGCCGCCTCGTTCGACAGGGAGGCCGGCGCGGGGGCCGGGGTGGTGCGGTTCCAGGGGATCAGATCTCTCACGCTCATGGTCCTATCTCCATCGAAAGCGATGCCGTCGTGGGAACAGGCCCGCGGGTCCGCGGACCCGTGAGGGATGTCGATCGGTGGGTGCGGCGGCGCCCGGGCGGGCCCGGGACGCCGGCCGTGCGGCTCCCGCCGCGGATCAGGCCGCCTTGGCCTCGCGGGCGATCTGCGCCGGGGCATTGTCCTGGCCGGACACGCCCGTCGTGCCACCGATGGCGATGCGGCGGGGCTTCAGGGCCTCCGGCACCTCGCGCTTCAGCGCGACGGTGAGCAGGCCGTTCTCCAGGGAAGCCCCCACGACCTTCACGTGCTCGGCCAGGTTGAAGGTCTGGCGGAAGCTGCGCGCCGCGATCCCGCGGTGGAGGTAGTGCGTCTCGGCCTCCGGGGCGGCCTTCTGGCCCGAGACCAGGAGCGTGGTGTCCTGCTGGGTGAGCTCAATCTCGTCGGCCGTGAAGCCCGCGACCGCCATGGTGATGCGGTACTGGTCCTCGGCGACCTTCTCGATGTTGTAGGGCGGCCAAGCGGTCGATGCCTCGACCCGCTCGGCCTGGTTGAGCAGCTCGAACAGACGGTCGAACCCGACAGACGACCGGAACAGGGGCGAAACGTCGTAAGTCCTCATAACCACATCCTCCAACGAGCAACGTGACTACAAGCGACGCCGGACATCGAGCCCGGCGCCCTCGCTGCGAGCCCGTTTCCAGGCCTCGCACGCGCGTAACGTGCGGATAGCGGTCGGGTTCCGAGCCGAAGCAGATTTTTTTAGCCGCCCTGCCGAGAGGGGGCGACGGGGCACTCCAACCCGAACACCGCATCCCGAGGTGCCGGGGAGCGGCCTCGAAGGAGGGCTCCAGGGATCGCGCGGTCGACTGGAGGGCTCCTTCGAGGCCTCCGCTACGCTCCGGCACCTCAGGATGAGGCTCGGTCTGGAACCGCCGGGAAAGCTGAGCCAGCGGCTTCAGCGCCCGCAACGATCAGCCGACGGCCTCCTCCACCAGGATCTCGCGCTTGCCGGCATGGTTGGCCGGGCCGACGATGCCCTCGATCTCCATCCGCTCCATGATCGAGGCGGCGCGGTTGTAGCCGATCTGCAGCCGGCGCTGGATGTAGCTGGTCGAGGCCTTCTGGTCGCGCAGCACCACCTGCACGGCCTGATCGTAGAGGTCGCCGCCGGCCTCGCCGAAGGAGCCCTGGTCGAATACCGCGCCGTCGAGTTCGAGTTCGGCCGCGCCGGCCTTCCCCTTGCCGCCCTTCTCAGGCGCGCCCTCGTCCTCATCCGCCGTGACGGCGTCGAGGTAGCTGGGCCGGCCCTGGCGCTTGAGGTGGGCGACCACGCTCTCGACCTCGCTGTCCGAGCAGAACGGCCCATGCACGCGCGTCGTGCGCCCGCCGCCGGCCATGAACAGCATGTCGCCCTGGCCCAGAAGCTGCTCGGCGCCCATCTCGCCCAGGATCGTGCGGCTATCGATCTTGCTGGTCACCTGGAAGCTGATCCGGGTCGGGAAGTTCGCCTTGATCGTGCCGGTGATCACGTCCACCGACGGGCGCTGGGTGGCCATGATCAGGTGGATGCCGGCCGCGCGCGCCATCTGCGCCAGCCGCTGGATCGCGCCCTCGATGTCCTTGCCGGCCACCATCATCAGGTCGGCCATCTCGTCCACCACGATCACGATGTACGGCAGAGGCGCCAGGTCCATCGCCTCGTCCTCGTAGACCGCCTCGCCGGTGTGGCGGTCGAAGCCGGTCTGCACGGTCCGGGTCAGGACCTCGCCGCGCGCCGCCGCCTCGGCGACCCGGGCGTTGTAGCCGTCGATGTTGCGGACCGCGATCTTGGACATCTTCTTGTAGCGCTCCTCCATCTCGCGCACGGCCCATTTGAGGGCGATCACCGCCTTCTTCGGGTCGGTCACGACGGGGGAGAGCAGGTGCGGGATGCCGTCATAGACCGACAGCTCCAGCATCTTGGGATCGACCATGATCAGGCGGCACTCTTCCGGCTTGAGCCGGTAGAGCAGGCTGAGGATCATCGTGTTGATCGCCACCGACTTGCCCGAGCCGGTGGTGCCGGCGACCAAGAGGTGCGGCATGCGCGCGAGGTCGGCGATGATCGGCTCGCCGCCGATGTTTTTCCCTAAGCACAGAGCCAGCTTGTGCTTGCTCTCGGCGAAGTCCGTGGAGGCGAGGAGCTCGCGCAGGTACACCGTCTCGCGCTTGGCGTTCGGCAATTCGATGCCGATGGCGTTGCGGCCGGGGACGACCGCGACGCGGGCCGAGACCGCCGACATGGAGCGGGCGATATCGTCCGCCAGCGCGATCACGCGGCTGGATTTGGTGCCGGGGGCGGGCTCGAGCTCGTAGAGGGTGACGACCGGACCGGGCCGCACCGCCAGGATGTCGCCGCGCACGCCGAAATCGCCGAGCGTCGCCTCGAGCAGCGTCGCGTTCTGCTCCAGGGCGTCCGCCGAGATCTGGCTCGCCGGCGACGGGCCGCGCGGCGCGGCCAGCAGATCGAGGGCCGGTAGGGCGTAATCCTCGGGACGGGTCGGCGGCGCCGGCGCGCGGCGGGCCGGCACGGGCGCGGCGGGCGGCGGGGCGACGCGGGACGCGGCCGGCTCGGGCCGCGACGGGGCCGGGCGCTGCGGGGCCTCGAACGCCTCCGCCTCGTCCTCGTCGTCGTGCAGCGGCACGGCCCGGCGAGCGGTCGCCGCCGGGACCGGCGACCCGTCCTGCGCGTCGAACACGGGCTCGCGCCGGGCCGCGCCCGGCCGGGCGCCCTCCGGCAGGTGGTCGGCCCAGGGCAGGTCCGCATCCGTGAAGGCCCGCCGGGCCGCGAGGGCCGGCGAGGCGCCGTCGAAAGGTTCGGCCCGGTCCGCGCGCCAGGTCGCGATCCGCTCGGAGGCGGCGTGGCGGAGGCCCATCAGCCCCTGCGCCAGGGCGCCGATCCCGACGAGGCCGAGGCTCGGCTCGTCGGCATCCTCGCGCTCGTCGCGGCCCGAGTCGCGGCCCCGCATCGGCGCGCGCCGGACGGGATAGGGCTCGTCGTGGAGCGAGTCATCCTCCACGGCTCCGAAACGGCAGGCTCCGGTCAGGCTGAGGATCGCCACCGCGGCGTAGCCGAAGCCGACGAGATGCGCGGCCGCCGACGAGACCGCCCCGACGATCACCCGGGCCATCGACAGCAGGCCGTCGCCGGCCACGCCGCCGAGGCCGGTGGGCAGCGGCCAGCGCGTCGTCGGCGGCAGCGCGCTCGCCACCGCGCTCGCCGCGCAGAAGCCGATGATCCAGAGCGCGATGCGCAGGCCGCCGTCAGGGAGGTTGCGCTCGCGCATCAGCCGCACGCCCCAGAGGACCGGCGGCAGGACGAAGGCGAGGGCGCCGAGACCGAGGATCTGCATGGCGAGATCCGCCACGACGGCGCCCGGCTGGCCGAGGACGTTGTGGGCGGCATGGTCGGTGGCGTGGTTCAGGCTCGGATCGTCGATCGACCATGTGGCCAGAGCCACGGTCAGGGCGACCGCGCCGGTGAACAGCACGAGGCCGCCGAGTTCCGTCAGGCGCTTGCCCAGGAACGGGCGAACGCTATCGACGAAAGTGTCGTAGGGCGATGCGGGACGGCGAAGCGAGCGCATGCGGGACCGGACGCAAAACGGGGACGTACTCCAGAGGCTAGGCACGGGGGCCTTAACGAGCCGCTAAGGTTGAGGAAGGCTGACCGGCCCTCGTACGGGCGTCCCCAATCCGATGTCGGCTCCGGTGCCGGCCCCGGCGCCGGATCATCCGGGAGGGTGCAAAACCCGTCCCGCTGTGGCACAGAACCGGCCATGAACATCGACGGCCAGCCCTACCGCACGATCTTCCCGGACCCGGACGGCGTCAGCGTCCAGGTCATCGACCAGACGCGCCTGCCCTTCGCGTTCGAGCTGAAGCGGCTGGCCACGCTGGACGACGCCGCGGTCGCGATCCGCACCATGATCGTGCGCGGCGCGCCGCTGATCGGCGTCACCGCCGCCTACGGGCTGGCGCTCGCCATGCGGGCGGATGCCTCCCTCGACGGGATCGACCGGGCGGTGGCGACGCTGGCCGCCACCCGTCCGACCGCGATCAACCTGCGCTGGGCGCTCGACCGGCTCTCGGCCAACCTGCGGCAGGTCCAGCCGGGCGAGCGCTTCGCCCGCGCGTTCGCGGAGGCCGGCCGCATCGCTGAGGAGGACGTAGCGAGTTGCCGATCGATCGGCGCCCATGGCAGCCGGATCATCGCCGACCTGCACAGGGCCAAGGGCGGGGCCAAGGGCGGCGACAAGCCGATCACGGTGCTGACCCATTGCAATGCCGGCTGGCTCGCCACGGTGGATTGGGGAACGGCGCTCGCGCCGATCTACGCCGCCCACGAGCAGGGCGTGCCGGTCCACGTGCTGGTCGACGAGACCCGGCCGCGCAGCCAGGGCGCGGCACTGACCGCTTTCGAGCTCAACGGCCACGGCGTGCCCCACACGGTGATCGCCGACAATGCTGGCGGCCACCTGATGCAGCACGGTCAGGTCGATCTCTGCATCGTCGGCTCGGACCGGACCACGGCCTCGGGCGACGTCTGCAACAAGATCGGCACCTACCTGAAGGCGCTCGCCGCCCACGATACCGGCGTGCCGTTCTACGCGGCGCTGCCGTTCTCGACCATCGATTGGACGCTCGACGACGGCGTCAGGGAGATCCCGATCGAGGAGCGCGACGGGCGCGAGGTCACCCACATGACCGGGCGGCTCGCCGATGGCGGTTTCGCCACGATCGAGGTGGTCTCGCCCGGCAGCCCGGTGGCCAACCCGGCCTTCGACGTGACGCCGGCCCGGCTGATGACCGGGATCATCACCGAGCGCGGCGTCTGCGACGCGAGCCGCGAGGGCCTGTACGGGCTCTATCCGGAGCGCCGCAACGCGGCGTGAGAGCCCGGTTCGGAGCTGTTCCGGTCGCGTGATCCCGAGCGACACCGGGGCGGTACCGAGTCCTGTGCCGGCCTCCGACCCGCGCCCGCATCCTTGAAAGTCATCCGGAGTCCGATCTTGTCGGATCAGGTCTGCGGCGACGGGTGGGACGCCGGCCCATCCTGGGGCTTTGAAGCCCGCACCTCAGCTCGGACGCCTGTCCATCCATTCCACGACCCCGGACAGTTGCTCGGGCCGCAAGAGCCCGGTTGCGCAGGGTGGGGCGGACCGGCGCTCGCCGCGCGCCGGCACCTCAGGATGAGGACAGAGGGTGGGTCGGCGTAGATCCCGGATGGGATCGGCCGACCGACGCCTCACACCACCAAGTTCACGATCCGCCCTGGCACCACGATCACCTTTCGGGGCGCCCTCCCCTCCAGGATCGTCTGGACCGCTGCCAGCGCCAGGGTCGCGGCCTCCACGGCCTGGGCGTCGGCGTCGCGCGGCACGGTGACGTCCGCGCGTTTCTTGCCGTTGATCTGCACCGGCAGGGTGATCTCGTCCTCGACGAGGAGCCCCGCCTCGGTCTCGGGCCAGGGCGCCTGGGCGACGAGGCCGCCGCCACCCAGGACGGACCAGCATTCCTCGGCGAGGTGGGGCATCATCGGGGCGATGAGCTGCACCAGGATCCCGGCCGCCTCCTTGGCGGCGGCTGGCGAGACCGGGCCGCGCAGGCCGTCCTCCAGGGCGTTGGCCAGGGTGTAGATGTGGGCGACACAGCGGTTGAAGCGCAGGCGCTCGATATCATCCTGCACGGAAGCCAAAGCCCGGTGGGCGGCCTTGCGCAGCGGCAGATCCGCGGCGCCGTCGCCTTTCGCCTGCCCGGCCGCGTTCACCAGCCGCCAGACCTTCTGGACGAACCGGGCCGCGCCCTGCACGCCCTCCTCGGTCCAGATCACGTCGCGCTCGGGCGGCGAGTCGGACAGCATGAACCAGCGCGCCGTGTCGGCCCCGTAGCTCGCGATGATGTCGTCGGGATCGACCACGTTCTTCTTCGACTTCGACATCTTCTCGATCGGGCCGATCGCGATCGGCGCCTGAGTTTTCACGTGAAACGCGCGGCGCTCGCCCTCCTCGGTGGCGAAGCGGATCTCGGCCGGGGGCACCCAGGCACCGGCCGCGTCCTTGTAGGTCTCGTGGACCACCATGCCCTGCGTGAACAGGCCGGCGAACGGCTCTGCGACGCCGGCCCAGCCGGTCTCGCGCATCGCCCGCATGAAGAAACGGGCGTAGAGCAGGTGCAGGATCGCGTGCTCGATGCCGCCGATATACTGGTCCACCGCCAGCCAGCGATCGACTACCGCCCGGTCGGTGGGCGCGTCCGCCAGCCAGGGCGCGGTGAAGCGGGCGTAGTACCAGGACGAATCGACGAACGTGTCCATCGTGTCGGTCTCGCGCCGGGCCGCCGCGCCGCAATGCGGGCAGGGCACGTTGCGCCACGCGGCGTCCCGCTCAAGCGGGTTGCCGGGCTGGTCGAAGGACACCTCCTCCGGCAGCTTCACAGGCAGGTCGGCCACCGGCACCGGGACTGGGCCGCAGCTGTCGCAGTGGATGATCGGGATCGGGCAGCCCCAGTAGCGCTGCCGGGAGACGCCCCAGTCGCGCAGGCGGAACTGGACCTTGCGCTTGGCGCCCCCCTCCCCTTCCAGCCGCCGGGCCACAGCCTCGAAGGCCTCGTCCGTGCTCATCCCGTCGAGGAAGCGCGAGTTGATCATCCGCCCGTCCTCGACATAGGCGGTGTCGGTAATCACGAAGCTCGCCGGGTCCTGCCCCTCCGGGCAGACCACGGGCGTGTTGCCGAGCCCGTACTTGTTCGAGAAGTCGAGGTCGCGCTGGTCGTGCGCCGGGCAGCCGAACACCGCACCGGTGCCGTATTCCATCAGCACGAAGTTCGCCACGTAGACCGGCAGCTCCCAGGACGGGTCCAGGGGATGGCGGACTGTGAGGCCAGTGTCGAAGCCGTGCTTCTCGGCGGTGTCGATCGCGGCCTGGGCGGTGCCGGTGCGGCGGCACTCCTCGATGAAGGTCTGCAGCTCCGGCCGTCCCTCGGCCAGAGCGGCGGCCAGGGGGTGGTCGGCCGCGATCGCCAGGAACTTGGCGCCGAACAGCGTGTCGGGCCGGGTCGTGTAGACGGTCACCGTGTCGGCGGCACCGGCCACCGGCTGGGCGAGGCTGAACTGAACCTCCAGGCCTTCCGAGCGGCCGATCCAGTTCTTCTGCATCAGCCGGACCTTCTCCGGCCAGCGATCCAGCCCGTCGAGGGCGGTCAGCAGGTCCTCGGCGAAGTCGGTGATCTTGAAGAACCACTGGGTCAGCTCGCGCTGCTCCACCAGGGCGCCGGAGCGCCAGCCGCGCCCGTCGATCACCTGCTCGTTGGCCAGCACCGTGTGGTCGACCGGGTCCCAGTTCACCTTGGCGGTGCGGCGGGTGACAAGGCCCTTGCCCAGGAAGTCGAGGAACATGCGCTGCTGGTGCTTGTAGTAGTCGGGATCGCAGGTCGCGATCTCCCGGCTCCAGTCGAGCGACAGGCCCATGGCCTTCAGCTGGTCGCGCATCGAGGCGATGTTGGCGTAGGTCCAATCCCGCGGGTTGACCTTGCGCTCCATGGCGGCGTTCTCGGCCGGCAACCCGAAGGCGTCCCAGCCCATTGGGTGCAGGACGTTGAAGCCGCGGGCGCGCTTGTAGCGGGCGACCACGTCGCCCATTGCGTAGTTGCGGACATGGCCCATGTGGATGCGCCCCGACGGGTAGGGGAACATCTCCAGCACGTAGTATTTCGGGCGGGGGTCGGAATTGTCGGTCTCGAACAGGCGCTTCTCGGCCCAGGCCTCCTGCCAGCGCGGCTCGGCATCCTTGGCGTTGTAGCGCTCGACGGGCTGGGGGGCGGTGCTGGTGGTCATGGATCCGGCTGGGTCAGGGGCTCGTCGGTCATTCCGAAGGATGACCACGGCACGGTTGCGCCGCGATAGCATATCTGCGCCGCAGCCGGTCAACGCGGCGCGCGATTCGGGCTTGCGCGGGGCGCGCGAACGCATAGGTCGGCATGACAGGACACAGACCACACCGAGAGCCTGCGCCGGGGTGCTCCCGATCTCGTCCCTCATCCTGAGGTGCCCGCGTGAGCGGGCCTCGAAGGAGGATTCCAGGGATCGCCGCGCCATCTGGAGGTCTCCTCCGAGGCCTCCGTTGCGCTCCGGCACCTCAGGATGAGGGTTTGGGGTTGGAGAAGCGCCTCCCGGAGGGGTCCGTTCTCGGGTCGTGTACAGTTGGGCGCAGGATCGGCGTCCGGCAGCGATAGGACAGGCAGGCATGGACGACGCGATCACCGACACGAACGCTCCGGCGACGGACGGGATGGGGCACCGGACGGAGAAGCCCCCGGTCGGGCAGGCCGACGTCGCCGCCGGGCTTGCCGAGGTGCGGGCGGCGATCGCCCGGGCCGCCGAGGATTCGGAGCGCGATCCGGCCGAGGTCCAGCTGGTGGCCATCTCCAAGACCGTGCCGGCCGACGGCATCCTGCCCGCCCTCAAGGCCGGGCAGCGGGTGTTCGGCGAGAACTACGTCCAGGAATCCACGGCGAAATGGCCGGACCTGCGCGCCCGCTTCCCGGATGTGGAGCTGCACCTCGTCGGGCCGCTACAGTCGAACAAGGCCCGGGAGGCGGTGGCGCTGTTCGACGTGATCCACTCCCTCGACCGGCTGTCGCTCGCGGCGGCGCTCGCCAAGGAGATCGACCGGTCCGGCCGGACCCCGAAGCTGCTGATCCAGGTCAATACCGGCGCCGAGCCTCAGAAGGGCGGCGTCCTGCCGGACCAGCTCGACACCCTGCTGTCCGAATGCCGCGAGACCCACGGGCTCGCGATCCAGGGGCTGATGTGCATCCCCCCCGCGGAGGATCCGCCCTCGGCCCATTTCGCCCAGCTGGCCCGGCTAGCGAAGGCGCACAACCTGCCGATCCTGTCCATGGGCATGAGCGCCGACTTCCCGGCGGCGATCCAGCTCGGCGCCACCCATGTCCGGGTCGGGACCGCGATCTTCGGGGCGCGGCGACCGAAAGGGTAGCGGCACCCGACGGGTTCCAAGGGCCGAACCGAAACGGCCCGGTCGATGTCACGGTCGGTCAGGACACGTTACGGAGCGGCGTTCGCTTCACCGGCGCCACGGCCAGGATGACCAGGGCCATCAGGATTCCGAGCGGGAGGACGACACAGCCGA
Source organism: Methylobacterium sp. FW102-HT35C08 (assembly GCF_058790235.1). Lineage (NCBI taxonomy): Bacteria > Pseudomonadati > Pseudomonadota > Alphaproteobacteria > Hyphomicrobiales > Methylobacteriaceae > Methylobacterium > Methylobacterium sp. FW102-HT35C08. The sequence goes on along the minus strand of NZ_JBYTCL010000002.1, from coordinate 4,910,090 downwards.
AGGCGAGATGCGCGATCCCGAAGGCTCCGCACAGCGCGCCTGCGGCAAAGGCCGCGATGGCCGGCAGTACGCGCAGAAACCGCCGGCGGGTCTGATCGCGATCTTCGGCCCGCCGCAGGACCAAGTCCGTCGCGTCGATGACGGCTTGGCTCACGCTCACCGTCATCACCGTCGTGGGCGCGAGATGGCCGAGGGAGAGGCGGCCGATGGCATTCTGCAGGCCCATGGCGGCGACCGCCAACATGCCGACGGCGATGGCCGGTGCGCCGTCCGCCGCCCCCAACGGCGCCGCCAGCGTGCCGCACAGACCGAAGCCCGCGAGCAGGCCCAGTTCGACGGCGAGCAGCCAGGGCAACGGCGCGCGTCCCTGCCGCTCCAGCAGCAGCGCCAGAACCCGCGCGCCCGCCACTGCCCCGACGAAGACGGGCAGCGCCAGGAGCTTGGCCAGCACGCCGCTCGAGCTTGCGACCAGCTCGGCGCCGATCAGGACGAAGTTTCCGGTGACGTGGGCCGTGAACAGGCCGGTCAGCGCGATGAAGGCCGCCGCGTCGACGAAGCCGGCGACGAAGGCGAGGGCAGCCCCGGTGGCCGCGCCGCAACCCGTGCTCTGTAAGCGCACGCGACGCACCCCGAAATCAGTCGGCGCCCGCAGGTTCGGTCGCGGCGACCGGCGTCTGCGGATTGGCGTAGTAATCCGGCCAGCGCGCGCAGAGATACAGGGCCGCACCCATCACGATGATGACCGCCAGGAGGAAGACGAGTGCCTCGGTGACCTGCTGCGCCCACTTCCCGAGCGTCGGGATCGCGACCAAGCCGCCGACGAAAAGCGTTGTCATGAGCACGGGTGCGGACATGGACGAGGCTCGGCGGCTGGGCCCTGCAACGGGCTCGGCCCGGACCTTAAGCCGGCCCGCGCCGCAGCGTGACCGATATCGGTTATCATGAATCATGATGGGCCCTCCGAACATCGCACTGCTCCGCTCCTTCCTGGCCGTCGTCGAGAGCAGCAGCTTCACGGGCGCGGCGCAGTCGCTGGGGCTGCGGCAATCCACGGTCAGCGGGCATATCGCGCGGCTGGAACAGGCTCTCGGCCGCTCCCTGCTGATGCGGGATACCCATCGGGTCGCCCCGACGCCGGATGGCCAGGCCCTGATCGGCTTCGCGCACGACGTCGTGCAGGCGCAGGACCGGCTGTGCGCTTTCTTCTCGCCGAGCGGCCTGCGCGGCCGCATCCGGCTCGGTGTCTCGGAGGACTACACCCTCGCGACCCTGGGCCGTGTCCTCGCACGCTTCGCCGATCGTCACGATGCGGTGGATCTGCAGATCACGGTCGGGCTGAGCCGGGCGCTCTATCAAAGCTACGATGCCGGCGACTTGGACGTGATCTTCTGCAAGCGCCGGCGCGGCGATCCGCGCGGCACGATGGCCTGGACGGAGGAGCTGATCTGGACGGGACGGCCCGGCTTCGTTCCGGATCCGGGGCAGCCCTTGCCCTTGGTGCTCTATCCCCCACCCTCGATGACCCGCACGCTGGCGCTCGATGCCCTTGAGGCGGCGGGTCGATCCTGGCGGATTGCCTGCACCAGCGGCAGCCTGATGGGGCTGCGCGCCGCCGTCGAGGCCGGCCTGGGCATCGCGCCACACTCGGCCAAGGTCCTGCCGCCAGGGCTGGCCGCGATCCCCGACTCGGCGGGCCTGCCCGCACTCGGAGAGGTCGAATTCGTCGTGCTCGGCCCGGGCCGCCATCACCATCTGGCCACGGCGCTGCAGGAGGCGATCCTGGCGAGCACGGTCGAGCTTCAGGGCGCCGGTCCGTCCTGAACGGCGCGCAGGCCCCGAGCCGTCTGCGCGGTCAGACTTATCGCGCTCAGCGTCGCGCTGCCGCCGAGCCGGGCTCAGCCGATCCGCAGATGCGTCCGCGGCCCGAGGCGCCGGAGCAGCCGCAGCAGGTCGGCCCGGGCGAGGGCGACGCAGCCCTCCGTGGGGCGGTAGCCGTCGCGGGCGATGTGCAGGAAGATCGCCGAGCCCCGCCCCTTCCGGATCGGGGCGCGGTTGTAATCGAGGTCGATCACCACGTCGTAGAGCCCGTCGCCCCGCCACATCGATTCGGCGCTGACCCCCGGCGCCGGCAGGCGGATCGGCCGGTTGTAGCGGCGGTCCCGCCGGTCGTCGCACCAGCCGTCCTCGGGCCGGGTCGCCCGGAGCGGCAGCGCCGTGCGCGGGCGGACCCCGAGATGATCGGGCCGGTAGGCGCCGCCCCGCAGGCGGAAGCGGCCCCGCGGCGAGCCGCCGTCGCCCTCGCGCTTGGCGATGACGATTCCCCCGGCCCCGAGGGCGCAGGGAATCACCGTCGGACCAACCAGGAGCTGGCCCCGCCGCCGGTCCCCGACCGTCGCCCGCACGCGGATCTCGCCCAGGCTCAGGCGGACCGAGCCGGGCTCCTCATTTCGTCCTCGACGCACGGCTACCCCCTCTTAGCCTGGTCCACCGAAGCGGAACGGCGGGTCTCAGGTCCGGGATTCGCAGTTTGAATCCGGTGAACAATTGCGCACAAGGCAGTTTCCGGCCACAAACGTTGCCCTATCCTTGGCCGGAAACCGGGCGGCCGATCCGGGATTGGGAGCGAAGCCGCCACGCCTGGCGCGGCCGACGCCCTCGAATCACGGCGCGCGCCGCCCGGCACGGACAATGATGCGGAAACAATACCCTCGGCAAAATCGCGACGCGCGATCCTGCTGAGACCATCAGTCATCGCACGCTGCGCCCGGAAGGCGGCCCTTCCCTTCCGCAGCCTGCTCTGGGACCCGGACGATGCCGAATGCCTACCGCCTGCTGATCTGCGACGACGACGCGATCCTGCGCGACACCCTCACCGAGCAGCTCGACCTCTGCGAGGATTTCTCGGTGATCACCGAGGCGAACGCCGCGGACGCGATCCGGCGGGTGGCCGCGGAGCGCATCGACCTCGCGGTGATGGATGTCGGCCTGCCCGATCTCGACGGGCGCGAGGCCGTGCGCCGGATGCGGGCGGCCGGATACCGCGGCCCGGTGATCATGCTCACCGCCCAGGATTCGGAGGCGGATCACGTCGAGGGGCTTGAGGCCGGCGCCAACGACTACGTGACCAAGCCGTTCAAGTTCGGCATCCTGCTGGCCCGCATCCGCGCGCACCTGCGCAGCCACGAGGCCTCCGAGGATGCGGTCTTCCAGATCGGTCCCTACACGTTCCGGCCGGGGGCCAAGCTGCTGGTCGGCGAGCGCGGCTCGAAGCTCAAGCTCACCGAGAAGGAGACCGCGATCCTGCGCTTCCTCTACCGGGCGGGCCGGGCGGTGGTGAACCGCGACACGCTGCTGGCCGAGGTCTGGGGCTACAACGCGCACGTCACCACCCACACGCTGGAGACGCATATCTACCGGCTGCGCCAGAAGATCGAGCCCAACCCTGCCACCGCCGCGATCCTCGTGACGGAGGGCGGTGGATACAAGTTGCTGCCCTGACGAAATGAAGTTTTCCGTGTAGGCGATCCGAATAGGTTCGCGTGCGCGCAGGGTGGTGAGGCGTTCTTGGGGCTCGACGACGACATCGCGATCCTCGCAGCCGCGCCGCTGTTCGGCTTCCTCGACCGGGATGCCCTGCGCCTGCTGACCTTCGCGGCCGAGCGGCGCGAACTCACGGATGGCGACCTGCTGTTCTCCCGCGGCGACCCGGCCGATGGCGGCTTCGTGGTGATGTCGGGCACGATCCGGCTCGAGCCGCGGGGCGCGGGGGCCGAGCCGGTCCGGGCCGGGCGCGCGGCGCTGATCGGGCAGCTCGCCCTGTTCGTGCGCGGCACGCGCCCGACCGAGGCCCGGGCCGAGGGCACCGCCGAGGTCATGCGCATCACCCCGACCCTGATGCGCCGCGTGCTGGAGGAATTCCCCGGCGCCGCCCAGGCCGTCTACGACACCCTCGCGGACGACCTCGCCGGTCTGGTGGCCGATCTCGATCAGGTGCGCGCGCTGCTCGCGGCGATCGACGGCATCGCTCCGGGTGAGAGCCCGGGTGAGAGCCCAGGTGACAGCCCCGGTGACCGCTTGTAAGCACGGGCTCCCGCCGCAAGAGTTCTGACCCGTCCATGTCCCAGGCCGGCAAGCCCCATTCCGATCTCGCCCAGACCATCGAAGCCGCCTGGGAGGACCGCGCCAACATCTCGACCGCCACCCGGGGCGCGGTGCGCGAGGCGGTCGAGGCGGCCCTGGACCTGCTCGATTCCGGCAAGGCCCGCGTCGCCGAGAAGAGCGGCAACCAGGATTGGGTCGTCAATCAGTGGCTGAAGAAGGCGGTGCTGCTCTCCTTCCGCCTCAACGACATGGCGGCGATCGAGGGCGGCCCCGGCGGCGCGCCCTGGTGGGACAAGGTCGCCTCCAAGTTCGCCGGCTGGGGCGAGGCCGAGTTCCGCGCCGCGGGCCTGCGCGCCGTGCCAGGCTGCTTCGTCCGCCGCGGCTCCTACATCGCGCCGGGCGCCGTGCTGATGCCGAGCTTCGTCAATCTCGGCGCCCATGTCGGCGAGGGCACGATGGTCGACACCTGGGTGACGATCGGCTCCTGCGCGCAGGTCGGCAAGAACTGCCACATCTCGGGCGGCGCCGGCATCGCGGGCGTGCTGGAGCCGCTCCAGGCCAACCCGGTGATCATCGAGGACGATTGCTTCATCGGCGCCCGCGCCGAGGTGGCGGAGGGCGTGATCGTCGGCCAGGGTAGCGTCCTGTCGATGGGCGTCTATATCGGCGCCTCGACCAAGATCGTGGACCGGACCACCGGCGAGGTCATGTACGGCCGCGTGCCGCCCTACTCGGTCGTCGTCTCGGGCACGATGCCCGGCAAGGCGCTGCCGGACGGCTCGCCCGGCCCGGGCCTGTACTGCGCGGTGATCGTGAAGCGCGTCGATGCCGGCACCCGCTCGAAGACCGCGATCAACGAGCTGCTCCGCACCTGATTCTTCTGGGACTCGAGGGCGGCCCGATGGAGACGCAGGCGCTGAGCCTCACGGTGGCGGGCCGGCCGGTGCCGACGCCCTGCGACGTGATCGGCCAGGGGCAGGACGCGCTCCTGCTCCCGGCCCTCTCGACCATCTCGGCGCGGGCCGAGATGCGCGACCTCGCCCGCGCACTGGAGACCGGGTATCGCTGCCGCATCCCCGACTGGCCGGGCTTCGGCGCCCGGCCGCGGGACCGGGTGCCGCTGGCCCCGGAGACGTTCCACGCCTTCCTGGACGCGCTGATCGAAGCCGCGCCCGGCCCCTACGCGCTCGGCGTCGCGGCCGGCCATGCCGCCGGCTACCTCGTGGCGGTGGCGCGGCGCCATCCCGGCACCTTCGCCCGGCTGGTCCTGGTGGCGGCGACCTGGCGGGGGCCGCTGCCCACCGCGATGCCGGGCCGCGCGCACTGGTTCCCGCGCATCCGCCGGGCCGTGGAGGCCCCGATCCTCGGCGAGGCGCTCTACCGGATCAACATCAGCCCGCCGATCATCGGCCGGATGATGCGCGCCCATGTCTACGCCGACGCGGCCCGCGTCACACCGGCCGTGGTCCGCGACAAGCACGCGATCACCCGCCAGCGCAACGGCCGGTTCGGCACCGCGGCCTTCGTCACCGGCGGCCTCGACCCTGTGGCCAGCCGCGCGGCCTTCCTCGACCTGTTCGACGCGGCCCTGCCGCCGATCCTGGTGCTGCGGCCCGAGGGCGCCCCGCGCCGCTCGGGGGCCGAGATGGACGCCCTGATCGCCGGCGGCCGGGTGACGGGCGCGGTGATCCCCGGCGCGCTGAGCCCGCACGAGGAGCATCCGGAGGCCGTGGCGGCCGCGATCCGGGCGGGCTGACGTCCCTCAGCGCAGGGCGCGACGGGCCCCATCTGGACAGGATCGCCCGCCTGTGCAGGGACTGAGCGGACCGGTTGAGCCGTTCGTCCGGCAGCGGGACTGGCCCGCAGGTTTCCATCCGATAGAGCCCCGGATCCGATGCTGCGCACCCCGTCCCGTCTCGCTCCGTCCGTCCTCCCCGCTCTCCTCGCCGTTCTCCTCGCCGCGGCGGTTCCGGCGCTGGCCGAGGACATGCCCCGCCCTGCCCCGCTGGGCGTGGCGCCGTCGCTCGGCTCCGACACGCTCAAGCCCGGCAAGCCGGCGGCGAAACCCTATCTCGCCGACACGGCGCTGCCCGACGCCCTCAAGATCCTGCCGGCGCCGCCGGCCCACGACGCGCCCCTCGACAAGGCCGACCGGGCGGCCTTCAGCAGCACCCGCGCCCTCAAGGGCAGCCCGCGCTGGGAGATCGCCAGCAACGATGTTGCCGAGGGCGCCGCTGCGGTGCTGGAGAACTTCGCCTGCGTGCTCGGCACCCGGATCGACCAGACCCGGGTGCCGGCGGTGATCAACCTGCTGGAGCGGGCCCGCCTCGACCTCGCCCGGGCCACCCGCGGTCCCAAGGTGCATTACCGCCGGCTGCGGCCCTTCGTGGGCAACGAGGCCCCGATCTGCGTCCAGCGCAGCCAAGCGCTGGCCGACAGCTTCAGCTATCCCTCCGGCCACGCGACGCAGGGCTGGGCCTACGCGCTGATCCTGGCGGCCCTGGTGCCCGAGAAGGCGACCCCGATCCTGGTCCGCGGCCGGGCCTACGGCGAGAGCCGGATCGTCTGCGGCGTCCACTGGCTCAGCGACGTGGTCGCGGGGCGCCTGACCGGCACCACGGTCTTCGCGGCCCTGATGGGCGACCCGACCTTCCGGGCCGACCTGGAGAAGGCCCGCGCCGAGTTGCGCGCCGCCCTCGCCGGGGCCGGGACCGCGCCCGATCAGGCGACCTGCACCCGGGAGGCCGACGCCCTGCGGGAGCCGCCGCTGGAGTTCTGAGATCGGGCGGCGCAGATGAAGCGGCGCGCCCCCGGAGATCTCGGCGGGGCGCCGACAGCTCTTTTGCGCGTGGGGGATCCGACCGCGGGTCGGATGCAGGTCCGGCTCTGAACAGCGCGCCAGGCTGGAACGGTTATAGATTTTAGGTCTTCTAACTGTGTGATTTTCAACACGAATCTGCCTTGCCCGATCATCCTTGAGCAGCCCATCGTGAGCGCGCGATCGCCGGTCACCGGTGCCGGTTCGGGCTTCGAGGGTTTATGCGTTCGGTCCGCCTCACGGTTCTGCTCGCCTCGACGACGCTCGCCGGCTCCGCCCTCGCCCAGGAGGCGAAGGTGCAGCTCAACGAGATCTCCGTGGAGGCCGCAGGCCCCGCCCCGGCCGCCGCGGCCGTCTCCGGCGCGGGCGGCAATGTCAGCGGCGGCGACGGCAACAGTTCGGCCACCAGCGGGGGCGGTGGCGGGCCCTCGGGGGTCACCGGCTACGTCGCCCGGGTCAGCCCCACCGCCACCAAGACCAACACCGCGCTGATCGACACCCCGCAATCGGTCTCGGTCGTCACCCGCGAGCAGCTCAACGACCGCAACGTCCAGAGCGTCAACGAGGCTCTGGCCTACACGCCCGGCGTGTCGAGCAACGTGTTCGGCTTCGACCCGCGCTTCGACGCCTTCTACATTCGCGGCTTCGCCGCGACGAACAACGGCGTCTTTCGCGACGGCCTGCGCCAGCCCGGCGTCGGGCAGGCAGTGGCCCGGATCGAGCCCTACGGCACCGAGGCGCTGACCATCCTGCGCGGACCATCCTCCGGCCTCTACGGGTTGGGCTCACCGGGCGGCATCGTCGACATCACTTCGAAGCGGCCGGTCTTCGTGCCCTTCGGCGAGGTCTGGTTCCAGGGCGGCAACTTCGATCGCACCCAGGGCAATTTCGACATCGGCAGCCCGATCGAGGGCTCGGACGGCACCCTCGCCTTCCGGCTGACCGGCGCGTTCCGCGAGGCGAACACGTTCCTGCCGAGCGGCACCGACAACCGCTTCACCATCGCGCCGGCGCTGACCTGGAAGCCCTCGGCCGACACCACCTTCACGCTGCTCACCGAGTTCCAGCACTCCAAGGCGCCCGGCACCTCGGCCTTCTACACCGCGCCGGGCTTCGTCATCACCCGCCTCTACCAGGGCGACGCGGCCTTCAACGCCCTGAACCAGGATTCCTACCGCATCGGCTACGCCTTCGAGCACCGGTTCTCGGACGACCTGATCTTTCGCCAGAACTTCCGCTACCAGAACATCGACAGCCATCTCGCCTACACGCAGATCGACAGCGTCACCGGCCTCTCGGCCCAGCGCGAGAATGGGCTGATCCACGACCGGCTCGGCTACGTGGCGGTCGACAACCAGCTCGAGGCGCATCTCATCACCGGCCCGGTGAGCCACACCCTGCTCGCCGGCGTCGATTACCTCCAATACGATTACCGGCGCGATGCCGGCTTCGGCCTGATCCCGGACCTCAACCTCGCGGGCGTCAGCGACTTCTCGACCTTCCGCTACCGCACCTTCGTGCCCCGCCCGGCCCTCGCCTCGGCCTCCGAGCAGTCGCAGGACCAGATCGGCCTCTACATCCAGGAGCAGGCGAAGTTCGACCGCTTCGTCCTGACGCTGACCGGCCGCCAGGATTTCGTCAGCCAGTCCACCCGCGCCGGCACGCCCGGCAGCCTCGGCGCGGCGCGGAGCCAGGACGATTCCGCCTTCACGGGCCGCGCCGGCCTCAACTACCTGCTGGCGCCGGGGCTGGTGCCCTACGCGAGCTACGCCACGACCTTCACGCCGCAGCTCGGCGTCGACATCAACGGCCGCCCGTTCAAGCCCGCCACCGGTGATCAGATCGAGGCCGGCGTGAAGTACGCCATCCCGGACACCAACATCACCGGAAGTTTTGCCGGCTTCGATATCGTGCAGTCGAGCGTCCTGCAGACCGATCCGACCAACGTCGCCAATCAGGTCGCCTCCGGGTCGGTCCAGTCCAAGGGCTTCGAGGCGGAGCTGACCGCCAATTTCGCGCGTGGGACGAACCTGACTGTCGCCTACACGCATCTCGACCTGCGCTATCGCAACGCGACCTTCCCGGGCACGACCCAGTCGATCAGCGGCAACGCCGTTTCGGGCATCCCGGGCGACACCTTCGCGGCCTTCGGGACCTATCAATTCCCGCCCGCCTCGCCGCTGCGCGGCCTGCAGATCGGCGGTGGCATCCGCTACACGAGCACGAGCTTCGCCGACGACCTCAACACCGTGCGCAACCCGACGGTGACGCAGTTCGACGCCCTGGTGGCCTACGATTTCGCCGCGCTGGACCCGAAGTACAAAGGCTTCCGGGCGCAGATCAACGCGTTCAACATCTTCGACCGCGACTACTACACGTGCCAATCCGGCTTCTGCTACCGCGGCGCCCCCGCCACGGTGATCGGCAGCCTGATCTACCGCTGGTAGTGAAGGGCCGGTCAGTCTGTGCCGGCTCCGAGGTGGGCCGCAGCTTCGAACCGTTTCACATTTTAAACGTTCTAAGTGTGTGATCTAGAACACGTTTCCGGCTTGATCAACAAACCGTGAACGGGTGAAGAGGACCCCAAGTGCCGATTAACGGCGCGAATACAGGGTCTTCGATGTTCACGCGTTCTGCCTCCCTCGGTCTGCTCCTCGCCTCCACGGCCCTCGTCGGGCCCCACATGGTCAGTCGCGCCGCGGCCCAGCCCGCCGATGTCCAGCTCAACGAACTCTCGGTCGAGGCTGCCGGCCAAGTCGTGACCGGTCCGGCGGTCTCCGGGGCGGGCGGCAATGTCAGCGGCGGCGACGGCGGCAACAGCTCGGCCACCAGCGGGGGCGGGGGCGGCCCCTCCGGCGTCACCGGCTACGTCGCCCGGATCAGCCCGACCGCCACCAAGACCAACACACCGCTGATCGAGACCCCACAATCCGTCTCGGTGGTCACCCGCGAGCAGCTCAACGACCGCAACGTCCAGAGCTTCAGCGACGCCCTCGCCTACGTGCCGGGCGCCACCATCAACGTCTCGGGCTTCGACCCCCGCTTCGATCAGGTCTTCATCCGCGGCTTCGACGTGCTCTCCAACCAGGGCACCTACCGGGACGGCCTGCGCCAGATCGGCAGCGGCTTCATCTTCCCGCGGATCGAGCCCTATGGGCTGGAGGCCGTGACAGTCCTGCGCGGGCCGGCCTCAGGCCTCTACGGCCTCGGCTCACCGGGCGGCATCCTCGACGCCACCTCGAAGCGCCCGGTCTTCGCGCCCTTCGGCGAGGTCTGGTTTCAGTCCGGCAGCTTCGACCGCTTCCAGGGCAATTTCGACCTCGGCGGCCCGGTGGAGGGCTCGGACGGCACCATGGCCTACCGGCTGACCGGCGTGCGCCGGGAAGCCGGCACCTTCATCGGCCGCGGCACCAACGACGACCAGCTCAACATCGCCCCGGCCTTCACGTGGAAGCCCTCGGCCGACACCACCCTCACCTTCCTGAGCGAATTCCAGGTCCGGAACACGCCGGCCACCGTGTTCTACTACAACGATCCCGGCTTCCGGGTGACCAAATATTACAGCGGCGACCCGCGCTTCGCCGGGCTCGACCAGACGCAGTACCGGATCGGCTACGCCTTTGAGCACCGGTTCTCGGACGACCTGATCTTCCGCCAGAACTTCCGGCACTACGGGATCTTCCTCAGCGCCAAATACACCAGCATCGATTCCATCAACGAAGCGCGCACGCTGGGCTCCCGCTCGACCGGCTATATCCGCGAGGGGCTGGTTCAGCAGACGCTGGACAACCAGCTCGAGGCGCACCTCGTCACCGGCCCGGTCTCCCACACCCTGGTAGCGGGCGTGGACTACGCCCATTACGGCCTGAGCAACCGCTTCGGCGGCGGCCCCGCCCCCGACCTCAACCTCATCACCCAGAATTACGGCCGGCAATTCATCTCGACGCCGACGCTGGCGAGCCCGACGCGGCAGGCCCAGGACCAGATCGGCGTCTATCTGCAGGATCAGGCCCGGTTCGGCGACTTCATCCTGACGCTGAACGGGCGGCACGACTGGATCTTCCAGGACAACCGCACGACGCCGGTCAGCGCGGTCACCCGCCAGGACGACACCGCCTTCACCGGCCGCGTCGGCCTCGGCTACGTGCTGGCGCCCGGTCTCGTGCCCTACGCGAGCTACGCCACGACCTTCACGCCCCAGGTCGGCACGGATGCCCGCGGCCAGGCCTTCAAGCCGGCGAGCGGCGACCAGATCGAGGCCGGCGTGAAGTACCTGATCCCCGGCACCAACATCCAGACCGCGTTCGCGGGCTTCGACATCGAGCAGTCGAGCATCCTGCGCACCGACCCGACCAACATCGCCTTCCAGGCCGCGACCGGCTCGGTGCGCTCCCGCGGCTTCGAGGCCGAGGCGACCGCCAACCTCGCGCCGGGCACGAACCTGACCATCGCCTACACGCACCTCGATTTCCGCTTCCTGAGTCAGACCTCGTTCGGGGGCGCCAACCAGGACGGGAACCGCGTCTCCGGCATCCCGAGCGACACCTACGCGTCGTTCCTCACCTACGCGTTCCCGACCTACTCGGCCTTCCGGGGCCTGACGATCGGCGGCGGCATCCGCTACATCGGCACCAGCTTCGCCGACGACGACAACACGGTGCGCAACCCCACCGTGACGCTCTACGACGCGCTGGTCGCGTACGATTTCGCCGCGATCGACCCGAAGTATCAAGGCCTGCGCGCGCAGATCAACGCCTACAACATCTTCGACCGGACCTATAACACCTGCGCGTTCGGAAACTGCTTCCGAGGCGCCCCGGCCACCGTCATCGGCAGCCTGATCTACCGCTGGTGAGATCCCGCGGGGGCGGGCGCCGGCATGGCTGGCCCCCGCCCCCGGCACTGGAGATCGGCGCGGAATCCGTCCTAAGGCCGGAGCATCGTCCTCCGCCCCGGGCCCGCCATGCTCTCGACCCTCCTGGTCGTGCTGCCGATCTTCGCGCTGATCTTCGCCGGCTGGCTGGCCCGGCGGATCGGCGTGCTCGGCGCCGCCGCCACCACCGAGCTCAACCGATTCGTGGTCTTCCTGGCGCTGCCGGCGCTGCTGTTCGACGTCACCGCCCACGCTCATTGGAGCGCCATCTGGAAGCCCGGCTTCATCGGCGCCTTCGGCCTCAGCAGCCTCGCGATCTTCGCGCTCACGGTGCTGATCCGGCGGGGGGAGGGACGTCCACTCGCCGATGCTGCTCTGGACGGGCTCAACGCCGGCTACGCCAATACCGGCTTCATGGGCTTCCCCCTGGCGCTCGTGGCCTTCGGTCCCGAGGCGCTGGCCCCCACCACGGTGGCGACGATCCTCACCGTCTGCGCCGTGTTCGCGGTGGCGATCGTGCTGATCGAGACCGGGCTGCGGCGCGAGGCGGCCGCGGCCGGGCAGGGCGGCGCCCGCGGCCCGGTCTGGCGCACGGTCGGCGGTTCGCTGCTGCGCAACCCGCTCCTAGTGGCGCCGGCACTGGGGGCCCTGGTGCCGAGCCTCGGGCTCGCTCTGCCGACGCCCGTGGAGACTTTCCTGAAGCTCCTCGGCGGCGCGGCCTCGCCCTGCGCCCTGGTGGCGCTCGGCCTGTTCCTGGCCCAGAAGCGCGGGCGGCAGAGCGGGCAGGGGCGGGTGGCGGGGCTCCTCGTCGGGCTGAAGCTCGCCGCCCATCCGCTGCTGGCCTACGGGCTCGGCCGCTACCTGTTCGACCTGCCGCCGCTCCTGCTGCACGTGGCGGTGCTGATGGCGGCGCTGCCCACCGGGACCGGACCGTTCATGCTGGCGGAGTTCTACCGGCGCGAGGCCGACCTGACCGCCACGGTGGTGCTGGTCTCGACGGTGCTGGCGGTGCTGACGGTCTCGGGCTACCTGGCGACGCTCTGAAACGTGGCCGATACCTGGCGACCACGCTCTTGCCGCAGAGGAATCGTAACGCTTCGGGCCTAGCGTCATGGCGCGGGCCTCTGTGTCCGCGCTAGAACGATCCGGCGAAGCGGGGCGGAACGGCGGCTGATGGTGAGGTCTGGGGTATCGATTGCGGGTCGGGTCGGCCGTCTCGCCTGCGTGGCCGGCCTGGCGCTGAACCTCTCGGCCTGCTTTCGCCCGCTCTACGGGCCGACGGCCTCCGGCGAGACCGTCCAGGCGCTGCTCGCCTCCGTGCAGGTCGACGACGTGGTGATGGCCCAGGGCCAGGAGCGGCTCGGGCATTACCTGCGCAGCGAGCTGGTCTTCGACCTCGACGGGTCGGGCCAGCCCTCGGCCAAGCGCTACCGGCTGAAGCTTTCGGGCTCCGAGATCGTCCAGACCCCGATCGTCTCCTCGACGACCGGCCGCGCCGAGGCCGGCACCCTGGTGGCCAACATCAAGTACAGCCTCGAGGACATGACGGGTGCCAAGGTCTACACCGAGGGCGTGGCGACCTCGACCGCGACCTACGACCGGTCGGTCCAGCGCTTTGCCAGCCAGCGGGCGGCGCGCGACGCCGAGATCCGCCTCGCCAGCGTGCTCTCCGACCAGATCAAGAGCCGCCTCGCGGCTGTGCTCTCGACCAAGCCGTAAGCCGCGGTGACCGCGGTCAAGGCCGGTGAGATCGAGGGGCTGATCCGGCGTGGGCCCGACCCGCGCATCCCGGTGATCCTCGTCTACGGACCCGACACGGGTCTCGTCACCGAGCGCGCCCGCAAGCTCGCCGAGGATTTCGTCACCGACCCGGCCGACCCTTTCGCCCTGGTGCGGATCGACGGCGACGCCCTCGCCTCCGATCCGGGCCGGCTCTGCGACGAGGCCGGCACGATGGGCCTGTTCGGCGGCCGCCGGGCGATCTGGGTCCGGCCCGGCACCCGCAACTACGCGCCCGCGGTCGAGGCGGTGCTGGGCGCCACGGTCGCCGACGCCCGGATCGTCGTGGAGGCCGGCGACCTCGCCAAGAACAACCCGTTGCGCACCCTGTGCGAGCGCTCGGCCAAGGCTCTGGCAATTCCCTGCTACGCCGACGACGAGCGCACCCTCTCGGACCTGATCGAGCGCACCCTCCAAGAGCGCGGCCTGCGCATCGACCGCGCCGCCCGCGAGGTCCTGGCCCGGAGCCTCGGCGGCGACCGCCGGGCCAGCCTGATGGAGATCGAGAAGCTCGCGCTCTACGCGGCCGGTGCGGGGACCGTGACCCTCGACCATGTCGAGGCCGTCACCAGCGACGTCGCCGCCAGCGTGCTCAACACCCTGATCGACGCGGCCTTCGACGGCCGCCGCGACGCGGTGGAGCGCGATTACCGGCGCTTCCGGCACGAGGGTCTCGATCCCGGCGTGGTCCTGGGCTCGGCGCTGCGGCACGCCCTGACGCTGCTCACCACCCGCCTCGACAACCCCGACAAGACGCCCGCCCTGATGGTGGCGACGTGGCGCGGCCTGCATTTCAAGCGCAAGGCCAGCATCGAGGGCCAGCTCGGCGCCTGGCCGCCCGGTACCCTGCGGCAGGCGGTGGCAGCCCTTCAGGCGGCCGTCCTGGCCTGCCGGCGGGCCGAGCCGGAACTGGCCCACGCCCTGGCCTCAGCGGCCCTGCTGCGCGTCGCCGAGGCCGGAGCGCGGCGTCGGCGGTAGGGCAGGGCGCGGGAGCGACCCGCCGGGGCGTTGCGGCGGTCGCGCGCCCGGCAGAACGCCCGCTCGACCCACTCTGCTCCAAGACCCGACCTCATCCCGAGGTGCCGGAGCGCAGCGGAGGCCTCGAAGGAGGGCTCCAGCCACGCGATCCCTGGAGCCTTCTTCGAGGCCCGCTGACGCGGGCACCGCAGGATGAGGGGCAGGTTGGGATCGAGCCCGGCGCCCCGGAGCAAGCCGGCTTGGCCTCAGCCGTCCGACACCCGGAAGCGGTTGAGCAGCCCCTGTAGCTCGTCCTGGGTCTCGTAGCGGATGCGGATCTCGCCGGAGGACTCGTCCTTCGGGCGGTACGAGACCGGGACGCCCAGCGCCCGGTGGATTCGCAATTCGAGGTCGCGCACCGGGGCGGCGCGCTCCGCGGACAGGCGCGGGCGGCCGGGCCGGGGCGCCTCGTTCGGCTGGGCCTCGGCGGCCGCGATGGCCTCCACGTCCCGGACCGACAGGCCCTCCGCCACGACCCGGCGGGCCAGGGCCTCCGGATCCCGGACCGCGAGCAGCGCCCGGGCATGGCCGGCGGTCAGCTCGCCCTCGACGACGCGCTCCTGCACGGCGGCCGGCAGGTTGAGCAGGCGCAGGGTGTTGGCGAGGTGGCTGCGGCTCTTGCCGAGGATCTCGGCCAGCTCCTTCTGCGTGTACGAGAAGTCCTGCATCAGGCGCTCGTAGCCCGACGCCTCCTCGATCGGGTTGAGGTCGCTGCGCTGGACATTCTCCAGGATGGCGAATTCCAGCGAGGCGCGGTCGTCGATCTCGACGACCACCACCGGCACCTCGTCGAGCCCGGCCCGCTGGGCCGCCCGCCAGCGCCGCTCGCCGGCGACGATCTCGAACGTGCCGGGCACGTCACCGATCGGCCGCGCCACGATCGGCTGGATGATGCCGCGCTGACCGATCGAGGTCGCCAGCTCGGACAGCTCCGTCTCGCTGAAGCTCCGGCGCGGGTTGCGCGGGTTCGGCCGCAGGAACTCCACCGGGACCCTGCGCTGCGCGTCCACCTTCGCGGCAGCGGCCTGTCCCGTGTCGCCGAAATCACCGATCAGCGCCGCGAGGCCGCGCCCCAGTCGGGGTCTTGCCCCCTCCTCCGCCATGATCGCCACCCGTGTCACGCTCCACACATACCCCCCGGATCGGCGAGGGGCTCATCGGCGCCGTTCCGACCTCGTCGGGTACGGCTCCTGGTTCGATGCGCCCTCCGGAGCCAGCCGGCATCCGGTCCGCGGGGCGCTCGCGCAGTCCGATCAGGCCGCGGCCGGGACCCGGCCCTCGCGCTGGATCACCTCCGAGGCCAGGCGCAGATAGGCCTGGCTGCCGGCGCATTTCAGGTCGTACAGCAGGGCCGGCTTGCCGTGCGAGGGCGCCTCGGAGATGCGGACGTTGCGGGGGATCACAGTCTCGTAGACCTTGTCGCCCATGAAGCCGCGCACATCCGCCACGACCTGGGCAGAGAGGTTGTTGCGCGGGTCGAACATCGTCAGCACGATGCCCTGGATCGTCAGCTTCGGATTGAGGGCGCCGCGCACCTGCTCGACCGTCCGCAGCAGCTGGCTCAGACCCTCCAGGGCGAAGAACTCGCATTGCAGCGGCACCAGCACGGCATCGGCCGCCGCCAGCGCGTTGATTGTCAGCAGGTTCAGAGAGGGCGGGCAGTCGATCAGCACGTAGCTGATCTTCGACAGGCTCGGCGCCTGGGTCAGGCTCTTGAGCATCGAGCGCAGCCGGTGCGCCCGGTCGGGCAGGGTGGCCAGCTCCAGCTCGAGCCCGAGGAGATCCATGGTCGAGGGCGCGATCGACAGCCGCGGCACGGCGGTCGGCACCACCGCCTGCGCCAGCGAGGCCTCGCCAGCCATCACCTCGTAGGTCGAGACCCGCCGCTTGGCGCGGTCGATCCCGAGCCCCGTGGAGGCGTTGCCCTGCGGATCGAGGTCGATCACCAGCACGTCCTCGCCGATCGCCGCCAGCGCGGTGCCGAGGTTGATCGCCGTGGTGGTCTTGCCGACGCCGCCCTTCTGGTTGGCGAGCGCCAGAACGCGCAGAGGGCGTCGCATGGATGAATCCATGGACCGGTCGGCGGACTCGCCGAGGATCGGTTCGCTCATCGGTGGCTCGGGGCGGCGAGGGCAGTGACGCGCACGATCCGGGCAGCGGAATCGGTCCGGCTCGGCACGAGGTCGTTAACGACTGTCCACTGCGCGGACGCCTGGGTCAATTCGGCTTGTACATCCCGGCCCTTCGGAAACAGACCGGTGGTGCCCGTTTTCAACAGCGGCGCCGTCCAGGTGAGGAGCTGCGTCAGGGGTGCGAGGGCCCGGGCGCAGACGACCTCGATGCCCTGATACGCGTCGATCACCGCCTCGATGCGGGCGTTGCGCACCCTGACCGGTGCGCCGGTGAGGCGGGCCGTCTCGGTGAGGAAGGCGCATTTGCGCGCGTTGCTCTCCACGAGGTCCACCTGGATCCCGCGCTCGGTTCCGGCAATGGCCAGGATCAGCCCCGGGATACCGGCCCCGGAGCCGAGATCGAGCCAAGTCCGGGCCTCCGGGGCGAGGTCGAGGAGCTGCAGCGCATCGTCGATATGCCGGCGCCAGACCTCGTCCAGGGTGGCGGGGCCAACGAGGTTCTTGATCGGCTGCCAGCGGCGGAGCTGGGCGACGTAGAGGTCGAGCCGCTCGGCTGTTTCACGTGAAACACGGGAGCCGGCGAGGACACGGGCGCGGTCGGGATCGGTCATGCCGACAGACGATTCGCGTTCTCCCGCGCGCCGCGCCGGGCATGGGCGGCGAGCAGCGTCAGCGCGGCCGGGGTCACGCCTTCGATGCGCGCGGCCTGCCCGAGGGTCCCGGGGCGCACCGCCTCGAGCTTCACCCGCATCTCGTTGGAGAGACCGCTGATCGCCGCGTAGTCCAGCCCGGCCGGCAGGCGTACGGCCTCGTCCCGGCGGAAGGCCGCGATGTCGGCATTCTGACGATCGAGATAGACCGCATAGGTCGCGTCGGTCTTGAGCCGGTCGGCGATCCGCGGCGCGACCGCGGCGAGGTCGGGCCAGATTTCCGCCAGATCGGGCCATGCGATTTCCGGATAGGCGAGCAGCTGGAAGCCCGTCCGGCGGATGCCGTCGCGGTTCAAGCTGATCCCGTGGGCCGCTGCCTGGCTCGGCGTCAGGCTGACCGCGTCGAGCCGCGCCCGGGCCGCGTCGAGTTCCTGCTGCGACGCCGCGAAATGCGCCGCCCGGTGGCGGCCGACGCAGCCCAGGGCCTCCCCGCGCGGGGTCAGCCGGGCATCGGCGTTGTCCACCCGCAGGGACAGCCGGTACTCGGAGCGCGACGTGAACATCCGGTACGGCTCGCTGACCCCGTGGGTCACCAAGTCGTCGATCATCACGCCGAGGTAGGATTCGGCCCGGTCGAAGCCCGCGATGTCGAGGCCGCCGGCGGATCGGGCGGCGTTGAGGCCGGCCACCAGCCCCTGGCCGGCCGCCTCCTCGTAGCCGGTGGTGCCGTTGATCTGGCCGGCCAGGAACAGCCCCGGCAGGCGCTTCACCTGCAAGCCCGTGTCGAGCTCGCGCGGGTCGACGTAATCGTACTCGATGGCGTAGCCCGGCCGGAGGATCGCGGCCCGCTCCAGCCCCGGGATCGCCCGGATGATCGCCTGCTGCACCTCTTCCGGAAGGGCCGTCGAGATGCCATTCGGGTAGATGGTCGGGTCGTCGAGCCCCTCGGGCTCCAGGAAGATCTGGTGCCCTTCGCGGTCGCCGAAGCGCACCACCTTGTCCTCGATGGACGGGCAGTAGCGCGGCCCGCGGCTGGCGATGCCGCCGGAATACATCGGCGACCGGTGCAGGTTGGCGCGGATCAGGTCGTGGACGGCTTGGCTCGTCCGGGTGATGCCGCACCGGATCTGCGGATTGGTGATCCGCTCGGTCAGCGTCGAGAACGGCACCGGCTCGGCATCGGCCTCCTGCATCTCCAGAGCGGCCCAGTCGATGGTCCGGCCGTCGAGGCGCGGCGGCGTCCCGGTCTTCAGGCGCCCGAGGCGCAGGCCGAGGCGGTCCAGCGTCCGCGCGAGCCCGACCGCCGGCGCCTCGCCGACGCGGCCCGCCGGGATCTGCCGCTCGCCGATATGGATCAGGCCGCGCAGGAAGGTGCCGGTGGTCAGCACCACGGCGGCGCAGGCGAGGGTACGGCCGTCGGCCAGGACGAGACCGGCGATGCGGCCGCCGGTGTCGAGGACGAGATCCTCGCAGGCCCCCGCGATCACCGTCAGGCCGGCTGTCTCGGCGATGGCCGCCTGCATGGCGGCCGCGTAGAGCTTCCGGTCGGCCTGGGTCCGGGGGCCGCGCACCGCCGGTCCCTTGCGGCGGTTGAGCAGGCGGAACTGGATGCCGGCGGCGTCCGCGACGCGGCCCATCAGCCCGTCCAGGGCATCGACCTCGCGCACGAGGTGGCCCTTGCCGAGACCGCCGATGGCGGGATTGCACGACATCGCCCCGATCGTCGCCGGGTCGTGGGTGACCAGGGCGGTGCGCGCGCCGCAGCGCGCCGCGGCGGCGGCGGCCTCGACGCCGGCATGGCCGCCGCCGACGATCGCGACGTCGAACCGGTCGGGTGAGGGGGTGGGCATCGGGTGACGCGCGGCCTTTCGCTGAAGTCCCGCCGCATCGTCCGCACGGGGGAGGGGCCCCAGGTCGGGCCGGTCAGGCCGGTCTAAGCGCGCGCGGACGCGGCGGTCAACGCGTCGCGCCGTCCGCCCGCCGCGGCCCGCCCGGTCGGGCCGGGGTCGCGCGGACCGGCAATACGGCAGTACAGTATTCCGAGCCTGCGCGCCGCCCGCCTCTGTCCCGCGACGATGCTATACTTCGAGCTGGCCGGTGAGGACTGTCCCGGCCGCCCTTGCCAGGTGGTCCCGGCCATGCAAGTCTTGGCCATCACGGAATCCTGAACGGACAACGGCGTCCGTCAGGCCCACGCGGGGGATTGTTTCGCTGCGTCGCGGAGCGACGCGCGGTGAGGAGAGATCGAGATGTCGTCGCTGACGATCGGCCTGGGTGCCGTCTGTTGCGCGGCCGGCGCCGCCGCCCATTTCCTCGACAGCACAAAGCGCAAGGAAGGCCTGTTTGGCCTCGCGGGTTTCGCCCTGCTGCTGACCGGGATGTTCCTGACCCGCTCCTGAGACCCACAGCAGCCGGAGACCCAGCCTCGGGCCGCTGCCGGAGCCGGCTCAGCCGGTCATCGCGGTGGCCGTGTAGCCCGCCTTGGTCAGGGCTTCGGCGACCACCAGGGCCTGCGCGTCGGTGCGGATCGCCACCTGCCCTGTCGCGCGGTCGACCTGAACCTCGGCCGCGGGATCGAGGCGCTGGACCGTTCGGGTCACTGCCGCGGCGCAGCCGTCGCAGGTCATGCCCTCGACCCGCATCAGCAGATCCGTGTGCGTCGCGTCCATCGCGTCCTCCGAGAAGCCAGGCCCCGGGATGTCGGGACCGGATCCGCCCCGCGCAAGGCGGGCGGCTCAGAACAGGGCCGGCATCCGGAACGCGTAATCGATCCGCAGGCCGAACTGATACTGATTCGGGTTGCCGAAGGGACGGCGCACCAGCGGGCTGTCGCCGGACACGCCCAGGATCCGGGTGTAGCCGGCATAGGCCGTGTAGGCCCAGGTCTCGTTCGGCGTGTAGGTCAGGGCGCCGAGGGCGCCCGCCGAGTAGAAGCTGTCCGGATCGTAGGGGGTGACGCGGCCGTTGAGGGCCGCCTCGGTCGGGGACACGCCGAAATACTTCCGGGCGAAGCTGGCATCGCCGATGTTGAAGCGCGGCCCGATCGAGAACAGGAGGTTGTCGACCGGTATCAGATAGTCGGCCGCCACCGAGCCGACCGTACCGTGATGTCCGTAGATGCCCTGCCGGATCTCGGCGCGGGTGCGGATGAACGAGACCGGGTAGAATTCCGCGAACACCCCCGGCTCGACCGCGAAGCGCGCGTCGCGGAAGCCGAACAGGTGGCGCCGGTCGTCGCCGTAGTAGCGGCCCGGCACGAAGCGGGCGGTCGGCCCGATCCGGAAGGTCTCGCTGTCGTAGAGGGACAGGCTGAAACCGTCGTCGGGCGCCGAGAAGCGGCGCGGCTCCCCGACCCGGCGGATGTCAATCGAGGGATAACCCACCGCCGTGTAGTCGCTCGCGCCAGGATAGCGCGGCACGGCCTGGATCGAGCCGCTCACCGTCACGATCCAAGTGCTGGGATCGACCATCGCGAAGGTCGGCGTGGCACGCGGCAGCACCGCGCCGAGATCGGCGGCGCGCGACGCCGTCGGAACGCTGGCGGCGACGAGCGCGGCGGCGCCGAGCACGGCGCGGATTCGAGAGGGACGGAGGGAGACTGACGTCATGGCCACGCTTTATGGCGCCTTTTCATCCGCTCCGCATTCGCAAGCCGCGCAACCCTCCCCGGAACGCCTCGTAATCGGGTCGGCCGTGACGATTCCGCAACGTTCCAGCGGGCGCGGGCGTCACACCACCCGGAATTCACACCCTGCGCGCCGCAGCAGGACGCACACGGCCTTGCCGCCCCGGCCGCGCGGCGCCAAAGATTCGGCGAGCGGTTCTCGCCCGGCGGGGTTTCGCGCGGGATCTCCCCCGGCGACCGGTGCGTGACCCTGGCGGGTGTTGAGACGATGGTCCCGGTCCTCGGCCGGTACGCGGGGCTGTTGACGGTCGGCCTTCTCGGGCTCGTCGTGTTCGGGCCGCTCGCCGTGTTCCTGCCGCTCTGGAGTGCCCTGACGCTCGGTGTCCTGTCCGCCGGGGTCGCGGGCCTCGCCCTGACCCGCATCGCGGTCCTGAAGGCGCGCTGCGAGAAGTTGTCCGGCGAGGTCGACCTGCTGTCCCGCCGCCTGCTCAAGGTCGAGACGGCCGCCGCGGCCGCGCAGCCGCAACCCGAAGCAGCCGAGGCGGCGCTCCGGGCGCAGATCGAGGAGCTCACCGTCGAGTTCGGGCTCCTGAGCGGGATCGTCCGGGACCTCACCGGAGTGGTGACCGCGCAGGATGCCGAGATCGCCCGCCTCAACGCCCGGCCGGTCGCGGCGCCGGATTTGCGGTCCGAAATCCGGGCCGAGATCCGGGCCGAGCTGGCCGCGCCCGCACCGGAGTCGCTCCTCCCATCCCGGCCACAAGCCGCCGCGCCCGAGGCGCCGCCCGTCGCGGCCACCCGGCCGGTCCTGCCGGCCTCGCCCGCGGCGCGACCAATCCCGCCCTTGCCGCTTCCGCCGCGACCGATCCCGCCCCGACCGGCCCGGGAGCCCGAGGAAGAGGCCGAGATCATCCGAGCCTTCGAGGGGGAGGGGCTGGAGATCCATCTCCAGCCGGTTGTCACCCTGCCTCAGCGCAAGGTCGTGGCCTACGAGGCGCTGGCCCGGCTGCGGGTCGGCGGCGTGTCGACCGAGCCCGAAACCTTCCTGCCGGTGCTGGAGCGCCACGGGCGCACCACCGAGCTCGACCGCCGCATGCTGCAGCGGGCCGCCATCGTGACCCGCCACCTCGCCCGGCGGGGCAGCGAGACCATGTTGACCTACGGCCTGTCGCCGCTGTCGCTGTTCGAGCCCGGCCTGATGCGCGAGCTGGCCCGCATGGCGGCGGACGATCCCGCCCTGGCGGGCCTGGTGATCGGCCTGCCGCAGGCGAGCTGGCGCGGCCTCGATGCCGGCCAGCGGGGCCTGCTGGCGCCCCTGCGCGGCCGGATCGGCTTCGGCATCGACCGCCCGGACGACCTCCGCTTCGACGCGGCGGAGCTGGCCGCGCTCGGCATCGGCCAGGTCAAGGTCCCGGCGGAGATGCTGCTGCGCCCGGCCTCCGAGCGGGACCGCCTCGCCGACATCGCCGTCGAGGATACCGCGCCGGCCCTCGCGCGCGCCGGCATCCGGCTGGTCGCCACGGAGATCGGCGACGAGGCGGATGTGCCCGATCTGATCGACCTCGACGTGCCGTTCGCGCAGGGCTCGGCCTTCGCGACGCCCCGGCCCGTCCGCGCCGAAGTCCTGGCGACGCCCTCCGACGGCCCCGTGCCGCCCCCCGAGCCGGAACCGGAGCGGCGCTCCTTCCGGTCGGTCCTGCGCCGCGCCGTCTGATCCGGTTTCTGGCGGCAGGCGTCGGGTGCGTTGCCCCCTCCGTCATCGCGCGCGCAGCGAAGCGACCCGGGCAGCGAAACTCCTCCGGAGGTCGCGCGACCCTGGATGGCCTCGCTCCGCCCGCCAGGACGGCCGGCGCGGCCTCACCAGTAGATCTGCAGGCGCCCGATGACGGTGTCGACCGAGAACGGCGCAGTGCCGAGTGTGTCGGACTGCGCCGCGCCAGGCCGCACGCGGCCGTGGATGTAGTTGGCGATGAGGCGGAGATTCGGTTCCGGGTACCAGCTCAGGCCGAGGGTGACATCCCGCTCCAAGCCGCCGCGCAGGCCCCGGTCGTCGAGGTCGATGGCGCTGAAGCGGGCGGCCAGCTCGAACACGCCGATCCCGCCCCGCGAGACCCGCTGCCCCTCCGGCACGGCCACACCCTTGAAGGTGGCGTAGGTGGTGCCGCCATTCGGCGTCAGGGCGTAGCGGCGGCCCTCCCCGTTCAGCACGAGGGCCGCCTCGATGTAGCCGCCCTGGAAGGCCCGCGCCGGCGGCGACCCGCCGGGCCCCGCGAAGCGCTCGATCTCGGCCCGGATGTACTCGGCCTGGACCAGGAACGGGCCGTTGCGATAGGCGAATTCCGCGCCGAGCCGCGAGACGCGCGCCACGTCGGGCAGGTCGCCGGTATCGGCGAACGGGCGCGCGAACAGCGACGCCTCCGCTTGAGTCGAGAAGCTGAAATCGCCGTCGCTCCGGGACCGGCGGCGATAGATCCCGGCGAGCCCGAAATGCAGGGTCTCGTTATCCGTCAGGATCGGCGCCACCGTCGCCCGCCCCGCGGCCGCGACGCCGTCCCCGCCGATGCCGTTGCTGGCGGCGTTGCCGAACACGCCGGCCACGGCGGTCCAGGCCTGCCCGTGATGCCCGACCGCGAAGCCGAAGCGTCGGTCCGGCACGAAGGCGTTGGCGAGCGAGCGCTCGGTGAACAGCGTGTCGTTGTTGCTCTGCAGCCATTCCAGGCTGAACGGCACCTTCATGTTGCCGAGGGTCAGGATCGTGTCCGGCAGCCCCTTCCAGGCCACGAAGGCGTCGTTGATCGGCAGTTGCGGATCGCTGAAATCGTACTGGAAGGCGATCACCCAGTCCTTGCCGATGGTCAGCGTCGGCTCGATCCAGGCGCGGCGCACGGCGACCTTGTCGGGGAAGGCTTCGGGCAGGCCGGGCCGGCTGAAGCCCGCCGTGCCGGCATCGAGGTGGAGCCGGCCGCCGATATTCAGCGTCACCTCGGGATCGGGAAACGTGAGGGTCAGCCCCTTCTCGTCGTAGCGCAGGCGCTCTCCGTAGGGGCCGGCCATGCCCTCGAATGCGTCGTCCCCGGCGCGGGCGGGGGTCGCGCAGGCGAGGGAGGCGGCCAAGAAGGCCTGGGCGGGGCGCGATCCGATCACGGGGCCAGCAGAGAGCAGGTCGGCCCGGCAGCGCCAACAGCGTGGGATAGCAAACCGTAAAAACGCTGGGGGCGTGACCCGGCTGCCACGATGCAGTTCCCGGGACGGCGCCCTGGCGCCGGCCAGCAGCACTGGGGATGCTGAAGGCGCGCAGCCCGGTGACTGGGTGCCCCGGGGCACGCTGGATCAAGGGTCGATTGCGGACCGATCCGGGCCAGAGCAACCTACGTGATGGAAGCCGGCAGCATTTGCGGCACCTTCGCGCGGCCTGCTCCGGACCTGCAGGCCTGGAAGGGTCGTGCCGATGTCTGCCGGGTCACTCTCCCGCCGCCGCGTCCTGGCGGTCGAGGACGAGTACTTCATCGCGGAGGAGCTGGAGGAAGCGCTGCGGAATGCCGGGGCCACCGTGCTCGGGCCGGTCGCGTCTGTCGACGGCGCCCTCGCCCTGCTCCGAACCGAGGCGGCGCCCGAGGCGGCGATCCTCGACGTGAACCTGTGCGGCGAGATGGCCTATCCGGTCGCGGACCTGCTGACGGCGCGCGGCGTTCCGTTCGTGTTCGCCACCGGCTACGATCAGGCCGCCCTGCCCGAACGCTACGCCGCGGTGCGCCATTTGGTGAAACCGTTCGAGCCGCCCGCGGTCCTTCGGGAACTCGGGCGCCTGCTCGCGGGCACGACCGCGCCGGCGTAGGGCGGCCCAGGGCAGGGCGAGGGCCGCGGCAAACAGCCTATTCCCATCCTTCCCCTCATCCTGAGGTGCCCGCGTCAGCGGGCCTCGAAGGAGGGCTCCAGGGATCGCGCGGCCGGCTGGAGCCCTCCTGCGAGGCCTCCGCTGCGCTTCGGCGCCTCAGGATGAGGGCAAGGGTGGGACGATGATGACCGGCCCTCGCGCGACGGCTTGTGTCCCGCCGTCGACCGTCTCGATGCGATCGAAAACGGCCCTACACGGCGAGATTGTCGATCAGCCGGGTCCGGCCGAGGAAGGCGGCGGCGAGGACGCGCGCCGGGCCGTCGACCCGCTCCATCGGCGCCAGGGTCCGGGCGTCGCAGACGGCGAGGTACTGAACCCGGAAGCCCGCAACCTCCAGCGCGGCCCGCCCGGCGGCGATCCGGCCGGCCACCGGGGTACCGTTGCGCGAGGCGGCCGCGATCTCGGTCAGCACTGCGTGGAGCCTCGGCGCGACCGCCCGCTCCTCGGGCGAGAGGTAGCGGTTGCGCGACGACAGAGCGAGGCCGTCCGGCTCCCGTACGGTCGGCACGCCGCGGATCTCGATCGCGAGATCGAGATCGGCCACCGCCTGCTGAATCACCCGGAGCTGCTGGAAATCCTTCTCGCCGAACAAAGCGACGTCCGGCCGGACCTGGTTCAGGAGCTTGGTCACCACGGTGGCGACCCCGGCGAAATGACCCGGCCGGAACGGCCCGCACAGCCCCTCGGACAGAGCCCCGACCTCGATCCGCGTGGCGAAGCCCGGCGGGTACATGGTCGGCACGTCGGGCGTCCAGGCGGCGTCGGCCCCCGCCCGGCCGAGGAGGGCCAGGTCGGATTCCACGTCCCGCGGATAGCGGGCGAAATCCTCGTTGGGGCCGAACTGAGTCGGGTTGACGAAGATGCTCGCCACGATGCGCTGCCCGAGCTTCCGGGCCTCCGCCACCAGGGTGAGATGGCCCTCGTGCAGGGCGCCCATCGTGGGGACCAGGACGACGCGCTCACCCGCTGCGCGCCACCCCGCCACGCAGCCGCGCAGGGCTGCGAGATCGCTGAAACGCTGCGGGATCGACTCGGGCACGGGACAGGCTCCGGGGGCGGTGCCGCCGGTCTAGAGCCGTTTCCGATCGCGTTGCAATCGGGAACGGCGCGACGGGGCCTCCGCGCCGCGCTGCCCCCCGTCAGGGACAATAGGGCAGGAGCGAGCGGCCGAAGGGATCGTCGACGCCCAGCGGTGGCGTGAAGCCGTAAGAGTTCGGATGCGACAGGCCGTATTCCGAGCCGACATAGCTCGGATCGTCCGGCGCGTTGGTGGGCACCTTTGCCCGCCGGGGCGTGCAGCCCGCCGGCACCGGCCGGCTCCGGACGGCGTAGACCGGCCGGCGATCGATCCCGTCATTGCGCGGGAAGAAGCGCGGGCTGCCGCTCACCCCGGACTCGTAGGCGCCGCGGACCTCGAGATCCGCCGCCGCGCCGGGACCAGCGGGCAGCAGGGCAAGTCCGAGCGCCGCCATCACCCCGCGCCCCACGATCCGCATGCCGGTCCCACCTCTCAGGAAGGCGCCACCGTGCGGGAACAGGGTAAACGCGCTCTTACCCGGCCCGGCTAGGCGAGCGGGACGACCAGGGCGTTCAGCGCCGCGACGAGGTCACCCTCGGTCAGGCGGATCTGGAGGCCGCGGCCGCCGCCGTTGACGTGGATCTCGGCGCCCGGGTCACCCAGGGAGCCGGCATCGACCGCCGTCGGGAAAGGCCGCTTCTGGCCGAGCGGGCTGATCCCGCCGACATGGTAGCCGGTCAGGCGCTCGGCACCGGCGGGCTTCAGCATCGCGGCGGCCTTGCCCGAGAAGGCGGCCGCGACGCGCTTCATCGCGACCTCCTTGTCGGAAGCCACCAGCAGGCAGACGGGGCGTCCATCCACCGCCGCCATCAGGGTCTTCAGCACCCGGCCGGGATCGACGCCCAACGCCTCCGCGGCCTGGAGGCCGATGCGGGAAGCGTCCGGATCGTAAGCGTAGGTGTGGACACTGTAGTGGTATCCGGCCTTGTCGAGGGCCTGCGTCGCACGTGTGATCTTGGCGGGGGCCTTCGCGGCTGTCTTCGCGGCTGTCTTGGCCATGATGTGTCCGGTCTCACGCACCGGCCGCCCGCGCGGCGACGAGCCGGCCGATCTCCGCAAAGGCCACCTCGTAGGCCGCCGCGGGGGCTGCCGAGCCGGTGACGTACACGGTCGCGATCACCGGCGCACGCCCCGGCGGCCGCAGGATCGCGACGTCGTTCACCGTGCCGTTATCACCGCTGCCGGTCTTGTCGCCCACCGGCCAGTCCGGCGGCAGTCCCGCACGGAGCCGCTTGAAGCCGGTCTGGCACGCCGCCATCCAGCCCTCCAGCCGCGCGCGCGACGGCGGGGCCAGCACCGACCCGAGCAGGATCCGCGCGAGGGTCTCGCGCATGGCCTCCGGGGTTGTGGTGTCGCGTGGATCGTGGGGGATCACGGTGTTCAGGGTCGGCTCGGTGCGGTCGAGCCGGGTGAGCGGATCGCCGAGGCTCCGCAGCCACGCGGTCAAGTCCTCCGGGCCACCGAGGCTCGCGAGCAGCAGGTTTGCGGCGGTGTTGTCGCTCCATTCGAGGGCGGCCGCGCAGAGGTCGGAAACCGTCAGGCGGCCACCACCGGTTTCCAGCGCCTTCCGGGTCACCGGCGCGTAGCTCAGCAGGTCGTCCGGTCCGTAGGCGACGCTCCGCTCCAGCGTCTCGGACCCGGCATCGACCCGGGCCAGAACCGCCGCGACGGCCAGGACCTTGAAGGTGCTGCACAGGGGGAAGCGCGCATCGGCGCGGTGTCCGATCAGGACGCGCCCGGCTGAAGCTGCCGAGACGCCGAGGCGGCCGCCGAGCCGGCTCTCGATCGCCGCGAGGTCGGTCCCGGTTCCGGCGCGGGCCGGCCGCAGATGCAGGGAGGCGGGCGCGATCAGCAGGCCGCGGCCGATGCTGCGGCGGGTCCAGAGTGTCATGGCGATTCCCGATTCGGCGCGTCCGCCTTCGTCCTGCAGCCGCAGAATGGCGCCAGGATGGTATAGGACCGGACGGGTGTTTCACGTGAAATCCTGTCCCGGCAGCCCGGCCGCCGCGGAGCGTCACGCCTTTCGAAGACCATGACCGACACCGACACGCTCTTCGCTCCCGCCAGCGGCTTCGGCCGCGCGGCGGTTGCGGTACTCCGGATCAGCGGCCCGGCCGTTGGGGATGTGGTCCAGGCGCTGGCGGGGACCCTGCCGCCGCCGCGGCGGCTGTCGCTCCGGACGCTCTGCGATCCCGCCGACGGGGCCGAGCTCGACCGGGCCCTGGTCGCGTGGTTTCCGGGCCCGGGCACCTATACCGGCGAGGACATGGCCGAGCTGCACCTGCATGGCGGCCCGGCGGTGCGCATGGGCGTGCTCGCGGCGCTCGCGCGTCTCCCGGGCTGCCGGGCCGCGGGACCGGGGGCCTTCACCCGCCGCGCCGTGCTGAACGGCCGGATGGATCTCGCCGAGGCCGAGGCGGTCGCCGACCTGATCGATGCCGAGACCGAAGGACAGCGCCGCCAGGCGCTGCGCCAGCTCGACGGTGCCCTCAGCCGGCAGGTGGCGGCCTGGCGCGCCGAGGCGATCGACTGCCTGGCCGCCGCGGAGGCGGCCCTCGACTTCGCCGACGAAGGCGACGTGGATGATGCCGGCCTCGACGCCGCCCTGTTCGGCCGGGCCGCCGCCCTGCGTGATGCCATCGTGGCGGCCCTGCGCGACGGCCGCAGGGGCGAGCGGCTGCGCGACGGCTTCACCGTAGTGCTGGCCGGTGCACCCAATGCCGGCAAATCGACCCTGCTGAACGCCCTCAGCCGGCGTGAGGTCGCAATCGTCTCGGACGTCCCGGGGACCACCCGGGATGCGATCGAGGTCCGGCTCGACCTCGGTGGCCTGCCAGTCCTGCTGGTCGATACCGCGGGCCTGCGCGACACGGCGGAGCCGGTGGAGGCCGAGGGCATCGCCCGAACCCGCCAGCGGATCGCGGGCGCAGATCTGGTGCTGCTGCTCGTTCCTCCCGATGGGACGCCACCGGATGTCGACACGGGTGCGGTTCCTTCCCTCACGATCCTGACGAAGGCCGATCTATTTGCCGGCTCACATCATGCGGGGCTTGCCGTCTCGGCGCAGACCGGCGCCGGTCTCGAGACCCTGCTCGACACCATCCAGACGGCGGCGGAAGCCGGGCTCGGCGCTGGCGACGCGCTGATCACCCGAGCGCGTCACAGGGCGGCGCTCGAGGCCTGCGTGATCCATCTCGACCGATTGCAGACCGGAGCCGGCGGCCTGCCGGAACTCGCCGCGGAGGATCTGCGGATGGCGGTCCGAGCGCTCGGCGAGGTCGGCGGCCACGTCGGCGTGGAGGATGTGCTCGACCGATTATTTGCCGGCTTCTGTATTGGGAAATGACGGCTGCCACCTCACGCGTTCGGGGTTCAGGCACGGCTGTTCCGGATCACCGTCGATCCCATCCGCACCCTCATCCTGAGGTGCCGGAGCGCAGCGGAGGCCTTGAAGGAGGGCTCCAAGGATCGTGCAACTGGCAGGGATCCTTCGAGGCTCGCTCCGCTCGCACCTCAGGATGAGAGCGCGGGTGGGAAGGGCGTTCCTAGCTGGGGATCCGCAGCACGCGCGGTCGCCAGATCCCGAGCGCCACGTTCGCGGTGGCCACGGCGAGCAGCACCCAGAGCGTGCCGCGCTCGCCCGGGAGCGAGACGGCCAGGGCGGCGGGATTGAGCGTGCCGGCGAGCGCCTGCGCGCTCTGCTCGGCCTCCCGCTTCATCGGACCCTGCACGTAGACCAAGCCGCCCTCGAACATCAGGACGCCGGTGGCGAGCTTCAGCCACGCCCAGCCGGCATTGAGATAGGCGCGGTTCAGCGCCATCGCGAGCAGGCCCGACATCAGCGTCACGGCCAGGGACGGCAGGAAGATCCAGGTGGCGACCGCGCCCATCGCCCCCCGGATTGCCGCATATCCCGACAGAGCCGCTGGCGCGGGCGCGAGGCTCAGCAGGACGACCAGCGCGGCCATTGCGCCGAGCAATCCGGCCGATCCCATCGTGTGCAGGAATTTCAGGAGGCGTCGCACGGCGTCTCACCCGGGCCGTTTCCGCTCAACCTAGCGCGGGGCATCCCAGCGGGATAGCGGCGCGCCGGTCGCAGGGTTTCCGGCCGAAACCCTCTGCCGTCTTTGCGAGCGGAGCGAAGCAATCCAGCCGGTACCAAGCCGACCGCGGTCGCGCTGCCCTGGGTCGCTTCGCTGCGCTCGCGATGACGAAGCTGCGCCGCCCCTCAGCTCCGCAGGCCAGGCGCCTCCTGGCCGGTGCGGGCGACGTACTCGGTATAGCCGCCGCCATACTGGTGGATGCCGTCCGGGGTCACTTCGAGCACCCGGTTCGACAGCGCCGCCAGGAAGTGCCGGTCGTGGGAGACGAACAGCATCGTCCCCTCGTAATTGGCGAGGGCGGTGATCAGCATCTCCTTGGTGCCCATATCGAGATGGTTCGTCGGCTCATCGAGCACCAGGAAGTTCGGCGGGTCGTAGAGCATCAGGGCCATGACCAGCCGGGCCTTCTCGCCGCCCGACAACACGCGGCAGCGCTTCTCGACATCGTCGCCCGAGAAGCCGAAGCAGCCGGCGAGCGCCCGGAGCGATCCCTGGCCCGCCTGCGGGAAGGCCTCCTCCAGGGTCTGGAACACGGTGCGGTCGCCGTCGAGCAGGTCCATGGCGTGCTGGGCGAAGTAGCCGAGCTTGACGCTGCCGCCGACCGTGACCGCGCCGTCGTCGGGCTCGGTGGTGCCGGTGACGAGCTTCAGAAGCGTCGACTTGCCGGCGCCGTTGATGCCCATCACGCACCAGCGCTCCTTGCGCCGCACCGAGAAGTCGAGCCCCTCGTAGATCGTGCGGCTGCCGTAGCGCTTGTGCACGCCCTTGAGCATCACGACGTCGTCGCCCGAGCGCGGGGCCGGCTGGAACTCGAAGGCCACCGATTGCCGCCGCCGGGGCGGCTCGACCCGCTCGATCTTGTCGAGCTTCTTCACCCGGCTCTGCACCTGGGCGGCGTGGGAGGCCCGGGCCTTGAAGCGCTCGATGAAGGCGATTTCTTTCGCCAGCATCGCCTGCTGGCGCTCGAACTGCGCCTGCTGCTGCGCCTCGTTGAGCTTCCGCTGGCCCTCGTAGAAGGCGTAGTCGCCCGAATAGGTGGTGAGCGCGCCGCCGTCGATCTCGATGACCTTGGTGACGATGCGGTTCATGAACTCGCGGTCGTGCGAGGTCATCAGCAGGGCGCCGTCATAGGCCTTCAGGAACGATTCGAGCCAGATCAGGCTCTCAAGGTCGAGGTGGTTGGACGGCTCGTCGAGGAGCATCACGTCCGGGCGCATCAGCAGGATGCGGGCGAGCGCCACGCGCATCTTCCAGCCCCCCGACAGGGCGCCGACATCGCCGTCCATCATCTCCTGGCTGAAGCTCAGGCCGTCGAGCACCTCGCGGGCCCGGCCCTCCAGGGCGTACCCGTCGAGCTCCTCGAACCGCGCCTGGACTTCGCCGTAGCGCTCGACCAGGGCGTCCATCTCGTCGGCTCGGTCCGGATCGGCCAGGGCCGCGCCGATCTCGGCGAGTTCGGCCGCCACCGCGCTCACGGGACCGGCCCCGTCCATCACCTCGGTGACGACGCTGCGGCCGGACATCTCGCCGACATCCTGGCTGAAATACCCGATGGTGATGCCCCGGTCGGCCGAGACCTGCCCCTCGTCGGGCTGCTCCTGGCCGATGATCATCCGGAACAGGGTGGTCTTGCCCGCCCCGTTCGGGCCGACGAGCCCGACCTTCTCGCCGCGCTGCAGGGCGGCCGAGGCCTCGATGAAGACGAGCTGCCGCCCGTTCTGCTTGGTGATCTTGTCCAGGCGTATCATGGCGGCGGGCGCTGTCCGGGGGAATGCCCTGGCGCTTACGGCATCCGCCTGGGCTGCGCAAAGCGTGATGTCGCAGTGCGGGATAACGCTTGCGCCCCGCGCAAGGCTGGGCGCATGCCGGGACCCGAAACCAGGCTCGGCCGTTGCCGTGTGCAACAGTTGCCATGGGCAACATGAGGAACGCGATGCTGTTCGGTTGGTGGAAGACGGGCATGGACATGGCCATGCTGGGGCTGGAGGCGCAGGGCGTCATCGCCCAGCGGATGGCGATGCTCGCCCTCGGCGGCCCGGCGGCCCAGGCCGAGGCGCAGCTGATGGTGACCGAGAAGATGCTGGCCGCCGGCGAGGCCGCCCTGATGCTCGCCGCGGGTGCCTCGAACGGCAAGGTGATCCGCAGCTACCGGCGGAAGGTCCAGGCCAATGCGAGGCGGCTGAGCCGGGGATGAGGGATCAGATCCGACCCCGCGCCGTCATCCCGAGCGCAGCGAAGCGAACCGGGGCAGCGGGAACTTCTCAGGACGTCGCGCCGCCCTGGATGGCTTCGCCGCCCGCGCAAGCACGGATACGGGCCGCCTCGAACCGGCGGCCCGACCTCAGTTGTTCGCCGTCCGGAACGTGTCGCAGGCCTTGGTCTGGCCGCTCTTGTAGCCAGCCGAGAACCAGCGCTGGCGCTGGGCCGAGGAGCCGTGGGTGAAGGAATCCGGCACCACGTAGCCCCGCGAGCGCTGCTGCAGGGCGTCGTCGCCGATCTGCGCGGCGGCGTTCAGGGCCTCGTCGATGTCGCCCTGGTCGAGCTCGGCGTATTTGTCGTTGGAGTTCTTGGCCCAGACGCCGGCGAGGCAGTCGGCCATCAGCTCGATGCGCACCGAGAGGGCGTTCGCCTCGGCCTTGCTGGAGGCCTGCTGCTGGCGGGCCTGGACCTTGCCGAGGATGCCGAGCACGTCCTGGACGTGGTGGCCGACCTCGTGGGCGATCACGTACGCGTAGGCGAAGTCGCCCTTCACGCCGAACTTCGAGGCCATCTCCTTGAAGAAGCCGGTGTCGAGATAGACCTTTTTGTCGAGCGGGCAGTAGAACGGGCCCATGGCGGCCTGGGCCGAGCCGCAGCCCGAGCGGGTGCCGCCGGTATAGAGCACCAGCGTCGTCGGCGTGTACTGCTTGCCGGTCTGCTGCGGCAGGATCTGGCTCCACACGTCCTCGGTGTTGCCCAGGATCTTCGAGGCGAACCGTCCGCTCTCGTCGGTCGGCGCCTGACGGCGCCGGGCCTGGGTCTGCGGGTCGGCCGGCTGCTCCTGCTGGGCGCGGCCGCCGCCGATCCGCTCGGCACCGCCGATCAGGATCGCCGGGTTGATGCCGGTGAAGTAGCTGACGATCAGCAGCACCACGATGGTGCCGATGCCGAGTCCGCCGGCGCCGCCGCCGGGGAAGCCCATGCCGCCGCCGCCACCCTCGCCCCGACGATCCTCGACATTGTCGGAGCTGCGTAGATCTTCCCAGCGCATGGTTGGGTCCCGCCATCGATGCCGCGCCGGCCGCCTCGGGCAGCCCACGGCTGTGTGCACGTCGCTTGGCCCGCCCGGTGGCGGACCACCGGCGGGAACGAAGCTCTAATGGCGGGAGGGGAGACCCGGTTCCGCGATCCCGGTCAAGCTTTCCCGTCGAGCAGCAGGCGCAGGGCGCGGAAATCCCGCCACGCCAAGCGCTTCTGCACCGGCTGGCGCAGCAGGAAGGCCGGGTGCAGCGTCGCCAGCACCTTCACTTCGCGGCTCGGCAATTTGTACGGGAACAGCCGGCCACGGGTCCGCAGGATGCCGTCCTTGGTGCCGGTCAGCGTCTGGGTCGCGGGCGCGCCGAGGCAGACGATGATGTCCGGGTCGACCAGCTCGATCTGGCGCTCCACGAACGGCCGGCACACCGCCACCTCCTGGGGGGTCGGGTTGCGGTTGCCCGGGGGCCGCCAGGGCACGATGTTGCCGATATAGGCGCTTGACCGGTCCAGACCGATCGCCTTCATCATCTTGTCGAGGAGCTGGCCCGAGCGGCCCATGAACGGCTTGCCGATCCGGTCCTCGTCGGCGCCGGGCGCCTCGCCGAGAAACATCACCCGCGCCTCCGGATTGCCGTCGGCGAAGACGAGGTTCTTGGCGGTGAAGCGCAGCGGACAGGCATCGAAATCCGCCAGGATCTTTTCCAGCTCGTCGAGGCTCTTGGCCTGACGCGCCCGGGCGCGGGCGTCGGACGCGGCCTCGTCGGGCTGGGCGCTGGCGGCGCGGCCGAAGGTGCGCGGCGCCGCGGCCGGCGGCGGCGATCCGGGGGGCGGAACGAGCGTGTTGGCGACCGCGCCGGCCGGCGGCTCGGCGGCCCGAGGCGCCGTGCGGCGGGGCGCGCGCAGGGTCGGCGCGGGGGCGTCGGCCTCGCCGAAGCGGTCGTGCGGCTGCTCGTCGAGCGCCGCGTCGGCCCCGGCCTCCACGTGGAAGTCGAGATAGGCGATCAGATCGGCTTGCGTGTCGGCGGGGCTCGGCATGGACTTCAGAATGTGGGGCGGCCGAGGCCTGTGGACAACTCTTGAAAGCGGCCAGCCGCCAAGGACTTGCGTGACCGAACAGCGCGGTACCGGGAGGCCGATACGGCTCGTCCCACCCGCGCCCTCATCCTGAGGTGCCGAAGCGCAGCGGAGGCCTCGCAGGAGCCCTCCTTCGAAGCGGCTGCGCCGCACCTTAGGACGAGGGCGCAGGTTGGATCACCTCGATAGCCTGCCGTGCGGCAAAGGGAACTTTGCCATAACCCTGGGCGTCGGCAACTTGCCTTTCTAGCTTGGAATCGCTTGAGACGGCATCAGGAAGGCCGGCCCGGCGACGAACCGGGCGCCGGAACAAGAAAAGGAACGTGAGGATGGCGCTGCCCGAACGCGAGAGCATGGATTTCGACGTGGTCGTGGTCGGCGCCGGACCGGCCGGGCTCGCCACCGCGATCCGCCTGAAGCAGCGCGCCGCCGAGATCGGCGAGGAGATCTCCGTCGTCGTCGTCGAGAAGGGCTCGGAGGTCGGCGCCCACATCCTGTCGGGGGCGGTGATCGACCCGAGCGGCCTCGACCGGCTGCTGCCGGAGTGGCGCACCGATCCGGAGCGGCCGCTGAAGACCGAGGTGCAGCGCGACGAGTTCATGCTGCTCACCAAGAACAGCGGCCTCACCCTGCCGAACCTGTTCTTCCCCAAGCTCATGTCGAACCACGGAAATTTCGTCGGCTCGCTGTCGAACGTCTGCAAGTATCTCGGGGCCCAGGCCGAGGCGCTCGGCGTCGAGATCTATCCGGGCTTCCCGGCCTCCGAGGTGCTGTTCGACGCCAACGGCGCCGTGGCGGGCGTCGCCACCGGCGACCTCGGCATCGGCCGGTCGGGCGAGCCGCGCGCGGACTACACCCGCGGCATGGAATTGCGCGCCAAGTACACGGTGTTCGGCGAGGGCGCCCGGGGTAACCTGACCAAGGGCCTGATCCAGCGCTTCGAGCTCAACCGGCACAGCGACGTGTTCAAGTACGGGCTCGGCGTGAAGGAGCTGTGGCAGCTCGCGCCCGGCAAGTTCGAGCCGGGGCTGGTGCGCCACACGATGGGCTGGCCGCTGCCCAACCGGGCCGGCGGCGGCTCCTGGCTGTACCATTTCGACGACAACCTGCTCTCGGTCGGCTTCGTCACGCACCTGAACTACGAGAACCCGACCCTGTCGCCGTTCGAGGAGTTCCAGCGCTTCAAGACCCACCCGCTGATCGCCGAAACCTTTGAGGGCGCCAAGCGCATCGGCTACGGCGCTCGCGCCATCATGGAGGGCGGCTGGCAATCGGTGCCCAAGCTGGTCTTCCCCGGCGGCTGCCTGGTCGGCTGCTCGGCGGGCTTCGTGAACGTGCCGCGGATCAAGGGCTCGCACAACGCGGTGCTCTCCGGCATGCAGGCGGCCGACGCCATCGCCGATGCCCTGAAGGCGGGCCGCGCCGGCGACGAGCTCACCGCCTACGAAGCCGGCTGGCGCGACAGCCCGATCGGGCAGGACCTCAAGGCGGTGCGCAACGTCAAGCCGCTCTGGTCCAAGTACGGCACGCTGGTGGGCGTCGGCCTCGGCGGGATCGACATGTGGGCGACGAGCCTGCTGGGCGCCTCGCCGTTCGGCACGCTGTCCCACGGCAAGCCGGATCACGCCTGCCTGAAGCCGCTCTCGGAGGTGACGCCGATCGTCTACCCGAAGCCCGACGGCAAGCTGACCTTCGACCGGCTGTCCTCGGTCTACCTGTCGAACACCAACCACGAGGAGGACCAGCCGCCCCACCTGAAGGTCCGCGACCTAGAGCTGCAGAAGCGCTCCGAGCACGACGTCTACGGCGGGCCCTCGGGCCGCTACTGCCCGGCGGGCGTCTACGAATGGGTGGAGGATTCCTCCGCCAGCGACGGGGTGCGCTACCAGATCAACGCGCAGAACTGCGTCCACTGCAAGACGTGCGACATCAAGGATCCGAACCAGAACATCGACTGGGTGACGCCGGAGGGACCGGGCGGGCCGAACTACCCGAACATGTGAGGGCCGCCCTCGGCCCAGGAGCCGAGGCACCCCGTCCTTGCGAGCGCAGCGAAGCGATCCAGGGAACCGCGATGTCCTGGGAAGTCCCGCCGCCTTGGGTCGCTTCGCTGCGCTCGCGAGGACGGGAAGGCGGACGACCCGGGCATCCGCCCCCGCGCCATCCTTTCGCCTTGCGGGGCTGGCGGGATGGGTTCAGTGTCCCCAGCGTTTTTTCGGGGACGCCCCGCCATTCTCGCGCCCGGCCCACTTGCGAGCCGGCGCCCAGGAGCCGCGATCGGTTCATGATGACATCTCGCGCCCGCCGGAGCGTTTCGGCGCTCGCCCTGCTGCTCGCCGCCGGGCTTCCGCAGACCGGGCTCGCCGCGCAGCCGAGGGAATCGACCCCGGTGCTCGACTACGAGCCCGCGGATTCGCTGGAGGGCAACTTCCTCTCCGCCTACATCGCGGGCGCGTCCCGGGACACGGCAGCGGCGGCGACCTTCTACCGCGAGGCGGTCAAGGCCGACCCGCGCAACGCGGAACTCGTCGAGCGCGCCTTCATCTCGCTCTTGGCCGACGGCGCCCTGCCGGACGCGTTCCGCACCGCCGAGAAGCTGATCGCCCGCGATCCGACCAACGGGCTCGCCAACCTCTCCCTCGGGGTGCGCCAGATCAAGGCCGGCCAATGGGCCGCCGCACGCCAGAATTTTTCGCGCAGCGGCCGGGGTGCTGCGACCGACCTCACCGCGACGCTGCTCACCGCCTGGTCGTATGCCGGCGCCGGTGACGGCAAGAAGGCTCTGGAGACGGTCAACAAGCTCCGCGGCGAGCGCTACTACAACACGTTCCGTGACTACCATGCCGGCCTGATCGCGGCGGTGACCGGCGACAATGCCGAGGCCGAGCGCCGCCTGAAGGCGGCCTATGAGGCCGACCGCAACACCCTGCGCATCGTCGATGCCTACGCGCGGATGGAGGCGAGCCTCGGCCGCACCGACCTGGCAATCCAGGCCTATTCCGATTTCGACCAGCTCTCGCCCCGCCATCCGCTGGTGCGCGACGCCCTGGACAAGCTCAAGGCCGGCAAGCCGCTCACGCGCCTGATCGGCAACGCCCAGGAGGGCGCCGCCGAGGTGCTGTACGGGCTGGGCTCCGCGGGCTCGACGCAGGGCGACGAGCTGCCCGCCGTGATCTACCTGCGGCTGGCGCTCTACCTCGCCCCCGACCACGCCCTCGCCCGGCTGACGCTGGCCGACACCCTCGACCGGATGAAGCAGCCCGAGCGCGCCAACGAGGCCTACGCGCAGATTCCCGCCAATTCCCCGCTCAAGCTCAACGGCGATATCCAGATCGGCCAGAACCTGGAGCAGATGGGCAAGGGCGACGAGGCGCTCGAGCATCTCGACGCCACCATGAAGGCGCATCCGGACGACATCGACGTGATCACCGCGCTCGGCAACGTCCAGCGCGCGCGCAAGAAGTACGAGGAGGCGGCGGCGACCTACACCCGCGCCATCGACCTGATCGGCGACCGGCCGCAATCCAATTACTGGACGACCTACTACTTCCGCGGCACCGCCTACGAGCGCGCCAAGCAATGGCCGAAGGCCGAGGCCGACCTGAAGAAGGCCCTGTCCCTGGTGCCGGCCAGTCAGCCGGCCGCCAAGGCGCAGGTGATGAACTACCTGGGCTATTCCTGGGTCGACCAGAACACCAACATCGACGAGGCGTTCAAGCTGCTGCAACAGGCCGCCGACGCGAGCCCCCGCGACGGCATGATCGT
Organism: Methylobacterium sp. FW102-HT35C08; assembly: GCF_058790235.1. Taxonomy (NCBI): domain Bacteria; kingdom Pseudomonadati; phylum Pseudomonadota; class Alphaproteobacteria; order Hyphomicrobiales; family Methylobacteriaceae; genus Methylobacterium; species Methylobacterium sp. FW102-HT35C08. Next base: position 4,871,943 of record NZ_JBYTCL010000002.1, on the reverse strand, counting down.
CGACAGCCTCGGCTGGGCCTATTTCCGCCTTGGCCGCTGGGACGACGCGGTGCGCGAACTGGAGAAGGCGGTCGAGCTGAAGCCCGGCGATCCGACCATCAACGACCATCTGGGCGACGCCTACTGGCGCTCCGGCCGGCGCCTTGAGGGCAAGTTCCAGTGGCAGCACGCCAAGGATCTGAACCCCGAGCCGGACGACCTCGCGCAGATCAACACGAAGCTGAAGGACGGCCTGCCCGACATCGAGAAGCCGACCGCCACCGCCGAGACTGTGCCGGCCCCGGTCGCCGCCCCGCACAACGCCGAGAACCCGGAGCTGCCGAAGGGCGCGCCGCAGCCGCACGAGGCGCCGGGCGCCGCCGACAAGGCCAAGAAGTCGGGGGGCTGACGGAGCCGCGCCCGTCCTTCTCGGATCGCTCACTCTCTCCTCGGTGCCGGCGCATCGCGGCCGCTTCCTCCTGTCATTCCGGGGCCGCGCAGCGGAGCCCGGAATCCAGAGCCGCCGACCCGCCAAGATCCGGCACCGAGCGCGGTTCTGGATTTTGGGCTCGCCTTCGGCGTCCCGAAATGACGGCGTGGATCTCCGGCCGTAGACGGCCAACAGGGAGACGGATTTTCCTAAGCGTGCCGCCGTCAGCCCTTGTGAGGCGGGGCGACCATCCTTTCCGGATCGACAAGAGTATTTTGTCGGCCACCTCATAAAAATCGACGCGCATTTCTGAACGGTTTGACGCACAGTGCGCAGCCGTTCGCGGGCGGCTGCCCGCACGACCGGTCACCCGCACGGCAACAGCCGGCGGTCGGGCGCCGAGCCCGCAATCCAGGGAGGGAACGCCCATGCCGTCAGACATCGAGATCGCCCGCGCCGCGACCCTGAAGCCGATCGCGCAGGTCGCCGAAAGGCTCGGCATCCCGGATGACGCGCTCCACAATTACGGCAAGCACATCGCCAAGATCGACCACGGCTACATCGCCGGGCTGGAGAGCCGGAAGCCCGGCAAGCTCGTGCTGGTCACCGCGATCTCTCCGACCCCGGCCGGCGAGGGCAAGACCACCACCACGGTGGGTCTGGGCGACGCCCTGAACCGCATCGGCGAGAAGACCATGATCTGCCTGCGCGAGCCCTCGCTCGGGCCGTGCTTCGGCATGAAGGGCGGCGCCGCCGGCGGCGGCAAGGCGCAGGTCGTGCCGATGGAGCAGATCAACCTGCACTTCACCGGCGACTTCCACGCCATCACGTCGGCCCACAGCCTCGCGGCCGCGCTGATCGACAACCACGTCTACTGGGCGAACGAGCTCAACATCGACGTCCGCCGCATCCACTGGCGCCGGGTCGTCGACATGAACGACCGCGCGCTCCGCCAGATCACCCAGTCGCTCGGCGGCGTCGCCAACGGCTTCCCCCGCGAGGACGGGTTCGACATCACGGTGGCGTCCGAGGTGATGGCGGTGTTCTGCCTCGCGCGTGACCTCGCCGATCTGGAGGAGCGCCTCGGCCGGATCGTCATCGCCGAAACCCGCGACCGCAAGCTCGTCACCCTCAAGGACGTGAAGGCCACCGGCGCCATGACGGTGCTGCTCAAGGACGCCCTGCAGCCGAACCTCGTGCAGACGCTCGAGGGCAACCCGGCGCTGATCCATGGCGGCCCCTTCGCCAACATCGCCCATGGCTGCAACTCGGTGATCGCCACGCGGGCCGGCCTGCGGCTCGCCGACTACACGGTGACGGAGGCCGGCTTCGGCGCCGATCTCGGTGCCGAGAAGTTTTTGGACATCAAGTGCCGGCAGGCTGGCCTCGTCCCCTCGGCCGTCGTGGTCGTGGCGACGATCCGCGCCCTCAAGATGCACGGCGGCGTCGACAAGAAGAACCTGGGCGGCGAGAATATCGACGCCCTGGAGAAGGGGTTCGCCAACCTCGCCCGGCACGTCACCAACCTGCGCGGCTTCGGCCTGCCGGTGGTGGTCGGCGTCAACCACTTCCACGCCGACACCGACGCCGAGCACGCCAAGCTGAAAGAGCTGTGCCGCGAGCGCCTCGACGTCGAGGCGATCACCTGTCGCCACTGGGCCGAGGGCGGCGCCGGCGCCGAGGAGCTCGCCCGCGCGGTGGTGAAGCTCAGCGAGGCCGAGCCGGCGCCGATCCGGCACGCCTACGAGACCGAGAGCCGCCTCACCGACAAGATCCGGGCGATCGCCACCAAGCTCTACGGCGCCGCCGACATCCAGATCGAGACCAAGGCCGCCGGCAAGCTCGCCACCTTCGAGAAGGACGGCTACGGCCACCTGCCGATCTGCATGGCCAAGACCCAGTACTCGTTCTCCACCGACCCGACCCTGATGGGCGCGCCCGAGGGCCACATCGTCGGCGTGCGCGACGTCCGGCTCTCGGCCGGCGCCGGCTTCGTGGTGGCGATCTGCGGGGAGATCATGACCATGCCGGGCCTGCCCCGGGTGCCGGCCGCCGACACGATCCGGCTGGATGCCAACGGGCAGATCGACGGGCTGTTCTGAGGATCCTGCGCGGCCTTCGAGGGTGGCTCAAGGCCGCGCAGGACCGTCCCAGAGGTTCAGCAGGGACATACCGGTTGTCGCTGAGGCAGTCAGGGGCGATCGGCTGTCTCGGGCAGAGGGCTGGAACGCGGGAAATCGATCGCGATATCTTCGACGCCCTCCGGCCACCCCAGGGTCTCAACGAAATGGGGCTCCTGTCCCATGAGTCGCCGGTACTCGGCGAAGCTGAGCAGGACATGAGTGGGCTGGCCGCGATCCGTAATGAACACAGGTCCACCGGCTGCTGCTTTCTTGGCGCGTTCGGTATCCTGATCGAAGGCTGAGCTCGTCAGGGTGGTGATTGCCATGTTCGCCGCCCCGTCCAAGATTCGCGCGCTGTCCGCAGGGCTCTGCCCTGCACCCGCAAAAGGTCGTGGCCTTTTGAAGCCGGGACTTAGGCACCCCCGAACAAGTCCACCGCCAGCCGAGAATGGGCCTCGCGCAGCAGCCCGGTATCGACCCCGAGCGGCTGCCCGTCGATCACCCGCCACTGACCCGCCACCATCACCCGGTCGGCCCGGGTGGCGCCGCACAGGACCAGGGCCGCCAGCGGGTCGTGGGCGCCGGAGAAGCGTAGTTCGTCCAGGGTGAACAGCGCCAGGTCGGCCTCCCGGCCCAGCGCGATCCGGCCGATATCGGAGCGGCCGAGGCACGCCGCCGAGCCCTCGGTCGCCCAGCGCAGGGCGTCGAGATGCGTCACGGTCTCGGCCCCGTAGGTCAGCCGGTTGATCATCAGCGCGTGGCGCACGCCCTCCATCAGGTTCGAGCTGTCGTTCGAGGCCGAGCCGTCGACCCCGAGGCCGACGGGCGAACCCGCCGCCTCCAGGTCGCAGGTGCGGCAGCGGCCCGACGCCAGAGTCATGTTCGAGGTCGGGCAGTGGCACACGCCGACGCCGGCCTTGCCCAGGCGCGCGACCTCGGCATCGGTGAAGTGGATGCCGTGGGCGAGCCAGACCCGGTCGCTCAGCCAGCCGACCTCCTCCAGATACTCCACCGGCCGGCAGCCGAACATCGACTGACAGTATTCGTCCTCGTCCAGCGTCTCGCCGAGATGGGTGTGGAGCCGGCACGCGTGCCGGGCGGCCAGCGTGGCGCTCTCGCACATCAGGCGCTTGGTCACCGCGAAGGGCGAGCACGGCGCGAGCGCGACCTGCACCATCGCGCCCGGGGCGGGATCGTGGAACAGGTTCAGCACCCGCTCGCAATCGGCGAGGATCGTGTCGTCGTCCTGCGTCAGCGCCGCAGGGGGCAGGCCGCCCTCCCGGTCGGACAGGCTCATGGAGCCGCGGGTGATGGCGGCGCGGATCCCGAGGGCCCGGGCCTCCGCGACCTGGACGTCCATCGAATTCTCCAGGCCCTTCGGGAACAGGTAATGGTGGTCGCCCGCGGTGGTGCAGCCCGAGAGCAGCAGCTCGGTGAAAGCCACCTGCGTGGCGAGCCGGAACGCCTCCGGGGTGATCCGCCCCCAGACCGTGTAGAGCGCCTTCAGCCAGGGGAAGAGCGGCTTGTTGATCGCGAGCGGATGCGCGCGGGTCAGCGTCTGGAAGGCGTGATGGTGGGTGTTGATCAGCCCGGGGATGACCACGTGGCGCGACGCGTCGAAGGTCTCGTCGACGGGCGCTGCGGGACGGGCACCCGCCGGCACGTGCTCGACGATCCGGGTTCCCGCGACCACCACCCCGCCGCCGGCCCCCTCGGCCAGAATGGCGAGCGGATCGCGGATCCACAGGCGGCGCGGGCCCGGTTCAGCTGCCTCGGCCATGCTCTCGGTCGCTCCGTCCGCCCAACCCGGGATGCGTAGCGGAGCGATCCGACCTCCGGCAAGCCTGCGCCGGGCGCGGCGCGCTAGCGGATGCCTGCGCCCGGTGCCCAGGACTGGCCGCGCATCTCCGCGCGGGTCCCGGCCTCGGCAGACTAGCTCCGGAACGACTCCGCCGTCAGGACGTGCTGCGGCGCCCCGCCGGCCGGCACGGCGACGCCCCGCCGGGTGAGCCAGGCCTCCATCTCGGCAATCTCGCGCTGCTGCTCGACGATGACCGCCTCGGCGAGCTGACGGGTCCAGGGATCGGTCGCGTGCACGAGGGCGACCTGCGCCATCGCGATCGCGCCCTGGTGGTGCGGGATCATCTGAAGCCGGAAATCGACGTCGGGATCCCCCGTATAGGGGACCGCCATGGCGCGCATCATCGCGCCGTGCGCGGCCTTGAAGCCCTGCGTCGCCGGCGGGTCGCCCCCGGGTCCATGTGCGGACGAACTGTGAGCTGAATGCTGGGCGAGGGCCGTGCTCGCGGTCAGAACGAGCCCGAGGCCCAGGGCCGGCCCAAGATGTCGCATGCCTGTTTCCCCTCCGCACACGTGCCGATCCAGCGTCGATTCGGGCACGCTGGGGCTTGCCATAGTGGCAAGGTCAACGTCGCGACACCGATCGGCGGCGATCAGGGTTGACGGGCCCGGCCGTGCTTGGGAAACGTCACGAAGACTGACCTATCACCCGTTGGGAGCGGCCGCGCCGTGACACGGACAGCCCCGCGCGAAGGGTCCTTCGCGGCCAAGCCCGTCCCGGGCGCCCCACCGGCGACCCTCGGCAGCGACGACCTGATCGAGCTCCTGTTCTTCGCCTACCGGGATTTCGTGGGCGATCCCGACCGGATCCTGGCGGATTACGGCTTCGGCCGGGCCCACCACCGGGTGCTGCACTTCGTCGACCGCTATCCGGGCCTGACCATCGCCGAACTCCTCGACATCCTGCGCATCACCAAGCAAAGCCTGAACCGGGTGCTCAAGGACCTGATCGGGCAGGGCTACATCGCGCAGAAGCCGGGTTCGAGCGACCGGCGCCAGCGCCTCCTGTACTGCACGGAGGCCGGCGCCGGGCTCGCGGCCGACCTCACGCGGGTCCAGGCGCGCCGCCTCGCCCGGGCCCTCGCCGCACCGGACGCGCGGGGCTCCCCGGAGGACTTCCTGATGGCGATGATCGAGCCGGAGGACCGCCCGGCGGTCCAGCGCCTGATGGCGCGGCGCGGGAGCGCGGCCGATACCCGTGCAGCCGACCCGCGCGCGGCCGATTTCCGCGCGACCGGCGGGGGCGGCGCGTGACGGCCGCCCGGGCCGAGCTGCCCGACGAGGCGCCGCACGTCCTCGTGGTCGACGACGACCGCCGCCTGCGCGACCTGCTCGCCCGCTACCTCACCGACCAGGGGTTCCGGGTCACCACGGCGGCGAGCGCCGCCGAGGCCCGGGCCCGGGCCCAGAGCGTCGTGTTCGACGCGATGGTGCTCGACGTGATGATGCCCGGCGAGAACGGCTTCGACTACGCCCGCAGCGTGCGCGAGACCTCCCGGGTGCCGATCCTGATGCTCACCGCCCGCTCCAACCCGAACGACCGGGTGATGGGCCTGGAGATCGGCGCGGACGATTACCTGCCCAAGCCCTTCGAGCCCCGGGAGCTGACGCTCCGGCTGAACAACATCATCCAGCGCGGCGTGCGCCCGCGTGCGGCGGCCGCCGAGGCCGTGACCTTCGGGCCGTTCGCGTTCCGGATCGACCGGGGCGAGCTGCGCCGGGATGACGAGCTGATCCGCATCACCGACCGCGAGCGCGAGATCCTGACGATCCTGGCCATGGCCGGGGGCGGCAATGTCGAGCGGGAGCAGCTCGCCGGCTCCGGCGGGGCGGCCATGGAGCGCACGGTCGACGTCCAGATCAACCGCCTGCGCCGCAAGACCGAAGTCGATCCCGCCAACCCACTGTTCCTGCAGACGGTCCGGGGCGTCGGCTACCGGCTGGCGGTGGATTGAGGACGGGTCTGAGCGACATCGGCTTAGCCGGGGTGATGTCCGAGAGGGGTGGAAACCCGCCGGTCCGCTCTTGGCGTCGTATCGCCGAAAGCGGACCTCGTCGCCCGCGTTCAGGACCCGGAATACTCCCCTTCGGTCACCTGCTCCATCCATGTCACGGCCTTGCCGTCGAGACGCTCTTGGATCGCGATGTGCGTCATCGCCGTGTTCGCACTGGCGCCGTGCCAATGCTTCTCGTCCGGCTCGAACCAGACGACGTCGCCCGGTGCGATCTCCTCGATGGGGCCGCCCTCGCGCTGAACCCATCCGCGCCCGAACGTGACGATCAGCGTCTGGCCAAGCGGGTGCGTGTGCCATGCCGTCCGTGCGCCCGGTTCGAATGTCACGCTAGCCATCGCGACGCGGGCCGGATCTGGCGCGCTGTGAAGCGGATCGATCCGCACCGTACCGGTGAACCATTCACTGGGCCCCGCGCCCGAGGGTTGAGTTCCGCTGCGCTTGATGTCCATGAGACCTATCCTCCATCGTTCGCAGTAAACGTCAGAGCGACCAGCCGCCATCGACAGAGATCGATGCACCTGTGACGAACGCACCGAGGTCCGAGCACATCCAGAGGACGGCTTCGGCGATCTCCTCGGGCTTGCCGAGCCGGCCAACCGGCTCAAGGTCGATCGCCTTCTGGATGTCGCCGCCAGTGAAGCGGTCCATCATCGGCGTCTCGATGTTTCCGGGCAGGACGGCATTCACCCGGATGCCCGCCTTCGCGTAGTCAAGAGCGGCCGACTTGGTGAGGCCGATCAGGGCATGCTTCGAGGCAGCATAGCTCGCGCCGCCCGCCACGCCCCGGATACCGGCGCCGGACGAGGTGTTGACGACCACGCCGCCGCCCTGGCGCAGCATCTGCGCGATCTCGTGCTTCATGCACACGAACGTGCCGCGCAGGTTGATGCCCAGGATGCGGTCCCATTCGTCAAGGGCGATCTCGTGGACGGGCGCGGCCTTGTTCTCGACGCCGGCGTTGTTGAAGGCGCAGTCGAGGCGGCCGAACCGCTCGACGGTTTTGGCGACCGCCTCCTCGACGTCCTCCGGCACCGACACGTCGCACCGGATCGCGAGGACTTCGCTGCCCGCCGCCTCGATGTCGGTGCGAAGCTGGTCGAGTGCACCCTCCGTGCGGTCGGTGATCGCCACCCGCGCGCCTTCTCGCGCGAACGCAATGGCCGAGGCACGGCCGATGCCGCTGGCCGCGCCTGTGATGAACGCGGTTCTCCCGGTGAAGCGATGCATGTCTCGATCTCTCGGCTGATCCTGCTGGACCAGACCTAGACATCGCGCAGGCCGACGATCAGCCGCTCGGCCCTCAACGAAGCGATGAGCGGTGCTCATCGTCGGAGGACGCCGGCGCTACAGGCCGAGCGGCTTCACCTCGCGGATCACGTCTATGAAGAGTCGCAAACCTGTCGGAAGTTGGCGACGGCCGGGATAGTAGATGTGGAAGCCGGGCCCAAGAGGGGCCCAATCCGCTAGAACGACGCGAAGCTCGCCGCGAGCGATCGAGGGGCCGACGCACGCCTCCGGGAGATAGGCGAGGCCGCCGCCGGACACCGTGAGCGACAGGGCGAATTGCGTGTTGTCGAGCGTCACGGCGCCTGGGGCATCAAGCGCGATGGCCTCGTCCTTCCTCTCGAACTCCCACCGGTACAGGCTCTCGTCGCCGAGGCGAATGCGCAGGCATCGGTGAGCCGCGAGGTCACTCGGATGTTCGGGCGTGCCGTGCAGATCGAGATAGGCTGGAGAGCCGACCACGACCCAGCGCAAATCGGCGGACAGGCGTTGAGCTATCATGTCCTGAGGGACGGTCCCGCCGTAGCGGATGCCTGCATCGGCGCCGGTATCCACGACATCGAGCAGGTCGTTGGACACCCGAACGTCGATCTCGATCCTCGGGTGCCGTTCATGGAAGAGGGGCAGCACCGGGGCGAGCAGCAACGTGCTCGCATGTTCGAGCACGTTGAGGCGGATCCGTCCGGTCGCTTTCGTCGGTTCACGGTGCTGGTTGAGCACATCGAGCGCGGAGCCGATGGCCGCGAATGGCGCATCCAGCGAAACGAGCAGATCTTCTCCTGCCGCCGTGAGTGTGACGCTGCGGCTGGTGCGGTTGACGAGGCGGACGCCGAGGCGCGCCTCCATCGCCTTGAGCGCGTGGCTAAGCGCAGAGGCGCTGACGCCAAGCTCCAGACCCGCACGCCGAAAGCTTCGGTGGCGTGCGATGGCGAGGAAGGTTCCGAGATCAGCTAGTTCGGCTCGATTGATCCGCATCCGGCCAGTGGAGTGTCTGCTCGCGGGAAAGCAATTCGTATCGCGTCATGACCGCGATGGCTCGGAAGCAGCCACCTCACGCTCAACCCGAATGGGTTCAGACTCGAAGGGGATAGAGGCCTAGGGCGTCACACCGGGCGCGGCTCGTCGGGTTTCAGCTTGAGCGCCTTGGCGATCCGGGTCGACAGGCTGCCCACGATGGCCAGGGCGGCCTGGGGATCGACCCGTGCGCGCACCGCCTCCAGCGCCTCCTCGGGACCGGGCTTCATCACCGCGTAGACGAGGGTGCCCGACCCGTTGCCGCGCGACCGTTCCGCCGCGACGGAGACGAGGAAGGCCGTGTAACGTCTCCGCGGGCGACCAGGCATGTTTCCGCATGTGGCATGTCGGCTAACTATCGCCAATGCCTGATTCCGGCAGCCGCTCCGGAAGAAGCACCACTATCCTACACCAACCCGCACCGGGCTCTTCAGATCATCGCAAGGTCGATGCCGGGAAGCGGCAGCCCGTCGAGCCGCGCGCGCCAGCTTTGCCCAGAGGCGATCGGCAGCGCGTCGGTCAGGGTGCCGGTGGTGACGATCTCGCCGGCCGCGAGCGGCGGGGCGTCCAGATCGTTAGCCAGCACATCGACGAGATGGCCAAGGGCCGCGAGGGGGCCGGTGCCGAGGACGTTCCGGCCGCCGCCCCGGTCCGCGACCGCCCCGTCCCGCAGCAGGTCGACGGTGAAATTCGCGAGGCGGCCGATCCAGGCCTTCCGGTCCGCGGGGGCGATCCGCACGCGCTCGCCGACCACCAGCAGCCCGTGCAGCCCGAAGGCCGCGACCGTGTCGGGGGCCGCGAAACGCCAGCCGGGATAGAGCGACTGCACGATCTCGAAGCCGGCGGCCGCCCAGTCGAGGCAGCCGATCAGGGCCTGTGCGTCCATGCCGGGCTCGGGCGCGCGGGCCAGCCCGAACACGATCTCGGCCTCGATCCGGGGTTCCACGAAGGCCGCCAGAGCGACCGGACCCGGCAGCGCGTCCCGGTCGCGCAGGGTGGTGTCGTAGACGTGACCCCAGATCGGCGCGTGGACGCCGTAGCGGTCCCAGAGCGTCGTGTTGGTGAAGCCGATCTTGCGGCCGATGGCCCGCTCGCCCCGCGCGGCGCGCAGGCGCCGGACCTCCTCGGCTACCCGGTAGGCGGCCGGCAGGTCGAGGGCCCGATCCCACCCGGTCAGCGGCGGGATCTGGCGGCGATGCTCGTGCGCGGTCAGGATGGTCCGGGCGTGGTGCGCGGCAGAGAGAGGCTCGGTCATCGGCACCGCTTTCTTGGTTGGGCCATGTGGGGTTGGGCCAGGTGGGGTTGGGCCATGTGGCTCGGGATCCGCAGCGTCGCGCCGGAGACGCGGCGGTACGACGCGCGGGGACCATCGGCCAGGAACGGGCCGGCGACAAACCGGACCGGTCGGCCACGATCGCCCCCTGGCGGTTTCCGGCGGCCGGGCGCAGAAGGGTCCGGCCCCCGGTGAGGAACACCGCATGCGCGTTGAGCACGTCGCGATCCAGACCCGGGACGGCGTGTGCCCGACGCAGGTGGTCACGCCGGACGGCGCCGGACCCTGCCCCGCCGTGATCCTCTAAATGGATGCCGGCGGCATCCGGCCGCCCCTGGTCGACATGGCGCGGCAGCTCGCGGCCGGCGGCTACGTCGTGCTGCTGCCGGACCTGTTCTACCGCTACGGACCCTACGCGCCGTTCGTGCCCGCGGAGGTGTTCAAGGGCGACTTCCGCGCGATCCTGGGCCCGCTGATGGCCACGATCGACGCCGTCAAGGCGGCGGCGGATACCGGCGCCCTGCTCGCCTATCTCGACACGCGCGGCGACGTCGCCGGCCGGAAGGTCGGGGCGGTGGGCTTCTGCATGGGCGGCCGCATGGCGCTGACCACGGCCGCGACCTATCCCGACCGGTTCGCGGCCGCGGCGAGCTTCCACGGCGGCAATCTCGCCACCGACGATCCGGCGAGCCCCCACCGCCTCGCGCCGCAGCTGAAGGCCGAGCTCTACATCGCGGCGGCCGAGAACGACGGCAGCTACCCGCCCGAGATGGCCGAGCGGCTGGAAGGGGCGCTGTCGGCGGCGGGCACCCGCTACGGGGCGGAGACCTACCCCGCCGCGCATGGCTGGATGATGCCGGATTTCCCGGTCTACGACCGGGCCGCCGCAGCGCGCGGCTGGACGGCGATGCTGGCCCTGTTCGACCGGACGCTTTCCCGCAGCGGGTGAGCGGGGTCGCCCGCGCGGGCCGCTACCAGACCAGCCGCTCGATCACCGCGTCCGGGTGCACCGCCTGCTGCCCGAGCCAGTCCGCCACGTCGCCAAGCCGGTGGTGCTCGGCCGTGACGCCGAGTTCCTCCGCGTGGATGCCCCGGGCCACCAGCAGGCTCGCGATGCCGAAGCCCCGCGCGCCGGCGATATCGGTGCGGATCGCGTCGCCGATCGCCAGCACCCGGGCCGGATCGACGGGCGCGCCACCCAGATCACGCCCCTTGGCGAGCGCCGCCTCGTAGACCGGGCGGTGCGGCTTGCCAGCATAGACCACCGCGCCGCCGATCTCCGCGTAGGCCGCCGCGATCAGGCCCGCGCAGGGGATCAGCCGGTTGCCGCTCTCGACCACGAGATCGGGATTGGCGCAGATCAGCGTCAGCCCGCGGGCGGCGAGGCGCTCGAGCTCCGGCCGGTAATCGTCCGCGGTCTCGCTGCGGTCGTCGAACAGGCCGGTGCAGACGATCAGGTCGGCTTCCGCCTCCGGGACGAGGCTGAGATCGAGCCCCCGGAAGATGCCGAGGTCGCGCTCCGGCCCGAGATGCCGGATCCGGGCGCCGGGGCGGGCGGCGATCAGGTCGTGGGTGAGGTCGCCCGAGGTCAGGATCGCGTCGTAGGCCTCCCGCGGCACCCCGAACCGGTCGAGGATGCGGCCGACGCCGTCTCCGGGCCGGGGCGCGTTCGAGACGAGCACCACCCGGCGGGGCCGGTCGCCGGGGAGAGTACGGAAGCGGATCAGCGCCTCGCCGGCGGCCGTATGGGCCTTCTGGCCGTCATGCAGCACGCCCCAGACGTCGCAGAGGATCAGGTCGTACCGGTCGGCGATCTCGGCGAGGCCGTTCAGGGTCGGGATGGCGGTCATGATGGTCCGTGGAAATTTCTCGGGTTTCAAAAGGTCCGGGACCTTTTGCGGGTGCAGGGCGGAGCCCTGCAAGCGGGCGAAGCCCGTTCAGAGGCCAGGGCTCCGCCCCGGCAACCCGCCAGAGGCCGCGGCCCTTTGGAAACCCGTTACCGGCGTTGCGGGCCCAGCCGGTGCTCGGCGAAGAAGTCGAGCATGGCGCGGGAGGCGTCGGGTCCCTCGCGATCCGTGTAGCTGCCCTCCGGGCGGCCGCCCGACCAGGCGTGGCCGGCGCCGCGCACCCGCCAATCCTCGACCACGGCCCGGCCGGTCTCGTCCAGGTAGCGGGTGCGGGTGAAGGGATGGCCGCGACCCTCGATGGTCTCGGACCGCGCCGTCAGCCCGGCGATGCTCGCCTGCGCGAGGACCTGATCGGCGTTGCGCACGCTCACCGTGCCGTCATCCTCGCCGTGGAAGACGATCGTCGGCACCCGCGTCGCCGCGGCCGGGGCGCCGAACGGCGTCGTCGTGCCGAGACCCGGCGCGCCGACCTGCATGGCCATCAGCGCCGAGCCGAGATCGCGGGCGCAGCCGGCCGCGAGGCCCGAATGGACGCCCACGGCGGCGTAGAGGTCCGGATAGGCGCGGGCGATGTTGAGGGCGGCCGCGCCCCCCGCCGACAGGCCGGCGATGTAGACCCGGGCCGGGTCGATCGGATGTTCGGCCATCACCGCGCGGGTGAGCCCCGCGATGATCGCCGGCTCGCCGGAGCCGCGGGCCTGGTCCCGCGGCTCGTACCAGTTCCAGCAGCGCTGCGCGTGGGCCTGACGGCTCTGGGCCGGATAGGCAACGAACACGCCCGCACGCTCGGCCAGGGCGTTCATGCCGGTGCCGGCGGCGAAATCGTCCGGGTTCTGCGTGCAGCCGTGCAGCATCACGATCAGCGGCGCCGACGCCTCCGGATGGCTTGGGATGAACAGCTTGTAGTCGCGGCTGCCGGCGGCATCGGTGTAGCTCAAAGGCACGAAGCCGCTGCCGGCGGCCGATTTCCGCTCGTCGGCCGGCGCGGGCTGCCGCAGGGGATGACCGAGGCCCTTCAGCACCGGCGCGAGGCCGCGCACGACCTGACCGACCACCTCGCCCATCACCTCGCGCACCCGGGCGCCGGATTCCGGCGCGGCACTCCGCGCGGTCTCGGCCCGGTTCTCGCCGGCGGGGGTGGTGGCGGGGGGCGCAGCCTTCTGACCCGCGAGGCTGCGCTGGATCAGGGCGGTCGCCTCCTCCAGGCGACCGAGGCCGGTGAGGCGGGTGGCCTCGATCATGTCGGTGAACGGCGAAGCGCCGCCCTTCTCGTCGCGGCTGCCGAAATCCTCGGTCATGCGTGCGCGCCTCGTTGCCTCAGGATTGCTGCCGCGGTCAGGCCCGGCACGTCTGCGCCGCCGCAGGGCCGATCCTCACCCGCTCGCCAGATGGGACGTCGGCCCCGTATTGTGCATTGCAATAAACGCCGATGTGCGCTGCGGCAACAGCCCCCGGCGCAACCCTGCGGTCTCCTGATCCGGCGTCACGCGGAGAGGTCGGCGGATCAGGCGGGGTCGTCCGCGCCGATGTAATCGGCCCAGATCGCGGCGGGACCGAGGCTGGCCCGGAAGCTGTCGTGACGGGCGCGCTCCGCCTCGGTCAGCCGGCTGCGGTAGGGGCGGGGCGTTGCGGAACTCGTCTGTCGCGCCGCCGATCCGGCGACGGGAGCGGCGACCTCCGCCGCGAGCAGCCCGAGGCTGGTCTGCTTGCCGCCGAGCAGCTCGACATAGACCTCCGCGAGGATCTGCGCGTCGAGGAGCGCCCCGTGCTTGGTGCGCTTGGTGTTGTCGATGCCGTAGCGGGAGCAGAGGGCGTCGAGATTGTTGGCCGCCCCCGGGTGCTTGCGCCGGGCCATCGGCAGGGTGTCGACCACGTCCTCCAACCGGATCGGCGGCGGGGCGCGGTCCCCGAGCCGCGCGTATTCCATGTTGAGGAAGCCGACGTCGAAGGGCGCGTTGTGGATGACGAGGCGCCCGTCGGCGAGGAAGTCCAGCAGCTCGCCGACGATCTCGGCGAAGACCGGCTTGTCGGACAGGAACGCGTCGGACAGGCCGTGGACGTTGAACGCACCCTCGGAGACCGCCCGCTGCGGGTTGCAGTAGCGGTGGAAGGTCCGGCCCGTGGGGATGTGGTTGAGGAGCTCGACGGCGCCGATCTCGATCAGCCGGTCGCCGCCCTTCGCCTCCGTGCCGGTGGTCTCGGTGTCGAGGACGATCTCGCGCAGCATGGGTCTCGCGGCTCGCAGGTGAGAGACGGATTCTAGCCCGATAGCCCGGCGCGGTTAAGCTCCCGTGCCTCTCACCGCAGGGCAGTTGCTCCAGCGAAGGTTATGCCGAGACCGATCACGGTCGCACAAGCTCGGTCTGCCGGTCACCGGGACATGTTGCGGTAGACGCAGACGCGGCCCTGGTCCTCGTACCCGGCCGGACAGGCGGTGACGCAGGCGCCCGCGGCGAATTTCTTCGGCGGCGGGCAGGCAGTGGCGTACTGGGCCTGGGCAGGTGCGGCGGGCAGCGCCAGCATGGCAGCCAGGATCGTCGCCACGACGCCGCCGGAGCGAACCGGACCGATCCTTCTGAAACGCCGCGCCATGCCGTCTATCCTGCGCTCGGTTCACCCCCGCACTGCACCTGCAGATAGGCAAGGGCGCGGCCGGATCACCCGCCGGCCCGGTGCGGCGGCGCACGCCTCTCCGTGAGCGCGGCCACGATCCGCGCCACCGCGGCCTCGGCGGCGGGGAAACCCCGGCTCGTGTCGATGACGAAATCCGCCCGGGCGCGCTTCTCGGCATCGGGCATCTGCTTGGCCAGGATCGCCGCGAAGGCCGCTTCATCCATGCCGGGACGGGCCAGGACCCGGGCGCGCTGAATTTCGGGCGGGGCGCTCACCACGGCGACCGCGTCGCAGCGGCCCGCGCCGCCGGTCTCGTAGAGGAGCGGGATGTCGAGGACGACGAGGGGCGCGTCCGCGTACCGGGCCAGGAAGTCCGTGCTCGCCGCCCGGACCAGCGGGTGGACGATCGCCTCCAGGGCCGCCATCCGGTCCGGTGCGTCGAGCACGGCGGCGCGCAGCCGGGTTCGGTCGACGCCGCCTTCCGCGTCGAGCACGCCGGGAAAGGTCTGTCCGATCGCCGCCGCGGCCGCGCCGCCGGGCCCGTAGAAGGCGTGGACGGCGGCGTCGGCGTCGTGGACCGGGACGCCGAGCCGCGCGAACATCGCCGCGGTGGCCGACTTGCCCATGCCGATCGAACCGGTCAGCCCGAGGATGACGGGCCCGGAACCGGCCTTCGGCCTCATCGGGTGAGATCCGGCCTTCGGCCTCATGGTGCGAGATCCGCCACGATCCGGTCGCGCAGGGCCGGGGTGACCGCGGGGCGCAGGCCGAACCAGGCTTCGAAGCCCGGCACCGCCTGGTGCAGCAGCATACCGAGCCCGTCCACGGCCGCGAGCCCGCGCCGGCGCGCGGCGGCGAGGAGGTCCGTCTCCAGGGGCGCGTAGACGATATCGGCCACGGCCGCGTCCGCCGGCATCGGGGCGAGGTCGAGGACGAGGGGCGGCTGCCCCTTCATGCCGAGCGCCGTGGTGTTGACCAGGAGCCCGGCCCCCGCCAGCGCCGCCGGCAGGTCGTCCCAGGCGAGGGGTTCGCCGATGCCCGGCGCCAGGGCCGCCACCGCCTCGGCCCGGGACGCCGTGCGGTTGGCAACCCGGATGCGCCGGACCCCGCGCTCGGCGAGGCCGACCACGATCGCCCGCGCGGCGCCGCCGGCCCCGAGCACCACGGCGGTGCCGCCCGCGCGCTCCGGCCAGGCCGCGCCCAGGCTCTGGTCGAGATGGGCGCAGAAGCCCGGCGCGTCGGTGTTGTCGCCGCGGATCCGGCCGTCGGGTTCGACCACCAGGGTGTTGACCGCCCCGATTGCTTTCGCCCGCGGCGTGAGCGTGTCGGCCAACGCGAAGGCCGCCTCCTTGTGGGGGATGGTGACGTTGCCGCCCCGGTAGCCGGAGGCGGGCAGGGCCCGGACGAACGCCGAGAATGCCTCCGGTGCCACGTCCAGGCGCTCGTAGGAGCCGGAAATGCCGTGCTCGGCGAGCCAGTGGCCGTGGATCAGCGGCGAGCGCGAATGCGCGATCGGGTGGCCGACCACGAAGGCGCGGCGCTCGGTGCCGCGCGCGTCAGGCAGAGCGCTCGGAGACTCGCTCATGCCGCGCAATCCTGCGCGAGGCGGCAGGCCGGGCCGCCGGCCTCCTCGATCTGCAGGGTCGCGTGGCCGATGCCGAAACGCGCGCGCAGGCCCTCGGCGGTCTCGGCGAGGAAGCCGTTGCCGGGCAGGCGGTGGGCCTGATGACCCTCTGCCATCACGAGATGGACCGTCAGGGCGACGCTGGTGGTGCTCATGGGCCAGATATGCAGGTCGTGGAGGCCGGCGACGCCGGGCCGGCCGAGGAGGAAGCCCGTCACCGCGTCCGGGGAGATCTCCGGCGGCACGGCGTCGAGGGACATGGCCACGCTGTCGCGCAGCAGGCCCCAGGTCGCCCAGACGACCAGGGCCGCGATCACGAGGCTGACCGCCGGGTCGAGCCAAGCGAGGCCGGTGAGCTGGATCACGAGGCCGGCCACCACGACGCCGGCCGAGACCGCGGCATCGGCCGCCATGTGCAGGAAGGCGCCGCGGACGTTGATGTCGCCCTTGGCGCCGCTGGCGAACAGCCACGCGGTCAGGCCGTTCACCAGGATCCCGATCGCGGCCACTACCATCACGGTCGTGCCCGCCACGGGCTCGGGGTGGACCAGCCGGACCAGCGCCTCCCAGATCACCGCCCCCATGGCGATCAGCAGGAACACGGCGTTGAACAGGGCGGCCAGGATCGAGGAGCCGCGATAGCCGTAGGTGAAGCGTGCGGTGGCCCGCCGGCGCACCAGGATGGCGGCGATCCAGGCCGCCGCGAGACCCAGAACGTCCGACAGGTTGTGGCCGGCATCGGCCACGAGGGACATGGAGTTGCTGAGGTAGCCGTAGGCCGCCTCGACCACCACGAAGGCGGTGTTGAGCACGATGCCGATGGCGAAGGCCGTGCCGAAATCCTTTGGCGCGTGTGCGTGCGCGTGGCCGCCATGGGCATGACCGCCGTGCCCGTGGCTGCCGTGTGAATGGCCGCCATGCGAATGGTCGTGTCCGGCCAAAAGCTGCTCCTTCAGAAGGCCAAGTAGCCGGCGGCGCGCAGGCGGGCGAGGAGCGGCAGCAGCGGCAGGCCCAGCACGGTGCTGTGGTCCCCGGCCACCGATTCGAACAGGTGGATCCCCGGCCCTTCGAGCTGGTAGCCGCCGACGCTCGCCCGCACGCGCTCCGCGCCGGCGCACTCCACATAGGCCGCGATCGCCCGGTCATCGAGGGGGCGCAGGGTCAGCCGGGCGGTCTCCACGAAGGCGTCCCGCACCGCCCCGGCCAGGACCACGGCGGAATGCAAGGCGTGGGTCCGGCCGGACAGGCGGGCGAGCTGCGCCCGGGCGGCCTCGGCATCGGCCGGTTTGTGGAACACGGTGCCGTCGCAATCGAGCACTTGGTCGGCGCCGAGCACGACCCGCCCCGGGAAGCGTGCCGCCACCGCTTCGGCCTTGGCGCGGGCGAGCACCAGGGCGAGTTCGGGCGGGGACAGGCCGGCGCGCGCCGCCTCCAGGGCGCGCTCGTCGACATCGGGCGACGCGATCTCGACCGGCAGGGCGGCGCTCTCCAGCAGGAGGCGCCGGGTCGGGCTGGTCGAGGCGAGGAGGAGCGGGGCCGAGCCGGTCCAGGGCGAGCGGGGCATCGCGCCAGTGTCACGGATCCGGGCGTGTGTGCAAGCCGGGCTGCGACGAGCCCCGCCGCCGGGATCGACCGGGCGGCGGGGCTGTCGCGGCGCCGATACGCAACCTGGCGCCCGAATAGGACCTTGGCAGGGACCGGTTAGGAGACAGTCAACGGGTGTATTGCCCAGCCGCTGGTTTTCGTACCGCGGCGGGACAGAGGCAGAGGCGCACCGGCCGTCCGACCCACCACCTCATCCTGAGGTGCCGGAGCGCAGCGGAGGCCTCGAAGGAGGCCTCCAGACAGCGCCGCGAGCCCCGGAGCCCTCCTTCGAGGCGGCTTCGCCGCGTCTCAGGATGAGGGTGCGGGTTGGGATGGCCGTTGACCGCCGCCTCAGGTGTTCATCGAGTCGAAGAAGTCGCCGTTGCTCTTGGTCTGGCGCAGCTTGTCGAGCAGGAACTCGATCGCGTCGGTGACGCCCATCGGGTTGAGGATGCGGCGCAGCACGTAGGTCTTCTTGAGCGAATCCGGCGGGACCAGCAGCTCCTCCTTGCGGGTGCCGGAGCGGGTGATGTCGATCGCCGGGAAGATGCGCTTGTCGGAGACCTTGCGGTCCAGGATGATCTCGGAATTGCCGGTGCCCTTGAACTCCTCGAAGATCACCTCGTCCATGCGCGAGCCGGTGTCGATCAGCGCGGTGGCGATGATCGAGAGCGAGCCGCCCTCCTCGATGTTGCGGGCGGCGCCGAAGAAGCGCTTGGGCCGCTGCAGGGCGTTGGCGTCCACGCCGCCGGTCAGCACCTTGCCGGAGGACGGCACCACCGTGTTGTAGGCGCGGCCGAGGCGGGTGATGGAATCCAGCAGGATCACCACGTCGCGCCCGTGCTCCACGAGGCGCTTGGCCTTCTCGATCACCATCTCGGCGACCTGCACGTGGCGGGTGGCCGGCTCGTCGAAGGTCGAGGCGATGACCTCGCCCTTCACCGAGCGCTGCATGTCGGTGACCTCCTCGGGCCGCTCGTCGATGAGCAGCACGATCAGGTAGCACTCGGGATGGTTCAAGGTGATCGACTGGGCGATGTTCTGCATCAGCACGGTCTTACCCGTGCGCGGCGGCGCCACGATCAGGGCGCGCTGGCCCTTGCCGATCGGTGCCACGATGTCGATGATCCGCGGCGAGAAGTCCTTCTTGGTCGGGTTGTCCAGCTCGAGCTTGAAGCGCTTCGTCGGGAAGAGCGGCGTCAGGTTGTCGAAGTGGACCTTGTGCTTGATCTTCTCGGGGTTCTCGAAGTTGATCGTGTTGACCTTGAGCAGCGCGAAGTAGCGCTCGCCGTCCTTGGGGCCGCGGATCGGGCCCTCGACGGTGTCGCCGGTCCGCAGGCCGAAGCGGCGGATCTGGGTCGGCGAGATGTAGATGTCGTCCGGGCCAGGCAGGTAGTTCGAGTCGGAGGAGCGCAGGAAGCCGAAGCCGTCCTGCAGCACCTCGACGGTGCCCGAGCCGATGATCTCGACCTCCTTGGCAGCGAGCTGCTTCAGGATCGCGAACATCAGCTCCTGCTTGCGCATGGTCGAGGCGTTCTCGACCTCGACCTCCTCGGCGAAGGCCGTCAGGTCGGTCGGCGTCTTCGACTTGAGGTCCTGGAGCTTGACCTCGCGGACGCCGACGAGGGCGGCCGGCATCTCGGCCGGCTCCACGGTCTCGATATCGGCGAGGTCGTCGGGGTGTGGCGTCATGGGGTGTCTTGCAACCGACGAAGAAGGTGGGAGGGCCGGTTCTGTGCCAAGCACCCGGGGGACGGGCGCTGAAGGGCGGGCCGCGCTGCGGCGAGGGGCCCGTGGATCAGGGTGGCGAAACCGATTTGGCAGGACCCTCAAGGCTCACGGGCGCGCTGCGGCGCAGACCTTGTGATGAGGGCCCCGCACAGATAACGCCTTTTTTCCCCGACCTCAAGGCCCCCGCGCGGCCCGCTTCCGGGGCTCGCCGCGACGCTCCGCCGGCGCTAGACAGGCCGACGCCGGGAGACGGCTTTCGGGCCGGTTCCGGAACCGTGCCGGCGCGCGACCGTTGCCCGTCCCGGCGCTGCACTGCAGCAGATCTCCGCCCTGAAAGCCCCGCCCGACTCCCATGCGCGACGACGTCACCGGACGCACCCTGACCACGCACGAGCCGCGCCGGATCCCGTGGCTCGACATCGTCTTCGGCTTCGGCCCGATGGTGCCGATCGCGGTCGGCGCCGCCGCGGCGTGGTGGCTGAACGGGCAGCCCCTCGATTATCTGGTGGCCCTGTTCACCCTGCTCTACGCGGCCTCGATCCTGCTGTTCCTGGCCGGTGTCCACCGGGGCGTCAGCTTCCGGACCGAGGGCGGCCCGCAGGCCTCGCAGATCGTGACGATGCTGGTCCTGTACGCGCTCGGCCTGTTCAGCCTGTTCGCCGCGGTGATGGGCAAGGCCGTGCCGGCGCTGGCGATGCTGATCCTCGGCTACGCCCTGATCGGGATCCTCGACCCGATCGCGGCGCGCTCCGGCGAGGTGCCGCTCGCCCATGCCCGGCTGCGGCCCCTGCAGATGCCGATCGCCGTCATCAGCCTCGCGGCCCTGCTCTGGCTCAAGCTGACGGCGCCGTACTGATCGACCCCGCTTCCGCACCGTCATCCCGGGGCCGCGCAGCGCAGCCTGGGATCCAGACACGCCGGCGCGCCGGATCCTGACACCCAAGCGCCCTGGCCCCATGACGGTACGTCCCGTGCGCGATAGCGGCGATGGCCTTGCGCCGAGAGCCTTCGGAAACCGAATTCCCCTTTCCGATCGCATGCTCTAGAGCCCGGCCCCAGGATCTCCGCCCGGCGGAGACGACTCAGATCCGATGCCGGACCCAGGCTCCGGGTCCGCGGGAAGCGAACGCGCGCACATGTCCAAGGCCGACACACCTAAGGCCGAGAAGGCCGAGACCCTGAAGCCCCGCCTGCCGCGTGGCTTCGTCGACCGGCGCGCCGGCGAGATCGCCGCGCAGGGCCGGATGCTGGAGACGATCCGCAAGAGCTTCGAGCTCTACGGCTTCGAGGCCCTGGAGACGCCTTTCGTCGAGTACACCGAGGCTCTGGGCAAGTTCCTGCCCGACCTCGACCGCCCGAACGCCGGCGTGTTCTCGTTCCAAGACGACGACGAGGCGTGGCTGTCGCTCCGCTACGACCTGACGGCGCCGCTCGCCCGGTTCGTGGCCGAGCACTACGACGCCCTGCCCAAGCCCTATCGCAGCTACCGGACCGGCTACGTGTTCCGCAATGAGAAGCCGGGGCCGGGCCGCTTCCGCCAGTTCATGCAGTTCGACGCCGACATCGTCGGCGCTGGCAGCGTCGCGGCCGATGCCGAGACCTGCATGCTGATGGCCGACACGCTGAACCGCCTCGGGCTCGGCGGCCAGTACGTGGTCAAGGTCAACAACCGGAAGGTGCTCGACGGCGTCATGGAGGCGATCGGGCTCGCCGGTCCCGACAAGGCCGGCCAGCGCCTCACGGTCCTGCGGGCGATCGACAAGCTCGACCGGCTCGGCGTCGACGGGGTGCGCGACCTCCTCGGCGCCGGCCGCAAGGACGAGAGCGGCGACTTCACCAAGGGCGCGGGCCTCGACGCCACGGCGGTCGGCCGGATCCTCGCCTACGTGTCGTTCCAGGCCGATGCCGCGGATGGCGCCGACAAGGTGGCGTTCTGGGAGAAGTTCTTCGCCGGCTGGCACGACGCGGTCGGCGATTCGGAGACCGGCCGGGAGGGCATCGCCGAACTGCACGCGATCATGCGCCTCTGCGCCGCCGCCGGCTACGGCCACGACGTGATCCGGGCTGATCCGAGCGTGGTGCGCGGCCTCGAATACTACACCGGCCCGGTCTACGAGGCCGAGCTGACGTTTCCCGTCACCAACGAGGACGGCCAGACCGTGCGCTTCGGCTCAGTGGCGGGCGGCGGGCGCTACGACGGCCTCGTCGGGCGGTTCCGGGCCGAGCCGGTGCCGGCCACCGGCTTCTCGATCGGCGTCTCACGGCTGTTTTCGGCGCTCCAGCTCGTGGGCAGCCCCCTGATCGCCGGTGCCGAGGCGCCCGGACCGGTGGTGGTGCTGGTCCTCGACCGGGAGAACATGGCCGATTACCAGCGGCTCGTCGCGCTCCTGCGCGCCGACGGCATCCGGGCCGAGCCCTACCTCGGCGCCGCCGGCATGAAGGCACAGATGAAGTACGCCGACCGCCGCCGCGCCCCGGTGGCCATCATCCAGGGCTCGAACGAGCGCCTGGCCGGCGAGGTCCAGATCAAGGACCTGATCGCGGGCGCCCAGGCGGCCGAGTCCATCGCCAGCAACGCCGAGTGGAAGGCGGCGCGGCCCGCGCAGGTCTCGTGCCCCGAGGCCGACATGGTGGCGCAGGTCCGCGCCGTGCTGGCCCGGCATTTTCCGTCAACGGAGATCTGAGACACGCGCGCATCGAACCGCACATCGAACGCAGGGGCTCCGGCGGCGTTGTCGTCGGTCGATGCCGTGGAGATGGCGGGATGCGCACGAAGATCCTCATCCTGTCCTTCGGCCTGATCTGCGCCGGCGCAGGACCCGCCTGGGCCGCCCGGCCGGTCCTCGACCGGCTGCCCAGCGCCGTCGCGCAGGCCACCCCCGGGACCGGAAGCGCGCCGATCTTGAGCGCCGGGATCGCCGGGGCGCCCGCCGTGACCGTGCTTGCCCGCCGCAAGCCGGCCCGGCGTCCGCGCGGGGCGCGCCTCGGCAGCCTCCGGCCGCTCTGAGCCGGTCACGTCCTTGATTCCGTAGCGGATATCGGGTCCCGGCGCGGGACTGCGCAGTCCTGCGCGGCGCGCCGGCCCGGTGCCGCCGCGCTGCGTGTCGCCAAGTCCGGTCGCGGTTGCTACAGAGCGCCCGCGAGGTGGATTGCGATGACACGACCGGAGGCGGGCGAGACGGGGGCGGGGGACGCGGCGCGCGCGCGGATCTCCGCCCATCTGGCGGCGGCGGGCTACCGGCCGGTGACGCCGCCGGTGCTGCAGCCCCTCGAGCCGTTCCTGGAATTGTCGGGCGAGGATATCCGCCGGCGGATCTTCGTCACCCAGGATGCGGGCGGGGCCGAGCTGTGCCTGCGGCCGGAATTCACCATTCCGGTCTGCCGTCTGCACCGGGCCGAGGCCGACGGCCGGGCGGCCGATTACAGCTATTGCGGCCCGGTCTTCCGGCTCGCCGCCGACGAGCCCGACGAATTCTTCCAGGCCGGCATCGAGTCGATCGGGCGCACCGACACGCCGGCGGCCGACGCCGAGGTACTGGGCCTCGCCCTGGAGGGCCTCGCGCTGTTCGGCCGGACCGACCCGGCGGTGCGGCTCGGCGATATGGGTCTGACCGTGGCGCTCCTCGACGGCCTCGCGGTTCCGCCCGCCGCCAAGCGTCGGACGCTCCGGGCACTGGCCGCCGGGCGTACGCTCGATGCCGTGACCAACGGCGCCGAGGGCACCCGTCCCGAGGATCCCCATGCCGGCCTGCTGGCGGCGATCCAGGGCCAGGACCCGCGCGGGGTGCGCGCCTTCGTGGAGGACGTGCTGGCCATCGCCGGGATCTCGGCGGTGGGCGGGCGCAGCGCCGGCGAGATCGCCGAGCGCTTCCTCGCCAAGGCCTCCGCGCAGGCCCATGGCGGGGCCGGGCTCAACGCCGAGAACCGCGCGCTCCTCGACCGCTACCGAGCGATCGCCGGCCATCCGGACGCGGCCGCCCGCGACCTGCGGGCGCTGGTCGCCGACGCGGCCATCCGGCACGATGCCCTTTCGGCCGCCCTCGACCTGTTCGAGGAGCGCACCGGCTTCATCGCGGCCCGCGGCCTGCCGATCGAGCGCTTCCGCTTCCAGGGCGGCTTCGCCCGCAATCTCGACTACTACACTGGCTTCATCTTCGAGGTGACGGAAGGCGAGGGTCCGACCCTGGTCGGCGGTGGCCGCTACGACGGCCTGCTCGGCCATCTCGGCAGCCCGGCGCCGCTGCCGGCGGTCGGCTGCACCTTCTGGATCGAGCGCGTGGCGGGAGCCGGCCGATGAGTGCCTCGGACGCGGCCGCCATGCCGCTGATCCTCGCCGTCCCGTCCAAGGGCCGCCTGCAGGAGAATGCCAGCGCGTTCTTCGGCCGGGCCGGGCTGAAGCTCGCGCAGGGCGCCGGCGCCCGCGACTACCGGGGCAAGCTCTTGGGCGTCCCCGACGTCGAGGTGCGCTACCTCTCGGCCTCGGAGATCGCCGCGCAGCTCGCCTCGGGCGCCGCCCATCTCGGCGTCACCGGCGAGGACCTGATCCGCGAGACCCTCCCGGACGTGCGCGGCCAGGTGGAGCTGCTGACGCCGCTCGGCTTCGGCAACGCCACCGTGGTGGTGGCGGTCCCGCAGGCCTGGATTGACGTGCGCGACATGTCCGACCTCGACGAGGTTGCGGCCGGCATGCGGACCCGCCACGGGCGGCGCCTCCGCGTGGCCACCAAATACGTCAACCTGACCCGCCGGTTCTTCGCCGAGAAGGGCGTCGCCGATTACCGGATCGTCGAGAGCCTGGGCGCCACCGAGGGGGCGCCGGCGGCGGGCTCGGCCGAGATCGTGGTCGATATCACTACCACGGGGGCGACGCTCTCGGCCAACGCGCTGAAGGTGCTGGACGACGGCATCATCCTGCGCTCGGAGGCCAATCTCGTCGCGTCGCTCAAGGCCCCCTGGGGCGAGGGCCAGCGGGCGGCCCTTCGCACCGTGCTCGGCCGCATCGCCGCCGAGGAGCACGCCCGGACCACCCGCGAGGTGCGCGCCGCCCTGCCGGAGAGCGGCACCATCGACCTCGCCACGATCGCGGGCCTGCACGAGGCCGAGCTGCCCTACGGCGCGCCGAAGGGTCCGGAGGGCGAGATCGTCCTGCGCTGCCGGGAGGCCGCGGTGTTCGACCTCGCGGGCGCCCTGGTCGAGGCCGGCGCGCGGGCCGTCACGGTGCGGCGGGTCGACTACGCCTTCGCGGCCGAGAACCCGCTGGCGGAGCGGCTCCTGGCGCGGCTCTGAGACCGCCGCGCCATGGAGCTGAAATGGCTCGAGGATTTCCTGAGCCTCGCGCGCACCGGCAGCTTCTCGCGCTCCGCGGTCGAGCGCCACGTCACGCAGCCGGCCTTCGGCCGCCGCATCCGGGCGCTCGAGGGCTGGCTCGGCGTCGCGCTGGTCGACCGCAGCACCTACCCGACCGCCCTGACGCCGGAGGGGCGGCTGTTCCTGGAGACCGCCGAGGAGACCGTGCGGCGGCTCCACGGCAGCCGCGACGCGCTCCGCGCCCGGATCCGGCCGCCGCCACGGACCGTGTCGGTGGCGGCGCTCCACACCCTGGCGCTGACCGTCTTCCCGCGCTGGTTCCGGGACGTCGAGGCTCGCACCGGGCCGCTCGGCAGCCGGCTGCTGCCGGACGATTTCCACGCCTGCGTGCAGGCGCTGGCCGAGGGCGGCTACGACCTGCTGCTGACCTACCACCATCCCCTGGTGCCGATCCCCCTCGACCCGGCGGCCTTCCCGCACCTCGCCATCGGCCGGGACAGCCTCGTGCCGGTGCACCGGCCGGGACCGGCCGCGGACCGGCCCGGGCTCGGCTATCCCCGGGACTCGTTCCTGGGCCGGGTCGCGGCGCTGGCCGGTGACGGGGCGGCCGTCGCCCACGTCAACGAGAACGCCATGGCGGAGGCCCTGAAGTTCATGGTCCTCGCGGGCCACGGCCGCGCCTGGCTGCCCGAGAGCCTCGTCGCCCGCGAGCTCGCCGAGGGCAGCCTCGTGGCCGCCGGGCCGGGCACGGCGCTGGAGATCCGGCTGTACCGCCGGGCCGGGCGCGGCGGCGCGGTCGAGGCGGTCTGGGCCGCGGCCGCCGCCCTGGCGGCCGAACCCTAGGCACCGCCGCCGGCGCCCGGTGCCGGATCGGCATGGCCGATGCCGACACGGCATTGGATTCCCGCCCCGCCGCGGCCCATCAGGGCAGCCGCGACGGTCGGAGGCGGCGATGCTCGGTGTACTCGGCGGGATGGGCCCGATGGCCACGGTGGACTTCCTGGCCAAGCTCGTGCGGGCGACGCCCGCGGGGCGCGACCAGGACCACATCCCGACCCTGGTCTGCTCGGCCGTGGACATCCCCGACCGCGCCGACGCGATCCTGGGCACCGGACCGGACCCGCTGCCGGCAATGCGCGCCGCCCTGGCGCGGCTCGAGGCCGGCGGCGCCACCCGGATCGCGATCCCCTGCAACACCGCCCATCACTGGCACGCGGCGCTGCAGGCCGGGACCGGCCTGCCGATCCTCCACATCGTCGACGCCGTGGCCGAGACCCTGGCACGGACCGGGATCGGGACCGGCGGCCGGATCGGCCTGCTCGCCACCGACGGCACCCTGCGGGCCGGGCTCTACCGGGAGCAGCTGGCTTTGCGCGGAGTCGCGTGCCGCGCGCCCGGTCCGGAGGATCAGGCCGCCGTGGCGGCGGCGATCCGCCTGGTGAAGGCGCACCGGGTGGCCGAGGCGCGGCCGCTCCTGGAGGCGCAGGTCCGGGCGCTGGCGGAGGCCGGCTGTGATCGGGTGGTGATGGCCTGTACGGAGATCCCGATCGCGCTCGTCGGGAGCGACCCGTCGGGCCTGCTGGTAGACGCCACCGAGGCGCTGGCGCGCGCCTGCGTGGCGGCGTGCCGGCCGGATCGCGGGGACGCCGCCGCGGCGCTGCCGCGCGCGGCCTGATCGGGCGCCCTTTACGGACCCTGCTTGGCGAATTCCGACAGCACCCCGCGCAGGACCTTGAGCCGAGTCTCGTAGGCGGCTTTGAGGCAGGCGACGTCGCCGCCGCAGGCCTGCCGCTCCTTGAGCCACGCCTCCTGGTCGTCGCGCAGCTTCCCCTGGCCGCCCATCGGCAGCACGCTCTTCAGGATCTCGAACCGGGTTGCCATCTCGACGTCCCGGTCGTTGAGCGGGAGATGGGCGCAGATCGCCCGCTCGTCGGGCGCCTCGGCCTTGTCGCACGGGAAGCTCGCGGCCCGGACGGGGGGCGGAGCGAGGGTCGTCAGCGCGGAGAGGGCCAGGGCGAGGACGAGCGGCTTCGACATGGTCCGCCAACGGCCCGCCGGCGGAAAGGCTCCGCGCGAAGCGGCGGCAGAGTAAACCGGTCCGGGATCACAGGATCCCGGGATCAGAGGCCCGGCTTGACGATCGCCAGGATGACGATTCCGATCATCAGCAGCGTCGGCACCTCGTTGAGCACCCGGTAGAACTTGTGACCGCGGGTGTTCCGGTCGGCGGCGAAATCCTTGACCATCCGGGCGAGCCAGCCGTGGATCCCCGACATTGCCAGGACCAGCCCGAACTTCGCCTGCAGCCAGACGCTCGCGTAGAAGCCGCTCATCCCGGCGAGCGTGAGCCCGAACACCCAGGTGGCGATCATGGCCGGGTTCATGATCGCCTTGAGCAGGCGCCGCTCCATGACCTTGAAGGTTGCCGATTGCGCCTCAGAGCCCGGCGGCAAGCTCGCGTGGTAGACGAACAGCCGCGGCAGGTAGAGCATCCCGGCCATCCAGGCGATCAGGCTGATGACGTGGCCGGCCTTGATCCAGTCGTACAGCACCCGTCCGGCCTCAGCCCTGGCCGCGCAGCCGCGCGAGCATCCGCTCGACATGGGCCACCGGCGTCTGCGGCGTGATGCCGTGGCCGAGGTTGAAGATGTGCGGCAGACCGGCGGTCGCCGCCAGCACCGCGTCCACCGCCGCGTCGAGGGCGGCGCCGCCTTCGATCAGCGTGTCCGGATGCAGGTTGCCCTGCGTCACCGTCGTGGCCGGCACCCGTGCCCGCAGGGCCCGCAGGTCCACGCCCCAATCGACCCCGACCGCGTCGGCGCCGGTCTCCGGCACCACCCGGGCATGGCCGTCGAGGCCCGAGCCGCGGGCGAAGACGATGATCTTGGCCCGCGGCACCCGGGCACGGACCCCCGCAACCATCCGGGCGATCGGCTGCAGCGACCAGCGGGTGAGGGCATCGGCGGCGGGCGCGTCCGGCAGCGCGCTCTCAGACACATCGCCGACGGGCTCGACGACCCCACCGGAGGCCGGCACCGCGCGCGGCAGGGTGCCGGCATGGGATTCGAAGATCTGCACCGCGTCGGCGCCGGCCTCGAGCTGGCGCACGAGGTAGTCGGTCTGCACCGTGACGAGGCGGTCGATCAGGGCGTCGACCAGGGCGGTGTCACCCTCGGCCAGCGCCCGCGCGGGGGCGAGATCCGGCGTGCCGCGGCCGCCAATCATGTAGCTCGCCACCGTCCAGGGCGCGCCGCAGAAGCCGAGCAGCGTGGTCTCGCCGGGCAGCTCCGCGCGCAGCCGCGTCACCGTCTGGAAGACCGGGGCGAGATGGGTCATGACTGCCGGATCGCCGGCCTCGCGCAGCCGCGCGAACGCGTCCCGTCCGTCGAGCGGGTCGAGGCGCGGGCCCTCGCCCTCGACGAAGCGTACGTCCTGGCCGAGCGCGTGGGGGACGACGAGGATGTCGGAGAACAGAATCGCCGCGTCGAAGCCGAAGCGCCGGATCGGCTGGAGCGTCACCTCGACGGCGAAGTCCGGGCTGTAGCAGAGGTCGAGGAACGAGCCGGCTTCCGCTCGGGTCGCCCGGTATTCCGGCAGGTAGCGCCCGGCCTGGCGCATCATCCAGGCGGGGGGCGGCCCGATCGCCTCGCCCTCGAGGACGCGCAGCACCTTGCGCTCCGACGTCGTCCCGGACGTCTTCCGCTCGGGCTCGCGCTCCGTCCCCGTCATGGCCGTTCCCATCCCGTATTCCTCACCCCGCATGCCCGTCGGCGGGCGTCCTGTCGAGTCGAGGCGCGCCGATCCCCACACAGGCCCCTTCGAAAAGATAAGAGAGAATCTTGGAGTCTGTTTTTTCTATTGGGGGGCCGAATCTCGGGGGCACAAAAGCGTCCACAGGCGGTCCCCGACGCCGCGCCGTTAACGAGCCTTTAAAGGATTTGCTCCATCTTGCGAGAACCGGATGGTCCGACAGCACCTTGGCAACGCCGAGTCGTGTACGGGCCCCCGATGCGTCCCGGATTCTCCCAGAAGCCCGGATTCCGCGCGTCCCGCTCGCCTGCCTGTGAACGGCGGAGTCGACAGCGCGCACCGGGATCGCCCTGGACCGGCCCGGTCGGGCATCCTATCCACATTCATCGACTCCCCTGGCGGCCAGCGGTGGACAACCTCGGCGCCGCGCAAGGCGACCGCCGAGTCGACCGGAGAGGCGATCGGAATGGGCCGCAGCTACTTCCACCTCCACCTCGTCTCCGACTCCACCGGCGAGACGCTGATCAATGTCGGGCGCGCCGCGGCCGCGCAGTACGAGGGCGTCTCGGCGATCGAGCACGTCTACCCGCTGGTCCGCTCGGCCGCGCAGCTCGACCGGGTGATCTCGGAGATCCGGGCGGCGCCAGGCCTTGTCCTCTACACCCTGGTCGGCGGTGATCTCGGCGAGCGGCTGGAGGAAGTCGCCCGCGAGACCGGCTCGCCCTGCCTGTCGGTGCTGCGGCCGGTCCACGACCTGCTGCGCGCCTATCTCGGCGCCGAGACCACGGCCAGGCCCGGCGCCCAGCACATGCTCAACGCCGAGTACTTCAAGCGCATCGACGCCATGAACTTCACGCTGGCGCACGACGACGGCAACCTGCCGGACGATCTGGAGGAGGCCGACGTGATCCTGCTCGGGGTCAGCCGGACCTCGAAGACGCCGACCTCGATCTACCTCGCCAATCGCGGCCTCAAGACCACCAACCTGCCGCTGGTGCCGGGCGTGCCGCTGCCGCCGGCGATCGAGCGCGCCCGGAAACCCCTGGTCGTCGGCCTGTTCGCCTCGCCGGAGCGGATCGTGCAGATCCGCCAGAACCGGCTGTCGAGCCTCAACGCCGATGAATCCTCCCTCTACGTCGACCGCTCGGCGGTGGCCGACGAGATCACCGCCTCCCGCCGGCTGTTCGTCAAGAACCGATGGCCGACGATCGACGTGACCCGCCGCTCCATCGAGGAGACCGCGGCGGCGATCGTCGACCTCCACCGCGACCACCGGTTGAAGTTCATCGCGGACTGAGACGAGGTTCCCAAAGGGCTGAGCCCTTTGGCAGGGGTTCGGGGGCAGAGCCCCCGAGACGCCAGGGCTCCGCCCCGGACCCGCGAAAGGTCTCAACCTTTCGAAACCAGGACGTTCTCAGCTCCCGCTCAGGACCGTCCGGACCAGGGCGAGGCCCGCCACGAGGCCGATCAGCCCGGCGGCGACCGAGGCCACCACGTAGAGCGTGGCCGCGGCGGTCTCGCCCCGCTGGTACAGGCTGACCGCGTCGAGGGAGAAGGTCGAGAAGGTGGTGAAGCCGCCGAGCACGCCGGTGGTCAGGAACAGCCGCGCCGGGTGGCCGGCCGCGCCCCGCAGGGCGAAGCCCTCGGCGAGCACGCCCATCAGGAACGAGCCCAGCACATTGATGATCAGCGTGGCCAGCGGGAAGCCGAGGCCCGGCAGCAGCCGCGCCACCGCGACGTTGACGCCGTGGCGGGTCCCGCCGCCGAGCCCGGCCCCGAGAATGACGATGAGGGTGTTGATCATGCCTACCCTTCCTGTTCGGTCGGGCGGCCGCGTCGTGTCGCGGCTTCGGCGCAGGGCCCCACCGCGGACGGCTGAGGGCACGCCCGTTCGGTAGGAGCCATCAGCCCGGCAGGGCGGCCAGGATCGGCGACCGTCGGGCGGTTGTCGGGGAGCTCCATCCCCATCGCCGACAGGCTTAGCGCAGGATGCGCGGCAGGGGAATCGGGTTTTCCGAACGCCCGGGCGCCGCGAGACGATGTTCACGGAGCGCTTGTCCCTCCCCCCTTGTGGGGAGGGGGCAGGGGTGAGGGTGGTTCAGGATCAAGCGTTCCGGTGCCGCTTGCACCACCCCCACGCGGGATCTGCGATCCCCAACGCCTGCCCACAAGGGGGAGGCGAGCGTGGTCCGGAGGGATGCCTGCACCGGCTCAGCGGGCGAAGGCGAAGTGGCTGCGCTGCTCGATCTGGGCGGCGTAGAAATCCTCGATCACCTCGCGGACGACCTCGGCCAGCTCGTCGCCCCGGTGCTCGTCAAGCTGGATGTCGCTGCCGACCGTCCGGCCGATCGCGCAGCTCGCGGCGCCCGGCACGAGGCGCTCGTTGTAGCGCTGGTTCAGGCCCGAGACCGAGATGTAATTGCTGCCGCCGAGTTCGGGACCGTACTTGATCTTGATCTTCTGCTCCGACTCGGTGCCGCGCAGCTGCGCGCAGAGGCTGATGAAGTTGTCCTGATCGATCTTGGCCTCGAGCCCGGTGATGCTGCCGTGGACGTTGTCCTCCTCGTTGAGGACCTCGGCCATGAGGTGCAGCACCCCGACCACCGGCTCCAGCGCCCGCGCGCCGTCCTCCAGAAGCTTCTTGCGGAAGTCGTTGCTGCGGGCATCGGCTTCCTGCAGCCGCGCGCGGAACCTGTCCTTGACCTCGTTCACGCGTGCCATCGCGCGCCTCCCTGGTGTTTCAGCCCGATGCTTTGATGCTCGGACATTGAGAACCTACGGAGGCCCAACAGATGACGCAAGATCGTGCAAAATATTGATGCCTGCTCAGAACTTGAGCCGTTGCACAGGAATAATACTTGCTCACGAACTGTGCAACGGTGTCCGTCCGGGCGGTCGGGTCTACTTGAGGAGCTGCAGCAGGCTCCGTCCGGCCGGGGTCTTGAGTTCCCTGGCGTCGAGCGTGCCGTCGTTGTCGGGATCGGCCGCCTTGAAGCGCTGCTCGACCAGGGCGAGGTATTCCTTGCGGTCGAGGGTGCCATCGGAATCGGTGTCGGCCGCCTTCAGGTCCTTCTTGCTGAGCCGGCCCTTCAGCTCCTTCGCGTCGACGGTGCCGTCCTTGTCGGTCTCGGCGCCGTCGAAGACCTTGCCGGCGGCGGCCTGCGCCTCGGCCAGATCGATCGTGCCGTCATGGTCGGTGTCGACGGCTTTCAGCGTGCGCTCGGTGCCGGCGGACCGGGCCAGGGCCGAGGAGGACAGGGCGGCCGGAACGGCCAGACCGAGGGCGAGGGTCGCGGCCAGCGCGCGGGCGGGTGTGATCAGGATCGCGGGCATGAGCGGAATCTCCGGTGGCGGTCAGCGCCGGCAGCCCAAGCCGCCACGCGGTGTGCCGTTCCCGGAGGCGCGTTCACAAGCTGACGATTATCCGCGAGCAGGCGAGCCGGGCCACGGGCCTGCAAGTGTCTGTGCAAGGTCCCGGCGCGTCGGGCGCTTACGCCTCGGATTGCGGAAGGCGGTTCCCCCTGTCGCCGCGCATTCCCGATGCCGCGATCAGCGCGCCGGGCCGTCCAGCGGCGCCAGCCGCTCCGGCCCGGGCGGCCCGGCAACCCGTTCCGGGCGCGAGAGCGCGCGGGCCAGGGCCGGCAGGTCCGGGACGGGGGCGCCCGCAGCACCGAAGACCGACCGGTCGAGGGTCGCCAGGACTGCCGCCACGTCCGGCCGGCCCCGCCAGATCCGGGCAAGGTCCGGGGCGTCCCGCATCGCCGCGTCCAACGCCGCGCGGAACCCGGCCGGATCGCCCGCGCGGGCCGCCGCACGCAGGGCCCGGCGGGCGGAGGCGGACAGGCGTAAGGACGGCCGGCCGAGACCGAAGCCGATCAGCGCCAGGCCCAGCCCGAAGGCGGCGAGCGCCGCCGCGGCGGTCACGAGCGGCGAGGGGATCGCGGGCGGCGCCCGGTCGGTCTCGCGGTCGGGCAAGCCACCGCCGATCTGCCGGGCCGGGATCTCGGTCTCGCGCATCGTCCGGGTGCTGGTGTCGAACCACGGGATCGCGATCGCGTCGAGGGGGATGATCTCCGGCACGCCGGGCTTCACGTCCCACTGGTAGGTGGCCCGCGCCACCGGTCCCGACGGGGTCAGCAGGGTCTCGCGCGTGACCGGGCCCGCGAAGGTAATGATGCCGCGGGTGCGCATCACCGGCCGCGGCGGCAGGCCCTCGGCGACCATGCCCTGCGCCTCCAGGGTGACGATCCGGCGGGCCGTCTCGCCGACCTTGATGGTCTCGGGGTCGGGGCTCCACGAATCGGTGATCGCGACGTCCTTGGCGGGCAGCCACCAAGGCTCCTTGGCGTCGGGACCGCCGGTGGGCTCGGTCCAGGGCGCCACCGGGAACGGGATCGGCTTCGAGCGCACCTCGACCACCCGCCGCTCGCCGACATCGTTGACTGTCAGCTTGTGGATGAACGGCTCGATGGTGAACTGCCCGGCATGGTGCGGGAACACCGCGACGGTGCGGTCGAACGCGATGGCGCTCTGGCCGTCGGGGAGCTTGGTCCTGCTCCAGTGGTCACGGCCGAGCTGCGTCCAGGAGAAGTTGGCGAGCGAGGGCTGCACCACCTCCTCCAGCAGGATCGGCTGCTTGTAGACCCCGCGGATCTTCAGCAGCACCATCTCGCGGGCGAAGGGCGCGCTGTTGCCGTTCAGCTCCGCCGTCACCGTAAGGGTGAGGTCGCCCGGCTCGACCTCGGCGCGGGCGGGGAGGGGGGCGAGGAGGATGAGGGCGAGAGCCAGGGCGCGCATCTCGGCCACCCCAAAAGAAATCACCACGGGTTGCTCCCGGCGGGGATGGCGGTACCGGCCTCGACCCGGCGGGTCTGCTCGGCGCGCAGGCGCAGCTTGAGATAGCGGCCGGGATCGTCCGGTAGGGTCTGGAGCCAGAGCCGGTCCGGGCGGATCTCGTGGGCCTCGAAGCTCTTGGTCACCCGCCGGACCTCGCGTTCGGGCGCCTCGGCCACCATGGCGGAGCCGCCGCCGGTCCGGCCGCGGCCGGCCGCGTCGCCGGCCGAGCCGCGGGCCTGGCCCTTGCCGGCGTCGATCGATTGCTGCTCGGCCTTGCCGCGGCGGGCGACCTTGCTGTTGCCGGGCAGCGACGCGCTGGCGTTCGACTCCTTGTTGCCGGCCAGGCCCTCGCCGCTGGAGGCGGCGTTGATGTCGTTATTCTGGTCCTGGTTGCCGGTGTTGTTGTAGCGGGCGCCGTACTGGGCGGTGCCGTTGGCGATGCCGCCGCCGGGGCCGCGGTCGATCACCTCGGCCTGCATCCGGGCGATCAGCGAGCGGTTGGCCTGGGCGTCGGCGTCGCGGGGGTTGAAGCGCAGCGCCTCGTCGTAGGCCGCGAGCGCGCCGGTGAGGTCGCCCGCCTTCGCGAGCGCGTTGCCGAGATTGTAGCTCGCCCGCCGGCCTCCGGTGCGGAACAGCGCGATCGCCGCGTCGTAGCGGCCGGCCTCGTAGAGCGCCGCGGCGCGCCAGGCCGGATCGTCGAGGACATGCGCGGCGAGCCCCGGCAGGCCGAGGCCGATCAGCAGCCGCCCGAAACCGGTGCGCGGCTGCGAGACGGCGAGCAGCGCCAGGAGGCCGAGGCCGGCAAGCGCGAGGCCTGCGACCCGGGCGCGGTGCCGCCAGCGCGGCGGCAGGCCGGCCCGGAGCGGGGCGGCGAGGCCGGTATCGGGGAGGGTCAGCCGCATCAGGCGCTCCTCATCACGCGCTCCTGCGGAACAGGACCAGGGCCGGCAGGGCCGCGAGCAGCAGCAGCCAGCGCCCGAGATCCGCGTAGGCCAGCACCCCGTAGCCGCCGGCCGCGAGGTGCTGGCTGAGCCCGGCCCCGACCGCGTCGAGCACCGGTCCGGGGGTGTTGATGTCGGCGGTTGCGCCGCCGCCGGCGCGGGCAAGGGCGTCGAGGGCGGTCCGGTCGGGCTTCGGTGCGTTCGGCGGGAGCGGCTTGTCGGCCGGGACGAACAGGGCCTGGAGCCGCCAGCCGTGCTCGGCGATGGCGCGCGCCTCTCGGGTCGCGGCCTCGCCGATGCCGTCGCCGTCGCTGATCAGCACCACGTCGGCCGCGACCACGTTGGCTTCCGCCAGGGTGCGGCGGGCGAGCGCCAGCCCGCGCTCGGGATGGGAGCCACGGTCCGGCACCGTGTCGGCGTCCAGGGCGAACAGGGTGGTGCCGAGGCTGTCGCGGTCGGTGGTCGGGGAGGCGGCGAGGTAGGCGTCGCCGGCATAGACGACGAGCGCCACCGCCCGGGTGCCGGCGGCCTCGGCCACCGCGGCGGCGGCCTGCCGGACGCCCTGGAGATTGCCGCCCTCGGTGACCGAGCGGGACAGGTCGACGACGAGCACGGTCTCGTCGAGGTTGCGGAAGGTGCGCCCGTCGGCGCGCTCCATCGCGGGGCCGGTGAGCGCCAGGGCGATCAGCCCGGCCGCGAGCGCCGCCGCGCGATTCGCCTGCCGCCGTCCGCCCAGCACCGCGCCGGTCCGGGCGAAATGAGCCATCAGCGCCGGATCGACCGCCCGGGCCCAGTCGCCGAGCGGCGCCGCGCGCCACGCGGCGCGGAGCGCCAGCAGGGCGACGACCGGGATCGCCAGGAACCACCAGGGGCGCAGGAGCGCGAATGCGTCGAGGGCGCTCATGGGGCGGATGCTCCCGCCCAGACCACCTCATCCTGAGGTGCCGGAGCGCAGCGGAGGCCTCGAAGGAGCCTTCCAGCCAAACGCGCGATGTCTGGAGCCCTCCTCCGAGGCTCGCTGCGCGCGCACCTCAGGATGAGGCGGTTGGTCGGACAGGCGGGGTATCGAACCATCACACCCCCCTCCGGCTGGCGAGCAACGCCGCGGCGGCCAGCAGCGCCAGGGCGGCCGGCCAGGGCCACAGATCCCGGCGCAGCGGCAGGGGCGGCGCCAGGGCGCGGCCGCCCTCCAGCCGGTCGATGGCGTCGGCGACGCGGACGAGGTCGTCCGTGGTCCGCACCCGGAACGCCTCGCCGCCGCTGGCCTGGGCCATGTCGCGCAGGGTCTCGGTGTCGACCACGTCCTGCTCGCCGTCGGCGTCGGCCATGTCGCGGGGGCCCAGCGCTATGGTGTAGACCTTGATGCCCAGTTCCCGGGCGAGCTCCGCCACGTCCTTGGGGGCGGTCTGGCCGGCATTGTTGGCGCCGTCCGAGAGCAGGATCACGGCTTTCGCGGGCTTCTCGCCGGGCTTGCTCCCGGACGCGGCCTCGCCTCCGGCATCTCGGGGATCGAGCCGCCGCAGGGCGAGGCCCAGGCCGTCGCCGATTCCGGTGGAACGGCCGCTGATGCCGATCGTCGCCTCGTCCAGCGCCCGGGCGACCGCCGCGGTGTCGAAGCTCGGGGCGGCGGCCACGTAGGCCTGGTCGGCGAAGATCACGAGGCCGATCCGGTCGCCGGCCCGGCGCCGGATGAAGTCGGTGCCGACGCGCTTGACCGCGGTGAGCCGGTTCACGGTCTCGCCGTCGAGGGCGAAGTCGCGCCGCTCCATCGAGCCCGACAGGTCCATGGCAATCATGATCTCGCGACCCGAGGCCGGGAGCGCGGCGGCCGGCAGGACGAGGCGCGGACCACTCAGCGCCGCCACCAGGGCGATCCACAGCGTCCAGGTCAGCAGGGCCCGCCGCCGCCCGCGGGCGGCGAGGTCGGCGCCGGTGCGCCCGTCGCCGACCAACGTGCCGGGCACGCGGAGCGCCCCGCTGCCGCCCTCCGGCTCGGGCGGGATCAGGCGGGCGGCCAGTAGCGGCAGGGGCAGGGCCAGCAGCGCCCAGGGCGCGGCGAGATCGAAGGCCGACAGCAGGGCGCTGAGCCAGGCGGGCAGGAGGGCGCTCATGAGGACGTCATGCCCGCAGCCGTCCGATCAGGCGGCCGAGTTCGGCGTCGAGGGCGTCGAGGTCGAGATCCTGGCGCCGGTACAGGCCGTCGGTGAGCACCCGTCCGGCACCCCGCGTGAAGAAGTCGGTCCTGAACAGCCCGTCGAGGCGGGCTGCCCAGTCCGCCCCCGCGGCCCGGCTCTCCGCCTCATCGCCGAGCGTCCGGCCGAGGCGGCGCAGCAGACGGGCCTGGGCCAGGAGGCGCGCCTCCGGATCGAGGCCGCGACTCCGGGTCAGCTCGGCCAGCGCCGCCCGGCGGATGGTGGCCCGGGACCGGCTGCGCCCGTAGCGCACCAGCCCGACCAGCAGGGCGGCGAGGAAGCCCAGGGCGGCCGCCGCGATGATCTCGCCCTGCACGGCGCCCGCGGCGCCACTGGGCAGGTGCAGGCCGCGGAGCTGGTCGAGGGACAGGGGGATCTCGGCGGGCGTGACGGGATTCATCGGGATGAACCGCCGGTTCCGGTCTCACAGCACCGCATCAAGGCGCTCCATGAGCGGCGCGTAGGCCTCCGGGCCGGTCTCGACGTCGAGGCGCACGCCCGCGATGCCCCGGCGCGCGTAGTCGGCGAGCCGGGCCTCGGCGGACTCCTCCGCCGGCCCGGCCGCGTTCGGCAGCGCGGTCCCGCGGCGGCCATTCGCGAGGGCGAAGGGGTAATAGCCCGGCGGCCGGGTGCGCTCGAAGGCGTCGCTGACCAGGATGAGCCGGATCGCGATCCGCTCGGCGAGCAGCGTCAGGAGTTCGTCGAAGCCCGGGCCGGGATCGTCGAGGGCGCTGGCGATGACGAGATGGCCGCCGGCGGGCAGCAGGCTGCGCGCGAGACCGAGCGTCGCCTCTAGAGGCGGCTCCGCGCGGGCGGGCGCGCCGGATTCCGCCGCCAGCGCGTCGGCATGGGCCTGGGCGAGGGCGCCGGTCACCGCGATCATGGCGCGCTCGCCGCCCGCCGGCCGCAGTACCGTGGGCGCGCCGGCCGACGCCACCGCGAGACCGACCCGGCCGCCATCGGCCGCGACCCGCCAGCCGAGCAGCGCCAGGGCCTCGGCGGCCGCGACCGAGCGGAGCGCCCGGCGGGTGCCGAACAGCATGGAAAGCCGGAAATCGGCGAGCAGCACCACGGCGCGGTCGCGCTCGTCGTGGTGGGTGCGCACGTGCAGCTGCCCGGTGCGGGCGGTGGCGTTGCGGTCGATGAAGCGGCGGTCGTCGCCTTCGGACCAGAGGCGGACATCCTCCGGCTCCGAGCCGCGCCCGCGGCGCCGCGTGACGATGCCGCCGGGCAGGCCCGCAAGCGTCCGGGTCGCGGGCGCCGAGCCGCGGCGGGCGAGGTGGCGCAGGCCCATCAGGGCCTCGCCGGAGAGGTGGATGCCGTGCTCGGCGCGATCTCTCCCTGCGCCCTGAACGGGGGAGGGGGGCCCGGCCGTCGGGCCGCCGTCCCCCGCGGAGGGGGGCGGGTGTTGGCGGCGCGACTGCCCGAACCCGAACACCGTCAGAGCGCCCGCACCCGCTGGATCAGGTCACCGACGACGCCGCGCGCCGTCTTGCCCTCGGCGGCCGCCCGCCAGGTCAGGCCGATGCGGTGGGAGAGGGCGTCGCGGGCGAGCTCCGTGACATCCTCGGGGATCACATGGTCGCGACCGCGCAGCCAGGCCCGGGCCTTGCCGGCCATCATCAGCGCCAGGGTGCCGCGCGGCGAGGCCGGGTGCTCGATCAGGGCGCGCAGGTCCGGGGCGGCCGCGTCGGTGCGGGTCGCCGCCACCAGCCGGACGAGGTAGTCCTTGAGCGCCGGCGACACGTAGGTGGCGAGCGCCGCCTCCCGGGCGGCGCGCACGTCGGCCAGCGACAGCCGCATGGTCATCGCGTCGACGTGGTGGGTGATCTCGCCCTCGACCAGGTCGAGGATCGCCCGTTCGGTGGTCTCGTCGGGCATGTCGACCACAACGTGGAGAAGGAAGCGGTCGAGCTGCGCCTCGGGCAGCGGGAAGGTGCCGGCATGCTCGATCGGGTTCTGGGTCGCCACGACCATGAACGGGTCGGACAGGCGGTGGGTGTGACCCGAGACCGTCACCTGCCCCTCGGCCATGGATTCGAGCAGCGCCGACTGCACCTTCGGGGGCGCGCGGTTGACCTCGTCGACCAGTACGAGGGCGTGGAACAGCGGCCCGGGCAGGAACTCGAAGGTGCCGCTGTCCTGGCGCCAGACTGTGGTGCCGGTGAGGTCGGCCGGCATCAGGTCCGGCGTGCACTGGATGCGCGCGAAGGAGCCGTCGAGCCCGTCGGCGAGGCGCTTGACCGCGCGGGTCTTGGCCAGCCCCGGCGCACCCTCGATCAGCAGGTGGCCGCCGGTCAGGAGCCCGATCAGCAGGCGTTCGACGAGGCCGGCGCTGCCGATCAGGCCGCGCTCCAGCCCCTCGCGCAGCGCCATCACGCGCCCGTGCAGATCCGCATCCGGGACGCTCTCGGGCCGGCGTTCGGCGCGCGCACCGCTCATCACAGCGCTCATGCGGAGACTGACCCGACGCGGATCGAATCCGCCGCACCGGCCATTCCCCGGGCCATGTCGTGGGCCATGTGCTGCATCCTGCACGTCTCCTCGGCCGGGTCCCGAATTCTTAAGGGATCCTCAGGCTCTTGCCGGTGTGCCCGCTGCCCGGTGCGGCCGTCAATCCCGCTTCGGACACGCTGTCCGATCCGGGCCGGGCCATGGTGTCACGGTTCCGTCACCTCCCCGCTTCCATGAGACCGCGGATGACCAGCTACGCCGCCCTCCCCGAAGAGTTGAAATCCGGCATCGGCCTGCTCGTGGCCTTCGTGCTCGGCACGATCATCGGGGCCGAGCGGCAGTACCGGCAGCGCA
This sequence comes from Methylobacterium sp. FW102-HT35C08, assembly GCF_058790235.1. Taxonomy (NCBI): domain Bacteria; kingdom Pseudomonadati; phylum Pseudomonadota; class Alphaproteobacteria; order Hyphomicrobiales; family Methylobacteriaceae; genus Methylobacterium; species Methylobacterium sp. FW102-HT35C08. Next base: position 4,832,672 of record NZ_JBYTCL010000002.1, on the reverse strand, counting down.
CGGCGGGCCTGCGCACGGCCGTGCTGGTGGCGGTCGGCGCCAGCGCCTTCGTGGATCTCGGCATGCGGCTGACCGGTCCGGACGGGGGCGTCCGCACGGTGGCCTACGTGATCTCCGGCATCGGCTTCCTCGGCGCCGGCGTGATCATGAAGGAGGGGATGAACGTCCGCGGCCTCAACACGGCCGCCACGCTGTGGTGCTCGGCCGCCGTCGGCGCGTTCTGCGGCGCCGACCTGCCGCTGGAGGCCGTGTTCGTGATGGTGACGGTGCTGGCTTGCAACACCGCGCTGCGGCCGCTGGTGAACGCCATCAACCGCGCGCCGATCCGCGAATCCGCCACCGAGGCGACCTACGAGGTCCAGGTCACCACGGCACCTGGCGAGGCCGGGCCTGCCCAGGACCTGCTGGTCGAGCGCCTGGAGGCGGCCAATTACCCGGTCAGCAGCGTCGTGGTCGAGGAGCGCGGCGAGTCCGCGGTCGACGTGGTGGCAACCCTGACGGCCAGCGCCGTGAAGGCGGAGGAGCTCGACGCCGTCACCGCCGAGCTCGCCCGCGCCCCGGGCATCCGCCACGCCACCTGGTCGATCCAGACGGCGGATTGATCCGTTTCGAGGTCGGAACCCGGTCTGCTCGACCGCACCCGCGTGGTCCCGACCCGTGGGCCATCCATCGGGATCGCACGGGGTCCTCCGAACCGGCCCCCTGTTGACCGCCGTGTTGCTGCTCGAACCTCACGCGCAGCCGGATTAAATGTTTCTTCTAAACGTATGCATCTCATTTCCAGTCAGATCTGGAGATAATTCAATAATTGTATTCAGGACTAGATACATACTTGCCGTCACATCAGTTCTAGAATTAGAATGAGTCTGCAGAACGGAGGGTTCGATGCGCCGGAACTTTGCTCTTCCGATGGTGGCTCTCGGGATGCTGGTGGTCTCCAGTCAAGCCCAGTCCGATACGCTGCAGGCCGATGCACAAAGTGCGGCCACCAAGTGGGATGACGCCTACAACAGCGGCGATATGGGCACCCTCGGCAGGCTCTATACGACGGACGCCGTCGTCGTAACGAAGGGCATGCCGCAATCGGGCGAGGGCATACAGAAATTTTTCTCGGGCCTGAAGTCCAAAGGCTGGGACGATCACAAAACAATCGTGAAGACGGCTCTGCCCAAGGACAACCTGCTCATCGTGTCGGGGCGCTGGGAGATGACCGGTCCCGTCGAAGGGGGCACGAAGAAGAAGTTCGAAGGAAACTGGGTGAACGTGATGGAACGCGGCAAGGATGGCTGGCGCACCGTCCTCCACACGTGGAACTAAGCCCCGCACCATAAGACGCTCGGCCTCGGCTTCCGACGGAGATCATGGAGGGACGCCGTGACACCATGGGTTCTGTTCGTCCTCCCCATCCTCCCCATCCTCACCGCCACGGCAGTCCAGGCCCTCGACGCGGAGGCCGTTGTCGGCACGTGGCGTCTTGCCAGCGCGACGCGCAACATCGTGGAATCCGGCGAAGTCATCGATGCCTATGGCGGGCCGAGGCCGAATGGATGGCTCACATACGGCACAGACGGTCGGATGATGGTGATCTGCGCGTTCGAGAACCGGGACAGGCCGGAAGCGAACGACAAGATGTCCGACGAAGACCGCGTCAAGCTGCACAAGACGTTCTTCGCCTATGCGGGCACCTACAAGGTTGAGGGGAGAACGATCACCCATATGATCGACACCTCGTGGAACGAAGTGTGGTCGGGGACCTCACAGGTCAGGAAAGTGGAGCTGAAGGACAACGCGCTGATACTCACGACGTCGCCGTTCAAGTTCAATGTCGACGGACGGAACAGCATCATCACTTTGGTCTGGAAGAAGTATCCCTGAATGCGATGAGTGCCGTTCCCGATCGCGTCGAGACGGTCGACGGCAGATCACGGGGCGTTGCGTCGGGGCGGATCATCCCACCCTCGCCCTCGTCCTGAGGTGCGGCGAAGCCGCGTCGAAGGCGCCCTCCAGCCGGACGCGCGATCCCTGGAGTCCTCCTCCGAGGCCCGCTAGCGTGGTCACCTCAAGATGAGGGGGAGTGATGGGATAGGGGCGGGTCGTCGCGACTCACAACCGCGAGCCCCGCTCCGCGAACGGGACGCAACCCGAACGGTCGCGGCTGCAGGCCCGGCTTCAGCATCCCGGCTGGACAGGGTCTCAGGTTCGCGCGCCGCCGCACACGGTGCACGGTGACGGGCGTTCGAACCCCAGGCTCGACCCGATCGCGACGCAGCCGGCTCGCGATCCCGCCCCGGTCACGAAACCTCCGGGCCCGATCGAACCTTATCCGGCGGATGTCCGGAGACCGACCATGACCCAATCGCAGAAGAGCGCGCTGATCGTCGGGGCCTCCCGCGGCCTCGGGCTCGGCCTCGTCGAGACCTTCCTGGCGCGCGGCTGGCGGGTCACCGCGACCCAGCGCACGCCGTCCCCGCAGCTCGGCCGCCTGAGCGCCGAGGCGCTGCGCATCGAGACCGCCGACATCGACGACGATGCGGGTGTCGCCGCCCTCCACGACCGCCTGGCGGGCCAGCGCTTCGACCTGATCTTCGTGGTGGCCGGCGTCGCCACGCAGGCGCATGATCCGCTTCACGCGGTGCCCCGTTCGGTGGCCGCGCAGGTCTTCCTCACCAACGCGATCAGCCCGATCCGTTTCGCCGAGGCCTTCCTTGACCGCCTCGCCCCCGGCGGCAGCCTCGCGCTGATGAGCTCGGTCCTCGGCAGCGTCAGCCTCAACGACAGCGGCGGCTGGGAGACCTACCGGGCCAGCAAGGCGGCGCTGAACACCCTGGCGCGCAGCTTCGAGATCCGCCACCGGGCCGAGAACCTGTCGGTGCTGATCCTGCACCCGGGCTGGGTGCGCACCGAGATGGGCGGGGCGGAGGCCGATATCGACGTGGCGACCAGCGTCACGGGGCTCGCCGACGTGATCACGGACCGGCTCGGCCGGCCGGGCGCCCATTACCTCGATTACACGGGCAAGACGCTGCCGTGGTGACGCTGCGCCGGTAGGAGTCGCTCAGCGGCGCGGGTCGAGGGGCCGGCCCCGGCGCTCGATCACCACGGTCGGACGGGTGCGCCGCTCGACCACGACAGTCCGGGGCGCTCGGCTCGGGCTCGCATGGGTCAGGATCCGCTCCGGCGCGCGCTCGGGCTTGGCCTTCTTGGCCGCCAGGACGTGCGGGCGGACCTCGTCGGCGGGCAGGCCCATCAGGCCCGCAGCGATCTCGACCTGCTGCTCGACATCGTCGGCGAGGTCTTGCGCGGCGGCGACCGCCTCGTTCACCGTCGGCGGCTCGCGGCGCACCCGGATCGGGGGCAGGTCGGCGAAGCTCTTCTGCGTGTTCTTCACGGAGCGACTCGCGGTCTTCATGGGGAAGACATAGCCCTTTCCGGGCCGGTTGTGCAGTGCATCAAAAACCTGTGACCGGCGTGCCCGGCACATGCCTTGAGGGCGCGTGATGCAGGAATGGGCAGGACGGGCCCAGCCCGCTCGGGCAGACGAACAATCCTTTGGCAGAATCCTTCCCAGCCCGCGCCGGATGCGACATAGGGGCGCAGGACGCCTGGTGCAATGCCCAGAGCCGGCACGACGCCGGTGGCGGCGGCGTTAAGACCGCCTGTGCTAGCATCGTCCGATGACCGAGACCCTCGATCCCCGGCTCACCCCGGCCCGCGCCGACCTCGCCGATCTCCGCCTGCGTGACCGGGTCACGGCGGCACGCTACGTGGCGGCCGCGCCGCGCCGGGTGACGGCGCCCGCGGCACCGCTGCGCCGGGCGCCGTCCGCCACGGCCGGTCTCGACACCGAGGCTCTCCTCGGCGACGCCGTCGACGTCTACGACGAGGCGGACGGCTTCGCCTTCGTGCAGCTCGTCCGCGACGGCTATGTCGGCTACCTGCCGGCCGCCAGCCTGGGCCCGGCCGCACCGGAGCCGACCCATCGGGTCACGGCCCTGCGCACCTTCCTGTATCCCGAGCCGGACCTGAAGCGGCCGGTCCGCGCCCATCTGAGTCTCGGGGCGCGCCTCGTCGTGACCGGGGAGACGGACGCGTATCTGGAGACCCCGGGCGGCTTCGTGTTCGTCCGCCATTGCGCGCCGGTGACGGCCTGCGAGCCCGACTATGCGGCGACCGCCGCGCGGCTTCTCGGGACGCCCTATCTGTGGGGCGGACGCACCAGCCTCGGGCTCGACTGCTCGGGCCTCGTGCAGCTCTGCCTCGACACGGCCGGGCTGCCCTGCCCGCGCGACGCCGACATGCAGGAGCGCGACCTCGGCCATGCGCTGCCGCGCGACCACGCGGACCTGCGCCGGGGCGACTTCGTGTTCTGGCGCGGCCATGTCGGGCTGATGCTCGATTCCGAGACGCTGATCCACGCCAACGGCCACCACATGGCGGTGGCGGCCGAGCCTCTGGCCGAGGCCGTGGCCCGGATCCAGGCGAACAGTTTCGGCGCCGTGACCGGCATCCGGCGTCTCTGACCCGGCCGGGGTCCAATTCGCGCGGCAATCGTGCTACAGAGGCGCCCCGCGGCCGTCTTCCTGCCCGGTTCCTGAGCCAGGAATGTTGACAGGACAGCCCCGCCCTCGCCACATCCCCCGCATGACCGTCGATATCGCGACCCCCGAGCCCGTCCTGGGCACCGCCGGCAAGCCGCCGCTGGAGATCCTGCTCTGCGCCCCGCGGGGCTTCTGCGCCGGCGTGGTGCGGGCCATCGACGTGGTGGAGCGGGCGCTCGCCATCTATGGGCCGCCCGTCTACGTCCGCCACGAGATCGTGCACAACAAGTACGTGGTCGAGAGCCTGAAGCGGAAGGGCGCGGTGTTCGTCCGCGAGCTGGACGAGGTGCCGGACGGCGCCGCCCCGGTGATCTTCTCCGCCCACGGCGTCGCCAAGACGGTGCCGGCGAACGCTGATTCGCGCGGGCTGACCACGATCGACGCCACCTGCCCGCTGGTCACCAAGGTCCACCGCGAGGCCGAGATCCACCACAAGCGCGGCCGCCACGTGCTGCTGGTCGGCCATTCCGGCCATCCCGAGGTGGTCGGCACGATGGGCCAGCTGCCCAAGGGCTCGATCACCCTGGTGGAGGATCTCGAGCAGATCGCGGCCCTCACCCCGGACAATCCCGACAACCTCGCCTGGGTGACCCAGACCACCCTCTCGGTCGACGACACCCGCCACATCGTCGAGGCGCTGAAGAAGAAGTTCCCGAACATCACCGGGCCGCACAAGGACGACATCTGCTACGCCACCACCAACCGCCAGGAGGCGGTGAAGCAGGTGGCGCCGCTGGTCGACGCGCTGATCGTGGTCGGCTCGTCGAACTCGTCGAACTCGCAGCGCCTGCGCGAGGTCGCCGAGCGGGTCGGCTGCCCGATCACCCGCCTGGTGCTCCGTGCCGAGGAGATCGACTGGCCGGCCTTCGAGGGCATCCGCAAGCTCGGCCTCACCGCCGGCGCCTCGGCCCCCGAGGTGCTGGTCGAGGAGATCATCGATGCCTTCGCGGCCCGCTACGACGTGATCGTCGACACGGTCTCGACGGTGATCGAGGACATGGTCTTCCCGCTGCCGCGGGAGTTGCGCAGCGAGGCCGCTGAGTAGGCGACCCAGTAGGCAGCCTGGACACAGGCGCAGCAGGCTTTATGCGGGGGCGCTTCGGCGCCCCTCGTCGTATCGAAGTTCCAAAAATCCAGAGCGCGAACACGTGGCCGTCTACACCGAGGTATCCGACGCGGCGCTCGCCGACTTCCTGTCGGCCTACGCGATCGGCGGCCTGCTCTCCTACAAGGGCATCGCCGAGGGCGTCGAGAACTCGAACTTCTTCCTGCACACGACCGACGGCGCCTACATCCTGACGCTCTACGAGAAGCGCGTCCGGGAGCAGGACCTGCCGTTCTTCATCGGTCTGATGGAGCACCTCTCGGCCCGTGGCCTCGCCTGCCCGCAGCCAGTCCGGGACCGGGCCGGCCAGGCTCTCGGCCAGCTCTGCGGCCGGCCCGCCGCCATCGTGAGCTTCCTGGAGGGCGTCTCCGTCAAGGCGCCGGGCGCCGAGCATTGCCGGGAACTCGGCCGGGCGCTGGCCGCGCTTCACGAGGCCGGCCGGGACTTCGCCATGGTGCGGGAGAACAGCCTCTCGGTCTCGTCCTGGCGGCCGCTCTTCGCACAGGCCGAGGCCCAGGCCGATTCGGTCGAGCCCGGCCTCGTGGAGCGGACCCGGGCCGACCTCGCCGTTCTTGAGGCGCACTGGCCCCGCGATCTGCCGGGCGGCGTGATCCACGCCGACCTGTTCACCGACAACGTGTTCTTCATCGGCGACGCGCTGTCGGGCCTGATCGACTTCTACTTCGCCTGCACGGATGCGTTCGCGTACGACCTCGCGGTCTGCCTCAACGCGTGGTGCTTCGACCCCGACGGCACCTTCTACCGCGACAGGGCGGCGGCCCTGATCGCCGGTTACGAGGCGGTGCGGCCGCTCGAACCCGTTGAGGTCGCTGCCCTGCCGATCCTATGCCGGGGGGCCGCCCTGCGCTTCATGCTGACCCGCCTGGTCGACTGGCTGAACGTGCCGCCGGGCGCCCTGGTGAAGCCCAAGGACCCGCGGGAATTCGATCGCCGGCTCACCTTCCACCGGCAGGCGCGGGACGCCCGGGATTACGGACGGGCGGGCTGAGACGCGGATGAGCACTCGGCCGTGCCGGCGACCCGTCAAACAACCGGGTCGCCGCGTGGCTGTGGCAGCAATGCTGCCGTTCAAGCGGCGGTGAGCGCGGAGCCGCCTGCGGCAACGTGTGGATGTTCAACGGACAGTGAGCCGCCTCGTCATTCCAGGGCCGCGCAGTGGAGCCCGGACCCGCAGGGGCACGCCGGAGGCGGGCAATCCAGAGCCGCTGACGCGCCACGATCTTGCACCGATGCGGATCTGGATTCCGGACTCGCCTGCGGGTCCCGGAATGACGGGGCACGCGGCCGCGACGCTTTCCTACGGAGACGAGGATCAAGCGATCTGCGCATCCCTTCGCCCGCAGGGGGGCGGGAGAGGCGCGGAACTGATGGCCCTCGCTTCCGAACAGATCGCCGAGCCGCTCAGTCGGTCTGCCCGTCGAGGCCCAGCCAGTGGCGGCCGTCGCGCGCCAGGAGGTCGTCGGCCTCCTTCGGGCCGGTGCTCCCGGCTGGGTAGAAGGCCACCTCCGCCTGTGGCCAGCCCTTGAGCAGCGGCTCCACCGCAGCCCAGCCGGCCTCGATGTTGTCGGCGCGCTGGAACAGCGTCGCATCGCCGGTCATGCAATCGTAGAGCAGCGTCTCGTAGCCGACATTCGGCCGGTCGGCGAAGAAGTCCTTGTAGTGGAAGCCGGAGCGGACCCGGCCGATCTTCATCTGCGGCCCCGGCACCTTGACGTTGAACTCGGTGCTGACCCCGTGGTCGGGATCGATCAGGATCCGCATCACGGTCGGCCCGAGATCGGCGGTCGGCGTGTCCTCGAACATCTTGAACGGGGCGGGCTTGAACAGGATCGCGATCTCGGTGCGCCGCCCGGTCATGCGCTTGCCGGTGCGGATGTAGAACGGCACGCCGGCCCAGCGCCAATTCTCGATGTGGAGCTTCAACGCGATGTAGGTCTCGGTGACCGAGTCCTTGGCGACGTGCGGCTCGTCCCGGTAGGCCGGGACGTCGCGCCCCTCCGAGGCGCCGGCCGTGTACTGCCCGCGCACGACGTCCTCAGGCGGGATCGGCCGCACGGCCTCGGCGAGCTTTGCCTTCTCGGTGCGCACGGCCTCGGCGTCGAAGGAGTTCGGCGGCTCCATCCCGACCATGCAGAGCAGCTGGAACATGTGGTTCGGCACCATGTCGCGCAGCGCCCCGGTCGGCTCGTAGAAGCCGCCGCGCTCCTCGACGCCGACCGTCTCGGCGGCGGTGATCTGGATGCTGTCGATGTATTCCCGCCGCCAGACCGGCTCGAGCAGGCCGTTGGCGAAGCGGAACGCCATGATCGACTGCACGGTCTCCTTACCCAGGAAGTGGTCGATCCGGTAGAACTGGCTCTCGTCGCCTTGTTTGAGGATCCGGGCATTGAGCGCCCGGGCCGAGTCGAGATCGGAGCCGAACGGCTTCTCGATGACCACGCGGCGGAAGCTGTCGCCCTCCTGCTTGAGCAGCCCGGCCTGGCCGAGCCCGTCCACGATGGTCCCGAAAAAGCGCGCCGCCACCGCGCAGTAGAACACCGCGCTGCCGGAAACCCGCTGCTTCACGGCCGCGTAGGTCTCGGGCTTCTCGAAATCGCCTTTGAGGTAGTGGAGCCGGTCTCGGATGAAGCCCCAGCTCGTCGGGTCGATGTGGTCGGCGTGGAACTCGGAGGTCGGGTCCTTGCTGAACGCCTCCAGAGTCCGGGTGAGGTTTTCGCGCAGGGATTCGTCGGTGCCGTCGTTGTGATCGATGCCGAGGATCGAGAAGCCCTCAGACAGGAGCCCGGCCCCTGCCAGATTGTAGAGCGAGGGCATCAGCAGGCGCTTGGTCAGGTCGCCGCCGGCCCCGAAGATCACCAGCGTGCAGGGCGGCGCCGGCTTGGTGCCGCAGGCCGCCTTGTCGTTGAGGGCTGTCGTCGGCTCGGCCATCCCTGACTCCCGTGTGGCTGCGGTGCAGCAAACCGGCCTGACAACCCGCCGCGGCGAGGCCCGTTCCGGTACCCGTTGGGCTATGCTGCGCCGAGTCTAGGATCAAGGAACCCCGCATGCATAGCCATTCCCTCGAACCCTGGACGCACGGCCACGTCTTCCTGGGCGACCGGCACGATCGCCATGCCCGCCGGACCTGGGCGGTCGTCGCGCTCACGGCCGCCACCATGGTCGCCGAGATCCTCGGCGGCACGTGGTTCGGCTCCATGGCGCTGGTCGCCGACGGCTGGCACATGTCGACCCACGCGGCGGCGCTCGGCATCGCGGCGCTCGCCTACCATTTCGCCCGACGACACGCGGACGATCCGCGCTTCAGCTTCGGCACCGGCAAGTTCGGGGATCTGGCGGCCTTCGCCAGCGCGATCATCCTCGGGCTCATCGCGCTGCTGATCGGGGCCGAGAGCCTCGACCGTCTGCTGCACCCGGTGGCGATCGGCTTCGGACCGGCGATCCCGATCGCCGTCCTGGGGCTCGCCGTGAACCTCGCCAGCGTCTGGCTGCTCCACGACGATCACAACCCCGAAGACGGCGGGCACACCCACGGGGGACACGCGCACGGCGGCCATTCCCACGGGGGCCATTCCCACGGGAGCCACGCCCACGCGGGACACGGCGGACACGACACCAACTTCCGGGCCGCCTACATCCACGTGCTCGCCGACGCGCTCACCTCGGTCCTGGCCATCGCGGCCCTGCTCGGCGGGCGCTATCTCGGCCTTGCCTGGCTCGATCCGGCTATGGGGCTGGTCGGCACGGCGGTGATTCTGGCGTGGTCGTGGAGCCTCCTGCGCACGGCCGGCCTCGTGCTGCTCGACGCCCGGCCCTCGGCCGCGGCCACCCGGGAGATCCGGGAGCGGCTGGAGACCGGCGGCGACCGGATCAGCGACCTGCATCTCTGGCAGGTCGGGCCGGGCCACCGCGCCGCCGTGATCGCCCTCGTCAGCGACGATCCGCAGCCGCCCGCCCACTACAAGGCCCGGCTGGCCGGGATGAGGGGGCTGAGCCACGTCACCGTGGAGGTCCAGCCCTGCCCGGGGCATGCGGCGGTGGCCTGAGAGGAGCACACTCCGCGTCGGCGACGCACGGCGGTCTTCCAACCCACCCCCTCATCCTGAGGTGCTGAGCACAGCGGAGGCCGCGAAGGAGACCTTCGGTTGATCACGCGCTCCCTGGAGCGCTCTTTTGAGGCCTGCCGGCGCGGGCGCCTCAGGATGAGGGCGGAGGGTGGGAAGGTCTGCGTCGAACAGGCTACGAACTTGTCCGACGCACCCTACTCGTCCGGGCGGACCGCCTGACCGCCCCGGTCGATCGGCAGGCTCGGACCCTTCAGCTCGGAATCGCTCGGCAGGGCGCGCACGTCCCAGCCGCCGCCGAGCGCCCGGATGAGCGTCACCGCCGCGGTGAAGCGGCTCAGCCGTACCTGGAGGGCGTTGACCTCGTTGGTCACCAGCAGGTTCTGCGCGGTCACCACGGTGGTGAAGTTCTGGGTGCCAGCCCGGTACTCGTTGAGCGTGATCTCCACGGCCTTGCGCGACAGGTCCACGGCGGTGTCCTGCGCCCCCTGCTGCTGGCCGAGAATGCGCAGCGCGGCCATCTGGTTCTCGACCTCGGCGAAGGCTGACAATACCACCTGCCGGTAATTGGCCACCGCGGCGTCGTAGCCGGCCTCGGCCGAGCGCAGCGCCGCCGTGCGGGCGCCGCCGTCGAACAGCACCTCGCTGCCGGAGGCCGCCACCGACCAGACCTGATTGGCCGCCGAGAGCAGGCCGTTGCGGGTCGCCCCGGAAATCCCGCCCTGGGCCGAGATCGTCACGGTCGGGAAGAAGGCCGCCACCGCCACGCCGATGCGCTCGCTCTGCGCCTGGACGAGCCGCTCGGCCTGGGCCACGTCCGGCCGCCGCTCCAGAAGATCGCCCGGGATCCCGACCGGCACCCCGGGGGGATTGCGCCCGATGCCGGCCACCGGGATCGACACCTCGGAGGGTGGCCGCCCGATCAGGGTGGCGATGGCGTTGACGTACTGCACCCGGGTCAGGCGCACCGCGATGGCCTGCGCCTGGATGGTCTGGACCTGGGTCTGGGCGGTGATCACGTCGGAGCGGGCCGCGACGCCGGCGGCGTACTGGTTCTCGGTGATCGCCAGGGTCTTCTTGAAGTTCTCGACATTCTCGTCGAGCACCTTCTGCAAGGCATCCGCGTAGCGCACCGTCAGGTAATCCGCCGCGATCTCGGCCTGGATGGACAAGCGGGTCAGCGCGATCGTGGCGGCGTCGGATTGCGCCAGGGCCGCCTCGCTCTCGATGTTGCGGCGAGTGCCGCCGAACAGGTCGAGTTCCCAGCTCGCCTGGCCGATCAGCGCCACGTTGGTCCGCGTGGTGGTGCCGCTGCCGGTCCGGGTGATGCTCGGCGCGCCGATCACCGTCGGGTACAGGGCGGCCTGTGCGGAGGCGACCAGCGCCCGCGCCTGCCGGTAATTCGCCACCGCCTGCCGGAGGGACTGATTGTCGACGTCGACCAGGCGGATCAGCCGATCCAGCGTCGGATCCCGGAACACCCGCCACCAGTCGCCGCGCTCGACGGCGTCGCTCGGCCGGGCCTCGCGCCAGCCCTTCTTCCGCGCCGCGACGTAGGCCGGGCTGTCCTCCCGGACGCCGCCCTGCTTGTAGGCGAGGGGCGTCTCCACGGAGGGCCGGGCGTAGTCGGGGCCGACCACGCAGCCGGCGAGGAGCGGGGCGGCGAGGAGGAGGGACGCGAGGGTGCGGCACCGGCGATCGGCAGCGGCGGGTTGGTGACTCGACAGTCCGACGGAAGCAGGCGTGATGCCCACTCGCGCCCTCATCCTGAGGTGCCGGAGCACAGCGGAGGCCTCGAAGGAGGGCTCCAGCTGATTGTGCGATCCCTGGAACCCTCCTTCGAGGCCCGCTGGCGCGGGCGCCTCAGGATGGGGGCGTCGGTTGGACAGATGCTCACACCCGGCCGGAGCCGCCGCTGTTTCACGTGAAACCTTAACCATCATTCCCCGGCCGGCAGCGCCGCTTCTCCGCCCCGTCCGGCGCGCCTGCGGCGGTTGAGCACCCTGTGCCGGAGGCGATCGAGAGTGAGGTAGACGACGGGGGTGGTGTAGAGGGTCAGGATCTGGCTCACAATCAGGCCGCCGACGATGGCGATGCCGAGCGGCCGGCGCAGCTCCGCGCCCTCGCCGTTGGCCAGGATCAGCGGCACGGCGCCGAGCATGGCCGCCAGCGTCGTCATCATGATCGGCCGGAAGCGCAGGAGACAGGCCTCCCGGATCGCGTCCACGGGATTTGCGCCCCGGGTCCGCTCGGCGTCGATCGCCACGTCGATCATCATGATCGCGTTCTTCTTCACGATGCCGATCAGCAGGAAGACCGCAATCAGCGCGATGATGGTGAAGTCGGTGCCGGTCACCAGCAGGGCCAGCACCGCGCCGACGCCGGCCGACGGCAGGGTCGAGAGGATCGTCAGCGGGTGCACGAAGCTCTCGTACAGGATTCCCAGCACGGCGTAGACCGCCAGGATCGCCGCCAGGATCAGAAGGGGCTGGCGCGAGGCCGAGGCGACGTAGTTCTTGGCCGCGCCGGCATACTCGCCGTGGATCGTCGCCGGAAGGCGTAGGGAGGCCATCGCCTGGTCGATGGCCGCGGTGGCGTCCGACAGGCTCTTGCCCGGCGCGAGGTTGAACGAGATCGTGGTCGCCACGAACAGGCCCTGGTGGCTGACCTGCACGGGCGCGTTCCCCGGCTCGATCCGCGCGAAGGCCGAGAGCGGCACCATCGTCTCCTTGGCGGCCGAGACCGGGGCGCTCGACGAGGCGCCGCCCTTACTCGCCGCGATCGCGTTGGAGGACGCGTTGCGGGCCGAGTCGGAGGCGATCGCGGCGGCGTTCGACGCCGTGTCGGCCGTGCTGGCCGAGGCCGCCGCGGCGGCCGCACCCGTGCTGCCGGGGGCGCCGCCGACCGCGCCGGTGCCGGCGGCGGCGCCCCCGGCACTCGTGGTCGCCGACGACGCGCTGCCCGGGCTGCTCGTGCCGGTCGCCGCGTTGGTGTTGACGCTGCCGCCCGCCGCGACGGTGCCGGCCACCGCGTTGGTGGTCGCCGAGCCGGCCGCGTTGCCGCCCGAGGTCGAGACGTAGATCTGCTTGAGCGTCTCCGGCGTCTCCAGGTAGCGCGGCGCGATCTCCATCACGACGTGGTACTGGTTCAGCGGGTTGTAGATCGTCGAGACCTGGCGCTGGCCGAAGGCGTCGTAGAGCGTGTTGTCGATCTTGTTCGGGGTGATGCCGTAGCGGAACGCGGTCGCCCGGTCGATCACCACCCGGCTCTCCAGCCCGCCCTCCTGCTGGTCGGAGGTGACGTCCGCGAAGGTCGGGTCCTTCTGCAGGGCGGCGAGCAGCTTCGGGGCGGCGGCGAACAGCTCCTCGGCGGTGTCGCCCTGGAGGGTGTACTGATACTGGGCGAAGCTCTGGCGGCCGCCCATCTGCAGGTCCTGGCGGGGGAAGACGTAGAGCCGCGCGCCCGCGACCTGCGCCAGCTTCGGCCGAAGCCGCGCCATCACGGTGGAGATCGGCGCCCGCGCGTTGAGCGGCTTCAGCCCGACGAAGACGTTGGCCGAGTTGGTGCCCCGGCCGCCCGTGAAGCCGACCACGCTCTCGACCGCCGGATCGGCGCCGACGATCGCGGTCGCCTGCTTGAGCTTCTTCTCCATCGATTGGAACGAGATGCGCTGGTCGGCCTGGATGCCGCCCATCATCTGGCCGGTATCCTGCTCGGGGAAGAAGCCCTTCGGGACGATGATGTAGAGGTAGACGTTGAGTCCGACCGTGGCGAGCAGGCTCAGCAGGACGAGGCGCGGATGGGCGAGCGCCACCTCCAGCGTCCGCGCGTAGGCGCGGAGCAGCCCCGAGAAGCCGCCCTCCAGCATCCGGATCAGCCGGTTCGGCCGGCGCCCCGAAGCGGGTGCCCCGTCCGGACCGTGCCCCTCGGCGCGCAGCAGCCGGGCGCACATCATCGGCGTCGTGGTGAGCGACAGGACCAGGGAGATCAGGATCGACAGCGACAGGGTGACGGAGAATTCCTGGAAGATGCGGCCGACGAGGCCGCCCATCAGCAGGATCGGCAGGAACACCGCGATGAGCGACAGGCTCATCGAGATCACCGTGAAGCCGACCTCCCGGGCGCCGATCAAGGCCGCCTGGAGCCGGGGCTTGCCCTCCTCGATGTGCCGCTGGACGTTCTCCAGCACCACGATGGCGTCGTCGACCACGAAGCCAGTGCCGATGATCAGCGCGGTGAGGGACAGGATGTTGAGCGAGTAGCCGAGCAGGTACATCGCCGAGAAGGTGCCGATGATCGAGATCGGCACCGCGACCGCCGGGATCAGCGTGGCCCGCCAGGAGCGCAGGAAGCCGAACACCACCAGGATCACGAGGCCGACCGCCACCAGCAGCGTCTCCTCGGTGGCCGAGAGCGAGGCGCGGATCGTGGCGCTGCGGTCGCCCGTGAGCTTGATGTCGATGCCGCCGGGCAGGGCCGCGGTGATCTGCGGCAGCGCCTCCTTCACGGCGTTGATCGTCTCGACCACGTTGGCGCCGGGCTGCTTGTAGACGAACAGCAGCACGCCCGGCTCGCCGTTGACGATGCCGAGGTTGCGCTTGTCCTCGACGCCGTCGAGCACCTGGCCGACATCGGTGAGCTTCACCGCCGCGCCGTTGCGGTAGGCCACGATGATGTCGCGGTAATCGGCGGCCTTGCGGCCCTGGTCGTTGGCGTAGAGCTGGTAGCGGCGGGGGCCGACGTCGATCTCGCCCTTGGGCGAGTTGGCGTTGGCCGAGGCCAGCGCCGCCCGGATGCCCTCGAGGCCGATGCCGTAGTTGAACAGGGCCGTGGGATCGAGTTCGACCCGCACCGCCGGCAGGGACGAGCCGCCGATATCGACGTTGCCGACGCCGGGCAGCTGCGACAGCTTCTGCTGCACGACGGTGGCGGCGGAATCGTAGACCTGGCCGCGGGTCAGCGTCTGCGAGGTCATGCCGAGGATGATGATCGGCGTGTCGGCGGGGTTGAACTTGCGGTAGGTCGGGTTCTGCCGGAGCGCCGCGGGCAGGTCGGCGCGCGCCGCGTTGATCGCGGCCTGGACGTCGCGGGCCGCCCCGTCGATGTCGCGGTTGAGGCCGAACAGCAGCACGATCCGGGTGGAGCCCAGCGTGTTGGTCGACGTCATCTCGTTGACGTCCGCGATGGCGCCGAGCCGCCGCTCCAGGGGCGCCGCCACGGTGGCGGCCATGGTGTCGGGCGAGGCGCCGGCCATCTGCGCCTGGACGAGGATGACGGGGAAGTCGATCTGCGGCAGCGGCGCCACCGGCAGCTTCAGGAAGGCGAACAGCCCGGCGAGCAGCACGCCGATCGTGAGCAGCGTGGTCGCCACCGGCCGCCGGATGAACGGCTCGGAGATGTTCACGGGAGCGCCTCGCCGCCCGCGAGATCAGGATCCCGCCGCCTGGAAATCCGCCGCTCCAGCCGGTCGAACGCCAGGTAGATCACCGGCGTCGTGAACAGCGTCAGCACTTGGCTGACGATCAGGCCGCCCGCGATGCAGATGCCGAGCGGCTGGCGCAGCTCCGAGCCCACGCCGGTGCCGAGGATCAGCGGCACCGCAGCGAACAGGGCCGCCAGCGTCGTCATCAGGATCGGCCGGAAGCGCAGGAGGCAGGCCTGAAAGATCGCCTCCCGAGGCTCCAGCCCGTCCTCGCGCTCCGCCTGGAGCGCGAAGTCGATCATCATGATGGCATTCTTCTTCACGATGCCGATCAGCAGCACGATGCCGATCACCGCGATGATGTCGAGGGACAGGCCGAACAGCATCAGGCCGAGCAGCGCCCCGATCCCCGCCGACGGCAGGGTCGAGAGGATCGTGATCGGGTGGATGAAGCTCTCGTAGAGCACGCCCAGCACGATGTAGACCGTGACGATCGCCGCCAGTACGAGGAACAGCTCGTTGCCGAGCGCCGACTGGAAGGCGAAGACCGAGCCCTGCGGCACCACCCGGAACGAGGGCGGCAGGCCGATCTCGGCCTTGACCCGGTCGATCGCCTCGACGCCCTGTCCGAGGGCCGCGCCCGGCGCGAGGTTGAACGACACGGTGGTGGCCGGGAACTGGCCGAGATGGGAGATCAGCAGCGGCGCCCGCCGCTCGCTGATCCGCGCCACGGCCGACAGCGGCACCTGACCGTTCGCCGCCGTGGAGGAGGGCAGGTAGATCGCGTCGAGGCTACGCAGGGTCGTGTGCAGCTTCGGATCGGCCTCCAGGATCACCCGGTACTGGTTCGACTGGGTGAAGATCGTCGAAATGATCCGCTGTCCGAAGGCGTCGTAGAGGGCGTTGTCGATCGTCGCCGGGGTGATGCCGTAGCGGCCGGCGGTGGGCCGGTCGATGGTCACGTAGGCGGCGAGCCCCTGGCCCTGGTGGTCGCTCGCCACGTCGGTGACCACGGGCGATTTCGCCAGCGCCTCGGTGAAGCGCGGCACCCAGGTCTCGAAATCGTCGATGTTCGGGCTCTCGAGGATCACCTGATACTGGGTCGCCGAGACCGCGGTGTCGATGGTCAGGTCCTGGACCGGCTGCATGTAGAGCCGCATGCCGGGCGCGTCCGCGGCCGCCGCCGAGATCCGCCGGATGATCGCGCTGGCGGACGCCGTGCGCTCCTCCCGGGGCTTCAGGTTGATCAGCATCCGGCCGGAATTGAGCGTGACATTCTGGCCGTCGACACCGATGAACGAGGATAGGCTGGCGACGTCCGGATCCTTGAGGACGATCTCGGCCATCCGCTGCTGCCGCTCGGCCATGGCGGCGTAGGAGATCGACTGGTCGGCCTGGGTGATGCCCTGGATCACGCCCGTGTCCTGCACCGGGAAGAAGCCCTTGGGGATCACCACGAACAGGTAGGCGGTGAGCGCCAGCGTGCCCAAGGCCACCAGCAGCGTCAGGCCCTGGTGGTCCAGCACCACCCGCAGGGAGCGGCCGTAGGATTCGATCGTGCCGTCGATGGCGCGTCGGCCGAGGCGGGAGATCACGCCCTCCCGGCGGTGGCGGGTCTCGGCCTCCGGCACGTGCTTCAGGAGCCGCGCGCACAGCATCGGCACCAGGGTCAGCGAGACCACCGCCGAGATGATGATCGTGGCCGCCAGCGTGATGGCGAATTCGTGGAACAGCCGCCCGACCACGTCGCCCATGAACAGGAGCGGGATCAGCACGGCGATCAGCGAGACGGTGAGCGAGATGATGGTGAAGCCGATCTCGCGGGAGCCCTTCAGCGCCGCCTCCAGGGGCGAGTCGCCCGCCTCGACGTGCCGGGCGATGTTCTCGATCACCACGATGGCGTCGTCGACCACGAAGCCGGTGGCGATGGTCAGCGCCATCAGCGACAGGTTGTCGAGGGAGAAGCCGTACAGGTCCATCACCGACAGGGCGCCGACGAGCGACAGCGGCACCGACAGGCTCGGGATCAGGGTTGCCGACAGGCTGCGCAGGAACAGGAAGATCACCAGCACCACGAGGGCGATGGCGAGGCCGAGCTCGAACTGCACGTCCTCCACGGAGGCGCGGATCGTGGTGGTCCGGTCGGTGAGCGGCGCCACCGCCACGGCGGCCGGCAGGCTCGCCTGCATCTGCGGCAGCAGCGACTTGATCTTGTCGACGGTCGCGATGACGTTGGCGCCCGGCTGGCGCTGGATGTTGAGGATCACCGCCGGCGTCGCGTCGGCCCAGGCGCCGAGCTTGGTGTTCTCCGGCCCCTCGACCACGTCGGCGACCTCCGAGAGCATCACCGGAGCGCCGTTGCGGTAGGCGATGATCGCCGAATCGTAGGCCTTCGGGTCGCGGATCTGGTCGTTGGCGTTGATCGCGTAGGACTGCTTCGGCCCGTCGATCGTGCCCTTGGGTGTGTTGACGTTGAGGTTGGTGATGGTCGTGCGCAGGTCGTCGATGTTGAGCCCGTAGGCGGCGAGCGCCCTTGCGTTGAACCGCACCCGCACGGAGGGCCGCTGACCGCCCGAGATGCTCACGAGGCCGACGCCCGCCACCTGGCTGATCTTCTGGGCCAACCGCGATTCCGCCAGATCCCGGACCTGGGTCAGCGGCAGGGTCTTGGAGGTGAGCGCCAGCGTCAGGACCGGCGCGTCGGCCGGGTTGACCTTGGCGTAGATCGGCGGCGCCGGCAGGTCGGAGGGCAGCAGGTTGCCGGCGGCGTTGATCGCCGCCTGGACCTGCTGCTCGGCGATGTCGAGGGACAGGTCCAGGCTGAACTGCAGGGTGATGACCGAGGCGCCCGCGGAGGATTGCGAGGTCATCTGGTTGAGGTTGGCGAGCTGCCCGAACTGCCGCTCCAACGGCGCGGTCACCGAGGAGGTCATCACCTCGGGGCTGGCACCCGGATAGAAAGTCTGGACCTGGATGGTCGGGTAATCGACGGCCGGCAGCGCCGAGACCGGCAGGTTCAGGTACGACACGCCGCCGACGATCAGGATCGCCAGCATCAGCAGCGTCGTGGCCACCGGGCGGAGGATGAACAGGCGGGACGGGTTCATGGGCGCGACTCGTCCGCGCCGGACAGCCTAGGCTGCAGGGAGGCTTGCATCGGACGGCATGGCCATCCCGTCCGCGCCCTCATCCTGAGGTGCCGGAGCATAGCGCGGGCCTCGAAGGAGCCCTCCAGCCGGCCGGGCGATCCCTGGAGCCCTCCTTCACGGCGGCTCCGCGGCCCCTCAGTATGAGGAGGAGATTGGGACTGACCGTCTGGAAGCGCCTCAAGTCCGCGGAGGAGGGCGGGGAGGCCGCGGGTCTCGCGCACCAGAGCCGTCCTCACTGCGCCTGACGGCGCCGGTGCCGACGACCGCCCTCCGCTGTCCCTTGGGAATCCACCGCCGTGTCGGCGGGCGCGCCGGGCTTCACATCCCCTTTGCCGTCGGGCTTGGCCTCGGCGGCCTTCCCGTCGCCCGCGGCCGCCTGCGCGCCCTCGGTGATCCGTACGGGCGCGCCGTCCTTCAGCCGGTCGGTGCCGTCCGTGACGACGCGATCGCCCGGGTTCAGGCCGGAGGCCACCACGGTGCTGGTCCCGTCGGTCTCGCCGGTCTTGATCGGCCGGACCGTGACCTTGTTGTCCCCGTCCATCAGGTAGACGTAGGTGCCGGGCGTGCCCTGGAGCAGGCTGGAATTCGGCACCAACGTCGCGCCCCGCACCGTGTCGACGGTCAGCTTGGCGTTTACGAACTGGTTCGGGAACAGCTCCTCGTCGGCGTTGTCGAACAGGGCGCGCAGCTTCACCGTGCCAGTGGTCGTATCGATCTGGTTGTCGACCGTGTCGAGCCGGCCGGTTGCGATCTCGTGCGCGTCGCCGCGATCGTAGGCCCGCACGGTGAGCTTCGCGCCGGCGCGCACCTGCCGCATCACCCGCGACACGTCGTCCTCCGGCAGGGTGAACACCACCGAGATCGGGTGCAACTGGGTCACCACCACGATCGCCGTGGAGGCGGCCGAGATGTAGTTGCCCTGGTCGACTTGGCGCAGGCCGACCCGGCCGTCCACCGGCGACGTGATGTGCGTGTAGGCGATGTTGAGCCTCTGCTGGTCGACCAGCGCCTGGTCGGCCGCGACCGTGCCCTCGTTCTGCTTCACCAGGGCGGCCTGGGTGTCGACGTTCTGCTTCGAGATCGAATCCTGCCGGTTCAGCGTCTGGTAGCGCTGGAGGTCGAGCTTCGAGTTCTGCAAGAGCGCCTGGTCGCGGGCGAGCTGGCCCTGGTACTGGGCGAGCAGCGCTTCGTAGGGCCGGGAATCGATCTGCGCGAGTTCGTCGCCCGCCTTGACGGTCTGGCCCTCGCGGAACTTCACCTGGGTGAGATAGCCGCTGATCTGCGACTTCACCGTCACAGTGGCGAGCGGCGTCACCGTGCCGAGGCCCTGGAGGATCACCGGCATGTCGCCGGTCGTGACCTGCGCGATGCCCACCGCCTGCGGCGTGTCGGCGCCGCCGTGCCGGCCGCCGCGGCCACCGGCCCGATGGGCCGTCGCGGGCTCGGCGCCCTTGTCGGTGCGGGCCTCGTACCAGCGATGGCCGATCGCCCCGGCGCCGGCGAGCAGCACCAGGATCACGAGCCAGCGGATCGGCCGGAACCGCCGCCTCCGGACGTCGCGCGCGGGCGCCTCGCCGGGCTGGTAGGCGCGGGCGGTGTCGGTCCGGATCGGTGAACTCTCGTTCATGCCTGACTAGAGCACAGGACGGTCGCCTGCGCGACCGATTGCACCCTATCCCTCACTGTCCAAACCCCCATGTCCGGTCTCCGCGGTGCCGCATGCTGCCGCGGCCCGGAGGCCCCGCCGAAGCTCACCCTCCCGTCGGGACGGCGGCGGCTCCGATCCCGCGGACGGGAGCGTAAGCCCATAAAGCTGTCCGGGACCCGAACGGCTCCTTACCGCGGCGTCATGGCCACCGGGCGGCCTCGATCGTGCGGGTTCCTCGGTGCCCGCCCAATGCGCCGTCACTAGGGCGGTGAGGTTTCAGTCGTGTTGCTGGGGGCCGCCGGCCGGCGCCGCGTAGGCGCTGAGCACCGCGCGGAACGCCGCATCTACGGGCGTGACCGGCAGGGCGCGGCGCAGGCCGAATCCGGCGCCGCCGATCAGGAGGGCCAGAAGCAGGCAGCCGAGGAGCTCGCGCGCTGTCATCCGCATGTCGGATCCCGATGTCGGATCCCGGGCGCCGGTCCGGCGACCGGAACGGCCGGCCCCGGACATGACGAAAGGGCCACCGACCCGCAAGTCGATGACCCTTCGTGAGGACCGGAGCGGCACTCCGCTGACGGGGCGAGGGGGCGAAGCCCCATCGGCGAGAGCGCCGCTCCGACCGTGCTCTCAACCTACGATACGAGTGATGAAAGTCAACATTCGTCAGCCGGTTGTTGGGCGCCGGACAGCGCGTCTGTGCGAGTGCGCACATTCCGCATCGCGCGGCGGCCATGGTACAGGCCGGCGATGCCGAGACCCGTCATGCCGATACCTGCGACACATTTGGCCCCGGGCCGCACCGCATGAATCCCGTTTTCGCCGCGCTGCCCACGACGGTGTTCGAGACCATGTCGCGGCTCGCGCAGGTCCATGGCGCCATCAATCTCGGCCAAGGCTTTCCGGACGATCCCGGCCCCGAAGACGTGCGCGAACGGGGCGCGCGGGCGCTCCGCGACGGCTGGAACCAGTATCCGCCGATGATGGGTCTGCCGGCCCTGCGCGAGGCGGTCGCCGCCCATTACGCGCAGCATCAGGGACTGACGCTCGATCCCGAGACCGAGGTGATGGTGACCTCCGGCGCCACCGAGGCGCTCGCCGGCGCGCTGCTGGCTCTGATCGAGCCCGGCGACGAGGTCGTGCTGTTCGCGCCCATGTACGACGCCTACCTGCCGCTGGTCCGGCGGGCCGGCGGCGTGCCGCGGATCGTCGCCCTGCAGCCCCCGGCCTTCCGCCTCGACGAGGCGGCCCTGGCGGACGCGTTCGGGGACCGCACCCGGGTCGTGGTTCTGAACAACCCGCTGAACCCGAGCGCCACCCTGTTCGCCCCGGAGGACCTCGCCCTGCTCGCCCGCTACTGCCAGCGCTTCGACGTCACGGCGCTGTGCGACGAGGTCTGGGAGCACGTGGTGTTCGACGGCGCCCGCCACCGGCCGCTGATGGCGCTGCCCGGGATGCGCGAGCGGACGGTCAAGATCGGCTCGGCCGGCAAGATCTTCTCGCTCACTGGCTGGAAGGTCGGCTTCGTGATGGCCGATGCCCGGCTGATGCGCGGGCTCGCCAAGGCGCACCAGTTCCTCACCTTCACGACGCCGCCGAACCTCCAGGAGGCGGTGGCCTACGGCCTGCGGAAGCCGGCCCCGTGGTTCGAGACGATGCGGGCGGGCTACGCCGCCTCCCGTGACCGGCTGGCCGGCGGCCTGCGCGACCTCGGCTTCCGGGTGCTGCCGGCCGAGGCCACGTGGTTCCTCAACATCGACATCGCGGAGTTCGGCTACGCGGACGACACGGCCTTCTGCGAAGCCCTTGTGACCCGCCACGGCGTGGCGGCGATTCCAGTCAGCGCCTTCTACCCGGACGCCGCCGTGCGCAGCCTCGTGCGCCTGTGCTTCGCCAAGGCCGACGCGACCCTGGACGCGGCCCTCGACCGGATGAGCGGCCTTCCCGGGAGGGTGGCGTGACGGGGACGGTCCTGGCGGCCGCCGTCCTTGCGGGGATCCGGTGCGGGGGCCACATCGTTGGGCAGGATGGCTTCCCGACGGACCCCGACCATGGATTTCACCCAGGCTCCCCGGGCCGGGCACTTCACCCGGACCGAGACTTTTCCCGGCGGCGCGGCTCCCTCCGGCGGCCGGCCGCCCTTCCTGTCGGCGGATCTCAGCCGCGAGGCGAGCCTCGCCCGGCTGGAGACGCTGGCCCACCTGATGGACACGGCCTTCGTGATCCCGGGCATCAACCGGCGGGTCGGGTTCGACGCGCTGATCGGCCTCGTGCCGGTGATCGGCGACGTGGCCGGCATGGTGATCTCATCCTTCATCGTCTACGAGGCCAAGCGCCTCGGGGCACCGCGCTGGCTGGTGGCCCGGATGGGGCTGAATGTCGCGTTCGACGGGCTGATCGGCGCGGTGCCGGTGGCGGGCGACCTGTTCGACGCCGCCTTCAAGGCCAACCGCCGCAACGTCCGGCTGCTGCGCCGCTGGATGGAGCGCAGTGGCGGCCTGCGCCCGAGCGAGATCGAGGGCACCGCGACCCGGATCGACGGCTGAGGGGCCGCGATCCGTCGCCCTGGTCGGACGATCGGTCCCACACAGCTCCGATGAGTCAGGAGAACGCGCTGTTCGACGCCTCTCCCTTCCCCCGCGAAGGGACGAGGGGAATGCGACGCGACGGCTCTCGGAGGTCCCAGCGATGAACGAAGTCGCCCGTCCCGGCGAGGTCGTGCCGGCGCCGATGCCCGGCGCCCAGCCGATCGTCCTGCGTCCGGACGAGGGCGCGCCGCCGCCGGCCGCTCCTGCGGGCCGCCGCGGATTGTCGCCGCTCAACCGGCGCCGGCTCGACAATTTCCGCCGCAACCGCCTCGGCTACGGGTCGTTCCTGATCTTCGCCGGACTGTTCATCCTCAGCCTGTTCGCGGAGTTCATCGCCAACGACCGGCCGATCCTGCTGTCCTACAAGGGCGAGTGGCTCGTCCCGGTTCTGGTCGACTATCCGGAGGAGAAGTTCGGCGGCTTCCTCGCCCAGACCGACTATCGCTCCTCCGAGATCCGCAAGGAGATCGCCGAGAACGGCTGGGCCCTCTGGCCGCCGATCCGGTTCTCGTACGACACGATCAACGAGGATCTGCCGACGCCGTCACCCTCGCCGCCGACCTGGATGCTCACGGACGCGCAGTGCCGGCCGGTGGCCGAGAAGCTCGGCGGCACGACCTGCGCCGACATCCCCTGGCACTGGCTCGGCACCGACAACACCACGCGGGACGTGCTGGCGCGGGTGATCTACGGGTTCCGCATCTCGGTGCTGTTCGGCCTGATCCTGGCGGCGATCTCCTCGGCCATCGGCGTGGTGGCCGGCGCCGTCCAAGGCTATTTCGGCGGCTGGGTCGATCTCGCATTCCAGCGCTTCATCGAGGTCTGGGGCGGCATCCCCACGCTCTACCTGATCATCATCATCTCGGCCTTCATCGCCCCGGGCTTCTTCGTGCTGCTCGGGATCATGCTGCTGTTCTCCTGGGTGTCCCTGGTGAGCGTCGTGCGCGCCGAGTTCCTGCGCGCCCGGAACTTCGAATACGTCCGGGCCGCCCGGGCGCTGGGCCTGTCGAATGTTCGGATCATGGCCGTCCATCTGCTGCCGAACGCCATGGTGGCGACGCTGACCTTCCTGCCGTTTATTCTGAACGGCTCGATCACCACGCTGACCTCCCTGGACTTCCTTGGCTTCGGCCTGCCGCCGGGCTCGCCCTCGCTCGGCGAACTCCTCGCCCAGGGCAAGGACAACCTGACGGCTCCGTGGCTCGGGCTGACGGGATTCCTGGTCATCGCCGTGATGCTGAGCCTGCTCGTCTTCGCTGGCGAGGCGGTGCGCGACGCGTTCGACCCACGCAAGACCTTCGTCTGACGGACATCTGAGGTTTTCCGGGCGGCGCCTGCCGCCCGGGACCGGACGAAACGACGCGGGGTCCGGTGCTCCTCGCGAAATCTTGCGCGACGACTGCGCAGATCCTTCGCGAGACCGTGGAACGATGATGCAGGACCCGCGAAAACACCCGCTGTGCTCGGGTGTAAAGGTCTCTCCCGTCAACGAAAACCCGCCTGCCGAACCGGCGCAGCATTCGCGCTTTTGGACGCGGTAATGCGATCCGGAAGAGCGCTCCAAGTGCCGCGAATGCAACCTTACCCTGTATACATGGTGGGTCGATGCATCCTTAGACTTTTGGTTGGTCACAGAGAATGAAAGCGATCAGCTTGCTTTTTCGCACCCGTGTCTTAACTCGCGAAAAGAGGGGATCTCATCAGGCTTCGAAGCCAAGGAAAGAGAGAATGTCTGAAGCTGCGCCGACATACCAAATGGATTTCATCGAACGGACCGTGGACGTCGTCGCGGCCTACGTCTCCAACAACTCGCTTCCCTCGGCCGAATTGCCGGCGCTGATCGCCAGCATCCATGACGCGCTGAATTCGATCGGCTCGGGTCCGTCGGCTCCGGCCGCCGAGACTGTCGAGCGGCCGACACCGGCCCAGATCCGCAAGTCGATTCGCCCGGACGGCCTGATCAGCTTCATCGACGGCAAGTCGTACAAGACGCTGAAGCGCCACCTGACCAAGCATGGTCTGGATCCGCAGGGCTACCGCGAGCGCTACGGCCTGCCGTCCGACTACCCGACCACCTCGGCGAATTACTCGGCGCAGCGCTCGGCGCTGGCCAAGAGCCTGGGCCTCGGCCAGCCCGGCCGCGCGCAGGCGATCGAAGACGAACCCGCGCCCGCGGAGGAGCCGGCCGTTTCCGGCCGCGCGCAGAGCCGTCGCAAGGGCACGGCCGCCTCGGGCAAGAGCCGCGGCGCCGGCCGCAAGGTCGAGGCTGCCTGACCGAGTCGGGTCGGACCGCCTGGAAACGGGCTCTCGACCGGAGAGGGTCGGGAGCCTGCCCGATTGAGGAACGCGGCCGCGATCAGGCCGCGAGCCGCCCATCCAGCGGGAACACCTTGGCGGGGTTCAGCATCCAGTCCGGATCGAACACCGCCTTGACCCGCATCTGCTGCTCCAGATCGACCTGATCGTACTGGAAGCGCATCAGCTCGCGCTTCTCGATACCGACGCCGTGCTCGCCGGTCAGGCAGCCGCCGACCTCGACGCAGAGCTTCAGGATCTCGTCGCCCGCCGCCTCGGCCTTCTGCAACTCGCCGGGCCGGTTGATGTCGAACAGGATCAGCGGGTGCAGGTTGCCGTCGCCGGCGTGGAACACGTTGGCGACCCGCAGGCCCTTCTCGGCGCAGATCGCCCCGATCCGCTCCAGCACCGGCCCGAGCTGGCCGGTGGGGATCGTGCCGTCCATGCAGATGTAGTCGGAGATCCGGCCGGTGGCCCCGAAGGCCGACTTGCGGCCCTTCCAGATCGCGGCCGATTCCGCCTCCGAGCGCGAGACGCGCACGCTGGTCGGGCGGAAATCCTTGGCGATCGTCTCGATCCGCGCCAGCATCGCGTCGCACTCGGTGTCCGAGCCCTCGACCTCGATGATCAGCATCGCCTCGGCGTCGCGGGGATAGCCGGCCTGGGCGAAGTCCTCGGTGATCAGGATCGCCTCGCGGTCCATGTACTCGATCGCCACCGGGATGATGCCGGCCGCGATGATCGCCGCGACGCAATCGCCCGCATCCTCAACCCTCGAGAAGCCGACCAGCACCGGCCGCGCCCCTTCCGCCGCGCGTAGGATCCGCACGGTCGCCTCGGTGACGATGCCGAGCTGCCCCTCCGAGCCGCAGACGAGGCCGAGCAGGTCGTAGCCGCCGCTGTCGAGGTGCTGGCCGCCGATCTCCACGACGGTGCCGTCGTTGAGCACCAGGGTGACGCCCAGGAGATTGTTGGTGGTCACGCCGTATTTGAGGCAGTGCGCGCCCCCGGAATTCATCGCGATGTTGCCGGCGATCGTGCAGGCGAGCTGGCTCGACGGGTCGGGGGCGTAGAAGAAGCCCTCGTGGCTGACCGCCCCGGAGATCGCCAGATTGGTGATGCCGCTCTGCACCCGGGCGGTGCGGTTGGCGAAGTCCATGTCGAGGACCTTGGTCATCTTGCCGACGCCGAGGATGATCGCGTCGGCCTGCGCGATGGCGCCGCCCGCCAAGGATGTCCCGGCGCCGCGGGGCACGACCCGCACGCCGTTCGCGTGGCAATAGGCCATCACGGCGGCGACCTCCGCGGTGGTCGAGGGCAGGACCACGGCGAGCGGCATCTGCCGGTATGCGGTCAGCCCGTCGGTCTCGAAGGCCCGGCGCTCGTCCTCGCTGACCACCAGCGCCTCGGGCGCGACCAGGGGCGCGAGCCCGGCCAGGATCGCCTCGCGGCGGGCGAGGATCGCGGGATCGGGGTCGGGGAAGCGGATGGTCATGGGGCTTGTGCCCTCCTAGGACCCGCGGCGCGGGATGGCGTACGGGCAGCATGGACCTCGGCGGGCGGCCCTTCAACCGGTGTGCGGCGCTGCGTCGTCCCCGCGTCACATTTCAACCACGACGGCTGCCTAGCGTCGCCGCACACGCTTCGCATCGCCGGCCGCCTTGGGCCCGGGGACCCGGCCGGACGGGCCGAGAACGGACACGATGAACGCTCCCGCCTCCAGCGCCCTGCGCGACGACCGCTACGACGCCCCGTCCGCGCATCTCGCCACCACCCGCGACCTCGGGATCCGCAGCCTCCAGCTCGGCATCGCGGCCCTGCAGGAGGCGAGCGCGGCCTTCCAGGGCCGGCTCGGCGCGGCCTTCGAGGAGGCGGTGCAGACGATCCTGCAGAGCAAGGGCCGCGTCATCGTCAGCGGCATCGGCAAGAGCGGCCATGTCGGCCGCAAGATCGCCGCGACGCTGGCCTCCACCGGCACCCACGCGTTCTTCGTCCATCCGACCGAGGCGAGCCACGGCGATCTCGGTATGATCGCCCGGGACGACGTGATCATCGCGCTGTCGTGGTCGGGCGAGACCGCGGAGCTGTCCGACCTCGTCGGCTTCAGCCGCCGGTTCTCGATCCCGCTGGTCGCCATCACCCGCAACGGCGAGAGCACCCTGGGCAAGGCCGCCGACGTGCTGCTGGAGCTGCCCCGCGTGCGGGAATCCTGCCCGCACGACCTCGCGCCGACCTCCTCCAGCCTGATCCAGCTGGCGCTGGGCGACGCCCTGGCGGTGGCGCTCCTGGAGCGGCGCGGCTTCACCTCGGCGCGCTTCCACACCCTGCATCCCGGCGGGACGCTGGCGGCCCGCCTCAGGACCGTGCAGCAGGTGATGCACGGTCCCCAGGACATGCCGCTTGTCCACGAGACCGCGCTGATGTCCGAGGTGCTGATCGAGATCGCGGCGCGGCGCTACGGCTGCGTCGGCGTCACCGACGGGGCCGGGCGCCTCGTCGGCATCGTGACGGACGGCGACCTGCGCCGCCACATGGGCCCGGCGATCCTCGACACGCCGGTCTCGGCGGTCATGACCCGCGATCCGATTACCGTCGAGCCGCACAAGCTCGCCCAGGCGGCCCTGGAGTTGATGAACCGCCGGCTGATCACGGCGGTGTTCGCGGTCACCGACGGGCGGCCGGTCGGCATCGTCCACGTCCACGACCTGCTGCGCGACGGCATCGCCTGAGGCGGCTCGCGACCGGCAGGTCCGCCGAGCTCGCGCCGCTCACAGCCGCGCCAGCAGCTCCGCCTTCTTGGTCGAGAATTCCTGATCGGTGAGCACGCCGCGCGCGTGCAGCTCCGCCAACCGGTCGATGGTCGTGAGCACGTCGTCCGAGGGGGAGGCAGCCGGCGCGCCGGCTGCCTGGATCCCGGACGGCTCCGCCGGGCGCCGGTCCGCTTGGCGAGCCCCCTTTTGGCCTGGATCGCCCTGGCGCGGGGCGGCGACCGCCGCCTCGATCCGGCGGAGGCGATCGAGCGCGACGGCGCCGGCCGGCCCGGTGAACCCGAGGCTGCCATTCGCCTGCGAGACGCCCGTGATGCGGTGCTCGCCGGTATCGTAGAGGGCGACGCCCGAGCCCGAATCCACCGCGAGCCGCCGGTGCTCCGGGAAATAGGCGTAGCGCATCCCGTTCTGCGAGCCGGCGCTCGCCGGAGCGCCGAGGCCCGCCGGCCACCATTCGCCACCGCCGCGCCGCGCCGCGGGTCCCGCCTGCGAGAAGCCGCCCGCCGGCAGCGCGCCGGCCAGCTCGGTGCAGAGTGCCCCGACCCGCGCCTTCAGGGCGTCGTCGAACATCCGGCCGACCATGACCATGCCGCCGGCGAACCACTGGCCCATCCCGCCGAGATCGGGATGGTCGAACTGCGCCATCGTGCCGTGGCCGCGCTCCAGCGCCCGCACCAGATGGCGCACGGCATCGAGGCTGACGCCGTGGCGCTCGGCCACGCTGCGCAGCCCCGACGCGTGGTCGGGCCGCCCGTCACCGGAGAAATCGTCGGGTGAGGCGCTGTCGGACGGATCCATGAGCCAGCTCCCGATACGTCGCAGGGCGGACAGGATCGGTACGGGACCGGCGATCCGCTGCCCCGCCGCCGCAGTCTGCGGCGGTGTCGGCCAAGCCCGTGACGGGCTTGCGATGCGGGCACAATCCCTGGTCTCGGCCACCGGTTCCAGCCCGCCTCAGCCCCCTTGCTGCGGGAACGGGCCCGCGAGGGTGAAGTCGGTGATCGGCCGGCGTCCGTTCGGCGTCTCCCGCGGCCGCTGCTCCTCGGTGAGTTCGGCCTCCGGGGTCTTGCGGCCGACCGCGAAGGCAGCTTCGATCCGGTGGTTCTCAGGCAGGCGCAGCACCTCAGGGGCGCGGACATGGTCGAAGCCGACCATGCCGTGGGCGTGCCAGCCCTGGTGGATCGCCTGGAGCTGGAAGGCCAGCGAGGCGGTGCCGGCGTCGAAGGAATGGCTGTAGGACGGCTTCAACTCGTCGCCGACCTTCATGAGCCCGTTCGAGACCAGGAACAGGATCGCGCCGGTGCCCGAGACCCATTTCTGATTGCCCGGCACCAGCAGGCCCAGGAACGTCTCCCAATGGGCGTCGTCCCGGAGCGCGTAGAGGAAGCGCCAGGGCTGCGAGTTGTAGGCGGAGGGCGACCAGCGCGCCGCCTCGATCATCCGCATCAGCTCGGATTCGGGCACGGCCTCGCCCGTGAAGGCGCGGGGCGAGTGCCGCTTCACGAAGACCGGATCGATGTCGTGGTCGGCGCGGCGGGGCGGGGGCAGGCTCAAGGAATTTGTCTCCGGAGGGGCGCGTGCGGCCAAGCTTGCCTGAAACGCCCGTCCGAAGGCAAATCCGGATCACCGCGCCTGCCGGCGGAGGCCGCGAACGGCCTCCCCCCGTCCCCCCGGAGCGCATTGAGGCGCCGCCGTCTTTGCGAGCGGAGCGAAGCAATCCAGGCAGCGCCACGATCGGTGACGGCGCGTTGCCCCGGGTCACGTCGCTGCGCGCGTGATGACGATGCGGGCCATCCTCACGGCGTGACCCCAGCGGATACGGCGAAGCTTGCCGCTCACGCCACGCTGCGCTCGATCTCCTCCTCGTCGCAGATCACACCGGCATTGCCCTCGAACTCCGCCGCGAGGTCCACGGGGGCGTGGGTCGGGGCCGCGTTCACCCGGTCGCGGGCGAAGGTCGCCAGGAACAGGCGCATGACGTGGCGCACGCCCGCGTCGTTGATGGTGCGCTGGTCCTCGTTGTAGTAGCGCCCGGCATTCACGTTGCTCGTGACGATGTCGTAGGCGGGGAAGTAGACCGCCCGCGGGTCGCCGCGGCCGACCACCTCGCCGGCCGCTACGCGCAGCACCGACTTGGAGTAGCTGTTCGACTCCATCACGTGCCGGTCCATGTAGGTGGCGATCATCGGCACCGGCGAGACCGTGAAGATCACCCGCGCCTTCGGGTTCACGCTCCAGAGCCGGTCGAGGAAGCCGTTGAGGTCGCCGAGCACCTCGCCCGCGCCCGCGTTGACGCACTCGTAGAGCTCAGGGTCGAAGGTGCCGCCGGCAACGCCCGGGGCGAGCGGCAGCGCCGCGCCGTCGGCCCGCCAGCGCCAGCCTTCCGTCAGGCCGAGCGTCAGCACGAACACGTCGAGCGTCTCGAACAGGCGGCGCACCTCGGCGAGATGCGCGTCGCGCGCCGCGACCACCTCGGCCTCGCTCGCAAAACCCGCCGGCTCGACCGTGGGGCGGAACGGGTCGACGTAGCGGCCGTCGTCGCGCAGCCACGCCTTCAGCTCCGGCTCGAACGTCCCGTAGGCCCGGTCGAACAGCTGCACGAACTGGCGCGTGTAGTAGAGATTGCCGTAGCGCGCCGAGAACGTGCCGAACTGGCGGGCATTGGCCTCCTCGGCGCTCATGCCGGGGGTCGGCGGCTCGGTCAGGTAGTAGTTGAAGCCGGCGCCGCGCACCGCCTCGGCCACCCGCTGCGCGAAGCACGAGCCGCCGGTGGCGACCTTGTCGGTCGGCCCGATCACGAACGTGTCCTTCGGGTGCGGATTGACCGCGAAGGGCGGCACGTTGGTGACGACCTTGCGCCAGAATCGCTCGGCCGGTAGACCCGTATACGGATTCAACGCCATCTTCGAACCCTCTTCTTCACGACGGCGACCGCCCTCGGGGGCGATGACCCGTCCGCTGACACCGGCACGCGACGTGGCCCTGAACGACCTGCCCCGGCGCGCCCGCAGCGCGTTCACCCTCTCGGCGCCCAGCTGGGCGCCTACCCGTTGGGCCCCCACCTGGGCGACACCATGGCGGAACCGCGCCCGCGCCGCTACCGGGCGTGACGGGCCGAGCATCGCGGTGCTGGGCAATTGCCAGGCCCGGGGCGTCGCGCAGGCGATGCGCCTGCTCGCGCCGAGGAGCCCGGTGCGCTATCTGCCCATGGGCTCACTCAAGCGCGACCACGGTCATGTCGACGGCCTGATCCGGACGCTCCGCGCCCACGACCACGTCTTTGCGCAGAGTTTCCCGGCCGGGCTGATCCCGGGCGGCGACGCTGCCACCGTGCGGGCGGCCGACCCGCGGCTCAAGCTGTTCCCGGCGATCGTGTTCTCGGCCTTCCATCCCGACATGGTTTATGTCGGCCAGGCGTCGAACCTCGCCGCGCTGAAGCTGACCCCGTCGCCCACGGGGCAGTACCACTCGGCGATCGCGCTCACCGCCTACCGGCTCGGCCTCGACCCGAAGCGCACCGTATCCCTGTTCCGCGAGGACGTGTTCGCCCGCCTGGGCTATCTCGACCACTGGGATCCGGCGGTGCGCGAGCTCGTCGGGTCGGCGGCCGCCCTTGGCTTCGGCCTGGAGCGCGAGGTGACCCGCTGGGCGCGCCGCGGCGCCTTCATGCACCTGATGAACCACCCGAAGGCCCATGTGATCGGCGACATCGCCCGGCGCCTGCTGCAGGAGAACGGTCTCACGCCCGAGCCGGTGGAGATCGAGGATTACCTCGGCGACGAGCTGGTCGAGGACGTGATCTGGCCGATCTATCCGCCGGTGGCCGAGCATTTCGGGCTGACGGGCTCGTACCTGTTCAAGACCAAGGCGCGCGGCGACGACTTCCCGACGCTCTACGACCTGCCGGGCTTCATCGCGGCGAGCTTCGCCATCTACGACGCGACGCCGCCGGGCGACCTCGCCTGCCCGCGGGTGGAGGCGTGGCTGTCCGCGCCGGACATCGTGGCGCTGTTCCGGGGGACTTGAGGCCGCCCCCAGGGGCCGAGGCGTCCCGCCGGCCGACTCGTCTTTGCGAGCGGAGCGAAGCAATCCAGGGTCGCGCTGCCCTAAGTCGCTTCGCTGCGCGCGCGATGACGGTCCGGCTCGGATGGAACTGTGGCTCAGCCCGCCTCGCAGAGCGGCGCGTCATGCGCTGTCCCGCCGAGGCCGTCGACCATCATCCGGACCAGCCGGTTGACCTCCTGGACCTGGAACGGCTTGCGCAGGAACAGGCTGCCGGGCACGCCGCTGCGGCGGTTCGCGTCGGTGGAGGTGTAGACCACCGGCCGGTCGGGATGGATCGACCGGAAGGCGTGGGCCACGCTCCAGCCGTCGATCAGCCCCGGCAGATGGATGTCGGTGAACAGCCAGTCGATCTCACCGCCGCGGGCGCGCAGCAGCGTCAGCGCGGCCTCGCCGGTCGAGGCCTCGATCACCCGGATCCCGTGCGTCTCGCACAGGCTCGCGACGATCTCGAGGAGCAGGTAGCTGTCCTCGACGATGAGGACGCACTGGGCGGGACGCATGGCGGATGTCCGGTGTTCGGCCGCTCCATTTGAGACTGGATAGGGTTGAGGATCCCTTAAATGCCGGCCGAAACGGTTACCGTGTCGGCCTGGGCCATCCCCGATCGCACTGCCGTCGGGCGCGGCGCCCGGGCTTCGCTCCCACGCACGCTCCTGTTGCAGCGCCGCAACCGGTCCGTCCGAAATGGCCTGTCCGGCCCTGACGCCCCGCCGCCGCCGCATTCCGGGTGCGACAGCGCACGACGTCGAGCGCGCCCACAGCGCCAACCCGTCCCGAGGCCGCTCATTGGAACCGTCGCTTAACCATCCGCGCCTACCAACTGTACCCAGGACTACGCGGACCCGCCTCGAAGACCCGCAGCCGGCCTTCGGCACCGCTCGAGGAGCTTTTTCAGATCATGACGCAGCGTTTTCGTGCCGCCGCCCTCGGCCTCGCCCTCGTCGCCGGCCTCGGCCTCGGCGCCTGCAGCAATGACAAGGATCTCGCCGACGCCTCCGCCTTCGGGGCCGGCGCCGCGACCCCGGGCAGCGCGCAGGACTTCGTCGTCAATATCGGCGACCGGGTGTTCTTCGAATCGGATTCCACCGACCTGACGCCAACCGCGACCGCCACCCTCGACAAGCAGGCCGCGTGGCTGCAGCGCTACCCGCGCTACACCTTCATCATCGAAGGCCATGCCGACGAGCGCGGCACCCGCGAGTACAACTTCTCCCTGGGCGCCCGCCGGGCCCAGGCGGTGAACGACTACCTTGCCACCCGCGGCATCGCAGGCAACCGCATGCGCACCGTGTCGTACGGCAAGGAGCGGCCGGTGGCGGTCTGCAACGACATCTCGTGCTGGTCGCAGAACCGCCGCGCGGTGATCGTGCTGGACCGCGGCGCCGGGGCGTAACAGCCTTCTCTGCCAAAGGGCGTGGAGCGTCGCGAGTCGCGGCGTGCCACGCAACCGCATCCGCACAGCGCGGGTGACGGTGCGGTGTCAGGATGATGCGCAGGGGAGGGCGGGTAAGCAGCGAACCGGGACTGCGCGTCCCGCCGAATGACCCAAAAGGTTGAACGCGCCGCAGTTTTGCCGCGGTGCGGCGCATCTGATAGGGCCTCGCGCCGCCACCGGATCGCAGCCGCATCATGCCCGCCCGCCTTCGCACCCGCCTCGCGCTCTCCACGATCCTGGGAGCCCTGCTCCTCGGTCATCCGGCCGCCGCACAGGACGCTTCCGAGCTGGTGGTGCGCCTCGGACGGATCGAGAACCAGTCCCGGCTCATGGCCGGGCAGATCGAGACCCTCCAGTACGAGAACCGCCAGCTCAAGGAGCAGCTGCGCAAGTTCCAGGAGGACGTCGAGTTCCGCCTGAACGAGGGCAAGGGCGGCAAGCCCTCCGCGGCTCCGGCGCCGGCGGGGGCCGTCAACGGCGGCAATCCGGGCGCCGGCCGCCCCGGCAAGCGCGGCGACGCCTTCGACCCATCCCAATCCCCCGGTGCCCCCGGCACCCCGATGCAGCTCGGCAGCACGCAGCCCTCCGCGCCGCTGCCGCCCCGGGAGGCCGTCGAGGCCGCGCCCCGGCCGCAGCGCCTGCCGCAAGGGGCGATCAACGGGGCGATCAACGGCGAGGACGAGGACGCGGACGCTGCGGCCCCCGGCTACGACGAGCCGGTGGACCTGCGCCCGCCGGCCCGGACGGGGGCGATCCCGGCGCGGCCCTCCGAGAGCGTGGCCGCCACCCAGACCGGCGATCCGGCCTCGGATTACGACGCCGCCGTGGAGCTGTACCGCGCCAAGCAGTACGAGCAGGCCGAGATGGGCCTGCGCCAGTTCATCCAGTCGCATCCGCGCGACAACCGCGTCGCCGGTGCCACCTACTGGCTCGGCGAGAGCTACCTGGCCCGCGGTCGCAATCGCGAGGCGGCCGAGCAGTTCCTGAAGGTCTCGACCGACTACGCCCGCTCGTCCCAGGCGCCCGACGCCATGCTGAAGCTCGGCGTCACGCTCAACGCCCTCGGGGCCCGCGAGCAGGCCTGCGCGACCTTGGCCGAGCTGGACCGGAAATTCCCGAATGCCGGCAACGGCGTCCGTCAGGGCGTCGCGCGCGAGCAGAAGCGCGCCCGCTGCGGCGCTTGAGCGGGCCGGGCGATCCGGTCCTCGACGCCCTGAGCCCCTGGCTCGGCCTTTCCACCCGCGACCGGCCGGGCGTTCTCCTCGCCGTCTCGGGCGGCCCCGATTCGACCGCCCTGATGCACGCCGCCGCGATCCTGGGGCGAGCGACCGGCGCATCCGTGCAGGTCGCCACCGTGGATCACGGCCTGCGGCCGGGCTCCGACGCCGAGGCCCACGCTGTCGGCCAGGCCGCCCGGACCCTCGGCTTGCCCCACGCGATCCTGCCCTGGTCGGGCCCGAAGCCCGGCACCGGCCTGCAGGACGCAGCCCGCAACGCCCGCTACGCCCTGCTCGCCGCCCAGGCCGAGGCGATCGGCGCCGGCCTCATCCTCACCGCGCACACCCAGGATGACCAGGCCGAGACGGTGCTGATGCGGCTCGCCGCCGGCAGCAGCCTCGCGGGGCTCGCCGGCATGCGCGCCGAACGGGCGCTTGCCCCCGGCCTGAGGCTCGGCCGTCCCTTCCTGCACCTGCCGAAATCCGCCCTGGTGGCGTGGTGCCAGGCCCGCGGCATCCCGTATCTGCGCGACCCCACCAACGTGAATCCGCGCTTCGCCCGGGCCCGCTTGCGCGCGGCCTGGCCGGTTCTGGAGCGCGAGGGCCTGACGCCGGCGCGCCTCGCCCGCCTGGCCGAGCGCGCCGCCCGCGACGAGGCCGCGCTCCGGAGCGCGGCGGCGCGGGCCCTCGACACCGCGCTTCTGCCGGGCGCGACGGGGGGCGCGGTCCTGTGCCTCGACGGTGCCGCGCTGGCGGCGCTGCCCGACGCCGTGGCGCTGCGCTGCCTCGATCTCGCCCTGAGCCGGGCCGGCGGAGCGCCGCGCCGGCTCGAACGCCTCGAGGCGCTGGTCCTCGAATCGCTGCTGCCGGCCCTGCGTTGCGGCGCGCCGATCCGGCGCACCCTGGCGGGGCTCCTGGTCGCCGCGGAGGCCGACGGCACCGTGCGCCTCGCCCCCGCGCCGCCGCGCCGCCGCAGGGCCGCGGATGCTGCCCTCGCCGCAGGGGCCCCCGAATTACTTGGCAACGGAGACACCCCCGCCTACATTGGCGAAGTGTGCACGGATGGACCGGAACAGCCGCGTGGCGGGTCCGTCCTGGGGGTCGCACACGCCAAGGATTGATCGATGAACCCGAATTTTCGCAACTTTGCCTTATGGGTCGTCATCTTTCTGCTGGTGCTGGCCCTGGTCACCCTGTTCCAGAATCCGGGGCACCGGGGCGGCGGCAGCGAGATCGCTTACAGCCAGCTCCTGAACGACGCCGATGCCGGCAAGATCCAGTCGGTGGTGATCTCCGGACAGGACGTGTCCGGCACCTATGTCGGTGGCGGCAACTTCACCAGCTACGCGCCCAACGACCCGAGCCTGGTCTCCAAGCTCCAGGGCAAAGGCGTGCAGATCACCGCCCGTCCGCCGTCGGACAACACCCCCTGGTTCATCCAGCTACTTGTGAGCTGGCTGCCGATCCTCGTCTTCATCGGCGCCTGGATCTTCCTCTCGCGCCAGATGCAGTCGGGCGCCGGTCGCGCCATGGGTTTTGGCAAGTCGAAGGCGAAACTCCTGAACGAAGCCCACGGCCGCGTGTCGTTCGATGACGTCGCAGGCGTCGAGGAGGCGAAGGAGGATCTCCAGGAGATCGTCGAGTTCCTCCGCGACCCCCAAAAATTCCAGCGGCTCGGCGGCCGGATCCCGCGCGGCGTGCTGCTCGTCGGGCCGCCCGGCACCGGTAAGACCCTGATCGCCCGGGCGGTCGCGGGTGAGGCCAACGTGCCGTTCTTCACCATCTCGGGCTCCGACTTCGTCGAGATGTTCGTGGGCGTTGGCGCTAGCCGCGTGCGCGACATGTTCGAGCAGGCCAAGAAGAACGCGCCCTGCATCATCTTCATCGACGAGATCGACGCGGTCGGCCGTCACCGCGGCGCCGGCCTCGGCGGCGGCAACGACGAGCGCGAGCAGACCCTCAACCAGCTCCTCGTAGAGATGGACGGGTTCGAGGCCAACGAGGGCGTGATCATCATCGCGGCGACCAACCGCCCCGACGTGCTCGACCCGGCGCTGCTGCGGCCCGGCCGGTTCGACCGCCAGATCATGGTGCCGAACCCGGACGTCACCGGCCGCGAGCGCATCCTGCGGGTCCATGTCCGCAAGGTGCCGCTGGCCCCCGACGTCGACCTCAAGACCATCGCGCGCGGCACCCCGGGCTTCTCGGGCGCCGACCTGATGAACTTGGTCAACGAGTCCGCGCTGCTTGCTGCCCGTCGCGGCAAGCGCATCGTCACGATGCACGAGTTCGAGGACGCCAAGGACAAGGTCATGATGGGCGCCGAGCGGCGCACCCTGGTCATGACTGAGGACGAGAAGCGGCTCACCGCCTATCACGAGGGCGGCCACGCCATCGTGGCGCTGAACGTCCCGGCGACCGACCCGGTGCACAAGGCGACGATCATCCCCCGCGGTCGGGCGCTCGGCATGGTCATGCAGCTGCCCGAGCGCGACAAGCTCTCCATGAGCTTCGAGCAGATGACCTCGCGGCTGGCGATCATGATGGGCGGCCGCATCGCCGAGGAGATGACCTTCGGGCGCGAGAAGGTGACCTCGGGCGCGCAGTCGGACATCGAGCAGGCGACGCGGCTGGCCAAGATGATGGTGACCCGCTGGGGCTTCAGCCCCGAGCTCGGCACCGTGGCGTACGGCGACAACAACGACGAGGTCTTCCTCGGTATGTCGATGGGCCGGCAGCAATCGGTCTCCGAATCGACCGCCCAGAAGATCGATGCCGAGGTCCGCCGCCTCGTGGAGACCGGCCTGGAGGAGGCCCGCCGCATCCTGGCCGAGCACAAGGACGACCTGGAGGCCCTGGCGCAGGGGCTCCTCGAATACGAGACCCTCTCGGGCGAGGAGATCCGCAACCTGCTTAAGGGCCAGCCCCCGATCCGCGACGGCGGCGACGTGCCGCCGACCCCGGCCCGGGGCTCCTCGGTTCCCTCGGCGGGCCGCGGCCGGCCGAAGGAGAGCGACGGCGGCCTGGAGCCGCAGCCGCAGGCCTGAGGTCTCGGGACTGACGATCGGAAGGGCGCCGCGAGGCGCCCTTTTTCGTGCGCGGCAGCCCGTCATCGCTTCGCGCCGCGCGCACGGACGCCGGTTGACCGGCTCACGCGTGACAATTCGGGCCGCGCGTTTGCAGGCCGCACCCGCCGGCCGCGCCAAAGCCTCGGTTCGGAACTACCGACCGACAGAACGATCCTGAAGGCCCATTCGCCCATGCCGGTCTCGACCTATCTCGTCGTCGCCCTCGGCGCCGGCGTCGCCGGCTTCGTGCAGGGCCTGTCGGGTTTCGCCTTCGGGTTGGTGGCGCTGTCGTTCTGGGCCTGGGTGATCGACCCGAAGCTCGCCGCCGTGCTGGCCGTCTCCGGCGGCTTGGCCGGGCAAGTGGTGGCCGCCGTCACGGTCCGGCGCGGGCTCGATCTCGGCCGCATCGCCCCGTTCGTGCTCGGCGGCCTCGCCGGGATCCCGCTGGGGGTCCTCCTGCTACCCCGCCTCGATGCGGACTGGTTCAAGGCGCTGCTGGGCCTCCTGCTGATGGTCTGGTGTCCGCTGATGCTGCTCGCCCGGGACCTGCCGCGGATCACGGTCGGCGGGCGGCTCGCCGATGCCGCGGTCGGCCTCGCCGGCGGCATGATGGGCGGCCTGGGCGGCTTCACGGGCGTGCTCCCGACCCTGTGGTGCACTCTGCGCCGCTACGAGCGCGACGTGCAGCGCACGATCATCCAGAACTTCAATCTCGCGATGCTGACCGTGACGATGATCTCCTACCTCGCCACCGGCCTGGTCACCCGGCCGATGCTGCCCATGCTGGCCGTGGTGCTGCCCACCATGCTGGTGCCGACGCTGCTCGGCACCCGGGCCTATGTCGGCATCAGCGAGTCCGGGTTCCGCACGCTGGTCCTGACGCTCCTGACGGGTTCGGGCGTCGTCCTCGTCGCCGCGTCGTTGCCGAAGGTCCTGTAGCCCGACGCCAGGCCCCGCCGTATTTCGACCGCCTTTGTCGCGGAGCAACCGATTCACCACGGCACGGCGTCCGCCCCCGGACACGGCCGCGATCTGCTAAGTCTGGTCCGGCCTTCGTCCGGGCCCCGGAGACGTCATGGTGCGCAAGTATTTCGGAACCGACGGCATCCGGGGCCGGGCCAATGGCGTGATCACGCCGGAACTGGCCCTCAAGGTGGGGCAGGCCGCCGGCCTCGTGTTCCAGCGCGGCGACCATCGCCACCGGGTGGTGATCGGCAAGGACACCCGCCTCTCCGGCTACATGATCGAGACCGCGCTCGTAGCGGGCTTCACCTCGGTGGGCATGGACGTCCTGCTCCTGGGGCCCGTGCCGACGCCCGCCGTGGCGATGCTGACGCGCTCCATGCGGGCCGATCTCGGCGTGATGATCTCGGCCTCGCACAACCCGTTCGAGGACAACGGCATCAAGCTGTTCGGACCCGACGGCTTCAAGCTCAACGACGCGATCGAGCGCGAGATCGAGGGGCTGATCGACGCCGACATGCACAAGCGCCTGTCCGGCTCCCAGGATCTCGGCCGGGCCAAGCGCATCGAGAGCGTGCATGCCCGCTACGTGGAATTCGCCAAGCGCACCCTGCCGCGGCAGGTGACCCTGGACGGCCTGCGTGTCGTGGTCGATTGCGCCAACGGCGCCGCCTACCGGGTCGCCCCCGAGACTCTGTGGGAACTCGGCGCCGAGGTCATCGCGATCGGGACCGAGCCGGACGGGTTCAACATCAACCGCGACGTCGGCTCGACCGCGCCGGCGGCGCTCGTCGAGAAGGTGCGCGAGCGCCGGGCCGATATCGGCATTGCCCTCGACGGCGATGCCGACCGGGTGCTGATCGTCGACGAGAAGGGCCAGGTGGTCGACGGCGACCAGCTCATGGCGGTCGTGGCCCGCTCCTGGAAGGAGGACGAGCGCCTCACCCAGCCGGGCGTGGTCGCGACGATCATGTCGAATCTCGGCCTGGAGCGCTATCTCGGCGGCCTCGGGCTGACGCTGGCCCGCACCGCGGTGGGCGACCGCTACGTCCTCGAGCACATGCGCCAGCACGGCTACAATCTCGGCGGGGAGCAATCCGGCCACATCATCATGTCGGACTACACCACGACCGGCGACGGCTTGGTGGCGGCGCTCCAGCTCCTCAGCGTGGTGCAGCGGCAGAACCGACCGGTGAGCGAGGTCTGCCACTGCTTCGATCCGCTGCCGCAGATCCTCAAGAACGTCCGCTACAAGACCGGCGAGCCCCTGCGGCAGGACAGCGTGGTCAGTGCCATCGAGCACGCCCGCGAGCGGCTCGGCAATGCCGGCCGCCTGGTCATCCGCCCCTCCGGCACCGAGCCGGTGATCCGCGTGATGGCCGAGGGCGACGATCGCGGCCTCGTCAACGCGGTGGTCGACGAGGTGGTCGACGCCGTGGCCCGGGCCGCGGCCTGACCGGTCAGGCCTGGTCGTAGGCGGCGCGCAGCTCCGCCGGCGCGGTCATCCGCCATGCCGCCAGCAGGGCTGCCCGCAGGGTCTCCTCCGCGCAGCCGTCGAGATCGAGATTGGTCCAGCCGCGGCGCCCCCAGGCGCCGTCGAGGGGCGTGAACAGGTCCGGCTCGGCCGCGCACAGCGCCGCCTGATCCGCGGGCGACAGCCGCAGCACCAGCCGCGCCTCGTCGAGCCACAGGGTCGCCAGCACCCGGCCGCCGACGCGGAAATCCGGGTTGCCGCTGTGGGCGCCCGCCACCGTCTCCGGCAGCATCAGCGCCAGGATGCGCACCTCCTCGGGGAGCACCGGCGCCTCAACCGGACGCACGGGGCAGATCGGCTGGTGGCCGATCGGCTGTCGGTCGCCTCCCGACCTGGACGGCATCGGCCGTGTCGCTCATGCCTGCTTACCCCCGGCAGTTGTTGGACGCGTCCGTGGCGACGCAGGGCCACGGAGACAAGTAAAATCCGAGCAACAGAGATCCCGACCGGCCGACACGAATGCGCAAGCCTAACATTTAACGTTAAGTCAGATTTAAGACGTTGCTTTCATCCTTCACCACGTACCCCCGAGACCGCACGCGGAGCGTCCGGCTCACGTGCCCAGTGAAGGAATTCCTATGGCCCGCTCCAAGCTGAACGCTTTGGTGCGTAGCCTGACGCTCGTGGCGAGCGTCGGCGCGCCCTGCCTCGCCGCCGCCGCGGATCTGCTACCCCCGCCTCCTCCGCCGCCACCCCCGATCGAGGTCGGCGGCGGCTGGTACCTGCGCGGCGACGTCGGCGCGAGCATCTACACCCGTCCGAAGTACAGCGAGGCCTACGACTACACCGGCTACGCCGAGTCCAACCGGTCCTTCGGCAACGAGATCGGTAGCGGCGGTTTCGCGGGGGTCGGCGTCGGCTACCAGTTCACCCCGTTCTTCCGCGGCGACATCACCGGCGAGTACCGCTACGCCACCGGCCTGCGCGGCAGCGAGTACTACCGCGGTCCGGACTACGATGACGGCCTCGGCTCCTACGGCGTCAACAAGTCGAGCGGCCACTTCGACTCCGCCGTCGTGCTCGCCAACGCGTATTTCGATCTCGGCACGTGGTACGGCATCACGCCGTTCATCGGCGGCGGCGTCGGCTACGCCTTCAACCACATCTCGTCCTACTCGACCAACCAGCAGTTCACGAGCCCGACCTACGGCTACGATTACGGCAACCCGGTCTACGGCTGCGATTGCGGCGCACCCTCCTACAATTACAAGCCGGTCTACGACTCGAACGGCAACCCGGTCTACAACACCAACAGCGGCACCAAGTTCTACAAGGACAAGTCGAGCGGCAGCTTCGCCTGGGCGCTCCACGCCGGTCTCGCCTACAACGTGACCGACGCGTTCAAGGTCGAACTGGCCTACCGCTACCTGAACCTCGGCAAGGCCGAGACCGGCGCCGGCTACGTGCCGTGCTGCACCGGCAGTCTGCAGGCGATTAAGGTGAAGGACATCGAGGCGCACGACGTGAAGATCGGCCTGCGCTACTATCTCGGCGGCGTCGTCGCGGCCCCGCTGCCGCCGCTGATGCCGGAGCCGATCCCCGGCCCGCTGGTGCGCAAGTACTGATCGCGCACCGAACCCGAACCCCATCGTGAGACTGACGACGGCGCGGAGATCCTCCGCGCCGTTTCGCGTTGTGCGCCGCGCCCGCCGGGCAGTCCGGCCTGTTGCGGCTCTCAGCTTTGCCGCGCCACGCACCAAGACCAGGAAGTCCGGATCGAGACTGGGAGAATGTAAGTTAGCAACGGACAATTAAGGTTACTCATATACCACTCAGTCGAGGCTCGATCCGCCGTCCGTCTCTTTCCGTCCCAGGACGATCCCGATGCGTACCGTCACCTTTCCGCTGCTGGCGGTTCTCAGTCTCTGCGGCGTGACCACCGCCCGAGCCGCCGATCTGGATTACGATTACCTGCGCGGCGCCGAGTACGACCCGGTCCCGGCGCCGGTGCTCGACTGGAGCGGCGCCTATATCGGCGGCCACGGCGGATACACATCGGGTGGCCTGTCGCAGCGCGACGCGATGCAGTCCACGCTTGCGAACTACTTCAGCTACACGACTGTCGAGAGCGAGTTCGGCGTCTCGAAATACCTGTCGCTTCCCGGCACCCGAACGCATGGGGCCAGCTTCGGTGCCTTTGCTGGCTACAATGTGCAGTTCGACGACATTGTGCTCGGTGTTGAGGCCGATTACACGCACACGGGCCTGAATAGCTGGTCAACCAACAGTATCAATCGAATCGTGACGACGTCTCTGGGCAACTCCGAATCGGTGAATCTGTCCGGTGCGTCGAACACGCGGATCAATGATTACGGCAGTCTCAGAGCGCGCATTGGCTACGCGTTCGGCAATCTGCTCCCCTACGTCACGGCCGGCGGCGCGATCGGCCGCGTCACGATCAACGATACCGTGACGGTCCAGGATTACGGGTACAGCGCCACCACCTACACGGCGAACCAAGCCCTCACCACCGGCTTGCCTGCAGCAGTCTGGCATCACGGCTACGCCAGCTTCAACCAGAACTATCCGCTCGTCCGGTCGACGCCTGCCGGGCAGGGCGCCCAAACCATCCCGTACGCCCCGACCGCACTGACGGCCAATGCGCGGACCAAGACCATCGGCGGCGTGGCACTCGGCTTCGGCCTGGAATACGCCATCACGCCCAACATCCTGCTGCGTGGTGAGTACCAGTACGTGTTGTTCCAGGATTTCAATGGGCACTCAGCCGAACTGAACACCATCCGGGGCGGTGCTGCGCTGAAGTTCTGATTTCGTCTCCCGCACCGGCCGGATCTCATCATGCCAGACCGCCCTACCGCGCCGAAGCCGCTGATCTCCTGCACGGCCCTGCTCGTGGCTCTCGTGCTCCTCCAGTCGCCGGCGGCAGCCCGGAGCCGCGTGCACGGCCTGGATCATCACCGCACGCGACCGATCTTACGTGTGCGGCCGGTTCCCCCCGTCCCGCCGCCCGTGCTGGTGCGGGGCTACCTGCCGCGCAACCACAACATCCCGATGTACAACGAGCCGCCCCGGCGCGAGCCGACTTGGTGAGACCAACTGGGTGATCGCCGCCGCGGCCCCACCTCAGCTCTCCAGCTCGCTGTCCCAGTACAGGTAGTCGAGCCAGGTGTGGTGATACTGGCGGTGGTCGAACTCGGGCTGCCGGTGGTGCAGCTCGTAGCGCGTCGGCCGCCGTGGCTCGGTCATCAGCGGCATGTCGGCCTCGTTCGGCGTGCGGTTCGCCTTGCGCAGGTTGCAGGGCGAGCAGGCCGCCACGACGTTCTCCCAGCTCGACAGGCCGCCCCGGGAGCGCGGCACCACGTGGTCGAAGGTCAGGCCGCC
Source organism: Methylobacterium sp. FW102-HT35C08 (assembly GCF_058790235.1). Taxonomy (NCBI): domain Bacteria; kingdom Pseudomonadati; phylum Pseudomonadota; class Alphaproteobacteria; order Hyphomicrobiales; family Methylobacteriaceae; genus Methylobacterium; species Methylobacterium sp. FW102-HT35C08. The sequence goes on along the minus strand of NZ_JBYTCL010000002.1, from coordinate 4,789,396 downwards.
CGAGGGCAGCCGCAGGCCGCAATACTGGCAGCTGAACCCGTCGCGCAGGTAGATGTTGTAGCGGGTGAAGGCCGGGCTGCGGGCGAGCGCCACGTAGTTCTTCAGGGCCACCACGCTCGGGACCCGCAGCGACCGCGAGGGCGAGCGCGCCTCCACGTCGTAGCTCGCCACCAATGTGACGCGGTCGAGGAACAGGGCCGTGAAGGCGTCCTTCCACGACCAGAGGGAGAGCGGATTATACGAGAGCGGCCGATAATCCGCGTTCAGGACGAGGGTTTGGAGATCCATCATCGGCGCGACTCTTCGGACTATCTCTGACGCGGATAACGCGCGGGACCGCGCCGCCGCCTCACCGGCCCACCCGAACCGGCCCAGGGCCGATGCAGGACGGGCCGGCGCGCGACGCGTCGGCTTGGCGGGAGAGGCGGAGGGAGCAACAGGGCTGCGGGCCGGCGCGCAGGGGCGCCGGTCGAGGCGGTCACATCCGGAACGCGGCCGGGCCGGGCCGGCGCTGTCACCGGCCGTGCCCTTTCGCGTAATGACGAAAAGGCCCTGTCCATCAGGTGTTCATCTAATCCCAGCGTGACACCCTTGTGAAGCTTTTCCGGGCGGGCCCAGGGACGCACCCACAGGACGCACCCGGAGCGAGGCCGGCGGCGGCCGAATCCGGCCCGGGCTGTGCAGGAGCACGGTTTCGCCCTATTGCTCGCCCAGAGCGCCCGGCCGTCAGGAGGCCCGCCCGGTCCCCTATCGCCGCTGATTCGCCGATGCCGGACCCGCCCGCGCGTCCGGCGCACCCGACGAGAGGTTGCCCATGCACCGTACGCCAGCGCGTACCCGGACGCCGCGGGGCGGCGCACGCCCGTCCCTCACGCTCGCCCTTCTCGCCGCTCTGGTGCTCGGGATTCCTGCGGGCGCAGCCCGGCCCGCCCTCGCGCAGGCGGCCGCGCCGGCCCCGGCGGAGACCAAGCCCGCCGCGGGCAGCCCGACGCCCGGCAAGGCGCCCGACGCGAAGCCGGAAGCCAAGCCCGAAACCAAGACCCCGGCCGCCGCGCCCGTGGGCGCGGCCCCGCACGCGCAGGCCGAGCTGCCCGAGCAGTTCAAGGCGGTTCGGGCCAAGATCGACGCCGCCAAGGCCGAGCTCGATGCCCGCGAGAAGCAGCTGGGGCATACCGACCTGACGGTGGCTGACCTCACCGCCATCCGCGACAGCGCCGCCACGGTGACCGACGAGATCCGCACCCTGGTCACCCGCCTCGACGCGCCGCTCGAGGCCGCGCGCGAGCGGCTGGCCCAGCTCGGGCCGAAGCCGAAGGACACCCAGGAGAGCGCCGACGTCGCCGAGCAGCGCGTCGAGCGCGAGGCCGCGGTCACGCGCATCGACGAGACCCAGCGGCTGGCCCGCTCCCTGGTGGTTCAAGGCGACCAGATCGTCGACCGGGTCTCGAACCGCCGCCGCGAATCCTTCACCCGCGACCTGTTCCAGCGCTCCCAGCCGCTGGTCGGCGCCGGGCTCTGGACCAAGGTGATGGGCGACGTGCCCCGGGACACGCGCGCCCTGCAGAGCGCCGTGTCGGATATCGGGCTGCTGTTCTCCCGCAACGGCAGCCTCGCCAACCTGTTGTTCCTGGGGCTCGCCTTCGGGATCTCGGTGGCTTTGTATTTCGGCCGGCGCAACATCGCCCCCAAGGGCGCCCGCCGGGACGCCGGCAAGGCCGATCCGTCGCGCCGCGCCGTGATGCTCGCCGCCTGGCGGGTGATCCTGCTCGGCACGGTGCCGGCCGTGGCCGGGTCCTACGCGGTCTACTACGCCCTCGATTCCACCAACCTGCTGCCGTCCCGGCTGCTGCCGGTCGCCGCCGCCATCCTTGGAGGGCTGGCCTTCATCGCCTTCGTGGAGGCCTTGTGCGACGGGCTGCTCAGCCCCGAGAAGCCGGCCTGGAGGCCCGCCCCGGTGAGCGACGCGGCAGCCACCCGCCTGACCCGGCTCGCCGTCGGCATCGCTACGGTGATCACCGTGGTGAAGTCCGTGGAGGCGCTGAATTCCGGGATTTCGGCGGCCCTGCCGATCTCCATCGCCACGCGGGGCCTCGGGGCGGTCGCCACCGCGCTGATCCTGGCGGTCGGCCTCCACCGCTTCGCCGACACCGAGCAGGAGGAGGAGGCCTGCTTCGGCCCCTACGTGCCGACCAAGACCACCACGGGCATCGGCGGGCCGGCGCGGCTCCTGGGCTGGGCCGCGGTGGCGCTGATCGGGCTCGGCGCGCTGGTCGGCTACGTCGCCTTCGCGGCCTTCTTGATCGACCAGCTGATCTGGGACGCGGCCGTCCTCGTGCTGCTCTACCTGCTGGTCCAGAGCGTCGACATCTTCGTCGGCCGCGCGCTCAGCGACGAGACGCGGCTCGCCACCACGCTCCAGGCCAATACCGGCCTGCGCAAGCGCTCGCTCAACCAGATCTCGGTCCTGGCGACCGGGGCCGCCCGGCTCGTCCTGTTCCTGGCGGCCGCGGTCCTGGTTCTGGCACCCTGGGGTCTCGACTCCACCGACATCCTCTCGTCGGTCCGGCAGGCCTTCTTCGGCTTCAAGGTCGGGGACGTCACGATCTCGCTGTCGAGCATCGCGCTGGGGATCGGCATCCTGGTGGTCGGCGTGTTCATCACCCGCGGCGTGCAGCGCTGGCTGGAGAACACCTACTTGCCGGCCACAGACCTCGACGCGGGCCTGCGCAACTCGATCACCACGGTGGCGGGCTATTGCGGCTTCCTGATCGCGCTGGCGCTCGCCTTCTCGTATCTCGGCCTGAGCCTGGAGAAGCTCACCATCGTGGCCGGCGCCCTATCGGTGGGTATCGGTTTCGGCCTCCAGTCGATCGTCAACAACTTCGTCTCCGGCCTGCTGCTCCTGTGGGAGCGGCCGATCCGGGTCGGCGACCAGGTGGTGATCGGCGACTCTGAGGGCATCGTGAAGCGGATCTCGGTCCGCTCCACCGAGATCCAGACCTTCGACCGCTCGGCTGTGATCGTGCCGAACTCGAACCTGATCTCCGGGGTGGTCAAGAACCGGGTGCGAGGCGACCGGACCGGGCGTGTCAGCATCACGGTCAGCGTCCTGCGCAACCAGGATCCGGTGCGCGCCGCCGAGATGATCACCGCCTGCGCGCAGGCGCATTCCGATATCCTGAAGGAGCCCCCGCCCCGGGTGGTGTTCAAGAAGATCGGCGACCCGTTCCTGGAATTCGAGCTGCTTGTGTGGATCGTGGACGTGAGCCTCGGCCAGAAGGTGGTGACCGACCTGAACTTCTCGGTGTTCGCGACCCTCTCGGGGGCGGGCTTCATCCCGCCGCTCGGGCCCGGCTCCAGCATCGTCACCGTGCAGGGCCTCGACACGATGCAGAGCGCCATGGGCGAAATCGCCAGCCGATTCGGGATCACGGCGCCGGTCTCCGAGGGCGGTGAGCCGGGCCGGGCCCAGCGCGACCGCGGTTTGCGGAGCGCGGGGGGCTGAGAGGCCGATGCAGTTTCGCTGAAGGCCGCCTATATGGCTGAGGCATCCGAGCCGGCTGCCGAGGCGGGGACCAGGGACACGTGGGCGCACGAGACACGAGACGGATTGTGCGAGGGCTGGCCTGCCTCCCGGTGATGGCGCTCCTCGGGGCCTGCGCCACCCAGGCGCCGACCAGCACGGCGCTGCCGAGCATCTACCTGCCGCTCGCGAACAACAGCGCCCACATCGACGTCGATGCGGCCCGCGACATGATCTCGTCCTACCGCCGCAACCGCGGCGCGCCGCCGCTCGCGGTCGATCCCGAATTGCAGCGACTGGCGGAGGCCGAGGCGGCCGCCATGGCGCTGGCCGACCGGCCGAGCCGGGCACAGACCGTGAAGGGCGCGGTGGAGCGGCTCGGCTACGCGGACGTGAACGCCAACCTCTCGGCCGGCTACCACACTCTGGCCGAGGCCTTCTCCGGCTGGCGGGAGAGCCCGCCGCACGACGCCACCATGCTGGCGCCCCGGGCGACCAAGATGGGGATCGCCACCGCCTACGCGCCGGGCTCGAAGTACAAGGTCTACTGGGCGCTGCTCACCGCGCGATGACGGTCGCCGCCGCGCCGCATTTCAGGGACGCCCTGTTCCTGAATACTGACTTCGCGTTGGAGTATTTGATACTGTCATTGACAACCGTGCCGAGACACTCGATTGTCCGCGCTCTGCAAGGCACGGGGGTCGATCGCGATGTCGGCCAAATATATCGCCGACTGGGCAGAGCTGTTCTCGATCGCTCTGACGGTCGTCATCTTGAGCTTCATCGTCCCGATCGGGATTTTCATCGGCCGCGCCAACATTCGGCTGAGCCGGCGTGAGATCGTCGTCGATCTCGAGCGGCTGTTCAGCTTCGCCACCGTCGATGGACGCCGGATCATCTTGCCGTCCTTCGAGCTGGTGAAGTACAAATACGACCCCGAGACGAATCCGCAGCGCGAGGAGGTCGACAAAGACCCACAGGCCATCCGCTTCTACATCTTCCCGGTGGCGCTCTATGTCGTCATCTGCGCGATCTGTATCGGCATGGGGTTCCATCGCCGGGAGAGTGGTTCCTTCGGCCTTCTCGGTAACTACTTCACCGATCCGCAGAACACCATAACGGGATCGCTCGCTTACTCGTTCATCGCCGCCTATATCTACACGGTCCAGTACCTTATTCGAAGAATATCGAACTTCGATCTGTCACCGATCTCGTTCTTCCATTCCGTCCTCCATATGTTGCTGGCCCTATCGGTCAGCGCCGCCGTCTGGCACGCGCACATCTTCGACGTCGACCGGCTGGGGGCGTTCGGGGCCAACCTCGCCGTGACGGTCGCCTTCCTGATCGGCCTGGTCCCCGATCTCTTCATCGGCGCGCTGGTGGCCAAGTTCCCGTGGATCCGGCTTCGCAGGGTCGCCGAGGACAGCAAGAACCTCCAGGAGGAGCTGCCGCTGGACATGATCCTCGGCATCGATCCCTTTATGAAGTTGCGGCTCGGCGAGTTCGAGATCCAGGACGTCCAGAATCTCGCGACCATCAACCCGATCCAGATCTTCGTGGAGACGCCCTACGGCCTCTACGAGGTCATCGATTGGGTCGCACAGGCGCAGCTGATCCTGGCGGTGGGCCCCTCGAAGGTGTCGGAGCTGCGGAAGCTGAGCATCCGGACCATCTTCGACCTGGAGCGGTGTGTGCAGAACCCGTACATCGCGCAGCGGGTGGTCAACATCCTGCTGAGCGAGGCGGTCGACATCGATGGCGAGATCCGCGTGTCGTCGGCGAGCCGGGACCGATCGGGCGGCAGCAGCGAATTGCGGCTCGACGAGCGCTACGAGCTCGACGCGATGATCAGCTACATCCGGGACGACCTGCATGTCCGCCGGCTGCGGCAGATCTGGGACGTCATCAACAGCCGCCTGGACGACCGGAGCGTCACCAGAAGCCCGGAAGACGGGCCGCTCGCAGGGGAGGCCGAGGGGCCGCGGCGCCGGGACGAAGACCCGGAGCGCGGACTTCGCGCGGTCGGAAGCTGACATCTCCGACGGCAGCCCCTTCACGTTCGGGACCGGCACGCCTCCTTGAGCAGCATCACGGTCACGCGCCGGTTGGCCGGCATGTAGGGGTTGTCGGGGAACATCGGCTCGGTATCGGCCTTGCCGGTGACCGAGGCGAACCGGTCGTCCGGAACCCCTGAGCCCGCCAGGATCTCCCGGACGCTGACGCGCGGCCCGCCGGCAGCTCTCCGGGCGAGGCTACCGGGCGCTGCCCGGGCCGATCGGTGGCGGTGAAGCCCGTGACGGCGATGCGGGTTGGCATCTGACGGAGCGCCGGGCCGAGCTTCTCCCACAGGCGCCGGGTCCGGTCGTTGGGCCGGGTCGAGCCCTCCGGGAACATCGCGCGCCCGTTCTGGTCGACGACCGATACGTCGAGGCCCCGCTCGGTCCCGGCGATCACGACATTCTTCGAGAGCTCGGCGAAATCCGGCTGTTGGCGATCGCGGCACTGTCGGTATATCGGCCGGGTTGCCGATCAGGGTAGGAAATCTTTCTGAATGAACCGTAAAGGAAACTGTTTCGAGCCTGTATCGGCCCGTCATCGCCCGTTCAGGCGGACGCTGGCATACCCCTGTCGCACGAGGGGTTTGACCCGGGTCCGGCGCTGATGTCGCCCGGGCGGACCTTCTCGGTGAAGGCGTGAGACCCGGGCACACGGGCCGCGTCAGGGGTGGCGGAGCGGTACGATGGTTCGTCTGTACGGGCGGGTCTTAGGGTTTCTGAAGGCGGAGCGGCGGCTGGCCATAGGCCTGGCCACCACCAACGTCGTGCTGGCGGTGGCGGCCTTCGCCGAACCCCTGCTGATGGGCCGGATCATCGACCAGTTGACCCATCTCAAGCGCGGCGGCGACGCCATGGGCACCATGCTGCCCCTGCTCGCCGCCTGGGTGGCGTTCGGCTTCTTCACCATCGCGGCCGGCGTGTTCATCGCGCTCCACGCCGACCGGCTGGCCCACCGCAACCGCCTGTCCTCGATGGCGAGCTACTTCGAGCACGTGCTCGATCTGCCGCTCGCCTTCCACTCGGCCAACCATTCCGGCCGCGTCCTGAAGGCGATGCTGGAGGGCACCAACGGCATGGCGTGGCTGTGGCTCGGCTTCTTCCGCGACCACCTCGTCGCCCTGGTCTCGCTCGGCGTGCTGCTGCCGCTGACCCTGTTCATCAACTGGCAGCTCGGCTTGATCCTCGTGGTGCTGGTGCTGGCCTTCACGGCGCTCACCACCTTCGTGATGCGCCGGACCGAGACGCTGCAGGGTCAGGTCGAGGAATTCAATTCGGGCCTCGCGGCCCACGCCTCGGACGCGCTCGGCAACGTCGCGGTGATCCAGTCCTTCACCCGCGCCAAAGCCGAGAAGGACGCGATGCGCGGCATCATCACCAACCTGCTCGCCGCGCAGATCCCGGTCCTGTCCTGGTGGGCGCTCGCCAACGTGGCGACCCGGGCGTCGGCGACCATCACCATGACGGCGATCTTCGTCACCGGCATCTGGCTCTATCAGGCCGGCACCACCACGGTGGGCGAGGTCGTGGCGTTCATGAGCCTCGCCACCGCCTTCGTGGCCCGGCTCGACCACGTGGTCGGCTTCGTCAACGGCCTGTTCCAGCAGGCGCCGAAGATCGCCGAGTTCTTCGAGATCTACGACACCGTCCCGGCGGTGGCCGACCGGCCGCATGCCCGGCAGGTCGCCCGCTTCGAGGGCGCAGTCACCTTCGACGACGTCGCCTTCTCGTACGATGGAAGGCGCCAGGCGCTCGACGGCGTCTCGTTCACCGCCAAGCCCGGCGAGACGATCGCGCTGGTCGGCACCACCGGCTCGGGCAAGTCGACGACGCTCGGCCTCCTGCACCGCAGCTTCGACCCGGCCTCCGGTTCGATCCGGATCGACGGCATGGACATCCGCGACGTCGGCCTCGCCTCCCTGCGCCACAACATCGGCGTGGTGTTCCAGGAGCCGATGCTGTTCGCCCGCTCGATCCGCGAGAACCTGCAGGTCGGCTGCCCCGACGCCACCGACGCCGAGATGCTCGACGCCCTGGAGCGGGCGCAGGCCAGCGCGTTCATGGCGCGCCAGGCCGACGGGCTCGACACGGTGATCGGCGAGCGCGGCCGGTCCCTCTCGGGCGGCGAGCGCCAGCGGCTCTCGATCGCCCGGGCGCTCCTGAAGAACCCGCCGATCCTGATCCTCGACGAGGCGACCTCGGCGCTGGACGCCGCCACCGAGCGCAAGCTCCAGGGCGCGCTGGAGACCGTGATGGAGGGGCGCACCACGTTCGTGATCGCCCACCGCCTCGCCACGATCCGCGACGCCGACCGGATCCTGGTGTTCCACGAGGGCCGGATCGTCGAGGCCGGGACCTTCGACCAGCTGGTGGCCGAGGGCGGCCGCTTCGCCGAGCTCGCCCGGGCGCAGTTCATGGCCGCCCAGGCGGAGGAGGACGAAGGGCTGGCGCTGGCCGCGTGAGGACGGCGCCCGTCCCGACCGGCCGCTGCGGCGGGTCGGCTGGCAAGACCCCCGGGATTTCAGTCAGACGCGCGCCGCGGCAAAGCTCCGGCGCGCGTTTGCCTGTGGGGTGCTGAATGACAGGACCATCAGGCGCCACGTCGCGGCAGGTTTGTCCCCGATCGGACGGGCGGCGGTGTCGGATGCCACGCGGACAGCGGCACAGCGCCTCCTCTCCGCCGGCCGCGCAAACCGCCTTCGCGGGCGGCGGCGGAGACCGCGACCTCGGCGCAGTGAAGAGCGCGAGCGATCGACCGGAACACCCTCACGCCTCCGGATCGCCCGCTCCAGCGATGCGCGCCTTCGGCCGAGTGGCTTCGAACGGGTCCGTGACAGCAAGCCCGGCGCGATCGCCAGGCCATCGGAAGAGGGTGGGGGATCGCCTCTGAGCAGGGCCACGCCCTCGGCCCGCTTCGCATGGTTCCCGCTGGGACAGCTCGGTCGAGCTGCCCCCTCCGTCATCACGAGCGCAGCAAAGTGACCCACGGCGCCGCGATCTCCGGGATCGGGGCGCCGACTGGATTGCTTGGCTCCGCTCGCAAGGACGTGCGGCCGAACGCATCGACCGGGAACGGACTTACGCGCCCGAGCCCGCACGGGAGAGGGGACCGGCGCAGGAACCTGATCACGGCTCGCCGGTCCCGACGGGGCGTCCTCAATACAGCCCGCCGGCCTGCGCGGCCCGGTCGGGATCGGCCGGGACCGCCGCGGGGGCCGCCGCCTGGCCGCCGCCGGAGGACGGTGCGACGTAGGAATCCGGCGGCGCGGTGCCGGGCTTGAACGCCTCCAGGATCGTCCCGGCGCCCTCGCCCGAGCCGGCGCGGGTGCCGCTGGCGAGGTTGACGCGGATCAGCTTAATTCCCGGCGGCACGCGGAACGGCGTCGGCGGCTTGTCCTTGAGAGCCGTCTTCAGGAACTCCAGGGCAATCGGCGCGGCGAGCCCGCCGCCGGTGGCGCGGTCGCCCAGCGAGCGCGGCTTGTCGAAGCCGATATAGATGCCGACCGCCAGATCCGGCGAGAAGCCCACGAACCACGCGTCCTTGGCGTCGTTCGTCGTGCCGGTCTTGCCGGCCAGCGGCTTGCCGATCTGCTTCAGGATCGTGGCGGTGCCGCGCTGGACCACGCCCTCCATGATCGAGACCATCTGGTAGGCAGTCAGCGGATCGAGCACCTGCTCGGAATCGTCGACCAGCTTCGGCTCGTCCTGGCCGGACCATTTCTCGGCGTCGCAGCCGATGCACTTGCGGTTGTCGTGGCGGTAGATCGTCTCGCCGATGCGGTCCTGGATCCGGTCGATCAGGGTCGGGCGGATGCGCCGGCCGCCATTGGCCAGCATCGAGTAGGCCGTGACCATGCGCATGACCGTGGTCTCGCCCGCGCCCAGCGACATCGGCAGCACCGGCAGCATGTCGTCGTAGACGCCGAACCGGCGGGCGTACTCGGCGATGAGCGGCATGCCGACATCCTTGGCGAGCCGGACCGTCATCAGGTTCTTCGAGTGCTCGATGCCGTAGCGCAGGGTGTGCGGGCCGCCGGACTTGCCGTCGTAGTTCGAGGGCGTCCAGGCCTCCTGGCCGGGGCCGGCCTCGATGGTGATCGGCGAATCCTGGACGATCGACGCCGGGGTGTAGCCGTTGTCCAGAGCCGCCGAGTAGACGATCGGCTTGAACGAGGAGCCGGGCTGGCGCATCGCCTGGGTGGCGCGGTTGAACTCGGATTCGTCGTACGAGAAGCCGCCGACCATGGCGTGCACGCGGCCGGTATTCGGGTCCATGGCGACGATCGCGCCGGAGACCTCGGGCTTTTGGCGCAGGCGGAACTGGCCGCGGCCGCCCTCCATCGCCTCGACATAGACCATGTCGCCGGCCTGGAGGTTGGCGCGGCCGGCCCAGCGCATGCCCTCGGGAGGGATCACGCCGGTCTCGCGGTCCTTGCCGACCTGGCCGGACGCCTCGCGCCGGGGCTGCAGGCCGACCTGCACGCCGCCGCCACCGTTGCCCAGCACCACGGCGAGACGCCAGGGCGCTACGTCGCCGAGCGCCGGGACCTCGGCCGCCGCCATGCCCCAGTCGCGCCCGGTCAGGTCGACCTTGGTGACCGGACCGCGCCAGCCATGGGCTTGGTCGTAGCGCACGAGGCCGTCGACCAGCGCCTTGCGGGCCCAGGCCTGCATCTTCGGATCGAGGGTGGCGCGCACCGACAGGCCGCCCTCGTAGAGCTTCTTCTCGCCGTAGCGCTCGGAGATCTCGCGGCGGACCTCCTCGGTGAAGTAGTTGGCGTTGGCGGCGTTCGGGAAGGCGACGCGCGGGTTGACGCCGAGCGGCATCTTCTTGGCGGAGTCCGCCTCCTCGCGGGTGATGTAGCCGTTCTCCGCCATCAGGCGGATGATCTCGTTGCGGCGATCCAAGGCCGCCTGGGTCTTGCGGTAGGGATGGTAGTTGTTTGGCCCCTTCGGCAGGGCGGCGAGGTAGGCCGCCTCGTTGATGGTCAACTCGTGGACCGACTTGCCGAAATAGTCGAGCGCCGCCGCGGCCACGCCGTGCAGGTTGCGGCCCGGGACGATCGTGCCGAGGAAGATCTCGTTGAGGTAGAGCTCGAGGATCTTGTCCTTCGAGTAGGCCGCCTCGATCCGGAGCGCCAGCAGCGCCTCCTTGATCTTGCGGTCGTAGGTCTGCTCCGACGAGAGCAGGAAGTTCTTGGCGACCTGCTGGGTGATGGTCGAGGCGCCCTGCCGCTTGCCCGACTTGGCGTTGGTCAGGAAGGCGCGCACGATCCCCTCGGGGTCGATGCCGCCGTGCTTGTAGAAGTTCTTATCCTCGGCCGACAGGAAGGCGGCCACGACGATCTTCGGCATCGCCTGGATCGGCAGGTACAGCCGGCGCTCGCGGGCGTATTCGGCGAGCAGCGAGCCGTCGGCCGCGTGGACGCGGGTCATCACCGGCGGCTCGTAATTGGCGAGCGCCGCGTGGTCCGGCAGGTCCTGGCTGTACTTCCAGTAGAAGTAGCCGCCGACCGCCGCCCCGACCACGAACAGCACCGCCGCGGCGCTGAACAGGATGCCGAAGAAACGAAGGATCAGACGCATCCGGTGTTCCGCTCGTCGCTGGCCCGGCCGCATGCCGGGATCGGCCTACCCGGCGCGTTACGTCCGCTCTCGATGCGGTCGGCCCCCGGATGGTCCCGTCAGGCCCCCTCGGAATGCCGGTTCAGCGGCGGTGCGACGGGGCGTTCGGACGTTCCGTATCGACACTCTATCTATGGTAAAACTGGGGCGACGGCGGCCGAGCGGCGCGTCCCCGTCGGTCGGCCCAGCGTGGCGCGGTTGGTGAAGAACAGGTCGATCGCCTTGGCCATGGAGCCGGTCACGCCGGCCCGCCAGTCCGGCGATTGCAGCATCTCCAAGTCGCGCTTGCTCGACAGATAACCCAGCTCCACCAGCACGCTCGGCACGTCGGGCGAGCGCAGGACCACGAAGCGCGCCTCGCGGTGGGGCTTGGCGCTCATCTCGATCACGGGGCTCAGCTGGCCCATCAGGGTCCGCGCAAAGCCCGACGAGAAGCCGCGGGTCTCGCGCAGGGTCAGCTCCTGCAGGATGTCGGCGATGTCCGGTGGGGCCTCGGCGGAATCGACGCCCGCGGCAGCATCGGCCCGGTTCTCGCGCTCGGCAAGCTTGGCGGATTCGGCGTCCGTGGCCTTCTCGGAATTGGTGTAGATCGTGGCGCCGCGCACCTGGGGCGCCGCCGAGATCGAGTCGGCGTGGATCGACACGAACAGGTCAGCCTTGGCCTCGCGGGCGAGGCGCACGCGCTCGGCCAGCGGCACGAACACGTCCCGGTCGCGGGTCATCCGGACCCGGTAGCGGCCGCCCGCCTCCAGCTTCGCGACCAGCGCCTGGGCGAATCCGAACACGATGTCCTTCTCGAACACGCCGCCCACCGCGATCGCGCCGGGATCGGTGCCGCCATGACCGGCATCGACCATGATCAGCGGGCGCTGGTCGGCGGGTTCCGGTGCGGCGGTCCGGGCCTGGGACGGGGCGGGATCAGCCGCGGCGGCCGCCTTGCGGAACGCGTCGCGGTCGACCCGCTGCAGCGGGATCGTGAGCAGGACGGCGCCGTCCCGGGGGCGGGTCGCCGTCTCGATCTTACCGACCGTGGCGGGCGAGGCGAGATCGATGACGATGCGGGAGCGCCCGGGAGCGAACAGGCCGTAGCGGAAGGATTGCACGAGGCCGTCGCGGCGGCTCCCGGTGCCGGATTCGAGCTGGAAGTTGACCTCCGGCAGGTCGATCACGGCCCGGTCGGGCCGCTCCATCACGAAGCCGCGGGCCTCGACCGCCCGGGACAGGGTCAGGGTCAGGCGCGTGGTGCCGGCCTGGGTCGCGAGATCGGCCCCGATGGCCACGGCCGGCTTGTCGCCGTTCTGCGCGACGACCGGCGCTCCCGCCGACGCCGCGGACAGCGCGACGGCGAGGCAGAGACAGGCGGAACGGATCAGGCGCGCACAGCTCGGCATCGGTCCGGTATCATCTCCCGTGCCCTCCGTTACGGCATGGGACCGGCATGGTTAACGGACTCTTGCCGCGGCCGGTTCGATCCGGCCGCCGTTGTTGCGGTGAGGCGACAATCGCCGACGCCGCCCCCGGCGTGCCGAATCAGCGGAACGCGACGACGCGGCTCGCCTTGCCGACCACCGTGACCCAGCAGGTCAGGGAAGCGTCGGCAGCGCGCTGGACCTCGCCGACCTGCAGGCGGATCAGGTCGGCCGGCGTGCGGGCGCCCGAGAGGGCGCGCAGATGCGCGAGGGCGGCCTCACCCTCGCCCCGCACGTAGCGGGCGATGGTCGAGCCGATCTCGACGACGTCGAGACGGTCGGGGGCGAAGGCGATCCGGTTCGGCTCCGCGAGGCCGGAGGCCTCCGGTGCCGCAGCCAGGATGGTCTCCGCCGCGATCTCGTCAGCGGGCGTCGTCTCCGGGATCGCCGCGGCGATGGTTTCGAAGGTTTCCTGGGTCGGCGCGGCCTCAGCCAATGCAGCCTCGGCCAGTGCGACCTGCGGTTCGGTCGCCTGGGGGATCAGCGCGCTCGCGGGAGCGGGGTCTGGCGCCGTTTCCGGTGTGCCGGCCGCAACGGCGGGAGCGGCGGCCGTCTCGATCGCGGATTCCTCGGCGTGGCTCTCGGTCGGGGCCGGCGCGTCCGCCTCCCGGGGCGGCTTCGCCTCCCAGGTGGAACGGCTTCCTCTCGGTCGACGCGGCTTTCCCATCGCGCGATCTCCTCCTGTCGGCTTCAGCCCGTCCTGACGGAGCGGTGGCCGGAGGTGATGCGCGGCCGGCCCGCCCGCGGTGTCGGCGCCGGACCCGTGGTGCCCAGGCGTCCGATCGTGGGATCCGGCCGGCGCACTCGACCGCCCGGATCCCGGAATGCGTCCCCGACCGCCAGGATCGGGGACGGAAAGGCCGGCCTCAGCGGGCGACGGCGTTCTGGGCGAGGGCGCCGTAATCCTTGGCCTGAGCCTGGAGGGCGGCGAACTGGCTGCGGACGAACTCGGACTGCAGCTCGAACGCCTCGCGGAGATCCTTCGTGCGCACGAGCTTCTGGGCGAAGTCGAAGGTCGCGTTGGCGTTGGTCTGGGCGTGATCGAAGCCCTTCACGACCGCGGCGCTGAGGGTCGACTGGAAGGTCTGGCCCGAAGCCTGGACCTGCTCGGCCGCCTTGACGGCGTTGGCCATCATGGTGCCGACGGCGTTCCGGGCCTGATCGACGCTCTTCTCGGCGAAGTCGCGCATCTCGGTCGGGATCTCGAAGTTCGGGGTCTGCATCGATGTCTCCAGCCTGATTTTTGGAGCGGGACGCCGGATGCGTCCGCGGTGACGCGCCTCTATATGTTGCACTGCAACAAGAAGTCAAGTGCATGTTCCGGGGGCGCTTCGGGCCCGGCAAGAGCCGATAAAATGCCGAATCGCTGATCTCGGAAGTCATCAGCCCGTGGCTCGGCCGCGACAGCAGCAGGCGATCAAGCTCTGCCATTCCGATACGCGGTATCGATTGCTGATCCCTGAGGAGAGCCGCATTACAAAAAACTATCCCGCTGTCCAGAGGGGCGCGAACGGATCGTGAAGACTACTGGCATGCCAGTAGTCTCGGTCTGCCTCAAGACCGAGGCGAGACAGCCGGCCGGTCCCGATGCTGCATTGCACCAGGCGTAGGGACCGGCAGCGCGGCGTAGAGCGCCCGGAGGGCCGTCGCGTGGGCTTCCAGACCGCTCGGCGCAGAGCGAGACATCCTGTAAGCCTCCGCCCCGAGGGCGGCGGCCAGGGCATCGTCCCGCAGGGCCGTGAAGGCCGCCGCCAGCGGCCCGACCTCCGGGGCGACCACGAAGCCGGTCCGACCGTGCCGGACCTTCTCGGCGGCACCGGACCGGTCGGAGGCGACCACCGGGATCCCGGCCGCCAACGCCTCGTAGACGGTGAGCGGCCCGGTCTCATACCAGCGCGACGGCGCGGCCAGCGCCCGGGCGCGGGACCGCAGGATCTCCCAGACCCGATCGGGGCTCTGCCAGCCGATGACCGTGACCCCGTCCCGGGCGCGCAGCTCCGCCTCCAGGGGGCCGGTGCCGATGAACAGGGCGGGCAGGCCGGCGGCACGGGCGGCGTCGGCCACGAGGTCGGCGCCCTTCTCGCGGGTCAGGCGGCCGACATACGCCACGGCGTCGCCGCGCCCCGGCTCGGCCGGCGGCCCGTCCGCGACCCGGACGGGATTGTCGACCCGGTGGTGCGTGACGGCGTAGCCGCCGAGCAGGTCTCCGAGCCGCCGTCGGCTGGCGTCGCAGACATGGACGACATGGAGCGGGCGCCGCCGGATCACCTGCCGCAGCGCCGCGGCCCGGGCGACGCGCACGAGTTTGTGGGCGGGGCTGCGCGGGTCACAGGGGGCCGCGAGGCAGGCGGCCGACAGGGGCGCGAGGCCGCAGGGCTCGGCCCGGTCGAACCGGTAGTAGACGCCGTTCGGGCAGGCCAGGGCGTAGTCGTGCAGGGTGACGACCAGCGGCGCGCCGGCACCGGACAGGACCGGGAAGATCGCGGGCGACAGGGTGCGGGTCCATTGGTGCAGGTGGATGCAGTCCGGCCGCGTCGGGAGGCCGTCGATCGCCGCGGCGAGCCGGCGCGCCGCGTCCGCGTGCCAGATCCCCGCCGCCGCCGCCCTGACGCCACCGACGGACCAGATATCCGGCAGGCCGAGGACGATCCGCCGGATGCCGGGGTGGTCGAGGAGCGGATCCACCGGACCCGCGATGGCCTGGATGAAGCTGACCGCCAGACCGGCCTCGGCGAGGCCGCGGGCCGATTCCAGAGCGACCTTCTCGGCCCCGCCGCTGGCGGCCGCGAATTCGGCCAGGATCACGACGTGCATGGAGATCGTCTCGACATCAGCGGCCGGGACGATGGCGGAAACCGGTTTACGGGCGATCAACCGCGGCGGGTTACAGACTTCGATCCCGGATCGGAGCGGCGGAGTTCCTGACGTGCACGTCGTCCTCGTCGCAGATCACGCCGCGATCAACGGCGGCCAGGCCAAGGTGGCGATCGAATCCGCCCTGGGGCTCGCCGCCCGCGGCGTCCGGGTCAGCCTGTTCGCGGCCGTCGGCCCGGTGGATCCGCGCCTGGAGCCCGCCGGCATCCGGGTGGTCTGCCTGGAGCAGGACGACGTCACCACGGCGCGCAGCAAGCTGGCCTTCGCGGCCCAGGCGATCTGGAACGGGGCGGCGCGCCGCGCCCTCGCGCGGGAACTCGCCGCCTGCGATCCCCGCGACACCGTGGTGCACGTCCACGCCTTCGCCAAGGCGCTGTCGCCGTCGATCGGCACGGCGCTGCGGGCCTCGGGCCTGCCCTGCCTCTACACGATGCACGAGTTCTTCCTGGTCTGCCCCACCGGCGGCTTCTACGCCTATCCGGAGCAGCGGATCTGCCACCGGACCCCGATGTCGGCCGCCTGCATCGGGGCGAATTGCGACGCGCGCAGCTATCCGCGCAAGGTTGCCCGGATGATCCGCCATGTCGGGCTTAGCCATGTGGCCCGGCTGCCGGAGCTGTTTTCCCACGTCGTCACCATCAGCGACCTCCAGGAGAGCGTCGTCCGGCCGTTGATGCCCCCTGGCACCGTGTTCCACCGGGTCGACAACCCGATCGCGGTGGCGCGGGCGCCGGTGCCCGGAGACGCGCCGGGCGATTTCCTGTTCGTGGGGCGGATCTCCACCGAGAAGGGCGCGCCGATCTTTGCCGAGGCGGCCCGGCGGGCGGGGGTGCGGGCGGTGTTCGTGGGCGACGGTCCGGAGCGGGCCGACCTCGCTGCGCGCTATCCCGAAGCGGAGATGCGCGGCTGGCGCGACGCGGCCGGCGTGCAGGCGCTGATGCGGCAAACCCGCGCCCTGGTCTTCCCGAGCGTCTGGTACGAGGGCCAGCCGCTCACCGTCTACGAAGCCCTGGCCTGCGGCACGCCGGTGATCGTGAGCGACGCCTGCGCGGGTCGCGAGGCAGTCACCGACGGCGAGACCGGGTTCTGGTTCCGCTCGGGCGATCCGGACGCGCTCGCTGCCCATCTGCGGCGCCTGTCGGACAACACCCTCGCGGCCCGCATGGGCCGGGCCGCCTACGATCGCTACTGGGCGGCACCGCTGAGCCTCGACGCGCATCTCGACCGTCTCGGAGACGTCTACGAGGCGGTGCTGCGCGGGGCCGCCGCCCGCGCGGCGATCGGCGGCCCGGTCGAGCGGCCGCTCGCGACCGCCTGAACCGTCCGGGTCGGACAATCGCGCGCTCCGAGCCGGAACCTGCGCCGAATGACACCCGTCCGTCATCCCGGGGCCGCGCAGCGGAGCCCGGGATCCAGACCCGCCGAGGTGCCCATGATTGGCTCCGACAGTGGTTCTGGATTGCCCGCCTCCGGCGTGCCCCTACGGGTCCGGGCTCGCCTGCGGCGCCCCGGGATGACGCGGCGCGGCGCCGATATGAGACGGGGATCATGTGCAGCGGAGCGGTCCGCCCGATGCCCCTTCCGTACCAGCCGGCCGGATTGACGCGCCGGCCCGGAAAGATCGGAAACACCCGCCGCGCCTCGCGTTGATGCGCACCGGCACCCTTGCGTGCCCCCGTCACCAATGAGCGACCGACATGGCCGAGGACCACAAGCCGAACGAGACCAAGCCGGGCTTCCAGCAGGGCAGCGCCAAGCCGGGCGACGCGAAGAATCCCGACAACAAGCAGGAGAAGTTGAACGAGCGTCTGGACGACGCCCTGGAGGAGACCTTCCCGTCGAGCGACCCGGTCTCGGTGAAGATCACCAAATAGGTGCTCCGCAGGCGCCTGTCGGGTGGCGTCAGGCCGCCCGGCCGCCGAAGGAGCCGTCCGCGGCGCGCGCGATCAGCTGCCGCGCCGCGGGCGCCGGGACCGGACGACTGAACAGGAAGCCCTGGACCTCGTCGTAGCCCTCGGCGCGCAGCATCGCAAGCTGCTCGGCGGTCTCGACGCCCTCCGCCGTCGTGGCGATGCCCAGGCTGGTGCCGAGGCTCGCCACCGCCCGCACGATCGCCGTGCAATGGGTGTTCTCGCCGACCTGGCTGACGAAGGACCGGTCGAGCTTGATCTTGTCGAACGGGAAGCTGCGCAGGTAGCTGAGGCTCGAATAGCCGGTCCCGAAATCGTCCATGGCGATGCGGATCCCCATCGCCCGGAGCGCGTGCAGGGTCGCGA
Organism: Methylobacterium sp. FW102-HT35C08; assembly: GCF_058790235.1. Classification (NCBI taxonomy): domain Bacteria; kingdom Pseudomonadati; phylum Pseudomonadota; class Alphaproteobacteria; order Hyphomicrobiales; family Methylobacteriaceae; genus Methylobacterium; species Methylobacterium sp. FW102-HT35C08. The sequence goes on along the minus strand of NZ_JBYTCL010000002.1, from coordinate 4,771,575 downwards.
GATTGGCGGCGCTGTCGGCCAGCAGGACCGACTCGGTGATCTCCAGCTCGAGACGATGCGGGTCGAGCCCGGAGGCCGCGAGCGCGTCGCGCACGGTCTCGACGAGGCTGCGGTTGCGGAACTGAACCGGGGAGAGGTTGACCGCGAGCCGGATCGCCTCCGGCCAGGCGGCCGCCTCGGCGAAGGCGGTCTGCATCACCCAGGCTCCGATCGGGACGATCAGGCCCGTCTCCTCGGCGAGCGGCACGAACTCGGCAGGCGAGACCGGACCGTGCTCGGGGTGGTGCCAGCGCAGCAGCGCCTCGAAGGCGAGGATCCGGTCGGCCTGCGCGCTCATCAGCGGCTGGTAGACGAGCGAGAACTGCTCCCGGGCCAGGGCCTCGCGCAGCTCGTTCTCGCGCCGCCGCCGCGCCTGGACCCAGGCATCCATCTCCGGCTCGAAGCACCGGAAGGTGCCGCCGCCCTCCGCCTTCGCCCGATACAGGGCGAGATCGGCGTTCTTCATCAGCGTCTCGGGATCGGTGCCGTCGCGCGGCAGGCAGGCCACGCCGATGCTGGTGCCGATATGGCAATCCTGGCCGTCCAGGCGGAACGGACGGGCGAGCTCGGCGATGACGCGCGCGATCAGCCCGTCGGCGAGCACCGGCAGGCCGATCCCGCGCACGAGGATCGCGAACTCGTCGCCGCCGAGCCGGGCGACCAGGTCGTCCTTGTTCAGGCATCCGGCGATCCGCTCAGCGGCCTCGCGCAGCAGCGCGTCGCCGACCGGATGGCCGAGCGTGTCGTTCACGATCTTGAACTTGTCGAGGTCGAGGCAGAGCAGCACCGATTCCTCGCCGTTCCGGGCGTGGCGCGCGATCGCCTCGCCGAGGCGGTCCCGGAACAGCACCCGGTTCGGCAGGCCGGTGAGCGCGTCGTGGTGGGCCATGTGGGCGACCCGCGCCTCCGCCAGGCGGCGCTCGGTCATGTCGATCGCGGCCTCGAGGACGGCCTGCTCGCCGCCGAACGGCAGGGCCCGCTCGAACAGGGAGACCTCGATGGCCGAGCCGTCGGCGCGGCGGTGCAGCGCGCCGGTGGCGGGCAGGCCGAGGCCCGGCGCCTCCTCGGGAGCGATGACCAGATCGGCGGGCGCGCGGGCCAGGAACTGATCGCGGCTGTAGCCATAATGGGCGATGGCCGCGTCGTTGACCGCCAGGAACCGGTCGCGCGCCTCGGCCACGACCCACATCGGCACCGGGTTGTTCTCGAACAGGAGCCGGAACGAGGCCTCCCGGGCCTTGATGTCGCCGACATCCGTCATGGTGATCGACAGGAGGTCGCCGACGCAGCCCGCCTCGACCTTGAGGTACAGGGTCCCTCCGTCGGACTGGGGCCGGCTCAGCTCGAAGGCCTCGCGGCCGCCCCGCTCGACCATGGCGGCCAGCGTGGCGATCGTCCGGGCGGTGATCGTCCCCGGGAACAGGTGACCCACGCGCTGCCATTGCAGGACGGACGCGGGACGCTCCAGAAGGCGCTCGGCCCCTTCGTTGAGGGCGACGATCTTGAAATCGACCGGGCGCCCGTCGCCATCCCGAACGGTGCTCAGGGCCAGGATGCCCTGGTCGGTGGCAGTGAACATCGCCTGGACGAGCTCGGTCCGGACGCTCGCGGCGTCGAGCCCGAGCAGCACGAAGGGCTCGCCCCAGCGGTTGCCCAGGGGCAGGCCGACCAGGCTGGTCGAGGTGACGACGCCGGCGGCGAGGCGGTCGCACCGGCCGTGGGCCGGCTCGCCGGTGGCGAGGGCGGCCGCCACGACCTCGTCGATGGGCTGACGGAGATCGACCGGGAAGGCGTGAACCGGGACGGACTCGACCGGGACGGGTGCGACCGGCCAGCCGGCCGGATCCTGCGCCAACCAGGCGCCGAAATCCTGGCCGGCCCAGAGGATCCCGGTGGCCTGGCCGTCGCGGGTCGTCACAAGGGCGGCCCGGTCGGCGAGCCGCCCGAGGCTGCCCAGGACGACAGCCTCGTAGGACGGCAGGGGGTCTCCCGGCGATCGACACTCCTGCCAGTGGCGCAGGAGGCTCTTCCCGGTCTGCAGATTTGCGTGCTGCGCGCTCACTGAGCCGCCCCAGTCGTTGACCGGGGCCAGCAAGCGGGGGACTTCGTTTAAGCGAGGTTCATGCGCTGGCTTATAATCCCATGAACGACGCTATTCCCCAGATTTATACTGGTATTCAGGCTGCTTCCAGCAGCCTGCGGGCGATCACCTGGGCCTGAATCTCCGCCGCGCCCTCGAAGATCGAGAGGATGCGGGCGTCGCACAGGATCCGGCTCACCGGGTATTCCAGCGCGAAGCCGTTGCCGCCGTGAATCTGCAGGGCGTTGTCGGCCGCCGCCCAGGCGACGCGGGCGCCGAGCAGCTTGGCCATCCCGGCCTCCAGGTCGCAGCGCTTGCCCTCGTCCTTCTCGCGGGCCGAGAAGTAGGTGAGCTGGCGGGCGATGTTGATCTCCACCGCCATCATGGCCAGCTTGTCGGCGACCCGCGGGAAGCTGACCAGCGCCTTGCCGAACTGGACGCGCTCCTCGGCGTAGCGCAGGCCGACGTCGAGGGCCGACTGGGCGACGCCGATGGCGCGCGCCGCCGTCTGGATGCGGGCCGACTCGAAAGTCTGCATCAGCTGGGCGAAGCCCTTGCCCTCGACCTCGCCCAGGAGGTTCGCGGCCGGGACCTCGAAGCCCTCGAAGGCCAGCTCGTACTCCTTCATGCCGCGGTAGCCGAGCACCTCGATCTCGCCGCCCGACAGGCCCTGGACCGGGAACGGATCCTCGTCGGTGCCGCGCGGCTTCTCGGCGATCAGCATGGAGAGGCCGCGGTGGCCCTTCTCCTCCGGATTGGTCCGGACCAGAACCGTCATGATGTCGGCGCGGACCGGGTGGGTGATCCAGGTCTTGTTGCCGCTGATCTTCCACGTGTCGCCGTCCTTGACGGCCTTGGTGCGCAGGCTCGCCAGATCCGAACCCGTGTTCGGCTCGGTGAAGACGGCGGTGGGCAGGATGTCGCCGCTGGCGATCTTCGGCAGGAAGCGCTGCTTCTGCTCCTCGGTGCCGCCGCACAGGATCAGCTCGGCGGCGATCTCCGAGCGGGTGCCCAGCGAGCCGACGCCGATATAGGCCCGGGACAGCTCCTCCGAGACCACGCACATGGCGGTCTTCGGCAGGCCCATGCCGCCGTATTCCTCGGGGATCGTCAGGCCGAAGACGCCGAGCTCGGCCATCTTGGTCACGATCTCCATCGGGATGTAGGCATTCTTCAGGTGCCACTCATGCGCCTGATCGACCACCTCGGCCTTGCCGAAGCGGCGCATCTCGGAGCGGATCGCCTCCATGTCCTCGTCGAGGCCCGAGGCGCCGACAGTCGCCGCGCCGCCGCCGTCGCGCATCTGCGCCACCAGGGCGGCGCGGTTCTCGGGCGTGTTGCCCTCGGCGATCAGGGTCTCGACCGCGTCGGTGCGATACGGGGCCACCTCCTTGGCGGACAGGCCGAGGGAGCCGGTGAGGCGGACCATCTCGCCCTGGCTCATCGGGATGCCGGAGAAGAGCTGGTCGAGATATTCGCCAGCGCCGATCCGGACGAGGAGCGCCTCGGTCTCGCCGAACCGGCCCTCGGCCTGGAGGCGCTCGGCATAGCCGCCGAGTTCGGCGACCGCCTCCGCGTAGGTTGCGAGCCAGGCAAGCCCGTGGGCGGCGTGCTGCTGGCTCTCGAGCTTGGCCGCGTCGATCCGCCCATCCGTCCCGAGGATCCGCGTGCGGACCCGCCGCGTGGCCTCGGCGGCCAGCGCCTTGGCGCTCGCGCCGGCGCTCTTGGTCAGGGACACGAGGTCCTGCGGCTCGGTCTGGATGGCGGGGGATGCGGACATGGTTTTTTGCTCGCGTGGCGTCTTCTTGGATCGGGTCTTTTAACCTGTTCGGATCCCGGGCCGAAGCAGATTTCGTTTGCGGCGTCTTGAACTGAAGTTGAATGTCCGGCGACTTGGCGCGGGCGTGCTCGACTTGGAAACTCCGAGTCTCGCCTTGATCCTGCTCGACCTCATCCGAGTGCCCGGATGCGCAGCGAAGTCCTTGAAGGAGCCCGGCCGGCCCCGATTCAGCGTTTCTGCTCGCACCGCGTCTTCACGTAGGCCCCGTCCTCACCCTTGAAGCCGGCATTGGCCGCCAGGACCGGTCCCTGGACCAGGCATTCCTGAAGCGTGTGGGCCGGGCCGGTGATCACGTCGATGGCGGTGTCGCGCGAGCAGTCGGGCGCCTGGACGGAGGCGGCACAGATCAGGGCGACGACGATAATTGAATTCATGATGCCTCCCAGAGGCCCGGCTTTTCGGACGGCGGGCGGCGTCTACCGAAAGATGGATCCTTCAGGCCTGGTTCCACCGGACCGGATGCCCCGACCTTGCTGACGGCGCAAAGCCACTCAGTGTCGCGCCCCCTCCCCGCGTGGCGCGTCCCTGGGTCCCTTCGCCGCGCGTGATGAGCGCGCGCGTCACACCAGCGCCGGAAGATCCGCGCCGGCCTCGATCATCTCCGGGCTCGGCACCCGGTTCTCGCCCAGGAGGTGCAGGAAGGCCGTGAAGGCCGGGTTGCGGCCGATGCTGCAGGCTGCGACGGCGCGTCCCGCACAGACGTAATAGGCGATGAAGTCGAGCGCATTGGGATCACCCTGCAGGATGATGCGGTCGAAATCCGGCGCATAACCGCCGTAATCCAGCCGCTTGTCCCCCTGGTTGCTCCAGAAGAACGGCGCACCGGAGAACGCGTCGGTCGCGCCCAGGATCGCCCGGGCCGCGTGGGTTCCGTGCTGCTCCGCCAGCCGCCAGTGCTCGATCCGGGCGGTGACCCCGCTGCCGCGCTCCGGGAAGGCCGCGATGTCGCCGGCGACCCAGACGCCCTCGGCGAGCCTCAGGTCGGCGCCGACCGGCAGGCCGCCGTGCTCATCGGGCTCCACCCCGGCGACGATCCCGGTCTCCGGCGCGGCGCCGGCGCCGATCAGCACGATGTCGGCCGTTAGCCGCGCCCCGGCCTCGGTCTCGACCGCCTCGACGGAGCCGGTGCCCCTGATGCGCGCGACGCTGCCCGTGACGAAGGTCACGCCGTTGCCGGCATGGTAGCGCTTCAGGGCCGCGCCGACGGCCTTGCCGAAGCGCTTGGCGAAGGGGATCTCCTCCCGGGACAGGATCGTCACCGACAGGCCGCGCTTGGTCAGGAAGGCCGCGGCCTCCAGGCCGATGAAACCCGCGCCGATCACCACCACGCGCCGGGCGTGCTCGGCCGCCGCGCTGAGCCGCACGGCGTCGTCGAGGCTGCGCAGGGTCATCACGCCGTCGAGGTCCCGGCCGGCGAAGTCCGGCACGACGGCGCGGCTGCCGGTGGCGATCAGCAGGGCGTCGCCGGTGAGCACCCGCCCGTCCGCCAGGGTGACGCTGCGGGCGACGGGATCGATCCGGGTCGCCTCGGCCTCGATCCGCTCGACCCGGTGGGCGGCGGCGAAATCCGGCTCCAGCAGGGTCTTCTCCGCGGGCGTGGGCTTGGCCAGGAACTGCTTGGACAGCTTGGTCCGGTCGTAGGGCGGATGGGCCTCGCGGCCGACCATGGTGATCGTGCCGGCATAGCCCTCCCGGCGCAGGGTCGTGACGCAGGCGACCGCCGCCGCGCCGGTGCCGACGATCAGGACATGGGCGACGGGCGTCTCGGCGCGCCTGGCCGGGGCGGATTCCGGGGTCAGCACCGCCACCGCCTCGCCGCCCTCGATCCGGACCGGATAGCGGGTGAGCGCCTCCAGCGCCGGCGGTTCCTCCAGGCTGCCGTCGGCGACCGCGAAGGCCGCCTTGTGCCACGGGCAGTAGAGCCGGCCGCCGCAGATCTCGCCCTTGGCGAGGGGGGCCCCGAGATGCGGGCATTTCGCCTGGAAGGCGCGCACCCCGTCGGCGTCGCGCACGAACAGCACCGCGTCGTCGCCGGCCTTGCCCTCGGCCTTGCCGCCGAGGGGGATCGCGTCGAGGGCGAGACGGATCTCGCGGGGCTTGTCCTGATCCATCCGCGCCTCGCTCGGTGCCGGCCCGGGCCGTCGTGGCCCGCGCACCAAACCGCGAGACCGCGAAGGGTTTCCGGGCCTTCCGTCGCAGGCCCGGCCCCTCATCCGCGGCTGGCGACCGCGACGCCCAGGGCGGCGAGCGCCATCCCGGCGCCCTGCACGGGGGTCAGCACCTCGCCGAACAACAGGTAGCCGAGGATCGCCGCCACCGGCGGCACCAGGAAGAACAGCGCGGCCACCCCCGCCACCGCGCCGCGCCGGATCAGCGCCAGCAGCAGCAGGATCCCCGCCACCGAGTTGATCAGGACCGCCCAGGCGAGGCCGAGCCACAGGGTCGGCACGGGATCGATCGCGGCGCTGCCGAAGGCCAGCGCCAGGGGGATCGCGCAGGCCATGCCGCCGACGAACTGGAGCGTCGCGCCGGCGAGCAGGTCGCCCCGGCCGCCGGTCCGCTTCTGCCAGAGGGTGCCGAAGGTCAGGGCCAGCACCGCCAGGAAGCTGACCGCCAGCGCCCGCGGCGGGATCCCGGACGGGTCCGTGGCGCCGAGCTTCGGGGCGAGTACGAGGCCGGCGCCGGCAAAGCCCATCAGGATGCCCAGCGCCCGGCGGCCGCTGACGCGCTCGCCCAGCAGCGGCTGCGCCAGGAGGGCGGTGAGCAGCGGCTGCAGGCTGCCGACGAGCGCCGCGATCCCGGCCGGCAGCCCGTGGCTCACCGCCCAGAAGGTGCTCGACAGGTAGACGCCCTGCATCAGGAAGCCCGCGATCACCGGATCGCGCCAGCCGGCCCGGTCGGCCGGCCACCGGACCCGGGACGCCGCCGCGATCCCGGCCAGGATCAGCGCGACGGCGGTGAAACGGACCGCGGTGAACGCGAAGGGGTCGGCGTGCGGCACCACGGCCCGCGCCGAGATGAAGCCGGTCGCCCAGATCGGGACGAACAGGGCCGGGAGGGCGCCGGCCGCGAGGCGCGACGGTCGTGCGGGAGTCAGCATGGCGCGATCTAAGCGGTATCCGGCCGGTGAATCGCAACGCCGATTCGGCCGTCTGGCCCCCGCACTGCGCCCGCGCGCGTCCGGCGTGGCGCGGGCGCGTCACCGGACGGCGTTCGGGACCGGATCGGGCCGGCGGCGTTGACGGGCGGGCCCCGGCGCCGTTCATCGGCGGGCCGCTCCGCCCAAGGATTGTGCGCTCGAGCATCGTGCGCCTGAGGATCGTTGAACGCCCGTGAACCCTCTCCGCAGTGGATCCCAGGTCGCGGGCCTCGCCGCGCAGCGCTTCGTCGCCCACGACGGCTGGGCGATCGCGAGCCACATCGCCCTCTCGACCCTGACCTCGCTGTTCCCGTTCCTGATCCTGCTCGCGGCGCTCGCCGGCCTGTTCGGCACGCAGTCGCTCGCCGACGAGGCCGGGGTGCTGATCTTCGACGCGTGGCCCCGGGAGATCGCCAAGCCGATCGTCGGCGAGGTGCACCGGGTGCTCACCGAGCAGCGCAGCGGCGTGCTGACGCTCGGCGCGCTGTTCGCCCTGTACTTCTCGTCCTCCGGGGTCGAGAGCCTGCGGGTCGGGCTGAACCGCGCCTACGGCCTGCGGGAGAGCCGGCCCTGGTGGCTGACCCGGCTCGAATCGATCGGCTACGTGATCTGCGGCGCCTTCGCCATGCTGGCCTTCGCGCTGCTCGTGGTGCTGGGTCCCCTGATCTGGCGCAGCATCGTCCTGGTGGCGCCGGGGCTTGAGCCGCTGGGACTCGCCGTGGCGATCGGGCGGATCGGCGTCACGGCCCTGCTGCTCGCGGTGATCCTGGTGATCGCCCACAAATTCGTCGCGGCTGGGCGGCGCTCGATCCTGTCGGTTCTGCCGGGGATCGGCGTGACCCTGGTCCTGTGGTTCTTCGCGGGCCTCGGCTTCGGCTACTACCTCGACCGGTTCTCCAACGCCTACGCGTCGACCTACGGGGGGCTGGCCACCGCGATGGTGTTCCTGGTGTTCCTCTACTGGCTCGCCGCCATGTTCCTGTTCGGCGGCGAGATCAACGGCACGGTCATCGCCGCCCGCCGCAGCCGCCTGCAGGCGAAGATGCTGGCGCGCCGGGCCGAGATGGAGGGCCGCTGGACCGCCTCGAACACCTGAGGATCGCCGGGCCGGCCTGGATGCTCTGGAGCACACGGGAGACGGACCGTCCGCCCGGGATTCGGGCAGCGCCGCCGGTTCCACGGCGAACCCGCTCGTGCGGCACGGCACAGAAAAAAGCCGCCCCGGAGGGAGCGGCTTCGAGGAGTCTTCAGGGAGGCATCAAACAGAGCGGACGAGATGTCCAACTCGACATCCAGATCTCTGGATGCCTCTTCATGCCTCGAAAACCTTAATGATCAGTTAATATTAGTTTTCGATGCCGCTTCTACGCGGCCAGACTGTCGAACAGGCCGCGCCCATCGGTCCCGCCGATCAGGCCTTCGACGAAGTTTTCCGGATGGGGCATCATGCCGAGGACGTTGCGGTTCTCGGAGAACACGCCCGCGATCGCGTTGAGCGAGCCGTTGCGGTTCGCCTCCACGGTGATGGTCCCGTCCGCGTCGCAGTACCGGAACGCCACGCGGCCCTCGCCCTCGATCCGCGCCAGCGTCTCGGGATCGGCGAAGTAGTTGCCCTCGCCGTGGGCGACGCAGACGTCGATGACCTGACCCTGCCGATAGGCGCTGGTGAAGCGGGTGTCCGCGCGCTCGACCCGAAGGGTCTGCCGGTGGCAGATGAAGCGCCGGTTGACGTTGCGCATCAGCACGCCCGGCAGCAGGCCCGATTCGCACAGGATCTGGAAGCCGTTGCAGATGCCGAGCACGAGACCGCCGCGCGCCGCGTGGGCCCGGACGGCATCCATCGCGGCCGCCCGGCCGGCGATGGCGCCGCAGCGCAGGTAATCGCCGTACGAGAAACCGCCCGGCAGAACGGCCAAGTCGGTGCCGGCCGGGAGTTCGTGGTCCGCGTGCCAGACCAGGCTGACCTGAGCCCCCGACCGGCGCAGGGCCCGGACGACGTCCGTCTCGCGGTTGGAACCAGGGAAGACGACAACCGCGGCGTGCATCAAAGGATCTCGATCGCGTAGTTCTCGACGACGGTGTTGGCCAGGAGCTTCTCGCAGGCCGTGCGCAGGGTCGCCTCGGCGGCGGCGCTGTCGGCGGCCGACACCTCGATGTCGAAGACCTTGCCCTGCCGTACGCCGTCGACGCCCTCGATGGCGAGGGACTTGAGGGCGGCCTCGATCGCCTTACCCTGCGGGTCCAGCACACCGGTCTTCAGGGTGACGATGATACGGGCTTTCATGGATCGACGGGTCTCACGCGTAGCCGGGACAAGAGTGTGACCTGCGGCATCGTTACGCACCGGGCCGCGGGTCGTATCTAGCAGGAACCACCCCGAACTGTCGAACGCGTCAGGCGCATGGGAGGGGTTAGTCTCTCAATTGCAGGTTGAAGCTGCGTGTTCCTAACGGCTTCACGCCGTTCGACGCGGCGCCGCCGCACCGCTTCTCAGCGGCTCGATGCTGGTCGCCCGGCGCCACAGCTGGACCATGATCCAGGCCGCGAACAGGCTGAAGATTCCCATCAGGACGTGGCCGACCCGGTCGCCGAGATCGAAGATGCCGGCGACGGCCCAGCCAGCCGCGATCGCCACGGCGAACACCTCGGTGCCCACGAGGACCATCATGCTCACGATGGTGATGGCGTTGCGCCCGTTCACGAAATCCGCCCTCAAAAACAGTCCGGGTCCCGGACGGAACCGCCCGAGACCCGTGCAGCTAGCCCACACAGGCCGGCCGACGCAACCGAGTGTGCGAAACGTCGCTCAGCGCGGCGCGCGTTTGGCCAGGATCCGCTGCAGCGTCCGCCGGTGCATGTTCAGGCGCCGGGCGGTCTCGCTGACGTTGCGGCTGCACAGCTCGTAGACGCGCTGGATATGCTCCCACCGCACCCGGTCCGCCGACATCGGGTTCTCGGGCGGGTCGGCCCGCTCGCCCGGCTGCGCCATCAGCGTGCCGTGGATCTCGTCCGCGTCCGCGGGCTTGGCGAGGTAGTCGAAGGCGCCGAGCTTCACGGCGGTCACCGCGGTGGCGATGTTGCCGTAGCCGGTCAGGATCACGCCGCGCGCTTCCGGGCGGCGCTCCTTGAGGCGGGCGATCACGTCGAGGCCGTTGCCGTCGCCGAGGCGCATGTCGATCACCGCGAAGGCCGGAGCCCGCGCCTCAACGGCCGAGACGCCGTCGGCGACGCTGTCGGCCACCTGCACGTGGTAGCCGCGGCTCTCCATCGCGCGGGCGAGGCGCGTCGAGAAGGGCTTGTCGTCGTCGACGATCAGCAGGCTGCGGTCGGAGAAGGCGGCCAGCGGATCGGCATCGTTGATCACGGCAGCGTCGGTCGCCACCGAGGTCCCGGGCTGCGTAAGCATCCGGCACTCCTTTCGAGTTTTCGTCGTCGGGTTCTTGGTCTGTCCCTCATATAGGGACGACATCGCGCGGTGGCAGGGGGGGGCGGATATTGAGTTCCGGAGAATGCCGCGGCACCGCTCCGCGCTCGAAGATGTGGCGGGCCCAGGAGACCCGCACGACCGCCCCGTGCGCGTCCGGCGCCGCGACGTTCATCAGGGCAAGCTGGGCGCCCGAGCGCTCGATCAGGGTCTTGGCGATGAACAGTCCGAGGCCGAGCCCCGCGCCCACGGTCTCGCCGGATTGCGGCCGGTCGTGGCTGCGGGTCGTCACGTAGGGCTCGCCCGCCCGCAGCAGCACCTCGCTGGAGAAGCCCGGCCCGTCGTCGCGGATCTCGATCCAGACCCGCTCGGCCGACCAGCGCCCCTCCACGGAGACCCGGGCCTCGGCGAAATCGACGGCGTTGTCGAGGATGTTGGCGAGGCCGAACATCACGCCGGGGTTGCGGCGGCAGGCCGGCTCCGGGCCGTCGCCGGCGCTGCTGACGTCGAGCCCGGCGCCGAGCGCCCGCTGCGGGGCGACCAGCTCCTCCACGAGGTGGCTGAACGTGACCGTCTCCAGGAAGCCGGCGCCGGCCCCGTCCCCGTCGAGGGAGGTGAGCTTGCCGAGGATGCCACGGCAGCGGTCGACCTGCTCGCGCAGGAGATTCAGGTCCTCCGCGACCGCCGGGGAGGCGGTGGGCCCGAGCTGGCGGATCAGCTCCTTGGTCACCACCATGATGGTGCCCAGCGGCGTGCCCAATTCGTGGGCAGCCGCGGCCGCCAGTCCGTCGAGCTGCGATAGGTGCTGCTCGCGGGCCAGCACCAGCTCGGTGGCGGCCAGCGCCTGGGCGAGGAGCCGGGTCTCCTCGGCCACGCGCCACGCGTAGACGCCCGTGAAGGCGGTGCCGAGCAGGATCGCGGTCCAGACGCCGGAGACGTAGAGGAACGGCAGCTCGATCCGCCCATCCGCGAACCAGGGCAGGGGCCGGTGGACCAGGGCCAGCAGGGTCGCGAGTCCCACCGCCAGCAGGCCGAGCGCCAGCGTCCGCTCCGGCGGCAGGGCGGTCGCGGAAATCAGCACCGGGGCGAGGAACAGCAGCGAGAACGGGTTCTGCAGGCCGCCGGTGAGGAACAGCAGGGCCGCGAGCTGGACGATGTCGAAGGCCAGCAGCAGCGCCGCGGAATCGTCGCTGAGCCGGTAGCTCGCCGGGAAGCGGATCCGCAGGGCGAGGTTCAGCCAGGACGAGGCGGCGATCACCAGGAAGCACCAGCCGAACGGCAGCGGCAGGCCGAGGCCGAACTGCGCCCCCACGACCGCCGCGCTCTGGCCGGTGATGGCGAGCCAGCGGAGGCGGACGAAGGTGTCGAGCCGCAGGTGTCGGGCGTCGCGGCCGAGGCCGCTGAGGTCGGTGTCGGGCATGCGCTGTTTCGGTGCGGCGCCGGACCGGCGGTTCCGGTGCGGCTGGCGCGCGGAGTCCTACCGCATGGCGCGGAAGCGGGGAGTCCGGCAATCCGTCCCAGCATGGCGGGCCGGCCGAATTGTCGCGGGCTGACGTCGTGACGGGCAAGTCCGCCCGGCTCAAGGATGTTCCATAATCGTTCAGGCTGGAACATTATCCTGACGATCCGGGTTCCCGCCTTCCGAGCCGCAAGGCTGGACGCCGGCGGCCGGGCCCGAGACCGCGAGGTAACGATGCTCCTGGCCTACTCGATGTACGAGGGTGCCCGCGCCCTGATGGCGCCGGCCCGGGTCGCCGCGGACCTCACGCGCTACGGGCTGCAGATGCCCGGCAATCCCCTGGCCTACGGACCCTATGCCCGCGCGGTCAGCGCCGGCTGCGAGATGTTCGAGCGCGTCACCCGCCAGTACGGCAAGCCCGCCTTCGGATTCACCGAGACGGTCGTGGACGGCGCGGCGGTTCCGGTCACCGAGCGGGTGGTCTGGGAGCGGCCGTTCTGCCGCCTGATCGCCTTCGACCGCGCCTTCCCGGCCGCCCCGGCCGAGCCGCAGCCGAAGTTGCTGATCGTCGCGCCGATGTCGGGGCATTACGCGACGCTGCTGCGCGGCACCGTGGAGGCGATGCTGCCGAACCACCGGGTGTTCATCACCGACTGGACCGACGCCCGGATGGTGCCGGTCGTCGCCGGCCGGTTCGATCTCGACGATTACATCGACTACCTGCAGGAGATGTTCGCGGTCCTCGGGCCGGACCTGCACGTCATGGCCGTGTGCCAGCCGGCGGTGCCGGTCTTCGCCGCGGTGGCGCTGATGGAGGCGGCCGACGAGCCCGCCGTGCCGGTCTCGATGACCCTGATGGGCGGCCCGATCGACACGCGCCGCTCGCCCACCGCGGTGAACTGCCTCGCGCAGGAGCGCGGGCAGGCGTGGTTCGAGAAGAACACGATCAGCCTCGTGCCGCCGATCTATCCGGGGGCCTGGCGCCAGGTCTATCCGGGCTTCCTGCAGCTGTCGGGCTTCATGGCGATGAACCTCGACCGCCACGTCACCGCCCATTCGGACATGTTCGACCATCTGGTGACGGGCGACGGCGACTCGGCCGAGAAGCACCGGGAGTTCTACGACGAGTATCTCGCGGTGATGGACCTCACCGCCGAGTACTATCTCCAGACCGTCCAGACCGTGTTCGTCGATCACGCCCTGCCGAAGGGGCAGATGCGGCATCGCGGCGTGCCGGTCGATCTCGGGGCGATCCGCCGCTGCGCGATCCTCGCGGTCGAGGGCGAGAACGACGACATCTCCGGCGTCGGCCAGACCAAGGCGGCCCTCGACCTGACGCCGAACCTGCCCGAGGCGCGCAAGGCCTACCACCTCCAGGCCGGCGTCGGCCATTACGGCGTGTTCAACGGCTCCCGCTACCGCGCGGTGATCGCCCCGCGTATCGCGGCCTTCATCCGCGCCATGCAGGCGGTGCCCGGCGCGCGCGGCGGGCATCTGCGCCAGGTCGGCTGAGGCGCCCGATCCGCACCGCCATTCCGGGGCGCCGCAGGCGAGCCCGGATCCGGAGGCGGGCAATGCAGACGCCCTGTCGGTGACAGGATCCGGCACGTCGGCGGTTCTGGATCCCGGGCTCCGCTGCGCGGCCCCGGGATGACGGGCGGAGCGGTTTCGGTCGGCGTGCTCCGGGAGCCGGACCGCGCGTTTCCCGTCCCGGGCCGGAGACCGTTCCGCGCCGTCGGACCCGTGAACGGACGGGATCGGGGCTGCAACCGCGCAGGCGCCGGGCCCTCATCCGTGCCCGGACAAATCCCCCGCCAATTTGAATACATAACGCACTCCCGGCCTGGCTGGCGCGGGGCTTGCGAGACGCTGTCCGTGAGCCCGATCCGCACCGAGACCACCGACGCCCATCCTGTCGCCGCTGCGCGGTCGGCGGCCGGGCCGGCGCGTGCCCGGGCCCCGTTGTCACGCCGGGCCATTGCGCCCCCGCGTCAGAACCGTTCAAACTCGCCCACAAGGTGTGGGCCGGCGATCAGTGCTTGAGACCCGCACCGCCAGGGAGAAGACGATGGACCGCAGGACGTTCCTGAAGGGCTCGGCCGCGCTCGGGCTGGCCGCACCGCAGATCGCACGCCCGGCGCTCGCCCAGGGCGCCAAGGTGCTGCGCTTCGTCCCCCAGGCCAACCTCGCCAATTTCGATCCGATCTGGGGCACGCAGTACGTGGTGCGCAACGCCGGCACCCTCGTCTGGGACATGCTGTACGGCGTCGATGACCAGCTGAACCCGCAGCGCCAGATGGTCGAATCCGAGGAGGTCTCGGGCGACAAGCTGACCTGGACCTTCCGGCTGCGCCCCGGCCTCAAGTGGCACGACGGCGAGCCGGTGCTGGCCAAGGACGTGGTGGCGAGCCTCACCCGCTGGATGGCCCGGGATCCGATCGGCCAGATGATCCGGGGCATCCAGGACGAGCTGGCGGCGACCGACGACCGGACCTTCCGCTGGCGCCTGAAGAAGCCGTTCCCGAAGCTTCTCTACGCGCTCGGCAAGACCAACGCCCCGATGGCGCTGATGATGCCGGAGCGGATCGCCAAGACCGACCCGTTCACGCAGATCACCGAATATGTCGGCTCCGGCCCGATGAAGTTCGTCCGCAACGAGTGGGTGCCGGGCGCCCGGGCGGTGTTCGAGACCTTCGCCGACTACAAGCCCCGCGACGAGCCGAATTCCTGGCTCGCGGGCGGCAAGCGCATGCTGGTCGACCGGGTCGAGTGGGTGATCATGCCGGACGCCGCCACCGCGTCGGCGGCCCTGCAGAACGGCGAGGTCGACTGGTGGGAGAACCCGATCTCCGACCTCGTGCCGCTGCTGCGCAAGAACGCCAACCTCAACGTCGACATCGCCGACCCGCTGGGCAATGTCGGGTCGTTCCGGATGAACCACCTGCACCCGCCCTTCGACAACCCGAAGATCCGGCAGGCGGTCATGACCGCAATGAGCCAGGAGGATTACATGCGGGCGATCGTCGGCGACGACGACAGCCTGTGGAAGAAGCTGCCGGGCTTCTTCACGCCGGGAACGCCGCTCTACAGCGAGGCCGGCGGCGCCAATGTCGGCAAGGGCGACATCGCGCTCGGCAAGAAGCTGCTCAAGGAAGCCGGCTACAAGGGCGAGCCGGTGGTCTGCGTCGTGGCGCAGGACCAGGGGATCACCAAGGCGCAGGGCGACATCACCGCCGACCTCCTGAAGCAGATGGGCTTCAACGTCGACTTCATCGCCACCGACTGGGGCACCACCGGGACCCGGCGGACCTCCAAGGCGCCGCCGTCCCAGGGCGGCTGGAACATGTTCCACACCTGGCACGCGGGCGCCGACACCATCAACCCGGCGGGCTATCCGGCGGTGCGCGCCAGCGGCGACAAGGCGTGGTTCGGCTGGCCGAACATCCCGCCGGTCGAGACCGCCATCGCCGAGTGGTTCGACGCCGCCGACCCGGCCGCCGAGAAGGCCGCCATCGACAAGGTCAACGCCGCCGCCGTCGAGGGCGTGGTCTACGTCCCGACCGGGTTCTTCCTCGGCTACCAGGCGTGGCGGAAGAACGTCTCCGGCATCGTGAAGGGGCCGATCCCCTTCACCTGGGGCGTGTCGAAGGCTTAGGACCGGAGGCGCCCCATGCTCGGCTATATCGGCAGGCGCATCCTCGCCACCATCCCGGTCATGGCGGTGGTCGGGCTGTTCGTCTTCAGCCTCCTCTACTTCGCCCCCGGCGACCCGGCGGCGATCATCGCGGGCGACCAGGCGACGCCCGACGACGTCGCCCGCATCCGCGCCACGCTCGGCCTCGACCGGCCGTTCCTGGTGCGGTTCTGGGAGTGGTCCTGGCAGATCCTGCACGGGGATCTCGGCACCTCGATCTTCACCAACCTGCCGGTCACCACCATGATCGGCCAGCGGGTGCAGCCCACCGTCTCGCTGATGCTCGTCACCCTGGTCTTCGCCATCGTGGTGGCGGTGCCGCTCGGCGTCGTCGCCGCCTGGAAGGCCGGCAGCCTGATCGACCGCCTCGTGATGGGGCTCGCCGTGATGGGCTTCTCGGTGCCGGTCTTCGTGGTCGGCTACGTGCTGGCCTACGTGTTCGCCCTCGAACTCGGCTGGCTGCCCGTGCAGGGCTACACGCCGATCGAGCAGGGGTTCTGGCCCTGGCTGTCGAACCTGATCCTGCCGGCCGTGACGCTCGGCCTCGTCTACATCGCGCTGATCGCCCGGGTCACCCGGGCGACCATGCTCGACGTGCTGCAGCAGGATTACGTGCGCACCGCCCGGGCCAAGGGGCTGTCGCAGGGGCCGGTCCTGTTCATCCATGCCCTGAAGAACGCCGCGGTGCCGATCGTCACCGTGATCGGCATCGGCATTGCGTTGCTGATCGGCGGCGCCGTCGTGACCGAGACGGTGTTCGCGATCCCCGGTCTCGGCCGTCTCACGGTCGATGCGATCCTCCGGCGCGATTACCCGGTCATCCAGGGCGTCGTGCTGCTGTTCAGCTTCGTCTACGTGCTCGTGAACCTCGCCATCGACCTGTCCTACACCTTGCTCGACCCGAGGATCCGCTATTGACCGCGACCGCCGCGCCCTATCCCGACAGCGCCCGGCCCACGGGCCTCCCGCCCGCAGAGGCCGCCCCGAAGGCACCGCCGCCCCCGGGTCTCGCGGTCGCGGCGCCGCTGCCGGACGTCATCCCGGTGCGCAAACGCCGAGGCCGGGTCTGGACCTATGTCCGCCGAAACCCGACCATCGTGGTCGGCGGCGTGCTGCTCCTCATCGTGTTCCTGATGGCCGTGCTGGCGCCGTGGCTCGGCACCGTCGATCCGACCGCCCTGGCGCCGGCCAAGCGCACCCGGGTGCCGTCCGCGCAATACTGGTTCGGCACCGACATGCTCGGCCGCGACGTCTACTCGCGGGTGGTCTACGGCGCCCGGGTCTCGCTGCTGGTCGGCTTCTCGGTGGCGTTCCTCGCCTCGATCGCCGGCCTTGCGGTCGGGCTCGTCTCCGGCATGGTGCGCTGGCTCGACGGGATCGTCATGCGGGTCGTCGACGGCATGATGTCGATCCCGCCGATCCTGCTGGCGGTCGCGCTGATGGCGCTCACCCGCGGCTCGATCCAGAACGTGATCATCGCCATCACCATCGCGGAGATCCCGCGCGTCGCCCGCCTCGTGCGCGGCGTGGTCCTGTCGCTCCGCGAACAGCCCTACGTCGAGGCGGCGGTGACCACCGGTACCCGGATGCCGGCGATCATCTGGCGCCACATCCTGCCCAACACCCTGGCGCCCATGACCGTGCAGGCGACCTACATCTGCGCCTCCGCGATGATCACCGAGGCGATCCTGTCGTTCATCGGCGCGGGCGTGCCGCCCTCGACGCCGTCCTGGGGCAACATCATGGCCGAGGGCCGGGCCCTCTGGCAGGTGAAGTTCTACATCATCCTGTTCCCGGCCATCTTCCTCTCGATGACGGTGCTCGCCGTGAACCTCGTCGGCGACGGCCTGCGCGACGCCCTCGATCCCCGCATGGCCAAAGATGTCTGAGACCGCACGTGTGATGAGGACCGGCAGCATGAGCGGCACCCCCCTCCTGTCGATCGAGAACCTGCAGGTCCATTTCAGCACCCCCGACGGGGTGAACCGGGCGGTGGACGGGGTCTCGTTCGCGATCCAGTCGGGCGAGACCCTGGCGATCGTGGGCGAGTCCGGCTGCGGCAAGTCGGTGACCTCGATGTCGATCCTGCGGCTCCTGCCCGAGCCGCCGGCCCGCATCGCCGGCGCGATCAAGTTCGAAGGAAAAAACCTCCTCGACCTGCCGAACAGCGCCATGCGCAAGATCCGCGGCAACGACATCAGCGTGATCTTCCAGGAGCCGATGACCTCGCTGAACCCGGTGCTGACGGTCGGCCGCCAGATCGGCGAGACCCTGCGGCTGCACCAGGGGCTCGGCCGGCGCGAGGCCGAGGAGCGGGCCGTGGAGATGCTGACGCTGGTGGGCATCCCCGAGCCGCGGCGGCGGGTGCGGGAATACCCGCACCAGCTCTCCGGCGGCATGCGCCAGCGGGTGATGATCGCCATCGCGCTCGCCTGCTCGCCGAAGCTCCTCATCGCCGACGAGCCGACCACGGCGCTCGACGTGACCATCCAGGCCCAGATCCTCGACCTGATGCGCGACCTGAAGGCCCGGGTGGGGGCCGCGATCATGCTGATCACCCACGATCTCGGCGTGGTCGCCGAGGTCGCCGACCGGGTGGTGGTGATGTATGCCGGCCGCAAGGTCGAGGAGGCGCCGGTCCGCGACCTGTTCCGGTCACCGCGCCACCCCTACACCCGCGGCCTGATGGGGGCGGTGCCGAAGCTCGGCGCCGTCGAGCACGGCGCCGATGCGCGGCTCGCCGAGATCCCCGGCATGGTGCCGAGCCTGAAAGGCCGGATCGAGGGCTGCGTCTTCGCCGGCCGCTGCCCGGACGTCACCGACCTGTGCCGCGCCTACGCGCCGGCCCTGGAGCCGAAGGCGCCGGGCCATCTCGCCGCCTGCCACTACGCGCCGAAGGACGCCCTCGCGGCATGAGCGCCACGCCCGCACCCGCCGGTCGCACCCTGCTGGAGGTCAACGACCTCAAGAAGCACTTCGCCCTCGGCGGAGGCCTGTTCGGCCAGTCCAAGCGCGTGCTGAAGGCGGTCGACGGCCTGTCCTTCACGGTGGCCCGCGGCGAGACCCTGTCGCTCGTCGGCGAATCCGGCTGCGGCAAGTCCACCGTCGCCAAGGCGCTGATGCGCCTCTACGCGCCCACCGCCGGACAGGTGGTGCTCGACGGGCGGCGCATCGACGACCTCTCGGCCGGAACGCTCCGGCCCCTGCGGCGCCACATCCAGATGGTGTTCCAGGATCCGTTCTCGTCGCTGAACCCGCGAATGCGGGTCCGGGCGATCCTGGCCGAGCCGATCCGCAATTTCGGGCTGGCCCACAACGCCGCCGACCTGGAGAGCCGGCTCGCCAGCCTGATGGAGCGGGTCGGCCTGCCGCGCGAGGCGCTCGGCCGGTACCCGCACGAGTTCTCGGGCGGCCAGCGCCAGCGGATCGGCATCGCCCGGGCGCTCGCCGCCGAGCCGGACCTGATCATCTGCGACGAGGCGGTCTCGGCCCTCGACGTCTCGGTGAAGGCGCAGATCGTCAACCTGCTGCGCGACCTGCAGCGCGAGCTCGACCTCGCGATGCTGTTCATCTCGCACGACCTCGCCATCGTCGAGCACATGACCCACCGCGTGGCCGTGATGTATCTCGGCAAGATCGTCGAGATCGGCCCGCGCCGCGACCTGTTCCTGGCGCCCAAGCACCCCTACACCCAGGCCCTGCTCTCGGCGGTGCCGATCCCCGAGCCCGGGGCCGGACGCACCCGGATCGTGCTCAAGGGCGACGTGCCGAGCCCGATCAACCCGCCGTCGGGCTGCCGCTTCCACACCCGCTGCCCGCACGCCTTCGACCGCTGCCGGACCGAGGTGCCGGGCCTCGACCCGGTCGGCGCCGGCCACTTCGCCGCCTGCCACCTCAACGACGTGGCCGCCCCCGCCCGGGCAGCCTGACGGAGCCTGTGCCGTCATCGCGAGCGCAGCGAAGCGACCCAGGGCAGCGCAACGTCCGCGGGTGTGGCGCCGCTGGATTGCTTCGCTGCGCTCGCAAAGACGGAGGCGAGGCGGGCCCATCCATCCCCACCGCGCGACCAACATCCGGAGTCTCTCGTGCAGCACGACCTCATCCTGAAGGGCGCGCGGGTCATCGACCCGTCGCAGAACCACGACGGGATCTGCGATGTCGCCTTTGCGGACGGCCGGGTCTCGGGCTTCGGCCGCGACCTTCCGGCCGGCCCGGGCACGCAGGTGCGCGACATGGAAGGCGCCATCGTCACGCCGGGCCTGATCGACCTGCACACCCATGTCTACTGGGGCGGCACCTCCCTCGGCATCGACGCCGACGCATTCTGCCGGACCTCGGGGGTGACCACCTCGGTCGATACCGGCAGCGCCGGGCCCGGCAACTTCGCGGGCTTCCGCAGCCACGTCATCGAGCGGTCGCAGGCGCGGATTCTCGCCTACCTGCACGTCTCCTTTGCGGGCATCTTCGGTTTCTCGAAGACCATCATGGTCGGCGAGAGTGAGGATCCGCGGCTGATGGCGCCCCGGGAGGCGGTCGAGGTCGCCGAGGCTAACCGGGATGTGATCGTCGGCATCAAAGTCCGGGTCGGGCGCCACGCCTCGGGCGACCAGGGCACCGCGCCCCTCGACATCGCCCTGCAGGTCGCGGAAGAGACCGGCCTGCCGCTGATGGCCCATATCGACGAGCCGCCGCCGAGCTACGAGCAGGTCCTGGCGATGCTGCGCCCCGGTGACGTGCTGACCCACGCGTTCCGGCCGTTCCCGAACTCTCCCATCACGGCCCAGGGTGCCGTGAAGCCGGCGCTCCGCGAGGCGCGGGCGCGGGGCGTGCTGTTCGACATCGGCCACGGCAAGGGCTCGTTCGCCTTCAAGACGGCGCGGGCCATGCTGGCCGGCGGCTTCCTGCCGGACACGATCTCGTCCGACGTGCACCAGCTCTGCATCGAGGGACCGGCCTTCGATCAGGTCACCACCATGTCGAAGATGCTCTGCCTCGGCATGAGCCTCACCGACGTGATCGCCGCCTCGACGGTGAACGCCGCCGTGGCGCTGAAGCGGATGGAGTACGGGACCCTGAAGGTCGGGGCGCTCGGTGACGCCACCGTGCTGGCGGTGCGGGACGGCGCCTTCGACTACGTCGACACCCGCGGCGAGCACATGGAGGGCGCCCAGCGGATCACCGCCGAGGGCGTGGTGCTGAAGGGCCGGTGGTGGCACCCGGCCTGAGCCGGGTGCCGGACGGCCGGAGCCTCACGCGGCCCGGACCGTCGCCAGGAAGCGGCCGACCTCGGCGGACAGGTGCTCGGACTGGCGCGACAGCTCGGAGGCCGCGCCCAGAACCTGGCTCGCCGCAGCCCCGGTCTCCTCGGCCGCGCCCGCCACCCCGGTGATGGTGCTGGTCACCGCGCCGGTGCCCTGCGCCGCCTGGGTGACGTTGCGGACGATCTCCTGGGTCGCCGCGCCCTGCTCCTCCACGGCTGCGGCGATCGTGGTCGCCACACCGCTGATCTCCTGGATCCGCCCGGTGATCGCGCCGATCGCCGTGACCGCCTGACCGGTCGAATCCTGAACCCGCGCGATCTGCCCGGAGATCTCCTCGGTCGCCTTGGCGGTCTGCTCGGCCAGGGCCTTCACCTCGGACGCCACCACCGCAAAGCCCCGCCCCGCAGCACCCGCGCGGGCCGCCTCGATCGTGGCGTTGAGCGCCAGAAGGTTCGTCTGCCCGGCGATGGACGAGATCAGGCCGACCACGTCGCCGATGCGGGTGACGGCCGTGCTCAGCTCCTGCACCAGCGCGCCGGTCCGGTCGACCTCGCCCACGGCCCGCCGGGCGAGCTCCGCCGAGCCGTCCACCTGCCGGCCGATCTCCTGCACGGAACTCCCCAGCTCCTCGGCGGCGGCCGCGACCGTGTTGACGTTCGAGGCCGCCTCCTCGGCCGCGGCCGCCACGGTCGTGGACTGGGCCGAGGTCTGGGCCGCCATGGCCGACATCGACCCGGCGGTGGCCTGCAGCTCGGTGGCCGAGGACGAGACCAGGCCGATGATGCCGCCGACCGCCCGCTCGAAGCTGTCGGCCATCTGGCGCATGCCGCTCCTGCGCTGCTCCTCCGCGGCGAGGCGCGCCTCGGCGGTCTCGGCCTCGAGCTGCCGGGTGCGGATCAGGTTGTCCTTGAACACCTGAACGGCGGCGGCCATCGCGCCGATCTCGTCCCGGCGGTCCCGGTACGGCACTGCGGCGGCCGCGTCGCCGCGAGCCAGGACCGCCATGGCCTGGGTGATGACCGTGATCGGGCGGGACACCCGCGACATCCCGAACAGGGAGGCCGCGAGCGCCGCCGCCACCGCGAACGCCACCGCCACGTAGGCGGCGATCATGGCGGCATCGGCCTGCGCCAGGGCGGAGCTGGATTCCTGGTGCGCGCTGCGGTTGTTCAGTTCCGCGTCCGCCGCCAGGGCCTCGCGCATGCGGTTGTACATGTCGAGCTGATCGCGGCCGCCGATGAGCGCCAGCGCCTCCGCCGGCTGGCCCTGCTCAAGGAGCTGGGTCATCCTGCGGTTGGAGGCCTCGTACTGCGTCCACAGCGCGCCGAACGTCGCCCACAGGGCCCGCTCCTCGGGCGAGGCGATCATCGGCTCGTACAGGGCCCGGTCCGCCGCGAGCTTGGCCATGGCCGTCGCCTGAAGCTTCTGGTTGTCGGCCCGCTGCTCCGGCGTGGCGTTGTATGTGAGCATGCGAAATTGTTTGACGCGAATATCGGCAACGTCGTTCTGTATCGTCCCCAATATCAATACTGATGGAAGCCAATTCTTTGTGACCTCGTTCACAGAGAAACGGATACCGGAAAGCTTGATCAGGGAGAGTGTGCCTTGTCCTGCCGCGATGAGGGCAAGGCACCCGAAAGCTCCGATCAGGGCCGCCTTGATGGACAACTGAAATCGCATTGAGAGACCCCGAAAATTGCTCTCGGTCTAGACCGGTCAGGCCGCGTTTAGACCTGGCGGAGCCAGAAGTGCGAGATATTAATTAAGGAAACCCTGCGTGTCGACGTTGCTGGACAGGCCACACTGCGGCCGAACATTGCGCGGATCCGTTCCGTTGGGCCTCCGGATCTTGCGCGCGGGCTGGCTCAGCCAAGTCGTCTCAGACAAGTCGTCTCGCCCAAGTCGTCTCAGCCAAGACTTCATGGTACGCGCCTCGGCCGACCGGCCCGGCGTTCCGGCCGTACAGGACCATCGGCTTCCCGCCGTGCGGCCCTGACACACGGGCCGTCCGCTCCGGATTCCGGAGCGGGTCCGCCTTTACAGGCTCGGATGACGACCGATACACGTTTTTGTGAGGGCCGGATCATCTCCGGCCGTCAGCGAAACGCGGCTCAAGCCGCGGCGCCAGGGAGGATGGATGGACACGGGTCAGCCCCTGCTGGAAGTCGACGGCGTCACGCTCCGCTACAAGACGCCCGATCACCTCGTCACGGCCACCTACCGGGTGAGCTTCCGGATCTGGCCCGGAGACCGGTTCGTGCTGCTCGGGCCTTCGGGCTGCGGGAAGTCGACCCTGCTCAAGGCGGTGGGCGGCTACATGGCCCCTACCGAGGGCGAGATCCGGCTCAAGGGCCGGCCCGTGACCGAGCCCGGCCCCGACCGGATGATGGTGTTCCAAGAATTCGACCAGCTCCTGCCCTGGAAGACGGTCCGGCAGAACGTGGTCTTCGCCCTCGAAGCCTCCGGCCGGCTGAAAGGCCGCGCGGCCCTGGAGCGGGCCAACCTCTACATCGACAAGGTTAATCTCACGAAGTTCGCCGACAGCTACCCGCACACCCTCTCGGGCGGCATGAAGCAGCGCGTCGCCATCGCCCGCGGCATGGCGATGGAGCCCGACATCCTGCTGATGGACGAGCCCTTCGCGGCGCTCGACGCCCTGACCCGGCGGCGCATGCAGGACGAGCTGCTGATGCTGTGGGAGGGCACGCGCTTCACCGTGCTGTTCGTCACCCACTCGATCCCGGAGGCGATCAAGGTCGGCTCGCGCATCCTGCTGCTCTCGCCCCATCCTGGCGAGGTGAAGGCGGAGCTCAACAGCGCGGACTCGCCGGAGGCCGCGATGGGGCTGGAGAACCGGATCCAGCAGATGCTGTTCTCGGAAGAGATCGAGGAGGCGGAGAATGTCTAGCGCACCCGTCCTGACCGGCCTGCCGCGCGCCGCACACGCGCGCCCGTCCGCCGCGGGGTCGAGCCGTCCCGAGATCGTGCGCGAGACCGGCCATGCCCACGGTGCCACGGTGGTGGAGAAGCCCCTGTCGGTCGCTGAGCGGCTCTACAACCAGGCGTGGCTGCGCAAGATCGTGATCCTGCTCGTCCTGGCCGGGATCTGGGAGGCCTACGGGCGCTACCTCGACAACGATCTCCTGTTCCCGACCTTCTCGGCCACCGTGGAGGCGTTTGTCCGCGGCGTCGCGGACGGCACGCTGCCGGCCCGCGCCTGGACCTCGCTCAAGGTCCTGCTGATGGGCTACGCCGCCGGCGTCGCGCTCGCGACCGCGCTCACCGGCATCGCCATCGCGTCGCGGATCGGGACCGACTTCCTCGAGACGCTGACCTCGATGTTCAATCCGCTGCCGGCGATCGCGCTGCTGCCGCTGGCGCTGATCTGGTTCGGCCTGGGCAACGGCAGCCTGATCTTCGTCCTCGTCCACTCGGTGACCTGGGCGATCGCGCTGAACACCCATTCGGGCTTCCTGTCGGTGAGCCGGACGCTGAAGATGGTCGGCCGCAATTACGGGCTGTCCGGTCCGCGGCTGATCGGCAAGATCCTGATCCCGGCGGCCTTCCCGTCGATCCTCACCGGCCTGAAGGTCGGCTGGGCGTTCGCGTGGCGCACCTTGATCGCGGCCGAGCTGGTCTTCGGTGTCTCTTCGGGAGCGGGCGGGCTCGGCTGGTTCATCTTCGAGAACAAGAACATGCTCGACATCCCGAACGTGTTCGCCGGGCTGCTCACCGTCATCCTGATCGGCCTCGTCGTCGAGAACCTGATCTTCCAGACGATCGAGCGGCGCACGGTTCAGCGCTGGGGCATGCAAGCCTGAGGGAAAGCGCTCCGGGGTGCGACGCGCGCGCACTGCAGAGCCGTAAGGCCGAACAGTTTGGAGCTTTCCTCTGCGTGTTGACGATCGACGCCGTCATTCCGGGGCGCCGCAGGCGAGCCCGGAATCCAGAACCGCTGAGAGTGCCAGATCCTGACACGTCGGCGGGTCTGGATTCCGGGCTCCGCTGCGCGGCCCCGGAATGACAGGTGAGGCGGCTACGATGTGTCTCCACCGCGAAATGGATTGAGCGATCTGCCCGAACGGCGGACGAACATTGCACGGCGGGCAACCTTCCGCCGGAGAGGAAGGCGGGGCTCGCCCACGGAGATCCACGGACATCAAGTCTCCTGGACGTTCAGGAAGCTTTAGAGTGACATAGTCTACAAAAGCGGCACAATAGAGATAAAATATCTCCGTTAGTGGCGTGCGGCAGCCGTTTTCTTCCTGTACCCCCTGGGACGACCCCGGAGCCACGTCCTGTGAGTCCTGACGCCCCATCCCGCAACGCCCCGCCTGTCGCCCTCTCTGGCGGGGGTAGCCAGTCGAGTCCTGCCGCCTCGGTCCTGCCCGGAATCGGCCTGTGCGCGGCGATCACCGCCGTGGCGATGGCCGCGCAGGCGCTGGAGGAGCGCGTCGCGGGCCATCCCTATGTCGAGGCCCTGGTCCTGGCGATCCTGATCGGCATCGCGGTGCGGACCGCCTGGACGCCCCATGCCCGGTTCCGGACCGGCATCGCCTTCTCGGCCAAGCAGCTCCTCGAGGTCGCCGTCGTGCTGCTCGGCGCCTCCCTGAGCCTCGGGGCGATCCTCGCCTCCGGCCCGGCCCTGCTCGCCGGCATCGTCGCCACCGTGGTGCTCGGCATCGCCGCCAGCGTGGCGATCTGCCGGGCGCTCGGCCTCCCGGCCCGGATGGCGATCCTGGTGGCCTGCGGCAACGCCATCTGCGGCAACTCGGCCATCGCCGCGGTGGCGCCCGTCATCGGCGCGGAGCCGAAGGACATCGCCGCCGCCATCGCGTTCACGGCGGTGCTCGGCGTTCTGATGGTGCTCGGGCTGCCGCTGTTCGTCCCGCTCGCCGGCATGAACGACAGCCAGTACGGGGTGCTGGCAGGGCTGACCGTCTACGCCGTGCCGCAGGTGCTGGCCGCCACCGTACCGGTGAGCCTGCTGTCGACCCAGATCGGCACCCTGGTGAAGCTCGTGCGCGTCCTGATGCTCGGCCCGGTGGTGGTGGCATTCTCGCTGATCGCGCCCCGCCTGCCGCGGGTGGCAGGCGCCCCGCCGGCCCCGAGCCGGCCCGGGCTCACCAAGCTGGTCCCGTGGTTCATCCTCGGCTTCCTGGCCCTGGCGACCCTGCGCTCGTCGGGCCTCATCCCGGATGCGGCGGTGAAGCCCCTGACGCAGCTCGCCGGGGTGCTCACGGTCCTGTCGATGGCCGCGCTCGGCCTCGGGGTCGACGTGCGCATCCTCGCCCGGGTCGGCGGCCGGGTCACCCTGGCGGTGACCGCCTCGCTGGCGGTCCTGATCGTCCTCAGCCTTGCGCTGATCCGCGGCCTCGGCATCGGGTGACCCCGCTGGGTCTCCGGCCCGACCGGGGCCCGGCGCTCATGCCGCGATGCCGTATTTCCGTCCGGCCGCGCAGATCCCGGCTGTAAACACCCGGGGATCGGCGCTCCCATGCAGGTGACCGGCTCCGTCCGGGGGCCGGGTTCGGTCGTCCCGCACCAAAATGCGCTTTCCGCAACCGACAAACTGCCAGGACCATCTTGACACTTCAGGGGTTTCTGCTTTTGGAACCCGCAGCGTCATCGTCGAAATCTTCAAGTGGACTCGCGCAGTGCCCGAAAAAAATCCCGAGCGCTCCATCAAGCTCGTCACGCTGGTCGGTGAGATCGTTGCGGCTTACGTCTCGAACAATTCCGTTCCGCCGGCCGCGCTGCCCGAGCTGATGGCGAGCGTGCACGGGACCCTGGCGGCCCTCACCGGAACGCCGCACGCTGAAGCGATTCCCGCAATCGAGCAGCCGACGCCCGCGCAGATCCGCAAGTCGGTCCAGGAGGACGGGATCGTCAGCTTCATCGACGGCCGATCCTACAAGACGCTCAAGCGTCACCTCAACGCCCACGGCCTGACCCCGGAGCGCTACCGCGAGCGCTACGGTCTGCCGGAGGATTACCCGATGACCGCGCCGGGCTACGCCGCCCAGCGTTCAGCGCTCGCGAAGGCCATCGGTCTCGGCGTGCCCGGCGGGCGGGCCCGTCAGCGCGGGACCGGCACGAACGGCTAATCGGCGGCACCGCGCCGCGTCCGGTCGCTCCCGTCCGCGGGGCTCTGGAACAGCAGCACCTGTGCGGAGACCGGATCGGGCTGGCCCCACCTGGCGGGATCGGGACGCGCCGGCCGGCCGAACGTGTCGGCCCAGCGCAATTTGATGACGCGGCCGCTCAGGGCTTCAGCGGCGCTGTCGTCGGCCCTGTTCGCGGCGGGCGACTTGCGCTGGCCGGAACCGATCCAGCGCTCGGCCCGCTTCCCGCGCCGGAGCAGCGGCTCCAGGCGCTGGCGGGCCGGCTGGACGTCATCGGGCTTGTCTGAGGTCGACACGCTGAAAAACCCCCGTCCGCGTTCGAGGCGCGAGCGGGGGACGGGCAGCGGGTTTGGCCGTGGATCCGCCGGGGTGCTCAACCCTCGACACTACCCCCTCATCCTACCCGGTTGTGCGCAACCGGGTAGGGCGACTCCGTCCAAAAAACTTGTCTCTGCGTCCCAGATCGGCCCTGATCCGGGCCGCGGCGGCTCAGGATGCGCGCGCGCCCGGCACGGCGGCCAGCAGGCTGCGCGTGTAGGCGTGCTCCGGCGCCGCGAACAGGTCGGCGGTCCCGCGCATCTCCACGACGGCGCCCCGGTGCATCACGGCGATCCGGTCGCAGATCGTGGCGGCCACCCGCAGGTCATGGGTGATGAACAACATCGCCAGCGACAGGCGCTGCTTCAGGTCCTCCAGGAGATCCAGCACCTGCCGCTGGACCGAGACGTCCAGCGCCGAGACCGCTTCGTCCGCCACCAGCACGTCCGGCTCCATGGCGAGCGCCCGCGCGATGCCGATGCGCTGGCGCTGCCCGCCGGAGAAGGCGTTCGGGTAACGGGCGGCGGCTTTCTGGTCGAGGCCGACGAGGTCGAGGAGGCTCCGGGCCCGCGCCCGCGCCTCGGCGGCCGGGACCCCGTGGGCGATCGGCCCCGCCGTGATGATCTGCTCCACGGTGCGCCGCGGGTTCAGCGACGCGAACGGGTCCTGGAAGATCATCTGGATGCGGCTGCGCTTGTCGCGCAGGGCCGTCTTGCCGAGGGCCGTGTAGTCGAGGTCCCCCAGCCGGACCGTGCCGCCGTCGGGCTCGATCAGCCGGATCGCGAGCCGCGCGGTTGTCGACTTGCCCGAGCCGGATTCGCCCACGATGCCCAATGTTTCGCCGCGGCGGACATCGAAGGAGACTTGCCTGACTGCCGCCACAACCCGCGGCTTGCCGAACAGGCCGGAGCGCCCGGAATAGGTCTTGGACAGCCCGGTCACCGAGAGGGCGACCGGGGCCGCTTCCAGGGCTGAGCGTGGCGGTGGCGTGAGGCTCGGGACGGCGGCGAGCAGCGCCTTGGTGTAGGGCGCCTGCGGATTGCGCAGGACGGCTTCGGCGGTGCCGGATTCCACGAGCCGGCCGCGCTGGAGCACCGCCACGTGGTCGGCGATCTCCGCCACCACACCGAAATCGTGGGTGATGAACAGGACGCTCATCCCGCGCTTCTGCTGCAGGTCGCGGATCAGCCGGAGGATCTGGGCCTGGGTGGTGACGTCGAGCGCCGTGGTCGGCTCGTCGGCGACCAGCACCGAGGGCTCCAGCGCCAGCGCCATGGCGATCATCGCCCGCTGCCGCTGGCCGCCGGAGAGCTGGTGCGGGTAGGCCCGCACCGCCTCCTCGGGGTTGGGCAGGCCGACCTCGGTGGCCAGCGCCACCGCCCGGGCCCAGCGCTCGCTGCGGGTGAGCAGGTTGTGCGCCTCGAACATCTCGGCGATCTGGTCGCCGATCCGCATCACCGGGTTCAGCGCCGTCATCGGCTCCTGGAACACCATGGCGATGCGCCGGCCGCGCAAGCGGCGCCACGCGGGCTCGTCGAGGGTCAGGAGGTCCCGGCCCTCGAACAGGATCGTGCCGGCCGTCGGCGTCAGCGCCCGGGGCAGGAGGCCGGTGAGCGCGTAGGCGCTCATCGACTTGCCCGAGCCCGATTCCCCGACCACGCACAGGATCTTCCCGGCCTCGAGGTCGAGGTTCAGGCCCTCGACCGCGTGCGGGCGGTCGGCGCCCTTGGGGAGCGCGATCGTCAGATCGCGGATGCGGACGACCGGCTCGCTCATCGTGTCAGGCCCTCGCTTTGCGGCGGCGGAGGATGTCGGGCCCGTCTCGGCCCAGATCCCAGAACAGGCCGGCCATGATCGCTAGGCCCTCGCGGGTGCCGGAGGCGAGCATGTGCTCGTCGGGCCCGTGCTGGCGGCAGGCCGGGTAGGAATGCGGCACCCAGAGGGTCGGCAACCCCAGGATTTCCGAGAAGGCGTCGTTCGGCAGCGAGCCGCCGAGATTGGGCAGCAGCGCCGGTTTTTTGTTGGTGCTCGCCTCGATCGACTGGAGCGCCCACTCGACCCACGGATCCTCCACGGGCAGCCGTGTCGCCTGAAACACCTCCGCGGCGCGGGCCGGCCGGACCTCGATCATCGGGAAGCCGTGCGCGTCGAGATGGGCGCGCACGTTCTGGATGAGGTTCTGCCAGTCAGTGCCGACCACGAAGCGCAGCTGCAGGGTCGCCTTGGCGTGGGGCGGCACGGCGTTGAGCGGCCCGTCCGGGTCGCCGGTCTTGAAGGCCAGGACCTCGAGGGTGTTCCAGGCGAAGACCCGCTCGGCCGGCGTGAGGCCCGGCTCGCCCCAGTCGGAATCGATCTTGGGCGCGGTCGGGTCCTCGCCGACGCGGATGTCGGCGAGCGCCGCGCGCACCCCTTCCGGGATCGGCGGCGGCCGCAGGGCGTCTACCAGGATGGCGCCGCGGGCATCGACCATCGAGGCGATCGCCGAGGCCAGCACCGTGCCGGGGTTGCGCAGCAGCCCGCCCCAGTTGCCGGAATGGTGCGGGCCCTCGCGCAGGTTGAGGCTGAGTTCGAAATTGTAGGCGCCGCGGGAGCCCAGGAAGAGGGTCGGGCGCTCGCCGTTGAGGCGGGGGCCATCCGAGGCGATCAGCACGTCGGAGCGCAGCGCCTCGGCCTGCTCCCGGCAGAACGGCCGCAGGCCCGGGGAACCCGATTCCTCGCCCATCTCGATCAGCAGCTTCACGTTGAAGCCGAGATGGCCGTCGCGGGCCCCGATCACCTGCTCCAGGGCGGCGAGGTTGAGGACGTGCTGGCCCTTGTTGTCGGCGGTGCCGCGCCCGTACCAGCGGTCGCCCTCGACCACGATCTCCCAGGGGCCGAGGCCCTCGCGCCACTGCTCGGGATAGCCCCGGACCGTGTCGCCGTGGCCGTAGATCAGCACGGTCGGCAGGTCCGCGCCCTCGTGCCGCTCGGCGATCAGGAAGGGGCCGTGCACCTCATCGGGGTTCGGGAAGATCTTCGGGGTCTCGAAGCCGAGGCGGGCGACCAGCGGCGTGATGAAGGCGTCGAGATAGGCGCGGAGCGCCGCCTCCTGGCCGGGGGCTTGGCTCTCGGTGGGCATCGCCACGGCCTCCCGCAGGAGGGCGAGGAACGCGCCCGAGTCGAAGGCCTCTGTGGCGCGCGCGATGGCGGCGTCTCGCGTCATGGTGTGATCTCGGTGGACGGGTGTTTTGTGAGGACGGGCATCAGGGGCGTCAGCTCCAATCCTGTCATCCCGGGGCCGTGCAGCGGAGCCCGGGATCCAGAGCCGCGGAGGCAACAGGATGACGCGGAGCCGGATCGCCTGTGCGATCGGCCGGGGCGGCTCTGGATTCCGGGCTCTCGCCCCCGGCGAGCCCCGGAATGACGGAGCGGAGCGACATCAGTGGCGCGCCTCGGGCGCCGTGATGTCGCGCAGGCCATCCCCCAGAAGATTGATCGCCAGCACGAGCAGGAGGAGCGCCACGCCCGGGATGGTGATCACCCAGGGCTGGAAGAACATGTACTGCTTGCCCTCGGCGATCATCAGGCCCCAGGAGGGCAGGGGCGGCTGCACGCCGAGCCCGAGGAACGACAGGGCGGCCTCCAGCAGGATCGCGTGGGCCATCTCCAGGGTCGCCACGACGATCAGCGCGTTCATGATGTTGGGCAGGATCTCCTGGCGGATGATCCGCAGGTCGGTGAGCCCCGCGGCGCGGGCGGCCGAGACGAAATCCTGGTTGCGGATCTGCTGGGTCGCGGCCCGGGTCACCACGGCGAAGCGGTCCCAGAGCAGGAAGCCCAGCACCAGCACCACCACCTTGAGCGAGCCGCCGACCAGCGCCGCCATGGCGAGCGCCACCAGCACCACCGGCATGGCAAGCCGCGTGGTCACGATGTAGCTCACCACCGAGTCGACCCAGCCGCCGAAATAGCCGGCGCAGAGGCCGAGCGTGGTGCCGATCATCCCGGAGATCAGCGCGGCCGAGATCCCGATCAGGAGCGAGATCTGGCCGCCGTAGAGCAGGCGGCTCAGGTAGTCGCGGCCGAGCTTGTCGGTGCCGAGCACGTGCTCCCAGGAGCCCTTGGCCTGCCAGACCGGCGGGATCAGGCGGCGGGACACGTCCTGCGCGTAGGGGTCGTGCGGCGCGATGAGCGGAGCGGCCAGAGCCGCCAGCACGATCAGCCCGAGGATCCCGGCGCCGATCAGGAAACCGGTGTGGCGCAGGCCCCGCCGCAGGATCAGGCGGGTGGGGGAGGGGACCGACGCCAGGGCGATCGGCGCGTCCGGGGGCAGGACGGGGGCGGCGAGCGCCGCCGTGTCGGGGGGGAGGCTCATGGCAGGCTCCATCCTCACGATTGGCGCAGGCGCGGATCGAGGAAGGCGTTCAGCAGGTCGGCCGCCAGCGTCAGACCGATATAGATCATGGCGAGCACCAGCACGATCGCCTGGACGACCGGGAAGTCGTTGCGGGCGATGGATTCCCAGGCGAGCTGCCCGAGCCCCTGGAGCGAGAACACCGCCTCGATCACGATCGAGCCGCCGAGCATGAAGCCGAACTGCACCGCCGCGAGGGCGATCACCGGGATCACGGCATTGCGCAGCGCGTGCCGCACCAGGATCTTCCGGGGCGGCAGCCCCTTGGCGCGGGCGGTGCGGACGTAGTCGGAGGCCAGCACCTCCAGCATGCCGTTGCGGGTGAGGCGCATCACCGCGGGCATCGCGTAGTAGCCGAGCGCCACCGCGGGCAGGACGAAGTTCTTCCACGTGGCATTGCCCGAGACCGGCAGCCAGCGGAGATTCACGGAGAAGATCAGGATCAGCGTCAGGCCGAACCAGAAGCTCGGCATCGCCTGGCCGAGCACCGATACGGCGAGCGCCGTCCGGTCGATCCACGTGTCCCGCTTCACGGCGGCGACGACGCCGAGCGGGATCGCCACGAACAGGGCGACGGCGAGCGCGATGATGCCGAGATAGAGGGTGATCGGCAGGCGGGCGGCCAGCAGGTCGATCACGCTCTCGCGGAAATAGAAGGAGTTGCCGAAATCGAGGTGCAGAGCCCGCCAGCCCCAGGTGAGGAACTGGGTCAGCAGCGGCTGGTCCAGGCCGTACTCCTGGCGGATCTGCGCGATCTGCGGCCCGGTGGCCTCCGGGCCGGCGATGGCCGTGGCGAGGTCGCCCGAGAGGTGGAGGAGCAGGAAGCTCGCCACCGAGACCGTGAAGGCTACCGCCAGGGCGACCAGCACGCGCCGGACCGTGAAGGCCAGCATGGCTCAGGCTCCTTTCTGGCGATCACGATCGCGCCCGATCAGGACGAAGCGTCCTCTCCTCCCCCCTGTGGGGAAGAGCCGGAGGTGGGGGTGGCGCAGAATCGAGCGGTGCGGTGCCGTCTGCGCCACCCCCACCCCTGACCCCTCCCCGCAAGGGGGAGGGGAAAGGCGTCGCGCCTTCGCGGCCGTCCTCACTTCCACGACGCCGCGTAGAAGCGCGCCACCTCGTCGGGCTGGGCGGTGAAATTGAGGTCCGACGTGAAGGCGTAGTTGGTCGAGTAGGAGAACATCGGCAGGGCGTAGGCCTCCGCGGCGATCCGCTGGAGCGCTTTGGCGTAGGCGGCCTTGCGCGTCTCCGGATCGGTCGAGCCGTCGCCCTTCTGGAGGTCGGCGATCACCTGCGGATCCTTGGTCAGATCCTCCTCGCCGCCGCGGAAATACACCCCGTCGAAGGCCGAGACGTCGAGAACCGAGAACGACCCCCAGGTCTGGTAGCCGATCGAGGTCTTTCCGGCCCGCAGCGCGTCGCGGAACGCCGCGTAGCGCAGGTAGTTCAGCCGCGCCTTGATGCCGACGGCACCGAGATAGCCGATCACCGCCTCGGCGTAGTCCCGCTCGCGATAGGCGCCGAGATCGATCTCGAAGCCGTTCGGGTAGCCGGCTTCCTTGAGCAGGGCCTTGGCCTTGGCGGGGTCGTAGGCATAACGCGGCACGCCCTGGTCGGTGCAGCCGAACTGGTCGACGAAGCACAGCGCGTTCATCACCCGCGAGGCGCCGCGCACGAGGTTGTCGACCATCGCCTTGCGGTCGATGGCGTAGGAGATCGCCTGCCGGACGCGCACGTCCTTGAGCGGCGAGTTCTCTTTGGCGCGGCCCAGCGTGTCGAATTGCAGGAAGCCGACCCGCATCGTCTCGGAGTTCAGCACCGTAATGTTCGGGGCGGCGCGCAGCTGCTCGGCCTGGTCGCTCGGCACCCGCCAGATCCAGTCGACGCCGCCGGTCATCAGCTCGGCCATCCGGCTCTCGCCGTCCGGGATGACGCGGAACTGCAGCTTGCCGATCTTCGGTTTCCCAAGCGGGCTCTCCGCCCAGTACTTGTCGAAGCGTTCCATGCTGACGCCGCGGCCGCTGTCGACCTTGGTGATCCGGTACGGGCCGCTGCCGACCGGCGCCTTGGCGAAGCCGTCGAGGCCGACCTTCTTGAAGTAGTTCGCCGGGAAGATCGGGGTCGGGCCGGCGAGGTATTCGAGCGCGGCCGGGAACGGCGCCTTGAGGTGGATGCGGACCGTGTGCGGGCCGGTGACCTCCACCGACTTCATCCAGTCGACGTTCTGGCGGGTGACCGTGCGGGCCTCCGGCGTCAGCACGTAGTTGAACGTGAAGGCCACGTCCTCGGGACCCAGCGGGTCGCCGTTGTGGAAGACCACGCCCTCGCGGATCGTGAGATCGAGCGTCGTGTCGTCCTTCCAGGTCCAGGCGGTCGCCAGCATCGGCTTGTAGGTGCCGTCCTTGGGGTCCCGGTACAGCAACGTATCCCAGCAGTTCCGGGCCAGGATCACGCCCTCGCGGGCGCTGTTGTGATACGGGCTGACGTTCTCGGGCTCGCTGTCGGAGGCGTAGACCAGCGTGTCGTCCGCCTTGCCGGCGAGCGCCGGGTGCGCGGCGATCAGAGCGGCGAATGAGGCGGCGAAGGTCGCGGCCCGGGTGAGAGTCCGTAGCGGCATGCAGGCTCCGACGGCGCGGCGGACAGGTCCGGCGGATGGTTCCGCGGCTGCCGCGTTTTTCACCCTGCCATGGTGTTGTGCATCTGGGATCGCAACAAGTAGAATTTGGCGAGTGCTGCGTTGCCGTTTCGGCAACGCACCTAGCGAAATAGCTGCTTTGGGGCAGGATAATGCAGACGACCGGGCTGCGCTACTTCCTGGCGGTGGCCAGGACGGGCTCGATCGCCGCCGCATCGGACCAGCTCAACGTGGCGGCCTCGGCGATCAGCCGGCAGATCGCCAACCTAGAGGCCGAGCTCGACTGCGTGCTGTTCGAGCGGCGCCCGCGCGGCATGGTGCCGAGCCCGGCCGGCGAGCTGCTGGCGCAGCACGCCCATCAGGTGCTGATCCGCTCCGAGCAGGTGGTCACCGAGATCCGCGAGCTTGAAGGGCTCGCCCGCGGCCTGATCCGGGTGGCGAGTTCCGAGGGCTTCGCCCTCGACATCGTGCCGAACGCCATTGCGGCCTTCCACACGGCCCATCCTGGCATCCGTTTCGAGGTGACGGTGCTGCCGCCCGCGCAGGTGACCCAGACAGTGGCGGTGGGAGATGCCGATCTCGGCATCACCTTCGCGCTCACGCCCAGCCCGCAGGTGGAGGTGCTCTATGACGGGCAGGTGGACATGCTGGCGCTCGCCGCCCCCGATCATCCCCTGGCGCGGGCGCCGGCCCTGCGCCTCGCCGACCTGTCGAACTATCCGCTGGCCCTGCCGACCCGGGATACGACCCTGCGGCAGGTCTTCGATGCCGCCTGCGCCCTCGAAGGCCTCGCGGTCGAGCCGGTTCTGACCGCCAACAAGCTCTCGGCGTTGCTGCCCTTCGTCCGGCGCTCCCGCGGGCTTGCGCTGATGTCGGCGCTCTCGGTGACAACGCCGCTGCGCCTGAACGAGCTGGTCAGCCTGCCGATCCACGCCCGGGCGAGCCTCGCCCGCGGGATCCAGGTGCAGGCCATGCGCGACCGGCGCTTGCCCCGGGCAGTGCGGGCCTTCCTGCGCCAGTTGCTGGAGGCGCTGCCGCCACCCGTCGCGTCCTGATCGAGGCCTGTCGAGATGCAGTGGCGCCGCGCAAAGCTCTGCTGAAGAACAGATTGGCCCGGCGTCCCGGATGTGCTTGACCGGATCGATCGGAATCGTACGATCGACTCACGACATCGAGCCATCGACATGAGACTCGACGCGCTCGGCCCGCGCATCTGTATCATCGGGCCGTCGAACAGCGGAAAATCCACCCTGGCGACGGCGATCGCCCGGTCGCGCGACCTGCCGCCTGTCCATGTCGATCAGCTCTACCATCGGCCGGACACCGACTGGGAGCCCCGCCCGGCCGGGGAGTTCCAGGCGCTGCACGACGCCGCCATCCTGGGCCCGCACTGGGTCATGGACGGCAACTACTCCCGGTGCCTGCCGCAGCGTCTGGAGCGGGCGACGGGCGTCATCGTGCTCGATGTCCCGACCGCCCTCAGCCTCGTCCGCTACCTGCGCCGGACGTGGTTCGAGCGCGACCGCCACGGCACCCTCGAAGGCGGCCAAGACAGCGTGAAATGGTCCATGATCCGCCACATCGTCGTCACCACGCCGGCGAACCGGAAACGCCACGCGCAGATGTTCGAGGAGACCGGCCTCCCGACGCTGCAGCTCGACACGCCGCAGGCTCTGGCCCGGTTCTACCGGCGGGAAGGTCTGAGGCGGAGGCCGGGCGGTCGATGATGGGTCAGGCGCCCCGATTTGCAACCGTGCAGCTGTGATCCATCACGTCCTCGGCGCTGGCGCTGGGCACCCGGTAGGCCAGCAGGAGGAAGCCCGGCTCGGGGTCGCCCGGCAGGGTCGCCACGGCCGCGAAGCTCGTCCGGTGCAGGTTCGGCCGCCCGCCCGGCAGGGTGTACAGGACCGCGAACGGGTTGAAGCGCGCCACCTCCGCCTCCGGCACGCGCAGCGCGAAATAGCGGTCGCCGGCCAGCGGCGCCGGGAAGCGGGACCAGGTCGTGCGGATCTGGCGGCCATGCGCCTTGAGGGCGGTCAGCACGCTGGGCTTCAGGCAGTCGAGATGGATGTGAAGCTGGTCCTGGCTGCGGCCCCGGGCCGAGTTGACCGCGAGTCCCACCGCCTCGGGCGTCAGCCGCCCCTTCAGCACGTCGGACACGAACGGCCGCGCGGCGAGCGCCGCCCGCCAGTAGGCGATTCCGGACGGGCCGCGCAGGACCGGGGCCTCGAGGCCCGCGACCGTGTCGGTGGGCATGACGACGATATGGGTCGGCTCGCCCGGCGCGCGCAGCACCGCCGAGCCGGGCCGATCCGTGTCGCCCAGGTCGACCGAGAGGCACGGAAAGGTCCGGTTGGCGATCCGCTTGGCGAGCACGCAGGTCTTCAGGGCGGCCCACAGGACGTCGCGGCTCGGATCCGGCGCGGCCGAGGCCGGCATTGAGACCGCGACGACGAGGGCGACGAGCAGCGCGCGGCGCATGGGAACTCCCGGAGACGCCGGTCGGGACTGCCCCGCTCGGCCAGGCTCCGCGATAGCCGATCCCGGCCCGTGCCGGCAAAGCGCCCGGATGCCCTGACGCCGGGCCGGAAACCCGCTATCCCGGCCCTCCCGAACCCGGAGCCCCCGATGGCGCGCGCGCTCACCCCGGAGATCGGCGCCCGCTTCGCCGCGGTCGCGCTCGGTCATGTCAGCCGCGAATACCCGTACAAGCCAGGCCATGTCCTGGCGGGGCCGGCGGATGCGCGCACGCCCGCCGACCTGCACCCGGTCTTCCACGGCAGCTACGATTGGCATTCCTGCGTCCACGGGTACTGGCTGCTCGCGCGGGTGCTGCGGCGGTTCCCGGACGGCGTGCAGGCCGGCGCGATCCGCGCGCAGTTCGACGCGCGGCTGACGCCCGACCGGGTGGCGGGCGAATGCGCCACCTTCGCCGCCCCGCATGCGCGCGGCTTCGAGCGGCCTTACGGCTGGGCGTGGCTCCTGAAGCTTGCCGACGAACTCGCGCGCCTGCCCGAAACCCGCTGGTCCGAGGCCCTCGCACCGCTCGCCGCAATCATCGTCCGGCGGTTCGAGGGTTTCCTGCCGATCGCGCCCTATCCGGTCCGGGTGGGCACCCATTACAACACCGCCTTCGCGTTGCGCCTCGCGGCCGATTACGCCGAGGGGGCGGGGGCGGCAGCGCTCGGTGCCCTGCTGCTGCGGACCGCCGAGCGCTGGTACGGCGCAGACGCGGGCTGCCCTGCCTGGGGCGAGCCGGGCGGGGACGATTTCCTGTCCTCCTCGCTGATTGAGGCCGAGTGCATGCGCCGGCTCCTGCCGCCGGCGCGGTTCCAGCCCTGGTTCGACCGTTTCCTCCCCGATCTGGCGGCGGGCCGGCCGGCCACGCTGTTCCAGCCGGCCGACGTGACCGACCGCAGCGACGGGAAGATCGCCCATCTCGACGGCCTGAATCTCAGCCGCGCCTGGTGCTTCCGGGCGCTCGCCGCCGCGCTGGATCCCGCCGATCCCCGGTGTCCGCCGCTCGCCGCGGCGGCCGAGGCCCACCTCGCGGCGGCGCTCCCGCACGTGACCGGCGACTACATGGGTGAGCACTGGCTCGCGAGCTTCGCGCTGCTGGCGCTCGAGGCCTGACGCGATCCTGCTCCGGTGCGCTGTCCCTGTCCGTCATCACGCGCGCAGCGAAGTGAGTCAGGGCAGCGCGACCGCCCGGATCGTGGCGCCGCTTGGCTTGCTTCGCTCCGCGCGCAACCACGGTGAGCCCAACATCACCATCCGAACCGATATGAGAGATTTCTGAGAACTTTTTGTCGCAGGCCGCGTTGACCCTCGCCGACCCAAAAAAAAGGACCGTCCCTGAAAGAGGCGGTCCGAAGTCTAGGGAGGAAACGCCCACAAGGGGCCGCAGCACAGCGACGCTATCGCTGTGCTGCACTGCGTCAACCCGAGATCCATGGCCTTGTTCCGAAGGTCGACCCGCGGCCGTTCCATACGGTTTCCGTTCGAACGCTTCGGTTGCGGTGTCCCGCTCCGTGATCACGCGCGCAGCGACGTCACCCAGGGCAGCGCGACATCGGCCGGTCTCGCGCCCCTGAATGGCTTCGCTCCGCTCGAAGACGGCGGGGCCGACCGCATCATCCGGAACCGGTATCACATGGAGCCGGCGCCGGGCGGCGTGACGGCGGAGGGGAGACCGTGTGGACGGCGCGCCTCTCCGGGGCCGAACGCGGGCCGGTAGGTCCGCTCCAGGGTCATCAGGCCGCGCAGGGGTGCCTCCGCGAGATCGAGCAGCTTGGCGTCGCGCCAGCGCAGCCTGCTGCCGCGGCGTCGGCGAAACCAGCGCCCGCGCTCCTCCTCGACCAGCAGGATCAGCTTGCCGGTCCAGGTCCGGCGGAACCAGAAACGTCCGGTCAGGGCCATGGCTGTATCGAGCCTCGATCTTCGAGGCCCCTAGACTACATCTGTCTCGGGAAACCGAAAACAGTCCAGGTTAAGACGCTCCCAAGATTAGTAAAAACCGTTAATCTTGCGTGATGTCTTCCGCCTCGGCGTAGCGGGCGACGGCGGACGGCGGCCCGCGCCGCTTCGCCGACTCGTAGAGAACCTGGGCGAGCTGCTCGGCCGAATAGGGTTTGCGCACGAGGGCGAAGCCGTGCGCGTCGTCCTTGGCCAGGACGTGGCTGTAGCCCGAGGTCAGCACCACCGGCAGGTCGGGACGGCTGGCCTGCAACTGCCGGGCGAGGGCGAAGCCGCCCATGCCGGGCATGACCACGTCCGAGAAGACCACGTCGAAGCGGTCCGGTGTCCGGTCGAGCTCGGTGAGCGCCTCCTCGGCGGATTTCGCCCAGATCGGCGCGTGGCCGAGATCCTCCAGGATCTGGGTGCAGAACCGCCCGACCCCGACATTGTCCTCCACGACGAGGATGCACAGGCCCCGTTGCGGCTCCGCCTCCCGCCGGTCGTCGCCGCCGGCCTCGGCGGCGCCCGAGGGCGCCTCGACCTGCGGCAGGTAGAGGCTGAAGGTGGTGCCTCGACCGACCGCGCTCTCCACGTCGATGTCGCCGCCGGACTGCTTGGCGAAGCCGATCACCTGGCTGAGGCCGAGCCCGGTCCCCTTGCCGATCTCCTTGGTTGTGAAGAACGGCTCGAAGATCCGCCCGAGATCCGGGGCGGGGATGCCCGCCCCGGTATCGGTGACCCGCACGGCCACGAACGGCCCCGGGGCACCGGCATGGCCGCGGATCGGCGGCATCGGATGATCGCCATCGAGGTGCAGGGTCAGGATCCCTTCCCCGTCCATCGCGTCCCGGGCGTTGACCGCCATGTTGATCAGCGCCGTCTCGAACTGGCTCTCGTCCGCACGCACGAAGCGGGGCGCCTCCGGCAGGTCGATGGCGACGCGGATCCGTGCCCCGGTCACCGAGTCGAGCATGTCGGCGATGCTGCGCAGGCGCGCGCAGATGTCGAAGACCTGCGGCTTGAGGGCCTGCCGTCGGGCGAAGGCGAGGAGCTGGCCCGTGAGCTTGGCGGCGCGATCAACGGTGTCGGAGACCGCGTCGAGGTAGCGGCGCCGCCGCTCCTCCGCGAGGTCGGGCCGGCGCAGGAACTCCACGGAGGAGCGGATGATGGTCAGCAGGTTGTTGAAGTCGTGCGCCACGCCGCCGGTCAGCTGGCCGATCGCCTCGAGCTTCTGCGACTGCCGCAGCGCCTCCTCGGCCTGGCGCTGCTCGGTGATGTCGCGGCCGAAGCCGTAGAACAGCCCGTCCTCCGGGACCACGGTCCAGAGCACCCGCCGCGGCTCGCCGGCGCGGGTCAGGCAGGCCAGTTCGACATCCTCGACCCGGCGATCCTCGCAGAGCGGCCGCAGGGCCGCCTGGGCGGCCTCGCGCTCCGGAGGCGCGATGAAATCCAGGGCGGTGCGGCCCAGGGTCTCCTCCTCGGACCAGCCGAGCGCCCGGCTCCAGGACGGGTTCACCGACTGGACCTGCCCCGCCCCGTCCGAGACGAGCTTCAGCACCGGCGAGAGGGTCCAGACCCGGTCGCGGTCGCGGGTCTGCGCAGCCACCTGGGCCTCCAGGCGCTCCGCCCGGGACTGGAGCAGGATCTCGCTCCGCTTCCGCTCGGAGACGTCGTGGGCGAAGACGTAGAAGCCGTCGACCGCACCGTCCGGCCCCCGCCGCGGGAGGTAGCGGGTATCGGCGATCCGGGCCTCGCCGTTGGGGAAGGTCCAGGCCCACTCGTGCCGGATCTCGCGGCCGGCCAGCACCTGCTCGATGGCGGGGCGCCGCGCCTCGAAGGCGTCCGCGCCGAGGAGGCTGCGCACCGTCTTCCCGACGACCGTCAAGGCGGCGTGGCCCGTCCAGGTCTCGTAGGCGGCGTTGGCGAACTGGTAGACGAGGTTGCGGTCGATGAAAGCGATCAGCACCGGCATCGCGTCCGCGACCAACCGGAGCTCGGCCTCCCGCGCCTGGAGCGCCAGCTCGCTCCGGCGGCGCTCCGTGATGTCGTTGAACAGGACGGCGACGTGGTTCCGCACCGGCCCGTCGACCCGGTAGGCATGCACCTCGTACCAGCGGCCGAGGGCCGCGGCCGCCTGCTCGAAGCGGACCGGCTCTCCAGTGCGCGCGACCCGGCCGTAGAGGTCGAACCAGTGCTGCTCGTGATCCGGGGCGCTATCCCGCATCCAGCGGCCGACCACGTCCGTTAGGCCGGTCTGCTGCGCGAAGGCGGGGTTGACCTCCAGGAAGCGGTAATCGACCGGGCGGCCGCCGTCCGCGAACTTCATCTCGATCAGGCAGAAGCCGGCATCGATGGACTCGAACAGCGAGCGGTAGCGCTCCTCGCTCCGGCGCAGGGCGGCCTCGGCGCAGCGGGTCTCCAACTGCGTCATCACCGTTCGGGCGAGCGCCTTGAGGATGAAGATCTGCTGGTCGGACAGCGTGCGCGGCTCGCGGTCGAGGACGCAGAGCGTCCCGAGCGCCCACCCGTCCGGTGTCACGAGGGGCACGCCGGCGTAGAAGCGCAGGTGCGGCTCGCCGGTCACGAGGGGATTGGCGGCGCTCTCCGGCTCCGCTGCCAGATCCGGCAGCACCAGGATGCCATCCTCGCGCATCGCCTCGGTGCAGAAGCCGAAATCGAGGGGCATCGACCGCGCCGCGTGGCCGAACGCGGCCTTGATCCACTGCCGGTCGGCGTCGATGAAATTGATGTGCGCCATCGGCGTGCCGCAGGCCTGCGCGGCCATCTCGGCGATCTCGTCGAAGGCCCGCTCGGGGGGCGTGTCCAGGATGGCGTAGGCGCGCAGAGCGGCGAGCCGCTGGGGATGCTGGGGCTCGAAACCCGACGAGCGGGGCATTGGCTTGTTCCGCGACACGGGAGCGTCATAGCTCACGTCCCTGACCCTCCCAAGTGAGTCCCTGCAACGCAGCGCCGGGGCGTGGCGCCCTGGCCGGTTCCACGACGGTAAGCTTCTGATGAGCCGCGCTGGATCCCGTCGCGGCCCTGGCTTTTCGGATCGTCCGATAGTCGAGCGCGGCGGCGATGGATACCAGTATCTGCAATTCCTGATTGCATATCGGCGCCATGGGTCGAACCGGCCGAGGCAGTCCGCAGCGGCCCGCGCCGCCCCGGTCACGTTTGCGTGTTCCCAGTGTCGCAGCCGCGGTTTCGGCAGCGCGGGGCGGACGGCGCCGCCTGTGGATCGGATCGCCGCGGCCGGGAGCCTCGGCGGCGGGTGCGGCGTTGGCGGCTCAAAGGGGAAGGTTCGGATCGGGCATGGCCAAGCGCAGGACGAAGGCGGGCGCGCAGCAGGCGCTGGAGGAGGCACCGCTGATGCCCACCGGGGCGCTCGCGGTGGCGCTCCTCGGCTTTGCCGAGACGGCCCGCCCGGTCGTGCACGTCGCCCGGGACGCGCGGCGCCTGGAGGAT
The DNA here is from genome assembly GCF_058790235.1 of Methylobacterium sp. FW102-HT35C08. NCBI lineage: Bacteria > Pseudomonadati > Pseudomonadota > Alphaproteobacteria > Hyphomicrobiales > Methylobacteriaceae > Methylobacterium > Methylobacterium sp. FW102-HT35C08. Next base: position 4,729,242 of record NZ_JBYTCL010000002.1, on the reverse strand, counting down.
CTCGCCGCGACCCTTCGGGCGCTCGATCCCGACGCACAGGTCGCGGTCTATCCCGAATGGGACTGCCTGCCCTTCGACCATGCCTCGCCGTCGCGGGCCACGATGGGCGCCCGGGCGGCCGTGATGCGCTGGCTGACCGACCGGGACGCGCTGCCGGATTTCGTGCTGACCACGGCCCCGGCCCTCGTCCAGCGCGTGCCGCCCCCGGAGACCTGGGCCAAGGCCCGCGTGACCCTGCGGGTCGGCGATCCCCTCGACGTCGCCGCGGCGACGGCCGACCTGAAGCGCCTCGGCTACATCCTTGACGAGCGGGTCGACGAGCCCGGCGAGATCGCCGTGCGCGGGCGGACCGTGGAGGTTTTCCCGGCGGCCGCGCCGCGCCCCTGCCGGATCGAGCACGCAGAGGGCCGCGTCACCGCGATCCGCTCCTATGATCCGATCTCGCAGCGCTCGGTGGCGGAGGCGGACACGCTGGTGATCGATCCGGCCACCGAGATCATCCTGGAGCCCGGCTCCAACCAGAGCTTCGAGCCCTTCACCGGCCAGGAGCATCGCCTGGACCGCTACTACCCGCGCCTCGTCACCCTGCTGGATTACGTGCCCGAGGCCAGCCTCGTGGTCGAGGACGGCATGCAGGCCCGGATCGACGCCTTCTTCGAGCAGATGGACGAGGCCCGAGCGCGGCTGAAGGCCCGCGACGACCGCGGGCAGGCCGGCGCGGGCCTCTACCTCGCGCCCGACGCGTGGCGGGACCTCGTGGCGGCACATGCCCGGCTCGCCGCCACCGAGTCGGCCGGCGAGTCCCGCGCGATGCCGGTCTTCACCGGGGAGCGTCGGCCGGGAACCGCCTTCGCCAAGATCCTGCGCGAGCGGCTGAAGGCCGGCGACGTCGTCGTGCTCGCCGGCACGGTCCGCCCGCTCCGCCGCCTCGTGCGCCAGGTCGGCCGGATCGCCGAGCGCCCGATCCGCCTGATCGACGGCTGGGCCGATGTCGCCGGGGCGGCGCCGGGCGACGTCCTCGCCCTGGAGGCGCCGCTGGGCGCGGGCTTCCGGGTCCCCGAGCAGGGCGCCACCGTGATCGCCGCCGCCGACCTGTTCGGTCCGGATGCCGCCGTCACGGGCGGCGCGCGGGCGATGCTGCCGATGGGCGAGGTCGATCTGCGCCCCGGCGACGTCGCCGTCGACCGCGACCGCGGTCTGTGCGTGTTCGACGGGCTGGAGCCGGTGGCGACGCAGGGCGAGGCGCCGTCCGAGGCCCTGCGCCTGCGCTTTGCCGGCGACGCGATCCTGATGGTGCCGGTGTCCCAGGCGGACCGGATCTGGCGCTACGGCCCGGAGCCCGACGCCGTCACCCTCGACAAGCTCGACGGCGGCACCTGGCCCCGCCGCCGCCTGGAGGCGGAGGCCACCATGGCGCGGACCGCCCGGCTGATGCTGGAGGCCGCCCGCGCCCGCCGGGAGACCGCGGCGCCGGTCCTGGCGCCGCCGGCCCGCGACCTGGAGCGCTTCGCCGCCGGCTTCGGTTTCGCCCCGACCCCCGACCAGGCCGCCGCGGTCGACGCGCTGATGGCCGATCTCGCCTCCGGCCGGCCGATGGACCGGCTGGTCTGCGGCGATGTCGGCTTCGGCAAGACCGAGGTGGCCCTGCGGGCGCTCGCGGCCGCGGTCTTCTCGGGCAAGCAGGCGGCCTTGATCGCCCCGACCACCGTGCTGGCGCGCCAGCATGCCGAGACCCTGCGCCGCCGCTTCGGCCGGTTCGGCGTCGAGGTCGCGCAGCTCTCGCGCCTCGTGGCGCCGGCCGAGGCCAAGCGCGTCAAGGCGGGGCTCGCCGACGGCACGATCCGGCTGGTGGTCGGCACCCACGCGCTCGCCGGCAGCGGCGTCCGCTTCGCCGATCTCGGCCTGACGGTGATCGACGAGGAGCAGCGCTTCGGCGCCAAGATGAAGGCCGACCTGCGCCGCCTCGCGGAAGGCAGCCACGTGCTGACGCTCACCGCGACCCCGATCCCGCGCACGCTCCAGGCGGCGCTGGTCGGCCTCCAGAGCCTCAGCGTGCTCGCCACGCCCCCCGCTTTGCGCCAGCCGGTCCGCACCGTGGTGGCCCCCTTCGACGCGGACGCGGTCCGCGAGGCGCTGATCCGCGAGCACCGCCGGAGCGGCCAGAGCTTCGTGGTCTGCCCGCGGATCGAGGACATCGCCCCGATGGCCGAGCGCCTGCGCGCCCTCGTACCGGGCCTCGACATCCTGGTGGCGCACGGCGACCTGAAGCCGTCGGCCATGGACGAGGTCATGGTCCGCTTCGCCGAGGGCGACGGCGACGTGCTGCTCGCCACCGCCATCGTCGAGAGCGGGCTCGACGTGCCCCGGGCCAACACCATGCTGGTCTGGGACGCCGCCCGGTTCGGGCTGGCGCAGCTCCACCAGCTGCGGGGCCGCGTCGGCCGCGGCCAGCGCCGCGGCACGGTCCATCTGCTGAGCGATCCGGCCGCGCCCCCGCCGGCGGCGGCCCTGCAGCGCCTGCGCGCCCTGGAGGCCCTCGACCGTCTCGGCGCCGGCTTCGCGGTGAGCGCCCGCGACCTCGACCTGCGCGGCGCCGGCGATCTCGTCGGCGAGGACCAGGCGGGCCACGCCAAGCTCGTCGGCCTCGGCCTCTACCAGCACCTGCTGCAGCTGGCGATCACCGCCGCCAAGGGCGAGCGCGCCGAGGATTGGAGCCCGGAGATCGACCTCGGCCTGCCGAGCCGGATCCCCGAGGATTACGTCCCCGAGCCCGAGATCCGCCTGAGCCTGTACACGCGGCTGCTGCGCCTGCGCGAGGCCGAGGCGATCGAGGCGCTGGCCGGCGAGGTCGAGGACCGGTTCGGCGCGGCCCCAGCCCCGGTGCTCGCCCTGTTCGACCTCGCGCGGCTGCGCGCCGCCTGCTGCGAGCTGGGCGTGGCCCGGCTCCGGGGCGGTCCGCAAGGCGTCGCGGCCGATCTCAGGCCCGACCGGCCGCTCCCCGCCCTGGCGGTGGAGGACGGGATCGTCCTGCGCGAGGGGCGCGTGGTCTGGAAGCGGCCCTGTCCCGACGCCGCCGCCTGCGCGACGCTGGCGGCCGATCTCCTCGACCGCATCCGCGCCGCCCGGGACAGCGCCGGCTGAGCTTGCGCGAGGCTGGACAAACCGTCACAGGCTGTCCCGGGAGAAACGCGAACGGGAGTGTCCCATGCACGTCACCATTGAGCAGGCCGAGAAGGCCATCGCCGCCGCCCGGGCGAAGGCGACCGAGCTCGGCACCCAGATGTGCATCGCGGTGGTCGATTCCGGCGGCAACCTGAAGGCGTTCCACCGCATGGACGACGCCTGGGTCGGGTCGATCGACATTGCCCACAAGAAGGCCAAGACGTCGGTGTTCTTCGGCATGATGACCGGTCAGATCGGCCAGCTGTCCCAGCCCGGCGGCCCGCTCTACGGGATCGAGCACTCGAATGACGGCCTGATCACCTTCCCGGGCGGGATCCCGATCGTCGACGCCGACGGCGTGATGTCGGGGGCGATCGGCGTCAGCGGCTCGACGGTGGAGAACGACCATGCCGTCGCGGAGGCCGGCGCCAAGGCGATCGGACGCACGGAGCTGCCGGCCCATCCCTGGCGGACCTGAGCCGAACGGCGCTCAGGGGGCGCGCCGCGCGATCGCGCGGCCGATCCCCAGGAGCAGCATGCCGGAGATCATCCGCAGATACGTGTCGCCGTGGCGCTCCAGGGCGGTGTGAACCTGGAGGCAGTGATCGGCCGCCGCGTCCAGATGTTCCGCATCCACGGGCTCGGGCTTGGGTGCGCCGCTGCCATCCGGCAGCGGCGCCGACCGGCTGTGGAGGTCCGTGATGTCGATATAGGCGCCGCGCCCGCGCAGGGTGCCGGCCGCGTCGGGGGTCAGGCAGCCCCGGTTGAGGATCCACCGGGTCTCGCCGGTCCCGGTCACGATGCGGAACTCGAGGGAGACCGGCCCGCCTTCCTGCCGGACGCGCCGGATCTTCCCAAAGACCCAGTCGCGGTCCTCCGGATGGACGCGCCCGAGGGCGACGTCGAGGGGCAGCGGCCGGCCGGCGAGGCTCAGGTCGCCCGCCAGCATCGTGGCGGCGCCGGCGTCGAGCACGGACCGGCCGGCGGGAACATCCGTATCCCAGGTGCCGACGAACCCAGCGGCCTGCAGGGCAGGGGCTGCCGTGGAAGCCAGAAGCATCAAACCTCCCTGACCGGCATGACCGGCGATCGTATGGTTGGAGACGGACCCGCGGCGAGACGCGCACCCAGCCGCCGGGATGTCCAGCGGGCATAGGCGCGTTGGTCAGGGCGCGGCCCCGGACATGTCGTCGCGGCCGCCCGGACAGTCCCATACGAGGCTTCAAGGACGTCGGCAACTTGAAGAAGCCATATCGAGCAGTCGTCGGCGGCACGACGGCAGGCGAATGCCGCGGTTTGCGTTGACGGATACTTGTCGGGCGGGCGGGAGAGGACGGTACGGTAGCGCCGCAACGCCTCCGCGCCGCGCCGTGATCTCCCGGATCGGCCGCGCCGCGGGATCGTGACGGCGCCCGAAATCCCGAAAGATCCGTCCTGGCGGTCCCTGGTGCCGGCCCGGATCGCGTCCTAACCTTGCAACTTCCGGTACGTGTCGGGCAGAGGCACCATGAATCACGGTTCGCAGCGCACCAACCTCCCGCTCTCGCAGGACCGGCTCTGGGACAGCCTGATGGAACTCGCGCGGATCGGCGCGCTGCCCAATGGCGGCAACGACCGCCAGACCCTGACCGATCGGGACGCCGAGGGGCGGGCCCTGTTCCAGCGCTGGGGCGAGGCGGTGGGGCTGACGCTCACCGTGGACCGGATCGGCAACATGATCTTCCGCCGCCCCGGGCGGGATCCGAGCCGGAAGCCCGTGGCCATCGGCAGCCACCTCGACACCCAGCCCACCGGGGGCAAGTTCGACGGGCCGCTCGGCGTGCTCGCGGGGCTGGAGATCATGCGCGCCCTGCACGAGGCCGGGATCGAGACCGAGGCGCCGCTCCTGCTGATCAACTGGTGCAACGAGGAGGGCGCACGCTTCGCCCCGCCGATGAGCGGCAGCGGCGTCGCCATGGGGATCGTTCCCGAGGCCGACATCCTGGCGACCCGGGACCTGGCCGGCCACGTCTTCGGCGACGAGCTGCGGCGCATCGGCTGGCAGGGCGCGGCCGATCCGGCCGGCCTGCGGGAGATCGGCGCCTATTTCGAGCTGCATATCGAGCAGGGCAAGCGCCTGGAGGATGCCGGCCTGACCATCGGGGTGGTCGACCGAGCGCTGGCCCAGATCTGGTACGAGATCACCGTGCTGGGCGAGGAGGCGCATGCCGGCAGTCCCATGGCCGGCCGGCGGGATGCCATGATGGCCGCGGCGGCGCTGATCGCGTCCCTGGAGGAGATCGCCCGCGAGGCGGTCGGCGCCGGCGACGAGCGTGGCCGCGCCACCGTGGGCGTCCTGACCGCCGAGCCGTCGAGCCGCAACATCACGCCGGGCCGGGTGTGGTTCAGCCTCGACACCCGTCACGGCGACACCGACCAGCTGGAGGCGATGCGGGCGCGGATCCTGGCCCGGGCCGACGCGCTGGCGGCGGAGCGCGACGTCACGATCCGCGTCGCGGAGTTCTGGCGCGCGCCGCCGACCCCGTTCGACCCGGTGCTGGTGGACCGGGTCCAGGACGCGGCCGAAGCGCGCGGCCATGCCTGGACGCGGATGCCGACCGCGATCTACCACGACGCAGTGTACTGCGCCCGCGCGGTGCCGGCGGCCCTGGTGTTCTGCCCCTGCCACGGGGGCATCAGCCACAACGAGGCCGAGAGCATCACGCCCGAATGGGCGCGGGCCGGCATGGAGGTCCTGGCCGACGCGGTTCTCGCGACGGCCGGGATCGCGCGGCGCTGACAGGCGGGAGGGGGCCGGCATGCCCGACGACAACGTGATCCGTCCGGCCTTCGGGGTCCCGCGCACGGCCGCGCCGGCCTCGGGGCCGGAACCCGAACCCGCGCAGCCGCCGCTCCGCGTCCTCGGCACGGGAGCGGGCCACCGGGTCGGCCTGATCCGCGACCCGTCGGCGGCGGAGGGCGACGTGGTCCGCGTCGTCGTGGGGCCGGAGGATGCGCCCGCCGTCGAGACCGTGGCTCTGCTGCCCGCGACCGCCGACGCGGAGGCCGAGGCGGAGCGGATCGGCTTCGCGATCCTGCGGGCGCTGGAGGTGGTCGAGGGCGCGCCCTGAACCGCACCGGCCCTCGCGGAGCGTGTTCTCCGGAAGGCGCCGCGCGCGGGAGGCCGCGAGCCCGAACGGGCGGCGGTTCGTTGGGAGGGAGGCGGGAGGGATGACGGTCGGACGGGTCAGCAGCACCGAGCTTCCGATCCCGGCCCGGGCCGGGATGGTCTGGTCCGTGCTGACGGACCTTGAATCCTACCCGGCGTGGAACCCGTTCATCCGCAAGGCGGAGGGGCCCCGGCGCGCGGGGGCGCGCTGGCGCCTGGAGCTGACCCTGAACGGCCGCGCCTACCTGACCCTGCGCGTGCAGGTGACCTGCTGGGAGCCCGGCCGGCGGCTGACCTGGCGCGGCGGCATTCCGGCGATGCCCCACCTGCTCGCGGGCACGCACGACGTCCGGATCACCGAGACCCGCCAGGGGGTCACCCTCGTCCAGGCGATGGCCGTCACGGGCCTGCTCGCGCCCGGCCTGTTCCCATGGCTGCGGACCCGCACGCAGGCCCGGTTCGCCGCGATGAACGAGGCGGTGCGCGACGAGGTCGCCCGCCGGATGGCCGAGACCGCCTAGGCGGTCTCGGCCATGCTCGGTTCAGACAACCGGCTTCGGCTTGACGATGGGGGAGCGCGACAGGCTCTCGATCTCGCGGCCGGGCCGCCCCGACTTGCGGGCGATCTCCTCCTCCTGCTCGGCGATGAGCTGCCGGGCGGGCTCGTCGCCGTCCAGGCCGCCGAGGATCTCGACCGGGACGCGCCGGTTCGAGGCTCGGGAGCCGTCCGTGTAGACGATATCGAACAGGACGAAGCCCCGCTCCTGCGGTCTCGACTTGATGCGCTTGGCCATAGGTGCTGATACGCCGCCGGAATCGCTCGCGGCAAGGCGCGGCGACGGTCGCAGGGTTGCACGGCGCGCACGTGCCGCACACAAGCCGCACTCGGCGCCGCTCCGCGGGCCGCGACCGACCCTGCTGCCCGTCCCGGACGGGCGGCCCTGTCACCAACCGAGGACGGCTCCCGTGATACCCTGGGTTCATCTCGATACCGGGTCGGTGCCCGGCGGCGGCACGGATCTGCGCCTGATGCGGCGCGGCGACGAGTTCGCGATCCTCGCCGACACGATCGAGTTGATGAACAACCGCCGCAGCGGCTCCGAGGTCGCGCTCGCGGCGCTGACCTGCGCGCGGCTCAAGGACCGGCCCCGGGCCCGGATCCTGATCGGCGGCCTCGGCATGGGCTTCACCCTGCGGGCGGCGCTCGAGCATCTCGGTCCCGACGCGCGGGTCGTGGTGGCCGAGCTGGTGCCGGCCGTGATCGCTTGGGCCCGCGGCCCGCTGGCGCACGTCTTCGCCGGCTGCCTGGACGATCCGCGCGTCGACCTGCAGGAGGCCGACGTGAACCGCCTGATCCAGGCGGGGCCGGAGCGTTACGACGCGATCCTCCTCGACGTCGACAACGGCCCGGAGGGGCTGATGCGCCGGTCGAACGACCGGCTCTACGACAATTGGGGACTCAAGCGCGCCCGGTGGGCGCTCCGGCCGGGCGGCATCCTGGGCGTCTGGTCGGGCGCGCCGGACCGGAAGTTCAAGAGCCGGATGCAGCGTTCCGGCTTCGCGGTCGACGAGCAGCGGGTCCATGCCAGCGGCCGCGGCAGCGGGCCCAAGCACGTGGTCTGGATCGGGACCCGGACCGACCGGCCCGCCGAGACCGTTCGTCCGCGCTCCGGCCAGCCGCGGGTGGCCCGGTCCGTCTAGGATCGCTGCCGCTCACGGTCGCACCCCCTAGGCCGGCACCGCGACGTTCCGCACATTCTACGGATGGGTGCGAATGGCGGGCATCTCTACACAGTCGAGGTCAGGCCGAGCCGGCATGATCCGGGCCGTTTCACCTGGGCGATCCGCGACCGGGGCAAGCTGGTGCGGGGTTCGTACCGTCCGCACGCATCCGAGCATGCCGCCCGCGCCGTAGCGCTGGCCGAGGTCGAGCGCATGATCGGCCATGACGGACAGTCGGGCGGGACCTAGACGCTTCGATCCATGCTTTTCGCGCATACAGAGGCGGTGCGATCGCGTCGCTTATGCATACCTCCCGAACCGCCGGGCCATTGCCTACCGCAATGCACTATCCTATCTGTGCAGTGCGGGATGGCGATGGCGTCGCCTTCCCGCTGCCCTTCTTGGGCGTTTCCTCCCTAGACTTCGGGCCGCTCCTTCGGGAGTGGCCTTTTTTGTTTCCGCAGATTCGGCCTGGATCAAGCGGAACCAGGAGCTTGGCGGTTCGTTTTTCCCGCCATGGAACACTATCGCTCCACCCTGGCGACCACCGCCATTGCCGTATTCGGGCTCGTTGTGGCGGCGCATACTCTGCATCCGGGCAATTACGAGGTGCAGACGCGCCCGGCACGTCCGGTCGCGGCTCCGGTTGCCTGGACCGATCCGCCGGCCCGGATCGCCGGGCCCGAGACGACCGGCGCGATCCGGCGTGCCGCCGAGGCCCCGAGCGCGCTCCCGTCCGCCGTCCCGGCTCCGCAGTTGGCTGCAGTGACCCCGCCGGTTGCCGCGCCGGCCCTGCCGCTCCCGCGCGAGATGGCGGATTCGGCCGGGCCGCTTCCCAAGGCGGCTGCCGTCCATCGTGTCCGCGGATCCGAGCGCAATGTGCGCCGCGTGGTCCGCCTGCGTCACGCCCGGACCGCTCAGGCCGACCGGGCTGCCGTCGCCCCGCCGACCGCCCGTCCGGCGCAGGCCGCGCCGGATTCGGCCGGGCGGATCGATCCGATCGGCGACATCATCCGCGGCCTCGGCTTCGGCCGCGACAGCTGACCACATCCGGCCTCGGCCGCCAAAACCGGGGCGCCTAATCGACGTGGATGGTCAGCTTCATCTTCGGGTGGATGCCGCACTGGATCACGAAATCGCCGGGCTCCTTGAGCGTCAGGCGCGTCTCGGTGCCGGGCTCCTGGTCGCCGGCATCGAACGAGAACCGGTCCGCCTCGATGAAGGCGTGATGGGTCAGGCTCTCGTCGCCGTTGCGCAGGGTGATCGTGTCGCCGCGGCGCAGGTAGAGGTCGGTCGGCGTGTAATGGCGCCCCTTCTGCAGGACGATCCGGACCGTGTCCGAAAGCATCGCCCAGGCTGACCCGCCGGCATAGCCCGAAGCGGCCAGCGCGAGTGTCCCGATGATGAGCGTGGGGCGCAGGCACCTGCTGCAAAGGGGCATGACGGGTGTCCGCGCGATATCCGAGGCGTCCCGGGACGGAGGGGTCGATCATCGAGCGGTCCGGGATCCGCTGCCCTGCATCGTGACCGGCACCCCTCAACATCCCGATACACGACACGATAAGATTTTAGCGATCTCGCGGGCCGCTCGCGACGTATATTGAAATACTAATCTGTTTAACTGTATTCGTTTACAGAATCAGAGTGTTCGCGGCGGCAATCGCGGGCCGCGAGCGCCTCGCGCACGTGCTCCCGGAATACGTTGACCCGGGCCGGCAGCTCGCGTCCCGCCAGGGTCACGGCCCGCAGCGCCGCCCCGCGGGTCGCCCAGGGCGCCAAGACCCGCACGAGCGCGCCCGATTCCACCGCCCGGGCGGCGACCAGGGTCGGCAGATGGCCGATTCCGGCGCCCGCCAGGGTCAGGCGGTGCGCGCTGGCGAAGTCGCTGACCCGGATCGCTGGGCTCACGGAGAGCGGCTCCGTGCGGCCCTGCCCGTCGGAGAGGGGCAGCCCCGCCGCGCCGAATCGCTCGCGCGCGAGGATCAGGTCGTGGTCGCGCAGGCCGGCGAGATCGGCCGGGGCCGGGCGGCGCGCGAGGTAGGCGGGGGCGGCGTAGAGGCCGACCGCCAGGGTCGCCAGGACCAGCGCGCGGTAGCCGGTCTCCTCGGCGCCGCCGAGCCGCAGGGCGAGGTCGATCCGGTTGGCCGCGAGGTCGAGGCGCGCGTCGGTGTTCAGCATCTCCACGGTGATCTGCGGGTAGGCGTCCCGGAAGCTCGCGACGATCTCGGGCATCACCTCGATCCCGAAATCGATCGAGGTGGTGAATCGCAGGTGTCCGGCCGGCACCGTGCGGGCGTCGCGCGCGGTCTCGGCCGCCTCGTCGAGGAGCGTCAGGCTCTCCTGGGCCTTGGCGTAGAAGGCCAGCCCCTCGGCCGTCGGCGAGACCGCCCGTGAGGTCCGCGCCATCAGCCGGGCACCGAGCGCCCGCTCTAGCCGGGAGATCCGCCGGCTGACGCTGCCTTTGGTCTCGCGCAGGCTGGCCGCCGCGGCCGTGACCGTGCCGAGATCGACCACCGTGCAGAAGGCCCGCACATCGTCCAGCCCGCCCCGGAAGGTTTCCGTTCTCGCAACCATGGGGTTCCGGATAGCAGGCTCAACCGGGGCCGTGAACGGGGCTACACGGCTGCTGCGGCGCAGCGAATAGCGCTCGACCGTCTGCTCTGCAGGAGACACCCTTGAAGTCGATTCTCGCCTCCGGCCTTCTGGCCCTGCTGGTCGCCACCCCGGTGCTGGCCCAGACCCCGCCGACCCGCGACCCCGCCCAGATCCAGGCCGGAACCTACGCGGTCGATCCCGGCCACACCCAGGTCGGCTGGCGGGTCTCCCACATGGGCTTCTCGAACTACGCGGGCGGCTTCTCGGACGTGTCCGGCACGCTGGAGCTGCAGCCGAAGAACCCAGCTTCCGCCAAGCTGTCGGTGAAGATCCCGGTCGCCTCGGTGGCGACAACCAGCGCCAAGCTCACCGACGAGCTCAAGGGCGACCAGTGGCTCGACGCCGCCAAGTTCCCCGACATGACCTTCGTGTCCACCAAGGTGGTGCCCGCCGGCAAGGACCACGCGAAGGTGACGGGCGACCTGACGCTGCACGGCGTGACCAAGCCGGTGACGCTCGACGTCACCCTGGTCGGCGCCGGCGTGAACCCGCTGAGCAAGAAGGTCACGGTCGGCTTCGAGGCCACCGGCACGCTCAAGCGCTCCGAGTTCGGCGTGAAGACCTACGTGCCGCTGATCGGCGACGAGCTGCACCTCACCATCGCGGGCGCCTTCGAGAAGCAGGACTGACCTGGGAGGATCCGCCATGGCGAGAGGGGTTTCCGCGCGGCGGTACTCCGCCGTGGCGATCCTGCTGCACTGGGCGAGCGCGCTGGGCGTGCTCGTCCTGATCGGTCTGGGCCTGACCATGGCTCATGCGGATTTGGCGCCGCTGCGCCAGTTCCAGCTCTACCAGTGGCACAAATCCGTCGGGATCACCGTGCTGGCGCTGACGGCCCTGCGCGTCCTCTGGCGCCTGACCCACCGGCCGCCGCCCCACCCGGCCGGGATGCCGGCGCGGGAGCGCCGGGCGGCCGGGGCGGCGCACACCCTGCTGTACCTGCTCCTGATCGGGCTGCCCCTGACCGGCTGGGCCGTGGTGTCGCTGTCGCCGTTCAACATCCCGACGGTGCTGTACGGGCTCGTGCCCTGGCCGCACCTGCCGCTGGCGGACCTCGTCCCCGACCCGGGCGGCGCCGAGGGTCTCCTCAAGCGGGTCCACGCCCTGGGGGCGTGGTTCCTGGCGGCTTTGCTCGCCGTCCACGTGGCGGCGGCCCTGCGCCACCACCTCCTCCTGCGCGACGACGTGCTGCGCCGCATGCTGCCGGGGCGCCGGACCTTGACCGCTTGCCCGACCGTGGAGCCGACCCGATGAACGTGCGTCACCTCTGCCTGCTCGCGGCTCTCCAGACTGCGGCCCTGCCGGCGGCCGCCGCCGAGTGGGCGGTGGATCCGGCCAAGAGTGCGATCCGGTTCTCCGGCGTGCAGGTCGGCGTGCCGTTCACCGGGCGGTTCGAGCGGTTCAAGGCCGCGGTCGATTTCGATCCCGCCAAGCCCGAGGCGGGGCACGCGCTCGTGCTGGTCGACCTCGCTAGCGCGCGGACCGGGGATGTCCAGCGCGACCGGGCCCTGCCGCAGAAGGATTGGTTCGACGTCAAGGCGGCGAGCGAGGCGCGCTTTGAGGCGACCCGCTTCGTCGACAAGGGGCAGGGCGACTACGCGGCAATCGGGACGCTGACCATCCGCGGCACGAGCCGGCCCGTGACGCTGCCGTTCCATCTGACCCTCGAGGGCGGCGGGGCGCACGCCACCGGGCGCGTCGGCCTGGTCCGCACCGAGTTCGGCGTCGGGCAGGGGGCCTGGGCCTCAGGCCAGTGGGTGGCGCTCGACGTCGGGGTCGAGATCGACATCGTCGCGACGGCGCAGCCTGCGGCCGGTCACTGACGCGGGCCGCACAGACGCCCGGACCCGTCCTGATGCGCCGCTACCCCGGCCGGTCCTCCGACCCGGTCCCCAGCGCCCGCTGGACCATGACGCTGTCCGACCAGTGGCCGTACTTGAAGCCCACCGCCCGCAGGTAGCCGACCCGCTCGAACCCGCAGGCTTCGTGGAGCCGCAGGGAGGCCGCGTTCTCGGCGTCGATGTAGCCGATCATCTGGCGGTAGCCGCCCGCTGCGCAGGCCTCGATCAGGGCCGGCAGCAGCCGCCGGCCGATCCCGGCATGGAGGTGGTCGGGATGCACGTAGATCGAGTGCTTGAGCGTGTAGCGGTAGGCCGGCCGCTTCCGGAACGGCACCGCGTAGGCGTAGCCCGCCACCGCGCCGTCCCGCTCGGCCACGAGGTGCGGCAGGCGCTTCTTGCGCATGGTCTTGCGCCGCCGCTTCAGGTCGTCGGGGAGCAGCCGGTCCTCCTCGGCGACGCCGACATCGCTGACGCCCCGGCTGATGTGGTGCTCGTAGATCGCCACCATCGCCTCGACATCGGCGTCCGAGGAGGCGCGGATGACGATGTCGGGGCAGGCGCGGGCCGGGATTAGGCCGGGCGTCTCGACCTCGATCTCCATCAGGCGCCCTCCCGCGCCACGTAGGTGTGGAAGCGGATCCGCCCGTCCGGGTCGACCTCGCGGTAGACGCCCTGGATCTCGGCCTCGAAGCCCGGGAACAGGTTGGCGGAGGCCTCGAACATCTTGAAATAGTCGAGCATGGGCTTGGCCCGCTCGTCGAGCCGCTCGCCCGGCAGAACCGTGCCGATGCCCGGGGGATAGACCAGCATCAGCGTGGTGGCGATCCGCCCCTCGGCCTCGGCGATCGGCACGTAGTCGACCTTGTTGCGGGTCAGCAGCTGGGCGGCTCTCTTCGGCGGCGTCACCATCTCGGGCAGGTGCTCGGGGGCGAATTGCCGCCGCTGCAGCGTCGAGGTGCCAGCCTCCCGGTGGAAGGCGTGGAGCTCGTTGCAGAGGTCGCGCAGGCGCACGCCGCGGTAGCGGTTCGGCCGGCGGTTGACGAATTCCGGCATGGCCTCCTCCAGCGCGACGTTGTCGTCGTGGAGCCGCTTGAAGGCGACGAGGCCCGAGATCAGCGTGCCGGCCTTGGAGGATTCGACCCCCGGGGTCAGCAGGAAGAGCAGCGAGTTCAGGTCGTTCTTCTCGGCGACGATCCGGTTCTCACGCAGGTACTGGGCCACGATCGGCGCCGGCACGCCGTGCTGGGCATAGGCCCCCGTGTGCCGGTCGAAGCCGGGGGTCAGCACGGTGAGCTTGTTCGGGTCGGTGATGGCGTAGCCCGGCGACACGTGGCTGAAGCCGTGCCAGCGCGCCCCCGGCTTCAGCTCCCAGTGGCGCGGCGTGGCGGCGAGCTCGTCGGTCGGCACGCTCTCCCACGGCACCTCGGCGCCGTCGGCGTTCACCGTCACGTCCGGCACGAAAGGGTCGAAGAACCAGCGCCGGGCCGGATCGCGCTCGTTCTCCTCGAACTCGCGGCGGATCGCCCGGACCTTCTTGCGCCACTCGATCCCGAGCCGGATCGTGTCGTCCCACAGGATCATGCCCGAGCGCCCCTTCATCATCTGGGCGCCGACGTCGAGGGAGGCGAACAGGGGGTAGAAGGGTGACGTGGAGGCGTGGACCAGGAAGCTCTCGTTGAGCCTCTTGTGCTCGACCCGCCGGGTCTGGCCGCGGATGTGCCCGTCCCGAGTGTGGATCTGCGAGGCCTGGCTGAAGCTCGCGAGCTGCTTGTGGGTCGACTGCGTGGCGACGATGCCGGGCGAGGTCTCGTCGAGCCCGGTCAGCCCCATGGCGAAGCGGCGGGCGTAGAGCGGGTGGAACTTCATGAAGCCCGCCCAGGCCTCGTCGAACAGGATGTAGTCGCACAGGTGGCCGATCTTCTCCAGGATCTCCTGGGCGTCGTAGATCGTGCCGTCGTAGGTGCATTGCTCGATCACCGCGACGCGGAACGGCCGCTCCCGGCGCCACGCCTCCGGATCGGTCACCAGCGGGTTGCGGCGGATTTTTTCGCGGATCCGGGTCTCATCCAGGGCCTCGTGGAAGATCGGTCCGATCAGGCCGTACGCATTCCGATCCGTTTCCAAAAAGATCGGGATGCCGCCGCCCAGGAACAGGGCGCCGTGGTGGGCCGCCTTGTGGTTGTTGCGGTCGAACAGGACGAGGTCGTCCTCCGCCACCAGGGAGGACAGGACGATCTTGTTGGAGGCCGAGGTGCCGTTGAGGACGAAGTAGGTCTTCTCCGCCCCGAAGATCTTGGCGGCCTCCTTCTGGGCCTTCAGCGCCGGGCCCTCGTGGGTCAGCAGGTCGCCGAGGTCGAGGACCGAGTTGTCGAGATCGTCGCGGAAGATCGCCTCGCCCAGATGCTCCACGAAGATCCGGCCGATGGGGGACCGGTTATAGAAGATGCCGCCGTTGTGGCCTGGGCAGGTCCAGAGCTGGTTGCCCTTCTCGGCGTAGTCGACGAGCGCGCCGAAGAACGGCGTCTTGAGGGTCTCGGCGTATTGCGTAACCCGGCTGACGAGGCCGCGGGCGATGAATTCCGGCGTCTCCTCGGCGAGGAAGATGTAGCCGTCGATGAAGTCGAGGAGCTCGACCGGGATGTCCTCCAGCCGCTTGCGGCGAACCATGATGACGATCGGCATCTCCAGGCCGCGCCGGCGCATCATGTCGATGAGGGCGGCGGCCTTGCCGTCGAGGCCGCGCTTGCCCCAGTCGACCACGAGGCAGCCGACCGCCGCGTCGGTCTGGACCGCGATGGCCGCGTCCTCGACGCGCCGGGCGCGCACCACCTCGAAGCCGCGCTGCTCCACGGCCGCCACGATCTGGTTGAGGCGCGCGCCCTCGAGATCGTCTGGATCGAAGGCCGGGGCGCACATCAGGACCGTGAAGCGGCGGTGGAAGTCCATGGAGCCCTCTCTGGCCTCGGATGCAGCGCGTGGCTTTCCGGCCCGTCTGCGACGATTGCATGACACGCGACCGTGGTGGTGGCCGACCCGGAACGAAAGGTCGTGATCGGGGTGCGCCTCGGCCGGCTTCGGCGCGGCAACGCAGCTACGCGCGTGATGTCCCGGGGTGATAGTCCTCGCCGTCGTTCCGGGGCGCCGCAGGCGAGCCCGGACCCGGAGGTGCACGCCGGAGGCGGGCAATCCAGAACCACCATCGGTGCAGATGCTTGATGCGTCGGCGGATCTGGATCCCGGGCTCCGCTGCACGGCCCCGGGATGACGGTGGTGATGCGGCTTCGGTCGCGGGGCTCCGGAGGACGCGACCGCTTCCCCTCAGGCGCCGATCACCGCGGCCATGGGCCTGAGCGCGATGCCTTGCGTGGCGAGCGCGTCGCGCAGCCGCGCGGCCATTGCCACGGCGCCCGGCGTGTCGCCGTGGACGCAGACGCTGTCGATCCGGGTCGGGATCCGCGCGCCGGACGCGCAGGTGATCGCCCCGTCGCCGAGCATCCGCACGACCCGCTCGGCCACCGCGTCGGGCGCGTGCAGCACCGCCCCGGGCAACTTGCGCGAGACGAGGTTGCCGTTATCCGCGTAGGCCCGGTCGGCGTAGACCTCGCGGACCAGAGGCAGGCCGAGCCGCTCGCCGGCGCGCTCGGTCTCCAGGCCGGGCATCACTACGAAGATCAGGTCGCGGTCCAGCGTCCGGATCGCCCGGGCCACCGACAGCGCGAGATCCGCGTCCTCGTTGGCAATGTTGCCGAGCGCCCCGTGGGTCTTCACGTGCCGCACCGGGCAGCCCGCATCCTGCGCCAGCGCCAGCAGGGCACCGACTTGGTAGAGCACGGCCTTCTCGATATCTGCCGGCCGCTCGCCGTGAATCGGGCGCCGGCCGAAGCCCCAGAGATCGAGGAAGCCCGGATGCGCGCCGGCCTGGACGCCGTTCGCGGCGGCGAGCCGCAGGGTCTCGTGCATGACGAGCGGGTCGCCGGCGTGGAAGCCGCAGGCGATGTTGGCCGAGGTGGCGATGGTCAGCATCTCGGCATCGTCGCCCAGGCGGTAGACGCCGAAGCCCTCGCCCATGTCGCAGTTCAGGTCGACGATCATCGCGGGGCTCCCGGGAGTGTCACAGGGCGCGTCGGTGCGGCCAGACATCCGGGTTGACCAGCCCGCCGGGCCGCCGACCGGCGAGGACGTCGACCACCCGGCCCGCCGCGGTCTCGGCGGTGCGGATCAGCGCCGCCTCGGTGGAGCCGCCGACATGGGGCGTCAGGATCGCCCGCGCCTGGCGGCCGAGGGGATGGTCGGCGGGCAGGGGCTCCTGCGCGAACACGTCGAGCCCGGCGCCCGCGATCGTGCCGGCCTCCAGCGCCTCGATCAGGGCCGCCTCGTCGATCAGGCCGCCGCGGCTGGTGTTGATCAGGAACGCGTCCCGCTTCATCCGGGCGAGCTGCGCCCGGCCGATCAGGCCGCGTGTCTCCGGGGTCAGCGGCACGTGCAGCGAGACGATGTCGGCCTCAGCGAGGAGCGCGTCGACCGAGGCGGCCCGCAGCGCGCCGGCATTGGCGAAATCGGCGTCGGGGCGGCTCGGCCCGTAGGCCAGCACCCGCAGGCCGAGGGCGGCGCCGAGCCGCGCGGTCGCCTGCCCGATCGCCCCGAAGCCGACGAGACCAAGCGTCAGGCCGGCGAGCTCGACGAGGCGGGTGGTGAACTTGAAGCTGTCGTCGCCGGCCCGGACCGAGCGGTCGGCGCCGGGCAGGGCCTTGGCCAGGGCGAAGATCAGCGCCAGCGTCTGCTCGGCCACCGAGACGGCGTTGGCGCCCGGCGTGTTGACCACCACGATCCCGGCCTCAGTCGCCGCCGCCTTGGCGACGTGGTCGGTGCCGGTCCCGTGGACGCCGATCACCCGCAGGTCCGGCGCCGCCCCGATGGCGCCGGCCGGGAAGCCGGTGTTGCGGGTGATGACGGCGACGCAGCCGGCGACCTCGCGCGCCAGGGTCTCGGTGTCGGTGCCGCTGGCCGGGCGCGGCTCCAGCCCGGCCGCGCGCAGCCGGTCGAGGCCCGCCGCGTGGATCGGCTGGACGATGAGGCACGGACCGGTGATCACGGAAGGGCAGCCCCTGATGGGAAAGCGGTGGCGGAACGCAAGTCCGGCGCGGGGATCGTCTAGGCGCAGCGCGCCGTCCTGACAACGGGCGGACCCATTGGTCCCCGCCCGCGCGGGCGGAGACGCCACCTGCCTGAGCGGCTCCCGGTCCAGGATCTGGACGCGGCCCCGCCGGCCGCGGATGCCGCCGCCCTCCAGGTTCTGCAGCGCCAGCGTGACGCCCGAGCGCTGCACGCCGAGCATCACCGACAGGAACTCGTGCTTGAGCGGCAGGTCGTCCCCGTCCACGCGGTCGTGGCACATCAGCAGCCAGCGCGCGAGGCGGGGCCCGAGCGTGAAGGTCGCGTTGACGTAGGCCGTGTGCCGCGCCTGCACGAGCTCGGTCTGCACGTAGTGCAGGAGCAGGCGGCGCAGGCCCGGGCTGGCTTCGGTCGCCGCCGACAGGGCGGCGGCCGGGATGCGCCAAGCCGCGCCCGGGATCTGGATGAAGCAGTCGCTCGCCACGCGGTCGGAGACTGGCGTGCCGATCTGTTGGATCAGCCGCAGGATTCCAGCCCCACTGACAATGAATTGGCAAGGTCTGGCCGCCATCGTTGCGTGGCGGCAGGGGCATGCCTGGCCGGGAATCCCGGACAGCCGCGCAACACACCAGCGATGTGGATCGGTCTCAAGACGGCAGCCATCATGAGCCGTGCGACGCCTGCGGAGACGACCGGGGCGGATCGCCTTCCGGGACCTCGCCCCCTGGGGCCTCCCCTCCTGCTGGCCTTTTCCCGCAGCCGGGACGGCGCCTCGGCGGTCGAGTTCGCGCTCGTGGCGTTGCCGTTCCTGGCGCTGGTCGGAGCCACCTTGGAGGCCGGCATCACCTATTTCGCGCAGGAGATCCTGCAGCAGGCGGTGACCGATGCCGGCCGCCAGATCTACACGGGCCAGTTCCAGGCGAACAATGCCGGCGTCACCAATTCCACGACGCTGCTGAACAACTTCCGCACCGCCATGTGCTCCCCCGGCGGCAAGCCGCGGGTCACGCTCTTCCCCTGCGCCAACGTGCGCATCAGCATCACGAAGGCCACGAGCTTCAGCGCGGCCGCGCCCGTCCAGGCGACGGCGATCAATCCGAACACCGGGGTCTCGGACTGGAATGCGGGCTTCGCGTCGTACACCTGCGCGCGGGCGAGCGACGTCGTCGTCGTCCAGGCGGCGGTCGACATGCCGGTCTTCTTCCCGCTGCTCGGCGCGGCCAAGGCCACGCTGCCCAATGGGCGCCGCGTCCTCCAGGCCGCCGCCGTCTTCCAGGTCGAGCCGTTCACCTCGACCAACGCCTGCCCATCCAGCTCGTGACCGGGCCTGTCTTGCCTGGCCCTGTCCTGCCAACCCCTGTCCCGCCAAGCCTCGCCGGGCGGCCGATGCGGTTTCGGGATGACGCACGCGGGGTGGCGGCCATCGAGTTCGCGCTCGTCCTGCCGGTGCTCGTCGCACTCTACTTCGGCATGACCGAGCTCGTGCGCGCCGTCGACACCAGCCGCAAGGCCACGCTCTACGCGCGCACCATCGCCGACCTGTCCGGGCGCGCCACCAACGGCAGCCCGACGGTGAGCGACATGGCCGCGATCCTGAACGCGTCCGGCGCGATCATGCGGCCCTACCCGACGACGGACCTGCAGGTCGCCATCCACGCCATGGGCGTCGAGAACGTCTCCGGGAACCTGCTCGGCGGCGTCTGCTCCAGCTATCCGCAGAACGCCCGCCCCGTCCTCACCCTCAACGGCAGCAACGGATTGCCGGCGACACCCGCGACCTTCCAGTACGACGGCGCCCGGTACATCCTGGCCGAGGTCTCCCTCGCCTACACGCCGGTCATCGGCTCGACCCTGTTCCGCTCGATCTTCGGCGGGCGGGGACTGGTGTTCAGCCGGCAAATCTCGTGGGCCCAGCGCCTCGACAAGGGCGAGGTGATCATGCCGGGAGGCGCGAAGTGCCCGAACTTCTGATCCGACTCTCGGCCTGGCTTGCCGCCCTGGCGCGCCGGCCCGAGTCCGAAGCCGGCTTCGGGCGGGCGCGGAGCGGCCAGGTGGCGATCCTCTTCGCCGTCATGGCCATCCCGATGCTGTTCGCCTCCGGGGCGGCCATCGACCTCGGCCGGCGCAACGCTGCCAAGACCCAGCTCGATGTCGCGGTCGACGCCGCCGTCCTGGGGGTGATCACCCAGAAAACCAACACGCTCACCGACGTCATGCTCACCAACGCCCGCACGCAGTTCCTGGCGGATGCCGCGAAGGTCCCGGGCGTGACGATCACCTCGTTCGTCCTGACCCCGGCGCCGGGCGCCACGCAGGTCGGCCTGACCGCCGCCTACACCGCCACCGTGCGGACGACCCTCGGCAGCATGATGAACGTCGTGACGATGAAAATCGCCGGCCAGTCGGCCAGCGTGCGCAACGTCGCGCAATACATCGACTTCTACCTGCTCCTGGACAACTCGCCGTCGATGGGGCTCGCCGCCACCGCCGCCGACATCACCAACATGAAGCGCGTCGCCGGCAACTGCGCCTTCGCCTGCCACCTTCTCAACAGCAACGGCACCGAGAACACCAACGACAACTACAACATCGCCAAGAGGAACAACATCAAGCTCCGGATCCAGGTGCTGCGCGACGCCGTCGCAAACCTGGTGACCTCCGCCAAGTCGAGCATGAGCCTGACGCAGCAGTTCCGGATGGAGATGTGGACCTTCAGCGACTTCCAGACCCGGCTGATCCAGCTGACTCCGTCGCTGGATCAGGTCAGCAGCGCGTCCGCCGGGATCGATCTGGCGTATTCCTACCCGGATCAGCGTGACAGCCAGACCGCCTACGAGCGGGCGATGGCGAAGATGACCAGCGTGATCCCGGCGAGCGGCGACGGCGTGACCACCGCCACCCCGATCCGGTTTCTGTTCTTCGTCACCGACGGTGTCCAGGACACGCCCATCGACGGCGCGATGAGCAATGCGAGTTCCGGCTTCAAGATCAACAACAACCGGTTCATCAGCCCGATCAGCCCCTCGACCTGCCAGGCGATGAAGAACAACAACATCCGGATCGGTATCATCTACACGCAATACCTGCCGCTGTATGACAACGGCTTTTACAACGACAACGTGAAGCCTTTCGAAAACAAGATCGGTCCCCTACTGCAGAGCTGCGCGACCGACGGCCTGTATTTCCAGGTCTCGACCGACGGCGACATCAATAAGGCGATGCAGCAGCTGTTCAGCGCGGCCCTGGCTTCGGTGCGCATCACCAATTGAGGCCGGTCGGTCGCGGTCACCCGCGACGTGTCGTGCCGTCCGGAAGTGGACGTTCGCTCATGAGGGTCGGCGCGTTGCCACCCAGGCGGCCGCGCATTGCGGCGAACCCGAGCCTTGCCGCATGCGGTTCAGCCGTGACCAATGCGGGCACGGCTCGCCGCGAGCACCGCCCGCGATCATTCAGCCGTTGATCCGCTCCGCGCCTTCACTCTCCCGCTCGCTTCTGCCGCCCTGAGAGGCCGCGACGGGTCACGCACACATTTCGGTGATCATGGCATCGGCGGGCGGATTAAGGAACCGCGCCGTGCGTGGAGCCGGAAATGCCACTATATTGCGCATTTGTTTCCGGTGAGGGGTATGAATTCGCAATTCATTAATTGACGCACATCAAGTTTCAGATGTCACTTAACGAGGCTGCGGGTTGTTGCTGCAACCCCCGGCGGGGGCTGGAATCATGTCTTTATTCCGCAACCTCAGGATCATCGTAAAGCTCGCAATACCGGCGTTGATATTGGCAATTGTTGCCGGAAGCGTCGTGCTCATTGCGCGCGCAAATCTCAACGCTCTGGAGGATAATACGCGCGAGATCGTCGACGTTCAGGCGATGCGCGCGATCATTGCGCTGCGCCTTGAGACCGCCGTGGACGAGGCGATCATTCGCGAGAAGAACGTCATCATCGAGACGGATGCCGTCGTGATGGCGGACCATCTCGAGCACTTCAAGGCCGCCAAGGAACGGGCCGTGACGGCGATCGATCGGCTCATCGCGATGGCCGACGCCGAGACGCGCCGGACGACCAACGCGGGCATCAAGGCGGGCCTGCTCGACTTTTTCGCCGTGGCCGAGCGCTCCGTCGCCCTCGGGCTCAAGAACCAGAACGACGCCGCCGCGACCGTGTCGAACACCGAGGTCCGTCCGGCGCGGATGAAGATCGTCGAGGCGGTGACCAAGCGGGTCGAGGCCAATATCCGGGATCTGGAGGCTGCGAAGGCCAAGGCGGGGGAGACCGCCGAGGCCGCGCGCCGGACCCTGACGCTGGGCGCGGCAATCGGCCTGCTGATCGCGTTCGGCCTGCTCGGCGCGATCGTCATCCAGGGCGTCACCCGGCCCCTCGCCAATCTGGTCGCCGTGCTGCAGCGCATGGCGCAGGGCGAGATCGACTCGGAGATCAAGGAGGCCGTGCGCGGCGACGAGATCGGCGCGGTCGGCCGGGCGGTCGAGGGCATCAAGGCGATGGTCGCCCGCAAGGCCGCCGAGGAGGCGGAGATCAAGCGCCGCGCCGACGCTGCGGCCGCGGCCGAGCGGCGGCGCACGATGGACGAGCTGGCCGACGGCTTCGAGCGCGCGGTGGGTGGCATCGTCGGCACCGTGTCGTCGTCGGCCACCGAGCTGCAGGCGACGGCCAGCACCATGACCGCCACCGCGACCGAGACGGCGACCCAGTCGACCACCGTGGCGGCGGCGGCGGAAGAGGCGGCCTCGAACGTCAACACCGTGGCGGCCGCCGCCGAGGAATTGGGGAGCTCCGTTCAGGAGATTGGCCGGCAGGTCAGCGGCTCGGCGCGCCTGGCGCAGCAGGCGGTTCTGGCGGCGGATCAGACGGCCGCCCTCGTCCAAGCACTCAGCCAGACTTCCGCCCGGATCGGCGACATGGTCGGGATGATCTCGGGCATTGCGGGGCAGACCAATCTGCTGGCGCTGAACGCCACGATCGAGGCGGCGCGGGCCGGCGCGGCCGGCCGGGGCTTCGCCGTCGTCGCCTCCGAGGTGAAGGCGCTCGCCGGGCAGACCGGCAAGGCCACCGAGGAGATCGCCCGGCAGATCGGCGAGGTTCAGGGTGTCACGCACCAGGCAGTTTCGGCCATCGGCGGCATCACCAGTCAGATCCGCGAGATCGACGCGGTCGCCACCAGCATCGCGGCGGCGGTGGAGCAGCAGGGGGCGGCGACGCAGGAGATCGTCCGGAACGTCAGCCAGGCAGCGATGGGCGCCGGAGAGGTGACGAGCAACATCGTTGGCGTGGCCCAGGCCTCGGAGGAGACGGGGGCGGCCGCCAGTCAGGTGCTGTCGGCGGCGTCCGAGCTCTCGCGCCAGTCCGAGCACCTCGGGGCGGAGGTCACGCGCTTCCTCGCCACGGTGCGGGCCGCCTGAGGGATCACACCGCGCCCACCCGGTAATGGTGGCCCGCGTCTCTGCGAGCGGAGCGACGTAATCCAGGGCAGCGCCAGGCTCACCGGCCTCGCGCTTCCCTAGGTCGTTTCGCTTCGTACGCAGCAAGGCGTTCAAAACGCCGGTTGGAAACCCAAACGGAACGACGGCATCGGAACCTTGTCGCGGGTCCGCGTCCTGCTCAAGACGCGCAGGGCATCGGGACCGCGCCGCGAAGGCCGGAACGGTGGCCCGACCGCACACCAAAATGTTTCACATGAAACATTAACCAAAAACCGCCGCGCTCACCCCGCGGGTCTCAGAGCGGCGGGCGCCTGCGCGGCCGGCGTGCCCAGGGTCAGCCGCGCCTCCGCGGCGGCCTCGTCCGGGCCGGTCAGGAGCGTCATGGCCGCGCGATAACCGTCCAGCGTCCCGACATCGACATAGGCCGAGCCCGCGCGCACGCCCAGCGCCCGGCCGCCCGCCGCCAGATAGGCGTTGACCAGGGTGCCGATATACTCGTCGGCACAGAGCCGGGCGCGCCAGAGCGCGTGCAGCTCGATCAGCACGCGGCCCGGCATCTTGAACGCGCCCCAGATCCAGTTGGTGGCGGCGTCCGGCTGCTTGACCTGGATCTCGCGCACCGCGCCGCTCCGGTCCGTCACCACCGCGTCGAAATTCTCCGGCCGCTCGACCGGGAAGAGCAGGAACGACAGGGTATCGTCGGGCAGCTGGATCAGCGCGTCCTGAGGCAGCCAGATCGTGTCCGGCAGGCCGACGATCACCGGCTCGTCCGGGGCGATCAGCGGCAGGGCGGAGAAGATCGCGTCGCACAGGCCGCTCGGCCGCGGCTGCACCACGTAGGCGATCGGGGTCTTGCCGTAGCCGGCGCCGAAATACTCGACGATGTCCGACTTGCCCGGGGAGATCACGAAGCAGATCTTGCGCGCGCCACCGCGGATCATCCGCTCGACCAAGTGCTCGCTGACCGCGCAGGGCCGCTCGACCCCGTCGCGCAGGCGACTGCCCACCGGGAGCAGCTCCTTCGAGAAGGCGAGGGGTTGGATCCGGCTCCCCCGCCCGGCCGCCGGTACGATCCCCCACATGTCAGGTGCACTCCGCGGGTTCGGGACAATCGCGTTCCGCCAGCGCGCGCTCGAAATCGTCGAGGCGCCGCTCCGCGGTGTGGTCCGCCAGGGTGCGGGCCCGGCCCGCCTCGGCGATGCGGCGGATCTCGGCCTCGCTTCGGTCGAGCGCCGCCAGCACGTCGGCCCGGTCGTGGGCGATCAGGATCTCCTCGCCGGGCCGGAAGAAGGTGTCGAGACCTGCCCAGGCATCGCTGATCAGCGCGGTGCCGCAGGCGCTCGCCTCGAACAGGCGCCCGGAGGGGCACCAGCCCATGGCGGCCATCGCGGCACGGGTGACGTTGAGGGTGAGGCGCGAGGCTGAGAAGAAGGCCGGGTGCTCCCCCGGCGGCAGGTGGCGGACGAAGTGGATGTTCTCCGTCCAGGGGAAATCCGCCGGGTATTGCGCGCCGCCGATCAGGAAGCGCTGCTCCGGGCGCTGCCGCGCCGGTTCCACGAAGAGTTCGGTCAGAGCCGCCTGCCGGTCTGCCGCATAGGTGCCGAGATAGGAGAGATCGGCGCGGTACTGCGGCTGCGGCGCCGCCGGGCGATGGACCTCCGGGTCGACATGCCCGTAGAGCGGCCGCGCGCACCGGGCGCCGAGATCGTCGCGCAGGGCGTCGAGCGCCGCCCCACCCGTGTAGCTGAGGACGAGGTCGAACCCCGCCAGACCGCCGGGCCCGACATAGTCCACCGTCTCGCCGGCCCGCAGGCGTGCCAGGGTCACGGGGGTGTCGAGATCGTAGAAAACGCGCCGGGCTCGGGGCGCCGCCAGCACGATCTCGGTAGCGGCGCTTGCATCCGGGCAATAGGACGTGACCAGGGCCGCATCGGCCTCGGCGACCTCCCGCACGGCGCGGTCGCGGATCTCGGAGAACGCTTCGTACAGCACGAGGTCGCCACCCGGCAGCGCCGTCAGATCGCGGTGTTCGCGGTAGTACGGAACGTCGCGCTCGAAGAACACGACCCGGTGGCCGCGCCGGGCCATGGCCCGGCACAGTCCCCGCCAGAGGGTGGCGTGACCGTTGCCCCAGGACGAGCTCACGGTCAGACCGAAGACGACGATCTTCACCCGCGCTCCTGTTCCATCCGGCCCCAGCCCGCATGTGAAGGCCGAAGGGAGAACCTCACGGAACGGCTCTGGTTCGGTCGCCGGCACGAGAGCCCGGCCCTGTGGCTCCGGCGTCCTCGCCGGTCCGGGCGCGGCGGGCTAGCAACGTCACAGCATGACGACATCGAGCTGGCGCGATCTTCGGAACGAGAAGGCCCGGGCGCGGCTGGAGCGGGCCCTGCCGGCGGTCTTTCCCGCGCCGGTCCTGCAGCACGCCCTGGCGCGGCCCCTGATCCCGCCAACGCCGCGGCTCGCCGTCGAGAGCTACTGGCGCGCCCACATCCTGCGGGCCGACCGGCTTGCGCGCGCCCTGGCGGTCCGGTCGGGGACGCCCGATGGCTGGACGTGGCAGCTCGGCGCGGAGGGCCGCGCGGGCAGCTTCCGAATGCCACCCGCGCCCTACCGCGATCCGGCCTTCGCCCGGGGGCGGGGCGCCTGCTGCATCTGCGGCCAGCCGGTCTACAAGTTCGGCTGGCACCGAGACCTGTGGAGTCGCGGCCAGCCGAACGCCAACGCGGCCTGGCACGCGGCCTGTGTCGCCGCGTGGAAGTTCTGGATCGCCCCGCATGCGCAGGTGCGGGTGCTGAAGCTCCGCCAGCGTCACCGCTGCGCGACTTCCGGCAAGCGGCTGCTGCGCAGTGCCGAGGTCGACCACGCCCTGCCGCTCTACCGGGTCTGGCGCGAGCACCGCACCCGGCCCTGGCCGGAGCTGCTCGCCTATTGGGGCACGCCGAACCTCCAGGTCGTGAACCGGGCGGTCCACGTCGACAAGTGCCGCGACGAGGCGGTCGAGCGCTCCCAGACGCTGCGACTGTCCCGGTTTCGCGTGGTCGAGGACGAGTCCGGCTTCGAGGTGATCGAGGAGGCGTGAGCCGACAGGCTCAGCCGCCTACGGCCTCCAAGGCCCGCGACAGGTCGGCTAGGAGGTCGGCCTCGGCCTCCAGCCCCACCGACAGGCGCAGCAGACCGTCGGTGATGCCGGCGATCGTCCGCGCTTCCGGATCCATCGCGGCATGCGTCATAGTCGGCGGATGGGCGACCAAGCTCTCGACGCCGCCCAGCGACTCGGCCAGCGTGAACACCCGGAGCGCCTCGACGAAGCTTTTCACCGCGTCGCGCCCGCCCGCCAGCTCGAAGCTCAGCATGGCGCCGAAGCCCGCCTGCTGGGCCTTGGCCAGGGCGTGTCCCGGATGCGTGGGCAGACCCGGATAATGCACGCGGGACACTGCGGGATGCGCGTCGAGGAAGGCGGCCAGGGCGGCGGCGTTCTTCTGCTGCTGCTCCACACGGACGAACAGGGTGCGCAGGCCCCGCAGGGTCAGATAGGCGTCCAGCGGCGAGCTGGTGACGCCGATCGTGTTCGCCCAGGCGGCCAGCTCCTCGCCCACAGCCTTGTCGGCGGCGATCACCGCCCCGCCGATGACGTCGGAATGGCCGTTCAGGAACTTGGTGGTGGAGTGGACGACGAGATCCGCCCCGAGGGCGATCGGCTGCTGCAGGGCCGGCGACAGGAAGGTGTTGTCGACCACTGCCAGCGCGCCCACGGCCTTCGCGTCCGCGGTGATGCGGCGGATATCCACGACCCGCATCAGCGGGTTGCTCGGCGTCTCGACGAGCACGACCTTCGGCCGCTCGGCCAGCGCCGCCGCGAGCGCGTCCGGATCGGTCTGGTCGACGAAGGCCACCCGGTAATGGCTTCGGGCGCTGCGGAAGCTGAGCAGGCGATGCGTCCCGCCGTAGCAATCATGCGGGGCGACGAGCAGGTCGCCCGGCCGCAGGCTCGACAGGGCGAGGTCGAGGGCCGCCATGCCGCTGGCGACCATGACGGCCCGGGCGCCGCCCTCGAGCTTGGCGATCGTGTCGGCCAGCGCGTCCCGCGTCGGGTTGCCGAGGCGCGAGTAATCGTAGGGGCCGGCCTGCTCGAAGGCCGGGAACTTGAAGGTCGTCGACAGGTGGATCGGCGCGATCACGGCCCCGAAGGCTGCATCCTGGGCCACGCCGTTCGCAGCCGCGACGGTGCGGGCCGCTAATCCCTCGGACATCGATTCTCTCCTCGCCGGATCCGTGGTGCGTTCTTTATGGAGAACGGATCCGGCTTTCAAGAGAACGATCCTGCCGATCAGACCTTCCCGGCGGGCAGGTCGGCCCGGCGCGGCCGCCAGGGTGCCATGCTGGCGAAGACGCCGTCCCGGCGGATCAGCCCGTGCAGCAGCGCCGCCCCGAGATGGGCGAGGATCACGCCGAACAGGCCGTAGGCCAGCACGGTGTGGAACTGCCGCAGGGCCGCGTAGAGCATCGGGTTCCCCGGCAGGATCGGCGGCAGCACGACTGGGCCGGCGAGCACGATCGGATAGCGGCCCGCCGACAGCATCGCCCAGCCGACCAGCGGCATCGCCAGCATGAGGGCGTAGAGCAGGAGATGCGATCCGTGGGCGGCCCGACGCTGCCAGGCCGGCAGGTCCTGCGGCAGGGGCGGGGGTGGGCGTCGCCAGCGGTTCGCCAGCCGCAGCACGGCCAGCAGCAGGATCAGGATGCCGAGCGGCCGATGCAGCGCCACCAGCGCGTGGTAGTCGGCCAGCGAGGCGACCATGGCGACGCCGATCAGCAGCATGGCCAGGATCAGCGCCGCCATGACCCAGTGGAGCAGGCGTGCCGGCCGGTTGAAGCGGGCGGGGGCGGTCATAGGCCGGCTCCCCGGTGCGGTACGTCCGTGACGGCGCTGGGCGTCTTCGCCTCGCCGGCGCGGCGGGTGAAGGATTGCGCGTAGGCGGCCGAGCGGGCGCTCAGGAGCGGGTCGTCGCTCGGCGCGATGCCGTCCGGCAGCACCAGGGGATCGAAGTTGATGTCGCGGCAATTGCCGGCCGCCTCGGGCGTCGCTTCCGTGAGGGTCAGGGTGCCGACGTCCACGGCCTCGCGCTCCGCGGGCCAGGGCCGGGTCGCGTCGGCGGTCGGATCCTCCGCCTGCGCGAGCGTCACGACGAGGTGCCAGCGTTGCGGGCCCTGCCGCAGCTGCGCGGCGAGCGCGTCGAACAGGTAGTTCTTGTCGCCCTGCGCGGCCTGGGCGCCGGTCTCGGCCGCTGCCGTGCCGTCCGGGACGAAGGCCCAGCGCACCGCCCGCGTGTTGCCGTCGGCGGCCACGAACCGGAAGGCGTTGAGGCTCCAGTAGGTGCTGTCGGCAAAGCCCGAGGTCACCATCCGGGCCTTGATCAGCGCGGCGGCCTTGGCGCTCTCGGGATGCGCGGCGAAGAAGGCCTTCAGGCGCTCCGGGTCCGGCTTGCCGGTGGCGGGATCGGGCTGGGCGGCGCGGAGCTGTTCGTAGAAGTCCTCCGGGGTGCGCACAGGGAAGACCGGGATAGTGTTCACGCCGGTGCGCCATTCCTCGCCGTCCGGGAGACGGAAGCGCAGGGCGAGGCTGCGCACGGTGGCCTCGGCATCCGCCGCGTAGGGCTGGCCGCCCGCCAGCGCGACCCGCCCCTCAACGGGCGTCACGCGTCCCGCCGAGAACACGCCCGCCCGGGACAGCCGCACCCCGGCGCCGTTGCCGGTGAATGTGCCCGCCACGCACAGGCCCTTGGCGTGGTTGCGCCGGAAACCGGGATGCGGCCCGTTCACCTGCTCGAAGCGGTCGACGACCCGTGCCGGGGTGAGGCGGCCGGGCGAGAGCCAGCCCCCCGCGACCGCGAAGGCGCCGGCCGTCGTGCCGACCACAGCGCCGACGGCGGCAAGGCGTAGCAGCAGGGTGCGCGGGCTCATCCCGGGCGGAGCCCCGGTGAGGTCATTCAGAAGCGTCATCGAGTCCCTCGGCAACAGGCCGCGATGGGGCCTATTCGACCGCGGGACGCGGCGGTTTCACGCGCAGCCTGGTCTGAGCCATGCGCTGGCGTGGGCGGGGGGTTGCGCCCTGCGGGACGCGCCCGCCGACCCGGTCAGGCGGCGCGGCTCTCGACCTGCGCGGCGGGTGCGCTGTCCTGGGCCTCGGCCCCGTCCTCGAGGCCGGCGGCCTCCTGGGCCATGGCCTGGGCGAGAAGCCGAGCCCGCCCGGCCCAGAGGTCGCGGGCGCCGCGCATGGCGCCGAGCCGGTCCTCGGCCGCGGCCAGGGCGACCTGAAGGGCGTCGATCTCGGCCCGGAGGTCGGTGGTGCGCTGCCGCTCGCTCGCCAGCGCCGCCTTGAGCACCGACAGGGCCGCCTCGGTTGCCCCCCGGGCCCCGGCGGGCCGGGCCGCCTCGTTCCGGGGCCGCGTCTCCGCGGCGGCGGGCGCCGGCGGGATATCGGCGGCCGCCATTCCCGAATCCGGACGGAGCTGGGCAATCTCGGCCCGCACCTGCGCGACGTCGAGCCCGGCCGCACCGCGCGTCTCGGGTGCCGGCGCGGCGGGCGGCGCGGCCAGCTCGGCGGCCGGAATCCCTTCCTCCTCCATAACCAGGCCGTGCAGCATGGCGAAGACTTGGTCACCGTCGAGACGCGCGAGATCGAACCCGCTCTCGGAGGCGAGGCTGTTGAACCGGGCCTGCCCGTGCGACGACTGGCCCACGAAGGCCATCGACCAGTTGGTGAAGCCGCGGCTCTCGGCCGGTCCGCATTGCAGGACCGTCACGTCGCTGTGGCGGAGATCGCGCTGGATCCGCTCGAACGTGGCCTCGACCCCCCGGCGCGGACCCTCCAGCACCTGCGCGAAGGCGCCCGCGTTGAACATCAGCGCGCCAGTCACGCCCACCTCCCGGTTGTTCCGCTGCGAGGCGTCCAGGATCTGGCGGACGGCCGCCATCACCTCGGCTTCCGGTCCCTGGAGCAGGTTCTTGCTGGCGTAGACGAGGCGGTAGAGGTCGCTCATGGCATTGCGTCCGGGAGAAAGAGGGTCAGGCCTGCGGGTAGCTGGCGAAGACCCGGGCGAGGTCTTCGGTGGGGACGGGCTTGCTGATCAGGTAGCCCTGGACGTCGGTGCAGCCCTCCAGGCGGATGCGCTGCATCTGCTCGGAGGTCTCGACGCCCTCGGCGACCGTGGTCATCCCGAGGCTCTTGCCGAGGCCCGCGATCGCCCGGATGATCGCCTCGCCGTCGGGCTTGCTCGTGAGGTCCTTCACGAAGGAGCGGTCGATCTTGATCTTGTCGAACGGGAAGGAGCGCAGGTAGCTCAGCGACGAGTAGCCGGTGCCGAAATCGTCCATGGAGACGCGCACCCCGAGCTCCCGGAGCCGGTGCAGGGTCTGAAGCGTCTTCTCGTTTTCCTGCAGCAGCACGCCCTCGGTGATCTCCACCTCCAGGCGCCGGGCCGGCAGGCCCGAGCTGGCCAGGGCCGAGATGATGGTCTCGACGAGCCGGTCGCTCTTGAACTGCGCGGGCGACACGTTCACCGCCACCGACATGTGGGCCGGCCAGGTCATGGCATCCCGGCAGGCCTGGCGGATGACCCATTCGCCGATCGGCACGATCAGGCCGATCTCCTCGGCCAGCGGGATGAAATCGAGGGGTGAGACCAGCCCGCGCTCGGGATGGTACCAGCGGATCAGGGCCTCGCAGCCGGAGAGCGCGCCGCTCTGGAGCTGCAATTGCGGCTGATAATGCAGCTGGAACTCGCGGCGGGCGAGCGCCTGGCGCATGTCGAGCTCGAGCTTCCGCCGCGCCTGCATGCGGGCGTCCATCTCGGGCTCGAAGAACCGGTAGGTGCCGCGGCCGTCGAGCTTGGCCCGGTAGAGGGCGAGATCGGCGTTCTTCAGGAGCCGGTCGGCATCCACCCCGTCGTCCGGAGCCAGGGCCACGCCGACGCTGGTGCCGATCGTTAGGAGGTGGCCCTCGACCATGTAGGTCCGGCCGATCAGGTCGACGATGCGGCGGGCGAGCGCCTGCGTGCCCGCGGCGTCGCGCACACCCGCCTGCAGGATGACGAACTCGTCGCCGCCGATCCGCGCCACCGTGTCGGTGGGCCGCACGGTCGAGCGCAGGCGGTCGGCGACCTTCTCCAGCAAGGCGTCGCCGATCGGGTGGCCGAGCGTGTCGTTGACCGGCTTGAAGCGGTCGAGGTCGATCAGCAGCACGGCACAGGCCTCGCCGTCCCGCTGCAAGCGCGCGAGCGCCTCGGCGAGGCGCTCGCGCAGGTGCAGGCGGTTCGGCAGGCCGGTCAGGGGATCGAGGCGCGCCATCTCGTCGGCGCGGGCCTCGGTGGCCTTGCGGGTGCTGACATCCTCCAGCGTCACGACCCAGCCGCCATCCGCAAGGGGATGGAGTTCGGCCTGGACCGTGTGGTCGGCGCGCCCGATCTCGAACAGGGCCGGCAGCCGCCGGTCGAGCGCGTGGCGGAGCGCGCCGAGATCCGCGCGCCGGGACGGGGCGCTCCCGCCCCGCAAGGCGCGCACCAGCGGAAGAGCGGTGGCGTTGTCCCGCAGGGTCACCGCGAGGTCGCCCAGCAGCCGCTGTGCCGGGGCGTTGAAGGCGATCACCGTTCCGCCGCCAT
>NZ_JBYTCL010000002.1:3932500-4690000 GCF_058790235.1 Methylobacterium sp. FW102-HT35C08 | reverse complement strand
CCGTGATCTCGCGGGCGAGGGCGTGCTCCGGTATGCGGGAGATACCGGGCATCGATGGGATCGGTGTGACATCGTCCAGCGCCTCTTCGACGAAGATCGGGGCGATGAGATCGTCGGCTGAGAGGTGGGTCTCGCGGACGAGGCGGCGCGTGATCGGCGATCGGCGGAGCCGGCGCTGTCGCCGCTGCGGGAAGCCGGCTTTCATCGCTCGGCTCCGAGAGAAACCGCCGAAGTCCCGCTGGCGGGAGCCGCCGCTGCGCGCGCGGTCGTGACGAGACCGATGCCGGCCGCGATCAGCAGGCCGCCGAGACTCTGATGCCACGACACCCGCTCGCCCTGCAGGACGAACGCGATCACGGCCGCGAAGAGGGGGCACAGGAACAGAAAACCGCTGGTGCGAACCGCTCCACCTCGCCGCAGGGCCGCGAACCACAGGCCCATCGCGCCCGTCGAGGCGGGAATCGCGAGCCACAGGAAGCAGAGCCACGCCGTCGGGCTGGCCGGCAGGGAGAACGGGTCTCCGCGGATCAGGGCGACGAGCGCGAGACCCGCCGTCCCGAACACCATCTGCCAGAAGGCCAGAACCCAGGCATCGATGGACAGGTTGAAGCGCTGCGAGGCGATGGTCGCCAGAGCCCAGCACGTCGACCCGAGCATCACCAGGACTTCACCCCGGCCGATGGCGCCGGTGAGCACCGTCTCCACGCCGATGCAGAGCACGACCCCCACGAAGGACAATGCGAGACCTGCCCAGCCCTGCCGGCGCACGGGCTCGTCGAGCAGGACGCCCGCCAGGAGCGCGACCAGCAACGGATTGCTGGCCATCAGGATGGCCGCAATCGGCGCCGTGCTAGAGGTGAGCCCGATATTGAGAAACGCCATGACGCCCGTCGTCTGCAGCAGGCCGATCAGGGCAAGGTGCAGCCACGGCATGCGCGAACTCGACCGACGGTTCGGGTGCAGGAGGCGGGGGAGCAGAACCGGCACCAGCGAGAGTGCAGCGACGAAGAAGCGGAGCGTCGCCAGCCACAGCGGCTGGACGTCACGAAGAACGGCCTTCGTGGCCACGAAGGACGATCCCTGGAGAAAGGTCGACAGCAGCACCAGGCACAGGAAGGTATTGGGCGGCTTGTCGCGCGGCATGAACGCAGACTAGGCGGAGCCACACCGGCCTGCGTCGCGGTTCCGGCCACTTGCTAGGCCGGATCGGACAAGGTCAGGCCCGCCTCGCCGGTCGGTCGGGAACGGTCTCGGTCACCGTAGCGGCTCGGCCGCGCGCCCATCATCTGCCGGAACATCGCCGCGAAGGCGCCGGGAGTCTCGTAGCCCAGATCGGCCGAGACGACGCCGACCGGCTCGCCGGCCGCCAGACGGGGCACGGCCGACAGGGCGCGCACCTGCTTCCGCCAGATCAGGAAGGTGCTCCCGAATTCGCGCCTGAACAGGCGCGCGAGCGTCCGCGACGAGGCGCCGACTTCCGCCGCCCATGCTTCCAGGTCGCGCCCGTCCCCGGGATCATCGATCAGGCTGCGGCAGATCCGGGCCAGGCGCCTGTCCTTCGGGATCGGGAGATGGAAGAGCCCGCCGGGCTCCCAGGCGATCTCGTAGGCAAGAAGGGCGACGATGCGCCTCTCGTGCTCGCTCGGCTCCCGGTCCAGCGGCATCCGGGCGACCCGGAGGATGAGTTCGCGCAGCAGGGCCGAGACCCGGACCAGGCGCGGTGCGTCCGGAAATGCGGCAGGACACGCGTCCGGGGCGACGTAGAGCGTCCGCAGGGAGACGTGGCAACGGGCAACCATCGCGTGGGCGATCCCGGCCGGCATCCAGAGGGCCCGCTGCGGTGGGAGCAGCCATAGTCCGTCCGCCGTCGTGACCTCCATGACGCCGGAGGTCGCGTAGATCAGCTGCGCGCGTCCATGGACATGCGGAGGGACGCGGGAGCTGGCTGGAAACTCCTTCGGCATCGCCGCGATACCATGCGGCGATGCTTCATAGTCCCGCGGGTCGGTGCTCTTGAGGTCCATGGTCCGGTTCTCTCCGCGCCAGGAGCCGCTGGACGAGGACCCTCCATTCCGAAGATCCCCGCGCGTCGATCATTTACAGACGGAGAATCGCGCGGGCCTCGGCCGGGCTCGCAATGTCGCGCCCGACGATCCTGGCGATGGTTACGACACGCGCGACAAGTTGTTCGTTGCTCGCCGCCAGCTCCCCGCGTGCAAAGTAGACGTTGTCCTCCAGGCCCGTCCTGACATGGCCGCCGAGAAGCAGGGTGTGCAGGTTGATCGGGAGTTGGGACCCTCCGATTGCCAAAGCGGACGACGCGCTGTCCCGCGGAATGCTCTCGGCGAAATGAAGCAGGGTCTTGCAGCTTGCCGACGCATCGCCGCGAATGCCGAGGGCGAACGCGAAAAGCGGCCGGCCTTGGATAAGACCTTCTGTAATCAGAAGATGAGCCTCCTGAATAACACCTTCGTGGTAGACTTCGATTTCGGGCTTAACGCCGAAGGCTTGCATCTCGGCTGCGAGAGCGCGAAAGGTCTCCGGAGGGTTGATGAACGGCCTTCCTCCGTGATTGACAGAGCCGCAGTTGAACGAGGCGATCTCCGGCCTGAACGGGAGGTGATTCCAGGCCTGGGCGGGGCTTGTGTCTCTCGGGAGGTTCAGGCCGGATGTGCTGAGATTGATGATGATGTCGCACCGATCGCGGATCCGTTCGACGATCTCGCCGTATGTGCTGGCCTCGTAGCACGGCGTGCCGTCCGGATTTCGGGCGTAAATATGTGCGACGGCTGCTCCCGCATTCCAGCATGCGAAGACTGAGTCGGCGATTTCCTCCGGCGTATAGGGAAGGTTGGGGTTCTTTGAGCGATCCGTTACGCCGCCATTGACGGCAGCTGTAATGATGAGCTTGTCCACGCGACCTCCAGAAGCCGATGGCGACATCATCCGTGGCGGTGAGAGCCCTGACGACGATGAGCCGCGATCACAGAAGCCGCCCTAGGATAACGGTCCTGCCTCTGTCCGACGTCACGGTGTCGGACATCTTCGGCTTCAGAACGGACAAGCCAGGGTGAAAGCTTTGCTGCGGCACAGGGGCCTTGCGCACTTGCACTCCGCATCGGACGTCTGAGCCGGATGCTCGATGAGACCACTTCGCCGCAACCGCTGCCGCGTCTCGGGACATGCGACGCGAATTCAGCTCTGCGGCTGCGCAGACTATTGGACCACCGCGCATTCGTGCGGCCGAAGACCTTGGCACTAGCCGGTCTACCGTGTGTGAACCGGGTTTCTCAGGTTCAGCGGCCGGGCTTCCGGCCTCACCGCGCCCCGCTACTCCGCCGGCTCCGGCGCTCCGCCTTGCGGGTCGCGGTCTCGCGCAGGTGCTGCTCGATGGCGTCGTTGGCCCGCCCGCGCATGTGGCGGATGGCGTCCACGTCGTCGAAAGTCTCGGGGAAGCGCCGCGACAGCCACAGATAGGCGCTGGCGAGCTTCACGGTCCGCTCTTGGTAGTCGAGCTCGCCCGCGAGGTTGCCGCGCAAAGCCGGGACCGTGAGGCCGGTGGCCCGCGCCTGGCACCAGCGCTCCAGCAGGCCCATGGCGATCTCGTCGCGCCGGTCGATCGGGCAGACCGAGAAGGCGAACTTCTCCTCGATCGGCAGCCGTGCCCGGTCGACGATCCGGGCGACGTCGAGCACCTCCTCCAGGGCCGAGGGCTGGAACGGCGAGCCGGCGTAGAAGGTCGCCCGGGCGAAGTGGGTCAGCACCTCGTGCAGGCTGTGCGTGCGCATCTCCTCGGCCACCGAGCGGATCGCCCCGAGATCCGGGCGGACGAAGAAGCGCGTGTCGGCCGCCGGCGCCGTCGGGGCGCCCGAGAGGGCGGTGCGGATCGGCTCGGCGGCGTACGGGTCGGTCGCCGCCACGTAGCCGACATCCTGGTGGCCGTAGCGGCCGGCCCTGCCAGCGATCTGCCGGATCTCGGAATGGGTCAGCGCCCGCTCGGCGGTCCCGTCCCACTTGCGCACCGCCGAGAACACGATCCGCTTCAGCGGACCGAGGTTGAGCCCCATGCCGATCGCGTCGGTGGTGACCAGCACGTTGGCCTCGCCGGAGCGGAAACGGGCGGCCTCGGCCCGGCGGACCTCCGGCGACAGGGCGCCGTAGATCGTCGCCACCCGGTGCCCCCGGGCGACAAGGATCTCGCGGTTCTCGTGCACGGCCCGGCGGGAGAAGGCCACGACCGCATCGCCGGCCTCGACCTTCTCCAGGGGCACCGGCTCCTCCAGCAGCAGGAGCGGCGACTTGCGGGTGAAGGGGATCACCTCCAGGGACTCGTTGGCCGCCTCGGCGGCGCGGCGGACATAGGACAGCGCGTCGTCGGAGCCGCAGACGATCACGGTCTTGGCGGCGACGCCGAACAGCGCGTTGGTCCAGGCCCAGCCGCGGTCGGGGTCCGACAGCATCTGGATCTCGTCGATCACCGCCACGTCGATCGGCCGCGTCAGGTCGGCGGTCTCGATGGTGCGGGCGGTGTGGGTTGGGTTGGCCTCGCCCAGCACCTCCTCGCCGGTGATCATGCCGGCGCGCAGCCCCCGCTCGCGCAGGGTCTCGTAGTTCTCCAGTGCCAGGAGCCGGAGCGGCGCGAGGTAAGCCCCGGTCTCGGCCGCGGTCAGGTGCTGGAGCGCCGCGTAGGTCTTGCCGGAATTGGTCGGCCCCATGTGGAACAGGATTGTCCGGTTGAGGCGCCGGGCGGCGGTGAACCGCTCGATATAGGCGCCGAAGCCGACCTGATCGCGCAGGCGGCGCAGGCGCGAGCCCTCGCGCGCCACCGCCTTGGCGTGCCGACGCACCGGCGTGAGCG
Organism: Methylobacterium sp. FW102-HT35C08; assembly: GCF_058790235.1. Lineage (NCBI taxonomy): Bacteria > Pseudomonadati > Pseudomonadota > Alphaproteobacteria > Hyphomicrobiales > Methylobacteriaceae > Methylobacterium > Methylobacterium sp. FW102-HT35C08. Next base: position 4,685,142 of record NZ_JBYTCL010000002.1, on the reverse strand, counting down.
TGTCGTTGAGGCCGCGGGCGAGCTTCGGGCCGTAGGTGAAGACCCGGGACCGGAGCGAGCGGTCCATGTGGGCGATGTAGGCGGCGGCGTCCGCCCCGACCTCGCGCAGGTCGACGAGGAGCTGCGCCCGCAGCTTGTCGACCGGCTTGTGCAGAGCACGGGTGGCCTGGAGCGCGGTCCGCGCCACGGCCTCGCGTAAGGGTTCCAGGCGATGGGCCGGGTCGTTCCGGGCGGCCATGCGGGCGAGGATCTCAGCCGCCTCCGGCTCGGGGGCCATTGATCCTCCCTCGGCTTCGCGGACACCTCTGATACGCTCATGCTGAGCGGGGAAGGTGTCGGATGGCAAAGACGAGACGAGAGTTCACGCCCGAGTTCAAACGCGAAGCGGTCGCCCTTCTGGAGAGCAGCGGCCGGCCGCAGATGCAGGTCGCGGCCGAGCTCGGGATCCAGCCCTCGATGTTGCGGCACTGGCGGGCCATGCTGAACGGGGCCTCACCCCCGCCGCGGCCGGCAGGATCGACGGGCGCCTCGCCACCAAGCCCGATCGCATCGCCGTCCGATCAGGCCGCCGAGATCGCCCGGCTGCGGCGAGAGCTCGACCGCACGCGCATGGAGCGCGACGTGCTAAAAAAAGCCATCGGCATCTTCGCGGAGATGCCCAAGTGACCTTCGCCTTCATCGAGCAGCATGCGCGGACCTGGCCGGTGCGTCTCATGTGCCGCGTGCTCGGAGTCTCACCCAGCGGCTTTTACGGTTGGCGGACACGGCCAGAGAGCGCCCGCTCGGCCTCCAACCGCCAGCTCCTGGACGACGTCCGGCGTATCCATGCCGCCCATCATCGGCGCTATGGTGCGCCGCGCGTGCATGCCGCCCTACGGGCCGAGGGCCGGTCCGTCAGCCGCGGGCGGGTGGAGCGCCTGATGCGCCAGCACGGCATCCGCGCTCTGGCGGAGCGTCGGTTCCGGCCCTGCACGACCGACAGCCGTCACGATCTCCCGATCGCCCCGAACCTCCTGAAGCAGAACTTCTCGGCCGCGCGGCCAAACAAGGTCTGGCTAGCCGACATCACCTACCTGCCAACCGGCGAGGGCTGGCTGTACCTGGCCGCCGTCCTCGATCTGGCCACGCGCAAGATCGTCGGCTGGTCGATGCGCGATCATATGCGCACCGAGCTGAGCGTGGCTGCACTGATGATGGCCGCCCAGCGGCAGCGACCGGCCGCCGGGCTCATCTGCCACTCGGATCGCGGCAGCCAGTACGCAGCCGAGGCCTACCGGAAGCAGCTCGCCGCCATGGGGGCGAGGCCGTCGATGAGCCGCACGGCTTGCTGCTACGATAACGCCCCGATGGAGAGCTTCTTCCACACGCTCAAGGTCGAACTCGTCCATCAGCGACGATGGGCAACCCGGGACGACGCCCGACGCGACCTGTTCGCTTACATCGAGGGCTACTACAATCGGCAACGCATCCATTCGGCACTCGGCTATCTCACGCCCGAGCAAGCCGAGAGGACCGCGAGCTAATCTCCCCGTGTCTGCGAAATCAGGGGAGGATCACCATGTCGAGCCGCAGGTCCAGGCGGCCGTTGTCGAGGAGCGGGATCTCGGTCCGGATCAGCCAGGTGATGCGGTGGTCCTTGGTGACCACGGCCCGGAGAGAAGGGATCGCCTTCCGGATCGCCGGAATGCCGGTCTCCGCGAAGGCCCGGGCCGCCTGCATCTCGCGGAGCGCGCGGGCGACGCGCTCGTCCTCCACCTCGGCGCCGTAATCGGGCAGCTCGAGATGGGCGAGCAGCCGGTCGAGATCGACCGCGTCCGGGGACAGGCCGAGCCGGCCTACGGATTCGATCAGGCTCTCGATCGTCGGGCGGAGACGCTTGCGCGCCATGCGGTCACCTTCGGCAGAAGCGTCTCACGCAAACCCTGACGCGGTCGGGGGCGTTCCGGATCCGATCCATGCGCGGAACCGCGCCCGGACGCCACTCCGAAACCGTCCTTGCGAGCGCAGCGAAGCAAGCCAGCAGCGCCACGGGCCCCAACGTTGCGCGACACTGGGTTGCTTCGCTGCGCTCGCAAAGACGGGATCTCACGGTTGCCGGGCCGCCTCGGCGAGCCAGCCGCAGAAGGCCCGCACCGCCGGATCCTCCGCCCGGGGCTCCGGGACGTAGGTGTAGTAGCTCCGTGCCAGCAGAGACGGGCCCGCGAAGGGCAGGGTCAGGCGGCCGGCCGCGACGTCGTCGGCGATCAGCCGCTCGGGCCCCATGGCGACCCCGAGCCCGTCGAGGGCGGCCTGCAGGGTCAGGTAGAAGTGCTCCAGCGTCACCGTGGCCTGCGGCGCCAGGTCCGGGATGCCCGCCGCGCGCAGCCAGTCCGGCCAGACCCGCGGAAGCGTTGCCGCGTGCAGCAGCGTGTGCTGCCGGAGCTGCTCGGGCCGTTCGAGCGGGAGCCGCCGCAGCAGGGCGGGGCTGCAGACCGGGATGCGCCGCTCGGACAGGAACGGCTCCGCGCGATGGCCCGGGCGCTGATCCGGACCGCCGCGAATGGCGACATCGAACGGGTCCGCGAGCTGCGCCAGGGGGACGTTCGAGGTCGTCAGCCGCACCTCGATCGACGGGTTGGCCCTCTGGAAACCGGACAGGCGCGGGATCAGCCAGCGGAGGGTGAAGGTGGCGAGCGCATTCACGTGCAGCAGGCGCGGCCGGCCGCGCTCGGCCTGGCGGGCCGTGGCCAGGGCGATGCGGTCGAGGGCGGCGCCGATCTCGGTGGCGTAGGCGCTGCCCGCCTCGGTGAGGACCACGCGCCGGTTGTGGCGCTCGAACAGCGGCAGCCCGAGCCAGCCTTCCAGCATCTGCACGTGCCGGCTGACCGCGCCGTGGGTGACCCGCAGCTCGTCGGCCGCACGCGTGAAGCTGCCGTGCCGGGCGGCCGCTTCGAAGGCCTTCAGAGCGTTCAGCGGCGGCAGGCGGCGATGCACAGGTCAGGTTTCCTCACGCGTGCGTCAGCATAAGTCGTTTGTCAGCCACGGACCAGGCGGCCATCCTGTGACGGAACCACGAAGGATGGCTGGATGTCCGTCGCGTCCGATCTGACCGCGTCTTCAGAACCCGTGTCCCTTCCGGATGCCCGGCGCACGCTGGTGGCCACCGGGGTCAACCACGCCCTGCACGACGGCTACACGGACCTGATCTACGTGCTGCTGCCGGTCTGGCAGGCGGAGTTCGGCCTCGACTACGTGGCCCTGGCGTTCCTGCGCTCGCTCTACAACGGAGCGCTGGCGGCGCTGCAGATGCCGGCGAGCCGACTCGCCCAGGCGTGGGGCGCCCGCACCGTGCTGGTGCTCGGCACATTGCTCAGCGCGGCCGGCTATGCGATCGCCGGCGCCTCGGGCGGACTCGTCGGGCTCGGGATCGGCCTCCTGCTCGGCGGCGCCGGCAGCAGCACCCAGCATCCTCTGGCTTCCGCGGTGATCGCCCGGGCCTACGGTCCCGGGGCACGGGGCCCGCTCGGCACCTACAACTTCACCGGCGACCTCGGGAAGGCGGCGGTCCCGCCCGTGGTCGGCCTCCTGCTGACCCTGACGGGCTGGCGGCACGCGCTCTGGGTGATCGCCGGGGCGGGAATCGTGGTCGCGCTGGCGGTCGGGCGGCTTCTGCCGCGTGAGCCCGAGTCACGCGGCGTGCGGGCCGCAGCGAAGCCGGCGACGCCCCGGGCTCCCGGCGGATCGAGCAGCGGCACCGGCTTCCGGCTGCTCGTCGCCATCGGCATGCTCGACAACGCCGCCCGGCCGGCCTTCCTGCTCTACCTGCCGTTCCTGCTGCAGGAGAAGGGCGCGGCGCTGACCACGGTGGGCCTCGCCCTGTCCCTGGTCTTCGTCGGCGGCGCGCTGGGCAAGGCGGTCTGCGGGCGCCTCGGGGCGCATCTCGGCGTGACCCGGACCGTGATCCTCACCGAGACCGGGACGGCGCTGGCGATCCTGGCGGTGATCGTCCTGCCGCTGGCCCCTGGGCTGATCCTGCTGCCGCTGCTCGGCGTGATGCTGAACGGCACCTCCTCGGTGCTCTACGGCACGGTGCCGGAACTGGCCCCGGGCGGCCGCGTCGAGCGGGCCTTCGCGGTGTTCTACACCTGGACGCTCGGCGGCAGCGCGCTGGCAGCGCCGCTGCTCTACGGCCGGCTCGGCGACGCGGCCGGCCCGCACTGGGCGGCGGTGGCGGCGGCCGGGACGGCGCTCGCCGTTGTGCCGCTGATGCTGGCCCTGGCGCCGCGTCTCGGGACGGAGCGGCAACGGGCTTGAGGCCCGGGATCCGCGTCTACGAGACCGCGCCTCAGACCGACAAACCCGTCAGGCCGGGCTCGCCCGCGGCGCCCCGGAACGACGGCGCGCGTTCCCTCCGGATACGGCGTCAGAGGCAGCCCAGGGTGCTGACCCGGACGGCCTCCGACCGGCCGTCCACCGCGATGTCGCGGATCGCCTCCGGCGTGACGCGCGCCGCCCGGTAGACCGCCTCCGACACCACGGCCACGCAGCCCAGGGTCTTGGTCAGGCCCTGCAGCCGGGACGCGACGTTGACGGTGTCGCCGAGCGCGGTGAAGCGGGCGTCGGTCGCGTCCCCCATCTCGCCGACGATCGCGGGGCCGGCATGCACGCCGACGCCGTAGCGCAGGATGTGCTCCAGATCCTCCGCCAGCAGCCGGTTCAAGGTCTCGACGGCGTCGGCGATGCCGTCGATCGCCCTCAGCGCGTCCCGGGCCGCCTGCTCGGGCTCGGTCTCCAGGCCGAACAAGGCCAGGAGCCCGTCGCCGAGGAACTGGTTGGTCGAGCCGCCGGCCTCCCGCACGGCGTCGCCGACCGCGCTGAGGAAGCGGTTGATGATGAACACCGTGTCGTAGGGCAGACGCTCCTCGGCGAGCCGGGTCGAGCCGCGCAGGTCGACGAACATCGCCACGATGAAGCGCTCCTCGCCGGACTGTGCCCGGTCGAGCAGGTCCGCCTGGCGCATCCGCGGCTGCGGCGGCAGCAGCGGCACCACCGCCATGTCGGTCTCCGGCCGGAACTGGCAGGCGAGGCGCACCCCCGGACCGGCCGCGATGCGCTCCAGCACCGCCCGCTCGGTGCGGCCGGGCGCCGGCGCGCCGTCGCTGCCGTCCGTCACCCGGATCCGACAGGTCGAGCACCGGCCGCGGCCGCCGCAGACGCTGGCATGGGGAATCCGGTTGCGCCGGCTCGCCTCCAGGACGCTGGTGCCGCGGGGCACCCGGACCACCCGCCCGTCGGGGTAGCTGAGCCGGATCGTCCCGCGCTTGACTTCCGCGAAGGTGCGCGCGCCCCGCGCCGCGATCACCGCGCCCAGGAGAGCCGCGTAGGTCAGGAGCATCCGATCCCGGATGCCGGCGAGCCGCGCCACCTGATCGGGCAGCCCGACATGGACGGGCTTGAGCGCCTCCGCGCGCCAGGCCGGGTCCTGCGCCAGGGCCAGGATCATCCGGCCGCTCTGCGCGAAGCCCAGCAGCGCCAGGACCGGCACCAGGACCGCCAGCGCCAGCAGCCAGGGCGCCGCGCGCGCGAAGGCGGGCTTCAGCCGGAGCCAGAAATACAGCCCCGTGCAGCCGTGGATCCAGGCGACGACCAGGACGGCGACCTGCATCAGGCCGAGCGGCGGCGACGCCACCCAGAAGGCGTAGAGTTCCTGCGCATAGCCCTTGTCGAGCCCCTCGGTGGCGAAGGAGATCCGGGTCCCGACGATGTGGCTGATCAGCAGCGGCGGGATCAGCAGGCCGGAGACGAGCTGCAGGGCCTCGGAGGGCCGCCAGCGGAAGAAGCGGGCGGCGTAGAGCGCCTGGAGCCCGAGGAGCAGGTGGACCAGGAGCGCGCCGTAGAGCAGCGTCAGCCCGAGCGGGTTGAGCCAGAGCGCGGAGGCGAGGCTGAGCCCGTCCTCCATGGCGTCCAGGGAGATGTTGCCCAGTGCGTGATTGCTCAGATGGGTGAGCACGTAGGCGAACAGGATCAGGCCGCTCGCCAGCCGCAGGCGGCGCAGGGTCAGGGGCGACCGGGACCGCGCGGTCGGCGTGGCCGGCCGGGCCTTCGCGGAATCCTCGGTGAGCTGTCGCGTCGCGATCGAGGCTGTGCGCATCGTGCTGGGAGATCCGATCGGATCGGCCGTGGGCCCGCAATTCGCCGACCCTGGTACCAGCAAGACTTCCGGCGCGTCCGATTTATTTCTCTCGGGGCCCTGTTTGCCGGCCGATATCGGCCGCCGATCCGGTCTCGCCCGCGAAGGCGGCCCGGAACTCGTCGGCGAGGGCATCCGGCCGGTCGATGTAGCGGGCCGAGTGGTGGAACGGCACCGCCCGCCGCGCGCCCGCCGCCCGGGCCAGCGTCCCGGCGCGGGCGGCGGTGAGGTGCCGGGTCCGCGTCCCGGCTGCCCGGTCGGCCTCCAGGAACACCGCCTCGATGAACAGCTCGTCCGCGCCCGCCGCCAGGGTGAGGATCCGCGCGGCGTTCTCCGGCGTGTCGGCCGTGTCGGTGACGTAGGCGACCTTCTGGCCAGGCCCGATGCGGAACACCCCCGCGCCGAGGTCGCCGAGGGGCAGGGTCCGGTCCTCGCTCACCGGCACGGGGGTCTCGGGCGGCAGACCCCGGCGGGCGGCTTGCTTCGCCGCCCCGAGCCAGGGGCCGGGCGCGAGGCCGAGCCGCTCCAGCGCCCCCTGCCAGACATTCACCCGCACCGGCTCGGTCAGCGCGAAGGCGAGCGACGGGATGCCGTGATCGAGTTCCGCCGCCTCGATCCGGAACGCCTCCTCGGCGAGCACCCGCCCGGGCCCGAGCTCCGACGGCGGCATCGGGCGCGTCGCGAACTGCTCCCGGGACCGGAACGCCGCCCCGCGCGCGAGATGGCCGTCGACGAACTCCTCGACCTGGATGCGGAAGTCCGGCGAGTGGGAGCCGAGCAGGTTCCAGGTATAGGCGTGCAGCCGGTTGGCGGCCCGGTCGATGAGGCCCTCCGGCCCCACGAGGCGTAGGGGCTGCGGACGATGCAGGCACACCCGCAGCAGGCGATCGAAGCCGGCAAAATGATCCATGTGGGCGTGCGAGACGAAGACGTCGCTCACCCGCATCAGCTCCCGGGCCGAGAGCGCCGCGACGTCCCCGAGATCGAACAGCAGGGCCCGGCGCGTATAGCGGAAATCGAGGTAGAGGCCCGGATCCGAGAACGGGTCGTTGACGAGGCGGGCTTGGACGAGGTGGCTCACGCCCGTCAACGCACCGCGCGGCGTCGCCGTTCGGCGCGGCGTTCCTCGGCCCTATTCTGGGCCAGCCGCCTGGGCCCGCCAGCCGCCCGTGTCACCGGGCCGCGTCGAGTGCCGACAGGACTTCGCTGGCGGCCCGCAGCCCGGATTCGTAGGCGCCGCGCACTGTGGTGAAGGCATCGGGGGAGGTCGCCTCGCCGGCGAAGAACAGGCGGCCCTCCACCGGCGCCGCCAGGATCGCGCGCTGGCCGGCCGCGCCAGGCCGGGCATACGCGTAGGAGCCGCGCACCGACGGGTCCCGACCCCAGCGCGTCACGGTGAGGCCGGATGCCCGCCGGCGGAACGCCGCGCCCAGCAGCCCGGCCAGCTCGTCGAGGGCGAAGGCGGCCGCTGCCGCGTCGCCGGCGCGCTCCAAGTCCCGGGCGAGGGCGCCGCCGAAATACCCCTCGATCACCGGCCGGCCGAAGGGGCGCAGGTGGTAGGCGCCCGTGCGTGCGCTGCGCGGGTTGCCGATCAGGTGCCCGTCCGCCGGCAGCGCCTCGGGCGCGGCGAGGTGCAGGAAGACCTTGTTGGCGAGCCCGAGCGGCAGATCCTGCGCGGCCGCGACCTTGTCGGGCAGCGCCGGCGCGAAGCGGAGCCCGCCCTCCGCCAGGACGTTGGTCGAGACCGTCACAATGACGGCACCGGCCTGGAGCGTGCCGCGCGGGGTCTCCAGCCGGACCGGGCCGGCCACGCCATGATCGATCCGGGTCACCGGCGTGCCGAGCGTCACCGGCAAGCCGGCGCCGTACGCCGCCACCGCGCGCCCGTAGCCGTCCGCCACCCGCCAGTCCGATCCGTGGACACGGTAGCGGGCGGAATCGTGAAGCGAGAGGTCCGCGAGTTCGGCACCACTCACGTAGCCGCTCACCGCGTCGAGGAGCGGGTTCCACGGATTGCCCGGTTCGAGGAGGGCGGCGAGGGGGCGGTCCACCGGATCCCGCGCCGCTGCCGCCTGCCGCGCCGCGAAGGCCTCGGCGGCCGCCGCGTAGGCCGTCTGGTCCTCCGGGGGGAATCCGAGATCGCGGTACTGCACGTCCCAGGGGGCGGGGGTGCGGTCGACCCGCAGGCCGAGCGCCTCGGCGATCGGCAGCCAGGGGTTGCTCTCGGCGCCGTGCAGCCAGCCGCAGCCGAGGTCGAGGGGCGCGCCGATCGCGGGGGGCACGATCGTGCGGGCCCGCCCGCCGGTACGCTCCGCCGCCTCGAGCACGCGGATCCGCAATTCCGGCCGCCGCTCGGACAGCCGGCGCGCCGCGGCGAGGCCCGCGGCGCCCGCGCCCACGATGGCGACATCCGCCGTCTCGGAAGTGCTCAGGTCTCGACGCCTCCCCGGCGCGCGATCGTGTCCAGGTGGTGGGTTCAACCCGAGGGACGCGGTGCGGGTTGCCGGATCGGGAGGCCGCTTCCTCCCGTCTCGATCATCACCTCCCCATCCCGGGGCCGCGCGGCGGGGTCCGGACCCGGAGAGGCACGCCGGAGGCGGGCAATCCAGGGCCGCCGGCGCGCCAAGGTCTTGCACGCTCTGCGTTTCCGGGTTCCGGGCGCTCCTGCGGCGCCCCGGAACGACGGGACGGGTGCGCGGGTTGCGGGATCGAGCAGCCCGACCCGGAGAGCCGATGCTGGACACGTATTTCGCCCGGAGCGCCGCCGCGGTGGCGCCCGACCTGATCGGTGCCGGGCTGTTCGTCGGGGAGACCGGCGGCATCATCGTCGAGACCGAGGCCTACGACCGCACCGACCCGGCCTCGCACAGCTTCGCCGGTCCCACGCGGCGCAATGCCAGCATGTTCGGACCGCCCGCCCACGTCTACGTCTACCGCTCCTACGGGATGCACTGGTGCCTGAACCTCGTCTGCGAGCCCGGCAGCGCGGTGCTGATCCGGGCGATCGAGCCGACCCAGGGGCTCGCCGCCATGCAGGCGCGCCGGGGCACGGCGGAGCCGCGGCTGCTCTGCGCCGGCCCCGGCCGCCTCGCCCAGGCGCTCGGCATCACCGGCGCGATGGACGGAGCGCCCCTCGCGCAGGCGCCGTTCCGCTTCGAGCCCCGCACGGGGGCGGCCGAATTGGTGAGCGACCGGCGCATCGGGATCACGCGCGCCGCCGAGACGCCCTGGCGCTTCCTCCTCGCCGGCTCCCGGTTCGTCAGCCGGCCGGCCCGGCGGGCCATATCCGGGACGCCCTTTCCACCCTGACTCCGGGACGATCCATGCTTCGGACGTCACGCCGGCGGCAGCCCGAAGCTCCGGCGGCGTATCCGCCGCCGCAGATCTGTCTTCGCGCAGCGGAGAGGCCGTGCTGGTCCTGTCGAAGCCGCGGGAACTTGGGCCCGCAGCCGAGGTTCCCCGGTCGTGGATGATGGAGCCGCTGCATGCTGGCGATGAACTACCGTGGGCCCTACCGCGTGCGCGTCGATCGCAAGCCGGTCCCCGTGTGCGAGCATGTTGAGGATGCGGTCATCCGGGTTACGCGGACCTGCATCTGCGGGTCTGATCTTCACCTGTACCATGGAATGGTGCCAGATACGCGCGTCGGCATGACGTTCGGCCACGAATTCACGGGCGTTGTTGAGGAAGTCGGCTCCGGCGTGACCAACCTCGCCGTCGGCGACCACGTGCTGGTCCCGTTCAACATCGCCTGCGGCCGCTGCCACTTCTGCAAGCAGGGGCTGTTCGGCAACTGCCACGAGGCGAACGCGCAGGCGACCGCCGTCGGCGGCATCTACGGCTACTCGCACACCGCCGGCGGCTACGATGGCGGCCAGGCCGAGTACGTCCGGGTGCCCTACGCCGATGTCGGCCCGTGCAAGATCCCCAAGACGATGGACCTCGACGACGCGGTGCTCCTCACCGACGTGGTGCCGACCGGCTATCAGGCGGCCGAGATGGGCGGGATTCAGCGCGGCGACACCGTCGTGGTCTTCGGCGCCGGACCGGTCGGCATCATGGCGGCACGCTGCGCGTGGCTGTTCGGGGCCGGCCGGGTGATCGTCATCGACCATGTCGAGTACCGGCTCGACTTCGCGCGCCGCTACTGTCCCGCCGAGGTCTACAATTTCCGCTCGATCGGGGATCCCGTGGTCTTCCTGAAGAAGACCACCGATTCCCTCGGGGCCGACGTCTGCATCGACGCGGTCGGCGGCGATGCCGCGGGGAGCGCCCTGCACACCCTGATGGGGACCAAGCTGAAGCTCGAGGGCGGCTCGGCCGTGGCGCTCCACTGGGCGATCAACTCGGTCAAGAAGGGTGGGATCGTCTCGATCGTCGGGGTCTACGGGCCGACCGGCAACCTGATCCCGATCGGCAATGTCCTGAACAAGGGCATCACCATCCGGGCCAACCAGGCCTCGGTGAAGCGCCTGCTGCCGAAGCTGATCGCCCATATCGAGGCGGGCCGCCTGAACCCCAAGGAACTGATCACCCACAAGGTGCCCCTCGAGGAGGCCGCGGATGCCTACCACCTCTTCTCGGCCAAGCTCGATGACTGCATCAAGCCGGTCCTCGTCCCCCCGACGGCACGCGCGTGAGGAGAGGGCGATGAGAAACCGTCCGATCGATCCGTCGACGGTCCCGGGCTGGGGCGTCGACGCGGATCCGCAGAACGATCCGACCTACCCGATGCGCGACATCACGCGCGACGACAGCCGGGGCATGAACTGGACGCGCCCGCCGCAGCAGCGGGCGCGCGTCGAGGTCCTCACCTCGATCGAGTACAACGCCCGGCCGGCGGTTGTCGGCACGTCGACCCCGCCGCGCGGCGTGAGCGGCGTCATCCGCCGGCAGGCGTTCCGCTACAGCGAGTCCCAGTGGGCACATTGGCTGATGCTGATGGCGGCCGACCGAGTGAACGTCGTCGAGGGTGTGGTCGACGACCTCGCGCGGGGCCGCGTGCCCAACGTCCCGGCCGAGATGGGTGCCCGGGCCGAGCTGGCCCACAACCGGTCCGGGCTAGCGGGCAAGCTCGCGCTCACCGGCGCGGCGATCGGGCTCGGGATCCTGGTCGCGCGCCTGGCCCGGGCCGAGCGCTAGAGCCGTTCCGGCCAGCGGTCCTGCAGCAGCGTGCGGATCCGGTCGCGGACGGCCTCTGCGACCGGGTTGTAGACGATCAGGCCGAGATCGGGCCGGCCGTCGACCGCGAAGGCCGAGTATTCCAGCTCGATCCAGCCCAGGACGGGGTGCCGGAGCCGCTTGACCCCGTCCCCGTGCGCGTGGACGTCGTTCTCGCGCCACAGGGCGGCGAAGTCCGGGCTGGTCCGGCAGAGTTCGCCCACCAGCGCGCCGACCTCCGACACGGCGCCGGCCCGGGCCGCGTCCGCCCGGAACGCGCCGACCACGACCCGGGCCACGCTTTCCCAATCGTGCTGCGCCGCCCGCACGCGCGGGTCGCCGAACATGCGGCGCAGGATGTTGCGCTCACCGGGCGGGACGGTGGCCCAGTCGGTCAGCACCACGGCGGCGGCCGGGTTCCAGGCGACGACGTCCCAGGTCGCGGTCTTGACCAGCGCCGGGCTGGTCTCGAGCGTGTCGAGCAGCCGCTGCAGCCGCGGCGTGATCCCCGCGGCCGGCCTGTAGCGGACCTCCGGCGGTCGGCCGAGAGCCAGCATGAAGATGTGCTCGCGTTCGGGCTCGGTCAGCATCAGCCCGGTGGCGATGCGGTTCAGCACGTCCGCCGAGGGCGCGCCGCCGCGCCCCTGCTCCAGCCACGTGTACCAGGTCGCGCTGATATTCGCGCGCTGGGCGACCTCCTCGCGGCGCAGGCCCGGCGTGCGCCGCCGCCCGGCGAAGCCGAGGGCGGCCGGATCGAGCTTGGCGCGCCGATCCCGCAGGTATGTGCCCAGACGCGTCTCGGAACCAGCCGGCATCGCGATCCTGTTAGCCATTATACCCGTATACGATCACGACTTTAACAGGATGGACCGCGCACCGACACTGGGGCTCCCCCAGGTCAACGGACGCGATCCATGCGCATCTTCCTCACCGGCGCCACCGGCTTCATCGGCTCGGCCCTGATCCCGGAGCTCCAGGCGGCCGGGCATCAGGTCGTCGGCTTCACCCGGTCCGACGCCGGGGCCCGGAGGCTCGCCGAGGCCGGGGTCGAGCCGCTCCGGGGCGACCTCACCGACCTCGACCGCCTGCGCGACGGCGCCGCCCGGGCCGACGGCGTGATCCACACCGCCTTCGACCACGACGATTTCACGAACTTCGTGGCCAATTGCGAGAAGGACCGGCGCGCCATCGCGGCGCTCGGTGAGGCCCTGAAGGGGTCGGACCGGCCCCTGGTCATCACCTCGGGGACCGGGATCGGCTGCCCCGCGCCGGGCGTGCCGGCGACCGAGGACGTCTTCAACACCGCGCACCCGAACCCCCGCATCGCCTCCGAGCTGGCGGGGGCGGCCCTGTCGGAGGCGGGGGTCAACGTCTCGGTGATGCGCCTCCCGCAGGTCCACGACACGGTCAAGCAGGGGCTCGTCACCTACCTGATCGACCTGGCCCGCCGGAGCGGCGTGTCCGCCTATCTCGGGGACGGGGCCAACCGCTGGGCGGCGGGGCCGGTCTACGACGTGGCGCGCCTCTACCGGCTGGCCCTGGAGGCGGGCGAGCCCGGCGCGCGCTACCACGCGGTCGCCGAGGAGGGGGTCCCGGCCCACGCCATCGCGGCGGTGATCGGGCGGGGTCTCGGGGTGTCGGTCGTCAGCCTGCCGCCCGAGGAGGCCGGTCATTTCGGATGGCTCGCCGCCTTCGTCGGCCTCGACATGCCGGCCATAAGCGACTGGACGCGGGCCAAGCTCGGCTGGGCGCCGACCGGGCCGGGGCTGATCTCGGATCTCGAGCGGATGGATTACGGCACGGTGCGGGTTTAGAGCGCCGGGCAAAACCGCGATGAGGGGGTTGGGCGGGTCTGGACGCCCGCGGACCCGACGACCTCCGGGCGGTGGTCGAGCCGCTTCTGCCATCCGAGGCTGAGAAGCCGAAAGCCGGTCGGCCGCGCGCCTCGGGCCGGGCGGCGCTGCGGGGCATCGAGAGCCGCCAGCATCTCCGCCGCCATCGCTGGATCGTGGAGCGCACCCTGGCTTGGCTCGCTTCTACCGACTGACCATCCGCTACGAGCGACGCACCGACCAATCCCAGGTGCCTTGCCGCTCGCGAAGATGCTTGAACCTTTCGCGCGCACGGTGCGGCATACCGGCCGCACGGCTGGAATTCTAATCCAGATGAGATCGCCGCCTGGCGATGTGTGTCATAGCCCGGAGTATTCGCGGTTTCTAAGCCAGGCATGTCCGCGATTGAGAGCCCTCAGCTCCCGCCTTCAACGGCGGAGGAGCTCGTGCCGCGTTACTACTTCAACATCTACGACGGCGTCAGCGTGCTTGACGATACGGGCACAGAACTTTCGGACTGGCGTGAAGCCCGCGTGGAAGCTGTTCGCTTGGCGGGTGAGATTTTTAGAGACAACGCCCAGACCATCGCGTTGGGGGAGGACTGGTACATCGAGGTAACGGACGAGCGGCAGCTCGTGCTGTTCCGCTTCGACTTCATCTCTCATGAGGCTCCGGTGCTCGCGAGCCAGCGCCGAACGCCGATCAAGCCGTCTTAGCTCTCGGCTCTCCTCACCGGTCGGGTTGGGAGGGGAGCGCGCGCCGAGCCATGGGGCGCATGACCAGATGTGCGCATGGGTGAATGTCGGAAGGCTTTGGGTTGGGCACGATGACCCGATGACGGACTGGAACGACCTCACACCTATTGAACAACGCCAACGCGTCGCCGAGCAGATGCGGATCTCGCGGGGCCACGATTGGATGGTCAGGAGCCATACCGTCGAGGCCCTGACACTATCCCGAGAACTTCTGGCCGTTCCGGTGTACAGCTGGCCGAACCGAGAAGCGGTAGGCGCCCACGACGAACAGCAGGCGCTTGATCTCGGCCGTCAGAATCGTGGGTGCTCGATCCCACGTCGCACGAAGTGACCCGTCCGCGAGCGGATGCGGCCCCCGATTAGGCTCCTCAGCCGAACGTAGGGTATTGGGATCACCAGCCGGTCCCTGACCCGTAGGCTCTGGTGGCTGAGAGAGACGTGTGCTCCCGCCTGCATCGCGCGGAGCGCCGTGATGGCTGACCTCACTGACAATTCGCGTTCTCGTGGCGAGTACGGCGATGCTCTCATCCGGATCACCCGGAATGCCAGTCTGGCCGGTTATGACGCAGCGCTCATCCAAAACGCCGTGCGAGCAATCAAGCGCTCGCGCGAACTGCTTGAGGCGACCAAGTATCAGGTTCGTCCGCCAGCAGATCCTGTTCGACGTTCGAACGCAGATGCTCTCAAGGAGCCAGCCCCGTAAGCCCGCAGGCGGTTAGGATCGTCACCGGCACCGTGAGGCCCCGTAGTCAGCCCGTGCTGCCGATCTGCGGGGGCAAGCCGACGATTTCGACGCGTGTTGACGGGGATCGCGAAAGCGGACCGGCCGACATCCACACCGCGCTGACGTTGCCGGGCAGATGACGAGGGGCCGCTTTCATGCATTGCCGCCCGAAAGCGGACTGTCTGAAAACCACCCATCCGAGACACTCGGGCATGATTGGCCCCAGCAGGATATGGCCGGAAGCGGTAGGTCTGCTCCCAATGAGGCTCGCCGCCATAGCGGACAGGATCCTATAGATCCAACAGGGTCAGCGGTGCTTATCCGAGCCGTGTCCAGGATCTAACAATCAGGGTTGTCCCGGTCTGGACATACGATTGGACGCCGGATCTTCGCGCCAGGAATCAAGTGAGGTCGCCAAACGCGGTCGAATCCGGAATCCCGGCCAGCGCCTGCTCGCTGAGGCCCAGGCCGAGTCGGGGAATATCGAGACCCCGATGCGCCTGCCCTTGAGCGCAGGTGCTCGTTGAACAGCGGCACGAGCCAGTCGAAATGCTTGACCCGGAACTGTCGCTGCGCCGCGACACGGGGCGCTGGCTTGCCAACACCCGTATGCGGACACTCTACCGTGTCACGATCTGCCGCGGCGGCGAGCGTGATGTTTACGAAGCAGAAATATTTCGACAGACGTTCCGAGCACCGGTTTCCCATGTCCGATCAGACGGCGCGCGGCGTTTAAGCCTGTAGCGGGGCCAAAATTCCTTTCCCGTCAGCGTAGTCGGTGGCCAGAACCGTCGGCTCAATAGCCAAGGTTGCGGGCCGGACTGGTCGCAACTCTCTGGGAGTCTATCCATCATCGCGTATAGCAGCCAATACTACACACCGACGGCATCGGTGGCGTGAGTAAATCTATTCTGGAAACCACAACTTGCTATCCCCGCAAGAATGTATCTAGACACGCTAAAATCGGCTGGACATCGTTTTAGAGATTGGTTATCAGGCGGTTAACCCAAGCCGAATTCTGGCTTGGAGTCGGCTCAGATTCGTCAATAAATGCACTTAATAGTTTTTATCAGTATCGCCGCACCTGTGCGCTTTGCAGCGCACGGGGCATGTAGTGCTGCGCGTTTTCAGTCAGAATAGCCACATTAATTACAGTCTTTAGCGCAGAGGCCTTGTGGTAAATAAACGAAATTCCCCGGCGAAAACTGCTTAGGGAAAATTTTATGACTAGACGGCTTATGGGTATCAGTTAATAAACGCCTAAGGTTCTGGCGGAGACTGATGTCCCAAAATGGAACCTGACGCGGCGCATGAAGACGACGCGTCCAGCGAATTCGGGCTGTCGAAGGGAACTACATTCCATGAAAAAGCATATTCTCGGCCTGTCGATGAGCGTGGCCGCCTGCGCGATCGCGGCTTCGGCCTACGCCGACAACAACCGCGCCTACACCAGCCAGGACGGCACCGGTGCCCGCAACACTATCACGCTGAGCCAGAACGATGACGGCGGCGTGCTGTCTGAGACCAATGGCGGCGGCAACAATACGGTCGGCAAGGACGGTACAGCGTTCCAGCAGAGCGGCGGCGGCAACAACCTGACCGTCAGCCAGACCGGCAGCTACAACAGGCTGGGCGATGCCGTGCAGGGCCTGCAGCGCGGCGACGGCAACAGTGCCAACATTCTCCAGGCTGGCAAGAGCGGCACGGTCGAGCTTCAGCAGCGCGGCAACAGCAACGGCAAGTCCGCCTCAGGTTCGGTTCTGAGCGGCAAGAACGGCGTGGCTTCGGGCAGCGACCGGATTACCCAGAACGACGCGTCCAACAACGGCACTATCGACCTGCGCCAGACGCTCTCGACCAACGGCGAGTTCAACCTGCAGCAGAGCGGCAGCTACAACACGCAGACGGTGCGGCAGGCGGGCCGCGGCAACCAGGTGGTTACCGGTCAGGACTCCAACACGAGCAACAGCTCCATCACGGTTGGTCAGATCGGCACCTCCTCCGGTAAGCCCAACCTCGTCACCGCGACGCAGTCGAACACCTCCTCCAGCACCATCGAGGCGACGCAGGTCGGCTCGGGCAACAATGCCACGCTCAATCAGAATGGCGCGAGCAACAACAGTTCGATCAAGACCGTTCAGGGCGGTACCGACAACACTGTCGTCGGCACGCAAAACATTGGCGTTTCCAGCAGCTCTCTTTCGTTCGGTCAGCTCGGCTCTGGCAACTATGCCTACGGCGCGCAATTCCTGAGCGTGAACAACGGCAAGCTCTCGGTCAACCAAGTTGGCAGCGACAACAACGCTCGTACCGGTCAGCAGTACTCTGCGGGTGATACGCTCACGCTGAATCAGCTGGGCAACAGCAACGTCGCCTCCCTCACGCAGGTTGAGGGCAACGACAACACGATGACCGTGAATCAGTTCGGATCCTCCAGCGAGGCGCTTGTCCGCCAGCATAATGGTGGCCGCAATACCGCGACTGTGACCCAGAACAGAGGCACCGGGAACTACGCAGGCCTGGAGCAGACGGGCTCCAGAAATACGGCCACGTCGACGCAGAGCGGACGCGGGAGCAACACGCTCAGCGGTCCGGGCGCGGCTTGGGACGTCTACGCTCAGACGCTCACAGGCGCTCAGGTTGCCACTCGCCCGGCTGCGCTTCAGAGCGGCGACGAGAACATTCTGACCAACACCCAGAACGGTTCGAATCTCTTCGCTTCGGTGAGCCAGCGCCATAATAACAATGAGCTGACCAATAATCAGACTGGCGCGTATGCCAATCTCACCTCGGACCAGAACGGCAACAACAACACGATCACCAACACGCAGAATGGTACCGGCACCGGCACCGCCACTGGCATCTTCGCAACCCTGACGCAGACCGGTGATTGGAACACGATCAAGGGTTCTCAGAATGGATCCAGTGACAACGCAACCGTTCAGCAGCTGACCAGCTACAACAAGGCCACTTATTCGCAGACCGGCCACAACAGCACCCTGAATGCGATCCAGCAGGGCGGTAACTCGAACACCCTGACGAGCACGCAGGGTGATATGGCGATGCTGATCTCGACCCAGACCGGCGCCAACAACACCATCACGTCCACGCAGAACGGGTCCGGCCTCATCGGCGTGTCCGCGACGCTGACCCAGACCGGCAACTGGAACACGATCACCGGCACCCAGTCTGGCAACGACAACCGCGCTACTGTGGACCAGATCGGCAACGACAACCGCGCAACCTACTCCCAGTCTGGCTCGGGCAACGTCGCGAGCCTGACCCAGATCGCCAGCAACAACACCGTGGTCAGCACCCAGTCCGGCATGAACAACACGATCACCGCCCGGCAGCGCTAAGCCTCTCGCCCGCGAAGCGGACGAGCACCACGAGGCGAGTGAGGGCCGCGCTGCACAGCGCGGCCCTCATCCGTTACTGTAGCCGTGAGGTCACATCATGCCTGTAATGTCTGCGATCGAACCCCCGGCAATTCGCTGTGAGTTGACTCGGCAAGTAACGGCCGGCACGGTCTCCCTGACAGGATTGGTCTTCACGACAGATCCGAGACCAGGTACCTACCAGCTACGCGTCGTGAAAACCGGACCATCAGGATCCTCAGTGCTCAACCAGGGGGGCGCCTTCGAGACCGTCCCACCTCAGGCGAGCGCGGTAGGACATCTGACTTTCAGCGTCGAGGTCGGGGCGAACTACAAGGCGCATCTGCGGGTGACGTCAGGCGAGATCAGCGCTGAATGCGAGGACAGTCATGATCGACTTTAGGAAGGTGGCCGCTGCTCCCCCGGTCGTCCTGATCCTGCTCGCAGCGGTCTGGGCCTCTCCGGCGGTAGCGCAAGCTGTGATGACTCCCGAAGCGCAGATGGTCAGGCCAGCCCAGGAATACGCGGTGATCGGCCGCGAAACGATACCGATCCCGCTCCTCTCGGTCGGCGGCAACCAGGCCTCGATCACCCAGTCGGGTCAGTCCAATACGCTGAACCTCGACCAGCAGGGCCGCTCCGTCGCGACGACGCAGCAGGTCGGCTCCTCCAACGCGGCGACCGTGGCGATGCGTGGCGACCAGAACGTCCTGTTCCTCGTCCAGAACGGCTCCGGTAACGCGGCCGCCGTCGCAACGAGCGGCCCCAACACCGTCGGCGTCCAGCAGAACGGGGACAACAATCGGACCGACATCACGCTCAAAGGTCAGGGTGCCGCGGTCATGAGCCAGCAGAACGGCTCCAACCTGAGCAACGCGATCACCCAGAGCGGAACCGGCAAGCCGGTGACTGTCGTCCAGAGCCGATAAGCTTGATCTGAAAAGGGATTGAGGATGCGCACCACGCTTATCGCTGCCTCGGCGCTGCTCGCACTCGCCGCCTCCGGGGCGCAGGCCGGCAACCTGATCTATCAGCCGGTCAATCCGGCCTTCGGAGGCAGCCCGCTGAACGGGTCGTGGCTGCAATCCGAAGCCACGGCGCAGAATTTCTACCAGCGCGAAGAGCAGCGTCGAAATGCGATCCAGAGCGCGCTCCAGCAGCAGACGACGCAGCAGAGCCCCGGGCAGCTCTTCGCCCAGCAACTGCAGTCCCAGCTCTACAGCTCACTCGCCAACAAGATCACCTCGGCCATCTTCGGCGAGAACGCGCAGAACAGCGGCAATTTCAGCTTCCAGGGCACGAACATCTCTTTCCAGCGCATTGGCGCGAATGTGCAGGTCACGATCAACGATGGCCAAACAGTCACGCAGGTCACCGTTCCGTCGGGGCCATGATAAAGTTTTAATCTTGATGCTCTAAGATTAGTATTAACTAACAAGAGCGGCATCAAGCAGGGGATTAGTGTCTTGATTTGCAAGTTGCTGGGTCGCGCCCTGACGGTGGCGATCCTCCTCTCCTCTTGCGCCTGCATGCCGTCGTGGGTCACCGACCCGCTGCTGCAGGCGCCCACGATCACGCCGCAATCGGCCACCGGCCTCAATCTGACGAGCCTGCCGCCGCCGCTGCGCAGCATCGACATCGCGGTCTACAACTTCCCGGACCTGACCGGACAGAACAAGCCCAACGACAACTATGCCGAATACTCGCGCGCGGTGACGCAGGGCGGCGGAGCCTTTGTGGTCGACGCCCTGCGCCGGGCGGGCAACGGCTCGTGGTTCCGCGTCGTCGAGCGCGCCGGCCTCGCCGACGTGCTACAGGAGCGCCAGCTCATCCGCGCCACCCGCACGGAGTTCTCCCCCGACAACGTCAAGCCGCTCCCGCCCGTCCGCTTCGCCGGCCTGATCGTCGAGGGCGGCATTCTTGGCTATGATGCCAACACCATCACGGGCGGCCTCGGGGCGCGCTACCTCGGGATCGGTGGCGACGTGAAGTACCGCCGTGACATCGTCACGGTCGGGATGCGGATCGTCTCCGTTCAGACCGGCGAGGTGCTCGGCAGTGTGACGGTGACCAAGACCATCTACTCGGTCGCCCTGGACAGCAGCACCTACCGCTACACCGCGCTCAACAAGCTGCTCGCTGTCGATGCCGGAATAACCCGCAACGAGCCGACGCAGATGGCGGTGCGCGAGGCCATCGAACTCGCCGTGTACTCGACGGTCATGGAGGGCGCGCGCAAGGGGTTGTGGCGCTTCCGGGATCCGAGCCTCGGCCGGCGCCTCGTCGACGAATACCTGCTCCGCGACAAGGGGGACGTCCCGGTCGAAGTCGTGGCCCAGGCGCCGGCCGAAGAGGTGGTCGTCGCGGTGAAAAACTGACCATGCACCCGCGCCTCCACTGCCTGCTGGCCGTCCTGACCGGAGGGCTAAGTGTGATCTCGCCTCTTGGGGGCGTCGCGCAGGACCTGCCGGCTCCGCGCGCCCCGGCCGGGTTCCCCGCACCGGTGGCGAATGTCGTGTCGGACACGGTTGTCAACCTCCGCGACCTTGCGGGACCGGTGGTCGTGGTCGTCAACATTGTCCCGGACCTGAGCCTCACGGTGGGCACAGTCCCCGCGTCGCCGGCGGCGCGCTTGTGGGACACGTGGCAGGTTGGAAGGGCGGTGAGCTACAATCTCCTGATCTCCGATGCCGCCTCGCGCACCGGACTGCCCTACGACTTCCTCTACCGCCTGCTTCGGCAGGAGAGTGGCCTGCGCGCGGACGCGGTCAGCCCCAAGGGCGCGCTGGGTATCGCGCAGTTCATGCCGGCGACCGCGCTGGAGCGCGGCCTGACCGATCCGTTCGACCCGAGCCAAGCTGTCATCAAGGCCGCGGAACTGCTGCGCGATCACACGGTCCGCTTCGGCAATCTCGGCCTGGCGGCGGCGGCCTACAATGCCGGTCCCGGCCGAGTCGAGCGGTGGCTGGCCGGAGCCTCCGGCATGCCGCAGGAGACGCGCGACTACGTCCAGATCATCACCGGCCGGGTGGTGGAGGATTGGGCGCCGGCTGGACGCTGGGCTTCGCTTCGGCGCGAGACAGGCGCCGGAGCCGCCGTGCCGATGCCAGCCGCATCCCCGCTCTTCGCCGCCGCTCCAGCCGCATCGCCGGCCGAGCTCTCAATCGGCCGGCGCAGGGCAAGCCTCAAGGCAAGCTCGTCCAAGACTGGCACCGAGGTCCGGCGACGCGAGGTGGTGGCGCGTTCCGAGGACGAGCTTTGCATGGCGGTCGGCGGCAGCGAGCAACGATGTCTCGTTCGGCGAACCTACTGATCGACGGCGCGTCGGCGCCGCGGCTGGGCCTGCTCCACGCGGACCGGGTCGAAGCCGACTGGTCGCAGAGCGGGGCGGCGAGCCGCCGCGCTGCCGTCGCTGCGCGGGCTCCGCGGATCGGGCTTGGCTTGCTCGAGAAGCTGCGGGCTGACGATGGGATCCGGGGGGCTCCGCATGATCGTCGGGCCGAGACGCTGACCTTCAACGAGATCAAGACAGTCCCGCAACGTCGTCGGATCGCGCACGAACGTGCAGTCGTTGATGTTGACGGACGGCCTTTCGATCGGTCGCGTCAGGAGGCTCGTCTGGCTGTAGGCGGCCGACACGGACGCGAGACCGAGTACGAATGTGAGCGGTAATCGCATGGCGCTGTCCGTTTGGCACGCGGAACGCCGCCGTCCGCACGTGCGGTCGCGCGTGACCTGGTGTTTCCAGCTCCGGACCCGGGAAACGTCCGAGTCTGCAGGGAAGTTCCTCTGGGCGGCGGCGGCCACGTGGCTCCGCTTCGTCCAGCAATGACAATTGGCGAGCGGGAGTGAGCGCGTGGATAAGGTGCAGCGGATTCGTGACTATTGGGCGGAGGCGGTGAGGACCGGTAATCGGAGCGCCACCAAGCCCGCTACCCACCGCGCGGGGCCGATCGGCCTCGCTCTCGCCGTTTCGGCGATGGGGCTCGTGTCTGCGCAGGCCGTGGAGAGCGCCGCGCCGAAAGCGGAGGCGCCCAGAGCGGAAGCTCCGCCGCCCGGCGAGACCAAGCCGACCACCTGCGACGCGGGCTGCGTGCGCAGCAGCGCTGAGCGCGCCTCGCAGGTCTGCGCTTCACGGATCGAGAACGAGGCGCCCTTTGACTTCGAATGGCTCACCCGCCCCTACGGCGGCATCTTCCAGGAGGCCGACCCGCCCGCCGCGGGCGGGATGATCGTGCGCTACAAGGGCGACTCCATCCGGTTCATGAACCCGCAGCGCGAATGGGTGCGCATCACGTACGAATGCTCGTTCAACGCCGCGACCCAGCGCGTTGAAGGAGTTGTGGTTCGCATCGGCCGATTGAACGGCCGGGGCTTGCCGCCCGCGGCCGGCAACGCGGGCCGGGTGGCGGCCAATGGCCCTCAGCAGGGAGCTCCGCCTATCCCGGCGGCGCCCCCCGTCAAGCGCAAGCCCAGACCCGGTGAGCCGAGCAGCATCGAGATCCTGCAAGTCACCCCGTCAGGGAGATGAGGATGAGGCCGCGCTGCTGTGTCTGGACTCTCCTATGCTTGGCGTCCGCCCCGGCGTCGGCGCAGGTTCCGTCCAACGTGAACGACTGCACGCTGCTGCCCGATCCGGTCGCGCTCCGGCGATGCGTCGACAGCTTCGGACCGCAGAACCAGAGGTCCCTCGTGCCCCCGCCGTCCTCGCCTCCGGCCGTAATCGACGAGGCGACCCCTTCGGAACCAGTGCGGCGCGCAGCCCCGATGCTGCGGACGCCGCAATCGTCGGGTGACTGGCTGCACGAAAACGTGCCGGCGACCAAGCCGGACCGATCGGACCCGAACGCAATTCGACTCGACGATTGACGGCTTTGCGGGCGGATCGTCCGGCCCGACGGCTCAGACCAAGCCGCGCGTCGCCGGGATAGGAGGCTGGCAGCCGAGTGACGGCCTGCAGCCGCCCCGGCGCATCGCGCGATCTCGGTGGCCTGTCAGCGCTGACGGACCGTCAGCGTTGAGGCCGTGCCGCTCTGCGCGTACACGACGGCCTGGTACTGGCCGACCTGTGTGATGGTGGCCGTATTGCCAGACCCGCTCTGAAACCCGGTGATAGTGTTGTACGAACCGAACTGATCAAGCCTGGAGAAGTTGTCCCGACCGCTTTGTTCGGATTGGATCTCGTTGTGGTACCCGCGCTGGATGGCAACGAGCGTCGATGAATCGGACTGCGTGTTGGACAGCCGATTGTTCGCACCAGACTGAGTTGTTTCCAGGATAGAGTTCGAGCCGATCTGACGCGATACCGGGTCGTTGTCCCGTCCCGACTGCGGAAGGTCGGACATGCTGCCCTTCCCGTCCGGTACATCGAAAAGGTGATTGACCGCGGCGGCCGCGCCGATCTTCAGGTTCTGGTATTTGTCAGCCGCACCACTGCCAGGCACGCCCACCGTCGAACTGTATAGATCGCCGCGTATCGTCGTGGAATATTCCCGATCGAGCTCGGCTGCGAAGCACGCGTTCCCAATCTGCATGAGACACACGGTCGCTATGGCGGAGCCGCTACTAATACGACGCCTGTAACCTTTCATTTTGCAGAAAATGACCATTGATTACTACGCCGGACCGATGCATGTGACGGTGGATGAATTTTGCTCGACGTGGATTAATAATTGAAAAATGCCTTTCCATTGTTTGCTCGCGTTTCCGATGCGCTTGATGACAACAGCGGCTGGATACGCTGGCGGCAACCGAATCCAGCGTTGCCTTCGGAACGTCGTCACCGGACAGGACGCGCATCAGCGCGTCCGGAGCCGCCTACCAGGCGTGAGTTTCCCGTCGCCACCAACACATGTGCTTAGGGTATGAAGCGGACCAAGCTGTTGCAGGGATCGCCGTTCTGTGACTCCGGACGGCCGCTCTGCGGCTTGGAGGTAACGATGGCAGATCTGTTCTGGCTCTCGGATAAGCGGTGGGTGGTGCCTGCATCGTTCTGAAGACCTGAGCATTCGGTCCCTGTTGAGCGCCAAATCCTGATCCGGTCTGTGGTGTTTGCAGAACCCTCCTCGCGCAGTGATCGTAAAAACGCGCAGCCGAACTCACGAGACTGGTTTTGCGCTGCAGGCGTTCATCCGCCACAGGTTTTTCAATCCAGGCTGGGCGCCGTCACCTCGGCGATGATGCCCTCGAGAGCCCGCATCTGTGGCGCCTGCTTCGTGAGGTAGCGCCCTTTATGCGCGGACGTGTCGAGATATCCCCACCAGTCCCAGCAGCCGTTCGGGTTCGGCTCGATCCATCCGGCGTCGGCCACGCCGTCGAGAGCTGGCAAACGGCAGACGGCTCCGGGCACCGCCTCGCTCGGCGCGATGGCCGGATAGACAATGATGGTTCTGTAGCGCTCCGCCCATTCGTTGTAGCCGGCCTGCTGCGCGAACTGCCGGGCGTCCTGCTTGCAGCCATGGAGCGCAATGTGCACGCGGCAGGAGCTGCCCACCGTACGGCATGAGGGCGGCACGTAGATGTACCCTCTCGAGGCCATATCGAGGTTACTGCGTCGGGCGCTCTTGTCCGGCCACCAGAACCAGAATGCATTGAGGTAGTCATTCGCGAGGGTCGGATGACTGGATTTTACCTGTTCGATGAGGTGCTGCTGATCGAATGCCCACACCTCGGATGCTGGGACTTGCGGCCCGCGCCGGTTCGGATCGTATGGTGCCTGCGCATCGAACAACGCGTGGAACATCTTACCCGGGTTGTCCTCCGCGCCGCATCGCCGGATGAAGCTTGCCTCCATACCGTCGTAGGCGCATGCATCCGTGCCCCCGGGTGAGATGATGCCGTGCCCGGCCCGGTCGCTCCCGTCGGCGGCGTTGCCGCGGTCGAGTTCCGGTTCCGAACCGATAAAGGCCTTAAGAAAGACTGCGTCCGCTCTCCCCGACGCCGCTGTGACGGTTTCGTCGGCAGGGCTCTGGAACACCCACGACCGGCGCAGGGATTGCGGCTTTCCGGAGGGAAGATTGTCGATCGCGCCGCTGGCGGCCAAGCGATGGGCCGTGTCGATCGTCGGAGTGAGCGCGTCGCGGCCACACATGCAGGCGTTGACCGCGCGTGACAGACTTCCACCGGCGCAGGCCCATTGCGGCCCCGCGACAGCCCCCACAGCCGTGACGGTGCCGGAATGGGCCACCGCGTATTGGACCGCCATCGCGGCGCCGGACGAGAGGCCGGAGATGCTGATTTGCTGCGGGTCCCCACCTCGCCGCAGGCCACGGCCGTCGTCGGCCATTGTGACTGTTGCCAACGAACACAGGACGGCAGTGAGGTCGACGAGATAACGGCTGCGGCGTGCGAAAAACCCCATGTCCTCGCTCCGATTGTCCGCCAGCTTCGTGTCGAGCTGTTCTACGCCTCGGTGACCGCGCAGCGCGAGGTTAGCTCATGCTCAACCTCTCGGCACCCCGCCTCCTGACCGTCCTGATCTCTGTCGTGCTGATCGGGCTCGCTGTCGCCAGCCTGTGCACGCGCCTCCCAACGATCGGACCGAAGGTCGTGAAAGTCAGAACCGGATCTTCCCTCGACGTTTGCGCAATATTTGAGTCGGGATTAGCCTCAGCAAGCTTGCGATGGCAGGTTGATGATCTCCAAAATGTCCCGGGGCAAAGGTCAGGAACTTTCAGTGCGATGTCCTGCCACCGTTTTATCTGAAATCTTGTCGATCATCGCCTCGCGCATCAGGTATTTCTGCACTTTGCCTGTGACCGTCATCGGGAACGCGTCCACAAACTCGATGTAGCGCGGGATTTTCTGGTGGGCGATCTGGCCTGCGCAGAAATCCCTCAGATCCTCGGCCGTCGCGCAGGCGCCGGGCCGAAGTCGGATCCAAGCGCAAACCTCCTCGCCATATCGGGGATCCGGCACGCCGAAAACCTGAACATCCTGGACCGCAGGATGACGATAGAGGAACTCCTCGACTTCGCGTGGATAGATGTTCTCGCCGCCGCGGATCACCATGTCCTTGATCCGACCGACAATGCGGCAGAACCCGTCCCCATCCAGGATGGCGAGGTCGCCCGTGTGCAGCCAGCCTGCCTCATCCCGCACGGCGGCGGTTTGCTCGGCCTCCGCCCAATAGCCGCGCATGACGCTGTAGCCCCGGGTGCAGAGTTCGCCCGTCACGCCGCGCGGGACGACGCGCCCGGACACGTTGACGATCTTCACCTCCAGATGCGGGTGCACGCGTCCGACCGTCGACACGCGACGCTCAAAGGGATCGTCGACAGCACTCTGAAAACTGACCGGGCTCGTCTCCGTCATTCCGTAGCAGATCGTCATCTCGGAGAGGTTCATCCGCTCGATGGCACGCTGCATCAGCGGCACCGGGCATGGCGCACCGGCCATGATGCCGGTTCGCAGGCTCGATAGGTCGAACGTGTCGAAATCCGGGTGATCGAGTTCCGCAAGGAACATGGTCGGCACCCCGTAAATGGCCGTGCAGCGCGCTTCGGCGACGGAGCGCAGCGTCGCGAGCGGGTCGAAGCCCTCGCCCGGGTAAACCATGGCCGCACCGGATGTGAGAGCCGCGAGGTTGCCCATGACCAAGCCGAAGCAGTGATAGAGCGGCACCGGGATGCAGATACGGTCGTCAGGGCCAAGGCACATCGTCCGCCCAACGAAGTAGCCGTTATTGAGGATGTTGTGGTGCGACAGCACCACGCCCTTCGGCGTGCCGGTGGTGCCGCTCGTGAACTGGATGTTCGCGGGATCGTCGCATTGCAGGCTCTCGCCCAGGGCGGCGATCGCTCCGTGCCCGGTGCCCCCGAGATCCGCCACGTCTCCGAGGGCGAGCGTGCCAGGTGTCGGCTCACGTCCGATCCGGATCACGAGCCGAAGCGCGGGCAGGCGTGCGGCGTGGAGAGCGCCCGGAGCCGCGGAGGCGAGCTCCGGAGCCAGGGCATTCACCATGCTCAGGAATTCGCTGCTCTTGAACCGCGTCGCGGTGACCAGCGCCGCGCATCCGACCTTGTTCAGGGCGAACTCAAGCTCCGTCAGCCGATAGGCCGGATTGACCGTGACGAGGATCAGCCCCGCCTTGGCGGCAGCGAACTGGGTGAGCACCCAGGCGCTATTGTTGAGCGACCAGATCCCGATGCGATCGCCCACCTTCAGCCCGAGGGCGAGAAAGCCGGCGGCCAGACGCGTAGCGTGGTCGTCGAGCTCGGCCCAACTCAGCCGCTGGCCGTCCGCGATCAGGGCAACGCGATCGGGCCACAACGCGGCGGCGCGCGTGAGCATCTGCCCGATCGTACAGCCGATCAGGGGCGTCGTGTCGGCTCCGTGCACGTAACTGAGCACACCGTCTGCAGTCATGGCCGTCGTCCCCAGCACCTCGCGCGCGCGCCGTTTCCGGTGCGTCGGCGCACGATTCTGCTTAAGGATGGTAGCCCCTTCGACGAGACTTGGGCTTATAATTCCGAACCACCCGTGGGAGGCAGCCGATGATCCGGGACGCCGCACGCGACTTCGATTTCGGTCTCGGCGAAGTCGCCGACGCGGTTCGTGAGAGCGCGCGCACCTTCGCCCAAAGAAGAATCGCGCCGCGCGCGGACGAGATCGACCGCAGCAATGCCTTCCCGCGCGACCTCTGGCCCGAGATGGGCGCCCTGGGCCTGCACGGGATAACGGTGGAGGAGGCGTTCGGCGGGCTCGGACTCGGATATCTGGAGCATTGCGTCGCCATGGAGGAGGTGTCGCGAGCCTCCGGCTCCGTCGGTCTGTCCTACGGCGCGCACGCGAACCTCTGCATCAACCAGATTCGACGCAACGGCACGGAGGCGCAGAAGCGCCGCTATCTCCCGGCCCTGATCGCGGGAACGCGAGTTGGGGCGCTTGCCATGTCCGAAACGGAAGCGGGATCGGACGTGGTGAGCATGCGCCTGCGCGCCGAGAAGCGCGGCGACCGCTTCTGCCTCAACGGCTCCAAGATGTGGATCACGAACGGGCCTGTTGCGGAAACATTCGTGGTCTACGCCAAGACTGATCCGAAGGCCGGCGCGCATGGCATCACGGCTTTCCTGGTGGAGCGAGACTTCCCCGGCTTCTCGACGGGGCCGAAGCTCGACAAGCTCGGCATGCGCGGCTCCGACACCTCGGCGCTGATCTTCGAGGATTGCGAAGTGCCGGAGGAAAACGTGCTCGGGCCGGTCGGCGGCGGCGTCGGCGTGCTGATGTCGGGCCTCGACTACGAGCGCGTCGTGCTCGCGGCCGGTCCGCTCGGAATCCTGCGGGCCTGCCTCGACGTGGTGACGCCCTATGTCCGTCAGAGGCGCCAGTTCGACCAGCCGATCGGCTCGTTCCAGCTGGTCCAGGGCAAGCTCGCCGACATCTACGTGCAGGCCAACGCGGCGCGCGCCTATGTGTACGCCGTGTCCCGGGCCTGCGATCGGGGCGAGACCACGCGCGAGGATGCAGCAGGGGCGATCCTGTTCGCGGCCGAACGGGCGACCCAGTGCGCCCTCGATGCCATCCAGCTCCTCGGCGGCAACGGCTACACCAATGATTACGCGGCCGGCCGATTGCTGCGTGACGCCAAGCTCTACGAAATCGGGGCGGGCACCAGCGAGATTCGCCGCATGCTGATTGGGCGCGAGCTGTTCGCCCGATCCCCAGGCTGAGGTGACGCGTGGCGATCCTGAGCACCAGCGCCGACCTGACCTCCGAGGCTGCCGCCGAGAACCGGGCCGCCTGGGACGATCTGCGCAGCACCCTCAGGGAGCGCCGCGCGATAGTCGCCGCGGGTGGCTCCGAGAAAGCCCGCACCCGGCATCTCGCGCGCGGCAAACTGCTGCCGCGCGATCGCGTGGTGCAGCTGCTGGATCCGGGCTCCCCCTTCCTCGAGATCGGGACGTTGGCCGCCTATGGACTCTATGACGGCGCGATCCACGGGGCCGGCCTCATCGCGGGCATCGGCCGGGTCTTCGGCCGCGAGGTCATGATCGTCTGCAACGACGCCACGATCAAGGGTGGCACCTACTATCCCCTGACAGTCAAAAAGCATCTGCGCGCCCAGGAGATCGCGGGAGAGAACCGTCTACCCTGCCTCTATCTAGTCGATTCGGGCGGCGCCAACCTGCCGCAGCAGGCAGAGGTCTTTCCCGACCGTGATCATTTCGGCCGCATCTTCTACAACCAAGCCCGGCTCTCGGCGGCCGGTATTCCGCAGATCAGCTGCGTCATGGGCTCGTGTACGGCCGGGGGCGCCTACGTGCCGGCCATGTCGGACGAGAGCGTGATTGTGCGCGGCCAGGGCACGATTTTCCTCGGAGGCCCGCCCCTGGTGCGGGCGGCGACCGGCGAGATCGTGACGGCCGAGGAACTCGGCGGCGCGGAGGTCCATACC
The DNA here is from genome assembly GCF_058790235.1 of Methylobacterium sp. FW102-HT35C08. Classification (NCBI taxonomy): domain Bacteria; kingdom Pseudomonadati; phylum Pseudomonadota; class Alphaproteobacteria; order Hyphomicrobiales; family Methylobacteriaceae; genus Methylobacterium; species Methylobacterium sp. FW102-HT35C08. The sequence continues at coordinate 4,655,730 of NZ_JBYTCL010000002.1, read as the reverse complement.
CGGCTGTCCGGAGTCGCCGACCACGAGGCTGCCGACGACGCGCACGCGCTCGCAATCCTGCGCCGCATCGTCGGCACCCTGAACACCCGCAAGCAGCCGGACTTGGATATCCGGCCGCCCGTCGAACCCAGCCTCGATCCGGGCGACCTCGACGCGATCGTGCCGGTCGATCTGCGCAAACAATACGATGCCCGGGAACTGATCGCCCGGATCGTCGACGGGTCGGAATTTGATGAGTTCAAGCGGCTCTACGGCACGACCCTCGTCACCGGCTTCGCGCGGCTCTGGGGCATGCCGGTGGGAATACTGGCCAATAACGGCATCCTCTACTCTGAGAGCGCGCTGAAGGGCGCGCATTTCATCGAGCTGTGCTGCCAGCGGCGCATTCCTCTGCTGTTCCTGCAGAACATCGTCGGCTTCATGGTTGGGCGCGACGCCGAGGCCGGCGGGATCGCGCGCAACGGCGCCAAGCTCGTCACGGCTGTCGCCACCGCCGCCGTCCCCAAGCTGACGCTTCTCGTCGGCGGGTCCTACGGCGCCGGCAATTACGGCATGTGCGGGCGCGCCTACGCGCCCCGGTTTCTGTTCGCGTGGCCGAACGCGCGCATCTCCGTCATGGGCGCCGAGCAGGCGGCGAGCGTGCTCGCCAGCGTCCGGCGCGACAACATCGAGGCTGCGGGCGAAACCTGGACCGCCCGCGACGAGGAGGCGTTCAAACAGCCGATCCGCGCCGCGTTCGAGGCGGAAGGCTCGCCCTACTACGCCACGGCCCGGCTCTGGGATGACGGCATCATCCTGCCCGAGGAGACCCGGCGGGTGCTCGGGCTGGCTCTATCGGCCTGCCTCAACGCACCGGTCGACGAGACGCGCTTCGGCCTGTTCCGGATGTGAGGCGTCCACCGATGACCCGGCCCCTCACCTCCGTCCTCGTCGCCAATCGCGGCGAGATCGCGTGCCGGATCCTGCGCACGGCGCGGCGCCTCGGGATGCGGACGGTCGCGGTCTACTCGGAGGCCGACCGCGCGTCCCTGCACGTAACCCTGGCCGACGAAGCCTACCCGATCGGGCCGGCGCCGGCCCTGGATTCCTACCTGCGGATCGATCGGATCGTGGAGGCCGCTTCGCGGGCCGGGGCCGATTGCCTCCATCCAGGATATGGCTTCCTGTCCGAGCATCCGGACCTCGCGGAGGCCTGTGCGGAGGCCGGCATCGTCTTCGTCGGGCCGCCCGCCGCGGCGATCCGGGCCATGGGCCTGAAACATCGCGCCAAGGAACTTGTTGCGGCAGCCGGCGTGCCCATCGTCCCAGGCTATCAGGGCGAGGACCAAGACAGCGATCACCTGCGCGCCGAGGCCGACACGATCGGCTATCCCTTGCTCATCAAGGCGGTCGCCGGCGGGGGCGGGAAGGGGATCCGGCGCGTCGATGCGCCGACAGCCTTCGCCGAGGCCCTCGAGAGTGCGCGACGCGAGGCCACAAGCGCCTTCGGCAATGCGCAGGTCCTGCTCGAGCGGTACGTGCCGAACCCGCGCCATATCGAGGTTCAGGTCTTCTGCGACGCGCAGGGCGGCGCGGTCCACCTGTTCGAGCGCGACTGTTCCCTGCAGCGCCGCCATCAGAAGGTCATCGAGGAGGCGCCCGCACCGGGCATGACGGCGGCGGTGCGCGCGGCGATGGGGCAGGCCGCCCTCGATGCCGCCCGGGCGGTCGAGTATGTCGGCGCCGGAACGGTCGAATTCATCGTCGCTGGGGACCAGGCCCTCACGCCCGAGAGCTTCTGGTTCATGGAGATGAACACCCGTCTCCAAGTGGAGCATCCGGTCACCGAGGCGATTACCGGCCTCGACCTCGTCGCGTGGCAGTTCAAGGTCGCGGCCGGCGAGCCGCTTCCCGCAAGCCAGGACGATCTGCGGATCGAGGGGCACGCGATCGAGGCGAGGCTCTACGCCGAGGATCCGGCGGCGGGCTTTCTGCCCTCGACCGGCCAGCTCCACGTGCTGCGCCTGCCCGAGGCCGTGCGCGTCGATACGGGCCTGCGTGCCGGCGACGTCGTCGGCCCTCACTACGACCCGCTGATCGCCAAGCTGATCGCCCACGGCCCAACACGCGCCGAGGCCATCGCACGCCTGCATCAGGCGCTCGAGGCGACGCGCGTTGCCGGGCCGCGGACGAACCTCGCCTTCCTGCGGCGCCTGACCGCGTCCGAGGCCGTCCAGGCCGGCCGGTACGACACCTCCTTGATCGAGCGCCAGCGGGACAGGCTCGCGGAGTTCCCGTCGGACATCGACCCGGCCTGCATCGGCCTTGGGGTGCTGGCGCTGCTGGGCTTCGAGCCGCAGTCCATGGAGGGCAGGGCAGCCTCACCCTGGGATTGCGCCGACGGCTTTCAGCTCGGCGCGCCGCGCCGACAGCCCTGGCCGCTCCGGATCGACGGTCGGCGCGACGAGGTCATCCTGGTCTGGCCGGATCCCGGCGCGCGCGGCCTGCCGGAGGTCCGCTACCGGGGGAAAGCCTGTCCGACCCACGCGGCTGAAGACCGGATGATCGAGGTCGTGCCCACCGGGTGCGGGATTCTCGTCCTGCACGGAGGGCGCCAGATCAGCCTTCAGGCGCCCGATCCGGCGGAGGTCGCCTCGGCGCAGACGGCGCAGGCGGGTGACGTCACCGCACCGATGCACGGCCGGATTGTTGCCGTCCATGTGGCGCCCGGTGACCGTGTCGCGCGCGGCCAGCGCCTCGGTACCATCGAGGCGATGAAGATGGAGCACACGCTCACCGCACCGGCAGACGGTACGGTCCGCGCGGTGATGGCCGAGCCCGGCCTGCAGGTGGCGGAGGGCGCCAGCCTGTTCACCCTGACGCAGGCGGAATCCGAATGACTCCCTCCTCCCACGCGCCCCATCCGCGGGGCGGCCTCTATTACGAGGATTTCGAGGTCGGCGCGGTCCTGTCCCATCGGCTCACCCGCACGGTGACGCAGACGGACAACATCCTGTTCTCGAGCATGACACTCAACCCGCAGCCCCTCCACATCGACGCGCATTTCTGCGCGACCGAGACGGAGTGGGGTCGGCCGCTGATGAACTCGCTGTTCACGCTCGGGCTGATGATCGGCATCGCGGTCAACGACCTGACGCTGGGCACCACGATCGGCAACCTCGGCATGACCGAGGTGCGCTTCCCGGCCCCGCTCTTCGAGGGTGACACCATCCGCGTGACCACCGAGGTGGCGGCCAAACGCGTCTCGCGCTCCCGCGCCGATGCGGGGATCGTCGATCTCATCCACCGGGCCTACCGGCAGGACGAAGTTCTGGTTGCCGAGTGCCGCAGGCAGGCCTTCATGCGCCGTCGGCCCGCAACGAGCGGAGCGTGACGCCGATGCGCGCGCTGCTGTTCGTTCCGGGCGACGCGCCGCGGAAGCTCGAGACGGCGCTGAACGCCGGCGCCGACGCCCTCATCGTCGACCTGGAGGACTCGGTCGCCGCGAGCGGTAAGGCGGCGGCGCGCCGGCAGGCCGCCGCGTTCCTGGAGGAGGTCGGGAGCACCGCCGGGGGGCCGCTGGTTTTCGTGCGCGTGAACGCGCTCGGGACGGGCTGGGCGGAGGATGACCTCGCGGCTGTGATGCCGGCGCGACCTTACGGCATCGTGCTGCCCAAAGCCGTCATGAGCGCTGACATCCGCGCGCTCGATGCACATCTCCACCGGCTCGAGGCCGCCAGCGGCATCGCTGCCGGCGCGACGCGGATCCTGCCCATTGCCACCGAGACGGCCCGCGCCGTCCTCGCGCTGACAGCCCTGTCCGAGGGGCATCCGCGTCTCTGCGGGCTCACCTGGGGGGCGGAGGACCTCTCCGCCGATCTGGGGGCCGAGACCAACCGCGACGGGACCGGAGCCTGGACCGGTCCGTATCGCCTGGCGCGCGACCTCACCCTGCTCGCGGCGGCCGCCGCCGAGACAGACGCGATCGACACGGTTCATCTCGCCTATCGGGACCTCGCGGCGCTCGAACGGGAATGCCGCGAGGCGCGCCGGGACGGTTTCGTCGGGAAGTTGGCGATCCACCCGGCTCAAGTCCCGATCATCAACGCGACCTTCTCGCCCTCTGAGGCGGACCTGGCCGAAGCGCGGGCCGTGGTCGCGGCCTTCGCGGGTTCTCCGGGGACGGGGGTGATCGGGCAGGCTGGGGCCATGCTCGACCGTCCCCACCTGCGCCGCGCCGAGCGGCTGCTGGAGCGCTTCGACCGGGGCGCCCCTCGGGGCCAGGCGTGAGGCCGGGACCGCGTCCAAGCCAGATGGCCTCAGGGCAAACATCCGGCACGAGGCGGTGCCGAGCTACGCATCCACGAAGATCAGAGCCGGCGTTTCCAAGAGCGTCTTGATCCGCTGGACGAACACAGCCGCATCCCAGCCGTCGATGACGCGATGGTCGAAGCTCGACGACAGATTCATCATCTTGCGCGGGATGAACGCCGCCCCGTTCCAGACCGGCCGCATCGCGATCCTGTTGACGCCGATGATGGCGACCTCCGGATGGTTGATGATCGGGGTCGAGGCGATGCCGCCCAGGGCACCGAGCGAGGTGACGGTGATCGTCGAGCCGCCCAATTCCTGCCGCGTGGCGGAGCCCGTTCGGGCCGCCTCCGAGAGGCGGTTCAGTTCGGCGGCGCAGTCCCACAGGTCCCGCGCCTCCACGTGCCGGACGACGGGAACGACGAGACCCGCGGGGGTCTGGGTCGCGACACCGATATGCACGCTGCCGTGCTGGTGGAGGATGCCGGCTTCATCGTCGTAGAGCGCGTTCAGATGCGGCTGGTCGGCGATGGCTCTCACCAGAGCCCCCATCAGAAACGGGAGCAGCGTCAGCTTCGGTCGCTCCGCGCGCCTGTTCGCGTTGAGCGTCGACCTGAGATCCTCGAGCGCCGTGACGTCGACCTCCTCGACATAGGTGATGTGGGGAATGCGCGAGGCCGCGAGGGTCATCTTCTCCGCGATCTTGCGGCGGACACCCGTGACTTTGATCTGTTCGACCGTTGTGTTCGGACTGGGGCTTGGCGTTCCCGTCCCGCGCGCGTCACCGGTCAGATAGGCGTCGAGATCTTCGTGCGTCACGCGGCCTGAAGGCCCCGAGCCGGGCACACGACCCAGATCGATTCCGGCCTTGCGTGCGCGATGCCTGACCGCCGGCGACGCGCTCGCCTTCTCGCCCTCCCTGTGCGCGGCGGCAGGATCATGGCCGGGCGCAGGGGAGGGCGGATCCGCGTTCGGGGTGGGGAGGCCGTCGGGGACTTGGTCTGCATCGCCCGCATCCTCGACCGCCAAGCGGATCAGCGGCGCGCCGACAGCGACGATGTCGCCGGCCTCGCCCCCGAGCCATACGACGCGCCCCGTCACCGGGGAGGGAATCTCCGCGGTCGCCTTGTCGGTGGTGACGGCGGCCAGCACGGCGTCCTCATGGACGAACTGGCCCACTGTCACGAACCACTCGGCCAGTTCGGCTTCGGCAATCCCTTCGCCGACATCGGGCATGGTGATCAGGTGCTCGCCCATGTCAGGCCTCCACCGTCTCGACCAGCGCACGCGCCACGCGTCCTGGACCGGGGAAGTAGTCCCATTCCTGCGCGTGCGGATAGGGCGTGTCCCATCCGGCAACCCGGGCGACCGGCGCCTCAAGATGGTAGAAGCAGGTTTCCTGGATGAGGGCTGCCAATTCTGCGCCGAACCCCGACGTCAGCGTCGCCTCGTGGATGACCACGCAGCGACCGGTCTTGGCGACGGAGGCCACCATCGTGTCGAGATCGTATGGAACCAGGGTCCGCAGATCGATGATCTCGGCGTCGATGCCCGTCTCCGCGGCGGCCGCCTGCGCGACATGCACCATCGTCCCGTAGGCCAGCACCGTGACGTCTGTTCCCGCCCGAACGATGGACGCCTTTCCGAGCGGGAGAGCGAAGTGGCCGGCCGGAACGTCGCTGGCTGCGTGCTTCGACCACGGCGTGACGGGGCGCTCGTGATGTCCGTCGAAGGGACCGTTGTAGAGCCGCTTCGGCTCGAGGAAGATCACGGGATCCGGATCCTCGATCGCCGCGATGAGCAGCCCCTTGGCATCGTAGGGGTTTGAGGGGACGACGGTCTTGAGCCCCGAGACGTGGGTGAAGAGCGCCTCCGGGCTCTGGCTGTGGGTCTGTCCGCCGAAGATGCCGCCGCCCGTCGGCATGCGGATCACCAAGGGGCAGGTGAACTCGCCGTTCGAGCGATACCGCAGCCGCGCGGCCTCCGACACGATCTGGTCGTAGGCCGGGTACACGTAATCGGCGAATTGGATCTCGACGCAGGGCCGCAGGCCGTAGGCGGCCATGCCGACGGCCGTTCCCACGATCCCGGATTCGCTGACGGGCGCGTCGAAGCAGCGCGACGTTCCGTATTTCTGCTGAAGCCCGTAAGTGCAGCGGAAGACGCCGCCGAAATAGCCGACATCCTCGCCGAAGACGACGACGCTCTCGTCACGCGCCATCATCACGTCCATCGCGTCGCGGATGGCTTCGACCATCGACATGCGCGGCATGGCCTACACTCCGGCCTGCTGGCGTTGACGGAGCAGGTGCGGCGGCATCTCGGCGTAGACGCCCTCGAACATCTCCCGCGCCGACGGCCTCGAGCCGGAATGGAGCGTCCCGAAACTCTCCGCCTCCTTCTGCGCAGCGATCACCGACTCGAGGATCTCGGCCTCCGCCTGCTTGTGCCGCTCCTCGGACCACGCGCCGCGCCGGATCAGGTGGTTCTTCAACCGAATGACCGGATCGCCGAGGGGCCAGGCGTCGGATTCGGTCTTCGGACGGTAGGCAGAGGGGTCATCGGACGTCGAGTGAGCTCCGACGCGGTAGGTCACATACTCGATGAGCGTCGGCCCGAGATTGCTCCGGGCCCGCGCGATGGCCCATTTGGCGACCGCGTAGACGGCCAGGTAATCGTTGCCGTCGACCCGGAGCGCCGGGATGCCGAACCCCAGGCCGCGCGCCGCGAAGGTTCCGGCCCCGCCCCGGGCAATGCCCTGGAAGGTCGAGATCGCCCATTGGTTGTTGACGATGTTGAGCACAACGGGGGCCTTATAGGTCGACGCGAAGACAAGTGCGGCGTGAAAGTCCGACTCGGCTGTCGAGCCGTCCCCAATCCAGGCCGCCGCGATCTTCGTGTCCCGCCTGATCGCGGAGGCCATCGCCCACCCGACCGCCTGCACATATTGCGTGGCAAGGTTTCCCGATACCGTGAAGAACCCGTGCTCTTTTGACGAATACAGAACCGGCAACTGGCGGCCCTTCAGCGGATCACTCGCATTCGAGTAGATCTGACACGCCATGGTCACTAGCGGATAACCGCTCGCAATCAGGAGTCCGGCCTGCCGGTACGTCGGGAAGTTCATGTCTCCCGGCGCGAGGGCCTTCTGAAAGGCGCAGCTCACGGCCTCCTCGCCGAGGTGCTGCATGTAGAAGGACGTCTTGCCCTGCCTCTGGCTGAGCAGCATCCGCGCATCGAAGGTGCGCAGGGTCATCATATCCCGCAGGCCGTCCCGGAGCTCATCGTCGCTGAGCAGGCCGGCCCACGGGCCCACCGCCTCACCCTCGCGATTCAGGACGCGGATGATCGAGAAGGCCAGATCCCGGATCGCTTCCGAACCGGTATCGACGTCGGGACGCGGCACCGCCCCGGCCTTGGGGATCTTGACGCTGGAGAAATCCGGGACCCCGCCCGGCCGGACCGCTGGCTCTGGAACGTGGAGCGCTAAAGGCGTGACTTCGGCCATTGCTTGCTCGCTCTCGCGAAACACGACGTGCAGGCCGCTCTATTCTTGCACGAAGCCAGGGTAGATCACATCCACGAAATTCCGGTGTCCCTCGGAAGATGGCTGCCCGGTTTCTCTCTTAGAACACGCCCCCGGGCGGCTTGCGACTTGGGCATGAGGTAGCCCACACGCTTCTCCCGCAGCGGCTGGCGTTGGCTTACACGAAGCCCTCGACGGCATGTCGGCAGGCCGCCTCGGCGGAAACGGCCAACGCGCTGTTGCGTCGAACACGCTCCCAATCAAAAGGCTTTCAACCGCAGCCTGCAGTTAATCCCGCTCCTCGCGACGAATTTTCTTATTTCATAGCATGCGATTAAATTGCGCTCGACACCGGAGCGTAGAGGAATTTGATCTTGCCCCAGAAATTGCAGACTCGGACTGCTCTTGAACAGTATTCCTGCCTGTGCAAAAAAGCGGTGTCCGCAAGAGGCGATGCGGGAGAGCCCAGGCTGGCGTGAGCCGGTTATGGCGTCGAGGAGCGACCGCCCCCGGAAGCTCTGAGGCACAATCTCGTATCGCTGGACGATCTGGAGTGCGACGCATTCTGCGTCACTGACGAGCCGCAACCGCCAACGTAACGGTGGCATCGGCTTGCTGGCACCCGCGACAGAGGGGGGCGATCGAAATGCTTGGACGGGCATTTCCTCGCCCGTTTGTCGAGGGATCGCGGTATGTTTCCAGACGACGACGAATTCGAATTCAGCGCTCCTGACCGCGGCTGGAACTACGAGCCGTCGCGTGCCGAGCTGTTCCGAGATTTCACGTCGCCGGTCTACACGACCGACGCCGATGGTTGGCTGACCTACTACAACGATTCGGCCGCTGAGCTATGGGGCTACCGGCCTGAACTCGGCAAGACGCGCTGGTGCGGGTGCTGGCGTATCTACACGCCTGACGGGGCGCTCCTGCCGCTCGACCAGTGCCCGATGGCCGTAGCCATCAAGTCAGGGCAGCCCATCCGCGGTGTGCAGGCCGTGTTGGAGCGACCGGATGGTACACGCATCCCGTTCATGCCCTACCCGACACCGCTGCGAGATTCGTCGGGCAATCTGGTGGCCGCGTCCAACGTCCTTCTCAAGATCACGAACCTGAACGCGTCCGACCCGACCGATCTTCCAGCCGAGGAATGGGCTGCACCGGTGCTGGAGATGCGGACAGCAGGTCCCCATCTCGAAGATCTGACAGGCTCACTCCAGGCCACCTTGGCTGCCCTGGCTGATGTCGAGTTCAACTACCAGCTCGACTGCGAGCGCCTGGAGGGCTGGTCCGGTTCTGCGGACGAGAAGGATCGGGTTCTGAACCAGCTTGGGCAGAAGCGGCAGCACCAGCGCGAGGCTCTGAACAAGCGGTTTCAGCAACTCCAGCAGGACGCCGTACACGCCATGATGCGAGGGGCGCTCGACCCGAAGCGAGCGACAACACGCGTCCCGTCAGGCTGCGACACGGTCCATTGACCGCCCTTGCGCCCTGTCGGGCTTCATCAGGCAAGCCCGCTGAGTTTACGCGTGCAACGCGCGAGCCGCCTCGCTGGCCGCGCACGGACCGTGCGTGAGCAGCGCCGCCGGAACGGAGAGGTCAGGCTCAGCGGCGTCCGGAAGGAGATGGCCGCGCGAAATCGGCGGCACAATCATCGCCGGCTCGGCATGCGCTTCCATGAACGCGACGATCTTCGGCACGATCTCGGTTCGGAACCGTGATCCGTTGAAGATGCCGTAGTGACCTGCCCCCATCTGGAGATGGTAGGCTTTCTTCTCGGCTGAGAGGTTGAGCGTCAGGTCGAGTGCCGCTCGGGTCTGGCCGATGCCGGTGATGTCGTCCTTCTCGCCCTCGATCGCCATCAGCGCGCAGCGCTGGATCGCGGCGGGATCGACAGGCTTGCCCCGATGGCGCATCTCGCCCCTCGGCAGAAGGTGCTCGATGAACACGGTCTCGACCGTCTGGAGGTAGTACTCCGCTGTGAGGTCCATCACAGCGAGGTACTCGTCGTAGAACTCACGGTGTTTGTCCGCCGAGTCGCCGTCGCCCTGCACCAAGTGGTTGAACATGTCCCAGTGCGCCGTCTGGTGGCGGTCAAGGTTCATGCTGATGAAGCCGGCCAGCTGGAGAAAGCCGGGGTAGACGTCACGGCCGTGGCCCTGGTGGGTCCATGGGACCGGGTGGATGCAGTGCCGCTTGAACCAGCCAATCGGCTTCTCCTGCGGCAACTTGTTGACCGCGGTGGGTGAGCGGCGGGTATCGATCGGGCCGCCGACCAGCACGGCTGAGCGCGGCACCAGTGGGTGATCCTCGGCTTCCATGCGAGCGATAGCCGCGAGAACCGGGACTGAGGGCTGGCACACGGCCATGACGTGCAGGTCCGGCCCGAGCGCCTCGAAGATCGCCGTGCAGTAGTCGATGTAGTCGTCGAGGTCGAAGCGTCCGGCGGAGAGCGGTACCTTCTTGGCGTCAGCCCAGTCGGTGATGAACACCTGATGCGTGTCGAGGAAGGCCGCCACCGTCCCGCGGAGCAGGGTCGCGTAGTGCCCGGAGAGCGGGGCGACCAGCAGCAATTTCGGCTTCGCCGAAGGCATACCGAAGGCGATCACGCGACAGAACGGGCGCTCCCACACCACCCGTTCACATGTGGGGAGGTTGAAAGCCGGCTTGGGATAGGTGCGCGTTGCCCGCTCGAACAGCTCGCAGGAAGCTGCGACGGCCCGGCCGTTCGGGGTGTAAGCGAGGGGGCTGAACGGGTTCTCGCAAGCGGTCCGGGCCATCTCCGCCGCCATCCGCATAGGCGAGAGCATCTGGTCGTAGGCATCACGCATCAGGTACAGCATACGAGCAGTTCCTCCGGCAGCCGCACGGCCGCTCATCTCCGAGTTGCCCAACGCTCAGGCACTATGATGCGTTGCATGCACCCCGCGCGGGCGAATCGCCCGCGAAATTGGCACAAAATTGCCAGCACGGAATTGTTCTGACCATGGCTGTCTGGGGTTCGTGTCGGCAATTGAGGGGCTGTGGTGCCGGCGAGCAACAGAGTCCTGTTCAAACCCTTCGGCGCCGCCCCGCGGTGGCAGTCGATCAGCCGCGACTTCCACGTCCGCGTTGAACCGGGGTTCCTCCATAAGGTTCTCGTTGAGTGCGGCTCTCGAATTGTTTCCGCCGCTCTACAAGAAATGACCGGAGGACACGCTCGTGAACATCGCCCCGAACCTTGAGGTACCGAACGCGTTGCGCGAGCTGGCTGAGAAGGGCATCGACCAAGCGCGCCAGGCATTTGAGGGCTTCATCGAAGAAGCGCGCCGGACGGTTGCATCAACCCAGGGCGGGACGCACACGGCGGGTGCGAGCACGCAAGACATGGCGTCTTACAGCCTCCAGGCTGCTGAGCAGAATGTTCAAGCGACCCTCGACTTTGCGCAGAAGCTAACTCGGGCCAGGAGCCTACAAGAGGCCATGCAGCTACAGGCCGACTTCGCTCGCAGCCAACTTGCGGCCGTGCAGGCGCAGGCGACCGAGTTCGGCGGCACGGCTCAGAGTGCGACGAAGCAAGGCGCGGAACACGCGATGAACGCTGCACGGAGCGGTGCCGATCAGTCCCGCATGTCCATGGAGGACGGTGACGAGGTCGGCCGTTAGCCGACAAGGTCGCCCCGGGGGGCTCTGAAGCCCGTCAAGGGGCCGGCTCGTGCGACGTCGTCACGGACGAAACCTGCGACTCGTCTGGCCAAGCGCACGACGCGATGACCACCCTCCACCGAAGCCGCTACAGCCGCCTGCAGATCGAGAACATCAAAACACAGACCCGGCTCCGCCAGTGAGCCTGGCGGGTTCGGAGTCCGGGAATGCGAGGCGTTGCCCGTGTCCATGCTGAGCAGATCCATCTGCCCGCTTGGCTTGCCGACAGCGGCTTCCCTGCCTGCGCCGGGCGCCTGATCGCGGACACTCAAAACCCCGAGAGAAATCCATGCCGCACGTCGTGCTCCTCGGCGATTCCGTCTTCGACAACGCAGCTTATGTGAGCGGAGGCCCGGATGTGGTCTCGCAACTTCGAACGATCCTGCCCGTCGATTGGCAGGCGAGCCTCCTCGCTGTCGACGGTAACGTCATCGCAGACGTACCGCGCCAGCTCGCAGGTCGTCCTCGGGACGCGAGCCATCTCGTGGTCAGCGTCGGCGGTAACGATGCGCTGCGTGCCGCCGCGGTGCTGGAACAGCCAGTTCAATCCGTGGCGCATGCCCTGGCTGTCCTGGCGGACGTGCGGGATCGCTTCCTCGCCGCGTACGGCACCATGCTGGACGCGGTGCAGGCGACGGGTCAGCCGGCGGCATTCTGCACGATCTACGATCCGCGCTATCCCGACCCGCAGCGGCGGCGTCTGACTGCAGCAGCCCTCGCCCTGCTCAACGACGTCATCACGCGCCAGGTCTTTGCCCGCGGCCTGCCGCTGATCGACCTGCGCGTGCTGTGCGGCGAGGACGCTGATTTTGCCAATCCGATCGAGCCCTCCGTCCAGGGCGGGTGGAAGATCGCGAAAGCCGTCGCGGCTTTCGTGCGGTCGTGCCCCGAGCATTCGGGCAGCCCGGTCTTCGCGCGCTGAGGACAGAGCGCCCGCTGCACCGTCGGTCGCCGAATCCGCGCCATGCCCTGCGCCAGATACGGGTCGTCCTGTCACTCTCCAACGGTGACGCGGCGCTTCCCTCCTTCCAAGCACCTGCGCGTGCGCTCGGAACTCACCGAGCGGTTTGGCGGCGTGATGGCTTTTACCCGCCGCCCGGCCGAAGGCCTCAGGAGGAAAACGGCAGGACGGTTCGCGACCTCTACGCTCCGTGGCGGGATGGCTACCGGCGCAGCCTTGACCGGGTTCTAACAGGAGCCCGTCGTTACCCGCGCACAGGACATCGCGCTGCTCTGATCGGCCGGGTCAGTAAGAGCGAAGCCTGCCGGCCGTGCCAAGCACAGGAGCGGTCGAGCGGGCGGTCGGCGTTGTTCCTGCTATCCATGAGAATGGAAACTCAGGTTCGCGTGCGAGCGGCGTGGGCAGCAGCACGTACGACGAGGATGGGTCGGGAGCGGCACGTCTGCTTATCTGGCCGTCTGTCTCCGAAGCAGTCATTCCGCTTTCGACCCACTCCGGGCGCCGGCGCTGGGCTTCATCTAATCCGAAACCGGACATAACTTCGTCCCCAAGCTCAAGCTGCTACTAACGTCACTTGAATATCGCAACATGATTTGATTAGCGATCTGTAGAGTACGCGAGCGTTTTCTGCGCCTCAAGCTCAGCAAGTCTTTGAGTCAACCCGTCATGTATCGCATTGTAAGCGTCGCTCCCGGTAACAAGCCGCCACGGCGGAGGTGTTTGCCCGACAGTGTCCACGATAGCGCGGGCGGTCTTAAATCCATCACCAGGTGCCACATAAGATCTGTCGCCGACAAATGCGCGGATCTGCCCGACAGCTCCGCCAGAATATGACTGGAGAGATTTTGATATTGTTAGATTTTTTCCGAAATTCGTATTTGTACTACCAGGTTCGACAATCGTTGCCGATATCGCAAAAGCACCGATTTCCTCTCTAATTGACTCAATAAAACCTTCGATCCCCCACTTAGTTGCATGATATACGCTTGCTGCCGGAAATGAGACTTGGCCGCCCATTGAAGAGATTTGAATTATCCGACCGCCACCTTGTGTGCGCAAGTGGGGGATTGCAGCGCGTATGACTTGGATAGAGCCAACAAGATTGGTGGCAATTTGCTGATCAATCTCATCGTCGGAGAATTCTTCAGCTGCGCCGATTAGACCATAGCCAGCGTTATTTACCACAACATCGATCTTGCCTGCTTCGCGAAAGGCTTGGTTAACGACCTCGCGAACAGCTAAGGTATGAGTGACGTCGAGTTGAGTGAGCCAAAGCCGATCTCTGTGCTTAGACTTAAGCTCGTCAAAATCTGCAGATTTACGGACTGTGCCAGCAACGCGGTCGCCCCGTTCAAGCAGAAGCTCTGCGATATGTCGCCCCAGGCCGCTGCTAACACCTGTTATAAACCACGATCTCTGCACCAAAACCCACCTCCGGCATGTATGAGAAGCGTTTAGAACATCGCCGATTGATATGCTTCTTGCATATCATGCGTCTCGAATTTAGACGAGCCTGGCATTTCGTAAGTCATATGTAACTTTTGTTACAACGTTATTGCAGAAATTGATTATAGATTTCATTTGTAATAAATCTTAATGAGCGTACCCATATACAGTGCAGGTCTACTACTGACCAAGCAAACTATGACGCGGCTTTCCTAGCCTCTGCGGCGGGTCGTGAGCGGGCGCGTGGACGCCGTCCGCTTTCAGACATTTGCCGTCCGAAAGCGGACCGGCAGAAAACCACCCATCTAAGGCGCTCAAGCGGGCCCGCGTGATGACTGAGACCAGCACAAGCGCCGATTTCTTGAAGCACAATCGAACCAGACGCTTACGAAAATCTACGCTCGCGGCCACGCGACATTCCATTGAACGTCGTTGAACGTGCCCGTCCAATTCGCAGCGTAGGATGACGGCGCGGTGCCCGCCAACCGTCTTTTGCCCTTCCGCGGGCTTGCCCAGACTCTGGACGCGTTGGCGAGCGAGCCGGCGTAAGACGGCGCCCCGCCCGTCGATCCGTCGCGAGGTGCCGGCGCCCACGTGGCGCTCGGCTCGCCGTTGACCATACGGGGCGTTCCCCGTCGCATGGTCGATGGGCCATCTTTTCGCGCTCACGCAGCGTTGCCGCCGTCACGACGCTCATCCAATGATGAAAAGATCTATCCAGGCTTTGATGTGCCGCTCTCCCCGTTCGAGGCTGATTGCTCGTGAGGCTTGCTCCGTGTGGAGAGCGCAAGTGTCTCGAGAGCATTCCCAAGGGCCGCGAACTCCGCGGTGTTGTCGAAGATACACCACGCGCGACGTCCTTGGATTGTCTTCTGGTGCAGGCGCTCGGCGATCCGGGTGAGAACAGGCGGCTCATAGACCGAACGGTACATCCTTGGGGAGCCATGGAGCCGGTAATAGGCGAGATCCAGCCAACCGCCGGGCCTGCCCGCCTCCGGGACGGGCGCGGGATCGGCAGCGACCCGGGCGATCGCATGGTCGCAAAGGACTTTATCGACGTCCTGGGTAAACCAAGTCGCGTGGCGCGGTTCACAGACGATGTCGCCCGCGAAGCACCGCCTGAAGGTCGCCAGAAATCGCGCGGCGGACGCGCAGTCGAACGCCAGGCTCGGCGGAAGCTGAAGCAGCAGCGGCCCGAGCTTGGGCCCGAGGCCCGCCACCTCAACCAAGAAGCGGGCGAGGACCTCGTCCACATCGGTCAGGCGCCGCTCATGCGTGACGGCCCGCGGCACCTTCACGGCGAACCGGAACCCGGCCGGCACCGCAGCAGCCCATTTTTCGTAGGTTGCAACGCGATGCGGCCGGTAGAAGGACGTGTTGATCTCGACGGCGGAGAGGCGCTGCGCGTATCGCTCCAGATGGCTGCCGTCTTCCGGGAAGTGCGGCGCGTAGGTTTTCGGCAGGCTCCAGCCCGCGGTGCCGATCATGATAGACTCTGGTGTGCGCATCGGCTGCCGCGGAGGCTCGTGAGCCGCGCCCGTCAGATGCGCGGCGGTTGAACGGGTGTCGATACGCATGCGCGCGCTTGAAGAGGTCTTCGATCGCCTGCCGCAATCCGCATTCCGTCAGCGATTCCGGCTGGCGGCCGCCGACCGGACCTACCTGCGCGACAAGGGCCTCTCGACGGTTCTCGAGCATGCACGGGACTTCGTCAAACGGCGCCTCGCGCCCGCCGAGCCGATGAATGACGGCAAGCAGACGCCCTTTCGCGGCCATCCGGTCTTCACGGCGCAGCATGCGACGGCGACGTGCTGCCGTGGCTGTCTGGCCAAGTGGTACGCCATACCGGCAGGGCGGGCATTGACCGGTTCCGAGCAGGCTCACGTGATCGAGGCGATCGCGCGCTGGCTGCATTCCCAGAGCGTCGATGGCGCGTGACGCGACGCGTTCCCGAACTGGGCTGAGACCCGCAGCGACTCGGTGGAAGGACCGCGCGCCACCTGAAGAGCCAGGATCGGGCCCTGAGATCTTGGACGACTGCAGCCGGCAACTTCAAGCTTGACGTCGCGCTGCTGCCTGTCTCGGCTTTCCCGCCACTCTGCCCCGCCGCTTCCCACGATCAACCGGCGCTTTGCCTTTTCTCGCGCCAGGGTTGCCGGCCCCGGGTCGCTCCTGCTGCTGGGGGACGTGCGCGTCGAGGAAGCGCCGGCACGCGTCGAAATCCGTCTCTGTCTCCGGCGGACAGGGGACGCCTCGCTGCTCTGCCAGACTGCGCGCGTAGCGGAGCATCGCCGCGCTCGGGATACGCCGATCGCGAGGCTCGCCGGCGCCGTCCGTCTGAGGCACGCGTGGCCCGGCATGGGTGTCCAGGAAGGATCGGCAAATGCTGATGCTGCTCTTGCAGCCGCGGGGCAGCGTCACGCCTTTTCGCTCGGCCAAGCTGACGGCGAACGACATCATGGCCGAGGTCGGCGGCCGGTTGTCGGCCTGACCGGGCGGGATCAGGCTCGGATCGAGGCTGACCACCGGTGAGTCCGCGATCGCGGCGATCAGCTCATCGAGGCGCGCGCGGGTCCGCTGCCGGAACGCGTTCGCACGATCGACGGCCTCGGCACGCGTGGCCGCGCGACCGATCTCCGCCAACTCGGCCTCGAACATGGCGCGCCCGACCGGGTCACCGTAGGCCGGGAATACGCGCCGCACCGCCGTGATGAAGGCCAGCCCCACCTCGGTCACCGCGATGGCTGGATCCTTGCCGCTGGACAGCGTGACGTAGCGGCTCTTCAGCAGCTTGGGCAGGATCGTGTCGCGGGTCGCGGCGGTGCCGAGGCCCTTGGGTTCGTTCGGGTTGACCGGGTTCTCCAGCGCGCGCTTGACCGCCGGATCATCCACCTGGTCGATCAGCCGGCCCATCACCACCGGCAGCTCGCCGCGGCTGATCCGCCGCGGCGGTTCGGTCATCGCGGTGGCGACGCCTGCCTTCGTGGCCGATGCGCCCTCGCCATCGTCCACGGCCGGCAGGCGCGCGGACGTGGCCTCGGCGTCGCGTTTCGCCTTGCCGGGGACGGCATCGGCCTCGAGGTCAGCCTCGCTGCCGTAGATCGCGCGCCACCCCGGCGCGCGTATGACGCTGCCCGACACGGCGAAGCGCTTCGTCCCCAAAGGGGTCCCGACCTCGGCCGCGACACGCGTGCGGGCATCGATGCCGTCGGGAAGGTGGGCGGCCAGATAGGCCTTCGCGACGAGTTCCCACAGCCGGAACTGGTCGGCCGAGAGGCGGCCGCGCTCTGGAACCTTGCGCAGGGGCACGATGGCGTGGTGCTCGCCCGGGTCCTTGACGTAGTGTCCCTTGGCCCCGCGTCGGATCACGGGCGCCTCGGTCCCGGGTATGACGCTGCGCAGATCGGTCAGCACGGAAACCACGGCCGTCATGACCGCAGCGGCATCGCCCGCCTGTCCGTCCGGCAGGTATTCGGACTCGGTCCGCGGGTAGCTGAGGTAGCCCTGATCGTACAGCTCCTGGGCGAGACCGGCCGTGTGCTGCGGATCCCAGCCGAACCGCTTGGCGCAGCGCCGCGCCAAGGTGTCTTTCGAGAACAGCCGCGGCGGCGCGCGCCGCACGTCCTTGTGCTCGACGGCCAGGGGACCCGACCACGTCGCCGCGGCGGCACGGATCGTCTCGGCGATCGCCGGGTCGAAGATCCGCTCGTTGGGCGCATGCCACAGGATCAGCTCGGCGCCGGACCGCGTGCTCAGGTGCAGGGCCACCTTGAAGAAATCCTGCGGCACGAAGGAGCGGATGCGCGCCTCCAGGTCGGCCAGGATCGCGAGGGTGGGTGTCTGCACGCCGCCGAAGCGCCAGGGCTCACGGAAGGCCGGCGGGCGCAGCCGCAGCGAAATCGCCCGTGTGCCGTTCAGACCGAGGTGGTAATCCTCGTACTGCCTGCACAGCGCCTCCAGGTAGGCGGCGTAGTCGCGCTCGCCTGAACCGGGCTCCTTGGCCAGGGCCGCGAAGGCGCGGCGGATCGAGACATCGTCGAGCGCACCGAGCTTGAGCCGGTCGACGCGCCCGCGCCAGCCGAGATGCTCCAGCACCTCCCAGGCGATCATGGAGCCCTCGCGTCCCGGGTCGGTGGCGATGATTACCCGGTCGACGCCGCTCAGGGCCTGCCGGATCGACGCGATCTTCGGCGCGTGCGACTGGCCGGACCGGTTCGTGCCGTGGCTGACCGGGATCGTATCGAGCACGATCGGCAAGGCCTCGAAGCGCCAGGGCTTCCACTCGGGCCGGATGCTGCCCGGCTCCTCGGCCGACAGCAGGTGCCCCTCGGCAGCCACGCAGACGGTCGTCGGCGAGCGGAAGAAGCGCTGCAGCTGCCGCATGGCCGAGGGCTTCTCGAAGAAGAACAGCGTGCGACCGGAATTCGGAGGTGACATGTCGCTGACCGCGAAGACGCTCGCCGCCCTTGGCAGCGGGTTCGCATTTTGTTCTAGTCGGGCTCCGCGCGCAACAGGCACACGGGATGGGACAGCTGCCGCTCATGCCGAACGCGAGCCGGTGCCGCTCCAACGGCATGAGAGATCGTGACGCAAGTCTGACGCTTCCGCCGACGCGGCGGAAACTGGATCCGGGCGAGGGGGAGCGACATGCGCGGCGGCATCGCGGTCTCTGAGGGCCTCGTCTTCGGCGTCCGTGCCGACGGTACTCTCGCCCACATCTCGGAGGTCGGCTCCGGCTTGGCGTGCGGCTGTCGGTGCCCACGCTGTGGAACGCCGCTGGTGGCCCGCAGAGGTGACCGGGTCCAACACCATTTCGGGCATCACGGCGCGGCCGGGGAGCGCTCCTGTCACGGCGGCCCGGAGACAGCCTTGCACCGGTTCGCCAAGGAACTGCTCGCCTCCAAGCTGACGCTCGCCCTGCCTCCCGTGCTCCGCGATGGCGAGCGGCAGCCGCTTCACCCGGGCGGGCCCTGCCGGTTTGATTCGGCGCTCTTGGAGCACCGGCTCGGTACCATCGTGCCTGACGTGATCGTGCGCCGCGCAGACCGGGATCTGCTGGTCGAGTTTCAGGTCACGCACGCGTGCGGCCCCGATAAGATCGCCGGGATCGCGAACCTCGGGATCGCCGCGGTCGAGATCGACCTGTCAGGCTTGCTGCAGAGCGCAGGGCGCCGAGACCTTGAGGATGCCATCCTCTCCCGGTCGCCTCGTCGATGGCTGCACAACCCGAAACGTCAACGCGTTTCCGCCGCGCTCGCGGAGACGGTCGACCGCCCCCTCCGGCCGGGCCGGACCTCTGCCGCTCTGGAGCGCGCCTACGCCGCAGCGTGTCGAGAGGTGCGCGCGATGCCTGTCGCGGGTTTGGCGCCGGCCCGGATCGCGGCCGACGGCCTGTCCCACGCCATCGGGCTTGAGGTTGCCGGGTTCGGCTGCTTCAGCGTCTCGCCTCGGGATTGGCAGGCTCTGATCCTCATGTCTGCGCTCGATCGCGCGCTGGTGCGCGGCCCCGGCGCGGTGAAGGTCGAGACGGCGCTGCGGCAGGTGCGGGAGCGGGGATGGGTGCGGCGGCGCTTCAGCCGCCTTCAGCCGGCCGAGCTCGCGAGCCTGCGGACCGCATCGTCCTCGTTCGCGCTGCCGGATAGGGCGATTGCGGCCTGGGCGACGGCGCTCTCGCTGCAAGGCCTTCTGATCCCGAGCGGTCGGCGCAATGAATGGATCATCCGGCGCGAGACGCTGCACTCGGCGCGGGATGCACGCCATAATGGGGCGGCGTGCGGGCGGTGATCGGCGGGCCCCAAGGCAGCCAGGACCCTGGTCCCCCGTAAATAGAGCGTCCGCCTCTGGGAGGCTTCACCGGCTCAGCCAATCCCGCAGCTTGGTCCAGCGCGGCTTCATGGTGCCGCCGCGGACCGCCACTGCCACGGCCTTGCGCTGCCCGAGCAGCACCACGAGCCGCTTGCCGCGGGTCACGCCCGTGTAGAGGAGGTTCCGCGCCAGCATCGTCCAGTGCTGCATCGCCAGCGGGATCACCACCGCCGGATATTCCGAGCCCTGCGATTTGTGGATGGTGGTGGCGTAAGCCGGCACCAGCGTGTCGAGCTCGCCGTAGGGGTAGATTACCTCCCGGCCCTCAAAATCGACGATCACCGCGCCCTCGTCCACGTCGATCCGCGCGACCGTGCCGAGGTCGCCGTTGAACACCTCCCGGTCGTAGTCGTTCTGGCTCTCCATCACCCGGTCGCCCGGGGAGAAGCGCCAGCCGAAGCGCTCCACCGAGACCGGCGGGTTCGGGTTCAGCACGGCCTGGAGTTCTTGGTTGAGGTTGCGCGCGCCGAGCACGCCGCGCTGCATCGGGGTGAGCACCTGCACGTCGCGGACCGGATCGAGGCCGAACCGGGCCGGGATCCGCCGGGTCACCACCTCGATCAACGTCTGCACCGCCGGCTCGGGTTCGTCGATCGCGATCCAGTGGAAGTCGCTTTCGGCGCCGCGCGGGGCGGGCTCGGGCATCGTGCCCGCGTTGATCCGGTGGGCGTTGACCACGATCCGGCTCTCGGCCGCCTGCCGGAACACCTCGGTGAGCCGCGCCACCGGCACCGCGCCGGAGGCGATCACGTCGGCGAGCACCTGGCCGGGCCCGACCGAGGGCAGCTGGTCGACGTCGCCCACGAGGAGCAGGCCTGCATGCTCCGGGACCGCCTTGGTCAGCGCGTTCATCAGCGGCACGTCGACCATCGAGGTCTCGTCGATCACCAGCAGGTCGCAGGGGAGGGGGTTCTCCTCGTTGCGCGAGAAGCCGCCGTGCTTGGGATCGATCTCCAGCAGGCGGTGAAGGGTCTTGGCCTCAAGCCCCGTCTGCTCGCTCATGCGCTTGGCGGCCCGGCCGGTCGGGGCGGCGAGCAGCACCCGGACCCCCTTGGCCCGCAGGACCCGCAGAATCGTGTCGAGGGTCGAGGTCTTGCCCACCCCCGGCCCGCCGGTCACCACGGCGAGCTTGGCGCCGAGCACGAGCCGCACGGCCGCCTCCTGCGACGGCGAGAGCGTCTTGCCGGTCTTCTCCGCCACCCAGGGCAGGGCCCGGACGAGGTCGATCTCCGGCCAGGGCGGGCCGCCCGCCGCCCGGCGTCGGAGCCGCTCGGCGATGGCACGCTCGGCGGCGTGCAGGCCGGCGAGGAAGATGCAGGCCTTGTCGCCGATGATGTCCTGGACGACCTCTCCGGTTTTCAGCACGTCGAGAAGCGCCGTGCGGATCAGCGGCGCCTCCACCCCGAGGAGGTCGACCGCCAGCGCGACGAGCTCCGCCACCGGCAGGGCGCAATGGCCGGCATCGGTGGCAGTCTGCAGCGCGAAGGAGATCCCGGCCCGTAGGCGCTGGGGCGCCTCCTGGGTCAGCCCGAGCTTCATCGCGATGGCGTCGGCGGTCTTGAAGCCGATGCCGCGGATGTCCTTCGCCAGCCGGTAGGGATCCTCGGTCATGACCGCGATGGCCTCGTGGCCGTAGGTCTTGAAGATCCGCACCGCCCGCGCCGTCCCGACGCCGTGGGCGTGGAGGAACAGCATGATCTCGCGCACGGCCTTCTGCTCGGCCCAGCCGGCGACGATGCGGGCGGCGCGCTTGGGCCCGATGCCCTCGACCTCGGTGAGGCGGCCGGGCTCGGCCTCGATGATCTCGAAGGTGCCTTCCCCGAAGGCCGCCACGATGCGCTTGGCCATGGCGGGGCCGATGCCGCGCATGTGGCCGGAGGCGAGATACTTCTCGATGCCTTCGACGCCCGTGGGTGGCGTCACCTTGAGCGTGTCGGCCTTGAATTGCAGGCCGTGCTGGCGGTCCGTGTGCCAGATGCCGGTGGCGGTGATCCACTCGCCCGCCCCGATCGCCGGGGCGTGGCCGATCACCGGCACGAGGTCGCGCTTGCCGCGCGCCTGCACCTTGAGGACGCAGAAGCCGGTCTCCGGGCTGTGGAAGGTGACGCGCTCGATCGTGCCGGCCAGCGCCTCGACGGGCTGATGGCGGTCGACAGGCTGTGGCGTCGCGCGCTGGTTCATGCCCGGACCGGCTGCGTCCGAGAGGGCGCACCCAAGAGTTCATATCCAAGGGTTCTCACCCGAGAGTTGAAGATCGGGGCTCGCAGGAGGCGAGGCAACGGGGCCGCGGCCGGCTGATCGGGGAGGGCGCCGCGACCCGTCGTCACGTGCGGGAACCCTGCCGGATGTCGCGCCGATCGGGATTCCTCGCGCACGGCGTGGTCGAGCCACGCCGCGGGCGCGGGGTGACCGCACCGCCGGTGCGCTGGGCTCCGGCTCGGTTTGCCGATGCAGACGACAAATCTTACCTAGCCGGCCGGGATGTACTCGATTGTCCGCAATCAATACGTGTCTTAAACGCTGACTTCCCGGTGTTGTACGAGCAGTTTTGTATGGAACCCTTTTCCGCGCTTGCCGTTGCTGCCTTCGATTGAACTCAGGAGGCTAACCAATGCGGAACATCATTCTCTCGGGCGCCCTGTTCGCGGCTCTGTGCGGTGCGGTGAGCGCCGAGGAGACCACCGTCGTTCGCCGGGACGGGCCCGCCGTCGTCGATCACCGCGACACCACGGTCGAGCGTCGTGAGGTCACCACCGGCAGCGTCGATTGCGGCTCGAAGACCGTCCACAAGGAGGACGGCATGGGCAACTCCAAGACCGTCCACAAGGAAGGCTGCAACTGAGATCCCGCGGCTCACATCGTTCTGACGCTCACGGAGACTCACACATGACCAACAAGCTCCTCCTCGCGCTGGCGACCGCCGGCCTCTTCTCCCTGCCGATGGCTGCCCAGGCGCAGGGCACCCTGCGCGGGGCCGCCGAAGGCGCCGAGGCGGGCTCGGCGGCAGCGGGCCCGGTCGGCGGCATCGTCGGCGGCGCGGTCGGCGCGGCCACCGGTACGGTCGGCGGAATCCTGGGCGTTGACGACCGCCCGCGCTTCCGCAGCTACGTCCGCGAGCGCGGCGCGCGCTCCTACAGCTGGGGCGGCCCGGTCCGGGTCGGCACCGTGCTGCCGGAGGACAGCGTGACCTATTACGACGTGCCCAGCGAGTACCGGGTGCGTCCGGGCTACCGCTACACGATCGTGAACGACCAGCCGGTCCTGGTCGATCGCACCCACCGCATCGTCGAAGTCATCGACTGACGATCGACGGATAGGTGGCGGGCGCCGGACCTTCCGGCGCCCGCCACCCGGACGGCCTGTCCGAAAGAGGCTTCCACGTCCTTGCGAGCGCAGCGAAGCAATCCAGGGTGGCGCCGCGTTCAGAGGCGTTCCGCTGCACTGGGTTGCTTCGCTGTGCTCGCAAGGACGGGGTCGCGACCGGGGCGGCGCGACGCCTGCGTCAGCTCCGGGTGAGCGCCGCGTCCGGCAGAGTCAGGGTGATCCGGTACTCGGACGCGTCGTGGCGGCGCTCCACATTCGCCTCGAGCTGCCGCAGGGACATCTCCACCAGCAGCGAGCCGAAGCCGCGCCCGGGCCGCGGCTCGGCCACGCGGGCCATGCGCTCGCACCAGACCAGGGCGAGCCCCGTCGCATCCCGGTCCCAGGTCACCGACAGCGACCCGTCGTCGGACCCGAGCGCCCCGTACTTCACCGAGTTCGTCGCCCATTCGTGCAGGATCATCGCCAGCGACGAGACGTGCCGCCAGTGGATCGCCACGAGCGGGCCCTCGATCACGGTCGGGACATGGTCGCGGTAGGGCCGGAGCGTCGCGCCGATCAGACCCGCGAGGTCGCTCATGCCCTGGCCGTCCGAGGGATCGGCCAGGGAATGCGCCCGCCCCAGGGCCGAGATGCG
This sequence comes from Methylobacterium sp. FW102-HT35C08, assembly GCF_058790235.1. Classification (NCBI taxonomy): domain Bacteria; kingdom Pseudomonadati; phylum Pseudomonadota; class Alphaproteobacteria; order Hyphomicrobiales; family Methylobacteriaceae; genus Methylobacterium; species Methylobacterium sp. FW102-HT35C08. The sequence goes on along the minus strand of NZ_JBYTCL010000002.1, from coordinate 4,632,003 downwards.
GTCGCGCATGTCGGAGGCGAAGACGCCGATCTCCCGGTGTGTCCGGGCGCCCGCCGAGATCATGCCGCCGATGATCGCGAACAGGTTCTTCACCCGGTGGTTCATCTCCCGCAGCATCAGGTCGCGGGTCTCGGCCAGCGCGTATTCGGGCGAGACGTCGATGCAGACGCCGACGATCCGCTTCCGGTCGCCGCTCCGGGTCAGGCGGCCGTAGCTGCGGATGTGCCGGGGCCCGTGCTCGGCCGCGCGGATGCGCAGGCGCGCCTCGAACTCGTCCAGCCCGTGCGCTGCCTTGGCAAGTGCCGCCTCCAGGCCGGGGCGGTCCTCGGGGATCACGCAGGCGGTCAGGGCCGCGGTGGTGTGGTCGACACCCGGGGCGAGGCCGAACATCGTGCCGGCCGTGCTGTCGACCAGGACGGTCCCGGCATCCGGGCTGTATTCCCAGACGCCGATGCCCCCGGCCTTGACGGCCAGCTCCAGCCGCTCCCGCTCCGCCGCGAGCTGGCGCTCCAACGACAGGGCGTCGGTGATGTCGGTGAGCACCAGGGTGGCGCCGTCAACGCTGCCGTTCTGCAGGCGATAGGGCAGCACCCGCAGGGATAGCGTCCGGTCGCCGTCCCGGGTGGCGACGCGCCGCTGGATCACCGAGCCGCCGGCGCAGACCTCCTGCGCGTCGTGCAGGTAATCCTGTCCGGCCAGGCGGCTCGCGACGTCGGCCAGCGGCCGCCCGCGGTCCCCCGGCTGCAGGGGGAAGATCGTCGTGGCCGTCGTGGTGAAGCTGCGCACCTTCAGCTCGCGGTCCAGCACGATCACCGCGAGGTCGGTGGATTCGAAGAAGTTGCGCAGGTCGGCGTTGGCGACGGTGAGCTGCTCGACCTTCGTCTTCAGCTCGTCGTTGACCGTGGACAGCTCCTCGTTCGTCGACTGGAGCTCCTCGTTCATCGACATCATTTCTTCGTTGGAGCTCTTCAGCTCCTCGTTCGTGGTCTCCAGCTCCTCGACGGCGGACCGCAGCTTGTAGCGCGTGCGCAGCAGCTCCTCTTCCAGCGCCTCGACATGGTCGCCGCCCGCATCCATCTCGACCAGGTCGAGGTCGCTCGCCGGCTGGAAGGCGCCGATGTCGCGCAGGACGAGCAGCATCGAGCCGTCCGGCAGGGGATCGCAGATCAGCTCGACCGGCTGCATGCCGTATTCCGAGCGGATCTCCACGGTCTTGACGACGACGCGCTTACGGGCGTCCCGGGTCTGGCGCAGCAGCGGGCCGATCACGTCGCGCAGGCCGGGCCGCGCCAGGGTGATCGCGCTGGTGCCGCCGGTGCGCGTCACCGGGAAGTCGAAGTAGCGGCTCAGGCGCCCGTAGGCGGCGATGATGCCGCCATCCTCGTTCAGCACCATGCTGGGTGGGGCGTAGCGCTCGATGACGCGGCGCACCGCCACGGTCTCGTCGGCGATTGAGGGCTCGCCGCGGCGCTCCTCGCGGCCGCCGCGCCGGGCCTCGCCGCGCCGGGCGCTGCCCGGCAGGTCGATCGGGTATTGCGGCGAGCCCGGCGGCCGCTCGAACAGGCGCGCGTGCTGATCGATCGCCGGGAACAGGTGCTCGAAGCGGCTCACGCTCTCGGAGGGGCCGAGGAACAGGTATCCGCCCGGCCGCACCGCGTAGTGGAACAGCGGCACCACGGATTGCTGCAGGCGCTCGTCGAAATAGATCAGCAGATTGCGGCAGGAGAGCAGGTCGACCCGGGAGAAGGGCGGATCCTTGACCAGGCTGTGGCTGGAGAAGCGGATCAGGTCGCGGATCTCGGCCGCGATGGTGAAGCGCTCGGCATGCGGGATGACGTAGCGCTCCCGCAGGGGCGCCGGGATGTCGGCGAGCGCCGCCGCCGGATAGGTCGCCTCCCGGGCGATCTGGAGCATCCGCTCGTCGATGTCGGTGGCGAAGATCTGGACCGCCGGGGCCTGGCCGAGGCTGCGGGCGGCGTCGGCGAACAGCATGGCGATGCTGTAGGCCTCCTCGCCGCTGGAGCAGCCCGGAATCCAGACCCGGATGTCCTCGTCCGGATCGCGGCCGCGCAGCAGCGGCTCGATCGCCCGCTCCCGGAGGAGCTCGAACAGCTCGGCGTCGCGGAAGAAGCGGGTGACGTTGATCAGGAGGTCGCGGAACAGCGCCTCGCACTCGGCCTTGTCGGCGCGGACGCGGGCGAGATAGGCCCGGCCCGAATCGAGGCCGAGGACGTGCATGCGCCGCTCGACCCGGCGCACCAGGGTGGTCCGCTTGTAGCCGGCGAAGTCGTGGCCCACCGTCGTGCGGAGCACCCGGCAGAGGTCGTCGATGTGGTCGGCGACCGGGCCCGCCTCCGCGGCGTCGGTGCCGCGGCGGCGGAAGAACGCCGTGAGGCAATCCACGATCTCGCCCGGCGGCTGCACGAAATCGACGAGGCCGGTCCCGACGGCGGAGAGCGGCATGCCGTCGTAGCGCGCCGTGTCCGGCTGCTGCACCACGCAGACGCCGCCATGCTCCTTGACGGCGCGCAGGCCGGTCGTGCCGTCGGCCCCTGTGCCCGACAGGATCACGCAGGCGGCGTTGGCCTGCTGATCGACTGCGAGCGACAGGAAGAAATCGTCGATCGGCCGCCGCAGCCCCCGCGGCTGCACGAAATGCGTGAGTTCGAGGACGCCGTTCTGGATGACCAGACCCCGGCCCGGCGGGATGATGTAGACCCGGTCGCCGGCGAGCCGCTCGCCGCCCTCGCACTGGTGCACCGCCAACTCGGTGTGCCGGTCGAGGAGCTGGGCCAGCATGCTCTCGTGGTTGGGATCGAGATGCTGGACGATGACGAAGGCCATCCCGGTCGGGGCCCGGGCCCGGGCCAGCATCTCGCGCAGGGCTTCGAGCCCGCCCGCCGAGGCGCCGATGCCCACCACCGGCCCGGTGAAGGGCGGGGGCACGACCTGCCCGGGGCCGTCCAGGATCTCCGAGGCTTCCGCCCCGGGCGTGTTAAGGAAATCCTGGTGCATCGAGATCCGCGAGGGTGAGCTTCGCCTGCGCGACGGTGGCGACGGTGTTGGCGATCGTCATCAGGGACCCTTCGATGACGAGGCCACTCTCAGCAAGCGTCGGGCTCAGCCGGGTCAGGGTCCGGCTCAGTTCGGTATCGTAAGCGGAAAGCAAGTCCGGTTGCGAGCGGCTGACGTCGAATTGGGATGCGAAAAGAAAGCGCACCTCGCCCGACAACGCCTTCAACTTCGACATGTACAGAAGATTGACGAACGGTCGGCCGTCCTTGCGGAAGTTCACGATCGGCGTGCGCACCGAGTCCAGCCGGCCGTTCTCGAGGAACGCGCGGATCTTGGCCCGCGCCTCCTCGTTCGGTGCCTGGCGCTGCAGGAGGCGGCAGTTGCGCCCGACGACATCCGCGTCCGCGTAGCCGGTCAGCCGGTGGAACGGCTCGTTCACCAGCAGCAGCGGGTTGTCGTCGCCGACGGCGGCCAGGGCGAGCGCGATGTGCGTGCTCGCGAAGTAGGCCTTGAGTTCGGCCGGAATGGTCTGCGTGTCCACGGCAGGTTCCCTGTCGCCTCCGATCGGTCCGACGCGGCGCGTCCGGTCGGTCCAATTAGCGCGGTCCGTCCCCATGGCACGCGACGCCCGCCGCGTCTCCTCGGGCGACGTGCCGTCGTGAACGCCCGGGCCGCGCAAGGCAATGACCGGCGCGGCGTCGATGTCGCCCCGGGCCCTGGACGGCGGCTCAGGCCTCGCCCGCGATGATGCCGCGGATGCGGGTGGCCAAGGCCTCCAGGGCGAAGGGCTTGGTCATCACCTGCATGCCCGGCCCGAGATGGCCGTGGTTGAGCGCGGCGTTCTCGGCGTAGCCGGTGATGAACAGAACCTTCAGGTCCGGGCGGTGCTGGCGGCCGGCATCGGCCATCTGGCGGCCGTTCATGCCGCCGGGCAGGCCGACATCGGTGATCAGCATGTCGATGCGCACGTCCGACTGGAGCACCTTCAGGCCCGAGGACCCGTCCGCCGCCTCGATCGCCGCGTAACCGAGATCCTCCAGCACCTCGGTGACCAGCATCCGCACGGTGGGCTCGTCGTCCACCACCAGGACCGTCTCGCCCTGCTCGGCGCGGGGCGCGTGGGCGAGGTCAGGCAGCAGCCCGTCGCCCTCCGCCTCGCCGAGATGGCGGGGCAGGTACAGGCAGACCATCGTGCCCTGGCCGACCTCCGAGTAGATCCGGACGTGCCCGCCCGATTGCTTGGCGAAGCCGTAGATCATCGACAGGCCGAGGCCGGTGCCCTCGCCGATCGGCTTCGTCGTGAAGAACGGGTCGAACGCCTTGGTGATCACGTCGGGGGTCATGCCGGTGCCGTTGTCCGAGACGCACAGCGTCACGTACTGCCCGGGCTCCAGATCGCGCTCCTGCGCGGAGCGGTGATCGAGCCAGCGATTGGCCGTCTCGATGACGATGCGGCCGCCCGCCGGCATCGCGTCCCGGGCGTTGAGGCAGAGATTGAGCAGGGCGTTCTCGAGCTGGCTCGGATCGACGAGCGTCGGCCACAGGCCGCCGGCGCCCACCGACTCGATCGTCACCGCCGGGCCGACGGTGCGGCGCACGAGGTCCATCATCCCCTCGATCAGGCGGTTCACGTCGGTGGGCTTCGGGTCGAGGGTCTGGCGGCGCGAGAAGGCCAGCAGGCGGTGGGTCAGGGCGGCGGCGCGCTTGGCCGCGCCCTGCGCCGCGCCGATATAGCGGTCGAGGTCGCCGACCCGGCCCTGCAGCATCCGGGTCTGCATCAGCTCCAGCGAGCCCACCACCCCGGCCAGCATGTTGTTGAAGTCGTGGGCGAGCCCGCCGGTCAGCTGCCCGACTGCCTCCATCTTCTGCGATTGCCGCAGGGCCTCCTCGGCGCGCATCAGCTCGTGCGTCCGCTCGGCGACCCGCTGCTCCAGGGTCTCGTTGAGGCTGCGCAGGGCCGCGGTGACGCGGTCCCGCTCCGCCGCGACGGCCCGGCGCTCGTCGACGTCGATGAGGACGCCCGGGAAGCTGAGCGGCGTCCCGTCCCGCCCGTGGTCGACGCGGCCGTTCGCCTCCAGCCAGTAGTAGCGCCCGTCGGCCCGGCGGACGCGGTACTGGTGCGCGTAGGCCCCGCCCCGGGCGATCGCGGCCTCGATCGCCTCGGCCAGTCCCGCCCGGTCGTCCGGATGGACGGTCGCCACCACTTGGGCGAGGCTCAGGCCGTCGCGTCCGAGGGCGGGATCGAGGCCGAAGCTCTGCGCGAAGGCCTCGTCCACGGTGAAGCGGTCGCTCGGCAGGTCCCACAACCAGGTGCCGATGATCGCGCCCGCCGCCAGCGCGAGCTGGACGCGCTCGACATTGGTCCGGGCGACCGCCTCGCTGGTGCGCAGGGCGTCCTCCGCCTGCCGGCGCGCGGTGATGTTCCGGAACAGCACCGAGACCTGCCGCCGGCTCGGCGGCTCGATGCGGACCGCCGAGACCTCGATGGTACGCTCCACCAGCGCGAAGTAGCGCTCGAAGCGGATCGGGGTGCCGGTGCGGAGCACGCCGCCGTAGAGGTCGAGCCAGGCCTCCGCGTCGTCGGCCGGGACGAGATCGCGCAGCGTCCGCCCGACGATGTCGGCGATGCCGGTGTGGCGCTCGTAGCCCGGATTGGCCTCGACATGGACGTAGTCGCTCAGCGGGCCGTGCGGGCCGTCGAGGAAGGTGATGACGCAGAAGCCGTCGTCGATGGCCTCGAACAGCGACCGGTAGCGCTCCTCGCTGGCGCGCAGGGCCTCGCGGGCCTGCCACTGCTCGGTGACGTCGCGCGCCACCCCGGAGAACCGAACCGGCCGTCCCTCCGCGTCGCGCTCGATCTCGCCGCGGCGAGCGATCCAGCGGATCGCCCCCGTATCCGGGCGGCGGATGCGGTACGTGACGTCGCCGAGGACCCGCCCGTCCCGCCGGCTCTCCGCCGTCGAGACGAGGCTCTGGTCGTCCGGAATGACCAGTGCCTCGACCATCTCGGCCGGGTAGGTCGCGCGCTCCGGCAACCCGTAGAGACGGCAGAAATGCGGTGTCGGGTGCAGGATCTGGTCGTCGATATCGACCGAGAACAGGCCGATCCCGCCTGCCTCCTGCGCCCGCAGCAGGCGCGCCTCGGCGGCGCCGAGCGCCTGCCCGGTGGCGCGCAGGTCCGTGCGGTCCCGCAGGATCTTCACGTAGCCGATGTGAGACCCGGCTTCGTCGCGCAGCGGCATGACCTCGCCGGCGGCCCAGAGCCGCGACCCGTCGGCGCGCAGGTGCCAGCCCTCGTCCTCGGCCCGGCCGTGGTCCAGCGCGGCGCGCATCGCGCGCTCCGGGCGGCCCGCGGCCCGGTCTTCGGGGGGGAAGATTTGGGCGATGGACTGGCCGCGCATCGCGTCCGCCGTCCAGCCGAGGATGTGTTCCGCGCCGGAATTCCAGTCGGTGACCCGTCCGTCCCGGTTCGTGGCGATGATGGCGAACTGGGTCGTGCTGTCGAGGATCGCCCGCTGCTGCCGCGCGCGCGAAGCGGGCCCGTCCTGGTCCGCCGCGGAGGCGGCCGCCCGCGCCCGTGTGCGGAGCCCGGCGGCCTCCTCCTCCAGGGCGCGGGCGCGCCGCAGGAGATCGTCGATCCCGGCCTCGCCCATGGTCAGATCCCGCGCCGCGCTGTGGGATCCGCCGGCCGCCACCCGGACACGCGCGCGCCGGCGCCTCTGCGCGGGGCGCGGCCGGTCTCGGTCGGGGCAGCGATGGCGGCGGGCACGGGCGGGCGGGTCCGTCTTGCGGGAGGAGCTTGTCGTGCGGAGAGCGGGCGTCGCTTGGGCGCCTTCTGCCGGAAACCGGCCCGCAGCGCCACAGCGGGTGAAGCTCAACGCGCGGCCATCCCGGCCGGCTCCGGGAGCGCCCTGTCCGCGCGGATCCGGCATCATCGAAGCCCGGATCCGGGCCTTCTCCGGCACGGGCTTGGGGCGACATGCTCTCGACGATCCGTCTCCTTGCGGATGTTCTACGACCGGTCAATGGCTCCATCATTCCGGGGCCGCGCAGCGGAGCCCGGACTGACGGGGCTGAAGCGGCTGCGCTGCATCTTCCGCGATCCGTCCCCGGCGCGGTCCTAGCGCGGCGTGGCGAGGCGGCAGGCCGCGCCGCTCGCTCGGGGCCAGCCGTAGTAGATCGTCTCTGCCTGCGCGGTCGCACCGGCGGCAACCACCGGGACCGCGGTGGTCGGCGTGTCGAGGACCGCCCCGCCGGCCCCCGTGAACGTGCACGCGACGGTCGCCTGCGTCACCGGATCCGGCCCCGTGTTCCGCACCGTGAACAGGGCGCGCTGCGGCTCGTGCGAGTCCGGCGGCGTGTGAAGCCGGGTCTCCTGGACGGCGAGGGCGCCGTCGGCCCGCACCGGCGAGGCGGCCCCGAGGCCGGCGCCGGCAGCCAGGAGGGCGGGAAACAACCGTGCGTACCGCAAGCCTTGCATGATCCGTCCCATCCTCCGTCGCGCGCCGGGCCGCGGCACCGATGCCGCCCTCGATCAACGCCGGACCGCCCGTCCGGGTCTCCGGCCGGAAGGCCTGCCCCGGCCGCCGCTCAGTTGCGCAGCGGCTTGGCGTCGATCTGCATCCGGTAGATCGTCGTCGGAAACTTCACGGCCGAGGCCTCGCCGCCATTCATCGTCGGGGTGCGGTTCATCTGCGCCGCCGGGATCCACAGGCCGCCCTGTTCGTCGATCCACATCGCGTCGACCCAGACCAGCCGCGGATCCTGCACCAGGGTGCTCATCGTCCCGTCCGGAGCGATCTTGAGGATGCGCAGGCCGTCCGTGTCGCTCGCGTAGATCGTGCCAGCCGCGTCGATCGCGGTGCCGCCCGTCGCCACGGTGGCCGCGTGGAGCTTCACGTGCGTGGCCCGCTCGGCGTCGCTCAGGGCGGCGTCGTCGAGGTAGCGGGTCTCGATGCTGTAGAGCGGGCCGGTGCAGGCCTGGTAGTAGAAAGTCTTGCCGTCCGGGGAGACCTCCAGCTGGTCGGCGTGGATGAACAGCAGCTTGCCCTTGTCGTCCCGGAGCACCCGGCCCTGGCCGGTGAGCGGGCGCTGCGCGATGGTCGACCAATGGCCGTCGAGGACCCGGCGCAGGGTCCCGGTCTCGAGGTCGAGCACGATCAGCCCGGGCTGGCCGGCATCCGTCAGGTAGACGCTGCGGCCGTTGAAGCGGAAATCGTCGATGAAGCTCTTGTCGGTGGTGGCCGCCTGGAGCGGATAGACCTTGCGCACGGCGTTCCGGGCGAGGTCGATCTGCACGAGCTTGGGGCCGCCCGGCAGCGGCGCCGCGCCCATGCCGGGCGCACCCTTGTCGACCACCCAGAGATCGCCGTCCGGGCCGATCCGGATGGCGTTGACCGCCACGAACGCCTTGGCCGGGTCGTCGCCCTGCTTCCAGGCGTTCCAGCCCGCGTCGGGGAACGGCACGGCCTTGCCGTCCCGCCACTCGCCGAGTTCGATCCCCGTGTCCGGACTCTGGCGCTGGAACGGCGAGAACAGCCGGCCGTCCTGGGATCGGGTGATGCCGTTGAAGACCAAATTGTCCGACTGGATCATCGGCTTGAGCGCATCGGACCCGGCCGGGGCCTCCGCGGCGCGGCCGGGCGCCGCCAGGCCGGCGGCCAGCAGGAGGGCGAGGATCGAGGCGCGCATCATGGGGTTCCGGGGCCTGCGAGAAACGGTCTGGGCGGTAAGACTGCCGGGCGGACCCTGTTCCGTGCCGCCCCGATCGGCCGCACCCGATCAGCGCCGCGTCCGGCAGGGACTGCGACCGTTCGCCGGGGCTGGATCCTGCGGAAATGAGAACATATAGTGAACGTATAGGAACGCCGCGCGTGGCGGACGAGGAGGAGCGAGGGATGGCTCGGTACCGGTTCCACTGCACCAACGGTCTCGAATGCGTGTTCGACGCGCGCGGCACGGAGGTGCGCGCCGCCTCGCGCCTGATCACCCGCGCCCGGAAGGTCGCGGCCGACGTGCGGCAATCCCTGGCGAACCGGACCGACTGGTCCGAGTGGCGGGTGAGCGTGCACGACCTGTCGGGCCGGCGCGTCCTCGTGCAGCCGTTCGAGCCGGCGGCGGACCGGATCAAGGTGGCGGCCTGAGATGGCCGCGCCGATCAGGACGGTCCGGGAGGGACCGCCGGTCCCGCCGCGGCCGTCCGCGACAGCCGGAGAGCCGGATCAGACGATCCGTCCGCTGAGCCTGTCCGAGTTCATCGGCCAGCGGGCGGCGCGGGCGAACATGCAGATCTTCATCGAGGCGGCGAGGAAGACGGGCCAAGCGCTCGACCACGTGCTGTTCGTCGGCCCGCCGGGCCTGGGCAAGACCACGCTGGCCCAGATCGTGGCGCGCGAGCTCGGGGTGAACTTCCGCTCGACGTCGGGTCCGGTGATCGCCAAGGCCGGGGATCTGGCCGCGCAGCTGACCAACCTCGACGAGCGCGACGTGCTGTTCATCGACGAGATCCACCGGCTCAACCCGGCAGTCGAGGAGATCCTCTACCCGGCCATGGAGGATTACCAGCTCGACCTGATCATCGGCGAGGGCCCGGCGGCGCGCTCGGTCAAGATCGAGCTGCCCAAGTTCACGCTGGTCGGCGCCACGACGCGGGCGGGCCTGCTGACCACGCCGCTGCGCGACCGGTTCGGGATCCCGATCCGGCTGGAGTTCTACGAGATCGACGAGCTGGAGCAGATCGTGGCGCGCGGCGCGCGGGTGCTGGGCCTAGGGATGTCGGCGGAGGGCGCCAACGAGATCGCCCGGCGGGCGCGGGGCACGCCGCGGATCGCGGGTCGGCTGCTGCGGCGGGTGCGGGACTTCGCGGTGGTGGCGGAGGCCGAGACGGTGACGCGGGCGATCGCCGACCGGGCGTTGCAGCTGCTCGACGTGGACGGGGCGGGTCTCGACGTGATGGACCGCAAGTACCTGAGCCTGATCGCGCGCTCGTTCGGGGGCGGACCTGTGGGCATCGAGACGATCGGGGCGGCGTTGTCGGAGCCGCGCGACGCGATCGAAGACATCATCGAGCCCTACCTGATCCAGCGCGGCTTCGTGCAGCGCACCCCCCGCGGCCGCATCCTCACCAAGCACGCCTACCGCCATCTCGGCCTCGCCGTGCCGCAGGACGAGACCCCCGCGGCGGCGGCCTAGGACCGTTCCCGACCACGTTGAGACGGTCGACGCCGAAACGGTGGTCGTGGGGTGGGTTTGGATCATCCGATCCTCGCCCTCATCCTGAGCTGCGGCGTGAGCCGCCGCGAAGGAGCCCTCCAGCTATCCGTGCGATCCCTGGAGCCCTCCTTCGAGGCCCGCTGACGCGCGCACCTCGGGATGAGGGGAGGGATGGGACATGGCGCGGTCGGCTCCAGCGCCGGAGCCGACCGCGCCAGGGCAGGGCCCGGCTGGATCCCGGCGGAGCCGGCGACGGTTGATGCTGCGCCGTCGGGAAACGCGGGCGCACCGCATGCTCAGTCTGGACCAGGAGCGGGCGCACCTCGCCAAGGCCGAGCAGGACATCGCCGCGGGCCAGATGCGGATCACCGCGCAGGAACTGCAGATCCAGAGGATGCGCCTGCGCGGCCACGATACCCGCCGCGCCGAGGAACTCCTGGATCGCCTGCGCCAGACGCTCGTGCAGTGGCACGCGCATCGCGCGGAGATCCTGCGGGCAATCCGCAGGCTGGAAGGCTCCTAGAGCGCGCGGTCTGTCGGGACGCAGGAGCCGGTTTAGACCTCCCGGCTGAGGCGACGCATGCTCCCCCTCGGGCGTCGATGGCACACCCGGATTGTCGTGGCTGAGCGGGACAGTCTTCTCCCTGGTCGCACGGAGGCTCTCACGGAGGCTGTCTTGCCGGACCCGATCTCCGTCCCCGGCCGCGTACAACCGGTGGTTGGTTGAGAGCGCCCGGGAGGCGATCCGGCGGTCGCGCGCTTCTGAAACAGACCGTGCCGATGATCCTCAATCCAGGGCCGCGGGGAATGCGGCCGGCCAAGATCCAGGCCCTTTGATCCGCCTGGAGATCCAAGCCGCCCGCCGCAGTGTTCCCCCTGGGCGTGGAGAGCCTAGCATGACCAATCGCGACATCATCGTCATCGGCGGCTCGTCCGGTGCGACCCTGCCGCTCAAGACGATCCTGGGCACGCTGCCGAAGGACCTGCCGGCGGCGGTGTTCGTCGTGGTCCACATCCCGGCCCGGAGCCTCGGCCTGCTCGCGACCGTGACGGCCGCGGCGGCCCACATGCCGGTCCATCGGGCGGCGGACGGCATGGCGGTCACCCCCGGCAACATCTATCTCGGCGTGCCGGATTACCACCTCATCCTGGCAGACGGGCGGATCCGGCTCGGGCGCGGACCCCGCGAGAACATGGCGCGGCCGTCCATCGACCCGCTGTTCCGCTCGGCCGCCGTGTCGTACGGCCCCCGGGTGATCGGCGTGCTCCTGAGCGGCCTCCTCAACGACGGGACCGCCGGCCTGGACGCGATCAAGCGCTGCGGCGGCCTCGCCCTCGTGCAGGATCCGGCCGACGCCATCGCCGACGAGATGCCGCGCAGCGCGCTCTCGACCCTGGACGTCGATCTCACCCTGTCGGCGACCCGCATCGGCGACGTGCTCGCCGATCTCGTTCGCGATCCCGCCGGCCCGCCGCGGCCGGTGCCGCCGGAGCTGCGGCTGGAGGTAGACATCGCGGCGGGCGCCCGGGTCGGCAGCGACGTGATCGGCAGGATTGCCACGCCGGCTGCCTTCTCGTGCCCGCAATGCGGCGGCGTCCTCTCGACGATGAAGGACGGCAAGCCGCTCCGCTTCCGCTGCCAGGTCGGTCACGCCTTCACGGCCGAGCTCGTCGCCAAGGAGCAGGAGAACTCGGTCGACGAGGCCCTGCGGGTGGCTTTGCGCATCATCGAGGAGCGGGCCGAGCTCGTCCGGCGCATGGCCGCCGACGGCCGCGAGGCCGGGCGGCGGGCGCTGGCCGAGATGTACGACGAGCGCGCGGCCGAGTACCGCGCCTATGCCGAGACGATCCGAAAAGCCGTGCTGCACACGCTTCCCTCGCCCGAGCCCTCGGGTAATGAGGGAGCACAGGAGGAGTGATGCGTACGCCGGCTGCAATGTCCGCGACAGGAGCGGGGTCTTGGCCCCCATTCTGGCGGGTAACGACCGTCCGCACGCGTCCATGAGCCCCGGATCAGCGCCGCGATGGTGACAGCCTCTCCCGATGCGGCCACCCCCGACGACCGGCCCGCCGTCGTCGCGGTCTGTGCCTCGGCCGCGAGCCCGCAGCCGCTGCTGCAACTCCTGCGCGCGCTGACGCCGCACTCCGACATGGCGCTGGTCATCGTGCTGCAGCACCGGGAGGCGCTGGACACGGAGCCGTTCATGCACGCCCTGCGCGAAGCCGGCCACGTGCCGAGCCCGATCGCGCCCGACGTCCCGCTCGAGCCGGGGAAAACCTACCTGCCCGATCCGGACGTGATCGTGAGCCTGGAGAACGGCCGGTTCCGGATCCAGGCCGTCGAGGAGCAGCCCGGCGCGCGCGGAACCATCGACAGCTTCCTGGTGGCGCTGGCCGGCGACGAGGACGGCCACAGCATCGCGGTCATCCTGGCCGGCACCGGCGCGGACGGCACGCTCGGCCTCAAGGCCGTGAAGGCGGCGGGCGGACTGGCGCTCGCGGAGGAGACCGAGGAATCCCGGTCCAGCGAGCTCGCGCGCAGCAATCATCCCGCCGCCCTGGCCGACGCGGTTCTGCCCATCGATCAACTCGCGGAGCGAATCAAGGACGGGGTCCGCCAGATCGAGCCCGCCGCCGGGCGTGCCCGGCCCGACGACGCGGAGGTCTCGGCGGCGCTGGCGAGCATCGCGGGGGTCCTGCGCAAGCGGACCGGACACGATTTCCACGGCTACAAGCCCGGCACCTTCCTGCGCCGCGTCCAGCGGCGGGTGCAGGTCGTCCAGGTGACCTCGATCGGGGCCTATCTCGACTTGCTGCGCGAACGGCCCGACGAGGCTCAGGAGCTGTTCAACGATCTGCTGATCGGCGTCACGCAGTTCTTCCGCGATCCGCACGAGTTCGACCTGCTCGCCCGCGAGGTCGTCCCGAAGCTGTTCGCCGGCAAGGCCCAGAACGACCGACTCCGGGTCTGGGTGATCGGCTGCTCCACCGGCGAGGAGGCCTATTCCCTCGGTATCCTGCTGCGCGAGCACATGGCCACCCTCGATGACGCGCCGCAGGTGCAGATCTTCGCCACGGACCTCGACGGCCGGGCGCTCGCGGCGGCGCGGGCCGCGCGCTACGCGGCCACGATCGCGGACGACATGTCGCCGGAGCGGCTGGCGCGGTGGTTCGTCAAGGAAGGCAACACCTACTGCGTGGTCAAGGAGCTGCGGGAGATGTGCATCTTCTCGCAGCACAGCATCATCAAGGACGCCCCGTTCTCGCGCGTCGACATCGTCTCCTGCCGCAACCTGCTGATCTACCTCGACGCCGAGCTGCAGAACCACGTGATCCCGCTGTTCCACTTCGCGCTGCGGCCGGACGGCGTGCTGTTCCTGGGCAATTCCGAGAACGTCTCCCGCCACACGCACCTGTTCGCGCCGCTCGAGAACCGCTCACGGGTGTTCCGCCGGCTCGAAGCGCCCAACCGGCTGCTGCCCAACTTCCCGTTCACGGTGGCGTCGCTACCCGCCGAGAAGCTGCCCGCGCGCAACGCCCCGCCCCGCGCGATCGAGCCGTCCCTGGCGCAGCGGGCCGAACGCTTCGCGGAGCGCTACGCGCCGGCCTACGTGATCCTCGACGAACGCTACAACGTCCTGCATTTCTCCGCCCGGACGGGCCGCTACCTCGATCCGGTCGGCGGGGCGGCGACGCTGAACCTCCTGCAGCTGATCCATCCCGACCTGCGCTTCGACGTGCGCGAGGCACTGTCGCGGGCCGCCGAGGCGGAGGAGACCGTCGAGCTCGAGGACCGGCGGATCGGGCTCAACGGCCACAGCCTCGTCGTCGACCTCGTGGTCGAGCCGGTCAAGCACGCGTCCGGACCGGTGCGGAGCTACTTCGTCCTGTTCAAGGACGGGCACGCGGCGCCGGGACCGGAGCAGATCGCCGCCACCACCGCCTCCGACCAGCAGGCCTATATCCAGCAGCTCGAAGCCGAGCTGCGCGAGACCCGGGAGCGGCTCCAGGCGACCGCCGAGGAGGCCGAGACCACCAGCGAGGAGCTGAAGGCCTCCAACGAGGAATACCAATCCCTCAATGAGGAGCTGCAAGCCGCCAACGAGGAGCTGCAGACCTCCAAGGAGGAGTTGCAGTCGCTCAACGAGGAATTGACCACCGTCAATGGCGAACTCAGCCTGCGGGTGCAGGAACTCGGGCGCAGCAACAGCGACCTGAAGAACTTCCTCGAGAGCACGCAGATCGCGACGATCTTCCTCGACAACGAGCTGCGGGTGACGAACTACACCCCGGCGGTCACCGAGATCTTCCACCTCGTCGAGACCGATGTCGGCCGCCCGATCGGCCACATCAAGTCGCGCCTCGCCTACGACGACCTCCAGACCGATGCCCGGCGGGTGCTGCGGACCCTGGCGGCGGCCGAGCGGGAGATCGAGAGCGTGGTGACGGGCGCGCACTACATGGTGCGGGTCCTGCCGTACCGGAGCATCGACAACTTCATCGCCGGCGTGGTCATCACCTTCGTCGACATCACGGCGCGCAAGCGTACCGAGACCGACCTGCGCGAGAGCCAGGAACGCTTCCGCCTCGTCGTCGAGAATGCCCGGGACCACGCCATCTTCACCCTCGATCCCGAGAACCGGATCACCGACTGGTATCCGAGCGCCGAAGCGGTGTTCGGCTGGACGGCCGACGAGGCCATCGGGCAGAGCGGCAGCGTCCTGTACACGCCGGCGGACCGGCGGCACGGGGAGGACGTGAAGGAGTTGGAGGAGGCGCGCCGGGAAGGCTCGGCGCCCAATGTCCGCTGGCACCTGCGCAAGGACGGCGCGCGCGTGTTCATCGAGGGCACGACCCGAGCCCTGCATCACGCGGACGGGTCGCTCCGCGGCTTCCTGAAGATCGGCCAGGACACCACGAACCGGCGGGAGACCCGCGAGGCCCTGCGCGCCAGCGAGACGCGCCAGCTGGCGCTGATCGAGGGCATCCCGCAGCTCGTCTGGCGTTCGGCCGATAACGGGCAATGGACCTGGGGCAGCCCGCAATGGCTGTCCTTCACCGGCCAGTCGCAGGAGGAGAGCGTCGGCCTGGGCTGGCTCGACGCCGTCCACCCGGATGATCGCGACGCCGCCCTGGGAGCCTGGGAGCAGGCCGCGGTCGATGGCGTCCTCGCCGTCGAGTACCGTATTCGCCGCGCCGCCGACGGGGCTTGGCTGTGGCACCATACCCGCTCGCTGCCGGTGCGGGACGCCGAGGGCCGCACCGTGGAATGGCTCGGCACCTCGACCGACATCGATGCCATCCGCCAGCTCCAGGCCCGGCAGGAGGTCCTGGTCAACGAGCTGCAGCACCGGGCCCGCAACCTGCTCGGCGTCGTCTCGGCCGTCGCCGACCGGACGGTGAAGCAGGGCGGGTCGGTGGAGGCATTCGAGGAGCGGCTGCAGGCGCTCAGCCGGGCGCAGGGCCTGCTCAGCCAGGGCGGCAACGACACCGTCGATGTCGGCGCCCTGGTGCGGGCCGAGCTGGCCGCCTACACCGACGAGGCCTCACCCGCCGTCGCGATCGAGGGGCCGGAGGTCCGGCTCAAGGCGCGGCAGGTGCAGAACTTCGCCCTCGCCCTGCACGAGCTCACCACAAATGCGGTGAAGTACGGCGCCCTGAAGGACGGCTCCGGACGCCTGTCGATCACGTGGGACCTCGCGCACGATGAGAGCACGGGCCGCCGGCTTGCGCTGCGCTGGATCGAGAGCGGGGTCGCTATCCCCCAGGGCGCGGCGCCCCGGCGCGGCTACGGCACGGAGCTGATTCAGGAGGCGCTCGCCTACGCGCTGCAGGCCGAGGTCGAATACGTCCTCAAGCCGGGCGGCGTGCGCTGCCGGATCGAGATGCCGGTTTCCTGACCAAGGTGAACCCGCGGTCACGCTGTCCGGTTGAATCCCGTGTGTCCCGATCGGTCCCCGGAGAGCCCATGTCCTGCGCTGATGCTCCCCTGACCGGTCGCCGCGTCCTGGTCGTCGAGGACGAGTACCTGATCGCCAGCGAGGTGAAGCGCTGGCTGCTGGCGGCCGGGTCCGAGGTGCTGGGCCCGGTGCCGAGCGTGGACAGGGCGCTGGACCTGATCGAGGAGCGCCGCCCCGACGTGGCGGTGCTCGACGTCAATCTCGGCGCAGGCGATGACGTCTACCCGGTCGCCGACCGATTGGGAGCGCTGGGAGTGCCGTACCTGTTCGCCACGGGCGACGTGCGCTTGGCCGACACCTCGATCTACCGGGACCGGCCGCGGCTGGAGAAGCCGTTCCTGGCGCGGGAGCTGGTGCGCGCCCTGAGCGCGATCCTCGCCGAGAGCCGCGCCTGAGCGGGCCGCGCCGGGAGCGGTGAGGCGGCACACCCGCGCGGTCGGAGCCGGGCCGGGCTGCGGCGCGGTCGCGCGCTCGACAACCCGGCACGCACTCACCATCTTGGCGGCAACAAAGGACGTCCGCCATGACAACCTATCGCAAGTCGCCCGAGGCGATCGCGGCGCTGACGCCGGAGCAGTACCGGGTCACCCAGCAGAACGGCACCGAGCGGCCCGGCACGGGCCCGCTCCTCGGCAACAAGGAGCCCGGCATCTACGTCGACATCGTCTCCGGCGAGCCGCTGTTCGCCAGCGCCGCCAAATACGAATCCGGCTGCGGCTGGCCGAGCTTCACCCGGCCGATCGACCCCGCGCACGTGACCGAGCTCCGCGACGTGTCGCACGGCATGGTCCGCACCGAGGTCCGGTCCACGCACGGGGACAGCCATCTCGGCCACGTGTTCAACGACGGCCCACGCGACCGCGGCGGCCTGCGCTACTGCATCAACTCGGCGGCGCTCCGCTTCGTGCACCGGGACGACATGGAAGCGCAGGGCTACGGCGCCTACCTGCCTCAGGTGGAGACGGTATCATGAGCATCGAACGCGCAGTTCTCGCCGGCGGCTGCTTCTGGGGCATGCAGGATCTGATCCGCAAGCTGCCGGGCGTGGTCTCGACCCGGGTCGGCTACACGGGCGGGGACGTTCCGCACGCGACCTACCGCAACCACGGCACGCATGCGGAGGGGATCGAGATCACGTTCGATCCCGCGACGATCAGCTTCCGCCGCCTGCTGGAATTCTTCTTCCAGATCCACGACCCGACCACGCCGAACCGCCAGGGCAACGACCGCGGCCTGAGCTACCGCTCCGCGATCTTCTACGTGACGCCCGAGCAGAAGCGGGTCGCCGAGGACACGATCGCGGATGTCGACGCGTCGGGCCTCTGGCCGGGCAAGGTCGTGACCGAGGTCGCGCCGGCCGGCGATTTCTGGGAGGCGGAGCCCGAGCACCAGGATTACCTGGAGCGGATTCCGAACGGCTACACCTGCCACTTCGTCCGGCCGGGCTGGCGGCTGCCGCAGCGCTCCGACGCGGCCTGAGGAGCCGGCGCACCTTGGGGGCGCCGTCATCCCGGGGCGCCGCAGGCGAGCCCGGGATGCAGAACCACTGTCGGAGCAAATCATCGGCACCTCGGCGGGTCTGGATCCCGGGCTCCGCTGCGCGGCCCCGGGATGACGGTGGCGCCGGCGGCCGGGGATGGGGAGGGGGCTTCGAGACTGGCCATGAGCGACGACGCGCCCGGACAGACCCTCAGCATCTACTACGATGGCGGCTGCCCGCTCTGCCGGGCCGAGATCGACCAGTACCGCCGCTGCGCCGGCGCGGAGCGGCTCGCCTTCGTCGATGTCGGCCGCGGCGTGCCGGAACCGGCGCTCGGGCCGGATCTCCCGCGCGACGCCGCCCTGCGGCGCTTCCACGTCCGCACCGCGGAGGGCCAGCTGGTCTCCGGCGCGGCGGCCTTCGCGCGCCTCTGGCAGACCCTGCCGGGCTGGCGCTGGCTCGGACGGCTGATCGACTGGCGCGTTCTGGGCGTCCGGCCCGTGCTGCCGGTCGCCGAGGCCGCCTACCGCCTGTCCCTGACCGTGCGGCCCCGGCTGGCGCGGCTGGTCGCCCGGCGATCCGGGGCGTGACCCGGTGGCGACGCGCTGCGTCCACTATGTCGGCTTCCGGGACGACCGCTACTGGAACGCGGTCCGGATCTTCGGCGGCCCGCGGGTGATCCATCGCCGCTGGGACTTCTACGCGACCCGCGACGTCGGTCCCGACGACATCGTGGTCTTCGCCGAGGGCGACGACACGCAGCCGATCGCCGCGCGCAACGCCACCGACCTCGACGAGCGCTGGCTGTAGCGCCCAGGTGGCGGGGAAGGCCGTCGATCCCGTCATTCCGGGTCCGCGCAGCGGAGCCCGGAATCCAGAGCCGCCGCGGCCCCGAGATCCTGCACCGACAGCGGTTCTGGTTTCCGGGCTCGCCTGCGGCGCCCCGGAATGACGGCCCGGCGTACCGCTTGTCGAGCTCCCGCGTGAGGATGGATCCTCTCAAGCGCGCCGCCCTAAGCCCGTGTAGGCGAGAAGGCCCCGCCGTGATCCTAGAGCGCGCCCGGGAAGAACGTCGCGTAGCCGTCCTCGTGGACCCGGCGGAGATAGTCCCGGTACCGGGCGTGGCCCGGCGCCTCCGGCCCGATGCGCCCGTAGCCGAATTCCGTGCCCGCCTGCTCGGGAAGCAGCGCCAGCGGCGCGGAGGCCGGCGTGAGCTGGGTTCCGCGGCCCGCGACCAGCGTCGTCAGGATCCCGTACATCTCGCCCTGGATGTTCGGGCGGCACAGCACCGCGAGCCGGTGCTGCCCGTGCCAGTTGGTCACCAGATAGATCATGCCCGACTGGCTCGGCACGGCGACGCTGCCGGATTGCGCGAACGGGGCGTCGATCCGCTCGGCCTCGCGGAACACCAGGCGAGCGCTGTCGGCGTCCCAGGCGATCTCGGTCCGGTAGGCGAAGATCGCGCCCGCATCGCCGAAGGAGGGCCGCAGGGTGAGGTAGCGCCCCTCGATCCAGGCCACGCTCTCCCACGAGTAGGAGCCCAGGGCGTCGGGCGCGTGGCGCGCCGCCTCCGGTGCCGGCCGGCCCGTCTCCTGGCGCAGGGACTGGCCCAGAGCCTCCTCGAGCCGGATCGTGGTCGCCAGGGTGAAGGGGCGGCGGCCGGCCAGCGCCTTCTCCAGCGTCGAGAGGCTGATCCGGGCCTCCTCGGCCAGGGTCTGCCGGGAGATGCGGCGGCGGGCCAGGGCCTCCCGCACGGTCTGGGCAATGGCGCGGCTCTGCGCCTCCGACAGCTCGATCTCGCTCACGGGCAGGCTCGCAGGGGCTCGACCCGCACAGATCCGCACGGAACCGCACATTTGCGCAAGCGTCGCCGTGTCGATCCCTGTGGCTCGTCAGGGCGTTTCCGCCTCCGCCTCGACGATCAGCCGCAAGGGCCCGGAGCGCAGGGCTGCGAGCGGCCAGCAGGTGACCAGGGCGAGATGCCGGCCGGGGGCCTGCGGGTCGAGCCCCGACGCGTCCCACGGCGCCACCCGCGCGCCGGTGACGCGGAAGCGGACGGCCCGGCCGTCGCGGCGCGTGACCGTGACGGGGTCGCCCGGCGCGAGATCCCCCAGCACCGCGAACTGCGTGTCGCGGTGCGCGGCGAAGACCGCCGTGCCGGGCTCGCCCGCCTCCGGCGTGCCGTCGAGCTGCCCGGGGCCGAAGGCCAGGGCCTGCCCGCTGCCGCCGCGCAGAACCACGAAGCTGCGGCCGGCGAGGGTGAGCCGGGCGACCGGCTCCGTATCGGCTCCGGGCCAGGGCTTCGTCGGGCGCCCCTCGGCCAGGGTGCGGGCGAAGGCACGCTCCAGCAGCGCCTGCGCCAGGACGGCCTTGGCGGGGATCCAGGCGGCCTGCGCGGCGAGGCCCAGGCCAACAAGGGTGAGGAGGGCCGCGAGGGCCCGCCCCAGTCCGGTTCCGGGACGGCCGCTCATCGCGCGTCCCCGATGCGACGGCCGCCGGACCGGCGCAGGCCGGTGCTCAGCAGCACGCCCAGGAGGGCGAGCAGCAGGCCGAGGCCGAGCTGCGCCAGGATCCCGGCCCCCGTCTGGGGCAGGGCGATGCCGTCCCCGGCGGCGTTGATCGGCACGATGCGGGGCCCGGTCCCGCGGCTCGGGGCCGGTGCGACGCCGGGCTGATCCGATCCGAACACCGTGGCGAAGTCCCAGCCCGCCGGCAGGTTCAGCGGCAGATCGGCGGCCACGAGCGGCGTGCCCGGGGTACGGCGCGGGGTGGCGTCGACCGCCACGAGGCTGGTCAGGCGCGTCGTCAGCCCGTGCTCCAGGGCAAGAGCGAGGATCGCGGCATCGGCCGCGTCGGT
This sequence comes from Methylobacterium sp. FW102-HT35C08, assembly GCF_058790235.1. Taxonomy (NCBI): domain Bacteria; kingdom Pseudomonadati; phylum Pseudomonadota; class Alphaproteobacteria; order Hyphomicrobiales; family Methylobacteriaceae; genus Methylobacterium; species Methylobacterium sp. FW102-HT35C08. The sequence goes on along the minus strand of NZ_JBYTCL010000002.1, from coordinate 4,611,479 downwards.
GCCGAGGCGATTGGTGATGCGCGCCGTTTCGGTCTCGCCGATCCGGGAGCGCGCCCACACCTTCGAGATGCCGGCGCCCGGCGCGGCCCCGGAAAGGGCCAGCGTGCGGCTCCAGCGCCGGCCGCCGACCCGGCCCGAGACGGTCACGGACCCCGGGTCGGAACTTCCGATCTCGGGGAGCCGGGCGGCGAAGACCAGCGGCTCGCCGCGATAGAGATCGGGCAGCGCGCCCGGCGTCACCTCGGCGCCGGGACTCGAGACGGTCGCGGTGAGGTCGGTCACGGCCGGGGATTCGAGCTTGGCGTAGAGCTCACGGGTGCGCGCGTCGACCTGGGCGAGATCGCGGATCTCCGTGAAGCTGCCGCGGCCGATGGCGGCGGCATGGCGCATCAGGTGGCCGTTGGGCGCCGAGCCGATGCCGACCATGAACAGGCGCGAGCGCCCGAGATTCGCGTGGATCGCCGCGAAGATCCGCTCCTCGTCGCCGACCGCGCCGTCGGTGAGGAACACGACCTGGCGCACGCGCCCGTCCTCCGGATGGGGATCGGCCAGGGCCGCCTTCAGGGGCGCCAGCATCTCGGTGCCGCCGCGCGCCTCCAGGGCGGCGACGAAGCGCTCGGCCCCCGACAAGGCCTCCGGGGTCGCCGGGACGGGCTCGGGATGCAGCGCGTCCCAGGTGTCGTCGAAGCGGATGACGTTGAACCGGTCCCGCGGCGTCAGGCCGGCGAGGCCCGCGAGCAGCCCGGCCTTGGCCTGCCGCATCGAGGCGCCGGCCATCGAGCCGGAATTGTCGATGACGAAGGTGACGTCGCGGGCCGGCCGGGCGGCGGCCTCGGCCTCGACCGTCGGCGGGGTCAGGGTGGCGAGCAGGTAGGTCCGGCCGGCGACGGTCTCGCGGAACAGGCCGAGGCCCGGCATCCGGCTCGGGACAGGCTCCCAGGTCAGTTCGAGGTCGCGGTCGGCCGGCACCGCGCCGTCGGCCAGGGTGACGGTGCGGGCCTCCGGGCCGGCCTCGGTCACGCGGATCGCGTGGGTCGCGCTGTGGACGGTGCCGATGGCGAAGCCCGCCTGGAGCCGCACCGTGACGGCGACCGGATTGACCGGAAGGGACGCGGCCGGGTCGAGCACGGGCGGGCTGATCCGGGCGCGATCCGGAACGGGATCGCGCGCCGCCTCGGCCGAACCGTCGAGGGCGACCGTACCCAAGGCCGACGGCGCCGGATTGTAGCGCGGCGCCACCACCAGCGGCAGGCGCAGCATCCGCGTCTCGCCGGAGACGGGGATCGTCTGCTGATAGGTGATCTGGACCAGCACCGTCTCGCCGGGGCCGATATTGGCGACCGTGTTGGTGAAGACGTTCGGCCTCTCCTGCTCGGTGAGGGCCGCCGACTGCCCGGCCGCCTTCGCGGCCTCGTAGGCGCGCTTGGCCGCCGCCCGCTCGCGGATATCGGCGACGATCACGCGGGTGCCCACGACGAGCTTCATCCCGTCGATGGCCGCGTCCTCCGGCAGGGGGAACACGTAGGTGCCCTCGACCCAGTCGGCCGTGGTGTTGCGGAAGGCCTGGGTGACGGTGGCGCGGGCGGTCGGGCCGCTGACGTCGACGCCGATATCGGTCGCCAGTCGGACGGCCTCCACCGGCGCGGTGCCGGCCGGCCCGCGCAGCATCAGGCCGCCCCGTGCCGGTCTCGGCATCGCGTGGGCCGAGGCGAGCATGACGAGGAGCGCCAGCAGACCGAGGAAGAGCGGCGACAGCGCGGCGGCGCGCGGCTGCCCGAGGGCGGATCGTGGAACGGAGAACGGCATCGGAGTCCCTCCTGCGCCGGCGGATCGGGGCCGGCTCAGCGCCGAAGTTCCCGCGCCGAGCGACGCGCCGCCACGGGAAGCTTCGCCCTTTTCCGGGCCTGAACCGGACGCGCCGGACAGGCCGCGGCGGATCGGTGCGGAGGCGGTGCGGTCCCGTGCGCCCTGCGGCGCGTCCTGACGGATCCGCCACGGCCACGAACTTCGGCCAACGAGGCTTGGCTCAGGCTCCAAGAGACAAATCCGGCACTCCGGGACTGCGGAGCAGGGCCCGGAATCCGGATCCGCAACGCGTGCTCGGCCTGTCACGGTTGGCGGTTCGGGATTGCCCGCCTCTGGCGTGCCCCTCCGGGTCCGGGCCCGCCTGCGGCGCCCCGGACTGACGGCATGCGCATCCACGAAGACCCACGATGCGCCTTGACTTATGCGCAACTTGCGTCTTAGTTATGCTCAAGTTGAGCAGAAAGGCCCTGCGGTGACCGAATCCGAGTTCCTGGCCGGCTACGATCCGGCGGATTACGAGCGGCCGGCCCTGGCGGTGGACCTCGTGCTGATGGGCATCCGGGCCGGCCGTCTGGCGGCGCTCCTGATGCGGAGGACCCAACACCCGCAGGCCGGGCTTTGGGCGCTGCCCGGCGGCTTCGTGGGCATCGACGAGACCCTCGACGAAGCGGCAGGGCGCGTCCTGCGCGACAAGGCCGGGATCGCCCGGGCGCGGCTGGAGCAGCTCTACACGTTCGGCGCCGTCGACCGCGATCCGCGCATGCGCATCGTCTCGGTCGCCTACCTGGCGCTCCTGCCCGCGGCGGCCTGCACCGAGGCCCTGGCCGGCGGCGGCCTGACGGCGGCCGTGCTCGGGGTGCCCTGGGCGGGCGAGGCCGGCGGCCCGGTCTCGGCCGTGTCGGAGGGCGGCGCGCCGCTCACCCTCGCCTTCGACCATGCCGACATCCTGGCGCAGGCGGTGAAGCGGCTGCGCGGCAAGCTCGACTACACGGACGTCGCCTTCGCGCTGCTGCCCGAGCAGTTCACGCTGCGGCAGCTCCAGGACGTCCACGAGGCCGTGCTCGGCGCGCCCCTCAATACCTCCGCCTTCCGCCGCCGCATGCGCGACCGGGGCTGGGTCGCGCCGACCGGCGCCCGCGAGGCCGGCACGGCGTTCCGCCCGGCCGAACTCTTCCGCTTCGACAGGTCACGTCAGTCTTGAGGAGACCCCCATGGCCACGATCCGCAACATCGGTGTGATCGCCCAGCTCCGGAGCGAGGCGAGCAGCCACATCATCCGCTTCCAGAACGGCCGCGTCCGCCAAAGCGGGCGGGGGCTGGTGTTCTGGTTCCGGCCGGAGACCGCGAGCATCAGCGAGGTGCCGGTGGACGACCGCGAGATGACCCTGTTCGTCCGCGGCCGCAGCCGGGACTTCCAGACCGTCGTGGTGCAGGGGACGATCGGCTGGCACGTGGTCGATCCCGAGCTGCTGGCGAGCCGGGTCGACTTCTCGATCAATCTCGCGACCGGGCGCCTGCAGGGCGAGCCGCTGGAGCGGATCGAGGCGCGCCTCGGCGGCATCGCGGGTCAGGCGGCCTTGCAGTATCTCGGGGCGAGCCCGATCGGCGCGCTCCTCGACGCGGGGCCGGAGCCCCTGCGGGCCGCCCTCGAGGCGGTTCTCGCCGCCGCCCCGGCTCTGGCCGAGATCGGCCTCGCGGCCGTGTCGGTGCGGCTGACCAACCTGGCGCCGACCAGCGAGCTCGAGCGGGCCCTGCAGACGCCGACCTTCGAGGCCCTGCAGCAGAAGGCCGACGCGGCGACCTTCGCCCGGCGCGCCCTGGCGGTGGAGAAGGAGCGCGCCATCGCGGAGAACGAACTCGCGACGAAGACCGAGCTGGCGCGGCGCGAGACGGTGCTGATCGCCCAGGAGGCGGAGAACGCCCGCGACCGCGCCGCCGGCCTCGCGGAGGCGCGCGGCCTGGAGGCGGCCGCGGAGGCGGAGCGCATCCGGCTGGTCGAGGGCGCCCGGGCCGAGGCCGAGCAGCGCCGCGCGGCGGTCTACCGGGATATGCCGCCGGCCGTGCTGCTCGGGCTGGCCGCGCGCGAGCTCGCCGGCAAGCTGGAGACCATCGAGCACGTCAACGTCACCCCCGACCTGCTCGCGGCGCTCCTGGGCGAGGTCCGCGGCGCGCTTCCCGCGCCGGTCGCGGCGCGCTGAGGAGGGCGCCATGCCGGCCACGACACCCCGCGTGGTCTTCGTGATCCGCGACACCGATTACGAGCTGCTCCTGGCCCGGCACGCGACGAGCGGCCAGGTCCGGTTCTTCCTGGAGAGCCGCGGGCAGTCGATCGCCGAGGTCGAGGCCCGCCACGCGCAGTTCCAGGCGGTGCTGGCCGAGGCCCGCGGCAGCGTACCCCTGGACTGGCGGCAGGCGCTGGTGCGGCGCCCCGATCTCGACCGCTTCCTGTTCGCCCCCGAGGACATCGTGGTGGCGGTGGGGCAGGACGGGCTCGTGGCCAACGTTGCCAAGTACCTGGACGGCCAGCCGGTCGTCGGCGTCAATGCGGCGCCCGACCTCTACGACGGCGTCCTCGCCCGGGCCCGGGTGGGGAGCCTGCGCGCCCTCCTGCCCGCCAGCGCCGCCGGCACGGTGCCGCTCCAGCGGCGCACCATGGTGCAGGCTCAGTTCGACGATGGCGTGCGGCTGCTCGCCCTGAACGAGATCTTCGTCGGCCACCGCAGCCATCAATCCGCCCGCTACCAGATCGACGACGGCGCGCGGGCGGAGGACCAGGCGTCGAGCGGGCTGATCGTGGCGTCGGGCACCGGCCTGACCGGGTGGGCGCGCTCGATCAGCGAGGCGACGCATCTCACCCTGGAGGTGGGCGTCGAGGAGGCGGCCTTCGGCTACTGGGTGCGCGAGCCGTTCCCGAGCGTCGCTACCGGCACGGCGATGCGCGCGGGCCGGTTTGCCGGCGCACCGCTCACCGTGACGTCGCGCATGAACGAGGGCGGCGTGGTGTTCGCGGACGGGATCGAGCAGGACTTCATCGCCTTCGATTGGGGCCGGCGCGTCGCGGTCACGCCCGCGTCGCGGACCCTCAATCTCGTGGTCGCCTGAGCCGCCGCGGTCCCGTCACGGGCCGGGCGGGTTGAGCAGCACCCAGAGGCGCGCGATCCGGCCGCCGACGACCTCGGCCACATCCGCTCCGGTGACCGCGACCGGTCCGCCGTCCGGACCGGCTTGCCACTGCAGCGAACCCAGCCCGTGGTGCCCAACGGCCGGGCCGACGGGCGTGAACCGGAATGTCGGCCCGAACTGATCCAGCAGCCTGCCGGCCAGAGCGGCGATGGCGGCTTGGCCCCGCACGATGTCGGCGGGCTCGTACAGGACCGGCTCGTCCACGAAGAGCTCCGCCAGCGCCGCCGCCCGCTTGCTGGCGTCGCGCTCGTTGAAGACGCGCTCCAGATTGGCGCGCAGCAACCGGTCGTAATCCGGCTCCGCCTCGGGCCGGACGGTGTCGCTGGTCTCGGGCATCGGGTCATCTCCATCCGCAGGCGGGCGCTCGGATCCACGCGGTTCGTTCGTCAGACGAGGCGGGCGCCGCCGTCAACGTGCAGGGTCTCGCCGTTCATGAAGCCGTTGCTCATGAGGAAGACGATTGCCGCGCCCGCCTCCTCGGCCGTGCCGAGCCGGCGCTGCGGCAGTTTCTCGGTGAGCGCGGCCACATAGGCCTCGCGGTGGGCGCCGAGCGTGCGGGCGAGGAGCGGCGTGTCGGTGGTGCCGGGCGAGAGGGTGTTGACCCGTACCGGGGCCAGTTCCAGGGCGAGGCCGCGGGCCAGGGCCTCCATGGCGGCCGAGGCCGCCGCCAGCACCGCGGTGCCCTGGGCGCTCGGGCGATCCGCCAGGGCGCCGGAGATGAGGGTGACGGAGCCGTCCCGGGCCAGCCGGCCTCCGAGGGCCCGCAGGGCGTGCACCGCCGCCCAGACCCGCTCGTCGAAGGCGCGCTTCAGGTAATCGACGTCGGCCTCCAGCACCTTCCCGGCCACGAAGGTGCCGGCGAGGAGCACGAGGTGGTCGACCTGCGGGATGTCGGCGAGCGCCGCCGCGATGGTCTCGGGCCGGGTCACGTCCGCGGCGCGCCAGCCGGCGAAGCCGTGCTCGGCGGCGACGCGCTCGGCGCCCGCGGCGTTGAAGCCGACCACGACCACCCTGGCGCCGGAGGCTTGGGCCTGCCGGGCGGCGGCGAGGCCGATGCCCGAGGTGCCGCCGAAGATGACGACGGTGCGGTCCTGAAGGGTGCTGCTCATGACGCTGGTCCCGTGCGGCGCCCCGGCGGCGCCTGTGGACCACAGAATGGGACCGGCCTGCGCGCTAGATAATCGGGCTCGTTCTCGGTTCAGTCGTGCCGTCATGGAACAGATTGGCCTCGACCGCCTCACCGGCCTCATCGCATTCGCGCGCTCGGCGTCGCTCGGGAGCTACACGGCCGCCGCCCGCGCCCTCGGCATCTCGCCCTCGGCGGTGAGCAAGAGCGTGCAGCGGCTGGAGGCGCGCCTCGGCCTCAGCCTGTTCACGCGCACCACGCGCTCGCTCACCCTGACGCCGGAAGGCCGCGACCTGCACGAGCGGGCGCTGCGGCTCCTGCGCGAGGCTGAGGCGATCGAGCAGGCCGCCGTTGCGGCGCGCTCCGAGCCGGCCGGCACCCTGAAGGTCACGGCCCCGTTGCCGATCGGCGTGCACCTGCTCGCCCCGGCCCTGCCGCGGTTCCGCGCGCGCCACCCGAAGCTCTCGGTCGACCTGCGCCTGGGCGACCGCTTCGCCGACCTGATCGAGGAGGGTATCGACGTCGCCATCCGGGTGGGCGATCTCGCCGATTCGCGCCTCGTCTCCCGCCGTCTTGCGCCGCACCGGCTCTGCGCCTTCGCGTCGCCGGACTACCTGGCCCGTCGCGGCACCCCGGCGCATCCCGAAGAGCTGGCCGGCCATGCGTGCGTGAACTTCCGTTTCCAGAGCACGGGCCAGACGCTGCGCTGGCCGTTCCGGATCGGCGCGAAGGTCGTGGATGTCTCGCCCGACGCCGGCCTCGTCACGGATTCCAGCGATGCGGTGGCGGCGATCCTGGTCGCCGGCGGCGGCATCGGCATCTCGCCGACCTACGTGGTCGCGCCCCTCGTCGCGCGCGGCGCGCTGGTGCCGGTCCTGCGGGATTTCGCGGTCGAGCGCTCGGCCGTCACGGCGCTCTGGCCGGAGAGCCGGCGCGGCAACCCGAACGTCAAGGCGTTCCTGGCCTTCCTCGGCGAAGTGTTCCCGTCGCCGACCCCCTGGGACGCCCTGATCGGCGCGTGATCCCGCCGCGGCGCGGGCCCGCCTCACAGGATCCGCGGATGGCGGCGGGCTGCATCCGCCGCGCGAACGCCATCGAGCGCACGGGGTAGCGGGTTCCTCCGGTGGCCGGTCGCTGGTATCGGCCATGCCTGCACGTGATGAGCAGCTTTGCCGCTCACGTCTGCTTTCAGGACTGAGCAAGGGATCCGCGCATGCCGAGCACGTTTGGCCTGAACCGCACGCTGGGCAGCGCCATCGGCGTCATCGCCCTGGTGTCGGTCCTCAGCAGCGGCGCGGTCCTGATCACCGGTAACCAGCTGCAGGAGGCAACGGACGCCCGAAACCGCTCCAGTCAGCTGATCCGCGGCCTCGATAATTTCCGGACCGCCATGCTCAATCAGGAGACCGGGCTGCGCGGCTACCTGCTCACCGGGCGCGAGGGCAGCCTGGAGCCGTACAGGTCCGGACGCCTGGCTCTCGATGAGGCTATCAGCCGGCTCAAGGTCATGATCGGCAACGATGCCGAGCGCACGCGTCTCCTGGCCGACGCCGTGGCAGCCGCGCGGAGCTGGCAGGCCGACATCGGCGAGGCGGCCGTCCGCAATGCGGCCGACCCGTCGACCCGGGCCGAAGCGGTCCGCATCGAGGCGGACGGCAAAGGCAAGCAGTTCTTCGACACGGTGCGCGAGAAGCTCGCGGCCATCGAGACCCTTGAGGATGCGGTGCGCACCGCGCTGGTCGGACGTGTCGCGCAGGCACAGCGCGACGAGAGCGTCGCCCTGTGGGGCGGGACCTTGCTGACGCTCCTGATCTGCGCAGGCATCTGGATCGCCATCAACCGTCTGATCGTCCGTCCCCTCGTGCGCGTCATGGCCTTCGTCGCGCAGGTCGGCGAGGGCGACCTGTCGGGACGGCTGGAGGCGGGCGTGGCCGGCGAGGTCGGCCGCCTCGGCACGACGCTGAACGCGATGGTGGCGGGGCTGTCGGACCTCGCGCGCACCAACCGGGCCGCCACCGCCGACCTGAGTGCGGCCGCGGCCGAGATCCGCGCCTCGGCGCAGGAGCAGGCCGCCTCGGTGGAGCAGCAATTCGCCGCCGTGCAGGAGACCGCCGCCACGGTCGACGAGATCACCCATTCGGGCGCGCAGATCAGCAAGCGCGCCACCGAGGTGATCGCCACCGCCCAGGCCACCGCCCAGACCTCCCGCCAGGGCCTGCGCGCCGTCTCGGACACCGCCAAGGCCATGGACGCGATCCGCGAGCAGGCCGAGGCGGTGGCCGGCAACATCGTGAGCCTGTCGGAGAAGACCCAGACGATCGGCGACATCATCGAGACGGTCAACGACATCTCGGAGCGCACGCACCTGCTGGCGCTCAACGCGGCGATCGAGGCGGCGGCGGCCGGCGAGAGCGGGCGCAGCTTCGCGGTGGTGGCCTCGGAGATGAAGCTGCTGGCCGACCAGGCGAAGGCGGCGACCGGCCAGGTGCGCGGGATCCTGGGCGAGATCCAGCGGGGCATCAACACGTCGGTGATGCTCACCGAGGAGGCGGTCAAGCGCGCCGCCGCCGGCAAGACGCGCTCGGACACGACGCAGCGGACCATCGAGGAAATCACCGCGAAGGTCGAAGAGGGCGCTCAGGTGTTCCAGCAGATCATCGCGTCGACGAACCAGCAGCAGCTCGGCATCGAGCAGGTGATGGGTGCGCTCCAGAACATCCGGCAGGCCAGCCAGCAGACGGCGGCCGGCACGCGGCAGGTCGAGACTGCCTCGGCCAACCTGACGGAGCTGGCCCAGGCGCTCATGGCCCTCGCCGAACGCTACCGGCACTGAGGCCTGTCCGGCCTCTTCTGGTCCCGTGTGCTGTGTCGGTTCCGGTTATACGGCCGCCGCTCGCGGCGACGCAGATCCGCAAGCGCCGCCGTATCCATCCTCATCCTGGAGCCGATGTCGGCCTCGATCGCACGGCTGAGCGCGTGCGCAGTTCCGTGAAAGCCTCTCGCTCGGGGAAGCGAAGCGCGTCGCTCGGGAGGCGACCGAAGACCCGGAAGGCGGCGGCGCCGTGCACGCGCTGGGGCTCCTGACCGCTCCGGGTGGCGCCGCCGCCGCGAGTTGCCCTCGCGGCGGCTTCCGGTGATCCGCCCAGGAGAGGGCGCCACATGAGCGAGGGGGCCTCTCGATGATGGCTCTCCTGCGCTTGGTCGTGGTGGCGGGCTACCAGAGCCGGGACAGGATTACCGAGGGTCCCGGCGCGCCCGCCCGAGATGCTGCGCCTCCGGGTCAGTAGCTGACGTAGCCGCCGGCGCCCTGGCCGGGGCGGACCGCACCGCTGGTGTTCACGGGTGGGGCGGCCTGCTGGCGTTCCGACGAGCGGTTGGCCAAGGCGCGCCCGGCGGCACAGCCTCCGACGGCGCCGAGGACGCCGTGCCCTGCGTAGTGGCCGGCGATGCCGCCCACGATGGCGCCCTTGATGCAGCCCTTCGCCTCGGCCGCCGGACCGGCAGCCAGAAGGGCACCCGCCGCGAGAGCGGCCGTGACGACACGCTTCATCATGATAGTCTTCTCTCCGCAGCATCATCGCTGTGGCGGAGATGTAAGCTCTGGAAACCCGGCTTTAAGAGGTGTTGAGAAGAATAATTATAACTGTCGCGCCCTTGATTTTCGGAAATCATAGCACTGATCGGAACCGATCCGTCCCTCGGCGCAAAGGTTATGCTGATGAATGCTTGATGAATGGAGCTTGTTAACCGGCTGGACGGCACTGGCCAACCATTAGGTCCTGGCTATGGGCATGCCCCTTCATCAGGCTGGCGATCTGCCCCCGCTACCAGACGCGCCGATCGATCGCCGTTCCGGGCGCCCGGCCACCCGTTCGCGTCGACCGATAGGCTGGCACCAGGACTGAAGCGTCGGCACGCGCCGGACCATCGGTTCAAAAAACATATCGCCGCCTCTAGACGACCGGTCTAATCAAGCCTATGTCAAGGTCATGGCACAGGTCAGCGGCAACATCGACACCCGACGCGGCATCCTCGACACCGCCCACGGCATCGTGGGTGCCAAAGGGTTTTCGGGCGTCGGTCTCAACGAGATCCTGGTCGCGGCCGGGGTCCCGAAGGGGTCCTTCTACCACTACTTCGGCTCGAAGGAGGCGTTCGGCGAGGCCCTCCTGGCCGACTACTTCGAGGCGTACCTTGCCGACATCGACGCGACCCTCGCCGAGCCCGGCCTCAGCCATGCCGAGCGCCTGATGAACTACTGGCGCAAGTGGCAGGCGACGCAGGGCAGCATCGACTACCAGCGCAAGTGCCTTGCGGTGAAGCTCGCGGCGGAAGTCTCGGACCTGTCCGAGCCTATGCGGCTGGCTCTCAAGCGCGGCACGGCCGGGATCATCGACCGTGTGACGGGTGCCATCCAGGCGGGGGTTGCCGAGGGCTCGCTGAAGGTCGAGGCCGAGCCTCGCGCGACGGCCGAAACCCTCTACCACCTGTGGCTTGGTGCGAGCCTCATGGCGAAGATCGAGCGCACCGACGCACCGTTCGAGGCCGCGATGAGGACGACGCGGCGCATCCTGGAGCCGGGACCCGCCTGACCGGGCGAACCGATCCCGATGCGGGGCATGTCCGCGCGCAGACCTTAGACGACCAGTCTACTAAATTCCCATCGGAGGAGAGACCATGACCCCACCAAGCGCAAATCCCATCGCTCCCTACCTGCTGCTCGCCGAACTCGGGGCCGCCTTGTTCGGTGGCACCGCCGCCTCGGCCGAGGAGCGCATCACCCTGGAGGTCATCGGCGCCGTCCGTATGGCCGGTCCCGAGTCGGCTCGCCGCGCGGGCCCAGCGCCCGAGGGAGCCGAGGCCAGGCCGGCGCGCGAGGCGACCGCCGCGCGTTCCATCGACGAGATGGCGGCCCGCCACAACTGACCCGCTCGCGCACGTACCGACGACAGATCCACACCAACCCCGGAGAATGACGATGAAGATCCTGATGGTACTGACCTCGCACGACCAGCTCGGCGACACCGGCCGGAAGACCGGCTTCTGGCTGGAGGAGCTTGCCGCCCCCTACTACGTGTTCAAGGATGCCGGCGCCGAGGTGGTCCTCGCCTCACCCAAGGGCGGACGGCCGCCGCTGGATCCCAAGAGCAACGAGCCGGGCTTCCAGACCGACCTGACCCGACGCTTCGAGGCGGACCGCGACGCCAACGCCGTCCTGGCGGACACCGTCCGGCTCGATGGCGTCAACCCTGAGGGCTTCGATGCGGTGTTCTATCCCGGCGGGCATGGCCCCCTGTGGGACCTGGCCGAAGATCCCGCTTCCGTCCGGTTGATCGAGACGACGCTCAAGGCTGGCAGGCCCGTCACGCTCGTCTGCCACGCGCCGGGCGTGCTGCGTCACGCCAAGGCGCCTGACGGCAGGCCGCTCGTCGACGGCAAGGAGGTCACCGGCTTCACCAACACCGAGGAAGAGGCCGTCGGCCTGACCCAGGTCGTCCCGTTTCTCGTCGAGGACGAACTGAAGCGGAACGGCGGCCGGTTCAGCAAGGCCGGGGACTGGGAGCCCTACGTGGTCGCCGACGGCCTGCTGATCACCGGCCAGAATCCGGCCTCGTCCGGACCCGCGGCCGAGCGCCTTCTCGGCCTGCTCGCGCGCGCCTGACGCCCTGGGGTGCACGGACCGCAGACGAACCCGAGGCGCGTTCGGCATCCCGGCCGACCGCGCCTCGGAATTTACCCCGGCAGGAGGCCCGAGGCGCGGTAGGTCTCGATCAGGCTGTCGAACTGCGCGACGTCCGACCGGCTCCTCGCGTACAGCTGGGCTCCGGACACGGCGGCGAAGATCGCTCGGGCCCGCGCCTCGCTGTCCTCGGGCTCCACAGCCCCCGCCATGACCAGCACCTTGCCGAGCCAGACGATGTTGACGTCGGCGAAGCCTTGCGCCTCCCGCTGCACGATGTCCGGCAGGTTGGCGTATTCCGCCGACATGAAGCTGCACAGGCAGAGCCTGTTCCCGTCCTCGAGCGACCTGCGGAAGGTGCCTGGATAGAGCCGCAGGCAACGGACCGGATCCGAGGTCTCGGCCAGCATCGCATCCAGCTCCGCCGCCGTATCCTCCCAGTAGCGCTTGGCCACGGCGGCGCCGAGATCGGCCTTGCTGGCGAAGTGGTGGTAGATGCTCGCCGCTTTGATGCCGACTGCGTCGGCGAGATCGCGGTAGCTCAGCCCGCCGTAGCCGTGCGCCTGGGCGGTCTTCCGTGCGGCGGCCAGGATCGTTTCCCGCGCGTTCGAACTCATCGCAGACACCCCACCCGCACCGAAAATCTAACGATCGTTAGTTAGGGATTGACGAGCCGGAAATCCAGTCGTACTTCTCGCCTGCCTAACGACAGGTAGGGAAGCGACATGACGCAGGACATCATCTTCTCGGACGCCACCGGACTCGCTGAGCTGATCCGGACGAAGCAGCTCTCGCCCGTCGAGGTCGTGCGGGCACATCTCGACCGCATCGAAGCCGTCGACCCCAAGGTCAACGCCATCGTCACCGTCGCGGCGGGTGCGCTCGACGCTGCAGCGGCCGCGGAAGCCGCCGTGCTCGCCGGCGAGGAACTCGGGCCCCTGCACGGCGTGCCGTTCACCGTGAAGGATTCCATCGACACCGCCGGCGTGCTGACCCAGCGCGGCTCTCCGATCTTCAGGGGCCGGGTTCCGGATGCCGATGCCACCAGCGTCGCGCGGATGAAGAACGCGGGCGGCATCCTCCTCGCGAAGACCAACCTCCCAGAATTCTCCTACTGGATCGAGAGCGACAACCTGCTCTCCGGCCGGTCGAACAATCCATGGAACCTCGACCGCACGCCGGGCGGCTCAAGCGGCGGCGAATCGGCGGCGATCGCGGCGGGCATGTCGCCGCTCGGCCTCGGGACCGACCTCGCCATCTCGGTGCGCGGCCCGGCCGCCCAGACCGGCATCGTCTCGCTGAAGGCGACCCACGGGCGCGTGCCGATGACCGGCATCTGGCCGCGGGCGCCGCGCCGCTTCTGGCATGTCGGCCCGATGGCGCGCAGCGTCCGCGATCTCGCGCTCGCCCTCTCGCAATTGGCCGGCCCCGACGGGCTGGACAGCTTCGCGACCAGCACCGTCCCGTTCGACGCCGGCCTCGGCGCCGCCCCCGACCGCAAGCTCCGCGTCGGCTGGATGGTCGGGCCGGGCTTCGGGCCCATCGACACGGAGGTCGCCGCGACCGTGCGGGCGGCAGCCGAGGCCCTCAAGGGCGAGGGTCATCAGGTGGAGGAGGTGCGCATCCCGGCGCTGGAGCGCGACTTCGCCCTCGACGTGTTCAACAAGCTCCACGTCATGGAGATGAAGCCGGCATTCCGCGCGGCGATCGCCGGCCGTCCCGACGCCGAGATCTACACGATGGCCAGGACGATGCTGTCGCTGCCCGACACGTCGATGGAGGATTACGTCGCGGCCGAGCAGGCGGCGGAGCGGCTCCGGGACGGCTATGCCGCCTATTTCCGCAACCACGATGTTCTCCTGACCCCCGTGCTGCCGGTCCCGGCGCACAGGCACGACATCCGGGACCTCGTCGTCAACGGCGAGACCGTCGACCTGACCTACCTGCAGGGCGCGACCGTGCCCCTCAACGTGACCGGCCTGCCGGGCCTATCGATGCGGTTCGGGACCAGCCGCGACGGGCTGCCGATCAACGTGCAGGTGGTGGGACGCTGGCAGGCGGAGACGACCGTGCTGCACGCCGCGTCGCTGTTGGAGGGCCTGAGCCCGGTCCGCGGGCTGCACCCGAGCCTCTGACGAGAGAGGGGAAACCTGCGGGGCAAGCCGAGGACGCTCGCCACCCGCGCGCCGGGGGCGCAGGTCGCCGGCACCGTCACGCGGCCGGAAGCAGGCGGAAGGTCGGGGAACGGCTCGGCCGGGTGGCGAACGAGCCGACCGGCAGCACCGGCCCGTCATCGTCCAGGACGAGGTCGTTGTCCCGCAGTAACCGCGCCAGGACCAGCACCGCCTCGGACGTGGCCAGCTGCGCCCCGATGCACACGCGGGGACCCGCGCCGAACGGCAGGAAGCTGTAGCGATCCGGCTTCTCGGGTCCGAGAAAGCGCCCGGGGTCGAAACGCTCGGGCGACGTCCACAGGCGCGGGTCGGTGTGCAGCAGGGTGAACGGCATCAGCACGATGGCCCCACGCTTGACCGGGACGCCGCACAGCGCGTGATCCGCCACCGCCTGGCGTGCCGTCATGTAGGCCGGCGGGTAGAGACGCAGCGCCTCATCCACCACGGCGCGCGTCTGCGGCAGAGCGCCGACGGCCGACCCGGCCCCGCCCGGGGACAGGTCCACCCGCCGCGCTTCCCGCCGGACGGCGCGGCGCCAGTCGGGTGCGTTGGCCAGCAGGTAGCAGGCCCAGAACAGCGTCAGGCCCGTCGTCTCGTGCCCGGCGAAGATCATCGTCGACACCTCGTCGGCCAGGAGGTCCTCCTCCCGATCCCCGTAAGCCTCGGACAGAAGGTCGAAGAGGTCGCGCGGCGCCCCCGGGTGATGTGCGGCCCGGCGCTGGGCGATGATCGCGAGGATGAGCGCCCGCCAGCGCCGACGGAAGCGCGCGCGGCGGAAGGTGGCGAGCGTCGGCACCCGAGGCGGCAGGATGAAGTCGCTCGCCCGCGGCCGTCCGACGCCGTCGGCGTAGGACAGGAGCAGGGCGCGCAGCTGCGGTCCGAACGCGTCGACCTCCAGGGAGAACATGCTCGTGCAGGCGACAGCAAGGCTGAGGTCCTGCATCACCCCGAGCAGGTTCACGGGTTCGCCGCGAGACGCCTCCAGCCGGGCGAAGGCCGCCTCGGCGCAAGCGGCCATGTGCGGGGCGAGCAAGGTCACGGTGCGGGGCGTGAAGGCCGGCGCCAGAGTCCGGCGCTGCCGGCGCCAAGCCTGACCCTCGCTGGCGGCGACGCCGCGCCCGATGAGAGCCCCGAAGATGCGATCGCCGGCCGCGATGCGCCGGTAGAGGTCCGGGCGCGTGGCCAGCACGTCGCGCATCGCCTGCGGGCCGGCGGCGATGACGACGTCGCGGCCGAGCATCGGCAGAACGAGGACCGCCTGCTCGCGGCATCGGAGCGGAAAGGCGGAGTAGGCGTTGCGGCGCAGGCCGGCCAGGACGCCGAGGGCGCCCACGCGGTCGGGCGCCAGCGGCGGCATGGGCGGGGCGAAGGAGGCTTGCCCGGGTGTGTCGGTCGCCGTGATGACGGTGTCCATCGGGTGTCCTCGTTGAAGGCGCCGGCGGCCGTGCGTCGCTCCCCGACCGCTGCCGGGCCGGTTCCGACGTGCAGCGGGCATGCCGGGATCCGTACCGGCTTCTCAGGCGCGGTTACAGGCCGGCCGCTGCTTCGGTTCGAAGCGCCCGCTTGGCGTGGATGCCAACGCTATGCCGCTCGGCCCGAGGCTGAGCGGGGCCAGTTGCCGCGACAGCCGCGTGCCGGCCGCCACCCGCGATCGGCGCCGGGGTGAGGACCGGCTGTCATGGGACCAGACCGGCCGCCCGAAGCTTGTCCGGGAGGCGCGGGTAGACCTTGAGCGCGTTCCCCGCGAAGACCTTGGCCCGATCCGTTTCCGACAGGGCGGCGGCTTCGACGTAGCGCTTGGTGTCGTCGTAGGCGTGCCCCGTTTCAGGATCGATCCCGTTCACCGCACCCACCATCTCCGAGGCGAACAGCACGTTGTCGGAGGGCACGACCTTGAGCAGCAGGTCGATGCCCGGCTGATGGTAGACACAGGTGTCGAAGAAGACGTTGCCCATCAGCGCGGACAGCGGAGGCCGCTTCATGTCCTGGGCGAGCCCCCGGTAGCGGCCCCAGTGATAGGGAACCGCGCCGCCGCCATGGGGGATGATCAGGCGCAGCGTCGGGAAGTCCTTGAACAGGTCCGACGTGACGAACTGCATGAAGGCGCTGGTGTCGCCGTTGATGTAGTGCGCTCCGGTCGCGTGGAAGTTGCGGTTGGCCGAGGCGCTGACATGGACCATGCCCGGCACATCGAGTTCGACCATCTTCTCCCAGAGCGGGTACCAGAAGCGGTCGGACAGCGGCGGATCCGTCCAGTAGCCGCCGGACGGGTCCGGGTTGACGTTGCAGCCGACGAAGCCGAGTTCCTTCACGCAGCGCTCCAGCTCGGCCGTGCAGTTCTTCGGCGAGACGCCCGGCGTCTGCGGCAGCTGGCAGACGCCCACGAAGTTTTTCGGCATCAGGCTCGCGACGCGGTGGATCATGTCGTTCGACACGATCGACCAGTCGAGGCTGGTGCGGGCATTGCCGATATGGTGGCCCATCCCGCCGGCGCGCGGCGAGAACAGAGCGAGGGAGATGCCACGCTCGGACTGAAGCTTGAGCTGCCGACCGATCACGCTGGCGCGCACCTCGTCGTCGCTGACCTTCAAGTCGGCGGGCGAGGGCGATTGCGCGGGGTCGTTGATGGCTTCGACTTGGCGCTTGCGCCACGCCAGCATGGCGGCCGGCTCGGTCGTGTAGTGGCCGTGGCAATCGATGACGAGGCCCGTGTGGCGCGCGGGCTCGGCCTGCGCCGTGATCGACACCGCAGCGCCCAAGCCGGCGCCCAAGCCGGCAAGACCGCGCATAAAGCCGCGGCGCGGCAGGCAGCATGGGCAGGACGCGCCTGCGGCAGGCTCGATCTCGACGGTCATCGTTGGGCGTCCTCCGGCTGAGTAACGGGTGTGCGCGACCTGTCGCCGAGGGCCGGCGTGCCGTTCGGAAACGGTCGATCCGCGGTCATCCCGGATCGGCTCCCACCGCGCGCAGGTATGCGGCCGTCGCCGGATGCAGCCAGGCGGCCGGTACGGTCGCGACCAGATTGCGCGGGTCGCTCTCGCGGCCCTGAGGATAGGACCGGGCCAGAATATCCCGGCCCCGGTCGATCGCGCGGACGAGCCGGGTGACACCGATACCGTCGAGGCCGGGGCGCGCCAGGATGAAGCTCCAGGACCCGACGGTCTCGATCGCCGCGTCCTGTCCGCGGAAGGAGGCCGGCGGGACGGTCAGACGGCGCATCGAGGCGCGCAGGGCCAGGATGGTGGGGATCGCCTCGGGGGCGGGGCCGAAGAAGCGGGCGCCGCCCGGAGCATCCGCGAGCGTCCTGAAGCCTGGCCAGCCGAGGCTTGCGCCCCACAGGGCCGCCGCGCGGCCGTCGAGAACCTGGGCGGCGCCCTCGCCGGCGTCGTCGAGGAGGATCGGCGTGATGTCGTGGTCGGGATCGAGGCCGGAGCCCTGGAGCACGGTTCTCCCCATGATCGTGAAGCCCGAGCCGCGCGTCCCGAGCGCCACGGCACGGCCGCGCAGATCCTGAACGCCCCGGATCGGACTGGCGGCCGGGACCACGAACAGCCCGGGCGACGCGTCGATGGGGGCCACGACCGACAGGCGATCGCTTCGGGCCTGTTCGCCGGACAAGGCCTCATAGGCATACTCACCCTGCACCAGCGCCAGGTCGAGCTGCCCCGCTTTGAGCAGGGTCAGGTTCTCTGTCGAGCCCTTGGTGATCCTCGGCTCGATGGTCACCCCGGGATCGACGTCGCGGAGTGCGGCGATGAGCGCGCTGCCGAAGGCGGGGAAGGAACCGCCCGGCGTCGCGGTCCCGAGGGTCAGGTTGAGGGCGGCCTCGGGCTGCTGAGCCCATGGCTGAGCCCATGCGGGCGCGAGCGAGCCGCAGGCCGCCAAACCCAGGAGCAGTTGACGCCGCCGCATCATATTCTCCCTCCGCGGTGTTCAGCAGCGCCGGAGCGGTGCGGCACACCTCGACAATCGCGCCGGAAAGCCCTCAGATCGACGCGCAAGCCAGACGCGCGAACCAAGGCCGCACGCCAAGCCCAGCGGCCGACAATGCCCCGCGCTGGATCGGGAGGACAAGGCGATGCGACAGTACGCGTTACTGCCGGTTGTGGCGGCTGCCATGAGTCTCGGTTTCGGTTGCGTCGGCGGCGCCGTCGCGAAACCGCTGGCCTTCTCGGGAATCCGGCTGATCGATGGCCGATCGGCCGAGCCTGTCGAGGACGCCGTGGTGATCGTCGACGGCGACCGCATCGTCGCGGCAGGACCGCGCACCGCGGTCGCGGTACCGCCCGATGCCGAGATCCGGGAGATGCGCGGCCGTACGATCATGCCGGGGCTGATCTCCGACCACTCCCATGTCGGCATCGTCCAGGGCGTCGATGTCGGCGCCCGGAACTACACGCGCGAGAACATCCTCGCCCAGCTCAAGGCCTATACCGACCGGGGCGTCACCACGATCATGGCGCTCGGGCTCAACGGCGCGATCATGCCGGAGATCCGCGCCGAGGCGCATGCGGGCCGGATCCCCGGCGCCGACCTGTTCGGGGTCGATCGCGGCATCGGCGTACCGGACGGGGGCCCGCCCCAGGCGATGATCCGCGTGAGCGCGGATCAGCTCTTCCGGCCGGCCAACGCCGAGGAGGGCCGCGAGGCCGTCCGCGCGATGAAGGGGCGCGGCACCGACATGGTGAAGCTCTGGCTCGACGATTTCGGCGGGGCCGTGCCGGCGAAGATGCAGCCCGCGGTCTACGAGGCCGTGATCGACGAGGCGCACCGGCTCGGCCTGCGGGTCGCGGCGCATGTCCACGACCTGGAGGATGCCCGTGCGATCACCAAGGCCGGTGTGGATGTGCTGGCCCACGGCGTGCGCGACAAGCCGGTCGATGCCGACCTGATCGCGCTGCTCAAGGCGCAGAACACCTGGTACATCGCGACGCTCGCCCTCGACGAGGCGACGTTCGTCTATGCGGATGCCCCGGCCTGGGCGCAGACCCCGTTCGTCCGGACGGCGCTGGCCCCCGATCTGAAGGCCCGGTTCGACGATCCGACGTGGCAGCGCGAGACGCGCGCGAGCGCCAAGGCGCAGGCCGCCCGGGATTCGCTGGCGGTGAATCTGGCCAATCTGAAGCGTCTCGCCGACGCCGGCGTGCGGATCGGGTTCGGCACCGACAGCGGCGCGGCACCCGAGCGCGTTCCCGGCGTCGCCGAGCACCGCGAGTTGGCCTTGATGGTGCAGGCGGGCTTCACACCCATGCAGGCCCTCACCACCGCAATGTCGAAAGCGGCCGAGCTTCTCGGTCTTTCCGATCGCGGCACGCTGGAAGCCGGCCGCCGCGCCGACCTCGTGATCCTCGAGGCGGACCCGTCCAAGGACATCGCCAACAGCGTCCGGATCGTCGAGGTCTGGCGTGCCGGCCAACGGCAAGACGAAGCATCGACGGCGCCCGGCGCATCCGCGACGTCGCGATAGCGCCCCGTGCTCCCGATCCCGGTATGGCCGGGCGGGAGATGCCGCTGCGCGGGACACCGATGTCTCGCGTGGAGGCGTGGCCGCCGCTGACGCGGTCACCGATCCCTGCGCGGTCGAGATCGGACGCGTCGTGCAGCCCGCCGCGGCGGAGGTCCTAGAAAACCTTCGCCTTCACGGTGTCGACAGCCTCGGCGCGAGTCGAATTTCCAATCCTGCCCTTGCGCGCAAGAATGCGCTCGCCATCTTCAGACCATCCAACGGGATGGTATGAGGAGGGTCGAGATGGCGGAGAACGTGCGTGAGCTGCGCCCGAAGCTGCCTGACAGCGAGAAGCTGACGGTCAATCTCGGCTTCGTCGATCTGGGCCATATCGACCTGATGGTGCGCGACGGCTTCTACGCCAACCGGGCCGATTTCATCCGCACCGCGGTGCGCAACCAGATCGAGCGACAGGGCGAAGCCGTGAGGCAGTCCGTCAGCCGCAAGCAGTTGCGGCTGGGCCTGTCGTACTACTCGAAGCAGACGCTCGAAGCCGCCCGCGACTCCGGGACGCCGATCCACATTCAGGTGCTCGGGCTGGCCAGCATCGCTCCGGATGTCACCCCCGAGCTCGCACGCGCGGCCATCGCCGCGGTCGAGGTGCTCGGCGCCTTCCAGGCCAGCCCCGCGGTCAAGGCCGCCTTGGCCGACCGGATTACCTGACACGCCAACGCCGACACGATGCTTCCCGGACGAGGCCGAGCCTTCCGCTCCGTCCGTCGCGCACACCAGGATCAGACCCCATGAACGCCTTTCCGAAGATGGACTTCTCCAAGCTCGGCATGCCCAAGCTCGACCCGGCACGCACGGCGCGGATGATGGAGCGGATGGCCCGGTTGCAGACGCAACAGGCCGCGGCCTACGCCCGCTGGGCCGAGGGCCAGAAGGCCGCGGCCTCCGCCGCCGAGGCGAAGGGCGCGGAGGGCGGCGCGACGATCGACATGCGCCCGCCCGCGAGCCCCGGCGAAGCCTGGACGGCGCCGGATGCCGCGCCGGGCGGTGCTCCGGACAAGCCGGCCTTCGCGCCCCACGGCGACATCGCCGGGGATGTGATGCGGACGATCAAGGCGGCGCTGGCGAAGGGCGGCGTCGGGACCGGTCTGGGCTCCGGCCTCGACGACGGTCTCGGAGCCGCAACGCCGGCCGCGCCGCTCCCGGACGGCGCGCGCTTCGAGGCCCGCACCTTCACGGGTGCCGTCGGCAGTCGGAACTACAAGGTCTACGTGCCCAGCGGCTACACCGGTCAAGCGCTGCCGGTCGTGGTGATGCTGCACGGTTGCACCCAGAACCCGGACGACTTTGCGCGCGGGACCCGGATGAACACGGTCGCCGAGGAACAGACGTTCCTGGTGGTGTATCCGGAGCAGCCGCGCTCCGCCAACATGCAGCGCTGCTGGAACTGGTACGAGCCGGGCGACCAGCAGCGCGAGGGTGGCGAGCCCGCGCTGATCGCCGGCATCGTCCGGCAGGTGATCGCGGAATTCTCGGGCGACGCGAGCCGGGTCTATGCCGCCGGTCTCTCGGCAGGCGGGGCCGCGGCCGCGATCCTGGCGTCGACACATCCCGACCTGTTCGCGGCGGTGGGCGTGCATTCCGGGCTCGCTTGCGGCGCGGCCCGCGACATGCCCTCCGCCTTCGCGGCGATGCGCGGGGGCGGTGCCGGAGCGTCCGGAGGGACGCGGCACGGCGTCCCGACGATCGTGTTCCACGGCGACGGCGACAAGACCGTGAACGTGGCCAACGGCGATCGGGTGGCCGCACAGGGACCGGCCGGACCGGACCTCGCGCAGGCGGTCAGCGCGGGGCGGACGCCGGACGGCGTGGCTTACACCCGCACGGTGCGCAGCGACGCGTCGGGCCGGGCCGTGCTGGAGCATTGGGTACTGCACGGGACCGGCCACGCGTGGTCGGGTGGCGATCCGGCCGGGTCGTTCACCGATGCACGCGGCCCGGACGCCAGTCGGGAAATGGTGCGGTTCTTCCTGTCGCATGCCGGCCCGGCGAACCCGTCCGGCAGCGCGGCGGGCCGGGGGTGAGCGGCGCCTTCAGCTTGAACGCCCCCGGCTGGGGGCGCGCCGACGGACCCTGCTGAACCTCAGCGGGGCGTCCCGGGCGCTGTAGAGCCCGTCGCCGCGCCCGGTCCCGACGTGATCGCCCAGAGTTCCGTCGGAAGGCTGATCGGCGCGCCGGGCTTGTAGTCGGCCGAGTCCTGGATGTGGGACGTCGTCACGTAGATCGTGCCGTCCGGCGCCTCGCTGAACGTATCCGGCCACCGCAATTGCGGGTCCTGCACCAGGGTCGTGAGGCCGCTCCCCTTGGCGGTGAGGTCGCGGATCTTCACGGCATTGTCCTGCGGCGAGGTCACGTACATCCGCCCGTCCTTGCGGGCGATCAGCAGGCCGTCGGCGGGGCCGTTCTCGCCGACCGTGACGATCTTCGAGTCCAGCGTCCGGTCGCTCAGCATCTCGGGCACGAACGCGGCGGTCGCCCAACCGGTGAGCGCGTCGGTCGGCAGGCTGTAGAGCGTCTTGCCCTTGATGGCCTGCCAGTACAGCGTCTTCCCGTCCGGCGAGAGGGCGATGCCGTCGGCCGAGAACGCGACGTCGCGGCCGTCCGGGCGGCGCAGCGGCTTGCCGTCGTACTGCACGGTCACGCTCTTGTCCGGCATGGTCGAGGCATGGCCGGACAGCACGCGCTTGGCGGAGCCGCTGTCGAGATCCACCACGATCAGCGCCCCCTCGGCGCCGGAATCGGTCAGGTAGGCGGTCTTGCCGTCGGGCGCGATCCGCACGTCGTTGATGTACGAGGCCTGCAGCACCGTGCTGGTATCGAACGGGATCGTCTTCACGACCTGGTTGGTCTTCAGGTCGATGCCGACGAGCTTGGGGCCGTCCTTGATCACGTGCGCCATGGCGGGCGCGGCCGCATCGACCACCCAGAGACGGTCCTGGTCGTCGGCCACGACGCTCTGCACGCAGACGAAGTGGGTCTTCGGGTCGACCTCGTCCGCCTTGGCGTTGCGCCAGCTGTTCCAGTCCGCGTCGGGGTACGGAACGGGCTTGCCGTCCTTCACCTCGGCCACCGAGACGGAGGCGTCCTCGCTCCAGCGGGGGAAGTTGACGAACATGCGCCCGTCGCGGCTGACGGTGATGCCGGTGACCTGATGCGCGAAGCTTGCCACCTTGGTGAGCTTCCCCGGCCCGGAATTGGCGTCCTGAGCCGCGGCGGGGCCCGCCAGCCCGACGGCACCCGACATCAACGACGCGGCCAGCCCGATGCGAACGCCAACAGCCAGCTTCATAGCGCGCACTCCAATCCGATGAGGGGGGATGTTCGGGCCAACGCGTCAGGGCGGGGCCGGGTCCGGGATGCGGCGGGATGACCCCCTCAGCCGCGGCCCCACGCCCGCAGATCCCGGACGAACAGGTCCGGGGCTTCCAGGGCGGCGAAGTGCCCGCCGCGCGGCATCGTCTGCCAGCGCGAGACCGCGTAACCGCGCTCCAACCACTCCCGCGGCGGCGCGGGCGTGCGCGGATCCGGGTAGGCCGCGAAGGCCGTCGGCACCGTGACGCGGCGCCCCGGCGGCATCCGGCGCACGCTCTCCTGCTGCGCGCCGGCATAGAACCACGTCGCCGTCGCGAAGGCATCGGTCAGGATGTAGAGCAGGGCGTTGGTCAGGAGCTGATCGTTCGAGAAGACCTGCGCGAAGGGCCGCTCCCGCAGGTCGGCCCAGTCGTGGAAGCGCTCGACCAGCCACGCCAGCTGCGCCACCGGCTCGTCCGCCATGGCGTAGCCCAACGAGAGCGGCTTGGTGCCCTGGAGCTGCGCGTAGGCCCCGAGCGCCTGCTGACTGGCCGCGGCCGCCTTCTGCCAGGCCCGCTCCGCCGCGCTCTCGGGCTCGGCATCGGGCTGCACCAGCAGGTAGTTGAGATGGATCGCCTCCAGCGACGCGGCGTGGTCGAGGCCGAGCCAGGCCGCGACGCCGGCGCCCCAGTCGCCGCCCTGCACCCGGTATCGGGAATAGCCCAGCCCCTCGCGCATCAGGCGGTCGAACAGACGCGCCGTCGTGCGCGGCCCGATCGGCGCGGCGGGCTTTCCCGAGAAGCCGAAGCCCGGCAGCGCCGGGATCACGAGGTCGAACGCGTCCTCCGGCCGCCCGCCGTGGCGCGACGGGAAGGCCAGGGGCTCGATCACCGACCAGAACTCGTAGATCGAGCCCGGCCAGCCGTGGATCAGCAGCAGGGGGCGCCGGCCTTCCGCCTCGCCGACGACGTGGACGGCGTGCAGGTCGAGATCCTCGACCCGGGCCAGGATCTGCGGGAAGCGGTTGAGCTCGGCCGCCGCTTTGGCCTCGTCGAAGCCGTCGAGCCAGTAGGCGCACAGGCCGGCGAGGAAGTCCGGGTCGCAGCCGTAGCGCCATCCGGCCTCCGCCGGCAGGCGCGGCATGCGATGGGCCCGCACGCGCTCCCTGACCCAGGCCAGCCGGGCCGCGTCCCAGGCGACGGTGAATGTCTGCATTGAAAGCCTCCGCTCGTATCCGCGGCTCGGGAGAGCGCCGAAGCCCGCCTCCCGGCAGGAGCGGCGCTGATCTGCTTCAACGCGGCCGGGTCGAGACCGTCGCGCCGGGAATGGGCCTGGCGGCTATCGCAGCGCCGGGACCGGCTCCCGGGCGGCGGCGATGCGGGCGAGATAATCGACCTTGCTGAGCTGCAGGTGATCGACGCTGAGCTGCGCCAGCGCCCAGCGGTCGCGGTCGCGCAGAAGGTCGATCATGATCCCATGCTGGCTGATCGAGAGCCGAAGGCCGTCGGCATCCGCCAGGGTCTTGGCGCGTATCGGAAGCGTCAGGCCCATATAGTCGCTGAGCGTGCGCACGAGGTACGGGTTCCCACAGGCCTCGAACAGGGCGACGTGGAAGGCGTCGTTCGCCTCATGGATGCCGCGCAGGTCGCGCTTCTCCACCTTGTCGCAATAGGCATCCTGAAGCGCCTCGAGGCGGGCGATGAGGTCGGGCGCGGCCGGCAGCGCGATCATCAGCATCGCCTGCCGCGTCAGCATCTCGCGGACTTCGTAGATCTGCCGGACCTCCTCGGCGGAGTAGGACCTGACGGTCGCCCCGACGTTCCGCTCCCGCCCGACGACGCCCCGGCGCTCCATCTCGACCAGGGCCTGACGGATGAAGTGCCGGGAGGCGCCGAAGCGCGCCATCAGGGCATCCTCGGTCAGGCGGGCTCCGGGAGCCAGCCGCCCGAAGATGATGTCCTCCTCCAGGCGCGCCACGATGGCGCCGATGCCCTCGCGCCGGAGGGGCAGGATGGAATCCACGGAGCCGTCCCCGGTCACCGGGCTTCCGCCCGGCCCGCGAGCCGGTAGCAATCCTCTACGAGCCGCAGCGTCTCGAGATTGTCGGCCGGTTCGGTCTCGAACGGCGCGCCATCCTCCAGGCGGTCGATGAAATGCGCGATCGCTGCCGCGTAGGACTCCGCGTAGGTGGCGGCGAGGTCGAAGGTTTGAAGCCGCGTCTCCCGCCCCGTCATCGACAGCTCGGATCCCTGGAGCCGGATCGCGCCGCCGGGACCCAGGATCTCGAGGCGGTCGGGGGACGCGGGTGGGGCCCCATGGGCCGCGAAGGTCGCGAACACCTGCACGGCGACCCCGCCGGGACCGGTGAGCTGGATCAGCGCCGTGTCCTCCCCCGCGAGGTCCGGACAGGTCCGGCTGGTCGCGCAGGCGGTGACCCGCAGCGGCCCCAGCAGCATGCGCAGCGTGTCGAGGTGATGGATGAGGACCTCGGCGACGAGCATCCGCGCCTCGTCGCGCATGAACGGCTGGCGCTCCAGGGCCGGATAGCGGCCCGCGCCGTCCGGCAGGGTGCCGCTCGTCACGAGATCCAGCCGCGCCGCGAAGGGCCGCCCGATGACCCCGGCGCGCAGCCACGCCGCGGCCTCACGGTAATAGGCGCGGAACCGCCAGTTCTCGTGCACCATCAGACGTGCCCGGCCCTCCACGGCGGCGACCAGCGCCTCCGCCTCCGCGAGCGTCGGGGCCAGGGGCTTCTGGCAGAGGATCGGCAGCCCGTGATCGGCCGCCAGGCGGACGAGCTCGGCATGCACGGCGCGGGGCGCCGCGATGTCGACGGCGTCGAGGCCACCCGCCGCCAGCAACGCCTGGGCGTCCGGGTAGGTGTGCGGGATCTGGAACGCTTGGGCCCGCGCCTCGCGCCGCTCGGCGGACGGGTCGGCGATCGCGACGACTTCGGCGCGGCCCTTCAGGGCGGCCCAGCCTGCGAGATGATGCTGGGTGACCCAGCCTGCCCCGATCAGGCCGATCCGCCGGACGGCGCTCAATGGACAGCTCCGGCCCTGCCCGGGCCGCCTCCGGGCAGAGGCGTGGCGGGGATGGCGGCCGTGGTCCGCGCGTCGAACAGAAAAGCGGCCTCGGACCGGAAGAACAGGTCGACGATTGCGCCCACCTCGGCGCGCGTGTCGCGCGGCAGCCGGGCCGTGCATTCGGTGCCGCCCTCCGTCTCCACGGCGAGGAGCGTCTCGGCGCCGAGGGGCTCGACGGCGAAGACCCGCCCCCGGATCCGGCCGGCCGCTGCGCTCCCGGCCGCCTCGGTCGACAGGTGCAGGTCCTCCGCCCGGACGCCGAGCACCACCTCGCGACCGGCAAGGGGGGCGAGCGCGGCCGGCGCCCAGCGCGTCAGCGCGGTCTCGATCGCGGCCGTGCGGACGCGGTCCCCGCCGGTGAACGGCACGGTGAACAGGTTCATCGGCGGCGAACCGAGGAAGCGGGCGACGAAGGTGTCGGCCGGGTTCCAGTAGACGTCGAGCGGCTTCCCGACCTGGGCGACGCGGCCGCCGTTCATGACGCAGATCCGCGTGCCCATGGTCATCGCCTCGACCTGGTCGTGGGTCACGTAGATCATCGTGGACGCGAGCCGGTGATGCTGCTTGATCAACTCGTTGCGGGTGTTGACGCGCAACGCCGCGTCGAGGTTCGAGAGCGGCTCGTCGAACAGGAACACCATCGGCTCGCGCACCATGGCGCGCCCGAGGGCGACGCGCTGGCGCTGCCCGCCCGACAGGGCCTGGGGCTTGCGGTCGAGATAGGGGACGAGACCCAGCATCGCGGCCGTCTCCCGGACCCGCCGCTCGATCTCGGCGGAGGGCGTGCGGCGGCGCTTGAGGCCGAAGGCGAGGTTCTCGGCGACGGTCATGTGCGGGTAGAGGGCGTAGGACTGGAACACCATCGCGATGTCCCGGTCCTTGGCGGGCACGTCGTTCATCGTCCGGCCGTTGATCGACAGCGTGCCGGACGAGATGGTCTCGAGGCCCGCGATCATGCGCAGGGTCGTGGACTTGCCGCAGCCGGACGGGCCGAGCAGCACCATAAACTCGCCGTCCCCGATCGTGACGTCGACGTTGTCGACCACGACCGGCCCGCCGGAGCCGTAGCGTTTGCAGATCTTCGAGAGCTGAACGACCGCCATCTACGGGCCCTTACTTGACGGCGCCCGCGGTCATGCCGCGGATCAGCTTCTCGGAGAAGAAGATGTAGACGATGATCACGGGCACGACCGAGATCATGACGCCGGCCGCAATCATGCCGATGTCCTGGAAATGGTCGCCCATGAAGGCCCGGATGCCGATCGGGAGGGTCCGCTTGTCCGGATCGGTGATGAGCACCACCGCGAACAGGAACTCGTTCCAGAGCTGGATGAAGTTCAGGATCAACGTGGTGGCGATCGCCGGCATGCCGATCGGCAGGACGATGCGGCGGAAGATCTCGATGTCGCCGTAGCCGTCCATCTTCGCGGCATCGAACAGGTCCTGCGGGATCCGGGCGAAGAATCCCTCCAGCAGATAGACCGTCAGCGGCAACTGCAGCGAGACATAGACGAGCGTCAGCCCGAGAAGGCTGTTGTACAGCCCGTAATCGACCAGGATCTGATAGAGCGAGATCAACGTGATCTGCGGCGGGAAGATGATCGACGAGAACAGGATACCGTAGACGATGCGGTTGCCGCGGAACCGATAGCGGGCGAGCGCGTGGGCGGCCGCGGCGCCGACCAGCGTCACCACCGCGACCGCGGCGACGACGACGATCGTCGAGTTCCAGAAATAGGTGGCGAAGTCGGAATCGACCCAGGCGATCCGGAACTGTTCCCAGTGGAACGGGCGGGGCCAGGCGTAATGGTCGGCCGAGATCTCGCCCGTGGTCCGCACCGACATGGTCGCCAGCCACAGGAACGGCCCGAGCGTGTACGTGGTGTAGGCGGCGATAGCGACCGCGAGGGCCGTCCGGCTCGCCAGGAAGCCGCCCCGCCCGGCGGCCGGGGGCACGGTCGCGTCGGCGCTCACGTCAGTACTCCAGCCGATCGCGGGATTTGAAGACCCGGTTGAGGATGATGACCGCCGCGCAGACTACGCCGAACCAGACCGTCGCGATCGCCGACGGGTAGCCGAGGTCGAAGGTGTTCCAGTTGAAGGCGCGCTTGTAGACGTAGGTCGAGACCGTCTCGGTCGCCCAGAGCGGCCCTCCGCCGGTCATGATCCAGACGAGGTCGAAGACCTTCATTTTCCCGATGAAGGCGAGGACGTAGAGGTTGAGCAGCGTGGGCCGCAGCATCGGAACGATCACGTAGCGCAGCTTCGCGCCCCAGCCGCAATTGTCGAGCTCGGCCGCCTCCAGCACCTCGGACGGCAGCGCGTGGATCGCTGCGAGGCAGACCACCATGTTGAACCCGGCCCATTTCCAGGCATGCGTCACGATGAGGGACGCCAGCGCGGTGTTCGGGTCACCGAGCCAGGAGCGGGCCAGCGCGTCGAGCCCGACAGCCCGGAGTCCCTCGTTCACCACGCCCCAGTCGTAGTTGTAGATCCACATCCACAGGATCGCGACCACGACGTAGGAGAGCAGGACCGGCGTGAACCACGCGACCCGGAGGAAGCGCGCGAACGGGACGCCGGCATAGAGCGCGAGCGCCAGGAGCAGGCCCGTCGCGACGTCCAGCACCGGGGCGACGAAGGCCCACACGAAGGTGTTGCGCACCGCGATCCAGAACGTCTCGTCGCCCAAGAGGTCGCGGTAATTGGCGAGCCCGACGTAGGTCCGTTCCGACCCCTCGATCGTGAACAGGCTGTCGAAGATCGTCCGGAAGGCCGGGTAGGCCGTCAGGCCGAGATAGATGACGAGCGCGGGGGCGAGGAAGACGATCAGGACGGGCCAGCTCGCCCGCCGCGGGTCCGACACGCGACCCGATGCCGGTGCATCCTCCGCGGGCGGCGCCGTCGTCTCGAGAGCCGTGATGCCCGCCACCGCGTCAGCTCCCCTTGCGGCAGGCCGCGTCCATCTTGTCGGCGGCCTCGGCCACGCCGATCAGGCCGGCCGGGAAGGCGTTGTTCATAACCTGGGTGTATGTCTCGGCGCACTTGGATCGATAGTACAGCAGCGGTGTTCCGAAGAAGTAGGTCGCGCCCTTGTTGCGGGCGTTGAGCTCGGCGAAGTACTCGGCATGGCTCGAGTTGATCTTCGCCGGATCCGATTTCAGGCCGGTCTGCAGGGAGACCTGCTCCATCCACTTGTCGCCATTCCCGGCGGTGGCCATGGAGTCGAGCAGCGCGCCGGCGCAAGGTTTGTTCTTCCCGCGCGCATACATCACGAAGCTGCCGGCCACCGCCAGCGTCTTGCAGGTCGGGCACTTGCCATCGTCCATGGCGGGGAATTGCATGATGCCGAGGGGGAAGTTCGCCGGCATGCCGCCGCTCTCGGGTGAGGCGAAGGCGCGTCCCGTGAACCAGCTCGGATCCGGGAAGGTCAGGGCGCCCGGCTTCTGGTAGAAGTAATAGTGGGACTCGCCGAGCTTCAGCGTCGCGAAGCTCTTCGGATAGGCGCCGGCATCAACCAGCCCCTTGAACCACGTCATCACCTCTTGGACGCGCGGATCCTTGAAGGACAGCGTCCCGTTCAGGAGCTTCCCGTAATCCTCGGTGCCCAGCTTGCGCAGGAGCGACTCGAACAGGAGCAGGCCGCCCGGGAACGGCCGGTCGCCGACGCCCTGCGACACGGGCGTGATGCCGGCCGCGGCCCCCTTCCTGACCAGATCCGCGAAGCCGGCCTGTGTCAGCTGATAGGACGGCGGCACCTCGACGCCGACCTTCTTCACCAGATCCTTGTTGTAGTACAGCTCGACCGTGTAGGCCTCGACCGGCAGGCCGTAGACCTTGCCCTTGTAGGTCCAGGCCGGCTTGGCCCAGTCCTCGAACTTGGACAAGTCGACATGGCCATCGAGCGGTTCGAGGAAGCCGCCCGCCAGGAATTCGGGCTGGTCAGGCTCCAGGTAGAAGACGTCGGGGGCCTGGCCTGTGCGAACGGCGGATTTCGCCTGCGTATAGATGTCGGCTTTCGGGATGAAGCTGAGCTTGACCGCGCATTGCTTGTTGGTGGCTTCGAATTCCCGGACGCGAGCGGCCACCCAGTCCTTCTTGGCCGGCTCGTCCGGCCAGTTCGACCACATGGTGATCTGGACGGGCTCGGCCGCCACGGCAGTCCCGGCCGCGAGCAGGCCCGCGCCGAACGTGAACGCCAGTCCAAGGCCAGCCCTCGGCATCGCGCCTTCCTCCCTCATGTTTGTTGCCCAGATCGTCCGCGACTGATTCGGGATTGTCAATAAATATGCGGCCGTTGCGGATCGATCGTGGGCACCTGGCTCCGATCTCGTGGATTTTATTGATAATCGAGGATCGGGCCGCACATGCGTAAGCGCCGGCGGCGGCCTGTTTCCGGTCGTTTCGTCGGGTTGAGAGATCGTCGGGGCGGTGGATAGGCTCCGTGGGTCGCGCCTGCGCCAAAGCGATGTTGAGCGGCTGCCGGCAAGCACAGGTTCCGTTCCGCGGCGATCGTTTGTCCTGTCCGCACCCGGCCGAACGCTATCGAGTGACGATCTCAGGTGTTCTTCTCATCGAAGCGGACCGCTGAACCTGCGGCAGGATGGACAGCGACGCGCTGAGTATGGCCGATTGTCGCCAACGCCGGGCTTAAGCATCGGCGACGGGACGGATACGCCAATGAAGACGACGCGTCGCGTTTTCCTGACAGGTGCCGCATCCGCCATCGCGGGCGGTCTGGCGCCGGGGGTGATCCGCTCGGCCTGCGCGCAGGGCGCCGGGTCGACGATCCGGATCGGCATGGTTCTGCCGGTGACGGGCCCGGGTGCGGATGCCGGCCGCTACGCCCTCGCCGGAGCCAAGATCGCCCTGGAGGCGGTCAACAAGGCCGGCGGCGTGCTGGGCAAGCCCCTGGAGATCGTCACCGAGGACGACCAGACCACCAATCCCGGCGCGGTCTTCGCCTTCTCCAAGCTCGCCTCGCAGAGCGACCTCGTCGGCTTCCTGGGCTCGATCCGCTCGACCCAGAACCACGCCATGGCGCCCGACATCCTGAAGTCCGGCAAGCCCGTCTGTTTCGGCGGCACCGACCCGGTGCTGACCCAGCTCGGCAATCCCTGGCTGTTCCGCTTCCGACCCAACGACAGCTTCTCGGCCCGGGTGATCGCCGAGCACGGCGTCAACGGGCTGGGGAAGAAGAAGTGGGCGATCATCCACTCCACCGACGCCTTCGGCACCAGCGGCGCCAAGGCGCTGACCGAGAGCTTGGCCAAGGGCGGCGCCACGGTCGCCCTCGACCAGGGCTACACCAACCAGAGTCAGGACTTCACCCCGGTCGTGCTGGCGATCCGCCAGTCGGGCGCCGACGTGATCGGCTCGTACTTCACCTTCGAGAACGACATCGGCATCTTCGCCCGGCAATTGCGCCAGCTCGGCGTCACCGCGCCGTGGGTCGGCTCGCCCTCGATCACCAACGTGACGGCGCTGAAGCTTGCCGGGCCGTCGCTCTACGGCACCTACGGCGTGGCCGACTACGCCGAGGAATCGAGCGACGCCGCCCGGGCCTTCGGCAAGGCCTATCGGGCCGCCATGAAGGTCGCCCCCGACAACCAGTCGTCCTGGACCTTCGACGCGGTGACGGTGCTGGCCAAGGCGATCAACACGGCGGGCAAGACCGACCCGCAGGCGATCCGCGAGGCCCTGCTCGCGGTGCGCGGCCACGAGGGCGCCGAGGGTACCTACAACTTCGACAAGAACGGCGACGGCCTGCACGGCTACAACGTCGTGCGCAATGACAAGGGCAACATCGTCTTCGACCGGCGGATCGACTTCTACCAGGGCTGAGACGTGCCGATCGCGCCAGGCCTCGGGGCCGCGCCGATCCAGCCGGATCGGCGCGGCCCCGGCGCATCCCCGAGGAAGCAACGCGTGCGGACCGCATGGACCTGATCCTGCAACTCCTCTTCACCGGGATCGGCATCGGCTCCGTCTACGCCCTGGTGGCGCTCGGCTTCGTGCTGATC
The DNA here is from genome assembly GCF_058790235.1 of Methylobacterium sp. FW102-HT35C08. NCBI lineage: Bacteria > Pseudomonadati > Pseudomonadota > Alphaproteobacteria > Hyphomicrobiales > Methylobacteriaceae > Methylobacterium > Methylobacterium sp. FW102-HT35C08. The sequence goes on along the minus strand of NZ_JBYTCL010000002.1, from coordinate 4,579,592 downwards.
TTCCGCGCCACCAACGTGGTGAACTTCGCGCAAGGCGAGTTCTCGATGGTGGCGGCCTTCCTGATGGTGGTCTTCGCCGTCGATCTGCAATGGCCCTACTGGCTGTCGCTGCTGCTCACCCTCGGCGGGATGGCCCTGCTCGGCGCCCTGTTCAACCTGGGCGTCTACTACCCGCTGCGGCACCGCAGCTACCTGCCGGTGATCATCTCGACCATCGGCGCCTCGATCTTCCTGGCCAACACCACGCTCGCCCTCTACGGCCCGCAACCGCAGGTGCTGCCGCCCGTGTTCGAGACCCAGGGTTTCCTGCTCGGGCCGGTCTTCCTCGACAGCCAGTACCTGCTGATCATCGCCGCGACGGCCACCCTGGTGGCGTTCCAGTACTGGTTCTTCGAGCACACGCTGGTCGGCAAGAAGCTGCAGGCGACCTCGCAGGACAAGGAGATGGCCGCGCTCCTCGGCATCCCGGTGGCCGGCATGATCATGCTGACCTTCGTGTACAGCGCGGTGCTCGGCGGCATCGCCGGCATCCTGGTGGCGCCGGTGCTGTTCGTGTCGATCCAGATGGGCGCCACGATCGCCCTCAAGGCGTTCGCGGCGACGATCATCGGCGGCTTCGGCGACGTGACCGGGGCAATCATCGGCGGCTTGGCACTCGGCATCATCGAGACCTTCGGGGCGGCCTACATCTCGGTGCCCTACAAGGACGCCTTCGCCTTCCTGGTCCTCGTGGTCTTCCTGGTCGTGCGCCCGCAGGGCCTGTTCGGCGAGCGCGTGGCGGAGAAGGCATGAGCGGCACCCCCACTCCGATCACCGGCCCGGCCGCCGCAGCCCCGGCCTCCGACCCCGCGGCGCGCCGCCGGCTCCCCCTCGGCAGCCTCGCCTACGCGGTGCTCGCCGCAGCCCTCGTCGCGCTCGCCGCGACGACGCCGCTCAGCGGTTACGCCCTGAACATCCTGATGCAGGCGGCGACCTACGCCATCGCGGTGATCGGGCTCACCGTGGTGCTCGGCCTGTGCGGACAGATCAACTTGGCCCAGGCCGGCTTCTTCGGCATCGGCGCCTACGCGGTCGGCCTCGGCACGGTCGACGGCGGTCTGAACTTCTGGATCTGCCTCATCACCGGCCTCGGCCTCGCCGTGGTGCTGGGCGCCGCGCTCGGCGCCTCCACGCTGCGGCTCGGCGGCCACTACCTCGCCATGGTGACGATCTCGTTCCAGCAGATCCTGACCCTGGTCCTCACCAATTGGATCCCGGTCACGCACGGGCCGGACGGCGTGCCGAACATCCGCCGCCCGGCCCTGTTCGCGGACGGGCAGAGCTACCTCGCCCTGTGCGTGCTGGTGCTGGCCGTCGTCGGCTGGCTCGTCTGGCACATGCCGCGGACCCGGCTCGGGCGCGCCATGCGGGCGGTGCGCGACAACGAGCTCGCGGCGGGCGTGTCGGGCATCGACATCTACCGCACCAAGGTCGCGGCCTTCGCCCTCGGGGCGCTGCTGGCGGGGCTCGGCGGCGGGCTGTTCGCCGGCAGCTTCACCTATATCAGCCCGGACCAGTTCTCCTTCGCCGAGTCGATCGTCTTCCTGACGATGGCCCTGCTCGGCGGCGTCGGCTCGCCGGTGGGCGCCGTGATCGGCACCGCCCTGCTGATCCTGATCCCGGAATGGCTCCGCTTCCTCAAGGAGATCCCGGGGCTGTACCTCGCGATCTACGGGCTCGCGGTGATCCTGATCGTGGTGTTCATGCCGGACGGGATCTGGGGCTTCCTCGGCGACCAGGTCCGGCGCCTGCGCCGCGCCCGTCCGGCCGCGCCGCCCGCCGCCGAACTGACGCTGAGCCAGGGTGAGGCGTCCGCCGCGCCGATGCTGGAGGTCTCGGGGCTCGCCAAGCATTTCGGCGGCCTCAAGGCCGTGGACGCGGTGAGCTTCACGGTGGCGCGGGGCGGGATCCACGCGCTGATCGGCCCGAACGGTTCCGGCAAGACCACGACACTCAACGTCCTCTCGGGCCTCTACAGCCCCACGGGCGGCACCGTCCGGCTGGCCGGGCAGGACGTCACGCGCCTGCCCCCGCACCGGCGGGCGGCGGCCGGGATCGGGCGCACCTTCCAGAATATCCGCCTGTTCCGCTCCATGAGCGCTCTGGAGAACGTCGTCATCGGCGCCGAGCGGCCCAACAACCCGCTCGCCGCCCGCGACCGGGTGACCCTGGAGGCCCGCGCCCGGGCGGCGCTGGCCTTCGTGGGGCTGGAGGGGCGGGCGCAGGAGCCGATCTCCGGCTTCTCGTACGGCCACCAGCGCCTGATCGAGATCGCCCGGGCGCTCGCCGGCAATCCCGTGCTGCTGCTCCTCGACGAGCCCGCCGCGGGACTCAATTCCAGCGAGAAGAACGCCCTGACGGTGCTTCTGCGCCGGATGGCCGCCAAGGGCCTGACCATCCTGATCATCGACCACGACATGACGCTGGTGAGCGACGTGGCCAGCCACATCACCGTGCTGAACTTCGGCCGGTGCATCGCGGACGGCGTCACCGCGGGGGTGCTGCGCGAGCCCGCGGTGATCCAGGCCTATCTCGGCGAGGACGCCGCCGCCGGCCCGGCGGCGAGCCTCAAGACCGACCTCGCTCCGGTGTGATCTCGCGATGCCGACACCCCTCCTCGAGATTCGCGACCTCGTCGTCCGCTACGGCGAGATCGAGGCCGTGCGCGGCCTGTCCTTCTCGGTCGGCGCCGGGGAGGTGGTGACGCTGCTGGGCTCCAACGGCGCCGGCAAGTCCACGACCCTGAAGGCGATCTCCGGGCTGGTGCGCCCCGCCGCCGGCACGATCCTGCTGGAGGGGAAGCCCCTGGAGGGTCTCAAGCCCGAGGCGATCGTGCGGCTCGGCGTCGCCCACGTGCCGGAGGGGCGGCGAGTCTTCCCCGGGCTGACCGTCCGCGAGAACATCATGCTGGGCGCCTCGAACCGCTCCGGGCTGCCCAAGCGGGCGCTGCGCGACGAGGTCGAGGCGATGTTCGATCTCTTTCCGGACATCCGCCGGTTCGGCGACGCGCTGGGCTGGACCCTGTCGGGCGGCCAGCTCCAGATGGTGGCCCTCGCCCGCGGCCTGATGGCCAAGCCCCGCATCCTGCTCCTCGACGAGCCCTCGCTCGGCCTCGCCCCGGTCATCGTCCAGGCGGTGTTCGCGATCATCGCCGAGGTGCGCCGCCGCGGAACCACGGTGCTGCTGGTCGAGCAGAACGCCCGGATGGGTCTCTCGGTGGCCGATCGCGGCTACGTGCTCGAGACCGGCCGGCTGGTCCTGGAGGGCGCGCCGCAGGCGCTCTGGGCGAACGACGAGATCCGGTCGGCCTATCTCGGTGGGCGCACGAAGCCCGAACTCTCGGCTTCCGGATGACACGCGTTCGGCTGCGGCCGGGTGCCCAGGCCTAGCCCCGCGGACGGGGGAGATAGGACGGAAAGCAGGGCCCGCTCGACCCTGAGATGTTTACGACGTGCCACCAACTACCTGCGATGCCCAGAGGGCAAGGTAAGTGGTGGAGCCGAGGGGATGCTTACCTTAACTGACGTTAGAGCGGCATCCGATCAGGTTGCATCGTATCCTGCAGCGGCAAGGTAGGCTCGACATTCAGCTGGCGCGAAGCGGGTTAGGCTGCGCCGTATGGCGTCCCAGAGGTCTGGGATGGTTCGCGCCGCCGCACTGCGCAGCAGCGCCTTCAGCTTCGCAAAGGCCATCTCGATCGGGTTGAAGTCGGGCGAGTAGGCCGGGAGGTAGAGCAGCCGGGCTCCCACCGCCTCGATCTGGTCGCGGATGCCGCTGACCTTGTGAGCCGGCAGGTTGTCCATGACGACCGTGTCGCCGGGCTGGAGCGTCGGAGCGAGCACGTCGGCCACGTAGGTGCGGAAGGCCTGCCCGTTCATGGCACCGTCCAGCAGCCAGGGGGCGGTGATGCCGCTGGTGCGCAGACCCGCCGTGATAGTGGTGGTTTTCCAATGGCCCTGCGGCACGCTCATCCGGCAGCGTTCGCCCCGTGGAGCGCGCCCGTAGCGCCGGGCCATGGCGGTGTTGGCTGCGGTCTCGTCGATGAACACGAGGCGATCCGGGTCGAGGTCGAGTTGGCCCTCGAACCACGCCTCGCGCGCAGCTCTCACGTCCTCCCGGCCCTGCTCGGCCGCGTGGCCTGTCGTTTTTTTCGCGAGATGCCGTGGCGCTTGAAGAAGCGCGAGAGGCTACTCTGAGCCACGCAGATGCCGTGCTCGGCCAGAGCCGCACGGAGTTCGTGCAGGTAGATGCCGGGCTGCGCCTCGTAGAGGGAGACGATCAGGTCCGCCTGGGCCTCGATCTGGTGCGAGCGCTGATCGCCGCCCATCGGCTTGGGCGCGACGTGGCCCTCACGGGCGAAGCGCTCACACCACCGACTGGCGCTCGCCAGGCTGACCCCAAAGCGTTCGGCAGCTTTGTGCCGGGAGGCGCCGGCCGCGACGGCATGGACCGCGCGCTGACGCAGATCGACGGACAGGGCTGAGGACATTGGCGCTCTCCTTCGCCGACCAACCCTTCACCTCGCCAGCCGTTTCATCACGCTCGGATGGTGCTCTAGTCCTTGAACGGTGCGCCGTTGCGCAGCGCGCCGGGCTTGCGGGCCAGCACTGGGACGTAGTGCCAGGGATCGAACACCGTCTGGTTGCGGCCGAAGACACGGGCGTGCTCGGCGACGATGCGGCCGGGGGCGAGGAAATGGTTGGCGAGCGTTTCTGACGGTTCTCATGCAACCGGTCGAAGTGTGGCACACGCTAGAGTAGAGCGATTGTGTGGCAAACACGCCGCTCGCTCGACCAGCCGGAGCGCAGATCTTAGAACGGGTAATCTTCATCGCTCCACGACTGAGCCTCTCTTCGATGTCTGCTTCCGGGATGCAAGTAGGTGGGGGTGAACGGCTACAATGGGCGCGAAACCGAACGTCCGGTTCTGCGCGCGATGGCAGGCCGGCCTGACGGAAGTTGGCCGAAAGCGGCTGGTCCGCTTCGGAGAAGAGCCGCCGGAAAAGCGGACGAGCCCCCGACCCCACCTCGCCGTAGACACACCTCACGTAATGGTGGCCTGTCCGCGCCGGTGTTCGTGCCCGTCGACGACACGTCTCAGAAGCTCGGTCAGGTGGACCTGTTCCGCTGGCGTGAGTGCCTCGATTGTCGCAGCGTGCGCCAGTCGCGCCGCTGACTCCATCGCGCTGTGGAGCGCCGCGCCCTCCGCTGTCAGGCGACAGATCTGGGCGCGGCGATCCATGGGCGATGTCGAGCGGCTGACCAAGCCGCGCGCCGCCAGCCGTTTGACGGCGCCGGTCGTCGTCGTTCGGTCCAGAGCGACCGCGCTCGCGAGCGTCGTCTGATCGGCCTCCCCTAAGTCACGCAAGACGGAGAGGAGGCTGTACTGCAACGGGGTGACGCGGAAAGCGGCGCAGCGCTCAGCGAAGAGGCTGACGTGGATCTGGTGCATGCGGCGCGCGAGGAAACCCGGGCGGTCGACCAGAGGCCAATGCCGAGTGCCTTCTGGCGCCTCTGTTGCCGCCGCCTCATCTGCGAGGCCGGCTTGCAGACCCTCATCCATCACCCGTCTCCGCAGATCGCTTCCAGCCTTGGCACGCCCTGTGCAGGACCGGGTTACGAAGCATGCTTCGCATTTGGCAAGAACGGGGCCTGCGCGAGCTGGCCAGGATCACGAGGTCGAGATGGACAATCGCCGCTACGATCTGGTTCTGCGTGGCGGGCGGGTCATCTGCCCTGCCTCTGGCATCGACAGCGTCCGCGACGTGGCGGTGCTGGACGGGCGCATCGCCGCCGTGGCGGACACCATCCTGCCCTCGGCCGCCAACGAGGTGGTCGACGTCGCGGGCAAGCTCGTCCTGCCCGGCATGATCGACACGCATGCCCACGTCTACCAGTACGTCACGGGCCGCTTCGGCCTGAACCCCGACATGGTCGGCGTGCGCTCGGGCGTCACCACGGTAGTGGACCAGGGCGGCCCGTCCTGCATGACGCTGCCGGGCTTCCGCCACTTCATCGCCGAGCGCTCAGAGACGCAGGTGCTCGCCTTCCTATCGGCTTATCTCGTCGGTGGCCTTGAGGGTCATTTCTATCCGAACCTCTACAGCCCGGACGGCGTCGACATCGACGCGACGGTGAAGTCGGCCACCGAGAACCGCGACCTCGTGCGCGGCATCAAGGGCCATGCCGAGATCGGCGGCTTCGCCCGCTGGGGCATCAAGGTGATGGAGATGGCGGCCGAGATCAGCCGGCGCGCCGACCTGCCGCTCTACGTGCATTTCGGCCAGCTCTGGGGCCTGCCGGAATCGGGGGCCAACGGCGAAGACGCCGACACCATCGTCGAGCGGGTCATCCCGCTGCTGCGGCCGGGCGACGTGCTGGCCCATCCCTTCACCCGCCACCCGGGCGGCTTCATCAACGAGCAGGGCGAGGTCCACCACATCATCCGCCGGGCCATGGAGGCCGGGCTCAAGGTCGATGTCGGCCACGGCAGCCACTTCTCCTACCGCGTCGCCCGCGCCTCGCTGCCGGCCGGCGTGATCCCCTACACGCTCGGCGCCGACATGCACGGCTACAACACCGAGGTGCCCGAGGTGAAAAAGCCCGCCGGCACCCCGGACGAGCACCACGACGACGAGAACCACCCGTTCCTCGGGCAGGCCCGGTTCAGCCTCACCCAGGCGATGAGCTCGATGATGGCGCTCGGCATCCCGCTGGAGGACGTGGTGCCGATGGTGACGTCGCACCCGGCCGAGATGCTGCGCATGAGCGACCAGATCGGCGCCCTCAAGGTCGGCTACGCGGCCGACGTCTCGGTGCTGCACGACGACCGCGGCCGCTTCCTGCTGCGCGACAACGAGGATACGCGGGTGATCGCCGACCGCCTGCTGCGCCCCGCCTTCTGCCTGCGCGCAGGGAAGCGCTTCGAGGCCGACTCGCCGATCCTGCCCCAGGCGATCGCGGCCTGAGGTGGTGCCGGTGCCCGCCTTCGTTCTGGACGATCCGACACCGCCGGATCCGCGCTGCCGATGGGCCAGCCTGGACGCGGCGGCCCGGGGCGCCTGCTACGACAACAACGCGGGCGTGCCCGACAGCGCCGCGCAGGTCGCGGCCCGCAATGCCGCCTCCGCGACCTACCGGGCCGCGCATCCGGCGGGGCTCGACATCGCGTACGCCGCGGGGGACCGCACAGCCTTCGACCTCTACCCGGCGGCGGACGCGCAGGCCCCCTGCCTCGTCTTCGTCCACGGCGGCTACTGGCAGCGCAATGCCCGGGCCGATTTCGCCTGCTTCGCGGAGGGGCTGAACGCCGCCGGCTGGGCGGTGGCGATGCCGGGCTACACCTTGGCGCCCGAGGCGAACCTTAGCGGCATCGTCGCCGAGATTGGGGCCGCCCTCGACTGGCTCGCCGAACATGGCGTGGCGCGCGGGATCGGCGGCCCAATCATCCTCGCCGGCTGGTCCGCGGGCGCGCAGCTTGCCGCCCTCCACCTCGGCCACCCGGCGGTCGCGGCGGTCCTGGCGATCTCCGGCGTCTACGACCTCGCGCCGATCCGCGAGACCTACCTGAACGAGAAGCTCGGCCTGACCGAAGCGGAGATCGAGTCGCTGTCGCCCCTGCGCCTGCCGGTGACGCCGAAGCCCATGACGGTCGCCTACGGCAGCCGGGAGCTGCCCGCCCTCGTCCACGACGCGCGCAACCTCCACGCCCTGCGCAGCGCCGCCCACGCGCCGGGCACCCTGCTGCCGGTGCCCGGCGCCGACCACTTCTCGATCCTCAATGGATTCCGCCGTCCCGACGGCATCCTGGCCCGTGCCGCGCAGGGCCTTCTCGGAGGCACCCGATGAGCCGCGAGGGTGTCGGGGCTTCTCTGCCCCGCAAGGAGGACGAGCGCCTGATGCGCGGGCGCGGCCAGTATGTCGGCGACATCCGTCTGCCGGGACTGCAGGACGTCGCCTTCGTACGCAGTCCGCTGGCCCATGCCCGCATCCGCGCCGTCCACGTCCCGGAGGCCTATCGCGACCGCGTCTTCACCGCCGCCGACCTCGACGGCGTGCTGCCGATCCGCGCCGTCTCGGGGCTGCCCGGCTTCAAGGTTTCCGAACAGCCGGTCCTCGCCACCGGCAAGGTCCGGCAAGTGGGCGAGCTCGTCGCGATGTGCGTCGCTCCGACCCGCGCGGAGGCCGAGGACATTGCCGCGGCCGTGGTGCTCGACTTGGAGGAGCTGCCCGCCGTCCACGACATGCTGGCCGCGCGCGAGCCGGGCTCCGCGCTCGTCCACGAGCACTGGGGCGACAACGTCTTCCTGGAGACCCTGGTCGATGTGGGCATTGAGAGTGCCCTCGATGCACCGATCAAGGTCAGCCGCACCATCTCGACGGGCCGCCAGTGCATGGCGCCGATCGAGGGTCGCGGCACCGTGGTGCAGCTCGATCACCGCCTCGACCAGCTCGTGGTCCACACCGCGAGCCAGATGCCGCACATCGTGCGCAACGGCCTCTCGGAATGCCTCGGACTCGAACAGGGGCGCATCCGCATCGTCTCGCCGGATGTCGGCGGCGGCTTCGGCTACAAGGCGATCCTGCTCGCGGAGGACGTGGCGCTTACTTGGCTCGCGCTCCGCCGCGGCCATCCGGTCCGCTGGCTCGAGGACCGGCGCGAGCACCTGACCGCCAACGCCAATTGCCGCGAGCACCATTACCGCATCACTGCGTACGCGGAGCGGGACGGAAGGCTGCGCGGCATCGACTGCGAGGCCACGGTCGATTCCGGCGCCTACTCGGCCTACCCGTTCTCGGCCTGCCTGGAGGCCGCGCAGGTCGCCAGCATCCTGCCTGGGCCCTACGATTTCCCGGCCTATCGCTGCCGCACGTGGTCGGTGGCGACCAACAAGTGCCCGATCCTGCCCTACCGGGGAGTGGCGCGCACCGGCGTCTGCTTCGCCCTGGAGCTCGTCCTCGACGCCGTCGCCCGCGCGGCCGGGATCCCGCCCGAGGCGGTGCGCGAGAAGAACCTCGTGCGGCCCGAGCAGATGCCGTTCGAGAACATCACGAAGAAGCATTTCGACAGCGGCGACTACCCGGAGGCGCTCGCCCGGGCGCTGAAGGTCGTCGACGTGGAGGCGGTCCGCGCCCGCCAGCGTCAGGGCGAGCCGGACGGGCGCCGGATCGGCCTCGGCCTCGCGATCTACTGCGAGCAGGCCGCGCACGGCACCTCGGTCTATTCCGGCTGGGGCATCCCGATGGTGCCCGGCCACGAGCAGGCCAGCGCCCGCCTGACCCCGGACGGCGGCCTGGAGCTGCGGATCGGCGCCCATTCCCACGGCCAGGGCCTGGAGACGACGCTCGCCCAGGTCGCCCACGAGATTTTGGGCGTCCCGGTGGCGCGCACCCGCCTGGTCCACGGCGACACCGCCATGACCCCCTACTCCACCGGATCCTGGGGCTCCCGCGTCATGGTGATGGCCGGCGGCGCCGTGGCGGCGGCCTGCGAGGAGCTGCGGGCCCGGGCCGTGCGGATCGGTGCCCACCTGCTCCAGGCGCAGCCCGAGGCGTGCCGCTTCGAGGGCGGCCACGTCGTCGGTCCCACCGGCGACGTCCCGCTCGAGGCGATCGCCCGCACCTGGTACCGGCGCCCGCAGGATCTCGCGCCCGACACCGATCCGGGCGGGCTCGAAGTCACCGCCGGCTACAAGCCGGTGCGCGATTCCGGCACCTTCTCGTACGCGGCGCACGCGGCCGTAGTGGCGGTGGATCCCGAACTCGGGGCGGTAGAGATTCTCGACTACGTCATCGTCGAGGACGGCGGCACGCTGGTGAACCCGCTGGTCGTGGACGGCCAGATCTACGGCGGCCTCGCGCAAGGGATCGGCACGGCGTTCCTTGAGGAGATGCGCTTCGACGGCCGCGGCCAGCCGCTCGCCTCGACCTTCGCCGACTACCTGCTGCCCGGCGCGCCGGACGTGCCGATGGCCCGCATCGACCACATGGAGACGCCCTCGCCCTACACGCGCTTCGGCCAGAAAGGCATCGGCGAGGGCGGCGCCATCGCGCCGCCCGCGGCGCTCGCCAACGCCGTCAACGACGCCCTCGCGCCGCTGGGCGTCGAGATGCTCCACTCCCCTGTCACCCCCCGGCGGATCGTGGAAGCGGTGCTCGCTGCCGGAAACCCCGCCGCGACCGCGCGGGAGGCTGCATGAAGCCCGCGGCCTTCGCCTGGGAGCGCCCCGACAGCCTGCCCGCGCTCCTGGCGCGCCTCGCCGAGGCGCCCGCCGGCGTGAAGCTGATCGCGGGCGGCCAATCCCTCGGGCCGATGCTGAACCTGCGCCTCGTCGAACCCGACCTCGTCATCGACATCACCGGCGTACCTGAACTCCGGGAGGCGCGGGTCGAGGGCGAGACACTCGTGCTCGGGGCCTGCGTAACCCATGCCGACATCGAGGACGGACGGGTGCCCGACCTCACCGGCGGGGCTCTGCAGCGGGTGGCGGCCGCGATCGCCTACCGGCCGGTGCGCAACCGCGGCACGGTCGGTGGCAGCCTCGTCCACGCCGATCCGGCCGCCGACTGGGTCAGCGCCCTGACGGCCCTCGGCGCCGAGGTCGAGATCGCGGGGCGGGACGGCCGCCGCACCCTACCGGTGGAGCGTTTCGTCACCGGTGCGCTGGAAGTGGCGCTCGGTGCGGGTGAGATCCTCGTCGCCGTGCGCGTGCCGTCGCTGCCGGCGGGCGCGGCCTGGGGCTACGTCAAGCATTGCGCGAAGATCGGTGAGTTCGCTCACGCCATCGGCGCCGTGCGCCTCGAACCCGACGCGGGCCGGGGGCGCGCCGTGATCGGCGCGGTGGAGGGACCGCCCGTGCTCCTCGCCGATGCCCGCCCGCTGTTCGGCGGCTGCGTCGGCACCGACTTCGTCGCGCGCTTCGATCCGCGGGCGGCGGATGAGGCCCTGCGAGAGTCCGGCATGGCGGACGCGGTCGAGCGGCATATCCACGTCACGGTTCTGGCTCGTGCCGTGGCGCAGGCGGCCAAACCCACTCCCCTGCACCGTCGTCTGGAGGCTGCATGAGCGCCGCGCTGGCGGATCCCGGGGCCGGCCGGATGGCCCTTGCGCTGACGGTCAACGGCCATGCCGTGCGTCTGGCTGCCGAGCCGCGCAGCCACCTCGGCGACGTACTGCGCGACGCTCTGGACCTCACCGGCACGCATCTTGGCTGCGAGCACGGCGTCTGCGGCGCCTGCACCGTGCTCCTCGATGGCGAGCCGGCCCGCGCCTGCCTCACCTTCGTGGGCGCTTGCGCGGGCGCCGCCGTCACCACGATCGAGGGCTTGGACTCGGACGAAATCGCGGGCGAGCTGCGCGCCGCCTTCAATCGCGAGCACGCGCTCCAGTGCGGCTACTGCACGCCCGGCATGCTGGTGGCCGCGCGCGACTTGGTCCTGCGTCTGCCCGAGCCGGACGAACGACGGATCCGCGTCGGGCTCTCGGGCAATCTCTGTCGCTGCACCGGGTACGCCGGTATCGTCCGGGCGGTGATCGCGGTGATCGCGGCGCGGCGCGCGCGCGGCATTTCCCCCGAGTCCGGTGTCGAGCGGGCGCTCGGCCCGGTCGGCGCCCGGACCGGCGGGGGGACCGTAGCTGCCCTCCATCTTCCGACCAGCGCGGCCGCGTCGGTCGCCCCCGCCGCGGTGGCTGAGCTCGCCGCGTCCTTCGCGCCGGCCCATGGCTTCGTGCAAGCCCTCAACCTCGCCCACCCTCCGGAGGCGGTGTTCGCCCTCCTCGGCGACATCGAGGCGGTCGCCGCCTGCCTGCCGGGCGCCGTGCTGACGGCGCGACCGACCCCCGACACGGTCGAGGGCGGTCTGCAGGTGCGGATCGGACCGATCGCCGCGACATTCCGAGGTCGCGCCCGCATCGAGCGGGACGAGGCGGCGCGGAGCGGCTCGGTCCGCGGTGCCGGTAGCGATGCCGGGGGCCGCTCGGCCACCGAGGGCCGGATCCGCTATCGCGTCGGACCGGGACCGGCGGCCGGCACAGCCCGGATCGAACTGGAGGTCGGCTACACCCTGACCGGGCCGCTCGCCCAGTTCGGCCGCCCCGGCCTCGTGCGCGACGTCGCCGGTCGCATCGCGGCTGAATTCGCCCGCAACGTCGACGCCCGCCTCTCGGGCGTCGCCGCCCCGGTACCGACCGGTCTCAATCCGCTCCGACTGCTGCTCGACCTCGTCCGCGCGCGCCTCGCAGCGTGGTTCGGCCGCCCCTGACCTCGCCCTTCCATAGTTCCACGCAACGGAGACACGAGAATGCCCAGCAGGTTCACCCTCACGACCGCGATCCTGCTGGCCCTCGCGGCGACGGGCGTTCGGGCGGACACGATCCGCATCGGTGTCAACGAGCCGCTGACCGGGCCATTCGCGGCCTCGGGCACCTACGTGGTCAACGGCGCCAAGATCGCCGCCGACGAGATCAATGCCAAGGGCGGCGTCCTCGGCAAGAAGATCGAGCTCCTGATCGAGGACAACAAGAGCAACCCGACCGAGGCTGCCGCGGTCGCAGAGAAGCTGATCACCAGCGACAAGACCCCGGTGATAATGGGGGCCTGGGGCTCTAGCCTGACGCTCGCCGTCATGCCGAAGCTAATGGACTACGAGACGCCGATGCTGGTCGAGACGTCCTCGTCCGGCAAGATCACGACCTCGGGCAACCCGTACGTGTTCCGGATCTCGCCACCCTCGTCGCTGGAGGCCGAGACCTTCGCGCCGATGGTCGCTCGCCTCGGCATGAAGAAGGTCGATTTCCTGGTCCTCAACAACGATTTCGGCCGCGGCGCGGCGACCGATTTCGGCAAGATGCTCAAGGACAAGGGCGTCACGGTCGGACTCGTCGAGACGATGGATCAGGGCGCGCAGGACATGAGCGCCCAGCTCGCCAAGCTGAAGGCCTCGGATGCCGACACGATCATGATCACGAGCTCGGTCGATCAGCTCGTGCTCCTGTTCAAGCAGATGGCCGCCCTCGGCCTGAAGAAGCGCGTGATCACCACCGGCGGCTCCCAGAACCCGGACCAGATCATCGCCCAGGCCGGGGCGGCCGCCGACGGCACGATGCACCTGACGACCTTCCTGCCCTGGTCGCCCGACAAGACGCCGGACCCGAAGGCCACCGGGGCCTTCATCGAGGCGTGGAAGAAGCGCGGCTTCGACTTCGCCGGCGTCACCGAGAGCTTCCGCGGCTACGACGGCATCCGGGCGATCGCGCACGCCATCGAGAAGGCGGGCTCGGCCGATCCGGCAGCGATCGCCAAGGCGTTCTGGTCCGTCGACTTCGTCGGGCTCAACGGGCCGATCCGCTTCGCCAAGGCCGGCCCCGCCGGGAAGGAGAGCGGCCAGAGCAAGCCCGACGTCTACCTGATCGAGATCAAGGACGGCCGCGTCACCGTTCCGGCGCTGTGAGCGCCCCTTTGCCGGCGGCTTGACCGCCGGCAGGCCTGCCCCTCGATCTGCAGCCGGCCTTCGCGGCCGGGGGCGCACCCTCGGAGGTTGTCCGTGGACGAACTGATCCAGCACCTCGTCAATGCGCTCGTCCTCGGCGGCACCTACGCGCTGCTGGGGATCGGCCTGACGCTGATCTTCGGGATCATGAACGTCGTGAACTTCACCCACGGCGCGCTGTACACGGTCGGCGCCTACGTGATGTACCTGGCCGTCGCGGCGCTCGGCCTGAACTTCTTCCTGGCGCTGCCGGTGGCGATCCTCGGAGGGCTTCTGCTCGGGGCGGCGATCGAGCTGCTGCTGCTGCGCCCGTTCCGGGGCTCGGACATCGACACCACCATGCTGGTGATGATCGGCGCCGGGATCATCCTGCAATCGGGCACGCTCTGGACCTTCGGCGGTGTCGCCAAGGCGATCCCGTCGCCGTTCCCCGAGGCGCCCCTCCAGATCGGCCCGGTCTCGGTGTCCTGGCTGCGGCTGTTCGTGCTCGGCGCGGCGCTGACTCTGATCGCCCTGACCTACGCGCTGATCAACCGAACCAAGCTCGGGCTCGCCATGCGCGCCGCCTTCCAGGATTCCGACACGGCGGCGCTGATGGGCGTCGACGTGCGCCGCATCTACACGGCCACCTTCGCGCTGGGCTCGTCGCTCGCCGCGGCCGCCGGCGCCCTGCTCGGACCGGTCTACGTTGTGTTCCCGCAGATGGGCGGCCTGGCCGAACTCAAGGCCTTCGCCATCGTCATTCTCGGCGGCCTCGGCAACGTCACCGGCGCCGCCATCGGTGGCTTCGTCCTGGCGCTCGCGGAGGAGTTCGGCGCCGGCTACGTCTCCTCCGGCTACCGAGACGCCATGGGGTTCCTGATCATCATCGCGGTCCTGCTCTACAAGCCCACCGGGTTGTTCGCGAAGGCGGAGCGCATCGGATGACCCGGCTCCTCCCGCTCGCGCTGCTGGCCGGCCTCGTCGCCCTGCCGTTGGTGCTCGGCGCCAATCCCTATCTCCTCAACGCGCTGATCGTGACGGGCATCCTGACGATCGGCGCCATGAGCCTGAACCTGCTCCTCGGCTTCACCGGGCAGCTCAGCCTCGGACACATCGCGTTCTTCGGCATCGGCGCCTACGTCAGTGCGCTGACGAGCCTCGGCTTCGATGTGGACCTCGGGTTCGGCATCCGCGTGGTCCACGAGCCCTGGCCGGCCTGGGTCGGTTTCCTGCTGGCGACGGTCGCTGCCGGCGGCTGCGGCTACCTGATCGGGCGGCTCTCCTTCCGGGTGCGCGGCGCCTACTTCGTGATCGTGACGATCTCGTTCGCCGAAGTGGTGCGGCTCGTGGCCCTGAACTGGGTGGAGCTGACCCAGGGCCCGCTCGCGCTCACCAACATCCCGGCGATCACGCTCGGCCTTCCGGGCCTCGGGATGTGGACCCTCAGGACCAAGCTCCAGAACTACTACCTCGTGCTCTGCGTGGGCACGCTCTGCTACCTGGTGATCGCCCGCCTCGTCGGCTCGCGCTTCGGGCGGGCGATGCGGGGCCTCAAGGAGAACGAGTCGCTGGCACTCTCGGTGGGCATCAACGCCACCCGCACGTTGACGGTGGCGGCGGTGATCTCGGCCGCCATGGCCGGCGCAGCCGGCAGCCTCTACGCCCACTACCTGCGCATCATCGACCCCGACGTGTTCCTGTTCGCCACCACGGTCAACATGGTCATCATGGTGGTGGCGGGCGGCAAGGGCAGCCTCATGGGCCCGGTCGTCGGCGGGCTGATCTTCGGCTTGCTGCCCGTGGCGCTCCGCCCGGTTATGGCGCCGGAAGCCCAGTGGATCGTTTACGGTCTCGTTCTGATCGTGATCCTGTTCGTGATGCCGCGCGGCATCGTCCCGGGGCTCGCATCGCTTCTCGGCCGGCAACCGGCGCGGCCTCTGCGCGTCCTCGAACCCGATCCGGCGGTGCAGCGATGAGCGCGATCCTCTCGGTCGAGCATGTCGGGGTCCGCTTCGGCGGCCTCGTCGCCATCGCCGACCTGCATTTCGACGTGCACGAGGGCGAGATCGTCAGTTTGATCGGCCCGAACGGGGCGGGCAAGACGACCGCCTTCAACGTGATGACCGGCTTTCTGAAGCCCAGCCAAGGCGAAGTCCGCTTCCGAGGCACGCCCCTGCGCGGGCTGGCGCCGCACGCGATCACGCGGCTCGGCCTCGCCCGCACCTTCCAGCGCACCAGCGTCTTCCCGGACGATACGGTCCTCGACAACGTGATGATCGGCCTGCACCAGATGGGCGCCCGGTCAGCGCGCGTACCGGTTCTCGACGCACTTCTCGGCCGCTCGGGTGCCGGTGCGACGCAGCTGCGCGGCCGCGCCGAGGCGCTTCTCGACTGGGTCGGGCTCACCGCCAGAGCGCACGAGAAGGCCGGCTCCCTGGCCTATGGCGAGCAGCGTCTCGTCGGCGTAGCCCTGGCGCTCGCCACCGAGCCCGCCATGCTGCTCCTCGACGAGCCGGTCTCAGGGATGAACGCCTCCGAGACGCGGATCTTCGTGCGGCTGATCCGACAGATCCGCGAGCGCGGCATCACCATCCTCCTCGTCGAGCACGACATGCCGATGGTGATGGAGGTCTCCGACCGCATCGTCGTCCTCAACTACGGCCGCCTGATCGCCGAGGGGCCGCCGGACCGGATCCGAACCGATCCGGCGGTGATCGAGGCCTATCTCGGCCAGGGCAGCGCCGCCCGGCAGGCCGCCGCGTCGGCGCAGGAGGCGGCTCATGCTTGAGATCCGCGATCTGGTCTGCGGCTACGGCCACGTCACCGCGCTCAAAGGGCTCACGATCGACGTGCGCGAGGGTCAGCTCGTGGCCCTCGTCGGCGCGAACGGCGCCGGCAAATCCACGACGCTCCGGGCGATCTCCGGCCTCGTCCCGCCGCGCTCCGGCGCGATCCGGTTCGTCGGCCGGGACATCGCGGGGGCGGAGCCTCGCCGGATCCTGGCCGAGGGCATCGCACATTGCCCGGAGGGCCGACGCGTCTTCCCGCAGATGACCGTTTCCGAGAACCTCGCCATGGGCGCTTACCTGCGCCGCGACCGGGCGGCGGTCGGGGCGGATCTGGACCGCATCTACGGGGAGTTCCCGCGCCTCGCGGAGCGCCGCGACCAGGCGGCCGGCACGCTCTCGGGCGGCGAACAGCAGATGCTGGCGATCGGTCGAGCGCTGATGGGGCGCCCGAAGCTCGTGCTGTTCGACGAGCCCTCCCTGGGGCTCGCCCCCAACATCGTCGAGCGCATGTTTGCGGTGATCCGGGCGGTCCGCGACACCGGCACGACCGTTCTGCTCGTCGAGCAGAACGCGTTCGCGGCCCTCGAACTCTGCGACTATGCCTACCTCCTCGAGACCGGCCGCATCGTGCTCGAGGGGACCGGGCAGGCCCTCATCGCCGACCCACATGTGCGGGACGCCTATCTCGGTGGTTGAAACCGGGAGAACGGCGGGCATTTGCCTCGGCCCGGGCGACCTGCTCGGCAACCGGGACCTGATGCCCATCACCGCGGGAGGACGCCACCTGCTTCTCGTGCGGGACGGCGAGCGGATCGTCGCCGCCGAGCGGGCCTGCCCGCACGAGGGGGCGGACCTCGCTCTCGGCCGGTGCGTCGGCGGACGACTGCTCTGCCCCAGGCATCTCGCCTCTTTCGACCTCCGGGATGGCTCCGTCTCGCCGGGCTGGTCGTTTCGTGCCCTTCGGCTGTTTGAGATCGAGGCGACGTCGGATGGGCTATGGCTCAGGACGGGATAAGGCTTCTTGCGACTGAATTCATGACCGACTCAGCGGCACGGCTCCGATAAGGGAGGGTTGGGCGCCGCATCGTCACGGTGGGTCTGATAGGCCCTGTCGCCTGTTCCTTGCCGCGCCCTCAGCCTCTCGCTCGGCTGGGCGGGGTTCAAGTTGATACAGGAGACCGCGGGTGCAGATTGGCGCCGGAACGACGTGCTGTCGATCCGGCAAGATGCGCTTCCGCGAGCAAACCAAGACGGTCCGCAGATCACCGCTCAGCCATGCGCAGAGCGAGATTCTCACCGATCATTACGCAGGTGAAATGCAAATTGGCCCGGCAATCACTGGGCATAATGGAAGCATCGCATACGCGCAGTCCGCCAATCTCGCGCACCTTGAGATCCGGGTCGACGACGCCGGATGAATCCTGCCACCCGCTCATGCGGCAGGTGCCGGCTGCGTGCTGGATATCGCCGGCTTCATGGAGCATCAGGTCGTCAAGCTCGGAATCCGGGAGTCGCGCGGCCTCGCCGATCGCAAGCGGGCTGTCGCCGAGCCGGATCGCCGTAGCGAGATCGGCCAGCGCTGGCTGCGCCATCAGGCGCGCGAGGCGTTGCACGGCATCGCGCATCCGCAAGCGGTCGCGCGGATCGTCGAGCATGTTCTCCTCGAGGATCGGATTGATCTCGGGATCGGCCGACGTCAGGTGCAGCGAACCGCGCGAGAACGCATCGTATAGCCCGGCGCCGACGGCACCTTGCGGGGTCGGCTCCGGGCCCGTGAGCCCCCGGTGATTGTACGCGACGAGGATCATGTCGCGCTCGCCTCCGCCGGCGAGACCGCTCGAATACGTCACGCAGCAATTGGTGTGTCGCGCGTCCGGACCGAGCGCCCGGTGTTCGGGCCTCAAGTCCATCGTCGCCCGCAGGATCGGATGATCCATGAGATTGCCGCCGACCGCCGCGTGCGCCTCGAGGACGGGGATGCCGAGGGCTTGAAGTTGCGCGGCCGGGCCGATCCCGGAGCGCATCAGGATGGCCGGGCTATGAACGGCGCCGGCACACAGGACGATCTCGCGGCCGTGGATCTGGGTCCAGGGCTCCGTCCCGAAGCGGACGCGGATCCCGACCGCGCGGCGTCCCTCGAACAGGACGCGATCGACGAGGGCGCCGCCGCGGATCTCGAGATTTCGACGCCCGCGCGCCGGTTCGAGGTAGCCGTCGTTGGTGGTGACCCGGTGACCGTTCCGGCTGTTGATCGGGTTGCACGAGACGCCTTCGCCGGTTGGCGCATTCAGGTCCGCCTTCCAGGGATAGCCGGCAGCGAGCGCGGCCTCCCGCAGCCCCAAATCCACCGCGCCCCAGGCCTCCGGTGGCGCGCGGTAGATCGGCAGCGGGCCGCCGCGACGGACACCCGTCTCGGCGCCGAAATCGGCATCGTCCTCGATCCGGTCGAAGAGCGGCAGGACGTCCCGGGCCGACCAGCCGGTGCAGCCCTGTTCCGCCCACGCATCGAAGGCCGCCGGGACACCGCGGATCGCGATCTGAGCGTTCACCGTCGAACTGCCGCCGAGCGCACGACCGCGCCAGTAGAAGCGCGGCTCCTGCACGCGGGTCCGCCGGCTCATCAGCCCCGGCCACTGCCAATCGCCCTGATGTCCCGGGTCGTACATGAACGGGATGATGTTGGCCGACCGCAGGGCCGCCGGGGCCTCGTGCGAGCGCCAGTCGCGCCCGGCTTCCAGCAGGAGCACCCGGCGCTGCGGATCCTCCGAGAGGCGGGCCGCCAGGGCCGCCCCGGCGGAGCCGGCACCGACCACGACGACATCGTACAGCGCTGCGCTCATTGCTTCTCAACGTTCCAGAAGAGCGGGACGGCCGAGGGGATCAGGCCGGTGAGCGAGGTGCGGTAGGCCGCGGGCTGCGCGAACTGGCCGAACGGGACGACCAGCCCCTCGCCGTAGACGATGGCCTGGATCTCGCCCGCGATGGCGCGCCGCTTGTCCAGATCGGGCTCGCGGGCGAAGCGGTCGAACAGGCCGACCATGCGCGGGTCGCACATGAACCCGGAGCTTGCCGCGTCCTTGCAGTTGAAGTTGATGGCCGAGTTCGTCAGCGGCGAGCTGAGATCGAGGCCCAGGGCGTGGATGCCGAAGAGGCTCCACCCGGCCTTCTTGGTGCGGCGCGCCAGCAGGGCCGCCCAGTCCATGACCTGCAGATCCACGGTGAAGCCGGCCTGCTTCAGCCGGTCGGCCAGGATGGTCGAGGACACGCGCGCCGCCTCGAGATCGTTGGCCACCATCACGATCACCGGCTCGCCCTTGTAGGCGGTCGCCTTCAGGGCGGCCCGTGCCGCCGCCACCGACGGATCGTGCAGGAGCTCCGTTCCGACATGCGTCTCGTAGGGCGAGCCGCAGATGAAGAAGGCGTCGCAGGTCTGGGAGAAGCGCGGCTCGAGGCCGAACCCGTCTAGGACCTCGCGCTGATCGACGAGCCGCAGCAGGACGCGCCGGATCGCCGGGTCGTCGAACGGCTTGGCCGCCGTGTTGATGCGAAAATGGCCCGTGAACCGATGCGGGCCGGTAAAGTTCATCACCGCCAGGTTCTTGTTGCCCTCGATCTGCTCGATCAGATCGAAGGGTGCGTACTGCATGAAGTCGATCTCGCCGGCGCCGAGGGCGCCCGTGGCGGTCGCCCCGTCGGGGATGACGCGGATGTCGAGGGCATCGACCTTCACGACCTTGCCGCCCGCCAGGAAGTCGGCGGGCTCGGGACGCGGCCGGTAATCGGGATTCCGGCGCAGCAGCATGTGGTCGCCGGGGATATGCGCGGCGCGGTCGTAGACGAAGGGACCGGATCCCACGACCTCGGTGAGCTGCGTCGCGGGCGGCGTCGCGGCGAGCCGGGCCGGCATGATGAACGGCGTGGGGCTCGACGTCGTGCCGAGCGTGTCGAGCACGAGGCCGTAGGGCTCCCGCAGCGTCAGCACGACGGTCCGGTCGTCCGTGGCCTCGAGGGCTGCGGTCACGTCCATGAGCCGGCCGCCCAGCGCACTGCGGGCCGCCCAGCGCCGCAGCGAGGCGACGCAGTCGGCGGCCCGGACCGGCGCGCCGTCGTGGAAGCGCAGCCCGTCGCGCAGGGTGAACCGCCAGGTCAGGCGGTCGTCCGACACCGACCACGTGTCGACCATCTGCGGCCGGAACACGCCTTTCGCGTCCGGCGCGAACAGCGTGTCGTAGACCATGTAGCCGAAGGTCCGCGTGATGTAGGCCGTGGTGAAGTAGGGATCGAGGGTGACGATCTCGGCTTCCAGCACCGCCTTCAAGGTTGTTTCCGCTCCGGCGGAGGCCGGCGCGAGCCATGCCGCGGCCGCGAGCAGCCCGGAAAGCCAGGATCGTCTCATACGCATTCACCCTCTGTCCCGGGCCCGCTAGGCAAGCCGGATACCAACCGTGCGCACGCCCCACGCCGGTGATGCCGCGTCGCCGGCGAGCGCCGGGAGACGACGCCGGGCGCGGTTTGACGACATGGACCGGTCCACCTGCCGCCACAGCCGGGCAACTGGCCTGGTCGATGCATCGGACCGAGGCGGCCCCGGTCTGCTTTGGGGATCGCAGGATCGCCCCGGCGCAGGTTCCGAGGCGCTGGAAAGGTCACGGATGAACCGTCGCGATTTCGCCAAGCTCGTTCTCGCCGCCGGTGCGGCGGGGCCGGTTCCGTTCGGCATCACGCGGGCCTTCGGACAGACCCGCGGCGGCATCCTCAACACCGTGATCCAGCCCGAGCCCGCGATCCTGGTCTCGGCGCTCAACCAGCAGGCGCCGACGCTCACGGTGTGCGGCAAGATCTACGAGAGCCTGCTGACCTACGATTTCGATCTCACGCCCAAGCCCGGCATGGCCCAGAGCTGGGAGCGCAGCCCGGACGGCCTGACCTACACGTTCAAGCTGTTCCCCGGCATCACCTTCCACGACGGCTCGCCGATGACCGCGGACGACGTGGTGTTCTCGGTCACCAAGGCGCTGATGGAGGCTCACGCCCGGGCGCGCGGCACCTTCGCGCGCCTCGCCTCGGCCGAGGCGCCGGATCCGCTGACCGTCGTGTTCAAGCTGAAGGAGCCCTTCGCGCCGTTCCTGCATGCCTTCGACGCCACCACCGCGCCGATCATCTCGAAGGCGCTCTACCAGAACACCGACCTGCGGCAGAACCCGAACAACGCCCGGGCGATCGGGACGGGACCGTTCAAGCTCAAGGAGTGGGTCAAGGGCTCCCACATCCACCTCGTGCGCCACGAGGGCTACTACCGGAAGGGCGAGCCCTATCTCGACGAGATCTACTACCGGGTGATCCCGGACGCGGCCTCGCGGGCGGTCGCCCTGGAGAGCGGCACGATCCAGCTCACCCAGTGGAACGATGTCGAGGCCTTCGACGTGCCGCGCCTCAAGGCGCTGCCGAACCTCGACATGACCACGAAGGGCTACGAGTTCTACGCGCCGCATCTCTGGCTGGAGATGAACACCCGCATCGCGCCGATGAATGACCGGCGCTTCCGCCAGGCGGTGCTGTACGCCATCGATCGGGAGGCCCTGCGCAAGCGCGTGTTCTTCGGCCTCGGCAAGGTCGCCACCGGCCCGGTCTCGTCGAAGACCCGGTTCTACGAGCCGGACGTGCCGAAATACGAGTACGCGCCCGCCAAGGCGGTGGCGCTCCTCGACGCGATGGGCCTGAAGCCCGGCGCCGACGGCAAGCGGGTGAGCCTGAAGTACCTCGTGCCGCCCTACGGCGAGATGTGGCAGCGGGTGGCCGAGTACGTGCGCCAGTCCCTCGGCAAGGTCGGGATCGACATCGTGCTGGAGGGCATCGATGTCGGCGGCTGGGCGGCGCGCTGCGGCAACTGGGAATTCGAGATCTCCGCCCCCTGGACCTACCAGTACGGCGATCCGGCGCTCGGCGTGTCGCGCTCCTATATTTCCTCGAACATCCGCAAGGGCATCCTGTTCTCGAACACGTCCGGCTACAGCAACCCGGAGGTCGACCGGCTGTTCGAGGCCGCCGCCGTGGCGCCGGACGACGCCACCCGGCAGAAACTCTACAGCCAGGTCCAGAAGATCTTGGTCGAGGACGCCGCGGTGGCGTGGCTCATGGAGCTCGACTTCCCGACCTTCACCGACAAGCACATCAAGGATCTCGTCGTCACCGGCAGCGGCGTGAACGACACCTTCGCCCGGGCCTACCGCGCATGAGGATGCTGGCCGGACTGGCCGCCTGGATCGCGCGGACGCTGGCGGTGATCCTGGTCATCGCCAGCGTGAACTTCGCCCTCGTCCACGCGGCGCCGGGCGATCCCGCGCAGGTCATCGCCGGCCAGTCCGGCGCCTCGGACGAGACCCTGCTCCGCCAGCTCCGGGCCGAGTACGGCCTCGACCAGCCCTACGCGGTGCAACTCGCGACCTATCTGGGCCGGGTGCTGCGGCTCGACCTCGGCTATTCCTACCGGCAGCAGCGGCCGGTCCTCGGCCTCGTCCTGGAGCGCCTGCCCGCGACCCTGCTGCTGACCGGCACGGCCTTCGCCCTGGCGCTCGGCTTCGGGATCCTGCTCGGCACGCTCTCCGGGGTGCGGGCGGGCCGGTGGTCCGACACGCTGATCGGCCTCGTGGCGCTGGTGCTCTACGCCATGCCGGTCTTCTGGCTCGGCCTGATGCTGGTGTTGGTCTTCTCGGTCCAGCTCGAATGGCTGCCGGCCTTCGGCTACCGCAGCGTCGGCGCGACCTTCTCGCCGCTCGGGCAAGTGGGCGACGTGCTGGCGCATCTGGTCCTGCCCGCCGTGTCGCTCGCCGCGGTCTACCTCGCGGTCTACGCCCGCCTGATGCGGACCGCGATCGTCGAGGTCGCCGCCCAGGATTACGTGAAGACCGCCCGGGCCAAGGGCCTGACCCGCGGCCGCGTGATCCGCGACCACATGATCCGCAACGCGATCCTGCCGGTGGTCACCGTCGCCGGCATGCAGGCCGGGGCGCTGGTCGGCGGCTCGGTGGTGGTCGAGACCGTCTTCGCCTGGCCGGGCCTCGGCCGGCTGGTGTTCGAGGCCCTCAGCCAGCGCGACTACCCCGTCCTGCTCGGCCTCTTCCTCGTGATGTCGGTGCTCGTGATCCTGATCAACATGCTGACCGACCTGCTCGCGCGGCTGATCGACCCGCGGATCGCCGCCTCCGCGAGGGCCGCGTGATGGGCTTCGTTCGCGCGTTCCTGCGCAATCCCGGCGGCCCGATCGGCCTCGTCCTCCTCGCCGCGGTGGTCGCGGTGGCGCTGCTCGCGCCGCTTTTGGCGCCGGTCGATCCCTGGGAGATGGTCGGCGCCCCGTTCGAGCCGCCGTTCAGCCCGGACCTGCCCCTGGGCTCCGACACGATGGGCCGCGACATCGCGGCCGGCCTCGCCCACGGTGCCCGGGTCTCGCTGGCGATCGGCCTGTCCTCGACGCTCGCGGCCCTGCTGGTCGGGGTCGTGGTCGGCGCGACCGCCGGGTGGTTCGGAGGCTTGGTCGATGCCGGGCTGATGCGGGTCGCCGAGCTGTTCCAGACCATCCCGGGCTTCATCCTCGCCGTCCTGCTGGTCGCCACCCTGGGGCCGTCGCTGTCCCACGAGATCCTGGCCATCGCGGCGATCAGCTGGCCGCCCCTGGCGCGCCTGACCCGGGGCGAGTTCCTGCGGCTGCGGAACCGGGATTTCGTGCGCGCCGCCACCTGCCAGGGTGAGCGCCCGGCCGCCCTGGTCCTGCGCCACATCCTGCCGAACGCCGTGGCGCCGATCATCGTCACCGGCTCGCTCACGGTGGCCACCGCGATCCTGATCGAGAGCGCGCTCAGCTTCCTCGGCCTCGGCGACCCGAACTTGATGTCCTGGGGCTACATGGTCGGCGCCGCCCGCACGGTCATCCGGCAGGCCTGGTGGATGAGCGTCTTCCCCGGCGCCGCGATCCTCGTGACGGTGCTGGCCATCAACCTCGTCGGCGAGGCGCTCAACGACGCGCTCAACCCGCGGCTCGCCCGTGGGAGCCGCGCATGAGCGCGCCAATCCTGTCGATCACCGACCTCTCGGTCAGCCTGCCGGCGGGCGCCGACCGCACCCAGGCGGTGAGCGGCGTCTCGCTCACCGTCAACGCCAACGAGATCGTCTGCCTCGTGGGCGAGTCCGGCTCCGGCAAGTCGATGATCGCCCACACGATCCTCGGCCTGCTGCCGCCGGGCGTGGCGATGGCGGGCGGCGCGGTCACGCTGCGCGGGCGCGACATCGCCACGGCCTCCGAGGCGGAGCTGCGGGCCGTTCGCGGCCGCGACGCCGCGATGATCTTCCAGGAGCCGCTGAGCGCGCTGAACCCGCTGAAGCGGGTCGGCGCGCAGATCGCCGAGGCCATTCGGGCCCAGGCCCCCGCGACGCCGCGCGCCGCGGTCGCCGCACGGGTCAGCGCGCTGATCGAGGCCGTCGGCCTGCCCGACCCGGCCCGGATCCGCGACAGCTTCCCGTTCGCATTGTCGGGCGGCCAGCGCCAGCGGGTGATGATCGCCATCGCCATGGCCAACAACCCGGCGCTGCTGGTGGCCGACGAGCCGACCACCGCCCTCGACGTCACCACGCAGGCCCAGATCCTCGCGCTGATCCGCCGGCTCCAGGGCGAGCGCCGGATGGGCGTCCTGCTGATCACCCACGATTTCGGCGTCGTCGCGGAGGTCGCCGACCGCGTCGTGGTGATGCGCGACGGCCGGGTCGTCGAGCAGGGCAGCGCCGAGGCGGTCCTGACCGCGCCGCGCGATCCCTACACCCGGGCGCTGGTTGCGGCGGTGCCGCATGCCGGCAGCCGCCCGGCGCGCGCGGCCCCGGCGGCGCGGCCGCCGCTCCTCGCGATCGAGGCGCTCTCGAAGACCTTCACCCTGCGGCAGGGTTGGTTCCGCCCGCCCCGGCATGTGGTCGCCGCGGACGCCCTCTCCCTCACCCTCGCGGCCGGCGAGACGGTGGCGGTCGTCGGCGAATCCGGATCGGGCAAGTCGACCCTTGGCCAGATGATCCTGCGCCTGGCGGAGCCGGATTCGGGCCGCATTACCTTCGAGGGCCAGGATCTCCTGGCCCTGCGCGGCGAGGCCCTGCGGGCCGCGCGGCGGCGCATCCAGATCGTGTTCCAGGATCCGTTCGCGGCGCTCAACCCGCGCCAGAGGGTCGGCGATGCGATCGCCCGCGGGCCCATGGCCTACGGGGTGCCGCGAGATCAGGCGATGGCCGAGGCGCGGGCGCTGCTCGACCGGGTCGGCCTGAAGGCTTCCGCGGCGGACCGCTTCCCGCACGAGTTCTCCGGTGGCCAGCGCCAGCGCATCTGCATCGCCCGGGCGCTGGCGCTCAAGCCGCGCGTCCTCGTCGCCGACGAGGCGGTCTCGGCCCTCGACGTCTCGGTGCAGGCCCGCGTGCTCGACCTGCTCGCCGAGCTCCGGGCCGAGTACAACCTCGCGATGCTGTTCATCACCCACGACCTGCGCATCGCCGCGCGGATCGCCGACCGGGTGGCGGTGATGCGGCAAGGCCGGATCGTCGAAGCTGGGCCAGCCGAGGCTATCTTCGCCGCGCCCGAACACGCCTACACGCGTGGCCTCCTGGCGGCGATGCCCGGGCGGCGGCTGTTCGGCGGTCTCGACGCGCCGACGCCCGAGGCGCTGACCGCCTGAGGGCGCCTCGAACCGTGCAGGCGCGGCCCGGCCCGGCCGCGAAGACCCGCGAGACCGGCACAAGGGATGCACAGGCCGTATGTTTTCGCGGCGCGCACCATTCAGGGAGATCCATGGCTTCGGCGACGGGACGAATTCTGACGGGCGCGGAGATCAAGGCGCTGTCGCAGCGCTCGGACCTGCGCGGCGCAGCGCGCCTCGGCGCGCATGTTCTGATGCTGGCCGGTTCCGGCTGGCTGGTCTGCCGCTCCGGGGCCTGGACGCTGCTTCCCGCCATGCTGCTGCTGGGCGTCGTGCAATCGGCCCTGTTCGCGCCGATCCATGAGACCATCCACCTGACCGCGTTCCGCTCGCGTCGAGCCAACGCCGTCGCCGGCTGGCTGGTGGCCTGCCCGTCGCTCTTGAACTGGCACTTCTACACGGCCTTCCACCTCGCCCACCACCGCCACACGCAGGATCCCGAGCGCGATCCGGAACTCGCGTTGCTGCCCCCCTCCACCCTCGACGCTTATGTCTGGCGCGTGATGGCGCTGCCCTATTGGCGCACCCGCCTCCAGGTGGTCTGGGCCGGCCTAAGCGGCGATCTCTCGGCCTATCCCTTCATCACGGAGCGCGCCGCGCCGCGCATCATCCGATCGCTCCGGCTCATGTGCGCCGTCCTGCTCGGCGGCTCGGCTCTCGCCATCGCGCTGGTCGGCTGGTGGGCGCCCCTCGTGTTCTGGATCGGGCCGCAGCTCCTCGGGCAGCCGTTCCTGCGGCTCTACCTGCTCACCGAGCACACACTCTGCACCATGGACGACAATGGCCTGACCAACACACGCACGACCTTGACCAACGGACTGATGCGGCTGCTCATGTGGAACATGCCGTTCCACACCGAGCACCATCTCTACCCATCGATCCCGTTCCACCGCCTGCCGGACGCCCACGCGGCTATGCGCGAGCGGCTCGGCGTGTTGCAGCGGGGCTACGCTCGCTGGCACGTGGGGTTCTTCCGGACGCTCCGCCCATGACCAGCTGGCCGACGGCCACCGGCAGCTTCGCGCTCGGAGACCTGTCCCTCCAGGCGGGCGATCTCCTGCGGAGCGCCACGCTGCGCTGGAAGACTCACGGCACCCTCTCTCCTGCGCGCGACAACGTCGTGCTCTACCCGACGAGCTACGCGGCCCAGCACCCCGACCTCGAATGGCTGATCGGACCCGAGGGGGTGCTCGATCCGGCCCGCTGGTTCATCGTCATCCCGGACATGTTCGGCAACGGCCTGTCGTCGAGCCCGTCGAACAAGCCGGACTGGCCCGGCCTCGTCACCGCCTGGGACAACGTCCACGCCCAGCGCCGCCTGCTCGCCGAGACCTGGGGCATCGAACACCTGCACGCGGTCTACGGCTGGTCCATGGGGGCGCAGCAGGCCTACCACTGGGCGGCTTTGTTCCCCGATCAGGTCGCCCGGGCGGTGATCAATTGCGGCAGCGCCCGGACCGCCACGCACAACCGCGTGTTCCTGAAGGGCCTGATGGCGGTGCTGGAGGCCGCGCCCGAGCATCGCGGCGCCGGCCGCTTCTCGGCCGAGCCCGCCGCCGCGCTCCGGGCCTTCGGGCGCATCTACGCGGGCTGGGCGCTCAGCCAGGACTTCTACCGGGCCGACCTGCACCGCACCGCCCTCGGCGCCCCGGACCTCGACACCTTCCTGCGCACCGACTGGGAGGAGCGCTTCGCCCGCCGCCCGGCGGCCGATCTGTACGCGCAGCTCCGCACCTGGGAGGCGGGCGACATCAGCCGCGACCCGCGCTTCGGCGGCGACCTCGCACGGGCGCTGGGCGCGATCACGGCCCGGCTGCTGCTGATGCCGGGCGAGACCGATCTCTATTTTCGCGTCGCCGACAACGCCGCCGAACTGCCGCACCTGCGCGAGGCCGTCCTGCGGCCGATCCCGAGCGTCTGGGGCCATCGCGCCGGCAATCCCGCGGCCAACCCGGCCGACGCCGCCTTTCTCCGCGATACCGTGCGGGCCTTCCTCGGATCGTCCGAGGACATATGAGCGATGACCTCCGCATGCCTGAGACGCGGCAGATTCAAATATCCGCCCGGAGCCGGGACCGAGCGTTGGAGTGATTCAATCCGCGACGTTCGCCGCAGCGTCCGCTTTCGAGATGCTGCCGGGCCTCGGATGGACGGCGACAATGGGCGCAAAGCTGAAGGTCCGGTTTTGCGCTCATCGGCGATCCGGCATGGCGTGGTTTGGCCAAAACCGTCCTTGGAGGTCCGGCTTCGTGCGCTAAGCGTGATCAAAGCCTCAGCGGCGACGCATTGCAGCGAGCTGTAGAGACGGGCTCTCTCTACCGACGTCGGCTCGGGGAACACAAAGCTACCCTGCCTCATGACCCTCGCCGCCACGCCGCCCTAGGCTCCGCCGCGGACTCGCATTCCCCACTGGGCCCGAAATCGGGCCGCCAACCGCGCTCGATTGCGCTCCTGCATGCACTTCCCCGCGAGATCGTGCCGGCAGCCGACCTGACAGCTAAGCGCGCTCTTCCGACCACCGCGCGTACCACGCCTTGAAGATCCGCAGCTGGTTCTCCGCGTAATGGCGCTGGCCGGCACTCAGCGCGTCGGAGGCATTGAAGTGGAGCGCATATTCCGGGCTCCCCTCCAGCACCATCAGGTACTTGTAATAGAGCACGAGGTCGGGCCCCTCGTCGAAGCTCGACAGGATCGCCAGCGCCGCGTCGAGCTCCCCCGCCCGTCGCCGAGCCAGGACATCGCCGGTGGCCGCCTTCTCGCACAGATCGACGAGGTGGAGCACCTCCCGCGGCAGGACGTTGCCGATGCCCGTGATGGCGCCCCGGGCGCCGCAATTGACGTAGCCGTGCACCACCTGCGTATCCACCCCGACCATCAGAGTGATGTCGGGCGACTGGCCGGCGATGTGCTCGGCCGCGTAGGTGAGCGAGGCCGCGCCGCCGAATTCCTTGAACCCGACGAGGTGCGGGTAGCGGGCGCGCAGGCGGAAGAACAGCTCCGCGCGGGTCTCAAAACCGTAATAGGGGCTGTTGTAGATCACCGACGGCAGGTCGACGGCCGCCTCGAGGATGCCGCCGAAATGTGCCTCCTGGGCTGCGGCCGAGCTGCCGCGCGACAGGACCCGCGGGATGATCATCAGCCCATGGGCGCCGGCCGCCTTGGCGTGCGCCGCGAGCGCCGCGGCCCGCTTCGGGTTCTGCGCGCCGGTCCCGACGATCACCGGGACGCCGGCAGCGAGCAGCCGCTCGACGCCCGCCATCCGCTCCTCGTCGGTGAGCAGCGGCCAGTCGCCCATCGAGCCGCAGTAGACGACCGCCGACATGCCGGCATCGACGAGCTCGCGCCCCTTGCGGGCGAGGGCGTCGAGGTCGGGCGTCCGGTCCGACCGGCAGGGCGTCATCAGGGCCGGGATCGTGCCGGAGAAGATTTGTCGATCGAAGGCCATCGCCGGCTCGCCTGGTGGGAGGTGGGATCGTCCCGGCCGGCCTTGCGGGCCTCGCTGGGCGGCACGCCTCTCCATGTCAGCGCCGCGCGAGTCTGGCAAGGATTTTATACAATCACGGTCGAGCGGGCCGGGCTGGGCGTGGCGCCGAGGAACGCCATCAGCGCGGCGGCGACGTGGTCAATATGGTCGGTCAGGAGGGCGCAGGCGGCCGAGACGTGGCCGTTCCGGCACAGCCGCACGATCTCGCGGTGCTCGCGGTCGGCCCGTTCCAGCTCGGCGTTGTCGGTGGAGAGCTGCAGGCGGGTGTAGCGGTCGCACTCGGCCAGCAGGGAGCCGACCAGCCCGAGGGCGCGGGGACGCTCCGCCCGGCTGTAGAGAAGGAGGTGCAGCTCCGTGTTAAGGGCACCCCAGCGCGCCGTCGCGCCCGCCCGCAAGGCCGCTGCGTACTCCTCCAGCAGCGCGTCGGCACGAACGTACTCGTCGGCGGTCAGGCGGGGCGCCGAGAGAGCCAAGAGGCGCGGCTCGAGGGCGCCCCGGAGTTCGAGGGCCTCGGCCGCGTCCGCCGGCGAGAGCGGCGCCACCATGGCCCCGCGATGGGGCAGGATCCGCACGAGGCCCTCAGCCTCCAGCTGGAACAGGGCCTCGCGCACCGGGATGCGGCTGGCGCCGAACTCCGCCGCGAGGCCGTCCTGGCGGAGCTGGGAGCCGGCCGGATAGCGTCCGTCGAGGATGCGCCGCCGGATCTCAGCCCCGATCGAACCCGCGATGGTCTGGTTCTTCATCGTCTCGCTCCCGGTCAGGCCCTGGCGCTCCGCAGGACCCTTGACGGCGGAGCTCCGGTGTTGAAATTGTATAAAATCAATCGGGCATCTGGCTCGATCAGGACAAGGGTGCCCGCGATGACGCTCTCCCGTCGCCAGCTTCTGGCCGGAACCGCAGGCGCGGCCGTTGGCCTCGGACTCCCACACCTGGTCCGGTCCCAGCCTGGCGGCGGCAGCGTGCTACGCTTCATCCCGTCAACACCCCTGCCGTCCCTCGATCCGATCGTCGCCACGAGCTACGTCATCCGCAACCACGGCTATCTCGTCTACGACACGCTGTTCGCCACCGACGAGAATTTCCGCATCCAGCCGCAGATGGTGAGCGACTGGCAGACCGCGCCCGACGGCCTGCGCTGGACCTTCCATCTCCGCGACGGCCTCACCTTCCACGACGGCTCGCCCGTCGGGGCCAAGGACTGCATCGCCTCGCTGGCGCGCTGGTCCAAGCGCGATGCGTTCGGCCAGACCCTGGCGGGCTTCGTGGAGGCGTACGGCCAGGAGGATCCGCGGACCTTCACGATCTCCCTGAGGAAGCCGTTCCCCCTGCTCCCTGCGGCGCTCGGCAAGCTGTCCTCCAACGTGCCCTTCATCATGCCGGAGCGCATCGCGCTGCAGGACGCCTCCAAGCCGATCGCTGACGCCACGGGCTCCGGGCCTTGGCGCTTCGAGGCGCGGGAATGGATCCCAGGACAGAACGCGATCTACACCCGCCACGCCGGCTACCGCCCGCGCGAGGAGGCGCCCTCCTGGGCCGCGGGCGGCAAGGTCGCCAAGGTCGACCGGATCGAATGGCTTGCCATCACCGAGGCGTCGGCGGCGGTTGGCGCGATGATCCAGGGGACGGTCGACTGGTACGAGCAGCCGGCGATCGACCTGATCCCCGTCCTCAAGGGCAAGCCGGGGATCGAGATCCGCAACGTGCCTCTCGGGCTGATCCTGCTGATGCGGTTCAATCACACGCAGCCGCCGTTCAACAATCCCGAGATCCGCCGGGCCGTGATGATGGCCATGAAGCAGGACGACTACATGCAGGCGGTGGTCGGCAGCCCTGAATACTACCGGGAGGCCAAGACCTTCTTCACCCCGGGCTCGCCGATGTCGACCGGCGCCGGCGGGCCCGACGCTATGCAAACAGATCTCGCCAAGGCCAAGGCGATGCTGGCCAAGGCCAGCTATAAGGGCGAACGTGTTGTGCTGTTGGCCCCGGCCGACCAGCCGATTGCCTACAACCAGTCGCTGGTGACCCAGGACCTGCTCAAGCAGCTCGGGATGAACGTCGATCTGGTCTCCACCGACTGGGGCAGCTTCATCGCCCGCCGTGGCAATCGCGGGCCGGTCGATGCCGGGGGCTGGTCGCTATTCCACACCCTATGGTCGGGGGCGGACGTGCTCAACCCGGCCCTGCACCCGCTGATCCGGGCCAACGGTCAGGCCGCGTGGTTCGGCTGGCCCGACGACCCGACGCTCGAGACGCTGCGCAGCGACTGGATCGCCACCAGCGACGAGGCGCAGCAGAAGGCGCTCGCCGCGCGCATCGAGGAGCGAGCCTTCGCGGTCGTACCCTACGCCCCGGCTGGCCTCGTGCAGCAGCCGATGGCCGTCAGCAATAAGCTCAAGGGCATGGTCATGGCGCCCGTGCAGTTTTTCTGGAACATCGAAAAGACCGGCTGATTCCGGGCGTTGCTTCGCCCACCGTCTTCATGAGCGCAGCAGAGCAGTTCAGTGGCGCCACGCTTACAGACGCCTCACTGCGCGCCCTGAAGCTGCTCCAACCGCACATGGTGCAGGGCGACCCTTAAACCGGCCGCCTGCCACGCGCCCAGACGTCGCCAAAGGGTCTTGCCGCTGCAGCCTACTTCGGATCGCGGCAGGTGCTTCCACTTCATTCCCGTGCGCAGAACCAAGAAGATCCCCGCCAGCGCGGCCTGATCCGAGGCCCCGGCCGGCCACAATTTGGCATCCCTGGCTCAGGCGGCAGAAGCGGCCTTATCACCCCTCGAAGATCGTCGAGTACGAGAGCGTCCCTACCCCAACACCGACACATTGGCTTTGTCCTGCGCTCTATTGTTGGAATGTCAAGAGCGGAGCTCCGAAGTGCGACTGGCGGGTCGATAGCTTGCGGGCCCAGCTAGCCTCCCTCGCGGCTTGCGAGGTTTTCGTCGGCGTCGCGCTTGAGGGATGGTGAAGTGGGCGCGACTGAGGTCCGCTATAACACCCAGGAGTCCCTGCATACGGGGAGGAAACAGAGCAAATTCCCCAACTCGGACCTGGGCCTGAGGTGTTCACGTCTTCTTCGGGGATGTCGCCATGCTGCCTCGAATGACCGAGACGGGCGCAAAGCCGAACGGCCGATTTTGAACGGGTTGGCGACCAGGCATGGCGTGGTTTGGCCGAAAGCATCCGTTCCGATTTGAAGCAACATTGAAGGAGAAGCGGACACTGGCACGCGAGCAATACAGTCGCGTTCGCTGCAGACAGTCCGGCCTCCATGTTGCCTAACCAGATAGCGATTATGTCGGCTGCCTTAACGCAGCGACAGGGTACGGGGGAGGTCGGAAAGGGGCTCGACCCCGTTTGCGGTGACGATGACGGTCTCAGAGGCGCCGACCGTCCAGGCGCCGAACCGGCGCAGGGTCGCCGGCAAGTGGAACACCATGCCGGGCTCGATCGGCCGGTCCTGTCCGGTGAAGAGCGAGAGCAGAGCGCCTTCTCCCCAGTCCGGCGCGAAGGCGACGCCCATCGAGTAGCCGATGCGCTTGCGGAAGGCCGGGCCGTAGCCCGCCGCGTCGATGACGGCCTGCGCCGCGGAATGCGGGGCGGCGCAGGGATGGCCGGGTCGAATCGCGCCGAGCGCCGCGTCGAGCGCGCGAAGGGCGCAGTCCATCATCCGCGACGCCTCTTCCGGTGGCGGGCCGATCCAGACGCTGCGCATCAGCGCCGCGTGGTAGCGGGCATGGCTGCCGGCGAGTTCCAGGAAGACCGGGTCGCCCGGCTCCAGCCGGCGCCGCCGCCACGTCATGTGCGGCAGACCGCTGCGCGGGCCCGACGCGACCAGGGGCTCCATCGCCATGGACTCGGACCCGGCGGCCGTCGCGGCCGCCAGCATGGCGGCGGCGATGGCGTTCTCGTCGGTGCCCGCCGCGCACGCGTCGAGCCCCGCGGCGAGCCCGGCCTGCGCATACCGGGCGGCGGCCCGGATCGCCGCGAGCTCGGCCGCCGACTTCACCGCCCGCAAGGGGGCGAGCAGGCCAGAACCGTCGGGCAGCGGGTCGCTTCCGAGGGCGGCGTCGATCCGCGCCGCGAGCGCCGGCGAGACGAACCAGCCGTCCCGCTCCAGGGCCGGCTTGGCGAGCTTGCGCCGCCGCACCAGCGCCGCCAGGGCCTCGGCCGGGTCGGCGCCGTCCGGGTAGGCCTGGATGTCGTCGAGCCACGTGTTGGCGGCCGCGCCCGGAAGCTCGAGCTGCCGGACCAGGAGCGCCGGGTCGCCCTCCACCGGCACGAGGAGGGCCTGGAAGGCGAAGTAGCCCGCGGTCTGGCGGCCGGTCAGCCAGTAGATCGTCTCCGGGCCGGTCACCACGAGCGCGTCGTGGCCGGCCGTCGCGATGGCGGTCCGGGCCGCCGCCTGCCGGGCGGCGAACTCCGCCTCCGGGAAGGCCGTCTCGCGGCCGCGCAGGTCCGTGAACTCGTGCATCGCGCCGCCCCCGCCGCTGACTTCGCTCAGACTTCGCTCAGGCGCCGGATGATGCCCTGCTTGAAATTCTCGAGATGGGCCGCGATGGCGTCCGCCGCTGCCGCCGTGTCCCGGGCCCGCAGGGCGGCGACCACCGCGAGGTGCTCGCGATGGACCGCCTCGAACCGCTCGGGCATCCGGCTCAGGTTGAACATCTGCGTCTTGAGCCGCAGGTCCTTGATCGTCTTGGCGAGGATCGCGTTGTGGCTGTGATCCGCGATCAGGTCGTGGAAGCGCCGGTCGACCTCCCAGTTGCCCGGTGCATCCGGGTCGCCCGCCGCCAGCAGCGCCTCCATCTGCCGCTGCAGGTCCGCCAGCACCGCGTCGGCGATCCGACCGGTGGCCAGCACGACGCTCTCGCGCTCCAGGAGGCGGCGGACATGCAGGATCTCGATCAGCTCGCGCAGGGAGAACTCCTTGACGACGAGCATCCCGCCGGGCTGCCGCTCGATCAGCCCCTCGGTCTCCAGTCGCGACATCGCCTCGCGGGTCGGGGTCCGGGAGATGTCGAGCATCTCGGCGAGGCGGCGCTCGTGCAGCACGGTGCCGGCCGGAAGGTCGCGGCGGACGAGCATGTCGAGCAGCCGATCGTAGGCCATCTGACCGAGGCTCTGCTCGCGCCGAGCATTGAGCGCCGTCGTGTACGACGATGCGTTGAGGGTTTTCATCGCGTCCTCCCGGAGCGGCCGGCCGGGCCGCTCCCGACTTCTTCTCTGGCGCCGGCCCCGCGCCCGCTCACATGGCGGGCGTGCGGATCGGCTCCTTCGGAGCCGGGTCATAGCCGATCAGCGGCGTGAGGAGCTTGGCGTAGGTACCGTCCGCGACCATCTCGGCCAGGGCCTTGTTGACGGCGGCGTGCAGGTTCGGCTTGCCCTTCTTGATGGCGAAGCCCTTCTGGATGGTGCTGAGCGGGGTCTCGATCATCACCAGCGGTAGCTTGCGCGCCTTGATGGCGTAGTTGCCGGCCACCGCGTCGTTGATCACCGCGTCGATGTTGCCACCGACGAGGTCCTGCATGGCGTCCGCGGCGGTCTTGTAGCTCTTCAGGGTGGCACCGTGCTCCTCGGCGAGCTTGCCGAAGGTCGAGGCCGAGAGGGCGCCGACGTTGCGGCCTTTGAGATCGTCCGGCCCCTTGATGCCGGTATCCTTGCGGGTGACGATCCGCGCGCCGGATTCGAGCCACCCGTCCGCGAAGGCGACCTGCTTCTGGCGGGCGGGGGTGATGTCCATCGACTCGCTGGTGATGTCGTACTGATCGGCCATCAGGCCGACCAGTAGGGCGTCGAACTTGATGTTGACCGGGCTGTACGCGAGTCTGAGCCGCTGGCAGACCTCGCGCATCACCCGGACTTCCAGACCGTCGAGCTCGCCGCTCGGCGTGCGCATGCTGAAGGGCGCGAAGGTGCTGTCGGTGGCCACGATCAGCTTGCCGGGCTCGATCAGCTCGAGCTTGCCCTCGGCCGCGCGGGCCGCTGGAGCGGCGAGGAGGCCGGTGCCGAGGCTGGCGCAGAGGGCGGCGAGGGCGAGGACGTGGCGGCGGTTCATGGCGGTCTCCGGTCTCGGGACGGGGCGGGAGGGGTCGGCCGCGGCCCGTCCCGCGGCGGGTGAGGCTCAGGACAGGCGGGCGTAGCGCCGCTCGAAATAAGCCGAGAGCTGCGACAGGATCGACGTGAGGCCGAGGTAGATCAGCGCCGCCGCGATGTAGAAATCGAACGGCCGGAAGGTCGTGGCGATCATGAGCTGTGCGAAGAGCGTCAGCTCGACCACCGTGATCGTCGACAGGAGCGAGGTGTTCTTAACCGCCGAGATCGCCTCGTTGGTTAGGGACGGCAGGATCATGCGGAAGACCTGCGGCAGGACGATCCGGACCATCATGATCCGCGGGTTCATGCCCAGCGCCAGCGCCGACTCGACCTGACCCCGGGGGATCGCCGCGAGGCCGGCCCGGATGGTCTCGGCCACGTAGGCGCCACTGCTGACGCCTAGCGCGATGATGCCGGCGGTCACGGGCGAGAGCTTCACCCCGATCTGCGGCATGCCGAAATACACGATGAAGACCTGGACCAGGGTCGGCGTGCCGCGGATGAACCAGACGTAGAAGCTCGCCAGCGCCCGGAAGGGCGCGAAGGACGAGCGCTTGCCCAGCGCCCCGAGCAGGCCGCAGACCCAGCTCACCAGGATGCTCGCCACCGTGACGCCGAGCACCACCAGGGTCGCCGAGAGGAAGCCGGGGCCGTAGGTGACGACCTCGTCCGAGAGGGTGAGCCACCAGTCCTGCAACGCCGCGACGCTCATCGCTGTCCGATCTCCCCGATAATGGCGTGGCGGCTCACGCCGTCTGTCCGGGCGCGGCGGCCTGGTGCAGGACGCGCCGGAGGAACTGGCGCAGCCGCTCGCTCCGGGGCGCGCCGATGATGGCGTCGGGCGGCCCGTCCTCGGCGATCACGCCGCCATCGAAGAACAGGGTGCGGGTTCCGACATCCCGTGCGAAGGCCATCTCGTGGGTGACGAGCAGCATCGTCATCCCCTCCGCCGCGAGGGAGCCCATCAGCGCCAGCACCTCGCCGACCAGCTCCGGGTCGAGGGCCGAGGTCACTTCGTCGAACAGCATCACCTTAGGCGCCATCGCAAGCGCCCGCACGATCGCCACACGCTGCTGCTGCCCGCCGGAGAGCTTCGACGGGTAGGCGTGTCGCTTCTCGTAGAGGCCGATGCGCTGGAGCAGCGCCTCGGCCTCCTCGACCGCCTGCCGACGCGGCATCCGCCGCACCCGGATCGGCGCCTCGACGACGTTCTCCAGCACGGTCATGTGCGGCCAAAGATTGTAGCTCTGGAAGACCATGCCGATCCGCGCGCGCAACTCGCAGAGCTGCTGCGGCGTCGGCTGGCGGCGGGCGCCCTGCTCGTAGTCGAAGGCGAAGCGCTCGAAATCCATGAAGCCGGATGTCGGCGTCTCCATGAGGTTCAGGCATCGCAGGAACGTGCTCTTGCCCGAGCCGCTCGCGCCGATGATCGACACGACCTCGCCCTCGTGGATGTCGAGGGAGATGCCCTTCAGGACCTCGTTAGCGCCGTAGCTCTTGTGCAGCTTCCTGATCTTCAGGAGCGGAGGCGCGGCCGTCTCGATCTGAGCCATCGTCGAACCCGATGTGATGCGATCATCTCGCAGATGTATGCTTCGGTCCACGCCAGATACACGTGTGTTTGCTGACATTCCGGTTATAAAAGCTTCTACATCAGAGGTTTTATTTCGCCTTCGAACCTGTTTTACATTGCCAAGACCTCATCGATGCCTTAACAGAGACGGTATACCGCCGGCATTCAAGCGGTATTTTTGAGCATGGCTGCCTCCGACATGGTCATCGAGCCCCTGGATCCCGGTATTCCCTTCGCGACCGTGCCGTGCGTGTGCCTCATTGTTCAGCCGGTCCAGCGTGTCGGGCCGGCGCGGCAGTCCGCATGACCGGCCTCGCGATCGACCCGAATTTCTGCACGGCGCTGTTCGCCGAGCTCCTGAGCTTCAGTCAGGACGCGCCGGGCGTGACGCGAGCGGCCTACGGCGCTGGCGAGGAGCGCGCCCACGCACTGATGCGGACCACCGGGCAGGCACTGGGGCTCACCGCCGAGACCGATGCGGCCGGCAACCTGTTCCTCACGATGGCGGGGCGCGACCCGGCGCTGGCGCCCTGGATGGTTGGCTCGCACGTCGACACGGTGCCCCACGGGGGCAATTTCGACGGGGCGGCGGGTGTGATCGGCGGCCTCGCGGCCGTGGAGGCCCTACGCCGAGGAGGCGTCATGCCGGCGCGTCCCGTGACGGTGGCGGTGTTCCGGGCCGAGGAGAGCGTGTGGTTCCCGGCCTCCTATGTCGGCAGCCGAGCCGCCTTCGGCCTGCTGCCGCCGGAGGTGCTCGACCTGCCCCGCGCCGATACCGGCCGGAGCCTGCACGACCACATGGTCGACCTCGGCCTGCGGCCGGAGGCGGTGGCGCGTGGCGAACGGCTCCTCGACCCGGCGCGGATCCACGGCTTCGTTGAGATGCACATCGAGCAGGGTCCGGCGCTGGAGGCGGCCGGGATCCCGGTGGGCTTCGTCACGGCGATCAGCGGCAGCTTCCGCTACCGCAAGGCGGCCTGCTTCGGCCGCTACGGCCATTCCGGCGCCGTGGCGCGGGGCGAGCGCAGCGACGCCGTCTTCGCCCTCGCCGACCTGATCACCGAACTGGACGCTCTCTGGGGGGCACTGGAGGCGGAGGGCTGCCCGGCCACGATCACGCTGGGCGAGGTCGCCACCGACCCGGTCCAGCACGCCTTCGCCAAGATCCCCGGCGAGGTCCGCTTCTGCCTCGACGTGCGCAGCACCGAGCCGGCCGTTCTCGACCGGATCGAGGCGGCGCTCGCCGAGCGCGTCGCCGCCATCGAGGCCGCCCGCTCGGTGCGCTTCGTCCTGGGCGAGCGCACCGGCAGCACGCCGGCGCGGATGAGCGCCGCGCTGGTCGAGGCCCTGTCCGGACACGCGCGCCGGCTCGGTATGCAGTTCCGCACGATGGCGAGCGGGGCGGGGCACGACACCGCGACGCTGGCCGGCCAGGGCGTGCCGAGCACGATGATCTTCATCCGCAACCAGAACGGCAGCCACAACCCCGACGAGGCGATGCGGATCGAGGATCTGTGCGCTGCCGCGACCCTGGTGGCCCACTTGGTCGCCGAAGCCTGACCCCGCGCGAAAGAAAGGATGCACCGATGATCGTCGATCTGAACTGCGACATGGGCGAGGGCTTCGGCGTCTACCGTCTGGGCGACGATGCCGAGATGCTGACCGTGGCGACCTCGGCCAACATCGCCTGCGGCTTCCATGCCGGCGACCCGCTGGTGATGCACGAGACCCTGCGCGCCGCCGCCGCGAACGGCGTCCAGGCCGGCGCCCATCCGAGCTTCCTCGACCTGTGGGGCTTCGGCCGGCGGCCGATCCACGGCGAGCGCCCCGCGGACATCGAGAAGGCGGTGCTCTACCAGGTCGGCGCCCTGCTGGCGCTCGCGCAGGATGCCGGCTGCCCGGTGCGCCACGTGAAGACCCACGGGGCGATGGGCAACATGGCCAACGAGGATGCCGACCTGGCTCTGGCGGTGGCCCGGGCGATCCGCACCCTCGACCGCGACCTGATCTTCGTGGTGATGCCCGGCCTGGAGACCGAGCGGGCCGGCGAGAAACTCGGCCTGCCGATCGCGCGCGAGATCTACGCCGACCGCGCCTACACGGACGACGCCACCCTGGTCTCGCGCAAGCTCCCCGGCGCCGTGCTGCACGATCCCGATTCGGTCTCCGAGCGCGTGGCGCAGATGCTGGAGGACGGGGCGATCACCTGCCTGTCCGGGCGGCGCATCCCGACGCGGATCGACACGGTCTGCGTCCACGGGGACACGCCCGGCGCCGTCGCGATGGCGCGCCGCCTGCGCGACGGCTGCGCGGCCAAGGGAATCGCCCTGCGCCCGATGGCCGAGGTGCTCGGTGTCTAAGCCTGGCTACCGCCTCCTTGATTGCGGCGACCGGGCTCTCACGGTGGAGCTCGGCCGAACGGTCGACCCCGCGGTCAACGCGCAGGTCATCGCCCTCGATGCGGCGCTCCGCGGCGCCGGCTGCCCCGGCCTCCTGGAGACCGTGCCGACCTACCGCTCGCTCCTCGTCCTCTACGATCCGGACCTGCTGCCCCGGGCCGACCTCGTCGCGCTGATCGCCGCGCACTGGCCGCCCCCGGACGGGGCGGCGGGGGGGCTGCGCCGCTGGCGGGTGCCGGTCCATTACGGCGGCGCGCACGGCGCCGACCTCGCCGACCTCGCCGCCGGGGCCGGGCTCAGCCTGGAGGAGGTGGTCGCGCTCCATGCCGGCCGCGATTACCGCGTCTACATGATCGGCTTCGCCCCCGGCTTCGCCTATCTCGGCGGCCTCGATCCCCGGCTCCACGCGAGCCGGCGCACCGATCCGCGCCCCAAGACGCCCGCCGGCAGTGTCTCGATTGGCGGGAACCAGACCGGCGTCTCGCCGCCCCTGGAGCTGCCGAGCGGCTGGCAGCTCATCGGCCGCACGCCCGCGCGCTCCTACGATCCGGCCCGGGCCGAGCCGTTCCTGTTCGCAGCCGGCGACCTGATCCGGTTCGAGCCGATCGACCGCGCCGCGTTCGACGCCCTCAGCGAAGCCGCCCGCGCGGGCGAAACCGTCGCCACCCTGGAGCGGATCGATGCCTGAGGGCCTGCGCGTCATCGCCCCCGGCGTCGCCTCGACCCTGCAGGATGCCGGGCGGCCGGGCTACCTGCGCTACGGCATCTCGGGGTCCGGCGCGATGGATCCCGACCTGCTGGCCCTGGCCAATGGCCTGGTCGGCAACCCGCTCGACGCCGCGGTGGTCGAGATGGCGATGGTCGGTCCGACACTCGTCTGCGAGACGGACATCTGCCGCGTCGCCCTCGCCGGGGCGCCCTTCGCGATGAGCCTGAACGGCCACGCCCTTGACCCCTTCACGGCCCATGACCTGCGGCGGGGCGACCGGCTCGTCCTCGGCGGCCCGCGGCAAGGGCTGCGCGCCTGCCTCGCGGTCGCCGGGGGCTTCGCCGTCGCGCCGATGCTCGGCAGCGTGGCGACGCACACCCGCACCCG
Organism: Methylobacterium sp. FW102-HT35C08; assembly: GCF_058790235.1. Classification (NCBI taxonomy): domain Bacteria; kingdom Pseudomonadati; phylum Pseudomonadota; class Alphaproteobacteria; order Hyphomicrobiales; family Methylobacteriaceae; genus Methylobacterium; species Methylobacterium sp. FW102-HT35C08. Next base: position 4,538,926 of record NZ_JBYTCL010000002.1, on the reverse strand, counting down.
CCTCGGCGGCCTCGACGGCAATCCTCTAGCCACGGGCGACCTGCTGCCCCTCGCGGCGCCCGCGCCCCGCGACCGTCCGCTCACCCTGCCGCCGGTCCACCGGTCGACCTTCGGCGGGCCGATCCGGGTGGTGCTCGGGCCGCAGGCCGACGGCTTCACCGAGGACGGCCTGCGGGCCTTCCTCTCCGAACCCTACATCCTCACGGCATGGGCGGACCGGATGGGCTACCACCTCGACGGGCCGCCGATCGAACATGCGGACGGCTTCAACATCGTCTCGGACGGGATCGTGAACGGCTCGATCCAGGTGCCCGGCCACGGGCGGCCGCTGATCCTGCTCGCTGACCGCCACACCACCGGCGGCTACCCCAAGATCGCCACCGTGATCTCGGCGGATCTCGGCCGCCTCGCGCAAGTGCGTCCAGGCGAGACGATCCGGTTCTCAGCCGTCGCCGTCGCGGAGGCTCAGGCCATCGCCCGCGCCGCGCGGCGCAGCCTGGCCGCGCGGCTGGCGGCGCTGGTGCCGGCCGGCGGCGGCGCGCTCGACAGCGCGTTCCTGCTGTCCTGCAACCTCGTCGGCGGCGTCGTGTCGGCGCGCGCCCTCGACCCGGCGCCCTGACGGCGCCGCAACACCCTCCCACGAAGCCCACCAAGCAAGAGACCGTCGATGCTCACGCCGTTCCATCTCGCCTACCACGTCACCGATCTCGACGCGGCCCGCCGCTTCTACGGCGGCGTCCTCGGCTGCCAGGAAGGGCGCAGCACCGAGACCTGGGTCGATTTCGACTTCTTCGGCCATCAGCTCTCGCTGCACCTGGGCGAGCCCTTCGCCACCACCCGGAGCGGGAAGGTCGGCAACCACACGGTGATGATGCCGCATCTGGGCGTGGTGCTGCCGCTCGACGCCTGGGAGGCGCTCGCCGGGCGCGTCCAGGCGGCCGGCATCGCCTTCGACATCCCGCCGGTCATCCGCTTCGCCGGCGAGCCCGGCGAGCAGCGCACGATGTTCTTCTTCGACCCGAGCGGCAATCCGATCGAGGTCAAGGGTTTCCGGGATCTGGCCGGCGTGTTCGCCCACTGAAGGGCGCCCATCTTTCATGTCTGCTTTGAGAGAACGCTTCGCACCTCTCGAATGACCGAAATGGGCGCAAAGCCGAAGGTCCGGTTTTGCCCGCTCAGGCGATCCGGCGTGGCGTAGTCTGGCCGTAAGCGGAATGGCTGGTTCGGAGCAGGCCCGCCGGAAAAGCGGACGAGCTCCTACCGACCCAACACGGTCGTTCAGATCGCCGTCGGACATTCCCGAAAGCAGTCACTCGTCGGCCGTCCGGCAACGTCGACTCCGGGTGGTAACCGGTCATTGGGTTGTCGCCCGAGAGCCGACATTCCGCTTGGCGCCCATTGCAGTCGCCATTCAAGCCGGCTTTCCATTCTTTCCCAAGAAGCCACGCGAGTGTCCGATTCGATCAAGCAGGCTTGCCGGTAATCGTTATCGTCCTGCCTGTTGCGCACCGGTTCGGCGTCTCTGATGCGGTCGGGCTGGCCGCACGCGGAGGACCCACTATGAGATACATTCTGGTCATAGTCGGGCTGTTCGCGGGGGTGCTTGCCTATCTCCCGACGGAGGCGAACGCCGTCGTCTGTGCTCGGGGCATCTATCGGGCCGGCTGCGTCGGCCCGCGTGGGGCGGTCGGCGTTCGGCGCGGGATCTACGGACCGCGTGCGGTAGGGGTCGTCCGGCACGGCTATTATGGGCCGCGCGCGATCGGCGTGCGGCGCTACCGGCGCTGGTGATCGCTGCTTCAACCTGTCCACTCTGAGCCACGGTGACGACACCGCTGAGCGACTGGGGCGACCGCCTCATCTTGAGCGGACTGGTCTATCCGTCTAGTCGCAGGTACACCCTGAATCTTAAAAGCCAAGAAATTTAGGATATATCGGCCAAGCATACAAACTCTGGCCGTGGCACTTTGAGTAGGCTGAGATGATGAAGCTGACAACGGCTTTTGTTCTAAGCGCTCTTGCTGGGCTGGCGCTTACATCAGAGACGCAAGCTCAGAGCAACATCTCTAAAGAGGAGGCCTATGATATAGCGGTCGACGCATATCTTTATTTGTATCCGCTCATGTCGATGGATATTTCGCGTAAGACATTCACAAACGTCGAACCGGGCAAGGAATTCGGAAAAGGCCCGATGAATATGTTCGTTAATATACCTGAATATCCTCCTGCAGATTTCAAGGGCGTTGTCCGCTCCAACTTCGACACCCTGTATTCCGTCGCATGGCTCGACGTTACCAAGGAGCCGGTAGTCATCACGGCCCCCAATACCAATGGGCGTTACTACCTCTTGCCGATGCTCGATATGTGGACGGATGCATTCGCCTCGCCGGGCTGGCGAACGACAGGCACGCAGGCCGGGACGTTTCTGGTGGTGCCACCAGGCTGGAGGCCGGATTTGCGCGATCGCTTCGTCGAGGAATTCAAGCTTCCGAAGGACACTCAACGCATAGACGCCCCAACGCCCTACGTCTGGCTGATCGGTCGGACCAAGACGGACGGCCCCCCAGATTACGACACCGTCCACAAGATCCAGGCCGGATATACGGTCACCCTTCTCTCGGACTGGGGCAAGCCGCCGAGGCCGATCGAAGTGAAAATCGATCCGAATGTCGACATGAAGACGCCGCCAAAGGTTCAAGTCGACACGATGCCGGCTGAGAAATACTTCTCCTACGCCGCGGAGGTGCTAAAGCTCCAACCGCCGCATGTTACCGACGAGCCCATCGTGGCGCGAATGAAGAGAATTGGCTTCGAGGTTGGCAAGAGCTTCGACATCAGCAAACTCGATCCCGTGGTGCGCGAGGCGCTGGAGGGCGCCCCCGGAGCCGGCCAGAAGCTCATGGCCTGGAAGCTGCCGACGTTGGCTCGGGTGGCCAATGGCTGGTCGATGAACACCGATACGATGGGCGTTTACGGCAACTACTACTTGAAGCGTGCGATTGTTGCGCAGCAAGGGCTTGGTGCCAATGTGCCGGAAGACGCCATTTACCCGCTCAATCTCGGCGACGAGTCCGGGAAGCCACTCGATGGCGCGAACAAGTACACCATCACATTCGAGAAGGATTCTATGCCGCCAGTCAATGCGTTCTGGTCAATAACTTTGTATGACTCCGCCGGCTTCCAGGTTGGAAACAGCCTCAACCGCTTCGCCGTCAGCAGCTGGATGCCTTTCAAGTACAATGCCGACGGCTCGCTCGACATATATATTCAAAACGAAAATCCCGGGCCGGGCAAGGAAGCCAATTGGCTGCCTGCACCCAAAGCGGCGTTCAATCTGTGCATGCGCATGTACGCTCCGAAGTCTGTGGCCCTCATTGGAAAGTGGAACCCACCGCCGGTGACGAAAGTCGAGGCGCTTCAGAGCCTCGCGGTCCAATAGATGATCCTCTGAGCTTAGGCGCCCAATCGGCAGCGCATCCTGCGCAGCCGAGTTGAACGGTCATTCTACCTGATTGTCCGGACAGGCGGTCACTGCTCCGGGCAATTTTAGGCATTCAACTGAGTCGCGCAGAATGACCTATGTGGATGACGCCGCTTCATCGATTTGCCCATTCCGAAGCTGACAGACGGTTTACGGTCAGATTCAATCATTCATTGCCGCTGAGACTGCCGGCAAGCGGACATTCTGAAAGCCTGAGAAGGGTCGTGAGCGGCCACGGAGGCGATGTCCGCTTCTATCAATTACCGCCCGAAAGCAGACCGGCGGAAAACCACCCATCCCAGTCATTTAGAGGCACATGCCGGTGGGACGGGATGTGGCCGAAAGCTGCTGGTCCGCTTCGGAGAGGATGGCTCGGCAAAGCAGACGGTCCGCTTAGGAGTCGATCGGACGGTGAAACGGACATTCGGCGACTGGCCCGACCCTGTCGCAACGAACGATTTACGCATTGCTTCAAAGCGTCCGAACCTGCCGGATGTATTTGCGGAGCCTACCTGCGGGCACGCTTACCACCGCGTGGCCCAACGGCTGTCGGCGTGTTGTCCCGGTTCTCATCGAAGAGCTTGCGCCACCGGATTAACCGCTCAGGTTCAATCTCGCCTTCGGTGATAGCGGCCCGCACGGCGCAACCGGGTTCGTGGGCGTGAGTACAGTCACGGTATCGGCACAAGGGCGCGAGTTCGACAATCTCGGCAAACAGGGTGTCGAGCCCTTCCGCGGCGGCACTGACGTGCAGCGTTCGCATTCCCGGCGTGTCGATGACCCAGCCACCTCCCGCGATAGCATGTAACGATCGCGACGTGGTTGTGTGGCGTCCCTTTGCATCTTGCTCGCGAATGCCTCCAGTCTGCTGGGCAAGCGCCTGACTTGGACCGACCAGCGTGTTCACCAGAGTTGATTTGCCGACACCGGAGGAGCCGACCAATGCCACGGTCTGCCCCACGCCGCACCACGGCGCGAGCATGTCTGCAGCCGTCGGGAGCCGGGGATTGACGGTCACAACGTCGAGCCCACGCTGCAACCGGGACGCTTGGAGCTGGTAGGCTCCCAAATCGGCGGTTGTGTCGGCCTTGGTGAGCAAGATCACCGGGGTTGTGCCGCCTTGATTGGCGAGCGCCAGATAGCGCTCCAGGCGCGCGGGATTGAAGTCGGCGTTGCAGGAGGTGACGATGAACAGCGTGTCGACATTCGCCGCAGCGGCTTGAAGAGTTCTGCTGCCTTCCGTGCGTCGGTTCATCACCGTCTTGCGGCTGAGACGGCGATGCACTGCCTGTGACTGGTGGTCGGCGAGCACCCAATCGCCGACCGTGAAGTCGCCCGTACTGGCATGAACGACCAGCGTCAACTCGACCAATCCGGCCTGCGATAGCGCAGCCAGACGAGAGCGGTGAATCGCAGCAATCCGCATCGGGGCGGAATCAGCCTCGTGGGGTTCACGCTGGTTTTCGAAGAAATCGGACCAACCCAGGCTTGCAAGCGATAGGGGTTGGGAGGCGTTGAGATGATTGATCACGGACCTGCCCATGACATGACATCACGTGCCTGGCCAGCCCGCTGCATCAGGCGGCATCCGTGGGCCGGGTGCTGTCCGGGAGCATCGCGATCCTCCCATGGTAGGACGGCAGGCCCGTGAGCACGGCCTCGAAATCATCCAGGGCCACGCCAATCCGAAGCCCCTCGGCCGTGAGCTTCAGCTCCCTGATTGTGCGCTCATGCGCGTTGACCCGGCTCTTCACCATAGAGACGGCCGTGCGGACCTCGCCCTTGCGACCCCGCGGGGCTTGCTGCTGGTCGGCATGGGCAGCGACTCAGGCCTTGCCCCGAACGGCGAGCTGACCGCCGCCGAGCGGATCGCCATGGCCCGTGCGGCGCGAAAAGCCGTCGAAAACCAGTCGGACCTGCCCTAGCCGTCCTGCCCACGTAGGGCCTGCCGCAGTTCGGGCAAGGCCGCGATGCGAACTGCCATGCGCCGCGCCTCGCTGCGCGACATGCGGCCGGTCCCGGCGCGCTGCTGCACGAAGTCGGCGAAGTAGACGTAGGCCACAGGGAAGCCATTGGCGTCTTGGATGCAAAACGCGTCCTCAAGCTCTACGGCCTGCCAGAGCGCTGGAAAGCGATGTTTGGTGGATGGTCGGGCTCAGCGACCTCGGAAATCGCTGCTGGGCTTTATGGCCCGCTCTACGGCTTCCATGGCGCTCTCAAAGGCTTTCGCCTCGCTGCGGTGCGGGCGGTCGGAGCGCTCGATCAGCTTGCCGCTTCGCCGGATCGCCCACTGGAAGTGGCCCTCCGGTTTGACGAGAGGCGAGACATCGATGGAGTAGGGGTGCGGCACGTCTGACATGCCTGCCCTATGCCCTGTCACACGCGATGACGCCACAGCCAAGGTGGCGCCATCAAGCCCTGAACAAGCCTGCTGCGGCTCAGGCGCTCTTCAGGTTCGCGGCACTCTCCTTGCCGCTGCGCCGGTCGGCCTCGACGTCGTAGGAGACCTTCTGCCCTTCAGCGAGGTTGCGCATCCCGGCGCGCTCGACGGCCGAGATGTGGACGAACACATCCTTGCCGCCGTCGTCAGGCTGGATGAAGCCGTAGCCCTTGGTTTCGTTGAACCACTTCACGGTGCCGGTAGCCATAGCGATATCCTGGTCGTCTGCAGCTCGCCAACGCGGCGTGCCGTCAGGATCGAACCGGCCGCATCGGCCGACCGTTCCGAAACCGCCGCGCCATCCCACCATTCAAACTATCTTTGCTGCCCATGGAGGCGCATGATGGCATCATCGGCGAATGGACGACCTCGGGCTCCAGCGCTTGAGGTTCCGCGTCCTGCCCTTAGCTGCGGACAGGCGTGCGCATGACAGACGTCGTGAGTTTTCCGACCGGCCGCCGTTCCTCTTGCGCGATCTCGCCGTACCGAGCCTACCGGTTCGCGCCGGATGGCAGCGTCAGGTCGACCATCCCGATTGAGGCCGGCAACGACGCGGAAGCTGCGGAACGTGCTCTCTATCTGAGCGAGGGAGAACGCGTCGAACTCTGGTCACGTGCACGCTTCGTCGCCCATGTCGGACCAATGGATGGTCCGGTCGCGTCCTCGATCAGGCTACTTGAGGACGAGTCGGCAATCGACACGTGAAGACGGCGCTGGGCTGGCTCACAGGCGCTTTCCCCGATCCCGGTGAATGTAGGAGGCTATGACACCGCCGATCAGGACGGTTGCGACTGCCAAGCAAATCAGTTCGATGCCGTCCACGACGAGGCTCGTTCGCCGCAGCAGGACGGGCCACATCATCATCAGCATCCCCGCGATCGGGGTGCTGAAAGCGAGCGTAGCGATCACGAACACCAGCCATTGCGGCAGCACGCGTTCGGGCCGCTGCTCTGGCGGCTTGTGAACGCTGAGGCGTGTCATCCTTTCCGCTCCCGAAACCGGATCCCCGCCCCGACGTCATTCTCGGGGATGAACTCCAGGCCAGCGGTCATATCGTGTGGCCCGCTGCTGCTAGAGCACCATCCGAGCGTGATGAAACGGCTGGCGAGGTGAAGGGTTGGTCGGCGAAGGAGAGCGCCAATGTCCTCAGCCCTGTCCGTCGATCTGCGTCAGCGCGCGGTCCATGCCGTCGCGGCCGGCGCCTCCCGGCACAAAGCTGCCGAACGCTTTGGGGTCAGCCTGGCGAGCGCCAGTCGGTGGTGTGAGCGCTTCGCCCGTGAGGGCCACGTCGCGCCCAAGCCGATGGGCGGCGATCAGCGCTCGCACCAGATCGAGGCCCAGGCGGACCTGATCGTCTCCCTCTACGAGGCGCAGCCCGGCATCTACCTGCACGAACTCCGTGCGGCTCTGGCCGAGCACGGCATCTGCGTGGCTCAGAGTAGCCTCTCGCGCTTCTTCAAGCGCCACGGCATCTCGCGAAAAAAACGACAGGCCACGCGGCCGAGCAGGGCCGGGAGGACGTGAGAGCTGCGCGCGAGGCGTGGTTCGAGGGCCAACTCGACCTCGACCCGGATCGCCTCGTGTTCATCGACGAGACCGCAGCCAACACCGCCATGGCCCGGCGCTACGGGCGCGCTCCACGGGGCGAACGCTGCCGGATGAGCGTGCCGCAGGGCCATTGGAAAACCACCACTATCACGGCGGGTCTGCGCACCAGCGGCATCACCGCCCCCTGGCTGCTGGACGGTGCCATGAACGGGCAGGCCTTCCGCACCTACGTGGCCGACGTGCTCGCTCCGACGCTCCAGCCCGGCGACACGGTCGTCATGGACAACCTGCCGGCTCACAAGGTCAGCGGCATCCGCGACCAGATCGAGGCGGTGGGAGCCCGGCTGCTCTACCTCCCGGCCTACTCGCCCGACTTCAACCCGATCGAGATGGCCTTTGCGAAGCTGAAGGCGCTGCTGCGCAGTGCGGCGGCGCGAACCATCCCAGACCTCTGGGACGCCATACGGCGCAGCCTAACCCGCTTCGCGCCAGCTGAATGTCGAGCCTACCTTGCCGCTGCAGGATACGATGCAACCTGATCGGATGCCGCTCTAGGACGATGGCAGCTGTGAAGGCTGCGAAGGCGCAGTCCTCGAACGCATACTCCAGGCCAGCTGCTTCGAGCAGACGCACTGCCGTGACGAGTACAATAGAGACGCCTATCGCTGCGAGCCGGCTCCAGATCCGGTTCACCCGGCATCCTTGGCATCAATCTTCGGGATGCCGAGCCACTCCAGCGCTGCCGCCTGCGACTCGAAAGTCCGCCACTGGGATGTGAAAGGCGCCGGCCGCTCGCTCGCCGGCATCTCGTCGAGCAACTCGACCTGCCACAGATCGCTCGGCCCGCTGCGGGAAATGACCCGAACCAGGGCCGCGATCACGACGCCATCCAGCAGCACGTCATAGCTGCCGGGTGCGAGCTGCTCGACGGTATAGGCCATGAGCTTCACGCACGCTCTTCAGCTGTAAACCTGCAAGGGGGATCCATGCGTATCGAGTCGAAGGACGCGACGGCACCCGTCGAAGCTTGATCCAGACTATGGCGATGAGCGGGGTTCGTGGTGGACGCCCGCCAACTCACGGCCCCCAACCGATCAGATCGCGTTATGGTGTAGACCGACGCGTGAGGTCACGTGATGCATGCCCAGTCCTACACTGTCCGTAGCCTCATTTTCTCGCCTGACGGTGAGATGCGGCTTGAGCGCCCTGCAGAGACCTACACAAAGTCCTCTGAGGCCCGCAAGGTCTGCAACGAGGTGCTCGCCGCGCATCGGGCCGGGGCGATCAGGTCGCTCGTGCAGGTCCACGATGCCTTCGGCCGGGTGGACGCCTGCAACGACAGCTAAACCGCGGTTTCGTGCTGCGTGACAGGTGCAACAGGTTCTACGTCCTCATGCAGGGGAACGTAGGCGCACCAGCCGCACACCCCCATGTCAGCCGCCTTCGGGGCATTCCACTGCGAACAGGCCGGACAGATCTTCATGACGATGTGGGAGCAATGAACGAACGCTAGGCCGCGACCGCGGAAGGTGGTTTTGCCTTGGGGAAGGTCATTCGACATTCGTTACCAGTGCGGACTGACGAAGGTTGGAGTCAATGAACGGTAGAGGTTCCCAGCCCTGTTTCAGTCGCAGAGCCAGACGGCATGCAGATCTGCCTTGTCGCCCGATCTGATGAGAAAAGCCCGCCCTGGTGTTCCAGGTGCGGGCTTGTTGCGACTGCGTCGACTGGGCCGCACCGCGAGACCCAACCTTGGAGTCTTGCTCGGCGCTGCTCTTCCTTGTCGCGCCCCGTGCGGTCGGGACGCGCAAGACCCGCATCATGGCCTTCCAGTCCCTCGCCTTCGCCCGAGGAGCTGAGGATGTCTGAACCTAGGACTTGCGCCCCTGCCACTTCGCGCGAAACGGGGTAGGCGCGCGCTCAGCTTTCAGCTCCGGGTTCGTCTTGTTCGCGAAAGCAAGCTTCACACGAGCATTGAAATCTTCGGTCGACACCATCTGAGCGATGCCATTGCTGGAAGTGTGCGCCATAATACTCTCCGCGTCGTTGCCCAAGGCACTGAATTGCGCAGAGGGTACACAATATATGGGGCGGAATGGGCAATTTACGAGGTCGCCTTCTTAGAGCGGTGCTGCGGACCCGGAAGTCAGTCGATTGACGGCGCAATCGCACGGGAGGAGGCGCGGGCTGGGGGCGGCTGCGGATCGCCTGGGGCGGGGTCGAGGCCCGAGCCGAGATGGCCTCGATGGTCGGCGGGAATGTCGTGGCCGCGATGGAAGCCGCCAACACCCTGATGGCGGGCGGCTCGCACGACGAGGTCGTGGCGCGCTACCGGGAGCTGGCCGCAGCGAACGCCCGACGCCTCGCGGCCTGAGCCGGCGGAAGCGCCGGGTCGTGCTCAAGCCGGTCGAGTGCCGCATCGTCGACATTCCCGACGGGCGTTTTGCGGTCATGGCGGTGCTCGCCTCCGGAAAGGTCTTCCGCCGCGTCGGTCTGGCAACCTTGGCCAAGGCCGAAGAAAGCGTGAGGCGCTGCGCGGTTATGGATGCCTGCGGGCTCCCGGTCGGCGGCGAGCGCTCCCCCCGGGCATCTGCTTGACGACGGCGTAGGTGCGGTGCGGCTGGTGCCTCCTCGCAACCTGTGACGACGAAGCTTCGGTGGCATTGCCGCTCGAGAGCGGACCAGTAGAAATCCACCCTGAGCAGCCATTCCGAGTGCAAATGTGCCACGCGAAAGCGGCCCTTACCGGCGATCCCTCGCCACTTATTCGGGGACTAAAACGGCGGAAACCTCGCATCGAAAGTTTTGACTTGCGCTTGGTCGCGCTATTCAGCGGCAATCCAGCCATCCACAAGCACCATCTTTGATGGCGCGCTGTCCAGTCGCAGCTTCAGCAGCGGAGCATATTCGGGACTGTTGTAAAATTCACGAGCAGCGTCCATCGTAGGGAATTCGATGATTACCAGCCTCTTGAGTCCAAAATCTCCTTCCAAAGGCTGTAATTTCCCAGCTTTAACGAGATAACGGCCACCAAATTTGGCGATTACCGAAGGAACAAGTTCTCGATAGCGATCAAATTCTTTCTGATCTCGCACATCGATATCTACAATGAGATAGGAAGCCATAGCGATCACTCCCTTATAAGTGTTATGGATTTTCAATGCGCGGCCCCAGAATGCGATGTTTCGAAACTTACGCCTCCTATTTTCGATGAACAAGAGATCGGGATACTATTACGCCGCGCGGCCGGACGCATGTCACCGGGCAGCGTGCGCTATCGCCGATACGTGAGCAGGTGATCGGTCGAGCGCCCCGAATGCAAGTAGCGTCTGGTTTATCAACTCTGTCACTCAAAAGCGGACCGGCAGAAATCCACCCATCCCAGTCATTTAGAGGCACATGCCGGTGGGACGGGATCTGGCCGTAAGCGGAATGGCTGCTTCGGAGTCGATTCGCCGGAAAAGCGGACAAGCTTTTAACGACCCATGATTGCCGCTTCTGTTGCCTTTCGAGTTTCCGGAAAGCGGTCATCCATCGACCATCCGGCAGATACAGCTCGGGGGCGGCCACAACCCATCGTCGCGCCGCGAAGCGGACGCTCCATCCTGTGCGAGTCGATTTCCTGCGTCGCGTTCCTGTCATTGGGACGCCACCCAAAAGGTGGTTCAAATTCAACTTTCGAAGCTCACGAGGTCCTTGAGGATCAGCCGCCTCCAAATCGGGCCGCGCGCTTGCACAAGGAGCCCACCCTCGGAGACGGAGCCAAGCTTGACCGGCGTGAAGCCGAGCTTTTTCGCAAGCCTGCCGACCTCCGTCGCGGCATCCTCGTCGTCGCTCGCCAGACCGCGACCCTTTTGCCGCCATGCGCGCCCGGGTCCTGTCCGAGTACCCCGGCGGCCAGATGGGTGAAGCCCTTGACCAGCCGTGCGCTGGCGAAGGCTTTCGCAACAGCGCTGGAGGAAGGCCGCCATCCCAGTTGCTCAGGGGGGGGGCGCGGGTATTGGTCACGTCGACGATAGCTGGGAAGCGGAACAAGCCTCTCAGCAGTATCGGCGTGCTTGGGATCGCGGAAGAGCCAGCCATTGGGGCGTACCCTGGTTACGAAGTTCCGGTACGGGCGGCGAAATGGCCCCCATGTTGCCGAATGCGCTGGAGCTGAAAGGTCGCGGCAAAGCGATTTGTGCTGTGGTTCGACTTTTCGCTAAAATCAATAATCTCCTTGAATACAATATATTCCATCGGCTCCCGCGCGATTGGGTGACCCGCAATCGATGATTCCACTGTCATTCCCGAAAATTGCGCTTGATTAAAATGACAGCCTGTGTCTGATCAGAGTGACTTAACCGATGTTGCTGGGATCGACGCGATCGGGAAGCGAGGGGGCGCCATGGCACATCTCGACTGGCCAAACTCGGACGGCAGCTCAGAGTGCTCCCCCGTATCCAAAGCGCCAGATACGCCCCCGACGCCACCGCGTCTCAGCTTCATCCATCCAGGGATCACGCAAGCTATCTATGATGTCCTAGTCGAACTCAACGCCAATCCTCGCGCCCTCGTTGATGAGGTTGGGCTCGACGCAGGTCTCTTCGGGAGCAGCAACATTCTGGTCCCCTACGCCGCACTCGGCCGACTTATCGCACTTGGCGCCGAGCGCACCGGCTGTCGCCACCTCAGCCTGCTCGTCGGGCATGTCCGCCGTCAGCACTCCTGAGACAGATCGAGGGTCTTCACGAACGGAGGATGGCTGGTTCATCGTAGCCCCAGGAGCGAAGATGAAACAGACGTCCGGGCCGGCGCGGAAGCCGGCAGAAGCCGTGATCAAGGACATCCGCCGCGCCACACGCCGGCAGTTCTCGGCCGAGGAGAAGATCCGCATCGTCTTGGAAGGCCTGCGCGGTGAGGACAGCATCGCCGAGCTGTGTCGGCGCGAGGGCATCGCAAGCTCGATGTACTACGGCTGGTCCAAGGAGTTCTTGGAGGCCGGCAAGAAGCGGCTGGCCGGCGACACGGCCCGTGCCGCGACCGCCGACGAGGTCAAGGAGCTGCGTCGCGAGGCGGGTGCGCTGAAGGAGGTCGTGGCCGATCTCGTTCTGGAGAACCGCTTGCTGAAAAAAAGCATGACCGGGGCCGGGGGCGACGAGGCATGAGGTAACCGGCCTCTGAGAAGCTGGAGATTATCCAGCTGGTCGAGCAATCCCACCTGCCGGTGCGCGCTACCCTGGAGAAGCTCGCCATCCCGCGCGCCACTTTCTACCGCTGGTACGACGCCTTCCAGGTAAGCGCTCGGCGAGCGGCCCGGTTGATCAGGCGGCCTGAGCACCCGTGGCGACCGGCGACCAGTTCCAGGGCAGGAGTTCGGCCAGGCGTTTGGCTGGATGATCGGCGAGGCGGGTGAGCACGTCGCGCAGGTAGGCCTCCGGGTCGAGCCCGGTGAGCTTGGCCGTCTCGATCAGCGTGTAGAAGGCAGCCGCCCGCTCAGCGCCCCGCTCCGAGCCGGCGAACAGATAGTTCTTGCGCCCGATCGCGACGGACCGCAGCGCTCGCTCGGCTGGGTTGTTGTCGAGCGCGATCCGCCCGTCGTCGAAGACGCGGGTCAGCGCCGTCCAGCGCACCAGCATGTAGCGGAACGCCTTGGCGAGATCGGAGCCGCCGGAGAGCTGCGGCAGGATCGTCTCCGCCCAGGCCTTCAGGGCCGTTGCGAGCGGTCGTGATCGGGCCTGGCGCTGCCGTAGGCGCTCGTCGGGAGGCTTGCCGCTGACGCAGCGCTCGACCTCGTAGATCGCGCCGATCCGTTCCAGGGCCTCGAAGGCGACCGCTGAGCCGGTCCTGGCATGAACATCGAAGAACTTGCGACGGGTGTGCGCCCAGCAGGCGGCCTCGATCAGCGCGCCGCCCGGCCGACGGCCTTCGTAGAGCCCGTTGAAGCCGGCATAGCCATCCGCCTGAAGCACGCCGGAGAACGCCGCCAGATGCGTGCGCGGGCGCTCGCCCTTCCGGTCCGGCGAGGCGAAGAACACGGCCGCTGGCGGTCGCGCTCCGCCGTGGGGGCGCTCGTCGCGCACATACGCCCAGAGCCGGCCAGTTCTCGTCTTCCCCGCCCCGGGCGCCAGGATCGGCACCGTCGTATCGTCACCGTGCAGGACGTCCGACCCGGCGATCACCTCCGTGCGCAGGAGATCGACCAGCGGGGCCAGCGCGGCGGCCGTGGCGCCCATCCAGCCGGACAGGGTCGAGGTCTGCAACGTGACGCCGTCCCGCGCATAGATCTCGGCCTGTCGATACAGGGGCAGGTGATCGTCGAACTTGGCCACGGCGATATGCGCGAGCAGCCCGGGGCCGGCACGGCCGCGGGCGATGGCGTGGTAGGGCGCGGGAGCCTGCACCACGGTCTCACAGGCTCGGCAGGAGAAGGCCTCGCGCAGGTGCCGCACCACCTTGAGGCGGCCCGGCACGTAGTCGAGGCTCTCCGTCACGTCCTCGCCGATCCGACGCAGGCGACCGCCGCAGGCCGGGCAGGCGCACGGGCCGGGATGAGCGACAGTCTCGCGCGGCAGATGATCGGGTAAGGGGCGGCGCCCCGGCCCTCGGCTTGCCGCCTCGACCGCCTCGGCGACGACCGGAGCCGCCGCGAGGCGCTCGGCCTCGTCGACCTCCAGGGCCTCGATGGCGAGTTCGAGCTGCTCGACGCGGGCTTGCAGCTTCTCGGACGAGACGCCGAACTGCGCTCGCTTCAACCTTGCGAGTTCGCCGCGCAGCTTCTCGATCAGCGTGTTGGCATGAACGGCGTCCCTCGCCATGCTGACGATCATGCGTTTGAGCGCATCCACGTCATCCGGCAGCGAGGCAGGATCGAGAGCCATGCCAATAGCTTAGATTGCCCATGACGGCTCCGCCAGCCCCTCTGGGCGTGGCGTCCCTCAGCCTGCGATGCGCGGCCGGTCCGTGCGTTCCGGCGCCCGCCAGTCGATCCCCTCCAGCAGCATCGCCAGCTGAGCCGGTGTGAGCGCCGCCGCGGCCCCTGCCATCCCCGGCCAGACGAAACGGCCTCTCTCCAGCCGCTTCGAGAACAGGCACAGCCCCTGGCCGTCCCACCACAGGACCTTGATCAGCCGCCCCGCACGGCCGCGGAAGACGAAGGCCTGACCAGAGAACGGATCATGGTGCAGGTGGTCCTGCACCAGCGCGGCGAGCCCGTCGAAGCCTTTCCTCATGTCCGTGTGGCCGGTGGCCAGCCACACCCGCGAGCCCGAGGGAACGGGGATCATCGATCCAGCAGCGCCGCGAGAAGATCCCGCACGAGAGATGGATCGGCACCGGCCTCGGCACGCAGCCGATGCCCGCCGACCAGTTCCACCTCAATGGCGCCACCCGGCGCACCCTGATCACGGTTCGGTAGCCCCACCGGTGCCGGCAGTGCGAGCGGAACGAAGGGAGGCGGAACCGGCAGGGCCGCCGCCCGCTCCTCATCCCAGGCCTCGCGTCGCCAGCGAAAGAGCAGCGATGGCGTCAGGCCATGGCGACGCGCCACAGACGAGATCGACGCGGTGGTGCTCTGCGCCTCATCGAGGATCGCTCGCTTGTCCTCACGCGTCCACGAGCGACGCGTGCCGGCTACGACGATATGGGGCGAGATCGTAGGTCCAGACATAGGGCGGATACAGGCCTTCGCGACAGCACTGTATCCAGGTCTCGGATCGTATCCCGCAAGGCGCCTGCCAACGAGCGCTTACCCTTCCAGCGCGGTGGCCCCGAGGCTCTGGCGGATCGCCCCTCCCGTCCCAGCCGGGTCTGGAACCAGTTGCCCGCCGAGGTTCGCGATCAGATCGTCGCCCTCGCGCCGGAGGAGCCAGAGCTCAGCCCACGCGAGTTGGCGGTGCGCTTCACCGACGAGCGGCGCTACTTCGTATCGGAGGCCACCGTCTACCGCTTGCTCAAAGCCCAGGACCTGATCACCAGCCCGGCTTACATCGTGGTCAAAGCCTCCGATGAGTTCCACGACAAGACGACCGCGCCTAACCAGCTCTGGCAGACGGACTTCACCTACCTGAAGGTGGTCGGCTGGGGTTGGTACTACCTCTCGACCGTGCTGGACGACTTCTCGCGCTACATCGTGGCGTGGAAGCTGTGCACGACGATGCAGGTCGGCGACGTCACGGCCACGCTCGACCTTGCGCTGGCGGCTGCCGGACTCGACCACGTGCAGGTGGTGCATCGGCCACGGCTGCTCACCGACAACGGCTCAAGCTACGTCGCGGGTGATCTGGCCGACTGGCTCGGCAGCCGGGGTATGACCCACGTCCGCGGTGCGCCCCGCCATCCGCAGACGCAGGGCAAGATCGAGCGCTGGCACCAGACGCTCAAGAACCGCATCCTGCTCGAACACGCCTACCTGCCCGGCGAACTGGAGGCGCGGGTTGCCGCCTTTGTCGAGCACTACAACCACGCTCGGGCTCACGAGAGCCTGGGCAACCTCACCCCTGCCGACATCTACTTCGGCCGCGGCGAGACGATCTTGCGTGAACGGGCGCGGATCAAGCGCCAGACCCTCATGGACCGCCGCTTGCGCCATCACGCGCAGGCTGCCTAACCTCTCAACCCAGGTGGACCAGAACCTCCGTTCCTGAGCATCGCAAACCATCTCAAATCATCTGACGACGGACAGTGTCCTAGAGATTACAAAGGCATCTGCGCCTCCAGTCGCCGCCCGTTCGACTTTCACACGTGTGGCGACGTTTTGTGTGGCAGGACTGTTCTTCCAAGTCGGACAGGATTCACGCCAGGCGCGCGGAGTTCGTCCAGCGGAGGACCCACGGCGGCCGATAGGAGGACATGTTCGGTGAGACGCCTGAAGCTGCTTGGGCAGCGCACGCTGGTTGCGGTCCTTGGCCTGGTGACGGTCTGGCTGATCGTGGTGCTATTCTACGACGTCGCCGACCGCCGCCTGCCGCTCGTCCTGGCGCTTGCGTCCACGTATGCCGCCGCTGCCTACCTGATCCTGCCGCGTGCGATCAGGCTTGGGGCGCACATTCTCGACCGGAGCCGCGTCCCCTCCTACACGCTGACCGGCGATGGTCTCCCCGGGGATCCGGTGAACCTAGTCTTGATCGGCACCTTCGACCAGTTGCTCCGAGCCTTTGCCCTCGCAGGCTGGACTCAGGCGGATCGGCTCGGCCTCGGCACTTCGTGGAGAATGGCGAGCACCTTTGTTTTGAACCGGCCTTATCCGAGTGCCCCCTTCAGCACGCTTTACCTGTTCAACCGGCGGCAGGATGTCGGCTTTCAGCGCTCCATCGACAACAGCCCGCGCAAGCGCCACCATGTGCGCTTCTGGGGCCTCTCTATTGAGCGCGCGGAGGCAACCCTCGACACCGCGGCCTTCTGGCTCTCGTCAGGCCGACCTGCAGATACTGAACGCGCCATGTGGGCCGGCGCCGCAACTAAGGACGTCGGGCTCTCCCTGACGCGCCTCAGTTTCCAGGTCACCCACGCGACCGACGTCGACACCAACGCGGAGCGCGCGTTGGTCGTCCAGGAACTGACGGAGCACGGCGGAATCGGGCTAGTGCGCTACCACCGGCCCGGTGATCGGCTGACGCTCGGCACGGTGAACCGCTACGTCAGCGACGGTCTGATCGCCATGGCGGATCTGTGCCCGGACCCCGGCAACCCACGTGATGCTCGCGGCTCGGCTCTAAGCGGCGTCTCCGGGAAATAGGACCTGGTTTAACCCAGCGCAGTTTTTATCAGTTGAGAAAGCACGGCATGTCCCTCATCCAGGAGCTTCTCGCGACCCCGAGCAACGTACCGACCACATCCAAGTACACGGCCATGAACGGTGTGATCTATCTGGCGGCTGGAGCGCTGCTTGTCGCTTGGCCAGGAGTGACACAGGTGCTTTTTAGGGACCGGGATTTTGTCGGGGATGAGCAGGGTCTTATTCGTATTGCGGGGCTATTGGTCGTCGTCATCGGCTGGCTCTACTTTTTCGGGGGCCGTTCGGGCGCGCAGCAGATTGTCGCCGCGTCGGTCGTCGACCGACTTGTGTTTGTTCCGGCAGCTCTCCTGCCGCTGGCCGCTTCCGGAGTGTTCCCGCATCTGATGGTGACGTTCGCCATTCTCGACCCTGCACTGGCTCTAGGTGCGTGGGCACTGATGACTCGCAGGATGAAATCGCCGTAATCTGTTAACCTGAGACAGTTGGCGTTCCCGGCGGCTTCGTTCGACAGGCGAAACGAGAATGCCGATGACTTCCGCCTCCTCAGGAACTGCAAGCTTCACATCCTGTGCTTAGAGCAATCGCGGCTGAAGTGAATACCGCTTCGGCGCGAGCGAGCGCGCTGTCGCAATGACTCAGAGGCGCGCCCGAAGGCAACGCGATTGGGAACGGCTCTAATGCAAGACACCATGATGAACTCGGATCGGCTCCGGCGCGCGCTCACCGATGGATTGCAGCAGGTCGATCTCGATGGTTCGGGTCATGGCACGCATCGGCAGCGCGTGGACGCTCGTGGTGAACGGGTCTTCCAGGTCAAGCCCGATCCGGTCCAGCGCCAAGAACAGGAACCCGACCACGGTGGAGCCAAGCGGCGTTATCCAGCCCAGTTCCTGTACCATGGTGAGCGGCAGCAACAGGCAGAAGGCGCGCACCAAGACGCCTGGTAGGGCCGAGAACTGGATGGCGAGAGGCGTATTTCGGATCCGCTCAAGGCCGCCCTGGGCATTGGCGATATCCGACAAGATACGGTCGACCGCGGCGAGAGCGGCGGGATGGACCGCGCGATCTTCGGCGATAACCCGCAGGCAGGCGCCAACCTCGTACAGGATCGCGTTGGGCGCGTTGCGCCGGCCCTGGATGCGGGTCGCGATGTCAGCGGGAAGAGGCGTTCCACTTCCGCGCCGACATCGACATCCTGCAGGGCGCCTCGCAGCGAGTGTGCGTAGGCTGCCATGGCCCGGGTGAGATCGGGTGCACCCCCGATCAGTGTTGCCATCTCGCGGCAGAATGAGCGCGCGTTGTTGGTGACCGCACCCCATAAGGTCCTTGCCTCCCACCAGCGCGCATATGCGGTGTTGTTACGAACACTGAGGAACAGTACCAGAGCCGAACCTATGAGGGAGGTCGGCAAGCTCGGCTGGTCCATCCAGGGCCGATGAGCTACTTGGAAGATGAGAACGACGATCACGTCCCACGCGAGGAGGACAAGAAGCGCTGGGATGCCCTCGCGCAGCAATTGGATAAGGCCGGTACGCCCATCAGTGATCATCGCCGCGGGCGATCCTGCCAAGCTGGACAGTTCAGCTAGTCAATCTACTTCAAAGCGGCAGCAAGAGATATGGTGAACGCCGCTTCGCAGCTGCCGCCGGCTGCGGCTGAGCGGCAGCTACAATGTCAAAGCCCGAGTCTCGCTATTGAGCGTCAACTCAACTTCCGCTTGCCACCTTCAGCCGACGATGTCGGGTGGCCGACCGATGGCCGCTTTCGGGAAGCGCTTGCGGCGGTCCCGACGACCTGGTTGGGCGCCAAGCCGAACGTCCGGTCTTGTGCGCAATTTCGATCTGGCACGACGTAATCTGGACGAAGGCTGAACGGCCGCCTTCAGGCTAGCAATGGGGCAAAGCAGATGTGCTTTGACATGCGCTCGTAGGACTGACTGAAATGGAGCGCTTGATCCACGTCAGAGCTCAGCCGCGTTGCGCCGCCAATTGGATTATGTCAGTTTTCTCAACGCTGATGCTTGTCGACAGATGCCTTGTAGATCTCGTCGATCGCCTCGACGAGTGTGGCATCGAATGCGTTATCGCTCATGCCAGCCGTGAGACCCTCCGTGAGAGCGCGAGAGAAACTCGCGATCACACCGTGGTTGCAGGCCAGCTTGGCGCAGGCTTCCTCCCGCGAGTAGCCGCCCGACAGCGCCACCACCCGTGCCACGCGCGGATGACGGGTCAACGGCGCATAGAGGTCCGTTACGTCGGGCAGGGTGAGCTTCAGCATCACCTGCCGCCCTTCAGGAAGATCGTCGAGTCGCTTTGCTAGCTCCGCAAGAAGGAGCGCCTCGGCGCCGCGCTTGTCGGGGCTCTTGATGGACACCTCCGGCTCAATAATCGACATGAGCCCGTGCGAGGCAATTTGGTCGGCGATCGCAAACTGCTGCTCTACGACGGCGGCGATGCCTCGCTCGGAAGGCATGTTGATGACTGAACGCATCTTCGTGCCGTAGACCCCGAGTTGGATGGCTCGTTCGAGAAGCGCGTCGAGATCCGGCATCGGCTTCATCAGGCTGACGCCGTCGTTCTCAGGAGCAAGCCCCTTGTCGACCTTGAGGAACGGCACAATCCCGCGTTCCTCCCAAAGGAAGGCCGGAACGAGCTTGCCGGCGGCGCTGCCGTCCATCGTGCCCTCGAACAGAATCGCACCCAGCACCTTTGCACCCGTGAAGGCGGGCGAGGTCATGATGCGCACCCGCATCGCATGGATGAGGGCGAACATCTCAGCGTCGCCGGCGTAGGCGTCGTCTGGGATGCCGTAGAGGCGCAGCGCACCCGGGGTCGACCCGCCGCTCTGATCGAGCGCGGCGATAAAGCCGTCTGCCGCGACTCGCTCCGCCATTTTGTCTCGGTACATGGCTCTCACCCCCGATCGAACGCGCTACCACCCATTCCCACGCGACGGTCTTGATCACTAGCCCTGACCAAACTCGTCAAGGTCAGCAACCGGTCCACGGAGCCCGGCCCTTGATGTTAGCCCGCTCGTCGCCGCTACCGAGGGCGGACAACAGACTTCCTCGAGCCGCAGCTGCACCGCGGTTGAACGATCGTGGAGTTGTCGCCGCGGCCGAGAAACGGCTCGCAGGACTGATCCTCCCTCGGCTTCGCGGACACCTCTGATACGCTCATGCTGAGCGGGGAAGGTGTCGGATGGCAAAGACGAGACGAGAGTTCACGCCCGAGTTCAAACGCGAAGCGGTCGCCCTTCTGGAGAGCAGCGGCCGGCCGCAGATGCAGGTCGCGGCCGAGCTCGGGATCCAGCCCTCGATGTTGCGGCACTGGCGGGCCATGCTGAACGGGGCCTCACCCCCGCCGCGGCCGGCAGGATCGACGGGCGCCTCGCCACCAAGCCCGATCGCATCGCCGTCCGATCAGGCCGCCGAGATCGCCCGGCTGCGGCGAGAGCTCGACCGCACGCGCATGGAGCGCGACGTGCTAAAAAAAGCCATCGGCATCTTCGCGGAGATGCCCAAGTGACCTTCGCCTTCATCGAGCAGCATGCGCGGACCTGGCCGGTGCGTCTCATGTGCCGCGTGCTCGGAGTCTCACCCAGCGGCTTTTACGGTTGGCGGACACGGCCAGAGAGCGCCCGCTCGGCCTCCAACCGCCAGCTCCTGGACGACGTCCGGCGTATCCATGCCGCCCATCATCGGCGCTATGGTGCGCCGCGCGTGCATGCCGCCCTACGGGCCGAGGGCCGGTCCGTCAGCCGCGGGCGGGTGGAGCGCCTGATGCGCCAGCACGGCATCCGCGCTCTGGCGGAGCGTCGGTTCCGGCCCTGCACGACCGACAGCCGTCACGATCTCCCGATCGCCCCGAACCTCCTGAAGCAGAACTTCTCGGCCGCGCGGCCAAACAAGGTCTGGCTAGCCGACATCACCTACCTGCCAACCGGCGAGGGCTGGCTGTACCTGGCCGCCGTCCTCGATCTGGCCACGCGCAAGATCGTCGGCTGGTCGATGCGCGATCATATGCGCACCGAGCTGAGCGTGGCTGCACTGATGATGGCCGCCCAGCGGCAGCGACCGGCCGCCGGGCTCATCTGCCACTCGGATCGCGGCAGCCAGTACGCAGCCGAGGCCTACCGGAAGCAGCTCGCCGCCATGGGGGCGAGGCCGTCGATGAGCCGCACGGCTTGCTGCTACGATAACGCCCCGATGGAGAGCTTCTTCCACACGCTCAAGGTCGAACTCGTCCATCAGCGACGATGGGCAACCCGGGACGACGCCCGACGCGACCTGTTCGCTTACATCGAGGGCTACTACAATCGGCAACGCATCCATTCGGCACTCGGCTATCTCACGCCCGAGCAAGCCGAGAGGACCGCGAGCTAATCTCCCCGTGTCTGCGAAATCAGGGGAGGATCAGACACCACCGGATCAGACGAGGCCCGCGGGCAAGGATACTCATCAACGTCGCTTAGAGCTCCACAAGCCGACCTTAAGCGCGTAACGCGATTGGATCCTGGAATGTCAGCTTACGGTCCATCGTCCCGGCTAGCTGAATGACCGGGATGGGCACACAGCGGAACGTCCGGTTTTGCCCGCGAGAGACATTATGCGTGACGCGGTTTGGCCGAAAGCCGAACGCTCGCTTCAAGTGCTTCAAGCGCGGCAGTTAGAGCCCTGCTCGCGCTGGCAAGTTCGTCCAGGAGATTTTCTGGTTCAGTCTGGCCATTCGCCCGACGGGTCAGCCGACATAAAGCTGAAGTTCATACCGCCAAGCTGAATCCTGCCAGCGTGCCGAGCCGAAGCATCTGCTCAGCGGTATGGAGAACAGCGGGGAACACCATGAGGAACGAAGGGGACATTCCGGCCGGTCAGGACACGAGAAGTCGCAGAACGTACAAGGCATTCGTTGAAGCGGGCGATCGGGACCGAAGCGGCGACAATCAGCTTGCGACACTGAGGTAGGCGGTTGGTTCCATCGAAAGGTGTTACCCTCGGCTTTTCCGGCCATCTTGTCCGCTTGGCCGCTAAAAGCCGATTTTCGCCCTGTCGGTTCTCGTCGATAAGGTGGCAGGCGCGTGCTGCCGGACCCTACGCAATGCAGCCGCCATCAATCTCGACCGCCCCTCCGCAGTTGCTGGTGGCCATCGAAAAGGAGCATCGACGCCCACTCCGCATCCGCCATCTGCCTCCTATGGTTCTGCACGATGTCGCCGAAGAGGTTGCCAATGGCGAAGGTCATGGACCTAGCGCACGCGACTACCAGTTGTCCCGGACCACGGGCTCCGCGACAGCGGACACCTCAGCACCTTGCCGCCAGTCGTCTGCGGATCTGCCGGTGACCTTGACCACGTAGGCTCTCGTCTCCTGCGGCAGCGATGAGCGCCCGGCGAGCCAATTCTTCACACGCTGCGGGCCTGCATTGTAGGCAGCCGCTGCCAACCCTAGACTACCGAAGGTTGCACGCTGCTGTCGCAGAAACTCCGCTGCTTTGGGGATCGCCGCGAATGGGTCGAACGGATCTACCAGGCCGCGCTCGGCTGCTGTCGCGGGCATGAATTGCGCAACCCCTTGCGCTCCGACACGACTGACGGCGCGGTGATCAAGACCGCTCTCCTGCTGGAGGAGCCGTAAGAAAAAATCGACCGGCAGGCCGCTGGCATCGGCTGTGTGCGCGATGAACTGCTTCAGGCGCTGTTTGTCGCCGTAGAAGGCATTCAGCCACGTGTCTTGAAGCGTCCCGGCAATCTGGGGGATCTCGGCCGCTGCTTCCACAGCCGTGAGGGCCGTTCGGACAACATTGGCCATGGCATCGTCGGTGGACATGAACGCCATGAAGCTGGGCGCCCGCGAAGCTAGATTGGAGGTGGCGCTCCCCAAAGAGAGCACCTCTGGTTCAGGCTGAGAGGGAAAAGCCGTCACGGTGGCACCGAGGAACGGAGCGATAATCAAGACGGCGACTTTGGCGGCGGGGCGGCCATACCTCTGCGCTTTCCGGCGGAAAGCTCTTCGGCCAGCCCGGTTCCGGAATGCATGAACGCTGATCGTCGACAGTACTTGCATCCAGTCCCCGCGCGCGCGTGCCGCCGAGACCTTCCCAGGCAGCCTTGACACCCTAAGAACAGGCAATTTCATCCGCCTTTAGACCATGAAATCAATGCTCGTACAACGTAGGACAAAATTCAGTCCTAAGGGCTGTTATCAGCGGTGAAACATCAACTGAGCTTCGAGCTTAAAGACACCTTTCAGCCCCCCTCCGCCGGAGCTATTCGGCGGGCCGTCGCTGATCGCCTCTTGGACCGACGAGTTGACGGCCCGACACGTCTGGCAGCGGACATGATCGTGCCGAGCTTGGGCGAGGACAGAAAGGGTGCCAGGGCCGTCCCGTGCGACACGAATGAGGCGACAGTCGCGCAGAGAGCAAAGCGGGCCAGGCGCCGATCTGCGTTCTGGCGACGACTTTCGCCACAGGCCGACCGTCCCGCTAACCTTCCATCAAACCCGCCGGAGAACCGCCGTCTAGGGGCAGGCCACAGGCTGCGCAGATCGAGGCGCGAGCGGAATCAGGCAAGAGCTTGGCTTCGGCCTGCAAGGAGGTGGAGACTTCCGAGCAGAGCTTCGTGACGATGCTTATCAAGAGGTCTCCCACTCCTCAAGGAAGGCGATCTCCGATGAGCCTCTGTCACAATACCCGCAACGGCATCTAAGGGCACGCGTCAGCGGGCGACCGTTCACCTGCACCGGTCGCCTTCCCGGATCAAGCTTTCTGGCTACCCATGGCCGCGACCATGTAGCAGCCGCCTCATCGGCTGAGTCCAAAATTCCGGTCAGGTCAGGGCGCTGCGGATCAGGCGGCGCCGCGACGGTGCCTCGCCTGTGCCGCCTGATTGGCACTGCTCATGTACCTTCGCGCTCTTCCAACCTCAGACGCATCACACCTGGAAAGATTAAGACGTTGTCGGGCCGGGCTACTTTGTCATCGGCCATCTCGCGTGGCGACAGGGAATTCACAAGGACGAGGGAGGCTTTGTGATTCCTTCCTCTTGCCAGATGTCGTTTTATCCGACGTTTCAGCCAGATTGGCGTCTCTTCCCTGCTCATGGCTGCTTCCATACAGTCAGGCGACAATCAGTCTTCTGCTCCGGCCTGGACTGCCACCACTGATTCAAAATACCGGGCCGCCTGAACTGAACGGATTAACCGAATTTGCAAAAGACACGTTAGTTACATATTGCGGCCGTGTGTTCGGAATTCCCAAATCAAATGTTGCACAATACACTTGTCTATTCTGATGACGGCATTGGTACGGACCCTTGCGACGTCACGGTCGTCGATCGCCAGTCGGCCTCGTGTATCGCCTCAAAGCACCCCTGTCCGCCCGTCCTGCACGACAACAGCGCACCGCGCTGACCGGGCTGATCTCGAAGCGCCGGGCTGCTTCCCGGCGCGAGGCTCCCGCCCGATAGCAACCGCGACACGCCTGCGCAGTTCGGCGGACAGAACAGGTGCCATCGGCCCTCCTCCTCGGAAAGCCGCGCATCGAGTCACGTTACCGTCCGCATCAAACCCGACGATTCGACTTGGTCGGTTCGCGCTCTGGCTCGGCAGCCGGGGCACGACCCACGGCCGCGGCGCGCCTCGCCATCGTCAGACGCAGGGCAGAACTGAGCGTTGGCACCCGAATCCCGACATCACCTTTCACTCGAACACGCCTATCTGCCCGGCGCGTCGGATGCGCGGGCCGCCGCTTTTGTCGAGCTTTACATACCTGCGCGCACTCACGAGAGGCTGGGCCGCCCAACTGCCGTCGGCCTCTACCTCGGCCGAAGCGAGACCATCTTGCGTGATCGGGCGCGGATCGAGCGCCAGGCCTTCACGGATCGTTGCCTGCGCCGAGACGCGCGGGCTGTCGAACCTCCCACCCAGGTGAACCAGAGCCTCCGTTCGTGGGCGCCTCAAGTCGCCTCAATCATCTGACGACGGACAGCCTGCTTCGCAACACAGGAAGATCGACGGCTGAGGCGAAACGAAGGTCTGCTTCTGCTGGTGAAGCGCCGGAAGCAGACAGGCTTTTTTCGGCCGCACTGCCTAACGCCGGATCGTCAGCGCTCGCAGGACCGGACCTTCGCCCGACGCAGGCATTCCACTCAGATCGGTCTGATCTCAAAAGTGGCCGTTGCAATAATCTTCGCCAGCGCGCGCCGACAGGCTACTGACGAGCCGCAGCGTCCAATCTATACCCAGAAAATGTCAGTGTCGCTGCATAGACTTGATGACCCTCTTCATCGCGGACCAATACGGAGATGAACTGGCTATCGCCTTCGTCTTGCGAGATAAATTCCGCTAAGTCCGGCAGACTGGCCATTACCTTTCCTCGAGCGACCTCCACGTCTTCGCATTCCATACCCTCTTCGTCACGCTGAGACTCCGTATCTTGGATGTCAAAATAGTAACGAGGCATGTGATATCCCTCCGCCTTTCATTTAGTCAATAATCGGCATCGGAATGCGCATCATAACACGGATCGATAGTCGGATGTCAACCAGACGTGCATTTTACCTCCAAATGGATAGCAGGCCTTATCATGCGCGCCGCAGGTGTCGGCGTGCAGCAGCATGCAGGATTCATTCGGAAAAATCCTGACGGAGCGAGAAATTCTCTGACGTCCGTGTCGGAAAATAGAGAAAACGCGTACGGATATTTCCGACTGGTACTTGTAGGAAAATTAATATTGACTTAAATCGGCATGAGAGGGTTGAATGGACAATCTCACTTCCGCGCAGTGTCTGTGCTCGTGGAAAGCAAAGCGATTCAACTACCTTAAAATTTTCATTGCCTTGGATCCTTGTTTGCCATGACCGAAAGTCGCATAATCAGTACTCGTCTGCTCTCAGACGATTTTGGTCTTCGAGAAAAGATCGCCTCCTATCTCGATCGAACGCATTATGACGTCATTGATGAGCGTAACGGCGCCTACACGCGCGGATGTGATCTTACAATTGTTTGCGACGGACAATGCATTAACGAGAACATCGAATTAATCCGACGGCAACTGAAAGATAGTCTTTCAAGATTAGTTGTGCTTACGTTTTGCGGGGACGTGCTTACGTTACCTCAAGAGATACGTATGCATGCTGCGGCGGTTGTCGATCGTGCGATCGATCGGGAAAAGCTTCTGATTACGCTGAATGCGGTTATGATCGGCTTCAATGTACGTGACCCCACGTTCGGAGCGATTTGGTTCAATCCGGCAACCGCGCCAATTGTCAGAGACGGGTCCGAATCTGTGCGCTGGAAAATATCGTCGGTCACGATGCCGGATTGCACGCTCTCGATACGTGAACACGATATCCTTCTGTCGATCACGGAGGGTATATCCAACAAAGAAATCGCGCATCGCTATAATATATCGGAGGCCACCGTCAAAGTGCACGTCAAACACATACTAAAAAAACTTAACATGCAAAATAGAACTCAAGCTGCTATTTGGGCAAAAGGCCGTTATTTGCCTCATTTGAGCGGATAAGATTTAGACCTGACAATTGAATCTTTGAGACAACTGATAACTGCGACTGGTCGCTGGGCCAATAAAAATTATCTCCACATTAATACCGAGCAAGTTATATGTTTGCTTGATGGCATGCATTTCTGTTTTAGCTTATGGATTTCAGATGTCGGAGTTGATGCAGAACCCCCACTTTAGAAGAGAAGAAATTATTTTTATTGAGAAGAAGGCGCTTTGCGAGGAGTTTCCGCGAGACAATGATCGGTCTATTCAGGGCACGGCGAATTATCGCTTTATAAGGCGTTAAGTCGGGAGCCTTTTAACTCCAAGTAGAAGTTAAACGTGCACGTTCACCGATGCGTCTGCAACGCGCGTAGCTAAGCCGCTCTGTCACCGTTGCCTCTACATGGATCCATGCGCAGAACTGGACGTCAAGCATCAGCAGGTCCAGTCGTGGAATTCCGCGAAAATTGTCCATGATTGAGCAGCAAAACTCGATTTCATAAACATTGTTTTGATTCAAACTCATTGCGACGGCGGCAAAATGGTATCATAAATCGGTTTTGCTGATGTCATAGCTGAAACTATTACACAGTGTTAGCCATAACGCGTGCAGAATAGACAATATAATTTAAGATTACGAAGCCATTCCGAGCTTTTCTATTCCGATGACGTTCATACAAAGATCAATTGAGGCTTAAAGACATGATTCGGTGAATTATTATGTCATAACCGCTCTCCTAAACCGTTTTTGAAAGCTTGTTGGTCATTCTAGATAGATCTACAGGATCTTCTGAGTCGGGAGGAGTAATTACATGTGCGGCATCGTCGGCATCGTCGGGCGCGACGCGGTGGCGGGGCAGGTGATCGAGGCCCTGCGCCGGCTCGAATACCGCGGCTACGACTCCGCCGGGCTGGCCACCCTCGAGCACGGCCGGCTGGCGCGCCGCCGCGCCGCCGGCAAGCTCGCCAACCTCGAGGCCAGGCTCGCGCAGGAGCCGCTCACCGGCACGATCGGCATCGGCCACACCCGCTGGGCCACCCACGGCCGGCCCAACGAGACCAACGCCCATCCCCACGCCACCCACAACCTCGCGGTCGTGCACAACGGCATCATCGAGAACTTCCGCGCGCTGAAGCAGGAGCTCGAGGCCGACGGCGTCGTGTTCGAGACCGAGACCGACACCGAGGTCGTCGCCCAGCTGGTCAGCCGCAGCATGGACCGGGGCCTCGGGCCGGTGGCGGCGGTCGAAGCCGCCCTGCCGCGGCTGCGCGGCGCCTTCGCGCTCGCCTTCCTGTTCGCCGGTGAGGACAACCTGCTGATCGGCGCCCGCCACGGCGCGCCGCTGGCGATCGGCTTCGGCGCGGGCGCGATGTATCTCGGCTCCGACGCCCTGGCGCTGGCCCCCTTCACCGACGCGATCACCTATCTCGACGAGGGCGACTGGGCGATCCTCGCCCGCGACGGCGCCGAGATCCGCGACGCGTCCGGGGCGGTCGTCCAGCGCCCGCGCCAGACGATCGCCACCCAGGCCTACCGGATCGACAAGGGCGCCTATCGCCACTTCATGGCCAAGGAGATCCACGAGCAGCCCGAGGTGGTCGGCCGGACGCTGGCCCACTACGTCGACCTGGCCAACAGCCGGGTGGTGCTGCCCGAGGCGCTGCCGTTCGACTTCGCCCGGCTCAGCCGGGTGTACATCACCGCCTGCGGCACGGCGTACTATGCCGGCCTGGTGGCGCGCTACTGGTTCGAGCAGCTGGCGCGGCTGCCGGTGGAGATCGACGTGGCCTCCGAGGCGCGCTACCGCGAGGCGCCGCTGGAGCGGGACGGGCTGACGCTGGTGATCTCGCAATCGGGCGAGACCGCCGACACGCTGGCCTCGCTGCGCTACGCCAGGAGCCAGGGCCAGCACACCTTGAGCGTGGTCAACGTGCCGAGCTCGACGATCGCGCGGGAATCGTCGGTGGTGATGCCGACGCTGGCGGGTCCGGAGATCGGGGTGGCGTCGACGAAGGCGTTCTCGTGCCAGCTGACGGTTCTGTTGTGCCTGGCGATCGCGGCGGGGCGGGCGCGGGGCACGCTGGACGCGTCGGGCGAGGCGCGGCTGGTGGAGGCGCTGATCCGGGTGCCGGGTCTGATGGCGGAGGCGCTGACCCGGGAGGGGGCGATCGAGGCTGTGGCGCGCGAGGTCGCGCAGGCGCGGGACGTTCTGTATCTCGGCCGGGGCACGAGCTACCCGATGGCGCTGGAGGGTGCGCTGAAGCTGAAGGAGATCAGCTACATCCACGCGGAGGGCTACGCGGCGGGCGAGCTGAAGCACGGTCCGATCGCGCTGATCGACGCGAGCGTGCCGGTGATCGTGATCGCGCCGCATGACGGGGTGTTCGAGAAGACGGTGTCGAACATGCAGGAGGTGGCCGCGCGCGGCGGGCGGATCGTGCTGATCGGGGACGCGCAGGGGGCGGCGGCGCACGGTCTGGAGACGCTGGCGACGGTGACGATGCCGGCGCTCGAGCCGAGCGTGGCGCCGATCGTGTACGCGGTGCCGATCCAGCTGCTGGCCTACCACACCGCCGTGATCATGGGCAAAGACGTCGACCAGCCCAGAAACCTCGCCAAATCCGTCACCGTCGAGTGAGAAAACCGTCATGCTCAGCGCTAATATCTGCGAGCCGGCACCAACTGATCTCGGTTCAGGCTTTGCTGATTATACATGCCGATCCAGGCAGTATTTCGGAACCGACGGCATCCGGGGTCGGGCCAACGGGGTGATCACGCCGGAACTGGCCCTCAAGGTGGGGCAGGCCGCCGGCCTCGTGTTCCAGCGCGGCGACCATCGCCACCGGGTGGTGATCGGCAAGGACACCCGCCTCTCCGGCTACATGATCGAGACCGCGCTCGTAGCGGGCTTCACCTCGGTGGGCATGGACGTCCTGCTCCTGGGGCCCGTGCCGACGCCCGCCGTGGCGATGCTGACGCGCTCCATGCGGGCCGATCTCGGCGTGATGATCTCGGCCTCGCACAACCCGTTCGAGGACAACGGCATCAAGCTGTTCGGACCCGACGGCTTCAAGCTCAACGACGCGATCGAGCGCGAGATCGAGGGGCTGATCGACGCCGACATGCACAAGCGCCTGTCCGGCTCCCAGGATCTCGGCCGGGCCAAGCGCATCGAGAGCGTGCATGCCCGCTACGTGGAATTCGCCAAGCGCACCCTGCCGCGGCAGGTGACCCTGGACGGCCTGCGTGTCGTGGTCGATTGCGCCAACGGCGCCGCCTACCGGGTCGCCCCCGAGACTCTGTGGGAACTCGGCGCCGAGGTCATCGCGATCGGGACCGAGCCGGACGGGTTCAACATCAACCGCGACGTCGGCTCGACCGCGCCGGCGGCGCTCGTCGAGAAGGTGCGCGAGCGCCGGGCCGATATCGGCATTGCCCTCGACGGCGATGCCGACCGGGTGCTGATCGTCGACGAGAAGGGCCAGGTGGTCGACGGCGACCAGCTCATGGCGGTCGTGGCCCGCTCCTGGAAGGAGGACGAGCGCCTCACCCAGCCGGGCGTGGTCGCGACGATCATGTCGAATCTCGGCCTGGAGCGCTATCTCGGCGGCCTCGGGCTGACGCTGGCCCGCACCGCGGTGGGCGACCGCTACGTCCTCGAGCACATGCGCCAGCACGGCTACAATCTCGGCGGGGAGCAATCCGGCCACATCATCATGTCGGACTACACCACGACCGGCGACGGCCTGGTGGCGGCGCTCCAGCTCCTCAGCGTGGTGCAGCGGCAGAACCGGCCGGTGAGCGAGGTCTGCCACTGCTTCGATCCGCTGCCGCAGATCCTCAAGAACGTCCGCTACAAGACCGGCGAGCCCCTGCGGCAGGACAGCGTGGTCAGTGCCATCGAGCACGCCCGCGAGCGGCTCGGCAATGCCGGCCGCCTGGTCATCCGCCCCTCCGGCACCGAGCCGGTGATCCGCGTGATGGCCGAGGGCGACGATCGCGGCCTCGTCAACGCGGTGGTCGACGAGGTGGTCGACGCCGTCTCCCAGGCCGCAGCCTGAGGCCTCACGCCTCCAAATCTTCGCTACCGACATAAGAAATCATTTCGTAGCGGAAAGTTGTCGAGGCACGGCGCGTTGGGCGACCTGGACCTCTGCGTGGCGGTTCGCGGGTGCGTGCCGCTGTGCCGCCAGGAGGGCCTGCTGATGCTCGCCATCCATCCCAGGCCCGCATTGTCCCGGCCGTGCGCGCTGAGATCGCCCGCTCAGCCGAACGGCCGGTACGTTTGAGGTCGGGCGGGACCGTGACACTTTCTTGAGCTCGACACGCTGGGTGCGGATCTCGTCGTCCTCGACCGCGCGAATGGCGAGACAGCGGCAAACATTTTAAGCCTCTTATTTCGACCAAGGTCGCCAGCGACATCTTCACCAACGTCGCACACTTTCGCCAAATCGGTCCCGGCTCGGACCCTCAGCGCTCGCTGATGTGCCTTCTTCACCTGAAACACCTCGAATCGAGCGTTCCGGCTGAGCATGGCTACTGCTGCATAGTCCTTTTACTTGGCTAGACCGGTATTTCCAGATAGTCACAAGGACAGCGCGGTCTAAGGTATTGGATCACGCAGCCAATCCTGAACTAGTGCATAGCGCACTATCGCCGCCCGGCTTCGTATATCAAGCTTTTTACACGCTCGAGCTTTAAATGTTTCCACAGACTTAGAAGAAATTCCAAGTTTTTGAGATATCTCCTTGCCGGTAAATCCAAGTGCTGTAAACCGGATCACCGCGCGTTCGCGTTCTGTCAGTGAATCTCGTCTCAATGATGCATCTTCGTTTCTGGCATTCTCAAATTTATCGGTAATCCATTGCTCTAGAATACTAGGATCAATATATAGATCGCCGCGATGAACAGTTCGCACAGCAATCGTGAAATTCTCTATCGAGATATCTCTCAGAATATAGCCTGATGCTCCAAGATCAAAGGCTTTCTGAACGAATTTGAGGTCATCACACGTGCTGACGGAGATCACTTTCACGTCGAGTTTTAAGTTAACGATCCTGTTAATAAGCGAAATGTCGTCTAGATCTTGACAATCGATGTTCAATATGATGATATCGAGATCTAATTCAGAAATTACATTGACGACTTGCGCATCACTGCGGGCCTCGGCGACGATTTCGATACCTTCTTCATCTTGAATCGCACACCGTGCGCCCTTGCGGAAGATCGGTTGATCATCGACGAGTGCAATCCGGATCTTTTCCTCACCACCTAACATAACGTCAGCCCTCTTGCCGCAAGGTCCAGGCTAACGCGCCGGCATTTCCACTTGCCCACGGACAGTCCGGACTGTTGCCTAGCCACTCGCTTGCGCGATGGGTTCGCTAATACCGTCGGTACCACAGCGGCCTCAGACGACTACGCGTATGAATAGGCGTACAAGCTCAAGTGGAATTGATATTAATCACAGGCCCGGCAACGAGCCGACGCTCACCACACAACTCAACAATTCAGGAAACAACATAATCGCTCTTATAGACAACTTACTAAAGCATTATAGCGTTTCATGATCAATTTAATATTGTATTAGGCGACGATAAGTGCCATTAAATCAGTATCTAACAAATTCCGAATTCCTATCACCGATTCGTGAGTGATGCAATAAGCGATTTTTAGGGCGCTTGAGCCGTGTCCGACTGGTGCGTCCGGCACAGAAACAGCAAAACAATGGCCGTGCATCAGGGAGGACGCGGCAAGCGGAAGAGGGTCCCCCGGGGCTTCCCGGGCTAAATGATGGCCTCCGTTGCAAGCACCTGATAGCCGAGTGATGAGTGCAGTTGGATACAGCTGTAGTTCGTCCACAAAGCTTCCAATCACAAGGGCGAGCTCTTGAATATTTTAGAGCTCCTCATTAACTCGGCGCATACTCACGAACTGCGTTAAACACGCTGTCGCAGACCGAGAACTTGCACACGCTTTGGACCAAAAAACGGGGTAGCTCCAGTCTGTTGATCCTCTTGATCGACGCGGGTCAGAGCCGGCCGACCGAGCCACATACTTCAGTATACCACCAAATTGGTATATCTGGGCTCGTTGACAACATGCCGTTAAGATGATGTTAATATTTCCAACACGCTGAAGATTACCCAAAATGTGTGCGGTCAACTGCATATGCAGAGGGGGCTATCATGCGTTCAAGGTATTCAGTTCTGGACCTTGCCGCTTTGGTCTGCGCACCTTTGCTAGCATTCATACTCCGCAACGACATCGTGCTCGAAGCCGACGGATTGATCAACCTAATCCCATATACTATAGCAACGCTTATTGTTTCTGTGCCGATATATGTTCTTTTCGGAATAGATAAAACTCTATGGATCTACGCGACGATCTCCGATTACGCGCGGATCATTGCCGCGGTCGCTTTGATTGTCGTTGCTGCGACGATCTTGACATTTCTGTTCGATCGGATGTCGGGCATTTCGCGCTCGATCCCTGTGCTCCAGGGCTTGATCTCAGTCAGTGCACTGGCGGGCGGCCGCCTCCTCGCGAGTTCCTTCGGAAATCGGCGGTCACCGAGCGCGAGGTCGAGCTCGGGGGAGGCAACCGGCTTCCCTCATGTCGACACACTGCTTGTAGTGGGGGTCAATCGTCTGACACTGCTTCTGCTCGAGGCGCTCGCCGACATGCGCGCCGGTAAGGATCGCGTCGCAGGGATTATTGCGCTGGATGCCGTCACTGACGGTCGGACGCTCAAGGGATTCGATGTATACGGCCCAGAAAATCTTGCGTCCACGTTGCAGATGCTATCCTTGCATGGTCTGGACGTCGATCAAATCCTGATTACCGTTCCTCCCGATCAGTTGCCTGAGACGGTGCGCGAGGCACTCGCCAAGATCATCGAGTCTGCAACCGTGAAGGTGGAATACTTGAGCAACGCCTTCGACCTGATCAACGCGCCGAACCGCGCGCGCAGATCGTCTCTGGCACTGTGTCCGGCGCTGGAGGCTCTGACGTTCGATCACGAGAAGATCAGTCGGATCGAAAATGCGAGCTACTGGGGCGCGAAGCGCGTGCTCGATGTGGCCGGCGCCGCTATGCTCCTGATAGTCTTGGCTCCCGTCTGGCTCGCCCTGATCATCGTTGTTTGGAGCACGCTCGGAGCGCCCGTCTACTTCTGGCAGGTCCGTCCCGGACGCTATGGGTGCCCCATCAAGTTGGTGAAGTTTCGCACGCTGAGCAATCCGTACGACGCGAATGGACGGCCCATCGATATGGCCCATCGCCTCGGGCCGGTCGGACGAATCCTGAGAAAGACGCGGCTGGACGAGCTGCCGCAGCTCTGGAACGTCCTCAGAGGCGAGATGTCGTTCGTTGGACCGCGCCCACTCCTTCCGGTCGATCAGACCGCCGGCGCCAGCCAGCGTCACCTGGTCCGTCCCGGATTGACCGGCTACGCCCAGGTCATGGGCGGACGTGACATCTCGCCTGCCGACAAAATGGCACTCGACCTCTGGTACGTGCTGAACGCCTCATTTGTGCTAGACCTCAAGATCATCGCGCGTACTATACCGATGGTAATCTTCGGCGAAGGCATAAATCACGAGGCCATTCGCGCGGCCTGGGCCGATCTTCGCGCGAACGGAGCGCCGGCGGCCCGCGTGAGCACCGGAGACTACTTCGTTTGGATCTCTAAACCGCTGCTCAAGATCCTCAGCGATCGGCGCGCACTGATGCAAGCGGCGATGCGTCGAACCGCTGTAACGACTGCACACGAACGGAGGCATCCATGAGGCAGCCTTGCTCGCGGCCGGCTTCACGAAGCGCTTCCCGCCTTGACATTCCACGTGTGCGTCGACCGCACAAGTTCAAGGAGATGGTGCTCGCACTCCTCTTCACCACCGTCGCAACGTCAACGCTCGAATCGCGGCAGAGCTGGGCGCAGGCGGAGGAGCAGCAGAAACTCGCGACACCGGAATATCCTGCCGAAGTGAAGAGTTCGTCTCCCTATCTTCTCGGCCCGAAGGATAAGGTCCGTGTGCGTGTCGTGGAATGGCGACCATCCCAGGGCGAAGTCTTCGAGTGGAAGGTCGTTAATCTCGAGTATGTCGTTGATGCCGAAGGTAGTATCTCCGTCCCCCTGATCGGTTCGATACCCGCGGCGGGCATGACGAAGGCGGAGCTGAGCAAGACCATCAGCGCGCGCCTGCGCAAAACCCTTGGCCTCGCCTCCTCTCCTGACGTCGCCCTTGAGATCGTCGAGTGTCGACCCTTCTACGTGATGGGTAACATCAACAAGCCCGGGGAGTATGCCTACCGACCTGGTATGACGGTCCTCCAGGCAATTTCAATTGCTGGCGGGTACCTGACGCAGCGCAATCCGCGTGACGCCATTAACGACGAGAACGAGCTGCGCGGCGCCGTCTCCGGTCTCGGTGAACTCAGCGCTCGTAAGGAGCGGCTTATGGCGGAGCTGCAAGGGCGGGTGCCAGAACTCGGCACGCAGGCGAGTACGAACGCGAGTGTGGAGCCTGCCGCGGTAACGCAATCCAGCCTCGCCCAGGAAAAGTGGATCTATGACGCCAATCAAGAATCGGAACGCAAGGAGCTGAGTTTCCTCCAGGAACTGAAATATTTCTATTTCAACCAGATCACCGTGCTCGAGAGCCGGCTCAAAGTTGATGCCAAGATAGTCGAAAACGGTATCACAGAATTGCGCGATGTCTCCGCCTTGGTGAAGAGGGGACTGACGACGCGACAACGTGAGCTACAGGCCGAGCTCCAGAAAGAGCAAAGGGAAGCGGAAATGCTCCGCGTGCAGTCGGAGCTGATTCAGGCGCGCCAAGGTCTCAGCAAAACGCTCATGGCAGCCGCACAGATCGAGAGCAAGCGACGCATTCGCGCGGCCGCCGACCTGCGTAGCACGCAAGCTGACATCAACAGGATGGAGGAGAGGGCTGAACTCAGGTCGAAATTATTGATCTACGCCGGCAGCGGCGCGGTGCAGCAGACCTTCAGGATCGTTCGCCAAACGGAAACCGGCACGAAGAGGCTCGAGGTGTCCGACACCGAGACCATGCAGCCGGGCGACGTGCTGGAAGTCAACGTCGAGCTTCGTACCGGCACCGAGCCGCTCGAGACCCGCGATGTCTTTGCACACCGCTTACGCCGCCCGTCCTGGCAGGATGCGGCCAACGCAACCAGGTCGCGTCATGAGTGAAGTCTCGATTCAGCGGCGCTCGTCAGCTGTCGAGGATGAGCTCCCGCAGTTCCTGTCCTTCATTCGCCAAAATGCAGGTTTGCTGATCCTCTGCACGGTGCTTTGCGGTGCCTTGGGAGGCGCGTACGCCAAGTTTCGGACGCCGGTCTATACGGCGCGGACGCAGCTGCTGCTTAGTCCTCGTCCCTCTGCGCCCCTGCAAACCTTGGACAACATCATCATCTTTGACGCGCCCTACGTCGACAGCCAGATCGCCGTTCTTCAATCCGGAGGACTGACGCAGCTGATCATTAAAGAACTCGACCTCGTCAACGATGACGAACTCGCATCACCGCCCGGCAACAGTGTCTCCGGTCCGATAACCGAATTCCAGAAGCGCTTGTCCGTCCGGCGGGACGGTATGTCCTACGCGATCAACGTCGCGTTTACGTCCCGAGACCCCGCTAAGGCAGCACGGATCTCCAACGCCGTCGCCCAAGCCTACATTCGCGATCAGATCGCCGAGCGCTCACAACAGGCAAAGCAACGCTACGAATGGTTGGAGGACCGCATCGTAACGATTCGGAAGAACATGAACGAAGCCAATCGTTCGGTCCAGGCGTTTCGGGCGAGAGGCGATTTCACCATCCCTGCGGAAGGGAGCAGCCGCGGGGAGCCGAGCCTGGGAGAACTCGAAGCGAGAGCGACGACCTATCGCAAGCTGATCGAGAATTATCTCTACGCCCAGGCAGAGTCATCACAGGAGCAGTTCCTCGCACTAGCCAATAGCCGAGTTATCACACCCGCCATTCCGCCAGCGGAAAGCAACACCAAGATCTTGTGGCTCGTTTCCGCCGGAACTTTGGCCGGAGCCATCCTCGGCGCTGCCCTAAGCCTGGTCGGCGGCTCCGCTCGTCTCAGCCATTTTCGATCGCGGCTCCTGCCCACCTGAGTGAGGACAGTCGTATGGAAACGAGTCTGCCTGGGTCGAACCGCGAAGTGCCACATCCGGTGCGCACGCGGTCGCGTTACGTGACCGCACCCATCATTCACTATCGCGAGGATACGCAAGACCGTCCGACGACCCGGATCCCGAGTTTAGAGCTGGCGCGGGTCGCCGTCATCGGTCTCGGTTACGTCGGGCTGCCGCTTGCTGTCGAGTTCAGCAAGGTGTTTCCGACGATCGGCTTCGACATCAATCAAAGCCGCGTCGAGGAATTGAGGAAGTGCTGCGACGGCACTCTCGAAGTCAGCGCGGAGCAATTACGCGGCGCATCGGACCTTAAGTTCACAAGTCTGCCGGACGACGCGCGCGAGGCAAACGTCTTCATCGTGGCCGTTCCCACGCCGGTCGATGTCCACAAGCGTCCCGACTTGACGCCCCTGCTCAAAGCCAGCGAGTGCGCCGGCAGGCTGTTGAAGCCGGGCGACGTCGTCATCTATGAGTCCACGGTCTATCCCGGCGCCACCGAGGAGGAATGCGTTCCGGTCCTCGAGAGGACGTCTGGTCTGACCTACAACTCAGATTTTTTCGTCGGTTATTCGCCGGAGCGGATCAATCCTGGCGATCATCATCATCGCCTCTCCACGATCAAGAAGGTAACGTCGGGCTCGACACCGGAGGTCGCCGCGTTCGTCGACAAGCTCTACGCCAGGATTATCGTCGCCGGAACGCACAGCGCGCCGAGCATCAAGGTCGCCGAGGCGGCCAAAGTCATTGAGAATACGCAACGAGATATCAACATCGCGCTCATCAACGAGCTGGCGATCATTTTCAACATCATGGGCATTGACAGCGAAGCCGTCTTGGCTGCCGCGGGCACGAAATGGAACTTCCTGCCCTTTCGGCCCGGACTGGTCGGCGGACATTGTATCGGCGTTGACCCCTACTACTTGACGCACAAGGCCCAAGCTCTCGGCTACCACCCCGAAGTCATTCTTGCGGGGCGCCGGCTCAACGACAACATGGGCAGCTACGTCGCGACCAACCTGGTCCGGCGGATGAGTGCGGCGGGGATGCGCGTCGATAGTGCGCGCGTCCTGATCATGGGACTGACCTTCAAGGAAAACTGCCCCGACATCCGCAACACGCGCGTCGTCGACATCGTGCGCGAGTTGCGCGGGTGGGGCCTAAGCGTCGACATCTATGACCCACTGGCCTCGCACGAACAGGCGAGAGAAGAGTATAAAATCGACCTTCTCGATCGCCCATCGCCGGCCCACTACGACGCAATCGTCGTGGCCGTGGCTCACGAACACTTCCGAGCTATGGGGTGTCAGGGCATTCGCCGCCTCGGACGCGTGGAGCGGCACATCATCTACGACCTGAAATACCTCCTGCCCGAGGGGGAGAGCGACATGCGCCTGTGAGGGAGCCGCGATCCGCTCGCAGGGCAAGAGCCTCGCGCGCTACGACGGCCAGCGCCAACCATCTCGGAGGAGACCAGTATGCAAGCGTCTGGAGGATTGTCTGCGCTCTTCCGCGGTGAGCCACGCACGTGGCTCATCACGGGAGTGGCCGGTTTCGTCGGCTCGAACTTGTTGCACCGATTGTTGTTGGAAGGACAAATCGTCAAAGGTCTGGACAATTTCGCGACTGGCCACACGAAGAACTTGGACGACGTCCGTCTCTTGGTCGGGCCGGAGAATTGGGAACGGTTCCACTTCATCGAGGGTGACATCCGCGACCGGACCACATGCCGATCAGCTTGCGAGGATGTCACTCACGTCTTGCACCAAGCCGCGCTCGGCAGCGTTCCACGCTCGATCCAGGATCCTGTCACCAGCGCGATGGTGAATGCACAAGGCTTCCTGAACATGCTTACCGCCGCCTCCGAAATGGGAATCCGGCGTTTCGTCTATGCATCCTCCAGCGCCGTGTACGGCAGCCATCCGATGCTTCCTAAGCGAGAAGCGGTAATTGGGGAACCGCTGTCCCCCTATTCAGCGACGAAGTTATCAAACGAGATCTTCGCTACAGCCTACGGCCGCTGCTACGGGACTGAGTGCATCGGCCTGCGCTACTTCAACGTTTTTGGTCCTCGGCAGGATCCCGATGGTGCTTACGCAGCCGTCATACCAAAATGGGTCGCCGCGATACTTCGCGGCGAGCGCGCGTACATCAATGGGGACGGTGAGACGAGCCGTGACTTCTGCTACGTCGAGAACGTCGTCCAGGCCAATTTGCGCGCGGCAACGACCACCAATTCAGAGGCGGTGAACCAAGTTTATAACGTAGCCGGCGGCCGTCGCATCACTCTTCGTCAATTGTTTGACAAGATCAGCGCTGGCTTGGCTGAGCGGATGCCGAGCTTGCGCTCCCTAGAGCCGACCTATCGAAGCTTCCGAGCCGGCGACATACGCCATTCAGAAGCCGACATCTCCAAGGCCACCTCCCTGCTCGGCTACAAGCCTACGCACGATGTGATGCACGGGCTTGATCTCACACTCGATTGGTATCTGAGCGAACTTTCCTCAAGGTCGATCTTGCGGCCGGTCTATCGGCATCGTGCCGACACCAGTGCATCGATGACGAACTGAGTCGTGCGGCGATGCTCTTATCCGGATCTTCACCAGTTCAAACCGTGTCGCGGGGCCGGCCGGGCGGAACTGCGCACAGATCGGCCGCCAGCGCCGCGCTGATTGCTGCCATCGCCGTTTTCTGTGTCGTATTGTACTTCTCCCATGCTTACCTGTACTTCTTCAATATAAATCTCACACCCGTCGCACCGGTTCACTGGTACCTCCTCACGCTCGCGATCGCACTTCCGGTGCTGGCGGGCACTCGGGAAGGAAGGATCTACATCGCACGCAGCCGGCCTCTCATATTCTGGGCGGCCACCTGGACCTTCATCTTGACGATCTCGCTGATCTTCAATTCGCCGGACCAACTGGTAGAGCCGAGTCCGGAACAATCGTTCACCCGCAAAGAGGAGATGGTGCTCCTCCTCACGACCTTCGGGATCATCTATCAGTCGCCCGACGCACTCAAGCGAAGCACGACGGCTCTTGTTTTCGTCACCCTGATCGGAGTCGCGATCAACGTCTGCGAGTTCGCTGCGGTGGGAGGCGTGGTCTTCAGCACCGTCGCTGGTCGCGCGGCCGGTCTCTACGAGGACGCCAACCTCTCCGGATCGATGCTCGTGGCGGGCATGCTTCTGAGCGTGCTGCGCCTCCGCCCCTCGTTCAGGATCGCTTATTGCTCCGTGGTCGGCATCGGGGTTCTCGTGACCTTCAGCCGCTCGGCCATAACGCTCTGGGTAATCGCACTTTTCGGGATGGTCGCCTTCCGGTGGCTGACGCCGCATCGGAAGGTCGCCGCCGCCTTCGTGTGCCTGGGTCTGGCGGGCGCCGGGCAGGCCCTCACGACTGGCGGCTGGATCGCGGCTCTCGAGGTGGTGGGAGCCGGCGACATGTTGAACGAGAACACGCGAGCCCGGATCGGAAGCTCATTTCTCGATCAGCACGATTTCTCAAAGGGTGAGCGCGAGGACATCGCCCTGCGTGCGCTCAATGACTGGAAACGGTCGCCCATCTTCGGCAATGGGGTCGGCTACAGCGGATTTTACCCGGCACGGCCACACAATCAATACTTGGAGGTTGCAAGCGACCTCGGGCTCGTCGGCTTGATCCCTCTGCTCTTCTTACTCTTGCTGCTCTGGCGCTCGGGATCGCAGGTCGGGGTCTTGATCGCGATCCATGTGGCAGTCTCGAACTTCTTCTCGCACAACAATCTCGAGCTCCCGGCCGTTCAGCTGGCGATCGCAATGGCGCTCTCGCGCGCTTGGAGCGACATGCCGGCGCCCGCGGTCGTCTGGAGGACGGCATGACCCTACGCGTCGCCCACGTAATCACAAATCTCGATGCGGGGGGAGCGGAGATGTCTCTCTACAAGCTGCTGGACCATATGCGGTCGCGCGACGTCCAATCCGCCGTTTACTCGCTGCGCGATCAGGGCATTTACGGTCCACGCATTGCCGCCCTCGGCGTGGAGGTGCGCGCACTCGGGATGCGGCCCGCCGCGCCAAATCCGCTGAAGGTACTGCAACTTGCGTCCTGGCTGCGCATTGCCCGGCCCGACGTCGTGCAGACGTGGATGTATCACGCTGATCTCATCGGCGGGATTGCGGCGCGGCTTGCGGGAGGAATCCCGGTGATCTGGGGCATTCGGCATAGCCAACTCGAGCGTGCATCTACGAAGGCCAGAACGATCGTCGTGGCTCGGGCCTGCGCCCTTCTCTCGCGGAGCATTCCGGCACGCATCGTGTGCTGCTCCCACTCTTCTATGTCCACGCACGCGGCCCTAGGCTACGCCGCGCGCAAGATGAAGCTGATCCTCAACGGGGTGGATCAGCAACGCTTCGCGCAGAACGGCGATGCCAGGACGGACCTGCGTAGTGCGCTTGGATTGGCCGCGGACACCCCTCTCGCGGGCCTAGTCGCACGCTATCACAACGTGAAGAACTTCGCCGGCTTCGCGCGGTCCGCCGAGATCGTCGCGCGTCATCAGCCCGAAGTGCGCTTTCTACTCTGCGGCTCCGGCGTGGAAAACAACGTCGAACTTCGGCAGCTCCTGTGTCAGCACGGACTGACGGACCGGTGCAATCTGTTCGGTGAACAGAGCGATGTCTCGCGCATTCTAGCCGCGCTCGACGTACTCATCTCGTCGTCGCTCAGCGAAGGCTTCCCGAACATCGTTGCCGAGGCGATGTCCTGCGGTGTGCCTTGCGTCGTCACCGATGTCGGCGACTCGGCCTTGATTGTCGGCGAGACTGGGTTGGTGGTGCCTCCGGCAGACGATCTGGCGCTGGCTCAAGCCTGTCTACAACTCATCCGCGAAGCACCAGAGCAGCGGAAGCTTCGCGGCGAGCGGGCGCGCGACCGCATTGCCTCAAAGTTTTCCATCGGGTGCATGCTCGATGAGTACGAGACGGTGTTTCGCGGAGTGGCGGCCAATGCGATCGTTCTCCATTGAACGCTCTGGCCGCTCGCCTTCGCAAAGCCGCCTCTCTTCGAAGGCAGGCGGCGGGCGCTGGCTGCTCTGGGCTTTGGCGTTCGCGCTCCACCTTCCCGCTGTGCCCGCCTCGGCGCAGAGCGCCGGGGCAACGTTACTCCTCGCTAACGGCAAGAAGAGCCCTTACTGCATCCACCATGCACCGTCCTCGCCGGAGACGGTGAAACTGGCCGCCTCGGAGCTCCAAACCTTCTTTAGGAAGGCAACCGGCGTCACGATCCCTATCGACGTCGGAGAGGTTCTTTCCTGCCGCCCCGCCATCGTCCTCGGCGATGGCCGACCGTCGAGAGCGGCGGGGCTAGATCTTGCTGGCATTGCGGAGGGCGGCTTTCGCATCGTGGCCGACGGCGCTAACGTTTTCCTGCTTGGTATCGATACGCCCGACGGCGCGCACACGGCCGAGGGCGGCTCCAGCGCCGGGACGCTGAACGCCACATACACCTTTCTGGAGGATTATCTCGGTGTGCGGTGGCTCATGCCCGGAGAAGTGGGCGAGTCCGTACCGATGCGTGACAAGGTCTTGATCCCCGCGCGATTGGCCCGTGTTGAGAGTCCATCATTCGCGAACCGCCGGATTGCCTACATCCAGAACGGCGACCCTCTGGTTGTCCAGTGGCTGCGCCGCCAGAAGCAGGGATATTCGCTGGCCCTGAAACACTCTCACGCTTGGCACGAGTTGATACCGCCGTCCTACTACCGGGAGCACCCTGAGTGGTTTGCCATGATCGGCGGCAGTCGCGTGCCTCCGGTCGGCGACCGCTACAAGCTCGAGACGACGAATCCGGAACTCGTCCATACGATGGCGGGAAAGATCGTCGATGAATTTCGCCGCATGCCCAACCAGTTCACGGCGTCCATATCGCCGACGGACAGCGAGCAGTGGAGCACGAGCCGCGAGAGCCTGGCCTACATGGAAACCGATCCCTATGGGCGTCCGTCGGTCACTCCGCTCGTCCTAAACTTCTACGAGAACCTAGCCCGCGAGGTCGGGCGAGCGGCGCCCGAGAAGAAGGTTTGCGGCTATATCTACGCCGACTACCTCTATCCACCCGCGCATGGAGTACCGCCGCTCCCCGCCAACCTCTGCCTCGTCGTCGCTCCAAGCTTCAGCTACGGGTACGGCCTCTATCGACCTGAGCGACGGGCGGATTGGGAACGCGTGATTGCGGCCTGGCAATCGCACGAGCGGCTGCGCGCGTATTACGACCTACCCACGGTGTTCTATCCCGACATCGGGGGACCCACACCGCCCGGGCTTGAGATCTTGAGCTTCATCTATCCGCGTCTGGCTGCCGCCGGCTATCGCGGCATCTACATCTTCGGCGCCGCAGGGTGGGGCCACGGCGCCCTCACCAATTACCTCTTGGCGAAGCTGAACTGGAATGCGTACGCGAACGTGGAAGAGCTCGCGCAGGAATTTCTGCGGCGCGCCTATGGCTCGGGTGCGAGCGAGCCGATCGGCAAGCTCTACGCGCTCATCGACGACGCGGCCAAGTCCTACTACCTCGCGGGTGGCGAGCCGGGCGAGACGCCGGATGCAGCGATGCTGCGCAGCGTTTTCGCGCAAAACCTTCCCGCTAGCATTTCGCTCCTTCAGCGTGCCCGCAAGACAGAAGCCAGCACGGACGAGCAGGCGCGGCTGGAGATGCTCAGATTGAGCTTTGCCGAACTCTGTCGCGTCTTACGCCGACATGGGTTGGTTGGCGCGAACACGTTGCCAGAGGAGTGCGATCAACTAGGCGATGATAAGTCGATGGTCGAACGCCCGTCCGGGTTTTCGCTCGCGGTGAGAACACGGGTGACCGCGGATCCGGACGAGATCTCGGTCCTCGCCGAGCGAGACATTGCCGGCGGCGGAAGCACCGATGAGACGACGCTGCTGCGCGGGACGATTAAGGCGGTCCTCTTGCCGCAGCACGATGGGCGGGTACAGATTATTGTATCGCGGCTCGGTAATATTGGCGAAGGTCTCGATTATATTGTGTACCTGAAGAACCAGCAGGTCATCGCCAAGGGACAGCTCGATCGCGATGGGACAATCGCCGTCGATGGTCGCCGCGGGAAGCCGATGCTGCTGAAGATCGAAGCCCCTTCCGCCTGGTTTCATCTCGACGTGAAGGGTGCGCGGTTTGCCTTGAGCACAGCTGCGCAAAGGCGCGGCATCCATTTTATCGGCCGCTATCCGACCATCTATTTCTATGTCCCGGATGAGATCGGATCGTTCCGTCTGACGATCAGCAGCCCCTCGACCGACCAGGCGGCAGCGGCTGACCTCGTCGATCCCAACGGCCGCATCGTCGCTTCACTCGACACTTCCGGGAAACTTGCTTCGCAGGTGCTCGCCAAGCGAGAGGCGCCGGGCGGCTATTGGCGACTCCAATGGAAGCGGTCCTGGATCCCTCACATGCACAATGTTTGGGTTCAGCTCGACGACCGGCTCGCGCCCTGGGTCGTCGTTTCTCCCCAACAGGCACTTGAGATCGGGGCCTCGAAGTAGCATGGCAGCTTCCCTCTCGGCAGTCCTGGTCGGTCGAACGCGTGAGTCGACGGGAGACCTTGATGAACGCGTCGTCGGAATGCGCATCCTGCGTGCCGCCACTATCGTGGCGAGCGCCGCCCTGATCGTCCGGTTTGGTGGCATGGTGAAGGAGCTCATGCTCGCCGGCTACTTCGCACGCAGCGACGAGCTGGAAGCCTTCATGATGGCGCTGCTGCTTCCGACCTTTATCCTATCGGTCATTGCGGGGGGATCGAATTCGGCCATCGTTCCCGTCCTCGTCGATCTCAGACTCAATTACGGGCGAAACGATGTTCAGAGGCTGATCTCGAACGTCGCCTGTCTGGCGGGCGCCATGTTGCTCGCGGTG
Source organism: Methylobacterium sp. FW102-HT35C08 (assembly GCF_058790235.1). Taxonomy (NCBI): domain Bacteria; kingdom Pseudomonadati; phylum Pseudomonadota; class Alphaproteobacteria; order Hyphomicrobiales; family Methylobacteriaceae; genus Methylobacterium; species Methylobacterium sp. FW102-HT35C08. The sequence goes on along the minus strand of NZ_JBYTCL010000002.1, from coordinate 4,494,159 downwards.
ATCCTGATGCTGGCGCTCGCGGCTCCCATGCTCCTACTCGTGCTATGCTCGGGCTTCTCACCACAGAAGCTGATGCTCACCGAACAGATATTCTACTGGTTGTTGCCGGTGCTCCTCATCCGCGGCTTCTCGGTCATGTGGGGGGACGTGCTCAATGCGGGACACAAGTTCGCCCTGGCCTCGCTGATCCCCCTGGCGACGTCCCTGAGCACTGTGCTCGCACTGGCCGCCTTCGGCTGCGAATACGGCGCCCGTACGCTAGTAGGCGCCTTTCTCATCGGGGCCGTTCTGGAGGCTGCGCTGCTCGCCTTCGCAGTGCGACGGGAAGGCTGGAGCTTGCTGCCGCGCTGGTACGGGATGAACGCGCATCTGGCGTTGGCGCTCAGGCAGTACCTTCCGGGTGTCGCTAGCGCGATCCTGATGGGCAGCACCGAAATAATCGATAACGCTATGGCAACCATGCTTCCAATGGGCAGCGTCGCGGCCCTGAGCTACGGCAACAAGATTACAGCGTTCGTGATCGGCATCGGCGCGGCATCGCTGACGACTGCGGCGCTCCCGCACTTGTCGGCGATGGCGGCCGAGCAGCGCTTTTCCGAGATGCAGGCGCTCCTGTGGCGGTATGTTCGGCTTCTTTTTCTGGTCAGCGTGCCGCTCACCATCGGCCTCGTCGTCTTCTCGAAACCGATCGTCGCCCTGTTGTTCGAACGTGGAGCGTTCTCGGCATCCGACACCGCGGTCGTCGCGAACGTCCAAGCGGCGCTTCTGCTGCAAGTGCCCTTCTTCTTCGTCAGCGGCTTCGCCGTACGCTTCGTGATGGCCCTTCGAGCCAACCGGATCATGCTCTGGGGAACAGTCATCTGCGCGATTACGAACGTCGTCGCGAACTACACGCTCATGTCTCGGTTCGGGGTGGTCGGTTTGGGTTTGTCGACGGCGCTGGTCTACGTCGTGTCCGCCGCCTTCCTCTTATATATGGCAACGCGGCTCCTCGATGCGTCTCGAAGGAGGGCGTCATGAGGTGCGATGCCGACGAGCGGGTCGACGCACGCGACCTCGCGCGCTCACCAGCCGAAACCGTCGTTGGTCGGGGAAATAGGCTGTCGGCACAGCCGGTCGGAAACGTGGTCTTCGTCATTCATGCGATGACACTCGGCGGTGCGGAGCGTGTGATGGCCCTGATGGCGGACTACTGGGCCGCGCGGGGGCGCCGCGTGACTGTCGTAACGATCGGTGCGGAAACCGCGGCCGATTACCGGATGGACCCGCGTGTCGCGCGCGTTTCCCTCAACTTAAATTGCGCCGCCCGCTCACCACTCGTCGGACTTTCCAACAACCTGCGTCGCCTGCTCGCCCTGCGGCGCACCATTGCCGGAATTAGCCCGGACGTCGTGATCAGCTTCATGGTCACCGACAACATCCTGACCTTGCTCGCAACCCGATTTCTGGGCGTTCCCGTGATCGTAGCGGAGCACACGATCCCTGTTGCGTCGCCGCGAAACCGGATCTGGCGGATCTTGAGACGTGCGACGTACCCGTTGGCCGACGCGCTGGTCGTGCTGACCCGCGATGCGGGACAGTTTTTCTGGCCGTCCATGCAGCGCCGGATCGTCGTCATCCCGAACCCCGTGCGCGATCTTGGCCTTGGCGCGGATGGTAGCACCGTGAGCACCGCCCGATCCGTGCTCATAACGGTCGGCAGACTGGAGGCGGTGAAACAACTCGACCACGTCGTTCGGGCTTTCGCGCGCGTCGCCACAGAGTTTCCCAACTGGCGGCTGCTGCTGGTCGGTGAAGGCTCGCTGCGTGCGAGCCTGGAAGAACTTGCCGCGGACCTCGGAGTGAACGACCGAGTCCAGTGCGTGGGGTACAGCGCGAATCCCGAAATTTATATGCGCGAGGCCGGCCTCTTCGTGATGGCTTCGCGCCACGAAGGATTTCCGTGCGCCTTGCAGGAAGCTATGGCATCCGGCCTGCCCGTCCTCAGCTACGACTGTCCGGGCGGTATCCGCGAAATCCTGCGCAACGGGCTTGACGGTGTCCTCGTCCCGCCGAACGACGTAGATCGACTGACCGAGGCGATGGCGAGCCTGATCGGCAATCCGGCAAGGAGAGCCGAACTCGGCCGAGCGGGCCTTGCTGTGCGTGAGCGTTATTCCATCGACTCGATCATGAGCATCTGGGAGCGTGAGATGGCAAGGCTCGATATGGGCAAACCACCATCCCCCTCTAGCGCGAGATATCTAGTCAGGTTTGACGATATCTGCCCGACGATGAATTGGAGTCTTTGGAGGGAAATCGAAGATATTTTGGTCGAATGTGATGTGAAGCCGATCCTCGCCGTCATACCCGACAATCAGGATCCCAAACTCCATGTCGATAGGCCTTACCAGAACTTCTGGCAGGAGGTGCGCAAGTGGCAGGGCATGGGCTGGACAATCGGCCTTCACGGTTATCAACATGCCTACGTCACGAATGATGCTGGATGCATCGGCATCAACAAGTATAGCGAATTCGCAGGGCTGCCGGCGGGCGTTCAGCGCGAAAAGATCAGGCGCGGCGTTGCCATCTTCCGCGATCACGGCGTGATACCAGACCTCTGGATCGCGCCGGCGCATAGCTTCGATGTGCACACGCTTGAGGCGCTCCGGGCTGAAGGAATCGATACGGTAAGCGACGGATTTTTCACGAGACCAGGCTTCGACCGCAGGAATATGTTCTGGATTCCGCAGCAAATTTGGAATTTCGCACCCCGGCGAGAAGGCGTTTGGACGGTCTGCATGCACCACAATGCTTGGACTCGATCCGATCTGGAACGATTTTATAGAAACATCAAAAAATACCGTGACAATCTGACGAGCGTGCCAGAAATGCGCATCGACTACTCCGAGCGCAAGTTATCAAATATAGATAGAGCTTACGCAAAGGTCTATCAAACACTGCTGCTCACGCGCAACTACGTGAGAAAATCCAACTTGCTGCGGATATCAAATGCGTTGCTTCTTCGTTAGTTAATTATCGACAAATTTGATTCGCTACGGAGGCAATCATGAAGGTGATTTTCTTCGCCAATAGCGAGTGGTATCTCTACAATTTCAGGCTGCCACTGGCGAAGGCGCTTCGGGGCGCTGGAGCCGAGGTGGTGATGGTCTCGCCGCATGGGCCTTACGGAGCAGAACTCGAGGCGGAAGGCTTTCGTTGGCGTCCAGTCCGGATGAGCCGTCGCAGTCTCAACCCGCTTCGCGAGGCGCGGCTACTCAGCCAACTGGCGAGGTTATACCGTGCAGAGCGACCGGACCTTGTACATCATTTTACGATCAAATGCGTCGTCTACGGAGCAGTTGCCGCCCGGCTGGCCGGCGTTAAGGCGTCGGTGAGCGCCGTCACGGGACTCGGACACGTCTTCTGCGGCGATACGCTGACCGCACGCCTGCTGCGTGCGCCGGTTCGCGGGCTACTGCGGTACGCCATTAACAGGCCGCGTAATTATCTCGTTCTACAGAATCCTGACGATCTGGAACTTTTCCTGAAGCAGAGGCTGGTCAAGCCGGAGCGGGTGCGCGTCATCCGTAGCTCCGGGGTGAATACGGCCAAGTTCGTCCCGAGCTCCGTACCGTTGCGGCCCCATCCCTTTCGCGTTCTCATGGCGACGCGGCTCCTGTGGGAAAAGGGCGTTTGGGAGTACGTCGAAGCGGCAAGCCTGCTGAGGGAGCGTCATCCGGCGGTGCAGTTCCTGCTCGCGGGCGACCTAGATCCGGGTAATCCGACGTCGGTTCCGAGGACTCAGCTGAACGAATGGAGCAAGGCCGATAGAATTCACTATATCGGTCATGTGTCCTCGATTGAGACGTTGCTGACCCAAGTCAATCTGGTGGTGCTTCCGAGCTATCGGGAAGGCACGCCGCGGATCCTCATTGAGGCTGCCGCGGCCGGGCTTCCCATCGTCACAACAGATGTCCCGGGTTGCCGCGAGGTCGTACGTCACGGCGTCAATGGGTTTCTGGTCCCGCCGCGAGACGCGCCGAGGCTTGCCGAAGCCATCGCTTCCGTGATCGACCATCCCGAGCACGTCCAGGCGATGGGATGCGCCGGTCGCACGATCGCGCTCACCGAGTTCGATGAGCGCATCGTAATAGAACGTACTTTTGATGTTTATCGTGAACTCGTCTCCAGTCCTCAAGGTACAGGCCTCCGAGACAAAAGTCTTGTTGAGCAGAAAATCTGACAATAGAACTGGATGAAAATTGCAAATATCTGCATGAACGAGGTGAGGGATGCCCCTCTTAAGATCGATACAGCCAGCCGATGAGCGGCCGACCATTGTGATTTCTTTGGACTACGAGCACCGGTGGGGGGTTCACGATCGACTTGGCGATGATTGGGAGTCGTATCGCGAGGAGCTTGAGAACGAAGACGCATGTGTCGAGAAAATGCTCAAGATGTTCGACGAACGCGGCATCCATGCCACGTGGGCAACTGTCGGCGCGATGGCTTGCTCGGGGTGGCAGGAGTACTTCGCGCGAGCCCCGGCCCCACCCGCCTATGAAGCTGCCCACTTATGCGTGAAGCCTTGTTACGCCGATCGCGATCCAGACGGTCGCTTGCACTTCTCGCCCGCGATGTTCGCCAAAATCCTAGCGACGCCGCATCAGGACCTCGCAAGCCACACCTTCTCGCACCTGTACCTTGGGGAACCAGGCGTTACGGCAGCAGACGCGCTCGCGGACCACGCTGCCATCAAGTCATTATTTGTGGAGCGTTACGGCGTCGAGCCAATCTCCTTGGTCTTTCCCCGAAACCAAATCGCATTTCTTTCAGAGATGTACAATAATGGCGTCGAGATCGTTAGAGGCAACGAGACGTCATGGTACTTCAACTGCACCGCCGCAGCGGATAGGACGTATCTGCCTCGCAGCCTGAAGTTGTTGGATGCTTTTAATCCTTTCGCGCGACATCCCGAGCCGCCCATCCGAGGCATGACGCGATCGAGCGGCTTCGTTCGTTTCAACCTTCCCAGGTCCCTCTGGCATCTGCATCTGGCGCGGTTGAAGAGGCCTATGCGGGGGGGGCAACCTGGTATCGTTCACCACTACTGGTGGCATCCTCACAACCTCGGCCGGAACATGGACGAACGCATCTCGCGGCTGCGCCAGCTTCTGGATGTGATCGCGGACTTGATTCACACGGACAAGCTAAAGTCTCTGAACATGAGCGAGCTCACGAAGGAGGCCCGGATTTAGCTCAGGAGGGCGACTTGATCACGCGTCTTTGTCGAGCGCCGACGGGCGACCCGTTGCCGGCGCCTTGTCTGGCGGAGGACGAGTCCTTGTGTCCCAAGCTCAAAGAGCCAGTTTCCGTCGACCGCAATCCTCGGCAGTTGTTTGGCGAAGCCGTGAGCACGCAACAGTGCGTCTTATTCCTGATCCCCAATCTCGGACCGGGCGGAGCGCAGCGTGTCATCACCACGCTTCTCAGGCATCTAAGTCGACGCCGCTTTCGCATCATCCTCGCAGTCGTCGATCTGCGCACCAGCGTTTTTCGCGACGATCTTCCCGCGGACGTGGAAGTCATCGACCTGAAAGCGTCTCGGGTACGCTACGCACTATGGCGCATCGTTCCGCTTATCTGGCGCCGCCGGCCCGACATCGTCTTCTCCACGTTCGGCCATCTCAACCTGACGATGGCCCTGTGCCGGCCGCTCCTGCCTCGCAAGGTGACGCTCATCGGACGTGAAACGCATGTGGTAAGTTTGAACATCGCGAACCATTTCGTTCACACCATGGCCCGGATATGCGTAGCCGTCTTGTACCGGCGCTTCGATGTCATGGTGTGTCAGTCGCGTCACATGCAGCGCGAACTCACCGACATCTTCTGGTTTCCGAAGGAGAGGACGGCGGTGATCCACAATCCCGTGGACATCGCGCGCATCAGACTCCTCGCCGCGGAGGCATCCCCACCCTTTCCCGTTCCGCGGGGCGCGATCAAGCTGCTGGCGGCGGGCCGTCTCGTGGAGGTGAAGGGATTTGACCTCCTGATCAGAGCTATCGCGCAGCTCGGCACGCCGAACGTGCATCTCACGATCCTGGGCGACGGCCCTCTCCAGGTTACCCTTCAAGATCTTGCCGAGGAGCTCGGGGTTGCCGGGCAGGTACATTTCGCCGGGTTCCAACCTAATCCTTACGTGTGGTTCGTCGGCGCTCATGCTGTCGTCATATCGTCGCATTGCGAGGCTTTTCCGAACGTTGTGCTGGAGGCCCTCGCTTGCGGAACACCGGTCATCGCCACGCCGGCTGCCGGTGGCCTGCGCGAAATCTTAGAGGTCGTGTCCGAGTGCGTAATCGCCGACTCAGTAAGCGCTGCCTCGCTCGCGGAAGCAATTCAGACGTGGATGGATCGGGGACGTACGCAGGTACCGGATACGCCTGCCGAGAAATACTCGCTAGCGAGCATCATACCTCAGTACGAGAGCCTTTTCTCTCGCTTCGGATCATCTTAGCAAAACTTGGGCACTTCCAGTTGGAGAGCATCCGAAAATCCCGGAGTGATTCAAACAGGGTCGTGGTGACGTGACGGATGCAGTCGTGGATGCGCGCTCCCGGCCGTTTTAGCGAGAGCCAGCGGTCGGCTCGGGTGCGCTCCAGCGTCTGGATCCGGTGAGCGCTCTAATTATCCAGTGGACGTACAGGCTGACGACACGGAGATTCCCATCGAGTAAGTTCGTCGGAAGCCAGTCCTCCACCTTCTCGGCCAGGCCGGATCAGCGAAGCACTTGAAGACCTGCATCCGGTGCGGCAGCAGGCGATGCATCTTGCCAGCTACGCCCAACATGCGCGGGAGTGCCAGTCCGATTTCATTTGATCGCGTGCATCCGCGTCGTTTCGGCCTCGGTGAGGATCAAGCAGACAGCCTGAGCCAAGTTCAAGACTCGCAGGGCTCACCTAGAATATGTTCATTCCGAACGCGTTGTCTAACTTATATCGTCAGTAAAATCGCGATCCATGCTCAATAAATTTTTTATCTCAGCAGATCTATCCAACTAGCACGTAGTCATCACAATGGCGGTCAAAATGATAGATAGATGTGATAACTTTGGTTTTGTTATCTATTATAGAAATACGACCGACTTGTGCTCATCAGGTCAACCACAGTACGCGCGAGCAAACAGCAACCTCTACAATCAAAAATCCTCATTCCTGGAATGCATCCCGGGTGTATACGTGGGTGGCAGGCCACACAGACCTTATCTGCCGAGAATCGAGATCACGTATGTCAAGTTATGTTGCGGCATCACCTGAATCCTGATATAATCCACCCATGTGATTGAAAGGCCGCTCGCGGTAGCTCTACTAAATTTCAAGACCCTATTCGCGAGCGTGCGAATGGGTGAAGCAGTTTGTTTAGGTTTTAATTTGTGCCTGCCCGAGTGTCTTTGCGCCCAATCGGCGCTTTGACCGAGCCGTCATGCGGCATAATATTCGGAATCGGAAAATAAAAAGCGTTATCGCGATGATCCAAGCGAGGAAGATGCGTCATATTGAGGTCTTGCGCGGGCTCGCGGTGACGCTCGTCCTCTTCTACCATTTACACATCCCAGGTTTCGACTTTGCTTATCTTGGGGTCGATGCCTTCTTCGTCATCAGTGGCTTCCTGATGGCACTCCTCTACGGCGATATTGCGGATCGAACCAGTCTCTGGGAGTTCTATTGCCGGCGCTTATCACGATTGCTCCCAGCTTATTACACTGTCCTGCTGCTCACAATTGTCGTCTCGGCTCTGATCGTCCTCCCGCATGAGTTCGCCGATGTTGCTCGTTACGCTTGGTGGTCGGCCATACTTGCGCCGAACGTCGGTTTTTGGTTAGACACAGAATACTTCAATTCGGATTATTTTCGCCCATTCCTCAACTTTTGGTCGTTGGGTGTCGAGCTCCAATTCTACCTTATCTTCCCACTCTTCGCGGTCGCGCATCGCCGCTGGCCGAAGCTGGTACTGCTGCTGGCGCTCGGCTCACTGGCCCTTTATTTGCTGTTGTCAATCATATCGCCGAAGACTGCCTTCTTCCAGACGCCGGCCCGCGTTTGGCAGTTCATGATCGGCTTCTACACCGCGCGCCTGAGGCTGCCAAAATTCCCCACAAAGACCGGCGAAGTTGCCCTGCTCCTGCTCGCCGTTTGCATCCTCGCGGCTCCCTACATCGCAGCCGGGGCAGCCAGCTTTGCCATCACCATCTCTGTGCTGAGTGGAATCTTTATTGCCGCCGGCCTTGCGCCTCGGGCCGGAGCCTCCCGGCCGGCGGCGCTGATGGAACTTCTCGGTAGATATTCTTACTCAATCTATCTTGTGCACTTTCCGATTATCGCTTTCCTCGCCTACCGGCCATTTTCCGGCGGCAGCTTGGATCTCGGTTGGTACAGCGGCTATATTACCACCCTGCTCCTGACCGCAGTGACGTCGGTCCTTCTTCATCATCTCGTCGAGGTGCCGTTTCTCGCCCATAAGTCGGGGCGCTTCGTCCTTGGCACTGTAACGGCGGGCGCGCTCGCGACGAGCGCCATCGCGGCTATCTCTTTAACGATCAACCGGGCGACGCTTTCGCCGCGGGAATCGCAGGTCGTCTCGGTCTGGTTCGACCGCCTTCCCTACCGTTGCCCTAAATTCGGGCGCCTGCTCCACCCATTCGACCACTCCTGCCTCGTGAGTGGCGACAGGGGACCAGTCTACCTGCTCGTCGGCGATAGCCATGCCGATGTGTTAAAGGGGGAACTCGCCGAGGCAGTTGAAGGTGCCGGCGGATCCGTGCGGCTGATGATAGCGAATGATGCCGTTGGGGATCTGGCGCTCAGCCCGGAAGCGGTGATGGCCGAGGCGCAATTGCGCAATGCGCGAGTGATTGTATTACACTCGACAGCCTACCATTTTTACTTAGGCGCTATTGAGCGCTTGGCGCAGCTAGCGGCAGTCAAGGATATAACGGTGGCGGTGATTCTGCCAATACCGGATCCTGGTTACCACGTTCCCAAACAGATCTATTTGACGCTCTACGCGGGACAGCAAACGCTGAAGCCGCATCGCAGCTTGGACGACTACGGTCGAAGCCACCGAGCCGCCATCGAGCAGCTTGGCGCTCTTGCCTCGCAACTCGCTAACCTCCGTCTATTCCACCCTGAATCATATTTCTGCACCCCAATGTGCGCGATCCAAGATCGGACTGGCCAACTGCTCTACTTCGATGGCGGTCATCTGTCGCAGACCGGTGCGCGTGTTTTGAAGCCTATGATGCAGGAAATTGCCAGCCTTGGCACGGTCTTCTGACGAAACCGAACTCCAGAAAGGACTAGCCGCTTCGAAAACATCGTACTCCAATTCAAAATTGCATTTCATCCTCGACCCATTCGGCACATTGTTTTGTTATACATTCGGTTTCGATCGTTTGGAAACAACCCGCCACCATACGCAGGGCAGGTGTATTTGAAACGCGATGACATTAATAGTCATATGGAGAGTACGCGATGAGCGTAATCAGCTACCATAAGTTGGAATTGCAGATTGCATTAGATCCAAGTGATCCAAGGCACGTATTGCCGCTCATCAGACCGCATCATCGACGTATACTAGACGTCGGGTGCGGCATGGGCCAGACGCTGATGGCTTTGCATGTCGGGCCGAAATGCCAAGCCTGGGGAGTCGATGTCGATCCGGTCGCCGTCGCGGCAGGGCTGAAGATGGTTCCGGATAATATTCATCTGGCCGTTGCTGCTGGAGAAAATCTTCCCTTTCCCGACAGACATTTCGACTTCGTCTTTTCGAAAGGGTCCCTCCCATATATGCATCTCTCGCAAGCTATGTTCGAGATCGAGCGTGTTTTAGATGTTGATGGTGAATTTTGGGCTACGATGCATCCGCCGAAATACTTGCTCAGGAGATTATACACCGATTTGGTGCATTTCAATGTGAGGGCAATATTAAGTCGGACATTTGTGTCATTGAACGGTATGATACTCGCGATATTCGGGCGCCAGATCAGGCTCTCGGGAAGTTGCGAGACAGTTCAGACGAAAAAAAGAATGCGTCGCTTAGTTGAGGCCGCAGGACTTCGACCGCTGCCATTCGAGCACTCACGCTCGATGATAATACGAGCGACAAAGAAGCAAAGATAGGCGGGGTGAGAATTATCCGCAGTACGAAATGAGAGTGAATAACTTTCTAGGAATAAGTTAAAAGTCGGGCAATTAGAATAACTAACATGATGAGTTATGATTTAATCGCAAACTGTCCGTCATAACCGGTAACATACGATGAATTTCCGCCGTCGAGAAAACGTGGAGAGCGGGATGGAACAGAGAGCAGACTATAACGCCAGGCTGTTTGCTGGGTCAGTATTGCGGAGATCATATCATACTTCGCGATTTGAATGGTTCAGAGATAATGTGTCCACGGCTGTTATTGGTCCATTGCGTATAGTGGAGCTTGGATGCTTTGATGCACGGACGATTGATTACATCGCAGCCCCCTTAGAGCGTTACGTTGGGTTAGACGCTAATTGGGAGGGCGGGCTTACTCTTGGACGTGAGCGCTTCAAAGACCGGCATGAGATAACGTTTATCGAGACAAGGAGCCCTTCATCGCTCGGCGCCTACGCAGATGGCGCCTTCAACGTAGCTGTTGCATTGGAGACGCTTGAGCATTTGCCGCCGCCGGTCGCTAGGGAATATGTGACGCAGCTGGCCCGGATAACGGACGGCATGTTGATCGTTTCCGTGCCCAACGAGTTGGGTCCCGTTTTCCTATTAAAATATGTGTTAAAGAGGGTGCTCGGATTCAGAGATAGTTATACGTATAATCTTAGGGAACTAATTGCCGCAACTTGTTTCAATAGTAAAAGCATCGAGCGCGACGAACACAAGGGCTTCTCTTATTTCGATTTGATAGAAGAAATATCCAATCACTTTGATATCGTTGCTGTTGAAGGGGTTGCTCCGAGAGCTTTTCCACCGGTGTTATCGTTGACAGTGGGCATCTTAGCTAGAACAAGGGCAAAGCACACTTAATATAATTGTTCCATTGTCAAATTGTCGTCCATTCTTCTGTTTTGTTCCTGCTGTAGATAGCTGAATGTAGCGGCGTTATCTGTGGTTCAGTCGCTGTGATTTGTTGCGACGTAGGAGAGTTGCCGCATCCGTTCAGTTTAGTTGCACCGCCCGTCCTGGACCGCGCCCGCTCTGAGCGCTGCGTGTTAACCTGGTGGGACGGTGGTCGATGAGGAGCGCATGGACCGAGCGGCGCGCGCCTCTTTGTGGCGTAGGAATGCGGTGGAGGTTACGGTCAACCTGGATTGAGCGGAAGGGCAGCCTCGGCGAGTTCGGCGATCAGGTCACGCACTCGGTCTATGCCATCTGATGCGAAAGCGGGCGTGTAGGCGTCGCGGTTGACGGCGATGCAGCGGTCCTCGGGTACCATCTCGATCGACGTAAGCGCTGTCTTCAGGCCGTGGCTCGAAGCGTGGATGCGCCTGAGTAGGCCCAAGGCGAAAGTTCGTCGAAGTACCGCGGGGGATGACCCTCGACGATGTGGGTGATGACGTCGGCGAGGTAGGCCTGCGGCTCTCCGCAGATGGGATTCCAGGTCGCGATCAACGAGGCGATTACCGCCCAGTGCTCGCGCCCACCCTCCGAACCAGCAAACAGGGCATTCTTCTGATTCAAATCCAGTAACCGGATCGCGCGCTCCACGGTGTTTCAGTCGATCTCGATGCGGCCGCGATGCTGGGCTGGCTCGTCCGCGACCAGGGCATCGAGAGCCGCACATCCCCGTCTTCGACAAGTGCGGACGCCGCGACGGCACCTTCTGCCGGTCGGCCTTTACCTACGACCTTGGCGCCAACGCCTACATCTGCCCGGCCGGCACGCACCTGCTACAACGTCGGAAGGTCTATCGGACGCCGCCCCCGCTCGTCGACGCAGACGGGATGCTGCGCTACCGCGCGAGCAAGCACGACTGCGATGCCTGCGCTTAAGCGACGATGCTGCCCCAACGCATCCGCCCACAAGATCCCACGCTCGATTCACTTGAGCGCCCAACAAATGGCGCGCGACGCCTGTGCCTCGGAGGCGGGCCGTGCCTCGCGGCAGGAGCGCAAGAAGGTCGAGATACTGTTTGCCGACCGCAAGCGGATCCTGAAGCTGGATCGGCTTCGGTTGCGGGGGCCAGACGGGGCCCGGGACGAGTTCGTCCTCGCGGCCGCCGCCCACAACCTGCGGGAGCTGGCCAAGCTGATCCTGCCGGCGGCAGCCGAGCCAAGCCTGATCGGCCGGAGCCCCCCTCGGCCAAGCCCCCGGTCTAAGCCAACCGCGAGTCTTTCAACGAAATCGGCCCTTCTCAAACCCTTCAGAAGGTCCGCTTGCTGGAAGTCTGGTCGAGCCAGAATCACCGAAGGTGGCCGAGAGCGGCCGATCCGCTTCCGAGAAGGCTCGCCGGAAAAGCAGACCAACGGCTTCAGCATGCAAGCGGGAGAAACTGGCTCTCCTGCACCCCGGCTTATAACCGCGCTGCGCGCGAACGGTTGATCGTCGCAGCGCACAGTGCATCGCGAAGGTGCGTATCAATCCTTCACCGACTTGCACGTGCTTTCGGACAGAGGCTGGAACGCTTGCTCGCCAGGAATCGTCTTCAGAATCCTATAAAAATCCCATGGCCCCTTCGATTCTGCCGGTTCTTTCACTTGGGCGAGGTACATATCGTGCACCATGCGTCCATCTGGGCGCAGCTTGGCGTTCCGCGCGAAGAAGTCTTGGATCGGCAATTCGCGCATCTTGGCCATCGCCCGAAGGCCGTCGTCGGTCTCGGCGGCTTCAGCCGCCTTGAGGAAGTGGAGCACGGCCGAATAGTCTCCGGCTTGCACCATGGTCGGCATCCTGCCGCCCATCCGCTCGCCGAAGCGCCGGGCGAAGGCGCGCGTCTGCTCATCCATATCCCAGTAGAAACCCGTCGTGAGAATCATGCCCTGAGCGGCCGGCAGGCCGACGGAATAGATGTCGGTCAGGAAGATATTGAGGCCGCCCAATCGCTGTCCACCCTGCAGGATCCCGAACTCGCTCGCCTGCTTGATGGTGTTGATCGTGTCGGCGCCGGCATTGGCCATGCCAATGATCTTCGCGCCCGAGGCCTGCGCCTGGAGCAGGTAGGACGAGAAGTCGGGATTGGGAAAAGGGTGCTTGACCGAGCCGAGCACCGTGCCGCCCTTCGATTTGACGACGCGGGTGACCTGCGCCTCGAGGTCGTGCCCGAAGGTGTAGTCGGCCGTGATGAAGAACCACGTATTCTTCGGATCATCGGCCAGAGCGGAGGCCGTCCCGGCCGCGAGGGAGTAGGTGTCCCAGGTCCAGTGGGCACCTGTCGGCGAACAGGCGGCGTTGGTCAGCGCCATGGAACCGGCACCGGAGTTGATGTCGATCTTCCCCTTGCTGCGCGCGACCTCGCGCACGGCCAGACCCGCGACCGGGGAATTTGTGTCGAAGATTGCGTCGACACCTTCGGTATCGAACCAGCGGCGCGCGATCGAGGAAGCAATGTCCGCCTTGTTCTGGTGATCGGCGAAGATCAGCTCGATCTTTCGGCCATTGATCGTACGGCCGAAATCCTCCACCGCGAGTTGGGCGGCTGTCACGGATCCTCGGCCGGCGAGATCCGAATAACCACCGGACATGTCTGTCAGAATGCCGATCTTGATGCCGCCATCAGCGTATTGGGCGGATGCCGGCACGACGGTGAGAGAGGCGGTGCCGAACGCAGCGGCTGCCACCAAGGTACGACAGATCATGATATCCTCCCCTGCTTATTGCTCTTGATGCGCTCTCTCCGCGCCGGAGACATCGAGCAGCGCCATGGCGTGGCGCTGAACAGCGGCGCGGTTCATCCGATGTGCCGCGCCCCGTTCGAGACGGTTGCGCGTCAGCCCCCTGATCGGCCGCTGTGCTTCGATGGACGGTCGTCGGCGCGGCGGTGCCACCGGTCGCCACCGCGCCCGGCGGAAAACGTTGTCTCGCGCGCTTAGAGATAGCTTCGGCCGTCGAGGTAGGCCTTGCGCCAGCGTCTGATCTCGACGCGCTCGAACAGGCCCACCTTGTAGAACGGGTCTGCGTGGATGAGCGCCTCGGCATCCGCGCGGCTTTCGACGTCAACCACGTACAGGCCGCCGCCGGCATCGCTTCCGTCGTCGTTCAGCTTCGCGCCACAAGCCAGGAGCTGATCCTTGATCCTGTCGAGGTAGACGAGATGCTCGGCACGGTTCGCCTTACGGATCTCCAGGCTCCCGGCCTTGTCGAAGGTCTCGATCATGTAGGGCATGGTCGTTGATCCATCAGTTGGCCGCGATGGCAGAAGGATGTTACGCCAGAGGCGAGATGCTAATCGACATGTACGGATAGAGCGGCAGCGAGCTCAGGATTTCGTGAAGCTCGTCGTTGTCGGGAACGTCGAACACGCTGTAATTGGCGTACTGCCCAGCAATGCGCCAGAGATGCCGCCATGTCCCCTCATGCTGGAGCTTCTGCGCGTAAACCTTTTCCTCGGCCTTCAGGCGATCTGCTTCCGACTTCGGCAGGCTGGTCGGTATATTGACCTGCATGTGGACCATGTAGAGCATGACGTCGATCCTCAGGTGCCGGATTTTCTGAACGCCTCTGAACTGAGATCTGCTGCGCAGCGCGGCCGACAACGGGACCGCAATCGGCGCAGTGCGGGGCCGGCGCAGTCCTGCCGTACGCGCACCTGGGCGCGATGGCCAGAACAGATCAAGCATCGGCCCGGATCAAGTCGGCCGCCTTCTCGGCGATCATGAACACAGCCGCCTGCGTATTTCCAGAGACGATGCGCGGCATGATCGAGGCGTCCGCCAAGCGCAGGCCGGTCACGCCGCGCACGCGCAGGTTCGGATCCGTGACCGACCCGGGATCGCCGCCCATGCGGCACGTTCCGCAGATGTGGTAGATCGTCTGGCCGTCGCGGCGGGCGAAATCGAGCCAGTCCGCATCGGTCCGGCACGCGGGTCCCGGGGTGAGCTCGGCCCCGCGGAAGCGGTCCATCGGCGCCTGCTCGACGATGGACCGGGCGATCTTCATGCCCTCGACCATCGCTCGACGATCCTCCTCGGTGGCGAGGAAGTTCGGGCGGATGACCGGGGGCTTCAGCGGATCGGGCGAGGCGGCGTGGATCGTGCCGCGCGATTCCGGCCGCAACTGCGTGACGCCGATCGTCATGCCGGGCAGCCGGTCGAGCTTGCGCTCGGCGGCGTTGGCGTAGCTCGCGTGCATGAAGAAGTACTGCACGTCGGGCCCGTCGAGTCCGGGCCGCGTGCGCACGAAGCCGTGGGCGAGGCCGGTCCCGAGCGACAGGATCCCCTGCCGAGTCGCGAGATAGCGCGCCGCCGCGAGCCCGAGGCGGAGGCCGCGCGTCTGCTCGTTCAGCGTCACCGGCAGGCGCACGCGCCAGTTCATGCGCGTGCAGTAATGGTCCATATAGTCGGCGCCGACGCCCGGGAGCGCGCGCCGCACCGTCACGCTGAGCCCGGAGAGGATCGCCGGATCGCCGAGGCCGGACAGTTCCAGGATCTGCGGTGTCTGAGCCGCGCCCGCAGCGAGGATCACCTCCCCGCGGCAGCGGAACAGCCGCTCGCGCCCGCCGACCAGCGCGGCGACGCCGCTCGCCCGCTCCCGGTCGAAAGTCAGCCGCAGGACGTGCGCGTCCGTCATGACGGCGAGGTTGGCGCGTCCCAGCGCGGGCTTCAGGTAGGCGTCGGCGGCGCTGACCCGCCGCCCGCGCCGCTGATTGACCTGATAATAGCCGAAGCCGTCCTGACTCGCCGCGTTGTAGTCGGGATTGCGCGGATACCCGGCCGCCTGCGCGGCGGCGATGAAGGCCTCCGCGATGGCCGGCCGCTCGGAGACTTCGGTGAGCGGCAGCGGGCCACCGCGGGCGCGCAGCGGATCGGCCGCCCCGTCGTAATCCTCGAGCCTCTGGAAGTAGGGCAGCACGTCGGTGAAGCCCCATCCGCGGCACCCGGCCTGCGCCCAGGCATCGTAATCCTGCGGCTGCCCGCGCACGTAGATCATGCCATTAATCAGCGTCGACCCGCCGAGTCCCTTCCCCCGCGGTACCGCGATCACCCGGCCGCCGGTCGCCTCCTCGGGTTCGGTCCGGAAGCGCCAATTGTAGGACGGGTGCTGGAGCAGGCGGCTGAACCCGGCCGGGATCGAGACCCAGGGGCTGCGCGCCTGTCCCCCCGCCTCAAGGAGCAGCACCCGGCGCGTCCCGGACTCGGTCAGCCGGTTGGCGAGGACGCAGCCCGCCGTGCCGCCGCCGACGATCACGTAGTCGAAGTCGCCCGCCTCAATTGCGTCGGTGTCGGTCGGTGCCAAGGTCTGCGCCACGGTTCGCCCCAGGATCCGGCCTCAGAGGGCGCCCATGTGGCGGGCCATCAGGGCGATCTGGTGCTCCAGCATCGGCAGGCCCTTCTGGATGCGGCAGCCCGCGGCCTGCGCCGTGGCGAGCAGCGGCGTGGTCTCCGGATCCATGATCGCCTCGGCGACGAACTGCCCGTCGTGGAGGGTGCTCAGATCGAAGGGCGCGGCGTCCTGCGGACGCATCCCGAGCGACGTGCCGTTGACGAGGAGGTCGTGCTCCGCCTGGGCGCCCTCGGCGGCGACCACCAGCCCGGGATAGGCGGCGCGCAGGCGCTCCGCCAGCGCCTGCGCGCGGTCGGCGGTGCGGTTCAGGATCGTCAGGCGCGCGACGCCCGCCTCGGCGAGCGCGAAGGCGATGGCGCTCGCCGCGCCGCCAGCCCCCGCCAGCGCCGCGCTCCGGCCGCGGGGCTCCAGGCCCGAGGCGCGCAAGGCCTCGACGAACCCGACCCCGTCCAGCATCGTGCCGACCATGCGCCCGTCGGCCTCCCGCCGTACGCAGTTGACCGCCCCGATCTGCTCGGCCTCGCGAGTGAGCGCGTCGCACAGGTCGGTCATTGCCGTCTTGTGCGGGACCGTGGCGATGAAGCCGCCGAAATTGCGCAGGTGCCTCAGCCCGTCCATCACCGTGGCCAAGCCGTCCGCCGGCACGTGAAGCGGGACGAGCACGCCGTCGATCCCGTGGCGGGCGAACAGCGCGCTCATCACCTCGGGAGCCTTCACATGGTAGATTGGGTCCGCCAGGATTCCGTAGACCCGGGTCCGCCCGGTGATCCCAACCGCGGTGCGTGCGCTGTTCATGGCCGTCCTTCCGTCCATCTGTTGTCCTGACCGGCTCCGGCTTCACGTCATGTAGAGGCCGCCGGCGACGTCGACGGTCTGGCCGGTGACGAAGCTGGCTTCGGCGGAGGTGAGGTAGAGGGCGAGATCCGCGACCTCCTCGGCGGCGCCGAGGCGGCCCATCGGGGTCAGGCGAACCTGTTCGTCGTTGACAGCGCGGCCTACCGCTCGGACCATCGGGGTCTCGATCCGGCCCGGGGCGATTGCGTTGACGCGGATGCCGAACGGCCCGAGCTCGGCGGCGAGGTGCTTGGTGAGGCCGATCAGCCCGGCCTTCGACGCCGCGTAGTGGCAGGCGACGATCGGCGAGTAGGTCTTTCCCGCCACCGACGACAGGTTGACGATCCAGCCGCGCCCGGCCGCGCACATCGCCGGCGACAGCGCCCGAACGGTGTTGAACGCGCCCGTCAGATTGACCGCGATGACGCGGCTCCACTCGGCCGGATCCATCTCCCAGACGCGGTGGGCCGCCCCGGCGTGCTTGGGGGAGATGCCGGCATTGTTGACCACTGTGTCGAACGGGTCGCCCAGCGCCGCGGCGGCCTCGGACAGGGCCGCCTCGGTCGCCGGGTAGTCGGCGACGTCGAACTGCAACGGCAGGGCGCGCCCGCCCGCAGCCTCGATGACCGAAACCGTCGCCGCCACGTCCTCCGGGTTCACGTCGGCGACGCCGACCAGGGCCGCGCGCCGGCCAAACCCCTCCGCGATCGCCCGGCCGATCCCGCGGCCGGCTCCCGTGACGAGGACGCGCCGGCCGGCATGGCTCGGTCGGCAAGCGATCGCGTCCGGATTCGTGTCCCGCTCGGTCATCCCAGATCCTCGGATAGGCGCGCCGGACGCGGTCCTATCGATCCACGTGCGTGGCATCATCCCGAAGATGGCCGGACGAATGCGACGACCCTGGGATGATATACGGAGACTTCACGTCAGGCTGTCCGAGCTGGAAGACCTTCAGGCGCTTGAGCGCCTTCGCCTTGGATGAGACGAGGTGTTCGCTCAGGGCGCGGCAGGCGGTCTCGTGATCCCCCGCCCGGACGGCATTGAGCACGTGGAGATGCTCGTCCATGAACGGGTCGGTTCCCGGTCGGTCGGGCAAGGCATTCTGGATGTGCTTGCCGACGACGAGGAGGCAGCGCGTCCGGCGCAAGGCCTCCGCCATCTCGGTGTTCGGGCTGTGGGCAAGACAGGCGACGTGCAGGTCGTTCTCGAGGACATCGAGCCCGGCGATGTCGGGGTCCGGCATCGCGCGGGCCGCTTCGACGAGGCGCGCCTCCATCGCGGCGAGGGCCGAAGCGGGGATGCGCCCGATCGCGGCGCGGAGCAGCGGCGGTTCGAGGATGAGGCGTAGGTCGTAGAGATGCTCGACTCGCGTGCTGTCGAGGGGAATGACCTGCCATTGACCATTCCCCTCCTTTGTCACGAGCCCGACGCCCTGCGCACGCAGGAGCAGGTTACGGGCGACGGTGCGGCCCACGCTGAGATGTCGGGCGAGCGCCAGCTCGTTGACGCGGAAGCGACCGAGGAGGGAGGCGAGGATGACGTCGCGCTCAAGCGCGTAATAGAACGGCTCCCAGCCCTCGTCCGGGCCAAGTTCCCCGTCGAGTTCGATCAGGTCCGGCGTGACGGCGAGGCGCCGGTCCGGAGGCGCACCGCCGACGGCGACACCTCGGCCGTCGAAGCGGTGGACAAGACCCGCTTCCTCCAGGGCCGCGAAGGCCTGTCGGACGGGCGAGCGACTCGCCTTGAACATCCCGGCGATTGCGCTCTCCACCAGCACGCAGCCTGGGGCCAGCCTGCCGGCCTCGATGGCGACGCGCAACGCGTCGCCGATCAGCGCATAGGCTGGACGGCGGCGCGCAGCCACGACCCGCCCCGGCCGTGCGGTGCGGGTCCGGGATCCGCGCCCGCGGACGCTGCCTGCCTCGCTCACGTCACGGCGCCGAGCGGCCAGGGCACGAACTCGTTGTCGCCGTAGTCGTAGCCTTCGCTCAGCGAGCGCTCGCCCGAGGCGACCGCGATGATCCGCTCGAAGATCCGCTCTCCCGCCGCCTCGATCGTATCCTGCCCGGTGACGACGCCGCCGCAGTCAATGTCCATGTCCTCCTCCATGTGGGCGTACATCTCGGAGTTGGTGGCGATCTTGATGCAAGGTGCCGGCTTGAAACCCGAGACGGAGCCCGGCCGGTGGTGAAACAGATGATGTTGCAGCCGCCTGCGACCTGGCCCGTCACCGCGACGGGATCGTAGCCGGGCGTATCCATGAAGACGAATCCGCTGCGGTCGATGGGCTCGGCGTACTCGTAGACCGCCGTGAGCGGCATGGTCCCGCCCTTGGCCACCGCCCCGAGGGACGTCTCCAAGATCGTGGTCAGCCCCCCGGCCTTGTTGCCGTGGGAGGGATTGTTGTTCAGCTCCGCCCCGTGCCGCTCAGTGTAGTCGCGCCACCACGCGATCCGGGCAACGAGTTTCTCAGCCACCGCCCGGTCGACGGCCCGGCGGGTGAGGAGGTGCTCGGCACCGTAGATCTCCGGCGTCTCCGACAGCACCGCCGTGCCGCCGTGCCGCACCAGCAGGTCCGCGGCGTGGCCGAGTGCGGGGTTCGCCGAAATGCCCGAGTAGCCATCCGAGCCGCCGCACTGGAGGGCGAGCTTGATCCCCGACACCGGCACGGTCTCGCGCTCGACCGCGTTCACCGCGTCGAGCATCCCGCGGATCGCCTCGGCCGCCGCCTCCACCGTCTTGCGGGTGCCACCCATCCCCTGGATCGTCATGGTGCGCAGGAACGGCCCCTCCGACAGGCGCGACTCCTCCATCAGCTTGCCGATATGGTTCGTCTCGCAGCCAAGGCCGATAATCAGGATGCCACCGAAGTTCGGGTTGCGGGCGTAGCCGGAGAGGGTGCGCGCCAGGAACCGGTAGCCCTCGGTGGCCGTGTTGATGGCGCAGCCGCCACCATGGGTCAGCGCCACGACCCCGTCGACGTTCGGGTGTCCGGCGAGCCCGGTACGGTTCATGAGGTCGGCGGCCGCCTTGGCGACGGTGGCCGAGCAATTCACGGAGGTCAGAATGCCGATGTAATTGCGCGTGCCGATGTCGCCGTTCGGCCGCCGGTAGCCCTGGAAGGTGGGCCGCTCGGCTTCGGGGAGCAGCGGCGTCGGCCGGGCATCGGCGCAGAAATCGTGAGCGACGGCACCGTCGCGCATCTCCATGTTGTGCAGATGAACGTGCTCGCCCGACGCGATGTCCTGGCGGGCATACCTCGAAGCCGAGCGCGGCTAGTTTCATGCCTTTGCGCGACATGCGTCGGGCGATAAAGTATGCTTGATCCGACGTGCGATTCGGTTGCTGCGGAGCGCGCCGCGATTGCACAACGGCGAAGGAACCGAACGAAGGAACGGATTCGCAGCGCGTGCTGCGGTTTGGGGAGAAGTACACCCTCTGGATGGGGAGACCTGGGGAGAAAGCTCGGGGAGCGACCTCCTAAACCATTGCCACCACTCGTATTTCTGACACGAAAAATAAGTGGTGGAGCTGAGGGGATTCGAACCCCTGACCTCCGCAGTGCGATTGCGGCGCTCTCCCATCTGAGCTACAGCCCCGTCGAGGCGCCGGCCTTGTAGGCGCGGGCGGCTCAGCCTGTCAATTCCTGTTTCACCGTCGTCCGCCACGCGCCGCTCCGGCGCTGGGTCGCGGGCGCCCCGAGGATAGCGCGCGAACCCGCATGAACGCCCTGATCTGGCTCTTCGACACGGTCGTCCAGCTCTTCATCTACGTCCTCATCGCCAGCGCGGTCCTCAGCTGGCTCGTGGCCTTTAACGTGGTGAACGTGCGCAATCCGATCGTCGCGCAGATCGGCGAGGTGCTCTACCGGATCACCGAGCCGGTGCTGCGGCCGATCCGCAACCTGCTGCCCAATCTCGGCGGCGTCGACATCTCGCCGATCATCCTGATCCTGCTGCTGCTGTTCATCAGCCGCCTGCTGCACGAGTATGCCGTGCCTGCAACCTACGTTTACGCGCAGTAGGATCGCCCGACCGTGAAGACGAATCCCGGCCGCTTCTTCGAGGATTTCCGCCTCGGCGAGACCATCCGCCACGCCACCCCGCGCACCGTGACGGTGGGGGACGTGGCGCTCTACACGGGCCTCTACGGGCCGCGCTTCGCCGTGCAGTCCTCGGACGCCTTCGCGCGCGCCTTCGGCTACCCGAAGAGCCCGCTCGACGACCTGCTCACCTTCCACATGGTGTTCGGCAAGACCGTGCCGGACGTCTCCCTCAACGCGCTCGCCAATCTCGGCTACGCCGAGGGCGGGTTCCGGCGGCCGGTCTATCCGGGCGAGACCCTGTCGACCGTCTCCGAGGTGATCGGCCTCAAGGAGAGTTCGAACCGCCAGACCGGCGTGGTCTACGTGCGCTCGGTCGGCTCCGACGAGCACGGCGAGACCGTGCTGAGCTATTGCCGCTGGGTCCTCGTGCGCAAGCGCGACCCCGAGGCCGCGATCGCCGAGGAGCACGTGCCGAGTCTTGCCAAGGTGGTCGACCCGCGGGATCTCGCGGGCGCCCTGCCGACGCTCTCGGCCGCCGCCTACGATACGGATCTGGCCGGCAGCCCGCACCGCTTCGCGGATTACGCGGTGGGCGAGAAGATCGACCACGTCGACGGCATGACCGTCGAGGAGGCCGAGCACCAGATCGCCACGCGCCTGTTCCAGAACACCGCCAAGGTCCATTTCGACGGCCTCGCCGCCAAGGACACCCGGTTCGGCCGGCGGCTGATCTACGGCGGCCACGTGATCTCGCTGGCCCGGGCGCTCAGCTTCAACGGGCTTGCCAACGTGTTCGCGATCGCCGGCATCAATGCCGGCCGCCACGTGGCGCCGCTCTTCGCCGGCGACACGGTCTATGCCTGGAGCGAGGTGCTGGATTCGGCCGATGTCGGCCGCGACGATGTCGGGCTCCTGCGCCTGCGCACGGTCGCCACCAAGAACCAGCCCTGCGGCGCCTTCCCGGACCGCGCGGGCGAGGGCTATGACCCGGCCGTGATCCTCGACCTCGACTACTGGGCCTTCGCGCCGAAGTAGAACGGGCGCCCGGACCCGCACGCCGTGGCGGCCAGGATCCCGAAGGCGGGCGCCGTGACCGTGCGGCGCGCCGGGCCTGAGGATGCGCCCGCGATCGCCGCGATCCACGTGACCGCCTGGCACGAGACCTATACCGGCCTCCTGCCCGACACGATGATCTCCGCCCTCACGGTCGAGGTGCGGCAGGCCTGGTGGGCGCAGCTTCTGAGCAATCCGCCGGCGACGCGCGGCGGCGCGGCGTACCTGGCCGCGCTTGACGGGACGCCCGTCGGATTCGGCACCTGCAACGCTCAGCGCTCGGACGTTCTGGCGGCGGCGGGCTTCGACGGGGAGATCAGCAGCCTCTACGTCCTGCGCGCCGCACAGGGGCGGGGGGCGGGGCGGGCGCTCATGGCCCGAATGGCGACGCGTCTGCAGCGGGCGGAGTACCGCGCCGCCGGGCTCTGGGTGCTGCGCGAGAATGCGGCCGGCCGGCGCTTCTTCGAGGGCTGTGGCGGCACGCTGCTCGACGGGGATGCGGGTCTGCGCGTCCAGGGCCGGTTCACGGAAGTCGCCTATGGCTGGCGCGATCTCGCACCGCTCACGGCCCTCGCACCGGATCCGGGCTCAGGTCCGGGCGCCCCGCGGCCGGCGCGCCGCACGACGCCTCCGCGGGCCCGCGCGCGCGGGGGATGACCAGCCGTCCGGCGCCTCAGCGGATGCCGGCGCCCACCACCCCGGCCTCGACCGCCAGGGAGAGGCGGTCCGTAACCGCCCACTCGACGCCGACGCCCGCCACCGGCCGCACCGCGATGTCCTGGCGGGTGAACGGCAGCGTCGACGGCGTCGGGCCGACCCGCAGGGTCTCGTGGAGCGCCACGGCGCCGCCCTTGGCGTAGAGCAGCACGTCCGGGGTCAGGAGCGTCCCGACCTTCACCTCCAGGGCACCGGCGAAGTCGCGCGCATAGGCGAGGCGCCCGTAGCCCGGCGTCAGGGTGCCGTCGAGCCCGGCCAGATAGTCGAACCCGCCGCTGATCCCGTAGAGGATCGGGCCCGCCTGCCACATCCGGCCGCCCTCGAAGCCGATCGTAGGGCCCGAATAGCTGCCGAAGTGCCGGGAGGAGGTCACCGCGTACCCGGTCGACAGGCGGGCGTAGGAGCCGGTCCAGCGGCCATACGCGTCCTCGGCCGTCTGGGGCCACGCGAAGGAGGGCAGCGGCGCGAAGCCGATCGAGGGCCACAGGAGCGCCTGGGCCGCGGCCGGCGACGCCTGAAACAGGCAGAGGCCGAGGCAGAGGCCGGCGGCATGGCGGAGCGGACGCGAGACGGCACGTCGAGTCATGCGGCCATGCTAGCCGAACGCGTCGGGCCGCAACAGGGCAAGCTTGGCCATCGACGCTGCCTCGGGCCGCCCCGGCCGGAACATGAGGGCCGCCTGCCGTCTTGCCCTCAGCGTAGGTCGAAGGGCGAGAGGCGGGCGCCATGCAGGGATACGGAACGGCGTTCGGCCTCGGGCTCGTGGCCGGGATGCGCAGCATGTCGGCCTGTGCCGCCCTGACCTGGGCCGCCGCGGACGGCCGGACGCGCGGCGCCTTCATTCCGGCCGGTGCCGGGGCGCGGGCGCTCGCCACGACGGCGGCGCTGGCCGAGATGGCGGGGGACAAGATGCCGTTCGCGCCTGACCGGCGCATCCCGCCGTCGTTCGCGATCCGGCTGGCCATCGGCGCGGCGGGCGGCTGGGCCCTGACCGGGCGGCACGCGCACCCCGGCTACGGGGCTCTGGCCGGTCTCGCAGGGGCGGTCGCCGGGACGCTACTCGGCCGCGCGGCTCGGGGGTCGGATTCGCGCACAGCGCCGGGCCGGGCCAGCGGGCTGGTCGAGGACCTGGCAGCCGCCGGTCTCGCGGCGGCGATCGTGGTCTCGGCCGAGCGTCAGAGGCCGATCTAGCGCACGCGGCCGGTGCGGCCACGACGGTTTCCCGTCCTCTTCGGAAGCGGAGCGCGGCCCGGCGGCCGCGCCGCGCTCGCCGATTCCCGCCGCCCTGGATTGCTCCGCTCACGCGGATGGTCAGCCGCTGCGCCGGCCGGGAACGACATCACGATGTGTCGGCCCCCTTCTGAAGGTCGCGGTCCCGTTGGTCGCGCAGCCGCAGGAGTCGTTTTAACTTCGTCACCAACTGCCCCGCGGCCGCCGATTTGTCCTGTCCCGCGCGGTGCAATTCGCGAAGACGATGCAGCAGAGCGGTTACTTCCTCATCGGCCGCCACGATCTCTGCATTCTGCTGAAGCAAGTCTCGGATCCAGGTGTCCGACATGCACCCCCCAAAAGCTTCCCCCGGCAGCGGCCGCCTGACGCCTTGAGGCTCTCCCGTCATCGTCGCATGCCTCACGAATTCGTGAGGTATGGTACTTGCTGTACATGCTATCAGGCCGTCACGGGGGAAGCCACTTATGTCTGAGGACAGGCCGGTCGCGACGGCTGTCGCTGTTCGCGAACTTGTCGGTGCCGAATTCATCGACGGGGGCGATACCGTCGCGGTCCGCTTCGCGGCAGCAGATGGCCAGATCATCGGGGTATTGATCCCGCGATGGGTGTTTTCTGAGCTGCAGGCGATTGTGCCTGATGGATCAGATCGTCAGCGATAAGCCGGGTTCGTATCGGGCAGATGCGCCGCGTCCGCATCCGAGAGAAGGGCCAGGATCCGCTCTCCACGCGAGCGGATGTTGCTGGACGGCCGGCGAATGGCCGCTTCCAGGGGGGCATCGAAGGCGATCCGGGCGGTTGCCAGGGGGCGCAACCAGACTGATCGCTCAGGGTGAATTTCCGTCGGTCCGCGTCCGAGCGGTGAACGCATCGGAGCGGACCTTGCTGGCCGGCTCGCCCGGAAGCCAATTCGTCGAAATCAAGTGATCAGCACAGCACTTTTGAAGGGCCTCCCGCGCATCCTGTCCGGATGCGATGGAGGTAGGCTATGCGGACGTGGGTGGCGGTGGGCGTGGCATTTCTGGCCCTGGTGGGGAGCATCAACGCGGCCGAGGCGCGCGCACGGATGCGCCTGTCGTTCGGGCGTACGGTGGCGCCCCAGCGGCCCGTCATGCCGGCCCCCAATGCTGCCGCAGCTCAGACTGGCTCCGCCGGACGGATCGGCTACCGGCCCGTCATCACGATCACGCCGGGCCAGGCCGCCGTTGCAGCCGCCGCGACCACGGTGCCGCTCGCAACCTCCGGCGATGCGACCGCCGGCGCCGGCCTGACGGCGCGGATAGAGCCTTCTGCGGTGACCTCAGAGCCCGCGTCGCCGCGCATCCGTGAGGTCCGCGCGATCGCCCCGCCCTGCGAGGCTGGCAAGCGCGTTGGCGGTGTGGAGCACGAGGACGCCGGCTTCTGTCTGATCAACTGATCGCGTTCGCAGTCAGCCCCAGGATTCGATCCAGAACCAGAACACTTCCATGTCGGGGGGCGGCGTCATTCTCGGCGCTCGGAACGGTCGCGTCTGCAGAACGGTTCGGCCGCAGGTCCGCTTCTCGAGGTCCGCTTCTCGCCCCGCAGCGAGGCTGCCGGAGGACATACGAACGCCGCTTCAGGAAGCGGAAAGGCCGGTATGGGTGGGTTCGCGACGGTTCACGGCGCCGCCCCCGGGCCTCGATCGGGCGCAGCACAAGCACGACCCGCTCCGTGGTCGGCCTTTGCCCACGCTTCAGCTCCAATGCTTCCAGTCAGGGCTGATCTGCCGAATCAGTACGGTCCGTCGCCAGCTATTCGAGCCGACCGCACCCTTGGAAGCCGGAATCTAGCAGACACTGCATGAAGCATCTCCGGCTTCACCAGCACACCGAAGATGCGTGTCCGCAAAACTGTCAACAGGCTATGAAGCCCGGCGCAATCCAGGATCGATGCGCAGCCGACAGCGCAATCAAGTTGTACGCGCAGCGCTGACTTATAATCCCGCTCCCGTGACCACAAAATATGAATTATTTTGCTTGCCAATCGGCTCTGGCACACAGAATAATGCATGCCGCCATGCCAATATCGAAACCTGACAAACGGTTTCGGCGAGGGCCGGCAATGCGGCGGCGTGCACGCCAAGTCTATAGCACGTCGCCGAATGTCAGCGCAGGGTTGAGGGAGGAAGCTCATGGCCATGCCAGATGCCACGCCGGCTACGGCAATACCCAGTACAAATCGATGGCTGCAGATCGTGCTCGGCGTGATCTGCATGGTTGCAGCGGCGAACATCCAGTACGCCTGGACGCTGTTCGTACCCGAGATCCAGAAGACCTTCGGTTGGGACCGCGCCGCGATCCAGGTCGCCTTCACGATCTTCGTCGTCGTCCAGACCTGGCTGACCCCGATCGAGGGCTATTTCATCGACAAGTACGGCCCGAGCCGCGTCGTCATGTTCGGCGGTCTGATGACGGGCCTGGCCTGGGTCATCAACTCCTACGCCACCAGCTTGAGCGGCTTCTATCTCGGCTCGGTGGCCGGCGGCATCGGCGTCGGTTGCGTCTACGCCACCTGCGTCAACAACGCGCTCAAGTGGTTCCCGGACAAGCGCGGCCTGGCGGTCGGCCTCACGGCGGGCGGCTACGGCGCCGGCTCGGCGCTCACCATCCTGCCGATCGCCAAGATGATCGATGGCGGCAACTACGCCCAGGCCTTCTTCGTCTTCGGCCTGATCCAGGGCGCGATCATCATCGCCGCCGCCATCGCCATGCGCGCGCCGCGCAAAGAGCAGGTACCGTTCTCCACCAAGGTCCTGCAGTCGCGGCGCGACTACACGCTGCGCGAGGCGCTGCGCACCCCCGTCTTCTACGTGATGCTGCTGATGTTCACCTGCACGGTGACGGGCGGCCTGATGGCGGTGGCCCAGCTCGGCGTGATCGCGCAGGATCTCGGGGTGAAGAACTTCCAGGTCAACCTGTACTTCTTCGCCATGGCGGCGCTGCCCTTCGCGCTGATGCTCGACCGGATCATGAACGGCATCTCGCGCCCGCTCTTCGGGTTCGTCTCGGACCGGATCGGGCGGGAGAAGACGATGTTCATCGCGTTCGCGATGGAGGGTATCGGCATCGTGGCCCTGGGCTATTTCGGCTCGAATCCGTGGGCCTTCGTGATCCTGTCCGGCGTGGTGTTCCTGGCCTGGGGCGAGGTCTACTCGCTGTTCAGCGCCACCGCCGCCGACACCTTCGGCTCGAAGCACATCGGCAAGATCTACGGCGTGCTCTACTGCGCCAAGGGCTTCGCGGCGCTGTTCGTGCCGGTCGGCAACCTGATCATGCAGGCGACTGGGACCTGGGCGACGGTCCTCTACACGGTGGCGACCATGGACCTGATCGCCGCCGTCCTGGCGATCGCGGTGCTGCGGCCGATGCTCAAGCAGCACCACGCGGCGAACAACGACGCGGCGGCTCCGGCGCTGAAGCTGGCGCACGCCTGAGCGACGGGCTCGGCCACCCCGCGGCCGAGCCAGACCCGCGATGCCCCGGCTCCGGAATTCCAGAGCCGGGGCAGAGATGAAGGGCCGGGTCGCGCGTCGTCGGCACCCATAGCGTCAGTTCATCGATACGCCTGATCGCCCGAGACGACTTTGAGACTTCGGGCGTACGCCGCCGATCGAGCGAGACACAGCTTCGCTGACGCATCGCTCCGACGCACTCTCTGGACTTGGCACCAAGATCGATTCTCGCGTTCCCGGAGCCGACTGTGCTGCAGCCTCCTGAGACCTCTCTGGGTCTCGCCTCGATCGGACAGACTGCGAGCCTGCGTGAGCAGGCCTACGACAGCATCAAGCGATCGATCCTGGCGATGGATCTCTATGACGGATCGGCCCAGATCCGGCTGCACGAACACCAGATCGCGCAGGATCTCGGCATCAGCCGCACGCCCGTCAGAGAAGCCCTGACGCTTCTGGAGCGGGAGGGCTTTGTCTGCACGGTGCCGCGGCGCGGCCTCTTCGTGACGCGCAAGACCAAGCGCGAGATCGTCGAGATGATCACGGTCTGGGCCGCGCTCGAGGGCTTGGCAGCTCACGCCGCCGCAAGGCACGCCAGGGATGCCGATATTCGCGAGCTCGGCAAAGCCTTCCAAGACTTCGATCGGTCGACATTGCCGGATCGGCTGAACGCTTATGAAGAGGCCGACCTCGACTTCCACCAGACGATCATCCGTCTCGGCGGCTGTGGGTTGATGGTCGAGATGACGGCCAACCTGTTCATCCACATACGGGCGCTTCGATCGACCTTCCTCCATCGGCCTGGGAGGATCGAAGACTCGATGCGCGAGCATGCCGGCATCATCGCCGCGCTGCAGGCCCGCGACGCGGATCAGGCTGCAATCCTCGTCCGCGACCATGCGCTTGGGCTGATCGCACATGTCGAAGCGCATTGGGCTTGGCCGGAGGAATGAGCGTCACCTCTGGCGGAGGACCGACCTATGCTACCGTCCGTTCAGATCACCGATCTGCTTGGCCTCGGCTTCCTGATCCTCGGACTCGTCGGGGCAGGTGTTGCCAGTGCAAGCCGGTCGCCGCGTTTCGCTGAGGAGCCGCGGGAGGAACTCGCGGGCGGAGCGCTGCTGGTGGCGATCCTCGGCCTCGCCTTCGTGCTTGCTGAATGAGCGGCGCAGCACGAGAGGAGTCGGCCTGTTCGCGTTCGACGGCGACTCAGCCCAATGCCACCGATGGCCGAATTGCACGCACGCGCCGATGGACGAAACTCGGGATGGCCCGCGTTTGGATGGGGCGGGCGTTTCCGGATCGAGGCGCGGAACGCGCCATGATCCGGACGGTCAAGGATACGCCTCCAGCCGACGCTTGAGGCTGGCGGGCCGCGTGAGACGGCCCCGGCATGGCTCAGGCCAGGGTCAGGACCGCGCCGGTGAAGCCTGCGGCGGGCCTGTCGGCGTCGAAGTGATGAGCCAGTGCCACCGCGACCGCAAAGTTGGCGATGGCGGCGAACGGCAGAAGGGCGAGGGCGGTGAGAAGGGTCATCGGCGGCGTCCTGTTGTGCGGTGCGTAATAAGCGATATCGCACCGCACACAGAGTGTTGGTATACCACATGCCTCACGCCAGACATGCGGCACCTGCATGAGCGCGTCGGGACTAAAAGCGGCCCTGGCCGATGGTCAGCATCCACATCAGGAACGCGGCACCGACAGAGGGGCTGCTCGGCGAAGCGTAGAACAGAGCTCCCTGTTCGACTTGCCGAGGTGCCGTCATCTGCTTCGACCTTCGCTTCGCTCGGACGTGAGTTGTCGCGCAACGTTCGCTGAACCACTTGGGTAATTCAGCCCGATCCACCCGGAGCCAGAGTTGCCGGACGGCTGGCGAAGGGCCGCCTCCGAGAAACGCCGAAGGCAAGCCGAGCGGCGGATGCGGGTCGCAAGTGGCAATGGCCGCGTTCGGATCAGAGGCGGAGGTCCAACTGCAATCCTCAAACGGTCAGTGGCGTAACGGCGGCTCTCGGGACGTCGCGCGGCGCACCAGCAAGCTCTTGCGTGCGAGCTAGCGCAGTCGTTCCGCGAGGGGGCGTGCCGTCGGTCAGCATGCGGAGAGGACGCTGCGCCGCCCTCGAACCGTCACGCCCGTGGGCCTCGGCTTCCGTGTACCAACGCCGTCATCATCCCGGCTTCAAGTGCAGATTTGAAAAAGCGCACCGACGACGAGCGGCGCACTCGAAAACTGCGGCCCATCGTCAGCATCGTTCTCCGATTGCCTAAGATGTCTGCACGATATCAGCATAGCAAAAGTCATATCCTGCGGTTATCTGCGAGAGGAGCGTATCGATTTCGGCAAATTATTAGATTTGTCTCCAATCTTTGAACAATTACAATTGTAAAGACGATCTTTCTGGCGAACAAGTCTTGCAGAATCATATGAGTCATGAGAGAGGCGTGCCGCAGGACATCTACGGAAACATTTCCGGCAGATGATCTTCGATCTGCGAACTTGCGCCCGGTATACTGTAATAATTCTATGACGACGATGCCAGCCGAACGCGTCAATCCGTTTTTCAGGAAGCGGATTGCAATCATATCCGTGGCGCTGATTGGCTGCCTGAACGCGGCGTCCGCTGAGGAGCGTCCGATTGAGTCGGGCGTCACCCTTGAAGAAATCTCGGTTGAGGCTGTCTCCGCGCGCCGCGGGCCGATACCGGCCTATGCCGGCGGTCAGGTCGCGCAGGGCGGACGGCTGGGCGTGCTCGGCGACACCGAGGCGCGGAAGGCGCCCTTCAGCATCACCAGCTACACCGATACCCTCATCCGTGACCGGCAGGCGCGGACGGTCAACGAGGCCCTCGCCCTCGATCCCTCGGTGCGCGCCACCCAGACTACGGGGGCGCCGTTCGATTCCTTCTCCGTCCGTGGCTTTCCGGCCAACGAGAATACCAGCGGCGAGGTCGCCTTCGACGGCCTCTACGGGATCGCGCCGAGCTTCCGCATCTTCACCGACTACGCGGAGCGCATCGAGGTCCTGAAGGGCCCCTCGGCGGCATTGACCGGGCTCTCGCCGAACGGCGCGGTCGGCGGGGTGGTCAACATCGTCCCCAAGCGCGCCGGCGAGGACCCGACCCGCGTGACCCTGGATTACGGCTCGGCCGCCTGGGGCGGCAGCCAGGTCGACGTGGCACGCCGCTGGGGCCCAGGGCGGGAATGGGGCGCCCGGGTGGTCGGCAGCCTGCACGGCGGCGCCACGCCCTTCGACCACCAGACCGAGACGACCGGCGTCGGGGCGGTGGCCCTCGACTACCAGGGCGACCGGTTCCGCGCCTGGCTCTACCTGCTGGCACAGACCGACCGCTTCAACGCCCCGTTGCGTCCGTTCCTCCTGAGAGCCGGCGTGCCCGTGCCGCGGGCACCCGACGGCCACCTGAACCCGACCCAGCCCTGGGAGTATTCGGACATCGACGATCACGGCGGCCTGCTGCGCACCGAGTACGACGTCACCGACCAGCTCACGCTGTTCGCGGATGTCGGCGGCGGACGGACGGGGGTGGAGCGCTACTTCCAGTCCGCCCCGACGATTCTCAACCTGCGCGGCGACACGACCAGCACACCGCAATTCTACGCTCTCGCCGTCGACCGGCTGACGGCCGACGGCGGCGTGCGGGCGCGCTTCGAGACCGGGTTCATCCACCACGCCGTCACGGTGCAGGCTTCCGCGTACACGGAGGACACGGACCGGTGGGTCTCCCCCGGCCGGGGCGCCTACCTGTCGAACCTCTACGCGCCCACCCGTGGCGCCTACATCGCGCCGATCTACAGCGCCGGCCGGCCGCGCTTCTCCGACAGCACCCTGTCGGGGGACTCGGTGGCCGACACGCTGTCGGCCCTGGACGAGCACGTCCTGTTGACCCTCGGTGTGCGCCGCCAGCGCGTCGAGGCCGACAATTACGTGTCGAATGTCGGCACCCTGGCCTCGTCCTACGACAAGAGCGCCACCACCCCGGTGGCCGGCCTCGTGGTCCGGCCCTGGGACGCAGTCTCGCTCTACGGCAACTACGCCGAGGGCCTGAGTCGCGGCGACGTGGCACCGCTGGTGGCGCGAAACTCCGGCGAGATCCTGGCGCCCTACGTGGCCCGTCAGGTCGAGGCCGGCGTCAAGCTCGATCTCGGCCGGCTCGGCGCCACGCTCGGCGCCTTCCGGATCACGAAGCCCGGCGGCGAGCTCGGGCCGCAGAACCGTTTCGCCCAGACGGGCGAGCAGCGCGTCAGCGGGCTCGAACTCAGCCTGTTCGGCGAGGTCACTCCGCAGGTGCGGGTGGTCGGCGGCATCACGCTGCTCGACGGCGTGCTCACGAAGACGGCCCTGGCCGCCAATCTGGGCCACCGGCCGATCGGGGTGCCGGGGGTGCAGGCGAGCCTGGGCGCGGAGTGGGATCTGCCGGGATCGCCGGGCCTGACGCTTGAGGGCGCAGTGCTCTACACCGGACGCCAGTTCGTCGATCTGGCGAACACGCAGGCCCTGCCGGACTGGGCACGGCTCGATCTCGGCCTGCGCTACGCGACGGTGATCGGCGCGCACAGGACGACATTCCGCGCGCACGTGCTGAACGTGACCGGGGCGAACTACTGGACCGGTGTCGCCACGTTCGGGACCTTCTTCCAGGGCGCGCCGCGCACCTACCTGCTGTCGATGGCGGTCGACCTGTGAGCGTGACGCTGAGCGCCCCGTTGGCGGCGCGGCGCGCGCGGCCGGGGCCGCCACCGCTGACTCCGCTCCTCGATCCGCTGATCGAGCGGGTGATCCGCGACACCCCCGAATGCCTGCACGCGCTCGTGGCTCGGCACGGCTCGCCCCTCAACATCGTCTGGCCGCACACCGTCGCGGGCAACGTCGCGCGGATGCGCTGCGCGCTCTCCGCAGCGCGCGTCGATCACGCCATCTTCTACGGCGCCAAAGCCAACAAGTCCCAGGCCCTGATCAGGGCTGCCGTCGCCGCCGGCGTCGGGGTCGATGTCTCCAGCGCCGCCGAATTCGAGGATGCGGTGCGGGCAGGCGCTGCGCGCATCTGTGCGACCGGACCGGCCAAGACCGCGCTGTTCCTCCGGCAACTCGCCGAGGCGGGTGCCCTCGTGGCCGTGGATTCCCTGGAGGAGCTGGACGACCTCGTCGCCCTCCTCGGGCCGGCCGGCCGGGCGCGTGTGCTGCTGCGCTATCGTCCGCGCTCGGCTGGCCGCACCCGGTTCGGCATGGCCGCCGATGCGGTGCTGGAGGGGCTTCGCCGCGTCGGCCGGGCCGGCGCCCGCGTCGCCTTCGAGGGGTTCCACCTCCACCTCTCGGGCTACGACTACGCGAGCCGCGCCGCGGCCATCGCGGAGGTCGCCGCTCTGGTGGAGGCTGCGGCGGGCCTGGGCTTGCCGGCGCGGCTGATCGACATCGGCGGCGGACTGCCGGTGCGCTACGTCGCGCCGGAGGCCTATGCCCATTACCTCGCGGAGCAGGGGCCCGAGCATTACGGCACCGGCCGGGTTCCGGGTGATTTCTATCCCTACGGGAGTGCCCTGACCGCCTCGGATTGGATCGCCGGCCTGCTGCGGGCGCCCTGTCGCGGAACCACGGTCGCCGGCTATCTCCGGTCGGCGGGCCTCCAGCTCGCCCTCGAGCCCGGCCGCAGCCTGGTCGATCAGGCCGCGATCAGCCTGTTCCGCGTGATCCGGACGAAGCCCATCGGGGACGGCACTGCAATCGTCTTCGTCGAGGGCAGCAGCTTCAGCGCCTGCGAGACCTGGTTCGCGTCCGAGTTCCTCGTCGATCCGATCCTGCTCCCCGCCGCGGCCCGGGGGCCGGACGCGGCGCCCCTGCGGGCCTCCATCGCCGGCCACAGCTGCCTCAACGGCGACGTCGTCTCGCACCGGCTGCTCGCGTTCGACAGCGCGCCGCAGGCCGGGGATCTGCTGATCTACGCGAATACGGCCGGCTACCAGATGGACCTGCTGGAGAACGAGTTCCACCGGCATCCCATGCCCGCGCGGCTGGTCGCCGGCCCATCCCCCGACGGTGCGTTCATCTTCGTCCGGGACAAGTGAGGTCGCCCCATGATCGTCGACAAGGTTTCCGATCTGATCGGCAACACGCCGCTCCTGCAGATCCCCGTCTCACCGGGGCCGACGCGGCTCTTCCTCAAGATGGAGAAGATGAATCCGGGCGGCAGCACCAAGGACCGGATGGCCTACAGCATGGTGCTGGCCGCCATAAAGGCCGGGCGTCTGCGGCCGGGCGGGGTCGTGGTTGAATCCTCGTCCGGAAATACAGGCATCGGCCTCGCCATCGCGGCCGTCGAGTTCGGCCTGCGCTTCATTGCGGTGGTCGATCACCACGCCGCGCCGGACAAGATCGCCGTCATGCGGGCGCTGGGCGCGGAAATTCGCACGGTTACGGGCACGTACCGCGAGGACGAGGTCGCGGTGGTCGAGCGGCAGCGCCTCGCGGCGCAGATCGCCGCGGAGATCCCCGGCGCGATCTTCATGAACCAGTCGGACAACACCGCCAATGCCGGCGGCTACAGCGCCTTCGTTCGCGAGGCGGTCGCGCAGGTCGGGGACCGGATCGACGCCTATGTCGGCTGCGTCGGGACGGGCGGTTCGGTGACGGGGATCGGCCGCGGCCTCAAGGCGCACGATGCCCGGACCCTCATCGCCGCCGTCGAGCCCGAGGGCTCGATCGTGTTCGGCGGCCCCGGTCACCCGTATTACCAATCCGGCACCGGTACGCCCGAGGGCGACACGGTCGGCCTCGTGCTCGATTACGGCTGCATCGATCTCGGCCTGCGGGTCTCCGACGCGCAGGCCTTCGAGACGGCGCGCTACTTCGCCCGGCGCTACGGGCTGCTGGTCGGCGGCTCCACCGGCGGCGCCCTCTACAAGGCGCTGGAACTCGTCGCCGAGGGGCGGATCGCCGGCAACGTCCTCGTCTCGGTCGCCGATGGCGGCGAGAAGTACCTTCAGACCATCTTCAGCGACGCCTGGATGGAGTCGAAGGGTCTGCACGACCCGGCGGTCTGGGACCGCCTCGACGCCTGGCTCGGCCGTCGGGCGGGTGCGGCCGTCCGGCCCGAAGTGCCGCTGCTGGCGGTGGCCTGACGCGATGACGCCCCTCAACGTCACGATCTGTGGCGGCGGCCGAACCGGCCACCTCAACGCGGTGCTGTTCAGCCGCCAACCCGGCGTGCGGGTCTCCTGGCTCACGTCGAATCCGGCGGTCGTCGGCGGCGCCGCGGGCGGGATCGTCGCCCGCCTGCCGGACGGATCGGCCCTGCCCGGAGAGCCCGCGCAGGTGGGTACGGATCCCGCCAGCGCGGTGCGCCACGCGGACGTGGTGGTGATCACGGTGCCGGCCGACGCGCGGCCTGCCGTGCTGCGGGCGATCGGCCCGCACCTGCGCCGTGACAGACCGGTCTATGTCGGCGCGATCCCGGGCTTCTGCGGGTTCGACTGGCTGGCCGCCGACATCCTGGCCAACCGGCCGAACGCGGTGATCTGGGGCCTGAAGGACGTGCCGCACACCGCCTTCGACCTCGTGCCCGGCCGCAGCGTGCGGATGGGCGGGGCCAAGCAGAGGCTCCACGCCGCGACCCATCGCCGGGAGAGCCGGGAGGCCCGTGCCGAACTCGCCGCGCATCTGGGCCGGCTGTTCGAGGCGCCCGTGGAGATGCTGCAGGACTACCTCGAGATCACCCTGACCCCCGGCAACCCGATCATGCACGGCGCGGTGGTCTACGGCCTCGTCGGTCCCTACGGCCAGTGGCGCGACCGAACGCTGCCCGAAGACTTCTGCTGGTGGACGGACTGCCCCGAGCTCGGGGCCTATTTCCTGGAGCGCTGCGACGCCGAGAACCAGGCTTTGCGCCGCGCCGCCGCGGGGCATTTCGGGATCGACCTCAGTTCGGTCAAGCCGCTCGGAACCGAGATCATCGAGGCCTACGGCAACCAGATCGCCGACCCCGCCACGATGCTCACGATCCTGCGCACGAACCGGGCCTATGCCGGCATCCGGGCGCCGCTGGTCCATGACCCGGCCGCGGGCGGCTTCGTGATCGACCGGACGAGCCGCGCCTTCCGGGAGGACGTGGTCTACGGGCTCGGCCTCCTCGTGCGGATGGCCGCGGGCCTGTCCGTGCCCGTCCCCCACCTCGACGAGATCCACCGCTGGGCGCTCGGCTACATGGGCGGCGTCGTGGGCGAGCCGCTCTCCTATCTGCCTCGGGCTTGGCCGGGAGCCGCGCAATGACCGGCCCGTCTTCTGCCGTCGCCGCCCCCGCACGTCCGGAAGAGGCCACCGTGCTCGCCCATGCGCGTCGCAACGCCCTGCGCCGGCTGGTGCGCTGCCTGTTCGCCGAGAACATCCTCGACGTGACGCGCCTCGCTCTGTCGCCCGACGGACGTGAGGCGCGGTTCCCGCTCGTGGATGGAAGCGCCCATCTCCACTTCGCGCATCTGGTCGTGGCACCGGCCCGCACGATCGTCCTGCACGGTCCGATCACGCGGGTCCGGGCAAGCGGCGCGCGCGAACCGGTGGCGGATCCGGACATGTTCCTGGACCTGGTCCAGGATCAGTTCGACGTCACGCCGAGCCCGGAGGGCCTCGCCGGGCTGAAGGCCGACATGGCCAACAGCATCGCCAACGACGTCGCGGCGCGCCGACACCGGCAGAACTGGAACCGGGACCTCGCGCGCCGCATCCGCGAGGCCGGCGCGGCGGATCTTCCGACCTACCTGCGGCGGCACAGCGACGTGCGCGCGACCGCGATCCTGCTCGATCAATGGGGCGCCCTCGATGGGCATCCCTTCTACCCCACCTGGAAAACGCGCCCCGGGCTGAGCGAGGCCGAGGTCGCCGCCCTGTCGCCGGAATTCGCGGCCCGCGTCCCCGTCCGGGTCGCAGCCCTCAGGGCCGACATGGCCCATACCGAGACGATGCCGCACGTGACGAGCGTCCACGCGTGGTTCGCGTCGGCCTTTCCCGAGACGTGGGAGCCTTGGCGGGCCGGTCTCGTGGCCCGTGGCCTCGACGCCGCGGATTGGCTGCCCCTGCCCATCCACGCCTGGCACCTCGAAGCCTTCGTGCGCGCGCACTTCGCCGACGCGACGGCCGAGGAGATCCTGATCCTCGACGGGCCGGAGATCGAGACCGCGCCGAGCATGTCGTTCCGCACGATGATGCCCGAAGGACCGCCGGACGCGCCGTTCATCAAGCTCCCGATCGCCCTCTGGATGACGAGCGAGCAGCGCAGCCTGCAGGCGAAGTCGATCCACATGGGACCGCGCAACAGCGCCGTCATCGCGACCATCCTGGACCGCGAACAGGGCTTTGGCGGCCGGCTGGCGATCTATCCCGAGGAGGTCGCCTATCATTACCGTCACGCGGTCGATCGCGACGACGCGCCGGGGAAGAACCTCTCGGTGGTGTTCCGCGCGACGGCCCCCGCCTTCGCGGCCTGCGCGGGCAACCTGCACGTGCCGGTTGCGGCCCTCTTCACCGCACTCCCGGATACGGGACGGCCGTTCGTGACCGCCCTGATCGGGAACGGCGATCCGGAGGCGTTCTTCCGGGCTTATGCCCGCACGGTCGTGCAGCCGGTGTTGGCGATCTACCTCCTCTACGGAATCGGCCTGGAGGCGCACCAGCAGAATACCAGCATCGTCTTCGACTCCGACGGTCAGCCGCTGCGGATCCTCGTGCGCGATTTCGGGGACGGGCGGACCTTCGCGCCGCTCCTCGAGGAGCGCGGGCTGACGCTCGAGCCCTACCGGTACCCCGGCATCCTGCCGACGGTCTTCCGCGACGATATCGAGCCCGTCCGCGCCCTCGTCCTCAATGCGTGCTTCGTCTGCCACCTGCACGAACTCGCCCTGGCCCTGACCGCCGCGTACGCGCTGCCGGCCACCCGGCTCTGGGAGATCCTGGGCGCGGAGACGCAGGCGGCCTTCGCGGCGGTGGCGGATCGGGTCGAGCCGGCGCTCTGGTCGGCGGAGCGCGACGCCTTCCTGCGCGCGCCCTGGACCGCTCGCTCGCTGCTGCGCATGCATCTCCTGCGCTACAGCGATTATCGGCTCCAGCACGCCCTGCCGAACCCCCTCGATCCGGCGACCTGTGGCTGCTGACATGTCAGGCTCGACCGGCACCGTCCGCCTGCTGTTCGCGATCCAGCTCGTCACCATGGGCGCCATGGAGATGAGCGGGCCGTTCTGGCCGCTGCGCCTCCGGGAGCTCAGCACGTCGGAGACCGTGTTCGGCGTCGCGTCCACCGGCACCTACGTTGCCCCGATGCTGGGAATCGCCCTGACCGGCAGCCTCTGGGGACGGATGGGCGACCGCTACGGCCACAAGCTGATGATGGTCCGCGCCCTGGCGGGCGTGGCGCTCACCCAGCTGGGCCTGGCCCTCGCGGGCGATGCCTGGGCGATCGTCCTGCTCCGCTTCGTGCAGGGGGCCTGCGCCGGCTTCTCGGCCCCGGCCCAGGCCTACGGGGTCGGCCTCGTGGCCGCCGAGCGCCGGGGCCGCCTGTTCGCCTTCCTGCAGGTCTCCACCAATGTCGGCTCCCTGGGCGGGGCCGTGCTCGGCGGCGTGATCCTCGACCATGCGAGCTTCTTCTGGATCAACGCCGCCGCCTCGGGGCTGTGCGCGGCCTGCGGCCTCGCCGTGCTCGCCCTCCTGCCGAGCGGAACCGCGGCTCCGCAAACCGCGCGCGCCGAAGCGGCGCCCGCCGCAGCCTGGCGCAATCCGGTGATCGCCAGTCTCCTGCTCGCGCAGGGCGGCCTGATCGCCAGCCGGCTCATGCCGCAGATGCCGTTCGCCCTCTACGTGCGCACGACCTTCGGGGTCGAGAACTGGGTCGTCGGCCTGTGCTACGGCCTCATGGCGGGCGGCTTCATCGCGTCCGCGGCGCTCTGGGCGCGGATCTTCGAGGGCCTCCCCCGGCCCAGGGCGCTCGCCGGCATCGCCGCCGTTGCCCTCGCCTGTGCCGCGACCGTGCTGGCCGCCGGAACCACGGCCCATGTGGCAATCTTCGCGGCGAGCTACGGCCTCTGGGGCGTGCTCCTCGGCGCCACGACGCCGGTCCTCACCGGCCTCATCTCGCGCGAGGCGGCGGCGCATCGTCAGGGCCACATCCTGGGTGTCGTGCAGAGCACCACGCAGGTCGCCTCCATGGCCGGCGTCGCCCTCGGAGGCCTCGTCACCCAGACGGCGGGAGCCGCCGCCGTCTTCCCCATCGTCGCGGTTCTGTACCTCGTCTCCTGCGGCCTCCTGCTGCGGGTGCGTCGATCCTGAAGCCGTTGCGTGCTGCCGCCGATGTGGAGCCGGCCATG
The DNA here is from genome assembly GCF_058790235.1 of Methylobacterium sp. FW102-HT35C08. Classification (NCBI taxonomy): domain Bacteria; kingdom Pseudomonadati; phylum Pseudomonadota; class Alphaproteobacteria; order Hyphomicrobiales; family Methylobacteriaceae; genus Methylobacterium; species Methylobacterium sp. FW102-HT35C08. The sequence goes on along the minus strand of NZ_JBYTCL010000002.1, from coordinate 4,454,999 downwards.
AGCAACCTGGACTGCGTTCATCTGCCGATCGCGGTGCTGCGCCCGACGGAAGAGACACTCCCGTCCCGCGTGCGGGAGGTTGTGGCGATGATCCTGGAGGAGGACGCCTGGACCCAACCGATCTGCATCGAAGGAACCGCCCATGCGCTCCTTGATGGCCACCATCGCCTCGCAGCCGCCATCGCGCTGGGGCTCACCAGGGTCCCTGTCTACGTCTTCGACTATGCGGACGTCGAATTGCTGTCGTGGCGCGCGCAGATCGCGCCGACCCGCCAGGAGGTCCTTGCCCGCGCCCGCAGCGGCCAGCTCTATCCCTACAAGACCACGCGCCACGTCTTTCCGCCGCGCCCGGCCTGCACCGTGCCTCTCGGCGACCTCAGAATGCCGATCGGACCACGGAGAGCCTTCATCGCTTGATCGCGGCACGGCTGTGTTTGGCCGGCGAGAGCTTCCGACGGCCATCGGCTGGGAAATCCCAGATCCTGACGCGTGTTGCGGTCCCGATCGAGCAGAACGCGCCAAGGCTCACGGTGCATCCGGAAGCAACGGCCTGGCGGCGGGTCTCTCGACCGCCGCCACCGTTGGTCGCCGACACGTCGGCTGGTGCATGCCGTCCGGCACGGACCGCCGACGCGTCGCCGCAGGGAGCCTGCTTGGACAACCTCACGCATGCGGGGTCGGGACGCGGTGATCAGGCGACCCTGACCGCGTACCGATGCCTGCTCGCGCACAGCGGGTCAGTCGCGCACGACCACCTTGGTGCCGACGCGCGCCCGGTCGTAGAGGTCGACCACGTCCTTGTTGGTCATGCGGATGCAGCCGGACGAGACCGCCGCGCCCATCGTCTCGGGCTCGTTCGAGCCGTGAATCCGGTAGAGCGACGAGCCGAGATACAGGGCGCGGGCGCCGAGCGGGTTGTCCTGGCCGCCGGCCATGTAGCGCGGCAGGTCGGGGCGGCGGGCCAGCATCTGCTGCGGCGGGCGCCAATCCGGCCATTCCTTCTTCATGGTGACGGTCTTGGTGCCGGACCACGAGAAGCCCTGCCGGCCGACGCCGACGCCGTAGCGGATCGCCGCGCCGCCGCCGAGCACGTAGTAGAGCCGCCGCTGGCGCGTCGAGACCACGATGGTGCCGGGCTTCTCCTTGCCGGTCCAGGCCACCGTCTCGCGCGGGATCGCCTGGCTGCGGAAGACGTTGAGGAAGTCGGCGATCGGGCCCCGGTCCAGCGGGTTCGCCGCCGCTGGGGCGCTCCCGAGCAGAAGTCCCGCGAGCCCGAGCATCGCGATCCGTCTCGACATGGTCTCCATCCTCCGTCGGTCGTGGCGCGGGCCGTTGCGGCGGCCCCACGCGCGTCGGGCGACCCGGCCCGGACTTCGCGGCAAGGTTGAGGCCGAGCGGCCGGGGAGGGCACTTCCAGGCGTGGCTGTGTGGTGTCGGCAACACCCGTTCCTCGGCACGGGACTTTGGCTTGGCTCAGAGCCTTCCGAGAAGAGGGCCGGGCCGATCCGGTGGGATCTCACGGCCTGTGCGACGTCCGGGGACGATCCCGGGCGGCCACCGCTGTGACGAGCTGCGCGTCGTTCGCGCCCGTGATGACCCACACGCTGCGGATGCGGGTCCAACGGCCGCTCGGCGTCCGAAGCGGACCCTCGCAGACCATTTTGGTCAAACCGCCGGTGTCGACGAACGCCTTACCGGTATCCGGATCACCGACATGTTCGAAGACGGCATCGGCGAAGCCGACGGGGTCTTAGGCGCTGAAGCCGAGGTCGCGGAAGAACTTGGCTTTCGAACCGCCGCTCGGGTGAGCCGGATTCAAGAGATAACCGCCGATCTTGCCGCCGGGAACGGTGAGGTTCTCGGGGATCGGCCGGCGCGTATTCACCCGGCGTGGCGGTCGGCCAGGGCGGTGGATGCGGCCGGGATGGTCGCCAGAGCACCTTCCGGCTCGGCGAACTCGACGATGAGGGTCCGTACGTCCTGCGTCACGTAGACCACCGTCCCTTCCGTGCCAGCCGGCATCGCGTCGCCATCATCGGTCACGGCCTGATCGAGCAGCACGACGCGGTCGAGGTCCCGGATTGCGGGCTCGGCACGGCGCAGGCTGTACAGGGTCTCAACCGACATGGGCGCACTCTCGCGCGGCGCCTCATCGCGCGCAAGGTCTCGTTATCGCGCAAGGCCTCGTTCGGAGCGGCTTCGGAACCGGCGCGACGCCGTGGGTGATTGCGCCGGGCGACAGCCGTGCTTATCTCGGTTCCGTGATCCGATCCGTCGCCCTTCTGGCCCGTCTTGTCGTGGCCTTGCCGGACCGCCTCGCCCGGGGCCTCGCCGTGCTGGCGCTGCTCGTCCTCGCGACGGCCGCAATGGTCACCGCGCCTGCGCCGGCCGTGGCCGCGCCGACAATGGGGCCGTCCTGCGCCCTCGCGAGCCCGCGCCTGGCGATGCTGTCGGGCGCGCCGGACGCGCAGCCCGAGGCCGAGCGGTCGGCCTTCGGCCGCACCGATCTCTGTGCCGCCGACTGCGAGATCCTCACCGAACTCGGGCTGCCGCGCCCGCCGGTCGAGGCGCCGCGGCCCGGTCTTACTGTCTTCGCATCGTTCGATCACCGATCCGACGCCGTGCCGGCCTCCGCGCCGGACGGCGCGCTGCACCGGCCGCCACGGCTGGCCTGACGCGCGCCCCGGCCCGCGAGGCCGGCGCCAGCGCGCGCCTGTCCTGATCTCCGTCCGACCGGTCGCGCGACCGGTCCCGGGATCTGCCTCGACGATGCGCGGGCTCCTGCTCCGCGCCAGCCTCAGCAGACGCATGCTTTCAGGAGCGTCGGTAATCGTGACCCGCACTCTGTCCGCTAGAATTCCGTCCGCGTTCTGCGCCTCGGCCCGCGCGACCGCCCTCCTGCCCGCGGCCCTTCTCATGGTCGGCCTCGCCGGCTGCAACCCGAAGCAGGCCGCCGCGCCGCCGCCGCCGCCCGTGCCGGAGGTCGGCTTCGTCAAAGTGGAGCCGCAGGCGATCCCCTACCTGCGCGATCTGCCGGGCCGCGTCGCACCGATGCGCATCGCCGAGGTCCGGTCCCGGGTCTCCGGTCTGGTGGTGAAGCGCCTGTTCGAGCAGGGCAGCCAGGTCAAGGAAGGCGACATCCTCTACAAGATCGACGCGGCGCCCTACGAGGTCGAGCTCGCCAGCGCCGAGGCCGCGCTCGCCCGCCAGGAGGCGGCCCTCGTGCTGGCGCGCCAGCAGGCCGACCGGCTCGAGCAGCTGCTCACCCGCGCCACGGCGAGCCAGGCCCAGTACGATGCCGCCTACGCGGCCAAGAAGCAGGCGGAGGCCGAGGTCGCCGGCGCCAAGGCGACCCGCGACCGGGCGCAGCTCAACCTCGGCTGGACCGACGTGCGCGCGCCGATCACCGGCCGCATCGGCCGGGCGCTGCTCACCGAGGGCACCCTGATCGAGCCGGGCTCGACGGGGGCGCTGGCCACGATCCAGCAGCTCGACCCGATCTACGTCGACATCACCCAGTCGGTGGGCGAGCTGAACCGCCTGCGCCGGGACCTCGCCAGCGGCGAGCTGGCGCGGCTGGAGGACAACACCGCCAACGTCCACCTGATCATGGACGACAATTCGCTCTACCCGCTGGCCGGCCGGCTGCTGTTCTCGGACGTCACCGCCGACCCGAGCACCGGGCAGGTGACCCTGCGCGTGCAGTTCCCCAACCCGCACGACGAGCTGTTCCCCGGCATGTACGTGCGGGCGCGGATCAAGCAGGGCATTGATTCCGACGCGATCGCGGTGCCGCAGCAGGCGATCCAGCGCACTGACGACGGCCGCGCCGAGGTCTGGGTGGTGCGCGGCGACGAGACCGTCATGCGCCAGCCTGTCGAGGTCGGACCGGTGGTCGGGCAGAACTGGCTGATCCGCTCGGGGCTGAAGGCCGGCGAACGTGTCGTGGTCGACGGCTTCCAGAAGATCACCGTCGGCGCCAAGGTGAAGCCCCTCGACCAGACCCCGGTCCACGGCGAGACCGGCCCGAAGCACGATGCCGACGAGGCGCCCGACGCGCCCGGCGACCACGGTTCCGGCGACAAGGCGGAGGCCGCGCGGCGCGCCGCCGCCGTCCAGCCGCGCCACTGAGCCGGGGAGAGCCCGACCATGGCCCGCTTCTTCATCGACCGCCCGGTCTTCGCCTGGGTGGTGGCGCTGTTCATCTGCCTCGGCGGCGCGCTCGCCATCCCGAACCTGCCGGTGGCGCAGTATCCGGTGATCGCCCCGCCCTCCATCGCCCTGTCGACGGCCTATCCCGGCGCGTCGGTGGAGAGCCTCTACATCGGCACGACCCGGCTCATCGAGGATGAGCTGAACGGCGCCGCCAACATCATGAACTTCGAGTCGACCACCGACTCGTTCGGTTCGGTCAACATCACCGCCACCTTCCAGCCCGGCACCGACCCGTCGCTGGCCTCGGTCGAGGTGCAGAACCGGCTGAAGCGCGTGGAAGCGCGCCTGCCGGCCGAGGTGCGCCAGCAGGGCATCCTGGTGGAGGAGGCCTCGGCCGCGACCCTCAACATCATCACCCTCGTCTCCAAGGACGGGTCGATGGACGAGGTCGGCCTCGGCGACTTCCTGATCCGCAACGTCATCAACGAAATCCGGCGCATCCCCGGCGTCGGGCGCGCGACCCTCTACTCCACCGAGCGGTCGCTGCGCGTCTGGGTCGACCCCGACAAGCTGCGCGGGCTGTCGCTCAGCGCCTCGGACGTGACCGACGCGATCCGCAACCAGAACATCCAGGTCGCCTCCGGCTCGGTCGGCGCGCAGCCGAGCCCGACCCGGCAGGCGCTCACAGTGCCGATCATCGTGAAGGGCCAGCTCGGCACGATCGAGGAGTTCGGCGCCATCGTGCTGCGGGCCAATCCCGACGGCTCGAACGTGCGCCTGCGCGACGTCGCCCGGATCGAGCTCGGCGGCGACGCCTACCAGTTCTCGACGCGCCTCAACGGCGGCCCCGCCGCCGGCATCTCGGTGACGCTCGCCCCCGACGGCAACGCGCTCGAGACGGCACGCGCGATCCGCGCCAAGATGGTGGAGCTGTCCCAGTTCTTCCCGCCGGACCTGAAGTGGGACATCCCGTACGACATCACGCCGGCGGTGGAGGCCTCGATCGAGAAGGTGCTGCACACCCTCGTCGAGGCGGTGGTGCTGGTCTTCCTCGTGATGTTCCTGTTCCTGCAGAACATCCGCTACACCCTGATCCCCACCATCGTGGTGCCGATCGCCCTCATGGGCACCGTCACGGTGATGTGGATCTCGGGCTTCTCGGTGAACGTGCTCACCATGTTCGGCATGGTGCTGGCCATCGGCATCCTGGTCGACGACGCCATCGTGGTGGTGGAGAACGTCGAGCGGATCATGAACGAGGAGGGGCTGCCCCCCAAGGAGGCCACCAAGAAGGCCATGGGGCAGATCACCGGCGCGATCATCGGCATCACCCTGGTGCTGGTGGCGGTGTTCATCCCGATGGCGTTCTTCCCCGGCTCGGTGGGCATCATCTACCGGCAGTTCTCGATCGCCATGGTGACCTCCATTGGCTTCTCGGCGCTGCTCGCCCTGTCGCTGACGCCGGCGCTCTGCGCGACCTTCCTGAAGCCGATCGAGAAGGGCCACGGCCACGCCAAGGGCGGCGTGTTCGGGATGTTCAACCGGTTCGTCGACCGGGAGACCGCCCGCTACGGCCGCGGCACCGCGGCGTTCATCCGGAAGTCCGGCCGGGTGATGCTGGTCTACCTCGCGCTGGTGGCGGGGACCGCTTACGCCTTCGTCAACCTGCCGGAGGGCTTCCTGCCGGTGGAGGACCAGGGCTTCTTCACGGTCGACGTCCAGACGCCCCCGGGCGCCTCCTACAACCGCACCCAGGAGGCGGTCCGCAAGGTCGAGGAGCACCTGCTGGCGCAGCCCGGCGTCGCCACCGTGACGATGCTGAACGGCTTCTCGTTCTCCGGCCAGGCCCCGAGCACCAGCCAGGCCTTCGTCACCCTGAAGCCGTGGTCCGAGCGTGACGCCAAGAACTCGGCCGCCGCGCTCGTGGCCGCCACCAACGCGGCGCTCAGCACCTACCGCGACGCCACCGTGGACGCCCAGGAGCCGCCGCCGGTCGACAACCTCGGCAACGCGGCGGGCTTCTCGTTCCGCCTGCAGGACCGGGCCAACCGCGGCTACGCGGCCCTGCTCTCGGCCCAGGAGCAGCTCCTGAAGCTGGCGACGCAGAGCCCGATCCTCCAGAAGGTGAAGATCGAGGGCCTGCCGCCGACCCCGCAGGCGGAGCTGGTGATCGACCGCGAGAAGGCGGCCGCCCTCGGCGTGAAGTTCGAGGACATCAACGCCACGATCCAGCTCAACCTCGGCTCGGTCTACCCGAACGACTTCCCCAACCGGGGCAAGATGCAGCGGGTCTACGTCCAGGCCGAGCAGCTCCAGCGCATGAACGCGTCGGACATCCTCAACTACGCGGTGAAGAACGCCACCAACACCATGGTGCCGATGTCGTCCTTCGCGGAGCTGAAATGGAGCATGGGGCCGAGCCAGATCGTCGGCTTCAACGGCTATCAGTCGGTGCGCTTCACCGGCGAGCCCAACCCCGGCTACACGTCGGGCGACGCCATCGCCGAGATGGAGCGGCTGATGCTCCAGCTGCCCAAGGGCTTCGGCTACGCCTGGACCGGCCAGTCCTACCAGGAGAAGCAGGCGGGCAGCCAGGCGAGCCTGCTGCTGGCCCTGTCGGTGCTGATCGTGTTCCTGTGCCTCGCCGCGCTCTACGAGAGCTGGGCGATCCCGGTCTCGGTGATGCTGGTGATCCCGCTCGGCGTCATCGGCGCAGTGGCGGCCGTGTACCTGCGCGGCATGCCCAACGACGTCTACTTCAAGATCGGGCTGATCACGATCATCGGCCTCTCGGCCAAGAACGCGATCCTGATCGTGGAGTTCGCGCGTGACCTCTGGAAGCCCGGCACCTCGGTGGTGCGGGCCGCGATCGAGGCGGCGACGCTCCGGTTCCGGCCGATCGTAATGACCTCGCTCGCCTTCATCTTCGGCGTGGTGCCGCTGGCCATCGCGACCGGCGCCGCCTCGAAGAGCCAGCAGGCGATCGGCACCGGCGTGATGGGCGGCATGATCACCGCCACCGTGCTGGCGGTGTTCTTCGTGCCGGTGTTCTTCGTCGTCGTCATGCGCCTGTTCCGGCGCAAGGCGGTGGCGGAGGGCGAGGCGGCGGAGGCGCGGACTCGGCACGAGCCGGCGCGGGTGGCGGCGGAGTGAGGCGGCGATCGCCGCGACGCGGCGAGCCCAGACTGAACCCTGAAAAGTAAAGCACTTTCCCCTCCCCCCTTGTGGGTAGGGGCCAGGGGTGGGGGTGGTGCCGGATCGAGCGTGACGGTGCCTTCTGAACCACCCCCGCCTCCAACTCCTCCCCACAAGCTTGAGCGATCCCGGGCAAGCCCGGGATCGCCAGGGGAGGAGAGCGCGTCCCAGCTAGCGGTGTCGGAATGTCGGAGCCCGCAGAGGGGGAGGGGTGCGCGTGTGGCGCCGCGTCAATCCCGCGATGCGTTAGCCATGATCGGGCGGGGAAAACGCACTTTGAAAGTCGACTAATGTCACTCAGCCGCGACAGGCTCGGCCATCGTCTTGTATACGGATGGTCCGATGCTTGCTGACGCCGCGGTGACACCGCCGGGGCTGCCGGCCGGTGGCGCATTCACGGTCTCGGAGATCCGCTTGTCCCGTTCAGCCCTGAAGATTCTCGCCCGCGGCGTGTCCGCGGTCGCGGTCGCGACGTTCGCGTTCGCCGCGCTGCCCGCGCAGGCCGCCAACGTCTTCCGCTTCGCCTTCCAGGGTGACCTGAAATCCCTCGACCCGTACTCCCTCAAGGAGAGCTTTACGGAAGGCATGCAGGAAGCGGCCTACGAGCCCCTCGTCACCCTCGACAAGAACCTGAAATTCGCGCCCGCCCTGGCCGAATCCTGGGAGACGCCCGAGCCGACCCGCTGGCGCTTCCACCTGCGCAAGAACGTCAAGTTCCACGACGGCTCGCCCTTCACCGCCGACGACGTGCTCTTCTCCGCCCAGCGCGTCCGGGCCACGGGCTCGAACTTCACCACGAACGTCCCGGCCGACGCCGAGTTCGTGAAGGTCGACGACTTCACCGTCGACATGGTGCTGAAGAAGCCGAACCCGATCGCCATCGCCCAGTTTCCGACCTGGGTGATCATGTCGAAGGCGTGGTCCGAGAAGAACGGCGTCGTCCAGCCGACGCCGCCCAACGCCTCCAGCCCGAGCTACGCCACCCTGCACGAGAACGGCACCGGCCCGTTCGTGATCGCCGAGCACCAGCCCGGCGTGAAGACCGTGTTCAAGAAGTTCGACGGCTACTGGGGCAAGGTCGAGTCGAACCTCGACGAGGCGGTGCTGACCACCATCGCCAACCCGGCGACCCGCGTCGCCGCGCTGCTCTCCGGCGAGGTCGACTGGATCGACCCCGTGCCGCTGCAGGACCAGCAGCGGGTCAATGCCAGCGGCACCGCCACCGTGATGGCCGGGCCCGAGCTGCGCACGATCTTCCTCGGCATGGACCAGGACCGGGACGAGCTGAAGGATTCGAGCGTCAAGGGCAAGAACCCGTTCAAGGACATCAAGGTGCGCGAGGCCTTCTACCTCGCCATCGACGAGGACACGATCGCCAAGCGCGTCATGCGCGGGCAGGCGGTACCCTCCGCGCTGATGATCGCCCCGGCCCTCTACGACCGCGGCGCCGAGTTCAAGCGCCCGGCCACTGACCTCAAGAAGGCCAAGGAGTTGATGGCCCAGGCGGGTTACCCGGACGGGTTCTCGCTCACCATGGATTGCCCGAACGACCGCTACGTCAACGACGAGGCGATCTGCCAGGCGGTGGTTTCGATGCTGGCCCGCATCAACGTCAAGGTGAACCTCAACGCCCAGCCGAAGGCCAAGTACTTCGCCAAGGTGCTGGCGCCGAACTACGACACCTCGTTCTACCTGCTCGGCTGGACCCCGTCCTCGCTGGACAGCCACAACATCCTCTACGAGATCGTCGGCTGCCGGAAACCCGGCGACAAGTCGGGCCGCGGCGGCTGGAACCTCGCGGGCTACTGCGATCCGAAGATCGACGAGATCGCCGACAAGGTCGAGGGCGAGACCGACAAGACCAAGCGCGACGCGCTGATCAAGGAGGGCTTCGACGTCCTCAACGCCGACTGGGGCTACATCCCGCTGCACCAGCAGGCTCTGGCCTGGGGCGTGTCCAAGAAGGTCCACCTGACCCAGCGCGCCGACAACCTGCTCCTGCTCTACTGGGTGTCGAAGGATCCGCAGTAGGAGCCGGGCGTGCTCGCCTTCCTGCTGCGCCGGGTGATCCAGGCGGCCGCGGTCCTCGCGGTCGTCGGGCTCATCGCCTTCGCGATGTTCCGGTTCGCGGGCGATCCCGTGAACCAGATCGTCGGGCCCGACACCACCGTGGCCGAGCGGGCCCAGATCCGGACGGATCTCGGCCTCGACGACCCGGTGCTGGTCCAGTTCGTCCGCTACGCCGGCAACGTGGTGCGCGGCCAGTTCGGCATCTCGTATCAGTTCCGGCAGCCGGTCTCGCAGCTGCTGGCCGAGCGCATGCCGGCGACGCTGGAGCTCGCCTTCTGCGCCACGATCTTCGCCCTGGTGGTCGGGATCCTGATGGGCGTGTACTGCGCGCTCCGCCGCGACTCCTGGCTCGCCGGGCTGTTCCAGGCGGTCTCGCTGATCGGGATCAGCCTGCCGACCTTCCTGATCGGCATCCTGCTGATCTACCTGTTCTCGGTGACGCTCGGCTGGCTGCCCTCCTACGGGCGCGGCGACACCGTGCGGCTCGGCTGGTGGACCACCGGATTCCTGACCACCTCCGGGCTCAAGGCGCTGATCCTGCCCTCGGTGACGCTCGGCCTGTTCCAGATGACGCTGATCATGCGGCTGGTCCGCGCCGAGATGCTGGAGGTCCTGCGCACCGACTACATCCGCTTCGCCCGGGCGCGGGGGCTGACCACCCGCGCCGTCCACCTGCGCCATGCGCTCAAGAACACGCTGGTGCCGGTGATCACCATCGCGGGGCTGCAGCTCGGCTCGGTCATCGCCTTCTCGATCATCACCGAGACGGTGTTCCAGTGGCCCGGCATGGGCCTGCTCTTCGTCCAGGCCGTGCAGAACGTCGATATCCCGATCATGTCCGCGTACCTGCTGCTCGTCGCGCTGATCTTCGTGACCATCAATCTCGTGGTCGACATCCTCTACACGGTGGTCGACCCGCGCCTGCGGCTCTCGACCGGGCGGGCGGCGTGAGACTGTACATGACGCACCGCTCCGCTTGCCTGTCCCTCCACCGCCATCGCGAGCGCAGCGAAGCGACCCAGGGCAGCGCGCGTCCGGTCGGCGTGGCGCGCCTGGATTGCTTCGCTCCGCTTGCAAGGACGGAGGCAGCCGCCCCGAAGCGTTCAACCGGACATGGCGTGAGGGGCGGCCGATGAGCGGATACGACCTCGACGTCGGCGACGCCCCGCCGGTCCCGCTGCCGGAGGCGAAGCCCTCGCGATTCGCGCGCTGGCGCGATTCCGACCTGCTGGCGAACTTTCTGCGCTCGAAAACCGCGGTGGCGGCGCTGATCGCCACGGTCCTGATGGTCGGCCTGGCCTTCGCGTCGCCGTGGATCGCGCCGCAGAACCCCTACGACCCGGCCCAGCTCGACCTGATCAACTCCAACCTGCCGCCGATCTGGCAGGCGGACGGACAGGCCCCCTACTATCTCGGCACCGACGACCAAGGCCGGGACGTGCTCTCGGCGGTGCTGTACGGGCTGCGCCTGTCGCTGATCGTTGGCGTGCTCGGAGTGGTGACTTCCGGGATCCTCGGCATCGCGCTCGGCCTGATCGCCGGCTACGCGGGCGGGGCCGTCGACACGCTGATCATGCGGGTCGCCGACGTGCAACTCACCTTCCCGGCGATCCTGATCGCCCTGGTGGTGGACGGCGTCGCCAAGGCGAGTTTTGGCAGCGCGCTCGATGTCGGGCCCTTGATCGGGCTGATCGTGGTGTCGATCGGCCTGTCCTTCTGGGTGCAGTACGCCCGCACCGTGCGCTCCTCCGTGATGGTCGAGAAGGGCAAGGATTACGTTCAGGCGGCCCGGCTGATCGGTCTGTCGTCGCCGGTGATCCTAGTGCGCCACGTCCTGCCGAACGTCACCGGCCCGGTCTTCGTGATCGCGACGATCAACCTCGCGCTCGCGATCATTACCGAGGCGACGCTGTCGTTCCTCGGCACCGGCCTGCCCGAGACCATGCCGTCGCTCGGCACGCTGATCCGCACCGGCAACCGGTTCCTGTTCTCCGGCGAGTGGTGGATCGTCGCCTTCCCGGGGCTGGCGCTGGCCGGGCTGGTCATCGCCATCAACCTCCTGGGGGATTGGCTGCGCGACGCGCTCAATCCAAAGCTGCAATGATCGGGCATCGTCATCGCGAGCGCAGCGAAGCGACCCAGGGCAGCGCGACCTGGATGAACGGGGCGCCGCTGGATTGCTTCGCTCCGCTCGCAAGGACGGCAGCGCCTGTCCGACGCCCGGTTGCCACCGGAGCCGCCACGCCATGACCGAAACCATCCTCTCCGTCCGCGACCTCACGGTCGCCTTCGACACCCGCCGCGGGCCGCTCACCGCCATCGACCGGGTCTCGTTCGACATCGGCCGCGGCGAGATCCTGGGCGTGGTCGGCGAGTCCGGGGCCGGCAAGTCGGTGACCGGCTCGGCGGTGATCGGCCTGATCGACCGGCCCGGCCGGATCGCCGGCGGCGAGATCTCCTTACGCGGCGAGCGCATCGACAACCTCTCCCCCGAGGCGATGCGGCGGGTGCGGGGCAAGCGCATCGGCATGATCTTCCAGGATCCGCTGACCTCGCTCGACCCGCTGTTCCGGGTGGGCGACCAGATCGTCGAGACCCTGCGTACCCACACCGACCTGTCGGCGAAGGCGGCCCGCACCCGCGCCATCGACCTGCTCGCCGAGGTCGGCATCCCGGCCCCCGAGCGCCGCATCGATGGCTACCCGCACGAATTCTCCGGCGGCATGCGCCAGCGGGTGGTGATCGCCCTCGCGCTCGCCGCCGAGCCCGAGCTGATCATCGCCGACGAGCCGACGACCGCGCTCGACGTCTCGGTCCAGGCCCAGATCATCACCCTGCTGAAGCGCCTGTGCCGCGAGCACGGCACCGCGGTGATGCTGGTGACCCACGACATGGGCGTGATCGCCGAGGCCGCCGACCGGGTGGCGGTGATGTATGCCGGGCGGGTGGCCGAGATCGGCCCGGTCGCCTCGGTGATCGCCAAGCCCCACCACCCCTACGCGGTCGGCCTGATGGGGGCGATCCCGACCCTGTCGCAGGAGGCCGACCGGCTGAGCCAGATTCCCGGCTCGATGCCGCGGCTCACCGCCATCCCGAAGGGCTGCGCCTTCAACCCGCGCTGCCCGAAGGTGTTTGCCCGGTGCCGCGTCGAGCGGCCCGAGCCGATCCCGGTCGATGCGAGCCGGGTGGCCTGTCACCTGTACGATGCAGCGGAGCGCGCAGCGTGAGCGCCTACGTCGAAGTCACCGATCTGCGCCGCCGGTTCGACGTCTCGAAGCCCTGGCTCAACCGGGTGATCGAGCGCGAGCCGCGCAAATTCCTCACGGCGGTCGACCGGGTTGGCTTCGCGATCGAGAAGGGCGAGACCTTCGCGATCGTCGGCGAATCCGGCTCCGGTAAGTCCACGGTGGCCCGCATGGTGGTCGGCCTGCTGCCGCCCTCCGCCGGCGAGGTGACGATCACCGGCGTCTCGATGACCGACCCGCGCCAGGCCGCCGCCCGCAGGCGCCTGCGCGCGCGCATCCAGATGATCTTCCAGGACCCCTACGCGTCCATGAACCCGCGCTGGCGGGTCGGAAAGATCATCGCCGAGCCGATCCGGGCCTTCAACCTGATCCACGGCGAGGGCGCGATCCGCGCCCGGGTCAGCGAGCTGCTCGGCCTCGTCGGGCTCCACCCGGACGACGCGCGAAAATACCCCCACGAATTCTCCGGCGGCCAGCGCCAGCGGGTGGCCATCGCCCGGGCACTGGCGAGCCAGGCGGAGTTCCTGGTGGGCGACGAGCCGACCTCGGCGCTCGACGTCTCGGTGCAGGCGCAGATCCTCAACCTGATGCGCGACCTGCAGGACCGGCTGGGGCTCACCTACCTGTTCATCTCCCACAACCTCGCCGTGGTCCGCCACATGGCGACCCGGGTGGGGGTGATGTATCTCGGCCGTCTCGTGGAAGTCGCCGCCGCCCGGGACCTGTTCGCGACGCCGCGCCATCCCTACACGCGGATGCTCCTCGACGCGGTGCCCGACCTCGCCCATGTCGGCCGCGCCCGGGTGCCGGTTTCCGGCGAGATCCCGAACCCGATCGACCCGCCGCCCGGCTGCACCTTCAACCCGCGCTGCCCGCTCGCCAACGACCGCTGCCGGACCGAGGTGCCGGCGCTCCTCGATGGCGTCGCTTGCCACGCCGTGCACGAGGGGCGGGCCTGACGGGCGGCCACGGATCCGCTCCGGTGTGCGCGCTTGCTGACGCGAGGGCGCGGGTGCGACCGCTCGAACAGGCGTAAACGCCCCTCGATTCCGCCGCGCAGCCGCCGCGTCAAAGGCCGAATTTGGCTAGACCAGCGCGGAGCTATAGGGCCAGCATCTACGATACATTGCTCGCCAGGCAAGCGTGCCGCTCTGTACCGATCTTGTGTCATCCGGCCCCAATTCGGAACACAAAAGTACTGAATTTCCGGCCTGTGACTTGCTGCCCTTCGACGATCCGCACGCGCGTTTCTGGCGGGCGAAGCGTGTCATAGGCGGCACCGGCGGCTCCGAGAGACGGTCACCAGCATGATGGACTTGAACCGCAGGCTGATCATCCGGGGTCTCGCCGCGACGGCTGCCGCGACGATGGCCGGTTCCTCCACGCGGGCGGATGAGCGCCGGACGTACGATGCGCCGCCGGAGCGGGCCGCCGATTTCGTCGGCCGGATCGGTGTCAATGTGCATCTGGCCCAGAAGGGCACCGTCTACGACAGATATTACGAGAGCTCGATCCTGAGGGCGATCGAAGATCTTTCGATCAAGCAGATCAGGCAAGGGGTCTACAGTCCGGCGCCGGGCGTGACCGACACATTGTACACGCGCATGCGCGAGCTGGCGCGCCTCGGGTGCCGGTTCTCGGCGGTCTGCAATGATCCGAGCGATCAATACGTGACCACGCCCCCCTCCGCACTGCCGCTGATCTACGAGCAATGTGACGGGGCGATCGACATCGTCGAGGGCGGGAACGAGCCCGCGCTCCTCGCGGATCCGACGCTCAATCCGACCCTGTCCTGGCTGCACCAGCGCGGCCTGCACGAGACGGTGCGCCGCGAGCTGGCCGGATCACGGATCGACGTCGCGTCGCCGAGCTACATCCAGGGCAACATCGCCCTGGCCAAACCCCTCGCGGGGTTCGCGGATCTGTCGAACCTCCATCCCTATCCGGGCATGGAGCATCCCGAGACGCGGGGGCCGGGGCGTCTGGGCGGCTTTCGCGCGGCGATGGTCCCGGTCTGCGGCGGCGTCGCGAGCCTCATCACCGAGACCGGCTATCACACGGCGCTGGCCACGGCGTCGGCGCATCTGCCGGTCTCGGAGGCGATCCGGGCGCGCTACATGCCGCGCCTGCTCCTGTTCGCCTATCTGGCGGGTATGCGGCGCACCTACATCTACGAGCTTCGCTCCAGCTTCGGCCGCGGTCCGGCCGATCCCGAATCCGCCTTCGGGTTGCTGACCCACGAGGGCCGGCCGACGGCGGCGTACCGGGCCGTGAAGACGCTCATCGCCCTGTTCTCGGGTTCGCGCGGACCGGCCGCAGCCCCGTCCCCGGGGCCGGCGTCCCCCCGACCGATCGCCACAATCGGGAGCCACGAGGACGTCCAGGGGCAATGCTTCCGGCGCGATGACGGAACGATCCTCCTGCCGCTCTGGCTGGGCGTCTCCGGTTGGGACAGGGGCGCGCAGGCGACGCGCGGTCCGGTGAGCCGTTCCCTGCGTGTCGAGTGCGGGGACCGGCGGAATGCGCTCACCGTGCACCGCTTCGATGACGAAGGCGGCAGCCAGGCGGCGTCCGTCCCGCTGGAAGACGGCGTGGGGCGGATCGAAGTCTCCGATCGTCTCACCGTTCTGGAATTCGCGGCCTGACCTGCATCGCGCGTGACATTGCACCATCATCGACCGGCGGGCGTAAACCTTAATGCCATCTATAAATTGCCCATCCCCGACCTAATGATTACCTTATCATAGCTTTATCGATCGCCAATGTAGTGCATCGATATTGTCTCGAACCGAAGAGCTGATGTCCATGCCGCCTTTCGGCTTGATCACGGACCGTGTGCGGCGATCCGTTCCGGCTCTCGGCCGGCGCGCACCCGATCTGGCTCAGCAGCTGGACGCGCATGGCGGGATCGGTCCCGGCTTCCACCTCCTGCGGCACGTGCTCTCGGTGCTCATCCTCGCGCACCATTGCCGCGTCGCGGTCATCGGTGCGGCCAAGCCCGGACAGGAGGCGCTCGAGACCGGCGCGACCGCGGCCGGCGCCGCGATCGTGGCAATGGGCCACGGGAAATTCCTCGGCGGGTTTCTCCAGCCGTTCCTGTACGCGCTCGTGGGCATGTTCTTCGCCCTGAGCGGCTTCCTGATCGCCGGGAGCGCGCTGCGCACCGGCAAGGTCGGCCCGTTCCTGGTCAATCGCGGCTTGCGGATCCTGCCCGCGCTCACGGTCGAAGTGACGCTCTGCGCGCTGGTGCTGGGACCGTTCTTCACCACGCTGCCGCTGCGGCAATACTTCTCCGACCCGCAGTTCCTGAGCTATTTCGGCAACATCGTCGGCCACGTCTCGTTCGTGCTACCGGGGGTCTTCCAGGACAATCCGTGGCCGTCCATCGTCAATACCAATCTCTGGACGCTGCCGCCGGAGTTCTGGTGCTACCTGATCATGCTCGGGCTGATGATCAGCGGCGTGCTCGCGACGCCGATCCGGCTCACCGCGGCGGTCATCGGGATCGCGGCGATCGCCCTCGGCCTCGGCCTCTACGATCCGGCGACCTACACGGTGCGTCACGACAACACGCATTTCACCACGTGGTACATCGTGCTGATGTTCTTCTTCGGCGTCGTCCTGTTCCTGAACGCGCGCCGCGTCGTGATGAGCTTTCGGATCTTCCTCGTCTGCGGAACCTTGTACTACGTCATGATGATGGCCGATGTTCTCGGCGTCGTCAGCGGCATGCTTCTCACGTACTGCATGGTCTATATCGGCATGCAGAACTTCCGCTGGTTCGACCGGATCGTCCGGAAGGACCTGTCCTACGGCATCTACCTGTACGGTTTCCCGCTCACGCAGGCCACCGTCGCGCTCCTGCTTCCGCACCTCGCCGACGTCCCCAAAGCGGTCTGCTTCGCGGTGATCTTCCCCGTGGTCCTGGTCCTGACCGCATCCTTCGCGTCGATCTCGTGGGACTACATCGAGAAGCCGGCGCTCAAGCTCCGCCGCTTCCTGGTGCGCAAGCCGCGGCCGGCGGCCACCGTCGCCCAGGCGGCCTGAGACGGTTTCGGTTCGAACGCTTCGGTGGATGCGTTCCTCGCCGTCATCACGAGCGAAGCGACCAGACCCAGGGCGGCGCGACCCCCGAGATCGTGGCGCCGCCTGGATTGCTTCGCTCCGCTCGCAAGGACGACGGGGCCGAAATCGGTAGGCCGGCGCGCTGCGCGGTCACGCGGTCCGGCACCGGCCCTCGGGACGGACCCGCTAAATCCCGTTCGCCGACGGCGGGACCCGGCTGGACCAGTCGTGGGCGCGCTCGTACCGGTGGGCGATCCGAAGCAGCGTGGGCTCGGCGAAGGGCCGGGCGGCGATCTGCAGGCTGATCGGCAGGCCGGCCCGGTCGAAGCCGCAGGGCAGCGCGAGGGCGGGCAGCCCCGTCAGGTTGAACGGGTAGGTCAGGCGCCAGGACGCCGCCAGGACGCTCTCTTCCCGCCCCGCGAGCGTGACGGTGGCGGCGTCGGTCTTCCAGGCGGTGAGGGGCGTGGCGGGCGTGAGGATCGCGTCGGCCTCCGCGAGCACAGCGGCCATCTCGGCCATGATCCGGGCCCGCACCTGCTCGGCCCGCAGGTAGTCCGGGCCGGTCACGAACCGGCCCATCTCCACCAAATCCCGAACGTCGTCGGCGAAGCCCGCGACGTGGCCCTGCGCGAGCGTGCGGTCGTGGTAGGCCGTCGAGGAGGCCAGCTCGATGGCGTAGATGGCACCGAGCCCGTAGCGCAGGGACGGCACCGTGACCTCCGCCACGGCACAGCCCTGGCCGGCGAAGAAGCCGATCGCGTCCTCGACGGCGGCGCCCACTTCCACGTCGACGGCGTCGAAGAAGTGGTTGCGGATCACCGCGATCCGCAGGCCCCGGACCGGCTGGTCGAGGCCGGCCGTGTAGTCCGGCACCGGTGCCGCGGAGGCCGCGGGATCGCCGGCATCCGGGCCGGCCAGGACCTGCAGCATCAGGGCGGCGTCGGCCACCGTCCGGGTCAGCGGCCCGGCATGGTCGAGGGACCAGGAATGCGGCACGATCCCCGACCGCCCGATCCGTCCGTAGGTCGGCTTGAGGCCGACCACACCGCACAGGGCGGCCGGGATGCGGATCGAGCCGCCCGTATCCGAGCCGAGGGCGGCGGGGCAGAGGCGGGCGGCCACCGCGGCCCCGGAGCCGCCGCTCGAGCCGCCGGGCACCCGTGCGAGATCCCACGGGTTGCGCGCCTGCGGCGTGACGGTGCCCCAGGCGAATTCATGCATGCTGAGCTTGCCGAGGATCACCGCCCCGGCCGCGCGCAACTTCGCCACGCAGTGGCTGTCCTGCATCGGGAAGGTCAGGGCCTCCACCGCGGTGCCCGCCCGGGTCGGCAGGTCGGCCGTGGTGTAGTTGTCCTTGATAGCGACCGGGATCCCGTGCAGCGGGCCGCGCGGGCCCGTCCGGGCGATCTCGGCATCGGCCGCGCGCGCCGCATCGCGGGCGGTCGGCGACAGGCAAACGAAGCTGTTCAGGTCGCCGTCCAGGCGTTCGATCCGGTCCAGGCAGGATTCCACCAGCTCGGCGCTCGACAGCTGCCGCGCCGCGATCCGGGGCGCGAGGTCCGTGATCGGGCATTGCCAGAGGGCGTCAGTCATGGGCGGGTCGGTCATGGGGCACCGCGCGATAGGGCAGGCTCGGGTCGAAGATGATCGGCGGATGGATCTGCGCCAGATCGAGGCTGCGCAGCGTCTCGATCTCGGCGAGCACCGGCGCGAACTGCGCCAGGAGGTGCGCGATCCGCGCAGGCTCCTGGCGCAGGCCGATGATATCCCGGATCGGATCGGGGGCGCCCGCTTGGGCCGCCCCAGGCCGCTGCCCGGGCGGTTCGAGCAGCATCGCGACCACGTCGTCCGGCAGCGCGCCGGCCGGGCCGTCCTTGCGCGGCATGCCGGCCACGAACGGCACCAGTTGCCGGCGGGCGACGCCGAGCACGCGGCGCAGCTCCGCCACCGGCGCCGCGTGCTCGTCGACGCGCAGGTCGAGGAGCGGATAGTCTTCTCCGGCGACGATCCGGAGCGCCGCCGATTGCTTGCCGCGCCGGTCGCCGCCCGCCGCGTCGCCGGCCTCCAGGGTCCGCATGAGCCGCTCGTCGAGGTCGCATCCGGCGCTGTTCGTGAAGGCCAGTTCCATGGCGTCGATCACGCCGGGCGCGGCCAGCATGTTGCCCTGCACGGCGTAGCCCGGCCCGGTGCGGTGGCCGGCCGCCTGCGTGCATCCGGCACCGGTCCAGGCCGCGCCGGTTCCGCGCGCATCGACGAGGCCGAGCTGGCGCAGGTCCGGCCGGTCGTCGGTGGCGAGGGAAGCCGCCAGCGCCGCGTCGGGCGCCTGCCCGTCGGCGAGCCCGTCGAGGATGCGGGCCGCGAGATAGGGATTGACCCAGGATTGGGTGGTGACGGCGCCGATCCCGGCCCTGATGTACGGGCAGAGGCTGCCCACGGCCGGGACCGCGCTCGCCACCGCCACGCCGAGCTGCCCGGTCCGGGAACAGCGGGCGGCGATCGAGAAGGTGTTGAGTTCAGCCATCTCTCACACCGCCAGATGGTCGATGACGCGGGCCGGCGCGTCCGGCGCCTTGGCGTCGCCGCTGTCGACGATCTCGCCGAGCTTGAGCACCGCGTAGCGGTCGGCCAGCCCCAGCGCGAAGGCGACGTGCTGCTCCACCACCAGCATGGACACGCCCGCATCCCGCTCGGCCTGGAGGACGGCGCGCAGGCGCTCGACCATCGAGGGCTGCACGCCCTCGGAGATCTCGTCGATCAGGAGGAGGCGCGGGCGCAGCATCAGGGCGCGCCCGAGGATCAGCATCTTCTGCTCGCCGCCCGAGAGCGTGCCGGCGCGCTGGGCGAGGCGGTCCTTCAGGAACGGGAAATGGCCGAACAGCCGCTCCAGGGCCTCCGGCAGGAGCCGGTCCGACGGTACCGCGAGGCGCAGGTTGTCGCGGATCGACAGGTCCTGGAACAGGGGCTGCTCCTGCGGCGCGTAGCCGACGCCGAGCGCCACGAGGCGGGCGGGCGACAGGCCGGCGAGCGCCTGGCCCCCGATCGTGACCGCGCCGCCCCGCAGGGCCACCATCCCCAGGATGGTCTTGAGCAGGGTGGTCTTGCCCATGCCGTTCTTGCCGAGCAGGGCGACGATCTCGCCCGGCTGCACCGACAGGGACACGTCCTTCAGGATCGCGATGGCTCCATAGCCGCTCGACACCCGCTCGAGGGCGAGCGCGGCTCCGGTCGGCTCGCTCCGCCGTGCTGCCTCAGCCATGGGCGCCTCCCGAATAGATGGTCCGGACCAGCTCCGAGCCGACGACGTCCTCGACCGTGCCGTCGAGGACGAGCCGCCCCTGGTGCAGCACGACGATGCGCGAGGAGATCTCGCGCACGAAGTCGAGGTCGTGCTCGACCAGCACGGCGGCGATCCCGCTCTCGGCCGTGAGCGCCCGGAGCACGGTCCCGATGGTGGTGCGCTCGCTCTTGGTCAGGCCGGCGGTGGGCTCGTCCAGCAGGATCAGCCGCGGCTCGAGCGCCACCACCATGGCGAGCTCCAGCGCCTGCTTCTGACCGTGGGACAGGAGGCGCGTCGGCTGCGTCAGCAGCTGATCGAGGCCGGTCATCCGCAGCACGTCGAGGGCGGCCTTGGGCAGGCCCAGCGTCGCGGCCTGCCCAACCGGGCTCAGGCCGTCATGCGGCGCCCGGGCGAGCCGCAGGCAATCGGCCACCGACAGGCTCTCGAACACGCTGGCGACCTGGAACTTGCGCCCGACGCCGAGCCCGACGACGCGGTTCGGCGTCAGCCCCTTGATCGGGGTTCCACCGATCGCGATCGATCCCGTGAACGGCTCGGTGCCGTCGCTGAGACAGCGCATCAGCGTGGTCTTGCCGGCGCCGTTAGGGCCGACAAGGCTGACGAGCTCGCCCGCCCGGATCTCCAGGTCGATGGCCTCCAGCACCGTCAGGCTGCCATAGGCCTTGGCAAGTCCCGCGACCTTGAGGATCGGGCCGTCCGCGGCGGCCGCGATTCCGGCCTGCCGCGCCACCAGGGCGGGGGCGACGCGGCCCGAACGGCCGAACGGCAGCGCCCGCCACAGGCGGCCGACCAGGTCGGCCAATCCGCCGGGCAGCAGGATGATGATGACCACGAAGGCCGTGCCCAGCAGGAGCTGCCACAGGAACGGCAGGTCGCCCGAGAGGTTCGCCGCGAGGTAGTCGATGGCGATCGTGCCCAGCACCGGGCCGAGCAGCGTGCCGCGGCCGCCGAGCGCCACCCAGATCACCAGCTCGGTCCCGAACAGGAAGCCGGCATTCTCTGGGGCGACGACCCCCGACGCGTTGGCGAACAGGAAGCCCGCGAGCCCCGCGACGGCGGCGAGCGCAGCGGTCAGCAGGATCTGCAGGCGCCGGGGGTTGAGGCCGAGATAGGCGCAGCGTGCCTCGTTGTCGCGCACGGCCACGAGGGCGCGGCCCCGATCCGAGCGCACCAGGATCCAGGCCGCCAGCGTGACGCCGATCAGGAACAGGGCCGCGAGACGGAAAAAGCCCTCGATCTCGAACGGCAGCACGTCGAAGCCGACGAGGCCGCTGCTGGAGCCGGTCCATTCGCCGCCCGAGTAGATGAGCTGCACCACCACGATCGGGACGACGAGCGAGATCACCGAGGCGTAGAGCGGCGTCGAGCGGTGGTAGAACGACAGCCACCCGACCGCGAGACCGAGCAGGGCCGGCGCGACGAGCGCGGCCGCGACCGCCGCGGCGATCCCGAGCGGCGTCGCCCCATAGGCGGTGAGGATCATCGCGGTGGCGTAGGCGCCGATGCCGAAGAACGCCGCCTGCCCGAAGGTCAGGATCCCGGCGAAGCCCCAGAGCAGATCGACCGTGACCGCCAGCACCGCGTAGATCACCGACCGGGTCAGGACGTTGACCGCGAAGGTGTCGAGGAAGAGCGGCGCGATCCAGAGGGCGAGCGCCGCCAGCGCCGCGACCACGAAGGGCGCGGCCCGCGCGAGGCGCGGCCGCCCGCGGGGAGGCGCGGCGACGCGCGCGGCGACGGGGACGGTCTCAAGCACGGGAGAAACCTTTCGGGCTGATCCGCAGCACGAGGGCGGCCAGCACCGCGATGGCGATGCTGCCCAGGATCGGGCTCACGAAGGTGCTGATCAGGACCTGCACGGCCCCGAAGACCAGGCAGGCCGCCGCGAGCGCCAGGTACGAGGCGTCGGCGACCATCACCAGCATGAAGGCGCCGATCAGCCAGGAGACGCCCATGTTCGGGTCGACGCTGGTGAGAGGCGTCAGCAGGACGCCCGCCAGCGCCGCCAGGCCGGCGCCGATCATGAACACCACGAGGCGCACGCGGCCCGTGTCGATGCCGAGGCTGCGCGCCAGGGTCTCGTTCATGATCACCGCCCGGGCCGAGAGCCCGAGCCGGGTTCGCTCGATGGTCAGCGCGAACAGCGCGCCGATGACCAGCGCGATGCCCAAAGCCACGAGCCGGTAGGCGGAGTAATCGACGCCGAGAAGCTCGACGGTGCCCGAGAGCAGGTTCGGGGTGAGCTGGACGTCGCGGCCGAAGCCCAGGGTGATGAGCTGCCCGACCACGATGCCGAGCCCCCAGGTGGCTAGGATCGCGTCGAGCGGCCTGCGGTAGAGCGGGCGGATGATGAAGTGCTCGGCCAGCCCGCCGAGCAGGGCGCCGACCACGAAGGCCAGCGGCAGCGCTGCCCAGGGATTGAGCCCGAGCTTGGCGGTGACCACCGCGCAATAGGCGCCGACCGTCAGCCACGCCCCGTGGGCGAAGTTGATGATCTTGAGCACGCCGAAGATCGCCAGCAGGCCGATCGAGACCACGAACAGGATCGCCGCGGTGGTCAGGATGTCGAGGGTGAGCAGCATCGGGGCTCCGATCGGGACGAGGGCGGGACGCGAGAGGCCTTCAGGATTGCGCGGCCGGCTCCTGCGACAGCCCGGTCATTCCGGGTCGCCGCAGGCGAGCCCGGACCCGGAGGGGCACGCCGAAGGCGAGCAATCCAGGGCCGCCCAGGTGGTCGGATCGACCTGCGGCACTCCGGTTACGGCCGTGGTTCTGGATTCCGGGCTCTCGCCTGCGGCGAGCCCCGGAATGACGCTCCTCACAGCGGAACCTGGAGCCGGAGGCCGCGCGCCTCCCCTTATTGCAGCTTCGGGCATTGCTCGCCGGGATCGACGTCCTTGAAGGTCCCGGCGACCTTCACCGACCCGTCCGCCTGGATCTGGCCGAGATACATGGTCAGCGGCGCGTGGTGCTGCTTGCTCATGCGGATCGTGCCCCGCGGCCCGGTGACGCTCACCGTCGGCAGCGCCTCCAGCACCTTGGCGGTCTCGGTGCCGCCCGCCTTCTCGACCGCGGCCTTGTACAGGTAGATCGCCTCGTATTCCGGCACCGAGAGGTCGTTCGGGGTGCGCAGCTCCGCGCCGAACTTCTTCTTCATCGCCGCCAGGAAGGTCTTGTTCTCCGAGCTGTCGATCCCGGTGACGTAGGAGGCCGAGAGGTAGACGCCCTCGGCATCGGCACCCATGCTCTTGGCGGTGCCCTCGTCCAGGGCGAGGTTGGCGAAGGGCAGCGTCACGCCCGCGCCGCGCAGCTGCTTGGTCAGCGTCACGTTCGGCGCGCCGCCGGCGGTCGAGGTGATCAGCGCGTCGGGCTTGGCCTCCTTCAGCTTGGAGATGATCGCCGTCCAGTCGCTGCCGTCCATCGGCAGGTATTCCTCGCCCAAAACCTTGCCGCCGGTCTTCTCGACGTAGCCCTTGGCGAAGCCCAGCATGCCGCGGCCGAAGGCGTAGTCGCTGCCGATCAGGAAGTAGGTCTTGGCGCCCTTCGCCTTGAAGGCGTCGACCACCGGCGGAACCTGCTGCTCCGGCACCCAGGCGTCCACGAACATGTTCTTGTTGCAGGAATGGCCCTCGTAGAACGAGGTGTAGATGTACGGCACCTTGCCCTTGGTGACGGCGGGCAGGCCGGCGTTGCGGGCCGCGCTCGTCTCCATCGAGATCAGGACGTCGACCTTCTTCTGGTAGATCAGGCTGTCGAAGGCCTTCTGGGCGCCGGCCGCGCCGGAGGCGTCGTCGGCCACCTCCAGGGCGAGCTTGCGGCCGAGCACGCCGCCCTGGGCGTTGATCTCCTCCACGGCGAGTTCGGCCGACTGCACCACCGACGGCGCGACGACGCTGTTGGCGCCCGACAGGCCGATCGGGATGCCGATGACGATCGGCTTGCCGTCTGCGGCCTGCGCGGCCGAGGCGGCGAGGGCGAGCGTCGCGGCGCCGACGAGGGACCATTTCACCATGAGCGGACTCCTTGGATAACGACGGGGCGAGGCGGGATCAGCCGTAGATGTCGGTGCGGCGGTCGCGCAGGAGGGAATTGAACGCGTTCAGATCCTTGCGGCCGGCCGCGTCGAGATCGACCAGCGCCGAGAGGGTCTCGGTCCGGTCGCGGCTCGCCGGGCCGGCGAGCGGCCAGCCCTTCGGTCCGATGATCAGGCTCTGGCCCTCGAAGGGCTGGCCGCGCTCGATTCCGACCCGGTCGGCGCAGGCGATGAAGAGGCCGTTCGTGTGGGCGGCGGCCCGATGCAGGGTGTTGGCCATGGCGGCCTCGCCCTCGGGCTGATCCGGCATCGGCACCCAGTTGGTCGGGATGCAGACGATCTCGGCGCCGCCGAGCGCCAGCTGGCGGAAGGTCTCGGGGAACCAGCCGTCGTAGCAGATCGCCACGCCGACCTTGCCGAGGGCGGTGTCGAAGACCGGGAAGCCGAGGTCGCCCCTGGCGAAGAACACGTTCTCCTGGTCCCAGAGATGGGCCTTGCGGTAGGTGCCGATGTAGCCCTCCGGCCCGACGATCACGGCGGCGTTGTAGAGGGTGTCGCCCGCGGATTCGGCGATCCCCGCCACGATGTGGACGCCGAGTTCCGCGGCGAGCGCCCCCCAGGCCCTGGTGGTCGGGCCGTCCGGCACCGGCTCGGCCAGCGCGGCAGCCTCCGCGGCGGATTCGAACACGTAGCCGGTGCTGGCGAGTTCGGGCAGCACGATCAGCCGGCTGCCCGCGGCGGCGGCCGCGCGGACGAGATCCGACGCGCGCGCCATGTTGTCGTCGATGGCGCCGAAGATCGGCTCGAACTGGATGCAGGACACCCGGATGGGCGGGCGCGCAGGATCGTTCGCTTGGATCATGAGAGCTCCAAAACGCAAAAAGCCCCTGGGCGCGGAAACAATCATCCGCGAACCAGAGGCTTCAAAGCCGAGATGTAGTGCAGCAATCCTGCTGCGGGGCAACCTTGCCCGATAAGACTACGATACGCGTCGCAAGAAGGACCGCAAGACCATAAATGCGGCAGGCTGCTGCGATCAGGTCTTTTCCGCCAACGCGATGCGCAGGCCGAGACCGCTCATCGCCTCGTGCGCCGCCACCACGCTCTCGGCGACGCTCGCCATCGGCACGCGGGAGGCGGTGGCCCGGTCCCGGAGCATCTTGTAGGCGGCGTCCTCGTCGATCCGGTTCAGGTCCACGAGCAGCCGGACCGCCTTCTCGACGGTGCGGCGGCCCTTCATGGTCTCCTCCAGACGGTTGATCTTGCTGATCAGCCGGCCCTCGTAGCCGCGCCGGTAGCGGGCCAGTGCGAACTGGGTGAGCACGCCGCGCGGATGGAGCGGCTTGTTGAGCACGCCGTGGGCGTTGACGTCGGCGATCGCCTTCAGGGAGGTCGGGCTCTCGTAGGCGACGATGGCGATGACGGCGGGTTCGATCTCCTCGATCGACGGCAGGAGGTGCATCACCTGCGCGTCGTCGAGCTGGATGAACAGCGTGTCGATGTCGGGCGGCAGCGCGGCGGGCGGCGGCCAGGCGAGCGAGACCGCGCAGCCGAGGCGGCGCAGCTGCTCGAGGAGCGCGGCGCCCTCCTCGTCCCGGGGGTGGATGACGAGGGCGCGGGCCCGCCGCAGGTCGTCCAGGATCTTGCGGGCGGGCGCGGTCACGCGGCCATCCCCTCGTCCAGCCAGTTCGTCTCGAAGCGGGACCACGCGAGGTAGGGATCGGGCCGCACCGGCCGGCGCGCCCGCCAGACGACGTCGAACTGCCCGTCGCTGCGGGCGACCCCGATGCCGGGGGTGAGCCAGATGTGCCGCGTCTCGCCGTCGAAGGCGAGCTCGCCCTCGGGCGCGGCGATCCGCTGCCGCAGGGCCGCCGCGCCGAGGCGCTCGGCGTCGAGGGTTCCGGCCTCCGTGAGCGCCCGGGCGAAGAGGTGGACCTGCGCGTAGGCCGTCTCCGACCACATGCTGGTCGGCCGCTCGGCCCCGAACCGGGCCTGGAAGGCATCCACGAAGCGCCGGTTGGCGTCGCCCGCGAGCGCCGAGAAGTAGGAGGCCGCGAGGACGTGGCCGCTGCAGAGTTCGGGGCCGATCGCGCGGATCTGCCCCTCCGCCAGGGTCAGGCTGGCGATCGGGCAGCGGGTCCGGTCGATTCCGGATCCGGCATAGGCGCGGTAGAGGCGCTCGGCGCCGCGCCCGACCACGGTCGAGAACACCGCGTCCGGCGCGGCGTGGCGGATCTCGGTGATCATCGCGGCGTGGGCGGCGGCGTCCGCGTCGAGGGGCGCGTAGAGCTCGCCGACGATGGCGCCGCCCTTGGCCTCGATGAGGTCGCGCATCACCCGGTTCGACTCGCGCGGGTAGATGTAGTCCGATCCGATCAGGAAGATCCGTGGGCCGTGCTCTTGGAGGAGGTAGTCGGCGAGGGCGAAGACGTTCTGGTTGAGGGTCGCGCCGGTGTAGACGATGTTCTCCGAGTACTCGAAGCCCTCGTAGATCGACGGGTACCAGAGCAGCCCGTTGTGCCGCTCCACGGTCGACAGCACCGACTTGCGGCTGGCCGAGAGCGAGCAGCCGAACACCACCTCGGCCCCATCCTCGGCGAGCATCCGGCGGGCGTAGGCGCGGTAGGCGTCGTTGTCGCCGGCCGGATCGTAGCAGATCGGCGCGATCGGGCGCCCGAGCACGCCGCCCGCCGTGTTGATCTCCTCGATCGCCAGGGCGGTGCCGAGGAAATGCTCGGTCTCGGTGATGCCGCTGACGCCGCTGCGGGAAAACAGGACGCCGACGCGCCAAGTCGCTTCGTCCCGGCCTGGCATGGCATCCTCGCGGTGCTGTGGCGGTCCGCCCAGCATTCCGCTGCGCGCAGCCCCGTCCTATCGCAGGCGCGGCGATCTTGGGAAGCAAGCCGCCTTGGCGGCAACGGTGGTGGCGTGCGGCCGGATCACGCCGGCTTCTGCCCGCCGTCAGGCGTCGCGCCACTCCGAGAACGTCGCGGCCTGGCCGACGATGACGCCGTCGCGGTCGAGCTGCCAGACCACCGCCCGCTCAATCCAGAACCGCCGTCCGTCCTTGGCGATGCGCAGGCCGCGATAGCCGCGGCTGAAGCCGTCCCGGGTGACCGCGTCGAGGAGCCGTTGCCGCTCGGCGCGCTCGGGCGCCTCCGCCGAGAGCCGTGACGGCAGGCCGACGAGTTCCGCCCGCGTGTAGCCGAAGCAGGCCTGGGCGGCCCGGTTGGCGTAGACGAAGCGCGGATCCGCGCCGCCATCGTGGGCGAGGACCACGAAGGGCGCCTGCCCGTAGAGCCACGCCGCGTCCGCCCCGTCCGGCACGAGGGCTTCACCGAGCCGCCGGGCGTAGCTGCCGGTGAGCACGGCGAAAAAATCGGGATCGTGCGAGAGGTCGCTCATGGCGGCCTTCTTGGCCGGAACCGCGCCGATTCGCATGTGCGGTAGCGCAAGGCTGCCGCACGGTCCCGCTCGGACCGCGGCCCGTCTCGGCCCCGGGCCGCGCGAGCCCCGCGTGCGGACTGCCGGATTCACGGTTCTATGCCGGAACAGGGGGCGGCCTGGGCCGCGTCTCTCCCACCCCGCAGAGAAGGGGAGGGCGCGCGCCGCATCGGAAGTGTCAATCCGGTCGAAGGCCACGAGGAGAGGCGGCCTCGGCCGGCGGTGCGTAAAGATCCTCGTTGCGCAAGCGGGCGCATCGGCCCGACCCACGATGTGTCAGGACACGATCGGCACGGCAGTGTTCGAAAAATTGAAATGACCTTTATTAGACAAATGCGCGCTGATAATAAAAACAGATTTACTCTAGCAGTCCGAAGGGTGTATCAAGCCTGAGTAGAACTTGAGTTATTGCAGACGCAAAATGCTCGTCCGGTCATCCGCCCTATTTCGGGTGCCGCAAGTCGCCGCTCTGCTGAGCGGGATCGAGTCCGAAAGGATTAGGCACTGGGTTCGGGTGTGCATGATCTCATCGTCATGATACCTGGGCTACGATCGCCAGTATGGGGATTGCGCACCATCGGGCTCCGGACAAGGAAGTCCCGGCCCGGCGCCGTTCCCGGCGATCCGAGCATGGCATCGGAGAGGTGGGACGCGCATGGATCCAGAAGGATCCGAACGGGAGCCGGATAGCGTGCCGGAGCAAGCGGGCCGACCGCTGCGGATTCTCGCCGTGGCGGTTCAGAAGGGCGGCACCGGCAAGACCACGCTGGCGGCGTCCTTGGCCATTGCCGCCGCGGAGGCCGGCGAGCACGTCACCGCCCTCGACCTCGATCCCCAGGGCTCGCTGGCCGGCTGGGGCGCCCTGAGGCGGGACGATTCCGTCGCGGTCGACCGGGTCCAGCCCTGGGAAATGGGCCAGCTCCCGGAGATCCTGGGCATCCTCGCCGAGCAGGGCACGACGCTCGCGGTGCTCGACACCGCCGGCAGCTCCGCCGGGCTCGCGCCCGCCCTGAAGGATGCCGACTTCGTGCTGATGCCGGTCCGTCCCTCCCGGCTCGACATCGTGGCCGCCCGGCCGACGCTCCAGGCGCTCGTCGGCCTCGGCCTGCGGGAGCGGCTGGCCCTGGTGCTGAACCAGTGCCCGCCGCCGCCCTCGCCGCGCACCGGCGCCTACGCGGCGCAGCTGCGGGCGCTGGGCGTGCTGGCCGAGCCCGGGATCATCCACCGGGTCGACCACCAGGACGCCCTGGCGACCGGGCTCGGCGTCACGGAATTCGCCCCTGGCAGCCCGGCCGCCGAGGAGGTCCGGGCCCTCTGGGCCTGGATCGACGGGAAGATGCGGGCGGCTCCCGCCCGCTGAGATCAGCCCTCCGCCGCGATCAGCCTTGGCCTAGGGCCGCGAGGATCCGCGCCCAGGAGCGCGTGCCCTTGTGGAAGCTCGTCAGGTCGTACTTCTCGTTGGGCGAGTGGATGCGGTCATCGTCGAGGCCGAAGCCGATCAGCAGGGTGTCGCGCCCGAGGATCCGCTTGAAGTCGCCGACGATCGGGATCGAGCCGCCGGCGCCGACGGTGACGGCCGGCACGCCCCACTCGTCCTGCAGCGCCGCCTTGGCGGCCTCAAGCTGCGGCATGTCGAAGGGCAGGCTGATCGCCCGCGAGCCCTTGTAGGTGATGACTTCGACCTGGCAGTCCGAAGGCACCCGCGCGCGCACGAAGGCCTCGAAGCTCTCGGCGAGCCGCTTCGGATCCTGGTCGTCCACGAGGCGGAACGAGACCTTGGCGGAGGCGGTGGAGGCGATCACCGTCTTGGTGCCCTCGCCGGTATAGCCGCCGATGATACCGTTGGCGTCGCAGGACGGGCGCGACTGCACCAGCTCGATCGGCATCCGGCCGCGCTCGCCCGCGGGCTCCTTGAGGCCGATCGGGCCGAGCAGCGTCTCCGGGGTCAGGCCGAGGCCGCGCCACTGCTCCAGCACCTCCGGCGGGCGCTCATGGACGCCCTCGTAGAAGCCCGGGATCGTGACCCGCCCGTCGGCGTCGTGCAGGTCGGCGATGATCTTCGACAGAACGTGGATCGGGTTGCGCGCCGCGCCCCCGAAGAAGCCGGAATGCAGGTCGCGGTCGGCGCAGGTGACCTTCACCTCGAAATAGGCGAGCCCGCGCAGCGACGACGTGATGGCCGGGGTCTTCCGGTCCCACATGCCGGTGTCGCAGACGAGCACCACGTCGCAGCCGAGCCTTTCGCGATTGGCCGCGACCCATTCGGGCAGGCCTTGTGATCCGCTCTCCTCGGCGCCCTCGATCAGGATCGTGACGCCGCAGGGCAGCTCGCCGTGCATGGCGATGTAGGCCCGGCAGGCTTCGACGAAGGTCATCACCTGACCCTTGTCGTCGGAGGCGCCGCGCCCGACGATCTTCTTGCCGCCCTGGCCGTCGTTGGCGATGTGCGGCTCGAAGGGCGGCGTCTTCCACAGGTCGAGGGGATCGACCGGCTGCACGTCGTAATGGCCGTAGAACAGGACGTGCGGTGCGCCGGGCTTCGGCTTGTGGGCCAGGACCACCGGGTGAAGCGAGGTCTCCTCCACGGAGGTGTCGAAGCCCAGCGCGGTCAGGTCCTGGGCGAGCCAGGCGGCGGCCTCGCGGCAATGCCCGGCATAGGCAGGATCGGTGGAGATCGACGGGATCCGCAGGAAGGCGAACAGCCGCTCCAGGGCGTTCTCCAGATCCGTGTCGATGTCGTTGAGGATCGCGTCGAGCGCGGCCATCGGGGGCTCCGGGGTGCGGCGTGGATTCTGCGGGGACGAGCGTTACCCGAGGCACAGCCGGCGCGGCAATGTCCGATCTTCGACGCCCGGTCCGCCGGAGGCCTGCGATGCGCGCCAAGCGGAACAGGGACAGATTGGAATGGTTATCGACGGAATGGCCGGCCGGCACGCGCGCCGCCCCCGTCGCCGCTCCCTCTGCTCCTCGCCCGGCCCCGGCCGGCTCAGACCGTGGACGACACCATGCGCCTCGAGACACAGCCGCCCGTGTCGGCGGACACGCCCATCGGCATCACGCTCACGATCAACGGGCAGCGGCGCGAGCTCCAGGTCGCCCCCTGGACCACGCTGCTCGACCTGCTGCGCGAGCGCCTCGACCTGACCGGCACCAAGAAGGGCTGCGACCACGGCCAGTGCGGCGCCTGCACGGTGCTGGTGAACGGCACCCGGGTGAATTCCTGCCTGACCCTCGCCGTGATGAAGGACGGCGCCGAGATCACCACGGTCGAGGGCCTGGCCAGCCTCGGCGACCGGGCGGGCAGCAACGCCCTCCACCCGATCCAGGAGGCGTTCATCGAGCACGACGCCTTCCAGTGCGGCTACTGCACGCCGGGCCAGCTCTGCTCGTCGGTCGGGCTGATGAACGAGGGCCACGCCCACACCCGCGACGAGATCCGCGAGGCGATGAGCGGCAACATCTGCCGCTGCGGCGCCTACACCAACATCGTCGACGCCATCGAGGACGTCATGCAGGGAGGCGCCCGATGAACCGCTTCGATTACGTCCGCGCCGGCACGGTGGCGGAGGCGGTGCAGGCTTTCGGGGCGGGTGCGCGCTTCATCGCCGGCGGCACCAACCTGATCGACCTGATGAAGTACGAGGTCGAGAAGCCCGGCCGGCTGATCGACATCACCCGCCTGCCCCTCGACCAGATCGAAGACCATGCGGGCGGCCTCCGGATCGGGGCGCTCGCGACCAACGCCAAGGTGGCCTACGACGAAAGGGTCACGGCGCGTTATCCGCTGCTGCGCAACGCCATCCTGGCCGGCGCCTCGGCCCAGCTGCGCAACGCCGCCTCGACCGGCGGCAACCTGCTCCAGCGGACCCGCTGCTACTATTTCTACGACGTGGCCACGCCCTGCAACAAGCGCGAGCCCGGCTCCGGCTGCTCGGCGATCGGCGGGATGACCCGCATCCACGCGATCTTCGGGACAAGCGAGCACTGCATCGCGACCCACCCCTCCGACATGTGCATTGCGCTCGCCGCCCTGGAGGCGACCGTGCAGGTGAGCGGGCCGCAGGGCGACCGGTCGATTCCGTTCTCGGAGTTCCACCGCCTGCCGGGCGACACGCCGGAAAAGGACACCAACCTCGCCCCCGGCGAGATCATCGTCTCGGTCGACCTGCCGGAGAGCCGCTTCCCGCAGCACTTCACCTATCTGAAGCTGCGCGACCGGCTGTCCTACGCCTTCGCGCTGGTTTCGGTGGCGGCGGCCCTGGAGTTCGACGGCGACACGGTGAAGACCGCGCGGCTGGCGCTCGGCGGCGTCGCCCACAAGCCCTGGCGCAACCGGGACGCCGAGGCCCTGCTGGAGGGCAAGCCCGCGAACCGCGAGAGCTTCCAGGCGGCGGCCGACCTGATCGTCGCCGAGGCGAAGCCCCAGGCGACCAACGGCTTCAAGATCGATCTCGCCCGGCGGGCCATCGTGCGCGGCCTCGAACAGGCCGCCGCCGGCACGCCTCAGTCGCTCAGCGACAAGCGCATCCAGTAGGTCCCGCCATGACCCAGACCTTCAGCTCCACCGGCCACGACACCTTCGTCGGCAGCCCGCGCAGCCGGATCGACGGCCCCGCCAAGGTGACCGGGCTCGCCAAATACGCGGGCGAGTTCGCGGCGCCCGACCTCGCCTACGGCGTCGTCGTATCGAGTGCGATCGCCAAGGGCCGGATCACGGCCATCGATTCCGCCGCGGCCGAGGCCGTGCCGGGCGTCCTCAAGGTCATCACGCACGAGAATCGGCCGCGCACCGCGTGGCGGGACAAGAACTTCCAGGATCAGGTGGCGCCCCCTGGCTCGCCGTTCCGCGCCCTCTACGACGACCTGATCGTGTTCAGCGGCCAGCCGGTCGCCCTGGTGGTGGCCGAGGATTTCGAGACCGCGCGCTACGCCGCCTCCCTGGTGCGGGTGAGCTACGAGACCCAGGAGCCCGGGACCGATCTGGGGGCCCTGCGTGGCACCGCCTACGAGCCGCCCTACAAGCGCACGGGCATCAAGCCGCCGCCGGAGCCCTGGGGCGACGCCGACCAGGCCTTCGGCAGCGCGCCGATCCGCGTCCAGGGCGCCTACAGCCTCGCCGACGAGCACCACAACCCGATGGAGCCGCACGCCTCCACGGTGGTGGTGGAACAGGACGGCACCTACACGGTCTACGACAAGATTCAGGGCGTCTCGAACAGCCACCAGTACTTGACCAACGTGTTCGGCCTGAAGCCCGATCACGTGCGGGTGCTCAACCCATATCTGGGCGGCGGCTTTGGCTCGGGCCTGCGCCCGCAATACCAGCTGTTCCTGGCGATGCTGGCCGCTCAGGAGCTGAAGCGTTCGGTCCGCGTGACCCTGACTCGCGACCAGCTGTGGAGCTTCACCTACCGGTCCGAGGCGCTGCAGACGATCGCGCTGGGCGCCGAGCCGGACGGCACGCTGACGGCGCTCCGGCACGACGCCGTCCAGGGCACCTCGCAATACGAGGATTACCAGGAGGTCGTCGTCAACTGGTCGGGCGTCCTCTACCGGTGCGACAACGTCGCCCTGGGCTACCGGCTGGTGAAGCTCGACACGCCGACCCCCGGCGACATGCGCGCCCCCGGCGCGGTCACCGGCGTCTTCGCCATCGAGACCGCGATGGACGAACTCGCCTACGCGACCGGGCTCGATCCGATCGCCCTGCGGCTGAAGAACTACGCCGAATCCGACGCCACCGCGAAGGGCAAGCCGTTCGGCTCGAAGGAGCTGCGCCGCTGCTTCGAACTCGGCGCCGAGCGCTTCGGCTGGGCCAAGCGCAACCCCGAGCCGCGCGCCACGCGCGAGGGGCGGGAGCTGGTCGGCTGGGGCGTGGCCACCGGCATCTGGGAATCGATGATGATGCAGTCGAACGCCATCGCGACACTGACGCCCGACGGCCGGCTGACGGTGGGCAATTCAACCGGCGATATCGGCACCGGCACCTACACGATCCTCACCCAGATCGCCGCCGACACCCTCGGCCTGCCGATGGATGCGGTCACCACCAAGCTCGGCGACACCCGTCTGCCGGAAGCCCCGGTCGCGGGCGGATCCTGGACCGCGGCCTCCTCGGGCACCGCCGTGATGAAGGCGTGCCGCAACGTCGGCGCGCAGGTGTTCAAGCTCGCCCGCGGCCTAGAGAACTCGCCGCTCGCCAACGTCGATTTCGACCGGGCGGTGTTCTCGGATGGGCGCATCTCGGTGGCGGGCGATCCGAGCCGCAGCGTCTCGCTGATTGAGGTGCTGCAGGCCGCGGGCGTCGACAAGGTCGAGGCCGTCGAGGAGGCCGGGCCCGACAAGGACTTCAATCAGAAATACGAGGCCTACACCCACTCGGCGATCTTCGTGGAGGTGAAGGTCGACGAGGAACTGGGGCAGGTTCGGGTCACCCGGGTCGTCTCGGCGATCGCGGCCGGCAAGGTGCTGAACCCGAAGACCGCGCGCAGCCAGATCCTCGGCGGCGTGGTGATGGGGATCGGCTCGGCGCTGGAGGAGGAGTCGATGCTCGACCACCGCATCGGCCGGTTCATGAACCACAATCTCGGGGAGTACCATGTGCCGGTGAATGCCGACATCTACGACATCGACGTCATCTTCGTGGACGAGGAGGACAAGGCGAACCCGTTGGGCGTGAAGGGGCTCGGCGAGATCGGCATCGTCGGCGTCGCGGCGGCGATCACCAACGCGGTGTTCCACGCGACCGGCAAGCGGGTGCGCCACCTGCCGATCACCCCCGACAAGCTCCTGTGAACGGTGAATGTTTCACGGGAAACATTTACGGTCCGGCAAGGAGTCGATTGAAGGAGAGCCGCTGCGCCGGGCGTGCGGCGGCTCTTCTGCCTGAGAGAGGATCTACCGGGCCGCACCGGGCCGCTCCGTCATCGCGAGCGTAGCGAAGCGACCCGGCGCCGCGCACGTTCCCTTACGCTCGGTACACGATAGGGCCCGATGAGGGTGGCTCCCACCTGCGACCTCATCCTGAGGTGCGGCGAAGCCGCCTCGAAGGAGGGCTCCAGCCAGATGCGCGATCCCTGGAGGGCTCCTTCAAGGCCTGCGCTGCGCTCCGGCGCCTCAGGATGAGGGCGCGGATTGGACGGCCAGTCTGAGCCTTCCAAGAATTGAGAGGCGATCTGAGACTTCCGTGAGCCATCTGCTGCAATCCTGGCGCTTCTGGGCGCTCGCCGCCGCTGGCTTCGCGGCGCTCACCGCGATTCTCGCCAAGGTCGGTGTCTCGGGCGTGCAGTCGGATGTCGCGACCCTGGTCCGCACCGCCGTGATCCTGGTCTTCGCCGGGGCGATCGTCGTCGGCTCCGGTCAGTCTGGGAGTCTCGCGCAGATCTCCGGCCGCAGCCTCGTCTTTCTGGTCCTGTCGGGCCTCGCCACCGGGGCGTCGTGGCTGTGCTACTTCCGGGCGCTGTCGCTCGGCGACGCCGCCCGGGTCGCGCCGCTCGACAAGCTCAGCGTCGTGCTGGTGGCGTTCCTCGGCGCCGGCCTGCTCGGCGAGACCCTGAGCCTCGCGGCTTGGGCGGGCGTCGCGCTGATCGCCGCCGGGGCCGCGCTCGTCGCCTCGGGCTGGTGAGGTGGCGCACCGATCCGTTAACCCGATCGGCGCATCCTAACGGTCCCTCGTATACAGGGGACCGCCATGGATTGGGTCTACCGCGGCTTCGAGACCTCGCTTCTCGGTCTCGCCCTCTGCCTCGGCTTCGCCGCCTGCCTGACGCTCGGGACCGAGCGGATGCCGCCCGGCACGCTCTCCGTCACCCTGCCGATGCTCACGGTGACCGCTCCCGCGCCCTGAGGCCGGGAGCGATCGGATCGCGCTGGCGCCGGCTCAGGCGGCGCTGCGCGTGGCGGGAAACATGATGCTCCGGGCCTCCGCATCCATCTCGGCCTTGAATGCGTGGCGGCCCTTCAGCGCCTCGGCGGCCTGGGCGGCGGGCCGGGCATTGATCGTGTCGAGCAGGCGCTTCACGTTCGGCAGCGCCGCGAAGGCGGTCTCGCCCAGCACGAACGGCACCATCCGGGCCCAGCCCCACACCGCCATGTCGACGATCGTGTAGGTGTCGCCGAGCACGTAGGTGCGGTCGGCGAGCCGCTGGTCGAGGATGCCCCAGTGCCGGCGCGCCTCGAAGGTGTAGCGCTCCGTGGCGTAGGCGCCGCCGTCCTGCGCGAAGTGGCGGAAATGGACGCATTGGCCGGAGAACGGCCCGATGCCGGTCGCCACGAACATCAGCCAGGACAGCATCTCGCCGCGCACCGGCTCGCCCTCGGGCAGGAACTGGCCGGTCTTCCCGGCGAGGTAGAGCAGGATCGCATTCGAATCGAACACCGTCACGTCGCCGTCGACGATCGCCGGCACCTTCCCGTTCGGGTTGATCGCCGTGTAGGCGGGGTCGAATTGCGCGCCCTGGCGGGTGTCCACCGGCACCGTCTCGTAGGGCAGGCCCATCTCCTCGAGACAGAGGGCGACCTTCATGGGGTTGGGGCTGAGATTGTAGTAGAATCGAATCACGGGGCTCTCCCTGAACGACCTCAGCAGGATCGCCGGGGCCACGCTCGGCACAAGCCGCGGCGGCGCAAGGCGGCTATTCCGCCACGATCTTGTAGCTGCGGCCCGGGACCAGCTGCGCCCCCCGCTCCAGGCCGTTGAGCACGAGGAACCGGTCGAGCGCCCGGTCCGGCACCGTCATGCGACGGGCGAGGTCCTCGGCGCTGGTCGAGGTCGCCTGCACCACCTGCAGCCGCAGCGGGCGCAGGACCATCTCGTCCGGCGACACGGCGACCAGGGTCGCAGTCCAGCGGCGGAAGGCCGGATCGGGATCGGTCGCGCCCTTGGCGGCCATGATCATCCGGTAGGTCGAATCGCCGATCCGGATGGCGGCGAGGCGGAAGGTCCAGTCCTTCCCGCGCGACAGCGCGAAGGCCGCCGGGTGGCCGGCAACCTCCCGGGTCTCGAAGCCGGCCGGGTCGAAGGCGTCGTTCCAGCTCGCCTTCAGCACCGCGTCGAGGGGCTGCCCCTCCTTCGCGTCGATCTGGTCGAACAGCAGGCGGCGGCTGCCGTCCGGGATCGTGCCGAGCACGGCCGAGCGCGTGTTCTCCAGGGTGAAGCCCTCCGGCACCTCGAAGGCGATGCCGAGGCCGGGATGGATGAAGCGGTGGCCGCGCACGGCGCCGTCGCGCGGATTGTCGCCGTAGGCGAGACCGTCCACGGCGGCGAGGTAGGACGCGCGGTCGTCGGTGCCGATGCCCGGCGCGCCGATGCGTCGGGCCGCCCGGGTGACCTGGGTGATGCGCTCGGCCGTCCCCGGATGAGTCGCCAGCATGTCGGGCTCGGTGGCGCTGCCCGCCTTCAGGCCGGTCGAGCGGTTGAGCGCGGTGAGGAACCGGCCGGCCGCGAACGGGTCGTAGCCGGCCTTGGCGAGGGTGCGCACGCCGGTGGCGTCCGCCTCCAGCTCCTGTTCGCGGGAGAAGCGCGCCAGCGCGAAGCGCGACTGGTGCTGCAGCTGGGCGCCGGTATCGGGGTCGTTCAGCACGTCGGCCACGACGCGGCTGACGAGGGCCGAGCGCAGCTCCAGCTCGCTCCGAGCCGTGGCGTGGCTGAGGGTCACGTGGGCCATCTCGTGCGCCAGCACGGCCGCCACCTCGGAAGTGTCGCTCGCCAGCGCCACCAGCCCGCGGGTCGCGTAGAGCCGCCCGTTCGGCAGCGCGAAGGCGTTGACCACCGGCGAATCGAGGAGCGTCACCACGTAGGCCTGGTCGGGACGGTCGCTCGCCTTTACGAGGCGATCGGTCACCTCGGTGAGCATCCGCGTCACGTTCGGGGCACGTGCCTCGCCGCCGAAGGAGGCCACCAGCTTGAGGTGGTCGGCATCCGCGACGCGCTCGCGGCCGGTGGTGCGCGGCGCCTCCGCGGGCACCCGCACGACGGCCGGCCGCACGGTCGCCTCCGTCTGATCGGCCACGCAGGCGCCGAGCAGCGTGGCCAGGGCACAGAGTGCCACAGCGCCGAGCGGGGCATGGCCCGCCCACCGAAATCGCTCCGTGATCCCGCCCATCGCGATCAGCGCCGCAGCCCCCGTTCCCCCTCCGGCCCGGCCTCCGGCCGGTCCGCCTCGTCCAGGACCTCGATGGCGTCGGCCGCGGCTTCCAGAATCGGACCGCGCCAGACCTCCAGAACGCCGCGCACGCGCACGGACCGGCCCTCGAGCGAGGCCGCACTCAAACCACGGGCGCGCACCATTCGCCAAGTGCGTTTCGATACGGTGACCGTCAACGCGTCCGCGCCGCGGGCGCCGAAATCGAGATACGTCCGGGCGCCGCGCTCGCCGACATGGCGCACGCGGCCTTCCACGACGGCGAAGCGCCCCGACGCGATTCGGAGCGCCGCGCCGTCGGTCGCCGACAGGACGGGCCCGCGCCACAGGCCGAGCCCGCGCGTCCGCGCGGAAGCTTCCAGCAGGCGCAACGCCGGACGGCAGAGCAGATCGGCCTCGTTCGCGTCCGCGAAGGCGAGGCCCGCCGCGATGAGGCCGCCGGCCAGGTCGTCGTCATCCCCGACCTGGATGTCGGCCCGCTCTCGACCCCAGCGGTCGGGCTCGCCGCGCGGGATGACGGTGAGACGCGCGCCCCGACGCGCGTCGAGCCAGACCTGCGCCTCCCCGGCGAGGTCGGACGCCTCGGGCCAGCGCAGGGAATCCAGGATCACGCGGGCGCCGGATGCCAGACGAATCTCCCCGCGCGGCCCGACCCCGTCCAGGACCTCCAGCCGCGCCGGCCCTGCCAGACACGCCGCGACCCCGGTTCGGCCGGCCGCCTGGGCCGGCGCGATCCCGAGCACCGCCATCACGAGCGCCGCTGCCGGCGCCGTCCGGTCCCACCGCTCCGCGAACCCCACTGTCCCGATCATCGAATCCCCGGGCGCATCATGCTCCGGGACTGCGTCCTGTCCACCGGGCGCGGTTGGCCTCAAGCGGGGAGGGTGCTATGGAAACCGCGGTTGTCTCCGTAGCTCAGCTGGACAGAGCACAGGTTTCCTAAACAGGTTGAATTGGGCGTCGCACCGGGAAACCGCGCGGCGGATCCGCTCAAAGTCGGGGAAAGCTTCAGGCACCTGCGCTTCGGCGTTCGGAGCCCTGCCGATCCCGAGCCAAGCCCGCGCGGCGCGCCTGCGTCCTTCGGGAAGGTGTAGAGACTAGACGGGCGGCACCTAACGGTCGGGCACAGGTCCGACCCATGGTGAAGGGATAGTCCAGGCCACGAACGCGACCCCCGGGCCGCGGCGGCGAAAGTCGAAGTGGTATGAAACCTGGGGTCGCAGGTTCGAGCCCTGCCGGGGACGCCAAGATTTTGCCCGCCTGCGTGGTGCGTCCTCTCGCGGCGCGCAAATCGTTCACTGTGTCGCGTGCCTCCCGGTGACAAGATCCTGGGGCCGCGCTAAGCTTTGCTGCCGGGAATCATGGCAGGGGGTGGACGAGCTCTTCATGGCGGGTCAGAAAACCGATCAGCGCGACGTCTATGTCGGGCAACGCATCGCCGAGCAGCGACGCAAGGCGTCCCTCACGCAACGTCGCGTCGCGCAGAGCTTCGGTATGTCTGCAGCTCAGCTCCAGAAGTACGAGAAGGGCACGAACCGAATCAGTGCCGTTCACCTCGACATCTTCTCCCGGATGACCGGCGTCCCGATGGATTACTTCTTCAAGGGCATGCCGCGGACCGACGACTTCATCGCGCCGGGCTTCGCCGAGCAGGAGCAATCCGCTTTGTCCGAAGGCGGGCTGAAGCGGCTGGCCGAGGTCGTGGGCCGGCACATCACCGAGAATTTTTCCGAGGAAGCCCGGCGCGACGTCGCCGATGCCATCCGGACGCTGGAGAGCAAGCTCGGCAGCTGATGATAACGGGCGCGCGGCGGACGGTTTGTAATCCGTATCGTCCGTTTTAGCGGATCCGTTCGTTCGGTCATCTTGACCATGCTCGGAGCCGGTGCGAGAACCCCGGTCCCATGAAGGGTCAAACGCCGCAATCGCAACGGCGTACCTCTCGAGCCGAGGCCGTCCGATGCCGCGTTCCAACTACCTGTTCACCAGCGAGTCCGTCTCCGAGGGGCACCCGGACAAGGTCTGCGACAGGATCTCGGACACCGTGGTCGATGCCTATCTTTCGGCGATGCCGGAGGCGCGGCTCGGCGTCGAGACGCTCGCCACCACCAACCGTATCGTCATCGCCGGTGAGGTGCGCGGCCCTGACTCGGTGACCTTCAAGGACCTCGAGGCCCTGACCCGCGAGGCCGTGAAGGACATCGGCTACGAGCAGTCCGGCTTCCACTGGAAGAACAACGACGTCGCCATCCACCTGCACGCCCAGTCGGCCGACATCGCCCAGGGCGTGGATGCCGCCGG
This sequence comes from Methylobacterium sp. FW102-HT35C08, assembly GCF_058790235.1. Lineage (NCBI taxonomy): Bacteria > Pseudomonadati > Pseudomonadota > Alphaproteobacteria > Hyphomicrobiales > Methylobacteriaceae > Methylobacterium > Methylobacterium sp. FW102-HT35C08. The sequence goes on along the minus strand of NZ_JBYTCL010000002.1, from coordinate 4,415,051 downwards.
CAACAAGGACGAAGGCGCGGGCGACCAGGGCATCATGTTCGGCTACGCGGCCGACGAGACCCCCGAACTGATGCCGGCGCCGATCTTCTACGCGCACAAGATCCTCAAGGACCTCGCCGACGCCCGCAAGGCGAAGCAGGGCGACGCCGCCAAGCTCGGTCCCGACGCCAAGAGCCAGGTCACGGTCCGCTACGAGAACGGCCGCCCGGTCGAGGTCACCCAGATCGTGCTCTCGACCCAGCACCTCGACGAGTCCCTGGACTCGGCCGACGTGCGCGCCATCGTCGAGCCGTACATCCGCAAGGCCCTGCCGCAGGGCTGGGTCAACGAAGGCACGGTCTGGCACGTCAACCCGACCGGCAAGTTCGTGATCGGCGGCCCGGACGGCGATGCCGGCCTCACCGGCCGCAAGATCATCGTCGACACCTACGGCGGTGCGGCCCCCCACGGCGGCGGCGCCTTCTCGGGCAAGGACCCGACCAAGGTCGACCGCTCGGCGGCCTATGCGGCGCGCTATCTCGCCAAGAACGTCGTCGCCGCGGGCTTGGCCCGTCGCGCCACGATCCAGCTCGCCTACGCGATCGGCGTGTCGAAGCCGCTGTCGATCTATGTCGACCTGCACGGCACCGGCACGGTGGACGAGGCCAAGCTCGAGAGCGTCCTGATGGACGCCATCGACCTGTCGCCCCGCGGCATCCGCACGGCGCTCAGCCTCAACAAGCCGATCTACGCGCGCACCTCCGCCTACGGCCATTTCGGCCGCGCGCCGGAGGCCGATGGCGGCTTCTCCTGGGAGCGGACCGACCTCGCCGACAAGCTGAAATCGGCCCTCGCCTGAGGGCAGCGCCGCGCTGCGTGACCCTGGACCTGCGCGGCAGGTCCGGGTCCTCGAAGAACGAAGCGCCGGCTCGCGGCCGGCGTGACGCAGGTTCAGCGTAGGCGGGGCGTCCCGTCTCCGGGCGACGCCAACAGCGCGGACAGCCACCCCGTCATCCCGGGGCCGCGCAGCGGAGCCCGGGATCCGGACGCGCCGATACGCCACGATCGGGCACAATCTGCGGGTCTGGCTTGCCCGCCTCCGGCGTGCCCCTCCGGGTCCGGGCTCGCCTGCGGCGGCCCCGGAACGACGGCGCGGGTTGCCGTCCCGTGCGGCGGAGACGCCCGCTTCCGGATCTGAGATCCCTTCGACGTAACACCGTGCCCATGTCAGACATCCCTGGACGCTCGCCCGACACGGCCGAGGAGCCGGAGCGCGCCTTCTTCGGGCGGCGCAAGGGCAAGCGCCTGCGCGGCCAGCAGGAGCGGCGGAGGGCGGAGCTGCTGCCGGCCCTGCGCATCGTCCTGCCGGAGAACGACGCGCCGCTCGATCCGCGCACGCTCTTCCCGGCCCTGCCGAGCCCGCCGGACGCGGTCTGGCTGGAGATCGGCTTCGGCGGCGGCGAACACCTCGCGGCCCAGGCCGCGGCGCATCCCGACATCGGCTTCATCGGGGCCGAGCCGTTCGTCAACGGCGTGGTGAAGCTGCTCGCCGCCATCGAGGAGCGGGGGCTGCGCAACGTCCGCATCCGCGACGAGGATGTCACCGCCCTGCTGGCGCGCCTGCCGGATGCCAGCCTGGAGCGGGTCTACCTGCTCTATCCTGATCCCTGGCCCAAGCGGCGCCAGCGCAAGCGCCGGTTCGTCTCGGACGCGTCGCTCGCCGAGATCGGCCGCGTCCTGAAGGATGGCGGCCTGTTCCGCTTCGCCAGCGACATCGACGACTACGCCGGCTGGACCCTGGCGCGAGCCGCGCGCTGCCCGGTCCTGACCTGGACCGCGCGGGGTGCGCCGGACTGGACGCAGCCCTTCCCGGGCTGGCTCGGGACGCGCTACGAGGCCAAGGCGCTGGAGGCGGGCCGGCGGCCGACCTACCTGGAATTTTCGCGGGTCCCGCGCTGAGTTCGTGCGGGCAGGTCGCCGCAGGCCTTGCGGGCGCGCCTTGCAACAGTCACGCTCGGACGCCATCCTGAGAAGCCGGTGTGGTCGACGATCGTGCCGGGGAGGGGGCGTATCGCTGACGGGACCGCGCCACGGCGCGTTCGAGGATCTATCCGCGTGAACGAGACGGTGGGGCAGGGCCCGGCGCCGGGCGACCCGTATCGCACCGGCTTCGACGAGGCCGCGATCGGCCTCATCGTGCTATCGGCGGATGAGACCCTGATCGTGGCTGCCAACCGGGCCTTGCACGATCTCCTCGGCTGGGCGCCGGGCACGTTGGCCGGGCACGCGACGGCCGAGCTTCTGAACGAAGGCCCCGGAGGCCTCCGCGACGGCCTTCAGTTCTGGAAGCGCGCGGACGGCAGCGCCCTCGACGTCCGCGTCCGGCGCACAGGCACGACGCTCGTGGTCGAGCCCGTCGACGTGGATGCGGCGGCGCATTCCGAGGCGAACCGCGAGGCCCTCGCGGCCGCCGGCCTCGGGGAGTGGCGCTGGGACCGGGCGACGGGCCTTCTCACCTTGTCGCGCCGCGCCGCGCGGATCCTGGGCCGTCCGCCGGGACGCTCCGTGTCGTGGGCGGAACTGAAGACTGGCCTGTCGCAGGCGGAGCTCGTGCGCCTGAGCACGGTCGCCGCGGCGGCCGGCAAGAGCGGCGAGCCCTACCAGTTCGACACGCCGACGACGGTCGCCGGGCGGACGGTGATCCTGCGGGTGCGGGGCCAGGCCGTGCCGGGTCCCGATGGCGAGCCGGTCAGCATGGTCGGCGTCATCCAGGACATCACGACCCGGGTCGAGGCGCGAGACGAGATCCTGTCCCGCGACCAGCGCCTGCGCGTGGCGACGACGATCGCCAAGCTCGGCATCTTCGAGTGGCACATGCTCGAGGACCAGGCGATCTGGGAGAACGAGCACATGTACGAGATCTTCGGGCACGCGCCCGAGGACGGCACGATCGGCAAGAACGAGTTCCTCAACGACATCCTCCACCCGGACGACCGCCCCGCGGTCCGTCGGGCGATCTCTCAGGCGCTGCGGGAGGATGGGGACCTGCACATCAGCGGGCGCATCCGGCGCAAGTCCGACGGGGCCTGGCGCCGGATCGACATGGCCGGCCGATTCGAGCGCGACGCGCCCGGCCGGCTGCCGCGCCGCCTGATCGGCGTGGTCGCGGATGTGACGGACCGGCGCCTCGCCGAGGAACGGCAGAGCCTCCTGATCCGCGAGTTGCACCACCGGGTGAAGAACACGCTGGCCACCGTGCAGGCGATCGTGGGCTCGACCGCGCGGACCGCGTCCAGCATCGAGAGCTTCTACGAGGCGTTCGTCGGGCGCATCAAATCCCTGGCCCACACCCATTCGGTCCTCACCGAGGCCACGTGGCAGACGGCCTCGCTCGAAAACCTCCTGCTCAACGAGCTGAAGCCCTATGCCGAGGTCGACTCGGACGGAGGCGCCGAGGGCCGCATCTCTCTGGAAGGGCCGGCCATCGATCTGCCGTCCGAGATCGCGGTGCCGATCGGGATGGCGATCCACGAACTCACCACCAACGCCGCGAAATACGGGGCGCTCTCCAACCGCACCGGGCGGGTCGCGGTGGCCTGGTCGCTCGAGCCCGGCGGGCCGGCCGGGATGCTGCGCTTCTCCTGGCGCGAGAGCGGCGGCCCCCCGGTCGAGCCGCCGAACCGCCAGGGCTTCGGATCGCGCCTGCTGCAGCGGGTCCTGATTGCGCAGGTCCAGGCCGAGGTGACGACCGACTACGCGCCCGGCGGCTTCTCCCTGACCATGCGGGCCCCGATCCCGCCGCGCAACGAAAGCCTCAACCCGCTGGTCTGAGGGGCCTGCGGCCGGCCGTCAGGCGGCGCCCCGGGCCCCGGATTCGCCGCCGCCGTCCACGAAGGCCTTCAGCTCGTCGAGCGACGCGAACGTGAAGCGTCCCCGCGGCGTCTCCGCCTCGATCGAGCCGTCCTCGAACATCACGTAGGTGTTGCCGCCCGAGGCATAGCGCCCGACGACGGTCCGCGTCTCCGGCTTCGGGTCCGGCTCCGGAACCGTGTCGAGGCTCGGGCGCAGGGACGGCGGCGCGTCCTTGGGCTCCGGCGGTTCCTCGGGGGCGGCGAACAGATCGTCCTCGGGGGCGATCACGCGCGCGGGTTGCGGCGCCTCCGGCCTGGGCTCGGGCTCGAGGGCCGGCTCATCGCGTGTGACGGGCGGAATCGGGAAAAGCGGGGTCGGCTCGGGCTCGACAGCCTTCGGCGGCTCGGCCGCGAGCGGTACGGACGCCGGTGCGGCGATCTCGTCCGCCCGGAGTTCCAGGCTCGGCTCGATGCGCGGCCGCTCGGGATCGAACGGCGGCTCGACCACCGACGGCACGATGAAGGTCGGGGCGGCGGGCAGGACGGGCGGGAGCCGGGTCCGGCTGTCGTCCGCGGACGCGGCTCCGGCCGCGTCCCGACCCGCGGAGGCCGGGACCCGCCCGATCGCCCGCTCGACCCGCCGGAAGGCGAGGGCGAGCACGCCGAGCCCGAGCAGCACCGCACCCGAGGACGCCGCCACCGAGCCCGCGATCACCATCGCGAGGCCGCTCTCCAGACGGACATACGGGAAGCCTTGGATCACGGCGGCGCAGCCCCCGATGATCATGGCGGCGGCGAGCGCGAACAGCGCAGCGATCATGATACTCTCTGGCACGGGCCGGCTCACCGCCGGCGCTCAAAGCATGGCGCACAGTAAGGCCTAGCCGTCATATTGCAAAATTAAGCGGCGAAATTGTTCGGGATACCGGACTATCTCGGTTGTCCGTGTGCGGCCGCGGCGCACCCCGTCCCGTCGCGCCGATATCATCCTCGCGTCATCCCCGGAACTTCGCGCGCCGTCGGGCCGGAACGGCGTTGCCGTCTTGCGGCCCTCGACTTACCTAGCGAACTCTCGACTCGGGAGCCCCGCCGGGGGCGAGACCGTCCCCAGCCAAGCGGAGAAGACGCGATGACCTTCACCCTGCCGGAACTGCCCTACGCGTACGATGCCCTCGGGCCGTACATGTCCAAGGAGACCCTCGAGTTTCACCACGACAAGCACCACAAGGCCTATGTCGATACGGGCAACAAGCTGCTCGAGGGCACGGATCTTCAGGGCAAGAGCGTCGAGGAGATCGTCAAGGCCGCCTACAACACCAATCAGCCGCTCTTCAACAACGCCGGCCAGCACTACAACCACATCCACTTCTGGCAGTGGATGAAGCCGAATGGCGGCGGCGCGATCCCGGGCGCGCTCGCCAAGAAGATCGACGAGGATCTCGGCGGCGCCGAGAAGTTCAAGGCGGACTTCATCCAGGCGGGCGTCGGCCAGTTCGGCTCGGGCTGGGCCTGGCTCGCCGTCAAGGACGGCAAGCTCGCGATCATGAAGACCCCCAACGGCGAGAACCCGCTGGTGCACGGCGCGAAGCCGATCCTCGGCGTCGACGTGTGGGAGCACTCCTACTACATCGACTACCGCAACCGGCGGCCCGACTACCTCAAGGCGTTCATCGAGAACCTCGTGAACTGGGAGCACGTGGAGAAGATGTACGCCGAGGCGACCCGCTGAGGCGTTTTCCCGGTGCCGCGGGCTTTGTGTCCGCGGCACCCTTGAGGTGGCGGCTGAAACCGGCTCTTGATGCGCCCGACGCCGGATGACCCGGTGCAAAGGGTCCGGCCATTTCCCTTCCAGCGACATCCGCGACATTCCCGAGGCGCGCCGCCCCGCCCCCGCGGTGGGAGACACCGTCCCGGCAGCGCGCGGAACCATGATCCGCTCCATCCTGTCCGTCGGCGGCTGGACGCTGGTCTCGCGCGTCACCGGCTTCGCCCGCGACGTGGTGATGGCCGCCGTGATGGGCGCCGGGCCCATGGCCGACGCCTTCGTGGTGGCGTTCCGGCTGCCGAACCATTTCCGCGCGATCTTCGGCGAGGGCGCGTTCAACACCGCCTTCGTGCCGGCCTATGCCGGCCTCGCCGAGGCGGGCGCCCCGGGGGACGCGCACCGGTTCGCCGACCGGGTCTTCACCCTGATGCTGATCGTGCAGCTCGTGCTGCTCAACCTCGCCCTGCCGGCGATGCCCTGGGTCGTCCATGCCCTGGCGCCGGGCTTCGCGGAGGATGGCGAGCGCTTCCAGCTCGCGGTGGCGCTGACCCGCATCACCTTCCCGTACCTGCTGTTCATGACGCTGGTGACGCTGCTGTCGGGCATCCTCAACGCCCACCGGCACTTCGCGGTGGCGGCGGGCGCCCCGATCCTGCTCAACCTCGCCATGCTGGCGGCCTTGGGCCTGAGCTTCCTGTTCCCGAACGCCGCCTACGCGGCCGCCTGGGGTGTCGCCGTCTCGGGGGTGCTGCAGTTCGGCCTGCTGTGGTGGGGCTGCCGCCGGGTCCGCGTGATGCCGGATCTCGCCGTGCCGCGGCTCGACCCAACGCTGAAACGCTTCTTCGCGGTGCTCGGGCCGGCCGTGATCGGCTCGGCCGGGTTCCAGATCGCGGCCTTCGCCGACACGATCATCGCGAGCTGGCTGCCGACCGGCGCGGTCTCGGCGCTCTACTACGCGGACCGGCTCTACCAGCTGCCCTTCGGCGTCATCGCCATCGCGGCCGGGACCGTGCTGCTGCCCGAGATGAGCCGCCGGATCGCCGCCGGCGACGTCGCCGGCGCCCATGCGGCGCAGAACCGGGCGGCGGGCTTCTCGCTCGCCCTGTCGGCGCCGTTCACCGTCGCGTTCCTGACCATCCCGGGCCTGATCATGGCGGCCCTGTTCCAGCGCGGGGCGTTCAGCGCCGAGGATTCGGCCCGGGCCGCCGCGGTGCTGGCGGCCTACGGGTTTGCGCTCCCGGCCGTGGTGCTGGTGCGCAGCGCCGTGGCGAGCTTTTATGCCCGCCAGGATACCAAGACCCCGCTTTGGGCCTCGCTCACGGCGATCGGCGTCAACGTCGCGCTCAAGCTCTGGCTCACGGGCCCCTACGGCGTCACCGGCCTGGCGCTCGCCACCGCGGTGAGCCAGTGGGTCAACCTGCTGCTGCTGCTCGTCCTGGCCAAGCGCCGGAACTGGACGGCGCCGGGACGCACCCTGGGCCTGACCGTCGCGGGTGTCCTGCTCGCCTGCCTGGGGCTCGCCGCTGTCGCCGTCTACGGCCAGGGGATCGCCGAGGCCCTGGTGCCGGACCTGCCGCACGGACGGGAGATCGTGGTGCTCGCGGTGCTCGGAATGGCCGGCGCAGCGGTCTATGGCGGCCTGCTGGCGGGCCTGCTGCACCTGTTCGGCCTGCGCCTGCGCCGGGCCTGAGAGGACCGGTCCGGGCTCGCCGCCGCGCATCCCGGCCCCAGATCGGGCGAACGCATCCAGTGAGGAACGCCATGACCGACGCAAGGGAACCGCTCGCGGGGGTGAAGGCCGCGGTGTTCGACGCCTACGGAACGCTGTTCGACGTGAATGCCGCGGTCCAGCGCTACGCGGAGGCGGTCGGGCCCGACGCGGTCCACCTCTCCGAGGTCTGGCGCAACAAGCAGCTGGAATACAGCTGGACCCTGTCGCTGATGGGCCGCTACGCCGCCTTCTGGGACCTCACCGTCCGGGCCCTCGATTACGCGCTGGCCGTCCACCCGCAGGTCGATCCCGGCCTGCGCGAGCGGCTGCTCGACGCCTACCGCGACCTCGACGCCTACCCGGAAGTCCCGGGCGTGCTGGCGGCCCTGCGCAAGCGCGGGATCCGCACCGCGGTGCTCACCAACGGCAACGCCGCCATGGTCGACCGGGCCGTGGCCTCGGCGGGCTTGGCCGACCACCTCGACGCGGTCCTGTCGGTGGATGACGCGCAGGTGTTCAAGACGCATCCCGATGCCTACCGGATCGCCCTGATCCGGCTCGCGGTCGGGGAGGGGGACGTGCTGTTCTGCTCCTCGAACCGGTGGGATGTGGCGGGCGCGGGCGCCTTCGGATTCCGGACCGCCTGGGTCAACCGCCGGGGGCTGCCGGACGAGTACGCGGACCTCGCGCCCACCAACGTGGTCACGTCTCTCGACGGGCTGCTCTGAGGGGGGGCGCAACCAAGTCCCCGGTCTCGGGGCAAGCTGCAAGGGGTCGGACCGTCTTTGCGAGCGCAGCGAAGCAATCCAGCTGCGCCACGCTCCGCGCTGTCGCGCTGCCCTGGTTCGCTTCGCTGCGCTCGCAAGGACGAGGCGGATAACGCCGCCGTCAGAGGTCGCGCCGCGGCTTATCTGGTACACAATCGAATTGGACCGCTTCGCGGATTTTTAATCCTCCCGGTGTTGGATCATCCTCAACACGAACGGGAGATGTTTCGCGTGTCCTTGAACGGTTCCTTCACGATGATCCGCGCCGGGGCCGCCGCCCTCGCCGCCACCCTGGTGCTCGGGGCCGTCGCTCCGGCCACCGCTCGCGACCAGACGGGTGCCATCGTCGGCGGCCTCGCGGCCGGCGTCGTCGGCGGCGTGGTGGGCAGCGCCCTCGTCAACGGCGCCAACCCGCCGCCGCCCCCGCCGGAGTACCGCCCGCGCCGCGTCGTGGTCGAGGAGCCCGAGACCGTCGTGGTGCGCGAGCGCCGCGGTCCGATCTGCCACTACGAGCGCCGCAAGGAGTGGCTCGGGGATGGCGAGTTCACCTATCGCCGCGTCGAGGTCTGCGAGTAAGTCTCCGCCCCGTTTGCGCGATCGGCGCCGCGTCCCCCGGGGGCGCGGCGTCTCTCATTTCACCACCAGCCAATCCTCGACCACGAGGGCGTCGAGGCCGGAGGTGTAGAACATCAGGATCGCGTCCTCCGCGCCGTGGAGGATCGGCTTGCCCATGACGTTGAAGCTGGTGTTGAGCAGGATCGGCACGCCCGTGATCGCCGCGAAGGCCCCGATCAGCGCCGCGTAGGCCGGGTTGCGTTCGGCCGTGACGCTCTGGAGCCGGCCGGTGCCGTCGGCGTGGACCACGGCCGGCACCCGGGCGCGGACCGCCTCTCGCCAGACCAGGGTCCGCTCCATGTAGGGGCTGTCAGCGTAATCCTCGAACCAGTCCGGCCCGGCCTCGGCCAGGATCGACGGCGCGAACGGCCGGAACGCCTCCCGGTACTTCACCTTGGCGTTGAGCGCGTCCTTGGCACCCTCCGGCCGTGGGTCGGCCAGGATCGAGCGGTTGCCGAGCGCGCGGGGCCCGAACTCGGCCCGGCCCTGCACCCAGCCGACGAGACCGCCCGCGCCCAGGATCCGCGCCGCCGCGCGGGTCGCCTCCGCGTGGCCGACGCGCTTGGCCCGCGGCTCCTGCTCGGCGAGCCGCTCCATCGGCGCCGTGGAGACCCGCGAGCCGAGATAGGGCGTGAGCGGCCGGGCGGCGGGCGGCGGACCGGCCCAGCCCGGATTGTCCTCCGCGTAGGCGAGCCACGCCGCGCCGACCGCGTTGCCGTCGTCGGCCGCGGCCGAGGGGACGTGCAGCCGGGTGAACCCGGACCGGCCGAGCACCCGGCCGTTATAGGACGAGTTCAGCCCACAGCCGCCAGCAATCACGAGATTCTCGGATGGCGCCAGGGCGTGTGCCTCGGCCACCAGCGCGTCCATCAAAGTCGCAAAAAGGTCCTGGCCGCAGCGGGCGAGGTCCGCCCATCCGTTCTCCAGGGCGTCGACGGGGCGGCGGGCGCGGATCTCCGCGGCCACCGCCCGGATCGTGTCCGCGTCGGCGAAGCGCAGGCGGTGCCCCTCGACCGTGCAGAGTCGGCCGAGCAGCGCGGCGAGGTCCGGATCGGGGCGGCCGTAGGGGGCGAGCCCCATGATCTTCCACTCTTCGCCCTTTACCTGGTCGAAGCCGGCGAGGTCGGTGATCAGCCCGTACAGGAAGCCCAGCGAGCCGCGCCCGCGGTGGCGGCGCAACTCGGTGATCCGGCCATCCTGCAACCGGTAGATCGCCGACGCGCCGGTCTCGCCCATGCCGTCGACCACCAGGGCGGTGGCGTCGTCGAACGGGCTGCCCCACAGGCCGTAGGCGGCGTGGCAGAGGTGGTGCGGGTAGCGCCGCTGCCCGGCGATCGTCGCGCGCGGCGCCGCGCCGGTGACCCGGGCCTCCTGGTTGAGGGCCAGCAGAGTGCCGTGGCCGGCTCGCTCCTGCGCGCCGTGAAGGTCGGCGATGAACACCCGCTCGGCCTGCTCGGGCACGAAGGAGCGGTTGAGCGCCGTGGTGTGGGCCGCGAGCGCCATCAGGTCGAACGCCCCGGCGCCGGCTTGGCCCCGCAGGAACTCGCTGAATTGCGGGCCCCAGGTCGAGGCGATGACGAGTTCGGAGCCTGGCGGGACGTGGTCCTTCAGCAGCGACGCCATCCGGATGGGGGCGTCCGGCTCGCAGTTCGGCGCCCGCTTGTACTGGAGGATGCGCTCGGCGGCCTCGGCGAAGAGCAGGGTGCCGTCGGGCCCGACCAGGGCGAGGGCAGGATCGTGGAAGGTGGTGGCGAGGCCGAGATAGAAGCGCATGCCGACGGGGCGTAGCGCATTTTTGCCCGCAGCGGACCCCGGAGCCGATCGACACCGGCATCGCGCGTGTCGGTGAAGCGACCCAGGGCAGCGCGCGATCTCTGGATGTGGTGAGTCCCTGGATTGCTTCGCTCCGCTCGCAAGGACGAGCGGCGCTTCAGGCCACGGGGAGCCGCGGCTTGGCCAGCAGCAGGATCGCCGCGCCGACGAGCCCCGAAAGGGCCGAGCCGGCGAGCACGCCGAGCTTCACGGCGGTCTCGTGCTGCGGATCCGCGAAGGCGAGGCCGCCAATGAACAGGCTCATGGTGAAGCCGATGCCGCACAAAACCGCGACGCCGTAGACCTGACCCCAGCCGGCCCCGGCCGGGCGCGTGGCCAGCCCAAGCGCGACGGCCAGCCGCAGGCTGGCGAACACCCCGGCCTGCTTGCCCAGGAACAGGCCCGCCGCGATGCCCAGGGTCACGGGCTGGAGCAGGGCGTCGGGCGTCAGACCGGCGAGGTCCACGCCCGCATTGGCGAAGCCGAAGATCGGCACCACCCCGTAGGTGATCCAGGGCGCGAGGGCGTGCTCCAGGCGATGGAGCGGCGAGTGCGCGTGCTCCGGCTTGCCGGGACTGACCCGGATGGGGATCGTGAGCGCCAGCAGCACCCCCGCGATCGTCGCATGGATTCCGGAGCGCAGCACGAGGACCCAGAGCACGAGGCCGAGGAGCCCGTAGGCCGGAAGCCAGGCGACGCCAGCCCGGTTCAGGCCGTAGAGGCCGGCGAGCACGAGGGCGGCGAGGCCCAGCATCGTGGCATCGAGCCCCGTGCTGTAGAACAGCGCGATCACCACCACGGCGCCGAGATCATCCACGATGGCGACCGCACTGAGGAAGATCTTCAGGGACACCGGCACGCGGGACCCGAGAAGCGCCAGGACACCCAGCGCGAAGGCGATGTCGGTCGCCGCCGGGATCGCCCAGCCCCGCAGGGTCGGGGCGCCGAGATTGGCCAGCGCGTAGAACCCGGCCGGCACCGCCATGCCGCCGAGCGCCGCGAAGCCCGGCAGGACCCGGTCGGGCCAGGTGCGCAGCCGCCCGTCGAGGGCCTCGCGCTTGATCTCCAGCCCGACCAGCAGGAAGAAGCCGGCCATCAGGCCGTCGTTGATCCAGTGCTGCACGCTCATCGGCCCGAGTTCGGCGTGGAGGGCGTGCGCGTAGGTCCCGGCGAAGGAGCCGTTGGCGACCACCAGCGCCAGGGCCGCCGCCGCCATCAGGATCAGGCCGCCCGCAGCCTCGCTGGCGAGCATCGTGCGGATGGCCGAGAGCGGGCGCGGGCGCCGCTTCGGGAGCGCGCGGCCGGAAGGCTGGGGCGATGTCATCGGCGGGGGCTTGCCGCGCATCCTGAGCTGGTACAAGCCCCCGGACCCGAAACCCTTACGACGTCCGCCCCAGGGCCGCGCGGATCAGCGCCAGCCCGTCCGGGCTCGACCACGCGGCCGGCCCCTTCATCACCCCAATGGTGCAGCCCTGGGCGTCGATCAGCATCGTGGTCGGCAGGCCGGGCGATTGGGTGTCACGCTGGATCGCCGGGAGGACCCGCCCTCCGGGATCGGCATAGAAAGCGAGGTCGCGGATGCCGGCCTGCTTGAGCCATTCCGGCGGCTTCTCGAGGTTGCGGGTGTCGACGTTGATCGCCACCACGGCGAAATCCGGTCCGCCAAGCTGCGCCTGAAGATGGTCGAGGGCCGGCATCTCGGCCTTGCACGGGGCGCACCACGTCGCCCAGAGATTCACGAGGAGCAGCCGGCCCTTCAGCTCGGCGAGCCCGGTCTCGGCGCCGTCCGGCCCCTTGAACCGGAGGTCGGGCGCAGGCCGGGCCTGGGGCAGGGCCTGCATGGCGGCGACCTCGCCCTTGGACGCCGCATCGACCCGGGCGAGCGCCGGCTTGGCGGCGGCGCAGGGCTGGAGGGCGCCGCCCGTGTTGCCGGGCACGAGACCGCTCCCGTATAGGGCGAGCCCGAGGACGGCGAGCGCGGCGACGCCCGCGCCGGCCAGGATGGGTGTGCGGCCGGGCATCAGCTTTGCCTGCCGGGGCGTTCAGGGCGCGGAAGGATCGACATGAGCAACCGGATGTGGGGTGGCCGCTTCGCGAGCGGCCCGGCGGAGATCATGGAGGAGATCAACGCCTCCATCGGATTCGACAAGCGCCTCGCGCCCCAGGATATCCGCGGCTCGCTGGCGCATGTGGCGATGCTCGGCCAAGCCGGCATCCTGCCGGCGGAGGATGTGGCCGCAATCGAGGCCGGGCTCAAGTCCGTGCGCGACGAGATCGAGGCCGGCACCTTCACGTTCAAGCGCGAGCTTGAGGACATCCACATGTCGGTGGAGAGCCGGCTGACCGAGATCGTCGGCGCGGCCGCCGGCCGCCTGCACACGGCGCGCTCGCGCAATGACCAGGTCGCCACCGACATGAAGCTCTGGGTGCGCGACACCCTCGATTCCCTCGACCAGCAGGCTGCCGACCTGCAGCGCGCCCTCAGCCAGACGGCGCTCAAGCATGCCGGCACCGTGATGCCGGGCTTCACCCATCTGCAATCGGCCCAGCCGGTGACCTTCGGCCACCATTGCCTGGCCTATGTCGAGATGCTGGCCCGCGACCGGGGCCGGTTCCGCGACGCGCGGGCGCGGCTCAACGAGTGCCCGCTCGGCGCCGCGGCGCTGGCTGGCACGTCCTTCCCGATCGACCGGCACGCCACCGCGGCGGCGCTCGGTTTCGACCGGCCGACCGCCAACTCGCTCGATTCGGTCGCCGACCGCGACTTCGCGCTGGAGGCGCTCGCGGCGGCCTCGATCTGCGCCGTGCACCTGTCGCGCTTCGCCGAGGAGCTGGTGGTCTGGACCTCGGCCCAGTTCAACTTCGTGCGGCTGTCGGACGGGTTCACCACCGGCTCGTCGATCATGCCGCAGAAGCGCAACCCCGACGCCGCCGAGCTGGTGCGGGCCAAGTCCGGCCGGATCATCGGCGCGCTGACCGGCCTGCTCATCGTCATGAAGGGCCTGCCGCTCGCCTATTCGAAGGACATGCAGGAGGACAAGGAAGGTACGTTCGACGCCCTCCAGGCCCTGTCCCTGTGCCTCGCCGCGCTGACCGGCATGGTGCAGGATCTGGAGCCCAACGCCGCGGTGCTCGCCCAGGCCGCCGGCTCCGGCTACGCCACCGCCACCGACCTCGCCGACTGGCTGGTGCGCGAGCTCGGCCTCCCGTTCCGGCAGGCGCATCACGTCACCGGCCGCCTCGTGGGCGCAGCCTCTGCCAAGGGCGTGGGGCTCGAAGAGCTGTCGCTGGCCGAGATGCAGGAGGCGGAGCCGCGCATCACCGACGCGGTCTACGCGGTGCTCGGCGTCGCGAACTCGGTGGCGAGCCGCACCAGCTACGGCGGCACCGCGCCCGAGAACGTTCGGGCGCAGGCGCAGGGCTGGATCGAGCGTCTGGCCTGACCGGATCCGGTCTTCGGCAACCGTCGGTCAGAGCGGCTGATCGGTGCGGAGGGCCCGGGATGATCGCCGGCCCGCCAGCTGCTCCATCGCGCCGAGCAGCGCCTCGGCCGCTTCGAGAAGCCGGTGGGCCATGCTCGGGACGCTCTCGTCCTCCGCGCTGCCCGGCCCACGCGTGACCGGGATGCCGGGCACCGGCTCGCGATCCGCCGGCCGGGGCAGCGCGGCTTCACCCGCCGCCTCCCGCGGATCCGGCCTGTCCGCGCCGACATCGCCCTCCGCCGCGGTGGCCTGCGTCGCGTCGGACACCGCCGCCTCGGCCTCGCCGACCAGAGTCGCGGGCGCCGCGCCGCCTTCGGCGCTGGTCCGCGCGGCGGCCTTGGCCAGAGCCGGCGAGACGAAGTCCGGCGTGGCCTCCGCGACGGCGTAGTCCTGCGCGGCGTCGGCGATCTGGCGGGCCAGCACGACCAGCTCCCGGGCGATACGCTCGGCCGTCTTGCGGTCGCCCGCCGCCCGTGCAGCCTGAGCCTCCGCGCGGAGCCGCACCAGCTTCCGCTCCGCTTCCTGGAGCAGGCGGGCCGCCATGTCGCGGATGCCGGTCGGCGCCACGGCCAGGGACGCCAGCAGGCTCTCCATCTCGGCTCGCCTGGCGGAGCGTAACGGCTCCGACGCGGCGCTGGCCGGACCAGCCAGCGCCGCCGTCGCGCCCGCGACGGAAGCGTGGGCGGGCGCCTGAGTGCGCTGAATCAACGGAACCGGCAGAACGCCGTTCACGATTCCCACCATCGCGACCCTACCGCTTCGACGAGCGGCCTCCATGTCGATCGCCAGACTCACGAGGCGTCGAGCCAGAAATGTGATCTGGATCGCGCCTTGCGGCAAGCTTTATGTCCAGCCGTGAAAGATTTCATTTCGCGTTTTGGGGCGAATACATGGTCGAAATATCCGGACAGAACTTGCACGCGGAGATGCGCGACCAACTGATTTCTACTCGTCGGAAGTTAATTCTGATCTCCGCGGCGCGCCGTGAGATCGGCGATCAAGTCCATCCTGTGACGAGCCGACGGGCCCGCGCTCTTCCGCGCCCGGCCCCAGCCCGACCCACTTACCCACAGGGCATCACCGGAATTGTGCATCGCAACCATCGCCCGGTCCGCGCGTTCAGCCTCTGGCTAAGTCTGTTCAGCTAGAAGCTTCGCCGTTTGGATCGGAGTTCGCAGGATGCCTGTCGAGAGTTGGCTGAACCCGGAGGACGTGCCGGATTTCGCGGCGCATGCCACGGCCATGGTCGATGCCGCTTTGACGGGTTCGGGCCTGACGCGTGAGTCCTACTGGGCCGCCGTGCGCAAGGGCTACAACACCCCCTACAACGATCCGCCGCGCAAGGAGGCCGCGCCCACGCGTGCCGCCCCCGCGCAGCCAAACGCGATCCCCGGGCCCATTGCGGCCGCCGTGGAACCGGTGGCCGTGCCGGCTGCCGTGATCGCCGCCCGGGCCGCGGAAGCCCGCGCGCTCTGAACACCGGAAGACGCGTCGCCATCTTGCCGACGCTTTACGCAAGCTTCACTAATCCCGATCCCCGGTGCGGTTCCTGACGGAGCCGCCCGTCGTCAGGAAGTGAAGATGGTCCGCGTCTCCCGCTTGCTCCCGGTCGGAGCCCTCGCCCTGCTCGCATCTGGGTTCGCCGCCGGTCTCACCGGCGGGCTCGTCGGCGGCGCCGCCCTTTCGGTGACCGCCGCACAGGCTCAGGAGGCCGCGCCCGATGCGGCGGCCGGCGAGGCCACCTCCGGGCGGCGCGGGCGCCGACACGGCCGCGAGCGGCCGAAGCGGGCCGAGAAGTCCACGGCGACGCCGCCAGGGATGCAGCAGGCGACGCCGGTGGCGATCTTCGGCGACTGGAACGTGTTCGTGAACGGCGACGGCCGCAACAAGCTCTGCTACGCCATCGCCCAGCCCCAGACCCGCTCGCCCAAGACCTTGAAGCGCGACACCGCCTACCTGTTCGTGAGCGTGCGCAAGGGCGAGAACGTGCAGAACGAGGTGGCGGTGATGCTGGGCTTCCCGTCGAAGCCCGCGGCGTCCCAGGTCAGGCCCGGCTCGGCCGCCGCCCCCACCGACCCGAGCCTGAATCTCGGCGCCAGCCGCTACGGCCTGGTGGTGAAGGACGGGAACGCCTGGCTGCAGAACCCGGCCGAGGAGGCGCGAGTCGTCTCGGAGATGAGTGCCCGCAATCCGAAGCTCGTGATCAAGACCACCTCCATGCGGGGGAGCCCGACGAGCGACGAATACGCGCTCGGCGGGTTCTCGGAGGCGATGAAGCGCACCCGCGAGGAGTGCAGCAAGTAGCCGCCGCTCAGGCGTGCCGGAGACGCGGCTGATCCCGCCGCGCCGCCGTCCGCGACCGGGTGCTCACGCGCGCCCGGGCCGCGCGGGCGGCCTGCTCGGCGGTGCGGAACACGGTCCCGTCGAGACCGTCAAAATCGCGCGCGGACGAGAAGAACCGCACGCCGCGCCCCTCGGGGACGGCGATCCCGGCGGTGATCTCGCCGATCTCGATCACCCGGGCCGGCTCGGCGTCGAAACGGTCCTCGGGCTCCAGACGGTTTTCGGGCCTGAGGTCTGCGTGGAGACTTTGCATGGGGTGGACACTCCGTGGGCCGGCGTGACGCCTGGCCGGATCGCGATGCGGGCTGCGGATGGTCGGCGGTCTAGCGTCGACAGCGCCGGCGATCGGCGCGGGAGCCCTGCGCGTTCGGGAGCGGGTTACGAAGGGAACGAGGTCGGCTCGTCATCGGATGTCCTCCAGACTGAAGGACCGCGCGGCACGGGGCCGTCGCAGTGCTTTAGCGTTTGATGACGCGGCGCAAGCTACGCTTCTCAAATCACCGCGGCCGGAGCGGGAGCGGGCTCTCCTCCAGCACCCTCAAAGATGGAGGTGCGGCCGCGGGACGTCAACGGAACGGGTTTCCGATTTTGCGGTCGCGCTTGGCAGGAAGCCGGTGCTGTCTGTGTCCCCCGTAGGTGGGACCGTTCAGGGGCCACCGATCACCGCGGAGAGGTCGGAGAAATCCGAGAAGATGGGCGTGGCCCCGGCGCGCACGAGATCGGTGCCGGCCGGATCGTGCCCCCAATGGCCGCCGCCGGTGAAGCCCGCGACCCGCATGCCGGCGCTCCTCGCGGCCGTGACCCCGGGGACGCTGTCCTCGATCACGAGGCAGGCGGCGGGTTCGGCGCCCATGCGCTCGGCGGCGAACAGGAACAGGTCGGGGAACGGCTTGCCCCGCGCCACCTGCGCCGAGGAGAAGACGTGGTCGCCGAACAGCGGCAGCAATCCGGTCAGGCCCAGGGAGTGGCGCAGGCGGACCGGGTCGCTGCTCGACGCCACGCAGACCGGAAGGCCCAGGCCGGAAACCGCCGCGGCGACGCCGCGCATCGCCTTCAGCTCGGTGTCGAATAGGGCCAGCGTCTCGGTCTTGACCGCGTCGACGAAGCCCGGCGATGCCGTGATGCCGTAATCCGCCGCGATATGCGCCATGATCGAGGCCATGGAGGTGCCCGTGAAGCGCGCCCGCACGGTGGCGAGATCGATCGCCACGCCGATGCGGTTGAGGCCCGCCGTCAGGCAGGCCAGGCTCAGCGGCTCGCTGTCGACCAGAACGCCGTCGCAATCGAAGATCACGAGGCTGGGATTCGTCGCGCGCGTGTTCAATCCGGCCGTCCCCGCACGGCCTTCCGCCGCCGGCCGACCCTGTGGCACGCGCTCACCGGACCGGCAACCGCGCGGCCGCGGCGCTTGCACCGGGCGTCCGAGACCCATACTCCCGTGACGGGCGCCTTCCGGGGCGCGCAGGCAAAGCTCACCGGCAAGGCTCCGAAGGCCCCGCGATGTTCCGCTTCCTGGCCCGCGTCCTGGGCTTTCTTCTAATGGCCGGCGGCTTCGTCGCGTTGGTGTATGATGGCGCCCGCTCGATCGCCAATAACGGCCTGCGGGTGACGCCGCTCTCCGACGTGATCGCCACCCTGTTCAAGGACAAGGCCGGTGCCCTGCAGGGCAGCGTCGAGGGGGCGGCGCCCTGGCTCTGGCACATCCTCGGCCTGCCGCTCACCCTGGCGCCGGTCTCGCTGATCGGGCTCGGCCTCGGCGCGGTGCTGCTCTGGCTCGGCCAGCCGGGTCGGGAGCCGATCGGCTTCCTGACGAAGCCCTGAGCGCGCGCGGCGCCGGGTTCTAGCGCGCGGCGAGCTTCGCCCGGGCTTCCGCGAGTTCGCCCTCCAGCCGCTCGATCTCGGCGGTGAGCGCGTAATGCTCGCTGACGTCGAGTTGCGAGGCGAAGAAGTAGACGACCTTGCCGTCCGCATCCCGCACCGGCCCGACATACAGGGCATTGTGGAAGGTCGAGCCGTCCTTGCGGTAGTTGAGCAGGTCGACCCGGATGTCGACCTCCTGCCGGACCGCGTCGCGGATCCGGTCGATCGCCGCCGGATTGGTCTCCGGTCCCTGAAGAAAGCGGCAATTGCGGCCGAGCACCTCGAACCGCGTATAGCCGGTGAGCTTCAGGAAGGCGTTGTTCGCGAAGACGATCGGGTTGTCGTACTGACTCGGATCCGTGACGATCATCGGCATCCGGGTCGCGCGCACGGCCGCGGCGAACGGATCGCCCCGATGCGCGTCCGCCTTCAGCTCGTCCGGCACGTGGCTCGTGGCGGTTCCGCCCGTATCCATCCGGCTCAGCCCCTCTCAGCCCGATGCGCTTAGGCCCGCAGGCCGCGCTCTTGCCCCGCTACAAGCCGTAAATTGCAGACGCGGTCCAGTCCATCAGCCAGGTTTCGCGTCGACCAAGACGAGAAGCTCGCCCAACTGGGGCGATTTCGGCCACTTCTGATTGAAACCTGGCTCGGGCAGCGCGTCGGTGATCCTGCCCCTGCGGGCATCCGGGATGCCGGGCCCGCCGCCTGGCCTCACGGGCCCGTGGCGGGCCGCGGCTTCATGCCGGGTGCCGCGGGCGTGAGGAAGTTGCCCCCCAATTGGGGCGTGCTGTTGGGGCTGCGGAGCACGATCAGCACGCTGCCCAGCACGGAGAGGGCGACGGCGACGGCGAAGAGAAGGAAGAGCCAGCGGGGCATGCCTGGGCGTTAGCACATCACCACGGCGGATCGAACAGGGCGCGCGGCAGGCCGGCGCGGTTATCAGCCGCGCCGCTTTCGAAAGCGGGCCGATGGGCTGGCCGAAGAGCCGGTGCCGACCCGCATCGCCCCGAAGGTTCGGAAACACCGCGCGGCTCTGCGGTGCGTGGAGGAACGATCACTCGCGCAAAGCGATGCCCTACTGCGCATCACGCGCAAACGGAGCTGTCCGCATGTTCATGAAGCTCGATCGCCTGCAGGCCGAACTGCCCCAGCCGAAGAAGCCCGACCCCAACGCGGCGGCGGCGCTCCAGGAACTGCTCGGCGGCAAATACGGCGAGATGTCGACTTTGGGCAACTACATGTTCCAGAGCTTCAATTTCCGCAATAAATCGAAGCTCCGACCGTTCTACAGCTTGGTGTCCAGCATCTTCGCAGAAGAGCTCGGGCACGTCGAACTGGTTTCGACGGGCATCGCGATGCTCAACAACGGTCCGGGCGACGACACCGAGGAGGTCGATCTGTCCAAGGCGCCGTTCCACGACATGCAGGACATCCGGCTCGCCGGCAGCTTCCTCAGCAACGGCGGCGGCGCGACGCCCATCAACTCGAATGCCCAGTCGTGGAACGTCGACATGGTCACGACGACGGGCAACATCATCATCGACCTGCTGCACAACTTCCATCTGGAATGCGGCGCCCGCCTCCACAAGCTGCGCGTCTACGAGACCTTGAAGGACCCGACCGGTCGGGAAGTCTGCGGCTACCTGCTCGTGCGCGGATCGGTCCACGCGCACGCCTACGCGCTGGCGCTCAAGAAGCTCACCGGTGTCGAGATCGAGAAGATGCTTCCGACCCCGAACATCGTCCTCGACAAGATCCCCGAGTGCCAGAAGTACCTTCAGGAAGGCTCGCACCGGCGGCTCTACCGGTTCAGCCCGGACGACTACAAAGAGGCGGCGGGCGTCTGGTCGAACGACGAGGTGGCGCTGCCGGGCGATCCGCCCGGGAATCTGGAGGTTGTCGACGGATTGCCCGAAGGCGGCAAGATCCCGGAGCTCGACGGCAATTACGGCGCCTTCGCACCGAACTACGCGCCCGAGGAGATCTTCGAGATCGCGAGCAAGCTCTACAAGAAGGGGCGCTGACCGCCTTCGCCCAGGACGCCCACGGGAGCGAGCGCGGCGAGACGTGCCGCGCTCCGTCGCCTCGCCCCGGCGGCCTGCGCAGGCCGGGGCTGCCGCGTGACGCGGCCTACGGCGCCTTCAGCACCGTCCGGCAGGCGGCAGGCAGCGCCGCCATGGTCATGGCCGGCTTCGGCTTCGGCGGCACCTTCGGGGGCTTCGGGTGGAGCACCGCGTCCGAGAACCAGTAGCCGAGGTCGTCGCAGCCATCGCCGGCCGGGGGCGCGCCCTGCGGCTGGCAATCCTCCTGGCCGGCCGGGCAGGCGAGCCGGATATGGTAGTGGTAGTTGTGCCCGTACATCGGGCGGACCTTCGACATCCAGCGGCTGCCCGCGGCGTCGCGGCAGAGCGCCTTCTTGATCGCCGCGTTGACGAAGATGCGCTCCACCTCCGGCTGCTCGGCCGTCAGCTTGATCAACTGCAGGTGGGTAGGCGTCCAGACCTCCGGGTCGATGTCGAGGCGGTCGCGGCGGACCATGTCGGTGGCCGAGGTCTCCTCGCGCTCCGCCCGACTCATGCGGTGGTCGGGCATCGGCGTCAGCCAGACGTCGGCGTCGATGCCGATCTGGTGCGAGGCGTGGCCGGTGATCATCGGGCCGCCCCGGGGCTGGGCCATGTCGCCCACCAGCAGCCCCGGCCAGCCGACCCGAACGGCCTTCTGCGACAGCCGCTCGATGAAATCGACCAGGTAGGGCGTGCCCCACATCCGGTTGCGTGACGGGCGCATGACCTGCCAGTTCGGCCCGTCCATCGGCAGGGCCTCGCCCCCGGAGAAGCAGCCCTTGGCGTAGAAGCCGTAGATGCGGGCCGGTCCGGAGGACGCCTTGGTCACGCGCCCGAACAGGGCCTTGGCGGGAGTCGAGGGCGCGTCCGGGTGCTCCAGCGGCGGCAGCGGTTTCGGGTTGACGCTGCCGCGGTCCTGGGCGTGCGCGGCGGCCGGCAGGAGCAGGGCGGCGAGCGCGAGGCTCTGGGCGAAACGCGGCATCGGCATGCGGGGGCTGTTCGTCCGGCTTGAGTGGGAGGGCGCGCGTGCCCCACACCGATCGTCGCCCAGGGGCGGGGCGTTTTTCGGGCAGACCGCGCCGGTCAGGCAAATCAGTCGGGAGGCGGCCCTGCGTGCCACCCGGCCCGCACCTGCGGGAAGACCGGGCCCCGCGGTCCGGATCCGGCGCGGACGACCGCAAGAGGGCCCGTTTCGGCCTGCCGAATGGCCCAAGCTCGTTCCTGGCGGGAGTATCGGGCGCTGGATTTCTGTCCGCCTTCAGCATTCGTGCGACAGCACACAGGCAGCATCTGTCGATGACTCGCGCCGGGATGAAGGCTCGGCCTCCAGACCGTTAACAAACAGGATCTCCAGCTGCGGAGTCGCCCCATGCACCGCACATCGACAGAGGCTCACAAAGTCCAAAGCTCGCTCGCTGGCCGGCAGGCCGGGCAGCCCGTCCGGACATCAGATCTGGCGTGGGCTGTGATCGGCGTTGCTCTTCTTGGCGCTGTCTGCCTCTTGCTCGCGGCCAGCTTGGCCACGGAGGCCCAACGTCTCGTCGACCTGACTGGAACGGTGAGCTGAAGATCCCCAGTCTCGGCCGGACCGCGAGCAGAATCCGACACTTTCGGCGCAGGCTCACCTGGGCGCGGGCTGATGGACGATGCAGGCTTGGCCGGGCCGCACGCCGGCCGTCACGGCAGGGTGAGCGCCTGACCGGTTCGCGCTACCGCCGCTGTCGGTCCACGCGCACGGAGACCCCGCGTCGGAAAGGGCACGTAGTTCGTCGCGTCCATTCCACTGTCACGTCGGGACCAAACCTCTGGCCGCACGAGACTGCGGACGGCCGTGAGATGATCGTCTCGAAAGCCGGGCGGACCGGTCTGCCTTCGCTGCGCCGCTGCGCGGGTTCCGCCCCGCGGATCGAGACGCGGCTGTCGCATCTTCGCTCGGGGACGATCGCGTCTCCTGCGTCACGCTCGGCTTGGCGAGGCTGCCTTCCGCGCGCGCCCGCGTGCAGCGTCCGTCCGGACGCCGTGTGAGCCGACGGCACCTCCATGGACCCTGACTCCAGGGCTCATGTGTCTAAAATCATGAGTCCCGCCCCCCGTCCGCTTTCTGAGAGTCCCGATCTCGTGCCGCATGCGACCGAACTGATCGCCATCATCGCCCTCGGGCTGACGCTTGCCTTCATCTGCGGAATGGTCGCCCAACGTCTCAGGCTGCCGCCCCTGGTCGGCTATCTGCTCGCGGGGGTACTTGTGGGCCCCTACACACCGGGATTTGTCGGCGACAGCAATCTAACCGGTCAGCTGGCAGAGATTGGTGTGATCCTGCTGATGTTCGGGGTCGGTCTGCACTTCTCTTTCAAGGATCTGATGAGCGTGCGCGCCATCGCCTTGCCCGGAGCCGTGGTGCAGATCATTGCGGCCACCGCGATGGGCGTCGGCCTCGCTCTGGCGTGGGGGTGGAGCCTCGGCCAAGGACTGGTCTTCGGTCTGGCTCTATCCGTCGCGAGCACCGTGGTCCTGCTGCGAGCCCTGGAGGAGCGCGGTCTGCTCGACACCGACAATGGGCGCATCGCCGTGGGCTGGCTCATCGTCGAAGATCTGGCGATGGTGCTCGCGCTCGTCGTCCTGCCAGTCCTTGCCCCCTCCCTCGGGGGCGAGGCGGGAGGGGCCGCGCACGGCACAGTCCACGCGCTCACCGACTTCATCGGGCACTTCATCGGCCCTGACTATGCCGGCAGCCTGCTGCTCACCATCCTTCTGACCTTCGCCAAAGTCGCGATCTTCGCGAGCCTGATGCTGGTTGGCGGACGCCGCTTCGTACCCTGGTTGCTCGATCAGGCGGCGCGTACCGGCTCGCGGGAGCTTTTCACCCTCGCCGTCCTGGCGATGGCGCTGGGGATCGCCTTCGGCTCGGCGGAACTGTTCGGGGTTTCGTTCGCCCTCGGGGCCTTCTTCGCGGGCATGGTGCTCGCCGAGTCCGATCTCAGTCATCAGGCCGCCGCCGACTCCCTGCCCCTGCAGGATGCCTTCGCTGTGCTGTTCTTCGTCTCCATCGGGATGCTGTTCGATCCAAGCATCCTCCTCCGCGAGCCGCTCTCGTCCCTGGCGGTGCTCGGCGTGATCATGATCGGCAAATCGCTCGCCGCCGTGGCGATCGTGCTGGCATTCCGACACCCGATCGGCACGGCTCTGACGATCGCCGCGAGTCTGGCCCAGATCGGCGAGTTCTCCTTCATCCTGGTGACGCTGGGTCTGTCGCTGAAACTGCTGCCGGAAGAAGGGCGCAATCTGATCCTGGGCGGTGCGCTCCTTTCGATCACGCTGAACCCAGTTTTCTTCGCTCTCGTGACGCGGATCGAGCAGGCTCTCGCCACGCGTCCCGGCCTCGCGACGCGCTTCGCGCGCAGGCGCGTGCCCGATGTGGCGGAGACGGTCGGGCGGTCGCAGCGGCGCGACCACGTCGTGATCGTCGGCTACGGGCGCGTCGGCAGCAGTATCGGAACGACGCTGCAGGCGTGGGATCTGCCGTATGTGGTGGTCGAGCGGGACCGGCGTCGCGTGCTCGATCTGCGCGCAGCGGGCGTTCCGGCCGTCTTCGGGGACGCGACAGCGCCCGGCATTCTCGAAGCGGCGCGCATCGGCGCGGCGCGTCTGCTTGTGGTCGCCACGCCCGACCCGCACCAAGCGCGCCGGCTTGTCGAGGCGGCACGCGCGTCGAACCCGAAGATCGACACGGTGGTCCGTACCCACAGCGACGTCGAGCGGCGACACCTCGAAGAGGATCGGGTGGGACTCGTCTTGATGGCCGAGCGGGAACTGGCACTCGGCATGTCGCTCTACGCGCTGCGCAGCCTTGGCGTGCGAGAGGGTGAGGCACGCCTGTTCATCGACTCGGCCCGAACCGAGAGTCAGTTCGGATCGGACAAGACGGCGGGACCCGTCAAAGGAAGCCCCGAATTGCGACATCAGCACGATGCAGGGGCCGACGGGATTTCCTGACTCTTCCGTTCAACGCGCGACGGACGGGCAGCATTCCGAATGGGCGAACGGCCATCGGCACGGCTGGCGTGGGCCAGGATCGCAATGGCCGCTCGGAATGGTCCGGCTGGTCCGCTTCGGAGCGGCACGCGCGTCGAAGCGGACGTCACCGTCACGTGCGGCGATACCTCGAACCATGCCTCCGTTCACGCAAGCGCCCTGCAGCCTCACTCAACCTCTTCGTCGACGCGCGAGAGGAACGAGTCCGGAACCTGTATTCCAAGATTCTTTGCTTTCTGCATATTTACGGATAAATAGAAATGCGTATTGAGTTGAACCGGCAGTTTTCCGACCTGAGCGCCGTCTAATATCTTCCTGACATAGCCCGCGGCTTTTTTGTAAGCATCTGCTTCCTCAGGGCCATAAGCGACGAGCGCTTCGTCTTGCGTGGTTGCCTTGTTATAGGCGACGACCGGAACGCCATTCCTCTCCGAGACTGAGCTTATTGTTCGACGATGGATGAAATTGAAACTGTCGTTCATGAGAACGAGACCACATTTTTTGCTCGATAAAGCGCTTATTGCAGCCTCAATGTCCTTCTCGTCGGCAACGGGCAATAGCGCCGATGTCATATTCATTGATCGCGCTGTCTCCTCGAAGGGCGAGACGTAGTATTTATAGTATGGTGCGGTATTGGGGTTATACATCATCGAGACGCACGACATGCCTGGCACCAATTCCTTGAGGTATTGGACCCATTTCCCAGCAATGCTACCCTCTGAATTGATAAATCCGCTCACGTTTTTTCCCGGAGCGGCCAGATTCTCCACGAATCCACTGCCGACTGGATCGGCCACTGTCGCGAACACGATCGGTATCGTCTTCGTTTCCTGTAGAAGGGCGCGGACGACGGGGGTGGTGGCAGCAAAGATCGCATCGGGCTGGCTTGATACAATGCGCTTTGCGTGAGATTTGGCGGCATCAATGTTTCCGCCGGCCCAATAATAATCGTGCTGGAATGCGATATTTCTTGGCGTGCTCATCTCCAGAGTATCTGTGAAATTCTTAACGAGGCTATGAGCTGCGGCGTCAGTCTCCGAAAAATTTGTGATGATCGCAACTTTCTTCCGCGGTTGACTCTGCTCACCCACGGCGAGGGTCGAGCACATTGTGAGTGCCAGGCACGAAAGGGCAATTTTTTTAAGCATTGCTGTATCCGATCGTCCAGCGCCAATGCCGAATGTGATTGGTGTGAGGCTCGGATCTTAAGCCGAATGCAATGGTTTTGGGAAAGGTAAATCGTACAAACCAGATTATCAAGGGAGAGGCTGAAGCGGAGATCGGGCACTTACTCTCACCTTTGCCGTGATAGCCGAGGTTAAAGCACAAGGGCCGGGATCAGGATCTGACTTCGAAATTCGCTGCCGATAAAGCCGTACGTCGAGTCCGACGGCCGGGTGTAACCGCGGACCTTCTCGGGAAGCGCCGACGGCGGTCCGAGTGTCTGGGTTGGGTGGGGTGGCTTTCTGCCCGTCCGCTTCCGAGCCGTCGAAGCTTCCGAGCGGACGGCGCGGGCCCGCCCGCTGACGGCCGTGATAAGACAGCGCGGCCCAACATCTGGCGTAGCGAAAGCAGACGCGCTCTCAAGGCCTCGTTTTGATGCGGTCATGCGCCTGGTTGGCCGCATTGATCGCCGCACCGTTGTCGAGGGCCCACGCGCAGAGCGCCTCGAAGGGCTGGCGCAGCGAATGGCCAAGCGGGGTGATCGCATACTCGACGCCGATGGGGGCGGTCGGCAGCACGGTCCGGGTCACCAGACCGTTGCGCTCCAGCCGCTTCAGCGCGTCCGCCAGCGCCTTGTGCGTGATGCCATCAAGCCGCCGCTTGATCGCGTTGAACCGTGCCGGCCGCGGGCACAGCACCGTGAGGATCAGGATCGTCCACTTGTCGGCGATCTTGTCCAACACCGGGCGGACCCGCGCCATGTTGGCGAGCGCGCATGCGGAGGCGGCATCGAGATCGGTATCGTCGGCCATATCTAGGCTAACCTAAGTGCGTTCTTGATAGCAGATATACGATCTGTATCTGGTGGGCCATCGTGGATGAGGGGATGCCCTGATGGCTCGCATGATGGACAAGGTTGCTCTCGTGATCGGCGGGGCGAAGGGCATCGGCCTTGCTGTCGCCGAGCGGCTGGCGATCGAGGGCGCGTCGGTCGTCCTCACCGGGCGGCGCGCCGACGAGGTCGCGGCAGCCGCTGCGCAGATCGGCCGCGGGGCGCGGGGTCTCGTCGCGGACGCGGCCCGACAGGAGGATCTGCACTGGGTCGTGGCGACGGTGCGGGAGACGCATGGCCGGATCGACGCGCTGGTCCTCAACGCGGGTATCTCGGAGCCGGCGACCCTGCGCGACGGGACGCCCGAGCATTTCGACCGGCACTTCGCGGTCAACGTCCGTGGGGCCGTCTTCGGGTTGCAGGCGGCTCTGGGCGCGATGGGGCAGGGTGGAGCCGTGGTGCTGATGGGGTCGATCGCCGACGCCGCAGGCATCACGCCCTACGGGACCTATGCCGCCACGAAGGCGGCGCTCCGGTCCTACGCGCGCACATGGACGGCGGAACTCGCTCCGCAGGGTATCCGCGTGAACGTGGTGGCCCCCGGCCCGACCGACACCGCCATGATGGCGCGGGTGCCGGAGGAGGGGCGGGCCGCGCTGATCGCGCCCATCCCGCTCGGCCGCATGGCGCGTCCGGAGGAGGTGGCGGCCGCCACGCTGTTCCTGCTGAGCGACGAGGCGAGCTTCGTCGCGGGAGCCGAGCTGTGCGTCGATGGCGGGATGCGACAGGTCTAGCGTCACGATGACGGTTTCAGCGGGTCCGCCTCGGCCTCTTTATCATCCCCGAAGCGGCTCGCGCTCCGCCGCCGATCGCGCGCCGTCCGTCAGCATTCCGGAAGATTGACG
Source organism: Methylobacterium sp. FW102-HT35C08 (assembly GCF_058790235.1). Lineage (NCBI taxonomy): Bacteria > Pseudomonadati > Pseudomonadota > Alphaproteobacteria > Hyphomicrobiales > Methylobacteriaceae > Methylobacterium > Methylobacterium sp. FW102-HT35C08. The sequence continues at coordinate 4,387,870 of NZ_JBYTCL010000002.1, read as the reverse complement.
GCGAGCCCGCCGGTCGAGGTTTCCTTGTACCGGACGCTCATGTCGCGCCCGGTCTGCTTCATCGCCTCGATGCAGTTGTCGAGCGGCATGATGTGGCTGCCGTCCCCGCGCAGCGCCAGGGACGCGGCCGCGACGGCCTTGATGGCGCCGAGGCCGTTGCGCTCGATGCACGGCACCTGGACCAGCCCGCGGATCGGGTCGCAGGTGAGGCCGAGATGGTGCTCGAGCGCGATCTCGGCGGCGTTCTCGACCTGCTCGTTGGTGCCGCCGAGCGCGGCGCAGAAGCCGGCGGCTGCCATCGCGGCGGCCGACCCGACCTCGCCCTGACAGCCGACCTCGGCACCGGAGATCGAGGCGTTGGTCTTGATCAGGCCGCCGATCGCCGCGGCCGTCAGCAGGAAATCGCGAACACCGGCGTGGTTCGCGCCAATGCAATGGTCGCGGTAGTATCGGATGACCGCCGGGACGACGCCGGCCGCCCCGTTCGTCGGTGCTGTGACGACGCGCCCGCCGCCGGCATTCTCTTCGTTGATCGCCATCGCATAGACGGACAGCCAATCGTTCGCGACGTGCGGCTGGACGCTGTTGCTGCCCCGCTCGGAGAGCAGCGCCTGATGGATGCGGCGGGCCCGGCGGCGGACGTTCAGGCCGCCCGGCAGCGTACCCTCGGTGGCGAGACCGCGATCGATGCACGCATCCATGACCGCCCAGATCCGATCGAGGCCGGCATCGAACTCCGCGTCTCCGCGGCCGACCGTCTCGTTGGCCCGCTTCATGGCCGCGATGCTGCGCCGCGACGCCGCGCCCATCACGAGCATCTCGGCGGCGCTCCCGAACGGATAGGGGCGTAGCACCGAGGCATCGACCGCCTTGATGTCGCCGCCGGCCAGTTCCTCCGCGGTCAGGACGAAGCCGCCGCCGATCGAGTAGTAGGTTTCCGTGAAGTACGGCGCGCCCTCGGCGTCGAAGGCGCGGAGGATCATCCCGTTGGCGTGGCCCGGCAACGGCGGCCCGTAGTCGAACACGATCCCGGTCTCGGCATCGAAGCGGATCCGCGGAAGGCCCGCGACGTCGATCCACGCGTTCGCGCGCAGCGCGGCCTCGCGGCGCACGGCCTCGTCCGGATCGAGCGTGTCGGGACGAAACCCGAGCAGGCCGAGAACCACCGCCCGGTCGGTGGCATGCCCCTGTCCGGTGAAGGCGAGACTTCCGCGCAGGACGGCCTCGATCCGCAGCGGCGCAGGCGCGTCGGGTGCGCGGGCCCAGCGCTCGCGGAGCGCGTCGAGGAAGCGCGCGGAGGCGAGCATCGGTCCCATGGTGTGCGAGCTGGACGGTCCGACGCCGATCTTGAAGATGTCGAAGATGCTCAAGAACATCGGGCTCTCCCATCCAGCCATCGCCCGGAGCTGCACGCACTGATCAACGCAGATGTATCCTCGTCGTGGCACCGGCGCTTGGCGAGCCCCGTCTTCCGGGGCTCACGGGCACGCGCGGCATGGATCGGCCGGCCTTACCTCGCGGAAAGCCGAAACCGTGCCACGAGCCGAATATCCGGCGCGGCGTGGTGCGTGTGGCGCGCATCGCCGCCGGATTCCAGCCTGGACGTCCTCTCAGGCTCGAATCGAGCGGCCGCGCTAGCGCTCCGATGTCAGATAATCGAGCGCGCCGCGCGTGAAGATCTCACCCAGCGCCATCAACTCCTCGACCTGCACGTACTCGTCATGCGCCCCCATGTTGTTGGGGGTGAGCCCGCAGATCACGGTCGGGATGCCTGCGCGCCGGCACAGACGCGCGTCGGAGGCGCCGACGCGCATATTCGCGACCGGTTCGACGCCCAGGACCTGCGTCGTGGCGCGCGAGAACGACTGGACCACCGGATCCTGGCGCGGCGTGAAGGTCGGCTCGTACGCGCGCAGCACCTCGAAGCTGACGCCTTGCATCCCGCCCAGGCGATCCGCGATGGCCGCGTGCAGCTCCGCCGTCGACAGGCCGAGAGGCAATCGCAGGTCGGCAGTCGCCTCGGCATGGTCCGCCACGAGGTTCGGGAGGCGCCCGCCCGACATCGTGCCGATGGTCACCGTCAGCTTGAGCAGGACCTCGCTCTCCCCCACGCCGGACAGGGGCTCGGAGCGCGGCGCGGCATTGCGCACGATGGCCTCGACCTCGGGAGGGACCCGGACATTCAGCGCGCGCAGCGCCGTGAGTCCGTTGAGCGCCTCAACCAGCTTCTCGATCGCGCTCTCGCCGCGATGGACATGGGCGGCGTGGCAGGATCGTCCCTTCGCGACGATCCGGATCCACATCAGTCCCTTCTCGCCGATCCGCAGCACCGAGGGCGACCCGACATCGCCGCAGATCACCGCATCCCCGCGTGCCGCCGGGACGGTGTCCAGCAGGTACTGGGTGCCGCGCGTTCCCATCGTCTCCTCATCGCCCGCGAAGGCGATGACGGCCTCGCCGCCCCAGGCGGATGGCTCCGCGGCGAGGTTCCTGAACGCGAACAGGCTCGCCGCCAGCCCGCCCTTCATGTCGGACACGCCGAGGCCGTAGAGGCGGTCGTCCCGCAATTCCCCCCTCGGATCCGCCGTCCAGGCGTCGCGATCGCCGAGGGGAAACGTGTCGAGGTGTCCGTTGAAGACCAGCCGCCGCCCCGGGGATTCGCCGGAGACGGTGGCGACCAGATTGTGGATGTGCGGCTCCGAGGGGTGGAGCGCGACCTGGACGTTCGGCAGGTCGCCGAGCTCGTCCAGGATGCGGGCGGCGATGGCGCGGGTATCGCCCGACGGATTGGGGCTGGGACAGGCCAGCAGGCGCAACGTCTGGTCGACCACCTCGTGGCGCCGTCGACGACCGTCCTGCAGCAGGCGTGCCGCCGCGGCTTCGTCGTAGTGTCGTTCAACACTCATGGTCGTCTCCGGCGGAGCGATCGCGATGGATCGATCGATGGAGACGAGTTCAGCACGGTCGCGTCCGGACGACCAATAAGCTAGCCTGACGGATCAATAAGCATCCCGAATGGGTGACGATGCAGATCAGGCAACTCGAGTGCTTCCGGACCTTGATGCTGGCCGGCACCATGACGAAGACCGCCGAACAGCTCGGGGTCAGCCAGCCCTCCGTCAGCAATACGATCGCGTCATTGGAGCAGAGCCTCGGGTTCGCCCTGTTCGTCCGGCACGCGGGCCGGCTCCACCCAACCCCCGAGGCGACGCTGTTCTTCACCGAGGTCACGCGCTCGCTGGCCGCCATCGAGAGCACCGAGCGTGCGGCGCGCGAGATCCGGCAGGGCAGCTACGGACGCCTGTCGATCGCGGCTTATCCGAGCATCTCGTTGGCTCTGCTGCCGCGCATCGTGTCCCTGTTCATCGAGGGGCGTCCCGACGTCCAGGTCCGCATCGTGTCGCACAGCTCGACGATCGTGAAGGATCTGATCGCATCGCAATCCTTCGATCTCGCCATCGCCGAACTGCCGTCGTCGCACCCGTCCGCCGAGATGGAGCGCTTCTCCTATCGCTGCGAGTTCATCGTGGCGGCAGACCATCCGCTCGCGCAGAAGGACGTCGTCACGCCGGCCGATCTCGACGGCGTGCCGTTCGTGACGCTGTTCAGGGATCACGCCACCCACCATCAGCTCGCATCCGCGTTCTCGGCGCATGGGGCGCGATGGAACGTGGTCGCGGAAGTCGAGTACTTTGCGACCGTGTGCGAGCTGGTTTCGGCCGGGTGCGGCGTCGGGCTGGTCGATCCGCTCGTCAGCATGCCCTTCACCGGCGGCATCGTTCGGCGGACCTTCGAGCCCGCGATCCACTACGAGATCGGGCTGCTCTATCCGGCGGCGATGGCCCGTTCGGTCATCGCGACGGAGTTCATCGCGCTGCTGAAGAGCCATCTCGCCCCATCCGCCCGCCTGGGTCGCGGATGAGGCGCCGTCGGTCGGCGACCGGAAGCCGGGCTCGCGGTCAGTCCGTTCCGATCGTCGAGGCCCGGAATGGATCGGGCGTCAGGGGCAGGCCGCTGAACCGCGTCAGCCGTGCCGCCCTGACGGTCCGATAGCGCAGGTAGCCAAGGCTCAGCAGCGCGAGCACGACCGTGGCGATGACGTAGTAAGCCGGGATGTATTTGCTGCCGGTCTGCTGGATCAGGAGCATGCAGATGAACGGCGCCATGCCCCCGAAGATGGTGAAGTTCAGATTGTGCACCAGGGCGAGCGACGTCGTCCGGATCGAGGTGCCGAACAGTTCGGAGAGGAAGGCCGGCATCGGCGCCTGGAAGACCATCACGAAGACGGCGAGCATCGAGATGCAGGTGAGGTAGACGCCGGGTTCGGGGCGACTGATCATCCAGACGAAGGCCGGGAAGGCGGACAATCCGACCAGAAGGACGCCGCTGGCGATGAACTTGAGCCGCCCGAAGCGATCCGAGAGGGCCCCGATGACCGGCGGCAGGAATGTTTGAATGAACGCGAAGGCGAAGGCGCCTCCGTAGGCAACGGTCGGGCTCAGGTGAAGCTCACGTTGCGCATAGGTCGGGATGTACACGGCCAGGAGATAATTGGTCGAAGCCGCCAGGGAGTACAGGCCGACCGCGTAGGCGATCTTGGCCTTCTGCGATGAAGCCACGGCCTTGAAGGGAAGTGTCGCCGACGGCGCCTGGGCGGCAAATTCGGGCGTCTCGTCGACGCCGCGGCGGATCAGGTATCCGAACGGGATGATCGTCAGGCCGAAGATGAACGGCAACCGCCAACCCCAATCGACGATCTGCTCGCTCGACAAGGAGAGATTCAGGCCGATGCCGGCGGCCGCGGAGAGGGCCGTCGCCAGGCCGATGCCGACGACCTGGAAGCTGGCGAAGAAGCCGCGCCTGCCGGGCGGCGCGTGCTCCGTGACGAAGGTCACCGACGTTCCGAACTCGCCACCCGCCGAGAATCCCTGCATCAGCTTGCCGCAGACGACGATTACGGGACCCAGCAGGCCGACCGCGGCGTAGCTCGGCGCGAAGGCGATCAGGACGGTGCCGAAGCCCATCGTCCAGATCGTCAGCATCATGCCGGCTTTCCGGCCATGCTTGTCCGCATAGGAGCCCAACACCACGGCTCCCAGCGGACGCATGACGTAGGACGCGCCGAACGTGCCGACCGTGATCAACAGTGAGACCACGTCGCTGTCGGCGGGGAAGAAGACCTTCGCGATGACAATCGCCAGGAAGCCGTAGATGAACAGATCATAGAATTCGAGGGCGTTCCCGATCATCGCGGCAGCGATGACACGGGGCGTCCCACCCGGGGACGCCGGTCTAGTGGTCCCAGTCATGGTCTTCCTCCCGAGGATCGAGTTCGAATCCGAGGCGGACCTTTGTGTCGGGCCTTCTCAGCTCGGACGACGCACGGCGAGGATGAGTTGCTATCTACAAGCTGGCCAATAACCGGGCGCCAGCTCTGTCATAAGGTTCGTTTATACGTCCGTTTCAGCTTAAAAAACATGCGAGCGATGCGCGTCTTGGCATCGATACGGCCGTTTCAAGAGCCCTGGGCGGCTCGGTGGCGGACCTGCTGGCCGAGGGCTGCGGCGGGACTTGCGCGCGGACAGGGGCGTGACCGTCAGCCACGACCGGAGCGCCGTCAGGGGCCGTGCTGCGGATCCGCACGTCCCGAGAAGTGAGCGTGCGCGAACGCGCATGCTTCGGCGCGGCTGACCCTGCGGTCGCGGGATCCGCGACAAGCGTCCGCACGGGACGACCGTCCCGTCCACCATCTCGCCGCGTTCAGGGTGTAGGCGATTGCGGATCGTCATCATTCGCCCCCGGCAACGGGTGCGGCACCGGTATCGCTCATGTTCAACACCGCACTGGCCGTCCTCGCCGTCCTGGCGGTCCTGCTCGCCCGGGCCGTCCTGAAGCTGGTTTTCCTGCCGCTTCGCATCCTGCGCGGGCTGGTGCGACGGCGTCCCAGGGCGGCCTGAGCCGCCCACGCCCGCCATCGAGGCTGGCCGCACGGTCCGAAAAGCTTGTCGATGCGGCCCCATCGCAGGCCGTGTGCTTTCGAGGGGAGGCTCGCTTCCCGACATCCGGGTACGACGCTCGGGAACGAAAGAGCCAAGCTTCGAGTTTAGGGAGCCGCCGATTCGGGGGTACCCTTGAGACCATCCATCCTCGCACTGCTCGGGCTCATGCTCGTGGCCTGCCCGCATTCAGCCCTGGCCCAGGGCGTCGGCGACGTGCCCGCCACGTCGGTCGAGGCCGACGAGCCGCGCCCCGGTCCGCCCCCGCCGCTGCCGGAGCTCTCGGATCCGAACGGGCGGGCCGGCGAGGCCCTGAACGAGCCCGGCGAGCGCTCCCGGATCCCGAAGGCGCTACGCTCCTCCGGCTCCAAGGCCGGCGGCCCGGCCAACGATCTGAACCCGGGCGGACGGGACGAGGCGCCGGCACCGCCGAAAGGTGACCTCGGCCGCGTCGTCGCCGGCCAGGAGTTGTTCCACGGGAATTACTGCGGCAAGGGCCAGCGTGGCGAGGGGCTTCCTCCGACGGACGCCCTCGATGCCGCCTGCATGCGCCACGACGCCTGCTACGAAGCGGCCGGGTACCATTCCTGCGCGTGCGACGCGTCGCTCAGGCGCGAGGCGTCCGCCGTGGCAGACGGGACGGGCGCCCCCTTGGAGGTCCGGCGCAGGGCCCTCAGCGTCGTGGAGGCGACCGCCGTCATGGAATGCCGCGCCCCGTAGCCACGCGCCCCTGACGGGATCTGACCGGCGGCCGGCTTGGAGCCGCGACCGTCGGTGTCGCGCCACGCTCCGGGAGCGCGGCGCACCGCGATGACCAGTCCATGTCCCATCCCTGCCCTCATCCTGAGGTGCGGCGGAGCCGCCTCGAAGGAGAGCTCCAGGGATCGCGCGGCCGGCCGGAGGGCTCCTTCGAGGCCTCCGCTACGCGCCGGCACCTCAGATGAGGGCAAGGATCGGAGGATCCAGCCCACCCCACACCACGACCCGTATCCTGCCGTCGCGCGTCTCGACGTGATCGGGAGCGGCTCTACTGCGCCTTCGGCTTGCGCAGGAGATAGACCTGCCAGGTCAGCATCATGCTCGAGGCCATCAGGATGGCGTTGAGCAGGTTGAGGAGCGCCTCGTCGTGCATCGTCTCGATCCTGCGGCGGTCGCGTCGCCGGGAAAGCGAGACCTCTGGCAACAACCGGGCCAAGGCCCGCGCCGGGTCGAGGCGCTGGCCACGGATTCCCGCAGGGCACTCGACAGGAACGATGTTCGCGGCGCCTCGCGCGCTCGGTCTGGTCGGGCCGCGCGGGTGCCTAAGCGGGGACCGGCTCGCGCGCCGTGAGGGCCTTGGCCGAGATCAGACGCGTCAGGGTCGCGAGCAGATCGGTCTGGGTGATGATCCCGAGGACGCGCCGATCGTCGTCCACGACGATCACCGCATGGGTGCGCCCGTCGGTCAGGGAGGACGCCAACGCAACGATCGGCGCGTCCGGCCGCGCCGTCCGCGCCTCAGACATCACCTGCGCGAGGCCGACTTCCCCATGCAGCGTCAGTTCGCGCAGGCCGAGCGTGCCCGCGAGCCGGCCCGCGCCGTCCACCACGGGCAGCGTCCGGACGTTGTGCGCGATCAGCAGTTCCCGTGCGCGCTCCGCGCTTGCGTCCATCCCGATGGTGACCACGTCGCGCGACATCACCTCACGACAGGTGAGGTCGCCTTGGGTCCGCACCAGGGCGTGGTGCTCGACTTGGCGCAGAAGCCGGTCGAGGTCGGAGCGGTCGATATCCAGGGTCTCGTGCAGCTCGACCAGGGCCGCGTCCACATCGTCCGACGTGAAGCCGACCCTGAGCGGCGGCGGCAGATCCGCCGTTCCGTGCGTGTTGATCGCCGCCGGCACCGGGACGTGCGGGTAGTTGCGGCGCGAGATCTTGTGGAACGCGATGCCGAGCGCAACCAGGATGACTGAGTTGAGGCAGACCGGGAACAGGGGGAACAGGAAGCCCGCGGAGGTGACCGCCGGGCCGCCGATCAGCGCCGTCAGGGCGGCAGCGCCGCCGGGCGGGTGAAGGCAGCGGGTGAGCGACATCGCCGCGATGGCCAGCGAGACCCCGACGCCGATGGCCATGACCGGATTGGGGATGAAGTGGGCCGCGAGCACGCCCATGAAGGCGGAGATCGTGTTGCCGCCGATGATCGACCAAGGCTGGGCAAGCGGGCTGGCCGGCACGGCGAACAGGAGCACGGCCGAGGCGCCCATCGGCGCCACGATGAGCGGGATGTGCGGTCCCTGGCCGAAGAACAGGCCGCAGATCAGGCCCGTGAGCGTGATGCCCGCGAGCGCGCCGAGGCAGGCGATGAGGCGCTCACGGAGGGTCGCGCCCGCCAGGATCGGTCGGAACAGCTGAAACCCCGCTGCCTTCCCGGATCGATGTTCCGGACGAACCGTCTCCGACATCCTCACGCATCCCTCGCTCACCCGGCCGCCGGACGTGCACGTTCGACGAGCACATGCACCGATCGCCCGGGCGTGTATCTGGTATACCAGAGACCTGTTTACGGGCCGCGGCTGAAATTGCAATCTGTCGAGGCATTCTGCCTACCGATCGGGCGATTTGGTGTCGAAGCTTGGCTGGCGGCGTGGGTCCGATCATCGGAACCGGTCGCCGAGGACACCGTGAGACATGACGATGCCGGACGGCGGCGATCGACGCCCTGTCCAACGACTGTGTTGTGGAAGGCCCGAGAAAGCCGGGCGGTTATGCAAGCCCGGGTTGCAACCGGGGCGAGACCTTGAGCATTGGAACAGCATAGCCATTCGGCATCCCAAGGTCTCCCATGCTGCTGATCTCGTTCCTCGTGGCGGGCACGTTCGTCCTTGCCACATCGTTCTCGCTCATTGCCGTCCTGACGGACTAGGCGCCAGACCGACGCCGCGCCCGATCCCCAGGCCGGCGCCTCCTGCGAGATCCAACGGCCCGTGTGGGCCAGGATCCTGCACCGAGCTATGGTGTGGAAGCGCACCTGACGGGGAAATCCATCCCACTTATGCGCATCATACGGCCTCGGGCCGGTTGTGCCCTGCGCGGCCGGAGCCTAGAGCGTGTTGTTTTCACACGGAAGCGTAGCCTGAGTTGGTGAGGTAGTTGGCGCATTCGTTGGGCGCGACGAGATCGAGAACGTGCCCGACGCGGCGCCACGTGGCCTCGACGGTCCTGGGTTCGCCGGCTCGGGTGAAATGCTTGAGCTTTGAGAAGAGCTGCTCGATCGGGTTGAGATCGGGGCTGTAGGGCGGCAGGAACAGCAGATGCGCGCCGGCGGCTCGGATGGCAGCCCGGGCGGCTCTGCCTTTGTGGCTTCCAAGATTGTCCAGGATGACGACGTCGCCCGGTTTCAGCTCAGGGACGAGGACGGTCTCGACGTAGCGGCGGAAGATGGCGCCGTTGATCGGCCCGTCGACGACCCAGGGCGCGCTGACCCGGTCATGGCGGAGCGCGGCGATGAAGGTGAGCGTACGCCAGTGGCCGTGTGGGGTCTGCGCGTCCAAGCGCTGGCCGCGCGGTCCCCAGCCGCGCAACGGTGCCAGGTTGGTCTTGACCCAGGTCTCGTCGAGGAAGACCAAGCGGCGCGGATCGACTTTCGCCTGATGCCTTTGCCAGCGTTGGCGCTTACGCGCGACGTCGGCCCGGTCCTGCTCGCTCGCCCGCAGCGTTTTTTTTGAAGCTTAGCTCCTGGGCGCGCACGAACACCCAGACCGCACGCAGGTCCGTCTTCACCCCGCGCTCGGCCAACTCCGCCACCAAGCCCCGCAGGGTGAACGGCCCACCCCGCACCCGCTCGGAAAGCCATGTGCCCGGCTCACCCGACAGCACCGGCTTCTTGTGGCCGCCGATCTGCCCAGGGCTCAGCGTGCCCGTCTCCCGCTTGAGCTTGCGCCACTTCGAGACGCAGGATGGGCTGATCGCCAAAGCCCGAGCGATCATCCGGATCGTCTCGCCGGCCTCAGCGCGGGCCAGAGCCCGCTCGCGTAAATCCTCCGAATAGGGCTGCGTCATCCCACATCGCCCTCCGCTGCAGGGCTGACAGACAACCAGACCACAGCCGGCCCGTGAACCTCGATTCCGTCAAAAAACAACCTGCTCTAGATCGGACGGGTGAGGCCGCGATGGCGTCGCGGTTTCGCAGCCCTTCTCGAGGGCGTTTCCTCCCAAGACTTCGGGCCGCTCCTTCGGGAGTGGCCTTTTTTGTGCCGGCCGCCGCAGAGCTGTGATGACGGCCGCAGCCCCACCGACTATAAGTTTAGCTCCCCCTGCTGATGTGCCCGAGGTGTTCGCGACCCGCACGGTGCTGTTGCGAGGGGACGCGCGATGACAGGGGGGTGCGGACCAGTTCTCCGCACCCTACCCGTGATGCCTTGGCCGGGCGGTCGCGTGAGGGTCGGCGCATGCGGGGGAACTGGACACCGCGAAGCGCCGGCCCACGGCCTTCGATTCACCCTGCCCCGGCCGGCAGCGCGACATTCGATGCGACCGGGGCGCCCTCGCGGTCGAAGACGGTGTAGAGGACGCTGGCAGGGTCGAGCCCGAGCTCGGCGATATGCGCAACCGCCGCGTCCTTGGCTTCGGCCGGCGTACCGAACGGATCGGGCAGCTGGTACATCCGCGCCGCCTGTTCCTCGCCGTCGATCTGCATCGGTGGCGTCGTGATCTCGACCGTGTAGGGCATGGCGTCAGCCCACCTGCGCCTAGTGGAACACGCCGAAGAACCACAGGAGCAGGATGATCGGCAGCGGGATTCCAAGCAGCCAGAGCAATCCACCGCGCAGCATTACCGCCTCCACTTCCGCAACTGTTCTACCCAGGGTTGGGTAGCTCTCGATCGGAACGCACGAGGACGTGAAAGCGATCCTCCCGCTCTGCAGCAAAGCTGGCAATCCTGCTCCGAACCGGAAGAACCGCTTTCGGCCCGCCAAGATCGCAGCGCACGCGCCAGCACGGCGCCTCGGAAGGCTGGACGTGCGCCTCTCCGCTCCTGAGGAGCCCAGGCATCAGAGCCGGCCGCGCCTGCCGGCCCATGAGCGGCATCACGCCGTTCACGCTCCGCCCGAGTTCGTGTACGAGCGTGTGCCGTCGATCGACGACGGCACAGAGCGTGGAGCGCCAGTGACCGAAGACGATGCAGCGCCGGTTTCCACGGGACTGGTCGGTCTCGATCATATCCTGGACGGCGGCTACGCGGCGCGCCGTTCGCATCTCATCGAGGGACGGCCCGGGTCCGGCAAGACCACGCTGGCAATGCAGTTCCTGCTCGAGGGCGCGAAGCGCGGCGAGGGCTGCCTCTACATCACCCTCTCGGAGAGCCGGCGCGAGCTTCTGAACGTCGCGGAGCGTCACGGCTGGTCGCTCGACGGCATCGAGATCTGCGAACTCGTCGCGCCGGAACTCAGCCTGGATCCGAACCTGCAGCAGACCCTCGTCCATACCTCCGACCTCGAACTCGGCGAGACGGTCCGCATGGCCATCGCCGAGATCGAACGTGCCAAGCCCGACCGCGTCGTGTTCGACAGCTTGTCCGAGATCCGGCTGCTCTCGCAAGGCTCGTTGCGCTACCGCCGGCAGGTTCACGCCCTGCGAAGCTTCCTGCTCATCCAGAACATCACGGCGCTTCTTCTGGACGATCTGGCCGCCGAGGAAGACGACCTGAACCTGCACAGCCTGAGTCACGCCGTGATCCGGCTGGAACAGCTCGCGCCCCTGTACGGCGGTGAGCGGCGGCGGCTGCGCGTGATCAAGATGCGCGGCACACCGTTCCGGGGCGGGTACCACGATTACATCATCCGGCGCGGCGGCTTGACCGTGTTCCCGCGGCTCGTGGCCGCCGAGCATCTCGGCACGTTTCTGGACGCCCAGTGCGGCACGGGAAGCGCCGAACTCGACCAGCTTCTCGGGGGCGGTCTCGACCGCGGGACCAGCACGATGCTGATCGGTCCGTCCGGCGTCGGCAAGTCGACGGTGGCGCTCACCAGCGTCACCGCGGCGATCGCCCACGGCGAGAAGGCGCTGATTCTCAGTTTCGACGAGACGACGAGCGTGCTGCGGAGGCGGGCCGCCGGCCTGTCCATGCCGATCGATGACGCGATCGCGTCGGGCGCGCTCCAGGTCGAGCAGATCGATCCGGCGGAGGTTTCGCCGGGCGAGCTCGCCGACATCGTGCAGAACGCGGTCGAGCACCGCGGTGTCACCCTGGTGGTGATCGACTCCCTGACCGGCTATCACAACGCCATGCCGGAGGAGAATTACCTGCTCCTGCAGATGCATGAGCTGCTGACCTACCTGAATCAGCAGGGCGTCATCACGCTCTTGGTCCTGGCACAGCACGGCATGATCGGGGCCATGAGCACGAGCGTCGACCTGACCTATCTCAGCGATACGATCCTGCTCTTCCGCGCGTTCGAGGCCGAGGGGCGTCTGCGCCGTGCGATCTCCGTCGTGAAGAAGCGGACCGGCAGCCACGAGGATACGATCCGCGAGTTGCGGATCGACTCGCAAGGGATCCGCGTTGGCGAGCCGCTGAGCGCGTTCCGAGGTGTCATGACCGGTGTCCCGACCTTCGAAGGTGAGCGGTCGTCGCTTCTCCGCACCCGCGGCGCCTGATGACCGATGCTGACCCGCCGGTCCTCGTCCTCGCACCGACGGGCCGCGACGCGCATGTGGCCGCGACCCTCCTCGGCGAGGAGCGGATCGCGACGCAAACCTGCGGCGACCTCACGGACGTCGTGGCGTGCCTCGATATGGCGGCCTGCGCCATCCTCACCGAGGAGGCACTGTTCTCCTCCAACCGGCAGGCCCTGGCGGACTGGATCGCCGCGCAGCCGCCGTGGTCGGACTTTCCGTTCATCCTGCTGACGCGGCGGGGCGCCGAACCCAAGGTCCACCTGACCGACCTCCTCGGGAACGTCAGTGTTCTGGAGCGCCCGTTCCACCCGGCGACGCTGGTGATGGCGGTGCGCTCGGCCCATCGCGCCAGACGCCGGCAACTCGAGGCGCGCGCCTATCTGGAAGAGCGCGAGCGCTCGGCGGAACGGCAGACGCTCCTGATCCGCGAGCTGCATCATCGTGTGAAGAACACGCTGGCGACGGTCCAGGCTCTGCTGGGCGCGTCGTCCCGATCCGCGACCAGCGTCGAGGCGTTCTACACGTCGTTCTCGGCGCGGGTGATCTCGCTCGCGAAGACGCACAACCTGCTCACCGAGGATTACTGGCAGCAGGCGCCGTTGCGCGACATGCTGATGAACGAACTCGGGCCCTACAACGACAGCGAAGAGTCCCGCATCGTTCTCGACGGCCCCAGGGTCGATCTGGTCGGCGATCTTGCGGTCCCCACCGGGATGGCGATCCACGAACTCACGACGAACGCGGCCAAGCACGGGGCGCTGTCCGTCCCGGAAGGTCGCATCCGGATCAGCTGGACGGTCGAGAAGACCGCGGACCATCAGGTGCTGTGTCTCGACTGGATCGAGCGCGGCGGTCCGCCGACGGAGCCGCCGACCCGCAAGGGCTTCGGGTCGACGCTGCTCCAGCGCGTGCTGAAAGTGCAATGCCAGGCCGAGCTGGCCTTCGATTATCAGCCCGCCGGCCTGCACTTCTCGATGCGCGCGCCGTTGCCGGAGAAGCGCATCGTCCCCGCCTACTGAGGGTGTCGGGGCGGGGCATCGTCCCGCTGCGCAGTGCCTGCGGGCCGGCCACAGCCGCAACCCCGACGAGGCCTGTCCGAGGCGCTGCTGTTTGCCCGCGGTCCAAGAGGTGGTCCAAGAGGTAGTCCAAGACGTGGGACGATCGCGGCCCGTCGGCACGACCGATGCAGCAGGGCCGTGGCCGGCCGCCCCGGCCGCGTTGAACAGGAATCCAGAATGGCGCCGCAAGAAGCATCCAGGTCGCCGGCCCGCGGCGGGCGCGTCGCGATCGCCGGCCTGGGCACCGTCGGGCGGGCCGTGGCGCGGGCCCTCGACGGCGGCGCCATACCGGGCCTGACCCTGACCGCCGTCGCGGTTCGCGATGTCGGGAAGGCGCGTGCCGAACTCGCGGCGTTCGCTCAGCCGCCCGAGATCCTCACCGCGTTCGATGCTCTCGAGCCGCGGGCCGACATCGTGCTGGAATGCGCGCCGTCGCAGTTTCTCCCGTCGATCGTGCGGCCGTTCGTGACGGCCGGCAAGACGGCCGTGGTGCTGAGCTGCGGGGCGCTCCTCGACAACGCGGATCTCGTGGAGGCCGCCCGCGCCCATGGCGGTCAGATCGTCGTCCCGACCGGTGCCTTGCTCGGCCTCGACGCCGTGACGGCCGCCGCGGAGGGCACGATCCACGCGGTGCGCATGATCACCCGCAAGCCGGTGCGCGGCCTCGTCGGTGCGCCCTACCTCGTCGAGCACGGCATCGAGATCGCCGGCATCACCGAGCCGATGCGGGTCTTCGCCGGCAGCCCGCGCGAGGCGGCCCGCGGCTTTCCGGCGAACCTGAACGTCGCGGTCGCGCTCTCGCTCGCCGGCATCGGGCCGGATCGGACCGAGCTGGAGATCTGGGCCGACCCCGGCCTCGACCGCAATACCCACCGCATCGAGGTCGAGGCCGATGCGGCGCGGTTCGCGATGACGATCGAGAACGTGCCGACCGACGAGAACCCCCGCACGGGCCGCATCACCGCACAGTCGGTCATCGCCTACCTGCGCAAGCTCGCCGCCCCGCTCCGGGTCGGGACCTGACGGGCCGGGCCCGGCTGGCACACCCCGTGCTGTCCGTCGCACGCGCCCGGGCCGAGGTCCGCGCGGAGGCCCCGTAATCCCGGAGAGATCCTTGACAGCGGTGAACGGCGAGATCCCGTCCGAGATCGAGCGGGCGACGATGCGGCGGGTCACGGCGCGGCTCATGCCGCTGCTGATGCTGGGCTTCCTCGTCGCCTTCATCGACCGCGTCAACGTCGGCTTCGCGGCCCTGCAGATGAACGCCGATGCCGGCCTGTCGGCCTCGGTCTTCGGCCTGGGTGCGGGCCTCTTCTTCGTCGCCTACTTCCTGTTCGAGGTGCCCTCGAACCTGATGCTCGAGCGGTTCGGGGCCCGCCTCTGGCTCGCCCGGATCATGATCACCTGGGGGCTGATCTCCGCAGCCACCGCGCTCGTCGTCGGGCCGATCTCGTTCTGCGCGGTGCGCTTCCTTCTGGGCGCGGCCGAAGCCGGCTTCTATCCCGGCGTGATCTTCTACCTGACACGCTGGTTCCCGAAGGCCTACCGCGCCCGGGTGATCGCCCTCTTCGCCGTGGCCGTGCCCCTGTCGAACTTCGTCGGCTCGCCGATCTCGGCGGCACTGCTCGGGCTCGACGGCTGGCTGGGCCTGCGCGGTTGGCAGCTGATGTCGATCGTCGAGGCCGCGCCGGCCGTGGTGCTCGGCCTGCTCGCCCTGCGGTTCCTGCCGGAGGGGCCGGACCGGGCGCCCTGGCTCGACGACGCGCAGCGCCGCTGGCTCACCGGGCGCCTGGCGGCCGAGCGCGCGGAGCAGCCGGCGGTCCGGCCCTCCGTCTGGCAGGTGATCCTCGACCGGCGCGTGCTGGCCGCGGGCCTGATCTTCGCCGGCAGCGTCGGCGCGAGCGCCTGCCTGTCGATCTGGCAGCCGCAGATCTTCAAGTCCTACGGTCTGACGACGATGGAGATCGGGCTGCTCAACTCGGTGCCGTTCGGGATCGCGGCCGGGTTGATGGTGCTCTGGGCCCGGCGATCGGACCGCACCGGGGAGCGGGCCTGGCATGTCGCCGGCCCGCAGGCGCTCACCGCGCTCTGCCTCGCCGCGGCGCTGGCCGCCCACGGGTTCGGGCCGACGGTCGCGATCCTGTTCCTGGCGATCCTCGGGACCTACGCGGTCAAGGGCCCGTTCTGGGCGCTGGTCACGGAATGGCTGCCGCCGGGCGCGGCCGCGGCCGGGATCGCGCAGATCAACGCCATCGGCAACCTGGGCGCCTTCGTGGGGACGTACCTGATGGGTGTGATCAAGGATGCGAGCGGGAGCTACGCACTGGGCTTGCTGCCGCTCGCCCTGATCACCGCCGCGGGGGCAGCGCTCGCGCTGGGACTGGGCCGCGCCCGCCCGCCCCTGATCCCGGTCCTGCCGGGCGAGAGGCCTTAGGAAGGCTGCACGCCGCATGAGTCGGCCCGAAGCCGACGCACCCCTCTCACCCGCTCAGGGGGCGTACCGGGTGAAGACGTAATCATGGTTCCTGACGCGCGCTTCGTGGCAGCCAAAGCAGGTTTGATGCTGCGCCTCGTCCACCGGTTTGCCGTCGATGAAACGGCCGAAGCCCCAGCCGCCGGTCGCGGCGTAACGCTTCGCATCCTTGACCATGACCTGCACGGTCGTGGCCCGGCCGGGCACCGTCGCCGACTCGAACTCCGCGGACGGTCTCCGCTCCCAGGCCAGCTTCACCAGGACCGTACCGTCCGGGAACGGCAGCGTACCGGCCCGGTAAGCCGTCACGGCCCGGTCGTTGCCGACGACGGCGCGCAGCTCGTTCAGCGGCGCATCCTCGAGCGCCGGAGCGATCAGGCGCCAGTCGCGGTAGCCGTCGGGAACGGTGACGCCGTAGATCGGCGCGGCGGGCTTGCCGCTCCCGTCCACCGCCCGGGCGACCGCGATCAGGAGGCCTGAGGCGGCGCAGGCCAGGAGAAGGGCGCTGGGCCCGTGGAGGCGACGGTCAGAAGGCATCGACGTCCACCACGGCTTGCGCGAAGGCCTGCGGGGCCTCCTGCGGAAGGTTGTGCCCGATGCCGCCGCTGATCGTGCGATGCGCGTAGGGCCCGGAGAACTGCTTGGCGTAGGCGGCGGGATCGGGGTGCGGTGCCCCGTTCGCGTCCCCCTCCAGGGTGATCGTTGGCACGCCGATTTTCGGCGCCTCCGCCAAGCGGGCTTCCAGGGGATCGTACCGCCGCTCGCCGTCGGCGAGACCAAGGCGCCAGCGGTAATTGTGAATGACGATGCTGACGTGATCCGGATTGTCGAGGGCCGCGGCGCTGCGCGCGAAGGTGGCGTCGTCGAACTGCCAGCGCGGCGAGGCCGTCCGCCAGATCAGCCGGGCGAACTCCGTCCGGTTGGCCTCGTAGCCCGTTCGGCCGCGGCTGGTCGCGAAGTAGAACTGGTACCACCAGGAGAGTTCGGCCTGGGGCGGCAGCGGCTTCTTGCCGGCCTCCTGGTTGCCGATCAGGTACCCGCTGACCGACACCAGGGCCTTGCACCGCTCCGGCCAGAGCGCGGCGACGATGCAGGCGGTGCGGGCGCCCCAGTCGAAACCGGCGAGAACGGCCTGACGGATGGCGAGCGCGTCCATCAGGGCGATGACGTCGACCGCGAGCGCCGCCTGCTGACCGTTGCGCACGGTATCGGCCGCCAGGAAGCGCGTCGTGCCGTAGCCGCGCAGGTAGGGGACGATCACCCGGTATCCCGCCGCGGCGAGCAACGGTACGACCTCCGCGAAGCTGTGGATGTCGTAGGGCCAGCCGTGAAGCAGGAGCGCCACCGGACCGGACGGGTTGCCCGCCTCCAGATAGCCGACGCGCAGGAGGTCGGCGTCGACCGCCTGCAGCGGCCCGAACGCGGCGCCTGCCCCCTGTCCGGTCTGCGCGCGTGCGGGCGGCACGAGGCCGAGTTCGGCGGCCGCGATGGTGGCGGCCGCGCCGCCGAGAAGGCGGCGGCGGCTCCGGTTGATGGTCTCGGACGGCATGGGCGCATCCCGCTGCTGAGGTGTCGATGCGCCGGACATTGCCCCAATCGGCCGCGCGCCGCTTTCAGAACCCGTACAGCGCACCTTCAGAGCCTCTTGATTTTCGGTGCGGGACGGCTCTGCTGCACCGGCATGATCGCTGAGGCGACCGCGTGATCTACCGGTTCTCGTCCTTTACCCTCGACACCGCCCGGCGCGAGCTCAGGGACAGGGACACCCTCGTCGCGCTGGAGCCGCAGGTCTTCGATGTCCTCGCGCACCTCGTCGCCGCCCGCGATCGCGTGGTCAGCCGCGACGACCTCCTGGAGGCCGTCTGGCACGGCCGCATCGTGTCGGACGCGACGATCAGCAGCCGGCTGAACGCCGCGCGCACCGCGATCGGCGACACGGGGCTCGACCAGCGCCTGATTCGCACGCTCCCGCGCAAGGGCGTCCGCTTCGTCGGCGCCGTGGAGGCGGGGGACGACCCCCCGACCAAGCCGGGAGCGGAGACAGGGGCCGATACCGGGCCGTCCTGGCGCGCGGGACCTCGCTTGCCGGCCGTGGCGGTCCTGCCCTTCACCAACATGAGCGGCGACCCGGAGCAGGACTATTTCGCGGACGGGATCTGCGAGGAGATCATCACGGCGCTCTCGCGCATGAGCGGACTGTTCGTCATCGCCCGCAACTCCTCGTTCACCTACAAGGGCCGGGCGATCGACTTGCGCCGGGTCGGCGCGGAACTCGGCGTCGGTTACGTGCTCGAGGGCAGCGTGCGCCGTAGCCACGACCGGCTGCGGATCGCAGGGCAACTCGTCGATGCGGTCTCGGGCGCCCATCTCTGGTCGGACCGGTTCGACGGTGACCTGCACGACGTGTTCGCGCTGCAGGAGCGGGTCGCCGAGGGCGTCGCTGCCGCGATCGAGCCGACCCTTCAGCAGGCCGAGATCGGTCGTGTCGGGCGCACGGCGCCGTCCCGACTCGACGCCTACGAGCGTCTGCTGCGGGCCAACGCGCACCTGTCCGAGTTCACCGGTCCTGGCATGGCCGCAGCCCTGGCCTGCTTGGGCGAGGCTCTGGAGGCCGAACCGGACTACGCCCCCGCGATGGCGGCGACCGCCTATTGCCGCGCGCAGTGCCACTTCCAGGGCTGGGCCGAGCAGGACGACCACGCCCGCAGCGCGGCCGTGGCCCTGGCCTGGCGGGCGGTCGAGCGCGCGCCCGGCGACGCGCAGGTGCTGTGGATGGCCGCCTTCGCGATCTGGAACATGGCCGGGACCGGGCGTGAACGCGCGCGCGACCTCTTCCGGCGCTCGCTGCTCCTCAACCCGAACTCCGCGATGGCGCTGACGCTCGCGGGCTGGATCGAGACGATGTGCGGCAACGGCGCCGAAGGCCGCGCCATGGTGGCCCGCGCGCAGCGGCTCAACCCGCGCGATCCGCGCGGCTGGCTGATGTCCGGCGTGATGGCGGTGGCCGCGTTGATCGACGGAGACGACGCCGCCGCGATCGACTGGGCCGAGCGCGCCCTGGCGCAGAACCGCCGCTTCGCCGTGGCCCTGCGCGTCCTCGCCGTCGCCAATGTCAGGCTCGGGCGGCTGGACCCCGCCCGCGAGGCTGTCGCGGAGATGCTGGCGATCGAGCCGCACTTGACGATCTCGGGCTTTCTCGCACGCATCCCCTTTCCGCTCGAACAGACGGCCAAGCTCTATGCCGAAGCCTTGGCGATCGCGGGCCTCCCGGCCTGATCGCCGAACGGGACCGAGCGAGCGTCCGGGCCGCTTCGCTATTTTCGCGGTTGTCCAGCCGAATGTCCGGTGACTTGGATTGTCGAAATCCACTCTTGCGGACGTGGAATAGGGCGTCGCCAAGCCTGTAGACCTCCGATCAGCTTACGGTGCCGGGGCTGTTGCAGTGGTTCGGACTGCGTCCGATGCGATCCTCGTCGTGTACCCATCGATGACGTGTAGAGAGGCCCTCACGGCGGCCGGAGCGCGTGCGACGGGGGCCCGCACCCCACCGCGGCTTGAAAAAGCTGTCGGCCGCCCGGCTCGAGCCCGATTTCAACTGGCGCGCGCCATATGAATTGCCCAACGCGTTCAGGTTGATGCCGTTGCGGTCCCGCGTAACGTACGAATCGTTGAGGGCCCACGCAAAAAGGGCCGCAGGGAGGACGCGGACATGGATTCCAAGTGGTCGCGGAGATCAATACTGGCGGCCGGCGTCGGAGCCGGCGTGACCACGGCGCTGGCGACCCGGTCGTCGCGCGCGCAATCCTACCCGACGCGCCCGATCCGCTTCGTCGTCGGCTATGCCCCGGGTGGCGCGACCGACGTGCTCGCCCGCCTCATCGCCGAACCGCTCGGACGGCGCCTCGGCCAGCAGGTCCTCGTCGAGAACCGCCCCGGGGCGGGTAACAATATCGGCACCGACGTCGTCGTCCGCGCCGAGCCGGACGGCCACACGATCCTGCTCGCCAATCCGGCCAACGGCATCAACGACAGCCTGTACAAGAATCTGAGCTTCAAGTTTCAGCGCGACATCGCCCCGGTGGCGGGGATCATGCGGTCGCCCAACATCATGGAGGTCAGCCCGAAGCTTCCGATCAAGACCGTGCAGGAGTTCATTGATTACTGTAAGGCCAACCCCGACAAGGTGAACATGGCCTCCAGCGGCATCGGCACGTCGCTGCACATGTCGGGCGAGCTGTTCAAGGCGATGACCGGCGCGCCGATGGTGCATGTGCCCTATCGCGGCGCCGGTCCGGCGATTATCGACATGATCGCGGGCCACGCCGACGTGATCTTCGACAACCTGCCCTCGTCGATCGGCCACGTGCGCGGCGGGACCCTGCGCGCCCTCGCGGTGACGACGGCCGAGCGCTCGCCGGCTTTGCCCGACGTGCCGACGGTGGCCGAGACGGTGCCGGGCTACGAGGCGAGCGCGTGGTTCGGGATCGGCGCACCGCGGAAGACCCCGCCGGAGCTGATCGCGCGCCTCAACAAGGAGGTGAACGACATCCTGGCCGACCCGGCCATGGAGAAGAAGCTCACCGACCTCGGCGGGACGCCCTTGCGGGTCTCGCCCGACGCGTTCGGCACGCTGATCGGCCAGGAGATCGAGAAGTGGCGCAAGGTCGTCGCGTTCTCCGGCGCGACGGTCGACTGACAGGAGTCCTTTCGGCGCTCGCTATCGAGGTCGCCGAGAGCCGCGACCGTCCGTGTGCGACATGCTCGGGCGTGGGAGCGTGTCGTGAGCCGCGGCGACGAGCGTCTTTCCCATCCCCTTCCTCATCCTGAGGTGCCCGCGTCAGCGGGCCTCGAAGGAGGGCTCCAGGGCTCTCGCGGCCGGCTGGAGGGCTCCTTCGAGGCCTCCGCTGCGCTTCGGCACCTCAGGATGAGGTCGAGGGTGGGAAAGCCCGACCTGACGCGACCACCCATGACCTGCCGTCGGCCGTCTCGATGTGGTCGGGAACGGCTCTAACCGCCGGGCGACTTGATCATCGCGGCCGGCGGTGCCTCGTGGTCGAGGTTTCCGACCGAGACGGGCGACGGCCTCCCTGAGCGCATCCGCACGACCGCGGAGACGATCTGCACGAGGATCAGCACGGCGATGAACGCGAGAAGCGTCGCGCTGATCGGTTGCGTGACGAACACCTTGAAGCTGCCGCGGCCGAGCAGCATCGCGCGGCGGAAATTCTCCTCCAGCATCGGGCCGAGGATGAAGCCCAGCATCAGGGGCGCCGGGTCGAGGCTCAGGCGCATCAGGATGTAGCCGAGCAGGCCGAAGGCCGCGGTGATCAGCACGTCGTCGAGGTTGTTGTTGACGCTGTAGGTTCCGACGCAACAGAAGAACAGGATCGACGGGAAGAGGACGCTGTAGGGGATCTTGAAGATCGACAGCCAGAAGCGGACCAGGGGCACGTTGAGGATCAGGAGGAAGCAGTTCCCGATCCACATGCTGGCGACGAGGCCCCAGAACAGGTCCGGATGCTTGGCGATCATGTTGGGGCCGGGCTGGATGCCCTTGATGATGAAGGCGGCCATCATCAACGCCATGACGGCGTTCTCGGGGATGCCGATGCTCATGAGCGGGATGAAGCTCGTCCGCGCGGCGGCCTCGTCGGCGGCGGCCTGCCCGGCCACGCCCTCGATCGACCCGGTGCCGATCTCGTGCCGGTACTTGCTGACCTTCTTGTCGATCGCGTAGGCGGCGAACTGCGCGATGGTGGGCCCGCCCCCCGGCAGGATCCCGAGGAGCGAACCCACCGCGCTGCCGCGCAGGGCGCTCGGGATGATGCGCTTGAATTCCGGCCAGCTCGGCATCAGGCGGATCTTGCCGTTGAACGGCGTCCGCTCCTCGCGGGCGTCCAGGTTCCGGCAGATCTCGGCGATGCCGAAGCAGCCGAGCGCGACGCTCACGACGCTGACGCCGTCGGCGAGCGGCGTCAGGCCGAGGGTGAAGCGCAGCGTGCCGGATTCGAGGTCGGTCCCGATCTGGCCGAGCAGCACGCCGAGCAGGCACATGGCGAGGCCGTTCAGCAGGTTCCCGGTCGTCACGAGGCTGACGCAGACGAACCCGAGCAGCATGAGCGCGAAGTAGTCGGCCGGCCCGAACAGGAAGGCGACCTGCCCGAGAAGCGGTGCGAGGAAGGCCAGGACGACGATGGCGACCGTGCCGCCGATGAAGCTCGACACGCCCGCGGTGAACAGCGCGAGGCCCGTGCGCCCCTTCAGCGTCATCTGGTAGCCGTCGATGCAGGCCACGATGCTCGACGCGTGCGGGATCTTCATCGTGATCGCGCTCACGCTGTCGCCGTACTGGGCGCCGTAATAGATCCCCGCCAGCATGATCAGCGCGCCGTCGACCGGGATGGAATAGGTCAGGGGCAGCAGCAGGCTGATCGTCGCGAGCGGGCCCAGCCCGGGCAGCAGCCCGATCAGGGTGCCGATGACGCAGCCGATCGCGCAGTACAGCAGGTTGCTCCAGGTGAGCGCGTGCTCGAACCCGAAGGCGAGATTCGTGATCACATCCATCAGATCACCTGCAGGTTGAGGCCGAGCAGCTTCTGGAAGGCGAGCGCGACGGCGATGAGCGCGACCGAGATGGCCAGCACCCGCTTCCACGAGAACGACGTGGCCGCCAGCGAGGACACCAGGACGAGGAGCACGATGCCGAGGACGATGCTGGCGACCTTGGCGGCCGCCACGAAAGCCACGAGGCCGAGCAGGATGATGCCGATGTTCCGCCACGCGAAGTGGATGGGCTTCGCCGGCTCGAACCGGGCCTTGACCAGGGTGATGAGACCGAGGAGCAGCAGCAGCGAACTGACCAGCAGCGGGAACAGGCCGGCGCCGGCATGGGCGAAGCTGCCGATCGGGTAGCGCAGCGCCGTCACCCCGAAGCAGAGGGCGATGGCGCTGAGGACCACGCCGCGGACGGTATTCTGGTTGGCCATGTCAGTGCTCCGGACGGGGCGGCTTTGCTGGCGCCGAAGGTGTGAGCGGGAGGGGTTCCGGGCCTGCCCGGTGACCGGGGATGCATGTCAGCCGAGGGACGGGCCGCGCGCCGTCGCGGCGAGCCCGCCATCGACCAGCAGCTCGGTGCCGGTCACGTAGGCCGCGCGGTCCGACGCGAGGAACAGGGCGGCCTCCGCGACGTCGAAGGCGGTGCCCATCCGGCCGAGGGGGCACTGCGACGCGCGGAGCGCCTTCATCCGCGCGAGGTCGCCCACGTAGGCGTTCGCGACGGTCTGCTCGATGCGGGGCGTGTCGATCAGGCCCGGGACGATCGTGTTGGCCCGGATGCCGTGGGGCGCGTTCTCGACCGCCAGCAGGCGCAGGTACTGGATGAGCGCCGCCTTGGTGGCCCCGTAGGCGAGATGCGGATAGCCGACATCCCGTAGGCCCGCGATCGACGACGTGGCGAGGATCACGCCGCGCCGGCGCGCGCGCATGCCCGGGAGGACGGTCGTCGCCGCGACATGGAGCGCGGTGAGGTTCGCGTCGGCGATGCGGCGCCAGTCGGCGGCCGAGGTCTCGATCGACGGACCGGCCTTTCCGATGCCGACGTTGAAGTAGAGGATGTCGGTCCCGCCGCGCGCCGCGCCCGCTGCGGCGAGGCAGGCGGCGAGGCCGGCATCGTCCGCGACATCGACCCCGACCGCCTCGGCGCTGCCGCCCTCTCCGAGGATCAGGTCCCGGGTCTCCTCGGCCGAGGATCGGTCGCGGTCGGCGGCGACGACATGCGCGCCGGCCCGGGCATAGAGCAGGCCGATGGCCCTGCCGATGCCCCACCCGGCCCCGATCGAGCCGGCGCCCAGCACCACCGCGACGCGCCCCTCGAGGTCGCGGGTGGGGATGGGTGCGGTCTCAGCCGCGCTCATCACGCTGTTCCTCCCGCGGAGCGGTCACCGATGGCCTGCGAGGCGAAATCCACGCGCACCTCCTGTCGCGACGGGGCGAACCAACATCGGCGCCGCGCCGATGCTACGGATTACTGTTTCGGCACGCCGGCCTGCTCGATCACGGTCTTCCACTTCTGCAATTCGGTGTCGACGCGCCGGCCGAGATCCTCCGGCGTCCCGCCCTCGGGCACGCCGCCGGTCTCGACGATGAACTTCGCGACTCCGGGCTCCTTGAGCATCGCGTTCACGGCCGCGTTGACGCGATCGACGATCGGCCGCGGGGTGTTGGCCGGCGCGAACAGCCCGAACCAGGCGCTGACGTCGTAGCGCGACAGGTCGGCGCTCTTGGCGGCTTCGGCGAGGGTAGGGACGTCGGGCGCCTGCGGCGAGCGCTTCAGCGTGGTGACCGCCAGCGCCTTCAGGTTGCCCGCCGTCACGTAGGGATAGGCGGACGGCATGTTGTCGAAGATCATCTGGGTCTGGCCGCCCATGACCGACACGATCGCCTGGGCGCTGCCGTGGAACGGCACGTGGGTCATGGTGACCCCCGTCATCGCCTTGAACATCTCGCCGGACAGGTGTGTCGAGGCCCCCGTCCCGGAGGAGGCGAAGTTGAGCGCGTCGGGATGGGCCTTGGCGTAGGCGATGAGC
Organism: Methylobacterium sp. FW102-HT35C08; assembly: GCF_058790235.1. Classification (NCBI taxonomy): domain Bacteria; kingdom Pseudomonadati; phylum Pseudomonadota; class Alphaproteobacteria; order Hyphomicrobiales; family Methylobacteriaceae; genus Methylobacterium; species Methylobacterium sp. FW102-HT35C08. The sequence goes on along the minus strand of NZ_JBYTCL010000002.1, from coordinate 4,363,101 downwards.
TCGTCGATCGAGTTCACCGGCAGCGCCTTGTTGACGACCACGATGTTGGGGATCGTCTCGATTGACACGATCGGCACGAAGCTCTTGACCGGGTCGTAGCGCAGTTCCGTGTAGAGGTTCGGCGCGATCCCGTGGGAGGACACCTGCCCGAGGAAGAGGGTGTAGCCGTCGGGCTTCGCGTTGGCCGCGAGCGCGGTGCCGAGGGTACCGCCGGCCCCCGGCCGGTTGTCGACCACCACGGTCTTGCCCAGGGCGCCGGACAGCCCCTCCGCGACCTTGCGGGCCAGGATGTCGGTGGCCCCGCCCGCCGAGTAGGGGACGATGATCGACACGGTCCGGGCAGGCCAGGCCGGTTGAGCCCGCGCGGCGTCCGGCGCCGGCACCGCGCATCCGAGCGCCAGGATCGCTCCGAGCAGCGTTCTCAGGCCGCGCCGAGTTATGGATGCCACGGTGTCCTCCCGGTTGGATCGCGTGCTTCGTGCCGCGTTTCTTGTGTCGTGTCGGTCTTGGTGGGCGTCAGACGGAGCCGATCGTCATCCCGCCGCATACGTAGAGAACCTGTCCGGTCACGAAGCCCGCGCGATCGGACAGGAAGAAGCTGACGGCATCCGCGACGTCGTCCGGCGTGCCGAGGCGGGCCAACGGCACGGCGCCGATGATCGCGTTCGTGCGCGGATCGCCCGGCGGATTCACCGCGTCGAACAGGCTCGTCCGGATCGGGCCCGGCCCGACGGCATTCACCGTGATGCCGTGGCGCCCGAGTTCCAGGGCCCAGGTCTTGGTCATCCCGTGCAGGCCGGCCTTGGTCGCCGCGTAGACGGTGCGCAGTTCCTTGCCCAGGGCGACCCGGCTGGAGATGTTGACGATGCGCCCCCGGCCAGCCGCCTTCATGCCCGGCAGGAGCGCCTGCGCGCAGAGGATCGGCGCCTTGAGGTTCACGGCCGCGACGGCGTCGAGGGTCGCGGGGTCGGTGTCCGCGAGGGCTGCGGGCGCCACAATGCCGGCATTGTTGACGAGGCGCGTCACCGTCCGGCCCGCGATGGCGTGCGCGAGTGTCCGCGGCAGCGCGGCCGCGTCGGACAGGTCGGCCTCGACGAAGCTGTCCAGGGCGTCGTGCTCCGGCTTCACGATGTCGAGGACGATGACCTTGAAGCCGTCCGCGGTGAGGCGCCGCGCGATCGCCCCGCCGATGTTGCGGCTGCCGCCGGTGACGAGGGCGTAGTCGGGCATCGTCAGGCCTCGTAGGGGATGGATTTGTCGACGAGGTCCCAGATGAAGCGGCCGCTCGGGCGCTGCTGCTCCTCGGCGATGTGGGCCACGAGGCCGGCCGTGCGGCCGATCAGCGAGAAGCCGCGCATCAGCTCGACCGGCACGCCCATCTCGCCGAGCAGGGCGGCTGTGGCGCCCGTGGCGTTGATGGTGATGTGCCGGCCCGCCCGCTGGTCGACCACCTCCGACAGGAGGCGGAGGGCCACGACGTGACGGCCGGCGAGACCGTTCTCCGCCCCGATCTCCAGGAGGCGGACCGCGCGCGGATCCTCCGGCCGGTGCAGGTGGTGGCCGAAGCCCGGCATGTGCACCTTGCGGGCCTTGTGGTCGTCTACGATGCGCTCCGCGAGGGCACGCTGCGCGTCCGCCTCCAGGGCGACGAGCTGGTTCAGGATCCGGGCGTTGTTCTCGACCGTGCCGACGAACTGGCTGCCGACCGCGAGGAGACCGGCGGCCACCGCGCCCTGCATGTTCTCCGGCGCGCTCATGTAGATCGAGCGGGTCGCGATGGCGCTCGGCGTGAAGCCGTGCTCCATCATGGTGATCATGATCGCGTTGAGGACGCGCCGCTCGCCGTCCGAGACGTCCCGCCCCAGGATGTGGGCGGCGGCCTCCGCGACGAAGTCGGGGGCGGCGCCGGGCTTCAGGATGTCCGTGACGAGGTTCTTCTCGCGATAGTAGATCGCGTCCGTGGTGTGGTGGCTCAGGGCCGTGGTCGGCTGCTTGGTGCTCATGGCTGCTGCCTTTCCCGAGCTTCGCGCGCGATGTGGTCCTCGACCAGGATCTGCTTCTGCAGCTTCCCGTAATTGTTCCGCGGCAGGGCCTCGTAGACGGTGATCGACTTCGGCGCCTTCACCGATCCCAGGCGATCCTTGACGAAGCGGATGATCTCCTGGGGATCCGCCGCCATGCCGTCGCGCAGCGCGACGGCGCCGTGGACCGCCTCGCCCCACTTGTCGTCCGGCACGCCGTAGATCGCGCAGTCGGCGACGGCCGTGTGCTGGCCCAGCACCGGCTCGACATCGACCGGGTAGACGTTGAAGCCGCCCGTGATGATCAGGTCCTTCGCCCGCCCCTTGATGGACAGGAAGCCCTCTTCGTCGAAGCTCCCGAGATCGCCGGTGAGCAGCCAGCCGTCCCGGATCGTCTCGGCGGTCTTGTCCGGCTGCTTCCAATAGCCTGTCATGACCAGGTCGCCGCGGATCGCGATCTCGCCGTCGGCGCCGGTCGGGAGGATGTTGCCCTCGGGATCGAGGATGGCGACCCGGGTCAGCATCGTTTCCCGGCCGACGGTCGCGCGCTTCTCCGGGCGCGTGAGTTCCTCGGCCGAGATCATGGTGGCGATCTGCGGCGCCTCGGTCTGGCCGTAGGTCGAGGCGATGCAGGGGCCGAACACGGATTGCGCCTCGGCGATCGCGTCCGGCCGCATCGCGGCCGAGCCGTAGACGAGGTTGCGCAGGTGCGGATACGCGCCGCGCCGCGCCGCCGGCAGCTCCATCATCATGTAGATGAGCGTCGGCGGCAGGAAGGTCGTGGCGATGCGCTCCTCGGCGAAGCAGCGCAGGATCTCGTCCGGCCGCGGCTGGTCGAGCAGGACGAGCGTGCCGCCGGTGCCCAGCGTCGGCAGGATGTAGGTCGAGGTGCCGTGCGTGATCGGCGCCGCCGCCAGGAGGCGCTCGCCCGGCTTGAGGCCCCAGGCGGCGATCTGGGTCGCGATGTTGGTGTTCCAGGCCCGATAGGGCTGCATCACGCCCTTCGGCTTGCCGGTCGTCCCGCCGGTGAACTTGATGGCCTGCGTCGCGTGGAGCGGCTGCGCGTGGAAGCGCGGTGCCGCGCCCGCGTGATCCTGCGCCAGACCGCCCGTGGTCCCCGCGCGCCCGTCCCGGTCCGCCACCAGGATCCGGGCCCCGGCCCCTTCGACGAGGGGGCGCGCCGCCGCGTCGGCGATCACGATCGAGGCCTCGGTGAAGGCGATGCCGAGGCCGATCTCGGCCGCCTTGTTCTTCGGATAGAGCGGGACCCAGACCTTCCCGGCCGCCACCACCGCCAGCCAGGCCACGACGTGCTCGACGTGGTTGAAGCAGCAGATGCCGACCCGCGATTGCGGCTCCGGGTCGAGCGCCTGCAGGCCGGCGGCGAGCGCCCCGACCCGCGCGGCGAGATCCCCGTAGGTCATCCGCGCCTCCCCGAATTCCAGGGCGACATGCCCGGGCGTCCGGGCGGCCTGACGGTGGAAGAGGTCGATCGGATACATCGGTCAGGCTGCCTCGACGTGGAAGCCGGCATCGGTCACGGCCCGGCGGAGGACCGCGGCGATCCCGGCCCGCGCGTCGCGATGCAGATGCGAGATCGTGTTGGTGACCGAGACGGCGCAGACGACCGCGCCGTCCCGGAAGACCGGGAGCGCCAGGGCGCCGATATCCGGAATGATCAGCGCTTCGTTCACGACGTAGCCGTCGACCGGAAGACGCGCGCAGGCCTCCGCGACGAGATCCGCCGACAGCCGCCCGTATTTGAGGTAGCGCTCCGCCTCGCGCGCGATCACGGCGGCCCGCGCATCGGCCGGATGCGTCGCCAGCAGGGCGAGGCTGGCCGCCCCGACCCCGAGGGGCCGACGCGCCCCGATCTTCAGGGTACTGACGAGGATCGCCGCGCGCCCCTCGATCACGTCGATACATAGGGCCTCTCCGCGGGACGGCACGGACAGGTTGACGAGGCCGCCGAGCGTCCTCTGCGCGGCGTCGAGGAATGGGCGCAGCGTCTTCCGAAGGTGCAGGAACTCGAGGTCGGAGCCGGCCCGATTGACGAGTTCGTAGGGCATCAGGCCGAGGAAGTACCGTTTCGTATAGGGATCGAAGTTCAGGAAGTTCTCGTCGACGAGGGCGCCGAGCAGTCGATGCGCGGTCGCGACATGGAGACCGGTGCGGGCCGCAGCGGAACTCAGGCTGACGCCTTTCTGGCTTCGCTCTGCGACAACCACAAGTAATGACAGGGCTTTGGAGAGCGACGATCGGGACGCCCCCTCGATCGACGCAGCTGTGTCGAGCAGCATCGTTTCTCCCTATGGCCTTGTTCGTTGAACTCAGTCTGCCGGTCCGGCTTGAGCACTGTCCAGCACCGACATTCCGAATTCCGGAATTTCCTTCTCGCTCTGCGAGAAGGTTACTGGCCGAGACAATAGGCTCTCTGTTCACAGGCGCGCGGACTTTGTGGCCGATCACCATTCCGAGCGGTGCAGGACAATGACGCCTTGGGGCTTCGGGTCACCCGAACGCGGGCGTCAGGAAGCCTTCGGCCGATGATTCGATCGCGACTTGCACTGTTCGGTGGAAGACCTGTCGCGGGCACAGCATGAGATCGGGAGGATGTGCGACTGATCTGCAGCCCGCATCCACTTTGCAACACGCTTTGCCGATCACCAGCTTGTCCGCTCTCCCGCTCACGGCTACAGCGCGCTTATGCCCGACAAGCTCAATGCCCTCCTCGAGCGCCTTAAGGCGCATCAGCGCACGCTCATCCTGGCCATGGCCGAATACGACGGCCTACCGGCCGGGAGCGCGCTGCGTCAGGTCGCCGAGCTGGAGAACGTCATCGCCGCGGTCGAGGCGGTCGCGGCCGAAGAGGCCGAGCGCGCGCGAAGCGCCCACGGATCGGCCCCGCGCCGCACTGGCGGCTAGAGCCGCGACCGTCCGGCTGCGACACGCCTCACGAGCGGGGCGCGCGGGCGAGCCGCGACGACCGGCCCATGCTCCATCCCCGCCCTTATCCTGAGGTGCCCGCGTCAGCGGGCCTCGAAGGAGGCCTTCAGGGATCGCGCGGCCGGCTGGAGCCCTCCTTCGAGGCGGCTGCGCCGCACCACAGGATGAGGACCAGGGTGGGATGCCCCCCACCAAACCACGACCCGTGATCTTTCGTCAGGGTCTCAACGCGCTTGGAAAGCCGGAAGCGTCCTGCCGACGCGCGCATCGAGACCCGTTCAACCTGCGCGAACAGCGTCGGATTGCGGAAATCGGCCGCCTGCATCGACCGTCAGACGGCGGCGGCCCGCACAGAATGCTGCCGACCCGGCGGGTCGTCGCAGACGACAACGGCGCAGCAACCGGTGAGGTCACTGCGCCGCTGGATCGGGCTGCTGAGGGGGCGAAAGCAGCCACCGGGAGGCGATAGACCCGGCGCGGCGTCCGCGCGGTGCGCCGGAGCACATCCAGCCCTCTGTGGCTCGGCGGTAACACGCGTCGCGGACCGCCTGTGGACGACGTCGGATGCCTCGGATTGGTCAAGGTTCAGGAGCGAGCGTGAGGTGCTTCCTCCGATCCGGCCCCGCCCCATGTTTGCCAGCCCGCGCGCCTTCATCCTCCACCATCGCGAGCGCCTCGCCGTGCTCGTCTCGTCCGCGTTGTTCTTGACCGGCGCCCTGCCTCTCGTTTGGGCAATTGGCTAATAGCGCGTTCAACCGATCGGAATTTCAGGCAAATGGATGCATATCATTCATATTGGATATAGAATTAACTATTCCGCCGTAAGACCTTAACTTGGCAGCTTCATCGACGCTGGGCTCAGCAGCTGCCTTCGAGGTCAGTCGTGCCGCTCAACTCCTTGTCCATCCGCAGCAAGCTGATTGCTGCCTTCGCCGTTCTGCTCCTGCTGCTCAGTGGCCTGAGCCTCGTCGGGCTTCGAAGCGCCTCAACGCTCAACGGGCTGCTTCTCGATGTCGAGACGAACTGGCTGCCGAGCGTGCGCGCCGCAAGTCAGATCGATTCCCTGACAGGGCGGTATACCACCAGTCTGCTCCGCCATATCCTGACGGAAGAACCGCAGATGCTGGCCAGCGTCGACAAGGATCTCGTCGATCGGGGTCAGAAGATCGATGCAGCAACGAAGATCTACGAGAAGCTGATCAGTTCCCCTGAGGAGCGCGCGCTCTACGAAGCGTTCGTCCGGGATTGGCGCGCGCTCGCAACCGCCGTCGAGCCGATCCTCGCGCTGTCCCGCAAGGGCGAGAAGGCGCAGGCTCTCAGCCTCTACGAGGCCAAGGTGGTCGCGCCGCGTCGGAGCGCGTCAGCGGCGCTCGATAAGATCATCAAGCTCAACCAGGATGGTGCCGAGCAGGCTGCCAGGGACAGCCAGGACACATACGCTCAGACGCGCACCATGCTCATCGGCGTCGGGCTTTTCGCCGTGGCTCTGTCGATTGCGCTGGCGGCCTTGATCATCCTGAGCATCTCGCGCGGCATCAATTCGGTAGTCCAACCGATGCAGGCGCTCGCGGACGGGGACCTTGCCGTCACCATCCCGCATCAGGGCCAGAAGACGGAGATCGGAACGATCGCGAATGCGGTGCAGGTGTTCAAGAATGGCCTGCTCCGCATGAAGGCGCTGGAAGACGAGACCGCAGTGGCGCGGCTCGCCGCCGAGGAGCAGCGCAAGGCCGGCATGCGCCAGATGGCCGACGGCTTCGAGGCTGCCGTCGGCGGCATCATCGGCATGGTGTCGTCTTCGGCGACCGAGTTGCAGGCCACCGCGCAGACGATGACCGCGACGGCAACCGAGACCGCCAGCCAGTCGACCACCGTTGCGGCCGCCGCCGAGGAGGCCGCCTCCAACGTCAACACCGTCGCGGCGGCGGCGGAGGAGCTGGGCTCGTCGGTCCAGGAGATCGGCCGTCAGGTCGCGGGCTCGGCCGAGCTGGCGCAGCGGGCGGTGCACGAGGCCGACCAGACCGGCAGCCTGGTGCAGGAGCTGAGTGCCGCCGTGTCGCGGATCGGCGATGTGGTCGGGTTGATCTCGAACATCGCCGGGCAGACCAACCTGCTGGCCCTCAACGCCACCATCGAGGCGGCGCGGGCCGGTGCGGCGGGCAAGGGCTTTGCGGTCGTCGCCTCCGAGGTGAAGGCGCTGGCCGAGCAGACCGCCAAGGCGACGAACGAGATCTCCGGCCAGATCGCGCAGATCCAGGCCTCGACCGGGCAGGCGGTGACGTCGATCGGCGGCATCACCGGGCGGATCCGCGAGATCAGCGGCGTGGCGACCTCGATCGCGGCGGCGGTCGAGGAGCAGGGTGCGGCCACCCAGGAGATCGTGCGCAACGTCGCGCAAGCCGCCATGGGCACCGGCGAGGTGACGAGCAACATCTCCGGTGTGGCGGGAGCGGCCGAGGAGACCGGGGCGGCGGCCAGCCAGGTTCTGGGCGCGGCCTCGGAGCTGTCGCGTCAGTCCGAGCACCTCGGCGCGGAGGTCGCGCGCTTCCTCGCCACCGTGCGCGCCGCCTGAGCGGACGCCGATCGATATCTGTCGCCGGACCAAGGCCCGCCTTCGCGCATCTGCGGAGGCGGGCCTTTACGCGTTCGGCGGCAGAGCAGCGCGGAGCCGTCGGAGACCCGCCTTGGTGCGCCCCCCGCTGCTTCGATCGGGGCTAGCTGACCTTGTCGTCGGGCTCGGTCGGCTCCACGCTGGTCCCCAGCGCTCCGCCGCGCGGCGCATCGGCCGGATCGTGCCGGTCCCGACGCGACAGGCCGCCGCTCCCGGCGGTGCGCGTATCATGCGGGTGCGTCGCGCGCCGTTCGGCCCCGCTCAACTCCTTGCGGGTCGGGATGGGCCGCCAAGGCGCCGGAGCAGCGCCCAGACGGAGGACCGTCGGGGCCCGCGTGAGAAACACCGCAAGCACCACCCACGGGACGACGAAGACGACAAACGCGGTCAGGCCCATGGCGATGCTCCCAGGATGTTTTGCAGTACTGGTGAGAACGCCGGTCATCCATGACTGATCCCGCCGGGGCGAGCTCAATCGATGCTGCGCCGCAACGCATGGATCATCATCGGCGTCGCAGTGCATCGCCAAGCCGGTCCGGCCCGAACACCGCGTCTTCGATCCCGTCGACGGGCTGCGGCGCGAACGCGGCGGACGCCAACCGCGCGGCCTTCGACCGGAGATGGTCGAGGATCCCGGATCGGTCAGAGCATCGGCGCACGCTGTTCTGCACGAAGACGCTCGGGAACAGGTTCGGCGGCGCCCAATCCTGCACACGCCACGACGAGACCGCTCTGCGTGTTCCCCAGCACATCGGACCGGAGAGCTTGAGCATAGATCTTCCTCAACGACGGCAGCCGCCGCCCATCACGTGGAGATCGTCATGTCCCTCTCAGCCCGCCTCGTCCTGCTCAGCGGTGTCGTCGTCCCGGCCGGAGCCTTGCTCGTCGGCGCGTATGTCGCCCTCGTCAGCCTGGCGCTGCCGATGCACTTCGCCTGAACGCCCGCGCTGGGTGCATGCTGAACCAGGGCCGCCGGCGAGCCACCCTGCATACGCTGTTCTCAGACATTGCCGTCACTCGTTACTGCATTGTACGAGTGCTCATCGCTAGAGACCTGCCGTGCGCTACCAAGCCCTCGTTGCCGTCGCCCTTGCCGTCACTGCACAGGCTGCGCCTGCGCGCGCGCAGCCTCAGGAGCAGGCGCTGGCCCTGCTCCGCGCCTCCAGCGCGCAATCGGCCATCATCACGTTCTGCGGCAAGCACTACGCGATCGACGGCACGACGGCGCTGCGGATCTCCCAGACTGCGCGAGACGTGGCCACCGAGGTGCTGGGCCAGGAGCGCGCGCACGCCGCCTTCAAGGATGAGCTGGCGCGGCGCTACGCCGAGGTGCAGGAAGTCGGGGAGCAGCAATGGTGCACCGACCAGCGCGCGGCGCTGTCCGAGGGCGACGTTCAGATCTTCAAGAACTGAGGCGCCCGCGCGCCGCGCCCGCCGCCTCAGTCGCCGCCGCCATCACCCGCGTCGCCGCTGGCATCCATGAGCCAGTCCGGTATCCCGGGGAGGACGTCGCCGGCCACCGCGCCGGCGGATTCAAGGGCCCGTCCCGCCTTCGCCTCGTCGCTGTCGGCCCGAACCTCGGCGAACAGCTTCCGCGCCAGACGGTCGAGCTCCGCGTCCGACAGGGTCTGGTCCGGCTCGTCCGTCATGGGCGTCCCCTTCGCGGATCGGCCGCTCGGCCCCACCGCGATCTGCTCACGGGGTGGGGGAGCGTCCGATCTCACCAGCGTGGGCCGATACGCAACGCGGCCCGACCGTAAGGTGCCAGGATCGGGTTAGCGGGACGTCAGCTCCACCGGCCCTGCTGTGTGTCGGATCAGGCCAGGGACCGTGCGGCGAGCCCGGGAAGGGCCAGGCGCAACGGTGCTTCACGCGCTTCCGGTTGAACACCCCATATGATGGCAACCGGTCTGTGAGCACGGGGTCCGGCCATGCGGTATCACCTGCGGATCGCCCGAGCACGCCTGCAAGGCAGCGTGGATACGCACTGCACTGTCCTCAACGCCCCGACCATCGAGGCCGCGATCGACCGCGCCGCCGCGATCGTGGACAGCGTCCTCGACGGCCGGCCCGGGGTCGCGACCCTCACCAGTCCCTATCGCGGGCTGATCTGGGCGCATCGCCAGAATTTGCCGGCCCCCGCGTGGCCGTAGATGAAGCCGGGCGGATGTCGCCCGCGCATGCCCCGCGATCGCGGGGCCAGGGCGGCGATGCCGGTGACGTGGGCGTCACCCGTACGCCCATCGCCCTGCTGCGTGCTTCTGCAACGGCCGGATATGGCGGCCCAGGCCGCGGTGCGGACGCCGCGTGGCATCACGGTCCAGCGGCGGTTGCTGGACACCAATGGATCGGCGGTGCCGCAGGCTCCGCAGCCATCTGGGCCGCCGCAGGGTAACGGGGGCCGGTCGGCCCCCGTCGGACAGGAATGTCAGCGCAATCCGTCGGCCGGTCCACCCGCGTGCTGACCCGAGTACCGGTAAGCCGGCGCGGCCCGGTAGTGGGTCACCGAGATCTCCGGCAGCAGGATCGCGGCAGTGTTGCCGGCGTAGCCCGCGTAGGCTGACGCGGGGTAGGGGCTGTGCTTGCTGTCGATGCCCTGCGCGAGGGCGGGCGTGGCGACGGCGACCAGGGCGGCGGCAGCGAGGATGTGGGCCTTCATGACGATCTCCATGCGTGTGCGTTTGACTTCACGGGGAAGCCATCCGGTCAGTCGGGTCGCGTGAGGAAGATCGTCGGTCTGGCGGTCTTGATCGCGGCGGCTGTGCTTGGCCGGCAGTGACCTCTCAACGGCGATCCTCCGCCGATCGTTCGCCGGATTTTGTGCGCCGCCACACAGGGCACGCGGACGGCGTGTCGGGTGGTTCAGGAGGTCCGTCCCGGTCGAGGCGTCGGAGCGCGCGACAGCCCTCGACCCCGCCGGCTCCGTTGCCCGAGACGAGGGTCAATTACGCCGCAACGCGGCCTGCCTGCTCAGAACAGGGCGACCATGGCCACGCCGGCGATCATCAGCAGGGCGCCGAGGACCCGCCACAAACTGGCCGGATGCACCGGGAAGCCGACCCACCCGTAATTGTCCAGCACGAGCGAGACGGCGACGCCCACCGTCACGATGATGCCGAGGAACGACGCGGCGCCGATCGCGGGCGAGGCGTAGAGCTGGGCCAGGATCAACAGGACGCTGAAGAACCCTCCGAGCCAGGCCCACCAGGGCACCGCAGCCAGTTGCTGTCCGCTCGGCACCTCGAGCTTGCCGATGGCGAGGCCACCGATCAGCAGAGCCGCTGAGCTGACGAGGAGCGTGATCAGCCCCGCCGTGACGGGGAGCCCGAGCGACTTCGACAGCGTCGCGTTCTGGCCGGGCTGGATCGCGTTCGCGATGCCCGCGAGGATGGTGAGACCGTAGAGGAACAGCATGCTCGGCTAGCGCGCGAGCCCGCGGCCAAGCTCCGACGATCGGGCGATGCGCGGGGTTCTGCCGCACCGCCGGAGCCCGGTGCGCCGCGCGTCCGGCCCCCGCCCGTAAGCCCCAGGACGACGGATGGCTCTGCCTTCGGTCCGCGGCGGCGATGCGGTCGTGCGTGTGCGCCTGCCCAGCCAAGCCGGTGGCGTGCGGCGTGCGGTGGTGTAGGAGGGCGTGACGACCCCGGCGGAGACGGTGTCGCATCCCTCTCGTGTGTGGGTCGCGGTTCATGCGCGCAAGCCGGTCGTGGTGATCTCCCGCTGGATCGCGGGCCTCGCGCTCATCGCTGTCCTGTGGGCATTCCCGACTGCACCACGCGCACAGACGCCCCCGCCCGGCTTCGGCGGCCTCGCGCTCAGCCGCGACCTGGACGAGCACCTCCGCACCATCCACGACCGAGCGAACCATCTGGCGGTGGCGGCCGCCGGCATACCGGCGGCGACCGCCGCGGCGCTCACCGACATCGCCGCGGACGAGACGGCCTCGCCGGCCGGTCTGGCCGCCCGCCTGCTGCTGCTCTGGCTCGGGGGCTGGCTCGCCGAGCGGCTGTTCTGGCGCTGGTCGGCCTCGTGGATGCAGCGGATCGTCGACAGCCCCCTGGACACGGCGCGCCAGAGGCTGCTGGCGCAGGTCCAGCGCCTCCTGTTCGCCCAGGCCCTCGTCCTGAGCTTCGCGGCGGGCGCGTGCCTCGCCTACCTCGTCGCCGCCCCGTCGGGCGCGGCCGGCGTCATGGCCCTCGACGCGCTCCTGGCCATCGTGGCCGTGCGCAGCACCCGCGCGCTCGGCCGCTTCCTGCTGGCGCCCGGCGGCGCGCGACTGCGTCTGGTCGCCCTGCCGACGCAGGCGGCGTGGCGGGCGCAGCACGGCGTCACGACACTGGCCCTCACGGCGGCGACCGGGCTGCTGTGGGCGGCCGGGCTGCGCTCGGGCGGCGCGGACCCGGCGATCGCGGACGCGGTCACCAGCCTGACGCTGCTGCTCGTGGCGCTGATGGTCCCCGCCGTCGTCGGACTGGTTGCCCTGTCGCTGCGCGGGCCCGACAGGCGGTCGCCGCGCCCGGCCGCGCTGATCCTGGGGCTCGTTCCGATCGCCGCATGGCTGCTGGCCCAGGCCGGCCTGCCCAGCGCCGCCTGGGCCACGCTGGTCCTCGGCGTCGCGCCGGCCCTGTCGCTGGCCCTAGGCGACGCGGCCCGCACGGTCGCGTTCGGGCCGAACCGCGCCGGCGAATTGACGCGCGAGGAGCGCATCGTCGCGCGTGCCGCCCGCAACGTCGCCCTGATCGCGGCCCTGCTGCTCCTCGCGGAGCGGCTGCCGGGCGCGGACGGGGGGCTGGGCCCGGCGATGACCGCGCAGATCGTGTCGGCCCTGCTGATCCTGCTCGGGACCGACCTGGCCTGGCAGGTCGTCCGTAGCCTCATCGACCGCGGTCTCGCCCATGTGGGCGGGGACCCGCGCGCGGATCGCCTCGCCACGATCCTGCCCGCCATGCGCACGGTCGTGCTCGTCGCGCTCTCGGTCACGGCCGCCCTGAGCATCGCCTCCGCCTTCGGCCTGCAGATCGGCCCCCTCCTGGCGGGCGCGGGCGTGGTCGGCCTGACGATCGGCTTCGGGGCGCAGGCGCTGGTCCGCGACGTCATCGCGGGCTTCTTCCTGCTCCTCGACGACGCCTTCCGGGTCGGCGAAACGATCGAGAGCGGCAACCTGCAGGGCCAGGTCGAGGCGTTCTCGCTGCGCTCAGTCCGGCTGCGCGACGACAACGGCCACATGCACACGGTCGCGTTCGGCGAGCTGAAGGCGGTGACGAACTTCTCGCGGGACTGGGCCGGACTGGAGGTGCCGGTCTACGTGCCGCACGGCGTGCCCTACGCGGCCGCGGCGGGGGTGATCGAGGCCGCCATCGCCGAACTGGAGAGCGACGCGGCGCTGAGCGCCTTGATGGTGACGCCGCCCAAATTCGTGGGGCCCACGGCCCTGTCGGAGACCTGCGTCCGGCTCGCCGTGCAGGTCCGGACCCTTCCGGGCAGCCAGGCGCGGCTCAGGTCGGAGCTGCTGCGCCGCATCCTGTCCGGCATGGCGGAAGCCCATGTTCCGCTCAGCACCGGCTAGAGCCGGGACCGTCGGTGTTGCGGCCCGCTCCGGGGGCGGGGAGCGTGCCGGCGCGCCGCAGCAGACAGCCGATGTCTTATCCCTGCCTTATCCTGAGGTGCCCGCGTCAACGGGCTTCGAAGGAGGGCTCCAGAGATCGCAGCGGCATCTGGAGGGCTCCTTCGAGGCCTCCGCTACGCTCCGGCACCTCAGGATGAGGGCGAGGGTGAGAAAACCCACTCCCCACGCCACGACCTGGATCCTGCCGTCGCGCGTCCGACCGCGGTCGGGGGCCTAGCGCGGGGTCACGCGCGCCGCCTGCAGATCCGGACGGAGCTGCAGGGCGAGCAGCCCGGCCGAATAGGTCAGCGAAACGACGAGCGCGGCCGTGAGGGCGAGGGCGGGCCCGAACGGCTCGACCAGCAGGTGAAGCGTGAGCAGCGTCAGGCCGAAGCCGAAGACGCCGCGGATCGTGATGCTCGCCAGCCGGGCCATCGCCGTCCCGCCGACGCGGCGGTGCAGGATCACGAAGGTGCTCGTGAGGGTGACCGGGTAGGCCGCGACGACCCCGGTCCGCGCCGGGCCCAGGGCCGAACTCACGGCGAGGACGGCGGTCACGAACAGGGCGACGGCAGCCGCCCGGACGACGAGGTCGAGGGGGCGGGGTCGCGCGACTGTGGTGCTCCGGGCGAGCGAGGTTCGCGCCGCCGGTCGGGTCAACAGGGTGCCGGCTCCGTACACGGCCGCATTGAGCAGGAACGCGGTCAGCGGTGTCCACGCGACGGCCGAGATCGGAGCGGCCGCCGCGAGCCACGCCACCGCCGCCGGGCCCAGGCTGAGGGCCAGGCCTCGGCCGGCCGCGCGCCGGGCATAGACGATCAGGAACACGCCCGTCGCCGCGGTCGCCGCGAAGCCGTTGAGGGCCGCGCCGGCGACGAAGGCGGGATCGTGTTCCAGGGCCATGAACACGTAGGCCGGTCCGGCCGAGACCGGCAGGCTGATGATGAGCGCCCCCCAGACCGGCCCGAGGATCTCCGCCAGCACCGAGGCGAGCACGACGACGGCTCCCGAGGTCAGGGCCCGGATAAGCGCTGTCACCCAGATCGCTGACAAGACCGTATCCCGTGCGTCGTGCCGCCGATCCGCGGCGGCTTCGGAGTCGCGGCCTCGCTATCACGCGCGACATGGGATGGGCGAAGGCGTCCTGTGCGACGACACGCGATTCTGGACGGGTGTGGCGCAAGCCGCCGCAGGATCATCCGGGCTCGGGATCCGTCATCTGCCCCGCCGCGAAGGCCGACACGCGGCTGCGCACCGATCCCGGTCCGTCGCGGCTCACGTCCGATCGCCTCTTGAACAGCCCGGAGCCCGTCGGCATCTCGGGGGCATGCCCGATGCCACGCTCGACGAAGCCAGCCTGTCCCGTTTTCTCGACGCCTTCTATGCCCGCGTGCGCGGCGATACGCTGATCGGCCCGGTCTTCGCCGCCGCGATCCCCGACCCGGACTGGCCGCGGCATATGGCGACCATCCAGGCCTTCTGGTCCTCGGTGCTGTTCAAGACCGGCCGCTACAAGGGCAATCCGTTCGGCAAGCATCTCGCCTTGGGGCAAATCCAGCCGGCGCATTTCGCCCGCTGGCTCGGCCTGTTCGAGGAGACCGCCCGCGCGCATTTCCCGCGCGACGTGGCGGCCATCCTGATCGAGCGCGCGCACCGCATCGGCGACAGCCTGAAGGCGGGCTTGTTCTTCCGACCGGGGCCGTCAGGAGCAATCTCAGGTGGTCCCGTCCCGGACGCGGTCGGCGGATGATCGCGCCCGGCCTGTTCGCCGACGTGAAACGGTCGTTGCCAAGCCGGATGTCGGCGGCTGTCGTCGGCGCCGGCGGGCGCAAACAGGGATTCCCAGGATGAAGACGATCGGGTTTCTGTCGTTCGGTCACTGGTCGCCGACGGGGCATTCAGAGACGCGCACGGCCGGCGACACCCTGCTGCAATCGATCGACCTCGCGGTCGCGGCGGAGGAGCTCGGCGCAGACGGGGCGTATTTCCGGGTCCATCATTTCGCGCGCCAGCTCGCCTCGCCGTTCCCGTTGCTCGCCGCGGTGGGCGCCCGGACCAAGCGCATCGAGATCGGCACCGGCGTCATCGACATGCGCTACCAGAACCCCCTCGCCATGGTTGAGGATGCCGGCGCGGCGGACCTGATCGCGGGCGGCCGCCTGCAGCTCGGCATCAGCCGGGGCTCGCCCGAGCAGGTCATCGACGGCTGGCGGCATTTCGGCTTCGCGCCGCGTGAGGGCGAGAGCGATGCCGACATGGGACGCCGGCACGCGGAGGTCTTCCTCGATCTGCTGAAGGGGACGGGCTTCGCCGAGCCCAACCCGCGGCCGATGTTCGCCAACCCGCCCGGTCTCCTGCGCCTGGAGCCGCATTCCGAGGGCTTACGCGAGCGGATCTGGTGGGGCTCCGCGTCCGACGCCACCGCGATCTGGGCGGCGCGGCAGGGCATGAACCTGCAGAGCTCGACCCTCAAGGCGGATGAGACCGGCGAGCCGTTCCACGTCCAGCAGGCGAAGCAGATCCGCCGCTACCGGCAGGCCTGGGCGGAGGCGGGGCATCCCCGGACGCCGCGGGTCTCCGTCTCCCGGTCGATCTTCGCGCTCGTGAACGACCGCGACCGCGCGTATTTCGGACGTGGCGCGAGCAGCGACCAGGTCGGCATCATCGACAACATGCGCGCCGTCTTCGGCCGGTCCTACGCGGCGGAGCCCGACCGGCTGGTCGAGGAACTCCGGGCCGACGAGGCGATCGCCGAGGCCGACACCCTCCTGCTGACGGTGCCGAACCAGCTGGGCGTGGCGTACAACGCCCATGTCATCGAGACCATCCTGACGCACGTGGCCCCGCCGCTCGGCTGGCGGTGACCGACCCGACGCGCGGCGGTGCGGCGGGCAGCGGTTCCGCCCGCGCCCGACCCGTCTCGGGCCTTCGGAACGCCCGCTCGCCGACGGTCAGAGGTCCCCGGCTCGGGCGGAACGCGGGATCATCTCGCGGATGCGGGAGGCCAGGGCCTCGACGGCGAACGGCTTGGTCAGCACGGCCATGCCGGGTTCGAGCTGGCCGTTGGTGAGCAGGGCGTTCTCCGCATAGCCGGTGATGAACAGCACCCGGAGGTTCGGCCGGGTTGCCCGCGCCGCATCCGCCATCTGGCGGCCGTTCAGACCGCCCGGCAGGCCGACATCGGTGACGAGCAGGTCGATCCGCGCGTCGGACTGAAGGACCTTGAGACCGCCGGCCCCGTCGGCGGCCTCCACGGCGGTGTAGCCGAGGTCGCTGAGCACGTCCGTCACCAGCATGCGCACGCTCGGCTCGTCGTCCACGACCAGCACGGTCTCGCCGGCCTCCGCGACCGGCATCGGGCCTCCGTCCGGCGAGGCCTCGTCGCGTTCGGCCCCACCCCGGTGGTGTGGCAAGTAGAGGGTGACCGTCGTGCCCTGGCCCACCTCGGAGTGGATGCGGACCTGTCCGCCCGACTGCTTGGCGAACCCGTAGATCATGGACAGGCCCAGGCCCGTACCCTGGCCGAGCGGCTTGGTGGTGAAGAACGGGTCGAAGGCCTTGGCGATCACCTCCGGCGTCATGCCCGTGCCGGTGTCCGACACGCTCAGCGACAGGTACTCGCCCGCCGGCATGTCCTGCCGCTCGGCGGCCGGCGAGGCGATCCGGAGGTTGGCGGTCTCGATGGTGACGCGGCCCCCGTCCGGCATCGCGTCGCGGGCGTTGATGCAGAGGTTGAGCAGCGCGTTCTCGAGCTGGGACGGATCGACCAGCGCGGGCCACAGGCCGGCCAGACCGGCCGTCTCGACCTGCACGCTGGGCCCGACCGTGCGCCGGATCAGGTCGACCATGCCCTCGACCAGGGCGTTCACGTCGGTTCCCTTTGGGGCGAGCGTCTGCCGGCGCGAGAATGCCAGCAGGCGGTGGGTCAGCGCCGCCGCCCGCTTGGTCGCCCCCTGCGCGGCGGCCATGTACCGGTCGACATCTGCCAGGCGCCCCTGGTCGATGCGGGTGCTCATCAGTTCCAGGCTGCCCGAGATGCCGGCCAGCAGGTTGTTGAAGTCGTGCGCGAGGCCCCCGGTCAGCTGGCCCACCGCCTCCATCTTCTGGGCTTGGCGGAGCTGCTCCTCGGTGTTCATCAGCTCCGCGGTGCGCTCGCTGACGCGCTGCTCCAGGGTCTCGGTCAGGGCGCGCAACTGCATGATGGCGCGGTCGCGCTCCTGCTCGACGATGCGGCGTTCCTCGACGTCGAGGACCACGCCGGGAAAGCTCAACGGCGTCCCGTCCGCTGCCTGATCGACCCGGCCGTTGGCCTCGATCCAGTAGTAGCGCCCGTCCGCCCGGCGCACCCGGTACTGGTGCGCATAGGCGCCGCCCCGGGCGATGGCCGCATTGATCGCCCCCGCCAGCCCCTCTTGGTCGTCCGGATGGACGGTGGCGACGATCTGGGCGAGCGGAATGCCGTCGCGCCCGAGCGCGGGATCCAGCCCGAAGCTCCGGGCGAAGCCCTCGTCGACGGTGAAGCGGTCGGTGGGCAAGTCCCAGTGCCAGGTCCCGATGATCGCGCCGGCCGCCAGGGCGAGCTGCACCCGCTCGATGTTGGCCCGGGCCAGCGCCTCGCTCGCCCTCAGGCGCTCCTCGGCCTCGCGCCGCGCGGTCACGTCGTTGAAGATGATGGCGATCTGCCGGTCGACGGGGTCGCCGACCGGCACGGCCCGCACGTCGAACCAGCGTGAGAACGCCTTCGCGTAGCTCTCGAAACTCGCCGGCTCCCGGGTGCTGGCGACGCGCCCGTACGTCTCGAACCAGAACTGCTCCAGGTCCGGCGCGAACTCGGTGACCCACTTGCCGCGAAGGTTGACGCCGGACTCGCGCTCGAAGGCCGGGTTGGCTTCGAGAAAGCGGTAATCGACGGGCCGGTCTTCGGCGTCGAACTTGACCTGGACGATGGCGAAGGCCGCATCGACGGTCTCCAGGATCGTCCGGAACCGCGCCTCGCTCTCGCGCAGGGCAGCATCCGCCGCGCGCAAGTGCAGGATCTCGGCCTCGAGTTCCGCGCGAGACAAGGCATTCAAAGCGGCACCCGACACGAACGACATGTTCCTTCTGGCAGCCGCTGACCGGCGGCGCCCGTGCAAAGAATGAAAGCGGCCGTATCCCGGTTCAGATCACCGCCCCGTATGAGGATGGCAACGCGCGTGCCGAGCACGCGGAGGGCGGCGCACCGGGTGGGGTATCGGGTGCCGGTGCCACGCAACCATGACCGGAAGCAGGCCGCGCCGGAACTGCGTCTAGCGGCTCCGAAGCGGCTTCCTGCGATACGGTCGACCCCCCTGTGGAGCCGCTTGGCCGCCGAGGCCCGCGTCATACCGGTTCTGCGCGCTTCTGTCCGCTTCCGAGAGGCTGAAGGTCGCCGAACGCCCGCGATCGCGCGTCCGGGCCGCACGCGATCGGCAAAGGACGGTCCCATCTCCAGAGCGCGCATCTATTGTGTCGGAACACGGAAGGCTGAATTCCACCATCACCCTGTTCTGATCCCGGCCAAGTCCCGGCATCATGGCCTGGCCGTCGGGTCCGCCGCCCGGGCGATGGTGCCGTCCCGCTCGACCGCGAGGCGGCGGATCCTGACGACCCTGATCCCGCCGGTACGAGGCGCGCCATGATGCGACACGAGCACGGATCCGAGGTGAGCGGAGGCGGATTGGCCCAGGCGACGCGGCGGCATCTGCTCGCCGGCGGCGTTCTGGCGACGGGCGTAGGGGCCGCAGGCGCCGCCGGGGCGGAAGGCCGCCCCGCGCCGGCCGGCGCGGTCCGCCACGGCACCATCCGGGCCGACGGCGTGAACGTCTTCTACCGGGAGGCAGGCCGCCCCGACGCGCCCGCGTTCCTGCTGCTGCACGGCTTCGCCAATTCGTCCTTCTATTTCCGCCATCTCATGCCGAAGCTCGCCGACCGCTTCCACCTGATTGCGCCCGATCTGCCGTCCTTCGGGTTCACGGACGTGCCGGCCGGACGCGGCTACGTCTACGACTTCGCGTCGCTGTCGCGCACGATCGAGGCCTTCGTCGATGCGCTCGGCCTCGACCGCTACATCCTCTACACCTTCGACTACGGAGCGCCGGTCGGATGGGACCTAGCCCTCGCCCATCCCGATCGCGTCGCCGGCATCGTGTCCCAGAACGGCAACGCCTATCTGGACGGACTCGGCGAGGCGGCCTGGGCGCCGCTGCGGGCCTATTGGGCGGCGCCGAACGAAGCCGCCGTCGGGGCGATCCGCGCCCGCATGACCCTCGACGGGGTCAAGGCCGCCTACTTCCAGGGTGTCGCGGATCCATCGCGGATCGAGCCCGAGGCGTACACGCTCGACGCCGCCATCCTGGCGCGCCCCGGCAATGCGGACCGGCAGGTCGCGCTCAAGCTCGACTACAAGCGCAATCTCGAACGGTATCCTCTGGTCCAGGCCTATTTCCGCGCGCGCCGCCCGAAGCTCCTCGCCATCTGGGGCCGGAACGACCTGTTCTTCATCCCGGCGGGAGCCGAGGCGTTCCGGCGCGACATCCCGGAGGCGCGCGTCACCTTCCTCGACACCGGGCACTTCGCCCTCGAAACGGACGGCGATGCAATCGCGGAGGAGATCCGACGCTTCTTCTAAGGCGCTGCGCCGGTTCGGAATGCCGGCGTGCGTCGGCCGGTCCGACCCGTGACCGGCTCGGGCGGCGGGGCCGTGCCTTAGGCGCTGTCGCGGAGCCCGGGCCTGGGCTCATCCTCACCGACGAGGGTCGCGATCAGCCGCCAGAGTTCCTGATGCTCGGGGCCGTTACGGCCCGACGCGAGGAAGGTCGCGAGACTGAAATCCGTCACGTGCCCACCGGACGCGACATTGCCGGTATGGCGGACGAAGCTGTGCCCGGTCGTGGGATCGAACAGAAGATGCCAGTGGTCGCCGTTCGGGCTGGCATAGATCAGGCGCGCGCGTTCGGACGGGCTCACGATCATCCTCCGACCTAGGGCCTGGCGTAGTGCGCCGCGCGGATTCGCAACGCGCTAGTCGCGCCGCGCCTCGGCGCTCGCGCGCTCGACCAGGGTCCGCAACGCTGCGCTGCCTTCCACCGCGAACCAAGCGCGCAGCATGCTGGTGGTCTCCGGCGTGTCGTCCGGCCGCTCGCGGTACAGATCGGCGGCGCGGGCGAGTTCGCGCTCCACGAACATGTCGAGGTAGGCCGCCCCCCTGGTCCTGGCGAGATCGGCGAGCGCGTCTTCGAGGACGCGCCGCATCATCTCGCCGACCATGGCCGAGACGTAGACCGCTTCCGCGCTTCCCTGTTCGGGCTCGTTCAAGAAACGCTCCAGCCTGCCCAGCCGCAACCCTGATCCGCAACGGGCAGGATACAATGAGCGGGCCCCGAGGCCGAAGCCCCGGGTTCTGTTGCTAGGCGTGCCCACGCCCCGGAAGATTACGCCGCGAGGCGCATCTCCATGCCGACGTTGTCGTTGGCATTTAGAGTTTTGGTCAGGTGCTCGGAACGAGGGTTGCCCGCGCCGAACCGGTCGAGTCCTTACCGAAAGCCGCATCTTACCCTGCCGAAGCAGGACAGAACTCGCGATCCCTTTACCGCCCAGTCGAACCTGTTTCACCCCCATCAGAAGCACCCTGGCAGCACGCCATCCGCAACGCCGGACGCGCGCCCTGACCCCCGTGCGGTATCCGGGGCAGGATGCTTCTGGTGGAGGCGCCGGGTACCGCCCCCGGGTCCTGAAGCGTTATTATGAACCGGTCATCAACCTCGCGGCCAACGTATCCGATTGTGGCCGGCCCGTCCATCGCACGCGGGCCACGAACGCGGCCCGAAGATGCCGGCGCGCCGACAGCCGGGGCCGCGCTCGCCAATCTCCCCTGGAGAGATCCGGGCAGGCCCTGAATGGATCGGGTACCGACCGCTCCGGATCGGAGCGGCGCCTGTTATGCCGCACTGAATTTTGATTGCATCGAACGATCGTGCTGCGTTGCGGCGCGTTGGCAAGCATGGCCATTCCGAACCGCTCCGATCGTCACAATGCTGCGCTGAAGCGGCTCGCGCGCGCCCTGAACGTGCCCGCGGAGACGTTCCTGGGCGAGCCGCCGGAAGGCGTCGCCGGAGAGCTGTTCGTCCTGGTGCGCCACTGGTTGGCGATCGAGGACAGCCAAGGTCGCCGACGCGTCCTCAGCGCGGCGCGCCAGGAAGCGGAGCGGTCCGGCTACAAGGAGTGCGCCTGAGCCGTCCCAACCCATGTTGGGCAAGGTCGCTTCTGGCCGCATGGCCACCGGGGCGGGCCTGCCATAGCTCGGCCGCATGCCCTCCGATTTCGCTCCCACCATGCTCCCCGACGCCGCCGCCCTGTGGCGCAGTGCGATCGCGGACCTGTCCCCGCACGCCTCGCCGTGCCGGCATCTCGTCCTGGCGCGCTGGGCGCCGATCCGAGAGGCGGCGATTGATTTCTGCGACCGTCTGGGCCCCGAGGCGCACGCGCTCGGCTGGACGGCGCCCGAGCTGTTCGCCGTTCACCCGGAGCACGGGACCCTGCGGGTCGATTGCTGCGGCGTGCTGATGGTCACCGGCGATCGGGCGCAGGCGGTCGAGCCGGGCCGGCTCGTCTTCGCGCGCGGATCCGCCTACCGGACACGTCCCGGTCAAGTCTGGGGTGTGCCGGTCTGGGAATTCGCGGCGCGCGGTCACGCCAGCGCGTGATGCCGACTGCGGCCTGAAAGAGACGCTGCCCGCCGCAATTGCCTGCAGGTCCGATCCGTACTTCCGCCGCGATCCGATGGCTCGATAGAGTGTCGAGACGTCGGTGATTGCGGCGATAACAGCTGCGGCCGAGATGGGGTGGATTAATGGCCCAGGGCTATTCGCGCGCTGCAGACGTTGCGCGCACCGTCAAGACCGCAATGCGCAACCTCGCTCTCGGACGCGACGATACGCTTCCGGTTGCGCCGCCGCCGACGCGGGGCCCGTCTTATACGGTCGAAGCCGATGTCCCGGTCGATATCGGCTGCATCAAGGTTTTCCGCGCCGAGAGCTTTCCGGAATCCGGGCCCAGCCCCTGGCTCGATCAGCCCGATGCCTTGGAGATCATCGACCGGCGGGTGGCGCGACGCGAGATCAGCCCGAAGCAGGCCGAGATCTGCCGGCACTGGGAGCAGCACGGCTACTACGTCCTGCGCGGCGCCATCGATCCCGACACGATCGACGAGGCGTGGCGTGCCTACGAAGCGGCGATCGCGCGCGGCGACCTCACGCTCGCACCCGAGAAGGCTGCGGCCGATGATCCGCATCCCGGCCGGTACCTCAACCCGCACCTCAAGGTCGAGGAGCTCGATTTCCTCCTGAAGCATCCGGTGCTGATGAACTTCAGCAGCATGGTGCTGGGCCGGCCGGCGATCCCGTTTCAGACGATCTCGTCGCACAAGGGCAGCCAGCAATCCGAGCACTCCGATTCAATCCATATGACGACCTATCCGCTGGGCTATCTGGCCGCCTGCTGGGTCGCCATGGAGGACATCCACGCTGAGGCCGGGCCGCTGGTCTACTACCCCGGCACACACCGTCTGCCGTACCTGTTCAGCCACGACGTCGGCATCTCGACGGACGATTTCCGCGAGCGCGGCTACGGGGCCTACGTCGAGCGCTATGAGCCTGCCATCAAGCACGAGATCGCGGAGCATGGCGCGAAGCCGGAATACTTCACGGCGCGCAAAGGCGACGTGCTGTTCTGGCACGCCAACTTGCTGCACGGGGGCTCCGCCCGCGCCGACATGCAGCGGTCCCGCAAGGCCCTGGTGCACCACTATTTCGCCGAAGGCTGCGTCTGTTACCACGACCTGTCGGCCTCGACGTCGGCCGTGCATGGGCCGGTCGAGAGTCTGCCGACCTGCGGTGCGTCGAGCCCCAACATCCCGGTCAGGGACAAGATCGCATCCTAGATCGCGTCCGGGATCAGGTGACCCGGCCATGAAGGCCTGAGCGCCGAACCGGACATGGGCGCGAGACAGGCAAAGGCCCCGGGACGTCTCCGCCCGGGGCCTCGAATCAGGTCGGATCGCGCCGTTGCGGCCTAAGGGCAGTGATGCCGACGGCCATCGTTGCCCAGGTAGGTCCCCGTGCGCTGATCGTATGACCGGAAGCGCTGGACGCAGTAGCTGACGGAGGTGTCCGGCGTTGTGGCCTCGGATTCGGTCGTGCCCAGGTCGGCGCCGTATCCGGCAGGCGCGTAGCCGGCGCCGTAGCCGGCGGGTCCGAAATCGGCTCCGTAATAGCCGTCGTCGAAGGCCCCGTAGCCGTAGCCCAGACCGGCACCGGCAAGACCTAAGCCGACGCCGAGCCCCAGGCCGCCGTAGCCGAAGCCTCCGCCACGACGGAAGCCGCGTCCGGCAAACCCGCGATTGCCGACAAAGCCGGCACCACGCAGGCCCGAATGGCCGGCGATCCCCCGACCGGCCAAGCCGCCCCGGAATCCCCCGCCCGCGAGTGCATTGCCCTGGAATCCTCCACCCGCGAGCGCATTGCCTCGGAAGCCGCCGCCGACGGCGCCGCCGCGAAAACCACCGGCACCCAGGCCAGCGCCGCGGAAGCCACCCCCGAAGCCGCCACCGTGGAAGCCACCACCGCGGAATCCGCCCCCTCCGAAGCCTCGCGCATCGGCCGAAGCCGGGATCAGCGCCAGCGCGCCAACGATCGTAGCAGCCGTCAAGACGATACGGTTCATCGTGTTCCGCCGATATGTGTGAGGAGCATCTGATGGGACAACACGGCGGCGACCGGGTTGGTCCCGCCGCAATCGGTCCGTGTCGCCGCAGGCCGTGCAGGCCCGCGGTTCGGGAGCCGCCGATGGTTCTCCGCAGGGCCGGCCTGGGTCGAGGACGAGCGACTCGGCGCCGGCGTCCTCGAAAGCCGTTCCCGACCACGTCGAGATGGCCGACCGCAGGACACGGGTCGTCGTGTCGGGTTGGGTCGTCCCTTCCACGACCTCATCCTGAAGTGCCGAAGCGTAGCGGAAGCCTCGAAGGAGCCCTCCAGATGCCGCGGCAATCCCTGGAGCCCTCCCGAGGCCTGCGGACGCGGGCACCTCCGGATGAGGGCGGGGATGGGAAAGACGCTCGTCGTCGCGGCTCGTGACACGCTCCCCACGCCCGGGCGTATCGCAGCACGGACGGCCGCAGCTCTCGGCCGGCTACCGGTGCGGCCTCAACCGCGTCAGCCGTGACGCTGTGCGGCGCGGAACGGGTGGCGCGCCGAGGCGCTGGCTCGCACCGTCGCGGCGACCGCGCCCCGCCGCACGCCGCGCTGGCACGACGCAGGAACACCCTCGGTCAGCGCGCGATGACGGTTCATCGGAACAGGAGGTCTCATGTCCGTTCGCGCTTTCGCCGTCGTCTTTGGCGTCGTGTTCTTGCTCGCTGGAATATCCGGCTTCATCCCCGGCCTGTCGCCCGAGCACGCGCATCCCGGCATGGTCGTGACGTCCGAGTCCCGGCTCGCGCTCGGGCTGTTTCCGGTCAATGTGCTGCACAACCTCGTGCACCTGGCGTTCGGCGCCTGGGGCCTCCTGGCGGCGCGGACCGTCATCGGCTCGATCCACTATGGACGGGGCGTGGCGCTCATCTACGGGCTTCTGACCGTGCTCGGCCTGATCCCGGCCACCAGCACCACGTTCGGCCTGGTACCGATCTACGGCAATGACGTGTGGCTGCACGCCGGACTTGCTGTCGTCGCGGCGTATTTCGGTTTCCTCCACAAACGGCCCGCCGGGGGCTATTCGCAGGCTTGAGGGGAGAGGCTGCGCCCAGAGGCTCGGCCGCGCGGCCGTATCGACACGACTTGAACTGCGCCGCTCGTCCCGGCGATGAAGTCCGCTGACGCGTCGGAGCAGCGGAACGGTATCGAAGGCTTGCGGTTTCCCCTGATCCAGAGTGCCTTACAGGAGTCGCGTCATGCCGAACGGTGCTCAGGACCAGAGATCCCGCGCCGCCGATCCCGATGCCGGCGCGGCTCAGAGCCTGGCGGAGACGCTGCGCCAGCAGACCCAGGGCTATGTTGACAAGCGCAAGGCCGACGCGGCTCGGCTGGTCTCGGATGTGGGTGACGCGATCCGCGACACCGGCAGCAACTTCGACGGGCTGCCGCAGCTGAAGGAATTCTTTGGCCAGGCCGCCCTCGGCGTCGACGAATTGGCCGACAGCATCGCGCGCCGCTCCTTCGGTGAGATGTACGACGAGGTGCACGCCGCCATCCGGCGCCGTCCCGCCTTGGCGACCGCGGCGGCCGTCCTGGCCGGGTTCGCGCTATACCGCACGTTGAATGCTTCGAAGATCCGCCCGATCCCGCGCTCGCATGCCGTGATTCCGGTCGATGTCTTCCCGACACCGGACCTTTAGGAGGACGGCATGGCTGAGCCGGGCTTGCGCAGCATCCCAACCCTCGTCGGCGATGCGGTCCGCGAATTGCGGGACCTCGTCGGCAGCGAGATCACGCTGTTCCGCACCGAGCTTGCGCAGGGCGTCCATCGCATCAGCTTCGGGCTCAGCCTGCTGCTCGTGGCGGCGGTGTTCGCCATCGCGGGCCTGTTCACGCTGCTCCTCGCCCTGGTGAAGGGCATTGCCGTCCTCGTGCAGTCGGACGCGCTGGCCGCGTTGATCGTGGGCGGCGTCTTCCTCCTGCTGGCAATCGGCCTCGGCCTGTTCGGACGCAGCAAGACGTCGCTGTCCACGCTGGAGCCGACCCGGACGGGGCGGCAGGTCAAGCAGGACGCGCAGGTTCTGACGGAACGGATGGACACATGAGCGACGCGCCGGACAAGCTGGAACGAGACGTCGAGGCGAGCCGCGGGCGCCTGGACCGAACGCTGGCCGATCTACAGGCCCGGTTCAACCAGCCGGGGATGCCGCGCGACCTGGCCGATCTGCGCCGGTCGGGGCAGGCCGCGAGCGAGACCGTGGAGCGGATCGCCCAAGATGTCCGCCTCAATCCCGTGCCGGCGCTGCTGATCGCGGCCGGCTTCGGATTGCTCGTCTACGAGGCCTTCCGGACCGCCGCGGAGCGGCGGCGCCTGACCCTCGTCCCATCTGCGACGGCGATGCCGGACCGCCACCTGCCGGAGAACCATCCGGACCGGATGCACGCGCGGCTCGACGACGCGCTGGAGGAGAGCTTTCCCGGCAGCGATCCTGTCTCGGTGCGGATCACCAAGTAAGGCGCTTCGCACTTCGAGCTGGGCCGCGACTCTCAGTGCTGGCGGCGCGTCACCGGCCCGCACCAGCCGGGCAGGTAGTCGGCATCCTTCGACTTGGCGAGGCCCATCGCTTTCTCCAGGGCGGCGTCGAAGTCGTTCTCGATGCGCTTTTCCTTGATGTTCCGCCGCAGGAAGTCGGCCCAGAGGAACTCGCTGAACGGCGTCGTGTCCTTGGCGAAGCCGCCGGCCCGGCGCAGCTCGCCGGCGAGGCTGCGGTAGGGGTCGTCCACCAGCGCATCGATCGACTTCGGGATGTCCGTGAAGTGCTGGCGCACGCCTTCGGCATCGTAGGGATGCACCCAGGACTTGTGATCGCACACCGTCCAGAAGGCGTCCTTGTCGAGGTAGTGCAGGTCCGCCACCACGGTGACCAGCACGCTCTCGACGCCCTCTTCGTGCAGGGCCCGGGACAGGTGGTGGTGATCGATGATGTAGTGGTGCTTCTTCGGCCCGAGCAGCGTCGGGATCATGTGGGCGCCGAGAAATTCCTTCTTCTTCTCGCCGTCGTAGTCCCGCCAGCGCCGCCGCTTCTCCGCCACTTCCCGGTAGCCCACCGTCATCTGCGTCGGGCGCAGCTCCCCGATGGGGACGGGCTTGAGCAACGGTTCGCGATTGGCCATGGACGATCCTTCCTGCGTGGTTTTGTCACGCGATCGTCGCAACATATTCAGGATGACGGGAGCGGACAGGGCGCAGGGCGCTCACGTTTCCGGGATCGCCCGCACGGCCTCCAGCACGAAGACCCGGATCGCCGAGGACAGGTTCTGCGCACCGCGCCCGGCGTCGATCGCGCCGATGAGCGCCTGGACCGACTGGCCGCGGGCTTCCGCGACCTCGCGCAGCGCCGCCCAGAACGGATCCTCGAGGGACACGCTGGTACGGTGGCCGGCGATCATCACGGAGCGCTTGGTGACGCCGGCGCTCATGCGGGATCGGCTGCGTGCCCCGCCCCTGCTTCCTTCCGCTCGCAAGGACGCCGGCCGGGGAGCGACAGGATCATTCTGCGGTATCGGGCTCGGAGGCGCCCCGCTCCAAACGGTGCCCCTCGTGCCGCTCGGTCTCCAGGGCCTTGCGGCGCTGCTGGAGCGTCTTGGCCTTCTTCGGCTGCCCGAAGGCGATCCGGTTGGCCTCGGCCTTCGTGTCGGCCTCGGCGCGGGCCTTCGCCTTGCGGACCTGACGCAGGTTGATGATCTCGGCCATGGATCGCCTCCCGGCAATGGCGGCCGGCGCAGGACATCCGCGCCGGCCAAGTCGCAAACTTAATCGGCGCTGGGGGCCAGCATGGTCTCCGGCCGGACCACGCGCTCGAACTCCTCCTCGGTGACGTAGCCGAGGCGCAGGGCCTCCTCCTTGAGGGTCGTGCCGTTCTTGTGCGCGGTCTTGGCGATCTCGGCGGCCTTGTCGTAGCCAATCGAGGGGGCGAGCGCGGTGACCAGCATGAGCGAGCGGCTCATCAGGTCGGCGATCTTGTCCTCGTTGGCCTTGATGCCGACGACGCAATTGTCGGTGAAGCTCACGGCCGCGTCGGCGAGCAGGCGGATCGACTGCAGCACCGCGTTGGCGATCACCGGCTTGAACACGTTGAGCTCGAAATTGCCCTGGGAGCCGGCGAAGCTCACCGTGGTGGCGTTGCCGATCACCTGGGCGCAGACCATGGTCAGGGCCTCGCACTGGGTCGGGTTAACCTTGCCGGGCATGATCGACGAGCCGGGCTCGTTCTCGGGCAGCGACAGCTCGCCGAGGCCCGAGCGCGGGCCCGAGCCGAGGAAGCGGATGTCCTGGGCGATCTTGAACAGGCCGGCGGCCAGCGCCGACAGGGCGCCCTGCGTGAACACCAGGGCATCGTGGGTGGCGAGTGCCTCGAACTTGTTCTCGGCCGACGTGAACGGCAGGCCGGTCAGCTCGGCGACCTTGGCGGCGAAGCGCTCGGCGAATTCCGGATGGGCGTTGAGGCCGGTGCCGACCGCGGTGCCGCCCTGGGCGAGGGCCAGCACGCCCGGCAGGGTCGCGGCGACCCGCGACCCGCCGAGCGCGACCTGCGCGACGTAGCCGGAGAATTCCTGGCCGAGCGAGACCGGCGTCGCGTCCTGCAAGTGCGTCCGGCCGATCTTGACGATCGACTCGAACGCCTTGGCCTTGGCGTTGAGCGCCGTGTGCAGGTGGCTGAGCGCCGGCAGCAGGCGTCCCTGGATCTCGCGGGCCACCGCGATGTGCATGGCGGTGGGGAAGGTGTCGTTGGAGGACTGGCCGCGGTTGCAATGGTCGTTCGGGTGGACCGGGGACTTGCCGCCGCGCTGGCCGCCCAGGCGCTCGTTGGCGAGGCTGGCGATCACCTCGTTGGCGTTCATGTTCGACTGCGTGCCCGAGCCGGTCTGGTAGATGACGAGCGGGAACTCGTCGTCGTGGCGGCCCTCCACCACCTCGGCGGCCGAGGCCGCGATGGCGTCGGCGAGCTTCGCGTCGAGGGCGCCGAGATCCTTGTTCACCAGGGCGGCGGCCTGCTTCACCACCCCGAGGGCATGGACGAGCGGCGCCGGCATCCGGTCGGTGCCGATCTTGAAGTTCTGGATCGAGCGCTGCGTCTGCGCGCCCCAGTAGCGATGCGCCGGAACCTCGATCGGCCCGAAGGTGTCGGACTCCGTGCGGGTGGCGGTCTCGGTGGGCGACATCGTGGCCTCTACGTCTGGTGCAGTGCGGTGCCTACTTAAATGAGGCGCGGGGGAATCGCGATGCCGGTTTTCCCGGCGCGCCGACAAGGGCGGGGCTCTGTTCCCGCCGGACAAGGAGCCGATGAGCGCCACGATCGACCTGCCCGAGCCCGCCACGCGATTTCGCCCGACCGTGCCGCCCCCGCTGAAGGAGCCGCTCGGCCTGTTCGAGTTCCTTCGGGCGGCCCGGAAGAATCCGATCACCACCTGGATGGACGCGCATTTCAAGCTGCCGGTCGTGGCGGCCGAGAGCGCGATGGGCCGGATCACCCTGGTGAGCGACCCGGCGCTGATCCGCTACCTCTTGATCGAGAACGTCGACGGCTACCGCAAGGACGACCTGCAGCGGCGGGTCCTGGCCCCGGGCCTCGGCAACGGCCTGCTCAGCGCCGAGGGCGACGAGTGGCGGCTCCAGCGCCGGACGCTGGCGCCGATCTTCAACGCCCGCACCGTCCAGGGCTTCTCCGACGCGATGAACGCCGCCGGGGCGCGGCTCGGCCGCCGCCTCGTCCGCCGCGACGGCAAGCCGGTCGACGTCGCCCTGGAGATGACCCGCGTCACCCTCGACGTGCTGGAGCGGACGATCTTCACGCAGGGGCTGCCGAGCGATCCCGACGCGCTGGGCCGCGCCATCACGCGCTTCCTGGAGGCGGTGGGGCCGATCGATCCCCTCGACGTGTTCGGCGTGCCCGATTTCGTGCCGCGGATCGGCCGCTTGCGGGCCCGCCCGGCGGGCCGGTTCTTCGCCGAGGTGGTTGACGCGCTGATCGCCCGGCGCAAGGCGCTGATGGCGCAGGGCGAGGCGCCCCGGGATCTGCTGACGCTGCTGCTCGCCGCCCAGGATCCCGAGACCGGTAACGGGCTCTCGGACCTCGCCGTGAAGGCCAACATCGTCACCTTCATCGCCGCCGGCCACGAGACCACGGCCAATTCCCTGACCTGGGCGCTCTACTGCCTGTCGCAGGATCCCGCCGCGCAGGCGCGGGTCGAGGCCGAAGTCGACGAGGCCGGGCCGGGGGATTTCGCCGTCGAGCGCCTGCCCTTCACCCGGGCGGTGATCGAGGAGGCGATGCGGCTGTTCCCGCCGGTGCCGTTCCTCAGCCGGCAGGCGATCCGGGACGACCGGCTCGGCCGGATCAAGGTGCCGCGGGGCTCGCTGGTGATGGTGGCACCCTGGGTGCTCCACCGCCACCACCTGCTGTGGGAGGACCCGGAGGCTTTCGTGCCGGAGCGTTTCCTGCCCGGGAACCGGGACGCGATCCCGCGCTTCGCCTACCTGCCGTTCGGGGCGGGGCCGCGGGTCTGCATCGGCCAGAGCTTCTCGATCCAGGAGGCGGTGATCCTGCTGGCGCACGTGGTCCGGGCGGTGCGCTTCCGGCTGCCGGAGGGTCACCCGCCGATCACGCCGCTCCACCGGGTGACGCTCCGGCCGGAGCACGGCTTACGCATGGAGGCCGAGCGGCGGGCCTAATCGCCCTGCCGCGCTTCGAGCTTGCGCGTGTTGCGGTCGTAGATCCGTGCGGCGACGAACAAGCCTCCGAGGCCCGGCGCCGACGCGGCGACCGGGATCTGGAGAGCATAGGTCTGTGGCGTGTCGCTCTTCCTCCGCCCGCAGGAACAAACGAAGCGCGATCGGACCGATCAGATGTAGGAGGAGGGCTGCCAGCAGGAAAGCCCATCCGCTGTTCGTCAGGACATCCGTCGGGTGCTGAACCAGCGGCGTTATGAAGGCCGTTCCGAGTGTCAGGATCGCCGTGGCGTTGAAGACCGTCGCAGTAAGCTTCAAGCCTTCGTTGAAGCGCTTGGCGCGATGCGTCCACTCGCTCGCCGACAGCATCGCCTGCGCGACCGTCTCGTCCACCGCGTGAACCCCCGGCCGTCGAGTCGGCCGGGGAAGTTCAGCTCTTCTTGCGGAAAGCGTCCAGGCTTACGACCTCGGCACTGCCCTCCTCGCCCTCCTTCTTGGCGGCAGGGCGGGGCGCCTTATCGTCGGACGTGCCGGCGGCCTTCTCTCCCTGGGCGGCGGGCGCGGGAAGTCCCTTCGGCGCGCTCGCGCCGATCGTGGCGAGCCCGGCGCTCTTGGGCCGCACCTCGCTGGGCTCCGAACCGGCCCCGCGCGGACCGGGTTTGGCCGGGGCGGTGTTCGCCTCCTCGGGGGTCTCGCCGGCCTCACTGAGGTCGAACTTCAGGCCGAACTGCACGGAGGGGTCGAAGAAGCCCGACAGGGCGTCGAACGGCACCAGCAGGCGCTCCGGCACGCCCGAGAAGGACAGGCCGACCTCGAAGGCGTGCTCGGTGACGTTGAGATCCCAGAACTGGTGCTGCAGGACAATCGTCATGTCCTGCGGGTACTTCTCGCGCAGGGCCTGCGACATCCGCACGCCGGGCGCTTCCGTCCGGAACGAGACGTAGAAATGGTGCTCGCCCATCAGCCCCTCGCGGGCCGCGTCGGTCAGCACCTTGCGCACGACGCCGCGCAGGGCGTCCTGTACCAAGAGATCGTAGCGGATCAGGTCGTCTGCCATCTGCGGTCGCGCTCTAGCCCGGTCTGCCCGGCGCCCCGCCGCGGATGGCCGGACCGAGGAATGAGTGGAGGCTTCTGTTGCCAGGTGCCTCCGAACCCCGCCTATGCGGTGCTACCCGCTAGGTCTTTAGGTCGGTATTGGGGACCGCTTACGCGGCCACCGCCACCGGAGCAAAGTTGTCGTTGGCAACTATTGCAAAGGCCCGATAACGGCGGAACCATGCCGAGCGAAAGTCCAACCTTTACGCCCTCGTCGATCCTATTTCGCCCCCGCCGGAACCCAGGCTCGCGGTCACGCGCCTTGCGGCAGCATGTCCTGGGTTCAGGTGGAGGCGCCGGGTACCGCCCCCGGGTCCGATAGGTTTATTGCGAAGAACGTTTATCGCCATAGCCGGCCTCGCGACCGGCTCCCAAGATATAGAGGGGATCGGTCCGGTTTTGAAGCCCGATCGTGTCGCGTCGCTGTCTCATTTGGAGCCTCCGGACGAGGCTGTTGCCGGAAGTGCGCAGTCGCGCGCCGCCGGCCTCGACCACCGCGGGCCGCTCGACCGGGCCTGGGCGGCGACCTGGCGTCTCGGCGCCCTGGTCGCCCTCGTGATCCTCTATCTCGGCGCGGCGAGCCTGCTGTCGCTGGCTGCCGTGCGCGTCGGCTTCGACCTGTGGAACGGGATCGACCCGTTCCTGCCCCCGGAGCGGCGCCCGTTTCTCGGCGCGGTGGAACTCGCCCACCGAGCCTTCGCGATCGACGCCCTGCGCCAGGTCTTCCTCGCGGCCCTGGTGCTCGGCGGCGCGTGGTGGCGCGACCGGTCCGGCTGGCGGCGTCGCCTCGCCCTGGACCGCGAGCGCCCGAACGGGATGCGGCCGGTCGCGCTGCTGGGCCTGCTCCTGGTCTGGCCGGTTCTGCACATCGCCTGGGTGACCGGCACGGCGGAGCTGTTCGGCGCAAGCTTCGGCCAGCACGTGCGGCTGTCGCCGTTCATGAGCCAGGCCGCCATCGCGGCCTGGCTCGTCTATCTCGCGATTCTGGCGCCCGTGGCCGAGGAGCTGCTGCTGCGCGGCGAGGCCTTCGCCCGTGCCAGCGCGGCGGTGGGGCCTGTTGGGGCGATCCTGGTCACTGCGATCATCTTCGCCGCCGCCCACATCTCGTCCTGGGGGCTCGCCCGGCCGGTCTCGCTGCTGCCGCTCGCCCTGGCGTTGGGCTGGCTGCGCTGGCGCACCGGCCGGCTGTGGCCGGGCATCGCCCTGCACGGCTGGTCGAACCTCGCCTTGGTGACCTACCTGCTCTGGCCGGGCTGATCACCATGATGCGGGACGGCGGTGGACATATGCCGGCGGCGAACTTGCCGGGCGGCGCGCCGACGCGCAGGAATGGGCCATGGACGCTTATCACGACCTGCTCCGGCGCATCCTCGACGCGGGCGTCGCCAAGGACGACCGGACCGGCACCGGCACGCTGTCGGTGTTCGGCCACCAGATGCGCTTCGACCTGTCGGCGGGCTTCCCGCTGGTCACCACGAAGCGGCTGCACCTACGCTCGATCATCCACGAGCTGCTCTGGTTCCTAACGGGCGACACCAACGTGGCTGCGCTCCAGGCGAACGGCGTGACGATCTGGGACGAGTGGGCCGACGCGAACGGCGATCTCGGCCCGGTCTACGGCCGGCAGTGGCGCTCCTGGGAGAAGCCCGGAGGCGGCACGGTCGACCAGATCGCCTGGGTGCTCGACGAGATCCGGCGCAACCCCGATTCCCGCCGCCTGATCGTCTCGGCCTGGAACCCGGCCGACCTCGACCGGATGGCGCTCGCCCCGTGCCACTGCCTGTTCCAGTTCTACGTCAGCGAGGGGCGGCTCTCCTGCCAGCTCTACCAGCGCTCGGCGGACGCCTTCCTGGGCGTTCCGTTCAACATCGCGAGCTACGCGCTCCTGACCCACATGATCGCCCAGGTGGCCGGCCTCGGGATCGGCGACTTCGTCCACACCTTCGGCGACGCCCATCTCTACCGGAACCACCTGGAGCAGACCCGGACCCTGCTGGCCCGCGCCCCGCGGCCGCTGCCGCAGCTGCGGCTCAACCCGGAGGTCCGCGACCTCTTCGCCTTCCGGTACGAGGACATCGCCATCGACGGCTACGAGCCGCATCCCGCCATCGCGGCCCCGGTGGCGGTATGATCACGTCCATTGCCCTGGTCGCCGCCGTCGCCCGCAACGGCGTCATCGGCCGCGACAACGGCCTGGCCTGGCACCTGTCCAGCGATCTCAAGCGCTTCAAGGCCCTAACCATGGGCAAGCCGATGCTGATGGGCCGGCGCACCTGGGATTCGATCGGCCGGCCGCTCCCCGGCCGTCGCACGCTCGTCCTGACCCGGGACCACGGCTTCCGCGCCGAGGGCGCCGAGGTTGTCCACGACTGGGAGGCCGCGCTGGCGGCGGCCGCGGGCACCGAGCTGATGGTGGTGGGCGGGGCTGAGATCTACGCACTCGCCTTCGCGCAGGCCGACCGGCTGCATCTGACCGAGGTGGCGGCCGAGCCGGACGGCGACGTGCGGTTCCCGGCCTTCGACCGGGCGCAGTTCCGGGAAACGTTCCGCGAGGCGCATCCCGCCGGACCGCGCGACGAGCACGCCTTCGCGTTCGTCGACTGGGAGCGCATCCGCTGAGGCGCGCCGCCGCATTTGCCTTCCGCGCTCCGCGTGCCCACCTGCCAGCCTTGACAGCATGGGGCGCACGCCCGCAGGTGCCTGTGAAGTGCGCATGCCCCTGCGGGCGCCCGCATCCTGCGGGAAGATGCGTGCGGTCAGGCGCTTAGGCCGGCCTCAAGGACAAGGCCGCATCGCGGCCGATGCTTGAGGCCGGGACTAGGCGGGCGAGCGTGGCCGTTCACGCAGGGGGCGTCGGCCGGGGTTCGGGTCGGGCGCGGACAGGCAGGAGACGACGGCTAGGATGCCTTGGAGCAATCAGAGCGGCGGCGGGGGCCCTTGGGGCCGGCCCGGCGGCAACGGCGGCGGACCCTGGGGCAACGGCGGCAAGACGCCGCCGAACCTTGAGGACCTGCTCCGGCGCGGGCAGGACCGGCTGCGCGGCCTGATCCCCGGCGGTGGCGGCACCGGCGGCTACGGTGGCGGCGGCGGTTCCGCGGGCATCGGCGGCGGTCGCAGCGCGGCCGTGATCGCGGCCCTCGCCGTGGCGGTCTGGCTCGCGACCGGCTTCTACACCGTCTATCCTCGTCAGGTCGGCATCGAGACGATCTTCGGCCGCTACGTCGGCACCAAGGGCGAGGGCCTGCGCTACAACTTCCCCTATCCGATCGGCGGCGTGGTCAAGCCCGACGTCGGCTCGCAGAACTCGATCCAGATCGGCTTCCGCTCCGGCCCCGGCGGCCAGGGCCGCAACCGCGACGTGCCCGACGAGAGCCTGATCCTCACCGGCGACGAGAACATCGTCGATCTCGACTTCGAGGTGCAGTGGCGGATCAATCCGCTGAAGGCTTCCGACTTCGTGTTCAACCTCCAGAACCCGGAGGGCACCATCAAGGCGATCTCCGAGAGCGCGATGCGTGAGGTGATCGGCCGCCGCAACATCCAGGCGATCCTCACCAACGAGCAGTCGAGCATCGCTCAGGAGGTGAAGGAGATGGTCCAGAAGGCGCTGGACGAATACGGTGCCGGCGTGCGCATCGAGGTGGTGCAGCTCGTCTCGGTCAACCCGCCGCCGGAGGTGCGTCCCGCCTTCATCGACGTGAACGCGGCCCAGCAGGACGCCGACACGGCGCAGAACGAGGCCAAGACCTACGCCAGCCGCGAAGTGCCGCAGGCCCGGGGTCGTGCGTCGCAGATCGTCCAGCAGGCCGAGGCCTACCGGACCAAGGCGACCGCCGACGCCACCGGACAGGCGGCGCGCTTCAGCGAGGTCTACGCCTCCTACAAGGCCGCCCCGGCGATCAGCCGCGAGCGGATCTTCCTGGAGACGATGGAGAAGGTTCTGGGCTCCGTGAACAAGGTGATCATCGATCAGAACGGGACGCAGCCTGGCACGGCCTCGGCCGCCGGCGTGCTGCCGGTGCTGCCGCTCGCCGAGTTCGGCGGCCGGGTCCAGAGCCAGACGGGAGCCGCCCGATGAAGCAGGCGCTCCGCACCGGCCTGATCGCCATCGCGGCGATCGTCGCGATCGGGCTCTACGCCTCGATCTTCACCGTCGGCCAGATGCAGCAGGCGCTGGTCCTGCAGTTCGGCCGCGTCCGCGCCGTCCTCAACGCCACCGGCGAGGACAAGCCCGGCCTCTACTTCAAGGTGCCGTTCGTCGAGAACGTCGTGATCTTCGACAAGCGCGTGCTCGACCTCGACCTGCCGGTGCAGACGGTGCTCACCGCCGACCGGCAGAACCTGGAGGTGGACGCCTTCGCCCGCTACCGGATCCTCGATCCGCTGCGCTTCTACCAGGCGGTGGGCAATATCGGGCTGGCCAACCAGCGGCTCGCGAGCTTCACCAATTCGGGCCTGCGCAACGTGCTGGCCCGCTCGACCCGCGACGCCATCGTGAAGACCGATCGTGGGCAGCTGATGCACCAGATCCAGGAGGACGTGAACCGGCAGGCCAAGGCGCTCGGCATCGAGATCGTCGATCTGCGCATGACCCGCGTCGACCTGCCGGCGCAGAACTCGGCCGCGGTCTACAAGCGGATGAAGACCGAGCGCGAGCGCGAGGCCGCCGACATCCGCGCCAACGGCGACCAGATCGCCGCCACGATCCGCGCCAAGGCCGACCGCGAGGTCACGGTGATCCTCGCCGAGGCGACGCAGAAATCCGAGCAGCTGCGCGGACAAGGCGACGCGGACAAGAACCGCATCCTCGCGGACGCGTTCGGTCAGGATGCGGACTTCTTCAGCTTCTACCGGTCGATGCAGGCCTACGAAGTTGGTCTGAAGGGCTCCGACACCCGGCTGGTGATCAGCCCGACTTCGGACTTCTTCCGCTACTTCAGCGATCCGCAGGGTCGGGCGGCCGCCGCGGCGGCGCGTCCCGCGCGCGGACCCGCCGATCCGAGCGCTACCACCGGCTCCACCGCCGGAGCAGGGCGCTGACCGGGTGCGTGTCGGCGCGCTGGTGCGCCGACACCCCTTGCGACAACATTGGCGGGCGTCCGACATCCGGTCGGATGTCCGCAGAGCCGGAAACGCGTTCTTGAAGAGGTCGATCATGCACCCCGTCGCGAGCGCCCCCGAGGCGTCCTTCGGCCGCGCGAAGGCGCAACCCCGCTCACGTGCCCGCGCGCTGATGGCGTCGATCTTGGTCGGCGCGTCGATGGCGACGGCAGCCCTTCCGGTCCCGGCCTTCGCCAAGGGCCCGGCCTCGCTCGCCGACCTCGCCGAGCAGGTCACCGACGCAGTGGTGAACATTTCGGCCTCCACCACGGTCGAGGCGCGCAGCAACCGCGCCGGGCCGCAGGTGCCTCCGGGTACGCCCTTCGAGGACCTGTTCGAGGAATTCTTCAACCGCCGGGGCGGTCGCGGCGGCGGCGGCGGTGGCGAGCGGGGCGACAACGACACGCCGCGCCAGCAGCGCAAGTCGAACTCCCTCGGCTCCGGCTTCATCATCGATGCCGCCGGCCTCGTGGTGACCAACAACCACGTCATCGGCGATGCCAACGACATTCAGGTCATCCTGCACGACGGCACCAAGCTGAAGGCCGAGATCGTCGGCAAGGATTCGAAGATCGACCTCGCCGTGCTGCGGGTGAAGCCCACGGCCGACCGGCCCCTCAAGGCGGTGCCGTTCGGCGATTCCGACAAGATGCGGCCCGGCGACTGGGTCATCGCCATCGGCAACCCGTTCGGGCTCGGCGGCTCGGTCTCCGCCGGCATCGTCTCGGCCCGGGGCCGGAACATCGAGTCCGGACCCTACGACAACTACATCCAGACCGACGCGGCCATCAACAAGGGGAATTCGGGCGGTCCGCTGTTCAACATGGACGGCGAGGTCATCGGCATCAACACGGCGATCCTGTCGCCCACCGGCGGCTCGGTGGGCATCGGCTTCGCGGTGCCGTCGGGCACGGCCAAGCCCGTGATCGACCAGCTGCGCGACTTCGGCGAGGTCCGCCGCGGCTGGCTCGGCGTGCGCATCCAGAACGTCGATGACGCCACCGCCGAAGCCCTCAACCTGAAGGGCGGCGCGCGCGGCGCCCTGGTGGCCGGCGTCGA
Source organism: Methylobacterium sp. FW102-HT35C08 (assembly GCF_058790235.1). Lineage (NCBI taxonomy): Bacteria > Pseudomonadati > Pseudomonadota > Alphaproteobacteria > Hyphomicrobiales > Methylobacteriaceae > Methylobacterium > Methylobacterium sp. FW102-HT35C08. The sequence goes on along the minus strand of NZ_JBYTCL010000002.1, from coordinate 4,325,225 downwards.
CGAGAAGGGTCCGGCCAAAACCGCCGGCATCGAGCTCGGCGACGTGATCGTGAAGTTCAACGGGACGCCCGTGAAGGCGTCCGGCGACCTGCCGCGCATCGTCGCCTCGACCCCGGTCGGCCAGAAGGTCGACGTGGTCGTGATGCGCAAGGGCGAGGAGGTGACGAAGGCCGTCACCCTCGGCCGCTTGGAGGACGGCGACAAGCCGCAGCTCGCCAACCTACGCCAGCCGGAGCCCGAGAGCGCAACCCGTCAGGCGCTCGGCCTCAACCTGTCCGGCATCACCGACGAGCTGCGCAAAAAGTACTCCATCAAGGACACCGTGAAGGGCGTGGTCGTCACCCGTGTCGATCCGAACTCGACGGCCTCCGACAAGCGGATCCAGCCCGGCGAGGTGATCGTCGAGGTCGGCCAGGAGGCGGTGAGCACCCCCGCCGACGTGACCAAGCGGGTCGACGCCCTGAAGAAGGAGGGTCGCAAGTCGGTCCTGCTGCTCGTGGCGAGCGCTACGGGCGACGTGCGCTTCGTCGCCATCGGGTTGGACTGAGCGACGTCAGGGACGACCTCCGAGGGACTGTCGAAGCCGCGGGACGCGGCTCATCGGGCCCGATGTTCGGAACGCGCCCGCCGCACGGGATCGAATGTCTGATCGGCGCGGGCTTCAAAGGCCCGCGCCGATCATGCGTTCTGGCACACGTAGCCGCGCCGATCCGCCGTCAAGCCGCATCCGCGCCGCCTCGATCACGCGGTCAGCGCGCGTGCCGGGGCGGTGCTCCCGAACCCGTCGCCGAGCTGGCCGCGGAGCCGATCGCCAGCATCCGTGTCTGGCGGGTCGCCAGGATGTGGCGGTGGGCCAGTCGCTCCATCCGAAACGGAAAACGCCCGGCCGTTTCCGGCCGGGCGTTCCGCAGCGTGGCTGATCTGTCTGGCCTTAAGCGGTCAGGACCGTGTTCGGCTCGACCTTCACGCCCGGGCCCATCGTCGAAGTGACGGCGATGCGCTGGACGTAGGTGCCCTTGGCGCCCGCGGGCTTGGCCTTGGCGACCGCGTCCGCGAAGGCCTTGATGTTCTCGACGAGCTTGTCGGCGTCGAACGAGACCTTGCCGACGCCGGCATGGACGATGCCGGCCTTCTCGACGCGGAACTCCACCGAGCCGCCCTTGGCGCCGGCGACGGCGCCCTTCACGTCCATGGTGACGGTGCCGACCTTCGGGTTCGGCATCAGGCCGCGCGGGCCCAGCACCTTACCGAGACGGCCGACCAGCGGCATCATGTCGGGGGTCGCGATGCAGCGATCGAAGTCGATCTTGCCGCTCTGCACGATCTCCAGCAGGTCCTCGGCGCCGACGATGTCGGCACCCGCGGCCTTGGCGTCGTCCGCCTTGGCGCCGCGGGCGAAGACCGCCACGCGCACCGTCCGGCCGGAGCCGTTCGGCAGGTTGCAGACGCCGCGGACCATCTGGTCGGCGTGACGGGGGTCAACGCCGAGATTCATCGAGACCTCGACGGTCTCGTCGAACTTCGCGGTCGCCCGCTCCTTCACCAGCTTGATCGCCTCGTCGAGGGGATAGAGCTTGGTGACCTCGATGCCCTCGCGGGCGGCGCGGATGCGCTTGCCTTCCTTAGCCATGATGTCCTCCCTCAGGCCGTGACTTCAAGGCCCATGGCCCGGGCGGAGCCGCGGATCATGGCAACGGCCGACTCGATCGAGTCGCAGTTGAGGTCGGGCATCTTCTTCTCGGCGATCTCGCGCAGCTGCGCCTCGGAGATCTTGCCGACGGTCGGGCCCTTGCCGGGGGTCTTGGAGCCGGAGGCCGGCTTCTTGCCGAGCTTCAGGCCGACGGCCTTCTTCAGGAAGAAGGTGACCGGGGGCTGCTTCATCTCGAAGGTGAAGGAGCGGTCCTGATACGCGGTGATGATCACCGGGATCGGGGTGCCCTTCTCCATCTGCGCGGTCTTCGCGTTGAAGGCCTTGCAGAATTCCATGATGTTGAGGCCGCGCTGACCGAGCGCGGGGCCGATCGGCGGCGACGGGTTCGCCGCGCCGGCCGGGACCTGAAGCTTCACGTAGCCCGTGATCTTCTTCGCCATGGGACTGCTCCCAATGAGAATCCGCCCCCACGCGGCCTGAAGCGCGGCGGGTCGGACGGTTGCAGGTCGCGGTGCGAGCCGTGGATCCCGGAGGCGAGGCCGGGCGGATCTCCCGCGGATGATGCCCCAGCCTCAGGAGGATGGGGCAAGCTCGCGGCCGCCGCTCAGCGTCGGCCGGAAGGACGGGGCGGCTTCAGGGCCGCCGAAATCAGGAGGCTCAGGCCTTCTCGACCTGGGCGTATTCCAGCTCCACCGGGGTCGCGCGGCCGAAGATCGACACGGCCACCTTGAGGCGGGAGCGGGCGTCGTCAATCTCCTCGACGGTCCCGTTGAAGCTGGCGAACGGGCCGTCGGCGACCCGGACGGTCTCGCCGATCTCGAAGGAGATCGAGGGCTTCGGCCGGTCGACGCCCTCGGCGACCTGGCCCTTGATCCGCTCGGCCTCGGCATCGGGGATCGGAACCGGCTTCGACTTGTCGGCGCCGAGGAAGCCCGTGACCTTCGGGGTGTTCTTGATGAGGTGGTAGACCTCGTCGGTCAGGTCGCACTTCACCAGGACGTAGCCGGGGAAGAACTTGCGCTCGGCGTCGACCTTCCGGCCGCGGCGAACCTCCACGACCTTCTCGGTCGGGACCATCACCTCGTCGAACAGCTCGGTCAGCCCGCGCTGGGCCGCCTGGTCCTTGATGGACTGGGCAACCTTGTTCTCGAAGTTCGAGTAGGCGTGGACGATGTACCAGCGCTTCGACACGGTTCCGTTCAACTCCGACAAGTCCGCGGGGTCTCCCCCGACCGGCGGCGAGCCGCCCTCCGACGCCTCCGACTCAGACGCCCAGGATCAGGCCGACCAGGAAGCGCAGGGCCTGATCCACGACCGTGAAGAACAGGCTGGCGGCCACGACCATCACGAAGACCATGATCGTCGTGATCGTGGTCTCCCGGCGGCTCGGCCACGTGACCTTGCGCGCCTCGTCGCGGACCTGCGCGAAGAACTCGCCCGGCGTGGCGCGCTTCTGCGGCGCGCGCGCCGGCGTCGCCGGCCGGGCCGGCGGCGGGTTCGCAGGGCCGCGGGCTGCGCCGCGCACCAGGTCCACCTTCTTGGTCGCTTCGTTCGATGCCATGGCGCCAGTGTCTGTGCGTGTTCGGCCCCGAGGCAGAGACCGCATCCGGGAATGCGAATATCGGCGCCGAGGACCCGGATGGGCCCGCACCGACGGTCGCTTCAGATCTCGGATTGCGCCCGCTCTAGCGCAACTCCCCCGGCTTGTCGACCGGGCTGCCGCGCGCAATCGGGCAGGTTCTCTGACGGGCCGGGAATCTGGCAGGAGTGGAGGGACTCGAACCCGCAACCTCCGGTTTTGGAGACCGGCGCTCTGACCAGTTGAGCTACACTCCTAGCGCACCGCCCAATGCCTCATCGGGGCTCGGCTTGCAAGAGGCTGCGTGCGGGAAGGGGCGCTCCGGATGCGGGGTCGTGGCGTTGCCCCGCCGAAAAACCGTGTCACCGCCCCAACACGGCGACGCCGGCCCCCGTCGAGACGAGGACCGGCGCGGCAGGGCAGGGCAGGGCGGCACAGGACGCCGCCCCGGATCGGGCTTCAGTCGTTGATGGCGGCGACGACGCCGGCACCGACGGTGCGGCCGCCCTCGCGGATGGCGAAGCGCAGCTTCTCCTCCATGGCCACCGGCACGATCAGCACCACGTCCATGGTCACGTTGTCGCCCGGCATCACCATCTCGGTGCCCTCGGGCAGCGTCACGATCCCGGTCACGTCCGTCGTGCGGAAGTAGAACTGCGGCCGGTAGTTCGTGAAGAACGGCGTGTGACGGCCACCCTCTTCCTTGGTCAGGATGTACGCCTCGGCCTTGAACTTGGCGTGCGGCTTCACCGAACCCGGCTTGCACACGACCTGGCCGCGCTCCACGTCCTCGCGCTTCGTGCCGCGCAGCAGCACGCCGACGTTGTCGCCCGCCTGACCCTGGTCGAGCAGCTTGCGGAACATCTCCACGCCCGTCACCGTCGTGGTCTGCGTGTCGCGGATGCCGACGATCTCAACCGTCTCGCCGACCTTCACGATCCCGCGCTCGACGCGACCCGTCACCACCGTGCCGCGGCCCGAGATCGAGAACACGTCCTCGATCGGCATCAGGAACGGCAGGTCGATCGGACGCTCCGGCTGCGGGATGTAGCTGTCCACGGTCGCCATCAGCGCCAGGACCGCCTCCTTGCCGATCTTCGGCTCCTTGTCCTCCAGCGCCATCAGCGCCGAGCCCTTGGTGATCGGGATGTCGTCACCGGGGAAATCGTACTTCGACAGGAGCTCGCGCACCTCCAGCTCGACCAGCTCCAGAAGCTCCTCGTCGTCGACCATGTCGACCTTGTTGAGGAACACCACCAGCGCCGGAACGCCGACCTGACGCGCCAGCAGGATGTGCTCGCGGGTCTGCGGCATCGGGCCGTCGGCCGCCGACACCACCAGGATCGCGCCGTCCATCTGCGCCGCGCCCGTGATCATGTTCTTCACGTAGTCGGCGTGGCCGGGGCAGTCCACGTGCGCGTAGTGCCGGTTCTGCGTCTCGTACTCCACGTGCGCCGTCGAGATCGTGATCCCGCGCGCCTTCTCCTCCGGTGCCTTGTCGATCTGGTCGTAGGCCGTGAACGTCGCGCCGCCCGACTCCGCCAGAACCTTCGTGATCGCCGCCGTCAGCGACGTCTTGCCGTGGTCAACGTGGCCAATCGTGCCAATGTTGCAGTGCGGCTTGGTGCGGGAGAACTTTTCCTTGCCCATGATTCCCGTTCCTGCGCGGGGACCGGATCGGTGCCCCGGATTGACTCGGCCGCCCCGAACTCGGAACGGGGCGAAAAGCGCGGTCCGCTTAGAGGGTCGGCCGCCCGCGATCAAGCTCTGGCGCGCGAAGCGCGTCTGGCGGGCGGTCCGCTGTCAAGCGCCGAGGGCGAATCGTGCACGGGGCGATAGCAGTCCTCGGCAGTGTTCGGGCGCTTTCAGGTCACAGTGTGGCATTGCGGGCATAGCGGGATTAGTGCGGCCGAGCTTAACTGCGGGCAACAACGCGAAACGTCGGATCTCGCCACCATGATCAAGAAGCTCCTCCTCGCCACCGCCGCCTCGACCCTGGTCGCGACCGCCGCTTCGGCCGCCGACCTGCCGCGCCGCGCCGCGCCGCCGCCGGTGTTCACGCCGGTGCCGGTCTTCACCTGGACGGGCTTCTACGGCGGTCTCGAGACCGCCTACACCTTCACCGACAGCCAGCGGATCACCACGGTCGGCATCTCGCCGGTGAACGCCGCCAACGTGGCGACGGGCGCCCGCCCGGCGGCGACCCGGATCTCCGATGACGGCTTCGCCAACATCGGCGGCACGGCCGGCTTCAACTACCAGTTCACCCCGGGTTCGGGCATCGTGGTCGGCATCGCCAACAGCATCGACTGGACCGATCTGGCCAAGAACCGCGCCTACCTCGGCAGCACCGGTGCGCTGAGCAGCTTCCGGCAGAGCACCGACTGGATCGGCACGCTCGTGGGCCGTGTCGGCTACGCCTTCGACCGTGTCATGGTCTACGGCCTGGGCGGCCTTGCCTACGGCAACGTGTCCTACGACGCGAACTTCTTCTCGCCCACCGGCGCCCTCGCCTTCGCCGGCCGCCACGACGACTTCGAGACCGGCTTCGCCTACGGCGGCGGCATCGAGTTCGCGCTGCCGACCGACAGCTTCCTGAACACCTTCGCGGTGGGCCGGTATCTGGGCCTGAAGTACGACGCCCTGACGGTCAAGGCCGAGTACGTCCACTACGATCTCGGCAGCCGGAACGTGCTCGTCGGCGCGATCCCGGGCGTCGGCGTCGGCTCGGGCTACATCTCGCGCTTCCGGACCGAGGGCAGCATCGTCCGCGCTGGCTTCAACTACAAGTTCGGCGGCCTGTAAGAGCCACGAATCGGATCGCCCGGACGCCTAACGGCCCGGGCGGATCTCTCAGGGCGCGTGCCGGAACCGGCGCGCGCCCTTTTTCATGCGGGCCCTGTCCCCCGACCGGCGGCTCGACCGCGCGGTCCCGCCTCGGCGGCGGAAACGGCCACGACCCTGCGGCGAAGCGGCCCGCCCCTTGCCTCCCTGGACGTGATACCGAAACATACCGGGTGTCCGGTGTGCCGGTACACAACGCGGAGTTGCCGGCCCGCCGCCGGCCGGCGGAGACCGCATGGGCCTCGTCCTCTACGCCCTCAAGTTCCGGATCACGACCTACGTGCTCGCGGTGCTGATGATGCTCGGCGGCGTCGGGGCGATCCTCGTCACGCCCAAGGACGTGCTGCCGGTCGTCGATATCCCGGTCGTCGTGGTGGTCTGGACCTATACCGGCCTTTCGGCGCCGGAGATGGAACAGCGCATCACCACCTATGCCGAGTACGGCATCTCCAACAACGTGAACAACATCCGCCGCATGGAGTCGACGACGCTCCAGGGCACGGCGGTCCAGCGGATCTACTTCGACCCCTCAGTCAGCATCGACCTCGCCATCGCGCAGGTCGTGTCGTCCACCAATTCGATCCGCGCGGTGATGCCCACCGGCACGCAACCGCCGGTGATCGTACGCTATTCGGCTTCGTCGGTGCCAGTGATCCAACTCGCCCTGACCTCGGCCAAGCAGAGCCTCAACGAGGTCTACGATTACGCCCAGTACCGGATCCGCCAGACACTCGCGCAGGTCCCGGGCTCGACCCTGCCGTCCCCGTTCGGCGGCGCTCCCCGGCAGATCATGGTCGATCTCGATCTCAACGCCCTGCAGGCGCTCGGCCTGACGCCGCTCGACGTCACCAACGCCATGACGGCCCAGAACCTGACGGTGCCGTCCGGTCTCACCAAGATCGGCGAGCAGCAATATCCCGTCCAGCTCAACGCCACCCCGCCGTCGATCGAGACGCTCAACACCGCGCCGATCAAGGTGGTCGCCGGGCAGCCCGTTCTGATACGGGACGTCGCCTATGTCCGGGACGGCGGCCCGCCGCAGGTCAACGTGGTCAGCGCCGACGGCCGGCAGGCCGTGCTGATGCAGATCATCAAGAACGGCACCGCCTCGACCCTCAACGTCGTCAACAACGTTAAGGCGGCGATGCCGACGATCCGCGCGGCGGCGCCCGAAGGCCTGTCGATCAAGCAGCTGTTCGATCAGTCGGTCTTCGTCTCGAACGCCATCGAGGGCGTGCTGCACGAGGCGCTCACGGCGGCGGCGCTGACGGGGCTCGCGATCCTGCTGTTCCTCGGCTCCTGGCGCTCGACCATCATCGTGCTGATCTCGATCCCGCTCTGCGTGATGACCTCGCTCGCCGTGCTGGCGGCCCTGGGCCAGACCATCAACGTCATGACGCTCGGCGGCCTCGCGCTCGCGGTCGGCATCTTGGTGGACGACGCTACGGTGGCGATCGAGAACACCTACCGGCTGTTCGAGGAGGGCGAGGAGTTCCGCGAGAGCGTGGTCCACGGCGCCGCCGGGATCGCCAAGCCGGCCCTGATCTCGACGCTGGCGATCTGCGCCGCCTTCACGGCGGTGTTCGCGCTGACCGACACGCCAAAGTACCTGTTCACCCCGCAGGCGCTCGCGGTCGTGTTCGCGATGCTGACCTCCTACCTGCTGTCACGCACCCTGGTGCCGCTGCTGATCGACGTGATCGTAGCGCCGGAATACCGGCAGAAGCACGCCAAGGATCGGGCCGCGCACGAGGCCCCCCGCCGGGGCCGGATCGCTCAGGGACTCGGTCTCGTCGGCGCCCCCGTGATGCGGCTTGCCGCCTGGATCCATGGCCACTTCGAGCGCGGCTTCGCGCGGTTCCATCGGGGCTATGTCGGCCTGCTCCACGCGGTGCTGCGCCACCGGATCGTCACCCTCGGCGCGGTCGGCGGCGTCCTCGGCCTGACCGGGGTGCTGTTCGTGTTCGTCGGCCAGGATTACTTCCCGCAGATCGAGGCGAGCCAGATGACCATGCATCTGCGCACCCGCACCGGCATGCGCATCGAGACCGCCCGGCAGGTCTTCGCCGAGATCGAGGACACGGTCCGCGAGGTGATCCCGCCGGATGAGGTCGACCAGATCCTCCAGAACATCGGCCTGCCGTCGAACAACTACAATTTCGCGTTCTCGGACGGTTCGTTCGTCTCCTACAACGACGGCCAGATGCTGATCAGCCTCAAGGAGGGGCACCACCCGGTGGCCGGCTATCAGAAGCGCCTGCGTGCGGTTCTGATGAAGCGCTTCCCCGACGTGATCGTCTATTTTCAGCCCGCCGACATGATCACCCAGATCCTGAATTTCGGCGTGATCACCCCGATCGACGTGCAGGTCTCCGGCCGCCACAAGGAGAAGGACCTGGAGGTCGCCCAGCGCATCGTGCAGCGGCTGAAGCACACCAAGGGCCTCGTCGACGTGCACCTGCAGCAGATCGTCAACGAGCCGCAATTCTACGTCGATGTCGACCGGCGCCTCGCCTCCGAACTCGGGCTGACCGAGCAGCAGGTGGCGCAGAACATGAATATCTCGCTGTCGGGCAGCTACCAGGTGACGCCGAACTTCTGGCCCGATCCGAAGACCGGCATTCCCTACCAGCTCTGGGTGCAGACGCCCGAATACCGCAACAGCTCGCTCACCGACCTGCGCAACACGCCGATGTTCGTGCGCGCCGCGACCACCGGCTCGGGTCCGGGCGTGCTGACGCTGCTCTCCAGCCTCGCCGACATCCGCCGGGTGCCGACGCAGACCATGATCAGCCACGTCAACATCCAGCCGACCTTCGACATCTTCGCCTCGGTTCAGGACCGGGATCTCGGCGCGGTGGCCCGCGACATCGACGCGATCGTCCAGGACGAGCAGAAGAACCTGGAGGCGCCCGACAAGATCACGGTGCGCGGCCAGATCGAGAACATGCGCTCGGCCTTCTTCCGCCTGGAGGTCGGCCTCGCCATCGCGCTGATCGCCGTCTACCTGCTGATGGCGGTGAACTACCAGAGCTGGGGCGACCCCTTCGTGGTGATCGCGGCCCTGCCGATGGCCTTCTGCGGCATCACCTTCGCGCTGTTCATCACCGGGACCACGTTCTCGATCCCGTCGATCTTCGGGGCGATCATGTCGGTGGGCATCGCCTCGGCGAACTCGATCCTGCTCGTCACCTTCGCCAAGGAGCACCGGGAGGAAACCGGCTGCAGCGCCCTGGAGGCGGCGATCACCGCGGGCGAGACCCGTCTGCGGCCGGTGCTGATGACCGCCTCGGCGATGTTCCTCGGGTTGATCCCGATGGCGCTGGGCACCGGCGAGGGCGGCGAGCAGAACGCCGCGCTCGCCCGCGCCGTCATGGGCGGCATCGCCTTCGCGACGCCGGCGACGCTGCTTCTGGTGCCGTTCCTCTACGTGCTGATGCGGGGCGGCCCGGCCCAGCCGGTGCAGGATTACCTGGAGCCGGGCGCGCAGCCGGCCGCTTGACGATCAGACAGGCGGAGCGGACACCGTCATTCCGGGGCGCCGAAGGCGAGCCCGGAATCCAGAACCGCGGTTCTGCCAGGATCCGGCACGTCGGCGGCTCTGGGTCCCGGGCTCCGCTGCGCGGCCCCGGGACGACACGCTGTTCAGACGATCTTGAAAATCTCCGGACCGCTCACCCCTCCTTGAACCCGTATTCCGGCGTGTCGTCGTCGTTGCCGTAATACTTGTACGGCAGGAACTTGCCCGACATGGTGAGCCGCACGCGGTCGCCCTTGTTGTTGGCCTCGCGGGCCATGTCCATGTTGAAGTCGATCGCCGACATGATGCCGTCGCCGAACTCCTCCTGGATCAGCTCCTTGAAGGTCGTGCCGTAGACCATCACCAGTTCGTAGAACCGGTAGATCAGCGGGTCGGTGGGCGGCATCGACGGGATCGAGCCCCGGTAGGGCGGCTCATTGAGCATGCGCTCCTCGGCGACCGTCAGGCCGAACAACTCGGCCGCCCGCTTGGCCTGGGCCTTCGGCAGCTTCATCTGCCCCATGCAGGCTGCGGTGATCAGGAACGGCGACAGCCCGCCGATCTCCTCATGGATATGCTTCCAGCTCCAGCCCTTCTCGCGCTTGATGTCGAGCAGCTTCTCGGTGAGGTCCTCGCGCTTCATCGTCCGCTCCCAGGTCGACCGTCGGTTTGGCTCGGGTGAGACCGCGGACAAGTCGCGGTCTCACCCCACCCCCGAGGGGTGCGCACCCGGACCGCGCCCGGTGAGGGGAAACGGCCGCGACCGAGCACGGAAGGCTGCCCGCCTTGAGATCGGCGCGGCGCGTCTCTTGGCACTGCGACGACCGACGGCGGTCGCATGATCTTCGGCAAACGTTGTGCCAGGCACTGCCTGCACGAAAACATGCGTCTCTACAGAATGTTGGCTGCGGCGCGTGCATTCACGACATCTCGTCGGAAACGAGATATCGTCAACGGATGACGAGATCTCGTGAGTCCAGAGAGCCGTTCCCATTCGGTCCCATCTTCGAGGCCAGCCCGGATCCGATGCTGGTCCTTGCTCCGGAGGAGGACCGGATCGCGGACGCCAATCCCGCGGCGGTACGACTGCTCGGCCATCCGCGTCAGACGTTGCGTGGCGCGCGGGCCAGCGCGCTCTATCCCGGGCAGCTCGCCGCCCTCACGGTCTTCACCCAGGCCGTCCTGGCGAAAGGGCATTGGTGGACGCGCGCGCTCGCGCCGCGCGACGCCGCCGGCCGCGACCTGCGGGTCGAGACGGCGGCCTTCCCGCTTCCGGGCGGGCCGACGCTTCTCCTCGTGACTCTCGCGGATCCCGACACTGTCCATCGCCGGCAGGTCGACGGCGAGGCCGAGGCCTACATGCGCGCGGGTCTTTCCGAGTGGCAGCGCATGGAGCGGATCTTCCGCGACATCGAGCACGGCAACCAGCTGATCCTTCGGGCAGCCGGGGAGGGGATCTACGGCGTCAACGCCGAGGGCGTGACCACCTTCGTCAACCCGGCCGCCGAGCGGATGCTCGGCTGGGCGGCCGCCGACCTCGTCGGCAAGGACATGCACGCCGCCGTGCACCACACGCACCCGGACGGCAGCACCTATCCGCACCGGGACTGCCCGATCTACGCGGCCTTCCGGGACGGCGCTGTGCGTCAGGTCGATCACGAGGTCTTCTGGCGGGCGGACGGAACGTCCTTTCCCGTCGAGTACACCTCGACGCCGATCCGCGACCGCGGCCGCCTGCTGGGCGCCGTGATCGTGTTCCGCGACGTCAGCCAGCGGCGGGAGGACGAGCGCCGGCTGAAGAGCGCGCTCGCCGAGGTCGACACGCTGCGGCAGCGCCTGGAGCTGGAGAACGCATATCTGAAGGAGGAAATCCGGGCCGAGCGCCATCACCAGGGCATCATCGGCCGCTCGCCGGCCATCGCGGCGACGCTCCGGCAGATCGATCTGGTGGCCGGTACCGACGCCACCGTGCTGATCACCGGCGAGTCCGGCACCGGGAAGGAGCTGATCGCCCGCGCGATCCACGAAGCGAGCCGCCGCAGCGCCCACCCGATGATCCGCGTGAACTGCGCGGCGATTCCGCGCGACCTGTTCGAGAGCGAGTTCTTCGGCCACGCCAAGGGCAGCTTCACGGGCGCACTCCGCGACCGTGTCGGCCGGTTCGAGCTCGCCGATGGCGGCACGCTGTTCCTCGACGAAGTCGGCGAGATTCCCCTGGACCTGCAGGGCAAGCTGCTGCGCGTGCTGCAGGAGCGCTCCTTCGAGCGGGTCGGCGAGGCGCGCACCCGTGCGGTCGACGTGCGGGTGGTGGCTGCCACCAATCGCGACCTGCGCGCCGAGGTGGCGAGCGGGCGCTTCCGCGAGGACCTCTACTTCCGTCTCAACGTCTTCCCGATCCAGGCGCGACCCCTGCGCGAGCGTCCCGAGGACATTCCTCCGATCGCCCAGCATCTGCTCACGGCGGCGGCGCGCCGCCTCAACATCCCGGAGCCGCGGCTCTCGGAGGGCGATGTCCGGCGCCTCTGCCGCTACGCCTGGCCGGGGAATGTCCGCGAGCTGGAGAACGTGATCGAGCGGGCGGCGATCCTCAGTGCCAGGGGGCGGCTCCGCCTCGATCTGCCCGACGGCGAGCCAGCCCGGACGCCCGATCCGGTCCGGTTGCCGGTCGCCGCACCCGATGGACGGCCGCCCACCGAGGCCGAGCGCCGCGCCCGCGACCGCGCCGAGATCGTCGCAGCCCTGGCGCTGGCGGGCGGCCGGATCTCCGGGCCCGGAGGCGCGGCCGCGCTGCTCGGCCTGCGCCCGACGACGCTCGCCTCGCGCATCAGAGCGCACGGCATCTCCCGCGACGACGGCGATCTCCGGCGCAGCTGATCTTTTCGCGGCACAGCGAGCGTGGTTTCGATGCACCGGGCCGGCGGGAAGCGCACAACCGCGGCCGGAAACGCTTGCATCCGTGGCGTGTTTCCGGACCATGCGCCCTCTGGTCTCGGAGGCGGGCTTTGGACGGAGACGATCGGGACGGTCAGAGGGCCGACGAGGGGGCGGGCGCGTCCGCGCCGCCGGCCCCGTGGGAGTTCGTGCTTCCGGAAGAGACGGCGACCGAGGATCTCGGCCTGTTCCTCTCCGAGTTCCTGCGTCCGGGCGACGTCGTGGCCCTGTCGGGCGGTCTCGGCGGCGGCAAGACGACGCTCGCCCGCGCGGTGATCCGCGAACTCGCCGGCGATCCGCGCCTCGAGGTGCCGAGCCCGACCTTCACGCTCATTCAGCCCTACACGGCCCTGGACGGCCGCGCGATCATCCACGCCGACCTCTACCGGCTGCGCGACCCCGATGAATTGGTCGAGCTCGGCTTCGACGAGATGGCCGAGGATGCGATCACGCTCGTCGAATGGCCCGACCGGCTGTCGCCCCGCGACGCCCCGGTGCTGACCGTCGACCTGTCCCTGCGGGCGGAGTTCGGCCCCGAGGCGCGGCTCGCCCGGATCGACGGCACCGGCGGCATGCGGGCCCGCCTCGACCGGGCCCGGGCGGTGCGCCGGCTCCTCGACCGCAGCGGCTGGGATGTGGCCGAGCGCACGCTGATGCAGGGCGACGCCTCGTCCCGCGCCTACGAGCGCCTGACCAAGCCCGACGGCACCAGCGCCGTGCTGATGATCGCCCCGCCCCGGCCCGACGGGCCGCCGGTGCGCGACGGCAAGCCCTACAGCGCGATCGTGCATCTGGCCGAGAGCGTCCACGCCTTCGTGGCCCTCGACCGGGGCCTGCGGGCGCTCGGCTTCTCGGCGCCGAAGATCTACGGCGAGGACCTCGCCGAGGGACTGCTGATCCTGGAGGATCTCGGCAGCGAGCCGGTGATCGAGGCCGGCGCGCCGCGGCCCGAGCGCTACGCCGAGGCCGTGCGGCTGCTCGCCAAGCTCCACGCGACGCCGCTGCCCCCGGTCCTGCCGGTGGCGGACGGGATCGAGCACGTGCTGCCGCCCTACGACACGGAGGCGCTGCTGTTCGAGGCCGAGTTGATGCCCGACTGGTACGCGCCCGCGATCCGGGATGCCACGCTGTCGGCCGAGGCGCGATCGGACTTCGTCGACTTGTGGCGGGCGGCCCTTCAAGGCGCGGTCCCGGACCGGCCGACCTGGACGCTGCGGGACTACCACTCGCCCAACCTGATCTGGCTGCCCGAGCGCGACGGGCTGGAGCGGGTCGGCCTGATCGACTTCCAGGACGCGGTGATGGGTCATCCGGCCTACGACGTCGCCTCGCTGCTGCAGGATGCTCGGGTCGACAGCTCCGCCGAGTTCGAGCTGCGGCTGCTCGGGCTCTACGCCCGCGAGCGCCGCGGGCGGGATCCGGCCTTCGACGTCGGCGCCTTCGCCACGGCCTACGCCCTGCTCGCCGCGCAGCGAGCCACCAAGATCCTCGGCATCTTCGCGCGGCTCGACCGGCGCGACGGCAAGCCCGGCTATCTGGCTCACCTGCCGCGGATCGAGGGCTACCTCGCCCGCAATCTCGCCCATCCCGCGCTCGCGGGGCTGCGCGACTGGCACGCGGCGCATCTGCCGGGCCTCGTCAGCCCCGCCCCCGAATCCTGACCATCGGACCTTCGATCGCATGAGCGAGCTCAAGCCAGCCGTCAGCCGCGCCTTCGTCCTGGCCGCGGGCCTGGGCAAGCGCATGCGTCCGGTGACTGCCACGGTGCCCAAGCCGCTGGTGGAGGTCGCCGGCAAGGCGCTCCTCGACCACGCCCTGGACCGGGTCGCGGAGGCCGGGATCGGCACGGCCGTGGTCAACGTCCACTATCTCGCCGACCTGATCGAGGGCCATCTCGCCCGGCGGGCGGAGGAGTCGGGCCGGGGGCCGGCCACGATCGTGTCGGACGAGCGCGCGGCGCTTCTGGAGACCGGCGGGGGCATCCGCAAGGCGCTGCCGCTTCTGGGCGCGGCGCCCTTCGTGGTGCTGAACTCGGACTCGTTCTGGCTCGAAGGACCGGCCTCCAACCTGAGCCGGCTGATCGGCCGCTGGGACGCGCACCGCATGGATTGCCTGCTGCTGGTGGCCCCCACCGCCACCAGCCTCGGCTACGAGGGCGCCGGCGACTTCGTGATGGAGCCGGATGGACGCCTGGAGCGCCGCGGGGAGCGCGAGGTCGCCCCCTTCATCTACGCGGGGGTGGCGATCCTGAGCCCGAGCCTGTTCGCCGACACGCCGGAGGGCGCCTTCTCGCTCAACCTCCTGTTTGACCGGGCGATCGAGGCCGGCCGGCTTTTCGGCCTGCGCCTCGACGGCCAGTGGCTGCATGTCGGCACGCCGGAGGCGATTCGGGCCGCGGAGGAGCGGGTGCGGGCGAGCGCGCGGACACCGTAGCTGGATCGGGCGGCCGGTCTGCGGTCGCGGTGGATGGGCGATGGCGTTTTCGCATCGACCGCGTGGGGGTGAGGCCCGTGCCGTGCGCGTCATGCGCTGTGATGTAACGAGGTGTCTTGCCAAGCCCGATCCGAGCCTCTAGAAGCCCCCTCACACCGGCGGGCCAAGACCCCGCCGCCGTGTCAGGCGCCCGTAGCTCAGCTGGATAGAGCACCAGACTACGAATCTGGGGGTCAGAGGTTCGAATCCTTTCGGGCGCGCCATAAGCTTCAAGCACTTAGCTAACGTTCCCTTATTTGGTGCTCACGGCAAATAAGGGAAATTGGGCTAGAAGTGCTGCGGCATCCAAACGAGATCATTCATTCGGCTGCGGGCAGGGGTGCGGCACCGAAGCGCGGTCCGGTTTCAGCAGCAGCTACCTCTTAATCAGCGGGTCCTAGGTTCGAACCCTAGTGCGCCCACCAAGATTTTCAGCTAGTTAGATGCAGAAACGCCCTCTTCGGGCTTTCTCGCCTGCCTCAAACGTAACATCTTACGTAACAGCGCACGGAATTGTCCGCTCTTGGGTGGGCGCAATCGGATCCGAGCTGCCGAAGCTGGTGGCGGTGGATTCGGATTGCCCCGCCTAAATCGTTTTGCGCTTCGCCAGGCTGGCGCATTTTGCCTGCCGATCAAACACGCGTTTCACGTCAGCCGCGGCACAGGTGCCGCTATCGCCGACTCCCAGAGCTGAATTAAGCGACACTCAGGCCTGCCGAGGCGTCGAGCTTCCGAACGCACTAGACGGCGCTCAGAAGGTCGACAGCGGCAGTCGGGCTCGGCAGCGCACCCCGGCATGCACTCAGCACGCTCCCGCCCGTACGAGCCGCGCTCTCGCGGTTTCTCGCTATGGTGTGCGCCGCTCATCCCGCTGCACGAGCAACATCAACGGCTCGTAATCCGACTCGAGCGAGAGCGGGCAGGCCGGCACATCGGGTGGCATCCCATCGTGGCGAGACGATCGACACGACAAGATGCGAGCCTTCACACAGGGTGCGAGGGACCCCGCGGTGGCGCAGGCGAAGTTGCTGCTCCAGGAGAACCCGCAGCTCATGCAGGCCCTCCAGAACGCGCAGGGCTCTGAGGAGGGCCACCGCCTTGACGGGGTGGATGCATGGAAGTTCGCGGGCTGCGACCGCCCGGGTGGCGAGAACGCGGCGCGGATGGCGACCACTCAGGACTACGCGGATCGGTTCTCCAACGGGCAGACGCTGCCGAGCACGGGCGCCTCATCGGGATCGCCGTCGCAGATGTCGTCCGGGATCGCTCGGCCTTCCGGAAGTTCGGTGGGCTCGACTGCACAGGCCGGCAATTTCGGGCTCAACGGCATCCAGGTGCTCGGATCGGCCGTGCCGGGCGAGTCCTCGCCGCCGCCGGACGTGGCGTCACTCCGAACCTACGAACTGTAGCCAGTCGAGGGAGGCGCCAACTTCCAGCCAGTAGCAGCTAAATTGCCGATCGACCGCTGGAAGGCCTCGGTGCTCCAGCACATGTTCGAATCCGTAACGAAGATAAGACGGACCGCCGTGAGACAGCTAGGGGCAAATCAACTCCAAAGGAATCCAGCGGTTTGTCGGTCAAGATGCGGCCGGCTCGGATCTGGACGCAGAGCCATTTCATGGGGATGTTCAGTCGGCGTGCAAGGACCTGGACGCCCAGCAGATCCGAGGCATGGCACCAGCCTCACCGTGGCGACATCGCCGCTAATCCGGCCTGCTGGCGTATGCGCTGACCGTCACGGGCAGCACACGCCCGGTTTACCTGGGTGAGCGATGCCCCTCGCCAGTCAAGTGGCGCGGCGATCGCCTCATCCGGGATATCGCTGCGGGCCAGGGCGATGATTCGGTCCCGCATCTCCGCACAGCGCGACAACGCCTCCAAACGACCGACCGCCCGCTTGATCGTGAGTTGGTTGACCGCGCCCCCGCGCAAGACGACGCGCGCCGTCGCCTCATCGTGCAAACCCCGGTCCAAAATGACCTTATCCGCGAGGCAGTGCAGCAGCAACGCAGGAGGCTCGCAGGTGCCGGAGGTGCTCAAGCGCGATTCCATAGCCGGCCACGTTCCGCGGCTAGCGCGGTGGGTCTGGTTAAGATCATCTGGCTTAGAACCCGTCCGATAAGTCGCCTATGAGGCTAAAGGCCGTTCCTCCGTCAGCACTCTCGCGCTGGGCGATGAGGGCACAAAGCCATCTGGCGGGTGCCTTATGGAGCCCTTATCGGACGGGCTCCTAGCGTGTGCCTCGACAACGATCGACTCTACCTGCTCGTAGGTGGCACTCACTCAAAACAATCAATTCTTATTTGGTTTCATTTTTCCGGCATCATTGCTTTTTGCAGCAACTCCCGTTAGCATCTTTAACTCTCCTAGCGTCGTCGAATCACCTTTAGCCATCTTACTCTGACGAAGTTCCGATTCCGGCGTCGAGCTTGGGCCTGCTTCGCCGCCGGCGCTAATTCGCAAGGCGCTTCTATAAGCACCCGCTTCACTCGCATCTAATTTTCTTCCTGTCCAAGGGTGGAAGTTTAACTTACAGCCTGACGGATTGAAACTATGAAAATACGTTCCCATACCGCGGATTTCACCAGTCTTATAACATCTTGGAATCTCTAAAGCGAATTCTTCGGGTATGCCATAATCAGGCCACCCGACGAACAAATAGGTGGCAAGTCTTTTTCCAGTTTCCGGGTCATAGCGCGTATCGCCACTCGCAAGTGCAAGGCAAATTTTTGCGAAATTGAATCCTTGTTTCTCATATTTGGTTACGATTGACTCAGATATGCCTACGGTATGCCCTTCACCCTGGTAAGCGCATTTTCTTAAGCCTGCTCGTTTTGTGTAGTCTGTACTGCCTACAAACCAGCCTATCCCAACTTCTGCAACATCAGCATCTGACGAGAGAAGTACGGGGTATTTAGTCTTGCGAAGCTCCGCGTTGCAATCCACATGTTTGGACCATACAAATCCAATAGGTCTTAATCTGCCATCGATAACCTTCCGTATTTCAACCCAGGGACTATTTTTGCCACCTCTATCAGGAATAACCCCAGTATTGTTCTTTAATGTTTGTATAACTCTCCCGCCCGGCCGCTCTCGAACGTTAAGCTCAGTTCCGGTGGGGTCACGAACCAGGCATTCAGTTCCACGCCACTCATCGCCGAAGATGCCAACTTGCGCACTAACCGGCTCAGCATAGACCGCCTGAAGCACGACCGTTAAGGCCAAGGTAACCGCACATCGGATCTTCATGTCCAGCCTCCGGCAAAACTTCACCGCAAACCTCACCGCATACCTTCGCACGACTCTGCTTCCGCCACAATCTCAACCATGAGCCGTGTACAGCGCCCAGCCTTCTTCATGTATTTGAAATCTTCGAGGACCTGACTTTTAATGTTATCTGCCGCAGCAAGCTGTGCAGAAAATAGATTCCGATATGCCTGCCTTGCTTCTGCGTCTCTACCAAGAAGCATAAGTACGTGAGCATAATTCATGTCGATGTGCTTGAGTGCCAGCGGTGCTGGATGCCCAATAAGTGAGCGAGCGGCATCTAGAAAATTGAGTGCCTCTCTAGCTCTTCCTCCGAGCAAGAGATACCATGCCGCATCGCCAGCAACATCTGCTGCACGAATTTTATCAGCATGGTGTAACTTGATGTCGAGCAAAACCAGAGCCCCCCTCTGAAGAGCATACTCTGCGGCTTCGGAATAATCGCCTTTGTTATTTAGAATAGGTAACACACGACCCAAGACATCGATGAGTAAATTCCGCCATAAGTATGGAGGTATACTATTCGACCGTTGCACTGTAAGTACATCTATACTCCTACGGTATAGATTTAATGCATTCACTAGATCGGATCTACCACGATGAACATCTGCAAGCGCCGCCAGCATCCACGCATTCAAATATCGCACAGAGGGATCATTCTCGAAGCGAGAACTTGATATTTCAGCGATTGCGGCCTCAACAACCGGAACTGCGGAGTCAAATTCGCGGCGACGCGTGTATATTTTGGTGACGTTTACGCAATCCTCAAGGTACTGCTGCAGATCCCGCAGTTGAGATTCTGGACTCTCGATAAACTTCTGGCTCCGTTTCATCGCCGACAGCGCATGAACGAAAGCATCTTCACTCGCTCCCATGCGATCCTCTAAGCGAGCCAGACTTCCTAACAGCCCAATATACCCTCTTTCCCCAACAATAGTGGTGCTGCGAGCATTAAAGTTCGCAATCTCCTTTTGCAGAAGCTCAATGCCAGTAGAGTTATCGCCCAGCGCGGAATAAGCTTCCGCAGCGGAAATGATATATCTGATAGCTTTGTAAGGATCAAGATCCGAGCGCCGTAGATTGATCAGTTCAATTAGACGACTGGCCCGTGCACGAATTGTTGGC
Organism: Methylobacterium sp. FW102-HT35C08; assembly: GCF_058790235.1. Classification (NCBI taxonomy): domain Bacteria; kingdom Pseudomonadati; phylum Pseudomonadota; class Alphaproteobacteria; order Hyphomicrobiales; family Methylobacteriaceae; genus Methylobacterium; species Methylobacterium sp. FW102-HT35C08. The sequence goes on along the minus strand of NZ_JBYTCL010000002.1, from coordinate 4,305,836 downwards.
TCGTCTTCATATTCAACCGAAAATTCCAACAATTTATGTATGAGGCGAAGCTGATTGAGCTGTAATGATCGATCTTTTTGCTTGATTTCATCAAGAACCTGCATCGCGGCGACATAATTGCGCCAGGCATCGTACGGCAAACTGCGCGCTCTAGAGATTTCCGCCAATCTGTCGTATGACGCTGCTAAATCAACATCAACCTCATCGCTTCTACCGTAATTCTGTCGAAGAGTAAGAAGGAGGTGATTTGCCTCCATCGCGGCTGCTGCGCTGTCATCGAGCCTGTAATTTTCCAGATTTAACGATGCCTCCGTTAGTCGTGCAGCCGCATACGCTCTGATCCGAATCGGCTCCGCAACTTTGCTGGAGCCGTCGAGTTTTTTCAGAGCGTGCTTAGCCGTGTCGATAATGCTGATCTTCAAATCCGAGGGGAGACCGTCCGACAGTGCGCTATCTCCGAACAGATTGTATATAAATTCTGCCGTCGTAAAAGTTGCATCCTGCGCTGTGCCTTCGGCGTGCTGCCTTGCTTGGTCAGCCGATCTCCGTTGAAGTTCCGCAATCGTACCAGCTAAAATGGAACCAGCGAGCAAAAATAGCAAAACGACTATTGTGCACATTACAGCTCTTCGGCGACGCTCTTCTACACGAGCGCCGTGGAAAGCTGCAGCGAGTCGCGCAACTGTTTCTTCCCCCGGATAAACCCGCTGTTCGGGCTCGGTATGACGGAGAATGTCGGGATTAAGTTGCAGCCATTCAAGAAGAGTATCTGGCAATGGTGGCGTTGTATTATAAACCCCGAGGGTATTCCCGCAATCGATAATTATCGGTCGCTTACCAGAAGAAGTAAACACGTCCAACTCTTTGCGCACCCATTTGGATCGGGTCAGGGCATACTTGTTGGCAATGATTACTAGTTGCTTCGAATTTCGAACGTGTAGCCTCGTCAGTAGTCCGAGATCATCTCCCACATGATAATCCCTAGTATCAATATGTGTCTTGAAGCGGTAAGGTTCCGCTTCGAGTGCTTTCGAAAGCGCCTTTGGATATTCGGATCCGTCATCATGTGCATAAGACACAAAAAAATCGTAGCCGAATAAGGCAGAAATAATTGGCTCGATCATTGCCGCAGCAGATTTATTGCGCATCGATGCGTGGCCATACTTATTCTTACATGGCACCAATGATGCTGACGGTGCCGTTGCCCGCTCCATAGATAAGATTATACCAACAGCCCAATAAAGTCTATCATGTGTAGAACGGCGTCAGAGTACCTTCGTAGGACGCAGGAAAATTCGGTACTGAATGGCGAACGAGAATGTTAGTTCCTTTACTTTTGGCGGTGAACAGACCTGCTGCACGACGGCGACATCGATGTCGAGCGGGGGCGCCTGGAACTTATACGAGGCGGAAATCCGTGACGCGATGACGGCGCGCCCTAACCTCGACGCCTATCTCCCATTCACCAACTCAGACAGCGCCGAAGACACGAGCAGACCTATCATCACGGCTCCTGCTTGACCGGCGTGCAAGTATTCCCTGTGGCCGGGGGGCCGAATGGATCGAGCCCCTGCTCTTTGAAATCTTGTCTGAGGGACTACGATGCAACACTTTGCTGGCTCAGGCCGCCCCGACGGTGGCGAAAGCGGTTATGGGGTCGGTCCTCGTGCTGCCTCGCCCGTCTGAGCCGCTCGACGTCTTCAATCGGTTGGTCGTCGGCTCGGCTGACGTTTACCCTAGTCCTTCGCTCACGCGCCTGAAGAGCGAGATGCTTATTAAGTTATTGTCGGCAATCCCACTTGGTACTAGGCTGCTGAGCCTGAGCAAGGTTCTATGACGCGGCTCCCCGGCCGGACGGTCGTCCTGTCGATCAGTGACGCGCACGACAGATCGCGGCTGGGATATCCGCAACGCGAGATCGACCGAGCGCTGTACTCGCTTGTGGCGCTCTAGTCCGCGTCGGCGCCGAGCCGGCGCGCGCCCAGTACGCAGGCGATCTCAAGCCGGATGGCTACATATTTAAACTTTCCAGGCACTTGGCCGGCTCGTGCGCTGGCTGGGACGACAAGCCGGTTGTAGACATCGTGCCGGAGCCCGTGCTGCGCTGGACCCAACTCGAGGGCCTCGTTCGCGGGATGCGGGAGGGGCGCAGAACCACGGAGGCCTTCCTCCTGATCGATGGTCGCCTCTGCGCAGCCAGGGCGGAAGGAGGCGCCTTGGTCGCCGGCTTGGCCTAAAGAAGAAACGTCGCATCGGCACCGACGTCGAAATAGACGCTCGCCTCGACGCGGTCTCCCCGGCCCGTGAGGAGGCGTTCACACAGGCGCGCCTCGCGGTCATGGGAGTAGCTGACGCGCGGGTCGCACTCGGAGGCAAGATTGGGATTCTGGAAAACGAGAACGACCGTCACAAGGACCGATGCTGGGCATCGCCGAAGAGGCACTCCCGTCCTTGAGGTGAACAAGCTCCTTGTGCTTCTCGGAGCTTTTAGGGTGCCAGGAGGGACAACGCCGTGGAACTCGGCCTTTTGCAAACCTCCGCCAGGGTTCCGCGCGGGCCGCAGGCGCCCGGCTACGACCCATGCCTTGTACGTGTCCGTCTCACCTAACACACGCTCCCGGCTTCTCACGTCGGACGTTTGCGCAATATCGCCGCGGGCGACCAGACTGAGCATGCGGCGCAGGTCATCGCGGATCTCCTCCGCAATCAGTTCGCTGCCTGATAGGTATTGATGTCAATGAGCGCGCAAGCAGGTTCATCTGTATTTTCGGTGCTCCGAGGCTGTGGTTCGACTTCCACTTTGTGATCTTCGGTTCACGCCGCGTGCAGCCTGCCGGACCATAGTTTCGAGCGAGGAGGATTTTATGGGGAGTATGAGGGAGACCTCTGACGAGGCCGCCGACGATGTGGCTAGCGCAGCGGCAGACGCGGCTGCAGCGCACGAACTACTCTGCGAATTACGCACCCGGATTACGACGCAGCCGCTCCCCTACCAGTACGGCGTTGAAGCGAGGGCGCTCGAGAGCCTGTGGGAAGTCTTTGCGCAAGCCCGCTTGGCTATGAAGAACAACCCGGGCTGCAAGCGCTTCGCTCAGGTCACCACCGACATGCTCAATGTTGAGCTGCGGCCGGTGACGGCGAAGTGGCACCGGGCGCACGCCGAGGGGCGGCTCGGCTCTCGGGATGGCGCCGACGCGTTTCGTGCCGACCTTTCGGCCGTGCAGGTGAAGCTCAATGCATTCGCGGACATCTTGCACGTGATGGCCTATGGCACAGCGCGCCGGGACGCCTTCGCGCCGCCGGTCCTCGGCGAGGACGGTCTTCTCGAGCTTATGGCGGACCTGCCCTTCGGCTTGGCGGCCGACAAACAGATCCCGGCGCAGACTGCGGCCCAGATCAGCGCCGCGGAGACGGCCGCGATTCGCCTGCGTCGGGGCGAAGCCGAGACCAAGGACCCTCCGGTCAACGCGGTCGGCCTCGGCCTGTCCGGAGGCGGCATCCGCTCGGCCTCGTTCTGCCTCGGCGTGATCCAGGTACTGGCCGACCGCAAGCTTCTGCGTGACGTCGACTATCTCAGCACCGTCTCGGGCGGCGGCTACGTCGGCGCCTTCCTGACTCGCCGGCTAGACGACGCGGCCGGCGAGGCCGCAGTCGCCGCCCCGCACGGCCCGGACACTGACGCGGTGCGCTACCTGCGCCAGCACGCCAAGTACCTCTCGGCCGACCACCTCAAGGAACGCTGGGCGATGGCCGTTGCGGGTCTGGCTGGGATGGTGCTGAACTGGACTGCGCCGCTGTTTCTCGTCGCGCTGTGCGCCTTCGTGCTGCTGGCCGCGGACCCAGCCCTGTCGATGGTCCCCTGGCGCTTGGTGTTCCTTGTGGTCGGCGGCGGCGTGTGCCTCGGCCTCGTGGTACAGGCTGTGAGCCTGCGCAGGCGCGAGCGGGACAGTCCGCTGCTGGCCTGGGTCGTCCTTCTTGCGGCCGCCGCCGTCGTCGTCGCGCTCATTGTTTGGGCCCTGCACCTGGAAGGCATCCGATGGACGACAAATGTCACCGTCGCCGGCGTCGTTGCGGCAGCGGCGGCGGCGACGCCGACACTGCTGCGCTTCCTGCCCGTCCTGCGCAGGCCGGCGACGCGCAATGCATTGCTCAAGGCAGCGCTCGTGCTGGGCGGCATCGCGGTCCCCGTTGGCGCAGTGCTGGCGACGTATGGGCTGTGGAGGCTCGGCCACGTGGACGCCGACGCCGACGCCCATTTGTTCGACCCGCGGCGCTACGGGGGCCCTGGACTCCTCGGCCTCCTCGTGCTGTGCCTCGGGCTGATCGCCTTCTTCCTGCTCGACATCAATCTCACAGGCCCGCACCGACTTTACCGGGACCGCTTGGCGCGGACTTTCGTGCGGCGCGACCCGCACGACGCGAACAGCGTTGTCCTCGCTGCGATTAACGCCACGGGGCACGCGCCCTACCACCTGATCAACGCGGCGGCCGATCTGCCCGCCGGCACCAGCTCGGCGCTGCGCGAGCGGCGAAGCGACTTCTTCCTGTTCTCGAAGGGCTGGTGCGGCTCGCCCAGTATCGGTTATTGGCCGACTTCGAAATGGCGCGCGGGCCGGCGCGCGATCGACCTCGCCACCGCAATGGCGATCTCCGGCGCGGCGGTCTCGCCGCAGATGGGCCTTGGCTCGATCTCGAGCCTCAGCGCGCTCCTGAGCTTTCTCAACGTGCGACTGAACTACTGGATCAGGCGTCCCGGTGCCAAGACGCCCTTCGCCGTGCCAGGCTTCGCCTGTCTGTTGCGGGAGATGACAGGCGTCGGGATGAGCGAGACGGCCGCCTGGCTCAGCCTCTCCGACGGCGGCCACATCGAGAACATGGGCGTCTACGAGCTGCTCAGGCGGCGCTGCAAGTTCATCATCTCGGTCGACGGCGAGGCCGACCCGCTGAGCACGTTCCAGGGACATCTGACGCTCGTGCGCCACGCCCAGATCGACTTCGGTATCCGGATGGAGCCAGATTTGCGCGACCTGCGCCCGGACCTGACCACCCGCTTCAGCCAAACCCACGCCATGATGGTCCGCGTCCGCTATCCGAAGACCGCAACCCAGGAGGCCGGTGACGGTTTGATCCTCTACCTGAAACTCTCGGTCACCGGGAACGAGGCCGAAATCATCAAACGCTACCGCCTGCTCCAGCCGGACTTCCCCCACCAGACGACATTGGACCAATTCTTCGACGAGGAGCAATTTGAGGCCTACCGGCAACTCGGCGTCCACGTAGCCGAGGGCCTGTTCTCACCGGCCCTGGTACCCGGCGACGGGCATCCGCCGAATGTAAAGACTTGGTTCGGCTCGCTCGCCGCGCAGATGCTCGAGCCCAACGCGGCGAGCGTTTCGCCCTAAGCTGTCGCAGCGGGATCCGTCGGCGAGCGCATCGTATTACGAAGGGACTTGGCCTTATCTACCTGATCTTGCACAGCTTTAAGGCAAGGCGATCGGGGAAGCCTCTTGATCGCGACCGATGACGCCTAGAATTGTTGACGCACAGGGCCCCAGCAATGGGCGAGCTTCGCTATACCGCCCTTAGCAGCATCTCATAGGTAACCAATCGGCTGACACCACGCCCGGTTTGAGTGACCTGACCGGCTGGCTTTGGACCGGGCTGATTGAGAGGATCAGCCAGGACTGGAGGAGTCGGCCATGCGGCGAGGTCAGAAGACGAGCGCGGAGCAGGTCGTGCTGAAGCTGCGCCAGATCGAGGTGCAGACGGCACGAGGCAAGAGTTTGGCGCTGGCGTGCAAGGAGGCGGAGATCTCCGAGCAGAGCTACTACCGCTAGCGCAAGGAGTACGGCGGCCTCCAAGTCGACCAGGCCAGGAAGATGAAGGACCTGGAGCGTGAGAACGCGCGGCTGCGGCGGCTTGTGGCCGATCTGTCCCTGGTGGGTCAGGTGTTGGCGGACGTCGCCTCGGGAAACTTATCGCCCCCGAGCGTCGCAGGCAGGCGGTGGATGGCATCCGGGAGAGGTACGGTCTCTCGGAACGCCACGCCTGTCGGATCGTCGGCCAGGACCGCGGCACGCAACGCTATGTGCCCACCGTGCCGGCCGACGAGGATGCGCTGACCCAGGCCATCATCGCCCTGGCGTCCGAGTACGGGCGCTATGGCTACCGACGCGTCACCGCGCTGCTGCAGGCAGCGGGCTGGCAGGTGGGCAAGGACCGGGTTCAGCGCATCTGGCGTCGCGAGGGGCTGAAGGTCCCCAACCGGCATAGGCCACGCAGCCGCCTGTGGCTGAACGACGGCTCGGGCAAACGCCTACGGCCGCTCCATCGCAATCACGTCTGGAGCTTCGACTTCGTACAGGCGCAGACGCACGATGGGCGGAGCCTGCGCATCCTGACGCTGATCGACGAGCACAGCCGGGCTTGCCTCGCCTTGAAGGTGGCGCGGCGTATCAACAGCGTCGGCGTGATCGAGGCCCTGGCGGAGGCGATGTGCCTGCACGGCATCCCGGAGCACTTCCGCTGCGACAATGGCCCTGAGATGATCTCGAAGGCACTGCGCAAGTGGGTCGCCAAAGCTGGCTCGCAGATCCAGTACATCGCACCCGGCTCGCCGTGGGAGAACGGGTACTGTGAGAGCTTCAACGGCAAGCTGCGCGACGAGTGCCTGAGGCAGGAGATCTTCCACTCACTGAAGGAGGCACAGATCGTGATCGGTCTATGGCAAAGCACCTACAACCGCGTCCGACCACATTCATCGCTCCGCTATCGGCCACCCGCGCCCGTCAGCTACCCGGATCTGGCCTTCCAGCTACCCATGGCAGCGGCCATGCAGTAGCCTCGCAACTAGCCCGGTCCAAAATACCGGTCAGGTCACCCGGCTCAGCGCTCTGCCAGCCGTCTGAGCCGCGCTCTCGCAGTTACTCGCTATGGGCGCTCGCCATCTAGCTGCAGCGTCTCAAGCCAAGCACCGAGCCGCCTTACGACGCGGGCCTGATCGCGGACATGCGGGCAGTCAGCCGAGCGTGGGTTGCCGCGTGCATGCCCTTCCGACGCGAAGGAAGGTGGCTGAGTGCACCATTTGGCGGAGTCTCACCCGCGATGCGCTTATAGAGGCGCCAGACCCGAACGATGTCATTGATTCCCTGCGTCCCGTGCTCGACGGCGTAGCAAAGCCCGTGAGCCTCGCGAGAAAGGAAGCGACCAATTTATCCGGGCAGGTAAAGCCGGCAGGCCCGAGCGCCTGTCTGTGGGCGCTCGCCGAAGCAGGCGTTCCAATCCGCCGGATCTGCCGACGCCTGGGTCGCAGCTGCGAGATGGTGCGTGCGGTCTTGCGCGGCGAGCGTTCGGACGTCTTTCGGGGCGTGTCGACCGCAGCTCCGCGGCTCATGGCGCATCAGTTACTGGCATTTCGGTGTAACCCCGTTCAGGCGGGCGCTAACGGCGGTGAGGCTGTTCCTGGCTCTGGGGTCCCTGAGACTCCGCGACTAGAGCAGGTTGTTTTTTGACGGAATCGAGGTTCACGGGCCGGCTGTGGTCTGGTTGTCTGTCAGCCCTGCAGCGGAGGGCGATGTGGGATGACGCAGCCCTATTCGGAGGATTTACGCGAGCGGGCTCTGGCCCGCGCTGAGGCCGGCGAGACGATCCGGATGATCGCTCGGGCTTTGGCGATCAGCCCATCCTGCGTCTCGAAGTGGCGCAAGCTCAAGCGGGAGACGGGCACGCTGAGCCCTGGGCAGATCGGCGGCCACAAGAAGCCGGTGCTGTCGGGTGAGCCGGGCACATGGCTTTCCGAGCGGGTGCGGGGTGGGCCGTTCACCCTGCGGGGCTTGGTGGCGGAGTTGGCCGAGCGCGGGGTGAAGACGGACCTGCGTGCGGTCTGGGTGTTCGTGCGCGCCCAGGAGCTAAGCTTCAAAAAAAACGCTGCGGGCGAGCGAGCAGGACCGGGCCGACGTCGCGCGTAAGCGCCAACGCTGGCAAAGGCATCAGGCGAAAGTCGATCCGCGCCGCTTGGTCTTCCTCGACGAGACCTGGGTCAAGACCAACCTGGCACCGTTGCGCGGCTGGGGACCGCGCGGCCAGCGCTTGGACGCGCAGACCCCACACGGCCACTGGCGTACGCTCACCTTCATCGCCGCGCTCCGCCATGACCGGGTCAGCGCGCCCTGGGTCGTCGACGGGCCGATCAACGGCGCCATCTTCCGCCGCTACGTCGAGACCGTCCTCGTCCCTGAGCTGAAACCGGGCGACGTCGTCATCCTGGACAATCTTGGAAGCCACAAAGGCAGAGCCGCCCGGGCTGCCATCCGAGCCGCCGGCGCGCATCTGCTGTTCCTGCCGCCCTACAGCCCCGATCTCAACCCGATCGAGCAGCTCTTCTCAAAGCTCAAGCATTTCACCCGAGCCGGCGAACCCAGGACCGTCGAGGCCACGTGGCGCCGCGTCGGGCACGTTCTCGATCTCGTCGCGCCCAACGAATGCGCCAACTACCTCACCAACTCAGGCTACGCTTCCGTGTGAAAACAACACGCTCTAGGTGTCAGCAGTCGCGAGCGCGGCGGCGCCGCGCTGTCAGTCCCGCGACAGGGCGAGGACCGGCGGAGGCGGTGCACTCCGATGAGGGCGCAACGGTTGCAACGCTTGCCACGGTTGCAACGGTTGCTCGCACCGGACTGCACCGGGGCGCCGCCACGGTCGCAGGGGGTGTTAAACTCCTACCGCTGAAAGGAAGGCCTACCGTTGCGACCGTTGCAACCGTTGCGATTGCAGCAATATCAAGGGCTTAGACCGCCACGGTCGGGCCCTGGCGCAACGGTTGCACCGTGGCGGGGCGCACCACACCTCAGAATGGCACTCCATCTTCCATGTCCACTGCCGTGATGGTGAACTTGCGCCCGTCGTGCGCCTGCCGGCTTTTCTGAATGGTGATGTTCTCCCTGTCCCGGAGGGTTCGGGCAGCGCGGTTGAGCCTCGCCCGAAGCGCTCGGGGACCCGACGGCCAAGTCTTCGAGTTCCGCTCCACGTCCTCTTGGTTCAGCAGAGCGAGGAGCTGCTTAGCGGTCCCCGCCCATGTTCGCACACGGCGGCCGTGCTCGCATCGCTCCTCCTGGTATCGCATGAACGCGACGACTGCTTGGGCGACTTCGTCCCCCTCCGCGACCAAATCGGCGGTTGCCTCCGCGTTCTCCATGTAGGCGCGCATGAAGGTGCCCCGCTCCCAGCCGCAGGCGACCTCGCACGCAGTCACCCAGTGAGCAAAGTCGGCCATGCGGGGCAATTCTGTGAGGTGCGTCTCCGGCAGCTCCCTCAGGCCATGAACGGCCGCATTGAGCAGGGCGCCCAGGATACTCGGGCGTGCGGCCTCGAAGGCCTGCCACAGCTCCTGCTCTGGCCGCCGCTTGTCGTTCTCAATTGGCTCAAGGGTGACCGAGATCGTTCGGTTGGCAAGATCGGGGCGGGTCACTACCTCGGGAATGCCGTTGAGGATCATGGGGCGCTCGGCTACGAAGAGGGTCTCGTCCTCATCAGTGTAGTTGGTGCGCTCGGCATGGCCGCCGCCGGTTGCGATGCGACAAAGGGTGTCCGACATCCAATCAGGAATCCAAGACAGATTGTCGAAGCCCAGCACGCGGTTATTGTTGGCGCCGACGAACAGGCTTCGGTTGTCCCTCGGCGGGGCTCGCAGGGGCACGTGGTTGGGATCGATCAGCGCCCTAAGGGCCTTACAGAACGATGTCTTGGCCGAGCCCTCAGGTCCCGAGGTGGCGAGGATCGGGTATGGGCCACGCGGGGACAGGGCGCCCAGTAGCCACGATGCTGCAAGGACAAAGTCCTCCTCAGTCTCGACGTTCACGAAGGCGCGCAAGTCAGTGAGATGTCCTCCCCGCGCTGGGGTCGGCAGGGGCAGCATGCCCTTGGTCCTGCGGAACCGAACGGGCGGGCTGGCGATCACGCGCCAGCCCTCTGGGGTTACCTCAACCGCCTCCCATTGGTCATTGCAAAGGTCGAGGAAGATGCGTCCCTCGGCTCCTGCGACGCGAAGGGATACATCCCGCACTGGGGCGCCGAAAAGCGCCTGCGCCTCAACCGCAGCCACTGCAGCGTCTAGGGCAGCTTCGCTGGGAGGCTTGCTGGTACGCTCGTAAGCCCGGCGCGTCAGCCACAGCCTGAACTCCTTGGATTTTACAGGCCAGGTCTCGCGGCGCGTGCCGATGAGCAGGTCAACGAACGCCACCATGTCGGCGGTATGGAACCCGTCGATTTCGCCTGCTAGCGGAGCCAGGAGGTCGGGGGAGCCTCGCCCCTTGGTCGCGCGCGCCTTCAGATCATCATGGGGGCGCTGCATGCCACGCTTGAGCGCCCCTGCGATGGTGCGGAGAGTGGATTTTCGCTCGTCGCCGTGCATCAGCCCGCAAGCCTCAGCCGCGGACAGCATCACTCGGCGCACTTCCTCAAGCCCAATCCAGCCTCGCGGAACCATTGAGGCGAGGTGGAAGGTGGCCCTGTTCAGGGCATTATTGCGTTGCCCCTCAGGAGCGTTTGCCACCTGAGCCCCGTATCGCTGCAGCATGATCGCCGAGTAAGCTCCCCCATCTTCGCCGTGATCTTCGAAGATGGAGGTCTCCGCGCCGCCCTGCTCAGGCGTCCCGGCCTGCGAGTCCGACAAATCCTCCCGTGCACTCCAGGCTTCGAAACCGGCTGGAGACAGTTGTCTACGGTGTGCCTCCTCGAGAAATTCGTTAGGCTCAAGCGCGCGATCAGACGAAGTCGCGTACCTCGTCGTGAGTTCAGCGCGGAAGTACGGCGCATTCAGCCAGCTTCCGTGATCGCCGTCATCGAGACTATTCTGCTTGGGGAAGATCTCGGCTGAAGCGAACCCTAGTAGTCCAGCCAAGTCGCTCAGAAACGCTCGCGCATCCCGCGCCGGAACAGGCTCGCTGAAAAACGCCAGGAGGTGCGCCCCGCCCGACTTGGAGCAGCACACGATGAGAGGGAGCCCAAGGCGCTCGATTTCCGCTGCGAGGCGTTTGTGATTTGTGGCGCGGTACTCGTCCACATCGATGCAGCCCCACCGACATGTGCCGTCGTCCTGGATAGGGATGACGCCGAGCGGCACTGTCCCTTCCAAGTGCTTGAGCCATAGAGCCGGAGTAGCAGATCCAGGTAATGTGCGGTAACCTTCCGGAAGAACCTTTCCGCGTTCGGTGCGCCGTTTCCGGATCGGATCATGAGTGCCGTGATGCCGCTCGTTACCGGCGAAAACTTCATGGAATTGGGCCGCAAGGTGTGCCATAGCTTCGGGCTCGCGGTCGCTGGTCCTAAGCCGCTCGTCGGCCTTGCTGAAAAGGGTGGTCATAGTGTATCCCGGGCCGGACTAAGGCAAATGCCACTAAGAGCGGAGACCACCTCGGATACATTTCTTCCGCGCGGGCGAAATGGTCGCTCTAATTCATCGTCAGCGGCGTCAAGGAACCTCCAGACATGGCCTTTGATTTCGGCCTCAGATGCCGTTCTACTTAGATTCCAGAATTTACCGTCGAAAAACCGGAGAGTGGGCCAGGTAGAGTGGAATGCCCGCGCAATGCTCATAGGATCGTCGCGCCGCAAGATCAGACGTTTTGCTGTATCACGTCGGATTTCTATATCGGACGTATTGATATTAGCGGGCGATACATTGTTGAGTGTACCATCTGTGCCGCCTCTGATCAGTTGTTTATTTCGAGACATGGTTCAGGCCACCTCCCCGTAGCGCGAGGTTGAGGCAAACGTACGTTCCTCAAGCCAAGTGAGGACATCGCTCCGGCGATAACGGATGCGGGCAGGGGCAATGCGGATGAACATCGGCCCGTAGCCCCGAGAGCGTCCGATCTCGAGGAACTGGGCTGAAACGCCTAGCCAGGCTGCCACATCACGTGTGGAGAGCAGGTCGTCGAGGTTCCCTTCTCCAAGTTCCGCGAGATGTGATGCACGGCGATCCAAATGATGTCGCCGCGATCGAGAGGAGCTTGTATTTATTGAAATCAACGCCGCATTGTCGGCGATGTCATTCTGCGGGGACTTGACCAATATGGCCTCCGTCGGAGGCACCGGGCACCGTAATAGGCTGCCCAGTGCTCTCGCACCAAAGCAACCTTCGGTTTGCAAGGCCTGTGGGGCAGCCTAGCGGCGTTGTCAGCGCCCGAAGAGTCGGTTTGCGGTCCTGAGGGCAAGGCCAGCCCAGGTACCGGGACCCTTTCTATGCATGCCAGGAAAACCCACTCCTGGCGGCGGGTTAAACTTAGTACGTCAGTTTGTAATTGTAAAGCATACTAGTGCAGTGGCGCGGACGGATGATTCACGCTGATGGCGAGACGTGCGAGTCTGTGCGATGGCTTAGACGGTATGCGTGCTCCTGGATGCGAGCGACGCGACACGGTTGGCTGCGATCGCCAGCGGCCGCTCCCGGCCGCTCAAGCACATCCAGCGCGCCCGCATCGTCCTGCTCTTAGCCGAGCGCTTGAGCGTCCAGGACGTCGCCCGGCGGGCACGAGTCAGCCGCCCGGCCGTGTGGCGCTGGCAGCAGCGCTACGCCGAGGCGGACGTCGAAGGTCTGTTGCGCGACAAGACACGTCCACCCGGCACGCCGCCCCATTCGACCGAGACGGTGGCTGAGGTGCTGGCGCTGACCTGCTCGGAGCCGCCGGGCGAGGTCACGCACTGGACCGGCCGGGCCGTGGCCCGCGCGGTCGGGACTTGGTCGCGCGCCGTGCACCGGATCTGCGACGCTCACCGCCTCGAACCGCATCGACTGCGCACGTTCAAGCGCTCGCGCGACCCGGCCTTCGCCGTCAAGGTCAAGGACGGGCACCCATCGAACCTGTTCGATGGTATCCCCGCTTCGTCGGCCTCTACATGGACCCGCCCGCCCACGCGGTGGTGCTGTCCATCGATAAGAAGAGCCAGATCCCGGCCCTGGAGCAGACCCGCACCGACCGTCCGCTCGCCCCCGGCCATCCCGCCGCCCAGACCCACGACTATACCCGTCACGGCACCACGACGCTCTGTGCGGCCCTCGACGTCCGGGCCGGTACCGTGCTCGGCCGCTGCATGCAGCGCCACCGGAACGGTGAGTTCGTCCGGTTCCTCGACGCCGTCGAGGCCGCCCCGTCCGGCAAGGCGATCCACGCCATCCTCGACAACGTCGCCACCCACAAACATCCGAAGGTGCGCGCCTGGCTGGCTCACTACCCGCGGCTTCACCTTCCACTTCACCCCGACCTCGGCGTCGTGGCTCAACGCGGTCGAGGGCTTCTTCTCCGCGCTGACCCGACGCCGCTTGCGACGCGGTTCCTTCACAGACGTCGTCGATCTGAAGGCGGCGATCAACCGCTACATCGCCTAGCACAACCGACGCGTTAGACCATTCGTCTGGACCAAACCCGCCACCGACATCCTCGCCGCCGTCAGCCGATCCCCTGAACCATCCGTCTGAGTCAGTGCACTAGGTCGCGGACTCATAAGGCACGCAGCCAGACACGCAGGGCTGCGATTTTGACGCTGGCCAGGAAGTTGTCGGGATCCTTGTCGTAGCGGGTAGCGACGGCTCGGAAGTGCTTGATCTTGCTGAAGAAGCGCTCAACCAGGTTGCGGTACTTGTACAGGAACGGGCTGAACGCCAGTACCTGCTTGCGGTTGGGCATCGGCTTCACATTCGCCCACGCGCCCTGCTCCGCCATCTGTGCTCGCAGCGCGTCATTGTCATAGGCCCGGTCACCCAGCAGGATCTGACCTGCACCCAACCCGCCCAGCATGTCGGCCGCTGAGCGTCCGTCATGCGCTTGGCCTTCCGTGATCTTGAGGGCCACGGGACGGCCCTCGGCATCCACCAGCGCGTGGATCTTGCTCGTCAGGCCGCCGCGCGAGCGACCCATGCTACCGGATCGGCCGTCTTTTTTTGGGCGCAGGCGGCATGCTGGTGCACCCGCACGCTGGTGGCGTCGATCATCTGCAGGTCGCCCTCGTAAGCCTTTGACACGGCGTCCAGAAGTCGATCCCAGATGCCGCGCTTGCGCCAGCGCCGAAAGCGGTTGCCGCAGGTCGTATGCGGGCCGTAGCGCGCCGGGATGTCGGCCCAGGGTGCACCCGTGCGCAGCCGCCAGAAGATCCCGTTGAGCACCCGCCGGTCATCCACGCGCTCCTTGCCGCGCACGTCCGTCGGCAACAGCGGCCCGATCACCGCCCACTCCGCATCCGTCAGATCAAACCGCGCCATCCAAGTCCCTCCTGCTCAGAGGGCTAACAGCGCCGCACCTCAACCGTGCCAGCCGTTATGGGTTCGCGACCTAGGGCGTTGGAACACGCCTTGCAGACCCAGGCTCGTCGTTCTTCCGCGCCTTAGCGCTGAACTCTGCGCACTACGTGTTTGATCTCCCGGTGTGGTGGGCTAAGTCTAATCGTACATAATATTACAGAAAATCGAAATCTATCTGACCAATGAAAAGGTCCAAGATCAACGCAGTTAGCATCAGGGTCGGCGGCATTTATCTTTAGTAGAAGTGCTCCAAATTACCGCCAAACCTAAGACAATGAAGGGGATAGTCAGTGTTTGTCCCAGATTTATCGGAATACTTGAGTGCAACGGTTGAAAATTGTCCTTTAAGAACTCCCATGCGAAGCGCGTGATGAAGATGCCAAGCATACCGACCCCAAACGTAAAGCCAGGGGCAAACTTCTCCCGACGCATGTACATTGAACACGTAACGAAAAACAATGATAGGTAGGTCAATGCTTCATATATTTGCACTGGATGGCGCGGTAAAATATCATGCTGCTTAAATATAAATCCCCAAGGTAATTCGGTCCGCTTTCCGATTATCTCGGAATTCAATAAATTACCTGCGCGAATTGCCGCACCAATTAGGCACGCCGGTATTATCAACCTATCAAACAGCCAAGATATTGTGTAGTCCTTAGTGCGGTGCTGAAAAAACCAAATAGCAACGAATACTCCAAGTACACCTCCGTGGCTAGCAAGCCCACCGCGCCATATTTGTGGTATCTCGATTGGATTCCGATAGTAATAATCGTATTCCCAAAACAGACAATGCGCCGATCTGGCGCCAACAATGATGCCAACCAGCAGGTACCCGAAGAGCTTATCGAGGTCTCCACCATTCTTCCCTTCATGCTTTGCCATCCATATTACAATTTGGCAACTGACAATGACGGAAATCATAAAAAGTAAACCATACCAACGTATTGTGATGGGTCCAAAATCGAGCAGGGTGGGGCTGGGATTCCAAACTATCATTATATGCCCAGTAAAGAAATTGTTTGCACTTCTGAAAGAGCGCGACGAGCCGGGCATCTACCGCTGGCACGCGCTCGATTGGGCCCGTGAGCAGACCAAGATCGAGCATAGCCTAATCAAGCCGCGCTGCCCGTGGGCGAACGGTCAAGTCGGGCGGATGAACCGCACCATCAAGGACACGGCGGTCAAGCGCTACCATTACGCCAGCCACGACGACCTCCGACCGCACCTGCGGCTGTTCGTGGTCGCCTACAACTACGGCCGCCGGCTCAAGATTCTGCGCGGTCTCACGCCCTACGAGTTCATCTGCCAGACCTGGACGAAAGAGCCCGAGTGCTTCAGGTTCGATCCGTCACACCACTTGCGGGGACCGAACATCTAAGGGTGAAGCCCGCGGCGATCGACCAGCAGGAGCGCAGTTCCGACAGGATGAGCGTCGGCAGCCCCTCCTGTTGCCACAGAAGCAGATCCGCGCGAGCTTTCACATGCTGCGAGCGCCGGTCGTGGGCATGCGGTTAAGCCGCGATCCGGCCCCTCGCTCGAAGCTCTGATGAAAGTGAATTACGCTTGCGGGACTGATCCCGATGCAGTGGATCGTCTCACGACGCTAGGCGCCCTCACGCACCGCCTTCACGGCACGTTTGAGCAAATCTAATAGTAACGGTGAAGCGATCGATCTCCCCGTCGAAAGCTGACAGAAAAATGTATCGACTCCCAACAGTGAGCCTCGACACATTACAACTTATTAGAGCGGGCCTCCTCTAGCATCCGGAATGAAGCGGCAGTGCCCCAGCGCTGCTGGAAAGAGCAAAGAATCTGCGCCCGATCGGATCGCAAACCTAATCAGTTCGCAATCACCGGCACGCGTATCGTGGCTGTAAGATCCTGATGAGCGCTCCAGTTTTTAAAGTGCATACAAATAGTTCCTGTATCAGCAAACTTTTCTGTGTTGAAAGACTTAGCATAACCGTCAAAGTCAAATATGCCTACGGCTTCTCTCGAGTCATCAAGGATGTACCCAGCGGGGAGTTTTCCACAAAGCCGTCTACATCTAGCCCAGTCCTGGGGAATTGGCACTGGCAATTGATCAAGTAAGTTTTCGTTGTCTTGAGGAGCGCACTGAGGATCATTAGTTCCTGATTGTAGCCGCCAACTAATTTTCTTTATTACAATCGACGCAGACGCTGTGTTTCCGCTCCCATCTACCTCCAGATTCTTTGTTGGACCTTGCATCTGAGCGATGGCTTGGCCGATACCGGCGATAGATACCGCAGCGCATGTGATTGCGCAAAACCCGAATGAGGGCCGATGAGGCATATGAACGATCCTTCCTCCAATCTAAAAAAGCCTGTTAGTCCGGGCTGTATATGACCAACCGAGCCGATGCTGGATTTAGTTCATTGATACCGCCCTTAGCACCCACCGCCACACCGACCATTGACGCTATTTCTACATTGGCTTTCCGGTCTGCATTGGGGCGTGCCTCCGCTTGGACTACTTCTGTCCTCACACCAACAGTTTCCAGTGCTGCGAACGCCATCGCCGGAAGGTCCAAATACGCCGTTAGTTTCACAGGCAGGAAGACCCAGTAGCAGAAAGAAACGCGCATATAAAAACGCCCTTTTCATTTTTGATCTCCTATGGAAACTAACAGGGGAGATTGCATTGCCCCCTTTCAGCAGGGCATTCACTCTTTCTAACGCACTGGGACACCAAGCGTTCTTTAGTTTCGCACCAACAGTGATTCAAAGCAATATCAGCAAATTGAGACGCAGGAGCGACACCTAGGCTAAAACTTGCGAGATCGCAGCCGCCAATAGGGACGAAAAATAATAACGCGGACAATGCTAGGATTTTCTTCATTTCGTTTTAACCTCAAGCCGCGCATCAATGCCGATCAATTCTTGGTTGCTGAATTGTCTTTGTACATTCCCCTCTATATTATAAGGACGGCCTTCGACTTCTATAGGAAGGTCAATACGAGAAACAAAGGTCCGCAGTTCCTGCCCCTTCAATACGGTACTAATCATATTACCAAGAGCCACACCGATGGGCGGAAAAATTGCATTTTCAGCTGCGCACCTCAACGCATCTTCAATTGGTATGGCGGGGCACTGACGCTGCATGTAACCTGTTGTAAATTGTTTTATTTCGAGGTTGCTTGCACCGAGTCCTAACTCTGCCTGGTATCGACGATCTTTGTCGTCCACCAAGGTGCCTTTCAGCTTTAGCTCGTCTGTACTTTCAGCGTGCGCCGATAGACTTGTTGCTTGAAGTCCTTGAACCGGAAGGCCGGATGTTTCAATTTTTATTGGATTACTGGGTAGGTATAAGCTTAAAAATTTATTTGCCGCATTCAATGGTACTCGGACATGCGCAACCTCGTTGCCAGGGGTTCCAACAAAATCGCGTAATTCAGCTTCGCTGGGAAAGGCGACCTCATTGGTCGCATTAGCTAGCCGGCCGGCAAGCAGCATGCCCGAGTTTGTGAAGTAAGGCTTCACAATCATGGAAATCGGCGCGGTGGATGAAGCATGAATTGGGATAGGATTGATTTTGGCTGTTTTGACTATGTTCCCTTTGCCAGTTATATCAGCGCCGATCCGATCACGATCTTCCTTTGATTTTATACTGTCTGGGGGGAATGCAGTTTCAACAACATTGAAAACGAACTTGTTGTCGATCCACGACACTTTTACCTTTAACAAAAAAGCCTCGGCATAAGATGCCCCAATCCATTTACTTAGATCTTTCTTTTCTTTTAGACTAGAGGCAACTTGCGGCAGAGTATAAGAGCAATCTGCTTTCTCTAGTACCTGAGATGGTCTTTTATAATGCGACCACTTAAATGTTTCAGATGGCTCGCCCACATATGCTATCGCGATTACGCTTGCGTCATTTTCAGCTAGAGCTCCACAGTAACGAAAATCTGGTATCGTAACTGTTAAGCTGCGGTCTGATACGTTTATTTTCTGCGTAATCGGTGTGAATATCTTCAGAAAACTGTTTGATACATCGTCTCCTAAAGATAAAACTATTGGTTTTTCAGGGATGGTTTCGCCACACAGATCATCTACTTTTGCTTTGGTAAATCCTGCTCTAGATAGCGCCAATCTATCCTCTGCAGTGCATCTCTGAGCAGCGGCAATTTGAGATGAACAGAACAGCACAAATGCGGCTGAAGTACCGATCTTGGAAACGGCTGCCGCCATCGAGGTCCAGGAAGCCATTACTTCACCTGCCTTGATCATGTGAGCTGCGCGACCGTCGGCGAGCCGATTCGTTACATTACTTACTTTGCCTCTGGTTGTCCATTCTGATTTCTCTCGCGTTAAGCAGCCTTGGCTCTTGGCCGGGCAGTGGTATCGACCGAGCGCAAGCTTTCCGCCTGGAGGGTATTTAGCAGAACATTGTCAAGCTTAAGATGAACCGCGCAGGAGAGATCTTTGACCGGACGGTACGCTGGAGCGAGTCTCAACCCGTCAAAGTATAAGCATCATCGTCGCAGCTTGCGGCTGTGAATCAGAGCCGGTCCCGCGCCGCTTAAGACGGGTCAGCGGGTGGCGCGTTGACAGACGAAGGGGTTTGCTCATGTCTTCACCGTTGTCTGCGGACCTGCGCAAGGGTGTCATGTCTGCCGTGTCAGCGGGTGCTTCCTCTCATCGCGCCGGGGCTCGCTTTGGGGTCAGCGTGTCGAGCGCCAGCCGCTGGTGCGGGCAGTCTGCTCGAGGCGGTCACGACGCGCTCAAGCCGATGGGCGGAGGTCACACCTTGAAGCGCATCGAGGCGCATGCCGGGCTGATCCTGGCGACCTCCGAGCAGGAGCCACATCTTTTCCTGCACGAGCTGCGCGACCGACTGGCTGGGCAGGGCGTCCAGACCAACACGAGCTGACTATCGCGCTTCTTCCAGCGACACGCGGTCACCTGGATAAGGGGGCGACGTTCGCAACTGAGCAGGAGCGTGCGGACGTAAAGGCCGCCGAAGCGTGATCGAGGTACAGCCTGAGCTCGATCCGGACCGGGTGGTGTTCATGGATGAGACGGCGGCTGCCACCAACAGGGGGCGCCGCTATGGTTGGGCTCCGTGCGGCGAGCGCTGTCGGCTTGCAGCCCGGTTGGGCCACGACAAAACCACGACTATTACGGCCGCCTTGCGCACGAGCGGGCTGTGCGCGACCGCGCTGTTGTATGGTCGCCTCTTCGGCGACACCCCTTTCGGCGCTATTCTCAGGGTCCTTGGACGCCTGGTCTTCGCCATCACACAGGCGTGGGTTAATCACGCGCAGAACTCTTGTTACATCGCCATCGCAAACTTATTGCGCGGCGCGCCCTGCGGGAGGTGGGGCCACACGTTGCAAAGGAGCAAATCGCTAATGCACCTAACCGAATAGCCGGGCAAGCTGCCGAGGAGGTCGGCAGGCCAAAAGTGCGGATCGACAACATTCAGCTTGGCAGTGTCAGTCTTCGTTTTGATCGCGTTAATCCAATGGCCGCTCGCGTGCGCATCGGTAACGTTCAGTTGCAACATCCTGCTGCTACCGACACGATCGCCCGTTCAGCAGCATAATTCAAGGGGCAGACGCGAAGTGATCATGTGCTCCGCGAATCCTATTTCGGTGCCGCTTCGCTGAGGTCCGCTCCAAACTTCTAGTTGCATGGTCGGTTACGTTGCTTGAGGGTTTTGGAAGTGGTCTCTCCTGACTCTCACCTTTGATCTTGAGAGTTGGGCGGGGCTTCGCATAGCCGCTTAAGCCTATCTGTAACTCGCTGTGCAGGCTGCCGGAGCCTTTCCGCCGTCATAATAACGTAGCCCGACGTGACATCGCGTCCGAGCGAGTGGTTCACGAGTGCTGAGAGCCCGAGAGGCGAGATGTCCACGCTTTCGGCCACGGTCACAAAGGTCCGCCTCAGATCGTGGGCGGACACACGGATGCCGGTCGAAATTGCGATCTGCTCGAGCGGGTAGGCGGGTTCCTCGATGTGCCCGCTCGCGCTGTCCGCCGAGAAAACAAACGGTCCCTCCTTGCCTACGGCCCGTCGTGCCGTCAGCAGGTCCTGGACAACGTCAGTCATCGGGAGATCCAGCTTCCTTCCTGCCTTCGTGTTGGCGGCAGGCAACCGGATGACACGCTCGGCAAAATCTATGTGCTCCCAGCGGAGTGATGCAGCTTCGCGCCGCCGCAGCCCCGTAAATAGAAGCAACAAGAGGTAGTCGCGAGCGACCGGATTGGGCAGGCTGAGAACGCCTTGGTAGAAACGCGGCATCTCCTCCGTCCGTACCACCCGCTCTCGACGACGTTCTTGATACCACTGCCGTTTGAGGCGTCTGACAGGGTTCGTCGGCAGGTTAGGATCGCGGTCGGCTGCGTAGTTCCAGAGGAACCGCAACGATCGCATCACGCCGTTAGCGGTGGGCTCACCATTGTGGCGCCCCGCAGCCTGGATCTCCGAGGCAATAGCCCGATGGCGTGCCTCCACCAGTTCAGGTGTGATGTCCCTGAGCGGCCTATCCAACCAGACCTTCAGATGTCGCTCAACGCTCCGGCGGTACTCCTCAGCCGTAGTCTGCCGCAGTGGGCGGGCGGCGAGGTACTCCTCTAGGACAGCGCGGAGCGTGAGGATTACCGTGGCCGGAGCTTTTGGATCAATGCCGCGATAGAGATCCGCGAGCGTAGCCTCAGCGCGGCGGCGCGCCTCATCAATAGGAACCACGTTGGTAGGCGCTACTGTCACGCGCCGCGTGCGCCCGTTCGGAAGGTCGCGCTGAACGACGTAGGTTTTTGCATTCGTCTTTCCGGAGCACAGCACGCCGAATCCGCGCAGCTCGGTGTCCCAGTGGAGCACCTGCCGCCCTGACGCGTCGGGTGCCGGCAATTTTTCGATCACCCGTTGTGTTAGCTTGAGGCGGGGCATAGTGCTGTCCGTCAAATAAGGAAAATGGGGGCTCAAACGCCGCCCTACGGAGCTTTACATCGGCACTACGTTATTGGGTCTGCGCCTAAAAATAAAGCGGAGATAATGGGTTAGGATCTGCGGCGCCTTATTTTTAAAACGGGAGAGGGCGTGCGCCTGCAAACTACGAATCTGGGGGTCAGAGGTTCGAATCCTTTCGGGCGCGCCATCACTTATCTAGACTTTAAGACATCACCGAATCGACCGGGGCAACGCTGCGGCTAGCAGCGGGACCACTCGAGTTCAGCTTCCGCGCACATTGGATGCGCGAGCGGCACGCGTGAACGGCAGGCTGATAAAGCTGTCGACAGCGTCCGCCCCCTGGAACCGCTCAGCGCTCCATCCGTAGCATCCGTGTCGCTGATTGATACGGGGGCCATCATGATGGCGCTGGGCGTGTTCTGTGTCGTGGCAGGCGTCAGCATGGCAGCCGGATCCCTGTGGTCTCCGCGTTACCGTGCCATCCTTGAAGTGATGGGTGGCAGCCTGTTCCTCGCCGGGCTTGGCTTCGCGGGAGCAGACCTCACACTGGCGTCCTGATCCAGCCCCTCTCTCGGTCCGTGACCCTGGGCGACAGGGTCCCGCTCGGGCGGCTGCCACGAAGCTAAACTCTTTCGTGATCGCTCCTCCGGAACCATCAATCAGCGCCCTGCCTTCCTCAAGGGGTCGAGGACGTTTTGCTGCCCCCCTCGATCCGCTGGTTATCCGGCTCCGACGGGCGGCACGAGAGGAAGCCTCCCTTGCGCACTTCGATGATCACCGCCGCTCTCCTGGCCGCGTTCAGTGCCGCCGCCTTTGTCGCCCCGGCATCGGCAGCCCCTCTCAGCCCGGCTCCAGCCGCGACGGTTGCCGGCGCCCCGGACAGCATCACCGACATTCGTTGGCACCCGATCCGCCGCATGCATCGCGCGGAACGTCGCTTCATGCATCGGCATTTCCGCCACCGCAGGTAGCAGCTCGGCGGCTGCTGCCGGCGACGCCATCTGAAGCTCGGCCGCGGAGGACACCGCTGCCGGGCCTTTCTTTTGCGATCTGGGGCAGGGGCTCGGCGCTTGGCGGTAGCCGCTCCTGCCCGTCCACCGCTTCCCCCAGATGGCCAGGGCGGACGAGGTGCCCAGGTCATTCTTCCAGATCCCGGTCCCCACCACGCAACCACACGATCTGTGAGGTGTGGTGATTTTCGCTGGGCCCAGGCTCGGCTCCGGATCGCTACCGTCCTCGAGGTCCGGCTCGCCGTCGATCTCGTCCAGACTCTTGCGCCGAGCCAGCGTCCACGTCGCCTTGAGCGCGCTAAGGCACGGCCGCGTCGATGATCAGCAAGCCACGGGCTTTGCCGGACGTGGCGTCGAGCGTCGTGACGGCGCGCCACAAGCGCTCGCTGCCGACAAGAAAAGGCCGGTAATCCCCGTTCACATCGCCGACAAAGACGAGATCGCGGTCCGGGAGATATCCGAGGATCGGCGAGAAGTGCCCGGCGCCCCGGCCGAACAAGGGCCCCCGGTGGAAGTTGACGATCAGCCGCTTGGCGGGATCGTTGCCGCTGATCATCGCCGCGCGGAATTCGGGCAACGAGAGATCACGGACAACACGGACCGGACGATCGAGCCGCCTTCGGATCAGCTCCGCCAGCTCATCCAGCGTCAGCCCGTTCACCAGCACCCCGAACCAGGGCTGAAACGCCGTGCCGCGGAGCACGTCGGTTTGTGAAAAATCGACGCCGAGGGAGCGGAGCAGGTTCGCCACGCTGGCAGGACCGCAGAAGCTCGGGTTGCTCTGGTATTCGTAAGGACGACGCCGGTACGCCGCGGCCACGGGCAGGGCCCAGGCCCGCGCCAGAAGGGCAGGATCGTGAAAGTCCGCGCCTGTCGCGATCGAGATCACGGACGGGTCGGCGTTCGGGCTGACGAGACGCAGACCGAGGATCGCCGCGCCGAGGATCCCGACCAGGAGCGCGATCGCTCCGAGGACAGCGGACCGGCGGCGCCTCCAGCCACGGCCGCGTCGCACCTGTTCGGCTACCATGCTGCGAACCCTCCGCTCCGAATGGGATTGCGCCCGGCCGCTACGGGTCCAGCCGGATGGCGAACAGGCGCAGGACGGCACAGGCTCCGCGCACCGGCCGAACGGCGACGATCCGCGCCTCGCCGGAGGTCGCATCCTGAACCACGGACTCCGAAACGATGCAGTCGCAGGCCAGGGTGCGGGTCATCTGCTCCAGGCGGCGGGCCACGTTGACGGTGTCGCCGACCGCGGTGAACTCGACGCGCTCCGCCTCGATGGTGCCGATGAAGACCGAGCCGCGGTGCAGCCCGATCCCGATCCGGACCGGCGGCAGACCCGCTTGCTCCCGCTCGCCGCTCCAGGCCGTCATCGCGGCCGCGAGTGCGCGGGCCGCCGCCACGGCGCGATCGGTATCTCCAGGCGCCGCGTGCGGCACGCCGAACACGGCCATGACCTCGTCGCCGACGAACTTGTCGACAAGGCCGCCTGCCGCCTCGATCGCCCGCGCGGTGCGCGTCCGGAACTCCGCGAGGAAGGCCGCAACCTCGCCAGGCGCCAAGGTCTCGCACAGACGGGTGAAGCCGCGGATGTCGGCAAACAGCACCGTCGCCGCCTGCTCCCAGCCGGCGCGCAGCGCGACCGAATCGGTCTCGGCGACCAATCGGGCGACCGCCGGCGCAGCCAGGCGCGCGAGGTTGTCGCGATGACGCGTCGCGATCCGGGCCGCGGAGCGCAGGCGCTGCGTCCGCAACGCGAGCCACGTCAGGGCAAGCCCGGCGAGGCTGAGGGTGACGGGTTCCGGCGCCGTCGCGGTTGCGAGTCCCAGAAGCAGCGGCATCGCCGCCGCGGCGAGGAGCGGGGCGCCCCATGCCGCGGCGGTGTCGCGTTGGCGGACGGACTGCGGCCCGGCTTCCCGACGCTTCCGACCGGAGCTGGGACCGGCGTCCACCGTCGCCGTGCGGGCATCCGGAAGGGACATCGTTGGCATCAGCAGCCCGAGCAGACGCGGTTGATGATGCGCTGCGCCTTGAGGTGCTCGCGCTCGACGGCGGGAGAGCGGGAATCTTGGCCTTGCGAGGCCGGGAGGGGATGGGCCGTCGCGGCCGGGCTCGGAACGTCGGGCTGTGCGAAGCGCGGGATCGGCTGCGACCACGCGGCATTCGGGGCCGCCAGCGCGAGGACAAAGGCTGCGATCGCGGCGCCTGCCGTAAATCTCGTCCGATAGTGGATCATGGTTCTGAGCTCCGGATTTCGGAGCCTCATGCGTACATCTTCGATATTTCGCCGCTGTTCCGCAAAGCGGAAATGCTATTACAGCGGAAATGTGGCAGATATTTTCCATATCTCGAGGGATGTTCTGATCAATATCTATTTAATTTTTGGGCTGGCGTGAAATCACGCGAACGGCACCCGGTCCAGCGGGCCGGGTGCCGTCATAGTCACAGAGAGGGCGGCCACGCGTCCTGTAGCGGCCCTCGGCAAGGTCCGGTGTGCGATCAGGCGGCCTTGCGCACGCGGCCGCCGTATTGGGACAGGAGCCGCAGGATCTCGGCCTTCGCGTCGTACGTCGCATAGGCGGCGGCGAGGCGCTGCGCCTCCCGACGGTGGCCCGGCGCGTCGAGCACGGTCCGGACCGCCCGCCGGATCGCCGCCGGCGTCGGCTCGTTCGTGGCGAGGTCGATCCCGGCCCCCGACCACGCGATGCGGGCATTCACGTCGGCCTTATCCTCCGTGAGACCGGCGGCGACGAGCGGGATTCCGAAGCTCAGCGCTTGGTTGACGCTCCCGTAGCCGCCGTTGGTCACCATGGCGTCGATCCGGGGCAGCAGCCACTCGAACGGCAGGTATTGTGAGAGCCGCGCATTGGCGGGAATCGGACCCGGGATGGCGTCCAAGCCCCGCCCGCCCGCCGTCACCACGGTCAGGATATCGGGCTCACCGGCGAGAGCCTGGAGGGCCGGGCCGACGAGCAGGCCGAAATCGTGGTTTGCGACCGTGCCTTGCGTGACGAGCACGACCTTGCGGGTGCCGTCGAGATCGCCGGCCCAGGGCGGGAGCGCCGCCTGACCCGGGACGATCGGCAAGGCCCCGATGAAGCGCACCGTCGGCGGCATCGCGAACGGGTATTCGAAGCTCGGGACGGTGAGCTGCAGGTAGGTGTCGGCGAGCCGGACGACCGCGTCGAACAGCGGCCAGGGCGGCGCCGCCAGGCCGAGCTCCGCCAGGACGGCGGCGAGGCTCAGCCCGACCGGCCGGTCGACCGCCGCGTCGTAAGCCTCGGCGATCCGCCCGTAGGCCCTCTCCTGCTCCGGTGACTCCGCCGGCGGAAGGCCCATGAAAGCCGGGGCTTTGTCGGGGCGCGTGCAGTGGAGGAACGAGGTGCCGCACAGGACGATGGCGGGCCGCTGCGCGCGCGGCCCGAGCAGCAGCGGCAGGGCGCCGAAGAACATGTCGTCGCCAATCACCACCGAGGCGGGAAAGGCCTGCAGCGCCGCGCGCAGGCCCCGGTGCTGGTCGGGGATCCGATCGACGAAGATCCGCTCCATGGCGACGCGCAGCCAATCCGGCCCGGGCGGGATCTGAGCCAGTTCGGGCACGACGGCGCGGAGATCGCGGCCGTCGAAATCCGCTGTGCCCGGCAGGGGCATGAAGCGCGCACCCGACGCCGTGATGCGGTCGCGGAAGGCGGAGCCCGACAGGACCATGACCTCGTGGCCGTCATCGACCAGCATGCGGGCGATGGCCAGCAGGGGGTTGAGATGCCCGGTGGCGGGCGTCGAGCAGAGGAGGACCTTCATCGCATGTCCTATCTGTGAGGGGGGATAGCGGGCGCCGCACGATCGCCGCGAGGCCCGGGAGACAGGCTGGGGGCGGCCTGTTACGGCGCGGCTGCGGAGCGCGGCCGAAACGATTACGGCTGAAACGGGGGCGGGCAGGCCCTATGCGGCGACCCGCAGCGCATCGATGCGGCGGATTCCGCTATGGCCCTGGACGACCGGCATCGCGCCCGTCAGGCGCAGGTCTGGGGCGAGGCGCATCAGGGCGCCCAGGCCCTCTTCCAGCTCGATCCGGGCCAGGGCCTCGCCGATGCAGCGATGCGCGCCGCCGCCGAAGATCGGATGCAGGCGGGGAAGGTCGGTGCGCCGGATATCGAACGTGTCGGGATGCGCGTAGACCGCTTCGTCCCGCAGCGCCGACAGCGTCGAGAGCAGGATCATGCTTCCCGCCGGCACGACATGTCCGTCGAGCGCAATATCCTCCTGGGCGACCCGCCCGGCGGAGCCGACGCTCGGCTCGTAGCGGAGCGACTCCGCCACCGCGGCCGGGATCAAACCGGGATCGCGGCGCACCGCCGCCCATTGCCCGGGATGCTGCAGCAGCAGCGCCACCTGCATCGCGCCGGCGACCCGGGTCGTGTCGGTGCCGCCGATGATCATCTGCACGAGCTGGACGACCACCTCCTGCGGGGTGAGTTCGCCCGCCGCATCCGCCTCCGCCAGGAAGCGTGACAGGAAATCGTCCTGGGGCGACGACCGGCGCGCCTCGAGGATCGCGCGCACGTAATCCTGCAGCGCGAGCGCCGCCGCTTCGAGTTCCGGAATGTCCTCCGGTCCGAAGGTGAAGCTCAGCACCCGGGAGACCTCGTAGGCGAGCCGCGTGAAGCGTGGGATGTCGTCGCGCGGCAGGCCGAGGATGTCGGCGATGGTCTGGGCCGGGATCAGGGACGTGTAGCGCTCGACGAGGTCGATCTCGTCCTCCGCCAGCACGTCGCGGCCGAGGCTCTCCGCGGCCGCCCGGATCCGGGGACGCAGGCCTTCGATCATCCGAGCCGCGAAGGTGCGGGTGAAGGGCGAGCGGCGCCGGCGATGGACGGCCCCGTTGGCAGTGAGCATCCCGTGCGCGAAGATATCGAACAGCGTGCCTTCCGGGATCCCGCGCGTCTCCGGATAGAGCGTCTCCGTCGCCCGGGCGCGGGGGTCGCGCATCAGCAAGTCGACATCGCGGGCACGGAGCACGAGGTAGCCCGCGACCTCGTGGCCGACGACGGGCAGTCGGGGCCGCCAGGCGCGGAACACGCCGTGCGGATCGGCCTCCAGCTCCGCCACCGTCAGCGTCGGGACGCCGTCCGGAGTCTCGGACAGGCCGCCGTGACGCGTCGGGTCATCGGTTCCGTTCATCTGTCATCCTCGCTGCTGTGATGCGCGAGAACTCTCGGAAGCCCGAGCTACAGGATGATTTCGGAAGCTCGGCCGACGGTTACGATCATAACATTCGGCGCGCCGGAAGGCACGAGCAGAAGAGCGGGCGGGCTGAGGGGCCATTCGCCCGGATTGTGCGCAAGGACACGTCCGCTGCGCTGCGTTTCGTGCGTCGGATAATCCGAAATCATGCCGTAACCCGGCCTATCGAGAGAGGCTCCGCTTCACAGAAGGAGAAGTCCTCATGGTTGAAGGGTGGGCGAATACGGACGACGTTTTCGAGACGTTGCTGAGGCGGACGATCACCGAGTCCGTGATCGGCGATTTGGATCACGGCGTCGCGCGTGACGAAGATCTCATCCTCCGCCTGCGCCAATACGAGCGGCGCGCGCGCGCGGAGCAGCTGAGTTCTCAGACGCTCCAGGTCATCACATCGGCGCGGCGCCTCCTGGGTGATCGGTCCGGGCAGGACGGGATCGGTGGCGGCAGATCGCGGTGACGCCTGATCGGTGCGGACTGGCGGTGCTGTCAGTCCGGTCGTGGCACCGCCTCCGGTGCCACATGTGGCTCGATGTCCCTCTCACATGCGGGTTTGCGGTTCCACCTTGTGCGTTCTGCACCACCCCCACCTCCGGAGCCTCCCTACGAGGGCTACGGGCTATAAGCTTGAAAAAATTTATCTGCCTGTCGATGGCATGCGCCTGTTGGAGCAAGCCCGTCATTCCGGGTCGCCCCAGGCGAGCCCGGAATCCAGAACCGCTCTCAGCGCAAGGTCTTGCCGCGTCGGCGTGTCTGGATCCCGGGCTCCGCTGCGCGGCCCCGGGATGACGCGCAGATGCGGCGATAGAGAAAAGAAGATGGAGAAATTGTCTCGAACGGGAGATGAAAATCACCCGATGTGCAACCCTTAGCCACGAGGGGAGGAAGCGGGCGTCGCTCTTCTTCGAAGACGCGGCGTGACCATCCATCCCTCTGTGGCAGAGTGAGCCGGGCGCGCCGGTTCGCGCCGACACCGGAGCCTTGCCTTCCGTCAGGCGCGGCTATCGCCCGCGGCTCCTCAGGCCGACCGCCAGGAAGCGCTCGATCATCGGGTTGACCTGCTCGGCCACCTCGATCGTGTTGAAGTGGCCCGCGAGCAGCGTCTTGGCGGTGACGAGCTGCGGGCAGAGTTCGCGCAGCAACTCCAGGTCGCGCGCCGCCTCGACCAGGGGCACGTCTGCCGAGATGTAGGCCATGGGAATCCGGCAGGCGCGCGCAGCCGGCACCGGGTCGTGGTGCCGGATCATGTTGCGGAGCGCCGAATAGGCCACGTGCTGCGGTGTCCTCAGGCAGGGGCCGAGGATGAACGTGTCGAAGAGTGCCTGCCGCCGCGCCGGGTGGTCGTAGTCGCAGCCGATCGACCAGGCCATCTCGCGCACGACGGCCCGGTAATCCGGGCCGCCGACGCCCGCCAGCAGCCCCTCGATCTCGGGGCTGCCGGCTGCGTCCGGTGACGGCAAGACGATGGTGTCGATCATCACGAGACCGGCGGCGAGGTCGGGATGGCGGCCGCACAGCTCAAGGGCCACGGCGCCGCCGAGGCTGTGGCCGATGACGACCGGCTTCACCAGACCGAGGGTCCGGCTCTGCCACGCGATGTCGTCGGCGAAGCCCGCCATCGTGTAGTCCTGCTCGGGCGCATCGCTGGCGCCGTGACCCCGCAGGTCCACCGCCACGACGCGGCGGGTCTTCGAGAAGTGCCGGATCTGCGGCGTGAAGATGCCGTGATCGCCGGTCCAGCCGT
Source organism: Methylobacterium sp. FW102-HT35C08 (assembly GCF_058790235.1). NCBI lineage: Bacteria > Pseudomonadati > Pseudomonadota > Alphaproteobacteria > Hyphomicrobiales > Methylobacteriaceae > Methylobacterium > Methylobacterium sp. FW102-HT35C08. Next base: position 4,276,607 of record NZ_JBYTCL010000002.1, on the reverse strand, counting down.
TGATCAACAGGAGCGGCTGCCCCTCGGGCGTGAGCGGTCCGGCCTCGATATGGGCGAGCTTGGCGCCGTCGCGCGTCAGGTGGACGGGCTGCCAGGGGGGCGGGTCGAAGATCATGCGGTTTCTCCGTGCTGTCGAGAGGGGGACGGGAAGGGGGCGGGGGATCGCCGGTCGGCCGGACGCGTGAGGCCGGCATGGGCGGCGGTTGCGGCGAGGCTGCATCCGAGCATCACGGCGGCCATCGACAGGGCGGACCGCCCGTCGAAGAACCGGGCCACGAGGTCGCTCGCGAGGGCCGCGCCGCCCATCTGCAGGAAGACCGCGACGGCGCTCGCCGCGCCCGCCGCATCCGGGCTGAGTTCCGTGGCGCCGTGCATGGCGTTCGGCGAGACGAGGCCGAAGGCCAGGGCGACGCCGACCATCGCGGCGATCACCGGCGCGGCCGCGGGAGGCCCGGCCAGGGCGGCACCGAGGAGGAGCGCCGCGGAGGCTGTCGCCAGGGCGAGGCCGGCGCCGATCACGCGCGAGGGCCCGACGCTCCGGGCCGCGAGGCGGCCGTTCAGGAACGCGCCGCCCATCACCGACAGGGAGCTTGCCCCGAAGACCAGCCCGTAGGTCAGCGGATGGAACCTGAGGGCGTCGATGAACACCAGCGCGGAGCCGGTGATGTAGGCGAAGACCGCGCCCGCCGCCGCGGCGTTGCACAGGGCGTAGCCGAGGAAGACCCGGCTCGCCAGGATCCGGCCGTAGCCGCGCAGGATGCCGGTCGCCGCCGCCCCGGGAGCCGAGACGCGCCGCAGGGGCTCGTCGATGTGCCGGATCGCCGCCAGCGCCACCACGGCGGCGGCGATCGGCGCGGCGTGGATCAGGCGCCAGCCGCCGAGATCCATCAGCCCCGCGCCCACCGTCGGGGCGATCATCGGCACCACGTTGATGGTGAGGACGACGAACGACATCCGGGCCCGCGCCGCCTCGCCCTCGAACAGGTCGCGCACCATCGCGAGGACCGCCATGCCGGGGCCGGCGGCGCCGATGCCCTGGAGGGCCCGGAACAGCAGGAAGTGCGGCAGCGTCCGCGCCGCGGCGCAGCCGAGGCTGCCGCCGATCAGGAGCAGGCACCCGAAGGCGATGGCGGGCTTGCGGCCCAGGCGGTCCGAGGCCGGACCGTAGACCAGCAGGGCCCCGCCGAGGCCGAGCAGGTAGGCACCCATGGCCGCGCCCATCGCGGAGGGCGGGACATTCAGCGCGGCGGCCGTGTCCGAAAGGCTCGGCAGGATCATGTCGATCCCGAAGGTGGGGAGCGCCGCCAGCAGCCCGAGCAGCGCCGAGAAGGCGGCCGAGCCGGAGCGGATGCGGGGATGCGCCGGCACGGCGGCGGCCCGGATCAGGCCCAAAGCCGATCTCCGCCCCGGGCGGCGCCGCGATGCGACGCCGTCATCGCCTCGATCTCGCGGACGAGCCCGTTCGCGTCGAGATCCGCCCGCACGGCCGCACCGAGGGCCGCGGCGGCGGTGCGGAAGCCCGGCTCCGCCAGGATCCGGCGGGCGGCCGCCGCGATCTCGGCCTCACTCGCCCCGGCGGGCAGGCGTAGACCGGCGCCGCGCAGGGCGATGCGGGCGGCGTTGTCGGTCTGGTCGCGGGCGAGCGGGATCACCAGCAGCGGCGCGCCGTGCAGGAGCGCCCGGCTGACGGTGCCGTGACCGCCCTGGCACACCACCAGATCGGCTTCGGCCATGAGGGCGTCATGGGAGGCGGCCGCCACGACATGGATGGAGTCCGGGGCGGCAAGGTCCTCCGCCCCGACATGGGGGCCGGTGGTCAGGACGGTCTCGGCCTCGATCGTCCCGAGCGCCCGCGCGACCCGCCGCAGGAGGTCGGTCTGGTTCTGGGCGCCGGTGCTGCCGGCGACGAGGATCCGCGGCCGGCGCGCCCCGGGCCACGTGGTCAGCGCCCCGCGGGACCAGCCCGGCGCGTCGAGCAGGGGCCCGATGTACCGGTAATTGGCGGGCAGCGCCTCGGTGTCGAAGTCGAAGGTGCGGCTGACGGCCAGGAGCACGCGGTCGGCGCGATCGAAATGGGCGAAGGCGCTGGCGACCGGCGGCAGCCCGAAGGCGCGCCGCGCGGCGTTGAGCGCCGGCCGACCCTGCTCCATGGCCGACACGATCGCGTCGGTCGCCGCGTCCACCACGGCCCGCTCCTCGGCATTCCGCGGCGGCGTCAGGCCGCTCGCGGCGGGCGGCATGCCGGGCAGCGGGCGGATGCTGATATGCGGCGACAGGACCGCGTGCGGCAGGCTGGCCGCCTCGGCCGCCAGGGCGCAGCCGGGCAGCAGATCGAGGCTCAGGACGGCGTCGGTGGGGAGGCGGCGGATCTCGTCGAGGGTGTCGGCCGCGTAGGCGCCCGCCGGAGCGAACATGGTCTGGCCCAGCCAATCGGCCAGATCCGAGAAGTCGGCCGGGTCGGCATCGCTGCCGGTCGGGGCCCGGCGCCACCCGATGAACGGGAAGCCCGCCGCTTCGACCTCGCCGCGCATCACCGGGTCGGCCATGACGCGCGGCTGGTGCCCCGCCCGGTTCAGTTGCCGGGCCGCCGTCAGCACGGGGCTGAGATTGCCCGTGGTTCCCCACGAGATGCAGAGCACATTGAGGGACATGGACAGTGGTTCCCAATCTGATCGCGCAGGCAGGCGCATCGGCCGGCCTGTATTCGAGCGATTTTTCCGGGGGTCGTCGTTGAGTTATTTGGTGATGAACTCAGAATATAGATCTATTACTTGATCTGTAAAATCGATTATCTTCGCGAGTTTTATATTTATGGCCCGGATGATCTGCTTAGATCGCGCAGAAAGTCGACATAGTCCGGATGCATGTTGTGGATGCAGCCGCCGTAGGCGAAGCTGACCACCAATCCCTCCAGCAGCCACCGACCGAGGCCGCGACGCGCCGATCGGCCCCGGGCGTCCGACGCTGAAGCCGGGCCGGCCCGCTCCCGCGACCAAAATCCCGATCGTTTCGCAAGATCAGCTACGGCGTTACCGCGTGCTGATCGTGATTTGAGCGCGTATCGTCCGCCATTCTGGCGCAGATTGGAGATTGCGGCGTCAGTCATGGTCGCCTCTCTATTGCGAGAGAATGACCCTGGTATTTGCAGATTACATCCCTATTTCGGGGTGCATCGGTTCCGGTTACAACGGTAACCGTGCCAATTGCCTTTGTCCGGACCAGCCATGTCCGGCGCGAATGCTCGTATCGTGTTGCCCCGCACAATACGAAGGGCGCAATCCTTTGGGGGGCGTGATATCAACGCGACCTGCAAGGCCCGACGTCCGGACGCGCCTCGATGGGCCGCCGGGATGGGTCGGCGATGGACGCGAAGGTCACCCGGTCGGCGATGTCCCCGATCGGAGCGGCGCTCCCGCTCCGCGAGCCGGCGCATCGAGATCGTGCCGTCGCGGCAGGCTGCCGCGAACCGGAGGTGGCCATGATCGAACCCAGTCTGGACCGGGGGCAGGGTCGGAATGCGCGTCCCGGCACGACCCGCATTCTCCTCATCGAGGACGATGCGGGCATGCAGCGCATCGTCTCGGACCACTTCGCCGACCACGACGTCGACGTCACCCCGGCGATCAACCGGGCGGAGGCGGAGAAGCGGCTCGCGGAGGATGATTTCGACCTCGTCGTGCTCGACCTGCGGTTGGGCTCGGAGAACGGTCTCGACCTGCTGCGCGACCTGCGCGCCAAGAGTGATCTTCCGGTCATCATCACCACCGGCCATCGCCGGGACGAGATCGACCGGGTGATCGGCCTCGAACTCGGCGCCGACGATTACCTCGTCAAACCCTACGGGCTGCGCGAGCTGCTCGCGCGGGTGCGGGTCATCCTGCGCCGGGCCGAGGTCGCGCCCGCCCCGGCCCGGGCCCAGGATTCCCATCGTAGCCGCTTCGACGGCTGGGTGCTCGACCGGCGCCGGCGGCGCCTCGCCAATCCGGCCGGCGCGGATGTCGCCCTCAGCAAGGGCGAGTACGCCCTGCTGGTGGCCTTCCTCGACGCGCCCCAGCGCCCGCTGAGCCGCGAGCAGCTCCTGCAGGCCACGCGCGTCCACGAGGACGTGTTCGACCGCAGCATCGACGTCCAGATCCTGCGGCTGCGCCGCAAGCTGGAGGCGGACCCGAGCGCGCCGCGCCTGATCGTCACCGAGCGCGGCATCGGCTACGTCTTCGCCGTGCCGGTCGAGAAGCTTTAGCCGTGGCCCCGCCGCGCCTCGCCCGTTCCCTCGCGGCGGCTCTCGGGGCCGGCCTCGTCGGCAGCGCCCTGGCCATCCTGGCGCCCCGCGCCCAGGAGCAGACGGCCGGCGGCCCGCGGCCCGCCGACGCCGTGGAGGCGATGGACGTCATCACGCCCGTCCCGAGCAGCCTCGGGGCGGATCCCGACCGGGCCGCCCTGGGCCGGATGCTGTTCACCGACACCCGGCTGTCGCGCCGGGGCGACCGGGCCTGCATCACCTGCCACGACATCCGCAGCAACGGTGCGAGCGCGGTCGCCCGGAATCTCACCACCGATGGCACGCCGGTGCCCCGCAACACGCCCACGGCCTTCAACGCGGCGCTGAGCTTCCGCCTGGGCTGGGCCGGCGACATCCCGAGCCTTCACGAGCAGGCCGAGCTCGCCCTGACGCGCCCCGAGTTCCTGGGCGGCTCCTGGCCCCGGATCCTGGACACGGTCCGCGGCGACCCGGTGTTCGCCCCGCTCTTCCAGGCCGCCTACGGGCGCGCGGCCGACCGGGAGGCGGTGATCGACGCGATCAACAGCTTCGAGCGCACCCTGCTGACCCCGGACAGCCGCTTCGACCGCTGGCTGCGCGGCGACGTCCACGCGATCACCGAGGCGGAGCGGGCGGGCTACGATCTGTTCCGGGGGATCGGCTGCGCGGCCTGCCACCAGGGCGTCAATGTCGGCGGCAACCTGTTCGAGAAGGTCGGGATCTTCGTCGCGATCCCCAACAAGGCCGCCGAGGTGCTGCGGGTGCCGAGCCTGCGCAACGTCGCGGTCACGGCGCCGTACTTCGACGATGGCGGCGTGGCCACGCTCCCCGAGGCGGTGCGGCTCATGGCCCGGGCGCAGCTCGGCCGGGAGCTGACGCCGTCGCAGACCGCCGCGATCGTGGCGTTCCTCGGGACGCTCACCGGCTCCTACGCGGGACGGCCCCTCACGGCCCCGAACGCGCCCGGCGCCGCGCCGCAGCCATGAGGCTGACCGCGCAGGCCGCCGTGCTCGGGGTGCTTCTGGCCGGTCTGCTCACGTGGCTGATGATCAACGGCAAGGGCGAGATGGACGCCGCCTACGTGCAGACCCAGCGCACGATCGACGCCCTCGCGCTCGCCGAATCCCGGATGCAGCACGACGTGCTCCGGGCGCGGACCGGGCTCCTGCGCAACTACGATCCGATCGTCACCCATCTCCGGGAGATGCAGGCGGCGCTCGCCGCGATACGGGCGTCGAGCGGGCCGGACGATCGCGAGGTGCGCGCCCTCGCCGAGGCGATGAACCGCGAGGCGCAGATGGTCGAGCGCTTCAAGACCGGCAACGCCCTTGTGCAGAACTCGATCGCCTATTTCGATTCCCTCAGCGACCGTCTGTCCGAGCCGGACATCGATCCCTGGCTTGCCCGGGCGGTCGCCGCCCTGCAGATCCGGGTCTCGGAACTCGCCCGGGAGTCCAGTCCGAGGCGCCTCGACGACATCCGCGCCCGGCTCGACGCCCTGGCGGCGGTCAGCCATCCGGCGGGTCGGGGAGCGGACATCGCCGCCATCGTCCTGCACGGGCGCCAGCTCCTCGAGCTGCTGCCGCAGGTCGACACCGTCACCCGCTCCCTGCCGGCCTCGTCGAGTGAGCCGGCGCGTCAGGCTCTCCTGGAGGCGCGCCGCGCTCTGAAGGACCAGAGACAGGTCCGCGCGGACGGGTTCCGCCTCGCGCTCTACGCGGCGGCCCTGGCCCTGGTGGCCCTGGTGGTGCGGGTCGGCCTGTTGATGCGGGCCGGCACCATAATTTTACGCCGGACCATCGTGTTCCAAGCCGTTGTGGCGCAAGCCAACAACCTCTTCCTTGCGAGCCAGCCCGATCAGATCGAGGCGCACATCGTCGATGCCATGGCCATCGTGGGAGAAGGGGCGAACACGGACCATTGCTACGTCCTCATGCTCGACGGCACCAACGCGACGCATCTGTGGAACCGGCCTGGCCATCCGGCTCCCCGCGGATGGCCGGACGCACAACGTGCCCTGGTGCCGGATCTTATCGCTGCTCCAGACGATCACATCTTTGTCGAAACGGCGGGGGGGATTGGACCTCCGGCCCTGATTCAAGCTCTCGCGCAGCGTGGCGTCACCACGCTCACATGCGCGCGCTTGCGCCGGGGGGAGAGAATCGTCGGCGTGTTGTGCTTCGAGCGCACGCGGAGCACCCTGCCGCCTTGGATGCGGCACTCGCGCGGCCTTCTGCAGGTTGTCGCTGACAGCTTCGGGGCCGCCCTGGAGCGCCAGCACGTCTGGGCCGAGCGCCGCGAAATTGAGGCGACCCTCCGGCGCGCGCAGCGCCTCGAAGCGATCGGGATCTTCGCCAGCGGCGTGGCGCACAACATCAACAACGTGCTCAACGTCATGCTCGGCCATGCCGAGATCGCCGCCGACGCCCTGCCGGCCGATCCGCACCGGGCTGCCAAGCAGATCGATCTGTTGGTTCAGGCGGGCGGGCGCGCGCACGAGATCGCGGGGCAGATTCTCGATTACGGTCGTCGGGGCGGTGCGACGCAGAGCACGAGCGACGTCGATGCGGTCGTCGCCGAGACGGTCGCCCAGATCCGGACGTCGACCGCCGACCGGGCCGCGATCCGCCTGACCGGGGCTGCCCAGGGCGCGGTCGTCGACGGCGAGCCGGCGCAGCTGCAGCAGGTGGTCCATAACCTGATCCGCAACGCCATCCAGGCTTCCGATCCGGGCAAGGCGATCGACGTGCAGCTCGAACGTGTCCGCCTCGCCGAGCGGCGGACGCTCTCCCACGGCGAGCTGTCCCCCGGCGACCACGTCCGGATCCGCGTGGTCGACGCTGGCCGCGGGATGGACGAGGCCACGCTCGCGCGGATCTTCGAGCCGTTCTTCACCACCCGTCCGGCCGGCACCGGCCTCGGGCTCGCCACCGCCTTCGAGTTTGTCCAAGAACAGGACGGCGCCTTTCACGTCCGCAGTGAACCAGGGGTGGGCAGCGCGTTCGAGGTTTGGTTGCCCGTCCGCCCGCAGACCGAGCCCGGCGACTCGGCCGCCGGCGGCACCGTGATGATCGTGGGCGGTGCGCGCTCCGCGGTGCAGGAGGATGAGGAGACGCTGGCGGCCTTGGGCTACGAGCCGATCGGCTACACGGACCCGGAAGCGGCGCTGACGGCCCTGCGCGCGGAGCCGGGGCGCTTCGACCTGCTGATCGTCGAGAACCGACCGTCGGGTCCTTTGGGCCTCGCCTTCGCCCGCCGCGCCGCTCGGATCGTGGATCGTCCGATCGTGCTCTCGCTCTCGGCCGCGGACACGGTCCGGCCGGAGGTTCTCTCGGCCATCCCCATCGTCGACGTTGCGCGCCGACCCTGGCGTTCGACCGCACTGGCGCTCACGCTGCGGCGACACCTGGGCTCCGAAACGCGGGGCGCTTCGCCTCGGCGCAAGGCGGTCGAGAACCGGGCGGCGTTGCATTAGCGACTGCTGGCGGAGTCTCGCCATGCGGTTGCCGAGGCGGAGCGACCGTCGAGGCCCGGCAGCCGCTCCCAACGCCCTCGGGTCGGCGGCGGGCGTGGATGCATAAGTCTTGCTTCCGGGGCGCGTCGAGTCTCCTCTCGACCGCCACGCTCGCCCCGAAGCCATCCCCCAGACTGACGGGCGAGCGTGGATGCCCGAAAGGGCCTCGGTTTCCCGCATAGGTGAGAGACCGGGGTCTCGCGCACGCCGTAAAAGGCATTCCTTAAAGGATGCGGGGGCAACCTCGGTGTTTCCACGCTCTTGCGGGCGTTCAGCCTGAGCGCCGGGGCACCTGCCATGACCATCCTGAGTCTGTTCTGCCTGCTCTCGGGTGCGGTGCTCGCCGGCCTGGCTCCGCGCCGCTCGGTTCAGCAGGCGACCCTGGAGAGCGCGGGCGGCGGCCTGATCGTGCTCGGTCTCGTCATCATCGGTGCCGGCCTGCCCCTGTTCCGGTAGCCGTCTCCACGGAGCGCGCTACGCCTCCGCTCGATACCGTTTCCCGACGAGGATTGCGGCGCGGTCGTCTCTGCGCGCGGAGCGAAGCAGGCCAGGCGGCGCGACGCCTTCTGACGTCGCGCCGCCCTGGGTCAAATCGCTGCGCGCGTGATGACGGGCTGGGCCCCGTCTACGGAAGCATTCGAACGGAACCTCTTTGACCGATACGGTCCCGGTTTGGCGGCACGTTGCTCGAAGAGCGTTGATCCGGCTCGCAAGCTCCGCAGAATTGTCTTTCAGCCGTATAGAAACGAAGTAAATCTACCGCCTGTCCGGGGGTGGTCTTTGCCGGCAATGGCCTTTATGGTCATCCGCCAGCGATGCTGATCGATGTTTTGAAATCCTATAAAGTAAAGACCGGGAGCATTTGAGCGATGTCCTGTCCGGACAGGAACGAGGTTTGCGGCGTCCCGGGAGGGAATCGGGCGAGACCAGGCGCCGTCCTCGCGGGGCCGCTCGTCGAGGCGGAGGCCGAGATCGTCTCCGCGCGCCTTCTCCAGGGGCGCCGGGAAGTCGTCATCCGCCACAGCGGCCAGCGCTATCGCCTGCGTGTCACCGCGAGCGACAAGCTGATCCTGACCAAATGATCGGGCTCATCCCACCCCGCCCGGCCGGTCCCTGGTCGCGCCGCGCGCTTCTCGCCGCCCTGGCCGCGGGCGCGCTCGCCCCGCGCGGCGCCGCGGCGCAGACGGCCACCCGCATCGCCGCCCTCGGCGGCGCAATCACCGAGATCCTCTACCGCCTCGGGGCCGGCGACCGGATCGTGGCGGTCGACACGACCAGCCTCTACCCGGCCGAGGCCCTCCGCGAGAAGCCGAATGTCGGTTACCTGCGGGCGCTCTCGGCCGAGGGCCTGCTCGCCCAGCGGCCCGATCTGATCATCGCCGCGGAGGGCGCGGGCCCGCCCGCGGTCCTGGCGCAGCTGCGCGAGGCCGGGCTGCGGGTCGAGCCGGTGACGGAGCCGCCGAGTCCCGAAGGTGTGCTCGACAAGGTCGCCACGGTCGGGCGCCTCGCCGGGCTCGAGCGGGAAGCCGAGATCCTCGAGGCCGACCTGCGTGCCCGCTTCACCGATCTCGCGGCCCGGCGCGCCCGGATCGCGCGGGCCGCCCGCGCGCTCGTCGTCCTGTCCCTGCAGAACGGCCGGACCGTCGTCGGCGGCACAGGATCGGCGGCGGACGGCATCCTGGCTCTGGCCGGCATCGCCAACGCGGCGTCCGGGATCGCGGGTTTCAAGCCGATGACCGACGAGGCCGTCGTGGCGGCGGCGCCGGAGACGGTGGTGATCATGCAGAACGGCCCGGAGCCGCTGGGGCCCGAGCGCGTCTTCGCGCCTGGTACCGCGCTGGGCCAGACGCCCGCGGCGGCCGCACGCAGGCTCGTGGCGATGGACGGGCTCTACCTTCTCGGCTTCGGCCCGCGCACGCCCGAGGCGGCCACGGACCTGATGCGGGCGGTCTACCCGGATCTGCCGCGTGATTGAGCCCGGACCCGGCGGAGCCTGCGCGTGAGCCGGCCTGCCGCGACGCTCCCGGTCCTGGGATGTCTCGCCGTCCTGGCCCTTGCGGCGGCGCTGCTCTCGGTGAGCCTGGGGGCGATCCGCATCCCGGTCGCGCGCGTCCTCGCCGTGCTGACCGGCGGCGGGGCCGATCCGGCGCTCGCCCGCGACGCTCTGGTGATCCTCACCATCCGCCTGCCCCGAACCCTGCTGGGGCTGATGATCGGGGCGGGGCTGGCGGTCTCCGGGGCGCTGATGCAGGGCCTGTTCCGCAACCCCCTGGCCGATCCCGCTCTGGTCGGGGTCTCGTCGGGGGCGGGCCTCGCGGCCGCCGGCATCATCGTCCTCGGCGACCGGCTCCTCGCCGCTCTTGGCCTGCCGGGGCCGCTGCCCTACGCCGTCCTGCCGGCCGGCGCCTTCCTCGGGGGCCTCAGCGCAACGCTCGTCCTCTACGCCCTGGCGACCCGGTCCGGACGCACGGCGGTGGCGACGATGCTGCTCGCCGGGATCGCCCTCGGAGCCCTGAGCGGTGCGCTGACCGGGCTGCTCACCTTCGTCAGCGACGATCGGCAATTGCGCGATCTCGCCTTCTGGTCTTTGGGCAGCCTCGGCGGCGCGACCTGGGCCAAGGTCACGGCCTCGGCGCCGCTGATCCTGCCGGTGCTGGCCGCCCTGCCGTTCCTCGGCCGCGGCCTCAACGCCCTGGTTCTCGGCGAGGCCGAGGCGGTCCATCTCGGGGTCCCGGTGGAGCGCCTGAAACGGGCCTGCATCCTGCTGGTGGCGGTCGCGGTCGGCGCCAGCGTGGCGGCGGCCGGGGTGATCGGCTTCGTCGGCCTCATCGTGCCACACGCCCTGCGGCTCGTGATCGGCCCGGGGCACCGCCTGCTGCTCCCGGCCTCGGCTCTGCTCGGGGGCGCCTTCCTGGTCCTCGCCGACGTCGTGGCCCGCCTCGTGGCGGCGCCGGCGGAACTCCCGATCGGCATCGTCACAGCGCTGGTCGGGGCGCCGGTCTTCCTCTGGCTGCTCCTCGGTCGGGCACGGATCGACGATGCCTGAGCCGGCCCTGCTCACGGCCCGCGACCTGGTCGCCACGGTGGGTGGACGCGACCTCGTGCGCGATGTCTCCGTCGCGGCGGAGCCCGGCAGCCTGCAGGTGATCGTCGGCCCGAACGGTGCCGGGAAATCGACCCTGGTGCGCCTGCTCAGCGGCGCGCTGCGGCCGAGCCGAGGGGCCGTCCTCTATGGCGGAGAGGCGGTGGGATCCATTCCGCCGTGGCGTCTCGCGGCGATGCGGGCCGTGCTGCCGCAGGCCTCGCGCCTCGCCTTTCCGTTCTCGGTGGCCGAGGTCGCCCGGATCGGCCTCGACGGCATCGGCCGGGGCCTCGATCGTCGGGACCGGGCCGCGATCCTGGCCCGGGCGCTGGCGCAGGCCGACGTGGCGCACCTCGCCGACCGCACCTACCCGACCCTTTCCGGCGGCGAGCAGGCCCGGGTGCACTTCGCGCGCATCCTGTGCCAGCTGGAGGCGGGCCGCACCGTCGCGGAGCGGCAGGTGCTGTTCCTCGACGAGCCGACCGCCAGCCTGGACCTTCGGCATCAGGGCGCGCTGCTCGACGCCGCGGCGGAACTGACGGCCAAGGGCGTGGCCGTCGTGGCGATCCTGCACGACCTCAACCTCGCGGCGGCCTACGCGGATCGGCTGCTGGTGCTGGACGGGGGGCGGCTGGTCGCGAGCGGCCGGCCGGCCGAGGTCCTGCGGGACGACCTGATCACGCGGGTTTTCGGCGTCCGCTGGCCGGTCGGGCGGGTGCCGGATGGGGATCAGCCCTTCCTCCTGCCGCGCCGGGATGTGGCAGAAACATCACATTCCTGATCGCATTCCGCCGTGTTTTAAGATCTTCCAGTGTGGTGAAGGGCAACCTTCGAACCATCCGAAGGTGAGGCGCGGCGCGATCGATTGCGCTCGTCTCAAGAATTGACACAGAACAGCCTCAGCAAGCCAGCCATCCGCCAGCCAGCTCTCTCCTCCGACTGTGCGTGTGCGGATCTCATCATGTCTCGTCCTTGCTCCCGCATGTGCCTGGCGCTCGGCGCCATGCTGCTGCTCCTGGTCCGCGCCGATGCCCAGGAATCCGGCTCCCGAGCGGCTCCGCCTGCCGAGACCGAGGTGGGGCTCGACACGCTCTCGGTCACCGCGACCAAGACCGCGGTGCCCGCCATCGACGCGCTGTCGGGGACGAGTGTCGTCACGCGCGCAGATCGACCGGCTCCAGCCAGCGCGCCTGTCGGAGGTCCTGCGCGACGTCCCGGGCGTGACCATGCAGGAGAGCCGCAACGACCCGGCCCAGGCCATCAACATCCGCGGCCTGCAGGATTTCGGCCGCGTCAACGTCCTGATCGACGGCGCGCGCCAGGATTTCCAAGTCTCAGGTCACGGCGCGAACGGGGTGTTCTACCTGGATCCCGAGCTGGTTGGCGGGGTCGACATCACCCGGGGGCCGACCGCGACGATCTACGGCTCGGGCGCGATCGGTGGCGTCGCGGCGTTCCGGACCCGCTCGATCGACGACATCCTCGCCCCCGGGGACTCGGCTGGCTTCGTGCAGAAGCAGGGCTTCGGGACGAACGGGCAGAGATTCGTGAACAGCTCGGCGCTCGGCGCCCGCATCGGCACCGCGGCGGACCTGTTCGGCCAGTTCGTCTTCCGCAACACCGCGCCCTATCGCGACGGGCTCGGCACCCTTGTGCCCGACACGGGCAGCGAACTGGGCGCGGGCTTGGCCAAGCTCACCGTGCGGCCTGCGGATGGGCACGAGATCCGCGCCACGGCGCTGCTGCAGCGCTTCGACTTCGCCAATGGCGGCGGCACCGGCGCCGGAGCCCGCTTCGCCAATGCCGTGCAGGCCGACACCTATACGTTGGGCTACCGGTTCGCCCGGCCGGACGTGCCGCTGATCGACCTCAGTCTCGACGGCTACGCCACGACGACCCGCGACGCCCTGACCTTCCTGCGGGATTCGCCGCGGGGCCTCTACGACCGGCTCGGCACCCGGGCCGGCGACCGCCTGACCTACGACATCGGGACCGCCGGTTTCGACGTCCACAACACGGCCCGCTTCGACACGGGTCCCGTCTCCCACGCGCTGACGGCCGGCGGCGATGCCGTGGATGACCATGTCCGCACCGGCGATCGGGCCGGCGGGTTCGGGTCGGCCTTCACGCCCTCGGGACGCCGGAGCCTCGCCGGCGTCTTCATCCAGGACGAGATCCGCGCCGCGCCCTGGCTGCGGGTCATCGGCGCGCTGCGCTACGACAGCTACCGGCTGGCCGGGGGTGCATACCATGCCGATGGCGACCGGATCTCGCCGAAGATCACGGTCGGCGTGTCGCCGCTGGTCGGTCTCGAGATCTACGGCACCTATGCCGAGGGCTACCGCGCGCCCACCATCACCGAGACCCTGGTCCAGGGCATCCACCCGTTCCCGGCCTTCACGATCCTGCCGAACACGGCCCTGCGGCCGGAGGTGGCGCACACCGTGGAGGGCGGCGTGAACCTGCGTTCCGACGCGGTGCTGGTGGCGGAGGACGCGGTGCGGGCCAAGCTCGCCGTCTTCGACAACGCGGTCGACGCCTTCATCGACATGCAGGCGGTCGGGCCGACCTACTACGTCCCGGCCATCCCCGGCATCCCGCCCTCACTCTGCGCGCGCCGGCCCGGGCGCTTCCCCTGCGTCATCCCGGTCCAGTCCTATCAGTACCGCAACATCACCCAGGCCGATCTCTCCGGCGTCGAGCTGGAGGGCAGCTACGATTGGGGCCGGGGCTTCGTCTCGCTCGCCGCCACCCATATCGACGGCCGCGACCGGTCCACCCGCGAGACCCTTCTCACGGTGCCGCCGGACCGGATCAGCACGAGCGTCGGATTGCGCTTCCTCGCCGAGCGCCTCACGGTCGGCGCGCGCCTCACCCTGGTGGATGCACGCACAGGCTTGCCCGCCGGCGCGGCGCGCCGCATCGCCAAGGCGTACGGGCTGGTGGACCTCTTCGCGACCTACGACATCGACAGCCGCCTCAAGGCGGACTTCATCGTGCAGAACGCCTTCGACAAGCGCTACCGGCCCTATCTCGACGCCTTCGCGAGCCCGGGCCTCGTCGCCAAGGCCGCGCTCAGCCTCGCCTTCGCGACGCGATAGGCGCCTCCTCGCGGGCACCCGCGGCGGCGCCGTCCCGAACGGCAGCGACATCGGACCGGACGTCGTCCAGCGCGCAGCGGACACGTTCGAGGGCCGTCGCGACCGTCTCGGCCGGGTAAGGGCCAGCCGGATTCTGCGCATCCTGGCAGAAGCTATCCAGCAGGTAGGGCATCATCTTGCCGTGAAGCACCGCATAGGCGCCAGGATTGGACAGTTCGTAGATCACCGCAAGGGCGTGATAGGCCCGGACAAGGACCTCGAGCGCGACATCGTCGCTGGGCGCGTTTCGGTTCCAATCATCGCCGTCCATCATCGCGCTTATGATTTTATTTCCGTCCCCCTATCGGGTAACATGCCCTATTAAGACTGTCGATACTTTTGGATAAGACAGTGGATGCGCCGCTATTCGCGTGTCGGCCTTTCAGATTTCCGTAAATAGAACGTAATATCCACTAATTTTGGCGTCCGAAATCAAATAATGGCTTGATCACGCCCGTGCCGGGACGGTCGAACCATCGTGGCGATCCTGTTCTCCACCTCGGCGAGGACGCTGTCGACGAGAAGATTCGCGCTCGCGACGATATCGGCGCCGAGCGTTTCGCTCCGGCTCGTTTCCTCGATGATGCGGAAATTGTCTTGGACGAAGGTGCGGATCTTCTGCTGGACCTCGGTGAACTCGCCCGGGTGCGCCGTCTCGTAGAGCAGGGCCAGGGCCAGATAAGCGCGACCGACCATATCGAGCGCCAAGTTCGTGCTCGTCTCTGCGTTGGCGGACTCTGTGGGCGGCACGACGCGCGCATCTCCGTCAAGATGATCTGACGAACCTAGCATGTTCTCAGCCCGAGCGCCAATCGTCCAGGTTGCGCCTCGGCGTGATTACTGTTGTCCTTTCCGCTGGTTGGCGCAGAAGTCGAGATGCCGAGACTTCAGGGCACTGTCAAACATCCCTGACACGGTAGGGTGTCGCCGCTGCTTCGGCAGATGTCGGACCGATCAGCGCTCCCGAGGCATGACGGGCTTATCGGACGCCTGACGCTGGCGCGCAGCCGTCGTCGATTCCACATTCCCGGCTGTAGTCGCGCGCGGTCAAGCCGATTATCGACACGCGCACGGGGCCGGCCACGCGCGGCGCGCCCAAGTCCAGGAGAATCGTGACTGTGCCCGAGAGTGCCCCGCGTCCCGTGATGCTCGTGATCCTCGATGGTTGGGGACTCCGGGACGAGGTCGCCGACAACGCCGTTCACCAAGCCAAGACACCGATCTTCGACGCGCTGATGCGGGAGCGCCCGCGGGCGCAGCTGCGCACCTTCGGCGCCGATGTCGGCCTGCCCGAGGGGCAGATGGGCAATTCGGAGGTCGGCCACCTCAATATCGGCGCGGGCCGCGTGGTCCTGCAGGACCTACCACGCATCGACGCCGCCGTCGCCGACGGCTCGCTGGCCGCGAACCCGGCCCTCATCCGGTTCATCGAGGCCCTGCGCGCGTCGGGCGGAACCTGCCACCTCGTCGGCCTGCTCTCCCCGGGCGGCGTCCACGCCCACCAGGATCACGCGGTGGCGCTCGCGCGCGTGCTGACGGCGGCCGGCATCCCGGTCTGTCTGCACGGCTTCACGGACGGGCGCGACATGCCGCCCCGCTCGGCCGCCACCTGCGTGGCCGCCGTGGGGCCCGCGCTGCCCAAGGGCGCGCGCATCGCCACCCTGTGCGGCCGCTACTTCGGGATGGACCGCGATCGGCGCTGGGAGCGGGTCCAGACCGCCTACGACGCCCTGGTCGATGCGCGCGGAACCCGCTTCGACCGGGCCGGTCAGGCGATCGCCGCGTCCTACGCGCAGGACGTCTCCGACGAGTTCATGCGGCCCGCCATCATCGGCGACTATGCCGGGATGCGGGACGGCGACGGCATCCTGAGCTTCAACTTCCGCGCCGACCGGACCCGGCAGATCCTGGAGGCGCTCCTCGACCCGGATTTCGCGGGCTTTGCCCGGGCACGGACCGTCCGGTTCGCCGCCGCCCTCGGGATCGTGCAGTACAGTGTCGAGATCGATGCCTTCGCCGAGACCCTGTTCGGTCCCCTCGACCTGCCGAACGGGCTGGGCGAGACCGTGTCGCGGGCCGGGCGCACGCAGCTGCGCATGGCCGAGACCGAGAAATATCCGCACGTCACCTACTTCATGAACGGCGGCCGCGAGGCGCCCTTCGAGGGCCAGGACGCGGTGCTGGTGCCCTCGCCGAAGGTCGCGACCTACGATCTGCAGCCGGAGATGTCGGCGCCTGAACTCACCGACCGGGCCGTGGAGGCGATCGGCTCGGGGCGGTACGACCTGATTATCCTGAACTTCGCCAATCCCGACATGGTCGGCCATACCGGCAGCCTCGCCGCCGCCGTGACGGCGGTGGAGACCGTCGACACCTGCCTGGGCCGGGTGGTCGACGCGGTGACCAAGCAGGGCGGCGCCCTCCTCGTGACTGCCGACCACGGCAATTGCGAGATGATGCGCGATCCGGAGACCGGCGAGCCCCACACCGCCCACACCCTCAACCCGGTGCCGGCGATCCTGGTCGGCCGGGCGGGGACGTCCCTGGCCGACGGCCGGTTGGCGGACGTGGCGCCGACGCTCCTCGACCTGATGGGCCTCGACCAGCCGGCCGAGATGACCGGGCGGTCTCTGATCCGGACAGCGGGCGGTCGCTGAGGGCCGGGTCGGCGGCACGCGGCCTGCACCGCCCCGGCTGCCATGCGTGTGTGCCCTGGGAGACGTCCCGCCATGAACCCGGTGCGTCCCAGAGCGGTGCGAGGTCGTCGTGCGTCTGACCGATCCTAGGACATGATCGCCCGGCACAGCCTGATCTATGTCGGTTCGCGGGGTTTCGCGGCCGCCCTGAACATGGCCTCCGTGGCGGTGTTCACGCGGCTCGCGCCGGTGGAGAGCTACGGCACCTACCTGTACGTCCTGTCATGGGCGCTGGTGCTCTACGGGGCGACCTGCCAGTGGCCGAAATTCGCGTTCTTCGCCCTCTACGACGAGGCGCGCGAGCCCGCGCAGGTCGGCACCGTGGTGAGGATCCTGGGGGGCACGCTGCTGCTCGCCGGCCTCGGCAGCGCCCTGGCCGCCGGCCTCGGGCTGATGCCGGCCCGGATGGCCGCCGCGATCCTGGCCCTGGCCTTCGGCACGACCCTGTTCGAGGGCTCCACCGAGATCGCGCGCACGCGCCTGCAGGCCGGGGCCGTGGCGGCCTCGGTGATGAGCCGGGCGGTTCTGATCCTCGTCCTCGGCAGCGCGGCTCTGCACCTTTCGGCCGATCCGCTCCACCTCGCCTTCGCGGTGGCCGCCGCCAATGCCCTCGCGGCGCTTCCGGCCGCCGCCACCATCGCGCCGATGATGCCCGGCCGCGGCAGCCGGGCCGAGGCCCTGCGCCTGTTCGCCTATGGCTGGCCGCTGGTGCTCTCCTTCGGGACGGCGGCGCTCGCCCAGAGCCTTGACCGGCTGATCATCGCCCACACGGTGGGCCCGGCGGGACTCGGCGCCTACGGCGCCCTCGCCGATTTCCTGCGGCAGAGCTTCATTGTGTTCGGTGAGGCGATCGCCCTGTCGCTGATCTCGATCGCCAAGCGCGATGCCCGCGCGGGCGGCATGGCGGCGGCCGCGCGGGTGCTGAGCGATGCCGCCCGGGCCATGACGCTGATCGCCGCCTTCGGGGCCGTGTTCTTCCTGTGCTTCGACGATGTCGTGGTCGCGGTGCTCCTCGGGCCCGATTACCGGGCCGAGGCTCAACAGCTCGCCCCGGTGTTGGTCCTGGCGAGCATCCTGATGATGTTCCGCGCCTACTACTTCGGTCAGGTGATCTACTTCACGAGGACCAGCAGGCTCGAGGCGGCGGCGGCCGTCGCCACGCTGGCGACCGTGGCCGTCCTCTCGCTCCTGCTGATCCCGGCGCTGGGCGCCACCGGGGCGGCCCTCGCCTTCGCGGGCGGGCAGAGCGCGGCCTGCCTCGTCCTGGTGCTCGGCGCCCGGCGGGCCGGCACGACGATGCCGCTGCCGCTCGCCGACATGGCTGGGATCGCCGGGATCGCGCTCGCCTGCGGCGCCGTGATGGCCGGGATCGGCCTGATGCCGGGCGGGCTGATGGTCCCCGGGCAGGGGCTGCGCATGGTCCTTCTCGCGGCCGCCGCGGGGGCGACCGCGTGGCGCTACGACGTGCTCGGCTTCGCCGGCGCGATCCGACACCGACTCGCCGCCTGACGGACCGCCATGCCGGAAACCG
Source organism: Methylobacterium sp. FW102-HT35C08 (assembly GCF_058790235.1). Taxonomy (NCBI): domain Bacteria; kingdom Pseudomonadati; phylum Pseudomonadota; class Alphaproteobacteria; order Hyphomicrobiales; family Methylobacteriaceae; genus Methylobacterium; species Methylobacterium sp. FW102-HT35C08. The sequence continues at coordinate 4,258,386 of NZ_JBYTCL010000002.1, read as the reverse complement.
CCACCCTTGCCTCCGGCCTCGTGGCGGCACTCCGCCCCCTCGACCCGGCGATGCCGTGGATCCCGGCCTGGCGGGCGCTCGGCGCCGCGGCACGGGTCCGGAACCCGTTCTACGAGGCGGGCTACGCCCTCGCGGCCGGCGGTGCCTTCGGCGCGGGGGTGCGCCTCCTGCTCGTCGCCGACCGGCCCCCCGAACAGTCGGGGGCGCGGCTCCTTGCGGCCTGGCCGTTCCGGGTCTCGTGGCGGCGCTGGGGGGTGCCGCTGCCGCTGCTGATGGGCTGGACCCACGGCTACTGCCCGTTCGGCGCGCCGCTCCTCGACGGGGCCGACCCGGCGGCCGCCCTGGCGGCGCTGCTCGCCGCCCCGCGGGCGCTCGGCCTGCCGCCGCGGCTGTACTGGCCGAATGCACCCGCGGACGGGCCGCTGATGGATCTTCTCGCGGCCTGCACTCCGCGCCGCGCCGCCTACTGGCCCCACGCGCGCGGGCTGCTCGACCTCACGGCGCACGCACCGGAGGCCCGCACCACCTATCTTGATCACCTCTCCGGGCCGCGTCGGCGCAAGCTGCGCCGCGCCCGTGCGCTCCTGGAGGCAGCTGGCCCGGTCCTGTTCGAGATCCTCGCGGCGCCCGCCGACCTTGAGGCCGCCCTGGATTCCTATGTCGGCCTCGAGGCGGCCGGGTGGAAAGGCCGGGCGGGTACGGGCCTCGGGCAGCGGCCGGAGGAGGTCGCCTTCCTGCGCGCCGCCCTGGCCGATCTCGGCGCGGCGGGCGCGGTGCGCGTCGTCCGCCTGCGCCGGGGGGAACGGACGCTCGCCGCCGCCATCGTGCCGGTCACCGGAGCCGAGGCCTGGGTCCTGAAGATCGCCCACGACGAGGCGCAGCCGGAGGTCGCGCCCGGTATCCAGCTCGTCCATCGCCTGACCGAGGCGGTGCTCTCCGGCGTGGGGGGGATCGACCGGATCGATTCCTGCGCGCCGCCGGACTTCGCCCTCGGCTCCACCTTCTGGACGGAGCGCCGGCCGATCGCCCATCTCCTGATCGAGGCGGGGCGCGATCCCCTGTTCCCGGTGGCCCGGAGGCTGGAGCGGGCCCGCGAGGGCGTGGCCCGGGCGCGCCTCACCAGCCGAACCGGGCGATCTGCTCCAGCCGCGCCCGCGTCGCCGCCGCGTCCTGCCCCATGACGGCGATCCGGCCCGACAGGTCGTAGCAGGTCGCGCAGAACGGGAGCTGCAGCAGCGTGAACCCGTCGTCGCGCGCCCGGGCGACGGACGCGATCAGGCAGGGCAGGACCGGCTGATCCGCCGGGGCCGCGAGGCAGGCGGCGCGCGGACTGCCGAAGACCGGCCGGTTCGGCCAAGTCAGCAGGAGCGTGGTGCCGCCGCGCCGGTCGGGTGCCGGCGGCAGGGTGTAGCTGCGCAGGAACAGCGCGCCGGCCGCCAGCACGAGCACCGGCAGGATCAGGGCTGTGCGCATGGCCGGCCTCCCCGCGCCTCAATCGCCTTCGTCGAAGCGCGTGCGATAGAACACCTCCCGGCCGGCGCCGTCGATCACCCGGACCGCTTGGGCCGGCTCGCCCGAACGCTGCGGCACCCGGGCGCGGGCGAACAGGCGCAGTGCCCGCTCCTGCGCACTCTCCAGGCTGCCGACCCGCACGGAGATCCGCGTCTGGATCTCGTCGGGTTCTGGACCGAGGACTTCGATATGGAAGGTCTCGCGCAAGGGTATCCGCCTGATCGAGGGGCTTTCAGTGCCGGATCGGGCTGTCCGGCCGGGACGCGGCATACCACGATCCGGTCCAGCGCAGCCCGTATGCCCGGCACGCGCCTAACAACACCGTCATCGCGAGCGGCGCGAAGCGACCCAGGGCCGCGCCACAGGCCCGATCGGGGGCTGCGGGATTGCTTCGCTTCGCTCGCAAGGACGGTGCGCGCGGCCGCTCCCGGGCTTGGACCGCTATCGGACTCAGGCTGGCCTTGAGCAGAAGTCCAATTGCCCCGCGGCCGGTCAGGGCTCTATGAGGGCGGCCCCGACCGAGGAGAGATCACCGGAGAACCCGTTGGACCCGCTCAAGGCCGCTGCTGCGACCCTTCTCTGCCTCGCCCTGTTCTGGCTGGCCTTCCGGCTGACGCAGCGGCTGGTCGATCTCGCCATCGCGGGGGGCTATGCCGAGGAACGGCAGCGGCTGGCCGAGGAGGCGGCTCAGGCTGAGGCCGGCGCCGTACCGCAGGCCTCGGCCATCCAGGCCACCGCGGCGAGCTTGGCCTCGAACAAGGACCAGTCATCCGCCGCGGCGATCGGCGCCCACAGGGCTTCGACCTCCTCGATCAGCAGGGTGCAGGGCGTCGCCGCGAAATAGGGATGGTCGAGCCGCGCGCCAGCCACCGGCGCGAGCGGCTCCAGCGCGGCCCGCACCGGCGCGAAGGCCTCGGACCGGTAGTAGACGGCGGACGGGCCGGCCTCGGCCCGCGCGGCGCTCGCCAAGCCGCCGTACCAGTCGAAGAAGAACCGCTCGAACGGCGCCCGGCTCTCGGCCAGGAACCGCCAGACCGCGGAGACCAGCCGGTCGGTCTCGGGTCGCGGCGCCTCGGCGAGCCCAAGCCGGTGGAACAGGGCTGCCGCGATCCCCTCCTGAAGGGCCGGCCCGAAGCCCGAGAGGGCGGATTCCAGCCGCGCCTGGGGCGCAAGGGTCAGCAGGCAGTCGGCGAGCCGGGCGAGGTTCCAGAACAGCGCCTCCGGCTGGCGGCCGAAGCTGTAGAGCCCTGTCTCGTCGAAATAGGCGGCGGTGAAGTCCGGGTCGAAATGCGGTAGGAAGCGCCAGGGCCCGTAATCGAAGCTCTCGCCGGTGACGTTGATGTTGTCGGTGTTCAGCACCCCGTGGACGAAGCCCGCCGCCGCCCATTGCGCCCCCAGCCGGGCGACCCGGACGACGACGTCCTCCAGGAAGGCGACGCCCCGGTTCTCCAGGCTGTCGCGCCAGAGCTCCGGCCGGTGGGTCTCGATCGTGTGGTCGAGGAGTCGGGCGATGTTGTCGGGTTCGCCCGAGGCCAGGAAACGCTGGAAGCTGCCGATGCGGATATGCCCGTGGGACAGGCGCACCAGCACGGAGGACCGCGCCGGCGAGGGCTCGTCGCCGCGCACGAGGTCCTCGCCGGTCTCGATCAGGCTGAAGCTCTTCGAGGTGTAGACGCCCTGCGCCTCCAGAAGCGCGGTCGCCAGCACCTCGCGTACGCCGCCCTTCAGGGTGAGCCGGCCGTCGGCGCCGCGCGACCAGGGCGTCGTCCCGCTGCCCTTGGTGCCGAGGTCGAGGAGCCGCCCGTCCGCAAGGTCATAGACCTGCGCGAACAGGAAGCCGCGGCCGTCGCCGAGGTCCGGGTTGTACGCGCGGAACTGGTGGCCGTGGTAGCGCAGGGCCAGCGGTGTCTCGAAGCTGCCGGGCAGGGGCTCGAACCGGCCGAAATGGCCGATCCACTCGGCTTCCGAGAGGCCGCCCAGGCCGACCCGCTCCGCCCAGGCCTGGTTGCGGTAGCGCAGGATGGTCTGCGGGAACCGGGCCGGCGTGACGCGATCGAAGAAGGCGGGCCCGAGATCGGCGTGGCGTCGCGAGGGCTTGAAGGTGGTGTCGTCCATGCGGCGGCGCATCTCCGGGTTTGGGGGCAGATCTCGTTCTACCAAGCCGGCGGAACGGTATCCGTTGCCGCTTCCGTCCTCGCGAGCGGAGCGAAGCGATCCGTCGGCGCCCCGGTCACAGAGGGCGCGCCGCCCTGCGTTGCTTCGCTCCGCTCGCGAGGACGGTGGGCATCCGTCATCGTGCGCGCTGTTCGTTGGCGACGGTCAGCCCGTCTGTCGCAGCGCCTCGCCGGCGATCATCGCGGCCGCCACCGCGACGTTCAGCGAGCGCAGGCCCGGCCGGATCGGCACCACCACCCGGGCGTCGGCGGCGGCGTGCACCGCCTCCGGCACGCCGGCGGATTCCCGTCCGACCATCAGGCAGTCGCCGGGTCGGAAGGCGAAATCCGTATAGGGCAGGGCGCCCGCCGTGGTGGCGAGCACCAGCCGCAGCCCGGCCTCGGCCCGCCACGCCTCGAAGGCCGCGAACGAGCGGTGCCGGGTAATCGCCACATGGTCGAGGTAGTCGAGGCCGGAGCGGCGCAGGTGCCGGTCCGAGACGTCGAAGCCGGCCGGCTCGACGATCTCCACGGCGAGCCCGAGGCAGGCGGCCATGCGCAGCATCGTGCCGGTGTTCTGGGGGATGTCGGGCTGGTAGAGGGCGAGGCGGAGCATGGCGCCCGCCTTGTGGGCGGCCGGAGCCGCGCCGTCAAAGACCCGCGGCGGCGCTACGCAGCCGGCAAAGCGCCGTGCCGGTCCCGCGGACCCGGTGAGGAGGCGCGGAACTTAAGGCCCGCCAGAACCTTAAGGCGGCGCCACCCCGTTCGCGGCCCGACGTCCGAAAGACCTGATCCGATGCGCACCCCGCTCCTCGCCTCGGCCCTGCTGCTGGCCGGCCTCGCCACAGCCTCGGCGCAGAATGCCGGCACGGACAGCGGCAGCGCCGCGGCCCCGGTGCCCGGCCAGCCCGCCACCATGGCCGACAACCTGCGCCCGACCTTCGTGGCCCAGACACCCGACGACATGGTCGCCAGCAAGCTGATCGGCTCGAGCGTCGTCAACGGCGCCAACGAGACGATCGGGCAGATCGCCGATTTCGTCCTCGACCAGAAGGGGGCGGTGAAAGCCTGGATCATCGGCGTCGGCGGCTTCCTGGGGATCGGCTCGAAATATGTCGCGGTCGATCCGTCCGTGCTCAAGCTCAACCGCACCGACGACAAGACGCTCCAGGCGCGTATCGACACGACCAAGGATCAGCTGCGCGCCGCGCCGGAATACGTCTACCTGGGCAAGGAGCCGCCGAAGGGCGCCGCCCCGGCGAGCCCCGCGGGCGAGCCGGCGGCGAAGCCCTGACGGGCCGCGCCAGCCGCGTCTGAGGGCCGGCGGCGGCGCGCCGGCTTGCGTCCGTGCGCCGTTCCGTGCTGTGCCAACCGCCGCACGGAGGTCGGAACCGTCACATGCGCCGCGCCCTCATCCCGCTTCTCGCCTTCTGCCTCGGCCTCGTCGGCATCACCGGGGCGGCGGTGTTCGCGTTCATGCCCGACCGGGCGCCGGTGGGTGTGCCCGGCGTCGGCGGCCCGTTCACGCTGATCGACCAAGACGGGCGCACGGTCACCGAGCGCGACTTCACCGGCGCAACGCACCTCGTGTTCTTCGGCTTCACCCATTGCCCGGATGTGTGCCCGACGACCCTGCAGCAGGTCTCGGATGTGCTGGCCGCCCTGGGACCAAAGGCCGAGCGGATGCGCGTCGCCTTCATCACGGTCGATCCGGAGCGCGACGACCCGGCGAGCCTGAAGACCTATCTGTCGAGCTTCGACCCGCGCATCACCGGGCTCACCGGCAGCGCCGAGCAGGTCGCCGCCACCGAGAAGGCCTATCGCGCCTATGCCCGCAAGGTGCCCGGCAAGGACGGCGACTACACCATGGAGCACACCGCCATCGTCTACGTGATGGACGGGCAGAATCGCTTCCTCGGCGCCCTGGACCTGTCGCGACCGGCGGCGGATACGGCCGCGCAACTCGCCAAGAAGATCTGAGCCGACTTTCGCGGAACGGTCTTGCGCGGGCGCCCTACAGAGTCATCCCGGCATGGAAGCGGTCGGGGGAGAGCGGCAGCAGGAACTGCACGCCGAAGCCGCCCTCGAAGTAGCGCACCAGCCGCCCGGGGGTGCTGCCCACCGTCACGGGCGTGCCCAGAGGCGGGGTCAGCGGGCAGGCGATCGCGACGCCCGACATCGAGATGTCGATGAGCCGGGCCTTGACCTCGTGGTCGCCGTCGATCCGCAGGATCACCGCCGCCTGGATCGGCACGAGGCGCTCGTGGGACCGCCCCTCCGGCAGCCCCAGCATCTCCCGGTTGGCCAGCCAGGTGAGCTGGGAGGCGAGCTTATCGCGCTTGCGCGGCGTGGCATTGAGCTGGACCGCGAAACCGTCCGGGCAGTGACGGGCGATGATGCCTTCGATTCGGCCGATATGTTCCAGGTAGAGCACCACGCGCTCGCCGACCTCGCCCTGCACCGCGCAGGTCAGCCGCACGCCGCCCGGCGACATGTCCACGGTCTGGCAGGGATATTCCCGACGGTCGGCCAGCATGTAGCGGCCGAGCACGGCGATCCGGACACGTTGGTGACGACGCTGGTCGGCGGCGCCGCGCGCCGGCCGGAGCGCTTCGGGTAGCCTGGTTCCAGCAAAGGCGTCGACCGCGATCATCCTGAGATTGGTCCTGCGCCGTCGTAATCGTGGCCGCAGGCTAGCCACAGACTGTTACGAAACCATTTTCCGCGCTCTGCGGCTGTCAGGATATCGCGCGGCCCGCTGCCGGGCGGGACTAGGCGGACCCGCCGGCAGCACAACGCGGCCAACGTCAGGTAGCCGGCCTCCGGAATCGGTTTCGGCTCGCGGCCGGCCGGCGTTCAGGCTCGCCCGCCGGCATGCACGAGGAGGTGTCCGCGGCGCACGGGGCCCGGATAGCTGGTCGCGGTCCGAACGGCCGGTCGCGCGGGCACCGCAGCCTCGGGGCGGCGGCTGGGCAGGATGCGCAGCGACGTCGTCTCCGCCTGCATCAGCGGCCGCAGGCCGATCCAGTGCGGCGTGCCGTCCAGGCTCAGCGCGCCGAGCGCGCGCACCTGCGTGCGACCGCGGTGGCGCAGCGGCAGGAGCAGGAGCTCGAGGTCCGCCGCCTCGCCGGCCGCGTTGGTGCCGCGCAGGCCCGCCACAACGCCGAGCGTGTCGCTGGCGACGATCTCGACGATCCGCCAGGGATCCGGAGCCTGCGAGCCCCAGAGCCGGGCGAAAGCCTCGCCCTTCAATTCGCGCCCGTACAAGGCGCAGACCCGTGTGCCGGCGAGCCGGATCGTGGCCGAGCGGGCGGCCATGTCGAGTTCCAGGATCAGGCTGTCGGCGAGGAGGTGGCGGATCTCGCCCGGTTCGATCTCGGCGCGCTCCGGCGCGGCGCGCTCTCCGCGCAGGCGCTCCCAGTAGGTGTGGAGCATGCGGCTGGTGGGATGCTTCATCGGTGTCCCGACTCTAAACGCCTGTGTTTGATCCCTGGATCATTCTGGCACATCCGCGAGGCTGTGGCCGGTCGATCCGGGCGCTCGCGGCGGCAGGGCGCATGGGCCGTGCCGCCCGGGCTGAGACGCGTCTGCGGTGCTGCATCGAGCTCAGGGCCGGCGCCTGAGGCATTGCGGATCGAATCAGCGACGTGTCCGCCGAGAGACCTGCGCGAAGCCACCGAACTTTACAACCAGCTTGGCCGGGGCCGCCCGATAGGAGCCGAAAAGTCCACCGGCGCCGTTCTCATCCGGCAGATTCAATACGTCGCCGGGACTTGCCCCGCCGGCCACAGCCCCGACATGGTGCCGCGATGGATGCCTCCCCCGATTTCCCGCGGCAGAGCCGCGTGCCCGTGTTCAACATGCCGGGGGTGGTGACACTCTCAATCGGGCTGCTGCTGGCGATCCAGGCGGTGCGCGAGTTCCTGCTGCCGGACACCTGGGACATCCGCCTCGTCCTCGACCTCGCGCTGGTGCCGGCCCGCTGGACCCTGTGGTTCGATCCCGGGCGCGCGTCCGACGTGATCCGCGCCGCCGCTGAGACCGGCGACCCCAGCCTGGAGGCCCCGCGCGAGGCCTTCGCCCGCTACATCGTGGGCGAGCACGCGCTCCAGCCCTGGACGCTGGTCACCTACGCGCTGCTGCACGGCTCGTGGATGCACGTGATCTTCAACAGCGTCTGGCTCGCGGCCTTCGGCTCGCCGGTGGCGCGGCGCTGCGGCGCCCTGCGCTGGGGCGTGCTCGCCCTGGCCGGCACGGCGGCCGGCGGCCTGCTCCATGTGCTGATCGATCCCCTGAGCGCGGGGCCGCTGGTCGGCGCCTCGGCGGGAATCTCAGCGCTGATGGCCGCGGCCGCCCGCTTCGTGTTCCAGCCGCCGGTCTCCGGCTACGGCGGCCCGTCCTGGCAGGTGCCGCCGCACCGGCCCGCCGAGACGATCCCCGAGCTGCTGCGCAACCGGACGGCGGTCTCGTTCCTGGTGATCTGGCTTCTGACGAACCTGCTCTTCGGACTGGTCAGCGTGCCGCTCGTCGGGGAGAGCGCGGCCATCGCCTGGGATGCGCATCTGGGCGGCTTTGTCGCGGGCTTCCTCCTCTTTCCCCTCGTCGATCCGCGGGAGCCCGGCCGGCACTGACCACCTTGCCAACCGGCCGGATCAGTCACACACTCGCCACAATGTGAAAGAGCCGGGGCCTACCCGGACGACAGCGCAACGCGGGCGCCGTGGGCTGACGGCGCACCCGACGCGTCACAAGGGAGAGAGCCATGAATGTCGCACGCATCCTCGCCGAGAAGGGCAGCTCCGTCGTCACCGTGAGCCCCGACAAGACCCTCGAGGACGTGATTCAGATCCTCGCCGACAAGCGGATCGGCGCCCTGGTGGTCGCCCAGGCCGACGGGTCGGTGGCGGGCATCATCTCCGAGCGTGACATCATGCGGGCGCTCGCCGGGCACGGCGGCTCGGCCTTCGACGCGCCGGTCTCGGCCCACATGACGGCCGCGGTCACAACCTGCAACAAGAGCGCGACGATCGAGGAGGTCATGGCGCTGATGACCGACGGCCGCTTCCGCCACGTGCCGGTCTGCGAGGATGGCCGCCTGATCGGGCTCGTCTCGATCGGCGACGTAGTCGCGCGCAAGATCGCCACCGTCGAGGCCGAGCATCAGGCCCTGCGCGACTACATCACGATGGCGTAGGGGCGGGGCTCTCGTCGGCTCGCCTTGCGGGGACCGTCATTCCGGGGTGCCGTGAGGCGAGCCCGGAATCCATGAACACCGTCAGCGCCGTCACGGGCACCGCGGCGTGCCTGGATCCCGGGCTCCGCTGTGTAGCTCCGGGATGACGGGCGCATGCGCCCGCCTCACGCCTTCGCGGGATCGAGCGTGACGTGCCAGAGGTCGGTGTCGGCCGCGTCCTTGAGGGTCACGGTCATCTGCTCGGTGGCGCCGTCGACCGCCACCTGGCCGAAGAACTGGTAGCCGGCGGCCGGCGACAGGTTCACCTGCCCCTTCTCGGGCGCCTTCACGAAGCGCAGCTGCGGCCCGAACGTGTTGTCGAGGGCGTTCGGCCCGAAGGTCCCGGCGTGCAGCGGCCCGGAGACGAACTCCCAGAACGGGTCGAAATCCTGAAACTGCGCCCTGTTGGGGTCGTAATAGTGGGCGGCCGTGTAGTGCACGTCGGCCGTCAGCCAGACCGTGTTGCGGATGCCGGCGCTCTTGATGAAGCGCAGGAGGTCGGCGATTTCCAGCTCGCGCCCGAGCGGCGGCCCGTCGCCCTGCGCCACCGCCTCCGAGCCGAAATTGCGGTCGGTGTCGTAGTTCACCACGAGGCCGAGCGGCATGTCGGCGGCGATCACCTTCCAGGTGGCGCGCGACTCGAGAAGCGCCCGCTTCAGCCACGCAAGCTGCTGCGGCCCGAGGAAGTAGGCGTCGGGCCCGTATTCCGTCTGCCGGTTCTCGCCGTTCGGGCCGCGGTAGGAGCGCATGTCGAGCATGAACACGTCGACCAGCGGACCGTAGCCGATCTTGCGGTAGACGCGGCCGGGCTCGGACGGCTCGAAGCGCATCGGCATGTATTCGTGGAACGCCTTGGCCGCGCGCAGCTGCAGGGCGAGGACGTTCGGGTCGGCGTATTTCTTCTTCAGGTGCTCGGCCCGGGTGAGGGGCTCGCCCGGCCACCAGTTGTTGGTCACCTCGTGGTCGTCCCATTGCGCCAGGATCGGCACGGCGGCGTTCATCGCCAGCACGTTCCGGTCGGTGAGGTTGTATTTGTGCCGGCCCCGGAACTCCGCGAGCGTCTCGGCGGGCTTGGTGACCTCCTCGGTCACGCGGTTGCACCACAGGCTGCCGTCGGGGAGCTTCACCTCGGAGGCGATCGGCCCGTCGGCGTAGATCGTGTCGCCGGAATGGATGAAGAAGTCCGGACGGTTCTTCAGGATGGCGGAATAGATCGTCATGCCGCCGCGGGCCTCGTCGATGCCCCAGCCCTGGCCTGCCGTGTCGCCCGACCAGCAGAACGACACGGAGCGCCGGTCCGCCGGCGCGGTGCGGAACCGCCCGACCTGTGCCGGGCCCACGATCGTCGGCGCGGCGATGTCCTGAAGGCGGACCCGGTAGAACACGTCCTGGCCCGCCGGCAGTCCGGTCAGCGCCACCTTCACGGTGCCGTCGGTCTCGGGGAGCGCGTCGGCGAACACGCCGCCGCGGCTGTCGGAGAAGCTCTCGGTGGTCGCCCACTCGATGACAGCCCGGGCGGGCCGGTCAGACCGCGCCCAGACCACCGCCGAGTCGATGCCGACATCGCCCGACTGGAGACCGTGGGTCAGGAGCGGCCGGTCGGCCGCGCGGCTCAGGCCGGGGCGTGCGAGGCCGGAGGCGAGCCCGACGAGGCCCGCGCCTCCGGAGAGCAGGATCTGACGACGACTCGCGGACATGGGAAGCGCTCCAGCTGGCCGGGCGCCCATCGCAGGCGGCCACGACAGCGGGATGACATTCCCGGGCCTGCGCCGCGGTTCAGCGCAGCAGCGCGGCCTTGTCCACCTGCAGCGCCGCCGCGATCTCGTCGAGCGCCTTGTGCTCGACCGCGCTGATGCCGCCGAAATCGGCCACGTCGGCACCGATCAGGAACACGTCCTGGCGCTGCTCGATCGGCCGCTCCGCGATGGCGCCGACGAGGCGCAGGTTCTCCAGACGCCCGGCGCGGGTCTTGGCCCGGGCGATCGCCTCGTAGAGCTCCTGCTCGACCCGAAGGGTGTCGTAGGATTTCTCGAGGATCGGATTGGCGCGGATGCCGGCGATCGCCGACTCGATCTCCTCCTCGGCCACGTCGCCGTCGGCCACGATGACGTTGGCCGCGGACGAGACCGAGGCCTGCAGGAAGACCGCATCGCCCGCATACGACATGATCGTGCGGCCGAACCGAAGGATGGCGTCCTGGAAAATGCTCATGCCGACCTCCCGTCGGATCGGAAGTGGCGGATATTGTGGCCGCCGAGTCAAGATCCGGCCGAGCTTGCCCCGGGGATGCCGGATTCAGGTCGCCGGTTCGTGGCCCGGCCAATCCCGTCCCAGATGGGCGGCCACGCGGGCCGGCTCGTCGCCGACCTCCGCCACGGCGGCCTCGACCTGCTCCACCGGCACCATGAACCGGCGCGCCCAGTAGGCCCGCTCCCAGGCATGGGCGGTGTTGACGGCCCTCGGCTCCGTCGACTCGGTCCGGTCCTGCGCGCTGTCGTCGGTCATCGGCCTTCCGCATCCGGCGAGGACCGGACGGCCCTCCGGGGTGACAAACGCCGGTCGGGCCGGATCGGCTCCGTTGGCTCCGCACAGCGGCGGGGCTCGGTCTGCGGCGAAGACACGCCACCGTTCTTGCGAGCGGAGCGAAGTCGTCCAGGGCCGCGCGACCTCTGTCGGCGTGGCGCAACTGGATGGCTTCGCTCCGCTCGCGATGACGAACCGGCCCACCGGCCCGATTGTCAGCAGCAGCGGAACCCGGACGTGTTGCCGACCCCGAAGCGGGCGTTCTCCCGGTTGCGGAAGAACTCCACCTCGGTCATCGGCGCCCGGTCGGGATGGGTGCGGCGGATATGATCGGCATAGGCCGCGTAATCCCCCTGTCCCACCATCAGCCGGGCGCCGTCGCAGACGCATTTGGACAGCGTCCGGAGCCGGTCCCGCAGGTTGGGCTGTTGCAGCATGGCGCGTCCTACTCCGCCGCGGCCAGGCGCGGTTCGGTCTCCAGGGCGGTCCAGCGATCCGCGCGCCACGCCTTCAGGCAGGCGGCGATGCCGAAGCCCGCGATGGCGACGACGAGGCCGATGAACAGGGCCGCCAGCACCGCGTCGATGCGGTCGTTGAGGATGATCTGGCTCATTTGGTCGGCGTTCTTGGCCGGCGCCAAGATCTTGCCCTCGGCGGCGGCCCCGGCGTAGCGCTCGGCATGGGCCAGGAAGCCGATCTTCGGGTCGGCCGAGAAGATCTTCTGCCAGCCGGCCGTGAGGGTGCAGATGCACAGCCACGCGGTCGGGATGATGGTCACGAACGCGTAGCGCTCGCGCTTCATCTTGAAGATCACCACCGTGCACAGCGTCAGCGCCACGGCGGCCAGCATCTGGTTCGAGATACCGAAGAGCGGCCACAGGGTGTTGATGCCGCCCAGCGGGTCGGTCACGCCCTGGTAGAGGAAGTAGCCCCAGGCCCCCACCGAGATGGCGGTCGCCGCGATGCTCGGCCCCCACGACGTGGTGTTCTTGAACGACGGCACCGCCAGCGCGACGAGATCCTGCACCATGAACCGGCAGGCGCGGGTACCCGCATCCACCGCCGTGAGGATGAACAGGGCCTCGAACAGGATCGCGAAATGGTACCAGAAGGCCATCATCGCCTTGCCGCCGATGGCCGACGAGATGATGTGGGCCATGCCGACCGCGAGCGTCGGCGCGCCGCCGGCCCGCGAGATGATCGTGTGCTCGCCGACGTCGGCGGCGGTCTGGGTGATGATTTCGGGCGTCGTGGCGAAGCCGAGCTTGGTCACGGCTGCGGCCGCCGTCTCGGGCGTCGTGCCGACCAGGGCGGCCGGCGAGTTCATCGTGAAGTAGACGCCCGGGTCGATCACGCAGGCCGAGACCAGCGCCATGATCGCCACGAAGGATTCCATCAGCATGCCGCCGTAGCCGATGAAGCGGGCATCGGCCTCGCTGGCGATCAGCTTCGGGGTGGTGCCCGACGAGATCAGGGCGTGGAAGCCCGAGACTGCGCCGCACGCGATGGTGATGAACAGGAACGGGAACAGGCTGCCCGCCCAGACCGGTCCGGTGCCGTCCACGAACTTGGTGACCGCCGGCATCTGCATGTGCGGCGCCACGAAGGCGATGCCGAGGGCCAGCCCGACGATGGTGCCGATCTTGAGGAAGGTCGACAGGTAGTCGCGCGGCGCCAGCAGCAGCCAGACCGGCAGGATCGACGCCACGAAGCCGTAGCCGATCAGCATCCAGCAGAGCTGCGGGCCCGTGAAGGTGAAGGCCGGGCCCCAGACCGGGCTCGACGCTACGGAGCCGCCAGCCACGATCGCCAGCATCAGCAGGACGAAGCCGAGGATCGAGACCTCGCCGATCTTGCCGGGCCGGATGTAGCGGGAATAGACGCCCATCAGCATGGCGATCGGGATCGTCGACATCACCGTGAAGGTGCCCCAGGGGCTCTCGGCCAGCGCCTTGACGACGATCAGCGCCAGCACGGCGAGCAGGATCACCATGATCAGGAAGGTGCCGAACAGGGCGATGATGCCAGGAATCGTGCCGAGCTCGGCCCGGATCAGCTCGCCGAGCGACCGGCCGTCCCGGCGCATCGATACGAACAGGACCATGAAGTCCTGCACGGCGCCGGCGAGCACGACGCCGGCCAAGATCCAGAGCATGCCGGGAAGGTAGCCCATCTGGGCGGCGAGCACCGGGCCGACCAGCGGACCCGCGCCCGCGATCGCCGCGAAATGGTGGCCGAACAGGACGCCGCGGTTGGTGGGCACGTAGTCGAGCCCGTCATTGTGGCGCACGGCCGGCGTCACGCGCTTCGGGTCGAGGCGCATCACCTTGTCGGCGATGAACTTGGCGTAGTATCGGTAGGCGATCAGGTAGGTGCAGACCGACGCGACCACGATCCAGAGGGCGTTGATGGTCTCGCCGCGCTGGCTCGCCACGATCGCCAGCGCCGCGGCGCCGAGCGCCCCTACGAGGGCCCAGGGCCCATGCCTGCCGATCGCCGAACCCATGTCCCACTCCCTGCGCGTCGCCTCGGGCTCGGGCGGCCGTTCTGGCCCCCGGCCGGAATTCTAGGATCCCGTGCGACAGGGTCGGTTTATCCTATCGGTCTCCCGTTGACGCAAGCGATCCGAGCTGTGATGCAGCGCCCCGGACCGCACGATGACCGCCGCCTGTAACGGCGGCCCCTCGTCACGGACCTGCTCTCCTCACCGGGCCGGATCATGGAAACCCGACGCCGCTCGCCGCTGATGTGGCTCCTGCTGCTGCCCTTCCTGGGACTCTTGTGGGTGCCGTTCTACAACCAGCACGATCCGATGCTGTTCGGCTTCCCGTTCTTCTACTGGTACCAGCTGGCCTGGGTGCCGCTGACCTCGCTGATCCTCTACGTCGTCTACCGGGCCGTGCGCGATGACCGCTGATCTCGACATCCCGGCGCTCTCGGTCTTCGTCTTCTTCTTCCTGCTCGTGACCGTGATGGGCTTCGTGGCCGCGCGCTGGCGCCGGCCCGAGACGCTGGCCCATCTCGACGAGTGGGGCCTGGGCGGCCGCAAGTTCGGCACCTGGATCACGTGGTTCCTGATCGGCGGCGACTTCTACACCGCCTACACGGTCATCGCGGTGCCGGCACTGGTCTACGCCGTGGGCGCCTACGGCTTCTTCGCCTTGCCCTACACGATCATCGTCTATCCGTTCGTGTTCGCGGTGATGCCGGTGCTGTGGCAGGCCGCCAAGGACAAGGGCTACGTCACGGCGGGCGACGTCGTGTACGGCACCTACGGCTCGCGGACGCTGGAGCTCGCGGTCGCGCTGACCGGCGTGATCGCCACCATGCCCTACATCGCGCTCCAGCTGATCGGCATGGAGGTGGCCATCAAGGCGCTGGGGCTGCACGGCGAGATCCCGCTGATCGTCGCCTTCCTGGTGCTGGCCTTCTACACCTACTCGTCGGGGTTGCGGGCGCCGGCGCTGATCGCCTTCGTCAAGGACATCATGATCTACGTCGTGGTGCTGGTGGCGGTGGCGATCGTGCCCTCGAAGCTCGGCGGCTACGGCGCGGTGTTCGACGCGGCCGACGCCGCCTTCAAGGCCAAGGGCTCGGGCGGCATCCTGCTCAGCCCGGCGCAGATCCTGCCCTACGCGTCGCTCGCGCTCGGTTCGGCGCTCGCGGCCTTCATGTACCCGCACACGCTCACCGGCATCTTCGCCTCGTCGGGCGGCAACACGATCCGCAAGAACGCCGTGCTGCTGCCGGCCTACACGCTGCTCCTCGGCCTGCTGGCCATGCTCGGCTACATGGGCCACGACGCCGGCTTGAAGGTGACGAGCAACAACGACGTCGTGCCGGCCCTGTTCAAGACCCTGTTCCCCGGCTGGTTCGCGGGCTTCGCCTTCGCGGCGATCGCCATCGGCGCGCTGGTGCCGGCGGCGGTGATGTCGATCGGCGCGGCCAACCTGTTCTCGCGCAACGTCTGGAAGGCCTACGTCAACCCGAACGTCACCCCGTCGGGGGAGGCGCAGGTCGCTAAGATCACCTCGATGCTGGTCAAGATCGGCGCGCTGGTGGCGATCCTGGTCCTGCCGACGCAGTTCGCCCTCGACCTGCAGTTGCTGGGCGGCCTGTGGATCCTGCAGACCCTGCCGGCGCTGGTCTTCGGCCTCTACGTGTCGTGGTTCCGCGCCCCGGCCCTGCTGGCCGGCTGGGCGGTGGGCTTCGTCGCCGGCAGCGCCATCGCGTGGTCGGACGGGCTGAAGCCCCTGCACACCCTGACGCTCGGCGACGCGAAGTTCACGCTCTACACCGGGCTGCTGGCGCTCGCCGTGAACATCGTCGTGGCGGTGGTGGTGAACGCGGCGCTGAGCCTCGGCGGCCGGAACCCCGCCGTCGCGGCGGGCCGCTGAGCCCCCGATACTCTGATTGAGGAGAGCACTATGGCGAAGGTCGCATTCCTGGGTCTCGGCGTGATGGGCGGCCCGATGGCCGGCCACCTCGCCAAGAAGGGTGGCCACGACGTCACCGTCTACAACCGCACCACCCAGAAGGCCGAAGCCTGGGTGAAGACCTATGGCGGCGCCTTCGCGCCCACGCCCCGGCAGGCCGTCGAGGGCGCCGAGATCGTGTTCGCCTGCGTCGGCAACGACGACGACCTGCGCAGCGTCGTGCTGGGTGAGGACGGGGCGCTCGCCGGCATGAAGCCCGGCGCGATCTTCGTCGATCACACCACGGCCTCGGCCGAGGTCGCCCGGGAACTCGCCGCCGCGGCCGAGGCGAAGGGCCTCGGCTTCATCGACGCCCCGGTCTCCGGCGGCCAGGCCGGCGCCGAGAACGGCGTGCTCACCGTGATGTGCGGCGGCGACGCGGCGACCTACGCCAAGGTCGAGGGCGCGATCGGGGCCTTCGCCCGGGCGTGCCGGCTGATGGGCCCGGTGGGATCCGGACAGCTCACCAAGATGGTCAACCAGATCTGCATCGCGGGCCTGGTCCAGGGCCTGTCCGAGGGCGTCCACTTCGCCAAGCGCGCCGGCCTCGACGTCGAGGCGGTGCTCGACGTGATCTCCAAGGGTGCCGCCGGCTCCTGGCAGATGGAGAACCGCGGCAAGACCATGAACCATGGCAAGTTCGACTTCGGCTTCGCAGTCGACTGGATGCGCAAGGATCTCGGGATCCTGCTGGACGAGGCCCGCCGCAACGGCGCCAAGCTGCCGGTCTCGGCCCTCGTGGACCAGTTCTACGCCGAGGTGCAGGCCATGGGCGGCAACCGCTGGGACACGTCGAGCCTGGTGGCGCGGCTGGAGCGCTGAGGCTGAGGGCGCCTCCGCAGACGGAGAGATCACCGGCCGTCTTCCCGGGGCCGCGGAGCGGAACCCGGGATCCAGACCCGCCGGCGGTGCTAAGCCTGACGCCGTCAGAGGTTCTGGATTCCGGGCTCGCCTGCGGCGCCCCGGAATGACGGCTTGGAGATGAACACGCCGGACGGGCGCAATCCCGTCATGACAGATCGGCGCTCGCAACGGCCTCCGGATCCATCCAGCGCCAACCGTCGCCCATCTGGTGGCGAAACCACGTGAACTGGCGCTTGGCGTAGGCCCGCGTATCCGCCTGCCCCCGCGCGATGGCCTCGTCGAGGCTGAGCGCCCCGTCGAGATGGGCGATCAGGCCCGGCACGCCGTGGGCGCGCATCACCGGCAGCATCGGATCGAGGTGTCGTGCGCGCAGGCGGGCGACCTCGTCCAGCGCGCCCTCCGCAATCATGGCCCGGAACCGGGCATCGATCCGGGCGCGCAGGCCCGACCGGTCGGGAGCCAGGAAGATCTTCTCGAGATCCCAGCCAGCCAGCGGCCCCGGCACCGGGTCGCCGTAGAAGCTCGCGATCGGGCGGCCGGTGGCGAGGAAGATCTCCAGGGCGCGCATCACCCGCATCCGGTCGCTCGGCCGCAGGCGGGCGGCGCCTTCGGGGTCGTGCCGGGCGAGGTCGGCATGCAGCGCTTCGGTCGGGCGGCCCTCGGCCTCTTCCCGCACCCGCGCGCGTACGGTGTCGGGCACCGGCGGCAGCTCCGAAAATCCCTGCTCCAGCGCCCGGAAATACAGGCCGGTGCCGCCGACGAAGACCGGCAGCCGCCCGTCGAGCGTCGCCAGCAGCGCCGTCGCATCCCGTGAAAAATGCCCCACGGAATAGTTCACGGCGCCGTCGACATGGCCGTAGAGCCGATGGGGCACCTGCGCCTCCTCGTCCGGGCCGGGTCGGGCGGTGAGGCGGCGCAGATCCGCGTAGACCTGCATCGAATCGGTGTTGATCACCGTGCCGCCCCGCTGTCGCGCCAGCCGGGCGGCGAGCGCCGACTTGCCCGAGGCGGTGGGCCCTGCGATGAGAATGGCCGCCGGGCGCCCCCCGGCTTCCCCCCGGTCTGGCGGCAAGGCGAAACTCCACGATGCTGGTCGCGGTCCTGATAGCAAACCCGGATCGGCCGTCCATCACCGACGCGGTGCTGGCCGAGACCCGCGCCGTGCTGCGGACGGAGCACCAGCCGCGGATCCTGCACGGAGAGGCCGCGGCCGAGCTGCTGGTGCCGGGCGAGCCCGGCGCCGCCGCGTCCTTGACGGAGCGGCTACGGAATGCGCTCGCCGGCGAGCCGATCGACCTCGCCGTGCTCCCCGCCGACGCGCATCGGCGCAAGCGCTTGTTCCTGGCCGATATGGACTCGACCATGATCGAGCAGGAATGCATCGACGAGCTCGCCGGAACGCTCGGCCTCAAGGACCATGTCGCGGCGATCACCGAGCGGGCGATGCGCGGCGAGATCGCCTTCGAGCCGGCTTTGCGCGAGCGCGTGGCCCTCCTGAAGGACATCCCGGTCGGCGCGGTGGACGGCCTGATCGCCGAGCGGCTGACGCTGACGCCGGGCGGTCGTACCCTGGTGCAGACGATGCGCGCGCACGGCGTGCACACCTGCCTCGTCTCGGGCGGCTTCACCCTGTTCACCGGCCCGATCTCGGCGATGATCGGCTTTCACGAGCACCGGTCCAACGTGCTGGGCGTCGCCGAAGGGCGGCTGACCGGCACGGTGGAGGATCCGGTCGTCGGCCAGGCCGAGAAGCGCGCGACCCTGATCGGACTGCGTGAAACGCTGGGCCTCGCCCCTGCGGCGACGCTCGCGGTGGGCGACGGGGCCAACGATCTCGACATGCTGACCGAGGCCGGCCTCGGCGTGGCGTTCCGCGCGAAGCCCGCGGTCGCCGCCGCCGCGCATGTCCGGGTCGAGCACGGGGATCTCAGCGCGCTCCTGTACCTGCAGGGCTACGCGGCCGCGGAGTTCGTTGGGTGAGCGCTCGGCGGGGATCCGGATCCTCGGGATCCCGCGCGCTCGCCTCACGCCATTCTTAACCGCGAGGGGGGGCGCCAACGCGCACGGCTGTGCTAGATAGTCCGCCATGCGATGCACCCTGACGGTCACCTCCAAGCGACGCATCCTGTGCGTCTTTCCCGCCTACACGCCGTCCTTCGGGACATTCTCCCACGCCTACCCGCTGATGGGCGGGGTGAAGGCGTTCATGCCGCCGCAGGGGCTGCTGCTGATCGCGGCCTACATGCCCGAGGCCTGGGAATGCCGGTTCATCGATGAGAATATCCGCCGCGCCGGCCCGGCCGACTTCGCCTGGGCCGACGCGGTGTTCGTGTCCGGGATGCACATCCAGGAGCCGCAGATCCACGACATCCGCGACCGCGCCCACGCGGCCGGCAAGGTCACGGTGCTGGGCGGCCCCTCGGTCTCGGGTGCCCCGGAGAAGTACGGCGACTTCGACTACCTCCACATCGGCGAGATCGGCGACGCCACCGACCAGCTCGTCACGCGCCTCGACGCCGACCTGACGCCGCCGCCTGCTCAGGTGGTGCTGGAGACGAAGGACCGGCTCGCGCTCTCGGACTTCCCGGCCCCGGCCTACGAGGCGGCGCCGCTCAAGCGCTACCTGATCGGCTCGCTGCAATTCTCCTCGGGCTGCCCGTATCGCTGCGAGTTCTGCGACATCCCGCAGCTCTACGGGCGCCAGCCGCGACTGAAGAGCCCGGAGCAGATGTGCGCCGAACTCGACGCCATCATCAGCCAGCCCGGCCATCCGGCGGTGGTCTACTTCGTCGACGACAACTTCATCGGCAATCGCAAGGCGACCCGCGAGATGCTGCCGCACCTCGTGGAATGGCAGAAGAAGAACAATTTTCCGCTCCAGTTCGCCTGCGAGGCGACGCTGAACATGGCCAAGCAGCCCGAGATCCTCGAGCTGATGCGGCAGGCCAACTTCATGACGGTGTTCGTCGGCATCGAGACTCCGGAGGCGGAGGCCCTCAAGGGCATCGACA
Organism: Methylobacterium sp. FW102-HT35C08; assembly: GCF_058790235.1. Taxonomy (NCBI): domain Bacteria; kingdom Pseudomonadati; phylum Pseudomonadota; class Alphaproteobacteria; order Hyphomicrobiales; family Methylobacteriaceae; genus Methylobacterium; species Methylobacterium sp. FW102-HT35C08. The sequence goes on along the minus strand of NZ_JBYTCL010000002.1, from coordinate 4,238,615 downwards.
AGACCCACAACGCCGCCGTGCCGATGTACGAGGCGATCGAGACCCTCAATTCCTACGGGCTGGAGGTGACCTCCGGCATCATCCTGGGGCTCGATTCGGACACCGACAAATCCGAGCAGAACCTGATCGACTTCATCGACCGCTCGGCGATCCCCGTGCTGACCATCAACCTGCTCCAGGCGCTGCCCAAGACCCCGCTCTGGGACCGGCTGGAGCGCGAGGGCCGGCTCCTGCACGACGCCAGCCTCGAGTCGAATGTGCTGTTCAAGCGGCCGCACGATTCGGTGGTCAGCAGCTGGCGCCGGGCGATCGCCCATGCCTACGAGCCGGAGAAGATCTTCGAGCGGTTCAAGCACCAATGCGCGGTGACCTACCCGAACCGGATCACGACGCCGACCGCCGGCAAGCTGACCTTCACCAACCTGCGCCGCGGCCTGATCCTCGGCTTCAACATCATCACCCGGGTCGGAATCTTCTCCGACTACCGCAAGCCGTTCTGGAGCGCGGCCGGCTACGCGATGAAGCGCGGGCAGATCGAGGCGGTGTTCAACATGGGCTTCGTCGCCCACCACCTGATCCGCTTCACCCGCGAGGCCCTGCGCGGCGAGCACAACGCCTCGTTCTACGCCGCCAAGGCCGCGGAGGCGAAGGAGGCCCGAGACCGGAGCTGGTGGGAGGCGGCGCGGCGCAAGCTGGTGCCGGAGCGCGAGGCGGCGTAGCCGAACCCCGCCAAGCGATGCAATCGCGGCAAGGCTCCAACGCAACCCCTTGCCTGCGGCGGAAAAGTCGCGCTTCGGCCCTTGGCAGGTGGCTTGCTAGGCTCTATACACCGCGCCTCACGCATTTCATCCTCACGGAAGGAGAACGGCCAATCGGCCGGTTTCCGCTTGAAATGTCGCCCGGGCAACCGGGTGGCACTGGCCGGAAGGATCCAAGGGGCGACGAGCCCCGCGGAGCCTTGTCCGGCCATGTCCTGTCCGAGACTGCAGGTGCCGGTTCGCCGGCTTAATCCGCCAGCCTGCACAGACGGGGAAGACCGAATTCGAAACGCCTCGCCTCGGCTCCCGGCCGCGGGGAGGTATCGGTTTGAACCCACTCGCCCGAGGCGGCCCGGAAGGGCACGCGCGGGGACAGGGCCGCGAAGCGTCGTTCGGACGTTCCCGGTCTTTCGGCCGAGATCACGTCCGGGCGGCATGTGCAACCGGCGGACCCGAACCCGGGTTCCGCCAACCGGAGAGAGCCCAGTGGACCGGACAGCTAAAGCTGATCTCGTCTCGACGCTCAACGGCGTGTTCAATCAGAGCGCCGTCGTCGTCGTGGCCCACTACAAGGGCCTCACGGTCGCCGACATGCAGAAGCTGCGTTCGCAGATGAAGCAGGCCGGCGCCACCGTGAAGGTCGCCAAGAACAGCCTCGCCGGCATCGCACTCGATGGCACGGACGTCGCCTCCATCAAGCCGCTCCTGAAGGGCCCGACCCTGCTCGCCTATTCGGGCGATCCGGTCGCTGCCGCGAAGGTCGCGGTCGATTTCGCCAAGGCTAACGACAAGCTCGTGATCCTCGGCGGCGCGATGGGGACAACGGCCCTGAACCCGGACGGCGTGAAGGCCCTCGCCTCGCTCCCGTCCCTCGACGAACTGCGCGCGAAGATCGTGGGCCTCGTGCAGGCGCCCGCGACCAAGATCGCCCAGGTCGTCAATGCGCCGGCGGCCAAGCTCGCCCGCGTGTTCGGGGCTTATGCCAAGAAGGACGAGGCCGCCTGAGGCCCTTCAAAAATCACCTGTTCGAACCGATATCTGAGAGGAATTCAAAATGGCTGATCTTGCCAAGCTCGTCGACGACCTGTCCTCGCTGACCGTTCTCGAGGCTGCCGACCTCGCCAAGATGCTCGAAGAGAAGTGGGGCGTCTCGGCCGCTGCCGCCGTCGCCGTGGCTGCCGGCCCGGCTGCCGGTGGTGGCGCTGCCGCCGTCGAGGAGCAGACCGAGTTCACGGTCGTCCTGGCGTCCGCCGGCGACAAGAAGATCGAGGTCATCAAGGAGGTCCGCGCGATCACCGGCCTCGGCCTCAAGGAGGCCAAGGACCTGGTCGAGGGCGCGCCGAAGCCGGTCAAGGAAGGCGTCGCCAAGGACGAGGCCGAGAAGCTCAAGGCCCAGCTCGAGAAGGCCGGCGCCAAGATCGAGCTCAAGTAAGTCGACGATGGGCCGGTTCCGGCCCATCACCCCACGGAGGTCCGTCTCGGGCCTGTCGTGACCGGAGCCCGCGGGTGTTGCGCCCGCGGGCTTTAGGCCGCTTCGGCGGATGGTCCTGAAAGGGGCCGGCGAGAGATTCAGGTTCGGTGGCGCGGCCCGGCGGGGCGCGCGTCACGGCCCGGTGCGGGAGGTCCCTTTCGGGAACGCTTCCCCGGGCGAGAGGTACGCGGGTAGGAGCGAGGTCACATGGCCAACACGCTGGTCGGTCGCAAGCGCATTCGGAAGTTCTTCGGCAAGATCAAGGAAGTTGCCGAGATGCCGAACCTCATCGAGGTTCAGAAGGCGTCCTACGACCAGTTCCTGATGGTCGACGAGCCCGAGGGCGGGCGCGCCGACGAGGGGCTGCAGAGCGTGTTCAAGTCGGTGTTCCCGATCTCCGACTTCGCCGCCACGGCGCTGCTCGAGTTCGTGCGCTACACCTTCGAGGCGCCCAAGTATGACGTGGACGAGTGCCGCCAGCGCGGCATCACCTTCGCGGCCCCGCTGAAGGTCACGCTTCGCCTCATCGTGTTCGATGTCGATCCCGATACCCAGGCCAAGTCGGTCAAGGACATCAAGGAGCAGGACGTCTACATGGGCGACATGCCCCTGATGACGGAGAACGGCACCTTCATCGTCAACGGCACCGAGCGCGTCATCGTCTCGCAGATGCACCGCTCGCCGGGCGTGTTCTTCGACCACGACAAGGGCAAGACCCATTCGTCGGGCAAGCTCCTGTTCGCCGCCCGCATCATCCCGTACCGGGGCTCCTGGCTCGACGTCGAGTTCGACGCCAAGGACATCGTGCATGTCCGCATCGACCGGAAGCGCAAGCTGCCGGCGACGTCGCTGCTCTATGCCCTGGGCCTGGACGGCGAGGAGATCCTGTCGACCTTCTACAACCGCGTGGTCTACGACCGGGACGGCGCCGAGTGGCGCGTGCCGTTCGATGCCGAGCGCATGAAGGGCATGAAGGCGACCGTCGACCTGATCGACGCCGATTCCGGCGAGGTCGTGCTTGAGGCCGGCAAGAAGCTCAACGCCCGCAACGCCCGCCAGATCACCGAGAAGGGCACCAAGTTCCTCAAGGCGACCGACGAGGATCTCGTCGGCCAGTACATCGCGGAGGATCTGGTCAACACCCAGACCGGCGAGATCTGGGCCGAGGCCGGCGAGGAGATCACCGAGAAGCTTCTGAAGAGCCTGGAGGATGTCGGCACCGCCGAGCTGCCGGTGCTCGACATCGACCACGTCAATGTCGGTCCCTACATCCGCAACACGCTGGCGGTGGACAAGAATTCCGGCCGCGAGGGCGCGCTGTTCGACATCTACCGGGTCATGCGCCCGGGCGAGCCGCCGACCCTCGACACCGCCGAGGCGATGTTCCACTCGCTGTTCTTCGACTCCGAGCGCTACGACCTCTCGGCGGTCGGCCGCGTGAAGATGAACATGCGTCTCGATCTCGACGCCGCCGACACCGTGCGCACGCTCCGCAAGGAGGACATGCTGGCGGTGGTCAAGGCGCTGGTCGAGCTGCGCGACGGCAAGGGCGAAGTCGACGACATCGACCACCTCGGCAACCGCCGCGTCCGCTCGGTGGGCGAGCTCATGGAGAACCAGTACCGCCTGGGCCTCCTGCGCATGGAGCGCGCCATCCGCGAGCGCATGAGCCAGGTCGATATCGACACGGTCATGCCGCAGGACCTGATCAACGCGAAGCCTGCGGCTGCGGCCGTGCGCGAGTTCTTCGGCTCGTCGCAGCTGTCGCAGTTCATGGACCAGACCAACCCGCTGTCCGAGGTGACGCACAAGCGCCGCCTCTCGGCGCTTGGCCCGGGCGGTCTGACCCGCGAGCGCGCCGGCTTCGAGGTGCGCGACGTGCACCCGACGCACTACGGCCGCATCTGCCCGATCGAGACGCCGGAAGGCCCGAACATCGGCCTGATCAACTCGCTCGCCACCTTCGCGCGGGTGAACAAGTACGGCTTCATCGAGACCCCGTTCCGCCGCGTCCGCGACGGCGTGGTCACCGACGAGGTCGCCTACCTCTCGGCCATGGAAGAGGCGAAATACTACGTCGCCCAGGCGAACGCCCAGATGGACGAGGCCCGCAAGCTCACGGAGGACCTCGTGGTCTGCCGTCGCGCCGGCGAGGTGATCGTCGTCGGGCCTGAGCGCGTCGACCTCATGGACGTGTCGCCGAAGCAGCTGGTCTCGGTCGCCGCGGCGCTGATCCCGTTCCTCGAGAACGACGACGCCAACCGCGCGCTCATGGGCTCGAACATGCAGCGCCAGGCGGTGCCGCTGGTCCGCGCCGACGCCCCGTTCGTGGGCACCGGCATGGAGGCGGTGGTCGCGCGCGATTCCGGCGCCGCCATCGCGGCGCGCCGGGCCGGCATCATCGATCAGGTGGACGCCACCCGTATCGTCATCCGCGCCACCGAGGAGGCCGACGCCAACAAGCCGGGCGTCGACATCTACCGCCTCCAGAAGTTCCAGCGCTCCAACCAGTCGACCTGCATCACGCAGAAGCCGCTGGTCCGCGTCGGCGAGTTCGTGAAGAAGGGCGAGATCATCGCCGACGGTCCCTCGACCGAGTTCGGCGAGCTGGCGCTCGGCCGGAACGTGCTTGTCGCGTTCATGCCGTGGAACGGCTACAACTTCGAGGACTCGATCCTGCTCTCCGAGCGGATCGTGAAGGATGACGTGTTCACCTCGATCCACATCGAGGAGTTCGAGGTGATGGCCCGCGACACCAAGCTCGGGCCGGAGGAGATCACCCGCGACATCCCGAACGTCTCCGAGGAGGCGCTCAAGAACCTCGACGAGGCCGGCATCGTCTACATCGGTGCCGAGGTGAACGCGGGCGACATCCTCGTCGGCAAGATCACCCCGAAGGGCGAGAGCCCGATGACGCCGGAGGAGAAGCTGCTCCGCGCCATCTTCGGCGAGAAGGCCTCGGACGTGCGCGACACCTCCCTGCGGGTGCCGCCGGGCGTCACCGGCACGATCGTCGAGGTCCGGGTGTTCAACCGCCACGGCGTCGACAAGGACGAGCGCGCCCAGGCGATCGAGCGCGAGGAGATCGAGCGGCTCGCCAAGGATCGCGACGACGAGCAAGCGATCCTCGACCGCAACACCTACGCCCGTCTGGCGGACGTGCTGATCGGTCAGGCGCCGGTGGCCGGCCCGAAGGGCTTCAAGAAGGACACCACGCTCACCCGCGAGCTGATCAACGACTACCCGCGCTCGCAATGGTGGCAGTTCGCCGTCATCGAAGACCGTCTCATGACCGAGATGGAGGCGATGCAGAAGCAGTACGACGAGTCGAAGAAGCGCCTTGAGCAGCGCTTCCTCGACAAGGTCGAGAAGCTGCAGCGGGGTGACGAGCTGCCTCCGGGCGTCATGAAGATGGTCAAGGTCTTCGTGGCGGTGAAGCGCAAGATCCAGCCGGGCGACAAGATGGCCGGCCGTCACGGTAACAAGGGCGTCGTGTCGCGGATCGTGCCGATCGAGGACATGCCGTTCCTGGAGGACGGCACGCATGCCGACATCGTGCTCAACCCGCTGGGCGTGCCCTCGCGCATGAACGTCGGTCAGATCCTGGAGACGCACCTGGGCTGGGCGGCTGCGGGCCTGGGTCGCAAGGTGTCGAAGGCGGTGGATGCCTATCTGAAGACACAGGACATCGCGCCGCTGCGGGAGGAGATGACGGCGATCTACTCCCCGGGCGAACTCGACGGCCTGACGGACGAGGAGCTGGCCGAGGCCGGCAACAACGTCCGCCGCGGCGTGCCGATGGCCACCCCGGTGTTCAACGGCGCCAAGGAGGCCGACATCGAGCAGATGCTGGAGATGGCCGGGCTGGACCGCTCGGCGCAGTCGACGCTCTACGACGGGCGCACCGGCGAGCCCTTCGACCGCAAGGTCACCATGGGCTACATCTACATGCTGAAGCTCCACCACCTCGTGGACGACAAGATCCACGCACGCTCGATCGGCCCGTACTCGCTCGTCACCCAGCAGCCGCTGGGCGGCAAGGCGCAGTTCGGCGGCCAGCGCTTCGGCGAGATGGAGGTCTGGGCGCTGGAGGCCTACGGCGCGGCCTACACGCTGCAGGAGATGCTCACGGTGAAGTCGGACGACGTGGCCGGCCGCACCAAGGTGTACGAGGCGATCGTCCGCGGCGACGACACGTTCGAGGCCGGCATCCCCGAGTCGTTCAACGTGCTCGTCAAGGAGATGCGCTCGCTCGGCCTCAACGTCGAGCTTACCTCCTCCAAGAAGGCGGCCAACGACCAGCTGGAGCCGCCTGCGGACGCGGCCGAGTAAGCCAAGAGAACCACACCTCCCGTGGCGGCGGCCTGCCGCCGCCACGGTCGAGCGGGAAGGGGAGGGGCCTTCCGGGGTTCGACGACGGTGAGCAGCGCCCGTGCGGGGTGCGGCGCCGGATCTTTTTCAGGACGCGGTGGCCCGGCGCGGGGCTGCCGGCGTCAACAAGGAGCGGATCATGAACCAAGAGGTCATGAACCTTTTCAACCAGCAGGCCACGCCGGTCAGCTTCGACCAGATCAAGATCTCGATCTCGTCCCCGGAGAAGATCCTCTCCTGGTCGTACGGCGAGATTAAGAAGCCCGAGACCATCAACTACCGGACCTTCAAGCCCGAGCGCGACGGCCTGTTCTGCGCGCGTATCTTCGGGCCGATCAAGGACTACGAGTGCTTGTGCGGCAAGTACAAGCGCATGAAGTACAAGGGCGTCATCTGCGAGAAGTGCGGCGTCGAGGTCACCCTCGCGCGCGTCCGGCGCGATCGCATGGGCCATATCGAGCTGGCCGCCCCCGTCGCCCACATCTGGTTCCTGAAGTCGCTGCCGAGCCGCATCGGCCTGCTGCTCGACATGGCGCTCAAGGACCTTGAGCGGATCCTGTACTTCGAGTCGTACTGCGTCATCGAGCCGGGCCTCACCCCCCTGAAGGAGCGTCAGCTCCTGTCGGAGGAGGAGTATCTGCGCGCGCAGGAGGAGTACGGGGAGGACTCGTTCACCGCCATGATCGGCGCCGAGGCCATCCGGCGCATCCTGCAGGAGCTCGACCTCGACAAGATCGCCAACGATCTGCGCGAGGAGATCGCGGTCACCACCTCGGAGCTGAAGCCCAAGAAGCTCCTGAAGCGACTCAAGATCATCGAGGCCTTCCAGATGTCCGGCAACAAGCCGGAATGGATGATCCTCACGGTCGTGCCGGTGATCCCGCCGGACCTGCGCCCGCTAGTCCCGCTGGATGGCGGCCGCTTCGCGACCTCCGACCTGAACGACCTGTATCGCCGTGTCATCAACCGCAACAACCGCCTGAAGCGGCTGATCGAGCTGCGCGCGCCCGACATCATCATCCGCAACGAGAAGCGGATGCTGCAGGAGGCGGTCGACGCCCTGTTCGACAACGGCCGCCGCGGCCGCGTCATCACGGGTGCCAACAAGCGCCCGCTGAAGTCGCTCGCCGACATGCTGAAGGGCAAGCAGGGCCGGTTCCGCCAGAACCTGCTCGGCAAGCGCGTCGACTACTCGGGCCGTTCGGTCATCGTGGTCGGTCCGGAGCTGAAGCTGCACCAGTGCGGCCTGCCCAAGAAGATGGCTCTGGAGCTGTTCAAGCCGTTCATCTACGCGCGCCTCGACGCCAAGGGCTTCTCGGCCACGGTGAAGCAGGCCAAGAAATTGGTCGAAAAAGAAAAGCCGGAGGTCTGGGATATCCTTGATGAGGTGATCCGTGAGCACCCGGTGATGCTGAACCGCGCGCCGACGCTCCACCGCCTCGGTATCCAGGCCTTCGAGCCGAAGCTGATCGAGGGCAAGGCGATCCAGCTGCACCCGCTGGTCTGCGCCGCGTTCAACGCCGACTTCGACGGCGACCAGATGGCCGTGCACGTCCCGCTGTCGCTCGAGGCGCAGCTGGAAGCGCGCGTCCTGATGATGTCGACCAACAACATCCTGCACCCGGCCAATGGTCAGCCGATCATCGTGCCGTCGCAGGACATCGTTCTCGGCCTCTACTACCTGTCGATCGTGGCCGAGGGCGCGCCGGGCGAGTTCAAGCCGGGCAACACCAAGAATCCGATGCAGGGCGTCTACGGTGACATGGGCGAGCTGGAGCACGCCCTGGCCGCCAAGGCCGTGTCGCTGCACTCGAAGATCAAGTGGCGCTGGACCGGCATCGGCCCGGATGGCGAGCCGCTGACCAAGACCTACGAGACCACGCCCGGCCGGGTCATCCTGTCCGGCGCCCTGCCGAAGCACGCCAAGGTGCCCTTCGACGTCGTCAACAAGCTGATGACCAAGAAGGAAATCTCGGCGATGATCGACACCGTCTACCGCCACTGCGGTCAGAAGGAGTCGGTGATCTTCTGCGACCGGATCATGGCGCTGGGCTTCACCCACGCGTTCAAGGCCGGCATCTCCTTCGGCAAGGACGACATGGTCGTGCCGGAGAACAAGTGGTCGATTGTCGACACGACCCGCGCGCTCGTGAAGGATTACGAGCAGCAGTACAACGATGGCCTGATCACCCAGGGCGAGAAGTACAACAAGGTGGTCGATGCCTGGGCCAAGTGCTCGGACAAGCTGGCCGCCGAGATGATGGGCCGCATCTCGGCCGTCCAGAAGGACGAGCACGGTGCGGACAAGCAGGTCAACTCGATCTACATGATGAGCCATTCGGGTGCCCGTGGCTCGCCTGCCCAGATGAAGCAGCTCGCGGCGATGCGCGGCCTCATGGCCAAGCCGTCGGGCGAGATCATCGAGACCCCGATCATCTCGAACTTCAAGGAAGGCCTGGACGTTCTGGAGTACTTCAACTCCACGCACGGTGCCCGTAAGGGCCTGGCCGACACCGCCCTGAAGACCGCCAACTCCGGCTACCTGACCCGCCGCCTCGTCGACGTGGCGCAGGACGCCGTCATCCGCGAGGTGGATTGCGGCACGACCAATGGCATCAAGATGCGCGCCATCGTGGATGCCGGCCAGGTCGTGGCGACGCTCGCCACTCGTATCCTGGGCCGCGCCACGGCCGAGGATCTGGTGGCCGCGGACGGCACGGTGATCGTCAAGACCGGCGAGACCATCGAGGAGCGGCACCTGCCGGCAATCAACGCCGCCGGCATCCAGGAGGTGAAGATCCGCTCGGTGCTGGTCTGCGCCACCAAGAGCGGCGTCTGCGCCACCTGCTACGGGCGCGACCTCGCCCGCGGCACGCCCGTCAACATGGGCGAGGCCGTCGGCGTCATTGCGGCGCAGTCGATCGGCGAGCCGGGCACGCAGCTCACGATGCGCACCTTCCACATCGGTGGTGCGGCCCAGATCGCCGACTCGTCGTTCATCGAGTCGAGCTTCGAGGGCACGATCAAGATCCGCAACCGCGCCGTGGCCAAGAACACGGACGGGGATCTGATCGCCACAGGCCGCAACGTGGCGGTCGTCATCGTCGGGTCGGACGGGGTCGAGCGGGCGGTCCACCGCCTGCAATACGGCGCCAAGCTCCGGGTCGACGAGGGTGACAAGATCAAGCGCGGGCAGCGGATCGCCGAGTGGGATCCCTACACCCGTCCGATCCTCACCGAGGTGGACGGCCTCGTGGCCTATGAGGATCTGGTCGATGGCCAGTCCATGACCGAGACCACCGACGAGTCGACCGGCATCGCCAAGCGCGTTGTCGTCGACTGGCGCGGCTCGGCCCGGACCTCGGACCTGAAGCCCGCGATGGTCGTGGTCGACCGAGACGGCAAGGCGCTCAAGCTGCCCCGCGGCTCGGACGCCCGCTACTTCCTGCCGGTCGACGCCATCATCGGCTTCGACCCGGGCGCGACGGTCAAGGCCGGCGACATCCTCGCCCGCGTCTCGACCGACTCGGCCAAGACTCGCGACATCACCGGCGGTCTGCCGCGGGTGGCGGAGCTGTTCGAGGCCCGGCGCCCGAAGGACGCGGCGATCATCGCCGAGAAGTCGGGCACCATCGCGTTCGGCCGCGACTACAAGAACAAGCGTCGGCTCACGCTGACGCCGCATGACGGCTCGGAGGCGGTCGAGTACCTGATCCCGAAGGGCAAGCACATCCACCTGCAGGACGGCGACGTGGTCGAACTCGGCGATTACATCGTCGACGGAAACCCGGCCCCGCACGACATCCTGGCGATCAAGGGCGTGGAGGAACTCGCGGCCTACCTCGTCAACGAGATCCAGGAGGTCTACCGGCTGCAGGGCGTGTCGATCAACGACAAGCACATCGAGGTGATCGTCCGTCAGATGCTGCAGAAGGTCGAAGTGACCGACGGCGGCGACTCGGACATCCTCTCGGGCGACCAGATCGATCGCACGGAGCTGACCGACTTCAACGAGAAGCTGCTCGCCGAGGGCAAGAAGCCGATCCAGGGCGTCCCCGTCCTGCTCGGCATCACCAAGGCGTCGCTGCAGACCAAGTCGTTCATCTCGGCGGCCTCGTTCCAGGAGACCACCCGCGTCCTCACCGAGGCGGCGGTCAACGGCAAGGTCGACACCCTGGAAGGCCTGAAGGAAAACGTGATCGTCGGCTCGCTGATCCCGGCGGGCACCGGCTCGATGGTGGCGGATATCCGCTCCATCGCCCGCCGCCGCGACGCGATGATCCTGCAGCAGAAGCAGACCGAGAGCGGTGCGATGCCGGTCGAGGAGCTTCCGCCCGCCGCCGCCGAGTAAGGCGACCGGTCGGACCGAGACGAGAGAGGGCGGCCTTCGGGCCGCCCTTTTCTGTTTTGGGAACGCGCCGTCTTTCCGGGGCGCCGGAGGCGAGCCCGGAACCCAGAGCCGCTGTTGGCGCAGTATCTCGATGCGTCGGCGGCTCCGGATCCCGGGCTCCGCTGCGCGACCCTGGAATGATGACAGCGGGACCCGGCAGAGTTCCCCCACAATGCGGGACAATGCGCACGTCAACGGCTTAACCGGCCCTCAACCATGCCGCGCGATAAATTCTGGGCGGCCCCAGAAACACCCCGGAAACGGGGAGGATCGGGCCGGTTCGGGTGCGTGAGTGCGGGTCTGGCGTCGTGGGCACGAGACGAGGACGACGGGAATCGAGCCTGCGCTGGCTCTCGGCGGCAATGACGCCCTGGATGGTCGGCCTCGGCCTCCTGGTGTCGTTCACGGCCGATGCCGGCACGGAGAACGCCATCGGGTCGAGCCGGCTCGGCGTGATCGACGCCGGCACCGTCCCGCCGCTGCCGCCCGGCACCGTCCTGATCGGCTCCGCTCTGCGGCGCCTCTCCGACGAGCCGCCCCAGGCCGTGTTCAAGACCGGCGCGCACGTCTTCCCGGTGGTGCAGCGGGGGGGCAAGGGCAATCCGGCCCGGCCGCCGGCCGAGAGCTTTGCCCGCCGGGCCGCAGGCCTGCGGGAGACGGGCGCCGCCCTGGTGTTCGGCGACGTCACCGGCAGCGTCAGCGGCGTGCTCACCCAGGGCTCCGCAATCTGGGACCCGGAATCCGAGCCGGAAGCCACCTTCATCCCCGTGCCGGATCTCGGCCTGACCACGGGCGCTGGCAGCGCCGCCTCCACGGGCGAGGGCTCGGCCGATTTGACCGAGGACGGCGATCCCGAGCGCTTCGACGGCTCAACCCCGCCGGTGCCCCGCGCGGTCGCCCTCTCCTCGACCACGCCGGCGCCTGCGGACGCGATCCCCGTCGAGGTCGCCGCGGCGAGCCTGGCCCTGCCCGATTTCGCGATCCGCACTGAGCGTCCCGACAGCGTCCAGCCGGTCCCGGAGGACGCGCGGCGCCGCTACGCCGACCTGATCGACCCGGATTCCCTCGACAAGGAGCAGCGCTGCCTGTCGGAAGCCGTCTATTTCGAGGCCCGGAGCGAGCCGGAGGCGGGGCAGGCCGCCGTCGCCCAGGTGGTGCTGAACCGGGTGAAGAGCGGTCTTTACCCGGCGAGCGTCTGCGGCGTCGTCTACCAGAACCGGCACCACTACATGGGCTGCCAGTTCTCCTTCGCCTGCGAGGGCAAGTCCCTGCGCATCACCGATGCCGGCGCCTGGGAATCGGCCACCCGCATCGCCCGCTCGGTGATCGAGGGCCGGACCTACCTCGCCGAGGTCGGCGCCGCGACCCACTACCATGCCGACTACGTGCGGCCCGGCTGGGCGCGCCGCCTGCGCAAGATGGACGTGATCGGCCGTCACATCTTCTACCAGCTTCGGGCCGGGCAGACTTGAGGAGCCGGCCCTGTTCCGGACTTTATAAGAAAGACTGTCGTTAATAGAGAGAATCCTACCTAAGTAGGCGACGTCTAAGCAGTCGAAACCGAGGGTTAATTTTACCTTCGATTCGGATAATGCTTGCGCGCAAGGCAACGAGTCGGGCCTCTAGTACGTCGAGACGGGCGTCGCTTCCGCGTCGCTTCTCGCCAGTATCGCGTACCAGAGGACGTCCATGACCGCGTCGGTCGCTCGCACCACTCTTCTTGCCGCCGCTCTCGGCGGCCTGCTCCTCGCCGCACCCGCCCAGGCCGGCGGCTGCTACAGTTCCGAATGCTACCGCCACGTGGTCACGCCGCCGGTCTACGACACCGTGCAGGAGAACGTGCTGGTGCGTCCGCCGCGCACGGTCTACCGGACCACGCCGCCGGTCTACGACACCGTGTCCGAGCGCGTCATGGTCTCGCCGGGCGGCCGCTTCTGGCAGACCAGCCGCGGTCCCGGCGGTGAGCTGGTCGGCTGCTGGGTGACCACGCCGCCGCGCTTCGCGGTGCGCACCCGGACCGTGCTGGTGCGTCCGGCCCAGTCGATCCCCGAGACGATCCCGCCGGAATACGCCAGCGTGAGCCGCCGGGTGCTCGTGGCGCCGGCCCGCTCCGGCTGGGTGCCGGCCGGCGGCGGTTACGGCGGCGGTTACGCCCCTGCTGCCTATGCGGGTGGTCCGCTGGTCGGCTCGATCCCCGATGCGGTCGGCATCACCGGTGCCAGCTCGTCGGATATCGGCGTCGGCCTCGGATTCTCCTACGGCAGCCGCTACGAAGGCTACTGATCGCAGGCGCGGCCCGGGCGACGTGTCCGGGCCGCCTTGATTCCGGGCGTCCCGGCCACACCTCACCGCGCAACACGGGAGGTGACGATGGGGACGTTCAAGGCCTGGGTGGTCGAGAAGAACGAGGGCGGCCAGAGCCTCGCCTTCCGGGATTTCGACGATGCCGACCTGATGGACGGCGACGTCACCGTGCGGGTGACGCACTCCACCCTGAACTACAAGGATGGGCTCGCGCTCACCGGCACGTCGCCGGTGGTGCGCCGCTTCCCGATGATCCCCGGCATTGACTTCTCGGGGATCGTCGAGACCTCGGATCACCCCGCGTACAAGCCGGGCGACGCCGTCGTGCTCACCGGCTGGGGCGTCGGCGAGACCCATCTCGGTGCTTACGCGCAGCGCGCCCGGGTCAAGGGCGACTGGCTGGTGCCGCTGCCGCAAGGATTGACGCCGGAGCAGGCCATGGCGGTCGGCACCGCCGGCTACACCGCGATGCTGTGCTGCATGGCGCTCGACGCCCACGGCGTGAAGCCGGAGCACGGCCCGGTCATCGTCACCGGCGCCTCGGGCGGCGTCGGCTCGGTGGCGGTGGCGCTGCTCGCCCGGGCCGGCTGGCACGTGATCGCATCCACGGGCCGCGACGGCGAATCCGATTACCTGAAGGGGCTCGGGGCTGCCGAGATCCTCGACCGGGCGGAGCTGTCGAAGCCCGGCAAGCCGCTCGGCAAGGAGCGCTGGGCGGCGGGAGTCGACGCAGTCGGCTCCACGACGCTCGCCAACGTGCTCGCCATGACCAAGGCCGACGGAGCGGTCGCCGCCTGCGGGCTGGCGCAGGGCATGGACCTGCCGACCTCCGTGGCGCCGTTCATCCTGCGCGGCGTCTCGCTGCTCGGCATCAACAGCGTCACGACTCCGCAGCCGAAGCGCCGCGAGGCCTGGGCGCGGCTCGCCCGGGAACTCGACCTCGGCAAGCTCGCCACCATGACCAGCAAGGTTCGGCTGGACGAGGTCGGCCGGCTCGGCGCGGAGATCCTGGCCGGCAAGGTCCGAGGACGGATTGTGGTCGAGGTGGCGTAGAGGAGGCGGGCCTCACGGCTCCTTCCGGGCCTGCAGCAGATAGCTCATCGGCAGCATCCCGCTGGCCGCGAGAGACTCGCAGGCCGCCGCGCTGATGTTGTCCGGGTACTCGCGGAGCCCCTCGATCGCGAGACCCGAGCCGATCAGGGCCTCGATCACGCGGCCCAGGGGATGGGCGAACCAGTAATGGGGACCGACCCGCGGCGCCGGGCCGTCCCCGTAGACGATCGCGTCCTCGCCGACGAAGGGTGTCGCGCGGAAATACGAGTGCCTCACGAGGAGCGGCGGCTCCGCCCGCGGGTCGAACATGTTCACCACGGGGTGTTCCTCGTGGATAAGGATCCGCCCGCCCGCGCGCAGCAGGCGCGCCGGCACGGCCATGAACCGGGCGAGATCCGGCATCCAGCCGAGCACGCCGATCGTGATCACCACAAGGTCGAAGGCGCCGTCGTACCGGGCCGCGATCGCGTGCACGTCCCCCGCCACGAACGTGCAGGCGCGCCCTGCAACCGCCGCCAATTCCCGGGCGTGATCCAGGAAGGCGTCCGACTGGTCGAAGCCGACGGCCTCCCGGGCGCCCAGGTTCATGAGCGACACCGTCTCCCGACCGTTGTTGCAGCAGAGATGGGCGACCGCGCGCTCACCGAGGCCGATCGCCCGCAGAGCCGCCTCCATGGGCGGGTCGAACCAGGAAAAGCCGGGATCGCGCGCGAATTGCTGCTTCAGGCGCTCCCAGGACGGGGCGTCGCGATGAAGCGGGGCGGAGGCGTCCCAGGCTCGGCGGTTGGCCGCGATGGCGTCGGCCGGGGAGGGGGAGGACATCGGCTGCTCCGGGTGATTCCCGGCCTATCGTACGGCTCCGACCCCGGACCCTGCCAGGCGAGACGCAGAGGCTTGTCCGATGGCCGGGACGATCGTTTTCTCGCTCGCTCCGTGGACCTATGGCCGGAGCTGACGGCAGGCGTGGGACGGCAGGGTTCGCGGCCTGGTTGGAACCTTTGCTGTACCTGACAGGTTACCGTTTTTATGAGCGTCGCATTTGTCAAAGAGCCCGAGGGCGGGGAAGCGTTCGAGAATCTGCCGGATCGGCCGATCTCGCCCCATACCAACTTCGTCACCCCGGAAGGCCTCGCGCAGATCGAGGCCGAGGTCGCGCGCTTAGAGAAGGAAGTCGCCTCCCTGGACCCCACCGACAAGGCTGAGGATTCCCGGATTGGGCGCGACCTGCGCTACTGGGCGGCGCGCAAGAACACCGCACAGCTCGTCGAGCCCATTGGCGGCGACACCGTCCATTTTGGCGCCACCGTCACGGTCGTACGCGAGGACGATTCCGGCAAGGAGAGCCGGCAGACCTTCCGGATCGTCGGCGAGGACGAGGCCGACCCGCACAAGGGATCGATCTCCTACGTGGCGCCGCTCGCCCGGGCGATCACCGGCAAGGCCGTCGGCGACGTGGTCGAGGTGAACGGCCACGAGGTCGAGGTCGTCGAGATCCGCTGAGCCGGATCACCGGCCCTCGAAACGCGCCCGCAGGGGAAGCATCGCTTCGGCGAAATGCTCCATGAAAGCCCGGACCCGCGCCGCGTGGCGCAGGTCGGGATGCGTCAGCACCCAGAGATCGGCTCCGAGTTCCGGATAGGGGCCGGACAGGCGGCGCAGGGCCGGGTTGGCGTCGGCCACGAAGCAGGGCAGCGGACCGATCCCGAGGCCGGCCGAGACCGCCGCGTCGAGACCTGTCACCGTGTTGAGCTGCAGCCGGATCCGGTCGGCCGGAGCGCGGGCCGCGACGAACCGCAAGAACGAGCCATTCGCCACCCCGGGACCCGGGCAGACCCAGGCCTCCTGGGACAGGTCGCCATACTCCCGGTCGGCCCGGCCGTAGAGCCCCCAGGCCGTGGCGGCCAGGCGACGCCCGACCAGGGTCTCGCTCGGCTCCCGGCTTACCCGGATCGCCACATCGGCGTCCCGGCGCGACAGGTTGAGCGCCTCCTCGGTGAGGAGCAGGTCGATCCGGATCTCCGGGTAGCGTGCGCTGAAAGCGGCCAGGACCGGCATGAGCAGATCGGCTGCGAAGCCGGCGGGCGCGGTCACGCGCAACTCCCCCGACGGCGTCTCGCCGCGGCCCGCCATCGCGCGGGCGAACTGCGTGACGTCGGTCTCGATCCGGGCGGCCGCCGCGATCATCGCTTGACCCGCCGGAGTCGGGACGTAGCCGGTGCGCAGGCGCTCGAACAGCCGCGCGTCGAGCTTCGCCTCCACCGCCGCGAGCCGCCTGAACGCCGTCGAGTGGTTGATCCCGAGCTGCGCGGCCGCCGCCGTCAGGCCGCCGTGATCCGCCACGGACTTCACAAACCGAAATTCATCCCAATCCAGCGACACGTTCTGACCCTTGCGTCGATGCAAGACCACTCTTGCGCCGCAGGGCATTTTTGCAAAGCGTGAAACGCGCCATGGAGGGGCACCGCACCGGCGAACGATTCGCCGGGCTGTTCGAGACACAGGATGGGAGACCACCGCATGGCCAAGGTTCTGGTGCTGTACTACTCGACCTACGGGCACGTGGAGCAGATGGCCTACGCCGTCGCCGAGGGTGCGCGCGAGACCGGGGCCGAGGTCGTAGTGAAGCGGGTGCCCGAGCTCGTGCCCGAGGAGGTCGCCCGGCAGAACCACTTCAAGCTCGATCAGGCCGCGCCAATCGCCACCGTGGCCGAGCTAGCCGATTACGACGCCATCATCTTCGGCACGCCGACCCGCTACGGCAACATGGCCTCGCAGATGAAGCAGTTCATCGACCAGACCGGCGGACTGTGGATGAAGGGCGCGCTGGTCGGCAAGGTCGGCTCGGTCTTCACCTCGACCGCCTCGCAGCACGGCGGCCAGGAGACCACCCTGACGAGCTTCCACACGGTGCTGTTCCACCACGGCATGGTGGTGGTCGGCCTGCCCTACAGCTTCCAGGGCCAGGCTGGCGTCGAGGCCGTCAAGGGCAACACGCCCTACGGCGCCAGCACGATCGCGGACGGCGACGGCTCCCGCCAGCCCAGCGCCGTGGAACTGGAGGGCGCCCGCTTCCAGGGCCGCCACGTCGCCGGGATCGCCGCCAAGCTGGCCTGAGAGAAGCCCAAGAAAAAAGGCTCGGATTGCTCCGAGCCTGGAAGGGAAAAGGCCATTTGGGGGCTGAGAAGGCCTTCGTGATCAATAAACGGATGGCGGCGATGTCTGTTCCGTCGCCACCGAAAAAATCTCTGCTCTCAGCGCGGCGCGGCGGCCCGGGCGAGGCGGTCACCGATAGCCTCGCCCAATCCTTCGGCGGGGATCGGCACCACCGCGATCGTGTCGGCGCCGCTTGCGTCGAGATCGCGCAAGGCGCCGAACAGCCGCGCCGCCGCCTGGGCGAGATCGCCCGACGGACTGAGGTTGAGCGCGGCGCGTGCCCGCTCGTGACCCGCCGGGCGTGCCGATCCGAACAGCAGCACCGCCTCGTCCGGCTCGATCTGTGCCGCGTTCAGGCGGACCCGCGCGCGGGGCGCGTAGTGCGAGGCGAGCATGCCGGGGCCGGACGGGCGGTCGGCATCCGCCGATTCGGGCACGGCCGGTTCAAGGCCGAGGACGTCGCGCAGGGCCGCGCGGGTGATCCCGCCGGGCCGCAGCAGCCGCGGCGTCCCGCCGAGACACGCCACCACGGTCGATTCGACGCCGACCTGCGTTTCGCCGCCATCGAGCACGGCGCCGATCCGGCCCGCGAGATCCGAAAGGACGTGGTCCGCCCGGGTCGGGCTGACCCGTCCGGACCGGTTCGCCGAGGGCGCCGCGACCGGGCGGCCGACGCCGGCCAGCAGGGCCTGGGCAAGCGGATGGGCCGGAACCCGCAGGGCGACGCTCGGCAGGCCGGCGCGGGCGAGATCGGAGATTTGAGTCTTCGGGTGAGCCGGTACCACCAGGGTCAGTGGACCCGGCCAGAAGGCCTCCGCGAGGCGGAGCGCGTGCGCGTCGAAGTCACCTTCCGCGAAGGCGGCTTCCGCCTCCGGCAGGTGGGAGATCAGCGGGTTGAAGCGCGGCCGGTCCTTGGCGGCGAAGATCCGCGTCACTGCATCGGCGTCGGTGGCGTCCGCCCCGAGCCCGTAGACGGTCTCGGTGGGGAAGGCCACGAGGCCGCCAGCCCGCAGGAGCGCGGCGGCCTCGGCGAGGCCGGACGCGTCCGGGCCGAGCCGCCGGGTCGCGGCCGGGACCGTTGACCCGGGATCGTTCATGCGAAAAGCCGTTCCCAAGATGATGGCGGCGCGCGGCGCGTGCGCCTATTCTCGGGCCGCCGTAGCCCCGGTTCGCGGGCGCGGTCAAACCCGCCCCGGGGGCAACGAACGGGCGGGCCGCGCCAAGGGAGGATCGTATGAGTTACCGCGCCCCGGTCCCCGAGATGCTGTTCACCCTCCGGCACGTGGTCGGGCTCGACGCGGTCGACCCCGACGATGCCGAGGCGATCCTGACCGAGGCCGGGCGGATCGCCGCTGGGGTGATCGCGCCGCTGAACCGGGTCGGCGACCGGCACGGCACCCCGTTCGCGGACGGGCGCGTCACCACCCCGCCCGGCTGGCGGGAGGCGTACCGCACCTTCACGGAAGGCGGCTGGAACGGGCTCTCGGCGGAGGCCGACCACGGCGGGCAGGGCCTGCCGAAGCTGATTGAGGCCGCCTGCACGGAGATGTGGAACGGCGCCAACCTCGCCTTCGGGCTCTGCCCGCTCCTGACCCAGGGCGGCATCGAGGCTCTGGCGGCCCACGGCTCGGAGGACCTGAAGGCGCGCTATCTCGAGAAGCTCGTCTCGGGCGAGTGGCCCGCCACCATGAATCTCACCGAGCCGCAGGCGGGCTCCGACCTGGCGCTGCTGCGGACCCGGGCCGTCCCGGTAGGCGACGGCACGTACCGGATCACCGGCAACAAGATCTACATCACGTACGGCGAGCACGACCTCGCCGAGAACATCGTACACCTCGTGCTGGCCCGGCTGCCGGACGCGCCGGCGGGCACGCGGGGCATCTCGCTGTTCCTCGTGCCGAAGGTGCTGCCGGATGGCACCCGCAACGACCTGCGCTGCTCCGGCATCGAGCACAAGCTCGGCATCCACGCCTCGCCGACCTGCTCCATGGCGTTCGGCGACGATGGCGGCGCCACCGGCTGGCTGATCGGGCAGGAGAACAAGGGGCTGGCCTGCATGTTCACGATGATGAACGCGGCCCGGCTCAATGTCGGCCTGCAGGGCGTCGGCGTGGCCGAGGCCGCGACGCAGCGGGCGATCGCCTACGCGCAGGAGCGCCGGCAGGGACGGGCGATCGGCGCCGCCGAGGCGACGAGCCCGATCGCCGCGCATCCGGACGTGCAGCGGATGCTGCTCACCATGAAGGCCTCCACGGCCGCCGCCCGCGCGATCTGCTATCTCACCGCGGCTGCCCTCGACGCGTCCAAGGGGCCGGAGGGGCAGCCCGCTCTGGACCGCGCCTCCCTGCTGACGCCGGTGGCGAAGGCGTTCGCGACGGATCTTGCCAACGAGGTCACCTCGCTCGGCGTGCAGGTCCACGGCGGCATGGGCTTCGTGGAGGAGACCGGGGCGGCGCAGCTCATGCGGGATGCCCGCATCCTCGGCATCTACGAGGGCACCAACGGCATCCAGGCCATCGACCTCACCGCCCGCAAGCTGCCGCTCAACGGCGGCGCCACGGCCCGGTCGCAGATCGCCTGGATGCGCAAGGCGGCGGAGGGGCTGCTCAAGGCCGGCGATCCCGCCTTCGGCCAGATGGCGGCGCGGCTGCGGGACGGGATCGGCAGCCTCGACCGGGCGACGAGCCACCAGCTCGCGGCGCTGAGCTCCAACCGTCCGGAGACGGCGCTCGCCGGCGCGACGCCGTATCTGCGCCTGTTCGGCCTGGTTCTCGGCGGCGCCTGCCTCGCCCGGAGCGCGCTCGCCGCCAGCGCCGCCCTGAAGACCGGCGAGACCGATCCGGCCCATGCCGGCCGCATCGCCCTCGCGCGCTTCTATGCCGAGAACCTGCTGACCGCGGCCGAGGGCCTGGAGCAGAGTGTCGTGGCGGGCAGCGCCTTCACGGACGATGCCGCGCTGGCGCTGGCGGTTTGAGGGGAGCGGATCATGGCCGATACCGTCGCGATCGACGATCTCCAGGGCGGCGTCCGCCTGATCACCCTGAACCGTCCGGAGAAGAAGAACGCGCTGACCGGCGCGATGTACGACGCCATGCGGGAGGCGCTGGCCGAGGCCGACGCCTCGGACCAGGTCGGTGCCGTGGTCTTCGCCGGACAGCCCGGCATGTTCAGCGCCGGCAACGACCTCGCCGACTTTATGGGGCAGTCTTCCGGGGACAAGGCCGGGGACGGGTTCACTGCCTCGCCGGCCCTGACCTTCATCCGCCAGCTCGCCCGCACCCGCACCCCGATGGTGGCGGCGGTCGATGGGATCGCGGTGGGGATCGGCGCGACGCTCTGCCTGCACTGCGACCTCGTCTACGCGAGCCCGGCGGCGCGGCTGCGCATGCCGTTCGTGGAACTCGGCCTCGTGCCGGAGGCGGCCTCGAGCTACCTGCTGCCCCTGCGGGTCGGACGGCTCCGGGCCACCGAGCTGCTGCTTCTGTCCCGTCCCCTCGACGCGGACGAGGCGCAGGCGCTCGGCCTCGTCAACGCGGTGCTGCCGGCCGACATGCTGGTCGAGCAGGCGATCGCGCAGGCCACGCGCCTCGCCGCCCTGCCGCGCGGGGCGCTGGCGGCCTCCCGCGCCCTGATCCGGGGCGACCAGGCGCAGGTCGAGGCCGCCCTGGAGGCGGAAGCCAAGGCCTTCGACGCGCAGTTGCGCTCGCCCGAATCCCAGGAGCGGCTCGCCGCCTTCCTGTCGCGGTCGAAGCCCGCGTCCTCGGCGTGAGCGCGCCGGACCTCTCCCAGAAGATCTGTCTCGTGGCGGGTGCCTCGCGGGGCGTCGGCCGGGGCCTCGCCCGGGCTCTCGGAGAGGCGGGGGCCACCGTGATCGTCACCGCCCGGTCCAGCGAGACCGGCGCACGGACCGAGATGCGGCCCGAATCGATCGAGGACACGGCCCGGATGGTCGATGCCGCCGGCGGCCGCGGGCATCATTACATCTGCGATCACCGCTCCGAGCGCGCCACCGACACCCTGGTCCACTGGGTGCTGCGCCGCTTCGGCCGGATCGACGTCGCGGCCTGCAGCGTCTGGGGCGGGAACGAGGGCTACGACGGCGAGCGCTACCCGGATGGCGCCGACTGGGGCACGCCGTTCTGGCGCCGCTCGGCCGAGCCCTATCTCGGCTTCCTGGAAGCCGGTCCGCTGCCGGCGCTGCTGCTCGCACGTGCGGTCGCGCCCGCCATGGTGGCGGCGCGTTCCGGGCTGATCGCGCTGGTCTCCTTCGGGACCGAGGATTACCTCGGCGACGTCTTCTACGATTCCGCCAAGGCCGCCACCAACCGGCTCGCCCTGGCCTTCGCCCGGGAACTCGCGCCGCACGGCGTGACCGCGCTCGGCCTCTCGCCGGGCTTCGTCGCCACCGAGCGGGCGCGCGATCTCGGGCAGGATGGGCTCGCCACCGAAGGGCCACTCTACGCCGGCCGGGCGCTCGCCGCTCTTGCGGCCGACCCGGACATCGCGGCCCGGGCCGGCGCGGTGCTGCATGCCGGCGACCTTGCCCGAATCTACGGCTTCACCGATGCGGACGGCGCGCAGCCGGAGCGGTTCCGGATCGCGCCCTGACGGCTCCCGGATCTTGCCGAAGCCGCGATGTGTCGCGCAAAGGGCGCAGCGTCCGGGTAATCGGATCGCCGACCCGGCGGCGGGGCTCGGCAGGGTTGCTTTGCGGCGTCCGGGCGGGCGTCTTGGCGCAATCGGCGCTCCGATTGCTGCGGGAGCGAAAAACGGCCTTAATTCGCCCGCAGGTCAGGGGTCGATCCTGCGTCCGCATCGATCTCTGATCGGAGTTGGGCCGCGCGTATGAACGAGGAAACTGGCATGTCGGAAGCGAACACGGCGCCGCGCGTGCTGATGGTGTTCCCGAAGTTCTACGAAAACTCGATGTGGAACTTCAAAGAGGCCATGGAGCTGCAGGGCGCCCGCGCGCCCGCGCCGCCTCTGGGCCTGATCACGCTCGCCGCGATGCTGCCGCCGGCTTGGCAGGTGACGCTCGTCAACCGCAACTGCGAGGAGCTGACGGACGCGCAGATCCAGGCGGCTGACCTCGTGATGACCGGCGGCATGCTGCCCCAGGAGCCGGACTGCCTCGTGGTCATCGACCGCTGCGTGGCGCTCGGAACCCCGGTCTGCGTCGGCGGCCCCGCGCCGACCTCGACGCCGGAAGTCTACGACAAGGCGGATTTCCTGGTGCTGGGCGAGGCCGAGGGCATCCTCGACAAGTTCGTGGCCGCCTGGGAGGCGGGCGAGCGCCGCGGCCGGCTCACGGCCGAGAAGTTCAAGGCCGACGTCACCAAGAGCCCGATCCCGCGCTTCGACCTGCTGACCTTCAGCCACTACCTCTATATCGGCGTCCAGTTTTCCCGCGGCTGCCCGTTCACCTGCGAGTTCTGCGACATCATCGAGCTCTACGGCCGCGCCCCGCGGACCAAAACCACGCCGCAGATGCTGGCCGAGCTCGACCGGCTCTACGGCCTCGGCTATCGCGGCCATGTCGACTTCGTCGACGACAACCTGATCGGCAACAAGAAGGCGATCAAGCTGTTCCTGCCCCACCTGATCAAGTGGCAGGAGGAACACGGCTACCCGTTCAAGTTCTCCACCGAGGCCTCGCTCAACCTCGCGGACGACGACGAACTGCTCGGGATGATGCGGGACGCGAACTTCTTCGCCCTGTTCACCGGGATCGAGACGCCCGACGAGGCGACTCTGATCCAGACGCAGAAGAAGCAGAACACCAAGCGCTCGATCGCCGACAGCGTACACAAGCTCTACGAGCACGGCATGTTCGTCACGGCCGGCTTCATCGTCGGCTTCGACACCGAGAAGGACAGCATCAACACGGCGATGTCGCTGTGCATCAGCCAGACCGGCATTCCGATCGCCATGGTCGGCCTGCTGTTCGCGCTGCCGAACACGCAGCTCTCGCGCCGCCTGCGCAAGGAGGGCCGCCTCTACGAGAACTACGCGGCGACCACGGCCGACCAGGGCGACCAGTGCACGCAGGGCATCAACTTCGTGACCCTGCGCCCGCAGCGCGACGTGCTGGCCGATTACCGCGATGTCCTCCAGGAGATCTACGACCCGCCGAACTTCTTCGACCGCGTGCGCGTGGTCGCGCGGCAGGTGAAGCGGCCTAAATTCGCCGCGCAGAAGCTCAACTGGCGCCACATCGCCCACGATCTCTATTCGCTGCTGCGCGTGTGCTGGCGGATGACCGTGCGGCGTCCGGAACTCGCCAAGCACTTCTGGAGCGTGTTCCTGGAGACCGCCCGCCGCAACCCGGCCGCCCTGGAGGCGGTGGTCACCAACATGGTGATCTACCTGCACGTCTACCCGTTCTCGCGCTACGTCATCCGCGAGATCAACGGTCGGATCGCCGACCTCGATGCCGGCCGCTGGGTGCAGCCGCCGGTCCTGGCGCCCGAGGCCGAGACCTGCAAGGCGCCGCCGGTCGGCAAGGTGGTGGCCAAGGCCGAGGTCAAGCACCTTGCGGCGGTGGCCTGACGGGTCGTCGCTGCGTATCCTCCCTTCCGCGCCCTCATCCTGAGGTGCCGGAGCGCAGCGGAGGCCTCGAAGGAGACCTCCAGAGGCCGCCGCGATCCCTGGAGCCCTTCTTCGAGGCCGCTGACGCGGCACCTCAGGATGAGGGAGGTGCGTCGGATCTGATGCCACCGCGCTTGCAGGCTTGGCCGATCGACCTTAGCTGAGCCCCCGCGAGGCCACGTCCTCCCCCCGCAGGCGGGGTACAAGTCCGGGACGGCCCGGCCCTTTCAGGAGGGCCGCATGGCCTGGATCTATCTCGTCACCGCGGGCGTGCTGGAGGTCGTCTGGGCCTTCGCGATGAAGCAGTCCGACGGCTTCACGCGCCTCTGGCCGACCGCGATCATGGCCGTGTCGATGGCCGGCAGCGTCGGCTTCCTGGCGCTGGCCATGCGCACGCTGCCCCTCGGAACCGCCTACACGATCTGGACCGGCATCGGCGCGGTCGGCGCGTTCCTGGTCGGCATCGCCGTTCTCGGGGAACAGGCGAGCGCCAGCCGGATCCTCGCCGCCGGCCTGATCGGCTCCGGGCTCGTCCTGATGAAGCTGTCGAGCCCGGGCTGAGCCTCAGGCGGCGCGCACCGTCTGCAGGAACGCGTCGATCTCCCGGCGCAGCTCGGCGGATTGCTCCGAGAGGCTCGCCGCCGAGGCGAGCATCCGCGTCGCGGCGGAGCCCGTGTCATCGGCCGCCCGCGCGACCTCGTCGATCGTGCCGGTGACGGCACCGGTCCCGGATGCAGCTTCGGCGACGTTGCGGGCGATCTCCCGGGTCGCTGCGCCCTGCTGCTCCACGGCCGCCGCGATCGAGGTCGCCACGCTGTCGATCTCGCGGATGCGCGTCGCGATGTCGTCGATCGCGCCCACGGTCTGGCCCGTCGCGCCCTGGATGCGGCCGACCTGACCGGCGATCTCCTCTGTGGCGCGGGCGGTCTGAGCCGCGAGCTGCTTCACCTCGCTGGCGACCACCGCGAAGCCGCGGCCCGCCTCGCCCGCCCGGGCGGCCTCGATCGTGGCGTTGAGGGCCAGCAGGTTGGTCTGCCCGGCAATGTCGGTGATGAGGCGCACGACGTCGCCGATCCGGCCCGCGGCGGAGCTCAGCTCCTGCACGAGGCCGGCCGTCTCGCCCGCCTGCACCACCGCGCCCCGGGCAAGCTCGGCCGAGCCGTCCACCTGCCGGCCGATCTCCAGGACCGAGGCCCCGAGTTCCTCCGCGGCCGCCGCGACCGTGCCGACATGCATGGCGGCCTCCTGCGCCGCACCCGCCACGGTCGCCGAGCGCTCGGCGGTGTGGGTGGCGGTGCTGGTCATGGCCTCGGCCTCCGCCCGCAGGCCGAGGGCAGCGTCCGAAACCCGCGCCAGCACGCCGCCGACCGCCGCCTCGAAGGACTCGGCCATGGCGTGGACGGCGCGCCGGCGCTGCGCCTCGGCGCCTTCCCGCGCCACGGCGGTCTCGCGCTCCAGGGCGCGGGTGTGGATCAGGTTGTCCTTGAACACCTGCACGGCCGCCGCCATCGCGCCGATCTCGTCGCCGCGCCCCGTATGGGGGACCGGTACGGTCTCGTCGCCCTGGGCGAGCCGGCCCATCGCAGCGGTCATGCGCTCGATCGGGCGCGCAATCCCAAACAGGGCGAACAGCATCGCGGCCGCCGCGACCGCGAGGCCCACCACGGTGGCGGCCATCGCGATGAGCTTGGCGCGCGTCGCCGCCTCCACGGTCTCGGCGACGTTGGCTTCCGTCAACGCCCGGGCCGAGGCGATCGATTCCGTCAGGCTCGCCACCGCCGCATCGTTCTGCGTCGCCGTCGCAGGGTCCAGCACCAGCCCGAGGGCGCCGGGTTGATCGCCCGCGATCATCAGCTCGACCACTTGGAGCTGGATGTTCTGGTAGGCGTTCCAGGCCGTCGTGAAGCGCTCGTAGATCTCACGATCCCGCGGGCTGCTCAGGCGGTCCTGATAGGCCTGCCGCAGGCCGGAGAGTTCGGCCAGGGTGTCGGTGAGCGCGGTCTGATTCTTGTCCAGGGCCGCCGGGTCGGGGGAGGCGACCGCGAGCCGGTAGAGGCGCAGCCGCGCCTCCCGCACGGCCGTCCCGATGGCCTCGGCCTGGTTCTGCGCGGGCAGGGCCTGCTGGGAGACCGCGTTGGCGTTCCGCTCGATCTCCGACAGGGTCACGACGCTGGCGATCCCCTGGCCGACGGCGGCAAGGGCGAGGAGGCCGATCGCACCGGCGAGGACCGTCTTGAGAGAGAGTCGCATGGGAGGTTCCGTCCTCGCGGCCGAGCCGCGCCTACAGGCTCCGACATGCTTCCACAGAGGTCTTAATATTTTATCGGCGCTGTATCAGCATTTGGGGCTACAGCCACTTCTTCCAGCGAAAGAAAACGTATGGAAATACGGCAGCGACCACCATCATGATCAACGCCATCGGGTATCCGAACGAGAGATCTAGTTCCGGTATGGATTTAAAGTTCATGCCGTAGATCGACGCGATCAGCGTCGGGGGCATGAAGACCACGGCCATGACCGAGAACAGCTTGATGATGTTGTTCTGCTCAAGGTTGACGAGGCCGAGGGTTGCATCGAGCAAGAATTGAATTTTCGTGGAGAGGAAGGTCGCGTGCTCCTCCAGGGATTGAAGATCCCGCAGGGTCGAACGGACATCCTCCCGCAGATCACGCGGGGCCTTGTTGGTCCGATAGGTCGCCGACAGCGAGAGCAGGATCCGCTCCATGGAGACGAGGCTCTCGCGCTGCTTCGAGATCAGGTCACCGTGCCGACCCAGCGCCCGCAACGTGTCCTGCAGGGCGGTGTTGCGGGCGGAGGGGTCCTCCTGCACCTCGAAGATCTTGCCGGACAGGCGGTCGATGCGCTCGCCCTGAAGCTGGAGCACGTCGGCGGCCCGGTCGATCACCGCCTCGATCAGGCCCGCGAGAATCGCCTCGCCGGAGGCCGCGGAGGCGCTGCCGTTGCCCATCGAGCGTCCGGCGCGCTGCGTGTACATGCGGAAGGCCTGCGGCTCCTCGTGGCGCACGGTCACGAGCCGGTTGCCGCGCAGGATGAAGGTGATGCCGGCGAGCCCCGGCTCCTCGGCGTCGCTCACCTTCGAGAGCACGCGCCCGGTCATGTAGCGGGCGCCGTCCTCGACGTAGAGCAGCTCGGAGGGCTCGATGTCCTTCATCTCCTCGCGGGTGGGCACCTCGATCCCCGCGAAGGCCTCCACCTTCAGCTCCTCCTCGCGGCTCGGTCGGATCAGGTCGAGCCAGATGGTGTCTTCGGGGATCGTGTCCTGAAGGTCGATGATCCGGCGCTCGAGCAGCGTGGCTCCGGCGCCGACGGCAGGCTGGTGGATGAAGATCACGAACGGGTCTCGGATGCGGAACGGTCACGGAGCGACGCTGGCTCAGCCCGCATCCGGCACGCCGAGTCCCGACGCAAGCTGTGCGGCGGATGTGGCGGTGTTTTCTGACGCTTCCGTGACATCGCCGTCCGCCTCGCAGGGGCGGCGCGGCCTCAGTTGCAGCCGTCGCAGATGCTGTCGTCGATCTTGTCGGTCAGCGCCCGCTCGCGCCGCTGCTCCCTGCGCGACGGAATCTCGCCAGGGCCGAGCGACGTGCCCGGCGGCTTGGTCACGCCGAGGCTGTTGGTGTTCGGCGCCGTGATGGTCGAGGCCGGTCCGCCGCCGGTCCCGGTTTGGTCGGGCGCGACGGTCTGTGCCGCCAGCGGCGCGGCGCAGGCGAGGCTCAGCGCAGCCAGCGCGAGCGGGCGAAGTAAGCCGCGAGCCATGGGACCTCCAATCTTCGGGAGAACGTGAAACTTCGCCGCCGGTTGCGTGGTTTCAGCGCCGCCGGGCGGCCGGGCGGCGAAACACGCCGACCATCTCGACGTGGCCCGAATGGCGGAACTGGTCCACCGGCGTGACCCGCTCCAGCCGGTAGCCGCCCGCGACGAGCGTCGCCGCATCCCGGGCGAAGGTCCCGGCATCGCAGGCGATGCCGACGACCAGGGGCACGCGCGACGCGGCGAGCTGGCGGGCTTGGGCCTCCGCGCCGGCCCGGGGCGGGTCGAACACCACCGCGTCGAAGGCGTCGAGCTCGGTCGGGAGCAGCGGCCGGCGGAAGAGGTCGCGCCGCTCGCGCGTGATCGCGCGCAGGCCCGTCGCCGCGCGGGCCGACCGGTCGAGGCCCGCGAGGGCGGCGGCATCGGCCTCCACGGCGTGGATCGCGGCGGTCCGGGCCATCGCGAGGGTCAATGGTCCGCACCCCGCGAACAGGTCCGCGGCGCGCTTCGTGCGCGGTCCCAGCGCCGCCAGCGTGAGATCCGTGAGCGCGGCCTGCCCGGCGGCGGTCGCCTGCAGGAAGCCGCCGGGGGCCGGGTAGAGACGGGTCTGGCCATCGGTGACCGAGACCGGCTCGGCCTCCATCAGCCGCTCGCCGTGCAGGGAGAGCCGGGCCAAGCCGAGCTCGCCGGCGATCCGCACCAGGGCGGCGCCGACGCCGGCGCTCACCGGCCCGTGCCCGCGCAGGTCGACGTCGAGGCCCTGGTCGGTGGCGCTGACAGCCACGTCGAGGGGCTTGCGGCCATGGCCGAGGGGCACCGCGAGGCGGCGCGCCACTTCGGGCGCGGGATGCAGCGCCGGCACGGTGATCGGGCAATGGTCGATCGGCACCAGCGCGTGGCTGCGGGCCGCCATCAGCCCGGCCTCGGCCCGGCCGTCGATCTCCCGGACATGGAGCGTGATCCGACGCCGCCCGGCGCCGTGCGCGTCGATGGCCGGATCGGGCGCCACGTCGAGGCCGGCCTGGGACAGGGCCTGCGCGATGAGACCGCGCTTCCAGGCCAGTTCGGCCGGCCGGGCGAGGTGCTGGGTCCGGCAGCCGCCGCAGCGCATGAAGTAGGGGCAGAACGGCTCGACCCGGTCGACGGAGGCCTGCGTGATGCCCAGAAGCTCGGCCCGCCGACCCTCCCGGCGGATCGTCGCGCGCTCGCCCGGCAGCGTATAGGGGACAAGGACCCCGTCCTCTGCGACCCCGTCGCCCCGGGCGCCAAGGTCCCGAATCGTGACCGTCTCACTCATGGGAATCGCGCGCCGATCAGGAATTCGGCATTGCCGTCGCCGCCCGGGACGGGCGAGTCAATCAGGCCGAGGATCGTGGCGCCGAGCGCCTGCAGCGCGTCCCGCACCGCCGCGCAGACCTCCGCGTGGACCGCCGGATCGCGCACGAGGCCGCCGCGCCCGACCCGCGCGCGGCCGGCCTCGAATTGCGGCTTGATCAGCGCGACGAGGCTCGAGCCCGGCGCGAGCAGCGCCGGCAGCGCCGGCAGCACCAGACGCAGGCCGATGAAGCTCACGTCGACGGTCGCGAGATCGGGGGGCGGCGCCAGCGCGGCCGGAGCGAGGGTGCGGATGTCGGTGCCTTCCAGGTTGGTCACCCGCGGATCCGCCGCGAGGCGCGCATGGAGCTGACCGCGTCCCACATCCACCGCGTAGACATGGGACGCGCCGCCGGCGAGCAGCACGTCGGTGAAGCCGCCCGTGGAGGCTCCGACGTCCAGGCAGGTGCGGCCGTCCGGATCGAGCCGGAACGCCGCCAGGGCCGCAGCGAGCTTGAGGCCGCCCCGGGACGCGTAGGGATGCGCCGGCGTCGCCTCGATCCGGGCGCCCGGGGTGATCGGGTCCGAGGCGCGTGTGAGCGGCCGCCCGTCGACCCGCACGAGCCCGGCCCGGATCGCCGCCTGCGCCCGCGCGCGGCTCTCGAAATGGCCGTGTTCCACGAGGAACAGGTCGGCGCGCCGCCTGGGCGGATCGGCCGCCGCGGCCGTGGCGGAATCCGGTATGGTCCGGTCGCGGTTCATCAGGGCTTCGTGCGGTCCCGGTCAGGCTGCGGTAGAGGTTCGGCGGCGCGGCCCTGTCGAAGGGCGATGCGCTCCCTAACTAGACCGAGCCGTACAGGAGAGCCACCGCATGACCCGCACCCTGCCGCTGCTCGCATTGCTCGGGACCTTCGCCGCGAGTGGCGCCCTCGCGCAGGAGCCCCCGAAGGAAGCCGCCAAGGCGGCCGAGACCTACGAGGCCCCGATCAAGAATGCCAAGGGCGACACGATCGGGCGGCTGGCGATCCGCGACGGCGCGAACGCGCTGGTGCTGCGCGTCGCGATCCAGCCCGGCGGCCTGCCCCCCGGCTGGCACGGCATGCACTTCCACGCCGTGGGCGACTGCTCGGATCCGAAGTTCATGAATTCCAAGGCGCATGTGAACCACGACCAGAGCAAGCACGGCCTGCTGAACGCGGAGGGCCCCGACGAGGGCGACCTGCCGAACCTCTATGTCGGCCAGGACGGCTCGGCCCAGGCCGAGGTGTCGAGCGAGACGCCCCTGAACGGCGAGGGCGGCCTCAAGGACGGCGACGGATCGGCGCTGATCATCCACGCCAACGAGGACGATCACACGACCCAGCCGATCGGCGGTGCCGGGGACCGGGTCGCCTGCGGGGTGATCAAGTAGCCGCGCGGGGTGAGGGCACCGCCGGCGGGATCGGCCGCGGGCGGCCGGACTCGTCGATCGCCACGAACGTGAAGGTGGCCTGGGTCACGCGCTCGCGGACCTGGGTGCAGAAGCGCCGCGCCCAGGCCTCGACCTCGATCTTCATCGAGGTGCGGCCCACATGGGACACCCGGGTGTAGACGCACAGGACGTCGCCCACGCGGACCGGCCGGATGAAGGTCATGGCGTTAAGCGACACGGTCACGACCCGGCCCTGGGCCCGGTCGACGCCGGCGATGCCGCCGGCCTGATCCATCTGCGAGAGAACCCAGCCGCCGAAGATGTCGCCGTTGGCGTTGGTATCGGCCGGCATGGCGATGGTGCGCACTGTCAGGTCGCCTTGGGGCGTACCGATATCCTGCGGCACCGGGATACCTCCGGCCGCTGAGGGTCCGACGTGCTCCATGCCGTCCATCCGCCCGCCTCGCGCCGTCAGGACAGCAGGCCGGCGAGCTTCAATCCCGCCGCCAGCAGAACCGCGACCGCGCTCAGAATGCATTCGAGCGGGATGGATTGCCAGAGGTCCGGCGTCGCCGCCGCCGGCTCGGCGCGTTGCGCGATATCGTTCATCGGGCGTCCTCCCGGGTGAGCCAATCTGCCGTGGCCTGTCCCATACCCTGCACGATAAAGCAGGCGCGCCGTCCGCGCATCCCGAATCACGATATGAAAAAGCCCGGCGGCTCAAGGGAGCCGCCGGGCCGGTCAAGCCAGCAGGCGCTTAGTAGTAGAACCGGCGGCCGTAATACGGGCGGCGCCAGTAGGGACGCGGGCCATAGAACCGGCGGCCGTAGTACGGACGGCGCCAGTAGGGGCGCGGGCCGTAGAAGCGACGGCGGTAGTAGTACTGGGCCTTCTCGGTGACAGCGGGTGCGGCGCCGGCCGGCAGGGCAAGCCCAGGACCGATGGGGGCGGCGGACGCTCCCTGCGGTGCCGCGGCCGCGAAGCCCAGCACCAGCAGGGCCGCGAGCAGGAATTTCCTCAGCACGGTCTCGACTCCCTTCGTGTGACTGCGTCTCGGACGACGAACCGCACGGGACGCGAGGACCTCAGCGCGGTTCGAACCGCTGCAACGCACGGGCGAGCTGAAGCGTTGCAGCTTAACTGCTGCGACGTTTCGGACAGGGTTGATCGTGGGTTGAGGCTTGGCTCGTATTGAGACTCGGCCGATCCCCGCAGATCAGGCGATCTTGGTCGTCATGTCCTCAATGCGGGCCTCTGCGCTCTGGCGCACGAGCGCGATGCCGTGCTCGCAATCCTCGCGGCGGCCATAGCCCTCGCCCGATTCCGCGATCACCTCGCCGTTGCGGGCCCGCAGGCGCCAGCGCCATTCGCCCTTCGCGTCCCGGTAGAGTTCGAACCGCATGGTGCAGGCTCCCTGTGAAATCCGGGAGGAGATGGGTCGACCGGCCTGCCGTGAAAAGAGAGCGGGCAGCTTCCGGCCGGAGCACGGGATGCCCTTCGAGGCGGGTTGCCTCATGGGAGCTCTCGAGCGACCCACAAAGAGAAAGCCGCCCGGGACGGCCTCGTCCCGGGCGGCTTCGTGATCGCGTGCGGTGTCGTCAGCCCTCAGGAGCGGGGCGCCCGCTCCAGCCAGCCGATGCTGCGGCCCTCGCTGCCGCCGCTGCGCGGACGGGCATCCGCGCGCTGGGGCCGGCCGTCCCGGTTCGGACGGCCCTGGTTCGGGCGCTCACCCTGCGGCCGGGCGGGCCGGTCCGCGCGGGTCTCACGTCCCTGCGGGGCGTGCTGCGGAGCGTGGCCGCGGCCATCGGCCCGACCCTCCTGGGGGCGGCCCTGACGGGGCGCGCCCTGGCCGCCGAATCCGCGGCCGCCACCGGGCTGGCCCTGCTGGGGACGGCCCTGCTGCTGACGGGGCCGCTGACCCTGGCGACCGCCGCCGGGGCGCTGCTGCCGCTCGGGGCGGCGCTCCTCCTCGCGGGCGATCTCGGCGGCTTCCTGGCGCGACGGCGGGTTGAAGCCCTCGGGGAAGCCCGCGACCGGCACCTTCTGCCGGGTCACGCGCTCGATGTCGCGCAGGTAGGCCTTCTCCTCGTCGTTGCAGAACGAGATGGCGAGGCCGTCCGCGCCGGCGCGGGCGGTGCGGCCGATCCGGTGGACGTAGCTCTCGGGAATGTTCGGCAGGTCGAAATTGACCACGTGGCTCACGCCCTCGACGTCGATGCCGCGGGCGGCGATGTCGGTGGCGACCAGAACCCGGCAGGTGCCGTCCTTGAAGGCGGCGAGCGCCCGCTCGCGCTGCGGCTGGCTCTTGTTGCCGTGGATCGCCGCCGCCGCGATGCCGACCTTGTCGAGGCCGCGCACGACCCGGTCCGCCCCGTGCTTGGTGCGGGTGAAGACGAGGACGCGCTCGATCGCCGGATCGCGCAGGATATGGCCCAGCAGCGCCTGCTTGGCGCCGGTATGGACGAAGATCACCTGCTGCTCGACCCGCTCGGCCGTCGTGGCGACGGGCGTCACGGCGACCTGGACGGGGTCCTTGAGGTACTGCGCGGCGAGCCCCGCGATGTTCTTCGGCATCGTGGCCGAGAAGAACAGGCTCTGGCGCTTCTCCGGCAGCATCTTCACGATGCGCTTGAGCGCGTGGATGAAGCCGAGATCGAGCATCTGGTCGGCCTCGTCGAGGACCAAGATCTCGACGCCGTCGAGCGTCAGGGACCGACGCTCGATCAGGTCGATCAGGCGGCCCGGCGTGGCGACCAGGATGTCGACGCCCGGTGCGAGCGCCCGCTCCTGGCGGCTGATGGTGACGCCGCCGAACACCACCGTGGTGGTGTAGGATAGGTGACGGCCGTAATCCGAGAAGGATTCGGCGATCTGGTTGGCGAGCTCGCGGGTCGGCGAGAGCACCAGCACCCGGCAGCCGCGGCGCGGGGCGCGGCGGTCCGAGAGCGACAGGCGGTGCAGGATCGGCAGCGCGAAGGCCGCAGTCTTGCCGGTGCCGGTCTGGGCGATGCCGCAGAGGTCGCGGCCCGTCATGGCCGGCGGGATCGCCTGGGCCTGGATCGGCGTCGGTGCGACGTAGCCGGCCTCGCTGAGCGCCCGCAGCACGGGCTGGGCGAGGCCGAAATCGGTGAATTGGGTCAAGGATGTATCCGATGCAGCAGGGCCGGCCGGGCGCGTCGCGAGACTGCGAGCGATACCGCTTGGGGAGCCGGTCCGTTGGCAGGGGGCAGCCCGCGTGATGGGGCGGCCCGGGTGCATGCACGTTATGAAGAGGGGGGCCGGATCACGCCGGAAGGCGCCCGATCCGTCACGCAGCCCCCTCAAGCGGGCCATGACGGCCGCTGACGCTGCACCGCCGATATGACCGTGTGCGCCTGCGAAGTCAATGCAGAGCCGGGTTGCGGCGTCGTCAGGCCGAACGCCGCGCGTAGTGATACAGGGCTGCGCCCGACCCCGCGAACAGCAGCAGGCCGGCCGCGACCGCCGGGGCCGGATTCGCGCCGGCGGTCACCGCCAGGGGCGCCTCGTCGCCCGACAGGTAGACGATCAGCGCGAATGCGACGCCCCAGAGGCTCTCGCCGACGATGAGGCCGGTCGCCGTGAGCGTGCCCATGCGCAGGGCCCGCCCGGGATCGGGCCGGCGCCGGGCCCAGCGGTCGTAGACCGTGCCGATCACGGCGCCCGCCACCAGCGGCAGCACCAGCTTCATCGGCAGGTAGATCCCGAGGGCGACCGCGAGCGGCGGCAGGCGCAAGGCCTTCAGGCGGCCGAGTCCCGCATCCAGCGCGACGAGGCCCAGCCCCGCGGCCCCGCCCCAACCCAGCATGCGCCAGTTGGCGTCGCCGGTCAGCACGCCCCGCGCCAGGGCGGAGATCAGCCCGGCCTGCGGCGCCGCGAGCGCGTTCGGACCCGCCCCGGGCGCCCCCGCGAAGCCGAAGCTCGCCCCGAGGAGGTTCAGGACCGGCGGGATGATCACGGAGCCGAAGGTCACGCCGACGATCAGGGCAACCTGCTGCTTCCAGGGTGTCGCGCCGACGAACTGGCCGGTCTTGAGATCCTGGAGGTTGTCGTTCGCGATGGTGGCGACGCCGAACACGATGCCGGTGACCGCCAGGGCGTAGGCGACCAGCGCCCGGGTGCTCTGCGGATCCGCCGTGCGGCCGAACAGACCCAGCAGCAGCGCCGCGCTCGCCAGGATTGCCAGGATCCCGACGCCCGACAGGGGGGAGTTCGACGCGCCGATCAGGCCGGCCATGTAGCCGGTCACCGCCGCCACGCCGAGCCCGACCACGAGGATGAACAGCAGCGCGCCGGCGATCAGCGGCAGGGCCTGCCCCTCCAGCGGCGTTCCGGCCAGCACGCTCCACAGCAGCCAGCCGATCGGCGCGAGCAGGGCGAGGGCGACCGCGATGACCGCGGAGACCGGCAGGTCGCGCTCCTCGAGGGCGAGCACCTCACCCGCCCTTCGGGCGCGCCCGGCGGCGAGCGCCGAGCGGATGCCACCCAGGACCGGGCCGGCGATCCGGACAAGCGTCCAGATCGCCGCGACGCCCATCACGCCGGCGCCGAAGAAGCGTACGTCCCGGCGGAAGACCGTGCCGACCCACTCTTCCAGGCCCACGTCCGGCAGCGGCTGCTCGGCCGTGAGGAGCGGGATCAGCCCGCCCCAGGCGATCGCCAGCCCCAGGGCCATCGCGGCCCCGACCGAGGGCCCGACGAGGTGGCCGACGCCAATCAGCGCGAAGGACAGGTTGCCGGCGATCCCTGTGGCGCCGGCTCCGACCCGGAACCACGTGCCGGCACTGTCGAGGACGAGCCGGGTCTGCGCGAGCGCCGCGAAGCCCGCCGAGACCAGGCCGTTCCAGGCGAGGATCCGCAGCCCGCGGGCGCTGTCGGCCTCGCCGGCCCGGCTGCGCGATCCGACCGCCAGAACCTCCGCGGCGGCGCGGCCCTCGGGAAAGGGCAGATCGGACTCCACCACGAGCGCCCGGCGCAGCGGCACGGAGAACATCACGCCGAGGATCCCGCCCGTCGCGGTGATGCCCGCCGTGGTGAGCCACGGGAAGCCCTGCCACCAGCCGATCATCACCAGTCCCGGCAGCACGAAAATGATGGCCGACAGGTTGCCGGCCGCCGAAGCGATGGTCTGGACAATATTGTTCTCCAGAACCGTGGCACCGGGCAGGCGCTGCAGCGCCGCCATGGAAATGACGGCGGCGGGGATCGACGTGGCGAAGGTGAGGCCGACCTTCAGGCCGAGATAGGCATTGGCGGCGGTGAACAGCAGCGTGATCGCGCCCCCGAGGGCGATGCTGCGCCACGTCAGTTCAGCGGGTTGGGGCGTGCGGGCCATGCTGATCGGACTCGCGGGTGGATGCGATCAGTCTAGAAGCCATTTTCGATGTGCCGCAACCGGTTCGGTGCAGAAAGGGATGATTTTCTACGAGGCTTTGTCTCTAAGATGCGGAGTAAGATATCAGCCATAATGCCATATCTAGCAAAAATAGGCCGTTATTGGCGAGAATGATCGAATGAAGACTGCCTTACAGCATGACTTAGAACGTTGCAGACGCCCTGAACGAGGATCGCCGATCCGCGCTCCTGTCCTGTCGCCGCGCGCCCGTTCGGCCCAGGCCGGCGAGGGCACGAACCGGTTGAACGAGAAAGGATGCGTGCGTTCAGATGGATCAAGATGATCCGATTCGAGGAACTTCGCGGCCTCGCACTTCGGCATCCCAGGACGGGTGGTGCTTGATACCGGAGCACGACCATCCCGATCTGAGGGCAAGGTCCCTTGGTTCGAGCGCGATATCTTCGAGACATCTGCAATCGAACCGACAAAGATCGCGAACATTCCAATTCTCGTCGACAAAACGCCTGATGGACGTGGATATGCGCTTCAGCATCGATCGCCTCCCGCTTGATTTGAGTTTAAGAATGAGCCGATGCTGTTTTCGTATCAGTGCCGATCCGCACGCCGGAGCCGAAGACGGATAACGGCTCCTCCGGGCTTGCGTTTCGGCATCGCCATCATGCTATGATCAGTAAAACGAGGCGCCACGTTCCGGGTCATAAGCGCAGGGCGGAAAGGTGATGGCTAGGCGTCTGGCGGCTATCCTCGTTGCCGATATCGTCGGTTACAGTCGGCTGATGGGAGCCGACGAAGCGGGTACGATACGACGCCTCAAAATACTCCGACGCGACGTCACTGATCCTGCCATCAAGGCCGCGCAGGGGCGCATCGTGAAGTCGATGGGCGACGGCCTGCTGGTCGAGTTCCCCAGCCCCTTGAGAGCCGTCTCGTGTGCGATCCGCATTCAGCGGGCGATGGCCGGGTTCGAGTCCGCGTTGCCGGATGACAGGCGGTTCAAGCTGCGCTTCGGGATCAATGTCGGCGACGTGATCGCCCAGCCGGACGGGGACCTGTTCGGGGACGGCGTCAACGTGGCGGCGCGTCTCGAGCCCTTGTCCGAGCCCGGCGGGCTCTGCGTGTCGCGCTCGGTCCACGAGCAGGTGCGCGACAAGGTGCCCTACCGCTTCGAGGACAGGGGCAAGCTGGATCTGAAGAACATCGCGCGCCCGATCGGCGTCTTCGCCCTCTCCGCGCAGGCCGTCCAGACCTTGGCGCCGCCCGACGATGAGGAGGACGACGCGGACGAGCCGTCCGCCGCAACCGGCGGAGTTCCGCTTCCGACTCCTGCCGCGGCGACGCGGTCGCGCCGTGGTCTCGGTGTTGCCGCAGGGGCTTGCCTCGCGGGCGCCGCGATCCTCGTCGTCGCGGGCGGTACGGTCTGGTCTCTCTGGCCTCACGCCGCCCCGAGGCCGGAGCAGACGCTCGCCGTCCAGAACGGTCTGCCCCCGAAGCCGCTGCCGCCGCTCTCGATCGTGGTGCTGCCGTTCGCCAACCTGAGCAACGATCCGGAGCAGGATTTTTTCGCCGATGGATTGACCGAAGACCTGACCACAGACCTGTCGCACCTCGCCGGCAGCTTCGTGATCGCGCGCAACACGGCCTTCACCTACAAGGGCAAGGCTGTCGACGTGAAACAGCTCGGTCGTGATCTGGGTGTCCGGTACGCCCTGGAAGGGAGCGTTCGGCGCACCGGAGATCATGTGGTTCTGAATGCGCAGCTCGTATCAACCGAGACGGGCGCGCACATCTGGGCCGACCGGTTCGACGGTGAGCGGAGCCGATTGGGAGAGCTTCAGGCCGAGTTCGTTGCGAGACTCGCGCGATCGCTGGATATCCAGCTCAGTCAAGCCGAAGGATTGAGGATCCTGAGGGAGGGCTCGCTCAATCCGACAGCCGCCGACCTGAATATGCTCGGCTGGGCGGCCATGAACAGGCCGCGAACGCCCGCCAATACGCTGGAGGCGCGCGACAAGTTCGAGCAGAGCTTGAAGATCGACAAGAACAATCCTCAAGCCAAGATCGGCCTCGCGCGAGCCATAGCGCAAGCCGTCAACACGCGGGTCAGCAAGAATGTTGCTGCCGATTCCCGGCTCGCCTTACAGCTCGCGGATGAAGGTCTCGCGGCGAATCCACAAAGCTCGATGGCCCATTACGTGAAGGCAGAGGTCCTTCGTGCGACGAAGGATTTCGCGCTGGGGCTGCGGGAGATCGCGGTCGCTGTCGAATACGATCCGAACATGGCGATCGCGCACGCGCTTGCCGGAATCATCAATCTCTGGGACGGAAACGCCGACAAGACGTTCGGGCATGTCGAGAAGGCAATCCGTCTGAGCCCGAAGGATCCGCTCCTGAACGCGTGGGAGTATTATATCTGTCATGCCCACACCCATTTGAAGCATTGGGAGGAGGCCATCAGGTGGTGCAACCGATCCGTCGGGCACACGCCGTACTTCTTTGCGTATATCGATCTGGCCGTGGCGCATGCGTGGCTGGGTCACAAGGAGCAGGCGAAGGACGCGATCGACAACGTCCTCAAGCTCATGCCCGGGTACACGGTGCATACGCTGGCCAATGCCGACTACTCACGAAATCCGACGTTCATGAAGGAATATGCGCATATCGTCGAAGGGGCGCGGATGGCCGGGCTGCCCGAGGGCTCGACGGATTGAACGAGCGCCCGATCCCGACGCGTCGCGCGCGGGTTCAGAAGAACCGGCCCGCGCCTTCATCATCGCGGTTGGGCCGCTCAGGCGCATCATTCCGAGAGATCATGGACGGGGCCGCTGCCTGGCAGCCGAGCGCATCCGTCACACCGTTTCGCCCCGACCTCTTCTGAATGTTCAAGAAAAGGTTGGTGCGGCCAAGAGGACTCGAACCTCCACCCCTCGCGGGACTAGCACCTCAAGCTAGCGCGTCTACCAATTCCGCCATGGCCGCATCGGACGCGAAGACCGGTCCGCTTGCCCGACCGTCGCGCCCCGCGGGAGAACCCGGGGCCGCAATCGTGTCGCGCGGCGCAGCGGATAACAGATCGATCCGCCGCCGACAAGCGCTCCGCTCACGGGGAATCGTAGCCGCCGTCCAGGAAAGGGGTCGCGCCGTCGCCGATGCTGATGCCGGGCTCCACGATCGAGGCTGCCTTGCGGATCAGTTCCGTCACCTCGACGGAGATGCGGTCGCCGGTCACCACGATCTGGCCGCGGGCGATCGGGTGATCGTTGGCCAGGATCTCGACCATGTCGCTGTCGCTGGCCTCCAGCTCGATCACGGCGCCGCGGCCCATGCGCAGCAGCATGTGCAGCGGCATGCGCGCGCGGCCCAGCACCACCGTCAGATCGACCTTGAGGGTCTCGAAGACCGCCACCGCGCGCCATCCCGTCTCGCGGCCGGTCCTTGCCAGCGCCGGCCGCGAATGTTGAAGGCTTCGATCATCGACGCAGGATGGTGAACCCTTGGTAAACGCGCCCCGCCTCACGGTCAGTCCGCACGCCTTCCCGAAGCGGCCCGGCTCCGATCCGGTCGCCGGGCCGGTGGGCTGGCGCGTGAGTGACGCGCCGGTGGACTACGCGCCCGCGCTCGCCTGGATGGAGGCGCGGGCGGAGGCGATCGCCCGCGGCGCGGTGTCGGAATGCGTCTGGCTGCTGGAGCACCCACCGCTCTACACGGCCGGGACCTCGGCCCGGTCCGAGGATCTCGTGGCGACGGATCGATTTCCGGTTCACGCCACCGGGCGCGGCGGGCAGTACACCTATCACGGCCCGGGTCAGCGGGTCGCCTACGTGATGCTCGACCTCGACCGGCGCAGCCGCGACCTGCGCGCCTATGTGGCGAGCCTGGAGGCGTGGCTGATCGAGACGCTCGCCGCCTTCAATGTCCGCGCCGAGCGTCGGGAGGACCGGGTCGGCGTCTGGGTGCGCCGCCCCGAGAAGGGCCCCGGCGTCGAGGACAAGATCGCGGCGATCGGCATCCGGGTCCGCCGCTGGGTCAGCTTCCACGGCATCAGCCTGAACGTCGAGCCCGATCTCACGCATTTCGACGGGATCGTGCCCTGCGGCGTGCGGGAGCACGGGGTGACGAGCTTGGTGGACCTCGGCCTGCCGGTGAGCATGGCCGAGGTCGACATGCAACTCCGGGCCGCCTTCGAGGATATCTTCGGATCGACGGTGATCGAGGCGGCGGACTGACTGGACCGCGATCAGAAATCCGCGTGGAGCCGCGAGGCGAAGAAATGCGCCGGCCCGCGGTCGCGGTTGTAGCCGGGATTGTCGATGAACTGGTAGTCGAAGGTCAGGGTCACGAACTTGGTCAGGTTCAGAGCGTAGTAGGTCTCCAGCGCCCGCTCGGTGCCGTAGTTCAGCCGGCCGTCGCCGATCAGCAGCCCGTAATAGCCCGCCGCGAAGGCGGCCCGGTGCGAGGGCGAGAGCCCGTTCATCGCCGCGCCGATCCCGACCGTGTCGTCCGGCCGGTCCCAGGCCTTGCCCTTCAGCGATAGGCCGCCGGAAAAGCTCTGGTCGATGTCGGTGAAGGAGATGTTCTCCGTGCGCCCGTCGTTCAGGCTGGCCCGGGCGAAGAGGCCGAGTTCCGGCGTGAGGGCCTGCTCCAGGTTGATGTAGCCGCCGGTCTTGCGGCGCGGGCGCCGTGTCGCCGCGACCGCGTCGTTGATGTCGTCGAACGCGCCGAGCTGCGTCAGGGTGACGACCTCCCGGTTGTTGGCCGAGACGCCGACATTCGAGAACAGTCCGAAGCGCAGCTTGCCCGGCTGCTCCAGCCAGGGGAGCACGTAGCGCTGCTCGAACTCGGCGTTCAGGCCGGCGCGCCGGAACACGCGCGGGTCGAGCACGTCGCTCGACGGCTCCTTGGGCACCTGCGTGTAGGCGGCTCGGATCGCGAATTCCGGCCGGTTGTACTCGGCGTAGACGCCTTGCGTGAAGCCCGGGAGGTTGGCCGGGAAGTCCCAGGCCGAGGAGCCCCAGAGCGACCAGTTGAAGAAGTCGACGCGGGGATCGTGCGCGTAGACGTTGCCGTCGAAGAAGTCGCCGAGGGCGAACTTGCCGGCGATGAGCGTGATCCGCTCGGCATCGTAGCGGGTGGCGACCTGGTTCGGGCCGTCCGGCACCTCCACGGTCTCACCGCCGAGACCGAAGGTCTGCTTCACGTAGTAGCGGTTCGAGCGCAGCTTCGGAAACGGGGCGCCGGCCTTCTGCGCCTCGCCGTTGACGAAGCCGGCGACGCCCAGGGTCCGGGACAGGCCGAAGCCCTGGCTGAATTCGGGGTTGTAGTAGACCTCGGTGCTGTCGGTGAGCTTCAGCCCGAGGAAGATCGTAGCCGTGGTGGTCTGCCGGGCCTGATGCGGGACCAGGCTCTGCGCGCCCGCGTAAGGTGAGCGGAAGCCGGGCACGCCCTGCGCGATCAGGGTGGTCTGTCCGTGCAGAGAGAAGCGCCCTGTATCGCCGTTGTCGGGATCGTGCGGCGCGGTCTCGTCGGGGTCCGGCGGCACCTTCAGCCCGTCCGGGAACCACATCAGCCGCGCGAACATCTGGTTCGAGGTGAAGCTCGCCCGGGTCGTCACCGGTCCGCCCGCGTCGCCGGGCACCGTGCCCAGCGGGAAGCGCCGGCTGCCGCCGAGGTCGATGTACCGGTAGTCGATCCCCAGGGCGAGCGTGTCGGAGATGGCGTATTGCACGCCCGCGCCCAGGGTGAAGCCGACATAGCCGAGGTCCCGCCGGGCCGTGTTCTGGCCACCCGTGTCGAGATCCGGGTAGTTCGCCAAGATGCGGGCGTTGGCGCCCGTGAGCCCAAAGCTTCCGTAGATCAGGTAGCGGTCGAAGCTGTAGCCGATCCGCGCCCGCAGGCTCCCGTACAGATCGGTCTTGGCGCGCACGATGTTGAAGGCCGGATCCACGTCCCCGTAGCCGAAGCCCGCGATGGTCGACGGGACGGGACGCTTCAGGTTCGCCACATCGAGGCTGGCCTCGACGCCGTAGACCCACGGTCCGGTCTGCCAGTTCCAGCCGCCGAAGGCGCCACCGACCGCGGTGGTGGCATCCCGCCCCTGATCGCTGCGGCCGGTGGAGTCGCCGCTCTTGAAGGGCGGGATGGAACGGCCGCCGATGGTGGTCGGGCCGAAGCTGTAGGCCCCGTAGGAGCCGCCCGCGCTGCCCTCGAAACCGAGATAGCCGCCCGACCAATCGGCGTAGCGGGCCGCCTCCGCGGGCGGGCGCGGTGCGGCGAGGTCCGCCGCCGCCGCCTCGCGTGCGAGGAGGGACAAGGTCAGCACGAGCGCTGCGGCGCTGGCCAGGGGCACGAAAGAGATGGTCATGGGATTCGCAGCAGGAATATAGCACTTGCTAAATCGGCGTGCGGCCCCGTGCAAGCCGTGATCCGCGGTCGCACCCTAGTCGCTCGCGATTTTCCTGCGCCGGGATGCATTCTCGGTTCCCCGCATGGCAGTGCGATGACGATCCCCGGTTCCGTCTCTTGGTCAAGATCCGAGTGGCTGTGGAACGTCGAATTTCTTCGTGAGGATCGCCGATAATTCCTATGATCCCGGCGAAAGACCACGCAATACATCATAATGGGGCGGCAGTGTCTTCAGATTAGAATTGTTATTATTTGATGCGGCGCGATTCCTGTTTGAACTTCGCGCGCGAGGGCTTATGTGCGGGAGCATGCGCGCTTCGAACGTCGTCCTGGCCCTCCGCGGATTCGCCGCAGCCTCCCTTCTCGCGGTCACGGGCGCCGCTGTGGCCAAGGAGGTGCCGATCGGACCGCACGTGACCCGGAACGGCCTGGAGGTCGCCGCGGTCTATCTGCAGCCGATCGAGATGGATCCGCCCGGCATGATGCGCGAGGCCGCGCAGTCGGACATCCACCTCGAGACGGATATCCGGGCCGCGAAGGACAATCGCAACGGCTTCGCGGAGGGCGATTGGGTGCCGGCGCTCGAAGTGCGCTTCGAGGCGGTGAAGCTCGACGGCGACAAGCCCACGGACCAGAAGGTCTCCGGCATGCTGATGCCGATGGTGGCCAATGACGGGCCGCATTACGGCGACAACGTCAAGCTGTTCGGCCCCGGCCGCTACCGTCTCAAGGTCACGGTGGCGCCGCCCGGCAAGGACAGCCATTTCGGGCGTCACGTCGATAAGGAGACCGGTGTCGGTCCCTGGTTCGAGCCCTTCGACGTGACTCAGGACTTCACGTTCGCCGGTGTCGGCAAGAAGGGCGCCTACTGAGAATCCGGAGTTGCCTGTGCCGTCCCGTCTGTTCCGTCACGTCCGATTCGCCGGCCTGCTGCTCGCCGCTGCCGCGGCGACGTCCGCGCGCGCGGACGACATGCCGGTGATCAAGGTCGAGATGCGCGACGGGGTGATCCTGCCGGCGGTCATCGAGGTGCCGGCCAACACGCGGTTCAAGCTGGAGATCTCGAACACCGGCCAGTCGCCGGTGGAGTTCGAGAGCACGGAGCTCAAGCGCGAGAAGGCGCTGGCCGCCGGATCGACCTCGGCGATCGTGTTCCGCACCCTCGACGCCGGGACCTACCAGGTGTTCGACGACTTCCACCCGGAGGCGAAGGCGACCCTGGTGGCCAAATGAGCGCGTCGACGACAGCGCCAGGCTCCCTCACGCTGCCCCGCGTCTCGTCGCGCCGGGCGGTGCTCGACGCGCGGCTCGCCCGGTTCGGCGACGGGCTGCGCCGTCACGGCTGGATCATCCGGGCCATCCAGTGGCTGATCGTCGGCGTCTACGCGGTGCTGGTGATCGTCCCGGCGCTTCTGCCGCTGCCCGGCAACGCCGCCCACATCTGGACCAACCTGACGCTCGCCGCGCAGTTCGCCTTCTGGGGGATCTGGTGGCCCTTCGTGCTGGTGAGCATGGTGCTGGTCGGCCGGGCGTGGTGCGGCGTGCTCTGCCCCGAGGGGGCGCTGAGCGAGTTCGCGAGCCGCTGGAGCCGCGGCTACGCGGTGCCGCGCTGGATCACTTGGCAGGGTTGGCCGTTCCTGGCATTCGCCGGCACCACGGTCTACGGGCAGATGACCAGCGTGTACGGCTATCCGAAGCCGGTCCTCGCGGTGCTCGGCGGCTCGACCCTCGCGGCGATCGCGGTCGGCCTGCTCTACGGGCGCAACAAGCGGGTCTGGTGCCGCTATCTGTGCCCGGTGAACGGCGTGTTCGCGGTGCTGTCGAAGCTCGCCCCGGTGAGCTTCCAGGTCGACCGCGCCGCCTGGGCGGCCTCGCCGAAGCCCGCCCGGGGCACGGAAGCCTTCAACTGTGCGCCGCTCGTGCCGGTCAAGGCGATGCGCGGGGCCGGTGCCTGCCACATGTGCGGCCGCTGCAGCAATCATCGCGGCGCGGTGCACCTCGCTTTGCGCT
The DNA here is from genome assembly GCF_058790235.1 of Methylobacterium sp. FW102-HT35C08. NCBI lineage: Bacteria > Pseudomonadati > Pseudomonadota > Alphaproteobacteria > Hyphomicrobiales > Methylobacteriaceae > Methylobacterium > Methylobacterium sp. FW102-HT35C08. The sequence goes on along the minus strand of NZ_JBYTCL010000002.1, from coordinate 4,194,248 downwards.
CGCCGAACCATGAGATCGTCCACGTGGCCGGCGAGGAGCCCAGCCTCGACCAGACGATGCTGATCCTGTTCGGCATGCTGGCGCTGGCGGTGGGCGCGTTCCAGTGGTCATCGAGCCCCTGGTACGTCGATGCCAAGCAATGGGCGGCCACGTGGCTGATCGAGCACGGGACGACGTGGCCTCTGGAGCATTCCGCGCCCTGGTTCGTGCTCACGAACTATCCCGACCGCAACGACGTGATGACCCTGCTCGATGGCGCGCTGCTCCTGGCCTATATCGGCGCAGCGACGGTGATTCTCGGGCTCGTCCTGTCGGCGATCGTGGCGCTCGCCACGCGCCTCCTCGGCGGCTGGTCGCTCCGGCGCTTCCACCACCTGACCCAGACGCTGATCCCGGTCGCGGGCTGCGGCGTCTTCCTGGGGCTCTCCGCGCTCACCGTCACGTTCCTGCGCGGCGACGGCATCGTGATCCCGTACGTGGCGGAGATCCGTGCCGGCCTGCTCGCCGGTGCGAGCCTCTGGAGCGTCTGGCTCGCCTGGCGGGTGGCCGGCCTCAGCGCCGGCGGGTTCCGCCGGATCGCGGCCTCGGCCTGCATCGCCGGTGCGGCCGCGCTGTCGGTGGCGAACTGGGTGCTGCTGTTCTGGGTCTGGTAGCGCGGCCGGCGCACCCCCGAATCCTCTAACCCCTGGAGACCGCCATGATCGGCGCCTTCGTCATCGCCTTCCGCGAAGTCATCGAGGCGGGCCTCATCATCTCCATCGTGCTGGCGGCGACCCGGGGCATCCCCGGACGGATGCGCTGGGTGCTGCTCGGGGTCGCCGGCGGGCTCGCGGGCGCCGGCCTCGTCGCCCTGTTCGCCGAGAAGATCTCCGACGCGTTCGAGGGCAACGGCCAGGACATCCTCAACGCCGCGGTGCTGATCGTCGCGGTGCTGCTGCTGATCTGGCACAACACCTGGATGAGCAAGCACGGCAAGGAGCTGGCGGGCGAGCTGCGCGCGGCCGGTGAGGCGGTGCGCTCGGGCGAGCGCGAGGCTGCCGCCCTCTCCATCGTGATCGGCGCCGCGATCCTGCGCGAGGGCGCCGAGCTGGTCCTGTTCCTGTACGGCCTCGTGGCGTCCGGCACCTCCGGGGCAGACATCCAGTTCGGCGCCGTCGCGGGCATCGGGGCGGGCGTGCTCCTTTCGGCGGTAACCTATCTCGGCCTCGCCTCGATCCCGAGCCGCTACGTGTTCTCGGTGACGAGCGTGCTGATCATCTTCCTGGCTGCCGGGCTCGCCGCGCAGGCCGCCCAGTTCCTGTCCAACGCGGGCGTGGTCGACGTCCTCGGCCACACCCTGTGGAACAGCTCCGGGCTGATCGCCGAGAATTCCTGGCCGGGCCGCGTCCTGCACGCCCTCGTGGGCTACACCGACCGGCCGACCGCCCTGCAGGGGCTCGTCTACGTCGCCACGATCGTGGTCATGGTCGGCCTGATGCAGTGGAGCGCCGCCGACAAGCGCCGCGCCGTGCGGACGGCCTAGGGCGCCGGGATTCCGGGCCGCCGACACGCGGCCCGGGTCCACGTCTCAAGGAATTTCCGGACCGGTCCCGCCGCACCGCTGACCCATACCGTGGAGCGCGGTGCCAAGGCGGTCTCCGGCAGCGGCCCTCAGGCCAGCGTGGCCCATTTCGCCGGTTCGGCCGGCTTCTCCTTGTAGATCGTCCCGGAGAAGTCGACGTGCAGCTCCGTTGCCGCGGCCTCGCCCCGGCGCGCCAGGAGCTCGAAGTGCCTCGGCTTGCGGCGCGGCGCCTCCGCCACCGTCCAACCGGCCGCGGCGGCCGCCGCGAGGGCATGCGCGGGATCGGCTGGCCCGTCGGGCCGCGTGTCCGCCCGCTTGGGTCCGGGCGCGTGATGGGGCTTCTTGTGATGGATCTCCACCGGATCCCGGCCCGCCGCCGAAATCCGCGTGACCTTGATCTCCGAGGGGCGACGCTCGCCCTCGAGGGTCACGTGCAGACCGCTGGCGAGCGCGAACGCGTCCGCGCCTTTGGGGCCGAGATCGGCCAGATGCGTCCGGCCATCCGCCTCGATGGTGAAGCGATGGGCGAAGACGTGCCGGATGGTGCCCGAGAGGGCGGTGGTGTCGTGAAGCGGCATGATTTTCTCCGTAGAGCGCCCAACCGCAGGCGCTTCCGATATATCGGAATTGATACGGAGCGTTCAAGACGACGTCGGCATACCCGCAACCCTGTGGCGGCGGGATCCGTGCGTCCGGATTTCGGCGCCTGAGCCCAAGCTCAGGCGCCCGTCGCCACCGCCCGGGTCGGATCGGCGCCCCATTCCGACCAGGAGCCGTCGTAGAGGCTCCGGGCCGGGCGGCCCATGGTTTCCAGAGCCAGAGCGATGATCGCCGCGGTCACGCCAGAGCCGCAGGTGGTCACGATCGGCCGGCTCGGGTCGACGCCGTTCTCAGCGAAGACCGCCGCCAGTTCCTCCGGGCTCTTCATGCGGCCGTCGCGCTGGAGCGCCGCGTAGTGCAGGTTGCAGGCGCCGGGCATGTGTCCGGGCCGGACGCCGGGCCGCGGCTCCGGCTCCTCGCCACGGAAGCGTGTGCCTGAGCGGGCATCCACCACCTGGGCCGAGCCGGTCTCCAGGGCGCGGGCGACGTCAGTCGCATCCGCCACCGCGCCGTGATCGAGGCGGGCGGTGAAGTGCCGGCGCTCGGCCTGGCGCGGCTCGCCGTCCTCGGTGGGGTAGCCCGCGGCGATCCAGGCGGGGAGGCCACCATCCAGCACCAGGGCGTCGCGCACCCCGAAGGTCTTCAGCATCCACCAGACCCGCGGGGCCGAGAACAGGCCTTGGCCGTCATAGATGACGATCTGCTGGCCATCGCCGACGCCGAGCGCGCGCATCCGCGCGGCGAAGACCTCGGGGCGGGGCAGCATGTGCGGCAGGCTCGACTCGGTGTCGCTCATCGCGTCGAGGTCGAAGCGCCGGGCGCCGGGGATATGCGCCGCGCGGAACTCGGCCTCGGGGTCACGGCCGGCCGCCGGCAGGTACCAGGAGGCGTCGAGGACCACGATATCGGGGGCGGCGAGACGGTCGTGCAGCCAGTCGGGGGACACGAGGGGCGCATGGGCCATGGGGCGGGTCCGGCTCTGTTCGCGAGAGCGCGCACCAAATCACAGAGCGCACCGGGTTGCACGTCCGGGCCTTCGCCGAACCGCGGCGGTGAGGCGGTTTCGTCAGGCCCACGAATGGCAGTTCAGCGGCCCGCGATACGACGAGCTACGCATCCTGCACCGTGGTCCGATGCAGCCAATGCAGGCTGGTCTTGTTTTAAAAAGCCCAAACCCCAGTTACGACAGCACGATGACGCCGTTCGCGTCGGTCCCCGCGGCCGGCATCGAGCCGATCGCCCCGCAGGCCGGTCCGATGGACGCGAGCCGGGGCACGGCTGAGCGAACGGTGTTCCACCTTCCCTGACTGCCGGGGCGCCCGTACCCACCGCGCAGGATGCTTATTGAGCCGATCGATCCCATGAATCAACTCGTCCGCATGTCCCAGATCGGCGATGCCGAGACCGTCAAGGAGCCGTCCGCCGACCTGCGCGTGCCGTTCGCGCAGTCGGGCGCCTTCGTGTGCAAGTACATCATCGGCGAGCCGAACGACCGCGCGATCTGCTGCGGCGCGCCCGTCGCCGACGGCAAGAGCTGGTGCGCCTATCACCGCCGGATCGTGTTCGAGCCGACCCGCCCCGGCCGTATCCGCTGAAGCGCGGCGCCGTCCGTCACTGGGTCCGCATGATCTGAATGACGGCCGGCGTGATGATGACCACGAACAGCACCGGCAGGAAGAACAGGATCATCGGCACCGTGAGCTTGGGCGGCAGCCCAGCCGCCTTCTTCTCCGCCTCGGTCATGCGCTGGTCGCGGCTCTCCTGGCTCAGCACCCGCAGCGCCTGGCCGACCGGCGTGCCGTAGCGCTCGGCCTGGATCAGGGCGGTCGCCACGGCCTTCACGGCGTCGAGCCCGGTGCGCAGGACCAGGTTCTCGTAGGCCTGCCGGCGGTCCGGTAGGAACGACATCTCGGCCGTCATCAGGGCCAATTCCTCGGCCAGCACCACCGAGGAGCCGGCGATCTCGGTGCTCACTTTCCGGAACGCGTGCTCGATCGCCATGCCGGACTCGACGCAGATCAGCGTCAGGTCGAGGGCGTCGGGCCAGGCCTTCCGGATCTCAGTCTGGCGCTTCTTGGCGGCGTTGACCAGGAACAGCTCCGGCGCCTTGATGCCGCCGTAGGCCGCCCCGATCACCAGCCCGAACCGGACGAGGTAGGAGGTGTCGATCGCCTCCAGGACGAACAGGTAGAACAGGGCGCCGACCACGCTGGCGCACGGGACGACCAGCCGGAAGAACAGGAACGCCGTCTCCGCCCCCTGGCCGCGGTAGCCGGCCTGCATCAGCTTCCGCTTGGCCGTGTCGGTGCCGAGCCAGCGGTGGAGCTGGTACCGCTCGACGATGGACTTCATGTAGGCCTTCGGCTCCACGCGCAGCGTGGCCCGGTTCTGCGCGCGGTCGCCCAGCAGCCGCTCGCGCCGCCGGATCTGCTCGCGCTCGTCGCTGACGAGCTTCATCCGCTTGGCGAGCTTGTCGGTCTCGAAGAAGGGCTGCGCCACGGCAAAGGCGGTCGCGGCGGCCGCGACCGAGGTCAGCACCGTGCCCATGAAGCGGGGATCGAACAGCTTCTCCGCGATGGCGTCGATCATGGAGCGAAATCCGGGAACGGGAGCACGAGCGCCTCAGAACTCGAAGGCGATCATCTTCTTGATCGTGAAGATGCCGATCGACATCCAGATGGCCGCGGCCACCAGGGCGATCTTGCCGGTATCGGTCGTCCAGAGCAGCGAGATGTAGTCCGGGCTCGTCAGGGACGTGATGCCCGCGACACCGAAGGGCAGGCAGGCGATGATCGAGGCGGAGGCCTTGGCCTCCATGCTCATCGCCTGGATCTTGCCGCGCATCTTGGCGCGGTCGCGCAGCACCGTGGAGAGGTTGTTCAGCGCCTCCGACAGGTTGCCGCCGGATTGCTGCTGGATGTTGATCACGATCGCGAAGAAGTTCACCTCGGCCGTGGGCACGCGCTCGACCAGGCGGGTGACCGCGTCGCCGAGCGACAGGCCGAGCGCCTGGGTCTCCACGACGGTCCTGAACTCGCTGCGGACCGGTTCCTCGGCCTCGCGCGAGACCATGCGGAAGCAGTCGCCGACCGGGATGCCGGTGCGGATGCCGCGCACGACCACGTCGACGGCGTTGGGCAATTCCTTGTTGAACCGCGCGATGCGCTTGAGCCGCATGTGGCGCAGCAGGAAGGCCGGCAATCCGAAGCCCCCCGCGAAGGCGGCGCCGACCGCGGCGATCGGGCTGTCGGTGATGATGTAGAGCAGGAAGCCGAGGAATCCCGCGCTGCCGGCCGAGATCATGTAAAAGGTCTGCTTGGTCCAGGCGAGGCCGGCGCGGGCGAGCTTCAGCTCCAGGGTGGCCTTCGACGCACCCTTGGCCTTCGCCTCGATCTCGCTCAGCGTCTTGGCCACCTGCTCGCGGCGGTTGACCGTCACCCCCCGGATCGCAGCTCCGGAGGCGGAGACGCCGATCGACTTCAGGCGCTTGCTCGCCCGGCGCTCGTCGCCGAACAGGGGCAGGATCGCCACGTAGGCCACAGCCGCGACGGCGATGCCGATCAGGCCGGCGGCGATCGGCAGGTTGGACCCGCCCGCAGCGGCGATGGACAGATCGGGCATGTGCTCAGTTCCGATCGACGACCTCGGCGGCGTCGAGCGCCTCGCCGAGCCGGCGTTCCAGGCCGTAGTAGCGGGCCCGCTCCCAGAATTTCGGCCGGCCGATGCCGGTGGACCGGTGACGCCCGACCAGCTTGCCGTTCGCGTCCTCACCGACGATGTCGTAGAGGAACACGTCCTGCGTGGTGATGACGTCGCCCTCCATGCCGAGAACCTCGGTGATGTGGGTGATGCGCCGGGAGCCGTCGCGCAGGCGCGTGGCCTGGATCACCACGTCGATCGAGCCGCAGATCATCTCGCGCAGCGTCTTCGAGGGCAGGGTGAAGCCGCCCATCGAGATCATCGACTCGATACGCGACAGGCATTCGCGCGGGCTGTTGGCGTGGAGCGTGCCCATCGAGCCGTCGTGGCCGGTGTTCATCGCCTGCAGCAGGTCGAAGGCCTCCGGTCCGCGCACCTCGCCGACGATGATCCGCTCGGGGCGCATGCGCAGGCAGTTCTTGACGAGGTCGCGCATGGTGACCTGGCCCTGGCCCTCCATGTTGGGCGGCCGCGTCTCCAGGCGCACGACATGGGGCTGCTGGAGCTGGAGCTCGGCTGCGTCCTCGCAGGTGATCACCCGCTCGTCGTGCTCGATGAACGCGGTCAGGCAGTTGAGCAGCGTGGTCTTGCCCGAGCCCGTGCCGCCCGAGATCACGACATTGCAGCGCGACTGGCCGATGATCTTGAGGACCTCGGCGCCCTCGGGCGAGATCGCCCCGAAGCGCACGAGCTGCTCCAAGGTGAGCTTGTCCTTCTTGAACTTACGGATGGTGAGCGCCGGGCCGTCGATGGCGAGCGGCGGCGCGATGACGTTGACGCGGGAGCCGTCCGGCAGGCGGGCGTCGCAGATCGGCGACGCGTCATCGACCCGGCGGCCAACCTGGCTGACGATGCGCTGGCAGATGTTCATCAGCTGCTGGTTGTCGCGGAACCGGACGCTGGTCAGCTGAATCTTGCCGTTGACTTCGATGAAGGTCCGGTTGGCGCCGTTGACCATGATGTCGGCGATGTCGTCGCGGGCGAGCAGCGGCTCCAGCGGGCCGTAGCCGAGCACGTCGTTGCAGATGTCGTCGAGCAGTTCCTCCTGCTCGGCGATCGACAGCACGATGTTCTTGAGTCCGATGATCTCCGTGACGATGTCGCGGATCTCCTCCCGCGCGGTCTCGGCGTCGAGGCGCGAGAGCTGCGTCAGGTCGATCGCCTCGATCAGGGCGCCGAAGATCAGGCTCTTGGTACGGTAGTAATCCTCGGACCGGGCGTTCTCGACGACGACCGGGCTCGTCGGCGCCGCCGGCTTGACCGGTGCCGCGGCCTCGCGCGGAACGGCCATGGCCGGCGCCGCGGTCCGCGCCTGCGGGATCGGCGGGGCCGCTGCCGGCGCGCCGCCCGTCTGTCGCCTACCGAACATGGGCCAGAGCCTCGGCGCTGTCCTGAGGGACCTGTCGGGGGAGCGGCCGCATCACGAAGCCTTGCGGCCGGGCAGCACGGCGCTCGCGAACTTGGCGCTGGCGAACTTGGCGAGCAGCGGCTCGAGAAGGCTCGAACGCCCGCGCCGGTTCTCCGGGCGGCCGAGGGTCATGGCCGCGAGGTCGTTGAACAGCTCGGCCACTTTCGAGCCGGCTTGAATCTCGGCGATCATCTGGCCGTTGTTGGCGGCGGTCCCGAACAGGGCCGGCTCGAACGGGATCGTCAGCGCGACGGGGGCCTCCAGGGCCTTGGCGAACTCGGCGGCCCCGATCTCCGGACGCTTGGGCACGCCGACGCCGTTCAGCAGGATGCGGGGCGCCTGGTCGTTCGGGCGCCCGTGCTTCAGCGCGCCGAGCAGGTTCTTGGTGTTGCGCAGGCAGGCGAGGTCGGGACCGGCCACGATCAGGATCTCGTCGGCCGCCGTGAGGACGCGCCGCGACCACGCGCTCCACTGGTGCGGAACGTCGAGGACCACGCAGGGCACGCTCGCCCGCATGTACTCGATCAGGGCATCGAAGGACGGCTCGGACAGGTCGATGGTCCGGTCGAGGCTCGCGGGGGCCGAGAGCAGGCTCAGGTTGTCGCTGCACTTGGACAGCAGCCGCTCGACCAGCGCCGAATCCAGGCGCTCCGGGGCGAACACCGCCTCGGCGATGCCCTGCGGCGGATCCTGGTTGAAGTTGAGCGAGGCCGTCCCGAAGGCGATGTCGAGATCGGCGATCACCGTCTGGACACCCTGGCTGCGGGCCACCGACCACGCGAAATTATGCGCCACCGTCGAGGCGCCGATGCCACCCTTCACGCCGACGACCGCCACTGTACGGCCCACCGGCTTGACGCCCGGGGCCGTGAACAGGTCGGAGATCGCCGCGATCAGGGTCAGCGGCTCGACGGGGGCCATCAAATAGTCGGACACCCCGCGCTGGATCAGCTGCCGGTAGAGCGTGACGTCGTTGAGGTGGCCGATCACGAGGACGCGGGTGCCCTCGTCGCAGACCTCGGCCAGGGCATCGAGGCATTCGACCGGCTTGGAGCGCACGCCCTGCGTCTCGATGACGATGACGTTGGGCGTCGGCGCGTGCCGATACGCCTCGATCGCGGCGGCGCCGCCGCCCATCCGGACCTTGACCTGCGCCTTCTGCATCCGCCGGTCGAGGGCGGCGCCCTCGATCATGGCGGCCGTCTCGCTGGTCTCGCAGAACGCCTGGATGGTGATCCGGGGCACCGGGGCGATCGTGCGCTCGGTTGTCTCGGACAGGTCTGCCATGACGGCGCTTTCAGGTTCGGGTGCGGATCGCGGCTTTGGAAGGGGGCGCGGTGGATGTCGCGGTCGGCGTTAGTTGCCGCCGACCTGAGACTTGACGGCGTTCTGTCCATCCTGACGCCATGCGGTTGACGGATCCTTGCCGTCCCGCAACTGGCCGATGTCCCGCACCCGCTTCACCGAGTCGATCCGGCCCTCGGGGCGTCCGCGCACCAGGTCGACCGGATCCGCGACCTGCGCGGCCACGTTCGCCTGCATGGCGCAGCCCAGATTCCAGCTCGGCCTGTTGCTGTAGTCGAACGCGAAGCTGCTGGTCCCGACATCCTGGGGCCACAGCCCGCACTGGTCCGCCACCTTGGCCTGCATGCGCTGGAAGCTCAGCCGGATCGGCGCGGCGAGGCTGGGGGCCGCCACCGCGTAGCCGCTGACCGTGATCGCGCGGGCGCCGACGCCGTTCTGGCCGCCGAGCCGGCTCAGCGCCGCGGCCGTCCGCTCGACGGCGGCCGCCTGGGCCGGCGGAACGCCCTGGGGCACCTCCATCAGCAGGACGCCGCGGCCGAAGCGGCGGTACTCCAGCATGAAGGCGTCGACATCGGCGGCCTGGCGCGGGTCGAGATGACCGATCCCCGTCGGGAAGACGTCGAGACTGCGGGTCCCGTCGGCCAGGACGATCGGGTGGCGTGCGCGGTAATCCGACAGGTCGATTCCGCCGGTGGTCGCGGGATCGCTCTTGCAGGCGGCCGCGAGGGCCCCGAGCGCGCAGGCGGCGAGCAGGCTCGCGGCGCGGCGGGACCGGGCGGTCGAAGGGCGTCCGGACATGGGCGCGGACATGGGTCGGGTCATGGCGTGCGGTCCCCAGCCTTACTCGACGATGAAGCCGACGCGGCCGCGATACGTGCGTCCGAGCGGCGCAGCGGCGGATGGGCCGACCGTGCCGTAGAGGCGGTTGATCTGGCCGAGCAGCACGGCCTGGCCGTCGGTGGAATCGACGAAGTTGTCGTCGGGCCGGCTGACCTGCTTCGGCTCCATCGCCCGGGCGATGTAGGGGGTGCACATGATCATCAGCTCGGTCTCCTGGCGCTGGTAGTCGCGGGAGCGAAACAGCGCGCCGAGGACCGGCAGGTTGATCAGGCCGGGCAGGCCGGAGATCGCCTGCTTGCTCACCTGCTGGATCAGGCCGGCGGTCATCATCACGCCGCCCGAGGGCAGCTCGACCGTCGTCTCGGAGCGGCGCACCCGGGTGCCCGGCACCGCCACGGTCGAGTTGCCGACCACGAAGTTGAAGCTTTGTTGAGGATCGATCTCGGTGACATCCGTGGCGACGCGGATGGAGATGCGGTTGTCGGCGAGCACCACCGGGGTGAACGACAGGGAGACGCCGTAGGGTTTGAAGGTGATCCCAGGGGTGCAGAGGCCGCCGATCGCGCAGGAGGCCGAACTCGGCACCGGGAACTCTCCGCCGGCCAGGAACTTCGCGGCCTCGCCGGAGATTGCGGTCAGCGTCGGCTCGGCGAGAACGCGCGAGACGCCGGCCTGCTCGAAGGCCTTCAGGGTCGCCTGGAGCGAGAAGCCGCCGGCCTTGACGGAGGCCTGGATCTGGTTGCCCCCCGGCGTGCTTCCCCCCGTGATCGGGAACGGAAGGCTGTTGACCAGGGCCGGCGACGTGGCGAGCCCGGTGGTCGGGTCGACCGCGCTGAGCGGGTTCAACGCCGCCCAGTTGCCGGTCATGTTGACCCCGAACTGCTTCAGGACATTGCGCGACACCTCGACCACGGTGACGCGCAGCATCACCTGATCCTTGTTGCGGATGGTGAGGTTGTTGATCACCGCACCCCGTGCGCCCGCCGAGACGCCGCCGCTCGGCGCCCCCGAGCCGGCGCCCGCGCTGCCGAGCCCCACGAAGGCATTGGCGATGTCGATCGCCTGCTGGGCATCCGCGGAGGAATTGACGGAGCCCGACAGGAGCACCGAGGCGCCTGAGGAGCGCACGTCGAAGCGCCCGCCCGGGATGCTCTGGTTGAGCAGTTCGCGCAGGGTCCCGAGGTTGAGGTCCCGGGCCACCGTCACGTCGAGGGCGGCGATCTGGCGCCCCTCGGCATCCATCATGAAGATCGAGGTGGCGCCGTCGGCCATACCGATCACGAACACCTTGCGGGTCGAGCGGACGACGGCGTTGGCCACCGCCGGGTTGGCGACGAAGACCTCCTTGGCGTCCCGCGGCAGGTCGATGATTACGGAACGGCCGGCGGTCAGCTCGACCCGGCGGGTCGAGGCAGCTTCCGCGGAGCCGACCGTGAGCACCGGTGCGGGACCCAGGGCCGGGCGCTCCTGCGCGGCTGCCGGCCCGTTCAGCGCGGCGATGAGGGCGAGGATGAAGGCCGCAGGGCGGGGACGGGGCAGCGGGGGATGCATGGCGCTCACGGCGGTCACGGCGTTTGCTGCCGCGCGACGCCGAAGCGCACCACGGTCAGGGCGGGTTCGGGCGTCTGCGACGGGGGCGCGTCGGCCAGCGCGGCGTCAGACACCCGGCCGGCATCCGCGAGGCTGCGCAGCGACAGCGACAGGGCGCCCACCTTCTGGGCGAGCGCCAGGGTTTCGGCCTGCGCGGGCGTCACCGCGAGGGTCGCGGTCTCGCCGGTCACGACGTTGGTGCCGTTCTTCTCCTGGATCAGCTGACCGATCGCCAGGACACGGATGTCGGTCAGGAGTGTCTGGGACAGCTGCGCGTCGCTGTTGTTGCCCCGGGCGTTTGTCTCGTCGCGGAAGGTCCGGATCACGTCGACCCGGTCGTTGGGCAGGATGAAGCCGCCGGCCGAGTTGGTCCCGCGGCTGTCGGTGACGATGGCGACCGCCCGCATCCCGGACGGCAGGATCGCGGCCATGAACCCGCTCTCCGGGCGCACCAGCTTCTGCGCGCGGATCGGCTCGCCGGCGAGGAATCCCGAGCGGACGGAAGCCCCTACGGTCTCATCCAGGGCCTTCGGATTGTTCGTGCGCGTGAGATAGCCGACGGTCACGGCGCCGTCCGGCCAGGCCTGCCAGCGCAGGTCGGCGGCCCGCAGCACCTGACCCATGGGCATGTCGGCGGCGGCCACGAGGACGTCGGTCATCGGCGCCGGCGGCGCCTCGGCCTTCGGGGCCGGCGGAGGCGGCGGAGGCGGATCGCCGCCGCTCATCAGGAAGGCCGCACCACCGCCCGCCGCGAGGGCGATGCCGAGGACGGCCAAACGGGCTGGTTTCATCGCATGACCACGCGCCGGAGACGGCCGAATTGCCGCCCATGACCGGAACCTGCGCGGGGAATCGTGTAAACATGGTTAAGCTATTATAACTTCGCGACTTGCGGCTGGTCCGGAAAAGGGGCGCCTTCCGGGCCCGCATCACAATCCGCACGATCCTTCAGCATCCGGCCGAGCGTGGCCGTGGCGCGTCACGCGTGCGTGACCTATTCTGCCGCCGCAACCGCCTCAGAAGCGGACACTCGGACCAACCCGGGGGGAGACATGATCAGGACAATTGGCGGCGCGGTGCTGGCGGCCGCCCTCGCGGGGACGGCGCTCGGCTCGGTCCCGGCCGCCGCGCAAGGCGGCGGCTTCTCGGGCAACGCCGTGCGCATCGGCATCCTCAACGACCAGTCGGGCCTCTACGCCGAATTCGGCGGCCAGGGCTCGGTCGAGGCCGCCCGGATGGCGGTCGAGGATATCGGCGGCACGGTCGGCGGCGTCCCGATCGAGATCCTGACGGCCGACCACCAGAACAAGCCCGACATCGCCTCGGCGATCGCCCGGCAATGGTACGACCGCGACGGCGTCGACGCGATCATGGAGCTGACCACCTCCTCGGTGGCCCTGGCGGTTCAGGGCCTGTCGAAGGAGAAGAAGAAGATCACCATCACCACCGGGGCGGCGAGCAGCGACCTCACCGGCAAGGCCTGCACGCCCTACGGCTACCATTGGGCCTACGACACGCGGGCGCTGGCGGTCGGCACCGGCGGCGCGCTGACCCGGGCGGGCGGCGACACGTGGTTCTTCCTCACCGCCGACTACGCCTTCGGCTCGGCGCTGGAGGCCGATACCAGCCGGGTGGTGACCGCCAACGGCGGCAAGGTGCTGGGGAGCGTGCGGCACCCGCTCTCCAACCAGGACTTCTCGTCGTTCCTGCTCCAGGCGCAGGGATCGAAGGCCAAGGTGATCGGGCTCGCCAATGCCGGGCTCGACACCTCGAACTCGATCAAGCAGGCGGCCGAGTACGGCATCGTCGAGGGCGGCCAGAAGCTCGCGGCCCTGCTGTTCACCCTCTCGGAGGTGCACGGGCTCGGCCTGAAGGTCGCGCAGGGCCTCACGCTGACCGAGGGCTGGTACTGGGACGCCAACGACGAGACCCGCGCCTTCGGCCAGCGCTACATGAAGCGCACCGGCCGGATGCCCAACATGATCCAGGCCGGCACCTACTCGGCGGTCCTGTCCTACCTGAAGGCCGTGAAGGCCGCCGGCACCGACGAGACCGACGCGGTCAACGCCAAGCTCAAGGCGCTGCCGGTCGACGACGTCTTCGCCCATGGCGGGGTCGTGCAGCCGAACGGCCGCATGGTCCACGACATGTACCTGTTTGAGGTGAAGAAGCCGGCCGAGTCGAAGGGCCCGTGGGACCTCTACCGGCAGCTCGCCACCATCCCCGGCAAGGAGGCCTACGCCTCTCCGGCTGAGAGCGGCTGCCCGCTGACGGCGGCGGCGAAGTAGGGCTCACCCGGTCATCGCGCGCGCAGCGAAGCGACCCAGGGCAGCGCCACCTCGGTGAGCGTGGCGCCGCTGGATTGCCTCGCTGACGCTCGCAAGGACGGGGGTGCGTCGGATCCTCGGACCGAAGACGCGGATCACCCCGCCCACACGCGCCGGTACAGCGCGACGATCTCGTCGGCACTGGGTTCCAGCGGGTTGTTGGCCGGGGAGCCGGAGGCGAGGGCCTGGGCCGCCATGGTGGGGAGCAGCGCCTCCCAGCGAGCCGGGTCGATTCCGTATTCCCGGGGGCCCGGCACGTCGAGGTCGTCGTTCAGCGCCTCAAGTTCCGCCACGAGCGCCGAGACCGCGCTCCTGTCGTCGGTGTCGGGCTTGGCGATCCCCATGGCGCGGGCGCAGGCCGCGTAGCGATCGATGGCGGCCGGCGCCGAGAAGGCCGTGACCGCCGGCAGCAGCATCGCGTTCGAGAGCCCGTGGGCCACGTGGAAATGCGCGCCGATCGGCCGGCTCATCCCGTGCACCAGCGCCACGGAGGCGTTCGAGAAGGCGATGCCGGCCTGGGTGGCGCCGAGCATCATCGCCTCCCGGGCCGCCCGGTCGCCGGGATCGGTCCAGACCCGGCGCAGGTTCGGGGCGATCAGCTTCATCGCCTGCAGCGCCAGCCCATCCGAGAATAGGTTCGACTTGCGCGACACGTAGGCCTCGATCGCGTGGGTGAGCGCGTCGATGCCGGTATCGGCGGTGAGCCGCTTGGGTTTCGAGAGCGTCAGCTCGTAATCAACCAGAGCCGCCACCGGCAGGTAGGCGAGACCGATGCACAGCATCTTCTCGTCCGAGGTCTCGTCGGTGACGATGGTGAAGCGGGTCGCCTCGGAGCCGGTGCCCGCGGTGGTGGGGATCGCCACGATCGGCAGGCCCGGCTCGTCCTGCTGGCGCGGCGCCTTGTAGTCGCGCATGTGGCCACCGTGGCGGGCGAGCACCGCCACCGCCTTGGCGGTGTCCATCGGGCTGCCGCCGCCGAAGCCGACCACGCAGTCGAAATCACCGGCCTGAAGGGCGGCCAGCGCCGCCTCCACGGAGGCGACGGTCGGGTCCGGAACGGTCTCGGAGAAGATCGTCGCCTGCGCACCCGCAGCGGTCAGGCGCTCAAGCAGCGTGTCGGTGCGACCGCTGCCGGCGAGATAGGGGTCGGTGACCACGAAGGGGCGCGACAGGCCGAGCTGGCCGAGCACCTCCGGCAGGAGCCGCGAGGCGCCGGGGCCGACGCGCATCAGCCGGGGCAGGGCGATCGAGGCGACCATTGTCTTGCGTCTCCCACCCGGCGCCTGGGCTGGCCCGCCGGGACGGCTGATCTTAGGCCCAGTGGCCGCGGGGCGAAACGGCTACCGCTGACAACCCGGGGTAAGGTGGTGGTTCGTTTCCGGCCGTCAGCGGGCTGCAGATGTCGCTCCGTCGTTCCGGGACTGCGCAGCAGGGCCCGGAATCCAGAACCTCAGCGCGTCCGGCATGGCGCCGACAGCGGTTCTGGTTTCCGGGCTCGCCTGCGGCGCCCCGGAAGGACGGCACGCGATGCTTGACCGGGGGCATCTTCGTCAGGGACGCCATCACCTCCGGGTCAGCGACCCTTCATAAGTCCCCGGCCCGGCGAACAGCGCGCCTGCCGCCTCGACCTCGCCGGCAATGAACCCCGCCACCGCGCGGATATGGGCCGCCTTCCGGTGATCCTCGTGAATGTGCATGTGGAACGAGCGGGTCAGGGACACCGCCCCGGGCAGCACCGGCACGAGCCCCGGATGGGCGGCCGCGATGAAGGCCGGCAGCACGCACAAGCCGGCGCCGCCGAGCGTCGCGTGGACCTGGGCCAAGAGGTTGGTGGAGCGCAGCCGCGCGGAGACCGGCGGGCCCAGGGCGCCGAGATAGTTCAGCTCGCGCGTGAACAGCATGTCCTCGATGTAGCCGACGAAGGGATGCCCCGAGAGGTCCGCCACCTCCGCGATTGGCCCGGCTCCCGCGAGGTAGGATTCGGCCGCGTAGACGAACAGCCGGTAATCGGTGAGCCGGCGCGCCACCACCCGGGCCTGCTGCGGGCCGGAGAGGCTGATCACGATGTCGGCCTCGCGCTTCGACAGGCTGAAGATCCGGGCGGTTGCCATGATCTCCACCTCCAGGCCCGGGTGGCGGGCGGTCAGCCGGTGCATGCGGGGCGCGAGGAAGACGCTGCCGAACCCGTCCGGCGCGCCGATCCGCACCGTGCCGGAGACCGCCTGGGCCGCCTCCGTGGCGGCGCTCGCCGACAGGAACGCGCTCTCCATCGTCTCGGCGACGCCCAGCAGGTTCGCGCCGTCCTCGGTGAGCGCGTAGCCGAGGTTGCTGCGGTGGAACAGGCGGGCGCCGAGGCCCTCTTCCAGGGCCCGGATCCGACGGCCCACTGTGGTGTGCTCGGTGCCGGTGCGGGCGCCGGCGGCACTCAAGGTCCCGGTCCGCGCCACAGCAAGGAAGAAGCGCAGGTCGTCCCAGTTGGGCCCCGCCCTGGCCATGACCGCACTCCCACTGTGCATCGATGCACGACGGCTGTAAGCGCATCCGGCTTTATCGTTCAAGGGATCCTGTTAGGGTGCGCCAAAATCGAACGCCACATCACAGGGAGGCGCGCATGCGCACGATCGGGCATTACATCGGCGGCCGGAACGTCGGCGGCGAGAGCGGTCGGTTCGCCGACGTGTTTCATCCCTCGACCGGCGAGGTCCAGGCCAAGGTCGCGCTCGCCAGCAAGGCGGAACTCCGCGCCGCTGTGGAGAACGCCAGGGAGGCCCAGCCGGCCTGGGCGGCGACCAACCCGCAGAAGCGCGCCCGTGTGATGATGCGCTTCCTAGAGCTGATCCGCGGCGAGCACGACGCGCTGGCCGAGCTGCTCGCCTCCGAGCACGGCAAGACCGTGCCGGACGCCAAGGGCGACATCCAGCGCGGCGTCGAGGTGGTCGAGTTCGCCTGCGGCATCCCGCACCTGCTCAAGGGCGAGTACACGGAAGGCGCCGGCCCCGGCATCGACGTCTACTCCCTGCGCCAGCCGCTCGGCGTCGTCGCCGGCATCACGCCGTTCAACTTCCCCGCCATGATCCCGCTGTGGAAATGCGCCCCGGCGATCGCCTGCGGCAACGCCTTCATCCTGAAGCCGTCCGAGCGCGACCCGAGCGTGCCGATCCGCATCGCCGAGATCTTCCTGGAGGCGGGCCTGCCGCCGGGCATCCTCAACGTCGTCAACGGCGACAAGGAAGCCGTCGACGCGATCCTCGACGACGAGGACATCAAGGCGGTGGGCTTCGTCGGCTCCTCGCACATCGCCGAGTACATCTACGTGCGCTCCGCCCAGACGGGGAAGCGCGCCCAGTGCTTCGGCGGCGCCAAGAACCACATGATCATCATGCCGGACGCCGATATGGGCCAGGCCGTCGACGCGCTGATCGGCGCCGGCTACGGCTCGGCCGGCGAGCGCTGCATGGCGATCTCGGTGGCGGTGCCGGTGGGCGAGAAGACCGCCGACCGGCTGATGGAGCGTCTCATCCCGCGGGTGGAATCCCTCAAGATCGGCCCGTCCCATGACGGCTCGGCCGATTACGGCCCGCTGGTCACGGCGGAAGCGGTGCAGAAGGTTGCGAGCTACATCGACAAGGGTGTCGCCGAGGGCGCCCAGCTCGCCGTCGACGGCCGCGGCTTCAAGCTCCAGGGCTACGAGAACGGCTTCTACATGGGTGGCTCGCTGTTCGACCGCGTGACGCCCGACATGACGATCTACAAGGAGGAGATCTTCGGCCCCGTGCTCTCGGTGGTGCGGGCCAAGGATTACGAGGAGGCGCTGGCGCTGCCCTCGACCCACCAGTACGGCAACGGCGTCGCGATCTTCACCCAGGACGGCGATGCGGCCCGCGACTTCACCGCCCGGGTGAACGTCGGCATGGTCGGCGTGAACGTGCCGATCCCGGTCCCGATCGCCTACCACACCTTCGGCGGCTGGAAGCGCTCGGGCTTCGGCGATCTGAACCAGCACGGGCCGGACTCGATCCGCTTCTACACCAAGACCAAGACCGTGACGCAGCGCTGGCCGAGCGGCATCAAGAGCGGGGCGGAGTTCTCCATCCCGACGATGCGCTGACGCCGGCGCTTCCTGAGCAGGCACCACGTCATTCCGGGGCGCCGCAGGCGGGCCCGGAATCCAGAGCCGCAACGGTGCCCATTCTGACACCGCGGCGGATCTGGATCCTGGGCTCCGCTTCGCGGCCCCGGGATGACGGACTTGATGCATGACGCAGGTGCCGCGTTCTCGCGCTCGCGGTTGATCCCCGTTCCGCGGGCGAAACAGAGCGACCCGTCTGACCTTCGGAGTACCGCCCAATGAGTTTCGGGCTCGACGAGGACCGGACCGCGATCCGCGAGATGGCCCTCGGCTTCGCGGCCGAGCACATCGCGCCGCACGCCCTCGACTGGGACCGGGACAAGACCTTCCCGGTCGAGACCCTGCGGGAAGCGGCCGCCCTCGGCATGGCGGGCATCTACGTCCGCGAGGATGTCGGCGGTTCGGGGCTCTCACGCCTCGACGCGACGCTGATCTTCGAGGCGCTCAGCACCGGCTGCCCGACCGTGGCGGCGTTCCTGTCGATCCACAACATGTGCGCCTGGATGATCGACGCCTACGGCGACGCCGATCAGCGCCAGCGCTGGCTGCCGTCGCTCATGGGCATGGAGCGGATCGCCAGCTACTGCCTGACCGAGCCGGGCTCCGGCTCCGACGCCGCGGCGCTCCGCACCCGCGCCGAGCGCGACGGCGACCATTACGTACTCACCGGCGAGAAGCAGTTCATCTCGGGCGCCGGCGCCAGCGACCTCTACATCTGCATGGTCCGCACCGGCGAGGCCGGGCCTTCGGGCATCTCGGCGATCGTGGTCGAGAAGGGCACGCCCGGCCTCTCCTTCGGCGCCGACGAGCGTAAGATGGGCTGGAACGCCCAGCCGACCCGCGCGGTGCGCTTCGACGGCTGCCGTGTGCCGGTGGCCAATCGCCTGGGCGCGGAGGGGCAGGGCTTCCGCATCGCCATGAGCGGCCTCGACGGCGGCCGGCTCAACATCGCCGCCTGTTCCCTCGGCGGCGCGCAGGCGGCCCTCGACAAGGCGCTGGCCTATATGGGCGACCGGCGTGCCTTCGGGGCGAAGCTCACCGACTTCCAGGCGCTGCAGTTCCGGCTCGCCGACATGGCGACCAGCCTGGAGGTCTCGCGCACCTTCCTGCGCCACGCGGCCGCTGCCCTCGATGCCAAGGACCCGGCCGCGACGCAGCTCTGCGCCATGGCCAAGCGCCACGTCACCGATGCGGCCTTCGACGTGGCCAACCACGCGCTCCAGCTGCACGGCGGCTACGGCTACCTCGCCGAGTACGGCGTGGAAAAAATCGTCCGGGACCTGCGCGTGCACCAGATCCTCGAAGGCACGAACGAGATCATGCGGCTGATCATCGCCCGCGGGCTGACCGGGGGCCGCCGATGACCGACGTGATCGTCGAGCGGGTCGGCGCCCTCGGGCGCCTGCGCCTCGACCGGCCGAAGGCCCTGAACGCCCTGACCCACGGCATGGTCCTGGCGATCGACCAGGCCCTTGACCAGTTCTCCGCCGATCCCGGCATCGCCGCGGTGCTGCTCACCGGCGAGGGGGAGCGCGGCCTGTGTGCGGGCGGCGATCTGCGCGGCCTGTACGACAGCCAGGGCACCGCGTTCGCCGAAGCCTTCTGGCGCGACGAGTACCGGCTCGATGCCCGGATCGCCGATTACGAGAAGCCGTTCGTGGCGGTGATGGACGGCATCACCATGGGTGGCGGCGTCGGGCTCGCCGGCCATGCCGCCCACCGCATCGTCACCGAGCGCTCCCGCGTCGCCATGCCGGAGACCGGCATCGGCTACCTGCCGGATGTCGGCGGCACGTGGCTGCTGCCCCGGGCTCCCGGCGAGATCGGCACCTATCTCGGCCTGACCGGCGAGCCGGTCGGCGCCGCCGACGCGATGTTCTGCCGGCTGGCCGACGCCCTGGTGCCGTCCGCGGGGCTGCCTGACCTGATCGACGCCCTCGTGGCGCTCGACCCGGATGCCGGGCACGAGGGCGTGCGGGACGTGATCGCCCGGTTCACGCAGGACCCCGGTCCGCCGCCGCTGGCGGCGCACCGGGCCCTGATCGACCGCTGCTTCGCCTTCGACATGGTGGACGAGATCCTGGCCACCCTCGACGCGGACGGCTCGGACTTCGCGGCCGCGACCCGGAAGACCCTGCTGACCAAGGCGCCGTCGAGCCTCGTCCTGACGCTGTGCCTGCTGCGGCTCGGTCGCGGTGCCCCGAACCTGGAGGCCTGCCTGGAGCGCGAGTACCACGCGTCGCTGGCTCTGCTGGCGGAGGGCGATTTCCGCGAGGGGATCCGCGCCGCGGTGATCGACAAGGACAAGCACCCGCGCTGGAACCCGCCGACCGTCGACGCGGTCGATCCGGCCCAGATCGCGCGCTGGCTGGAGAAGCGGGCGGAGCCGGTTTTTTCGGACGCGCGCACGGGGCCGGTGTGATGACGCGTCGCTCGTTCCCACCCACACGCTCATCCTGAGGTGCCGAAGCGTAGCGTAGGCCTCGAAGGAGGGCTCCGGAAGCCGCCGTGATCCCTGGAGCCCTCCTTCGAGGCCCGCTTCGCGGTCACCTCAGGATGAGGGCGCGGGTGGGCGACGCGAGCGACAACAATCAAGGGAGAAGCAGGATGGCGCAGACCATCGGGTTCATCGGTCTCGGCAACATGGGCGGGCCCATGGCGGCCAACCTCGTGAAGGCCGGCCACACGGTACGTGGCTTCGATCTGGTGCCGGCCTCGCTGGAGGCGGCGCGCGCCGAGGGAGTCGCGGTCGCGGGCTCGGCCCTCGAAGCGGCCGAAGGCGCGGAGGTCGTGATCACCATGCTGCCCGCCGGGCGGCACGTGGTCGAGGTCTGGACACAGCTCGCCGAGGCGCTGCCCGCCGGCACGCTGCTGATCGATTCCTCCACGGTCGACGTCGAGAGCGCCCGCAGGGCCCACGCCCTCGCGGAGGCGCGGGGCTGCCTGTCTGTCGACGCGCCGGTCTCCGGCGGGACCGGCGGCGCCAAGGCCGGGACGCTGACCTTCATGGCAGGCGGCGCCGTGGCGGCGTTCTCGCGGGCCGAGCCGTTGCTCAAGGCAATGGGCAAGAACGTGTTCCATTGCGGCGATGTCGGTGCCGGGCAGGCGGCCAAGATCTGCAACAACATGATCCTCGGCATCTCGATGATCGGCGTCAGCGAGGCCTTCGCGCTGGGCGAGAAGCTCGGCCTGTCGCACCAGGCGCTCTACGACGTGGCCTCGGTCTCCTCGGGCCAGTGCTGGTCGCTGACAACCTACTGCCCGGTGCCCGGCCCGGTGCCGACCTCGCCGGCCAACAATGGCTACAAGCCGGGCTTCGCCGCCGCGCTGATGCTCAAGGATCTCCGGCTCGCCCAGGCCGCCGCCCTGGCCTCGGGCGCCGCGACACCGCTCGGCGCGGAGGCCGCGCAGATCTACGGTCTGTTCGAGAGCGCGGGCCACGGGGGAGAGGACTTTTCCGCGATCATCCGTATGCTCCGCGGGCAGGGAGGCGAGTCGTGAGCGAGGCGTACGAGACGATCCTGACGGAGACGCGCGGGCGCGTCCTGCTGATCACCCTCAACCGGCCGAAGGCGCTGAACGCCATCAACGCGCAGCTCACCCGGGAGGTGATCCGGGCGGCCACCGAGGCCGATGCCGATCCGGGGATCGGCTGCATCGTCCTCACCGGCTCGGCCAAGGCCTTCGCGGCCGGCGCCGACATCAAGGAGATGCAGCACGCCACCTACGCGGAGATGTACGCGGGCGACCGGTTCGCCGACTGGGACCGGTTCGTCGCCGTGCGCAAGCCGATCATCGCCGCCGTGGCGGGCTACGCGCTCGGCGGCGGCTGCGAGCTCGCCATGATGTGCGACATCATCCTGGCGGCCGACACGGCGCAGTTCGGCCAGCCCGAGATCAAGCTCGGGGTGATGCCGGGGATCGGCGGCAGCCAGCGGCTGACCCGCTTCGTCGGCAAGGCCAAGGCCATGGAGATGTGCCTGACCGGCCGGATGATGGACGCCGCCGAGGCGGAGCGGTCGGGCCTCGTCTCGCGGGTGATCGCCGCCGACCGGCTTCTCGACGAGGCGTTGAAGGCGGCCGAGACGATCGCGTCGATGTCGCTGCCGATCGTCATGATGACCAAGGAGGCGGTCAACCGGTCCTACGAGACCACGCTGACCGAGGGCATCCGCTTCGAGCGGCGGGTGTTCCATGCCATGTTCGCCACCAAGGACCAGAAGGAGGGCATGGCCGCCTTCGTGGAGAAGCGGCCGCCGCGGTTCGAGAACACCTGAGCGGAGCCCGTCTCTCTGGGGGAGGGACGTGGCCAAAGAACGAGGGGGAACGACCATGCCGAGCTTCCGGGAGGCCCGCGACTGTCTGCTGGCCCATCGCACCGATTACGCCGCCGCGGTCGCGGCCTTCGCGTGGCCGGATCCGGTGCCGTTCAACTGGGCGCTCGACTGGTTCGACGCGGTCCTCGCCGGTCCCGAGAGCCGCGATCGCGCCGCGCTCCGCATCGTCGAGGTGGGCAGCGGCGCCGAGCAGAGCTTCACCTTCGGCGAGCTCGCCGCACGTTCTAACCGCGTCGCCAATCATCTGCGGCAGCTCGGCCTGAAGCGCGGCGACCACCTGCTCCTGCTGCTCGGCAACGTCCCGGCCCTGTGGGAGACCATGCTGGCGGCGATGAAGCTCGGCGCCGTGGTGATCCCGGCGACCACGCTGCTGACCGCCGACGAGCTCGCCGACCGCCTCGCCCGCGGGCGCCCGCGAGCGATCGTGGCCGGGCCGGAGCAGATCGCGCGGTTCGCGGGCCTCGACACCGGCGGCGCCATCCGCCTCGTCACCGGGCCCGCGACGGAGGGCTGGGCCGCCTACGACGACGCGCTCGAGGCGCCGGAGCGTTTCGCGCCGGACGCTCCGACCGGGGCCGACGACCCGCTGCTCCTCTACTTCACCTCGGGCACCACGGCGAAGCCGAAGCTCGTGCGCCACAGCCACCGCTCGTACCCGGTGGGGGCGCTCTCGACCATGTACTGGCTCGGGCTCCAGCCCGGGGACGTGCATTGCAACGTCTCCTCGCCGGGCTGGGCCAAGCACGCGTGGTCCTCGTTCTTCGCGCCCTGGAACGCCGGGGCGACCATCCTGGTGATCAACCAGGCGCCGTTCAACGCGGCCGCCCTGCTGGCGCAGCTGGAGCGCACCGGCGCCACCACGCTCTGCGCGCCGCCGACCGTCTGGCGGATGATCATCCAGGAGGACCTGACCGGGAAGCGCCTCGCCCTGCGCGAGGTCTGCGCCGCGGGCGAGCCCCTCAACCCGGAGGTGATCGAGCGGGTGAAGAACGCCTGGGGCCTCACGATCCGCGACGGCTACGGCCAGACCGAGACCACGGCGCTGATGGCCAACACGCCGGGCCAGCCGGTCGTGCCCGGTGCCCTCGGCCGGCCTCTGCCGGGCTACAGGGTCCGCGTCCTCGACATCGACGGCCAGCCAGCCTCCGAGGGGGAGGTCTGCCTCGAACTCGGGGCGCACCGGCCCGCCGGTCTGATGCAGGGCTACGACGACGGCCACGGCAACCTGTCGGGTGCCGAGGGCGACCTCTATCACACCGGCGATGTCGCCTTCGTGGACGACCAGGGCTGCTACACCTTCGTCGGCCGGGCCGACGACGTGTTCAAGTCCTCCGGCTACCGCATCAGCCCATTCGAACTGGAGAGCGTGCTGATCGAGCATCCGGCGGTGGCCGAGGCCGCGGTGGTCCCTGTCCCCGACCCGATGCGCCACACGATCCCGAAGGCCTACGTGTCCCTGGTGGCGGGCGCGACGGCCGGGCCGGAGACGGCGCTCGACATCTTCCGCTTCACCAATGCCCGGCTCGCGACCTTCAAGCGCCTGCGCGGGTTGGAGTTCGTCACCGACCTGCCCAAGACCATCTCGGGCAAGATCCGTCGCGTGCAGCTGCGTCGCCTGGAGCACGACGGCGTCACCGACGATCCGCACCGGGGCAAGGCCTACACGCAGGCGGATTTTCCCGAGTTGAAGAGCGAGGCGGAGCGCAAGCTCGACCAGACCGCGGGCTGACCGTTGCGGCGTGATCGCGCGGCTCGCAAAACGATGGCGGCGTTCCCGAGACGTCACGGACGCGGGTGACGAACGCTCAAGGTTTCCGTTTCCCGAAGCCGAAGCCACGGATTTGCCGGGCTGATCAAGCGACCCGTCGACGCTGTCCTGCGTCACTCGGCTCCGGCCGGCGAATCGATAAAATTGCGCGCATCGGCTTCAGCGCCGCGGAGGCTCTGCGGCGCAATTCTGTCCTCAACAACGGGGACGGGGTCGATGGGCGCGGGGCTTCTCAGGACGGTTCGGAGGATGCTGGTCGGTGCGGCAACGCTGCTCGGCCTTGCCGCCACCGCGCAGGCGCAGACGCTGGCGAGCCTTCCGTCCGAGGTGGGCGCCAAGATCCTCGGCGATGCCCGTCCGATCGCCGCGTGGGTGACGTTCTGCCAGTCTTACGCGGCGGAATGCGCGGTGGACCGGACCGAGCCGTCGCGGATCAGCCTGACGCCGGCGACCTGGGCGACGATCGTGTCGGTGAACCGTCGGGTGAACAAGGCGGTCGAGCCGATGACCGACCAGGACCACCTGCACGTGGCCGACCGCTGGGACCTGGCCGAGGACGGCATCGGCGATTGCGAAGACTTCCAGCTGCTCAAGCGCCACCTCCTGGCCGAGGCGGGCCTGCCGCGGCGGGCGATGCGCATGACCGTGGTGATCGACGAGAAGGGCGAGGGCCACGCGGTGCTGACGCTGGTCACCGACCGGGGCGACCTCGTCTTGGACAACAAGACCAACGCGATCCTGCCCTGGCACCGGACCGGCTACGTGTTCATCAAGCGCGAGAGCCAGGATGCCGTCGCCTGGGTGTCGCTCGGCGGCGTCACCTCGCCCGTCACAACCGCCAATCGTTGAGGGGTCTCAGGCCGCCCGGCTCAGCGACGGCTGCGTGAGGCTCGCCACGTAGGACTCGACCCGCCCGATGAAGGCCGCGAGGTGGGGAGCGACGCCCCGGAGGCTCGCAAGGTCGCGGATCAGGATGTCCCGCGACAGCGCGCGATCGCCCTCGCTCGTCGCGCCGGCCAGATACGAATCGACCGCGTGCTCCGCGATATTGATCGCGCCGGCCCGACCATCCTCGGCGAGCGCTCTGATCACCTGCTGGATGGCGGGCTGCATCTCGAAATTCCTTTGCGGTTCGGCTCAGCCCAGCACCGGGCTGGCCGCTTTCTTGCGATCCGTTCGAGCGTAGGCCGAAACCTGCGCGTGCGGCTCTGAAAAGCCGGCAAAGCTGACGTGAAGCAAGGCCTTCGGCGACCGCGCAGACCGGCCATTCGCCCATTGCATGCGTGCGGCTCGAGTTCTGCGGATGCAACACCCGCCTAAATCGGAACCGTCCGTCGTTTTGCACGTTATCTACGCCGCTTCCGGCCATTGTGCGCTGCGTGCGAGCGTGTCACCTTTCCGTCATCATCGGGCGGCGGGGGCTTGAACCATGCGGCACGCGGATGGCGGGTTCTCGTGTCAGACGTTCGGCGGGCTGCGGTGGCGTGGCTGGACGGATCCGGTGCGCCGGGCGCGCCAGATGTTGAGCTTCGCTCTGGTCGGCACGATTCTCACGATGGGCGGCGCCACGACGCATGCCCATGCGCGCCTCGTCCTGCCCGATGAAGTCGCGGTCGCCGAGCCGACCGGACCGGTGCGTGCCATTGCGGGTTGGGCCGATTTCTGCGCGCGCATCCCCCAGGAATGCACGATCGACACCGCCGAGCCGTCCGCGATTCCTCTCACCGTCGCGGTGTGGCGGACGCTGCAGAGCGTCAACCGGCGGGTGAATGCGCGCATCCGGCCGATCACCGATCAGGCCCATTGGGGGCTCGTCGACCGCTGGGACTTCCCGGATGACGGGTTCGGGGATTGCGAGGATTACCAGCTTCTGAAGCGGCGCATGCTGGTGGAGCGCGGCCTGCCGCGGCGCGCCCTGCTGATGACCGTGGTGATCGACGAAACCAACGAGGGGCACGCGGTGCTCACCATCCGCACCGATCGCGGCGACTTCATCCTCGACAACAAGACCGACGCGATCCGCTCCTGGCGGCGCACCGGATACAGCTTCATCAAGCGGGCTGGCCAGGATGGACCGGCCTGGGTCTCCCTGGAAGGCAAGGACGGTACCGCACAGGTCGCGACCGCCGAGCCCTGACCGCGGCGACGCTCAGGCGCCGACCAGCATCGCCGCGAGATCGAGGGCGACGCGCCCCGAGAGCAGGCTCCAGCCGCAGGCGATCACCGTGGCCAGCATGACGAACGGCATCGGGCGTCTCTCGATCCGCCGACCGCGCACGGTGTTGCGCAGGATGATGAACGGGGCCGAGAAAGCCAGCATCGGCAGGGCCGCCACAGCCGGCAGACCGCCGCGCTCCAGCAGGCTGAAGCTCGCCCGCCGCGCCGCGAACAGCTCGAAGGCGCTGGCGATCAGGCCCGAGAGCGCAAGACCGATGCAGAGCGTCCGGATCGATTCGAGGGCGGCGGGCGTGAAGACCATTATTCGCGCTCCTGTACAGGTTGCGCGCAGTGTAGCCCTGCCATTTACCGGTTGTTAAGCACGACCCCGCGTTAGCGTTAACCCGTGCACAGGCCACCATGGGTGGAACCCGGAGCACTCGCATCCGAGCGGGCCTTTCCGGGACGAAGCGCGCGATCGCGGATTGTGCTGCCGCCGGAGATCGGGCCGGCAGACCGATCGAACGCGCGGTCATTCCGGGGCGCCGAAGGCGAGCCGGGTCCTCCGAGACGCTGGTGCGCCAAGATCTTGCCCTGACGGCGGTTCCGGATCCCGGGTTCGGCTGCGCGGCCCCGCGATGATGGCGCGGATGCTTCAGCGTCATGGCGACGCCCACGCCCCTAGGGGAGACTGAGAGCCTCCGAAGCGATCCCCCGAGGTAGAATCCGCGTGGGGATCATATGGACCGGGCCGTCGAGCCTCAGGCGTCTTCCTCGAGGTCGATGTCGAGGATCGCCATCCGGAACACGAAGGAATCGTCGCCATCCTCCTTGTCGTCGGCGATCACGCCGATCGATTCCTCGCCGATGAACACCTCGGCGGAATCGCCGGTCTTCATCGCGGTCAGGCGGATGTTGTTGTTCGCGAACTTGCGGCGCAGGTAGTCCTGGAGCTTCGCGGTTTCGGCTTTGGTCACGCTGTCTGATCTCCCTAGCGGCGCCGGCGCCGCTGATGGGCGGTGGGCTTGCCACGCCTGCGACGGAGCGGCAAGCGCGGCCATTCGCACCGCGCGACCGCCTCAGATGCCGTCGCCGAGATGGATGAACTGATCGAGGGCAACGAGCTGATCCATCGCCCGGGCCGGATCGTCGCAACCCGCGGTGCCGACCACCCGGGCCGGCACACCGACCACCGTGGTGTTGGGCGGCACCGGGCGCAGCACCACGGAGCCGGCCGCCACCCGGGCGCAGGCCCCGACCTCGATGTTGCCGAGGATCTTGGCGCCGGCCCCGATCATCACGCCGCGGCGGATCTTCGGGTGGCGGTCGCCGCGCTGCTTGCCGGTCCCGCCCAGCGTCACGGCGTGGAGGATCGACACGTCATCCTCGATCACCGCGGTCGAGCCGACCACGAGCCCCGTGGCATGATCGAGGAACACGCCCCGTCCGATCCGCGCGGCCGGATGGATGTCGCACTGGAACACCTCCGAGACCCGGCTCTGGAGGTAGAGAGCGAGATCGCGTCGGCCCCGATTCCAGACGTGATGGGCGAGCCGGTAGGCCTGGAGGGCGTGGAAGCCCTTGAAGTAGAGCACCGGTTCGAGGGCCCTGAGCGTCGCCGGATCGCGGTCGATCACCGCACCGATATCGGCGCGGAACGCCTGCCCGATGCTCGGATCGGCGGTGATCGCCTCGTGGAATGCGTGCGCGACGAGGTCGGCCGTCAGGGACGGGTGGCCGAGCCGGGCGGCGACCCGGTGTGACACCGCCCCCTCCAGGGTGGCGTGGTTCAGGAGCGTCGCGACGATGAAGGATGCGAGCTGCGGCTCGCTGCGCAGCACGTCCTCGGCCTCGGCGCGAAGCCGCGACCAGACCGGGTCCAAGACCGCGAGATCATGGCCCGCGGGATCGTGGGATTCGCGGTTGAAGGCTGGGCTGGCGCTCATGGTCGGATGCTCATGTCCGAGACTCCGGGCTTGCTCGCCGCCGCTCTGCCGTGCAGCGCCGGGTCAGGGCAGGGTGGTGGACCCCGCTCCGCAGGGTCGATGATCTGACCCTAGCGTGGTGTGTTGCGCCGCAGTGATCAAGGGCCGACGCGCCGGAAGGGCTGCGTCGGCGGCATGGCTGTCACCGGACCCGGCGGGAGCGGATCAGTCCGCGGTCGGCACCGGGTGCTTGAACCGGGCCTCGATCGCCGCCGTCAGCCGGTCCAGCATCGTCTGGACCGGAATGTTGGAGGTGTCGACCGTGGCCGGTGCCCGCGCGTAGAGCGGCTCCCGGCTCGCCAGCACGGCACGCAGTTCCTGCATCGCCGAGGCATGGTCGCCCGTCGTGGCGAGATGGCCCTGCTCGCGGACCCGGCTCATGTGCTCCTCGGGCCGGGCGCGCAGCCAGATCGTGTAGAAGGCCTGGAGCAGCAGGTCGTAGGTCAGCGGCTCGGCGACGATCCCGCCGCTGGTCGCCAGGATCAGCGGCCCGGGGTGCTCGGTCAGCCGGCGCAGGGCCGCCTGCTCCAGGCGCCGGTAGCCCTCCTGGCCGTAGATCGCGAAGATCTCCTGCACCGAGAGGGCGTTCTCGCGCTCGATCTCGGCGTTCAGCTCCACGAAGGTCCAGCCGAGGCGCTCGGCCGCGAGCTTGCCGAGGGTCGATTTGCCGGCGCCGCGCAGGCCGATCAGCGCCACCCGCGGGCGGTTGCTCGCCTCGGGCCGGTTGCCGCCGGACAGCGCCTCCTTGGCGGCGGCGATCTGGGCCGGGCTGGCCTGGCTGAGAAGGTCGCGTACCAGAGGCCAGTCGGGCAGGGCGTCGTTGCCGGTGATCAGGTCGTCCAGGCGCACGCCCATGGCGTTCGCCACCCGCCGCAGCAGGATGATCGAGACGTTGCCCTGGCCGCCTTCCAGCTGCGCGATGTAGCGCTCGGACAGGCCCGACGTCTGCGACAGGACCTTGCGCGACAGCCCGCGCACGGTGCGCGCGTGCCGAACGCGGCGCCCGAGGTCCGTGAGAAAGAGAGATTCCTGTTCCAACACGCCGCTCATGGCGCAGTCCGCTTTCCTGCCAGCTCGAAAGCAGAGTCCGTGCCCTGCATACCTGCCGCTTCGCGATCCACCGCTATCCACGATCCCGCAGGGCAGCACGCTGCCCGAGCATCTGCGCGGAGACTGACGTATCCTGCCCTGAGGTCTGTGTTGCGCCGCCTGTGTCCGGCCGCTGCAACCGGGCGCCGATGCATACCGGGCCGGTCCAACCACGCTGCTGGCGTGCCGCCTATGTGTTGCGGAACGCACCGATGGTCAAGCCTTGGGCATGATCCTTGTGTGGGCAGACGTCCGGCCAAGGCTGTCTGCGGCCGGTCGAAGGCGGCTCCGCGCCTCTGTCACTCGACCGGCAGGGCCACGGCCTCGCGAACGGCCACGCTGGCCGGCGCGCGCCGCGGCGTGGCGGCGGCCAGCATCTGAAGCGACGGACGACGCGGCGGCAGCGGCACCTCGACCGCCTCGGTGGCCGGGGCGGCCTCCGCCTGCGGCTGCGGAGACAGGCGCAACTCCGCGATCTCGGCGGAACGCGCATCCGCCACGGCGACGGCGCTGGCGAGGCCCGCGGGCCGGCGCGGCGGGAGCGGGACCTCCACGGCCTGGACTGCGCCGCTCTGGTCCGCCGTTGCCGGGGACGGGGCCGCGGCGGCCGCGGACGGCTCGACGGACAGGCTCGCGAGCTGGACCGTCGCCCCGTCGAGACCGGCCGGGCGGCGCGGCGGCAGGGGCACCTCGACCCGCTCGCTCGGCACCTCCGCCACCATGGCGGCGCTCGGCGCGTAGGCCAGGGCGGACGCGGCCGGGCTAGCGGTGCGGTCGGCCGCGCCGCCGCCGAACAGGCTCGCCAGGGCGCTGGCCGAAGCCGCCACGGGGGCGACCACCGAGGCGACCTCGGTGGAGATGCCCTGGCGCTTGGCGGCGTAGTAATAGCCGCGGTTGTAGTACTGGTAGGCTTGGCTGACGTTCCCTTGGGCGGTGCGGTAGGCGCCCGCCAGATAGGCCACGCCGTAGCGCAGGTTGGTCGCCGGATCGAAGAGCCCGGCGGCG
Organism: Methylobacterium sp. FW102-HT35C08; assembly: GCF_058790235.1. NCBI lineage: Bacteria > Pseudomonadati > Pseudomonadota > Alphaproteobacteria > Hyphomicrobiales > Methylobacteriaceae > Methylobacterium > Methylobacterium sp. FW102-HT35C08. Next base: position 4,164,448 of record NZ_JBYTCL010000002.1, on the reverse strand, counting down.
TCGCCCGTGTAGCCGAGGCTGCGCGCGGTCGCGTGCTTGATCTGCATGAGCCCGAGCGCGCTGCCGCCCTTGGCTTTCGGGTTGTAGTTGCTCTCGCGCTTCACCACCGCGTGGACGAAGCTCGCCGGAACCCCGTTCGCCTTGGCCTGCTGCTCGATCAGCGCGTCGATGTTGTCGCGCGCGCCCTGCCCGAAGGCGACGGCGGGCACGACCGCGATGGCGGCGGCCAAGAGAAGGCGATGCATGCCGAGACCCGGATCTGCTTGTTCTGTGGCTAAGCTAGGTCGCGGGCAAATGAGGCCGGAAAGCGGCCTCGGTTCGGCAGCCTGTGGGCGACGGCTGCATCGGGCGCGGTCGCGCCCGGATCTGTGCTTCGCCGGCAACAGCCGGACGGCCTTCCGGCTGCTGGCAGCGTTATCCACAGATTGGTGCGGTCGGGTTCGGGCGCCGACGAAGCCGGCGCGCGTCAGGGCAGGATGAAACGCGCCACGCCGTGGGCGAAGCCGTCCGCGTCGTTGCTGTCCGTGACGGCCTGCGCGGCCGCCTGCACGGCCGCCTCGGCGTTGCCCATCGCCACCGAGAAGCCGCTGCGGGCGAACATCGGCCGATCGTTGCCGGCGTCCCCGAAGGTGGCGATCCGTTCGGGCGGAATGCCGAGATGCGCGCTCATCCAGGTCACGAACCGGCCCTTGTCGAGGTGGGGCGGCGTGACGTCGAGATAATAGGCCTGCGAGCGATGCACCGTGGCCCGGTCGGCCAGGGCCGCCCCGATCTGCGCCTCGCAGGCGGCGAGGTGGGCGTGGTCGCGGCTCACGCCGACGATCTTGGAGGCGGCGCCCATGAGCATGCCTAGGTCGGCCACGACGCGCGGCTCCGCGCCGATCGTGCGGCGTTCCAGATCCGTATAGGGGCCGTCCGGATCGCGCAGGCACCAGGCGCCTTCGGCGAAGACCCAGACATCGAGCCCGGCGGCCAGGAGCTGATCGAGCGCGGCCCGGGCAGCGGGTTCCGGAATGAGGCGCTCCTCGATGGACGACAGGTCGGGCCGCACCACACTGGCGCCGTTGAACGCCCCCATCGGGAGATCGAGGCCGAGCTGGGCGACCAGATTCCGAAGCCCGATCGGTGGCCGCGCCGAGGCGATGCTGAAGCCGATCCCGGCCGCGCGCAGCCGGCCCACGGCCGCGACCGTGGCGGCGGTCAGGCGCTTGTCGCCGGTCACCAGCGTGCCGTCGACGTCCGAGATCACCAGGGCGATCCCGGCGGCTTTGGCGGGCTCCGATCCCATCGATTCACTCTGCTCCGGTCTCGGCGCGCGCTTCGGCCGCGAGCTGTGCCACGACGCGGTCCGCGATCCGCTCGGGCGGCTCGGTGATCCCGACCGTGATCGGGTGCTCGTCTGGACCCGGAGGCTCGAGCGTGGCGAACTGGCTGTCCAGAAGGCGGGGCGACATGAAATGCCCCTGGCGCGCGACGAGGCGGCCGGCGATCAGGGCCTGGTCGCCGTCGAGGAAGACGACGCGCACCCGGGGATTCCCGCCGGTGAGGACGTCCCGGTAGGCCCGCCGCAAGGCGGAGCAGACCACAACGCCCGATTCCCCTGCCTCCAGCCGATGCCGGATCCAGACCGCGATCCGGGCAAGCCAGGGCGCGCGGTCCTCGTCGTCCAGGGCGTGCCCCGCACGCATCTTCGCCACGTGCTCGGGGGTGTGGAAGCTGTCGCCGTCGACAAAGATCCAGCCGAGCTTCTCGGCAATCAGGGCGGCGACTGTGCTCTTGCCCGAACCCGAGACGCCCATGACCACGAGGACCTGCGCGGCGGAAGTCGCCATCGCCGCATCGTGCGTCGTCCTCGTCTGCGGATTCATCAGGACCACCGCGGCTCCGAGGCGCCCTGGGCACCGTGAGGTTCATCAATAGGACGAGGAGCGGGGAAGGAAAGATCGCCGCATCGATCCGAGCATCGTGCGGTGGGCCTGGAACCACCCGACAGACCATGCGTTCCCATCTGTGAAGACAGAACATTTCAGGAACATAGATCCATGGCCAACACCGCCGGGAAGTCAGCGTCGAAGTCCGATCAGAAGGCCGCAGCGGCTTCGGACAATCCCAAGACCGATCCCAAGGACAGCTCGAACCAGATCAAGGATCCGGACCAGTGGACCACTGGCGGCGAGCCGATGACCGGCGCTCAGGCGTCCTATCTCAAGACGCTGTCGGAGGAGGCCAAGGCGCCCGAGGCGTTCGACCCGGAGCTCGATAAGGCTGAGGCCTCCAAGCGGATCGATGATCTCCGCCACAAGGCCGGTCACGCCTGACCAGCCGGCGGGCGCGTCTGCGTGATCGGGCGCGCCCTGGCGGAAGCCAAGTCCTGTTTAAGCCTGTTTGATAACGCTGTGTCGCGCATTCCATTAAGCCGGCGGCAAGTGCAGGAACGCTAGACATGATCCCGGGCTGAGCGGCCACCTCCGTGGCACCGCTCAGCGAGAGGGCGTTTCGACCATGGACGAGCCGAGTTGCGGCAGGACGGGGGCGGGCACCCCGCTGGTCCGTATCCTAGCCGGCCTCGCGGGTCGGACGATCGCCGAAGGAACACGATTCAAGCGGGATGCTCGCGGATCGACGGCGCTGGAATATGCGCTGATCGGCTTCCTGGTGTTCGTCGTCGCAGTCGGAAGCATCCGATTTTACGTGTCGCGACTGAATACGGTCTACGACCGGATCAACACGGCCGTCACGCAGGGCAACTGAGCGCTGCCGCGCGCGGGGTCGAGCCGGGCGACGCCGATCCGCCCGGTTTGCGGGCGGCTATTTTCAGAACCCGATAGTGCTGTCGCGCTGCCGCAAGCGGTGTTTTCCCCTGCTTGCCCTGAAAAAGCTGTGCTTAGCGAGGATGAATCCGCGGGCTCGACCGTCGCGGGTGCAGTGTGGCCCACCCGCTACGGACACCCAGGCCGCCTTGGGCTAGGCACGGGCTCGGCAATACCGATGGGCAACATCTGGATGCGCACACTTCCCCTCGCCCTGCTCGCCGCGACGGCGATGTCGGGCTGCACGTACCTGCCCGCGGCGGGTCCGACGGCGAGCGCGATCCAGGCGGGAGCGGAGGTGGCGACCGCCGACGGCGGGCTGCTGGCGCGCTACGAGATCATCGACGTCACGCCCAGCGTGGTCGAGGCCCTGCGCGGCCGGCCGCTGGACAGCCTGCTCGCCTCGTTCGGCGATCACCGCCCCTCGACCGAGCCGGTCATCGGCATCGGCGACATGGTCTCGGTCTCAGTCTGGGAAGCCGGCTCCGGCGGCCTGTTCTCCGGGCCGCTGGTCGCCGACCGGTTCTCGGCCGGCTCCAAGTCCGCCCTGATCCCCGAGCAGCCGGTCGGGCGCGACGGCGCCATCTCGGTGCCCTATGCCGGCCGCATCAAGGTCGCCGGCCGCCGCACCCAGGACGTGCAGGCGCTGATCGAGACCGAACTCGCCGGCAAAGCCATCCAGCCGCAGGTGCTGGTCTCGGTCACCCGGCCGATCAGCCAGGCCGTGACCGTCACCGGCGAGGGCGCGGCCGGCGCCCGCCTGCCGCTCTCGGGCCACGGCGACCGCATCCTCGACGTCATCGCCGCCGCCGGCGGCAACCGCGCGCCGGTCAACGAGACCTTCGTGCGGCTGTCGCGCGGGCCGGTCACCGCCACGGTGCCGCTGACCACGGTGGTGTCCAACCCCAAGGAGAACATCTACCTGCGGCCCAACGACGTGCTCACGCTGGTGCGCGATCCGCAGACCTTCATCGCGGTCGGCGCGCTCGGCAACAGCACCGAGCTGCCGTTCCAGGCCGACGGCATCACCCTGGCGCAGGCGCTCGCCAAGGCGCGCGGCCTGTCGGACTTCGCCGCCGACCCGGCCGGCACGTTCATCTTCCGCTTCGAACCCGCCAGCGTCGTGCGCCGGCTCAGCCCGGGCTCACGGCTGCTCGGCACGCCCCTCGTGCCGGTGGTCTACCGGATCGACATGCGCGACCCCAACAGCCTGTTCGTCTCCCAGGCGTTCCGGATGCGCAACCGCGACCTCATCTACGTCTCGAACGCGCCGTTCACCGAGGTCTCCAAGGTGCTCTCCGCCTTCAGCAGCGCCACCGGGCCCCTCTCCTCGGTCGCGACCGCTTACTACTACGCGAAGTAAGGTGCGGCCCGCCCCCGGGGCGCGACGGAAAAAAATCGCGTTTCCCGCTATCCTCGCGTATGGGCTTCGGGTGCGGTGCGGGAAAGGTGTGGCCATTGCACTCCGCTTCGCCCGTGGCTGCCGCACGCAAGGATGCCTAGAAGAGGCCGATGAAGATCGGACGCGTCGTCCCCGCAGGTGGGCCGTTCCGGCCCGCGCTCATCTCCCTGAGCCTGTGTGTTGCGCTCCTGTCCGCCGCCCCGGCGGCGGCCGACATCGTGATCGGCGTGGCGGTTCCGCGCTCGGGGCCCTACGTGGCGGTCGGGGAGCAGGTGCTGCGCGGGGTCGAGGCCGCGGCCCGGGACGCGAACGCCATGGGCGGCCTCGACGGCCAGCCCGTGACCCTCGACGTCCAGGACGACGCCTGCGACTCGAACACCGCGACGGCGGTGGCCAACCATTTCGTGCGCTCCGACGTGCGCCTCGTCGTGGGCCATGTCTGCTCCAACGCCTCGATCGCGGCCTCCGACATCTACGCCCAGAACGGCGTCGTGATGATCACCGCCGCCTCGGTGGCGGCGCGGCTCACCGACCGGGGATTGCCGACCGTCTTCCGCGTCTGCGGGCGCGATGACGACCAGGCCCGGCTGTCGGCAGCCGTCCTGGCCGAGCGCTTTCGGGACCGGAAGATCGCGCTGATCCAGGACCCGACCCCGGCATCCCGCACCCTCGCGGCCGCCACCAAGGACAATCTCAACCGCATCGGCGTCAATGAGGCGCTGTCGCTGTCCTTCTCCCCCAGCGACGCCGACGATGCCGCCTTGGCGGATCGCCTCAAGGCTGCGGGGATCGAGGTGGTCTATTACGGCGGCGATGCCACCGAGATGGGCCGCTTGGTGAAGGTTGCCGCCGACCGAGGCTTTCGCCCGCAATGGTTCGGCACCTCAGCGATCGCCACGCCGGACTTCGCCAAGATCGCCGGGCCGGCCAGCAACGGCGTGCTGATGACCTTCTACCTCGACCCGAGCCGGCAGCCCGCCGCGGCGAGCGTGGTGAAGGCGTTCAAGGCTGAGGGCGTCGAGCCGACCGGCTCGACGATCTACGGCTACGCGGCCATGCAGGCGCTGGTCGCGGCCGGCAACTTCGCCCATTCCGCCGCGCCGCGGGCCGTCGCCCAGGCCCTCCACACGGAGCGCTTCGACCTCGTGCTCGGGACGGTTGGCTTCGACGCCAAGGGCGACGTCACCGCGCAGGGCTACGTGCTCTACGTCTGGAAGGACGGAAGCTTCACGCCGGCCGGGAAGTGACGGCCCGCGGGAGGCTCTTTTCGCGCCCTAGCCGCCCGCGGCATCGACCTCCGCGCCGCGGCCCAGGCCGCGCAGCAGGTCGGCGAGGTGCGGTCGCACCCGCAGCTGCAGGGCGTGAAGCTGCCGGACCGCTTCGCTGAGCTGCCCGCCCCGGTTCAGCATCGCGTCGGCGAAGCCGATCATCCGGGCATTGGGCCAGGCGGGCTCGCGCAGGGCGTGCAGGCGCGCCACCAGCGCCTCGGCGGACGTCTCGGCCTCGGCCTGCGCGAACACCATCAGCAGCGCCGCCGTCGAGCGCGACAGGCCGTAATGGCAATGCACCAGGAGATGGGCGGCACCGTCGAGCTGCCGTCCGAAGTCGAGGATGGCCGCGACGTGCTCGGGCTGCGGCGGCACGAGGCCCTCGCCGGGGCCGAGGCAATCGTGGAAGCGCAGGGTCGTCCGGGCATGGAGGCCGTAGCCCGCGAACGCCTCGGGTTCCGGCGTGCCGGGATCGAGCAGGGACAGGACATGGCTGACGCCGCGCGCGCTGTGGCCCGCCAGCTCCTCCAGGCCGCAGACGGTGTGCAGGGTGACGGCGGGCTCTGATTGCATTCGCGGCGCGTAGCACGGGCGGATGCCCGTTTCGAGCCGGGACGGAACTGGCCCCGGCGCCCGCGACTTTCGAGAACCGGCGCGGACGTGCTACCTGCGGCCGCCGATCCCGCGCCGGCCGGATCGGAGTTGCTCGAACGAGATGCCGTTGGACGAGACTTACATCGCGCACCCCCCCACGGCCGGGACGCGGCGCCGGACGGTGTTGACCGCCGGCCTCGGCGCGGCCGCCGCGATCGCCGGGCCGTTGGCGGCTCCCGCCCGCGCGGAGGGCGCACCCGAACTGCGCTGGCGTCTGTCCTCGGCTTACGCGAAGAGTCTCGACATCTTGTTCGGCGCGCCCGAGGCGCTCAGCCGGATCGTGGCCGAGGCCACGGATGGGCGCTTCCAGATCCAGGTGCAGGGCCCGGGCGAGCCGGTGCCCGCGGACGGATTGCTGGACGCCGTGGCGGCGGGCACCGTCGAGATGGGCCACGGCCCCGCGACGCTGGGCATGGCCAAGGACCCGACCTTCGCGCTCGCCACCGCGATCCCGTTCGGCCTCAACGCGCGGGGCGCCGCCGCCTGGTGGCAGGCGGGAGGCGCCGCCGAACTCTTCGGCGAGGTCTTCGCGAAGGCCGGCTTGGTCTGTCTGCCCGGCGGCAATACCGGTGCCCAGATGGGCGGCTGGTTCCGGCGCGAGATCAAGAGCCTCGCCGACCTCCAGGGCCTTAAGTTCCGGATCGGCGGCATGGGCGGGCAGGTGCTGGCCAAGTTCGGGGTCCAGCCGCAGGCGGTGCCGGGTCCCGAGATCTACGCCGCCCTGGAGAGCAAGAAGCTCGATGCCGCCGAGTGGATCGGCCCCTACGACGACGAGCGGCTCGGCCTGCAGAAGGTCGCACCGGTCTATCACTATCCCGGCTTCTGGGAGGGCGGCGCGATGCTGCACTTCTGGTTCAACGCCGAGAAGTGGAAGGCGCTGCCGAAGGCTTATCAGGCTGTCCTCCGGATGGCCGCCGCCGAGGTCGGTGCCGATGTTCAGGCCAAGTACGACGCGCGCAACCCCCAGGCTTTGCGCCGGCTCGTCGCCGCGGGGGCGCAGCTCCGCCCCTTCCCCCAGGAGGTGATGGAAGCCGCTCTCAAGAACGCCAACGACGTCTACGGCGAGATCGCCGCCAAGAACCCCGATTTCCGTCGGGTCTACGAGGCGATGCGCACCTTCCGCAACGAGGAGTACCTCTGGTTCCAGGTGGCGGAGTATACCTACGACAATTTCATGATCCGGGCCCGGGCGCGGGGATAGCGTCTGGCCGGGCAACGGCGAGCGGGGGAGGGCAGAATGGCCGGAGCGCTGAAGGTCGGGTTGGTGCTGCTCGGGGCCGCGCTGCCCCTCCAGGCGCAGGCGCAATCGTCCGCCAACCTGACGGCCCTGCGCGGGCTCGTCCCGGTGGCGCGGCTGCAGACCGCGCCGGACGGCCGGGCGGCGCTCGACGCGAATCTACGCGTCACCGGCGACATCCAGACCGGCGATCTCAAGCAGCCGATCCTCCTGCCGTTCCCCGAGCAGCAGCAGCTCGCCCTGCGGGACTGCTTCATCACCGACGGCAACGCCGCGAACCTCGCCGACGGTCTCGGCACGACGCTCGCCCAGGCCTATCACGCCAAGGCGACCTACAGCGACTACAAGACCTTCACGAGCATCGCCCCGGCGGTCGCCAACCTGATCGGCTACACCAACAACGTGAGCAAGTCGGATTCGAATTCCGGCAAGTACTTCTTCGCCAACGCCACCACCAACGGCAAGCATGCGGTCTCGGCCGAGGCCGCCGCGATCCTGGCGGACGGCGCCGTGACCGACGTGTTCGGAAAAGCCTACGACCGGCCCGCCGGCAGCCCCGGTGCCGACCGCTACGGCAATTCGCGGCCGTTCCAGACCCTGCCGCGCCTCCGGGCCTATCGCGGCAAGGACTATTTCGGCGATCCCTCCCACAGCCTCGACTGGCTGCGCGGGCCCTCGCAGGACCTCGTCGACAGCCCGTCCTACCCGAGCGGCCACACCACCTACGGCTATACCGAGTCCATGCTGCTCGCGCTCCTCGTGCCGGAGCGCTACCAGCAGATGGTCGCGCGCGCGGCCGAGTACGGCAACGACCGGATCATCGTCGGCGCCCATTACGCGATGGACGTGCTCGGCGGGCGGGCAACCTCGCTCCACGCCCTGGCTCACCTGCTGGCCAACGATCCGGCCTATGTCGGCCAGATCCGGAAGAACCCGGCCGTGCTCGACAAGGCCAGTGCCGAGGCCGACAAGACGGTGGGCGTGACCGATTACCGGGCGCTCCTGACGGAGGCCCGGGCGGCCATGACCGCGGCGCTGAAGGCCGGCTGCGGCGACACGGTGGCGGCCTGTGCCGCGAAGGATGACAGCCGGTTCAAGGATCCGGCCGCCAACGCGGCGTTCTACGCGGCGACCCAGACCTACGGCCTGCCCGTGGTGCATCCGGAGATCGCCGGCCGCCGGGAAGACGTGGCCAAGGTCGCCCCGGAGGCGGGCCACCTGCTCACCGCGGCCTTCCCGTCGCTGACGCTCGACGAGGCCAACGCCATCCTCACCGAGACGCAGGGACCGGGCGGCGGCTTCCTCGACGACGGCTCGGAGTTCGGCGTCTACTCCCGCCTCGACCTCTACACGGCGGCCGGCAAGGCCGCGGCGCTGGCGGCGAGCCGCGGCGGGTCGAGCGCGACGCGCTGAGGGAGACGCCGACTGCGTCGCGCCGTCAGCGCAACACCCCCTCCGCCAGGGCGCGCTGGATGCCGCGCACGTCCGTACCCTTCTTCAGGGTACGCTCGATCGGCTGCGGCGTACCTGACACCCAGATCTTGAGTTCGGCATCGAGATCGAACGTGCCGGCCGTCTCGACCGAGAAGCGCACGATGGCCCGGTAGGGCACGGACAGGAACTCGACCTTGCTGCCCGTGACACCCTGCACGTTGATCAGGATAACGCGGCGCTCGGTGAACACGAACACGTCCCGGATGATTTTGAAGGCGAGGCGGGCCGTCTCGCCTTCGATCAGGATTCCCTCGAGCCTGCGCTCGAGGGAGGCGGCATCGACCGCGCTGCCGTGGCCCAGCAATCCATCAAGTAGACCCATGATCCCGCCGCTGCGTCATGCCTGTCGACCTACGATAGCACCCACCCGAGGCGAAGACTCCACCGATACGGGCCGGCGGGAGCGCCGCGAGGCTCAGGCACGGCGCCCCGCTCTCACGGCGACCCGTCGCGCTCACGGCGTGCGCTTGCGCAGCACGAAGTCCCCGAGCGCCAGGAACTTCTGGGCCCGCTTGCCGGTGTCGACCTCGGTGGTGAACACGTTGCCCTTCGAATCGACCGCGAGGTTGTGGACCCAGTGGAACTGGCCCGCCATGCGCCCGTTCCGGCCGAAGGCCCCGACCACCTCGCCGGTGGCCCGCGACAGGGTCCGGACCTCGTTGTTGGCCCCGTCGGCGTTGAGCAGGTAAGTCTCGTCGGCGTCCGGCCACAGGGCCAGCTCCCAGACCGAGCCGTTCGCCCGGGTGTTCTTCTCGACGAAGAACTCCTTCACGAAGGTCCCGTCCTTCTTGAACACCTGGATGCGGTCGTTCGTCCGGTCGCACACATAGACCAGCCCATCCTGGGCGATCCGCACGCAGTGGACCGGGTTGGCGAATTGCTGCGACGGCGCCGCCGCCGGGTCGTAGGGGCCGAGCTTGTCGTCGGTCGGCGGCTTCCCGTAGGCGCCCCACATCCGTTTGAACGCGCCCGTATCGCGGTCGAAGACGATGATGCGGTGGTTGTAATAGCCGTCCGCGACGTAGACCTCGTTCGCCGCCATGTCGAAGTCGACATTGGCGGGCTTGCCCAGGCGGCTGGTGTCGCGGCTGTCGGTCTGCGGGCCGGACTTGCCGATCTGCAGGACGAACTTGCCGTCGGGCGTGAATTTCAGGAGCTGCCCGTCTTGGTCGCCGTTGCCGGCGATCCAGACGAAACCCTGGCCGTCGATCTGGATCCCGTGCTCGTTGGTCGGCCAGTCGTAGCCCGCGCTCGGGCCGCCCCAGCTCCGCAGAAGGTTGCCGGCCTGGTCAAATTCCAGCACCGACGGAGCCGGCTTGCAGCACTTGGTGCGCGGCGGATCGAGGCTCGCGGCCTTCTCGTCATCGGTGAGCGTCCGGGGCCGCTGGACCACCCAGACATGGTCCTGCGCGTCCACGGCGACGCCGGCCGCCTGACCCATGATCCAGTCATTCGGCAGCGGCTTCGGCCAGGATGGGTCGACCTGAAAGCGCGGTGCGTCCGCAGCAGGCGCCGGGCCGGCGAGGGCGAGCAGGCAGGCGAATGCCGGCAGCGCGGCGAAAATCCTCATGGCGTATCCTCAACCGCGCCTGTTTCGGCGCTCGCGGCCAGCATGGCGCCCGGCGCAGGCGGGATCCAGCCACACGGGGGGCGCTCCGATGACAAAGGGCGCCGGATCAGGGGCCTAAAAAGAAAAAAGGCCACTCCCGAAGGAGCGGCCCGAAGTCTAGGGAGGAAACGCCCAAGAAGGGCTGCGGAAGGGCGACGCCATCGCTCTCCCGCGCTGCACAATCTGCGCTGATGGGCGAAAATTACAAGGGGATCAGGACAGCAGGGCTGTCCTTTTGTGCGTCTGCACACGCGTGCGCGGACGGCTGTGTTGAAAATGTCGCATGCGGTGCATCGCGGCCGAAGTCTGAATTTTCGCGGACCAGGGCGACGGAAGATCCCATAAGGTCCTGATCAGGCGCGGTTTTGTCGGATCACGCGGCGCGCCGCCCCACGGTTCGACTGCGTCTTCTCATCTCGGAGCCGCCGAGAGACGAATTCGCCCTGCGCTCTAGCTCTCCGGCCAAGTCTTCCGTGGGACGGCTGAAGCAAGGGTCAGGGTGCGCATGGCGATTCAGGGTGAACGGATCCGGGTCCTCAACGATGTCGAGCCGCGCGGAGACGGGGATTACGTCCTGTACCTCCTGCAGCAGGCCAATCGGGCCCAGTTCAACCCGGCCCTGGAATTTGCCATCAAGGAGGCGAACCGGCTGAACCTGCCGGTTGTCGCCTGCTTCGGTCTGCTCGATGGCGCTAGCGGCTTCCCCGAAGCCAATGCCCGGCACTACGCGTTTCTGCTTCAGGGGCTCGCGGACGCGAAGGCGGGTCTTGAGACGCGCGGGATCGGCTTCGTGATGCGCAAGGCCTCACCCGCAAAGGTGGCGATTGACCTGTCCGCGGACGCGGCGCTGCTCGTTCTCGACCGCGGCTATCTCGCCATCCAGAAGGGCTGGTACCGGGAGATCGCCGCGGCCGTCACGACGCGGATCGTTCAGGTCGAGGGCGACGTGGTCGTGCCCGTCGAGACGGCCTCGAAGAAGCATGAATATGCCGCGCGGACGCTGCGGCCGAAGCTCAACCGGCTCTGGGACCCATTCATCGCGGAGCTGACGCCGCGCAAGCTGAAGCGCAAGGCGGAGGGCCTCAAGCTCGAGACCGAGATCGACGTCTCCGATCCGGAAGCGGTGCTCGCCGGCATGAGCCTCGACCGGGTGGTCGGGCCGGTGAAGCGCTTCACCGGCGGCGAGACGCAGGCCCGCAAGCGGCTCAAGGCGTTCCTGAAGGACGGGTTCGCGGGCTACGGGGCCGGGCGCAACATGCCGGAGGCCGCCGCCGCCTCGCACATGAGTCCGTACCTGCATTTCGGCCAGATCTCGCCGGTGGAGATCGCCCTGGCGGTGCGGGAGGCCAAAATCGGCGATGACGACGACCACAGCGCCTATCTGGAGGAGCTGATCGTCCGGCGCGAGCTCGCCATGAACCACGTCTTCTACACGGAGGGGTACGACGATTACGACAGGGCAGTGCCGGATTGGGCGCGCAAGACCCTAGCGGAACACGCCGAGGATGCCCGCCCGCACACCTATTCGGAGGACCAGCTCGCGGCCGGCGAGACCCATGATCTGTACTGGAACGCGGCGATGCGCGAGATGCGCGAGACCGGCTACATGCACAACCAGTTGCGGATGTACTGGGGCAAGAAGATCCTCGACTGGTCGCCTTCGCCCAAGGAGGCCTTCGCGCGCACGCTCCGGCTCAACAACCGCTACTTCCTCGACGGACGCGATCCGAACTCCTTCACCAACGTCGCCTGGGTGTTCGGCCTCCACGATCGCCCGTGGCAGACGCGCAAGGTCTTCGGCACCGTCCGCTATCAGAGCGAGAACTCGCTCAAGAAGTTCGACGCCAAGGCCTATGTGAAGGCCGTCGAGGCGCTCTGTGCGGCGGAGGCGGACGGGTAGGGCGGGCCTGGCGCCGATCGGGCCCGAGGCTCCGACTTTCGGCGCGCCGGGTCAGGCTGCAGCGGTCGGCGCCACAGCCGATCTGAACATGCGCGCAGCCCGGATCGGTGCGGTGTCGCGCGGCCTATGCGCCGTCGCGCGCCCGTCCGTGCCGGACCTCGCGGATCCGGACGGGGCCAATCCTTGCCGATTGCGGTATAGCGTTCGCTCCGGCAGTGCGGGTGCAGAGCTCAGACAGGATCGAGATGCGGGACGAGGCGCAGGAGACGATGGACGCCCCGCTCCCGAAGCGTTCGCGCTACCGCCGCTCGATCATGCGGCTGCGCTCAGCCTCGATGGAGGCCTATCCGCTCTGGCGCGGCCGGCTGCTGTTCCTGGCCGGCGGCATCGGCGTCGGCCTCGCCGCCGTGCTGATGGCCAAGGGCGCGGATCTCGCGCAGGACGGATCCCGGCGTCTGATTGCGATCTCGCCGCTGATCGCCCTGGTGCTCACGCCGGCGGGGTTCGCGCTCGCGGCGCTGCTCGCCCGTACGGTCTTCCCAAACTCGCAGGGCTCAGGCATCCCGCAGGTGATCGCCGCCCGCCACGCTCGCGATGCGGGCTTCCGCTACGCCCTGATCTCGCCGCGGGTCGCCTTCGGCAAGGTGATGGTCCTATTCCTGGGACTGCTCTGCGGCGCCTCGGCCGGCCGCGAGGGGCCGACCGTGCAGGTCGGCGCCGCGATCATGGCCGCCTTCGGGCGCCTGACGCCGGAGCGGCTGCCGGGGCTGCTGCTCGCCGGCGGCGCGGCGGGCGTGGCGGCGGCCTTCAACACGCCGCTCGCCGGAATCGTGTTCGGGATCGAGGAACTGGGCCGGGCCTACGAGGCGCGCTCGTCCGGGCTGATCGTCGCCGGGATCGTGGCCGCGGGCCTGACCTCCCTCTGGCTCCTGGGGAACTACACCTATTTCGGAACGACCCAGGCGGAGCTGCCGCTGGCCGCGGGCTGGATCGTGCCTCTGATCGCCGCCTTGGGGGGCCTCGCGGGCGGCGTGTTCAGCCGCCTCGTGATCCTGTTCGCCCGCGGGCTGCCCGGCGCCGCCGGGCGGCTGGTCCGGGGCCGGCCGGTCCTGTTCGCGGCGGCCTGCGGCCTGTGCGTCGCCCTGTGCGGGCTCGCCTCGGGCGGTACCGCCTACGGCACCGGCTACGAGGAGGCCCGGGCGATCCTCCACGGCGACGCCGCGGCCGGCTGGAGCTACGCGCCGCTGAAATTCGCCGCCACCGTGCTCAGCTCGATCAGCGGCATCCCAGGCGGCCTGTTCGCGCCGTCCCTGGCGGTCGGGGCCGGGATCGGCGGCACGGTCCACGGCCTGCTGCCGGACATGCCGGTGGGGGCGCTCGTGCTGATCGGGATGGTGGCTTACCTCACCGGGGTGCTCCAGGCGCCGATCACGAGCTTCGTCATCGTCACCGAGATGACCCAGAACCACTCGATGATGATCCCCCTGATGGTGGCGGCGCTGATCGCCGACGCCGCCTCCAAGGCGGTCTGCCGCGGCGGGCTCTATCACACCCTGGCGGAGATCATGCTGGAGCGCGCCGACGTCCCAGCGCAGCCGGTGACCAAGACCGCCTGACCGATCTTGAGAATAAAAGCGGACCGGGCCAGATTCGGCGGAACGGTCTCGCTTGGCGCCGGTTGAGGCAGGAATTGTCAGCCCGCCCTGCGGGCCAAGCCGGAGTGACGCCATGACCCTTCTGAAGTGGGCCCTCATCTGCTTCGTGATCTCGCTGATCGCGGGCGGTCTCGGATTCACCGGCATCGCCTCGGGCGCGGGCTCGCTGGCGCGGATCCTGTTCGGGCTGTTCCTGCTGATCGCCATCGTGATCGTCGTGATCGCCTTCGCGGTCGGCCAGGCGGTGTTCTGAGGCCGGCGCGATGCGCGACCAGGTCTGCCTCGTCACCGGGGCGACCAACGGCATCGGCTACGAGACCGCCCTCGGGCTCGCGCGCCACGGCGCGCGGGTCGCGATCGTCGGCCGGGATGCGGAGAAGGCGCAGGCCTGCGCCGCGCGGATCCGCGCCGTCGCGCCCGGCGCGGCGGTCGACGCGCATGTCGCGGACCTGTCCGCCCAGGCCGAGATCCGGCGCCTCGCCGGCGTGCTACGGGGCGCCTATCCGCGCCTCGACGTGCTGGTGAACAATGCCGGTGCGATCTTCGACCGGCGCACGCTCACCGTCGACGGCATCGAGCGCACCTGGGCCCTGGATCACCTGGGCTACGTGCTGCTGACCCTCGAACTGCTCGACACCCTCAAGGCCTCGGTGGCGGCCGGCGGGAAGCCGCGGATCGTCAACGTCGCCTCGGCGGCCCATTACCGGGGCCATATCGACTTCGACGACATCGAGGGCGCCCGGCGCTACGGGGCGATGCGGGCCTACGCCCAGGCGAAGCTCGGCAACGTCCTGTTCACCTACGCCCTGGCCCGGCGCCTCGGCGGCAGCGGCATCACCGTCAACGCCCTGCATCCGGGCGTGATCAACACCGGCTTCGCCCGGAACACCGGCGGCCTGTTCGGTACCGCGTGGTCGCTGATGCGCCCGTTCCTGTCGAGCCCCGACAAGGGCGCCGAAACCTCGCTCCACGTCGCGACTGCCCCCGAACTCGACGGCGTCACCGGCCGCTACTTCTCGCATCGGCGGCCGAAGCCATCCTCGGCCGAGAGCCGCGACGAGGCCGTGCAGGAGCGGGTCTGGGCACTTAGCCTCCGACAGGTCGGCCGCAGCGCCTGATCTGACGAACGCGGTTCAGAGATCGGCCGCTTTCAGATCCGTCTCGGAGAAATCGCGCCCCTTGAAGAGCATCGGCGCACCGCTTGCTACAGCGCAGGCATAGGACAGGCAGTCGCCGAAGTTGAGTTGGGCCGGATGGCCGCGGCCCTTTCCGTACGTGGCAAAGGCTTCGACGGCCCGGCGGGCGACGGCATCGGTGATCGGGATGACGGCGATCTCGGCCGCCGCGAGAAAGCCGTCGTACAGGTCGTGCGCCTCAGTGACCTCAAGGCCGAGGATGCGCGCGAGATTGATCGTCGCCTCCAGGCGGACATGCGCCCCGGTCTCACGGGTTCTGGCGTTCTCAAGCTGCGCGAGGAGGGTGCCGGCCTCGGGCTCATCCGCCAGGATTGCCACGATGGCGGATGTCTCGACGAACATCACGCACCCCAGAGGTCGTCGCGTTCGGCCTTGGTCAGCGGAGCTTGCGGCGTCTTCGTCGCCCCCGACAGGGCCTTCGCGCGAAGCGCGCGGACGCGCTCGGCCAAGGGGACAACCGCGTCCGCGCGCCGGATCTCGTTCTGCAATGCGAGCCGGATGGCGGCCGTGAGGTTGGGCGCGCCGCTCCTCCGCATGACCATCTCGGCGAGGGTGCGAACCTCCTCATCCCGGATGCTCAGCATGAGGGCGCCTCCACCATTAGTACGCCTGTATGGACGCCTCTGTATCATCTGTCCATACAGCGTCCGGTAGTAGGACCAAGCCTACCGAGCGCGCGGCGTCTGTTAAGCCGCCGCCCGGACCCCGTGCTCGCCCTGCTGCTGGATCTCGATGAACACTCGGGTGACGTCCGGGCTGCGCTGCTTCAGCGCCCGGTCGAGGCGGGTCACGAGGCTCTCGACCTCGCCGGCGCTCAGGTCGTCGGCCATGTCGATGCTGAGATTGACCAGGATGTCGGATGGACCAAGGTGTTGGGTCAGCACCTCGTTGACGTGGAGCACGCCCGGCTCGGCCCGCGCCAGATCGCCGATCGCCGCCACGATCTCGGGATCGGCCGCCTCGCCGATCAGCAGGCCGTGGGTCTCGATCATCAGGAATCCGGCCATGCCGACGAGCACGAGCCCGATTCCCACCGAGGCCCAGCCGTCGAGGCTCGGCATCTCCAGGATGTGGGACAGGCCGACGCCGGCCAGCGCGATCAGGAGGCCGATCAGCGCGGCGGCGTCCTCGGCCAGCACCGTGAACAGGGTCGGATCCTTGCTGCGCCGGATCGCCCGCACCGCCGAGTGCTTGCCCTTCTCGGCCCAGAACTGGCGCATCGCCACGAAGAACGACGTCCCCTCGGCTGCGATGGAGAAGCCCAGGATCGCGACGTTCACCCAGATCCCCGGCAGCCGGTATCCGAGGATCTCGGCATCCACGTCGGGCTCCGGATGGCGGATCCGCGCGATGCCCTCGTAGATCGCGAACAGGCCGCCGCCGAGGAAGATCATCAGGGCGACCACGAAGGCGTAGAAGTAGATCTCACGCCCGTAGCCGAATGGGTGGCGTTCGTCGGCGGGCCGCTCGGCCCGCTTCATGCCGACGAGCAGCAGCACCTGATTGGCCGTGTCGACCACCGAATGCACACCCTCGGCGATCATCGCGGTCGAGCCGGTCAGCGCCCCGCCGACGAACTTCGCCGCCGCGATGGCGAGGTTGGCGCCGGCCGCCGCGTAGATCGCCCCCGTGCTCTCATGCGCCATCCGGTACCCTCCTGCACTCCATCACGCGCGGCAGCAGCCGCGGCGGTGCAAGCGTTCCCGCGCGCGACCGGTTCCCGTGTGGACGCGGACCGACACCCCGTGCAACCTGCGCCCGTTCAAGAATGCCCGGAGGCAGCATGGCCGACGCCCGCTACGATCCCGACAACATCTTCGCCAAGATCCTGCGGGGCGAGATCCCGTGCCATCGCGTCTATGAGGACGCGCACACGCTGGCCTTCATGGACGTGATGCCCCAGGGCGAGGGCCACACCCTGGTGATCCCGAAGGCCCCGGCCCGGGGCCTGCTCGACGCCGAGCCCGAGTCGCTGAGCGCCCTGATGACGAGCGTCCAGACGGTCGCCCGCGCCGTGAAGGCAGCCTTCCAGGCCGAGGGCCTGACGCTGTTCCAGTTCAACGAGCCGGCCGGCGGCCAGACCGTGTTCCACCTGCACGTCCACATCATCCCGCGGCGCGAGGGTGTGACGTTGAAGCGGCACGAGGGCGGGATGGCCGACAACGCAATCCTGGCCGAGCACGCCGCGCGGATCCGCGCGGCGCTCGAAGGGCAGGGCTGACGCTCAGGCGGCGCTCACCGAGTCACCGGATTGGGCCATGCTGGCGAGCAGCCGACGCAGGGCGGCGTTCTCAGTCTCCAACTCGCTGACGCGCTTCAGCAGCATCGCCAGAGCGGCCTCGGTCGACGCCGGATCGGGCGCGGGCGCCGAACCGGCGGTCCGGGCCGGCTCCTCGAACGTGACGCCGATGCCGTCCTCCCGGCGCCAGCGCAGGGTCGCCCGGTATGTGCGGTCCTTCTGCGGGATGTAGAGGTCGAACGCCTCCGGGAGCGTCGTCGCGTCGCTCATGACGAGGCGCGCGCCGGAGGAGGACATGTCCCGCACGAGGCAGTCGAAGCTCGACGACCCGTTGTTGAAGACGATGCGGCCCTTGAGGAAGACCCTCTGCCGCGTCTCTTTGCGATGCTCGGACATGCGGCCGGCTCCGAAGTGCTGACGATGCTCCGGATCCTGCCTGCCAGCCCTTAAGGAATCTTGGTCAGGATACTGGAGTCGCGGCCCGTTTGAGCGGCCGGATGTTGATGGATCGACCGAGGCCGGGGGTGCATCCCGGCTACGCCCGCAGGCCGTCCGGCTCGATCGCGCGGGTCTGGACGGCGCGCAGCAGCGCGATCACGAGACCGAAAATCGTCAGCACGTCGCAGGTCAGGCCGAAGACCGAGCCGACCAGCAGGTTGTGGCCGCCCCAGCACAGCGAGGCACCGAGGAAAAGGAGGCGCATGGGCTGCGGCGCCGCGTTCAGCCGCGCGGCCGTCGCGAGCAGCGTGCCGACGGCCGCGCAGGCCGACGGCCAGCCGTTCCACGTGGCCACCGTCAGGCAGGCCGCCACGAGGGTGCTCGCCGCGAAGAGCGGCGGGACCCAGCCGCTCCGGCCCGGCATGCCCAAGCACCGCAGGGAGACGAGGCTCTGCATCACCGAGATGGCGCACATCGCCGTGCCCGTCAGCGCGCCGAGCGTCAGGTAATGGGCGCCGAAGCAGGCGGCACAGGCCGCCGACGCCAGGAGGATCCGATCCCGGCGCGGCATGACGCCAGCGATGAAGCCGAGAGATAGACCGAGTGATCCGAACAGATCGAGGTGCGCCGCGGCCGAAGCGTACCAGGAATACAAAACATCGACGGCGTTCATTGTCAGCGCCCAAGCGGCGCGGGGGCGCCGTTTCTGTCGGATGCGCTAGGTTCGCATGGTAATCAGCTGGTTAACGCCAGCCCGCCCCCGCCCGCATGGTCACGCGAGCGTGTCCGCCGCGCCGCAATCGTGAGCGAAGCCGGCTTCACGCCCGGTCTTCCCGGGGCGCCGGAGGCGAGCCCGGGAGCGAGCTCCGCAGATCAAATCATACGTCAAGCTGACAAGTATTAGCCGTGTAATCGGGCTATAAGGTCGGACTTAACATAAATCAATCTGGGAATGCGGTTCGTCGCCTGGGGAACAATGCCTGCCAAGTCCGGTTTTCCGGGCATTGAACTCGGGACGACATCTCGGCCGATCGGGCCGCGATGGGTGCGACCGTGCGCGATACCGGTGGTCTGACCCAGCTCTCACATGCAGCTTCCGACGAATGACGACCATCATCCGGTTGCCGAGCGCTTCCGGGACTTCATCCAGCATGTGCCGTTCCCCTGCGTGGGCGCCAAATCCGCCCTCTCGCGGGGCCAGATGAAGATCGTGGTCGCCCGCGACATCACCTCCGGCTGGGACGACACCCGCATCTATCCGGCGCTCCTGGCCTTCATCTGCCGCTACCGCGCGCAGCCGAACCTGTTCCAGAGCTTCGTGGTGCTGTTCGAGGGCCCCCGCACCCTCTCGGAGGAGGCGTTCGAGGCGGCGCTCTGGCAGCGGGTGCAGTCGCTCTCCGACAAGGACCAGTGCCTCGGCCAGGGCTACGACCCGCGGGTCGCCTCGGACCCGGAGGATCCGCACTTCTCGCTGAGCCTGGGCGGCGAGGGCTTCTTCCTGGTCGGGCTGCATCCGGGGGCGAGCCGCCGCGCCCGGCGCTTCGAGACGCCGGCCCTCGTGTTCAACCTCCACGACCAGTTCGAGCGCCTGCGCGCGGAGGGGCGCTACGAGCGCCTGCGCGCCTCGATCGTCGACCGCGACGCCGCCTGGACCGGTTCGGTCAACCCCATGCTCGCCCAGCATGGCGAGCGCTCGGCGGCCCGGCAGTTCAGCGGGCGCGCGGTCCCCGACGACTGGGCCTGCCCGTTCCGGCGCGGGGCCGCCGCGGCGCCCTGGGACGCGCAGCAGGTGGCCGAGGATCTCTCGAACGGCGCCTTCGTGGCGCGCCAGATGGACAGCTGAAGGGCCGCCCGATGACGCAATCCGAACCGTTTCCCCAGAACGAGGAAGCTGTGCTGGCTCTGGCGCGCGCCGTGCGCGACACCGGCTACACCTTCACGACGGTGACCCCCGCGACCCACGCCCACGTCAACGCCCGGCCGCGCAATGCCGAGGCGAAGAGCCTGCGCGACGTGTTCGGCTGGAGCCGTCCGTTCCGCGCCGACCTGCTGCCCGAGCCGATCCTGCGGCTGATGCGGGAGGCCGGCGCCGTGGTCGAGGACGGCCCGCTTCTGCGGCCCACGATCCGGTTCTCCAGCCTCGACGACGAGCTGTTCGCCCATTCCTCGTACCCGCCCAGCGCCGCCGACGCGGTTTTCTTCGGGCCCGACACGATGCGCTTCGCCGGCGCGGTGATTGCGCATCTCGAAGGTCGTTCGGGGCCGGTGCGCCGCGCGGTCGATCTCGGCTGCGGCTCGGGCGCCGCCGGAATCTGCGTCGCCAAGCGCGCGCCGGGCGCCGAGGTCGTCCTGATCGACATCAACCCGGCCGCCATGCGGGCGGCGCGCGTCAACGCCCGGCTTGCCGGCACGGACGGCGTCGACGTCCGCCGCAGCGACATGCTCCGCGACGTCAAGGGCCAGTTCGACCTGATCGTGTCGAACCCGCCCTTCATGATCGACACCGCGGCACGCGCCTACCGGCACGGCGGCGGTCCGCTCGGCGCTGGGCTGTCGCTCGCTGTGGCCGAGCAGGCGGTCGAGCGGCTGGCGCCCGGCGGCAGCCTCGTCCTGTTCACCGGTGCGGCGATCGTCGAGGGCGAGGATCCGTTCCGCGACGCCGTGACGACGCTGTGCGACCGCGCCGGCCTCGACCGGAGCTATCGCGAGTTCGACCCCGACGAGTATGGTGAGGAACTGGCGAATGCCGTCTACGACGAGGTCGAGCGGCTCGCGCTGGTCATCCTTACGGTCACGCGCCGGTGATGCCGCGATGAACGACGAGTTTCTCCGGGATGCCCTCGTGGGCCTGACGGCCGGGCCGAAGACGCTGCCGGGGAAGTTCCTCTGGGACGAGACCGGTTCCGACCTGTTCGACCGGATCTGCCACAAGGCCGACTACTACCCGACCGCGCAGGAGACGGCGCTCCTGCCCCAGGTCGCGGCCGACGTGGCGCGCGCGGTGGCGCCGGGCGTGACGGTGGTCGAGTTCGGCAGCGGCGCGAGCCGCAAGATCCGCACGCTCCTCGACGCCCTGGACAGCCCGTCCGGCTACGTGGCCATCGACATCTCGGGCGCGTATCTCGAAGCGGCGATCCGGCGGCTGGCGCCGGATTACCCGGGCATCGCCATGGTGCCGGTCTGCGCCGACTACTCGAAGCCGGTGCAGCTCCCGGTCTCGGCAGGGCCGGGCGGGATCCTCGGCTTCTACCCGGGCACCAGCATCGGCAACTTCGACCCGCGCGACGCCGGCCTGTTCCTGGAACGGGCGCGCGCGACACTGGGCCCGAGCCTGTTCCTGGTCGGTGCCGACGGCACGACCGATCCCGCGCGCCTCGAGCGCGCCTATGGCGGCGCCGACGGGCTGATGGCCGCCTTCCACCGCAACATCCTCACCCGTCTCAATCGCGAGTGCGGCGCTGATTTCGACATCGACAATTTCCGGCACGAGGTCCGGCTCCTGCCCGAGCCGTTCCGCGTGGAGGCGCATCTGGTGGCGATCCGGCCAGCCATCTACCGGCTGGGCGACCGGAGCATCGCGTTCGCCGCCTCCGAGAGCATCCGGACGGATACGTCGCACAAATACACGGCGGACGCGTTCCAGGCCGTGGCGAGAGCGAGCGGGTGGCAGCCCCGCGCGCTCTGGCAGGCGGACGGGGGCAGCTTCAACCTGCACCTGCTGCAGGCGGAGGCCTGATCCGGGTTCCGATCAAGGTCCCCGAGTGACGGATCCCTTTGTCATTGCGAGCGCAGCGAAGCGAACCAGGGCAGCGCGACACGCAGCGTCGTCGCGCCGACTCGATTGCGTCGCGTCCCTCGCAAAGACGCCGGCACCGCGATCCGTGGATCAGATCGAGGCGATGGGCTGGTGCTTGCCGTCATGGGCGGCGCCCGAGGCCATGCTCTGGGTCTCGCCGGCCTGCTGCTGGTCGCGCCGCGGAGGCGGATAATCCGTCAGCGGACGCCAAGGCGCCGCCGGGGCGCCGAGGCGAATGCTGCCCGGCTTGAGATACAGCCAGACGGCGAAGGCCATCCACGGAACGACGAAGAGGACGAAGGCGGCGAGCCCCACGGCATTCCTCCGGGCAGTGATGCGGTTCGGTGAGAACGCGGCACCGGCCGATCGGGATCCCGGGCTCCTCCGGCTATGGAGACGGGCGCTGTCCGGCCGCCTGCTCGGGCGCTGCACGGCCGGCCGGGAGGACGAGGTCGCCCAGAGCCATCTGCACCGCAGCCAGGCCTTCCAGCCCGTGCATTAGGGCGATCTCGCCGCGCTGCTCGTGGCGGATGCCCTGCGCCATGATCCGCAGGCGGAGGTCATTCGCCTGGCGCATCGCGTCGTCGGCCATGGCGATCGCGCCGGCATGGTGGAACGTCATGAGCGCCACGAACCGCGCGTCGAAGGCCGGGCCGTCCAGGCCGCGGAGCGCCTCGATCTGGCCGGGATCCAGCATGCCCGGCATGGAATCCCGCTCGGCCGGCGCGCAGATCTGCGACGCGTCGCCGAACCAGCTGCGCCACCATTGGTCGAAGACCGTGTTCTCGCCGGTCTGCGCGGCCGCGATCAGGCGGGCGAGCGACCGGAGATGACTGTCCTGGGCGCGCTCGGCCCCGAGCTTCGCGAGCGCGATCCCCTGCGCGTGGTGGGCCATCATGCGCCGCATGTAGCCCTGGTCGTAAGCCGGATCGTGCCCGGTCCAGGGGATCTCGCGGCCCTGCCAGCCGAGGAGCGCCAGCGTACCGAGGGCGAACACGCCGAGGATGGCCCCGCCGCTCCAGACGGCCGCGAACCGGCCGTGCGCCGAGGGGCGCCGCCCCGCCACCGCGTCCCGCAGATACGGGAACAGCGGATAGAGCGAGGCCGAGGTGAGGTGGACCAGGAAGCCGATCCAGTAGGGCTGCTCCAGCGGGAAGATCGGCTGCCAGAACGGCAGGAGCGGCACCAGGAAGAGCCATTCCGACGCGGAGGTGAAGAGGGCCCAGACCGGCGCGATCAGCAGGATCGTCCAGGGCCGCAGGCCGGCGGTCCAGCGCCCGAACAGGCCGAAGAACACCAAGGCCCAGGAGAAGTCCGCCCATTGGTGGAACAGGATGCCGGTGAGGATCACCGGCCAGGACGGCTCGACCTGGAGGGCCGCGTCGCGCATCGGGATCGCCGCGACCACCATCCAGTCGACCACGGCGTCGCGCCCGATGCGGGTGGCGGTAAACTGGCTGACCAGGGTCGAGAACGTGCTGCTGAACAGGCCGAGCAGGGCCGCGGCGCGCCAGTTGATCCCGGCCTCGCTCGACCAGAGACGCCTCACGATGCCGCTCACGCTTGGGCCCCCGTCCCCGACCGGGTCTGCCATAGGGGGCCGGCTCGGCGCGGGCGACAGCCTATGTTGGAGATTGCCGCGACGTGCGCCTGGAGCCGGGCCCCGGCGGGACCTACACTGCCGCCGCTCGGCCCGATGCCGGCACGCAGCACGCAGCACGCAGCCTGCAGGGAGCACGCGATGGCAGATCTTTCCGGAAAGACCGTCCTGGTCACGGCCGCGGCGCAGGGGATCGGGCGCGCCAGCGCGCTCGCCTTCGCGCGGGCCGGCGCGCGGGTCCACGCCACCGACATCAACGCGGACGCGCTCGCCGCCCTGCAGGCCGACGGCCTTCAGACCGCGATCCTCGACGTGCTCGACGCAGGCGCCGTCACCGCCCTGGTCGAGCGGATCGGCGCGGTCGATGTCCTGTTCAACTGCGCCGGAATCGTCCATGCCGGCAGCATCCTGGAGATGCCCGACGCCGACCTCGACTTCGCCATCGACCTCAACGTCAAGGCGATGATCCGCACGATTTGCGCCGTGCTGCCGGGCATGCTGGAGCGCCGCGACGGCGCCATCGTCAACATGGCCTCGGTCGCGTCCTCGGTGAAGGGCGTCCCGAACCGCTTCGCCTACGGGCTGACCAAGGCGGCGGTGGTCGGCCTGACCAAGTCCGTCGCCGCCGATTACGTCGGCCACAACATCCGCTGCAACGCGATCTGCCCCGGCACGGTGGAGAGCCCGTCGCTGCAGGAGCGGATCCGCCAGCAGGGCGATTACGAGCAGACCCGCGCGGCCTTCGTCGCCCGCCAGCCGATCGGGCGGCTCGGCACGCCGGAGGAGATCGCCGATCTCGCCGTCTATCTCGCGGGCGCGACCTACACGACCGGGCAGGCGGTCGTCATCGACGGCGGCTGGACGATCTGATCCGACGGCAAGCGTCTCAGAACAAGCGTCTCAGAACAAGCGTCTCAGAACAAGCGTCTCAGAACCGGGCCACCAGCGCGACGCCGCCGATCATCAGGGCGCCGCCCAGGATCCGCCAGAGGCCCGCTTCGTGGACCTTGAAGCCGACCAGTCCGAAATGGTCGAGCAGGATCGAGGTGACCACCCCTGCGGTGACGATCAGCCCGAGGAAGGTGGCGGCGCCGATCCGTTTGGAGATGTAGAGCTGCGCCATCGTCAGGCCCGCGCTCATCAGGCCGCCGAGCCACGCCCACCAGGGCACCTGCGCGAGGCGGTCCATCCCCGGCACGCCGTACTGCCCCGTCACCAGCATGGCTGCCCCGATGGTGAGGATGCTGACGACGAGGCTGACCACGCCGGCCAGGAGCGGCCGCGCCAGGGACTTGGCGAGGCCCGCGTTCTGGCCCGGTTCGATCGCGGTGGCGATGCCCGCCAGCAGGGCGAAGCCGTAGAGGAAGATCATGCTGGGATCCTGAAGGAAGCGGAGCGTCGGAGGGTCGGGCGGCGGGTCAGAACACCGCCACGAGGGCGACGCCCGCGACCATCAGGACGCCGCCCAGAATGCGCCAGCGGCTGGCGCAATGGCGCTCGAAGCCGATGAGGCCGTAATGGTCCAAGGCGATCGAGCCGATCACACCCGCCGTGATGACGCAGCCCAGGAACGGCGCGGCGCCGACCTGCTCCGAGATGTAGAGTTGCGCGAGCACGACCGCGGCCCCGAGGATGCCGCCGGGCCAGGCCCACCACGGAACGCGCGTGGCCGCGTCGGTCGGGCTCTGGCCGCGGAGCCGGACGACGATGATGACGCCGAGGAAGCAGACGATCGCCAGGGCGAAGCAGAAGACCCCCGCCAGCATCGGCTGCCCCGTGACCTTCGCCAGCGTGGCGTTCTGGCCGGGCTCGATGGCGTTGGCGACGCCCGCCAGAAGGGCGAAGCCGTAGAGATACCACATGGGCTGTCCGGGATGTCTCGAGGGAGGGCGCCCGGCGCGCCGGGCGGGCAAGCGGGCGTTGGCCTGCTGGGAAACCCTGGAGCGCGCCGGGCGACTCCATCCCCTCGCCGGCATGACCCAGAGACAGATCGCCTCAGGCGACGGGTTGCTGGAATGCGGGCCGCTCATGACGGCGGACCCGGGGAAAGTTTCCGCCTCTCGGGTGGTTTGCGTACGATAGCCCGAGTGGATGATGGACGCCCGCAGCCCGACGACCACGCCGAAATCGCAGGATCGTCAGGCCGAACTGACCTTGCGTGGCATCGCGCTCGGCGCGGGCATCACGGTCATCTTCATGGCCGCCAACCTCTATATGGGCCTGAAGACCGGGATGACGTTCTCGTCCTCCATCCCGGCCGCGATGATCTCGATGGGTGCGTTCCGGCTGATGGGCGGCGCCGGCATCCTCGAGAACAACATCGTGCAGACGCAGGCCTCGGCCGCCGGCACCTTGTGCAACGTCATCCTCGCCCTGCCCGGGCTCGTGCTGATCGGACACTGGCACGGCTTCCCGTTCTGGCAGACCACGGCCGTGTGCATGCTGGGCGGCCTCCTCGGCGTCGCCTTCTCGATCCCGCTCCGCCGGGCCCTCGTCTCGGGCAGCGACCTTCCCTATCCCGAGGGCATCGCCGCCGCGGAGGTGCTGCGCACCGGTCAGGAGGAGGAGGGCGGCCACGGCCTGCGCGACCTGCTCGGGGCCGCCGCGGCCGCCGGGACGATCGGGCTCGCCACCACCGGGCTGAAAATCCTGGGCGACGGGTGGAACGGCGCGATCAGCCTCGGGGGGGCGGTGTTCCGCACCGGAACCGGCTTTTCGCTGGCGCTGGTCGGGGTCGGCTACCTCGTGGGCATCGGCGCCTGCCTGGCGCTGCTGACCGGCGTCGTGATCGCCTGGGGCATCGCGGTGCCGGTGCTGACCGCCCTGTCGGCCGATCCCGCCAAGTCCGCCGGGGAGGCCGCCGAGGCGGTCTGGTCTGGCCAGGTGCGCCTGATGGGCGCCGGCATCATTGCGGTGGGTGGGCTGTGGACCGTGGGGTCGCTGGCGCGCCCGATCCTGGCGAGCATCCGCTCGGCCCTGTCGGGCAGCGGCGGCCTCGGCAAGGATCATCCGCGCGAGGAGCGCGACCTGCCGATCACCTGGGTCGCCGCCGCGACGCTGGGCCTGTGCGTGCCGCTCGCGATCCTGTTCGGCTCTT
The DNA here is from genome assembly GCF_058790235.1 of Methylobacterium sp. FW102-HT35C08. NCBI lineage: Bacteria > Pseudomonadati > Pseudomonadota > Alphaproteobacteria > Hyphomicrobiales > Methylobacteriaceae > Methylobacterium > Methylobacterium sp. FW102-HT35C08. The sequence goes on along the minus strand of NZ_JBYTCL010000002.1, from coordinate 4,138,053 downwards.
TCGCCGCGCCCGCCGATCTCGGCAGCCTGATGATCGTGCTGGCGGTCGCCGCGACCCTGTTCACCGTCCTGTTCGGCTTCCTGATGGCGGCGGCCTGCGGCTACCTCGCGGGGCTGCTCGGCTCCTCGTCGAGCCCGATCTCGGGGATCGGCATCCTGACCACGATGGCCACCGCGCTGCTCCTGCCCTTCATCCTCGGGCATTCCGGCGGGCCGGAGGGCGACCGCTTCGTCACCGGAATGGCGCTGCTGCTGACGTCGGTCATCATCACCACCTCCTCGATCGCCAACGACAACCTGCAGGACCTGAAGACCGGGCAGGTGCTGGGCGCCACGCCCTGGCACCAGCAGGTCGCGCTGATCATCGGCGTCGGCGTCGGCGCCGTGGTGATCGCGCCGCTGCTGTCGCTGCTCTACGAGGCCTACGGCTTTGTTGGCGCCCCCGCGCATGACGGACAGGATGCGGGCAGTGCCATGGCGGCGCCTCAGGCCGCCCTGATGACCCAGATCGCGAACGGCATCACGCACAGCGAGCTGCCCTGGCGCATGGTGCTGATCGGCGCCGGGCTCGGCGTGGTCCTGGTCGCCGCGGAGACGTGGCTGAAGCGGCGAAACCTCACCTTTCCGGCCCTGACGGTCGGGATCGGCATGTACCTGCCGCTCTCGGTGGAGATGACGATCGCCATCGGCGGCATCCTCGGCTGGGTCGCCGAGCGTCGGCTGCGTGCCCGGGTCGGCGGCAAAGGCGACAAGAAGGCCGACAAGAAGGCCGACAAGGCGGTAGGAGCCGCCCGCCGCCGCGGCGTGCTCCTCGCCTCCGGGTTCCTCGTCGGGGAGAGCTGCGTCGGCGTGCTGCTCGCCGGCACGGATCTCTTGGCGGGGCACAGCTCGGCGATCGCGATCGCCGGCAAGGGCTTCGCGCCCTACGCCACCGGGCTCGGCCTCGCGGTCTTCCTGGCGGGTCTGGCCGTCTACCTACGGATGGTATCCGCCGCCGAGCCGTCAACCGGTGAGCGGAGGGCCTCCTGATGCCGACCGCCGTCGTCCAGGCCTGAACTGGTCGCGGGGCCTCGACCCCGAAACGGGAGTTGGAGATGGCAGCGGCTGAACCCCGGGAGCGCGTCTTCCCGCTGAGCGCCGGGATCCTGTTCGGGCTCGGTCTCGGCGGCTTCTTCGACGGGATCGTGCTGCACCAAGTCCTGCAATGGCACCACATGCTGAGCAGCTGGTACCCGATCGACACGATCCCGAATCTCGAGCTGAACACCCGCTGGGACGGCATCTTCCACAGCGCAACCTACGTCTTCGTGGTCCTCGGACTGTTCATCCTCTGGCGCGCCGCGCACCGCACGCACCTCTACTGGTCCAGCAAGCTGCTCGCCGGGTCGCTCCTGATCGGCTGGGGCCTGTTCAATCTCGTCGAGGGCGTGATCGACCACGAGATCCTCGGCGTGCATCACGTCAACGAGCTGACGCCGCGGGAGCAGTGGCTCTACTGGGATCTCGGATTCCTGCTCTGGGGCGGCGCCATGCTGGCCGCGGGCCTCGGCCTCGTGCAGGTCGGCCGGGCGGAGGAGGCCTCGGCGGCGCGGGCCGCCGCATGAGGGCCGCTGGTTCGGGCCTCCGGCCGGTCCTTCCCTGGCTCGTCCTGACGGCCGGCCTGATCCTCGCCACCCTGCCGGCGTGGCGGCCCCTGATCTTCGGGACCGTGCTGACCCTCGACGACCTGCTCAGCCTGCGCTGCCTGCCCCGCTGAACGACGGGGAGCCGCGGATCAGGGCTGGTCCGCCGCCTCGCTGAGCAAGGTCCGGATGAAGCGGCGGGTGCGCGGATCGCCCGGGCGTCCGAACAGGTCGGCGGCCGGTCCCTGCTCGACGATCGTGCCGCCTTCGAGGAACACCACCCGGTCGGCGACCCGCCGCGCGAGGCGCAGGTCATGGGTCGCCATCAGCATGGTCATGCCTTCGCCCGCGAGGCTGGCCAGCACGTCGACCACCTCGGCGGCGAGTTCCGGATCCAGCGCCGAGGTCGGCTCGTCGCAGAGCAGCAGGCGCGGGGAGGGGGCCAGCGCCCGGGCAATCGCCACCCGCTGCTGCTGGCCGCCCGACAGGCTGGCGGGCCAGTCCGAGGCCTTTTGGGCGAGGCCGACACGCTCCAGCAGTTCCAGAGCGCGCGCCCGCGCCCTGGCCTGCGGCCACCGGGCGACGGTGACGAGCCCCTCCGTGACGTTCTCCAGCACGGTGCGGTGGGGGAAGAGCTGGAAGTTCTGGAACACCATGCCGGTCTGCCGGCGCACGGCGAGCACCGCGCGCCGCGCCGGCGGGCTGTCCGGCCGGAAGGTGAGGCGGAGATCGCCGAGGGTGAGCGTCCCCGCCTGCGGGATTTCCAGCAGGTTGACGCAGCGCAGGAGCGTCGACTTGCCCGAGCCCGACGGGCCGATCAGCGCCGTGACCCGCCCCTCGGGGATGGCGAGGTCGACGTCGTGCAGGACCGTGGTGGCGCCGAAGCGTTTCTCGATGGCCGACAGGGCGATCACGCGCGCGCCTCCAGGTAGCCGCCGTAGCGGCCGAGGCGCCGCTCCAGGAGCGTCTGGAGCCACGACAGCAGCGAGGACAGGACCAGGTAGATCAGGGCGGCCTCGCTATAGAGGATCAGCGGCTCGTAGGTGACGGCGACGATGCGCTGCGCCGCCTGGAACAGCTCCGGCACCGTGATGGCGGCGGCAAGCGAGGTGTCTTTCACGAGGGCGATGAAGGAATTGCCGAGCGGCGGCACCGCCACCCGCGCGGCTTGCGGCAGGATCGTGCGGCGCAGGGTCTGGCTCGGCGTCATGCCGATCGCGTAGGACGCCTCCCACTGGCCGCGCGGGAGGGACGCGATCGCGGCCCGAATGATCTCCGACGTGTAGGCGCCGACATTGAGCGTGAAGCCGATCACCGCGGCCGGGAAGGCGTCGATCAGGATCCCGGCGCTCGGCAGGCCGTAGAAGATCACGAAGAGCTGCACGAGGAGCGGGGTGCCCCGGAAGATCCACACGTAGAGCCATGCCAGCGCCGCAAGCGGTCGGGGCGCGAACAGGCGCACGAGGGCGGTCCCGAGGCCGAGCCCCAGGCCCAGGACGAAGGCGATGAGCGTCAGCGGAACGGTGAAGCGCAGGCCGGCCGCGAGCAGCGGCCCGAGCGACTGGAGCATGAGGTCGAGCCAGTGCGGCACGGGGTAGCGTTTCCTTCCGGGCGGAAAGTTACGGGCTATACAGGTTTGGCACCGAGACGCGCGCTTCTTCGCGCAGGATGCGGTGCGAAACGCGTCTCCCGTGCGGGAGAGGGCCAGCTTTCGGGTGATGGACCCGCTCCGTCATCACGAGCGAAGCGACGTGACCCAGGGCAGCGCGACCGCGATGAAGGTGGCGCCGACTGGATCGCTTCGCTCCGCTCGCAAGGACGGTGAGGACGCGGCGGCCCATCACGGTAAGTATGGCGGTACGGGTCTCTCCGCAGCGAACCCGGCCTGACCGACCGCCGGGAGCGCATCGCGCTCCGGTATCGGCGGCTTGCTCGGATCTGGGGGCTCTCAGGCAAGCAGGTCCCGCTGCGGCCCCGGCCTATTTCGAGACGTCCGCGTTGAAATACTTCTGCGCGATCGCCGCGTAGCTGCCGTCGGCCTTGATCGCCTCCAGCGCCTTGTCGATCGCGGCCTTCAGCGCGGGATTGTTCTTGCGCAGGATGATCCCGGACGCGTCCGCGTCCTGCTGCTCGGCGGCGATCTTCACCGGCGCGTTCGGCTTCTGCTTGTGGAAGTCGAGGAACGACAGGCTGTCGTTGACGGTCGCGTCGGCGCGCCCGGTGATGACCAGCTGGACCGACTGGTCGAACCCGTCCGTGCCCACGAGCTCGGCCCCGGACTGCTCGGCGAGGCGCGCGAAGTTGCTGGTCAGACTCTGCGCGGCCTTCTTGCCCTTCAGGTCGGCGAAAGACTTGATGTCCGCCCGGTCGGCGCGGGTGATCAGCACGGCGCGCGCCCGGATATAGGGCTCGGAGAAGTCGAACTTCGCCTGCCGCTCCTTGGTGATGCCGACCTGATTGATCACCACGTCGTAGCGCTTGCCGTCGAGCCCGGCGATCAGGCCGTCCCACTTGCCCTCGAGGAATTGCGGCGTGACGCCGAGCTGCTCGGCGACCTTGCGGCCGATCTCCACGTCGAAGCCGACGAGGGCCCCGGAGGCGTCGTGGAACGTGAAGGGCGCGTAGGTCCCCTCGGTACCGATCCGCAGGGTCTTGGCGGCGCGGATCGCGTCGAGATCGTCGGCCCGAGCGGGTGTGCCCAGGAGAACCGCCGAGACCGCCAGCATCGCGGCCACGCCCGTCGAGAAAAGTCGCATTCCTAATTGCTCCTGCTCGATAACAATGTTCTCTCGCCGTCGCTGAAGTCGATCCCGGCTCCGCACGTGCATCGCAGCAATGAATTGAGTCGGGTGGCGCTGGCAAGAGACCGGATCGACGGAGGTGGATTTCTGTCCCGTCGTGACGCTCTACTCCGCGCCCCGCGTTCTTTATCAACCGCTACCCGGAACCCGTCAGACGACCGGCCTCCGACGGGCGAGCTGCACTGTCCCCGCCGATCGGGCCGCGGCACGACTGCGCGCGGCGGGTTCGTGGTAGACGGGACGGATCCCGATCCCCGACCGAGTCCGGCGCCGGGGCGCGGCCCGACCGACGGAAGGATCGCCCATGACCTCGCCCACCCAGACCTACCGGGGCGTCTTCCCGGTCGCCCCCACGGTGTTCGACGCCTCCGGCGCCCTCGATCTCGACGGTCAGCGCCGGGCGATCGACTTCATGATCGCGGCCGGCAGCGAAGGTCTGTGCATCCTCGCCAACTTCTCGGAGCAGTTCGTCCTCACCGACGACGAGCGCGAGACCGTGATGCACGCCGTGCTGGAGCACGTCGCCGGGCGCGTGCCGGTGATCGTGACGACGACCCACTTCGCCACGCAGGTCTGCGCCGAGCGCGCGCGCCGGGCGCAGGCCGCCGGAGCCGCGATGGTGATGATCATGCCGCCCTATCACGGCGCCACGATCCGGGTGCCGGAACTCGGCGTCTACGAGTTCTTCCGCGCGGTGTCGGACGCGATCTCCATCCCGATCATGATCCAGGACGCGCCGGTGGCGGGCACGCCGCTCTCGGCGGCGTTCCTCGCGCGTATGGCCCGGGAGATCGAAAACGTCGCGTATTTCAAGATCGAGACCGCGGGCGCCGCGGCCAAGCTCCGCGAGCTGATCGCGCTGGGCGGCGACGCGGTGGTCGGCCCCTGGGACGGCGAGGAGGCGATCACCCTGATGGCCGACCTCGATGCCGGCGCCACGGGGGCGATGACCGGCGGCGGCTATCCGGACGGGATCCGGCAGATCACCGACGCCTACGCGGCCGGCCGGCGGGAGGCGGCCATGGACGCCTACGCACGCTGGCTGCCGCTGATCAATTACGAGAACCGGCAATGTGGCCTTCTGGCCTGCAAGGCGCTGATGAAGGAGGGCGGCGTGATCGCCCACGAGACCGCGCGGCTGCCGATCCAGCCGCTGCACCCCGACACACGCGCCGGCCTGATCGAGCTCGCCCGCCGGAACGACGCGCTGGTGCTGCGCTGGGGGCGCTGAGGCGGGTGCTGCCTCAGCCCACCCGTCCGAGCACCGACGACAGGCGCGCCACCGCCTCCCGCGCCAGGGCCGGGCTGATGGCGAAGCAGATCCGCACCAGGCCTTCGCCCTCCGGCCCGAAGGCGGTGCCGGGCGCGACCCCGACCTTCGCTTCGCGCAGCAGGCGGAGCGCCAGGTCGAGGCTCGGCTCGTCGCCGCCCATCCGGGCCATCAGGTAGAACGCCCCGTCCGGCGGCGCGACGGTGACGCCCGGCAGCCGGGACAGCCCATCCACCAAGATCGACCGCGCCTCGGCGCAGCGATCGACCATGGTGCGGATGAAGCCGTCGCCCTCCTCGAGGGCCGCGATGCAGGCGTGCTGCACGAAGGTCGAGATCGAGGTCGTGCTGTACTGCCCGAGCTTCGCGAAGGTGGGCGCCAGACCGCGGGGGTAGATCACCCAGCCGGCACGCCAGCCGGTCATCGCCCAGTTCTTGGAGAAGGTGTTGGTCACGATCAGCCGGTCGTCCTCCGTGCAGATCTGCAGGAAGGACGGCGCGATGCGGTTGCCGTAGGTGAAGTGCGCGTAGACCTCGTCCGAGAGGATCCACAGGCCGCGGTCGCGGGCGAGGTCGCGCAACGCCGTCATCTCCGAGAGCGGCATGGTCCAGCCGGTCGGGTTCGAGGGCGAGTTGATCATGATCACGCGGGTGCGGGGCGTCAGCGCCGCCTCGATATCGGCGAGCGGCAGGGCGAAGCGCCCGTCGGGCAGCCTCCGATACGGGACCGTCACGGGCACGCCCCCGGCGATGCGCACCGCCTCGCGCAGGTTCGGCCACGCCGGAGACGGGATGATGATCTCGTCTCCGGGCTCCAGCAGCACCTGGGCGGCCTGCATGATCGCGTTCATGCCGCCGGCCGTCACAGCGAACCGGTCGGGCGGGATCTCCACGCCCCAGTGGCGCGCGTGATAGGCGCCGAGCGCCGCCCGCAGGGCCGGCAGGCCGAGGGACGTGGTGTAGCGAGTATGACCCGCCAGCATGGCCCGATGTGCCGCCTCGACGATGAACGGCGGGGTCGGCAGGTCGCCCTCGCCGATCCAGAGCTTCACGACCTCCGGATCGTCGCGCCCGCGATCCGCCACGAGGCCGATCTGGCTCGTACCGATCCCCTGAACGCGCGCCGACAGGGCGTCCGCCAGATCAGCGGGCGCGGCGGGCGCGGCGGGAGCGAGGGATGCGGCCATGATTCGCGACGGCTCTCCGTGCGCCGGGATGCGCGGCGTCCGCGCACCACAGCAGACCGATGGCGGCCATCGCGCCTGCAAGGATCCCGGCAGAGGGGTGATCGGCCGGACCCTGACGCGTTCGGGCCCATCCGTCCAGGCCCGCGAAGGCGGGACCCGGGGCAATCGCTTCGGAGACTATGTCTCCAAGACCGAGGGCGGCATCATAGGCTGATGCTGGTAGAGATCCGGCCACCAGGCTGGTCGACCACTTCGTCATTCCGAGGCGCCGGAGGCGAGCCCAGAATCTAGAACCGCCGTCGATGCAGAACGAGAACCACCCGAGTGTCTGGATCCCGAGCTCTGCTGCGCGCCCCCGGGATTGTCTGTTGCACGGGTGCTAGTGTGGGGCTGTTCCGCGCGAGCGGGATGCCTGGTCCGGGTGGCCGCCCGGACCAGGCGCGCGGCGCCGGCCGTCCCGGAATAGGGCTGATACGCCCGTCGTCATCCTGGTCGACGCTGCGCTTCCCTTGCCACGCTTGATGAGTTGCCTGGGCCCCTCTGCCAGCCGGCATGACGCCCGCAGACAATCGCAAGCCGCACCAGGATAGCCCCCATGGCCGAGCCCGTCACCCCGCCCACCCCGACCCGCTTCATCGGCTGCGATGTCGGCAAAACCCTCATCGTCGTCTGCGATAGCCGCGACGGCAGCACCCGCACCCTGGCCAACACACCCGAAGCCCTCGCCGGCTTCGCCGCCCGCCTGGACACCACCTGCCTCGTCGTCTGCGAGGCCACCGGTGGCTTCGAGGACGCGCTCCTGGCCGCCCTGCTGGCCGCCGGATGCCCCGCTCACCGCGCCGACGCGCGCAAGGTCAAAGCCTTCATCCGCTCGTTCGGGACCCTGGGCAAAAGCGACAGCCTCGATGCCCGGGCGCTGGCCCGCTACGCACAGGAGCGCCACGCCCGCCTCGCCCGCTGGCAGGCCCCCGACCCGCGACGCGAGCGCCTGCAGACCCTGGTGCTCACCCGCGCCGATCTCATCGCCCAGCGGACCGCCTGCACCAACCGGCTGGCCGCCCCCGGCGCCGAGCCGGTCCGCGCCTGCCTGGACGCCCTGCGCGCCTGTCTGGTCGCCCAGATCCAGGCGCTCGAGGCCGCCATCGCCGAACTCGTGGCCGGCACCACTGATCTGAGGCGCGCCGAGCGCGTCCTGCGCGCCATCCCGGGCATCGGCGCCACAACCGCGGCCGCTCTCATCGCCCTCATGCCCGAACTCGGCCGCATCGACCGCCGCCAAGCCGCAGCCCTGGCCGGCGTCGCCCCCCATCCCAACCAGAGCGGCGCCGCCGACGCCTACCGACGCACCCGCGGCGGACGACCCGAGGTCAAGCGGACCCTGTTCCTGGCCGCCCTCACCGCAAGCCGCTACAATCCCGCCCTCAAGGACGCCTACCAGCGCCTGCGCGCCGCCGGAAAGAAGCCCCTCGTCGCCATCACAGCCCTCATGCGACGCCTCATCGTCATCGCAAACGCACGCCTGCGCGACGCCTACGCACACCCACAAAACTCAGCCGCCAACTGAGTTGATGACGGGGCGGACGCTTCAGCGTCAACGCCCCGTGCCCGGTCAGGCGACCGCGAGAGCGCCGCGGTAGATCGCGATCAGCGAGACCCCGACATGCTCGATATGAGCGCGCAGGAGTTCGGCCGCGGCGTCGACCTTGCGCGCCTCGCACAGGTCCAGGATCTGCGTGTGCTCCAGCTCGGCACCGGCGATGTCTGACGGCGTCGAGAGTTGGATGCGAGTCGGGCGATCGCAATCCTGCAGCAGGCCGGACACGATGGTCAGCGCACGCGGGCGGCCTGCGTGCCGCAGGAGATCGAGGTGGAACCGGCTGTTTAGCTCGCCCCACCTTTGGACCTCGCCGGCTTCGAGCGCGCGGCTGTACTCGCGCGAGAGTGCGTGCAGGTCCTGGATGTCGGCCTTCGTAAGATGAGGCGCGGAGAGTGCCAGGAGTTGCGGCTCAAGCTGGCAGCGCAGTTGGAAGATGTCTTCCAACTCCTCGAGGGACAGCCCCGAGACCACGGCACCACGGTGCGGCATGATCTTGACCAGGTTGCTGGCTTCGAGCTGCAGGAGCGCTTCCCGCACCGGGATGCGGCTGATCCCGAACTCCTCAGCCAGCGCATCCTGACGAAGCTGGACGCCGGGCGGCAGTTCCCCGTTCAGGATCCGCTGCCGGATCGAATCGGCCACGGCGGCCGACACGGTCTTGTGCCGCAATCGGTCGGATGCGGGTCGGGCCGGAACCGCTGGGGACATCAACGCCTCGGAATATGTGTACGCATTTATACAGAATGGTCCGCTGCAATCAAACCCTGTCGGTGACAGAAGGGTCGCTGATCATGACGTCAGGTTGCCGAAAAAGCGGGCTGAGGCGCAGGTGGCACTCTCTAGAGTGCGCGCGGTTGTGCATCCGGACCACGCGTACAGCTGAGGTCGAGGAGCCTGTGCCGGCACCGGGCGGTCGCACACCATTCATCCCCATCGCAAGGCGCATTCCACCGGAAGCGCCCGCCCTGTGCCGAGCGGGCGCGGAAGGGGACGGGAACATATTCCAAGGCCTGCCGCGCGGCCCTCAAGTACATTAGCTTTTCAACAGGCGCGGTTCGGCCGGCGGCTCGGGGCGGCCATGTGGATCCGCCCAGGGGGCCTGGGCGAGCCTCCGCACGAGGTAGCCGATCAGGGCGGTCACCCGGGCCGGGCGCGGGTCGCCCGGTGGCGTGACGAGGTGAAGGGCGATCGGCGGCGGCGACCAGCCGGGTAGGACCCGTTCCAGGCGGCCCGCCTGCAGGTCGTCCCAGATCATGAAATCCGGCTGCAGCGCGAGACCGAGGCCGGCCCGGAGCGCCGGCGCAAGCGCCTCGGCGTTGTTCGCCCGCAGCTGGCCGCCAGGCACGATGACGGCCTCGGCCCCGGCCCCGTCCACGAAGCGCCAGCGATCGGGCGTCGGCAGGTAGGCGTAGCCGAGACAGGCGTGCCGAGCGAGGTCGTCCGGATGCGCGGGGCGGCCCTCCCGGTCGAGATAGGCGGGGGTGGCCACGAGCGACCGCCGGATCGCGCAGAGGCGACGCGCCCGCAGGGACGAGTCCGGCAGGGCCGCGATGCGCAGGCCAATATCGAAGCCGCCGCCCACGAGGTCGACCACCGCGTCGGAGAGGTGCAGGTCCACCGACACGGCCGGATGCTCACCGAGGAAGGCGGGCAGGAGCGGCGCCACGTGCATCACCCCGAAGGTCATAGGCGCGGCGAGGCGCACCAAGCCCCGCGGTTCCGCGGCCCCGGCGGTGGCGAGGGCCTCGGCCGCCTCGCCCTCGGCGAGGATGCGCGCGGCGCTCGCCTTAGCGGCCTGTCCCGCCTCGGTAAGCGCGAGCTTGCGCGAGGTGCGGTTGAACAGCCGCGCCCCAATCCGGGTCTCCAGCCGGCCGACGGCCTTCGAGACGGTGCCCTTCGACAGCCCGAGATCGGCCGCGGCCCGGCCGAAGGAGCCGGTCTCCACCACCTTGGCGAACACCGCCCAGGCCTCGAAATCGGGCAGTCGCATGGTTCAAATCCGGAAACGATAGGTTTCCATCGTTTCTATTTTCGGGCGACCTGGCAAGGGGCACATTGCGGTCATCGGAACAGGCGCCGCGTCCTTCGCGGCGATCCTCAGGGAGACATCGCCATGGTTCAGACCGGCCTCCACCACGTCACGGCCTTCTCCGGCCCGGCCCTGCGCAACCTCGACTTCCACACCCGGATCCTCGGGCTGCGGCTGGTGAAGAAGACTGTCAACTTCGACGATCCGGGCACCTACCACCTGTATTACGGCGACGCGGCCGGCCAGCCCGGCACGATCCTGACCTTCTTCCCGATCGAGCACGCGGCGCCGGGCCGCGTCGGGATCGGCGAGACCCAGGAGACCGCGTTCCGGGTGCCCCGCGCGTCCATCGGCTGGTGGACTCACCGGCTGATCGAGAAGGGCGTCGCCCACGAGCCGCTGGTCCAGGTCTTCGGCGAGCCGACGCTGCGCTTCCGCGATCCCGACGGCATGATGCTGGCCCTGGTCGGCGTCGATGCCGGGGACGAGGCGGCCTGGGCCTCGGCCGAAGTGCCGGCCGAGCACGCGATCCGCGGCTTCCACGGCGTGACGCTCCTCCTCGACAAGGCGGAGCCCACGGCGGCGATCCTCACGGAGGTGCTGGGCCTGCACGAGGTCGGCCGCGAGGGCAACCTGGTCCGCTTCGCGGGCAGCGCCGCGATCGGCAGCCTCGTGACCCTGCGGGCGGTGGGCGGCTTCCTTCCGGGGCGGCCGGGCGCCGGGTCGGTCCACCACATCGCGTTCCGGGCCGCGGACGATGCCGCCCAGGCCGCGATGGGCGAGCAGCTCGCCGCACGGGGGCTCCACGTCACCGAGCAGCGCGACCGCCAGTACTTCCGCTCGATCTACTTCCGCGAGCCCGGCGGCGTGCTGTTCGAGATTGCCACCGACGCGCCCGGCTTCGCAGTCGACGAGCCGGTGGAGGCCCTCGGCCAAGCCCTGAAGCTGCCCGCCGGCCTCGAGCCGCACCGGGCCCAGATCGAGGCCGTGCTGCCCAAGGTCGCCTGACCCCACAGTCCCGCCCCGCAACCCGCGGGGCGGGCGCCCACACTCACCACTAGCGAGGTCGCCATGACCCAGGACACCCTCGGCTTCATCCACCATTTCGAGCCCGGCGCCGATGCCGCGCGGCCGCTCCTTCTCCTCCACGGGACCGGCGGCAACGAGCTGGATCTCCTGCCGCTGGGCCGGATCGTCGCTCCGGGCGCCGCCCTCCTGTCGCCGCGCGGCGCGGTGTCGGAGAACGGCATGCCGCGCTTCTTCCGGCGCCTGGCGGAGGGCGTGTTCGACGAGGCGGATCTACGCCGCCGCACCGCGGATCTCGCGGGCTTCGTGGCGGCGGCGCGGGAGCGCTACGGGATCGGAGCGCCCTTGGCGCTCGGCTTCTCCAACGGCGCCAACATCGCCGCGTCGCTGCTGATGCTGCGGCCGGAGGCGCTGGCCGGCGCCGTGCTCATCCGCCCGATGGTGCCCTTCGCCGAGGCGCCTGCCGCCGACCTCGCCGGCAAGCCGGTCCTGATCCTCTCCGGGGCGATGGACCCAATCGTGCCGGTGGAGAACGCAAGCCGCCTCGCCGACCAGCTCGCCGCCGCGGGCGCGGCGGTCGAGCACCGGATCCTGCCCAGCGGCCACGGACTGTCGCAGGCCGACATCAACCTCGCCATCGACTGGACCCGCGGCCGCGCACTTCCGAGCGCCGCCTGATCTTCGCGTCCCACGCACACAGGACGACATCCGCTATGGACTCCTCGATCTCTCCCCTCCCGCTCGTCGCCGGCGCCTTGCCGGCGACCCTCCTGCCGGTCACCGGCCGCGTCCTGATGAGCGCGCTCTTCCTGGTGAGCGGCGTCGGCAAGCTCGCCGCGCCCGCCGCGACCCTCGCCACCATCCGCGCCGCCGGCCTGCCGCTGCCGGAGGTCTCCTTCGCGGCCGCCGCCCTCGTCGAGGTCGGAGGCGGCCTGCTGCTGATCGCAGGCTACCGCGCCCGGATCGTCGCCCTCGTCCTGGCGGCCTTCGCGGTCGCCACGGCGCTGACCTTCCACAGCGCCCTCGCGGATCAGAACCAGATGTTCCACTTTCTGAAGAACCTCGCGGTGGCGGGGGGCTTGCTGCAGGTCGCGGTGTTCGGGGCCGGCCCGCTCAGCCTCGACGCGCGCCAGGGCCGGGCCTGACCGGTCGCCTTCTCGGAACCGGCCGCCGGTTTTCATCCAGAGTTGAGCGGGGCAGCGGCCTTTCCCGCGCCGGTCGGTGCCCCTAAAGCCTGTCGGAGCCTCGGACCGGGGCCTGACAGCTGACGGAACCGCGGATGCCGACCACCGACGCTCCTCTCGCCCTCGGGATCATCGGCGCGGGGATTATGGGCGAGCGCCTGCTCAATGCCATCCACGGGGCGCCGGACTCGCCCGTCCGGGTCTCGGCGATCTGGGATCCCGCCCCGGACGCCCTCGACCGCATCGCCGCGGCCTTTCCGGCGGTGCCCCGCGTCGCCGATGCCGCTGCGGTCGTCGCGGCGAGCGGCTGCGTCTACGTCGCCTCGCCGCCGGCCTCGCATCTCGGCTACGCCCGTGCGGCCCTCACCGCCGGGCGCAGCGTGTTCTGCGAGAAGCCGCTCGCCATCGATCTCACCGAGGCGCGGGCCTTCGTGGCGGAGGCCGGGACGGCCGGCGGGGTGAACTTCCCGTTCGCCTCGTCGCCGGGCGTGGCGGCGATCGCGCGCTGGATCGAAGCGGGCGCGATCGGGACGCCGCGGCGGCTCGCCATCGCGGTCGAATTCGCCCGCTGGCCGCGGCCCTGGCAGGAGGACGCGGCGCGCTGGCTCGACGCGCGGGACGAGGGCGGCTTCACCCGCGAGGTGGTCTCGCACTTCCTGTTCCTGGCCCGTCGCCTGCTCGGCCCCCTGCAGGACATCCGCGGGCGGGTCGATTTCCCCGAGGCCGGCCGGTCCGAGCGGGCGATCGACGTCACGCTGACGGCGGGCGGCCTTCCGGTCACCCTGACCGGTCGGGTCGGCGCCACCGCCGCGGACGATCACAACACCTGGACCCTGGATGGTGACACGGGCGCCGTGCGGCTGCGCGACTGGGCCATCGCCGAGCGCCGCGGTCCGGACGGGCGCTTCGAGCCGGAATCCGACGCGATCCCCAACGAGCGGCTGCGCCCGATCACCCTCCGACGCCAGATCGAGGGCGTGGTGCGGATGGCGCGCGGTGAGCCCCACCAGCTCGCCACCTTCGCGGAGGCGCTGGCCGTGCAGGAGGCGGTCGAGGCTATCCTGGCGCAGTGAGGGCAGAGGCCCTCGGACCCTGTCCCGGTGATCGCTTCGGCCTCACCGTCCTTGCGAGAGCAGCGAAGCAATCCAGGGGCGCAACTCGTGGATGGCGCGCCGTCCTAGGGTCCGTCCGCCATCCGTGCAATCTCAGTCTGGGCACGAGCACAACGATCACGATGCCAGGGGCAGTGTTTATGCGCCCGGGTGCTCGGAGTGTGGGGCAGACCCCGCAAACTCCGTGCAAGGATCCCAGGCGCGGCTGATCGAGAATTGCGATCGCATGGCCCGATGATTGCGGTTCGCTGCATCTCACAGAGCTGACCTTACAAAGTCGAAGATCGCTCCCGACAAGCTTCGGCGCGGAATGATTGAGAGCTTCTGCGCGCCAACAGTGATGATCTGCGCTGTCGTGCAGCAGGGTGCTTGACGAACTGAGACGATTGTCCTATTGCCATCTCCGGCAACGTTGCTGTGGTTGCAGCTGAAGCACCAGCGACAGTCTATCGAGCATGACAGCCCGGCGGCTCCATGCAGGCCCGGAAGCTGACATCGGTCCGGATCGATCATCGGCGGGCGGATGCAATCGTAAGATTGTAACACGCGGCTCGGCTGCGGCGAACATAGCTGTTGTCAAAAGAAACATCAGTCATTTTACGTCTTTGTAGAAGCCGTTGAATGAGTGCTGCCATTTCCCCTTTCGGGATATCTCGCTTTCGGACAGGGCCCCTGCTGACTGATCGTTTAGCAACGCCTTCTCTGGACGATGTCAAAACAACACAGCTGAAGCAGTCGGCCGATCCGCGATCGACTCTGACGCTATCTCCAGCAAGCAGAGAAGCAATATTCCAAACTGCAAACATACCGCAAAATCCGGGTGACGACCTTCCTCCCAATAATCCAGTCGACAACCCGCCGGAAATCATTCCGAACCCTCCGGACTACCCGAAACCAACTCCAACGCCTCCCTATGATCCCCCGCCGTATGGTCCGGGGTATCCTGGCGAGGAATATTGAATTCAAGTATTGTAAAACTTGGCAGGTACTCTTCGGGGCCCCTGCCCCAATTGGACTAAATCATATGAAATATTGTTGTACAATATTGCCCGTAATTACCTGCAGCATAGGTCTATTGTGCTCAGTTGCGACATCGTATGCGAGCAAAGTGTTTGAATATTCGCACATAAGCATATATAAAAACGATCGATTTGTTTGTCGAGGGCTGAAAATCGGCAACGATATCATAACGGCGGCCCATTGTTTCCGAGGAAGAAAGGGGCTTGGAATCAGATATTTTATTGGCGGACAGGTCAGATTTGCCGAGGTTTCACGAATAGAAGCTTTGTATTCGCACTCGCCCATCATTGACATAGCCATATTCCAGGCGAGCGTTCCTCTCGCGGCCGAAGTCGATGGCGTTATCGCCATCGGGGACGCTGAGTCGATCGAAAAGTTCAACGGAAAGCAGAATTTCTCAATCGAATTAAAGTCATTCGACGCCAACGGAAATGAGGCGCGTTCTCAAGCCGTTGAAATTGTGCCTATGAATTACTTAAAGGGATACGACGATATCGTTCTTCTGTCTCTGGATAAGCAAAGCCGTATCAGTCTTCCTGATCCGAAAAGCGCCGGATCGATGGCGTTTTCGATCAACATGCACGAGAACATGATCGTCGATCCCTCGAATTTGATATGCCAGGGCCAGTCAGGGTCACCGGTCTTTGCACGCAAGAATAATGTAAAGTATCTTATAGGTATTCTAATTCGGGGGAAGCCAAACGGATACTATAATAATGTTCTATGCGGGAAAAGTGCTTATGCTCTCCGGCTTGATGGTGCGGCCGGAGCTTGGATAAGAAGGAATTTGAATCCGACGGATTAGGATTTGGACTCGTTCTGCACCAGAAGGCGACTATCGCAGCCGGGGCGACGGCTGAGGCGCAGTTGCGGGCGAGCGTGTCGTATCCGGTGGCTATGCGGCGGAAGTCCTTGAGATGGTTGAAGGTTGCCTCGATGCGCCAGCGTTCCCGGTAGCGCTGCTTGTCGTGGCGGAGCCTTCTCTTGCGTCCGCGCTTGCATCGGTCAGTGCGCAGCCAGTCGGCGTCGTAGCCCGAGTTGGCGCTCGGGCGGCGGATCCGGCCGGGCGCCTCGGCCAGGACGGCCGGAGCGGCGGTGACATCGCTGGCGTTGCCAGGCGTCAGCAGGAGGACGCCGAGCCGGCCGAGGACTTCGGTGATCGCTTCCGTCCCGCCGTCCTTGCGAGCGGAGCGAAGCAATCCAGTCGGCGCGACGCCGGCTGATGTGGCGCTGCCCTGGGTTGCTTCGCTGCGCTCGCGATGACGGAGCGGGTCCGTCACCCGAGGGCTTCAGCCGGATACCGTCTCAGACCTCGAGGAGGTCGACCAGGAACGGGATCAGCGGCGCGTCGGCGGGCGGCATGGCGAGATCGCGCAGCGCCTTCGGCCGGATCCATTTGAGCGCCTGTCCCTCCATCGGGCGCGGCGTGCCGGTCCAGCGCCGGCAGACGTAGAGCGGCATCAGAAGGTGGAAGTCCGGATAGGCGTGGCTGGCGAAGGTCAGCGGCGCGAGACACGGCTCCTCGACCCGGATGCCGAGTTCCTCGGCGAGCTCCCGGATCAGCGTCTGCTCGGGGCGCTCGCCGGGCTCGACCTTGCCGCCGGGGAACTCCCACAGGCCGGCGAGCTGCTTGCCCGCCGGACGCTCGCTGACGAGCACGCGCCCGTCGACATCGACGAGCGCCACCGCGACGACCAGCAGGAGGCGGAGCGCGGGCTGTCCGGACGCGCTCACGGGGCCACCGCGAAGCTGGCCGAGACCTCGGAGGACATCTGGATCGTGCCGGCCTCGATCGGGACGCGCCGGCCCTTGGCGGGCATGGGCGCCGGGAGGGCGCGACTGGCCATTGGGAACGGCGCTCCGCCCTGGGTCGAGAGGGTGCAGAGCGGGCCGAGCTTGGTGCCGAGCGCCTCGGCGAGCGCCTCGGCCCGGGTCCGGGCGTCGCGCGCCGCCGCGACCTGGAGGGCCGATTCGGCCGTGTCGGGATCGCGCAGCCCGAAGCTCACGGAATCGATCCGGTTCGCACCCGAATCGAGGGCTTGGCGCAGCAGATCCCCGAGGTGGTCCATGTCGGCAAGCCGGACGGTCACGAGATTGCTCGCGCGATACCCGTCGGGCTCCTCGGTGCTGCCGCCGCCCGGGCGGACCACCGCGCGGGTTGCGGCCTGAAGTGTCACCGCGGCCGTCCCGATATCCGCCGGCGGCACGCCGAGCGTGCGGGCCTGCGCGGAGATCCCCGCCACCGCCTTCGAGGCCGCGTCGAGGGCCGCCGCCGCGGTGGCGCCGCGCGCCTCGACCCCGATTGTGATCTCGGCGAAGTCGGGCGCCCGCGTCTCGACGGCGCGTCCGACCACGCTGATGTGGCGCTTGCAGGCCGAATCGTCGGCGTGGACCGGCGCGACCAGCATTGCCGCGAGGAGGGTGCCGGCAAGGGCCGCCCTCACGAGCGGTAATCCCCGTTGATCTCGACATAGGCCTTGGTCAGGTCGCAGGTCCAGACGCGGGCCGCACCTGCGCCGAGGCCGAGATCGACCCGGATACCGATCTCCGGCGCGCGCATCACGGCACTCGCCGCCGCCTCGCTGTACGCGGGATCGCGGGCGCCCTCGACGGCCACGCGCACGTCGCCGAACCAGATCGCCAGCCGGTCCCGGTCGGCGGGCTCGCCGGCCTTGCCGACCGCCATCACCACCCGGCCCCAATTGGCGTCCTCGCCCGCCACCGCGGTCTTCACCAGCGGTGAGTTGGCGATCGCCATCGCGATCCGGTGCGCGGAGGCGTCGCTCTCGGCACCGGTGACCCGCACGGTGACGAACTTGCGCGCGCCCTCGCCATCCTTTGCGACCAGCTGGGCCAGTTCGACCAGCAGGCTCTCCAGCGCCGCGCGGAAGGCTGTGAGGCGCGGGTCTGCGGGATCGGACACGGCCGCGTTTCCGGCCCTGCCGGTGGCGAACAGCATCAGCGTGTCGGAGGTGGAGGTGTCGCCGTCCACCGTCACGCAGTTGAAGCTGGTCTTCGTCCCTGCGGACAGGAGGGCCTGCAGCACGTCCTGCGGCAGGGCGGCGTCGGTGAAGACAAAGGACAGCATCGTCGCCATGTCGGGGGCGATCATGCCGGCGCCCTTGGCGATGCCGTTGATCGTCACGCTGACGCCGTCGATCTCGGCCGTGCGGGTGGCGAGCTTCGGGAATGTGTCGGTGGTCATGATCGCGCGGGCGGCCGCGTCCCAGGCGGCGGGCCCGTCCTCGGCCCGGGCCGCGCACTCCGCCAGCACGCCCTCGAAGCGCTCCGCCGGGAGCGGCTCGCCGATCACGCCGGTGGAGGCGACATAGACTTCGCGCGCGTCGCAGCCCGCCGCCTGCGCGGCGATCGCGACGGTGCGCGCCACCGCCTCGCGGCCGAGCCGGCCGGTGAAGGCGTTGGCGTTGCCGGAATTGACCACCAGCGCCCGCGCCGCGCCGTCGGCGAGCGCCTCCCTGCACCAATCCACAGGGGCCGAGGGGCATTTCGAGCGGGTGAACACGCCGGCTGCCCGGGTCCCGGGCTCGAGGGCGACGTAGAGCACGTCGGTGCGGCCGCTATAACGGATCCCGGCCTGAGCGGTGGCGATTCGCACCCCGGGCACGGGCGGCAGATCGGGGCTCGCGGCGGGCGCCAGCGGGGAGACGGGCGGTGATTTCGCGGACGACATCGGCTCGGGCTCCGGCAGCGCGCGGCGTGAGGGGCCGCGGCCGGCCGGTGTTGCCCACGGGACCGCCGCGCCGTCAACTGCGTGCCCAGTGTCTGGTCACGCTTCGGGCTGCATCGCCTTTGTGCAGCGGCGGCGCCGAATGCGGCGCCTTCACGGCGGCGGGCTTGCGTGTGGATTGCTTCCCAGCTTAGCATGCTGCATCGCAAAGCCAGCGCGAAGTCGAGTGCGGAATGCCCCCAGCCGACGTCGAGACTGCCTCCGACAGCCTTCCCCAGGGCAGCTGCTACCGTATTCAGGTGCTGGTTGTCGGCCGCCACAAGCGCTGGCGCGACGAGGTCTCGGCGCAAGTCCGGATGCTGGGTTACCAAGTCACCGCCTGCGACCGCGGCGTCGATGCCATGACGGTGCTGGCTCTCGGCCTGCCGGTCGACGTGATGGTGGTGGATACCGCGCTCCATGGCGGATTGTGCTGCGCGCAGCTCGCCGTCGAGGCGCGGACCCTGCGGCCGGGCCTGCGCATCATCCTCGCCCGCGATCCGGTCGACGCCATGGGCCCGGAGGTCTCGGCCCGGGTGCCCGACGCGCTGCTCGTCCCGCGCGACCAGCTCCAGAACGGGATGGTCGCCACGACGATGCGTGAGGCGCTGGCAAGCCGCGCCGCCTGAGGCGCCGCTTCAACTTCTCCCCGGCTCGGCCGGCGGGCGGCCGCGACGCTGAGAGCATCCCGCCGAACTTGGAGCGCATCCCGGCCGAGCGGGCGCGCAAACCCGAGCCGACGCATCAGCGAATCGAGGGTCGCCCCGCGGCAGGGACGCTGCGTCAACGGCGTCTGCGGAGCGTCGAGCCATGGGAATTGATGGTTCCGCTTTGATCCCGAATCGCGCGATGTAAACGGCGGGACTGTTCAAATGCAGTCACCGACATGATCGAGCGGACAGCGCGGGCGCGCGGGGTTTCGCGCCGATCCGGCAGCGGACACGTACAAGGTGACGCTGTCATGCGACGCGAGCGAATGCCCAGCACTGGTACATCGTAGCGAGAATGCGGCAAATTTGGTTTGCCGATGCGTCAGAAACTCGGGGATGGTGTCGGGGCCGCGAAATCAGATATTCGGTCGAAGTCTGTCCGAGCAAGTTCTGTAGTACAAGTTGAACTTGATCTGGCGACATGATGTTGTCATGATAGTATCATCTATCATGCGGCCGAATGATGGGCCTGTTTCTTGGAAGAATGATCCGTGAGATTTGGGATCCGTACGCGCCTTTACGCGGGATTTGCGATGCTCGTCATGTTGACGGGCCTTATCGGTGCGTATGCGATTTATCAGCAGGGTGTGATGGACCAAGAACACGCGCTGCAGGAGCGCGTGGAACGGGGAAGGCAATCGGTCCTCACAATCGACGGTTATGCCGCGCGTCTGATCGGACATGCCGAGCGGTACCGGCTGCATCCGGATACCGCGCTGATCAGCGCGATGGAGCAGGCTCGGCAGGCGATCGAGCAGACCTGCGACAAGCACGTCTCGCTGGCCATGACGGATGGGGGGCGGAAACTGTACGACGACATGCGCGCCAGCGCCCGCACGATGAAACCGGAGCTGGACCGGCTCGCGGCGACAGGCGCAAGCTTGCGTGATGCCAAAGCGAAGTTGTTCGAGGTCGGCAATACGCTCACTGCTTTGCTGAACACCCTGCTCGTGGAGGCGCGTGCACGCGCCGGCGAGTCGATGCTCGCGCGCGCCGAGCATATCGAGACTGCCGTGCTGCGCTCCCGCCTCGCCTCCGCGCGCTTCGTGATCAGCCTGGATCCACAGGACCGCAAAGCCTTCGAGGAGCGGGTGGAACAAGCTCTGGCGGTCATCGAGGGGTTCAAGGAGCCGCAGGGGACCGCCTTCGCGCAGCAGGTCAGGGCCGTCCGCGACGCGCTGACGGCGAGCGCGATGGGCCTGCGCGCCTACGACCAGGCCACAGACGCCGCGCAGGCGACGTTCGAGACCGGGATCAAGCCCCACGTCGAGGCAATCGACCGAATCGGCCAAGCGCTGCGCGACCGGATCCTGGCGGCCGGCGAGAAGATTGCCCGGGACACCGCGGAGACTGCGGCACGGGCTCGGTCCATCCTGATCGGCCTGGTCGGGTCGGTGCTGATTCTCGGGGGTATCCTGGCCTTCGTGCTCGCCCGCAGCATCATCCGGCCGATCGACGGCATGACGGAGGCGATGACGAAGCTGGCTGGCGGCGATCTGGCGGTCTTGGTGCCCTATCGCGATGCGACCGATGAGATGGGGGCGATGGCCCGCGCCGTCGACATTTTCCGCCAGAATGCCGTCGCCCGCGCCGAGCTGGAGGCCGCGCAGGCGGCCGAGCAGGCCGCCCGCCTGCGCCGGTCCGAGCGGGTCGATGACCTCGTGCAGGCGTTCGAGCGGAAGATCGCCGCCTCGCTCGACATCGTCACGACGGCGACCACTGAGCTCGACGCCACCGCACGGGCGATGACCCGGGTGGCCGACGATACCAACAGCCAGGCCGTGACCTCGAGTACGGCGGCCGAGCAGACCTCGTCCAACGTCCAGACCGTGGCGGCGGCGGCCGAGGAGATGGTCTCCTCGCTCCAGGAGATCGAGCGGCAGGTCGTCCGCTCCAACGAGGTCGCCGGTCATGCCGCCCACGAGGCCGAGGCGACCAACGCCGCCATGGCGAGCCTGCGCGCGGCGGCCGAGCAGATCGGTGCGGCCGTGACCCTGATCTCGGGCATTGCCAGCCAGACCAATCTGCTGGCTCTGAATGCCACGATCGAGGCGGCCCGCGCCGGAGAGGCGGGGCGGGGCTTCGCGGTGGTCGCCGCCGAGGTGAAGGAGCTCGCAGCGCAGACGGCGCGGGCCACCGAGGAGGTCGGCGCTCAGATCGCCGCGATTCAGGCGGCCTCAGGCCAGGCCGCGGAGGCGATGCAGCAGATCGGTTGCACGATTGCCGCCGTGAACGAGATCAGCGGCGCCATCGCCGCGACTGTTGTGGAGCAGACGGCGGCGACGAGCGAGATCTCGCGCAATGCCGGCGAGGCGGCGCGGGGCACGGAGGACGTCTCGGCCAACGTGGCGCGGGTTCTGGCTGCCGCCCGCCAGACCGGCAGCGCGGCCGCGCAGGTGCAGAGCGCGGCCGCCGAGCTGGCGGCGCAGTCGCTCACCGTCAAACGCGACGTCGACCGTTTCCTCAGCGACATCCAGGCCGCTTAAGGCAGAAGCGCCGGTCGGTCCGGGATCCCCACGTCCGCTGGATCCGTCGCCCAGCGCGGCTCCCGATAGCGTCGAGTCAAAGGAGACGACCGCGTCCTGGGCTGCCGTGACCCATCCCGCCCGCTCCTCCTGAGGTGCCGGAGCGCAGCGAAAGCCTCGAAGAAGGGCTCCAGGGATCGCGCGTCTGGCTGGAGCCCTCCTTTGAGGCGGCTCACGCCGCACTTCAGGAGGAGGGGCATGGTTTGGACAACCGTTCTCCGAAACGGCCTGCTGCCTGGCGCGACCGGATCGGAAGCGCCGCTAGATCGCGGCGGCGGGATCCGACTCGTCGCCGTCCTGTCCGCGGCGCTCGCGCGGGCGGCGCTCCAGGAACGAGCGGCCAAGGGCACGCAGCGGCGCCGTCAGCCGGCGGACATCCGCGGCCCGCTCCATGAAGCGCTCGCCGTTGCGGATCTCCTTGTCGAGCCGCGCCATGGTCCGGGCGAGCGCCGGATCGTCGTCGTCGAGCCAGACCTGGGTCACGCGAGCGAAAGCGATCACCACGCCCTGCAGCTTGAGCTGGCCCAGCGGCCCCTCGGTGTCGATCCCGGCCGCCGCCAGCATGTAGCGGTGCGAGTTCAGCATGACGCCGTTCAGCGCCAGCATCGACAGCGGCTCGCCGCGGAGCGCGTAGGCGATCCGGCGCAGCGCTGGCTTGTACGGCTCCATGGCGTCGAGGCGGCGCATCAGCACGTCGAACAGGCGTTCGCGGGTCGGCTCCTCCTCGAGGCCCGCGAGGTCGCCCTCCAGGACCTTGCGGTCGATGATCCGGGTGAGGCCGCCGAGCACCGCGCCTTTCGACGGGAACAGGTCGCGCAACTCGGCCAAGGTCAGGCCCGCCTCCCGGGCGATGTCGCTGACCTCGATGTCGTTCCAGGGCTGCTCGGCGGCGAGGCGCATCAGGGCCTCGACGGCGGCCTCACGGGGCGGCAGCTTCGGCGGGCTGTCGCTCGGCGCCGCGCCCGCCTGCCCAGAGGCCTCGGCCGCACCGCCCACCTGCGTGACGTTCTCGTCGGTGCCGCTCGCCTTGGCGGGGCTCACGGTCTTGCGGGGGCGCTTCGGGGAGGCTTTGCTGTCGGTCATGGGTCGGTCGCCCGCATCTGTCGGTCGTGTCGCCTCATGTAGGTGGCCCGGCGGTGAAGGGCAGGGCCGTCGCGCGGCCATGCCGCACAGAGGCCGGCCCGCTGTCAGCCGGAGAGTTCCCCGGCCCGCCGACGGGCCGCCGCCACAGCCTCCCGCATCAAGGCGTGGAGGCCGTCCGGGCGCATCAGAACGTCGAGCGCCGCCGCGGTGGTACCGCCGGGCGAGGTGACGTTGCGGCGCAGTTCCGCCGCGTCGGCGGGGCTCGCATCGAGGAGCGCGCCGGCGCCCGCCACCGTCGCCCGGGCGAGATCGCGGGCCACGTCGGGGTCCAGGCCGGCCGCGACGCCGGCCTCGGCCAGGGTCTCGGCGAGCAGGAAGACGTAGGCCGGGCCGGAGCCCGAGACCGCCGTCACCGCGTCGATCTGCGCCTCGTCGGCGAGCCACGCCACCGTGCCGCTCGCCGCGAGCAGCGCCTCGGCGGCCGCGCGCTGCTCGGGCGAGACCTCGTGATTTGCGCAGGCGCCGGTGGCGCCCCGGCCGATGCTCGCCGGCAGGTTGGGCATCGCCCGGACGACGGCGCGCGCCCGCGGCAGCCGGGCGCGCAGGTCGGCGATGGTCTTGCCCGCCAGGATCGAGACGAGGAGCGTGTCGCGGCCGATCAGCCGGTCCAGCCCAGGGGCGGCCGTCTCCAGGCCCTGCGGCTTGATCCCGAGAACCAGCACGGCGCCGGGTTCGGGATCGGGCGGGTTCAGGGCGATGCCCCGCGCGGCGCAGAGATCCACGATCGCGCGGGCGGGCACCGGATCGATGATCGTCGTGCGGCGCGGGTCGAGGCCGGCGTCGAGCCAGCCCGTCAGCATCGCGCCGCCCATCTTGCCGGCCCCGGCCAGGACCAGGGAGGCCGGCATCCGCGCCGCGGCGGCGCCCGCTGCCGTCACGCCTCGCCTTCGGTCTCGAACAGGACGGCGTCCAGCGCCTCGCGGGCGCTCTTGCCGGCCCAGATCACGAACTGGAACGCCTGGAAGTAACGCTCACACGCGTCGACCGCGGTCTTCATCATGGTGGCGCATTGCGGATGGGTCGGGACCGCCCCACCCGTCAGCAGGAGGGCGTGCCGGAACATGACCACGCTGTCGCTCGACCACAGGTCGAAATGTCCGACCCAGAGCTGCTCGTTGATCAGCGCCACGAGGCGCATCACCTCGGTCCGCTGCCGCTCCGGCACCTTCAGGTCGAACGCGCAGGCGACGTGCAGCGCCTCCACGTCCTCGATCCACGTGAAGGCGACGTTGTAGTCGGTCCATCGGCCGGGGCTCGTGACCGACATCTCGTCGGTCTCGGCCCGGTCGAAGATCCAGTCGCGCAGGGACGCCAGCCGCTCGACGACGTCGAGCGGATGCTCGTTCCGGTCCGGGTCGTGGAAGTCGACGTTGAGAAGCGGCATGACGATCCAAAAGGACGACCCAGACGAGTCCAGGCCTGACGTGACGGTGACGCGAAACCGGAGCGCGAGAACACTCCGAGAACTGGAACGACCGGCAGATCTAGGCCGGCGGCGAAACGATCGACTGTCGAAGCTCCGCGGACATCGCCCCGCAGCCCCCGAATCACCCTATGCCCGACTATAGACCGGCCGTGACTCGCGACACAAAGTGCAGGCCACGTTCAGTGAACAGGAAACCGGATCGTCGCTGCCGCTTCCTGTGTAAAAGCCCCCGCCGTTGCCTCGGAGACTCAGACCACCTCGCTGAGGCCCGCCGCGCCCGCTGCGGCGCCCCCGGATTTCGCCTCCAGGGCCGCGACGCGGGCCGTGAGCGCCGCGTTTTGCGCCTGCAGGTTGGTGACGAGATCGCGCAACACGTCGAGCTCCTCACGCGAGGCGACGTCGAGGTCGCGGATCACGCGTTCGAGCTGCGCCTTGACCACGGTCTCGGCCTCGCGGCGCACGCCCTGCGCGGCGCCGGCCGCATCGGTCATCAGGCGGGCGAGATCGTCGAACAGTCGGTTGGAGGGTGGCATCCTGGTCTCCCGGATCGGCCGGCTGCCGCGACGGCCGCCTGACTGCGCGATTCGAGGTGACGAGATAGGAATCTTCGCGATGGGGGGCAACGCCCGATCGGGGCGAGCCCCCGCGGGGCAGAGCGGGGCCGGTGGGCCCCCGCTCCGCCTGCGCGATCACATGTGGCGCATCATCCGGCGGTGCATGCGACGATGCATCATGCGCCGCTCCATCCGGCGGTGCATCATCCGGCGCTCCATGGGAGTCATGCGGACATGGGTCACCGCATCGCGGGCTGCGACGGCGCCGGGCATGGCGGGGGCCGCGGAGGCGGGCTGGACGAGGGCAGCGCCGCCGAGCGAGGCCAGCACGGCAAAGGCGAAGGTGAATTTCCTCACGAGGAGACTCCAGTTCTCTGATGGCCGGGTATGGTGCCCGGTTCATCCTCCCGGATGGGAGGTACGGAGAGTCGTCTCGTGCCGCGGGACGGCACGGCGGGTCTGCGAGGACCCGCCGCCATCAACTTCCGGGTTACAGATTCGTTTCCTCGAACGCCTTCACCCATTCGGCGCAGATGCCCGAGCGGACGATGTCGTTGCGGGTGAACTCCACCACCGGAATCGGCATCATCCGGCTCTTGATCAGATGCATCACGGTGCGCAGGCCCGAGGTCTCGCGCAGATCGGTCTGCGAGACGTCGCCGTTGATGATGACCTGGCAATCGTCGCCGATGCGGGTCAGGAACATCTTGATCTCGTTGACCGTCGTGTTCTGCGCCTCGTCGAGGATCACGAGGCAGTTCTTGAAGGTCCGCCCGCGCATCACCTCAAAGGGGACGATCTCGATGTCACCGGTCTTGAGGGCGATGTCGAAGGCGGCGGCGCCCATGCGCTCCTTCATGGCCTCGGTCAGCGGGGCGACCCAGGGGGCGATCTTCTCCTCGAGGGTGCCGGGGAAGTAGCCGAGCGAGCGGCCGGAGGGCACGTTCGGGCGGGTGATCACCACCTTGGCGATGCGGCGCTGGCGGAGCTGATCCGCGGCGCGGGTGCCGGCGATGAAGGTCTTGCCGGTGCCAGCCGGCCCCAGGACGATGACCTGCGGGGAGCGGGCGAGGGCGTCGAGATACTCGGCTTGCCGCTCGGTGAGCGGTTGGATCGGAGCGAGGTTGCGTTCTTCGTCGAAGCGTGTGCGATGAATGCGGGACGTGCGGTCTTCAACCAGTTCAAGTCGTGCGCGGCGTCTCTTCATGGATGTACACTCCAACGGGACTTGCCAACCTGGATCTGTTTCTGAACTGCCGTTTACCTGCTTGCTCCCGGTTCTACTCGTTTGCGGACTTAATACCGGCCCTAGACCGAAGGTTCCGCCCCGCGTTCGTCAGCCTGTGGAGAGCGTCACGACATGCCGTACGCGGCCGAATACGCGATGCAACTGCCGCACCAGCGCGCTTCGCGCCCGACGATTGCGCGCCGGGTGTGACCAAGGGGTGACGGTGTGGGGCGGGGCTTCGAAAATGCCGCGCGGCTGGCGCGGATGCATCAGGGTGGGCCGGATCGATGCCGCCTCCGCGCGTCGACCGCAGGAGCAGAGCGGAGAAAGCCAGCGGTGCCACGCTGGTGCATCTCCCGCCGCCCTGGGTCGCCGCGCAGCGCGCGCGATGCCGGGATGGATTGCGGGAACGGAAAGCCTCGACCGGATGCCGTACGGGACGGAGTGGCGTGGCATCCGGCACGATCGCGGATCCTCCCCGCCCGCAGGGGCGAAGCCGGCCGACCCTGCCGCCCTGAAACGTCCGGGCTTGGTCGGCGGGACTAGCTCGATCCAGCCTGGATAAAGCTGTCGAGGACCATCTTCCGGCCGGCCTTGTCGAAGTCAACGGTCAGCTTATTGCCATCCACGCCGGCGATCGTTCCGGGGCCGAACTTGGTGTGGAACACGCGCTGGCCCATCTCGAACGCCGACGGCGCGCCCGTCGATTTGGCGATGAGCTCGCCCTCGATCTGGCGCGGACCGCCCGAAAAGCCGCCGGACCGGCCGCCCGGCGCGGAGCCGAAGCCGCGGCCGCCCTGCGGCGCCGTGTTGGCCTGCGCCCGCTGCCAGCCGGGTGTGCCGTAGCTCGACCCGAACGGCGTCGGGTTGCGGTCGAACCGCGAGGCTCCGGCCGAGAAATGGGCGGGCGCCTCGACCACGTCGACCGCCGTCTCGGGCAATTCGTCGATGAACCGGGACGGGATGGTCGAGGACCACAGCCCGTGGATGCGCCGGTTCACCGCGAAGGACAGCTTCGCCCGCTTGCGCGCCCGGGTGAGACCGACATGGGCGAGGCGCCGCTCCTCCTCGAGGCCGGCCCGGCCGCTCTCGTCGAGCGCCCGCTGGCTGGGGAACAGGCCGTCCTCCCAACCGGGCAGGAACACGGTGTCGAATTCGAGCCCCTTGGCGGCATGGAGCGTCATTAGGGAGACGCGCTCAGCGCCCTCGGTCTCGGAGGCTTCCATCACCAGGGAGACGTGCTCGAGGAAGGCCGCCATGTCGGGGAACTCCTCCATCGAGCGGACGAATTCCTTCAGGTTCTCCAGGCGCCCGGCGGCATCCGCCGAGCGGTCCTTCTGCCACATCTCGGTGTAGCCGGATTCCTCCAGGATCATTTGCGCCACCTCGCTGTGCGGCTGCGACTCCACCAGCCGCGCCCAGCGGGAGAAGCTCTCGGTCAGCGCCCGCAGGGTCGAGCGGACCCGGGGCTTCAACTCGTCGGTCTCGCACAGGCGCTCCGCGGCGATCCGCAGCGGCAGCCGGTTGGCCCGGCCATAGGTGTGGAGCTGCTGCAGGGTCGCGTCGCCGAGGCCACGCTTGGGCGTGTTGACGATGCGCTCGAAGGCGAGGTCATCGCTGACATTCATGGTGGCGCGCAGATAGGCCAGGGCGTCGCGGATCTCGGCGCGCTCGTAGAAGCGGGGGCCGCCGATCACCCGGTAGGGCAGGCCGAGCTGGACGAAGCGGTCCTCGATCTCGCGCATCTGCGCGGAGATCCGCACCAGGACGGCGATCTCCGACAGGGGGTGCTGCTTCGCCTGGAGGGATTCGATCGACTCGGCGAGCATCCGCGCCTCCTCCTCGGAATCCCAGGCGCCGGTCACGGTGACGCGCTCGCCCGGCTCGTCGTCGGTACGCAGGGTCTTGCCGAGGCGGCTCTCGTTCTTGGCGATCAGCCCCGAGGCGGCCGCCAAAATGTGGCCGGTGGAGCGGTAATTGCGTTCCAGCCGCACCACCACGGCGCCGGGGAAGTCGTGCTCGAAGCGCAGGATGTTGTCGACCTCGGCGCCGCGCCAGCCGTAGATCGACTGGTCGTCGTCGCCCACGCAGGCGATGTTCTTGCGGCTCTGCGCGAGCAGGCGCAGCCACAGGTACTGGGCGACGTTGGTGTCCTGGTACTCGTCCACCAGGATGTAGCGGAAGCGGTCCTGATAGTTGGCGAGCACGTCGGGATTTTCCCGCCAGAGCTTGAGGCACAGGAGCAGAAGATCGCCGAAATCGACAGCGTTCAGCGTCGCGAGCCGGGCCTGGTAGGCGGTGTAGAGCGTGCCGCCCTTGCCGAACGCGAAAGAGGCGGCTTCGCCCGGGGGCACCTGCTCCGGCCCGAGGCCGCGGTTCTTCCAGCCGTCGATGGCGTGGGACAGGGCGCGGGCCGGCCAGCGCTTCTCGTCGACGTTCTGGTCGGCGATCACCTGCTTCATCAGTCGGAGCTGGTCGTCGGTGCCGAGGATGGTGAAGTCGGATTTGAGCCCGACCAGCTCGGCGTGGCGGCGCAGGATCTTGGTGCCGATCGCGTGGAAGGTGCCGAGCCAGGGCATGCCCTCACCGGCGGGGCCGATCAGCGCACCGATCCGGTGCTTCATCTCCCGGGCGGCCTTGTTGGTGAAGGTCACCGCCAGGATATCGAAGGGTCGGGCACGGTTGGTGGCGATCAGGTGGGCGATGCGGGTGGTCAGCACCCGGGTCTTGCCGGTGCCGGCCCCGGCCAGCACGAGGACCGGGCCCTCCGTGGTCTCGACGGCGCGGCGCTGCTCGGGGTTGAGGCCTTCGAGGTAGGCGGCGGCGTCGCGGCGGAGCGCGCCCATGGCGCGGGCGGCGATGGAGGAGGCGGGAGCGCCGTCCCCGGCGGGCTGCGCGTGCGGGCGGTTCTGCATCCCGCATCCCTGGACCAAATCGCGAACGGCGTCGAGGTGGTTCGCGCGCGATGGAGATAGCCAAGGCCGGCGTGCGCAAGGCGAACACCCAGGTAAACGCACCTTGGATCGTCGTCTCGCCACCGCCCCACGACAGCGCGCCGTCATTCCGGGGCCGCGAAGCGGAGCCCGGAATCCAGATCCGCCGACGCCACGGGAACCACGCGCGACGCTGCGCGGACAGCGGCTGCGAATTGCCCGCCTGCTGTGTTCCCGTGCGAGTCCAGGCACCCCGGAGCGACGGCGGTTCTGACGGCGCGGCAGCCGGGCCGGCATCGCCGCTGGCGCCCGCGGGGACTTATCGTGCTATGGCCGTGGCGACTGACTCGCGGGGGCAGGCGGGGCGCGGCGGCACGATGAGGCCGCGGCCTCGCGCAGAGATGGTGCGGAACGGGACCATTGCGTGATCTTCTGACCGCGCTGGCGGGCGCCGTCATCCTGGTTCTCGTGGCGGCGCTTGCCGTCCCACCCTTCGTCGATTGGCAGGCCCATCGTGCGCTGGTCGAGCGGGCGATCACCCGGTCCATCGGTGTCCCGGCCCGGACCGACGGCCGGATCGAGGTCCGCCTGCTGCCGTCGCCCCGGCTGCGTGTCGACCGGCTGCATCTGGGAGCCGACGCGGACCGGCCCACGCTCGACGCCCGGTTCGTCAAGGCCGAGATCGCCCTGGCGCCCCTCCTGAAGGGCGAGTTCCGCTTCACCGAGACCCGGATCGGCCGGGCGGAGATCAAGCTCCCGCTCGCCGGACCCGACGCCCTGAAGCTGCCGACCGATTTCGGCGAGGCCCTGCGCGCACGCGACTTCGCGATCGAGGCCCTGCACGTCCAGCAGTTCCTCGTCACCACGCAGGTGCCGGCCACCGGCCGGACCGACCAGCTCTACGTCCAGGACCTGACCCTCCAGGCGCCGGCCCTGGTCGGGCCCTGGCGCGTGGAGGGAACGAGCGGCGGCATCCCGTTCCGCGCCGTCAGCGGCACACCGGGGCCCGACAGGCGGCTCGCCGTGAAGATCTCGGGCGGCGGCGACGCGCATCCGCGGTTCGAGGCGGATGCACGCTTCGGCCTCGTCCCGGCGGAATCCGGCCGCGCCGTCTCGGTCGAGGCCGAGGGCTCCGCCCGCCTCGTGGTCGGACCGCCGACCCAGGCCGCCGGCGCCTACCTGCCGTTTTCCATCGGTGGGGCCTTCAAGGCCCGCGGCACCCAGGTGCGGTTCGAGAACGTCGATCTCGCGATCGATCCGGGCGGCCGCGCCCTGCGGCTCAACGGAACCGGCCGTCTCGACCTGCGCCAGTGGCGCGCCGGCCTGAACCTGGAGAGCCGCCGCCTCGACGTCGACGCGTTCCTGGCCACGCCCGAGGGCCAGAGCCTGATCGCCCGCGGCCTGCCGAGCTGGGCCGGGGGCCTGCCGGCCATGCTCGACCTCGATCTCGCGGTCGGCAGCGCCGTGGTGGGCGGCGAGGAATGGTCGAACCTCGCGCTCACCGGCACCCTGGAGCGTGCGGGCGGCCTGCTGCTGCGCCGCCTCGCGGTGACCGGACCGGCGGACTCGAGCGTCAGCGTGAGCGGGCAGGTCGAGACCGCGCCGTTCCGCCTGACCGGCCCGGTGGTGCTGAGCGCGCCGGATTCCGAGGCGCTCGGCCGCTACCTGCGCCGCCTCGGCCTGGACGGTCCCCTGACCGTGCTCCTCGACGGACGCCGGATCGAGGCTGCCGCCGACGTGTCCGCCGACGCGGCGAGCCTGTCCCTGCGCAACCTCCGGCTCGGCCTCGGGCCGGCACGGATCACCGGCAATGCCCGCTATACCGCCGCGGAGACCGGAACGCGCGGGCGGTTCGAGGCGCAGATCCGCGCGAGCGGCATCGACATCGCCGGCCTCCCGCCCGTCGGGACGGCGCTGGGGAGCCTGCGCGATCTCGACTTGGCTCTGACCCTGGAGGCGCGGGACGTCCGCTTCGGGGCGGCGGGCTCTGGAAACGGCACCATCGCGGCGCGCATCCAGTCGGACGGCGCGGGCCTCGCGGTCGACAGTCTCGACGTGACCGACCTCGCGGGCGCGAGCGCCGCGCTCTCCGGCCGGATCAGCGCGGACGGGACCGGCCGCGTCTCGGGGCGCCTGAAGGCCCCGGTGGCGGCGCCGCTGCTCGGCCTGCTCGAACGGGTCTGGGTCGGCGAGATCCGCCTGCTGCCCGCCTTCCTGCGGGACGCGCCCCTCGATCTCGCCGTCGCCCTCGACCGAGAGGGCGGCGCTTCCGAGGCCCTGCGCACCCAGGCGAAGGGCAATGCCGGCGGCGGCACCCTCGACCTGATCCTGGCGAGCCGCGGGACGCGGATCGAGGGCGGCACCGCCACCCTGACGACCCCGCGCGCCGGCCTGTGGTTCGGGCGGACCGACATCGCCGGCCTCCAGCGTCCCGCCGAACTGCACCTCAAGGCCGAGCGACCGGGCGCCGACACCCTCGCCCTCACCATCGACGGAACCGTGGCGGGCCTCCGGATCGCGACCGGCCGGCCGCTCCAGATCGGGGCCGACGCCGTACCCGTCGGCGGCGAGGTCCGGGCCGACACGGCCGATCTCGCCCCGTTCCTGACGCTCGCCGGGGCCGCGCGCCTCCCGCCGGGCGCCTGGCCGGCGGACCTGGCCGTCACCCTGTCGCGGGACGGGAGCGACAGCGTCGCCGCCCTCACGGGCAAGGTCGCGGGCTCGGGCGTGACCGGTACGCTGATGCGGGCGCCCGGCGGGGCCCTGCGCGGCCGTCTCGGCCTGGACCGCCTGTCGCTGCCGCAGCTCGCCGCCGCGCTGCTGCTTCCGACGGAGGCGAGCGGCCGGTTCGCGCCGCCGCCGCCGCACCCGTCCGCCGCCCTCGACGCGCGCATCGCCAGCCTGGAGCTCGGGCGCGGCCTCGTGGCGACCGAGGTTTCCGTCGCTCTCGGGCTGACCGACACGAGCCTGACCCTGCAGGACCTCACGGCCAAGCTCGCCGGGGGACGGATCGCGGGCTCGGCCACGATCGCCCGGCTCGGGGCGGCCGCCGCGATCACCGGCGAGGGCAAGATTGACGCGGCCGCGATCCCGGCGCTCGCCGGGGGCAGCCCGCTCGGCGGCCGCCTGAGCGCCGACCTGCGCGTCTCCACCACGGCGGAGACGCTGACGGGTCTCGGCGAGGGTCTCTCGGGCAGCGGCACGCTCACCCTTCGGGACCTGAGCGTGCCCGAGGCCGATCCCGCCGGGCTCGGACGGGCCCTGGCGCGGGCGGCCGAGATCGACGACCCGCTGCGCGAGGGACGGCTCCAGGCCCTGGTCTCCGAGGAACTCGCGAAAGGCGGCGCGCAGGCACGCGGCCCCGCCCGCGCCGCGGCCACCATCGTCGGCGGCGTGCTGCGGGCCGGTCCCCTCGACATCGATTTCGGCCCCACGCGCTGGACCGGCACGGTCGGCTACGACCTGCGTGCCGGCCGCCTCGACGCCCGCGGCACGCTCGCCGGCGGCCCGGTGCCCCGGGGCTGGAATGCCGGCCCGCCGGCCGTCCAGCTCGGGCTGACGGGGACGCTAAGCGCGCCCGAACGGAGTCTCGATGTCGGCGCCCTGTCGAACGGGCTTGCCGCCTTCGTGCTGCAGCGCGAACTGGAGACGATCGAGCTGTCCGAGGCCGACCAGGTGGAGCGGCAGCGGCGCCGCGCCCGGATCGAGATGGACCGGGCCCGCGCCGCGGCTCTGAAGGCTGCGGCCGACAAAGCCGCGGCCGAGAAGGCGGCCGCCGAGCGCGCCGCCGCCGAGGAGGCTGCCCAGCGGGCCCGAGCGCAGGGCGAAGGGCAGGGGGCCGCACCCGCCGAGGCGCAGCATCCGTAATCGCTCAGGGGATTCGCCCACTGGGCCGACGACACCCGCGCAGCTGCTGTGTGAACTCAGAGACCGGTGCGGGAGAGGCAGCCCGCATAGCGTCCTGTCTGGCCGGCCGATGGCTGCCGTCGTGCCCAGGATTCGCACGGACAGTTGATCCGACGTCGGGGTATGCCGCAGGCGCACCCGACAGGGACGGCGCCGGAACGCACGCCGGACTGGTTCTCCATCCCCTCAGGCGATGAAGCGCCGGTCGACGGTCTGGAACAGGTAGAAGCCGTTGAAGCGCACCGCCGTGTCGGCGGCCCGATCGTCGAAGTCGAGCGGTTGCCGGCTGCCGTCGCAGAGCTTGCCGCCGAAGGTCCAGCGGCCCGCACCGATGAAGGGCGGGACGCTGCTCGCCTCCGGCACCGCGCAGCAGAGGCCCTCCACGCTCTTGAGCTGGAACAGGTTGTAGCTTCGCATCCGAAGTCCTCCGCCTGGCCGCCCTCGCGCCAAATTTTCCCAATACAAGATCTTGCATTGCGAAAAATCGGCTTGACCGTGCTCATAATGGCACAATCAGTCGAGTTTGTGACGGTCAAGTTTCAGGGACGTTTCGGTTCAACTCCTCGATCCAGATGCGCGCGGACCCGTCCGAGGGCGCCCGCCAGTCGCCCCGCGGCGACAGCGAGCCGCCGGCCGAGACCTTCGGCCCGTTCGGGAGCGCCGAGCGCTTGAACTGGCTGAAGCCGAAGTAGCGGGTCAGGAAAACGGCGAGCCAGCGGCGGATCTCGGGCAGGTCGTAGGCGACACGCTTGGTCTCGGGAAAGTCCGGCGCCCAGAATCCGCGCTCCCGGTCGCCCCAGGCGTGGAGCGCCAGGAAGGCGATTTTCGAGGGCCGGAACCCGTGGCGCAGCGTGTAGAACAGGTTGAAATCCTGCAGCGCGTAGGGGCCGATCGTGCCCTCCGTGCTCTGCGGGCTGTCGTCTTGGTCCACCGGCACCAGCTCGGGGGAGATCTCGGTGTCGAGCACCGCCTGGAGGGTGCGTGCCTCGTCCGGCCCGACCTCGCCGTTGCCGATCACCCAGCGGATCAGGTGCTGGATCAGCGTCTTGGGCACGCCGGCATTGACCGCGTAGTGGCTCATCTGGTCGCCGACCCCGTAGGTGCACCAGCCGAGCGCCAGCTCCGAGAGGTCGCCGGTGCCGACCACGATGCCGCCGGCGTGGTTGGCCAGCCGGAACAGGTAGTCGGTGCGCAGGCCCGCCTGCACGTTCTCGAAGGTCACGTCGTAGACCGCCTCGCCCTTGGCGAAGGGGTGGTTCATGTCGGCGAGCATCTGCTTGGCGGCCGGGCGGATGTCGATCTCGGCCGCCGTGCAGCCGAGCGCCTTCATCAGGGCGTGGGCGTTGGTCTTGGTGGCGTTCGAGGTCGCGAAGCCCGGCAGCGTGTAGGCCAGGATGTCCGAGCGCGGGTAGCCCAGGCGGTCGAAGGCCTTGGCGATCACGATCAGCGCGTGGGTCGAATCGAGGCCGCCCGAGACGCCGATGACGGCCTTGCGGGTGCCGGTGGCCTCCAGGCGCTTGGCGAGGCCGGCGACCTGGATGTTGTAGGCCTCGTAGCAATCCTGCGCGAGGCGCGTCGGATCGGCCGGCACGAACGGGAAGCGCTCGATCCGCCGGATCAAGCCGAGATCGGCTTCCGGAGCGCTGAGCCGGAACGGCACGCGGCGATAGGGGAGGGCGTGGCGCCGCGCATCGTCGTCGAAGCTGCCGGCCTGCAGCCGCTCCTGGGCGATCAGGTCGAGGTCGATATCGGCCGTCGTCGTCACCGGGCCTTCGGGGAAGCGCTCACCCTCGGCGAGACGCACACCCAACTCGTCGATGCTGGTCTGGCCGTCCCAGGACAGGTCGGTGGTCGATTCGCCCTGGCCGGCGGCGGCGTAGACATACGCGCAGGCGCCGCGCATCGAGGCCGCCCGGGACAGCAGCGCCCGCGACTCGGCCCGGCCGACGGTGATCGGGCTTCCGGAGAGGTTCGCCAGCACCGTGGCGCCCGCCAGCGCCGCGCGCATGCCGGGGGGCTCGGGCACCCACAGGTCCTCGCAGATCTCGACCCCGACCACGAGGCCCGGCAGATCCTCGGCCGGGAACAGCAGGTCGGCGCCGAAGGGCGCCTCGTGACCGGCGACCCGGATGATCTCGCCCAGGATCCCGGCGCCGGAGGCGAAGTGGCGCTTCTCGTAGAACTCCCGGTAATTCGGCAGGAAGGTTTTCGGCACGACGCCGAGCAGGCGGCCGCCCTGGATCGCCAAGGCGCAGTTGTAGATCCGGTGGCGCCAGCGCAGCGGCGCGCCGACGAGCAGCAGCGGCCGGAGGCTGGCCGTTTCGGCGATCACGCGGGCTGCGGCGGCCTCGACCGCGTCCAGCAGGGTCTGCTGCAGCAGCAGGTCCTCGATCGCGTAGGCCGAGAGGCCGAGTTCGGTGAACACCGCCAGCGCCGCCCCCGAATCGTGGCAGGTCCGGGCGAGGTCGAGGATTACGTCGGCGTTGCGCTCGGGTTCGGCCGGGTGGCTGCGGCCGGTGCAGGCGGCGACACGGGCGAAGCCGTGGCGGTAGAGGGAGCGGAAGCGCGCCGGCGATTCGGAGGTGGCTTGCGACACGGGCACCTGTCCGGATGAGGGGTGGCTGCGAATATTATATGGGACGCGGCAGGGTGGTGGCAGCACCGCGTCACGCCGGTCAACGCGTCGGGACGGAGTTTGGCCTCCGTCTGCCCTCCACAGCCGCCTTGGCATCGGGGGTCCACCTGCGACGCGCCGGAATGACCAGGCGGCGGTCGGGCGAAGGACCCCGCATGGTTTCCGCACCGCAATCGGTGGCAAGCCTCCATTAACGACGAATGGCCTAACTCAGGGACAGCCGCCGCGCGTCGGCGGATCCCTGTTTCGAGTATCGTTCGAGAACCCATGCGCGCATCGGGACGGCCTCCGTACTCCCACCGTGACCCCGCCCGCCCTGTGCGCGGCGGCGACCG
Organism: Methylobacterium sp. FW102-HT35C08; assembly: GCF_058790235.1. Classification (NCBI taxonomy): domain Bacteria; kingdom Pseudomonadati; phylum Pseudomonadota; class Alphaproteobacteria; order Hyphomicrobiales; family Methylobacteriaceae; genus Methylobacterium; species Methylobacterium sp. FW102-HT35C08. The sequence goes on along the minus strand of NZ_JBYTCL010000002.1, from coordinate 4,102,085 downwards.
CTCGGGCCTCTCCCTGGGAGCCCTTGCGCACCGGCTGATGGCGCTCCGCGCCAGCCTCACCCGCCGCCTGTCCGGCTCCCCGGCCGGCCTGCCCGCGCGCCCGTCCTACGGCGCCCCCGGACGCCGGGCGGAGCCGAGCTGGCTCACCGCGCCGGCCGCGATGGTCGGCCGCGACTCCGCAGAGCGCGCCCCGCGCGCCGCTCCGTCGGAGCCCCAGTGGCCGGCCCAGATCTTCGACGACCGGGCGAGCCTCGACGCGCTGGACGCGCCCGTCCTCGAGAGCCGGATCGACCGCAGCGCCTCCTCGCCGGGCGTGCTGGTGCGCCAGCCGCGCCGTCCCTCCGCCATCGCGCCGGAGCAGGCGCCGGCCACCGCACCCGTGCCGGCTCCGGCCGCGCCCTCGGCCGTGCGCTGGACCCGGACGCCCGATTCGGTGCTGCAGGAGCGCCGCCAGCGTGCCCTCGAGGCCGAGCGCGTCGCCCTGGAGCGCGCCCGCGCCGACGCGCAGGCGGCAGCCCTCGCTCAGGAGACCGAGCGGGCCGCGCGCGACGAGGCGGAGCGCGAGCACATCGAGCGCGCACGACTTGCCGCCGAGGAGGCCGAGCGCCTGTCCGCCGCACCGGCCCTGCCCGAAGCCGCCGCGCTGGACGCGGAGGCGGTGCCCCTGTGGCGCCAGCCTTTCGTCGCGCCGCCGGGCGTCCGCTTCTTCCGCACGCCGGACCGCCGCCCGGTCCGGCCCGCTGTCGAGCTCGCCGCGTCGACGGCGGTGATCGCCCCCGTGACGGCCGCGCCGGTCGTCGCGGCGGCGATCGAGGAGGTCGTCCCGGCCCGCGACTGGTCCGACCTTCCGGACTGGTCCGAAGTTCAGCCCTGGTTCGAGGGCGGCGACTGGTCGTCCGTGGACGCCTGGTCGGCCCTGGAGGCGCCGCCCGCCGCAACCGTGCCGGCGTCCGAGGGCGTCGTCGCGCCGGCGGCGTCCGACGAGCGCTTCGTGTCGATGCCCCTCGACGTCTCGCACCTGCGTTCCCTGCCGCCGCGGCCGGTCTACGTGCTCGACCGGCTCGTGCGGTTCGACCAGCCGCCGCGGCCCGCCGACGGGCAGGATAACGGCGTCGAATCCGGCCAGCGGACCGACGAGGCCGCGGCGATCCGGAGCGCCTTCCTGCCGTCCGCCGCCCCGGCGGCGTCCGGTCTGTCGCTGGTCTTCGGCCCCGGCATCGCGGCCGAGCCGGAGGCCCCGCGCCGCGCCCCGGTCCTGAGCGCCATGGCGGCTCGGGCGGCGATCCGCGCGGCCGGCCAGCCGAGCCCGCTCCCGCCGGCGCCCCCGGCCCAGCCCGAAGCCGTCCCGGCGCCGACGGCGGCCGCCTCGGTCACCGAGCGTGCCGAAGCCGAGCGCGTGGTGATCCCGATGACTCCGCGCCCGGTCCTGCTCCGGGGCAAGCTGGCGCCGCAGCCCGAGCCGGTTCCGGCCGAGGCTGAGGTCGAGGCCGAGCCCGTCGCGGTCGAGCCCGTCGCGGTCGAGCCGGTCGCTGCCCTGCCGGTCCCAGCGCCGGTCGCGGTGCCGATGGTGGCGCCTCGGGCACACCTGATCCCGGCCGGCCGCCATCTCGAGATCGCCCCGATCGAGAACGCCGACTACGAGCTGCCGTCCCTCGACCTGCTCGCCCTGCCAGCGCCGGGCGGCAGCGAGGAGGTCGATGCCGACGTGCTGGAGCAGAACGCCCTCAACCTGCAGCAGACGGTCCAGGATTTCGGCGTGCGCGGCGACATCCTGGCGGTGCGGCCCGGTCCGGTCGTCACCCTCTACGAGCTCGAGCCCGCGCCGGGCACCAAGTCCAGCCGCGTGATCGGCCTGTCGGATGACATCGCCCGCTCCATGTCGGCGGTCTCGGCCCGCGTCGCGGTCGTCCCCGGCCGCAACGTCATCGGCATCGAATTGCCGAACGAGACCCGCGAGACGGTGTACCTGCGCGAGCTGCTTTCGTCGGCCGATTTCGCCGAGAGCAAGCACAAGCTGGCTCTGTGTCTGGGCAAGAACATCGGCGGCGAGCCGATCATCGCCGACCTCGCGCGCATGCCGCACCTCTTGGTCGCCGGCACCACCGGCTCGGGCAAGTCGGTGGCGATCAACACGATGATCCTCAGCCTGCTCTACCGGCTCAAGCCGGAAGAGTGCCGCCTGATCATGGTCGATCCCAAGATGCTGGAGCTGTCGGTCTACGACGGCATCCCGCACCTGCTCTCCCCCGTCGTCATCGACCCGAAGAAGGCTGTGATCGCCCTCAAATGGGCCGTGCGCGAGATGGAGGAGCGCTACAAGAAGATGTCGAAGATCGCGGTCCGCAACATCGACGGCTACAACGCCCGCATGAAGGAGGCCCGCGAGAAGGGCGAGACCATCACGCGCACGATCCAGACCGGCTTCGACCGCCACACCGGCGAGGCGGTCTACGAGGACGAGGCGATGGACCTGGCGCCTCTGCCGTACATCGTGATCGTGGTGGACGAGATGGCCGACCTGATGATGGTGGCCGGCAAGGACATCGAGGGCGCGATCCAGCGGCTGGCGCAGATGGCGCGCGCGGCCGGCATCCACCTGATCATGGCCACCCAGCGCCCGTCGGTGGACGTGATCACCGGCACGATCAAGGCGAACTTCCCGACCCGGATCAGCTTCCAGGTGACCAGCAAGATCGATAGCCGCACGATCCTGGGCGAGATGGGCGCCGAGCAGCTTCTGGGCCAGGGCGACATGCTGTTCATGGCCGGCGGCGGGCGCACGACGCGCGTGCACGGGCCGTTCTGCTCGGACAGCGAGGTCGAGAGCGTGGTCGCCCACCTCAAGCGCCAGGGCCGGCCCAGCTACCTCGACGCCGTCACCGCCGACGATTCGCCCGAGGAGCCCGCCAAGGAGGGCGGCCGGGGCCGGGGCAAGGCGGCCGCGGCCGACAAGGCCGAACGCTCCGACGAGCCCGAGGAGGAGGCGCCCGTCTTCGACATCGGCGCCTTCGCGGCGGCGGCCGGCGGCGACTCGGACGATCTCTACAAGCAGGCGATCGAGGTAGTTCTGCGCGACCAGAAGGCCTCGACCAGCTACATCCAGCGCCGGCTGCAGATCGGCTACAACCGCGCCGCCTCGATCATGGAGCGGATGGAGATCGAGGGGATCGTCGGCCCGGCCAACCATGCCGGCAAGCGCGAAATCCTGGTCGCCGGCGCGCCGCACATGTCGAGCGGGATGTACGACGACGAGTGAGACGCTGTCCGGGCCGCCTCCCACGGGGGGGCGGCCCGGACGTCGCATCTTCGCCACAGGGCGGGTTTCTAAGTCCTGTGTCCCGCCCCTTGTTCGCCGCCGGAGCCCGCCTTTGGGCCCCCAGGAGACTCTGCCGATGATCGGCCGCCGCATCCGCACAGCCGGCACCCTGATCGCCGCCGCGCTGTGGCTCGCGACCGCCAGCCCGGCCGACGCGCAGGTCGGCGCCTTCATCGACAGCCTGTTCGGCCACAAGGAGGAGCCCGCACCGCAGCCGGAGGCCGCCCCGGCGGCGCCCGCGCCGGCCAAGAAGCCCGCGCCCAAGACCAAGGAAGCGAGCAAGGAATCGAAGCCCGTCAAGTCGGGCAAGGGCGGCGACAAAGCCGACCATAAGGCGCCCGAGCCCAAGGTCGCGGCGGTCGGCGCGCCGAGCGCGATCGTCACCGGCGACTCGGCGGATCCCGCCACGCTGCTGGCCCAGGCCAACGCCTATTTCAACGGCATCAACACCCTCACGGGCAGCTTCATGCAGATCGGCGCCGACGGGCGGCGGATCGGCGGCAAGCTGACGCTGGCCAAGCCCGGCCGCCTGCGCTTCGACTACGATCAGCCCTCGCCCCTGGAGGTCGTCGCCGACGGCACCTCGGTGGCGGTTCGCGACCGCAAGCTCAACACCCAGGACCTCTACTTCATCACTCAGACGCCGCTGAAATTCCTGCTGCGCGAAAAGATCGATCTCGCCCGCGACCTCACCGTCACCGACGTGGCCAACGATCCGGGCGGCGTGCGCATCAGCCTGGAGGACCGCGCGACCCTCGGCGGCACCTCGAAGATCCAGCTGTTCTTCGACGCCGACGTGAAGACCCTGTCGCAGTGGCGGATCACCGATCCGCAGGGCTACCTCACCACGGTGACGCTCTCGAACCTGCAGAAGGGCAAGAGCGTCGACGGAAGCCTGTTCTTCATCAATTACGGCCGCGCCGAGGACAAGGCGATGCAGCAGCAGATCCAGCAGACGCAGCCGTGACGGGCATCAAGCGCCGGTCGCGCTGAGCCCGGTCTCCCGCCACCGGTCCAGCTCCCGGTCGATGGCTTCCTCGGTGCCGCGCAGGAACTCTGCGGCCGGCAGGCCCGGGGCGACGGCGGCGAGGTAGCTCACCACCACCGTGCCGGACCGGGTCGCCGTCCCGCCGGGCCAGAACAGGCCGGAATTGAGCGCTACCGGCACCACCGGCAGCCCCAGCCGGCCGTAGAGCAACTCGACGCCGCGCTTGAAGCGCAGGGGCGCGCCGATCCCGCCGCGGGTGCCCTCTGGGAAGATCAGCACCGAGCGCCCGGCCGCGACCGCCGCCCGGCCGCCATCGATCATGGTGCGCAGCGCCTGGGTGCCGTTGGCGCGGTCGATGACGATCATCGGCGAGCGCCGCAGGAACCAGCCGACCACCGGGATCGCCAGAAGCTCCTGCTTGGCGACGATCGCCACGTCCGGCACCAGGACCAGGAAGGCCAGCGTCTCCCAGGTCGACTGGTGGTTGGCGACGATCAGGCAGGGCTCGGCCGGCAGGTGCTGGCGGCCTTCCTCGACGTAGCGCAGCCCGACGATCCGCCGCAGCCCGCCCAGGATCCCGCGCGCCCAGAGCCGCGTCGCCCGGCGGATCGGCCGCTGCGGCGAGCCGGACAGGAGGAAGATCGCCAGCGGTGCGAGGAACAGGGTCGTCCACGCCGCCCAGTAGACGGCAAACAGGAGCGAGCGGGCATGTGCCATGGCAGGGCCTCGACGAGGGGCCCGGGTCAGGGCAGGGCCCGGGCATAGCGCCTGCCGGCCCGGCACGCACGGCCTTTTGCCTCACAGACGGTGAACGGACTGTCGCGGGCCGCGAAATCGGCTATCGGAGCGCAACGCCGTCCGAACCCCAGCGCCGCCCGTGCAACTCACCGTCACCACCTGGAACATCAACTCGGTGCGCCTGCGCATCGACCTGGTGCTGCGCTTCCTCGCCGAGCACAAGCCGGACGTGCTCTGCCTGCAGGAGACCAAGTGCCCGGACGACGCCTTCCCGCTGAAGGCCCTGCGCGGCTCCGGCTACGAGCACGTGATGTTCGCCGGCCAGAAGGGCTACAACGGCGTCGCGATCCTCTCGCGCTTCCCCCTGCACACCCGCAGCGTGATGGGCTTCTGCGAGCGGGCGGACGCCCGCCACATCTCGGCGGTGCTCGGGCCGGAGGCGGGGGCGGCCTCGGGTATCGTGCTGCACGATTTCTACGTGCCCGCCGGCGGCGACGTGCCGGACCGCGACCTCAATCCGAAATTCGCCCACAAGCTCGACTTCCTGACCGAACTGCGCGCCTGGGGCGGCAAGCGCGTCTCCGGACCGGCGATCCTGATGGGCGACCTCAACGTCGCGCCGCTGGAGCACGATGTCTGGTCGCACAAGCAGCTCCTCGACGTGGTGAGCCACACGCCGGCAGAGACCGAGGCGCTCGAGATCCTGCGCGGGGAGGCGGGCTGGATCGACACGGCACGCCACCTCACGCCGGAGCCGGAGAAGATCTACACGTGGTGGAGCTACCGCTCCCCCGACTGGGCGGCCGCCAACAAGGGGCGGCGCCTCGACCATCTCTGGGTTTCGCCGGACTTGGCCGGGACGGTCCGCAAGGTCGAGGTGCTGCGCGAGGCCCGCGCCTGGGAGCGCCCGTCCGACCACGCGCCGGTGACCCTGACGCTGGATCTCTGATCCTGCGCCGCGCGCGGAACCGCGCTGCATCCGGAGCATTGCCCGCTCACGAACCCGCGATGCGAGCCAGCCCCGATGCGCAAGATCCTGATCGCCTTCCTTCTACCGAAGGTCGTGTCCTACCTGCGCCGCCGCTACGGCAACCCGCATCCGGCGCGCAACCGCGCCTTCTGAGCGGGCAGCCCAGCAGAGCGTCAAGCGCGGCCGGGGCCCGGGTCCCGGCCGCGCCGTGCGGACGATCGGTGCCCCAGCTGGATGTTGGTCCGCCGGGAAGTCGCCAGCGCCCGCCCGACAGTCTGGGCCAGGTTGTCGTACCGGAAGGTCGGCCCGCAAACGCAGCCCGCTTCTCCCGCATCCGCGCCCCGTGGCCCGCTCAGGCCGCCGGGCCGGTCTCGGCTTCGGAAAACTGCAGTGCTTTCGGGACGGGATTGATCGCGATGTCGGTCTCACTGAAAGGCGGCGCCCGCCCCAGATCGGCATGGTCGCCGAGGACCCGGCGCGCCGACAGGATCTTCTGGAACGCCTGCCGGTCGGCGCCCGCGTTGCGCGCCAGATCTTCCAGCCGGCGGAGCTTCTCGATCGTCAGGGCCGTCGCCGCTTCGGCCGAGGCAGGCCCGTTGACGGCCAAGTGCTGGACGAGCCAAGCCGTATGATCATCGAGGTCGATGATATCTGTGCCCATGGCGGCCATCCCATCCAACGTCATCATCGTTCCGGGCGTATGCCGAGACTGAGCATCGATCATTAACCTACCGAAGCAATCGGCCTGGATTTCAGGGCGACGCCGCGGATTTCAGCTTCCCGAACCGTTTGAGAAGACGCTCCCGCTTCAGCCGCGACAGGCGATCAATCCAGAACACGCCGTCGAGCTGATCGATCTCGTGCTGGATGACCGCGGCCAGGAAGCCGTCCGCTTCCTCCTCGAGGTCCGCTCCGTCGAGGTCTTTGTAGCCGAACCGGATGCGCGCAGGCCGGGTGATCCGCTCGCGGACGCCCGGCATGCTGACGCTGCCCTCCTCGTAGGTCGCCATGTCGGCGGACGCCCACACGAGGGCGGGGTTGACGTAGACATGCGGAGCTTGCTCCGGCGACATCCGGATCACCATGACCCGCGCGGACACGCCGATATGTGGGGCCGTCAAGCCGATGGCGCTCGCGGTCACGAGCGCGTCCCGGACATCGTCGGCCAGGACCTTCAGGCCCGGCCCGAACCCATCGACCGGGGTGGCCGGACTCGAGAGACGTGGATCCGGAAACAGGACCAGCGCGCGCGCCGACATGACGGGTCCCACTCCTGCGAGGCTCAAAATCTCACCACCCTCTATCGAAGCCTGGCGGCGTGGTGAACAGGGCTGTCCACGCATCCAGTGGCGCTGAGTCCGACGTGCTGGTCGGCCAGGGCGGGCTCCTGGCGATACGGAGGCGGCAGGCTAGGGCAGCCGACGGACGGTCAGGCCGGTCCGTCAGAGGCCGTCCCCGGTCGCGCGACGGCTCTCATCCCGGCATCGGCTTAGGGTGACGGATCCTTCGGAGGCCATCGGCTCAGCAAGCGGGCCGAAGCTCAGGAAGACCTCGTAGGCCATCTCGGCCAAGGCGTGGCCGATCCACGCCGTCGTGTCCCAGATCTCGTTCATGGCGTGGTGTCCTCAGCGGGCTCGAGCGCGTGACGGCCGGAAGGCCGTGGCAACACGGTCTCCCGGACGCGCGGCGTCAGGCGAAATGCGCCGGCAGGCTCAGGGCCTGCGCATAGGTCATCAGCGCGATCGCGCCGCCGATCAGCGTGGCGGCAAGGGTGATGCGGTTCGTCCAAGTCATCGTAGGCTCCAACGGGTTCGCGACTGTGTTCGCGTGATGAACCCGATGTATGCCTAAGCTTTCAGGCCCGACGTGTTCTGGGACACCCACGACACGACGGGACATCCGGACGGGGCGGCCGGTCGCTAGATCGTCTCGTAGGCGAACAGGATCGCGATGACCGACAGGCTGATCAGCCCAAGGACGAAGGCGATGTCGGCGCAGCGCTCCAGGCGGATCGCGAGGCCGCTCTCGGCCGCCAGGCGGATCGAGAGGTAGGAGGCGATCGCGCTGGCCAGGAACAGGATGGCCGTCAGGGCGGCAGCCTCGTCGACGTGGCTCGGACCAATGCGGCCCTCGACGATCTTCACCAATCCGATCAACGTGGTGCAGACGCCGACCATGGTCCCGGCATTGGGCAGGATGTGGCGCGACAGGCCTTCCTCGCCGGAACGCTGTCTCCCTGGGTTCCTGGTCATGCGCCCCCGCGGCTGTCCAAAGGCCGGTTATCGGCTCATCTTGGCCGCCTGAGGAGACCTGCCATGAAGCGCCCGCTGACCACCGGTTTCGTCGCGCCGCCGCCAAGCGGGTCGCGGCCAACCGCGCCCGAAGACCCGCCCGTGCCGACCTGGCGGGAGGTTGCACCGATCGTGGCGGCTCTGGTCGCTGTCCTGGAGGCGATCGAGACCGGCCCGAAGGCCGGCCCGGCGATGAAGGCCCATCGCTCCGCCATGCGCCGCCAGGGCGAGGCCGCCGCAGCTCTGGGCGGTCCCGAGGCGATAGCGGCGGTGCTGCAGCAGGTCGCCGCCACCGATCCCCAACGCGCCGAACGCCGCCTCGCGTTCATCCGCGAGGCCTGGACGGGGCTGTCAGGCTGGCCGCCTGACGCCCCGCCCGACGGCCATGATCACCAGCCCCCGTAGAAGCGGCGCGGGCCGTCGTAGCCGCCGGGGCCACGCTCGTAGCCACCGTATCCGTAGCCCGGCCGGCCACCATAGGGGCCACGCGGCCCGCCGTAGCCCCAGCCGCGATCGTTCGGCCGGCAATGGCCCCACGGGTTCGGGTGGAAGCCGGGACCGCAGCCGCCGGCCACGCGTTCGATGAGACCGCCGCCGTCCGGTGGGCCGTATCCGAACGGCGCCGCCTGTGCCGCCGTGGCTGTGGCGAACCCCGCCGCCAGCACCGCGGCCATCCCGAGCAACCTGGAGCGCTTCATGACACGATCTCCTGAGAACCCTGACCCCGGGCTTGCCGGGCCGGATGACAGGAAGATGCCGCCGCGACCGTGAACCGGGTCCGGTCGGGCTGTTCATCATTCCGACGGGGCGGCGCGGCGCCCGACATGCGGGCCGCGGCGCGGAGTGGGGAGCGGCATCAAGAGGGCGCGGCCAAGGGACCTCGGGCCGCGGCTCGACGTTCCCGTGCCGAGGCGCGTTGAAAGGATCGTCCCGGTGGCGTCAGGACCGGGGCCGGATCGGGAGATGCGGATGACGGATGCGGTGCACGACAACGGCGACCGGAGCCGCTTCGAGCTGGCGGTCGGCGGCGAGGTCGTCTTCGCCACGTATCGCCGCGAGGCCGGGCAACTCGTCATCAGCTACGTCTACGCACCGCCCGCCCTTCGCGGCACCGGGGCGGCCGACCGGCTCATGGCGGGCGTCGCGGCGCTCGCCCGGGCCGGCGGCGAACGGATCGTGCCCCTCTGCGGCTACGCACGGGCGTGGCTGCGCCGGCACCCCGCGCATCACGATCTGCTCGCGTGAGGAGCGGTCGGGATCGGCTTCCGATTCCGACCGGAGCCGAGGACGGATGCCGCCGTCTTTGCGAGCGGAGCGAAGCAGTCCGGTCGGCGTCGCGCTTCGGGGCGTCGCGCTGCCCTGGGGCGCCTCTCTGCGCGTGATGACGGAGTGGGCTGGATCCCCGCAAGGCTTCGACATCGCACCGGATCAGATGCGGTCGCGTGCCCCGGGTAAATCCGACGCTTGTTACCCGCTCACGAGGTCGGCTCGGGGTGGATTTCTCCCTGCCCGCTTCCGAGCGGCAAAGGCATGAGAGCGAACGTCGTAGCTCACCCGCTTGCAACCCTACCCGGGCCCTGGTTGCGTCCGCTTCTAGCAGGTCCGGAGGGGTCTGAAGTCTCGCCGGATCGCTCCGCATAGGTATGCCGTTCTGTGATGGAAGGGCCCGGCGCGGGCTTACGCAATCAAGACCCGCGTCCGCGGAGCCGCGAAGGTCTCACAAGACGAGACTGCCGAGGCCGTCCGACATTTCGCGCACAAGACAAGGGTCGCCGTATCTTGCGATTCTTGGCTATCCGGAGAACGACAGGATCGCCTCAGAGCTGGCATTGTCGGTTCGGGTGCTTACTTGACAGCGTGCGGTTTTGTTCAATACAAGGAGGCGAATCTGTGTGGTATCGTTGTTGTTTTTTGGTATTGACCTGAAATGGCTGAATGTCAGCTGAAATAAAAAAGTCTCAGCGGCTTGAGCCGTATTGTGATGTTTTGGGGTGAGGCAGAATGGTTGAGCCGACAGAGAGATCAATTAGCGTCGGACGGCCCGAAATAGACAGATCGGGCTTGTCATCTCTCATTTTAGACTCGGCGATACGATTTATTTCATTTCGGCTAGAGGCCCTGCCCGAGGACTGCGAAGCTTGGCTCTCCCAGTTCTGGGAAGAGGCAAACGAGTCCAGGCTGAAAATACCGGCTTATTTAGCCCTGCATCCGCGATTAACCTTGATGGCTGCAAGATGTACTGCGCGTTTGCCGCGCTTGAGTGCCCGGTTGAGCGATGGAGCCGAAGGTAAGCTCATTGAAAATGCATTGAATACGGTTTGTTTGGCAAAGGTTTTCAAATTATCGGATCTTGGAGCCTGCGTTCTAGAAATTCCTGCTCGGCCGCAGGATTACAGTCTCGGGTCATCCAAGCAGACCCTCAGGCGCAAAGTTAAGGCCGCAGAGAAGCTGGGCATTTATTGTCGGCCAGTGCATGATAAAGATGAGCAAATCGCGTTGGTCGCGACGCTTGATCGCGCGATCGCCGTCAAATCCAATCCGCTCTATCGGGAGCATGACAGCGATCATTCGTACTTGATCGGCAACGGGCTATGGACCGTCGCATTTGCACAGGACGGTGAGCCGCTTGTGATCGCCGTTACGCCGCGAGACGGGGAATGGGCCCTTCTTCAGGCCTTCGTCTCGCTCGGTGAAACCCAGCATCGTTCCGATGCGCGCTATCTCCTCACCAAAGTGGTCGTCGAGCGACTGGCCGTCGAGGGTGTCCGGCACCTGGTTGACACCCGTAGTCCTTCTCAACTGCCCAATGGGCTGCGCCATTTCCAGCGCATGCTCGGATTCCGCATCAAGCGTATACGTATGCGACAGTAGATCTGACGTGCATCTCTTTTCATGGCTGCGCACGTCGCTCGGGATCGGATCCGCTAGCAAGTCTACGCACCAAGAGGTTTGGCTGCAGAGGACCACGTCCCCGCGTCAACGCGAAGACGGCTAACCAGATTGTACAGACCTCGAGCGGAGGCCGACTCGCGACCGCTTCGGGCAGTCTTGGCGACCGTGCCTCTGCCCGTCCTTGGTCGCAGGAAGCCCCTCGCCGCGGGACCAAGCGTCAGATTTGACCCCTAGGCCGCCGCACGGCTGGCCGTATAGCCGCGCCAGCCGCCGAAGCGTGTGATGTCGGCCGCATCGACGATGCCGGCGGCCTCGACCAGGAATCCCTTGGGCGCCGTCCCGTCGGCGAGCCGCAGGGTGCCGATGCCGAGCGGCGCCGGGATCCCGGCTACGAAGGCCCCGAAGGCGGCGGGCGGCAGCGCCCACACCTCCGTCTCGATCGCGCCGCCCTCACCGGCGGCCACCCGGAGCAGGCCCGGGCGCTGGGGCGGCCCGCCGGGCAGGGCGTAAAGGCGATAGTCCGGCCCGGTCGGCACCGTCCGCAGGTACCGGGCGCCGCGTTCCGTCAGCTCGCGGTTCAGGGGCAGGCCGGACAGGTGCGCGCCGACCACCGCCAGCTCGATCTCGCCGGGCAAGGCCCGCGCCGGGCCGGGTTCCGCCGCGGGCACGGGCGTCGAGCCCGCACCGATCCGGGTCGCCGCACGAGCGTGCAGACGTGCGCCCAGGGCCGCGAGCAGCCCGTCCGATCCCCGCGGCGCCAGCAGGGTGATGCCCGCGGGGAAGCCGTCGGCCCGGGGCCGACCCGGGACCGCGAGGGCGCACCAGTCGAGCAGGTTGACGAAGTTGGTGTAGGTCCCGAGCTCGCTGTTCGGCCCGATCGGGTCGGCCGCCACGGCCGCGCAGGTCTGCGGGCGCGGATAGGTCGGCACGGCGAGCACGTCGACGCGGTCCCAGACCGCGTCGGCGGCTTGCCGCAACACCGTGAGGCTGTAGAGGCCCGCGAAGGTATCCGCCGCGCTGTAGCGCGCGGCGGCTCCGATCACGGCTCGCGTCGTCGGGTGCAGGATGCCGGGGCGGGTATCCATCACGGGGCGGATCGCCGCGTAGCGTTCGGCGACCCACGGTCCGTCGTAGAGCAGGGCCGCGACGGCGAACATCGGGCCGAAATCGACCGGCGCCGCCGCGCCGGCGAGCGCTTCGAGATCGGTGCGCGTGGCCGCGAAGGCGGCCTCCGAGAGGTGGTCGCCGCCGAAGCGGAGGCTCGCGGCATCCGGGAGCCCCAGGCGCAGGCCGGGTGGGAGGCCGGCGGGCGTCGCGGCCACGGGAAGAGCCCGCGACCAGGGGTCGACGCCGTCGAAGGCCAGCATGACCCGGAACGCCGCGTCGGCGTCGGCTACGGTTCCGGCGAACACTGAGAGCGTGTCGAGGGTGCGGCAGGCCGGCAGCATGCCGCGGCTGGAGATCGCCCCGAGGGACGGCTTCAGCCCGACGACGTTGTTGAGCGCGGCCGGGACCCGGCCCGAGCCGGCGGTGTCGGTCCCCAGGGCGAACGACACGATTCCGTGGGCCACCGCCACGGCCGAGCCGCTGCTGGACCCGCCGGGCACGTAGGCCGAATTGATCGCGTTGCGCGGGGCTGGGTAGGGGGTGCGCAGGCCGACGAGCCCGGTGGCGAACTGGTCGAGATTGGTCTTGCCGACCAGGATCGCCCCGGCCGCGCGGAGCCGCGCCACCGCGGGCGCGGTCTCGGCGGGGGTGTGGGCGAAGTCCGGGCAGGCGGCGGTGGTCGGTAGGCCGGCCACGTCGATGTTGTCCTTGACGGCGAAGGGGATGCCCCAGAGCGGCAGCGCCGCGGGGTCGAAGGGCGGCAGCGCCGCCGCGGCGTCCAGAGCCTCGGCCTCCGGCACCAGCGCGAGGAAGATGCCGGGATCGTCGACCGCGGCGATCCGGCGATAGGCCTCGGCCACGACGGCGCGCGGGTCGAGGCCGTCGGCGTAGGCCGCGTGCAGGAGCGGGATCGTCGGGAAGGGAGGCACGGTCACTCCTCGCAACGCGGCTCAGGATTCGTCGCCGGTGGCGCGATACCAGTCGAGGATCTCGCCCCCCTGCATGACCGCCACGTCGTGGCGCGCCAGGATGGCGTCGAGCAGCCGCTCCAGCAGGCCGATCCGGTGCGGCACGCCGGTGATGTACGGATGGATCGCGAAGCTCATCACCTTGGCGCCCCCGAGCGGGCCGGGACTCGCGGCCTCGGCGGCGAGGCGGTCGAGGTTGGCGAGCGCCCGCTCGACGAACTCGTCGGCGCGATGGTGCTGGATGGCGAGCAGCGGGATGTCGTTGAGCTCCACCGAGTAGGGCAGCGCCACGAGCGGGCCGGTGCGCGTCGCCACCCGGCAGGGGCGGTCGTCGACCACGAAGTCGCCGACGTATTCGAGGCCGGCCGCGTGAAGGTGGTCGGGGGTATTGAGGGTCTCGGTGAGGCCCGGCCCAAGCCAGCCGCGCGGCGGGCGCCCGGTCACCGCGGCGATGGCCGCGACGGTGCGGGCGATCATCCCGGGCTGATCCTCGACCCTGTGGGTCGGGACCTGGTGGAAGCCGTGGGCCATGAACTCCCAGCCGGCCCCGTGGGCGGCCTCGGCAATGCGCGGATACGCCGTGCAGACCGAGCCGTTGATCGACAGGGTCGGGCGGAGGTCGCGGCGCTCGAACGCCTCGAGGAAGCGCCAGAAGCCGACCCGCATGCCGTACTCGTGCCACGCCCAGTTTGGGATGTCCGGCAGCAGGCTCGCGGCGGTCGGCGGCACCAGGATCTGGCGCGGCATCGGGTGGTCGATCAGCCAGTGCTCGACATTGACCACCGGCCAGACGGCGACGTGCTTGCCGCCGGGCAGCGCCAGGTGCGGCCGGTCCACGGCGGCGCGGTAAGCGAGGCGGTTCTCGGGCCGGCGGGGATCGTCGAAGGCAATGTCCATCAGGCGGCCGCCCGCGGCGCGTGATGGCTGTGGAGCTGCGCGGCCAGCATCCGGCGCAGGTCGTTGAAGGCCGGGCTCGACACGTCGCGCCGCCGCGGCAGGTCGACCGCGTGCACCGCCTCGATCCGCCCGGGGCCGGGCGACATCATCACGATCCGGTCGGCGAGAAAAATCGCCTCCTCGATCGCGTGGGTGACGAACAGGATCGTCAGCCCAGTGCGCGACCACAGGTCGAGCAGCTCGTCCTGCAGCCGCTCGCGGGTCATGGCGTCGAGCGCCCCGAAGGGCTCGTCCATCAGCACCACCTCGGCCTCGTTGGCGAGCACCCGGGCGATGGCGACGCGCTGCTTCATCCCGCCCGAGAGCTGGTGTGGGTAGGCGTCGGCGAAGGCCTGGAGGCCGACGAGGGCGATGTAGCGCTCGGCGGTGTCGCGCACTTCAGCGGCGGGCCGCCCGCGCGCCTTCGGGCCGAAGCCGATATTGTCGCGCACGGTGAGCCACGGGAACAGGCCGTAATCCTGGAAGACCATGCCGCGGCTCGGCCCCGGCCCGGCGATGGGCTTGTCCCACATCAGGGCCTGCCCGGCGGTCGGGGCCTCGAAGCCGGCGGCGACCCGCAGCAGCGTCGACTTCCCGCAGCCCGAGGCGCCGAGCAGGCAAACGAACTCGCCCCGGGCGACGGTGAGGTTCGCCTCGCGCAGGGCCTCGGTCCGGCGGCCGCCCGCCGCGTAGGTCTTGGAGACCGCGCGCATGTCGAGGATCGGGATCGTCGGGTCAGCCATGATTGGGGCTCCAGGCGAGCAGCCGGTGGCCGAGCTGCATGACCAGCCAGTCGGAGACGAAGCCCGCGACCCCAATCACCGCCATGCCGCAGATCACGATCTCGGTGCGCGAGAGCTGGCGCGCCTCCATGATGATCGCGCCGAGGCCGGTCTGGACCCCGGTCATCTCGCCGACCACGATCACCACCCAGGCGAAGCCGAGGCCGAGCCGCAGGCCCGTGAAGATCGACGGCAGAGCCGCCGGCAGCACCACCCGGACGAACTGCGCCGGGCCGGTACAGCCCAGCATCGCGGCCGCCTCGAACAGGCGGGGTTCCACCGAGCGGACCCCGAACACGGTGTTGACCAGGATCGGGTAGAACGCCCCGAGGAACACGAGGAAGAAGGCCGAGCGCGGCCCCAGGCCGAACAGGATCATCGCCAGCGGCAGCCACGCGGTGACCGGAACGGGGCGCAGGACCTGCAGGACGGGATCGAGGAGCGCCCGGATCAGGGGCACGCGGCCGATCAGCAGGCCGAGCGGCAGGGCGGCGGCGGCCGCCAGCGCGAAGCCGCCGTAGACCCGGCCCAGCGAGGCCGCGAGGTGGGTCCAGAGCGTGCCGCTGAACGCGTCGTCGTTGACGCCGCCGACCGCGAGATCCCGCATCTCGGCCCAGACCTCCGCGGGCGGCGGGATCAGGCTGTAGGGCCGGCCCGCGGTGGTGACCTGCCAGACCGCGGCGAGCGCCGCCGGCACCACGCAGGCGAGCACCAGCCGGCGCAGGCTGGCGAACCCAGCACCGGCCCGGTCGGCCGCGCGGGTGGGTGCCACCGTCGCCCGCAGGGGGCCGACCTCGATCCTGGTGCTCACGCCCGCCCCATCGCGTCGACAAAGCGGGTGTCGATGAAGCCGGGCTCGGGCAGGCGCTTGATCTGCTTGAGCGTCAGCATGTGCTGCGCGTAGGCCTGCGCCTGCCGGACCTCGTCCGGTCCGAGACGCCAGGTCAGCTCGACATTCGGCGCCGAGAGCTCGAGCGCCTCCCGCTTCTGGCCGAGCTTGGCCACCGCCATGGCGATCATCGCGTCGCGGTCGCGGGCCGCGAAATCCGTGGCCTTGCGGTGGATCTCCAACATGGTCCGGACCAGGTCTGGCCGCTCGGCCAGCGTGTCGCGATGGGCGCCGAACACCATGTTCAGGGCGCCCATCTCGGTGCCGTAGGGATACTCGACGAGCTGGCCGACGCCCGAGGCGAGGCTGACGCCTGGCCCCGGCTCGGCGCCGACATAGGCGTCGACGTCGCCGCGGGCGAGCGCGATGTGCATCTCCGAGAAGGAGACCCGGACGGGGGTGATGTCCTTCACGGACAGGCCTTCCATGCGCATCCGCTCCAGGACGAATACTTCCTGGGTGCTGCCGGGCCAGATCGCGACCCGCTTGCCGCGCAGGTCCTTGATGGTCCGGATCTCGGAATCCTTCTTGGCGATCACCGCCATCCCGCGATTGCAGGTCGACGCGATCACCACGACCGGTTCGCCGGCCGCGGCACCCAGCGTCGCGGCGGCGATGCCGAAGGTGCCGAAATCCACCGACTTGGTGACGACGGCGTTCTTGCACTCGGTCGGGCTCTCGAACGGCACCACCCTCACGGTCACGCCCGCGGGGGTAAAGCGCTCGTAGAAGCTCGGCGCGATCGAGTGGATCAGCTTGAGCGAGCCCATCCGGATCGTCACGGGCGCGCCCTGGGCGCGGGCGCGGGACAGGGGTCCGACGACGAGGCCGGCCCCGAGACCGGCCAGGAGGGTGCGGCGGCGGATCATCGAACGGCTCCTGCAGGGTCGCGACAGCCTTGACACTAGGCACGCCCCCTGTTGCAAGGAAGTGCTATTTTCTGAGCGAGCCGTTGCTTTCCCAGCAACGGCAGCGGAGGATGCGTCGGTGAAGCATCTGCGCACCGTTACTTACGTCGCCGAAATCGCCCGCGCCGGCTCGATCCGGCGCGCCGCGGAGCGGCTCAACCTGACGCCGTCGGCCCTGACGCGGCAGATCCAGGATCTCGAATACGAACTCGGCACGCCGATCTTCGAGCGCCTGCCGCAGGGGATGCGGCTCAACGCGGCCGGCGAACTCTTCGCCCGGCACATCCGCGACCAAGTGGCGGATCTCGACCGGGTGCGCTCGCAGATCGCCGACCTGTCCGGGGTGCGGCGGGGCCACGTGGCCCTGGCGTGCAGCCAGGCCTTCGTCACGCAGGTCGTACCGGAGGAGGTCGAGGCCTACCGCGCCCGTTTTTCCCAGGTCGGCTTCACCGTGCAGGTTCGCGACCACGCGCAGGCGGTGACCGCGCTGGCGGCCTTCGAGGCGGATCTCGCCCTGATCCTGCAGCCGCCCCCCTCGGCGGAGCTGCACCTCCTCTATTCCGGCCACCAGACCCTGTGCGCCCTGATGCGCAGCGGCCACCCGCTGGCGGCGGAAGCGGGGCCGGTGCGGCTGCGCGACTGCCTCGCCCATGCCCTGGCGCTGCCGGACCGCTCGCTCGCCATCCGTCACCACATCGAGCAGGCGCTCGCCCGGCGGGGCGTCGAACTCCGGCCGGCCGTCGAGTCGGGCTCGCTGGAATTCCTGCGCAACCTGACCCTGCGGGAGGACGTAGTCAGCCTCCAGGTTCCCAGCGGCATCCCGGAGGATCCGCGCCTGCACAGCCGCCCGATCGATACGCGCGACCTCACGCCGATGACGCTCGTCTTGGCGCAGCTGCGCGGACGGTCGCTGTCGGTGGCCGCGGCCAAGTTCGCCGATCAGCTCGTCGTTCGGCTCAATCGAAACTCCGCCTGACGAACAACGATCATCAGACCATCACCAGGTTTTGCCGAGAAGCGGCGTACGACTGGTTGGACCGCTGTTACTGCTTTTGCGGTGGCACGACCGGATCGTGCCGGCCGCGCCGATCAGGTCTCGGCCCATTGCCGAAGCAGGTTGTGGTAGGTCCCCGTCAGGGTGACGAGCGCGTCATGTCCCGGAACGTCGCGAGTCAGATGCCGGATCGAGGTGTCGAGGTCGAACAGCAGGGCCCGGCGGGTCCTGTCGCGGATCAGGCTCTGGATCCAGAAGAACGACGCCACACGCGAGCCGCGGGTGATCGGCGTGACGTTGTGCAGACTGTCCGCAGGGTAGATCACCAGGTCGCCGGCCGGCAGCTTGACGGCATGGCTGCCGTAAGTGTCCTCCACCGTTAGCTCGCCGCCGTCGTACTCGTCCGGTCCGCTGAGAAATAGCGTCGCCGAGATATCCGTGCGGATGCGCTGGCCGTCCAGGGACTGGCGGATGGCGTTGTCGATGTGGGCGCCGAACGTCATGCCGGAATCGTACCGGTTGAACAGCGGCGGGAAGACCGTGTGCGGCAGGGCGGCCGAGAGGAACAGCGGACTGCGCTTGAGCGCGAGCATCACCATGCCGCCGAGTTCCTGGGCCTCGGGCGCGTCCTCCGGCAATTGCAGGTTCTTCTTGACCTGCGCCGACTGGAACCCGGCGGTCACCCGCCCGTCGGTCCAGGCCGCCTGGTCCATGATGGTTCGGCACCGGGCAACCTGATCCGCATTCAGGACCTGCGGGATGTGTACGAGCATAGGACGTGCTCCCTTCGCCTAGGCGTTCTCGGCTGAGATCAGGCGCCGGCCGGGAAACGCTGTCGCGTCGTTCCGCAGCGCCGCCCGGTTGCGCCGCTTCCGCAGCCACATCAGCACGCCGGTGATCGCCAGCAGCGTGGGCAGCGCCCCGCAGAGACCGGCCAGAGCCGCCCAGACCGGGCCATGCGCGCGGCCCTGGTGCACGCGCCGCATCCAGGCGCCGATCGCGTCGCCGCGGCGTTGCGCCGGCTCCAGCGTCGTCTGTCCCGTCGCATCATCGATGCTGACCGCGTGCCGGGTTCCATCGGCGGCCTGAACCTCCAGGCGCCACGCCTTCGTGACGGCGCTGGGCACAGCAAGCAGGCGGGGTGTCTCCGGCGCAGCCGCGTCCGTCCCGAGCGCGAGGGCCCGTTCCGCCGTTAGCATCGGCTGCGGCATGAGGGGATCGCCGCCGGGACGCCGGACGGGCGGTCGCGGCGCGTCGAACGCGTTCAGGACGGCGCTGGCCTGCGGCGGGAAGGCGAGCATGATCCCGGTGAGCGCCATCAATCCCAGAGGAATGGAGATCCAGAAGCCCGCGAAGTGGTGCAGGTTGATGCTCTTCGCCGGGCCGCGCCGCCAAGCCAGGGCGCGCGCGAAGCCTCCATTGCGCGGGAACCAGAGGATCAGCCCGGTCACCGACAGCAGGAGCAGCGCCACGCCGGTCCAGCCGACGATGTCGCGGCCGGAATATTCAGGCACCATCAGGTTCTCGTGGAAGACGTGGATCTGCCCGATTAGCGAATTGCGCAGGTCCTTGACCCCCAGCACCGCGGCCGTCGCCGGGTCGAGATAGACGAGGCGGCTGGGCGGGCGCCGGTTGCCGCCCGGCTCCCCGGGCCGGCCGCTCCGGTTCGCCGCGCCGCCACCCCCGGGTCCACGCCCGTCCATCGCCGGCGCGGGTTGGAGTCGGACCACCACCGTGACCGGGCCGCCCTCTTCGTGCGGCCAGCGCAGCACGGCCGCCTGGCCGCCCACGGCCTCGCTCGCGCTGCGCAGATAGGCGTCCGCGGAACGCGCGACCGCCGCCCCGGTGGTCGCGTAGAGGCCCGGATTGAGAACCGTGTCGATCTCGTCGTCGAACACCAGGACAAGCCCGGTGAGCGAGATCGGGACGATCAGGAGCGTCAGGCCGATCCCGAGCCACAGGTGCACCTTCCGGAACACCGTACGCCAGGAAGGGAATCGTCCAAATGCCATCCGTCTCGCGCCCGCTCGGCCATTGCTGGCCGCTCTTGGGTCAAGAACGGAACGAATGCAATCGCACTATTTTAGAATCATTCGAGTACATTCTTTCCTTCGAATTATTAAAATCTAAAAATAACAGATATACCACCAAGATGTACCGTTTTATGTTGCTGTATGCGTGTGGATTAAGATACGCGCCGGAAACGTAGCCGGAGCGGACGTCTAGAATTACTATGAAGAAGCAGGAACTGATCGCCGAGCTGTTCTCGGTTGGGCAAGATGGGGCCGGCTCCGCATTCGACAATGCACCCGGACCGCGTGCGCCGGGATTGGCGCGCCTGTCGCAGGCTGCGCTCGGCGCGGCGTCCCTGGCCTTCGTGTCAGCGCCCGCCGCGGGGCAGGAGACCCTGTCGGTCGTGATGGATCAGCTCGACGTCACGACGTCGGGGCCCGCCACGGGCTCACCCTACAATCCCCGGCAACTCCAGCTTCAGCGGTTGCCGACCCCGATCCTCGATACGCCCCAGAGCATCACGGTTGTCCCGCAGCAGCTCATCCAGGATCAGCGCGACTCGACGCTCGTGGAGACGCTGCGCAACGTGCCCGGCATCACGATGTTCGGCGGCGAGGGCGGCACGCAGGGCGACAACATCAACATCCGCGGCTACTCCGCCCGCAACGACTTCTATCGCGACGGCGTCCGCGATCCGGGCTGGTACACGCGCGACACGTTCAGCATCGAGAGCGTCGAGGTGCTGAAGGGGCCGTCCTCGTTCCTGTTCGGGCGCGGCTCGACCGGCGGCGTCGTCAACGTCACCAGCAAGCTGCCGTTCTTCGCCGCCGACAAGGTCCAGATCGACGCGTCGGGCTACAGCGCCCCGGGGGCGCGCGTCACCGGTGACATCAACTCGGTTCTGGGCGACTCGGCGGTCCGCCTCGCATTTGTCGCCAACGACACCGATGTCGCCGGCCGCGACCATATCAACACCACGCGCTTCGGCGTCGCGCCCTCGATCCGGGCCAACCTGACGCCGGACGATCAGGTGACGGTCAGCTACATCTACCAGAAGGATAACAACATCCCCGATTACGGCATCCCGGTGCTGCCGGGCGCCTATTTCGGGACGTATTACGGGCAGCCGGCGCCGGTCGCGAAGAACACCTATTTCGGCCGTCTCAGCCCGGGCTTCTCCGACACCGAGCGGGTGGATGCCCATATCGGCACCCTGCAGTACAAGCACACCTTCGATCAGGATTGGAGCATCACCAATACAACGCGTTATTCGCTGATCGACCGGTTCGTGCGCGTCCGCGGTGTCCAAGTCAACGCGACGAACCTGTACGGGCAGGCGACCGGCGGCGTGCCGCTGTCCGGCGCGGCGCTGTTCATGCGCCCGCTCGGCAATCTGTACGTGAACAACACGAATGACTTCCAGAACCACACCACCAACACGCTGTTCACGAACCAGACCGATCTCGTCGGCCACGCCGAGACGTTCGGCCTCCAGCACACGCTGCTGAGCGGGATCGAGCTGAGCCAGGAGACCCGCGATCAGTATCGGACCAACATCGCGGGCGGCTCGCGCGTCAATGTCGGGTTTCCCAACCCGTATCCGGCCAGTCCGGGCACGATTCCAGCGACCAGCACGGACACGTACGCCGTCGGCGACACGGTCGGCGTCTATGCGAGCGATCAGGTCAAGATCAACCGCTACCTCGAGATCCTGGGCGGCCTGCGCTACGACGATCTCACGGTCCGCCAGCACGCCGCGACCGTCCGGTCGGGAACCTACAACGAGACCGGGCCGCTGAACGCGACCACGCCGTACGACGTCGTCAACAAGGTGCAGTTCGTCAGCTGGCGAACCGGGGCCGTCGTTCATCCGGTCGACAACGCCAGCGTCTACTTCATGTACGGAACTTCGTTCGACCCGTCGAGCGAGTACCTGACGATTACCGGCGGACAGCAGAACCTCAATCCGACGACCAACGAAACCTACGAGGTCGGCGCGAAATACGATCTGTTCGACAGTCAGCTCAGCCTGACCGGCGCCGTGTTCCAGGTAACCCAGCAGAACGCCATCGAGGCGGTCGACCAGACCAACGGCATCTACGCGACGGTCGGCACCACCCGGGTCCAGGGATTCGAGCTCGGCATCGCCGGCAAGATCACCGACGCCTGGAGCGTCTTCGGCGGCTACACCTATCTCGACGGCCGGGTCCTGAAGAGCGCCCGGAACACGGCCGGCGCCTTCGTGACGACGCCGGGCAATGTTCTCGCCAACACGCCGCACAATACCTTCTCGCTGACCAGCACCTACGTCGTCCTGCCGGGCCTGACGGTCGGCGGCAGCGCCTATTACGTCGGCGAACGGTTCACCAGCGCGGCGAATACAGCATTGGTGCCCGGTTACTGGCGTCTCGACGCGCTGGCCGTCTACAAGTTGACCGAGAGCGCGGCCCTGCAGCTCAACGTCTACAACATCGCCAATACGAAGAACTTCGAGACGGTGTCGGGCTTCGGTTCGGCCACGCCGGGTCCGGGCCGCACCTTCGTGCTCACGGCCCGCCTGACCTTCTGAGGCGGGTTCCGCCTGAGCGCTTTGCGCGCGGCGTCTCCTCCGTCAACGCGAGCGGAGCGAAGCGACCCAGGGTCGCGCGACGTCGCAAGTCGTGGCGCTCCTGGATCGCCTCGCTCCGCTCGCAAGGACGGGCGCCGCCGGCGATCCGGTCGGCCGCGGCGCACATGGACGATGTTTCATCGTCCGGACATGCGACCAAGACGGACCGGATCTATTATCTGAACATCGGATGAAGAGAGCGAATGTAGCGCAAATCATCGCATCCGACGTTCAGATGGAGATTGGACGATGACTTATCGGAAGTCTATGGCCGCGGCGCTCGTGCTCACCACCATCCTGGGCGGATCGGCCTTCGCGGCCGAGCAGGCCGCCCAGCCGAGGGCGGCCAACCAGACGGCGATCGACAAGGATGTCGGCAAGCTCTCGAAGGACGGGGCGCAGGGCTTCCGGGATCTCCAGCTCACCCGTCTGGCGATCTTCGAGGCCGATCCCGCCCAGGCCAAGGACATGATCGGCAAGGCGCAGGCGGCCTTCGCCAAGGCGAAGACCGACGACGCGGTGTTCACCAAGGCGGAGACCGACCTCAAGACGCAAGCCGCCATGGCCGGCCACAAGGCCACGGCGACCAAGAGCGAGGCCGCGCCGGCCTCCAAGACGGCGGTCGCCTGGGTGCCGGTCGATGCGCAGCTGGTCCTGGGCGACGACTTCGTGGCCACGCCCGAGAAGGCCTCGGCCGTGACCGAGGCCAACAAGAACCTCGCCAAGGGCGACCAGACGGGCGCGCTGGAGAAGCTCAAGCTCGCCCATGTCGACGTGAACTTCACCATGGCGGTGCTGCCGCTCGACAAGACGGTGACCGATATCGATCAGGCGGCGACGCTGATCGGGCAGGGCAAGTATTACGAGGCCAACGCGATCCTGAAGACGGCCCAGGACGGAATCCGCTTCGACGTGATCGACGCGGTCGCCCTGCCGCAGAAGGCCACGGCCGCCACCGCCGACAAGACGGCGCCGCAGGCCACCGGGACGGCGGCGGCGGCCAAGAGCGGTCGGTGAACGACAGCGCGCTGGCCGGCCGGTGCCGGTCAGCGCGCTGCCGAAATTCCTAGATCTGTCCTGAAATAGGAATTTGAGCTTGACACCGTCGCGCTGCTCGGCTATCAAGCAGGCACGGTCGAGACGTGTGCGGAGACGGGCGATGCCGCTCACCGGTGCCCACCCCGCCGAGACCCGCGCGGCGGCCCTGCGCCTCCTGCGCGAGACCGATCTCTCCATCGCGGCGATCGCGGCCCGGGTCGGCGCGAGCGCCCGGACCGTCTGGCACTGGAACGTGCGGGCCGGCTGGCCCAGGCCGCCGCGGCGGCGCTGGATGCTGACGGCGCGCTGGCCGGCGGCGCGCCGGGCCGCATTGCTGCGCCTGCTCGGCGCGTCGGGCGCCGATCCCGCCGACGTCGCCGAGGTGCTGGGCCTTGACCGCCCCGGCCCGGAGGCTTTGGTCTGGGCCTTCGGACCGGCGCTGGCACCGGCCGTCCGCGCGCGCCTGGACCAGCCGCCGGTCGATCCGGCAATCCTGCGGGCGCAGCTGTGCGGCCACATCGCCCGGCAGATCGCCACGTTCGATGCGGCGCTGAGCCGGGAGGCGCCGGCCTTGCGCGACTCGGCCCGGGTGCTGCGCGATCTCGGCGGGCTTAAGCGGCTGCTCGACACGGTCGGGGCGGATGGCGGGCGGAACGACGCGGGGGAGGGGAGCGATGATGGCACCGAGCCCGACCTGCCCGCCCTGCGCGCGGAGATCGCGCGACGCTATGCTGGCTTTGTCGGCGGCCGGGCGTCTGCCTGACTTTCTCGAGACCCTGCCGCCGGCGCTGCTCCGGGCGCTCGCCGGCGACTGGCTGCACCAGGCCCGGGCGGACCAGCTCCCGCCGGCCGAGTCCGAACCCTGGACCACCTGGGCGGTGATCGGCGGCCGCGGCAGCGGCAAGACCCGCACCGGGGCCGAATGGATCGACGCGCTCACCCGCGGCGATCCGGCCTTCACGCCCGAGCCGGTCGGGCGCATCGCGCTGGTGGGCGAGACGCATCTCGACGTGCGCGACGTGATGGTGGAGGGGCCGTCCGGGCTCCTCGCCTTGCCGCGCCGTGGCCGTACGCGGCCGGTCTGGTCTCCGAGCCGACGGCGGCTCGAATGGGAAAACGGCGCGGTCGCGCTCGCCTTCTCGGCGGAGGAGCCCGACGCGCTCCGCGGCCCGCAATTCGGCGCCGCCTGGTGCGACGAGGCCGCCAAGTGGCGCCAGCCGGAGGCGACCTTCGACATGCTGCAATTCGGGCTGCGCCTCGGCGCCCGCCCGCGCAACCTCGTGACCACGACGCCGCGGCCGGTCCCGCTGATCCGCCGCCTGCTCGCCGATCCGCGCACCGTCGTGAGCCGGGCGCGCACGCAGGACAACGCGCGCAATCTCGCGCCGGACTTCCTGGAACGGGTGGTCGGCCGCTACGCCGGCACCCGCCTCGGCCGCCAGGAACTCGACGGCGAGCTCATCGCCGACCGGGACGACGCCCTGTGGGACCGCGCCGCCCTGGAGGCGGCCCGGGTCGGTGCCGCACCGGAACTCGGCCGGATCGTCGTGGCGGTCGATCCGCCGGCCGCCTCGGGTGCGCGCTCGGATGCCTGCGGGATCGTCGCGGCCGGCCGGGCGGGCACACACGCCTACGTGCTGGCCGATGCGAGCTTCGCCCGCGCCAGCCCGCAGGCCTGGGCGGGGGCGGCGCTGGCGCTCTATCACCGGCTCCGGGCCGACGCCTTGGTGGTCGAGGTCAACCAGGGCGGCGAGATGGCCGCCGCCGTCCTGGCCCAGTGCGACCCCGCCGTGCCGGTGACGCGGGTGCACGCCACGCGCGGCAAGTACCTCCGGGCCGAGCCGGTGTCGCTGCTCTACGCCCGCGGGTTGGTCCACCATGTCGGGGCATTCCCGGCGCTGGAGGACGAGCTGTGCGATTTCGGCCCCGACGGCCTGTCGAGCGGGGCCTCGCCCGACCGGCTCGACGCCCTGGTCTGGGCGCTCACCCACCTGATGCTGGAGACGCGGGCGGAGCCGCGGATCCGGCGGCTCTGATCCGGGACGGTCGCGCGGCTTAAGCCGTCATCCCAGGGCCGCGCAGCGGAGCCCGGGATTCAGACCCGCCGAGGCGTCACGTTCGGGCACCGCCAGCGGTTCTGGGTTTCGGGCTCGCCTGCGGCGCCCCGGAACGACGGCGGAAACCTGAGCCCGACGGGGGCGCTGACGCCCGGGATCAGCGCCGGCGCGGCCCTAAAACAATACGGCGCGCCTCGCGGAGGCGCGCCGGAAGTCGGTTCGTGGTCTCTGGAACGAACTGCATCCTGTATACACGGTTTTTCACGCCACGCTGTGGCGGACGGGTCACGGGATCACAATACTGGTATCATTTCCCCAGTTCGGCGGTATCGGCGCGCAACAATGGCCGCGCGCTGTCATTGGCGGATAGGCCGGTCGCGCTGTCCCGAGGCGCTTCGCCCGTGATGATGGCGCGGCCTTCAGCACTCGATGCTGTCGGCCGGGCGCGGTGTCATCCGGTTTCCGTTCGAACGCTTCGGCCGAGGTGCCTCTCTCGTCATCGCGAGCGGGGCGAAGCGACCCAGGGCCGCGCGACGTCTGAGATCGGGGCGCCGACGGAACTGCTTCGCGCCGCGCGCAAGGACGGAATCGCCATCGGTTCGGCGGTCCGGAACGGCCCGTCACTCCGGCGCGGTCAGGCTCCGGAGGGCGGCGCGGATATCCGCCAGGGTTCCGACCAGGGCGTAGCAGGCGAAATCGTGGGCGCCCGCCGCGGCGTGCGCGACCGCGAAGGCGCAGCTCAGCCGGGTCGTGTCTGGGCCGCGCCGGACCGCGAAGGCGGGATGCGGGGCGTCCACCTCCTGTTCGGGCGGGTTCGGGCTCCAGAACGCCAGGGCGTGCGAGCCCTCGGGCATCGCCAGGATCACGGGACGCCGCTGATCGCCGTCGCCGGAATCGAGCCGGCTGACTGTTCCCGTGCCGCGGTCGAAGCTCCACGCCTCGGAGAACTCCGCCGGCACGGCAGCGGCAAGTGCCTCGAAGCGTGCGGCGTCGGCGGGTTCGGGCAGGTCGAAGCGCGCCTGCACCTCGACGGCGTTGCCGAGACCCGGCAGGCCGAGGCCGACCCGCTTGTGCAGGATCACGGCCTTGGCCCCGGCCGGCGTCCAGGCGAGGCGGGTCTCGGTCTCGGCCCAGCTCCGCCCGAACCGCAGGCCGGTCAGGCGCTGCGCAGCCGGCGCGCCGTCTTCCGGGCTGCCGGCCTCGCTCGCCGCGCGGCCGTCCGCGTCCGGGCCGACGGTGAGGCGCGCCTGCAGGGCGTCATCCGCCTCCGTGTCGGCGATGAAGGTGACGCCGTCCCAGGTCAGGCTGTCGACCGCCCCGGCGACGCGGCGCGCGAGGCGCAGGCTGAGGTCCGACCGGCCGAAGGGCCGCGCCAGGACCAGGGTCCCGTTGGGCTCCGGCCAGACGGGCGCGTCCCCGGCCTCCGCCGCCGTGGTGACCAAGGCCGCGAGCGCCGCCGCGAGACGCCCGCACCGGGCCGCGCGGGCGCGCGAGGGGGACCAGGACTGCATCGCGAGACCATAGCGCAGGAACGGACCGGCATGTCGACTGTCCTCGAGAAGCTGGCGCGCCTAGCGCGCCGCGCCGCACCCGGCGGCCCCGTCCTGGCCACCAAGGCCGCCGCTTCCCCGGCCTTCGCGCTCTACGCCGAGGGCCGGGCCAGCTGGACGCCCCGCGACCCGGCGGCGCTCGCCCGGGTCGGCTACCAGGGCAACCCGGTGGTCCACCGGGCCGTCCGGCTGATCGCCGAGAGCGCCGCGAGCCTGCCGCTGATCGCCACCGGGCCCGGCGCGGCGCGCGCGGCCGACCTGCTGGCGCTCCTCGCCCGTCCGAACCCGCG
Organism: Methylobacterium sp. FW102-HT35C08; assembly: GCF_058790235.1. Taxonomy (NCBI): domain Bacteria; kingdom Pseudomonadati; phylum Pseudomonadota; class Alphaproteobacteria; order Hyphomicrobiales; family Methylobacteriaceae; genus Methylobacterium; species Methylobacterium sp. FW102-HT35C08. Next base: position 4,074,750 of record NZ_JBYTCL010000002.1, on the reverse strand, counting down.
GGAGAGCGGCACGCACCTACTCGAGACCGTCTATGCCGACCTGCTGCTGACCGGCACGGCCTATCTGGAGGCGGTCGCGCTCGACGGGCGGGTGGCGGCGCTCCAGGCCCTGCGGCCGGGTCGGATGCGGATGCTGCCGGGGCCGGACGGCTGGCCGGTCGCCTACGTCTACACCGCCGGCGGGCGCAGCCGCCGGTTCGACCTGCCGGCGCCCGGCACGCCGGCCGTGGCGTCGATCCTGGCGCTCGCCCTGTTCCATCCGGACGACGAGACCGGCGGCCTCGCGCCGATCGAGGCCGCGGCCACCGCCCTCGACATCCACAACGCCGCGAGCGCCTGGAACAAGGCGCTCCTCGACAATGCCGCCCGGCCGTCCGGGGCGCTGGTCTTCGCGGGGGCGAGCCTGTCGGAGCCGCAATTCGAGCGCCTCAAGGCGGAGCTGGAGGCGAACTACCAGGGTTCGGCCAATGCCGGCCGGCCGCTGCTGCTGGAGGGCGGCCTCGACTGGAAGCCCCTCGCGCTGTCGCCGCAGGACATGGATTTCGTCGCGGCCAAGAACGCGGCGGCGCGGGAGATCGCCCTGGCCTTCGGGGTGCCGCCGCTCCTGCTGGGGCTCCCCGGCGACAGCACCCACGCCAACTACGCCGAGGCCAACCGCGCCCTCTACCGTCAGACCCTGATCCCGCTGGCCGCCCGCACCGCGCGGGCGCTGGCCGGCTGGCTGGAACCGGATTTCGGCCCGGTGGACCTGGAGCCCGACCTCGACCGGATCGAGGCGCTCGCGGGCGAGCGGGAATCCCTCTGGCGCCGGGTCCAGGCCGCGGACTTCCTCACGGTCTCCGAGAAGCGCGAGGCGGTGGGCTACCCGCCGGAGCGGGCGGAAGGCGTTGGGGGCTGAGGGGAACCGCTAGACTATTGGTTCGCAGTCCGATGCTTTCACCCCGTCATTCCGGGGCGCCGCAGGCGAGCCCGGAATCCAGAGCCTCGACAGCGGCCGGAGGACACGGGACGGCCGGTGTGACCCGGCTCCGTCGTGGCCCCAAACGGCGGACCCGCCCCACGCGCCTGCGGCATCCGCGCGGGCCTCCGGCAAACCGCACCGCTCCCACGATCGCCACCCGCCGAGGATCCCGCCATGGACGGCCATTTCACCGGCTATGCCAGCCTCTTCGGCGTGCCCGATCTGGGCCACGACGTGGTGGTGCCGGGCGCCTTCGCGGCGAGCCTCGCCCAGCGCGGGCCGGCGGGCGTGCGGCTGCTGTTCCAGCACGACCCGGCCGAGCCGATCGGCCGCTGGCTCACCCTGCGCGAGGATGCCCGCGGCCTCCGGGCCGAGGGCCAGCTCAACCTCGCCGTGCAGCGCGCCCGGGAGATCGACGCGCTGATGCGCCAGGGCGGCCTCGACGGGCTGTCGATCGGCTTCCGCACGCTGCTCGCCCGGCCCGGTGCGGGCGGGGCGCGCCGGCTCCATCAGGTCGATCTCTGGGAGATCTCCCTGGTGACCTTTCCGCTCCAGCCGGGGGCCCGGGCGAGCCCGGATCCCGGCGCGGATCCCCTCGTGGCGGAGATCCGCGGCCTCGCCCGTCGGATCGCCCCGTCCCGCCTGCCGGGTCCGGCACTCCGGCCCCGACGCCCCTCCTGACGACGAGGTTGACCCATGGATGCCACCACCCTGACGGCCCGCGCCGGCCTCGAGACAAAAGGCGGCCTGCCCGACCTGGAGAACAAGGCCGCCCGGCCCGAGGCCGGGCCGATGCGCTCGGCGCTGGACGAGCTCGCCACCGCCTTCGCGGCGTTCAAGGAGACGAACGAGGTGCGCCTCGGCGCGATCGAGGGCCGGCTCGGCGCCGACGTGCTCACCGAGGAGAAGCTCGCCCGTATCGACGCGGCGCTGGACGCGGCCCGCACCCGCCTCGACCGGATCAGCCTGGAGCAGGCCCGGCCGCCGCTCGGCGCGCCGCGACCGGACGCCTCCGCCCACGAGCACAAGGCGGCCTTCGACCTCTACGTGCGGGCCGGCGAGAGCGCCGGGCTCAAGCGCCTGGAATCCAAGGCCCTGTCGGCCGGCTCTGGGCCGGACGGCGGCTACCTCGTGCCGGACACGATCGAGCGCACCGTGCTGACGCGTCTCGCCCAGGTGTCGCCGATCCGGTCGATCGCCAGCGTGCAGCAGATCTCGGGCGCCCAGTACAAGCGCGCGGTCTCGGTGGGGGCGCCGGTCACCGGCTGGGCGGCGGAGACGGCGCCGCGGCCCGAGACCGCCGCGCCGGCGCTCTCGGAGATCGCGTTCCCCGCCATGGAGCTCTACGCGATGCCGGCCGCCACGCAGACGCTCCTGGACGATGCGGTGGTCGATCTCGACGCGTGGCTCTCGGCCGAGGTGGAGACCGCCTTCGCCGAGCAGGAGGGCGTCGCCTTCGTCACCGGCAACGGCGCCAGCCGCCCGCGCGGCGTCCTGAGCTACGACACGGTCGCCAACGCCGCCTGGGTGCCGGGCAAGCTCGGGTTCGTGGCCACCGGTGCGGCGGGCGCCTTCCCGTCGACCAGCCCGGCGGACGTGCTGTTCGACCTCGTCTACGGCCTGCGCGCGGGCTACCGCCAGAATGCCGGCTTCGTCATGAACCGGCGCACCCAGAGCGCGATCCGGAAGTTCAAGGATGCGGAGGGCAACTACCTCTGGCAGCCGCCGCTCGCCGCCGGCCGGGCCGCGACGCTGATCGGCTTCCCGGTCACGGAGGCCGAGGCGATGCCGGATCTCGGCAAGGACAGCCTGTCGGTGGCCTTCGGGGACTTCCGACGCGGCTACCTCGTGGTGGACCGCACCGGCATGCGCGTGCTGCGGGACCCGTACTCGGCCAAGCCCTACGTGCTGTTCTACACCACCAAGCGCGTCGGCGGCGGGGTGCAGGATTTCGACGCCATCAAGCTGTTGAAGTTCGGCTGAGCCGGTCCGTCGTCTTCGCGGAGGCTGCCGGAGCGGCCGGCTCGTCGCCACACGCTCGGGGACGGCGCTAGCCGGCGCGATCCTTCACGGTCTCGTACGCGAACGGGGCGGCGAAATAGGCGCCCCTTGCGTCCAGGGGCCAGGAGGCGCTCACCGAACGCCTGACCGGCGCCGACATCGAGAGCGGCTGGCTGAGCTTGAGGGGGCCGCCGACGGCATGCGGCGGTTCTGCGACCTCGCTCTGCGTCGGACCGGCCTGCCCCGACCGGCTGGCTCCGGACAGTTTCCGGGCCTGCTCCTGGGCACGCTCCAGGTTGGTGCGGGCGGCGACCAGACGCTCGCTGGCCTCCCGCCGGATCCGGACGGACGTGCCCGGCTGGGCCGACCGCACATCCACGGCTTCCCAATAGGCGGTCGCGGCGAGCAGCTCGGCCTGCGCCTCCTTCAGGGTCGGCACCGGCGGCGCCGGCAGCTCCGGCATCTCGCTGAGCCGCCCCTCCAGCACGGCGCGCGCGACCGTGATCTCGAATCGCCGGTCCACGCCGAACCGGGCCATCCGCTCCAGATGCGGCTCGATCATCTCCAGAAGCGGGATCGTCGGAACGACGAGTTCGTGGACGTCGCCGGCCCAACCCTGATCGCACTTTTCCCCGTTGACAGCCCAGAAGACGCCGCGGGCCGTGTAGATCCGGCCGGCCTTGATCTCGCGAAGACGCACGAAGAAGTAGCGCTCACCGTAGATCGGATCCCGTGAGCACACACAGGCCAGGCTGCCGGGAGACGCGGTCTGGTAGTAGGTCTCGAAATCCGTTTCCACTGGACGCTCGCGATCTCATGAACGGCATGACGCGGATCCGCGGCAGCGGACACGCGGTGATCGAGAGGCGTCGATGCGCGAGGCCGCGCGCCGCCGCCGACCGCGCCTGGGGCATGTCGCCTGTCGGCCCGGTTGTTCTTCAGACAAGCAGTGAAATTCGATTTCTCTGCCTCACGGCAAAGATCTCGTCGGGGTCAATACCTGGAGCGAGCTTGAGGTGCTGTCGGATGGATCGTGTCACCGATCCCTCCGTCCGATCCGTCCGCCCGCGGCGATGCTCCGCCGCGACGCCTTCGGATACGCGTTCAGACACAAGCTCGCTCAGCCATCTCCATCAATATACCGGTTTACTTGCACTATAACACGCCACTGTCAACGCAGTTCACATTATTTCTGTCAGAAACGAACTCAGATCTGTATTATTTTCGACAGAAAAATTAGCCTCAATGCTGTTTCCAGCAGAAAAGAAACTCGCGATTTTGTGGTCTTCGTACCACCGATCGGTCAGTTAGCCTGACGTGACCCATTTTCGGATTGATCAGCCACGGCATCTTCAGCAACTTTGATCACAGAAGGGTTCGGCCAAAACAGAACCCGTGGGTTGAGCGCATCAGCGCCGGCCGAACACATAATAATCATGCAGCTTTCGTGATGACGGAGCTGCGCGTGGGTCTCGCTGGCTTGGGGATTTCGATGAGGCTGTTGAAGGCATCACTTCTGTGTTCGGCCGCAGCATTTGCGGGGGCAAGTGCAGCGCAGGCCGCTGATCTGCCGGTCAAGAAGGCCGTCCCGATTGAGTACGTCCGCGTCTGCAACGCGTACGGTGCAGGATTTTTCTATATTCCCGGCACCGACACCTGCCTGCGCCTCTCGGGCCGCGCCCGCTTCGAGGGCGGCTATCAGCCGACCTACTCGCGCACGGGAACACGGAACTTCGGCGACACCGCCGGTTACCGGACCCTCGGGCGCTTCAACCTGGATGCGCGCACGCAGACCGCCTACGGCACACTCCGCGCCTTCGTGCGCCTCGATGTCGCCTCGCGCACCGGCGGCTCCTACGGCGGCGGCACCTCCGGCACCCAGCAGCGCTACGGCAACGCCTACGCGGCACTCGGCATCGACACCTTCGGCCGGGCGCAGCAATACGTGAACCTCGACAAGGCGTTCATCCAGTTCGCCGGCCTGACCGCCGGTCGCGCCTCTTCGTTCTTCGACTTCTACGCCCACGATTTCGAGTTCAACGGTTACTCGCTCGGCTCGGACACGTCCTCGACCAACCTGCTCGCCTACACGGCCACGATGGGGAACGGCCTGTCGGCGACGCTCTCCGTCGAAGACCCGACCTTCCGCCGGACCCCGGTCTTCTCGCCGCTCAGCAATACGGTCACGGCGGCGAACGGCTCAGTCACGAATTTCGGCCTGACCAACGTGCCGACCCCGATCTTCTACCGGACGGCGGCCGGCGCGCTCGCCACCAACACGGTCAACATCATCCAGGCCAACCGCATGCCCGACTTCGTCGGCGTGCTGCGCCTCGACCAAGCCTGGGGCTCGGCCCAGCTCTCGGCCGCCGTGCACGAGGTGAACATCCAGGATCCCACCGTCATCGCCGGCGGCGTGCCCGGCGCGGTGGTCACGCCCCACGCCAACAGCGTGTACGGCTGGGGCGTCCAGGGCGGCCTGAAGATCAACGCGCCGTTCATCGCGCCGGGCGACGCCCTCTATCTCCAGGGCGCCTACGCGAACGGCGCGCAGATGTATACCGGCTACTGCATGTATAGCGGCTGCGAGGCCCAGACCTCGGCGACGCTGCAGGGTCAGAAGTTCGATCAGTACTTCAACGACGCCGTGGTCAACCCGATCACCGGCCAACTCCAGACGTCCACGAGCTTCACCGCCACGGCGGCCTACCTGCACTACTGGTCGCCGGAATGGCGTTCGGCCTTCATCGGCAGCTACGGCGAGCAGAACTTCTCGTCGGCCATCCGCTACGGCCAGGGTCTGATCTTTCAGAACTTCGCGGGTATCAGCGGCTCCAACGCGATCGGCACGCCGGGCACCCGGTTCTTCCAGATCAGCCAGGCTCTGCGCGACACGTACCAGTTCTCGGTGGGTGGAAACCTGATCTGGTCGCCGGTCAAGGACCTCGATATCGGCGTGGAGGCTCTCTACACCCAGTTCGGCGTGAAGAACGGCCGCGTCATCGACAACGACAAGGATCCGACCGCCTACAGCCGCATCGCGGCGATCAATGCCGGCGGACCCGTGCGGACCATCACGTCGGACGGCGTCGAGCAGTTCCGCTTCCGCGTCCAGCGCGACTTCTGATCTCGAATCCGGACCGGTTTGTTCTCCAAAGCTTCCCGGTCCTGATGTCCCCGTGCAAGGGACTCCACTGCCCGGCCAATCGGCCGGGCTTTTTCTTGTCTCGGTCGAGGCCCCGCCCGCGGACGGGCGGGGCGGATCGACCTCAGCGCCCCGAATTGCCGTCGCGCAGGGTGCCGGTCGGCTCCTGCACGTGGGCCTCGAGGAACCACAGGTGCTTGTCCACGGCTCGGGAGATCTCGGTGAACAGGTCGGCCGTGTCCGGATCGCCGGCCTCGTCGGTCTCGTCGATGTTCTGCCGCACCGCGTTGGCGTAGGCGGCGTAGCTGTCGATCAGCGCGGCGATGTGGTCGGCGATGGCGTAGATGCCCGTCGGGTAGGCCGGGAGCTTCGTGCGCTCCGCGACCGCCTGGGTCGAGCCGAAGGCCGTGGCGCCGAGCTGCACCGCGCGCTCGGCGACGCTGTCGTTGAGTTCGTCGAGCTGGGTCCGGAACCCGTCGAGCATCTCGTGGACGCCGATGAACTGCGGACCCTTGAGGTTCCAATGGGCCTGCTTGATCGCCAGCGCCAGATCGATGCCGTCCGCCAGCCGGGCGTTGAGCGCTTCGATCGAGACCTTCTTGGCGTTGGAATCGGTGTTGTTGCGGGTCTTGTGCGTCCGCGGGGTGTTGCTGGTGCCGGTGTCGGCCATGTTCTCGCTCCGTGAGCCGGTGATTGTTCGGATGCGAAAGTGCCGATGCGGCCCCAGGTTCCCGCAGGCGCGACGGATCCACGGGATGGTGAGCGCTGCCGCACATGCGGAAGCCGCGGATTGCCGCCGCGGCGCGGGGGTGCCTCTCGGACGCCTCTCCAGGGCGGCGTACCGCTGCGGCGCACGCGAATCCGACCCGTATCGCCCGCTCGAGATGCGCGCGCATCTCGGGTGAGGGATGCGGGTAGGTCAGGCCGGATCGGCGACGGCTCTAGCGGCGCCGGCCCGGGCGGGCCATCCAGTCGGAGCGGTTGCCGCGCGGCAATGCCTCGCCCACCTGGATCCGCGACAGCTCCGCCGACCGGGACGCGATCCAGCCGGCATGTTCGGCCACCGGGGTCACCGCGGTGAAGCCGCCGCAGGCGGTCCGGCGCGCGCCCTGCTGGAGGGCGCCGCTCGACCAGCTCACCACGCCGACGATCCGGTAGCCGCCGGGGCCGCCGGCCAGGATCGGGCCGCCGGAATCGCCGAGGCACGCCCCGGCACCCGAGGTCTCGGCCATCCGCCGCCGGTCCGTCACCACGGTCACGCGATTGGCGACCTGCAGCGAGCCGATCGACACGAGATGCGCCAGCCGCAGGACCCGTGCCGAGTTCCGCCGGTTCTCCGCCACGACGCCGAAGCCCGCGATATCGACGGGCGCGCCGTTATCGATCGCGGCGGCCCCGCGCGGATCGAGGGGCATGTAGTCGGCGCCCAGCGGCTGCTCGAGCTTGAGCAGCGCCAGGTCGACGCCGGGCTGGTCCTCCGGGGTCGTGCCGGGGACGAAATCGGGGTGCATGGTCGCGGCGATCACCGCGGTCCGGTGCTGGCGGAAGCCGCGGTCCACGCTGATCACCGTGTAGCCGGCCGGGCGCATCACGCAGTGGGCGGCGCTGAGCACGAGGTCGGGCGCGATCAGCGTGCCCGAGCAGATCTCGCCCTCCGTGCTCTCGATGCGCACCACGAAGCTGCGCGCCCCGTTCGGATCCCGCGTGGTCGTGCCGTTGATTACCGCCGCGGCGGGGGCCGGCATCAGGCCCGCGACGGTGCCGAGCAGCGCCGCGCCGAGCAGGCCGCCTCCCAAACGGCCCGCGAGGCCGCCGCACAGGACGCGCTCGCGGAGGCCGGCCTTGCGGATCGGGCGAGGGAACATCGGGCACTCCAGGGGGGCGCGGGTGAGGGACGCCGTCGAACGGGCGCGGCGCCCGGTGAGCCTAGAGCAAGGCAATGTCCCGGCCAAGCTGAGGTTCCCTGCCGGTGAGGCCGGGATCTAGTCCGTCCAGCGGGCGCTCCGGCTCCAGGCGCCGAGCCTTTCGTCGATCCAGCCGCGCTGCGGTCCCAGCAGGATGCCCTGCGTGAGGCCGCCGCAGCTGCCGCCGATCCAGGCGGAGAGCGCCAGCACTCCGCCGTCGGGCGCCGCGATCGGGCCTCCGGAATCGCCCTGGCAGGCGCCGCCGGCGCCGCCCCGCAACCAGACCAGGATCCGGCTCGGCCCGTAGGGCTCGATCACCGGCAGGGCGACGCTGCGATAGGTGCCGGTCGAGCGCGGGTCGCCGGGTTTGGCGGCGCCGTAGCCCGACAGGGTCAGGCTGTCGCCGGCCCGCGGCATGGCCGCGCTCAGGGTCACGGGCGCGAAGCGGTCCGGCAGCGGAGTCGCCGTGCGCAGGAGCGCGAGGTCGATGGAGCGGCGCCGGGCCTTCGCGGCGCCGGCATCGTAGCCGGGATGCACCGCCCGCGCGGCGATCTCGACGAGGACGGGCGCGCCGGCCGCGTCGCGGAAATGGACCCGGTGCTCGCCGTCGGCGGCGCAATGGCCGGCGGTCAGCACCGTGTCGGGGGCGAGCACGATTCCGGTGCAGACGCCGCCCTTCGACGACAGGACCATCACGGCCCCGCCGGCCGGCGCCTCCGTGCCGCCGACGATGGCGCGCGCCGGCGCGGCCGCGAGCAGCAGGCAAGCCGCCAAGCAAGCCGCCAAGCAAGCGGCCAGGCAAGCGGCCAGGGGAGCCGTCGCGACGGCAAGGACCGCCGGGCGGCGCTTCGAAATCAGCATCGACCCACCATCGAGAGAGACGCGCGATGATCCCGTTACGCATCGACGCCGCCGCCGTCGAGCCGGTGAGCGTGGCCGACCTGCGCGCCTACCTGCGGTTCGAGTCCGACGACGACGGCGCCGAGGACGCGCTGCTCCAGGCCCTGATCACGGCGGTGCGGGCCAGCCTGGAGATCGAGACGCGCCGGATCCTCGTCCGGGGCCGCTACCGGATCGCGCTGTCCGCCTGGCCGTCCGACGGGCAGGTGCCGCTGCCGCTGAGCCCGCTGGTGGAGCTCCTGCGCGCCGGCTTCGCGGAGGCGGGGGGCGTCACCGACCTCGCCGCCGGGCTGGTGCGCCTCGGCCCCGACCCGGTCGAGGCGCCGGGCCTGCTGGTCGATCCGGCCGCGCCCGATCCCGCCGGGCGCACGATCCTGATCGAGGTCGCGGCCGGGTACGGGGGCGACGGACCGCCCCTGCCGGCGTCCCTGCGCCTCGCGATCCTGCGCCTCGCCGCCGCCCGCTACGAGCGTCGTGGCGACGAGCCGGACGCCGCCCGCACCGACGCCGCCGACCTCGCGGCGCCCTTCCGCCGGATGCGGCTGTGATGGCCCGGACCGGAGCCGCACCGATGGCCGCCTCGCGCCCACCCCTCGGCGCCCGCCGTCGGCGCTTCGTCCTCGAGCGTCCCCTGGAGGAGCCCGACGGGTTCGGAGGTGTCCTGCGCCGCTACGTGGCCGGCCCGGTCCTGTGGGGCGCCCTGGCGCCGGCGGGCATGGTCGATCGCACCGCCGGCGGCCGGACCGACACGCGGCCCGTCTACCGCGTCACCCTGCGGGGCCGGCCCCGCCTCGACCCGACGATGCGGCTCGTGGTCGGCCCCCGCCGCTTCGCGATCCGCGCTGTCACCGAGCCGGATGCGCGGGGCCGCGATTGCGTCTGCCACGTCGAGGAACTGCCGCGGGAGAGCCTGCCGTGAGCGACCCGAGCCCGCTGCTGGCCCTGCGCGCCGGCCTGATCGCCCGCTTCTCCGCCGATCCCGGCCTTGCGGCCCTGCTCGGCGGCCACGTCCGGCTCTACGACGAGCCGCCGCGGGGCACGCCGCCGGTCTACGCCCTGTGGGAGGATTCCGCGATCGAGGACGATGCCGTGGACGGGGCCGAGCGCCACCGCCACAGCCACGCGATCGCGGTGATCGCGCAGCCCGGCTCGGTCCGCACCGCCCTGGACGCTGCCGCACGCATGGCCGCGCTCCTGGCCGATGCGGCGATGCCGCTCGCCGGCTGCCGGCTCGTGACCCTGCGGGTCCGCGCCATCAGGGCCCGCCGCGACGCCCGGACCGGCGAGGCCCGGGCGAGCCTGGCGGTCGAGGCCGTCACCGAGATCCTGTGAGGGGAGGGGCCGATGGGCGCGCAGAAGGGCAAGGACCTGCTGATCCGGGCCGGGGACGGCGCGGGCGGCTTCGTGGCCGTGGCGGGCCTGCGCACCCGCCAGATCACGCTGAACGCCGAGACCGTGGACGTCACCAACGCCGATTCCGCCGGGCGCTGGCGGGAGCTGCTCGCCGGCGCCGGCGTGCGCCGAGCCGCGATCGCGGGCTCCGGGGTTTTTCGCGACCAGGCCTCGGACGCGCGCCTGCGGCTGATCTTCTTCGAGGGGGTGATCGAGACCTTCCAGATCGTGGTGCCGGCCTTCGGGCTCCTGGAGGGCCCGTTCCAGATCGCGAGCCTCGAATACCGCGGTGACCACGCCGGCGAGGTCACCTTCGACATGAGCCTTGATTCGGCGGGTGCGCTCGCCTTCGCGGCGGCCTGAGCCGAGGGGAGTCGCATGGTGAACCGGATCCGCGGCGCGGTGCCGCTCGATCTCGCGGGCGAGCGCTACACCCTCTGCCTCACCCTCGGGGCGCTGGCCGAGCTGGAATCCGCGCTCCAGGCCGGCGACCTCGCGGGGCTCGCCGCGCGCTTCGCGGGCGGGCGGGTCTCGGCGCGGGACCTGATCGCCCTGCTGGGGGTCGCCCTGCGGGGCGGCGGCCACGATCTCGACGATGCGGCGGTCGCCCGGCTGCCGCTCGCGGGCGGGCTCGACGCCGTCTCGGAAGCCCTCGGTGCTGTGCTGGCGGCGGCGTTCGGGGAGGCGCCGGGCCCGGCAAACCCTCCCCGGAGCCGTCCGTGACCGCGTCGCGGTCGGGGGCGGCTCGTGACCCTGCCGGCTTTCCGTGGGACGACGCCCTGGCGCTCGGCCTCGGGGTGCTGCGCTGGCGGCCGCAGGAATTCTGGGCGGCGACGCCGCGGGAGTTCGCCGCGGCCCTCGGCCGTCGCGCCGGTCCGGAGCCGCTGAGCCGCGCCGCCTTCGCGCGCCTGCTCGCCGCCTACCCCGATGCGGTGTCCGGTCCGACCTGACGATCGGAGCCATCGGACATGCACGAGCCTCCCGACCTCGACCTCATCCTGAGGTGCCCGCGACGCACCTCAGGATGAGGGGGATGGGTGGGACAACCCGGATTTGAGCCTCTTCCACGACAGGGCACGCCGATGACCGAAATCGAAACCGACACGCCGGCTGCCGCACGGATCGCGCAGCTCGAAACCCTCGACCGGCTCGCGCAGAATTTCGGCCGCAGCCTGGACGCGGCGCTGACCCGGGGCGCCGCCTCGGGGCGCAGCCTCGACGGCGTGCTGACCACCATCGGCACCCGGCTCGCCGGCGCGGCGGCCCGGGCGGCGGGCGGCTCGATCCAGTCGGGCCTCGCGGGCTTGATCAACACCGTGCTGGGTGCGGGATCCGAGACCGGCTTCGCGCGGGGTGGCGTGTTCCGGGGCGGGCGGGTCCAGCCCTTCGCGGCGGGCGGGGTCGTGGCCGCGCCGACCTACTTCCCCATGGCGGGTGGCACCGGCCTCATGGGCGAGGCCGGACCCGAGGCGATCCTGCCGCTGGGGCGCGGCCCGGACGGCCGCCTCGGCGTCGCGACCGGAGGCGCCCCAGCCCGCCCGGTCTCGGTGACCGTCCACATCGCGACCCCCGATCCGGCGGCCTTCCGCCGCTCGGAGGCGCAGGTGACCGCGAGCCTCGCCCGAGCCGTGGCGCGGGGCCAGCGGGCGACGTGAGGATCACGCCGCCTTCCGGGTCTCCGAGTCCCGCGCGCGGCTGCGGCGGCCGTCGACGCTGACCGGGGCCACGCCCTGGATCGTCACGCGCCGGACCACCCGGGGCTCGTCGCCGTAATCGTCCACCGCGCGGTGGACGGTCGCCCGGTTGTCCCAGATCGCCACGTCGCCCGTCCGCCAGGACCAGCGCACCGTGTTCTCGGGCCGGGTCGCGTGGTCGTGGAAGATCGCCAGCAGGTGCTGCGAATCCGCCGTGGTCAGCCCGACGATGCGCTGGATGAAATGCCCGACGATCAGGGAGCGCTCGCCGGTCTCCGGATGCACGTGGACCAGCGGGTGCTCGGTCTCGAACACGGTCCTGGTGAAGACTTCGTCGTAGCGCCGCCGCCCGGCCTCCGAGACGTTCACCCGCCCGCCGACATAGTCGTAGACGTTGGAGTGCAGCGCCCAGAGCTTGTCGGCGAGGTCGCGCAGGGGTTCGGGCAGGTCGGCATAGGCCGCCGCCGTGTTGGCCCAGAGCGTGTCGCCGCCATAGGCCGGGAGCGTCACCGCGCGCAGGATCGAGATCGCCGGGTAGGCCGGCACGAAGGTCACGTCGGTGTGCCAGGAACTCGCCCGCTCGCCGCGGCTGCCGTCGATGTCGAGGATGCCCGCCGTCCCCGCGAGCGACGGCACGGTCGGGTGCGGGACGAGGTCGCCGAGGCGCCGGCCGAACGCCTCCTGCCCGGCCTCGTCGAGAGTCTGGTCGCGGAAGAAGACGACCTTGTGGGTGGTCAGCGCCTGCCGGATCGCCGCCACGGTCCCGGTCTCGAGATCGCCCGAGAGGGCGACGCCGCGTATCTCCGCCCCGATGCGGCCGGCGACGCGGCGAATGTCGAGGGCGGATGCGTGCAGGGGCTGAGGATTGGCGCTCATCAAAGGATTTCCTGGCAGAACGGCGTCGCGTCGTGCGGATCGCGCGATGAACCGAGATGTGCAGGCCGAAAGGACTTCAGAGAACATCCGCTTCGGTGTGCCGATCTTCGATCAACCGCCGTCCTGTGTCGATGAACGGCGCTTTTGATTTTCCGGCTCCTCTCGAAAGACTTTTTTCAGCTGCTGCGATCCGGCAGCGATGACGTTCCCCGACGTCGCCAGACCGAGCCGAGGCAGGGCACCGCGATCGTCCTTGCGAGCGGAGCGAAGCAATCCAGCGGCGCCACGGTCACCGATGTCGCGCTGCCCTGGGTCGTGTCGCTGCGCTCGCGATGACGGCGGTGGCGTGGATGACCCGCGCGGCCCTGTCGCCACCCGAACCGGAGAGGTCCGCCATGGCCGACGACTTCCACGAGGTGCTGTTCCCCCTCGACGTGTCCCTGCGCGCCGGCGGCGGCCCGCAGCGGCTGACCGAGATCGTGACCCTGGCCTCGGGCCGCGAGCACCGGAACGGCCGCTGGGCCGATTCCCGCCGCCGCTACGATGCCGGCTTCGGGATGCGCGGCCTCGACGCGCTGCACGCCGTGCTGGCCTTCTTCGAGGAGCGCCGCGGCCGTCTCTACGGGTTCCGCTTCCGCGACCGGATCGACGGCCGCTCCGGGCCGCCGGGCCGGCCGGTCGGCCCCCTCGACCAGCCGCTCGGCACGGGCGACGGGGTCACCGCCACCTTTCCGCTGGTGAAGACCTACGGCGCCGGCTTCGCGCCCTATCGCCGCCGGATCGCCAAGCCGGTGGCCGGCAGCGTCCGGGTGGCGGTCGGCGGCCGGGAGGTCGGGCCCGAGGCCTTCGCGTGCGATCCCGCCACCGGCCTCGTGACCTTCGCGGCCGGCCACGCCCCCGGGCCGGGCGCCGCCGTGACGGCGGGCTTCGCCTTCGACGTGCCGGTCCGCTTCGACACCGACGAGCTGACCATCGACCTCGCGGCCTTCACGGCGGGCGAGATCCCGAAGGTGCCGCTCGTCGAAATCGTGCCGTGAGATAGGGGGCGTGCTGAGAACCGCGTCGCCGCGCCAGATGTTCGGCACCGTCATTCCGGGGCGCCGCAGGCGAGCCCGGACCCGGAGGGGCACGCCGGAGGCGGGCAATCCAGACACGCGTCGTCGCAGGATCTGCCGCCGCGGCGGCACTGGATCCCGGGCTCCGCTGCGCGGCCCCGGGATGACGGTGCGCAGTGGCTGAGGTCGTCAGGGCCGTCCTGCGCGAGCGCGCCGAGCGGAGGCGAGACATCGCCTTCATCCAACCCCAGGCCTTGAGGGGGGGCACCATGCGCGACATCCCGGAGGCTTTCGCGGCCCATCTCGCGGGGGGCGTGACCACCCTGTGCCGCTGCTGGTCCCTGCGGCGGCGGGACGGGGCGACCCTCGGCTTTACCGACCACGACCGCGACCTCACCGTCGCGGGCCTCGTCCACGAGGCCCGGACCGGGCTGGAGGCCGCCGAGGCCAGCGCCGAGCTCGGCTTCGCCGTCTCGGGCGGCGACGTGGCCGGGGCGCTCAGCAGCCTCGGCCTCACCGAGGCCGACATCGCCGGCGGCCTCTACGACGGAGCTACCGTGGAGACCTGGCTGGTCGACTGGACCCATCCCGGGACGCGGCTGCTCCTCGACCTCGCCACGATCGGTGAGATTCGCCGGGAGGGCGACGCCTTCGTGGCGGAGCTGCGCGGCCTCACGCACCGGCTCGATGCCGAGCGCGGCCGGACCTACCGGGCCACCTGCGGCGCCGCGCTCGGCGACGCCCGCTGCCGGGTCGACCTCGCCCCGTGGCGCACCACCGGCCGGGTGACCGGTGTTCCGGAACCTGCAACGCTCTCGGTCGCGCTGGCCGACGGCTTCGGGGACGGCCTGTTCACCGGCGGCCGGCTGACCTGGACCGCGGGGGCCAATGCCGGGTTCTCGGCGGATCTGCGTCTCCAGCTCGGCGCCCTGCTCGAACTCTGGAGCGCGCCGCCGCGGCCGGTCGCGGCCGGAGACGCCTTCACCGTCACGGCCGGGTGCGACAAGCGTCTCGCCACCTGCCGCGACCGGTTCGCCAACGCGGTCAACTTCCAGGGCTTCCCGCACATGCCCGGCAACGACGTGGTGATGCGGGCGGTGCCGGGCTCGGATCACACCCTCGACGGCGGGAGCCTGTTCCGATGAGCGCGATGCGGCGGGATGTCGGCGCGGCGGCGCTCGGCGAGGCGCGCCTGTGGCTGGGCACGCCCTACCGGCATCAGGCCTCGCTCCGCGGGGTCGGCTGCGACTGCCTCGGGCTGCTGCGCGGGGTCTGGCGCGGGCTCTACGGCGCCGAGCCCGAGGCGGTGCCGCCCTACAGCGCCACCTGGGCAGAATCGGCCGGCCCCGGCGCCGACCCGCTCACCGCGGCGGCCGCGCGCCACCTCGTGCCGGTGGCCGATGCGCCCGCGGCCTGCGCGTTGCGCGCGGGCGACGTGCTGCTCTTCGCCTTCCGCCGTCACCAGCCGGCCCGCCACTGCGCCATCGCCACCGGCGACGGCGCGATGATCCACGCCCATGACGGCGCGGTGGTCGCCGAGGTGGCGCTGACCGCGTGGTGGCGGCACCTGACAGGGGTGTTCCGGTTCCCGGAGGTCGTCGGTCCTGCGGCGACGCATGATCAGGATCCGCTGTCCGAGCGCGACTCGGGACACCGTGCGGCTTGAATTCGGACTCGTCGTCGACCGAGCGATCGCTTGAGGTCGGCTCAGGCCGCGGCAGCGACGCGCAGTTCGACCTGAAGCCCGACCGCGGAGAGCATCGCGATGAGCGAGTCGATGGCGAAAAGATCGATCTTGCCGCGCATCAGATCTGAGACGCGCGGCTGCGTGACACCGAGGATCTTCGCGGCCTGGACTTGGCTCAGGCCGGATTGCTCGATGTGATCCCGCAGGACCATCATCAGCTGCGAACGAATGCGCATGTGCGCGGCATCTGCCGGCGTGTCCTCAATCGCGTCCCAGACGCTGTCGAAAATTCGGTCGGTCATGAATTCAGCTCCCGGACGAGATCGGCGTAGCGCTGCTTGGCCAGGGCAATATCCGTCGACGCCGTCTTCCGCGTCGTCTTCCGGAAGCAGTGAAGGACGAAAATCGCGTCCGGAAATTTGGCTACATAGATGACGCGGAAAGCGCCGTCCGGTTCGCGGATGCGGATCTCGCGGACGCCTGATCCAACAGATGCCATCGGCTTCCAGTCGTCCGGATCGCGGCCGGATTGAACCCGGTCGATCTGGTGGCCCGCCGCGCGACGCGCATCCCTCGGAAAGCCGCGCAAGTCATCGAGCGCGCTTCCGCGAAACACCACGCTTCGGGATCGTCCGCTCACGGCCTCGGGACCGCACACCACGTTCCGATCCGCTGTTGATACAAAAATTTGTATACGCCGGCAACCGCTGCCGCGCGTCATCGCCCGGAGCCCTGCCATGGCGACGCTGATCCTGTCCTCGGCCGGCACGGCACTCGGCACCGCGCTGGGCGGCCCGATCGGGGGCATGCTCGGGCGGGCGCTCGGCTCCATGGCGGGCGCGGCGCTTGGCGGCGCGCTGTTCGGCTCCGGGCGGCACACCCGCTTCGTCGAAGGGCCGCGGCTCGCCGACGTGGCCGGGCTCACCTCCACCGAGGGCGACCCGATCCCCCGCGTCTACGGCCGCGCCCGGATCGGCGGCACCCTGATCTGGGCGACCCGCCCGCTGGAGGTCGCCAACACCACGGTGGCGCGCGCCGCCGCTCCGGCGAAGAGCCTGGGCGGCCAGAAGACCGTGACCACCCACTACGCCTATTTCGCCAACCTCGCGGTCGGCCTGTGCGAGGGCGAGATCGCCTGCGTCCGCCGGATCTGGGCGGACGGCAAGGAGATCGACCAGGCCGGCCTGACCCTGCGGGTCCATACCGGCGGCCTGGACCAGGCGCCCGACCCGCTGATCGTCGCCAAGGAGGGATCTGAGGACGCCCCGGCCTATCGCGGCCTCGCCTACGTGGTGTTCGAGTCCCTGCCGCTGGCCGAATTCGGCAACCGCGTCCCGCAATTCGCCTTCGAGGTGATCCGCCCGGTCAGCGGCCTGTGCGGCCGGATCCGCGCCGTCGACCTGATCCCCGGGGCGAGCGAGTTCGGCCTCGATCCGGACCGCGTCACCGTCGATCTCGGCCTCGGCCGGACCGAGGCCGCCAACCGCCACCAGCTTCAGCGCGCCACCGACGTGATCGCGTCCCTCGACGCGCTCCAGGCGCTCTGCCCGAACCTCCAGCGGGTCGCCGTGGTGGCGACGTGGTTCGGCTCGGACCTTCGCGCCGGGGCCTGCCGGGTGGTCCCGAAGGTGGAGGGCCGGCGGAAGCACGCCCTGCCGGCGGACTGGCGCGTCGCCGGGATCAGCCGCGCCGAGGCCGAGATCGTCTCGCTCCTGCCGGACGGCAGCCCGTCCTACGGCGGGACGCCCTCGGACGATGGGCTGACCCGGCTGGTGGCCGAGCTTGTCCGCCGCGGGCTGGAGGTGGTGCTCTACCCGTTCGTGATGATGGACGTGCCGGCCGGCAACGCGCTGCCCGATCCCCGCGTGCCCGGCGCGATCCAGCCGGCCTATCCCTGGCGCGGGCGCATCACCTGCGATCCGGCGCCCGGCCTGCCCGGAAGCCCGGACGGCACCGCTCGAGCCGACGCGCAGGTCGCGGCCTTCTTCGCGGGCGGCTACCGCGACGCGGTGCTGCACTACGCCGACCTCGCCGCGGGCTGGGCTGCGTCCGGCGTGCGGATCGCGGCCTTCATCATCGGCAGCGAGTATGTCGGCCTGACCCGGGTGCGCGGCGCCGCCGGCTACCCGGCCGTGCAGGCGTTCCGCGATCTCGCCGCCGCCGTGCGCGACCGCCTCGGGCCGGCGGTCGCCCTGGTCTACGGCGCCGACTGGACCGAGTACGGCGCCGATGTCCGCGACGGCGGCGCCACGATCCGGTTCCCCCTCGACGACCTGTTCGCAGATCCCGCCATCGCGGCGGTGGGAATCGACTGGTACCCGCCGGTTTCGGACTGGCGCGACGCGCCGGACCATGCCGACCTTGCGGTCGCGGGCGACATCACCGACCGCGCCTACCTCAAGAATCGGGGCGCCTCGGGCGAGGGATTCGACTGGTACTACGCCGACGCGGACGGACGCGCCGCGCAGGACCGCAGGCCGATCGAGGACGGCGCCTACGGCAAGGCCTGGATCTACCGGCCCAAGGATCTCGTGGCGTGGTGGTCGAACCGCCACGTCGAGCGCGACGGCGGTGTCGAGACCCGTGCCACCGCCTGGGTGCCGATGGGGAAGCCGATCTGGCTCACCGAGATCGGGGTGCCGGCGGTCGACAAGGGCACGAACGGGCCCAACGTCTTCCCCGACCCGAAATCCATCGAGAGCGCCGTCCCGCCGGAATCGCGGGGTCTGCGCGACGAGCTGATCCAGCTCCGCGGCGTCGCCGCGGTGATCGCGCGCTTCGACCCGGCGGTGCCGGGCTTCCGGGAGGCCGACAACCCGGTCTCGCCGGTCTATGGCGGTCGGATGGTCGACCCGGCGGCGCTCCATGTCTGGGCCTGGGACGCGCGGCCGTTCCCGGCCTTCCCGACCGTGCGCGGACCCTGGGCGGATGCCGGCAACTGGCGCATCGGCCACTGGATCACTGGGCGGATCGAGGGCTGCGACCTCGACCTGCTGGTCCGGCAGATCCTCGCCGAGTTCGGCTTCGACGCGCCGGTCTCCGTAGAGGCCGCCGCCTATCTCGACGGCTACGTCATCGACCGGCCGCTCACCGCCCGCGGCGCCCTGGAGACCCTGGCGCAGGTCTACGGCCTCGACGTCTCGGCGGTGGCCGGCACCCTGCGCCTCCGCGGGCCGCGCCGCGACCGGCCGGTGGTGCTCGCCGAGGCCGATCTGGTCCGGCTCTCCGAGGAGAAACCCGTACTCCGGCAGGTCCGGGCCGAGGAGAGCGCCCTGCCGCGCTCGGTGGAGCTCGGCATCACCGAATCCGAGAGCCCGGATTACCGCCGCGCCGCGGCGGCGGCCGTGCGGCCGGCGGGCGACCGGCGGCGCGAGACCCGGATCGAGGCGGCGATCGTCACCCGCCGCGAGACCGGCGACGCGCTCGCCGAGGCGCTGCTCGACCGGATCATCGCGGCCCGCGACGGCGCGGTGTTCACGCTGAGTCCGCGCCGGGTCGAGCTGGAGCCCGGCGACCTCGTGGCGGTCCCGGCGGACGTCCCGGGCGGCACGGTGCTGCGCAAGATCGACCGGATCGACGACGCACCCACCGGCCGCCGGATCGAGGCGAGCGGCGTGCCGCCGCGCGGCGGACCCGGGCGGGGGCTCGCCCGCAGCCCGGCTGTGCCGGCCGTCGCGCCGCCGGCCTTCCCGGGGCCGCCGCTGGCGCTCGCCCTCGACCTGCCGGTGGATCGGGGCACCCCCACGGTGCTGCAGTATCTCGCGGTGGCGGCCGAGCCCTGGCCGGGGGCGGCCGCTCTCTGGCGCGCGGACGGCGCGGGGCCGCTCGCGCTTCACGGCCGCGTCGACTATCCGGCCTGCCTGGGGCGCACCCGCGCGGCGCTCCCGGCCGGACCGCTCTGGCGCCTGCAGCGCGGCGTGACGCTCGACGTCACCCTGCGCCGGGGCGGCGCGCTCGCCTCCGTGGGGACCGCCACGATGCTCGCCGGCGGCAACCTGTTCGCGCTGATCGGCCCGGACGGTGCCGTCGAGCTGCTCGGCGCCGCGCAGACCGTGCTCACCGGTCCCGACACCTACCGGCTGTCCGGCCTCCTGCGCGGGCTCGCGGGCAGCGAGGACGTCGCCTCCCGGATCACCCCGCCGGGCAGCCTGATCGTGCGCCTGGACGACGGCGCGGTGGTCCCCCTGGTGGAGCGGCTCGACGAGGCCGGACGGGGCTTCCGCTACCGGATCGGGCCGGCGGGGAGCGATCCGGGCGATCCGGCCTTCACGGACCTCGCCGCGACCGCCGGCCTCGCGGCACTGCGGCCGCTGCGGCCCGTCCACCTGCGAGCGCGCCGGGAGGCGCAGGGCGTGCGGCTGTCCTGGATCCGTCGGGCGCGCCGCGACGGCGATTCCTGGGAGCCGGCCGAGATCCCGCTGGACGAGCCGGAAGCCTACGCGGTGACGCTCTTCTCCGGGGACGCGGCCGTCCGGACACTCCGGGCCGAGGCCCAGACCCTCCTCTACGCCGACGAGGCGGCGGATTTCGGCGGGCCGCAGACCAGCCTCGACCTGGCCGTGGCGCAGATCGGTGCCGTCGCCGGCCCCGGGCCCGCCCGTCGCGCCCGCATCCCCGTCCGCTCGGCCTGAATGCCCGGGAGTCTGCCATGTCCGACACCACGCCCCATCTCGGCCTGCCGCTGATCGCCGCGAGCCAGGCCCAGAAGCACGTCACCCACAACGAGGCGCTCGGCCTGATCGACGCGCTCGTGCAACTCGCCTGCCTCGACAAGGACCTGACCGCCCCGCCGCCGAGCCCCGCGGAGGGCGACCGCTACCTCGTGGCCGCGGCCGATCCCGGCGGCGCCTGGGCGGGCCTCGGGGGCCAGGTGGTGCGCTTCGCCTACGGGGTCTGGACCGGCGCGGTGCCCCGGGTCGGCTGGCTCGCCTACCTGATCGACGAGGCCGACCTCTACGTGTTCGACGGCGCCGCCTGGACGAGCTTCCGCCGGACGCTCGCGGCGGTCCAGAGCGTAAGCCGCCTCGGGATCAACACGGGTGCTGACGCCACCAACCGCCTCGCCGTCAAGGCGGACGCGGCGCTGCTGACCTGGGACGACGCGACGCCGGGCAGCGGCGACATGCGGATCTTCGTGAACAAGCGCGACGCCGCGCGCGACGCCGCCCTGGTGCTCGAAACCGGCTACGCGGCGCGCGCGCTGCTCGGGCTCCTGGGGAGCGACGATTTTTCCCTGAAGGTCTCGCCCGACGGCGCCGCCTTCGCCACCGCGCTCACCGCCTCGGCCAGGACCGGCGGGATCGATTTCGCCTCCACCGAGACCGCCCTGGCGGCCGCCGCCAGCACCGATCTCGGCGGCACCGGCACGCGGCGGGTGCTCGTGACCGGCGCGGGGCGGATCACGCGCTTCGGCACCGCGGCCGACCGAGAGCGGTTCGTGCGCTTTGCGGGCGGCGCGACCCTGGTGCACCATCCCGAAGCCCTGGTTCTGCCGACCCGGGCCGACATCGTGACGGCCGCCGACGATACGTGCATCGCGCTCTCGGATTCCGCCGGCCGCTGGCGTGTGTGGCACTACCAGCGGGCCGACGGGACGCCGCTGGCGGCCGGCGCGCGGCCCGCCGCGTGAGCGGTTTCGCGCGCGCCGTCATCCCGGGGCCGCGCAGCGGAGCCCGGGATCCAGACGCGCCGACGCGCCAGGACCTGCACCCCGAGCGGGTCTGGGTTCCGGGCTCGCCTGCGGCGCCCCGTAACGACGGAGGGGTGCTCACCCGGGGACGAGCGCCCGGAGCATCGCGGGCTCGACCGCCGCGTAGCCCGCGGCGTTGAGGTGGATGCCGTCCTCGGTGAAGGCGCGGGCCAGCGCCCCCGAGGGGTCGGCGAGAGGCGTCTGATAGTCGATGAGGCGGGCCGCGCCCGCGTCGCACAGGGTGCGCAGCCACGCGTTCAGGACGCGGATGCGCGCCACCGGCCGGAGTTCGGGACGCCAGCCCCAGAAATCGCTCGGCATCACGGTGCCGATCCAGAGCGGCAGCCCGGCCTCGAAGGCCAGCCGGCCCATGGCCAGGATGTTCGCGGCGATCTCCCGGTCCGGGACAGGGCCGCCGATCTCCGCGATGTCGTTGATCCCGCAGAGCAGGTGGATACCGCGCGCGCCTTCGGCGTCCCGGAGGAACCGCGCCCGGACCTGTCCGCTCGTCTGGCCCGGGACGCCGCGGGCCACGAAGCCGTGACGCGCGAAGGTCTCGGCCCGCTCGACGCCCCAGGCGGCGGTGATCGAGTCGCCGATGAACACCAGCGGCCGGTCCTGTCGATTCCCCACGCGTCCTCCCTCGGCACCGCGCCCGCACGGCCGCCATAGCCCGGCGTCGTGCCGGGCGCCATCGACCGGAGCACAGCCATGCCGACCACCGGAACGGCCCGGGCAGCGGGCGACGTCTTCGCGGCCGAATGCGGCCGCCTGGGCCCGCGCCTGATGCGCGATCTCGGCCTGACCGACCTGCAGGCGGCGGGGCTCCTGGGCAATCTCGGCCACGAGAGCGGCGGTTTCCGACAGCTGCAGGAGGTGGCGCCCGCGGTGGCGGGCTCCCGCGGCGGCTGGGGGCTCGCCCAGTGGACCGGTCCGCGACGCGTGGCCATGGAGGCGTGGTGCCGGGTGCGCGGCCTCGATCCGGCCGACCCGGAGGCCGGCTACGGCTACCTCTGCGCGGAGCTGCGCGGCACCGAGGCCGCCGCGCTCGAAGCCCTGCGGGCCGCCGCGAGCCTCGAAGCCGCCACCGCGGTGGTCTGCCGCCGCTTCGAGCGCCCCGGCATCGTCGCGCTGCCGAGCCGGCTCGCCTGGGCGCGCCGGGCGCTCGCCGCCCTGCGCGCCGCCGCCGGGCCGGTAGCCCCGGGGAAGCCGCCGAGCCGGCGCTGACCCTCCACCCGTTCCCGAGCCGGCCGGGTCCGCCGCGCGAACAACCCTCGGAGATCGACCATGACGCACCGCTTCCGTCTGGGGCTGGCTCTCGCCTGCGCGGCCCTGCCGTTCGCCGCCCTGCTGTCGCCGGCGTATGCCGCCGCCGCGCTGCCCGCCACCGGGGTGAGCCCGCCCTGGGGCGACTGGCTGACCGGCCTGCTCCAGCCGGTCTCGGCCTTCCTCGTGCCACTCGCGGCCGCGGCCGTGACCGCCGGCATCGCCCGGGTCGCGCCCTGGGCGGCCTCGGTGCTGACCCGCGACCGGGTCGAGGCGGCGATCCGCGCGGGGGCGGAGTTCGGCCAGAACGCCGTGGCCGGCGCCGCCAAGGGCCGGACCGTCAGCGTCGATCTCGGCTCCGCGGTGGTCGCAGCCGGCGCCCGGCACGTGCTCGCCACCGCGCCCGCCCACGTCGTCCGGTCGGCCGGCGGGGCGGAGGGCGTCGCGGCCCGGATCTTCCGGGCCCTGCCGCTCGATCCGCAGGCGAGTGCCGCGACCGTGCTCGCCCCGGCGCTGGCCGAGCTGCGCGAGCGCGACGGCCGGCCGAGTGCCGCACGGCAGGGCTGAGGCCGCGTCGCGGGGGCGGAACGATGACGCCGGGCGGTCCCGCCCGGCACCGGCCGGGAAAGGATACGCCTGCCATGACCGATCCCCGCCCCCCTGCGCACCGCGCCGCCAAGCCCGCTTCCGGGGCCCCTTCCAGGGCCGCTGCCGAATCCCGCGAGGACGAGGCCGGCCCCGGCATCGCCCTCGGGGGCCGGGCGCGGGCGATCCGCTTTCCGCCCTTCTGGCATGTCTGGTTCGGCCGCCAGACCGAGCCGCGCCTCGCCGCGCTCGACGAGATGGTCGACGCGCATGTCGAGCGGCGGGCTTTGCGCCGCTATCTGACGCGGCTGAACCACGCGACGGTTCTGGCCTTCCTCGGCGCCGCCGCGGCCGTGCACTGGTTCTCGGACCAGATTGCCTGGATCGCGGCGCGGATCCCCGCCCTGCGGTCACTCTGGATGCTCGTGGTGGGAGGGTGAGATGCACCTGTTGCGGTGGGATCAGATCCTCGACCGCCTCTGGCTGGCCGCCTCCGGGGCGGCGGCTCTGGCCCTCGCGCTCGATCTGGGTGCGCAGGTCGGGTCGCGCGGCTGGTCATCGGACGGCGCCGTCCTGACCGCGCTGGCCGGCCGCGCCCCTGTCGCGGCCGGCCTCGAACCGACACGACCCGGGATGCCGGCAGCCCGCCGGGAGACCGTTTCCGTGACCCGTCCTGCATTGCCTGTGCGAACCGGCGCCGGCGGGGGAACCGAGCCGGGTTCCGGGCCGTAGTGCCGGCACGATGCCGCCCACCGCCCTATCGCGCAGAACAGGATCTTTCGGTCAGCCCGCCGCCTCCACCGCGAGGGAACAACAGCCACGTATTCAGGGCGCATTCAGTGCCCGCGGCCCACATCTCGTGCCAATGCGCTACACCATCGCCCTGGTTGCCATCAGCCTGACCGCCGCGGCCCTCGCCGCGGGCGGCCTCGGCTCCATGGCCGATGACGGGCCGGCCCCGCAGACGGGCGCCGTCTCCAGCCAGGCGCCGCTGCGGATCGAGGCCTGCCTGTCGCCCGCCGACATGCGCGAGGAGGTCGGCGAGCGGCGGGTGATCCCGCCCGTGGCGGCGATCCGCGCGGCCCGCACGGTGATCCCCCGGGCCGAGATCCAGCGGGCGAGCCTGTGCCGTTACGAAGACACGCTCGTCTACATGCTCACCGCCTTGCGCCGGGACGGGCATTTCGTGCACGTGATTGTCGATGCGCGCACCGGCACTGTCGCGGGACAATATTGAGCGGGCGCCTAACCCGACCTGGAATGGAGTGAGCCGTGCGTCTGCTCGTCGTGGAGGATGACAAGGACATCAACCGGCAGGTGGTCGCCGCGCTGGAGGAGGCCGGCTACGTCGCCGACAAGGCCTATGACGGCGAGGAGGGCGGCTATCTCGGCGAGAGCGAGCCATACGACGCCATCATCCTCGACATGGGGCTGCCCAAGGCCGACGGCGTCAGCGTGCTCCAGAAGTGGCGCCGGGCCGGGGTGAAGACTCCGGTGATCATCCTCACCGCCCGGGACCGCTGGTCCGACAAGGTCGACGGGTTCGATGCCGGGGCCGACGACTACGTCACCAAGCCCTTCCACATGGAGGAGCTGATGGCGCGCGTCCGCGCGCTCCTGCGCCGGGCCGCCGGGCACGCCTCCAGCCAGATCGCCTGCGGGCCGGTGACCCTCGACACGCGCTCCGGCAAGGTGTTCGTCGACGGCGCCCAGGTGAAGCTGACGAGCCACGAATACCGGCTGCTCTCCTACCTGATGCACCATACCGGCCGGGTCGTCTCCCGGGCCGAGCTGACCGAGCACCTCTACGACCAGGATTTCGATCGCGACTCGAACACGATCGAGGTGTTCGTCGGGCGCCTGCGCAAGAAGCTCGCGGTCGACCTGATCCAGACCGTGCGCGGCCTCGGCTACCTCGTGGATCCCAACCAGCCGCCGGCGCGGGTGTGACGGCCGTGCCGGGGCCCGGCACCCTGCCGGCCGTGTTCATGCGCGGCGGCACCAGCAAGGCGCTGATGCTGCACCGCCGGGACGTGCCGGGTGACCTCGCCGCCTGGGAGCCGGTCTTCCTTTCCGCCATGGACAGCCCCGACCCGTTCGGGCGGCAGCTCAACGGCATGGGCGGGGGCGTCTCGTCGGTCTCGAAGATCTGCGTGGTCGAGCGCTCCGCGCGGCCGGACGCCGACATCGACTACACCTTCGTGCAGGTGGTGGTCCGCGACGGCCGCATCGACCTCTCGGGCAATTGCGGCAACATGCTCTCGGCCGTGGGACCGTTCGCGATCGACGAGGGGCTCGTCGACGTCCCGGACGGCCCGGTGCGGCTGCGGATCTACAACACCAACACCCGCAAGCTGATCGAGGCGCGCTTCGCCGTCCGGGGCGGCCGCGCGGTCTATGGCGGAGACCTTCCGATCCCCGGCGTGACCGGCACCGGCGCGCCGATCCGTCTGGACTTCGTCGATCCCGGCGGCGCCACGACCGGCCGGCTCCTGCCCACCGGCGCCGTCCGTGAGCATCTCGACGTGCCGGATCTCGGCGCGATCGAGGCCTCGCTGGTGGATGCCGCCAATGCCTGCGTGTTCGTCCGCGCCGCCGATCTCGGGCTCGCCGGCACCGAGCTGCCCGCCGCCCTGGAGGCGGTGCCGGGCCTGCTCGACCGGCTGGCGCGGAACCGCCGCGCCGGCTCCGTGGCGATGGGCATCGCGCCCGACCTCGAGGCGGCGGCGCGCATCGTCCACGTGCCCTTCGTCGGCCTCGTCGCGCCGCCGCGGGATTCCGGCAGCCTCTCCGGCGAGACGATCCGCGCCGCCGAAATCGACCTGACCGCCCGGGTAATCTCCAACGGCGTGCCTCATCAGGCCCTGCCGCTCACCGCCACCCTGTGCCTCGCGGTGGCCGCCCGGATCGAGGGCAGCCTCGTCCACGAAGCCGCGCGGCCCACCGACGCCGCCCTGCGGGTCGGCATGCCGTCGGGCATCCTCACCGCCGATGCCACCGTCACGCGGGATGGCGAAAGCTGGCGGGCGGAGCGCGGCTCGTTCTTCCGCACGGCGCGCCCGCTGATGCGGGGCGAGGTGTTCTACGATGCACCGCCGCCCGTCTGAGCGACCGACGCATCCATGATCGACCTCATCGGCCTCTTCTCTCTGCGCCGCCGCTCCATCGCGGTGCGGCTCGCCGTGTCGGCGTTCCTGGCCAGTTCGGCGATCCTGCTGATCGCGGCCTGGATCCTCACGACCCTCTATCGCGAGAACACCGAGCGGTCGTTCGACAGCCGGCTGCTCGTCTTCGCCAACAACCTCGCCACCGATCTCGTCTCGCCCAACGATCCCGAGAGCCGGACCTTCTCGCTCGGCGACCCGCGCTTCGACCTGCCCCTGTCCGGCTGGTACTGGCAGGTCGGCAAGCCCGATGCGAAGCCGCGGGACGTGCGCACCTCCCGCTCCCTCGTCGGCGTGCCGCTCCCGCCCGCGACGGATTCGGACGGCAAGGTCGGGGTCGGTCAGATCCGCCAGGGCTACGGCAAGGGGCAGGACGGGCGCCTCCTGCGCATCATGGAGCGCGACGTCGATCTCGGCGAGGAGGGCCGCTACACGGTCCGGGTCGCCGGCCCGGCCGACGAGATCGTCAACGACGTCGACCGGTTCCGCAATTCGCTGACCATCACCTTCGGCCTGCTCGGCCTGTCGCTGGCGATCACCACCCTGCTGCAGATCCGGTTCGGCCTGGCGCCGCTCAAGAAGATGCGCGCCGCGCTCGGCGCCGTGCGCCGCGGCGAGGCCGACCGCATCACCGGCACCTATCCGCGCGACATCGCCCCGCTCACCGGCGAGGTGAATCTGCTGATCGAGACCAACCGCGAGATCCTGGAACGCGCCCGCACCCAGGTCGGCAACCTCGCCCATGCCCTGAAGACGCCGCTCTCGATCATCGTCAACGAGGTCGGCGCCTCCGATGCCCCGGAGGAACTCGCCCAGAAGATCCGCGAGCAGGCCGCGGTGATGCGCGACCAGGTCAACTACCATCTCGACCGGGCCCGCGCCGCCGCGCTCGCCGGCACGCTCGGCACCTCGACCGAAGTCGAGCCGGCCTTGGCCGGCCTCGTGCGCACCTTCGGCAAGATCTACCGCGACAAGGACATCGCCTACGACGTCCACGTGCCTCCGGGCCTCCGCTTCCGCGGCGAACGCCAGGATTTCGAGGAGATGGTCGGCAACCTCGTCGACAACGCCTCGAAATGGGCGCACGGCCGGGTCGCGATCCGGGCCGAGGCGGTATCCAAGGACGATTATCCCCATCTCGTCGTCGCCATCGAGGATGACGGCCCCGGCCTGCCGCCGGAGGCGCGCCAGGCTGTGCTCGGCCGCGGCCGGCGGCTCGACGAATCCAAGCCCGGCTCGGGCCTCGGCCTGTCCATCGTGGCCGACCTCGCCGCGCTGTACCGGGGTCACTTCACGCTGGAGCAGGCGGCTCTGGGCGGCCTGCGGGCCGTGCTGGAGGTTCCGGGCGACGCGCCGGTGGGCGCGACGGCGCATTGAGAGCCGGATGCTCCGCGGCTCCGGTGGCCGGGGTCCGCCGTGTTCAACAAGCTTTGACCGGGGCTGTCGGCGCGCACGCTGAGGGGTGGTTCCCCCTCGGCCCTTGTCATCGCGGTGAAGTTGCGTGACACCGTGCCGCCGCCGGGGGGCGTCGTGGCGTCACGCTGTCGGCTCCACATGGTGTGGAGAGGTGCGGGCCGGTCCGGCCTGCTGGCGAAGGTTCGATGACGGCGATCTGGTTCATCCTGGCGGCCATGACCGCGGCGGCCGTGCTCGGCCTGCTCTGGCCGATGTCGCGGCGCGCCTCCGTGCCGACCGGGGAGGCCGGCGGAAGCGCCATCGCCACCGAGACCGCCTTCTACGAGGATCAGATCGCCGAGATCGGGCGCGACCTGGAGCGCGGGCTGATCGCCCCGGAGGAGGCCGAGTCGGCCAAGGCCGAAGCGGCGCGCCGCCTGCTGCGGGCGAGCCGCGAGTCGCAGCTCGAGGCCGAGGATGCCGGCGTGGTCGAGGCGGCACGCCCGGCCGAGCCGCGGCTGCGCCGTCGCCGGGCGGCCTCGGCCTTCGCGCTCTCGACCATCCCGCTCGTGGCGCTGATCGCTTACGGCCTCTACGGCTCCCCGGAACTGCCCGCCCAGACCGCCGCCGACCGCGCGGCGGCCCGCGGCGGCACCGACGAGCTGATGAAGGCGGTGGGCCAGATCGAGGCGCGCCTCGCCCGCGACCCGAACGACGCCCGGGGCTGGGCGGTGCTGGCTCCGGTCTACATGCGCACCGGTCGCTTCGACGATGCCGCCCGCGCCTACGCGAACATCGCGCGGCTGAAGGGCGAGACCGCCGACATCCTCGCCGATCAGGCCGAGGCCCTCACGGCGGCGGGCGACGGCACCGTCACGCCCGAGGCCAAGGCCCTGTTCGAGAAGGCGCAGGCCAAGGATCCGAACGCGCCGAAGCCGCGCTTCTACCTCGCGCGGGCGGCCGAGCAGGCCGGCGATACCGGCGAGGCGATCCGCCAGCTCACGACCCTCGAAACCGCGAGCCCGCCGGATGCCCCCTGGCTCGGGGTGGTCCGCCAGACGCTCGCCCGCCTGAAGGGAGAGCCGCCTCCGCCCGCCGCAGAACCCAAGGCGGCCCCCCAGATTCCGGCTGAGCAGCAGGCGGCGATCCGCGGCATGGTCGACGGCCTCGATGCCCGGCTGAAGGCCAGCGGCGGCACGCCCGACGAGTGGCTGCGGCTGATCCGGTCCCGGACCGTGCTGGGCGACCGCGATCAGGCCGTCGCGGCCCTGGCCCGCGCCCGCACCGCACTGGCGAACGATCCACAGAGACTTGCTCAGGTGGAGCAGGGCGCCCGCGATCTCGGCCTTGAAGCCGGTGCATCCGCGGGGGCGCCGGCCGCGTCCGGACTGGTTGCCCAGGCCGAGACGGGGGCCGCGATGGCGGCCGTGCGCGACATGCCGCCGGCCGAGCGCGACGCCGCCATCCGCGGCATGGTCGAGAGCCTCGACCGGCGCCTCGCGGCCCGGGGCGGCACGCCGGACGATTGGCTGCGCCTCGTGCGCTCCTACACCGTCCTTGGCGAGCGCGATCAGGCGACGAAGGCCCTCAACCGCGCGCGGATGGCGCTCGCCGCCAACAGCGAGGCGGTGGCGCGGCTCGACGGGCTCGCCCGGGAGCTCGACTTGCCCGCCAAGGCCAGTCCCTAACCCGGCAACCCCCGGTGCCACAAGGTCGCGCGGTGTCCGCAGCGGCGTCGGCTGTACGACAATCGGTCTCGACGCCTGCCCTTGACCCGCGCCCGTGCGGAGCCGACACCCTGGAGTGTAGAATGAGAACGGTTCGGACCTGGGCGGATCCTCGCCCGCCGAATCGCGGGGTGGACGCATCGTGACGCGTAAGAAACGCCGCCTGATCCTGATCGCCGCCTGCGGCAGCGTGCTGGCGCTCGCCGTGGGGCTGATCCTGTACGCCATGAGCGGGTCGATCGTGTTCTTCCGCTCGCCGTCCGACATCGCCCTGCAGGGCATCACGCCCGGCACCCGCCTGCGTCTCGGCGGCCTCGTGAAGGACGGATCGGTGAAGCGCGGGCCAGACCAGGTCGTGGACTTCGCCGTGACCGACACCAACGCCACCGTCGAGGTCCAGTACAAGGGCCTGCTGCCGGACCTGTTCCGCGAGGGACAGGGCGTGGTCACCGAAGGTGTCTTGGAGCCGGGCGGTCGGTTCCGCGCCGACACGGTGCTCGCCAAGCACGACGAATCCTACATGCCCCGCGAGGTCGCCGACGCCCTGAAGGCGCAGGGGCGCTGGCAGGAGGGCGGCCCGAACAAGGGCGGGCCCGCCCCGAAGCCGGCGACCGCCTCGGCCGACGGGACGCTCGGTCCCCGCAGCGAGCGGTGAGGAAGCCGGCATGATCGTTGAGACCGGCCATTTCGCGCTCGCGCTCGCGCTCGCGATCTCTCTCGTCCAGATGGTAATGCCCATCTGGGCGGCGCGCACCGGCGACCCGGCCCTACGCCAGACCGCCTCGCAGGCGGCTCTGGGCGCCTTCGGCTGCGTGCTCTTCGCCTTCGCGGCGCTGACCTGGGCGCATGTGACGTCCGACTTCTCGGTCCAGAACGTCGTCGAGAACTCGCACACGCAGAAGCCGCTGATCTACAAGATCTCCGGCGTCTGGGGGAACCACGAGGGCTCGATGCTCCTCTGGGTCCTGATCCTCACGCTGTTCGGCGCCTGCGTGGCGGCGGCCAGGAATTCCGTGCCGCCGCGGCTGCGGGCCAGCACGCTGGGCGTGCAGGGGCTCATCACCTTCGTCTTCCTGCTGTTCATCATCACAACCTCGAACCCGTTCAGCCGCGTGATCCCGGCGCCGGTCGAGGGCAACGACCTCAATCCGCTGCTGCAGGATCCGGGCCTCGCGATCCACCCGCCGCTCCTCTACGTCGGCTATGTCGGCTTCTCGATCAGCTTCGCCTTCGCGGTGGCCGCGCTAATCGACGGGCGCATCGACGCCGTCTGGGCGCGGGCGGTGCGGCCCTGGACGCTGACGGCGTGGTGCTTCCTGACCCTCGGCATCGCGATGGGCTCCTACTGGGCCTATTACGAACTGGGCTGGGGCGGCTGGTGGTTCTGGGATCCGGTGGAGAACGCCTCCCTGATGCCGTGGATCGCCGGAACGGCGCTGCTACACTCCACCGTGGTGATGGAGAAGCGCGACGCCCTGAAGGTCTGGACGGTTCTGCTCGCCATCCTGACCTTCTCGCTCTCGCTGATCGGCACCTTCCTGGTCCGATCGGGCGTGATCACCTCGGTGCATTCCTTCGCCACCGACCCGACGCGCGGCGTGTTCATCCTGGCGATCCTGGTGCTGTTCATCGGCGGCTCGCTGACGCTGTTCGCGTGGCGGGCGCCGCTGCTGCGGCAGGGCGGCCTGTTCGCGCCGATCTCCCGCGAGGGCTCGCTCGTCCTCAATAACCTGTTCCTGGTGGCCGCTTGCGCCACCGTGCTGGTCGGCACCCTCTACCCGCTGGTGCTGGAGATGCTGACCGGCGAGAAGATCACGGTTGGGCCGCCCTTCTTCAACTCCACCTTCGTGCCGCTCGCGATCCCGCTCCTCCTGATCGTGCCCTTCGGGCAGGCGCTCGCCTGGAAGCGCGGCGATGTGCTCGCCGCCGCCCAGCGCCTGTTCGCCGCGCTCGCGGTGGCCCTGGTCGTCGGCTTCGCGGTGCTGGCCCTGACCTGGGGCGGCCCGGTCATGGCGCCGGTGGGAATCGGGCTCGGTGCCTACCTGCTGATCGGCTCCGCGCTGGAGATCGTGTCGCGGGCCCGCGGCTACGGCGCCAGCCGGGCGCGCTCGCTCGGACAGATCGGACGCCGCGCCGTCGGCCTGCCGCGCTCGGCCTGGGGCACCGCGCTCGCCCATGCCGGTGTCGGCGTCGTGGTGCTGGGCATCGCCGCCCAGGGCTGGGCTACCGAAGGGCTGGCGACCCTCAAGCCCGGCCAGAGCCTTGCGACCGGGCCCTACGTGGCGACCCTGGACAGCGTCGGCCCACGCCAGGGTCCCAACTACGAGGAGGCCGCCGCCAGCCTGACGATCCGGACCCGCTCCGGTGACGAGGTCGGGCACGTGGACACCGGCAAGCGCTTCTACCCGAGCCGCAAGATGGCGGTGACGGAATCCGGGCTGCTGACGATCGGTGCAAGCCAGGTCTACGCCAGCCTCGGCGAGATGAGCCAGGACGGCGGCGTCGGCCTGCGGCTGTATTACAAGCCGCTGGTGCTGCTGATCTGGCTCGGGGCCGTGGTGATGGCGCTGGGCGGCGGGCTCTCGCTCACCGATCGTCGGATGCGCGTGGGCGTCCCCGCCAAGGCGAAGGCCCGGCCGCTCCCGGCCGCGGTGCCGGCCGAGTGATGGCGAGCCGCTCGATCCGACTCACGGTGCTGGCGCTCGCCCTGCTAGCATCGCTTCCCGTCCACGCCGTCCAGCCTGACGAAGTGCTGAAGGATCCGGCCCTGGAGCACCGCGCCCGGGAGATCTCGGCCGAGCTGCGCTGCCTGGTCTGCCAGAACCAGTCGATCGATGATTCCGACGCGCCCCTCGCCAAGGATCTGCGCCTGATCGTCCGCGAGCGGCTGGAGAAGGGCGACAGCGACACGGCGGTGCGTGACTACGTCGTGGCTCGCTACGGCGAGTTCGTGCTGCTGCGTCCGGTCTTCGCTCTGCACACTTTGCTGCTGTGGCTGACGCCTGTTCTGGCGGTGCTGCTCGGCGGGTTGGGGATCTGGCGCCTTGCGCGCCGTCGGCCGGCGGCGCCGGTCCGGACCCTGTCGCCCTCCGAGGAGGCGGAGGTCGCGGCGCTGCTGCGACGGGAGTAGAATCGGGCGAAATCGTGATGCGCCTGCTTTACTCGGCACGAGTCTTGGATCGGGCTCCGCAGACCGCATGATCGGCGACGCGCCCGGGGTTGGACGATGACGGCCGCTACGCTCACCATTTCGAGCCGCAACTATTCCTCCTGGTCCCTGCGAGGCTGGCTGATCTGCCGGATGGCGGGTCTCGATTTCGAGACCGAGGTCCTGTCCGGCACCGACGCCACCAGCCGGGCCGAGCTGCTGCACCTGTCGCCGTCCTTCCTGGTGCCGCGCCTGCGCCACGGCGACGTGGTCGTCTGGGATACGCTGGCCATCGCCGAGTATCTCGCCGAGACTTTCCCGGAAGCCGGCTTCCTGCCCGGCAACGTCGCGGAGCGCGCCCATTGCCGGTCGATCTCCGGCGAGATGCATTCCGGCTTCGTCAACCTGCGCTCGGCCCTGCCGATGAACCTGCGCGCCTTCCACCCGGCGTTCCGCGTGTTCAACGGCGCGAAGGCCGATATCGAGCGCATCATCACGATCTTCGATGACTGCCTCGACCGGTACGAGGGACCGTTCCTGTTCGGCGCCAAGCCGTGCCTGGCCGACGCCATGTACGCGCCGGTCTGCACGCGCTTCCGCACCTACGACGTCGCGCTGCCGCCCCGGGCCGCCGCCTACCGCGACACGATCCTGCACTGGCCGCTGATGGTCGAGTGGGCCGAGGCCGCGGCCGACGAGCCGGACGAGATCGAGGAACTGGAGATGGAATTCTGACGCGGCCAGGCCTTCTGTCTGGGAGCGCGCCTGCGCTTGCAAGGACGGCAGGCTCAGCCCGGACTGTCAGGACCGGGTGTTAGGAATGCAATTTCTTGCAGGGCACAAATCTATGTTGCGATGCACGCAAAAAATTCTGATTGCTGAGGAGATTTGAAAAGCCGCGCTACAGCAACACGTTAACGGAACGTGCCTGCCGCCGCCGCCGACGCGTTACAGCTCGACAAACGTCCTTTGTCGCCCAACCGGACAGCTCGATTGAAGCCATTCGGCATTTCTGTTCCTCTTCGCATTAGAACAGGAACAGACTGGGCTGGGAACCATGGCGCGTCACGAGCCCTGGAGCGCGGAGCGCGCCACCGGGATCATCGCCGAACATACGCATCTTGAAGGGGCCACGCTGCCGATCCTGCACGCACTGCAGGAAACCTTCGGCTACGTGGATTCCGGCGCCGTGCCGCTGATCGCGGACGCGCTGAACCTGTCGCGCGCCGAGGTGCACGGCTGCATCACCTTCTACCACGACTTCCGCGCCCACCCCGCCGGCCGCCACGAGGTGAAGCTGTGCCGGGCCGAAGCCTGCCAGGCCATGGGCTCCGACAGGCTGCACCGCGAGATCCTCGGCCGCCTCGGCTGCGGCTGGCACGAGACCACCGCCGACGGCAGCACCACGGTCGAGCCGGTCTACTGCCTCGGTCTCTGCGCCAACGGTCCCGCCGCGCTGGTCGACGGTGAGCCGGTCGCGCACCTGACCGCCGACGCCCTCGAAGCTGCCCTGACGGAGGTGCGCCAGTGAGCGTCACGCTCTACGTTCCGCGCGACGCCGTCGCCCTCGGCCTCGGCGCCAACAAGGTCGCCCGCGCCTTCTTCGCGGGCGCCGAGCGCCGCGGTCTGGACGTCACCATCGTCCGGACCGGCTCCCGCGGCCTGTTCTGGCTGGAGCCGATGGTCGAGGTCGGCACGCCTGAGGGGCGCGTCGCCTACGGGCCGGTGACGGTCAAGGATGTCGACGCCCTGCTGGATGCCGGCCTGACCACGGGCGGCGACCACGCCCTGCGCCTCGGCGATCCGGAGAAGATCCCCTACCTCGCCCGGCAGCAGCGCCTGACCTTCCACCGCTGCGGCGTGATCGACCCGGTCTCCGTCGAGGATTACCGCGCCCATGGCGGCTATCGCGGCCTGGAGGCCGCCCTGAAGCTCGATGCCGAGGGCATCGTGGCGGCGGTGCGCGATTCCGGCCTGCGCGGCCGGGGCGGTGCCGGCTTCCCGGCCGGCATCAAGTGGAACACCGTGATGCTCGCCAAGGCGGACCAGAAATACGTGGTCTGCAACGCCGACGAGGGCGATTCCGGCACCTTCGCCGATCGGATGATGATGGAGGGCGACCCCTTCAACCTCATCGAGGGCATGACCATCGCGGGCGTCGCGACCGGCGCCACCCGCGGCTACATCTATCTCCGCTCCGAGTACCCGCAGGCCTTCGCCACCCTCAAGGAGGCGATCGCCAACGGCGTGACGGCGGGCATGCTCGGCGACAACATCCTGGGCTCGGACAAGAGCTTCCACCTGGAAGTGCGCCTCGGCGCCGGCGCCTACATCTGCGGTGAGGAGACCTCGCTGCTGGAGAGCCTCGAGGGCAAGCGCGGCATCGTGCGGGCCAAGCCGCCGATCCCGGCGCTCAAGGGCTTCCTCGGCAAGCCGACGCTGGTCAACAACGTCATGACCTTCACGGCCGTGCCGTGGATCCTGGAGAACGGCGCCAGGGCCTACGCCGATTACGGCATGGGCCGGTCGCTCGGCACCCTGCCGATCCAGCTCGCCGGCAACATCAAGCACGGCGGCCTGATCGAGATGGCCTTCGGCATCACCCTCCGGCAGGTCATCGAGGATTTCGGCGGCGGCACCCGCTCGGGCCGGCCGGTCCGGGCCGTGCAGGTCGGCGGGCCGCTCGGGGCCTACTTCCCCGATCATCTCCTCGATACGCCCCTCGATTACGAGGCGATGGCGGCCAAGAAGGGCCTCGTCGGCCACGGCGGCATCGTGGTGTTCGACGACACCGTCGACATGGCCGCCCAAGCCCGCTTCGCCTTCGAGTTCTGCGCCACCGAATCGTGCGGCAAGTGCACCCCCTGCCGCATCGGCGCGACCCGCGGCGTCGAGACCATGGACAAGGTGATCGCCGGCATCCGGCCGGACGCGAACCTGAAGCTGGTCGAGGACCTCTGCGAGGTCATGACCGACGGGTCGCTCTGCGCCATGGGCGGGCTCACGCCGATGCCCGTCATGAGCGCGATCACGCACTTTCCCGAGGATTTCAGGCGCGCCGGCGATCTGCCGGCCGCGGCCGAGTGAGGAGACGTCGATGGGCCTGATCAAGGAGATCGACTACGGCACGCCGATCCGCGTCAGCGAGCAGACGGTGACGCTGACGATCGACGGCATGTCGGTGACGGTGCCGGCCGGCACCTCGGTGATGGCGGCAGCGATGCATGCCGGGACGCAGATCCCGAAGCTCTGCGCCACCGACTCACTGGAGCCGTTCGGCTCCTGCCGGCTCTGCCTCGTGGAGATCGAGGGACGCCGCGGCACGCCGGCCTCCTGCACGACCCCGGCCGAGAACGGCATGGTGGTGCACACGCAGAACGAGAAGCTCGCCAAGCTCCGCAAGGGCGTGATGGAGCTCTACATCTCCGACCACCCGCTGACCTGCCTGACCTGCGCGGCCAACGGCGATTGCGAGCTGCAGGACATGGCCGGAATCGTGGGCCTGCGCGACGTGCGCTACGGCTACGAGGGCGACAATCACGTCGCGCCGACGGCGGAAAAATACCTGCCGAAGGACGAGTCGAACCCGTACTTCACCTACGACCCGTCGAAGTGCATCGTCTGCAACCGCTGCGTCCGCGCCTGCGAGGAGGTGCAGGGCACCTTCGCGCTGACCATCGCGGGCCGCGGCTTCGACAGCCGCGTGGCGGCCGGCCCGACCAACTTCTTCGAATCCGAGTGCGTGTCCTGCGGGGCCTGCGTGCAGGCGTGCCCGACCGCGACGCTGCAGGAGAAGTCGATCCACGAATACGGTCAGCCCGAGCACGCGGAGGTCACGACCTGCGCCTATTGCGGCGTCGGCTGCTCGTTCAAGGCCGAGATGCAGGGCGAGCGCGTCGTCCGCATGGTTCCCTACAAGGGCGGCAAGGCCAACGAGGGCCATAGCTGCGTGAAGGGTCGCTTCGCCTACGGCTACGCCACCCACAAGGACCGCATCACCAAGCCGATGATCCGCGAGAAGATCACGGATCCGTGGCGCGAGGTGTCGTGGGAAGAGGCGATCGACCGGGCCGCCTCCGAGTTCAAGCGGATCCAGGCCAAGTACGGCAAGGATTCGGTCGGCGGCATCACCTCGTCGCGCTGCACCAACGAGGAGGCCTACCTCGTCCAGAAGCTCGTGCGCGCCGCCTTCGGCAACAACAACGTCGATACCTGCGCCCGCGTCTGCCACTCGCCGACCGGCTACGGCCTGATGTCGACGCTCGGCACCTCGGCCGGCACCCAGGACTTCAAGTCGGTCGAGCATTCCGACGTGATCCTGGTGATCGGCGCCAACCCGACCGACGGCCATCCGGTCTTCGGGTCGCGCATGAAGAAGCGCCTGCGCCAGGGCGCCAAGCTGATCGTCGCCGATCCGCGCAAAATCGACCTGGTGAAGTCGGCCCACATCAAGGCCGATTACCATCTGCCGCTGAAGCCCGGCTCCAACGTCGCCTTTATCAACTCGCTGGCGCACGTGATCGTCACCGAGGGGCTGATCGACGAGGCCTATGTCCGCGAGCGCTGCGACCTCGCCGAGTTCGAGTCCTGGGCCCGGTTCATCGCCGACGAGCGGCACTCCCCGGAGGCGCAGCAGCAGTTCACCGGCCTCGACCCGGCGGATGTCCGCGGCGCGGCCCGGCTCTACGCCAAGGGCGGTGCGGCCGGCATCTACTATGGCCTCGGCGTCACCGAGCACAGCCAGGGCTCGACCATGGTCATGGGCATGGCCAACATCGCCATGGCTACCGGCAACATCGGCAAGCTCGGCGCGGGCGTGAACCCGTTGCGCGGCCAGAACAACGTGCAGGGCTCCTGCGACATGGGCTCGTTCCCGCACGAGCTCACGGGCTACCGCCACGTCTCGGACGACGCCACCCGCGAGAGCTTCGAGGCGATCTGGGGTGCCAAGCTCGACAACGCCCCGGGCCTGCGCATCACCAACATGCTTGATGAGGCCGTCGAGGGCAGCTTCAAGGGCATGTACATCCAGGGCGAGGACATCGCGCAGTCCGACCCCGACACGCACCACGTGACCTCGGGCCTGATGGCGATGGAATGCATCGTCGTCCAGGACCTGTTCCTGAACGAGACCGCCAAGTACGCCCACGTCTTCCTGCCGGGCGCCTCGTTCCTCGAGAAAGACGGGACCTTCACCAACGCCGAGCGCCGCATCTCGCGGGTCCGCAAGGTTATGGCCCCGATGGGTGGCTACGGCGACTGGGAGGGCACGGTGCTGCTCTCCAACGCGCTCGGCTACCCGATGAACTACAGCCACCCGTCCGAGATCATGGACGAGATCGCCCGGCTCACCCCGAGCTTCACCGGCGTCTCCTACGCCAAGCTCGACGAGCTCGGCTCGGTGCAGTGGCCCTGCAACGAGAAGGCGCCGCTCGGCACACCGATGATGCACGTGGACCGGTTCGTCCGGGGCAAGGGCCGGTTCATGATCACCGAGTTCGTGGCCACCGAGGAGCGGACGGGGGCGAAGTTCCCGCTGATCCTGACCACGGGCCGGATCCTGTCCCAGTACAATGTCGGCGCGCAGACGCGGCGCACCGAGAATTCGCGCTGGCACGAGGAGGACGTGCTGGAGATCCACCCGTTCGACGCGGAGCTGCGCGGCATCGTCGACGGCGATCTGGTCTCGCTGGAGAGCCGATCCGGCGACATCGCCCTCAAGGCCAAGGTCTCCGAGCGGATGCAGCCCGGCGTGGTCTACACCACCTTCCACCACGCCAAGACCGGCGCCAACGTCATCACCACGGACTACTCGGACTGGGCGACCAACTGCCCCGAGTACAAGGTGACGGCGGTGCAGGTCCGGCGGACCAACCGGCCCTCCGACTGGCAGGCGAAGTTCTACGAGGAGGACTTCTCCCTGACCCGGATCGCCCAGACCCTGGATGCGGCAGAGTAAGAGTACCCGATGAGTGCCGTGACACAGGCGGACAAGCTCGTCCGCATGGCCAACCAGATCGCCACCTTCTTCCGGTCCTACCCGGAGGAGGAGGCGGTGGCCGGAATCCAGAAGCACATCAAGGCGTTCTGGACGCCCAAGATGATCGCGCATCTCGAGGCCGCCCTGCCGGAACAGGGCGACCGGGTCGACAGCTACGTGCGGCGGGCGTTGCACGGCGCGGAGCCGGCGGCCGACAGCCCGGTGCGCCCGGCCACCCGGGATCCGCAACTCGCCGGAGCCGGCGCCAGCGACGCGGGCTGAGACCGGAGCCAAAGTACGTAGAGTTCGAGACTTGGGCCCCTCCGCGGGGCCCTTTTCGTTCGCCGCCGTGCATACAAAAGGTTGCAATCAGGATTAAAACTGTCGGCTCAGCGTAGTGCGGCGCTGGTGCCCTGCACACAGATCGCGCATCATCCATTCACGCGCGGCCCATCCACGTGGCTGCCGGAGAGGATGACGTCATGAGTCTTGGGGTTACGGGCGCGGTCGCGCCCGATGTCGCACCGGGTCTGCTCTCGCGCGAGCGTATCGTGGCCCAACCGGGGTTCAACCGATGGTTGGTCCCGCCAGCCGCTCTGGCGATCCATCTCTGCATCGGCATGGCCTACGGCTTGTCGGTGTTCTGGCTACCGCTCACCCGGGCGCTCTCAGTCGGAAAGCCGGCACCCGCCGCCTGTGCGGATATGGGCGTGATGACGGCCCTGTTCACCACCACCTGCGATTGGCGCGTCAGCGACCTCGTCACGGTCTTCTCGATCGGCATCGTCGTGCTCGGCCTCTCGGCCGCCCTGTTCGGCGGCTGGCTGGAGCGCGCGGGCCCGCGCAAGGCCGGCATCGTGGCCGCCCTGTGCTGGGGCGGCGGCTTCCTGATCGGCGCCTTCGGAGTCTACGTCCACCAGCTCTGGCTGATCTGGCTCGGCATGGGCCTGATCGGCGGCATCGGGCTCGGCCTCGGCTACATCTCCCCGGTCTCGACGCTGATCAAGTGGTTCCCGGACCGGCGCGGCATGGCCACCGGCATGGCGATCATGGGCTTCGGCGGCGGCGCGATGATCGGCTCGCCCCTGGCCGACAGCCTGATCAAGAGCTTCCGGACCGCCGACTCGGCCGGCGTCTGGCAGACGCTCGCCGTGATGGGCGTCGGCTACATCCTGTTCATGCTCGGCGGCGCCTTCGGCTACCGGGTTCCGCCGGCCGGCTGGCGTCCGGACGGCTGGACGGCTCCGGCTGCCAAGAACGCCATGATCGCCTCCGGCCACGTCCATCTGCGGGACGCGCACAAGACCTTCCAGTTCTGGATGATCTGGCTCGTGCTGTTCCTCAACGTGTCCGCCGGCATCGGCGTGCTGGCGCTGGCCTCGCCGATGCTTCAGGAGATCTTCGGCGGTGAGCTGATCGGCCTGCCGGGCACCGGCTTCTCGGCCCTCGATGCCGGCCAGAAGGCGCAGGTCGCGGCGATCGCCGCCGGCTTCGTCGGCCTGCTCTCCCTGTTCAACATCCTCGGCCGGTTCTTCTGGGCTTCGATGTCGGATCGGATCGGGCGGAAGGTCACCTACGCGATCTTCTTCGCGCTGGGTGGCGTGCTCTACGCGGCCGCGCCCTGGGCGGCCGGCATCGGCTCGCAGGCGCTGTTCGTCGCCTTCTTCTGTGTGATCCTGTCGATGTATGGCGGCGGTTTCGCGACGGTGCCGGCCTACCTCGCCGACGTGTTCGGCACGCAGTTCGTGGGCGCCATCCACGGGCGGCTGCTCACCGCCTGGTCGATGGCCGGCATCGTCGGGCCCTTCGTGATCACCAAGATCCGCGAGGCGCAGATCGCCGCGGGCGTGCAGGGTGCGGAACTCTACGGCCGGACCATGTACGTGCTCGCTGGCTTCCTGGTGGCCGGGTTCGTCTGCAATCTGCTGGTACGTCCGCTGGCCCAGCGCTGGTTCATGTCGGATTCCGAGCGTGCCTCCCTCGACGTCCGCACGGGTGCGACCGCCTCCGGGCCGTCCGGCTCCTTCGGCATCGGTCGCGGGGGGGTCAGCCCGGGCGCGGCCGTGGCGTGGGCGGTGGTCGGCATCCCGATCGTCTGGGGTATCGGCATCACCCTGTCGAAGGCCTTCATCCTGTTCCGGTGATGGCCCGGAGCCGCCGGTTGTGGCGGGCACGGCGGGTCGCTAGGTTTCGAGCGCCTCGCCGTGCCGGGATGCCTCCGTCGTGATCGACAAGCTGGACTTCCTGCTCGCGCTCGCGCGCGAGCAGCATTTCGGCCACGCGGCCGAAGCCTGCGGGGTGACGCAGCAGACGCTCTCGGCCGGCGTGAAGCAGCTGGAGAACCGGTTCGGCGTCCAGCTCGTGCTGCGCGGCTCGCGCTTCCAGGGCTTCACCCCGGAGGGCGAGCGGGTGCTGGAATGGGCGCGGCGGATCGTGGCCGATGCCCGGGCCATGCACGAGGAGGTCACGGGCCTGCGCCGGGGCCTGACCGGGCATCTGCGCATCGCCGCGATCCCCACGGCGCTGCCGATGATCGTGAACCTCACCACGCCCTACCGCGAGCGGCACCCGGACGTGCGGCTCACGGTCGAATCCGCCACCTCGGCCGACATC
The DNA here is from genome assembly GCF_058790235.1 of Methylobacterium sp. FW102-HT35C08. Lineage (NCBI taxonomy): Bacteria > Pseudomonadati > Pseudomonadota > Alphaproteobacteria > Hyphomicrobiales > Methylobacteriaceae > Methylobacterium > Methylobacterium sp. FW102-HT35C08. Next base: position 4,033,568 of record NZ_JBYTCL010000002.1, on the reverse strand, counting down.
TTCTCGCTGATCGAGAACCTGGAGGCGGATGCGGGCCTGACCTATCTCGACAACGAGCCCCTCGGGCGAGTTGTCTCCGTGCCGCTCTACCGGGAACGCTACCGTCTGGTGACAGCGATCGACGGCCCGTTCGACGGCCGGGCCAGCGTCACCTGGGCCGAGACCGGCAGCCTGCCGCTCTGCCTGCTGACGCCGAACATGCAGAACCGGCGGATCATCGACCAGCAGATCCGGGAATCGGGTGCGGACCCAGCCGCCACCCTCGAATCGAATTCGATGATCGTGTTGCTGACCCATGTGCGCACCCTGCGCTGGGCCTCGATCATGCCGGAGATCCTAGTCGATGCCCTGGGGCCGATCGAGGGCGTGCGCACCATCCCGATCACCGCCCCGGATTTGGAGCACACGATCGGCCTCGTCGCCCCGCGGCGCGAGCCCTCGACGCCGATGGTGACGGCTCTGGTCGCCATCGCGCGGTCGCTGGCGCGGACGCTCGATCCCGATCTGGCCGCGTCGACCCCCGCCTGACGGGCCGGGACCGGGGCGTCCCGCTCGAAGCCTCCGCCTTTGCTTCGCTCCGCTCGCTAAGACGAGAGCTCAACAAAAAAGCCGCCCCGTCTCCGGAGCGGCTTCGCACGGGCGAGGCCGGAACGCGGCCTGCGCGCTTACTTGATCTTGGATTCCTTGAACTCGACGTGCTTGCGCGCGACCGGGTCGTACTTGCGCATCGACAGCTTCTCGGTCTGCGTCCGGGAGTTCTTCTTGGTAACGTAGAAGTAGCCCGTGTCGGCGGTGGAGACGAGCTTGATCTTGACGGTGACGGCCTTGGCCATGGCGCGGCGCTCCTGCAGGGTGCGGCATTCCGCGTGAGCGAAACGCAAATGGCCGGGAGGACCCGGCCGAATACGGGCGGGTGAATGCCCGATCGGGCCCGGCAGGTCAAGTGTGAGCGGTCCGCCAGCGGGTCAGGCTTGGGTCGTGTCTTGGCAGCGTCGACGCGGTTTAGGACATCCCTCCGTCGTTCCGGGGCGCCGAAGGCGAGCCCGGAACCCAGAGCCGCCGACGGCGATAAGCCGGACACCCGGTGCGGATCTGGATTCCGGGCCCTGCTGCGCAGTCCCGGAATGCCGGGTTTGGCAGATCCTGGGACCAGACTACCTTTTCACCCAGCGCCTGAAGTCCGCCGCGGCCTCTCCGCCGCGGCGAGCCATCCGGCGAATGCCAGGAACAGGGCAAGCAGCGCCAGCGCGAAGCCGTGCGGCGGCACGAGGTCGAGACCGCCGCCGATTACCGGCGGCCCGAGCATCAGCCCGAAATTGTAGAGCACCACGAAGGCCGCGTTGGCGCCCGCGAGGTCGTTCGCCGGCGTGCGGTCGCCGAGCATCGCGAGGCCGACCGTGTAGAGGGTGCCGGCGATGCCGCCCCAGACCAGGAGCAGCAGACCGAGCGCCATCGGGCTGCCGGCCGCGAGCGGGATCAGGGCCGAGCCCGCGGCGCCCGCGAGGCTTGCGCCGAGCAGAACCGCGCTGCGGTCGAGGCGGTCGGCGAGCCAGCCGAACGGAATCTGGAACAGCACGTTGCCCAGCGCGATCAGGCTCACGAGCCCCGCCGCGCCCTGCGCGTCGTAGCCCAGCCGCAAGCCGTAGAGAGGCAGGATCGCGAAGATCCCGGTCTCCACCGCCCCGTAGGCGAGGGCGGCCGCCAGCGCGCCGGGGGCAAGCCGGACATAATCGAGGATGCCGCGGCCGGAGCCCGGCTCGATCGTCGGCGACAGCCCGCGCGCCAGCACGATCGGCAGGCCGCCGGCCAGCATCAGCACGGCGCCGGTCGCGTAGGGCGCCAGCCCCTCGGTGCCGACGAGCGCCAGCAGGAGCGGTCCGACCGCGAAGCCCGCCGCCAGGACGGTGGCGTAGATGCCCATCACCAGGCCGCGGCGCTCCGGCGGGGCGGCGGCATTGATCCAGTACTCGGAGAGGACGAAGAGCGCGCCCAGCGTTGCCGAGAAGACGAAGCGCAGGGGAAACCACAGGGCGATGCCCGGCAGGATCGGAAACAGCGCGAGGCTGATCGCCCCGATGACGAGCGCCAGGCCGAGCAGCGGGGCGACACCGATCCGCGCCGCGAGCCGCGGCACGAACGGCACCGTGCAGATGCTGGCGATGCCCGCCACCGCGGTGTTGAGGCCGATCAGCGTGCTCGACGCGCCGCGCCGCTCCATCTCGATCGACAGGAGCGGGATCGACAGACTCAACCCGATGCCGACGACGGTGACGCAGGTCACGGCCGCCGCGATCGCCGCCACATCCTCCGACCTGATCCCCCGCCGCGCGTCCCGTGCCCGTTCCTCCGGGCGGCTCACAAGGCCACCCGCTCGCGGCGGCCGTAGCGTTCGTAGTGGTAGGGAATCATCCGGTACGGCGCGAAATCAACGGCGATCTGCGCCTCCAGGTCGTCCAGGATGGCGCGGGTTATGTACGGCAGGTCGAGCTTGCGTGCGGCGTCGAGCCGGACCCAGGCCAGTTCCGTGAACTCGGCGTCGGCGGAGATCCGCCCCGGCTCCTCGGCGGCCACCGTCCGGCGGTCGATCGCGAAGAAGCGCGTATCGAAGCGGCGCACGCGCTTGGGCGGTGTGATCGCGCGGGCAACGAGGTGCAGCGCCTCGAGATCCGGCAGCACGCCGTGCCGGGCGAAACCCTCCCAGCCCGCCGGGACGTCCTCGGGGGCGCCGTGCTCGGTGGTGCCGAGGAGCAGACCGGTCTCTTCGTAGGTCTCGCGGATCGCGGCCAGCGCCAGGGCGCGGCCGAGATGGTGTGGCGGCCGGGAGACCTGCCGGGTCAGCGCCGCCTCGGCATAGTCGGGGAGCGCCCCGGCCACCGGCATGTGGCGATCGCCGAGCTCGATCCGGCCGCCCGGGAAGACGAACTTGCCCGGCATGAAGGCGAGGTTCGGGTTGCGCCGCCCCATCAGGACCTTCGGGCCGGCCTTCCCGCGCCGGTCGATCACGATCAGGGTCGCCGCGTCCCGCGGCCGCAGACGCGCCGCAGCGGGCGTCCGCTTAGGAGCTGTGGCGATCTGTGGCTCCTGCTGCGGCAGCGGCAAGGCGTGTCTCCTCTGACCCCGAGGCAGGGCGGCTCCGCGGTAGCGTGGCGAAGCCGTGCATGCCAAGGGCGTATTGCAGCCCGACGACGGCCCCCTTGACCGGCTGGAGCAGGACCAGCGCGAACAGGAGGGTGAAGACCGGCCAGACCCCCATCTCGACCCAGAGAGGCACCTCGTAGGCGCTCTCGGTCTCCAGGATCAGGTAGCCCACAATGTGGGCGACGATGAAGATCACCACGTAGGGGGGCAGGTCATCGGCCCGATGGTGGTGCAGCTCGAGGCCGCACGCGTCGCATTCCGGCCGGACCTTGAGGAAGCGGCCGAAGATCCGGCCCTGGCCGCAATGCGGGCAGCGGCCGATAAAGCCCCTGGCCATCGCGGGGATCAGGCGGGTGCGGGCCGGGATCGCGTCGGCATTCATGCCAGGGGTGTACATCGGCCCGGTCATCGGCGCGAGCCGCGGTGGCGCGACCCGGTGTTGCGGATGCCGGCGGGGCGGCCGGGCGGCGCGGCCTTGAAGGGGCGTCCGCCGGGCTTCTTGCCCGCACCGGTCTTGCGGGCGCCGGAGCGGGTCCGACCCTCGCTGAGGAGTTCGAAGCGCAGCGCCCCGGCCACCGGCGCGGCCTCCACGAGCCGCACCTCGACCCGGTCGCCCAGGCGGAAGGTCTCGCCGGTCCGCTCGCCCACCAAGGCGTGGCGCCCCTCCTCGTGGCGGAAATAGTCGGCGCCGAGCTGCGAGACCGGCACGAAGCCGTCCGCCCCGGTCTCATCGAGCTTGATGAACAGGCCGGCCCGGGTGACGCCCGCGATCTGGCCCTCGAAGGTGGCCCCGACCTGATCGGCGAGGTGGTGGGCGATCAGCCGGTCGATGGTCTCGCGCTCGGCCGCCATGGCGCGGCGCTCAGCCGCCGAGATCTGCTCGCCGATCTGCGCCAGCTCACCCATCGAGATCTCGGGCGCGAGCCCGTCGGTGCCCAGCCTGCACGCGGTGATCAGCGCCCGATGGACGATCAGGTCGGCGTAGCGCCGGATCGGCGAGGTAAAGTGCGCGTAGCGACGCAGGTTCAAGCCGAAATGCCCGAGATTCTCGGCGGCATAGACAGCCTGGGCCTGGCTGCGCAGGATCACCTCGTTGAGGAAGACGCCGTGCTCGGTCTCGGCCGCGGTGGCGAGGATCCGGTTGAACAGGGCGGGGCGCAACGCCCCTTCCTTCGGCAGCTTGATCCCGACCGAGGCCAGCACCTCGCCCAGCGCCCGCATCTTCTCCAGCGCGGGCTCGTCATGGACGCGGTAGATCAGCGGCTGGCGCGCCTGCTCCAGGGTCTCGGCAGCGGCGACGTTCGCCTGGATCATGAACTCCTCGATCAGCCGGTGCGCGTCGAGGCGCTCCGGCACGATCACCCGGTCGACGGCGCCTTCGGGGCTGAGCAGGACCTTCCGTTCGGGCAGGTCCAGGGCGAGCGGCCCGCGCCGGTCCCGGGCCGCGCGCAGGGCCGCGTAGGCCGCCCAGAGCGGGCGAAGGGCGATATCCAGCAGCGGCAGGGTCGCGGCATCGGGCTGTCCGTCGATGGCGCCTTGCGCCTGCGCATAGGCGAGCTTGGCCCGCGAGCGCATCATCACCCGGTGGAAGCTGTGGCGGCGCTTCTCGCCGTCGGCGGCGATGACCATCCGCACGGCGAGTGCCGGCCGGTCCTCGCCCTCGCGGAGCGAGCAGAGGTCGTTGGAGATTCGCTCCGGCAGCATCGGCACGACGCGGTCCGGGAAGTAGACCGAGTTGCCGCGCTCCAACGCCTCCCGGTCAAGGCTCGATCCTGTCCGCACGTAGGCCGCGACGTCGGCGATCGCGACGGTGAGGATGAATCCGCCGGGATTGGCCGGGTCGGGATCGGCCTCGGCCATGACGGCGTCGTCGTGGTCCTTGGCGTCCGGCGGGTCGATGGTCAGGAGCGGCCGGTCGCGCCAATCCTCACGGCCCTTCAGGGTCGCGGGCTTCGCAGAATCGGCCTCGGCCAGGGTCGCGTCCGCGAAGACATGCGGGATGTTGTGCAGGTGTAGCGCGATCAGGCTCACCGCCTTCTCGGAGCCCAGCGAGCCGAGCCGCTCCCGCACCCGGCCACGCGGCAGGCCGAACCGGGTCTCGCGCTCCAGGGAGACGCTGACGAGGTCGCCGTCCCGGGCCTGACCCTCCTCGCCGGGCGGGATCAGGATCTCGCGGCCCTGCGAGCGCTTCTCGACGGGCACGATCCGGCCACCCTGCGCGCCGACGCGGTAGACGCCGATGATCTCGGCCTTGTTCTTCCCGAGGACCTTGATGACCCGGCCGGTATAGCCGCCCTCGGCGTCACGCTCGACGCGCACCAGGGCGCGGTCGCCAATGCCTGCCGCGGGACGATTGCCCTTGCGGGGGCCGCGCGGCTGCGTCAGCACGATGGACGGCGGCTTGCCCGCGCCGGTCCACTCCACTGGAACGGCCAGGAAGTCGCCGTGTCGGTCCCGGGAGCGGATATCGGCCAGCACGACCGGCGGTAGATGCCCGGCGGGAGCGAGTCCGCCGCGCCCGCGGTCGAGGCCGCCGTCCTCCTCGATCTCCTTCAGGATGCGCTTCAGCTCGATCTTGGCGGCGCCCTTGATGCCGAAGGCCTGGGCGATCTCGCGCTTGCCGACGCGCTCCTTCGACTCGGCGACGAAGGCGAGGATCTGCTCACGGGTGGGGAAGGGCGGCGGAGCGGCGGGCTCGGCCGCCGGGGCGGTGGTGCGTCGTGCCAAACGATGGTGCCGGACAGTTCTCGGAAGACGGAGCCCGCACGCGGGCCTCGGACCGAGGCTTCGGTCCTGTGATCCTAAGATGGGTGCCGGGCCCGCCCGCGGCAACGCCGCGGCAGCCGTCCTCAACAGCCGCGATCAGCCGGTGGAGGCGATCTTCCGGATGTGATCGACCGCTCGATCGACGTCGAAGCCGGGTGCGGTAATCTCCTTCAGGGTGAAGGGGCAGGCCCGCGGCAGCGTCAGGTTTACCTGCCCCTCCAGCGGCGCCAGATCCGGAGCCTCGGCATCGTGGACCGCCAGGGTCCAGGCGCCGTCCATGCGCAGGGTCGCCGGATCGGGCGGGTCGCCGGCGAGCGCTTCGAGCTTCGCGCGGCCGGCTGTGCGGCAGGCGAGGCTTGTCTCGTCGTCCGATATCAGCGCCGCCTTGATCATCTCGGCCAGGGCGTCCCTGACCCGCTCCACGCTCGCGTTCATGAGGCTTCCGTTCCGAATGTCCCCGCCGCGTGGCAAGCCGGATGCCAGCCGTGACGGCATCCGTGTGACAGAACCGCCGACCTTTCCTCCCGATCCGCCGGGTGTAGAAGGCTGAGATGATCCCGGTCCTGACCCGCCATACCGAGGCCGTGCCGCTCTACGAGGCGGCCTGCGCGGAGCTGCGCCTGCGCGGCTTCGAGGGCGACCTGACGCTCTCGGATGCCGACCGCACAGTCTTCGCCACCGACAACTCGATCTACCAAGTGGAGCCGGGGGCCGTGGCCTTTCCGCGCACGCGCGACGATCTCGTGCGCATCGGCAAGCTTCTGGATGACCCGCGCTTCGCCGAGATCGTGATCCGACCCCGGGGCGGAGCGACGGGCACCAACGGCCAGTCGCTCGGCCACGGCCTCGTGGTCGATACCTCGCGGCACATGACCCGCATCCTGGAGATCGATGTCGCCAACCGCACGGTTCGGGTCGAGCCGGGGGTGGTGAAGGACCAGCTCAATCGGGAACTCGCCAAGCACGGTCTGTTCTTCGCGCCCGAGCTCTCGACCTCGAACCGCGCGACCCTCGGGGGCATGATCTCGACCGATGCCTGCGGGCAGGGCTCGTGCCTCTACGGCAAGACCCGGGACCATGTCCTGGCGCTGACCTGCGTACTCGTCGACGGCACGGTCTGGACCGCCGAACCGCTGGACACGGAAGGCCTCGAAGCCGCCAAGGGGCGCAACGACCGGATCGGCGAGATCCACCGGACCGTCGATGCCGTCGTCACCGAGAATGCGGCGCTCATCGCCGAGCGCTTTCCGAAGCTCAACCGTTGCCTCACCGGCTACGATCTCGCGCATCTGCGCGACCCGGACGGCCGCTTTGACCTCAAGAGTGTGATCTGCGGTTCCGAGGGGACGCTGGCGCTGATCGCCGAGGCGCGGCTCAACGTGCTGCCGATCCCGAAGGCCGCCGTCCTGGTGGCACTGTCCTACGTCGATTTCGACGCGGCGCTCCGCGACGCACAGGCGCTGCTGCCGTTCGGGGCCGCCTCGGTGGAGACCATCGACTCGACCGTGCTGGCACTCGCCCGCAAGGACCCGATCTGGGCCGAGGTGCGGGCCTTCTTCCCCGACGATCCGGCTGGGCGACCGGTGGACGGGATCAACCTCGTGGAGTTCGTCGGCGGCGACGAAGCCGGCGTCGAGGCTGCCCTCGATCGGCTCACCGGGATGCTGGAGGCCGAGCGCGGCACCGACACGAGGCGCCTCGGCTTCACGATCGCCCGGGGCGCCGCGATTGAGCGGCTCTGGACCATGCGCAAGAAGGCGGTGGGCCTCCTCGGCGCGGCCAAGGGCGATGCCCGCCCGATCCCCTTCGTGGAAGATACGGCGGTCCCGCCCGACCGCCTCGCCGATTTCATCGCGGAGTTCCGGGCGCTCCTCGACGCCAAGGGCCTGCGCTACGGCATGTTCGGCCATGTCGATGCCGGCGTGCTGCACGTGCGGCCGGCCATTGACCTGAAGGACCCGGACCAGAACCGGCTGATCCGAGAGGTGACGGAGGGCGTGGTCGCGCTGACCGCCAAGTATGGCGGTTTGCTCTGGGGCGAGCACGGCAAGGGCTTTCGCTCCGAGTTCGTGCCCGAGACCTTCGGGCCGCTGATGCCGGCTCTGGAGGCGATCAAGCGCGCCTTCGACCCGGGCGACCGGATGAACCCCGGCAAGATCGCCTCGGCGAAGGGGCAGGGCCTGACCCGGATCGACGGCGTGCCGCGCCGGGGCGAGCAGGATCGCACCATTCCGGCGCCGGTCCGCCGGGAATTCGACGAGGCGCTCCACTGCAACGGCAACGGTGCGTGTTTCAGCTTCGATGCGGACGAGGCCATGTGCCCGTCCTGGAAGGCGACCCGGGAGCGGCGCCACTCGCCCAAGGGCCGCGCCTCGCTAATGCGCGAGTGGCTGCGGCGCGCTGCGGCGGAGGGCGTCGATCCGGCGGCCGCGCTGGCGCGTCAGCGCGCCAGCTGGCTGCGCGACGTGGCCGCCACCCTGCGGAGCGCCCTTCGGCCACGGGACGATTCGGAGGACTTCTCGCACGCCGTGAAGGAGGCGATGGACGGTTGCCTCGCCTGCAAGTCGTGCACGGGCTCCTGCCCGATCAAGGTCGACGTGCCGACCTTCCGGGCCAAGTTCCTGGCGCTCTACCACACGCGCTACGCCCGGCCCTTGAAGGATCACCTCGTGGCGGCCCTCGAGCCGCTGCTGCCGCTGGCGGCCCGGGCGCCGCGCTTGAGCAACGCGCTCCTGACCAATCCGGTGGTCCGCCTTCTCCTGGCGAAGGCCGGATTGGTGGAGATCCCGGGCCTGTCGCCCGTCAGTCTCAAGGCGCGGTTGGCACATCTCGGCGTGCCCGTGGCGACGCCGGAGGCTCTGACCCGGCTGGACCCTCACGATCGCGCGTCGGCGGTGCTCATCGTGCAGGACGCCTTCACCAGCCACTTCGACGCGGAGGTCGTCGCCGATGCTTGCGCGCTGCTCGTCGCCCTCGGCTTCAAGCCCTGGCTCGTGCCGTACCGGCCGAACGGCAAGCCGCTGCACGTGCACGGCTTCCTGGCCCGGTTCGCGGCCGTCGCCGGGTCGAACGCCGCGATGCTCCGGGACTTGGCGCGGCAGGGCGTGCCCCTCGTCGGGATCGACCCGTCGATGACGCTGACCTACCGCTCCGAATACGCGCAGGCGCTCGGCGGCGGCGAACTGCCGAAGGTCCATCTCCTCCAGGAATGGCTGGCGACCCGGCTCGACCGGATCGCGCCGCGCCAGGGCGGCGGGACGATGCGGCTGCTGCCCCATTGCACCGAGCGCACCAATGCGCCTGGCGCGGTCCGCGACTGGCAGGCCCTGTTCGCCCATCTCGGGCTGCGTCTCGACGTGCCGGCCTCCGGATGCTGCGGCATGGCCGGGACCTACGGTCATGAGGCCCGGCACCGCGCCACCTCGGAGACGATCTACAACGCGAGCTGGGCCCGCCACGTGTCCGAGGCCCCCGGCTGCACCCTCCTGGCCGACGGCTATTCCTGCCGATCGCAGGCCAAGCTTGTCGACGGCGTGCGGCTGCGCCACCCGGCCCAGGCGCTGCTCGACCATGTCCGCCGGAGCGCCGTGGGTGCGGCGCCGTTCCATCCCGAGCAAGCGGCGGCCGCAGCGCGATGAGCGATGCCGTCATGAACGTGGCCGTCGTGGGGGCCGGCGCGGTCGGGTGCTATTACGGGTTCCTCCTGGCGAAGGCTGGACACGCGGTCACGTTGATCGGCCGTCCCGCGCTGGTCGAGGCGGTGCGGGCGGACGGTCTGGTTCTGGAGAGCGCGGCGGGCGTCGGCTCCGCGCCCGTGCAGGCGACGACCGACGGCAACGGCGTCGCGGGAGCCGACCTCGTGCTGGTCTGCGTCAAGTCCGGCGACACCGAAGCAGCCGGCGCGATGATTGCGCCGCATCTCGGCCGGTCCGCCACGATCCTCAGCTTCCAGAACGGTGTCGACAATGCCGAGCGTCTCGCCGCTTTCCTCGGGCGGCCGGTCGTGCCGGTGGCGGTCTACGTCGCCACCGCGATGGACGGGCCGGGTCGTGTGCGGCACAACGGCCGGGGCGACCTGATCCTCGGCGCATCCGAGACGAGCGAGCGGATTGCCACCGCCCTCACGGCGGCCGGCGCCCCCACGACCGTCTCGGCGCGTGCCCTGGACGCGCTGTGGGGCAAGCTCATCATGAACTGCGCCTACAATGCCCTCTCGGCCCTGACGCAGCTGCCCTACGGCCGCTTGATCCAGGACGCGGGCGTCGTGGCATCGATGACCGACGTGGTGCAGGAATGCGTGGCCGTCGCCAAGGCGGCCGGCGTATTGGTGCCGCCCGACATCTTCGACAGCGTCATCGCGCTGAGCAGGACGATGGCCGGCCAGCTTTCGTCCACCGCCCAGGATCTCGCCCGGGGCCGCCCCAGCGAGATCGACCACCTCAACGGCTACGTGATGCGCAAGGGTGCGGCGCTCGGCGTCCCGACGCCGGCCAACCGGATGCTGCACACGCTCGTCAAGCTCGCCGAGCAGGCGCGCTGAGCTTGTCTCGGGTGTAGGCCGTCACGCCCGCGCCGCGGCGTTGGCCTTCCGGGTCGCCGCAGCCTTCTTGGCGGAGGCGGAGCGCTCGGCGGCCGTCCGTCCGGCGGAGGCCTTGCCGCCGGTTGCGCCACCCTTGTGGGCCGCCGGATGGCCGGTGGACTTTCCCCGGCCCGATCCGCCCGGCTTCTTGCCTCCGCCGTCATCCTTGTTGACGGTGGCCCAGGCGCGGGCTTCGGCTTCCTGCTCCGGCACGCCGCGGGCCTCGTAGGAATCCGCGATGTGCTCGGCCTTGCGCTTCTGCTTGTCGGTGTATTTCGACTTGTCGCCCTGAGACATCGCCCGTCTCCCGTGAGATCAGCCCACGCCGGTCGGACCGTCGAGGATGGCCCGCACCCGGCGGACCAGCTCCGTGCGCCGGTACGGCTTGTTGAGGAGATCAAACTCCGAGCCGCCGATATCGGTTCGCTCCAGGCTCGCCTCGGCGTAGCCGGTGGCGAGCAGGACCTTGAGCCGCGGCTGGCGACGACGGGCCTCCCGGGCGAGCAGCACCCCGTTCATACCCCCCGGCATGATCAGGTCGGTGAACAGGAGGTCGACCCGCCCGCTGGAATCCAGGATCTCCAGCGCCTCGCGGGCATTGCTGGCCGTCAGGGTCGTGTAGCCGAAGTCCCGCAGGATGGTCCGGGCGAGTTCGGCCACGTCCTCGCGGTCGTCGACGATCAGGATCGTCTCGGTGCCTTGCCGGTCCACGGCCCGAAGCGAGACCTTGGCGGGTGCCTTCACGTCGCCGTCCGTCGCCGGGAAGGACAGGCGCACGGTCGTCCCCTCGCCGAGGGTCGACTCGATCTGCGCCGCCCCGCCCGACTGCTTGGCGAAGCCGTAGACCATCGACAACCCGAGGCCGGTCCCCTTGCCCTCTTCCTTCGTGGTGAAGAACGGGTCCATCACCCGCGCCAGCACTGCGGGCGGGATACCGGTGCCGGAATCCCGGATGGCGATGCTGACATAGCGGCCGTCGCGCAGCGGCCCGACCTCGCCGCCCGAGGCGACCTCGCTGTTCTCGGTGGTGATCCGCACGGTACCGCCGTCCGGCATGGCATCGCGGGCGTTGATCAGCACGTTGAGGATCGCGACCTCGGCCTGGGTCGGGTCGACGCGGCAGTTCCAGAGGTCCTCCGCGAGATTGAGCTCGATCTTCACCGCCTCGCCGACGGAGCGGGTGACCATCTCGCCCATGCCCTCGACCAGGGTGTTGAGGTTGACCGCGCGTCCGTCCAGCCGCTGCTTGCGGGCGAAGGCCAGCAATTGCTGCGTCAGCGTCGTCGCGCGATCCGCGGCCTGCCGGATGTTCTCGGTGGCGCGTCCCAGCCGGGCGCGGTCGGCGTCCGGTTTCTCCAGGCCGGCCGCCAGGATGTCGACGTAGCCGACGATCACCTGCAGCAGGTTGTTGAAATCGTGCGCGATGCCGCCGGTGAGCTGGCCGAGCGCCTCCATCTTCTGGGCCTGGCCCAGCGCATCCTCGGCATCCCGCCGGCGCGAGACGTCGAGCTGCGAGCCGAAATAGTAAACCAGCTCGCCGTCGGCGTTGTAGACCGGGGAGACGAACAGGGCGTTCCAGAACGTCGAGCCGTTCTTGCGGTAGTTCAGGATCTCGGTGGCGAATTCGCGCTTGTCGGCGATCGCCGCGCGGACCTGCGCGATGCTCTCGCGGTCGGTCTCAGGCCCCTGCAGGAACCGGCAATTGCGCCCGATCAGCTCCTCGGGCGTGTAGCCCGTCATCGCCAGGAAGGCGCGGTTGGCGAAGATGATCGGGTTGTCCGGCTGGCGCGGATCGGTGACGATCATCGGCATCCGCGTGGTCTCGACCGCGGCGAAGAAGATGTCGCTCTTGCGGTCGGTGAGGTCGCTCGGGGCGCTGTCCCGGATCGGGGGACTCGGTCCGGAGGGTGGCGTTTCTGGCGTCTCAGACATGCGAGGCGGTCTTCATTCCCCGGGCCGTAGAAGCCGGCCACGTCGGGCCGCTGCCGCTTGGCGCGCGCGACTGTAGTGGTCTGGAACGCGATGTCGACCGCACGGCCTCGTCGGCCGCATCGCGCCTGTTGAGGCGGGGAGAGGTCCGGCCTCTCACGCGGCCGCCGTCCGGGCCGGCGCGGGCAGTGCTGTGGCGGGCGCCGGAGCGACCCGCGCGGGACTTGGCTCGCGGCAGGCATTCAGGACCGCTGAGAGTGCCTCGTTGAGCGACGTCACCAGGAAGTCCGCGGAGGTCGCGCGGCGCAGACGATCCAGGGTGGCCGGATCGCGCTCGCGCCAGAAGCCCACGAGGATCCGGACCCCCGGCACCGCGGCACGGGCCTGCCGAACCGTGAAGCGGATCTGCGACAGGCTCACCGGCTCCAGGTACGAGAAGCAGATTAGCGCCAAGCCCTCCGGGTTCTCGGGCCGCTCGCCGGCGCGGATCGCGGCCATCGACAGGATCTGCGAGGCCAGACCGTGGCGCGCGAGGATCTGGCTCAGCATCAGCGTCGCCGCCTCGTCGAACGGGCCGCGGCTCGACACGCATAGGACCGGTGTCTCGCTCCGCCAGTTGGGTGCAAGATCCTCGCGGGCGAGGACGATGCCCGCTACCTGCCGGTCGGGCCCGATGGCGGCCAGCGCTGCCGCGGTCTCGATGTCCGGCGCCCGCGCCGATCCCCGCCGGCTCCGCCGCGCGACCGGGGCGGTCCCGAGGCGGTCGACCACCGTGCGGATCGCCGCGCCGACCTCCTCCTGCCGCTCGCGATCGAGCGTTCCGCGCGAGAGATCCTCCTGGGCGAGCAGCAGACCCGCCAGGGCGACCTCGTCGTAATAGGTGACGAGGGCGCGTTCCTTGAGGAACTGCCAGCCCTGATCGATCGCCTCGATCGGATCCCCCGCCAGCATGCGCTGGTAGAAGATCTCGGGCGGCGACAGGGCCGGCTGGTCGCCCAGCAGCACGTCGAGATACCAGAGCCGCTCGACGTGCCGCCCGAGCACCACGAGGCAGACCGTGAGCGGCGTGGCGAGCACGAGGCCGATCGGACCCCACAGGAACGTCCAGATCGTCGCCGCCAGGATGACGGCGACCGGCGAGAGGCCCGTCGAGTGGCCGTAGAGCAGCGGCTCGACCACGTGGCCGCAGATGGGCTCGACTACGAGGAACAGGGCGGCCGTGGCGATCACCATGGTCCAGCCCGGATCGACCGCGGCGGCCAGGATCAGCGGCAGCAGCGCGCTGATCGCGGCGCCGATATAGGGCACAAAGCGCAGGATCGCCGCCAGCACGCCAAATAGCGTCGGGCTCGGCACACCGATGATCCAGAGACCGAAGCCGATCACCACGCCGAAGGCGATGTTGAGGGCGAGCTGGGCCAGGAAGAACCGGCTGAGGCGGCTCGTGGCATCGTCGATCGCGGCCGTCGTGCGGCGCAGGTCGCCCGAGCCGCCGGCGAGCTTGATCGCGCGATTCCGGAGATCCTCGCGCTGGAGCAGAATGAAGATCGTGAAGATCAGGATCAGGCCGGTCGTGGCCAGCGGATGGACGAGAGGGCCCGCGAACGTCTGGAGCGTCTCGACGACGCTGGCGCGGGCGGGCGTGATCTCCACCGTGAGGGGATGCGTGCGCGTGCCGGGCTCGCCGCGGAGTTCCGCCGCCGGCGGCGGCTGCAGGGTCGCGCTCAGATCCTGGACCATGTCGACGATCCGCGACAGGGTCCCAGTCCCGGCAGTCGCCCCGCGTAGATCCTTGATCTTGGTGCGCATCACCTGCGTGTAGCGCGGCAGGTCGGAGGCGAGCTGGGAGGCCTCGCTGGCGATCAGGCTGCCGATCCCGAACAGGGCCCCGAACACGATCACCACGACCAGGAGCACCGCCGGGGCCCGCGGGACGTGGATCCGCCTGAGCACCCGGACCGCCGGCACCAGGACGAAGCTCAGGAGGATCGCCAGCGTCACCGGCACGAGGATCTCCCGCCCGAGATACAGCGCCGCCAGCGTCGCCACGACGAGGAGGATCGAGGCCAGCGCCACGAAGACCGGCAGCCCCTGACGCAGGCGCTGGGCGGTGACGGGATCCTCGCTCACGGACAGGCTCCACTCTACTCAGGTCAGGAGACGGCCGCGGCTGCGGCATCGGAAGGGGCGGCTCGCGTGTCCGGAGCCGCGTCAGCCCGCCTGTGCGGTCTCGCCCAGGGCGGCGCTGATCTGGCTGAGCAGCTTCGAGAAATCGACCGGCTTCGGGTGGTAGTCGTCGCAACCGGCCTGGATCGCCTTGTCCCGGTCCCCCGACATGGCGTGGGCGGTGAGCGCGATGATCGGGATCGCCCGGGTGTCGGTTCCGGATTTCAGGGTGCGGGCGACCGACCAGCCGTCGAGAATAGGGAGGTTCATGTCGAGGAGGATCACGTCGGGCTGTGCCGAACGGGCCTGGCGGACACCCGCCTCGCCGTCATGGGCCAGAACGACCTCGTAGCCGCGGCGCTTGAGGCGCCGGGACAGAAAATCCCAGATCTCTTCGTGGTCCTCGACCAGCAAAATCTTCGCCATCAGAACTCGCACCCCCGGCCCGCGTGGTGCCGGACGGCATCCCAACGCGCGGCAACGCACAATCGCCCAACGTTCGTGCCGCGATTCCGGTCCGTGGAGAAATGGCGGCCGGGCGCACGGTTGACCCGGGCGTCCCGCGGTATGAGCGTGCCGCCGCGCGAATCGACAATCCCGGAGCGGAACACAGTGGCGGATAACGCTGACATCGAGTTCTATCATTCGCCCAATACCCGGTCGTCCGGGGTGCGCGTGCTCCTCGAGGAGATGGGCGTTCCCTACCGGCTCCACGCGCTCAACATGCGCGCCGGCGAGCATCTCCAGGACGCCTACCGCGCCATCAACCCGATGGCAAAGGTGCCGGCGATCCGCCACGGCGAGGCCCTGGTGACCGAGCAGGCGGCCGTCTACCTCTACCTCGCCGATCTCTTCCCCGAGACCGGCCTCGCCCCGGCGGCAAGCGACCCGGCCCGGGCCGCCTACCTGCGCTGGATGGTGTTCTACGGATCCTGCTTCGAGCCCGCCATCATCGACCGCCACCTGAAGCGGGAGCCGGGGCCGCGCGCCCTGTCGGCCTACGCCGATTATGACAGCGTGATCGCGCGGGTCGTCGAGGCGCTGACCCCTGGCCCCTACCTACTCGGTGACCGCTTCAGCGCCGCCGATGTCCTGTGGGGCGGTGCGCTCGGATGGACGATGGGCTTCGGGATCGTCGCGCCGGATCCGGTGCTGAATGCCTATGTCGAGCGGATCCGGGCCCGGCCGGCCTCCCAAAAGGTCGCGGCCGCGGACGCGCAGCTCGCCGCGGAGCACGCCGCCGCAGCCGGAGCGGCCTGAGCGCGCCTCAGACCGTCGGCTCCCAGGTGCCGGTGCGCACGAGTTGCTGCGCCGGTTCCGGAGCGCTCCAGCGCAGGGGGATCACGGCCCGGCGGCGCCAGCCGCCCTCGACCGTGAAGGTCCAGGCGCGCTGCGCTCCCATGAGGCCGGTCGCTGCCGTACCGGCCCAGTCGATCGCGGTTCGTCCCTGCAGAACCAGGAGATGGCCGCGGTCGAAGTCGAGGAACAGCAACGCCGCCCGTGGTTCGCCGATCAGGTTGCCCAACGTGTTGAAGTAGCGGTTGCCGGAGAAGTCCGGCACCGTCAGCACGTCGCCCTCGAGCCGGACGAAGCCCGGTCGGCCACCCCGGTGCGAGATGTCGGCGCCGCCATCGGCCAGACCCTCCCGGGCGCGGCTCGCCACGAACAGCGTGTCGGCGCCTCGGATCAGCGCCGCGGCCTCCGGATCGAGGGCCGCGAGGGGTTCGATCGGCCCGACCGTGCGCTGGAACGGCTCGGCGACGCGGCGCTGGATATATTGCGGGCAGTTGCCGAAGCTCTGCGCGACGGCGATCGTCAGGCCGTTCCCGCCACGGCGGACGACACGGCCGTTGGCCCTGTTGCGCCGCCGCGTCGCGAGGTCGAGGCCCAGGATCCCCACCTCTGCACCGGGTATCAGAGCCCGGGCCGCCGGATCGGCGGGATCGAGGGCCGCGGCAATGTCGAGATGAATCGCGTCGGGGGCCTGCACGAAGCCGGGCTGTCCTGTCAGCAGAGTGGCGACCGGCGCGCCGGCCGCGTCGACGGTGCCGACGAACAGGTAGGACAGACCCGCGAAGAAGGTGCGGTGCTGCTCGGGCATCAACGGGCGGATCGCCGGGGTCTCACCGAGGACGTGGCCGGCCCGCGCCTGGGCCACGCGTTCGTCGGCATGGAAGCTGGCCATGATGCACCTCACACCGTTTCGGGGATGGGAGAAGCCGGCATCGGGATGAAGCCCGGCAGCGCCTCGACCCGCGCGATCCAGGCCCGGACGGCCGCGTAGGGCGTCAGCGACACGCCGCCCTCGGGCGCGTGCGCCACGTAGGAATAGCAGGCGATGTCGGCGAGCGTCGGCCGGTCTGCCGCGAGATAGGTGCGGTCGGCCAGATGCGTGTCCATGAAAGTGAGGATCCGGGCCGCCGCGGCATGAACAATCGTCCGATCGCCCGGCGCCCCGAACACCACCATCAGCCGGGCCTGGCCCGGCCCGTGCCGCACCTCGCCGGCCGCGATCGACAGCCAGCGCTGCACTTGCGCGGCCCCGAGCGGATCCGTCGGCATCCACCCTCCGTCGGGCGCGTAGCGCGCCGCGAGGTAGACCAGGATGGCGTTGCTGTCGGGGATCACGGCCGCGCCGTCGGTCAGCACCGGGATCTGGCCGAGCGGGTTGAGCCGCCGGAACGCGTCCGCGCCCCGCTGGGCGGCGCTCCCAACTTCGACGAAGCGGTATGGCAGTCCCAGCAGGGACAGGAACAGCTCCGCCCGGTGCGAATGGCCCGAGAGGCGCAGGCCGTAGAGGGTCAGGTCGGCATCGGTCATCTGCATGTCTCCTGTGGTGCGTCCGATATCGCCCTTGCGCGGCTCGGGGAAAATCCGGAGACATTGACAGTCAGAATTTCAGTCTCTGCAACAATCGATGGATCGTCTGGACGAGCTCGCCACCTTCGTCGCGATCATCGAGGCCGGGAGCCTCGCTGGCGCGGCGCGCCGGCTGCGCCGCTCCTCCGCTGCCGTGACCCGGGCGCTCGCCAGCCTCGAGACCCGCGCCGGCAGCCGGCTCGTCGAGCGCACGACCCGGCAACTGGCGCCCACTCCCGCCGGGCTGGAACTCGCCGAGCGCGCCCGCGGCCTGCTGTCGGGCTACGACACGGCCGTCTCGGGCGCAGCGCGCGACGCCGTCCGCGGCCTCGTGCGGGTCACGGCCCCGGTCCTGTTCGGGCGCAAGCATATCGCACGGGTCGTGTCAGGCTTCCTCGATGGCTATCCGGAGACGCAGGTCGAGCTGGTGCTCGCCGACCGCAACCTCGATCTCGTGGAGGAGGGCATCGACGTCGCCCTGCGGATCGGGCAGCTCGCGGAGTCGCGGCTCGTCGCACGCCGGGTCGGGCAGGTGCGCCGGATCGTGGTGGCGAGCCCGGATTACCTCGCCGTCCGGGGGACACCGCGCAGGCCCGCGGATCTCGCCGCACACGATGCCATCCTGGGCGCTGTGAATTCGGGGCTCCGGGAATGGCGCTTCGGGACGAACCGCGTGCGCCTCGCGCCGCGGCTCATCGTCAACGAGGTGGAGGCCGCCCTGATCGCCGCCCGCAGCGGGCGCGGCATCGCGCGGGTTCTCTCCTATCAGGCGGCGGAGGACATCGCCGCCGGCCGCCTCGTACGGCTGCTCGCCGCCCACGAGTCGCCGCCGGTCCCGGTCCAGCTGGTGACGCCGAGCCAGGACTTCCGGCCGGCGCGGGTGAACGCCTTCCTCGATTATGCCACCGCGGCCCTGCGGGCGCTGGCCGTCCTGCGCCCCGCCGCTGTCGAGGGTGGGCCGGTTTCATAGCGGTTCCGCGCTCCGTCATCACGAGCGAAGCGAGGTGACCCAGGGCAGCGCGACATCAGGCGTCGTCGCGCTGACTGGATTGCTTCGCTCCGCTCGCAAAGACGGTGGGCCCGAAGCACGCAACGGAACCGGTCTTACTGCGCACATCGCCATCCGAGGCGATCTCCGGTCCGGTGAACGCGCCGCGGCCGGACTCTTGCTGATGGGCTTGCCGGGGCACGATCCGGCGCGCGGTCGGGCCCTCGCCGGTCCGGACGGGCCGGGCGCCCTCCGCGCGACGATCGGGACCCGTCAGCCCATGCGTCTTCTCACCCCGCTCCTCGGTGCCCTCGTCCTCATCGTGTCCCAGCCGGCATCGGCGCAGGCCGCCGAACGCACCGGCACCCTCAAGAAGATCCAGGACAGCAACCGGCTGGTGCTCGGCGTCCGCGATACCGCGCCCCCGTTCAGCTACCTCGACCAGAACCAGAAGGTCGTCGGCTTCGCGGTCGACATCTGCCTGAAGGTCGCCGAGGCGGTGAAACGCGAGCTGAACATGCCCGGTCTCGAAGTCGGGATGGAGTTCGTCAATTCGTCGTCGCGGATCCCGCTGGTCACCAACGGAACCGTCGATCTCGAATGCGGGACGACCACCAACAACGCCGACCGCAAGAAGCAGGTCGGCTTCACCAACACGCACTTCCTGACGGCGACCCGCTTCGTGTCGAAGAAGGATCAGAATATCGCCAGCCTCGACGACCTGCGCGGCAAGACGGTCGCGTCGGTGGCCGGCTCGACCAACATCCTGATGCTGATCAAGGCCAACAATGACCGCAAGCTCGGCATCACGGTGATCGCCGCCAAGGACGTGCCCGAGGCCTTCCTCCTGGTCGAGACCGGACGGGCGGCGGCTTTCGTGATGGACGACGTGCAGCTCAGCGTGGTCGCGGCCCAGTCCAAGGATCCGGCGGCCTATGTGGTCAGCCAGGAAACCCTGTCGAACCCGGAGCCCTATGGGATCATGCTGCGCCGGGACGATCCGGCCTTCAAGGCGGTGGTCGACCGCGCGACCGCCGATCTCTACCGGAGCCCCGAGATCATGACGATCTACGATCGCTGGTTCCTGAAACCGGTCCCGCCGCGCGGCCTCAACTACAACGTGCCGCTCTCCTCGGCCCTGCGCTGGGCCTTCGCACATCCGAGTGACGATTCGGATCCGGCGTTCTACGCGCACTGATCTGTCGCCCGGCGGGGTTCCGCTCGGGCGAGGGAGATGCGATGGCGCGGGTCTGGATCAGCCCGCGTCGCGAAGCGTCCCCATGACCGACAGCACAGAGCCGGCTCTCACACCCGCTGCGACGCGTGCGGCGCCGCCGGCCACGTCGATCCCGCGCCTGATCGTGGTGCTGGCCTGCGCGGGGTTCGGCAGCACCTTCGCGCTCCGCTCGGTCGAGCCCCTGGTCGGCGTGCTCGCCCGGGACCTCGCCAGCGACGCACACACGGTGGCGCTGCTCTCCACCGCCTTCGCGCTGCCCTACGCGTTCATCCAGCCCGTGCTCGGCCCGATCGGCGACGCGCTCGGCAAGGAGCGGGTGATGAGCACCTGCCTGGCGGTGCTCGCCGTCGCGCTCACGCTGTGCTGCGTCGCCCCCGACATCGGCAGCCTGTTCGGCCTGCGCATGCTGGCCGGCGCGGCGGCCGGCGGTTGCATTCCCCTCTCGCTGGCGCTGCTGGGCGACCGCGTGCCGATGGAGAGCCGGCAGGTGGCGATCGGGCGCTTCCTCGTGGCAGTGATCCTCGGCCAGCTCTCGGGCTCGACCTTCGCAGGCCTGATCGAGGCGGCGATCGGCTGGCGCGGCGTGTTCGCGGTCACGGCGGCGGTGGCGGCGTTTGCCTGCGCGGCCACCGTGTTCGGCTTCGACCGGGCCGGCCGACCCGCCGCCCGCCGCCCGGCCTTCGGCGAGGCGGTGACGCGCTACCGGACGATCCTGCGCAATCCCCGGGCGCGGGTGCTGTTCTCGGCGGTGTTCATCGAAGCCATCGCGATCTTCGGCGTGTTCCCGCACCTCGCCCCCCTGATCGAGGCCCGCGGGGAGGGCGGACCGCGCGAGGCCGGGCTCGTGCTGGCGGGGTTCGCGGTCGGCGGCCTGGCCTATTCGGCGCTGGTCGGGCTGCTGGTGCGGCTGCTCGGCCTGCCGCGCATGCTCATCGGCGGCGGCCTGATCTGCGGCGCGTCGCTCACGGTGGTCGGGCTCGCCGGAACGTGGCAGGTCGATTGCGCAGCGCTCACCGCCATGGGTCTCGGCTTCTACATGCTGCACAACACCTACCAGACCCAGGTCACCGAGGTCGCGCCGACGGCCCGCGCCTCCGCGGTGGCGCTCCACGCCTTCTCGTTCTTCTGCGGGCAGGCGCTCGGCGTCGCGGTGATCGGGCAGGCGCTGCTCCGGTTCGGCCAGCTCGGGGCGCTCGCCGGCTGCGCCGTCACCATCCTGGCACTCGGGATCGGCACCGCCATGGCCCTGCGGCAGAAGCCGGCGCCGGTCGCGTTCCCGGGCTGAGGTCAGGGCCGCTGCAGCACCAGGGCCTTGAGGTCGAAACCCGGATCGGCCGCCTGATCGGGGGTGAGCGGCGTCCCCGCGGCGAGCAGGCGCCGGGCGATCATGTGGTCGCCCGCCCGGTCGACGGATTCCACGGCGCTCAAGCGCCCGTCGCGGAAGCGGAAGATCGAGAAGGCGTTGCCGGAGCCGCGGACCACGCTGTCGTCTCCGGGTCCCGAAAGGCCGGCGATCTGCAGCTTGTGCGGACCCTGATCGCTCCAGAACCAGGGCAGCGCGCCGTAGGCCGCAGGCTTGCCGACGAGCCGGGCCGCCAGGCAACGACCCTGGTCGATGGCGTTCTGAACGGATTCGATCCGCACCGTGCCGTCCGCCGTGAGCCCGCGGGCGAAGGGCGTCGGGAACCGGGCGCAATCGCCGATCGCCGAGATCGCCGGATCGGGCGTGCCCAGGAACGCGTCGACCTGCACGCCGTTTTCGGCCGGCAGGCCCGCCTCCGCGGCGAGATCCCCGTTCGGCAGCACGCCGATCCCGACGAGGACGAGGTCGGCGGGCAATTCGCGGCCGTCCGCTAGGGCCACGCCTGTGGCGCGGCCGTCCCGCCCGAGGATCGCCGTCACGCCCGCCCCGAACGCGAAGTGGACACCCAGCGCCTCCTGGGTGCCGCGGAAGAAGTCCCCCATCTCCGCCGAGACGGCCCGCGCCATCGGCCGCTCGGCTACCTCGATCACCGTCACCGCGAGACCACGCGCGGCTGCGACGGCGGCGAATTCGAGCCCGATGAAGCCGGCGCCCACCACCACGACCGCCCGGGCCGCCGCGATATCCGCCTTCAGCGCGTCGGCATCCGCGAGGCCGCGCAGCTGGCGCACGCCCTCCAGACCGGCGCCCGGGACGGGCAGCGGCCGGTTACGGGCGCCGGTGGCGAGCACGAGGTGGTCGTAGGGCAGGCTGTCGCCGTTCGAGAGCTGCAGGCGGCGTTCCGCCCGGTCGATCGCGACGGCGCGCAGCCCCGGCCGGTGCGTGATCGCATGCTCGGCGAAGAAGCCGGGCGGGCGCAGGAACACACCTTCCTGGTCGGTCTTGCCGGCAAGATAGGCCTTCGACAAGGGCGGCCGCTGGTAGGGGAGGGCAGGCTCGTCGCCCACCAGGGTGATCGGGTCCTTGAACCCGCTTTCGCGCAGGGAGGCGGCGAGCTGGAAGCCGGCCTGGCCCGCGCCGGCAACGACGATTCCCGCGTTCATGCCCTGGCCCCCGCCTGGGCTAGGCCGCTCTGCGCGACGCCGGGCAGGCTGCGCGCGCCCTCCGCCATCAGGAAGGACCAGACCGCGGAGGCCGCCGGGCCCAGCACCTTGTCGGCGCGGCGGACCGCGTACCAGTCGCGCCGGATCGGCAGGCCCTTCACGTCGAGGAGCACGAGGCGGCCGCTCTCCAGCTCGGCCGCCACCGAGTGCACCGAGAGCAGTGCAATGCCGAGACCGGCCATCACAGCCTGCTTGATGGTCTCGTTCGAGCCGGTGTCGATGTCGAGGGGCGCCCGCTTCACCAGCACGCCGGCCATGAATTCCTCGAACACCATGCGGGTGCCCGACCCCTCCTCGCGCAGGAAGAACGGCTGGTCGGCCAGATCCTCGCGGTTCAGGCCAATCTTGCCCGCCAGCGGATGGCTGGGCGGCGCGATGAGCACGATCGGGTGCGGCCCGAAGGTGGCGGCCTCGATCGGGAAATCCCGGGGCGGGCGGCCCATCAGGGCAAAGTCGATCTCGTAACCGCGCAGGGCCTCGACGGTCTGGCCGCGATTGCGCACCGACAGGCTGATCTCGACGCCGG
This sequence comes from Methylobacterium sp. FW102-HT35C08, assembly GCF_058790235.1. Classification (NCBI taxonomy): domain Bacteria; kingdom Pseudomonadati; phylum Pseudomonadota; class Alphaproteobacteria; order Hyphomicrobiales; family Methylobacteriaceae; genus Methylobacterium; species Methylobacterium sp. FW102-HT35C08. The sequence goes on along the minus strand of NZ_JBYTCL010000002.1, from coordinate 4,010,794 downwards.
GGTGCTTCTTGACGAAGCCGGCAATCACCTGCGGGGCGAAGTACTTGGCGGTCGAGACGACGCCCAGAGCCACGCGCCCGCCCTCGGCACCCCGGAGCGTGCGCAGCCGGTCGGTGCAGGTCTCCAGCACGGTGTTGATGCTGTCGATCGCCCAGAGCATCTCGCGGCCGGCATCGGTCGGCTTGAGGCCGCCGGGCGTCCGGTCGAACAGCAGCAGCCCGGCCTCCTCCTCCAGCTGCCGGATGCGCGCGTAGAGCGCGGCCGATGTGACGTTCAGCTCCTGCGCAGCCCGCGTCATGGTGCCGAGGCGGGCCACCGCAGCGACCGCCTGGAGCTGCTTGAGGGACAGATTGCGCATGGCGGACATCTCGTTTTTTTCGTCGTATGGCACAAGATCGCACAGAAATCTTGAAGGCCCCGCCGCGGGTTCCTGTCGATCCGGAGACAGAGACCGCTATCTTGGCAGCCAAGCGGCCGCTACAGAGCCGGCGCGGAACGCGCGATCCCGACGGATGGGATCCGAGCAGGAGGAGTAGGCCGATGGCAATTTCAGCGGCGATCGGGACGCCCCTCGAGACCTGCCTGGCGCAGGCCGTGGACGCCAATCCGGCGCTGAAGGACGCCGCCGCGGTGATCGCGGCCGTGGCACGGTCCGCTGTGGAGATCAGCGAGCGGATCGGGCGCGGCGCGCTCGGCGGCGATCTCGCGGCCGCGGGCGATCACAACAGCGACGGCGACGTCCAGAAGGCGTTGGACGTCATCGCACATGAGAGCGTGACCGCGGCGCTGCGGGGCGCTCCGGTCGCCGAGGTCGCCTCCGAGGAGGCCGAGGAGGTGATGCGGCTCGATCCGGACGCGCCGCTGGCCGTCGCCATCGATCCCCTCGACGGCTCCTCCAACATCGGCGTGAACATGGCCGTCGGCATGATCTTCGGCATTCGGCCGTCGATCAAGGATCCGGCGAACCCGCTGGCCTCGTTCACGACGCCCGGCTCGACGCAGATCGCCGCCGGCTTCGTCACCTACGGCCCGGCCACGGCGCTGATCCTGACGCTGGGCGAGGGCACCCAGTCCTACGTGCTCGACCGCGCGGAGAGCCGGTTCAAGCTGACGAGCCCGGCCATGTCAGTGCCGGCCTCGACAAAGGAATTCGCCATCAACGCCTCGAACGCCCGGCACTGGGACGCCCCGGTGAAGGCCTATATCGAGGATTGCCAGCGTGGCACCGAGGGTCCGCGCGACAAGGACTACAACATGCGCTGGCTTGCCTCGCTGGTGGCCGACATCCAGCGCGTGCTGACCCGCGGCGGCGTGTTCCTCTATCCGGGCGATGCCCGGAAGAACTACGCCCGCGGCCGCCTACGGCTGCTCTACGAGGTCGCGCCCGTGGCGATGCTGGTCGAGCAGGCCGGGGGCGCCGCCACCGATGGCCAGACCCGCATCCTCGACATCGTGGCCACCGGCATCCACGAGCGCGCGCCGCTGGTCTGCGGCTCGACCGAGGAGGTGGCGTGCGTCGCCACCTACTATGCCGGCGGCAAGCCCGATGCCGGCCGCTCGCCGCTGTTCGGCCAGCGCGGCCTGATGCGGTCATAGCCGCACCGTGAAGTCGTAAAAGCATGTCGGCGCGGCACCCCATCATCTCGGTGACCGGCTCCTCCGGGGCCGGCACCACCTCGGTGCGCAACACCTTCGAGCAGATCTTCCGCCGGGAGGACGTGCGGGCGGTGTTCATCGAGGGCGACGGCTTCCACGCCTTCGACCGGGATACGATGCGGGCGATGATGGCGCGGGAGCCGACGCTGTCGCACTTCGCGCCGCGGGCGAATCTGCTGCCGGAGCTGGAGGCCGTGTTCCGCAGCTACGCCGAATCCGGCACAGGCCGCACCCGCCACTACGCCCACGACGCCCATGACGCGCTGGCCTACGGCATCCCCGAGGGCAGCTTCTCGGAATGGGAGGCGTTCCCGCCGGATTCCGACCTGCTGTTCTACGAGGGGCTACACGGCTGCGTCGCCGATCAGGACGTCGACATCGCCCGCTACGCCGACTTGAAGATTGGCGTGGTGCCAGTGATCAACCTGGAGTGGATCCAGAAGCTGCACCGCGACCGCTCATTCCGCGGCTACTCCACCGAGGCGGTCACCGACGTGATCCTGCGGCGCATGCCCGATTACGTGCAGACCATCTGCCCGCAATTCTCGTTCACCGACATCAACTTCCAGCGGGTGCCGACGGTCGACACCTCGAACCCGTTCATCGCCCGCTGGATCCCCACCGCCGACGAGTCGATGGTGGTCATCCGCTTCAAGGACCCGAAGGGAATCGATTTCTCGTATCTCGTCTCCATGATCCACGACAGCTTCATGAGCCGAGCGAATTCCATCGTGATTCCCGGCGGCAAGCTCGATCTCGCGATGCAGCTGATCCTGACGCCGATGATCATGCAACTCGTCGAGCGCCGCCGACGGCTGGCGTGATGGAGGAGGCACACCGTGGAACCACCTGGAACGTTGATCCAACCCAGACCCTCATCCTGAGGTGCCGGAGCGCCGCTCCGCGGCACCTCAGGATGAGGGCCAGAGTTGGATCGGCCTCTCCGCCGACCGTCATCTGAGACCGACCGTTGCTGAAAGACCCGTGATGCTTCCTCCCGTCATCGCCCCGTCCATCCTCTCGGCCGACTTCTCGAAGCTCGCCGACGAAATTCGCGCCATCGATGCGGCTGGGGCCGACTGGATCCACCTCGACGTGATGGACGGCCACTTCGTGCCCAACATCACCTTCGGGCCGCCGGTGGTGAAGGCGCTCCGGCCGCACACGCAGAAGTACTTCGATGTGCATCTGATGATCGCCCCGGCGGACCCGTACCTCGCGGCCTTCGCGCAGGCCGGCGCCGACGGCATCACGGTCCATGCCGAGGCCGGGCCGCACATCCACCGCTCGCTCCAGACCATCCGCGACCTCGGCAAGCGCGCCGGGGTGGCGATCAATCCCGGTACGCCGGCCGCCCTGGTCGAGCCGGTGCTTGACCTCGTGGATCTCGTGCTGGTGATGACCGTCAATCCCGGCTTCGGCGGCCAGAGCTTCATCAAGAGCGCGATGGAATCGGTGGCGCGGGTGCGGGCGATGGTGGCGGGCCGGGACATCCGCATCCAGGTCGACGGCGGCATCGATGCGGAGACCGTGAAGGCGGCGAGCCGCGCGGGAGCCGACACCTTCGTGGCCGGCAACGCCGTCTTCTCGGGCGGCCCGGACGCCTACGCCGAGCGCATCGCGGCGATCCGCGAGGGCGCGGAGGGCGCCTCCGGCCGCGACCTGTCGTGCTGAAGGCCCTCATCTTCGACGTCGACGGCACCCTTGCCGAGACCGAGGACCTGCATCGGCAGGCCTTCAATCGCGCCTTCGCGGAACTCGGCCTGCCCTGGCACTGGGACGAGGCGCTCTACGCCGACCTTCTCACCGTGATGGGCGGCAAGGAGCGGCTCGCCCACTACATCGACACGCAACACGCGCCCGAAGCCAAGGCGCTCCGCGGGCTGTCCCCCGAGATCCACGCCCGCAAGACCGTTGCGTACGGCGCTCTCGTCGCGGAGATCGGCCTGCCACTGCGCCCCGGGATCGCCCGGCTCATCGCCGAGGCCCGGGCGGCGGGCATCCGGCTCGCGGTGGCTACGACGACCAGCCGGCCGAACGTCGACCGGCTTCTGGCCGCCAACTTCCCACCGGACGCCGCGCCCTTCGACGTGATCGCGGCCGGCGACGAGGCGAAGCGCAAGAAGCCCGCCCCGGACGTGTTCCTCCTGGCGCTCGCCGGCCTGAACGTCGCGGCCTCGGAGGCCGTAGCATTCGAGGATTCCGCCGCCGGCATCAGCTCGGCCCGGGCTGCCGGGCTCCCGGTCCTGGCGACACGGAGCCGCTACACCGACAGTCACCGCCTCGACGGCGCCTTCTCGGCGGTCTCGGATCTCGGCGAGCCGGATCGGCCGCACCGGCATATCGCGGGGGTGGCATGGCCGTGTGGGGTCGTGGATCTCGCGGGCTTGGTCCGATGGCACGAGACCCAGGACGGTCAGAGCGCGCCGGTCCAGGCGACAGGCACCAGCCGGTAGCCCGGCCCGTCCCGCTCGACATGGCCGAGCGACGGAAAGGGGAAATGGTAGCCCACCACGAGGGCCTTCTCGGCCGCGGCCATGTCGTAGAAGCGGTGGCGCGTCGCCTGCGCCTGATCGGCATCGTAATCGTACATCACGTGCCAGTCCGGGTGCTGCAGGAAGAAGGCCGGGATGTTGGTCACGTCGGACTGGATGAGCAGGCGATCCGACCCTGAAGCGACCGCGAAGGCGGTGTGGCCCGGCGTGTGGCCGGGGGCGGCGAGCGCCGTGATCCCGGGGGCGACCTCCTCGTCCCACGCAAAGGTGCCGATCCGGTCCCTCAGATCACCCAGCACCCGGCGGGTGTTGGCGAAGTAGCCCTGCGTCACCGGGTCGGCGCGGGCCATGTTGTCGTCGTTCATCCAGAACGACCAGTCGGGCGCGGCGGCCCGGATCTCGGCCTTCGGGAAGGCGAGGCTGCCATCCGCCGTCTTGAGGCCGTTCGTATGATCGGGATGGAGATGCGAGAGCAGCACGAGGTCGATGTCCTCGGGCTTGATCCCGGCGGCCGCGAGGTTCGCCGTGAGGCGGCCGATCGGCGCGCCCTGCACCGGACCGTTGCCGGTGTCGATCAGAATTAGCTTCGTGCCGGTGTTGATCAGCGTCGGGTTGAACGGCACCGTGACTTGGCCGGGCGGCATGTAGGCAGCCTGGGCGGCGCCGAGCGCCTCGCCCCGGGGAACGTTGCGGACGAAGCGGTCCGGCATCGGGAAGCTGCGCGCCCCGTCGTTGAGGACCGTGATTTCGTAGGCGCCGAGACGGGTCCGGTAGAAGCCCGGCGCCTGTGGACCGCCGAGGGGTGCGGCGGCGCGCACGGGCCCGCCGAGCCCGAGGACGGCACCGCCGGCGAGAGCACCCCGAACGAGGTCGCGACGGGTCGATAGCGACATCAGATCCTCCCGAAAGACGCGCCACCGAGTGAGGTGCAAGGATGCGCGCTCTGCAAGGCTTTTGCGGTCACGATGCTGCGCGACGGTGCTGCGGGAGCCGATGCGCTAGCGTCGGCTCAGCCGCCGATCCGCGCGACCTTCGGTCCGCCCGTGCGCCTCGGTGGCGAACAGCATCGTGCCCGCCACCACGCCGAGCGCCGCCGCGATCCCGAACTTGAGCCAGCGCGGGTCGGCCGCGGTGACGTGGTTGGTCGCACGGGCGTCGAAGCGGCCATGCGGACCGGGATCGGTGTCAACCGGGCCGTAGAGGTTGTCGGGGCGGTTCGTCTGGGCCTTCACGCTGGTCATCTCCCCGCGATAGCCGTGCCGGGCAAGGTAGCCGTCGATCCAACCCGGGATCAGCATGTTTCCGATGATCGCCTTCCAGGCCGAGGCGCCGATCCACAATTCCCGCGGCGCGTCGTGGGCCGCCCGGAAGACGTGCCGGGCGATCGCCTCGGGCTGGTAGATCGGCGGCACCGGCTCGAGCTTGCGCGGCAGCCGCGAGCGCGCCCAGTCGAACTGCGGCGTGTTCACCGCCGGCAGCTGCACCATCGTCAGGCGCACGCGGCTGCCGTCGTGGAGCAGCTCGCTGCGCAGGGAATCGACGAAGCCGCGCACGGCGGCCTTGGCGGCGCAGTAGCTCGCCTGGAGCGGGATCGACCGGTAGGCCAGCGCCGAGCCGATATGGACGATCGTGCCCCGGTCGCGCGGCACCATGTGGCGGAGCGCCGCCAGCGTGCCGTGGACCTGGCCGAGATAGGTGACCTCGGTGGCGCGGCGGAACTCCTCCGGGCTCGTCTCCTGCACGGGCGCGTAGATCGTCACCATCGCGTTGTTGACCCAGACATCGATGCCGCCGAACCGCTCCGCCAGCGCGTCGGCGGCCTGCGCGACGGCATCCGCGTCGGCGACGTCGGCCGCGAAGGCCAGGGCCCGGCCACCGGCCTGCTCGACGTCCCGGATCGTACCCCGGAGCCCAGCCTCGCCCCGGGCGATCAGCCCGACATTCCAGCCATGCCGGGCAAATTCGTGCGCGACGGCCCGGCCGACACCGGCGCTCGCGCCCGCCACCATGACCGTGTTGCGTCCGTTACGACCCGACATCCAACATCCAGCTGCGCGAGAATCCCTGCGGCAACGCCCGGACGCGGCAATCTTTCCGCTGCAATCCGATGCCGCCTCCGTGAGCGGCCGCGTTGCTTCGCCGGAAGGCAGCGGCCTATAACGCGGCGACCTCACAGCCGCGACGGCGGGGTCCCGGACGCCCGCCCTCGCCAACGAACAAAAGTCTGAACCGTCATGGCAGGCCATTCGCAGTTCAAGAACATCATGCACCGGAAGGGCCGGGTGGACGCGGTCCGCTCGAAGGTGTTCGGCAAGCTCGCCCGCGAGATCACCGTGGCGGCCAAGCTCGGCACGCCCGACCCGGCGATGAACCCGCGGCTGCGGGCGGCGATCCTGGCGGCCCGCGCCGAGAATATGCCCAAGGACAATATCGAGCGCGCCATCAAGAAGGCCGCCGGCGCCGACGGCGAGAATTACGAGGACATCCGCTACGAGGGCTACGGGCCGGGCGGGGCCGCGCTGATCGTCGAGGCGCAGACCGACAACCGCAATCGCACCGCCTCGGACGTGCGCTCCGCCTTCACCAAGTCTGGCGGGAGCCTGGCCGAGACCGGGGCCGTCGCCTTCATGTTCGACCGCGTCGGCGTGATCGCCTACCCGGCCGCTGTGGCCGATGCCGACACGATGCTGGAGGCCGCGATCGACGCCGGCGCCGACGATGTCAGCTCCGGTGAGGACGGGCACGAGGTGATTTGCGCCCAGGATTCCTACGGCGAGGTCGCCAAGGCGCTGGAGGCCCGTTTCGGCGAGCCGAGCCGCACCGGCCTGATCTGGAAGGCGCAGAACACGATCGATGTGGACGACGAGACCGGCGAGAAGCTGATCCGCCTCGTCGAGGTGATCGAGGACCAGGACGACGTCCAGAACGTCTACGTCAACTTCGCTCTGTCGGACGCGCTGGTGGCGAAGCTTCAGGCGTAAGAGGCGCTCGCTCTCCCGGGTCTCGCCGCCCGTAAAGCGAACGCACGGTCATTCCGGAGCGCCGCAGGCGAGCCCGGACCCGATGGGGTATGCCGGAAGCGGGCAATCCAGAGCCGCCGACGGAGCCAGGCTGGACCACGGCGTGGATCTGGATTCCGCACCTGCTGTTCAGTCCCGGAATGACCGGGCTCCCGCGCCGGGACGCGAGACGTTCGTGAAGCTTACGTCCGGCGCTCAGGCACCCGCGGCCGCGAGTTCGGTGCCGAAGCGGTCCTGCGCGTAGCGTTCCACCGAGAAGGTGTCGTCGGGCAGCTGGACCATGAAGCGCTCGGCCACTTCGGTCAGCACGATGTCGGGCCTGACGCGCTCGATATACGGCCAGTCGAGCGAGGTGCTCCAGATGAAGTGCACCTCGCGGAACGTCTCGGCCAGCATGATCGTCAGCATGTACGGCATGACGTGCGAAAAGGAATCGCCGAACAGCGCCAAGCGGCGCGGGTCGGTCGCCTTGGCGTTGCCGTAGACCACATGCGCGCCGACATGCAGGGTGTGCAGGAGGCCGGCCTTCTCCCGGGCCTCGACGATCGGGCTGCCATAGGTCCGCACCGCGTCCTGCTGCATCAGGACGGTGCGTGAGCGCGCCCGGCGGGGCGGATCGAACGCGCTCCCGAGGTCGCCATCGTGATCGGACTCGAAGGAGGGCCGGTCCCGGAGATCGACCCGGGGCTCGGCCCCCAGCGCCCGGCAGATCTCCGCGTAGGCGAGGTAGCAGCCGTCGGGAGACCAGTGGGTATCGGTCCGGCAATAGAGGTCGCACAGATCGCGCTGAGCGCGCATCGGCGTCACCAGATCGATGCAGGTCTCGCGCCAGCGCTTCCGCCGACGCCACGCGGTATAGAGGCCGAGAGGCCCACGACGACTGGCCAGCGGCGGCTCTCTGTTGAGCAGCCGGTAGGCCGGCGATGCGGTCGGTCGGATCGTGATGCCGTCGAGCCGGTGATCGTAGATCATCAGCTTCTCCGGCGCGACCACGTGCCGGTACAGGATGCCCATGGCTCGCAGCCGCCGCTCGCGGGTCGCCAAGAGACTCCGCCATTGCCAGACAAGCTCGGTGGTCTCCTCCGGCCTCTCGTACTGGCCGAGGACGTCGTTGGTCCCGGTCTTGAGGAACAGCCACCCGTCCTTGCCGACATGGATGTGGTCGGGCGTGCTCGAAGCCATGGCGCACTCGTGAGACTGATCGGCCGCTCAGGCTGCTTCCGCCGCGGACGGCGGATTCGACAGCAAGGAGCGGGATGCCGGACTTGTGGCAGGCGGGCAGAGTGGCGCGAACGTCCTCTCCGGCCCGTCAGGTTCCGTCATGCCCCTCCCCATCGCCGACGCCAAGACGCATAGTGCCGTCGCCATGAGCAACCGCCCGCCGATCGACACCGCCGAGGCCGTCCGCTGGGCCGCCGTGACCGATCGCGACGGGCGGGCGGACGGCACCTTCGTGTACGCGGTCCGCACCACGGGCGTGTATTGCCGCCCGAGCTGCGCGTCCCGGGCGGCGCGGCCGGAGAATGTGAGCTTCCACGCGACCTGTGAGCAAGCGGAGGCCGCCGGCTTCCGGCCCTGCCGGCGTTGCCGGCCGAACGAGGTCGGGCTGGCCGAGCGCCGCGCCGAGGCGGTGGCCCGGGCCTGCCGTGCCATCGAGGCGGCCGAGACGATGCCGCCGCTCGCGGAACTCGCCCGTGTCGCCGGCCTGAGCGCCTTCCACTTCCACCGCATCTTCAAGGCCGCCACGGGCGTCACCCCGAAAGCCTATGCCGCCTCCTGCCGCGCCGCGGCGCTCACGGCCCGGCTGCCGGGCGCCGAAACGGTGACGGAGGCACTCTACGAGGCCGGCTACAGCACCGCGAGCCGGTTCTATGCCGGGGGCGCCCCGCGCCTCGGCATGGCGCCCGACCTCTATCGGAAGGGCGCTGCCGGCATCCGCATGCGGTTCGGCATCGGCGCCTGCTCCCTCGGGGCGATCCTCGTCGCCGCCACCGAGGCGGGCGTCTGCGCGATTCTGCTCGGGGACGAACCCGACGCCCTGGCGCGGGATCTCCAGGATCGCTTCCCGGGGGCGGAGATCGAGGGCGGTGATCCGGTCTTCGAGACCTGGATGGCGCGGGTCATCGGCCTCGTCGAGGCGCCGGGCGGCGGGCTCGATCTGCCGCTCGACATCCGCGGCACCGCCTTCCAGCAGCGAGTCTGGGAGGCGCTGAGGAAGATCCCCGTCGGCGCGACGGCGAGCTACGCCGAGGTCGCCCGCGCTATCGGCGCGCCGGCCGCGATGCGGGCCGTCGCCCAGGCCTGCGGCGCAAACCCCATCGCGGTCGCGATTCCCTGCCACCGGGTGGTCCGCTCGGACGGAGCCCTGTCGGGTTATCGCTGGGGCGTCGCGCGCAAGCGCGCCCTGCTCGCCCGCGAGACCGACAGTTGCTGAGGCCCGTCATCGCGCGCAGCGCAGCGAGCCTGGGCGACGCGACCGCGGTAAGCGCGACGCGACACTGGATGGCTTCGCTGTGCGCGCAAGGACGATCGTGCTTCTAGCGCCGGCCTCCGCCCGGGCCGCCGAAGCCGCCGGCTCCGCCGAATCCCCCTCCGCCGGGGCCAGGGCCAGGCCCCCCGGGCGGACCGCCGAAGCCGCCTGGGCCGACCGGGAACGCTCCGGGACCTGACGGCGGCGCGCCGCCGAAGCCGCCGCGGGGCGCCCTGAATCCATCAGCGCCGTCCGCGCCGGGGACGACCGCGCCCCCCGGCCGAGTGTCGATCGCGGGGGCGTGCGGCTCGCCAATGCCGCCCGGACCGCCCTGCCGACCGCCGGGCTCGGCGCCGAACCGGCCGGGCATCTCGTCGGGCAGGTTGCGCAGGTCGAGCCGGTCGCGCTCCCGCTCGAACCGTGGCGTATCCGGTTGCGGAGGCTCGGGCGCGATGCGGTTCTCGATCCGCAGCCGCTCGACAGTCAGATCGCCGTCCCGCGCGATGGTCGCGGTCAGCACGGCCCGCGCGCTCCCCGTGCGCGGCACCTGGACATTCGGACGGCCCGCGACGGCGTAGCCCGAGCCGACATCCAGGCGCGTGCCGGTCCGGCCGATATAGGCTTCGATGGAGACCTGCTTCAGGCCTGGCGGAAACGGCAGCCCGACCTGCGCGGCGTTCGTCACGCGCAGCGCGCCGTCCGCTTCGGTGCCGGTCACCAGGGCGCGTTTGCCCGGCGGCAGCGCCTCCGCGCCCGTCAGGCGCAGGGCTCCGATGGTGAGGGCACCTCCAGCGTCGCGCTGCACCGGCCCGGCGACGCGATCCGGTCCGGACGTGCGCGGCTCGATCAGGCTGGCGACGATCACGCCGTCAGGCCGCCGCAGGCCGCTCACCGCGACCCGAGCGCCAGTCTGCCAGGTGCCGGTCAGACCCGCGGTGGAGACCCGCTGCCCGAGCACGATCATTCGTCCCGGCGAGACCGACTCGACCCGTCCCACCACCTCGCTCGTCACGTCGATCCGGCGGGTGGCGAGGCTGCCGCCCTCGGGCCGCGCGACCACATGGACGACATGACCGATTTTCAGATCGGCCGCCGTCCCGGCTTCGCCGTCGATCCGGACCTCGACCCCGGGTGGGTAGGCAATGCGCAGGTCGTTGACGATGATCGAGCCGAAGCGGCGGATCGTCCCGATCACGCCGGTGCCGCCGATGCCCCGGTCGCCTTCCCCCAGCGAGCCGTCGCGCGGCTCGTCGGTCCTCATCATGCCGGTGCCGCCGATGCCCTGGTCGCGTGGGGCCTCCTGCGGGCGGACGGCACCCGGGTGCAGGGCTGCGGCGCCCGCGAGCAGGCGGAGGACGAACCGGCGGTTCGGCAAGGATCGCACCGGCCGGCTCCTCAGCGCCCGTCCGTGGGGGGCGCCGACGCTGCGGCCTCCGTGTAGATGTAGAGCCCGAAGTTCCAGCGGTGATCGCCGCCCGGATCGGTCTGGCAGGCGGCGTGCGCTTCCCGGTTGGCCTGCTGCAGGGCCTCCATGGCGATCTCGCGCGCCCGCGCCTCAAGTTTGGTCGCGAGGTCCTTGGAGAGCCCGTCGTAGTGGACGGCCCGCTCCAGGAAGCGCGGCCTGTCGCCGACGATGTTGGCCACGGCTGCCGCGATGTGGTCGTGCAGGTTGCGGCCGAAATAGTAGAGCTGCGGTCCCTCCGCGCCGTCGCCGCGCGGCACGTAGGCCGCCTCCGCCAGCACGATCCTGTCCTGCGCGTCCGTGAAGGCGAGGCCCCGGTCGAGCCATTCGTCGAGGACGGCGCGCGGCCGCACGTCCCGGGTGATGCCCGAGACCAGGGTCTCGAAGGAGGACGCGCTGCCCTCGGCGGTTCGCGGCAGCGGCAGGGGGTGACCCTGCGGATCGGTGAAAGCCGGGTCGGCGATCCAGCGGGCGATGATGCGGCTCGTGCGCGAGACGACGGCCGGCACGGCGCTGACCGGGGCGCCGGCACCGCGCAGCCGCCGCACTTCCTTCCGGTGGATGCCGGTGAGGAGGGAGACGCGGCTGTCCGTCTGCTCCTTGCCGGCGAGGGCAAAATCGTACTCGGCGACGTTCACGTAGAGCTCGCGCAGCAGATCTGTGAGCGCCGGGAAGGTGATGCCGCGCGCCACCAGCAGGCGCACGAGCGGGCGCAGGAGCCGCGCCAAGGGCGCGTGCAGACTGGCGCCCTCGCGCGGGGGATCGGCAGACTCGGACATGGGCTCATCGTTAGCGCATGCGCCGTGGGAGACAATCCCACAACGTGCGGATCCGCACACCGATATGCGCTTTCCGAATTGACGTGGGAAATTTGCACACTTAAGTGAATTGTGTGGTCAAGTTTCCCACGGAACTGGAGCGTGCCGATGACGGTGGATCCCTGCAGGCTCGTCGCCGACGCGCTGCCGCCTGTCACGCTCACCTCCGCGTCGACCTGCCGGAGTCGCCAGACCAACCCTATGCCGCGGCTCGGACGCATCGCCTGCGTCCTCGCCGCCCTCGCGCTGCCCGCCATCGGGATCGCTGTCGCGGATACGGTCCACCGCGGCAACGGACCGAAGGCGCCGCAGGCCGCCGCTCCCGTCACCCCCTCAGACGGGGCGGCGGTACCCTTGGGTACCGTTACGCCCGCGCGGACCCTGCGGGCCATGCGGACCGCCGCAGCATCCGTTCGGCCCGGGGAGATCCGGTCGTGATCGCCCTGTCCGGGACGGGCCGGGACCGGGTGCGTCCGGTGCCCAGCTGTGGCGGGGGCCCGATCCTCGATCTGGCGCTCTGCCTGATCCTCTCCGTGACCGTCGTCGGCCTGCTCCTGCTGGCCCTGTAACCCCGCGGCTCGGCCGCTCCACGCACGAGACCACTATGACGACATCGTTCCGCGCCGCGCTCCTCGGCGCAGCGGCTGGCTGCCTCGCGCTCAGTGCGCAGGCCGCGGATCTGCCGCGCCGCGCGCCGCCGCCATCTCCGCCGCCGCTGCCGATCTTCACCTGGACAGGGTTCTACGCCGGTCTGAATGCCGGCTACGCCTTCCGCACGGACAGCAGCGGCTTCACCGACCCGACCTACGGCATCGTGGCCGGCGGCAAGAGCTCCGGCGGCTTCGCGGGTGGCGGGCAGATCGGGTACAATTACCAGTTCACGCCGGGCTCCGGCTTCGTGCTCGGCTTCGAGACCGACATCCAGGCGGCGTCCTTTGCCAAGGCGGACGCCGCCTATCTCGGCACGACGCCGTATTACAGCGTTCGACCGAGCCTCGACTACTTCGGCACCGTCCGTGGCCGCCTCGGCTACGCCTTCGACCGCGTCCTCGTCTACGGAACCGGCGGCTTCGCGTATGGCGGCGGATCCCGCACGTCCTCCGCGACGTCCTATCCTTACACCCTGCCCGGAACCGATCGGACCGGCTACGCGGCGGGCGGCGGCATCGAGTATGCCTTCACCGAGAAGCTCTCCGTCAAAGTGGAGGCGCTGTACATCCATCTCGGTCGTGGCTTCACTGGATCGACATATTACAATGCCAGCGTTCCGGCGTATTACGGTGCCGGCAAACAGGATTCAGGGTTTGGTCTGGTCAGGGCTGGGGTGAATTACCGATTCTAGTCAATATTAGCTGCGGCGGACCTTGACGGCTTGGCTGTGGTGAGGCGCTATGCCCGGCATTCGGCTCCGCGAATCCTTCGGCCGGTCGATCGCGTCCACGGCTGGTTCGGGTCGTCGGGGCCGGATGCCGCACGGGTGTCGCCGCGCGGTGTCAGGAGATATTTCCGACAGGATCGGCCGTGATCGCTCCCAGCCCGACCTTCACCAAGTTGGCCGTTCTCGTCCTTGGACTCGCAGCCTGTGCGGCGGGCGCGCGGGCACAGGATATCGTTCCGCCGAGCGCATCCAGCCGAGGCGCGATCCTGATCTACGGGAACTATTGCGGGCCGGGGAACCGCGGCCCCGGCTATGCGCCGATCGACGCGCTGGATCTCGCCTGCGCGCATCATGACGCCTGCTCGACCGACCCGGCTTCGGGCGTCCTGACGAGCTGTGCCTGCAACCGGCGCCTTGAGGTCGAGGCGGGCCTGGTCGCGCGCGATCCGCGGGCGCCGGCCCAGACCCGCCAGACGGCGCAGTTCATCGCGAGCTTCGCCACGGCGCTGCCCTGCCGGTAGGGAGCGCCGCGGTTTCGATCAGGTAATCGCGATCAGGCGGCGTCGGCCGGGCTGGCGGCCGCCTTCGGGCCGCCCTTGGCGACGCCGACCAGAGCGGGACGCAGCACGCGCTCGCCGATGACGTAGCCGGCCTGCACGACCTGGACGACGGTGCCGGCCGGCACCTCCGGGTTCGGCACCTCGAACATGGCCTGATGCCGGTTCGGGTCGAACCTCTGGCCCTGCGGTTCGACGATCTTCACCCCGTGGCGCTCCAGGGTCTTGCCGAGGTCACGCTCGGTGAGCTCGATCCCGTCGATCAGGCCTTTCAGCGCGCCGTCGGCCGTGGCCTTCGCGTCGGCTGGGACGCTGTCGAGGGCGCGGCGGATGTTGTCGGCGACGTTGAGCACGTCGCGGGCGAAGTTCGTGACCGCGTAGGCGCGCGCATCCGCGACCTCGCGCTCGGTCCGGCGGCGCAGGTTCTCCATCTCGGCAAGCGTGCGCAGCATCCGGTCCTTCAGCTCGTCGCGCTCGGCGGTGAGCAGGGCCAGGGCCTCCGCGACAGGATCGACGGAGGCCGCCTCGGCGCCCTGACCTGTGGGCGCCGTATCCTGGGCCGCGCCGGCACCGGCTTCGACCGTGGTCTGGCGCTGGTCATCCTGGGGCATGTCGTTGCTCGTCATCGTGTTTCAGTCGTCAGGGCAGGGTGGTTCGGGGCAATCGGAGCCGGCGCTGATATCTGGCCCGGAGGCGGCGAAATCAACCCGGCGCTCACGCCTCGCGGGGTGGCGGGGCGGCAACCAGGGCCTCCAGCCCCTCCGCCTTCAGGGCGGCGACGTCGCCCGCGAACACATCCATCACGGCGCCGCGGATCGCGGCCTGGCGATCGGGCTGAGTCACCCGGGTGCCGGTGAGGTCGGTGACGTAGAAGACGTCGACCGCCCGCTCGCCGAAGGTCGCCACATGCGCCGAGGTGATGTTGAGCGACAGCCGGCCGAAGGCGGTGGTCAGCTCGTAGAGCAGACCGGGCCGGTCGAGGCCCGTGACCTCGACGACGGTCTCCCGGCTCGACAGGGCGTTGTCGATGATCACGTCCGGCGGCACCGGGAAGGTCTTGGCGCGCGTGCTGGTCGACGGGTGCTTGTCGGCGACCAGGTCGGCGATCTTGATCTCGCCCTTCAGCGCCCGCTCGATCGCCGCCGTGATGCGCTTGGTCCGGCGCAGCTCGTCCTCGTCGCGCTCAAAGGCGCGGGAGATGAAGATCGTGTCGAGGGCGAAGCCGTCCGTGGTGGTGAAGATCTGCGCGTCGACAATGTTGCTGCCGGCGGCCGCGCAGGCTCCGGTGACGATCGCGAGCAGCCGCGGATGGTCGGGCGAGTAGACGGTGATCTCGGTCACTCCCCGTACGGGGTCGAGGGCGACGTCGGTCGCGCTGGTGCGGCCATCGGCAAGTGCGTCGCGCAGGAACACCGCGTTCTTGAGCTGGCGGGTGCTGTCGACCTTGAGCCAGTAGGCCTGGCCATGGCGGGCCGCGTAGGCGTCGAACTCCTCCGACGCCCAGCTCGGCAGCTGCTCGCGCAGGCTCATCTGGACGAGGCGCACCCGGTCGGTACGGGCGATCTCGGAATGGCCGCCCGACAGGTAGACCTCGGTCTCGTCGTAGAGCGTGCGGAGCAGCGTGCCCTTCCAGGCCGTCCAGACGCCGGGGCCGACCGCCGTGATGTCGGCCACCGTCAGGATCGTCAGGAGCTTCAGCCGCTCCAGGCTCTGCACGCTCGCGGCGAAGCGCTCGATCGTCTTGGCGTCCGAGAGGTCGCGGCTCTGCGCGGTCATGGACATCAGCAGGTGATGCTCGACCAGCCAGCACACCGTTTCGGTCTCGGCCTGGTTCAGGCCGAAGCGGGGGCAGAGCTTCTCGGCGATGGCGGCGCCGGCGATCGAATGATCCTCCGGCCGGCCCTTGGCGATGTCGTGCAGCAGGATCGCCACGTAGAGCGCCGTGCGGTTGTGGATCGAGTGCACGAGGCGCGAGACCAGCGGGTAGGTCTCCTGGACCCGGCCCGACTCGATGTCGGCCAGCACGCCGACGGTGCGCAGCAGGTGCTCGTCCACCGTGAAGTGGTGGTACATGTTGAACTGCATCATCGCGACGATGCGGCCGAAATCCGGGATGAACCGGCCGAGCACGCCCGCCTCGTTCATCTCGCGCAGGGCCTCCTCCGGGGCGTTCCGGGACGTCAGGATGTCGAGGAACAGGCGGTTCGCCTCCGTGTCCCCACGCAGCGACGGATTGATCAGCCGGAGCGACCGGTTGGCCAAGCGCTTGGCGTCCGGGTGGATGGCGAGGTTGTGCCGGTCGGCGAGCCAGAACAGGCGGATCAGGTTGACGGGATCGCGCTCGAAGGCGTCCTCGGCCCGCAGGTTCACCCGGCCGTGGTCGATCCAGAAATCCTCAGCCTCGATGGCGGTGGCGCGGAACCGGTCGCGGAACCGGCCGATCCAGCGGTCGAGCACCGGCGTGCGCTTGGCGTGGCGCGCTTCGAGCTCGGCGCAGACGATCGCGGTGAGATCGCCGACATCCTTGGCGATGCGGAAATACGCCTTCATGAAGCGCTCGACGCCCGACAGGCCGCCGCGCGCCTCGTAGCCGAAGCGCTCAGCGATCCGCGGCTGTAGGCCGAAGGACAGGCGCTCCTCGGCGCGCTTGGTCGCGAAATGCATGTGGCAGCGGACCCGCCACAGGAACTCGTCGCAGCGCTCGAACAGCGCGTATTCCTCCGGCGTGAACAGGCCGGCGCTGACGAGCTCGATCTGATCGCGCACCCGGTAGGTGTATTTGGCGATCCAGAACAGCGTGTTCAGGTCGCGCAGACCGCCCTTGCCGTCCTTGACGTTGGGCTCGACGAGGTAGCGCGAGGAGCCGGCCTTCGAGACGCGCAGGTCACGCTCGCGCAGCTTCGCGTCCACGAACTCGGCGGCCGAGCCGACCACCAGCTCGGCGTCGAAGCGCGTCACCAGCTCCTCGTACAGGACCCGCGTGCCGAACAGGTACCGCGCCTCCAAGAGGGCGGTACGGATCGTCATGTCGGCCCGCGCCTCGCGCAGGCACTCCTCCACGGAGCGCGTGGCGTGCCCGACCTTCAGCTTCAGGTCCCACAGGACGTAGAGCATCCCCTCGACGACGCTCTCGGACCACGCGGTCTGCTTGTAGGGCAGCAGGAACAGCAGATCGATGTCCGAGCCCGGTGCCATCGTGCCCCGGCCGTAGCCGCCGGTGGCGACCACCGCGAGCTGCTCGCCGGTGGAGGGGTTGTCGTTCGGATAGAGCCGCCAGACCACGGCGTCGTGGATCGCCCGGACCACCGCGTCGGTGAGCGCCGAGAGGCTCTGGGCGCAACGCAGCCCATTGCGGTCCTCGAGGAGCTGCGCCTCGGCGGCGCGATGGCCCTCCTCGATCACCCGGCGCAGCTGCGGCACCAGCGCGGCCCGGAGCTTGGTGGGCTCGCGAGCCTCGCGGTCGAGGTTCTCCAGGACCGTATCGAGGGCGGCGACGGGATCGAACATGGCTCCCGTTAGCATGATATGCCTACGCCGCCAGCCATGCGGCGCGGCGCCTCCGCGGTCCGCGCGGCGCGGGTCACTATTCCGCAGCCGGCAGATCAAGGGCCAGCAACCGGGCCGTCCGCCTGCGGGTGGTCGCCGGCGGTTCCGCCTCGCCGGTCTGCCGCCGCGCGTCGGCGATGGCGGCGTGGACTCCGTCGACCGCCAGGATCAGGGCGCTGACCGTGCGGGCGTCGATGCTGCGCTCCCGGGCGTAGCAGACCACGTCCGCCACCAGCCCATCGGTCTCGATCGCGATGGCGTCGAGTTCGGCGCTGCTGGTCGCCGCGCGGACCTCGCGCATGATGTCGAGCAGGCGGTCGAGGACGAAATCGACGCGCTCCCGGCGCTTGCGGGCGAGCCGCTGCCCGATCCAGGCGAAGCCGGAGCCGATCGTGCCGCCGAAGAAGGCGAAGAGGTAGATGTAATCCTCGTAGCGGTCCAGGAAGGTCTGCTGCTCGCGCTCGAAATAGTCGACGGCGCCGGGATGGTTTGGCAGGCGCGCGGAGGTCGCCGCCACCGTCGTGTCGAAGTCCGGCGCCTTCATCAGCTTGGCCACCGGGGCCGCGGAGGCGAGGCGCGAGCGCCACTCGAACAGGTGCTGGGTGGCCGAGGCGACCGCGACGCGGCTCACCGTGCCGCGCGCCATCAGGCGGTACGAGGCGCCGACGGTCTTGACCTCCTCGTCGGGGCGCTTGGGCCGGCCGCCGAAGGTCCCGGCCGGGATGGTGACCGATTGCAGTTCCGGGAAGCGCTGCAGGATCGCGTCCCCGTCGGGGATCGAGACGAATCCGACCTTGTGCTCCGGCGCGCCGAGTTCGACGGCCCGCACCACGGCGCCCGCGACCTTGGAGGCCGGGCTGGCAATCACCGCCACCGCGTCGACGCGCTTCTCGTTGAGCGCGGCGGTGACCTCGCCGACCTTCAGGGGCACCACGACGACGTGGCCGGCTTCCGCCTCGGCGGCGTGGCCGTCCTCCGGCGCGTCCTCGCCCAGGTTGTCGGGCACGAGGTCGTAGAAGGAGAGCAGATTCGTGAGGAAGGGCAGGTCGGCGCTGTGGCGCACGACGATGCCGAGGCGCTTGCGGGCGAGCGCCGGGATGTCGTCGATATCCGCCGCCTCGGGCGCGGTGATGACGAGGGCCTCGTCGTGGAGGATCGCCAGCGTCAGGCCGTTCTCGGGCAGGAAGACGTCCGGCCGCACCACCGCGAGGTCGGCCTTGTTCCGCTGGAGGGCCATGGCGCTGTCGCGGACGTCGCCATAGCGCACGACCTTGAGGCGGACATCCTCGCGGGCCCGGTCGAGGGCCCCGGCATAGGCCTCGATCAGCGCGGCTTCCGGCCCGTCCTGAGGGCCGACCGCGACCACCAGCGTGTTCGGCCGCGACAGGTAGACGATCGCGGCCGCGACCGCGGCCAGCCCCAGGGCCACCAGGACCAGGAGCCACTCGCGGCGCATCAGAGATGTCGCCGCGGCGTGAAGTCGCCGCCGCCACGGTCCCCGAGAGCGGCCGGGCGAAGGACGGGGGGTCGGACCATGGCCGAGCCTGTCGCGTTGCGCGCGTTCCATACCCAAGTCATGAAACGCAAACCTGTCGAGATCGTGAAGAACCGGTGAAACCTTCAAACGTTGCAGGATCCGCGCCAGAACGCCGCAAGGCCGATGCGCCGCCGCCGAAGCCGATCAGTCCGACATGGCTCGAGCGGGCGGCGCTGCACTACCTCGAGCGATACAGCGCCTCCACCGAGATGCTGCGCCGGACCCTGGCGCGGCGGGTGGAGAAGCGGGCGCGCCTGCGCGGGGAGGATCCGGCCGCCTTCGCCGAGATGATCGCCGCGACCGTGGCGCGGGCGGTCTCGGCCGGCCTCGTGGACGATGTGCGCTTCACCGATACCCGCCTCGCCACGCTCCGGCGCCGCGGCACGTCGAGCCGGGGCGTTTCGGCCAAGCTTGCCGCCAAGGGCGTCCCGCGGGACGTGGTCGAGGCCGCCATGCAGGCGGAGCGCGAGGCGATGCCGGACGGAGCGGCGGAGGAGATCGAGACGCAGGCCGCGCAGGCTTACGCCAAGCGGCGGCGGCTCGGACCGTATCGCCGGCCGGACTTGCGGGCGGCGTATCGAGACCGTGATCTCGCCGCGCTGGCGCGGGCCGGGTTCGCCTACGGTCTTGCCCGCCAGGTGATCGACATGGAGATCGACACCGAGCCGGACGCGGCGGAGTGACGGGTGCGGCATCGCGGCTCGGGGCGAAACGCCGGACGGCCTTGCACCTTCGACCGCGTCGTTCATTGTCTGTTCGATGGACGAGACCCTCGCCAAGAAGCTGCGCATCCTGGCCGATGCCGCGAAGTACGACGCCTCCTGCGCCTCGTCGGCCGCGCCGAAACGGGCCGCCGGCAAGGACGGTCTCGGCTCGACGACCGGGGCCGGGATCTGCCACGCCTACACGCCGGACGGTCGCTGCGTCTCGCTGCTCAAGATCCTGCTGACCAACTGGTGCCTGTTCGACTGCGCCTATTGCGTGAACCGGCGCTCCTCGAACGTCCGGCGGGCCAAGTTCACCGTGGAAGAGGTCGTGAACCTCACCCTGAACTTCTACCGACGCAACTACATCGAGGGCCTGTTCCTCTCCTCCGGCATCATCAAGTCGCCGGACCACACGATGGAGCTGCTGACCCGGGTGGCGAAGTCGCTCCGGCGCGATCACGGTTTCGCCGGCTACATCCACCTCAAATCGATCCCGGAGGCGAGTCCCTGGCTGATCGAGGAGGCGGGCCTCTACGCCGACCGGCTCTCGATCAACGTCGAGCTGCCCACCGAGGCGAGCCTGGAGCGCCTCGCCCCCGAGAAGGACGGCGCCGCGATTCAGGGGGCCATGGCGCAGATCGGCGAGCGGATCGTGCAGGCCAAGGCCGAGAAGCGCCGCTTCTCGCCGGCCGGGCACTCGACGCAGGTGATCGTCGGGGCGGATGCCACCACCGACGAGGCGCTGATCCGCAAGAGCGCGCTGCTCTACGGCAGCGTCGGCCTGAAGCGGGTCTACTACTCCGCCTTCAGCCCGATCCCGGACGGCTCGGCGATCCTGCCGCCGACGCCGCCGCCGCTCCAGCGCGAGCACCGGTTGTACCAGGCCGATTGGCTGCTGCGGTACTATGAATTCACCCCCGACGAAGTTGCCGACGCGTCGGAGGGCGGGATGCTCGCCCTCGACATCGACCCGAAGCTCGCCTGGGCGCTGAAGCACCGGGACAAGTTCCCGGTGGACGTGAACCGGGCCGACCGGGAGTGGCTGCTGCGGGTTCCGGGGCTCGGCGCGCGGGCGGTCGACAAGATCGTCAAGGCGCGCCGCCACGCGACCCTGCGCCTGGATGACGTCGCCCGGCTGACCTCGGGGCTGAAGCGGGCGCGGCCGTTTCTCGTCGCCGCGGACCACCGTCCGGTCGGGCTGACCGACCGGCTCGACCTGCGCGCGCGACTGGTCGAGCCGGCGCAGCAACTGAGTTTGTTTTGATGGGGGCCGGAAACGCGACCCTCCCTTCCCCCTCTGCGGGGGGAGGGGATGCGCACCGGCCACGCGCCATCACCTTACGCCCCGGCGCCGATCTCGACGGCTTCCGCAAAGCCGCCCGCAGACTCGTCGCGCAGGGCGTCCCGCCCGAGGCCGTGACGTGGTCGGTGTCGGACGCGCCCGGCCTGTTCGGTGCCGATGCGGATGATGCCCCCGCCGCGCCGCTTGCCCTGCCCAAACCCGTCGCCGCCCTGATCCCGCAGGTGATCCCCCACCGCGATCCGGAGCGCTACGGCCTGCTCTACGCGCTGATCTGGCGCGTCTGCCACGGCGAGCGGCACCTGATGGAGGTGGGCAGCGATCCACTGGTCTACCGCCTGCACCGGATGGCCAAGGCGATCGGGCGCGACCTCCACAAGATGCACGCCTTCCTGCGCTTCCGCCGGGCCGAGGACAGCGGCGGCGAGCATTACGTCGCGTGGTTCGAGCCGGATCACCACATCCTCGAGGCGGCGGCTCACTTCTTCGTCAACCGCTTCCGCGGCATGCGCTGGTCGATCCTGACCCCCGAAGGCTCGGCCCATTGGGATACCGAGACCCTGACCTTCGGGCCGCCTGGGGACCGGGCGCAGCTTCCAGAAGGCGACGGGTTCGAGGCCGGCTGGCAGACCTATTACGAGAGCACCTTCAACCCGGCCCGCACCAACCTGAAGGCCATGCGGGCGGAGATGCCCAAGAAGTACTGGCACAACATGCCCGAGACCGCCGCGATCCCCGCCCTGGTCCGGGCGGCGGCCGGGCGCACCGAAGCCATGATCGAGAGGGAGCCGACCATGCCCACACGCCGCGATCCCGTCCGCGCCGTCGCCGCCATGGCCGACCAGGATCCCAAGAGCCTCGACGAGCTGAACGCCATCATCCGCCGCACCGAGCCGCTGGTGCCGGGCGCCACCCAAGCGGTTCTGGGCGAGGGGCCGGTCGGCGCGACCGTCGCCTTCGTCGGCGAGCAGCCGGGCGATCAGGAGGATCGGCAGGGCCGCCCCTTCGTCGGGCCCGCGGGGCAACTGCTCTCCCGCGCCATGGCGGAGGCCGGGATCGACCGTGGGGCGAGCTACCTCACGAATGCGGTCAAGCACTTCAAATTCGAGGAGCGCGGCAAGCGCCGCATCCACCAGAAGCCGACGGCCGGCGAGGTCAGCCACTATCGCTGGTGGCTGGATCGGGAGCTCGAGTTCGTCGCTCCGAAGCTCGTGGTGGCGCTCGGCGCGACCGCCGTGCTGGCGCTGACTGGCAAGGCAATCCCGATCACCCGGGCGCGCGGGCCGTTCCGGTTCGACCGGCACGACAACCGCTTTCAGGGCTTCATCACGGTACACCCGTCCTACCTGCTGCGCCTGCCGGACGAGGCGAAGGAGGAGGCCTACGCGGCCTTCGTGGATGACCTGCGCCGGGTGGAGGCGCTGGGGCGCGAACTCGCCGCGTGAGCTTGAGCCGGCCGCTTGTTCGGCGGTGCTGATACGATGCGGACGCGGCCGCTCTCTATGCGGTGTCGATCGGCTGCCGGCACGACACGGGACGGGTGAGGCTGGACATCGTCTGGCTCACCGTCCACCACGAGTTGCCCGTTCTCGTCGCGGCCTGCCGCGCCGAGCCGGACCGCGCGCCCGACCCCTGATCGCCCCGAGCCGCCTGAGCCCATGACCGACGCGAAGCCCGACGCGAGCCCCGAGACCAAGCCTGTCGGCCCCGGTGATCAGGTGATCCTGGTCGATGGCTCGTCCTTCATCTTCCGGGCCTATTTCCAGTCGATCAACCAGGACCAGAAGTACAATTCGCGACCCTCCGACGGGCTGCCCACCGGCGCCGTGCGGCTGTTCTGCACGAAGATCGCCCAGTTCCTGCAGGAGGGCGCGGCCGGCACGATGCCGACCCATCTCGGCATCGTCTTCGACAAGTCCGAGGGCTCGTTCCGCAAGGAGATGTTCCCCGACTACAAGGGCCACCGCCCCGACGCGCCCGACGACCTCAAGCGCCAGATGCCGCTGATGCGCGACGCGGTGCGCGCCTTCGGCCTGCACGCGGTGGAGCTGGAGCGCTACGAGGCCGACGACCTCATCGCCACCTACACCCGCCAGGCCGAGGCGCGGGGCGCGGGCGTCATCATCGTCTCGTCTGACAAGGACCTGATGCAGCTCGTCGGGCCGCAGGTGCGGTTCTACGATTTCGAATCCGGCGCTAAGGGCAAGGCCGGCTACCGGCCCGAGCGCAACCTCGATGTCGAGGCGATCGTTGCCAAGTGGGAGGGCCTGCAGCCGAACCAGATCGGCGATGCTCTGGCGCTGATCGGCGACACCTCCGACAACGTGCCGGGCGTTCCCGGCATCGGCCTCAAGACCGCGGCGGCGCTGATCAAGGAGTTCGGCAGCCTCGAAGCCCTGCTGGAGCGGGCCGGCGAGATCAAGCAGCCCAAGCGCCGCGAGACCCTGCTGGCCAACGTCGATCAGGCCAAGCTCTCGCGCAAGCTCGTTGCGCTGATGGAGGACGTTCCCGTCCCGGTGGCGCTTGACGATCTCGGCGTGCCCAAGCCCGATCCGGAGAAGCTCGTCGGCTTCCTGAAGGCGATGGAGTTCAACACGCTCACCCGCCGCATCGCCCAGATGCTGCACGTCGACCCGGAGGCGGTGAAGCCCGATCCGCGGCTCCTGCCCGGGGCCCGTCCGCACGGCTACGGCAACGCGGCCGGCGGCAGCGACGCGGTGCCGTTCTTCGGCGATTCCGTGCCGCCGGACCCCGAGACCGCCGCGGCCGGGGCCGAGCACCCGCCGGGCGCCGCACCGCCGGAGGGTGGCGAGATCGACCCCTTCGCGGATCTCGACCTGCCGGACGCGCCGGCCAAGCCCCGGGCGCCTGTCGAAGCGACGCCGGGCAATGTGGTGGCGGCGCGCGCCGCCGAGGCGGTCGCGCCGTTCGACACCGCCGCCTACGAGACGGTGTCGTCCCTGGAGCAGCTCGACGCCTGGATCGCGGAAGGCCAGGAGGCCGGGGTGATCGCAGTCGATACCGAAACCGACGCCCTGGACGCCCACAAGGCCGGCCTCGTCGGCGTCTCGCTGGCGGTGGCGACCGGCAGGGCCTGCTACATCCCCCTGGCCCACGTGCAGGCCGCCAAGGTGCAGGCCGACGCCACCGACCTGTTCGGCGAGGGCGCTGCCGCCTCCGACGTCGCCGAGCCGGTGCCGGGCCAGATCCCGCTCAAGGAGGCGCTCAGTCGGCTGAAGCCGCTCCTTGAGAATCCGGGTGTCCTCAAGGTCGGCCAGAACCTGAAATACGACTGGGTCGTGCTGGCCCGCTACGGCATCGAGATTGCGCCCTTCGACGACACGATGCTGATCTCCTACGTGCTCGACGCCGGCAAGGGCGGGCACGGCATGGACGAACTGGCCCGCCGCCATCTCGGCCACCAGCCGATCACGTTCTCCGATGTCGCCGGCACCGGCCGCAACAAAGTGACCTTCGACCGGGTCGCGATCGACAAGGCCACCGCCTACGCGGCCGAGGACGCGGATGTCACCTTACGCCTGTGGCGGATGATGAAGCCGCGCCTCGTGGCCGAGCACCGGGTCGCGGTCTACGAGACCCTGGAGCGGCCGCTGCTGCCGGTGATCGCCCGGATGGAGCAGCGCGGCATCCGGGTCGACCGCGAGATGCTGAGCCGCCTCTCGGGCGATTTCTCGCAGATCCTCGTCCGCCTGGAGGAGGAGATCCAGGAGGATGCTGGGGAAAAATTCTCGGTGGGCTCACCGAAGCAGATCGGCGACATCCTCTTCGGCAAGATGGGCCTGCCGGGCGCCAAGAAGACGCCATCGGGCCAGTGGGCCACACCGGCCACGCTCCTCGAAGAACTGGCTCAGGCCGGGCACGCCTTGCCCAAGAAGATCCTGGAATACCGCCAGCTCTCGAAGCTGAAATCCACCTACACGGATTCGCTCCAGACCCATGCCGACCGCGAGACCGCGCGGGTCCACACCTCGTTCTCGCTGGCGGCGACCACCACGGGACGGTTGTCCTCGTCCGAGCCGAACCTGCAGAACATCCCGATCCGCACCGAGGAGGGTCGGCGGATCCGGCGCGCCTTCGTGGCCGCGCCCGGGAACCGGCTGATCTCGGCCGATTATTCGCAGATCGAGCTGCGGCTGCTGGCCCACATGGCCGACATCCCGGAGCTCCGGAAGGCGTTCGAGGACGGGATCGACATCCACGCGGCCACGGCCTCGGCGATGTTCGGCGTGCCGCTCAAGGAGATGACCCCCGACCTGCGGCGTCGGGCCAAGACCATCAACTTCGGCATCATCTACGGCATCTCGGCCTTCGGCCTCGCCGACCGGCTCGGCATCGGCCGCGAGGAGGCCTCGGCGTTCATCAAGCAGTATTTCGAGCAGTTCCCGGGCATCCGCGACTACATCGACACGACCAAGCGGAGCTGCCGCGACAAGGGCTACGTCACCACCCTGTTCGGCCGGGTCTGCCACTACCCGCAGATCCGCTCCAACAACCCGTCCGAGCGTGCCAGCGTCGAGCGGCAGGCGATCAACGCGCCGATCCAGGGCTCGGCCGCCGACATCATCCGGCGGGCGATGACACGGATGGAGGCGGCGCTCGCCGCCAAGAAGCTGAACGCCCGCATGCTGCTGCAGGTGCACGACGAACTGGTCTTCGAGGTCGCCGAGGATGAGGTCGACCGCACGATCCCGATCATCGCCTCGGTTATGGAGGAGGCGCCGGCGCCGGCCCTGACGCTGAAGGTGCCGCTTGTCGTAGAGGCCAAGGCGGCGGGGAACTGGCAGGAAGCGCATTGAGCCGGGCTGCCGCGCAGGTCGTGCCGGCGGCATGAGCAGCGCGGATCGGAGCTCGGTCCATCTCCGTCTTCGCGAGCGCAGCGAAGCGACCCAGGGCGGCGCGACGTCTGAGACCGTGGCGCTGACCGGATTGCTTCGCTGGGCTCGCAAGGACGGCAGTGCCTTGATCCGGGTTGTTTCGATGGCCCGTGAAGCGAAATCTGCGAGCGGGCCGGCGAAGGGGTGATCGGGACATCGGCGATGATGGCCGCTGCACGATCGCCACTCGGAAGTCCGGCCCGGCCGATCGGCCCGGCAGGCTTGGAGATGCCGCCAAAGACCGTCATACGCGGGGCGCCCATGATCTGCACCGCTCGCAGCCCTTGACCGATCCTCTCGCCTTCCTCGCCGGCGGCGGCGAAGCCGCGGGCATGATCCGCGCGCGCGACTGGTCCGGCCATCCCCTCGGCGCCCCGGAAACCTGGCCTGCGGAGTTCCGCGCGGCCCTGTCGCTCGTGCTCAACTCGCCGGAATCGATGATCCTCGCCTGGGGGCCGGATCTCCACTTCTTCTTCAACGATACGTATTTCCCGCTGCTCGGACCGCGCCTGCCCTGGGCCATGGGCGCGCGGTTCGACGAAGTCTGGGCAGATGCCTGGGCGCAGGCGAAGCCGATCATCGATGCCGCCATGGCGGGCCGTTCGGAGCGGTTCGTCGATCTGCCGTGGCAGCTCGATACCGACCGGGGCGCCCAGGAGACGTGGTGGACGTTCTCGTACTCGCGGGTCCTCGATGCCGAGGGCCGGGTCGCCGGGCTGTTCATCCTCACCAACGAGACCACCGGGCGGGTGCTCGCCGACGCCGCGCTCCAGGAGAGCCAGGCCGCGCTGGAGGCGGCCCTCGGGGAGCTGCACAAGCTCAACGGCACCCTGGCCCAGCAGGTCGAGGAGCGCACCGCCGACCGCAACGCCCTGTGGACGCTCTCGTCCGACATGATGCTGCGCTGCCGGTTCGACGGAACGATCACCGCGGTGAACCCGGCCTGGACCGAGGTGCTCGGCTGGCGCCCGGACGAACTGGTCGGGACGAGGCTGATCGATCTCGTGCATCCGGACGATCTTCCCCGCACGGTCGAGGGCGCGCGGCGGCTGTCGGCGGGCGAACGCCTCGCACGCTTCGACAATCGTTACCGCCACCGGGACGGCGGCTACCGCTGGATCAGCTGGGCGGCGCGGCCGGGCGATGGGGTGATCGCCGCGGTCGGCCGCGACTTCACCGCGGAGCGCGAGCAGGCCGACGCCCTGGCGGCCGCCGAGGAGGCCCTGCGGCAATCCCAGAAAATGGAGGCGGTCGGCCAGCTCACCGGCGGCCTCGCGCACGACTTCAACAACCTGCTCGCCGGCATCTCCGGCTCGCTGGAGCTCATCCAGACCCGGCTGGGCCAGGGCCGCGTCATGGACGTGGACCGCTACATCACGGCCGCCCAGGGGGCTTCTAAGCGGGCCGCCGCCCTGACCCACCGTCTTCTGGCCTTCTCGCGGCGCCAGACCCTCGATCCGAAGCCCACCGACGTGAACCGGCTGGTCGTCGGCATGGAGGACCTGATCCGGCGGACCGTCGGCCCTTCGGTGGTCGTCGAGGTTCTGGGTGCGGCGGGTCTCTGGCCGGCCCTGGTCGATCCGCCGCAGCTCGAGAACGCGCTGCTCAACCTCTGCATCAACGCCCGCGACGCGATGCCGGACGGTGGCCGCCTCGCCATCGAGACCAGCAACGCCTGGCTCGACGAGCGCGCCGCGCGCCGGCACGACATGGCGCCGGGCCAGTATCTCTCGCTCTGCGTGACCGATACCGGCACCGGCATGCCGCCGGAGATCGTCGGCAAGGTGTTCGAGCCGTTCTTCACCACCAAGCCGCTCGGCCAGGGCACAGGCCTCGGCCTCTCGATGATCTACGGCTTCGCCCAGCAATCCGGCGGGCAGGTGCGGATCTACTCGCAGGTCGGGCAGGGGACCACGGCCTGCCTCTACCTGCCGCGCCATCGCGGCGCGGTGGCGGAGGAGGATCCGCAGGCCGGGATCGAGGCGCCTCCGCGGGCCGCCCCGGGCGAGACCGTGCTGGTGGTCGACGACGAGCCGACCGTCCGCATGCTGGTCACCGAGGTGCTGGAGGATCTCGGCTACACGGCCATCGAGGCCGCCGACAGCGGCGCCGGCCTCAGGGTCCTGCAATCGGACGTGCGCATCGACCTGCTGGTCACCGATGTCGGGCTGCCGGGCGGCATGAACGGGCGCCAGATGGCGGAGGCCGGCCGGATCAAGCGCCCGGGGCTGAAGGTGCTGTTCATCACCGGCTACGCGGAAGCGGCGGTGTTCGGCAACGGCCCGCTCGATCCGGGCATGCAGGTGCTCACCAAGCCGTTCGTGGTGGAGGTGCTCGGCGCGCGCATCCGCGAGATGATCGGAACGGCTTGACCGCGCCGCCGGTTCGGGCCTGATCGGCGAAACTGCCGGGGAGGGGACACGCCATGCGGGCGCTGCTGTGCACGAGGCTCGACGGGCCGGAGCATCTGGAGATCGTCGAGCGTCCCGATCCGGTGCCCGGTCCCGGGCAGGCCCTGGTCCGGATCCGGCTGGCGGCGCTGAACTTTTTCGACACGCTGATCACGGCTGGGCGCTACCAGGTGAAGCCGCCGCTGCCGTTCTCCCCGGGCGGCGAGGGCGTCGGTGTGGTCGAGGCTCTGAGCGAGGGCGCCTCCGGCGTTGCGGTGGGGGACCGGGTGATCGTCCATGCCGGGCACGGCTGCTGCGCCGAACGGATCGCCGTCGATGCCGCCCGGCTCACGCCGGTGCCGGACGCGGTGCCGGACGAGCAGGCGGCCGGCCTCACCATCACCTACGGCACCTCGCTCCACGCCCTGGCGAACCGGGCGCGCCTACAGCCGGGCGAGTGGCTCGCGGTGCTCGGCGCCTCCGGGGGTGTGGGTCTCGCGGCGGTGGAGCTCGGTCGGCTGATGGGCGCCCGGGTCATCGCCTGCGCCTCCTCGGAGGAGAAGCTCGCGGTCGCCCGCACCCACGGCGCCGAGGCGACGCTGGTCTACGATCCTGCGACCCTCAAGGATGAGTTGCGCCGGATCAGCGGCGGCGGCGTCGACGTGATCTACGACGCGGTCGGCGACGCCTACGCGGAGCCCGCCCTGCGGGCGCTCGGCTGGCGCGGGCGCTACCTCGTCATCGGCTTCGCCGCCGGCGCCATCCCGCGGCTGCCGCTGAACCTGATGCTCCTCAAGGAACTCGACGTGCAGGGCGTCCACTGGGGCGCCTTCCTGGATCGCGACCCGGAGGCGCACCGGGCCGACCAGCGCCGGCTCCTCGGCTGGGTCGCCGAGGGCAAGCTCACCGCGCAGGTGCACGGCGTCTACCCGCTGGCGGAGTTCCCGGAGGCGTTCGGCCTGCTGACCCGCCGGGCCGCCATGGGCAAGGTGCTGCTGCGGCCCTGATCGACCGATTCCCGGATCGCCGGTTTGATCAGGTCAAAGCAACGGGACGTTCATGCTCAGTCGTGATGGTGTCGCCTTCCGATTCGCGGCATGCGGCTGAGGTGATGGTATGATGATCTGGAGCAGGAGCATCACATTTCGGCTGATTCTTATTTCGACTGTCGGTCTAATTATTCTTGCCGTGAACTCTGCGGTCAACATAGCGCAGATCAACTCAGTCAACAATTCCGCCCGGGAAATGCGCGACGTTTGGATGCGCAAGGACGACCAGCGTGCCGAGCTGCAGTTCCTGGCGCTCCGGTATCATACGACGACGATCCGCAAGGTCGTCGCGGTCGACGAGACCGAGAACCGCGATCTCGATTCCGAATTCACCGAGATGAATGCGTCGATCCCGGAGGCATTCGGGCGATATCGGGCCCTCGTCGGGTCTTCGCGCGAGCGGACGTTGTGGGAGGCGTGCGAGACGCGGTGGCAGGCCTACCTGGCGGCGCGGGAGCCGATCATCGCGGCCCTCAAGCGCGGTGATCGGGCCGGCGCGCGCGACGCCATCGCACCGGCGCGCCAGCCGCTGGTCGACGTGTTCGGCGCGCTGTCGGATCTCGCCAAGTTCAATGCCGAGGGCACCGAAGCCTCAACGATCCATGCCGAAGACGCCTACCGCACGGCCTGGATGGTCACGCTCGGCCTGCTCCTCGCCGGGCTGGCCGTGACGGGGGCGACGCTCTGGGACGTCCTACGCCACATCGCACGGCCGATCCGGAGCATGACCGCCGCCATGAGCCGACTGGCCGCGCAGGATCTCACCGTCGTGATCCCCGGCGCCGAGCGGCGCGACGAGATCGGCGCCATGGCGGCCTCGGTCCAGGTGTTCAAGGAGGGTCTGATCCGGGCTCGGGCATTGGAAGACGAGGCGGCCGGCGCCCGCGCCGAGGCTGAGGCACAGCGCAAATCCGGCCTGCGCCAGATGGCCGATGGCTTCGAAGGTGCGGTGGGCGGCATCATCGGCACCGTCGCGACGGCCATCGCGGCGCTGCACGACACGGCCTCCCGCATGACCGAGGCGGCGTCGGGTACCGCCGGGCGCTCCACCGATGTGGCGCGCGCGGCCGAGCTCGCCGCTGTCAACGTCAACACGGCGGCTTCCGCCGCGGAGGAGCTTGGCAGCTCCGTCCAGGAGATCGGCCGGCAGGTGTCGGGGTCTGCCGCGCTGACTCAGGCTGCCGTCGAGGAGGCCGAATCGACCGCCCAGCTCGTCCAGGACCTGAGCGGCGCGGCGGCGCGGATCGGCGACGTCGTGACGATGATCACCACCATCGCCGAGCAGACCAACCTCCTGGCGTTGAACGCGACGATCGAGGCGGCTCGGGCGGGCGACGCCGGCCGCGGCTTCGCGGTGGTCGCTGCCGAGGTGAAGGAGCTGGCCGGCCAGACCGCCCGGGCGACCGAAGAGATCTCCGGCCAGATCGGCCGGATCCAGGCCTCCACCGGCGACGCGGTCTCGGCGATCGGCCGGATCGGCGGCCGGATCCGCGAGATCAGCGCGGTTGCCACACGGATCGCCGCCGCGGTCGAAGAGCAGGGCGCCGCCACCCAGGAGATCGTCCGCAACGTCTCGCAGGCCGCACTGGGCGCCGGCGAGGTGACCACCACGATCACCGAGGTGGCGGGGGCGGCGAACGAGACCGGGGCCGCAGCCGAGCAGGTTCTCGCCTCGGTCGCCGAGCTGGCGCTCCACGCCGAGCATCTCAGCGGCGAGGTGACCCGGTTCCTCGCGACGGTCCGGGCCGCCTGAGACCGGTCGGGCGGCTGGAACGCCGCCCGACCGGTCTCAGGGCTGTGCCGAGCGGGTCAGAGAAGCCCGCGCGCCTTCGCCAAGCCGACCAGGTCCGCCTGCGGACGGGCGCCGATATGCTGGATCACCTCGGCGGCCGCGAGCGTGCCGAGCCGAGCGCTGGTGACGTAGTCGAGGCCGCGGGCGTGGCCGGCCAGGAAGCCGGCCGCGAACAGATCGCCCGCGCCGGTCGTGTCGACCACTTCGTGCACCGGGCTCGCCTCGACCGAACGGACCTCGCCGCCCTGCACGACAAGCGCACCATCCGAAGAGCGCGTGACGAGGCCGAGGAGGTGGCGGCCGCGGGCATTGCGCTCGTCCCTGAGCGCCGCCACGGCGGCCTCGGGATCGTCGGTCTGATAGAGGCTCTGCAACTCGCCGATATTGGCAAACAGGATGTCGACGCTGCCATCCCGCACGAGCTCCAGGAACTCGTCACGGTAGCGGCCGACGCAGAACGCGTCCGACAGGGTCAGTGCGACGGCATTTCCGGATGCGTGGGCGATCTGAGCGGCCTTGCGGAACGCGTCCTTGGCGGCCGGCGGGTCCCAGAGATAGCCTTCGAGGTAGACGACGCGGGCGGAGCTCACGAGCGCCTTGTCGACATCGTCGGGCGTCAGGCCCTGGCAGGCGCCCAGGTAGGTGTTCATCGTGCGCTCGCCGTCCGGGGTGACGAGGACGAAGCAGCGGGCGGTCGCCGGCCCCTCGCTCGCCGCCGGGACGGTGAAGCCGACGCCGGTCGCCTTGAGGTCGTGGCTGAAAAGGCCGCCGAGCTCGTCGTCCCGGACCTTGCCGACGAAGCCAGTCTTGGTCCCCAGAAGCGCTGCGCCGACCGCGGTGTTCGCGCCCGAGCCGCCCGAGACGATCGTGGCCGGCCCCATCGCCTGGAACAGCGCCTCGGCCCGCCCCTCGTCGATGAGCTGCATGGCGCCTTTGGTGACGCCCTGCGTGGACAGGAAGGCGTCGTCCGTGCGGGCGATCACATCGACGATGGCGTTGCCGAGCACGAGGAGATCGAGGGGTGCGGTCATACGGGCGTCCTGATTCGCGTTCGCGCGGCTGTGGCATCCGTGCAGGTTCGGATCAAGCGTCGTCGGAGGCTGGCGGGAGATCGGCGAACAGGTCCGGCACGGGTAGGCTCAGGCCGGGCGGGGTTAGGTCAAGCGTGCCGGCTATCGCAATACGCGTCTCGATCAGGCCGCCTTCGGCGCGTTGGTGATGGATGACGAGGCGCTTCACCGGATCCACGATCAGATAGTGCATCACGCTCGCGAGGCTGAAGTAGCGGGCGAGCTTGAGACCCGAATCGACGGCACGTGTGCTCGGCGACTGTACCTCGACGACGATGATAGGATTGGTGATCTCGGTCGCATCGGGATGGGCACGCGCGCCGCAATAGACGAGAGCGTCGGGCTCGAAAACGGTATCCGCACCGATGCGGACACTGATACCGTCCGGCAGTGCGAAGCAGGCACGTTGCGCCTGATTCAGCGCTGATCGGAGAGCCAGATAAGCTGCGGCTTTGACCTCGGCATGCCGGACCCGCTCCGGCGACATCGCGAACACCTCGCCGTCGACCAACTCGAAGCGTCCGGGCCGATCCTCGGCCCAGGCCAGGAATTCGTCGACGTTCATCCGCAGCTTAGGCTGTGCGACCATGACTCCCAGCGTAGCACAGGTCCTAGGTGCTGAGAGCCGGCCCGAGGTCTAGACGGTGCCGGTATTTGCGCAGGATCCCTCGAGCAAAGCGCGATCCGGTGCAGCGATGGAACCTGCCCGGCCGCGTCTTCTTCACCTGCGGAGCCTGCCATAGCCCGGCCTATGCTCGGCTCTGGGTGGCCCGGCTGGCCGGCCGAACTGATCCCGCTTCCGCCGATGTCCTGATCGCGATGAAGCGCTCTCGGCAATCGAGCACCTCCGACTTCGGGAGCCCGGCCAAGTCCTGCACGGCGCGCTGCCCCGGGCGCGCCGCGACCGCCTCGTTCCGCCGCCGAGCCCGAGAGGAGCCTCACCCGGCAATCTTCTCCAGGGCCACATCCCGCGTCCGCGGGCCGAGGAGGCCGACGAGCAGGCCTGCCGCCAGCATCGCCGCCGAGATGAACAGGAACACCCCCGGCGTGCCGGTCTCGCGCAGCACGAACGCGATGATGAAGCCCGTGAAGATCGCCGAGAAGCGGCTCCAGGAATAGACGAAGCCGACCGCCCGGGCGCGGATGCCGGTCGGGAACAGCTCGGCCTGATAGGCATGGAAGCTGTAGGACATCACGTTGGAGGCGAGCGTCAGCCCGATCCCCAGCACGACGATAGCGGTGACGTCGCGCGTCTGCGCGAAGGTCAGCCCGCAGGCGATGTAGACGAGGGCGGCGGCCACGATGACGTGCTTGCGCTCGAACCGGTCGGCGATGGCCAGGCCGATCAGCGGCCCGATCGGGGCGGCGAGCGCGATCAGCGCCGTGTAGGCGAGGCTCGACGTCACGGTGATGCCCTGCGCGACCAGCAAGGTCGGCACCCAGTTGGCGAAGCCGTAGAAGCCCACGGTCTGGAACACGTTGAACCCGGCCATCATCAGCGCCCGGCGCCGATAGGGTTGGACCCACAGGTCGCGGAACGCGCCGCGCGGCGAGACCGGCTCTGGCGCGGAGGGGGCCGGCAGCGGCCGACCGTGTTCGGCCGCGATGCGCGCTTCCAGCTGCTTCAGGACCGCGTCGGCCTCCGCGAGCCGCCCGTGCTCGACCAGCCAGCGCGGGCTCTCCGGCAGGCCCGCGCGCATCCACCAGACCACGATGGCGGCAGAGGCGCCGATCAGCACCACCCAGCGCCAGCCGTCGATCCCCAGCGGCGCGAGAGGGATCAGCAGGTAGGACAGGAACGCCACCACCGGCACTGCGGTGAAGCCGATGCCCTGGCACAGGGCGAAGGCGCGGCCGCGGATCGCCTTCGGCACCAGTTCCGAGAGGTAGCTGCCGATCGTCACCATCTCCAGCCCGAGCCCGATCCCCGCGATGAGTCGCCAGAGGTTGAGGCCGAAGGCGTCGGTCTGGCAGGCCATCACCACGTTGGCCGCCGTGTAGGCGAGGAGCGACCACGTGAAGATCGTCCGGCGTCCGAAGCGGTCGGCGAGCCAGCCGCACGCGAGCGTGCCGATGAACAGGCCGGTGAACAGGGCGGCCACGAAGCTCGCGACGCCGCTGGCGCCGAACAGGCCGGGTGTCGTCGGGGTCAGGATCCCGGCCTTGACGAGGCCCGGGGCCACGTAGCCGGTGAACAGCAGGTCGTAGAGCTCGAAGAAGAAGCCGAGGCCGAGCAGGGCCACGAGCTGCCAGACCGTGCGGGTGGCCGGCAGGCGGTCGAGACGCGCCAGGATGGCGCTGGCATCCGGAACCTCAGCGGTAGCCCGGACCGCCATACGCGTCGCCATGCTTCTAAATCCTGTTCACGCCGCTGCGGCGCCCGGCCGGCGCAGTGCCGCGGAAGCGAGCGCCGCGCAAGGGATCCGCTCACGCCCCGAAGACCGACCAGCCCATGCGCTGCGTCAGCCGCTCCAGTGCGATCCGACCGAGATGGGAATTGCCCGCCGCGTCGAGTCCTGGCGACCAGACCGCGATGGAGGCCTTGCCGGGCGCGATCGCCAGGATGCTGCCGCCGACCCCGCTCTTGCCCGGCAGGCCCACGCGATAGGCGAACTCGCCCGACCCGTCGTAATGACCGCAGGTCAGCATGATCGCGTTGATGCGGCGCGCCCGCTCCGCCGAGACCACCGAGTGGCCGGTCGACGGGTTGATGCCGTTATGAGCGAGGAACCGGCCCGCCATGGCGAGCTGGCGGCAGTTCATCGCGATGGCGCAGTGGTGGAAGTAGACGCCGAGGGTGAAGTCCACCGGATTGTCGATGACGCCGAACGATTTCATGTAGTTGGCGAGCGCGGTGTTGCGGAAGCCCGTGCGCTTCTCTGAGGCCGCCACGGTCTCGTCGATGGCGATGCTCGAATCCTGGGCCAGGAACTGCAGGAAACGCAGGATCTCGCCGAGCGCCTCGCGCGGCGCGTGTCCCGAGAGGATTACGTCGGTGACCGCGATCGCGCCGGCGTTGATGAACGGGTTGCGCGGCACCCCGCGCTCGCGCTCCAGCTGGACGATGGAGTTGAACGGGTTGCCCGAGGGTTCGCGGCCGACGCGCTTCCACAGCCGGTCGCCGACCATGCCGAGCGCCAGGGTGAGGGTGAACACCTTCGAGACGCTCTGGATCGAGAACGGCGTCTCGCTGTCGCCGCCCGCGAAGACGCGACCCTCGGCGTCGATCACCGCCATGCCGAACTGGTTCGGGTCGATCCGGGCGAGTTCGGGGATGTAGTCGGCGACGGCGCCCCGGTCAGGGCGCAGAGCCATCTCCTCGGAGATGTCCCGGATGACGAGGGCAAGATCGGGCACGGTGAAGCTCACGCGTCGCGATGCGTCGGAACCGGGCCGGTTGGCGACGTCTCGGGCGATGCAAGGTCCGGTCCGGCCGCCGCGTGATCTAGCAGCGCGGACCAGAACTGAGAACCGGAGCGGCCGAGTTTATGCGATGATCAGCCGGCGAGCGTCGGCCGCCGGGCCGTCACCTGATCCGCACCGTCATCGCGCGCGCAGCGAAGCGACCCAGAGCGGCGCGACCTCGGCAAGCGTGGCGCAACGGGATTGCTTCGCGACGCTCGCACAGACGGCTGCGGTGAGTCCGCTCGACGAACCGGATTCACGCGGCGGCGAGCGCCGTGCCCATGGATTCCTTCTTCATCAGCTCCCGGAAGAAGCCGTCGAGATGGGTCAGCTTGTCGGGCGACCCGTCCTGGGCGATGCGGCCGCCCTCCAGCACGACGATGCGGTCGAAATCCTGCAGCGTCGACAGCCGGTGGGCGATGGCGATGACGGTCCGGCCCTTCATGAGATTGGCCAAAGCGTGCCGGATCGCCTGTTCCGACTCGGCGTCCAGCGCCGAGGTCGCCTCGTCGAGGAGCAGGATCGGCGAGTTCTTGAGGATGGCCCGCGCGATGGCGATGCGCTGGCGCTGGCCGCCCGAGAGCTTGACGCCGCGGTCGCCGACCATCGTGTCGAACCCTTCCGGCAGGGCCTGGATGAAGTCGGTGCAGTGGGCGGCTTCGGCGGCCTGCCAGACCTCCTCGTCGGTGGCGTCGGGCCGGCCGTAGCGGATGTTCTCGCGCAAGGAGCGGTGGAACATCGACACGTCCTGCGGGACCACCGTGATCGCCTCGCGCAGGGATTCCTGCGTCACCCGGTCGATGTCCTGGCCGTTGATCCGGATCGACCCGCTCTGCACGTCGTAGAAGCGCTGGATCAGCGAGAACAGGGTCGACTTGCCGCCGCCCGACTTGCCGACGAGGCCGACGCGCTGGCCCGGCTCGATCACGAGGTCGAAATCCGTGAAGACCGGGCGCCCGTCCGGGTAGCTGAAGGCGACGTGCTCGAAGGCGATCTGCGCGCCCTGGCCGGTGAGGGGCTTCGCCTCCGGATGGTCCACGAGGTCGTGGGGCTGGAGCAGGGTGTGGAGCGCCTCGGACAGGCGGGCCGTGTGCTGCGTGGCGTCGACCAGCGCGACTGCGAGGTCGCGGGTGGCGGCGAGGATCCGGATGCCGAGGGTGCAGACCAGAACGACCTGACCGTTGGTCGCCTGGCCGGCTTCCCACATCTGGATCGCCCAGTAGAGCAGGCCGAACACGGCGAGCACGGTGAGCACCGCGTGCACGATGCGCAGCTTCTCGAGGTAGAGCAGTGACGACCGGCGAGCCCGCATTTCGGTGGCGATCGTGCCCTCGAAACGCTGGCCCTCGCGCTTGAACGCCGAGAAGGCGCGCACCAGCGACATGTTGCCGACGAGATCGACCATCTCGCCGTCGACGGAGGCCGCCTTGGCGGCGAAGTCGTGGTGCAGCGGCTTGCCGGCGGACGCCATCTTGAACATCAGCACGACGACCGCGGCGAACACGCTGGCCAGGATCGCCGCCATCGTGGTGTTGACGGTGGCGATGTAGGCGATCGAACCGAAGGCCGCGACCGTCGGCGGCATCACGTTAAACACGAACATGTTCTCGACCGTGAAGATCGCGTTCGAGGTCGCCGTGATGCGCGACGCCAGGGTGCCCGGCTGGCGGTCCGAGAAGAAGGTCGGGGAATGGCCGGTCAGGTGCCGGAACAGGTCACGCCGGATGTCGCCGGTGATGCCCACGAAGGTGAAGGCGCCGGTCAGGGCCGCCACGCGCCAGAGCATGTTGTCGGCGGCGATGAAGCCGATCAGGACCGCGAGAGCGCTCCAGACCACGGTGTTGCCCGGGCCGGGTCCCTTCGTCAGCGCGTCGACCACGCCCTTGAGGGCGTAGTCGGTCGAGACCGAGAAGCCGACGGCGCCGAGCACGGAGATCAGGATGACCAAGTGCGGCAGCCAGCGCCGGCGGAGATACCGCCCGACGAAGGCGAAGGGCCTGTCGGCGTATCGGTGCAGCTCTTCCATCGCGGTGACCATTCCGTATTCGCGCGGCGTGGGCTTGCGGGTTAAGGCGGCGTGCAGCGCGGGCGCAAACTGACCCGCAGCGGCAACGCGAGAGCGTTGCCATTGTTGCACCGTCCCGCCTCGTATCGCGCGCCTTTTATCGCTCCAACCTGAACGCCACTTGAGCGGTTCAGACATACACAAGCGAAACCGATGCCGCGGCCGCTCAGGCCGCGGGATCGGTCTGGCGCGTCTCGGGCATAATGAGCGCCACCAGCATGAAGGCCGCAAATCCCATGCAGGCCAGCCCCAGGAAGGCGCTGTGGCTGCCGAGATGGTCGGCCATGATCCCGGCGAGCGAGGTCGAGAGGGCGGCGCCGATGCCCATGGCGGTTCCGACGGCGCCGAGGGCGAGGTTGAAACGCCCGGTGCCGCGGGTGAGATCCGAGACGATGAGCGGCACCATCACGCCGAGGACGGAGGCCGAGACCCCGTCGAGCACCTGGATGGCGACGAGGCCGTACGGATTGGTCGTGTAGGCGAGCAGCAGGCCGCGGACGGGCAGGGCGCCGAAGCCGAGGAGCAGCACCGGATAGCGCCCGAATCGCTCGGCCGCCCGGCCGACCGCCGGGGCGCTGACCGCCAGGACCGCCTGCGGGATCATGATGCAGGCGGCGATCA
Source organism: Methylobacterium sp. FW102-HT35C08 (assembly GCF_058790235.1). NCBI lineage: Bacteria > Pseudomonadati > Pseudomonadota > Alphaproteobacteria > Hyphomicrobiales > Methylobacteriaceae > Methylobacterium > Methylobacterium sp. FW102-HT35C08. Next base: position 3,972,561 of record NZ_JBYTCL010000002.1, on the reverse strand, counting down.
GCGCGGTCGCCGTCTCGCTCGTGCGCAGCGTCAGGACGCTGCCCACGAGCGGCAGCATCGCGGCGTTGGCGAGGAAGAACAGCACCATGCAGGCCGAGAAGCACAGCAGTCCGCGGTTGGTCAGCAGGGAGCGGATGCCGTCCTGCCCGGACGGGCGCGGCGCCTGCTGCGGCGCGGCCGGCTCCTTGAACACGCTCGGATCGATGTCCTGGGCGCGGATGCGCGACAGGGCGATGACCGCCGGGAGCCCGAGCGCGGCCGTCAGGTAGAACACGGCGCCGTTCGACAGGTAGTAGCCGATCGCGCCCATACCGGCCGCGCCGAGGGCGTTGCCCAAAGCTGCGAAGCTCGCGTTCCGGCCGAGGCGCTCGCCCGCATGGGCGCGCCCGACCAGGCCGATGCTGATCGCCGCGATGGCCGGCGTGAGGACGCAGCTCGCCCCCGAATGGACCGCCATCGCCAGCAGCACCACCAGGAAGCTCGGCCAGACCGCGAGCGCGAAGGCGCTGCCCGCGATGCCGATCACCGCCACGGCGGCGGCGAAGCGCTTCGAGCGCACCACGTCGACGAAGGCGCCGCCCGGCACCTGCCCGAGCAGGGCGACGAGGCTGCCGACGGTCAGAGCGAAGCCGATGTCGGACTGCGTCCACTTGGCCTGCGAGAAGTAGACCGCCAGGAACGGCCCGAAGCCGGTCTGTAGATTGGCGACAAAGAACGCGAAGCCATCGAGGCCGTAGCGGCTCGCCGGCGCGATCGCGCGCCCGGCAGGATGCGCCTCGGTCATCGGCATCGGCTCGCGCGCGCTCTCGGCCGCCTGATCCTTCAGGCGCAGGGGGCGGGAGCGGATATCTTGCCGGGACACCTCGCGCTCGCGGGTTGAGGTGGCGGTTCGAACCTTCAATCGGGCCACCGTCACTTATCCGGCGCCTTCTCCGGCGGGCTGGCGGCCGTGGTCGGGGCGGCGCCCGTCGGCGCGGGCGGGGGCGCTGCCGCAGGGCTGGCCGGAGTGGTCGCCGGTGTGGCGGGCGGAGCGACCGCGGCCGGCGCAGGCTGCGCGGCGGGCACGGCCGCGGTGGCCGCCTGCTCGCTCTCGCTCCCGGGCGCCGCCGGGCTGGCGGGGCCGAGCACCACGATCGGCTCGCCGGCCTTGTATTCGGGCGACACGCGGACCTGGTTGCGGGTCAGCGCGACGGACAGCTTGCGTTCCTTGCCGCCGTCCGGGGCGAAGCGCAGGGCGCGCCAGTCCACCGCGATCTTGCGGGTGCCGACGCCCAGGAAGCCGCCGAAATCGATGATCGCGGCGCGCGGATGCCCGTCCTTGTCGATGATGATGTCGATGACCCGGCCCAGCTCGTCGCCGCCGGCGCTGCGCACGCTGCGACCGAGCAGGCTCTCGTAATCCTGGGTGTCGAGGACCGTGGCCGGCGTGCCCTGCTGCTGGGCTTGCGGCAGGGGAGCCGGGGGAGGTCCCGGCGGGGTTGGGGCGGGCGGAGCCGCGGGGGCCGGCGCGGCGGTTAGGCCCGGGGTCGGGTTCGCCGCGGGGGCCGAGGGCGGAGCTTGACCGGATGCGCCCTCGCTGCCGCTGGACTGGGCCTGCGCCGCGGCCCCCGATGCCCAGAGGGCAAGCGTCACGACCGCGATCATCCGGTTGGTTCTGAACACGCTTCGTCCTCTGAGGAAGGGTCGGGCCCAGCCGGCACGCCGGCGCAACCGCGACCGTATCGGCTGGTTCGAGGTCCGCCGCCGGCCGGACCCCGCCTGCGATGGGCTCTCGTGCCGCAGGACCTGGGCGAAGTTATGGATCACGCCGGGCGGGCCGCAAGGATCGGACCGTTGCGGAAGGCGGGCGCCGGTCGGAGACGGTACTGTCTGGTTTTCGCCGCATCCCCGGCGTAGAAACCCGCGCACAAGCTCATGCGAGAGCTCATGCGAGCCGTGGACAGCACCGCGGCCCCTTGCGAGGACTGCACGATGTCGACCCTCCCCTCGTCGCGACGCGCCGCTGCGCGCGGCCTTGCGCTCGGCGTTGCCCTGGCCGGCCTCGTGGCAGGTTGCCAGGCGCTCGGTGGCGGCGGCGGCGTGATGCCGGCCACGGAGGTTGGGCTCCCGCCGTCCCTGCGGGGATCGCTGCCGAACCGCGAGCCGCGGAACGCCGCGGTCGATGCCGACGGCCAGCCGCTGCAGACCGCGCCGACGAAGCAGCTCGCGATCCCGAAAAGCGCCGGAGCCTCGACCCGCAGCGCCGATAACGGCGAGCGCCGGATCCGGCGCGAGGATCTCGATGGCGGCAACGCCGCGGTCGGCGGCAGCGGCGGTAGCGGCTCGATGGGTCCGATGCTGTCGCCCGGCGGCAGCGTCGGCCTCGGCGGGAAGTTCTGAGCGCGCGGCGCGGCGCGGGCCGCCCGACCGCTCAGGCGGTCGGCGCACGCCGTCCGTAGTAATCCTCGATCCGGCCGCCATAGGCCGGATCCGCGAAGCCGTCCTCACCCGGCCCGTGGCTCGGCGCCCCGGCGAGGACGCCCGGATCGATATCGACCACGTAGCCCCCGAGTTCGGTGCTGTAGGTCAGCGCCTTCCACGGCAGGGGATGATGGTTCTCCCCGAGCCCCAGGAAGCCGCCGAAGGCCAGGACCGCGTAGGCGACCTGCCCGGTTATCTTATCCACCATGAAATTGTGGACGGCGCCGAGATGGCGGCCGGTCCGGTCATAGACGGCCGTGCCCTCGACCTTGTTGGAGCCGATCAGCCGGCTGGTCTCGTCGATGGCGATGCCCTCGCCCATGGGATCGAGTTCCAGCGTGCCCGGCTTCCGCACGGCGCGTTCTTTGGGTAGGTCCGTCGGCATGGTCACTCCCGGTTCGTCGACGCGGCAGGGGCCGCATCCGGTCATCCCTGCGGACCAAGCGGGTCGATGCGGACGGGTTCCGTGCGCCCCGCGCCGTGCATGGTTGCGGCGCGGTTAGACGTGCGTCTCGGCTCGGCCCGCGGAGCGCTCAGAGATCGGCCGGCAGGCCGGCGCTCGCCCGCCGCTGGTTGATCCGGTCCCGAACCGAGCGGCTCGCCAGGAGCATCTCGAAGCCGAAGGCGACGAGGGCGCACAGCGTGCACAGGATCGCCGCACCGAAAAGGCCGAACAGCAGGGTCGCCACCGTGTTGTCGCGCAGCGCTCCGACGAACAGCGTCAGCACCGAGCCGCAGGTGGCCACGCCGCCGAGGGCGGCCAGGAACACCGCGGCGTCGAGGGCGAGCGAACGCTGGTGTAGGCGGTCGAGGCGCCGGCCCAGGAGGATGCGCTCCGCCTCGCCCGCACCGGCCAGCAGGCCGGAGACGCGGTCGGCCTGATCCGCCACCCGGGCGAGCCGGGCACCGAAGACGTTCAGCAGCGTCGCGATGCCGGACAGGAGAAAGACGGGGCTCAGCGCCACCTGAACGATGTGCGCGGTGCTTTCCAGGGCCGTGAGTGCGGTCGGATCAGTCATGCCGGCCGGCAGATGCACCGGGCAGGCCCGGGCCGCAACAGCGATGCGCCGCGCTCAGTTCAGATGAGGCCGCGACCCGGCTCCATGCCGGAAGCGGCCGGTTCGGCCCGGATGCTGAGCCCGAGACCAGTGATCAGCCCGGTGGCGAGCAGCAGCGCGAGTGTGAGGGCGGGGGCGATCATGACTGTACTTCAGCGGCAGGATCATTAAGAGCAGGTTTCATCGGCGTGAATCCGGTGAATAATCTTCCCGCTCGCGCCAATCCGGCCGCTCCGGCGTGGATTCTGGCGCCTGCCTTGTGGATGAGGGGGGCGCGAAGGCGATTTCCCCTTGGAACGGCAGCGGCACCGCTTAGTTGCTGCTATGCTGGCTCGGCCGTGGGGCGATCATGCCCCGGCCTGCGGCCCGAGAACCGGAGGAATTTTATGGCCACAAAGACCGAGAAAGCTGCGCCGAAGGCAGCCAAGACCACCAAGACTGCAGAGAAGGCCGCTCCGGCCAAGGCTGCGAAGCCCGCTGCGACCAAGTCCGCCAGCACCAAGCCGAATGCCCTGCAGCAGCCGCTGAAGCCTTCGGCCGAGCTCGGCGCCATCGTCGGCACCAGCCCGCTGCCCCGCGGCGAGGTGGTCAGCAAGGTTTGGGATTATATCAAGAAGAACAACCTTCAGAACCCCGAGAACAAGCGCGAGATCGTCGCCGACGACAAGCTCAAGAAGGTCTTCGGCAAGGACAAGTGCTCGATGTTCGAGATGAACAAGCATCTCGCGGCGCACCTGAAGGCCTGATCTTACCCTAGAGCCAAGCCCGGCCCTTCACCGGGCCGACGGCTCTAGGAGTTTCGTCGCTTCATTTGCGTGCGGCAGCCGCCCGTCATGAGGATGCCCAGCGCACGGTGAGCCGCCGTCATTCCGGGCTCCGCTGCGCGACTCCGGAATGACGGGGTGAAAGCGGCTGCGACGCCTTCATACGGCGAAGCGGATTGCGCGGGCGGCCGAGGACGATCGCGCGATGCGCCTTCTGTCGCCCGCACGGGAACTGCGGCCCTTCACGCCTGTCCCGTGATCCGAAGCCGCTCTAGGCGAGGCCCTGGAGGACACCGCCATCCACCCGCAGGGCGGCGCCGGTCGTGGCGCTCGCCGCCGGGCTGCAGAGATAGGCGACCAGGTTGGCGACCTCCTCCACCCGCGCAAGGCGCTGGATCAGGGAGCTGGGGCGATGCTCGGCGACGAACTTGCGGCCCATGGCCTCCAGGTCGGCATCGGCCTGTCCGCCGGCCATCTGCGTCATGAATTCCGCGACGCCCTCCGACAGCGTCGGTCCGGGCAGGACGCTGTTCACGGTGACGCCGCTGCCCGCGACCGTCTGGGCGAGGCCGCGCGAGACCGCGAGCTGTGCCGTCTTGGTCATCCCGTAATGGACCATCTCGGTCGGCGTGTTGATGCCGGACTCGCTGGAGATGAAGATCACCCGGCCCCAGCCCCGCTCCGCCATGCCCGGCGTGTAGGCCCGTGAGAGGCGCACGCCGCTCATCACGTTGACGTCGAAGAAGCGCTGCCAGTCCGCGTCGGGGATTTCGAAGAACGGCTTCGGCTCGAAGATCCCGGTGTTGTTGACCAGGATGTCGACGGTCGGCAGATCCCGCACCAGCGCGGCGACGCCCGCGTCTGTCGACACGTCGCCCGCCGCCGCGAAGGCGCGGCCGGCTCTCGCCTCGCCCCGCAACTTGGCGAGGGCCGCCTCGACCCGCTCGGGCGTGCGGCCGTTGAGGCCGACTTCGGCGCCGAGGTCGCACAGCTCCTTGGCGATGGCGTAGCCGATGCCGGCGGTCGAGCCGGTGACGAGGGCCTTCCGGCCTGTAAGATCGAGATCCATGGGATTCTCCAGCACGTGACGATCGAGCGACTAAATCGGGGCGTCAACGCAGGCCCGCCCGGTCGGTGGCATGCCGGAGCCGTCTAGCCGCTCCGGCTCCGCCGCAGGACGCTGGCGCAGCCGCCGATCACGGCGAGCGCCACCGCGCAGGACAGGGAGAGGGTCACGGCCCGATCGGCCCCGAGCCCGTGGGTCAGGCCGAAGATCACCGCCACGAGGGCGGCGCCGAGCGACTGGCCGGTGAGGCGCGCGGTCGATTGCATCCCGCTCGCCCCGCCCGCCCGCTCTCGGGGGGCCGAGGTCACGATCACCTTGTTGTTCGGCGACTGGAAGAGGCCGAATCCGAGGCCGCACAGGGTGAGGCGCCAGACGATGTCGAGGGTGGCGGGCGCGGCGGGCAGCAGCGTCATGCAGACGAGGCCGGCGGCCATCATGGCCAGCCCGATCCCGCCGAGGATCCCGGGCGGATAGCGGTCGGCGAGCCGCCCGGAGATCGGCGCCATGGCGGCGACCGCGATCGGCCAGGGCGTCAGCAGGAAGCCGGTCTGGGTGCTGGAGAGGTGCAGCACGTCCTGGAAGTAGAAGGGCAGCGCCACGTAGGAGACCATCTGGGCGCAGAACGAGGCCACCGAGGTCGCCATCGACAGAGCGAAGGCGGGGATCCGCAGGAGGTCGACCGGCAGGAGCGGTGCGGGCAGCCGGATCTGGCGCCGCACGAACACCGCACCGATCACGAGGGCGCCCGCCAGTTCCGCGACGGCGATCCGCTGGCCCTCCGGGTCCCCGAGGCCGTCGATGCCGATGATCAGGAGGCCGAAGGTCAGCGCATTGAGGATCGCGCTCACGAGATCGAAGGGCCGTCCGCTCGCCGGCGTCACCGGCAGGGTGCGCGAGGCCACCGCCAGCGCCAGCAGGCCGACCGGGATGTTGACCAGGAACAGCCAGGGCCAAGTCGCCACCGACAGGATCGCGGCCGCCACGGTCGGGCCCGCGGCCGAGGCCACGGCGACCACCAGCGCGACGTTGGCGACGCCCTGGCCGATCATCCGGTGCGGGTAGATGAAGCGCACGAAGCCGATATTGACGCTCATGATCGCCGCGGCGCCGAGACCCTGGACGATCCGGGCCGCGATCAGCAGCGGCAGGCTCGGCGCGACCGCGCAGGCAAGCGATGCGGCCACGAAGATCGCGAGGCCCGGCAGGTAGACCTTCCGGAAGCCGAAGATGTCGCCGAGGGAGGCGAGCGGCAGCAGACTCGCGGTGACGGCGATCTGGTAGGCGTTGACGACGAAGATCGCGTCGGCCGGCTTGACCGCGAGGTCCTTGGCCATGACCGGCAGGGCGACGTTGACGATGGCGCCGTCGAGCACCGCCATGGTCATGGCGAGCCCGACCGCCGCCATGGCGAGGACGCGCTCCCGCGGCGGCAGGCCGTCGGTGCTGCTGCCCTGTGCGGCGGCGCCTGAACCGGGCGGGACCTGCGCCATGATCGCGCGCGCTCCTGCGGCGTCCCGGACGGCCGTGACGTCGATCGTTGGGAAAAATCCGGGCGCGGTCGCGCCACGAAGACTGGCTTCCTGTCGCGCAGCGCCGGCGGCCCGTCGAGGGGCGCGGTGTGTTGTATGTCACGGCGCGGGCGGGTTTGTTCGCCTCGGGCGACCGATCGGCGCGTCCATGCGCGGCCCGGGGCGCCGCTCAGGCGAGCATGTAGGTCAACAGCGAACGGAGCTGCGCCGGCTTGATCGGCTTGCGCACGAGCTCGGCCCCCGCCGCCACGACCCGCGCCTCGACGTCCTCGGTATGATCCGCGGTCGTCACGATGACCGGGAGCGGATCGGTGCGCCCGGCCTGGAGGTAGGCGGCGACGTCGAGCCCGCAGGCGCCGTCGTCGAGGTGGTAATCGAGCACGAGGATGTCCGGCGGCGGCGCCCCGGCCGCGACGGCCGCTTGAACGCCGGCGAGATCGCGGAAGGTCGAGACCCGCGCGTCCCAGTTCTGGAGCAGGCGCGCGAGGGCGTCGGCCGTGGAGGCGTCGTTCTCGACCACCAGGACATGCGCCCCCGACAGCCGGGTCGCCACGGGAGCGGGCGGCGCGCCGGCGGCCGGAACGGCGCTCAAGGGCAGGGACAGCGCGACGCGGGTGCCGTGGCCGGGCCGGGAGGCGAGGCTCAGCGGATGGTCCAGCGCCTGGGCCATGCGCCGGACGATCGACAGGCCGAGGCCCAGCCCCGGCTCCTCCCCGGTGGCGGTGCGCGCGCCGCCGCGGAAGAACTCGTCGAAGACGAGGTCGCGTTCCTCGGCGCTGATCCCGCAGCCGGTATCGGTCACCTCCACCCGGACGCCGCCGGCGCGCCGCCGCGCGGCCAGGACGATGCCGCCCGCGCTCGTGTACCGGACCGCGTTCGAGACCAGGTTCTGGAGGATGCGCTGCAGCAGGACCACGTCGCTGGTGACGGTCAGGTCCGGGCAGCGCACCGAGAGCCGCAGGCCCTTGCGCTCCGCGAACGGCTTGAAGCTCTCCGCCAGCTCGGCCAGCAGGTCGGGCAGGAACACCGGCTGCAGTTGCGGCCGGACGATGCCGGCATCGAGCTTGGAGATGTCCAGGAGTGTCTTGATCAGGTCCTCGATCGTCTGGAGCCCGCGCTCCACCTGGCCGGCGATGATGCGCGCCTCCGGCGGCACGTCGAGGTCGGCCAGCGCCGAGATCGACAGGCGAGCGGCGTTCACGGGCTGCAGCAGGTCGTGGCTCGCCGCTGCGAGAAAGCGGGTCTTGGACCGGTTCGCGGTCTCGGCCTCCTCCTTGGCGGCACCCAGCGCCGCGTTGGAGCGCTCCAGCCGGTGCATCAGCCCGGTGAGCTCCTCGGTCCGGGTGCGGACCCGGCCTTCCAGCATGATGGCGGTCTGGAACAGCGAGTAGGCGCTGCCCCGCTGGTCCATGGTCCGCTCGACATGGGACATCAGCGCGGCGTTGATGCGCTCGAGCTTCTCGATCCGCCGGTGCAGGGACGCGTCGGTCTCGAGCCCGCCGGCATGGACGGTCACGAGGCCACCGGGGGCAGGGCGTCGCCGGGTTCCGCCACGGCCAGGCTCTTGCCGATAGCGATGCCCGTGAAGGTCTGGTTCAGGTGCATCGCCCGGTACTGCTCGCCGAAGGTCTCGAAGCCGACGACGTTGTAGCGGCGGTAGAGGTCGGTGATGCCGTGGCGCACCTGGCGGCTCTCGGCGTCGAGACGGCGCAGCACGCATTCGAAGCCGATGATCAGGTCGACCCCGCCGAGCGCCGCGTCGAGCCGGGTCAGCTCCGCCCGCGTCGAGGCGACGATGTCGCGCGGCTCGGCCAGCGTCAGCACGACGCCCTCGTCGACGGCGCAGAAGAAGCTCAGCGAGCCGTCCTCGTTCATCCGGCGGATCGACCGGCAGAAATACTCGCCCCCGACCTTCACGGCGAGCGGGTAGGCGGCGAAGCTCATCGGCGACAGGCCTTCGGGATCGAGGCCGATCGCCATCGCGTATTCGCGCGCCGCCGGCTCGGCATTCAGCTCGTGCACGGTGCGCCGCTCGCCGTCCGACGCCGTGACCACGAACTTGGTCCGAGTCGGCTCGAAATTGTCGCTCTTGAAGATCTCCACCGAGAAATCCGTCTCGACCAGCACCAGGACCGCCGCCTTGCGGTGGATCTTGCCGCCGTGGAGCAGGACCGCGTCCCGGAAGCGCAGGTCGTCGCCGGCCGAGCCGCCGACGATCGGGATCCCGTCGAGCGCCCAGGCGATGGCCGAGACCACGGTTTCCTCGGCATTGGTGAGGCCGTCGATCAGCGAGAGCGCGAAGCGCCGCCCGGCCGCGGCCGGGTCACCCTCGCGGCAGCGCTCCGACGGATCGAGCGTCCGGCGCAGCGAGCGGACCGCGGACGCGGTCCGCTCGACGTCGAGATGGTCGATGGCATCCAGCACCGTCGAGACGATGCGGAAGCGTTCGGCTGGAAACGCGATGGCGACGAGGCCACGGTCTAGACCGCCGGCCGGCGCGATGCCGCCCGACATCGAGCAGCCGGCCACTGGAACGCCGGGAAACCGGGTCTCCAACTCGCGGGCCAGCATCTCGGCATCGTAATCGGCGGAGAAGAACACCACGATCTGCGACAGGGCGGAATCGCCGACGGCCCGGGCCACGTCCCCGACCGCGTCGGTGGCCGAGGCCGCCTCCGTCCAGGCCGTGCAGATGCCGCACAGATGGCGGCGAACCCCCGATCCCTGAACCACGTTCCACCCCCTGCGACCCCCTCGGCGAGCTTGGCGCCCGCTCTTCAGCGTCTTACGCGGAGTATGTCGTGCGCAACCGAACCACGCAACTTTGCGGCTCGATGCGCGCTCAGGTTCAGTCGGTCAGGACCGCCCCGTCAGGTCCATTTGGACCGTCACTTCATGCAGGCATCCTCGGCCTTCTCGAAAGCCGCCGGCTTGGGCTCGTGCTCGGGGGGACGGTTGCGGCCCAGCGCGCCGTCGGAGCGGGCACGCAGATACGTATAGATGTCGGGCATGTAGCACATGACGTTCCGGTTATCCCCGAAGGCCGGCATGACCAGCTCCTGCGAGGCGTTCACGTCCTTCTTGCCGCCGACGATGATCCCGGCGAAGTGCGCGTAGTCCATGCCCTTGAGGGCATCGACCAGAGACGGCGCGTAGGTCGAGCCCATGCCGTCCGGCCCGTGGCAGACGATGCAGTTGGCGTTGTACCGGAGATAGCCGGACATCGTGTACCAGTCGACTTTCTTGCCGTTGTCGGTGACGTGGTAGGTCGGGTCGCCGTTCTTGTCGGTGTACTGGCCGTCCTGGACCTTGGCCGGCTGTGTCGGACCGTCGCTCTTCAGGTCGGCGGCGCTCGTCCCGCCGGACGCCGCGGGCGGCGTGGTCGGGGCCGCGAAGGCCGCGACCGGACCGAGAGCACCTGCTGCGAGTCCGGCCAGGACGATCCCGGTAACCCTGCTTGCTGCGCACCGCATGAGATTTCCTCCTGCCGCCCACAGGCTGTTTCCCGGGGATGCGGCGCGGGGATAACGACCTTCGCCGATCAGGAAGGTCTCGGTGTTCATTCACGTTTTCGCGCAGGCGGCGAACCCGCGATCACAACGATGTGGCCGTCCTGCATTATCCGCGTTGCGCACAGCATTAACCTTTTGTTAATCGGCGGATTGCCGCCGGCCCGCCGGCGTGAGAGCTTTCGTTAACGAGAGCTTAACGGTTGGGTCACGGCGATGCGGTTCGCGGTTTCCAAGGTGCAGGGACTGGTCTCCGGCTCCGCATCGCGTCGGCTCTCCGGCCCTCGCCGCGCGGTCTTCGGCCTCGCCCTCTCGGTCCTCGGCCTGGCCGGGCTCGCGCTCCCTGCGGCGGCGCAGACGCTGGCGAGCCTGCCGTCCGAGGCCGGTGCCAAGGTGCAGGGTGATGCCCGTCCGATCGCCGCGTGGGTGACGTTCTGCCAGAGCTACGCGGCGGAATGCGCGGTGGACCGGACCGAGCCGTCGCGGATCAGCCTGACGCCGGCGACCTGGGCGACGATCGTGTCGGTGAACCGGCGGGTGAACAAGGTGGTCGAGCCGATGACCGACCAGGACCACCTGCACGTGGCCGACCGCTGGGACCTAGCCGAGGACGGCATCGGCGATTGCGAGGACTTCCAGCTGCTCAAGCGCCACATGCTGGCCGAGGCGGGCCTGCCGCGGCGGGCGATGCGCATGACCGTGGTGATCGACGAGAAGGGCGAGGGCCACGCGGTGCTGACGCTGGTCACCGACCGGGGCGACCTCGTCCTGGACAACAAGACCAACGCGATCCTGCCCTGGCACCGGACCGGCTACGTGTTCATCAAGCGCGAGAGCCAGGACGCTGTCGCCTGGGTGTCGCTCGGCGGCGTCACCTCGCCCGTCACAACCGCCAATCGCTGAGGCTGCCGCGTCGGGCGCCGCCCGCGGGTGCCTCTCGCCTCCGAGCCGATATCTTAACCGGTTGCTAACCCTATCGGTGGCATTCTGTCCGGGGACGGAGTGCCTGATCGATGCTGCCAGCCCGCCACCTGTCGCCGGTCCTGTCTCTCGCGGCGCTGCTGGTCGTCGGCTGCGGTACGGCACGGGCGAGCGGCGACGCCGCGATGCGGCACGACCTCTGGCGCGACTGCCTCAACCGCAACTTCGAGATCCAGGCCGTGCTCACCGAGCGGGAACTGGCCGCCGACGCGGCCTTTCGGGCCTGTCGGGACACCGAGGACGCGTATCTGTCGGCCCTGGCGGGCTCGCCGCTCCTCGCCGACGACGACGTGGTTCGCGCCCGGCCAATGCTTGCCAGCCGCTTCCGCGCCTGGTTGATCGGCGGCCGCGGATAGGTCCCCGACCCGGTGATGGGCCCGGGACCGTGTCCGTCGCGCGATGACCCCCGGCCGGGCGAGCCGAAACCCTGCCTTTCCCGCCGCGCTGACTGTCGAATGCGTCGTTGCGAGGACGACCGGCCCGCAACCGTCAACCCGTGGAATCCCGACCTCGGGTGTGCGGATGCGCCCGACGATCGCGCGTCAGATCTGCCGAGCCCTCCGCGTCGGCTCGGATTGTCCAGGGGCGGATTTGAAAAATCGCCCGGCGAAAAAAAATCTATAGATTTCGAATAGATGTGTTCTGTGCCCGGTTGCTGGAAGACGTGTCCACCGAGGCGCGCCGGTCGGCCGAGGCGCGGTGCCGGGCGGCCACCCAGGAGATGGCCGAACGCTTCGAGCGCGCCGTCGCCGGGATCATCGCCCGGGTCGCTTCCGCGGCCGCTGCGCTTCAGGCGACCGCGCGGCAGATGGCCGATACGGCCCAGGGGACAGCTCGGGACTCCAACCGGGTCGCCGCCGGGCAGGCCGAGGCCAACATCGCCACATTCGCGGCCGCGACCGGGCAACTCGACGGCTCGACCAGGAGATCCGCCGCCAGGTCAGCGCCTCATCCGACATGGCCCAGCTGGCCGTCGCCGAGGCCGATCAGACCGCGGCCTTGGTGACGGAGCTGCACGAGGCGGCGGAAGCGATCGGCACCGTGGTCCGGCTGATCGCCGCGCTCGCCGAGCAGACGAACCCGCTGGCGCTGAACGCCGCGATCGAGGCGGCTCGTGCCGGCTCCGCCGGGCGCGGCTTCGCGGTGGTGGCCGCCGAGGTGAAGGCGCTCGCCGGGCAGACGACGGCGGCGACGGAGGATATCGCCGGGCAGATCGGCCGGATCCAGCGTGTCACCGGCGATGCGGTCGGTGCGATCAGCGCGATCCTGAGCCGGATCCGTGAGATCGCCGAGATAGCGGAATCCGTGGCCGCTTCGGTAGAGGGGCAGGGCACCGCAACGCGGGACAACGTCTGCCATGTTGCGGACGCGACGGCAGGCACCCGCGCGGTCACCGTCACGATCACGACCGTGGCGCAGGCTGCCGCGCAGACCGGCATTGCGGCGGCGCACGTGCTCGCTACCGCCTCGGACCTGCCGCAGCACGCCGACGCGCTCAAGACCGAGATGGACAGGTTCCTCGTCACTGTCCGGGCGGCTTGAGCGGTTCCGCCTGCGTCATCCCGGCGCCGATGCAGGCCTCGCCAGGGCGGCCGGCCGCGTTCCGGCCTACGCCCCGCAAGCACAACAGCTGCGTACGTTCGAGATCCGCTGTTCGCGTGCGCCGTAGATCGGGTTCGGGGTCCCGTAGATCCGCCAGTGCTTGATCCACTGCTTGACGTAATGCGGGCCATTCGGCGTCGTCGCGAGCGCGTGGGCGGCCCAGCAATCGGCCAGCTTCTTGGATGTGGTATGGATGGCGAGCGATCCGTATGCCTGGACGAAATAGAAATGACTGGCATCGGCGACTTGGGCATCGACGGCGGCGGCCCGCGAGGGACAGTAGAAGATGCCGTCCGGTCTCGCGGACGCGACTTCTCCGCCCGTCATCGCGCATTGATTCGTCAGCGTGACGTCAAGTAGTCCACCCGTGGGACGCCATTGCGCCAGACTTTGGTGTGTCAGTCCAGCGTAGTTCGTGGCAACCGCGACGAACAGGATCGTTTTGTTCATGACGTTCTCCTCCGGATCGAGCTGCGGAGGAACTTTACATCATGAAGGCTGCCGTCGATCACTTGCTAGGCACTGCTGGAATCTGGGTGCATGACAAAATGAGCCGCGCTTTGCGAGACCGTGCGCTCGGCCTGCCCCGGCCGCGCGCCGCGATCCCGTCCCGCTACGGCTTCAACCGGGCCTTGATCCGCCGGGTGAGCCCGTCGCGGACGTCCCGATAGGCGTCGAGGCGCTGCTCGCGGGAGGCGTCCTGCACCAGCGTCGGATCCGGGGTCGGCCAATACTCGACATCAGCGGCGAGCGTGTGCGTCAGGGCGAGGGCGCGGTGATGCGCCTCCGGAGCGAGGGTGATGATCAGGTCGAAGTTCAGACCCTCCCAATCCTCCAGCTCCTCGATGGTGCGCGGGCGATGCCGGCTCGCGTCGATCCCGATCTCGTCGAGGGCGGCGATCATGAACGGGTCCGTGGGCTCACCGGAGCGCACGCCCGCCGATTGCACGTAGGTCGACTTGCCGAAATAGGCGCGCGCGATCGCCTCCGCCGCCACCGAGCGCACGGCGTTGTAGTTGCACATGAACAGGACGGACTGGACCCGTTGCTTCTTCGGTATGGTCTCGGGGAAGGGCTCAGCCATCGCGCGCAGGGCCGAACGGCACCCTAGCCCTTCCAGTGCAGGGCGAAGATCAGGGTGAACAGGCGGCGCGCCGTATCGTGGTCGAGGTCGACCTTGCCGTCGAGGCGCTGCTTGAGCGTGTCGGACGCCTCGTTGTGCAGGCCCCGCCGACCCATGTCGATCGCCTCGATCTGCGACGGCGAGGCGGTGCGGATCGCGTTGTAGTAGCTCTCGCAGATCATCTCGTAGTCGCGGATCACCCGCCGGAACGGCGTCAGCGACAGGAGGTGCGTCATCACCGGCTCGCCATCCACCGTGCTGATCGCAAAGGACAGCTTGTTCTCGACGAGGCCGAGCGTCAGCGCATAGGGGCCCTCCCGGCCGGGGATGGTGAAGGAATTGTCCTCCAGGATGTCGAACAGCGCAATCGCCCGCTCGTGCTCCTGATCCGGGTTGCCGCGGGCGATCGACGCCTCGTCCAGGCTCACCTTCGCGAGGCGGTTCGGCCCGCGCTGCTTCTCCGCCATCCCCAAAACCTCACAGGTTCAGCCGGATCGCGACGGAGCGGGCATGCCCCTCAAGGCCCTCCGACCGGCCGAGGTTTATCGCTGCCGGGCCGAGCGCCCGCAAGCTCTCCGGCGTGCAGGCGAGAATCGTGGTCCGCTTCATGAAGTCGAGGACCCCGAGCCCGGAGGAGAACCGGGCCGAGCGGGCCGTCGGCAGGACGTGGTTGGGGCCACCGACATAGTCGCCGATCGCCTCCGGCGTGTGCGAGCCGAGGAAGATCGCTCCGGCATTGCGCACCCTGGCGGCCAGCGCCTCGGCATCCTCCGTCTCGATCTCCAGGTGCTCCGGGGCGAGGCGGTCCACCAGCGGCACGGCCTCGTCGAAGGTCCGGACCCGGATGATCGCGCCGTAATCGCGCCAGCTCGCCCGGGCGATCTCCTGGCGCGGCAGGGTGGTCAGCGCGCGCTCGACGGCAGCCTCGACGGCGCCGGCGAGTTCGGCGCTGTCGGTGATCAGGATCGCCTGCGCGGCCACGTCGTGCTCGGCCTGCGCAAGCAGGTCGGCGGCGATCCAGTCCGGGTTGGCGTGGCCGTCGGCCAGGATCAGCACCTCGGACGGGCCGGCGATCATGTCGATGCCGACCTGGCCGAAGACACGGCGCTTGGCCGCCGCCACCCAGGCGTTGCCGGGCCCGACGATCTTGGCGACCGGCGCGATGGTCGCGGTGCCGTAGGCCAGCGCCGCCACCGCCTGGGCGCCGCCGACCCGGTAGACCTCGTGCACGCCCGCGAGCTGCGCGGCGGCCAGGACCAGCGGGTTCATCTGGCCGTCCGGTGTCGGCACCACCATGACGAGGCGCGGCACGCCGGCGACTCGGGCCGGGAGCGCGTTCATCAGCACGGAGGACGGATAGCTCGCGGTGCCGCCCGGTACGTAGAGGCCGACCGATTCCAGGGCCGTCCAGCGCCAGCCGGCTGTGACCCCGAGGGCGTCCGTGGCGCGGTGGTCCGTCGGGCGCTGCGCCCGGTGGAAGCTCTCGATCCGCTCGGCGGCGAGGCGCAGGGCGTCCAGGGATTCAGCCGGACAGGCCGCGACCGCCGCGGTGATCTCCGCGTCGGTCACCCGGAGGTTCTCCGCGGAAAACCCCGCGCCGAGGCGGTCGAACCGCCGCGTGAATTCGACCAGGGCCGTGTCGCCCCGGGCGACGACATCCCCGATGATGCCGCGCACGGCCTCGTCCACGTCCTCGGCGATCTCCCGCTTGACCGTGAGCAGGCGCGCGAAATCGGCGGTGAATTGCGGATCGCTGCTGTCGAGCCGGACCATCGGATGCCTTCTGTCTCTCGTCAGGCCGCCGTGCCGGCGGCCGTATCCCGCGTGTCGATGTCGTGGCCGGGACGGGTCGCCGCTTCCCAGACCGGGCCCAGATCCTTCATCCGGACCTCGATGCATTCGACCTCCAGCCGCACCGCCGCACCGCCGGAGAAGACCAGATCGACGTGGCCCGAGGGGGCGTTCGTGGGCGTGAAGGTCAGGGCCAGCAGGCTCATCGGCGTCGCGTCGCCAGGTGTCAGGCCGCGCGTCTTCACGGTGAGGACGCGCTCGAAATGGACGCCGGCGAGGCGCCGCCTCGGCGGGACGTCCGGCGTCCAGTCGAAGCGCCGCGCGACCATCAGGAACCGGTGCTCGCCGGCCAGATAGGTCAGATCCTCCGGGCGCAGGATCGCGTCCTGGAGGTGCGCGGAGATCACGGTCAGGTCCTCGGCGTCGAGGGCGGCGAGCCTGAGCAGCTCCATGAAGGTGTCCTCGGGAAACGTCAGCGCGGATCGGATCAGACGGGAGCGGCCCGCGGCAGGGCGTAGGTAGCGGGACGCTCCCGTTCGGGCAACGGCCTGAGCCGCTTGGCGATCCGGATCCGGCCCAGGTTCGGCCCAGCGCGGCCGCGTAACATTGCCTCTCCAACGCGTCGAGGCAGGATCGGGGATGGGCAAGCGCATCACGCAGGCGGGGCTGATCGTGCTGACGCTGGGGATGGCGGCCGGAGGTCCTGCCGCGGCGCAGGTCGGCCCGGACGCGCGGCCCTACGTGTTCGGCCGTCCTGACCCGGACCGGTTCGACGAGCCTCCGCCGCGGTGGGGTCGCCGGCCGCCGCCTCCGGACGACGCGTATGACTGGCCGCGGCGCCTACCTCCACCTCCGCCGGATGACGACGGGCCGCGCTATCGCGGGCACTATCGCGACGAGCGGCCGCTGTGGCGCGACAGCGTCTGCGTGACCGCCCGCGGTACCTGCGTGACGGCGCCAGCGCCGCCCAATGCGCCGTGCGGCTGCGAGATCCCGGGCTTCGGCTACAAGCGCGGGCAGATCGGCGACTGACGGGCGCGCTTGCCGAAAGACGCCTGCGGTGGACGGGCTTCGCTCCGTCATCACGCGGGTAGCGACGTGGGACCCCAGGGGCGCGCGACGTCGAGAGGCGTAGCGCAGCCCTGATCGCGACGACGGCCGGTTGGCCGCGTCCCTGGGCTCAGGCCCGCACGCGCTCGATCTGCGCCCCGCAGCGGCCGAGCTTGGCCTCCAAGGCCTCGAAGCCGCGGTCGAGATGGTAGACCCGGTTGATCTGGGTCTCGCCCTCGGCGGCGAGGCCCGCGATGACCAGGGAAACCGAGGCGCGCAGGTCGGTGGCCATCACGGGCGCGCCCTTCAGCCGCTCCACGCCCTCGACGATGGCGAGGTCGCCCTCGAGCCGGATCTTCGCACCGAGGCGGGCCAGCTCCTGCACGTGCATGAACCGGTTCTCGAAGATCGTCTCGCGGATGTGCGACTGGCCCTTGGCCAGCGTCATCAGCGCCATGAACTGCGCCTGCAGGTCGGTGGGGAAGCCCGGGAACGGGTCGGTGGTGATGTCGACCGCCGCAATGCCGGCGCCGTTGCGGCGCACCCGGATCCCGCCCTCGACCTGACTGATCTCGGCCCCGGTGGTCGACAGGACGTCGAGCGCGGAGTGCAGCAGGTCAGCCCGCGTGTCCTTCAGGACCACGTCGCCGCCGGCCATGGCCACGGCCATCGCGTAGGTGCCGGTCTCGATCCGGTCGGGCAGGACCTCGTGGCGGGCGCCGCCCAGCCGGGCCACGCCCTCGATCTCGATGCGCGGGGTTCCAGCGCCGCGGATCTTGGCGCCCATCTTGTTCAGGCACTCGGCGAGGTCGACCACTTCCGGCTCGCGGGCGGCGTTCTCGATCACCGTGGTGCCGTAGGCCAGCGACGCCGCCATCAGCGCAACGTGGGTGCCGCCGACCGTGACTTTCGGGAAGTCGATCCCAGCCCCGCGCAGGCCGTTCTTGGTCCGGGCGACCACGTATCCGGCATCGATCTCGATCTCGGCGCCGA
This sequence comes from Methylobacterium sp. FW102-HT35C08, assembly GCF_058790235.1. Lineage (NCBI taxonomy): Bacteria > Pseudomonadati > Pseudomonadota > Alphaproteobacteria > Hyphomicrobiales > Methylobacteriaceae > Methylobacterium > Methylobacterium sp. FW102-HT35C08. The sequence goes on along the minus strand of NZ_JBYTCL010000002.1, from coordinate 3,954,635 downwards.
GTCTCTCCAGGGCCATGATCAGCAGGTCCACGGGCCGCGTGCCGATGGCGCAGCCGCCGGGCAGCGACACCTTGGCCTCGCCGAAGCGGGCGAGCAGCGGCGCGATCACCCAGAAGCTCGCCCGCATGGTCGAGACCAGCTCGTACGGCGCGGTGGTGTCGATGACGTTCGAGGCGGTGAGCCGGACGGTCTGGCCGGTCTCGGTGGTCTGGCCGGGCCGCTTGCCGACGACCATGTGGTCCACACCGTGGTTGCCGAGGATCCGCGTCAACGCGGCGATATCGGCGAGCCGCGGCACGTTGATCAGCTCCAGCGTCTCGCCGGTGAGCAGGCTGGCGATCATCAGCGGCAGCGCCGCATTCTTGGCGCCCGAGATCGGGATGATGCCGTTGAGCGGCACGCCGCCGGTGATGTGGATGCGGTCCATCGTGTGTCCTCGGGCGGCGCACCCTCACTGGCGCGCGGCCGGCCGTACTGCTCGCGGGCGCGGAAGCGCCCAGGCTTAGCCGTGCCCTATAGACCGGATTTGTCGGAATCAGGACCGCTTCCGTCAGGCTTGCGCGCGCAGGACTGGTCCGCATCCGGAGCCGGACTCGCCTCCGCCCGGCCGCGGCCCTGGGCCTTGCGGCGGCGCAGGTTCTGGCGAAGCGCTGCCTTGAGCCGTTCCGCGCGCTCGACCTTCGGGTCGGTCATGGCGCGACCCTTGGTCGCCGCAAGGTTGGGGCGGGCACATCCCGGCCGGACGAGCGATCTGCGGGTGGTGCCATGGGCTGTTACAGGGCGCTGGAGCCAAGTTCGGACCGGACGATCCTTGGGGACGCTAGCGGGTTCGCGCCGGCCTCTCAACGGATGCAACGCAGCGATGCCCGAACCTTACCTTGAACCAGTTCCAGATCCGCGCGTATCTTGCGCCCCTCACGCGAAGGACTGACCGAGGCCGGACCTCGATCGCGGGACCCGGGCGCTCGACGGCGCCGCCCGCGCGGCCGAACACGCGAAGGACGCTCGATGACCGTGACCCGGATGCCCAGCACGATGCTCGCCCCAACGGGATCGACGCGCGCGGGTTCTGGCTACGAGCGCTACTTCCGCGGTGCCCTGGATCAGCTGCACGGCGAGCGCCGTTACCGCGTCTTCGCCGACATCGAGCGGATCTCCGGGCGGTTTCCGACCGCGAAGTGGCGCCAGCCCGAAGGCAAGACCACCGAGATCACCGTGTGGTGCTCCAACGACTATCTCGGCATGGGGCAGCACAAGGAGGTCGTGGCTGCCATGACCGACACCGCCGCGCGCTGCGGCGTCGGGGCCGGCGGCACCCGCAACATCGCTGGCAACAACTCGCCCCTCGTCGATCTCGAGCGCGAACTCGCCGACCTGCACGGCAAGGAGGCAGGCCTCGTCTTCACCTCGGGCTACGTGTCGAACCAGGCCGGCATCTCGACGATCGCCAAGCTGATCCCCGACTGCCTGATCCTCTCGGACGCCTTCAACCACAACTCGATGATCGAGGGCGTGCGCCATTCCGGCTGCGCGAAGAAGATCTTCCGCCACAACGATCTCCAGCACCTCGAGGAGCTGCTTCAGGAGGCCGGCGATCGGCCGAAGCTGATCGTGTTCGAATCGGTCTACTCGATGGACGGCGACGTGGCGCCGATCGGCAAGATCTGCGACCTCGCCGACCGCTACGGAGCGATGACCTACCTCGACGAGGTTCACGCCGTCGGCCTCTACGGCCCGCGCGGCGGTGGCATCGCCGAGCGCGACGGCGTGATGCACCGGGTCGACGTTATCGAGGGGACGCTGGCCAAGGGATTCGGCTGCGTCGGCGGCTACATCACCGCCTCGGCGGCGATCTGCGACGCGGTGCGCAGCTTCGCGCCCGGCTTCATCTTCACGACGGCCCTTCCGCCTGCCGTGGCGGCTGCGGCCCGGGCGTCGGTGCGGTATCTCAAGCGCTCGAGCGCCGAGCGGGAGGCGCATCAGCGCCAGGCGGCGGCCACCAAGCTGGCCCTGAGCGCGGCGGGCCTGCCGGTCCTGGAGACCGAGACCCACATCGTGCCGGTGATGGTCGGCGACGCCGAGCTGTGCAAGGCGGCGGCCGATCACCTGCTGGAGCACCACGCCATCTACATCCAGCCGATCAACTACCCGACGGTGCCGCGCGGCACCGAGCGTCTGCGAATCACGCCGTCGCCGTTCCACGACGCGGGGCACATCGCGCGCCTGGCTGCGGCGTTGACGGAAACCTGGGAGGCGCTGGACCTGCCGCGGGCCGGGACGGTGTTCGTCGAGGCGGCGGAGTAGACGTTTTCGACGCAGCTGACAGAGTGCGGCCTACCCCCTCTCCCGTGCGGGAGAGGGTTGGGGTGAGGGATGATTGACTTCAGAATGGGGCAGGCTCTCGACGCGCGCTGAAGGGCGCGTTTCTTCCGGAGAGACCTGATCCCACACCTTGTCCCTCTCCCGCCCGGGAGAGGGGACCCGCGCCGCGCCGGTCAGCCGGTAGGGCTTGTTCAGGCTGGCACCCAGCCCATCCCCCAACCCCATCTCGTCTTTTTCGGCGCCGGCCTGTAACGACTGCGCCAACCCGTCCTCGCGAAAAGTCTCGAAAAGATGATCTCCTCACCCCTCATGACCGTCATGGTCGATGCCGTGCGCAAGGCCGCGCGCGGCCTGCGCCGCGACTACGGCGAGGTCGAGAACCTGCAGGTCTCGCGCAAAGGTCCGGGCGACTTCGTCTCCGCGGCCGACCGCAAGGCCGAGGAGGTGCTGCGCGACGCCCTGATGAAGGCGCGTCCGGGCTACAGCCTCGTGCTCGAGGAGAACGGGATCATCGAGGGCACCGACAAGAGCCACACCTGGCACGTCGATCCCCTCGACGGAACCTCGAACTTCCTCCACGGCGTGCCGCATTTCGCGGTCTCGGTCGGCCTCGAGCGCGAGGGCCAGATCGTGGCCGGCGTGATCTTCGACCCGATCAAGGACGAGCTGTTCGTCGCCGAGCGCGGCAAGGGCGCCTACCTCAACAACCGGCGCCTGCGCGTCTCCGGACGCCAGGACATGGCCGACGCGCTGGTCGGGTACGGCACGCCCTATCTCGGCCGCGGCAGCCATCCGCGCCTCCTGCGCGAACTCGGCGCCGTGATGGCGGTGGCCGGCGGCACGCGCCGGATGGGTTCGGCGGCCCTCGACATGGCCTACGTCGCCTGCGGGCGCCTCGACGCCTACTGGGAGCGCGACCTCCAGACCTACGATTTCGCCGCCGGCGTGATCCTGGTGCGCGAGGCGGGCGGCTTCGTGAGCTCGGCGGACGGCGCGGCCGAGCCGCTGGCGCCCCGGTCGGTCGCCGCTGGCAACGAGGGGCTGCACCGGGAGCTCGTCGCCATCCTCAAGAAGGTCCAGGCGGCCTGAGCCGCCCTGTCATCCCGGGACCGCGCAGCGGAGCCCAGGATCGAGAGCCGCGACAGCGACAGATCCTGCGCCGTCAGTGTTTCTGAGTTTCGGGCTCGCCTGCGGCGCCCCGGAACGACGGCGCCGCCTATGCCGCCCGCAGCCTGAGCCGGCCGCCACGCCGCCACCAACTGGTCAGCACCGCAACCTTCTGCTTTAAGCCCGCTCGTCTCCACGGAAGGCCGAACGCATGGAAGCCCGCCGCCACGTCGCGCTGAAGGAATCGGTCCGCTCGATTCCCGACTACCCGAAGCCCGGGATCATCTTCCGCGACATCACCACGCTGCTCAGCGACCCGCGCGCCTTTCGGCGGGCGGTGGACGCGCTGGTGCACCCTTACGCCGGCGGACAGATCCATCAGGTGGCTGGCATCGAGGCGCGGGGCTTCATCCTGGGCGGGGCCATCGCCCACCAACTCTCCTGCGGCTTCGTGCCGATCCGCAAGAAGGGCAAGCTCCCGCACACGACCGTGTCGATGGCCTACGCCCTCGAATACGGCACCGACGAGATCGAGATCCACGTCGACGCGGTCAGGCCCGGCGACAAGGTGCTGCTGGTCGACGACCTGATCGCCACCGGGGGCACCGCGACCGCGGCCGTGAACCTGCTCCAGAAGATCGGGGCCGAGATCGTGGCCGCCTGCTTCGTCATCGACTTGCCCGAGATCGGCGGGGCGCAGCGCCTGCGCGACATGGGCGTCGAGGTGCGCGCCCTGATGCAGTTCGAGGGCCATTGAGACCGGCGAAACGTTGACTTCGCGGGGTCCATCCGCCATAAGCCCGCCACTCGCGACGTGGCGCCCCGCATGGGCGCCCTTCGTGTTTGCAGACAACCAAGGACGCGTGAAGGTCGGGTGCGGCGTCAGCCGCCCGCGAGCGCGCCTCGACCTTTGAAGGCTCTGAGCCATGAAGAGAACCTACCAGCCGAGCAAGCTCGTCCGTAAGCGCCGTCACGGCTTCCGTGCGCGCATGGCCACCGCCGGCGGTCGCAAGGTGATCGCGCGTCGCCGCGCCCACGGCCGCAAGAAGCTGTCGGCCTGAAGCCGGATCCTCGCGGGCGCGGCCGCCGTCAGGCCCCGCGTCACGAGGCAAGTGGTGTCGGCCGGGATCGAACCATCGATGGCGACGATCGAGCGGCTCAAGAAACGACCCGACTTCCTGGCGGCAGCCGAGGGGCGTCGCTTCCACACCGAGCGCATGACCGCGCAGGGGCGTCTCCGAAACCCGGAGGCCTGCCCCGGCCTCCGTCTCGGCTTCACCATCACGAAGCGTGTCGGCCACGCGACGGAGCGCAACCGAATCCGGCGCCGCCTGCGCGCGGCCGTCGGGCTGGTCGCGGCCGAACTGCCGGGCGAGCTCGCTGGCCTGCCGGCCGACATCGTGCTGATCGCCCGGCGACCGGCGCTGGACGCCTCGTTCGAGGCCCTGGCCGAGGACCTGCGGCGCGCGATCCCGGTCGTGACCCGCCCGGCGGCGCCCCGCGGCGATCGGTCCCCCCATCGCTCTGGCGGCCGGCGGTCCAAGACCACACCTCAGACAGCATCTCTCCCGCGCGATGCGGACCGCGCCTCCGCGCAGGCCGTGCCGCGCGGAGAAGCCGACATCGGCCCGTTGCAGCGGTGCGACAGAGATCCCCGAATCACCGGCGCGCACAGGTCCCCCGGGGCCGGCGCCGGTCCTGATGCCACTCCGAACGCGTGCGGCGGTGTCCCTGATGGGCAATGACAAGACGAACATGTTCGTGGCCATCGGCCTGTCGCTGCTGGTGCTGCTCGGGTGGCAGTACTTCGTGGCCGGCCCGCGCATGGAGCAGCAGCGGCTGATCGAGGCGCAGAACAAGGCCGCGCAGCAACAGCAGCAGCCCCCGGGCGTGACCCCGGACGGCGTGCCCTCGCCGTCGCCGAAGGAGGGCGGCCCGGCCGCACCCGCGCCCGGCACCCTGCCGACCGCGCAGGGAGGCCCGGTCTCCCGCGAGGCGGCGCTCGCCCGCTCGCCGCGCATCCGGATCGAGACCCCGGCGCTCTCCGGCTCGATCGCCCTGAAGGGCGGCCGCGTCGACGACGTGTCGCTCAAGAACTACCACGAGACCGTCGATCCCAAGAGCCCCGAGATCGTGCTGTTCTCGCCGGCCGGCAGCGAGACGCCCTACTACGCCGAGTTCGGCTGGGTCGGCGCCAATGCCGGGCCGCTGCCCAACAACGACACGCTCTGGACCAGCGACGGCAAGACGCTCTCGCCCGGCATGCCCGTGACCCTGACCTGGGACAACGGCGCCGGCCTCGTGTTCAAGCGGATCTTCGCCGTCGACGACAAGTTCATGTTCACGGTCCGCGACGAGGTCGAGAACAAGGGTTCGGGAGCGATCACGCTCTACCCGTACAGCCTCGTCTCCCGCTGGGGTAAGCCGCACACCCAGGGCTACTACGTCCTACACGAGGGCATGATCGGCTATCTCGGCAACGACGGCCTCCAGGAATTCACCTACGACAAGCTCGCCAAGGAGGGCGCCTATGGCGGCGCCAACACCAAGGGCCGGGCCTGGACCGGCGTGAACGGCGGCTTCGTGGGCATCACCGACAAGTACTGGGCGGCGGCCGCGATCCCCGATCAGGACACGCCCTATACCGGCGCCTTCACCGACCGGACCGACGGCACCACCAACGTCTACCAGGCGAGCGTGCGCGGCGACGCCGTGAACCTGGCGGCGGGCGCCTCGGCGACCGCGACGCAGCGGCTGTTCGCGGGCGCCAAGGAAGTCAACCTGATCAACAACTACGAGAAGGACCTCGGCATCAAGCACTTCGATCTGATGATCGACTGGGGCTGGTTCTTCTTCATCACAAAGCCGATGTTCCGGGCGCTGGACTTCTTCTACCACCTGTTCGGCAATTTCGGCGTCTCGATCCTGGTGGTGACCTTCTGCCTGAAGCTGCTGTTCCTGCCGATCGCGAACCGGTCCTACGTCTCCATGGCCAAGATGAAGGCCGTGCAGCCCGAGATGGCCGCCATCCGCGAGCGCTACAAGGACGACCGCCTGAAGGCGCAGCAGGCCACGATGGAGCTGTACAAGAAGGAGAAGATCAATCCGGTCGCCGGCTGCTGGCCGGTGCTGATCCAGATCCCGGTCTTCTTCGCGCTCTACAAGGTGCTGTTCATCACCATCGAGATGCGCCACGCGCCGTTCTTCGGCTGGATCCACGACCTCGCGGCGCCGGATCCGACGAGCATCGTCAACCTGTTCGGCCTGCTGCCCTTCCCGGCGCCCGACTTCGTCCACCTGGGCGTCTGGCCGCTGATCATGGGCGTGACCATGTTCGTGCAGATGAAGATGAACCCCGCGCCGCCGGACCCCGTCCAGGCGCAGATCTTCACCTTCATGCCGATCGTGTTCACCTTCATGCTCGGCTCGTTCCCGGCCGGCCTCGTGATCTACTGGGCCTGGAACAACACCCTGTCGGTGATCCAGCAATACGTCATCATGCGCCGCAACGGCGTGAAGGTGGAGCTGTGGGACAACCTGCGGACCACGTTCCGGCGCGGCAACGGCACGAAGGCGGCCGCCACCAAGAGCTGACGGGCGAGACACCGTGACTGAGACCACCGACGACGCGGCCGACCTCCTCGAGGCCGGCCGCCTCCTGTTCGCAGGCGCCGCCGATTTCTACGCGGCCACCCAGACCCTTGACCGCCTACCGCCCATGGAGGGCGTCGAGATCGCCTTCGCGGGCCGCTCGAATGTCGGCAAGTCGAGCCTGATCAACGCATTGACCGGGCGGAACACCCTGGCGCGGACCTCGCACACGCCGGGTCGGACGCAGCAGCTCAACTTCTTCCGGATCGGCGAGCGCCTGTCGCTGGTCGACATGCCCGGCTACGGCTACGCGGCCGTCGAGAAGGCCAAGGTCGAGGCCTGGACCCGGCTGATCCATTCCTACCTCAAGGGCCGCGCCAGCCTGGCACGGGTGTTCATGCTCATCGACGCCCGGCACGGCTTCAAGTCGATCGACACCGACGTGCTCGACGGCCTCGACAAGGCCGCGGTGAGCTATCAGGTCGTGCTGACCAAGGGCGATTCCCTCAAGAAGGGCGAGGTCGCGAGCCGTATCGCCGGGATCGAGGCGGGGCTCGCCAAGCGTCCGGCGGCATATCCGCAGGTGATCCTGACCTCGAGCCGCGACGATTCCGGCGTGCCGGAGCTGCGGGCGGCCATCGCCAAGCTTCTGGTGGAGCGCGGCGCGTGAGGCTCTCAGGCCTGGACCGCGCTCTGGCGGCGCTCGCCTGCCTCGCCGGCCTGCTCGGCGTCGCGCTGAGCGCGGCCGCCGCGCATATCCCCGGGGCGGATTCGCTGAAGACGGCGGCGCAGTTCCTGCTGTTCCACGCCCCCGCCATCCTGGCGCTCGTCGGCTTCGGGGCGGCGAGTCTCGCCCGGGCCGGTCTCGCCCGCGTCGCGGCGGGGCTGCTGATCCTGGGGCTGATCCTGTTCTGCGGTGACCTCGCGGTGCGCACGTGGCTCCAGCACCCGCTCTTCCCGATGGCGGCGCCCATCGGCGGCTTCGCGCTGATGGGCGGCTGGCTCGTCGGGATCCTGGGCGCGCTCGTGCCGGCGCGGCGCGGGGCCTGACAGTCCGGCTCGCGACCTGAGCGCCGCTGTCGTTGCGAGCGCAGCGAAACAATCCAGGGCAGCATGACATCGATCAGCGCGGCGCCGGCTGGATTGCTTCGCTCCGCCCGCAAGGATGTTGCGCCTCAGCCGGCCCGAACCTGCAGGAATTTCACCGGTGGCCCCTGCGTGTCGGAAAAAACCCCCGCGGTAAGCGCCCCGCCATAGACCGCGGCGGTGTCGAGGTTCGTTCGAAACCGGCGGATCTCGGGACGCCCGTTTCGCTGCGGCGAGTGACCGTGGACCACGTGGCGGCCGAAATCGTGGTCGCCGTCCAGGAACGGCTCGCGGATCCAGAGGCGGTTGTGATCGTCCGGATCCGGGATCTCTCCGCCGGGCCGGAAGCCGGCATGGACATACCAGCGCGCTTCGTCCTCGTGCAGGGTCGGCAGGCCCTCGAGCCAGTCGAGGGTGTCGCGCGGCAGATCGCCGACCTCCCGCGCACCGAAGGCGGCGAGCGTCGCTTCCCCGCCGTTGTAGAGCCAGTGCTCCGCCGCCTGGGGCGTCTGCAGGGCGTCGAGCAGCATTCGCTCGTGGTTGCCCATCAGGCAGACGACGCGCTCGGGCTCGGCCCAGTTCAGGCGGCTGACGGTGCGGAGCACCGCGGCGCTGTCAGGGCCGCGGTCGATGTAGTCCCCGAGAAAGACCAGCCGGTGCGCGCGGCCGCCGGCGTGGTCCTCGATCCGCTTCAGCAAGGCGTCGAGGAGGGCGGCGCAGCCGTGGACGTCGCCGATTGCGTAGGTGAGGGGGCCGGAATCCATGGTGCCATCGTCCATCGCGGCGCCGCGCTCCGCAAGACCGCGCCGGGCCGGCGGGCTACTCAGCCAGGGCGCGCATCACCGCAATCAGGTCCGCCTTGCCCTCGAAGCCGATGCCCGGCAACTCCGGCATGGTGATGTGGCCGTCCTCGACGCGGACTCCGTCCGGGAAGCCGCCATAGGGCTGGAACAGGTCCGGATAGCTCTCGTTGCCGCCGAGTCCGAGGCCGGCCGCGATGTTGAGCGACATCTGGTGCCCGCCATGCGGGATGCAGCGGGACGGTGACCAGCCGAACTCGGCCAGCACGTCGAGGGTGCGCAGATACTCCACCAGCCCGTATGACAGGGCGCAGTCGAATTGCAGCCAGTCGCGGTCGGGCCGCATGTTTCCGTAGCGCAGGAGATTGCGCGCATCCTGGTGCGAGAACAGGTTCTCGCCGGTGGCCATCGGCCCGGGATAGTAGGGCGCGAGCGCCGCCTGGAGCGCGTAGTCGAGGGGGTCGCCCGCCTCCTCGTACCAGAACAGCGGATAGTCCCGGAGCATCCGGGCATACGCGATGGCGGTCTCGAGGTCGAAACGGCCGTTGGCGTCCACCGCGAGGCGGCCTCGGCCTTCGATCTCGGCGAGCACCGCCTCGATCCGGCGCCGGTCCTCGTCGATCGGCGCGCCGCCGATCTTCATCTTCACGACATTGTAGCCGCGGTCCAGGTAGCCGCGCATCTCGGCCCGCAGGGCGGAATCGTCCTTGCCGGGATAGTAGTAGCCGCCCGCTGCATAGACGAAGACGCGAGGGTTGGCCGCGACGCCGTTCCGCTCCGCGAGCATCCGGAACAGCGGCTTCCCGGCGATCTTGGCCGCCGCGTCCCAGATCGCCATGTCGAGGGTGCCCACCGCCACCGAGCGCTCGCCATGGCCGCCGGGCTTCTCGTTGCGCATCATCGCGGCCCAGATCCGGTGCGGATCGAGGTTGTCGCCCGCATCGGTGAGGAGGCTCGCCGGATCGGCCTCCAGGATCCGATCGCGGAAACGCTCGCGGATCAGGCCGCCCTGGCCGTAGCGGCCGTTGGAGTTGAAGCCGTAGCCGACGACCCGCCGCCCGTCCCGGACCTCGTCGGTCACCACCGCCACGAGGCTCGTGGTCATCTTCGAGAAGTCGATGTAGGCGTTGCGGATCGGCGAGGCGATCGGCTTGGTGACCTCGCGGACGTCGACGATGCGCATGGCTCTCTCCTGGCTGGGGCGGTGATCGCGCTCTAACCCCGGTGGCGGCCGGGAGGCCAATGCCGATTCCGGGTCGCGCGATGCGCGGCCGGCATCGGCCGTGCGCTACCACCAGGGAGTCCCACATGGACCTGGACTGGCTGAGGGATTTTCTGGCGCTCGCCGAGCACCGGACCTTCTCGCGGGCCGCGGAGGCCCGGCACGTGACGCAGCCGGCCTTCAGCCGGCGGATCCGCGCCCTGGAGGATTGGATCGGGGCGCCCCTGTTCCTGCGGGGCGCGCAGGGCGCCGTCCTGACGCGCGCCGGTGACCGGTTCCGCCCGGAGGCGGAGAACCTGGTCCGCGGCCTGGAGCGGGCCCGCCGGGAGACCCGGGCGGCCGGCGACCGCGCCGGGGCGAGCCTCGCCATCGCCGCCACGCACGCCCTATCCTTCACCTTCTTCCCCGGCTGGATCCGGGGATGCGTGCAGTTCGACGCGCTCGGCGCGCTGAACCTGATCTCGGACAGCATGGAGGCTTGCGAGGCGATCATGCTGGCCGGCGAGGTGCAGTTTCTTCTCTGCCACTATCGCGCCGACGCCCAGACCCGCCTCGACGACGGACGGTTCGAATCTGTCCGCGTCGGCGCGGACAGCCTCGTCCCGCTCTGCGCGCCGACCGACGGCGGCGCACCGCTCTGGCCGCTCGCCGTGCCGGGCCGTCCGGCACGCCATCTCGCCTACGGAAGCGCCTCGGGTCTCGGCCGTATCCTGGCGGCAACCGGCATCGCGGGCGACCGGGAGGCGGTCTTCACCTCGCACCTCGCGGCGACGCTCATGACCATGGCCCGCGAGGGCTACGGCGTCGCGTGGCTGCCGCTGACGCTCGCCGAGGCCGCCCTGGAGCAGGGCCATCTCGTCAGGGCCGGGCCCGACAGCCTGGACGTGCCGGTCGAGATCCGACTGTTCCGCGCGCCCGAGAGCCGGACCGTCGCCGCCGAGGCGCTGTGGCAGCGGCTCACCGGGTGCGAGCCCACCGGATCTCAATCCTTCGCGACCCGGGCGTAGCGCCCGTCGTACCGTCCGGCCCGGATCTGCGCGAGGACCTCCGCCTCGCGGGCGGCCTGGGCGCGCACGGCTTCGCGCAGCGTCGGCACGAGGGCGGGCGGGAAGGTCACGACGCCGTCCGCGTCGCCGATCACCACGTCGCCCGGATTGACGGTCCAGCCACCGACGCAGACGGGTACGTTGAGCGCGCCGGGTCCGGTCTTGAACGGGCCGCGCGGGGTGGCGGCCCGTGCGTAGCAGGGGAAAGCGCCGTCGGCGAAGGATTCGGTGTCGCGCACGGCGCCGTCGACCACGAAGCCGGCCACACCGCGGCTCTCGGCGATCGCCTTCATGATGTCGCCCACGAGCGCCCGGCTCGTGTCGCCGCCGCCGTCGACCACGATCACATCGCCGCGACGGACCTCCTCCAGCGCCTGATGGATGGCGAGGTTGTCGCCCGCCCGGACGCGCACCGTAAAGGCTGTGCCGGCGAGCCGCGCGCGTCCGTGGAAGGCGCGCAGGCCCGCGAGGACCGGCATCCGGTCGAGGCAATCGCTGATGGTCGCGGTCGGAACGCCGTCGAAGGCCGCGAGCAGCGCGGGATCGACGGAGGGCGGCGGCGGATTGCGTGAGATGGCAGTCATCGGCCCCGACATATCTCTGCCGCCACGGCCGTCGGGACCAGGACGGGTCACAAGAAGACCCGGTGATCCTGCCTCAGGACGAGCTCGGTGTCGCGGTCGAAATCCGGGCCTGTCAGTGATCGGCGGCCGGTACCGCCCCGCCGCCGCTCGTCGCGAGCTTGCGGCGGGCATCGGCCTGGCCGCTGGTCGCCCCGAAGAAGTTGGCGGAATCGCCGAGCTGAACCGAGGGCTGGCAATTCGGCGTGCAGGACAGGGATTCCCGCTCAAGCCCGCGCTGGACCGTGATCGTCGAATCCCGCGACGCCTCGACCCGGATCGTCGTCTCGGCGATCATCGCCCCGGCATTGTCGAGGGCGATCAGGTTCGTCGACCCGAAGCTCTTGCCGGTCAGCACGAGGACGCCGTTCTTCTGCGGCGTGACTTCCGCGATGATCGGGTTGCCGACGATGACCGTCGACGTCTTCTCGGGCAGGCGGATGACCTTGGCATTGTCCACCAGGATGGTCACCACCGGCAGCGGATCGGGCTGGCCGGCGGCCGCGGCGGCTCCCGCCATCAGGCAGAGAATGAGGCCGGTTCGGCCCGCATGCGACAGAGTGCGGCGCATCGAAAGTCCTCGGGAAAGGGCCGGCGGAGTCCGAGACGCCGCCTCATCGCGCGACACTACGGGGCACCGGTGAAGGAAGCGCTAAGCAAGACCGGAAGTCCGGCGCGCGAGACATCAGGGAAACCCAACCTTCACCAAGCTCACACTCGGCCGGCCTTATCGACCCATGCGCAATCGATTTAACCGATTTTCAAGGCGTAATTGGCAGTCTGTGCAGGCCGCCGATCGAGACCTGAAAACTCTTCATCGGTCATCGCGCAAGCATTTAGTCGCACTGTGTTGATCGAAGGATCTCTCCTCATGAAGACCCTGTTCTCGCGCTTCGCTTCGGACGAGTCCGGCGCCACCGCCATCGAGTACGGCATGATCGCCGCCCTGATCGCGGTCGTCATCATCGCCGCGCTGAAGACGCTGGGTAATAACCTCGGCAACAAGTTCAACCAGATCTCCACGAACATGAACTGATCGCGACCTCGACGGCCACGATCTGCGGCAGGTCTGAGACTCCCTGGCTGTCAATGGACAGACGGGGATGTCTCGACCGGCCGGCGCGGCCGTTGGTCCAGGTCTGAGTGCGCGGGGGCAGGCTGGGCCCGGCCCCGTTGGATCGATCCTCCGCAGCAAGCAACGTCAAGGTTGGTCCCGCGATGGTCGGCGCAGGCATGGCAAGTTCCGTGGCGGTTTCAGGGATCCCGGGTCTCGGCCTCGCCGGCTTCGGATTGCTGGTGCTGTTCCCGTTCCTGATGGCCTATGCTGCGGCGAGCGACCTGCTCACGATGCTGATCCCGAACCGCATCTCGCTCGCCCTCGTCGCCGGTTTCGCGGTCCTGGCCCTGACGGGGCCGATGAGCTGGACCGAGATCGGCTTCCATCTCGGCGCCGGCGCGGCCGTGCTCGTGGCGACCTTCACGCTCTTCGCCTTCGGAATCATCGGCGGCGGCGATGCCAAGCTGGCGGCTGCCACTGCCCTGTGGCTCGGCTTCGACGGTCTCGGCGACTATCTCCTCGTCGCCTCGGTCTTTGGGGGAGCCCTGACCCTGGGCATCCTGTTCGCGCGGTCGCATCCGCTGCCCGGCCGGATCGCCCGCATGCCGTTCGCCCTGCATCTGCACGATGCCAAGACCGGCATTCCCTACGGCATCGCCCTCGCGGCCGCGGCCCTGCTCGTGCTGCCCGAGACCGAGGTGTGGACCCGGGCGCTGGCGGGCTGACGCGACGGGACGTCGCCGGACGAGCGCTCGTTCCCCGCCTGCACCGCTCCGCCGCGTGAATTCCTCGGTTCGGGATCTGGAGCCGCGGTCCCCGCCTGGATAAAAGTCGAGCATGCCCCTCGCGCTGCTGCGTCGCCCCGATCCGGAACACCTCGAGGTTGAGCACGAGGGGGCGAGCCTTCACATCGCGCTCCGTCGGCGCCCGACCGCGCGCCGCATCACTCTCCGGGTCTCGGCCGCCACCGGCGAGGTGGTGATCACCCTGCCCAGCCGGACCGCCGTGAACACCGCGCAGCGTTTCGCCGCGAGCCATGCGGGCTGGATCGCCGCGCGGCTCGCGCGCGTGCCCGCGCGCGTGCTCTTCGAGCCGGGGGCCGAGGTGCCCCTGCGCGGCGAGGCGCACCGCATCTGCCTGCGCGACACCCGCAGCGGCGCGGTGCGCGTCGTGCGCGAGAACGACGCGTCGGTGATCTCGGTCTCCTGCGACCCGGCCCATGTGGCGCGCCGGGTCCGGGATTTCCTCACCCGGGAAGCGCGGCGCGACCTCGCGGAGGCGATCGAGCGCTACGCACCGCGTCTCGGCCAGCGGCCGACCCGCATGACCCTGCGCGATACTCGCAGCCGCTGGGGGTCCTGCACGGCGCGCGGCGAGCTGAACTTCTCCTGGCGCCTGATCCTGGCACCGCCGATGGTGCTCGACTACCTCGTCGCCCACGAGATGGCGCACCTGCGCGAGATGAACCATTCGCCGCGGTTCTGGGCGCTCCTGGGCGACCTCTGCCCGAACGTGGAGGCCGCCGAAGCCTGGCTCAAGCGCAACGGCAGCAGCCTGCACCGTTACGGCTGAGCGGCCGGACGGGCCGGCATCAGGATAGCGTCAGCCCGTCGTCAGCCTTTGGCGCGCAGCACGCGCTGGCGGACCACGACGTCGGCCGGCCATACTGGCCGCGGATCGACTTCGCCGGGCATGAGCGTGCGCGGGGCGACGCTGTCGCAGACCTCGCGCTGGCGGATGATCACCGGGTTGCCGAACGCGTCGCGCCGGCGGATCACGCCGCCGTCCCGGCAGAAGCCGGCGATCGCCGCCTGGCCGTTGCGGCGGCCGTACGGGTTCGCCGCGACCGGCGGATGCTCGACCACCAGCGTGTCGCTGCGGTTGAGCGAGCGCTCGACATAGGTGGTCTCGTCGACCGGCAGGGACTGGGCCCCGGCCTGCGCGAGGGTGGCCATCAGGCAGGCGGCCGAGAGGGCGAGCAGGCGCATCACGGGTTTAGGATCCGGCGCTGGAGGACTGACGGGGATTTATCTAGGCCGGGACTGCCCGCCCGGATAGCGTCGAGGCGCAACACCGCGCCCGCATCGCTTGACAGCGCGGGTCCGGCCATGGTCGGAACACGCCCGATTGTACGGCTCCCGCCGGTCCTCGGCCGGAGCGTTCCGAAGGGTTCGTCGGTGCCGCTTCACGCGAGGCTCGTTCGTTTCCGGCGCGCTGCCCGGCGCGTCGCGCTGCCGGTCTTCCTCGCCCTCGTCGCGGCAGCGCTTGCGCCGGCGGGGCCCGCGGCCGCCCAGGGCATGGTGCGCAAGACTTTCGAGGACTGGCAGCTGCGCTGCGAGACTCCGGCCGGCGCCAAGGCCGAGCAATGCGCCCTGGTGCAGTATCTGGCTGCCGAGGATCGCCCGAACCTGACCCTCGTGGTGATCGTGCTGAAGACGGCGGACAACCGCGGCTATCTCCTGCGCGTGGTCGCGCCGCTCGGCGTCCTGCTGCCCTCGGGCCTCGGCCTGAAGATCGACCAGACCGATATTGGCCGGGCTGGGTTCGTCCGCTGCCTGACCACCGGCTGCGTCGCCGAGGTCGTGATGGACGACGGGTTGATCCGCCAGTTCAAGAACGGTTCGCAGGCCACCTTCATCGTGTTCCAGACGCCCGAAGAAGGCGTCGGCATCCCGCTCTCGATGAAAGGTTTCGCGGCCGGGTTCGACAGCCTGAAATGACGATGCCGGTCGGGAGGCGCGCGATGTTGGGATATCGGCACATCTCTCTGAAGCTTTCAGCGAAGACGCCGCGGAACGCGTTGATCTCCCGCTCGGCCGCCCCACTCGGCTTCGGCAGCCTTCTGCTGGCCTCTGTGCTGGTCGCTGTCCCGGCCAGGGCCGAGGAGGGGAACGTCTTCTCCAACCTGTTCAAGTTCGGCGGCACCACGGTGCCGCCGTCACAGGCTGAGAGCCTTGATCCGGCCTATTGCCCGCCCGTCGAGGTCGCCGAGGGCGGCGCGGCCTCCCGAACCCTGGCGGGCGAGGCGGTGCGCACACAGTTCTCTCTCGGCCGCCTCGCCCGCGAATGCACGCGGCGCCAGGATGGCTCGATCACCGTGAAAGCCGGGGTGGAGGTGAACGTGCTGCTCGGCCCGGCGGGCGCACCCGGCCGCTTCGACGTGCCGGTGACGTTCCAGATCCGCCACGAAGGCAAGGTCGTGACGAGCCGCGTCGAGCGCGCCAGCGTGACCGTCGGACCCGGCGAGGCCCAGGGCTTCGCCACCATCGTCGCCGACGAGCTCCTGGTCCCGGTCGCCCTGACGGCGGATTACGACATCGCGGTGGGCGTCGGCACCGCGAAGGGCGGTGGCGGAAAGGCCGCCGCGAAGCCGCGGCGGCGCAAGCCCGCGGTCGCTGCAGCCCCCGATGGCGGAGGCGACGCTGCCCAGTGACGCCGCGGCGCGCCTCGGCGATCCCCTTCTCCCACCCGCGACTCTGAGAACGCCGGCCGTCCGCGGCCGGCTCTGGCTCGGCCGCGAGACGCAGTTCCGCCTGGAGCCGACCGACGATCCGGTCTTCGATCGCCGCATTGTCCTGCCGGACGGCACCACCGGCTGGATCGTGCTGAGCTACGGCGGCGATCCCGCGCCGGCACAGCCTCGCCCGATCCTCCGAGTTCTGCGCGGCCCCGAGAACGTCCCGCAGGACTTCGTCCTCCCGGGGGCGTCGTCCGGCATCGCCCATTGGCTCGGCCTGATCCCGTCGGATGCGACGGAGATCCGCCTCTGCGCGGCACCCGACTTCGTTCTGGAACGGGTCGGATCGCGGCGCGAGATCGGGGTCCTCGCCCAATGTCTCTTGCGCCGGCCTTGGCGCTTCGTCGGTGCCCTCTACGAGCGTGCGCGGGGATCTAAGCGCCGCTATCGCGACACGCTGCGCGGTGCCTGCGCGGTGACGTCGATGGCACAGTTTCCGTCCTGGCTCGCGGCACGGGCGCGGCCGGCGCGACTCCCCGTCAGCGGCTTGCGGATCCGCTGCCTCGTCCTGGCGCGGCCCGGCGAGACGGTGGCCTTATCCGCCACGCTCGACGCGCTTCTCGCGCAGACGCACCCCGTGCAGGCTCTCTGCGTCGCCTGGGATGGGGACGCTCCCGAAACGCCGGATCCGCGAGCCCTCCATCGAAGCTGGGACGCGGGCACGTCCGCGGACGACCTGATCGCTGGCGCCGAGGCCCTGTGCCTACTGCGGCCGGGCGACATTCCGGCCCCCGATGCCCTGGCGCTGCTGGCGCAGGCTCTGCCTCAAGCGGATCTCGCCTACGGCGACGCCATCGGCCTCGACGGGACACCGCAGCTGAAGCCGGATTGGAGCCCGGATCTCGCCCTGGCGACGGGCTATTCAGGGCGGCCTCTTCTCCTGTCACGCGCGTTTCTCGTCGCATCGGGGCCGGGGCCGGTTGGTCCGATGGCGCAGTTCGCCCTGGCCATCGATCTTGCCGCGACGTCGGCGCGCGCGGCGCATGTCCCACGTGTCCTCGCCCGCACCGTGAATGACCTCCTCGATCCGGCCGCCCGGGCGGAGGCGCTCGGGGCTCGCCTGAAAAGCCAGGGCTCACCCATTCGTGCCGCTTTCCGCGACGGCGCCGTCCGCCTGGACTGGCCCCTGCCGGATCCGGCACCGAAGGTCAGCGTCGTGATCCCCTCGCGCGACGGTCTCGACCTGATCACGCGGGTCTGCCGCGGCGTCCTGCACGAGACGGCCTATCCGTCCCTGGAGCTGATCATCGTCGACAACGGCTCGACCGATCCCGCCGTGCTGGCCCATTACGAGACCCTGCGCCCCGATCTGCGCGTGCGCATCCGCATCGATCCGCAGCCCTTCAACTTCGCCGCCATGGTCAATGCCGGCGTCGCCGAGGCCTCGGGCGCGGTGATCGTGCTGCTCAACAACGACGTCGCGGTGCTCGAGCCCGGCTGGCTGGAGGCGATGGTCCGGCTGGCCTGCCGGCCCGAGGTCGGCGCCGTGGGCGCGAAGCTCCTCTACGGCGACGGCACCCTGCAGCATGCCGGCGTCGTCGTCGGCCTCGGCGGCCGCGCCGGTCACATCCTGCGCCGCCGTCCAGGCGACACGCCGGGCCATCTCGGGCGCCTGCGCGTCGCCCACGAGGTGTCCGCCGTGACGGCCGCCTGCCTCGCCGTCGCGCGGGAAAAGTACCTGGCGGTGAACGGCTTCGACGCCGAGGCCTTCCCGGTCGACTTCAACGACGTCGATTTCTGCCTGCGCCTCGGCGCCGCCGGCTGGAAGACGGTCTGGACGCCGGATGCGACCCTCGCCCATCTCGAATCGGTCAGCCGCGGACCCTCCGTCGGCGCGAAGCGCGTGCGCTTCGAGGAGGAGGCGGCCCGGTTCTCCGAGCGCTGGCGCGCCGTGATCCGCCACGATCCGTTCTACCATCCCGCCCTGTCGCTCACGACCTTCGGCGAGGATCTGGAATGAGGCCGGAGCGCCCGAGCTCCGGCGGCAATCTGTGTCTTGGATCTCCCCGCCGATCCTGGCGCCGGCTCGCCGCCGCGCTGCGCATCCTTCTGAGCCGGCCGCGGGCCGCCGCCGCGATCGCCGCAGCCCGGTTGACGGGCAAGCGTTTGCGCGCCCGTCAGAGTCTCGCATCGCTCGTCGGGATCGATCACCGGCTTGCGCTCTCGCCGCGCCTCCTGAACCGCTTTCTGCCCGCATCCGAGGACCTGAGCCCCACCTTCCGCCTGATCGGCGACGGCCAGCTCGTCGCCGGTGCCCCCGACCGTATCGAAGCTGCGTTCGCCGCCCATCCGGACGTTCAAGCCATCTACGGCGACGCGCTTATCCAGGATCGGCCCGGCGGGCCGGTCCTGCCGCTGCTGCCGCCGGTCTTCGACGACGACCGGCTGGTGGCCTTCGACTATCTCGGACCCGTCCTTGCCTATCGGAGCACTGCCCTCGATCCGGGGGCCGAACCTGTCAGTCCCGCCGAGGCGGCGTTCCGCATCGCGGAGCGGTTCGGCTCCAGCGCGGTCGGTCACCTTCCGGAGGTCCTCTCGGTCCGGCGCACGGTAGGGGAGGGGGCACAGAATCCCCATGACGCGGTGGGGCGCGGTCATCTCGACCGGACCGGCCGCGCCGAAACCCGCATCGCATTCGGGGCGGACGGGCTGGTGCAGGTGCTGAGCCCGCTTCCCGATCCGCGACCGCTCGCCAGCGTCATCGTCCCGACCCGCGACCGCCTCGACCTGCTCCGCCCCTGTCTCGACAGCCTGCGGCGCTGCACCGACTGGCCCCGTCTCGAGATCCTGGTCTGTGACAACGACAGCCGTGAGCCCGAGACCCTGGCCTATCTATGCTCCTTGGAGGACGAGGGGCTGGGGCACGTCGTGCCCTGTCCCGGGCCGTTCAACTTCGCAGCCATGAACAACGCCGCTGCGGCCCGCGCCCGCGGCGACCTGCTTGTGTTCGTCAACAACGACGTCGAGGCGTTCCGGTCCGACTGGCTCACGCTCATGGCCCGGGAAGCGCTGCGCCCGGATGTAGGGGCCGTTGGCGCCAAGCTCCTCGACGGCGAAGGCCGGATCCAGCATGGCGGCATCGTGCTCGGCACCGGCGGCCTCGTCACCCATGGCCACCGCCACTTCCCGGGCGACGCCCCCGGCTATCTCGCGGCGTTGCGCGTCACGCACGCGGTCTCGGCAGTGACGGCCGCCTGCCTGGTCGTCGCGGCGGACAAGTTCCGGGCGGTCGGCGGCTTCGACGAGGCGGTCTTCGCCGTCGATTTCAACGACGTTGATCTGTGCCTGCGCCTCAACGCGGCCGGCTTTCGCACGCTGCTGGTCCCCGAGGCGGTCCTGCATCACCGCGAGGCGGCGAGCCGCCGCTGGACCCCGGAGGCCCGTGCCCGCCACGCCCGCGAGATCGCGGCGCTGAAAACGCGATGGGGGCCGCTGCTGGTGCAGGACCCCCATTATCATCCGGGCTTCGACCCGGACCTCTCGACCCATGCCCGCCTGCAGCCGGGCTTTCCGGAGGCCGGGCCGGCGCCCCTGCGCCGCCCGCCCGCCTGAGCGCGCCTACTGGACCAGGCGCGGGCCGCCGCCCTGGACCTTCTCGTTCTCCGACATGATGCCGAGCCGCTTGGCGACCTCGGTATAGGCCTCGATCAGGCCGCCGAGATCCTTGCGGAACCGGTCCTTGTCGAGCTTGTCGGAGGACTTGATGTCCCACAGGCGGCAGGAATCGGGGGAGATCTCGTCGGCGACCACGATGCGCATCATGTCGCCTTCCCAGAGGCGGCCGGTCTCCATCTTGAAGTCGACGAGGCGGATGCCGACGCCGAGGAAGAGGCCCGACAGGAAGTCGTTGACGCGGATCGCCAGCGCCATGATGTCGTCGATCTCCTGCGGCGTCGCCCAGCCGAAGGCGGTGATGTGCTCCTCCGACACCATCGGGTCGTTCAGCGCATCGTTCTTGTAGTAGAACTCGATGATCGAGCGCGGCAGCTGGGTGCCTTCCTCCAGGCCCAGCCGCGTGGCCAGCGACCCGGCCGCGACGTTGCGCACGACGACCTCGAGCGGGATGATCTCGACCTCGCGGATCAGCTGCTCACGCATGTTCAGCCGGCGGATGAAGTGCGTCGGCACGCCGATATCGTTGAGGTGCTGGAAGACGAACTCGGAGATCCGGTTGTTCAGCACGCCCTTGCCGTCGATGACCTCGTGCTTCTTCGCGTTGAAGGCCGTCGCGTCGTCCTTGAAGTGCTGGATGAGCGTGCCGGGCTCCGGCCCCTCGTAGAGGACCTTCGCCTTGCCCTCGTAGATGCGACGGCGGCGGTTCATAGGCGTGTACCGTGGTTTGAGGAAGTCCATGGGCCGAGGCTCCTGATGCGCGACGATGGGGAGGAATCCGCGGCGCGGCGACCGGACGCGAGGTCGAGTCGCCGGACGGCCTCTGCCCGAGGGCCCCGGCGACCGGTGGCCAAACTAGCCGAACCGGGCTTCCAGCACAACGCGTTAGCCCGCGGGGCGGGATTGCACCGGCCGGTCCGGACGTGGCCGGAACGGCCGCGCCGGCCCGTCCGCCTCAGCGGATCCACCCGTCACGCCGCCGTCTTGGACGGGTAGCGGCAGAGGTCGGCGATGAGGCAGCGCGGGCATTCCGGCTTGCGCGCCTTGCAGGTGTAGCGACCGTGCAGGATCAGCCAGTGATGGGCATGCAGGCGGTAGGGTTCCGGCACGATCGCCTCGAGCCCGGCCTGGACCTTGTCGGTGGTCGCGCCGACGAACAGCGGGATCCGGTTCGAGACCCGGAAGATGTGGGTGTCGACGGCGATCCGCGGAACTCCGAAGGCGATGTTCAGCACGACGCTCGCAGTCTTGGCACCGACCCCGGGCAGCACCTGGAGCGCGTCCAGGCTCGCCGGCACCGCGCCGCCGTGCTCCTCAACGAGGATGCGCGAGAGCGCCACGACGTTCTTCGCCTTGGTGTTGAACAGCCCGATCGTCCGGACGAAGTCGCGGACCCGGTCCTCGCCGAGCACCAGCATCTTCTCCGGAGTGTCGGCGACGGCGAAGAGCGGGCCGGTGGCGAGGTTGACGCCGCGGTCGGTCGCCTGGGCCGAGAGCACAACGGCCACGAGGAGCGTGAAGGGGTTGACGTAGTGGAGCTCGCCCTTCGGCTCCGGCTCGGCCGCGTGGAAGCGGCGGAAGATCTCCGTCAGCGTCGCGGGATCCACGGCCTCCGGGACGGTCTCCACGGCGGCCGACAGGGCCGGCGTGATCGGGGCACCGAGGCGCGCCGAGGTGGCGCTCTTCGACGCGGATCCGGATCGCGCTGTCGCCCGCGCCGTCGCACCGCGACCGGCGCGATCCGTCACGGGAGGGGGAGTCTTTCTGGCGGGCATGGGCGCGTTATATGGATCGCATGGCGAGCGGCAATCCTTCCGTCCACCCGTACGGGCTCGATCCGGACACGATCGACCGGCCTGTCTTCGAAGCGACCATCCGGCCGCATCAATCCCTCAGCCGGCGCGGCTTTCGGGTGGTGATGACCGGCTGCTGCGCGGTCTCGCTCACCGTCTCGGTCTGGGCCTGGCGGATGGGGTTCTGGCCGGTGGCCGGCTTCTTCGGCCTCGACATGCTGGCGATCTACGCGGCGCTGAAGGTGAGCTTCCGCCGCGGGCGCTCCTTCGAGGAGGTGATGATCTCCCAGATCGAGATCCTGCTCGCCCGGGTCAGCCACCGGGGTGAGCGGCGCGAGTGGCGGTTCAATCCCCTCTGGACG
>NZ_JBYTCL010000002.1:1607500-3925000 GCF_058790235.1 Methylobacterium sp. FW102-HT35C08 | reverse complement strand
ACCGGCTGCGCGCGGTGGTCGGGCGCGCCTTCGTCACCTCGCTCGCCGCCGTGGTGTTCCTCGGGGTGATCGGCGGCTGGCTCGCAGCCAGCCGGGTCCTGCGCCGGGTCGATGCCATGACTCAGACCACCCGGGCGATCATGGCGGGCGATCTGGACGGCCGGCTCCACGTAGCCGGTAACGGCGACGAGCTCGACCGCCTCGCCTCGAGCCTCAACCAGATGCTGGAGCGCATCGGCGAGCTGATGCGCGGTATGCGCGAGGTGTCCGACAACATCGCCCACGATCTGAAGACGCCGCTGACCCGCCTGCGCAACCGGGCCGACGAGGCCCTGCGCCGCGCCTCATCGCCGGAGGAGCTGCGCGCGGCGCTCGAGGCCGTCATCGAGGAAGGCGACGGCCTGATTCGGGTGTTCAACGCCCTCCTGATGATCGCCCGGCTGGAGGCCGGCAGCGCCCGGGAAATTCTGGTGCCGCTGGATCTCGGGCAGGCGGTGCGGGGCGTCGGCGACCTGTACGAGGCGCTCGCCGAGGATCAGGGGCTCGTCCTCGACGTGCGCACGGAGGAGGGCCTGACGATCGCCGGCAACCGCGAGCTGATCGGGCAGGCTCTGGCCAATCTCGTCGACAACGCCCTGAAATACGGAGCCGCCTCGGACGGCACGGCGGCGTGTGTCACCCTCGAAGCGTGGAGTGCGGGCGAGACCGTCCGCCTCGCTGTCTCCGACCCCGGGCCGGGTATCCCAGAGGCGGAGCGCGCCCGCGTGCTCGATCGCTTCGTGCGGCTGGAGGACGCCCGCACGCGACCCGGATTCGGGCTCGGCCTCAGCCTCGTCAACGCCGTTGTCCGCCTGCACCAGGGGACGCTGCGCCTCGCAGACAACGCGCCGGGTCTGCGGGTGGAGATCAGCTTCCCGGCCGAAACGGGGGCGGGGGGCGAGACCGGTGACATCGGGCACGCACCGCCATCGGACGGCCCTGTGCCGGCGGCGCCCTCACGCGCTAGGTAGGTCTTCGACCCGGCTTGCCGCGGCCGCCGCACCTGATCGGCCGTGCGTCCCAGGAGGCTCCATGACCCTCAAGACCAAGACCGCCCTCGTCACCGGCTCCACCAGCGGGATCGGCCTCGCCATCGCCCGCGCGCTCGCGGCGGAGGGTGCGAACGTCGTGCTGAACGGCTTCGGAGACGCGAACGCTATCGAGGACGCGCGCGCGGGGATCGAGAGCGCCTACGGGGTCAAGGCCCACTACTCGGCTGCCGATATGAGCAAGCCGGCGGCGATCACCGCCATGGTGCGGGAGGCGGAAGAGGCGTTCGGATCCGTCGACGTGCTGGTCAACAACGCCGGCATCCAGTTCGTCTCGCCGATCGAGGAGTTTCCGGCGGAGAAGTGGGAACAGATCATCGCGATCAACCTGTCCTCGGCGTTCCACGCGATGCACGCGGCCATTCCCGGGATGAAAGCGCGCGGCTGGGGCCGGATCATCAACACGGCCTCGGCGCACTCGCTGGTCGCCTCGCCGTTCAAGTCGGCCTATGTGGCGGCCAAGCACGGGATCGCGGGCCTCAGCAAGGCGGCGGCACTGGAACTCGCGCCTTACAAGATCACCGTGAACTGCATCTCGCCGGGCTACGTGTGGACGCCGCTCGTGGAGGCGCAGATCCCCGACACCATGAAGGCCCGCGGCCTGACCAAGGAAGAGGTGATCGAGGACGTGCTGCTGAAGGCGCAGCCGACCAAGGAATTCGTCACAGTCGATCAGGTCGCCGCCCTCGCGGTGTTCCTGTCTTCCGACGCAGCGAGCCAGATCACCGGCGCCAACATCAGCATGGATGGCGGCTGGACGGCGCAGTAGCCGGTTATCTGGGTTCGATCCGACCCATCGCGGCGCGGTCGCGAGACGTCCTGGAGCAGCCCCGCCCGGTGACGGGCGGGGCCATCCATCTTCAGCGGCGGCCGTGGACCAGCAAGGCCAGGCCGTAGCCGACGGCACCCGCGATCAGCAGCGCGACCAGAGGATTCTCCTCCACCCGGGCGCCGACGGCGGCGCGCCCGTCACGCAGGTAGGAGCCGCTTCGGCCGTAGGCGTCGCCCGCCACGTCGCCGGCGCGATCATAGGCATCGCTCGCGTAGTCGCTCGCCCGGTCGGCGAGGTCGCGCGCCTTATCCTTCACCTGCCCGTAGACATTCTGGGCTTGACCCTGAGCCTCGCGGAAGCGCCCCTCGACCGAGTCGCGATTCGAGCCCACGAAATCGCCGGCCGCCCCCTGAACCTTGCCGGCAGCCTCCTTGGCGCCGCCGACGATCCGATCCGTATCCACCATGGCACTCTCCTGGACGTGAGCACGGCGCCGCGACAGGGGCGCCGCTCGTTACGCCGTCGTCCACCGAACGCGCGAGATGGCGTTTGTGCCCCCCGGCCGATGCGAATTTGTGCGCCTCGAACCGGCGCCACGGAGGAGACGTGCCGCGAAACCCGTCAGAGGCCGATCAGCTCGGCGATGGCGGCCGCGCCTGCGGCCGGGGAGGTCTCGCCCCGGGCGACGCCCGCCTCCGCCTCGGCGGTCCGGCGCCGGATCTCGGGCGAGCCGACGAGGCGCTGGTGCAGGCGCTCGTCCACCAGCGCCCACATCCACTTCACATCCTGCGTCCGGCGCTTCGCCTGGATCTCGCCGGTGGCGGTGAGCTTCTCCCGGTGATCGACGATCTTCGCCCACAGGGCATCGAGCCGCAGGTTGTGGAAGCCCGAGATCGTTACCACCGGCGGCGACCAGGTCGCGGAGGCCGGCGTCAGGATGTGCAGGGCCGCCCGGTAATCCGAGGCGGCGGCGTTGGCCCGTTGCTCGGCCTCGCCGCTGTCGGCCTTGTTGACCGCGATCATGTCGGCGAGTTCCAGAATGCCCTTCTTGATGCCCTGCAGCTCGTCGCCGGCCCCGGGCAGCATCAGCACGAGGAAGAAGTCCGTCAGGTCGGCGACCGCCGTCTCCGACTGGCCGACGCCCACCGTCTCGACCAGGATCACGTCGAATCCCGCAGCCTCGCAGAGCAGCATCGTCTCGCGGGTTTTCGCCGCGACGCCGCCCAGGGTGCCGGATGACGGGGAGGGACGGATGAACGCGCGCGGATCATGCGCGAGCCGTGCCATCCGGGTCTTGTCGCCCAGGATCGAGCCGCCGGTGCGCGAGGAGGACGGATCGACCGCCAGCACCGCCACCTTGTGGCCGGCCTCCGTGAGATTCGAGCCGAGAGCATCGATGGTGGTCGATTTGCCGACGCCGGGCACGCCGGTGATCCCGACCCGGATCGCCCGCCCGGTCTCCGGCAGAACGGAGTCGATCAGGTCCGACGCGAGCGCCCGGTGATCGGCGCGCTTCGACTCGGCCAGCGTGATCGCCCGGGCCAGGGCGGCGCGGTCACCGCGCAACAGGCGCTCGCGCAGGCTCTCGATGTCGATGGACGGCGTCATGGTCTCTTCATGGCGGCGCCGGCGGCCCCCGTCGAGAGGGCGTGCCGTCGGGGCGGGGGACGGATCGGCTGTGGTCCACACGCCACAAGCGCGGCCTTACCCGCTGTTCACACCGGTGTGGGGCGATCATGCCCCGCCATGGTCACGATCCTGGGCGACGGAGAACGCCCCGCCCGAGCGCACCCGGATCATGCCGAGCCATATCGTCTCACGCCGCATTCTTCTCCGGTTCGGCGCCCTCGCGGGCGCCGCGGGTCTCGCGCCGTCGCTCGGCGCCTGCGTCACCGACGATCTCGGAACCGGAGCCGGGCTGCCCGAAAAGCAATCGGCGCTCGACGTCATGCCGGTGCTGCTGGTGGCGACCACCCGCAAGCCCGTGGGCAACCCACCGCGCCCGCCGTATTTCAGCAGTGATCGCGGACGCGGCCTGAGCTTCGCCGAAGTGCGCCTGTCGCCCCCCGACCGTTCCTTGCTGGGGAAGGTCTCGGCCGTCATCACCGGCGACTGGACCATCGGGGCGGTGCCGAAGACCGAGACGGGCCCGGCCGCCGCCGAAGCCTTCGCGCAGGCCGCCCTGGGCCGCGACGTGCTGATCTACGTCCACGGCTACCGCGAATCGTTCGAATCGGCTGCTGTCAGCGCCGCCCGGCTCTCCGACGGGATCCGGTTCCGCGGCGTCTCGGGCCTGTTCACGTGGCCGTCGGCGGCCGCGACCCTCGATTACAATTACGACCGCGAGAGCGCCCTGTGGTCGCGCGACGCCTTCGAGGATCTGCTCAAGGCCCTGGCCGCCTCGCCGAGCGGCGGCCGGATCAACATCGTCGCGCACTCGATGGGCACGCTCCTGACCCTGGAGACCCTGCGCATGCTGCGCGCCGAGGCCGGCGAGGCGGCGATGACGCGCATCGGCGCGGTCGTGCTCGCCGCGCCCGACATCGATTTCGACCTCTTCTCCAACGGCGTCGCCCGGCTGGGACCCGACGTCTCGAAGATCACCGTGATCTCCGCCACCAACGATCGCGCCCTCGAGCTCTCGGCCGCGATCGCGGGCGGCGTTCGGGCCGGCGCCGTCGACCGTGCCAAGCTGGAGGCGCTCGGCGTGCGCGTCGCGGACGCCTCCGATTACGGCGGCGGCCTGATCAACCACGACCTGTTCCTCTCGAATCCGGAGGTTCAGGGCGTGGTCAAGCGTGCCATTGCCCGGGGCGCCGGCGTCTGAGGGCCCGCAGAACGCTCAGCTCATCCGGGTCGCCATACTCTGTGGCGGAAGCGGCTCCTCGGGCGGGAGGGTTGCGACCGTGGACCTTTCGGTCTGGTCGACCTGGTCGGCCCAGACCCGGAAGCCGACGAGCGGATTGGGTCCGAACGTGTGTGTCAGCGGGACGTCCGCGGCGTCGCGGCCGTAGGCCACCATCACCCGCCCGACCCGCGGGCTGTTGTTGCGCGGGTCGAACACGTGCCATCGGCCGCCGAGATAGACCTCCATCCAGGCGGCGAAATCGCCGGCCGGATGCGGCTCGGGCTCGCCGAGGAAGCTGACATAGCCGGTGCAGTAGCGCGTCGGGATGTTGAGGGCGCGGCAGAACGCCACCGCGAGATGCGTGAAATCCCGGCAAACGCCGCGCCCGCCCGCATAGGCGTCGACGGCCGTCCGGTCCCGGTGCGCGAACTCATAGCCGAACGCGATGTGGCCATGGACGAAGTCGCAGACCGCCTGCACACGTTCCCAGCCCGGCGTGATCCCGCCGAACAGCTGCCACGCCGTGTCGGCCAGAAGGTCCGATTCGCAGTAGCGGCTGGGCAGCAGGAACACGATGGTCTCCGGCGGCAGAGCCTCGACGGCGTGCTGCTCGGCGTCCGGATGCGCCGGATCGGGCTTCCCGTCATCGCGGATCACCGCATCGGTGCCGATGGTGAAGCTGCCGGCCGGCGCGGTCAGGCGGCCGCACAGATTGCCGAAGCCGTCCCGATAGATCTCCACGGGCACGGGCGGCTCGGTGCGGAGCGCGTCGGGTTCCTCGAGGGCACCGGCCCGGGAGGGATGCACGTTGAGCATCACCACCATGGGCACCGGATAGGGAAAGGCGTAGCGCATCTCGCAGCCGAGCCTGATCCGCATGGGCGGGAATTCCTTCCATTGTCCAATGCTGGCCGTCCTGGCCGGACGTGCGGCGCCGAATCGTGCCGCCACCGCGGTGGCGGGCTTGGCGCCCGGCCGCTTCACCCCTACAGCATCCCGGCGCGGCGCCCAGGACCGCCGGTCGAAACCCACGGGTTTTCGCCCGGGGCTCGGCGTCGCACCCGCGCGATCCCGTCGACCGGGCGCGCCTGAGGACGGTTACGAGAGGGATGCCGGCATGTTCACGCTCGAGATCGACGGCACCGCCGTTGCGGTGATCAACAGCGACGAGGCGTCCGCCAAGGACCTGTTCACCTGTGAGGGTTTCAAGGAGGACATCCGGACCATGACGAGCGAGGGCAAGCCGCTCTGGAACGGCACCTCCGCGCTCAAGGTCCGGGCCGCCACCGAGGACGAGATCGAAATCTTCGAGGACGCCCTGGCGGAGGATGACGGGGAGGGAGAGTTCACCGACGACGCCCGCCACGCCGACGCCGAGTCGGACGACGAGGACGAGGCCGACATCGTCTTCCTGGTGGATATCGATGAGGACGAAGACGAGGACGAAGCCGACGCCTGAGCGCGGCTGAACCCAAGAGCCTCCCGGGTGGTTTCCGATCGGATTTGGACATCACGACCGGGAGGACGGCATGGCTGACAGCAGGCGGATCGTCGACGCGCTGGTGCGCGCGCGGCGCGGCGGGCTGGCTACGGGTGCGGCGCTCGGCGGCCTCGCGCTGATCGGCGGCCTCGCCTTCCGGGCCCTGCGCGGTATGGCGCCGCCCGAGACCGGCGGGCCTGATTTCACGAGTGTCGATGAGGACGAGGCCCGGCTGATGCTGCGGGCCATGGTGGCGGCGACCACGGCGGACGGCATGGTCGACGCCGCGGAGCGCAAGCGTCTCGACGCCGCCGTGGCCGAGGCGGGCCTCGATGCCGACGGTCGGTCATGGCTGGAGCGCGAGCTCGCGAGCCCGGCCGATCTCGACGAGATCGCCGACCGCGTCGCGGGACCGGATGCGGCGGCGCGGATCTACGCGGCGGCCCGGCTCGCGATCGATCCCGACACGATCCAGGAGCGACAGTTCCTGAAGATGCTCGCCGAGGCCCTGGACCTTCCCGCAGAGGCCGCCGCCCGGGTCGAGCGCGACATCGCGGCCTGACGGCAGGCCGTCGCGCCGGCCGCTCTCCCATGGCGACCGGGCTCTGTGCTAGGCATGCATGGCGTGATGCGGTTCGGGCGGATCATTCGCGGGGAGACGGGACATTTCATGCCGAGTCTGTCAGTGCCCGCGCTGGGGCGCGCCCGGCGGATCGCCGGCGCGCTGGGCGTCGCCATGCTGATCGCGGGTGGACCCGCCTCCGCGGCCGATCCCGCTCCGGGGCCGCTCACGATCGCCGAGCAGGGCAGCTTCTTCGTCGGCGGCCGCGACGTCCAGTCGGACACGCTCTCGACGCTGCCGGCCTACGCGCCCTCGGGGACGATCAGCGTCGATCAGATCTATGTCCGCTATCAGATCCCGGTGAGCGCCGGCCGGCCGCCGCTGGTCCTGATCCATGGCTGCTGCCTCACCGGCAAGACCTGGGAGACGACGCCGGACGGGCGCACGGGCTGGGACGAGTTCTTCGTCCGGCATGGTTTTCCGACCTACGTGATCGATCAGGCGTGGCGCGGGCGCTCGGCGGCGAGCCCGGCGCAGATCAACGCCGTGAAGACCGGCCGGGCCGATCCGAACGCCCTGCCCACCGTCTTCTCGGCCGGGCGCGAGCCGGCCTGGGCGATCTTCCGGTTCGGTCCGGAATACCCGAAGGTGTTCCCGGACATGCAATTCCCCCTGGAGGCCCAGGGCGAGTTCTGGAAGCAGATGGTTCCCGATTGGTCGGCGGCGCTGCCGGTGCCGAACCCGACCGTGCCGGCCCTCTCGGAACTCGCCAAGCGCCTCAAGGGCGCGGTGCTGATCTCGCATTCGCAGTTGGGAATCTACCCGTTCCAGACCGCCGCCCTCGACCGCTCCGGGATCCGCGCCCTCGTGGCCATCGAGCCTGCGGCGTGCCCGGACCCGGCCAAGGACGACTTGGCCCCCTACAAGGACCTGCCGATCCTCGTGCTGTTCGGCGACTACGTCGATGCCTCGCCCCGCTGGGCGCCCCGGCTCAAGCAGTGCCGCGGCTTCGTGGCTGCGGCGAACGCGGCCGGTGGCCGGGCCGAGTTGATCCTGCTGCCGGAGATCGGCATCCACGGCAATTCGCACATGCTGATGCAGGACAAGAACAGCCTGGACATCGCCGACTGGCTGTCCGGCTGGATCGACAAGCGCGCGCCGGGCAAGTCGTGAGGCGGACGGGTCCGGTATCCGGTTGAGTTCCCACCCGTAACCTCATCCTGAGGTGCCCGCGTCAGCGGGCCTCGAAGGAGGGCTCCGGGAATCGCTGCGGGATCTGGAGGGCTCCTTCGAGGCCTCCGCTTCGCTCCGGCGCCTCGGGATGAGGGCGCGGATGGGATGTCGCTCTGCCCGGAACGCTCAGCCCGGCCTGCGCGCGCTGAGGAACGTGCCCATCCGCTCCAGCGCGCGGCGGATGTTCTCCGCCGAGTTGGCGTAGGACAGGCGGATATAGCCCTCGCCGTGGATTCCGAAATCCGGGCCGCCGATCACCGCGACGCCTGCCTCCTCCAGCAGGGTCGAGGCCAGGGCCTTCGCCTTCCAGCCGGTCCGGGAGATGTTCGGGAAGGCGTAGAACGCGCCCTTCGGGGCGATGCACGACACGTCCGGCAGGCCGTTCAGGCCGTCGACCACGATCGCCCGGCGCCGATCGAACTCGGCGACCATTTCGGCCACGCAATCCTGCGGGCCATCGAGCGCGGCGATCCCCGCCCATTGCGTCGCCGCGTTCACGCAGGAATGCGCGTTGACCGCGAGCTTGCGCGCGGCGTCGTAGAGCGGCTTCGGCCAGACCGACCAGCCGAGCCGCCAGCCGGTCATCGCGTAGGTCTTCGACGCGCCGTCGAGATAGACCAGCCGGTCGCGGATCTCGGGATACGTCAGAAGCGAGTGATGCTGCTCGCCGTCATACGTCATCGTGCCGTAGATCTCGTCCGACAGCACCGCCACGTCCGGGTGCTCCGCCAGACCCTTCACCAGGGCGTCGATCTCGGCCTTCGGCGTCACGCCGCCCGTGGGGTTGGCGGGCGAGTTGACGATCAGCAAGCGGGTCTTCGGCGTGATCAGCGCCAGGGTCTCGGCCGCCGAGAAGGCGAAGCCGTTCTCCTCGCGGATCGGCACCGGGACCGGCGTCGCGCCGGTGAACTCGATCATCGAGCGGTAGATCGGGAATCCGGGATCCGGATACAGGATCTCGGTCCCCGGCGCGCCGAACATCAGGATCGCCATGAACATGGTGACCTTGCCGCCCGGCACGATCATCACGGAATCCGGCGAGACCTCGACGCCGTGGCGGCGGTGGATGTCGCGGGCCACGGCCTCGCGCAAGCCCGGGATGCCCACCGCCGGCGTGTAGCCGTGGTGACCGTCGCGCAGGGCCTTGATGCCGGCCTCGACCACGTGGGCGGGGGTCGGCATGTCCGGCTGGCCGATGCCGAGATTGATCACGTCGCGGCCCTGGGACGCCAGGGCCTGGGCGCGGGCGAGCACCGCGAAGGCATTCTCCTCGCCGATGCGCGAGAAGGCCGGGACCACGTGCAGCATCGCGCCCTCCGGGCCGAGTCAGATCAGTGCTTGGCGCGCTCGGACAGCTTCATCGCGCCGAACGACATCGCCACCGCGATCGCGCCCAGGATCACGAAGGTCTTCACCGACGCGTAGAACAGGTCCGGATTGATGCCCTCATCCGTGTAGAGCACGAGGCCGATCGCGGCGAGCGGCAGGGACAGCAGGATGAAGAGGGGGACGAGCGGGTTCATGTTCGACACTCAGATCCGGCACGCGGTCATCCGCGGCTCATAGGCAGCGCGCCTGCATATCACCCCGCCGCGCAGCTTGGGACCCCACAGGCTGCAGTTTTTCTCCGGACCGGCTGGACG
Organism: Methylobacterium sp. FW102-HT35C08; assembly: GCF_058790235.1. Classification (NCBI taxonomy): domain Bacteria; kingdom Pseudomonadati; phylum Pseudomonadota; class Alphaproteobacteria; order Hyphomicrobiales; family Methylobacteriaceae; genus Methylobacterium; species Methylobacterium sp. FW102-HT35C08. The sequence continues at coordinate 3,915,374 of NZ_JBYTCL010000002.1, read as the reverse complement.
CAAACAGATACGCAAGCATTTAGCCCGATATTGCCTCTGCGAGAGGACAAAACCGTATGGCTCGGACGTCGGTTACTTCAAATGGGATGGGGCGCGAAGCGTCCCCGGTTGACCTTCTCGCCCTCCATATCGGCAAGCTCCTGCGTCATCCGGCCTACCGGCGCGCGAGCATCGTCAGTCCGCTGCTGCTGCGCCATCTGCCGCACGGGTCCGGCTACGACTGGAACGGCGAGGCGGCCCTGCGCGAGCGTCTTCGCCACGCCGCCCTCGATCAGGCGAGCCTCGACCACCTCCTCCGGAACGTGCAAGCCGAGTGTCAGCGCCTGCGTCAGCCAACCGAGCGCTGAGCCGGCTCACGCCGGGACCCGGACGGTGGCGCGCAGGCCGCCCAACGGGCTGTCCTGCAGGGTGATGTCGCCGCCGTGGGCTCGGGCGATGTCCCGGGCGATGGCTAGCCCGAGGCCGGACCCACCGGCATCCTGGCGGGCATCGTCGAGCCGCACGAACGGCTTGAACACCGCCTCGCGGCTCTCGGGCGGGATGCCCGGGCCGTCATCGTCGATCGAGACGAAGAAGGCGCGGGCCTCCAGGCGTCCGGAGATCGCCACCGTCTCGGCATAGCGGGCCGCGTTGGCCGCGAGGTTGAACAGGCAGCGCCGGAAGGCGCCCGGCCGCACGGTGATCTCCGGCGCGCCGACGAGGTCCACCGTCGAGACGTGCGCGCCGAGGCGCTCCACGTCGCTCCGCAGATCCTCCAGCAGGGCGCGCATGTCCGTGGGCGTCGCGGGTTCGGCCGAATCGCCGCGCGCGAAGGCGAGATAGCCCTCCAGCATCCGGCTCATCTCGTCGACGTCGCGGCTGAGATCCTCGATCTCGCTGGTCTGCTCGACCAGCGCCAGGGAGAGGCGGAACCGCGTCAGGATGGTGCGCAGGTCGTGACTGACGCCGTTGAGCATCGTGGTGCGCTGCTCCATCGCCCGCTCGATGCGCCGCTTCATCTCGATGAAGGCGTGGCCGGCCTGCCGCACCTCGCGGGCGCCGCGCGGCCGGAACTCGATCTCCCGGCCCTTGCCGAAACCCTCCGCCACGGCGGCGAGCCGCAGGATCGGCTTGATCTGGTTGCGCAGGAACAGGATCGCCACGCCGAGCAGGACCAGCGAGGAGCCGATCATCCAGACCAGAAAGATGTGCGAGTTCGACGCGTAGGCCTGGCTGCGTCGGGCCGTGATGCGCATCACCCCGTCGGGGATCGCCACCCGGATCTCGATCAGGTTCGAGCGGCCGACCGTGTCGATCCAGAACGGGCGCCGGATCTGGCGCTTGATCTCGTCGGACAGCGCCTCGTCCAGGATCGAGAAGAACGGTCGCGGGCCCGGCGGCGGCAGCTTGGCGCCCTTGAGGATGTCGAGGTCGAGATTCAGCCGCTCGCCCGCGATCCGCGAGAGGGTGTCGGCATCCTTGTCCTGTGGATAGCTCTCGTAGATGTCGATCAGTGCGGCGACGTCCGCGGTCACGGCCGCGGACAGGCGCTTGGTCACCAGCTGCCAGTGCCGCTCCATGAAGGTGTAGGCGATCACCGACTGGAGCAGGACGACGGGCGCGATGATGATGATCAGCGAGCGGGCGTAAAGTCCCTTCGGCAGCACGTCGCCGATCGCCCGGCTGAGGCGCTTCCAGAGCCGGTGCGGGCCAGAGCGCGGCGGATCCTTTCGCAGAGCGCGCGCGAGAGCGGGATCGGGGGCGTTCATGAGGCTGGGCGCCGGGGCCGGGCCCATCCGGAGGATGGGGCATCGGTTTCAGCGAAACGTCCGCCCCGCGTCCGCATCCTGAGGTGCGGCGCAGCCGCCTCGAGGGAGGGCTCCAGCCAGCCGCGCGATCCCTGGTGGGCTCCTTCGAGGCCTCCGCTTCGCTCCTGCACCTCAGGATGAGGGCTTGTGTTGGATGGGCCGAACACGTCTCGGGATACCGCCTGCGCGAAAGGTTGTCCGGACAGAGTATGGCCGCACGCCGCGTTCCGCCATCGTTCTCTGACACGCGCTTCAGCCGCGAAGGCTTCTTGCACGGCGGCGCCCGGGCCATACCTGAGGGGTGCGGGGGGCGCCCGCCGGCCGAAGGTCTTCGAGGCCATGCTCAGCACCGATACCGACATCCTCACCGCCGCCGAGTCCTGGCGGCGCGACGGCCGCGCCGTGGCGCTGGCCACCGTCATCGAGACCTGGGGCTCGGCCCCGCGGCCCGTGGGCAGTCACCTCGTGGTCGACGGTGAGGGCAATTTCCTCGGCTCCGTCTCGGGCGGCTGCGTCGAGGGCGCGGTGATCACCGAGGCGATCGAGGTGATCGAGGCCGGTGCCCCACGCGTCCTCGAATTCGGCGTCGCCGACGAGACCGCGTGGCGGGCCGGTTTGTCCTGCGGCGGCCGGATCCGGGTCTTCGTCGAGCGGGTCGACTGATGCGCGCCGACCTTCTGACCGAACTCAACGCCGAGCGGGCGGCGCGCCGGGCCGCGATCCTCGTCACCGACATCGCCGACGGGAATCAGCGCCTCGTGCGCGAGGCGGAGATCGCCGCTGATCCGCTCGGGGCGGTGCTGGCCAAGCATCTCGCGTCCGGGAAGAGCGGCCTCGTCGAGGTCGACGGCCGGACGCTGTTCCTCACCGTGCAGGTTCCGCCGGTGCGGCTCGTGGTGGTCGGCGCCGTCCACATCTCGCAGGCGATGGCGCCGATGGCGGCGGGGCTCGACCTCGCCCTCACGGTGATCGACCCGCGCACGGCCTTCGCGACGCCCGAGCGCTTCCCGGGGATCGAGCTCGTGGCCGAGTGGCCGGACGCCGCGCTCGGGCAGAGCGTGCCGCCGCTCGACCGGTACAGCGCGCTCGCGGCCCTGACCCACGACCCCAAGATCGACGATCCGGCCCTGAAGGCGGCGCTGACGGCCGGGTGCTTCTACGTGGGCGCCCTCGGCTCGCGGAAGACCCATGCGGCCCGCGTCGCGCGGCTCACCGAGGCCGGGTTCTCGCCCGAGCAGATCGGCCGGATCCGGGCGCCGATCGGCCTCCCCCTCGGGGCGGTGAGCCCCGCCGAGATCGCGCTCGCCGTGCTGGCCGAGATCGTGGCGGCCCTGCGCCGCGCGCCCCGTCCGGAGGTCGCGTGAGGTTCGGTCCCGTCCCGGTCGCCGAGGCGGCCGGGCTGATCAGCGCCCATTCCGTCCGGCGCGACGGCATCACCCTTCGCAAGGGGGCGGTGATCGCCTCCGACACGGCGGCGTCCCTGGCGCGCGCCGGCCTGTCGGAGATCGTCGCGGCGACCCTGGAGCCGGGTGATGTCGGGGAAGACGCGGCCGCTGCTCGTCTGGCCACGCATCTTGCGGGTCCGAATCTGCGCGTCGAGCCGCCCTTTACTGGCCGCTGCAACCTCTTCGCAGAGACGGCCGGGGTCCTGACCCTGGATCCCGCGCAGATCGACGCCGTGAACGCGGTGGACGAGGCCGTGACGGTGGCGACGCTGCCGCGCTTCAAGCCAGTCGTCGCCGGCGAGATGGTCGCGACCGTGAAGATCATTCCCTACGCGGTGTCGGGTACGGTGCTGGATCGCGCCGACGCGGCGGCTGCGGGCAGCGCGCTGGCGGTCGCACCCTATCGCCGGCGGCGCGTGGGCGTGGTCTCGACCCGCCTGCCCAGCCTCAAGGAGACGACCATCGACAAGACCCTCCGGGTGCTGGCCGAGCGCCTCGTCCCGGCAGGCGCCGAGATTGTCGCCGAGACCCGGGTGCCGCACGCGGCCGAGGCGGTCGCCGCGGCACTCGTCGACGCGACCGACCGGGCCGGGGCCGACCTCGTGGTGGTGTTCGGCGCCTCGGCCATCGCCGACCGGCGCGACGTCATCCCGGCCGGGATCGCGGCGGCGGGTGGCCGGGTCGAGCATCTCGGGATGCCGGTCGATCCCGGCAACCTGCTGCTGATCGGCACCCGGAGCGACGTGCCGGTGATCGGCGCGCCGGGCTGCGCGCGCTCGCCCAAGGAGAACGGCTTCGACTGGATCCTGCACCGCCTGCTGGCCGATCTGCCCGTCAGCCGCGCCGACATCGTCGCGTTGGGGGTTGGCGGGCTGCTGATGGAGATCGTCTCGCGCCCGCAGCCGCGCGCTGGCGGCGAGACCGCGGGGGACGAGACGGAACCGGATCCGGACGCGCATGGCTGAGATCGGCGCTGAGATCGGTACGGTCTTGCTCGCCGCGGGTCTCGGCAGCCGCTTCGGCCCGGCGCCGAAGCTGCTCGCGCCCCTCGACGGCAAGCCGCTGGTGCGCCACGCGGCCGAGGCTGCCCTGGGCGCCCGTCCGCGCCCGGTGGTCGCCGTGCTGGGTGCGCATGCGCAGGCCGTGCGGGCCGCCCTCGACGGGCTCGACCTGATCGGCATCGACAACCCGGATTACCGCGCCGGTCTCGCCACCTCGCTGCGGGCCGGGCTCGCGGCTTTGCCGGAGACCTGCTCGGCCGCCGTGGTGGTGCTGGGCGACATGCCGCGCGTCACCGCCGCCCATATCGACCGCCTCGCGGCGGCCTTCGCGGGCGCGCGAGTCGAGCCGGCCGCCGTGGTCCCGGTGCAGGACGGACGGCGCGGCAATCCGGTGCTCCTCAACCTCCGCCGCCTCGGTCCCGAGATCGCCCGCCTCGACGGCGACCATGGCGCCGGGCCGCTCCTGAAGGGACGGGCGGACGTGCTGGAGATCCCGGGCGATCCAGGCACCGCCCTCGACATCGACACGCCGTCGGGTCTCGCCGTCCTGCAGGGCAGTCCGGCCTGACCGGTCAGCCCTCGGCCGCGTTGCGCTTGCGCGCCGTCTTGGCCTCGGCCCGGCACCGGTCGGAGCAGTAGCGGACCTCGTCCCAGACGCGCTCCCACTTCTTGCGCCACGCGAACGGCCGACCGCACTGCGCGCAGACCTTTTCCGGAAGGTCGCCCTTGCGGCGCATTGGCGGCATCGTTCCTCCTCCGAACCTCGGTCCGGCCGGCCATCACCGGCTGGCCGGCTTCGGGTCCGCCGATCCCCGGAGGCGAGCATCCAGGTGGCGTGCCAAGCCCAGCATGAGTGCCAGCCCGCCGAGATTGACGGCGACCTGCAGCGGCCATGTGGCGTCGAAGGTGCGGTAGAGGATGCGGCCGATGAGCGCCGCCAGGCAGCCGGCCGCGAAGACCTCCAGCGAATGCCGGCCGCAGGCATCGATCAGCCGGAATTGGCGCCACCGGCTGACGCGCAGCACGGCAGGAGCGCTGAACAGCAGGTAGCTCAGCGCCAGGATGTTGAGCAGGCGCAAGGGGCCGACATGGCTCTTGTCCGGCGTGTCGATCGCCAGCGGCCGCAGGTCCGGCAGGCCCCAATCGTTCCACGATCCCCCCTGGAACAGGGCGAAGATCAGATAGGCCGCGGCTGCGGCCGCGGCCCAGCCCCGCCAGGGCAGCAGGCCGTCATGGGCGCGGACGGCGAGGGCCAGGGCAGCCCCGATCACGAACAGGAACTGCCACGCGAACGGGTTGAAATACCACCCGTCATCCGCCGTGGCATTCGGCAGGTTCAGCTGGTGATCGAGGTTGGCGGCGAGCCACAGGGTGCCCGACAGGGCCAGGACACCCCAGACGCCGCGCCGCATCCCGAGATAGATCAGCGGAAACAGCGCCAGCAGCAGGATGTAGAGCGGCAGGATGTCGAGGTAGTTCGGCAGCGCGTTCAGCATGAGGCCGCGCAGCAGGCCCGGCAGGAGCCCCATCTGAAGCAGCGGCGCGACGCCGAAGCGCGGCGTCAGGCCGGTGAGGTCCATCCAGATTCGGACGATCACGAGCGTCGCGAGCAGGAGCCCCGCCTGGAACAGATAGATGCGCAGGCAGCGCCGCAGGATGCGCGCGACCGCCGTCCGGATGCCGGCGCGGCGGAACAGCCGGCCATAGGCGATCATCGAGGAGTAGCCGGCCAGGAGCACGAAGATCTCGGCGGCGTCCGAGAAGCCGAAATTGTGCAGTGTGAACAGGGCCGGCGCGTTGCGCGGGATGTGGTCCACGAAGATCGTCAGCAGCGCGAGGCCCCGCACCACGTCAACCCGCGCGTCGCGGATCGGCTTGGCGGGTTTCGGCCCGGCCCTGGGCCGGTCGGCGGCTGCTGGCCGCGCAAGATCCTCGGTGGTTGCCACGCAGCTCGTCATCGCGCCGTTCGCCGGCCGGATCGAACGATGCCGGCCGCACTGCAACATAGTGCGGTGGCGCGCAGCCGCTGCACGAGACCGCGCCGATCACGCGTCTTTGTTCCGGTATGGACAACAGCCCGGCCTGTCGAGGGTACTGCCCAGGCGATCGATGCAGCGTGATCAACCGCCGAACGCATCCGCTCTCGCATCGCGCCCGCACCCGCTATAGAGGCGGCGGATCGATCCGGCTCGGGTCGTCCATGCTGCCGAGAGGCCGGATCCATGCGCGTCCTCGTCACCGGAGCCGGAGATTACCTCGGCCGCCACCTGCTCGAAGCGCTGCGGCTGGGGCTGCCGGCCGGCAGCCACATCCTCGGCATCGACCGGACGGCACAGCCGCCCCTCGACGGCGTGACTTTCCGCGAGGTCGATCCGTTCGAGGCCGGCACGCTTGCCCAGGCGGTCGCGGCCTTCGATCCGGACATCGTCTTCCATCTCGCGGCCCTGGCCTCGGTGGCGCAATCGAGCGAGACGCCGTCCTATGCCTGGCGGGCGGATCTGCTCGGAACCTTGGCCCTCGCCGAGGCGGTGGCGAAGACGCGCGCCGCCCTCGTGTTCCTGAGCTCGACCGTGGTCTACGGGGAGGCGTTCCGGGATCGTCCGCGCCCGGACGAAAGCGTGACGCCAAGGCCCGACACCATCTCCGGGCGGACCAAGAACGCCTGCGAGTACATCCTGCGCGACGTGCTGGCCCATGCCGGCGTGAAGCACCTCGTGCTGCGGCCGTCGAACTACATCGGCCCCGGTCAGAGTGAGACCTTCGTGGTGGCCTCCTTCGCGGCCCAGATCGCCCGCATCGAGCGGGGGCTGGCGGCGGCGAGCCTGGACGTGGGCGACCTCTCGGCGGCGCGCGACTTCTTCGACGTCGCCGACTTCACCGCGGCGTGCCTGCGCGTCATTGAGCGGATCGACGCTCTGCCCGACGGCGCCATCTTCAACGTCGGATCCGGGGTGGTCACGTCGGTCGCGGAGATCCTCGACGCGCTCCGAACGATGACGGAGGCGACCTTCACGGTCCGGGCCACGCCCGACCGGGTCAGGCCGCAGGGTGTGCGCAGCGAGGGCTGCGACCCGGCGGCGTTCGCGGAGGCCACCGGATGGCAGCCCGCCGTTCCGCTCACACGCAGCCTGGCGGTGATCCTGGACGAAGCACGGGCACGCCTCGACTGATCACGCTCGGCTGAAGCAAACCGTGCGGGCCGCTCCCAGCCCACCCTGCGGGCGGGAGCGGGTTCCAGCGGCGCTCAGCGCGAGAAGCGCTTGTACTTGATCTTCTTCGGCATGATCGAATCCGCCCCGAGGCGGCGGACCTTGTCGGCCTCGTAGTCGGAGAAATTGCCCTCGAACCACTCGACGTGGCTGTCGCCCTCGAAGGCGAGGATGTGGGTGGCGATGCGGTTCAGGAACCAGCGATCGTGGCTGATGATCACCGCGCAGCCGGCGTAATCCTCCAGCGCGTCCTCGAGGGCGCGCAGGGTCTCCATGTCGAGGTCGTTGGTCGGCTCGTCGAGGAGCAGCACATTGGCGCCGCCCTTCAGGGTCCGGGCGAGGTGCACCCGGTTGCGCTCGCCGCCCGAGAGGGTGCCGACCTTCTTCTGCTGGTCGGGTCCCTTGAACGCGAAGGCCGCGCAATAGGCGCGCGAATTGATCTCGCGCTTGTTGAAATAGATGATGTCGTTGCCGCCAGAGACCTCCTGCCAGACCGTGGCGTTCGGATCGAGGGCGTCGCGCGACTGGTCGACGTAGCCGAGCTTGACCGTCTCGCCGACCTCGATCTTGCCGCTGTCGGGCTTCTCCTGGCCGGTGATCATCTTGAACAGGGTGGTCTTGCCGGCGCCGTTGGGGCCGATCACCCCGACGATCCCGCCCGGCGGCAGCTTGAACGACAGATCCTCGATCAGCAGCCGGTCGCCGAACGCCTTGCTGAGGTGCTCGAACTCGATGACGTTGTTGCCGAGCCGCTCGTCGATCGGGATGACGATCTGCGCGGAGGCGTCGACCTTCTGCGCCTGCTTGGCGACAAGCTCCTCGTAGCGGGTGATGCGCGCCTTCGACTTGGACTGGCGCGCCTTCGGCGAGGCGGCGATCCACTCCTGCTCGCGGGCGATGGAGCGCTGCCGGACCATGTCCTCGCGGCCCTCCTGCTCCAGGCGCTTCTGCTTCTGCACCAGCCACGCCGAGTAGTTGCCCTCGTACGGGATGCCCTTGCCGCGATCGAGCTCCAGGATCCAGCTCGTGACGTTGTCGAGGAAGTAGCGGTCGTGGGTCACAATCAGGATCGCGCCCGGATACTGGCGGAGATGGCCTTCCAGCCAGTTCACCGTCTCCGCGTCGAGGTGGTTGGTCGGCTCGTCGAGGAGCAGCAGCTCCGGCTCCCACAGGAGCAGCCGGCACAGGGCGATGCGGCGCCGCTCGCCGCCCGAGAGGGTGGCGACCGGCTGCTCGTCGCTCGGGCAGCCCAGGGCCTCCATGGCCTGATCGACCTTTGAATCGAGTTCCCAGAGACCCAGCGACTCGATCCGATCCTGGAGCTCGGTCATCTCGTCGGCGGTCTCCTCCGAGTAGTTCATGGCGAGCTCGTTGTAGCGGTCGAGCATGGCCTGCTTCTCGGCGACGCCCTCCATCACGTTCTCGCGGACGGACTTGTTCGGATCGAGCTGGGGCTCCTGCGGCAGGTAGCCGACGCGCGCGCCCTGCGCGACCCAGCCGTCGCCGGTGAAGTCCTTGTCGATGCCGGCCATGATCTTGAGCAGCGTCGACTTGCCCGAGCCGTTGATGCCGAGGACGCCGATCTTGGCATCGGGGTAGAACGACAGGTTGACGCTATCCAGGACCTTCTTGCCGCCGGTATAGGCCTTGGTCAGGCCCCGCATGTGGTAGATGAATTCGCGAGCCATCGCGGACAGTCCTCGGCGTGGTGTGCGGGAATGCGCAGTGCGTGCCAGCGGCACGGGCCAGGTGCGGGGCGTCTGCACCCGTCCTGTACGCGCGTTCTCCAAGATATAGAATGACGCTGTCCGAGTATCAGCCCCGCCGGGAAGCGGCAAGGTTGCCGCTTGAGGGGCAGGCAGGCGCGGTGGTCAGGCGAACGGATTGCGGACCGCGGTCGGCGCCGCGTCGGGCATGTCCGCAACCACCTCCGGCAGGTCGCCGGCCTCCAGGGCCTTCACGATCGCCGCCAGGGTCTCCCTGAGGCGCTTGGCCTGCGCGAGGCCCGCCTTGTCCCGCGTCAGGTCGAGGGAGCCGTGCACGGCGATTCGGTCGGTGCCGTTCTCGAACGACAGGGCGCCGACGCTGCGCACGGTGGCGTCGTCGGCGAAGGGCTCGAACCTGTCCTGGCCGTCGTCGCCGTGTTCGGGCCGGCTGCCGTGCCTGTCCTGGGCCATGGTCGCTCCCCTCAGAAGATCGAACGCAGGAGATCGTGCACGACCTTGCGCAGCACGCGATACCCCTCGCGCCGGAGCCAGTCCTGCCAAGTCTCCTCCCGGCGCGGGCGGTGCTCGTCCGAGCGGGCGCCGGCGTGCGGATCGGGCAGGCTCATCGCGGCATTCCGGGCCGCGGCCGGAAGGCCCGGGAACACGTCGATCCCCGAGTCGCGGGTCAACTCGTCGATCGAGACCGCCCGCCAATCCTTCGAATCGTCGTTGGGCGCGAGGTAGGCGCCGGCCTGCCCGCTCGCCGGATCGTAGAGCGCCTTGAACAGCCGGGTCGGAACCAGCACGCCGCCCCGGATCTGCTGCACCGCGTCGCCGGAGAAGATCACGCCTGTGACAACGAAGATCGACCCGCGCCGGCTCGCCAGGCGCCGGACGCTCTCCTCGATGTCGGCCCAGAGGCCGCGGTTCAGCACCCGGTTCTGGGGCACGATGTTGGCGAGGCTGAACGATTCGGCCTGGGCTTGCAGCGTCGGCATGTCGCCCGCCGGCGCCAGATGGCCCCGGTCGAAGCCGCTGCGGACGTAATCCTCCAGCGACGCGCGCTGGTCCTCCGGCAGCCGCGCCTCCTCGTGGAAGGAATCGTCCCGCGCCACCGTCCGCGCGTCGGCGACGCTCGCGCGGGTCAGATGCTCGGCCGCGTAGAGCGGCGTGCGCGCCGTTCCGGAATGGAGCACCGCGAAGGCCTCGAAGCACAGCGGCACGGTCCGCGCGGCGAGCTTGGGATTGGTGAGGACGGGCGCGCGGCCGTCCGCGAACAGCGCCGGACAGGCCTCATCGGCCCGGGCCGGCGCGGCGAGGACTGCCAAAGCCAGGATTGCGGCACAAAATTTCTGGCGCCGCCTCACCAGCATACCCGCACCCGGCGCGGGCCTTCAGGGGTCGGGCGATCCCGCCACGCGCAGGGACGACCCAGATTGCCGACGAAGGGTCGCGCATCGCGGTCCGGCCCTCCAGGGGCCGCCCGCGTCGGACAATCGCCCAGGAAGTTGCAGAGGAAGTCGAGATTGCCGTCCGGGGGACGCGGCTCGGCGTAAGCTTGGCCGCTTCCGGTAATCGCGAGCGTGAGCAGGATTGTGCACAGACGAGCCGGGCTCAAAAGCGGACCTCTTGTGGCGGTTAGGGCACGTGAGCGGAAAAAAACGCCGGCCCGACATTGATCGCGCCGCCGATCATCCGTAACTGGCACTATCATGACAGCGACGGACGGGCGGGTTCTAGCATGAACGCGTACCCCCGCGTGCTGGCGTCGCGGTGGCCTCGGGCTCGCGACGGGGCCGTCGCCACACTCGAACGAGCGGATGCGACCATTGGCAATATCACCTGAGCAATCGGCGTTGCTGGATCGTGTCCCGAATCCTGCGGCGTTGCGCGGGCTTCCGGAATCGGAGCTGCAGGCGGTGGCGGACGCGGTGCGCGCCGAGATGATCGACGCGGTGTCGATCACCGGCGGCCATCTCGGCTCGGGGCTCGGCGTCGTCGAACTCACCGTCGCCCTGCACCACGTGTTCGACACCCCCGACGACCGCATCGTCTGGGACGTCGGCCACCAGTGCTACCCGCACAAGATCCTCACCGAGCGCCGCGACCGCATCCGCACGCTGCGCCAGGGCGGCGGCCTGTCGGGCTTTACCAAGCGCTCTGAGAGCGTCTACGACCCCTTCGGCGCCGCCCACTCCTCCACGTCGATCTCGGCCGCTTTGGGCATGGCGGTCGCCCGCGACCTCGACAACGCCACCGCCAAGCAGACGGGCGGCGCGCAGAAGCGCCGCAACGCCATCGCGGTGATCGGCGACGGCTCGATGTCGGCCGGCATGGCCTACGAGGCGCTCAACAACGCCGGCGCCCTGCACTCGCGCCTGATCGTCATCCTCAACGACAACGACATGTCGATCGCGCCGCCTGTGGGCGCCATGTCGGCCTACCTCGCCAGGCTCGCCTCGGGCGGCGCCTACCAGTCCCTGCGCGAGACCGCCAAGCAGCTCGGCAAGCTCCTGCCGAAGGCCCTCTACCAGCGCGCCGCCGCGGCCGAGGAATATGCCCGCTCGCTGGTGGTCGGCGGCGGCACCATGTTCGAGGAGATGGGCTTCCACTACGTCGGCCCCGTCGACGGGCACAACCTCGACCACCTGCTGCCGGTGCTCAAGAACGTCCGCGACGCCGAGCACGGCCCGATCCTGCTGCACGTGGTCACCCGCAAGGGCAAGGGCTACGCACCCGCCGAGGCCAGCGCCGACCGCTACCACGGCGTGGTCAAGTTCGACGTGGTCTCAGGGGTGCAGGCCAAGGCCAAGCCGAACGCGCCGGCCTACACGCGGGTGTTCGGCGAGAGCCTGATCAAGGCGGCCGACGCCGACGACAAGGTGGTGGCGATCACCGCCGCGATGCCGGGGGGCACCGGCATCGACCTGTTCGGCAAGGCGCATCCGGACAAGACCTTCGACGTGGGCATCGCCGAGCAGCACGCGGTGACGTTTGCGGGCGGGCTGGCCACCGAGGGCTACCGGCCGTTCGTGGCGATCTACTCGACCTTCCTGCAGCGGGCCTACGATCAGGTCGTGCACGACGTGGCGCTGCAGAACTTAGCCGTGCGGTTCTGCATGGACCGGGCGGGCCTGGTCGGCGCGGACGGGGCGACGCATGCGGGCGCGTTCGACCTGGCGTATCTGTGCTGCCTGCCGAACATGACCGTGATGGCGGCGTCCGACGAGGCCGAGCTGGTGCACATGGTGGCGACCGCCCACGCCCATGACGCGGGCCCGATCGCGCTGCGCTACCCGCGCGGCGAGGGTGTCGGTGTCGAGCTTCCGGAGCGGGGCGAGGCTCTGGCGATCGGCAAGGGCCGGGTGGTGCGCCGGGACGCGGAGGCGCGTGTGGCGATCCTGAGCCTGGGCACGCGTCTGTCGGAGGCGCTGAAGGCGGCCGACACGCTGTCCGAGCAGGGCGTGGCGGTGACGGTGGCGGATGCGCGCTTTGCCAAGCCGCTGGACGAGGCGCTGATCCTGGAGCTTGCGCGGGACCACGAGGTTCTGATCACGATCGAGGAGGGCTCGCGGGGCGGGTTCGGCGCGATGGTGCTGCATCTCCTGGCGGAGCGGGGGGCTCTGGATGCCGGGCGGGTCCGGGTGCGGACGATGACGCTGCCGGACAGCTACCAGGACCACGACAGCCCGGAGAAGATGTACGCCGAGGCCGGCCTGGACGCCGCCACCATCGTCAAAACCGCCCTCGACACCCTGCAGGAGCGCAAGGAAGGCCGCTCGCGCCTGCGCCTGGCCTGAAACCCGGCGTTCGCCACGCGGTGCGGGCATGCCGCCGCGTCGCTTGCCGCCTCGACGGTTCGATGACACAAGCGCGGCGCGGCTGGGGATCCCCGGCCGCGCTGGTTTTCGGTAACCCTCCAGATCCGTGATGGCAGAGGCCACAACCCCCGGCTCTTCCGAGGTCGGACCCGTGCTGATCACCGGCGCGAGCGGCTTTCTCGGATCCGCCCTGGTCGACGTGTTCCGCCGGGCCGGCTTCCCGGTGCGCATCCTCGTGCGCGCCTCCAGCCCGCGCCGGAACCTCACCTGGACCGACGTGGAGATCGCCGATGGCGACATGCGCGACCCGGCTGCCGTGGCGGCGGCGATGCGCGGCCAGCGCTACCTGATCCACGCCGCGGCCGATTACCGGCTCTGGGCGCCGGACATGGAGGAGATCGTCCGCACCAACCGCGACGGCACGCGCCTGATGATGCGCGCGGCCCTCGAGGCCGGCGTCGAGCGGGTCGTCTACACGTCGAGCGTCGCGACGATCAGGCCGCCGGCCGACGGCGTCACGCCCTCCGACGAGACCATGCCGCTGACGCCCGAGACCGCCATCGGCGCCTACAAGCGCAGCAAGGTCGTGGCCGAGCGCGTGGTCGAGGAGATGGTCGCCCGGGACGGGCTGAAGGCGGTGATCGTCAACCCGTCGACGCCGATCGGCCCCCGCGACGTCAAGCCGACGCCCACCGGCCGGATCATCCAGGAGGCGGCGCTCGGCAAGATGCCGGCCTTCGTCGATACTGGGCTCAACCTCGCCCATGTCGACGACGTGGCCCTGGGCCACCTGCTGGCGCTTCGCAAGGGGCGGATCGGCGAGCGCTACATCCTCGGCGGCGAGGATGTGTTCCTGTCGCAGATGCTCGCCGACATCGCCGGCATGGTCGGCCGCAAGCCGCCGACCGTGAAATTGCCGCGGGCGGCGGTCTACCCGGTGGCGTTCTTCGCGCAGCTCGCCGCCCGGGTCACCGGCAAGCAGCCCTTCGCGACGATCGACGGGATCCGCATGTCGCGCTACCGGATGTTCTTCTCGGACAAGAAGGCGCGCGCCGAGCTGGGCTACACGGCCCGGCCCTACCGCGAGGGACTGTCCGACGCGATCACGTGGTTCCGCGAAGCGGGGTACCTCGCATGAGCAGCCTCGATTCCGCCACCGCGACGCGCTCCGGCAAGGGCCACCGCGACGAGAACTTCCCCGTCGCCTCGCACCTGATCCATCCCCGCCACCGGGGTGCGATCCTGGCGTTCTACAACTTCGTCCGCGCCGGCGACGACGTCGCCGACCACGCCGCGCTGTCGCCCGAGCGCAAGATCGAACTCCTCGATCGCCTGGCGGATTCGCTGACCGGTGCCGGCCCGTCCGACCCGGAGGCGGAGCCGCTGAAGCGCGAGCTCGCTGCGCGGGCGCTGCCGCCGCGCCATGCCCTGGAGCTGCTCGACGCGTTCCGGATGGACGCGCGCAAGAACCGCTACGCGAACTGGGACGAGCTGATCCACTATTGCCGCTACTCGGCCATGCCGGTGGGGCGCTTCGTCCTCGACGTGCATGGCGAGGATCCGGCCCGGGTCTGGGGGCCGTCCGACGCGATCTGCGCGGCCCTCCAGATCATCAATCACCTGCAGGATTGCGGGAAGGATTTCGCCGGTCTCGACCGGGTCTACATCCCGCAGGACGCCCTCGACCGCCACGACGCCAACGTGGCGATGCTCGGCGAGGCCAAGGCGCCGCCGCAGCTTCGGGCCGTGATCCGCGAGCTGGCGCAGAAATGCCTGGACCTCCTCGACGAGGGCGCGGTCCTGCCGGACCTGATCGACGATGTGCGCCTGTCCCTGGAGATCGCCGCGATCCATCGGCTCGCCGTCGTGCTGGCCAAGGGCCTGACCGAGCGCGATCCGCTTTCCGAGAAGGTCCATCACGGCAAGGCCGCCTTCGCCCTGACGGCGCTCGGCGCCGTCGCCGCCACCCTGGCCCGCCGGCCCTTCCGGGGTCGGGCCGTCCGGGCCGCCGCTCAAGGAAGCCGTTCGTGAGCGCCACCGCGACCCCCGCGCCCGCCGAGCAGGGCGCCGCCCCGGCGCTTCCGGCCGCCGGCTCCTCCTTCTACACGGCCATGCGCCTGCTGCCGAAGGAGCGGCGGGAGGCGATGTACGCCGTCTACGCCTTCTGCCGCGCCGTCGACGACGTCGCCGACGATGGCGGCACCCGCGCGGTCCGGCAGGTCGAGCTCGACCGCTGGCGCGCCGACATCGACGCGCTCTACGCCGGCCGTCCGGCGCCGCGGGTCCGCGACCTCGTCGAGCCGGTGCGCCGCTTCGGCCTGAAGCGCGAGGATTTCCAGGCGGTCATCGACGGCATGGCCATGGATGCCGTGGAGGATATCGTCGCCCCAGACGCCGACACCCTCGACCTCTATTGCGACCGGGTCGCGAGCGCGGTCGGCCGGCTGTCGGTGCGGATCTTCGGCATGCCGGAGGCGGACGGCATCCGGCTGGCCTGGCACCAGGGCCGGGCGCTGCAGCTCACCAACATCCTCCGCGACATCGACGAGGATGCCGAGCGCGGCCGCCTCTACCTGCCCCGCGAGAAGCTCCAGGCGATCGGGCTCAACGAACCGTCCCCGGTCGAGGCGATCAGCCACCCGCGCATCGGCGAGGTCTGCCTCTCCCTCGCGCGCGAGGCCGAGGAGCATTACCAGGCCACCTGGGAGATCATCCGGCGCAGCCCGCGCAAGGCGACCAAGGCCGCGCGCCTGATGGCGGCGGCCTACCACCTCTATCTCAGGGCGGTCCTCGAACGCGGCTGGGCGATGCCCCGCGCCCGGGTCAAGCCCGGCAAGCTGGCGCTCCTCGGCGTCGTCCTCCGGCATGGCCTGATCTGATGGGAACCGTCCACGTCGTCGGCGCCGGTCTGGCCGGCCTGTCCGCCGCTGTCGCGCTGGCCGAATCCGGCGCCCAGGTCGTGCTGCACGAGGCCGCCAAGCAGGCGGGCGGGCGCTGCCGCTCCTATTACGATCCAGCGCTGGGCCTGACGATCGACAACGGCAACCACCTGCTACTCTCCGGCAATGCCGACGCCCTGGGTCTCCTCAAGACCGTCGGCGCGCCCGCCGACGCCCTCGTCGGCCCGGACGCGGCGGAGTTCGACTTCGCCGACCTGAAGACCGGTGAGCGCTGGCGCCTGCGCCCCAATGCCGGGCGGCTGCCCTGGTGGGTGATGAGCCCGTCGCGCCGCGTGCCCGGAACCCGGGCTCGCGACTACCTCGCCCCGCTCGGGATCCTGCGTGCCGCCTCCGGCAAGCCGGACGGCGCGGGCGGCACGATCGGCGCCCACATGGCTTGCGAGGGCGACCTCTATCGCCGGCTGTGGCATCCGGTGCTGCTCGCCGCGCTCAACACCGAGCCGCGGGACAGCGATGTCGGGCTGGCAGCCCGCATCCTGCGCGAGACCCTCGGTGCGGGGGGCAAGGCGTGCCGTCCCCTGGTGGCGGTGGAGGGCCTGTCTTACGCGTTCGTCGATCCGGCCGTGCGCTACCTCTCGGCCCGCGGCTGCCAGATGCGCCTGGGCCGGCGCCTGCGCGGGCTCGACGTTGCCGACGGCCGCGTCGCGCAGCTCCAGTTCTCGGACGGCGCCGAGGCGATCGGACCGGAGGACGGGATCGTGCTCGCGCTGCCGCCCTGGGTGGCTCGCGAGGTGTTGCCCGGTCTCCTCGCCCCGGTGGAATTCCGCTCCATCGTGAACGCGCATTTCGCGCTCGCGCCGAAGCCCGGCAGCCCGCTCGTTCTCGGCGTGGTGAACGCGCTCACAGAGTGGCTTTTCGCTTATCCGGACCGCTATTCGGTGACGATCAGCGGTGCCGACCGGCTGCTCGACGTGCCCCGGGAAGACCTCGCGCGCCAGATCTGGGCCGAGATCGCACACTTGTGCAATCTTGCACCGGAACTGCCCAGCTGGCAGATCGTAAAAGAGAAGCGTGCGACCTTCGCGGCGACGCCGGCGGAAGCCGCGCGGCGCTCGGGGGCCGAAACCGCCTACGACAATCTCGTCCTGGCAGGCGATTGGACAGCCACCGGCCTGCCGTCGACGATTGAGGGAGCGATTCGCTCGGGCAAGACTGCCGCGCGTGTGCTGCGCGCGGGTTCTGTCATGCGTGCCGGAAATGGTATGCGCGGCGCAGCTTGAGGCATGCGCGTCCGCCGGAAGGCGGCCGTTCGAGGCGAGGATTATGAGAGAGGCCGTAAGCAAAGTCGAGGCGCTGCAGCGCTCGAAGACGCAGGGGATCTCGCTCGACGATGTCGAGCGCGGCGTGGCGCATGCGACGCGCGCACTGACCGCCCTGGCGCATGACGACGGGCATATCTGCTTCGAGCTCGAGGCGGATGCGACGATCCCGTCCGAGTACGTGCTGTTCCACCATTTCCGTGGCACGCAGGTCGCCGACGGCCTCGAGGCCAAGATCGGCAACTACCTGCGCCGCACGCAAGGCCGGCATGGCGGCTGGGCCCTCGTCCACGAGGGGCCGTTCGACATGAGCTGCACGGTCAAGGCGTATTTCGCCCTCAAGATGATCGGCGATGATATCGAGGCGCCGCACATGCGCCGGGCGCGCGAGGGCATCCTGTCCCGCGGCGGCGCCGCCAACGCCAACGTGTTCACCCGCTTCATGCTGGCGCTCTACGGCGAGGTGCCGTGGCGCGCCGTGCCGGTGATGCCGGTCGAGGTGATGTTCCTGCCGAAGTGGTTCCCGTTCCACCTCGACAAGATCAGCTACTGGGCCCGCACCACCGTGGTGCCGCTGTTCGTTCTCCAGGCGACCAAGCCGCGGGCCCGGAACCCTCGCGGGATCAGCGTGCAGGAGCTGTTCGTGACGCCGCCCGAGAGCGTGCGCACCTGGCCGGGCTCCCCGCACGCCACGTGGCCGTGGACGCCGATCTTCGGCTTCATCGACCGGGTGCTGCAGCGGGTCGAGAATCACCTGCCGCGCAAGAGCCGGCAGCGGGCCATGGAGAAGGCCCGTGCCTGGGTCAGCGAGCGCCTGAACGGCGAGGACGGCTTGGGGGCGATCTTCCCCGCCATGGTCAACTCCGTGCTGATGTACGAGGTGATGGGCTACCGCCCCGATCACCCGCAGGTCCGCGTCGCCTGCGACGCTATCGAGAAGCTCGTCGTCGAGAAGGCCGACGAGGCCTATGTCCAGCCCTGCGTCTCGCCGGTCTGGGACACGGCGCTGGCGAGCCATGCCCTTCTGGAGGCCGGCGGCCCCGAGGCCGAGGCCCAGGCCCGCGCCGGCCTCGACTGGCTGAAGCCCCGGCAGGTGCTCGACATCGTCGGCGACTGGGCGGCGCGCAAGCCGAAGGTCCGGCCCGGCGGCTGGGCGTTCCAGTACGCCAACGCCCACTACCCCGACCTCGACGACACCGCTGTGGTGGTGATGGCCATGGACCGGGCCATGCACCAGCACGGCCTCGTCGCCGGCATGCCGGACTACAAGGCCTCCATCGCCCGCGCCCGCGAATGGGTCGAGGGGCTACAGTCCGAGGATGGCGGCTGGGCGGCGTTCGACGCCGACAACAACCACATGTACCTCAACCACATCCCGTTCTCGGATCATGGGGCGCTGCTCGATCCGCCGACCGCGGACGTGACCGCCCGCGTGGTCGGGATGCTGGCGCAACTCGGGGAGACCCGCGAGACCTCCCGGGCGCTCGACCGCGGCGTGAACTACCTCCTGAATGACCAAGAGGAGGACGGCTCCTGGTACGGCCGCTGGGGCATGAACTTCATCTACGGCACGTGGTCGGTGCTCTGCGCCCTCAACGCCGCCGGGGTCGATCCGGCCGATCCGCGGATCCAGCGGGCGGTCTCGTGGCTGATCCGCATCCAGAATCCGGATGGCGGCTGGGGCGAGGACGCCTCCTCGTACAAGATCGATCCGGCCTTCGAGCCCGGCTCGTCCACGGCCTCGCAGACCGCCTGGGCGCTGCTCGCCCTGATGGCCGCGGGCGCCGTCGACGACCCGGCCGTGACCCGGGGCATCAACTTTCTCACCCGCACGCAGGGCGCGGACGGGTTCTGGAAGGAGGAGCGCTACACCGCCACGGGCTTCCCGCGGGTGTTCTACCTGCGGTATCATGGTTACCCGAAGTTCTTCCCGCTCTGGGCGATGGCGCGCTTCCGCAACCTGAAGCGTGGCAACAGCCGGCGCGTCCAGTTCGGCATGTGATGTGATGGGGCCGGCCCGACGGGTCGGCTCCACCCGAGCCGGATCGCGGCGCGTTCGACCGTCCTGGTGATCGACCCGCGAGCCCCGGTATCCGACACGTGGCCCCTTCTGACAGCGATCCCGCGGGACAGGGTGAATCCCGCCCCGTACCGGATCAACCCTCTGGGGCCCCGCGGCGCTCGCGCCTGCTTGCAGACCTTGCCGGACTGGTCCACCAGCGGACCATGATCGACCCGACCGCACCCGTCCTGGCCGTCACCGGCCTCGCTCGCGAGCGCCGTATGGCGGCCGGGGAGGGGGTCGAGGCCGTGGGGGCCGGCGGCAATCCGCACCGGCTGCGCCAGCTCCTCGATGCCCGCGTGCCGCCCGGCTGCCGGGCCGTGGTGAGCTTCGGGATCGCGGGCGGCCTCGATCCCTCGCTGAAGCCGGGCGACGTGGTGGTCGGCACCGGCGTCGTCGGTGAGGACGGGCGGCGCGCCGCCGATCTCGACCTGTCGGCCGTGCTCCTCAACGCCCTGTCGGATGTCGGGCCCCGGGTGATCCCGGCGGATCTCGCCGGCGTCGACACGGCCGTCCTGTCGGTCGACGGCAAGACCGAGCTTCGCGCCGCGACCGGCGCGGCGGCCGTCGACATGGAATCGCACGTGGCCGCGGCCTTCGCGGGGCGGCACGGCCTGCCCTTCGCGGTCCTGCGGGTGATCTGCGATCCGGCCGGCCAGGCGCTGCCGGCCTTCGCCGCGCAGGCGCTCACGGCGGATGGCGAGCCCGACATCGCCGCGGTGTTCTTCGCCTTCGCCCGCGGCCGGGCGCGTCTGGGAGACCTGATGCGGCTCGCCCGCGACTCGAACGCCGCCTTCGCGGCGCTCGGCCGGTGCCGGGCGCGCCTCGGGCCGGCCCTCGGCATCCCGGCGGCCCAGAGCTGACCGGTTCGGGTCGCCGCGTTTAGCGCTGCCGTCTGTGCGAGCGGAGTGGAGCAACCCAGGGACGCGCGACGCTCGCTGAGGGCGCGCCGCCCTGGGTCACGTCTCTGCGCTGGTGATGATCGCGAGACAATGAGACCCGGCGATCCGACTCAGGCCGGGTCGTCCGTCTCCTCCGGCAGCGGATCGCCGGTCCAGGTCGTGGCGAAGGCGGCGAGTTCCCGGGCCTCCGCGAAGGCCGCCACCGTCACGGCGCGCTCGGCCGGCGCCGCCCCCGGGTAGGGGGCGAGCTGGATCGTCACCCGGGCGAGGCGGCCGCCGGGGGCATTGGCGGCGAGCCAGGCCTGCGCGTCCGGCGTGAAGCGCTCCGGCCCGTCGAGGGCCCGCGAGTCGCTCCGCAGCACGATGACGTAGGTGCCGAGGCTCGGATCGGCCTCCTGCACCGCCTTGACGATGTCGATCACGGGCTCTCCGCGAAGTCGTTGATCTGCACCTGGGCCTGCGCCGGGGTGAAGTTCGGGATGTCGGCGAAGATCTCCTCGCCATGGGCGGCCACGGCCTTCTTGAACGCCTCGACCGACTCGAAGGTCAGCAAAGCCATGACCTGGAACGGCGCGGTGCCGCCGTCCGGCGTGCCGGCGCCCTTGACCACCTTCGCCTCGTGGAGGCCGAGCGACGACCAGCGCTCGCGCACCAACGGCATGTGGTGGCCGAGATAGTAGCCCATGTCGAAGCTCGGGCCGGCCGGGTACATCACGCTGACCAGGATCATCGGGTCCATCCTCCCTGTGGAAACGGCCCGGATCTCCCGGGCTCGCAGCTCAAGCTAGTGCAGCTTCACGCGCGGCTCGGTGCGGCGGGTGAGCGCGCGGGCCATGGTGTCGAGCGCCGTCTTGGCAGTGCCGTGGAGCGCCCGCTCGTGCATCTTGTAGAGCGAGCGGTACATCATCCGGGCGAACAGGCCGGCGATCAGCATGTTCTTGCCGCGGACGAAGCCCATCAGGCTGCCGACGGTCGAGTACTCGCCGAGCGACACCAGCGATCCGAAATCCTTGTACTTGAAGGCTTTCAGCGGCTTGCCGTCGATCTTGGCCTGGATCTGGCCGACGAGATGGCTCGCCTGCTGGTGCGCCGCCTGGGCCCGCGGCGGCACCGGCGTGTCCGAGCCGACCTCCACCAGGTAGGCGCAATCGCCGAGCGCGAAGATGTCGGGGTCGCGGGTGGTCTGCAGCGTCGGGGTGACCACCAGCTGGTTGGTCCGCGTTGTCTCCAGCCCGCCGATGCCCTGCAGGAAGGGCGGCGCCTTCACGCCGGCCGCCCAGACCACCAGCTCAGACGGGATGAAGGTGCCATCGGCGAGCTGCACGCCGTCGGCCCGCACCTCGGTGACGCGCGCCTTCACGCGGACGTCCACACCGATCTTGTTGAGGAGCTGCATCACCTCCGCCGAGAGGCGCTGCGGCACCGCCGGCAGGATCCGGTCGGCGGCCTCGACGAGGGTGATGCGGATGTCCTTGCCCGGGTCGATCCTGTCGAGGCCCGTGGAGACCACGTGGCGCAGGGTCCGGTGCAGCTCGGCGGCGAGCTCGGTCCCGGTGGCACCGGCGCCGATCACCGTCACGTGAAGCTGGCCGGGGCGGACCGGACCGACCTGCGTGTGCGCCCGCAGGGACGCGTTCACGAGGCGCTGGTGGAAGCGCACCGCCTGGTCCTGCGTGTCGAGGGCGATGGCGTGCTCGGCGACCCCGGGCGTGCCGAAATCGTTGGTCGTGGAGCCCACCGCCATCACGAGGGTATCGTACGGGACCGCGCGCTCCGGCGTGACCTCGCGCCCCTCGGAATCGTAGCTCGCCGCGAGCTGGATCGTGCGCGCCTCCCGGTCGAGCCCGGTCATGCGGCCGATCCGGTAGCGGAACCCGTGCATGTGGGCATGATGCAGGTAATCCACCGCATGATGGCCGACATCGAGGCTGCCCGCCGCGACTTCGTGGAGCAGCGGCTTCCAGATATGCGTGCGGGCGCGATCGACGAGGGTGACATGGGCGCGCTTGCCGCGCCCGAGCTTGTCGCCGAGCTTCGTCACAAGCTGCAATCCAGCCGCGCCGCCGCCCACGACGACGATGCGATGCAGGCCGGACTCGTTCTCGACGGATGCCATCGACACTCTTTCTTCCCCCGAACCGGGATTAAAACGCCGGCCTGCTTACACGTCCTGGGTAACGGATTGCCACATCTGCCTGCCGGCGGCCCACGTGACCAGTGCGCGCGTGGCGGATCACGCGCCGGGCGCGCCGGGCTGACGCAGGGGATGTGCCGCCGCGATCTCCGGAAGGGCGAGGCAGGCCTCGGCGATCCGCGCCACGGTCGGGTAGGGCGCCGTGTCGATGCCGAAGATGCCGGTCCCGACCCAGAGGCTGACGAGGCAGAGATCGGCGTGGCTCACCGCGTCGCCCTGGCAGAAGCGGCCGGTCCCCGGCTCGGTGCCGAGACGCGTCTCCAGCGTCCTGAGGCCGGTCTCGAAAGCGTTGCGCAGGAAGTCGAGCATCCGCTCCCGAGGCAGGCCGTAATGCTCCATCAGGAAGGTACGCACCCGCGGCACGTAGAGGGGGTGGGTATCGCAGGCGACGACCTGCGCCAGGGAGCGCGCCCGCGCCCGAGCCCGCGGCTCCTCGGGCAGGAGCCGCACGCCGCCCTTCGTCTCCTCCAGGTAGTCGAGGATCGCGAGCGATTGGGTGAGGGGCGGACCGTCGCCGTCGAAAAGGGCCGGCACCGCCCCCTGCGGGTTGATCGCCCGGAATTCCGGCTTGTGCTGGTCGCCCGCGTCGAGATCGATGAATGTCTCCTCGTAGGGGATGCCCTTCAGCTTGAGCGCGATCCGCACCCGGAAGGCGGCGGCGGAGCGCCAGTTGCCGTACATGTGCATGGGGACAGGATCTCCGACGAGGTCGGAAGAGCACAGCCGAGTTTTCGCCCCGCGGCAAGACCCGGGACGGGCGGGTCGGGGGCGACAACCGGATCGGGCCGGCCCATATCGGATGCCTGTCCCGGAGAGACCCCGCCATGGCCGACCAGCCCGACGCCCGCCGCTTCATCCCGCTCAACATCGCGGTGCTCACCGTCTCGGACACGCGCCGGCCTGAGGACGACCGCTCGGGCGACACGCTGACCCAACGCCTCACGGAGGCGGGTCACCGGCTGGCCGACCGCGCCATCGTGCCCGACGAGATCCCGGCGATCCGCGGGCAGGTGGAGTGCTGGCTGCGCGACCCGGGAATCGACGTGGTGATCAGCACGGGCGGCACCGGCTTCACCGGCCGCGACGTGACCCCGGAGGCGCTGGAGCCGCTGTTCGAGAAGCGGATGGACGGCTTCTCGGCGGTGTTCCACCGGATCTCCTACGACAAGATCGGCACCTCGACCCTGCAATCCCGGGCGACGGCCGGGGTCGCGCAGGCGACCTACGTCTTCGTCCTGCCGGGCTCGCCGGGCGCCTGCCGGGATGCCTGGGACGGGATCCTGGCCCAGCAGCTCGACTACCGCCACCGGCCCTGCAACTTCGTAGAGATCATGCCGCGGCTCGACGAGCACCTGCGGCGCGGGGCGAGCATCACCGTGTGACCCGAACCGTCTGTCCGAGGCCGTGCAGCGGAGCCCGGAAGCCAGTGCCGCACCCTGCCAGAACCTTCACGCTCGGTGGTTCCGGATTCCGCGCTCGCCATTGGCATCCCGGAACGACGGGGCTGTGCTGCGGAACCAGCCCGGCGCGCTACGCCGCGTTCCCCTCCTTGCGGCGCAGCACCGAGTGCTTCCGGCCGTAGAAGAAGTAGATCACGAGCCCGATCGCCATCCAGATCACGAGCCGCAGCCACGTGTCGAGCGGCAGGCCGATCATCAGGAGCAGGCAGAACAGGATGCCGAGGATCGGCACCACCGGCACCGCGGGCGCCCGGAACGGGCGCTTCATGTGGCGGTCCGTCCGCCGCAGGTAGATCACCGAGCCGCAGACCAGAATGAAGGCGGCGAGCGTCCCGATGCTGACCATCTCGCCCAGGATGTTGATCGGCACCAGGGCGGCCACCAGGGCGACCATGGCCCCGATCAGCGCCTGGCTGCGATAGGGCGTCTGGTAGGTCGGGTGCACGTGGGAGAACATCTTCGGCAGCAGGCCGTCCTGGGCCATGGTGAAGAAGATCCGGCTCTGGCCGTAGAGCAGGACCAGGATCACCGTGGTCAGGCCGGTCAGCGCCCCGAGCTTGATCAGGATCGCGAACCAGCCGATGCCGATCACGTCGACCCCCTTGGCGATCGGGTCGGGGACGTTCAGGTCCTTGTAGGGCACGAGCCCGGTGAGCACGGCCGCCACCAGCACGTACAGGATGGTGCAGACGGCGAGCGAGCCCAGGATGCCGATCGGCATGTCCTTCTGGGGCCGGCGCGCCTCCTGTGCGGCGGTCGAGACCGCGTCGAAGCCGATGAAGGCGAAGAACACGACACCCGCACCGCGCAGGATGCCGCTGGCGCCGAAATGCCCGAAGGTGCCGTCGTTGTCCGGGATCAGCGGGCTCCAGTTCGCCGTGTTCACGTGACCCCAGCCCAGCGCGATGAAGGCCACCACGACGGTCAGCTTCACCGCCACCATGATGTTGTTGAAGCGCGCCGATTCCTTGGTGCCGCGCATCAGCAGGATCGTGATCAGCGCCACGATCAGCACCGCCGGCAGGTTGAACAGGGCGGTGCCGCCGCCGTCGATCGGCGTGCCGGGGGCGTGGGCGAACTGCGCCGGGATCACGATCCCGACATCCTTGAGGATGCTGGTCACGTAGCCCGACCAGCCGACCGCCACGGTCGCCGCCCCCATGGCGTATTCGAGGATCAGGTCCCAGCCGATCAGCCACGCGAAGAACTCGCCCAGCGTCGCGTAGGTGTAGGTGTAGCTCGACCCGGCGACCGGGATCAGCGCCGCCATCTCGGAATAGCACAGGCCCACGAAGGCGCAGGCGATGCCGCCGAGGACGAAGGAGAGCATGATCCCCGGCCCGGCATATTGTGCGGCGGCCGTGCCGGTGAGGACGAAGATGCCGGCGCCGATGATCGCGCCGATGCCCATCGCGGTGATCGAGAGGGCGCCCAGCGATTTCGAGAGCTGCTGCTCGCCCTCGCCACTCTCGAGGATGTCGTCGACCGATTTGCGCCCCATCAGGCCCGACGAATCCATGGCACCATCCTTTCAGGGCGGAAGCGGGTCAGCGTTCTCGCGCGGTGCAGAGACGGCAAATCGTCCACCCCGGTCAGGGTGTTGTAGAGGAGGCGTGACCGACAACAACGTGGCGTCACGCAAGATTCTTCCGGTCAGGCCCGGTCGATCCGCGCGATCAGCGGCCGGACCTTGAGGCGCGGCGCGAACACCGCCCCGGCGCGCAGGGCTCCCCGCCGGACGACGTCCCCGGCCCGGGCCTGCCGGGCGCCGGCCACGAGCTCGATCCGGCCGATCAGGCGCGCGGGCCAACCGGCCGCCGGGCGCTGCAGGCGTCCGAGCCCGGTCTCGGGCCGGGCGGTCCCGACGAAGCGATCGAGGGTCCGGATCCAGCCTTCGGCCGGGACATCCCCGGCCTCGAGGCACAGGATCCAGTCCCGGCGGGCAGCGGCTGCGCCCGCCGCGTAGGGATTGCCGTCCCGGTGCAGGACTAGCGTCGCGCCCGTCGCCTCCGCGACGGCCGCCACGGCCTCGCTGCCGCTCCCGGTGACGATCACCGCGTCGCCGATCAGGCCGCCGGCGACACCCGAGACGAGCACGCTGAGCGTATCGGCCAGCCGATCAATCGCGTCCGGAGCGGCCGGGTCGGCCAGGAAGGTCACCGCAGAGAGCATGAGCGCGCCCTTAGACGATTTTCCGCCGCCGTAAACCATTGATCCGCCTCCCGAAGGCGCGAGCGCGACCGTGCGACGCGTTGCTTGGGGATTTGCCTGAAAATGAGGCGCTGGACCGCCGGATGTTCGCGGTATGTTCCACGTGAAACACGGGGGCGACTCGGCATGGGACACAGCGGAGGGGAATCCACACGCGGGGCCGCGCTCCGTCTCGGGCTCAGCACGCCGCCCGAGAGCGCCCGGCGCGGTCGCGGCGCCACCGCCAATCCCACGAGCCGTTTCGCGGTGGCCCGGCGTGAGGTGTTTCACGATCCCGACTGGGAAGCCGACGCGCCGGCTCCCGTGCGCACGCAGGTCACGCCCGAGCGTTCCGCCCGCATCATCGCCCGCAACACGTCGCCCGACATCCCGTTCGATCGATCGATCAATCCCTATCGCGGCTGCGAGCACGGCTGCATCTACTGTTACGCGCGGCCGACCCACGCCTGGCTCGGTCTGTCGCCGGGGCTCGATTTCGAATCGCGGATCGTCACCAAGCCCGACGCCGCCCGGCTCCTCGCCCGGGAGTTGGCGGCGCCGGGCTATCGCCCCGAGACCATCGCCCTCGGAACGGCCACCGATCCATACCAACCGCTGGAACGCGAGCAACGCATCACCCGCGCGGTCTTGGAGGTACTGCGGGAGACCCGGCACCCGGTCAGCATCACGACGAAATCCGACCTCATCCTGCGCGACCTCGACATCCTGGCCGAGATGGCCGCGCAGAACCTGATCCTCGTCGCCCTATCGTTGCCGACCCTCGATCCGGACCTCGCCCGACGCCTCGATCCCCGCGCGCCGCGGCCGGAGAAGCGGCTCGCCGCGATGCGCGCCTTAAGCGCGGCGGGCGTGCCCGTGATGGTCAACGTCTCGCCGATCATCCCGGGGCTCACCGATCCCGAGATCGAGACGATCCTCGCCCGGGCCCGGGAGAACGGCGCGAGCCGGATCGGCCACGCGCTGCTCCGGCTTCCGGGCGAGGTCGCCGACCTCGTGGCCGACTGGTTCGCCGCGCATTACCCCGAGCGGAAGGACCGGACCTTCGGGCTGCTGACACAGGCCCGGGGCGGCCGCGAGAACGATCCGCGTTTCGGCCACCGCTTCCGCGGCGAGGGCGCCTATGCGGCGATGATTGGCCAACGGGTGCGGCTCGCGGGAACACGGCTCGGCTTCGCCTTCGGCCGGATGGCGCTGGACCGTGATGCCTTCCGCAAGCCGGGGGCGCAGCTGGCGCTGTTCTGACGGTCGGCAGATCGGTTTCGGCCGGCTCGCCCGGTCCGTCGGGGCCGGCCTCGTGAGGTCGAGCCTTTGACGGGTGGACGACCGGCCGGCCCGGCCACAGCCTTCGAGCAACCTGTCTCGAATGCGCGAAGCCGTGCATTGAAGAGATATTGTCCGCGATAAAGATCCGCGGTGCTGGTCGAGGCATGAGATGCAACAACTGAATTTATGAGTCCATGTCTTCAGAATGCATGAATAACACAAGGTTGACATAAGCTGTTTTCAGGTTTCTACTGCACAAAGTTGAGATTAAGATGACAACTTGTAAGATACAAGCTCACATAGCGGCGGATCATTTGCATATATAAAGGATATTGTGGTGTTCAGGATCGGTCATTTATCTATCGGTGTGACGTTTGGGGCGATCCTGTTTGCGATGAGCGCCCTGTTGCTCGTGGCGCGTGCCACCACGTTGCTGGAGGCCCACGAGGAGACGCTTCGCAGTCAGCAGGTCGTCGCCCTGTCGCAGGCGAGCCGCGCCCTGCTCCGCTCGATCGTCGCGACACGGACGGAGCGCGGCACGGCCCTGAGGCTGCTGGCCGACGAGAACCCGATCTCCGAGGCCGACAACACCGCCTTCCAATCGGATCACCGCGCCAGAATCGACGGCGAGACCGCGCTCTGGGCACGCGTTCGCGCCCTCGATATGCCGGCGGTGCAGGTCACGCTGGAGCCGCTGCGGCGCGCGCAGGAGGCTCTGGCAGCCTTGTGGCCGCAGGTCGAGGCGGCTGCAGCGGTGCCGAAGCCCCAGCGCAACGCCACGATCCGGCAGAATGTGGAGACGGTCAGCGCCGCGCTCCTCCAGGCCCTGGCGGCAGCCAACAAGGCGGTGGATACCGCCCTTCCGCGGCAGGATGCGGCCGTCGACCGCTATCTCGAGATCAAGCGGGCCGCCTGGGCCACCCGAATCGCGTTCGGGGTATCCTGGGTCCGGATCGAGACAGCGGTAGCGGCCGCGACGGGCTGGTCCCAGGCCGAGATCGTCGCGGCCGCCGAGGAGCGGGCGCGGCTCTTCGCGGCATGGTCCGAGGTCGTCGACGCGATCGGCGCCGACCTGCCCGACACGATCACGCTCGCCTATCAGGAGGCCCGGGCCCGGAATTTCGAGGGTGAGGCGGCCGCACGGCGCGTTGCCCTGACCGAGGCGCTGAGCGCGGGCAGGCCACCCGGCATCGGGGTGAAGGCGCTGCGGGCACGCAACATCGCCGACGGAGCCACCCTCGTCGATCTGGCCAACGCCGCCCTCGATGCGATGATCCAGCGCGCCGAGGCTCTCGCCGCCGCGACGCAGCGGTCGCTCCTGCTCGCCCTCCTGCTTCTCGCCGGTTCTCTGGTGCTGGCCATCGGCGGGACGGGGATCGTCTTTCGGC
The DNA here is from genome assembly GCF_058790235.1 of Methylobacterium sp. FW102-HT35C08. Classification (NCBI taxonomy): domain Bacteria; kingdom Pseudomonadati; phylum Pseudomonadota; class Alphaproteobacteria; order Hyphomicrobiales; family Methylobacteriaceae; genus Methylobacterium; species Methylobacterium sp. FW102-HT35C08. The sequence goes on along the minus strand of NZ_JBYTCL010000002.1, from coordinate 3,886,706 downwards.
GCGTGCTTCGGCCGATCCAGGCCATGATCCAGGCTATGCGGGCTCTCGCGGCCGGCGACGCCACTGTCTCCATCCCAGCCCAGAATCGGCGGGACGAGATCGGCGCGATCGCGGCGGCCGTCCAGGTGTTCAAGGACAACCTGATCCGCACGCGGGTGCTGGAAGCGGAGGCCGATGCGGCCCGTCTCGCCGTGGAGGCGCAGCGCCGGTCGGCCACCGATGCGCTGGCGCAGAGCTTCGAGCAGGCAGTGTCCGGCATCGTCGCGCAAGTCTCCGGCTCCGCGGCCGAGCTGCAGACCACCGCCTGGCAGATGACCATGACCGCCCAGCAGACCGCCAGCCAGTCCAACGCCGTGGCCGCCGCCGCCGAGGAGGCGTCCGCCGGCGTCAGGACGGTGGCGGCCGCCGTCGAGGAACTCGGGACGTCCGTCCAGGAGATCGGGCGTCAGGTCCAGGGCTCATCCGAGCTGGCCCGGATCGCGGTCGGCGAGGCCGATCAGACCGCCACGCTCGTGGCCGCGCTCAACGCGGCGGCTGCCCGGGTCGGGGCCGTGATCGAGCTGATCGCCGGCATCGCCGCGCAGACGAATCTCCTGGCGCTCAATGCGACGATCGAGGCGGCGCGGGCCGGCGAGGCGGGACGGGGTTTCGCGGTGGTCGCCACCGAGGTGAAGGCGCTCGCCGCCCAGACCGGCCAGGCCACCGAGGAGATCGGCCGGCAGATCGGCGAGATCCGTAGCGTGACCGGCCAGGCGGTGGATGCGATCGGCACGATCACCGGCCGGATCGGGGAGATCAGCGCCGTGGCGGCGGCGATCGCAGCCGCGGTGGAGCAGCAGGTAGCGGCCACGCAGGAGATCGTCCGCAACATCGCCCAGGCCAATGCGGGGACGCAGGAGGTCAGCGGCAACATCACCGGCGTGGCGAACGCGGCCGACCAGACGGGCCGCGCGGCCGATCACGTGCTCGCCGCGGCGACCGCGTTGTCGCACCAGTCCGAGCAGCTCGAGGCCGAGGTCGATCGGTTCCTGGCGAGCGTCCGGGCCGCGTGACCCGACCCGTCAGGCCGGTCCGAACCCCCGGGTGAAGCTGAGCCGGTGATGCGGGCTCCGGCCGAGCCTCGTCAGGCCGACGCGGTGGACGGCCGTGCCGTAGCCCACGTTGCGCTCCCAGCCGTAGCCGGGATGGCGCTCGGCCAAGCGCCGCATCAGGTCGTCGCGAAACACCTTGGCGACGATCGAGGCGGCGGCGATCTGCGGGACCAGCCTGTCGCCGCCGACCACCGCCCGGCCCGGCAGACCCGGCAGGGCATCGCGCCCGTCGACCAGGACCGGCGCATCGAGCCCGAGGCGGGCCACGGCACGCGCCATCGCGTCGAGGGTGGCGGCGCGGATGTTGATCCGGTCGATCAGCGCCCGGGAGCCCGCCGCCACCGCGACGCGCCCATGGGCGCGGATCACCGGCGCCAGCCGCGCGCGGACCGGCTCGGGCACGCGCTTGCTGTCGTCCAGGGCGGCGAGCAGATCCGGTGGGAGCGCCACGGGATCGAACCAGACCGCCGCCACCACCACGGGCCCGCACAGAGCGCCGCGCCCGACCTCGTCGCAACCGATGACGGCGGGGTACTCGGCCGCGCGGGCCGGATCGAACGGCATCGTCGTGGCGGGCGGCTTCCGGGCAGGGGACTTTAGGGCAAGGGACTTCCGGGGAGGCGGCATGGCCTTCTCCTGCCATCCCGCGCGGGCGTCGTCACCGGTCAGGCGGCGTCCCGGGTCCCCTGCACACCGCCATGCGCCTCGACGATGTTTCCGAAGAACTGACGGGCGCTCTCGTCCCAGCCGCAGCGCAGGGCCTCGGCCCGGCATTCGGCGCGCGACAGGTCGAGCGCCGCGAGCGCGGCGGCCCGCAGGTCCCGGTCGAGCACCCCGACGCGGGTGCCGCCGACGACGTCGTTCGGGCCCGGCACCGGGAAGGCCGCCACCGGCAGCCCGCTGGCCAGGGCTTCGAGAAGCACGATGCCGAACGTGTCGGTGAGGCTCGGGAAGACGAAAACGTCGCAGGCCGCGTAGACCGCCGAGAGATCCGCACCGGTCCGGGTGCCGAGGAACCGTGCTCCGGGCGCCAGCGCCCGGAGCCGCGCCCGGTCTGGGCCGTCGCCCACGACGACCTTGGTGCCCGGCAGATCGAGGCTCAGGAAGGCCGCGACGTTCTTCTCCACAGCGAGCCGCCCGACATAGAGGAACAGCGGCCGGGGCAGTCCGACGAGGTCCGCCGGCAGCGTCGCGCCGGGCTCGGCGGGCCGGAACCGCGCGGTGTCGACGCCGCGGGTCCAGCGCATCAGCCGGCCGAAGCCCCTTGCCGCCAGCTCGCCCTGCAGCGAGGCGGTGCTGACCATCGTGCCCCGGGCGGCGCCGTGGAAGCGGCGCAGATAGGCGTAGGACCAAGCCTCCGGCACGGGGGCCCGGGCTGCAAGGTACTCGGGGAAGCGCGTGTGGTAGCTCGTGGTGAAGGGCAGCGCATGGGCGAGGCAGTAGCGCCGCGCCGCCAGGCCCACGGGGCCTTCAGTCGCGATGTGGACGTGGGTCGGCCGCTCCGCGTTCCAGCGCGCGGCCACCCGCTCCCGCCCGGCATAGGCGAGGCGGATCTCCGGATAGCCCGGCAGCGGCAGCGAGCGGAAATCCGCCACCGTCAGCAAAGCGGTCTCGAAGCCGTGCTCCGGCGCGCGCCACACCATCTGCTCCAGGGAGCGCACCACGCCGTTCACCTGCGGGTGCCAGGCATCGCTGGCGATGAGGAGCTTCACGGGCGGTGACCTCACGCCACCGCGCGCCGGCCCGGCAGCGTGTCCGGGACGCTCTCGGCCCTGCGGGCCCGCAGGACGCTCGGATAGTGCAGCACCTCGATGCGGCCGTCATAGTGCTCGACTAGGCCGGTGCAGGATTCGACCCAGTCGCCGGTGTTGAGGTAGCGCAGATCGCCGATCGGCCGGTCGGCCGCATGGTGGATGTGGCCGCAGATCACGCCGTCGGCGCCCTGCCGGCGCGCCTCGTCGGCCAGGATCGTCTCGAAGCGGCCGATGAAGCTGACGGCGTTCTTCACGCGCAGCTTCGCCCAGGCGGAGAGCGACCAGTAGGACAGGCCGAGTCGCCGCCGCGCCTTGTTGATCACGGTGTTGAGGGACAAAGCCAGCGTGTAGGCGCCGTCGCCGAGATGGGCGAGCCAGCGCGAGTGGCGCACCACCATGTCGAACTGGTCGCCGTGGATCACGAGGTAGCGCCGGCCGTCGGCCGCCTCGTGGATCGCGGTCTCCGCCAGCTCGATCCCGCCAAAATTGGTGCCGACATAGTCGCGCAGGAACTCGTCGTGGTTGCCCGGCAGGTAGACGATGCGGGTCCCCTTGCGGACCTTGCGCAGCAGCTTCTGCACGACATCGTTGTGCTCCTGCGGCCAGTACCATCCGGAGCGCAGCTGCCAGCCATCCACGATGTCGCCGACGAGGTAGATCGTATCGGCGTCGTAATCCTTCAGGAACGACAGCAGCAGCCCGGCCTGGCAGCCGCGCGTGCCGAGATGCAGGTCGGACAGGAACAGCGTCCGAACCCGGACCGGCATCTCCTCAACCTCGGCCACGGCACCCTCTCCCGGCGGCTGTACGGTGTCGGGATCCAGAGCGCGATCGCATCTCAGTTTGATGACGCGGGTCCTGGGCCGCGGAGACGGATCGGATGCGGCGCGGCGAAGCCTCTCAACCGGAGATCGTCTTCGTTGCGCCGCACAAAAAATTTTTTTGCCAAGTTCCGGAAGTTTTTCCGGTTTTCCTTTCCGGCCCTGCCGCCTCATAATGCCAAGAACCGGCGGCTCGGCACGAGCTCGGCCGGACCTTGACAGGAAGGCGGCGAGGACGGCCCTGAGGCCGTTGGACGGGACGGCATTTCGGAGGCGACCGGCGCGCGGGGGCGTGCCGCGACGCGAGCGGCGTGAGGCCGCCTGCCGCTCCGCTGAGGCCCCCCGATCACGGCAGAGGATGGCGTTCGAGGGGGTGCGGCGCGAGCCGCTTTCGACGGCGCCGGACCGACTCCCTGAGGACGCTTGAACAACCCGGCGCGGGTTCACGCTCGCCCACAATGGACTTTTCGGAGGAAACATCATGGCCGCAACCCGGCGCCCCGGTCGCAACCACCTCTTCATCCCGGGTCCCACCAACATCCCGGAGCGCGTCCTGCGCGCCATGCACGTGCAGTCCGAGGATCACCGCTCGCCGAGCTTTCCCGAGCTGGTGAAGCCGCTCCTGCAGGACTCCAAGATGGTGTTCGGCTCGACCAACGGGACGGTCATCCTGTTCCCGTCCTCGGGCACCGGCATCTGGGAATCGGCCCTGTCCAACACCCTCTGCCGCGGCGACAAGGTGCTCACCGCCCGCTACGGCCAGTTCAGCCACCTGTGGGTCGACATGGCCCAGCGCCTCGGCCTCGACGTCATCGTCCAGGACGAGGAGTGGGGCGCCGGCGCCGATCCGCAGAAGATCGAGGAGGCGCTCCGGGCCGACAAGGATCACGCCATCAAGGCCGTGATGGTCGTCCACAACGAGACGGCCACGGGCGTCACCAGCGATATCGGCGCGGTCCGCAAGGCGATCGACGCCGCCGGCCACCCGGCGCTGCTGTTCGTGGACGGCATCTCGTCGATCGGCTCGCTGCCGTTCTACATGGACGACTGGAAGGTCGATTGCGCCATCGCGGGCTCGCAGAAGGGCTTCATGCTGCCGGCCGGCCTCGGCCTGATCTGCATCAGCCCGAAGGCGCTCAAGATCGCCGAGGGCGGCACCGGCCGCAACGACCGGCTCGGCCACGCCTACTTCGCCTGGAAGGACCAACTGGCCGCCAACGCCACCGGCTACTTCCCCTACACCCCCGTCCTGCCGCTGCTCTACGGCCTGCGCGAGGCCCTGGCGATCGTGAAGGAGGAGGGGCTGGAGAACGTCTACCACCGCCATCACGTGCTCGGCGAGGCGACCCGTCAGGCCGTGGCGGCCTGGGGGCTCAAGCCCTGCGCCAAGGAGCCGAAGTGGAACTCCGACACGGTCACGGCGATCGTGGTGCCGGAGGGCGCCGACGCCGCCAAGGTGATCACCCACGCCTACGAGCGCTACAACCTCTCGCTGGGCGCAGGCCTCTCCAAAGTTGCCGGCAAGGTGTTCCGCATCGGTCACCTGGGCGACCTGAACGAGCTGTCGCTGCTGGGCGCCATCGCGGGCGCCGAGATGGCCATGCTCGATTGCGGCATCAAGGTCACGCCGGGCTCGGGCGTCGCCGCCGCTTCCAGCTACCTGCGCGAGAATCCGCTGCATAAGGCGTGATCGGCGCACGCGATCGGGGCGGGACCGGGTTGCCGGGCCCGCCCCGACGCGCAAGTAAGACCAAGACTATCGAGGAAACCGCCCGTCGTCCGAGAGGGGTCCTATGACCAAGAAGATCGTGTTCCTGGATCGTGAATCCCTCGATGCCAGGGTCCGACCGTTCAACTTCCCCCACGAATACGTCGAGCACGAGTCGACCTGGACGCCGGAAGAGATCGTGTCCCGCCTCCAGGGGGCGGAGATCGCGCTGATCAACAAGGTCCCGATGCGGGCCGAGACGCTGAAGCAGCTGCCCGACCTGAAGCTGATCGCGGTGGCCGCCACCGGCACCGACGTGGTCGACAAGGCCCAGGCCAAACAGCAGGGCATTACCGTCGTCAACATCCGCAACTACGCGTTCAACACCGTGCCGGAGCACGTGGTCGGTCTGATGTTCGCCCTGCGCCGGGCGATCGTGCCCTACGCCAACTCGGTGCGGCGCGGCGATTGGGCGAAGTCCAAGCAGTTCTGCTACTTCGACTACCCGATCTACGACATCGCCGGCTCGACGCTCGGCATCGTCGGCTACGGGGCGCTCGGCAAGTCGATCGCCAAGCGCGCCGAGGCGCTCGGCATGAAGGTCCTCGCCTACGACGTCTTCCCGCAGGATGGACTCGTGGATTTCGAGACGATCCTCGCGCAGTCCGACGTGATCACGCTGCACGTGCCGCTGACCCCCGACACCAAGGGGATGATCGGCGCCGCCGAGCTCAAGAAGATGAAGAAGAGCGCCATCCTCATCAACACGGCCCGGGGCGGGCTGGTGGACGAGGCGGCCCTGCTCGAAGCGCTCAAGGACGGCACGATCGCGGGCGCCGGGTTCGACGTGGTGGCGCAAGAGCCGCCCAAGGACGGTAACATCCTGTGCGACGCCGACCTGCCGAACCTGATCGTCACGCCGCACGTGGCCTGGGCCAGCAAGGAGGCGATGCAGATCCTGGCCGATCAGCTCGTCGACAACGTCGAGGCGTTCGTGGCGGGCAAGCCGCAGAACGTGGTCGAGAGCTGAGGCGGCGCGGACCCGCTGGCCGTTATTCCGGGGCGCCGCAGGCGAGCCCGGAACCCAGTTGCGCCGACGGTGTCGGCCGAGAACCACCCGTGCGTCTGGATTCCGGGCTCCGCTCCGCGGCCCCGGAATGACGGGGTGGATGTCCCTGACGTTATGATGCCCATCCTGGGCCGAGGTTGAGACATGACCAAGAAGCTGCTGTTCCTGTTCGACACCGATGCCGTGCCGAACGTGTTCGACACGGTGGTCGGCTACGACGGCGGCGCCGACCACATCACCGGCTACGGCGGCGTCAATCCCGACAATGTCGGCGCGCTGGTCGACGGTACGATCTACACCCGCGGCGGCTCCGAGAAGAAGTCGACGGCGATCTTCGTCGGCGGCGGCAGCATGGCGGCGGGCGAAGAGCTGTTCACCGCGGTCAAGAAGCGGTTCTTCGGCCCGTTCCGGGTCTCGGTGATGCTCGATTCCAACGGCTCCAACACCACGGCCGCCGCGGGCGTCGCGCTGGTGGCCAAGGCTGCCGGCTCGCTCCAGGGCAAGAAGGCCGTCGTGCTGGCGGGCACCGGCCCGGTCGGTATGCGCTCGGCCGCTTTGCTCGCCGGGGAGGGCGCCGAGGTCACCATCGCGGGCCGCGCCCTCGACAAGACCCAGGCCGCCGCGGACCAGATCAACAAGCGCTTCAAGGTCAACGTGAAGGCCGCCGCGACCCCCGACGAGGCCTCCCGCGTCGCCCTGGTGAAGGGCACGAACCTCGTGTTCACCGCGGGCGCCATCGGCGTCGAGCTGCTGCCGGAAGCGGCCTGGGCGCAGGAATCGTCGATCGAGTTCGTCGCCGACTACAACGCCCAGCCCCCGACCGGCATCGGCGGCATCGACGTGATGGACAAGGGCAAGGAGCGCAACGGCAAGCAGGCCTTCGGCGCGCTGGGCATCGGCGGCCTGAAGCTCAAGCTTCACCGGGCCTGCGTCGGCCAGCTCTTCGAGAGCACCGACAAGGTGCTCGACGCCGAGGAGATCTACGCCCTCGCCAAGACCATGGCCTGAGGAGGCGCCGGTGACTGAGACGCATCGCCCCGAGTCCGACAGCATCGAGACGTTCCTGACGGAGCTGGCGAGTGCCGCCCCGACCCCCGGGGGCGGTGGCGCGGCGGCGATCTCCGGAGCCATGGGCGCGGCCCTGGTGTCGATGGTCTGCAACCTCACTATCGGCAAGAAGAAGTACGTCGAGGTCGAGGCCGAGCTGAAGGAGGTCCTGGCCAAGTCCGAGGGCCTGCGGGTCGTGCTCACCGGCATGATCGGCGAGGACGTGCAGGCCTTCGACGCCGTGATGGGCGCCTACGGCCTGCCCAAGGCTACCGACGACGAGAAGGCGGCCCGGGCCGAGAAGATCCAGGCCGCCCTCAAGACCGCCTGCGACGTGCCGCTCGCCTGCTGCCGGGCCTGCCGCGCCGTGATCGACCTCGCGGCGATCACGGCCGACAAGGGAAACCTCAACGTCGTCTCGGACGCCGGCGTGGCGGTGCTCTCCGCCTATGCCGGCCTGCGCAGCGCGGCCCTCAACGTCTACGTCAACGCGAAGGGTCTCGAGGACCGCGAGTTCGCCGACGAACGGTTGAAGGAGCTGGAGGATCTGCTCTCGGAGGCCGGCGCGCTCACCGAGAAGATCTACGCGGTCGTGAAAGCCAAGGTGAACTGAGACGGGCTTACGGTTCTCGCGACCGAACTCGCTTCGGCCGCGACGACCTTCCCCGTTGTTCCGGGGCGCGCAGGGCGAGCCCGGACCCGGAGGGGCACGCCGGGGGCGGCCAACCCACAACCGCTGCTGATGCAAGATCTTGGCGCGTCGGCGGCTCTGGATCTCGGGCTCCGCTGCGCGGCCCCGGGATGACGGCGAGAGGCGGATACGCTTGCAGATCTACAGTCGAGGCCGGGTGCATCGTGCCCCCGGCCTCGTTGTTTTTCTGTATGTCGCAGTGCAGCATCGAATACGATCCGTGCTGCGGCCGCGAAAAAGTCTCGGTCAATCAGCCGCTTAAAAAATTTGACGGGCGTAATCTTTCGACTCAACTAAAGTGAAGGGCGTCAACGGCGGCAACGAACCGCGGAGGAGGCGCCGAATGGACGTCCACGAGTATCAGGCCAAGGAGCTGCTTGCGAGCTTCGGCGTGGCCGTCCCGAAAGGGGCCATCGCGTTCAGTCCGGACCAGGCGGTCTACGCGGCCACCGAGCTCGGCGGCTCGTTCTGGGCCGTCAAGGCGCAGATCCACGCCGGCGCCCGCGGCAAGGCCGGCGGCATCAAGCTGTGCCGGACCTACAATGAGGTCCGCGACGCCGCCAAGGACCTCCTCGGCAAGCGCCTCGTCACCCACCAGACCGGCCCCGAGGGCAAGCCGGTGCAGCGGGTCTACGTCGAGACCGCCGACCCGTTCGAGCGCGAGCTCTATCTCGGCTACGTGCTGGACCGGAAGGCCGAGCGCGTCCGGGTCATCGCCAGTCAGCGCGGCGGCATGGATATCGAGGAGATCGCCGCCAAGGAGCCGGACTCGCTGATCCAGGTGGTGGTCGAGCCGGCGGTCGGCCTGCAGCAGTTCCAGGCCCGGGAGATCGCCTTCCAGCTCGGCCTCAACATCAAGCAGGTCTCGGCCGCGGTGAAGACGATCATGAACGCCTACCGGGCGTTCCGCGACTGCGACGGCACCATGCTGGAGATCAACCCGCTCGTCGTCACCAAGGACGACCGGGTGCTGGCGCTCGATGCCAAGATGAGCTTCGACGACAACGCCCTGTTCCGTCGGCCGGGCATCGCCGACATGCATGATCCGTCCCAGGGCGACCCCCGCGAGGCCCAGGCCGCCGAGCACAACCTCAGCTACATCGGCCTCGAGGGCGAGATCGGCTGCATCGTCAACGGCGCCGGCCTCGCCATGGCCACCATGGATATGATCAAGCACGCGGGCGGCGAGCCGGCGAACTTCCTGGATGTCGGTGGCGGCGCTTCCCCTGAGCGGGTCGCGACGGCCTTCCGACTCGTGCTCTCGGACCGCAACGTCAAGGCGATCCTCGTCAACATCTTCGCCGGCATCAACCGCTGCGACTGGGTCGCCGAGGGCGTCGTCCAGGCTGCCCGCGAGGTGAAGATCGACGTGCCGCTGGTGGTGCGGCTGGCCGGCACGAACGTCGAGGCCGGCAAGAAGATCCTGGCTGAGAGCGGCCTCGATCTCATCACCGCCGACACCCTGTCTGAGGCGGCCAAGAAGGCGGTCGACGCCTGCGCCACCGCCAAGACGAAGCACTGAAGGGGAGACCGCGCCATGAGCATCCTCATCGACGAGACCACCCCGATCATCGTCCAGGGCATCACGGGCGACAAGGGCACCTTCCACGCCAAGGAGATGCTCGACTACGGCACGAACGTCGTCGGCGGCGTCACGCCGGGCAAGGGCGGGCGCACCCATCTCGGCCTGCCGGTGTTCAACACCGTCAAGGAGGCGGTGGCGGCGACCGGCGCCACCACGTCGATCACCTTCGTGGCGCCCCCCTTCGCGGCGGACGCCATCATGGAGGCGGCCGATGCCGGGCTGCGGCTGGTCTGCTCGATCACCGACGGCATCCCCGCGCAGGACATGATGCGGGTGAAGCGCTACCTGTACCGCTACCCCAAGGAAAAGCGGACCATGGTGGTCGGCCCGAACTGCGCGGGCATCATCTCGCCCGGCAAGGCGATGCTCGGCATCATGCCCGGCCACATCTACCTTCCGGGCAATGTCGGGGTGATCTCCCGCTCCGGGACGCTGGGCTACGAGGCCGCCTCGCAGCTCAAGGAGCTGGGGCTCGGCATCTCGACCTCGGTGGGCATCGGCGGCGACCCGATCAACGGCTCGTCGTTCCTCGACCACCTCGCCCTGTTCGAGACCGACCCGGACACCGACGCGGTGCTGATGATCGGTGAGATCGGCGGCCCGCAGGAGGCCGAGGCCTCGGCCTGGATCCGCGAGAACATGTCGAAGCCGGTGATCGGGTTCGTGGCCGGGCTGACCGCGCCGAAGGGGCGCCGCATGGGCCATGCCGGCGCGATCATCTCGGCGGCCGGCGACAGCGCCGCCGAGAAGGCCGAGATCATGCGCTCCTACGGGCTGACCGTGGCGCCGGATCCGGGATCGTTCGGGCAGACCGTGGCCGACGTGCTGGCCCGGGCGGCGTAGCGCGCCGGCATCCAGAAGCGTGCCGCGCTCCCTCTCAATCTGCGGGGGAGGGTGGCCCGCGAAGCGGGCCAGGACGAAGTCCCGCAAGGGGGGAGCCCGGCCGCAGCAAATCGCGCGACCCTCAAGACGGCCGCAGCCTCGTCCTCACCGTCGCTCCCCCTTGCGGGACTTCGTCCCGACCCGCCCCCGCAGAGGGTGAGGGGGCGCGTCGCGCCTCGTCTTTCAAGAAAGTGCGCCACGAGGTGGCCCCATGACCCGTACCCTTCACGCAACCCCCGGCCTCGTCGACGCCACCGCCTTCGCGCCGCCGGTGATCACCGGCACCTCGTCGGAGCAGGCGCTGGACATCCTGTTCCAGGCGCTGCTCGACGTCGCCCGCCGGCACGACCCCGACCTCGAGGCGGTCCTGCACGGCACGGCCGACATCTCGCGCTTCTCGCCGCAGATGCTGGCGCGCGCCCTCCAGGTTCAGGGCATCTGGTTCCAGCTGATCTCCATCGCCGAGCAGAACGCTGCGATGCGCCGCCGCCGCCACGTGGAGCGCACGGAGGGACGGGCCGCGCTCGGCGGTTCCTTCGCCAAGGTCTTCTCCGACGCGCGCAAGCAGGGGGTGCCCCCGGAGAAGATCCAGGCGCTGCTCAGCGACCTGCGCATCCGCCCGACGCTGACCGCCCACCCCACCGAGGGCAAGCGGGTCACGGTGCTGGAGAAATTCCGCCGGATCTACCTCGTCCTGCGCGAGCTGGAGATGCCGCGCTGGACCGATCGCGAGCGCAACGGGCTCATGAACGAGCTGCGCGACCAGATCGAGCTGGTCTGGATGACCGGAGAGCTGCACCTGGAGAAGGCCACGGTCGAGCGGGAAGTGGCTTGGGGGCTGCACTTCTTCGACGAGACCCTGTTCGAGATGCTGCCCGAGACCTTGGAGACCCTGGAGGAGACGCTCGCCGAGACCTATCCGGGGACCGAATTCAAGGTGCCGCCGTTCTTCCAGTTCGGCTCGTGGATCGGCGGCGACCGGGACGGCAACCCCTACGTCACGGCCGCCGTCACCCGGCAGACCCTGCACCGCAACGCGCTGGCCTCGCTGACCCGCTACCGCGACGGCGTGCGCGAGCTGGGGCGGACCCTGTCGCTGACCGAGCGGTCGCTGCCGCTGCCCGAGAGCTTCCGCGCGGAGCTCGACCGGCACCTCGCCGAGAGCGGCCAGGCCCGGGCGATCACCCGCCGCAATCCCGGCGAGCCCTATCGCCAGTATCTCTCCTGCGTCTCGCGCAAGATCGACGCGACCATCGCCCGCAACGAAGGCGAGCACCCATCCGGTCCCGATTATGCCAGCGCGGACGGGCTGATCGAGGACCTGCGCGTTCTCGAGCGCGGCCTGACCGACGCCAAGTGCCCGGCGCTGGCGCGGGACCTCGTCCGCCCGGTCCGGCGCATGGTCGAGATCTTCCGGTTTTCGACGGTCCGTCTGGACCTGCGCGAGAACACCACCCGGACCACCGACACGCTCCAGGCCCTCTGGCGCCAGCGCAACGGCGAGGGCGAGCCGCCCGCCCTCGGCTCGGCCGCCTGGCGCCAATGGCTCGACACGGAGCTCGCCCGGCCGCGCGATCCCGAACGGTCCTTCGAGGACCTGCCCGACGCGGCCCGGGAGACGCTCGCCACCTTCGCGCTCGTCGCCGAGATGCGCGAGGCCCTCGACCGCGAGGCGTTCGGCGCCTTCGTGCTGTCGATGACCCGCTCGGTGGAGGACGTGCTCGGCGCCTACCTGCTCGCCAAGGAGACGGGGGTGTTCCTCGACGCGGCCGGCACCGAGATCTGCCCTCTGCCGATCGTGCCCCTGTTCGAGACCATCGACGACCTGCGCGCCGGCCCGGCGATCATGCGGGCCCTGCTCAACGTGCCGGTGGTGCGCCGCTCCACCCGCTGGCAGGGCGGCGTGCAGGAGGTGATGATCGGCTACTCCGATTCGAACAAGGACGGCGGCTTCGTCGCCGCCAACTGGGAACTCTACAAGGCCCAGAGCAAGCTGACCCGGCTCGGCGAGGAACTCGGCGTCGGCATCGCGTTCTTCCACGGGCGCGGCGGCTCGGTGAGCCGCGGCGGCGTGCCGACCCACCGGGGCATCATGGCCCAGCCGCCGGGCTCGATCCGCGGTCGGTTCCGCACCACCGAGCAGGGCGAGGTGGTCTCGTTCAAGTATGCCAACCGCGGCACCGCCGCCTACCAGATGGAGCTGCTGGCGGCTTCCGTGTTCGAGCACGCACTGGCCGGCGAGGGCGAGCGGGCGGGACCGGGCCACGACGACGCCCTGGAGGCTCTGGCCGGCGCGTCGCGGGCCGCCTACGTGCAGCTGCTCCAGACCGACGGCCTCGTCGACTATTTCCAGGCGGCGAGCCCGCTGGACGAGATTTCGCTCCTCAACATCGGCTCGCGCCCGGCCCGCCGGTTCGGGGCCCGCTCGCTCTCGGATCTGCGGGCGATTCCGTGGGTGTTCGCGTGGTCGCAGAACCGGCACGTCATCACCGGCTGGTACGGGGTCGGCTCGGGTCTCGCGAGCTTCCTCGACGTGCGCGGCCGCGACGGCGAGGCAACCCTCAAGCGCCTGTTCCAGGAATCCCGCGTCCTGCGCCTCGTCCTCGATGAGGTCGAGAAGACGCTGATGATGGTCGATCTCGACATCGCCCGCGCCTATGCGGGCCTCGTCCCCGATGCGGGCATCCGCGACCGGATTTTCGCGATGATCGAGGCCGAATACGCGCTGACCCGCGAGATGGTCCTGCGGGTGAGCGGCGGATCGGACCTGGCCGAGCGCTTCCCGCTGTTCCGCGACCGCCTGAAGGGGCGGCTGCCGACCATCAACCAGGTCGGGCGCGAGCAGGTCGAGCTGCTCGCCCGCTATCGCGCCGAGACCGACGAGGACCGGCGCGAGGCGGTGAAGTCCGCCCTGCTCCTGTCGATCAACTGCATCGCGGTCGGCTTCGGGGCGACGGGGTGAGGGCGCCGCGGACGCCCTCCCTCTCCCGCAGAGCGGGAACGGGGCAGCGCGCGAATGTTGTGAGCCGAGGAGCTGCCTGAAACGCACCGTCGCGCTCTGTCGCCGAGCCTGACGAGCGCCATCTTCACCGCCAGGCGGGTCTTACCCCCGCAACGGCATCAGAACCGTCATCAAGAGAGAGGAACACCCATGAGCTTCACGCTGATCCAGCAGGCCAAGCCGCGCCTGCACCGCTCCGAACTCGCCGTCCCCGGCTCCAACCCGACCTTCATGGAGAAGTCGGCCTCCTCGGCGGCCGACGTGATCTTCCTCGACCTTGAGGACGCGGTCGCGCCCGACGACAAGGAGAAGGCCCGCACCAACATCATCCAGGCGCTCAACGACCTGGATTGGGGCAACAAGACCATGATGATCCGCATCAACGGTCTCGACACCCACTACATGTACCGCGACGTAGTCGACATCGTCGAAGCCTGCCCGCGGCTCGACATGGTGCTGATCCCCAAGGTCGGCGTGCCGGCCGACGTCTACGCCATCGACGTGCTGGTCACCCAGATCGAGCAGGCCAAGAAGCGCGAGAAGCAGATCGGCTTCGAGGTGCTGATCGAGACGGCGCTCGGCATGGCCAATGTCGAGGCGATCGCCCAGTCGTCGAAGCGCCTGGAGGCGATGTCGTTCGGCGTCGCCGACTACGCCGCCTCGACCCGCGCCCGCTCCACCGTCATCGGCGGCGTGAACCCTGACTTCTCGGTGCTCACCGACAAGGACGAGTCCGGCAGCCGCCAGACCCACTGGCAGGACCCGTGGCTGTTCGCCCAGAACCGCATGCTGGTGGCCTGCCGGGCCTACGGCCTGCGCCCGATCGACGGACCGTTCGGCGACTTCTCGGATCCGGACGGCTACCGCTCGGCGGCCCGGCGCTGCGCCGCCCTCGGCTTCGAGGGCAAGTGGGCGATCCACCCGAGCCAGATCGATCTCGCCAATGAGGTGTTCACCCCGTCCGAGGCCGAGGTCACCAAGGCCCGCCGCATCCTGGAGGCCATGGAAGAGGCCGCCAAGGCCGGCCGCGGCGCCGTCTCCCTGGACGGTCGCCTCATCGACATCGCCTCGATCCGCATGGCCGAGGCGCTGATCGAGAAGGCGAACGCCATGAAGGCGTAAGCAAGGGCTTAACGTCGGCGGGTCTCGGGGCTGCCCCGGGATCCGTCGGCGTCGCTTCTGAATACCCTCGGCTAATTTATCAGCCGCCGTCTTTTTGGGGCGCCGCAGGCGAGCCCGGACCCGGAGGGGCACGCGGGAGGCAGGCAGACCAGAATCGCCGACGGTGTCAGGCCGCGCAGGCGTCGCGGATATGGATACCGGGCCCTGCTGCGCAGTCCCGGAACGACGGGATTGTCTTCTCGAACTGCAGCCCTGTCGAAACGGTCAGCGGCGCTGATGCGCTCAGAACGGCCGATCGTCCGGGAGCCGCGCGGCCGCCATCTCGTCCGGCGTCGGATCGCGGTGGATCACGATGCCCTTCGACCGGTCCGCCGCGATCAGCCCGAGACGCGCGAACCCATCGAGCCAGCCGTCCATCGGCCAGAGTCCGTGACGGCCGTGGAACCGGGCGGCGTTGGCCACGATATCGCGAAAGTGCTGCAGCGGCGGGTCATAGGCATCGTGGTGCTGATGGTAGGCCCGCGGCCCGCCGAGGAACAGGATCGGTACGCCGGCCCGGTCGGCCCGGAAGGCGAGGTCGGTGTCCTCCGCCCCGTAGCCGGAGAACGCCTCGTCGAAGCCGCCGAGCCGGTCGTAGGTCGCGGCGCGGACCGCGAAGGCCAGGGACCAGAACAGGCCGGGCTGCGGTGCCGGCGCCACCACGCCGGCGGGCGGGAAATCCCGCACCGGGTGCGGCTGCCCGAGCCGCTCCAGATCGGTCGCGTCCCAATGATCCCCGACGGCCCCGGCCGGCAGGTAACCGATCTCGCAGCAGACCAGGCCGTCGTGCTCGGCCGCCGCCCGCGACAGGCCGGCGACGAGCCCCGCCGAGGGGATGCAGTCCACGTCGAGGAAGATCAGCGTGTCGGCCCGGGCTGCCCGGCGGCCAGCATTGCGCGCCGCCGCGAGCGGCAGGCCGGCATGCGGGAACGGAACCCGCTCCACCGGGAAAGGCAGGGGCGGGAAGGCGGTCTCGTCGCCGCCGATCTCCACGACGATGCAGGCATCCGGCGCAGTCCCGCGCGCGAGACCCCCAAGCAGGCGGGTCAGGTGCGGGCGCCGGCCCTTGTTGAGGGTGATGACCGCCGTGCTCACGCGTCGATCCCGGCCCGCAGGACATCGATCCGGTACTCCGCCGCCCGGGACTGGTGGAGGACCTTGGCGAACGGCGCGGCGGACCGGATGAAACCCTCGGCGGCGGCGTCGCCCGAGAGCGGATAGTCTGTCTCGCCGAGCCAGTGCACCAGCACGATGTCGCCCCCGGGTTCGATCGTCTCGCCGGCGCGACGCACCAGCTCTGCGAAATCCGCCGGCGCCAGGAAGTACAGGAACTCGGACAGGACGATCAGGTCGAACCGACCGCCGGGCCAGTCGCCCGGCATGACGCCCTCCCGGATCTCGATGTGGGGCCGGTCGGCGCAGCGGGCGCGTGCGGTCTCCACGGCGGCGGGGACCAGATCCATCGCGACCAGCCTGTCGCAGCGCTCGGACAGGGCGCGGGTGAAGACCCCGATCGAGCAGGCCGGCTCGAAGGCCGACCGGTAGCGCTCCCGCGGCAGGCTCGCGAGCGTCGCCCCGTACTTGTCGCGCTCATAGGCCGACGACGTGAAGCCCCAGGGGTCCGGGTTGTCGGCGTAGATGCCGACGAAATACGCGTCCGGAAGCGTCTGCGTCCGCCGGGTCATGCCGGGACCGCGACGAAGCGTTCGAAGGGACCGCACAACCGCTCGATCATCGCCGGCTCCAGCCGGAAACCTCCGGGATCGTCCGAGATCAGATCGGTCGTCTGCGATTCGTGGGCGGCCACGGCGCGGGCCTTGATCGCCCGGTAGGCGGAGACGTCGAGGCGCAGGCCGGTCGGCTCCGGGCCGACTTCGGTGTCGGGCGGCAGGGTCCAGCCCCAGACCGGATACTCGTAGACCCGCACGCCCGGCATCTGGGGCCGAGCCAAAGCGACGATCGCGGCGGCCGCCTTGTGGTCGCAATGCGGGTCGTGACGCCAGGTCACGAAGGCCGCGCTGGCGCCGCAGGCCGTCGCCGCCCGTTCCACGGCGCGCGCCGCGGCTTCGGCGTCCGGTCCGTCGCTGGGGACATGGGCGTCGGGCAGGCGCAGGAACGTCACGTCGTCCGCGGTGAGCCCGAGCAAAGTCACGGCCCGCACGGTCTCGGCCTCGCGCAGGGTGCGCAGCTTCTCGGGCGGATACAGTTCTGAATGGGTGTGCGAGCCGCATCCGTCGCTGATCACCACGAGGTGCACGCGCCGTCCGGCGGCCCGTGCGGCGGCGATCAGGCCGCCGCAGCCCAGGCTCTCGTCGTCGGGATGGGGGGCAACGACCACGAGGCCGCCCGTCCCGACAAGAGCGTCGAGGCTCGCGAGGGGCAAGGCGTCGGCAGCGGCCAGGAACGCGTCGGCGCGCATCAGCGGTTCGCCGCCGAGCTTGCGAACGACGCGCGACACGCGCAGGTCCGGGACGTGTGGCGGATCAGATCGGTCACAGATCGCTCCAGGGTCGTTGAGCGGAGGCTTCCCCGCTATCGTCCCGGGCGTCTGAACGCGCCATGAGCGGCGCGTTCGGGATCCGGACGTGCCGCTACCGGTCGTTCTCGGTCGTGAGCGCGTCTGGGCGCGTGCCTTCGTCGGGGTTGGGTCGGTCTGCGAGGTGGACGCCCTGCGTCGGCGCGTCGGTGAAGACCGCCCCGGCCGTACAGAGCGCGCTCCGCAGGGCCTCGATCTGTCCGCTCGGCGGATCGCCGTAGCCACCCTCGAAATCCTGGACGAGCCGCGCGTCGAGGCCGACCTTGGCGGCCAGATCGGCTTCCGACCAGCCGAGCAGGCCCCGGGCTGCCCGCGACTGCGCCGGGCTCATCACCCGCGTTCGGGTGCCGCTCTGTGCCCCTTCGTCCGATCCGGCCAACGTCACTCTCCCGCGGTGCGATGATCAACAACGGCGACCGTCACCGATCGTTTCCGGGCGGGCGATGAAGCACGACCATAATTGTGCTGAAATCCTGGCGCATCCGGCAAGGCGCATAGATTCGGAGCGGCCCTTCCGGGGGTTGGCCCGCGCGGCAGACGCCGCGTTCTCCGGATCCGGAATGACCTGAGCGCGGAGCGCGCGAGATGGGGACTGGACGATGAGAGGGGTGCTGATCGCGACCTTGGCCTGCGCGGTGCTGGCCATAGACCTGTCTGCGGCAACGCAGGCGCAGGCCCAGATGGGCGGCGGATCCCCAACCGGCTTCGGCAAGGGCAACCGCCGTCCCGGCGGCGAAGACGAGAAGAAGCCCCAGTACGTGCCGGGGGCCAAGGCCAGCGAGAAGATCTTCCCGCTCGATTCGACCTGGACCGCGGTGAGCCTCAACGGCAAGCCGTTCACCGGTGGCGACCGCCCGAGCTTCATCATCGACAAGCAGTACCGAGCCCGCGGCTATGGCGGCTGCAACACCTTCGCGGCCACCGCCTTCCCGCTCAAGGAGCAGCACATCGCGGTCGGGCCGCTCGCGCTGACCAAGAAGAGCTGCGACAAGGGTCTCGCCGCCTCCGAGCAGGCCTACTTCGTCGCCCTGCGCACCTCGGCAGTGTGGGACTTGGTCGGCTCGCAGCTGGTGCTGAAGAGTCCGAACGGTGAGCTGAAGTTCGACCGCGCCCTTTAACGGCCGGTTCACCACGCCGCGCGAAGAGGCCCGCTGATTCAGAAGGCCTTGAGAGGCGGCGGCCCTTACTCCTCCGGTATCGGAGGAGACCACGGATGCCAGTGGGAATCGGTATCGGGCGCGGAGAGGGGCCGCGCTCCGGCACGACGCGCACCCTGCGCTTCACCGGGCCAGAGAGCTTCCACCTCGGTGCCCTTTGGCTCGCTGCCGCCATTCCGACGCTGGCGACCTTGCTTCTGATCGTCCGCCTCGCGAGCTGAGCCGCGCGATTCCGAGCGGCCGAAGCTGGTTAGTCCGAGCCGTTCCGGCCGCGCGCGTCCGCCACGGTCCCGGACCTCGTCGCCTCGTTCGCCGCTCGCCCGTGCGCCGTCACAGGTGGGAACAGCGTTTCCAGCCCTGCGGCGACGCCGTACAGGACGGGATCGGCCCTCAACCCGGACCGGGGTGGATGAAGATCACTTGCGAGCAGGGTCTGCTTGCGGATCTGGCGCGCGTTTGCGGGCATCTATCCGCGTCCTCGTTTTTGTCGTTCGGCACTTCGCGAAGACTCAATCCCGCGTGCCGCGTTTTGTTGCCGCGGCCCGTAGGAATCTTTGCTGGGGAGAACTGAAGAACCGGCCCGTGTGCTTTGAGCCACGCTGCGATCTCAGCCGCGGCGCCGAAGAACGATCATCGGATTCCCGTCGCGGGCCGGGCAGGCTGCCGGAACGACGCTCATGATCACGGCACTCGGGCAGCGGGCCCGGCATCTCTGGGCCGCCGCGATCTGATCGGGACCGCAGGCGTCGGCGAAGCAGAACATCCCGAGATCCTCGCATGTCGCCACAAACCCGGTCCGTTGTGCGGCCTGATGCAGATCCGCCGCCGACGCGCCCTGGATCGCGAGGAGCCCCACAAGCCCGATCCATGCCGAGATCCGCGCCATCCGTGAGCCCAATCCGCGTCTCGCCTGCCTGCGCGCCCTGACTAGCATTGGCAGCCCGTTCGGACCGTGCCATTCCCGCGACAGACGACAATCGTCTCCGGTCTTGGGCCGTGCCGGCCGCCGGTGAGCACCGTTCCGCGGACCACGCCGCGCTGAAAGGCCGCCATGCCCCTCTACGCCCTCGACGATCATGTGCCGGACCTCGCCGATCCCGACCGGGTCTGGATCGCACCCGACGCGCAGGTGATCGGCCGGGTCCATCTCGGTCTCGATGTCGGGATCTGGTTCGGGGCGGCCCTGCGCGGCGACAACGAGCCGATCCGCATCGGCGACCGCAGCAACGTCCAGGAAGGCGTGATCATGCACGTCGATCCCGGCTTTCCGCTCAGCATCGGGACCGACGTCACGGTCGGCCACGGGGCCATCGTTCACGGCTGCACGATCGGGGACGGCAGCCTGATCGGCATGGGCGCCACGGTCCTGAACGGCGCCGTCATCGGACGGGGGTGTCTGGTCGGCGCCAACGCGCTGGTGACCGAGGGCAAGACCTTCCCGGATTACAGCCTGATCGTCGGCGCGCCGGCCAAGTCCGTCCGCACCCTCGACGAGGCGGCCATAGAAGGTCTGCGGCAGGCCGCCCTGCGCTACGTGGAGAATGCCCGGCGTTACCGGGCCGGGCTGCGCCGCATCGACGGTTGAACGGCCGCGCCCTGCGCGGGCGCGGTCGCCGGAACCGCTACTTCTTGGCCTTGCCCCGCTCGATCGCCTCCTCGATCAGGCGGTGGGCCTCCTCCTTGTCGCCCCAGCGGACGAACTTGACCCACTTGCCGGGCTCCAGATCCTTGTAGTGCTCGAAGAAGTGCTGGATCTGGTGGATCGTGATCTCGGGCAGGTCGGTGTAGTTCTCGACCCGATCGTAACGCTTGGTCAGGTGGCGCGACGGGACCGCGAT
The DNA here is from genome assembly GCF_058790235.1 of Methylobacterium sp. FW102-HT35C08. Lineage (NCBI taxonomy): Bacteria > Pseudomonadati > Pseudomonadota > Alphaproteobacteria > Hyphomicrobiales > Methylobacteriaceae > Methylobacterium > Methylobacterium sp. FW102-HT35C08. Next base: position 3,866,365 of record NZ_JBYTCL010000002.1, on the reverse strand, counting down.
GATCTTCTCGTCCTCGCCGCCCTCGTCCTGCATCACCATCACGCCCACGGGGCGGGCGCTGATGATCGCGCCCGGCAGCACCGCGCGGGTATTGGCCACCAGCACGTCGCAGGGATCGCCGTCGCCCGACAGAGTGTGGGGGATGAAGCCGTAATTGCCCGGGTAGAACATCGGCGTGTAGAGGAACCGGTCGACGACCAGCGCGCCGGATTCCTTGTCCATCTCGTACTTGATCGGCTCGCCGCCCAGCGGCACCTCGACGATCACGTTGACGTCGTGCGGCGGCTTCTTGCCGAGCGGGATGGCGTCGATCTTCATGGCGTTTCGCTTCCGGAATGCGGTCTGCTTCGCGTCCCAGACCTCTTAGAGACGCGGATCGCCAATGCAAATCTGGAAGGGTTGCAGCCGGGCAACGGGCACTGGAAAACGTCAGCCGAACAGGTAGCCGACCTTCGGCAGGGGGACGCCCGCCACGCGGTCCAGCACGCGCGGGCCGGCCTTGCCGCCGAGCCCCTCGTAGAAGGCGCCGGCCCGTTCGTTGTCCTCCAGGCTCCAGACCCCGAGCTGGGTCAAGCCATGATCCGCAAGATCGTTGCGGACCGCGCGGAACAGGCGGCGGCCGAGGCCGACGCCCTGGTATTCCGGCAGGAGATAGAGCTCGTCGATCTCGGCTTCCGTGCCGAGGGCGCGGCTGCGGGTGCGGCCGTAGGCGGCGTAGCCAACCACCCGATCCCCGGTCTCGACGACGGCGATCGGCCGACCGCGGCGCAGGGCTCCGCGCCACCATGTCCGGTCGCGGCTGGAAATCAGGCGCTCCAGGGGCAGCCCCGGAATGATCCCGCGATAGGCCTCGCGCCACGAGGCATCGAACACCTTGGACAAGCCGCCGAGATCGGCCTCGCGGGCCCGGCGGATGCTCGTGGTGCGCGTGCTCATGGGATTCCGGCCTCCCCTCGTCCGACCGGCGGATAACCCGCGCGGTCGCCGCAGGTTCGATGCCGATCCGGGCGGAGTGAAGGCAAGAACGGCGCCGGTTTCCGACGATCTGCCGCGACGGCTGTAGGCGACGCGAATTGCCGGCCCCTCGGGCGGCTGGTAGAGCCCGCGCTCGTTCCCTCCGGCAGCACGGCCTTGTTCAACCGCTTCCTGAAGCCCGAGACGCGCTACGCGCGGCGCATGGCCCGGATCGCCCGCTTCGAGCGGCCGATCGCCGGACCGGGCGACCGGCTGAGGGCCTGGGCCAACATGCTGCTGATGGACCACGGCGTGTTCCGGCTCGCCTATCTCAACCGCCATCGGGTCGGCACCGGTGCGCTCTGGCGCTCGGCCCAGCCCGGACCGCACCATCTTGCCCGCTTCCGGGCCGAGGGCGTGCGCACGGTCATCTCCCTGCGCGGCGGCCGCGAGCACGGGTCCTGGCCGCTGCAGCGCGAGGCCTGCGAGCGCCACGGCCTGATCCTGCGGGAATTCGTGCTGCGCTCCCGGGAGGCGCCGGACCGGGAGACCATCCTGGCTGCCAAGGACTTCTTCGCGAGCGTCGCGTACCCGGCGGTGATGCACTGCAAGTCGGGCGCCGACCGGGCCGGCCTCGCCTCGGCCCTGTACCTGATCCTGCACGAGGGCCGGCCTGTCGCCGAGGCGGCCCGGCAGCTCTCGGCCCGCTACGGCCATCTCCGCTTCGCCAAGACCGGCATCCTGGACGCGTTCTTCGCCCGCTACCGCCTAGAGGGCGAGGCCAGGGGGATGGACTTCCTGACCTGGGTCGAGACCGTCTACGACCCGGAGGCGCTCAAGCGCGACTTCCGGCCGGGTTTCTGGTCGGATCTGGCCGCGGACCGGGTGCTGCGGCGGGAATAGGCGCGACGCTACTCCGCCGCCGGTCGCGCTGCCTCGCGGAACGGGTGGGCCGGGTAGGTGCCGATCACCCGCAGCTCGCGCGAGAAGAAGCCGAGCTCGTCGAGGGCTCGGGCGAGGCCCGGATCCTCCGGATGACCGTCCACCTCCGCGTAGAACTGCGTGGCGGTGAACTCGCCGTCCATCATGTAGCTCTCGAGCTTCGACATATTGACGCCGTTCGTCGCGAAGCCGCCGAGGGCCTTGTAGAGGGCGGCTGGGATGTTGCGGACGCGGAACACGAAGCTCGTCACGCAGGGCTCGGTCCCGGGCGCGACCGGCTCGGGCTCGGGGGAGAACACCACGAAGCGGGTCGTGTTGTGGGCCTCGTCCTCGACGTCGCGCTCCAGGATGTCGAGCCCGTAGACCGCGGCGGCGAGCGCCGGCGCCAGGGCCGCCCGGCTCGGATCGCCGATCTCGGCGATCTCGCGCGCAGCCCCGGCGGTGTCGCCGGCCACAACGGCCTTGACGCCCAGGCGACGGACGACCCGGCGGCACTGGCCCAGCGCGTGGACGTGGCTGTGAACCGTCCGGATCGTCTCGATCGACGTGCCCGGAAGGACCATGAGCTGGAAGTGGATCGGCAGGAAGTGCTCGGCCACGATGTGCAGCGGCGAGGTTGGGATCAGGTGGTGAATGTCGGCGACACGGCCGGCGATCGAGTTCTCGATCGGGATCATCGCCCGCTGCGCCCGTCCTTCCGTGACGGCCGCGAACGCATCCTCGAAGGTGGCGCAGGGCAGGTACGTCCAGTCCGGAAAGGCTTCCGCGCAGATGATGTGCGAGTTGGCTCCGGGCTCACCCTGGTAGGCGATCGTGCGGTCTGTCATGGCGGCGAGGTTTCGGGCGCGCGTTCAGTTGAGGCGCCGGGCCTGGAGCAGGGCGCGGGCGCGCTCCAGGTCGGCGGGGGTGTCGACGCCGAGCGGCAGATCGTCGACGATGGCGGCGTCGATGCGCATGCCGGCCTCGAGCGCCCGCAGCTGCTCCAGCTTCTCGCGGACCTCCAGCTCGCCCGGAGGCAGGGCGACGAAGCGGGTTAGGGCGGTGCGCCGGTAGGCGTAGAGGCCGATATGGTGCCAGAGCGGTCCGTCGCCCCAGGGGGCGCGGGCGCGGGTGAAGTAGAGGGCGCGCAGGCGGCCGGGGCCGACGGCGTGTCCCACCAGCTTGACCACGTTCGGGTTGTCGGCCTCGTGCGGATCGGTGATCGGGGCGCAGAGCGTGACGATGTCCACCGTCCGGTCGGCGAGCGGCATGACGGCCGCGCCGATGATCGCCGGATCGATGGTCGGCAGGTCGCCCTGCACGTTGACGACCACGTCGTGGCGCCCCTCCGGATCGACGATCTCCAGCGCCTCCGCGAGCCGGTCCGAGCCGGACGGGTGGTCGGCCCGGGTCATCACCGCGAGGCCGCCCGCCGCCTCCACGGTCCTGGCGATCTCGGCCGTGTCGGTGGCCACCACCACGGGGCCGATCCCAGCCTCGACGGCCCGGCGCCAGACATGGACGATCATGGCCTCGCCGGCGATGTCGGCCAGCGGCTTGTTCGGCAGGCGAGTCGCCGCGAGGCGGGACGGGATCAGGACCAGGGGATCGGACATGAGAAATCGGACCTGGGCACGGCAACGTGGCGGCCGCGCCGGGAAACGGCCGGCTGCTTAACAGGCCCGCTCCCGGTTGTCGTCCCCCGCGGCCGGCGGGCGGGGCACGTGGAGAAAAGATGCCGCAAAGCGGCCGCGGGGTGACAAGCTGGACAATTCGGTGGAACAATCCTGCGCCGCAGCGCCGCGGATGGGCCCGGCGGCATTGTCAGGAGCCGTCCGGAACGGCTAAGGCAACCTCGAAATCTTCCAATGTCCGGTGTCCGAGCCTGCTCGCCCGTGTCAGGCGCGCGATCGGTCCGGGCCGAGTCGCGAGAAGAGCATGAACTCGTTCGAGGTGAACAAAGTCCTGGGGGCCGTCCTGGGCGCCCTGCTGTTCGCGGCCGGATCGGGTTTCGTCGCCGAATTGATCTATCATCCGAAGCCGGCGGGCAAAGCCGGCTACGACCTGCCCGAGCCGGAGCCGCAGGCTGCCGCCGCGGCGCCCGAGGCCAAGGTCGAGCCGATCGCGGTCCGGCTCGCGAGCGCCAACGCCGAGAAGGGCGAGGCCGGCACGAAGGCCTGCCACGCCTGCCACAACTTCGAGAAGGGCGGTCCCAACAAGGTCGGCCCGGATCTTTACGGCGTCGTCGAGCGGCCGAAGGGCGGCCATCCCGGCTTCGAGTACTCGGCGGCCCTGAAGGAGAAGGGCGGCACCTGGACCTACGCGGATCTCGACGCCTTCCTCACCAATCCAAAGGGCTACGCGAAGGGCACCAAGATGGCCTTCGCCGGCATCGCCTCGCCGCAGGAGCGGGCGAACGTGATCGCCTACCTGCGGTCCAACGCGGACGATCCCAAGCCGCTGCCCGCTGTCGAGAAGAGCGACGCGGCGCCTGCGGCCGAGCCGGCGGCAGCGAAGCCCGAAGACAAGCCGGCTGCCGATAAGGCCGCTGCCGACAAGCCGTCCGCCGCGAAGCCGGCGGCGTCGAAGCCCTCCGAGGGTAAGGATAGCCCGGCCAAGCCTGCCGACACCAGCACGGCCAAGCCGGTCGAAGAGAAATCCCCCGGCAGCCCGCGCGCCCCGAGCGAGTCGAGCGACCGGAACGCGCCGTCGCCCCCGGCCAGCGCCCATGACGGCGACCAGCAGGGAACGCCGTCGAGCGTGATCCCCGCCGAGCCCACGGCGCCCGCGTCCCCGGCCGCCAAGGAGCCCCCGGCCCAGGCCAATCCCGAGGCGGTCGAGCGGGCGAAGGACCTCGAGGTCGGCGGTCCGACCAAGGACCGGAACGCGCCGCTTCCGACGCCGCAGCCCCTGCCCAAGCAGCAATAGGGCCGACCGGGCCGTCACGCGGCCCGGATACGGCGTCGGTCGGACACCCCGCGCGTCAGGCGCGTTCCGATGGCATGGCTCCGGGCCCGGCCTTTGCCTTAAAGCGGCCGCGACCCGGCATCTGTCCGGGTCGGCAACCGCGAAGGAACTGCCTTGCCCGTGCGAAGTCCCGATGCGGGGGAGCGACGCGCTTCCCTGCCGCTGCTGGTCGCCGTGACCATGACCGGAACGGTGGCCCTGCACATCTTCGTGCCGGCCCTCGCGGCGGCGGCCGCGGATCTCGGCACCAACGCGGCCGGCGCGCAACTCACCATCACCGTCTACCTGATCGGTCTCGCGGGCGGTCAGCTGCTCTACGGCCCGCTCTCGGACCGGTACGGAAGGCGGCCGATCCTGATCGGCGGGCTCGGCCTCTATCTCGTCGGGCTGCTGCTCGCGATCCCGGCGCCGAACATCGGAACCCTGCTGGTCGCCCGCGTCCTGCAATCGCTCGGCGCCTGCGGCTCCCTGGTGATCGGCCGCGCCATGGTGCGGGACGTCTCGACCCGCGAGGATGCGGCCCGCAAGCTCGCGATCCTGACGACCGCGATGACGCTCACGCCGGCGCTGGCGCCGGCGATCGGGGGCGTGGTGAACGAGGCTTTCGGCTGGCGCGCCGTGTTCGTGGTGCTCGCCGGCCTCGTGGCCGTGCTGGGCGCCCTGGTGGTGTTCACCCTGCCCGAGACCAACCGCCACAAGGTGGCGCTGCCGGGCTTCGTCGCCGTGCTCGCCGGCTATCTGCGGCTCGTGCGGATTCCGGTGTTCCGGGCCTACCTGGTTGCCGGCGCCTGCGGTGGCACCAGTCTCTACGCCTTCCTGGCGGTGGCGCCGTTCCTGCTCGTGGACCGGCTCGGGCGCTCGTCGCAGGAGGTCGGGTTCGATTGCCTGATCGTGGTGTTCGGCATGGTCGGCGGTGCGGTCCTGGCGAGCCGCCTCGCCGCCCGCGTGCCGATCCGCAAGGCCGCGCGGAGCGGCAACCTTCTCTGCATCGCGGCGGCGCTGTCGCTGCTGGTGGTCGACCGGACCGGGATGCTCGGCGTCGTCAGCCTGATCGTGCCGCTGTTCGCCTACGCGGTCGGCGTCGGCCTGCTCAGCCCGAACGCGGTGGCCGGCCTGATGAACGTCGATCCGCACGCGGCCGGCTCGGCTTCCAGCCTCTACGGCTTCACCCAGATGACCTTCGGGGCGCTGTTCACGGCCGCGGCATCCGCTTGGCCCGCCACCTCGGCGACGCCCGTCGCGCTGGCACTCCTCTCGGCCGGGGTGATCGCCGGGCTGGCCCTCCGACGGGCGTGAGGCCCGGCCGGCTGTTTCGGAACGGTCCGGGCGGGTCCGGCATTACGAGGCCCCAACAGCAGGAGACACGCCATGCAGCGCTTGCCCATCATCGTCCTGGCCACCCTGGCCCTCGGCGGCACCGCCTTCGCGGCAGAGCAGGGGGCCTCGTCCCGGACGCCCGGTCGCGAGATGCAGGATCGCGGCAGCAAGGCCGGAAGCCCCGGCGCCTCCGGTTACGCGCCCGGTCATGAGATGAAGTCCGGCACCTCAGACGCGACCGGCTCGACCTCCCGCACGGGCGGTTCGGCCACCGGGACCTCCGGGACGTCCGGCACCAGCGGAACGGGCACCCACCGCTGACAGGCTCACGCTTCAACGCCGCCCGACCTCTTCGGCCGGGCGGACACTACACGTCCGACGCCGGGACCGCTTCCACCAGACCGGCGACCCGGTCGCGAAAACCCGCCGCCAGCTCCAGCCACAGGAGCCGCGTCGGATCGACCGGTCCCGGCAGGGTGATCTTCCCCGGAGGCACGGGGGTGAACCCGAAGCGGGCGTAGTAGGGGGCATCGCCCACCAGGATCACGAGGCCTTCGCCCGCCTCCCGCGCCGCCTCGATCGCCGCGCGGGTCAGGGTGCCGCCGATCCCGCGGCCCTCGAAGCTCGGGTCGACGGCGAGCGGTCCGAGCATCACGAACGACGTCGTTCCGGTCCGTACCGGCCCCATCCGCACCGAGCCGACGAGGAAGCTGCCCACGGAGGCGGTGACGCCGAGGTCGATCCGCTCGGCCGCGCCCTCGCGCAGGCGATACGCGGTGCGGGCGAACCGGCCGGGGCCGAAGGCCCGGGCCTGGAGCCGCTCGATGGCGGAAGCATCCTCCGGCCGCTCGGGCCGGATGACGAGGGACAGGGGGGTCACGGCGGGGTCACAAGGGGCTCACGGGTCGGACGAGGGCCGCGTAGCAGCGTCCGCCCAGGGCCGCAAACGGTCCCGCTACTCCGCTGCGGCGAGCGCGGGCCGCGCGCCGCCCTGGGTCAGCCTGAGGAAGCCGATCGCCGAGAGCCAGATCACCGCGCCGCAAGCGGAGGCGACGCCGAGCACCAGCCCGAAGCCGCCGCGGTCATGCAGCAGCGCGATGGCCGGGACCACGAACCCGCTCGCCGTGAAGCCCACGAAATAGCGCACGCTGTAGGCCCGGGCGCGGTAGGCGGGGGGCACGTAGCGGGCGATCATCGCGTCGTTGATCACCACCTGTCCGTAGATTGCCGTCATGGCCAGCACGAGGCCGACGAGCAGGGGCACACCGGTGCTCAGGGCCGCGATCCCGAGGCCCAGTGGCTGCAGCACCGAGAGCGCCACGAACAGGGCGGGCAGGCTGTAGCGGTCGATCAGACGGCCCATGGCGAGTTGCATCAGGGCGCCGAACAGGAACACGCCGGTGGCGAGCGAGCCGGTCAGCGCCAGGGGCAGCGCGTGGCCGACGCCCTCGTCGATCACCTTGGGCAGGCTGATCGTCGTCAGGTTGAAGGTCAGTCCGCCCGCGAAGATCGACAGGCCGAACATCGCCATCAGCGCCCAGGGCCGGGTCACCGGGATCACCGCGGCGCCGCCGGCCTTCTTGCCCGAAGCCTCGCCGTCGCCCGGCACCAGCGCCAGGAAGGCGGCCCCGCAGGCGAGGCAGACGAGGCCCGGGACCACGAAGGCCGCGCGCCAGCTGATGGTGGCGGCGAGCAGCGCGGTGAGGCCGGAGGCCGAGGCCGCGCCGAAATTGCCCCAGACGCCGTTGATGCCGAGATCGCGCCCGAGCCGGCGGGCATGGGTCACCAGCATGGCCGAGCCGACCGGGTGGTAGATCGCCGAGGCCAGGCCGAGCACGCAGAGCCAGAGGGCGAAGCCGAGCGGCGTCGAGGCGCTCGCCACGCCGAGGCAGGACAGGCCGTAGCCGAAGAAGAACACCGCCAGCATGTTGCGGCGCCCGAACCGGTCGGCCAGCGAGCCCATCGGCAGGGAGCACAGGCCGAAGGCCACGAAAGCGCCGGTCGCGAGCCCGATCAGCTCGCCGTAGCCGAGCCCGGTCTGGGCCGCGATGGCGATGACCGCGGTCGGGTAGATCAGCAGCACGAAGTGATCGAGGGCGTGCGCGACGTTGACGAAGCGCAGCGTGCGGCGAGACAGCGTGTCCGAATCCATCGCGGCGTATCCTCCGGGATCTGACCCTGATAGCCTGACCCGATGGAGGTGTCGGGCCGAGTATGTATGCGAACGGGCCATTTTCGCCGGGTGACGCCGCGCGGCCAACGCGGTCCACGAACGCGGCTGACTATCAGGACGTGCCGCGCGCGGTCGCGGTGATGCCCAAGGCCTACGCGGCCGGGATGGTCCTCGATCGCCACTTCCACCAGCGCGCGCAGCTCCTCTACGCCACCGCCGGCCTGATGATGGCGTCGGCCGAGGACGGCACCTGGGTCGTGCCCGAGGGGCATGCCCTGTGGATCCCGCCGCGCCTGCCGCACGCGGTGGCGACCCACGGCGCGGTTGCGATGTGCTCGGCCTATCTCGATCCGGCCGCCGTCACGGGCTTTCCGGCAGGCTGCCGGGTGATCGCGGTCTCGCCGCTCCTGGCCGCGGCGCTGACGGCCCTGGCGGCGGAGCCGGTGCTGTACGAGGAGGACGGGCGCGGCGGCCATCTCGCCGCCCTGGTGCTCGACGAGATCGGCCGGGCGCCCGCGACGCCGCTCGTCCTGCCGCTGCCCCGCGATCCGCGCCTGCGCCGGGTCTGTTTCGGGCTGATCGAGGATCCGGCCTCGGAGGCGGATCTCGACGCCTGGGCGGACCGCGCTGGGGCGAGCCGGCGCACGCTGACCCGCGGCTTCCGGGCGGAGACGGGCCTGAGCTTCGGCGACTGGCGTGCGCGCGCCCGGGTGATCCGCGCCCTGGCGCTGGAGGCCGAGGGGCGCTCGCCCCGGGCCGTGGCGGCGGCGGTGGGCTACCGGAGCGCCCAGGCGCTGCGCCTGACTGTGGCGCGGGTTCTGGATGGGCCCGGCACGTGATGTGACCTCACTTCGTCCGTCAGATGTTACGATCTTGGCCGTCGAAGCCCCGGCGCTGTCTTTGCGAGCGAAGCGAAGCAATCCAGGGCGGCGCCACGTCTCCCGATATCGCGCCGCCCTGGGTGACGTCGCGTCGCGCGCCGTGACGGAGCGGGCGCCCATAGAAGGCGGAATCAGTCCATGCTCTACGAACTCGCGACCCTGTCCTGTCCGCTTCTCGCCGCCGGAGCTGTCTGCGAACGGGCGCGGGCCTGGGTCGCCGAGGCGGAGGCCGGGACGCTGCTCGGCTGCTGGCGGACCGAGATCGGCACCCTCGGGCAGGTTCTCGTCCTGCGCGGCTTCGACACGCCCGAGGCGATGACGGCGGAGCGGCGGCGCGCCCTGATGAGCGCGGCGCCGTTCAACGCCGGCGATCTGCTCACGGCGCTGACCCTAGACAGCTACGCGCCGTTCCCGTTCCTGCCGCCGCTGCGGACCGGATCGCGCGGCGGCGTCTACGAGGTTCGCACCTACCGGCTGAAGCCCGGCGGCTTGGCGCCGACGCTGGCGGCCTGGGAGGCGGCGATCGCGCCGGCCCGGACCTATACCGAACACCTCGTCACCAACCTCTACGCCCTCGACGGCCCTCCGCGGATCACGCACATCTGGGCCTTCTCCAGCCTTGAGGAGCGCGCGACCCTGCGCGCGGCCGCCTACGCCTCCGGCGTCTGGCCGCCCAAGGGCGGGCCGGACCAGATCGCGGAGGCGACCTCGACCATCGCGCTGCCGGATCCGGGCTCGCCGCTGTCGTGATCTCCGGCCTCAGGTCGCCCGCGCCGAGAAGTCGATCCGCGGGTCGATCCAGACGTAGATCAGGTCGGAGAGCAGGTTCACCGCGAGCCCGAGCAGCGAGAAGATGTAGAGGGTAGCGAACACCACCGGGTAATCCCGCCCGACGATCGCCCGGAACGACAGTTCCCCGAGGCCGTCGAGGGAGAAGATCGTCTCGATCAGCAGAGAACCGGTGAAGAAGGCCGAGATGAAGGCCCCGGGAAAGCCCGCGATCACGATCAGCATGGCGTTGCGGAAGACGTGGCCGTAGAGCACGCGCCGCTCGGACAGGCCCTTCATCCGAGCGGTCAGCACGTACTGCTTGCGGATCTCGTCGAGGAACGAGTTCTTGGTGAGCAGGGTCGAGGTCGCGAAGGCGCCGATGACGAGCGCGGTCAGCGGCAGCACCATGTGCCACGCGTAGTCGGTGACCTTGTGCCAGGTGGAGAATCCCTCCCAGCCCTCGCTGGTCAGGCCGCGCAACGGGAACCACTGGTAGAACGAGCCGCCGGCGAACAGGATGATCAGCATCAGCCCGAACATGAAGCCCGGAATCGCGTAGCCGATGATCACCACGAAGGAGGTCCAGCGGTCGAAGCGCTCGCCGTCCTTCACGGCCTTGCGGATGCCGAGCGGGATCGAGATCGCGTAGGACAGGAGCGTCATCCACAGGCCCAGCGAGATCGAGACCGGCAGGCGCTCCTTGATCAGCTGGATGACGGTGACGTCGCGGAAGTAGCTGCGGCCGAAATCGAAGCGGACGTAGTCCCAGAGCATCTTGGCGAAGCGCTCCGGCGCCGGCCTGTCGAAGCCGAACTGCTTCTCCAGCTTGGCGATGAACTCCGGGCTCAACCCTTGCGCGCCGCGGTAGCGGGAACTCGCCTCGCCGCCGCCACCGGAGGGTCGTGCGGCGCCGCCGAGATCGCCGGAGCCGCCGGTCACGCGCGACATCGCGCCGTCGCGCTGGCCCTGGAGCTGGGACAGCACCCGCTCCACCGGCCCGCCGGGGGCGAACTGCACGATGGTGAAGGTGATCAGCATGATCCCCAGCAGGGTCGGGATCATCAGGCCGATGCGGCGCAGGATGTAAGCGAGCATGGCGTTACTCCCGCCCAATCCGCTTGGCCTTTTCGGCGTCAAACCACCACGTGCCGGGGGCGCCGAGATCGTATTTCGGCGGGTTGGCCGGGCGGCCGTAGATGTCCCACAACGCGAGGCGGTGGGTCGAGCCGTACCACATCGGCACCCAGTAGCGCCCGGCCCGGAGCACCCGGTCGAGGGCCCGGCAGGCCGTGGTGAGCTCCGCCCGCGACTTGGCGTCGGCGATCGCGGTCAGGAGCGTATCGATCGCCGGATCCATGATCCCCGACAGGTTGTTCGATCCCGCGGTTCTGGCCGCCCGGGAGCCGTAAGTCTCGCGCAGCTCCGCGCCCGGCGTCATGCCGCTGGCATAACGGCGGGCGGTGAGATCGAAATCGAAGTCCTTGAGCCGGGCTTGGTACTGCGCGGGATCGACGGTGCGGAGGCTCGCCTTGATCCCCAGGAGTCCAAGATTGCGGATGAAGGGCTGCGTGACCGCCTGGAAGACCGGATCCTCGTCCAGGAATTCGAGGGTCAGCGGCTGCCCGCCGGGCAGCAGAAGGCTTCCCCCCTGCCGCGTGCAGCCGGCCTCCCGCAGCAGCGCGTCGGCGCGCTTGAGCAGGGCCCGGTCCTGGCCGGACCCGTCCGAGACCGGCGGCGTCCAGGCCTCGCCGAACACCTCCGGCGGCAGATCCTTGAGCGGCTCCAGCAGGGCGAGTTCCTCGGCCGAGGGCTTGCCGGTCGCCTTGAGATCGGAATTCTCGAAGAACGAGGCCGTGCGCGTGTAGGCGCCGTACATCAGGTTGCGGTTCGACCATTCGAAGTCGAAGCACAGGCCGATCGCCTCGCGCACGCGGGGATCGCGGAAGGCCGCCCGGCGGGTGTTGATCCACCAGCCCTGGGTGCCGCTCGGCCGCGCATCCGGCACCGTCTCGCGGACGACGCGCCCCTCGGCCAGGGCCGGAAAGTCGTAGCCGGTGGCCCAGACCCGGGCGGTGAATTCCTCCCGGAACGTGAAGGCGCCGCTCTTGAACGCCTCGAACGCCACGGTCCGGTCGCGGAAATACTCGTAGCGGATCATGTCGAAGTTGTTCTGGCCGACATTCACCGGCAGGTCGGCCGCCCAGTAATCCGGCACCCGCTCCAGCCCGATCGAACGGCCGGGATCGACCGCGCCGACCCGGTAGGGGCCGGAACCCAGAGGTGGTTCCAGGGTCGAGGCCTCGAAGTCGCGGCCGCCGTAATAGGCCGCCGAGAAAATCGGCAGCTGCGCCACGAACAGCGGCAGGTCGCGGGCGCGGCCGGCTTCGAAGGTCACGACCAGCCGATCCTCACCCTCGGCCCGCGCGTCGCTCATGGCGCGGATGACCTCGGCGATCTCGGGATGACCCTTGTCGCGCAGGAGCTTCAGGCTGAAGGCGGCGTCCTGCGCGGTGAGCCGCGAGCCGTCGTGGAACCGCGCCTGCGGGCGCAGCGAGAACGTGTAGGTCAGCCCGTCCGGACTGATCGCGACGGAGCGGGCCAGCAGCCCGTAGACCGCGTCCGGCTCGTCGAGGGCGCGGATCATCAGGCTGTCGAAGGTCAGGTTCATCCCGGCGGCACCCTCGCCGCGCAGCACGTAGATGTTGAGCGTGTTGAAGGTGTTGAGCGCCTGGTTCCCGGTCGACGAGGAGAGCTGGCCCGAGAAGCGGCCGCCCCGCGGCGCCATCGGGTTCACGTAGGCGAAGTGCTCGAAGTCCGGGCCGTATTTCAGTTCGCCGAAACTGGAAAGGCCGTGGCGCTCCGCGTCGGCCGCCCAGGTCCCGCCCGACGGCCGGATCGCCGCCAGGGCACCGGCCCCCAGGACCAGGCTCCGGCGGGTCGGCGTCCACGGGGCGCCCGTCAACGCGGGGCCCCGGTCTTCGCGGCCCGCGCCTCGTCGTACCACCACGTCGTCGGGAAGCCAGAGCTGGCGTAGAGCGGCAGGATCGCCGGATGGCCGAACCGGTTCCAGCGCAGGGTCCTCTGCTGGTTCGAGGACCATTGCGGCACGACGTAATCGTGGGCGAGCAGCACCCGGTCGAGGGCGCGGGTGGCCGCGATGACGGCGGGCCGGTCCTTGGCGAAGATCACCTTCTCGATCAGTGCGTCGATGCCGGGATCCTTGATGCCGATCAGGTTGCGCGAGCCCGGCTTGTCGGCGGCCGCCGAGCCCCAGTACTCGCGTTGCTCATTGCCCGGCGAGAGCGACTCGCCCCAGTTCGACGTGGTGACGTCGAAGTCGAAGTTGCGGATGCGGTTCTGGTACTGGGCCTGATCGATCACCCGCAGCGTCGCGTCGATGCCGATGAGCTTCAGCTGCGCCGAGAACGGGAGGATCACCCGCTCGAAGGTGTTCTGGAACTCCAGGAACTCGACGGTCAGCGGCTCGCCCGTGGCCTTGTTGACCATCTTGCCGCCGCGCAGCTCGTAGCCCGCCTCGCGCAGGAGGCCGACGGCCTCGCGCAGGTTCTTGCGCACGGCCTCGGGGCTGTCGTTGACCGGATTGGTGTACGGCGTGGTGAAGACGGATGGAGGGACCTTGTCCTTGACGCTCTCGAGGACCGCCTTCTCGTCGCCCTCCGGCAGGCCCGAGGAGGCCAGCTCCGAGCCGAAGAAGTAGGAGTTGATCCTGTTGTAGAGGCCGTAGAACAGGGCCTTGTTCATCTCCTCGTAGTTCAACGCGAGGTTGAAGGCCCGGCGCACGCGCGGGTCCTTGAACTTGTCCTTGCGGGTGTTGAACACGAAGGCCTGCATGATGCCCATGCCGCGGTCGGGGAACGCCTCCTTGATCAGGCGCCCTTCCTTCACGGCCGGGAAATCGTCGTAGGCCGTGGCCCAGTTCCGGGCGATGTTCTCGACGCGGAAGTCGTAGAGGTCGCCCTTCAGCGCCTCGACCAGCACGGTGCCGTCGCGGAAATACTCGTAGCGTTCCGTGTCGAAGTTGTAGCGCCCGGCATTCACCGGCAGGTCCTTGCCCCAATAGTCGGGCACGCGGGTGTAGGTCGCGGTCCGGCCGGGCTCGAACTTCGCGAGCCGGTACGGGCCGGAACCGAGCGGCGGCTCCAGGGTGGTCTCGGTGACGCTGCGTTGCTTGCCGTTGGCGTCCTTAGCGGTCCACCAGTGCTTGGGCAGGACGCGCAGCTGCCCGATCACCTGCGGCAGCTCGCGGTTGCCGGTCTCGGTGAAGGTGAAGGTCACCTCGCGCGGCCCGGTCGCCTCGGCCTTCGCGACCGTCTGGTAATAGGCGCCGTAGAACGGGCTGTTGGCCTTCAGCACGTCGAAGGACCAGACCACGTCCTCGGGGGTGATCGGCTTGCCGTCGTGCCAGCGGGCGTTCTCGCGCAGCCGGTACGAGACCGAGCCGAGATCGGGGGCGATCCGGACCGCCTCGGCGAGCAGGCCGTAGGAGGTGAACGGCTCGTCCGACGACTCGGTCATCAGCGGATCGTAGATCTGCTGGACGCCGCCTTCGAGATCGCCCTTCAGGCCGGCGACGACGATGTTGAAGTTGTCGAACCCGCCCTGCGCGCCGAAGCGGACCATTCCGCCCTTGGGGGCGGCCGGTTCGGCGTAGTCGAAATGCTTGAAGTCGGGGCCGTATTTCGGCTGGCCCATCAGCGTGATCGCGTGGGTCCACTGGCCGTTCGCGGCGGGCAGGGTGGCCGGCGTCGACGGCATCGCGGCCGGTTCCTGCGCGTGCGCCGGGGCGAGCTGGAGGCAGGCGACGAGGAGCGTCGCGGCGAGAAGGCGTCCGGTCGCGGTCTGCGCTGTCACGGGCAGGCTGTCTCCGTTGCGTCGAGCCCGCGCGGGGCGCGGGCGTTCAGTCAGGGTCATAGGCCGGGCGTGCCCCGGGCGTCGAGCGCGCTCACACACACGCCATGGCGCCAAGCCAGGCGCGCCGAGCGCGAACGGATGTCCTCACGCCGCCCGGCCTCGTCGGCCCTCGACCAGCCACATGGCGAGCAGGGCCGCGGCAAGCGCGGCGAGCGCCGCCAGACCCAGCGCCAGCGGGTAGACCTCGACGCCGCGGATGTTGGCGCTGTCGCTCGGCCGGAAGCCGATCCAGTCGCCGCCGGCCAGGCGGCCGCCGCGCACCACCGCGAGACGCGGCACCTGGATGCCGCCGCCGGCCTCGGCGATCCGGCGGACCGAGCCGCCCGACCCGTCGGCCACGGCCTTCAGGCGCTCGGTGTCGCTGAAGACGTCGGCGAGCTCGCGGGGATTGGCGGGTCCGACGCTGACGAAGGCGACGAGGTTGCCCGAGCGCAGGGTGTGCAGCCCGAGCGTCTCGGCGTCGAAGGTGGCGGTGAACAGGCCGGGCTCGCCGGGCTTCAGCGTCAGCGTCGCCACCTTGCCGGTCGGTCCGGTGACGGTGACGGGCTCGGTCTGGTCCGCCATGGTCTGCCGCTCGACCCGCACCTCGCGACCGCGGCCGGTGGTCTGAGCGCGCAGGGCCTCCTCCTCCAGGGCCGGCTCCTTCATCAGCCAGTGGCCGAGGCGGCGCAGCAGGTCGAGATAGGGACCGCCTTCCTGGTAGCCCCGGGCCCAGAGCCAGGCATGATCGGACAGGAGCAGGGCGACCCGGCCCTTGTCCTCGCGCGACAGGGCGAGCAGCGGCAGCCCCTCGGCGCCCGACAGGATCGGCTGGATGCCGGGGCGGGTCCGGGCCTCGATGATGCGCAGCCAGTCGCCCCAGGCGGGCGGGTTGGCGTCCGAGCCCGGCAGGGCGCGGGTGACCGGATGCCGCTGGCCGATCTGGGTCGGCGCCGCCTTGTAGGGCTTCTCGACGACGCGCCCGTCCGGATCGCCGGGCAGGATGCCGGCGAGGCGCGTGCGGGCGAGGCTCGCGGGGCCGGCGAATTCGGGGCCGGCCGCGATCAGCAGGGCGCCGCCCTCGCGGACATAGCGGACGATGTTGTCGAAATAGGCCTGCGGCAGCACGCTCTGGTTGGCGTAGCGGTCGAAGATGATCAGGTCGAAATCCTTGATCTTCTGGACGAACAGCTCGCGCGTCGGGAAGGCGATCAGGGAGAGTTCCGAGATGGGCGTGCCGTCCTGCTTCTCCGGCGGGCGCAGGATGGTGAAGTGGACGAGGTCGACGTTGGCGTCGGACTTCAGCAGGTTGCGCCACGTCCGCTCGCCCTGGTGGGGCTCGCCGGAGACCAGCAGCACCCGGAGCTTCTCGCGGATGCCCTCGATCGGCAGAACCGCGCGGTTGTTGACCGTCGTGAGCTCGCCCGGCAGCGGCTCGACCTCGATCTCCACCACGTTCGGGCCGCCATGCTCGATGCGGGTGGTCAGCGCGAACGGCTTGTCGGTCGCCACATCCCGCCGGCCGATCTCCTCGCCGTCGCGGCGCACCGTCACGACCGCGTGGCCGGTGCCGCCGCGCTCCATCACCTCGGCGCGGATCGTCAGGTCCTTGCCGACGATGCCGAAGCGGGGCGCTTCCAGGAGCTTGATCTGACGGTCGCGCTCGTCCGGATGGCCGGTGACGAGGACGTGGAGCGGCGCCTTGATGCCGAGCTGGGCGAGCGACGCCGGGACGTCGTGGACCACGCCGTCCGTGAGCATCACGATTCCGGCGAGCCGCTCCGGCGGCACATCGGCGAGCGCCTGGCCCAGAGCGGTGAACAGCTTGGTGCCGTCATCGCCGTCCTTGGCGTCGGGCACGTCGATGAAGCGCGGCTCGATATTGGCGAGGGCGCCGAAGCGGCGCTGCAGCTCGGCGCGGACCGTGTCGGTCATTTGCGGGCGGTCGCCGAGGGCTTGCGATCCGGACCGGTCGACCACGATGGCCGCCACGTCCTTCACGGGCTCGCGGTCCTCGCGCACCAGGGCCGGGTTGGTGAGGGCCGCCAGGACCAGCGCGAGGACCAGGACTCGCAGCAGCGCGGTCCGGCCGCGCGCCAGCACGGCGAACACCGCCAGGACGGCGACGATGGCGCCGAGGACGGCGATGGCCGGCCAGGGCAGGAGGGGGGTGAAGCTGAGGCTCAACATGACGATCCGGCCTCCGGGACCTGTGCATTCCGAGCGGCCGTGGGCCGATCAGCCCCTCTCATCCTGAGGGGCCGCGCCAGCGGCCGCGAAGGCGGGCTCCAGGGAGCGCGGCGCCCTCTGGAGGGCTCCTTCGAGGCGTCCGCCGCGCACCCGCACCTCAGGATGAGGCCGGCTGACGGGACCACGTGTTCCCTGCGGGCGCGGTTCAAACCCATCACTGACCCAGCCGCTCCAGCAGCGCGGGCACGTGGACCTGATCCGCCTTGTAGTTGCCGGTCAGCGTGTACATCACGATGTTGACGCCGCCGCGGAACGCCATCTCGCGCTGGCGCTGGTCGCCGCCCACCACCGGGTAGAGCGGCTCGCCCCGGCGGCCCACCGCCCAGGCGGCGGCGAGATCGTTGCCGGTGATGATGATCGGGCTGACGCCGTCGCCCGCCCGCGCCGGTCGGCGCTCGGCGCCCTCGGCGGCGGGCGGCAGGGCTTCCACCCAGGTCTGGCCGGTAGCGTAGCGGCCCGGGAAGCTGTCCACGAGGTAGAACGCCTTGGTCAGCACGTGGTCGAGGGGCACCGGCTCCAGCTCCGGCACCTCGAGCGTCGCCAGCATCTTGCGCAGATAGGCGGCCTCCGGTGAGGGTGGCCCGCCCGGGCGGGCAGTGAGCGCGTCGCGGGTGTCGAACAGGACCGTGCCGCCGTTGCGCATAAACGCGTCGATCTTGCGGATCGCGGCTTCCGAGGGTTGCGGCCGGCCGGGCGCGATCGGCCAGTAGATCAGCGGATAGAAGGCCAGCTCGTCCTTGGCCGGGTCGATCCCGGCCGGCTCGCCGGGCTCCAGGGCGGTGCGGGAGGCCAGCATCTGGGTCAGGCCGGTGAGCCCGGTCCGGCTCGCCTCGTCCACGGCGGCATCGCCCGTGATCACGTAGGCGAGGCGCGTGACCAGCGCCGACTCGATGCCGTTCGGCCGGTTGGCCGGTGGTTCCTCGGCGCGCACCGGCTGTCCGGGCAGCGCCGCGAATACCAGCAGGCCCGCCAGTGCCACGACCGCGGGCCGCCCGCGCAGGCGGGCCGCCAGCCCAGCACGGCGCAGGAAGCCGCCGAGCCACAGGCCCGCCAGGGTGTCGAGGGCGAGCAGAAGCAGCGCGAGGGTGAACAGGCTCGGACGCAGGTCCAGGGCCTCGGCCCCGGCGAGCGATCCGGTGCGGGCGCTCGCGAGAGCGGCCGTGTCCAGGGGCTTCAGCCGGTCGTCCGGTTTCAGGGCGTTCACGCTGATGCCTCCGTCCGGCGGGCCGTAGAAGCCCGGCGGGTGTTCGGAATTGGCCCGGTCGGCGTAGTCGGCCGCCACCGCGGTGGCCGAGGCGGGGGGCGAGCCGAGCGCCCCGAACCCGTCCAGCGTCACCCGCGGGGCGAGGACCGGGGCGGCCGCTCGCGCGGCCTCTCCCTGGACCGGCGCCGAGGCGCCGGCCAGCGCCACGACGCGCCGGAGCATGTCGATGAACAGCCCGGAGAGCGGCAGGTTCGACCACGTCGTGTCGGCGGTGACGTGGAACAGCACGATCGTGCCCTGGCCGCGCTTCTGCGCGGTCACGATCGGGGTGCCGTCCTGGAGCGATGCCCAGGTCCGGTTCGGCAGGTCGCCATCCGGCTCGGCCAGGATCTGCCGGCGCACGCCGATATCGGCCGGCGGCGTCAGGCCCGCGAACGGGCTCTCGGGCGGGAAGGGGGCCAGGGTCTTGGGGCTGTCCCAGGAGAGCGTCCCGCCGAGCGTCCGGCCGCCGCGGCGCAGGCGCACCGGCACCAGCGAATCGTTGCCGGCGGCGAGCCGCGGGCCGGCGAAGCGCAGAAGCAGGCCGCCCTCCTTCACGAAGCTCTCGATCCGGGCGGTGGTCTTCTCGTCCAGCGCGCCGACATCGGCCAGCACCAGAACCGAGACCTGATTGTCGAGGAGCTGGTTGATCGAGTCCGCCGTGCCCTTGGCGCCGCGCGGCTCCTGCACGTCCGCGAAGGGCTGGAGTGCGCGGGCGAGGTAGTAGGTCGGCGCCAGCAGGGGCTGGGCTTGGTCGAGGGTGCCGCCGAAGACCAGGCCGACCCGGCGCCGCTTGCCGCGCTCGTCCTGCAGCACCACGGCGCCGGCCGAGCGCTCGCCCGCGATCTCCAGCCGGCTGATGCTGTTGCGCAGCTCCACGGGCATCTCGAAGGTCGCGTCCGCTTCGGTGGCATCGGCCGCGAAGGCGAAGTCGCGCTCGGCGAGCGGCAGGCCCTTCTGGTCCAGCGCCCGGATCACGCCGGAATCGCGCCCGTTCGGCACGGCCCGCAGGGCGTGGGTGACGAGCTTGCCGGCATTCTCGGTGGCGATGAGGGCCAAAGCCGGCGGCCTGTCGGCGCGCAGGATGGTGAGCGCGGCGCCGCTGCCGCCGACGAGGTCGGCGAGGCCCTTGGCGAAGCGCTCGTCGCTGGCGCCGGCGACACCGTCGCTGATCCAGACGAGTCCGGCCCCCTGGTTCTTCTCCAGGAAGGCGCCGATGGTGGCGAGATGCGCGTCCCGGGCGGGCAGGATCGGACGCGGCGCGAGGGCGCGCAGCCGCTCAAGCGCGGCGGCCGGCGTCTTCGCCTCGAAGGCTGCGGGCGCATCCGCCAGCCCGATCACCGCCACAGGCCGGCCGTCGCGGGCGGCGCCCTCCACGGCGTCGGTGGCGACGCGGAGCCGGTCGCGCCAGTCGTGGGCGGCGGGAAAGCCGTTGTCGAGGAGCACGAGGAGGGCCGTGCGGCCGCCCCCAGCCCCGACGCCCCCGGCGTTCCAGACCGGGCCGGCGACCGCCAGGATCAGGGCGGCGGCGATCAGCAACCGGAGGATCAGCAGCCAGGGCGGCGTCCGGGCCGGCGTCTGCCGCTGCGGGATCAGGTCCGCGACGAGCTTGAGCGGCGGGAAGTTGATCCGCCGCGGGCGCGGCGGGGTCACCCGCAACAGGAACCACAGGGCGGGAAGGCCGATCAGGGCGGCGAGCGCCAGAGGCGCCGCGAAGGTCAGACCCAGCATGCCGGCCTCACTCCGTGCCGCGGGCGGCGATCAGCGTGGCGAGCCGGAGGGCCGCCTCGCTCGCCGGCCGGTCGGTGCGGTGGATCGTCAGAGTCCAGCCCTGGCTGCGGGTAATGGCGGCCAACGCGGCCCGGTGCTCGGCGATCCGGGCGCGGTAGCGCGCGCCCCAGGCGTCGGCGTCGCCGATATCGAGGCTGAGGCTGCCTTCGAGATCATGCAGCACGGCCTGCCCGGTGAACGGAAAGGTCTCCTCGATCGGATCGACGATCACCAGGAGATGGCCGCGGCTGCCGCGGCCGGCGAGGCTCTGCACGGAGGCGGCGATCCGGTCCGGCGCGGTCAGGAAGTCGCCGATCAGCACCACCTCGTCGAAGCGGGCGGGGCTCGCCCGGGGCGGCAGGTCCTCGGTCAGGCCGGCCTTGTCCGCCACCAGCGCCTGCGCCAGCCGCTCGACGATCCCGCGGGACGCGGTCGCCCGGGTCAGCCCGAGAAGGCCCACGCGCTCACCGCCTTCCACGAAGGCGTCGGCGAGCCCCAGCCCCAGGATGAGGGCGCGCTCGACCTTCGGGGCCGACGCCAGGTCCGAGGAGAAGCCCATGGAGGCCGAGCGGTCGATCCACAGCCAGATGTTGTGAGCGGCCTCCCATTCGCGCTCGCGCACGTAGAGCCGGTCGTCCCGGGCCGAGCGGCGCCAGTCGACCCGGGCGGCGGCCTCGCCGGTGACGAAGGGTCGGAACTGCCAGAAGCTCTCGCCCGGCCCGGCGCGGCGGCGGCCGTGCAGGCCGTGGGCCAGCAGGCTCGACACGCGGCGCGCCTCCAGGACGAGGCGGGGCATCTTGTCGGAGAGGGCGGTCGCGCCCTCGCTCTCGCGCCGGCCGGGGATGCGCCTGCCGGCGTCGAGGGCGTTCGTCGCGACCAAGATCAGAGCTTCTCCGCGAGCTTGGCGATCAGGCCCTCGATGGTCTCGCCGTCGGCCCGGGCGGTGTAGCTCAGCGCCATGCGGTGCTTGAGCACCGGCTCGGCCAGCGCCTTCACGTCGGCCACGGACGGCGCGACCCGGCCCTCGATCAGCGCCCGGGCGCGGGCGGCGAGCGTGAGCGCCTGGCTGGCGCGGGGGCCGGGGCCCCAGAGGAGCTTGTCCTTCACGATCGCGTCGCCGCTGTCGGGTCTCGCCGCACGGACGAGGTCGAGGATCGCCTCGACCACGGCCTCGCCCACCGGCAGCCGGCGCACGAGGCGCTGGGCGGTGAGCAACTGCTCGGTGGACATCACCGCGCGCGGGCGCGCCTCGTCGACGCCGGTGGTCTCGATCAGGATCCGGCGCTCGGCGGCGCGGTCGGGGTAGCCGACGTCGATCTCCAGGAGGAAGCGGTCGAGCTGCGCCTCGGGCAGCGGGTAGGTGCCCTCCTGCTCGATCGGGTTCTGGGTCGCCAGGACGTGGAACGGCCGGGGCAGGTCGTGGCGGGCGCCCGCCACCGAGACGTGGCCCTCCTGCATGGCCTGGAGCAGGGCCGACTGCGTGCGCGGGCTCGCCCGGTTGATCTCGTCGGCCATCAGGAGCTGGGTGAAGACCGGTCCCTGCACGAACCGGAAGGCGCGGCGGCGGTCGGCATCCTCCTCCAGGATCTCGGTGCCGAGGATGTCGGACGGCATCAGGTCCGGGGTGAACTGCACGCGCCGCGCGTCGAGGCCGAGCACGGTGCCGAGCGTCTCCACGAGCTTGGTCTTGGCGAGGCCCGGCAGGCCGACCAGCAGGCCGTGGCCGCCCGCCAGGATGGTCACAAGGGCGAGATCGACGACCTTCTCCTGCCCGAAGATCACCCCGTGGATCGCCTCCCGCGCCGCGCCGACGGCGGCGAGACAGCTCTCCGCGGTGGCCACGATGCCGTCGTCGAGGGTGGTGGCCGGGCTGATCCCCTGCGTCATGCCGTCATCCATCTCCTGCTCGGGGCCCCGCGGGACCCCGCCGGTCATTCCGACAAGTGTGGGGCTTCTGATACCGGGCTGGCAAGGTCGGGATCGCCGCACGCCGAATCGCGGCCGAAGCTGGCGCATGGCGCCGCGGCCCTGTTCCGGACCGCGCCGCTCACCGGCGACGGCGATGAGGCCGGGCGTGGGGCGCCTCGCCCGCTGCTCCGTGGCCCAAGGATCGACGGCGCCACCTCGGGACCGGCCGGGCCCCTATTGTCCCGGCATCGTCAGGACCAGCGGACCGCTGCGCGTGGCGACGACGGTGTGCTCGTACTGGACCGTCGGCGCCCTCGGCCGGCTGTAGAGGGTCCAAGGATCGTCGCCGTCCTCGGCGAACTCGGCGCCCAGAGACAGGAACGGCTCGACGGTGAACACCAGCCCCTCCGTCATGATCCGGCGCTCGGAGGCGTCGGGCCAGGTCGCGATCTCCGTCGGCTCCTCGTGGAGCGACAGGCCGACGCCGTGGCTGGCGAGGTTGCGCACCAGCGTGTAGCCGTTCTTGCGCGCAAAATCGCCGACCGCCCGGCCGATCCCCGCCAGCGGCTTGCCGGTGCCGACCTGGCGCAGGCCCGCCCACATCGCCCGGCGCCCGTCCCGGCAGAGCCGCTCGACCCTGCGGGTCACCGGCGGAACGGCGAAGGACGCGCCCGTATCGGCGAAGTAGCCGTCCTTCTCGGCGGAGACATCGATGTTGACCAGGTCGCCCGGCTCGATCCGGCGGTCGCCCGGGATGCCGTGCGCGATCCGCTCGTTGATGCTGATGCAGGTCGCGCCGGGGAAGCCGTAGACCATCTCGGGCGCCGGGCGGGCTCCGGCGGCCTCCATGTATGCGCGTCCGATCCGGTCGAGCTCGCGCTCGGTGATGCCGGGCTCGATGGCCTTGCCCATGATCTCCAGCGCCTCGGCGACGATGCGCCCGATCCGCTTCAGTCCGGCCAGATCATCCTCGCTGGATACGGTCACGGCGTCTCCCTTCGCAAAGCCTCACGCGGCCGAGATCCCGGCGCACCGGAACGGCCGCGTCCCGTGGGCGCGCCCAGGTCCGCGCCCCGCTCGGGTGTTCGGACACCGGACAGACGCGCGCCAGCCCGGCCGGCCGGAGCAGGGTCGGGCCGTAGGCGCGGATCCCGCTCCGGCACGGGCCGGGGAAGCGCTCAGATTTTCCCTTCGAGGCCCATTGTGTAGTACTTGTGGACGATCTTCTCCTGGTTCTCCAAGAGCCAGTCGATCGACGGCTCGTTGGTCATCGCCTTGCGGATCGCCTCGGTCATGCCCTTGCGCTGGATCTCGAACAGCGCCTTGTGGTCGACCGTCTGGGCCTCGATCACGCCGGGGCTCAGCCAGACCGAGCAGATGATGCCGAGATCGTTGGCCTTCTCCTTCGGGATGTAGCCCGCCCGCACGGCGTCGAGCACGCCGTTGGCGATGGCGAACTGCACCGTGCCCATCAGGATCGACGTGTACTTGCTCTCGGTCACGCTGACCTTGGAGACGCACAGGGTCACCGGGCGGACCATGATGTCGGTGTTGAGCAGCGCGAAGACGCGGCTGTGGCCCACCACCTGGTCGCCGGTCAGCGTCGCCAGGGCCGTGCCGACCGGCCCGTCGAGCTCGCCGATGATGACTTCCGGCTCGGACGCGGTGTTGGGCGGGCCGCCCGCCACCAGGGCTTCGCCGGCGCGGAGGATGATGCGTTCACTCATGACGGTAGGCTCCATCGGTTGGGGCACGAAGGGGAGGGCGTGTCCGGCGGCGTCCCGGCGGGCAGCCCGTCCTCGGGGGTGAGATCAGCCACCGGGCTGCTCTGCTTGCAGGTACGCTGTGCAGTCGCGCTGCGTTGCCGTGAGCGCGCCTCGTATACGAACGCGAGGCCGCCCGGATAGGCGACGCGCGGATTTTCCCGGGATCGTGCCGCGCCTCCGGCCTCGGCCCGGCGCAGCGCCCGGGTCTTGGCGCGGGCGGGCTGGACCATTAGGAAGGCGCCTGAGCCGGCGCCGGTCGTGCCCGCGACTGCCGGCCGAACCCCTTGATGTCTCTCGCGGATCGCGGCGTGGGCAGCTTTGCGGGCTTCCCGCGTATCCGGACCATGTCATGCGCCTTCGAGATGTGTTCGCTGCCGGGTCGTCCGAGAAGGCCGGCCTCGCCAGGGCCGCGCAATCCCTCGCACGGCCGCTCACCCGTCGCCTGAAGCGGGACCGCCGCAGCGGGCCGCGGCAGGCCGACCTCGTCCGGGCCGTGAAGGAATCGGGCCTGTTCGACGCGGCCTGGTACGCGCGGCGCTACCCGGATGTCGCCACCGAGGGGATCGATCCCGCGACCCATTACGCCGTCCACGGCGGACGCGAAGGCCGCTGGCCGCACCCACTGTTCCACGGCGACCTGTACCTCGCGGCGAACCCGACCCTGCGCGCCGAGGGCATCAACCCGCTCCTGCACTACGTCGAGCGCGGCGCGGCGGCCGGGCAGGCGCCGAACCCGCTGTTCGATCCCGACTGGTACGCCGAGCGGTATCTCGGCGGCCGGGCGGCGCGCGCGCGCGCCCTGTTCCATTTCCTGGAGAGCGGTGAGACCGACCCGTCGCCCGCCTTCGACACGGCGTGGTACCGCGCCCGCTATCCCGATGCCCGGCGCGAGCCGATCAACGCCCTCGTCCACTACATCACGGTCGGGAAGCAGCAGGGCTACCTGCGCAATGCCGAGGAACTCGCCAGCCTATCCCGCCACGTCGAGCTGATCCGGCGATCCGGGCTGTTCGACGCCGCGTATTACCGCGATCGCTGTCCCGAGGCCGAGACCAGCGGCCTCGAGCCGCTGGAGCATTACGTGATGGCCGGCGGCTACCGCCGTCACGCGCCGCACCCGCTGTTCGATCCGGACTGGTACGCCGCCCAGGCGCCCGAGATCGTACCGGAGAGCCTCAATCCGCTGGTCCATTTCCTGGAGCACGGTGCCGCCGACGGGCACGATCCGGGCCCGTGGTTCGACACGCGCTGGTACCGCGCGGCCTACCTCGCCGACGATGCGGCGACGAACCCGCTCGCCCATTTCCTCGCGGATGGCGGCCGCACTACCAGCCCGTCGCCCCGCTTCGACGCGCCCTGGTACCTCACGGAATACCCGGAGGCCGCGGCGCGCGGACTGAACCCGCTGGTTCACTACATCCAGTACGGCATCGGCCAGGGGAAGCGGACCCGCTGCGTCGCGGGCACCGCGGGATCCGGGGATCCGGCCCAGGCGCCGCTCGTCTGCCTGAAGCGCGAACCGCGCCGGCATGCCCGCACCGCCCTGTTCATCACGCATTCCGGCAACGGCCGCATCAAGGGCCATGTCGAGCCGTACCTGCGCGCCTTCATCGAGAACGACGCCGACGTGGTGCTGATCGTCGCGGCCGACCAGCGCAAGACGGTCGTGCCGCAGGCGCTGATCGACCTGTGCGCCTCGGTCTACGTGCGCGAGAACGGCGGCTTTGACTTCGCCGCCTGGGCGCATGTGCTGGCCGAGGACGGCGAGCTGCTGGACGCGGACACGCTCTACCTGGTCAACGACAGCCTCGTCGGTCCCCTCGACCGCGACGCCTTCGCCGGCATCCTGGCCCGGATCGATGGCTGCTCGGAGGAGGTCGTCGGCCTGCTCGACAACTTCTACTACAGTGACCACCTGCAGAGCTTCTTCCTGGCGCTGAAGCGGCGCTGCCTGTCATGCTACGGCTTCAACCAGTACATGCAGGCGATCCGGAGCTGGCCGGACAAGAACGTCGTCATCACCGAGTACGAGTTGACCTTCTCGGCCCGGATGCGCGCGGCGGGCATGAACACGCGGGCCCTGTTCTCCACCCGCAACCGGCACACGACCCTGGTGAACGATCCGCGCAACAACCGCGCTCTGTTCGACTGGGAGAACCTGCTGGGGCAGGGCTTCCCGTTCGTGAAGCGCTCGCTTCTCGGCGAGCACGCGGCGCTCGGCGGAAAGCCGTTGCGTAAGGCGCTCGAGGAATCGAGCTTCGACCTCGATCGCCTGGAGCCGACCTATGCCACGCCGGGTGCCAGGGTCTGGGCAGACCTGGCGCGGCCGACGCGCGCCGCCGGACTGCCGCGCGTCACCTTCGTGAGCCCGACCAATTACGCCAACGGTCTCGGCGTCGCGGGCCGCGGCTACGCCCGGGCGATCCACCGGACGCCCTGGCAGGTGAACCTGCACCCGCTCGAAGTCCCGTTCCACGTCCACGCGCGCGTCGCGCCGGGCTGGCAGGCCGAGACCTTCGCGGGACCGGCCGACGTCGCCGTGGTCCATCTCAACGGCGAAACCTGGACCTCGCTAATGAGCCCGCGCCAGCAGGCGATCGTCGCGCAGGCGCGCCGGAAGGTTGGGCTGTTCGTCTGGGAGACCTCCTACGTCCCGGAGGACTGGCTTCGGACCGTCGACAGCCTCGACGCGATCTGGACCCCGACCGAGTTCTGCGCCGACATCTTCCGGTCGATCACCGACATCCCGGTCGAGATCGTGCCGCACGTCGTCGAGAACGAGCCCGGGGAGCCCGCGAGCGCCGCGGCCAAGGCCCGCCTGCGGGCGAGCTTCTCGATCGACCCGGCCAAGCGGCTGATCCTCTACGCCTTCGACGGCTCGAGCTATCTCGCCCGCAAGAACCCGCACGCGCTGATCCGGGCCTTCCGCGCCGCCGGTCTCGCGAAGAGCGGCTGGCAGCTCGTGCTGAAGACCAAGCACGTCTTCGACCTTCCCGGCGAAGGCAGGCGGCTCCTCGAGCTCGTGGGCAAGGGCGGAGACGTGGTCGTGATCGATCAGCCGCTCTCGGCGCGGGAGCTCGCGATCCTGTTCGAGACCTGTGACGTCTATGCCTCCTCGCACTCCTCGGAGGGCTTCGGCCTGACGATCGCGGAGGCCATGGAGATGGGCAAGGTGGTGGTCGCCACCGATTTCGGCGGCAGCCGCGACTTCCTCGACGCGACCTGCGGTTTCCCGGTCCGGGCCGACATCGTCGCCCTTGAGGATTCGTACGGCCCTTATCTCAAAGGCTCGACCTGGGGACGCGTCGACGAGGACGATCTCGCGCGGGCCCTGAACGCCGCTGCGGCTGCGGTGACGAGCGGCGAGGCGCAGCGGATCGGCGCGGCGGCCAAGGCCCGGATCCGGGAGCGCCTGTCGGCCGCCGCCGTCGCCGCCGCAATGGAGGCGAGCCTCGCCCGCCTCTTGGCCGAATGACCGCCGGACATCCGGCCCCCTCGCTGAGACCGATCACGATGCGCAGCCATTCGGCCCCCTCGCCCGCCTGGGAGGCGATCGCCTGGGGGGCGCCCGCCGGCCCCAAGGCGGCCGGGCCCAACGCGAACACGCCGGTCGTGCCGATCCTCCTCGACGCGGACCTTCAGCCGTTCGACAGGCGCCCGCTCGCCGCGGACTCGATCGAGCGGGCGGACGGCGCGGTGTTCCTGGTGGCGCCGGCGACCGCCACACCCTGCCCGGATGTGCTCGAGCGGATCCGCGCGGCCCTGTCGGCGCGGCCCGACATCGGCATCTTCTACGGGGATGACGCCGTCGTCGACGCTGAGGGCTTGGTCACGAGCGTCCACTGCAAGCCGGCCTTCAATCCGGGCCTGCTGATGGCGGATGACTATATCGGCTTCCCCCTGGTCATCCGCGCCTCGGTGCTCGCCGCCGTGACGCCCACCTTCGGCCGGCGCGAGGGGAACGCCGCGTGGTTCGCCTTCTGCCTGGACGCGCTCTCGGCCGGGATCGGCCTCGACCGCATCCCGCACACGCTGCTCGCCTCGCCCCTCGCTCGGCCGAAGGCCGGGCGCAAGGCCCGCGCCCGTGTCCTGGAGCGGTGGTTCCGCGCCACTGGCCAGCCGCTCACGACGGCGGCCGGGCTCACGCCGGACACACTGGAGATCCGGCGGACGCTGGCCGATCCGCCCCCCGTGACTCTGGTGATCCCGACCGCGCAGAGCCGGCCCAAGGACGGCGACGGCGTTCCCACCGACCGGCCGCACATCGTCCAGCTCCTGGACAGCCTCGCGCGCAGCACCTACCCGGCCAACCGGATCACCGTGCTGATCGGCGACGACCGCGAGGATGACGCGATCTATCGGGGACGCGCCGACCGTTTCACGGTCAAGCGCATCGACACGCGTCGTCCCGCGGGCGAGCCGTTCAACTATGCCGCCAAGATGAACCGGCTGTGGCGCGCCGCCGAAACCGACCTGATCATCCTGATGAACGACGACCTCGTCGTCCGCCGCCGCGGATGGATCGAGGCCTTGCTGACCTTCGCTATGGACCAGGGCGTCGGCGGGGTCGGCGGACGGCTGCTGTTCCCGGACGGGACGATCCAGCACGCCGGCATGACCGGCGGCATCTTCGGCGTCTTCGCTCATCCCTGGTATAAGCGGCCGGCGGCGGAGCGGACCTACGCGGACTGGGCGCTCACCCAGCGCGACTGCTCGGCCGTGACCGGGGCGCTGTTCGCCACCCGCAAGGCCGTGCTGGAGGCCGTCAACGGCTTCGACGAGGGCTTCGCCCTCGACTTCAACGACGTCGATCTCTGCCTGAAGCTGCGCCTGCTCGGCTATCGCATCGTCTACACGCCGTTCGCCGAGATGGCGCACCATGAGAGCGCGTCGCGGACGACCAACTTCGCCCCCGGCTCGCAGACAGCGCGCTTCCTGCGCCGCTGGCACGATGTGCTGGCGGAAGATCCCTCCTACAGCCCGCAGCTGCGCACCGACACCGACGTGGTCGCCCCGCGGGCCGACGCAACCCGCTGGATCACGGAGCGCGGGACCGGAGCGGCCGCCGGGCGCTGACCCGCTCGCGCCGGCGACGGGATCCGCCGGTGCGCAACGGAGGCTGCGAACTCTCGCGGACATCCGGAGCATCGCGAGGTCTGAACGAGCGCGATCGTCGGGAGGTGGAATTAAGGCAAACACGCAAAGATTGCATGGATGCGCCGTTTCAGGCTGTCCGGCCACTATTCGATGGGAGATGAAGCACGGACACTGCTGTCATCGTTCAAGGATGTCTTGAGCGCGGCGTGCCGGAGCTGACCGTGAAGAAGATCGCCCTCGTCGCCGTCCTCCTGCTGGCAGCCGGTGCCTATGCGGAGATCCGGCTCCACGAGCAGGGGCGTCCCGTCTCCGGGACCACGATCAAGCCCGGGATCGCCGCCTTCAGCCCTGCTCCGATCCCGGCCGACTGGGTCGTCTCAGGTAGTCCCGTCACCGAAGTGGCAGAGGTCTCGCAGACCCACGACGGGAGCGCGCATGTCTATCTCTGGCGCACCACCGCGAGCGCGTTCCGCTGGACCCACCACGCCGACGAGATCATCACCATCCTCGATGGTGACGTCTTCATCACCGGCGCGGATGGCGAGCGCCGGCATCTCACAGCGGGCGATGTGGCGCATTTCCCGATCGGGTCCGTCCAGCTCTGGGAGGTCCCCAAGAACCTCCTGAAGTCGGCGATCCTCAAGCACCAGAGCCCCACTTTGGTCGAGGCCTCGATGCGCTGGATGCGCCGGGCCCGCGCCCTCGTCGCCGGCTGAGAGCCTGAGCGGGTCTGCCCGCAGCCGTCGTGGTGCGATGATGCGCTGATCCGGGAAGCCCTACAGCGCCTCCCCCCGCATCAGCCGCGGCCGCGACCCCCGCGAGGCGGCCGCCTCGCCGATGAAGAAGCGCTTGAGGCCGGGCAGCCGGTCCACGATCCCGAGGCCCAGGTCGCGGGCGAGCCGGAGCGGCAGTGCGTCGTTCGAGAACAGACGGTTCAGCCCGTCCGTCGCCGCCGCCATGGCGAAGCTGTCGAACCGGCGCGCACGCTCGTAGGCGCGCAGGACGTCCGGGCTGCCCGGGTCGAGGCCGAGGCGCAGCGCGCCCGTCATCGCCTCGGCCAAGGCTGCCGCGTCGGCGAGGCCGAGATTGAGGCCCTGGCCGGCGATCGGGTGGATGACGTGGGCGGCATCCCCCAGCAGGGCGAGCCGCTCGGCGCGGAACGCCCGGGCGATGCCGAAGGCCAGCGGGTGCCGGCTCGGGCCATGTTCCAGCGCGAGGGCGCCGAGGTCCAGGGTGAACCGGCGCTCGATCTCGGCCAGCACCTCGTCGGGCGCCCCGGAGAGCAGGGCCTCGGCCGTGTCCGACCGCTCGGTCCAGACGATGGAGGAGCGATGGCCCAGGGCGCCGCCGTCGCGCAGCGGCAGGATCGCGAAGGGGCCGGCAGGCAGGAAATGCTCGAAGGCGCGGCCCGCATGCGGCCGGGCATGGCCGATGGTCGCCACGATCCCGACCTGCGGGTAGGACCAGCCGACCCAGCCGATCCGTGCGGCCTCGCGCAGGCGCGAGCGCGCGCCATCGGCGGCCACCAGCAGGTCGCCGCGCAGGCTGTCGCCGGTCGTCAGCACCGCGCGGATCGTGGCGCCCTCCGGCGCGGCCCGCACCACACCCGCCGTCACGAAGGACACGCCCGCCGCCCGGCAGGCCTCCACCAGCGCCGCAGCCAGGGGTTCGGCCTCGACCATGTGGGCGAAGGGTTCGTCGGCCGCGCGGGGCTCCTCGTCCTCGCGCCCGAAGGTGAGGAAGACGGGCCGGACCGGATCGGCGAGACGGCTGTCACTGATCACCATCTCGGTGATCGGCTCGGACGCCTCCGCGACGCGGGGCCACAGACCGAGCTGCCCCAGCATCCGGCGCCCGCCGGCCGCGACGGCGTAGGCGCGGCCGCGGTGCCGCGCGGGATCCGCGGCGCCCGGGTCGATCACCGTCACGGCGAGCGCCGGGCCGTGGGCCTGCTTGAGGGCCAGCGCCAAGGCGAGGCTCGGCAGGCCGCCGCCGGCGATCAGGAGGCTGCGGCTGCCGGGGCGGGGCATCTCGGCCGTCATGTGGCAGATCTCCGGTGTGTCGCGCGCGTGCGGGACGCGTGGATTGGTTCGTCCGAAAAGCCTATGTCGCACGCGGGCAACGAACGGAAACCCCGCGGGCCATGACCGACGCCAATACCGACGCGATGACGGACGCCGTCGCCGAGCTGATCGCCATCCTCGACCTGGAGCGGCTGGAGGTCGATCTCTTCCGGGGTCAGAACCCCAAGACGGGCTGGCGCCGGGTCTTCGGCGGTCAGGTCGTCGCACAGGCCCTGGTCGCCGCGACCCGGACGGTGCCGGACGACCGCCCGGCCCACTCGCTGCACGCGTATTTTATGCTCCCGGGCGATCCCCGGACCCCCATCGACTACGAGGTCGAGCGTATCCGGGACGGCCGGAGCTTCACCACGCGCCGGGTCAAGGCGATCCAGCACGGGCGTGCGATCTTCGCCACGACGGTCTCCTACCAGGTCGCCGAGGAGGGCCTCACGCACCAGCCCGCGATGCCGGCGGTGGCGGGGCCGGAGGGTCTCCTCGACGGCAAGGCGCTGGCGGAGGCGGGCGGGACCGGCATGCCGGAGGCCATCGCCGCCTATTTCGGCCGCGAGCGCCCGATCGACCTGCGCCCGGTCGACCTCAACCGCTACATCCCCGCTCACGCGGGCGGACGGCCTCCCGAGCCCGTCTTCAATGTCTGGCTGCGCGCAGCCTCGGCGCTTCCGGACGATCCGGCCCTGCACCGGGCGGTGCTGGCCTACGCCTCCGACATGACCCTGCTCGACGTCTCGCTGATCCCGCACGGGCGCTCGGTGTTCGACCCCGCCATCCAGGCGGCGAGCCTCGACCACGCGCTCTGGTTCCACCGACCCGTGAAGATCGACGAGTGGCTCCTCTACGCGCAGGACAGCCCGGTTGCCGGGGGCGCCCGCGGCTTCGCCCGCGGGCAGATCTTCGACCGGGCCGGCAACCTCGTGGCCTCGGTCGCGCAGGAGGGACTCGTCCGCCGAATCGGGGATTAAAACACGTTCTGACGCGTGTGTTGCTGGCCTGCAACGCGGTCCGGTGCATCGATCTGGGCAGTTTGCCCATCGACTGAGCGGCATCTCCCGCCACGTTGCCTCGGATCTGACCGTTGCGGGCTAATCCGTGGGCAGAAGCGCGATCCGGGAAAATGTTCCCGGTCCAGCCTCTCTGGCATAGTCCTTGAATAGCGGCCTTCGACCGCTGGCCATCCCGAGCCTGCGGACGATCCGGGCCGGGTCGTCCTGCAAGTCGGGCGACGGCAACGGTTCCCAAGGATTGCGAAGGGGGCGTCGCCCATGAAAATCGTGATGGCCATCATCAAGCCGTTCAAGCTCGAGGAGGTCCGCGATGCGCTGACCGGTATCGGCGTGCACGGCCTGACGGTGACGGAGGTGAAGGGTTACGGCCGGCAGAAGGGCCATACCGAGATCTACCGCGGCGCCGAGTACGCGGTGAGCTTCCTGCCCAAGCTGAAGATCGAGGTTGCCGTCGCCTCCGACCTGACGTCGAGCGTGATCGACGCCATCGCGGGCGCGGCCCGGACCGGCCAGATCGGTGACGGCAAGATCTTCGTGATGCCGCTGGAGAAGGCGGTGCGCATCCGGACCGGCGAGACCGACGCCGACGCCCTCTGACCGGACGCCGTCCGAGTCCACGCCCGGCGCGCCGGGCCCGCAGAGCTTCATGCCTTTCTGACACAACGCGAATTCCGACCGGGAGCCACGTGCCCATGAAACTTCGTCATGCCCTCATGCTCGGCTTGGGAGGGGCGGCGATCGCCGCCCTCCTGATCGAGCCGTCTCTCGCGCAGACGCCGACGCCGGAGGCGGCCTCGCCGCCGCCGTCCCCGATCCCCAACAAGGGCGACACGGCCTGGATGATGATCTCGTCGGCCCTGGTGCTGATGATGTCGGTCCCGGGCCTCGCGCTGTTCTACGGCGGCCTCGTCCGCACCAAGAACATGCTGTCGGTGCTGACCCAGGTCTTCGCGATCGTGTCGATCGTCGGCCTGCTCTGGGTGTTCTACGGCTACAGCCTCGCCTTCACCAACGGCGGCGGCCTCAACGACTTCGTCGGCGGATTCTCGAAGGCCTTCCTGAAGGGCATCGACGCCAACTCCACCGTGGCGACCTTCTCGAACGGCGTCGTGATCCCCGAATACGCCTATCTGTGCTTCCAGATGACGTTCGCGATGATCACCCCCGCGCTGATCGTCGGCGCCTTCGCCGAGCGGATGAAGTTCTCGGCTCTGGTGGTGTTCACGATCCTCTGGGTCACGGTCATCTACTTCCCGATGGCCCACATGGTCTGGTACTGGGGCGGCCCGGACGCCGTCGGCAATGCCGCCAAGGCGCTGGCCGCCGCCACCGACGACGCCTCGAAGGCGACCGCCCAGGCGGCGCTGGACGCGGTCAACAAGGATGCCGGCTTCCTCTTTCAGAAGGGCGCCCTCGACTTCGCCGGCGGCACCGTGGTCCATATCAACGCGGGCATCGCCGGCTTCGTCGGCTGCCTGATCATGGGCAAGCGCATCGGCTACGGCCGCGACCTGCTCGCCCCGCACTCCCTGACCATGACGATGATCGGCGCCTCGCTGCTGTGGGTCGGCTGGTTCGGCTTCAACGCCGGCTCGAACCTCGAGTCCAACGGCACCGCCGCCCTCGCCATGCTCAACACCTTCGTGGCGACCTGCGGGGCCGCGGTGGCGTGGCTGTTCGCCGAGTGGGCTCTCAAGGGCAAGCCGTCGCTGCTCGGCATGCTGTCGGGCGCGGTCGCCGGCCTCGTCGCCGTCACCCCGGCCTCCGGCTTCGCCGGCCCGATGGGCTCGATCGTGCTCGGCCTCGTCGCCGGCGTGGTCTGCTTCGTGATGTGCTCCACCGTGAAGAACGCGCTGGGCTACGACGACTCGCTGGACGTGTTCGGCGTCCACTGCATCGGCGGCATCCTGGGCGCGCTGGCGACCGGCATCCTGGTCGACCCGAACCTCGGCGGTGTCGGCATCCCCGACTACACCTCGAAGCCAGGCGAGCTGGCGGTCGGTGCCTACGACATGATGAGCCAGCTCATCATCCAGGCGGAGGCGGTCGGCCTGACGCTCCTGTGGTCGGGCATCGGCTCGGCGATCCTCTACAAGCTCGTCGATGTAACGATCGGCCTGCGGGTGACGCAGGAGGAGGAGCGCGAGGGTCTCGACATCGCCGATCACGGCGAGCGCGCCTACAATTACTGAGACGGGCGGCGCGGCCCCGCGGGGCCGCGTCCATGCAAAAGAAAACCCCGGCTCCGAAAGGGCCGGGGTTTTTACGTCAGGCCGTCATCGCTTTGCTCCGCTCGCGATGACGATACGGGGTGGCGACCGGGCATCGCCCGCAAAGCGTTTACGCCGCCTGCGTCAGCGCCGCCTTCTCCTCGGCAAAAGCCCAGTCGAGCCAGGGCGTCAGCGCTTCCAGATCCGAGGTCTCGACCGTGGCGCCGCACCAGATCCGAAGGCCCGCCGGGGCGTCGCGGTAGGCGCCGATGTCGAGGGCCACACCCTCTCGCTCGAGGCGCTCGACAATCCCCGCCGCGAAGGCCGAGACCGCCGCGTCGCCCCGGGCGAGCACGTCCGGATCGGCGACCACGAGGCAGACGCCGGTGTTCGAGTAGGTGGCGGGATCGACCGCGAGGGGCGCGATCCAGGGCGTGCGCGCGACCCAGTCGTAGATCACCTTGGCATTCGCATCCGCCCGCGCGTGGAGCGCCGGCAGGCCGCCGATCCGCTCGGCCCAGCCCAGCGTGTCGAGGTAATCCTCCACCGCCAACATGGAGGGCGTGTTGATCGTGTCGCCCTTGAAGATGCCCTCGATCAGCGTGCCGTCCTTGGTGAGGCGGAAGACCTTCGGCAGCGGCCAGGGCGGCGTGTGGCTCTCCAGCCGCGCCACGGCGCGTGGCGAGAGGATCAGCATGCCGTGCGCCGCTTCGCCGCCCATCACCTTCTGCCAGGAGAAGGTCACGACATCGAGCTTGTCCCAGGGCAGGGGCTGCGCGAAAGCGGCCGAGGTGGCGTCGCAGATCGTCAGACCCGCGCGGTCCGCCGCGATCCAATCGCCGTTCGGCACCTTCACGCCGGCCGCTGTCCCGTTCCAGGTGAAGACCACGTCGCTGTTCTTGGTGTCGATCGCCCCGAGGTCCGGCAGGGTTCCGTAGGGCGTCTGGTGGATGCGGGGCGCGATCTTGAGCTGCTTGAGCGCGTCCGTGACCCACTCCTTGCCGAACGCCTCCCAAGCGGCGACCTCGACGGGCTTCGGCCCCAGCATCGTCCACATCGCCATCTCGACGGCGCCGGTATCGGAGGCGGGCACGATGCCAATCCGATAATCGGCGGGCACCTGCAGGACCGTCCGCGTCAGGTCGATCGCCCGGCCGAGCTTGGCCTTGCCGATCGGGGAGCGGTGCGACCGACCCAGAGCGGCATCGACCAGGGCGGCCGGGGTCCAGCCCGGACGCTTGGCGCAGGGGCCGGAGGAGAAATGGGGCACGCGCGGTCGCTGCGCGGGGCGGCTGGTCATGACGAATCCATCCTTGCAGAGGGGCGCGCCTCGGCGGGGAAGCGTTCCCGATCCCGCGCATGCGCCGAAACCGGCCGGCTTGCAAGCGCCTGTCCGGCAAGCAGTCTTCGCCGTCTGGCCCCCCCCGGGACAGCCTGCTCGGGGCGGCGGAACCGTCGATTAATCCTGGGCCGTTAGCCTTAATGCTGTGCCGCGTTGCGTTTGAGGTACGCTGATGTCTATCCACAGCGCCGCGATATTGGCGGTCTGGTCTGTTCTGCTTGTGGTTATTGGGGCCTTAACGGCCCATGTCGCGCTCCCGAGCCGCCTCCGGCGGCCCATGGCGCAGCCGCTGCGCCTCGACCCGATGGATTACGAGAGCGACGGCCCGGTGATCGACCTGGAGGCGGCCTGATCAGGACCGGGTGCGGGTGCCTGACCCAGGCAGATCCGGGCGGCGTTCGGCCGTGATGCGCTCGGCCTCTGCCCGCCGCCAGCGGGCGATGGCCGCGTGATTGCCGCCGGAGAGCACATCGGGGATCGCGCGACCCTCCCAGTCGCGCGGCCGCGTGTAGTGCGGGTATTCGAGGAGACCGCCCTCGAAGCTTTCTTCGTCGCCCGACTCGCTCTTGCCCATCACGCCGGGCAGCAGCCGCACGCAGGCATCGAGCACCACCAGGGCGGCGATCTCGCCGCCGGAGAGCACGTAGTCGCCAATCGAGACCTCCTCCAGGCCGCGCCCGGCGATCACCCGCTCGTCGACCCCCTCGAAGCGTCCGCAGACGATCAGCGCCCCCGGACCTGCGGCGAGCGCCCGCACCCGCGCCTGGGTGAGCGGCCGTCCGCGCGGCGACATCAGCAGGCGCGGGCGCGGATCGTCCGTCCCGGTCGCGGCGTCGATGGCGGCGCCGAGCACGTCACAGCGCAGCACCATTCCAGCGCCACCGCCCGCCGGCGTGTCGTCCACGGAGCGATGGCGGCCGAGGCCGTGCTCGCGAATGTTGCGCGCCTCCAGGCTCCAGTCGCCCCGCGCCAGAGCGTCGCCCGAGAGCGACACGCCGAGCGGGCCCGGGAACATCTCCGGGTAGAGGGTCAGGATCGTGGCCCGCCAGGGCGTGTCCGCGCGCGTCATGGCGCTTGATGGCGCGCAGGGTGCGGCACGGTCAACGTCCGCGGCACCACCGAGGCGCTCCGCGTGTTGTCGGCCATGATCCGCACCTCGGCCCTCCGCTTGGCCCTCCTCTCCGTCGCCCTGACCGGTCCGGCGCTCGCCGCCGAGCCGCTGGCACCCGCCGGGGCACCCGCGAGCGCCTTCCGCAAGCCCGACCGGCCCGTGGCCGAGATCGTCGCACCGCGCTGGTCCTCGGAGGCAGAGCGCGACAAGGCCGGCGAGTTCGCCGAGGTCGCCAAGGGCATGGGCATCGCGCCCGGCCAGACCGTGGCCGATATCGGCGCCGGCAGCGGCTACTACGTGGTCCGCCTGAGCCCGCTTGTCGGTCCAGGCGGCCGGGTGCTGGCCGAGGACGTGACCCCGGATTACCTGGCAGCCTTGGAAAAGCGCGTGCGTGGCCTCGGCAACGTCACCGTGGTGCGGGGCGAGCCGCATGATCCGCGCCTGCCCCCGGAATCCGTGGACGCGGCGATCCTCGTGCACATGTACCACGAGATCACCCAGCCCTTCGGCCTGCTGTACAACCTCGCTCCGGCGATGCGTCCGGGCGGGCGCGTCGGCATCGTTGACGCGGACGACATTCCCTCCCGGCACGGCACCCCGCCGGCCCTCCTGCGCTGCGAGCTGGCCGCGGCCGGCTACCGGGAGACCGGCTTCCAGCCCTTGAAGGGCGGCGCCTATCTCGCCGTCTTCGCGGCACCCGCACCGGACGCGCGCCCGAAGCCGGACTCGATACGCCCCTGCCGGGACGCCGCGACCGCGCGATAGCGTCTCTCCGGCGTCGCGCTGCAAACCCGGACCGACGAAAACGGCGCCGGCCTGCTCGGCCGGCGCCAGTCGGAGGTCACCACGAGACGGCGCGGGGGAGGGCCCCCGCGCCGGGACAGACCGGCCTCAGCCGGCGTTCTTGCTGAGCGAGACCGCGACGAACCGGGTCTGCCCCTTGCCGCTCTTCACCCGCATCAGCACGGCCTTGCGCCCGCTGGATTCCGCCGCCCGGATCTGCGCGGCCACGTCCGCCGGACGGGACACGCTCTGGCCGCCGACGTCGAGGATCACGTCGCCGGTCTCGATGCCCTTGGCGGCCGCCGGCCCGTCCGGATCGACCTGCACCACCGCGACGCCCTGGTCGGAAAGGCCGACCTCGCCGGCCGGCGCGAGCTGGAGACCGAGCCGGGGCTGGCCGTTACCGGTATCGTCATCGCGACTCGCGACCTTGGTGCCGTCGGTCGGCATGGTGCCCAGCGTCACCGTGGCGACATCCGACTTGCCGCCGCGCAGGTAGCTGAGCTCGACCTTGGCGCCGGGCTTCATGCCGGCGATCTTGCGCGACAGCTCGCGGGCGCTGTCCACCCCGTCGCCGTTGACCTTCTCGATCACGTCGCCCGACTTGAGGCCGGCCTTCGCCGCCGGGGTTCCGCTCTCGGCGTGGTCGACCAGGGCGCCCTTGGCCTTGTCGAGGCCGAGACCCTCGGCGATGTCCTGCGTCACCGGCTGGATCTGGACGCCGAGATAGCCGCGGGCGACCTTGCCGTCGGTGCGGAGCTGCTCGACCACCGCCTGCACGGTCTCGGCCGGGATCGCGAAGGCGAGGCCGACGCTGCCGCCCGACGGAGACGCGATCGCGGTGTTCACGCCGACCACCTCGCCGTTGACGTTGAAGGTCGGGCCGCCGGAATTGCCCTTGTTGATCGGGGCGTCGATCTGCAGGAAGTCGTCGTAGGGGCCGGCGCCGATGTCGCGGCCGCGGGCCGAGACGATGCCGGCGGTGACGGTGCCGCCGAGGCCGAACGGGTTGCCGATCGCCACGACCCAATCGCCGACCTGCGGCGCGGTCTTGCCGAACTGCACGTAGGGAAAGTTCGAGCCCTCGTTGATCTTCAGCAGCGCGACGTCGGTCTTCGAATCCTTGCCGATGACCTTCGCGTCGAGCGTCCGGCCGTCGTCCAGGGTCACCTGCACGGTCTTGGCATGGTCGACCACGTGGTTGTTGGTCACCACGTAGCCGTCGGCCGAGATGATGAAGCCGGAGCCGACCGCGCCGCGCGGGCCCTGGTGCTGCGGCTGCATCCCGCCCGGACCGTTTTGGCCGAAGCGCTTGAAGAACTCGCGCAGCTGCGGCGGTACGTTCTGGAGGTTGCGGCCCTGGCCCGGACCGTCATCGTCGTCGCTGCTCGCCGAATCGTCGAGCTTCACCTTCACCGAGACGACGCCCGGCTTCACCTTGTTGACGATGCCGGCGAAGGAGCCTGGCGGGTGCTCGGGGGCCTCGATCGGCGATTTCGGAAGGGCCTGCGCGTAGGCCGGGGTGGCGGACGGCAGGTAGCCGCTGCCGAGGGCGCCGCCGGCGATCAGAGCGGCGGCGGCCACGGAGGCGAGGGCGCGGCGCGAGGTGCGGCCGGAAGGACGGGTCTCGGTCATGGGGGTCTGAAACCTCTCGGGACTGATCGGGACGACGCCGGCTGGCGCGGCGGTCGATGGGATCTGTCTAGAGGGCGGCCCCTGACCCGGGCGTGGCGGTCACATTACGGTTTCGACAGGTGCGGAGGCGGCTCGCCACGACGCCGTGCGGCGTGGGAAACGCCCCTGGCTTGTGCCGCTTGTCACCGCGCTTCCTCAGGGTCGATCCATAATCCTACCGCGTTCGGCAGCGGCCGATACTTTCGGATCCGCGGGATGCCAGCGTACAGCCGGAGGGATACAATCATGGGGACGCTGTTCGCGGCCGCCGTGTTCTTCGGATCGACTGTCGGAGCGATGGCTGTCGAGTCGGACACGGATTACCGCGACTGTTTCGACGGCACACCCGCCTTCGCGGTGCCGGTCGCGCGCAGCAATACCAAGACGACCGACGGCGTCGATACGCGCCGCCACGATGCGGGTCGTGACGCCCGGACGTCAGCCAACCTGAAGCCCGGGTACTGGAATCAGGCCGGCGGGTATGTTCCGCCGGACTACACCACGCATCCACGTGTTGCGTCACAGAATGACTTCCGGAGACCCAGCGCCATGTCGTCCGGCAGTTGGGGGGCGCCGAAGGCGTTCACCGGCGCCCTCGGCACCCGCCGGTAACGCTCAGTCCCCGCTCAGACGCGCCAGCGCCTCCTCGATCTTCACGAGCCGCGCCGCCTCGCTCTCCCGGCGCTCGCGGTTCTCCTCGATGATCTCTTCCGGTGCGCGGGCGACGAAATCGGCGTTGCCGAGCTTGGCGTCGATCTTCTTGATCTCGCCCTCCGCCTTGCCCTGCTCCTTCTTCAGGCGCGCGACCTCGGCGGCGAGATCGACGACGCCTTCCAGCGGCAGGGCGGCGACGCTGCCGCGCACCAGAAGCTGAACCGAGTTCTTCGGCGGCGTGTCCGCGAAGGTGATCTCCGACAGGCGGCCGAGGCGCAGCAGCGTGTCGCGCCAGGCCTCGACCCGCGCCCGGATCTCCGGGGCGGCGCCGACCATCACGAGCGGGATCTGCGCGCCGGCCGGCACATTGGTCTCGGACCGGGCCGAGCGGATCTGGCTGACGAGATCGACCACGAAGCCGACCTCAGCCTCCGCGGCCGCATCGGCGAGGCCGCCGAGGTCCGGCCAGGACGACAGGGTCAGGAGGCCGCGCTCCGGCAGGGCGGCACCCTTGATCGCCCAGAGCTCCTCGGTGAGGAACGGCATGAACGGGTGCAGGAGCTTGGCGACCTGATCGATCAGGAACGCCACGCTCGCCTGCGTCTCGGCCCGGATCGCGGGATCGACATTCTCGCCCTGGAGCACGGGCTTGGCGAGTTCGAGGTACCAGTCGCAGAAGATGTTCCAGACGAAGCGGTACGCGGCGCCCGCCGCGTCGTTGAAGCGGAAGGCGTCCAGCGCCGCCGTCACCTCATCGACCGCGCGGGCGGCCTCGGTCAGCGCCCAGCGGTTGATCGCACCGGTGGCGGAGCGCGGGTCGAAGGCCGGATCCAGGCCGCAGCCGTTCAGCTCGGCGAAGCGGGCGGCGTTCCAGAGCTTGGTCGCGAAGTTGCGGTAGCTCTGGACGCGGTCGGTGGACAGCTTGATGTCGCGGCCCTGGACCGCCAGCGCGCAGAGGGTGAAGCGCAGGACGTCGGCGCCGACCTGATCGATCAGCTGCAGGGGATCGACGACGTTGCCCTTCGACTTCGACATCTTCGCGCCCGACGCGTCCCGCACGAGGGTGTGCAGGTAGACCGTGTCGAACGGCGCCCGGTCGGTGAGGTGCAGGCCCATCATCATCATCCGGGCGACCCAGAAGAACAGGATGTCCTTGCCGGTCACCAGGGTGTTGGTCGGGTAGAAGCGCGTCAGCTCCGGGGTCGAATCCGGCCAGCCGAGCGTCGAGAACGGCCAGAGGGCCGACGAGAACCACGTGTCGAGGACGTCCTCGTCGCGGGTCAGCGCCACGGATCGGCCGTGCTTGGCCGCAGCCGCGGCCAGCGCCTCGACCTCGCTCTCGGCGACGAAGATGCCGCCCTCTTCGTCGTACCAGACCGGGATCTGGTGGCCCCACCAGAGCTGGCGCGAGACGCACCAGGGCTCGATGTTGGTGAGCCACTGGAAGAACGTCTTCTCGTAATTCTCGGGGACGAACTTGGTCTGTCCGTCGCGCACCGCCTGCAGAGCGCGTTCGGCCAGCGGCTTGACGTTCACGTACCATTGGTCGGTCAGGTACGGCTCGATGACGACGCCCGAGCGGTCGCCGTGCGGGACCGCATGGGTGTTCGGCTCGATCATGCGGAGGCGCTCGCGCGCCTCCATCAGGGCGACGACCTCCTTGCGCGCCTGCGCCCGGTCGAGGCCGTGGAGCGCCAGGGCCTCCGGCTCGGGCGAGGTCCCGTCGAGGAAGGCCGCGTTGCCGTCGAGCAGCATCCGGCCCTCGGGATCGAGCACGTTGATCAGGCCGAGCCCGTGGCGCCGCCCGACCTCGAAGTCGTTGAAGTCGTGGGCCGGGGTGATCTTGACCGCGCCGGTGCCCTTCTCGGGATCGGAATACTCATCGGCGACGATCGGGATCAGACGGCCGACCAGCGGCAGGCGCACGCGCTTGCCGACGAGCGCCCGGTAGCGCTCGTCCTCGGGATGGACCGCGATGCCGGTATCGCCCAGCATCGTCTCGGGGCGGGTCGTCGCCACCGTGATGATCTCGCCGGTCTCACGGCCGGCCTCGTCCACGACCGGGTAGTCGAAGTGCCAGAGATGGCCCTTGGTCTCGATCTGCTGGACCTCCAGGTCCGAGATCGCGGTCTGGAATTTCGGGTCCCAGTTCACCAGCCGCTTGTCGCGGTAGATCAGGCCCTGGCGGTGCAGGTCGACGAAGGTCTTGAGCACGGCCCGGCTCAGGCCCTCGTCCATGGTGAAGCGCTCCCGCGACCAGTCGCAGGAGGCACCGAGACGCTTGAGCTGGTTGACGATGGCGCCGCCGGATTCCGCCTTCCAGGCCCAGACCTTCTCGACGAAGGCCGCGCGGCCGATCTCGCGGCGGCCGGGCTCCCGGGCCTCGGCCATGCGCCGCTCGACCACCATCTGCGTCGCGATCCCGGCGTGATCGGTCCCGGGCTGCCACAGCACGTCCTTGCCGCGCATGCGCTCGAAGCGGCAGAGCACGTCCTGCAGGGTGTTGTTGAGGGCGTGGCCCATGTGCAGCGAGCCCGTCACGTTCGGCGGCGGGATCACGATGCAGTACGGCGGGGCTCCGGCGCGCTCGGGCCGGCCGGCGCGGAAGGCGTCCGCCTCGACCCAGGCTGCGGAGATCCGCGCCTCGACGGAGGCGGGCTCGAAGGTCTTGTCCATCATCGCGGGTACGGGCGGGCGCTTGTCCAAACGGGGTCGGACCCGCTTTCGACCGTCACGCCGCTCCCGTCAACACGCGGCCCGGCCGCCCCTGGGCTCGGCGACGCGTGTGGCATCGAGGAGGTGCCGCGCTCCCGACGACGAGCCCGTCATTCCGGGACTGCGCAGCGGGGCCCGGAACCCAGACCCTCATCGGGGGCCCGTGCTTGGCGCCTCGGCGGCTCTCGATCCCGGGCTCCGCCATGCGGACCCGGGATGACGGTGGGGATGCGATTTCGGTCGGCCGATCGGCTCAGGTGCTAGCCGATCCCGCCCCGCAATCGCGGTGTGAGACTCAGCGACCGCGCGAGACCCGCTCGATCTCGGCCCGCACGAGACGCTCGACCACGGCCGGCAGGTTGTCGTCGAGCCAGGATTTCAGCATCGGCCGGAGCATCTCCTTGACGAGATCCTCCAGCGTCCGGGCGTTCTGCGTCAGCACCGTGTGGGCCAGCAGGTTGAACGCGCCGCTGACGCTGGCGTCGGTGGCCGGCGAGACGAGGGCCTCGGGCTCCGGCTCCGGCCGTGCCGCCTGGAACACCGGCTGCGGCGGCGGCGGGGGTGCCGGGGGCTCCGGGATCGGCTCCGGCTCCGGGGCCACCGGCTCGTCGAAATCGATCGCGTCGAAATCGATCATCGCCGGTTCGGGCTCCGGCGCGACGGCGCGCGGACGGACGACCGGTTCAGCGACCTCCGCGAGATCGAGGACGTCGTCGGGCTCGGGCGCCGGGGCGACCTCGGCCGGCTTGGTCGCCTGATCGTCGGCGATGATCCTCCGGATCGACGCCAGGATCTCTTCCATCGAAGGCTCGTGCGCCTTGTCGGCAGCCTTGTCCTGGAAATTCGTGTCCGGGATCTTGGGGCTTGCTGCACTCATCGGCAGGCGCACTCGGGCATGGGAGACTGGAAAGCGGCCCGAACGGGCCGGTGTTCAATCAGTATTCCATGCCATTTCGTTGCGGCAAGCGCGCCAGCACCACACTCCCCGTGGAAAAGACCTCAGCGCCCATCCGGCGTGCGCAGGCCGAACCACAGATCCTTGACCTGATCGTAGTGGACCTTGGCGCTGTAGTACTCGACCGGCAGGGCGGTGAACCGGGCCGTGAGCTGTCCGATCGCCTGAACCACCCCGTAGGAGAAGATCACGCGATCGCGCTGGGCGACGATCAGGTTCACGCGCGAGGTGAGGAGCTCCTGCTGCGCGTTGAGCACGTCGAGGGTCGTCCGCTGGCCGACGCGCGCTTCCTCGCGCACGCCGTTCAGCGCCACCTCGTTGGCCTGGACCTGGGCCTGCGCCGCGATGACCTGCGCCTTCGCGGCCTCGAGCCGGCCCCAGAAATCGACGATCTGCGCCCGGACCTGGTCGCGCGCCTGGTCGACCTGAATGCGGTTCTGGCCGACCGTCTCCTTGGCCTGGCGGATCGACGCGTAGACCTGGCCGCCCTCGTAGATCGGGATATTCACCCGCCCGCCCACGAATCCGATGAAGAAGCTCTGGTTCGGGCCGCTCTGATCGTAGCTCTGGGTCAGCGAGCCCTGCAGGCTGACGCTCGGCGCGAGCTGCCCCTCCAGTACCTTGACCTGTGCTTCGGCCGCATCGACGGCGTGGATTGCCGACACGATCTGCGGATGATCACGCAGGCCGATGGCGATGGCCGCGTCCAGACTTGGCGGGACGAACCGGTCGAGCGGCCGGCCCGGTGCCAGCTGGCGCGGCTCCACGCCGATGTTCTGCCGATAGATGCCGATGCTGGTGCGCAGGGCTGATTCGGCGGCGCTGACCTGCGAGCGCGCGCCGGCGAGGCGGGCCTCCGCCTGCGCGACGTCGGTCCGCGTGACTTCGCCCACGTTGAACCGGTCGCGGGTCTGGCGAAGCTGCTCTTCCAGAACCTCGACGTTGTTCCGATTGAGCTCCAGCGTGGCCGTGTTGCTCAGCACGTTCATGTAGGACTGAACGGCGTTGTAGAGGACCGTCAGCTCCGTGAAGCGCAGGATCTCGCGCTGGCTGTAGACGGTCGACTCGGCGCGCCGCGTCTGGTTGTCGGTCTGGAAGCCGTTGAACAGAGTCT
This sequence comes from Methylobacterium sp. FW102-HT35C08, assembly GCF_058790235.1. Lineage (NCBI taxonomy): Bacteria > Pseudomonadati > Pseudomonadota > Alphaproteobacteria > Hyphomicrobiales > Methylobacteriaceae > Methylobacterium > Methylobacterium sp. FW102-HT35C08. Next base: position 3,821,793 of record NZ_JBYTCL010000002.1, on the reverse strand, counting down.
GCGAGACGGTCAGGCCCGCGCTGGCCGGCAGATAGGTCTGCCCGACCGTCCGCCGCGACGTGATGGTCTGGGCGACCGCCTCGGTCGAGGCCGTCGATCCGATCGACTGACCGGGCTGACTGGCTGCATTCGACGTCGCGCCGGAGGTCAGGCCCGCACCGGCACCGCCGGCGCCGACCCCCGTGCTGGTCCCGAGCCCGGAGCCGAGCCCGGTCGTGGTGCCGAGGGTGGAGCCAGCCCCGGCCGTGCCCCCCAGAAGAGATCCGGCGCTGGACGTCCCCGCTGCCGTTGCCGCGGCCGTCGCCGAGCCGCCGGCCGAGGAGACGGCGCTGGCGCTGGTGGTCTGCAGGTACTGAACGCCGATCGAGGCGCCGACATTGACCTGCGGCCGGTAGCCGGACTGCGCGATCGCGACGTTCTCGTCGATCGCGCGCACGCCGGCACGGCTCGCGTTGAGGCTCGGGTTGCCCTGATAGGCCTTCGCGAGTGCGCTCTCCAACGTCTCGGCGGTGGCCGGAGCCGTTGCCAAGATCGCGAGCCCGGACGCCACCATTCCGACCCCGCGGAATGGTGGGCGACTCGCTGGCGGACGTCGTTTCACGATGAACAAGCCCTTCCGGCCTCTTCCGATCCGGATGTCTGCGACGAAAACAGCCAAGGTATGGCGTTCCGTTGGGATCCGATTAAGCCCACCCCACCGTCACGCTTAACGCAAATCGAGCGTCTTGGCTCGCGTCGGCTGCCCCATGGCCTCGGAAAGTGTGCGGTTGGGGCATTAAGGTGACAGGTCCCCGACGGGGCGCCACGCCGCCCTTTTGCGGCAGCGAGCGACCCCACGAAAACGCCTTTTCGGTGGCGATGCGCGGCGTCACAGGCTGCGCCGTGCGATGGCGGACGGGGTTGGCGCGCATTCGGATGCGCGACGCTCCGGCACCCGCACGAATCCGCAAGCGGCATCGATGCGCGGCTCAATAGCGATCCTCGGCGGGCACCCCGGCGCCCGGCTCGGCCTCGGGAGCTTCGCTCGGGCGCGCCGATTCGCGCGCCGGGCGGGGTCTCGCCGCCCGCGCCGGCGTCGGGGGCACCTTCGGCTTCGCGATCGTCCCGGGCGGTCCCATCTTTCCGGGCGGCCCCGGCGGTCCCGGCGGTCCGTGCGGCCCCGGCGGCCCTTGCGGGCCGCGGGCACCGGGCGCGCCTGCCGGACCCGCCGGGCCGATCTCGCCCGCCGGTCCGGGATCGCCGGACGGACCAGCCGGACCGACCGCGCCGACCGGGCCGGGGGCGCCTGCCGGACCCGCCGGACCCGCCGGACCGATCCCCCCGGCAGGGCCCGCCGGTCCGGGATCGCCGCGCGCACCCTCGGCCCCGGGCGGTCCGGGAGGACCCATGGCGCCCGGCTCGCCTCTGGGGCCGGCCTCTCCTCGCTCCCCGCGCGGCCCCGCCGGGCCGACGAGGCCGGCCGCCTGCGGCCCAATCTGGCCACAGCCGGCGACGACGACGCCGCGGGACTGCCGCGGGGTGCGCAGCGTCGCGATGCAAGTGGCGGGATGGTAGACGATTCGGAACTCGAAGTAGCCGCGGCTGTCTGTTCGCTGCGGAAACCCGTCGTCCAGAGTAATCTCTGTGTCGGGATCGTCGGCATACCCGATGATCCAGAGGTCCCCACCGGTAATCTTCGCGGCTTCGATGCGCATCTCGGCCTGCGCTGGGACAGGACAGGCGGCCGATGCGATCATCAGGGAATAAAGGGCGCGGCGCGTGCGCAAGGCGCGCATGACGAGTCCTGCAATCGGTCCGGCAGTCGCACTACCGTCGGGCTTGATTAAGCAGTCCCTTGCGGACGAAATGCAATGTGAAAAAAGCGCATCTCGCGGCTTATAGATACATATTCGATATTCGGCTGGGCGATTAGCCCTATTCATGATGCGAACACATCGAGGGTGTGTGCCGCACGCCCGAGGCGCGGATGGCAACGCCGCCGCGATGCCGACGGACGGGACAGGCGGCCAACCCGGCCCTCGGCCTGGTCTCGATCGGTCTCGGCGCGATCGGGCGGCGTTCAGGCCGCCTCTGTCTGTGCGATGAGCAGCGTGTTCTCCAAGGCGTGCACCGGCATCGGTCGGCCGAGGTGATAGCCTTGGAGGAACGGGCAACCCATCGCCTGCAGGATGTGGAGGTCCTCGGCCGATTCGACGCCCTCGGCGACGACCTCGAGCCCGAGCAGCCGGCCGAGTCCGAGCACGGCGAGCACCAGACCGTGCTTGTCCTCGCAGGTCCCGAGCCCGGTGACGAAGCTCCGGTCGATCTTGATCCGGTCGGCCCGGAGCTGGCGCAGGGACGAGAGCGACGAGTAGCCGATGCCGAAATCGTCCAGGGCCACCCGGATACCGGCCCGTGACAGGGCCTGCAGCTTGCCCTGGACCGCCCCGATATCGAGCGCCGTCTCCTCGGTAATCTCGATCTCCAGCATGGCGGGCGGCAGGTCGAGCAGGCTCAGCCGGCCGATGACGATCTCGTCCACCGGAACCTGCGCCATCTCCCGGGGTGAGACGTTCATCGCCACGCGGACGGTGCCCAGTCCCCGGCTGCGCAGGATCTGCATCATCGCGCAGACCTGCTCGAGGATGGCGCGGAGCAGCGATTCGGTCAGGCCGACCGACGCGGCCGCGGCGATCAGGTCCGGCGGCGCGATCCAGCCGAGCCGGGGATGCTGCCAGCGCACCAGGGCTTCCAAACCCACGAGCGTACGAGCGTCCAGGGCGTAGATCGGCTGGAACCACACCTCCAGGGCGTTCTCGGCCAGCGCCTGAGAGAGGTCGCGCTCCAAGTCGCGTCGCATCTGCAGGCGGTCGCGCAAGCCGGCATCGAAGGTGCGGAACTGGCTCTGACCGGACGCCTTCGCGGCATACAGCGCCTCGTCGGCGCAGCTCAGCATCTCCGTCAGGCTCGGCTCGGGTCCGGCATGGATGCCGATGCTGACCCCGAGTCGGCCCGCATCGAAGCCGGCAAACGGCAGGCCGACCGCCGCGATGAGGCGCTCCGCCAGCACGTCGTGGGACGTCCCGGACGCGGCGTGATCGTACAGCACCGCGAACTCGTCGCCGCCGAGGCGGGCGGCGAGGGCTGTTTCCGGCGCTGCGGCGCGCAACCGACGGGCGACCTCGATCAGCACATGGTCGCCGGCCTTGTGCCCGTAGACGTCGTTGACGAACTTGAAGCCGTCGAGGTCGAGCAGCAGCAGGCTCTGCGCGCCGGCCGCGAGCCGGTCTTCCGCCTGCTGGATAAAGCCCGCCCGGTTCAGCAGGCCGGTGAGGTCGTCGTGGGTGGCGCGCCAACGCATCTCATCGACGAGGGCGCTCGCGCTCGCATGGGCCTCGGCGCGCGAGCGCGCCAGCGCGGTGGCCTCGTTCTTGAGCCGGCTCGCTGCGCGGAACCCGGCCTCGCTGCGGAAGGCGGTGTGGGTCAGGGCGAGGAAATACAGCAGCACGCAGGCCGCCAGGCAGGTCCGGTCGAAACCCCCGGCGATGAGGAGGCAGCCGGTCACCGACAGCAGCGGGAGCAGGATGAAGCTGACCGGGATGCGGGCGAAAGCCGTCCCGTGGGTCACGGCCCCGGCCGTGACGCCGCAGGTCACGCCGAGATAGAACAGCGCCTGCGCGGAGGTGTAGCCCTCGCAGAGCAGGGGCTGGCACGCCCAGACCGAGCCGGACAGGAACGCCGCGGCGATGTTGGCGTGCAGATGCCGATCGATCGAGTGCGCGGCCGCCTCGGCCATCCGTGGCGGCATGTCGGCCGTCAGGGACAAACCGAGGCAGGGCGCACGGCAGAGCGCGATGCGCAGCAGGTTGACCCCGGTCGAGGCCGCATACCAGAGGGCTCCGGCAAAGCCGTGATCGCTTCGGTACGCGACCAGCAGGCTCGCCAGCCCGAGCAGCATGTTGACGGGGATCGCCGTCAGGACGCTGCCGCGCATGGCTTCGAGCTGGTCCCGACGGATCAGCACGTCGCGCATCCATCCCGCAGGTCCGACGCCCTCGCCGGGGCCGGATGTCTCCGGACCGGATCTCTTCTGGTCCTGAACGATCATCGCACGTCCACTGAGAGGCGCGTGAGGATCGCCAGGGAATCGTAAGATATCGTTGAAGATCGGCCGAGAAACAGAGATCTTCCTGATCTGCACCGGTCTTGCGGTTGATTGAGGCGTCAGGCCGCAAGCCATTTCAGTCCGGCTGCCGAACACCATATCGATCCACGGGCCATTTCTGGCTCCCGGACCCGTCATGGCACTGACCCGCGATCTCCTCGACATCCGGACGATCTACCACGAGCCCGCGGTCGATGCGTTTCCCGTCGGGCAGCAGATCCTCGCGCGCTATCCCGCGGCGGAGCGCATCGTGGTGCCGTCCCACTGGAACATCCCGGACCTGCACGGCAATGCCGGGTCCGTGGAGGATTGGGTTCGCATCAAGCGCTCGACGCTCGTGCTCGGCGTGAAGAAGAGCCTGACGATGCGCCCGAACGGACGCAGCGCCCATTTCATCGCGCCCTCCACCTCCAACGGCTGCGCCATGGCCTGCGCGTATTGCTACGTGCCGCGCCGCAAGGGCTTCTCGAACCCGATCTCCCTGTTCGTGAACGTCGAGCAGGCCTGCGCGGCGATCACCCGGCATGCCAAGCGGCAGGGTCCCCTGCCTGAGCCCGACGCGATCGATCCGGAGTACTGGGTCTACGACATCGGCGAGAACGGCGACCTCTCGGTCGACGCCGCCGTCAGCAGCGGCGTGCGCAGCATGGTCGAGCTGTTCCGCGCCCTGCCGAACGCGAAAGCCTCGTTCGCCACCAAGGCGGTGAATCGCGAGCTTCTGGACTACGATCCGCAAGGCAAGACGCGGATCCGCTTCTCGCTCATGCCGGCGAAGATCGCCAAGATCGTCGACGTGCGCACCGCCCCCATCCCGGAGCGGATCGCCGCCATCGATGACTTCGTCGCCGCCGGCTACGAGGTTCATGCCAATTTCTCGCCCGTGATCCTCCACGAGGGCTGGGAGGCCGATTGGCGGGCGCTGTTCGCCGAGATCGACGCAACGCTATCGGACGCCGCCAAGGCGCAGCTCAAATGCGAGATCATCATGCTGACCCACAACGCGGATCTGCACGCCGTGAACCTGGGCTGGCATCCCCGCGCCGAGGATCTGCTCTGGCGGCCGGATATCCAGGAGGCGAAGGTCTCCGAGGGCGGCGGCACGAACCTGCGCTACCGGGCCGGCTGGAAGGGCCAATGGCTCGCCCGGTTCAAGGCCCTGCTCGCCGAGACCATGCCGTACTGCACGGTGCGCTACGCGTTCTGAACTCCGGGGCCGCGCGCGGCGTTGGAGCGCCGGCGAAGGAGTTCGGATCCATGTCCACGCACGAGGCCTATATCCGCGAGGCGGTGGCGCTCGCCGAGTCGAATGTCGCGGCCGGGGGCTCACCCTACGGGGCGGTGATCGTGCGCGACGGTGCCGTGCTCGTGCGCGCGGCCAACACCGTGCACGCGACCAACGACCCGAGCGCCCATGCCGAGATGGTGGCGTTGCGCGAGGCGAGCCAGATCCTGGGCCGTCGCGACCTGTCCGATTGCGTGATGTACGCGAGCGGCCGCCCGTGCCCGATGTGCCATGCCGCGATGCGGCTCGCCGGCTTCAAGCAGGGCTATTTCGCCTTCTCGGCCGAGGAGGCCGAGCAATACGGAGCCGGCAGCGCCACGATCTACGCCGAACTGTGCCAGCCCCTCGATGCGCAGCCGATGCGGCTGAGCCAGATCCGACCGGCCGGCGACGCGCCCTATGCCGCGTGGCGGGCGCGCCGGGAAACCTGACGCGTCAGTGCGTCCAGGGCGCCGTGCGGTTGAATTTGAAGTTGTCGGAGTAGGACAGGCCCTTGCGCAGGGCCGACTTTGCCGGCTGCTCGACCCGGTAGGCGATGCCCTCGCGCTTCGCGTAGGCCACGGCCTCCTCCTCGGTGTCGAACTCCAGCCGCACCTGCTGCATCATGTCGGAGGATCCGTTCCAACCCATGAGCGGGTCGATCTCGCGCGGGCTGGTCCGGTCGAACTCTAGGATCCACTGCTTGGTCCGGGCGAGGCCCGACTGCGTGGCATCCCGAGATGGACGGAAGATCCGGGCGCTCGGCATCTGACGCGACATGCTCCTGAACGAATGGTCGGGGCGATAGGATTCGAACCTACGACCCCCTGGTCCCAAACCAGGTGCGCTACCAGACTGCGCCACACCCCGACACCCCGGCGAGGGGTTCAGATCCCTAGCGTCTCGGCCGCCGGCCCGCAAGGCGGCCGAGACCGTCCGGCGCGTCAACCGGGCCGCCGCTCCGGAGGTGGAGGCCACGACGCGACCCGATCGGGCAGACCCGGCCCTTGATTGCCGGGCAGACGCCGAACGCCCTCGAGTCCCGGCCGCACGTCCCAGCGGGCCAGCGCCATGCCGATCACGATGAGCGCGACACCGATGAGGAAGAGCCAGCCGGCCACCCCGCGCCGCAGCGCCGCGCCGGTCGGCGGGACGCCTGCGGCATCGCGCCATCCCGTCCACCGGGCGCGGCGCTGCGCCCGGGCGGTCCGCCCCTCGACGACCGTCGCGGCCGGCTCCGGCACAGTCCTACGCCTTGTCCGCCTGGGACGGGCCGGGATCGGTCCCGATGCCCCGGTACGAGAAGCCCTTCGCGCGGACATCCTGAGAGCGGTAGATGTTGCGCAGATCGACCATGACCGGCGCGTTCATGATCCGGGCGAGGCGACCGAGATCCAGCGCCCGGAAGGCGTTCCACTCGGTGACGATGACCAGGGCGTCGGCGCCCTCGGCGCAGGCATACGCATCCTCGGCGTAGGTCACCTCCGGCATCAGCGTGCGGGCGTGGGCCATGCCCTCCGGATCGTAGGCCACGATCCGCGCGCCGGCATCCTGCAGCCCGGCCACGATCGCCAGCGAGGGCGCGTCGCGCATGTCGTCGGTGTCGGGCTTGAACGTCAGCCCGAGCAGCGCCACCGTCTTGCCCCGCACCGAGCCGCCGCAGGCCTTGATCACCTTGCGGGCCATGGCGCGCTTCCTCTGGTCGTTGACCGCCACCACGGTCTCGACCAGCCGCAGCGGCGTGCCGGCATCCTGGGCGGTCTTGACCAGCGCCAGCGTGTCCTTGGGAAAGCACGAGCCGCCATAGCCCGGCCCGGCATGCAGGAACTTCGGGCCGATGCGCTTGTCGAGGCCGATGCCGCGCGCGACCTGCTGGACGTCGGCCCCGACCGCCTCGCACAGGTCGGCGACCTCGTTGATGAAGGTGATCTTGGCGGCCAGGAACGCGTTGGCGGCGTACTTGGTCAGCTCGGCGGTGCGCCGGTCGGTGACCAGGATCGGCGCCTGGTTGAGGTAGAGCGGCCGGTAGACCTCGCGCATCACCGCCTCGGCGCGGGCGTCCTGGGTGCCGACCACGATCCGGTCGGGCCGCTTGAAGTCGGCGATCGCCGCGCCCTCGCGCAGGAACTCGGGGTTCGACGCCACCGAGACCTCCGCGGCCGGGTTGGCCTCCCGGATGATCCGCTCGACCTCGTCGCCCGTCCCCACCGGCACCGTCGACTTGGTGCAGACCACCGTATAGCCGCGCAGCGCCGGGGCGATTTCCCGGGCGACCGCGTGGACGAAGCTCAGGTCGGCGAAGCCGTCGCCGCGGCGCGAGGGCGTGCCCACCGCGATGAACACCGCATCGGCGTCCGAGGCCGCGGCGGCCAGGTCGGTGGTGAAGATCAGCCGCTCCTGCCGCACGTTCTCGGCGACCAGCGCGTCGAGGCCCGGCTCGTAGATCGGCATGCGGCCGGCCTTGAGCGCGGCGATCTTGTCGGCATCCTTGTCGACGCAGACGACGCTATGGCCGAAATCCGCGAAGCACGCGCCGGAGACGAGCCCGACATAGCCTGAGCCGACGATCGTGATCTTCATCTGGATCTCCTTGGTTGAAACCGGGTCTGGGCGACGGGTTGGCGGCGCGGCGTCTTGATCCGATCAGGCGGGCAAGGCGACGAGCGCGCGACGGGATACCGGCCGGGTGTGCGCCTGGGCCCGCGCCGCGATCCCCGGCATGAGGTCGGGCAGGAGCGCGACGAGCATGATCAGCGCGAACATTTCGACGCCCGACCCTTCGGACCACATGTAGGCCGCGATCGGGACCAGGATGATGAGCATGCAGCGCGGGTAGGTGGTCTGCCCGTTCAGGCGGTACAGGGTGATACTGTCCATCGCCGTCAGATAGAGTGTTCTCAGCATCGGTATCAGCATAAATGTCATGCCGAAGATGCCGTGCTCGGCCAGTACTCTCCAGAATTCGTTGTGCGCCACACCGGTGAGGAACTTCGGATAGTTCGAGAAATGGCTTCGCGCATAATTCACAGTCGATTCCATCCCGGAGCCGAAGATCGGATTGTCGTGGAACAGCTGGGTCGCGACCTGGATGCCGAGCTTCCGCTGGGCATCGCTCAGGGAGGCGGGGATCCCGCCCTGGAGGATGTAGAGCGGATCGTTGCGCGGATCCGAGCCCGCGAAGATGCTCTCGATGCGGCGGAAGACGTAGCCATCGAGGACGATATCGCCGGCGATGACGACGACGAGGCCGGCGACGACCGCCAGCGCGAAGCCGCGCAGGCTGTTCAGGTCGAGGTAGACGGCCAGGCTGATCAGGAAGAAGGCCGGAAGCGCCTTGCGCTCGCCCGACATCAGGATGAGCACGCACAGGAGCGCCCAGATCGCGGCCGTGAGCGCGTTGCGCGGGAGAACCTTGAGCACGATCCCGACGCCGACGCAGGCCGGCAGGAAGATGAACAGTGACTTCGGGTCCCCGAGCCGCTTCCAATCGGTCAGATAGCCGTTCGCCACGTGCCACACGACGTTGACGGCGACGATGCAGGCCATGACGGCGAGGGCGAGGACGTAGTGCCGGCGCGTGAGCGCGGCGGGGTTCACGTTCAGCAGCACGACCCCGAACGACACGAGGATCATGACCTGGATCGCCCGGCGCAGGCCATAGAGGAAGTCGTTCTCCAGGCAGCTCGGCACCGTGCAGACAAGATAGAAGACGATCATCAGGAGCAGGCCCGTGCTGATCTTGAAGTCCGCCAGGCTCTTGCTCGCGAGGCAGGGCACCGTGATCAGCATGATCAGGATGTCGAACGGCTTCAGGCTGCCCAGCGGCGTGTTGGCCGTGAGCCCGCTGAAAAGCCCGGCGAGCGCCAGCACGAGACCGGCCGCCACGGCGCGCTCCGTCAGGGACGGTGCCGTCACCGGGCGGCTCCGCTGCCGGCGCCGCGCTCGCCCGCCGGCTTGCGGTCCGGGCTCGCCCGGACGGGCGACCGGCCCGGTTCGTTGACGGCCACGGTGGCGCCGCGCGTGCCGTCCCTTTGGTCCACGACCGCCGCGGGCTGATCGGCCTGCGAAGTCGGCTTGTCATTGGAGAAGTTCGTCTGAGGGGGAAGGGGCGGGACCAGCTCGGCTTCCAGCGTCACCTCCAGCACATCGCCGGGCAGGAGTTCGGTATCGTCCCGGGCCGGGCGGCGCACCCGCCCCGTCGCACTGCGCCGCGAGATCTTGAGATCGGGCTCCCCGCCCTTGCCGCGGACGAGCTGCGACTTGACGAGGCCGGTATAGACCAGCTTGTCCCCGACGGCCTCCAGCTTGTTGCGCAGAGCCGCGATCTTGGAGACCGCGTTCTGGAGATCCTGGGTCAGTTCGATCTGGCGCTTGTCGGACGTCCGCTGGAGGTTGCGCCGGGCGTCCTCGCGGTCCTTCTTCACCTGCTCGATCTGGTTTTGCGTCTGGAGTGAGCGCGTGGAGGAGAGCAGCATGGAGCGCCGTGCATCGGTCAGCCGGGTGATCGGCACCGCTCCGCGCTGGAACAGCTCGCGGATCCGCTCGTAATCCGAGGCGTCGAGGTCCGCTCCCTCCTTCTCGTTCTTCTGCTGCTCCGTCAGGACCGCGAGGTTGTTGTCGGACTGCGCGATGGCGCGCTCGAAGAAGTCGCGCTCCTTCTGGTAGTCGGCGTTGCGGGCCTTCATCTGGTCCGCCTCGAGGCGGATGATCTGCTGCACGGCTGCGGGACGCAGCGGGGTGCCGCGGACGTCGAAACTGCCCAGATCGGCCTGCCCCTTCAACTCGGCCTCCAGGCGCGCGATGCGGCTCTGCTCGCGCACCAGATCCATCCAGAGCGTGTCGTAGTCGCTCTTCATGTCGGCGGTATCGAGGAACGGATTGCTGAGCCGGAACCGCATGATGTCGTAGCCGCCGGCCAGGGTGATGGCCTGGCCCACCAGGATGCCCGGGCGGAACGGGATCTCGCCGGGACGCGCCACGTCGCCGCTGATGTAGATCGGGCGATACTCCGCGATCGTGACAGTCACATCGTCAGGCTCGATCGTCTGCACCGTGTCCCGTCCGTCGAGCGTGCGCTGCTTGAGCACCTTCCGCGACAGCGCCGTGCAGATCTGCCCGCGCAGCTCCTGCAGGGTCAGGCCCGCCGCCGGGACTGATCCCGCCAGATTGAGCTGGATGTCGCCGTCGAGCCCGACCACCACGCGTTGTTTCAGGTCGGCCGTGCCGACGACGTTGATCTCCAGAACGTCACCGGGCTCCATCCGGTGGGCCGCCGCGTTGACGCCCGGCCGCGTCGGCGCGGCCGCGGGGTCGGCAGCGCTCTGCCCGGAAACCAACAGGGTCGCGAGCACAACCGTCAGGCCGAGCCGTCTCGCACTGCGCTGTCGCATGCTTGCTGTCCTCGTCTGGAGTGCGGCGTCCGCCGCGATGTGTCCGGGCATCGTCGCTCTCATCGACCGGCCGGCGTGTCGGACGCGCGGGCGCGGATCGGCACGGCCGCGCCGACCCGCGGCGCCGACAGCCGCCGCAGGTCCGGGGCGCCCTGCGGAAACAGCAGGCGCCGCAGCCGGGGGAAGCCGGCCAGGAGGCGGGCCATCGCGAAGGCGAGCGCCAGGGTGAGCGCGAACAGCACCAGCCCCATGCCGATATCGCCGGCGGCAATCCCGAGCTTCCGGCTCACGGCGAGCAGCCCGATGTAGATCGGCTGGTGGAACAGGTAGATCTCGAGGGAGTGCCGGCCGAGATCCGAGAAGATGACCTGCATCGCCGCGAGCCCGCACAGGGTCAGGCCCGAGAACAGGACGATCAGCTGCGCGGCATCCGCCGCGAGCAGCCGGACCGGTTCGGCGATCGAGGGGACTTCCAGCTTGCCCAGCGAGAACAGCGGCGCCGAGGGCGACGCGCCGAAGACGGCTCCCGCATGGCGGTAGAGCACGGCGAGGAGGATCGCGACGAGCAGCGCCGGCCCGACCTGCCGGAGGGGTATGCGGAACCCGCCGCTCTGAAGCGCGTGCGCGACGAGACCGGGAAAGAGCATATAGGCGACGATCGGCCAGCCGAGCGGCGTGACCTGGAGCCAGGCCTGGGGCAGCAGCCCGACGCACAGGTGCGCGGCGAATGCCAGGACAAGCAGCAGGCGCAGGGACGGCATCGCCGCGGCGCCGAGAAGCTTCAGGGCGAAGCGCAAGCCGATCAGGGCCGGCAGGAACCAGAGGATCTGCAGGCCGGTGACCTGCTCGAACGCCGGCGCGCTCATCGCCAAGGCGGCGTAGGGGACGGCGAGGACGGCCTCGCCCGGGCTTCGGCCGCTGAAGAGGGCGAACAGGCCCGCGTAGAGGGTGCAGAAGACCACCATCGGCCAGCCGTAGCGGACCAGGCCGTCGGCCCAGCCGAGGCGGCTCCATTCGCTCCGTGGCCGGAGGAACGGCAGCAGCAGGAACATCGCCACGTGGATCAGGTAGAGGCCGCCCCGCGCCTCGCCGGCGACGGCCTCGAAGGTATGGTTGTGCCCGGCCACGATGAGCGCGATGAAAAGACCCTTGAAGGCGTCGAGCCGCGCTGCATCGGACGACCGGTCGCCGTATGGGCTGGCCGCCGGACGCTGTGAGACGGGCGACGGGGTCATGAGGCCTCGCCGCCGTGCCGGGTGGTACTGGCCTGCGCGGGCGGGGCCTGTCCGGCACCGCCGCGCTGCTCGCGACGCCGCGGCGCCGACCGGCCGTGGCGCAGCGAGGCGAGCATCCGCGGGATCGCGTTGCGCCATGTCGGGACAGCCTGGGCCGCAAGCTCAGCCTGGGAAGGCTGCAGGTAGGTGCCGTATCGGCTGCCGCGATTCGCGTCGATCTGCTTGAGGAAGCGGGGGTCGATGCGGTTGAGGACGACACCCAGGAGCTTGTCGCGGATGACGCGATTCGCGGCGAGTTCGGTGCGGATCACGTCCTGTGTCGTCTGCCCCCATTCTGCGACCAGGACGAACCGATCGATCAGCCGGTTGGCCGCGCGCACGTCGACCACCGGCACGAGCGGCGGAAGGTCGATCAGGACGTAGTCGAACGCCTCGCGCGTCCAGGACAGCACCTGCGCCAGGCCCGAGGCTGGGATCAGCTCGGCCATGTGCCGGCCGCCCTCGTAGGCGCCGACCGGAAGGAAATGCATCCCCGTGTCGGGGCACTGCCAGAGCACGTCCGAGACGGGCACCTCGCCCCGGAGCACCTCGACCAGGGCCGGGGCGCCGGCCTCGCTGACGCCGAGGGTGAGCGCACGGCGGCGCAGATCGCCGTCGATCAGCAGGACGCGATGTCCGCCATGGGCGATCAGCCGCGCGAGGTTGAGCGCGATCGTGCTCTTGCCCTCGCCGGGGAGCGTGGAGGTAATGCCGATGATCTGTGCCTGGTCGCCGGATTCCACGTCGATCGCGACCCGGATCGAGCGCAGCGTCTCGGTGAACAGCGAGGTCGGCTCGATCACCGAGTAGCGCTCGATCAGCGTGGTGCAGCGGATCTGGCGCTCGCCCGTGCAGGTCACCGCCGGCAGGGGCAGGGTCTTCCCGGCCGGGATTTCGGTCAGCAGGCCGAGGCACTCGGCCCCGGTGGCGGCCTCGATCTGATCCGGACGGCGGACCACCCGGTCCGTGGCCTCCCGCAGGAAGGCGACGCCGAAACCCGCCATCAGGCCGAGCACGCCCGACACGGCCAGGACGATCATGGTCCGCGGCTCGGATTTGCCGGAGGGGGGAAAGGCGGCCGTGATGATCCGGGCGTCGGTGGTCGGCAGCAGCGCCTGCTGGCTGGCCTCCATGAACTTCGTCAGCATGCTGTCGTAGAGGCCCTTGTAGCTCTGGGCCGAGCTCTCTAGCTCCCGCAACCCGACCGCCTTGAGGTCCGTGTCGGCCGACACCTTGAGCATGTGGCCCAGATTGGTCTGGATCGCCTCCTCGCGCGCCTTCGCCACCTCGAACTCGCCGCGATAGACCTCGGCGAGCCGCCGGAGCTCGTCCTCGAAGGCGCGCTGGGCCTGCTTGAGCGACGTACGCAGGCTCTCGGACGCGGAATTGTCGCGGCCGAAGCGCCGGGACCAATCCTGCTCGCGCGCCGTCAGGTCGACGATCTGCTGGCGCAGGCGGCCGAGGACATCGCTCTTCAGGCTGTCGATCGTCGTGGCGTCGGGCATCCCGTCCTTGAGCGCCCGTTGCGCCCATTCGAGCCGCACATGCGTCTCGGCGGTCAGACCGCGCGCAGTGGTGAGCTGCGTGCTGAGTTCGGCGAGCTGCTGATCGCTGATCAGGCTGCGCCCGATCGTGACCAGATTGTTGTCCGCCTTGAACGACTGGACCGCCCGGTCCGCCGCGAAGGTCTGCTCGCGCAGTTCCGAGATCCGATCCTGGAGCCAGACGGTGGCTCGCCGCGTCGTCTCGCGCTTGGCGTCGAGCTCGCCCGCGATGTAGCCGGCCGCCACGCCATTGGCGATGCGCGCCGCGAGCTGCGGCGTCCGCGCGGAGAAGCTGATCTCGATGACGTAGGTGATGCCGAGGCGGTTGATCTTCAGGTTGTTCCCGAAGCGGCTCAGGGCTTCGCGGACGCGATCCTCCGCGGTGGGAGTCGAATCCTTGCCGAGCAGGCGCGCGAGTCGCGCCGTGATCATGCTGCCGAGACCCGAGGATTTCGGCATGAAGTCGGGATCGTCGAGGAGCTTGAGATCGCGGATCACCGATCGCGCCAAGTTCTCGGAGCGGATCACCTCGACTTGGCTCTCCACCGAGGCGGCGTCGAAAGTGTCGCTTGAGACGACCGATTGCTGCGGCGAGAACAGCTGCGCCCGCCGCGTGTCAATGAGCATCCGCGCGGTGGATTGGTAGACCGGCGCGGCAAGCAAGGCGTAGGCGGCACCGGCGCCCGTGCAGACGATGATTGCCAGCGCGAGAACTCGCCAGTGTCGCCGAAGAATCCGGGACAGTTCGAGCAGGTTGAACTGCCGGGCTGAGAGTTCAACCGGCTCTACGTGCATGGCCATCAGGGATTCTCTGGGCACGCTTGCTCGTGGAACACCGCTTTAAGGAGCGGGGCGCGAACATTCCGCGGCTCGGAAGTGCACGTTTGCAAGTTAGGCTGTGCAGTGCGGCGGCGTGTTGACAAAAGTCATGTGGCGACGCCGAGGCCCAGCTATTCAGTGACGGAAGAGATGGCTCAAAGCAGTCGAGAGGCTGTTTTTCCTCTTCTTGTCAGCATCGTAGCGTGGAGATCCGGCAACGTGAGTAGTTTGCCCTCACTGCTCGACGACGTCGATGCCATCATCGAGCTCCCGCGCGGGCCCGCCGCGGCCGCCGACAGCGCGGCTTTTTCCGGCGTCGCCCCGACCGAGATCCCTCTCGTGGTCGATCTCGACGGAACCCTGATCCACTCGGATCTGCTCGTCGAGTCCTTCCTCGCCCTTGCGGCGAGCCGGCCGCTGCGGGCGGCCTCCGCGCTCCTGAGCCTGCGCAGCGGCAAGGGTGCCCTCAAGGCACGCCTCGTCGACGAGTTGCGGCTCGACATCGGGGGCATTCCCCTGAACGAGGCCGTGGTCGCGCGGATCCGCGCGGAGAAGGCCGCGGGCCGACAGATCTATCTCGCCTCCGCCTCGGACATCCGCCTCGTCGAGGCGATGAGCGCCCGGGTCGGGCTGTTCGACGGCGTGCTCGGGTCC
The DNA here is from genome assembly GCF_058790235.1 of Methylobacterium sp. FW102-HT35C08. Lineage (NCBI taxonomy): Bacteria > Pseudomonadati > Pseudomonadota > Alphaproteobacteria > Hyphomicrobiales > Methylobacteriaceae > Methylobacterium > Methylobacterium sp. FW102-HT35C08. The sequence continues at coordinate 3,806,707 of NZ_JBYTCL010000002.1, read as the reverse complement.
TCGGGAGGCGTGAACCTTTCGGGGCGCGCCAAGGCCGATGCCCTGTGTCGCCGCTTCGGTGAGCGGCGCTTCGACTACATCGGAGGCTCGAGCGTCGATCTCCACGTCTGGGGCCGGTGCCGGAAGGCTCTGATGGCCGGGGGGACCGACCGGCTGTTCCGCAAGCTGAAGATGCTCAGCCCGGATGCCGTGTCCCTCGACGCGGGTACGACGCCGTGGCGCGATTATTTGCGCGCCCTGCGCCCGCACCAGTGGCTCAAGAACATCCTCGTCTTCGCCCCCGCGCTGGCCGCCCATGCCGGATGGCCCACGCTGATGCTCTGCGTGCTGGCGTTCTGGAGCTTCAGCTTCTGCGCCTCCGCCGTCTATGTCCTGAACGACCTCCTCGATCTGCGGTCGGATCGGGCGCATCCCCGGAAGTGCCGTCGCCCGTTCGCCTCCGGGCGCGTCCCCCTCGTCCACGGGGCCGCCATGATCCCGGCGCTCCTGACGGCCTCCGTCCTGCTGGCGGCGGCGCTGCCGCCGGAGTTCCTGCTGGTCCTCGGCGGCTACTTCATGCTGACGACGGTCTACTCCCTCTACCTCAAGCGGAAGATGGTGGCGGATGTCGTCGCCCTGGCGGTCCTCTACGCCTGTCGCCTGGTCGGTGGCGCCGCCGCCGTCGGTCTGACGCTGTCGCATTGGCTCCAGGCGCTGTCGATCTTCCTGTTCCTGTGCCTCGCTCTCGTGAAGCGCTGCGCGGAGCTGGTCGATCGCGTGCAGGCCGGCAAGGGCGACCCGGCGGGCCGCGGCTACAAGCTGGATGATCTGCCCTCCCTCGAATCGATGGCCGCGGCGAGCGGTTACCTCACCGCCCTGGTCATGGCCCTCTACCTCAACAGCGACGCCGTCTCGGCGCTGTACCGCCACCCCGAGCGCATGTGGCTGATCTGCCTCGCGCTCCTGTTCTGGGTGAGCCGGATGATCCTGAAGACGCGCCGGGGCGAGATGGACGACGACCCGATCGTGTTCGCCCTGAAGGACAGGGTCAGCTTGGTGACGGGCGTCGCCTGCGCGGTGATCATCGCGGCGAGCATCTGAGCCCCATGCGGATCCGTGCGACGACCGAGCCCGAAGCAGGTCAGGGACCCTTGTGATGATGCTGTCCGGCTGGGGCAACTACCCGCGCGTGGACTGCGCCGTCCTGCGTCCTCGGGATACCGAACAGGTCATGGACACGATCGGCGCGCGCTCGACCCTGATCGCCCGCGGCGCGGGCCGGTCCTACGGCGACGCCGCGCTCAACCGCGCCGCCACCGTGGTGGTCACGCGGCTGAACCGCATCGCCTCCTTCGATCCGAGTTCCGGCGTGGTCACCTGCGAGGCCGGCACGACGCTGGACGAGCTGATCGAGGTGTTCCTGCCCCGAGGCTGGTTCCCCTGGGTCACGCCCGGCACGCGCTTCGTCACCGTGGGAGGCGCCATCGCCAGCGACGTTCACGGCAAGAATCATCACTGCGACGGGACTTTTGGCCGTCACGTGATCTCCATCGACCTCGCCCTGGCCGACGGCTCGGTGGTGCGCTGCAGCGACAATGAGAACCCCGACCTCTTCGCCGCGACGCAAGGGGGCATGGGCCTCACCGGCGTGATCCTGCGCGCCACCTTCCGGCTCCGGCCGGTGGAGACCGACCTCGTCGTCCAGGACACGACACGGACGCAAAACCTGTCGGAGACGCTGCACGCGCTGGAGGACGCCTCCGAGTCGACCTACTCGGTCGCCTGGATCGACTGCCTCGCTCGCGGGCCCGCCCTCGGCCGCGGCGTCGTCTACCGGGGCGAGCACGCCACCCTGGGCGACCTGCCGCCGGATCGCGGCGGCCGCGCCTACTGCACGGCGCCCGTCCGGAGCCGGACGCTCCCGGCCTCGCCCCCGAGCTTCGCCCTGAACCGCTACAGCATGGGCGCGCTCAATGCGGTCTACTACCGGCGCGCGAAGACGGGTCGCGCCCTGGTCTCGTACCAGACGTTCTTCTACCCGCTCGACGCGCTCCTGCACTGGAACCGGATCTACGGGCGGCAGGGGTTCGTGCAGCACCAATGCGTGCTGCCTCTGGCCTCCTGCACCGAGGCCCTGCGCGAACTGCTCACGATGATCGCCGCCCGCGGCACCGGCTCGTTCCTGGCGGTGCTGAAGTTGTGCGGGCAGGAGGCGCGCGGGCCGCTCTCGTTCCCGCTCCGGGGCTACACCCTGGCGCTGGATTTCCAGGCGACGGCCGGCAATTTCAGCCTGCTTACCGAGCTCGACGAGGTCGTGGCGGCCCATGGCGGGCGCCTCTACCTGGCCAAGGACGCCCGCGGCGGGGCCGGGCTCCTGCGCGACGGCTACCCGCGCCTCGATGAATTCTCCCGCACGCGCGACCGCTACGACCCGCGGCAGCGGTTTCGATCCGTTCAGTCAGAGAGGCTCGGGCTATGACACCGATGATCGCCGACCTTGCTCCGCCCGATACCGGGTCTCAACGCCAGCATCCGGGAGCACCGGCATGAGCGCGGACCTGTCCCCGGTCCTGATCGTCGGCGCGACCTCCGATATCGGTCTCGCCCTGGCGCACGAATACGCCAAGCGCGGCGCGGCCCTGATCCTGGCGGCGCGCCAGCCCGACCGGCTCGACGCCGACCTCCTCGATCTTCAGAACCGCTACGGCGTGAGCGCGCGATCCATCGCCCTCGATCTCCTGGACGCAGACAGCCGCGCGCGGTTCCTCGACGCGCTGCCGGTCGTGCCCGCGACCGTGATCTCGGTGGCGGGGCTGCTCGGCGAGCAGGAGCGCTCGGAGAGCGACGCGGCGCTCGCCGAGGCCGTGATGACGACGAATTACGTGGCCCCGGCGCTCATCCTCTCGGCCCTGGCCAACCGGATGCTGGGGCGGGGATCCGGCACGATCATCGGCGTCAGCTCCGTCGCCGGGGATCGCGGGCGCGCCTCCAACTACCTGTACGGCTCGGCCAAGGCCGGGTTCAGCGCGTTCCTATCGGGCCTGCGCGCCCGGCTGCGGGCGCGCGGCATCCACGTGCTGACGGTGAAGCCGGGCTTCGTCGATACCCGGATGACGAGCGGCATGAAGCTGCCAGCGGTGCTCACGGCCTCGCCCGCGCAGGTCGCCCAGGAGATCGTCCGCGCCCATCTCGGTCGCCGCTCGGTGATCTACACCCTCGGACGCTGGCGCTGGATCATGCTGCCGATCCGCCTGCTGCCCGAACCCCTCTTCATGCGGCTGAAGTTCTGATGGGCGCCTCGTCGACACTTCCGGTCCCCGAAATGGCCCGCGCCGGGCGTGGATGGCGCGAGGCGGACTTGGTCCTGCTCGGGCTGATCTTCTCGGCCGCCCTCGCGCTCCTCGCACGGGACGGGATCCTGTCGAGTGCGGTGACCTACTCGGACGAGACCGAGCATCTGCGCCGGACGATGATCTTCGCCCGGATCTGGCGGGGCGAATTGGGCTCCGACCTGATCGCTTCCGCCTATGGCGGCGGCATCTGGCCGCCGCTCTACCCGGCCCTGATGGGCGCCCTCGAAGCCGCGACCGGCCTCGGCGTGCCCGGGCTGCGGCTGGTCAACGTCGCCTTGGTGTTCTCGGGCTTCGCATTCTTCACGCGGAGCATCGACGATCTGCGCTTGCGGCTGCTCTCGCTCGTCGTGCCGGCCTGCTTCCTGGTGGGGACCACGACCTATTTCCAGATCCGGCCGGAGAACCTGGCGATCCTTCTGGTCGGCCTCGCGTGCCACACACTCGTGCGCGGGCGCCTGTTCGATTCCGCCAGACCCGATCCGGCGCCGCCGCTGCGCTACGCGGCACTCGGTGCGATCACCGGTCTGACCTGCCTCACACACGCCGTCTTCGCGCTCTGTGCCGCGTACCTGTCGGTGCTCGCATTCCTCGATCTCCGCCGGCGCTGGATGTTCGTCGCCGCCTTCCTGGCCGTCGCGGGGCCCTATTTCGTCGTCCAGAACAGCCTGCACACCGGCGTGGTGTTGTTCGCCACGACCGCCGAGGAGAATCTTGCCCGCAACAACAATCCGTACCTGAACAGCCATCCCCGCGGGGTCGCCGACGACCTGCTCTTCGCCGAGATGGAGCGCCGGTACGCCGCCGGGGACCGGGTCGCCTATCCGAAGCCGCGCGTGGTGCCCGACAACCGCTACGAGCAGTGGCTGCACGACGAGAACAAGCGTCGGATCTTCAAGGCGATTGCCCTCGACGAGATCCAGGCGGACCCGGCGGGCGCGCTCAAGCGCCTGGGCGAGCGCGTCGTCGGTCTGCTGTCCGGCGACGCCTGCCTGGATGATGGCCGCTACGGGTGCTTGGTCTCCGCCGGCGTCGATCGTGCGGCCTACGCGGTGTTGGTAGCCCTGGGGCTCGCCGGCATGTTCGCCGCCGGCCGGACCGAGCTGCGCCGCCCCGGCGCGCTCTCGTTCCTCGCTTTGTGCGGCGTGCTCCTCATTCCGATGGTGCTGACACAGGGACTCGTTCGACACTTCGTGATCGTGCTGCTCATCGGCGCCTATGGCGGCCTCATGCGGCTGGGCGAGAGCGGACGCGCACGCCCAGCCGCGCTCGGCGACGGGAGGCCCGGCGCGTGACGCAAACATGGTCTGACGACCCGGGCGTCGGCCAGCGAGAGGCCGCCACACGACAGCCCGGCGCGCAGAACGGTCTCACCGCGCCTCGTCCGGATCAACGTGTCGACGCCGGTGCCGATCTGCGTTTCGCGGCCCTGGACGGCTGGAGAGGCACGGCCGCCCTCGTGGTCTGCCTGTATCACCTGAGCGTCCTCGGCACGTTCTACGACGTCTCCCTTGTTCGAAACGGGGGATATTTCGTCGAGTTCTTCTTCGTGCTCAGCGGCTTCGTGCTCGCGCACGCCTATGCAAGCTCGCTCCGTGACCGGATCTCGCTGGCGGCGTTCATCGTCCGGCGCGTCGGTCGCCTCTGGCCCCTCCACGCGTTCACGCTGGGCCTCCTCGTCGCCTACGAGGTCATCAAATGGTCGGCGCTTCGCTTCGCCGATCTGCGCGCCGGTGCAGGCGCCTTCGTCGGCGAAACCGGATTGCACGCGCTGATCCTGAACACGTTCCTGCTCCACGGTCTTGGCACCTTCCCGATGCCAACCTGGAATGTGCCGAGCTGGAGCATCAGCGCCGAGTTCTTCACGTATCTGCTGTTCGGCTGGATCTGCTTCCGGGTCTACGGCCGCCTGAGCCTTGTGGCTCTCGCCATCGCGCTGACCGCCGGTGGGGTCGCGGCCTTCCTCCTGCAGGTGCAGGGCGCCGCGTGGCTGCGGGCCGCCTTTCCGATCTGCGTCTGCAACTTCTTCCTCGGCGTCGCCGCGTACGGCGCGTTCCGTTACATTCGCAGCCGTGTCCGCCTGCCCTGGGCCTATCTCGAGATCGTCGCGCTCCTCCTGATCGGTCTCGCCTTCGAGTTTGCGTGGCTGCACGAACTGGTCATCGTTCTTCCCATGCTGTTTGCCGGCACCATCATCGTCTTCGCCTTCGAAGAGGGCCAGGTCTCGCGCGTGCTCTGCACGGGGGGCTTCCAATACCTCGGGAAGATTTCCTACTCGATCTACCTGGTTCATTTCGTGATCATCACCGGCATCAACGGTGGATCGCGGGTCCTTGAACAAATTCTGCATCGAAAGTTGCGCATCGGCATGGACGTCGCGGGTCGTCCCGTCGATGTGCTGGCCGTCGGGCCACTCTGGATGGGTGATCTCGTCGCGCTCTGTTACATCGCCGCCGTCATCGGCGTCGCCACCGGGACGTATCACTTCGTGGAGCGACCCTGGCAGAAGCGGTTCGACGCCTGGGCTTTTCGGATGCCGCGGTCGCGGCGCCTGACCGCCTTTGTCGGCCATGGCCGCCCTCGGCGCGCTGAAGATGCCCGTTCCTACCTGTGATCGGGCATCCGGCCCGTCTCGCCCTGATGCCGGACGCCGCCAGCGCCCGCGGAGTTCGGACGCGCCGCGCACCTTGAGAGCCGGAGAGGAAATGCAGATGCCCCTCGATCGCATATCCCTGATGCTGCGCTACGCGGGGTTCGCGCTGCTCTCGATCGCGATCAACTGGCTGATGCAATTCTGCATGCTCCGGACGGTGCCGGGAGCCGGGGCCATCTATGTGGCGCTGATCGCCGGAACGGGGGCGGGATTCGGCGCAAAGTACCTGCTCGACCGGAACTACATCTTCTATCACACCTCGTCCGGTGCGGCGCAGGAGATCTGGGTCATGGCCCTTTATCTGGGGACCAGCGTGCTCATGACGGGCCTGTACCTGACGTCGCAGGGCCTTGTATATTATAAGTACGGCGAGTGCGCGCTTTACTACGTTACAGGTACTCTGGTGCTGATCTGCGGGTATACAACGAAATTCATCCTCGACGGATATTTCGTTTTCAAACCGACATTGAGGAGCAGCGCGTCGGGCGCGCCGATCTGAAGTAACGAAAGTGAGGTTTGGCCCAACACTCAGCGAAGCGGGCGCCGCCTTCCACTCAATGAACCGAGAGGGACGCGGAACGCCGTCCTGACGCAGCAGTGCATCCGGCCGCGGGCTCAGCGCGCTGCGTCCACCTAATCGACGTGTGGGACCTCGATGGCTTCGACGGATTCCACGTCGGCGCGGATCCGCTTTCCATCTGCAAGGTGGAGCGTGACGCGGTGTCCGCTGAGCCCGAGACGGGCGCAGGCGAAGGTCTTGCCGCTGGCCATGTGCACGATCGGCTGGAGGCGGCGCTCGTCATTCGCTTCGAGGGCGCTGATCCAGTCTGCCATCTCGCGAAACGTCGCTTCTCTCATCATCCGACCTCATCAGGGTGACCGGACGGTGCATGAAACCGTCGGCCGAGCCGCCACTCTGGACGGTCTATCAGTCACCGGGCGGATGGAAGATACAGTCAAGCCTGCGCCGGAAGATTTACACGATGCGGTGACAATGACGCAGGCGGATGCGCAGCGTCCGTTGTGGGTTCCCGTGGGCTCGACCAGCGGTTGCGCGTGCCGGCGCGGGTGGCTGGTGGAGGCGGGATGTCCAGCCGATGCGCAAGAGGTCGAGACGCGCACCGGCGCGGTCGCGTGCGTCAGGATCCGGAGATCGGCCGTCAGCCGGAGAACCGGACCTGCTTGGGCAGGCAGTCGCGAAGCGTGCGCGTGGTAGGATCTCGGTGGGACCGGATCATCCCCTCCGCATCCTCGTCCTGAGATACGGCGAAGCCGCCTCGAGGGCGCCCTCCAGCCAGTCGCGCGATTTCTGGAGCCCGCCTTCGAGGCCTCTGCTGCGCTCCGGCGCCTCAGGATGAGGCCAGGGATGGGACAGACGCTCGCCGTCGCCGTTCGCCAGCACGCACCTCGCTCGCACAGCGTGTCGCAATCCGAACGGCCGCGGACCTAGCGCGCATTCCGGTAGGCGCGCGACGAGAAGACGGTCGTCAGGATGATACGGACATCGAGAAGTAACGACCAATGATCGATGTAGTATAGATCGTGCTCGACGCGCGCCCGCATCTTGTCGTCAGTGTCCGTCTCGCCGCGAAGCCCGTGGATCTGGGCCCATCCTGTGAGGCCCGGCTTGATGTTGTGGCGGCGCGCATAGGCCGGGATCTTGCTCTCGTATTCCCAGTCGTGGGCCAGGGCGTGTGGACGAGGCCCCACCAGGGACATGTCTCCGCGCAGCACATCGAACAATTGCGGTAACTCGTCGAGGTTCGTCCGACGCAGGATCGCGCCCACCCTGGTGATGCGACTGTCGTTGACCGTGGCCTGACGGATGACCGGCCCATCGTCCAAGGTGTTCATGGTGCGGAACTTGGTGATCCGGAACGGCCGCTGATTGTACCCGTGGCGCTTCTGCCGGAAGAACACCGGACCTTTGGTGTCCATCTTGATGGCCACGGCGACGAGGATCATCAGCGGCGCGAGGGTCACGAGGCCGGCGAGAGCGGTGACGATGTCGAACATGCGCTTCGCCACCTGATCCAAGGCGGAAAGCGGCGGTCGACAGAGCTTGACCGCGCTGTTCCAGCCGAACCGCCGGACTTCGATCGTCTGCGGATCGTAGAGTTCCTGATCAAGGAGGAGATTGAGCCCCACCGGCAGATGGGTACAGCCGCGCACGATGTGGTGGATCAGGTCGCGTGCCTGTTCCGGCAAGAGGATGACCACTTCTTCGACGGCGGCCCCGCGCAGGGCGGCGATCCTGTCCACGACGATGCCGCGCAGTTCATCCTCGTCTGCGACGCCGGATGGGCAGACCGCCCAGTCGGGCAACTCGAAGGCCGTGAACCGGACGGCCATCCGATCGGGCTGCTTGATCCTGAAAGCGGCGATCGCCTGAGCGGTGCCGATCAGGCCGATGCGCTGGGCCTCCAGGTAGCCGGTCCGGACGGCGGCCTCGATCAGCCGTGCGGCCGCGGCTCGTCCGAGGAGCAACCCGCCGCAGCCGGCAGCATATTGCGTGAACAAGCTGCCACGCGAGTAGAAATCGGTGACGTGCGTCAGGAAGAGGAGGCAGACGACGACCGAGAAGGCGCTGTTGAAGCTGAAGAAGGCCTTGCGGGTGAGCTTGCCCTCGTCGCCCTGCTGCTCGACGCTGTAGCCCCCGTCGAAGACCATTGCCACGACGGTCGCGGCCGCGAGGCCGAGCGACGCGGCGATATAGATCTCGATGTCGCGCAACTGACCCGCCAGCGCGAACTGATAGCCGATCGCGCCCAGAAAGGCGCTGCCGCTGACCAGCAGGAGGTCGATGGCTGCCAGGATGACGAGGAGGTCCTTCGACAGAAGGCGAAGGCGCGGGATCCGCGCTTTGGCGGCGGCCGTCGTGAGGCCCTCGGCCGTACGGCTGCCAAGCCCCGCTCCTGGAAGAGCCGCGCCGGCGAGTCCGGTCCTCGGGAATGTCGTTTCGGCCTGCAGGCTCGCCATAAGCGTCTCCAACGGCGATCGAGATCGATCCTTGATAGGGACGTCGCACGACGCCCCCGGGAGAGATTGCGCTGCAGTCGCGCGGAGCAGGCGCCATGGCCGCGCTCGCGCCGTCGCCGAATTCCTCTCGCCGAAGGCAGGAACGCGGGTCTGCGCGCGACAGGCCGAAGGCGCCGAGGCACGGCCGGTCCGATGACCGACGCGATCCCCTCAGCGGCAAATATCTTGATCGAGCAGTGACATAAGGTGTTTTAGACCTATCTCATCAACTCTCGACAGAAGTTTAGGGCGAATTTAGATCGATGGATTGACAAATCTCAAGCTATTGCGAGCCTCCAGCGGCGTTGGCATTGATCCATGCTGAAGCTTGGCTTCGGGCTTCGAAGGTCAGAGCCGCGGCTCAACCGTCGGCGCTGAATCGCTCACGAATTTGAGCATGATGCGGTCGCGCTCCACCTTGGCGCCTCTATGTACCAGATCCAGGTAGTACTGCGCATAAGGAAAGAATCGTAGCTGCGGATCCGGATATTTCCCCCAGACTAGATCGGTCTTGCTGTCCGATGTCGGTGGGCCGTACTTGCCGATCAAGGCCTTCCGGAAAATCTGCAGGGAGGCGTCGTTGACCGCCCCATCCTGCTCGGTAGACACTTGGTAGATGAGCATCCGCCCCGGATGATCGGGAAGATCTTCGACGAAGTTGACATTGACGCGGCGTTCCTGCTCGCGCCAGTTGAGCGAGCCGATGCAATTCCGCTCCACCGCCCGTGTGTTGACCGCCCCCCGTTTGCGCGCTTCCCGCCATTGTTGCTCGTAGGCGATCACGTCGGCGGCGCATTCCTTCAAGGAGACGTTGCGCTCCGTGGCGTGGGCGCACTCCATGATGTGCTGCGTTTCCTCCAGGCTCATGCCGAGCTTGAGGCCCCCGATATCGAACTCGCCGACGTCGGATGGCTGGATGGACGGTCCACGGGCCGCCTCACAGGTCGATGGGTTGGGTTCCGGCTGCTCGGGCGAGGCAGGTTCGGGCGCGATCTCGACCCGGACGGGATCGGCCACGAGGACGGCGCCCACGATCCCGCCGCCGAGGAGCACGATCAGGAGGTAAACGACCAGACGCATCGCCCTCGGCTGCCCCCTGAGCCCCAGTCGTCGGGAAGACTGCCGGATCGGAGCGGACGGGCGCCGCCGAACGACAGGACGGAGCCGCAAACCAATCTCAGATCATCCGAGGTCGGCCCAGGGGCTGGATTGATCGCGCTTCCCGCTGACCGTTTCGATGGGTCGAAGAATCGCGCCAAGGTTCGGTGCTGCGGCCCTCGCCAAACGGGCGGCGCGGAGAAGAGAATGCGGATCCGACCTGGCAGAACACGCCGCCACGATCGCCCGACTCAGCACGGTTGTGACTTTTCGGTCTGCCGGTAGAGGATCTGGTCTCTGTCCATGGCCGGCACGGCACAGGTGCGCGCGCTCGCGTAGGAGAGACGGGAGGCGAAGACATAGCCCGCGCCTCGGACCGATTTGATCAGCTGCGGGTTCTTCGGATCGATCTCAATCTTCTTGCGCAGCCGGACGATCTGAGCATCCACGACCCGGTCGAGACCGTTCCACTCGCGCCCGCGCGTGAGATCCATGAGCTGATTGCGGGTCAGGACTTGCCCTGGATGCTCGACGAAGACTTTCAGCAGCTCATACTCGCCGGAGGTCAGGACGATGTCATGGCCCAGGGGCGAGGTGAGCTTGCGCCGACTCGGATTGAACTGCCACCCATCGAAGGAGAAGACCTGCTCGCCCGTGCTGCTGGCGGGCATCGTGGGCTGAATGCGTCGCAGGATGCTCTTCATCCGGGCGACAAGCTCACGGATATGGAATGGCTTCAGGATGTAGTCGTCCGCACCGATCTCCAGTCCGACGATGCGGTCGATGACGTCCGTGCGGCTCGCCATCATGATCAGCCCGACCTTCCAGGACAGGCTTCTGACCTCGCGTGCGAGCTGCAATCCGTCGATGTCGGGCAGTACGAGGTCGAGGAGGATGAGGTCGATGCCATCATGGGCCAGGCACTGGTGCATGCCGGCCGCCCCGCTCGTGTCTCGGACGCTGAACCCCTCCAGCGCGAGTTGCCGCGCCAGAGCCGAGCGACTCTCCTCGTCGGGATCGACGATCAGCACGCGGTGTGCTCCAGGCAACACGCTTCGCAGCAACCAACGTCTCCCGACGCAGGCGAGGCACATCTCGCTATGGGAGTCTAAATAGCACGTGTATTCGTCGGTTAATAGCATCATATGTGAGATTCCGTCTGCAAGATGTCAATCAATGCGCTGACGGGCTCTGTCGCCACGGCGTTTGTTTCAATTCTGGAAACCGCTGGATTGATTTGACGTCCCCCAACGTGCCGGTTCCAGACGCGTAGTCCTCCTCAGCCCGCCGACGGCATCGGCCGCTGGCGGACGGAACGGAGCTTCGACGCGAGGTGGTCGCACACCCGCGTCCGCAGGGCTGCCATGTCGGTCCCGAGGGCCCGACGCGGCGTTGCGAAGAACAGGATGATGCAGGCGAGAGCCAATCCCGCACCTCCTGTGACCTGCGACGGCCAGAACCCGAGCGGACGCGTGGCCCAGCTCAGCAGCATGTCGAGGCCCGCGGCCGAGCTTGCCCAAGCTGCAGCCGTCGCATGCATCAGCAAGATCTGAGGTCCGGACAGGTGCAGACGGCTTGAAACAGCCCTTAGCGACAGACAGTAGTAAAGCGTTGTCGCCGCAGTCACCGCCCCGGCCACACCGTTGAGGCCGAGCGTCGTGACGCACAGGGATAGTCCGACGATGCTCATCAGGTAGAAGAGCTGCCGTCCGGCGACGGGCCAGAATTCGCCTTTCGCCATCAGCAGGGAATCCGAAATCTTGTAGCTGATCCGCGGGAGCAGCCCCAGGGCGAGAAGCTGAAGCACCGGGATCGATTGCCCCCAGTCCGGTCCCAGGAGGATCCGGACGGCCGCCTCGGCGTGGAGGACGAGAGCGACGCTGGCGATTGCGAAGGCCGGCAGGCTCGCGGCCATCGCGCGCGAGAAGGCCTCGACCTGGCGGTTGGGCTCGTCGGCCATCGCCGCGAACGTCGGGAGGAGCACGCGGGACAGACTCGATCCGAGCACGTCCTTGGCGAGATTGACCAGGGTGGCGCCGCGCGAGAACAGACCGAGCGCGTGCGCGCCGAACAGTGTCCCGACGAGAAAGTTGGGACTGCTCAGGGCCGCCCAGTTGATGACCTGCATGACCGTGCCGGCGTAGCTCGCCTTCGCCAGGTCCCGGGCGGCCGCGAGCGGAGGCCGACGAAACCTGGGGATACGGGCGGCGCGCGCCGTCAGGGCCGCTTCCAGGATGCTCGCCGCGAGGAGTCCGACCAGCAGGGCCTGGATCTGGAAGCCGGCCCAGGCCAGGGCGAGGGCGGGCAGCACGTTGCCGAACAGGTTGCTCTGAAGGGCGATGATCGTGTTGACGCGGAATCGTCCCTCGCGCTGGAGGATCGCTGACAGGACCGAGATCCAGGCGCGGAACGGCATCGTGAGCGAGGCGAAGACCACCACCATGGCGGGGATGATCTCTCGGCCCGCCAGCGCCTGCCCGACCTGCGCGATCGCCACGAGGCCCGCGGAGAGGATGAGGGCGACGCCGGTCGCCAGGAGGAGGGCCATATGGACGTGGGCCGTCGAGATCTGGGACCGCTGCACGAGTGGCACCGCGACGCCGCCCTCGACCACCTGCGCGGCGAGGTTGGCGATGACCGCGACGAGAATCATCACACCGAAATCCGCTGGCGACAGGATCCGCGCGAGGACCGCCGTCGATACGAGGGACAGCATCATGCCGAGCAGGCGCGCGGCGGCGAGCCAGCCCACCCCGCGCAGGACGCCGCGTGACGACACGCCGGCATGGACGAAGGACCGTGCGGCGGGCCCCGTCGCGGATCGGGGCTCAGGCTCGGCCATGGTGTCCCCCGAACAGCCCGGACGCGGTGGGCCCGGCCGCGCTCTGCGCGAGCGTGCGCGTGAGCGAGTCGTAGACGGCGACGGCCGCCACCGTGCCGTAGGTATCGGCGATCCGCTCGGCCGCCGCGTCGCCCAGCGCGCGGCGCCGCCTGGCATCCGCGAGCAGGCCCGAGATCTGCCGGGCGACATCGTCCGGCTTCGGCGGCACCGGCGCGTGGATCGCGTCGAGGCCGTCGCGGGCATATTCGAGCACGCCGCCGACGGGACTCGCGATGACCGGCAGCCCGACCATCATCGCTTCGGCCACGACGATGCAGAACCCTTCCTCATCGCTCAGATGCACACACAGATCGTGCTCCCGCGCCGTCTCGTACCAGCGGGGTCGGAAGCCCGCGAAGGTGACGCTCGCGCCGAGGCCGAGCGACTCCGCCAGCTGCATCAGCCGCGGACGGTCCGGACCGTCGCCGAAGATCGTCAGGGTGCAGTCGTGGCCGTCCCCGCGGAGCCGGGTCAGGGCTTGCAGCAGCACGTCCACCCGCTTGCGCGGAATGAGCCGCCCGGCGGTCACGATCCGCGCGGGCGTGCCGAGCCGGTAATCCGTCTTGCGCGGTGCCTGCGGATCCGCGACGAACAAGGGCACCACCCGCTCCCGGGGGCGACCGCGGTGATAGCGCCGCGCCCCCTCCAGGGTGACGCGGCAATCGGCCCAGACCTCATCGACGCGCGGGGAGAACAGCCACAGCAGGGCCGCGTAGAGGGTCGTCAGCCGTCCGGCCTCCAGCTTCGCGATGTGCTCGAAGGCGATACAGCGGATCGCGCGGTGGTCGAGGAGCGCGAGGCGCCCGACGATGTTGGTCTGCCGGAGCGACAGCACCACCGTGTGCGGCCGGAAGGTACGAAGCGTCGCCCGCAGGGTCCGGAAGCCGCGCCAGAGGCCGGCGAGCGTCAGTTTGGGTCCGTCCGAGGCGACGACGAGGTTTTCCGGCCCGACGAGTCGCCCGATCGCCGCCCGCAGCTCGGGCGCGCCCTCATGCAGACCGATGACGCGGACGTCGCAGCCTCTGAGAAAGCCATGCTCCAGCATGGTCTGAAGGCCGATCTCGGCGCCGCCCTTGTTGAACCCGTTGATGACGTACAGAACACGGCACGGCGACATCGTCCTACACCTTGGTTGAGCCCACGGACGTGCGCAGGTGATAGACAAGGCCGGTCACGCGCAGCTTCAGCATGGCCAGGCTGATCCAGGCCAGGGCCGAGACGGGCCGCAAGGCGAGGGCGAGCCCGTAGAAGCGGCTCGCGCTGTCTGGGCGCCCGTCCCGCGCCTCCAGGTTCCCGAGCTTGCGCGCGCGCTCGGAGAGGCGACGCGGGATGTGGGCCAGCAGCCGCGGTTCGGTCCGGGCCAAATAGAACGCCACGAAGGCGTGATGCATCATCAGGTCCTGGCGCTTATTGGTGATGCTCGAGCCGTGATTCCGCTTGTGGACGTGGTGTGGATCGACGAGGGCGCGATACCGCGTGATGCGGGCGAGGCGGCCGAAGAACTCGGTATCCTCAAACACGCGCAGGCTCTCATCGAAGCCGCCGGCGAGTTCGAACACGGAGCGCCTGAGGAGGACCGATGAGGGAATCACCGGCGGATCGCTCAAGAAGTAGCTGAGCGCGAGATCACGCGAATCCGTGTGATCGAGAACGCGCACGGGCGTGAGCGCGTCCGGGGCATGGTTCTGGAACAGGCAGAAGCCCGTGTAGACGAGCCCGGTTTCGGGGTGCTCCGCGAGCGCTTGCAGCTGCGCGGCGAGCTTGCCCGGCATCCAGAGGTCGTCGGCGTCGAGGAAGGCGATCAGAGGGGCGCTGCAATGGCGGACCGCGGCGTTGCGGTTGCGAGAGGTTCCGTACCCCCCGTGACGCAGCACCGTGATGCGGGCATCGAGCCCGCGGAGGCGCTCCAGCACCGCGACGGTGGCGGCGTCCGATCCGTCATCCGCGACGATGATTTCGCGGATCGCGTCGGCGGCGGTCTGCGCGAGCACGCTCGAGACCGCCTGCTCGATCCAGGCGCCCTCGTTGTAGCAAGTCAGGATGACGGCGACGCTGCCGGGACCGGCGGCGTTCACGAAGCGCTCCGGACATCGAGGCCGGTCGGCAGGACCGTGACGCTGGCCGCGTTGCGCTTGGCACGGAGCGCGCTGCGGTAGATCTCGTTCAGCCGGTGGTACATCCGCTCGGCGCCCCATTCGCTGAGGTCGGTGGCGGCTGCGTTTTCCGCCATGCGCGCCCGCGCCGTCGCGTCGTCGAGCAGGCCGCGGATCCGGGCGAAGAGGTCGATGAAATCGCCCTGCGGACAGAGATAGCCGTTATGGCCGTGCCGGATCACGGCCTCGATCCCGGGCAAGTGAAAGGCCACGACCGGACGGCCCGTGGCGCAGTACTGCACGACGGCCCGCGGAAGTCCCTCGCGCTCGGAGCAGTAGAGGCACAGGTCGGCCGAGGCGATCAGCTCGCTGGTCGCCTCCACGTAGCCCAGGATCTTGACCTTCTGCGAGAGGCCGCGGCGCTGGACCATGTCCTGCAGCGCACTCTGCTCGCGGCCCTGCCCGGCGAGGAGGAAGGTCGTATCGGGAAAGCGTGCCGCCTGCGCGGCGATCTCGTCGATGAGGCGGGCATGCTGCTTCCGCGCCTCGTAATTCGCGAGGTACAGCACCTTGAACGCCCGGTTGTCGTTGCCGGGGGCGGGGGCTTGACCACGGGCCGCCAATCTCTGGAACGCGGCGATGTCCATGCCGCTGGCCACCACGTGGTGCCGGTCGGCGCCGCCGAGCCCGTGGGCGACGGCGATGTCGCGCATGCCCGCGCTGACGCTGACGAACTGGTCGGTGGCCCGGGCGAGGGCGCGCTCCAGCCCGAGATAGATGGCGCGCTGGGCGGCACCGACATTCACGAAGGGCAGGATATGGATGCCGTGGATCACCGCGCTGGACCGCATCCGGACCGCCGCTGCGCGCCCGAGGATGCCGGCCTTGCTGGTGTGGGTGTGGATGATGTCCGGGCGCAGTGCCTGGAGGTGACGGCGCAGGGCGATCAGGGCCGCAGCGTCGGCGATCGGATGGATGGGCCGGATCAGGCTCGGAATGCGGATCGTGGTCACGCGCGGATGGGCCCGGGCCAGCATCTCCTCCTCGATCTCGCCGCCGCACAGGAGGGTCACGTCGTGGCCCCGCTCGGCGAAAGCGTTGCAGGAGAGCATCGTATTCTCGTCTGCACCGCCGCGAATCATGCGCGTGATGACATGGGCGATCTTCAGACCAGTCTCGACCATCGGCCGCTCCCACCAGATCGGAACAAGATGGCGGCAGGCTAGGCTGGATGACTCACGGACAGTTGATTTTAGTCATACAATCTATGCTTTTTAGCTCTGAATACGATGGCAGATTCTCGTCGATCTATGCCTTAAGATCCGGCCGAACACATCCTGCGAACGGATGGTGACGTCAGGCCGGACGGATCTCGCCGGCGATCCGGTCGGCGCAGCGGTGGGCGAGCTGCAGGATCGTCAGGGTCGGGTTCGCGCTTCCAGCACCGGGGAACACCGAGGCGCTGACGAGGAACAGATTCGGGACCCCGTGGCAGCGCAGCGCGGGGTCGACCACCGAGCGTGTCGGGTCGAGCCCCATCCGGGTCGAGCCGGCGGGATGCGAGGCATCCTGCGCCCTGTTCAGGAATCGGTCGCCCGATGCCTCGTCGTCCGGCTCCCACGCAATCGGGCTCACCGCCGTCAGCCCGGATTGCGACCAGAACGCCTTGAAATGCCGCAAGGCCGCGAGGAATGTCCGGCGATCGGCTTCCGTCGGAGACCAGTCCAGCCGCACCTGGGGTGTGCCGAACGCATCGCGGCGGTCCGACAGGGTCACCCGGTGCGCCGCGCTCGGGGCCTGCTCGATCCGCATCTCGGCCGTGATGCTGATCGTGTCCGACAGATAGAGCTGGCGGTGCCGCAGGCGCCAGAACAGGAGCCGGTACAGAGTCTCGACGTCCAGTGCCTCCCGCAGGAGTTGCCGGTCGCGATGAGGCGGCGCCTTGCCCTGGATGCGCCGACCCAGGTCGCGCAGAGTGCTGTAGATCGACCGCTCGGGCATCGCGAGCCGGAAGTCGATATAGGCGCTCGGGATCGCGTGCTGGCGCTGCGCCTGCGCGCTCAGCTCGAAATGAAGGTTCCGCCGGGTCGCTCCGGCGACGTGGTAGCCGAGAAGCCGATTGGTCGCGCAGGCGTCGATCGGAAAGACTCGGCCGACCGCCACCTTGAGATGATCGTTGAAGTAGTGGCCGAGCGCCCCGCATCCTGCGAAGGCGCGCTGGTGCGAGACCCGGTCCAGCAGGAGAGCGAGCCGGGTCGTCTCGATGGTGCCTGCCGCGAAGATGAAATACCGGGCCGCGACCCGCAGGCTCGCCCCGTTGGGAGCCCGGGCAACGACCTCGCGGAGCCGTCCGGCCTCAGCATCCAGGCCGAAATCGTGGACGGTGGCGTTGAGGTAGACGGTGACCCGTGCTCCGGCCAGGACCGAGCGCCGTAGAGCCGTGGCGATGTTCCGGTTGCGGAAGGTCGGAAACTTCGCGAATCGACAGTTCACGCCCGCATGCCGCGGATAGAGGCCGAACTTCGGCCAGACCCGCGCCAGGTCCGTCGATTCGAACGGGCGGTGATCGAGATCGAACAGCGTTTCGACCGAGGACGTATGGGCATCCAGTTCCTCGGGATTGATCGGCCACGGCTCGATCGAGGCGTAATCGCGGGCGCCGAGGTCGTGTGCGGTCAGGGGCAGGAGCCGGCCGCCCCAGAGCGTCGAGGCGCCTCCGATCAGGCGGACACGGCTCGCCCGCGCCCCGGCATAGCGGCCTTTCGGATCCTCGACGTCGTTGAGGGCTTCCAGGTGCTCGTCCCGGGCGTGGCCGCCACTCTCCAGCACACAGGCCCGGAGCCCGGGGACCGCACCCAGGCGATGGGCGGCGGCAAGCCCGGCCATCCCGCCGCCGACGATGCAGACATCAACCTCCTGCCGCAGGCACGCGCCATCGGCATCTGACAGGTTGAACACCGTCACTGCCTGACCTCCCCCGAGGCGCTACGTAAGTAGATGCCTTGCAACAGTCATGCCAGCTAGGAATTTGGCACGAATTCAGTTCTGCACGACATTGCCTGCGCGCGAGCTGTCCAAGGATCGGTCATCGCAATGAATGAGAAAGAAGTGTTCCGTCTTTCCGTTGCGATGTTTGGAGAAAAAGCCGGTCACATAGCAAATTAAGTCCAAGGTGGCGACGCGTCTGCGCTCGTGCGACAAAATGGGCGGCCTCAATATCGGTCTCGATTGTACGCTGCTTTTCAGGTGTTGCAGCCGCGCGCCTTGACCTTTGTCAAGCATAGGGCCTCGCGGCCGATCTAATTTCGTCCCACGGAGCCAGCGAACCGTCTGTGCGCCCTCCATCGCGAAAGGGACGAACCGCTCCATGCGCATCGTATTCCTGATGCCGACCTACTACCCGGACAGCTTCGGCGGTGCCGAGCGTCAGACGCGCATCCTCGCCCGCTCCCTACGCGACCGCGGCGCGGCGATCACGATCCTCACACCAACCCTCCAGGCGCAGGCGGCCGGAACCGACGACCAACCCGAGGGTCGGGTGGTCCGCCTTCCGATGCGCAGCGATCCTTCCCTGGGCGGTCGTTACGTCTTCTCGATGCTGCATTTCTGGTTTCGCGCCTTCCTCTGGCTCGCCCGCCATCGCCGCTCCTACGACGTCATCGCGATCCAGCACCTGCGCCTGCATGCGTGGCCGGGCTTGGTTGCCGGACGGCTGTTCGGGAAGCTGCTCTCGGCCAAGCTCGGGCGCGGGGGCGAACATATGGAGTTGCGCCGGCTGCCAGCGCAGAAGCTGCCCTTCGGCAAGCTCGTGGTCGCCCTCGCGCGCCGCTCGCGGCTCATCTTCGTGGCCAACAGCAGTGACATCGCGGGGGACCTCGCCGCTCTCGGGATACCCGCTGACCGGGTGGCGCGGGTGCCGAACGGGGTCGAGTGCCCGATGGAGCCGGGGGCGGCCTACCGCGCTTCGGATGGCGCATGCGTGTTCGTCTATGCCGGCCGGCTCGCGCAGGAGAAGCGCGTCGATCGGCTGATCGAGGCCTTCCGGATCTTCTCCGCCGACCACCCTGCGACCCTGCGCATCTTCGGGAGCGGCCCGGAGAAGAACCGTCTGATCGAGCAGGCCGCCGGTCTTCCCTCGGTGCGCTTCATGGGCGTCACCGACGATCGCGACGCCATCTACGGGGGCGCGGCCTTCATGATCCTGCCCTCCGATTCCGAGGGCATGTCGAACACCCTGCTCGAAGCCATGGCGTACGGTGCCGTGCCGGTCATCACCGATGTCAGCGGCGTCGGAGACCTCGTCGTCCCCAGGCAGTCGGGTGTGATGCTGGCGGACAACACCCGCGACGCGATCCTGGAGGGACTCGTGACCGCCGGCGCCCTCGATGCGGCGCAGTGGGCTGCCATGAGCGCCGAGGCGCGACAGCGCGTGTGCGAGAAGCACGCGATCAATGTCGTGGCCGAGGCATATCTGCGCCTCTATCGCGAGATGGCCGATGACCAGTTGAACAGGGCGCCTCCTGCACGCGGCCGCGACATCGGCAGCGCCGAGGCCGGCGTCCCGGCGCCTGTTGGCCGATGACCGCCCGCGCGCAGGCCGCCTGCATCGCGCTGCATCGGTTCGGGCTCGGCGCCCGTCCGGGCGACCTCGACGCGATCGCCGACGACCCGCGGGCCCGGGTGGCGGCCGAGCTCGCCGGTGGCGCCGCGAAGCCTGAGGGCATGCCCAGCCTCGCCGAACTCGTCACCCACAAGATGCGCTGGGAGCAATACCTCGCCTCCACAACCGCGCGCCGGCCCGCCATGGCCATGGCCGATATGCCGGCGTCCGGCATGGCTCTCAACGGACGTGCGAACGCCGCGCCTCCATCACCGCCCGAATTGCCGCCCGGCGTCTTCCGCCTTCCGGAGGGGCGCTTCTATGACAAGGAGGTCGAGGCGCGCCTCGCGATCCTGCCGAAACCGACCATCGGCCTGACCGAACGGCTCGTCTGGTTCTGGTCGAACCACTTCGCGGTGGGCGTCGCCAAGAGCGGCTGGCAGCGCATCACCGCGGGGGCCTTCGAGCGGGAGGCGGTGCGACCGCACGTACTGGGTCGCTTCGCCGACATGCTGAAGGCCTCGACCCGGCACTTCGCGATGTTGACCTATCTCGACAACAGCAATTCGATCGGCCCCAATTCCCCAGCCGGGCGCTCGCCGTCCGGCGCAGGCCGGGCAGGTCTCAACGAGAACCTCGCCCGTGAGATCCTGGAGCTGCACACGCTGGGCGTGGACGGCGGCTACGGGCAGCGCGATGTCGAGAACCTCGCGCGCATGCTCACCGGCTGGACGACCGGCGATGCCCGCAAGGGAGCCGTTGCCGGCAGCTTCGTGTTCAACGCCGCCGCGCACGAGCCCGGCGCCAAGGTGCTGCTGGGTCGCACCTACCCCGAAGCCGGCGCGCAGGAGGCGCTGGACGCCCTCGACGAACTGGCCCGCAAGCCCGCGACCGCCCGCTTCGTCGCGTTCAAGCTCTGCCGTCATTTCGTCGCCGACCAGCCGCCGGAGGCCCTCGTCCAGGCGCTCGCCGACACCTACCGGCGGACCGACGGGGATCTCGGCGCCGTCACGCGCGCGCTGGTGGAGTCCGATCTCGCCTGGGGCGAGCGGGTGAAGCTGCGCACGCCCCAGGAATTCCTGGCGGCGGCCCTGCGCGCCACCGGCGTGCCGCTCTCGGCGGAGGGCTTCACCCTGATCCTGCGCAGCCTCGCCCAGAGGGTCTGGGACGTGCCGGGCCCGAACGGGTTCCCCGATACGGAGGCCGCCTGGCTCTCGCCCGCCAACTTCCGGGCCCGGTTCGAGGCCGCCTCCGTGGTGGCCGAGCACGAGCGGACGGATCGGGATGTCGGGGAGCTCGCGGCCGCGATCCTCGGCCCCGCTTTGACCCGCGAGACGAGCGAGGGCCTGCGTGCCGCCCCGAACCGACGGGAAGCCATCGCCGTCCTGCTCCTGTCACCCGAATTCCAGCGGAGATGACCATGGCGTGCGGACATGGGGCCGGGCCGACCCGCCGGAGCCTGGCCTTCGGAGCCGGGGCGCTCTACGCCTGGGCCCACGCGCCCCGCTTCGCGCAGGCGACCACCGGCCGCGACCCCCGCCTGCTGGTGGTGATCCTGCGCGGTGCCCTCGACGGATTGTCGGCCGTCGCTCCGATCGGCGACCCGGCCTATCGCAGCCTGCGCGAATCGATCGCGCTGGAGGCCGGCGGCGCGAACCCGGCCCTGCCGCTCGACGGCTTCTTCTACCTGCACCCGGCCATGCGGGAGACGGCGCGCCTGTTCCGCGAGCGCAAGCTGTCGGTGGTCCATGCGGTCGCCACACCCTATCGCGACCGCTCGCATTTCGACGGACAGGACGTGCTCGAGAGCGGGACGCCGCGGCCGGGCGCGTCCCGGACCGGCTGGCTGAACCGGCTCGCCGCACACTTGCCGGCCGGGCGCGCACTCGGGCGCGGCGAGGGTCAGCCGGGCAATCCGGGCGCGGGCGGTCTCGCCATCGGGGCCTCGACGCCTCTGATCCTCCGCGGGCCGGCTCCGGTGCTCGCGTGGTACCCGTCGGATCTGCCGGCGGCCACCGCGACGCTGTTCGACCG
Source organism: Methylobacterium sp. FW102-HT35C08 (assembly GCF_058790235.1). NCBI lineage: Bacteria > Pseudomonadati > Pseudomonadota > Alphaproteobacteria > Hyphomicrobiales > Methylobacteriaceae > Methylobacterium > Methylobacterium sp. FW102-HT35C08. The sequence continues at coordinate 3,785,001 of NZ_JBYTCL010000002.1, read as the reverse complement.
GATGGAGCAGATCTACGCCCATACCGATCCGAAGCTCGCACAGGCCCTCGACCGCGCCATCGAGACCGACCGGATGGCGTCCGAGGCCGGGATCGGCGCAAACCTCAACACCCGCACCCAGCCCCACGTGCAGGCCGCGCGCTCCATCGCGACCGGAGCCGCGCGGTTCCTCCTCCGGCCGGACGGCCCCCGGGTGGCGGCCCTATCCTTCGACGGCTTCGACACGCATGCCCATACCGGCGGCGCGTCCGGCCGGCTGGCGGATCTGCTGCAGGCCCTGGACGCGGCCTTGCAGGCCTTCGAGGTCGAGCTCGCGCCGGTCTGGCGGGACACGGCCATCGTCGTCACCACAGAGTTCGGGCGGGCCGCCCGGCTCAACGGCACCCTCGGCACCGATCACGGCAACGGGACCATCGCGCTGCTGGCCGGCGGCGCGATCGCCGGCGGTCGGATGATCACCGACTGGCCGGGCCTGCGCGAGAACCAGCTCTACGAGCGGCGCGATCTGATGCCGACCCTGGACCTGCGGGCCGTCCTGAAGGGCGTCGCGATGGATCTGCTGGGCGCCTCCGACGCCGTCCTCTCGCGGGACGTGTTCCCGGGGACCGAGCACCTGCCGCCGGTGCGGGGGCTGATCGTCTGAGCGCGTCCTGATCGAGCATCGGCCGGATCGGCCCCGAACGTGGAGTTCCTGGTATGCTGGCAAGCTTCGAAGATTACGCAGGTCTGTTGCGCCATCCGGGCCGGCCCGACGAGCGCGTGGTGGTCACACCAGGCAAGGTCGGCGCGGTCCGCGCCGCCTCCGCGCTCTCCGCCTTTCCTGTGGTGCACGGTCAGCCGGTGCTCATCGATTTCGAGCGCAGCGTCGTCCGGCGCGCCGATCTCGGCGAGGAGGGGCTCGCGCCGCTCATCGACCGCAAGCCGCATTCCGGCCTGCGCCAGATCGCCAAGGCGCTGTTTCCCTCGACCAAGCGCAGCCGCGCCAATTTCAGCGCTCTGATCGCGGCCGCCAAGGCCTCGGCCGACGATCCGATCGTGGTCGTTGTGGGCGGCGGGACGCGCGGGGAAGGCTCACGCGACCTCTACGCCGATCCGGGCCTGAAGGTCATCGCCTTCGACGTCTACCCGAGCACGGACCTTTCCTTCATCGCGGATGGACACGCCATTCCCCTCGCGGACGCCTCGGTGGACGCGGTGGTGGTGCAGGCGGTGCTGGAGCACGTCGTCGATCCGGCCCGGATCGTCGGGGAGATCGAGCGCGTGCTCAAGCCCGGCGGGCACGTCTACGCCGAGACGCCGTTCCTGCAGCACGTGCATGAGGGGCCGTACGATTTCTGGCGGTTCACGGAGAGCGGGCACCGCCTGCTGTTCCGCGCCTTCGAGCCCATGGCGCGGGGGTCCCTCGGCGGCACGGGCCTGTCCGCCTACTGGGCGATCCGCGCGCTGATGCGGGATCTGACCCGCTCCCGGAAGCTCGGGGGGCTGCTCTCCCTGCCGTTCCTGCCGCTGGCCTTCCTCGACCACCGTCTTCCCGAGGCGCGACAGGTCGACAGCGCGAACGGCGTCTATTTCCTGGGACGCAAGCCGGCCCAGGTCCCTGCCTCGACCGCCAATCTGCACCCGCAGGACATTTATCTCGGTCACCAGCGGTGAGGCTTGCCGCGCCGGGCCTTGCGCCCGACGCGTGACGATCCGAGCGGGCGCGCGATCGAGGAGCCGGCGATACGCGACCGCCGGCAGCGACATCAGACGCGATAATAGTCCCGGTACCAGCGCACGAAACGCTCCACGCCGACCTCGATGGGCGTGCTCGGCGCGTAGCCGGTGGCTGCCGAGAGGTCTTCGACATCCGCGTACGTGGCCGGCACATCGCCGGGTTGGAGCGGCAGGAACTCCTTCTGCGCCTTGCGGCCCAGACAGGTCTCCAGCACCTCGATCAGGTGCAGCAGCTGCACCGGCTGGTGGTTGCCGATGTTGTAGACCCGGTAGGGCGCGTTGCTGGTGCCCGGATCGGGCAGATCCGAATCCCAGCCCGGGTTGCTCCGGGCCGGCTGCTCGGCAAGCCGCACGATGCCCTCGACCACGTCGTCGATATAGGTGAAATCGCGCATCATCTGACCGTTGGCGAAGACCTTGATCGGCTCGCCCGCCAGGATCGCCCGCGTGAACAGGAACAGCGCCATGTCGGGCCGTCCCCAGGGCCCGTAGACCGTGAAGAAGCGCAGGCCGCTGCACGGGATCCGATAGAGATGGCTGTAGCAGTGGGCGAGCAGCTCGTTCGACTTCTTGGTGGCCGCGTACAGGCTGACCGGATGATCGACATTCTGATGGACGGAGAAGGGCATCTGCGTCACCGCGCCGTAGACGGAACTGGATGACGCGTAGAGGAGATGCGCCACCGGATTGTGCCGGCAGCCCTCGAGGACATGGAGGAATCCTTCGACGTTGCTCTTCACGTAGACGTGCGGGTTTTCCAGCGAGTAGCGCACGCCCGCCTGGGCCCCGAGATGAATCACGGTCTCGAAGGCCTGGGCTCTGAAGATCTCGTCCATGGCCGAACGATCGGCCAGATCGATCTTCCTAAATGCGAAGTTGCTGTGTGCGGAGAGATTGCTGAGGCGGCTCTCTTTGAGGGCAACCTCGTAGTAGTCATTGAGGTCGTCGATGCCGAGAACGCTGCGACCGGCATCCAGATAGCGCTTGGCAACGTGGTATCCGATGAAGCCGGCCGCTCCGGTTAACAACACAGGTTTCATTCGGCACTCCGATGCTGATGTGAAGATTACTTAACACATGTTGCGCGTTATAATTTTTGGAAATATCAATTTTTCGCCGGAGTGGCTGTTCCCGTTGTCCACAGAATGCGTGCCATGACAGAGGTGTGATGTGAGGACGACGTGTCACACGCTAGCACGCCGAAAACACGCTGAAAATACGGTGTTCGATGAAGATGGATGCATATTTCGCCTCTGGAATATGCAAGGATTGGATCGGAAAAGCGGCGTTGTTACAATCTATCGATATTCTGTAACCGAATGCAGATTTTCGTGACAATTGGGGACACAGCAGTTATACGTGTGTGGCATCGCCTGCCTAAGCTGTTAAGGATTTTTTAACAGTCTAGAGGTGCCTGCCGTGGAATGCCTCGCTTCGCTCACCTCACGTTCTCCGATCCGGACGGCGTTGGCCGATAAAAACTTTCGTACAGCGAGCTTGAGATCAGAATTTTCTCATCGGCCTACCATCCTGTATCCTGCGGGACAGCGCATTTTCTGGGAGGACGATCAGGCTAACTCCATCTTTCTCGTGGCTGACGGTGTCTTGAGGATCTCTCGGTTCCTCATGGATGGCCGGCGTGGTGTCATAGGATTTGTCTTTCCTGGAGACATCATGGGGCTATCGGCGCGTACGAGACACATCTACTCAGCTGAAGCCGTCACGAACTGCTATATATACGCTCTGCCGCGGGAGAAGCTGAATACGCTGCTCGCCGACAGCTTGGTGCTGCGGGAGGAGTTCATCTCCGAACTCTGCGCCGAAGTGTCGAGGACGCAGTCGCTCGTCCTGAACCTGAGCCAGAAGAGCGCCGAGGAGCGCGTCGCGAGCTTTATCCTGGAGTTGGTCCCCAGGGGCGAACGCAAGTCGGCCGGCAAGGTCGAGGTCCGGATGCCGATGTCGCGCCTCGACATCGCGGACTACCTGGGTCTGACCGTCGAGACCGTCTGCCGCTCCCTCGCCAAGCTCAAGAAGGCGGGACACATCAGGACGGTCGGACGCGACATCGTGCTGATCGAGCGGCTGGCCGACCTCAAGGACTTCGCCTGCGCCGACGGGGTCTGCTGACGATTCGCTAGGACGTGGGCGAACCGGTGGCAATCGGACCGGAATCGCCCGGCGCGACGGGTGGACGCCGCCGCTTCGGCGGCTGTTGTGCTGCATCCCGGGATAACAACGCCCGGACATCGACAAGCCTGGGGCAATGCGGAGTCAATCCTCATGAAGACCCACGAGGCCGCTGACTTTCTCCCGAGCTTTGGCAAGCGGGACCGTTTTGCCGACATGTCCGTGTGGGAGGCGCTCAATATCGCCGTGTTGTGCCTCGTCGCCGGGCTCGTGCTCGGCGCGGCTGTGCTGTCGCTCGTCCTGTATGAGGCCTGGATCGCGCTGGAGCGCCGGCGCAGGCCGTCGCCCCGGGTGCCACACGCCGCACGTTGACCGACCCCTCGGCTGAAGGTCCGAGCCTGGAAAGGCTCCGCTCGCGCTCTCGCGTCTTGCTCCGCGACCCGGAAACCGTAACGGTGGTCCGGACGCGAGAAGATCGACACCGTGTGGACACCGAGCACGCGCTACCCCGACCCGGCGATCGAGATCATCGATGCCGCCTTCGCCCGTTATCGGGTGTTCAGCGCTGCGGTCGAGCGCCTCGCCACCGGCTTCCGCTGGTGCGAGGGGCCGGTCTGGTTCGGAGACGGGCGGTACCTCCTGTGGAGCGACATCCCCAACGATCGCATCCTGCGCTGGGACGAGGAGAGCGGGGCGATCGGCACGTTCCGCAAACCGTCGCGTTTCGCCAACGGCAACACGCGCGACCGGCAGGGGCGCCTCGTCACCTGCGAGCATGGCGGACGTCGGGTCACCCGGACGGAATATGACGGGACGATCACGGTGCTGGCCGACGCGTTCGACGGCAAGCGGCTGAATTCCCCGAACGATGTCGTCGTGGCCTCTGACGGGGCGGTCTGGTTCACCGATCCACCCTTCGGGATCGCGGGTTTCTACGAGGGCGAGCGGGCCGAGCCCGAATTGTCCCAGAACGTCTACAGGATCGATTCGGAGACGGGCGTGCTGGAGGTGGTGGCGAGCGGCATCGCCGGTCCCAACGGCCTGTGCTTCTCCCCTGACGAAAGCCTGCTCTACCTGGTGGAGTCCCGCGGACAGCCGACCCGGCGGATCGTCGCCTTCGACGTAGTCGGCGGCCGCGCTCTGCGCGACAGGCGGGTGCTGATCGATGCCGGGCCGGGGACGCCCGACGGCATCCGCTGCGACGTTGACGGCAATCTCTGGTGCGGGTGGGGCATGGGCGACGATGCCCTGGACGGCGTGATGGTGTTCAACCCCGACGGCCGGCTGATCGGCCGGATCCGTCTGCCGGAGCGCTGCGCCAACCTCTGCTTCGGTGGGCGGCACCGCAATCGGCTGTTCATGGCCGCGAGCCAGTCCCTCTACGCCCTCTATGTCGACGTGCAGGGTTGCGCCGGGGGATGAGCCTTCCACCGCGGTGCGGCACGGATCTGGAGCCGTGCTTGACCGGAGCGCGGTGCCAACCCACTTCCCGTCCGCCGGGGGCATAGCGGGACACCAGCCGATGATCGATTTCTACTACTGGCCGACGCCGAACGGCCATAAGATCACGATGTTCCTCGAAGAAGCAGGCATTCCATACCGCATTCACGCGGTCAATATTGGTAAGGGTGAGCAATTCAATCCGGACTTTCTGAAGATTGCTCCCAACAACCGCATGCCGGCGATCGTCGACGACGAGCCGGCGGGTGGCGGCGCGCCGGTCTCGCTGTTCGAGTCGGGCGCGATTCTCCTCTACCTCGCCGAGAAGACCGGCCGCTTCATCGCGGGCGACCTGCGCGGCCGCGCCGAGGTGCTGCAATGGCTGTTCTGGCAGATGGGCGGCCTCGGCCCGATGCTCGGCCAGAACCACCATTTCTCGCAATACGCGCCCGAGAAGATCGACTACGCGATCAAGCGCTACGTCAACGAGACCAACCGGCTCTACGGCGTGCTTGATCGGCGCTTGGCCGACCGCGCCTTCGTCGCCGGAGCGGACTACTCCATCGCCGACATGGCCTGCTATCCCTGGATCGTGCCATGGGAGAAGCAGGGCCAGAACCTCGACGAGCACCCGAATCTGAAGCGCTGGTTCACGGCGATTGCGGAGCGGCCCGCCACGAAGGCGGCCTACGCCCGGGCCCCGGAGGTCAACCCGGATTTCGGGAAGACCATGAGCGAGGACGCCAAGAAGGTGATGTTCGGCCAGACGGCCGCCAGCACCAAGCGCTGATCCGTCGCGATGAGCGGGATGCCGGCCGCGCTGCCGCTGAAGGTGCTCCATCGCGGGTGGAACACCTTCGGAATCGCCACGCTGACGCTGCCGGACGGCAGCACCGTGCCGCGGGCCCTGGAGGACCACGGCCAAGCCGCCTGCGTCCTGCCCTACGATCCCGAGCGGCGCGTGGCGCTGCTCGTCCGGCAGGCCCGGGTCGGGCCGGCTTTCTGGGGCGAGCCGGCCGACCTCGACGAGGCGCCGGCGGGGGGCCTCGACGGCGGCGAGCCGGAGGCGACCGCGATCCGCGAGGCCATGGAGGAGGCGGGCGTCCGTCTCCGGCAGCTCGACTGCGTGGCGCACGCCTACAGCATGCCGAGCGTGTCGTCGGAGCGCCTCTGGCTTTACCTTGCGCCATACAGTGAGGCCGACAAGGTCGCCGCCGGCGGCGGGCTGCACGCGGAGGGCGAGCACGTGGTTCCCTTTGAGGTGCCCCTCGCGACGCTGGCGGAAGCGGCCCGCTCGGGCCGGCTTCCCGACCTCAAGACCCTGGTGCTCGTCCAGGCGCTGATGCTCCGCAGACCCGAGTTGTTCGCCGCATGACTTTTCCGCCCGACGCGCCCGCGCAGGATGTCCTCGCCCGGATGCTCGCCTTCGCCGAGGAGGCGGCCCCGCTCGCCCTGCGGATGCGCGCGGCCGGGCTGGACATGACCAACAAGGGCCCGGATCTGGGGCAGGCCCTCACCGAGGCCGATCTCGCGGTGAGCCGGCTCCTGCACGCCCGGTTCGGCCCCGACCTGATCGAGGAGGAGACGGCGGACGACCTGAGCCACGCGGCCGCGGCGGCACTGCTCGCCCGGGACGCCTGGACCTTCGTGGGCGATCCGATCGACGGGACGCGTCCCTTCGCGGGCGGCCTGACGGGCTGGGGCGTGATGGTGGCCGCCTGCCGCGCGGGCTGGCCCCGCGCCTGCGTGATGAACCTGCCCGTCTGGGCGGAAGACCGCGCCGGCCCGGCCCGCATCGATCCGGCGGAGGCGGCGCGCGGCATCCTGCTCGTGGCCTGCGACGGCCAGGCGTTCTGGGCGCCCACACAGGGCGGAATGCGGGCCGAGCCCCTGCGGCCGCTGGAGCGGCCCGGGCGCCGCACCGGCCACATCGGCTGGCTCTCGGTGACCGCCCAGAAATTCACCCTGGATTACGGGCGCGGCTGGTTTCCCTGGAGCGAGGGCGGCACGATCTCCGACGCCGCGCTCCTGGCGACCGGGCGCCTCGACGCGACGCTCAGCAACAACCGGCTGTGGGATCTGGCGCCGATCCTGCCGCTGTTCGAGGCGCTGGGCTTCGGCCTGTTCCACTGGCCCGATCTCAAGCCGCCGCCGGCCGCCTTCGTCGATCTGTTCGATGCGGGCCTGTCGGCCCACGACGACCTCTGGATGGTCTGCCGCAACCGGGATCAGGCGGCCGACCTGGCGCAGGCGATCCACCGGGCCGGTGACCGGCTCGGCTGAAGGCGGCTAGGCCGAGGTCTCACCGTCCCATTCATCGCGGCGCTGGTGCGCCATGATGGCCGCCACCGTCTTTAAGAGCAGAGCGAAGCAATCCGGGTGCGCCACGCTCCCGAGATCGCGCTGCCCTGGGTCACGTCGCTTCGCGCGTGATGATTTCGGGCCTCCGCAGCCGGGGGGCTCCACCGGCAGCCGCGCACGCCGAACTTGCAAAAAGGGCGGCGCACCCCGTTGTGGTGCACCGCCCCTTTTCCGTGCCGGTCGATCAGTTCAGCGTCGCGTGAACCGGCCGGCGCTCGGTGCCGACCGTGACGTCGCCGATCATCAGCCCCATCGGGCCGAGCCGCACCGGCACCGTCTCGCCGTCGTGGACCTTGCCGGAGAGCACCAGCTCGGCCAGCGGATCCTGGACGTTCTTCTGGATCACCCGCTTCAGCGGCCGCGCCCCGTAGGCCGGGTCGTAGCCCTTGTCGGCCAGCCAGTTCTTGGCATCCTCGTCGACCTCCAGGGTGATCTTGCGATCGTCCAGCAGCTTCTGCAGGCGTCCGAGCTGGATCTCCACGATCGCCCCCATCTCCGACCGCGCGAGACGGTGGAACAGGATGATCTCGTCGACCCGGTTCAGGAATTCCGGCCGGAAGTGGCCTCGGACCACGCCCATCACCTCCTCGCGGACCGCGTCGGTGTCCTGGCCCGCGGGCTGGTTCACCAGATACTCGGCCCCGAGATTCGAGGTCATGATCAAGAGCGTGTTGCGGAAGTCGACGGTCCGCCCCTGGCCGTCGGTGAGCCGCCCGTCGTCGAGCACCTGCAGCAGGACGTTGAACACGTCCGGATGCGCCTTCTCGACCTCGTCGAACAGCACGACCTGATAGGGCCGGCGCCGCACGGCTTCGGTGAGGGCGCCGCCCTCCTCGTAGCCGACATAGCCTGGGGGCGCGCCGATCAGCCGGGCGACCGCGTGCTTCTCCATGTACTCGGACATGTCGATGCGCACGAGCGCCGTGTCGTCGTCGAACAGGAAGCCGGCCAGAGCCTTGGTCAGCTCGGTCTTGCCGACGCCCGTCGGGCCCAGGAACATGAACGAGCCGATCGGCCGGTTCGGATCCTGCAGCCCGGCGCGGGCGCGCCGGACCGCGGTCGAGACCGCCTCCACCGCCTCGCGCTGACCGACGACGCGCTTCGCCAGCGCCTCCTCCATGGCCAGCAGCTTCTCGCGCTCGCCCTCCAGCATCTTGTCCACCGGCACGCCGGTCCAGCGGGAGACGACCCCGGCGACGTGGGCGGGCGTGACCGCCTCCTCCATCATCGCGTCGCGGCCGTTCTCCGCCTTCGCCTCGATCTCGGCGAGCTGCTTCTCGAGGCCCGGGATGACCCCGTAGGCGAGCTCACCGGCGCGCTGGTACTGGCCCTGGCGCTGCGCCGCGGCGAGATCGTTGCGGGCCTCGTCGAGCTTCTTCTTGAGGCCGGCGGCCGTACCGAGCTTGTCCTTCTCGGCCTTCCAGCGGGCCGTGATCGCCGCCGAGCGCTCTTCGAGATCGCCGAGCTCCTTCTCCAGCCGGACCAGCCGGTCGCGGGAGGCGGAATCGGTCTCCTTCTTGAGTGCCTCGCCCTCAATCTTCAGCCGGACGATCTCGCGATCGATGTTGTCGAGCTCCTCGGGCTTCGAATCGACCTGCATGCGCAGGCGCGAGCCGGCCTCGTCGACGAGGTCGATCGCCTTGTCGGGCAGGAAGCGGTCGGTGATGTAGCGGTTCGACAGCGTCGCGGCTGCGACCAGGGCGGAATCCTGAATGCGCACGCCGTGGTGCTGCTCGTACTTCTCCTTCAGGCCGCGCAGGATCGAGACCGTGTCCTCCACGGTCGGCTCCGACACGAAGACCGGCTGGAAGCGCCGGGCGAGCGCCGCGTCCTTCTCCACGTGCTTGCGGTACTCGTCGAGCGTGGTCGCGCCGACGCAGTGCAGCTCGCCGCGGGCGAGCGCGGGCTTGAGCAGGTTCGAGGCGTCCATGGCCCCGTCCGCCTTCCCGGCGCCGACCAGCGTGTGCATCTCGTCGATGAACAGGATGATGCCGCCCTCGGCCGCCGTGACCTCGGAGAGCACGCCCTTCAGCCGCTCCTCGAACTCGCCGCGGTACTTCGCGCCGGCGATCAGCGCGCCCATGTCGAGGGCGAGGAGGCTCTTGTCCCGCAGGGACTCGGGCACGTCGCCGTTGACGATGCGCAGGGCCAGACCCTCGACGATCGCGGTCTTGCCGACGCCGGGCTCGCCGATGAGGACCGGGTTGTTCTTGGTGCGCCGGGACAGGACCTGGATGGTCCGCCGGATCTCCTCGTCGCGGCCGATCACCGGGTCGAGCTTGCCGTCCCGGGCGGCCTCGGTGAGGTTGCGGGCATACTTCTTCAGCGCGTCGTAGGCGTTCTCGGCCGAGGCGTTATCGGCGGTGCGGCCCTTGCGCAGCGCGTTGATCGCGGCGTTCAGCGAGGCGGGGGTGACGCCCGCCGCCTGGAGCGCGCGGCCGGCCTCGGAATCCTTCTCCACCGCCAGGGCGAGGAGCAGCCGCTCGACTGTGACGTAGGAATCGCCCGCCTTCTCGGCGGCCTTCTCGGCGGTGTCGAACAGGCGCATCAGCTCGCGCGTCGCCTGCGGGGCGGACGCGTTGCCGGAGACCTTCGGCTGCTTGGCGAGCCACTGCTCGGTCTGGGCCAGCGCCACGCGCGACTGGCCGCCCGCGCGGTCGATCAGGCCGGCGCACAGGCCTTCCGGATCGTCGAGCAGGACCTTGAGCAGGTGGCCCGGCTGAAGCTGGGGATGTCCCTCGCGCATCGCGAGATTCTGAGCCGCCTGCACGAAGCCGCGGGCGCGCTCGGTGTATTTTTCAAAGTTCATGCACAACCCTCCCGTACCGGCATCCGCCGCCCGATGAGAGGCGCGGCGCCACCGAAACGTCGCCCTCCGGCACTCCGCCGCGCGAGGGCCCCGGCGCCTTGGTGGCCGCCGGTAGTCCGGATGTGGTGTTGCAATTGAGCACCACAAGGGGCGGCGAAGCTCTTGCGTGCCGGATCATTTCAGGGCCACGCTGCGCGCATGACCGACGCGATCCATGTCACCGCCCTCTACCGCTACCCCGTGAAGGGCCTGAGCCCCGAACCCGTCGAGCGGGCCGACCTCGAGACCAGCGGATTTTTCCCCGGCGACCGGCTCTACGCCATCGAGAACGGCCCCTCGGGCTTCAACGCAGTCGCGCCCCGGCATCAGCCCAAGACCAAGTACCTGATGCTGATGCGCGACGAGGCGCTCGCCCGCCTGCGCACCCGCTACGACGACGCGACGGCCACGCTCACCGTGGAGGGCTGCGGCGAGCCGCAGGCTTTCCGCCTCGACACCGAAGCCGGCCGGGACGGGCTCGCCGACCTGATGCGCCGCTTCATCCCCGAGAGCCTGCGGGGCGAGCCGAAGGTGCTCGCCGCCCCGCCGCAATACCGCTTCACGGATTCGCCGACCGGCTACGTGTCGCTGATCAACAGCGCGAGCGTGGCGGCGGTGGAGGATTACATCGGTGCGCCGGTCGATCCCCTCCGCTTCCGCGGCAACCTGCTGGTCGACGGGCTCGCGCCCTTCGCCGAGCTGGAGATGGTCGGCCGGGTGATCGAGGCGCCGAGCGGGCTGCGCCTCAAGATCACCAAGCGGACGGTGCGCTGCGCGGCCACCAATGTCGATCCGGCGAGCGGCATCCGCGATTGCGACATCCCGTGGACCCTCGATGCGCGGCTCGGCCACCGCGACCTCGGCGTCTACGCCGAGGTGATCGCCGGAGGGGCGCTCGCGAAGGGCGACGCGCTGCGGCCGGTGGGCTGACGGAGAAGCCCGTCCAGCTCAATCCCTCATCCTGAGATGCGGCCGCGCAGCGGCCGCCTCGAAGGAGGGTTCCAGCCAGCCATGCGATCCCTGGAGCCCTCCTTCGAGGCCCGCTGACGCGGGCGCCTCAGGATGAGGGTTTGAATTGGAGCGGCCGCCGAGGCCGCCCTCAGAGGCGCGACACGTAGGCGGCCAGATCCTTGATCTCGGCCTCGCTCAGGCCCTGGGCGACCTCGTTCATCGCGGGATCGTAGCCGGGCCGGCTGTTCGACTTGTAGCCGGTCAGTGCCTTGGCCAAGTAATCTTCCCGCTGAGCCCGGATCCGCGGGATCGCGTCGCGGCCAGCGAGGTCGGCGCCGTGGCAGGAATTGCACTGGTGCTTGGCGACGAGGGCCTGCCCCCGCTCCGTCAGGGCCGGGTCGGCGGGCGGGCCGGACCGGCTTGGCGGCGGCAGGGTCGCCACCGCGTCGGCATAGGCGCGCAGGTCGTCGTCGGAGAACCCGGCGGCGACGTCGTTCATGGGCGGCGCCTCGCGCTGCTTCTCCCGGAACTGGAACAGCTGCGTGACCACGTAGTCCGGGAGCTGCCCGCCGAGCGAGGGCACCCCCTCGGTCTCCGAGGTGCCCGCCCCGTGGCAGCCGATGCAGGGCGCGAGGCGCTCCTGCATCGCGGCATCCGGCGCCGCGAGTGCCGCGCCGGCCAGCATCGCGCCGAGGGCCGATCCCAGCCCTCGGAGGATGCGCATCCGCGTCACAGGCGCCATCACTTGCCGTAGCTGACGCGGTAGATCGCGCCGTTGTAATCGTCCGCGACGAGAAGCGAACCGTCCTTCGCGACGAGGACATCGGCCGGACGTCCGACATACTTGTTGTCTTGCAGGAAGCCGGTCAGGAACGGCTCCACCGCGGTGATCTTGCCGTCGGCGCCGGCCTTGGCCATCACCACGTCGCCGCCGAGCTTCTTGGTGCGGTTCCAGGAGCCGTGGCGGGCGATGAAGATCGCATCGCGATACGCTTCGGGGAACTGCGTCCCGGTGTAGAACCGCATGCCGAGCGAGGCCGTGTGCGGCCCGAGGAGGGCGGCCGGCGCGGTGAATTCCGAGCAGGAATGACCCCAGCCGTATTCGGGATCGGTGAACGTGCCCTGATGGCAGAAGGGGTAGCCGAAATGCTGCTTGCCCGGCTCGGAAATGACATTCAGCTCGTCGTTCGGGATGTCCTCCGACACCCAGTCGCGGCCGTTATCGGTGAACCAGAGCTGCTTGGTCTTCGGGTTCCAGTCGAAGCCGACCGTGTTGCGCACGCCGCGGGCGATGACCTCGGCGTTCTTGCCGTCGAGATCGATCCGGCGGATCTGCGCGTGCGTGTCCGGCGGCATCAGGATGTTGCCCGGCGCGCCGATCGGCACGTAGAGCTTGTTGTCCGGGCCGATGGCGATGAACTTCCAGCCATGCGCCTCGTCCTTCGGCAAGTCGTCGTAGACGAGGGTGGGCTTGGCCGCGCCGTCGAGATGCTGCGCGATGTCGTCGTAGCGCCAGATCTTCGAGAGTTCGGCGACGTAGAGCGCGCCGTCGTGATACGCGACGCCGTTCGGCCGGTGCAGGCCCGACGCGATGGTCTTGACCTCGCGCTTCCCGTCCTGGCCCGCCTGCGGCAGCACGGCGTAGACCTTCCCGACCGTGCGGGTGCCGACGAACAGGGTGCCGTCCGGAGCCTGGGTCATCTCGCGGGCATTGGCGAGGCCGCTCGCGTAGACCTCGACCTTGAAGCCGTCCGGCACCTTCAACTGGTCCAGAGGCAGCTTGGCGACCGGGGTGGCGAGCGGCGGCCCCGCCACGGGGGCGAGCTTCGCGGCCGCGCCGCCCTCAGGCCGACCGTACAGCGCATCACCGCGTTCGACGGCCTTCACGCTCGCCGGCGGGGCTGCGGAGGCGGGCGTCTCCTGCGCGCGCGCGGCTTGGGAGCCGATGGCGCCCAGGCAGGTGAGGGCGGCAGCGAGGGAGCGGGTGAGGAGCGACTTGCGGTTCGGCGTCATGGTGTCTCCCGATGCGGCCGGCGCTCTGGCCGGCCCGCTTGTTCTGCACTCATTATTCAACGAACTGTCCGACGACGCGACCCGCCGGGCAAGCCTGGGCGCGACAGCGCGATGCCGACGTAACTCCCGCCCGGATTAGGGGCGCTGCGCGCCCGTGCGGGCACGTTCCACGTACCGATCGCCATCCTCTCGCAGGAGCAGCCGTTCCGCAACGAGCCCTTCGACGGCGCGCGCGACGGCGTCAGCATAGGCGGCCTGATCCGGGTAGCGCTCGGCGAGCGAGAGCCGCGGGTCACCCTTGGCGTCGCGCTCGGCCTTCGTCGCCGCGAAGGGCAGCAGGCTGCCCTCACGATCGCACAGCGCGCCGGCCGGAAACGGCTCGGCGTAGAGGTTCCAACCGGTATAGGTGCCGCGCGGCACGGCGACCTCGGGCAGGCGGATGCCCGCGATGGCCTGCCCGTCTGCATCGACCCGCGGAACCAGGGGCCGGTATTGCGGTCCCGCTTCGGGATGCGGATCGACGTAGGTCGGAAACCGCGCGATGGCGTTGGTGAATGTCGCGACGGCGAGACCCGGCACGTACGGGAAGCCTGTGGCGGTTGGCTCGACCAGGGTCCCGTCCGATCGGCGCGGCACCCGGCTCGCCGGCGGCGCCCGGCCGTCGCGCACCCATTCCTCGAGATCGACCAGCAGCGCGCGCAGGGCCGGGCCGGGATTGAGCGTGTTGCGCGGATTGGCGCACGGCCCCTTGTCCGAGACGAGGCCCGAGCGGCCATAGTGGAAGCCGCCCGCGATCAGGTAGGCCCGCGCCGTGTCCGGCAGATCCACGTCGGCGCGGCCGAGGGGATCCGTGGTCAGGAGGGAGGCCCCTTTCTGCCAGTACTCGGTCTCGGTGTTCACCTCCATCCAGAGCGGGTCGAAGCCGTCGCCGCGCAGGAGCGCCCCGCGCTGCCCCGTCACCGGATCGTGCTGGACGGCCGGCGAGAACGGGAAGGCGTTCTCGGGGTAGAGGTGATCCTCGTGCTGGGTGTTGGTCCGCGAGGGCTGGGCGAAGCGCGCGTTGAGGAAGACGCCGCCGACCCCGGAGATATGGGCCAGCACCCCGTCGAACACGCGGGCGCCGGCCTCGTCCTGGTTGAAGCCGAGATGGACGAAGTCCCGCAGGAAACGGCCGCTCTGCGAGATGCCGAGCGCCAAGGCGCGCTGCATCTTGCCGCCGGCCGGGTTGTCCGCGGTGCCCCCGCGCAGATAGGCGACCACATCCCGCGTCGCCGCCAAGCCGAGACCCAGCACCTTCGGGCCGACGGCCTCGTAGGTGAACTCGTAGAGCGAGCCGGGCTGGGGCTTCGTGCCCGCGGGCAGCAGCATGAGCTGGCGCGGCCCCGCGAAGGTCCAGGCCTCGCGCGGCACCGGCAGAGGCGGGTCGGCTTCTCGGCGCCGGACCGTCAGGGTTGCGCCGGGCTGGTCGGTGCCGGCAGCCGCGAAGGTCAGGTAGAACGGCGCCTCCGTCGGGCCGCGCGTTCCGCTCACCAGCTCGTCGCGCACGGTGCCGACGATCGGCTTGCTGTCGCGGGTGGCCACCGGCACGTCGATCGCCATGCCGCCATTCTGGCGCAGGGCGTCCGCCTCCCAGCCCGACCAGACGATCGTGTCGCCGCGGTTCAGGACCAGGGCCGTGCCCGCATCCCGGGCTTCGCGCGGGTCATTGACCGCCTGTGCGGCCTGGGCGGGCGCGTCGAGAACCCAGTTGAACAGGAACTTCCGGCCGCGATTGAGCACCTCGTAGAGCAGCGTGCCGCTGCCGCGTGCCGGGTCCTTGGGGCGGAGGATGAACAGGTCCGTGCGGTACTCAACGAGACCGCGGGCGTTGCGCGGCGCCAGCGCGATGTCGGCAATGCCGGCATTGGCGGGATCCGCCGGGTCGATCTCGCCGCGGGCGAAGCCCGTCACCCGCTCGTAGGCGCCGGTCTCTCCGAAGCTCGCACCGCCTGCAAACGGCTCGACGGCGGTGATGTCGAGGCCCACGATCCGGGCCGTGGCCGGCGTGGCGGCCGGCACCGCGAGGCAGAGGGCAGCGACGCAGGCACGCAAGCGCACGGCGCGGATACACATGCCTCGACCCCCCGAATGCCTTATCGTTCTGAGGCCACCAGGGCCCTGAGGCGGATTTAGCGGTGTCCGAGCGCTCCATGTCGACAGCATTCTAAACGCCAGCGTTACAAATTTGCGTCTGCGACCCGACGAAGGGCCCGACCGACGCGCGGACGGCTGCGCGCGCACTCACCTTGCGTTTTGGGCAACGATCTCCGAAAACGCCCCCGTCCGGAAAGCTTAGGCTTGGCCGGGGGGCCGGCCGGCTGCCGGAGCCCGGCCGAAGTGGCGTTCCGATCCGGTTCGAGGACAGGGTTCGATGATCGATTACGCGCAGGCGCGGCGGATGATGGTCGACTGCCAGTTGCGGACCTTCGACGTGAACGAAAACACGGTGCTCGACGCGTTCGACACCGTGGCGCGCGAGACCTTCGTTCCCAAGGACCGCGAACCCTTCGCGTATATCGACCAGACTCTGCATATCGGCCCGGCTGGCGGTGAGAGCCGCTGCATGCCGGCGCCGATGGTGCTGGCGCGGATGATCCAGGCCCTGCGGATCCGGCCGGGCGTCACCGCTCTCGACGTCGCCAGCGGCTACGGCTACGCCGCGGCGGTCATGGCGCATCTCGGCGCCCAGGTGACCGCGCTGGAATCGGTTCCCGAACTCGCCGCCGAGGCGCGCAGCCGGCTCGGCACCGCCGTCCAGGTGGTGGAGGGCCCGATCGGCGCCGGCGCGCCCAAGCAGGCGCCGTTCGACGTGATCCTGATCAACGGCCGCGTCGAGGTGCGGCCGCAGGCGCTGCTGGAGCAGCTGAAGGACGACGGCCGCCTGGTCTGCGTGATGGGCCCGCACCGCAACGCGAAGGTGACGCTGTTCGTCCGTGCCGGCGACGCCTTCGGGGCGCGCCCGCTGTTCGACGCCTCGCTTCCCGGCCTCGACGCCTTCGCGGAAGAAGCCGGCTTCGCGTTCTGAGCGCCTGACCGGGCCTCAGCCTAGCCGGTAATCGACCATCCGGGCCCGGCGGGCGCTGCGGCGGTAGGCCATCACCGAATCCGGCCACAGGGTCGTGTTCCGACCCTGCGCGTCAAGATACCAGCTTTTGCAGCCGCCGGCCTGCCAGATGCTGTCGGCCATCCGGGTGCGGATCCGGTCGAGGAAGCGCGCCTGCGCCTCCGGGCGGACCTCGATGGCCCTGGCGCCCCGGCCCAGGGCCTTCAGGCAGTCGAGCACGTGCTGCACCTGGACCTCGATCATCGACACGACCGAGTTGTGCCCGAGCCCGGTATTCGGCCCGAGCAGCATGAAGTAGTTGGGAAAGCCCGCGACGGTGATCCCCTGGAAGGCGCCCATGCCGCCCGCCCAGGCCTCGGTCAGCCGCAGGCCACCGCGCCCCACGAGGTTCATCCGCGCGAAGGTCGCGGTGACGTCGAAGCCCGTGGCGTAGACGATCACGTCGAGGTCGTGCGCGCGGCCGTCTTCCGTGACGAGGCCGGTCGGCGTCATCCGCGCGATCGATCCCGTTTCCAGGGTGACGTTTGGGCTCTGGAGGGCCGGGTAGTAATCGTCGGAGATCAGCACCCGCTTGCAGCCGAGCCGATAGTTGGGCGTCAGCTTCGCGCGCAGGTCCGGGTCCCGGATCGCCTTGGCGAGGTGCCGGCGCGCCAGGCCTTCGGCCTGGCCGGTCAGCTTCGAGACCTTGGTGAAGCCCAAAAGGGCGCGGACCTCGTGGAGCCAGAACAGCCGCGCCCGCTCCAGCTGCCGGGCGAACGGGAGCTTCCGGTACCGGTCCTTGGCGCGCTCCGCGATGGCATGGTCGTTCTTGGGCATGATCCAGGGCGGCGTGCGCTGGAACAGGGTCAAGTGGCTGGCGATTGCGGCGAGTTCCGGCACCACTTGGACCGCGCTCGCCCCCGTGCCGATCACCCCGACGCGCTTTCCGGCGAGGTCGACGGCATGATCCCAAGCCGCCGTGTGGAAGGCGGAGCCAGCGAAGGACTCGCGGCCGGGAATGTCCGGATAGGCCGGGTGGTGCAGGCCGCCCATGCCGGAGACGATCGCCCGCGCGGTGACCGGCCCCCGGTCTGTCTCGACGTGCCAGAGGGCGCGCGCCTCGTCCCAGGTCGCGCCCTGGAAGGTGGTCCGGAGCTGGATCAGCGGCATCAGCCCGTGGCGCTCGGCGGTCTCGCGCAGATAGGCGAGGATCTCCGGCTGCGGGGCGTACATCCGGCTCCAGTCGGCCTTCGGGGCGAAGGAGAGGGAGTAGAGATGCGAGGGCACGTCGCAGGCCGCGCCCGGATAGGTGTTGTCGTGCCACGTGCCGCCGAGGCCATCGCTTTTCTCGATCACCCGCAGCGGCCCGATCCTCGCCTGCCGGCAGCGGATCGCCATGGCAAGCCCGGAGAAGCCGGCGCCGACGATGAGAACCGCCAGCGGTTCAGGGGCGGTTTCGCGCGCGGGATCGGTCATGGCACGAGGCTCCCGGAGCTGGCGTGGGCTTTCGGCGCGTGGGCCTTCAGGAAGGCGGCGGCCGCATCGAGGGAGATCCGCGCCTCCGGCAGGATATGGGCGGCGAACTGCCAGGCATGGGAGACGACGGGGAAGACCGTCAGCTCCGTCTCGACCCCGGCAGCCCGGGTCCGCTCCGCCATGCGCACGGAATCGTCGCGCAGGATCTCGCGGTCGCCCACGTGGAACAGCAGCGGCGGGAAGCCGGCCGGGTCGCCGTAGATCGGCGAGATCCGCGGGTCGGCGGGGTCGGCCTTGCCGAGATACATCGGCCGGATCGCCGCGAGCGCCTGCGGGTCGAACATCGCGTCGCGCCAGGCATTCGTCACGCGCGAGCCGTCCTCGGAGACGAAGTCGGTGGCGGGGGAGAACAGGGCGGCGGCCCAGGGCATCGGCAGGCCACGGTCGCGGGCCTCGCCCATCAGGACCAGGGCGAGGTTGCCGCCGGCCGATTCGCCGGCCACGCAGGCCGCGCCCTCGGCGCTGAAGGCCCGCCACACCGCCACGACGTCCTCGACGGCGGCGGGAAACGGATGCTCGGGGGCGAGGCGGTAATCCGGAGCGAAGATCGTGAAGCCGCGCAGCGCCAGCGCGCCGGTCACGGGGCGGTGCGTGCGCGGCGAGCAGGCGATGAAGCCGCCGCCATGGATGTAGAGCATCCGCTGACCGGACCCGGATCTCGGCCGTACCCACTCGCCCCGGACGCCGCCGACGGCCCCGGGCTCGTAGGTCACGCCCTTAGGATCGGGGAAGGCGGGCGCCTCGAAGATGCGGCGGAAGGCGGCGGCGTCCCGCGCCCGGCCCAGCGGCCCGCGCATCCGGCTGCGGATCATGTAGGCGCCGATATAGGCGCGCAGGCTCGCCATCTCAGAGGTTCCCGCCCGACAGTCGCACGATCGTCTTCCAGTAGCCGACTGGCATCAGCCGCTGGATCAGCGCCGCGTTCCGCGCATCCTTGCCGATGACGATGCGCGGCGCCCGGGCCTCGATGCCGCGGATGATCGCGTTCGCGGCGTCGGCGGGGGGAAGCGTCAGGAGCTTGCCGAAGGCCTCACGCCCCTTCTCGTCCTCGACCGCCGCGCGCTTGGCCGCCTCGGGATCGGAGGGCGGCCGCCGGCCGCGGGCGTTGCGGGAGATGGCGGTGGCGACGCCGCCCGGATGGACGACCGTGATCCCGAGCCCGGTGCCCTCGTATTCGTGGCGCAGGGCCTCGGAGAAACCCCGGACCCCGAACTTGCTGGTGCAGTAGGCGACTTGGCCCGGCGGCGCGATCAGCCCGAACAGGCTCGACAGGTTGACGATCTGCGCCGCCGGCCGGGCGCGCAGCATCGGCAGGAAGGCGTGGCACATCCGCACGACCGCGCGCAGATTGATGTCCATCAGCCACTCGAAATCTTCGAGATGCGTCTCGTCGAACCGGCCGCCGAGCGCCACGCCGGCATTGTTGATCAGGATGTCGAGGCGCCCGAACCGGTCCTGTGCCCAGTCTGGCAGCGCGCGGATCGCGTCCGCATCCACGAGATCGACGATCCGGGTCTCGACCGTGGCGCCGCGCGCCCGGATCTGCCCGGCGACGTCCTCGAGGCCGACCGGATCCCGGTCCACCAGCAGCAGGCTGCAGCCCTTGGTGGCCAGACCCGCCGCCAGGGCGGCTCCGATGCCGCTCGCCGCGCCGGTGATCAGCGCGACCGCGCCTGCGAGCTGAAACCGCTGAGCCAAGCTGTGCCTCCCGTCGTGCCGGTTGGTCCGGGCCTTGAGCGAGGGATAGCCTCCGCTCCGGAGATTGTCTAGGGTGAACACCCTAGACGAGACGATGGACGATGGCGCGGGGCCGAGCATCACTGACGGACGAGCGGGCGGCGGCCCAGGCCGTGCCGAGCACGCGCGACCGGATCCTGGCGGTAAGTCTGGCGCTGTTCAACGCCCGCGGCCTGGGCCGGGTGACGACGGCGGAGATCGCCGCGGCAACGGGGATCCGTGAGGGGAACCTGCAGTATCATTTCCCCCGCAAGAGTGGGCTCGTGGAGGCGATGTTCGCGGGCTTTGAGGCGGAGGCAGTGGCGGTCGCCGGCCGGATGCCGGCGGATCCCGCGGAACCGGAAGCGCTGCTCGCCTACCAGCGGGCGTGGTTCGACCTGATCTGGCGCTACCGCTGTGTCTACCGGGACGGGATCGCCATGGTGGAGATCGCGCCGGCCCTGCGCCCGCGTGTCCATGCGCTGCGGGCGCGGACCCAGGAACTGGCCCGCGGCGTCTTCGAGTCGGCGGCGCGGGCCGGGCGCCTCCGGATCGGCCCCGACGCCCTCGGGCGCCTCATCGACAATGCCTGGATCGTGTCCAGCCACTGGATGAGCCATCGTCCTCAGGGTGGTACCGCTCTGACCGCGGCCGATCTCGACTGGGGCTTCGCGCAGGTCCGCGACCTGTTCACCCCCTATCTCGCGCCGGATCGCCCGGATTGACGGTCGCTGGCCCGAACCTTCCATAAGCGCCGGCCAAGCTCGGACCCGAAGGACGCGATGCTCGACCGCCTGACCCATGCCGGCCTCAGCCTCCTGCTGCTGCTCGCCGTCGCGGCCCTGTTGTCCACGAACCGCCGGGCGATCCGCCCGCGGGTCGTGCTGACGGCCCTCGCACTGCAGGTGGGGCTCGGGGCGCTGGTCCTGTTCCTGCCCGCCGGACAGGCCGCTCTGGTGGCGGCCGCCGACGTGGTGGTGACGGTGCTGTCCTACGGGGACCGCGGCACGGCCTTCCTGTTCGGCGGCCTCGTCGAGCCGAAGATGTTCGAGCTGTTCGGGGGCTCGGGCTTCATCCTGGCACTGCGGGTGCTGCCGCAGATCCTGTACGTCTCGGCCCTGATCGCGGTGCTCTATCATGTCGGCCTGATGCAGGCCCTGGCCCGCGGCCTCGGTGCGATGCTCCAGCGGATCCTCGGCACCGCGCCGATCGAGTCCTTCGCCGCCGTCATCACGATCGCCATCGGCCAGAGCGAGATCGCGGTGGCTCTGCGCCCGTTCCTCGCGCTCCTGACCGGGGCCGAGCTGTTCGCGGTCATGTCGAGTGGCGCGTCGTCCACGGCAGGCTCGATCCTGGCCGGCTATGCCGCCCTCGGCGTCCCGATGACCTACCTGCTCGCCGCCTCGGTGATGGCGATCCCCGGCGGCCTGCTCTACGCCAAGATCCTCATGCCCTCCACCGAGCCGACCCGGACCGCGACCACCCGGGTGGAGTTCGGCGAGACCCGTGCCGCCAACATCATCGAGGCGGCGGCGGACGGCACGCAGAGGGGGCTGGCGGTGGCCGTCTCGGTCGGCGCCATGCTGATCGCCTTCGTAGGGCTGATCGCGCTGGCGGACGGGCTTCTCGGCACAGCGGGGAACTGGTTCGGCTATCCCGGCACCTCGTTCGAGGGCGTGCTCGGTTGGGTGCTGAGCCCCCTGGCGTGGCTTCTCGGTGTTCCGTGGGAGCACGCGACGCTGGTCGGCGGCGCGATCGGCCAGAAGCTCGCCTTCAACGAGTTCTTCGCCTACGCCAACCTGTCACCGACCCTGAAGGCCGGCACGCTCGACCCGCGCTCGCAGGCGATCGTCTGCTTCGCCCTGTGCGGCTTCGCGAATTTCGCGTCGATCGCGATCCAGCTCGCGAGCTTCTCGAGCCTCGTCCCCGAGCGTCGCTCCGAGGTCGCCCGCTACGGGCTCCGGGCGATCCTGGCGGGGTCCCTCTCGAATCTCACGAGCGCCGCCATCGCGGGGCTCTTCGTGAGCTGATTCGGCCACGGCGTCCTTGGGCCGGCATCCGACAATCGTTCCAGTTCGGCTGGGCGTCTCGTAGGCCGGCCGGAAGGCGCAGCCGGCACGACAATCCTCAGTTCGCGGCACCTTCGATCTGTTGCCGGGAGGTCTGACGCGCCGGGTGCACCGGTCATGACACTGCACAAACGAAAAGCGCCGCTTCGAATGAAGCGGCGCCCAAACCGTCCTGTCGTCGACTTAGTTGAAGGTGTCGATCTCAGCCGACTCGTAGCTGGTGACTTCCATGCCGACGCAGATTTCGGAAACGATCGGGGCAGACCAGGCCATGTTTTCCTCCTGACGAGATTCGGGAATTTTAGTTGGCGACTGCGATGACCGAGGCACGATCCGCCTCGGACCGCGGAGACTTAGTTGAAGGTGTCGATCTCAGCCGACTCGTAGCTGGTGACTTCCATGCCGACGCAGATCTCGGACACGATCGGGGCGGACCAGGCCATGGTGTTTCTCCTCGCTGTTGCTGAGAGGCATATAGGCAATATCTTGGACGCAATACAAGCGAGCGCAACACTTATATTTCTCATAGGGACGCCGCCCTCGTTCAGGGTGCACGCTGGTGCCGCTGTGTGACACCCGCGCGCGGAGTGCGCGGATGGTCGGGAGGCGCGGAAACGGGAACGGTTTCGGCTTGACGGGCTTTCCGCGCGGGCGCACGACGCAGCCGCGCGACATCGTCTCCGGCGACGCCGCGCTCCCATTCAGCAGCGACCCGCGAAGCGACGTGCCCGACCGATCGTGCCTGCCGTGCCCGGCCCCCTGCCGTCGTCCCGCCTGAGCCGCTGAGAGGCCTGGCCGCGGGGCGACCGGCGTGGCTGCCGGCCACGGCCCTGACCCAGGATGACCGGCGACGCGTCGTCTCGTAACCCACGAGGCGAGGCCATGAACGAGATCGCCCTCTTCGATACGCGCGTCGACCCGTCCGTGCTGGCCGCGCGGCTCTCGGATGAGCGCGCCCCCGACATCGTCGAGAAGCTCAACGACGAGGCTCCCGAGGTCGCCGCCGCCATCCTGCTGGGCCTGCCAATGGAGCGGGCGATCGAGGTGCTCGACCAGCCGGAGCTCGACTGCGTCGCCGACATCATCGAGATGCTGCCGCGCGACCGGGTCGCGGGCTACCTGTCGGGCATGTCGGCCGACCGGGTGACCGACGTGTTCCGCGAGATCGAGGAGCCGGGCCGCTCCGACCTGCGCGCCCGCCTCGATGCCGAGACCCGGGGCGCCGTGGACCGGCTCTCGGCCTATGGCGAGGAGACGGTCGGCTCGCTGATGACCACCGAGTTCGTCACCGTGCCGGGCACCTGGACGGTCGGCCAGACCCTGGAGCACATTCGCCACGTCGAGAAGACCCGCGAGACCATCTACGCGATCTTCGTGCTCGACCCCCGGACCCGCGCTCTCACCAAGGCGGTGCCGCTGCGCCGGCTGATCTCGGGGGATCCGAACGACAACGTGCTCAGCGTCGCGCCGGGGCGGCGGCCGCTCGCCGTGTCGCCGACGGCGAGCCGCGAGGAGGCGGCCCGGCTGATCTCCAAATACGACCTGCTGGCGCTGCCGGTGGTCGATGCGGTCGGCCACGTGATCGGCATCGTCACGGTCGACGACATGATCGACGCAATGATCGAGAAGCAGACGCAGGACGTGCAGCGCTTCGGCGGCATGGAGGCGCTGCCCGAGCCCTACATGGATATCGGCTTCTTCACGATGATCCGGAAGCGCGCCGGCTGGCTGTGCGCGCTGTTCCTCTCGGAGATGCTCACCGCCTCGGCCATGCAGGGCTTCGAGGGCGAACTGGAGAAGGCGATCGTCCTGACGCTGTTCATCCCGCTGATCATGAGCTCGGGCGGCAATTCCGGCTCGCAGGCAACCTCGCTGCTGATCCGGGCGCTGGCGCTGCACCAGATCCGCCTGCGCGACTGGTGGCGGGTGGCCTTGCGCGAATTGCCGACCGGGATCTTCCTCGGAACGATCCTCGGCATTATCGCGGTGATCCGGATCGTGGCCTGGCAGAAGCTCGGCCTCTACGATTACGGCGAGCACTGGCCGCTGGTTGCCGCCACGGTCGGCGCGGCGCTGGTCGGGATTGTGACGTTCGGGTCGCTGTCCGGCTCGATGCTGCCGTTCCTGCTCCAGCGGATCGGCTTCGATCCGGCCACCGCCTCGGCACCGTTCGTAGCGACCCTGGTCGATGTGACCGGGCTCGTCATCTACTTCTCGGTGGCGCTGCTGATCCTGCGCGGGACATTGCTGTAGGGTGCTTCTGCGCCGAGCGCGGCCCCTCTGCGGCCGGTGATCCCCGCCGTCGTTCCGGGGCGCCGCAGGCGAGCCCGGAACCCAGAACCGCTGTCTCTGCAGGATCCTGGCGCGTCGGTGCGTCTGGATTCCGGGCTCCGCTGCGCGGCCCCGGAATGGCGGGATGGAACGGCGGCTTTGCGACGCTGCGGGGACGCAGATCGGACCCGCGCCGGACCCCTCACCCCGCTACCGCCTCGGCCAGCCGCTTCCGCTGCACCTTGCCGTTCGCCGTGCGCGGCAGGGCGTCGAGGAAGCGGATCTCGCGCGGGCGCTTGTACGCGGCGAGCCGCTCGGCGCACCACGCGAGCAGGGCGTCCGCGTCGGGCTCGGCATCGGGCTGGAGCACCACGAAGCCGCAGATCACCGAGACGTCGGCCCGCACCGGCAACTCGGCCACGCCGACCTCGGCCACCGCGGGATGGGCGGAGAGCACCACCTCGACCTCGTTGGGCGAGACCCGGTAGCCCATCGCCTTCATCAGGTCGTTGTTGCGGCCCTCGAACCAGAGGTAGCCGTCCGCATCGAGCCGCGCGAGGTCGCCGCCGACGAACCAGTCGCCGCGCATCACCTCGGCCTCCTCCTCGGGTCGGTTCCAGTAGCCCAGCATCAGCGCCGGCTCGGACCGGTGGACGGCGAGCAGGCCGGTCTCGCCTGCTGGCAGGGGAACGGCGTCGCCCTCCGTTGGGAGGATCGCCACCCGCCGGCCGGGTTGCGGCTTGCCGGGTGAGCCGGGCCGCACCGGGATCGTCGGGCCGCTGGAGATGTAGGTCGAGATCTCGCTCATCCCGAGCGCCTCGTAGAGGGGCTTGCCCGTCGCGCGCGTCCAGGCGTCGAGCAACTCGACCGGGAGCGGCTCGCCCGCCGTGCAGCCATGGCGCAGGCTCGACAGGTCGTGCGCGCCGAGATCGCCGTACTTGAGGATCTGCCGGTAGAGCGTCGGGACGGCGGCGAACAGGGTGGCGCCGTACTGGGCGATCAGGCGCGGCCAGACCGCGGGATCGCGCGGTCCGTTGTAGAGCACCGCGGTGGCGCCCACCGACCACGGATCGCTCAGGCCCACGCCCAGCGTGTAGGTCCAGTTCATGGTGCCGGCGTGCAGCATCACGTCGGACTCGGAGAGTCCGAGCCAGTGGTCGAGCATCGGCCGGCGGCCGTAGGCGGCGCGGTGGGCATGGAGCACGCCCTTGGGCCGGCTGGTGGTGCCGGAGGTGTAGATCAGCATCGCCGGGTCGTCGGCGGCGGTGTCGGCGTAGTAGGGCAGGGGCGGCCTCGCCTTCATCCGCGCGATGGCGGCGGCATCGAGCAGGATGCGGTCACCCAGCGCTTCGGGCGCGACCGTGCAGCCGCTGCCGACCACCACCGCGGCGGCGCCGGAATTCTCCATCAGGAACGCCGCCTCGGCCTCGGTGAGCTGCGGCGAGGAGGGCAGGGCGACGAGGCCGGCCGCCAGCGCGCCGAAATAGACGAGGACGTAATCGGCCTCGTTGCCCATCCGGATCATCACCCGGTCGCCGGGCTTGAGCCCCAGACCAAGGAGGCCCGCCGCGATCGCGCGTGCCGAATGCTCGACCGCGCCGAAGCTGAGGCGGTCGGCCGTCCCATCCCCGACCAGAACGAGGGCGGTCTTGTCGGCGCGCAGGCGCGCGTTCTCAGCGAGACAGTACCGCGCGGCGTTGAACCGCGCGGGCGGCTGGCGGTCGTTGGACAGGCTCTCGGGCACCGGGCGCTCCCCCGCATTCGGGCTTTTGGCCGGGTGTCCTGCCTGGGCGCCTGTCCGTCAACCTTCGGCGGGGTGCCGCGCGCAGCAGCTCCGGATCATGTCCGCCGCTGCGCCTGCCCCTCCTGCTCCTCGAAGCCCTTGAGCATCTTGTCGAGCGTCAGCGGGTACTCGCGGACCCGGATCCCGGTGGCGTTGTAGATGGCGTTGGCGAGAGAGGCACCGGCGCCGCAGATGCCGAGTTCGCCGAGGCCCTTGCTCTTCAGCGGGTTCGCCTTGTCGTCGAGCTCGGGCAGGAACACCGCGTCGATCTCCGGCAGATCGGCGTGCACGGGCACGTGGTACTCGGCCATGTCGTGGTTGACGAAGTAGCTGTAGCGCGGATCGACCACCGCATCCTCCATCAGCGCCGCGCCGACCCCGAAGGTCATGCCGCCGATCGCCTGGCTGCGCGCGGTCTTGGCGTTGAGGATGCGGCCGCCGGTGAAGACGCCGAGCATCCGCCGCAGCCGGATCTCGCCGGTGTCGACGTCGACACCGACCTCGGCGAAGTGGGCGCCGTAGGAATACTGCGAGAACTTCTGCTTCATCTCGCCGGGCTTGATCTCGCCCGCGGCTTCCAGCCCCGAGCCGGCGAGGTCGGTGAGCGACTCCGTGCGGTTGCCCGACGTGACCGCGCCGTCGCGGAACGTCGCCCCGTCCGGGTTGAGGTCCCCGGCCTTGAGCAGAGCCTGCCGGAGGTTGTCGCAGGCCACGTACAGGGCCGAGCCGGCCGAGGCGGCGCCGAACGAGCCGCCGGACCCGGAGGCGAAGGGAAAGTCGGTGTCCCCCATCTCGACCCGCACGCGCTCGGGCGGCAGCCCCAGCATCTCGCCGGCGATCTGGGTGAGGATCGTGTAGGTGCCGGTGCCGGGATCGGTCATGGCCATCCGCACCACCAGCACGCCGTCCGGCCCCAGCCGCACCTTGGCGGCGGACGGCATCAGCGGGTTGAGGCGGGCGGCGGCCGACATGCCCATGCCGACGAGCCAGTTGCCCTCGCGCCGGCTGCCCGCCGCCTGCCGCTTGTCCCAGCCGAACAGGCGGGCGCCCTCGCGCATGCAGGGCACGAGCTGGCGCGTGGAGAACGGCACCTTCTTCTCGGGATCCTCGGCCGGCTCGTTGCGCACCCGCAGCTCGATCGGATCGACCTTCAGCTGCTCGGCCAGCTCGTCCATGGCGCACTCGAAGGCGAGCTGGCCCACGGCCTCGCCGGGGGCACGCATCGACGAGGCGATGGGCATGTTGAGGTTCACGAGCCGGTGACGCGTCACGCGGTTCTGCGCCGCGTAGAGCGAGCGGGTGACGTTGGCGGAGGTCTCGAAGAAGCCGTCACCCTCGGCGGTGTCGGACCAGGATTCGTGGCTGATCGCCGAGAGGCGCCCCTCCGCGTCGGCACCGAGCCGGATCCGCTGGATCGTGTCGGTGCGGTGGGTGGCGACGTGGAATTCCTGCTGGCGGGTCAGCGCGACCTTCACGGGCCGCTGGATGACCTTCGAGGCCAGGATCGCGAGCGTCGCCTCCGGCTGGACCTGGAGCTTCGCGCCGAAGCCGCCGCCGATATAGGGGCTGACGATCCGCACCTTCTCGGGCGGCAGCTTCAGCACCGAGCCGAGCGCCTTCTGGCCCCGGTTCGGCATCTGGTTCGACGTGTGCAGCACGACGCCGTCGCCGTCCCAGGCGGCGATGGTGGCGTGCGGCTCCATCTGCGCGTGGATCTGGTTCGGCGTGACGTATTCCACGTCGAGCTTCACCGGTGCGGCTGCGAAAGCCGCGTCGAAATCACCGAGCTTGGAATCGGGCGGCGAGTTGACCGGCTTCGGCTCGTAGGCCGCCGCAAGGCTGTCCTTGAGCAGCCCCTTGGGCTTGGCCGCGTCGTACCGGACCTTGACCAGCATCGCTGCGGCGCGGGCCTGCTCGAAGGTCTCGGCCACCACGAAGGCGACGGGTTGCCCGTAGAACCTGACCTCGGTTCCCTGGAGCTGCGGCCAGACCTGCTCCTTCTTCTCGCCCTGCTCGGGCACGTTCTCATGGGTCAGGACCAGGATCGTGCCCGGCGCCTTGCGGGCGGCCTCCGCGTCGATCGAGCGGATCGTGCCGGAGGCGATCGTCGCCGGCACAATGAAGCCGTAGGCGGGGTTCTCGAGCGCCCGCGTCTCGTAGGCGTAGGGCGCGCGGCCCGTGACCTTGAGCTTGCCTTCGACCCGGTTCAGCGGCTTGCCGACAAGCCCGTCGGGCCGGTCGTCGAGGGGCGTCCGGCCGATCGGCTGGTTCATCTCCATGGGAACGGTCCTTGCCGGGATTCTACGCGCGGGTCGCCTGCGCCACGACGGCGCGCAGGGTCCGCCGGGTCAGCGGAATCTTGAAGTCGTTGCTGCCGTAGCCGCGGGCGCCCTTGAGCACCGCGTCGGCGGCGGCGTCGGCCGAGCCGGTCTGGACCAGGGCGGTCTCGGCCTCGGCGACCCGCCAGGGCTTGTGCGCCAGCCCGCCGAAGGCGAGGCGCGCGGCTGTCGGCTTGCCGCCTTCGCCGGCGATCACCGCGGCCACCGACACGGTGGCGAACGCGTAGGACGCCCGGTCGCGGACCTTGCGGTAGATGTGCGTGCCCGCCACAGGCTTCGGCAGCGTTACGGC
Source organism: Methylobacterium sp. FW102-HT35C08 (assembly GCF_058790235.1). Lineage (NCBI taxonomy): Bacteria > Pseudomonadati > Pseudomonadota > Alphaproteobacteria > Hyphomicrobiales > Methylobacteriaceae > Methylobacterium > Methylobacterium sp. FW102-HT35C08. The sequence goes on along the minus strand of NZ_JBYTCL010000002.1, from coordinate 3,756,457 downwards.
GGTGATGATCTCGCCCTTGCGCAGCTCGGTCTCGATCTGCGGGGTGTCGCCGGGCAGCTTGTGGAAGTCGGCGATCGGGATCTTTCGCGATTGCCCGTCCGGATTCATCGTCTCGACGGTGGCGTCCAGCGCCCGCATGGCCACCGCCATGTCGGACGGGTTGGTGGCGATGCAGGCCTCGCTCGCCCCGACCACCGCCATGATCCGGTTGAAGCCGCCGATCGCCGAGCAACCGGAGCCGGGCTCCCGCTTATTGCAGGGCATGGCTGTGTCGTAGAAATAGTAGCAGCGCGTCCGCTGGAGCAGGTTGCCGGCGGTGGTCGCCTTGTTGCGCAGCTGCCCCGACGCACCGGCCAGCAGTGCCATCGTCAGCACGGCGTAGTCCTTCCGCACCCGCGGGTCGGCGGCGAGGTCGGAGTTGCGCACCAGCGCGCCGACGCGCAAGCCGCCCTCCTGCGTGGCCTCGACCTTGTCGAGCGGCAGCCGGTTGACGTCGATCAGGGTCGCCGGGGTCTCGATCTGGAGTTTCATCAGGTCGAGGAGGTTGGTGCCGCCGGCGATGAACTTGGCGTTCGGCCGCTCGGCCGCGAGCTTCGCGGCGTCCTGAACCGTGGCCGGACGCTCGTACGTGAAAGCCTTCATGTCCGCCCCCTCAGAGGTTGCTGGCGGCGGTGTCGCGGATCGCCGCGACGATGTTCGGGTAGGCGCTGCAGCGGCAGATGTTGCCGCTCATGCGCTCGCGGATCTCGGCATCGCTGAGCGTCGGCGTTGACGCGACGTCCTCGGTGACGTGGCTCGGCCAGCCGGCCTTGGCCTCGCTCAGCATGCCGACCGACGAGCAGATCTGGCCCGGCGTGCAGTAGCCGCACTGGAAGCCATCATGCTCCAGGAAGGCCGCCTGCATCGGGTGGAGCTGGTCGCCGGTGGCGAGCCCCTCGATCGTGGTGATCTGATCGCCCTCGTGCATCGCCGCGAGGGTCAAGCAGGAATTGATCCGCCTTCCGTCCACCAGCACCGTGCAGGCGCCGCACTGGCCGTGGTCGCAGCCCTTCTTGGTGCCGGTGAGCGCCAGATGCTCGCGCAGGGCATCGAGCAGCGTCGTGCGGGTGTCGAGGACGAGGTCCTGCGGCTGACCGTTGATCGTGAGCCGCACCGGCATCGTCTGCGGGGCTGGATCGCCCGGTGCCGCCGCTGCGGGCGCAGGCCGGAGACCGAGGGCGCCGAGCGCCCCGGCCGCGGCGCAGCCCTCCACCACGGCCCGCCGCGTCAAGGCGAACGGCTTCTTCGGAGTCGCGTCTGTCATGCTGTTATCCCGCCCGTGCGCAACGCATCACGGCGCGACGCAGTCTGGAATCCGGTGTGCCAACGCCCAGCTCGCCGGATTAGATCCGGTCCAGACTGCGCCCGTTCACCGCGGCTGCGCGGCGTAGCCTGCTGGACTCCGGCAGTTCGTCCTCGCGAGCACAGCGAAGCGTCTCAGGGCAGGGCGACATCGGTGACCGTGGCGGCGCCGGATTGCTTCGCGTTGCTCGCAAAGACGGTCGCGCCTTGGAACGCGTCCCGCTGCGGGCGTTTGGGTTGATCGGACAACGACACCGGAGTCTCGCCCCATGGCCGTCCCGACCCTGCCGCTCAACGACGGGCGCCGCATCCCGCAGATCGGCTACGGCTGCTGGCAGCTCTCGGACGCACAGGCGCCGGACCTCGTCGGCCGGGCGCTCCAGGCCGGCTATCGCCTGATCGACACCGCCGCCATCTACGGCAACGAGGCCGGCGTCGGCCGCGCCGTCCGCGACGCGCAAGTGCCCCGGGACGAGATCGTCCTGACCACCAAGCTCTGGAACGACCGCCAGGGTCGCGACGAGACGCGGCGTGCCTTCGACGAGAGCCTGCAGCGCCTCGGCCTGTCCTATGTCGATCTCTATCTGATCCACTGGCCGTGCCCGCAGCGGCGCCTGTTCGTCGAGACGTGGAAGACCCTGATCCAGCTCCGTGAGGAGGGGCGCGCGAAGTCGATTGGCGTCTCGAACTTCACGCCCGAGCACATCGCCACCCTAATCGGCGAGACGGGCGTCGCGCCCGCGGTGAATCAGATCGAGCTGCACCCGCGCTTCCAGCGCAAGGCGCCGCGGGCCGACGATGCCAGTCGCGGGATCGTGACCGAATCCTGGAGCCCGCTGGGACAGGGCAAGGAGCTGAACGACCCGGTCATCGTGGCGATCGCGAAAGCCCACGGGAAGAGCCCCGCCCAGGTGGTACTGCGCTGGCAAATTCAGATCGGCTGCGTGGCCATCCCGAAGACCGCCCGGCCCGAGCGCATCCTCGAGAACATCGCGCTGTTCGATTTCGAACTTGCGGCCGACGAGATGGAGAGGATCGCGGCCGTGGATCGGCCCGACGGCCGGATCGGACCCGACCCCGCCACCTTCTGCTGACCGGTCGGCCTTCGGCGGCGCAGCATAACATCGCGCCGCAAAAGATTTATGCTCACAGCTAGCATATCTGGACAGGCGCCTCCGGCCCCCATAAGTTAGACGGCACAATGCTCAAACTGAGCATAATGGAGGACGCCATGGCGGCGACCGTTGCACCCGTCTCCCGCACGCCTATCCCGGGCCTGCCGCTTCCGGATCTCTACGCCCGTGTCAGCCGGCACGTTCCGGCGATCGAGTGGCCGGCGCTGGCTCCGGACATCGAGGCGATCCTGCGCCTCAAGCGCGAGCGCAACGCCGTGATCCTGGCGCACAACTATCAAGCGCCCGAGATCTTCCACACGGTGGCCGACATCGTCGGCGACAGCCTCGCACTCGCCCGCGAGGCGGTGAACGTCGATGCCGACGTGATCGTGCTGGCGGGCGTCCACTTCATGGCCGAGACGGCCAAGCTCCTGAACCCGAGCAAGACCGTGCTGATCCCCGACATGGGTGCGGGCTGCTCGCTGGCCGATTCGATCACCGCCGCGGATGTGCGCGGCCTGCGCGCCAAGTACCCGGGCGTTCCGATCGTCACCTACGTGAACACCTCGGCGGCCGTGAAGGCCGAGTCGGACCTGTGCTGCACCTCCGGCAACGCGGTCGCGGTGGTGAAGTCGCTGAACGCCCCGCGGGTTCTGATGATCCCGGACGAGTTCCTGGCGCAGAACGTCCAGGCCGAGATCCCCGAGGTCGAGATCCTGACCTGGGCCGGCCATTGCGAGGTGCACGAGCGCTTCACGCCGGCCGACATCCGCGACGTCCGCGACAGCTATCCCGGCGTCACCGTCATCGCGCACCCGGAATGCCCGCCGGAGGTGGTGGCCGAGTCGGACTTTTCCGGCTCGACCGCGATGATGATGGACTTCGTCGTCGAGAAGCGGCCGAAGCAGGTGGTGCTCGTCACCGAGTGCTCGATGGCCGACAACATCGCGGCCGCGAACCCGGACATCGAGTTCATCAAGCCCTGCAACATGTGCCCGCACATGAAGCGGATGAGCTTGGCGAACATCCGCCGGTCGCTTGAGACCATGACTCACGAGGTCACGGTCGATCCGGCGCTGGCCGACCGCGCCCGGGCGGCGGTGGAGCGCATGCTCCAGGTGCGCACGCGATGAACGCGATCTCGCCCAACGCCGCCGACCGCGTCGTCGTGGTCGGCGGCGGCGTCGCGGGGCTGAGCGTCGCGCTGCGCCTCGCGCCCCGCCCGGTGACGCTTCTCAGCGCCTCGCCCCTCGGTCTCGGCACCGCCACAGGCTGGGCGCAGGGCGGCATCGCCGCCGCGGTCGGCGCCGACGATGCGGCCGCGCTGCACGCCGCCGACACGGAAGCGGCCGGCGCCGGGCTGACCGAGCCCGACGTCGCGCTCCGCGTCGCGCAGGAAGGGCCGGCACTGATCGACTGGCTGGTGCGGATCGGCGTTCCGTTCGACCGGACCGGCGATGGGGCGCTCGCCCTCGGGCTGGAGGCCGCGCACGGCCGCCGGCGCATCGTCCGCTCCGGCGGCGATGCCACCGGCGCGCGCGTCCTCGAAGGACTTGTCCGGGCCGTGCTGGCGGCACCCTCCATCGAGGTCGTCACGGCGCGCGCCTGCGACCTGCTCCGGGACACGAACGGGGCCGTGGCCGGGATCGTCGCCGAGCGCGACGGCGCCCTGTTCCGCATCCCGGCCCGCGCCGTGGTGCTGGCCACCGGCGGCGTCGGAGCCCTGTACGCGGCCACCACCAACCCGCCGGGCGCGGTTGGACGCGGGTTGGCGCTCGCCGCCCGCGCCGGAGCGGTGATGCGCGATATGGAATTCGTGCAGTTCCACCCGACCGCCATCGCGACCGGCGCCGATCCGATGCCGCTCGCCACCGAGGCTCTGCGCGGTGAGGGCGCCCGCCTGATCGATGAGACCGGCGCTCCCGTGATGGCCGGCATCGCGGGCGGCGATCTCGCCCCCCGCGACGTGGTCGCCCGCGGCATCTTTCAGGCGCTGCAGCGGGGCCGCACGGTTTATCTCGACGCTCGCGGAACGCTCGGCGCCGCAATGCCGACGCGCTTTCCGACGGTGGCGGGCCTCTGCGCCGGCGCCGGCATCGATCCGGCCGTGCAGCCGATCCCGGTCCGCCCGGCGGCGCACTACCACATGGGCGGCGTGAAGGTGGACGCGCACGGCGCCACCTCGGTGCCGGGCCTCTATGCCTGCGGCGAGGTCTCCTCCACGGGCCTGCACGGGGCCAACCGGCTCGCCAGCAACTCGCTGCTGGAGGGGCTCGCCTATGCGCGCTTCATCGCCGACGGGCTCGACGCGCCGCCGCCGGCGGCCATCGTGCCGCAAGCCGTGACCGTCCGCACCTCCGGCGACCTGCCGGCGATCCGTACCCTGATGGACCGCCAGGTCGGGGTCGTGCGCGACGCCGCCGGTCTCGCGGGGGCGGTGGCCGCCCTCACGCCCGAGGCGGAATCCTGCGACGCGGCACTGGTGGCGCTTCTGATCGCCCGCGGCGCGCTGGAACGCCAGGAGAGCCGCGGTGCTCATTGGCGGAGCGACTATCCGCATCTCGCAGCCCCGGTTCACACCGAGACCTCGCTGGCCGAACTCCGGGCGGCGCAGAGCGGTCGTGAGGCCGCCAAGGAGGCCCTGACGCCATGACCCGATCGGTGCTCTCCGAGGAGATCCTGCCCCTGCCGCGGCTCCTGGTCGAGCCGGTGGTGCGCGCCGCCCTGCTGGAGGATCTCGGCCGGGCCGGCGACATCACCACCGACGCCATCGTGCCCCCGGGCGAGCGGATGCGCGGCGTGATCGCCTCCCGCCAGGATGGCGTGATCTCCGGCACCGACGCCGCCGCCATCGCGTTCGCGCTGGTCGACCCGGCCGTGACCGTCACGGTCGAGCGCGGCGACGGCACCCGCGTCGCGCCGGGCGACGTGGTCCTGCGCCTGGACGGGCCGGCGCGGGCGATCCTTACCGCCGAGCGCGTCGCCCTCAACCTGCTCTGCCGCATGTCGGGCGTCGCGACCGCCACACATGGCCTTGTCGAGGCAGCGCGCCCGCACGGCAAGGCGTCGATCGTCTGCACCCGCAAGACCACGCCGGGCCTGCGCGCCCTGGAGAAGCACGCGGTCCGGGCCGGCGGCGGCTCGAACCACCGCTTCGGCCTCGACGATGCGGTGCTGATCAAGGACAACCACGTGGCGGTGGCCGGCGGCATTGTTCCGGCGATCGAGCGCGCCCGGTCCCGGGCCGGTCACCTCGTGAAGATCGAGTGCGAGGTCGACAGCCTGGAGCAGCTGGAGGAGGCGCTCTCGATCGGGGTCGACGCCGTGCTCCTCGACAACATGAGCCCCGACCAGCTCACCCGCGCGGTGGCGATGATCGACGGCCGGGCGCTCTCCGAGGCGTCGGGCCGGATCACCCGCGAGACGGTGGGAGCGGTCGCGGCGTCGGGGGTCGACCTGATCTCCTGCGGCTGGATCACCCACTCGGCCGCGATCATCGACCTGGGCCTCGACGCCGCTTGAGGCGGCGCTGTCCCGACCTGCGGAGCTGAAGCCGGGGCAGCACACCGGCTCCCCGGGCGTCTCATCCCGCGCCTCGGTGCTGCTGCTATCGCGACCGCGGGAAAGCTGACACAACGACGTCCGCGTCGCTGCAGGCTTTCCCCGACCGAACGCGGGGCCAGAAAGCCGGAGCCTCGGCACTAACCCATCGATCGAGGTGGCCCGGATGGCGAAGTTCCACTTCGTCGAAGACTACGAGAAGTTCGTCCGCCAGCTGATGCGCGATTTGCCTCTCGACGAAGCCATGAGCCGGGCCGTCGGCGGCGATTATGATCGCATCGGCGCGGTCGAGTGCGAGATCCTGAAGCATTTCGGACTGAAGGACGGGGATACGGTCGTCGATTTCGGGTGCGGGTCCGGCCGCCTGGCGGTCAATCTCGCGAAAGAAACCCGGATCACTTATCTCGGTCTCGACGTCGTCCAGGATCTGCTGAACTACGCAAAAACCAAATGTCCGAACAGCTATCGTTTCGTGAAGAACGATCAGCTGTCCCTGCCTGTTGCTGGCGACAGTGTCGATCTGTTTGCGGCCTTCAGCATTTTCACGCATCTGCTGCACACCGAGTGCTACATCTATCTCGAGGAGATGTATCGTGCGCTGCGTCCGGGCGGGCGCGTCGTTGCGTCCTTTCTCGAATTCAGCACCCCTTCGCATTGGGGCATCTTCACGACGACCGTGGGCGAGCAACGCACCAGTTCGGTGCCTCACCTCAACACGTTCATCGAGCGGAGCGTCTGGGAGATCTGGGCCGGTCATCTCGGGTTCGAAATCGTGCAGTTCGTCGACGGGCCCGCCGCCCCTTGGCCGTCGGGCACCATGCTCGGTCAGTCCGTCGTGGTCCTCAGCAAACCGCAGGCGCGCTGACGCGGTGCGGGCGGGTCCCCATCGGACCAGTCTACGCGTCGGTGGCCTTCGTCGCGGAACTGCGGCGGGGGCCGTGAGGCCGTGCTCTGACGCGCCGGTTTGACGCGATCGTCATCACGGACGGTGACAAGTCATCGTCGTAGTCCCGTCGGGCTATCCGACAGTCTTCCGCAGCGCCCTCGACTTGATAAGGTCGCGCCGATAGCGACGCCATCGACCGGACCTGCCCGTGAGCCAAGCCCTCAACCCCGCGGCAGCACCGGCAGTCGGTCTTCCCAACGCACCGGTCGTGCGCAAGCCCGGCGCCGTCCGGCACGGTCCCGGGCCGGCGCTGATGCTCGGCGCGCTTGGGGTGGTCTACGGCGACATCGGCACGAGCCCGCTCTACGCGTTCAAGGAGGCGGTGAAGGCGGCGACGGCCGGCGGCGCCTCGGTGCCGGCGGCGGCCACGGGTGCGGTGTCGCTGATCCTGTGGTCGCTGATCCTGATCGTGTCGCTGAAATACGCGGTGCTGATCCTGCGCGCCGACAACCGCGGCGAGGGCGGCATCGTCGCCATGCTGGCGCTGCTGGGCGCGCGGCAGGCGCGGCCGGGGACGTGGAAGGCGCTGCTTCTGGTGGTCGGGCTCGTGGGCGCGGCTTTGCTCTACGGTGACGGGGCGATCACGCCGGCGATCTCGGTGCTGTCGGCGATCGAGGGCCTGAAGGTCGACGCGCCCGCGCTCGGGCCATTCGTGGTGCCTATCACGCTGGTGATCCTGGTCGGGCTGTTCCTGGTCCAGCACAAGGGCGTGGCCGCCATCGGCCGGGTGTTCGGGCCCGTCATGCTGGTCTGGTTCGTCGTGCTGGTCCTGCTCGCGGTCCCGAGCATCCTCCGGGCCCCGGAGATCCTGGCCGCGGCCAATCCCTGGCGGGCCCTAGACTTCCTGATCCATGCGGGCTGGCACGTCAGCTTCCTGATGCTCGGCGCGGCCTTCCTGGCGGTGACCGGCGGCGAGGCGATGTACGCCGACCTCGGCCATTTCGGCGCCCCGGCCATCCGCGCAGCGTGGTTCGTCCTCGTCCTGCCCGCCCTGCTGATTCATTATTGCGGCCAGGGAGCCCTCATCCTCGCGAATCACGAGGCGATCGAGAACCCGTTCTACCTGCTGGCTCCCGACTGGGCGCATTATCCGCTGGTCGCCCTGGCCACGATGGCGACGGTCATCGCCTCGCAGGCGGTGATCTCGGGCGTCTATTCGCTGACCCAGCAATCCATCCAGCTCGGCTTCCTCCCGGCGATGCGCGTCGTGCACACCGACCGGGACGAGCGCGGGCAGATCTACGTGCCCGGGGTGAACTGGATGCTCGCCGTCGCGACGCTCACCGCCGTCGTGGTGTTCGGCTCGTCCGACGCGCTCGCTGGCGCCTACGGGATCGCGGTTTCCGCGCTGATGGGCATCACCACGCTGCTGGCGGCCCTGATCGCGCTCCGGTGGGGCTACAACCCGATCCTGGTCGTTGCGGTGAACGGCTTCTTCCTCGCCATCGACAGCGTCTTCTTCGCCGCCAACAGCGTGAAGCTCCTGGAAGGCGGCTGGTTTCCGCTGCTGCTGGCGGCCGCGGTCGCATTCCTGATGCTGACCTGGATGAAGGGCAACCACGTCCTCGAATCCGTCCGCCAGACCATGCGCATGTCCGAGGCGACCTTCCTCGCCCGCCTCGCCTCGCACCCGCCGGTGACGCTGCCGGGCACCGCAGCCTTCCTGACGGCCGCCACGGAGGGCATCCCGATGGCGCTCGGCCGTCTGCTGGAGCGCAGCCGCTGCCTGCACGAGCGGCTCCTCCTGATCACCGTGATCTACGAGGAGGAGCCGGTCGTTCCCGCCACCGAGCGGGCGGAGGTGACGCTCGTGGCCCAGGGCATCCGCAAGGCCATTTCCAAGTACACGCCCGGCATGGAGCGCGTGGTCCTGCACTACGGCTTCATGCAGACCGCCTCGATTCCCGAGGGGCTGCAATGCGCCGTGGCGAGCGGACTGCTGCCGCCGGAATATCTGGAGGACATGACCTACTTCGTCGGCCACGAGGTGGTGATCCCGTCGCCGACCCATCCCGGCATGGCGCCCTGGCGGGAGGGCCTGTTCGCCTTCATGAAGCGCAACGCCGAGCGGACCGGCGCCCATTTCGGCCTGCCGACCCGGCAGATCGTGGAGGTGGGGACCGAGATCGAGATCTGACCGGCCGTGGCGCCCGCGAGCCGCGCATCGGAGGCCGAAGCCGGCCGGCATGCGCATTGAAAACGGCCGCGTTCGCAAGCATATCGCCACCGCGAATTTTTCCCCCACAGCGGAGGCATCACCCGTGAGCGAGACGATCGAGCGGCACGAATTCGGGGCGGAGGTGGGACGCCTCCTCGACCTCGTCGTGCACGCGCTCTACTCCGACCGCGAGATCTTCCTGCGCGAACTCGTCGCCAACGCCGCCGACGCCATGGACCGGCGGCGGTTCGAGGCGCTGACCTCGGCGGCGAGCGCCCTGCCGCCGGACGCCAAGGTCCGCATCGCGCCCGACAAGGAGGCGCGCACCCTGACCGTCTCGGATGCCGGTATCGGCATGACCAAGGAGGATCTCGCCACCAACCTCGGCACCATCGCGCGCTCCGGCACGCGGGCCTTCTCGCAGACGCTGGAATCCGCCAAGGCCGAGGACCGGCCGAGCCTGATCGGCCAGTTCGGCGTCGGCTTCTACTCGGCCTTCATGGTCGCTGACCGGGTCACCGTCACGTCGCGCCGCGCCGGCAGCGACGAGGCCTGGACCTGGGCCTCGGAGGGGCAGGGCAGCTACACGCTGGAGCCGGCCACGCGTGGCGAGCCCGGCACCGACATCGTCTTGCACCTCAAGGAGGACGCCGACGAGTACCTCGAGCCCTACCGCCTCGACCATCTCGTGCGGAAATGGGCCGACTTCATCACCGTGCCGATCGCCGTCGTGCGCGACGGCAAGGATGAATCGGCCAACCAGGGCACCGCGCTCTGGCGCAAGCCGAAGTCGGAGGTCACCGAGGAGCAGTACGAGGAATTCTACCGCTCCATCGGCATGAACTTCGACAAGCCCTGGGCGACGCTGCACTGGCGCGCTGAGGGGCAGCTTGAATTCTCGGCGCTGCTGTTCGTGCCGGGCTCGAAGCCGTTCCAGGCCCTGGACAACGAGCGGCAGAGCAAGGTCCGTCTGCACGTGCGGCGGATGTTCATCACCGACGAGGCCGAGTTGCTGCCGCCGTGGCTGCGTTTCGTCCAGGGCGTCGTCGACACCGAGGACCTGCCGCTCAACGTCTCCCGCGAGATGCTCCAATCGACGCCGGCCCTGGCGCGGATCCGCCGCGCCGTGACCGGCCGGGTCGTGTCCGAGCTGACGACGCGCGCCAAGGACGCGGAGAGCTACACGGCGTTCTGGGAGAATTTCGGCCCTGTCCTCAAGGAGGGCATTTACGAGGATTTCGAGCGCCGGGGCGAGATCGCGCCGCTGCTGCGGTTCCGGTCCTCGGCGGTCGACGGCTGGACCTCGCTGCCCGACTACGTATCCCGGATGAAGGACGGGCAGGAGGCGATCTACTATCTCGTCGCCGACGATGCCGAGGCGCTGAAATCGTCGCCCCAGCTCGAAGGCTTCAAGGCCCGCGGCCTCGAGGTTCTGCTCCTCTCCGACCACGTCGATGCCTTCTGGCCGGACCAGCTCGGCACGTTCGAGGAGAAGCCGCTGCGCTCGATCACCAAGGGCGGCCTCGACCTGTCGAAGTTCGCCCTCGACGGTGAGCAGGCCGAAGCGCCTGAGGGCATCGACGCCTTCGTGATCGCCGTGAAGTCAGCGCTCGGCACCGAGGTCTCCGACGTGCGCACCACCGACCGGCTGGTCGATTCGGCCGTGGTGCTCTCGGCCGGCAGCGGTGGCCCCGACCTCCAGATGCAGCGTCTCATGCGCCGCGCCGGACGGGCGGGCGGAGGCCAGCCGGTGCTGGAGATCAATCCGCGTCACCCGCTGATCCGGGCGCTCGCCGCGTCGCCCGAATCCGAGGTGCCGCAGGCTGCCGGCACGCTCCTCGACCTCGCCCGGATCCAGGACGGCGACAGCCCCCGTGACCCGGCCGCGTTCGCGCGGACGGTGGCGGCGGCCCTGGCCGCGGCGCGCGGCGCGTAAAACTACGGAGACACACGCCCCGTGCCGCCGTGAGGCTGCGCGCGGCGTGTGTCTCCACACACATTCGTTCCCGACATTTGCGGGTTCGGTTGATCATTCGGAAATGGTCAAGCCATAACTTCGCCACCGGTCGGGATCATTGCCCGGCCGATGGCGCGGGCGCGGTGGGGGCCGCAGGCGTCTGAGCCGATCCCTCTCGCGCGCGCTTCACACGCGCCTCACGGACGCTGCATGAACCCGGTCGAGGCTGAAGCCGGTAACGGACAGGCGGTCGCGGCAGCGCGGACTCGGGCCCACGCCCGGGCTTACCGCCATAGCGACCGCGTGCGCACGATGCGCCGCCTGATCCCCGTGGCGGCCGGCGGCTCGGTGGCGCTGCTGCTCGCCTACCTGTTCAATCCGTTCGCCGCCAAGCTCCCGGGCGTGTCGGTCGGTCCGGTGACGCTGGCGGGCTCAAAGGTTCGCATGGAGAACCCCCGGCTCTCGGGGTTCCGCCAGGGCACGCGCGGCTACGAGGTGACGGCGGACGCCGCCCTGCAGGACGTGCGCAAGCCCAGCCAGATCGAGCTGCAGCAGATGCGCGGCCACATCGCCACCGACGACCAAGGCGGCGTCGCCCGGCTCTCGGCGGCCTCGGGCCTGTTCGACACCGCCCGCGAATCCCTCGACCTGAAGGACAACATCCGGATCTGGACCGACAAGGGCGAGGAGGCGCGCCTGCGCTCGGCCGCGGTGACGTTCAAGACCGGGGCGATCAGCTCGCAGGAGCCTGTCACCGTAATGAGCCCGCGGGCCACGGTGAACGCCGACACCCTCGACGTCGTGGAGAGCGGCAAGCGGATCTCCTTCGTGGGCAACGTCCACGTGGTCATCGTCAACGAGGATCAGGCCGAGAAGCCGCCTGCCCGCATCCTGACCTCGGATGCCGAGGCCGGGGGCGTCGGCCGATGAGGTCCGCTCGCCTCCTCTGCGCCGTCTTGGCGGCCGGGCTGCTCCTGGCCGGTCCGGCGCTGGCCGAGAAGCCCGCGGCGCGCAAGGATTCGCCCTTCGGCAATATCGGCGGCAGCGGCAAGGACCCGATCAAGATCGACGCCGACCGGCTCGACGTGTTCGACCGGGAGAACAAGGCGGTCTTCGCCGGCAACGTCGTGGCCGTGCAGGGCGACAGCACCATCCGGTGCTCGACCATGACGGTCACCTACAAGCGCGGCAAGGACGCGCCCGCCAAGGGTGCCAAGGCCGAGCCGAAGGACGAAGGCGCCGAGGCGGCGCCCCGCAACCCCGCCGAGAACGGCATCCAGAAGGTCGATTGCGCCGGCCCGGTCACGGTAGTGCAGAAGGATCAGGTCGCCACCGGCGACCACGCGGTGTTCGACCAAGATGCCAAGCGGATCGTGCTCACCGGCAACGTGGTGCTGAGCCAGTGCCAGAACGTCACCCGCGGGCAGCGGCTGGTCTACGACATGAATACCGGCCGGGCCAACATGGACCCGTTGGCGGGCGGCCGGGTCTCGGCCCTGTTCGTCCCCGGTGACAAGTCGGACGCCAAGGACGGCAAGGCGAAGGGCTGCACGCAGCCGCCGCCCAAGCCGAAGGCGCAGGTCGATTGAGCGGCGCCGTGGCATTTCAGGCTGGCCCGCAGGACGCGCCGGGCCATACGGGCTGGCTCGGCCGGCTGTTCGGCCGGCGCGCGCGGCCGCCGGAGGCTGCCGGGTCCGACGGCTGGTCCGCGGCCGAGGAGGGCGGTCTCGGCATCCTCAGCGTGCGCGGCCTGCGCAAGAGCTACGGAGCCCGCACGGTCGTGCACGAGGCTGGGCTGACGGTCCGCACCGGCGAGGCCGTGGGGCTGCTCGGGCCGAACGGCGCCGGCAAGACCACGATCTTCTACATGATCACCGGGCTGGTGGCGGCCGACCGCGGCCATATCACCCTCGACGGCCTGCCGATCACACATCTGCCCATGTACCAGCGGGCGCGGCTGGGGATCGGCTACCTGCCGCAGGAGGCCTCGATCTTCCGGGGGCTGAGCGTGGAGGACAACATCCGCGCGGTGCTGGAGGTGGTCGAGCCCGACCGCAAGGCCCGCGCCCACAAGCTCGATTCCCTGCTGGAGGAGTTCGACATCGCGCGCCTGCGCAAGTCGCCCTCGATCGCCCTCTCGGGCGGTGAGCGGCGGCGCTGCGAGATCGCCCGGGCGCTCGCATCCTCGCCGACCTTCATGCTCCTCGACGAGCCCTTCGCGGGCATCGACCCGATCGCGGTGGGCGACATCCAGGATCTGGTGAAGCACCTGAAGCAGCGCGGCATCGGCGTGCTGATCACCGACCACAACGTCCGCGAGACGCTTGGCCTGATCGACCGCGCCTACATCGCCCATTCCGGCCGCATCCTCACCGAGGGTACGCCGGAGGAGATCGTGGCAAACCCCGAGGCGCGGCGGCTGTATCTGGGTGAGGATTTCCGGCTCTAGGCCGTTCATCGTCCGCGCGCAGCGACGCGATCCAGAGCCCCCACGACAATCGATGGCGTGCTACCCTGAGCCGCTCCGCTGCGCGCGCGAGAACGGGCGAGCCCGACGGCCTCACCCCTTCCAGTTCTTCAGCGCCGCGAACGGACTGTCCGAACCCGCGGGCTTCTCGGGGTTCAGCACCGGCTCCACCTGGGCGATCGCGTCAACCATCGAGAAGGCGGAGCCGCTCTGAAGCCGGCCGCCGGCCGCGTCCCGATGGCCGCCGCCGCGGAACAGGCGGGCGCCGTCGAGGGCCGTGCCGTCGTTGGAGCGGAACGACAGGTTCCCCATCCGCTGGACGTTGACGACGCGCTTCGCCCGGCCCGCATCCATGATCAGGTCCGAGACCCGCTGGAATGTGCCCGAGTCGAGGGCGAAGGACAGGAGCGTGCCGTCCTTCAGCGGCCGGAAGAGAGTGTCCGAGCGGGCGAGCGCCCGGGCGAGCCGCATCCGCGTGGTGAGCGCCGGATCGTCGTCCGGCGCGTCGCGCAGCAGGGCGTCGACCACGTCGCCTCGGATGGCGACCGCGCGCCGTTCCAGCTCCGCCGGGCTCGCGCCGTCCCGCAGCGCCGCGGCGGCGCCGAGCAGGATGTCGGACACGAACCGGTCGTGCCAGGGATGCCCGACCGGCACGAAGCTCGACACCACATCCCAGAACAACTCGTCCAGCGCCAGGCCGCCCCGGAAGGCGGGGCTCTCCTTGCGCCAGAGGTCGAGGGCGTCGACCGCGGCGAGCAGGCTCGACAGGTCGGTCTCGGGCTCGTGGCTGGCGAACAGGGCGCGATGATCGAAAGTCATCCGCGTGGCGCAGAGATTCTCCTCGATCAGCACGGCGATCCCGGGATCGCCGAGATCGATCCGGTTCAGGCCGGGCCGCTCCGGATCCGCGGCCGGCTCCAGCCCGAGGCGGCGCAACTGGTCGAGGGACGAGGCGTGGTGGTCGAGAACCACGAGGCGGTGCGTCCGGCCCTCGTCGCGGCGGCGGTTCATCGCGGCGAACTTCTTCAGCCCGGCGATGGTCTGCTCCTCCAGGCCGAGGTCGGTCATCAGGAGGATCTCGCTCTCGGCGGCGCGGCCGAGGCGCTTGATCTCGTCCTCGAAGACCGGACCGACATCGCTGTAGCGCGGCACGTGGACGACGCGCTCGACCGTCGCGCAAGCGGCGGCCACCGTGGAGGCACCGTAGCCGTCGAGGTCGTGGTGGGTGATCTGGGTCAGGCGCACGCGGAGCGGTCTCGGAGGGTGAGGGAGGAGGGCGGTCTACGACGTCGGGCGCCGGGAGGCGAGGGGCGGCGGGCTCTTCCCGTCGCCCGCAATCGGTGCAGAATGCGGGCGGGACGTCACGAGTCGAGCAACGGCCGGTCGGACCCGGAGCACCCCAACGGTGCCCGTCATCCCGGGAGGAGAAGCCGATGGCCCTGGCCGCAACGCCGCGCGTGAGGCGCATCCAGACGATCTCACTCGCCCTCCTCGTGACCGCGGGCGTCGTCAACTACGTCGACCGCGCCACCCTGGCGGTGGCCAATCCGCTGATCCGAGAGGATCTCGGCCTCTCCATCCCCGACATGGGCCTGCTGCTCTCGGCGTTCCTCTGGGCCTACGCCTTCGCCCAGCTTCCGGCCGGTGCGCTGGCTGACCGGCTCGGGCCGCGGCTGACGCTCGCCCTGGGCCTGTCCTGCTGGTCCCTCGGCCAGATGCTGGGCGGCGCCGTCACCTCGTTCTGGCAGTTCGTGAGCGCGCGCATCGTGCTCGGGATCGGCGAGGCCCCGCATTTCCCGACCTGCGCCCGGGTCTCCCGCGACTGGTTCAACATCCGCCAGCGCGGCACCGCCACGGGCATCTGGAACTGCGCCTCCTCCCTCGGCACCTTCCTAGCCCTGCCGCTGCTCACCTTTCTGATGGTGAGCTTCGGCTGGCGCGCGATGTTCGTGATCATGGGTGCGGCTGGGCTGGTGCTCGCCGCCATCGTCTACCTCGTGTTCCGCAACCCGCGCGAGACCGATCTGACCCCGGCTGAGCGCGCCTTCCTGGAAGAGGGCGACGCGCCGAATGCCAGCCGCCCGGTGACCTGGAGCGCGTGGCGGCGGCTGTTCGGCTTCCGCACCAGCTGGGGCATGATCGTCGGCTATTTCGGCTGCATCTACATGACGTGGCTCTACACCGCGTGGCTGCCGAGCTACCTGGAGATCGAGCGGCACTTCACCCTGCAGAAGACCGGCCTCATCGGCTCGATCCCCTTCGCCTTCGGGGTGATGGGCGGCATCCTGGGCGGCCGGGTCGTGGACATGCTGGTCCGGCGCGGCGTCGATCCGATCCGCAGCCGCAAGATCCCGATGGTCGCCTCCCTGGTGGCGACCGCGGGTTTCACCGTGGTGGCGGCCCTGACGCCGAGCGACACGCTGGCCATCGCGTGCATCTCGGCCTCGCTGTTCCTGGTCTATCTGAGCTCGTCCTCCGCCTGGGCGATGGCTTCCGTGGCGGCGCCTGCCAATTGCACGGCCTCGCTCGGCGCCATGCAGAATTTCGGCGGCTATATCGGCGGCGCCCTGGCCCCAACCGTGACCGGCTTCATCGTCGGCGGGACGGGGCATTTCTCGATGGCGTTCATCACGGGTGCGGTGATCGCGCTGATCGCGGCCCTCGGCTACTGGACGCTGATCCAGGATCCGATCGTCGACGAGGCTCCGTCAGGCCCGCTCGTGGGTGGCCTGCACGCGGCCGGATGAACTGCGGCAGGGGGAGTGAGGTGTCCCTCTCCGTCATCACGAGCACAGCGAAGTGACCCAGGGCGTCGCGACTTCTCAGATCGTGGCGCCGGCTGGATTACCTCGCTCCGCTCGCCGAGACGGCGGGGCCGAGATCATCATCCGAAGCCGCGATGTCGGAGGCGTTTCCAATTGCGCCGTCGCGCTGACCGCTCGATCCTTTCATCTAGCGACGCATCGCAAACCCTCGACCCCGTCATTCCGGGTCGCCGCAGGGGAGCCCGGAGTCCAGAGCCACCGACGCGCCAGGATCCTGTAGTGACAGCGGATCTGGATCGCCCGCCTCCGGCGTGCCCCTCCGGGTCCGGGCTTCGCTGCGCGGCCCGGGTCTGACGGCGCGGCTCATAGTTCGCCGAACATCCCAGCACGGGAGAGGGGCTGGTTGCGTCCGTTCGAGTCGGGCGCAACTGTTCGGGCGTACCGCGTGAGTCGAAATCAGCGGATACGGCCATGCCGGCGCGGGTGGCTGGTGCGAAACCGCGAAGGTCAATCGTTCGGTCAGCGCTCCGCATTCAAAACTGTAAACATTCGAGCGATGGCCTTGCGGCGCCGGGCCGAATTATGGTCACTTGGCTGATGTGTGCCATCGGGATGACGTTCGAACAGCTCAGGACTGAATCGATACACCCTGGATTCTGCGGACGGGTCCGATGGCTGGCGTGAGCCATGACCCCTGGATCCGCCTGCAGGACGACCTTGAGGCCCGTTTCCGGGAGGATCTCGAGGAGGCGGTGATCGACGCCGCACGCTGGCCCGACCTGATCGACCGGGCCTCGCGGGCGTCCGGCAGCGAAGGCGCCCTGCTCCTGCGTTCGGATCGCACCGCGCTCGATGCGCTCTGCACGCCGTCCCTGGCGGATGCCTCGCGCCGCTACTTCGATGAGGGCTGGCACCGCGAAGACCACCGGCTGCGCGGCATTCCGCTGATGCGCCAGCGCGGCATCGCGGTCGATCAGGACTTCACCTCGCCCGAGGAATTCGCGCGGCTTCCGTTCTACCAGGACCTGCTCGCCTCCCGTGGCCTGCGCTGGTTTGCGGGGATCGGGTTCGAGGTGAAGGGCCGGCTCTGGTGCCTGTCGCTGCAGCGGACGATCGCGCAGGGGCCCTACGAGCCGCACGAGCAGACGCGCCTGGCTGCCCTGTCGCCCCTTCTCCGGCGGGCCGGCCTGCTCACCGCGATGGTCGAGAAGGCACGGCTGGCCGGGATGAATCAGGCCTTCGACGTCATCGAGCGCGCGGCGCTGATCCTCGATTCTGCGGGACGCGCGGTGTGCTGGAACGCCGCCTTCGGCGCGCTGCTCGGCCGCGACCTGAAGCTCGCGGGCGGACGCCTCACCGCCGCGGAGCCCGAGGCCGCCCGGCAATTGGAGGCTCTAGGACGCCCGGCCGGCCGGCCGCCGATCTCCGCCGTGGTTGTGGCCCGCGAGGACGCGTCGCCGGTCGTGATCCACGTCGTCCCGCTTGTCGGGCCCAGCCGTGGCCTGTTCGCGGGCGGATGCACCTTGCTCCTGGGAAGCGTCCCCGAGGCCGCGCCGGTGCCGGCCTCCGCCATCCTTCAGGCCGCCTACCGGCTCACGCCTGCGGAGGCGCGTCTGGCGCAGGCCGTCTCCGGAGGCGCTTCGCTGGCGGAAGCGGCGGCCCGCTTCGCAATCACGGCCGCGACTGCCCGCTCGCAGCTGAAGGCGATCTTCGCCAAGACCGGCGCGACGCGACAGTCGGACCTCGTCCGGCTGGTCGCCGGTCTCGCGCGCTGACCAGCCGCCGCGCCGGGCATCCGGCCCGGATCGCGGAACGGGTCAGCCCGCGGCACCGTTTGACAGGGGACGACAAGACGAAACTCGACGACTGGAGACCCTCTGATGACGAATCGTATCGCGCTCGCCTCCGCCCTGGCCATCGGCGCTCTCCTCGCCGGCGCGCCGGCCGAGGCGAAGGGCTGCCTCAAAGGTGCGGTGGTCGGCGGCGTCGCCGGTCACGTGGCCGGCCACGGCAAGATGGGGGCGGCCGCGGGCTGCGCCATCGGGCACCACAACGCCAACAAGAAGGCCAAGCAGGGCTGAGCCGATTCGCACCTGAAACAGACCGGGTTCTGCGCGTGCGGGACCCGGATCGACCGCGCGACCGCTTCGAAGCCGGGCCCAGATCCAGGGTCCGGCTTCTCTGCGTTTGCGGACCAAGTCGGTCACGCCGCAATCGCCCGATCCCGTGCAGATGACCGCGCGCCGGCCCCGTTCGGAATGGCCTCCGGAAAGCCCCCGATCGCAAGCCTCAGCCAAGCCTCAACGTTGACCGCTCTTTATACCTGTTCTAATTAAGAACTGTGCAGGGCGCGCCGCGAACTTCGTCGCGCCACCGCGACTCACGATGGAGAGACCCGATGGCCGGTACCGCGAACGCCGCTTGCGAGAGCTGCCGCTTCTTCGACGATCACAAGCTCAACGGCGCCAGTGCGCAGGGCGACGACGGGCTCTGCCGGTTCAATCCGCCGGTCAGCCAGCCCGCCCCGGAGTCCAAGGGCCTCTGGCCGGTGGTCGCGTCCAAGGATTGGTGCGGCCACTTCACCGCAGAGATGTCGGCGGCCGAGTAAGCGGCCTCTCCGGAGCGCCCGACGAGTGCGGTGCCCGGCGCCGCCCCGCGCATCATCGCGCGGCGCCCCGCGTGCGCCGCGCCTCTGACGACATAGCTGCATGCGCAAGGCCGTTGCCGGCCTCGCCATCGCGCGCTTATTCTGCCGTCGTGACAGACGGAATACGCCCGGCCACCGAGGCCGATCTGACGGCCATCACGGCGATCTACGGGAACGCCGTCAGCACCAGCACGGCCAGCTTCGAGACGGAGCCGCCGAGCCTCGATGAGATGACGCGGCGCTTCACAATCCTGCGCGCGGGCGGCCTCCCCTATCTGGTGGCCGTGCGGGACGGTTCGGTCGCCGGCTATGCCTATGCTGGCCCCTACCATCACCGCGCCGCCTACCGCTCGACGGTCGAGGACTCGATCTACGTCGCGCAGGCCTGCCGCGGCGGCGGGATCGGCCGCCGCCTGCTCGGGGCCCTGATCACGGAATGCGAGCGGATCGACTGCCGGACGATGGTCGCCGTCATCGCCGAGAGCGGCTCTCCCGCTTCCGTCGCGCTGCATGCCGGGCTCGGCTTCACGCCGGTCGGGACCCTGGCCGGGGTCGGCTACAAGCACGGGCGCTGGCTCGACGTCACCCTGATGCAGCGCCCGCTCGCCGCCGCCCGGACGACGCCGCCGACCCGCGTCTGAACCCGGATTCGCGCCGCACGGGAGCAGGCCTGCATCTTCAGCCCTAAGCTGCGTTGTCATGATGCGGACAACTTCGCGCGGGACAGGGCGGGCAGGAAGCGCGTGCCGCCCGGGGCTCGGCCCGGCGAGAGCGCGATGTCGCGAGGGAAGGGGGCTTTCCGCGCGCGCAAGCGGTTTACGCGTGGGCGGTCGGGTCTTCGACACGGCTCGCGAGGTATGGGAGTTCGGGTATGAGGTTTACTTCGATCAGCCGCCGGATCGCGCCGCTCGCGATCCTGGCGCTCTCGGCGCTGGCGGGCCAAGCGCATGCGGCGACCCCGACCGATCCGAGCGGCACCTATCTCACCGAGGATGGTCGCGCCCGCGTGCGCCTCGAGAAGTGCGGGGCCGCCAACGATCGGCTGTGCGGCTACGTGGTCTGGCTGAAGGTTCCGCTCAACGACAAGGGCGAGCCGCGGGTCGACTTCAAGAACCCCGATCCCAAGAAGCAGGCGCGTCCGTCCCTGGGCCACCAGTTGATCATGGGCCTGAAGCCGAATGCCGATGCCCATTACGAGGGCAAGATCTACAATTCGGAGGACGGCAAGTCGTACGACGTCACGATCTGGACGGACGCACCCGGCGAGCTGACGGTGCGCGGCTGCCTGATCGCGTTCCTGTGCAAGTCGCAGACCTGGAACAAGGTCACTGACCTCGCCCCCGGCCAGCTCCCCGGCCCGACCAACGGCCCGAACGGCCCGCGCAGCGACCCCGAATACACCGGCGCCGCCAAGCCGACGGCCAAGGCAGCTCCGAAGCCGGCGGCGAAAACCGCCCCTGCCGGCGCGCCCGCGCAGGAGTGAGGCGCGCTGCGCCTCAGCTGTCCAGCGCCGCGTAGGTCAGGACGCGCAGCTCCCGCCGGATCGGCAGCGCCGAGGACGGCACGAGCTGCGTCATGAGCACGACCGAGAGATCCTCGACCGGGTCGATCCAGAACGCCGTCGAGGCGAGGCCGCCCCAAGCGACTTCGCCGGGCGTGCCGAGGATCTGGGCGCGAGCCGGGTCGAGCATCACCGAGAAGCCGAGGCCGAAGCCGATCCCCGTGTAGGAGGTCTCGGCGAAGCGCGGCGTGCCCATCGCGGCGAGGTCGCCGGACAGGTGGTTCGCCAGCATCAGATCGACGGTCTTGCGACCGAGCAGCCGCCGGCCGTCCAGCGTGCCGCGATTGAGGATCATCCGGCAGAAGCGCTGGTAATCGGCGGCCGTCGAGACGAGGCCGCCGCCGCCCGACGCGATCGCGGGCGGGTTCGCGAAGACCGTGTCCACCGAATCGTCGAACGGCCTGAGCCGGCGCTCGCGGTCATACGCGTAGGTCGCGCAGAAGCGCGGCATCAGGTCGGGCCGGACATGGAAGTCGGTATCGATCATGCCGAGCGGACCGATGACTTCGTCCCGCAGGTAATCGGCGAAGGGACGGCCGCTGAGTGTCGCCACGTACTGGCCGAGCACGTCGGTGGCGACGCTGTAGTTCCAGGCAGTGCCGGGCTGCGCCAGCAGCGGCAGCGCTGCGACCCGGGCGGTCATCTCCGCGAGGGTCCCGTCCCGGGCCAGGAAATCGACGCCGCGCTCGCGGTACTGCGCGTCGACCAGCGTCGCCTCCATGAAGCCGTAGGTCAGCCCCGCCGTGTGGGTGAGGAGGTCGCGCACCGTGATCGGCCGGCGCGCCGGCTCGGTCTCGAGCTTCGCCCGGTTGCCACCGACCGCGACGCGCATCGCGGCGAATTCGGGCAGGACCCGGGACACCGGATCGTCGAGCTGGAACAGGCCCTGCTCGTAGAGCTGCATCACTGCGACCGAGGTGAGCGGCTTGGTCATCGAGTAGATCCGCGTCACCGTGTCGAGGGTGAACGGCGTCGCGCGGGCGAGGTCGGCCTGCCCGCAGGCGCGCGCGAAGGCGGTGCGACCGCGCCGGTTGACCGTCACTGACAGGCCGGCGAGCCGCCCCTCGGCGACGAGACGGTCCATCCACGGCGCGATCCGGGCGAGCCCCTCCGGGCTGAAGCCGGCCCCCTGCGGATCGGTCTCGGTCAGCGCGCTCATGCAGTCGTCCTCGCCTCGTCTGTCCGGATTCGTAAGGGCCGGGACCCGGAAAATCACCAGCCCATCGTGCCGGGGCCGCCCTTGAACGGCCCGACGATCCCGGGCGTGATCCAGCCGCCGTAGAAGCTGCCGGGCTGCGGCGTCGCCCGTTCCGTGCCGACGAAGCAGGCATCCATCGGTCCGGCGTAGAAGGCGACGTAGCCGGCGATCGGGGTGAAGTCCGGGGTCGGGGCGGGATAGGTCCAGGCAGCGCCCGGCGCGACGCGGTCACCGCCGCGCACGTCGAACAGCCGCGCCTGCCCCTTCCATTCGCAGATCCCGCCGCGCCGCGGGTTTGCGAGCGCCCCGGCCACGATGGCGTCCGGCGGCAGGTAGTAGGTCGGCGGGTGCGAGGTCTCGAGGACGCGAAAGCCCGCCTCGGTCTCGGCGATCACGGCGCCGCCGAGCACCACGCGCAGCCGTTCCCGCACCGGCTCAAGCCGTGGCGGGCGCGGGTAGTCCCAGACGCTTTCGGCGCCCGGCCCAACCGGGTCCGGAACGGGTCGCCTCGCCGGGCCAGTCATGGGGAGCCTCTCATCGGAACCTCGTGCCAATCGCTCGTGGACCCACATAGGGCATTGCTGCCGTCATTTGTCGGTGGGCCGGGCCGTGCTAGCCCCGGGGCCGACGCTCAAGCCCGGGATCGCCCGCGATGGACATCGCCCTCTTCCTCGACTTCGACGGCACCCTCGCCGAGATCGCGCCGCGGCCCGACGCCGTGCAGGTCGCGCCCGGCTTGGTGGACACTCTGGAACGGCTGCGGGAGCGCCTCGGCGGCGCCCTCGCGATCGTGACCGGGCGCCCGGTCTCGGTGATCGACGATTTCCTGACGCCGGCCCGCCTCGATGCGGCCGGACTCCATGGGGTTGAGCGCCGCGTCGACGGGCGCCTCGCGGGCGGACGGGCGGAGGACCACCCGGATCTGCGCCGGCAGGTCGAGCGCCTCCAGGCGGAGAGCGCGGCGCTGGCCAACGTGCTGATCGAGGACAAGGGCGCCTCGGTGGCGGTGCACTGGCGCCTCGCCAATCCCGAGGATGCCGCCCGGGCCGAAGCCCTGGTCAAGGCGGCCGCAGACGCCCTGGGCGGCGCTTACAGGCTTCAGCTCGGCAAGGCGGTGGGCGAGATCGTCCCGGCGCAGGCCACCAAGGCGCACGCGATCCGCGCCTTCCTGGAGCAGGCGCCCTACGCGGGGCGCAGGCCGGTCTTCTTCGGCGACGACCGCACCGACGAGATCGCTTTCGCGTCGGTGAACGAGGATGGCGGCATCGCGGTCCGGGTCGGCGACGGCGACACCGTGGCGGGCCGGCGCCTGCCGGATCCGGCCGCCGTCCGCGCGCTGCTGCGGGACTGGGCCGAGGGCGGCACCATCGATCCGGCGGCGCTGCCGCCGGCCTGAGGCAGGAGCGGCCCCGTATTTGCCAAGTCCATGATGTGCCGAGTCCACGCGAGGCCTCTCGGCATGCGCGTGAGGACGGCTGGCCCGCGCTTCGCTCCGGGCATTCGACGAGGATCATGATGCCGGACGGTTTTGTGCGCGGCGTCCCGCGCGTTCTGCTGCGGATCGAGGGTGCCGGCATCCTCGGCAGTGCCGTCGGGGCGTATGCCTGGCTCGGGCAGCCCTGGTGGATGTTCGCCGTGCTGATCCTCGCGCCCGATCTCAGCATGCTCGGCTACGTCGCCGGCGCCCGCTCCGGCGCCGTGCTGTACAATGCGGTCCATACGCTCGCCGGGCCGCTGATCGCCCTGGGCTCGGCGGCAAGCCTGCATCAACCGGGCCTCGCGGGCGTGGCGCTGATCTGGCTCGCCCATATCGGCCTGGACCGCATGCTCGGCTACGGCCTTAAATACGGAAGCGGTTTCGGCGATACGCATCTTGGCGCGGTCGGCCGGAGCCTTGAGAACGTGACGACATCCTGATGGGTGCGGCCATCCTCGCACCGGGCCTGAGCGCCTGGACCCGAGCGTCGGATGGAGTCATCCACGCTGTCGGCAGGCTCGTATCCTGCCTGGGGCGGGCCAGAAACGAGAGGTAGCCTTTCGATGTTCGAGTTTCCGGTTCTGGTCGGCGACATCGGCGGCACGAATGCCCGCTTCGGCCTCATCGAGACGAAGGGTGATCAGCCCCGGCCTCTCTCGCATGAGGCCACCGCCGACCACGCCGATCCGTCGAGCGCCATCAAGGCATCCTTGGCCAAGGACGGGAACCGCGCACCCCGACCGCGTTCGGCGATCCTCGCCATCGCCGGCCGGGTCGACGGGCCGGAGATCCAGCTGACCAACGCCCATTGGAAGATCGCCGGTCAGCGCATCGCCGAGGCTTTTGGGCTCTCCTCCGCGGTCGTGGTAAACGATTACGTGCCGGTCGCGGCCGGCGCCGCCGACATCGAGCCGCACGATCTCTCCCCGGTCGGACCCTGTCCCCCGGTGCCGGGGGGCGCCCGTGTGGTGCTGGGGCCCGGGACCGGCTTCGGCGCTGCCGCCCTGGTGCCTTACGCCGCCCATCTCGCGATCGTCTCGACCGAGATCGGCCACACCGATTTCGGCCCCGCCGACGAATTCGAGGAGAAGGTCTGGCACGTCCTCGAGCGGGTCGAAGATCGCATCACCGTGGAGACGGTCCTGTCGGGGCCGGGTCTGGCGCGGCTCCACGCGGCCGTGGCCCATGTTCGCACCGGCAAGCCGCACGAGAAGATCGATCCTGCGGCCGTGACCGAGGCAGGTCTCAACGCATCCGACCCGCACGCCGCCGAGACCCTGGAACTTTTCGGCCGGCTGCTCGGCCGCGTCTGCGGCGACCTCGCGCTGACCTTCCTGGCGACGAGCGGCGTCTATATCGGCGGCGGCATTGCGCCCCGGATCCTCAAGGTGCTGCAGGAAAGCGGGTTCCGCACGGCGTTCGAGCGGAAGGCTCCGTTTGCCGAGATGATGCGCAAGATCCCGACGAGCGTGATCACCGTCCAGGATCCGGCCTTCCGGGGCCTTGCCGCCCTGGCGAATGAGGGCGGCAAGTTCGTCTATCATGGGCAGGTGTGGCGGAAGAGAGCGTGACCGCCTCTTGCCCGTCGCGGCGCGCGGTGAAGCAACCCGGGGCAGCGCAACGCCGACCGGCGTAACGCGCTCTGGATTGCTTCGCTCCGCTCGCAAAGACGAAGGCTGATGCGGACAGGCGCTCAGGCCGCCGCCAGGGGCTTCGACACTTCTTCCAGCGACTTGCCCTCCGCAGCCGTGCCCCAGATGCCGCCGACCACCGCGGCGACCAGCATCAGCACGGCCCCGATCCCGTAGCCGAACAGCACCCAGTCCCGGGAGCCGGTCTCCACCAGGGTGCCGAACAGGAGCGGGCCCGAGACGCCGCCGATGCCGGTGCCGACCGCGTAGAAGGCCGCGATCGCGAGCGCCCGGATCTCCAGCGGGAAGGTTTCGGAGACGGTCAGGTAGGCCGAGCTCGCCGCCGCCGAGGCGAAGAAGAACACCACCATCCAGGCCCCCGTCTGGCCGACCGGCCCGAGCACGTCGAGGCGGAACAGCAGGCCGACGCCGGCGAGCAGCAGCGCCGAGATCCCGTAGGTGAAGGCGATCATCTTGCGCCGGCCGATCGTGTCGAACAGGCGCCCGAGCAGCAGCGGCCCGAGGAATGAGCCGAGCGCGAAGGGCAGCAGGTACCAGCCGACATGGTTGCCCGGCACCTCGTAGAAGCGCTCCAGCACCAGCGCATAGGTGAAGAACAGCGCGTTGTAGAAGAACGCCTGCGCGATCATCAGCGCGAGGCCGACCATGGTCTCCTTGCGGCTCGTGACAAACAGCGCCTTGAACACCTCCGAAAGGGGGGTGTGATCGCGGGTGCGCACCTTCATGCGCTTGCTCTCGTCCACGGGCGGCAGCGTGACACCCTCGTCCTTGAAGCGCTTCTCGATGCCGGTGACCACCCGGTCGGCTTCCGCGGCGTAGCCGTGGGTGGCGAGCCAGCGCGGGCTCTCGGGGATCCAGGTGCGCAGGAGCAGGATCACGAGGCCGATGGCACCGCCCGTGAAGAAGGCCACGCGCCAGCCCCAGGCCGGATCGATCACCTCGGGTTTCAGCAGCACGATCGACATGAACGAGCCGAGCGCGGCGCCGATCCAGAACGAGCCGTTGATGACCAAGTTGGTCCAGCCCCGGACCCGGGCCGGGACGAGTTCCTGGATGGTGGAGTTGATCGCCGTGTACTCGCCACCGATTCCCGCGCCGGTGAAGAAGCGGAAGAGGCAGAAACTCCAGACGTTCCAGGACAGGCCGGTGGCCGCCGTGGCGACCAGGTAGAGGGCCAGCGTGATGAAGAACAGCTTCTTGCGGCCGATCCGGTCGGTGAGCCAGCCGAAGCCGAGCGCCCCGGTGACGGCGCCCACGAGGTAGCAGGAGGCGGCCAGCCCCACATCGAACTCGGAGAACGACATCGGCGGCTTGCGCAGGGCGCCGACGAGCGAGCCCGCCAGCGTCACTTCCAGGCCGTCGAGCACCCAGGTGATGCCGAGCGCCACGATGACGAGGACATGGAAGCGGCCCCAGGGTAGCCGATCGAGCCGAGCGGAGATGTCGGTGTCGATCACCCGGCCGATCTCCGCCCGCTCCGGGGTCCCGGAGCCTCCCTCGACCTTGCTCGCCATCCGCGCAAACCCTCCCGAAATGTCGTTTACCGTACCTGAACAGCCGCCATTTACCGCGACTGCAGGCAGGTGTTGGCAACGACTTGGGAATCGATTCGGTTCGATCCGGTCTTCACTTGCGACGCGCAGAACGGGGGGCGTTCACGCGGTGCCATCTCATGCCCTCCCGACCTGCCCGTTTCCGCCCGCCATCCCTGATCCGCCTCGCCATGCTCGCGACTATGACGTTCGCGGGGCTGGCGATCGTCCCGACGGAGGGGGCGGATGTCCACCTCGAACGGCCGAAGCCCCGCGTGCAGATGCCGGGCGCCGATCGGTGGCGCCTCCGGCCGACCGAGCCGGCACTCGCGAGTACGACGGGCAGCATCCGCAAGCGTGCCGAGACCGCCATCCCGGCGGAGCGCCGCAACGTTCGCCTCGTCTACCCGGCGTTGCTCGAGGCGCGCTGACCGAGCGGCGTTTCAGGCTTGGCGATTCTGAGCCCTTGAGGCACAGCGCCTGCTTCGTCCCGCGCCGATGATAGGCTCGAGGTCGGTACGGAGTTCGCGGATGTCGGAAACGATCGCCCTTGTCGGGTGCAAGAGCCCGGCGCAGGAGGCGGAATATCTGCACATCCTGTCGGCCGCGATGCCCGAAGAACGCCTCGCGCCGTTCCGGACGATGGGACCCGCGGAGCGGACGGCCGCGCGGATCGCCGTGGTAGCGAATCCCGATCCCGCCGAGGTTGCGGCGCTGCCGGGCCTGGTCTGGGTGCAGAGCCTGTGGGCCGGTGTCGAGAAGCTCGTCGGCGCCTTCGACCGGCCGCTGCCGATCGTCCGCCTCGTCGACCGGGAAATGGCGCGGACCATGGCGGAGGCAGTCCTCGCCTGGACCTACTATCTCCAGCGCGACATGCCGGCCTATGCGCGTCAGCAGCGCGACCGCGTCTGGCGCCCGCACGCCTATCGCAAGCCGTCCGACACGACGGTGGGCCTGCTCGGGCTCGGAGCGCTCGGCACCGCGGCGGCCGACAGGCTCGTCGGCGCGGGTTTCCGGGTCGTCGGCTGGAGCCGGACGCCGAAGGCAGTCGCGGGCCTCGACACGGTCCACGGGGCGGATGGGCTCACGGCGATGCTGGGCCAGTCCGATATCCTCGTCTGCCTCGTGCCCCTGACGACCGAGACGCGCGGCCTCGTGAACACCGCGCGGCTCGCGGCGCTGAAGCCCGGTGCGGCGCTGATCAATTTCGCCCGCGGGCCGATCGTCGTGACCGAGGACCTGATCGCGGCGCTCGACAGCGGCCAGCTCGCGCACGCGGTGCTCGACGTGTTCGACGTCGAGCCGCTGCCGGCGGAGTCCGCTCTGTGGAGGCATTCTGGGGTGACCGTGCTCCCGCACGTGTCCGGCCCGACCGACATGGACTCGGCCGCCGCCACCGTCGCGGCCAATATCCGGGCGTATCGCCGGACTGGACGGCCGCCCAGCGGAGTCGACGCGGCGCGGGGCTACTAGGCCGGACGCCCGGCATCGGGGTCATAGCTTCGGAAAGGCCGCCGCGAGGTGGTCGATCAGGACGCGCACCGCCGGCGGCAGGCCGCGCCGCGTCGTGAACACGAGATGGACGATGCCGGCCTGACCGCGCCAATCGGGATAGACGGGGACCAGCCGCCCGGATGCGATGTGATCGGCGCAGGCGTGGTCGGGCAGGAAGCCGACACCGAGACCGACGGCCGCCGCATCGCAGAGCACCGCGGAATCGCTGCAGGTCAGGCGCGGCTCGTGACGGAGCGAGTAGGTCGCCCCGTCGTCCCGTTCGAGCCGCCATTCCACCGGGCCCGGATCGTCGCGCGTGCTGAGCGTCGGGACGCCGGCGAGCCCGTCGATGTCCGGCCCGATCCGGCTCGCGACTGCCGGACTCGCCACCAGGATCCAGCGCGAGAGACCGAGCGAGCGCATGGTCAGGGAGGCGTCGCTCGTCAATTCCCGCCGGACCCGCAGCGCCACGTCGACCCGCTCCTCGATCAGGTCCACAGGCCGGTCGGTGGCCAGCAGCTGCAGCCGCACCTTCGGATAGCGGGCGAGGAAGCTCCGGACGGTCGCGGCGACGACCTCGGTCAGACCGGTCGGGCAGCTCATGCGGATCAGCCCGTGCGGCTCGGTCTTGACCTCCGCGACCAGTGCCTCGGCCCGCTCCGCCTCCAGCATGATCGCACGGCAGCGCTCATAGAAGCTCTGGCCGACCTCTGTGACCCGGAAGCGCCGGCTCGACCGCTCGATCAAGCGGACGCCGAGACGTGATTCCAATCCGGCGACCCGCCGGCTGAGCTTCGATTTGGGCTCACGGAGTGCGCGGCCCGCAGGAGCGAAGCCGCCATGGGCGACGACCTCGGCGAAATAGACGTAGTCGTTGAGGTCGGCGCAGTTCATCGTTCCTCCAGCGGAACGCTGAGTACCAAAATTGTCGTCTACCGGCACCATCGTTCTATCAGCATCTCTCTCGTCAGCGGCGCACGAAGCCGTGCGATGGAGAAAGACGATGACCGGCAGATTTCAGGACAAGGTCGTGGTGGTGACCGGCGGCACCAGCGGTATCGGGCTCGCTGCCGCCAAGGCCTTCGCCACCGAGGGCGCCTCGGTGTTCATCACCGGGCGCCGACAGGAGGCGCTCGACGCAGCGGTGAGGCAGATCGGCGGCAAGGTTACCGGCGTGCGGGGTGACATGGCGAACCTCGCCGACATCGACCGCCTCTACGATGCGGTCCAGCAGAAGCACGCACAGATCGACGTGGTCTACGCCAATGCCGGCGTCGGTGAATTCGCACCGCTCGGCGCGATCTCGGAAGCCCACTACCAGAGCACCTTCGATACCAACGTGAAGGGCGTGCTGTTCACCGTCCAGAAGGCCCTGCCTCTCCTGCGCGACGGGGCCGCGATCGTGCTCACCGGATCGACCGCCGGCAGCTCGGGCACGCCCGCCTTCAGCGTCTACGGAGCCACCAAGGCGGCGATACGGAGCTTCGCGCGGAACTGGATCCTCGACCTCAAGGATCGCCGCATCCGGGTCAACACGATCAGCCCGGGCGTGACCGAGACCGCCGGTCTCAACGAACTGTTCGGCGGCGGTGATCAGGCGGCGGCCACCAAGGACTACCTCGCCGGCCAGATCCCGGCCGGGCGCGTCGGCCAGCCGGAGGAGATCGCCGAGGCGGTGCTGTTCCTGGCCTCGGACGCGGCGAGCTTCGTCAACGGCGTCGAATTGTTCGCCGATGGCGGCCAGATCCAGATCTGACGGTTGAAGTCCGGCCGGGCGGGACGCGACACCCCGTCCCGGCCGCCAGCATGAACCCTGGCCGTATCCGGCGGTTAAAGGCCCGGCCCTCGACCCCCGCATATCCGCGGGCCGGCGCCGGGAAGGACGATCAGGGTTCATGGGTTGGCCGCGCCGCATCCTGATCGCCGCCGGGTTCGTGACCGTCGCGGCGGGCGTGACCCTGAGCCTCGGCCACTTCAGCTACGCGCCGATGCCCGACCGGGCGGACCTGCTCAACCCGGACCGCTACCCGATCCAGACCGCCTTCGACGTCCTCGGCCGCCGGGTCTCGCGCGCGGAGGTCGAACGACTGAACAGCACCGAGGCCGGGCGAAAGGCGCTCGCACCGACCAGCGGCAGCGTGGCGATCGATCCCGCCATGGTCGAGCGCGGCCGGCAGGCCTTCTACCAGGAGACGTTCGGCAACGAGATCTTCCTGACCGACGTGATGGGCATGCTCGATGGGGGGCTCACGCCCACAGCGGTGGCCCTGGCGGTGGCGAAACTCGGCGGGCAGGGCACCGGCAACCTGCAGGTCGCCATGGCCAAGGATGTGCGCGTCGGCGATCGCGTCTACCGGACGGGCGAGCTGGTCCCGACCGGGCTCGATGTGCCGAAGGGCGGATCCTTCATCATCGGGATCAAGACCTTCTCCGACCGCGGCCATCTGCGTATGGGGATCACCTGCGCCCTGTGCCACGCCGCGGTCGATCCCGGCACCGGCAAGGTCGTGGAAGGCGCGCCGAACACCGACCTCAATGCCGGGCTGCTGCTGGCCCTCGCCAAAAATTCGTCGGCCTACTTCATGCACGCCAGTGTGCCCGAGGCCGATGCCCGGCCCTCCGCCGACCCGCAGCACACCGGTTCGACCACCACGGGACCGGCCCTGCCGGACGCCGCTTCCGTCGAGGCGGCCACCAAGGTGCAGGTGGCGAGCTGGCCGCCGGGCAGCTTCGACTCGTCGGCCGACCGCGTCACCAACCCGACCTCGATCCCGTCGAGCTTTTCCGCCCACGGCGAGCCCTACAGCTGGAGCGGGCGCGAGGCGATCGGGCCCTTCGCTGGCCTGTCCTCCCTCAACAACAACGTCCACGCCGCCAATTCCGACACGACCCAGCTCGCCGCCGCTGCGCCGTGGCTGTTCGGCATGGATCCGGAAACGTATCTCGGCATCGTCCTGCGCGGTGCGGCCATGGAGGCGTTCCGCTACAAGCCGGATGGCGGCCGGAGCCCGTCCGCAGTGCTGGACAGCGTCGATCCGACGCCGGCCTCGCCGGGCCTCAACAGCTACGCGGTCCTGCCGACCTACCCGGCGACCAACTACGTCACCGACAACGGCCTGTTCACCTCGGTCCCCGGCGAGCCGGTCAACCACGCCAACAACGCCATGTCGGCCTTTCAGAACCTGCTGCACCCGCCTGCGGCCGGGCAGGATGCCGACAGGGCGACAGCCGGGCGTGCGGTGTTCGAGAAGGCCGGTTGCGGCACCTGCCATTCCGGGCCGGCGCTCACCAACCATCGGGTCGTCCCGGAGGCCGAGATCGGCACCGAGCCGACCCGGGCGCGGGCGGGCGCCAAGATGGAGGCGCGCCTGTCGCCACCGACGATATTCGCCACCGACACCCCGTTCCCGGTGCCGACCGATCCGGTGATCGTCCCGGTGCCGCTCGCGGGCGACGCCCTCGCGCAGGTGCAACTCGCCTGGGGACAGGGCGGCACGGAGGGCGGCTACAAGGTGCCGAACCTCGTGGGCCTCGCCTGGACGGCACCGTATCTGCACGATTCCGGCGTGGCGGTCGGTCGCGACGCGGATACGCAACTCGGCGTGCCCGGCACCCTGTACAAGGGCATCGCACCGGATCCTGCCAACAGCCTGCGCGCCCTTGTCGACCGGGACCTGCGGGCGAAGGTCATCGCCGCCAACGCGGCCTCGGATACAGCGCGCACCGCCCGCGTTACCGGCAGAGGGCACGCCTTTTGGGCGGATGCGGGCTCGGGCGTCTCCCCGGAGGAGCAGACGGCGCTGATCGCCTACCTGCTCTCGGTCGATCGCCTGACCGAGCCGGCCGCGACGCCCTGACCCCGCCGCGCGAGTTCAGGATCTCTCATGACGCAGAACAGCAATCCGGTCTGGTTCATCACCGGCTGCTCCACCGGCTTCGGCCGGGAACTCGCCCGGCTTGTCATCGGGCGCGGTTGGCGGGCGGTCGTGACGGCCCGCGACCGCGCCAAGGTTGCCGACCTGGCTGAGGGCGCCGAGGACCGGGTTCTGGCCCTCTCCCTCGACGTGACCGAAGCCGATCAGATCGCCGCGTCCCTCCGCGCTGCGCAGGACAGGTTCGGCCGGGTCGACGTGCTGGTGAACAACGCCGGCTATGGATATCAATCCTCCATCGAGGAGGGCGAGGAGGACAAGATCCGCGCCCAGTTCGACGCCAACGTCTTCGGCCTGTTCGCGCTGACCCGCGCCGTGCTGCCGGTCCTGCGGGCGCAGCGCTCCGGTCGCATCCTCAATATCACCTCGGTGGCGGGCTTCGTCGGCTTCCCGGCCTCGGGTTACTACGCGGCGACCAAGCACGCCGTCGAAGGGTTCTCGGATTCCCTCGCCGCCGAGGTGGCACCGCTCGGGATCCGCGTGACCTGCATTGAGCCGGGCCCGTTCCGCACCGACTGGGCCGGGCGCTCCCTGATCCAGACGCCGAACGCGATTGCCGACTACGCCGAGACCGCCGGCGCGCGGCTCAAGGCCACGTCGGAGAAGAGCAGCACCCAGGCCGGCGATCCGGTGCGGGCCGGCGAGGCGATGATCCGGGTGACCGAGATGGAGAACCCGCCGCGCCACCTCGTCCTCGGCGCCTGGGGGTACGACGCAGTCACGACCCGGCTGAAGCAGCGTCTCGCCGAGATCGAGGCATGGCGCGAGACCAGCCTTGGCGCCGATTACCCGGAGACGTGAGGGCTCGCCGTCTTTGCGAGCAAGGCGAAACAATCCAGCAGCGCCAAGATCGTCGGTGTCGCGCTGCCCGCGGTTGCATCGCTGCGTTCGCAAGGACGCGGATCAGATGACCGCCTCGATCAGGCCCCGCCGCTTGGCCTCCTCCGCCTCCAGGTACCAGTTGGCCGGCGCCTTCTCGAGCACCTCGTCGAGAGTGACGTCCGAGCCCGCAACGAGGTTGGCAAATCCCTCGTTCTGGATCTCGATCGAGCACAGGATCTCGTTCAGCGTCGCCTTCACGGAGGCGATGCAGGTGGTGAGCGGCCCCTGAACCTGGAGCTGCTTGTTCATCTTGCGCTCGTGGATCATCAGGCGCGTGCCGCAGGTCAGGTAGCGGTTCTGCCGGGCGAAGAAGCTCATGAAGGTCGTGCCGGCCGAGTAGATCGCCGCCTTTCCGAGGAACACGAACCGCCGGTCCGGATCCATCGCGCTGTTGAAGCGGATATCCTCGCCCATCATCCGGGCGACCTCCGGATCGCCGCCGAGCGTCGTCAGCTCGACCACGACGATCTCGCGGTCTCCCGCCGCGCCGAGCTGGCGGCGGAAGTCCTTGTACATGTCGTAATCGACGGGGCCGGAAAGCAGCACCGCGGGGGCCCGGAAAGCGGTGGGGCCGAGGGGAGTCGTGTCCATGGTTCTCCTGGTCGAATGTCCTGCCCAGGCCCGCCCCCCGCGGCGCCTGCCAGGCGATCAGCGCGCCGGGTCGGGCGCACCCTGACCCTTGCCCACGAACGGGATGCCCTCGATCGGGCATTCCTCCGTGCCGACGCTCTGACGGGTAATGGCCCGGACGGCGTCGCGGGTTCCGTCGGGATCCTCGATCCAGCGCCGGTAGAATTCGTAGGGGCATTCCGACATCCCGTGCCGGTTCTCCTTCGAGTTGATCATGCCCGTGTAGCCGCGGTGCAGGAGCTTGAAGAGGTGGTTCTCCGACTGGCCGTGGGCGCGGAAGTCCCGGATCAGGAACTTCGACAGGGCGGCGTACTGGATGCCCATCTCCTCCTCGCCGCACTCGCCGAGGGTGCGGCCGTCGAAGCCGATGATCGCCGAGTGGCCGAAATACGTGTAGACGCCGTCGAAGCCCGCCGCGTTGGATACCGCGACGTAGACGTTGTTGGCGAAGGCCATCGCCTTCGAGATGACGACCTGCTGTTCCTTGGCCGGATACATGTAGCCCTGGCAGCGGATGATCAGCTCGGCGCCCCGCATCGCGCAGTCGCGCCAGATCTCGGGATAGTTGCCGTCGTCGCAGATGATCAGGCTGATCTTCAGCCCCTTCGGCCCGTCCGACACGTAGGTGCGGTCACCCGGATACCAGCCCTCGATCGGCGTCCAGGGCATGATCTTGCGGTACTTCTGGACGATCTCGCCCTGGTCGTTCATCAGAATCAGGGTGTTGTAGGGCGCCTTGTGCGGGTGCTCCTCGTGGCGCTCGCCGGTGAGCGAGAACACGCCCCAGACCTTGGCCTCCCGGCAGGCGGCGGCGAACACCTCGGTCTCCGCGCCCGGGACCGTCGAGGCGGTCTCGTACATCTCGGCGGCGTCGTACATGATGCCGTGGGTCGAGTATTCGGGGAAGATCACGAGGTCGAGGCCGGGCAGTCCGGTCTTCATCCCGACGATCATCTTGCCGATCGCCTTGGCGTTCTCCAGCACCTCCGCGCGGGTGTGCAGGCGCGGCATCTTATAGTTCACGACGGCGACGCCGACGCTGTCCTGGCTGGACGAGATGTCTCCGTGCATCATGGCGTGATGTCCTCCTGACCGTGTTTGTCCCCCGGATGTGCGCGGCTCAGTGGCTGATCATCCAGGGCCGCGCCTTCGGGAAGCTCTTGGCGGCGGCCGGGGCGGCGGTCGCCTTCTTGGGTGAGCAGCAGCCGCAGCCGGCCCCGTGACTGCCCGAACGCCGCGGCGCGTGGCGGCTGCGCTCGTTGGTGGCGTGGGCGGCCCGCAGCCCCGCATCCATGCCGGCGATGCGCGGCGCGGTGAGGAAGGCCCGCTGGCTCGCGGTCCCGCAATCCGGGCAATCATGCGGCTCGCGGAACTCCGCCATCGGCCGCATTACCGTGAAGGGCCCGCAGGCCTCGCAGGCGTAGTCGTAGACGGGCATGGGGTGCTCTCAGGAAGGCTGCCGGTTCAGAAAGCGGTCGGGTCAAGCACGGGGCCCCTCTCCCGCGCGGGAGAGGGGCAGGTCGCGTCCGGTGAGCACCACGTGCCCACCGGGCGATCAGGGCCTCACAGATCCGGCGAGAGCGGCATCTGGATCGAGCCGTCGAGGAACTTGGTCGGTCCGTCGGCGCCCGGGTTGATGTCGAACTCGAAGATCTTGGTCGGTATCCAGAGCGTCGCGCAGGCGTTCGGGATGTCGACGACGCCCGAGATGTGGCCCTGGACCGGCGCCGTGCCGAGGATCGAGTAGGCCTGCGCGCCCGAGTAGCCGAACTTCTTCAGGTACTCGATCGCGTTCAGGCAGGCCTGCCGGTAGGCAATGTGGACGTCGAGGTAATGCTGGCCGCCGCTCTCGTCGACCGAGATGCCCTCGAAGATCAGGTGGTCGTCGTATTTCGGCGTGATCGGCGACGGCTTGAAGATCGGGTTCTTGATCCCGTACTTGGCCATGCCGTCCTTGATCAGCTCGACCTTCAGATGCACCCAGCCGGCCATCTCGATGGCGCCGCAGAAGGTGATCTCGCCGTCGCCCTGGCTGAAATGCAGGTCGCCCATCGAGAGCCCGGCGCCGGGCACGTAGACCGGGAAGTAGATCTTCGAGCCGCGCGACAGGTCCTTGATGTCGCAATTGCCGCCGTGCTCGCGGGGCGGGACCGTGCGGGCGCCGGTGGCGGCGGCCGCATCCTTCGCGTCGCCCTTCAGGCGGCCCATATGGGCGGTCGGGCCGAAGGGGAGGGTGGCGAGCGCCGGCACCCGCTCCGGGTCGGTGTCGTAGAGCGCCTTCTCGCGGGTGTTCCAGGTCTCCAGCATCTTGGGATCGGGCAGGCAGCCGATCAGGCCGGGATGGATCAGGCCGGGGAAGCGCACGCCCGGGACGTGGCGCGACTTGGTGAACATCCCCTCGAAGTCCCAGATCGACTTCTGGGCCTGCGGGAAGTGCTCGGTGAGGAAGCCGCCACCGTTCTTCTTGGAGAAGAAGCCGTTGAAACCCCACTGGCTCTCGGGCTTGGCGCCGATGTCGAGGAGGTCGACCACCAGCAGGTCGCCGGGCTCGGCGCCCTCGACGCCGATCGGACCCGAGAGGAAGTGCACGATCGACAGGTCGATGTCGCGCACGTCGTCGGCGGAATCGTTGTTCTTGATGAAGCCGCCGGTCCAGTCGTAGGTCTCGACGATGAAGTCCGCGCCGGGCTTCACGTAGGCAACCATCGGGATGTCGGGGTGCCAGCGGTTGTGCACCATGTCGTTGTCGTAGGCCGATTGCGTGAGATCGACCTTGATCAGCGTCTCGGGCATCTCGTGTCTCCAGCTCCCTGACTCAACCGGGGCAGGCCCCGTTCGCGCGCCGCTGCGCGTCTCTCACCCGCTCGCGAGCAGCTCTTTCAGCGCGTCGTCGAGGACCTTGATGTCGTCCGGGCTGGTGCCGGGCCCGCCCGCGAAGTGGCCCCACCACGTGTCGATCACGCGCAGCTCCGCGTTCGGCATGGCGGCCGCCTCGATGGCGTTGTCCTCGGGCGGGAAATACAGGTCGGTCGAGGCGGGCATCAGGATCGCCTTGGCGCGGATGGCGCCGAGCGCGGCCTTGAAGTCGCCCTTGAAGGTGTCGTTGGCGCTGATGTCGCCGTGCTGCCACGTCCACAGCATGGCGAGCAGGTTGTTGGCGTCGCGCTCGTAGAACAGGCCTTCCCAGAATCCGATCAGGAAGTCCTCCAGGGAGGCGTAGCCCATGTGGGTGATGTCGGCCTCGAGGCGGTAGAAGGTCTGCGACAGGCCCCAGCCCGCGTAGACACGGCCGAAGGCGCGCAGGCCCCGGGTCGGCGGGCTCGTGTACCAGCCCTCCGCCCAGGCGGCGTCGGCCTGGAGCGCGGCCTTGGCGCCCTCAAGGAAGACGTAGTTGTGCCGCGAGCACTTGGCCGAGCCCTGGAACGGCAGGATCTTCGGCACCATGTCGGGGTACATCGACGCCCAGTGGTAGGTCTGGAGCGCGCCCATCGACCAGCCGGTGACCAGGACCAGTTTCTCGATGCCGAAATGCTCGGTGACGAGGCGATGCTGGGCGCGGACGTTGTCGTAGGCGGTGACGTTGGGGAAGCGCGGCCCGTTCCAGGGCGCGGGCGTGTTGCTCGGCGAGGACGAGAGCCCGTTGCCGAACATGTTCGGGATGATGATGAAGTACTTGTCCGGGTCGAGCGCCTTGCCGGGTCCGATCAGCCACTCGTTCTCGGTGTGCTGGCCCGAGTACCAGGTCGGGTAGACGATGGCGTTGTCCTTGGCCGGGCTCAGCGTGCCGAAGGTCTTGAAGGCGAGTTTGGCCGCGCGCAGCGTCTTGCCGCACTGGAGCACGAAGTCGCCGAGTTCGAAGATCTCGTAATCGGCCATGCTGTGCCCCTAGACCGACAGGAACCGGGCGACGGCGGCCTCGTCGATCCCGTCGCGCGGGGCCTCGTGGACGATGGCGCCGTTCTCCAGCACGATCACCCGGTCGGCGACGTCGAGGGCGAAGCTCAGGACCTGCTCGGACACGACGATGGAGAGTCCGCGCGCGTCACGGATCGCTTTCAGCGTCCGGCCCATCTCGCGGATGATCGAGGGCTGGATGCCCTCGGTGGGTTCGTCGAGAAGCAGGACCTTCGGCCGGCTCGCCAGCGCCCGGGCGATGGCGAGCTGCTGCTGCTGGCCGCCCGAGAGGTTGCCGCCGCGCCGCCCCTTCATCTCCAGCAGGACCGGAAACATGTCGTAGAGGTCCTGCGGCACCTTGCGGGTGCCGGTGACCGTGAGGCCGGTCTCGATGTTCTCCTGGACCGTCATGGTCGAGAAGATCATGCGGCCCTGCGGCACGTAGGCGAGGCCCTTGGCGACCCGGGCGTGGCTCTTGAGCCCGGCGACGTCCGTGCCCTCGACCTGGATCGCGCCGGCCTTGACCGGCACGAGGCCCATCAGGGTCTTCATGAGCGTGGTCTTGCCCATGCCGTTGCGGCCCATCACGGCGACGATCTCGCCGGGCGCCACCGAGAAGGTCAGCCCGTGCAGGACCTCGCTCTGGCCATAGGCGGCGTGCAGGTCCTCGACGGCGAGCGCCGGCGTGGCGGACGCGATTGCGGCGAGCGGGGGCGCCTGGACGCCCGGCGTGTGCGCAGTCTGGAGCGACGCCATCGTCAATGTCCTAAATACACTTCGATGACCTTCGGGTCGTTCTTTACCCGCTCCATCGAACCCTCAGACAGCACCTTGCCCTGGTGCAGGACCGTCACCCGGTGGGCGATGTCCTCGACGAACTTCATGTCGTGCTCGATCACCAGCACCGAGCGGCCCTTGATGATCTGATTGAGAAGTTCGGCGGTCTTGATCCGCTCGCCGACGCTCATGCCGGCCACCGGCTCGTCGAGCATCAGCAGCTCCGGGTCCTGGATCAGCAGCATGCCGATCTCCAGCCACTGCTTCTGGCCGTGGCTCAGGAACTCGGCCCGCTCCTTGAGCTGGTCCTTCAGGAAGATCGTCTCGGCGATGGCGTGGATGCGGTCGCGGACCTCCGCGTCCCGCTTGAACGTGAGGGCGCCGAAGACC
This sequence comes from Methylobacterium sp. FW102-HT35C08, assembly GCF_058790235.1. NCBI lineage: Bacteria > Pseudomonadati > Pseudomonadota > Alphaproteobacteria > Hyphomicrobiales > Methylobacteriaceae > Methylobacterium > Methylobacterium sp. FW102-HT35C08. The sequence continues at coordinate 3,718,081 of NZ_JBYTCL010000002.1, read as the reverse complement.
GAGCGCCCGCGGGGGAACGAGATCTCCAGGTTCTCGAACACCGTGAGGTCGTCGTAGATCGATGGCGTCTGGAACTTGCGGCCGACGCCGGCCTGCACGATGGCGCTCTCGGAGAGCTTGGTCAGTTCCTGGCCCTTGTACTTGATCGAGCCGGTGCTGGCCTTGGTGCGCCCGCAGATCAGGTCGAGGACCGTGGTCTTGCCGGCGCCGTTCGGCCCGATGATCACCCGGATCTCGTCCGGATCGACGTAGAACGACACGTCGTTCACCGCCTTGAACCCGTCGAACGAGACCGTGAGCGCCTCGACGGCGAGGAGGTAATCGGGCGGGGCGGCCTCGGCGCCGACCACGGGGGAGGAGAGGATCGCGGCGTTCATGGCGGGACTCACTCGGCCGGAGTGCCGTGGGGCGGGACGATCGCGGGCGGCGGGGCGCGCAGCCCCTTCACCCGGCGGGTGAGACGGGGCTCGATATGCTCGCGCCAGATCCCAGCGAGACCGTTCGGGAAGGCCAGCACCACCGCGATGAACAGGGCGCCGAGGCCGAACAGCCAGAGGTCGGGGAAGCTCTCGGAGAAGCTGGTCTTGGCCCAGTTGACCAGGAGCGTGCCCCAGACGGCGCCGAACAGGGACAGGCGCCCGCCGACCGCGGCGTAGATCACCATCTCGATCGAGGGGACGATGCCCACGAAGGATGGCGACATGAACCCGACCTGCAGGGTGAACATCGCGCCGCCGATGGCCGCCAACCCGGCGGCGAAGCAGAAGGCGAAGACCTTGAACCCCGCCACCGAGTAGCCGGAGAAGCGGACCCGGTCCTCCTTGTCGCGCATGGCGACGAGGATGCGGCCGAGCTTCGACTTCTTCACGTACTGCGCCGCCAGGATGCAGGCGATCAGCAGGCCGCCGTTGACGAAGTACAGGATGACCTTCGCGTGGTCGGTGCGGATGTCCCAGCCGTGGAGGGTGCGCAGGTCGGTGATGCCGTTGATGCCGCCGGTATAGCCCTGCTGGCCGACGATCAGGATCGTCAGGATCGCGGCGATCGCCTGAGTGATGATCGCGAAGTAGGTGCCGCCGACCCGGCGCTTGAACATCGCGAAGGAGATCAGCATCGCGAACAGGACCGGGACGGCGACCGCCAGAATCAGCGTCAGCGGCAGGCTCTTGAACGGCTGCCAGAACCAGGGGAGGGCGGTGATCTGGTTCCAGTCCATAAAGTCCGGGATGCCGGGCGTGGACTGGATCTTGGTGTTCTCGACGCTCGAAGCCTCGAGCTTCAAGTACATCGCCATGCAGTAGCCGCCGAGGCCGAAGAACACACCCTGTCCCAGCGACAGGATCCCCGCGTAGCCCCAGCAGATCACCAGTCCGAGGGCGACGAACGCGTAGGTGAGGTACTTGCCGACGAGGTTGAGGCGGAAGCCGTCGAGCATCAGCGGCAGGACGACCAGGATCACCCCGGCCAGGAGGAGCAGGCTCAGCCACTCCACCGGCTTCATGAACGGGTTGTCGTTGACGGTGACGGATTTGGTGAGGGTCTGGACCGGGTTCGTCATCGGGAAAACATCCTCAGCGCCGGACCTTGAGGGTGAAGAGGCCCTGGGGCCTCAGCATCAGGATGCCGACCACCGCGAGCAGGGTGATGACCTTGGCCATCGAGCCGGAGAGGAAGAACTCCAGGGTCGACTGCGTCTGGGAGATCGAGAAGGCCGACGCGATCGTGCCCAAGAGGCTCGCGGCCCCGCCGAACACGACGATCAGGAAGGTGTCGACGATGTAGAGCTGGCCGGAGGTCGGCCCGGTCGAGCCGATCATGGTGAAGGCCGAGCCGGCGATGCCCGCGATGCCGCAGCCGAGGCCGAACGTGTAGCGGTCGACCTTCTCGGTATCGATGCCGACCGCCCCCGCCATGGCGCGGTTCGACATCACGGCGCGGACTTGCTGGCCGAAGCGCGAGCGGAAGATCAGAAGCGCGACGCTGACGGTGATCAGGATGGTGACGGCCATGACGAACAGGCCGTTGATCGGGATCTCGATCGTGTCGGTGACCTGCACCGAGCCGATCAGCCAGGACGGCAGCTCGACACCGACCTCGCGGGCGCCGAAGATCGATCGGTAGGCCTGTTGGAGGATCAGCGACAGGCCCCAGGTGGCGAGGAGCGTATCGAGCGGGCGCTTGTAGAGGAACCGGATCAGGCCCCATTCCACCAGCATGCCGAGGGCCCCGGAGGCGAGGAACGCCAGGCCCATCGCGATGAAGAAGTAGATCGGGAAGAGCGCCGGCAGGTAGGTCTGGAAGAAGGTCGAGCAGAGGTAGGTGACGTAGGCGCCGAGGATCATGAACTCCCCGTGCGCCATGTTGATCACGCCCATCTGGCCGAAGATGATCGCGAGCCCCAGCGCCATCAGCAGGTAGACGGAGAACAGGATCAGGCCGGCGAAGCCCTGCATGGCGAAGATCGCGCCGAGGTCGCCGAGGGAATAGTCGCCGAGCATGGTCCCGTAATCTCCGATCCGAGATGCGCTCCGCCCGCGGCGGAGGCCCGTGATCCCACTCAGATCACCTCATCCTGAGGTGCCGGAGCGCAGCGGAGGCCTCGAAGGAGGGCTCCAGTCGCCGCGCGGGTCCTGGAGGGCTCCTTCGAGGCAGGGCGATCGATGATCGTCCTGCACCTCAGGATGAGGTCGCGTGTTGGAGGCGCGCGTTTCGCGCGACTACTGGTACCCCTTCGGGAACGGGTCCGGCTTGATCAGCTCCGGGCTCGTGTAGACGATCTCGAACTGGCCGTCGGGCTTGGCCCGGCCCACCCGCGTCTTCGACCAGAGGTGATGGTTCGGGTCGATCTTTACGTAGCCTTCCGGCGCACCCGTGAATTCCAGACCGGGCGAGGCCGCCACCACCTTGTCGACGTCGAACGAGCCGGCCTTCTCGCAGGCCATCTTCCACAGGAACGGGCCGAGATAGGCCGCCTGCGTCACGTCGCCGATGACGGTCTTCTCGCCCCACATCTTCTTGAAGGCGGCGACGAAGGCCTTGTTGTTCTCGTTCTGGATCGACTCGAAGTATTTCATGCAGGCGTAGGCCCCGGCGATGTTCTCGCCGCCGATGCCGTCGATCTCGTCCTCGGTCACCGAGATCGTCATCAGCACCTGCTTCGACAGGTCGATGCCGGCCGCCTTGAGCTGCTTGTAGAACGCCACGTTCGAGCCGCCGACCACGTCGGCGAAGATCACCTTCGGCTTGGTCAGCTTGATCTTGTTGATCACCGAGTTGAACTGGGTGTGGCCGAGGGGGAAGTACTCCTCGCCGACGACCTTGCCCTTGAGCACGTTCTCCACGTGCTTGCGGGCGATCTTGTTGGAGGTGCGCGGCCAGATGTAGTCGGAGCCGATGAAGTAGAAGCTGTCGCCGCCCTTCTCCTTGTGGACCCAGTCGAGGCCTGCGAGGATCTGCTGGGTCGCCTCCTGGCCGGTGTAGAAGACGTTCTTTGACTGCTCCAGGCCCTCGTAGAAGGTCGGGTAGTAGAGGAGGCCGTTGTACTGCTCGAAGACCGGCAGCACCGCCTTGCGCGAGGCCGAGGTCCAGCAGCCCATCACGGCGGCGCAATGGTCGTTGACGAGGAGCTTCTTGGCCTTCTCGGCGAAGGTCGGCCAGTCGGAGGCGCCGTCCTCCTGGATGATCTTGATCTTGCGGCCGAGCACGCCGCCGGCATCGTTGATCTGCTGGATCGCGAGTTTTTCCGCTTCCTGCGCGCCCGTCTCGGAGATCGCCATCGTGCCGGTGATCGAGTGCAGGATGCCGACCGTCACGTCCGTGTCCGTCACCGCGAGGCCGGTGGTGTTCACCGAAGCGGTCGGCGGCGCGGCCCAGGCGGTGCGCGGCATCAGCGCCAGCGCCGGGGCGCCTGCCAGCCCCATGAGCAGCCGGCGCCGCAGCGGGGAGCGCAAGCCGTGATCGGCGCCGGTCTCGGTGTCGTCTGCCATATGCCTGCCCCTGTTCGCGTCCGGGCCTTGAGAGGCGGCCCGGATCGATGAGCGCAGGCTAGGTCCTGGGTTGCGGTGCGGCCTATACGCGATTTTGCGTATGGCCGTGCTCTTGCATGCGCTGCACCATCGCGACGGAATACTTCGAGGTCGGGGTGGCTGAGAGCGCGAAGAGTGGGAGCACCGCGCCGGTGCCCGTTTTTTCGCGCGCGCGCGCGTCGCGCTGCCGCCTGTGCGTGTCGCTGCCCGGGCGCGGCGGCCGGATCGCCCCGGCCGTGGCTCGATGAGCGGTCCGCAGCGCATCATCCCCATCCGCCGGGACTACAACCGCTTCGTCGCCGACGAGACGCTGGAGGATTACGCCCTCCGCTTCACCGCCAAGAAGGCGCGGCGCTGGTCGAGCCTCGAGGTCGCGCAGACCGCCCTCGGCTCGATCTCGTTCCTGGCGCTGGAGGCGATCGGCGGGACGCTGGCGCTGACGGCGGGCTTTCCCAACACGGTCGCGGCGGTGCTGGTCGTCGGCCTGATCATCTTCGCCACGGCGGCGCCGATCACGGTCTACGCCGCCCGGTACGGCGTCGACATGGACCTCCTGACCCGCGGCGCGGGGTTCGGCTATCTCGGCTCGACCGTGACGTCGCTGATCTACGCGAGCTTCACCTTCCTGTTCTTCGCCATCGAGGCGGCGATCATGGCGCTGGCGCTGCAGCTCTGTTTCGGGCTGCCGCTGGGCATCGGCTATCTGCTCTGTGCCGGGGCGGTGATTCCCCTCGTCGTCTACGGGATCCGGCTGATCAGCCGGTTCCAGATCTGGACGCAGCCGATCTGGATCGCCTTGAGCCTGCTGCCGCTGATCTTCGTGGCGGCACAGGGTGCGGGGCCATTGCGGGCGCTCGCCGGCTTCCCCGGCCTCGACGGCGGCGGGGCCGGCTTCGATCTCGCCCGGTTCGGCCTCGCCACGGGCGTCCTGCTGGCGCTGCTCGCCCAGGTCGGCGAGCAGGTCGACTTCCTGCGCTTCGTGCCGGAGCCGCAGGGCCCGCGCGACCGCCGCTGGTGGCTGGCGGTCCTGTCGGGGGGCGCCGGCTGGATCCTGCCCGGGATGCTGAAGATCCTGCTCGGGGCCGCGCTGGCGGTCCTGGCGCTGGGCCACGGCGTCCCGGTCGAGCACGCCGCCGAGCCGACCCGCATGTACGCGGTGGCGTTCGGCTACCTGACGGGGGAGGGGAGCCGGGCGGCCCTGCTGCTCACCGGGCTGTTCGTCCTCGTGTCGCAGCTCAAGATCAACCTGACCAACGCCTATGCCGGCTCGATCGCGTGGTCGAACTTCTTCTCGCGCCTGACCCACAGCCATCCGGGGCGGGTGGTCTGGCTCGTGTTCAACGTCGCCATCGCGGTGCTCCTGATGGAGCTCGGCATCGACAAGACCATCGAGAGCACCCTGCCGCTCTACGCCTCCGTGGTCTCGGCCTGGGTCGGGGCGCTGGCCGCCGACCTCGCGGTCAACAAGCCGCTCGGCCTCTCGCCCCCGGGCATCGAGTTCAAGCGCGCCCATCTCTACGCGGTGAACCCGGTGGGGACCGGCGCCATGGTGTTGGCCCTCGCGGCCGGGGGCGCGGCCTATGTCGGCTGGCTCGGCGCGACCCTGCAGCCCTTCGCGCCGCTGCTGACCCTGGCGATCGCGTTCTGCGCCGCCCCGGCGATCGCCTGGGCCACCGCCGGACGCTGGTACCTCGCCCGGACGCCGAAGCAGGATTGGGGCGCGGCCGAGGTGGTCTGCCGGGTCTGCGAACTGCCCTTCGAGGGCGAGGACATGGCCCATTGCCCGGCCTACGACGCGCCGATCTGCTCGCTCTGCTGCTCGCTGGACGCCCGCTGCGGCGACCTGTGCAAGCCCCACGGACGCCTGGACGTGCAGGCGCAGGCCGCCGTCGCGCGGATTCTGCCGGGCCGCACCGCCGCCTGGATCGGCGCGCCGCTGGGCCGCTACCTCGCGGTAATGCTGACGCTCTGCGCGGTGATCGGCTTGATCCTGGGCATCGTGCACGCCGGCGCGACGATCGCCCACCCGGAGAATCGCGCGTTCCTGCGCACCGCGCTGACCAGCGTGTTCTACACCCTGGTGGTGATCCTGGGCGTGGTGACGTGGCTGTTCGTGCTCGCCCAGGAGAGCCGGCGCGTCGCCCAGGCCGAGACGATGCGCCAGACCGCGCTCTACCAGGCCGAGATCGCCGCCCATAAGATCACCGACGCCAAGCTGCAGGAGGCCAAGGAGCGGGCCGAGGCCGCCAACCAGGCCAAGAGCCGATACGTGGTCGGGATCAGCCACGAGCTGCGCACGCCGCTCTCGACCGTGCTCGGCTACGCCCAGCTTCTCGAATCCGACCCCGCGATCCCGGCGCATCGCCTCAACGGCCTGCGGGTGATCCGGCGCAGCGCCCAGCACCTGTCGGGACTGATCGACGGCCTCCTCGACATCTCGCGCATGGAGGCTGGGCGCCTCCAGATCCACCGCGACGAGGTCCGGCTGACCGATTTCCTCGACCAGCTGGTGGACATGGTCCGCCTCCAGGCGCGGGAGGCCGGACTGGAGTTCCGGTTCTCAAGGCCCGAGATCCTGCCGGCGGTGGTCGCCACCGACGAGAAGCGCCTGCGGCAGGTGCTGCTGAACCTGCTGTCGAACGCCATCAAGTTCACGGAAGCCGGCACCGTGTCGCTGGACCTCAGCTACCGGAGCCAGATCGCGGTGTTTACGATCCGCGACACCGGCCCCGGCATCCCGGAGGCGGACCTCGCGCGGGTCTTCGAGCCCTTCGAACGCGGCTCGACCCCGGCCGCCCGGAGCACGCCGGGGACGGGGCTCGGGCTCACCATCGCCAACCTGCTGGCGCAGCTGCTGGGCGGCGAGATCACCGTCACCGCCGCCCCTGGCGGCGGCACGCAGGCGCGGCTGCGCCTGATGCTGGCCTCCGTGGCCCAGCCCGCGCCGATCGTCGCGCCCGCGCCGGCGGCGGCCCCGGAGCGGGCCTATGCGGGGGCGCGCCGCACCGTCCTGGTGGCCGACGACGACAGCGCCCACCGCGCCCTGATGCGGGCGATCCTGGAGCCGCAGGGCATCTCCGTGCGGGAGGCGGGATCGGGACCCGAGTGCCTCGCGATGGTCGCGCAGGGCGGCGTCGACCTTGTCCTCCTCGACATCGCGATGCCCGGGATGAGCGGCTGGGCGGCGGCGGCGGCTTTGCGGCAGGCCGGGCATACCGGCCCGATCGCCATGATGTCGGCCAACGTCCACGAGATCAGCCCGACCCGGGGCGACGACGCCCCCCACGACGCGATCTTCGCCAAGCCCTTCGACCTGCGCGACGTGATGGAGCGGATCGGCAAGCTCCTGCACCTCGAATGGACCGAGGGCGCCGCGCCGGCGCGGTCGGAGCCCGTCCCGGCCGCGGCGGACCTCCCGGGGCCCGGGCCCGAGCATATCGGCGAGCTCCTGCGCCTCGGCCGGATCGGGCATATCCGCGCCATCGAGGCCAAGCTGACCCAGATGGAGGCGGACGCGACCGTGCCGCCCGCCTTCGTCGCCCGGATGCGCGGGCTGGTCGAAGGGTACGACCTTCGCCGCTATCTCTCCGTCCTGCAGGAACTCGCCCGCCATGGCTGAGGCGCCGAAGGTCCAGCCGCACCGGGACATCGTCCTGGTGATCGACGATTCGCCCGACACGCTAAGCTTCCTCACCGAGGCGATCGAGCAGTCCGGCGCGACCGTACTGGTCGCGGTCGGCGGCGACCTCGCCCTGACCCTGGTGGACGAGATCACGCCGGACGTGATCCTGCTCGACGCGGTGATGCCCGGCCTCGACGGGTTCGAGACCTGCCGGCGGCTCAAGGCCAAGCCGCACCTCGCCGGCGTGCCGGTGATCTTCATGACCGGGCTCAGCGAGACCGAGCACATCGTGAAGGGGCTCTCCGCCGGCGGGATCGACTACGTCACGAAGCCGATCGCCCCCGACGAGATCCTGGCCCGGATCCGCGTGCATCTCGCGAGCGCCCGCGCCGCGCAGAGTGCGCGGGCCGCCCTCGACACCGCCGGTCGGACCCTGTTCGCCGTCTCGGCGGAGGGGCGGGTGCTGTGGTCGACGCCGCAGGCCGGCCGGCTTCTGAGCGGCCTCGGCGCCCAGCGCTCGGGCACGCTCGAACTGCCGGCGCGCGCCCGCGACTGGCTGGGCGCGCATCTGGCCGGAGCGGTCGGCACCACCCTGACCCTGACCGATCCCGACGGCGCGGCCTACGCCCTGAGCTTCATCGGAGGCACCCCGGACGAGATCCTGCTCCGCCTGTCCCGGGAGGAGCCGGCCTCCGGGATCGAGCGGCTGCGCGCGAAGCTCCCCGTCACCGGCCGTGAGGCCGAGGTTCTGCTCTGGCTGTCACGGGGCAAGTCGAGCCGCGACATCGGCGAGATCCTGGGGCTGAGCCACCGGACGGTGACGAAGCACCTCGAGGGCATCTACGCCAAGCTCGGTGTCGAGAATCGCACCGCCGCCTCGATCATCGCCGCGCGGCACCTGCAGGATTGAGCTGGCCGGAATCCCCACCTTGTCCACAGGTGTTCCGGTCCGGCGAAACCCCTTGGTAAGCGCCGGCGCTCCACGGTCCTCGCTCCCACTGATCCCGGGTCCGGATGCGATGATGACCAGCCAGCAACTCGCCGACGAACTGAAGCGGATCGCCACCACGCAGGTCAGCGACATCACGCGGGCTGTGAAGGAGGGCCAGAAGTCGATCGCCCTCAACGAGGTGCGGGACATGGCGCGGCGCCTCTCCCTGCTGGCCGACGCGTTCGATCCGATATCGGCCCCGGAGAAGGCGGAAGCCGTCGACGACGCGCAGGCCGCCTGACGCACGCCGCCGGCTCACGAGGAGCGCTCCATGATCCGCGCCCACTTCACCATCCGCCTCGGCGGCAACTCGCTGCCCGCATCGGCGGCCCAGTCGGTCGACGACATCGAGGCTGCCCGATCGGTCGCGCGCACGATCGTCCAGCGGCTCATGCGTCAGCACGGCGGCGATCCGCGGCTGCTGGACGCCACCATGGTGATCGGTGACGATGACGGCGCGACGCTCCTGGAACTCTCCTTCCGCGACGCCCTCTACATGCCGGTCGAGCCCGTGGCCGATCCGGACCGCCGGCGGCCACGCCCGCCGGGCAGGGCTCCCTCGAAGCGCCTGAGCGCCGCGCTCCACCCAGTCCGGCGGCTCGCCGGGGCGCTGGGTGCGCGCGTGCAGCCGCTGCTCGGCTCGTGAGCCGACGCGTTCAGCCGTAGAGATCGCTGACGGCGAAGCCCCTGGTCGCAAGGCGTTCCGCCAGCACGCGCCGGTGGCACAGCGCCGGATCCCGCTCGAAACAGAGCAGGCAGATCGGCGCGGCTTCGGCCATCTGGGCGAGCTCGTCGAGCGCCGCCTGTCCGCCGGCCGTGTCGAGAACATCCTCGCAGTAGATCCGCCGCATCAGCGCCGCATCGCCGGCCCGCGCCGCCTGCCGCCCGGATTTCGGCGTTCCCAGGCTGCGCAGGTGCGTGTAGCCGACCCCCGCCTCCTGAAGGGAGGCGCTGAGTGCCCCTTTCGAGAACCCGCGCTTGCGGGAGTTCGCGACCGCTCGGACGTCGACGAGCGTGGCGATCCCGGCCGAGCGCAGGACGCTGCCGAGCCGCTCAGAATCGAGGCCTTCGTAGCCTATGGTAAACAGTTGCTTGCTCACGGCGGCGTGACCAGACTTGTGTTTCGGGGCCGGCACTTAGCCGGATGTCATCCTGTGCAACAGCCGGGGATGCCCCGCGTATGTCGCGGCGTTGCAACGCATCTCGGAATTCCGCCGCAATGATCGCAAAGCTCCGTTAACCGCGCCGGGGCCATCGAATACGCCTGTCTGTGGCGCTCTTTCGGTGGCGGGCTGAGCACTGATGACGCGGATCTACACGCTTTCGCGGTCGCTTTCCGAGGATCTGAGCCGGGGCCTGAGCGGCCGCTTCGGCGCCGTCCGGCGACTCGCCGCGCGGTTCGCCGCCGCGGCGACCCTGGCTGGCCTCGCGGCCTGCGCATCGAATTCCGACTTCTACCCGACCAAGGGTGACGCGAAGCCGCATCCCGGCGTGGCCAAGGCGAAGCTCCACCCGATCCAGGGGATCGACATCTCCAAGTGGCAGGGCAACGTCGACTGGGCCTCGGTCCGGGCGGCCGGCACCCAGTTCGCCTTCATCAAGGCGACGGAGGGGGGCGACCACGTCGATGAGCGCTTCCGGACCAACTGGGACGGTGCGGCGCGGGCGGGCGTGCCTCGGGGGGCCTACCACTTCGTCTTCTGGTGCCGCTCGGCCAAGGAGCAGATGGACTGGTTCAAGAGGAACGTCCCCAACGATCCGAGCGCGCTCCCGCCGGTGCTCGACGTCGAGTGGAACGGGCACTCGCAGACCTGCCCGAAGAAGCTGCCGAAGGCGCAAGCCTTGGCGATGGTCTCGGAGATGTTGGAGGAGATGGAGCGCTACACCGGCAAGCGCCCGATCATCTACACCGACATCACCTTCCATAAGGACGTGCTGGAAGGCGAATTGCCGGATTACCCGCACTGGTTGCGCTCGACAGCGGCGGAGCCGGAGCAGCGCTTCGTCAACCGCAAGTGGATGCTTTGGCAGTTCACATCCACGGGCCGGGTCCCCGGCGTCCGGGGCGATGTCGACCGAAACGCGTTCTACGGCACACCTTCTGATTGGGCATCCTTCCTGTCGACGGATTGCGATCCGCGCGAGCACAAGCGGCTCTCGGAGCAGGGGCTTTGCACGGACAAGTAGATGCCCACGTTGGAAAGAAACCTACGTTAGTTCAGGGGCGCGGGTCGCGGAGTATGCGTGTCGGGTCCGGCCGCCGACGGGCGGGTCCGAGAGGAGCTTGTCGGGAGCCTTCTGTCCCGCACCGCTCCGTTCGTGATGCCAATCGACAATGCCGCCCCGACGGGCAACCTGCTTCTCGATGCGCTTCCCGCCTCAGACCGCGCACTGATCGCGCCTGATCTGGAAGCGATCTCCCACGCCAAGGGCCAGACGATCTTCGAGGCGGGCGACGACGTCACGCACATCACGTTCCCCTGCAATCACGCCGTTGTCGCGCTGGTCGTCTCCACCCGGGACGGGCGAACTGCCGAGACCGCCACCATCGGCCACGAGGGCGCCGTCGGCGGGATCGTGAGTCAGGGGCGCTTGCCGGCATCCGCCAACGCGCTGGTGCAGATGGGTGGGCCGATGCTGCGCCTGGAGGTGGAGCGGCTCCAGGAGGCTGTCCGCCGGTCCGCCTCGCTGCGAGACCATTTCGCGCGCTACGCCGATTGCCTATTGGCTCAGCTGCTTCAGACCGCTGCCTGCAACGCCCTGCATCCCATCGAGCAACGCTGTCTCCGCTGGCTCATGGCGCTCCAGGATCGCATTCAGGACGACACGCTGCCGATCACCCATGAACTGCTGGCGTCGATGCTCGGCGTCCAGCGCACCTATCTGACGCGGATCCTGCGCGTGCTTCAGGAGCAGGGGCTCATTCAGGTCGGCCGCGGACGGATCACCATCCTCGACCGGCGCGCGGTCTCGGCGGCAGCCTGCGAGTGCCACGCTCGTGTGCGGCTGCATTGCGAGGCGGTGCTCGGTGACGTGTACGGAACGGAGAACCTCGACCGGACCGCACGGCTCGCGGCTGCCGCCGGCTAGGCCGACGCGCACTGACCCAGGGCCGTTCCTGTTCAGTCGATGACCGGCATGCAGACCGGTACGGCAAGGCCCGGCACGGACGCCATCACCACGTCGATCCCGTAGAGCAGGCGCAGCAGGGCCGGGGTGATCGTCGTCGACGGCGGCCCGTCTGCGACGAGCTGGCCGCCATGCAGCGCCACGATGCGATCCGCGCACAGCAGGGCGTGGTCGGGATCGTGGGTCGAGAACATCACGCCGATGCCGCCGCGCGCCAGGCGCCGGACCTGTCCGAGCACACGCGCCTGATTGCCGAAATCGAGGCTGGCGGTCGGCTCGTCCATGATCAGGAGATCGGGCTCCCCGCTCAGGGCGCGCGCGATCAGGACGAGCTGCCGTTCGCCACCGCTGATCTCGGTATAGATCTTCTCCGCCAGATGGCTGATGCCGAGCGTGGCGAGCGCCTGCTCGGCCGCAGCGTCATCGGACGGTCCGGGCGCGGCGAACGGGCCGAGGCGGCTGGCGCGCCCCATCACCACGACATCGCGCACCGTGAACGGGAAGAAGGCGGAATGCGCCTGCGGCACGGACGCGATTACGCGGGCGATCGCCGCGCGTGACAGCCGGAATAGGTCGGCATCCTTGAGGGCAATGCGGCCGGCCTGTGACGGAAGCAGGCCGAGCAGCGTCTTGAGCAGGGTCGTCTTGCCGCCGCCGTTCGGCCCGAGGAGGCACAGCACCTCGCCCGCGCCGAGGTTGAACGACACGTCCCGCCCGATGGCCCGGTCGCCGTAGCCGAAGGCGAGATTTTGGACTCGGAGCAGCATCACGCGATCCTGCGGCGCCCGGCTGCCAGCAGCCACAGGAAGAAGGGGGCTCCGACCAGGGCCGTCAGGATCCCGAGCGGCACCTCGATGGTCGCCGCCGTCCGGGCGATCAGGTCGACGGCCAGCAGGTAGCCGGCGCCGAGCGCCAGGGAGGCGGGCAGCAGGCGGCGGTAATCCGGCCCGACCAGCAGCCGGGCGACGTGCGGCACGATCAACCCGATCCAGCCGATGACGCCGGTCATGGAGACGGCCGCCGCGGTGATCAGCGTCGCACCTGCGATCAGGAGCGGGCGCAGCACCCGGGTCTCCACGCCGAGCGCCCGGGCCTCCTCGTCCCCGAGGCTCATCAGGTTCATGCGCCAGCGCAGCAGCACCAACGGTGCGAGCCCCAGAAGCATCATCGGCAGGATCGCGCCGACATCGCCCAGGCTCACCGACGACAGGCTGCCGAGCAGCCAGAACGTGATCGCCGGCAACTGATTGTAGGGATCGGCCAGGACCTTCAGGAGCGAGATGCCGGCCCCGAGCACGGCGCCGACCGCCACACCCGCCAGAACCAGGGTGAGGACCGGATCCTGCCGCCGGACCGCAAGCCCGATCCCGTAGACGACGGCCACCGCCCCGAGGCCGCCCAGGAAGGCCAGGCCCTGAATGGGGGCCACCGGCAGGCCGAGATAGATCCCCAGCACGGCCCCGAGTCCGGCACCGGCGGAGACGCCGAGGATGTCGGGCGAGACCAGCGGGTTACGGAACAAGCCCTGGTAGGTCGCTCCGGCCGCCGACAGGGCCGCGCCCACCACGAGGGCGGCCACGACCCGGGGCAGGCGTACCTGCATGATCACGGTATCGATCGTCGCCGGCGCCCGGGCGGGCAGTCCGAGCAGGCGATGGCCGAGGACGTCCGCGACATCGGCAAGGGAGACCGGGTACTTGCCGGTGGCCAGCGCAAGCAGGGCCAGGGCCAGGAGGACGAAGCCCGAGAGCAGCGTCGCCGAGACCCGGAAGCCCCGGTGCCCCCGCGCCGCGCCGACCGCCTCGAGCACGGTTCGGCTCATCGCGCCGTGTCCGGCACCGTGGATCTCAGCAGTGCGGCTGCCTGCTCCGGATCGAGGCCGACATGGTAGAAGCGCTGATAGAAGCGGCGCACGACGTCCGGCATCGGCGCCGGAAACAGGTCCGGATGAAGCAGTCCGGCCAGCCAGCGCAGGCCGATCAGCCGGTTGATCCCGGGCGGCGCGTCGAACCACGGGAATGGCTGCTGCGGGACCACATACACCCGGCCCGACTGGACCGCCCTGATGTCACGCCAGAGCGGATCGGTGCGGATCGCGGTCGCGAAGGCCGGGTCAAGCGTGACGATCACGTCCGGGTTCCAGGCCAGGACCTGCTCCGGAGAGACGCTGCCAAGGCGCCCGTCGCCGCCTTCCGCGACGTTGCGGCCGCCGGCCAGCTCCAGCAACTCGGTGTTGATCGACCCGACGAAGCCCGTCTCCAGTCCGCGCGGTCCGCGGGCGTAGTACACCCGGGGCCGCTGATCCTGCGGCGTCGATCCGGTCGCCTTCGCCACGCCATCGATCAGATCCTGCGCCTGGCCGGCCAGCGCATCCGCCTCCGCCTGCAGGCCGAGCGCCGCGCCGAGCTGCCGGTAAGTATTGGGCGTGCTCGCGAAGCTGCCGTCGAGCAGGATGTAGGGGATGCCGGTCTGTGCCTGGACCTTGTCGGCGAGGGACGCGTAGGTCGGTCCGAGACTGCCGGAATCGACGATCACGTCGGGCTTGGCGGCCAGCACGCCCTCGACATTGGCGGTGCCGCCGCGACCGGTGAGGCGCCCGTAGGCGGGAAGCGTCCGGGTCCGGGGCTCGAGGAAAGGCAGCGCCTCGGGACGCGGGGCGCTCACCCAGCCGGTCATCCTGTCCGGGGCCAAGCTGTAGAGCAGCACCGCCGCCGGTGGGCCGGCCGGGAGCACCCGCTCGATCCGGTCGGGAAGCTCGACGGTTCGGCCGGCTGCATCCGTGAACGGACGCGCCAGCGTTCCGCCCGACGACGCCAGGAGCAGACCCAGCGCGCAGGCGAGCGCTTCGCCGCGGCCGAGGGCGAACCCGCGCATCACGCGGCCTTGCGCTCCAGGATCTCGATCAGCGCCCCGTCCGGACCCTCCACGAAGGCGATCCGGAGGTCGGGCGCGCGCTGGGTGATGCCGGTTCGGACCGGCACGCCGCGGGCGGTGAGATCGGCCATCGCCGCCTCGATATCGGCGACGCGCAACCCGATATGCTCGAGACCGAGGCAGGGTGTCGGTGCCGCGGGGGTCGTCTCGGCCGGCGCCTGCTCGATGAAAATGGTGAGTCCGCCGAGATCCAAAACGACGCGCTGCACCGGGTCGTCGCCGACGCGCGTCACCTCGCGAGCCCCGAAGGTTTCGACGTAGAACGCTCCGGCCTTGACCGCGTCGCGGCTGCGCAGATGGACGTGATCGCAGGCGTATTGCATCGGGTTTCCGGTCTGTCGCGGTTTCAGCGTCGGCAAAGGGCGGCTGAGGCAGCGCGCACCCGGCTGACGGCACAAGTATGCCTCGCCGCCCGTCGGGGCGAGAGCCGCCGCTTGACGCCACGCCCGAACCCGCAGACTTTCGGCGGCAGGACCGTTGCAGGGATGCAACATCCTTCCCACATCGGGGTCGAAACCCCACACCGCACAGCCAAGAGTTCCATGCGCAATCCCTACGACGTGCTGGGCGTGGCCAAGGGGGCGAGCGAGGCCGAGATCAAGAAGGCCTATCGCAAGCTCGCCAAGGACTTCCACCCCGACCGCAACAAGAACGACGTGAAGGCGAAGGACCGGTTCGCCGAGGCGAATGCCGCCTACGAGATCCTGGGCGACGCCGAGAAGCGCAAGCAGTTCGACCGCGGCGAGATCGACGCCGAGGGCAAGCCGCGCGCGACCGGCTTCGAGGGCTTCGGCGGCGGACGAGGCGGCGGGTTCGACTTCGAGAACATGGCCCGCAGCCGGCAGGGTGGCATGGGCGGCGGGATGGGCGAGGATATCTTCTCGCACATCTTCGGCGAGGCTTTCCGCGCGGGCGGAGCCGGCCCAGGCGCGCGTCAGACTGCCAAGGGCGACGACGTGGCCGCCGAGCTGTCGGTGACGCTGGAGCAGGTCGCCAGCGAGGAGAAGCTGCGCCTGTACCTGCCCACCGGCCGCGAGGTCGACGTGGTCATCCCGCGCGGCGTGGTGGATGGCCAGACCATCCGGCTCCGCGGCCTCGGCCAGAGCGGCGGCCCGCGCGGCGAGGCGGGCGATGCGCTGCTGACCATCAAGCTCCGGCCCCATCCCGGCTTCACGGTCGAGGGCGCCGATCTGCGAACCACCGTCGAGGTGCCGCTGGAGGATGCCGTCCTCGGGGGAACGATCCGCGTCCCGACGCTCACCGGTGCCGTCGAGATGAAGATCCCGGCGATGACCAGTTCCGGCCGCACCTTCCGCCTGCGCGGCAAGGGCCTGCCGAAGAAGGACGGGACGCAGGGTGACCTGTTCGCCACGACCGCGATCGTCCTGCCACGGGATGAGGACGCGGCCCTGATGGAGTTCGCCCGCGGCCGCCGCGCCGCCAAGGCGGCCTGAGCGATGCGGCCTGAGAAAGTGGCGCTAGCCTGAAAGTGCGTGGAGGCAGCCCGGACTTCCGTCTCCGGGCCACCTCCGCTAAGGAGGCGCCCCGGCGCCGCGAGGTGCCGCGAGGCTTCGGGATCGATCATGGCGGAACACGGGCAGGGCCTTCTGGCGGGCAAGCGGGGCATCGTCCTCGGGGTCGCCAACAACCGCTCGATCGCCTGGGGTATCGCCCGCAGCGCCCGTGCCCACGGAGCCGAGCTCGCCTTCACCTATCAGGGCGACGCCTTGCGCAAGCGGGTCGAGCCGCTCGCCAAGGAACTCGACGCCCACGTCATCGGCCATTGCGACGTGACCGATTCGGCCACGATCGACGCGGTGTTCGCGGAGGCGGCCAAGGTCTTTCCCGACGGCATCGACTTCGTGGTCCACTGCGTCGCCTTCTCCGACAAGGACGAGCTGACCGGCCGCTACATCGAGACCTCGGAGGACAACTTCACCAAGTCGCTGCTGGTCTCGTGCTACTCCTTCACCGCGGTGGCGCAGCGGGCCGAGAAGATCATGCGCCCGGGCGGTTCGCTCGTGACGCTGACCTATTACGGCGCCGAGAAGTGGATGCCGCATTACAACGTCATGGGCGTCGCCAAGGCGGCGCTCGAAGCCTCGGTCCGGTATCTCGCGGCCGATCTCGGCCCGAAGAATATCCGCGTCAACGCGATCTCGGCGGGCCCGATCAAGACGCTCGCGGCCTCGGGAATCGGCGATTTCCGCTACATCCTGAAGTGGAACGAGTACAACGCGCCGCTCAGGCGGACCGTGACGATCGGCGAGGTCGGCGAGACCGCCGCCTATCTCGTCTCCGACATGGCGGCCGGCATGACCGGCGAGATCCTGCACGTGGATGCAGGCTACCACGTCGTCGGCATGAAGAACCCCGACGCGCCGGACCTGACCCTCGACAAGGATTAGGATCCAGCTCGACCTGCTTCGCCGCACGGCCGGCAACGGGATCAATCCGCGGCGGCTTCGGCGAACGTGCCCGAGAGGCGCAAACCCTCGATCCAGGTCTCGCCGTCGCGCTTGAGGACGGTCCGCGGACGCGGACCGCCGGAGGCCGCGATGGCATCGGCCAGGCGATCGGAATGGGTGACCAGCCAGACCTGCGTGCGCTCCGCCGCCCGGGCGATCAGCCGGGCCAGCGGCTCCATCAGGTCGGGATGCAGGCTGGTCTCCGGCTCGTTCAGGGCGATGAACGGCGGCAGCCGGTATCCGAGCAGGGCACCGGCCAGGGCGAGGAAGCGCAAGGTCCCGTCCGACAGCTCCGACGCGTCGAAGATCCGCTTAGCGAAGTCGGGGAAGGTCACGCCGAAGCTCGCCTCCCGCGCCGGTTCCGGCACGATCAGGCGCGCCCCCGGAAAGGCGCCGTCGATGGCCTCATCGAGGTCCGTTGTGTCCTGGCGGATATGGGCGAGCGTCGCGAAGACCGCGGCGAGATCGGAGCCGTCCGAGGCCAGGGTCGGTGTGGTCACCGCGAGGCACGGCCGCCGTAGGGGTGAATCGGCGTCGGTCCGGAAGCCGTGGTGGAATCGCCACGCCGCCATGGCCAGCCGCACCAGGGCGATCTCCGGCTGGCCGGTTGCGATCAGGGCACTGCCAAGCGCGGTCTCGGTGGCGAGCAGATCGATCCCGAGGCTTTGCTTGCGCCCGTCGGCGTCGCGCACGAAGCCGCTGCGGCCGTCCCGGTCGAGGATCACGGCCGTCCGGCCACCATTGCGCACGGTCAGACGCTCGGCCTTCACCTGCGGCTCCTGCCGGAAGGCCGCGCCGTAGATCTCGGCGCCGGCCTGCGGAACCAGCCCGATCTCCACCGTGTAGGCGAAAACCTGCCCGGTCTCGTCATCGCTCAGGCTGACGGACAGGCAGAGCCGGGCGGGCTCGCCCTGGCGGCGTCGGCCGGCCCAGAGCACCGAATCCATGCCGCCTTCCGCAGCGAGGTCGCGGGTCAGCGTGCCCAGGGCCGCCGCCTGCAGCAGCTCCAGGGCCCGGTAGAGGTTGGTTTTGCCCGTCCCGTTGCCGCCGACAAAGACCGACAGGTCTTCGACCGGGAAGCTGATCCGCCGGAGCGAGCGGTAACCCGAGACCGCGACCTCGCGTACCGCCAGCATGCCGAGCCTCCCGCTTCAATCCGGAACGGTCAGATCGGCAATGCCCTTGGCAGCCTCGGGGAATCGCGGATCCATCGCCTCCAGCGTATCCGCCACGGTCTTGGCGATCACGTAGTTGCGGAACCATTTGTGATTGGCCGGCACCACCAGCCACGGGGCACGGGGGGTCGAGCAGCGCGAGAGCGCGTCCGCGAAGGCCTGCTGATAGGCATCCCAGGATTTCCGCTCGACGAGGTCGGCGGGGTCGAACTTCCAGTGCTTTTCCGGATCGGCGATCCGCGCCTCCAGGCGCTTCTTCTGCTCCGCCTTTGAGATGTGCAGGAAGAATTTCAGGATGGTCGTGCCCGATTCCGTGAGCAGCTGCTCGAAGTCGTTGATCCGGCCGTAGCGGCTCTGCCAGACCGCGTCCGGGACCAGGCCTTTCACCCGCACAACGAGCACGTCCTCGTAGTGGCTGCGGTTGAAGACGCCGATCATGCCGCGCCCCGGCGTTCGGGCGTGGTAGCGCCACAGGAAATCGTGATCGCGTTCGTCGCTGGAGGGCACCTTGAACGAGGCGACGGTGCAACCCTGCGGGTTCACGCCCTTCAGCACCGCCCGGATCGTCCCATCCTTGCCGCCGGTGTCGATGGCCTGGAACACCAGCAGGAGGCTGCGAGCCCGCTCGGCATAGAGGCGCTCCTGCAGCGCGATGATCCGCTCGCGCTCGCGGCCCAGGGCCTCCTTCGCCCAGTCCTTGTCGAGGCCGCCGTCGGCGTCGGCATCCACCGCGCCGAGGTCGATCCGCGTGCCGGGCTCGACCACCGTGATGCCCGCTGCGGCGGGGATCGGGACCTCCCGATGCGCTCCCAGCGCGGCCGGGATGCTCTCGGCGTTTGCGTCGATCGTGCTGGCCCATCGGGCCGTCGAGGGGCGCTTCGCATGGGCTGTCCCGTGCAGGTCGTCCCCGTCTGTCATGCGCTGGTCGCGCTTCTGGCCGCGATGATGCTTGCCGTTCTTCTTCGACATAGGGCAGGACCTGTTTCCGGACGTTGCCGACCGACGGCGAGAACGGCCGGCACTCCTGGCCGTTCCGAACGCCTGCGCAGGACGGGATGTGAGACGGTTGGTTACGATCTACTTCATCCGCCACGGCCAGACCGATTGGAACGCCGAGGGACGCCTTCAAGGCGGTCGCGACACCGACCTGAACGCGCAAGGGGAGGCGCAGGCGGTCGCGGTTGCGGAGCGCCTCGCCAAGCTGGCCGGCTCGACGCTCGCTGAGGCGCAGTTCGTCGCGAGTCCGCTCAAGCGCACCCGACGGACCATGGAGATCCTGCGCACGACGCTCGGGCTCAGCGCCGACGGGTACGGGACTGACCCGAGGCTGCGGGAGATCGGTTTCGGCAACTGGGAGGGCTCGACCTGGGCGGAGATCCGCCGCCGCGACCCGGCCGGCGCCGCCGGGCGCGACCGCGACCGTTGGCATCACCGCCCACCGGGCCACGGCGGCGAGAGCTATGCCGCACTCGTGCAGCGGGTCGGCCCGATGCTCGCCGGGCTGCAACGGGACACGGTCGTCGTCGCCCATGGCGGGGTGGCGCGCGCGGCCCTGGTCGCGCTCGGTCACCTCGATATCTACGCCGCGCCGCGGCTCGGCATTCGCCAGGGGGAGGTTCTGGTCCTCGAGCCTGACGGCTGGCGCTGGGGTTGATCCCGTGCGCGGGCGCAGTGCAAAGCCGCCTCGATAACGGCATGATCGGCAGGCTATAGGGCGGCCGCCACGGAAGTGCCGGCCCGGGCGGGCGGCCAGCGGAGCAGCGGATGAGCGACGTCGCCGAGAAGACCCGGCCCGGATTGGCGGCCGGGGAGCGCGAGCGTCCCGGCGAGGGGGCCGCTTTCCTGCGCGGCGCGCACCGTCCGGACCTGATCCGCGACGAGGTGCTGGCCGAGATTTTTTTGGATTCGGCCCGCAGCCGTCCTGACCATCCGTGCCTGATCGACGGCGCGCGCGTCGAGGCGGGCGGCGTCCACCCACGCCTGACCTACGCCGCAGTTGCCGCCCGCGCCGGCCGGATCGCGGCCGGGCTCGCCCACCGCGGCATCGGTCCCGGCGATGTGGTCGGCCTGTGGATGGCCCGGGGCCCGGACCTGCTCGTGGCGCAGATCGGCATCACGCTCTCGGGCGCCGCGTGGCTGCCCTTCGACGCTGAGGCGCCGGCCGACCGGGTCGGGGTCTGCCTGACGGACGCGGCCGCCAAGGCGCTGCTGGTCTCTCCGGCGCTCAAGCCTTCCGCACCGGACGCGGCACCCGCCCTGACGCCGGCCGATCTCGATGCCGCGACCCCCGCCGACGCACCGGTCCCCCACGCCCGCGCCGCCGGCCTGACGCCCGAGCACCCCGCCTATCTGATCTACACCTCGGGCTCGACCGGCGTGCCCAAGGGCATCGTCATCAGTCACGCCAACATCTGCCACTTCCTGCGCTCGGGAAACGCGCTTTACGGGATGCGCGCCGACGACGTGGTGTTCCAGGGGGCTTCGGTCGCCTTCGATCTCTCCATGGAAGAGATCTGGGTCCCGTACCTCGTGGGCGCGACCTTGTTCGTGGCGAGCCCTGCCATGATGGGCGACGTGGAATCGCTGCCGGGCATCCTCGAGGCGGAGCGGATCACGGTGCTCGACACCGTGCCGACCCTGCTGGCGATGATCTCGGGCGATCTGCCGACCGTGCGCCTCGTCCTGCTCGGCGGCGAGGCGCTCCCCGAGCCGCTGGTCGCCCGCTGGGCGACGGGCTCACGCCAGTTGTTCAACACCTACGGGCCGACCGAGGCCACGGTCGTGGCCACTGCCGCCGAGATGCGGCCCGGCGAGCCGGTCACCATCGGCGGCCCGATCCCGAATTATTCGGTCTACGTTGCGGGCGAGGATCTGAGCCTGCTCGGCCGCGACCAGCAGGGCGAGCTGCTGATCGGCGGCCCCGGCGTGGCGCGGGGCTACCTCGCCCGGCCGGAGCTGACGGCGGAGAAATTCATCGCCAACCCCTTCGCGTCGGACGGGACCGACCCGGTCCTGTACCGCTCGGGCGACGCGGTCTCGCTCGATGCCGCCGGCCGGATCGTGTTCCACGGCCGCATCGACGATCAGGTCAAGATCCGCGGCTTCCGGGTGGAGCTCGGTGAGATCGAGGCGCGGATCCGCAGCGTACCCGAGATCAATCAGGCTGCCGTGGTGCTGCGGCAGGATGACGGGGTCGATCGCCTCGTGGCGTTCCTGATCCCGGAGCGTGGCCGCGCCATCGATACCGCGGCGCTCCGGCGGACGCTGGCCGGGCAGATGCCGCCCTACATGGTGCCCGGCCACTTCGAGGTAGCCGAGACGCTGCCGCGCCTGACCTCCGGCAAGGTCGACCGCAAGGCCCTCAAGATCGCCCCGCTCACCGTGGTCTCGGCCGACGGCGAGCAGGAGCCCCCGGCGAACGAGACGGAGGCGGCCCTCGTCGCAGCCGCCAAGCAGATCTTCGGCAACCAGCCGATCCCGCTGGAAGGCGACTTCTTCGCCGACCTCGGCGGCCACTCGCTGCTCGCAGCCCGGTTCGTCTCGGCGGTGCGCGAGACGCCGGCCCTCGCCGGCATCACCCTGCCGGATGTCTACGCCCTGCGCACCGTACGGGCGATGGCCGACGCGCTGATCGCGCGCACCGGCGGGATGGGCGCTTCGGCGGCAATCCATGACCTCAGCTTCGACCCGCCCCCGCTGCTGCGCCGGGCCTTGTGCGGCCTCGCGCAACTGGTGGCGCTGCCCTTCGTGATCGCGCTCGCGACCGCGCAGTGGCTCGGCATGTTCGTCACTTACCTGCTGCTCACCGGCGGCGGCCTCAGCTTCTTCGCCGAACTCGGGGTGCTGCTTCTCGTCTACGTGGCGATCAACGGCGTCACGGCCGTGGCGGCGGTCGCCGGCAAGTGGCTGATCCTCGGGAAGACCAAGCCCGGCCGGTATCCGCTCTGGGGCGCCTATTATTACCGCTGGTGGCTCGCGCAGCGGCTCGCGCCGCTCGTCCACGTGAAGTGGCTGCAGGGCTCTCCGGCCATCGCGATCTATCTCCGGCTGATGGGCGCCAAGATCGGCCGCGACACCCTGATCTCCGATATCGAGGTCGGCGCGCCCGACCTCCTGACGATCGGCGACGGAGCCTCGCTCGGCGGCCGGCTGGTCATCGCCAATGCCGAGATCGTCGGAAACGAGCTGGTGATCGGCCGGGTCGAGATCGGCGCCGACACGGCGGTCGGGACCTCCTGCGTGCTCAGCCACGACACGGTGGTCGGCCCGCAGGCCGAGATCGGCGACCTCACCACGATCCCGGCCGGAACGCGGGTCGGCGCCGCCGAGCGCTGGGACGGCTCACCCGGCCGCAAGGTCGGCATGGCCGAGCCGACAGAGCTGCCCGCACCGGCCGAGGCCTCATGGCGGCGTCGGGCCGGCTTCATGGCGGCCTATGTGGTGCTGCTCGGCGCGATCCCGGCCGTCGGCCTGCTGCCGATCTTCCCGGCCTTCTTCATCTTCGACCAGATCTCGGACTCGCTGTCCGACATCACCGACGTCGACTACCATTGGTACCTGCCGATCCTCACCTGGCCTACCGCCATGCTGATGACCGCCGGCACCGTGCTGCTGATCGCCGGCATCCGCTGGATTGTGCTGCCGCGGACGCGCTCCGGTACCTACTCGGTCCACTCGCTGTTCTACCTGCGGAAATGGTCGCTGGCCCTCGCCGTCGAGGTGACGCTGGAGACGCTCTCGTCGCTGTTCGCCACGGTCTACATGCGGGCCTGGTACCGGCTGATGGGCGCCAATATGGGCCACGGCGCGGAGATCTCGACCAACCTCTCCGGACGCTACGACCTCGCCGAAGTCGGCGCGAAGAACTTCATCGCCGACGAGGTGGTGTACGGCGAGGAGGAGATTCGACGCGGCTGGATGCACCTGGAGCCGACCCGCACCGGAGCGCGGGTGTTCGTCGGCAACGACGCCGTCGTGCCGCCGGGCGCCGTGATCCCGGACGACGTGCTGATCGGCATCAAGTCGAAGCCGCCGGCGAACGAGGCCATGAGCCCCGGGGAGACGTGGTTCGGCTCGCCACCGATCCGGCTGCCGGCCCGGCAGAAGGTCGATCTCGGCTCGACCGCGCAGACCTACGAGCCCGGAATCTGGCCGAAGGTGCGACGCGGCATCTTCGAGGCGTTCGCGACCTCGTTCTCGCCGATGCTCTACATCACGCTCGCGATCACCGTGATCGACTGGTACTTCTATCCCGCCATCCTGGAGCAGGATTGGACGGGGCTGGCCGTCAGCTTCGTGGCGGCGAGCGTCGCCATCGCGCTGATCCAGTCCTCGGCCGTTATCGCCATGAAGTGGCTGCTGATGGGCGTCTACAAGCCCGGCATGCAGCCGATGTGGTCCTGGTGGGCGATGCGCACCGAGGCCATCGCGGTGGCTTACTGGGGGCTGGCCGGCAAGGTGCTGCTGGAGCACCTCCAGGGCACGCCGTTCCTGCCCTGGGTGCTGCGCCTGTTCGGCGTGAAAGTCGGCCAGGGCGTGTGCATGCTCACCACCGACATCACGGAATTCGACTGCGTTACGATCGGCGACTACGCCACGATCAACCGTGTCTCCGCGCTCCAGACCCACCTCTACGAGGACCGGATCATGAAGATCGGCCGCGTCGTGGTCGGGCGCGGCGTCTCCGTGGGCGCCTTCTCGACGGTGCTCTACGACACGAAGGTCGGTGACTTCGCGCGGCTGCGCCCCCTCACCATCGTGATGAAGGGCGAGTCGATTCCGGCCAACACCGAGTGGGAAGGCGCACCGGCGGTCCCGGTGATCCATGCCACCTGATACGATGGCGCGTTGAGCGATTCGGTCAACGCGTCCCGCATCGTCATCACGCGCGCAGCGAGGTGACCCAGGGCCACGCGACATCAGCCGTCGTGGCGCCGCCTGGATTGCTTCGCTCCGCTCGCAAGGACGGCGCTGCTGAGATCAGCGATCCAGAATGGAATGAACGGACGGACCCTGAACAGTCGTTGGCACTGAACTCCCGCATCTACCCGGCCTGACTTCGCCTGACAGCGCTATGTTGTCGGCTGACCATTCCGTGTGTTGCCGCCAATCATTATCCGTTCTGAGGGTAGGTATATTGTCATATAGATAAACGTACTGTACTGATGTTTGTATCAAGCGATTCGTCTTCGAACGGCCTCAGCGGCGCGTGCTCGGGGGCGGGCTCGGCAGCGCATCTGGTTGGAGATCGATGGACGGTCGTGCAGCTTGATCCCGCCACCCTGCTGATCGTCAGTGCGGCGACGACGCTGCTGGTCGGCGCGTTGTTCCTGGCTTCGTGGCGACAGGCACCCGAATCGCGCTCGCTCGCGTTCTGGGGCGCCGCGCACCTCGTCGGCGCGGTCGGCTCAGCCGGGTTGGCTTTGCGTGGGCAGATCCCCGATCTCATCTCCATCGGCGTGGCGAACGCGATCGTCCTCGCCGCCTATGGCCTGATCTGGAGCGGCGTCCGATCGTTCGAAGGCCTGAATCCCCGTGTGGGCTGGGCCACGGCCGGTGCGCTCGTCTGGTGCGCGCTCTGCTTCGTCCCCGCCTTCTACGACTCGATCGTGCTGCGGATCCTTTACGCCTCCGCGGCGGCGACGCTCTACTGCGGCGCGGCGACCGTCGAGATCTGGCGCGGCCGTGACGAGCGCCTGGCCTCCCGGATCACGGCTGCCGCCGTTCTCGGACTGCACGGGCTGTTCTATCTCGTGCGGATCCCCTCGACCTTCCTGGCGCCGCCGCGGCCCGGTCTGAACCCGCTCGCATCGCCGTGGGTGGCCATCCTGTGCTTCGTAACCCTGCTCTTCTCGATCGCCTCCGCCTTCACCTTCATGGCTTTGGTGAAGGAGCGGGCCGAGCGGAAGCAGCGCATTGCCGCGTCCACGGACGCGCTCACGGGCGTGCGCAACCGCCGGGCCTTCGCGGAGGCCGCCCAGGCGGCAATGACCAAGCAAGGCGGGGCGCTCCTGCTGTTCGACCTCGACCGGTTCAAGGCCGTCAACGATGTCCACGGGCATGCGGTCGGCGACGCGGTGCTGGTAGGATTCTGCGCCATGACCGCTTCCCTGCTGCCGCGGGGGGCGCTGCTGGGGCGCCTGGGCGGCGAGGAATTCGCCTGCTTCCTGCCGGAGGTCTCCCCCGCCGAGGCACTGGCTCGGGCCGAGGGGCTGCGCCACACCTTCGCGCAGCTCTTGGTGCCCGAACTGCCCGACCTGCGCGTGAGCGTCAGCATCGGGATTGCGCAGGCCCGCGATGGCGTCGGGTTCGAGACGTTGATGCTGCGGGCTGACGCCGCGCTCTACACTGCCAAGCACGGCGGCCGCGACCGGGTCGCCGTGGCCGATATGGCGGCCGCACGGGCGGCCTGAGGTCAGGCTCGCGGCACCCGGGCGCTCAGGCGAGGGCGCGCGCGGCCTCCGAGACCTTGCGCACCGAGGCATCCACAGAGGCCGCGGAAGCGGCGATGTCCGCCATCGCGGCGCGCGCGGTCTCGACGCTCTGAGCGGCCGATTGCATGTTCTCGGTCAGATCGCGGGTTACCGCCGCCTGCTCGGTGACGGCGGAGGATACGCTGAGCGTGATCTCGCTGAGCTGCTCGATGGTTGTGCCGATCCCGTCGATCGCGGCCACCGCGCGGGCGGTTTCCGTCTGCACGGCCGTGATCTGGGTGCCGATCTCCCCGGTCGCCCGGGCCGTCTGCTCGGCCAGCGCCTTCACCTCGGCCGCCACGACCGCGAAGCCCTTGCCCGCGGCGCCCGCCCGGGCGGCCTCGATCGTCGCGTTGAGCGCGAGCAGGTTCGTCTGGTCGGCGATCGAGCGGATCAGGCTGACGGCAGCGCCGATCCGGTCGGCGGCGCCGGTCAGGCCGACGACGATCGCACCCGCTTCCTCGGCGCGCGTGACCACCTTGTCGACCGAGGATTTCGCCAGCAGGGCATGGCGGCTCAGCTCCTCGATCGAGGAGGCGAACTCCTCCGAGCCCGCGGCGACGGCCTGGACGTTGTGCGCGGTCTGGTTCGAGGCCTCCGAGGTCTCGTCGGCCTGCTGGACCACACGGCTCATCGAGTCGCGGATTGCCGCGATGTCCGCATCGATGGTGCGCTGACCCGCGGCCCGGCGCTCCCGGTCCTCGACCTGCCGGGTGACGTCGGTGGCGAACTTGACGACGGCGCAGGGCGCGCCCGCCGCATCCAGGATCGGATTGTAGGCGCCGAAGATCCAGACGGTGCGGCCATCCTTGCCCACCCGGCGGAACTCGCCGGATTGATGGCGACCGGCGGCAAGGTTCGCCCAGAATGTCGTGTACGCCGTGCCGGCCGCCTCGGCCGACGGCATGAACATCCTGTGATGGCGTCCGCGGACCTCCTCAAGGGTGTAGCCCATCGTCGACAGGAAGTTCGCATTCGCATCCGTGATGGTGCCGTCCAGCGTGAAGCAGATCACGGCCTGCGAGCGGTCGAGCGCCGCGATCTGTCCGGCGAACAGCGCGTTGCGCGCGCGCTCCTCGGTGACGTCGGTGGCGAACTTCACGACTTTGACGACTTTGCCCCGGCGGTCCAGGATCGGGTTGTACGAGCCCCTGATCCAGATGACCTGTCCGGACTTGGTCACCCGGGCAAATTCCCGCGCCTCGTGGTGCCCGGCGCCCAGTCGCGCCCAGAAGGTCGCATAGTCCGGCTTGGCGCGCTCGGCCTCCGAGACGAAGAGGCTGTGGTGACGCCCGCGCACCTCCTCCAGCGTGTAGCCGACGAGGTGGAGGAAGGCGGGATTGGCGTCCGTGATCGTGCCGTCCAGATCGAATTCGACCCGGCTCATGGTCCGGTCGATGGCCGAGACCAGCGCGTCAGCGCGCATACCAAACATCGCCATCCGCCGCCCCGGCCCACTCTGTCAATTCGATTGACGTCCTGTAAAATAGGAACGTTTAAAAAGTCACAATTTACATAACCGGCGAGGCTAAAGCCGATGTCCTGTTTACGCGCGAACGAAGCATGCGCAGCTCAGAAACTGATTTCACGGCGCTCGCCCTTTTTAACAGCAACCTGAGGTGGCATGTGCGCCGGCTCGCCGCGGACCGAGCTTCCTGGCTCGCTCGCCCACCGATGGTGTCTTGCCGTTCGTTTCCGCGAGGATCGGTGTCGCTGCCCGGGTGCCGCTTCGGTTAGGAGGGGCGGGCGGACAGAGCCGCACGGTCGGGTGGCGGCCGTGATCGACTCATCACCTGTCCCGATTGGAGATCGGACATGAACGCCCCGAGCCGGATCGACCGCCTGGAAATGCGTCTCACCGAGCAGGAAGCGACGATCGACGATCTGAACCGGACGGTGACCGAGCAATGGCAGGTCATCGACCGGCTCACGCGGAAGATCGAAGCCCTGCGGGAGCAGGTGGAGGAGGCGGCGGCACGAACCGGCCAGCGCGGACCCGAGCCGCCGCCGCCTCATTACTGATACTTTCGGCCGGCGGCCCCGTGAGACCCGCCGGCCGCGCGATCAGAAATTGGCCTGCGTGACGAACTTGGTCACCAGATACGCGTCCAGTGCCTCAGCGCCGCCCTCGCTGCCATAGCCTGAGTCCTTGACGCCGCCGAACGGCGTCTCCGGCAGGGCAAGACCGTGATGGTTGATCGAGATCATGCCGCTCTCGACCGTGTTCGACACCCGGGCGGCCCGCTCCGCCGAGCGAGTGTAGGCGTAGGCTGCGAGCCCGTAGGGCAGGCGGTTGGCCTCGGTGAGCGCCTCGTCGTCGTCGG
Source organism: Methylobacterium sp. FW102-HT35C08 (assembly GCF_058790235.1). Lineage (NCBI taxonomy): Bacteria > Pseudomonadati > Pseudomonadota > Alphaproteobacteria > Hyphomicrobiales > Methylobacteriaceae > Methylobacterium > Methylobacterium sp. FW102-HT35C08. Next base: position 3,689,941 of record NZ_JBYTCL010000002.1, on the reverse strand, counting down.
AGAACCGATTGATCATCGCCAGGGGGCCGAAGGGCTCCTCGTTCATGATCCGGGCGGTCAGCGGCACCTCGGTGAAGACGGTCGGCTCGAAGAAGTTGCCCTGATTGCCGATCCGCTTGCCACCGGTGCGCAGGCTCGCGCCGCTCGCCTCGGCATCCGCCGTCAGGGCCGCAATGGCGTCGAGACGCCTCCCGTGGACCAGCGGGCCCATCTTGGTTTCGGGATCGAGGCCGTCACCGACCTTCAGGGTCTTGGCGAAGCCGGTAAACCCTTCGACGAAGCGGTCGAACACCGAATCATGCACGAGGAAGCGGGTCGGCGACACGCAGACCTGGCCGGCATTGCGGAACTTGGAGGGCGCGAGGACGGCGATGGCCTTCTCTACGTCCGCGTCACCGAATACGATCGCCGGGGCGTGGCCGCCGAGCTCCATCGTGGCGCGCTTCATGTGTTCACCCGCGAGCGCCGCGAGCTTCTTGCCGATCACGGTGGATCCGGTGAAGGAGATCTTCCGAATTACCGGGTGCGGGATCAGGTAGGCGGAGATCGTCTCCGGGTCGCCGTAGACCAGTGACAGCGCGTCGCCCGGGATGCCGGCATCCAGGAAGGCGCGGACCAGCGCGGCGCAGCTCGCCGGGGTGTCCTCGGGGCCTTTCAGGATCACCGTGCAGCCGGTGCAGAGCGCCGCCGAGATCTTCCGGACGGCCTGGTTGATCGGGAAATTCCAGGGCGTGAAGCAGGCCACCGGGCCGACCGCCTCGCGCACGACCGCCTGCAGCACGCCGTCGGCCCGGCCCGGGATGACGCGGCCGTAGGCGCGCTTACCCTCTTCGGCGAACCAGTCGATGATGTCGGCCGCCGCCAGGGTCTCGACCCGCGACTCGGCCAGCGGTTTGCCCTGCTCGAGGGTCATGACGCGGGCGATCTCGTCGACCCGGGCGCGCAGGAGGTCGGCGGCCTTGCGCATCACCTTGGCGCGCTCGAACGGCGCCACCTTGCGCCAATGCGGAAAGGCCCGTGAGGCCGCCGCCAGAGCCTCGTCGAGGTCGCCCTGGGTGGCAACGGCGCATCGGCCGATCGTCTCGCCGGTCGCCGGATTCAGGACCCCCAGGGTCTGCCGGTCAGCGCCCGCCCGCCAGCGTCCCGCGATGTGAAGCTCGGTATCCGGATACATCGGTCAGTTCCCGCCAGGCCGCATGCTCGGCCGTCAGCGGATTTTGGTCATAGGGCGCCCACGGGCAATGCCCTTTCCGGCATGGCTGGGCCGGATTGTATTCAGGCGGCGGCCCTGGCGCGCTCGGGGACTTCGACGACGGTCGGCCCTCCACGGCGGGCGCGGAGGGTGCCGCCTTTGGGCACGACCTGCCAGCCGTCGCGGCACCCGTCGATCGGCTCCGAAACCACGACGATGCCGCCGGGGCCATCGCGGAAATACAGGCTCGGCGGACGACCGTCGCAGGCCCAGCGATAGGCGGTGAGCGTTTCGCCGTCGGTCAGCAGCGCGGTGAAGCGCAGCGGTTCGCAGACATTGGCGGCCGCCATCAACTCACGGACCGTCCGCAGCGTGCGCGCCATCGCGCCGACGGGATCCTCCTCGAGACCATTGGCCAGGGCCAGCAGGAACAGCGCCTCGGAATCGGTGCTGCCGCGCCGATGATCGTAGAATGCGTCCGGGATCAGGGCCTCGAGCCGGCGCTTGATCCGATGGTAGCCGCCGATCTGCCCGTTGTGCATGAACAGGTGCCGGCCGAAGACGAACGGGTGGCAGTTGGCCCGGGCGGTGGCGGTGCCGGTCGAGGCGCGGACATGCGCGAAGAACGTCCGCGCCCGCACCTGTCCGCACAGGTTCACAAGGTTCTCGTCCGACCAAGCGGGAGAGATGTCCCGATAGACCCCCGGTTCCGGCCGCTCCGCGTACCAACCGATACCGAACCCATCTCCGTTGGTCTCGGTTTTACCCTCGTCGGCGTGCAGCGACTGATGCACCAGCGAGTGGGTCGGCGCGCAGACGAGGTCGGAGAGGAAGACCGGCTCACCGCTGTAGGCGAGGAAACGGCACATGACGGACGTTGATCCTTCAGCTCTGGTTCGCGTTGGATCCGATGGGAACGCCCCGCCGGGGTGGGTCCGCGTTGTGGCAGCAGGTTAACAGTCAGTCCGCTTCGGTGAACAGTTTCTTAACCGACTCCCCACTGCGCCAATTTCGGGCGTTTCGCACGAAACTGGCGCGGCTTGACTGCAACGCAGGCATACCTCCGCCGATTCGCTCGGACACTTGTGAGCCGGCTCCTGACAGGCCAGCATGGCCGAATCGGGGAATCAGAAGTCCGCTTAGTGGACCGTGACCCGTCGAGGGGCACCGCACCGTCATCAGGAGATTTTCATGGATCGCGCAACGCCCGATAGTTCCAGCCCCGTGGCGCTCGTCGTCGAGGACGATGCGGCGGTGCGCGATCTCGCCACCGCGGTTCTGGAAGAGACGGATCTGGGCGTGATCGCCTGCGAGAGCGCGGAGGCGGCCCTCTCGGTGCTCGAACGCTCCGATGTCACGGTGGCGCTGCTCTTCGCGGACGTGCGCCTGCCGGGAGCCATGGACGGCATCTCCCTTGCCCAGGCGGTCGGCCGCCGCTGGCCGGACGTGCGCGTGGTCGTCACCTCCGGAGCGAGCCGGGACGCGCGCCTGCCCGATCAGGCGGTCTACATGCAGAAGCCGTGGCGGGCGCTCGACGTGCTGGTCCAGGCTGAACGGGCCACGATCGCCGCGAAGGCGGCGTGAGCTAGAGCCGCCGTTCCGAACCGTCATCGCGAGCACAGCGACGCAACTTAGGGCGGCGCGACATTCCTGAATGTCGTGCCGCTGGATTGCTTCGCTCCGTACGCAAAGACGGCAGGGTACCTCCGCGGCTTGATCGGCTTCGGAGTCCGTCTGACACCGCGCAAAGAAAAAAGCCCGGCTGCTCGCGCAGGCCGGGCTTTCTCGAAACCGTTGTACGGTCGCTCAGGCGACGGAAGCCGGGCTGACCGGGGTCTGACCCGAGGCGTTGCCACCCTGGCCCTGCGCGGCCGAGGGGGACGGGAAGCCGGGACGGCGGCCGCCGGCGGGGAAGCGCGGCTTCGGCTTCGGCGCGGCGATCAGGCCCTCGCGGATCGCGGTCTTGCGGGCCTGCTTGCGGGCGCGGCGGACGGCCTCGGCCTTCTCGCGCGCCTTGCGCACGGACGGCTTCTCATAAGCCTTGCGCTGCTTCATCTCGCGGAAGATGCCCTCACGCTGCATCTTCTTCTTGAGGACGCGGAGCGCTTGATCGACGTTGTTGTCGCGAACGAGTACCTGCAACGGACTTGATCCTCTGGACCTGGATTTTCGGGCTCACGCGGCCCGCCGCCGATCTGGAAACCGACAACGTCCCTCGCCCGGGATGAACCCGGGAGGGACGGGAACGTCGGTTTCCGAATCGGCGTGGAGCCCACGCCTTGACGGGGCTATTACACCAAGCGCGCACCAGTTCCAACCTGTCCGGGCGATCGATCTGTGCCGGAGCCGTGCTAGGTTGCGCGGATGAGACAGGACGACTCGCAGCAATTCGCCAGCGACAACTATTCCGGCATCTGTCCGGAAGCCTGGGCGGCCATGGAGGTGGCCAATCGCGGTCACGCGCCGGCCTACGGCGAGGATGCCTGGACGAAGCGCGCCGCGGATGCCTTCCGTGCACTGTTTGAGACGCCGTGCGAAGTGTTCTTCGCCTTCAACGGCACCGCTGCCAACGCCCTGGCGCTGGCCGCGCTGTGCCAGTCCTACCACAGCGTGATCTGCGCCGATTCGGCCCATGTCGAGACCGACGAGTGCGGCGCGCCGGAATTCTTCTCCAATGGTTCGAAGCTCCTGACCGTCCGGACGGAGGGCGGCAAGCTCACGCCGGATCTGATCCGGGACCTCGCCCAGAACCGCAGCGACATCCACTTCCCGCGGCCGCGGGTGGTGACGATCACCCAGCCGACCGAGACGGGGCAGGTCTACAGCCTCGCCGAGCTGCGGGCGCTGTCGGCGACCTGCCGCGAGCTGGGCCTCGCCCTGCACATGGACGGGTCGCGCTTCGCCAATGCCTGCGCGAGCCTGAACTGCAGCCCGGCCGACATGACGTGGCGGTCGGGCATCGATGTCCTGTGCTTCGGCGGGACCAAGAACGGCATGCATGCCGGCGAGGCGGTGGTGTTCTTCGACGCCAAGCTCGCCGAGGATTTCGGCTACCGTTGCAAGCAGGCCGGACAGCTGGCGTCGAAGATGCGCTTCCTCGCCGCACCCTGGGTCGGCATGCTGGAAAGCGGCGCGTGGCTGAAGAACGCTACCCACGGCAATGCCTGCGCCCGTCGCTTCGCCGAAGCCGTCGCTGGGCTGCCGGGGGTGCGCGCGCTGTTTCCCGTCGAGGCGAACGCGGTGTTTCTGACGATGCCCGTGGCCACCATGGATGGCCTGCGCGCTCGGGGCTGGCGGTTCTACACCTTCATCGGCGGCGGGGCGCGCTTCATGTTCGCCTGGGATGCCCAGACGGAGCGGGTCGACGAGCTGGTCGGTGACCTGCGCGCGCTGGCGGCCGCCGCGGCCTGACCGGGCGGACGATCTGGACGCGTGCGGTCCGAACCTCCGGCACGCGCCCCATCGCTCCGCCTCGCCGGTTCCATTCTCCACCTCATCCCGAGGTGCCGAAGCGTAGCGGAGGCCTCGAAGGAGACCTCCAGAAGGCGCTGTGATCCCTGGAAGCCTCCTTCGAGATCCGCTGAGGCGGGCAAGTCAGGATGAGAGGGATTGCTGGGAACGGCAGGTATCGCGCCGCCTATACCGCGTCGCGTCCTGACCGTGCGCCACCGCTACAGCAGCGCGAGATCCGCCGGATCCGCACTGGGGAAGATCTGCCGCAGGCTCGCCTGTTCGAGTCCGTAGAGCCGCCGGAACAGGCCGCCGAGCAGGCCGCGATAATCGGTGAGCACCGGATAGTCCCGGTTCTGGAACAGGTGCGCCTCGTCGGCCCGCACCTGCGGCCCCGCGATCCGGCCGCCGCGCACCCTGCCGCCGAGGATCCAGTAGACGCTCCCGTGGCCGTGGTCCGTGCCGCGGCTGCCGTTCTCCCGGAAGGTGCGCCCGAACTCCGACAGCACGACCACCACCGTGTCGGACCAGCCCGGCCCGATCTCCTCGACGAAGCCCGCAAGGCCGCGCCCCAGCTCGCCGAGCCGGTCGGCGAGGTAGCCGGTGCCCACGCCCTGGTTCACGTGCGTGTCCCAGCCGCCGACATCCACGAAGCCGAGGTTGAAGGTCTCGCGCATCAGGCGGCCGATCCGCCGGGCGGACAGCTCGAAGCCTTTGGGCGAGACCGCCCCGCGGTCGGCCTGCCCGGCATGGTCGGAGATCGTGTGGTAGACCGCGTCGCGCACGCGGAACCCCTCGGTCACGGCGGCGGCCAGCTTGGTGTCGCTGTACATCGCCGCGATGAGGCGCGCCTGCCGGTCGTCGATGCCGGGCTTGCCGACGCCGGTGATGGCGATGTTGGGCACCGTCTCGCCGCCCCGGAAGATGAGCGGCATCTGGTCCGTGAAGGCGATCGGCCGGACCCGGGTCAGCTCGGCGGCGAGCCGGGCCATGAAACCGGAATTGTAGTCGCGGGCGGCTCCGACCGTCTGGCCCATCTCGATCGTGTCCTGCGTCTCGAAATGGCTCCGGGTCAGATCGTCGGTCCCGGCGAACGGCACGAAGGCGGCCTGGCCCTTGGCGTAGAGCGGCAGGAGCGTCTCGCGCAGAGCCGGGTGCAGGCTCCAGTCGCCGTCGAGCACCAAAGCGGCCTTCGGGTCGGCGGCGTCCGGCCTGGGGATCGCGAGGGTCGGCCGCGACCGGTAGTAGAAGTCACTGCCGGTCGGAATCACCACGTTGGCGGCGTCGTAGGCGCCGCGCAGGAACACCACGAGGAGGCGCGCGTCGGCTTTCGGGGCGGCCCAGACGCGGCCGGCCACCGTGGACAGGCCGAGCGCCGCCGAGGTGCGGATCAGGTCGCGACGGTTCATCGCATGAACTCCGGCGAGGCGAGATAGAGGGTGTTCCAGTCCTGCGGCGAGACCGCCTGGGCGAGGGCCGCCCGCGTCGCCGTCGACAGGGTGCCGGACAAAGCCGCGAAGTAGAGCCCGTTCGCGAGCACCGGGAAGGCCGGCTCCTCGGCCTGATCGGGCAGCGACGGCTTGAACAGGCCGGCCGAGCCAGCGCCTGGGCTCGCTCGAACAGACTGCCCGGTGGTGTCAGCGCGTCGACCTGCGCCTGAGCGGCGGGCGGCAGGCGCGATTCGGCTGGCGGATGAAGCTGGGCATGCAGCCAGCGCGCCCGCCCTTCCGCGGTGAGCTGCGCGAAGGTCGAGGGCGTGGCGCCCCAGGTCAGGGCATCGAGGAAAGCGGCATCGGCCGCCGCGGCCCGCTGCGGCGCCGCGTCCGCGCGGGGACCGGGGCCCGCCGCGGCGAGCAGCAGGACGGTGACCAGACAGCAGCGTGTTGCGGCGCGCGACATCGGGGCCTCGCGAAGCGTGGATCGGCCGGGGAAGCGTGATGCCGCTCCCATGTACTGTGCCTGAAAGGCAGCTCCATTCTGCCCGCGTCTTTGCCAATATCGGGGCTTGCCGCTACACGATCCCGAGACCGCGCGAGTGCCGCGCCGCGCACCACCATATTCCGCCGATCAGAGCGTTCGCTCCATGCTGATGCAGACCAAGACCGAGGCGAGGCCGGCCGATCCGGTGTCGCGGCGGCGCACCTTCGCGATTATCTCCCACCCGGATGCGGGCAAGACCACGCTCACCGAAAAGCTGCTGCTGTTCGGGGGCGCGATCCAGCTCGCCGGCGAGGTCAAGGCCAAGCGCAACCGCGTCTCGACCCGCTCCGACTGGATGGGGATCGAGAAGGAGCGCGGCATCTCGGTCGTCACCTCGGTGATGACCTTCGAGTACGGCGACTGCGTCTTCAACCTGCTCGACACGCCCGGCCACGAGGACTTCTCGGAGGACACCTACCGGACGCTGACGGCGGTCGATTCGGCCGTGATGGTGATCGACGCCGCCAAGGGCATCGAGGCGCGCACGCGCAAGCTGTTTGAGGTCTGCCGCCTGCGCGACATCCCGATCGTCACCTTCATCAACAAGCTCGACCGCGAGGCCCGCGACCCGTTCGAGCTCTTGGACGAGATCGAGAAGACGCTGGCCCTCGACGTCGCCCCGGTCACCTGGCCGATCGGCACCGGCCGCAACTTCTCCGGGACCTACGAGCTCGGTGGCAATCGCGTCCGCCGCCTCGACGCGGCCGAGGATGCCGGGATGGTCGCAGTGTCCGGCCCGGACGATCCGCTGTTCGACGAGCTGCTCACCGAGAATGGCGCCGCCGACGCCTGGCGCGAGGAGGTGGAGCTCGCCGAGGGCGGGCTGAAGCCGTTCGACCTCGACGCGTTCCGCGAGGGCCACCTGACGCCGGTCTTCTTCGGCTCGGCCTTGCGGAATTTCGGCGTGCGCGACCTCATCGACGGCTTGGCCAAGGTGGCGCCGCCGCCGCGGGGCCAGGATGCCGACAAGCGCCTCGTCGAACCGACCGAGCCGCGGATGACCGGCTTCGTGTTCAAGATCCAGGCGAACATGGACCCGAACCATCGGGACCGGATCGCCTTCATGCGGGTCTGCTCGGGCAAGCTCAACCGGGGCATGAAGGCTCGGCTGGTGCGCACCGGCAAGCCGATCTCGCTATCGGCGCCGCAATTCTTCTTCGCCCAGGACCGGGCCATCGCCGACGAGGCCTATGCCGGCGACGTGGTCGGCATCCCGAACCACGGGACGCTGCGGATCGGCGACACGCTCACCGAAGGTGAGGACATCGTGTTCCGCGGCGTGCCGAGCTTCGCGCCGGAAATCCTGCGGCGGATCAAGCTGACCGACGCCATGAAGGCCAAGAAGCTGCGCGAGGCGCTCCAGCAGATGGGCGAGGAAGGCGTCGTCCAGGTGTTCGTGCCGCAGGACGGCAGCCAGGCGATCGTCGGCGTAGTCGGCGCGCTGCAGCTCGACGTGCTGAAGGAACGCCTCCAGGCCGAGTACGGCCTGCCGGTCGATTACGAGACTTCGCGCTTCTCGGTCTGCCGCTGGGTGTCGTCCGATTCGGAAGCCGAACTCGACAAGTTCATCGACACGCACGGCTCGGCCATGGCCAAGGACCTCGACGGAGCCCCGGTCTTCATGGCGACAACCGCGTTCTCGCTCCGGTACGAGGAGGAGCGCTACCCGGCCGTGCGCTTCACCGACGTCAAGGATTACCAGAAGCGGGCAGCCTGAGCTGTCCGAGATGCCGCTTGGGTGACGCCCACGCGTCTATGCGAGCGCAGCGAAGCAATCCGAGGGATCGCTTCCGTGCGGAATAGTCCCGGAGCCCTGGGTCGCTTCGCTGTGCTCGCGATGACGGCGTTGCCTCAGAACTTCCCGAGCATGGGAAACTCCACGCTCAGGCTCGACTCCGCGGCGATCGGCGCCTCGCGCTTGCGCGGCTTGCGGTTGAGCACCTGCTTCAGCTTGGTCTTCAGCACCGCCATGTCGAACGGCTTGAGGATGAAGGCATCCGCGCCCGCCTGGTGCGCCAGGTTGATGTCCTCGAAGTCGAAGGATGATTCGGTCAGCATGAACGGCGTGTTCATCAGCGCGTCGTCGGCGCGGATCTCGCGGAGCAGGCTGAGCCCGTCCATCGGCTCCATGTCGAGGTCGGAGATCACGAGCGCGTAGCGGCGCTGCCTGAGCCGCTCCAGCGCCTCCGGCGCGCTGGTGACGCCCTCGACATCGGGGAATCCGATGCGGGTCATCAGCATCACGATGAGGCGGAGAAGCTTCTCCTGGTCGTCGACGATGAGGATCGGGTGCGTCTCGCTGTCGGACATCGCTCGCCTCAGACGAAGAGATGATCGATGCCCTGACGGGACATCGTGTCGGATTGGAGCGCCAGGCACAGGCCGTGAATCGCCGAGGCCTTCGGCGTCCCGCGCTGAAGCATGGGCAGCAGGTTGGCCTTGGCGAACAGGGTTTCGTTGTTGGCGGTCCGCTGGGCGCTCTTGAACGAATGGACGAATTCACGCTTGGCGATCTCGCGCCATTCGCTGATCTGAACATCTCGATGGCGGCTGTCGGCGCTGACCCGGTCGAAGGTTTCGTGCACCGAGGAGCGTTCGCCCTCGATCACTTGGCAGGCGAAACTGCCCTCGATGACCAGGAAGCTCGTGATCACGGCGAACTCATTCTTTTTCTGAGCCGTGCGGCCGATCTCGCCGATCTGCTCGGACCGCTTCGCGGGGTCCGACGACAGGTTCAGGCGCGAGAAGTATATGATGTGGACGAGGCTCGTCCGTTTCGCCCGCATGACCCTGAGATCCGAAATCCGTAACCGTTCAGCACTTCCGGGCAGGTCGCTTTGCGCCCGATCCTGAGCCCGGGCGCATCCTCGCGCGCGCCGGATAACACCCCGTAAACGACCGGGCGGCGCTCGCCGGTGCCGGGACGGGCCCTGCCGGGCAAGATCTGCCGAGTCCAGGTCTCCAACCGGTCAAGCCTGCCGGGCGCTGGTGGCGGACGTCCTGATTCGTCAGTGGCTTAGCCCTGGCATGGCGGTTGCGGCTGCCCTGGCCTGCGGGCCGTCAGGGCGCGCAACGGGATTGCTTGCCATGGATCTATTCAGCGCCCTTCAGACCTCAGTCTCCGGATTGCAGGCGCAGTCCTATGCCATCAGCAACATCTCCGGGAACATCGCGAACTCGCAGACGACCGGCTACAAGCGCGTCGACACCAGCTTCATCGACATGATGGCGGAGACGACGCAGAAGCGGGAGGTCGCCGGCTCGGTTCTGGCGCAATCGCAGCTGACCAACACCATCGCCGGCAACGTCGTCGCGTCGAGCGTGCCGACCAACATGTCGATCAGCGGGAGCGGCTTCTTCACGGTGGTGCAGAAGACCGGGGACGCCAACGGGGCCGCGACCTTCAGCGGGACCAATGCCTATACGCGTCGCGGCGACTTCGCTCCGACCGCCGACGGTCACTTGATGAACGGTGCGGGCGGGTACCTCACCGGCAACAATCTGGACCCCGTGACCGGTCAGGTCACCAGCGCGGGTCCGATCGTCATCGGGAACCCCGTGCTGCCGGCCAAAGAGACGACACTCATCACCTACTCGGCCAACCTGCCGGCGACGCCGACGGTGAGCCCCTCGGCCGATCCGGCGGGCAGCATCGCCGGCCCATCGCTGACGGCTTATACATCGTCGGGTGCGCCCGTGACGATCAACACGCGCTGGGTTCAGACGACCGCCGGCAGCAACGGGTCTCCCTCGACCTGGAGCTTGCGGTACAACAGCAACGCCGCAGGTACGCCCAATTGGGTCGACTCGGGCACGCAGTTCACATTCGACGCGACGGGAAAATTGACCTCGCCGAGCCCGAGCGCGACCACGCCCAGCACGACCACTATCGACTTGAGCGGCAAGTCGATTGCCGGATACACTTTCAATAACCTCAAGCTGGATGTGACCGGCGGGCTGACGCAATATGCCGACGCCACCGGCGCGGCGACGACCAGCACGCTGAGCCAGAACGGCAATACCTCCGCCACGTTGACGAGTGTTGCGGTCGGCACCGACGGCAAAATCAACGGCACGTTCTCGAACGGGTCGGTGGTCGCGCTCGCCACCGCCGGGGTCGTGCAATTCGCCGATCCGGACGGTTTGAAGGCCGATTCGAACGGCAACTATCTTCAGACGGCCGATTCCGGTCCGCCGATAGCGGGCCTCAATGGCAGCACCATCACGGGAGCGAGCCTCGAGCAGTCCAACACGGATATTGCGACCGAATTCTCTAAGATGATCGTAACCCAGCAGGCCTACTCTGCGAACACGCGCGTCATGTCGACCGCCCAGACTATGATGTCGGACCTGCTCAACGTGATTCGATAATCTGTCTTCCGGAGGTCGCTGAGGAGGCTGTGAAGTGTCGCTGAACGCACTGTCCAACGCGACCGCCGGGCTCGCCGCAACTCAGGCGGCGATCAACGTCGTCTCGCAGAACGTCGCCAATGCGGGGACGGCCGGCTACGTCAAGCGGACGCTCACGTCCGTCGCCACCGGCACCAACAACCTGGGCGTCGCGACCGGTGCGGTCACCCGCAGCTTCGATGCGGCGGCCCTGAAGCAGCTTCGGCTGGAAAGTTCGGGCGCCGCCTACACGAGCACCAAATCCGGGATCATCTCCCAGCTCGATGCACTGTACGGGACGCCCGGCAGCTCCACGGCGCTCGACGGCACGCTGAACACGTTCACCGAGTCGCTCCAGGAACTCGCCGCCAATCCAACCTCGGCGGCTGCACGGACAACGGTGCTGAGCAACGCTTCGGCGCTCGCCAGCCAGATCAACGGAGCCGCCAATTCGGTGCAGAATCTGCGCACCGGGATCGAGGCGCAGCTCGGTGCCGATACGCAATCGGCCAGCTCGCTCCTGTCCAGCATCGCGGACCTGAACAAGAAGATCCAGAATACCACGGACAGCACGTCCCTGGCCGACCTCCAGGACCAGCGCGACCAGGCGATCAACAACCTGTCGAGCTACATGGATGTCAAAACGACCGCGCAAAGCGATGGGACCGTGACGGTCCTGACTCAGTCGGGGGCGACGCTGGTCGATCGCGGCAATGCCGCATCGCTGAGCTTCGATGGCCGCGGGACGCTGAGCGCGAACTCGTCCTATTCGTCCACGCCGCGCACGGTCGGCACGATCACCGCCACGCTGCCCGGTGGCGGCAAGATCGACCTTGGCGAGCCCGGCGTGCTGCGCTCGGGCAGTTTGGCGGCCCAGATCGAGCTGCGCGATCAGACGCTGCCGCAGGCGCAGCGCCAGCTCGACGATCTCGCCGCGGGGCTCGCGAGCTCGCTGACCAACACCGGCACGACCGGCACACTCGGCAGCAGCGGTGACACGCAAATCACCGTCTCGGCGATGCAGCCCGGCAACACGATCACATTTCCTGTCACTGACAGTACCGGTGCCGTTCGCAACGTGACCTTGGTGGCCTCGGCGAAGCCGGGCGGCACGATCGTTCCCGCTGGGCAGACGACAGACGCGAACGGCCTGACTCTGACGTTCGATGCCAGCGGCGACCCGACCACCTACGCGGCGAAGATACAGGCAGCCTTCACGGCGTTTAACGCCACAGGGGCCGCCTACAAGCTTCCGACTCTCGGTGTGACACCTGGGTCCTCGACCGCGACGAGCGCGACCCTGACGCTGACGGCGGGTGGGAAGGTCGCCGCCGCGGCGACAGCCAACATCACGGTTGCTTCCGCCACAGACCTGTACGCCGGAAATCCGTCACTCGCCCTGTTCGTCGACGGGACGAACAACTCGCTCTACACGGGATCCTTCGATAACGGCTCGCAGCTCACGGGCTTCGCGCAGCGCATCGCCGTCAACACGAAGCTGAGCGGCGACACGGCGGCGCTGACTGCGCCTTCCACGGCGACGGGCAGTGGGAATGCGGGCGCGTCCGGCACGCGCGCGCAGAAGCTGTTCGACCTGCTGACCTCAACGCCACAGACCTTCTCGTCGTCGAGCGGGATCGGCGGCGTCTCCGCACCCTACAGTGCCACCGTCGTCGGGTTCGCCCAGGACATCATCGCGTCGCAGGGCGCCGCGTCGGCGAATGCGACAGCGCTCGACGACACGCAGCAGACCGCGCTCTCCACAGCGCAAGGCCGGTTTGCGGCCGGAGCCGGGGTCAACATCGACCAGGAGATGTCGAACCTGATCGCGCTCCAAACCGCCTACGGCGCCAATGCCCGGGTGCTGACCGCGGCCCGCGACATGCTCAACCAACTGCTGCAGATCTGATCATGACGACGATCAAGCCCTTTGCGGCCGGTTCCTACCTCACGAACCGAACGGCCTCGCAGCTGACGACGCTGAAGAGCCAGCTCAGTGATCTGTCGACCCAGCTTTCGAGCGGGCTGACCGCGCAGACCTATGGCGGCCTGGGCTCCGGGCGGTCCACGGCCCTGAGCGCCCAGGCGACTCTCAGTGCGCTCACAGGCTACGCCGCCGGCATCACCGCCGCGCAGACCCGGACGAACGTCGCGGTGACGAGCCTAACGCAAGTGGCGACGTTGGGCATCGATGCGCGCAACACGTTGAACAACGGTCTGCAGAGCACGCCGGTGAACGCGACCGCGGCGAAGACCAACGCTTTGAACAACCTTCAGGCGGCCCTCGATACATTGAACCAGTCGGTGGCCGGCAACTACCTGTTCGGCGGCGAAAACAGCACGACGCAGCCGGTCCTCGACGCGGATACGATCCTGAACGGGAACGGGACTCAGATTGGCCTTAAGACATTCGTTACAAACCAAGTTGCGGCCGATCTCGGCACGGGAAAGAACGGCCAGCTCAAACAGACGATGCCGTCCGCGACCCAGATCGGGCTCCTCGATGATCCGAGTTCTCGGGCTGCAGTCGCGCCGCAGGGCTACGCTCTAGCCGGTGCTGCAACGGCGCCCGCGACCGCGACCGCCATTTCGGCAGTCTATACCGCCGGGTCGACCACGACGTCGGCCGGCGTCGCGATCAGCGTCACCGGGCAACCGGCCGTCGGCGACAGCCTGACGCTGACCCTGCAGCTGCCCGACGGCACGAAGACCGCGGTGACGTTGACGGCGGCGGCCAGCGGCACCACGCCCGCGTCCTCAAGCACGAGCTTCGCGATCGGCGCAGACCCGTCTGCGACGGCGCAGAATCTCAACGACGCCCTGACCAGCGCCCTCTCGGCGTCTGCCGGCAGCACGCTGGCGGCGTATTCCACTGCCCGCGCGGCGAACACCTTCTTCTCCGCGCCGAACCCGACAACCACCGCCGCGAACACCGTCGTCTGGTACCAGGGCGAGAATGGGCCGGCCGACCCGCTCAGCACCCAATCGGTCCAGGTCAGCGCGGGGAGCAGCGTTCAGATCGGTGTCCGCGCCAATCAGCCGGCGATCAGCAACGTGCTCGCGGGCCTCGCGACCGTGGCTCTCGGCATGCCGAGTTCGTCGGATCCGAACGCGGCCGCGATCTACAGCGCGATCAGCGGCAAGGCGCAGCCCCTTCTCTCGTCGGCCGATACCAGCCCCGGCACGTCCTCGACCGGGGCGCTCCCGAGCGTGCAGGACACGGTGACACAGCTCAGCCTGGCATCGACGCGCTTGTCGAACGCGGCGACGACCAACAAGGCCACCCAGAACACGCTTCAGAACACGCTCGACGGCATCGAGCAGGCGCCCACCGAGGAAGTCGTCGCCAAGCTGCTGGACGTGCAGAACCGACTTCAGGCGAGCTACCAGGTCACGGCTTCGCTCTCCAAGCTGTCGCTGGTCAATTACATCAGCTGAGGTCGGCCGCTCCCAGCTCGAATCGGCGCCGGCTGTCCGAGACCGCCTGGGCGCCGCGAGACGACGCGTATCCGCCTGTCGTGGACCGGGTCCGGATCGACCGCCCCGATCATAGTCTTGCCGTTTTCGCGTATTGAACCGCGGCGTGCGGACGCGCATCCGTGCCGTCGGTCCAACGAGGAGAGGTCCGCGTGTCGCTGTCCGAGCCCGTCGAACTCGTCCGCCGTCTCGGCTTTGCGCCGCGGATCGGCGCGATCTTCATGGCCGAGCAGGCCGTCGACACGTACCTCGCCGGCTACAGCCATCCCAATGACCGCACCATCGCGCTGGACATTCTCCTGCGCGATCTCGCGCGGCTGCGCGTCCAGGAGGCCGCCCTGGACCGGTTCATCGGCGAGGTCGAGACCTACATCGATCTGCTCCATCGGGATCTTGCCCGGCGGGCGGCCTGAGATGGCCAGGCTGGTTCTGCCGATAGCGGTCGCCGTGGCGCTGGTACTCGTGGGTCCGGCCCTGGCCGTCGATCTGCAGAAGGCGCCGGTCACGCCGGGACTGGTACCGTGTCCATCGAAAGGGCAGGGCTTCGTCCGCATGCCGGGCAGCGACAGCTGCGTCCGCATCTCCGGGCGCGTCACCGCCGGGATGGACATGCGCGCCGGGCACGGGGTCGCGGCAGCCCCGGTCGTCGCGGGCCGCCTCGCCATCGACAACCGGGCCGACACGGATCTCGGCGAGGTGCGGACCTACGTGCGGATCGGCAACGGTCGCCGCTGAGGCGGTGCCTAGAGGCTCCGCGACAGGACCAGCGGGCCGCTGCGCACGCCGCGGCCGTACGGCGAGGGCGCCGGAGCCTGGCGGCCGTAGCCCACCGGCATCTGCGCGCGCCCGATCTCCTCGGCGAGCGACTTGATCAGGCCCTCCGAGACGGTTTTGGCGCTGGCCAGGACCGCCTGGTTCGCCTCCACAGCCGCGGTGAAGCGGCGATGCGCCGACCGCAGCATCTCGACCCCCTCGGGGTGGAAGCGCTTCAGTGCGACGGCGTTCGCCTTGGCGGCTTCAAGCCCCTGCATGTAGGCGGCGGCGAGCGCCGCCTTCGGTTCGGCCGCCACGGTGCTCTCCCGCAGACGCCCGGCCCGGACATGGGCCGCCTCGTCGGCCAGAACGGTCTCCAGCGCGGCCATGTTGCCGAGCACGCCCGCGACGAGCGCCTCGGCGGTCACGCGATCCGCGACGCGCAGCGGTTCAGCCCTTTGCATTGCTCGCTCCCTCGCTCGCCGCACCCTGCAGCTTCAGGATCTCACGGAAGATCGAATCGGCGATGCCGACGCCGCCGCTCTTCACGATCTGTCCCGCGTATTCCTTGGTCAACATCGAGCGGTAGACGCCACCGCCGGTGCCGTTCTCGCCGAGAGGACCGTCGGTCCCTTCCGACTGGGTCAGCCGGTCGAGGCTGCTCTCGAGGAACATCGATTCGAATTCGGTCGCGGTCTTCCAGGCCTTGGCCTTGTTGGCGGTCTTGATGATGCCGTCGACCGCGCTGCCGGCCGCCGAGGTCCCGACGCCGGCGGCGGCCTTGGCCGCGAGAGTGGCTAGCTGCAGCATGGTTCGACCCTCCCGTTCCGTCTGATCACATCAGCTCGATATCGGCCTGCAGGGCGCCCGCCGTCTTGATCGCCTGGAGGATCGAGATCAGGTCCCGCGGGCCGACGCCCAGCGCGTTGAGGCCGTCCACCAGCTCGCGCAGGCTGACGCCTTCCTTGACGAGGGCGAGCTTGTTGCCGTCGCCGGTATCGACCTTCAGGCCGGTGCGCGGCACCACGACGGTGCGGCCGTTGGACAGGGGCGCCGGCTGGCTGACCTGCGGCTGCTCGGTAATGGTGACCGTGAGATTGCCCTGCGCGATGGCGACCGTGGAGACGCGCACGTCGCGGCCCATCACGATGATGCCGGAGCGCTCGTCGACGATGACCCGGGCCGTCTGATCGGGCTCGACCTTGAGCTGCTCCACCTCGGTGATCAGCCGGATCATGTTGCCGGTGTAGCGGGGCGGGATCTGGATCGTGACGGTCGCCGGATCCGTGGGCTCGGCGGTATCGGCGCCCATGAAGTCGTTGATCGCGGCGGCGATCCGCTTCGAGGTGGTGAAGTCGGGATTGCGCAGGGACAGGCGCAGCGAGCGGGCATCGTTCAGCTTGAACGCGATCTCGCGCTCGATATTGGCGCCGTTGGAGATCCGGCCGTTGGTCGGCACGCCCCGGGTGATCTTGGCGGCGTCGCCCTCCGCCGAGAAACCGGCGATCGCCACCGAGCCCTGGGCCAGGGCGTAGACCTCGCCGTCGGCGCCGAGCAGCGGGGTCACCAGGAGCGTGCCGCCCTGGAGGGACTTCGCGTCGCCCAGCGACGAGACCGTCACGTCGATGCGCGAGCCCTGCGCGGCGAAAGGCGGGAGATTGGCCGTCACCATCACGGCGGCGAGGTTCTGCGTGCGCATGGTCGCCCCGCGCGTGTTGACGCCGAGGCGCTCCAGCATCGCCTGGAGCGACTGCTTGGTGAACGGGATGTTGTTCAGCGTGTCGCCGGTGCCGTTGAGGCCGACCACGATCCCGTAGCCGACGAGCTGGTTCTGGCGTACGCCCTCGATGGAGGCGAGATCCTTGACCCGCGACAGGGCGAGCGCCGGGCCGGCCAGCGCGACGAGGAGCAGCGCACCGGTCAGGGCGCCGAGCAGGGACCGAAGGAGACTGAACGCGGGACTCGGGCGCATGCCGGCTAATCGAGGGTGAACGGACCTGCCGCCATCCTGCCAGGGCCGTGCCAAGCGGGCCGTATCGGCAAGCCCTTGAGGGACCTTGCTTTATCCAGAAGCGGCGCGTGTGGGTCGTCCTGCGGTACCGGCACGGAAGCTGCCGACCCGGCAGCTTCTGCCGGCCCGTTTACCCGCGCTTAACCCTGCGGGCCGACTTACTGGTCCTGCGCAGGGGCGCTTGGGGCAACGCGAACAGGATCATGCGCGTCGAGACTCGCCAGCCGATCCAGAGCGCGGGCGGCGTCGCGGCCCCCCGGCGGCCCGAGGGTGGAGGAGGCTTCAGCCTCGGCGCCGCGCCCGGTTCCGCCGCGAGCGCCAACGCGCCCGCGGCAGCGGCTACGCTGGCGGGGCTCGACGCGGTCCTGCTCCTCCAGGCCGAGAGCGAGACTCCGCAGGAGCGGCGCCGTCGCTCGGCCAAGCGCGGCCAGGACCTCCTCGACGGCCTCGACCGGCTGAAGGCCGCCATCCTCGGCGGCCGGGTTGCCACTCATGAACTCCGATCCATCGCGGGCCGGCTCAACGAGCGCGCGGGCCTCTCAGGCGATCCGCGCCTCGACGGGCTGATGGCCGAAATCGAACTCCGGGCAGCGGTGGAGCTTGCCAAGCTGGAAGTCGCTCGGGGCGCCTGACCGCGTTGCCGCTCGCGATGACGGACCGATTAGCCGCGCGCTACACCGCCCGGCGTTTCGGGCCGGTCGGCAGCATCTGCGGCTCACCCGGCCCCGTCTCCACGCCGAGATCCGGCACGGCGATGATCGGCGCGCCGCGCAGGTCCTTCCGCGTGATGATCGCGCCGCGCTCCTCCAGATAGGCGAGCATCCGCCGGGCGCGGCCGCCGGAGCTGGTGCCATAGGCCTCGGCCAGCATCGCGTCGGTCGGGCAAGGGGCACCCTCGATTGCCGCCCGGGCCACCACCAGGAACAGCCCGGCGAGATCGTCCGGCAGGCCCGCGGCGATCTCCTGCGCCCGCTCCCAGCCGGAATTGTCCGTCACCGCCCCTCCGGCCTCGGCCCGCGCCACCGCGAGCCGCCGCTTGAACTCGGGCAGCCCCATCGTGTCGCCGCGCAGGCGCCGGATGCGGCAGCGGACCGTAAAGTCCTGGTAGAGGGTGGCGGGCGTGCAGGCGGCCGCGTCGGCATCCGCCAGGACCGAGGCAAGCACCTCGGCCAGCGCCGCCTCGCGCGCCTCCGGATCCATCGGCTCCTCCTCCGGCTCCTCCACGGGCGCCGGCGGCCGGTAATTCGCGAGCTGCACCAGCACGTCCGGAGCCGGCGTCGGCCGCGGCTTCGGCCGGGGCACCAGCGGGACCGCGATCTCCGCCGGGCTTGCCGTGAGGATGAGCGCGCGGGCGTCCTCGGTCGGATCGGGGAGGGGAACCAGAACCGGCGAGGAGCTTCGGCTTACGGTCTGTGTCGGGCCGACCGCGATGGTGAGGGGTCGTCGCGACAGCGCCGGCCCGAGCGCCACGAAATGTCCGCGCGGCAGATCGCGGAACGTCTCGGCCTGACGGCGCTCGAGGCCCAGGAGGTCGGCGGCGCGGGCCATGTCGATGTCGAGAAAGGTCCGGCCCATCAGGAAGTTCGACGCCTCGGCCGCGACGTTCTTGGCGAGCTTGGCGAGCCGCTGGGTCGCGATGATCCCGGCCAGCCCGCGCTTGCGGCCGCGGCACATCAGGTTGGTCATGGCGCCGAGCGACAGGCGCCGCGCCTCGTCCGAGACCTCGCCGGCGGCCGCGGGCGCGAAGAGCTGCGCCTCGTCGACGGCCACCAACATCGGATACCAATGGTCGCGGTCGGCATCGAACAGGCCGCCCAGGAAAGCGGCGGCCGCCCGCATCTGCCCGTCGGCGTCCAGATTCTCCAGCGACAGCACCACCGAGACCCGATGGGTCCGCACCCGCGCGGCGATCCGCTGCAGGGCCACGTCGTCGCCGTCGGCCTCCACGACCACGTGCCCGTAGCGATCGGCGAGGCTCGCGAAATCGCCCTCCGGATCGATGATCGCCTGCTGCACGAGCCCGGCGCTCTGCTCCAGAAGGCGCCGCAGCAGGTGCGACTTGCCGGAGCCCGAATTGCCCTGGACCAGGAGCCGCGTGGCGAGCAGTTCGGTGAGGTCGAGGAGCGCGGGGCGCTCGCCGGTCAGGCCGAGATCGATGTCGGAACGCATGGCGCCTCATAGCATGCCGGCGACGGTTCCGGGTGGCCCGCCGGACAGCTGTCCACGCTTCCCGCCATACCTGCCACGCTCTGCCGGCCTGGACCCGGGCGCCCCGGCCCTGTAGGGCCACGCCCCTCCCTGCGAAAATCCGGACCCACGACACGATGGCGGCCTGCGGCCTCGATTTCGGCACGTCGAACACCACGCTCGGTCACACCGGTCCGGATGGACCGACCCTGCTGCCCCTTGAGGAGGCGCACCGGACGATACCGAGCGCGATCTTCTTCGAACTCGGCCGCGACCCGGTGATCGGCCGGGCCGCCACGGCGGCCTATGTCGAGGGCCGGTCGGGACGGCTGATGCGCGGGCTGAAATCGGTGCTCGGCACGCCGCTGATGGAAGAGGCGACGCCGGTCGGCCGGCAGCGCCTGCGCCTGCGCGACGTGATCGCCCGCTATCTCACGGCGGTGAAGGCCCGGGCCGAGGCGGCCTGCGGCGAGGTCCTCGACAGCGTGGTCCACGGACGGCCGGTCCATTTCGTCGACGGCGACCCGGAGGCCGACCGGCGCGCCGAGGACACGCTCCGCGAGATTGCCCGCGACGTCGGCTTCCGCGAGGTCTCGTTCCAGTACGAGCCGATCGCCGCGGCCCTCGATTACGAGCGGCAGGTTCGGTCCGAGGAGATCGCGCTGGTGGCCGATATCGGCGGCGGCACCTCGGACTTCTCGATCGTTCGCCTGTCGCCCGAGCGGCGGGGGCGCCCGGACAGGGCCGGCGACATCTTGGCCAATGACGGCGTGCGCATCGGCGGCACCGACTTCGACCGGCAGCTCAGCCTCGGAACGGTCATGCCGCTGCTCGGCCTCGGCAGCCCGATGCGCCGGGGCGATCTCGCCGTGCCGAACGCCTACTACCACGACCTCGCCACGTGGTCGGCGATCAACCGCCTCTACAATGCCAAGACGGCGCGCGAGATCGACGAGGTGATCCGCGACTGCGCGAGGCCCGACCTCGTCGGGCGGCTGCGCGAGGTGGTCGAGGGCGAGCGCGGGCATGCCCTCGCGGGCGTGGTCGAGGGCGCGAAGATCGCGGCCTCTGAGCGCGACGCGACGATGCTCGATCTCGATTTCGTGGAGCGCGGTCTGGCCGCGCCGGTCGATCGTGCGACCTTGTCGGCGCAGACCGGAGACCTCGCCGGCGCCGTGGCGGCGCGCATCGACCGATGCCTGTCCCAGGCCGAGCTGTCGCGGGAGCGGATCGACGCCCTGTTCCTCACCGGAGGCTCCACCGGTCTGCCGCACCTGCGCGCCGCGCTGACCGGCGCCCTGCCGGCCGCGCGCGTCGTCGAGGGCGACACGTTCGGTTCGGTGGGGCTCGGACTGACCATCGAGGCGGACCGACGCGGCGCGTGAGCCGCAGCGCCGGCTGATCCGGCGCCCGCAACGGGGCTCGATTTGCGATGATCACCTGCATTGTCAGGACGAACGATTGCTCTTACAACTGTACATTCAGTCGATAGACTGTCGAACGAGATGAAATCGGATTGGAGTGAATGCAGTCGAAGAGCATGCGAGGTTTATGATTGATGATCTGGCGACCTGACCGGGTCCAAGAGGTCCGTGTCGGGCACGAGGGGAGAAAGCGCATGTTGAGCAGGCGGATGTTCACCGGTTGTGCGCTCTGCGCAGCGATCGGCCTCGTGGCGGAAGACGTATCGGCACAGGCGCCGAGCGGAATAAAACGGACGATTACATCTCGTATCGATGGCCCGATGCAGGGTTACGAGACGCTTCAAGTCATCGTCGATGTCGAGCCGAACTTCCTCATCGATTGGCACACCCATCCCGGTACCGAGGCGGGCTACGTGCTGGAAGGCGTCGGCGAGTTGCGCGTCAAGGACGCGGGAACGCAGCAGATCAAGCCCGGCGCCTCCTGGGTGACCCCGGCGGAAACCCCGCACACGCTGAAGAACGGATCGCAGCCGAGCAAGCTGTTCGTCACCTTCACGGTGCAAAAGGGCAAGCCGCTGGCGACACCGGTCCCGGCGCCGACGTAAGCGCCCTGCCTCGGCAGCGATGCGCAGGATCGGCCGCGGCCGGCCTGATCACCGGTCGCGGCGAGGCGTCGGGCACGACCGCGTGCCGCGCGTCGGCCGGCGATTGACGGGCCGGCCCTGATCCCCGACAAGGCGGTCCCTTCCGCTCGGAGACAACGGCGGCCCATCCGGGCTCCTCCGCGCCGCCTCGCCCGATGCTGTTCAACTCCTTCGTTTTCCTCCTCGCCTTCCTGCCGGCCGCCCTGATCCTGCACGGGCTGGTGACGCGCGCCGCGCCCGCGTGGCGGCTGCCGCTCCTCGTCGGCCTGTCCTTCGTATTCTATGGCTGGTGGGATGTGCGCTTCGTGCCGCTGCTCGCCGGCTCGATCCTGGCGAATTGGTGCGTGGCCCGCGTCTATCGCCGGTATCCCGGCCGCTGGCTGATCCCGGCCGCCATCGCCGCCAACCTCGCGCTGCTCGGCGTCTTCAAGTACCTCGACTTCTTCGCCGATCTCGCCAACCTGATCCCCGGGCTCGGGGCGCCGCGGCTCGGCCTGGCCCTGCCGCTGGGCATCTCGTTCTTCACCTTCCACCACATCATGTACCTCGCCGACCTGCGGGCCGGTCGGGCGCCGGCCTTCGGGCTGGTGAAATACGCCCTCTACATCGCCTTCTTCCCGCAGGTTCTCGCCGGCCCGCTCGTGCGCTGGAGCGAGATCATGCACCAGTTCGACGAGCGGCCCTACGCGCGGCCTGACGCCGCCGAGCGCTTCGCCCGCGGCCTGATGCTGCTCACGGTGGGCCTGGCCAAGAAGGTGTTCCTCGGCGATCCGCTCGCCGAATACGTGAACCCGGTGTTCCAGGCGGCCGCCGCGGGAAAGGCGGTCACGGTCGTCGAGGCCTGGCAGGCGACGCTGGGCTTCACCTTCCAGATCTATTTCGACTTCTCCGGCTACACCGACATGGCGCTCGGCATCGCCCTGCTGTTCGGCCTCATCCTGCCGCAGAATTTCGACGTGCCGTACCGCGCCACCTCGCTGAGCGACTTCTGGCGGCGCTGGCACATGACGCTGTCGCGCTTCCTGCGCGACTACCTCTACATCCCGATGGGCGGGAACCGCCGCGGCCTGCCGCGCCAGGTCGGCGCGCTCGCCGCCACCATGACGCTGGGCGGGCTCTGGCACGGGGCCGGGCTGACCTTCCTGACCTGGGGCGCCCTGCACGGGCTCGGCCTCGGCGCCGGGGTGCTGACGCGCCGCGCGCGGATCGCGATCCCGGCGCCGCTCGGCTGGGCACTCACCAGCCTGTTCGTGGTGCTGACCTGGGTGCTGTTCCGGGCGACCAGCTTCGAGGCGGCGCTGGCGATCTTCAAGGGCCTGTTCGGGCTCGCGCCCAAGGGTTCGGGCTTCAAGTGGCGCACCATCGCGGTGGCGGCCCTCGTGGCGACGATCGGGCCGACGGCCTGGGCGGCCGTCCACCGCCTGCCGCCGCGGCGCCTTCTCGCCTTCGGCTTCGCACTCCTGTTCGTGCTCGTCCTGCTCAAGATCGGCGACGATGCGAACTACGAGTTCATCTACTTCCAGTTCTGAGCATGGCGGCCCCCCAGCTCACCACGGACCGGGCGTGGCGGCGTTTCGCCGGTACCCTGTTCCTGTCGATGGTCGCGCTGTTCGCGGCCTATCTCGGCCTCGCGGCCCTGGTCGATCCCTACGACACCGGGCGCTCGACCCTGCTGTCCCAGGGTGCCGTTCGCCCGCAGGGACCGCGCACCGCGTCGGCCGTCCGCGGCCGCGATCCGGCCTATTCCGGCGCCGTGATCGGCAACTCGCACATCCAGCTCATCGAGCCGGCGGCGCTGAGCCGGCTCACCGGCATCCCCTTCGTCCAGCTCTCGGTTCCGGCCACCGGCCCGTCGGAGCAGTTCGCGCTGCTCGGCTGGTACCTGCAGCACCATGCCCGGCCCGAGGCGCTCGTGCTCTCGGCCGACGCCTTCTGGTGCGCGGACGATCCTTCCTTTCCGAGCGAGCACGGATTTCCGTACTGGCTGCTGGGCGATTGGCCGGCCTACCTGCGTGGCCTCCTGCGCTTCACGGCCGCTCAAGAGACGGTCAACCGGGTCGGCTGGCTCCTGAACGGCCGCCATAAGACGGCGGCCGCCGACGGCTGGTGGGACTACGAGCACAATTATCTCAGCCAGGGGTTCGGCATCGATCCCGCGAAGAAGGCGGCGCTGGAGAGGCCGGTCGGGCCCGAACCCGAGCCGCATCACGGCGGCCCGTTCCCCATTGCCGAACGGCTGCGCGCCGAACTCGCGCGCATCCCCGCGCAGACCCCGGTCGTGCTGGTCTTCCCACCCGTCTACGCCCGCGCCGAGCCTGCGCCCGGCAGTCCGCGGGGCGCCGCGGAAGCGGCCTGCCGCGCGCAGGTGCGCACCGTCCTGGCAACCCACCGGCTGAGTGCGGTCGTGGATTGGCGTGACGGCCGGCCCGAGGCGGCGAATCCGGACCTGTTCTTCGACCAGACGCATTACAGGCTGCCCCTGGCACGCAGCCTGACGACAGAGATCGCCGCCGCGATCGTACGGTTGCGGACGCATATGACAGAGTAAAAGATCTGTACCGTGGCCGGTTTGCCGCACGCGGCGCTGCAGTGACAGTCGGATACAAGCCCTGCCTCACGGCGCGTTGTCGCGCTAGATCGCCTCGACTATACGGCACCTCACGTTATCGCCGCGCACCGGCCATCCCCTGGTGGGCGGTTAGAATCCAGCGAGGGTGACGCATGGCGAAGGTGACGCTGGAGGACGGCTACGTCCCGTCCGACGACGAGCCCTTCATGAACGACCGGCAGCGCGAATATTTTCGGCGCAAGCTGCTGAGCTGGAAGAGCGACATCCTGCGCGAGGCGCAGGATACCCTCGTGGCGCTGCAGAGCGAGAACGAGAACCATCCCGATCTCGCGGATCGCGCCTCGTCCGAGACGGACCGGGCGATCGAGCTGCGGGCGCGGGACCGCCAGCGCAAGCTCACCGGCAAGATCGATGCGGCGCTCGCCCGTATTGAGGATGGCTCCTACGGCTTCTGCGAGGAGACCGGCGAGCCGATCTCGCTGCGCCGGCTCGACGCGCGGCCGATCGCGACGCTCTCGCTCGAGGCTCAGGAGCGGCACGAGCGGCGCGAGCGGGTCTATCGCGACGACTGATCTCGGGTCGCCGCGCGCGGATTCCGGAGGCCCGTCACGTCGGCGCGGCCTTCTGAGAGGTCGCTCCAGGGCGGTCGATAGTGAGGTCCGTCCTGTTTTCGACGGCTGAGTCTTCGTCGCCAGCGCTCTCATCGATCGTGGGCCTGTCCCCGAGGCCACGTGCGTCGGCCGGGTCTGACGCAGTTGACGCGGAAATCCCTCGCGCCACTTCGTCGCCAGCCAGCGTGGCCGGAGAAGCGCATGAGATCCCCCCTGATCGCGATCGTCGCCAGTGCGGTCGCGGCGCTCGCGCTCGCCGGCTGCGAGGCGCCGAAGCCGGGACCGGCCGGGCCGCCCGGTCCGAAAGGCGATCAGGGGCCGCCGGGGCCTCAGGGGCCCGCGGGCCTGAACGGGGCGACGGGCGAGCGCGGCCCCGTGGGCGAGCGGGGCGCCGCCGGACCAGCGGGTCCGCCGGGCCCGGCCATGAACAGCCTGATCCGGCTCGACGTGGCCTGCCACCGGGATGAGGAATTGATCGGCGCCTATTGCCGGGGCATGGCGGTTGTCCCGTCCGTGACCGTGACGGACGGCGTGTCCACGGTCGGCTGCCTCGACATGACCGCGAAGGCTGCCAAGGATGCACAACCCGTCGCAGTCTGCATGAAGAAGCCATGAGAGCCCTCGCTCCCGCCCTCCTCGGCGCGCTCGTCTCCACCGCGGCCTGCGCGCAGCCGTTCGTTCCCTCCGAGCGCGCGGCCATCGACCTCGTGCGCGAACGGCGCACTGCCGGCTTCACGACGGTGGCCCGGACCCTGGCCTATGCCGAACGCGTGACCGGGGGCGCCTTCCGGTTCGGAGGCTACCGGGTCGATTACCGCCCGGATGCGCCATTCGCCCGCGTGCGGATCTGCTATCGCCTGGGCATCGATCCGCCCACCTGCGGCCTCGAATACCGCGTCGCCGTCAATCCACCCCATGCCGAGCCGTCCGACCGCTACAACGGCCTGACCCGCGACCTGGAGCACGGACCGCGCGCGTTCCTGCGGGCGCTCGCCCGGGAGGCCGACCTCCAGCGCCAGCCGGACGTCCTGCGCAAGGTTCAGGCGGCGCTGGACCCCTACAACCCCTACGATTGGCGCTGACGCTCAGAACAGGCGCGGCCAGCGCAGCAGCCGCTCGGGCGCGAAGGGGGCGACCGGAACGGCCGGAGTCCGGCTGGTGGCGAGATCGGCGACGACCTCGCCGGTGATCGGCCCGGTCGAGAGCCCGATATGGCCGTGGCCGAAGGCGAACAGCAGCCCCTCGTGCCGGGGCGCCCGGCCGATCACCGGCAGGCCGTCGGGCGTCGACGGGCGCGAGCCGAGCCACGGCTCGTTGTCGAGCGCGCCTCCGAGCCGCAGCGTCCCGGCAGCCTCCTGGGAGGCGGCCTCGATCTGCGTGTAGTCCGGCGCCGCGTCGCGGGCGTTGAGTTCCACCCCGGACAAGACTCGCACCCGATGGTCGCCCATCGGCGACAGGATGGAGCCGGCGCCCGTGTCGAGCACCGGCCGCGTCAGGGGCGGACTCTCGGGGTGCAGGGCGTAGTGGCGGTGATAGCCGCGCTCGGCCGCCACCGCGAATCGGTATCCGAGCGTCCCGGCGATCTTGCCCGACGCGGCGCCGGCCGCCAGCACGACCTGCCGAGCCCGCACCGTGCCGGCCTCGTGGGCGATTGCCCAGCCGCCCGCTTCCGGCGCAAGCCGGCCGACGCTGCCGCGCAGCCGTCGCCCGCCGAGGCCGGCGAACAGCGTCTCGCAGGCCTCGATGAGGCGGCCCGGTTCGCGGACGGAACCGGTCTCGGTGAGCAGCATGGCCCGCGCATAGGGCCGCACCAGGGCCGGCTCGAGATCGCGCACGCCTGCCGTATCCAGGATCTCGAAGGCGACGCCGTGCTCAGCCAGGATCTCGCGCTCCAGCGCGGCGGACGCGAACGCGGCCTCGGTGCGGTAGGCTTTCAGCCAGCCGGTGCGCTGGAGCCGGTCGGTGGTGCCGGCCCGGGCCGCCAGGCGCTCATGCGCCGGGTAGGCGGCGCTCGTCAGCGGCAGCAGCGCCGCCGCGGCCCGGCGCCAGCGCGAGGCCCGCGCGGCGGCCATGAAATGCGCGCCGTAGGCGACGACCTGCGGGAGATGCGCGTGGTTGAGACGCAGGCCCCGGTCGGCGTTGCGGAGATAGGCCGGGAGCTTGCCCCAGAAGGCGGGGCTCGCCATCGGCAGGATGGAGCCGCGGCTGACCACGCCGGCATTGCCGTAGGAAGTCCGGGCCCGGGCCTCGCCCGGATCGCACAGGACAACGTCGAGGCCGCGGTCCTTCAGCGCGATGGCGCTGGCCAGTCCGACCATCCCGCCGCCGACCACCACGATGTCGGCCGTCTCGTCCGTCGCCATGCCGCCACATCCTGCACCGCACCAAGCGGGGCGTTCTGACCGGTTTTCGCGGCTCTGGGTAGCGCGTCCGGGCAGGGAGGCGCTGTCACGTACGCAGGCACCATTTTGCTGCAAGATCGGCTACAGAGCGGATCATGACCCTCGTCCGCTTCGCGCCGTCGCCGACCGGCTACCTCCATATCGGCAATG
The DNA here is from genome assembly GCF_058790235.1 of Methylobacterium sp. FW102-HT35C08. Classification (NCBI taxonomy): domain Bacteria; kingdom Pseudomonadati; phylum Pseudomonadota; class Alphaproteobacteria; order Hyphomicrobiales; family Methylobacteriaceae; genus Methylobacterium; species Methylobacterium sp. FW102-HT35C08. The sequence goes on along the minus strand of NZ_JBYTCL010000002.1, from coordinate 3,662,702 downwards.
CCCGGCCGGCCCTGCTCAACGCCCTGTTCGCCCGCAGGACGGGCGGCCGGTTCCTGCTGCGCCTCGACGACACCGACGCGGAGCGCTCCACCGCGGAGTTCGCCGCGGCGATCGAGGAGGATCTGGCCTGGCTCGGCATCGTGCCCGACCTGTTCGCCCGCCAGAGCGCGCGCACGGCTCAGCACGATGCCGCCGCCGATCGTCTGCGTGCGGCGGCCCGGCTCTATCCCTGTTACGAGACGCAGGAGGAGCTGGAGCGCCGCCGCAAGCGCCAGCTCGGGCGCGGCCAGCCGCCGATCTACGACCGGGCGGCGCTTCGGCTCACCGCCGAGGAGCGCGCTGCCCTGGAGGCCGAGGGCCGCCGGCCGCATTGGCGCTTCCTGCTGGAGGCCCGGACGGTGGCGTGGGACGACCTCGTCCGCGGCCCGGCCCATGTCGATTGCGCGTCGCTCTCCGACCCTGTCCTGATCCGGGCCGACGGCACCTACCTCTACACGCTCCCCTCGGTGGTGGACGACGCCGATCTCGGCATAACCCACGTGATCCGCGGCGAGGACCACGTCACCAATACCGGCGTTCAGGTGCAGATCTTCGAGGCTCTCGGCGCCGCCGTGCCGGTCTTCGGCCACCACAACCTGCTGACGACCGCGGACGGGGAGGGGCTGTCGAAGCGGCTCGGCCACCTGTCGCTGCGCGGCCTGCGCGAGGCCGGCTACGAGCCCGCCGCGGTGCGCTCGCTCGCCGTGCTCACCGGCTCGGCCGAATCGGTGCGGGCCGTGCCCGACCTCGACACGCTCGCCGGGCTGATCGATCTCGGCGAGATCTCGCGGGCGCCGGCCCGGTTCGATCCGTCGGAACTCGACGGCCTCAACGCCCGCCTCGTCCACGCCATGCCATATGCCGAGGTCGCCGACAGGCTGGCCGCTCTCGGGATCCCCTCCGACGGCGCCGAGGCGTTCTGGCTCGCGGTCCGGGCCAATCTCGACCGGGTTCCGGAGGCGGCCGCGTGGTGGCGGGTGACGACCGGGCCGCTGGAGCCGGTGATCACCGAGCCGGCGGTGATCGCGGCGGCCCGGGACAGCCTGCCGCCGGAGCCCTTCGGGCCTGAGACCTGGAAGGCCTGGACGGCCGAGATCAAGGCGCGCACCGGCGCCAAGGGTCGGGGCCTGTTCATGCCACTGCGCCTCGCGCTGACCGGGCTCGAGCACGGGCCGGACTTGTCGGGCCTGCTGCCGCTGATCGGGCGCGACCGCGCCGCGCGGCGGCTTGCCGGCGAGACCGCCTGAGCTACTCCGCCTCGACCTCTTCCAGCCGGGTCGCTAGCAGCTTGTCGACGCGGCGCCCGTCGAGATCCACCACCTCGAAGCGCCAGCCGGCGATCTCGCAGATCTCCCCGGTCTCCGGCAGGTGCTGGAGCGCCGCGATCACGAGGCCCGCCGCCGTCGCGTAGTCGCGGGACGGCGGCAGCCGCAGGCCGAGCTGGTCGGCCAGTTCGTCGGCCGGCATCGAGCCGGCGATCAGCCAGGAGCCGTCGGATCGGCGCACCGCATCCGGCTCGACATTCTCCGACCGGAATGCCCCCGCGATCGCGTCGAGGATGTCGGCGGGCGTCACGAGCCCATCGAAATGCCCGTACTCGTCGTGAACCAGCGCGATCGGCACGGGCGCCTTGCGCAGGGTCTCGAGGGCGTCGAGGGCATCGAGGGTGTCGGGCAGGACCGGGGCCGGGCGGACATGGGCGCGCGGATCGAGGGGCTCGCCGCGCGACACGGGGCCGAGCAGGTCGCGCACCTGCAGGATCCCGATCATCGCGTCGGGACCGCCATCGGCCACGGGCAGGCGAGCGTGGGGGCTCGCCAGGATCTGCGCCCGGACGCTGTCGGGGTTGTCGGCGAGGTCGATCCAGACCACGTCGGTGCGCGGGGTCATGACGCCGCGCACCAGCCGGTCGCCGAGGCGGAGCACGCCGGAGATCATCGCGCGCTCGTCGCCCTCGATGACGCCGGCCGTCTCCGCCTCTGCCACGAGGCTGCGGATCTCCTCCTCGGTCACCGCGCTGGCGCTCTCGGTCTCCTGGCCGATCAGGCGGAACACCGCCCGGGTCGAGGCATCGAGGAGCCAGACGGCCGGCAGGGCCGCTCGAGAGACCACCCGCATGCCGGGCGCCACCGCGCAGGCGATCCGCTCCGGGTTGCGCAGGGCGAGGTGCTTGGGCACCAGCTCGCCGATGATCACCGACAGGTAGGTGATCACGCCGATCACCAGCGTGTAGCCGAGCGTGTCGGCCCAGGCCTTCGGCAGGCCGAGATCGATCAGCGTCACCGCGAGCCGGTCGCCGAGCGCCGCGCCCGACACCACGCCCGACAGGATGCCGATCAGCGTGATGCCGATCTGCACGGTGGACAGGAAGCGGCCCGGCTCCTCGGCGAGCGCGAGCGCCGCCTTGGCGCCGGGGCGGCGGTCGGCCGCGAGGGCGCGTAGCCGGCTCTTGCGCGCCGAGACGACGGCCAGCTCCGAGAGGGAGAAGACGCCGTTCAGCGCGATCAGCAGGACGACGACGATAAGCTCGATCAGGCCGGATCATTGAGCCGCGTGCCCGGCGAGCGGGACCGGCTTCCTCTGGTGGCGCGGGCATCCAAGATGGGTGCAGGGTGTAGACGCTTCAACGGCCAAGCCTCATCCGGCCTACGCATCGATTGTGCCGTCGAGACCGATCCGGCGTGGCAAGTCCGTCATCGACTCCCCCGTCATTCCGGGGCGCCGCAGGCGAGCCCGGAATCCAGATGCACGTCAGTGCAGAACCGTGCGCGACGGTGGGTCTGGATCCCGGGCTCCGCTGCGCGGCCCCGGGATGACGGCGGATATCGGTGGGCCGGTTTCGGAACGCTTGAACGGCGATGAGGCCAAGGGTCGATCCCCGATTACGCAGCCTCGCCGTACGGGCGGGCCTCGATCAGCACGGAGTCGAGCAGGAAGCTGCCATCGGGCTCGATCGCGAAATGGGCCGCCACCTCCGCGGGGGCCGAGGCCTGCAGCGCCCGGATCGCCGCAACGTTGGCCGGCGGCCTGCGCATCCGGGCGATCCAGCTCGCGAACTCCATGCGCGGCCGGCTCGCCAAGGGCTGGCCGGGAGCGAAGCCTGCCGCCTCCAGCATCGCGCGCCATTCCGAGACCCGGTAGTCGCGCACATGCGAGGGATCGCGCAGGAGTTCCACCGCCTGCAGATGCGTGTCGAGGAGCGGCTCCTCGGGCGAGACGATATCGCAGACGATCAGCAGCCCGCCCGGCTTCAGCACCCGCCGCGCCTGCGCCAGGGCGGCTGGGACGTCGCGCCAGTGATGGGCGCTGTAGCGGGTCAGCACCGCGTCGAAGTTCGCCTCCGGAAAGGGCAGGGTCTCGGCGGCACCCTGCCGGGTCTCGATGCGCTCCAGGCCGCGCCGGGCCGCCTCGGCGGCCACCGCCGCCAGCATGGCGTCCGAGAGGTCGTAGGCGGTAACCGCGGCGCCGGCCGCGGCGGCCGCGAAGGCGACGTGACCGCCGCCGCAACCGAGATCGAGCACCCGCGCGCCCGGCATCCCGCGGACCAGCGCACCGATCCGGTCGAGATCGGCACCCGCGGCATGCACGGCACTGGTCACGTAGGCCGCGGCCTGGCTGCCGAACTGGTCGACGACGTGGCTGACATGGCTGCGCGCGCTCATGAGGTTACCTCCCGCTCAGGCCGCCAGCGGCGCGAGGCGCGACAGCCGCAGAGCGATGATCAGCGCCAGACCGTACAGGCCGCCGACGAACAGCACCACGCCGTTCCATCCGGAATGGGCGAAGAACCAGCCGCCCGCCGTGCCGAGCACCGACGAGCCCAGATAGTACAGGCAGAGATAGACCGAGGAGGCCTGCGCCCGGTCGCGCAGCGCGCGCCGGCCGACCCAGCTGCTGGCCACCGAGTGCGCGCCGAAGAAACCCACCGTCGCCACCACGACGCCCGCGATGATCAGCAGGATGTGGTCCGACAGGGTCATCAGGATGCCGGCCAGGCCGATCGCCGTGGCGACCCACAGGACGCGCCGCCGGCCGAAGCGGCTCGCGAGCTCCCCTGTCACCGGGCTGCTCACCATCCCGGCGACATAGACCGAGAAGATCAGCCCGATCACCGTCTGGCTCAGCGAGAACGGCGGATCGAGCAGGCGGAAACCGATGTAGTTGTAGATGCAGACGAAGCCGCCCATCAGCAGGAACGCCTCGGCAAACAGCCACGGCAGGCCGGCATCGCGGAAATGGTGGCCGAACGTGCCCGGGACGTCGCGCCACGCCAGGCGACGCGGCACGAACCGGCGCGACGGCGGCAGCCAGCGCCAGAACGCCAGGGCCGCCGCGAGCGCGAGCGCCCCAATCGTGGCGAGACCGATGCGCCAGTTCATGTGGTCGGCCATGACGCCGCTGATCAGGCGCCCCGACATGCCGCCGAGCGCATTCCCGCCGACGAGGAGGCCCATCGACAGGCCGATGGCCTGCACGTCCATCTCCTCGGCGAGATAGGCCATGGCGACGGCCGGGAGCCCGCTCGCCGTGAGGCCGGTGAGCGCGCGGAGCACGAGGAAGCCGTGCCAGCCCGGGACCAGCGCGGCCACGATCGTGAGCAGCGCCGATGCGAACAGGGAGGCGAGCATCACGCGCTTGCGGCCCCAGATCTCCGACAGCGGGCTGACCACGAGAAGCGCCACCGCGAGCAGCGCGCAGGGCAGCGACAGGGCGAGGCTGCTCTCGGCCGGCGAGACGCCGAAAACGTCGGCGTAGATCGGCAGGAGCGGCTGGACGGCGTAGAGCACCGCGAAGGTCGAGAACCCCGCGGCCGCGAGCGCCAGGGCCGTGCGGCGGAAGACCGGTGTGCCCGACCGGATCAGTCCCCCGTCCGCTTCGCTGTCCATCACCGTCCCGCGCCGCTGTCCTCAACCGGTGGTGAGATGCCACGGCCGAGCCGTCAATTGCCGCACAGGGCATGGCTGCGCGGCGACCGGCTTAGCGCGGCGGCGGAGGTGGCGCCGCCTGTCCCTGACCCTGCTGCAGCAACGGAGTGATCCGCTGAACCACGACGCGGCGGTTCTCCCGCGACGGGCCCTGCGTGTTCACCTTGAGGTACTGCTCGCCGTAGCCCTGGGTGGTCAGGTTCTCGGGCGGCACCCGGAATTGCTGCGTGAGCACGGTGGCCACCGATTGGGCGCGCCGGTCCGACAGGGACAGATTGTCGATGGCGGAGCCGACCGCGTCGGTGAAGCCCTCAATGAGGAAGACCTCCTGCGGGTTCGCCTGGATGGCGCGGTTCATTGCGGCGGCGATTGCCGACAGCTTGGCGGCTTGATCCGGCGTGACGGTGAACGACCCGGTGTCGAAGGTGATGGTGTTGATGTCGACCGCGCGCAGCCGGGCCCGGAGGTCTGGACTGTAGCGGATCTGGTCGAGGGTGTAGCGGCGGTCGACGGCGACGACCGGGGGCGCCGTCAGCGCCTCGTAGACCTCCGCCTCGTCGGCCTGCGCGTAATCCACGATGTAGCGCTCCCGCGGGATCCGGATGTCCGGCGGCGGCAGCACCACCACGTCCTCGTAGACCGGACGGAGCGGCCCGGCAGAGCTGTTGTCGATCAGCACGATCTCGCGGCCGTCGCGATAGCGGCGGTAGCGGCGCAGCAGCCGCCCGTCGTCGTCCGTCACGGTGATGATCTGCTCGCCGCCGGGCCGGTCGACGGTGCTGTAGAAGTCGGCGCCCCGCCGCTCGAACCGGTAGCCGCGCGGGTCGAGATCGCGGAATCGCTCGTTCTCGTCGTGGCGGATCAGGTAGCTGTCGCGATCCTGCACGATGATCCGGCCGGGCTCGCGGTAGTAGGTGCGGCCGTCCTCCCGGAACTCGCGGCGGTCGGTGCGGACCTGCTCGAAGTCGCGCACATTGTCGTTCTGGCGGAAGCCGCCGGGGACGTAGCCCGGCTGGCCCGGGCGGTTGAAGGCGCCGGGGCCGCCCGCCGGCGGCTGTCCCGGCTGCACGCCGCCGGGCGGCGGAGCCTGACCGGGGGTAGGCGCCTGACCCGGCGGCACGAACGGCCGCCCTGGGACACCGGGTGCCACGTTGGGCGGGAGCGGCCGCCCGGGCTCGGCGCCGGGGGCCCCGTTCGGCGGGACCTGCGGGCGCCCGTCGGGCTGCGCATTCTGCGGCTGGACCGGCCGGCCCGGAACCCCCGGCGCCATGTTGGGCGGCACGGGTCGTCCGGGCTCGGCACCGGAGCCGGCGCTCGGCTGCGGGCGGTTCTGAAACTGGCGGTTCTCGGGCTGTGTGTCCGGACGCTGGACCGGCCGGCCTTGACCGCCCGGCGCCGCGTCGGGCGCCTGTGGGCGGTCGCCGGGCGTGCCCGGTCCACCGGGGCGCTGGCCGGGCGGCCCGCGGTCCGGCGTGGTCCGGTCCGGAGCGGCATCGCGTTGCGCGGGACGGTTCGGCTGGGTGTCCGGACCGGGGCGATCCCGATCCGGTGCCGGGCGCTGCTGCGGCGGCGCCGGCGGCCGCTCGGGATTGGGGCGCGGCGGGGGGGCGGGGGTTTGATCCCGCTCCGGTGCCTGCTGCCGCTCGTATCCGGGCCGTCCCAGTGCCGGACGGTCCTGGGGATCCCCCCGGTCCTGGCGATCCGGCTGCCGATCCCGCCGGTCCTGTTGCCGCTCCTGCGGGCGGTCCGGCCGCTCCTGGGCCGGGGGACGCGCGGCCGGGGGCTCCGGGCGGCGCTCTTGCGCGCGCTCCCGCTGCGGCGGCTCAGCCTGCGGCTGGCGCTGGGCGGGCGGTTCGGGGCGGTCGCGGGGCGGCGGAGGCGGTGCGGCGCGCTCCGGCCGCGGCTCGGGCCGCTCGCGTGCGGCCGGCGGGCCCGGCTGCGGGCCGGGGCGCTCCTGCGGCGGACGCTCCGGGCGCGGGCCGCCATGCGGGGGCTCGCCGCCGCCGCGGGGGCCGCGCTCCTCCGGCCCGCCCTGTGCCAGGTGGATCCGGTCCGGCGACGCGCCGACGGGCTGCACGAGCGAGAGACCCGGCAGCACCGTGCCGGTGAGGAGGATCAGGCGGAGCAGGCGCATCGCGGTCCCAAGTCGGTTCAGGACGAGCCGAACCCGGGACGCGCCGTTTGGTTCCCCCGCGCATCGGCGGGGGCGGCCTCAGGGCGTGAGGCGCTGCGGCACCGCGACGACGTCCGGCGCGATGATGCGCACGGCAACGTGATCGGTCTTGGCCGCCTCGACCTTCGGCGCCTCGCCCTTCCCGGCCTCGTCCGGTGCCAGGCCGGCTTTCGTGTCGACTCCCGCGCGGCCGGCGGCGTCGGCGGCGAGCTCCGCCGCGGTCCGGTCGGCCCGGCCGACCAGGGTCAGGCGGACCTTCGGCCGGGACAGCGCCTCGGCCTGCATCGGCGTCACGAAGATGTCGCCCTTGTGCCGGACCAGCATGCTCTCGGCTTTGACCAGCGACTGCGCCCAGGTCTGGTTGGCGGGCTTGCAGGAGCAGTTCGGGACGAATTCCTTGCGGAACTTGAAGGCGTTGGCGAGGCTCGCGTAGGCGCGGCTGCCCTTCACCGAGGCGGCGTGCTTCAGGGCCTCGTCGCCGTACGGCATGGAATAGGCCTGCGCCTCGGTCCCGGGGCAGAGCGCCTGGCACATCTCGTCGGCACCGCCGCGCCCCTCGGGCAGGTTCTTCATCGGGAAGAAGCCGCCGTCGCAGGTCCGCACGCAGACCATCTGCGGACCGCCCTTGGCGTAGGATTCGCCCGTGCCGGCATAGGTCTCCCGCGCCGGGCAGGTGGAGGCCACGAGCCCCTGCAGCTCGCGCCGGCGGACGCCGCTGTCGTCGATCACCGCGCCGCCATAAGTGGCCTTCAGGGCACGGATGCGCTGCTCCACGGCCCCGCATTGCGGCGGCCGGGTATCGAAGAACAGGAACTTGCCGCCCTCGCAGTTGAGGCCGCGGAAATAGGCCTCGAGCCGGCCGATCTCGTCGTTGAGCGCGCGCGTCGTGCTGGCGCCGCTCTGGAGCGCGGCGAGCTCGGCCCGGTAGCGGCGGCACTGGGGCGACGGCAGCTGCGGCGCAGGCTTAACCTCGGCGGCGGGCGCCGCGGCTGGGCCTTCCTGCGCGCCGGCGGTCTGCAGAAGCGTGCTGGACAGTCCGAGGGCGAGGGCCGCGCTCAGGGTGAGGCGGCCGAGCGAACGGACGATCGGACGGTGAGGCATTGGCAGCATCGCGTTGATCGGGTGCGCGGCGCTCCGAAGAATTCTAGGCGTGCGCGCATCCGCGCTTCGGGGCCGAAGCGGAGCCATTCTATGCCCCCTCGCAAGACCACGACACCCCTCCTACATCCCGCCGGCAAGCTTGAGGGGGAATTGGCCGGCGATGTGGTTTCAGAGTCTCACCTATGTTGGCCTCGTGGCCCTCGGTCTGGCTGCGGCCGGACCCGCGGCGGCCCAGGAGCCGGACCGGATTTTCGACAAGTCGACCGTCTGGCGCCCGCTGACGCCCAACGACAAGCTGGTCGTCTACGGCGTCGATGATCCGGCGGTCGCTGGGGTGGCCTGCTGGTATACGCAGCCCGAGAAGGGCGGGATCAAGGGCACGCTGGGGCTTGCCGAGGACGTCTCGGACATCTCGCTGGCCTGCCGCCAGACCGGGCCGATCGCCTTCAAGGGCAAGCTCAACCAGGGCGAGGTGGTGTTCAGCGAGCGCCGCTCGCTGATCTTCAAGTCGATGCAGATCGTGCGCGGCTGCGACGTGAAGCGCAACGCGCTGATCTACATGGTCTACTCGGACAAGGTCATTCAGGGCTCGCCGAAGAACTCGACGTCGGCGGTGCCGCTGGCGCCCTGGGGCACGGAGCCGGCGCCGAAATGCGCGGACGCCGTGAAATAGGGCGCGCCCGGCGCTCGGGATCCTGGCGGGCTCAGCCCTGCCAGGCTCAGTCCTGGCAGGTGATGCGGATCGGGCGCTCGGACGGGGTCGGGACAGCCTGGCTGATGGCGCCGGTATATTCGTCGGCGGCGGCGACGCCGTAGGAATTGGCGGCAGCGTAGCCCTGGGCCTCGCACCACGCGTTGGCCACGACCTGGCCGCAGTCGCTGCCGGGCGTCGTCAGGCATTCGCCGACGCCGTAGCCGTCGCTCGACGGGATCAGGAAGGTCTTCTCGACATGGGCCGGCGCCTTCGCGGGCGTCTCGCCGTCCGTGCCGGCCAGCGCGACATGCGTCAGGCCCGCGCAGGCGAGTGCGGTGGCGAGGACGAAATAACCGGCGGCCGAGCGTGGCATGAAATGTCCCTAAGCACAGGATCTGTGGCGTGAGGATCGCTGTCCGAACGGTCCGACGGCGCGGTTAAGGAAGCCTTACCCGGGCGGCGCGAAGACCTTCTCGAATTCCTCACGCTTTTGGGTTAGCCCCATCGGGCGGGCCGCGCCGTCGCGGCAATGCAACAGGATGCTGGGCCGGGACCGGAGGCGGTGCCACGTTTCGGCCGTTCTTCGCCGCGCGGGGCCCGCAGGTTGTTGAAGGCAGGGCCGGTTTTCCGGCCACGGCGCCAAGCCGGACGTCGTCCGCGGCGCCGGGAGGGGGATGGGTTTCATGGCGCCGATGTTGCGGCTCTACAACACGCTGACCGGCGCCAAGGAGAGCTTCGCGCCGATCGATCCCGACCATGTCCGGATCTACGCCTGCGGCCCGACCGTCTACGATGCGGCCCATATCGGCAACGCCCGGCCGATCATCGTCTTCGACCTGCTGTTCCGGCTGCTGCGCCACCTCTACGGGCCGGCGCACGTCACCTACGCCCGCAACGTCACGGACGTCGACGACAAGATCAACGCCCGGGCCGCCGAGCGCGGCATCACCATCCGCGAACTCACCGACGGGACGCTGGCGCAGTTTCACACGGATGTGCGCGACCTCGGCGTGCTCATGCCCGACGACGTCAACGTCGCTGGCGAGCGCCCCCGCTTCGTCGAGCCCCGGGCCACCGACCACATCGTCGAGATGGTGGCGATGATCGACGCGCTGGTCCGGTCCGGCCACGCCTACGTGGCGGCGGACCATGTCCTGTTCGACGTGCCGTCGATGCCCGATTACGGCGGCCTGTCCAAGCGGCCGCTGGACGAGATGGAGGCCGGCGCCCGGGTCGAGGTCGCGCCCTACAAGCGGTCACCCCTCGACTTCGTGCTGTGGAAGCCCGCCAAGCCCGGCGAGCCGTCCTGGCCGTCGCCCGCCGGCATCGCGGCGCCCGGGCGCCCGGGCTGGCACATCGAGTGCTCGGCCATGTCGGCGAAGCACCTGGGCAGGACCTTCGACATCCACGCGGGCGGCATCGACCTGATCTTTCCCCACCACGAGAACGAGGTGGCGCAGTCCCGCTGCTGCTTCGGCACGCCGGTGATGGCCAATGTCTGGCTGCACAACGGCTTCCTCCAGGTGGAGGGCGAGAAGATGTCGAAGTCGCTCGGCAACTTCATCACCATCCGCGACGTGCTGAAGGACTGGCCGGGCGAGGTCGTACGGCTGACGATGCTCAAGACGCAGTACCGGCAGCCGATCGACTGGACCCTGCGCGGCCTGGAGGAGTCGAGCCGCGTGCTCGACCGCTGGTACAACGCCGCCGGCGACGCGGCCGTCGCGCGCGACGTCCCCGACGGGGTGGTCGAGGCGCTCTGCGACGATCTCAACACGCCGGCGGCGATCAACGAGCTGCACCGCCTGAGCGGCGGTCCCGAGGCGCAGCCCGGTGCCCTGCGGGCCGGCGCCAACCTGCTCGGCTTGCTGACGCGCACGCGCAGCGACCGCGAGCAGGCACAGGTCGCGGCCTCCGGGGTCGACGTCGGGGCGGTCGAGGCGCTGATCGCCGAGCGCCGTGCGGCCCGGGCCGCCAAGGACTGGGCCGCCTCCGACCGCGCGCGCGATGCGCTCGCCGCGATGGGCGTCGCCGTGAAGGACAACAAGGACGGCACGACCACCTGGACGGTGGCGCGCTGAGCACCGGATCGGTCTCGATGACGCGGACGTGACGGTCTCCGCGTCCTCGCGCCCGCTTGCGCCACGCTTCGCGGGGCGCATCTGTCACGGCGGGGGCCGTTCGCCGGGAGAGACCAGCACGTGAGCATCTTCGGGACCATCGGAGCACGTCGCGCCGGCGCCTTATCGGCCTTGGCGCTCGGTTTGGGGCTGGCCGGGCCGGCGCTGGCGATCGATGGCGGCGCGCCCGCGGGCCGCGATGCGCTGGCCCAAGCCACCGTCGCCATCGGCACGATCACCCGGCCCGAGGAGGCGCTGCAGCTCACCCGCTGCTCCGGCGTCCTGATCGCCCCCGACCTCGTGCTCACGGCGGCGCATTGCGTGAACGGCGATCCCCTCGGCGCGCTGGTGGTGTTCTTCCGCGGCACCGAGCCGGCGCGGCCGGTCTACGGTGCGCGCGTCGCGGCGCGCTACAGCCCGGATCCGGGCGAGATGCTGCCGAACGACGCGTCCGGCGTCAGCCTCTCGGATCTCTCCCTCGATCTCGCGGTGCTGCGCCTGTCCGAGCCGGTGAAAGGCCGGCGCCCCGTGCCCCTGGCCGCCGATCCGCGGCGGGTCCCGAAGAGCCTGCGGATCGCCGGGGCCGGGCTGTCCGGACGCATGGTCGGGCGGCTGCGCACCGCGACGCTGACGCCGGTGGCGGCCAGCAGCACCGGCCTGACGATCGCCCGGGCGAACGGCGCCCGGATCTGCTTCGGCGATTCCGGCGGTCCGGTCGTCGCGCAGGATCGCGGCGGCGCCTATGTCTGGGGCGTCGCCAGCGCGGTGATCAGCCGGGCGGCGCCCTGCGGCGCCTACGTGGTGATCGCCCCCGCGGCGCAGGTCTTTTCCAGCCAGCGGTGAAGCGTCGGCCGTTCCAAACGATCCCCTCATCCTGAGGTGCCGGAGCGCAGCGGAGGCCTCGAAGGAGACCTCCAGGGATCGCGCGGCTGGCTGGAGCCCTCCTTCGAGGCTTGCTGCGCTCGCACTTCAGGATGAGGGGATCTGTCGGGATACGCCGCATCGCGCGCTGACGGGCGCGCCCCCGGAAACGCGAAAACCCCGCGCGGCCGGGCCGCACGGGGTTTTTCAGAACCGGAACTGGAGGGCGGATCAGACCGCCATCCGCTCCTCGCCGTCCATCGGCTCGCGCAGCACGTAGCCGCGGCCCCAGACGGTCTCGATGTAGTTCTTGCCCTGGCTGGCATTCGCCAGCTTCTTGCGCAGCTTGCAGATGAACACGTCGATGATCTTCAGCTCGGGCTCGTCCATGCCGCCGTAGAGATGGTTGAGGAACATCTCCTTGGTGAGCGTCGTGCCCTTCCGCAGCGAGAGGAGTTCCAGCATCTGGTACTCCTTGCCCGTGAGGTGCACCCGGGCGCCGCCGACCTCGACGGTCTTCTGGTCGAGGTTCACGATCAGGTCGCCGGTGGTGATCACCGACTGGGCGTGGCCCTTCGAGCGGCGCACGATGGCGTGGATCCGCGCCACCAGCTCGTCCTTGTGGAACGGCTTGGTCAGGTAGTCGTCGGCACCGAAGCCGAGGCCCTTCACCTTGTCCTCGATGCCGGCCATGCCGGACAGGATCAGGATCGGGGTTTTCACCTTGGCCACGCGCAGCGAGCGCAGCACCTCGTAGCCCGACATATCGGGCAGGTTCAGATCGAGGAGGATGATGTCGTAATCGTAGAGCTTACCGAGATCGACACCCTCTTCCCCGAGGTCGGTGGTGTAGGTGTTGAAGTTCTCGGACTTGAGCATCAGCTCGATGCTCTGCGCGGTCGCGCTGTCGTCCTCGATCAAAAGTACCCGCATCGTCGGTCCCCAGCCCCGCCGGCCGCATCAGCGCGCAGACACGTCCCTATCGCTCGCCCGCCACCGGCCTGTGGACGGGCGCTCCGCCGCTCTTGACGTGGAACGCTATGGATTAATCGTTAACAAAACCTGATTCCCACCCGCAAGCGTCTTGTTCGCACTTCCGCGAGCTTGACAGGAGAAACTGCGTTTCTCCCCTCCTGCTCCGGTTCGTGATTCCAATCCGCTCGCGTCCAGGCCGCCTGCAACCTCCGGCGTAAGTACTTCTTCCGTAACGATTCGATCCCCGCTGTGGTCCTTCGGACACAGCGCACGGTTTCGTTGAACTCGGCTGTCGTCGAGCCCCGGATCGAGCCGCTACGAGCCCGTGAAGCGCAGTGTTAAGGAGGCCGGTAAACGAAGCGTTGAGAGCGAGGCCGATGACACAGGATTCGGCAAGATCCATTGCGTCCCTCGCCGCCGCGCGGGCGGCCCTGGAGCGCGTCGAGGTGCTCGAGACGTTCGGCCGTGTCGTGGCGATCCGCGGCCTGCTGGTGGAGGTCGCCGGCCCCGTGGCGGCGATGCGGCTGGGCGGACGGATCGACGTCGAGGGTGCGAACGGCCTCGGGCTGGTGCCGTGCGAGATCATCGGCTTCCAGGGGGACCGGGCGCTGGCCATGCCGTTCGGGTCCCTGGACGGCGTGCGGCGCGGCTGCCCGGCCTACGTGCGCGACGAATCAGCCGGCGCGATCCGTCCGTCCGCCGGCTGGCTGGGACGGGTGGTCGACGCTCTGGGTCGTCCGGTCGACGGGCTCGGGCCGCTGCCGCAGGGGCCGGATGTCTATTCGCTCCGGGCCGATCCGCCGCCCGCCCATGCCCGGACCCGGGTCGGCGGCCCGCTCGATCTCGGCGTCCGGTGCATCAACACCTTCCTGACCATGTGCGCCGGCCAGCGGATGGGTATCTTCGCGGGCTCGGGCGTCGGCAAGTCGGTGCTGCTCTCCATGCTGGCCCGGTACACGGCGGCCGACGTGGCGGTGATCGGGCTCGTGGGCGAGCGCGGCCGCGAGGTCCAGGAATTCCTGCAGGACGACCTCGGCGCCGCCGGGCTCGCCCGCTCCGTGGTCGTGGTGGCGACCTCGGACGAGCCGGCGCTCATGCGCCGCAACGCCGCCTACGTGACCCTGTCGGTCGCCGAGCATTTCCGCGACCAGGGCGCGAAGGTGCTGTGCATGATCGATTCGATCACGCGCTTCGCCATGGCCCAGCGCGACATCGGCCTCGCCGCCGGCGAGCCGCCGACCGCCAAGGGCTACACCCCGACCGTGTTCTCCGAGCTGCCGCGCCTGCTGGAGCGCGCGGGGCCGGGCGTGGGGCAGGGGACGATCTCGGCCCTGTTCACCGTGCTGGTGGAGGGCGACGACCACAACGAGCCGGTAGCCGACGCGGTGCGCGGCATTCTCGACGGTCACATCGTCATGGAGCGGGCCATCGCGGAGCGCGGGCGCTACCCGGCGATCAACGTGCTGCGCTCGGTCTCCCGGACCATGCCCCGCTCCTGCGATCCGGCCTACCTGCCGGTGGTCCGCCGGGCCCGGCGGGTGCTCTCGACCTACGCCGACATGGAGGAGCTGATCCGGCTGGGCGCCTACCGGGCGGGCTCGTCCCAGGAGGTCGACGAGGCCGTGGCGCTCATGCCCCAGCTTGAGGCTTTTCTGGGGCAGGGTAAGGAAGAAGCAACGTCCATCGGCGATGGTTACGCACGGCTCGGCCAGATTGTCGGCGGGGCCTAAGGGCACGGCCCGGGCATGATCCGAGGCGCGGGCTCAAGCGTTGCGTGGAGTGAGCGTCCTGATGAAATCGCGTGACACGCTGATACGCCTGCGCCGCTTCCAGGTCGACGAGAAGCGCCGGCGCGTGACCCAGATCGAGATGATGATGGCCGACTTCCAGCGCATGGCGGTGGAGCTCGCCCGCGAGGTCGCCGTCGAGGAGGCGCGCGCCGGCATCACCGACGTCGGTCACTTCGCCTACCCGACCTACGCCCGCGCGGCGGCCACCCGGCGGGAGAACATGCTCCAGTCGGCGCAGGCGCTGGAGGGCCAGCTCGCCGAGGCGAAGGCAGAGCTGGGCGAGGCCTTCGAGGAACTGAAGAAGGTCGAGATCCTGAACGACCGCGAGCGGACGGCCGAGCGGGCCGCCGAATCGGCCCGGGATCAGGCCGCGATGGACGGCATCGGCCTCAATCGCGCCCGGGGCTGACGCCGGGAGACCGGCCGCCCGGCTTGAGCGCCGCGCGGCACGAAACCGTCACGATCACCTGACAAGGGGGATCGGGGTGGTATTCAGGCCGCTTGCAGCGCGTCGCGTGCCGGCGCATCAGGGGGCTCTTCCCCGGGGCGTCGGTGTTCATGAAGAAGATCAGCGAGTTCATCTGGCCTTTGATCGGCCTCGCGGCCGTCGTCGTGTCGGGCTACTTCCTCTACCAGGAGCTGAAGACGACCTCGCTGTCCGCGATTTGGGCCGCAATCCTGGCGATCCCGCCGCACCGGATCCTGCTCGCGGCGTTCTCGACCCTGGTCGCCTACGGGGCGCTCGCCTGGTACGACCGCATCGCCCTGCTGCACCTGGGCATCCGCCACATCTCGTGGCTGTTCGTCTCGCTCTGCTCCTTCACCACCTACGCGCTCTCGCACAATATCGGCGCCTCGGTCTTCTCCGGCGCCCTCGTGCGCTATCGGGCCTACACCGCCAAAGGATTGACGGCCGCGCAGGTGGCCGTGCTGGTGGCCCTCTGCTCGTTCACCTTCTTTCTCGGCACGATCCTGCTCGGCGGCTTCACGCTGGTGGTCGATCCGCACCTGCTGACCCGCCTCGAAGGCCGGCTGCCGGGCTTCCTGACCGATCCCAAGACCGCGCTGATCGTCGGCATCGGCATGCTGGGCTTCGTCGGCCTCTACGTGGTCGGCTCGATCCTGCATCTGCGTCCGCTTCACATCCGCTCGTTCAAGCTCGAGTATCCCCGGCCGGCCATCATGGGCCGTCAGCTTCTGGCTGCGCCTCTGGAACTGCTGGGCGCCGCCGGCATCATCTACTTCGCCCTGCCGGAGGCGATGAACCCGGGCTTCATCCCGGTCCTGGCGATCTTCCTCGCCTCGTTCTCGGTCGCGCTGGCCTCGCACGCCCCGGGCGGCCTCGGCGTGTTCGAGATCGTGTTCATCACCGCGATGCACATCACCGACGAGGCCCAGAAGGACGCGATCATCGCGGCGGTGATCATCTTCCGGATCTTCTATTTCTGGATTCCCGCCCTCGTCTCGGTGGCGGTCGTGATCGCCTTCGAGCGGTCTCGGCTGGCCGCCGCGATCGGCTCGGCCGCCCACGAATCGAAGGCGTCCGCCGTGCCGGAGCCGCCGGTGATCGTGCCGGGTCTCAACGCGCACGAGCTGGAGCGGGAGCTCAAGCAGAAGGCGGTGTGAGGCGGCCGGCGCTGTCACTGAGCCTTTTGTAAGCTAAGCCGACTCGTTTTTCCGGGGCACCGTTGGCGAGCCCGGACCCGGAGGGGCACGCCGGGAGGCGGGCAATCCAGAGCCGCCGACGCTCCTGATCCTGATCGACCTGCGTGTCTGGATTCCGGGCTCCGCTGGGCGGCCCCGGAATGACGGGCAGGCATTCAGGGTCGGGGCTAACGTCTCAGGGCGTAGCCGCGAACCATCCGCGCTTCGATCACTCTAGGCCGTGATGCGGCGCGCTCAGATCGAGCTCACCGTCCGGAGCCGCGCCCGCGGATGGATCTCGGCTTGGCTCATCACCGGTGTCTCGCGTCGGAAGCGCTCGATGATCGAGCGCACGAACGGCCGGGTCTGGGCCGAGGTGACGAGCACCGGCATCTCGCCCTGGCGGGCCGCCGACTCGAAGCGGTCGCGCACGGCGTTGACGAACTCGCTGAGTTTCGACGGCTGCATCGCGAGGTAGCGCTCCTCGCGCTCGCCGACGATCGACTCCATGAAGGCCTGCTCCCAGGCCGGTGACAGCGTGATGATCGGCAGGGTGCCGTTCTGATCCTGATACTGCGCGCAGATCTGCCGTCCGAGACGGGCGCGGACATGCTCGACCACATCGCGCGGGTTCTTCACACCGCCCGCGACCTCCGCGACCGCCTCCACGATCGCCCCGAGGTCGCGGATCGAAACGCGCTCGGCCAGGAGGAACTGCAACACCCGCTGGATGCCGGTCGTGGAGATCTGCGAGGGCACGATCTCCTTGAGCAGCTCGGCGTGCTCCTTGGGCAGCTCGCGCAGCAGCTTCGAGACCTCGACGTGGTTGAGGAGTTCCGAGACGTGCGCCTTGATGACCTCGGTGAGGTGGGTCGAGACCACGGTGGCGGCGTCGACAACCGTGTAGCCCTTGAGCTGCGCCTGATCGCGAAGCGCCGCGTCGATCCAGGTCGCCGGCAGGCCGAAGGTCGGCTCCAGCATGTGCTGACCGGGCAGCTGGACCTGACCGCCCATCGGGTCCATCGCCATGAACTGGCCGGGGAAGATCCGGCCCGTCCCGGCCTCGATCTCCTTGACCCGGACCACGTAGCTGTTGGCGTCGAGCTGGACGTTGTCGAGGATGCGCACGGACGGCATCACGAAGCCGAGTTCCGCCGCGAGCTGCCGGCGCAGGGCCTTGATCTGGTCGGTGAGCCTGTCCTGACCCTCGCCGTTGACCAGCGCGAGGAGCGCGTAGCCCATCTCGAGCTTGAGGTCGTCGAGCTTCAGGAGGTCCGAGACCGTCTCTTCCTTGGCGGCGGCGGCGGCCGCCACCGCGGTCGCGTCCATCGGGACGCCCTGCGCGTCGAGGGGAGGGGCCTCCTTGGCATTCTTGTTGATGCGCCATGCGGCGTAGCCCGCGCCGCCGCCCAGCAGCAGGAATGGCAGCATCGGCATGCCCGGCAGCAGGGCGATCAGCAGCATGACGGCCGCCGACATGCCGAGCGCCTTCGGATAATGCGCGAGCTGCTTGCCGAGCGCCTTGTCGGCCGCACCCCGCACGCCGGCCTTCGAGACCAGCAGGCCCGCGGCCGTCGAGACGATCAGCGCCGGCACTTGGCTCGCCAGCCCGTCGCCGATGGTGAGCAGCGTGTAGCTCTTGGCCGCTTCGCCGAAGCTCAGGCCCTGCTGCGCCACGCCGATGATGATTCCGCCGACCACGTTGATGAAGGTGATCAGCAAGGCGGCCACCGCGTCGCCGCGCACGAACTTCGAGGCGCCGTCCATCGCGCCGAAGAAGGACGATTCCTCCTCGAGCGCCGCGCGCCGGGCCTTGGCGGCCTTCTCGTCGATCAGGCCCGCCGAGAGATCGGCATCGATCGCCATCTGCTTGCCCGGCATGGCGTCGAGGGTGAAGCGGGCCGCGACCTCGGCGATGCGGCCCGAACCCTTCGTGATGACCACGAAGTTCACGATGATCAGGATCGCGAACACGATGATCCCGATGACGAAATTGCCACCCATAACGAAATGGCCGAAGGCCTCGATCACGTGGCCGGCCGCCGCCGTGCCCTCGTGACCGTGGCCGAGGATCAGCCGGGTCGAGGCGAGGTTGAGTGCGAGCCGCAGCATCGTGGCGATGAGCAGCAGCGTCGGGAAGACGGTGAATTCGAGCGGGTTGTCGATCGACAGGCCGGTCATCATGATCAGCACGGACAGGATGATCGACACGGCCAGGAGCAGGTCGAGCAGGATCGCCGGCAGCGGGAAGATGAGGACCGCCAGGATGCCCATGACGCCGGTGGCGAACAGCAGGTCCGACCGTTTCGACAGCGCCTGGATGTCGCCGCGCGTCGGCAGCGTGAACTGTCCGAGCGCCGCGGCCGCTCCAATCCGTGCCGGCGCGCTCGCCGTCTCCGCCATCACTGCCATCCGTTGCCGTCCGCCGGGAAGGCACTCCACGCGCGCACTCGGCAAGATCTGCCGGGCAGAAGGTTAGCGGCGCGTTAAGAAAGGCCGAGTCGCCGGAGGGAACCGCGCCCGGCCCCGCCGCTTGACCGGTCGGCAGCCGCACCGTGCCGGGCCGGCACGCGCGTGCCGGTGCGCGTTGTCGCCATGCATGCGGGCACAGGCCCGAGGCTTCGGGAGACCGCTATGACCGTCCGCGTCCTGACCGCCCTGTTCGACGAGTACGAGGCCGCAGCGCGGGTGGTCGACGACCTCGAAGCGGCCGGCATCCCGCATGCCGATATCAGCATCATCGCGAATCGGCCCGGATCCGACGCGGCCGCCCCTGTGGCGGGCGGGTCCGCACGTCATCCCGCCGATGCCGCGGACGGCGCCGGCACCGGCGCGACGGTCGGCACGGTGCTGGGGGGCGGTGCGGGCCTGCTTGCCGGCCTCGGGCTCCTGGCGATCCCGGGTCTCGGCCCCGTGGTCGCCGCGGGCTGGCTGGTCGCGGCGGCGACCGGCGCCGGGGTCGGTGCCGCGGCCGGCGGGCTGATCGGGGGCCTCACCGGCGCGGGGCTCAGCGAAGGGGAGGCCGAGACCTACGCCGAGGGCGTCCGGCGCGGCGGCACGCTGGTGACGGTGCGGGCCGACGAGAGCCGGGCCGAGCGCGTGCTGACCTTGCTCGACCAGGGGGACTCGATCGATCTCGACGAGCGCGTGGAAGGCTGGCGGGCGCAAGGCTGGACCGGCGGAACGGTCGGACCGACGGCCGAGGGATCGCGCGCACCGGTCGGCACGGACCGCTGAGCGTCACGTTCGCCGCCGGAGCCCGGCCTCAGGCCATCATCTTGCGGGCGAACATCGCCGCACCGAACAGGATCCCCGAACCGAGGGTGATCAGGGAGATCATCAGCATCCGCCGCGGCTCGAGAGCGGATTCCGCTCTCACGGGCTGCACG
This sequence comes from Methylobacterium sp. FW102-HT35C08, assembly GCF_058790235.1. NCBI lineage: Bacteria > Pseudomonadati > Pseudomonadota > Alphaproteobacteria > Hyphomicrobiales > Methylobacteriaceae > Methylobacterium > Methylobacterium sp. FW102-HT35C08. Next base: position 3,642,991 of record NZ_JBYTCL010000002.1, on the reverse strand, counting down.
ATCGGGCTGAAGAACTCGATCTGCCGTGCCGCGATGATGCGGGCGCGCTCGGAGGCCATCAGCACCTGCTGGTAATACTTCTCGGCATTCTTGCGATCGTTCTCCAGCGCCTCGAAACGGATCAGTGCGTTGGAGAGGAGCTGTTTCTGCTCCGGATCCGAGCCGGCGGATTGCCGCTCGATCCGCGCGATGTTGTCGTCGAGATCCTTGATCTGCTGCTTGAAGTCCAAGATCCGCCGGGAGTCCGGGCCGAGATCGCGCTGGCCGATCGCAAGCTGGCTGGCCAGAGTGATGCGGGAGGCCCGCAGTTCCGCGATGATCTTGAGATTGACGTCGTTGGCCTTCTGCGCGTCGACGACTCCCTGGCGGTTCCGAAGGTCCCGCATCGCAAGGCGGATCCTGCTCATCTGCTCCCCGGCAAGCGCCAGCTCCCGCGTGCTTTCCGCGACCGCGTCCGCGCGCGCCTTGACGGTGAGATCATTCACCATCCGCTCGGCTTCCTTCATGACAGCCTGGGCGATGGCGAGGGACTGATCTCGATCGAAGGCCTCGACGGAGACCGACATGATCCCGGACGAGGGTTCGCTGGAGACGGTGACCCGGCGTCTCCAGTAGCGGAGAAATTTCTCAATCGGCTTTTCCGCGTCGAACCGCGAGAAATAGTCGATGCTGTCGCTGCTGAACCACGCGCGCAGCGGCAGCTGGGCTTCGAGCGTCTCCAACATCGGTCGGCTCAGGATGTATTCGCGCGTAATCAGCCGGTCCTGCGAGACCATCTGTCCTGCACCGTCGGAGCTGCTGGTGTCCGATCCGCCCGACCCCTTCTCGGACGCGCCGATCGCCTGCCGGATGGCAAAGCGCGCCTCGGTCACGTAGCGGTCCGAGGCAATCAGCCCGAAATAGACCGCCCCGACCAGCGTCGGCAGCACGAAGCAGAGCACGAACAGGATCGGGATCCAGGGATCGCTCTTGGCGCTGGTCTGGAAGGACCGGATCCCCTTCTTGCGGTCGACGAAGCGCGACATGCGCGCGATCTGCCGCAACGATTCGGTGATCGCCTGCTGGCGATCCGCGGTCGTCACCGGCTGCCCCTCGGCCTTCCGGATCTCCATGTTCATGGCTTGATTCCCGGCCTCCCCGGCCATGAAGGTCGACCCATCACCGGGCACCCGGTCCCACAGCGGCGCGCGCGTCCGAAACCCGTCGCACGCCGAGACGGCAAAAGCATGTCTTTACGGCCGAAACCCGGGACGCCTCAGGCGTTGAGGCGCCGGTAGACCTCGATGGCGTCGTCGACATCCTCGTAGACGATCGCGCGCCCATTGAGCAGCACGAGGCCCTGCGAGCACCATTGCCGAATCGTCTCCATGGAGTGCGAGACCATGATGATGTCGGCATGCTTGCGCCGCTGGGAGAAGACTTCGTCGCAGCGCTTTGAGAAGCGGGCATCGCCCACCGAGGTGATCTCGTCGATCAGATAGCAGTCGAATGGGATCGCCATGCTCATGCCGAAGGCGAGCCGCGCGCCCATGCCGGATGAGTAGGTGTAGATCGGGACGTCCAGATAGCTGCCGAGTTCCGAGAAATCCTCCACGAAGTCGAGAACACGTCGCGGATCCTCACCGTAGATCCGGGCCACGAAGGTGACGTTGTCGCGTCCGGTCATCCTGGGGTGGAAGCCGCCGGCGAAGCCGAGGGGCCAGGAGACCCGCACCCCACGGTGGATCTTCCCGCGCGTCGGGTCTTCCGTCCCCGCGATCAGCCGCATCGTGGTGGATTTGCCGGCGCCGTTAATGCCGAGGATGCCGTAGGAGATGCCCGGCTTCAGGCTGAAGGAGGCCTGTTCGAGGATGGTCCGCCGATGGCCGTCCGTGCGGTAGACTTTGCTGACTTTCTCGAAACGGATCACCGAAATGGTCTCCAGGTCGGCCGAGCCGCTGGCCGGCGCCTCGGGGCTTGCGGGTACCTGCGCGCCGAAAGCGGCAAATCTGAGAAGGCGATAGCACCCGTCCGGCACCGGGCGAGACACGCTGCGGCTCTCCCGGCGCGCTACACTTGGTCCGGCATGAAAGTGCAGTCTTCGGCTCCGCCGTTGACGTGTCGCGGCATATGGCATACCAAATACCAAGCGACGGGGCGCATCAACGGGATACGGCGCTGAGAAGTCGGAACTTTAGCTCCGGTGGTGAGGAGAAAGGCCGCGCATGACAGAGGCAGCGACCTGCACGGCCGCCGTATCCGATCGCGAGCCCGTCGGCCTCGCGGAGGCGATCGGCGACGCCGTGGTGGTCGCCGATCCCGAGGGTGCGATTACGGTCTGGAACCCCGCTGCCGAGCGGATCTTCGGATTCACCGCCGCGGAGGCGCTCGGAGAGACCCTCGACCTGATCACCCCCGAGCGGCACCGGCGCCGCCACTGGGATGGCTACGCGAAGACCATGCACACCGGCGTCACCCGGTACGGGGCACAGACCCTGCGGGTGCCGGCGATCCACAAGGACGGCCGCCAGCTCTCCATCGCCTTCACGGTGGGGATGGTGCGGGACGCCTCCAACCGAGTGACCGGGATCGTCGCGGTGATCCGCGACGAGACCGAGCGCTGGGCCGAGGAGAAGCGCCTGCGCCAGCGCGTGGCCGAACTCGAAGCCTCCTCGGATCCGTCGTACCGGGCACCTTGAGCCCGCCGAACGATCCGAAGGTCCCGATCACCAAACCGCACAGGGAGAACGCCCAATGAGCCAGCCGTTGGAAGGGATCAAGATCATCGACTTCACGCACGTCCAGGCCGGGCCGGCCTGCACGCAGCTGCTCGCGTGGTTCGGCGCCGACGTGATCAAGGTCGAGCGCCCCGGCGCCGGCGACGTGACCCGCACCCAGCTGCGCCACGTCGAGGACGCGGACGCGCTCTACTTCACGATGCTGAACTCGAACAAGCGCTCGCTGACCCTCGACACCAAGACCCAGGCCGGCAAGGAAGTCCTTGAGAAGCTGATCAAGGATTCCGACGTCATGGTCGAGAATTTCGGCCCCGGCGCGCTCGACCGGATGGGCTTCTCCTGGGCGCGCATCCAGGAGCTGAACCCCGGCATGATCCTCGCCTCGGTGAAGGGCTTCTCGGACGGTCACCACTACGAGGACCTTAAGGTTTACGAGAACGTCGCCCAGTGCGCGGGCGGTGCCGCCTCGACCACGGGCTTCTGGGACGGGCCGCCCACTGTCAGCGCCGCGGCGCTCGGTGACTCCAACACCGGCATGCACCTCGCGATCGGCATCCTCACGGCGCTCCACCAGAAGAACAAGACCGGCAAGGGCCAGAAGGTCGCCGTGTCGATGCAGGACTCGGTGATCAACCTCTGCCGGGTGAAGCTGCGCGACCAGCAGCGCCTCGACGCGCTGGGCTACCTCGAGGAGTACCCGCAATACCCCCACGGCGAGTTCTCCGACGTGGTGCCGCGCGGCGGCAATGCGGGCGGCGGCGGCCAGCCGGGCTGGGTGCTGAAGTGCAAGGGCTGGGAGACCGACCCGAACGCCTACATCTACTTCACGATCCAGGGCCACGCCTGGGCGCCGATCTGCAAGGCGCTCGGCAAGGAGGAGTGGATCACGGATCCGGGCTACAACACCCCGCGGGCCCGCCAGGACAAGATCTTCGATATCTTCAAGACGATCGAGGAGTGGCTCGCCGACAAGACCAAGTTCGAGGCGGTCGACATCCTGCGCACCTACGACATCCCCTGCGCGCCGGTGCTGTCGATGAAGGAGATCGCCGAGGACAAGTCGCTGCGCGAGAGCGGCACCGTCGTCGAGGTGGCGCATCCGAAGCTCGGCAAGTACCTGACCGTCGGTAGCCCGATCAAGTTCTCCGACCTGAAGGTCGAGGTGAAGGCCTCGCCGCTGCTCGGCGAGCACACCGACGAGGTCCTCGCGGACCTGGGCTACACGCCGGAGCAGATCCGGGCGATGCACGAGGCTCGCGCGGTCTGATCGACCGCCGTCTTCGCGATACCAAGACAGGACGGCGCCCAGCGGCGCCGTCCTTTTTCATGTCAGGACGCGAAACAGTTTCGCATGCAGGCCATCGATCGGTGGCGGTAGGGCAGGGTGCCGTGATCCGCCTTTGACATACGGCTGCGAGATCCAGCCCGACGTTGCGAGCGGAGCGAAGCAACCCAGGAGTGCCACGCTCGGCGATGTCGCGCTGCCCTGGATTGTTTCGCTTCGCTCGCAAAGACGAAGGGGCGGTGAATTTCCAAATTCGCCCGCTGAGTTCGCGATGGCGCAGAGAAGAACGCTCGTCCAACCCACTCCCCTCATCCTGAGGTGCGGCATGAGCCGCCTCGAAGGAGGGCTCCAGCCAGACGCGCGATCCCTGGAGCCTCCTTCGAGGCCTCCGCTGCGCTCCGGCACCTCAGGATGAGGGGAGGGATGGGTCACCGCGGCCCAGGACGCGGTCGTCTCCTGAGCTCCAACGCGATCGGGAACAGCTCTAAGCCGCTCTCGTCCCGCCTGAAACGAAGAACGCCACGGCCTGCGCCACGACAGGCGGCTGATGCGCGTGGGGGCCGTCATACTCGACATAGGTCACGTCGTAGCCGGCTTCCCGAAGCTTGGGTACGTGGACGCGCGCGCTCCGCGCGATCGGGATCTGCGCATCCTGCGTGCCGTGTGACAGGAAGATCCGCGGCGCGCCGACCTGCGAGTGCACCGACAGAAACCCGGCCGACGAGACGATGAGGTGGCTGGCGACGTCGCCGTTCGCGAGTCCGAGTGAGAGGGTGTAGCTGCCGCCATCCGAGTGGCCGGCGAAGCAGAGCCGCCCCGGATCGAGCAGGAAGCGGTCGGCCACTGCGTTGAGCGCCGCCGCGACCCGCTCCCGGTCCGGCCCGTGGCCGGCGATGACGATGTCCCAGGTCGGAAACAGAGATTGCGGAACAAGGAGCAGGAAGCGCTCGGCGCGGGCGTGCCCCTCCAGCATCGGCAGGATGCGCTCAGCGCTGCCGCCGCCGCCGTGGAACAGCACGACGAGCGGGCAGGGCCGGCGCGGATCGAGGCCCTCGGGGACCACCAGCACCGCATCGCGCTCGGCGAAGAGGCCGAGCGCGTGCCGCCCTGGGGGGAGAGGCTCGTTCGTGGGCAGCCGGTGCCGGAAATGCAGGCGGCCGGCAAGGTCTGGATCGATCATGGATGCACCGTCACCGAACGGATGACGGATCCGGCGCCGTCTTCGCGGGCGCAGCGCAGCAATCCAGTGGCTTCACGCGGATCGCGGCCGCGCTGCCCCGGGGCACTTCGCTTCGCTCGTGACGACGGTGCGGGTGAAGATCTCCGAGTGGCCAGGAGCTTCAGCGGAACGCCATCCCGCACGGACCCGCGATGCGCGTTCTCATCAAGGCAAGAGGCCGGGCTCGACACGCGAGCCCGGCCTTGATGGTCTCGGATCAGAGATCGCGCGAGAGTTGCGACCTCACTTCTTCTTCTTGATGCCGCTCTGCGGGTTGAGGCTGCCGATATTGCCGCTCTCGCTGCCGGCGGCCGGGTCGATCACGGCGTTGACCAGGGCCGGACGGCCCGAGTTCATCGCCTCGTTGACCGCGCGGGTCAGCTCGTCCGGCGTGGTGACGTGGTAGCCGACACCGCCGAAGGCCTCCATCATCTTGTCGTAGCGGGAATCCGGCACGAACACCGTGGTGGCCGGGTCGCGGCCGGTCGGATCCGTGTCGGTGCCGCGGTAGATGCCGTTGTTGTTGAACACCACGATGCAGACCGGCAGGCCGTACCGGCAGATCGTCTCGACTTCCATGCCGGAGAAGCCGAAGGCGCTGTCGCCCTCGACGCAGAGCACCGGCTTGCCGGTCTCGACGGCGGCCGCGACGGCGAAGCCCATGCCGATGCCCATGATGCCCCAGGTGCCGACATCCAGGCGCTTGCGCGGCTGGTACATGTCGATGATGCCCCGGGCGAGGTCGAGGGTGTTGGCGCCCTCGTTGACCAGGATCGCGTCGGGCCGCTCCTTGACGATGGTGCGCAGCGCCCCGAGCGCGGCGTGGAAGTTCATGGGCGAGGCGTTGCTCATGAGCTTCGGCGCCATCTTGGCGATGTTCGCCTCACGCTTGGTCTTGAGCGTCTCGATCCAATCGGACGGGGGCTGCTGCCAGCCCTGGCCCATGCCGTCGAGGAGCGCCTGCACGCAGGAGGCGATGTCGCCGACGACGGGCGCCACGATCTCGACGTTCGAGTCCATCTCGCGGGGCTCGATGTCGATCTGGATGAACTTGGTCGAGCCCGGCTCGCCCCAGCTCTTGCCCTTGCCGTGCGACAGCAGCCAGTTAAGCCGGGCGCCGACCAGCAGCACCACGTCCGAGTCCTTCAGCGCCGTCGAGCGGGCCGCGCCGGCCGAGAGCGGGTGGGTGTCGGGCAGGAGGCCCTTGGCCATGCTCATCGGCACGTACGGAATGCCGCTGGTCTCGACCAGCGAACGGATGGCGTCGTCGGCCTGCGCGTAGGCGGCGCCCTTGCCGAGCACGATCAGCGGCCGCTTGGCGGATTTCAGAACCTCGAGCGCGCGCGCGATCGCCTCGGGGGCGGGGTGCTGGGCGGGCGCCGGATCGATCACCTTGACCAGCGACTTCTGGCCGGCCTCGGCGTCCATCACCTGTGAGAACAGCTTGGCGGGCAGGTCGAGGTAGACGCCGCCCGGACGGCCCGAGCAGGCGGCGCGGATGGCGCGGGCGACGCCGATGCCGATGTCGGCCGCGTGCAGCACCCGGAAGGCCGCCTTGCACAGGGGCTTGGCGATGGCGAGCTGGTCCATCTCCTCGTAGTCGCCCTGCTGCAGGTCGACGATCTCGCGCTCGGAGGAGCCCGAGATCAGGATCATCGGGAAGCAGTTGGTGGTGGCGTTGGCGAGCGCCGTCAGGCCGTTGAGGAAGCCCGGGGCCGAGACGGTGAGGCAGATGCCCGGCTTCTGGGTCAGGAAGCCCGCGATCGCCGCGGCATTGCCGGCATGCTGCTCGTGGCGGAAGGAGATCACCCGCATCCCCTCGGCCTGAGCCATGCGGCCGAGATCGGTGATCGGGATGCCCGGGACGCCGTAGATCGTCTCGATGCCGTTGAGCTTGAGCGCGTCGATGACGAGGTGGAAGCCGTCGGTCAGCTCCGGCTCGGCGTCGACTTCGGGGTTGGTGTGGACGATCTTGGCGAGTGCGGTCATCACGATGTCTCCCGGAGGATCGGTGTCGATAGGGGCGGCTCTCGGCGCCAGCTGGCTGGAGGATCTCCCACCCTCCGCCCTCATCCTCAGGTGCCCGCAAGTGGCGGGCCTCGAAGGAGCTCTCGAAGGCCTCTGCGATCTCTGTAGGCCTCCATGAAGGCCTCCGTTTCGCGTCGTCACCTCAGGATGAGGGGGAGGGTGGGTGATCCGTGGCGTCTATGTGTCGGTTGATTGAAGTCGTGAGATCGAAGACCGTTCAGGCCGTCCGGACTGGTCGGGCGGCGAGCGCGGGGGCGTGCTCGGTCTCGGCGAGGTAGCGGGCCCGCATCGGGCGCAGCACGAACATGGCGAGCGCCGCCGCAGTCACGTTGAGGATGATGATCAGCGTGAACACCGCCGACCAGCCGTATGCCGCCGAGAGCAGGCTGGCGAACGGGACCAGGAAGGCTGCGGTGCCCTTGGCGGTGTAGAGCAGGCCGGCATTGCTGGCGGCGTATTTGGAGCCGAACGTGTCGCCGCAGGTCGCCGGGAACAGCGAGTAGATCTCACCGAACACCCCGAAATACACCGCAGTGGCCAGCACGAACACCATCGGGATGTGGCCGTAGGTCAGCAGCACGATCACCGCCAGCGCCGCCGTGGAGAAGGCGATGAACATCGTGTTCTCGCGGCCGATATGGTCGGAGACGAAGCCGAAGAACGGTCGCCCAAACCCGTCGAAGATGCGGTCGAGGGAGATCGCCAGCGTCAGCGCGGCCATCTGGAGGCCGAACAGGCTCACCGGGACATTCGCCACCTGGAAGTCGTGAGCGATCGGGGCGATCTGCGCCGCCGCCATCAGGCCGCCCGACGCCACCATCACGAACATCACGTACATGACCCAGAAGACCGGCGTGCGCACCGCCTCGCGGGGGCTGCGGTCGACCTTGGTCTGCGGCAGGCGCGTGCTCTTGCGCTGGACCGGCGTGTTGGTCGACGGCTTGCGCAGCAGGAAGGCGAGGGCCAGCACCACGGCACCCTGGCCGAGACCGAAATACAGGAAGGCGTCCTGGTAGCCGCTCGAAGCGATCATGCGGGCGATCGGTACCACCGTGATCGCCGCACCTGCGCCGAACCCGGCGGCCGTGGCACCGGCGGCGAGGCCGCGGCGATGCGGGAACCACTTGAGGGCGTTGCCCACGCAGGTGCCGTAAACCGAGCCCGCGCCGATGCCGGCGATTACGGCTCCGAGATACAGCATGGCGAGGCTGTCGGCGTAGGCGTTGATCGTCCAGGCCAGGGCGATCATCACGCCGCCGAAGGCGACCACGATCTTCGGACCGTAGCGGTCGACGAACCAGGCCTCGACCGGCACAAGCCAGGTCTCGGTGGCGACAAACAGCGTGAAGGCGAGCTGGATGGCCGCGCGGCCCCAGTGATAGCGCTGGTCGATCGGATCGACGAACAACGTCCAACCGTATTGAAGGTTGGCGATCATGGCCATGCAGATCACGCCGAAGGCGAGCTGCCACCATTTCGCCGATGGCGAATCCTGGCGTTCCATCCCTGAGCCTCTCTCTTGGGCGGCGCAGCCTCGCATTGGCGGCGTCTCTCGTACGCCGATGATCATGCACATCCGTTCCAGGTATGCAATATACCAGCGTGAGACGGACGGGATGAACTGTCAGGACGGCGATATTATTCCGTTTCACCCCCGGACGGAATCGGCCGGCACAGCGTCCCGACGGGCGATCTTCCCGCTTGCGGTGGTGGCCTCGCCCCCGTCTGTGCGGGCGGAGTGAAGCAACCCAGGTTGGCGCACCGGTTTCCGCCGTCCCGACACACCCGAGAGCGCCACCCAGCATCGCTATCGCTCCTCTGTGGCAGTACGAGGCCCCCAGGCACCGAGGGTCGGCGCGTCGGCCGGGTTCAGCGTCTCATCGAGGGCGGGAATCGGGGTCGGATCGTCGGGAAAGCCGATGAGCGCGCAGGCGGCCGCCCATTCCGACCCCTCCTTGACCGCCGCCAGGGCGCTTGGATCCAGCGCGGTGATCCGCCCGCGATCGAGGCGCAGGATTGCCCGTCCGGTCTCGGCCTGAACGAAGCGGACGACTGCCATCCGGCGCAGGCACTCGCGCAGGAAGGCGGTGTTGGCGGATGCCGAGAGGTCGGCGCCCTTGAACACTGCCTCGGGGCCGCGGGCGAAGATATCGACCTTCCGGAAGCGGTCGATGTCGACCAGCCCCTTCACGTCGAGGATGTTGAGGATCCCGTCCGCCCAGAACGCGATCGTGCGCGGGCGCTCGCCGAGCGGCACGCTGTTGTCGAGGAACTCGCAGACCACCTGCTTGTCCCGCGACAGCGCCCAGTTGAAGAACAGGCGCGGCATCCCGGTATAGGCTTCGACGTTGTGGGCCAGCAGGTCCTCCACCGCCTTGTAGCGGCCGAACAGCTCGCCGCGCTTCCAGGCCCGCTCGACGGTGTCGGCCGGAGGCGTGACCATGAACTGCATGTAGACCCGGTCGCCGAACCGCGTGAGCAGCTGGCCGCCACCATCCGAGCCCGCCTCGGCCTGGAAGCTGTCGAACCGGAATCGGTCGATCAGGAGGTTCGAGATCCGCCGCTCGGCTGCCTTGCGGGTGACGTAGCGGTCGAGCTTCATGTCGATGATCTCGACCTCGTAGCCCGTCAGAGTCCCAGCGTAGCGAGAGGCCGGGCCCAGGCTGTCGTAGTCGAGGAGGTACTTGCGCCACACGTCCGGGGTGATGACCGCGAAATCCGACCACGCCATGCCGAGGCGCTTGGCAAGCCCGAGCTGGTAGGGGCGGATCGTGCTCTTGCCGGAGGCCGAGGCACCCTTGACGTTCATCACCACCGGGTGGTCCTGCGGCACCAGACGGCGGTAGCCGCGCGCTTCCACCACCGCGCCGATCCAGGGTTCGATCAGTTCGCCGATGCGGCGGCTGCCGTAGCCGTTCGACACCAGCGTTCCCGCGATGGTCCGCAGCAGGGCCGCGTCGCGGATGACGGCGTTCTGGCGGGCGATGAGGCCCGAAACCACGGTGCGCAGGGCCTCGCAGGCGGCGATTTCCAGGCCGTCTCCGGCCTCGGCGGCGCGCCGCTGCCAAGTTTCGAGATGGCGCAGGGCCCGGGTCGGGAGATCCTCGCGCGGGGCCTCGATGGTCGGAGGGCGGCGCCCGAGGAGCCGGTCGAGCCAGCGCGGCTCCGGCGGAGGCGGGGCCGGCGGGTCGTTCAGAATAGCGGCGATCTCGCGGTCGAGCACCGCGTCGGCCTCGGAGCGGATCCCGGCAAGAACGGCCTCAACCTCGCCGAGGCGGGGCTCGATGCCCTCGCGCAGGATCGTGGCGACGATGGCCCGGAAGTTCACGCCGAGGTCGGCGTAGACCGCGCCCACCGGCACGGACAAGTCCGACATGACCCGGATGAGGACCTCGTGGACGACGAGGCGGCCGGCCCGGAACCGGGTGAGCTGCCGGGCAGGCAGCCCGCAGAGGTCACTCAGATCCAGGGCGTCGCGAAGCGGCGTCTCGACGTGCTCGGACCGGTAGACGGTGACCAGCGGCAGAAAGGCGGACGGCAGATCGGACCGGACGCCCGGGTTCCAGGGGCCGATGGCCGCTTCCGGGGCGGTGGCCGGCGCGTCGGTCATCCGCGCGTCTCCTTCCCGCCCCCGCAGAGGCGGGTGGGTGGGCGCGTGTCAGATCGGGAGGGCGAGCCGTGAAACCTCAACGTGCCCTCCGAAGACCCTAAAAGACCTTCTGGAACCAGCCATGGGCGTCATTGGTGTTGCCCCGCTGGATGTCCACCAGAAGGCTTCGCAGCCGCTGGGCCACCGGCCCGGCCTTGCCGTTCCCGATGGTGAAGCTCTCCTCCCGGCCCTTCACGGTGCCGATCGGCGTGATCACCGCCGCCGTGCCGCAGGCGAAGGCCTCGGTCAGGCGGCCCTCTCGCACGTCGGTGCGCCACGCGTCGATCGTGTAGGGCTCTTCCTTCACGGTCAGCCCGGCCTCCCGCGCCAGCGTGAGAACCGAATCGCGGGTGATCCCGTGCAGGATGCTGTCCGACAGCGGCGGCGTGACCAGCGTCCCGTCCTCGAACACGAAGAACACGTTCATGCCGCCGAGTTCCTCAATGTAGCGGCGCTCGACCGCGTCGAGGAACACGACCTGCTCGCAGCCCTGCGCGACCGCCTCTGATTGCGCCGCGAGGCTCGCCGCGTAATTGCCGCCGCACTTGGCCGCGCCGGTGCCGCCCGGTGCCGCTCGCGTGTAATGCTCCGAGACCCAGACCGAGACGGCGTTATTCGGGTCCTTGAAGTACGAGCCCACCGCCGACGCGATGGTGATGAACAGGTACTCGGAGGCCGGCCTGACGCCGAGGAACGCCTCCGTGGCGATCATGAACGGCCGGAGATAGAGGCTCCCGTCCGGCGTGTTGGGGATCCAGGCGCGATCGATCTCGACCAGCTTGTGCATCGCCTCGACGAACGCGTCCTCCGGAAACGGCGCGATCGCCAGGCGCTCGGCCGAGTGGCGGAAGCGGCGGGCGTTGGCGTCCGGCCTGAACAGGGCGGCGCCGCCGTCGGCGGTGCGATAGGCCTTGAGGCCCTCGAAGATTTCCTGCGCGTAGTGCAGCACCGCGGAGGCGGGATCGAGGGGGATCGCCTGGCGCGCCTGGATCCGGGCGTCGTGCCAGCCGCGACCGGCCTCGTAGCGCGCCACCACCATGTGGTCGGTGAACACCTTGCCGAAGCCGGGATTCGCCATCAGCGCGGCCCGCTCCTCGGCGGTCCGCGGGGTGGGATGACTTTGGATCTCGAACGTCAGGTCGCTCACGGTGTGGTCCTCATCGGCTGAGGCCCTTATGGCGCGCTCCGGCGCGCGAATCTACGGAGCCGGCGCATGACGGCGTCGCCGCACATGCGAGTCATTCCGCGGTCGCGGGCTCCGACAGCTGCAGCCGGTGCAGGCGCGCATAGGCGCCGCCGGCCGCGAGCAGGTCGTCGTGGCGTCCAGTTTCGATCACGCGGCCGGCGTCCATCACGGCGATCTGATCGGCGTCGCGCACGGTCGACAGGCGATGGGCGATCACCAGGGTGGTTCGGCCGCGCATCAGTCGGGTCAGCGCCTCCTGGACTAGGCGCTCCGATTCGGAATCGAGGGCCGAGGTCGCCTCGTCGAGGAGCAGGATCGGCGCGTCCTTGAGGAAGGCGCGGGCAAGGGCCACGCGCTGCCGTTCGCCGCCGGATAGCCGGCCGCCGCCGGGGCCGACGCGGAATTCGTAACCCTCCGGCAGGGCGGTGACGAAGCCGTGAGCCGCCGCGGCGCGGGCTGCCGCCTCGATCTCCGCGCCGGTCGCCCCCGGACGGCCGAAGCCGATATTGGCGGCGATCGTGTCGTCGAATAGGACGACCTCCTGCGAGACCACCGCCACCGCGGCGCGCAGGGACGCCAGGGTCACGGCACGGACGTCCTGGCCGTCGATGGTCACGGCGCCGCCGGTGACGTCGTAGAGGCGCGGGACGAGGTTGAGCAGCGAGGATTTCCCGGATCCGGAGCGCCCGACCAGCGCCGTCACCGAGCCGGCCGCGGCCACGAGGTCGATGCCTTCCAGCGCCGGCGCGTCCGGCCGGTAGCGGAAGCGGACCTCCGCGAAGCGGATTGCGCCGGCGGTCACCGTCAACGGCCGGGCACCCGGCGCCTCGCGGATGGCAGGCGCCTCGTCCATCACGTCGAAGTAGCGCCGCAGCGCGGCCGCCGCCTCCTGCAGGATGGCGTTGAGATTGCCCAGCGCCCGGGCCGGCTGCGCGGCCAGCAACAAGGCTGCGACGTAGCCGGTGAAGTCGCCGACCGTCTTCTCGCCAGCCAGGACGCGCTGCCCGACCAGCACCAGCACGCCCGCTACCGCGATGCCGCCGCCGATCTCGAGGAGCGGGTCGAGGCGACCGCGGGCATTGGCGGCCTTCATCTTGAGGCGGCGCACCTCGTCGAGCGCCGCTGCGGCGCGGCCCTTAAGGTAGGGTTCCATCGCGTAGGTTTTGGCGACGCGGGCGCCCTGCAGGCTCTCGGAGATCAGGCTGGCGGTGGCGCCCATCTGCTCCTGCGTCGAGGTCGAGACCCGCCGGAGCTTCTTGCCAATCCGGCCGATCGGCCCGGCCACGAACGGGACCGTGACGCCGGCCACCAATGTCAGCACCGGATCCATCCAGATCAGCGCCGCCACCAAGCCGATCAACATGGCGATGTCGCGGAGCAGCACGGTCGAGATGCGGGTCAGCGCCTCCTTGATGAAGGCGAAGTCTGTGGTGAAGCGCTGGGTCAGCGCCGCAGGGCTCTCGCGGCCGAGCTGTGCGAGATCCGAGTCGATCAGGTGCCCGTAGAGCGCCGCCTGCATGTCGGCCTCGACCCGGGTCACGACGCGGTTGGTCAGCACCGTCTGCCCGTAGAGCGCAAATCCGCGCGTGGCCGTGACCAGGATCACCACCAGCGGCCCGTAGGCGATCGCCGCGGCGTCCTTGCGGTCGAAGGCGTCGAACGCGGCCTTGATCAACGCCGGGTACAGCCCGGTCGAGGCGCCCACCAGCGCGATTAGCACCAGCACGACCGCGAGGGTGGCCCGGTGTGGGTACAGCCAGATGCGCCAGAGCCGGGCGAGGAGGGGGGCCGTGTCGCCGGGAAGGCGCGCCATGAAACCTACCGGGTCGGGTCAATGCCGCCGCCGGACAGGATGCGCGGCGGCAGCGGTTTGCCGCCGCCGCCGCCGCGGATCAAGGCTTTTGGTCAGCGGTCGTCGTCGCGCGGCCCGCGATCGTCGTCATGGCCGTGATGCCAGCCGCCGTAACGCGGTCCGCCCATGGGACGCGCGAGGATCATGGCGCGCCGCTTTTGATCCTGGTCCAGGCTGGCGTAGAGCGGCTGCGAGGCGTCGGCGAGTTTGCGCAGGGCGTCGCCGCGGGCAGTCGCGGAATCCGCCATCGCCCGAAGGGCCGCGGGGGCGTCGTCGCCGAATTTGGGCCGGTCGCGCATGGCCTCGCGGCGCTGCTGGCGCAATTTCGCCATGTCGCGGATCGCGGCTTCCACCGGTGGCCACAGCTTTTCCTGGTCGGGATTGAGCTTCAGGCCGGCATGCAGGGCCGCAATGCGGGCATCCGTGAAGGCCGCACGGTCCTCGGGGCTGAGCGCGCTCCACCGCCCGTGCCCGCGGAAACCCTCGGGGCCGTGGTCGCGCGCGACGGCCGCGCCGGCAAGCCCCAGCCCGAGGGCACCGGTGATCAGGATGGCCGCTCTCAAACGTCGGGACATGAACACCTCCGTCTTGACGCTCTTGGGGCCGTGCTGACCGGCGGTCGGCGGCAGCGCCCAACGCCGCGCATCGAGCGCCGGGCTTGTATCCCGCTTGTGTATGTAACAACGTTACATTACGTCCGGTGCCATGCGGTTGGCGGAGGCGGACATGGTGCGGCGGGCGACGGCAACGATCGGGATGGCGTGGCTCGCGGTTCTGGCCCTGTGTCTCGGCCTCGGCGGGCCGGCCGCGGCGGGATCCGGGGAGCGTCCGGTCCGTGCGGTCGCGAGCTTCTCGATCCTCGCCGATCTGGTGCGGGAGGTGGGCGGCGCGCACGTGACGGTGTCGCCGCTCGTCGGCCCCGACTCCGACGCGCACGGGTTCAGCCCCTCGCCGGGCGACGCACGCAAGGTCGCCGAGGCCGACATCGTCTTCGTCAACGGCCTGGGACTGGAGGGATGGCTCGACCGGCTGATCCGCGCCTCCGGCACCCGCGCACCGGTGGTGGTCGCCTCCACGGGGATCACGCCGATCGCCGCGCAGGACGAACATGCCCATGGGGACGGCCCAGGTGACCGCGACCACGGACACGGGGATCACGCCGTGGACCCGCATGCCTGGCAGGATGTCGCCAACGTACGGATCTACGTGGCGAATATTCGGGACGGGCTCGCCAAGGTCGATCCGGCCCATGCGGACGCCTATCGGGAGGCTGCGACCGCCTTCCTCGTCAAGCTCGACGTGCTGGAGCGGGACGTCCGGACGACGATCGCCCGCATCCCGCCGGAGCGGCGGCGCATCATCACGACCCACGACGCCTTCGGCTATTTTGCGGCGGCCTACGGCCTGCGCTTCATCGCACCGCAAGGTGTGTCCACCGACAGCGAGGCGAGCCCGCGGGATATCGCGGCGATCATCCGGCAGATCCGCAAGGAGCGCGTCCCTGCGGTCTTCCTCGAGAACATCAGCGATCCGCGCCAGATGGCGCAGATCGCCCGCGAGGGCGGTGCCCGGATCGGCGGCAAGGTCTATTCCGACGCGCTCTCGGCACCGGACGGCCCGGCCGCGACCTATCTCGACCTGATGCGATCGAACGTGCAGGCCTTCGACGCCGCGTTGATGCCGGGCTAGCGCCTCTGGCGATCAGGTGGGCGTGAGCTTCAATCTTCGTGCGGGCTTAAGTGCCACGCATGGGACGATTGCCGGCCGCATCGAGGTCTCGCGTCAGTCGATCGGACGCGTCATTCTGGGGCGCCGAAGGCAAGCCCGGACCCGAAGGGGCACGCCGGAGGCGGGCAATCCGGAAGTGCTGTCGCGCGATATCCTGGCGCATCGGCGGCTCTGAATCCCGGGCTCCGCTGCGCGGTCCCGGGATGACGGGTGAAGCTGCGGCCGCGCGGGTACATCTCGAGGCCTCGCCGTGGTTCGCCTTCACCGCGTCGGACATGACATAGCGTAAACCGGCGGTTAAGACGCCCCCACTAGCCTTACGAAACGGGTGCCAGCCGATCCTCGTCGACGAGGGCTCAAGGCCTTGGGGCCTTGTGAAAACGCGCAGCTCGGAGATCGCGTGGCTTGGGGGCCTGACCGCTGGCGTTTCTATCGGCTCGTCGCGCGCGAGGCCGCGCGCGCAGTCCGCGCGGCCAGCGCCAGCGTCACCGCTCCGCCCGACATCCTCGCCCGGATGCGAGTAACCGGGCTGGTGATCGCCCCCCAGGATCTGCGTACCTCCGACGCGACCTTCGCGGACGACATCTACGCCGGCCTGTTCGTCTTCGCGGGCCGCTCCCTGGCTGCGAGCGGCGGCTCACCCTTCGATTATGCCCCGCCCTCGCCGGAATGGGCCGACGAGCTCTACGGCTTCGGCTGGCTGCGGCACCTGCGCGCCGCCGACACCGCGCTCGCTCGGGCTAATGCCCGCGCCTTCGTGGCCGATTTCATCGCCGGACGGGGCGACGCGGCGCTCGCCCGGCAGACGCCGGTGGCGGCCCGGCGGCTGATCTCGTTCCTGTGCCAATCCCCGCTCGTTCTGGAGGGTGCCGACCACGGCTTCTACCAGAACTTCCTCAAGGCGATCGCCCGCAACGCGCAGCAGCTCGAGCGCGACATCCGGCGCGGCGTGCCGCCGCAATGGCGCCTCAACGCCGCAGTGGCGCTCTGCTATGCCGGCCTGTGCTGCGACGGCATCCAGCCGATCCTGCGCCGGGCGACCCGGATCCTGTCGCGGGAGCTCGACCGGCAGATCCTCACCGACGGCGGCCACCGCTCCCGCGACCCGCGCTTCGCCATGGAGCTGCTGCTCGACCTGCTGCCCCTGCGGCAGAGCTATCTCAGCCGCAGCGTCGAGCCGCCGCTCGCGTTGCTGCGCGCCGTCGACCGAATGCTGCCGCTCCTGCGGCTGCTGCGGCACCCGGACGCCTCGCTCAGCCATTTCAACGGCATGGGCGCGACCGATGCGGACCATCTCGCGACGCTTCTGGTCTACGACGGCGCGCTCGCCCGGCCGCTGATGCATGCGCCGAACTCCGGCTACGAGCGCCTGGAGGGTGGCCGGGTCGTCATCGTGGCCGATGTCGGCGCGAGCCCGCCGCTGCCCTATTCGGTCAATGCCGGGGCCGGCTGCCTCGCCTTCGAGATGTCGAGTGGCCCCCAACGGATCATCGTCAATTGCGGCCTGCCGGCGAGTGGGCCGGATCTGCGCCTCCTCGCCCGCTCGACGCCCGCGCACTCCACCGCCTCGGTCGGCGACGCGTCCTCGTGCCGGTTCCTCACCCGCACCGGCTGGTGGGGTGATCGCTGGCTGGCCGACTGGCTGATCCGGCGGCGTGGTCCCGTGGTGCTGGGCGGCCCGTCCGAGGTGGCGGCCGAGCGGGCCGAGGATGACGACAGCGTCACCCTCGCGGCCCGGCACGACGGTTACGGGCGAGATTTCGGAATCGTGCACGAGCGGCGCTGGCAGCTCTTCGCCGCGACCGCGCGCCTGGAGGGCCGGGACGCCTTCCTGCGCCAGGGCAAGGCCTCCAGCCGAGCGCGCCAGCGCGGCCAGAACGTCGCCATCCGCTTCCACCTGCATCCCGGCATAGCCGTGCGGGGCGTTCCGGAAGGCCTCGAACTCGCCTCGGCGCTCGGCGAGATCTGGACCTTCCGCGCGGAGAACGCCGAGATCGCCCTCGAGGAGAGCGTCTACTTCTCCGGACTGACCGGACCGCGCCGCACCGACCAGATCGTGCTCCACCTGCGGGTCGCCGAGGATGTCGAGGTGCGCTGGAGCTTCGAGCGCCTGGCCTCGGCGCCCCTCAGGGGCATCGCGCCATCTTGACAGGGCGGCTGGCCCGGCTGCCCGTTTCCATGCTACCGCGCGCCGAAATCTCGAACCCCGGCACGAAGCTATGGCGCACGATCAGGTGCGGGTCTCCCGCGCGCTCCTCTCGGTCTCCGACAAGACCGGCCTCGTCGACTTCGCCCGGGCGCTGCACGAGCGCGGCGTCGCATTGGTCTCGACAGGGGGCACCCACCGGGCGCTGCAGGAATCCGGCCTGCCGGTGACCGAGGTCGCCGACCTGACCGGTTTCCCCGAGATGATGGATGGCCGGGTGAAGACGCTTCATCCGGCGGTGCATGGCGGCCTGCTCGCCATCCGCGACAACCCCGAGCACCAAGCCGCGCTCGCCGCCCACGGGATCGGCGCGATCGACCTGCTGGTGGTGAACCTCTACCCGTTCGAGGCGACCATCGCGGCCGACAGGCCGGATGCCGACTGCATCGAGAACATCGATGTCGGCGGGCCGGCCATGATCCGCGCGGCGGCCAAGAACCACGCGGACGTTGCCGTCGTCACCGACGCCTCGGACTATTCGGCCGTTCTGGCCGCGCTCGAAGCCAACGACGGCGCCACCGGGGCGGAGCTGCGGCGCCGCCTGGCGCAGAAGGCGTTTGCCCGCACTGCCGCCTACGACGCGGCTATCGCCAACTGGATGGCGGGCCGCTTCGGTTCCGACGAGCCGGCCCTGTTCCGCGCCTTCGGCGGCACCCTCGCGCAAGGGCTGCGCTACGGGGAGAACCCGCACCAGAGCGCCGCCTTCTACCGGGCTCCCGGCAAGCCGCGCGCCGGCGTCGCCACGGCCCGCCAGCTCCAGGGCAAGGAACTGTCCTACAACAACTTCAACGACACGGATGCGGCCTACGAATGCGTCGCCGAGTTCGACCCGGCGCGTTCGGCCGCGGTGGCGATCATCAAGCACGCCAACCCGTGCGGCGTCGCTGAGGGCGCGAGCCTGGTGGAGGCCTATGAGCGGGCGCTGAGCTGCGACCCGACCTCGGCCTTCGGCGGTATCGTGGCGCTGAACCGGACGCTGGACGAAGAGGCGGCCCGCAGGATCGTCGAGATCTTCACCGAGGTGATCATCGCCCCGGATGCCACGCCCGAGGCGGCGGCGATCGTCGCGGCCAAGAAGAACCTGCGGCTCCTCCTGGCCGGCGGCCTGCCCGATCCCCGGGCCGCCGGCGAGACCGTGCGCTCCCTCTCCGGCGGCCTGCTGGTCCAGGGCCGCGACGCGGCCGTCGTGGACGACATGCCGCTCCAGGTCGTCACCCGGCGTGCGCCGACCGAGGCGGAACTCGCCGACCTCCGGTTCGCCTACCGAGTCGCCAAGCACGTGAAGTCGAACGCCATCGTGTACGCCAAGGCCGGCGCCACCGTGGGGATCGGCGCGGGTCAGATGTCGCGGGTCGATTCTTCGCGCATCGCCGCCTGGAAGGCCGCCGAGGGCGCCAAGCGCCTCAACCTGTCGGAGAGCCTCGCGGTCGGTTCGGTCGTGGCGTCGGATGCCTTCTTCCCATTCGCCGACGGTCTGCTGGCCGCGGCCGAGGCGGGTGCGACGGCGGTGATCCAGCCGGGCGGCTCGATGCGCGACTCGGACGTGATCGCGGCGGCCGACGAGGCCGGCCTCGCGATGGTCATGACGGGACATCGCCACTTCCGTCACTGAGGCGCGGTCCAGTCCGGCGGACCTCGCCTGGTCCTGGGCTGCCGTTAACGCTCTGTCGCGAATGCGCGCCCAGGACCGATTTTCCGGTCTCGAGCGCGCGTCGGCGCAACGCTCACAATAGTGTTTATGGACTGGCTTTCTGTAAAAATTCGGCGCTGCGACGTTTGACTATGCCAATCTAGCGTTTTTTGTAATCGAAAATTTTAAGAAATAGCCCACCAGAGGTAAAAACCGAACGCGACTTGATATCGTACCCCCGGATCGCCATGATGATTCAGAAGTGTTCGCGCTGATTGCGTCGCGCAATGTCTGAACGCGATCTGGTCTAGGTGGTCCGATGCTCGTCGCCGCGATGTTGTTCTTGGTCGGGTGGCTGATCGGCCGTCTGTTCGGCGTGGTTGTGTTGGTGACGACCTCGTGCGTCATCCTGTTCACGGCGATGACCATCTTCACGGCCGTCTACGGGATCGACCTTCTGCACGTACTGATCACGCTCGGCTATCTCACCGCGCACCAATCCGGATATCTGCTCGGCGCCTATTGGGGCGGCTACGAGGAACACAGCTGACGCCGACGGCCGCCATCACCACCACCAGACCCACCGGCCGGCCTGATTGTTCACGACAACCCAGATCGCTAATGTTACCAGGCACCAGCTAACTACAAGTAGAAGTGGTGGCCTCTTGCCCGATTCACGCACGGGTCTCGTTTTCAGGTCGGTCACGTCCGCTGGTTTCCGGTCTTTGGCTTCGGGCCAATCTATACGGGAATGTACGGATTATGGTTCCATCGGCCCGGCTATGACCGCGGATCCCCACCTGAATTAGAAATGTCTTTTCGCATATCGATTTTGTTTTCGATAATATCGAAAAACTGATAATATTTGCCCTGACGTCTCAATAGAGACAGATGCTCTGATGAGCAAGGGTATCTATAGTTTAAGTTAGTATTATATTGCTGTGTTTCCACGGCAGATGGCGCTACGGCTATATCGGTCGACCACTCCGAACGGCGTGGTCCAGCGCACGCGGCATGACAGCACAGCCGTCCGGATTGCTGGGCTAGGCGGGCTCCGGCAGGGCCGACATGACAACGCCCAGGCCGCGGGCGGCCTGGGCGTCGATCGGGCAGAGCCGTGGCTCAAGTATCGGCGAAGATGTCCCGGTCCTTGGTCTCGGGCACGAACAGCACGCCGATGACAACCGTCGCGACCGCGATGACGATCGGGTACCAGAGGCCGTAATAGATGTCGCCGGTCTGAGCCACCATGGCGAAGGCCGTCGCCGGCAGGAGGCCGCCAAACCAGCCGTTGCCGATGTGGTAGGGTAGCGACATCGAGGTGTAGCGGATCCGGGTCGGGAACAGCTCCACCAGCATGGCGGCGATCGGGCCGTAGACCATCGTGACGAAGAGCACGAGGATGAACAGCAGGCCGATCACCTGCGCGACCTGCGGCCGGAAGATGTCGAACGGGTTCGACATCTTGACGATCTCGGGGTCGCCGGCCTTCGGGTAACCGGCGGCCTGGAGCGCCGCGGTCGTGGCCTTGTTGGCTTCGACATTGCCGCCCTGCGGGTAGGAGATCTCGGTGTCGTTGACCCGGATCGTCGTGGGCTGTCCGGCGGCACCGGGCGCCGTCGCGTAGCGCACCGAGGACTTCGACAAAAAGTCACGGGCAAGGTCGCAGGGCGCGGTGAACACCCGGGTCCCGACCGGGTTGAACAGGGTTCCGCAGGCGGCCGGATCGGCCGTCACCGTGACCTTCACGCTCTCGATCGCCGCCTCGAGCTTCGGGTTGGCGGTCGAAGTGATGCCCTTGAAGATCGGGAAGAACGTCGCCGCCGCGATCGCGCAGCCCGCCAGGATGATGACCTTGCGGCCGATCTTGTCGGACAGCCAGCCGAACACCACGAAGAAGCCGGTGCCGAGGAGCAGCGACCACGCGATCAGCAGGTTCGCCGTGTAACCATCGACCTTGAGGATCGATTGCAGGAAGAACAGCGCGTAGAACTGGCCCGTGTACCAGACCACGCCCTGGCCCGCGACGAGACCGAACAGGGCGATGATGGCGAACTTCGCGTTCCGCCACTGACCGAAGGCCTCCGTGAGCGGCGCCTTCGATGTCTTGCCCTCCTCCTTCATCTTCTGGAAGGCCGGGGACTCGGAGAGCTGGAGGCGAATCCAGACCGAGATGCCGAGTAGAAGCACCGAGACCAGGAACGGAATGCGCCAGCCCCACTCGGCGAACGCGGCCTCGCCCGTGAAGGTCCGGGTCGCGAGGATGACGAGGAGGGACAGGAACAGACCCAGCGTCGCGGTCGTCTGGATCCAGCTCGTGTAGAAGCCGCGCCGGCCATTGGGCGCGTGCTCGGCCACGTAGGTGGCGGCGCCGCCATACTCGCCGCCGAGGGCGAGGCCCTGCGCGAGGCGCAGGACGATCAGGATGATCGGCGCCGCGATGCCGATGGTCGCCGCGTTGGGCAGGATGCCGACGATGAAGGTCGACAGGCCCATGATTAGGATCGTGATGAGGAAGGTGTATTTGCGTCCGACGAGATCACCGACGCGTCCGAAGACTAGGGCGCCGAATGGCCGGACGATGAAGCCGGCCGCGAAGGCCAGCAATGCGAAGATGTCGCGCGTCGCCGGCGGGTAGGCCGAGAAGAACTGCGCGCCGATGATCGCCGCAAGGGACCCGTAGAGATAGAAATCGTACCACTCGAACACGGTGCCGAGCGAGGATGCGAAGATCACCCGCTTCTCGGCCGACGTCATCGGCCTCGCGGCGTCTCCGGTCCGCGGGATCGCGGTTGCCACAGCCATGAAACAGGTCCTCCCAGACGCATACGGGCGCACCGGGACCCGGGCCGCCCCTTCACCGCCCGGTTTCGCGGGCGGCTCTGCGCACAGCGCAGATCACATATGCGTTATCGCAAGGGCGGGACAGGTCAACCGGTAAAGCGATCGTGAAGAACCCTATCAACACGGGCGCTTACGCGGGTGTGCCGGAAACGACGAAGGGCGCGGCTCACGCCGCGCCCTCCACCTGTTTGATGCTTCGACTCTGGGTCAGTGTGCGTGCGCGCCCGAAGCCCCGATACCGGTCTCGGAGCGCACATACTGCGCCTCGAACGCGGCCCGCTCGCGCTGGGCCCGGCGGGACTTGTCCATCAGCGACACGACCCAGATCGTCGCGAAGGCCAGCGGCATCGAGAACAGCGCCGGGTTGTCGTAGGGGAACAGCGGCGCCGGGTTGCCCAGCGTCGTCACCCACACGGCCTTCGACAGCACCACCATGATCACGGCGGCGAGCAGGCCGACGAGACCGCCGGCGAGCGCGCCCCAGGTCGTGGTGCCGCGCCACAGGATCGACATGGCCAGCACCGGGAAGTTGCAACTCGCCGCCACCGCGAAGGCGAGGCCGACCATGAAGGCGACGTTCTGGTTCTCGAACACGTAGCCGAGGTAGATCGCCACGATGCCGATCACCACCGCCGAGATCTTCGAGAGGTTGACCTCGTGCTTCTCGGTGGTGCGCCCGCGGGCGATCACCTGGGCGTAGAGGTCGTGGCTGATCGCCGAGGCGCCGGCCAGCGTCAGGCCCGCCACCACCGCCAGGATGGTCGCGAAGGCAACGGCCGAGATGAACCCGAGGAAGTAGGGGCCGCCGACCGCGTTGGCGAGGTTCACCGCCACCATGTTGGTGCCGCCGATCATGTCCTTCAGCTTGTCGAAGGTCCCGGCCGCGCCGAGCTTGAAGTAGCTCGGATCCGACATCAGCAGGGCGATGCCGCCGAAGCCGATGATGAAGGTGAGGATGTAGAAGTAGCCGATCAGGCCGGTGGCGTAGAACACCGACTTGCGCGCCGCCTGGGCGTCCGAGACCGTGAAGAACCGCATCAGGATGTGCGGAAGGCCGGCGGTGCCGAACATCAGGCCGACGCCGAGCGAGATCGCCTCGACCGGGTTCGACACGAGACCGCCCGGTGCCATGATGGCGTCGCCCTTCGGATGGACCTGCACGGCGCTGGCGAACAGCACCTCCGGGTTGAAGCCGTACTTCAGCAGCACCGCGCCGGCCATGAAGGTCGCGCCGCCCAGGAGCAGGCAGGCCTTGATCACCTGCACCCAGGTGGTCGCCTTCATGCCGCCGAAGGCGACGTAGACGATCATCAGGACGCCGACGATGATCACCGCGTACAGGTAGGGCAGTCCGAACAGGAGCTGGATCAGCTTCCCCGCACCGACCATCTGGGCGATCAGGTAGAAGGCCACCACCACCAGCGTGCCCACCGCCGAGATGATGCGGATCGAGGTCTGGTCGAGGCGGAAGCTCGCCACATCGGCGAAGGTGAACTTGCCGAGGTTGCGCAGGCGCTCGGCGATCAGGAACAGCACGATCGGCCAGCCGACCAGGAAGCCCGTGGAGTAGATCAGCCCGTCAAAGCCCGAGGTGTAGACGAGGCCCGAGATGCCGAGGAACGAGGCCGCCGACATGTAGTCGCCGGCGATCGCCAGCGAGTTCGTGCCGGCCGAGATGCCGCCGCCGGCCGCGTAGAAGTCGGCGGCCGATTTGGTGCCCTTGGCCGCCTTGTAGGTGATGCCGAGCGTCAGCAGCACGAAGAACAGGAACATCAGGATGGCCGGCCAGTTCGTGGCCGATTGCGCCACGGCGCCGAGATCCGGGCCGGCGGCGTAGGCGGCGCTCGCCGCGATCACGGCGAGCGTCAGGCCGAGGAAGAGACGGCTCATCGGGCGACGCTCCGCTTCAGGGCGTCGCTCAGCGCGTCGAACCGGGTGTTGGCCCTGGCCACGTAGACGCCCGTGAGCGCGAAGGCGAACAGGATCACGAACACGCCCGCGAACAGCCCGAGGGATGCGGTACCGCCGACCTTCACGGCGAGCAGCGACTTGTCGAAGGCGATCAGGCCGATGAAGCCGAAATAGACCACCAGCATCAGGCCGGTCAGGATCCAGGCGAACCGGGTGCGCTCGCCGACGAGCTGCTGGAATTCCGGGGTCCGGGCGATCCGCTCGACTTGCGGATCGACGTCGGTCCCGAGTGGTCGTGCTCCTGGGGGCGCCGTGCGCCCTCGCAGGTCGAGTGTCGTGCCGCTCATGGCTGTTCCTCCCGCGAGGGCGCTCTCTGGCCCTCCGGTGCATCGCGTTGATGGTTTGTGGTTCTTGTTGGAGGCGGGCGCCGGACCGGCATCCGCCTCGGTTTGAACCCGCTCCGCCGGTCCGGCGGCGCGGATGCGATCAGGCCCGGTTCTGCCGGTTCTCGATCAGGTCGTCGACCACGGCGGGCTCCGCCAGGGTCGAGGTGTCACCGAGCGAGCTGAAATCGTCCTCGGCGATCTTGCGCAGGATGCGGCGCATGATCTTACCCGACCGGGTCTTGGGCAGGCCCGGGGCGAACTGGATCAGGTCGGGGGAGGCGATCGGCCCAATATCCTTGCGGACCCAGGTCACGAGCTCCTTGCGCAGGGCGTCGTCACCCTCCTCGCCGTCGTTGAGGGTGACGTAGGCGTAGATGCCCTGGCCCTTCACGTTGTGCGGGTAGCCGACGACGGCCGCCTCGGCGACCTTCGGGTGGGCGACGAGCGAGGATTCGACCTCGGCGGTGCCCATGCGGTGGCCCGAGACGTTGATGACGTCGTCGACCCGGCCCGTGATCCAGTAATAGCCGTCAGCATCGCGCCGCGCGCCGTCGCCGGTGAAGTACTTGCCCGGATAGGTCGAGAAGTAGGTCTGCGCGAAGCGTTCGTGATCGCCGTAGACCGTGCGCATCTGGCCCGGCCAGGAATCCGCGATGCACAGGTTGCCTTCGCAGGCGCCCTGCAGGACCTTGCCCTCGGCGTCGACCATCTCGGGCGTCACGCCGAAGAACGGCCGGGTCGCCGAGCCGGGCTTGAGCGCGGTCGCTCCCGGCAGCGGGGTGATCAGGATGCCGCCGGTCTCGGTCTGCCACCACGTGTCGACGATCGAGCAGCGCTTGTCGCCGACCACGTTGTAGTACCACTCCCAGGCTTCCGGGTTGATCGGCTCGCCGACCGAGCCCAGCACGCGCAGCGACTGCCGCGAGGTCTTCTTCACCGGTCCCTCGCCGCCGCCCATCAGCGAGCGGATGGCGGTCGGAGCCGTGTAGAAGATGTTGACTTTATGCTTGTCGATTACCTCCCAGAACCGGGAGGTCGACGGATAGGTCGGGATCCCCTCGAACATCAGCGTCGTGGCGCCGTTCGCGAGGGGGCCATAGACGATGTAGCTGTGGCCGGTGACCCAGCCGACATCGGCCGTGCACCAGTACACGTCGCCTTCGCGGTAATCGAAGACGTATTCGTGCGTCATCGAAGCGTAGACCAGATAACCGCCCGTGGTGTGGACCACGCCCTTCGGCTGGCCGGTCGAGCCCGAGGTGTAGAGGATGAACAGCGGGTGCTCGGCCTCCACGGCCGTGGTTGGGCACTCGTCGGTCACCTGCTCGGCGGCCTCGTCATAGTAGACGTCCCGGCCCGCCTCCATGGCGACGCTGCCGCCGGTGCGCCGGACCACGACCACGTGGTCGACGAGGTCGGTGCCGATGCGCTTGATCGCCTCGTCGACATTGGCCTTGAGCGGCACCTTGCGGCCGCCGCGCAGGCCCTCGTCGGCCGTGATCACCAACTTCGAGCCGCAGCCCTGGATGCGCGAGGCGAGGGAATCCGGCGAGAAGCCGCCGAACACGATCGCGTGGATCGCGCCGAGCCGCGCGCAAGCGAGCATCGCGTAGGCGGCCTCCGGGATCATCGGCAGATAGAGCGTGACCCGGTCACCCTTGCCGACGCCGCGGTTGCGCAGGACGTTGGCCATCCGGCAGACCTGCGCGTGCAGCTCGCGATAGCTGATGTGCTTGGACTCGTCGGGATTGTCGCCTTCCCAGATGATCGCCGTCTGATCGCCGCGGCTCTCCAAGTGGCGGTCGATGCAGTTATAGGCGACGTTGGTCGTGCCGTCCTCGAACCACTTGATCGAGACTTTGCCCGGCTCGAAGCTGGTATTCTTGACGCGCGTGTACGGCGTCATCCAGTCGATGCGCTTGCCGTGCTCGCTCCAGAAGGTGTCCGGATCGGAAACCGACGCCT
Organism: Methylobacterium sp. FW102-HT35C08; assembly: GCF_058790235.1. NCBI lineage: Bacteria > Pseudomonadati > Pseudomonadota > Alphaproteobacteria > Hyphomicrobiales > Methylobacteriaceae > Methylobacterium > Methylobacterium sp. FW102-HT35C08. Next base: position 3,616,385 of record NZ_JBYTCL010000002.1, on the reverse strand, counting down.
CATACATCTGCCGATACTTGGCATCGTCGACGTGAGCGCCCTCACGCCACGCAGCCTGCACCTCGATGACCCTGCCTTCCATGGCGTTCCATCCCTGTTTTGGTGCCCGATCGTATCGCGGTGAGTGCCGCGCAGCCAGGACTTCCAAAGTAACGTAGCCTACATTCTACGATGACGGTATCATCGTCTTTCCGCTCGCGCGGACGTCGGTTTTGCTGAATAAATTGGGCGCAATGTAAGGGGCTGATTGAAGCTTCGACGATGCCCTGTCAAGCCGAGTTGAAGGGTCGTGATGCGATCGGCCGCCGCGTGTTTTCCACGCCTGGCAACGGGCTCGGTGCGATGACCTCCCCCGGTGCCCGGCCTCAGCCATTCGCCGCCCGGCGGATCGGCATGATGATCTCCACCAGCGTGCCGTCCTCGGGCCGGGCCGACAGCTGAAGGCGACCGCCATTGGCCTCCACGAGGGCGCGGGGCAGGGCGAGCCCTTCCTCGACATCCCCTTCGGGATCCGCGGTCCTTGCCGACGCGGCGCCGGTGTCGCGGACCCGAAGGGCCACGGCTGTCCGCTCCGCGGCGCCGGTGGAGACGATGATCTGGCCTCCCGCGGTCGAGCGCCGGATGGCGTGCTCGATCACCAGGGAGGCCGCACGGCTGACGGAGCGCTCGTCGGCCTCCAGATCCTCCAGGTCGGAGGAGAAGCTCGTCCGCACGACGATGCGCCCGCGGGCGGCCTGGCCTTGGAGCCGCGCGACGCACCCGGCCGCGACGTCGTTGAGGTCGAGCGGACGCGGCTCGAGCTGCAGGGATCCGGCCTCGACGGCGGCGAGGTCGAGAAGCTTGCCGACCCGCTGCAGCATGGCCTCGCCGGACGCCTTGATCTCCGCGAGGCAGCCGCGATAGCGCGCGTCCCCGAGCGGACCGAACGGCTCCTTCAGCATCGCGTCGGCGAGATCAAGCATGCCGGTCAGGGGTTCGCGAAACGCTTGATCCAGGCGGGTCAGGGCGGCGCCCCGGTTTCCGCCGAGCGCGGCAGCCCGATCCTCCGCGACCGGCGGCGGAGCAGGCGGAGGGTGAGACGATGTAGCGGGCGCCGGTTCCAGGATTGCGACCCGACAGCCATCGTCCCGCATCGCTTTGATGTCGAGGGTCAGGGTCGCGCCGGCGAGGGAGACTGGACGCAACCCCTCGGACCCGCCGCGCAGAAGATCGGCAACGGCCAACACGCTGTCCCGGTCGAACAGGGCCACGAAGCTGCCTCCGACCACCTCGCGGGGATCGCAGCCGAGCATGGCGGCGGCCGCGCGGTTGACCGCGACGACGCGGCCCGCTCCGTCGAGCGTGACGATCCCCGACGTGAGTGCGTCGAGCGCCGCCTCGGCGCTCGCCGTGCGCTCCGCCTGCGCCGCGCGCGCCAGGCGCTCGGCCGCGAGCGCGCCCGCCACATCGGCTTCTTCGAGCGGCCGCACGATCAGGCAGGTCGCCGGCGCGCCGGCCCACGCGCAGGCGCCGCTCAGCGCCTCGACCGGCTGGGTGCCTCCCTCGGCCGTCGTGACCGCTGTCCGGCGTGCGGTTGGTTCCTCCGCCTGCGCGTAGCCCGGCAGCAGCGCGCCGAGACCGGTCGCAACCAGGGCTGCCAGATCGGTGTATCCCGTCAGCGCGAGGAACCTGCCGTTCGCCGCCAGGATCGTGTCGGCGCGATGGATGAGCGCCGGAAGGGGGAGGCCGGTGAGAATCTCGGTGCCGGGCACCGGCGCGGTCGCGGCGTCGCGCGGTTCCGCGAGGCCGGGCTGCGCTCCGGGAAATGGCATGACGGCGCCGCTTTCCGGCTTCCGAGCTTCCATATCGGGCTCCGCTTCATCGCCCGCGTAACGCGCGCCCAGCGCCCGGGCGATCTCCCGAAACGCGGCATGCTCGTCCGTCGACAGCGGAGCCGGCACGGGGGCCGGATCGGCGATGTCCGCAGTCTCGGGCTCAGAGGCTGGAGGCGCCGGAACCGGTGTGTTCGGCGCGACCTCGACCGGCCTCGCGATCTCCGCAGCTGTGTCCTGCGGGGCTGGGCTTGAGGCTTGCTGAGGAAAGGCTCGGATCAGGCCGAATCCGCCGAAGCCCGAGAACGCCGCATCGCCGCGCCCGAGCGGTGCGCCCGAGAGCTCGACCCGGACAGGGCCGCCGGCGGTCTCGAGGACGGCCGACTCGCCGCGGAAGGTGCGCCGCTCGTGCAGAGCCGTGAGCATCCCCTCGGCACCGGAGACGCGGCCGGCCGCGGCGAGCTCGTGCCACTTTTGGCCGACGAGGCCCGCCAGGACCTCAGGACCGTTGAGCGCGGTCAGCGTACCCGATTCATCCATCCGCCACAGGAAGCGGTCGTCCCGCGGGAGCGCTGGCTCGGGCGCCGCAGCGGCAGGCGGCCGTTGCGGCGCCGGTTCCGCCTCCGGCTGAGCCGAACGAATCCGAGGCACCGCAACCGGCGCTGTCGCGGCGACCAGGATCACGGAGTCGCTGGACCCGTGATCGTGGCGGGCCAGCCAGCAGAGCACGGGGGGCGCGATCCGGCGTGGATCGAGGCGCAGGCGGACGAGTCGCGGCGCGGTGTCCGTCGGCGCCGTTGCCACAATCTGCCGGATCAATCCTGCCACGCTGGCGCCGCCGAGGGTGTTCGCCAGGAGGAGGGCGTTCGGGGAGGCGTGCACGATCCGCCCGGCCCTTGCATCGATCACCAGATGAACCGGATCCCGCGCGCCAAGGGCCGCGGCCAGGTTCGGCATGCCCTGCCAGGCCGCGAAGGCGGCGGCGAGCTGAGGCTCGGCTGATCCGGCAGTCGGTATCAGTGTCGTCTCCAAAGCCCGCGACCTCGAACTCACACGCCCGTCCCTGTTCCCCGACCCCGTTTGCCCGAGAAACGCCCGCGATCGAAGCCCTATTGTAAACTCCTTCGCGCCGCGACGCTGGATTCTCGGCGCAACCGTCACACGTTTACGTCATGTCAACCTTAACGCCGGTGGCGCAGGTGGCATATGGTGGCGAATCGGATATTTTGCACTGCACAAAGCGCCATCCACATACGAAAACGAGAGGAGACGAAAGATGAGCAACCCTCCGAACTACGAAGTCCCGACCGAAATGCGTGATTTCGCTGAGAAGAGTGTCGAGCAGGCCCGCAAGGCATTCGACAGCTTCATCGGTGCTGCCCGCCGCACGGCCGACACGGTGCAGGGTTCGGCCGAGCTGGCGCGGAGCAATGCTCTCGACGCCTCGTCGCGCGGCTTCGAATACGCTGAGCAGAACGTGAACGCGGCGTTCGACCTCGCGCAGAAGCTGGTCCGGGCGAAGGACATGCAGGAGGCCATGCAGCATCAGGCCGAGTTCGTCCGCAGCCAGTTCGCCGCCATCCAGGCACAGGCCAAAGAGTTCAGCGGCCTCGCCCAGAGCGCGATGCAGCAGGGGGCCGAGCGCGCGAAGTCGGCCATGCAGCAGGGTGCCGACGAGGCGCGCAAGGCCATGGAGCAGGGCCAGGACGCCACCAAGCAGACCGCCCAGAACGCTCAGGACGCCGCCGACCGCGCGACGCACTGAGCATCCCGTCACCGAACGGGGCCGCGGCCCGCCCTCGACCCCGGGGGCGGGCCGTCTCGTTTTCGCCCGTATTGCCGCCGAGAGCCGCCGGGCGGACGCGATGGGTCCGCGTCGAGCGAAGGGTTCAGGCATGCGCCTTACTGTCTCCGGCCGATCCGGCCTGCGTGGTCCTGTCCGTTTGACGATCGCCGCGCTGGCGCTCGCGGCTGTCCTGCCCGGGCCGGGTGCCCGCGCCCAGTATGTCGAGGGCCCCGGCTACGGTGGGCCGCCCGCGGGCTACGAGGATCCGGGCTACGAGCGCGGCTACCGCCGGCCGCCCCGCCGGGCGGAGCGTGCGCCGGTCGGCTTCAACTGCGATGCCGTGCAGCAGGGGCTCACCGGGCCGAAGCCGTTCTCGTGTCCTCTGCCCGGCCCGCGCCCCCTCGGCGTGCGCTGCTTCTGCGACCTACCGATCGCCTCCTTCAGCCCGGCGCAGACCGCCGTCGGCCGGGTCGTGCCGTGATCTGAGCGCGAACGCAGGCGACCACGCCATCCGATCCGGACGACGCGGCCGCTGTACTTCATGCCGAGCTATACGGGCCCGGTCGGATCCGATCAGTTCAGCACGACGACTTTGGCGCCGACCTTCACACGCTCGTAGAGATCGGTCACGTCGTCGTTGGTCATCCGGATGCAGCCCGACGACACGGCCTGGCCGATCGTGTCCGGCTCGTTGGAGCCGTGGATGCGGTATTCGGTGTGGCCGATATACATCGCGCGGGCGCCGAGCGGGTTCTCGATGCCGCCGGCCATGTAGCGCGGCAGATCGGGACGACGGGCGATCATGGCCTTCGGCGGCGTCCACGACGGCCACTCGCGCTTGGCCGTGATGGTGTTGGTGCCGCTCCAGCTGAAGCCCGGCCGGCCGACGCCGACGCCGTAGCGGAGCGCCTGGCCATTGCCGAGCACGTAGTACAGGCGGCGCTCGGCGGTGGAGACCACGATCGTGCCCGGCGCATAAGGGGCGTTGAACGCCACGACCTCACGGGGGATCGGCTGGACCTGCGCCTGCGGTGCGGCCTGCACGCCCTGGCCGTATCCCGGCGCGTACGTGCCCTGGTAACCGTACTGTCCCTGGTCCGAGTAGTACTCATCGGCATTGTCGGTGCCGAAGGGATCGTACGACGTAGCGGCGAGTGCCGGAGTCGCGGCAAGAACAGCCACGCCGAGGAGCGCGCCGAGTGCGGTGAGCGAGGTCTTCATGGATGGCCTGCCTGTGCAATAACCTTTGCCATTACAAGCGTGAGCATAGCCAAGCAGTTCCACGCACGCGCCGACATTTTGATGGACGGCGGAATACGTATGGGGGCTGACCCGTGCGACGGGCGGCCGCTCAGGCGACCTCGTCGGTGTGGACGTCGAACCGCGCGAGATGGGCGAAGCCGAAATTCGTCGCGATCGCGCAATCGGTTGCGTCTCGTCCGCGGGCCATGACGATGCGGCCGATCCGCGGCCGATTGTGGCGCGCGTCGAACGTGTACCAGCGCGGGCCGTCCGGACCGTCGAGATAGACTTCGAACCACGCCGAGAAGTCCATCGGGGCGGGATCCTTCGGCACGCCGATATCGCCGAGATAGCCGGTGGCGTAGCGCGCCGGGATGTTCATGCAGCGGCAGAAAGCGATCGCGAGATGCGCGAAGTCCCGGCACACGCCCTCGCGTTGCATGAAGCCATCATGCGCCGTCCGTGTCGCGTCGGCGCGCTGATAGTCGAAGCGGATGCGCTCGTGCGTGTAATTGACGATCGCCTGAACCCGCCCCCAGCCTTCCGGCGCGGCGCTGAACAGAGACCACGCCGTCTGCGAGAGCTTGTCGGTATCGCAGTAGCGCGAGCCCAGCAGGTAGACCATCACGTCATCGGGCAGGTCCTGCACCGGGATCTGCCGGGCCTCGGGCACGACGAGGTCGGGCTCTCCGGTGTCCTGGACGGTGAAGTCCGCCGAGATGAGCAGCTGCCCCGGCGGCGCGACGATGCGGTGGCAGATGTTGTCGAACGAGTCCCGGTATTCGTGTGCGGTGAGCGGCGGATCGAAGGCGATCGCCTGTGGGCTCAGGAGATCGGCCAGCCTGCTGGGATGGATGCTCAGCATCAGGATCATCGGGGTCGGCTGAGACAGCGTGAAGCCAATGTCGAAACCTGTCCTGATCTTCATCTCGGCCATCTCGTCGTGTCGCCATTCGCGCGGGATCGCCACGCACGCTCGTACTGGGTCCGGGAGCTCAACGCGCCAGAGGCAGCGGCGAACCTTGAAATGTGCGTGTCGTCGCCGCGTCGACGGGCAGCTCGATCACGTCGACCTCGACCTGCATGCCGAGATCGTCGCTCGCCAGTCCGAAGAAGGAGCCGTGCAGGGGGACCGCCTGCGCCGGGTCGCGGGTGACGGCCACGCGGATCAGGTCGCGGTTGCCGACGATGCCGTTGGTCGGATCGAACTCGACCCATCCGGCGCCCGGCAGGTAGACCTGAAGCCACGCATGAGTGGAGCCGCCGCCGACGTGGCGGGCCCGGTCGTTGCGGGGATTGTAGAGGTAGCCGGACACGAACCGCGCGGCCATGCCGAGCGCCCGCACGCCCTCCATCATCAGAACTGCGAAATCACGGCATGAGCCGCGCTTGCTGCGCAGCGTGGTGAGCGGATCCTGCACGCCCTTCTCGGCGCGGGCGAGATAGGTGAAGTTCGCGCGCACGCTGCGCGTCATCGCAGCCAGCAACTCCTGCGTGGGGATCCGCCCGTCCGCCGGTAGGAAGCCGCGCGCCCAGGCGTCGATTTCGTGACGCACGTCCGGCCATTGCCGCTCGATGGAGCGGGACAGGTCCGGCATGTCCTCGGCGCCGTAGCCGAACGGGTAATGGGTCGCGTGCGGGGCGAGGGGGAAGATCGGCGCGTGCTCGGGCGTGTGTTCGAGGGTGATGCCGCAGGCGAAGGTGAGTGCCTCCGCGCGGGTGTCGAAGGCCGCCACCGCCACGCAATTCCCGAAGACATCGAACATCCAGCGGAGCGAGGACGGCTCGGGATCTATATCGAGGGTCGCCTCGATCAGCCGCTGGTCGTAGCTGTCGCGGGGCCGAAACATGATCCGGTGCTCGCCGAACGCGACCGGACGCCGATACCGGTAGACCGTTCGGTGGCGGACGGAGAGGATCGGCACCTTCGCAGACTCCGGGCTCGCACCGATGCGGACTTCCGCCATGCAAGGGCCGGGCCCAGTGCCCTCGCGCGGCCGTCGCTTGGCCGCGCCGATCGCGGTGAGGGCACGCGGCTGGCGCACGGTCCGCGCCCATACTCTGGGCCTCCAGATACCGCGCTAGCTTCTCGATCCCGGACCTACAGCGCGACGTCGCCGAGCAAGTTTCGGCTGTGCGCCTCGTCCGTCAGAGGACCGGCGGCGCCGGCTCCGCGGCCGCGCGCTCGGCCTCGACCAGCACGTCGAGCGCACGCCAGGGCTTGGCGATGAAGACCGCCTCGGATGGCAGCTCAGGACGTCCCAGGCCGTGTCCGGACGTGACCACCAGCCGGGCTCTCGGCCACAGGGTCGCCACCGCTCGGGCGAGTTGAAGTCCGTCCATCTCACCGGCCAGCCGGATATCGGCGAAGACCAGGGCGACGTCTCCGCCCCGCGCCTGAAGGACCGACAGGGCCGCCTCGGCGCTGTCGCAGCCCACCACCTCGAGTTCCGTCTCTTCGAGCAGGGTTTCTGCCAAGGCGCGAACCTCGGGATCGTCCTCCACGACCAGGGCGACACGCGGCACTTCGCTTGCCGGGGCCGTCGCCGGGCCCGTGGCCTCTTGCGCGGTAGTGGCATTCTCTGTCTGGCGGACGCGGCGCACCAGGGCGGCGAGGTGCTCCGGGATACCTTCGGAGACCAACTCGTCATAGAACGAGGCGAGTGTCTGCCCGATCTGATCGAGCGGGATACCCGGAGATAGCGTATCGGTGAGCGGTAGGGGCGCGCTCGTCTTTTGCTTTTTCAAGGACTTCCCCCGAAGTCATCCTTCGCGCCCGGCGGACATGCGGCGCACAGGGAGGAAAGTCGGCAATCCGCCGCTGGTTGCGCGCCGGCGCCCGAAACGGGCCGCGGCCTCACAGAGGCGTTACTGCGTCGCGGTCCCGGCCTCGGCATCGGCATAGGCCATGATGCCCGAGACAGCGCGGACGTTCTGGTAGCGCGATCCGCGGGTGCTCATCATCGCCTCGAACTTCTCGTGGACCTGAGCCACCGACAGGCTCAGCGGCTTGCGGTGACGGCCGCGCCCGACGAAGCGGCCGGCGGCGAAGAAGATCGAGCGGTTGGCGCGGGCCGGCCCCGGGAGCAGGGCGGCGGCGGCCGCGGCCGGCTTGTTCACGACGTTGGCGAGGAACTCGCTCGCGTCGTCCGGTCCCAGGAAGTGGGCAAGGTAGACCTCGCCGAGCGTGAGTTCGCGCCCGATGCGCAGGGCGATGCGGGCCGCGTCGCGCTTGAGCATCTCGCCGGCCATCAGGGCCGACAGATAGGGGTCGCGGCGCATTTCCAGCACCCGAACACGCTCGGCCGGATCGGTGATCACCGGCCGATCGTTGGCGTCCGACGCGATCAGCGCCGCCTCCTTCTCCAGCCCGTACTTGGCGCCGAAATCGCGCACCACGCCGAGCCAGGTGCGCTCGATGAACTGGTAGAGCCCAGTGGCCGAGGAGGTCTTGGCCTGGACCGCGGTGACGAAGCTCGACTCCTTGTCGGCCACCGCCATGAGCAGGACCGGGTCGGTCTGAACGGCCTGGGCGGCGCGCACGATCGTCTGCACAAGGTGGCGCCGGATCTTCATCGGCCCGAATTCAAGGATGTCGTTCGGGTCGCCGCCCGAGCTTTCCGAAAGCAGGAAGTCGTAGGAGACCCGGTCCACCGTGTTGGAGCCGATATCGGTGTCGAGATCGTGCACGGGCGCGAAGCTGGCTGCGGCGCGCAACGGAGTCTGCTCGAGCGTGTCGTTCAGGGCAACGGTGTGGATCCGCGGCCGCGGCATCGGCAACTCGGTCGCCGCCTCCGCGGTCGAGACCGCCGGGGAAAGGCCGACCTTGCCGAGGTCGACACCCGAACCGATCAGAGCCGCGCTGAGGCCGCCGGCGATCAGTGACACGGTCAACAGCGAGCGGAACAGCGCGGGGCGGCTGCCATGGGCGCGGCCCAGCATGGGCTGGGCGGCGATCACGTCGGCGCTGCCTACGCCGAAATGGCCCTGCTTGCCGGTGATGGTCCTCGGCGATCCGACCGTGCGGCCCTGCATCGTTATCCCGACTCTCCACACGCCGCGACGGCGCTACGGACTCACCATCGCTTGACAGATGTGGCGACAACACGGCCGTGCTTGTGGCCGAGTTGCGGCGTCCCAGGGCGAATTCACGGCAGGCCGCCCGTGACTCGCGCGGGATCCCTCCTTAAGAGGGCGCCATGCGGGCGCCGCGCGGAGGACGCGCGGCCGCCCTTTCCCTGTCTGTCCTGCCAGAGTCAGCCCCGATGAGCGGCGTCAACGAGATCCGGTCGACCTTCCTCGACTACTTCGCCAAGGCTGGGCACGAGGTGGTGTCCTCGTCCAGCCTCGTGCCGAAGAACGATCCGACGCTGATGTTCACGAACGCCGGTATGGTACAGTTCAAGAACGTCTTCACCGGGATGGAGAGGCGCGCCTACGATCGGGCGACGACCGCGCAGAAATGCGTGCGGGCCGGCGGCAAGCACAACGACCTCGACAATGTCGGCTACACCGCGCGCCACCACACGTTCTTCGAGATGCTCGGCAATTTCTCGTTCGGCGACTACTTCAAGGACCGGGCGATCGAGCTGGCCTGGACGCTGATCACCAAGGAGTTCGGCCTCAAGCCGGACAAGCTCCTCGTCACCGTCTACGCCGATGACGACGAGGCCGCCGGCCTGTGGAAGAAGATCGCCGGCTTCTCCGACGACAAGATCATCCGGATCGGGACCTCGGACAATTTCTGGCAGATGGGCGATACCGGCCCGTGCGGCCCCTGCTCGGAGATCTTCATCGACCAGGGCCCGGCGCTCCAGGGCGGCCCGCCCGGCTCTCCGGACGAGGACGGCGACCGCTTCCTCGAGTTCTGGAACCTCGTGTTCATGCAGTACGAGCAGCTGGAGCCGGGCGTTCGGAACCCGCTGCCGCGGCCGTCGATCGACACCGGCATGGGCCTGGAGCGCATGGCGGCGATCCTCCAGGGCGTGCACTCGAACTACGACACCGACCTGTTCCGAGCGCTCATCGACGCCGTCGCGCACGCCGTCTCGCGGGCGCCGGAGCCCGCAACGATGGCGTCCTACCGGGTGATCGCCGACCACCTGCGGGCGGCCTCCTTCCTGGTGGCCGACGGCGTGCTGCCGGGCAACGAGGGCCGCGGCTACGTCCTGCGCCGGATCATGCGCCGGGCCATGCGCCACGCCGAGATCCTCGGCGCCCGCGAGCCCACCATGTTCCGCCTCGTGCCGACGCTGGTGCGCGAGATGGGCCAGGCCTATCCGGAGCTGATGCGGGCCGAGAGCCTGATCGCCGAGACCCTGAAGCTGGAGGAGACCCGATTCCGCCGGACCCTGGAGCGCGGCCTGTCGATCCTCGATGCCGAGAGCCGCGACCTCAAGGATGGCGACAAGCTCTCCGGCGAGACCGCCTTCACCCTCTACGACACCTACGGCTTCCCCCTCGACCTGACGCAGGACGCCCTCAAGGCCCGCGGCATCGGCGTGGACACCGACGCCTTCGCTGCCGCGATGCAGCGCCAGAAGCAGGCGGCCCGCGAGGCCTGGAAGGGCTCGGGCGAGGCGGCCACAGAGACCGTCTGGTTCGGCCTGCGCGAGCGCGTCGGGGCCACCGAATTCCTGGGCTACGAGACCGAGACCGCTGAAGGCATCGTCACCGCGTTGCTGCGCGACGGCGACGAGGTGCGAAGCCTGGAGCCCGGCCAGACCGGCCTCGTCCTCGTGAACCAGACGCCGTTCTACGGCGAGTCGGGCGGCCAGGTCGGCGATACCGGTCTGATCCTGGCCCCGGGCGTCCGCGCGCGGGTCACCGACACCCAGAAGAAGCTCGGCGACGTGTTCGTCCACCACGTGACCGTGGAGGAGGGGAGCCTCAGCCTCGACCAGCCGGTGGAGCTGAAGGTCGACCATGCCCGTCGCAAGGCGATCCGGGCCAATCACTCGGCCACCCACCTGCTGCACGAGGCGCTGCGGCAGGTGCTCGGCGACCATGTCGCCCAGAAGGGCTCGCTGGTCAGCCCCGAGCGTCTGCGCTTCGACATCAGCCATCCGAAGCCGATCGAGGCGGAGGAACTCGCCCGGGTCGAGGACATCGCCAACGCGGTGCTGCTCCAGAACGCGCCGGTCGTGACCAAGCTGATGGCGGTGGACGACGCCATCGCGTCGGGCGCCCGCGCGCTGTTCGGCGAGAAGTACGGCGACGAGGTCCGGGTGGTCTCCATGGGCTTGCCGGTCGATGACGCGGCAGCCCAGGGGAAGCCGAAGAACTTCTCCGTCGAGCTCTGCGGCGGCACCCACGCCGCGCGCACCGGCGACATCGGGGCGATCACCGTCGTGGCGGAAAGCGCCGTGGGCGCCGGCGTTCGGCGGATCGAGGCGCTGACGGCGGACGCCGCGCGTCACCACCGCGCCGAGGAGGCCCGGACGCTCGCGGCGCTGGCCGGCATCCTCAAGGCCCCGGTCTCGGAGGCGCCCGATCGTCTCACCGCTCTGATGGAGGATCGGCGGCGCCTGGAGCGTGAGCTGGCCGAGACCCGGCGCAAGCTCGCCATGGGCGGCGAGGGCGGACCGGGCTCGGGCGCGCAGCAGACCGAGATCGGCGGCGTGGCGTTCCGCCGCTCGGTGGTCGCGGGGCTCGACATGCGCGATCTCAAGCCGATCGTCGACGAGGAGAAGAAGCGCCTGGGCTCCGGCATCGTTGCGGTGGTCGGCGTCGCCGCCGACGGCAAAGCGGGGCTGGTGGTCGGCGTCACCGACGACCTGACCGAACGCTACGACGCGGTCGGGCTGGTCCGGGCCGGCGCCGGCGCGCTCGGCGGCAAGGGCGGCGGCGGGCGGCGCGACATGGCGCAGGCCGGCGGCCCGAACGGGGCCGGGGCGGAGGCCGCCCTCGACGCCGTCGCGCAGGCTCTCATCGAAGCCGCCTGAGGTCTCTCAGCTTACGCGAAGGCCGCACCGTCGGCGGTGCGGCCTCGGATCAGGCGACGGATCGGCCTGATCCGGGAGGTGGGCTTACTTGTTGCCGCCACCCGCGCCACCCTGGGGCGCGACCCGCGACGGCTGGTTTGCATTCCCGGCGGCCGACGAGTTGTTGGAGATCGTGTCGGCCGGCTGGCCGGTCGGCGAGTACGTCACCGCCGCATTCCCGCCGGTGCTGTCGCTCTGCTGGCTGACCACGCCCGGTGCACTCGGCGCGGGCGCGACAGGCCGGTCGACCACCTGGGCGGCGGCGGGTACGAGGGTGGCCAAGGTCAGAAGGCTCGCGAGAAGTGTCCGGGTCATGACAATCCTTGTTGGTTGCAGACCCAGGCAACTTCGATCGCGCACTATCGATCCTGCGATGTTGCGACGCGGCACAAGAATATGCGCCACGCGAAGCCGCCGATACGCGCCGCGGCTTATTTGACGCGCGTCCAGGTTTGCCGCTTGCAGAACACGCTCATGACGCAGCCCGCTACCTCGAGAGTGTTGGGTCCGGTCAGCTTCAGCGATCCGGAATAGGTCTTCCCGTCGTTCGGGTTGTACAGTGAGCCCGAGAAGCCGGTGCCGTCGGGCTGGCGCGCATCCAGGATCTGCACCCCCACCACGCTACGATTCTGCAGGGCCGGATCGGGGTTCTTCACGTCGAGGCCCTTGCCGGGTGCGCTGACGATCGTCCCGCAGAAGCCGCCGCCGCACGGCGCGATGCGGACGCGGGAACTCCCGGTTTCAGTCAGCCAGATCCCGGACGGGTCGGCCGCCCAGGCCGGACCGCCGAGCGCGCCCATCGCCACCAGAGCCCAAACCCTACGACGCAGCCTCGAATGCATTCTGGTCCTCCCATCCCCTGTTCGGACGGGGTCTTACCGCGAAGCTCGGGGCAGTGCACCGCCCAGATAGGTTTCGACGACCTCGCAGAAGGGCTGACCGGCGCCTGTCGACAGCACGGCGTCGACCTCGAACAGCGGATCGTCGAGACCGGGATTTGCGTGCGGCACAGGCGCGCGAACTTCGACGGTGTGACGCACCGGGGCCAGCGGGCGGACGACCCGGCCGAACGGGGTGCGGGTGCCATCAAGCGTGGCGTTCATCTCCGGCGTGAGACGGGCGGGGACGTACCAGTTGTCCGCCTCAGACAGAACCCGATCCCCGCAGGCGAGGCGGACCCGGCGGTAGCGCACCGGCTCGTCCGGACCGATCGCCAGACGCGCACGCTGAGCCGCCGTCAGGGGCTTGTCGGCCCCGGGTACGCGCTCGGCGACCAGATGTGGATCTCCCGCAAGCTTGTAATCGGCGCACCAGCCCTCGAGTGCCAGCGTCGCACTGTGCGCGGCCAGAATCCGGCTTCTCAACGCGGCGATCAGTGCCTGGGAATTGTCGGTCGGCGCCAGGGCGACAGCGGACCCCGTCTGCGCCGTGCCGTCGAGCGCCCAGCTCGGGGACCCGGTCAACAGACCTGCACCCCATGCCGCCAGAACCAGGCGGATGGCCCATCGTCCGGACGCCGATCCGGACGGGCCTTGCTCGTAGGACGACAGCAAAGTGCCAGGCCGAGGCAGAAACAACGAGATCGGAGCGGCATGGCGAGAGAACTTTCCGGTAAGCCTCAGCATCTCGGGGCTTGTCCTCCCAGATGAACGCCCGATCGTTTTCGCATGCCGACCGTCGAGACCGGCAGGATCTACGAACCAGACCGGCCGCTGGCCGGCCCCGCGACGGGATATATACGATCGGCAGATCCGTCGAGTTACGCCGCTCCCGATCCCGCTGAATGAGCGAGCGGCAGCGATTTTGGTCGCTTCATGTTCCGCGGGCGAAGGCCCGGTAGTCGCGCGGGCTAAGACCGTAGGCCTGCCGAAACGCACGACTGAGGAGAGCGCTGCTCCCAAAGCCGTAGGCCTCGCCGATCTCGCCGATCGATCGCCGCTCGAGCGGATCGTCGAGCGCCGCGCGGACGGCGGCCAGCCGTTGCCGCGCGAGGTAGCGCGCCACCCCGCCTTCCGGCTCGAACAGGCGATAGAGGTGCGAGCGCGACAGGCCCAGTTCCCGCGCGACGGTGTCGATTCGGAGCGGCGTGCAGAGATTCCCACGCATGAGCCGCTTCGCTGCCCTGAGTCGGGCGGCATCGAGGGGCGCGGCGGCGCGTGCGGCTCCCTCCAGGCTCGGACGGGCGCAGGCCGCAACCATGTGGAGCGTGGCCTGGGCGATATGGGCGGCATCGATCGTGGCGATCGCGTCGCTGTGCGCGGCCAAGCTCCGCATATGGTCGGCGAGGAGACGCCCCGCACCGCCGTTCAGGATCAGCCCGTGCAACGCGTCCTCGTCCGGAAGCACGGCGGCGACGGACGAACGGGGAAACGCCAGGATCAGCGAATCCGTCTCCGGCACCCGGCTGCGGCGATAGGGCTGCGACAGGTCGTTGAGGCTGATCGCGCCCGCTGGGACTGCAACCTCGCCCCGGTCCGTCTCGACGTGAAACGGGTGCCGGCTCAGATGCAGCACGAAGCCGTCCTGGCCGTCGCGCCGAATCTGGGATCTGGTCCGGGCCGGCGCCTGCGGTGCCGCGTTCATGACGCGCAGCGCCATCGATCCGACCAGGGTGGTCTCGATCCTGCCGGCGAAGCCGTGCGGATCGGCGTCGAGGTCATGGGCGGAGAACAGGGCGCGCCAGGCCTCGAAACGGTCTCGCTCTGGCAGAGCGTCGGTCGTGAAGAGGGACCGGGGTACGAAGCTCACGGCAGTGCATCTGGTTGAGGTTCTGGATAACCTTAGCGTTACTCGCGTATCCGGTCCGTCCCATTCTCGGCACAGGTGCCGATCTTTTCCGGCCGGTTGGAGCGTCCCCTCAATGTGTGCTGGGCGGCCCCGCGCGTGGCCGGTAGCCGCCCGCCGCATCGGATACCGGCTCCACGGCGCGGGCCGGCATCGAGCACCGAACTGACCCTCAGCGCCGGACCACCGGCGGCAGATCGGTGCAGAGGCCGAGCCCCGCTTCCGCCGCGAGGCCGATCGTCTCGCCGAGGGTCGGGTGCGGATGGATCGTACGCCCGATATCTGTGGCGTCCGCCCCCATCTCGATCGCCAGGGCGACCTCGCCGATCATGTCGCCCGCGCTCGGTCCCACGATGGCGCCGCCGACGAGGCGCTTCGTCTCCCCATCGAACAGGAGCTTCGTCAGTCCGTAATCGGCGCCGTTGGCGATGGCCCGGCCGGAGGCGGCCCAGGGGAAACGCGCGACTTCCACGGACCGGCCGGCCGCCTTGGCCGCCGTCTCGGTGAGGCCGACCCAGGCAATTTCCGGGTCCGTATAGGCCACGGACGGGATGACCGCGGCGTCGAACCCGGCCTTGTGGCCGGCGGCCGCCTCAGCGGCGACGTGGCCCTGATGGACCGCCTTGTGGGCGAGCATCGGCTGGCCGACGCAGTCACCGATGGCCAGGATGTGCGGCACGTTCGTGCGCATCTGGGCGTCGACCGGCACGAAGCCGCCGTCCAGGGCCACGCCGGCCGCGTCGAGCCCCAAGGTCGCGCCGTTCGGGCGGCGTCCGGCCGCCTGGAGCACGAGGTCGTAGGTCTGGGCCTCTGCCTCGCCGGCGAGCGTGACGGCAATGCCGTCCGGTGTGGCGTTAGCGGCGGTGACCTCGGCCCCCGTGCAGATCCGGTCGAACCGATGGGCGTTGCGCTTCGTCCAGACCGTCACGAGATCGCGGTCGACGCCCTCCAGCAGGTTCGGCAGGCGCTCGACCACGTCGACGCGGGCGCCGAGGGCGCTGTAGACGGTCGCCATCTCCAGGCCGATGATGCCGCCGCCGATCACCAGCAGCCGGCGGGGCACGACCGGCAGGTCCAGCGCGCCCGTCGAATTGACCACGCGCGGGTCGTCCGGCAGCATCGGCAGCGCCACGGGCGACGAGCCTGCCGCCACGATGGCGGCGGCGAAGGTGACGTCGCGCGTGCCGCCGTCGTGCAGGGCCACCGAGACCGCGTTCGGTCCGGTAAAGCGCGCGCTGCCGCGCACCACCTCGACCTTCCGCTGCCGCGCCATCTGGGCGAGCCCGTCGGTAAGGCGGCGGACGGTGCCGGTCTTGAAGGTCCGGAGCTTCTCGAGGTCGACCGTCGGGGCGCCGAAGTGAATCCCGTGCGCGGCGAGCCGGACGGCCTCCTCGGTGACCGCTGCCACGTGCAGCAGCGCCTTGGAGGGGATGCAGCCGACGTTCAGGCAGACACCGCCCAGAGTCGCGTCGCGCTCCACCAGGATCACCCGCTGCCCGAGATCGGCAGCCCGGAAAGCGGCCGAATAGCCGCCGGGACCGCCGCCGATCACCAGGACATCACAGCCCGCGTCGGCGCTGGGGTTCTGCGGCGAGGCGGGACCTGGCGCCTCAGCCGCGCGCGTCGGTGCGACTGCGAGGCGCGCGACCAGGGTGCCGGCCGAGACCGTGTCGCCGAGGCCGACCAGCATCTCGATGAGGTGACCCTCCGCCGGGGAGGGGATGTCCAGCGTCGCCTTGTCGGATTCGACGATAAGGAGAGTCTGATCCTTGGCGACCGGATGCCCCGGAGCGACCGGGATCTCGATCACGGGGACGTCGGCGTAGTCACCGAGGTCGGGGACGCGGATGTCGAGCGTGTCGGGCATGGCGACGGTCACAGGAGGGCGCGGCGCAGGTCGGACAGGACCGACGCCACGTGGCCGAGGAAGCGGGCGGCGGCGACGCCGTCGACGACGCGGTGGTCCCAGGACAGGCTCAAGGGGAGGATCAGGCGCGGCTGGAAGGCCCGCCCGTCCCAGACCGCTTCGGTCCGCGAGCGCGCCGCCCCCAGGATCGCGACCTCGGGGGCGTTGATGATCGGGGTGAAGCCGTCGCCGCCGATGCCGCCGAGCGACGACACGGAAAAGCAGCCGCCCTGCATGTCGGAGCCCGCCAGTGTTCCGGCCCGGGCCTTCTCGGCCATCGCGGCCATCTCGGTGGCGATCTCGATCAGGCCCTTGCGATCGCAATCGCGCACCACCGGCACCATCAGGCCCTTCGGCGTGTCCACCGCGAAGCCGATATGGACGTAGTCTTTGAAGACGAGGTCGCTGCCCTCGAGCGACGTGTTGAAGCGCGGGTGGGCGCGCAAGGCCAGGGCTGCCGCCTTGATCAGGAAGGCCACCATGGTGACCCGGGCAGGCGGCGTCCGCGTCTCCTTGTTGAGGCCGACCCGGAATGCCTCGATCTCGGTGACGTCGGCCCGGTCGAAGTTGGTGACGTGGGGAATCGTCAGCCAGTTGCGGCTGAGATTGGCCCCCGACAGCGTCTGGATCCGCGACAGCGGCTCCCGCCGGACAGGGCCGTACTTGGCGAAGTCGACCTCCGGCCAGGGCGGAAGTCCGGCACCGATCCCCGATGCAGCGACGGGCGCCTGGGCCGGCGCGCCGAGGGCCGCCTTGACGTAGGCGTGCACGTCCTCGCGCAGGATCCGCCCCTTCGGCCCGGTGGCCGGCACGCCGTCGAGGCGCACGCCGAGCTCGCGCGCGAGCTGGCGGACGGACGGGCTGGCATGCACGTCGCCGCGGATCGCTTGGATCGGATCGGCCTGTGCCGGCTCCGGTGAGGCGCGACCGGCCGCCTCTCCCGTATGGGGGAGGGTTGGGGAGAAGGCTGCGCCCTCTCCGGATGGTACTTTGCCCTCACCCTGTCCGTCTCCCGCTCGGGAGAGGGAACCAGCGCCTTGCTCGGAACCCGTCGGCATCGTGGCCGCGGCAGGCGCTTCCACCGCAGGTGCGGCCCCACCGCCCTCGGCAGGCTCGACCGTCAGGATCGGAGTCCCTTTGGATACCTTCGACCCCACCGAGACCAGCAATTCGCGCACGATTCCGGCGACCGGGGAGGGGACCTCCATGGTCGCCTTATCGGATTCGATGCTGAGGATCAGGTCGTCCACGGCGAGGCGGTCGCCCGGCTTCACCAGAAGCTCGATGACCGGCACGTCCCGGTAGTCGCCAATGTCTGGGAGGGCGATCTGCAGCGCGGCGCTCATGCGGGCGGAGTTCCGTGATTGGGCCAGTGGATGGCGAAGCGGGTTCGCGTGGCGGAGGTCCTCTGCCGGACCCTTAGAATGCCGGCCCTGACGCGTCTTCGCCTCGGCAACCCGGACGTGACGGTCTGATAGCCAATCCCGTCATTCCGGGCTCTCGCCTGCGGCGAACCCCGGAATGACGATGTGTCGTGTTTGAGCGACGCCCGTGTCGGCACATGACCAAGGACTAGACCGTCCAGGGTGCGGGCGCGTCCGCATCGATCCCGTAGAGGCGGATCGCGTCCGCCACCGTGGTGCGCGGCACTGTGCCGGCCTCGGCCAGGGCGTGCAGGGCGGCGATGACCACGTGCTGCCGGTCGACCTCGAAGAACCGACGGAGCGCGTTGCGGGTGTCGCTGCGCCCGAACCCGTCGGTGCCGAGGGCGACGAAGCGCGCGCCGACATAGGAGGCGATCAGCTGCGGGTAGGCCCGGACGTAGTCGCTCGCCGCGACGATAGGCGCCGTGCCCGGCAGCAGCGCCGCCACGTGGCTGAGAGGCGCCTCGGCCTCCCTGTTGAGCATCGCCTGCCGCTCGGCCTCGCGGGCGTCGCGGGCCAGCTCGCTAAAGCTCGTCACGCTGAACACCTCGGCCGCGACGCCGAAATCCTGCGCGAGCATCGCCGCCGCCGCGATCACCTCCGGCAGGATCGCCCCGGAGCCCAGGAGCCGCACGGCCCCCACACCGGCCTCCGGCCCCGACAGGCGGTACATGCCCTTCAGGATGCCGGCCTCCGCCCCCTGCGGCATGGAGGGCTGGGCATAGTTCTCGTTCATCGCCGTGAGATAGTAGAAGGCGTCCTCGCCCTCCTCCATCATTGCCCGGGCGCCCCGGTCGACGATCACCGCCATCTCGTACGCGAAGGCCGGGTCGTAGGCCCGGCAGTTCGGGATCGCGGCCGCCTGCATGTGGCTCGACCCGTCCTGGTGCTGCAGGCCCTCGCCGCCGAGCGTCGTCCGGCCGGCCGTGGCGCCGATCAGGAAGCCGCGGGCCCGCTGGTCGGCCGCCGCCCAGATCAGGTCGCCGACCCGCTGGAAGCCGAACATCGAGTAGTAGATGTAGAACGGCAGCATCGACAGGCCGTGGACGCTGTAGGACGTGGCCGCCGCCGTCCAGGACGAGATCGCCCCGGCCTCGGTGATGCCTTCCTCCAGAAGCTGCCCGTCGCGGGCCTCGCGGTAGTAGAGCATCGAGCCGGCGTCTTCCGGCTCGTAGAGCTGCCCCTGCGGCGCGTAGATCCCGACCTGCCGGAACAGGTTGGCCATGCCGAAGGTCCGCGCCTCGTCGGCGACAATCGGCACGATGCGCGGCCCGAGATCCTTGTGCTTCAGGAGATTGCCGAACAGGCGCACCACCGCCGTCGTGGTCGACATCTCCTTGCCGCCGGCCTCGAGCGCGAAGCCCGCGTAGGTCGAGAGCGCCGGAACCGCGACGGTCGGCGCGGTGCGGCGGCGGGCCGGCAGGACGCCGCCGAGCATCTCGCGGCGCTCGCACAGGTAGCGCATCTCGGCGCCGTCCTCGGCCGGCTTGTAGAAGGCCAAGCCCTCCACCTGGGCATCCGTCAGCGGAAGGGCGAACC
The DNA here is from genome assembly GCF_058790235.1 of Methylobacterium sp. FW102-HT35C08. Taxonomy (NCBI): domain Bacteria; kingdom Pseudomonadati; phylum Pseudomonadota; class Alphaproteobacteria; order Hyphomicrobiales; family Methylobacteriaceae; genus Methylobacterium; species Methylobacterium sp. FW102-HT35C08. The sequence continues at coordinate 3,596,910 of NZ_JBYTCL010000002.1, read as the reverse complement.
GGTCGCGGAAGGCGCGCAGCGCATCGACGTCGAGCTTCTTGGCCTGGTGGGCGGTCATGCGTGATTCACCCGCGCCGCCCATGCCGTAGCCCTTCTTGGTCTTGGCCAAGATCACCGTGGGCCGGCCCTTGGTCGCCTTGGCGGCCGCGAAGGCCGCGTAGAGCTTGCGGAAGTCATGGCCGCCGCGCTTCAGCCGGTCGACATCGGCGTCCGACATGTGGGCGACGAGCTCGCGCACCTCCGGGTCCTCGCCGAAGAAGTGCGCGAGGTTGTAGGCGCCGTCCTTGGCGCCCAGCGTCTGGTACTTGCCGTCGACCGTCTCGGCGAAGCGCCGCAGTAGGGCGTGGTTGGTGTCGCGGGCGAAGATCCCGTCCCACTCCGAGCCCCACAAAACCTTGATAACGTTCCAGCCGGCGCCACGGAACAGGCTCTCCAGCTCCTGGATGATCTGGCCGTTGCCGCGCACCGGGCCGTCCAGCCGCTGCAGGTTGCAGTTGATGACGAAGGTCAGGTTGTCGAGATTCTCGCGCGCCGCAAGCGCGAGGCCGCCGATCGACTCGGGCTCGTCCATCTCGCCGTCGCCGAACACGCCCCAGACATGCCGCCCGGTGGTGTCGGCGAGGCCGCGGTCGCCGAGATAGCGCATGAACCGCGCCTGGTAGACCGCGTGGATCGGCCCGATGCCCATGGAGCCGGTGGGGACCTGCCAGAAATCCGGCATCAGCCACGGATGCGGGTAGGAGCACAGGCCGTCACCGGCGATCTCCTGGCGGTAGTGCTTCAGCTGCTCCTCGGAGAGCCGGCCCTCGAGGAAGGCCCGGGCGTAGACGCCGGGCGCCGAATGCGGCTGGAAATAGACGAGGTCACCGTCGGCGCCTCCCTTGAAGAAGTGGTTGAACCCGACCTCGAACAGTTCCGCCGCCGAGGCGTAGCTCGCCACGTGGCCGCCGAGCTCGCCGTAGGCCATGTTGGCGCGCACCACCATGGCGAGCGCGTTCCAGCGCATGATCGACGTCAGGCGCTCCTCGATGTCGAGGTCGCCCGGGTAGCGCGGCTGCTTCTCCAGCGCGATCGTGTTCCGGTAGGGCGAGTAGGGCAGGGCCTCGTCGAGGATGCCGATTTCCTTCGAGCGCCGCTCCAGGCGGTCGAGGATGAAGCGGGCTCGGGCCGCGCCGTCTGTGCGGAAGACTGATTCCAGCGCGGCGAGCCAGTCCTGGGTCTCGGCCGGGTCGTGATCGACCTCGGCGGACCGCGCGATGGTGGCTTTCGGCGGTATGGCGTTCATCGGCGCGGCCTCCCTGGCTGACCCGATCATACGAGCTTCGCCGCGGGCGGACATGCCGAATATTTGCTCTGCCGACGTCATATCAGGATTGTTCGTTCCGAAATTAGAGGCTAAGTGGCAAATCATGCCACTTGGCGGGGGCTGACGCCCGCCCGCGGGCTTCAGACGGCGGACATTGCTGGCCACTGCGACCGGAGACCGATCTCATGCCCACGCGACCGGCTCCCCTCGACGCCGCGAGCCTGCGCATCCTCGAATGCCTGCAGCAGGACAGCGAGATCAGCATCGCGGACCTCGCCGAGCGCGTGGGCCTGTCGACCTCGCCGTGCTGGCGCCGCGTCAACGATCTGAAAGAGGCGGGGGTGATCCGCGGCTGCGTGGCGGTGGTCGACCCGCTGAGCTTGGGACTCGCCGTCAATGTGTTCGTCCACGTGTCGCTGGAGAAGCAGACCCAGGCGGCGCTCCAGGCCTTCGACGAGGCGGTGCGCAACCGCCCGGAGGTCGTGGAGTGCTATCTGATGAGCGGCGAGGCCGACTACATGCTGCGGGTGGTGGTGGAGGATCTGAGCCAGTACCAGAAGCTCGTCCTCGATCACCTCACGCGCATCCCCGGCGTGGCCAACATCCGCTCCAGCTTTGCCCTAGGACAGGTGAAGTACACGACGGCGCTGCCGCTGGGGCATCTGACCCGCTGAGCCGGGGCCATACAGCAATGGGTCCGGCTGGGAGCATGAACGGCCAAGACGGTGTCCGCCAGAAACTCTCGGGTGGTGTCCTCTCCGTCGTCCCGAGCAACGCGAAGTGCCCAGGGCCGCGCGATATCAGTCAACGCGCCGACTGGATTGCGTCGCTCCGCTCACTAGGACGGTGCTGTGGGAACCTGCTTTACGGCGCAGAAGGCCAGGATGGCCGCGTCGTGCTGGGAGAGATGGTGGAGCCTAACGGGATCGAACCGATGACCTCTTCCATGCCATGGAAGCGCTCTCCCAGCTGAGCTAAGGCCCCAATTGTTTTAACGGCGGTTCGCATCCCGGACAGGGACACGACACGCGAGAGTGGGATGGTGGAGCCTAACGGGATCGAACCGATGACCTCTTCCATGCCATGGAAGCGCTCTCCCAGCTGAGCTAAGGCCCCACTTTAACATCCACCGCGGTTTGGGTCCCGCGGGGTCTCGCCGTTCGACTTGCGTCCGGCGAGGCCGGTTCTATAGGCGGCTCGCACCGCGGACTCAACCCCTTTTTTCACGCTCGTGAGGGGGGTGCCAAAGGTGAGGCGGAGACCGCCTCAGCTCTCCTCGTCGTTCTCGATATCGCCGTCGATCAGGTCGGAGACATCGTCGTCGCCGGTGTCCTCCTCCTCGAGGAAGGTGTCGTCCTCGGTCGAGTCCCCGTCATCGGCCGTCTCGTCATCGGGCGTCGGATCCGCCTCGTCCTCGGCGGCCTCGACCTCATCGAGCGAGACCAGCTCCGGACCCTTGTCGTCCGTCTCGTCCTCGTCATCGTTGGTGTTCGAGGCGCGCGACAGCGCCGGGGGCGCCGCGCGGCTCGAGGTGGCGACCGCCTGATAGACCGCGCCGCATTTCGGGCAGACGGCGGGATCGCGGGCGAGGTCGTAGAACTTCGCGCCGCAGCTCATGCACTGGCGCTTCAAGCCAAGTTCCGGTCGGGCCACGGGGGGACACCTCGTCGTCTACTACTGTCTCGGGGGAGGGGCCCCGTTAGTCGCGGGCGCGATCCCTGTCAATCGAACCTGATCGCGCCGTTCCCAACAGGGTCGACCTCAAGGGGCACGCAGGATGACGCCGGGCAGTGCGCGTGTTAACCGCGCGGCGATTTCACGGTCCGATTGCAGCACCGCGGCCCTGCCGCGCGACGCGCCGGATCCTGGCCCACCTCGAGAGCCCGAACGGACCTCCCGTGTCGCACGATTCGCCTCCCCAGCCCCTCACCGCCGCGCCGGGTGCACCCCTGACAGGGCGTCTGCGGCCGCCGGGCGACAAATCGATCTCCCACCGGGCGATGATCCTCGGTCTCCTGAGTGAGGGCGAGACCCGGGTCGAGGGGCTTCTGGAGGGCGACGACGTCCTGCGCACGGCCGCCGCCGCGAAGGCGCTCGGCGCCGGAATCGAGCGCCTCGGCGAGGGGCGCTGGCGGGTGCGGGGCGTCGGGATCGGCGGCCTGAGCGACCCGACCGCGGTGCTGGATTTCGGCAATGCCGGCACCGGCTCGCGCCTGATGATGGGCGTGGTCGGCGGCCAGCCGGTCACCGCGACCTTCGACGGTGACGCCTCGCTGCGCTCGCGGCCGATGCGCCGCATCCTGGACCCGCTCGCCCGCATGGGCACCCAGATCCTCGACGAGGCGCCGGGCGGACGCGTGCCGCTGACGCTGCGCGGACCCAGGGAGGCGATCCCCATCACCTACGAGACCCCGGCGGCGTCCGCGCAGATCAAGTCCGCGGTGCTGCTCGCCGGCCTCAACGCGCCCGGCGTCACCACGGTGATCGAGTCGGCCGCGACCCGCGACCACACTGAGCGGATGCTGCGTCTGTTCGGCGCCGAAATCCGCGTCACGCCGCACGGCCCGGGCGGCCATGGCCGCACGGTCGCGCTCACCGGCCAGCCGACCCTGCGCGGCACCGACGTGAGAGTTCCGGCCGATCCGTCCTCGGCGGCGTTCCCGCTGGTCGCGGCGCTGATCGTCCCCGGCTCCGACGTGGTGATCGAGGGCGTGATGATGAACCCGCTGCGCATCGGCCTCATCACCACGCTGATGGAGATGGGCGCCCAGATCGAGCGCGTGGCCGAGCGCGAGGAGGGTGGCGAGACCGTGGCCGATCTCCGCGTCCGCGCGAGCCGGCTCAAGGGCGTCGACGTCCCGGCCGAGCGCGCGCCCGCGATGATCGACGAGTACCCGGTGCTGGCGGTGGCGGCGGCCTTCGCCGAAGGTCGCACGCGGATGAACGGCCTGCACGAGCTGCGGGTCAAGGAGTCGGACCGCCTCGCCGCCGTGGCGGCCGGGCTGGCGGCCAACGGTGTCCGCCATGCCGTCGAGGGCGACGACCTCGTGGTCGAGGGCGACGGCACCGCGGCCCCGGGGGGCGGTACGGTGGCGACCCATCTCGATCACCGCATCGCCATGGCCTTCCTGGTCATGGGCTTAGCCACGCGGAACCCGGTGACGGTCGATGACGGCGCGATGATCGCCACCAGCTTTCCGAGCTTCCTGCCTACCATGCAGGCCCTCGGCGGCCGGATCGGAGCGTGAACCGGATGGCGCTCATCATCGCGATCGACGGTCCGGCCGCCTCCGGCAAGGGCACGCTGGCGAAGCGGCTGGCCGACCATTACGGCCTGCCGCATCTCGACACCGGTTTGCTCTACCGCGCCGTCGCGCTGGCGCTGATCGATGCCGGCCTGTCCCTCGACGACCATGCGGCCGCGGCCCGGGCCGCCCAGGCGCTCGACGCCGGGATGCTCGACGACCCACGTCTGCGCGACCGGGCGATGGGCGAGGCGGCGTCGCGCGTCTCGGCCGTGCCGGAGGTCCGCGCCGGCCTGCTCGCCTGGCAGCGCCGCTTCGCCGCGGATCCTCAGGGCGCGGTCCTGGACGGGCGCGACATCGGCACGGTGGTTTGCCCGGACGCGGCCGTGAAGCTGTTCATCACCGCCTCCTCAGAGGAGCGGGCTCGCCGCCGGCACCGTGAGCTCGCCGGCCGCGGCGAGAGCGCGACCTTCGCGGCAATCCTGGCCGATATCGAGGCCCGCGACGCCCGCGACGCCTCCCGGAGCGCAGCTCCCCTGCGTATGGCCGATGACGCGGTCCGCCTCGACACCACGGAACTCGACGCCGACGCGGCCTTCGACGAGGCTCGCGGGATCGTGGAGCGTGCGCGCGGCGACGCGTCCTGAGCGTTGTTTACGGCCCTCGTGTTGACCCTCCGGTCCCGCTCACCTATTGCGAACGCGCCGTCCCTGACGGGTCGCCACAGGCGGGCCCAGGACGCGAGCGCGTAGCTCAGCTGGTAGAGCAACGGACTTTTAATCTGTAGGTCCTGGGTTCGAGTCCCAGCGCGCTCACCAAATTACCTAATATCGCCAGTATATTAGCTCGGATGGCATCTGTGGCCATTCAGGGTGTGTGTCCAAGTTTAGCGGGGCTGTGTCCAAACCCATGGCCAAAGAGATCCCCAGCGTCGGCGACTTGCGCCGAAAGTCGGAGGTTACGGACGACGAGATCGCGGCTGCCACGGACGCCTACTTGGAGGACGAGAACGCCAAGCCGTTCGCCTTCAAGTCGGGGCACACCATCGACGTGGCTAAGGCGATCGAGATGCACCCGCAGGCCAAGAAGCTGCTCGCCGACAAGGCCACCTCGCCCGGCTTACGCCGCACGATGGTGATGACCGCCGTGGTTATGGGCTTCTCGGTCCAGGAATGAGCGACCTTCGCGGACCGATCCTCGAAGCCGTTGAGGCGCTGAAGGCCAGCCGCCACGAGGTCGAGACCTGGGGCGGCGGCTTGTTCTGGCTGGTCGACGGGAGGAGCATGACGGACGGCGAGCTCCTGGCGCTGGCCATCCGGCTCGGGCTCATGAGCCCGACGACGACCAAGCTGCAGTAGGCCGGGAGCGATGCGCGATGCCCGATCCCGCGAACAGCAGCCTTGAGCCCGAGCGCTTCGACATGCGCCAGGACGATGAGGGCTGGACGGTCTACAACGTGCGCACGGACGAGCCTGCCCGGGTCAAAGGCGTGTCGCAGACCGGTCTCGACATCGCGGACGCCGACGACCTTGTAGACCTGCTGAATCGGTTGGCGCATCGGACAGGCGGGCGGTTCTCGCTCTGAGGGCCCGAGAATGAACGACGATCCCGAAGCCCCGCACGAGCGCGCCGCGATCCAGCACATGATGCGGCGCTTGCATGGATTCGCGGGCGGCCTCGGTCTGGACGAGAGAGTCACGCGGCGCATCGCCGAGGGGGTAGCCGCTGATATGCCCATTCGGACCGACGAAGAACGAGTCTTGGAGGCTCAGACTCGGCTGGCTGCGGCCTTGATGGCGTCGCGCATGAGCGACGCCGCCGACCCTGTTCTGGAGGCCGTCGAAGCGCTTCGAGCGGCTGGTATCACTGTCGAGCCCGTTGGGGAGGAGATGGACCGGTGGCGTATAGGCGACCTGCTGTTCAGCGATGCGGAACTGGTGAGGATCGCCATGAGCCGGGGGCTGATGGAGGATAAGGATGCCTGACGATGCGTCCAACCCCTTCGGCCTGACCCTCCCGCTGCGGATCGTGCAACTGGAGGAAGCCGTGAAGGTGATGGATTCGGGTGACGTGGTGGCGGCCTACATCTACGTGGCGGCCGGGCGGGAACGGTAGACCCAAACGAGGCGGGTGTCACCGGCCGAGGGCGTCGAGGCAGCGAAGGTGATCGCGCGGGCTCTGACCGAGGCCATCGAGCGCGGCTCTCCATCGTGACCGACGAGCAGAAGGGCTACCTGCAGGCGCTGTCCGACCTGCGCTCCTGGCACCGCTGGCAGATCGGGCAGAGCCTCGGCGACGTCCGGACCATGCAGGCCCACGAGGATGCCATCGCCCACCTCGACCTCCTGATCGCTACGAAGAAGCAGCACGCGGCCGAGGATGAGGCGGAACGGCGGGCGTGGCCGACGTCATTGAGCGCCCGCTAGTGATCGAAATCCGACGCTTGGTACCCACCGGCAGGGTCCGCTACGGGTGGGAAGCGGACCCTAACCCCTCTTCCTGAAGCGGACGTTCCGCCTCCGACCCAACCCGGTCGTTCGGAGCGCCGTTGGCGCTTCTTCAAAGCAGCCGTTCGTCAGCCCTCCAGCAACTTCGGCTCGGGGTCGAAAGCAGATGCCTCAGATGATGGCCGAGACCGCGGCGCTGGAACCGGGTGTAGTGGTCGCGTTGGGGCACCTCCTGGCAGATGACGGCCTGGCGACCCCTGTAGCGCTGAACTGATGCCAGCAGCCGCAGCATGACGACCAGCGGTAGGCCGGGCCGGCTTGCAGGCGGTCCCGGCCGAGAACCCGCAGATCATGTTGTGCGGGTGCGCCCACGGATGTTAGCGCGCCGGCGCAGTGGTGCTCCCACCAGCACCCACGCCAGGGCGCGCGGTGCCGGTGCCCGGTACCGCGGCGGCGCCAGCTGCCGGTGAGCGAATGCTTGTGCCAGTTGTCTCTTCGGTCGCCTTCTGGCCTTCACTCTCCACGCTGCCCGGGTTGTTCATGTTCCCGGTCGCGCTGCCGCCGCCGGCCGGTTGCTGAGCATAGGCCGTGCCGGTCAGAGCAACAGCGAGAGTGGTCGCGAGACCGTAAACCTTCATGCGCATAGGCGTTTCCTCAGTTAATCCCTGATTGGGCTCGTAAAATAACTCCGGCATTCACATATTCGTTCATTGGAGATTTCTTGATGGCGACTGCAAACATTGAAACTGCACCGTGGATTATCACAGCCGTAATCCGGCCGCCGGATCCGAATGCGCCTCCGATGAAGCGGCCACCTTCATCCCGCACGATCGCCAGATTGCACGAGAAAACAGAGGCCGAGGCGCGCAACGCTGCCGCTGCCTCGGCGTTGGCCCGGCAGCTACAGCCCGGGTTGCGAGCGCCGGCGGACCGTCTGTTTGCCGTGGATGCGGGTGCGCTGCTGTTACGCGGGCCCATGGGCGGCATCGGCAGCACGGAGCGAATGGTGCGCACATTGGAGCCGTTGGCTGCCGGTGGCAGGCACCTGCCGGCGGTGCTGGTGGGTGCGGGTGGCTGGCACGATGAAGAAGCTTTGCGCGAGGCCCTGGCCGGTCTGGGGCCAAAGCTGGCCGTGCTGGGGCTGCGGATCTGCCGCCGCAAGGCCGGCCTGCGGATGGCGAAGAGCAAGCCCGGTAGGGCGGCTTCATGAGCCGCCCCCCGATTAGAGCTGTCAGGCAGCCTTTTGGTTGATCTTGCTCTCGGCCATGGCGGTGAGCTTCTGGTCTGTGGCCTTCTCCTCGTCCAACGTCTGCTGCAGCACGCTGGCGCAATCGTCCCGGCCGAGCCGCTTCGCCCAGGCGATCAGGGTGCCGTAACGGGTGATCTCGTAGTGCTCGACCGCCTGTGCGGAAGCCAGCAGTGCGGCGTCCAGCACCTCCTTGTCGCCAATCTCGCCGGCTGTCTCGTTCGCCTCCTTAATGATGCCGTCGATGGCCGGACAATCAACCGCCTTCGGTTTGTGGCCGTGCATCCCGAACACCCGCTCCAGACGTTTGATCTGCTCTTCGGTCTCATGCAGATGCGCCTCAAAGCCTTGCTTGAGCTGAGAATCAGTAGCCTTGCTGATCATCTTCGGCAGGGCCTTCGTGATCTGCTGCTCGGCGTAGTAAATGTCTTGCAGCTGGTGTACGAATAAGTCGTCAAGGGTTTTGATATCTGAAGTAAATAATCCCATGGCTTCCTCCTAAAGATTGGTCGGTTAGTATTTCGCGGCGACAGTCGACAATCCTGCTCGCTCACGTTGGAAACGAATTGGGGACAAGCGATGTTCCTGTCCGGCTAAACCGCTGCGGGGCACAGGCGGCCAAATTGCCCATTGGAAAAAGAGCGGCGGCGACGGCGGGATTGGACCTGCTCGTTAAGGCAAGCCCGCTGCTCAACTGAATGAACCAACCGCTGGCAGATCACGGTCTGCTGTCGGGCGGCGCTTGGTAATCTGCACACGCGGCAGCCGCGCCATCGCCCCGGCATACCCGGGTGCAGCAGCTGCAGGCACGAGTGCAACGCGCGCGGCAGCGCGGTCTTTGATGGTGGACTTGGGGTACTCCGTACAGCACAGCCCAAAGCCATTGTGCGCTGCGACGCATATAGGGTGCGCCGCAATAAGCCGCTGCTGCACGCGACGATGTGCCGACACTGTTACTGCCAGCGACGAGGCAGCTGAACCTTCCGCACGGCGAGCTGTTCCCCCTCCGAGCCCACGGGCTCCGTTCTCCAGAACGTTTTCCGGGAGCCGGTCAATGTACCGGGTGGCTCATCCACCTGCCGCATTGGCCGGCTTTCTCGCGCTGGGAGAGCTGCGGGCATGAGAAAGCCCGCCTCAGCAGGGCTGGGCGGGCTTTCCAAGTCAGAGGCAGCAATAACAAAGATCAGCAGTCGTCGCCGCTCTTGCCCGTCGTCGGTGAAGCCGACGCGGCGTTGTTCATCGCTCCGACCGTTCCAGGCGAGGCTGGCTGCTGGCCGCCAGCGAGGTTCTTGGCCGCCGGATCGGTATCGTTCGACTTGGCGGGCGTGTTCGATGCCTGCTGGCCCGCGCTCTGGTTTGCGCCCACGTTGTTCATAGCGCCGACGGTACCGGGCGAAGCAGGCTGCTGCCCACCGGCCAAGTTTTGGCTCGACTTATCGACATCGGAGCTCTTCGGATTCGATGCCTGCTGGTCCGGCGACTTGGCCTTCGTTGCGCCGGTGTTGCACGGAGCTGCAACAGCCGAGCCTGCAGTGAAAGCAAAAAGCGCGATTGCGCCGGCTAAGCGTGAAACCTTCATCAGACGTTCCTCCAGGGTTTTTGCCGTATGTTAATTGCAGATCCACCTTAGGGTTCCAGCGCGGAGCCCTCAGATCTCGGATGTGCTGCTAGCGATTTTGCCAACCGTGAATCTAACCGTCCGATCTCGCGGTTAGGGCAGCCCACTGCCCCCCGACAGCCTTCTCCGATTCCGCTGGCCGCAGCGACTGCAGATTTCCGACCTTACCCTTAGGAGCCTGGGCCGGCCGCTCGCCGTCCATGCGAGCGCAGCGGCCGGGCTAGGCGCGTGCAGCGCGCACCGCAGGCCTGGTGGTGCGATTCTGTGGTGCAGTGGGCCTATACTCAGCCTGTGAGTGGCTTGAGGATGACGTCCGAAACTCCCTGGTAGCCGTGGGACCCGCAGTTCTGCCCCCACCCTCTTCGAAACCAGCGGGGTTCGCGCGGAGCAGCCGCAGACGCAGCCAGGCGGCCCACTCACGGGCGGCCACCCGTCAGCACGCCTGGCGCACCTGCCGGCAGCGGCACGGGCAATGGCGCCACTGGGAGCGGCGCGGCCCCAAGCGGCAAGTAAGCCGACTGCCCCGCGGACAAATACGCGGGGCAGTCGGCACGTGCTCGCAATCGAGCCCACGGCCATAGCGCCACAGGGCCGGACCTCTCATACCAACAGCCCGTTGCACCTACGCGCTCGCATCATCGAGCGAGCGAGGTTCATCGGTGGCAGAACAACTCTCCGGGCAAGACGGTCGCCAAGGCAAGCGCGGCAGGCCGGCGCTCTACGTCCTGATCGTCAGCGTGGGTTTGATGCTGGCAGCGCTGGCCGGGCTCATGATGTGGCAGGGTGCGAGTTCGCCGCCGGACTATGCGAGCCAGAGCCAAGGCGCTTCACGCAAGCAGATCACGGGAACTGAGAGCGGTCAGGGCAGCGCGACGTCGTCGTCCAACAGCACCGCTGTTCCGGGTGGCAACCCGTCTTATCCGCAGCCTGCGGCACGCAGCGCTAATCCGTAGGGCGCGCAATGGCTGACCGCACATCCGATCCGACACGCCTGTTGATCGTCTACTACTCGCGCAGTGGCAGCGTCGAAAAGCTTGCGACCGCCGCGGCCGAGGCTGCGCGAGAGGCCGGCGCCGATGTGCGCGTGCGCAGAGCGCGAGAGGTCGTCGATGCGGCAGCCATGGCCAAGGTCGATGGCTGGACCGAGAGTGCGGCTCGGCAGAACGCTCTGTACGAGGCGCCCACGCACGACGATGCTGAACAGGCGGACGCCATCCTGTTCGGCGCGCCGAGCTACTTCGGGGCGATGGCGACCGAGGTGAAGAACTTCCTCGACCAACTCGGCCCACAGTGGAAGCGGGGTGCTCTGGCCGGCAAAGTCGGGGGAGCCTTCGCGGCGGCATCCTGGCCGCACGGTGGCTCTGAGGTCGTCACGCTGTCGTTGTACGCTCCGATGTCTCATCTGGGCATGGTAATCCTGCCGACCGGCTACACCGACGAGGCGATGCTGGAGGCGGGCTCACCCTACGGTGCATCCACGATCGTCGGTAAGGAGAACCAGCCGCCACGGTCGGAGGACCTCGATGCCGCCCGACATCAAGGGCGGCGGATGGTGGCGATCGCCGGTGCGCTGATCGCGGCCGGAGAGATGCCGTGTCGCCGGCCGGATGCTACCTAGGCCAAGCCATCTTTGGCTGCCCTGTCCGGATCGTCAGGCTTGCGCTTAGCGTCCTCGACGAGATCCTCGCTCTCGGGCTCGCTACCGGTCGTTGGATCCGGAGTGTTGACACCCGGGATCGGAACAGTGGGCGGCTGGACGCTTTCGCCCGCAGGCTTGTCATGCTCGGACATGATGCTGATCGCTCTCCTATCGTCCTCGCAGGAAGAAGAACCAGATCAGGATCAAGACGGGGATCGGCACGCCTAAAAGCCACAGCAGGCTACCAGTCAGCATGGTGTTACCGCCTTGTACCGGTGGTGATGGCGTTCATTGCGCCAGAGTACGACAGCGACACGCCGGGCCTCGTAGCTTCGCCGCAGCGAAGTACCGAGGCCACCCTGCCCTTCCGGCGCGTACCCATAGGTCAGCACCCCATCCGGCCCGTAGATCCGGTGCACCTCCTCACGCCAAAGCCGATCCGCTGATGCGAGGGCGGCTTCCGTAAGAGCTAAACGGGTGGGGTCGGACAGGGTCATAGGAAACTCCGCACACATGTCAATCAACGCGGCGACCGAGGCGGAGGTCCACAGAGGTGACAGCATTCCTTGCGAGCGGCCTCCATCTGCCGGTCGAGGTAGGCTGCCAGATCCACCAAGGCGACGCTCTTGGCGCACTTCGGCCCGACATCCATCCGAACCAGCGGCAGCGCCAGCTCGCCGGCTGACACCTTCCGCACGAGGTTCGCAGGGGTCAGAGGTGCCGGAAGTAGTCATGGCACACGTCCTCGACCGGGATGACGGCCTTGGCGCCGTACTGCGCCATGAGGATGAAGGCGGTGTTCATGGCGTTCTCCGCGAGGGTTACCCGGATCGCCGTCGCCGCCGGCCCGGTGGGCAACTGGACCGAGAGCCGGTTCGGCGGCTTCTCGACCGCCGGGCTCGACGGCCAATTCGGGGTCGGGCTGCTGCTCGGGGCGGTGTGGTCTCCCTGCGTCGGCCCGACCCTCGGGGCGGCCTCGCTGCTGGCCTCGCAGGGGCGCGACCTCGTCACCGTCGCTCTGACGATGCTCCTGTTCGGCCTAGGTGCGGCTCTGCCGCTTCTCGTTTTCGGGACGCTGTTCCGCGAGATGCTGATGCGCTGGCGCGACCGGATGATGGGGCTCGGCAAGAGGCTGAAGGTCGCCCTGGGCGCCATCCTCGTGGCCACCGGCCTGATGATCGCCACGGAGTACGACAAGGCCGCTGAGACCGTCCTAGTCAACGCCTCGCAAGACTGGTTGACGAACCTGACTACCCGTCTCTGACGGGCTAGGTCGTCGGGAAGATGTCCGCTCGGATGCCCGTGTCGCGCAGAAGCAGATCGGCGGAAATCCACCCAACCCGGTCGCAGGCGACAGTCAGCCGAGTTGCCTGGAAGCGGACATTCCGAGGGTCTGAGAAGGGTCGAGACCCGTCTGAGCTCCCCACAACGGGGTTGAAGGGTTTTGCGCCGGTCCACTTACGAGCGGGATTTGGCAGAAGCGGACACTGCCGTCCCGCCCGCTCACGACCCTTCTCCGGACCCTCATGTGGTCCGCTTCCCGGATACGCGGCGTGCCTGGCCGCTTCAGCACCCATAGGGCCGCGCAATCGCCTCGCAGAAGTCGAGGAAGGCTTCGACCTTCGCTGGCGACAGCCGTCGCGACGGCCGCACCGCGTGGAGCGGGAAGGTCTCACCCGGCCAGTCTGGGAATAGCTCCACTAACGCGCCCGTCTTGAGCAGTCCTTCGACTCCGAGCGCGAGGACCTGCGCGACCCCCGCGCCCGAAACACAGGCAGCGATCATCGTATCGACGTCGGCGAAGGTCAGCGACCCCTTGGTCGCGACCGGCAGCGTCTCCCCGTCGCGCAGGAACTCCCAGGCAAATGGACGTCGCCGCTGGGGGTCCAGGAATTGGATGCAGTCGTGTCCGGCGAGCGCGGCCGGGGCCGATGGCCGCCCGTGCCGTTCGAGGTAGGCCGGCGCCGCCACGGTGAGGACGCGCGTGCGCAGGAGCAATCGTGAGGATAGGCTGGACGGCGGTTGCGGTCCGAAGCGGATAGCCACGTCTATACCCTCGGCGACGAGATCGCCCGCGTCGGGCTGCTGGACGACGATGGTCGTCAGGTCGGGGAAGCGCGCGACGAACTCGGGCAGCCGCGGTGCCAGCACATGGCGCGAGAAGATCGGATTGACGCTCGCCCGCAGCAAGCCGCGGACACTGCCGGCCGTTCCCGATGCAAGGTTCGCCGCGGCCTCGATCCCCTCCAAGTGCGGGGCGGCGAGCTCGTAGAGCCGCGCGCCCTCGCTTGTGAGGCTCAGCGAGCGCGTCGTCCGGTCGAGCAACCGCACCCCGATCCGCCGCTCCAGCCGCGCGACGGCCCGGCTCACGCCGGACGCCGAGAGGCCCAGCACATCCGCAGCGCGGATGAAGCTGCCACGCTCGACCACAGCCGCCAGCACGCTCATGCCGGCAAGGAGCCGTCCGTCCGAGGCCATGACGTGAATTCCGTGATTTTCAGCACGAATGAAGTGCGCGACACGCCACTAACGCACAGATGGCGTTCGGGCCACCTTGGCATCGCGGCGGCCGAGCACCGGTCGCCGAACAGGTGAGGTCAAGCATGTTCGTCGTCACGGGGAGCACCGGGAAGGTCGGTGGGGTCGTCACCGGGACGCTGTTGGATGCCGGGTTGCCGGTGCGGGCGGTCGTGCGCGACGCGGACAAGGGCGCGGCCTGGAAGGCACGCGGCTGCGCGGTCGCAGTCGTGCCCGACGCCACGGACGCCCAGGCGCTCGCAATCGCCTTCGCGGGCGCGGCGGGTGTCTTCCTGATGAACCCGCCGAACTACGATCCGGCGCCGGATCTCACGGACAGCCGCTGCGCCGCCGCGGCGGCCGCGCGGGCGGTCGCCGAGGCAGGGCCAGGCCGGGTCGTGCTACTCTCGACGGTCGGCGCCCAGGCCACAGCGTTCAACCTGCTGAACTGGGCGGGGTTCTTCGAGACGGCGCTCGCCGACACGGGCCTCCCCGTCGCGCTGCTGCGGGCGGCGTGGTTCATGGAGAACGCCGCCTGGGACCTACCTGCGGCGCGCGAGGGCCGCATCGCGAGCTACCTTCAGCCCCTCGACCGCGCCATCGAGATGGTGAGCACGTACGACGTCGGACGGACGGCCGCCGATCTCCTGCGCGAGGACTGGACCGGGACCCGCATCGTCGAGCTGTCGGGGCCCCGCAAGTACAGCCCGAACGACGAGGCTGCGGGCTTCGCCGCCGCGCTCGGGCGACCTGTCGAGGCGCTCGCGGTCGAGCGCGAGGGCTGGGAGGCACGTTTCCGCGCCGAGGGCATGCGGCATCCGGAAGCGCGCATCGCCATGCTCGACGGCTTCAACGAGGGCTGGATCGACTTCGCGCATGAGGGTGCCGAGCATCGCACCGGCACGGTCGCCTTCGAGACGGTGCTGCGCCACATCGTCGAGCGCGGTTGAACCTTTCGGTCTGACGCTCATGGCTTCGAGAACGACCTTCCAGACCCGGCGCGCGCTGATCGCGTCAGGCGCCGCCCCGTCCGCACCAGGGCCGATGGAACGGCCCGACGTCATCCGGAGAACACCGATGTCGTGCGTCCTCATCACCGGTTCGTCCGAGGGGCTCGGGCTCATGGCCGGCCGGCTCCTGGCCGAACAGGGGCACGAGGTCGTGCTCCACGCCCGCAACGCGGCACGCGCAGAGGACGCGCGCCGCGGATTGCCCGAGGCGAAAGCGGTCGTCGAAGGCGACGTTGCGACGCTCGCCGGCATGCGCGCGGTCGCGGACGGGGCTAACCGACTCGGCCACTTCGACGCCGTCATCCACAACGTCGGCATCGGCTATCGCGAGCCGAAGCGGATCGAGACGGCGGACGGTCTTCCGCACGTCTTCGCGATCAACGTGCTGGCGCCCTACGTGCTAACCGCGCTGATCGAGCGGCCGCGGCGCCTCGTCCACCTCTCCTCCGGCATGCACCACGGCGTGCGCCCGGCTCTGGACGACCTGACCTGGACCAAGCGGCCCTGGGCCGGCGCACAGGCCTACGCCGAGAGCAAGCTCTACGACACGGTGCTGGCCTTCGCGGTCACGCGGCGCTGGCCGGGCGTGCTGTCGAACGCGCTCGAACCGGGCTGGGTGCCGACGCGCGTGGGCGGTCCGGGCGCGCCCGACGACATGGACCAAGCTCACCGCACGCAGGCGTGGCTCGCGGCGAGTGACGACGCGGCGGCGCGGGTCACCGGCGGCTACTTCTACTACCTTCGCCAGCGCGAGCCGGACCCGGCCTCGCGCGACCGGACTGTGCAAGAGGCACTGCTCGCCGCCTGCGAGGAGCTCTCAGGCATCACCCTGCCGGCGTGAGTGGCGGCTTGAACCGGCCGACCCAGTCTCGGCTTCGAGGCTCGTAACGCGTAGAGCCGAAGGTCCGGTCCCAGGCGTCAAGGCAACTTCCGTTCACCACCCCGAGCCGAAGTTGCCGGACGGCCTACGAATGACTGCTTATGGGACGTGCCCACGGCGACCCGGGCGACTGGGTTGGGTCGAGAGCGGCATGGCCGCTCGAGGTTGATTTCCGCCGCCTGCAGCCCTCGATCGCGATTACCAAAGTTTGCTGAAAGCAGATACAAACATTAGTGAGGATGGTCTTACTCGATTATCTCGTTCGCCTGCGTTAGTAGGGCGGCAGGGATGGTCAGTCCGAGTGCATCGGCTGTCCTCATGTTCACTACGAGTTCAAGTCGCGCGGGTTCTTCTATAGGTATATCGGCTGGGCGTTGGCCCTTAAGGATCTTGTCGACGAAGGCTGCGGCCCGTCGAAACTGCGCCGGGAAGTTCGGGCCGTAGGACATCAGACATCCGTCTTGGACCATAATTCCGTTCGCCACCATCGTGGCGACGCGGTTGGAGAGACCGAGCTTGGCGACTTGCTGGCGCTCGTTGAAGAACAGGGGATCTTGCATGAGCATCACAGCCGGTATCCCACGCCGCCGAACGCTGGAGAATGCGCCATCAAGTTCTTCCGGTGCGTTGATTTGATCGACCTCAACATCGATGTTTAGCTTGGCTGCGGCAGACCGAGTCTGCGCTTCGACCGAGCGGCTGGTCGGCACGTCCTTAGCGTTCACAAACAAGCTGATGCGTGACAGACCCGGTACCGCGACTTTCAATTGGTCAAGACGCTTTGAACTGAGATCAATGGCGACAGTCGATAGCCCTGTGAGATTTCCGCCGGGGCGTGAAAGACTTTGCGCGAATTTGCGGCCGACCGGATCGGGCACGACCAGAAAGACAATCGGGGTGGTAGAGGTAACACTCTGGGCAGCCGCTGCCGCAGGTCCGGTCACCGCTATGATGACATCGACCGTTCGATCCAACAACAATCTCGCGTTGGCAGTGAACCGCTCGTATCTTTCTGCTGCATAAGTTTCGATTAGCTGGAAATCGCGGTTCTCGACGTAACCCAAATCCGAAAAGCCCTTCCTCAGTGGCGCGGCGTAGATCGCTTCGTCTTCAGGGGTCGCCGCGTGCCAGAGAACGCCAATCTTTCGAACGGTCCGCGTCTGAGACGACGCGTTTGTCGCAACTAGCGGCGCCATGCTGAGCAATGTCAGGATGGCCCAGCGCCTGCTCCCGTCGCGACTGTTCTCCCGCTCTTGGGACATGCACGTTCGATGCATCCGATCACCTCATCGGCACGGGGCAAAGGCAAGAAGTTATGCCAAGGTACGATGCAGTTTTGATGTTCGTGGGCATCCTCAATCTCGTCAAGTCGCCCACTGATGTGGGAATGCAGATTAAGCTCGTTGTTGCCTCACTTCCGACGAAGCGATTACCCCATGCCAACGACTCAAATGAGTTGAGGCCATAATGTTCAGTTTTGGCCGTGGCGTGGAAGCGTGCTTTCCGCTCTGAGATGAAGATGCCGGATTAACTTGACCGGCTGGCTTTGGACCGGGCTGATTGAGAGGATCGGCCAGGACCGGAGGACTCGGACATGGGGCGAGGTCAGAAGACGAGTGCGGAGCAGGTCGTGCTTAAGTTGCGCCAGATTGAGGTGCAGACGGCCCAGGGCAAGAGCTTGGCCCTGGCGTGCAAGGAGGCGGAGATCTCCGAGCATAGCTACTACCGCTGGCGCAAGGAGTACGACGGGCTCCAAGTCGATCAGGCGCGGAAGATGAAGGAGCTCGAGCGCGAGAACGCTCGGTTGCAGCGGCTCGTGTTGGACCTGTCTTTGGAAAAGTAGGTGCTGGCGGACGTCGCCTCGGGAAAACTTATAGCCCCCGAACGACGCCGGCAGGCGGTGGCTGGCATCCGGGAGAAGTAGGGCCTCTCGGAACGTCACGCCTGCCGGATCCTCGGCCAGCATCGGGGCACGCAGCGCTCTGTGCCGACCGTGCTGGCCGACGAGGATGGGCTGACCCACGCCATCGTCGCTCTGGCGTCCGAGTACACCGCCGACGACCACCGACGCCTGGCCCGGAAAGCCGACCGGGTCATTCGGAAGGGCGGATTCTTCCTATCGGACCTGGCGGATGCGGTCAGGCCGTTCGTCATGCCCGAGCCCGAAGTGGTCGAGAGCCGAGGGTCGGATCACAGGGGTGTCCAAGTCCGGAAACGCGTGTCAGGCCGAGGCGACGACCTTCCCGACGAAGGCAAGGATGTCGGCCGGCAATGTCCGGGGTACTGTCCGACCCATCGTTTGAGACGTTGGCACCCATGCGTGGTTGCGAGGCGGCCACTGATGCCCTTCGAACGAGCCGAGCCATCAATGACCCAGTTCGAGCAGCGGCAACTGGCACAGGTCGTCGCCGGCCTCGCCGAGGGCGTGATCCTGATCGAGCCGGATCACACCATCGCCTACGCCAACGACGCCGCCCTCGCGATGCATGGAGTCGCCGAGATCGGCGACCTCGGAGTCACTGTCGCCGAGTACCGGGCTAACTTCGTCCTGCGCTACCGCAACCACCGCGAGGTCGGCCCCCTGCAGCATCCGGTCGAGCGCATCCTGGCCGGCGAGGCGTTTCGCGACGCGGTGGTCGAGGTCCACAATGTCCGGGATCCCGCGAGGATATGGACGCATCGGATGCGGGGACTGGTGACGACGGACGATGCCGGTGCACCGACCGGCCTCGCGCTTCTGATGCAGGACGCCAGCGACCGTTACGAGGCCGAGGAGCGGTTCGAGTGCATGTTCCGGGCGAACCCGGCTCCGGCCGTAGTCTGCCGGCTCTCCGACCTGCGCTACGTCAAGGTCAACCAGGGTTTCGTCGAGCTCACCGGATACGTACGCGACCAGGTCATCGGCCGGACATTCACCGAGGTCGACCTTCTTGGCCAGGGCGAGCATCGCGCCTCCGCGGTCGAGCACCTCCATGCCGGCACGACCATCAGGCAGCGGGAGGCGTGCCTCTCGGTCCCGTCCGATGCCGAGAAATACGTCATCGTCGCCGGCCATCCCATCGAGATGCCGGGCGGCGAACGCTGCATGCTGTTCACGTTCGCCGACCTGGAGGACCGGCGGAAAGCCGAGGCCGAGCTCCGTCTCAGCGAGGAGCGCTTCGCCAAGGCGTTCGAGCTCAGCCCGATCCCGACGGTCCTCCTCAGCTCGGCCACCGACCTGCCGACCAGCGTCAACGACGCCTACGCCTCCACCTTCGGCGATGCCGAAAGCGCTTCCGCGATGCCCTGGGTGGAGGAGGCGGAGCGGACGCGCTTCAAACGAGAACTCCAGCGCTACGGCAGGGTGCGCGCCTTCGAGGGGCGCCTGCGCACGCGCGACGGCGACGTCCTCGACTGCCTCGTCTCCGCCGAGAAGGTCACCGTCGGCGGCGGCGAGGGCCTCCTCTGTGCCGTGCAGGACATCTCGTCCCGAAAGCGGACCGAGACCGAACTCATCTCGGCCATCGAATCCGTCATGGCCGACGCTTCGTGGTTCAGCCACGGCGTGATCGAGAAGCTCGCCCTTCTGCGCAACCCGCCCAGGCCCGGCAAGCCGCAGGCGGTGGCCGAAAAGCTCACGACCCGCGAGGGTGACATGCTGGAGGGCATTTGCCGCGGCGACACGGACGAGGAGATCTCCAAGGCGCTCGGCGTCTCGCTGAGCACCGTGCGCAACCACGTCGCCAGCCTGTACCGCAAGATCGGCGTCAACCGACGAAGCGTCGTGGTCGTCTGGGCCAGGGACCGCGGCATCGGCGAGAAAACATCTTTTCAGCATTACGGCAAAAATACAACGCGAAAACCAGGGCGAAAACACTAAGCGGCCTAAGCTGAAATACTTTTATGTAAATTGGCGGAACATCGTTTCGATAGAAGTATTCGGTAGGTGTAGCTCTGCTCGTTCCGGGCATCTCGACGACGGCTAAGCCGGACAGAGAGGTGCCGCGAATGGGCAAGGGCCGCAAGGTTCTGTCGAGCGATCACGCCCGTGCCCTGATCAAGCAGGCCATCGGCATGATCTTCGGGGACACCAAGGTCGAGGCGGAGGCCACGACCGAGATCGCTACGATTGAAGCGCGGCACACCACGGACAAGCCAACCCGACCCCGGCGCCCCGCGCGCACTTAGCCCCGGCCCCGTAGGCCATCGAGACCCATGCCCCAGCCCGCGCAGGCCCTGCGTCAGGCCCCTTCCGCACGCCGAAAACCGGAGCCCGTCATGTCCCTCCTCGCCTGGATCGTCCTCGGCCTGATCGCCGGCTTCATCGGCAGCAAGATCGTCAACAACACCGGCCAGGGCCTGCTCGTCGACATCCTGCTCGGCGTCGTCGGCGCGGTCGTCGGCGGGTTCCTGTTCAACCAGTTCGGCGAGCCCGGCGTGTCGGGGGTCAACCTCTACAGCCTGCTCGTCGCCATCGTCGGCGCCGTGATCGTGCTGTGGCTCTACCACATCGTCATGGGCCGCCGCCGGGTCGTCTGACCCACCGCGCCCGTCCAGCTTACCGACCTCACAACTCAGGAATACCACCATGGCCACCGTTACCGAGCCCACCCCCGTATCCCCCAGTCGTCCGATCACGGATCGCACCGTCGTCGACCGCGACCTGCCGCAGACCACCATGGTCACTCCGGCCGAGGACATGCGCACGATGATGCTGCATTCCGTCTCTTGGGGTGCGGTCCTCGCCGGAGCCACGGTCGCGCTGATCTCGCAGGTCATCCTGAATATGCTGGGGCTCGGCATCGGCCTCTCGACGGTCGATCCGATGGGCGACGGCAGCCCGGCGGCGAGTTCGCTCGGCATCGGTGCCGGCCTGTGGTTCGTCGTCTCCGGCGTGCTGGCGGCTGTAGGCGGCGGCTACTTCGCCGGACGCCTGTCCGGCAAGCCGTCGACCTCGACGGCGGGCTATCACGGCCTCCTCGCCTGGGCGGTCTCGACGCTCGTGGTGCTGTACATGCTGTCGTCGGCTGCCAGCGGCATCGTCAGCGGCGCCCTCGGCACCGCCTCCTCGGCCATCGGCGGGGTCGGCAACGCGATGGGCGGCTCCGCCTCGACCCTGGCGCAGGCGGCCGCCCCGTCGCTGACCAAGGTCACCGACCCGTTCTCGAACATCGAGTCCAATGTCCGCAACGGCGCCGGGTCCGATCCGGCCGCGCTGAAGGACACCGCGGTGACTGCCATGCGCGCCGCCGTCTCAGGTGACGGAGCACAGCAGGCCGCTGCCCAGGAGAAGGCCGCCGTGGCCCTTTCCAAGGCGCAGAACATCTCGGTCGAGCAGGCCCGGACCCAGGTCGCGCAGTACACCCAGCAGTTCAAGGAGACCGTCACCTCGGCCAAGGAGCAGTCCAAGCAGATTGCCGACGCCACCGCGCGCCGTGTCTCCCAGGGCGCGCTGTTAGGAGCCCTCGCGCTGATCTTCGGGGCGCTCGCATCCTTCTTCGCCGGCCGTGGTTCGGCCGTCGATCCGACCGTCACCCGCACCGCCCCGAACACCCTGACGCCGCGCCGGGCATGAGCTTCGGCGACCGCGCCGCGACCGAGCCCCACGGGCTCGGGACGCCCTTCGGTACCGCGGCGGAGGTCGCCATCGGCGAGGAGGCGGTCCTCTCGCTGATCGAGGAGACCGCGCGCATCGAGAAGTGTGCGGTGGAGACCGAACGGGTCCGTGTCAGCACGCGAACCGACGCCGTCGACCAGGTCCTGCGCGAGACCCTGCGCAGCGACATGGTCGGGGTGACCCGGGTGCCCATCAACCGGACCCTCGCCGAGGGCGAGGCACCCCCGGTGGTCAGGACGGAGGCTGGGGTGACCATCATCCCGGTGCTGGAAGAGATCCTCGTCGTCGAGAAGCGCCTCGTCCTGAAGGAGGAGGTGCACATCCGCCGGACCACGGCGGGCGAGGACGTCGAGATGCCGGTGACGCTGCGCAGGCAGCACGCCGTGATCGAACGCGTGTCCCCCGAGGGGCACGTCACGGAACAGGCCGCCACGCACCCATCACAGGAGCCGACAACATGACCCAGACCATCACCGCCATGTACGACACTCATCCCGAGGCGGTCGCCGCCCAGGGCAAGCTCGTCGGCCTCGGCATTCCCGCCGTTGCCATCAAGCTCATCTCCGGCACCCAGGCCGGCGCGGCCGGAACCGCGACCAAGGCCGACGAAGGCATGTGGGGCTCGATCAAGGACTTCTTCATGCCGGAGGAGGACCGTCACGCCTACGGCGAGGGCCTGCACCGCGGCGGCACGATGCTGAGCGCCGAGGTTGAAGACGCGCACGTCCACGCCGCCTCCGATATCCTGGAGGAGCAGGGTTCGGTCGATCTCGACGAGCGCGAGGCCGCCTGGCGCAAGGAAGGCTGGGACGGTCGTGCGACCGGTTCCACCACCGGGACCGCGCCGGTTGCCGCCGCAGCGCTAGGTGAGGGTGCGATGTCGTCCGACCACGCCGCCACGACCCGCGACACCGGCCTGCACGCCGCCGCACCGTCCGAGGCCGTCGCCGCCCACGGTACCGCCACGAGCACCGATTACATCCCCGTGGTCGAGGAGCGCCTCAACGTCGGCAAGCGCATGGTCGATGCCGGCCGGGTCCGGGTTCGGTCCTACGCCGTCGAGAAGGATGTCAGCGAGAACGTCACCCTCCACGACGAGACGGTGAACGTCGACCGTCGCGTCGTCGACCGCGCCGTCACCCCGGGCGACATGGCGCTGTTCGAGGACAAGGTCATCGAGGCGACGGAGATGCGCGAGCAGGCGGTGGTGTCGAAGAACGCCCGCGTCGTTGGTGAGGTCGGCATCCGCAAGGATGCGGCCCAGCGGGTGGAGACCGTGACCGACAAGGTCCGCCACACCGAGGTCGAGGTCGAGGACGGTCGCGGGACGGTCAGCCGTACCGGCACCACCGGCACCTCCACGGAAACCACCCCGCGCAAGCCGCTCTGAAGCGCTCAAGTCCGGGACCGGTTCGAGCCGGTCCCGGCTCCGTACGATTCCATGTCCACCTATCGCGAAAGCTCCGTCGCCGTGACCAAGCTCCGCCACCTCGTCGTATTCGCGGCCCTCGCATCGTCATGCGTCCCGCTCGGCGCGCAGGCTCTTGAGAAGACCGGTTCAAGGGCATCGCTGAAGCCGTTCTGTTCGGCCGACTACGCCCGTTTCTGCAACGGCCTCGACCTGAACGGACCCGAGGTCGTCGCCTGCTTCCGCAAGAACGCCCGGGAGGTCTCGCCTGGCTGCCGGGCGGCCATTGCCGACTACGTCGTGACGGCCTCCGAACAGTCCGCCCCCTCGCGGTAGCGGTCGCTCGCCTGCCCGGTCCGCATCCCATCCCGACCCGAAGGAAACCCCATGAAGATCCTCAACACCATGTCCGTAGCGGCGGCGATAACGCTCCTTGCCGCCGGCATCGCCTCGGCCAAGCCATGTGCGGTCGGAACGACCACGAACAGCACCGGCCAGGTGGGCTCGGCCGACGCTTCCTCGAAGGTCGACGGTGACACGACCGCGAAGGTCTCGCCCGGTGCCAAGGCAGAATCCCCCGGGACGGTCGGCGCGATGAACAACGTCGGCTCGAACGCGACGCCCGCCACCAACGAGGCCAAGCCGCCCAAGGGCAAGGTCGTGAAGCCCGGCGACGACGATTGCTGATCGGCCCAAAGGCTTCATCGAAACGGAACGGAGACACCCAATGAGTGACGGCTTTCCCCTCGATGACTGCGCTGCTCGGCCTGTTGGCCGTGGCGGGCTTCCAGAACCGGGACAAGATCCAAGAG
Organism: Methylobacterium sp. FW102-HT35C08; assembly: GCF_058790235.1. NCBI lineage: Bacteria > Pseudomonadati > Pseudomonadota > Alphaproteobacteria > Hyphomicrobiales > Methylobacteriaceae > Methylobacterium > Methylobacterium sp. FW102-HT35C08. The sequence continues at coordinate 3,573,186 of NZ_JBYTCL010000002.1, read as the reverse complement.
ATGCTCGGCGGATCTGGCCACGGTGGTCCCGCAACCGCAGGTACGCCCGCCGGACAGGGCGGGATCGCGGGACAGGATGGTCTCGGCGGCCTGCTCGGTAATCTCGGAGGCGCCCTTGGGGGTGCTGGTGCCGGTGGCCTGCTCAGCGGCGGCCTTGGCCAACTCGTTGACCGCTTTCGCGAGAACGGCCACGGCGAGGCGGCCGACTCCTGGGTCAACCACGGGCCGAACGCCGAGATGAAGCCCGATCACTTGAGATCGGCCATTGGTCCTGACGTCCTCGATACGCTGTCGAGGCAGACCGGCCTCTCGCACGACGACCTTCTGTCCAGGCTCTCGCGCGAACTGCCGTCCGCGGTGGACCGCTACACCCCCGACGGCAGGCTTCCGTCCGCGGTCGCTGGCATGCCCGCCTGAGAAGCCACCCGGTCGATCCCGCTGGTATCGAAGCCGCAGAACCGACCGGCCACACGTTTGCACCGGGGCACGTAAATCCCCGTCACGGGAGGGACAGATGTCCGGAAGCGCGCACGCCAAGGCTGCCGAACACCACGAGGCAGCGGCCAAGTCACACCAGAAGGCCGCTCGCCACCTCGACGACGGCAACGAGAAGAAGGCCGTCAAGCACGCTTCGAAGGCCGACGTCCGGGCGAAGAAGGCCAACCAAAGCTCGATCAAGGCGCGACCCAGGAAGGCCGCGTCGAAGAATTAGTCAGCGCCTCGCATCGGCTCGAAGCGTGTTTTGCTTCGGGCCGGTTCAACTTTGAACCAAACGGAGATTGACCAGTGGACGAGAACCGCATCACCGGCGCCGAGAAGGAACTCGGCGGCAAGGTTCAAGGCGCCGTCGGCGACGTCACGGGCGACCGGGAGACCCAGGCCAAGGGTACGGCTAACGAGGTCAAGGGTGCCGCCGAGAACCTCGTCGGACAGGCCAAGGACGCCGTGCGCGACGTTGTCGGACAGGCGAGCGACCTCGCCGACAAGGCGATCAACCGGAGCCGCGACGCCTTCCCCGAGGCCGAGCGTGCCTACCGGCAGGGTGGCGATGCCGTCGCACAGTATGCGAAGGAGTCCCCGCTGGTGCTGGCGGCCATGGCCGGAGCCATCGGATACCTGCTCGCGATGGTCGTTCACGGCCGTCGCTGAACGGTCGTCGCCCACGGCTACGCTTCCGACGAGAGCGGTCCTCGGACGGGGACGAGACATGGCGGACCCTCCGATGCCACCCATGCGCACGCTGATCCATGACGGGTCGAACGACGACCGCTGGTACCTATGCCGCGGCGGCGACCCTGCCGACGTGTACGTCTTCCATGAACCGAACGGGCCATCCGGCGGGAGGCCGTCACGCATCGAGATCGCGGATTTCCTCGCCTCGGCGAACGGATCCCCCGAGCACCGCGCTCTCCTCGTCATGATCGGCTCCCTGGTCGGGGCGGGTCATGGCGGTCTCGCATCGAGTGTTTCCACCCCCGAGCCGGGGGCCGCCGGTGCCGAACCGACGCCTGGCGAGGCTGCCTCGTCGATCTGATCCGTTCCCTCCAACGCCCGCGAGAACGCCATGGCCATCGACTACCGTTCCGAACTTCGCAGGCCCCTTCCGTTCAGCCTCGCCGTCGTGGCGGTGGTGCTCCTGGTCTGGCTCGTCGTTGCCTCCATTGCGGGCGCACGGCAGAGGACCGCCCGGGACCATCGCATCCAGGACCTGGAGACGCGGCAGGTCTCCCTGCAATCGGACCTCGATCAGCAGCGGGCGGCGGCGGGTACCCTCGACGGGCTCCAGGCGAAGATCGCATCGGCCCAGCAGCAGGAGCGGGATATCACTCAGGCCGGCGAACAGGCCAAGACGAAGGCGGCGAGCCTGGCGACGGAACAGCAGGAGGCCGAGCGCAAGGCCGGCGAGGCCAAGGCCACCGCCGAGGCCGAGACGACCAAGCTCACCGGGCTGCAGGCCCAGGTCACCCAGGCTGAGCAGAAGCTCGCCCCTATGAAGGAGGCCACCACGGCAGCCGAGCAGGCGGCGACCGCCAGGACCAAGGAACTGTCCGACGTCGGGCGCCGGCTGGAGGAGACGCGCCAGCAGGAGGCAAAGCTGCGGTCCGATATCGCCGCCATGTCCCAGGAGGCGACCGCCAAGACTGCCGACCTCGCCAAGGCCGAGGAGAGCCAGCAGAAGGCGCGCGAAGGCTCGGCTGCCGCTCAGAAGGAGCTGGCCGATGCCCGCGCCGCGACTGAGCAGGCGACGAGGCAGAAGGCCGAACTGGAGCGGGCCGTCGACGGTCTGACCGCCAATCGTGAAAAGCTGGCGAGCGACGTCTCGCAGGCTGGCCAGCAGGTGCAGCAAGCCAAGGATGGGTTGGCTTCGACGCAGAAGGAACTCGCCAAGGCGCAGTCCGAGCGGGACAGTGTGATCTCGGAACGGAGCCAGGCTGAGCAGGCTGTCCAGAAGCTGGCTTCCGACCGCGACGGCGCGGCCTCGGCGGTGGAGGCGCTGCAGAAGCGGCAGGCCGACGCCCAGGCGCAGTTGGCGACCCTGACCGAGACGCTGGCCTCCCGCAACAAGGAGCTGGCTGCCCTTGAGGACCGACTAGGAACGACCCGTCAGGAGCTTGCCGCGACCCAGGCTAAGCTCGCCGAGGCACGTCAGCAGCTATCGGACCAGCCTCCTGCCATGACGGTGCATCCCGGCCCATCCCAGCCGCCAGCGCCTGCCATCGCTCCCAAGTCCGAATGAATCCCGCGGGACGGGGGTCGAAGGGGGCTGAACCAGGATGAGCCCAGCCTCATCTGAGGCTGGGACCGTTTTTTCACCGGGCAGGGAACGGACAGGGGGCTGCAGATCGGCGGGATAGGGAGGAAGCGCTCTGACCGGCGGACTTCCGGACGGGGCGTCACAGACGCCCAGGGTGGGTGCTTGCTGCGATCTGAACCGCGGTGGTCAATGCAGCTTCGGATTGCATTGTGAATTCCACCCTCGCGTCCGTATTCACGGTTCGCCACCGGAACGGTCCCGCGCGCCGGCCCTTTGCCCAAGACGATGGAAGTCGATCCCGAATGTTCTTTCGAGGTCCTTCCGGACCCATCGGCAATAAACCGGAGGCGACATGTCCAAGACGATCTCAGCTGATTTCAAATCCCGCCGGGATGCGGAGATGGCCGTCGAGCACATCGTGCAGGATCACGGCCTTGATCGGAATGCGGTCCAGGTCGGCCCTGCCTCGGACGAGAACACGGCTGGGACCGAGGTGGCGCGGGCGGATGTCGAGGACGGGCACCTGAAGGCCGGGAATGAGGGCGAACCCGCGCTGGCCGGCAAGGTCAGGGTTTCCGTCGTGCTCGACGACGCCATCGCCGAGAAGGTGCTGTCGTCCTTCGCGACCTTCCACGGTGACGTCGGCGGCTGAACCGGCACCCGACGGTCACCCACGGAGGTTCGTCGGCACGGCCGACGCCGGCCCACGGGGGACGGCTCCCACCCATCCGCCCTGACGGATAGAACTGATGACCGATCCCCTCCATGACCTCGCAGCGGCCGGCGTCGCCATTTGGTTGGATGACCTCAGCCGGCCGATGATCGAGTCCGGCGCCCTTGCGGAAGCGGTCGAGCGCGATGGTGTCATCGGCATCACCACCAACCCGACCATTTTCGCCAAGGCCATCGGGGCCGGCGAGGGCTACGACGGCCACGTGCGCGACCTGGCGCTGCGTGGGACCGCCATCGGCGAGACGGTTCGGCTGCTGACCGCCTGGGACGTCCGGACCGCCTGCGACGTCCTCCGTCCGGTCTACGACCGTACCGGCGGCCGCGACGGCCGGGTATCCATCGAGGTCGATCCGCTCATCTCGGGCGATACCGAGCGCACTGTGGCTGAGGCGCGCGGCCTGTGGTGGCTGGTCGACAGACCGAACCTCTACATCAAGATCCCCGCGACAGATGCCGGGCTGCCCGCCATCTCGACCTGCCTGGCGGAGGGCATCTCGGTCAACGTGACCCTGATTTTCTCGGTGGCCCGCTACGAGGCGGTGCTCGACGCGTTCCTCACTGGACTCGAACGTCGGGCTGCCGCCGGCGAAAGCCTCGCTGGGGTGGAGAGCGTCGCCTCGTTCTTCCTCAGCCGCGTCGACATCGAGGTGGACCGCCGGCTGGCGGAGGGGGCAGGCAATGCGGTCGAACGCGACCGCGTCCGTGGCCAGGCGGCCACCGCCAACGCCCGCCTCGCGTACGGGGTGTGGGAGGAAAGCGTCGCCTCCGCGCGCTGGCACGCCCTGAAGGGAGCACTGCCCCAACGCCTTTTGTGGGCATCCACCGGGGTGAAGGACAAGGCCCTCGACGACACCCGTTACGTCGTCGAGCTCGCCGGGCCCGAGACGGTCAACACCATGGCGCAGCCGACGCTTCGTGCTGTGGCGGACCATGGCCGTATCCGGCTGGACACGATCCATGCGCCCGCCGGCGCGGCCCAGGCCATCCTCGACGAACTGGAGCGGCTCGGCATCGACATGGCGGACGTCGCCACCACCCTGGAGGCCAAGGCCGTAGCCTCGTTCGAGGCGAGCTCGGACGAGCTCATCGCCTCGGTCACCGGACAACTCGAACGGGCCGGCGCCTGCGTCATGCCGGCGGGGGCGGTCTGCCCCCCATCCGGCCAGGACGCTCCGAAGGGTGCCCCGGCCGCGGCGGCCCCGGTGCGATCAGGGAACGGCGCTCGGACATGAACTTTTCCACGCCGATTGTCCGTTTTTCGACCCGACCGAAACTAGGGGCGAGGCATACGATATGAGCGACACGGTCCCGAACGTCTCCGATGGCCCACACCTGCGCACCATCGCCATGCCACGCGACACCAACGCGGCCGGCGCCATCTTCGGCGGCTGGACGGTTTCCCAGATGGACCTGGCGGGCGGAACCTTCGCCGCCCAGCGCACCAGGGGACGCGTCGCGACCGTCAGCATCGACGCGATGCGCTTCCTACGGCCGATTGCGGTCGGCGACGAGGTGAGTTGCTACTGCGCCCTGCAGCAGGTCGGCGAGACGTCGTTGGGCGTGAAGGTCGAGGTCTGGGTCAGGGATAGGACAGGCGGCGATCCTGAGAAGGTCACCGAAGGGGTCTTCACCTACGTCGCCCTGGACGACGATGGAAAGCCACGGAAGTAGGAGGGGGACCGGTGGAACTGGACATGGCGACATCCACGGTCCGTGGGCATTCCATCGGACTTGTCCGACCGGCTCGGCCGGCACGGACCCGTCGCCATCGTCGCGGATGTTTCGATTCATTGAACCGAGGTTTCCGAAATCGCTTGAGTCCACATGGAAACCTATGTCGTCGTCGTCGCCGGGTTCGGTGTCCTGGTGCTTCTGACGGCTTGGTTGCCGATGGTGCTTCGGGCTCTGCCCCTGTCGCTTCCCATCTGTTGCGTCGGGATCGGCGCAGCCCTGTCGGTCATCCCCGCCATCGGTGAGCTCACGCCCCATCCCGGCTCCCATGCCAAGCTCATCGAGCATGCCACCGAGGCCGTGGTCGTGATCTCGCTGATGGGGGCCGGCCTCAAGATCGACCGCCTCTTTGGTTGGCGGAGCTGGTCGGTGACGTGGCGCCTCCTCGGCATCGGCATGCCCCTGACCATTCTCGCGCTGACCGCGCTGGGGTCGGCCCTTCTCGGGCTCGGTCTTGCCTCGGCCCTTCTCCTAGGGTCGTCCCTGGCCCCGACGGACCCGGTTCTGGCATCCGATGTCCAGGTCGGCCACCCCGACGAGGACCACGAGGACGAGCCGCGGTTCGCCCTGACCTCCGAGGCGGGTCTCAATGACGGTCTCGCCTTCCCGTTCGTGAACTTCGCCATCGCTCTGGCTGGTACCGGCGGCCTGACCGGTCTTTCGTGGTCTCACTGGCTTGCCGTCGACGTGGTCTGGAAGATCGCCGTCGGCGCCATCCTCGGGGCGGCGATAGGGCGGGCGCTGGGATGGCTGATGTTCCACCTGCCCAACCTGTCGAAGCTCTCCCGCACCGGCGACGGCTTCGTGGCGCTCGGCGTGACCTGCATCGCCTACGGATGCGTCCAGGTCGTCGACGGCTACGGCTTCGTTGGCGTGTTCGCGTCGGCCGTCGCGCTGCGCTCTTCCAGCCGCGGGCATGACTACCATCGCAAGATGCATGACTACGCCGAGGAGCTCGAACGTCTCCTGATGATGGTTCTGCTCGTCGGGTTCGGGGCGGTGCTCATCGGCGGAGGACTGCTATACGACCTGACTTGGCCCGCCGTCGCCTTCGCGCTGGTCGCCCTCCTGATCGTCCGGCCCCTTAGCTGCTGGATCGGCCTGATCGGTAGCGGTCGGTCCTCGGAGGACCGTGCCGTCGTCAGCTTCTTCGGCATCCGCGGGCTGGGGACGGTCTACTACTTGGCGTTCGCGACGGGTCACGCGTCCTTCGAGGGAACGGATCTTCTGTGGTCGACGGCCGGCCTCACCGTCCTGATCTCCATCCTCCTACACGGCGTCACGGTTACGCCGGTGCTGCGCGCCCTCGACCGCAGGATGGGACGGGACACGGAAAGCGCCCAGCTGGACCTGACCCTTCCCCGTCCCACGGCCTGACCGCGCGTGGCAAAAGGCCGTTTCCTCGTGCCCCCCTCATTAATGGTCGATCAACGGCATACTGCCGAATGCCGATGGACCGGGTGAACCAGTCGACAGCGAACCGGGCTCGCCGACGGGTCGTCCGGCTCGGCGCCACGCCAAAACGCAATCTAGTCCCGCGTCTGATATTGCAGTGCAACAACACGCGTTCTTCGCCGTTGTACCGACGCTACCCTCGCAGTGCCGCGTGAGGGACGGCATCGAGTTAATCGCTCGTCGAGCGCAACTGCGATGCTGCCACCCACCGAAAGCACCCCGATGCGCTTCGCACCCCTCCTGGCAACCCTCGGCCTCACAATCTCGCCGCTTCCGGCCCTGGCGTCCTCCTGCGCCGAGCAGATCGGCACCATCGAGCGCCGCCTCGACAGTGCAGGTGCGGTGCAGGTCGCTGGCCTGCAGGCCGGGCACTCGTTGCGGACGGGCTCGCCGCGCGGGGTGACCGCCGCCCGCAAAGACACGCCCAGCGACCCCGCTACGGTCTCGACGGCCGACCATGTCGTCGGCGCGCGGACCCTGATCCTGCGGGCGGGCGAGAAGGACCGGCGTGGAGACCAGCGCGCCTGCGAGAACACGATGACCGAGGCCAAGGGCATGATCGGCGCCCTGCCATAGGCACGCGTTCAGACGCATGGACCTGCCGACACCAGCATAGGGAAGCCCGGACATGATCGGACCTGCCGAGATCGATGACATGCGGCTGGATCTTCTAGCCATGAACGAGCGGGCACGGCTTTACGATGCCGCCCTGATCCCCCTGAACCGGCACTGGGCCGAGCGCGGCGCCGCCTCGGTCGGCAGCGTCAGCCAGATCTGCGAGCGCGTCTTCGCCCGGGCGGAAGACCGCCCGCTCTCGGACTGGAAGGCGGTCGCCACCGAGGCCGTCGCGGATGCCGGGTTCGGCATCGTCTGGAACGGCGACGCGGTGGCCTCGCTTGAAGCCCACAGGTGATCCGCCAGGCTTCCGTGGCGGTCTTGATCCCGACGCACCGCCGTCAAGCCGGCGCCGTGCACTCTGAACCGGACGGGCAGATCCAGCCAGGTCCGACATCGGGATCTCGGCGACGGCGGACCTACGACCTGAGGGCCTCCAGGCGTAACGGCCGCCGGGGGTCGGCAGGAAGCCTCGGGAGCATCCGTATGGCCGCAGGCACCGGAAGATCCGAGGCTGACCTCCGACGCTCTCGGACACCATCGCGCGAGGAGCGCGTTGAACACGCTCTTACTTTGGAAATCGGTGCGACAGGGCAGCCCTAAGACCGACGCCTCCGATCCGCGTCTCAGGATGCAGACCCCGTCCACGCAGTACGTGCAGCCGCCGTTCAACGACCAACGCAGGCAGGCGTAGGGCCTCGCCTGCAGTTGGCCTTCCTATAAGCTCAGCGCGATAGGAGTCTCGCACGTGCGATCCAGCGCCCGGAGAGCGGTTTTAGTCGCTCAGGCCGGTCTTCCCTCGACCCTGGCATAGGTCCCGGAGGATACCTGCTCGGCGAGCTGTGCCTTGAAGTCCACGATGCCGAGGACCTGCACCGGGTTTCCGCTGTCGTCGAGGAACTCGTAGAGCGCGTCCTCGATGTTGCGGTTGCTAAAAAACACGATGGCGTCCTCATCGCCGCCGCCCTCCATGTGAGGCTCGCCGTTGGCAGCACCGGAGACGTAGCTTCCGGTCGGACGGACCTCCTTCATCTCCCCGTTCTCGCAGTAGAACCGAAGCTCGCCCTGCATCACCAGGGTGACGTAGGGGCACTTGTGCCGATGGAGCATCACCTTCTGGTTGGCCGCGAACTTGAACACGACGTCGACGATGCGGTTCTCCTCGTCGACCTTGTAGACGAAGAACGCGATGTGCGGGAGCCAGTCCAGCGTCCGCCAGGTGATGTTTCCCTCATCGAAAGCATAGTTCGGCATCGGCTGTCTCCCATTTATTATTGTTGTCTGGGGCCGGATGTGCTTGGCGCACGTGCTCCGGCCCCGTCGGGGGTGTTCAGCCGTGCGGCTTGAACACGACCTTGGTGCAGTTGTCCTTCTTGTCCCGGAACATGTCGTACAGCGCCGGGCCATCCTCCAGGTTGGTGGAGCGGTGGCTGATGATGAAGGACGGGTCGATGTCGCCGTTCTGGATGCGCTCCATCAGCGGCTTCATGTGTCGGACCATGTGGGTCTGGCCGGTCTTCAGGGTCAGGCCCTTGTTCATCAGGACGCCGAGGGCGACGGGACCGACCGGCCCCGCGAAGACGCCCGGCATCGAGACGTTTCCGCCCGGACGGCAGGCCAGGATTGCCTGGTTCAGGGCGAAGGGACGCTCCAGGCTGACGGTGTGCTCCATGATGGCGGAGGACACCTTCTGGAGGGTGGTGTCGGCCCCGTGCGACTCCATGCCGACCGCCTCGATGACCGAATCCGGACCCAGGCCATGGGTCATCTCCATCAGCGTGTCTTGGACGTTCTCGGTCGACAGGTCGATGGTCTCGGCGCCGGCCTCGCGGGCCAGGGCGAGGCGCTCGGGGACGCTGTCGATGGCGATGACGCGCTTTGCGCCCAGCATCAGGCAGCACTTCACCGCTAGCACGCCGACCGGGCCGCAACCTCAGATGGCGACGGTGTCCTCCGGGCCGATGTCGCAGTGCTCGGCGGCCTGGTAGGCCGTCGGGAAGATGTCGCTGAGGAACAGAACCTGCTCGTCACTGAGACCCTCGGGGACCACGATGGGGCCGACGTCGGCGTAGGGCACCCGCAGGTACTCGGCCTGGCCGCCGGCGAACCCCCCGGTGATGTGCGAGAAGCCGAACAGGCCGGCCAGGGGGTAGCCGTAGGTCTCGGCCTGGAGCTTGCCGTTCGGGTTGGTGCGCTCGCAGCAACTCCAGTTGCCCCACTTGCACTGCCGGCACTCGCCGCAGCAGATGGTGAAGGGCACCACGATGCGGTCGCCGACCTTGAGCTTCCGGTTGTCGCGCCCGACCTCGATGACCTCGCCCATCGTCTCGTGCCCAAGGACGTCGCCACACTCCATCGTCGGCATGAACCCGCCCATGAGGTGGAGGTCGGATCCGCAGATCGCGCAGGCAGTCACCTTGATGATGACGTCACGGCCATGTTCGACCTTCGGGTCGGGAACGGTCTCGCAGGAGATCTTGCCCCTGCTTTGCCAAGTCAGCGCCTTCATGCGTGTCATTTTCTCCAGTGGCGCCGAACCACTGGATGGAAGAGCCTTCCACCGGTCGACGCCAGTCCAGGATCAATCGCTTCGGAAGCGCGGATGATCCTCCGCCCCCGGAATTAGGTTGCCTCGAACGGGGAGTGATGCCGCAGCAAGTAGGCCGGCGTGGAGGCTTTGCTCGGTCCACGCCCGGTCACCCACCAGCCACCACTACGACGAGTAGCAGTGGGGCGATGATGTTGGTGATCTTGATCGCCGGGTTCACGGCGAGTTCGGCGTTGCCATAAGCAAGGTAGCTTGACCGATCGGAGAGGTGCCGTTTGCGTCTAACCGAACGCTCAAAGCCGCGGGGTCGAGGTCCGGTTACCTACCGCCTAAACTCCGAAGCAGCCATTCCGCTTACGGCCAGCATCTGCCGCGACGCCCCGCTCGTCCGAATGTCCCAGATGGGTGGTTTTGTGACGGTCTGCTTCTGAGCGCGAAATGTAAAAAGCAGACGCCGCCCTTGAGGCCACTTGCCACTCATTTTGAACTTCGAAAGCTTGCGAGTTGGTGGTTGGGCTACCCGCCACGTACTGCAGTCGAGCGAGAGTGCTTGAAGATTGGCAAGACGGAGAAGCCCGATGGCGCGAGCGACGGTCCGAGACCGATCCGCAAAACAGCGAGGAGGCCCCTCTCTCGAACGACGAATGTTGTAGTTGGTAACATCACTGTAAATTGATGCCCTCAACCATTCTGTTCAGACAACTTGCAGGAATGCAGGTGCAGTCTTTATGCATCGATCAGGGCATTCCTGTCGGTCTGTCTAGGGGATCTGTGATGCTGGGTAGATTCATCCTCTCGCTCCTCGCCATCAACCTGCTCGGCGCCCCAGCCATCGCCCAGACCGGACCGGCTAGGCAGGCCCTCGTTGCGGGCGAACGTGTGGTGGATCTCCCGTTCGGGGACGGCGTGGACCAGCGCGTCCTCTACGACGCGCCGCCTCACCCTCGGGCAACGCTCGTCATGCTGCCAGGCGGCTCCGGCGACATCGGCGTTCGGCGCGACGGCGACCTGCGCCGCGAGGACAATTTCGTCGTCCGCACGCGAGCGAACTGGGTAGCGAGGGGTTACGCCGTACTCATCCCCGACACGGTCGATCAGGCGAACCTGCGGGGCGTGCGAAGCTCCCCGGCCTACGGTCGGCTAGTGAACGATCTGGCGGCCTACGCCCGAGATCAGGCCCCTGCGCCCGTCTTCTTGGTTGGCACTAGCCAGGGGACCATAGCGGCAATGAACGGGGCTGCGCACGCCCGGTCGGGCCTCATCGCGGGCTTGGTGTTGACCGAGTCCGTGTCCGTGCCCGGACGACGGAGCGCCGAGACGATCTTCGACGCTGATCCGGGGGGCGTGCGCGTTCCGGTGTTGGTCGTGGTCAACCGCGACGATGCCTGCGACGTGGCTCCGCCCGAGATGGCCCCACGCATCGCCGCGACCATGACGCGTTCGCCGAGCGTTCGCGTTCTCGCTGTCAGCGGCGGCATGCAGCGTTCGGACAGAGCCTGCGGTTCACTCTCGCCTCACGGCTACTACGGCATTGAACAGGAGGTGGTGGGCGAGATCGCAGGGTGGCTCCAAACGCACGGTGGCTGACCCCGGCTGAGCGCCGAAGAGGGCGCTGAGTGGCTGCGCGGGTACTGGCTCCTACCGCGTGGGCTGGCCACGCGCGTGGTGGACACGAAGACAACGGACAGGTGAGCAGCGGGTGACGAGGGCTGCGGGTCGTTTTAATGACGCGTTTCGGGGATGCGCACCGACTGAATAAGCGCCTATCGTGGGTCGGTTGCGGAATGGCCGCTTAGCTCGACTTTGGCCACTCATGCGGCTTGGCAGAGGGCATAGGCCCAGGGCGCTGGCAAACGGAAGCGGGGTTTTGTTCGGGCGCGTCGGCGCGGTGATGTTGCCAAAGTCCGCTCGCGCCAGATCGCATAGCGCACGGCGGCCAGTGCGTCGGCGAAGGTCGGGCGCGGTTTGGGGTACTACGCGGCGGCCGCGACGCGTCGCTGTTGGCGGGCCGAGAGGCGTGCGGCCAGCAGCGTGACGATCGAGAACAGGGCGAGCAGGCAGGGCGTGGTGCGGGCGATGGCCTTGTCCGACCACTGCCGCTGTGTCTCGACACCGAGATGGGCGCGCGCTTCCTGGAAGGTGACCTCGACGGTCCAGCGCCGCACGAACCACCCCACGATCTGCGCGGGCTCGCGCATCGGTTCGGTGCAGAGCAGGGCCTGCGGTGCAAAGCGGCTCTCGGGATCGCGCACCAGCACCCATCGGATCGGCACGACCGGCAGACCGCCGTGCCGCCACACGGCGGTCCCGGAGGCGATCTCAAGGGTGCGCTCGCCCGCCCCGTACCAGCCGGGCACCACGACCGCGTGCCAGCGCGTGTCCTTGGCCGCGAGGATCGCGGCGAGCGTCGGTAGTCGAGCGCCCTTGGTCCGCGGGCGTCCGATCGTGCCCGGCGGCTGTGGCGGGGCCGGCTCGTAGAGAGCAGCATCCAGCCGCAGGCGGGTGATCGCCGTGATGCGGGCGCGGCGCATCGCGTCGAGAAACAGCAAGGCCGAGAAGCCGCTGTCGCCCACCACCACGAGGTCGCGCCCCGGCAGCCAGCGTCGGGTCTGAAGGGCGAGTTGGCGCCCGACGTCGAGCAACGGCTTGTGCCGACGACCTCGTTCGCGGCAGGCGCGCTCGGACGGCACCAGCGCGGTCAGAAACGGCAGCGCCCAGACGCGCCCCGCCCAGGGGATCGGGGCGAGCACCATCAGGCTCATCCAGCGCAGCCCGCTCGCCTTGACGAAATGGCTGTCGGAGGAGCGGACCGGGTCGCGGTAGATGCCCTTGGCCGCGATCCGCTTGCCGCGGCGGCGCTCGATCGTATCGTCCAGTCCCAGGACCACCGGGCCACGTTGCGCGAACGCATCGACGAGGAGCCCGAGCAGGATACGGCTGCCGAAGCGCGGGCACCACGCAGCCCGGTTGAGGATGCAGTGGACGTTCACGAACCGCCGCTCCTGCGCGCGGCCGATGATGCGCCGGACGCTCGTCACCGTGCGCCGCCCCGGCGTGAGGATCGCGCCGATCAGCAACAGCTGAGCATGGCGCCAGGAGCGGTGGACGAACAGCGGCGCGAACGCCAGGATGATCCCGGCGAAGCGGGCAGGCAGGGGCAGCATGGCGGTGTCTCTTGGCGGGGACGCCACCAGCCTATCCGTCACGCCCGCTTCGTCACCTCCGCCCACCCAACCCGCCGCAAATGCCCAAAGTCGAGCTAAGGGTGGATTTCCGCCGGCCCGCTTCGGGGCGCCGAAGCATGGAAGCGGACGTCATTTTCGCTCCCGCTCATGACCTGACGCAGCCATTCTTGAACGCCTCCCGAAGTGACGGCTCCGCTTTTACAGATGCCGAGAGGTAGCGTAGCGAGATCGGCAACCCTGGCGGATCGTCTACCTGCATAGAATTAGAGTACGGATTTAGTCAGAACCGCGACGACATTATCTTCAGCTATGTCTTCGGTTTTTAAGGCGACTTGCCAGGAAATCGATCAGCGCAGCGACACGACGCGAAGGGCGGCGGCCGGCAGGGTGTACCGCATAGAGGTTCACGTCGCCGTGTCTGAAGCCGTCGAGCACGGTTTCTAGCCGGCCGGCTGCCAGATCCCCTTCGATGTCCAGGTCGGATTTCAGGACGACGCCTGCACCTGCAATGGCCCAGTGGCGCAGCGTACTGCCATCGTTCGCCGTGCGGTCGCCCTGGACGCGGACACCGAATACGCGGCCATCCTGCTGGAATTGCCAAGTGCTCTGCGGCGCACCCGGTCGAGCGAGGACCATGCAGTTGTGATCCGCAAGGTCGCGCGGGTGTCCGGGATTGCCATGCCGGCGCCAATAGGAAGGGGCGGCACAAACTCTGCGGGAGCCGCGCATCAGGAGCCGAGCGGTCAGACCCGAGTCGGGGAGCTGCCCCATTCTCAGCGCGAGGTCATAGCTGTCGTCCACGAGGTCGATGACCCCGTCGCTCAGCATCAACGTGACCTGCACGCCCGAGTTTGCCTCCATGAAGTCGTGGAGGAGGGGTGCGAGGGTGTTGCGACCCAGATCGTTGGTCGCGGTCACGCGGATGTCGCCCCGTAGCGGTCCCTGGTCGGCAACGGCGGCCATCGCCTCGTCCAGGTCGGCAAGGATGCGGCGGCAGTCCAAGAGAAAGCGTTCCCCTTCCGGTGTGAGCGACAGCCGCCGCGTCGTCCGCGTGACGAGGCGGGCGCCTACCCGTTCCTCAAGCCGCTGTAGGGAAAGCGTCACAGTCGAGGGCGAGAGCGTCTGCGCGCGCGCAACCGCCGACAGGCTGCCGGACTCGGCGACGGCCACATAGAGGCGGAGCGCATTGAACTGATCCATCATTCGATCCAGTCGAAAGATGCCTTATCGCATGTACTAATTATTCAAGCCCTAGCAATGGCTATGTTCCGATCAGAGCGAAGGTTGGAGCAGGACCCATGGCGAACACGACTTCTCAGGCTACCCGCGGCGGCGACGGGCTCGGGGCCCTCATCAACGCGAAGGTTTTCATCGTCGGCGGGGGATCGGGTGTCGGGCGGGCGATAGCGACGATGGCAGCCGCACGCGGCGCCAAGATCGCGCTCGCCGGACGCAGCCAGGGAAAGCTGAACGCGACCGCCGCGACGTTGGGCGGTGCGGTGCTAGGCTGCTACGTCCTCGACGTCACGGACAGGGCACAGGTCGAGGCGGCGCTCGCGGAGCATGGCCCATATGACCACATCGTGACGACGGCGGCGGACCTCGCCTTCGGTCCGTTCAACGGCCTGACCGATGCGCAGATCGAGGGGATGCTGGCCTCGAAGTTCTGGGGGCCGATCAACCTGGGCCGGGCCGCGGAGACCCATCTCGCCCCGCAAGGCAGCCTTCTCTTCTTCTCGGGCCTCGCGGCCTACCGCCAGGGTCCGGGCTCGTCCATCGTCGGCGCGGTGAACATGGCGCTGGAAAGCCTCGCAGCCGCGCTCGCCATCGAGATGAAGCCCAAGCGCGTGAACGTCATCTCACCCGGCGTCGTGAACTCGGCAACTTGGTCGGGCATGAGCGAGGACGACCGCGCCGGCTTCTTCGAACAGATCGCCGCCGGCCTTCCGGTCGGCCGCGTCGGCGAAGTGGAAGACGAGGCCCATGCCGCGCTCGCCGTCCTGGAGAACGGCTTCATCAACGGCACGGTGGTGAACGTCGACGGCGGCGGCCGGGTCGCCTGATCATCCGTTCTCGCGAAAATCTTCGATCATCACAGGAGTGAAACTTCATGGCCGATAAGCATGTCTTGGTCGCGGGCGGCGCCGGCGTCGTAGGACGTACCGCCATCGACGCGTTCGAGGGGGCGGGCTGGAACGTCACCACGCTCAACCGCGACGGTACCGCGCTGGCGAAGGGGCGCCACATTCAGGCGGACCTGCTCGATCCGGCGAGCCTCGAATCCGCAGCGGACGCGCTCAGAGGCGTCACGCACCTGTTCTACGCGGCGCTCAAGCCTAACGCCGATCCCGGCGTGGAGGCCGACGAGAACGCCGCGATGCTGGAGAACCTCGTTGCCGCGCTGCGCGGCTCGGGGGCGCCCCTGGAGCGGATCACCTTCATCCAGGGCGGCAAGGTCTACGGCGCGCAGCTCGGGGTCTACAGGACGCCGGCGCGGGAGGACGACAGCCGCCATTTCCCGCCCAACCTCTATTTCCGGCACGAAGACTTCGCCCGGTCCCTGGAGAAGGACGGCATCCGCTGGACGGCGCTGCGCCCGGACATCGTCATCGGCCACTCGCTCGGATCGGCGATGAACCTCGGCAACCTCATCGGCGTCTACGGCACGCTTTGCCGTGCGACGGGGACGGCGTTCCAGTTCCCCGGGACCGAAACCGCCTATCGCGACACGCTGGTAAACGTCACCGGCGCGGACGTGCTGCGCCGCGCAGCGCTCTGGTCGGTCGAGACGGAAGCGGACGGCGCCTTCAACATCACCAACGGCGACATCTTCCGCTGGTCGCATGTCTGGCCGAGGCTCGCGGCATGGTTCGGGATGGAGGTGGGCGAGCCACAGCCGATCTCGCTGGAACAGCGGCTGCACGCGATGCGGCCGGTGTGGCGCGATCTCGCCGAGAAGAACAATCTGGCGGAAGCGGACATCGACCGCCTCGCCCCGGGCGCGTTCGGCGACTTCATCTTCAACGTCGAGGCGGACGCGATCTTCGACGTGACCAAGGCCCGACGCGCGGGTCTCGCGATGGACGAACGGTCGGACGACGTGCTGCTGGCGCATTTGGACGACATGCGCCGGCGCAAGCTGATCCTCTGACGCCCGGCACCGCGTGACGGTCAGCGGGAAGATCTGGCGGAGGCGGCGCTCGCGCTGATGACGAACCCGTAAATCACTGGGACCGTACTGCGCGGCGACGGCGGCGACCATCTTTCCTGAGTCATCCAGCCGGCCCCGCGCTGGTCGCATCCCCTTCCCATCGAGCTGAGGACGGCCCCGTGACATACGTCCGCTTTCGGGAGCCGCACGGCCGCGCGTGAACGACTGCTGTGGGTCGGAAGCGGCCGCTCGCTGCGGGTACCAAGCCTCTGATTTGAACCACTAGATCAAGGTGCCAGCCGGTCAACCGGTGACCGACCGAACAGCGCGGCTGACAAGCCTCGCGAACCCTTCGGCGTGGCCGAGATCAGACTGCGTAGGTGCGAAGTCGTCTGTGATGCTGTCGAACCGGTCGATTGACACACGTCAAAATTGCACGTCTGTGCGCAACTAAATTGCGCATCATCGTGTTTGAAGAGCGCCGACGCTTCGAACGCCCCAGCCATACCGATCTGAAAGCCAACGTCGAGTGACCGCACCCGTGACCGCCCAAATTGCGCCCAAACTCGCGACCGACGCCGATCGAACGGTCGGCAGCCGTATCGCCGCGCTTCGAGCAGCCCAGGGCTTGAGCCAGACCGCTCTCGGAAACGCCCTAGGCATTAGCTTTCAGCAGGTT
The DNA here is from genome assembly GCF_058790235.1 of Methylobacterium sp. FW102-HT35C08. Classification (NCBI taxonomy): domain Bacteria; kingdom Pseudomonadati; phylum Pseudomonadota; class Alphaproteobacteria; order Hyphomicrobiales; family Methylobacteriaceae; genus Methylobacterium; species Methylobacterium sp. FW102-HT35C08. The sequence continues at coordinate 3,556,335 of NZ_JBYTCL010000002.1, read as the reverse complement.
CAGAAATATGAGAAGGGCCGCAACCGCGTCGGTGCCGGCCGACTCCAGGCGATAGCCGACGTCCTGAAAGTCCCGGTCGAAACGTTCTTCGCCCGTCAGCCGCAGTCGGACGGGCCCGGCTCTGGAGCGACACCCTTCCTCGACGATCCGGAGGTGATGGAACTCGTGATGGCCTTCACGAGCATCACGGACAGTACCACCCGGACCGGAATCCTGGCTGTCGTGAAGGCAACAGCTAGCCTCCAGCCGAAGTTGGACCAGGCCTAGCCGCGCCCCTTCGCCGCGATGGCCCTCGACGGGCGGCTCCCTGATCTCAACCGACCGCGATTGGAACGCTGACGCTCACATCGACCCGGCAAACGACCCCGTCTGCGCCATCCAGAACATCTAGATGCCACGTATCACCGAGCATCTGGCGATGCCCCTCGTCCTTCAGGATCTCGCCAGCGAGCTGGACACCCATAAGTCGCGCGGCGTTCTGATCGGCCAGTTCTGTGCCCTCGGTGTCAATCTCGCAGCGACCATCGTGGACGTTGAAGAAGTAACGCGGCACCCGCGCCTCCATCCTGGCTCCATCATCGGCAAACCCACGCCCAAGACGATAGTTCGGTCCAGTTTCAGACAGAGTTAAGCGTCGCCGAGCGAAACACGTGCCACCGGCGCCTCAGCGCGCTCGGGCTGCGAACTCCCAGACCGGCGGCCCGCAGGTCTGACCCGGCTTCGTCCGGTAGCCGCTGAGCGGTCTCAAGCGCTATGCGACGAGCCCATGCCTCTATACGACAGTGAACAAGCATCCGCAGGCGTGGGACTGCCAGAGATGAGCAATCCAGAATCCGACGCCTGCTTCCGAGAGCGGCTACTGCGGGTCGTGGCCGACAAGGATCGCGCCGCCGCTAAGGTAATGGCGGGCGCCTACCTCGATGCCCTTGGCCGCAAGTACAATCGTTTCAGGACCGGCGTTCCGCTGAAGGGCTTTGATGCCGGGCGGACCCGTTCGTGATGTTCCGCGCCAGGGCCGGAGGTGTCTAACGGCATCGCTCGCTAGGCGATGGCTCATCTCGCCGCCTCAACGATCGCACGGTGCATCGCTGCGTCCTGCTTGGCCCTCGCCAGGATAATCCGCGCCGCTGTCCGAGCGTTAGCTGCTCGCTTCTTGGCTCCGGGCTTCCCGTCCCGCAGGGCTCGATTGGACATATTCCGAAACCAGTGCGCGTCGGCGATCGCTATCGAGCAGCGTTCGGCTAGCGTGCTGTACTCGGCCGGGTCCCGGCTCGTAGTGGCTGGCACAGCGGCATCCTCTTCGAGAGGCGATCGAGCCGCAGTGGCAACAACCATACCATCGGCGTCCGGAATGCGAGCGAAGCCGCCGGTTGCGGCCACGGGGACGGATTGGGGTCACCCCCAGATGCCAAGACCCCCAGGGTGTGCAGGAGAGCCGCTGCAGGCGACAGCACCGAGGAGCGGACAGCATCATTATGGCCGCTCGGCCCCGCCCCGATCTGCTCACGGGGCGGGGGAAGGCGTCACCGATCCGAGCCGCTCAGCAGCTTCTCGACCGTGGTCATGCCGGCGGCCCGAGCCTTCTCCGCGGTCGGGTAGCTGCGGTCCGAACGCTGGGCGAGCTTGTCGTGCTTGCGGATCGCCCAGTTGTAGGCCCCGCCTTCTTCCTTCGGAGGGATGACCTCCACCGAGTAGGGATGGATGTTCGTCTCGCTCTGGCTCATGGCCGCGTCATGCCACGGGTGCTCAATGGCGCCAAGGCCGAGCCGCCTCCTTGCTCTGCTCACAGGGCGGGCGAGCGTCCGACGTCGCCGAGTTAATCATCATTTCATGCCGACACCGACGGCGAATTTTGGTCGTGAGACCGCGTTGTCGCCGCCCGCCACGCTTATGGATCAGCTCGTTCGCGCTCGTACCAACCGCGCCCGCAAGAAGCATCATCTGGCCCGTGTCATAGCGTCCGTGATCCTGGCTGTGGGGCTCTGGCTCGTCATCTACGCGGTGTCCGGTCGCGTCATCTGGATCTGGTAAGCCGCACAAGGAAGCCCACCGTGGTTAGGTCAGGCGGGGGAGCGTCCGATCTCACCAGCGAGTGAGCCGAGCCGATACGCAACTCGGCTCGGCGGCTGCTTGCGACCCATTGCGGAGGTCGGAAACCTTCGCTGAGAAACGGTGCTACTCGATCGCCTCGTTGGCTTTCCTCTCCGGCGCCTTCTCAATGACGATGAGCACAGAGCCGCTCAGGATGCTCTTACCGGCTGCGTCGCGAACTTCAGCCCGGTACTGGGCAGCGGGCCGCCCCTTGTGCTCGAACCTGAGCATGTCGGCCAAAGTCTTGCGGACAACCGCCCACACGGCAGCCTCGTCCGGCAATTCGTGGCCGACGTCATCTATGGCGACGATGCTGTCGAACGTGTCGATGAAAAAGCGAGGCATTAGGCCCTCCGCGCCGCAGGCGGGAGCACGCGCCTCTCCCAGCCGCCAGCGCCTACGATCAATCGGCCGACAGTTCCTTCCTGTGCCACATGCAACCGAAGAGCGCTATAACGCACGTTTAAATTGCACGTTACGTGGCTGCGAGAGCTGAAGTAATTGAAGCCGCGCGCCACAACTGCTGATAGAAGCTTAAACGCCTCACATATGTAACAAAGCGGAACTTGTTTTGGATTGGGGTTTTGCCCCGCGCGCACAGAAGAGCGGTATCGGAGCGACGATCGGCTGATGGCGGGAGGAAGCCTCACGGTTCCTCGGTTTCAGCATGGCCGAGCCGCGAGGGGAGCGAATGTCCAATCCGCTGATCATGAAGCTGGAATACGGGGCGCGTCTGACAGACAACGACCGTGCCGTCCTCCAGGACCTCACCAGAAAGACCCGCCGTGTCCCACGGCGTTCGGACATCAGCACCGAAGGCGAGCGGCCCGAGAACGTGCACCTCGTCATGGAAGGCTTCGCCTGCCGCTACAAGACCCTTGCCGATGGACGGCGCCAGATCATGGCTTTCCTGGTGCCGGGCGATTTCTGCGACCTGCACGTCGCCATCCTCGGCGAGATGGACCACAGCATCGGCACCGGTTGGGGCTGCACCATCGTGGACCTCCCGCGCTCCGCGATCGAGGATCTCACAGCCCACCATCCCCGAATCACGCGCGCGCTGTGGTGGGCCACCCTGGTCGACGAGGGCACGTTGCGTGCGTGGCTCGTCAACATGGGGCAACGCGATGCCGACCGGCAGATGGCGCATCTCGTCTGCGAGTTGCTCGTGCGCCTGCGAATGGTTGGCCTCGTAAGCGACGGTCGCTTCGCATTCCCGATCACCCAGGATGATCTCGCAGACACACTGGGTATAAGCGGCGTGCACGTGAACCGGGTTCTCCAAGACCTGCGTTCCCAGGGACTGTTGGAATGGAAGAGCAGGCGCCTTTACATCCCGAACGTAGAGCGGCTGATGGCCTTTGCGGAGTTCAATCCGAAGTACCTCCACCTCAAGCGACGCAAGACTGACGAACATTCGCTCTCGGGCACGTCGTAGACCGGCTTCTGCGGGAACGTCCGCGTTGAGAATGCCACGGCCTGTTCGCCCATTTTTCCAGGCCGAGCGCGAAAGTACCAAGCGACAGATCTGATGGGCCGACATGAACCGACCCGAGACGCAATGCGGCTCGGGAGCAGGATAGTCGGCGACGGCTATCTGAGGCCACGCGAGCGATGCGTGCGACCTTCTCCGGACATTTCATCGATGCGCCAGAAGGATCTCCGAAGCGCCCAGTCAGGCGGCTAATCGGAAGAAGCTCGAGCGCTCACTCGTTCGTCCTTAGTCTTCAAAAACTCATTTTGTGCTCGCAATAGCATGACGCGGATATGCGCTCGTATCTTGAGCCTATTCGAAAGTTCGTAATTAACTTTTCCTTCATCTTCAGCGACGACCGTCATTACGGAATCCTTCGGAAACTAGGGATGATCTGCAATACTTATGATCGCAATCTATGGACGTTCGTAGCTCTATTTCCATCCCCATCCCTATGCGGCTTCCCACGATTGATCTATGTTTGCCAGAGGGGAGAGCGCTAGTCGGGGGCAGAAATGCTCAGACGGTTCTATTTCGACGTTGGCAACGGCCAGGAGGCAATCCGCGACGAGGAAGGCGTCCAGGCCGAGGACCTGAAGCAAGCGCTGGCCGACGCATATGACGTCATCAGCGAGATGGCGGACGATCTGGGCGCCGCCGATCTCAATAACTCGTGGACGCCGATCGTGCGGGATGAGACGGGATTGACGGTCGCGCACGTGCCAATCGGACTGTTCTCCATCTCGCACCGGATGCCCTAGCGAGGCTGAGCAGCTGTTTGCATTAATTCAGACCGCCGCAAAGAAATGCCCGGGCCGGCAAACCGGTTGGGCTTTCTAGATCCAGGCATCGACTATCGCAGAGGTGGGATCCCTACGGATCATGCGGTGCAGCGAACGGTTGAATTTGGCTACGTCGGCCTGTCCAGCGAGCTAACAGCTGGAGAGAGCGTCACGAAGAAATCGAGCCTGAACAGTATCAGTTCTGTCCCATCTGTGACTTCCATTCGCCATTCCTGGCCAAGGCTCTCCAGTCTCGCACCTTCTTCAAGAAGCACGCCCGCATACCGGATAGCTTCTCGTCGCGCGAATATGGTGTCCGGCAACTCGACGCCCTTTTTGTCCAGAAGGACGACGCCGTCATAGACATTGAAGTGGTAGCGCGGCACGTGGTTCTCCCGCCGTTGAAAGGCGGGGGCGGCGCCCTCACTCGTGCACATGCCTAGGTTAGGGTGCGCGATTGCCAGCAGGTTGGCATGGCAAGGCAGGACGCGATACTAACAATGTTAGAAAGGGTCGAAACCTCGGGCTTGGCGCCCTTCGTAGGTCGGCGACCGTAAGCACTGAACTGACCGCGAGGCGGGCGCACGAAAAAGGCCGCCTGGCGGACCGGGCGGGCTGAGGTTGTGAGATAGCCCGCCTCGCCAAAGCACGAGCAACCCGGAGAAGGTCCTAGCAGAACGTCCGACAAAAAGAAGCCCGCCGCGGCGCTATGCCGAGCGGGCTCCCGCAGATCCAGCCCCGAGGGGGGTATAGAGGCTGGATCCGAATAGCTCGTACTGCACGACACCAGAACGGAAAAGCCCCGCGCGGCGGTGCCGGCGGGGCTGGTGGGGCTGGTGGGTTTCAGCAGCTTACTAAGCCGCGGCCTTCTTCGACTTACGAGCCCTAGCGGGCTTCTCAGCCGGCGCAGCTGCGGGTTCAGCAGCCTTCTTCCGGCCGCGGGCCTTCGGAGCCTCAGCGATAGTCTCGTCGGCAGCTGTAGCTTTCGCCGAAGCTTTTCTATTCTGGTTACCGAGGCCGAGCGCCAGCGCAAGCTTGGAGCGCTGCTCGGAGTAGCTAGCCGCTACAGTCGGGTAGTCGCGCGGCAGGCCGTAGCGCTGGCGGTACTCCTCGATTGTCAGCCCGTTGCCGCTGAGGTGCCGCTTCAGCGTCTTGTACGGCTTGCCGTCGATGAAGCTGATCAGCGCGTCCGGCGTGATCGACTTCCGGATCTGCGCAGCCGTCAGCTTCTCCGCTTTCGGCTCGGCGGAAGCAGGGGCGCTATTGAGCCCAGCGACCGCAGCGTGAACTTCGGTCAGAAGAGCCGGGAGGTCGGCAGGCCGCACCGAGTTGTTCGAGACATAGGCGGCGGCGATGTCGGCGGTGAGTTGGACGAAATCGAGCTGATCCGGTCCTGAAACTTGCGTGTTCTCGTCCATTTGCATCTCCTTGGGTGCGCGCAAAACGAACGAAGCCGATTCGAGCGTTAGTCAAGTGATGTCTGCGAATTTTCGGCCGAACGCGCCAGATATCGATCTTTACTAGGCTAACTTCTGGTTTTCAAAACCCGCAATGGCCCTTCAACTCCAGTCGGAAAGATCCTCCTCCACTCCGGGCTCAGTCACGCCCTGTTCGGCGATCCCGCCGTGGCCGCGGATCTTCAGCGACGTGGCCCGTAGTCCAGCCCTGCGGAGCCCCATCACCTCGATCTGTCCGTACAAGCCCATGTCGGCGAGCCGGCCCACGTCGAGATCGAACTCCTCGGCGTGCTGGCCGCTCGGTCCCGCCCCGATCTGCGCCGGACTATCCGAGCTGATTCGACTTTGGGAATATCGAGATCCGAATTTTGCCGCAGACGGCTCCGCGATTCCGTTCAGCCAAACAATGCAACGGGGCGCGGCCGAGCCGGTTGCAGGGTACCCTCTGACTTATCTCGGCTTCGAACACCCGCTCACCGTCCCGCCAGCCCGACCTTCGCCAGCACGATCGCTCCGAAGGCCAGCAGCGCCGCCGAGGCCAGTCCCCAGCCGATCTTGCGTAGGTCCAGCACCTGTCCGGCCACTTCGGCGAGCCCCTTCGCGGCTTCCGCCTTCGCGCCGTCCACCGCCTTGTCGATCCGGCGCTCGATCTCGTTGCGGGCCACGAACAGCTCGATGTCGCGCCGGTAGGCCACGCCCTCGAGCTTCTCGTCCATCCGGTCGAGCTTGCCGCTCAGCGCATCCATCTGACGGCCGGTCGCCTCGACCCGCTCGATCAGGCGCCCGATCCATTCGGGCAGATGGTTCGCCATGGCTCCGGTCTTTCGCTCGCCGTGGCCCGGACGCGCTGTTGGGGCCCGCGACGGTGTCGAGCGGCGTCCGCGCCAGGGTGGCGTTTCGGCGCTCGATGACCTCCAGCTGCTTCTCCAGCGCCTCGGTGACCCGGTTCGCCTCGTCCACCTGCCCGCGCAGGCGCGAGGCGAACAGGCCTGCTGCGGTTCTTCGGTGTCGAGAGCGTGCCGGATCTACCGGCGGCCCGATTCAACGAGGTGCTCGCCTCGATAAAGACCACAGTGGCCAACCGCGCTCGCCAGCAGGAGGGCCGCTGACATGGCCGATATGGTCCAGGGCACCCCGAATGGCTGGACGCGCGCTGCGGCAAGGCCACGGCCTCGCGCATCGCCGACGTGCTGGCGGTGAAGCGCGACGGCAAGCCGACCGCGGAGCGCGAGCGATACCTGATGGAGCTCGTGGGCGAGCGCCTGACAGGCCGCACGACGCAGCACTACCTCACCGCCACGATGCTGGAGGGTTCGGAACGGGAGCCGCAGGCCTGCGACGCCTACGAGTTCCTGTACGGCCTCGACACCGTGAAGGTCGGGTTCGTCGAGCACCCGAGCATCGCCATGGCCGGGGCCAGTCCGGACCGACTCGTCGGCGCGGATGGCATGGTCGAGATCAAGTGCCCGACGTTGCGCACGCACCTCGACACGCTGCTCTCGGGCGAGATCCCGGAGGATCACCGGCCGCAGATGCGATGGCAGCTCGCCTGCACCGGCCGGGCGTGGTGCGACTTCGCCACCTGGCACCCGGGCGTCCCGGCCCACCTCCGCTTGTGGGTGAAGCGCCTGCACCGGGATGACGCGCAGATCGCGCGGGACGAGGCCGCGGTAAGCGCCTTCCTCGACGAGATCGAGGCGCGCGTGTCGCGCCTTCTGACGGTCGGCACGGCAGAGGCGGCATGAACGCCTCAGCCCCTATCGATAACGCCGATTGGCAGATCCTCGCCGGACGTCTTCCCATCCGGAAGCTGCTGCTGAGGGCCACCATCCTCGATGAACTTCTCCCTGCTGGCTTTTTCAGCTGCCGTAACGTCTTCGAGGGACGGAGCAACGCCGTTCTTTTCGCCGTCAGTCATCGCGCTCTCCCATTTTCTCCTGGGGGCGGACGATCGAAACCTTGTCGTGGCGACCGGCCGTCAGCGGACGGCTGCAGCGCCGCCCGATCCATTGAGAATCAAGCGATTGATAGTGCTGCTCGTTCCCTGAACACTTCACTGAGCTGTGCCGCCACCCGTCTTTCGCACGGGCCGCGCAGGATCAGCACGCTCCACAAGCGAACGTGCCTCGATCCGGTGGGGCATCCTGCTGACGCCCATCATGGATCGCAGCTTCGCGGTCACGCCGATCAGCACCAGCAGCCCGATCACCAGAGCGAAGACGGTCAGCGTGTGCCGGATCGCGTCGTCATACTGCCGTCCGGCATGGAAAATCAGCCAACCGACGCCGACGAACGTGGCGGCCGAGATCAGCGGCAGCGTCGGGTCCGACATCACCATCATCGGCTGCACTCGACACGGACGACGAATCTCCGCGCCGATGAGGTCGACGGAACGCCTTTCAGCGGTCTGCGGGCGTCGATCATGCCTCGATGCGCCAGCGCTCGCTCACCGCGCACGATTTCAGGCCGAGACGCTGCCCGCCGTCAACTGGATGATCTCGCTCGCGGCGCTGCTGGGGCAGAGCGTCACCAACCCGACGCCAGCCGACACGACGGCGAGTATCAGCAGCAGGAGCAAGGCTTCGCGCAGTTCCGCAGCGTGCCCCTCAGTATGACGGAGTGTGAATGCCCCCAACGCGAGCACCGCGAGCAGCGCGACCGGGACGACGAGAATGACGGGCATCGGGCGCTCCTGGCGAGCACACAACGCCCACATCCACCACAAGTTGCCGCGGAGGCCCGCAGCAAGCAGGAGCAGCCCGCCGTGGATCAGGCGGTCAGACCTTCCTCGGCCAGCATCTGTTCGAGCGCACGACGAACCGCAGCGAGCCCGACAGCCGCTGCAATCTCGCTAGGCGGAAGCCTAGGGAGCCGAAGCGCAGGCTCGGCAAAAGTCGCCGGACTCACTCCATTCTGCCGCTTCACGCGGACCGCCACGGCAAATGGAAGCCCATTGACGCTGCCGCTCATTACCGCTCGTCTCCCTCTTAGGTACCAAGTACTGGCTCCCGATAGGTCGCAGGATGTTCTGCTGACCTGCGGAAAGAATACGGCGTGTCGAGCCTTCAGTTTTGATCTTTGTCAGATCGATGATCATGCGCTCTTGAGGTGGCGAGCTGACCTCGAAAGCGGCATGACGGAGGTGCGGTCATGAGCCCCGTCAACCAGAACACCGCGCGCACAAACCGCGAAGGGTGTCCAATACAGGTTACCTCCGCTCCGGATGCGCCGAACGGAGGCAGAACGGCACCGTTCCGCACCGGCGACGGTATCTTGCACAGGCCGTCCGGCGAGACCTGGGCCTGCGCCTTGACCGCCCCGGAGACCGGCTACCTGTCCTGGCTCGGCTGGCCGCCGGTCGGGCAAGCCCTCATCGCCGACTGCGAGTTGGTGGCAGCGGCAAGGGACGAGACACACCGCGAGTGGCTGCGCGAGCTGAAGAAATCCCGGCGACGCGACGCTGCTCGGGCGCTGCGCCTCTGCGGCGATCCGAAGGAAGCCACCGTGCTGCGGGAGCCGGGATCTGATGAGGTGCGCCGATGATCGGCCGCACCTACCTCGAAACAGGCTCGCCTGTCCGCATCCTGATCCGCTGAGGCCGGACCGGCGCCGCACCCAACGCGCCGATCGGCAAGCTAGCCGGCTTTTACTGAGGCCGTCGCCACGCGCCGCATAACGTCCTGATCGAGCGCGAGAACGGGAGCCGGGTCGTCCGGCCGTTCCGCGAACGGCGCAAGCTGCCGGAGGTGCGCCATGGGTGAGTACATCCAAGCTGACACAACCGCCGTCGAGCCTCGCTCGGCCCGCAATCGCTCACGGGCCATCCGGCCACGTCATCATGGAGCCTATGACTGTGATACACAGCGTTACAGCAGTGATGACCAGGGCTACTGTGACGGTATTTTGATGCTTGCGCGTTGCGAACAGCACATAACAACCCGCAAGAAACAAAATTGTCAGAGCAGCAGGCGAGGCGAAGATCTGCATAGGTTGGTAAACCGTCGGGTAAACACCCGCTCCTGTCTCCGTTTGTTTCAGCGTGTCATTGATGGCGGCGGAATGATCCGAGCGCGACGGAGCTTCCTGTACGTCTCAGAAAGGCTCCTTCGGTGCTACGGCTGCGGGCGGCGTCCCCGGCTTGTCTGCGAGGTCGCTGCGCACGCGAACGCCATCCCAAGATTTGGCATCCGGCGTTCTAACGCGGTCAGGGATCGTAGCAGTCGCTTTCGGCATATTCGACGTACCATCCTGCGAGCCGATCGGCGGATCAGCTACAGTTTGGGCGGCTGCAGGCATGCTTATGGCCAGGGCAGCCAAAGTTGTGAATCTATAAAGAGAGTACATTTGGAGTTCCTCCGCGAGGGGGGGGCGACGACGATCTCATCGATCAGGCAAAGTCCTGATCACCAAGATTTATAACTCCGTTAGCGATGCCATCTCGGGCATACCTTCGACCGGCCGCATCCTCGATTTCACCCTGGTAATCTTCAAAGAGATCGATCGGATCGGAGTCTTCTTCTCCAAACCAGTCCCGCAGGGTATTAATCGGAATTCGACACGGGAGAAGCCGACGACCGTCCGACATCGCAAAACGAACATGCTCTCGCGTGTTCGCATCGATGACTGGCGGCCAGCCTGGGTAACCGACGATCGACATGGCAATCCTCAGCGAGTTCTAGCCCCATCCCAAAACAATCCGTTTCCTAGACAACGAGTGTGCGAGGCAGAACGAACCCCAAATTGTAAAATTTATTTTGCTGGCACCGATATTCGCCAAAGAAAAATATGGACCTCTGCGCGCCATATCGAACCTATGCGAGCGGCCGACGCCTCAATCCGCGAATTCTGCAACCTCATTCGTTGGCAACCGCTCGCCCCGGCCGACGCGCTCGACATCGCGGGGGCGGCATGAGCGCGGTCAGCCGCAGGGCCTTTCTCTCGGCTGCCAGTGCAGTCGCTGTCGTTGCTGGGCTGCCGGCGGGAGCAAGCGCTCCCGCCGCGCCCGTGCCGGCAATCCCGCGTCGGTTGCCGACGCTGGCTGATCTGAAGGCCTGGTCGGAGCGTGCGTTGGCCGTCCTGCAGAAGCACTGGCCCGAGAACATCTACGGTGAGGTGTTCCTGTCCGAGGGCGACAGCCCACATGGCCTGCGGATTTGGTGCGACTGCCCGGGTCGGTCAGAGGAGTGGTGCTTGCGCTGCTCAAGCGTTCTGCCCGGCACACCGATGATCGGCGCCATGTCTGGCTATTACGAGCCCGAGTGGGACGAGCGGACCACCGCCGGCATCCTTCAGGACGTCGTGTGGTGGAGCGAGAGGCCGGTCGGAATCAGCGACTCTGAGTGGGTCGAAGCGCTGGCCGTCGTCGGCATGACGCCGGAGGCGCACGTCGAGCGAATGGCGGATCTTGCCCGGCAGATAGGCGAGGACGGCGCCGTCTGGGACCGCATGGCTGCGGAGTGGAACCGGGAGCATGAGGAGGCTGCGCATGGCCGAAGGCCCCGATCCCGGCCGCACGGCCTACGAAGCCCGCTTCGCCGACCATGGCCCGCGCGAGTTCGACCCGTGGAACAGCCTGACGCCGGTGGTGAAGGCGATCTGGGCGCGGGTGGAAGCGGCGAGCCGCGTCGGCGGCGCGGTCTACACTGGCGACACCCGGCAGTTGCACGCCGACCTGCTGATGGTCGCCGACGAGTTCGCCCGCATGGCGGCCCACGCCAAGACGCTCGGGCCGAAGGGCGCCGTCTGGGTCGAGAGCGCGGATCTGCTCATTGCCCTCTACCGGAACGCCGCGGTCGCGCTGGCCACGGCCGAAAGGGACAGCAGCGAATACGCCGATGCCATGGACGCGCGCATGGCCGACGCGATCACCATGGAGCGCATCGGCTCAGCCCTGGCCGCCTTCGCCCGCATGCACGCGATGGCTCCGCCGGAAGGCGTGCGGCTGAGCGGATGGCACCCGGCCATCACAGCCGCCCGGACGGCGCTGAAGGATGCTGGGCTTCAGCGGCTGCTTGACCGATCACCCGGGAGTGCCCGCGACGCCGGGCTGAAGGAGCAGGGAGGGGGCAGTGCCGCGTAGTGTACCTCGCGCGCCCACCGTGCGGTTCTCAATCGACCCTGCCGACATCCCGGCAGAGAAGGTGGGCCGCCGTCTGCATCTCACGCTCTCACAATTCGAGGCCTGCAAGACGCGCCTTTTCATGCGCGGCTTTCCGCGGCCGGATCCCGACACCGGCATGTACTGCCTGGAGGCGATCGACCGCTGGCGCCTGCACCGGCATCCAAGCCAGTTTCCAGAATTGGCGGGCGCCGATTCGGCGGTGTCATCTCCGGCTCCGGAGAAGGATCTCGGAGCGATGGCCCGTGAAGCCTACAGGCGGCAGGCCCCGGAGTGGCGCCGGAATGGTCGATCTACCGCGCCACGTGCGCGGCCGGCCGAACCCGTCGGGCCGGATGTACTTCAGCTTCGAGCGTTATCGCGGCACGCCGCGCGCATGGCCGGTCGTGCCGCTTCTCGACGCGCCGCAGGACGATGCTTTCTGGCGCCGTTGCCGGCAGTGCGAAGCCTTGATCGCCGAGCCGACCGGCGCAGACTGGGCCTGGGCTTGGACGGGCTCTTCGGAGCGGGCATATCCGCTGCCGCAGCCGCGAGGGGAGGGTGGTCCGGTGGCCTTCTGGGCGGCCGTGGACGCCGCCGAGATCCGCGACCGAACCGATGACGGCCAGACCCGGAAGACGTTCGACGCACTGATCAACGCCTACAAGTCGCATCCCGCCTAGAAGAAGCACGCCGCGCTCACCAAGCGCGACTACGACCGGCACCTGAAGGCCATCAGCGAGGCCTGGGACAGCGAGCCTGTGGCCGCGCTCACATCGCCGGCTGCCCAAGCGGCGATCGACCTCCGGTCCGGTACGCCGTCGGGCGCCCGCTACTTCCGGGCCGTCCTATCCAAATTGCTCTCGGTCGGCGGGGCGCGTGGCTCCTGCACAGCTAACGTCGCGCGCATAACCGAGAAGGTCGAGCACGAGGTCGAGCCACATAAGCCGTGGTCAGACCGGGCCTTTAAGGCGTTCTTCGAGCACGCGCGGCCTGGGCTGCATTTGCCCGTCTACTCCACCCTCTACACCGGCCAGCGCTCGGTCGACGTGGTGCCGATGCTGCGGCCGGCACCTGGCGCCAATGCCATCGAGCTGATCGCGAGGAAGACCGGCGCTCAGGTCTTTGTGCCGATCCACTCGGAGTACCGCGAGATCCTCACCCGCACGCACATCGACCATCCCGCGCTGCATTTGCGGGAAGATGGCCAGCCCTGGACGCTCGCCGCCTACCGGACCGCGTGGCAGCGCGAGGTCACGTCGAAGACCAGCAAGGGCACGGCGGCGCCCGTGACGGCGGCGAAGGCCGCGGCGATGAAGACGCTGCGCGACGGCGCCTTCGTGTTCCACGGCCCGCGCGAGAACGCCGTGAACATGCTTCTGGAGGCCGGAAACACGGAGGCCGAGGTGTCGGCCATCGTCGAGATGTCGGAGCAGATGGTGCGCCACTACAGCCGTGACGTGAACAAGCGCCGGCTCGCGATCAACGGAATGCGCAAGCTCGAGGAATGCTGGAAGGAGACGCGGGCCAACTTGTTTGGAGGTGGGGGTGCGCACTGATAAGCGGCCGCTGAGGTGTGTCCAAACTTATCCGAGTCAGTCCGCGATTTCGCTCATTGTGACCTTGAGGCTTGGACACAGCACTCGCTGACATAACTGGGTTTTTCGAGCCGAACAAATAACTTTTAATCTGTAGGTCCTGGGTTCGAGTCCCAGCGCGCTCACCATAACCTACAGGTACTTATCCGGCGCGGCCGCGGCGAGCGTGGCCGCTCAGGGTAACAATAGCTTCGCCTCCGACCCAGAAGACAGCTGCTGTGATGGTGCGCTCCTGTTGCCACCGTCGACCCTCGAAGCAAATTATCTCCGTTCCCGACCGCTGATTGACGAGAGCGCTTAGGTCCGAACTGCCAAGCCATATCCGTAGGTGATGGGAGACGAAGGCGGAGTGAGACGCCGCGCCCCAAAAACTGCGGATAAACTTCGGGCGCAGTTCGGGCCGGACCGGCGCGGCTTTGTCGAACTGATGCGCCGATATTACACCTCCAGGTAATCCTTCATCTCACCAGGGGTCGCTGCTGCGGCGCCGAGGCGCTCGTCGGCTCGGGTGATCAGATCCTCGTTCTCGATGGGTTCGCGTGCAGGCGCGCTATGACCTGCGCGCTGAGGTTTTTGGGGCGTCGAAGGCGACATGGATGCTGCCGATGCCGCAGGCGAGAAAGCCGCGGATCAGAATGTGTCCTCATCTGCGGAAACCATAAGGGCCAGCGGCCGATGGCCACGCATTCAGACCGAACACAAGACTTCGCCCGATCGAAACGCCCGCCCATCGCAACTCCCCTTGCAACGCGGGAGCCATCTACACAGGACGTTTTGTCTCCGAATCTTGTCGGGCATGCCGAAGATCGCCGTTGCCTCCCAAAATCGGTCACATATCGCACGCCGTTAAAGATGAGATGGGGTAATAAGCTACATTGAGCAGTCGCCGGAAGCCGACATTTTGCTTTGCGTCCTCCTCGGTCATTCAACGCCGCTGGATAAAGTTCCCAAAGACGACGTCTACCATTCTTCGTCGGCTGTAACCCTTTCTCGTGAGGCTGCGAACTACCAGAGCTCTGCCGGATTTTATTGTGTCCTTAGCTCCCGATGATTTAATTGTTTGATGAATGCTATTGTTTTTGAATGAATAACATTCAATAATTATTTATTATATAAAGAGGCTGGATCGTTGACGAGGCTGTAGGAAAACCTAAACAGCCAGATTCAGTCTATATCGATAGACATCACCTCGAAATAGACCTTCAACATATTCAATCATCACCGAATGCTGATTGTAGCTGTGCCGCTTTATCAACAAGCACGGCATCGGCGAGCCGAAGCCAAAAATCTCGCATTCCTCAGCCGTCGGCATTGTTGCCTCAACCGTCTGCTCGCAGCGCAGGAGGCGGCCCCCCTCATGTTGCGCGAGAAACGCGTACACTGAACCGGACAAGTCGCCGCTCTCAAGGTCAGGCACCGCCCTGATGTTGTACCAAGCAATCTCGCGTGACATCGGTACTCCGTCGCCAGAACGCACCCGGATGAGTCGCAAAAACGGCGATGTCGAAGGCAGCCCAAAAATCGAAGCGATCGACCGATCTTCAGTGACCACTCGCTCAAGGATGCGGGAGGACGGGATTTTTCCCAGCTCGCGCATTTCCTCTGTGAAGCCCTTGAGACGATCCATCCCGGGACGGACGGGCTCCGGCCGACGCCGGACGAGAAAGCCCGAGCGTCCACGTGGGACGAGAAGCTCGTCGTCGCGCAGTTCGGCATAGGCGCGCTGAACCGTGACCCGGCTGACGCCGAGGCTATCGGCAAACTGACGCTCGGCCGGCAAGATGACGCCGGGCGGCAACGAGCCCGACAGGATCAAATCACGCAGCTGCTCTTCGATCTGCCGATAAAGCGGCATGGCCGTGTCATCGCGCAGTCGCACGAGGGACAGCACCGAGGGGCGATCACCGATTGCGGCTTGAGGCCTCACATCGCCATCTGTCATCTGATTTCCGAATCGCACTTCCTGCCGCGCTCCGGTACTATAACCTACGCTGACCTGGATCCGAGCGCGACATGAAGATCTTCGTCGTTGGTAGCGTCGTCGTCGCCTGCTCCGTCAAAGTAACACGGCTGCCGCTCGCAGGTGAGTCTCTCAGTGGATCAACCTTCTTGGCGGAGCCCGGCGGCAAGGGGTTCAACCTCGCGCTCGCGGTGGGCCGGCTCGGCATCGGAGTCGACGGCATCTTCTCCGTGGGAGAAGATATGTTTTCATCCGTTATATCGTCCACCTTCGCGCAACTCGGTTTTTCATCTGAGATGCTCGTGTGTCGCGAGGGCTCGACAGGCGCAGGCGTCGCCTTCGTTGATCCGGCCGGAGAAAATTGTCTCGCCGTGTGCCTCGGAGCCAATCTCGCGCTTACGGCCGACGATATCCGCAGCTTCGCTCCGCGCCTGCTTCGATCGAACCTCGTCGCTGCAACGTTCGAAACGCCCGACGCGCCCATCGATGAAGCGTTCGCGCTCGCCCGAGCGCGTGGTATAACAACACTGCTTAATCCATCGCCCTTTCGCCCGATCGCGCCATCCATTCTGGCCAATACATCAATTCTCGTCGTCAACGCGGTGGAAGCGGCGGCACTTGGCATCAGCATTCCTGGCCTCAGCGCTGAGGCATTACAGCTAACACCCGCAATCGACAGGCTCCTCGCTGACGGCGTGGATCTTCTCATCGTCACCCTGGGGCATCGCGGTGCGGTCGCGTTCCGATCGCATGGTCCACCCCTTCATCAACCGGCCTTCGAAGTGGCAGCGGTCGACACCGTCGGAGCAGGTGACGCGTTCGCAGCCGGCCTGATCTCAGGACTGCTCGCAGGCAAGCCGCTCAACGAGGCGCTACGCAGCGCTGCAGCGTGCGGCGCACTCACCACGCTACAATTCGGCGCTTTCAACAGTTTCCCGACAGAGCTCTCGCTCGCAGCATTCATTGACCAGAATACCTCTGAGCAATGACGCGACATGTTTCGGCCGTCTGTCAACGGCTCGCCGAAGAGCCAGCGAACGTCGAGATCGATGCAACGATGCTCAACAGTTCTGACTGGCGATTGGTCCCCGTCTTGACGAAAATCGATCTGAGCTGGCTTCGCACGGTGCTGGCCTGAACGCCGGTATTCTCAGCATAGATCTGCAACCGTAATCCACCGGCGAGTGCTCGGAGCAGCCGCGCTTCAGCGGGGGTCAGATCGAACAGGACATGCAGCAGATCGTTATCCGGCGCCGGCGGTGCGCCGATCTTTTTCAAGATCAACTGCATCGCGGATGCATCAAAGACGTCGTCATCCGGCTTGGCGATGCGATGGACGTGGGCGACGAAGGCGCGATGATCGGAGATCGCGCGCACCGGTAACGTACATGCGACGCTGCGGCCATCGGCGACCCCGCTAATCGCTTCGTGCAGCAATTTGCTGTTTGAGAAATCCCTGAATAGCGATTCGGTGTTCTGACCAGACGCAATCCTTCCGTGGCTCGCCTGCAGGCATTCGTTGGTGATCAGGATTCGGCCAGATGCCGTCAAAATGGCGGCTGGAAGTCCGATATGGTCCAGCGTCGTCGTGGCGACCCGCGCGCGCTCGTAGCCATATTGTGCGCTCAGGTGACAGGCGCGAACCAGATGCGGCCTTAGGGCGTCCAGTCGGGAGAGAAGGCCTGTTCCGTAGGGGCCGCGTTCAGCTCGGCGTTCCGCGGTGACGATCGCGAGATCGCCATTGGGAACTTGAATGGCCGTGCCGGCCCGCCACGGGTGTTCGTTGCTGCTGCACATATCGCTGCCGCAGCAAATGAACGCGCTATCGACGTCTTGTATGAATTTCGTATGCGCGAGCATATGCAAGCGCGGATTGCGCCCTGAATTACGAAGGGCAGGCGAAGCAAGAGCGAAGTTGGGATGGCATGTTGGGGCCGTTGAAGCGACCCAACGAGCCGTGCCGACTTGCGGGAGCACGATCAGTGAGCTTCGATCGGACTCGGCATAATTGCAGAGCCATTGAATGGCATCGACCCAGAGCCTTGGTGAGCCCGCAGCCTCATAGATTCGGTCGATGAGCGATTCGAGCACCGTTCTGCCTCGTCTTTAAAGTGGTGGCTTCTCCCGATTAGGACCAATATCAGTCCAAAATTTGTAACGGCATCATCCGAATGAGGGATATGGATCCTCGGGCGAGCCATGCCGACCCGATCGGTCGGCTTCGAACCGCCCTGAAGCGAAGGATCAGCCAGGGCAAAAGGATCTGGTGATGAGGAGAGAAAAGGGGCCGAGTACAGGGCAGGTGACGCTAACGCCGCGTCAATCTAAGCCCTGAACCAGTCGGAGCCACGCGCGTGCAAATTGGCCGTCATGAGGCTTCGCAATGCCATGATCTTCTATGACCAGAATGCGTCCCAGGCATTCGTCCAGCTGCCTGTGACGACACCCCTAAGCTGCCGCGACTGGCTGAAGCCGACCGGTCGTCTGATGTGTTCTTAGATTCGCGCCACCGAAGAGGCCGCATGACCGGCCCGATAAAGGGCACGCTGGCCTTTAACCTGCTCGTGTCCCGATCAGCGGCACATATTGGAGGCAGCGCGCGATAGGTCCGAAGAGGCGGCCGCTGCCGCGCATCAATTGGGTGGCCGATAGGCTTCGGGAGGCAAGTCGCGGAAGAAGGTTTCGCCGGGCGCCTGACCTGGGGCCGGCTTGGGCGCGGTCCCGCTACCGCTCCCTTCCGTGATGTAGCGTTGGCTCCCCGGCTCTGGCAGGACGGGCGCAGGGGCCTGCGGGGTCGGCGTTACGATGTAGCGCTTCTGATCGGTCGCCACGCTCGGGGCACTTGGCGGAGGCGCGACAGGCGGCGCGACAGGCGTCTGCGGTCGTTCCACGACGGGCGTCTGTGGCGGCGGATTCTTGGCTTTCTGCGCCTCGGCGGCAGCCGGCCGGCTCGGGCGGCGGGCGGCCGTCTTGGGCGTGGTCCGAGGCGGTCGCCCGCGCACGACAGCCGGCGGGGGGCGAGTGCCTGGCAGGGTGATCCGGAGGCCCTCCACGGCGCGCATGAGGTCACCGAGGCTCGCCTCGGCGGTGCGGCACAGCCTGATCCGCAGGGAGATCGCACGACGCGCCAGCGGCTGCGCCTGGAACAGCGCGGGTGGCTGCGCGCCGGCGACGTCGCTGCGGCCGCCCTCAATCCATTGCCAGGCGTAGAGGCAGTCGGCACCCAGCGCGATTCCCACCGGACCGTAGGCGTTTCGAAGCGGTGGCCGCACGGTCATCGCCTGTCCCGGAAACCGGACGGCAATCTCCCCCGAGATCCCGAACGCGCTGGGCTTGGCCAGTCGCGGCGGGAAGGCGAGGAGCAGGTCGGCGGTCTCCTGGCGCAAGGCGATCTCGGCATGGTTGCGACCGTCGCCGCCGGCATAGCGCAGCCGCTGGTCGAAACCGTCGCGCTCCCGCGTCTCGATCACCGCGGTTAGGGCCCCGGCGCCCGGCATCGACAAGACCGGGACCGTCTGCGCATGCACTGCGGCGGGCAGGAGGAGCCCCGCCAGGGCGCAGTACCGGGCCACGTAGGTCGCCGCGCGCCTCACGGCGTGGTCCGCTCGGTCGAGGCGGAGGTGTCGTAGGCCGAGCGCGCCGGCAACTGGAACCGCTTGGCCTCCGAATTCTCGGGCCGTTGACGCTCCGCCTGCTGGTCCTGCCATAGGGTTCCGACAGCGGGCGGCGTCAGGAGTTCCGGCTTATCCACGCCGCGATAATCCGGCAGCAGGGCGTAGCCGAACCGCTCGTAGGGCATCGGACCCGCGCCGGGCACGCGTCGCGCCACCAGGGGCGGCGCCTGGGTCGCGGGCTCCTTGGTATAGGTCCCCGTGGGAACGGGCTCGGCCAGCGCCCGCGCGAGCCCCGGCGGGGGGTAGCGCAGCGCGTTCTCCATGGAAACCGCCAGAGGGAACTCGTTGCGCTGGACGGCGAGGGGTTTCGCATCCGCGGCGGCCGGCGGCAGGTCCGGCCGGGGCACCCGGTTGGCCGGAGGAGTCTCGGCCCGCGCCGCGGGAGCCCCAGGGCGCCCGGGCCCAGGCGTGGGGGGCGCGGGGTCGCAGGGCAGCGGCGATCCGACGGTCGTCTCGCGGAACACCAGGTCGACCACCTTGGGGAAGAGTCCGTCGTAACGGTTCACAACCTCCAGGAACGGCCGCTGCCGCTTCAGCCGCTGGAGCGTGAGGGCGTAGCCGAAGACGGTGCCCTCACTCGGCATCCAGGCGACGGCCCGTTGAAACCATTCCAGGGCCGTGTCGAACTGGCAGGAATTGTAGGCGTACCACGCGAGCCCCTGGGCGCCTTCGCCCGAGGTGGAGGCCGTCACGACTTGGGCATAGCGGGCGATGCGCGCGGGCTCGATCGCGGGCGGACGGGGCAGCGTCAACTTCTGCTCGAGGATGTCGATGTAGAGCAACTCGTTGCCGACGAACCGGTCGCGCCACGCGTAGGCGACCTCCTCGGCCTCGCGCGCCATGTCGAGCTGGCGCAGGGTCAGGGCGAGCCCGTGGGCGACCATGGCGTCACCGTTCCGGGCGATTGCCTGCTTGAACCATTCGAGCGCTTCGCGGAATTGGCGGCGCTTGTAGGCGTACCAGCCGAGCAGGCTGGTCTGGCTGGGATCGCCGCTCTTGCGGGCAACGGTCTGGAACGCCGCGAAATCGGCGGGGGTCGGGGTCTCGGCGCTCTCCTCATGCAGGAACGCGGCGATCCGCGCGCGCGTGATGTCGAGGCGGATCGCGTCGAACTCCGAGGTCCCGTTCGCGCTGCGGTGACCCATCTCGATCAGGCGCTCCGCCTGTGCCATGCGCAGATGCGCCATTGCCTTCTGGATGGTGGCGAGGCGCACGCCGGCATCGGCGCTGCCGTCGAGGATCGACTTGTAGAGCTCGAACGCCTCGTCGCCCGAACCGGAATCGCCCAGGGCGTCGGCGACCGTCCAGATGCTCTGCACGTCGAGCGGATCGAGGGCGCCGGGGTCGGTCCGGTAGAGATCGATGACTGCGGCGGCATCCTTGCCGGTGAGCGCCGTGATCCGGGACCTGAACTCGGCTCGGCGGAGCTTGCGGGCCAACTCCTCGGAGGGCTGCCACGCAGGATCGATCGAACGCCGCGCGGCGATCGCCGCGCGCAGGTCGTCGAAGCGTCCCGCGGTGAAGAGGTCCCAGAGGGGCGCCTCCTCGGGCGGGCTCGGCTGCAGCGCGTCAAGATCCGGCGGCTCGTTCCAGCCCGGATAGAGCCGCTTGAGACGGGCGATCTCGGCCTTCATCCGCGCCGTCTGCTTCTGGGCCGCGTAGTAGCGCAGAGCGCTCTCGTCGACCATGTCGTTCGTGCGGGACGTGGCCGGGTCGGCCAGGATCGCCGGCGCGCGCGGGCCGTCGCCGTAGACGATGCGCGGCTCGGCCCGCGTCGGCGCAGCGGAACTCTGCGGCGGGAGGCCGGATCGCGCGTCGACCTGCGCGGCGGCGGGCGAGGCGGCGAGCGCCAGCACCAGGAGACAGGGGGCGGCCGGTCGGAGTCGAGCCGGCGGAAGACCAGTCAGGACTTCAGGCATGACGGGTAGCGCATGCGGGCCGCAGTCAGGGCAAGGAGGCTCAGGGTCGCCGGATAATAGTTCTGGTTGCCGATATCGCCCCGCGCATCTTCCGGAAAGGGCGTGCCGTCGAGGGCACAGGCCACCAGGGCCGAAAGCCCCAAGTAGCCGGCCTCGGTGAGCCATTCGACCTTCCGCCCGTCGCCGGTGTCGACGATCGGCAGCCGTTCCCGGTCGGCGCCCGACCAAAGGGCCTGGAACGGTGCGAGGTCGTCGGGACGCACCAGTCCCGCCCAGACGAGGTAGAGCGGGATGCGGATGGCATTGTAGGAGAACAGAGGCGGGAAGCCGGTCGCAGGATGCGGAGCGTCCTTCGCGGAGATCCACTCGGTGGGCAGGTTGCTCGGACCGAAGCGGGACTGCCGCAGCAGGGCGAGGCCGCTGCGCGTCAGGGCCGCCCAGTCGTATTCCGGCGCCACGAGGGCGAGGCGCGGGAAGGCGGGGAAGATCCAGTAGGAGAGATTGATCAGCGGACCGTCCGGGCGCTCCCGGGCCGAGAAGCCCGAGACCGCGGGGAGCAACAGTGCCCCGTGCGGATCCCGGAACAGGATGGTCTTGCGCCCGAACTCGATGGCGATCCGGCGGGCTGCGGTGCGGTAGCTCGGCTCGTTCCAAGCCTCGGCCGCCTCGGTGAGCGCCCAGGCGACGAGGATGTCGCCGTCGGTGGCGTTGTTCATGTCGCCCACCGCCGGCCGCTTGTCGGGAGACCAGCGCCACGCCAGCAATTCGTCGCCGCGGACCATCAGGTTGGCCCGGGTCCAGCCCCAGATCCGCTCGAAGCTGATTCTGTCGCCCGCCGCCACGGCGAGCAGCATACCGTATCCTTGGCCTTCGCTGTGGCTGATCTGACCGTTGGCCGTGTCCACCACACGGCCCTGATCGGTGATGAACCGGGAGCGGTAGGCCCGCCACGCGGTATCGTTGCCGAGCTTGCCGACGAGGCCAGGGCTAGCCGCCTTGCCGGCCTGAGCGGGCTGCGTGCCGGGTTGCGCCGTGCTCGGTGGTACGACGGGCTCGTCCTGGGCGGAGGCCGCCGCGGGCAGCATCGTCGCGACAACGAGGGCGGCGGCGAGGGAAGCGCGGTCGCGGCGGCTCATGAGTTCCTCCTGCCGACGTTGCGCACGAGGCTCGTGGTGGCGAGGCCGAGGCAGAGGGCCATCGCGAGGGTCATGCCGACGTAGTACTCCGTGTTGACCGACAGCCACGCCGCGGACACGAGGCGCAGGTTCGCCAGGGATCGCGGCTGCGTCTCGACGATCTCGATCCGCTCGGGCCGGGACGTCATGAGCGTCCCGTTCGACGCGTCGAGGAAGGCGGCGCTGCCGCCGAGCTTCGCCCAGACCACGGGATCGACGAGGCAGGAGACGGACGCCTTCAGCAGCGACGTGTTCGGCGCGGTGACGATCACGGTGTTGCTCGACTGAACCGGCTGCCCCTCGGCGATCAGCAGCGAGGCCGTGGCGGGGACCTCGACCGTCGCGTCCGACTTCACCTGCGCCGACACTGTCTGGCGCAGGGATCGCATCGTGTTGGTAATCTCGTTCCAGACGGAGTCCAGGGCGGCCCAGATCTGGCGTGAGCCGCGAGTCGATGCCTCCCAGCGGTCGATGAGCTCACGGTCCGACGAGGAACCCGGAGCGGTGGCCGGGGCCGATGGCGGGGAGGGCGCGGCGCTCGCCTCGTTCTGGGACGCCTGCGCCTGCTGGGGCTGGACGGGCTGCGCCGGGCGCACCTGCGGGACCAGGGTCGGCAGGGCGCAGCGCATCGGCAGGTTGCGTCTCAGGCGATCGAGGGTGAGCACGCCCTCGGGGCCGAACTGGCCCGGGGTGGCGACCATGTCGGCGCGGCCCTCCCAGACCCGCTGGATCTGCTGCGGATCGAAGCCGACCGATTCCAGGAGCGCCGGATCGAGGGCGCGGGCGGGCGCGACCACGAGTTGGCTCGTATCGGAAGCCACCTGTTGCTGGGTCACCACCTCGAAATCTATGACCCGCTCGGATGCCATCGCCAGACGGGCAGCCAGGGTCGCGGCAGCATCGGCGCTGTCGCGGTCCGGAGTCGGCAGCACGAGACGCGGACGCTGCGCCGGGACGACAAACGGGACGGCGCCGCCTTTGATCGCCGCGAGGTCGGGACTGCGCGCCGCCCGAGCGAAATGCGGGATCTCGATCCGCGAGCGGTCGAGGAACAGGAAGCGCGCCTGCTTGGCCGCCGGGCTCAGCGTGTCGCAGGTCTGGTCGGCGGCGTTCGGCAACTGCGCCGAGATCTCGACGTGATTCACCCCCGGGCGCCACAGGCTGAAGGGCAGGGGGATCGCGCTGTCGTCGAACACCTCACCGCGCCCGTCTGGGAGCGGGACGCTCGCCGCATTGCGTCCGTTGATATCGATGACGATGCGGGCGTCCGGCGAGAGTCCGGCGACGTAAGCCCCGGCCAGGTGC
This sequence comes from Methylobacterium sp. FW102-HT35C08, assembly GCF_058790235.1. Lineage (NCBI taxonomy): Bacteria > Pseudomonadati > Pseudomonadota > Alphaproteobacteria > Hyphomicrobiales > Methylobacteriaceae > Methylobacterium > Methylobacterium sp. FW102-HT35C08. The sequence goes on along the minus strand of NZ_JBYTCL010000002.1, from coordinate 3,532,803 downwards.
AGCATGACCTTGCCGTAATCGGCCGGGACGAAATCCCCGGGGAAGCGGAGGTCGAAGCCGACATGGAGCAGGCGGCCCGAGAATTCGCGGGACGCCGCGCCGAGGCGGTCGAGCGTCAGGCTCTCGCCGCCATGCACCATGTAACCGCGGAAGAGCTGAACAGCCTTGAGTCCGTCCGGCGTCCCCGTGTCGGCCGGAACGGCGAGGTTGATGATCGCCTGACGGACGTCCTCATCGCGGGCTCCCGTGACCACCAGGGTCGGCGGCGTGTTCGGCCGCGTCGGCAGCATGGCGAGGCGGGGCCCAGTGGTCGGGCCGAGCTCGGAGACCCCTTCGAAACCTGCGATCTCGGAGGCGGTGCCGACGACGAGGTTGATGCCGTTGCGGCCCTGCAGGAGGGGCCCGAACGTCACGGTCGGCCGGGCGACCCGCCCCACGAGTGAGAGGGCCTGCACGGCTCCGATCATCCGTTCCAGCCGCGCCAGGTTCGGGCGCTCGTTCAGGATGACCTGGATCGGCAGGGCGCCGCTCTCGTCGGGCTCCGCGGCAGCGAGGGACCGGACGTCCATGTCGGTGGCCGTTCCGACCACGAGACCGGATCGCGACGGGTCGATCTGCGTCCACAATTCGTAGGTCGCGCTGACCGAGCAGTCGACGCGGTGGCGTTGGCTGGCGGTGAAGGTCACGGCATTGTAGCCGGGCTTCAGCACACCGTCGGCAATGGCGAACTCCACCACCTTCACGGCGCCGGGCGCCTGGATACGGGTCCAGCCGACCTTCGTGCCGTTCACGAAGGCGTCGAGTTCGGAAGTCTCCGGCGCCACCGAGATTGCCGACAGATACGAGAGGCGCAGCCGTGCCGGTCCCCGCGTCTGCGCCTCGGTGAGGTAGACCGGGTAGCGCAGGGAATCCTCTTCCCCGGTCAGGCGGAAGCCGCGCGGGCCGGACGGAAGCCGGCGCGCCGGCGCGATGGTCGACTGGATCACCGCGCGTGGCACCGTCTGCGGCGCGGCGGCCCGCGGCGGCTCGGGCGGTCGCGGCGTCGATCTCTGCTCCGCCGCCGCCGCGTCCGGCCGGCGCGCGGGTCTTGCCCCATCCTCGGACGGCGCACGCAGGGCATTGCCGCTGGGCGGGACCGTCAGCCGCTCCGCCGGGCCCGAGCCCAGGAAGCTCTGGGCCAGCGCCGGGACGCTCGCGAGACCGAGCAACAGCCCCAGCACGGGGAGGTGCAGCCGGGCGCCCATCGCCGTCACGCCGCGCTCGTGCGCCGGCCGCGAAGCTCGGCCAGGGTGCGCTCGTTTTCGTAGTCCATCATCAGGCGGACCCAGTCGTCCCCGCTCTCCGCGTCGGAGGGTTTGGATGCCATGGAAAGGGATGGCACCGCACCGGTCGTCGCCGGGCCCGGGACAGACGGCGCCGGGGCGAACACCCCGATCGGCGCGTCGTAGACCGGTGCCTCCTCGATCTCGACGGGCCGCGGCTGTCGGCTGGCGAGGAGGTAGCGCAGGGCGCGGAACGGCTCGACCAGGCCCCACCACGCGAATTGCAGCGTGCCGGTTGGGATGTCCTTGTGCCGCCGCCGCCGCAGCTGGAATCGCCGCATCGCCTCGGCGTCGCCGTACATGAGGCCTGCGAGCGCCGTGTAGTCGTGGATGGCCAGCGTGCCGAAGTTCACCCGCATGACGAGTTCCCGGCCGTCGCGCGTCGCCTGGTCCAGATGGACCGGCAGCGGCGCGGTCCGGCGTGCGCCGGCCGTCGGCTCGACGCTGAGCGTTCCCTGCAGGGACGGGCGGGTGAGTCCCTGATCGAGGGCGCCGCTGAGGAGGCGCAGGGTGCAGCCCTCGGCGGAGACACGCTCGATCGAGACGTCGACGCTGTGCCCGGAGAGAGTGAGGACGCCGCGGCGGTCGATCACCAGCGATGGCGTGCGTTCGAGCTGGCGCCGCTCGGCGCAGACCCCGAGGGAGGCGCCTGCGGTCAGCAGATTGAAGAAGTTCCACAGCCCGACGACCAGCATCAGGTTGGTCACGCCGGGCTCATACAGGTAGCGCCACGCCGCGACGGCACAGCCGAGCATCAGGAGCAGATAAATCAGGAAGAACGGCAGGGCGAGCGACGAGATATGATCGTGGTCGAGAGTCGCGCCCTTGTTGGTGACGTTGAAGGTCGGCTTGCGCGGCGAAGCGATGACGGAGACGATCGCCTTAACCAAGTAGACGCCCTGGATGTACTCGTAGAGTTCCGACACGAACGGCCAGCGGAACTTGCCGTAGACGTAGTTCTGGATCATCAGATTGATGATGATGTAGGTCAGCGTATAGGCGATCGACTCATCCACGCTGGCCACGAAGATCTTCAGGTCGAAGAAGATGTGCAGCAGCGGCGCGAACATGAAGATCAGCCGCGGAACCGGGAAGAACCAGAAGGCCATGCTGGAGAGGTAGGCGATCTTCTGGATCGGCTTGAGGCCCCTCTGGAAGATCGGGTTCTTCAGGAGCAGGATCTGGAACATCCCCTGGCACCAGCGGGAACGCTGGCCGATGAAGTCCGTCAGCGTGTCCGGCTGCAGGCCGGCGATCAGCGGCTTGTCGACGTAGGCGCTGGTCCAGTTGCGCGAGTGCAGCTCGAAGGCGGTCTCGCAATCCTCCGTGATGGTGATGCCCGAGAAGCCGCCGGCCTCGTCGAGGGCGGTGCGGCGCAGCAGGGCCGCCGAGCCGCAGAAGAACGAGCCGTTCCACTTGTCGAGGCCGCGCTGCGTCACCGCATAGAACATCTCGTTCTCGGAGGGCATGCGCTCGAAGGTTCGCAGGTTGCGCTCGACCGGGTCTGGGTTGAGGAACGCGTGCGGCGTCTGCACGAGGAACAGGCGCGGGTCCTGCGCGAAATAGCCGACGGTCTCGGTCAGGAACGAGCGGAACGGGACGTGGTCGGCGTCGAGCACCGCCACGAGGTCGCCCCGGGCATGGGCGAGGCCGTTGTTCAGGTTGCCTGCCTTCGCGTGCTCGTTGCGGGCGCGGGTGAGATAGCGGGCGCCGAGCTCGTCGCACAGCGCCTTCAGCTCGCTCCGGCGGGCGCGCGCCGCCGCGGCCTTGGCGGAGTCGGCATCGCTGCATTTCTGGTCGGTGCCGCCGTCGTCGAGCAACCACACAGTGAGCTTGTCGGGCGGGTAGTTCAGCTGCCGCGCCGCCGCCAGGGTCATGGCGAGGATCGTGGCGTCCTCGTTGTAGCTCGGCACGAACACGTCGACTGCGGGCAGGTCGGCGGCCGGGGCGGCCGGTGGCGGGTCACGCCGCAGCGGGTCCGCGTTGATGATCAGGCTGACGAACAGGATGAAGACGCAGTAGAGCTCCGCCACCAGCAGGATCAGGCCGAACCCGAAGCTGACCGGATCGCCCGGCGAGGGCAGGGTGTTGGTGAGCCGCCACAGGATGTAGCGCAGCACCACGAGGCTGCCGAGCGCCATGAAGACGAACCGCGTCCGGGGCCCGTCGAACACGGCCCACAGCACGATCATCACCGCCATGGCGGCGAGGCTCATGGCGAGCTGGGCCTGCGTCCCGACCGGCTGGCTGAGCAGGGCGAGGCTGGCAACTGTCGCCCCAACCCAGGCCAGCCAACGCAACGCCTGCCTCACGCTACAGCCTCCCGGGCCAAAAATCCCTCGGATCGAGGTGCAACGGCTCTACGACCGGGTTTGTACAGCGATGATGGTCAATGAACAAATCCCTTCGTAATATCCGAGCCGTTTCACTTGATCGGAAATTACGGTTAACTTAGGAATGTGGGCTGCCCAGACGACGGACGGCGCCGTGAAGTCGATCTGTCTGCAAGAGCAGAACTGAGACGCGCAGTCGCGTTGAATACATTAACCATTCGTTCCAGAGCGTCGTGATGATCGGCGACGGCGCGGCGGATGCGACGAAGAGCGCCACGGATAGTCATGATGAAATGCGCGGCGCACCCGGCGGACCGCGTCCGGAACAGGTGCCGCCGCCTGGATGCGCCGCGGGCCTTAATCGACCCTTAACGAAAATCGAGCCTCGCTCGGTACCGACCCCTCGGGCGTACGGATGACCGCGAAGCCGCTGCAGATATCCCTCGGATTGCTGAACGCACTGCAGGTGGCGATCGCCGCCGCGGCGGGGTTCGCGGCCGCCGTGCTGATCGTCGCTCCGGCCGCTCAGCGCGGCACTGCGTCGTCCCCGCAGGAGATGGTCGGCTCGGCCTCGCGCGCCTACGTCGCCGCCATCGCGGCGCGGCTGCGGCAGACCGTTGGTGATGCGCGCAACGCCGCCCTGACGCTCCGCGACGATGAGCGCCTGCTCTCTCCCGACCAGCGCGCCGCACGCCTGCGCGCGTGGCTCGACCTGAACCCGGTCTACCGGGACGCCGCGCTCATCGCGCCGGACGGCACCGTGCTGGCAGCCCAGGACGAGCGCCGCATCGGCAGCAGCGTCGCGCGGCAGTCCTGGTTCCTGCGCAGCCGTGCGGCCGGCGTGATCGTCGTCACCGACGGGGCGGAGGCCGACTCGCCGTTCGGGGCCGCCGTCGCGCTGGGTGAGCGTGGGCAGGACGGCCTGCTGCGCCTCGACGCCAACCCAAGCTACTTCACCAAGGTCGAGGAGGACGTGCGCCGCGCCGCGGCGCTGCCCGAGACACTTGGGTTCCTCGTCGCCACCCCGGACAGCCGGGTCCTCGCCGGGACCCCGGACGCCTTCCGGACGATAAGCGTCTCGGCCACGACGCCGATGCGTGTCGCGGCCGAGATCGGTTCCCCGGGATGGCTGGTGACGGCGCAGGCCGTTCCCACCGGCGAGTCGCTCGCTGCGGCGCCGGACTGGCGGATGCTCGGCATCGGCCTCGCCCTCGTGGCCTGCGCGGCCGCCCTCGGCTTCGTCGCGGGAGAGCGGCTGACGCGACCGCTGCGCCGCCTCCTGAAGGGGGAGGGCGAGACCAATGCCGAATCCACTGCGCCCCACATGTGGATCGGCGAGTTCGCGGCGCTCTCGGACGTCTTCGCGGGCCATCGCCGCAGCGCCGGGCTGATGATGGCCGGCGCCGGGTCCGATTTCGCGCGGCTCAAGGCGCGACTGACCACTTACGAGTCGATTTCCGGCTGGGCCTGTTGCGAAATCGATCCCGACACCGGCCGCACCTTACTGGATTCCCGAACTGCGGGCGGAACCGACGGCGCCCCGTTCGCCGCCTGCTTCGTCGCCGACGACCGGCCCGTTCTCGACCGGGCACGCTCCGCCGCCCTCGCGGCCGACGGTCCGACCGACGTGGTCCTGCACCTGCACGACTGGCCGGAGCAGCAGGTTCAGGTGAGGCTGCATTGCCTCGCCGACGCCAGTGGCGACCGGCGGCTCTTCGCCCTGATGCGGAAGCTGCCGGGCGGCGAGGCCGCGACCCTGCCGCCGCAGGTCGAGCCGCGCCGCAACCTCGTCCTGCGACGGGTGACCGACGGCATCGTCCACGAGTTCAACGACGTCCTCACCGTCGTGCTGACAAATCTCACGCTGCTCACGCGTCGGCACGCCCTCGGGGACGACCAGGAACGGTTGGTCGGGCGGGCCACGGCCGGCGCGCGCCGGGGGGCGGCGCTCACGCGCCGGATGCTGCACCTCGTGCGCGGCGACGAGACCGGCATCACCCTGGCCGAGACCGACCTTGCCACCACCTTCGAGGGTTACCTGCCGTTCCTGGCCGCGAATGCCCTTGGAGAGATGCCGGTCCTCAATCGCATCCCCGCGGGGTTGCCGCCCATCCTGTGCAGCGAGCGCGTGCTGGAACTGCTGCTCCTCAACCTGGCCTTCCATATCCGCGACGCCGGCCTCGCCGGCTTCGCCATCGCGGCCGTCGAGGGGATTCCCGAGGATGCGCTCACCGCGGCAGCGTCGTCGGCCTACGTCCGGGTGCTTGTCAGCAGCGGTCGCCGCCCCGCGGCCGCGCCGCTGCCGGCCGGTACTGGACCGACCCTGGCGACGGTCGCCGCGCTGGTCACCGAGAGCGGCGGCTTCTGGCGCCTCATCCGCGACGGGATCGGCGCCGAGCCCTTCCTGGCCGAATTCTGGCTGCCCGCCGCACCCCGGATCACCGCCAAGCTGCCGCCAGCCCGCTTGGCTGGCCTGAAGATCCTACTCGTGGAGAGCGACGGCCTCGTCCGAGCGAGTGTCGCCGAGGTGCTTGCGGATCTCGGCCACGCCGTGGTGCAGGCCGCCTCCGGGGCACACGCCCTCGAGGTTCTTGCCCGCGACGCTGACTTCGACGCGATGATCGTCGATCAATCCATGCCGGTGATGGCCGGCCTCCAACTCGCCGCCACGGTGGTCGAGCGGTATCCGGAGATTCGGATCATCCTCGCCAGCCCGCACGGCCAGTTGCCGCAATCCGCCGACGCCTTCCTGCGCATCGACAAGCCCTTCCGCAACGAGGACCTGCAGGTCGTTCTCGACATCGCGGTGAAGCGCGCCCGCGCCGCCTGATTGGGTCTTGTTCCGACCCCCCGTGCAGCCGCCATGAGCGCCCAGCGGCCCGATCTTGGCGCCTACATCCTGGTCGAACGCCAGTCCATACAAAATCGAATGTTAATCATTGTCGTTGAGTGTTGATTAAAGCGTAAATCGTACCTTAACGGAGCCGTTGAATATGGGCGGGACCGCAGAACCGACTGCCCGACGTCCTTTCGCTCCGTTCACGACTGCTCTGGCCCTCTCGTGCGCCTGCGCCGCGGCGTCCGCCACAAGCGCTGCAGCCGCCGACCTTTCGACCAGGGCCGCGGGCGTGGACTGGTACACCGGCGCCTCGCAGCAGGCGGTCGATGACAGCTGGGCCGTGGCCGTCGACGGCTCGACCAGTGTCACGTCGAACAGCTCGGCCTTCGGCGCCGTGACGGTGACGGCCGCGCCCAACGGTTCGCCCACGCAGGACGGACTGCGCGTGCGCGTCGACGCCATCGGTGGAACCTACTCGTATCCCGGCCGGTCCGTTGCGACGCGGGTGACCGGCTACCAGCAAGAGGGCGCCTTGCAGGCGGGTTATGAGTGGGTCTGGAAGGACGCCGCCCTCGCCGGTTTCATCGGATTCAATGTCCGCAGCAATCAGCTGTCCGTCCCCGATCCAGGTAACCCGGTGGTGGGCACGGGCGTCGGACTGAAGGTCGCGGGCAACTTCTACGCGACGCCGACCGACCGGACCATGGTCTCCGCCTACGGCTCATACTCGACCAAATTCAATGCTTACTATTCCCGCCTGCGGGTCGGCTACATGCTCGCTGACGGCGTCTATGTCGGGCCGGAAGTGTTGTTCCTGGGCGACGATTTCTTCCGGCAATATCGCATCGGTGCGCATCTGACCGGCGTGCGGTTCGGACCAGTCCAGATGTCCGTCGCCGCCGGCTACGTCCAAGATCGGGTTCAGGGTTCCGGCTACTACTCCAGCATCGAGGCCCGCTCGACGTTCTAACACCACCTGGGCGTGAGATCGGACGGCAACGGGAAGCAGCATCCGCCGCGCGGGCATCGCACGGGCAGGATGACCCCACGAGCAATCCGCCGATGACGGCCCGACGTACGGCGGGCAGGCTTGCAGACGGTGGCGGTCCCGGTAGGCCGACCGGGCTTCCATGCTGCCGGTCGGCGCAGGCCACGGTTCGGGGACGCTTCACCTCGTGAGAGCTCATGCTCATCGTGAGGTCAGTCATGCTGAAATGGGACGCAGTCTTGAGCCAAGGCATCTCAGCGGGCGACGCCTTGTTTGCGCCAGCCGTCCTCAGGAACAGAGAGGCGATCCTCGCTGTCCTGCGCCACCTGCTCCCGGCCTCCGGCTTGGTCTTGGAGGTGGCCAGTGGGTCGGGCGAGCACATCATTCATTTCGCGTCCGCGTTGCCCAGCTTGTCCTGGCAACCCAGTGATGCCGATCCAAAAGCCCTGAGAAGCATCGCGGCGCATACGCAAAGCGCTGGCTTGGCCAATATCCTCGCCCCCCGGCCGCTTGATGTGCGGGCACAGCCCTGGTCCGTGCCGCGCGCCGATGCGGTGCTTGCGATCAACATGATCCACATCGCACCGTGGTCGGCGACGGAGGGATTGATGGCAGGCGCTGGCCGCCTCCTTCCTGACGGCGGCCTGCTCTACCTGTACGGACCGTTCACGGTAGCCGGTGCGCACACGGCTGAGAGCAACGCGAGCTTCGATGTGAACTTGCGTGCGCGGGACCCCGCTTGGGGCGTCCGGGATGTCGAGGCGATTTCCGAAGTTGGCTTGGTTCAGGGTTTGAGCCTTGTCGAGCGCATTCCGATGCCGGCCAACAACTTCAGCTTGGTTTATCGAAAGGGACGTCATAGCAGTCCATGAGCGAGACATACCGGATCCGGTTTGCTCCACTCGGTGACGCGCGACCAGAGACGCTGCTGTCCGCCATTTCCAGGCTTCGGCTCGACGGCCGGTAGGGACTTTCGGTTTCGCGCGCATTTCGGTTGCTCAGCCGATTCGGGCTGCCTCTCCGAAGCAGACGTCGCCGCAACGCGGCTTCTCTCGATCTGTGTCCGAACCCCGCCCCGGTCGGCGACGCGCCCGGAAGACTGGCGTTGAAGTCAGGTCCGGAACATAATCGCGCGCTGATCGGCGAGCTCGGGCAATCCCCGGTGCGTTTCGAGGGCACTTCAGGGGGTATGTCCGGGTAATCCCGGAGCAGATCGATGCGCCTTGGAATAAATCCGGCGATGGCTCGCTTCCCGATCCCCGCGCGGGGATCGCTGTTCCGGCAATATTTCTTTGTCCTGTTCGCCGCCGTGGTCGTTCCGTTGCTCGCCGCCGGCATCAGTCAGGCATGGTTCGGGTACAAGGACCAGAGGGCGCACCTGAACGACCTTCTCGGGGCCGAGGCCCGGACTGCGGCTGCGCGGATCGCAATTTTCACTGAAGGGATCGGAAACCAGCTCGCCTGGATGGTCCACTTGCCCTGGACGGAGGGAGCCGACGAGCGGCGGCGCATCGATGCCCTGCGGCTCCTGCGCCACGCCCCCGCCGTGACGACTCTCAGGCTGATCGACGGCGCCGCGAAGGAGCGGCTCTCTATATCGCGAATCGGCCTCAACCGCATCGAGAGCGGCGAGGACGCGTCGGGGGATCCAGCAGTGTTGGGGGCCCGGACCGGGCAAGCTTGGTTCGGCCCCGTCACCTATTACCGCAACTCCGAACCGTACATGACCGTGGCCGTGGCGGGAAATCGAGCCGCAGCGGGCATTGCGATCGCCGAGATCAATCTCAAGCTGATCCTCGACGTCATCGTGGGGATCCGGATCGGCGAGACCGGTCAAGCCTTCGTGCTCGACCGGCCGGGCCGGCTCATCGCGCATCCCGACATCAGCCTCGTCCTACGCGGCGCCGCGGACCGGACGGCCGAGAACCTCCAAGCGCTGCGGGCTGCAATCCTCGCGCAAGATGGTCGCGCGGTCGCCGGTTCGGACCCGGCGGGACGCGCCGTCGTCGCCGCCCTGGCGCCGGTCCAGGGACCGGATTGGAGCGTGATCGTCCACCAGCCGGCCGCCGAAGCGTTCGGACCGATCCGCGCCGCCTTCTGGCGCCTGCTCGGTCTGCTGCTCGCCGGCACAGGCTTCGCCGCCGCGCTCGCCTATTGGCTCGCCGGCCGAATGACCGGGCCGATCCGCTTGCTCGAGGACGGCGCGGCTCGGATCGGGGCCGGCCAGTTCGATCACCGCATCGACATCGCGCGGAGCGACGAGCTCGGACGGCTCGCGACCCGCTTCAATCAGATGGCACGCGAGGTCGCGATCTCACGGGAGCGCTCGGAGCGCATCGACCGGCTCAAACGCTTCCTCGCACCGCAGGTCGCCGAGCTCGTGGACCGGGCCGGCGATGGCAGCGTCCTCGATGGACAGCGCGTTGAAGTCGTCGTCGTCTTCGGCGACCTGCGCGGCTTCACACCGTTCTCCGCCCGATCCGAGCCGACCGTGATCATGGATGTCCTGAGCGAATACCATGCAGTGATCGGTGCGACTGTGGACCGGCACGGCGCGACACTCGTGAGCCTCGCCGGCGACGGCGTCATGATCCTGGTGAACGCGCCCGTGGCCTGCCCCGAGCCGGCGTTGCGGGCCGCTCGCATGGTCATCGAGATGCAGGCGACGGTGCAGGCCCTGGCCGCGACCTGGCGGGCGCGCGGCCATGCGCTCGGCTTCGGGATCGGCCTGGCGATGGGACCCGCCACGGTCGGGCGCATCGGCTCCGACAGCCGGATGGACTACACGGCCATCGGCACGGTGACGAACCTCGCATCGCGCCTGTGCGCCTCGGCCCAGAACGGCCAGATCCTCGTCGATCGCACGGCGGCCGAGGCGATCGGGAGCGGCGTTCCCCTCGTTTCGCTCGGGACGCGGCGCCTGAAGGGCTTCGACGATCCGGTTGCCGTCTTTGCCATGGCCGCTTGTCAGGCGACCGACGCCCGGCCAACGCCGGGTGCGGCGGCGTGAGGCTTTGCGCTTGGCGAGGGGCGACGGGATGAGGCGACGCGCCATTCTCATCGGGCCGGTCACTGCTCTGATCGGCGGCGTCTTACCCCGCGCGGTGCGGGCGCGAGCGCCGACGCTTCCGGTGATCGGATATCTCGGCTCTGAGACGCCCGAGCGTGCTGCCAGCCGGCTGGAGGCTTTTCGCGGGGGGCTCGCCGATGCTGGTTTTGTCGAGGGTCGCGACGTCGCGATCGCCTTTCGCTGGGCAGACGGTCGCTATGAGCGGCTGCCCGCGCTCGCGAAGGAGCTGGTCGGTAGCGGGATCACAGTCCTGGTTGCCCCCGGTGGAGCGCCCGTGGTGCTTGCGGCGCGGGCGGCGACCGAGACGATCCCGATCGTCTTCGAGATGGGCGGCGATCCGGTCGTCCTCGGCGTGGTGGACGATCTCGCGCGGCCGCGCGGCAATCTGACGGGCGTGTCGAGCCTGAGCGTCGAGGTCTCGAACAAGCGGCTCGAGTTGATGCGGGAGCTGTTTCCGACAACCGCTGCCCTCGCCGTCGCGGTCAATCCGACCAGTCCCACGGCCAGCTCGCAGGTGGCCGGACTCGAGGCGACGGCAGGCAGCCTTGGCCTGCAACTCCATGTGCTCAAGGCCAGCCGCGAGGATGAGTTCGAGACGCTTTCCACGGCGCCGCGCCGGCTCGGGGTGCCCGGCCTCGTCTTCACCTCCGACCCCTTCTTCGCCTATCGCAGTGCGCTTCTTGCGATCCTCGCAAGCCGCCACGGCCTTCCCGCGATCACCCAATCCCGCGACTTTCCCGAGGCCGGCGGGCTGCTGAGCTACGGAGGCGACTTCACGCAGACGCATCGCCAAGCCGGCCTCTATGCCGGCCGCCTTCTCCGGGGCGAGAAGCCCCGCGACCTGCCGGTACAGCTCGTCACGAAGGTTGAACTGTTCGCCAATGTCGGGGCGGCCACACGTCTTGGCGTGATCTTGCCGCCCTCGATCTTGAGCAGCGCGGACGTGGTGATCGAGTAGCGATCCGACATCCGTGGGCAGTTGGCGACAACGCCATCAGCGTGCACCGCGAAGGCGCGGCAGGAGCATGCCTACCTCGCGCCGATAGCGACGATAGCGATCACCGAAGAAAGCAACGAGGTCGCGCTCCTCCAATTGGATGCCGACGAGGATGTAGGCGGTCGCGACTGCCGCGAACAGCAGGTGGCCGGCCGTCATCGTCGGCGTCGCCCAGAACGCGATGACGAAGCCGAGATAAATCGGGTGCCGGACGTACCTGTAGAGGAGGGGTGTCGTGAACGCGGCCTCACCCTGCTTGGTCGAGCGCCAGCCCTGGATGGCCTGTTTGAGCCCGAAGAGGTCGAGATGGCTGATCATGAAGGTGCTGGCGAGAACCACGAGCCAGCCGATCCAAAAGAGGCCCATCAGAAGGCCCGCCGCGACCGGTTCCGAGACCGACCAAACGATCGCCGGGAGTGGACGCCATTGCCAGAACAGCAGCAGCAGCGCGAGGCTCGCCAGGAGGACGTAGGTGCTGCGCTCGATGGGCTGCGGGACGACGCGGGTCCACCAGACTTTGAAGCGCGGGCGTGCCATCACGCTGTGCTGGAGCGCGAAGAGGGTGAGCAGGGAGACGTCAACGGCGACGGCGAGTCCCGGATCGACGATCAACCCGTCGTCGACAGTCTTCGGAACGACAACGTGTCCGAGGAAGCCGACTGCGTAGAGGAAGGTCAGCAGGAAGACCGCGTAGCAGCTCAACGCGTAGGTCAAGCGGGCAGCGTGCGACATGGAAGATCTCCAGTGGCAAGAGCGTGATCGGCCGTGCTCCGAGGTTCGGTCACGACCCGGTCCCTCGCGGCCCGAACCTTCATCGGCCAACCGCCCACCTGCGTCCGTGATCGCCGTCACGGACGCGGAGCGGCGCCCGGGGCATGCCGGCCTCCTCAGCCGAGGAGGATCAGGTGGCCGCTGCGTTCTCTGTTTTCAGACTGTGGCTCGACTGCCGCCGTACACAGCGCGAACTCGCCTTGTTCAGCGAGCGCGACCTCGCTGATCTCGGCCTCGTCAGGTCCGATGTGACGCGTGCCGCCGCCTTCAGGGCCGCACGATAGCCGCCGCGGCCGGCCGCGGTGCAGCCAGCACGTCTCCGGCACTGCGCCGCCCTTCCGGGCGGATGGCGGGTTCGCGAGCACTCTGGTATGAATAGACCGCCGTCCGGCCTCATGGTCCGCTCGGGTCCGCAGCTCCAACAGGAGCCATTTCTGTGGGCGATCCGGCGCAGTTCGAGCGTTTGCTGTCCGCCAGCCCTTTCTTCGGCCGCCTTGAATCCGACACGCGGCGGGCCGTCGCCGACCTCTGCGTCACACACAGCCTCGCCCGCGGCGAGACCCTGTTCCTGAAGGACGACCCAGCGGACGCGTTCTACGCGATCCGCCGCGGCGAGATCCGGATCACGGCCGGCACCGGCGCGGGCCGGCGCATGACGCTCAACGTGCTCGGTCCGGGCGACATTTTCGGCGAGGTCGCGCTCTTCGATGGTCGGTCGCGGAGCGCGGACGCCGTCGCGGCCGAGCCGTCGGAGTTGTTCGCGGTCCGCCGCCGCGACATGCTGAACCTCGTCGGCCGGCACGCCGACTTGTCGATGCGGGTCATCGAACTCCTGTGCGAGCGCCTGCGCTTCGCCACCGCGCGACTCGAAGAGACGGTGCTGATGCCTTTGCCCGCGCGGATCGCGCGACGCCTGCTAGGCTTGGCGGAGGATTTCGGCAGCGAAATCCATATCTCGCAGGACGACATCGCTGACTTCGCGGGCACGACCCGCGAGACGGTCAACAGGCAACTCCAGTGTTGGCGTCGCCAAGGCATGATCGACCTCCACCGCAATCGCGTTGTCGTACGCGATCCTGCCGCCCTTGCCTCGGCTGCCTTGTCATGAACTCGCACGATGATTGGCGCTGATATTCCGCATCCTTCATTCTTGCGGTGCCCATCAGCATCATTCCTATAATCGTGCAGAAAGCGGACTATAGATGAAGCTGATAAGATGCAGATTTTGCTAGTAATATCGAGACATTCTTAAATTATCTGGAAGTTGCCGGCAGCGTTTGCTGAGTTTTGAGACTGGATTTCCGATATGTTGATCTCTCCGGGGCCTGTTTGGAGTACCTTCCAGGCCCTCAGCTCAGCCGCGGCGAATGTCCGCTTGTCCGCTCCCCCAACCTCAAAGCAGACGGGCCGCAAGCGGCCCACCCGGGTCACCGCTCAGCGCCCACGTGAACGTCTCAGATGGGTGAAAAGGAGATCGTCCGCTTTCACGAGGCGCAGACATGAAGGCGGTCATCCACGGTCATGACATGACTAAACACGTAGTTGTTTTCTTCCGCGGGAGTGATGGCGAGCTTTCGCGAGAGATCGATCCCGGAGACGACCTCCAAAGCGGTGCTGGCAGCGCCGAAGCCGGGGCCGATGGGCGTTTGCTGTGTCATGCTGATGAGCTCCGTGAGCCGGCGCGCCGTGTGGAAGCATCAAGCGCTTTGCGAGGCTCAACGTCGGGTGAAGCGATTCAGGGATGCGCGCTGCCTGATCACTGCGTTTGCGAAGTTGGGTTCGGTCCCAGCGCGAGAGCCTGCGCGACATGGCGGAGCTTGTCGGGATTGCGGGTGATGTAGATCGCAGTGATCCGGCCGTCCTCAATGGCGAGCGCAGTGGTTTGGAGAACGTCGCCGCGTTCGCGGCTGACATAGCCGGGCAAGCCGTCGATCCAGACGAGTTCAAGCATCTGCGCCCAGCCTTGCCCCCATTTGCGCCGCACACCCTCAAACATGCGCAGGAGGCGGTCCAATCCGGTGATCGGATTGATGAAGGCCAGAACCTTGCCGCCGCCATCCGAGTGCAGCACCGCGTTTCTGGCGAGAATGGTTCGCAGCGCTACGGTGTCGCCGCTGTTGGACGCCGCGAAGAAGGCCCGTGCGATCCGCTCGCCCTCTTCGCGCTCTACGGGGAAGCGAGGACGCGCAGCCTGCACGTTCCGCCGTGCCCGGACGGCGAGTTGGCGCACGGCCGCCGCCTTCCGGTCGAGCGTGTCCGCTACCTCGCCGAGCGGCATGCCGAAGACGTCGTGGAGGAGGAATGCCGCCCGCTCAAGCGGCGACAGGCGCTCCAGCGCCATCATCAGCGTGAGCGTCAGGTCATCTTCGTCCACCCCATCATCCTCGTCTTCGACGCGTGGCTCGGGCAGCCAAGCGCCGACGTAGGTCTCCCGGCGAGCACGGGCCGACTTCATCTCGTCGAGGCAGAGGCGCGTGACGATGCGCGCGAGAAACGGATAGGGCGCAGCGACCTTCGTCTGGTCAACCGCCACCCAGCGCAGCCAGGCATTCTGCACGACATCCTCCGCTTCGCTGCGCGAGCCAAGCATGCGGTAGGCGATGCGCAGAAGTCGCGCGCGATGGGTCTCGAAGGTCGCCGTGGCGATTTCGGCCTGCGACATGGGCCTCTCCTCGAAAACAATGTCGCTTGAGCGAATGTGGACGACCATGGGTATCCGTGCCGCCTTGAACAGATGCGTTCCCGCGCCGCCGCTGCTACGGCCGGTCCGGCGTCGTCAATATTCGGTCGGCCGTGTCCACGACGAAGATGGCGAGGAGCTTCGAGGGCTCGACGTCGCTGGCATTGGCGCTGACTCTGTGGTGGTCACCGGGCATTTCGACGAAGCTCTCGCCGACGCGGAAGACCTTCTCCGGACCATCGTTGATCCGACTCCGCACCGCGCCCTCGATCACGGTTGCCGTGATGAAGGCAGATGCGGCGTGGGTGTGGGACGGTGAGGAGCCGCTCGGACCGTACTCGACGAGGACTCCGCGCAGGCTCTTGCCGGGAACTGAAGGCAGCGGATGGTCGAAGATCGTCGTGACGCGGGCCTCGCCCCTCGCAACATCGGCCGCCACCGCAGGGACGGCGAAGACGGCAAAGAGGGCTCCCAGCAAGAATGTTCTGAACATGGAAGGGGTCTTTCTTGGTGGATGGGAGGAGCGCAGCGGTTCAGGCGGCAGCGAGCCAGCTCTCGAACCGCGTCGGTCCGAGCCGCGCCGCTTCCGCATGCTCGGGAACAAGCGACCCGGTTTCGAGCTCGGCGCCGAAGTAGCGCGCCGCCTTGTCGATCCGCACCTCCCGACGGTCGCCGATGGCTGCGATCCAGCGGGCGACGACGTCGCGGAACGGAAGGCGGTCTGGCCCGGCGATCTCGATCGTCCCGTTGCGCGGCGGAGCGAGCGCGACATCGGCGAGCGCTGCGGCGACATCGGCGGCGGCGATGGGCTGAAAGTCCGCGTCAGGCACGACGAGGCGGGCGCCGTCGACCGATCCTTCGGCGATGGTGGCGACGAACTCGAAGAATTGGGTCGCCCGCACGATGGTGAAGGGGATGTCGGAGGCTTTGACGAGCCGTTCCTGCACCACCTTAGCCCGAAAGTAGCCGTTCCCCTCCAGGCGGTCCGTGCCGACGATGGATAGGGCGACGTGATGCTTCACACCCGCCTCGCGCTCTGCGGCGAGAAGGTTGCGGCCGGAGCGCTCGAAGAAGTCGAGCACCGCCGCGTCATCGAAGGACGGAGAGTTCGAAACGTCGACGACGATGTCGGCTCCGACAAGAACCCCGGCCAAGCCTTCGCCCGTCAGCGCGTTCACTCCGCTCCTCGGCGAGGCAGCGATAGCCTCATGTCCCTGTCGCGACAGTCCGGCCGTCAGGTGACGCCCGATGAGGCCGCTTCCGCCAATCACCACGATCTTCATGGTAGCCGTTTCCTTGTTCGAGAACGGACGGGGCAGCTCCTTGCCGCTTTCAGGCGCCCGTCGAACAAGGGACGAGACGCGTGGGCTCGATGTGACATGCCCCAGGAAAAATCAGCGCGGTGAGACGCGGAACTGCGGTCAGGGATCGATCGGACATCGGCGATAATGGGACGGCGCTGGTGCCGCCCCGGACGGAGCGGCAGAGCCGACTAGGCCTTCGCCTGGACCGGGAGGCGGAAGGGTGCGCCGAGGCGGTTGAACGCGTTCATCGCCGCGATGGCGATCGTCAGGTCGACGAGATCCTTGGCTGTAAAGACAGCGCTCGCGGCGGCATAGGCCCCATCGGAGGCGCGCGTCTCGCTGATCAGCGTGACTTCCTCCGCCCAGGCGAGAGCGGCGCGGTACTGTTCGGAAAACAGGTGGGGCACCTCGGCCCAGACAGAAACCAGGACGACCTTCTCGAGTGGCATCGTCTTGAGGAGGTCTCTGGTGTGTAGGTCGATGCAGTGCGCGCAGCCATTGATCTGAGACACCCGCAGGAAGATGAGGTGGATCAGCTCAGGAGGTAGATCGGTGCCAGTGTTGATGTAGTGGTGGATGCCATAAAGCGCCTTGGCACCCTGCGGGGCCACCTCGTTCCAGACCAGTCGCTTGTTCTCGCTCATGTCTTTTCCTTGTGCTCGGAGCGCCAGAAATCGACGTTCAAAGCCATGACGAGCCGAGCGATCCGGGTGTGACATGCGATGCTGCGTTCTCGCTCGAAGCGGATCATCTTTCAGCCGAGCGCATCGACGTCCGCTTCCAAGCGGGCTGAGCAGGTCGATTGACGACCGACATGGGTCAGTAGAAGGCCGTCCGCTTTTGTGGCAGATCTACTCCAAAGCGGCCATCGTGAGAGGCAGCGGAAGAGCCGCTTATCCATCGACTTTCGACCTCTATGGTCAATGCTGCGCATCAGCGCCCAGGCGCTTAGGTCTCCACAGGCGTGCCTAGCAGCAGAGCCCGCAATTTCGCCTCGCCCAGAGCGCGCTCGATCGCGCGGAGCGAGAAATAGGGGATCAGTGCTACGACCATCACCCATGCGAAGGTGACCAATCCGCGAGGGCCACCGGCAACGTCGGGCAAGACTTCGCCTACGCTTCGCCCATGCCAGACGCCCACCAGCACCTCTTCCGACACGTACGCCGCCGTCAGAACGGCTGCGAACAGCACGGCGCGGTACAGGATCTCGTACACGAGCGGCCCCTGTTGCAGACGACGGCCGAAGGAGAGGGAGCCCAATCTGGTTGCCTCGATAACCAGCATGAATTTGGCCAGCACGAGGGCGTTGATGAGGCCCAGCGCATAGAAATGGTAGCTTGAGTAGTGCTGCGTCTCTTGGTCCAGGCGGGTGTAGATATTGAGGCTGAACAATATGAGCGTCCCGAAGACGACCACGAGATAGGCAGCGAAGGCGAGATAGCGCCGCGCTTCATCGACCACACGGTGTGCGAGCGGACGCTTCGGTGCACCGGGACCTTTCTGCGCCGGTGCTGACTGGGACGTGGTGTGTGAGGCTGCTGCATCGGACATGGTGATCCTCACAGTTTAACCCGCCCCCCGGGACGGGTACGGACACTATCCGCCTACGCCAGCGCTGTCTTGCACTCCCTCTCGAGCGACTCAGGTCGGGGCGGCGTTCGCGCTTCAAGTCCATCCTGTCTTTGGCCTGAAGATGTGGCGGACGCTGAGTGTTATCGGCGGGCTGTGAGCAAGGCGCTCGCTATCGAACCTTGGACCGCAACGTAAATTCAGCCGCGCAACCTCATAGCAACGTCATACAGATGCTGTGACTTTCGACTCCGCGTCCAAAACATTCAGTCTATCCGGACGGTCAGCTGCAGTCCGTACCTACGAATGGTTTCCGCCGTTTCGTCGCCCCGCCGTGCGGCCCCAAACATCATCGTCGTGACAGGCAGTAAACATTCGTCGAGGTAATCTCGTTGCCGCCGTGCTCCTGTGAATTCCAAATGCCGGGAGATATCATGGAGTACCGCGGGATAGAAAAGAAGTAGTTTTTCAGATCGAAGCCCTGCGAGCCATCCCGCTTGTAGTAGGTCCGGAAGAGCTGAAGCGCGCATCTGTGGTGCGGCTTGTCATCCGGATTTATCACGAGAAGCGGGAAGAGCGGCGTCGGCGACGGCAGATACCAAGCAAAGTAGGGTGCCGCCTGCGCCGTCACGCAAAACGCAGACAGCTGGAGAGTCGCCACGAAGGAGCGCACGAACCTGAGCAGCATACGGCTCTCCTGTTCCACTGAAAGTGCAGATACCTGCGACATGTTTGCAGGAAGCAGGTCGTAAATGTTCAGGCCATCCTGACTTGAGGCCGTGGGGTTCCCGCTGATGTCGGACCTTCTGCGAGGCTACGGCTGTGCCGAGCTGAGGGTGTTGGTTGTGACAGCGCCCGCCTATCATCTGGACTGTACGACAGCGAGTTAATGATGGCTGCTACTGGACGCTTCTTCCAGCTGACGAAGTACAGCGTCGAGGTTGAAGGCTGCCGGTTTCTGACGCGGTGGAAATCGCTCGAATGCAGCGAGCTGTTGCGCCACAACAGCCTGCATCCCATAAATCAGATAAGCGTGAGATATTACCCAGTCCCAATAAGTGTTCGAATTTTCATCGGCGCGTTCGAACGGATCACGGCGCAAGTTGAAAATCTTCGGTGCCCTCAATTTCACGAACGGCTCGAACCAGCACATAAGCTGTTTGGCGCGCTGTTCCATCAGGACCAACTTCCAATCCTTTAGGCGGATCGCTAATATGTCACCATCGTCGCTGATATAAAAAAAGAAATTTCGAGGACTTTCGTTTGCCTCGCCTGTCAAGTACGGCAGCAGATTGTAGCCGTCGATGTGGACTTTGTACGTCCGCGCACCAACCTTGTAACCTTCAAGGAGTTTTTCATTGATATTGGTCTCTCCGGCGGCAGCGAGAAACGTCGAAAGCCAGTCCTGATGACTCACAATGTCATTCAAAACCGAGCCCGCCTTTATCTTGCCGGGCCAGCGTACGAAGACAGGTACACGCCAGCCGCCGTCCCAATTGGTATTCTTCTCGCTGCGGAACGGAGTGATCCCGGCATCAGGCCAGCTGTTGTAATGTGGACCGTTGTCCGTCGAGTACATGACGATAGTGTGGTCGGCGATGCCCAGTTCATCGAGCTTGGCGAGCATGAGGCCAATGTTTTCGTCATGGGCCACCATCACATCGTTGTAGTCGCCCTGGCCTCCGCTCTTGCCCTTATGCTTCTCGGCGCAGTGGGTCCGAAAATGCATGGCGGTCGTGTTGTACCAAACAAAGAAGGGCTTGCCTTCCTTGTGGCATTCATCAATGAACCTGAGCGCATGCGAGGTGGTCTCCTCATCGATCGTTTCCATGCGCTTCTTGTTGAGCGGGCCCGTGTCCTCGATCTTCTGTCCACCACGACCGTCTGACCAGCAGTGCAGGACTCCTCTGGGCCCAAATCGCTGCTTGAATGCTGGATCTTTCGGATAGTCCGAGTCTTCCGGTTCCTCTTCGGCATTGAGATGGTAGAGATTGCCGAAGAACTCGTCGAAACCATGCATCGTTGGGAGGCACTCGTCCTTGTCCCCAAGATGGTTCTTGCCGAACTGGCCAGTGGCATATCCCAACGGTTTCAGCAGGGCTGCGATGGTAGGATCTTCCGCCCTGATACCAACATCCGCTCCTGGCATGCCGACCTTGGTCAAGCCGGTGCGGATTGGATTTTGGCCCGTGATGAAAGCTGCACGGCCGGCTGTGCAGCTCTGCTGGCCGTAATAATCGGTAAAAGCGACGCCTTCGTTGCCGATCCGATCAATATTGGGGGTTCGGTAACCCATCTGTCCTCGGCTGTTATAGCTGATGTTCCACCAGCCGATGTCGTCGCCCCAGAGGATGAGGATGTTCGGCTTGCCTGCTTTGGCCATCGCGATCTCCTTGTATTGGTCCGGCGACTTGGGAGCGTCACGTCATTTCCTGCCGCGCGACACGAGGGCTTAGGCGAGGCGCAGCAGCACGGCAAAGAACGCGAACACGCCGATGCAGATCAGGAGGGCGGCAATCGCGAGAACTGGCGATCGCATACCGTCTCGGGTCATCCCAGCGAGTTTGGTGAATGCTCCGTCCCACAGGTAGTGGACGGTCCACCAATATTGCCACATAGAGACAACAAGGGCCAGTACGCCGCATATGATTAGCGCAAGACCCAAATATAGCGCTTCTTCTGGTCGATTAGCGGGTCGAACTCCCGGCATCTGCTGCAGATGCTCGAAAAACTGAACGATTGCGAAGCCGAAGCCGATCAGCGAAACTGCCGTTCGGAGCCATGACATCATCGTGCGTTCAAGGCTTAGGCGGGTGCGGAGCCAAGCAAAATGGCTGTCCGCCGTGACTTTCACCTCGAACCTGTCCGCACTCGGGATTTTGCCTGAATTTGCCATGCTGCGGTCGCCGTCCGATAGCGGTTCATCTCGGCTGGGTCGCGAGTTTCCATTCGGGCGCGCGTCAGACCAAAGGCAGGGGACGCGTGCAGACTGCGCGCTGGCGATCACGTGCAGAAAGGATCCCGAGAGCACCGCGGTGATTGCCGGCCAGAAAGATGGACCGACGACTTTGACGATGCCGAATCAACATTCGGTCGCAGAATGTCCGCTTGCGGACAAGAATGCTTGACTGAATGGGACATATCGTTCGCTGAGCGCGACTGGCCTACATAGATGTCAAGATACCTCTCGGCGCGAGATCAGATTGCGATCGCGTCTTCACAATTTAGCTTTTCAGCTCCTTGCGGCGTCGTTCTTATTAAGAATTCTAAGTGCATAGTTCTGGATGGCGCTGGAACATTAAATCATCGCCAAACATGGATGAGCCGGGTGGGCGGCAAATGTTTCCTGCAACACTCAACTAAGAGCAGCTCAATAAGCTCCTTCTTTGCCGTCCCATGCAAAGGGAGAATGCCGTGAGCGGAGGCATTCCATGGAAGGCTCTGTTCTGAGACCTCCCGCTCTTGTCCCATCCGATCAAGCCGAGCAGCCGAGCCTGGTTCATGCTGGCAACGGCGTTGGTGCGTATCGTTCGGGAGCCGTCGATGAAGATCCCACGCATGCTGCTCGTCACGATGACACTCGCGCTGTCGTTCGGGACTTTCGGAGGACCCGTCCTGGCAGACCCGCCCGCCCGTATCGCGCAGAGCGAGGTCACCATCCCCACAAACGCCGAGATCAACCGCCTGGAACAGCAGGCGATCACGACGCCTCCGCTCGACGTAAGCGAGGGCGCACTCCCGGGAAATCAGGCCGCCCAGATCGGACAGATGGATCTGCGTGCCCACCGCATCGACGAGAAGCTGCTGAACGATGACGGGGTCTGTAACGGGTGCTGAGCGCGGGCGGCGAGGTCCGATACTCACCTGGCGCTGGATTGGACAGGGTCCGACTACGTCATGGCACGCAGCCATTGGACTTAACCGGGTCATGGACGTTGGTAGATCTTCGGACACGCTCGGGAGCCGACAATGCCCTCTTATGATCGGGGTCGTGGATACACGCACGCGAGCGGTGCAAGGATCGGTGAAGCGCACGCGCAGCCGCGAGACATCCTGACCTGACCGGTATCTTGGACCGGGCTGAGTGAGAGGCTACTGCATGGCCGCTGCCAGGGTAGCCGGAAGGCCAGATCCGGGTCGCTGACGGGCCCGGGCGGTCGATAGCCCAGCGACGAATGCGGTCGGACGCGGTTGTATGTGTTCTGCCATAGACCGATCACGATCGGCGCCTCTTTGAGCGAGTAGAAGATCTCCTGGCGCAGGCACTCGTTGCGCAGTTTTCCGTTGAAGCTCTCACAGTACCCGTTCTCCCACGGAGAGCCGGGTGCGATGGACTGGATCTGCGCCCCCGTCTTGGCGACCCATTGGCGCAGTGCCTTCGAGACCATCTCGCTGCGCGGTCCTTCGGTTCAGGGCCGTTGTCGCAGCGGATGTGCGCCGGGATACCGTGCAGGCACATCGCGTCGGCCAGCGCTTCGATCACGCCGACGCTGTTGATGCGCCGCGCCACCTTCAAGGAGAGGCAGGCCCGGCTGTGCTCGTCGATCAGCGTCAGGATGCGCAGGCTCCGACTATCGTGGGTCTGGGCCTGCACGAAGTCGAAGCTCCAGACGTGATTGCGGTAGACTGGGCGCAGCCGAACGCACGAACCGTCGTTCAGCCAAAGCCGGCTGCGTGGTCGATGCCTTTGCGGGACCTTGAGCCCCTCGCGACGCCAGATGGGCTGAACCCGGTCCTTGCCCACCTGCCAGCCGTCTGCCTGCAGCAGCGCGGTGACGCGGCGGTAGCCATAACGCCCGTACTCGGACGCCAGGGCGATGATGGCCTGGGTCAGTGCATCCTCATCGGCCGGCACGGTCGGCACGGTGCGTTGCGTGCCGCGGTGCTGACCGACGATCCGGCAGGCGTGACGTTCCGAGAGACCGTACGTCCCCCGGATGCCGACCACTGCCTGCCGGCGTCGCTCGGGGGCTATAAGGTTCCCGAGCGACGTCCGCCAACACCTTGATCCTCCCCTGATTTCGCAGACACGGGGAGATTAGCTCGCGGTCCTCTCGGCTTGCTCGGGCGTGAGATAGCCGAGTGCCGAATGGATGCGTTGCCGATTGTAGTAGCCCTCGATGTAAGCGAACAGGTCGCGTCGGGCGTCGTCCCGGGTTGCCCATCGTCGCTGATGGACGAGTTCGACCTTGAGCGTGTGGAAGAAGCTCTCCATCGGGGCGTTATCGTAGCAGCAAGCCGTGCGGCTCATCGACGGCCTCGCCCCCATGGCGGCGAGCTGCTTCCGGTAGGCCTCGGCTGCGTACTGGCTGCCGCGATCCGAGTGGCAGATGAGCCCGGCGGCCGGTCGCTGCCGCTGGGCGGCCATCATCAGTGCAGCCACGCTCAGCTCGGTGCGCATATGATCGCGCATCGACCAGCCGACGATCTTGCGCGTGGCCAGATCGAGGACGGCGGCCAGGTACAGCCAGCCCTCGCCGGTTGGCAGGTAGGTGATGTCGGCTAGCCAGACCTTGTTTGGCCGCGCGGCCGAGAAGTTCTGCTTCAGGAGGTTCGGGGCGATCGGGAGATCGTGACGGCTGTCGGTCGTGCAGGGCCGGAACCGACGCTCCGCCAGAGCGCGGATGCCGTGCTGGCGCATCAGGCGCTCCACCCGCCCGCGGCTGACGGACCGGCCCTCGGCCCGTAGGGCGGCATGCACGCGCGGCGCACCATAGCGCCGATGATGGGCGGCATGGATACGCCGGACGTCGTCCAGGAGCTGGCGGTTGGAGGCCGAGCGGGCGCTCTCTGGCCGTGTCCGCCAACCGTAAAAGCCGCTGGGTGAGACTCCGAGCACGCGGCACATGAGACGCACCGGCCAGGTCCGCGCATGCTGCTCGATGAAGGCGAAGGTCACTTGGGCATCTCCGCGAAGATGCCGATGGCTTTTTTTAGCACGTCGCGCTCCATGCGCGTGCGGTCGAGCTCTCGCCGCAGCCGGGCGATCTCGGCGGCCTGATCGGACGGCGATGCGATCGGGCTTGGTGGCGAGGCGCCCGTCGATCCTGCCGGCCGCGGCGGGGGTGAGGCCCCGTTCAGCATGGCCCGCCAGTGCCGCAACATCGAGGGCTGGATCCCGAGCTCGGCCGCGACCTGCATCTGCGGCCGGCCGCTGCTCTCCAGAAGGGCGACCGCTTCGCGTTTGAACTCGGGCGTGAACTCTCGTCTCGTCTTTGCCATCCGACACCTTCCCCGCTCAGCATGAGCGTATCAGAGGTGTCCGCGAAGCCGAGGGAGGATCAACCTGACCCACCAAGGACAGGTCAGCTACGAGCCGGCGTAGCCGCGCGTTCTCGCGCTCCAGGTCTTCCATCCTACGCGCCTGATTGACCTGCCGGCCGCCGTACTCCCTGCGCCAGCGTGAGTCACTCTGCTCGGAGATCTCCGCCTCATTGCACGCCAGTGCTAAGCGGCTGCCCTGGGCCGTCGGCACCTCGATCCGGCGCAGCTTCAGCACGACCTGCTCCGCGCTCGTCTTCTGACCTCGCCGCATGTCCGACGCCTCTGGTCCTGGCTGATCCGCTCAATCAGCCCGGTCCAAAGCCAGCCGGTCAGGTCAGTCCTGACGGGCGACACGGTGGGCGCAACTTCACCCTATGCAACTTCTCGCCTTGGTCGGCGTTGAAACAGGCTCAGACGAAATTTTAATCTGTAAGTCCTCGGTTCGAGCCTAGCGCGCTGTCGATCGACGTCACCCGCCCGGTCGAGGACTCGGCGGGTTTTTCCATTGTCCAGATCCGTCCCAACGAGCTTCTCGCCGGATCATCAGCCAGCCTTTGGGGGCACGCAGCGCGCCATGCCCACGCCGCCCGCCGATGCGAACGGGCTGACCCTGCCCTCGTCGCCCTGGTGTCGGAGTACCCGCGCTTTGGCGACCGCCGCGTCACCCCGCTGCTGGAAGCAGCCGGGTCGCAGGTTGGCATGGCGGCGGACGACCGCGATACAACGGCCTATGAGTACCGATTCGACACGCCGGCAATTGCTCCTCGCGTCAGCTTGCGCCGCTGGGGGTATGCTCGGCGGCGCGTTCGCGAGCCGGATCGTTGCAAGCGGCAGCGGTGCCGCGCTGGGGGCGCCCGCGATCGCAACGCTTCCCGAGCAGATCCGCCTGGGCGGCTATCACGCCCACATGTTCGGCGTTGTCGGCGACGGGCAGAAGGACGATACCGTCGCGCTTCAGAACGCCTGCTCGACGATCAAGGCGCTGGCGCAGGCGCCGGATGGATCGAGCCGGTCATGGCTGTTTCCCGCCCTGCAGTTGAGCGGCAACATCAAAGTCACGGCGCCGATCCTGCCGACCCACTGCATGCGCGGAGCCGGGCGCGCTCGGATCTGGACCCCGGATAAGGCAATCGTGCTGCTCGACGGCCGCCCGTCCAGCGATCCCGGGCGCTTCGGCTTCACGCGCTTGATCCTCGAAGATCTGACCTTGCAAGGTGGCCTTCACGCGCTTGCCGTCGGAAACGCCAACATCGACGACGGCCTGATCGAGCTCAATCGTCTCTCGATCGGCGACACCGCCGACTACGCCGTCGATGTCACCGGTGCCTACTCCACGGTCCTCGACGTGGTCCGCTGCCACTTCGTCCGCTGCAACGGCGACATCCGCACCGAGACCGACGTTACCAATGTTATGGGTGGATGGTCCGAACCACACTTCGATAATTTCTCACCCGACCGCGCCGTGTTCTGCATGAACCACGCTGTGCGCTACTTCCAGATACTCAATCTCGGAGCCGGCTGGTGTGGCGTACCCGTGCTTTGGCGGGAATCAGGCGGCCCGAACGCTTTCGTGGCCGGCTCGCGCTGGGCCGATGTCCGCGGCACGTTCAGTGCCCAGAGCGTGCGCTTCGGCGGGGAGGGTGGCGGCATCCCGATTGCCTATCACTTCACTGCCGCAAACTCGAACACGACCGGGCAGGTCGATACGGGCGGCTACGCCCGTGGCGGCGGCATCACCATCCGGGACTCGTGGTGTTACGCCGGCCCGACCGCGCGCCCCGATTCCGGAGTTGTTGTGCTGCGGGGTCAGGCGCCCGCCAGCCTTGTCTACGACGGCAACCTCGGCCCTCTGGCCACCCCCATTGTGGTGAACCCGGCGAGTGGCGGCATACCCGACCCTGCGGCCTATTTCGCGGCTTGGCGGGCCGCGACCGGCAAGCCGGACGAGCGCCCGTACTTTGACTGGCGCATCATGGATAGCAGTATCCGCACCTCTGCCGTGGTGCCGCCAGGCTTTGCGCATCTGGTGCGGTCGACGCCGGTCGTGCCTCGACGGAACTGAGGCCGCGGCGAGCAATGCGTCGCCACACGCGCTTTTCCGAGCCAGGGAACCTCCACCGATGACGCGAGTGCCATGTCGGCGCCAATCGTCTGGGCAATCGAAGCGCTGCGGTTGCTTACCAATTCCTCTTGCGTGAGCGCTTTTATCTAAGTGCCGCTCACCTTGTTGCAGACCGGACAGCTTCGACGCTCGGTCGCGATCGGTCTCAAGCGCGCATGCCCTGTAAGCCTCGTTGTCCACACTGCAAGCCGCGCCGAAGCGCTCGGTCAAGCTGATTTGATGCGCTAGCGCTCAAATACGGTTCGAATGACCGATCTTGCCACCAGATTTTCCAAATCATCTCCGCTGTTGACCGTAGATTTCGCTGGCGGAAGCGAGCGAAGCGCCCAAAATTTGATTTGATTGATTATCTTAGACTCCTCTATGGCAGTTTCAGGCTCATAGATGGCGATCACAGATGAGAGAAGAGCCTTTAGTATGGCTTCATTTCCGAGCTGAACGCCTTCGACGTAACTTCGGTGTTCCTTCGCGTGCTTGCGGTCGGCGCGCTCGTTGATCTCATCTGCCGATCTCGTCATGCAACGACCCCCAGAACATCTTGGTGACGACTCGATCGCCGCCCGCGGTCCACTGAGCCGATTTTTTCCGATTTCGGCAACCATTCAGCCCTAGCTCGCTGGGCGTGCCGTCGGCGCAACCTGCGATGTCCTTCCTGCCGCTGTCACCACTTGGCGCGATCAGATCGAACGCCTTTCGGAGCACGCCTCGCCCTGCCAGCGAAATGGTCGGCGCGGCGGGCGAGCGCGCTCGCCTTCATCAACCCGTCCGGCGCCGAGGCGCGCCGGCTCGACCGGACGGTGCCACAGCCGTTCTGGACTCACTCGCAGCGCGGCTTCCTGCGTGTGGACTATGCCGGCGCTCTGAGGATGATCGCCGTCGAGCTGCGCCGGATCGAGTTGGACTGCTTCTCCGGTTGCCGGACGAAGCTAGATCCAATCCGGTGCGTGCCGAGATGGGCGTCCGCCGCCACGGCCCGCGGACGCTCGGCCGCGTGCTGCTTCCTCGTCGCGATGGGATGGTCGAGGTCGGCGATGGGCGTCTTGTGGATCTCCCGCGTGTGGACGCCCCCGCTCTGCCAGAGTTGCCAGGAGCAGAGGTTTAGGCGCGCCCGCAGGGGGCGCCCGTCTGCCGAACGGCTCCGAGGGAGCTTCAAAAGGACGCTCCATCATCTTTCATCGCTAACAATGCCGACATTCTGCTGTAACTAGGATGAAGAATGGTTTGCAAATTGCAGGACGCGGCCTAGCTGCTGGGCCAGGCGTCGTCCGGAACAGTGATCCGGCTCGCGCAATATCGGTGCTGAAGGCCCGTCGGGTATCCAATGCTTATTGCGATATTGCTGTTTATCTCTGGATTATATATCGCTTATACGCTGCGGGCAAAGCACCTCGTGGTTTCTTCGGTTTCTATCTTGATGTTATGTGTTGTAATATTCTCGTTGACGCATGGCATGGGTGTGGAGCAAGCTCTGATTACGGTGGCGTACTTGTCAGCTCACCAATCCGGATATCTTGTGGGCTCGTATTTGACCAATCCTGACAACTGAGATTGCGCCGGCACTCTACAATGTCCTCGGATGGTATCGGAGATGGTCGCCGCGCTTTATCGGGTTCATCGCCTGACCTGGCCCGTCATGTCCGGCAGTTTTCCAACCGGTGCGGGGTTTTCATCCGGGCCAGAAAGAAGAAGGTAGCTGGCATCAAACCTAGCGAAGTTCTCCAATCGCTTGACGTCCGGAACGCTTATATATCGTCGGCCGCTCTCGATTAAGCCGTCTTTCCGAAGGTCCGCGAGAACGCGGTAGATGTGAACGTTCGAGAGCCCGGCTGTATCCGCCAGTTCAGGCTGTGTCAGAGGCAGATGATAATTCGGCTCGAAACCGAGCCCTACCGCACGCAACCGGGCGAGAAGTTCGCAGATGATGTGGGCAACCTGCTTGTCGGCGGACCGGCGCCCAATCCCAACAAGCCATTCTTGTAAAACCGCTTCATCGACAAGGATCGAACGCCACAGGGCGCGATAGATATTCGGCCGCGTGGCGGCAAGTTCTTTGATCTTCTGGTAAGGCAGTGTGGCGATCGAGCAGGGAGTCAGCGTAGCGACCGAGTGGATCGCACGATTGAGAATCGAAGCGTGCAGATCGCAGCCGTCCCCGGGTACCAGGTAAGCCACGATCGAACGGCCGCCGTCAGGCACGAGTTTGTAGCGGCAGGCGAACCCGTCGAGAATGACGTAGGCGGCGTCCGGACACTCGCCTTCCAGGATTAGATCCTGACCGGCTTCCACCTGAGAGACGCTGCATAAGGCCTGTCGCAGAGCCGACACGTCGTCGACATCGAGATGCGCTCGCGATGCCAATTTCCGGATGAAAGGATTTGACATCTGCCTGTTGCGCACCCGGGCTTCGCGCGTGCCGATGGAGCAATCCATGCACGACGATTGGTCGTTGCCCGTGCGTGTAGCAGATTTTCAGCGCAGGCCTGAAACGGCGCGGTAGCCGGCAATCGGTGCCAGGCCGAAGGCAAAAGGTGCTCCAACAAATGGTACGCCGCCGACGCTGCACTCGTTTCACCTTCCGAGGGCTGTCCGATCCAGACCGAAGCGAGCCTCGCACATGATCGCGGCTCTTCTTTTCGCTACCAGAGCCAAATCACTCGGCCGCTAATCTTATAAATGACAAACCAAATCCCTACCGCAACGACAATCGATCCTAAGACAATGGCCAAGTGCGGCCGCTTGCGGATCTCCAGGTGACTGCTGGAGACAAGTTGATCCATCCCGATCCTCTTTCCATCCTGCCGGTACGCCCCGGCTCAGACGCGCACTGACTGAGGCCGCCGACTCCTGAGAGCTGCGGATTGGCGCTGGCGAGGCGACTTAACAACAGCCCGCTTGGCCGCTGTCCTCATCAAATGGAGGGTTGGCTCAGGGGTATTCGGCGCCGAGGCGCGCTGAGGAGTGCTACCGCTTACCAAAGACTCCGGACTCGGCATGCCGCGCGCTGGTGCGAAGATCCGCGCTCGAAGCGCCCTTCGGAAAACTCCCTGACCCACCGTCGCAAAATCATCCGCACCGGGCATCCGCTGTCACTTGATCGACCGAGCTGAAAGCGGACACCTCCACGGTCCGGGGGGAGGGGAGACAGCGCCACGCATTGCCTCGCCGTCCGGGTTTCGACCCAAGCCCTGCGGGGAGCCGCACGGTCAGGAGCAGCAGATTGGCGACACCCGCGATTTCGCCGACCCGCCCCATGCCTGCTGCGTGTCATCGGCGATCGATAGGCTGCGCGGCGCGCCGCCCTCCAGCGGCACCGCGCCGCGGTTAGGGATACCATCTGTCAGCCAATTTCGGGCATCGATGGCGGCCTCCCATCGACCACCCCACACGGAAGGGCCGACGCCACGATGCGAACGATCGTTTATGCCGATGGAGGTTGCGACCCGAACCCCGGTCCAGGCGGTTGGGGGGTCGTCATTGCGGCCCCGGATGGCACGGTCGAACTGTGCGGCGGGGAGCCCGGCACCACGACCAACAACCGCATGGAGCTGACGGCCGCGATCAAGGGCCTCGAGCATTTCCCGGCCGGGGCCGCCATCGAGATGCGGTGCGACAGCCAGTACGTCGTCAAATCGGTGACCGAATGGATGCGCGGCTGGAAGGCGAAAGGCTGGCGCACGACGACGGGTGAGGTGAAGAACATCGACCTCATGAAGCGCCTCGACGAACTCAATGCTGCGCGCGACGTGAAATGGACCTGGGTCCGGGGGCATGCCGGCGACCGTCTGAATGAGCGCGCCGACGCTCTCGTCCACCGTGGCCGTCGCGAGGCCAAGCTCGGCAAGTTCGAGTCGCGCAACAGTGCCGCGCCCCTCCCTGCGCCTGTCCCGGCGCCAGCGTCGCCGAGCCAGAAAGCCGACCTGCGCATCGATCTTGCGCTCGGCCTTCAGGTCGCGCGGGCCGCGAAGGCGGCGGGTGTCACTCCCGACGCCCTCGTCGAGGATGCGATCCGCCTCTACCTGGAGATCGGGCCGAGCGAGGTTGCACGCCTGCGGTCGAGCCGAGGATAGTGGACGCGGTCGGGTGCGGTGACGCCTGGTCGCCGGCTCGAGCCCAATCTTGCGCCATGCGTTCGCCGCGCGGACACCGGACGGTCCGCCCTTTTGGCAAGCCGCGGCCAATTCGGGCGGTTTCCCTGACGAGCTGCTCCGGATGGGAAGCGGTCGTCCCGTATGTGGTCGCAAGCGGACCGTGGCGACCACATACGGCCGGCGGATGCAGCCCTGATCGGATCCGTTGACGCGAGCGCGCCAATTGGCGCAGGCGCCGGAGCCATCCCCGAAAGATCGGAACCCATCAACACGTTTGGCATTGGTCGTCCAACGCAACAGCGAAGGAGACATCGATGCGGAAGCTCGCTCTCATCTCCGCCCTGGCTCTGTCGGTCGGAGCGATCGGCGCCACCGGCGCCCAGGCGCAGGGTTATGGATACGGCGGCTACGGCGGCCATCATGGTGGATACGGCCGGGGCTACGACCGCGGCTATGGCGGCCATCGCGACTACGGCTACCGGCGTCACCGCGGCCTTTCGACGGGTGCCGCGATCGGCCTCGGTATCGCGGGCGCGGCGGCTGGTGCGGCCGCCGCAGGAGCCTACGACCGCGGCGGTCCGGGCTATTACGGCCGGGGCTACTGAGGAGCCTCACGGCTGCGGAATTTCCGGACCCCTGCCGCGCCTGCGCGGCGGGGGTCCTTCGTTTCGCGGGCAGCCCCACGCGGTCTCGACGGGACGGATGGCCTAGCGCAACCAGCCTCGGATCCGCGCGCGCAGGGTCGGCCGCACCGCCCGGCGCGCGCGTGCCGCCGCGAAGGCATCGATGCGGATCCGATCCGTCGGGACCTGCCGCAGGAACCGCTCCGCGATCTCGAAGATCAGCACGTCCGGCCGGACCGCCTCGACATAGGCCCAGTCGATATTGGCCGACCAGATCGCGTGGACCTCCGCGAAGGTCTCCGCCAGCATCGCGGTCAGGCGCGCGCCCGGGCTGTAGATGTACGAGTCGCCGAACAGGACGACGCGACGCGGATCGGGCGCTTGAGGGTTGGTCAGCACCACGCGTGATCCGACGAACAAGCCGCGCAGCCGGACAGCCTGACCCGTCTCGCGGACCCGGACCAGTGCGTTCGCTTCGGTCCGTTCCGCGCGGCGCGGGAAGTCGTAGGCGACGTAATCCTCGGCGACCGGCGGCGTCAGCTTCTCGCCGAGATCGAACGTGAAGCGCTCCTGCTGGCTCGAACCCGCGAACACGTGCTCGGCGACCGGTGCGTCGAGCGCCTCGCAGAGAGCGCGATAGGCGGTGAGATAGCCGCGGTAGGTCCAGTGCGTATCCGTCCGAAGATAGACCGGCTCCTCGGCGCGCGCCGCGGACAAGGGGGTCAGCAGGTCTACCATCGTGGCCGCACTGTCTCGCGCAACTAGGCGGCCGAGGCGGACGCTCGGTGGATCGCCGAGACCGGGAAACGGGCGGCCGAGCCGGTCGGGATAGACGGCGAGCTTGTCAGGCACGACCGTGTGCACGTGGCGGATGCCGAGCTCGTCCAGACGGCGTGCGCGCCGGGCGATGAGGCGTGCCCAGCGCCCGAGGATCCGACGCGACGCCGCTGTGTCGCCGTAGAAGGTCTCGACCTCACGAGCGCGCCCGACCCAGTACAGCCAGCCCTCATGCCCGACGGCGACGCCGTTGCCGCTCTTCATGAAAGGTCCGCCCCTCCTGTCGTGCCGGCAATGCCCCCGCCGGACAATTCGCGCACCCGCCTCGACGGAACCGGGCCGGATTGCAAGCCCGCCGGTGCCGGAGGCCGGGCAGAGACTGCCCGCGATGTTTTTCGCCCGCGCCGCCGCCGTTCGGTGAAACCTTATGGGCTGCTTCGGGGTACTTCGATCAGGCGCAACGTTCTGCGCGGCGTTTGGAAGAGGCGGCGGCCGATGTCCGCGCTTGTGACCTTTGTCGGCTGCAGCCTCGTGCTCGCGGGTTTCGCGGCGGAGAAATTCGCCGAGCATCGCTGGCTCGCCGCCAGCCATCCCGCGCCCCTCGACACCTTCGCGGTTCTCGCCCTTACGCTGCCTGCCGCCGGGCTCACGCTGATGGCCGCCTTGGCAGCCTGAGGTCGGCTGCATCGTCCGTCAGACCTGTCCGAGTCAGAACCGGACGCCCGCGCTCTGTCCTTCGCGCCAGACCAACGTGACCGCGTAGCGCATCTCGGCGACAGTCAGCACGAGATCGAAGGTGGGCGCCAGCACGACGGCCTGCGCGCCCAGGAACTCAAGCATCGCGCCGTCGTCCGAGATGTTCTTGACCTGGCAGGCGGATCGCGAACCGTCGGGATGCTGGACGAAGGCCAGCAGGGCGGTCGGCTTCCGCTCGGTCGCGCGCCGCTCCACGTAATTTTGGCTCGGCTTTGCAGTCCGGTACATCGGCGATGTCCCTGCGCAGGTGGGCCGAGATGGCAATATCCGGAATATTCTTCTGATTTCGCTAAGAAATCATTGACGATCAATCTGGATCGAGATCCGCAGACCTTCCGGACTTCGTTCCGCGCGGATGACCGGGCACCAACGGGACAGGCTTCGAGATCCGGCGATGTCCCTGGCCTTGGCCATGGCCGAGGGCAGGACGCTGCCTATCTGGACGCGGGCACCTTCGCCGGTTCGATCCAGAGGGGCGCCAAACGAAGATCGGATCCGATCATGCGCAATTGCTCCGGTGCTGCTCTCCTGTCGCTGGTTCTGGCCGGCACCCTGATGGCTCCGCAGGGCTCGGCGGTCGCCGAGATGCCCGGTCAGCCGCTGACACCGGCTGCAGCGCCGGCGTGGCCGCCGAACTTCTCCCGCAACGTCCAGGGGACCGGTCTGCCCGGGATCGACGGTGGCCACGTCTTCCTGTGGAATCGGCCGCAGGGCTTCGATCCGGTCTCCACCCTGCGGGTCGACCGGCACGTGCCGGAGGGCTCCGGTGAGGCAACCCACACCTACAAGGCGGTCTGGGCGCTCGGCTCGTCAGGTCCCAACAATGCCGGCTACGAGTGGACGATCACAGGAGAGCTGCACAATCGCGCCCTCGCCAGTACGGGCGCGCAGAACGTCGCGGTGAACGGGACGATCTTCAAGGAGGCGAACGGGCTGGGGCCGGTGGGGCCATCCTGGGCCGGCAACTTCAACTGCGTGGACATGACCGACGAGCCTGATCCGGTTGCCTCCTGCATCGGCGCCGAGGTCGACGTCTCGGCACAGTCGCCGACCACCGACCGCAATCGCCAGCGCGTCGGTCTGCAGATCTCGACCGGCGGGGTGCCGGGTGCCCATACCGGGTACGGGATCTTGATGGGCAATCTCACCGGCTCGGTGACCGACCGGGGCTTCTCGTTCCAGGGCGAGGGCACCTACGGCATCGGCATCGACGCCGCCGCGGGTCGTTTCACCGGCCCGGCGATTCTGCTCGGCTCCGGCCAGTCGATCGGCCTCGACGGGAACCGTGACGGTGGCTTCTCGCGCAGCCTCGGCTTCGACGGCCGCGATCTCGTCTACGGCCTGGGCGGCGCGCCGGTGTTCCGGGTCAGCGACACCGGACAGGTCGAGGCGGCCAACGTCCGCGAGGCGATGCCGCGGCCGCCGCAGAGCAGCAGCGCGCCCTGCAACCCCGGCGAACACGCCTGGGACGCGGCCTACGAATATCGCTGCGTCGCCCCGAACCGCTGGAAGCGGGCGACGCTCAGCGACTGGTAGGGGCGCGGGGACGTCAGCGGTCGAGGATGCGCACCACGGCGCGGGTGGCGGGATCGACCACCACGATCTTGTCGCCCGGCGCCACGAAGTAGCCGAAGCGGCGCAGGCGCGGATTCGGAGCGTCCGTGAAGGGTGCGAGTTCGACATCGGCCGGCACGATGCTACCGGGTCGCAGCGGAATCGAGCCGACGATCGGCCCGGGCCCGACCGGGCGGCGCACGATGTAATCGCGGACGATGACGTCGTCGTCCGGCCCGAAATCGTCGGGTGCCACGATCACGGCCTGGGCGAAGGCCGAGCCGGTGAACAGGGCGGCGAAGCCGAGGGACGCGGCGAGGCTTGCACGTGTGGACATGGCGGTCTCCGTGACCTTCGAGGCAGCCGGAAACCCGCGCGGCCACCGATCGGTTCCCGGAACTGTCCCGGTCAGCGGCCGATCTGGCCGGCCTCCGCCAGGGGGACCGGCGACCAGCGGGTGATCTGCACGTAGCCGTCGAGTGCCGCCACAACCACGTGCCGGCGATGGCGGTGGACGACCGAGCCGGGCGTATGCCCGTGACGCTCGCGCCAGCCATGGGCTTCGGCGACGAACACGCGCGCATCGCCGAGGCGCGCTATGGTCTCGACGGTGCCGAACGCGCGCACGCGCCGAAGGACGGCATCCACCTCCTGGCGGAAATCGAGCGTGCGGTCGGCATCCGTGGCACGGGGCCAGTAGGAACCATCGCCCTGCGGCTCGGCCCGGCGCCAGCGATTGGGGAGATCGCGTCCGAGAGGTCCGGCGGCGAGGCGCCGGGCCGCCATCTGGCATTTCGCCAGCAAGGTCTCGTGGTTCTCCTGCCGGCTCAACGGGAAGATCTCCTGAGCCAGGATATCGCCGGTGTCGAAACCGTCGGCGAGCACATGCGCCGTGACGCCCCAGGTCTCGTACTGGTCGAGCACGGCCCGGAAGAGCGGGTAGGGACCGCGCCCGGTCGGCAAGGGCGAGGGATGGAAGTTTAGGCCGTAGCCGAGGCGGCCGCGCCAACCCCGCACCAGCCAGGGATAGCCGGCGACGACGAGCGCGCAATCCTTGCCGTGCTCGGCCTGAAGCGCCGCGATGTCGGTCTCGCGGATGCGCGAGAGCTGGATCGGCAGGCGCAGCGATCGGGCGCGGGCGACGATCACCTCGTTGTGGTCGTAGATTCCGTCGCAGGGCCGCGTGAACAGCTTCACGGGCGTCCAGCCGGCATCCAGGAAGCCCTCGAAGACGCCGCCCAGGAAGTCGATACCGGCAAACGCGAACTTCATGCTTCCCGCCTGCGACCTTGTGCACGTGGAGGGCGCGGTCCCGGCCGCCTGCCCGAGGGCGCCATCGGCCTTACCTTGATCGCGACGGAATGGGTAGCAGGAGGGCTCCGCGTGCGGCGGGTGATGATCTACGGCGGGACGGGCGGTACCGGCCTCGCCGCAGGGCGGGTTCTGCGGGCTCGCGGGTACGCCCTGCATCTGATCGCCCGAGATCCCGGCCGCCAGTCCAACGCCGCTGAACGCGGCGACACGCCGTTCAGCGCGAAGGTCTGAGGCGATGCCGGTAAGAGCGGCCCCGCCGCGCCTGGCCCGGTCGACGCTGCGCCTCGTCCTCGGCGACCAGCTCACCCGGCGCGTGTCCAGTCTCGTGGATATCGACCCCGAGCACGACGTCGTCCTGATGGTCGAGGTGCGGGACGAGGCGACCTACGTCCGCCATCACAAGCAGAAGATCGCCTTCCTGTTCGCCGCCATGCGCCACTTCGCGGCCGAACTCGAGGCCGAGGGGATCACGGTCGATTACGTGCGGCTGACCGAGGCCGGCAATTCCGGCAGCTTCACCGGCGAGCTCGAGCGCGCCGTCCCGCGGCATCGCCCGCAGCGGGTCGTGGTCACCGAGCCCGGCGAGTGGCGCGTCTGGGAGATGATGCAGGACTGGCGCGAAACCCTGCCGGTGCCGCTGGAGATCCGGCCCGACAACCGCTTCCTGTGCCCGCGCGAGGATTTCGCCCGCTGGGCCGAGGACCGGCACCACCTGCGCATGGAGACCTTCTACCGCGGCATGCGGCGCCGGACCGGCCTGCTCATGGATGGTGCCGAACCCGCCGGCGGCCGCTGGAACTTCGATCCCGACAACCGGAAGCGCCTGCCGAAGACGCATCGTCCGCCGGACCGGATCGGCTTTCAGCCGGATTCGCTGACGCGCGACGTCATCGCTCTCGTGGAGCAGGAGTTCGGCGACCATTTCGGCGACCTGGACGGCTTCTCCTGGCCGGTCACGCGAACCGACGCGCTCGCCGCGCTCAGGCATTTCATCGCCGCGTGCCTGCCGACCTTCGGCGACTACCAGGACGCGATGAAGACCGGCGCACCCTTCCTCTATCACGCGCTGCTGTCGCCGGCCCTCAATGCCGGTCTGCTCACCGCGGAGGAGATCTGCTGGGCCGCCGAGCGGGCCTATCGCGAGGGGGTCGCACCGTTGAACTGCGTCGAGGGCTTCATCCGGCAGATCCTCGGCTGGCGCGAATATGTGCGCGGCGTCTACTGGGCGCGGATGCCCGGTTACCGTGAGACCAACGCGCTTCGGGCCGGCCGCGCCCTGCCGTGGTTCTACTGGTCGGGCGAGACCAAGCTCAACTGCATCGCGCAGGTCGTCTCGGACACCCGCGCCCACGCCTACGCTCACCATATCCAGCGCCTCATGGTCACCGGCAACTTCGCCCTGATCGCCGGGCTTGATCCGGCGCAGGTTGAGGCGTGGTACCTGATCGTCTTCGCCGACGCCTATGAATGGGTCGAGCTTCCCAACGTGCACGGCATGGTGCTCTGGGCCGACGGCGGCGTGATGGGCTCGAAGCCCTACGCGGCTTCGGGCGCCTATATCGACCGGATGTCGGACTATTGTGCGGCCTGCGCGTACGACGTGAAGGTCAAGTCCGGGCCGGACGCCTGCCCGTTCAACTATCTGTACTGGAACTTCCTGATCGAGAACGAGGAGCGGTTGGCCGGCAATCAGCGGATGACCATGCCGTATCGAACCCTGCGCGGTCTGGGCGACAAGCGCCGCGCGGAGATCCGGCGCGACGCGGCCTCTTTCCTGAAGGCCTTGAGCAGCGAGCCCGCCGCGCTTCACCAGGGCGACCACACGGCGAGTGCCACATAAGGACCGGGTCCGCGCCGGCCGGTCTCGGATTGCAGGCCCGCCGAAACCCGGAAGCTGTAGCGGCCCAGCGTGAAATCCGTGCCGTGCAGGCCGAGATTCCATTTGCGATAGCCCGTGGCGTCCGTATAGGCGGCCACCTCCGGGCCAAGATACGTGTCCCAGAGCCGGTAGCCCCAGGCGAGGCGGGCCCACACGCTGTCGCGTGCCGAGCCAACCACCGCATTCGCCTGCACGAGCGTGGCCGCCGTCGGCCGTGCCCAGATCTCGCCCTGCAGGCGAAGACCAAGATGCGGTTCCAGCGCGGAGAGGCCGCGACCATCGAGCAGCATCTCCCGAATGCCCTCAGGACCGGCGTAGGCAGCAACGACGCCCCAATCGAAGAACCACTGGTAGCCGACGACCAAGGCGGCGCTCGCCGTATAGCGCTGGCGTGCCTCGGTGGATCCGCGCTCGTCGCGATGCCCGCCGCCGAGACTTGCGAGCGCGACGAAACCGTCCTGATCGCGCGCGCCCCACGCCGCCTTTGCCCCGAGGGTCAGGAAGGTCGCCGCGCTCGCATCGAGGCTGCCGAACAGGAGGGTGTCGATCTCCCCAGCGGAAGTCGCGCGTGGATGCGCAGCAAAACCCAGAGCAACCATGACGGTAATGCCGGCAAACTTACGTCCTATGGTCGGATTGCGCGGCATCGAACGATTCTGCCCCAGGCTTCGAGGCAGAAAGCTAAGATGATGCCACGATCATCTGCAGGCCTTGTTTCGAGAGATCCCCTGCAAACATCGCGCGTCTGCACGGGATCTGAGGCAAACGTTGCAGATGCCGGACGCGGTGCTTGAGATTACTTGTGATTTACATAGAGGTATATCGGCATCCTGAGGTGGGTCGTCGCCGTCCAGGCGAGAGCCGGCGCGCTGTCGCGAATCTGCCGTGCTTGGCGTGCCAGATGTTCTCGGCTAGAGCCCCCGGCTGGAAAGCGAAGGTTGGCGGATCCTTGACCTCCGGTGCACGCACGTCGGACGTTCTCACGGTGCTGGCAAGCCAGGAGGGCGAGCGCCTCACCGTGGGCGACATCGTTGCGGTCCTGCGGGATCGCGCCTTCGCGCTGCTGGTCGTGCTGCTCGGCCTGCCGAACTGCCTGCCGATGCCGCCGCCGATCCCGCTGATCTGCGGCCTGCTTCTGCTACTCGTGGCGATTCAGATCGCGGCCGGCATGTCGGCGCCCTGGCTGCCGCGCATGCTGCTCGGCCGCTCCATCGCCCTCGCCGACGTGCGGCGCGCGGTCACCCGGGCGGTGCCGATCCTGCGGCGGCTGGAGCGCTGGTCGCGGCCGCGCGTGAGCGTCTTCGAGACCGCGCTCGGCATGCGCGGCATGGGGATCGTCCTGCTGGCCCTGGCGCTGGCGCTGATCGTGGCCGCGCCCATCGTGGGACAGATCCCGCTGGGTCTCGCCGTCTGCCTCGTGGGTCTCGGCCTCGTCGAGCGCGACGGGGTCGTGGTCATGGGCGGCCTCGTGATCGGCCTGTTCGGAGTCGCCATCAACGCCGGGTTCGCCTACGCGGTGATCGCAGGGATCCTCGGTCTCCTCAACCTCTGACGGTCCGTCAGAGGCGGTAGCGGATCTGGTCGGTCCAGAAGCGCTCGAGGCGGCCCAGCGCCTGGTTCAGCCGGCCGAAATCGTCGTCCGAGATGCCGCCGATCGGCGCGATCGTGCGGGCATGCTTGTCGTAGAGCCCCTGGATGATTTCGTGGACCTGACGACCCTTGTCGGTCAGGCTGATCCGGACCGAGCGGCGATCGGTCTTCGAGCGGGCGTGGTGCAGGTAGCCCGCCTCGACGAGCTTCTTGACGTTGTAGGAGACGTTGGAGCCCAGATAGTAGCCCTTGGTCCGCAGCTCGCTCGCGGTCAGCTCCTTGTCGCCGATGTTGTAGAGGAGCAGCGCCTGGACGCTGTTGACGTCCTCGCGGCCACGGCGCTCGAACTCGTCCTTGATCACGTCGAGCAGCCGACGGTGAAGCCGCTCCACGAGGTGGAGTGCCTCCAGGTAGGAGCCTTTCGCGGACGACGCCTCTTCGGGGGCCTCGATCTTCGCGACTCGGGCGCTCTGGGTCTTCATCTCTGCCTCGCCATCTGATGCTGCCACTCCGTACAATGCGGGGCGGCTGATGTTGGTGAAGCTAGGGCCCGGGAATGAAAGGCGATTTAAGCGACAGGATGAATTCGCGATTTACTCTTCGAGGTAAAGACAAACTGAAGCGAAGATCAGAACATTTCGTTCACCGTGCTTCCTGGGCGGCGAGCCAGGAGAGCAGGAAGTACAACGTCACCACGCTGGCCCCGAATACGAGCAGGGGAACCGGTAGCGGCAGAAGTTGCGGTGTTAGAACCGCCAGCGTCATGGCCGACGTCACGGCGAGCAGCCAGATCACGCCGCCCCAGGCGCTGGTGAGCCACAGCCCGATCGCCGCCGCGGCGTCGACCACCGCGAAATAGACGATCGCCGCCTGCCGGCCGAAGGGCTCGACCTCGAACGGCCGCGCGCCGGGAAGCACGTCGAGGATCGTTGCCCAGGCCAGGATGCTTTTCAGAAGCCATGCGAGAGCCGTGATGCGCATGAACCAGATGAGCACGGTGTCCCACGTGCCGGGCGCCGGCCCCTGAGCGCGCTCGATCCGGTCGGTCGGGATCTCGCCGGGCCGGGGCGCCTTGCGCCGGATCGGAAGGTAGCCGGGCACTAGGACGCGCTCGCGGGTGCGGAGAGCCGGTTCATGTTCTGGGACAAGATCCTGGTCGGTCGGTGAGGGATGCGCCGGGTTGAAGCGGTTCCGTCGCGCTGCGTCAACGGTCGGGTTTCGCCCTGTCCGCCCCCTATGCTAGTCCCACGCCTTCGGCGCCGGTGCGCCGGCCGTCCGCGGCATTGCCCGCGCGAACCGTAGCGAAGCCGCATGTCAGACACATTGCCAGAGCCGCGTCCCATCGCCGTGGAGGCCGCCCGCGAGGGTGCCCGTGTCGAGGGCCTGAAGATCACCCAGCGGCCACGCCGCAACCGCAAGGCGGATTGGTCGCGCCGTCTGGTCCGCGAGCACACGCTCACGGTCGATGACCTGATCTGGCCGATGTTCGTCATCGAGGGCGAGGGGCGGCGCGAGCCGATCGCCTCCATGCCGGGTGTCGAGCGGCTCTCGGTGGATGAGATCGTCCGTGAAGCGGAACGCGCGGCGCGGCTCGGCATCCCGGCGGTGGCCTTCTTCCCGTTCACCGAGGTCGAACTGCGTGATCCGACGGGCTCGGAGGCGCTCAACGCCAATAACCTCGTCTGCCGGGCGGTGCGCGCCGTGAAGCGCGCCGTCCCGGAAGTCGGGATCATGACCGACGTCGCCCTGGACCCCTACACCAGCCACGGTCACGACGGGTTGATGAAGGACGGCGCGATCCTGAACGACGAAACCGTGGCGATCTTGGTGGAACAGAGCCTGATCCAGGCCGAGGCCGGTACCGACATCATCGCGCCCTCCGACATGATGGACGGGCGCGTCGGCGCGATCCGGGCCGGCCTCGACAAGGCCGGGTTCCTCGACGTGCAGATCATGGCCTACGCGGCCAAGTATGCCAGCGCCTTCTACGGACCGTTCCGCGACGCGATCGGCACTAAGGCGGCGCTGATTGGCGACAAGCGCACCTACCAGATGGATCCGGGCAACTCGGCCGAGGCCCTGCGCGAGGTCCGGCTGGACCTCGACGAAGGGGCCGACTCGGTGATGGTGAAGCCGGGCCTGCCCTACCTCGACATCATCCGCCGCGTCCGGGACGAGTTCCAGGTGCCCACCTTCGCCTATCAGGTATCCGGCGAGTACGCGATGATCGAGGCCGCCGCCCGGAACGGCTGGCTCGACGGCGATCGCGCGATGGTCGAGGCGCTGCTCGCCTTCAAGCGGGCCGGGGCCGACGGGGTCCTCACCTATCACGCCCCCCGCGTCGCCGAACGTCTGCGCAGCCAGCCGTGAGGCGCCTGCACCGCTGGCTCCTCGGGGCCGCGGTGGTGGCGGGCTTTCTCGGAGGGCTCGCCGCCTGTCAGGACACCCTGCGGCGCGAGCGGGTCGCCACCTGCCGCCGCGCCCTTCCGGCGATCGCGCCCCAGGCCGGGATCCGCCTGCTGCGGGCCGCCACCGGCCCGGCCGCCAACACGGTGCGGGTCGATTACGCCGACGGCAACCGGCAGCACTGGCTCACCTGCCGCTTCGACGCCGGGTCGACCCTCGTGGCTGTCGCCACCGAGAGCACGAGCCTGTCGGGCCCCTCGCTCTACATGCTCAAGCGCTTCTATCTCGACACGCCCGACGCCGAGGCCGGCGACCCGGCCGAACGGTGACGCAGAAACCTGTGCCCTTGCGGCTTCTGCGGAGCGCACCCACCTCTCCGGCTGCAGCCTCGTTTGCAGGACGCGACACCATGCAGAACCCTCAACCCGGCTACGCGCAGCGTTTCGATGCACCCGGCTACGCGACCTCGCTGCCCGTGCCCTTCGTGCGGGCCAGCCTCGGCGGTCGGACGGTGGCGTATCTCCTCGATATCCTGTTCATCTTCGGGTTCACGGTCCTGCTGACGCTGCTGATCACCGTCGTCGGTGTCGTGACCTTCGGCCTGGGCTGGACGCTCTTTGCCGTCCTGCCGGCGAGCGGGATCATCTACAGCGCGATCACGGTGGGCGGCGCGAAGCAGAGCACGATCGGCCAGCGGCTGATGGGTTTGCGGACGATCGCGCCCGAGAGCGGAGCGCGGGTCGACATCATCACGGCGGCCGTCCACGCGCTGCTCTTCTACGTGGCGATCTCGACCTTCCTGCTGTGGTGCGTCGACATCGCCTTCGGTTTGATGCGGTCCGACCGGCGGCTCGCCCACGATCTGCTGCTCGGCCTCGCGGTCGTCCACGCGCGCTGAGGACGTTCTGACGCGACGAAAAACCCGCGGGCCGGCTGGCCGGGGGCATTGAGCCCGGCCACGCCACCTGTAAACTGGTATGCCGGCGCCGAGAGGATGCATCCGGCGCAGGGTCCAGAAGAAGCGTGACCAGCCATCCCCGCGATACGCCGCAATTTTATCTCACCGCGCCTTCGCCGTGCCCCTACCTGCCGGGCCAGGAGGAGCGGAAGGTGTTCACCCATTTGGTCGGGCGCCGAGCCCGCGACCTCAACGAGATCCTGACCCAGGGCGGGTTTCGCCGCTCGCAGACAATCGCCTATCGCCCGGCCTGCGAGACCTGCCGTGCCTGCGTCTCCGTGCGCGTCGTCGTGGACGAGTTCGTGCCGAGCGCCAGCCAGCGACGCATCCTGGCCCGCAACACCGATTGGGTCGGCACCCCGGAGCCGAACCGGCCGGCCTCGGAGCAGTACGCCCTGTTCCGCCGCTACCTCGACGCGCGCCACGGCGATGGCGGCATGGTCGACATGACCGTCCTCGACTACGCCATGATGGTCGAGGACAGCCACGTCGACACGCACTTGGTGTCATACCGACGGCGCGTCCCCGACACGGCGATCACCGGCCGCAGCTCGGGCCCGCCGCTGGCGTTCTGCCTGACGGATGTCCTCGCCGACGGGCTGTCGATGGTCTACTCGTTCTACGATCCCACGGAGGCCGGGCGCTCGCCGGGGACCTTCATGATCCTCGACCACATCCGCCGGGCCCGCCAGCTCGGCCTGCCGTATCTGTATCTCGGTTACTGGGTCGAGGGCTCGCGCAAGATGGACTACAAGTCGCGCTTCCGGCCCCAGGAGCGGCTGATGGGACAGGGCTGGGTGCGGACCGAGTGAGGTCTCTCCACATCCCGTGTCCCACGGGCATGATCCGTATGCATTGAGCGGCCGGCCCGCCGCATGCTACCGGCCTCGCACGCAATCCGGACCGTGCCGAGGCCTCCATGATCCCCCGCTATAGCCGCCCCGCGATGACCGCGATCTGGTCGCCCGAGAGCCGGTTCCGGATCTGGTTCGAGATCGAGGCTCACGCCACGACGGCGCTGGCCGAGATCGGCGTGGTGCCGAAGGAGGCTGCCGAGACCGTCTGGGCGAAGGGCAAGGACGCCGTCTTCGACGTGGCCCGGATCGACGCGATCGAGGCGGTGACGAAGCACGACGTGATCGCGTTCCTCACGCATCTCGCCGAGATCGTCGGTCCCGAGGCACGCTTCGTCCACCAGGGCATGACCTCCTCGGACGTGCTCGACACCTGCCTCAACGTGCAGCTCGTGCGCGCGGCCGACATCCTCATCGCCGACGT
Source organism: Methylobacterium sp. FW102-HT35C08 (assembly GCF_058790235.1). Taxonomy (NCBI): domain Bacteria; kingdom Pseudomonadati; phylum Pseudomonadota; class Alphaproteobacteria; order Hyphomicrobiales; family Methylobacteriaceae; genus Methylobacterium; species Methylobacterium sp. FW102-HT35C08. Next base: position 3,489,321 of record NZ_JBYTCL010000002.1, on the reverse strand, counting down.
GGACGCGCTGCTGTCCGCCCTGAAGGCGCGGGCCGTCGAGCACAAGCTCACGCCGACCATCGGGCGCTCGCACGGCATCCATGCCGAGCCGGTGACCTTCGGGCTGAAGCTCGCCCAGGCCTATGCCGAGTTCGAGCGCAACCGGAGCCGGCTCGTGGCGGCCCGCGAGGAGGTCGCCACCTGCGCGATCTCCGGAGCGGTCGGCACCTTCGCCAACATCGATCCGCGCGTTGAGCAGTACGTCGCCGAGAAGATGGGCCTGACTGCCGAACCGGTCTCGACCCAGGTCATCCCGCGCGACCGGCACGCGATGTTCTTCGCCACGCTGGGCGTCGTCGCCTCGTCGCTGGAGCGCCTGGCCATCGAGATCCGCCACCTCCAGCGCACCGAGGTACTGGAGGCCGAGGAGTTCTTTTCCGAGGGTCAGAAAGGATCCTCGGCCATGCCGCACAAGCGCAACCCGGTGCTCACCGAGAACATCACCGGCCTCGCCCGCATGGTCCGCGGCTACGTCACGCCCGCGCTCGAGAACGTGGCGCTCTGGCACGAGCGCGACATCTCGCACTCGTCGGTCGAGCGGATGATCGGCCCCGACGCGACCGTGACCTTGGACTTCGCGCTCGCCCGCATGACCGGCGTGATCGAGAAGCTGCTGATCTACCCGGCCAACATGCAGAAGAACCTCGACCGGCTCGGCGGCCTCGTCCACTCGCAGCGGGTCCTGCTGGCGCTCACGCAGGCCGGCGTGTCGCGCGAGGATGCCTACCGCTTGGTCCAGCGCAATGCGATGCCGGTCTGGCGCGGGGAGGGCGACTTCCTGGCGCTCCTCAAGGCCGATCCCGAAGTCACCGCGGCGCTCTCGCCGGAGCAGATCGAGGAGTGCTTCGATCTCGGCTACCACTTCAAGCACGTGGACACGATCTTTGCGCGGGTGTTCGGCGCGGCCTGAGCGCCGCACGATTCCTGCTTGGGCCCGTGACGAACACAGGAAGGCAATCCGTGACCTCACCCCGCATCGTCTACCTCAACGGCGCATTCCTCCCCTTCGAGGAGGCCCGTGTGCCGATCATGGACCGCGGCTTCCTGTTCGCGGACGGCATCTACGAGGTCTCCGCGATCATCGACGGCAAGCTCGTCGACAACGCCGCGCATCTCGCGCGCCTCGATCGCTCCCTGGGTGAGATCGGCATCCGCAACCCGCACGACGCCGCGGGCTGGGAGCGCCTGCAGACCGAGCTGGTCGCCCGCAACGGCGTCACCGAAGGGCTGGTCTACATGCAGGTGACGCGCGGCGTCGCCGAGCGCGACTTCGCCTTCCCGAAAGGCGATGTCGCGCCGACCGTGATGATGTTCACGCAGGCCAAGACCGTGCTGGCCAACCCGCTCGCCGAAAGCGGCGCCCGGGTCATCACCGTCGAGGACCTGCGCTGGAAGCGTCGGGACATCAAGTCCGTGGCCCTGCTGGCGCAGGTGCTCGCCAAGCAGCAGGCGGCCGAGGCCGGCGTCGCCGAGGCCTGGATGGTCGAGGACGGGGCGGTAACGGAGGGCTCGTCCTCCACAGCCTTCATCGTCAGCCGCGATCGGGTTCTCGTGACACGGCCGCTGTCCACGGCCCTGCTGCCCGGCATCACACGGGCTTCGGTGCTGCGGCTCGCTCAGGAGGCCGACCTGCGGATCGAGGAGCGCCTGATCCCGGTCGCCGAGGCCTACGAGGCTCAGGAGGCGTTTTACACCAGCGCCTCGGCTTTCGTGATGCCGGTGGTCGAGATCGACGGGAAGCGGATCGGCGAGGGTCGGCCCGGCCCGCTGACCCGGCGCCTGCGCGAGCTGTACATCGAGACGGCGCGCCAGGGCTGAGCCGGAGCGTCCACTCACGGGCGGCGCCGGTCCGGATCCGGGCCGCGAGGCGATCCGCTTCGGCAGGGGGCAGGAACGGATGCCGCCCCCGACTGTTCCTCCCCGAATTCGTGTCCTGAGAGGGGAGGCCGATCGTGCCGAAGACGTTCCTGCTCGCAGCGATGGCGGCGACCCTGGTCGCGCTGCCTGCCTATGCCCAGAACCCCGATGCGCCGCTGAAGGGGCGCGATTCGGATCCGGCCGTCCCGTCCGGGACGCAGACGCCGCCGGATCGCGTCCGTCCGAGCGCGGACGCGCCGCCCAAGGACCAGTCGCTCAGCGACAAGCTTCAGCAGAACGACGGCGTCATCAAGCCGCCGGAGGCGGGGACGACCGGAACCGTGGTCAAGCCCGACCAGTCCGGCTCGATGCCGGTGATCAAGCCCAATGAACTGCCCGGCCGCGCTCCCGGGACCGAGGCGAAGTAGGCATCCGCACGGCAGCTATACCGGCTGCCATGCGGCGACTTGCTTGATTTCGCTGCCCGGATCGCGGAAACGGCTCACGACGTACGGCGCCCGCACCCGCGGGCGGCGGCGTCCCGGTTTCCGTCGCGGGTAAGCAGGCAGGCATGGCCAACGTCGTCGTTGTGGGCGCCCAGTGGGGCGACGAGGGCAAGGGCAAGATCGTCGACTGGCTCTCCGAGCAGGCCGACATCGTCGTCCGGTTCCAGGGCGGGCATAATGCCGGCCATACGCTCGTCATTGACGGCGTGACGTACAAGCTGGCGCTGCTGCCCTCGGGCGTGGTCCGCGGCGGCAAGCTTTCGGTGATCGGCAACGGCGTCGTGGTCGATCCCTGGCACCTCGTCGACGAAATCGAGCGGATCAAGGCGCAAGGGGTGGAGGTCTCGCCTACCTCCCTGCGGATCGCTGACAACGCCACGCTGATCCTGCCGCTCCACCGCGAGCTGGACCATTTCCGCGAGACCGCGAATGCCGGTTTGAAGATCGGCACAACCAAGCGCGGCATCGGGCCGGCCTACGAGGACAAGGTCGGGCGCCGGGCGATCCGCGTCGTCGACCTCGCCGACCCCGACGCGCTCCCGGCCAAGATCGAGCGCGTGCTGACCCATCACAACGCCCTGCGACGCGGCCTCGGCATTGACGAGGTCAATGCCGAGGCGCTGCTCGCCGAACTGAAGGCCATCGCCCCAAAGATTCTGCCCTTCGCCGACACTGTCTGGGCGCTGCTCGACGAGGAGCGCCGGGCCGGCAAGCGCATCCTGTTCGAGGGCGCGCAGGGCGCTTTGCTCGACGTCGATCACGGCACCTATCCCTTCGTCACCTCCTCCAACATCGTGGCCGCGCAGGCGGCGACGGGTTCGGGCCTCGGCCCAGGCGCGATCGGTTACGTGCTGGGCATCGCCAAGGCCTACACCACCCGCGTGGGCGAGGGGCCTTTCCCGACCGAGCTGTTCGACGAGATCGGCGAAACCATCGGCAGCCGTGGCCGCGAGTTCGGCGTAAATACCGGGCGCAAGCGCCGCTGCGGCTGGTTCGATGCCGTGCTGGTTCGCCAGACGGTGCGGACCTCCGGAATCCACGGCATCGCGCTGACCAAGCTCGACATCCTCGACGGCTTCGAGGAGATCCGCGTCTGCACCGGCTACATGCTGGACGGTCAGCCGATCGACCACCTGCCCGCGAGCCAGGCTGCGCAAGCGCGGGTCGAGCCGGTCTACGAGGTGATCCCCGGCTGGTCCGAGACCACGGCAGGTGCCCGCTCCTGGGCGGATCTGCCGGCGCAGGCGATCAAGTATGTCCGCCGCATCGAGGAACTGATCGGCGCGCCGGTGGCCCTGCTGTCGACCTCGCCGGAGCGCGACGACACGATCCTGATGCACAACCCGTTCGAGGATTGACGCATCGCGCGCTATCCCGTTGACGACGCAAGTTTTTGAACACCCCGACTGTATCCAGCCCGTGCCCGCTTGATCTAGAACGGGCGCGCGGGCGGGCGGCCTTCCTGATGGCCGCCCTGCCACCATCTCGGTAACCGAGGCGCGGACGCGGTTCCGCGCGGCGGATCACGACATAACCGGCCGACGGGCCGTGACCGACCCTGACGGGCGGGAGCGGCCCTCGGTCCCCGGCCCTCGACCGGTGCTGCCGGACGGTGGCCGAAGGGGGCGGACCAGGGCACCATGGCCGATTACTATCCGCTTCTGGCGCGCGCCCTCGACGCGCTGCCGGATCGAACACCCGCCTTGCGTAAGGCGGTCTACGACCGCGCGCGCAACGCCCTGATCAGTCAGCTCCGCTCGCTCGATCCGCCCCTGTCCGAGAGCGACATCGACCTCGAGCGCCGGGCCCTCGATGCCGCGATCGAGCGGCTCGAGATCGACCACGGTGGTCTGCCCGCTCCGGCCAACGACGCCGCGCAGGTATCGGGACAGGCTCAGCCGGCCATCGCGGAGCCGGCTGACCGGAAGCCCGACATCCCGGAGCCGTCGCCGCCGCCACTGGCGATCACGCCGTCGGAGCCCGCTCTGCCGCCGGCCGCGCCGGTCGCCTTCGCGGCGCCGGTACTCGCCCCTGAGCCCAAGACGGAGCCCGAGCAGCCCCGCGAAGCTCCGATCCCGATCGCGCCGCCACGCCCCGGCTCCGTCCAACCCGCCGCGCCCGAGACGCCGCAGCCGCCGGAGCCGCCGGCTTCAGCGATCCCGACGGGCGCGGAGGAACCCGACCTGTCCACCGCTGGCGATGGCGGAAGCGGGCGTCAGCGGCCGCGTATCGAGGTGGTGCCGCCGCGCGCCGGTCGTTCCCGGGTGCTGCGCAACGTCTTCGTCGGCTCCGTGCTGGCGGTGGTGATCGGGCTCATCGCCGTGGCGGCGTTCCTCCTGCGCGACCGTCCGCAGACACTCCGGCCGAACGGCGCCGAGACGGCGGATACGCAGCAGCCCGAGGGCGAGACCAAGTTCGGCGATCGTGTCGGCGGCGACGCGGCGCCAGCGCCGAAGATCGCTGCCCGCCCGGAGGGCGGCGCGGCGCCGCGCCCGGCCACGGCTCCGACCGAGGCGACCGTCGCGGTGGCGCAGCGGGCCGAGCTGATCGAGGAAGCGTCCGGAGCCGAGAACGCGCAGCCGACATCCACATCCGGCCGGGTGACGTGGCGGCTCGACACGGTCAACGGTGAGCAGGGGCAGCCGCTTCAGAATGCGGTCGTGGCCACGGTCACGATCCCCGATGCGGGGCTGACCTTGGTGATGACGATCCAGCGCAATCTCGATACGACCTTGCCGGCCTCGCACACGGTCAGCTTGTCCTTCAGCCAGTCCGGGAACGGGCCGGCCCGCACCGTGCAGGATGTCGGCCTCCTGCAGGCCAAGGACGAGCAGAATGCCCGCGGATCGCCGGTCTCCGGCCTGCCGGTGCGTGTCCGTGACAACCTGTTCCTGATCGGCCTGTCGTCGCTGCCGAACGACGTCGAGCGCAACACCGATCTGCTGCTTCACCGCAACTGGTTCGATTTGGCTCTGCGCTACACCTCCGGCAAGCGCGCGGTCCTGACATTCGAGAAGGGATCGGCCGGCGCGCAGGTGATGCAGAGCGCCTTCGAGTCCTGGCAGTGAATCACTGGTAGCAGATGCCGGCGCGCGCAGCCGCGCGCCGGGCCGGTCGGTCAGTGCGCCTCGATGCCGGCCCGGGGCGATTCGCGGCTAGCGATGTTGCGCTTGACCGCTTCCTGAACCTTCTCGAAGGCGCGCACCTCGATCTGACGGACCCGCTCGCGCGACACGCCGAACTCGCCCGAGAGATCCTCCAGGGTGATCGGGTCCTCGGCGAGCCGCCGGGCCTCGAAGATGCGGCGCTCGCGCGGGTTGAGGACGCTGAGCGCATCGCGCAGAGCCGAGAGGCGGTTTTGCCCCTCCTGCTCGCGGGCCAGGACGGTCTCCTGGCTGGGCGCGTTGTCGACGAGCCAGTCCTGCCACTCGCCCTCGCCCTCCTCGCGCAGGGGTGCGTTGAGCGACGTGTCACCGGACAGGCGCCGGTTCATGTCGATCACGTCCTGCTCGGGAACGCCGAGGCGGGTGGCGATCTGCTTCACCTGGTCGGGCTTGAGGTCGCCCTCGTCCAGCGCCGAGATCTTGCCCTTCGCCTTGCGCAGGTTGAAGAACAGCTTCTTCTGGTTCGCCGTGGTGCCCATCTTCACGAGCGACCAGGACCGAAGGATGTATTCCTGGATCGCCGCCTTGATCCACCACATGGCGTAGGTGGCCAGCCGGAAGCCCTTGTCGGGGTCGAACCGCTTGACGGCCTGCATGAGACCGACATTCCCCTCGGAGACCACCTCGCCGATCGGCAGCCCATAGCCGCGATAGCCCATGGCGATCTTCGCGACGAGACGCAGATGCGAGGTCACGAGCCTGTGCGCAGCCTCACGGTCGCCGGCATCGCGCCAGCTCTTGGCCAGCGTGAACTCCTCCGTCGGCTCCAGCATCGGGAACTTGCGGATCTCATCGAGGTAGCGCGACAGGCCACCTTCGTTGGCGAGCACGGGTAGCGTACCGGCCATGGCATTCTCCTGAACCTATGTCCCCCTTGAGGGCGGACGCGACGGGCAACAGTGCCGTCTACTCGGGCCGCTCTTGAGCCGACCCTGCCGGCCACCCATCTCATACGGGCTGCCGGGGAGCCGGTCGCGGTTGAAGACACTCACGTCGTCATCAACGCGCCATCGGCCGAATGGGTCGTACCATGTCACGAAGTGACGCGGTACGGGGTGACCTTTCGCACGTTGCCCGGCTCCGGTTACAGGCGCGCAGGACCCTCGGATTCCGCCCGCAGCGCCGTCACGAGCGCGGTGAGATCCGGCGGCAGCCGGCTCTCGAAACGGAGGGTCTGACCCGTGCGCGGATGGCTGAATCCGAGCAACTCCGCGTGAAGTGCCTGCCGACCCAGGGCCGCAAGGGCGTCGCGCGCGTCCGGCCGCAGACGCGCGGCCTTCGTGCGGAAGGCGCCGCCGTAGACACCGTCCCCGAGGAGCGGGTGGCCGCGATGGGCGAGGTGCACGCGGATCTGATGCGTCCGCCCGGTCTCGAGCTGGCAGCGGACGAGGGCGGCCTCCGCGTAGGCTTCGGCCACCGTGTAATGCGTCACCGCGTGGCGGCCGGCCTCATCGGAGACGACCGCGATCTTCTCGCGCTGGTAGCGGGAGCGCGCCAGACTCGCCCGGATGGTGCCGGTGCGCGGTTGCGGAAGCCCCCAGACCACGGCCGCGTAGGCCCGTTCCAGGGGGCCGGTCCGGCCATGATCGGCAAATTGGCTGGTCAGCCCCTGGTGGGCGGCATCGTTCTTCGCGACCACGATCAGGCCGCTCGTATCCTTGTCGAGCCGATGGACGATGCCGGGCCGGCGCACGCCGCCGATTCCCGAGAGGCTCGCGCCGCAATGGGCGATCAGGGCGTTGACCAGTGTCCCGCTTTCGTGACCCGGTGCCGGATGAACGACGAGCCCGGCTGGCTTGTCGATCACGATCAGGTCGTCGTCCTCGTACACGATCGGCAGGTCGACGGCCTCGGCCACCGGCTCGGCGGCCTTGGGCTTCGGCACCGTCAGCGCGAGCTGCGCGCCGGCACCGACTTTCGCGGCGGGATCGCGCACCGGGGTGCCATCCCGACGCACCTGACCCTCCCGGATGAGGTCCTGCAACCGGGCCCGCGACAAGTCCGGGAACAGGGCCACCAATGCCCGGTCGAGCCGTACACCGCCCTCCGCAACCATGCCGACCCGTTCTTCAACGACGTTGTCCACCACGATCCGTCCGCACCCGATTCGATCCGCCGACGCGGATTTCCTGAGGAAGGCTCTTGCTCCCTCGGCGGGTCGTGGCTATAGCACCCCCGCGCCGCCGGAAAGCTCCCATCGTCTAGCGGTCTAGGACGTCGCCCTCTCACGGCGAAAACAGGGGTTCGATTCCCCTTGGGAGCGCCACCGGCGCAGTTCTGCAAATCCGACAACGACATCGCGGAAGTGCGATCAATATCGCTTCTGCGGTGGGGCCATGCTGCCCCTTTGCGAAGCGTTCCCGGGCGCGGTCGTTCCCCGCGCGCTGCGCTTCCCGAATGTCGTGTTCGACTTTCTCCGGCATCGGATAATCCGTCACGGCCGTGAGCGCGCGGCATCTGGCGGCGCGCTTGTCGAGACGGACCCGGCTGACTTGCGCAGGTCAGGGCTTGAGCGATGCGGCGGCCGGGGGCAGGCCACGCCCCAGATCGATTTCGAAGCCGACCCTCGACAAGGCTTGCCGTCTCCAGCGATCCGGGAGACCAGATGCTCCGCAAGGAAGCCGCTGGCGTATGGACGGCCGGTTGCCGGCCTGAAGGTCATGTCCGGGACCGGTGGGGCTCTGGTCTCGGGCGCAGAGAGGGGCAGGGCGACCATGAGAGCGGCGACGAGCCTGTTGCGTTGGTTGGCCAGCTTCCTTGGGATGTGGGCGCTGCTGTCCAGCAGCGCCTGGGCGCAGACCACCGACGTCACATTTCATGGGACGCAGGGCGTGGAGCTGCACGGCGTCCAATACCGGCCCGGTGGCGCAGGACCATTCCCTGCCGTCGTCGCCCTGCATGGCTGCGGCGGGCTCTACGATCGCAGCGGCGTTTTCAACGCCCGGCACGCGGATTGGGGCGAACGTCTCGCCGCACAGGGATTTCTCGTCCTCTTCCCCGACAGCTTCGGGTCACGGGGGCTCGGCTCCCAGTGCAGCACGATCGGGCGGGCGATCCGGCCCGGCCGCGAGCGCGCCGCGGATGCCGAGGCAGCCAAGGCCTATCTGCAGGCTCGGCCCGACGTGAGGCCCACGGCCGTTTCGCTGCTCGGATGGTCGAACGGAGGGTCGACCGTGCTCTATGCCGCCGGTGCACGTGTTGCCGACGGTCGGCCGCCGTTCGCCCGGGCTGTGGCGTTCTATCCTGGATGTCGCGCACTGGCCGAGCGCGGCTGGCACGATCGCGTGCCGTTGCAGATCCTGGTTGGCGGTGCGGATGACTGGACGGGCGCCGCCGCCTGTCAGAATCTTGCCGCAGCCGCCCAAGCCCGCGGAGAGCCGGTCGCGATCACGGTGTACCCCGGCGCCTACCACGACTTCGATCATCCGGCCCTGCCGATCCGCGAGCGGCGGGGCTTGGCCCACACGGTGGCCGGCGACGGGGTGGCACATGTCGGCACCGATCCGGCCGCGCGCGAGGATGCCCTGATCCGCGTGCCCGCGTTCTTGGCGCGTTAGGATTCCTTGAAGCCTTTCGGATGCGCTTCGGCGAAGCGTGCTCGTCGCTTCGCTTCTGCCGGTCCCGCCGGCCCCGCGCGAAAAAAGGCCGTCGCGCCGGCAGCGGGCCGGATTAAGCCGGAACAACGGACGTCTACCTCTCGCAACGCCAGGGTTCTCATCGCGATCGGACCCGCTTGGCTCAAGAGGAAGTTCATGCGTTCACTCGTTTTCGGCGCCGTCCTTGCCGCCCTGATCCCGCTTTCGGCTCAGGCCCAGGAGGCCGGCGACGCGGCCGCCGGCGAGAAGGCGTTTGCCCCGTGCAAGGCGTGCCACAACTTCCAGAAGAACGGCGTAGGTCCGGATCTGAAGGGCGTCGTTGGCCGCAAGGCGGGCACCTATGAGGGCTACAACTACTCCGCCGCGCTGAAGAATTCCGGCCTGACCTGGGACGAGGCCACGCTTCACGAGTGGCTGAAGAACCCGAAGGCGAAGGTGCCGGGTAACAAGATGATCTTCCAGGGTTACCCCGACGACAAGAAGATCAACGACGTGATCGCCTACCTCAAGACGCAGTCCTGAGCCAAGCGCAGGCGAAATATCGGCACGGGCGGATGTGCTCGTGTCGGCTATCGCATCGCGCAAACTGCTCGATCTCGATTTCGGAAGTACTGAGCGCGAACGAATTTACGCTGACGTAATAGATTCGAGAGTTTGTCACCGCGGGCGCTTCTCATGGCGCGCGGCTTTGTTAGACTTCCGGGAGGTGCTCGGCGTAACGCACCGAGCGCCCTCTTCCTTCAGCCCCGCCGGCCTCGCCGCGCGGGGCCTTTTTGGGTCAGGCCTCGCCCAGTGCGCGGGTCAGCCGATCGCGCGCCCGGCTCACGCGGCTCTTGACGGTGCCGGGCGGGCAGCCGAGCACGGCCGCGGCGGCCTCGTAGGGTAGGCCCTCGATCGCGACCAGCATCAGCGCCTCGCGATGCGGCGGCTCGAGGCCGTCGAGAGCGGCCTGCACCTCCTGCAGGCGCAGCGCGTGATCCTGTCCGGCTGGCTCCGTCATGGCCGCGGCGTGAAGGCCGTTGGGATCCGGCACCTCATACCGACGCTTGCGCCGCCCGTTGATGAAGCCGTTGCGCAGGATCGTGAACAGCCAGGCAACGAGGCTGGTGCCCGCCTGGAACCGCTCGCGATGCTCCCAGGCCTTGAGCAGGGTGAGCTGCACGAGGTCGTCGGCCTCGCTGCTGTCGGAGGCCAGCGACATGGCATACCGGCGCAGGCGCGGCACCATGCCGATCAGGTCGTCCTTGAAGGCGCTCGGAACCTGCCGGTCGGACTCGGCGGCGTCGAGCGCCGCCGAGAGGCGTTCCAGGACCCCACCCAGGCGAGAGCCTGGATCGATCTCTACAACTTCTGAATAGTATTGCCGCAGCCGGTCGCCGAGCTGGGCAGGCAGTTGGGAAATGACGGAGCCGGACGCATCGGCCGGTTCCCGCTGTTCGTCGGCGGGCTGCACGGGGAGCACTCGTGTCGATTGGGAGAGGTCGCCTGGTCGGCGGGTGATGAGGCCCGCATGAGGGCCTCTTATTTATCCCTAACTGAAATCGTCCACGTCAATGATGCGTGTATACCAAGAAAATAACATGGGTGACGGAACCGGCTTGCGCACAACCCGTTTGTGCCCCGCTGCCAACTGGGCAGTGGCAGACATGACGGGTGAAACGAGCTGTGACGGTTGGTGTCGACAGGCATGAACTCCGGCAGATCATCGCCGGCCTCAGCGAGGGCGTGATCCTGGTCGAGCCCGACCAGACCATCGCGTACGCCAACGAGGCCGCGCTCGCGATGCACGGCGCCGAGAGCCTCGATGAGCTCGGATCGACCATCGACGCATACCGGCAGCGCTTCGCCCTGCGCTACCGCAACAATCTCACGCCGAACCATTACCCGATCGAGCGCGTGGTCGCGGGGGAGCGCTTCCACGATGTGATCGTCGAGGTGAAGCGCGCGGACAAGCCCGACATGGACTTCGTCCATTCACTGCGCAGCCTTGTCGCCACCGACCGCGACGGCAATCCGAGCTGCCTGGCGCTGATTCTGAAGGACGTGTCGGACCAGTTCGAGGCCGAGGCGCGCTTCGAGGCGGCCTTCAACGCCAATCCGGCGCCCGCGGTGATCACGCGCTTGTCGGACCTGCGCCACGTCAAGGTCAATCACGGCTTCCTCGAGATGACCGGCCACACCCGCGACGCCGTGATCGGCCGCAGCGTCTACGAGGTCGACGTGTTGGCGGGCTCGCGGAACCGGGACCTCGCCGTCGCGCGCCTGAACGAGGGCGCCACCATCCCGCAGATGGAGGCCTGCCTGGACTTGCCCGACGGCGGCTCGCGCTTCGTCATCGTCGCGGGTCAGCCGATCGAAATGGGCGACGAGCCCTGCATGCTGTTCACCTTCGCGGATCTCGATCTGCGCCGGAAGGCCGAGGCCGCCCTGCGGCAGAGCGAAGAGCGCTTCGCCAAGGCATTCCGGCTGACCCCCGTACCTACGGTCCTTGCGCGCGCTGAGGATTTCCAGGTCACCGGCGTCAACGAAGCCTTCGGGCGCGTCTTCGGCTTGGGCGAGGACCGGATCGTCGGCCGCAGCCTGACCGAGGCCGGTCTGTGGGTGAGCGAGGCTCAGCGCCTACAGGTTGAGGCGTCGCTGGATCGTCACGGCTCCGTGCGCGGCGCCGAGGTGTGCCTGAAGCACGAGAGCGGCACCAATCTCGACTGTCTCGTCTCCGCCGAGCGCGTCGCCATCAACGAGGCCGGATTCGTGCTCCTGGTCGTCCAGGACATCACGGAGCGCAAGCACACCGAGCGTGAGCTGTTCGACGCGATCGAGACCGTGATGGCCGATACCTCGTGGTTCAGCCGAGGGCTGATCGAGAAGCTGGCCAACCTGCGCCGGCCCGACCGTGAAGGCGCGGATGGCTCGGCTCCTAACCTCACGGTGCGGGAACGCCAGATCCTGAACCTGATCTGTTCCGGGCTCGACGACGACGCGATCGCCCGAAAGCTCAGCCTGTCGCGCAACACCGTCCGCAATCACGGCGCTGCGCTGTACCGCAAGCTCGGGATCCACAAGCGCAGCGAAGCGGTCGTCTGGGGACGAGAGAACGGTTTTCCGCTGAGCATACCGGCAGATGAAGATCACGCTACCGGTACATCTGCATCATTGATCGATACGGGTAGGCGCACATCTTCCGGTCGAGCCCCGGTAGTCTCGCGGACGACGAAGCGCCCATGACCCAAGACAGGAATTCGACTTCCGCCGATCACCTCAAGGCGTCCGTCACGGAAGCCATTGGCAAGCTGACCGACGAGAGCCGGGTCGAAGCCGACGGTCGGCGCAGGAAGCGCGGCGTTCGCACGGCCGACGCCGACGGAGCCGCGCCCGGACGATCTAAGCCCACCGGCTCGGATCAACGCTAGGGCGAAGCCATCCGGCGCCCCGTGGCAGGGCGCCGCCCAACCGAACACCACCAGAGAAGAGAACGACATGGTCGACACGGATCGAATCACAGGCGCAGCCCGGGAGCTTGGCGGCAAAGTACAGGGCGCCGTCGGCGACCTGACCGGCTCGAAGCGGGACTCCCTTGAGGGCCGCTCCCGCGAGGCAGCGGGCCAAGCCGAGGGGGTCTACGGTCAGGCGAAGGACACGATCCGCGGCGCTGCCGAGCACGTCGCCGACACCGCCCGCGACCTCGGTGGCAAGCTTCGCGATGCCGTCGATGACCGCCTGGGATCGGACGATGTTGAGACCCGCGTTCGCCGTGCCCAGGGCGCCGTCGAGGATCAGTACGTTCGGGCCGAGCGGGGCGTGCGCAGCGCCGCCGACGAGGCCTACGACTATGCCGAGGACGCTTATGAGCGCGGCGGCCATTACCTGCGCCGCGGCAGCCGTGAGGTCAGCCATGAGGTGGCTGAGTACCCGCTGGCCTCCCTGTTGATCGCCGGCTTGGCCGGTTTCGGCCTCGGCCTCCTCGTCAGCGCATCCCGCGACTGAGCCGCCAGCTTCTCTCAACCTTCAACGACCCAAGACCCGGAGTAAGAGCGTGACCACCATACAGACCGTTGCAACGCCCCTCGGCACCGAGGCACACGCTGATACGCGTGCCGTCCTGCTGAACCAGGTCTCCTGGGGCGCCATTTTCGCCGGCGCCGTGACCGCGCTGGTGACCCAGGTCGTCGTCAATCTCGTCGGCGTCGGCGTCGGGCTGGCCTCGGTAGGCACCAACAGCGCCGACAACCCGGCTGCCTCCAGCGTCTCGCTGGGCGCGGGCATCTGGTTCGTCGCCTCCGGCATCGTCGCCTCGCTGGCCGGCGGCGCCATTGCGGGCCGGCTCTCGGGCAAGCCGCTGCCGGGCGCGGCCGCTCTGCACGGTCTGGTGTCCTGGGCGGTGACGACCCTGGTGGTGCTCTATTTGCTGACTTCGGCGGCCAGCGGCCTGATCGGCGGCACGCTCAGCACGGTGTCTGGCGCGCTGGGCGGTGCGGGCAACCTCGTGGGCGGCACCGTGCAGACCGCCGCGCAGGCTGCGGCCCCGTCGCTGTCCAAGATCTCGAACCCGCTGGACGGCATCGAGCAGAAGGTCCGCGAGCAGGCCTCCGGTCAGGATCCTCAGGCGGCCCGCGACGCGGCGGTCGCAGCCATCAAGGCGCTGTTCACCGGCGACGCGAACCAGAAGCAGCAGGCTGAGACCCGCGCGGCCGACGCCCTGGCGAAGGCGCAGAACATCCCGGTCGATCAGGCCCGCCAGCAGGTGCAGGATTACGAGAAGCAGTACGACCAGGCGGTGGCCACGGCCAAGGAGAAGGCCGAAGCGGCGGCCGTGACGGCGAAGTCGGCGGCCACGCAGGGCGCGTTCTACGCCGCGCTGGCGCTGGTCCTCGGGGCGCTCGCCGCCTTCTTCGGCGGCCGCCTTGGCGTCCCGAAGCCCGCGACCCTGCTCGGCGGCTACGAGACCCGCCGCCTCTGATCCCCATCGGCTCCCGCAGGAGCGCGGGAGCCGCTCATACCGGCGCGAGGCCGGCCAACCTACCTGAAGGAGAGCACGCGATGAGCAGCACCACCGACAAGATCAAGGGCCTGGCCAACGAGGCCGTCGGCAACGTCAAGCAGGCGGCCGGCAAGGCCACCGGCAACGACAAGCTCGTGGCCGAGGGCAAGGCTCAAGAGCTGAAGGGCGAGGCGCAGAAGACGGTCGGCGACGTCAAGGACGGCGCCAAGAACCTCGCCGACAAGGTCACCGGCAAGCGGTGATCTCAAGGATGGCGCCGGCAGGTCCGGCGTCATCCATACCGGCGAGGCAGACGACTTAATTCGACACTCGGTCCAGAGACAGGAGTTCCGCATGAACCGCGACCAGATCCGTGGCGCGTCCCGTCACCTCAAGGGTCGCGCCCAGACGGCCATCGGCGGCATCACCGGCGATCCGGCCCGGCAGGTCCGCGGCGCCGTGAACCAAGTTGCCGGCGGCGCGCAGTATGCCTACGGGCGTGCTCGAGACCGGGCTGAGGATCTCGCCGAAGACGGGCGCCACCTTGCCGAGGTCGCGCGCGCGCGGGCCGATCGCCTGATCGACGACGGTCGCCAGCGGGCTCGGGAGACCGCGCGGGACCTCAGCCGTCGCGGCGAGATCTACGGCCGCCGCGCCGTGGACACGATCGGCCGGAACCGCACCAACACGCTTCTTGGGCTGGGCGCGCTGGCCTTCGCGGCCGGCTGGCTCGCTCGCCGCACCCGCTGATCAAGGAGTCCTGAACCATGCTGCGCAAAATCCTGACCGCGTTCATCGTGCCGAAGATCATCGCCTATCTCGGCCGTCGCTACGGTGGCCGCGCCGGGCGCCGCGGCGGACCCGGACGGACCTTCTAGCGACATCCCGGAGACGGCATTTGCCGCGGATGAGAGGGCTCGCGACGATCTTCCTGCGCCGGGAATTCATCTTCCTGGCGCTGGCGGTCCTTCTGGGCGCGGCCGCGGTCGCAGCCTACTGGGCGTCGCGCGCCACGGTGCTGACCGTGGCAGTCGCGCCCAGCGACGGAACCGAGCCGGCCCTGATCCAGGCCTACGCGGATGCCTTGGCCAAGCAGCGTAAGGAGATTCGCCTCAGAATCTTGGCTTTTGATGATGTGCGTGACAGCGCCGAGGCTCTGCGTGACGGCCGCGCCGACCTGGCGGTCGTCCGGCCGGACGTCGATCTGCCCGACAACGGCCTAACCATCGCGACCCTGCGGGATCAGGCCATGATCATCGCGGCGCCGGAGGGCTCCGGGATCTCCCGGTTTCCCGATCTCGACCGCAAGCGTCTCGCCATCCTGGCCCACCGCGACGCCGACGAGGCGCTGATCCGCGCTCTGCTCGGCCATTACGGCCTGACGCTGATCACGACCGAACCGCAGGGCGCCGTGCCGCCGCGCCATGTCGCCCTGGTGGAAATTGCCGAGGCGGACCTGGCCGACGCCATCGCCCGCAAGCGCGCCGATGCGGTCATCTCGGTGATCGCGCCGACCGCGCCGACCGCGCAGCGCATCGTCGACATCGTTCAGAGGGCGAGCCGGACACAGAAGGTGTCGTTCGTCGATGTCGAGAACGCCGATGCGCTCGTCGCGCGCATGCCGCGACTTCAGGTCGTGACAATGCCGGCCGAGACCTTCGGCGGTAGCCCCAAGGTGCCGGCCGAAGACGTCCACACGGTCGGAGCTTCCTACCGCCTCATGGCCCGGTCGAGCCTCCCGCGCTCGGTGGCGGCGGACGTGACCCAGCACCTCTTCGAGCTGCGCAGCGGCATGGCGAATGTCACGCCGGCTGCCGATTACGTCCAGGCGCCCGCCTACGACAGCACGGTGGGCGCGACGAGCGCGCGTCTGCCGATCCATCCGGGGGCGGTCGATTATTTCGAGCGCGAGCAGCAGAGCTTCATCGAGCGCTACGAGACCTGGATCTACCTGATCGCGTTCCTGAGCGGCGGCATCGGCTCTGCCGCCGCCTGGGTCGGGCAACGCTTGTCTCGGTTGCGCCGCGAGCGCGTCGAGGAGGCGACCGATCGCCTCCTCGAGATCCGGCGGGAGGCACAGGACACCTCCGACGCGGCGCGTCTCCAGGCCCTTGCGCGGGAGATCGACGACCTCGCCGGCGAGATCGCCAAGCATGCTCTCGAGCGTCCGACCGAGGCCAGAACCCTTTCCGCCGCGTTGATCGCGATCGACGCGGCCCGCTCCACGATCAAGCGCGCGATCGCGACGGGTCGGACAGGAAACGCGACCGCTGCTCTGTCCGAGGACATGGCTGGGCCAACCTCCGCCGCGGCGGAGTGAACCAATTGCAGCGGCTGACCGCTGCAACATCCGGGCCGATGAGCCTGATCGAAGGAAGGACGACGCGATGAGCAAGGGATACCCCTCCATGACCGCGCTGCTGGGTCTTCTGGCGGTGGCCGGCTTTCAGAACCGAGACAAGATTTCCGAATGGCTCGGCGGCCACGGCAAGGAAACCGGCCGCTCCCCGGTCCCGCCGGTTCCGGGCTCGACCGCCGGGTCCAGCTCGACGATCCCGGCGAACCTGGAGCGCGTGCTTGGCGGCGTCGGCTCCGCCGGTGTCGGCGGCCTGATCGCGAGCGGCCTGGGCGAACTGATCGAGCACTTCACCAAGGGTGGTCACGCGGACACCGCACAATCCTGGATCAATCAAGGACCCAACCGCGACATCCCGGCCGCCGACCTCGAGCGCGCCATCGGCCCGGAGACCCTGGCGGCCCTGGAGCAGCAGACCGGCCTCAGCAAGAGCGAGGTGCTGGCCCGTCTCTCGCGGGACCTGCCCTCGGCGATTGACCGCTACTCGCCGGACGGGCGCCTGCCGGCGCTCGGCTGAGCCGCACCGCAGCGGCCGTCGTGGTGACGAATGTTGCCGCGACGGCTCCGGCTGCGCGCCTCGTTCTCACGCCGGGACGGCGCACGGCTTCGTCTGGAGACGCCGCTACTCGATCAGCTCGTCGGCCTTCGCCATCAGCGAGGGCGCGATCGTCAGACCGAGGGCGGCGGCCGTCCGGAGATTGATCACGGTCAGGAAGCGCTCGCTGGCCTGAACGGGCAGGTCGCCGACGACGGCGCCGCGCAGGATCCGGTCGATGTAGCCGGCCGCCCGCTGCACGTCTTGCACGACGCTGGTCGTATAGGCCGCGAGACCGCCCATCCGCACCTGCGCCGCGTAGGCGTAGACCGCGGGGAGGCGATAGGCTGCCGCCAGATCGATGATCCGCTGACCGTAGACCCCGGTCACCGCGTCGGGCAGCGCGATCAGCCCACCCCCGGGCTCCCCGGCGAAGGGGGGGATCGCCTGTGCGATCTCTTCGGCATTGTGGATGCCGGCAATCCGCGCCTCGATGCCCAGCCCGGGGCCGACCCGCGCGAGTTCGGCCGTATAGGCCGCCAGGCGGGCGGGATAATCGGGGTTGACCAGAGCGAGCGCGCGGGTGACGTCCGGGTCGAGTTCCTTAAGGAGCTGCAGCCACTTGCCCACCAGGGTGAAGTCGAAGTTCGTGAAGCCCGTGAGATTTCCGCCGGGCCGCGACAGGCTGGTCACGAAGCCGGCTCCGATCGGATCCTGCAGCATCATGAACACGACCGGGACGGTCGTCGTCGCCCGCTGTAGCGCGGTCGCCCCGACGACGCCCTGCGCCAGGACGACATCGGGTTTCTGCGTGAGGATCTCGTTCGTCTGCCGGCGCAGCGTCTCGGCATCGCCGTTGCCATAGCGGAGATCGACCGCGAGGTTCTGGCCCCAGATCCATCCGGCCCGCTGCAGGGATTCCTTCAGCGTACCGACGATCACCGGACTGTCGGGATGGGTCTCTCCGTAGACGAGGAGGATCCCCAGCCGGCGCTGCCCTCCGGACTGGGCCAGGCCGGATGCGGGCCAGGCCGCAGCACTGCCCAGGCCCAGGATCAGGTCACGCCGTCTCATGCCGGCACTCCGGCCGGCACCGGTTCGCGGGCGCGCCCCGCCGCGCCGTCAGCGGATCTCGATGCGGGTTCCATTCGATCCGTTGAGCAGGCGCTTCAGGTGGTAGGCGGCCACGCCGTCGTCGGGGCGCAGCCCGACCAGGGCCGCGAAAGCGGGGAGCGCCGCGGCTTCGCCGGCCTCCAGCTTGGCGAAGGCTTCCTGGTAGCGGGTCAACGAGGCCGCGTCGTAGACGATTTCGGTGAGGGGTTCGAAGGCACGCAGAGCCTCCTGCTTGCCGCGCAGGAGCAGGTCGCCGAGCGGACGGCCGCGGAACTGGCCGGCGCGGATGACCACGCTCTCGCTCACGCAGATCCGCGTCCCGAACGCCTTGTTGGCATTCTCCAGGCGGGCCGCCGTGTTGATGGTGTCGCCGTAGGCCGTGTAGTCGAAATAGCGGCCGCCACCGAAATTCCCCACGATGGCCGGCCCGGCATGGACGCCGATCCGCGTCACGCCGATCTCGATGCCGCGCTCGCGCCAGCGGGCCCGGAAGCCTTCGGCGGCCTCATCGAGGGCCAGCGCGCAGCCGACCGCGCGGGCCGCGTGGTCCGGCTGGTCTCCCGGCGCCCCGAACAGGACGTGGAGCGCGTCGCCGACGATCTTGGCCACGGTCCCCTCGTGGGCGAAGACGAGGTCGGTCAGCTCGGCGAAGTAGCCGTTGAGGATCTCGGCCAGCTGGGTCGGGTCGAGACTCTCGACCAGGCTGGTGAAGCCCGCGATGTCCGTGAACAGCGACGCCACGTCCCGACGGTGGCCGCCAAGTTCCAGGCCCGACGCGTCCCCGGCGAGCTGCTCGGCGAGATTCGGCGAGAAGTAGCGCGCGAGCGACGCGTGCGCGCGCTCGGCGAGCGATTGCCGCCGCCGTCCCTCGCGCAAAGCCTCGACGTGTCGCAGCGTCCGCTCGATCGTTGTCTCCAGATCCGTGAAGTCGATCGGCTTCGTCAGGAAGTCGAAGGCGCCCCGGTTCATCGCGGTGCGGATATTCGCCATATCCCCATAGGCCGAGACGATGATGGTCGTCGGCCGGTCGGCGAGCTCCTCTAGCTTGGCGAGCAGCGTCAGCCCGTCCATGCGCGGCATGTTGATGTCCGACACCACGAGGTCGATGTCGCGGTTCTCGGACAGGCTCTCCAGCGCCTCCTGCCCATCGTGTGCGAACAGGAACGTGACCAAACCCTGCCGGATCTGACGGCGGAACTTCTGGGTGATCAGCGCCTCGAGGTCCGGCTCGTCGTCGACCACCAGGATCTTGGCGCTGGGCAGGCCCGAACTCATTCCGTCTCCCCGATCGTGGCGAGCCTGCGGTCGACCTCCGCCTTCAGCAGCGCGAAGTCGATGGGCTTGGTGATCAGCCCGACCGCGCCGGCGGCCTCGACGGCCTCGCGCGTCGCGGCGTCGCCGTAGGCGGTGATCATGATCACCGGCACGTCGGGCCGCGCGGCCCGCACCAGCGGGAGGAGTTCCAGCCCGGTCATTCCCGGCATGTTGATGTCGGAGAACATCAGGATCAGGCTCGGGCCGTCCGAGGCGGTGATGCGCGACAGCGCCTCCGGTGCCGAATGGGCGAACGCCATCTCGAAACGCCCGGCCCGGAGCTCGCGGCGAAACTGCTGGCGGAACAGGTCGGTCACGTCGGGTTCGTCATCGACCACGAGGATCAGGACGTTCATGGCTGGCTCTTGGGCTCGACCGCGAAGGCGGGTGTGGGTGCGGTCACGGGCTCAGCCACATCCGCCCCCTGCCGGGGCAGCACGATCGTGAACTCGGTGAATGCGCCGGGCTCCGTCGCGACGTCGACCGTGCCACCATGCTGCTTCACCACGATGTCGTGGCTCAAGGACAGGCCGAGCCCGGTGCCCTCACCGGCCGGCTTGGTGGTGAAGAACGGGTCGAACATCTTGGCCTTGACGCTCTCGGGTATCCCGGTGCCGTTGTCGCGCACACGGATCTCGACGCTGTCGCCGCGATCCCGTGTGACGACCGACAGGGTCGGCGCATAGCCCGGCACGACACCCTCGGCTCTCTTTTCGGTGGCGTAGAAGCCGTTCGACATCAGGTTCAACAGGACGCGCGTGATCTCCTGCGGATAGATGTCGGCAATACCGGCCGCCGGGTCGTAATCGCGGGCGAGGGTCACGTTGAAGCTGGGTTTGGCTGCGCGGGCGCCGTGATAGGCCAAGTTCAGGCTTTCCTCCACGAGGGCGTTGATCTCGACCGGGCGGTGCTCGCCGGAACCCGTGCGCGAGTGCAGCAGCATGTTCTTGACGATCGAGTCGGCGCGCCGGCCGTGCTGGACCACCTTATCGAGGTTGCCCTTCAGAAGTCCGGCGATCTCGTCGACCTCGTCTCGGATGTCGGGGTCGAGTGCTGCGGGCTTGAGCGCGTCCCGAAGCTCGTCCACCAGCTCTTTCGAGAGCGACGCGAAGTTGTTCACGAAGTTCAAAGGGTTCTTGATCTCGTGGGCGATTCCCGCGGTGAGCTGCCCTAGCGAAGCGAGCTTCTCGGACTGCACGAGGCGGCTCTGCGCCCTCTGCAGGTCGTCGAGGGATTGGTTCAGGTCGCGGGTCCGCTCCTCGACCTTGGCTTCCAGGGTCTCGTAGGATTCCTGGACGCGGCGGGCCATGGAGTTGAACCGGTGGGCGAGGGTCTCGATCTCGTCGCCGGTGCGGATCACGATGCGCTCGGACAGGTCACCGGCGCCGAAGCGCTCCGCACCGTCCTCGAGCTGACGGATCGGGATCACCATGCGTCGGGCCAGGAAGGTTCCGGCCACACCCGCCATGAGGACGCCCAGCCCCATCAGCGACACGGTCTGGATGATCGATTCGGTGAGTGGTTCCATCGCCTCCCGCAGCGACAGCTGTACGAACACGATCCAGTCGACGCGCGGGACCACGGCGTGCGCGGCGAGCACGAGCCCGCCGCCGAGCCCGCTGGTGATCTCGTAATCCTTCGCGCCCGCCTTTCCGGACAACGCTCCGGCGACCTCCGGCAGGCCGGACAGGTCGGTGTCGCGCAGGACGAGGCTCAGGTCCGGATGGGCGATCAGGCGTCCGGTCGCGGTGGTCACGAAGGCGTAGCCGCTCGTGCCATTGCGGATCGCGCTGACCACGTCCCAGATCAGCTTCAGGTTGACCTCCGCGACGGTCACGCCCGGATCGCGCCCAGCATGCGCGACCGAAACCGTCATGTACGGCTCGGATCCGCGCCGAAAGTAGACCGGCCCGAACCAGGTCTTGTCCTTGAGCGCCTGGGTGAAGCGCGGCGCGGTGGAGAAATCCTTGCCGCTGGCGACGACGTCCGGCTCAAGGCGCGAGACCCGCAGCTGTTCCTTGCCGCTGGGATCGAGATAGGCGACCTCGGTGATGGCGGGAGCCTGACGCAGCAGCCGGATGAAGTCGTAGCGCTGTTGCTCCAGGGGAACCCGGCGCCACTCCGCCCGTGTCGTCCAGCCGATCTGGCTCTCGATCTCGGAGAGGAAGGCTTCGACGCGTTCCGCAGCTCCGCGCGCCTTCTCGCGCTGCACCTCGATCGCCGTCCGCTTGGCATCCTCGAAGTTCAGGGACAGGTCGACGACGCCGTTGATGAGCAGCACGAGGGTCACGAGGCCGACGAAGGCCACCGCGAACTTTCCGGAAAGCGGGAGGCGGAACCGCTTCGGTGCGCCGAGTAGATCGGGAGCCGCGCCGAGCGCGCGAAGGCTCGTCATTCGACGATCTCATCAGCCTGAGCGAGCAGCGCCGACGAGACATCCAGACCGAGGCTGCGCGCGGTCTTCAGGTTCACCACGAGATCGAACTTCGTGGGGGCCTGAACCGGCAGGGTCGCGGGATTGTCGCCGTGCAGGATACGGTCGACATAGGCGGCCGCGCGCCGGACCGCCTCGGTGGTGTCGGGACCGTATGACATCAGCCCGCCGCGGTTGGCGAAACGCCGGATGGCGAACACGGTCGGGATCCGGTGATCCGCCGTCAGCGCGACGATGCGGTCGCCGTTCGCTTCGCTGAAGGTGCCGGGAGCCACGATGAGCCCGGCATCGCCCTGCCGTCCGAGGTCGGCGATAACGGGGTCGATGTCGGTGCTTCTCTGGACCATCACAACGTCGGGTTCGATCCCCAGGGCGGTGGCCGCGCTTCTGAAGGGATCCGCGTAGAAGTTGTTGCCCCGTATCTCGCTGCTCGGGTTTGCCAGGAGCGTGACGCGCCGGAGCGTTGGAGCCGCCTCCTTGAGGGCGGCCAGCCATTTCCCGCCGAGCGACGACTCGTACAGGGTGAAGCCCGTGATGTTGCCCCCCGGACGCTGCAGGCTCGCGACGTAGCCGAAGCCGACCGGGTCGGACGCCCCTACGAACACAATCGGGATCTTGCGGGTCAGCGCGGACACGGCCGTGAGCTGGGCGCTCAGATACGTGAAGATGACCTGCGGTTCTTTGGCGACCAGATCGGCTGCGAGCAGGCGCGTGCGCTCGCGGTCGGCCCCGCCCCACTGGTCCTCAACCCGCAAGGTGCCTCGGCCGTGGTCACGAAGGGCCGCGTGAAATGCCGCCGAGAGGGCCAGACCTTCGGCATCGTCGGCTGCGAACGGCCAGAGCGCCGTCACGTGCGCCGGTTGCGATTGCGCGCGCGCGCCGAGGGGCCACGCTGCCAGCGCTAAGGGCAATCCAGCGATTACGCTCCGCCGCCTCATCCGCACACCGCGCCAGCCCCACCAGCATCGGCCCGCGCCGCGCGGGCTCGGCCGCGCGGCCACGGGAGCCGCCCTGGCGATCCAGCGCGGACCTTAGTGCAAGCCCGGACCGCGCACCACGCGCAGGCCCAAGTGCGGTTATCAAAATGCCAGCCGCATGCCGCCCACGATGTTCCGCGGCGCACCCGCGAAGACTGATCCCGTGGTCGTCGCCAGAGTAGCCGCATTGTTCTGCAGACCGGTCGTTCCGCTGATCGTGTTGGCCAGATTCTGGGCCGAGGCGACATAGGTGGTGTCGAAGACGTTGCGGACCTCGAGATAGACGCTCAGCCGCTTTGCGTACCCGCCGGTCAGCTCGGTCGCGTAATGCACGTTGGCGTTGACGACCGCATATCCGGGCGCCTTCAGCAGGTTGGCGTTGTCGAGATAGAAGTCGCCCTGCACCACGGTCTCGACAAAGCCGCCCAACCCGGCGAGCGGGCCGCTCGGCACGTCGTAGCCGAGACGCGCGAGGAGCTGGTGGGCCGGAACGCCGGGGATCTGGTTGCCGGCCCGGTCGAAGCGGCGCGTCAGGCTGCCGGCGCTCAGCTGCTCCGTGTAGCGCGTGTAGATCTGGTCGTCGAAGGTGTAGGCCAGAACCCCACGCCAGCCCGGCGCGAAGGCCCATTCCGCGCCGACCTCCAGCCCCCGATGTTCGGAAGCCGGCGCGTTGAACGTGTAGGCGAGGAGGCCGGCCCCCGGTGACTGAGAGACCAACTCGTTGCGGAAGAACTCGTAGAATCCGGTCACGCTGAGCCGCAGGGTCTCGACGGGGCTCCACTCCGCGCCGAGATCGAAGCCCACGTTCTGCTGCGTCTGGAGCTGCGTGTTGTTGCCGGGAAGGCCGGCCGGCGTGATGAACAGGTTGCTCGCCGCCGGCGTGGTGTAGCCGGTGGCGACCCGGCCGCGCAGGGCCCAGGCTTCGTCCGGCCGGTAGACCAGCGCCAGCTCCGGGGCCACGTTGAGGAAGCTCCGATCGACGTCCGCGAAGCTCCGCGCCGTGCCGCTCGCCGCGTAGCTGAAGGCGAGATTGCGGCCCGTGATCGCCGTGCCCTCGGCGCTGAGGCCGACGATCCCGGTCCACTGGTCCGACAGGGCGAGTTCGAGCCGAGCCCGGCCGCCGAGATTGGACTGCACGGCGCCCTGATCGCCGATCAGCGCCCCGAGGCGGGGCCCGCTATAGGGGGCGCGGTTGAAGGTAGTGATGTGATTGTCGATCGTGTTGTAGGCGAGGGCCACGTAGCCCGTCGCCGGCAGCCCGAAGAGGTCGCCGCGCCGTGTCACATCCGTGAGGAAGTTCCAGGACGGATACGAGCCGCGCGAGGAGGTCGTGTAGAACGGTTGGTTGAAGTTGCGCTCGTCGAAGCCGAGCTGCGTGCGCCACGTGGTGAAGGCGTCGAGATCGTGCTCCCAGCGCGCCGCCACGATGGTCCGGCGGTCGTTGCGCCCAAAGCCGCCCTCGTCAGCGGTGACCGGGACGGTGGCGCCGAAGGCGCCGTTGCTGAGGAGGTTGAAGGTCGCGCAGCCCGGCGCCGCGCTCGCTGTCGCGGCGCAGCCCCGCTGGTAGGGGTTGATCCGGTACTGGGCCAGGGACGCGCGTGCCGGAAGATTGGTGTCGAGGGTGCTGTTGATCACCTTCAGGGTGAAGCGGTTGTCCGGCGTCGGGGTGTAGCTCGCCAGAAGGTTGATGGTCTGCGTGTCGTAGCTCGCGTGGTCCTGATAGCCGTTGGCCCGCACGTCGCTGGCGAACAGGCTGATCTCGAACGGCCCGCTGACGCCGCCGACGATGAAGTAATTGCTCAGATAGCCGAAGCTGCCGGCATCGACGCCGATCTCGTAGCCGTCGATCTCGCGCCCGGTGCGGGTCCGGAACGCGATCGCGCCCCCGGTCGCGTAATTGCCGAAGAGCGGCGATTGCGGCCCACGGAACACGTCGATGCGGCTGTAGGCGCGGGGATCCGTCAGGTCGAACCGGGCCGCGCCGTCCGGCTGCGTGAGAATGAAGCCGTCCTCCAGCACGACGGTGTTCTTGATCACCCCGGTCGAGCGGGCATTGTTGCCCCGGATCGAGATGATCACGTCGCGGCCGCCATTGCCCTGCCGCACCGTGACGCCCGGGCTGTTCGCCAGCACCGCGCCGATGCTGGTCGCCGGGCGGTCCGCGATGGTGTTGGTCTGACCGATGCTGGTGACGATCTCGCCGACCGGATGCTCGATCACCGAGGGCGCCGAGCCCGGAGGCGCGGCCACGCCGAAAGGAGCGGTCGCGTCCCGGCCCTTGGCCGGCGATGCCTCACCCTCGACGGAGAGTTCGTCCAGCGTGATCGAGGTCTGCGCCAGGGCCGCCGGGGTGCCGGCGAGCAGCAGCGCGAGGGGGCCGCCGCACAGGGCAGCGTGTCGGGTGGACATGATTTGGTCTCGTCTGATCGATGGCGCGGCTCTGACGCCGCGGAAGGGCGTCGCGATCAGGCGCGGAGCCGGTTGCGGACCCGCTGCGCGGCGAGGTCGAGTCCGAGCATGGCGAGGATTGCCAGGCCGGTGAGCGGGAACAGGGCTCCGAGAACGGCGACCAGGGCGGTCACGGTAATGGCGACGCGCCGGTCCCGCGGCCAGGGCGGCACGCCGAGGCCGCCGGCAGGGCGGCGCTTCCACCACATCGTCCCGGCGGTCACGGCGAGCAGGATCGTGGCGAGGCAGAACGCCAGCATGGCGAGCTGGTTCGCGCGGCCCCAGTGTTCGCCTTTGTGGATGCCGATCCCGTACTGGATGGCCCGGCCGACCGGGCCCAGATCGGCGAAATGGACGTCGAGCAGCGGTGTGCCGGTATACTGATCGAGCGCGATCACCCGCTGGCGGGTGACGTCGTGTGGATAGACCGACGCCGCGTAGACCCCATCCGCTCCGACCGGCAGCGCCAATTCGTAGCCGCGGGCCATGCCGAGCCGGATGAGGGTCGCGGCGGCTTCATCGATCCCGATGGTGGCGGCCGCCGCGGGCGCGGCTCCCGAGCGCGGCACTGGCGCGTCCTGCAGCGTCCAGCCGGGTTCCGACAGGCGATCGCGCAGCGGCACCGTCGAGACCGGCCGATTCGACCAGAGCGCGGCGGGTTGGCCGAGCCCGGCGGCGTTCGACCACGTGCGCAGCTGCTGGCCCCACCAGATTGACCACGGCAATCCGGTGAGCGCCAGGAACAGCAGGCCCGCGCCGGCCACGAGGCCGGTCACCGCGTGGAGGTCGCGCCACCACACGCGGTGCCGCGGCGTGCCGCGCACGCTGACCATGCCGCCCCCGCCGCGCGGCCACCACAGGTAGGCCCCGGTCACCACCAGGATGACGGCGAAGCCCGCGACCACCTCGATCACGGCGTTCGCGGACGCTCCGAGATAGGCGAGGCTGTGCAGCCCGCGCACCACCGTCATGAACTCCGCATCGCGTGCGACGCGGTCGAGCACGGCGCCGGTATAGGGATCCAAGTAGACCAGGATCCGGCGCGCGCCCGAGGCCAGCGTCACCACCGCGCTGCCATCGGGCGTCGCGGGGTCGCTGTAGGAGACGGGCGCCGCATCCGGCACGGCCTGCAGGGCGTTGAAGATCAGCCGGTCCGGCCCGAGAGCGGGCACCGCCTGCGGGACGACCCGGGTGCGGTAGGCGAACAGGCTGCCGTTAATCTCGTTCTTGAACAGGTAGAGCGCGCCGGTCGCCGACAGGCTGATCAGGAACGGCAGGCACAGCAGGCCGGCATAGAAGTGCCAGCGCCAGACCGCCCGATAGACGGCGTCGCGCGAGAATCGCAATGCGGCGCGCGCCCCGTATGCGGGGGCGCTGCCGTGCAGAAGGATCGACATGGAAAGGGCTATCCGAGCTTGAGCGATCAGCGAACGGGATCGTCAAGCTTCGGGGGGACCTCGTGCGGTGCCGTCGCACTGCGGTGGTCCGGTTTTCGGAAGCTCGGCTTCGGGACGCCAGGCGAGGCGGACCATCGGTGCGGAAGGCCATGCCGACGCGGCCGGTTCGAGGCTCGGCAACGCCAAGGCCCCAGCCTGGACCACGGTGCAACAGGGATGGATGTGTTTGTTAACCGTTCCGCCGCCCGAAGCGTCGGCCGGGTGTTCGGCGCAGATAACCGCACCCGTCCCCACGATGGCTTCGGCGGGCGTGGCGTAACCGAGGAACGCCTGAAGCAGCAGCGCGTAGAGCGCGAGCAATCCTATGGCCGCGCGGCTCCGAACAGTCTGGTGCAGGCGCCAGCGCATGGCTTGATCTAGGCGGCGTCGGCGAGGTGCGTCAACGTGAGGATGGGGTGTTTCCTGCGCGAAATGGGAAGACTCGGCCTCGGCCGGCGGCCCGGGCGCAGACTTGAGCCCGCTTGATCCCTGCAGGGATGCCGAACGGGATCTGGTGAGCCCGGGACAAGAAAAAACCCGCCGGATCGCTGATCGGGCGGGCTGACGTGGTGGCTGGGGGACCTGGATTCGAACCAGGACTAGAGGAGTCAGAGTCCACCGTTCTACCGTTAAACTATCCCCCAATCGGCTTTAGGCCCGGCCCGTCTGGCACGCGGACGGCTGGGCGCCGCCCGTGCTGCATTCAGCGGCTTCAGGCGTGGGCGGTGAGATAGGCGGAATGTTCCGGGAGGTCAACCGCT
This sequence comes from Methylobacterium sp. FW102-HT35C08, assembly GCF_058790235.1. Lineage (NCBI taxonomy): Bacteria > Pseudomonadati > Pseudomonadota > Alphaproteobacteria > Hyphomicrobiales > Methylobacteriaceae > Methylobacterium > Methylobacterium sp. FW102-HT35C08. The sequence goes on along the minus strand of NZ_JBYTCL010000002.1, from coordinate 3,461,807 downwards.
TGTTCTCCGGTTGACGCACCCTCTGCCGGGGCCGTAACCGTGCAGTTGCGGAAGCCGCCAGGAAGGGTGGCCGAGTGGTTTAAGGCAGCGGTCTTGAAAACCGCCGTGGGGGCAACTCCACCGTGGGTTCGAATCCCACCCCTTCCGCCAGTTCCTCCCTAAGTGGCTGGGGCGCAAAGAAGCGTTGACTTACAGCGGGTTGAGCGGCACGACTGCTACAGCTTATCGCTACAGTCAGCCTCCATCTGATGGCCCTTGATAGCCGCATCGTCCGCCGTCCGAATGGGACCTACGCGTTCCGCGCCTGGGTGCCTGCTGACCTCCGTGAGGTGATTCCCGGGGGCGCCAGCGGTCAGAAATGGATTGCCCTGGGCACCTCTGATCCTGCGGAAGCCAAGCGCCGTGCCCGTCTGAAGTCCGTGGAGTTTGACCGCCAGCTTCAGGAGGCACGGAGGTTCCTGCGCGGCGAAGAAGACACACTCAGCGACGCGGAGATTGCGCGGCTTGGTGCCCTATGGCTGTCTCAGGTTTTGACGGACGATGAGGGTTACCGGCGCTACGGGCGTGACCGCCAGGCTCATGAAGAGAGCGAAATTGAGCTTGAGAGCGCTGACTACTACCTGCGGCAGGCTTTGGCCCTGAACTCAGCCGATGGTCCGTACGGGGATTTTGGGTTCAAGTTCCGTCTGGAGGAGCAGGGCATCAAGCTCAAGCCTGGCTCCGAGGCATGGCGTCGTCTGTTCTTTGAGTACCTAAAGGCAGAGAAGCGTGCCAACGAAATCATGAGGTCTCGCAACGCCGGCGATGTGGTTGAGACGCCTCCGGCCCCCTCAGCGGTATCTAATGCCCGTTCCTACACCATCGAAGAACTAATCACAGACTACCTTGCGGACCCGACTCGGAAGCGTACCCCAGGCACGTTGAAGACCTACCAGACGGTCTTCCGGGCCATGCGTGAGTTGCTAGGTGCTAAAACGCCTGTGGACTCAATCCACCGGACGGACTGCGAGCGCATTCGAAGCGTCATCATGCGGCTCCCGAAGAACGCATCTCAGCGGTTCCGGGGATTGTCGCTGGAAGAGGCTGCCAAGATTGCGGATGCTGAGAAACTCGAGCGCCTGGGTGTGTCCGCAGTCAACAATTACCTCCACAACCTCTCGGCCCTGTTCAAGTGGGGCGTGAAGAACTGGCGGGTCATCCGCAACCCTGCCGAAGGGCTCGCAATCCCTGATGACCGCAACCAGAGGGACCTTAAGGCGCCGTTCTCGGTGGACCAGCTGAAGGCCATCTTCTCGGCTCCGCTCTACACGGGCTGCAAGAACGATGAAGAGGGCTACGGAGTCCCCGGACCCAATGTCATCCGCAGGGGACGCTTCTGGGTGCCTCTGATTGCCCTGTGGACGGGCATGAGGCTCGGAGAGGTATGTCAGCTTCGGACCAAGGACATCACAGCCTACGAGGGCGTTCCGGTCATCCTGATTGATGACGCTGGCGAGCCTGGAGAGGATGAAGGGGACCGGAAGCGGATCAAGACAGCCGCAGGTAAGCGGTTTGTGCCCGTCCATCCTGAATTGGAGCGGATTGGCCTCTTGGTGTTCGCTGAGCACATGAGGAGCAAGGGGGAGGCTCGGCTGTTCCCTGAGCTTGAACCCGACTCGCTGGGCTACCTCTCAGGACCATTCTCGAAATGGTTCAACGACAAGCGCCGCTTCCTGGGTAAAGTCGGGGTGGCCTCGCCTGGGGTGTCATTCCACAGCTTCCGACACAACTACCGCGACGCTCTCCGAGAAGCACAGATCAGCTTGGAGCGGGTCAGGGCACTTGGTGGTTGGAGAAGAGACAGCGAAGGCGAAGAGTCGATCTATGGGCGCGGTCTACAAGCAGCCACGCTCTATGCGGAAATCAAGAAGGTTCGGTATCCTGGGCTCGACCTATCGCACCTCCATATCGGCCCGCCAGTACCAGGTTCGATGACAGGTGATGCCGCTGCTAGAGCCTGACGATTTCCCACCGACGCTCCAGGATCGACTGAAGGCCGCTGGGGCTGGTGTCCTCCTGTTGGCAGTGGGTTCGCTGATGCTTTGGCGTGCTCCAGTCTACGCAGACCCTTCCTGGACGCCATCATTCCACAGAATGCGATACCTGCTGGATTGGCCCCCGTTCTGGCGTGGGGCTCACATGGCAATCCTGGGCTCTTGGTTCGCGGCCTTCTCCCTGGTGGCCTTCTGGAAGGCTCTGAGGCCCTTCACACCACGATCCAAACCGTAGCGATGGAACAGCACCTGCAAGCTTTGATCGCCCTCATGTCGCCTTTGGATGCACTGTGAGGACGGCCACCAGTGACCGCATGGTTCCGCTGGTAGACGAAGCTCGCTGGGCGGCCCGCTTGGCTCTGGAAGCCATTACAAGCGACCCGAAGGCCAGCGGCTGACTATTCCCAGGCTACGTAGCTGACAGGGATGCTCTGAAGGGTCGGTCTGCCGTGTGACGCCGGCCACCCCTGAACCCAATAGTACCCCGTTTGGGGATTGACCCCGGTGCCGCAGACGCATAGCTCGCATTGTATCTGTGCTTCAGAATGCACTGATCGCATAAGCTCTTGGCGCCTGACTTCGTAATTACGAGCCTTAGAGAGTACGAAGGGAGGCCCCGTAGAACCTCCCAGCGTCTCCTCAGATCATCAGAGGTCCAAGGCTTCCTCCTGGCCCATCTCAGTCACCAGCTGCTTGAACGTCTCCCGGTGCTCGTGCGCCCACTGTTCCAATAGGCCTCCAATCATCTGCGGGTTCACCATCTCGATCATTCGAGCGAAGACCTCGGGCTGCTGTAGGACCTTCTTGTTCGGGACCTTGCAGACACGCTCAGCCATCTCCCCAGCTTCACGCTCGATCCACGCACTGAAGTCAAAATCCTCCTGGGTCATGTCGCCTCGCTTGGCCTGCTTCCAGGTGTAGTTCGCAGCGTCATCACCCAAGTCTCTCATGCGCCGCCGCATGTTGCTCACGGTCTTGCCACTGATGGTGGTACTGGCAACGATGACAGCGATGGTGTGCGTCTTCCGAAGAGTGAGCGCCCAGGCCTTCTCCAGCTTGGAGTCTCTGGACATCGGAAGCTTGTCTTTGCTGTTCTCGCCTACGGCCTTGGCCTCAGCCGCATCCACATCCCCTTCAAAGATGTCCACCGGGATTGGCTTGTCCAAACCGTGAGCGATGTACGCCGCAAGGCGGTGGTGTCCGTCGATGACGAACCAGCGGTCCCCGATGGGTGTGACCCAGAGCCGGCCAAGCGGCTGGCCGTGGTCCCTGAGGGGCGTCAGGAGCGTACGGACATGCTCCACATCCACACATTCGCTACCGGTCAAGATACGGGGCTGGAAGACCTCCTCGGCAGTGTGGAGTTCGCCCAGCGGAATGGTCGAGGGCCTGTCCTGACGCCTCTCCGTGGTCCGCTCGATGTCCTTCAGTTCCTCATACGAGTGTCCACTGGACGGGAGCGTGATCGTCAACTTATCAGCCACGCTTAGGCCCCCGACCCAGCCGCAGGTATCCTCCGGGCCTTGGTGTCGTCCTCCGGCTCCTCTGGCTCGTTAAGGCCTGGAACTCGGCCTCTGATTGCTGAGCGGCGTAAGCCGACCTGGCAGACACCTCCTGGTCCCAAGCGGCGTCCTTCCGGGCCTTGGTCTTCCCGAACTCCTCGATCATGGCATCCGTCTCATCCGACTGTGCCTGTCGCTGAGCGTCCTCCCCAGCCGCCTGACGTGCCTTGAAGGCCTTTGCCATGGGGTTCGTCATCAGGAGCCCGTCAGCATTCTCGATCATGTCCGGTGGCCTCGAACCGCCTCCACTGCGGAAGGTAATCAGACCATCGTCCCCCGAAGCCTGACCAGAGAGCCCGGTGTATCCCGGCTGGAACGGGAGGCGCCCCAAGAAGTCCGGTGAGCTTGGTGGTCGCCACGGGGCCTCTGCGGTCTGTGATGGTGGTAATAACGAAGCGGTGGTCTCGGAAGTCTTCCGTCCGATCCCGAGTGTATCGAGGAGCGGCCCGAGGCCTACGCCTTGTAACTTAGCGACCGCCGAAGCGAGGTTGAATGGTGATGATAATAACGGGGGCATTCAGATCCAATGCAAATGGCTTGTGTGTGACCGCAAGTCTGCCCTCCGGCGCATCCGGATGAGCCCGCAGCCACACCCAAGTTTCACACTGGTCCTCCGCTCGCAATGGGGTGAGAGGACTATGTAGACCGCACCAAATCCGCGTCTATCAATGGCTTACGGTCTGTTTCCAGCGTTGCGGGGTGGTTTTGAGGAGTAGAGATATTCTGAAAAAGACAGCCTTGACTTACTACCGGAACCGGCGGATCACCCCACCGCCTCCAATGTAGGCCGCCGAGTCGCCTACGAAGCCCGCACAGCGCCCCCAGGAACCTCCAGCACGCCCAGCACCCTGCTGACCGCCATGGCCGTCCACGCCGCACCTCTGGCTGTTGTGATACCCCGCCCGTTGAGCCCAGCCGCCACATCCCGCAAGGACACCGCGCCCTCCCCACGGATGGCAGCAATGATCGGCCTGAGGTCTTGCGCCCGCTCCGCAGCCTTCTCCTGGCGCACCACAGCCGACTTCGCAGCCCCGAGAGCACTCACTGACCCGATGTGTCCCCGGTCGCCTCCGAGCTTCGTCCCGCGTGCCTTTGCAGCAGCCAAAGCGGCCTTGGTCCGCGCCGAGATGAGCTTCCGTTCCGCCTGGGCCATCACTGCCATCAGGTGGACCACCATCTCGTTCGCCTCAGGCATGTCAGCAGCCACGAACCGTATCCCAGCCCGCTCCAGGCCAGTCAGGAAGTGAACATCACGAGACAGGCGGTCGAGCTTGGCAATAACCAGCGTGGCCTTGTGGATGCGGCACAGCGCCAACGCCTCAGCGAGCTTCGGACGATCATTCCGACTCCCGCTCTCAACCTCCACGAACTCAGCGAGCATCGTGCGTCGCCCACCGTTGAGGAAGTCCGTCACCGCCTTGCGCTGAGCTTCAAGCCCCAGCCCCGAGCGTCCCTGCCGATCCGTGGAGACCCGCAGGTATGTGACCACCTTGCCCTCGATCATCGCTCAACCGCCCTGTGTCAGAAGCCACTACGACCGTTGATGCAAACGATACAGCATCTGGACGAACCGACAAGAGATATTCGACGCAACCACTCAAATAAACCTAACCATACGACTTGCCGATATGCAATCGACTATGGAGCTTCGGAAACCAGAGTGGTAATGTGCTGATGACTAAACCGGGATCGAGACCTATCGCATGCTTTGGTTCTTTGGACTGGCGGCCATCTACATCCTCATGGCCCTAAGTGACAGCAAGGCGGGCAACCCTCTGGCCTTCATAGGCCTTACCTTCGCAGGTTTCTGCTGTGTGCTGTTGGGTGGAGTGATCCTGAAAGCAGTTGGCCTCAGTTAGTACAGAGCCAATGTCCCCCAATGTTCTGCCCAATCCTATGGGATGCAAGGGATAGACGTTGCTCGCCTCGCTGATACGCTGGGGCTGGCATAGCTGGTTGACTGAGTAGGCCGGGGCGATCCGGCTCACGGACAGACAAGGAAGCGGATCCCTCGCTGGCGGGTCCCTCTGCGCTCTGCAAGTCCAGCGTGAGGGCCTACCACCCAGTTTCAAATTCCCGGTAAAGGGTCGAGTTGTTGTTGGGCCTTGCCGTGCAGTGATCCTCTGGGACTTCGGTGGGTCCCATGATGAGCCTCCGGTCCTTACATACCAATACCTATGCAAAATCTGGAAACTACTGCTTCCATATGATCAAGCCTCATGATAGACACCCCTCGCTGACCGGGGAAACTGGCGGCCATGTGGGGACTAGAAGCAATGGCGTGGATGATCGACGTAATGTTCTACACGTTCCGGGAGGGTGATCCGGACGGGATGCTGGGTGTTGAGGGTGAGACCTACGGCTTCGTAGGCGCGACTTCCCGTGGTCGTGCTGAGTTGGCGGCTTGTCCTACAGGCACACAAATCGGTGACATCTTCTACGCTGCCGATGAGACGACCGTGGGCGCCATCTACGACCATCTGAGCGACAACATCGTTTGCGCTTGAGCCACACTCGGAGGGCCATGCGGCCTTCCTTTGCCATGAAGCAATCGTGTTGGCATGAAGGAGTAACTACGTTGGATTTCCCGGAGATGGTCTCGAACGACGGCCTGCCGCTCCAATCTCTGGGGCGCCTCCGGATCGCAGTGGAAGAGTTCCGCCGTCTCTATCCAGCGATGCCCACGGCCTATTTCGATACCTTCCTGGCGGTAGCTCTCAAGCCAGGTCTCGGGCCCACAGAATACGCGAAAATGCTGGGATCTACACAGCCCATTATGTCTCGACTGCTACTCGAAATCGGAGAGCAAAGCCGAGAACGGGAAGAGCCGCTTCATCTGGTTGTATCCCGTAGGCACCCAGAGAACCGGCGACAGATTTGCTACTTCCTGACCAGCAAGGGTTACGCACTCGCCCTGCGGATCGGCCTCATGATCGAAGGCCGCTGGAACGCCCCCGGTGAACCGTAGGCTGTTGTTGGCCCGAACTATGGGCAAGGCCTGGTCACCTTGCTGCCTAGCTTGTACAACCTTGCGTAAGCGAATTATCGGGCTGCAAGCTGAGCAAATCGAATGGTCAAGCGCGTCAACCTCGATGCAATGATACCGAGAGAAGATTTCAGCCGCGAAGGCAATGAGTTCGACCTTGATCTGTTTCGCGACTTTCCCATTGCCAATTTACAGAGCAGCTCGCAAATTCTTAGACTTCTTCGCAAGCCTGATTTCCAGAGAGAGACTAATCACTGGACCCCAGATCAAATTGCAACTTTTGTAGCAAGTTTTCTGGACAACGAGGTAATTCCTTCGCTGATCCTATGGAAGTCGAACACATTCATTTTTGTTATCGACGGCGGTCACAGACTGAGTGCTCTGCGCGCATGGATGCTAAATGACTACGGCGATGGGGTTCAGTCGACCCGGCTATATAACAACAACATAACCGCCGATCAGAAAAGGGTCGCTGGTCGTGCGCGGACGCTCATTGAAAGTCGAGTGGGGCGATTTCAAGATATAAGCAGCGTCAACGTAGAGAGTGCAGAGGACACTCTCGTTGCCCGGCGAGCCAGAAGGTTATTCACGCGAACAATCTCGGTGCAGTGGATTCAAGGAAACGCCTCGGCAGCGGAGACCTCATTCTACAAAATCAACAGTCAGGGAACTCCTCTTGACGATACCGAGGAACGCCTCATAAGGCATCGGAGAAAAGCAATAGCTATCGCTGCGAGGGCAATCCTCCGTTCCGGATCGGGGCATAAGTACTGGTCTTCTTTCGATGGCCTAGTTCAGGAACAGATCGAAGGCCTGGCTGGGCAATTCTTCAAGACCCTATTTGAACCAGAGGTCGATACGCCACTGAAGACTCTTGACGTGCCTTTTGGGGGCTCGACTTCTCCACTGGACGCACTCTCATTGCTGATCGATTTTATGGAGATAGCTGGATCCAGCAACAATCAGCCCATCAACCTAGACAAGCAGTCCGAGGATCTGACTGGCTCGGAAACGATCCTGGTTTTGGAAAGGTCGCTTAAGGTCCTGAACAGGATCACCGGCAATTCAGCGGCTAGTTTGGGCCTTCACCCTGCCGTCTATTTCTACAATGAGCGTGGAAAATACAGTCGGTTTCTATTCCTGGGCATGAGCCTGCTGATAAAGGAAAAATTGTCAAACAATGATCCCACCTTCTTCCGTAAATTCACTCTGGCTCGCAGGGGGGTCGAAGACTTTTTGATAGCAAATAAATCTTTGCTGGGTATCATTCTGCAAAATTTAGCCAAGGGACAACGCGTCCCGAAGATGCGCGATATGTTCGGTCTTTTAATCGAGCGCCTTTCTCCGGGCGGCACTCTAACTTTAGAAGAAGTTATTGCTTTCCTTGGTCTTCGCGGGCGTATCTTAGATGTAACGATCAAGCCGACCTCGCCGTCATTTTCCGAAGACGCGAAGTCAATGGTATTCTTAAGGAGCGCTTTAGGAAGCGCACTTCGTTGTCCAATTTGTAGCGGCTTACTCGATCCACGGAAATCTGTGTCTTATGATCATGTCCAGCGGGTGCGAGAGGGTGGCGTTGGCGAAGCTGAAAATGGGCAGTTGGTCCACCCTTATTGCAACACAGGATTCAAAAACTGACGCAGATGAACCGTGCAAGTTGTGGCGACAGCGATGGCCCTCATTGCTACAGCGTGTTGCTACAGCGCCATCTCCATTGGTGACTTAAGTGATTGAAGTGATTGAACCCTGGGGGTTGGGTCGGAAGCTCCCACCCCTTCCGCCAGCGGGCATCGCATGCAAACGAACCAGTCCCGCCGGTCGGCGACCTGCCCCACCATCCACGGGAATCGCGGGCGATCAGAGGGATCACCTTCAGTCTTGTTCGCGGCGGGGGAGACGGTGTGGACCGACCGCGCGGCCGGACTGCGTGGGCTCGCGCAGAGGCGAATTCTCGATCTCGCCGCGACCATCGTTGTGCACGAACGGGCGGCTTTGGGCTCGGAGGACCGGCGTAATGGCCTGGATCCGTAACGAAATCGGGATCACGACCGTCCAATGAACAAGGTAAAGGGCTGAACGCCACGTGAGCGACTTCGCCACCTCCTATCTCGGCCGCTTACGCGCATCCGTCGGTTCGCGGCTGCTGCTCGTGCCGGGCGCGCGCGTCGTTGTCGCCGACACTCAGGGTCGCGTGCTCTTGGAACTGCGCGCGGATTTCAATCTCTGGGGGCTGCCGGGCGGCGTGCCGGACGAGCGCGAGGATATCGTCGCCTGCGCGGTGCGCGAGACCTTCGAGGAAACCGGGCTCCGGATTTCAGATCTCGTCCCGTTCGGATTCGCGTCCGGCCCCGAGACCGAGGTGTGGACGTATCCGAACGGACACGTCTGCCACTACTTCAGCATGATGTTCACGACGCAGACGTTCTCGGGCGCCGCGGGGAGCGACGGTGGTGAGAACCTGAGGGTCGCTTGGTTCAGGCCCGACGCGCTGCCGGACGTCTTGCCCAGCGTGGCGCTCACGATCGACGCTTTTCTGCGCTGGAAAGCGACGGGCGCATTCCAGATGATCTAGCGCGGTTTGCCGTTCCTCGATCGAGGCGGCACCGTCGCGTCGGCGGCCAGTCCCGCGGTCAGCCTCGTGCCCGACGCCGCATCGGGGTCGGCAGCGCATTTTGGCAAGGTCTCGCGTGCTAGGGCTGCGCGGCAACAGCACAGGGGCCGGACGCGCGGATGCAAACCGTCGGATCTGTTCTCGACCGCCGCGGCGGCCTTGCCCCCGGCTTCGACTTGTTGCGGATCGTCTTGGCTGTATCCGTCGTGGTCTGGCATGGACGCGCGATCGTGAACAACGAGATCACCCGCGTCGACGGCTTCTTCGAACTCGGCAGCTACGGCATCATCGCAGCCTTCTTCGGGCTCTCGGGCTTCCTGATTACCGGAAGCGCCCTGCGCCTCCGGCTACGCGACTTCCTGCTCAACAGAGCGCTCAGGATCATTCCCGCCCTTGCCGTCGAGATCGTGCTCAGCGCGGTGGTTCTCGGCCCGCTGTTCACCGACCTGCCCTTGTCGCACTACGCCACCGATCCGCAGACCTACCGCTATCTCGCCAATATCCTCGGCCTGATCATCTACACCCTGCCGGGCGTGTTCGCGCACAACCCCACCGATGTCGTCAACGGCTCGCTTTGGACCATCCCGCACGAGATCGTCTGCTACGGGCTGATGTCGGCCTGCGTCTTGACCGGCCTGCTGCGGCGTCCGGGTCTCGTCCTCGGCGCGGCCGGCGCTTTGATCGGGCTCGGCTTCGTCTTTGGTCTCGGCGCCCTGGGTGACCCCGTCACCCTCACGGCTCGACTGGCCGACAAGTTGTTCGTCGATAAGGCGTCGCGCCTCTACGTGGCGTTCCTGCTGGGCATTGCAGCCTACCTGTATCGCTACAGGCTCCCTTACGACCTGCGCTTGATCGGGCTTGCGGCAGCCATCGTGTTCGCCGCCGGCGCCTTCGATTTGACGGCCGTCACCGCGGTGCCGGTCCACCCGTTCCTGAACCTCGTGGTCCTGCCGCCGCTGATCTATCTCACCGTCTGCTTGGGCGTGACGGATCTCTGGGTTCCGGCCCTGCTCAAGCGCGGCGACTATTCCTACGGGATCTACCTGTACGGCTGGCCGATCCAGCAGGCCCTGGTTGCCCTGGTGCCAGTGCGGAATACGGCTCAGCAAGTCCTGTTGGCGCTGCCCTGCATCGTCCTGTTCGCGATGGTGTCCTGGCACCTGATCGAACGGCCGATCCTCGGCTTGCGGCGCCGCTTCTCGTTCGTTGCCGCGCATCGTCTGCAGAGTGAAGCGGACCGGCCGACGGACGCCGCCGCGACGGGGCTGGGCGGCGTCCGATAGAAGCGGCGCACGATCGTGCGGAGCATGGCTGAGGCCTCGAAGCCGGTGCCGGATAGCCGGCAGGCCTCAATCGGACGTACCGCGGCGCCCCACGGTTCTCTCATCCGTGATGCATCGCCTCGGCTCGCGCCCGCGCTCTTCCTCAGCGCGGGACCGCGCCGCGACGAACCGGCAATACGCCAGGACTGACCAGCAGCATCGCGGCCATGCCGATCCCGGTCGCAACCGCCGTCGCGATGAACATCGCCTGATAGCCGTAGGTGCTCGCCAGGATCCCCGCCAGCGTCGGCGCGAGCACCGAGCCGATATTGGCGAAGAAGTGCATGAAGCCGCTCCAGGTCCCGAGGTGCTCGCGGGGGGCGGTGTCGATGACCACAGTCCAGTACACGGTGTTCACGAGCGCGTTGAGGCTGTTGCCCAGGGTCATCAGGGCGATCACCGCGGCAGGGCTCGTAGCTTGTGAGACTCCGAGAAAGACGAGCGTCGTCAGAAGCAGCGTGAGCGCGGCAAACCAGCTGCGCGCAATGCGCAGGTTTCCGGTCCGCTTGAGAAGCCAATCGGAGAAGCGGCCACCCAACAGGACCGTCAGGCAGGGGCCGGTCCACGGGATCATGCCGAGATACCAGAGCGAAGCCAGGTTGAAGTGGAATTGATCCTGCAGGTACTTCGGCGTCCAGGTGAGAAGCATGAAGTTGACGTAGATGAATGCGAAATAGCCAATCGTGTTGAAGACCATCGTGCGACTGGTGAAGAACAGCCACCACGGGACATCAGAATCTTGCCGCCCTGTCGATGTCGACGAGGCATCCGAGGCAGAGGTGCCGCGGCGGATCTCGGCGAGTTCCGCCGCGCTGACCCGCGGGTTTTCCTCCGGCCGATTGGTGAAGATCCGCATGAACGCGAGCAGCGCGACCAGCCCGGTGATGCCGAGGATCCAGAACATGGCGCGCCAGCTGCCGGTCAGCAGGAGCAGGCCGACCGACATCGGTGCCGTCAGCAGCGCGCCGAGGGGCGTGCTGAGCAGCCCGATCGAGACCGCGAAGCCGCGCTCGCGTGGCGTGGCCCAGTTCCCGACCGTCTTGTTGATGATGGAATAGGCGGGTCCTTCCGAGAACCCGAACAGGACGCGCACGACCGCGAAGCCCGCGAGGGCCGAACCACCCAAAGCGGCCACCCCGAAATCGCCCGCGTAAGCCGTCGCGATTTCGAACACCGACCAGGCGACGCCTGCGATCAGCCAGACCAGCTTGGCGCCGAAGCGATCGCCCAGGGCGCCGCCGATCAGGGCGCCGAACATGTAGCCGTATCCGAAATAGCCGAGCACGGCGCCCCAGGCCGCACGATCCAGGTTGTACTCGGCCGTGATGTCGGCCGCCGCGTAGGAGATCGCACCGCGGTCAATGTAGTTGATCATCGCGATCACGACAATCGATGAGAATACGACGAATCGGAACTTAGTTTGTTCTTTTGTGCGATCCATGACGTCTTCGTTTCCAGAAACTCGATTCGGTGGTGAATGAAAATCGATCGCACCGGAAGGTGCGGTTACGCTCCTCTCGGATGCCGCTGTGTTCATGGCAAAGCACCCGGCATTCGTGATGTCCGGACCGAGATCGTGTTTTGCCGGACCGAGAGGTGGTTGCTTGCGCTGCACACCGGCGAGACGCCGGAAAGGATGCCGAGCCGATGCAACCCTCGGTGTAGGCCTGCCTGTCTCTGAGCATGGACGCAAGCGCCGCTTGGCCGATCGGCGTCGGATCGATCCTGCCCGAGAGGCGCAGCCGATCACGGAGTCGCGACGGATGATCGAGCATGGCCGAAGGCCGCGTTGCGGACCGTCGGAAGGCAGGGATTCTCGTTGTCGCGGCGCCACGCGAGCATCAGCTCTGGCTGCGCGGAGGTCGGCAGCCGGATCGGGCGCAGGACCACGCCGGTCATGCGGATGCTGCGGACGCTCTCCGGCAGCAGCGCGACGCCGAGCCCGGCGCCGACCAGCGCCAGCATGGTATGCGCTTGGTTGACCCGCTGCACGATCCGCGGGCGCACCTTCGCCGCCTCGAACAGGCGGTCGAGCAGCTCGACGAAGTAGCGGCCGCCCCGCGGCGACCACGTGACCAGCGCCTGACCGTCGAGGGCCTGGATGCCGAGCTGCCGGGCCGATGCCAGCGGCCGGCCGCTCGGCACCGCCAGGACGAGGCGTTCGCGCAGCAGGAGGGCCGTTGCGATCGGACCGTCCTCACTCAGCAATGCGGGGGAGGGGCGCAGCAATGCGAAGTCGATCCGCTTGCCGTTGAGCGCCTGCATCTGCTCCTCCGAGACCATCTCCTCCAGGACGAGGTCGATGTCCGGCAGGGTCGCGCGGACCTGCGCCACCAGGCGGGGCAGGGCGCGGAAGGCCGAAGCCGCGGTGAAGCCGAGGCGGACCAGCCCGCTCTCGCCCTGGGCGGCCCGACGGGTGATCTGGGCGGCCCCCTCGGCCGCCGCCAGGACTCGATAGGCCTCGGCCAGGAAGGTGCGCCCGACGGGCGTCAGGCGGACGGCGCGCGTCGTCCGCTCCAGAAGGGTGACCCCGAGAGATTGCTCCAGGGCCTGGATTTGCCGGGATAGCGGCGATTGCGAGAGGTTCAGCCGCGCGGCGGCACGGCCGAAATGCATCTCTTCGGCGACGGCGACGAAGCTGCGGACGTGGCCCAGATCGAACATTGTTGCAGGATCCGGGATAAATCAGCCAAAATCAACATTGGACGCACAAATCGGAGGGCCATAGAGACGCCGCCAGCATCAGCAAGGCGCACGCCTGCTCGGGAGGACCGCGCAATGTCCAAGATGACGCCCGCCGAGATGGCGCAGGCCCTGGGTTCCGGCCTTCTGTCCTTTCCCGTCACGCATTTCCGCGACGATCTCGCCTTCGATGAGGGGGGGTATCGCCGGAATCTCGCGCGGCTCGCCGAACACAAGGTCGCCGGCCTGTTCGCCGCGGGCGGCACCGGCGAGTTCTTCTCGCTTACGCCCGCCGAGGTCGACCGCGTGCTCCGCGCTGCAGTCGAGGAGACCGCCGGCCGGGTGCCGGTCATCGCGCCGGCCGGCCACGGCACGGCCATCGCGGTCGAGCTGGCCAAGGCCGCCGAGAGCGCCGGAGCCGACGGCCTGCTGCTGCTGCCACCTTATCTGGTGGGATCGGAACAGGATGGCCTGGCCGCCCATGTCGAGGCCGTCTGCCGCGCCACGAAGCTCGGAATCATCGTCTACAATCGCGCCAATGCGCAGCTCAACGAACAGACCCTGGCACGTCTGTGCGAGCGCTGCCCGAACCTCGTCGGCTTCAAGGACGGTGTCGGCGACGTCGAGCTGATGACGCGGGTCTATGCCGGCCTCGGCGACCGCCTCACCTATATCGGCGGCCTGCCCACCGCCGAGACCTTCGCGCTGCCCTACCTGGAGATGGGTGTCACCACCTACTCCTCGGCGATCTTCAACTTCCTGCCGGACTGGGCACTGTCGTTCTACGAGGCCGTGCGCCGGCGCGACCGCGACGCGGTCTATGCCGAGCTGCGCGCCTTCGTCCTGCCCTACATCGCCCTCCGCAACCGCAAGCGCGGCTACGCGGTCTCGATCGTCAAGGCCGGCATGAATGCGGTCGGCCGGCCGGCCGGCCCGGTCCGGCCGCCGCTCACCGATCTCGACGCCACCGAGCTGGCTGAGCTGACGGCGCTCATCGGCGACCGGCGCTAAGCCCCGCGCCAAAGGTCCCAGACAACAAGCCGAACCAACGGCGGGACCAGCAGCCGTCCGGGCGGACCGGGCGGCGCCTCTCAGGGAGAACGTTCATGACCGGTGCTACGAGCCCTGCGCTCGGCGTCATCGCCGAGAAACGCAGCCGCGTCCGCCTCCTCATCGTCCTGATGCTGTTCATCGCGACGACCATCAACTACGCCGACCGCGCGACCATCTCGATCGCCGGTCCGGACATGGCCAAGGATCTCGGCCTGACGCCGGTCCAGATGGGCTACGTCTTCTCGGCGCTGTCCTGGTCCTACGTGCTGGCGCAGATCCCGGGCGGCTGGCTTCTCGACCGCTTCAGCGTGAAGTGGGTCTATGCCGCGGCGATCTTCCTCTGGTCCGCCTTTACGCTGGTTCAGGGCGGCATCGGCTTCTTCACCGGCCTCACCGCGGTGATCCTGCTGTTCGCCCTGCGCCTCGCGGTCGGCATCACGGAGGCCCCGATCTTCCCGGCCAATGCCCGCATCGTCGCGGCGTGGTTCCCGGCCGCGGAGCGCGGGCTCGCCTCCGCGTTCTTCAACTCGGCGCAGTACTTCGCCACCGTGCTGTTCACGCCGCTGATGGCGTGGATTGTCCACACCTTCGGTTGGCACCACGTGTTCACCGTGATGGGCGCCCTCGGGATCGCCTTCGCGTTCGTCTGGGTGAAGACCATCTACGGCCCGAAGGACCACCCGTCCGTGAACCGGGCCGAGCGCGACTACATCGAGGCCGGGGGGGCGCTCGTCGACATGGACGGCGGCAGCCTGAACGCGACGTCCCACGCGGGCCGCACCATCAGGCAGCTCCTGTCGAACCGCATGCTGGTCGGCATCTACATCGCGCAGTACTGCATCACTGTGCTGACGTACTTCTTCCTCACGTGGTTTCCGGTCTACCTCGTCAAGGAGCGCGGCCTGTCGATCCTCCAGGCCGGCTTCGCCGCCGTGCTTCCAGCGCTCTGCGGCTTCGCCGGCGGTCTCCTCGGCGGCTTCATCTCCGACATGCTCCTGAAGCGCGGCTTCTCCCTGACCGCCGCCCGGAAGATCCCGATCGTCGGCGGCATGCTGCTGTCCATGTCGATCATCGGCTGCAACTACGTCCAGGCCGACGCCGTGGTGGTCGGGCTGATGGCGCTCGCCTTCTTCGGGAAGGGCATCGGCGCCCTCGGCTGGGCGGTGGTGGCCGACACCTCGCCGCGGGAGAGCGGCGGTTTGTCGGGCGGCCTGTTCAACACCTTCGGCAACACAGCCGGCATCACCACGCCGATCGCCATCGGCTACATCGTCCAGCAGACCGGTTCGTTCTCGGGCGCCCTGGTGTTCGTCGGCGCCAACGCGTTGATCGCGGTGCTCTGCTACCTCGTCGTGGTCGGCGAAATTCGCCGGGTCCATCTGGACCCGCATTGACGTTCGGCGGGCCGGCCGCGTCCGGGTCCCGGAACCACCTATCCGGCGCGGCCCGCGCGCGAAGACGGGCCCGCCTCAGACACGCAGGAGGAACCATGCAGACGGATCACGCCGCGACCCCTCACGCCAAGCGGCAGACCCCCGTGGTCACCGAGATGAAGGTGGTCCCGGTCGCCGGGCGCGACAGCATGCTGTTGAACCTCAGCGGCGCGCACGGGCCGTTCTTCACCCGCAACCTCGTCATCCTGACCGACTCGACCGGCGCCACCGGTCTCGGCGAAGTGCCCGGCGGCGAGGGCATCCGCGGGGTGCTCGAGGAGGCGCGCGCCCTCGTGGTCGGCCAGCCGCTCGGCGCCTGGAACGCGGTCCTGAACACGATGCGCGCGACCTTCTCCGACCGCGACGCCGCGGGGCGCGGCCTCCAGACCTTTGACTTGCGCATCACGATCCACGCGGTGACGGCCGTCGAATCGGCGCTGCTCGACCTGCTCGGACAGTTCCTCGACGTGCCGGTTGCGGCGCTGCTCGGCGAAGGCCAGCAGCGGGATGCGGTCGAGATGCTCGGCTACCTGTTCTACGTCGGCGACCGCCGCCGCACCGATCTGCCGTACCGCACGCCGGAGGCCGGCGACGGCTGGCTGCGCCTGCGCGACGAGGAGGCCCTGACCCCGGAGGCAGTGGTCCGGCTCGCCGAGGCGGCCCATGACCGCTACGGCTTCAACGACTTCAAGCTGAAGGGCGGCGTGCTGGCCGGCGAGCAGGAAATCGAGGCCGTCACGGCGATCGCCAAGCGCTTCCCGCAGGCCCGCGTGACCCTCGACCCGAACGGCGCTTGGCGCTTGGCCGAGGCGATCCGTTTGTGCAAGGGCAAGGGCGACGTCCTCGCCTATGCCGAGGACCCGTGCGGTGCCGAGGAGGGCTTCTCCGGCCGCGAGATCATGGCCGAGTTCCGGCGGGCCACGGGTCTGCCGACCGCCACCAACATGATCGCCACCGACTGGCGGCAGATGCGGCACGCGATCCAGTTGGGATCGGTCGACATCCCGCTGGCCGACCCGCATTTCTGGACCCTGGCGGGTGCGGTCCGCGTGGCGCAGCTGTGCCGCGACCACGACCTGACCTGGGGCTCGCACTCGAACAACCACTTCGACGTGTCGCTCGCCATGTTCACTCACGCCGCCGCCGCCGCGCCCGGCCGCGTGACGGCGATCGATACGCACTGGATCTGGCAGGACGGCCAGCGCCTGACCAAGGAGCCGCTCGCGATCCGGGGCGGGCTCGTCCGGGTGCCCGAGCGTCCGGGGCTCGGCATCGAGATCGACTGGCCGCAGGTCGAGGCCGCTCACGCGCTCTACCAGAAGCACGGCCTCGGCGCCCGCGACGACGCGCAGGCCATGCAGGCCCTGATTCCGGGCTGGACCTTCGACAACAAGCGCCCCTGCCTCGTGCGCTAGATGCGGGAGCGCCCGGGTCACCTCCGGAGGCTGAGGAGGGCCTGCAGACGCGCTGTTCGAGGCGTGATGATGTCACCGTCATTCCGGGGCGCCGCTGCGCGGCCCCGGGATGACGACGGTGCGGTGGCGTTCGCCGCATGCACCCCGAGGAACGGCTCGCGCAGCGGTTGTGCTCCTGCCGCCACGCTTCATGTCCTTTGTCATGCTCCGGATGATCCGCCGCCGTGGAGCGACGGAGCCGTGTGCTAACCGGACGGGTCTGCGGCCGAGAGAGCCGAACCCGGAGGATGCCCATGGCCGTCACGCCGATCGATCGAACACGAGCCGCGCGGCCGGCCGGTCCGGACACCGCCCCGGAGACCGGTGCCCTGGAACGGCTCGGCGTCCGTTTCACCAACTGGGCCGAACGGTGGTTCCCGGACGCGTTCATCTTCGTGGCGATCGCCGTGGTGATCGTGGCGCTCGGGGCGCTGGCGAACGGCGCCTCCGCGCCGGCCGTCGCCAAGAGCTTCGGGGACGGTTTCTGGAGCCTGATCCCGTTCACGATGCAGATGGCCTTCGTCACGATCGGCGGCTACGTCGTGGCCGTGTCGCCGCCCGTGCAGGCGCTGATCGAGCGCATGGCCCAAATCCCGCGCACCGGGCGCGGCGCGGTCGGCTTCGTGGCCGGCGCGACCATGATCTCGTCGTTCCTCAGCTGGGGCCTCAGCCTGATCTTCGGCGGATTGCTGGTCCGGGCACTGGCGCGCCGCACCGATCTGCGCATGGATTACCGGGCCGCGGGCGCGGCGGCCTATCTCGGCCTCGGCGCGACCTGGGCGCTGGGTCTCAGCTCCTCGGCGGCGCAGCTCCAGGCCAATCCGGCGAGCCTGACCAAGAACCTGCTCGCCATCTCGGGCGTCATCCCGTTCAGCGAGACGATCTTCCTGTGGCAGTCGATGCTGGTCGCCGCGGTGCTGTTCGTCGTCTCGGTGTTGATCGCCTACGCCTCGGCGCCCCGCCGCGAGACGGCGGTCACCGCCGAGAGCCTCGGCGTCGACGTGGCCCGCGAGACGAACGACCTTCCCCCGGCCCGCCAGCCCGGCGAGTGGCTCGAACATTCGCCGATCCTGACCCTCCTGCTCGTGCTGATCGCCGGCGGCTGGATCGTGCAGGAATTCGCGCGCCAGTCCTGGATCGTCGCGATCTCGAACCTCAACACGTACAACCTCCTGTTCATCACGCTCGGCCTGCTGCTCCATTGGCGGCCGAAGCGCTTCCTCCTGGCGGTCGCGAAGTCGGTGCCCGCCACGGCCGGCATCCTGATCCAGTACCCGCTCTACGCGGCGATCAGCGGCATGCTCACCGGGCCGAAGAACGCCGCCGGAACCTCTGCCTCGGATGCCATCACCCACGCCTTCGTCAGCCTCAACACCACCGGCAGCTTCCCGCTGACCATGGGCGTCTACTCGGCGATCCTCGGCTTCTTCGTGCCCTCGGGCGGCGGCAAGTGGCTCCTGGAGGCGCCCTATGTCCTGCAGGCGGCCAACGAGTTGAAGGTCCATCTCGGCTGGGCGGTGATGATCTACAACGCCGCCGAGGCGCTGCCGAACCTGATCAACCCGTTCTGGATGCTGCCGCTGGTCGGCATCCTCGGCCTGAAGGCGCGCGACATCGTCGGCTTCAGCTTCCTGCAGCTTCTCGTGCACCTGCCGCTGGTGCTATTCCTGCTCTGGGCGCTCGCCTTCACACTGACCTATCACCCGCCGGTGATGCCGTGAGGCGGTCGATGGCCTAGTCGAGGGCGTAGCCCAGCAGGCCCTCATTCGTCTGGCCCTCGCAGCTCTTGTCGCGCGACACGAAGTGATCGTGCGCGCCCGCCCTGCAGCGGAACAGCGCGTGACTGCCCGGCTGCGGCGCCTCGGAGATGTAGCCGGTCTGGCCGAGGGGCGTCTGCCCCTCGCATTGTGCGTCCCGGCTGAGGAAATGATCGGTCCCGGCGACGCAGCTCATGAGCTTGGCGGTCCCGGGCCTCGGGAGGAGGAACAGCGATCCAAGAACGGATTCCAGCGCGAAATCCGGTGCCGCATAGCCGGTGGTGACCCAATGCCCGCCTGGCCCGAGATACCGCTTTAGCGGCGCGCGATCGTTCGCGACCGATTGCGTCGCCGTCGCGATCCGCCACGTGCCGGGATAGGGATCGCCGCCCGCGTAGAAGACCGTGATCGCCGGCAGGAACGGCGTGAGGCTGCCGTGCGGATCGCGCTGAAAACCGGGGCTGTGATTGAGGTAGAAGCCGGTGACGTCCGAGTTCAGGTAGCCGGACGGCGTCCAACGTACGGGCTTCCCGCTCAGCAGCGCCTTGAGCGGCATCTTGAAGAGGCCGAGCTGATAGGTCTCGCGGTCAGGGTTGCGCGCCGGATCCTTGCAGGCCACCTGCGCGCACACCCGCCCCGGCAGGCCGGTGATCACGTAAACCTCGCCCGACGACGCGTCGTATCCGAAATCGGAATTCGGATTGATCGACGCGCCATCGGTGGCGAGGTTCGGCACCCGGGCGGGCGCATCGAAATGCACGCCGTCGGCCGTGTGCCGCACATAGAGGTCGCCGAAGCCCGGCACGCCCTGCGGCCCGGTCAGGTCCGTGACGAAGACATAATGGCCCGGCTGGCCGCCGACGGCGAAGCTCGCCGGCTGCCCGGCCCCGTAATTGGTCTGGGCAACGACCGGGTTGAGAGGCGCGATCACCGGCGACGGGTAGTCGATCCAGGTCACCTTGTCGTTGGAGAACGCCAGGCCCGTCTGGTTGTTGTTGCCCGGCAGATTGTCAGCGCCCGAATAGTACATCGCGTAGGCGTAATGCTGCCCGTCGGCCGGGTTGGTGAAACTCCCCTTGATCACGCTGGGGTCGCAGACGTACTGGCGGTTCCATGAGCCCGGGGTCGGCTGGAACACGACCTGAGCCGGCGAGAAGCCTGTCTGCGCATTGTAGGACCGGTGGTAGATCACGTCGGTCTTGCCCTGGCCGCACCACCAGATGTCGGTGGTCCCGTTCTCCGTGATCAGGCTCGGGGCATAGTTGTAGCCGCGCGAATTCGCCTCGTTGGTGAAGAGCGGACGGCCCTCGGACGCCGTCCAGGCGGCGCGCGCCGACAGGGGACCTGCGAGCGCAAGGGCGGTGCCGAGTGCAACGACGGGTCTGAGCTTCACGGTGCGCCTTCTCGGCTCGCGGTCTCGGGTGCGTTATGCGCGCGATCGTTGGTCGACGGCGCGAGGCCCGGAGGGGCCATCCCTCCGCCGGCCGTCTGTGCCGGTCCGAAGCCTCACCTGCAACCCTCGGAGGTCGACTGAACGGAACCGGGATTCGGTGCTACATCGTGGTGCCGCAACCGAACGGGGCTTCGGCGTGCAGCGCGTTCTCGCGCGCTGCACGGGCCGGCGGACGGTCAATCCGGCGTGTTCCGCAAATGCGCCCGGATCAAGCGTGAGGATGTCCGTCGATGGGTCGTTCACCGGCCATGAGCGAGCAGGAATCGATGGACGCCGCCCGCACAGTCTTTGGTCTTCGCCAGCGGCCGCGGCCTCGGGCGCGTCCTGATGCCGGCAAGCCCTGTCCAGGCCGGCGGGAGGGCCGGAGATGCGACGTGGGGCTCAGCGTCCCGTTCACGATCATGGGACCGGGCAAACCGTGAGCCCCCGCGCCGTCATAGCGGCCGAGCGCCGCCACTGGTTTTACGACAGCAAGGTGTTGGTCTGCGCGTTCTGTCTCTTGGCCTTCGTCGCCATCTTCTGGCAGGTAAGCCAGTTCGAAGGTTTCCAGCCGATCTTCACCTGCGAGTCGAAGCGGGACATCGACCGCCTGTTGCTGACCTCCGGGATGGATGTCTGCATGAAGAGCGCGCGCTCGCAGGGTGATCAGGAGCGCTGCATGCGCACCGTCTATCTACTGGCCTGCACGAAGGAGCGATGGCGGTAGCCGATCGGTCCTGCCGTGTCCGTGAGGAGGCGGATCTCGAGCGTGCGCACCGTCCCGGTGTCTCAGGGGATCGCGTTGTCCGACGCGTTCCAGCACACCACCAGTTTCACCCCGCCTTGACGGCGCTGCGGCGGCTCGATCCGACCCGCGGTGCGGGTGACACGGCCGTCGCTTTCTGGGCGACGTCGCGGAGCGCGAAAACCATCGCGTCGGTCTGCGCATCGAGCTGTAAACGTGTCCCGGTCTCCGCGGTGTTGCGCCACGCGATCAGGAAACAGGCGAGGATTGCAGCGGCACTCGAGACAAGCGGGGCGATGATCAGCGCAGCCAGGAAACTGACGGGCGCCAGCACGGCCGCCGCAAGGAGGCCGCTGCTGATCCCAACGGCTATCAAAACGAACATCGGAGGTGCACCCGACCTGTGCAGCCCATTCGATCGATGGCTGCCCGACTCTCGCTAGGGCGCAGGCGTTAACGAGCGGTTAACAGCCAAATTTGGCGCCAGCTTCAGTGTTAAGATCCGGGCCGAAATAAGACTCCGCTGTGAGTCATTACCTTCGTTCACGCATCACGTGCGCCAGCGGCCAGTCCGGGTGACGTTTCCGTGTGCCGCGATGCTGATCGGCCTCCGCGGCGGGCTGGTGTGATGAGCCACGCCTGCCGCGTTGCGGATCAGGCGATCTTCTGTCGCTCGACGAGATGCGGTGAGTGGACCGAAGCAAGCTAGGAAATGCTTCAATTTCAGCTTCCGACAGCTGGGACGCGTTTGGATTATGATATAAAATGATCATATTTGGTATAAAACGATCACTTGTTTGTGGTGGCCGCCGGATGTTAGTGCCGGCGCCAGCCGTCGAACAGGATTTGATCTGCCTATGGCTGTCGATGATCGCGCTGTCAGACGTCTGAGCGAGATCGCGGCCGTGATGGGCTGCCGCGTCGAAGTGTTCTACTTGCCCGACAGCGAGGCTCACGAAGCCGGCATGACGTGTGAGCTGCTTCGCCTATGGAACACCATCACCGAGCCTCAGGCCCGGCAGCGGATCCTGGCCAGCGCGCGGCTGGAGGCGCGCGGCGCCGCCCGCGTTGAGGCCGTGGAGTAACATTGGTCCGGGTCTGGCAACGGATGTGTCCGCGCTTCTGGTTGGGAAAATGGCGAGGCTCGGGTCATGCGGGCAGTAGATCGCCGCCTTCAATGCCGCGCAGCATCTGCGCGCGACCGCGCGGACGATGGACTGCGTCTCGACCGTCCGACATCACGGATCGACCCCATCGCGGCAATTACAAGCGCTTCGAATGCACGATGGCGGGATCCAAATCGCTCCCTTGGAATGAGAGTTACGGCCATTTTTACGCGGCTTTAACCCTGGTTTTGCGACGGTCCTGTGCACTGGAGGGCTCAGGTCATGCTCGATCATCACAATGGGCGGGCGGTCCGGTCGGCCTCATCCGGTCTAGCCCAGCGTTGTCTCGCGAAAGCCCGCGATCACCGGGCGGCCGGTCGCTCCGAGCGGGCCCAGGCCAGCCTGAGCCGCGTGCTGGGCGCAGAGCCGAACCATCCCGAGGCGCATTACGAGTTGGGCCAGCTCCTCGCCGCCACCGCGCCCGAGAAGGCCATCACGCACTTCGTCACGGCGCTTCGGGGTGCGCCCGAGAAGCCGACTCACTGGATCGCGCTGGCCTCCGCCTTGCTCGCCGCCGAGCGGCTGCCCGACGCGCGCGCAATCCTTGAGCGCTACAAGGCGCAGAAGTTCGGCCCCGAGGCGCGAGCGCTCACGAAGGCCTTCATCGACCGTACGCTCACGGCGGCGCAGGGACGCTACGACCTAAGCAAATGGAAGGAGGCGGATGCGCTGCTCGATCTCATCATCCTCCTCGATGATCAGCACAGCCACGCCACCTACCTCGCGGGTGCTGTCGCCGCCCGGACGAACAGGCTCGAACTCGCCTTCGATCTGATCAGCATCGCGCTCCTGCGCGAGCCGCGGAACGCGCTTTTCTTCACCGGCCTCAGCACCGTGCTGACCCATCGCGGGGATCACGACGGCGCCATCTCCGCTCTGGAGAAAGCGCTGGAGATCGACGGCGATCTGGCGATGGCCCATGCCAACATCTCGGGGGTCTACCAGCGCCGTTTCCGCTTCGGCGAAGCGCTGCGGCACGCCGACCGGGCCATTGCCCTCGATGCGAACAATGCCGGGGCGTACAGCAACCGTGGCAGCGCACTTCTCGCACTCGGCCGTCTGGGTGAGGCCGTGGACGCCTTCGACCGGGCGCTCGCCCTCGACCCGTCGAAGCTGTTCGTTGCCTCGAATCGCTTGTTCGCCAAGCTCTACTCCGCTGACACCCCGCCAGAGGATTATACCGCGGACGCGCTGGCCTATGGCCGCCGCTTCGCGGACCCGCTCCTGCGCCGCCGGCCCTTCGCCAACGATCGCGACCCGGATCGTCCCCTGCGCGTCGGCTTCGTCTCGGGGGATCTCTGCAATCACGCACTGGTCCGATTCTTCGAGCCCTACCTGCGTGCGGTCGACCAGGAACACTTCACGGCCTTCGCCTACATGACGCATGCGAGCGAGGATTCCGTGTCGGACCGACTGCGTCCGTTGTTCCACGCTTGGCACAACATCTCCGGGCTCGATGATGATGAGGCCGCCGACCTGATCGAGCGTGACCGAATCGACATCCTCGTCGATCTGTCGGGTCACAGCGCGGGCAACCGCCTTTTCGTCTTCGCGAGGAAACCGGCACCGATTCAAGTGTCCTGGATCGGGCACCCCGCCACGACCGGTCTCACCGCCATCGACTACCGCTTTTCCGATCCCATCACCGATCCGCCGGGTCTCACCGAGGCGCTGCATTCGGAGCGCCTTTGGCGGTTGCCGAAGGTTTGGGTGACCTACGAGGGTCCCGATGATCTTCCGCCGGTGCGCGGCCGGGCGCCGTTCGAGGACGCCGGATACGTGACGTTCGGCTGCTTCAATCGGCTGACCAAAATCAGCGATGAGGCGCTGCAGACCTGGGCACGCATCATGTCGGCCGTGCCCGATGCGCGGCTGTTCATGGTTGTCGGCGATATCGACAATCCCGATGTCCGCCGAGCCGTCGATGACCGCCTTGCGGCGGCAGGTATGCCGCTGGATCGGATTATCTATCAGGGGCGCGTGAACAGCGGCTACTACGATCTCTATCACCGCGTAGACGTCGCGCTGGATCCATACCCGTACAACGGAGGCACCACGAGCTTCGACACGTTGTCGATGGGTGTGCCCATCGTGGCCTTGCGCGGTCGGCACGCCGTCGCGCGCCACGGTGTGCTGGTTCTGACGGCGATCGGCCTTCCGGACCTCATTGCCGACGATGCCGATTCCTATGTGGCGATCGCGCAGGATCTGTGCCGCGACCTCGACCGCCTGAGATCGATCCGGCACGGTCTGCGCGAGCGTATGCGCTCGAGCCCGCTGATGGATCATCGCGGCCTTGCCCGGGACGTCGGCGACGCTTTCCGGGGCATGTGGCGGACTTGGCTCGCGGAGAGCGGCGTCTGAGGGGCGGAGCCGCGGGCTCGCCCGGAGACCGCAGCGCCACGCAACGTGCATCCGGTGCGTTGGAAGATGTCGGTCTCGGTGTTGCCTCCCGCACTGTGCGGGCTTGGCCGGAAGTGCCTGACCACACGGTGTTCGCGTGCGGAGGCCGCGCGAGGCAGTCGCATGAGCGCGACGATCCGTTTCCGGCCTGACCTCGTCAACACCTGAGCAGCATCTGAGTATTTCCTGAAGGCATTTGTTAATTTTGTTCTTCGGCGGTTGAATGTTCGAGCATCGCATTAAGATCTCGGCAAGCCGCGCTGGATAAACCACATGGGCCGCCAATAAGACGGCTCCCCGATCAAAAGGATCGCTTCCATGTCTGGTGTTACCCTCACTGCTGCCACCCGTCAGAACCTGCTCTCCCTGCAGGATACGGCGTCGTTGACCGCGACCACCCAGAACCGGCTCTCCACCGGCCTGAAGGTCTCCTCGGCCCTCGACAACCCGGTCAGCTTCTTCACCTCCCAGTCGCTGAGCCAGCGCTCCGGCGACCTGGGCAACCTGCTCGACGGCATCTCCAACGGCGTCCAGGCGATCCAGGCGGCCAACCAAGGCATCACGTCGATCCAGAAGCTGGTCGATCAGGCCAAGTCGGTCGCCAACCAGGCGCTGTCGACGCAGATCACCACCACCGGCACTGCCTCGACAAAGTTCACCGCCAGTAACACCACCGTCAATCTTTTCGTAAACGGTGCCTCGACGTCCGCCACGCTCACCACCGCTAATACGATTGACGATGCGATCAGCGCTCTTAATGGGGCTGTCGGCGCCGGCAGCTTCTCGAAGAGCACAGACGGCACCAAGATCGTCATGAACGCGTCCGCCGACGTCGAGTTCGCGGCTCCGGGCGACCAAACGGCGCTCGGTTTTAAGGTGGGTACGGCCGCAAGTGGACCGGCCTATGGTTCCACCTCGGCGGCCGGCCTGAGTTCGGACCTGACCGTCTCCGGCGTGTCCGCCCGTGCGACACTTGCCTCGCAGTACAACAGCCTGTTGACCCAGATCGATCAGCTGGCCAGTGACTCGAGCTTCAACGGCACGAACCTCATTTCGGGCAAGGGCAGCAACAAGGACCTGACGATCAACTTCAACCCGAAGGGCAACTCGAACCTGACGGTTTCCGCGACCGACGAGACCTCAGCCGGCCTCAAGCTCAACGCGGTCACCAACAAGTCGGCAGGCACGACCACCGCTGGACAGGGCAACTTCCTGCTGAACGACGACATCAACACGACCCTGAACAGCTTGACCTCTGCCTCCAGCCAGCTGCGCACCGATGCCTCGACCTTCGGTTCGAACCTCTCGGTGGTGCAGAACCGTCAGGACTTCAGCAAGAACCTGATCAACATCCTGGATACCGGATCGTCCAACCTCACCGCGGCCGATCTCAACCAGGAGGCGGCCAACTCGCAGGCCCTGACGACCCGGCAGTCGCTGGGCATCTCGGCCCTGTCGCTGGCCAACCAGGCGCAGCAGGGCATCCTGCAGCTGCTCCGCTAAGAGCGGCATCGCCGACAACAAAAACGGCCGGGGCATCGCCCCGGCCGTTTCCTTTTGCGCTCTGTCTTACCGCCTTCACCGGCGGCGCTGCGGCGCGGTGGCGGCCCGTCGCAGCGCGTCGGCGAGCGGTCCATTCGGCGCCGCGTTCGCACGCCCGTCCGGCCGATCCCGCCGCGGATCGGGGCGGTCCTCCCTCGGGCGGGGGGCTCCCGCAGCCGGCTCGATGGGATCGTCGAGCCGCATCGACAGCGCGATGCGCTTGCGCGGGACATCGACGCCGAGCACGAGGACCCGGATGACATCACCGACCCGGACGACCTCGGATGGCGATGCGATCCGGCGGCGCGCCATGGCCGAGATGTGGACCAGACCGTCCTGGTGGACTCCGACATCCACGAAGGCGCCGAACGCCGCCACGTTGGTGACCACGCCTTCGAGCTGCATGCCCGGCTTAAGATCGCCGATCGTCTCGACGCCCTCGTGGAAACTGGCCGTACGGAACGCGGGGCGCGGATCGCGCCCGGGCTTCTCCAACTCGGCGAAGATGTCGCGCACGGTGGGAAGGCCGAAGCGCGCGTCCACGAAGGTCTCGGGGTTGAGGCTGCCGAGCGCCGCCGTGTTGCCGAGCAGGACACGGATGTCGCTCTTCGTCGCCTGCAGGATGCGGCGCACGATCGGATAGGCCTCGGGGTGGACGCCGGACGCGTCGAGCGGGTCGTCGCCGCCCTGGATCCGCAGGAAGCCCGCCGCCAGCTCGAAGGTCTTCGGGCCCAAGCCTGGTACGGATTTCAGCGCCGCTCGGGTCCGGAACGGGCCGTTGGCGTCGCGGTGCGTGATGATCCGCGCGGCCAGAGTCGAGCCGAGGCCCGACACCTGGGTCAGCAGGGCAGGGGAGGCCGTGTTCACGTCGACGCCGACCGCGTTCACGGCATCTTCCACGACCGCCGAGAGGGAGCGCGACAGCTTCGTCTCGCTCACATCGTGCTGATACTGGCCGACGCCGATCGATTTCGGATCGATCTTCACCAACTCGGCGAGGGGATCCTGAAGGCGTCGGGCGATCGATGCGGCGCCACGATGGGACACGTCGAGACCGGGCAATTCGCGGGCGGCGATCTCGGAGGCCGAGTAGACGGAGGCGCCGGCCTCGGAAACCGAGACCTTGGCCAGCTTGAGATCGGGATTCTCGGCGATGATCTCCGCGGCGAGCCGCTCGGTCTCGCGGGAGGCCGTGCCGTTCCCGATGGCGAGCAGCTCGACCTTGTGGAGGCGGCACAGCCGCCCGAGCGTCGTGACGGCTTCGCGCCAGCGGCGCTGCGGCTCGTGCGGGTAGGTGGTCTCGACGGCGACGATCCGGCCCGTCGGGTCCGCCACCGCGACCTTCACGCCGTTCCGATAGCCCGGATCCAGCCCCAGC
This sequence comes from Methylobacterium sp. FW102-HT35C08, assembly GCF_058790235.1. Lineage (NCBI taxonomy): Bacteria > Pseudomonadati > Pseudomonadota > Alphaproteobacteria > Hyphomicrobiales > Methylobacteriaceae > Methylobacterium > Methylobacterium sp. FW102-HT35C08. The sequence goes on along the minus strand of NZ_JBYTCL010000002.1, from coordinate 3,434,248 downwards.
GTGGCGCGGCCGCCGGCTGGCGCAGCCAGGAGCAGATCCCGCAGATTGCTGGCGAATACCGTCACGGCTTCGTCCTCGGCGCGTTCGAACAGGCGGGCGCGCAGGTCCTGCTTGATCCCTGTCCGGATCTTGGTCCGCCACGCGGTCCGCACCGTTTCGAGGAGCCAAGCGTCGCCGGGACGGCCCCGTGCGGCGATGCCGAAGCGGTGGCAGATCGCCCTCTCGAAGGGGCCGGGTGCGCCCTGCGGCGAATCCTCGCCCTCGGCCGCGAATGCGATATCGAGCACCTCCTCGCGCTCGCCGCGAAAGAGCGCCAGGATCCGGTGCGAGGGCATCCGCTCGATCCGCTCGCTCCAGTCGAAATAATCCGCGAATTTCGCGCCGTCCGCCGCCTTGCCCTTGCGCACCTTCGAGACGAGCTGGCCGCCGCGCCAGTAATCCGTCCGCAGGCGGCCGATCAGGTCGGCATCCTCGGCGAAGCGTTCCACGAGGATCGCGCGGGCGCCCTCCAGCGCCGCTTCGACTTCCGGTACGCCGCGCTCGGGCGAGACGAACGGCCGGGCCTCCTGCTCGGGTGCCCTGTCGGACCGTGTCAGCAGGGTCTGCGCCAGCGGCTCCAGCCCGGCCTCCCGGGCCGTCTGAGCCTTCGATCGGCGTTTCGGGCGGAAGGGCAGATAGAGATCTTCCAGCCGCGCCTTCGTATCGGCGGCCTCGAGGGCTGCGGCAAGCGCCGGGTTCATCTTGCCCTGAGCCGTGATGCTCTCGACGATCACCCGGCGCCGGTCGGTAAGGTCGCGCAGATAGGACAGCCGCTCCTCAAGGCCGCGCAGCTGCGTGTCGTCGAGGCCGCCCGTATTCTCCTTGCGATAGCGCGCGATGAACGGGACGGTTGCTCCGCCATCGAGAAGCGCCACTGCGGCGGCGACCTGCGCTTCCCGGACGCCGAGTTCCTCGGCGATGCGCGCGTTCACGGGCTTCATGCGGTCTCCGGAATAGGCTGCGGCGGCTGGATCGAGGCTCTGCCTGTGCCGGCAAGCCGTCGGAAACAAGGCGGTCGCGTCAACCAGGCTCCCGACCTTCGCGCAGAACCTCGGCCGCCTTCACGATCATCTCGCATGCCCAGGGATCTTGTGGACAGTCAGCCCATGCCGCTGCCGGTCCAGCCCGCGTTTTCGCAGCGGCGGGGCCTACCAAACGCGGTTCAGATCCGTCGCCGCAGTCGTCAATAAGATGACTGTGTGTATTTCGGAGAAGATCCCAGTTTTTTCCTCTAGATCTCCGGCGATCAGGCTAAGCCTTGACCGTCCTTCGATCATGTCATCGTGATGTCACCAACTGACGCAAAGTTCGCATCTTGCATGTCGCGTCAAGGCAGGCGTCCCGTGCAGTTTGAAATTCGCGAGAGCGGCCGGTCGGTATGGTCCTGGGTTCTCGTGAACGAGACCGCGGAAACCGTACTCGTCTCGCGGCGGAGCTTTCCATCGCGTGCGCAGGCGACGGCGGCCGCGCTGGCCTTTTCCCAACTCGTCGCCCGGGCCGGGCGCACGCTGGCGGGCGGAACGCGCCAAGTCGGATTCCTCTGACCGCAGGCGCAATCTGCGGACAGTGCCGTTCAGGCCCGCTGGCGGATCAGGCTCATCACGCTCCAGCAAGCGATCACGCAGCCGACACCCATCGCACCGAGGCAGCTGATGGTGCGGATCGGCTCGCCGCGGGCCAAAACGATCGCGGCCGCGAGCGGCACGAGCAAAATTGCGAGCAGCAGGGTCATGGCGGGGGTCCGATCGGCGGGGGCCGGCTAGGCGGGCCGAGCCTAGGATGCGAATGGTTAATCGCTTCTGACGGCCTTCGCGGCGGCTTGTCCGAGGGCCTCCGCGCGTCTCGCCTTGATCCGGGCGTCATTCCAGCCGGATGCCGGGAAGAGGGTTGGCGGCAGCAGAAGCCGACCGTCAAGAACCGGCGCGTGGCGGACGCTCACGCCGCCGGTCGCGGGCCTGTGGGCGACCGCCGAGCCTTTCGCCCGATGCCAGCCGATAGGATCGAACGAGGACCGCCCGCTACGTCAGGCGGATCAGCCGGTCGACGAGCGCGCGGTCGTGCAGCAGCGCCATGCGCTCCTTCGGCGACAACCAAGCCTGCGCCTCGCCCACCGTCTCCGCCTCGCAGATCTTCGCGGTGGCCAGCGTCTGGTCCGGATCGATCGCGCCGCGCGGTCGCGGTCGGCCGACCGGCAGCATCCGGGCATGCGCGGTCGCGAGATCGGGATCGGCATGGATGGCCGCCAACGCGTCGGCCTCGTCGTACCCCCGCGCGGCGTTGCGCGCGGTCAGCGCGCCGGCACGCACGGCGATCTCCGGAGGCGTCGCCTCTTCAGGGGTCGCAAGAAGGCGTCGATCCTTGAGTGCGAGGCCGAGGCCCACTTGGCCGCTTGCCCAGGAGATCGGAATCGCCAGCACGAGGCCCAGGATCGTGGGGCTCATCCAGAGGAACAGCGAGGTGGCGATCGCGAACGCCGCGATCCCCGCCACCAGGCCGAGCGCCATGTGCCAGCGGTGCCGGGCGATGATGTCGCGCAGGGGGATCGAGCCGTCGTCACGGCGCTGCGGGTTCCAGCCCGTGTCGCGCCCGAGCAGGATGCTCACGACCGAGCCGGACTGGATCACCATCGCCACGGGCGCGACGAGCGCCGAGAGCAGGATTTCCACGAGGCTGGACAGCACCAGTCGACCGGCGCCCCCGCAGGCGCGCCGCACCGGCCCGTCGAGGAGCGCCAGGATCAGGCCCAGAAACTTCGGCGCGAGCAGGACCGCCATGGTCAGCCCGAACAGCTGGAGCGCGCGGACGGGGTCGAACCGTGGGAAGACCGGCGAAAATCCGGCGCCGGCGAAATAGTCCGGCCGCTCGGTGGCGGTCTGGAGGACCAGCAGGATACCGACGAGCAGTTGCAGGAGCCACAGCGGCGAGGCGAGGTACCCGGCGATCCCGGTGGCGAAATGCTGCCGCGTCGCCGGATGCAGCCCGGCGGCGCCGATCACGCGTGCGTGCTGGAGATTGCCCTGTGCCCAGCGACGGTCGCGGATCGCGACGTCGATCAGCGACGGCGGGCTCTCCTCGTAGGAGCCGGGCAACCGGTGAAGCATGTAGACCGCCCAGCCGGCCCGGCGGATCAGCGCCGCCTCGACGAAGTCGTGGGACAGGATATGGCCGCCGAAGGGGGGCGTGCCAGCCAGGTCCGGCAAGCCGCAGGATTCCGCGAAGGCGCGGGTGCGGATGATGGCGTTGTGGCCCCAGTAATTCCCGTCGCGGCCCGACCAGGCACTGAGCCCGGCCGCGATCACCGGCCCGTAGATGCGGGCGGCGAACTGCTGAAGCCGGGCGAACAGCGTATTGCGGTTGATGATCAGCGGCAGCGTCTGGATGATGCCGGCATCGGGATCGGCCTCCATCGCAGCGGCGAGCGCCACGACCGCGGAGCCGCTCATCAGGCTGTCGGCGTCGAGAACGAGCATGTGGTCGTAATGCCCGCCCCAGCGGGTGACGAAGTCGCCGATGTTGCCGGCCTTGCGGTGGTGGTTCTTCGGGCGATGCCGGTAGTAGAGGCGGGCCTCCGGCCCGAGGCGTTCGCGCAGGTCGAGGAAGGCGCGTTCCTCGGCGATCCAGGCGTCGGCCTGCGTCGAATCGGAGAGCACGAACCAATCGAAATGCCGGCCGAGTCCTGTCGCCTCGACGGCCTCCCGCATCGCCTCGATACCCGCGAAGGTTCGGGCTGTCGCTTCGTTGTAGATTGGCATCAGGACGGCGGTCCGGGTCCGCAGCGCGGTCGGACGATCGAGGGTCCGCTCGCGCCGCATGAGCATCGCGAAGCCGAGCAGCCCGCTGGTGAAAGCGAGCGCAATCCACGAGAAGGTCAGGCAAAACAGGACCACGAGGACGAGCTGCAGGCCGGTCGGGCTGCCCGAGACCGACACCGTCTCCAGCATCTGCCATCCACCGTAGGCCGTCAGAGCCAGCGCGCCGCCGAAGACCGCGAGACGCGCCAGCCACGGCGCCCGCACGCGGCGCGACGCCCTCCGGGCGGATCCGGGATCCCAACGCGCCAGATCCTGGATCGGCATGGCCAGGGGCGCCTCCGGCGGCAGGCCGAACCCGGCTGAGGCTGCGGCCGAGCCGGGCTCTGCTGCCGCAGCCGGGCGCTCGGTCGGAATGAGTGTCTCGTCCAGTGGCACGGTGGAGGCTGATCCTCGAGTTGGAGAAGACGGACGGTTACGGGGTCCAGCGGTAGAGCCACGTTTCGCTGATCCGATCCTGTCCGCGGCGGAGCGCCAGGCGCAGCTCGCTGGCCCGCTCGCTGCCGGGATCGAGCTCGAACAGGATCCGCAGGGTCTTGCGCTCCGGATAGCGGAAGCGTTCCTGCCGCGTGATCGCACCGGCCGAGGCACCGAGATCGACGTCGATGTCCCCGGGCTCGAACAGCGCGGCGCCCTCGAAATCCACGGCGAACAGGCGACGGGTTCCGGAGGCGCCGTGGCCGCAGCGGCTGTCGCGGACCCGCGCGATCTCAGGCGGCAGCGGGTCAGGCCAGCCCTTCGACCAGTGCTGGCGGCACAGGAAGCGCATCTCGGCGCCCTTGGCCAGCTTCGCCTTCGGCCGCCAGTAGGCGAAGACATTCTCGTTCAGCTCGGAATCGCTCGGGATCTCGAGCAGCGTCACGGCGCCCTCGTTCCAGTTGTCCTGCGGCTCCAGCCACAGGGAGGGGCGCTGCTCCCAGTGTCGCGCATCGTCCTGGAAGTCATCGTAGGCGCGGGCGCGCTGCATCAGCCCGAAACCCTTCGGCCCCCGGTCGAGGAAGGCTGAGACCTGGAGCGCTTCGGGGTTGTGCACCGGCCGCCAGATCGGCTCGCCGTAGCCGTTGTGGATCGCCAGGCCCTCCACCGAGAAGGCCGCCGCGCGCAGGTCATCGACGCGGTTCCGGTCGAGCGATCCGAACAGGTAGCTGCCCTGCATGCCCCCGAGCCCGATATGATCGAGTTCGGCCCGGGCGAACACGGTGCCATCGATCGCGGCCGTCGAGACCTCGCGGCCGGGCGTCAGGCTCAGTTTGAACGCCGCTGTCGCCGATTCCGATTCCGCCAGGGCGTGAACCACGACCGGTTGCCCAGGCGTCGGTGTCTCGATGAACAGGGCGCGGAACAGCGGGAATTCCTCGCCACGGGCATCGGCGGGCCGCAGGGCGAGCGCCCGCGCATTGATGCCGAAATCCTGTCCCTGCGCGACCAGGCGGAAGAAGGAGGCCCCCTGGAACAGCGCGAAATCCGAAAGTGGGTCGCTGTCGCCGAAGCGTGCGCGCAGGCGGAAGCCCGAGAAGGCGGTGTCGGCCGTGAGGTCCGGCAGGGCCAGCCCCGGGGCCACGAACGCCGTCTTGTCGTAGGCGATCGGCTGCACGAGCCCATTCTGCACGACATACAGCGAGACCGGCGTCTCGAAGATCGCGCCGCGCAGGAGCGGCTCCAGCGTGTAGCCGAGGTCTCGATCGGCCCAGACCGTGCGACCCTCGGCGGGATGGATCGCCGCATAGGCTTCCCGCGACAAGCTTTTCAGGACGGCCGGCACATCGCCGCTCTTCGGACCGACGTAAGGCGCAGCGGCGCGGGCGCGCGCCAGATCAACGAGTGTATTCGCCTCGAAGGCTTCTCCGGCTCCCGGGAGAGCCGGTGCCTTGTCCGGGTCCGCCGCGTGCGCGACAGCCGGCAGCGAGCCCGCGGCAGCAGCCAGCGCACCGGCTAGCACGGAGCGGCGGGACGGTGCGGCGGGCGGTCCGTCGGCTAGTGTCATGCGGGGTTCGGTCTCATGTGTCTGCTTGTGTCTCTATACAGGCTGCCCGGCTGAACCCAGGCTTAAACGGAGGGCCGAACCGATCCGGCTCCGTTGACTTCACGCGAGCCGGCTCTCTAATTCGAGGGAACGGTTCGAAACGGGGGAGGCAGCATGGGGTCGTTGCGAGTCACGGGCCACGGCGTGGATCTCGGCGAGAGTCTGCGCGGCCGCGTCGAGGAACGGATGTCCGCGATCCAATCCAAATATCTCGACTCGCACATGAATGGCTCCTGCTCCGGTCACGTCACGCTTCGACGGGACGGAACGGCGTTCCGGACCGACTGCGTGCTGCATCTCGTATCCGGACTGACGATCGAGGCGAACGGCTTCGCCCACGATGCTCGATCGAGCTTCGAGCAGACCGCCGAGCGTTTGGAAACGCGGCTGCGCCGCTACAAGCACCGACTGAAGCAGCATGCTGCGGGGCGGGGCGACGACGCGGCGGTCGAGGCCGCTTACGCGGTGCTCGCCGCTCCGGATGACGAGGATGACGATGCCGGGGAGGGCGACACCCACCCGCCCATCGTCGCCGAGAGCACCCGGACCTTGCAGCGCCGCACCATCGGCGAGGCGGTCACCGCCCTCGACATGACAGGGTCCCCAGTCGTTGTCTTCGTCCATGCTGGTACCGGCCGCGTCAACGTCGTATATCGGCGCAGCGACGGCGCGATCGGTTGGGTGGACCCGCCGAACACCGTCGACTGACGCCGCGGGTCGAGAGGAACGGAGCCGGAACCGGCTCGTTCCCCGGCCGATTGACTGGCAGGGGCGCGACCGGGTTGATTGGCGGCGCACCTGCGACGAGGCCCGGTCCGATGCGGACGGGTGACGGGGCAACGGTCGTTCGATGCCAGTTCTGGAATTTCTCGACCCCGAGTCGGTCGTCCCGTCCCTGCGCGCGCGGGCCAAAAAGCAGGTGCTTCAGGACCTCGCCGCTCAGGCTGCGCGGCGCCTGCCGGCCTTGGGTGAGCGCCCCGTCTTCGATACGCTTCTTCAGCGGGAGCGGCTCGGTTCGACCGGGATCGGAGAGGGTGTGGCGATCCCGCATGGAAAGCTTCCAGGCCTCGATCGGCTGTTCGGTCTCTTTGCCCGGTTCGACAGGCCGGTGGATTTCGAGGCGCTCGACGGCCAGCCGGTGGATATCGCCTTCCTGCTGCTCGCCCCCGAAGGCGCGGGGGCCGATCACCTGAAAGCCTTGGCCCAGGTTGCCCGCGTCCTGCGCGAGCCCGGCATGCTCGCGCACATTCGCGCGGCCCGCGATGCCGGCGCCCTCTACGCGCTCCTGACACGCTCCACGGCACCGCAGGCCGCCTGATGACGCGGATCCGAGCTGCCGCTCTGTTCGTCCTGGCCGCCGGCTGGACCGGACCCGCACCGGCCCAGAGCGAGACCACCTGCGCGCGCGATCTCCTGGTCGCGCAATCGATGCAGCGGCAGGCCATCGATCAGCTGGAGCAGGCGGACGGCGAAGACGCCAAGAACTGCCGGATCTGGCGTCGCCACGTCGAGACCATGCGTCGGGTTGCGAGCGTCTACGGGCGTTGCCTCTCCGGTTCGGACCGGTCCGAGCGTCTCGCCCAGGTCCAAGGCTCGGACCGCGAGTTCTCGGAAGCCATCAAGGCACGGTGCAACGGGCGCTGATCGCACCGGAGACGCTGCCGCTCCAGCTTTGAGGCTTCGATACGCCGCAGCCGATCAGGGCAGCGTGGTCCGCTCCGCACGACCCGCGCGGAATGTCCGGAAAGGCCGCACGTTCACCGTTTCGGGACGGGCGTGGGCCAATCGCCCCTAATCCACCCCGCGCAGCATCAGCGGCTCCGCCACCATCTTCACCGGCTTGCCGCGGCCGATCAGGATCGCCGCCCGGGAGCGCTCGGGATCCGCTTCGAACCGGGTGCGCACCCAGCTCGCCAGGAACTTCACGTATTCGGAGGCGACGAGCTTGGCGGCTGGCGGGCTCTGCCACCAGCGGTCGGCATCGAATCCTTCGGTGACCACCGGATGCGGCAGGACGCGGTCGCTGTCCTGCAGGGCATGGTCGAGTTCGATCAAGGTCCGCGGCATGTGGTAGTTGGAGGTCACCACCGCGACGGTGCTGAACCGGTGCGCCCGCATCCAGCGCCGGGTCTCGATGGCGTTGCCGATCGTGTTCCGCGCCCGGTAGTCGAGATCGACGCAACAGGCGATCAGCGCACGCTGGGTCGGATTCAGCCGGGCGATCTCGTCGCGGCTGGTGCGTTCGTTGACGCCGGTGATCAGCAGGCGACGACCGTAGCCGCTGGCGAGCAGGTCGATCGCATCGCCGATCCGCTGTGCGCCGCCGGTCAGCGCCACGATCCCGTCCGCCCGGTCCGCGGGAATGCGCTCATGCCGCGCCAGCGCGTTCACGAAGACCAGGAAACCGGCCAGCAGGGCCAGCGCGGACAGGCCGGCGCCTACGCCGCAGCTCCAGAGCGCGACCGCGCGCCGATTGTGCGGCTTGGCGGGCATCACCGGACGACGCGGGCGAGCCCACTCGTGCCATGCCCAGCCGACGACGTCAGTCGAGGGCGGATCCGATGCGCGCAGCATACGCGTGGTCATCCTCCGGAGGATCTGCGCCGATTGCGGCGGCCCGGAGGCACCGCCATCGGCCCCGTCCACACCGCGTCGATAAGGTTTCCCATTCGTTAACGTATGACGGGGCTGCGCCTTCTCATCTGCTCCGCAGCGCGATCCCGGTTCAGGCGAGGAAGCGACGCACCGTGATGCGCGAGACGATTCCCGTCACGAGCGAGGCGATCACGCCGATCAGGATGACGCTCGCGTAGCCCCGCAGGCCCACGTGGAAGGCTCCGAAGAGGGCCTCGACCTCCTGGCCGGCCGGACCGGAACGGGCGGCCCGGGCAAGGAGCCCGGTGATGACGAAGGCGAGGATGGCCAGCCCGGCGCCGATCGCGCCGCCGCGCAGGCCCAGACCGAAGAAGCGCCGCTGGAACGCCTTGGCGATGTAATCGTCGTCGGCCCCGACGAAGTGCAGCACCTCGACGACCTCGCGGTTGCCCGCCATGGCGCCGCGCGTGGCGAAGGTCACGGCGAGACCGGTCGCGATCAGGACGAGCAGGACCATCCCGATCCCGATCCCCACGAAGGCGTTGGCGGCCGTCGAGAGCCGCTGCAGCCAGAGGGCGTGGTCGTCGAGGCTGGCCACGCCCGGGAGCGCTTCGAGAAGCCGCGACCGGAGGCGTTTCAGGTCGGCGCCCTGGCCACCGGCGAGCCTCAAGGCGATCAGCCGCGGCACCGGGAGGTCGGAGAGATCGAGGCCGCTGCCGAGCCACGGCTCCAACAGGCGCTCGGCCTCGGCCTTGGAGAAGATCCGCGTCTCGGCGATGCCGGGCTCCGCCTTGGCGATTCCGGCGGCGCGGGCGACATCGGCATCGACGTCGCGGCCAGGCCCGGGCCGTATCTGGATCGTGACCTCCTGGGCCACGTCGCCCTGCCACTGGGACGCGTTCGCCGCGACCATCTCGGCCGCGCCCGCGCAGAGTCCCGCCAGGAAGGTCAGGATCGCGATCACCGCCGCCAGCGAGCGCCCGGCCGCCGTGTCGGTGGGAACCAGCGGCGCGTTGCGGCGCAGGTTGGCCGGTACCGCCGGGTCCGCGAGACCGGACGCATCGGGCCGCGCCCGCGAGATGGCCTGTGTGCTCATTCCTCGATCCGAAGCCGGCCTTCGCCGAGCACCATCCGGCGGGCGTCGACGGCGTCCATGATGCCGAAATCGTGGGTGGCGATGATGACCGAAGTCCCCAGCTTGTTGAGCTCGAGGAAGAGGCGCAGCAGCCGGCGGCCGAGCCCCGGATCGACGTTGCCGGTGGGCTCGTCGGCCAGCAGCAGGTCCGGTCGGGCGATCAAGGCGCGGGCGATGGCGGCGCGCTGCTTCTCCCCACCCGACAGAAGCGGTGGCAGGGCGTGCATGCGCTCGCCGAGACCCACCCAGCGCAGCAGCTCCACCACCTCGGCCCGGTAGCTCGTCTCGGCCCGCCCCTGGACGCGAAGCGGCAGCGCGACGTTCTCGTAGGTTGTGAGATGGTCGAGAAGGCGAAAATCCTGGAACACCACGCCCATGCGGCGCCGCAGCCCGGTGAGCGCCTTGGCGGAGATGCCGCTGACCTCGTCGCCGAAGATCGACACGAGGCCGCGGGTTGGGCGCACCGACAGCAGGATCAGGCGCAGCAGCGTCGTTTTGCCGGCGCCCGAAGGTCCGGTCAGAAACTGGAAGGAGCGCGGCGCGATGCGAAAGCTCACGTCCGACAGCACCTCCGGCCCGAGGCCGTAGCGCATGCCGACGTTCTCAAACTGCACCACCGGACGCTCCGCACCGGGCAGCAGGCTCTTCATGTTCGCCTGTAGGTTCAAGGCCGTGCCGTATTCCGTCCACGCATCGCCTGGGAATCGCCTTATGGGCGGGCGTTTTCAAGGCCTGCGTAATTTCACGCGCGCTTAACCCTGTTCAGCCACACTTTCTCAGCGAATCTGTAATCCGGCCCACTGCGGCCGCGCGTTGCGAGTCCGACACGTATGTTGATCGCCTGCCCGAGCTGCGCGAGCGAGTACCGGATCGATGCCGACAGGGTCGGCATGGAGGGCCGTTCCGTCCGCTGCGCGGCCTGCCGCGAGACCTGGTTTCTCACCCCGGCCGATGTCCTCGCGGGCCACGAGGCCGAGCTCGCCGACAGTGCCGAGGCAAGCGATGATCCAATCGCGGCTGAGGCCTGGGAGGAGGCGACCGCCTCGGTCCGGGCGGCCACCAACATCCCGACCCCGGTGGTGAAACCGGCCGCCCGGCCTGCGTCTTGGGGCGGGAGGGCCCGTCGCGGCATGTCCGGGATGTCGTTCTCCCTCGCCTTCGGCCTGACGCTTCTGGCGGCGCTACCCCTGGTCTGCCTTGCTCGCACGAGCGTCGTCCGGGTTGTCCCGCAGACCGCCGCGCTGTTTGCGCGGGTCGGGCTTCCGGTGAACCTGCGCGGCATCGAGATCCGCGACGTCGTGGCGTTCAGCAACCCCGGCGAGGACGGCCGGCCGCCGGAACTGGTGGTTGAGGGCGACCTCGTGGGCGTCGCGCGGTCCGACTCGCCGGTCGCGCCGCTTGCCGTCGAGATTCGGGATGCCGGCGGGCGCCCGATCCGAACCTTCTCGGTCCCGGCACCACGGACGGTCCTCGGCTCGGCCGAGACGGCGCGGTTCCGCGCGAGTCTCCCGATGCCGCCGACGGAAGGGCGAGCGGTCGTTCTGCGCTTCGCCGACGCCCGCGTGGCGGGCGCCGAGCCGCGGGTTGCGGCGGCCGACCACTGAGGCGTTCCAAGTGGTGCGGATCCCAGGTCAGGGCCGCGCGTCTGTCGTCTCGAAAGGTTGAGACGATCGCGGACCGCTACAAGCGAGCGGCCTCGTGCCCGATCGTGCCGATTGAGACCTGTCGGCGAACGATCCGGGTGGCGGCACGATTGAACGGCGCCGGCCTCTGCGGTCAGTCCGGCCGTCGGCCTGACGCGTCCCGCCGCGCTGTGTCTGACCGGGTCAGATCCGGCTGCCGCGCGCGTCGGTGATCCCGCGTCCGGGAGCAACGGCCCGCCACGTTCTTTGGACGAGGCTCAAGACCGCCAAGCCAAGACGGATTGCCGCCACGCCGACCCGCGCGAGCCGGATCTGACCGGGCAATTGGCGCGGACCGATGGGACGGTAGACGAGGCGCGGGCTCGCGCGCTCGGCCTCGGCGATGGCTTGGCCGAGGGGGAGGGCGGCGATCCGTTCCGCCGCGGCCGGACCGATCCCGATGGCCTGCGCCCAGGCCAGGTTGCGGCCGAGCAGGCCGCGATCGTGCAGCCGCCGGAACCGCCGCCGCCAGACATACCGAAGGACCGCTCTCGGGAAAGCCTCCATCCGGGCGTCGCACAGCGCGTCCGGCTCCTCGCAGCGGGAGCGGATCGTATCGGCGACGCCGCCGGGGGCGCGGCCGGCGAGCCGGGCCGAGATGGTCACGCACACGTCGGTGGCGTGCCGAACCCGCAGGCCGTGCTCCAGGAGTTTGGCGATGAAGGCGCCATCCTCCCCGAGCGGTATCTCCGGCATGCCGCCGACCTGGAGATAGGCCGCGCGCGTCACCGCCAGAGTGGCACCGATCGCCGTGCGGTGGCACGGCCACGGATCGTGCGGATCGGGGTCGAGACGTGCCTCCGCTTCGGTGATCAGGGCGTCGTAGCGATCCTCCAGCTTGCCGCGGGCGGGCAGGGACGGCGGCAGCAAGGCCGCTTCGGCGGGATCGAGTTCGACCCGGCCTGCGACGGCATCCGCGCCCGCCCGGATCGCCGCGACATTGCGGGCGACCCAGTTCGCCGGCACCCGGCTGTCCGCGTCGGTGGACAGGATGATCCCCGCATTCCCCGATTCCCCGAGCCAGGCCGCGGCGGCGTCCATCGCCCGGCGCCGGGCCCAGCCGGCATGCGCCCCCGAGAACGTCTCGACCAGAACCCGGACCGGGATCGACAAGGTCGGCACCAGATCGGCGACGATGGCCTCCGTGCGATCCGTGCAATTGTTCAGGAACAACACCAAGCCGAGACCGCCCGGGGCGAGACCGGTCTGAGCGTCGATGGCGCGCAGGCAGGCCGCGATGCGCTCCTCCTCGTTGCGCACGGGCACGGCCACGATCGCGTCGGGGCTCTGGTCCGCAAGGGGTCGGGCGCGTGTCACCGGATCTCTCCATCGGCCCCGTCATATCGCGGGGTCCGGGAGGGATATGCCGGGCGGTGAATGAACGGAACCGGAAGGGCGCCCCTGCCGATCAGAGCGCCTTCTCCAGAAGGCCCTCGATCCATTCCGGCTGGGTCTCGCCGACGGATCGGCCGACCTCCGTCGCGCCCTTGTAGGCGATCAGCGTGCTTTGCATGCGCACGTTCAGCCGCCGGAGCAGCTCCTTCTGGCTGTCGAAGTCGATGTCGAAGATCTGCAGATCCTTGAAGCGCGGCTCGGACGCGAGCTTCGCGAGGATCGGCTTCTGCGTCTTGCAGATCGGGCACCACGGGGCGCTGACTTCGACCAGGATCGGCTTGCCGCTCTTCTGCGCGGCCTCGAATGCGGGATCCGAGAACGGCCTCGTCTCCCCGGCCGCGGCGGGCGCGAGACTGGCGGCCAATAGGAGACCGGCCAGCGTGAGGACGGCGCGACGGCTCTGCATGATGCGTTTCCCCCGACCAGCATCTGTTCCAGGGTGCCGGCTCCGCCAACAGGGTACACGACGCCCACGCGAAGGATGCAGCGTTTGATGCCGCCGCGCATGAAAGTTGACGCCGGGCGCGTCACATCATCGAGATGGCTCACCGAGCCGGTCCTCGGCGACGAGCGCGGCGATGTCGTCTCCGTCCACGGCATCCATGGTGCGCCGGATGCGCAAGGCGCGGGTCGGGGCGCCCGCACGCATCACCAGCACGATCGTCTCCAGGTCGGGGCAGCCGGGATCGGCGCAGGCGATCTCGTTGACCGCGAGCGCGTCGCCCTGGCCGAGCCCCAGCGCGGCGATCAGGTCCTGCTTCAACCGCGCGGCGATCTCGGCACGCTCTGCCGAGCGGGCTCGCCACGCCTTGAGGCTCACGAACGCCATGCCGAATGCACTTCCCTCAGAGAGGTCACCATGCCTCATCGACCCCCGCGCAGCGGTCGGTCGCACGCAAGAATGTAATAGTGTTGCGGCCCTGCCAGCCGGTCAAGCGCGGCTGCGGTGACGCGGCGCGAAACAAACCCGGCCCTCGACCGTAATGCCAACGGACGCTTCACGAATCTCCGATCTCCGCTTGTGTCTCGACTCGACAGCGCGGTGGACCTTCTGTGAGGTGTCCTGGCGTGCGCAGAGGATGTGTGATCTTGCGACCCTGGCGGGACGGACCGAGCGACCGACGGAGTTACCATCACGGTAATCTGAAGGAGGCGCTCATCGAGGCCGCGCGTCGGTTCATCGCGGAGCGGGGGATCGGCGGCTTCACCTTGGTGGACGCCGCACGCCTCGTCGGCGTGACGCCGGCTGCGCTGTATCGCCATTTTCGCGGCCGTGAGGCTCTGCTGGAGGAACTCGCAGGACGCGGCTTCGCGGAACTCGCCGAGCGTCTGGCACGAGCGCTGACCTCGCGCGGTACGCCGCTGGAGCGGTTCACCCGTATGGGCGAAACCTATCTGACCTTCGCCGAGGAGGAGCCGGCCTACTACGCGGCGATCTTCGAGACCCGGGGGCTTCCGGCCGGCGCGACGGATCCCGACGCTGGGCCGAATCCGAGCGATGCCGCCGCGCGTCCGAGTCCGTTCGATCTGCTGGTCGAAGCGCTTCAGGCAACATTCGCGGACGGATTCGGAGGCGTCGCGCCGCGCTTCATCGCCCTGGAGGTCTGGGCGCTGGCCCACGGGTTGGCGACCCTCTCGGCTGCCGGGCACCTTCCGCGCGGCCCCGGATTTCCGGACAAATACGAGCTGCTGCGGGCCGGAGTCCTCGCTCTCGTCCACGGGGCCGCACGGAGCAGAGGACCCGAACCCCGCGCCTGACGCCCTTGAAAGGTGTTCTCGGCACCCGCATGTTAACCGCGTTCACATGAACAGCGGAGCACAGCCGTGACCTCTCAATCTTCCTCACCCTGGGCAACCGGCCGGCTCTGCCGGTCCGGCCCGTTCCCGCGCCGTTCCCTGGAGATCGGTGCCATCGTCGTCGGCTTCATCTACTGGTGGCCTGTGGGTCTCGCGTTGGTCGCCTGGAAGCTGGCCGGCTATCCGGCCTTCACGGAACTCCGCGACAGCGCGCGCCGGACGTTCTCGGATTTCGAGGGCGCGCGCCCCGCCTCTCGGTTCGCCCGTGCATTCGAGGCCGCGAGCCGGCGCGACAGCACCGGCAATGCGGCGTTCGACGATTACCGCCGCGCCGAGCTGGACCGACTGGAAGCGCAGCGCCGCGCCCTCGCCGAGGAGAGCCGGGCCTTCGCCGAGTTCGTCGAGGAACTGAAGCGGGCCAAGGATCGCGAGCAGTTCGACGCTTTCATGGCTAAGCGCCGCAGCGAGGGCGGCGAGCCGCGCTCAGTCTGATCAAGACGGTTCACCGGGCCCGGGCCGATCGGCCCGAGTTCGGTGCGACCATAGCCTCAGAAACGCCGGAGCGCGTCGGCGAAGAGGGCGGCTCCGGTCGCGGAAGCCGCGCCACGCGGCGCCTCTCGCGCGACAGCGCAACGTCCGGCGGGCCGGTCAGGCAGCGCGGACCGTTTCGAGGAACCGGTCGACTTCGGCTGTCAGGTGCTCGGATTGCTCCGAGAGCCGGGACGCTTCGGCCAGCACCTGGGTGGCTGCGAGCCCGGTCTCCTCGGCCGCGCCCGCGACGCTCACGATGTTGTTCGTGACCTCACCGGTTCCCGCTGCCGCTTGCCCGACATTCCGGACAATCTCCTGCGTGGCCGCACCCTGCTGCTCCACCGCGGCCGCGATGGAGCTGGCAACCCCGTTGATCTCACGAATCCGAGCCGTGGTCGCACCGATCGCCGTGACCGCCTGTCCGGTCGAAGTCTGAACCTGCGCGATCTGGGCCGAGATCTCATCCGTCGCCCGCGCGGTCTGTTCGGCCAGAGCCTTCACCTCCGAGGCCACCACCGCGAAGCCTCGGCCCGCCGCCCCGGCGCGGGCCGCCTCGATCGTCGCGTTCAGGGCCAGCAGGTTGGTCTGGCTGGCAATCGAGGCGATCAAACCCGCGACGTCGCCGATGCGCGCGACGGCCGCGCTGAGTTCCTGAACGAGCGTGCCGGTCTGGTCGGCCTCCCGGACCGCGACTTGCGCGAGCTTGGCGGAGCCATCGACCTGCCGGCCGATCTCCTGCACGGACGAGCCCAGCTCCTCGGCGGCGGCTGCGACCGTGCTGACGTTGCTCGCCGCCTGCTCGGCCGCCGCTGCAACGGTCGTGGATTGGTCGGCAGTCTGGCGCGCCGTCGCCGTCATGACCTGTGCAGTCGCCTGCAACTCGCTCGCTGAGGCGGAGACCTGACCGATAATGCCGCCGACTGCCCTGGCGAATTGGTCGGCCATCTGACGGATCCCGGCCTTGCGTTGCGCCTCGGCGGCGAGCCGGGCCTCGGCCGCCTGCTCCTCCAATTGCCGGTTACGGATCAGGTTATCCTTGAACACCTGAACGGCCGCAGCCATCGCGCCGATCTCGTTGCGGCGGGACTGGTAGGGCACCTCCGCGTCCGTATCGCCGGCTGCCAGGACCGACATGATGCGGGTCATCACCTGGATCGGTCGGGAGATCCGTGCCAAGCCGAAGATCGCCGCAGCCAGGGCTGAGGCCACAGCGAGCCCGATTCCCACATAGGCGGTGGCGGTGGCTGTGTTGGCCCGCGTCATCGCGATGTCGGCATCGTGGGCGGCCTCACGCTCGTTCAAGGAGACGAGCTGCGCAAGGGTCGCACGCGCCCCATCGTACAGAGCGACGACGTCGGGATGCGTCAGAAGCGCAATGGCCTCAGCTTGTTGACCGCCCGCAACGAGGCGGCGCACCTCGCTGTCCGCCCGTTCGAACTTGGCCCAGGACGCCGCGAAGCTCTCGTAGAGGCTACGTTCTTCCGAGCTGCTGATCAGCGGCTCGTAGCTGTTCCTGGCTTCGCGCAGTTTGGCAAAGGTCGCCGCGAGATTGTTCTCGTTGGCTGCGCGTCGCTCCGCGGTGACCGACAGCATGAGGAGCCGGTATTGCTTGATCCGCACTTCCGAGGCGGCGACCTCCACGGCGCTTATCGTTTCGACGGAGGGCAGCAAATTGGTGGCGAGAGCCGTCGCGGATTCGCGGATAACGGCCAGTTCCCGGACCGAGAGACCGCCCTGGATGGCCGAAATGAGGGCTAGAAATCCGAAGAGGATGGCGAGTAACGATTTGAGTGATAGGTTCAAGCGCATGAAACGTTTCGCATGTCGTTGCACCTGAGTTTCGACTCAGGCAAGAAGTTTGACTCTCTCTAATGTAGATCGAAAATCGACGTCGGCAAGACTCTGCAGTAAGTCGTCGAGCTATCGAATGAGCATTATCTGTCACTATAAATGCCAGTATCTAAAGTGTGGATATATTTAACTTGTCGAGTATATTGATTTTCAGATGTAAGTTTTGACTCAGTGATTGTTGAACTTCTTTCATTGTGTTAAGCATTTGTTCATCTCGATCACAGGTGGAGCGACGAACGGCACGGATCCAGGATGGGCTGTCCGACGGCCTCGTGCCCGCCCGTGCCAAGTTCCAGCGGCCATGGGGCGCAAGCCTTCGGATACGCCGCCTCGTCCGCGCCCGGCGCGGGCCCGCACATCGGCGCTCGGGGTCGGATTTGGTTAGAGGGCTACGAGTGGCGGGCTCCTCGTTTCGAGGGGCGCCCGCGAGCGATCGCCAAGCGGGTTGCCGACGGCTCGCGTCCCCGCTCCGGAAGTTGCGCCCCGGCCGAGGGTCCGGCATTGCTCCGGCAGCCGAAGCGGAGGGGTTCAGGCGATGCCGACAGCTCGGGTCACGGTGGTTGATCACCCGCTCGTGCAGCACAAGCTGACGTACCTGCGGGACAAGAACCGCTCGACCAAAGGATTCCGCCAGCTTCTCAACGAGATCGGCATGCTCCTCGCCTACGAGGTCACGCGGGATCTTCCGCTCGAGGCGGTGACCATCGAGACGCCGCTTCAGCCGATGGAGGGCCGACAGATCCAGGGCAAGAAGCTGGTCCTGGCGCCGATCCTGCGGGCAGGGGTCGGCTTCCTCGACGGCATGCTGTCGCTCGTCCCATCGGCGCGGGTTGCCCATGTCGGACTCTACCGGGATCCGGACACGCTCGAGGCGGTGGAGTATTACTTCAAGGCGCCCTCGGATCTCGCCGACCGGACTGTCCTGGTCCTCGACCCGATGCTGGCCACAGCGAATTCGGCCATCGCGGCCCTGGATCGGTTGAAGGCGCGGGGCGCGTCGGACCTGCGGTTCGTCTGCCTGCTGGCGGCGCCGGAGGGCCTCGCCAAGTTCCAGGCCGCGCATCCCGACGTGCCGGTCTGGACCGCCGCCATCGACAGCCACCTGAACGATCACGGCTACATCGTGCCGGGCCTCGGCGACGCCGGCGACCGAATGTACGGGACGCGCTGAACGCCCGCGGCCCTGCGCCGAAGCATCGAGCGTTGGCTTTGAACCGCTACGGCCGCGAACTGAAGGAGCGGGCACGGCCCTTGCCGACGACCTTGCGCAGCACGCGGGAGAGTTCCTCCACCGAATAGGGCTTCTGGATCAGGTCGAAGCCGTGGACCCCTTCCTGCGCGAGCACGTGGCTGTAGCCGGAGGTGAGGACGACAGGCAGGTCGGGCAGACGCCGTTCCAGCTCCCGGGCGAGGGCGATCCCGCCCATTCCGGGCATCACCACGTCCGAGAACACGGCGTCGAAGCGGAACGGGATCCGCTCGATTTCCTGAAGCGCCTCCTCGGCGTTCGTCGCCCAGACCGTCCGGTGGCCGAGATCTTCAAGGATCTGCGTGGCGAAGCGGCCGACCTCGACGTTGTCCTCAACCACGAGGATGCACAGGCTCGCGCCCTCGATGCTGCGCTCGTCGACCGGGCCCTCATCGGCCTTCTCGGGCGCCCCTTCGACCTGCGGTAGGTACAGGGTGAAGGTCGTGCCTTCCCCGGGCCGGCTCGCGACGTCGACGTCGCCCCCGGACTGCTTCGCGAAGCCGAAGACCTGGGAGAGCCCGAGGCCGGTGCCCTTCCCGATGTCCTTGGTGGTGAAGAACGGCTCGAAGATCCGCGGCAGCACGTCGGGGGCGATCCCGAGGCCGGTATCGGAGAGCGACACGGCCGCGAAGGTGCTCCGCGATCCGGCGTGGCCGCGGATCGCCGGCATCGGCCGCCCGCCGACCAACCGGAGGGTCAGCGTGCCTTCGCCGCTCATCGCATCGCGGGCGTTGACCGCCATGTTGATCAGCGCGGTCTCGAATTGGCTGAGATCCGCTCGGATGTAGCAGGGTTCGTCGGGGATCCGGGCCTCGACGGTGATCCGCGCGCCCGTGACGGAATCGAGCATCTCGGCGACGGCGCGCAGCGAGGCGCCGACCTCGAAGACCTCGGGGCGGAGGGCCTGCCGGCGCGCGAAGGCGAGGAGCTGACCGGTGAGCTTGGCGGCCCGGTCCACCGTGTCGGAGATCGCCTCGACGTAGCGGCGCCGCCGCTCCTCCGGCAGGTCCGGCCGCTTGAGCAGGTCGGTGGACGACTTGATCACGGTCAGCAGGTTGTTGAAATCGTGGGCGACGCCGCCGGTGAGCTGGCCCACCGCCTCCAGCTTCTGCGACTGCCGCAGGGCTTCCTCGACGCGCTCGCGCTCCACGCTCTCGGATTGCAGGCGGTCATGCGCCTCCGCCAGGGCACGCATGTGCCGCCGCTGCTCGGTCAGGTCGGTCAGAATCCCGCACAGGAGGGGCTTGTCGCCCTGGCGCTCGAAGCGGCTCAACGACAGGAACGTCGCGCTCTCCGCGCCCGCCGACGCCTTGAGCGCGATCTCCTCGCGAACCGGGCTCGCAACGGCCCGCTGGACCAGTTGATCGAGGTCGGTATCGGGGCGCACGAAATCGCGCAACGACCGACCGATCAGCCGCTCCTGCGGCTCGGCAAGCATGTCGGCCAATCGGCGGTTGCAATAGAGCACGGTGCCGTCCAGCCCGAGGGTGAAGGCACCCTCCTGAATCTGCTCGATCAGCACGCGGTACGGGCGGTCGGCATTCTCTAGGGTGTAGACCAGACGCTCGTGGTTCGGTCCCTCGACCACCACCGCGTCGAAATCGCCCCGGCGGATCGCCGCGAGCGTCTCCTCGCTCTCCTCGAGCCGCGCTTCGAGCTCGCGGATATGGGTTCGATAAGCTTCCGGGCCCGGCTCGTCTCCGGGCAGCAGCGCGTCGACGCCCATCAACGCGCCTCCATAGCGGGATCGATCTCGAGCACGCGCAGAAGGCGGTCCTCGTCCAGGAGATCCCCCGAGATGCGGCGCTCGGGCAACGGAGCGACCTTCAGCAGCGTCGGGGCAGCGAGAATCCCGTCGCGCTCGGCCAGATCGGGCTGCTGGTAAATGTCGACGATCTCCAGCTCATACCGGTTCGGGATGTGGGTCTCGCAAACCCGGCGCAGGAACTCGACGGCGCGCAGGGATCGCGGCGCGGTCCCGGCCACGAACAGCCTCAGGCTGTAGCGGTCCTGGGCGCCTGAAGGCGCGATGCCGCCGATCAAGGCTGGTCCGCCCTCGGACGGATGTCCAGACCGACCAGAACCTTCTCGGTGTTCGACAGGTCGCCGATGATCCGCTTCAGCGGAGAGGGCAGCCGGCGCACCAAGGTCGGGATCGCGAGAATCTGATCGCCCGCGGCGAGCTGCGGATTCTTCATGAGGTCGACGACCTCGATGTCGTAGCGGCCCGCCAGATGCTCCTCGCAGAAGCGTTTGAGATTGGTCATCGCGGCAAGCGACTTCGTCGTCTGCCCGGCGACGTAGAGGCGCAGATGATAATGGTTCGGATCGCGGTCGGGATCGGTCTCCGGAACCGGATCTTCCGAGGTCGTGTCGTTCATTCCGCGGCACTCCGTCGTGCGGTCAGTTCCTGCCGTTCCCTCGCGCGGTCCGCCTCGCGCAACCCGTCCTCCACACGAAGACGTTCCTCCTCATCCTCAGTGGCTTCCAGACTGGCGCGGAGTTCCTCCATCTGCCGCTCGATCGCTGATCGTCGACGCGCGACCTCGCGGATCCTTCGCTCGGTCTCATGCAGGCGCCGCTGCGTCTCCGCCATCTCACGCGCCTCTTGCACCATCCGGGCCGTGCCGGTCAGGACGCCCGCCGGGCCGATATAGGCATCGACCAGCCGGATCCCGTTCGATGACATGAGGAACTCCCGAACTTGGTTCGAGTGGCTCATGCCGCGCGCTTTTATGACATAGAGCGTGCGTGTCCGTTCGCCGTTGGCTTCCATGTTCTGGAGCTTGACCCAGGCATCCATCAGCGAGGACACGCCGAGATCGTCCTCCTTCACGAGGGAACCGTCGCCGCGCAGGGTGGTGAACACCGCCGTGATGCCCCGGGTCTTGATCAGGTCGATCATCCGGAGGAGCGTCGCCTGTAATTCGCTCGTCGAGCCGCGCAGGGCGGAGATCGGATCGATCACGACCACGTCCGGGCGGAACTGGTCGAGGTCGCGATGCATCCGGGCGAGGTGCGTCTCGAGTCCGAACAGGCTCGGGCGTGCGGCCTCGAAGCGCAGGAGCCCGCTCGCGATGTGCCCGGCGAGATCGAGCCCGATCGAGCGCGCGTTGCGCACGATCTGCGCGCTGCTCTCCTCGAACGCGAAGGCCATGCAGCGCTCGCCACGCCGGCAGGCCGCATCGATGACCGAGGCCGTCAGCATGGTCTTGCCCGTGCCGGCCTCACCCGAGATCAGGATACTGGAGCCGCGATAGAATCCGCCCGGGCCGAGCATGGCATCCAATCCGGCGATTCCCGACGAGATGATCCCGCCCGGCACCTCGTAGTCGAGCTCGGCCGACGTGACCGGCAGGACGCTGATGCCCGCGTGGTCGATCAGGAACGGGTATTCGTTGGTGCCATGCGCCGAACCGCGATATTTGACCACCCGGAGACGGCGTGTGGTGATCTGGTCCTCGATGCGGTTGTCGAGCAGCACCACACAATCCGAGACGTACTCTTCCAGCCCCTGCCGGGTGAGCTGCCCTTCGCCCCGCTCGCCGGTGATAATCGCCGTCAGGCCGCGATCCTTGATCCAGCCGAACAGGCGTCGCAGCTCCGCGCGCAGCAGCGATGGGTCGGTGAAACCCGCAAACAGGGTCTCGATCGTGTCGAGCACGACGCGCTTGGCGCCGATGCTGTCCACCGCGAAGCCGAGGCGGATGAACAGGCCTTCCAGGTCGTACTCGCCGGTCTCCTCGATCTCGCTGCGCTCGACGCGCACGTGGTCGATGGCGAGCTTGCTTGCGGCGACGAGCCCGTCGAGATCGTAGCCGAGGGAGGCGACGTTGGCGGCCAGATCCTCCGCCCGCTCCTCGAAGCTCATGAACACGCCCGGCTCGTCGAACAGGGTCGCGCCGTTGACCAGGAACGTGGTGGCGAACAGGGTCTTGCCGCAGCCCGCGGCGCCGCAGATCAGGGACGGGCGGCCCGCCGGAAGGCCGCCAAAGGTCAGATCGTCGAAACCCGCGATGCCGGTGGGCGACTTGGCGAGGGCCGTCAGCATCTTCGGGGCAGCTATCTGGTCAGTCACGATGATCGGTGTCCCGAACGTCTCTGTCGAAGGCAGAGGCTCGAAAGGGCCCTGCGGCGCCGTCCCCCCCAGGCGGCAGGTTACAATCCGCTGCGGGGCGGCTCGGAGAGCTGGCAAGACGGGCCGAGATCACCCCGGATGCGGTATGGCAACGGCATCCCAAGCGCAATACGCGGCCGCTACGATCCCACCGCTTCGATCTTGGCCGGCGACCGCCGGTGATCCGTGCCGGCGCGACCGGCTGAGAGTGCGACCCACGTCGTCCCGGGCATGCGGAGCGGAATGCGGGCCTGCGGGTCCGTCGACATGCCAGGTCTGGGCGCCGGCGCCGCTTCTGAATTCCGGCTCGTCCGCGGCTACACCCCGCCGAGCCCGGCAATTGACCAACATTCGCCGTCCATTGATCACAGCTGCACATTGTATTCATCCGGCGAGGTGTTGCACACTCCGATCGTCAGGCCGATGCGGCGGCAAAAGCCGCACGGTGCGCAGGAGGAAATCCATGGCGATCGATCGGAGCGTATCCCGCCGGGCGCTGGCCCTGCTTGCAGTGGCCGGGCTGGTGACAACGGAGCCGGCCCAGGCCGCCGATCCGATCCGGATCGGGGTGATCGCCGAGGCGCAATCCGTGGTCGGGGCCTCGATCCCGCAGGCGGTGCAACTCGCCGCCGACGAGATCAACGCCAAGGGCGGCATCGACGGTCGTCAGATCCAGGTCGTCACCTACGACGACAAGTCCTCCGCCTCCGACGCGGTCCGCGCCTTCCAGCGAGCGGTCTCCGAGGACAAGGTCAACCTCGTCATCGCCAGCTACATCTCGGAGGTCGTGCTGGCCCTGATGCCCTGGGCGGCCCGGCTCAAGACGCCGATGATCACGCCCGGCGCGGCCTCGAACGAGATCAGCCTTGCGGTCCATAAGGACTACGCCCGCAACAAGTACACCTTCCACGGCTACCTGACTTCGGCAGCCCTGGCGCAGTCAATCTGCGACTCCACCAAGGACATGTTGATTGATCTGATGAAGGTGAAGACCGCCGCGATCATGAGCGAGGATGCGGCCTGGACCCGGCCGCTCGATGTCGGCTACGAGAAATGCCTGCCCGAGATCGGCGTGAAGGTCGTCGACCACATTCGCTTCTCGCCGGACACGGGCGACTTCACGCCGATCTACAACAAGATCGAGGCGGCCAAGCCCGACCTGATCGTCACCGGCATCTCGCATGTCGGGGTCCAGCCGACCGTGCAGTGGCAGAACCAGCAGGTGCCGCTGGCCATGACCGGCATGAACTCGCAGGCGACTTCCTCGACCTTCTGGGCCAACACCAACGGCGCCACCCAGGGCGTGATCTTCCAGAGCATTGCGGTGCCGGGGGCGGCGATCACCGACAAGTCGCTGGCGTTCAGCGACGCGTTCAAGAAGCGTTTCGGAAGCGATCCGTCCTACGCCGGCTACATGGCCTACGATCAGGTCTACTACGCGGCCGACGCCGTGAAGCGCGCGGGCACCACGGAGGCCGACAAGCTCGTCGAGGCCCTGGAGACGACCGACTGGGTCGGCACTGTCGGGCGCACGCAGTTCTACGGCAAGGACGACCCGTTCACCCACTCGATCCGGTACGGCCAGGGCTTCATCACCGGTTTGATCGCGCAGTGGCAGGACGGCAAGCAGGTGGCGATCTGGCCGAAGAGCCTCGCGCAGGGACAGATCGTGATCCCGGCCGCCGTGAAGGCTGCCGCGCGGTAGGAACCCGGTCTCGCGGCGGAGCCGGTTGGCGCCGCCGCTTGCCAAGCGCAGTCCTTGCAAAGCGCGGTCGTTGCCGCAACTAGAGCCCGAGCGCGGTGCCGTGGACCCGGCCCGAGATTCCGCGCCGGAGAGGATCCATCGATGGCCAGCCCCGACCTGCCCGAGACCATGCGCCAGATCCGTTTCACGGGTTCCGGCGGGCCGGAGGTGATCGCCGTTGAGACCGCCCCGGTGCCGCGCCCGGGCGCGGGCCAGGTGCTGATCGAGGTCGTCGCCGCCGGAGTGAACCGGCCCGACGTTGCCCAGCGGTCCGGGGTCTACCCACCGCCTCCGGGCGCAACCGAGACCCCCGGCCTGGAAGTCGCCGGCCGCGTGATCGCGCTCGGGGAAGGCGTCACCGGCCTGGCACCGGGCGACGAAGTCTGCGCCCTCGTCATCAGCGGCGGCTACGCGGAATTCGCGGTGGCGGAAGCGAGCCACTGCCTGCCGCGGCCGAAGGCGGTCTCGCTGGTCGATTCCGGCGGCCTGCCGGAGACCTTCTTCACGGTGTACTCGAACGTCGTGCAGCGCGGTCGCCTCGCCCGGGGCGAGAGCTTCCTGGTCCATGGCGGCTCGAGCGGCATCGGTGCCACCGCGATTCAGATCGCCAAGCATGTCGGGGCCCGGGTCTTCGCCACCGCGGGCTCGGCGGAGAAGTGTCGGTTCTGCGAGGAACTCGGGGCGGATGCCGCCATCGACTACAAGCAGGCGGACTTCGCCGAGGAGGTGAAGCGCCTGACCGACGGGCGCGGCGTCGACGTCATCCTCGATATGATCGGGGCGAGCTATCTGCCCCGGAACCTGAAATCCCTCGCGCCGGATGGCCGCTTGGTGATGATCGCTCTCATGGGCGGCTACAAGGTCGATGGCTTGAACATCACGCCGATCATGCGCAACCGCCTGACCTTCACCGGCTCGACCCTGCGCCCGCGCCCCAAGGCCGACAAGGCCGCCATCGCCGAAGGCCTGCGCAAGGACGTCTGGCCGGAGCTCGATGCTGGCCGCATCCGCTCCGTCACGCACGCGACCTTCCCGCTGGAACAGGCCCGGCAGGCGCATGAGCTGATGGAATCGAGCGCGCATCTCGGCAAGATCCTGCTGACGACAGGTCGCTGACGGCCGACCACAGGAACCCGCCTCGTCGGCACCGCGTTGGCGGCCGGTAACGGAAACGTGTCGCAGACCGCCGTCCGGCGTGTTGCGTCCTGCCGACGAGGATTGTGCAGATGGTCGAGAAATTGAACCAGCAGGAGAGCCGGCAGGGTGAGCGCGGCAAGCCCGTGCTTTGGGTGCTGGTGGCGAGCCTCGTCCTCCTGGCGATCGCCACGGTCGGGCTGCTGACCTGGAACGGGTCGAATTCTCCCAAGGACTACGCCAGCCAGAGCCAGGATGCGTCGCGGCGCGAGGTGACCGGCTCGGTCAACGGTCAGTCGAACGGCGCGTCGCCGTCGAACAGCACCGGGGTTCCGGGCGGAAACCCGTCGTACCCGCAGCCGGCTCAGCCGGGCGCGAATGGCGGCGCTGCGAAGTAAGGCGTGAATCCGAGGCGGCGCGCGCGCCGCCTCAACGCGGGTTTCAGCGGGTCGGGATCGGCGTCGGGCCGCGGTAATCGTAGAAGCCGCGCTTGGCCTTGCGTCCGAGCCAGCCGGCCTCGACGTACTTCACGAGGAGCGGGCAGGGGCGGTACTTCGAATCCGCCAGGCCCTCGTAGAGCACCTGCATCACAGACAGGCAGGTATCGAGGCCGATGAAATCCGCGAGCTGCAGCGGGCCCATCGGGTGGTTCGCACCGAGCTTCATGGCCGTGTCGATCGACTCGACCGACCCGACGCCCTCGTAGAGCGTGTAGATCGCCTCGTTGATCATCGGCAGCAGGATGCGGTTGACGATGAAGGCCGGAAAATCCTCCGACATGGTCGAGGTCTTGCCGAGCTTGGCGATGAAGACCTTGGCCGCCTCGTAGGTCGTATCCTCGGTGGCGATGCCGCGGATCAGCTCGACGAGCTGCATCACCGGCACCGGGTTCATGAAGTGGATCCCAATGAACTTCTCGGGCCGGTCGGTGGCTGCGGCCAGCCGGGTGATCGAGATGGACGAGGTGTTGGTCGCGACCAGCGTCTCCGGCCGCAGCGACGAACACAGCGTGCTGAAGATCTCGCGCTTCGTCGCCTCGTTCTCGGTCGCGGCCTCGATCACCAGATCGCACGGCCCCAGCGCATCGAAATCCCGCGCCGGTTGAATGCGGGCGCGGGCCTCGCGGCTGTCGCCTTCCGTCAGGCTACCCTTGGAGACGAGGCGGGCGAGGCTGCCCTCGATCACGCCGAGGCCGTTCTCAAGGCGGTTCGGATCGCGGTCGTTCAGCAGGACGTCGAGACCGGCCGCGGCGCAGACCTGCGCGATGCCACTGCCCATCTGGCCCGCGCCGATGATGCCGACCCGCTTGATCTCCATGTCCATCTGCCGACCTGTGCCCCTAATGCGGATGCCGATGCACGGCCGCCCGTTCAACGAACTGCGCCGACGCGACGGCGAGGTCCCGCGCTCGCCGTCTTCTAGACCAATCACCGGCGCGGAAGAAACCCGCGACGTCGCACGCGGCAACAATGCCCATGCCGCGTCGACGACGCGAAAACCCCGCCGCTACTGGCCCTTGGCCTTGCCGATCTCGGATTGCAGCTCCGGAACAACCTGGAAAAGGTCGCCGACAAGGCCGTAATCCGCCACCTGGAAGATTGGCGCGTCCTCGTCCTTGTTGATCGCGACGATGACCTTGGAATCCTTCATCCCGGCGAGATGCTGGATCGCCCCGGAGATGCCGACCGCCACGTAGAGGTCCGGCGCCACCACCTTGCCGGTCTGGCCCACTTGCCAGTCGTTCGGCGCGTAGCCCGCATCGACCGCGGCACGCGAGGCGCCCACCGCCGCCCCGAGCGTATCCGCCAGCGGCTCGATCAGCTCGTGGAACTTCTCCGACGAGCCGAGCGAGCGTCCGCCCGACACGATGATCCGGGCCGAGGCCAGCTCCGGCCGGTCCGACTTGGCGATCTCCTCGCCCTTGAAGGTCGAGCCGCCGGCCTCGGGCGCGGCCGCCGAGACGGCCTCGACGGGAGCGGCGGCGCCGCCCTCTTCCGCGACCTTGAACGCCGCCGTGCGCACGGTGATCACGGTCTTGTCGCCGGGCGTCTGCACGGTCTGGATGGCGTTGCCGGCGTAGATCGGCCGCTCGAACGTGTCGGGCGAGACCACCTTGATGATGTCGGAGATCTGCGCGACGTCGAGCAGGGCGGCCACGCGCGGCAGCACGTTCTTGCCGGTCGTGGAGGCCGACGCGATGATCACGTCGTACGGGCCGGCGATCGACGCGATCAGCGCCCCGACGGGCTCGGCGAGGTCGTGGTCGTAGGCGCCGTCCTCGGCAACCAGCACCTTCTCGACGCCGTCGAGCTTGGCCGTCGCCTCGGCCACGGCCTTGGCGCCGCTGCCGAGCACGAGGGCGTGGATCGGTGCGCCGATCTGCTTGGCGGCGGTGAGCGCCTTCAGCGTCCCGTCCTTGATCTGTCCGTTGCCGTGCTCAACGAAGAGGAGTGTCGTCATGACCGTCCGAGAGCCTTCGAGTGGGGTGACGCGAGGCTCGACCGGCGGCCGGGAGCCCCGCGATGCGAATCAGATAACGCCGGCTTCGACCTTGAGCTTCTGAACGAGCTCGGCCGCGGAGCCGACCTTGACGCCCGCGGAGCGGCCCGGCGGCTCGGCGGTCTTCAGCACCTTGAGCTTCGGGGTCACGTCGACGCCCAGCGCGTCGGGCGCCAACTCCTCGAGGGGCTTCTTCTTGGCCTTCATGATGTTCGGCAGCGACGCGTAGCGCGGTTCGTTGAGGCGCAGGTCCGTGGTGACGATCGCAGGCAGCTTCAGGCTCACCGTCTGCAGGCCGCCATCGACCTCGCGGGTCACGTCCAGGCTGCCGTCGCCGGCCTCGATCTTGTAGGCAAAGGTGCCCTGCGGCCATCCGAGCAGCGCGCCGAGCATCTGGCCGGTCTGGTTCGAGTCGTCATCGATCGCCTGCTTGCCCAGGATCACCAGTTCCGGGCTCTCCTTCTCGACCACGGCCTTCAGGAGCTTGGCGACCGCGAGCGGCTCGCAGTTGACGTCGGTCTTCACCAGGATGGCGCGGTCGGCGCCCATGGCCAGCGCGGTGCGGAGCGTCTCCTGGGCCTGTTGCGGACCGATCGAGACGGCCACGATCTCGGTGACCTTGCCCTTCTCCTTCAGGCGGATCGCCTCCTCGACGGCGATCTCGTCGAAGGGGTTCATCGACATCTTGACGTTAGCGAGTTCGACCCCGGAGCCGTCGGCTTTCACGCGGATCTTGACGTTGTAGTCCACCACCCGCTTGACGGGCACCAGCACCTTCATGGCGGTCACGATCCTTCCCCGGAGGATTCTTTTCGTCGTGCAAGACTCGCCGACCGGCGCCAGAGGGCGCGGCGTGGCGAGGGCACGCAAAGCGCGCGGACCGTAACGGCCACATTTCCGCCTTGTCAACGCGGCGCGGCGGCGGCCCTCAGGTGCCGGGCGTAAGTAAACGGAAGCGTCGGGCGCCCGGGGTCAATGACCGCGTCATTCCAGCTGTGAGGAGGAGGCCGCGAATTCGATCAGGGCCCGAGGGCCGGCAGAGGGCCACGGCGGCCCTGGATTTCGGTCTCGCTTACGACGCATTGGAAGGACGGCGGTTCGGCTTCACGGCCGATCCGGATCCGGTGGTCTGCCTAGAGCTGTGCCAGAGCGCGTTGCGCCAAGCAGCAGGCCCCCCCGCAGAGAACGGTCGTCCAATCCTTCCTCTCATCCTGAGGTGACCGCGAAGCGGGCCTCGAAGGAGGGCTCCAGCCAGCCGCGCGACTACTGGAGCCCTCCTTCGAGGCCTCCGCTACGCTCCGGCACCTCAGGATGAGAGGCCGCAATGCGCTCGGGCGCCGATCGAGATCAGCCCGAGGTCGGCTCTTCGAATCGCGAACCCGCGATCAGCGGTTGGCTCCGGGCACCCACAGGACGTCGTCCGCGCCGTCCGAATTGGCCGCGCGGCTCGCCACGAACAGGAAGTCCGAGAGCCGGTTCAGGTAGCGCAAAGCCTCGGGCGAGACGGTCTCGTCCTCGCGGGCCGCAAGGCTTACGGCGAGGCGCTCGGCCCGCCGGCATACGGTGCGGGCGAGGTGCAGCGCGGCGGCGGCCGGCGAGCCGCCCGGCAGGACGAAGGATTTCAGCGGCGGGATCGCGGCGTTGAGCGCGTCGATGTCGCGCTCCAGGCGCTCGACCTGGCTCGCGACGATCCGCAGCGGCTCGTAGGGGAGGGGCTCCGGGGTCGGCGGCGTCGCGAGGTCGGCGCCGAGGTCGAACAGGTCGTTCTGGATCGCCCCCAGCATGGCGTCGAGCGGCCCCTGGCTGTGCAGGCGCGCCATCCCGATGCAGGCGTTGGTCTCGTCGACCGTGCCGTAGGTCTCCACCCGCAGGTCCGCCTTCGAGCGGCGCTGCCCATCCGCCAGGGCCGTAGTGCCCTTGTCGCCGGTGCGCGTGTAGATGCGGTTGAGCTTGACCAAGGAGTAGGGCGCCTCAGAACGTGTAGCCGATCTTGCCGCCGAAATTGGTCAGCCCGCGGTTATTCGCGCAGAGGCCGGCGTTCGACATGTGCTCGACGGTCGCCATGATGCTCCAGTGCTCGGTCAGGCGATAGCCCAGGGCCGCGGCCTCGCGGAACATGGGCGAGCAGCCGAGCGTGTTGAAGCCGTAGGGCGTCTGCGCCTTCGGGCCGGTGTAGCCGTTATGGGCGACGCCGCCGAAGAAGCCGTCGAGGAAGATGCGGCGGTTGAATGTCTCGGGGAAGATCTCGAGCGTCCAAGTGGCACCGAGATAGGCGTAGCTGGTCCGTCCGCCGGTGTTGTAGCTGCCGCCCACCGTCGGGCGCGGCACGAAGGCCTGCCAGAACGGATCGGCGCTGATCTGCGGCTTGGCGAACAGGATCTCGCCGTTGACGTTCGCCTTGCTGAATCCCGGGAGCTTGCCCTCGGCGCTGCCCGGATCCTGCACTGAGCCGCCGATCCGGACCTCCGACACGATGCTCAGCGGCTGGGCCGGCGCCGCGTAGGCCGCCGGGAGCGCCGGCGGCAGGTCGGCGGCCGAGACGGGCAGGATCGCCGCGCCGGTCATGAGGCCGATCAAACAGAGACGGGAAGGGGCGGTCATGCGGTCTCGGCCGGGTAGGCTTGGCGGGTAGCTCGGCCGAACCTAGCAGAGGCCTGCGCGCTCAGGCGCCGAATTCATCCGCCGCCTGCGCGAAACCCGCGATGTGCGGCGGCGTGGTCACACCCCTGCGTTGCCGGGCTCACGTGCGCCCTGCGGGTCCGGGCTCACCTGCGACGGCCGGAGCGACGGTGCGGGCCGGACGGACGCGATGAAGCGATCAGGGCTCCTCAGGCCGAGCGCCACCAGACCACGCCCATGATGACCAGGATGGCCACGAACTGCAGCAGCACGCGCAGGCGCATCAGCTTCTGCGAGACATTGGCGCTGCCGCCCCGCATCATGTTGGCCAGGCCGAGGAACAGCACCACCGCAACGGCGAGGCACGCGAGAAGGACGAGGGTGTTCGACGACATGCTGACGGGATCCGTGCCGGACGCAGGGCCCCTATCGGCCCCGCGACGCTGCGTGAGATGAGGGAGGTTCAGTTGCGGCGGAGCAGACGCTCGAAATAGTCGAGTTCTTCGCGCGGCCGAGTCGGGTCGCCAAGCTTGCGCCGCAGCTCTTCCATGATGCGCCGCGCCCGCTGGACGGCCGATTCATCGGCTGTCGGCACGCGCACCCGGCCGTCGCTCATGTCGCGTCCGCGGGTTGGGCGGCCGAGCGGATCGTCGTCGCGGGCGCCGGCCTGACCCTGCTGCCCGGGCTGCTGACCGCCATCCTGCTGACCCTCGCCCTGGCCCTCGGCCATCTCCTGCATCTGCTGCGCCATGCCCTCGGCACCGCGCTTCAGGCCGTCGAGGGCGCGGCCCTGGGCATCGACCGCCTCGCCGGAATCACCCTGCTTCAGGGCGTTCTCGGCCTCGCGCATGGCATCCTCGGCATCGGAGAGCCCCTGCTCGCCGCGCATGCCGTTCTCCTTCATGCGCTTCTCCAGCTCCTCGAGGCGCTGGCGGAGGGCCTGCTGACGCTCGCCGACATTGCCCTGCTGGCCCTGTCCCTGCTGTCCCTGCTGGCTTTGCCCCTGCTGGCCTTGTTGGCCCTGTTGCCGCTGGCCTTGCTGGCCCTGGCTGCCCTGCTGCCCGCGCTGGCCCTGCTGCTGCCCGCGATCCTGCTGCCGCTGGCCGCTGCGCGGCTGCTGACCATCCTTGAAGGTCTCGTCGCGCAGGCCCTGCTGCTCCTTGGCCATGTCGTCGAGGTCGCGCATCTGCTTCTGCATCTCGCGCGAGGCCTGATCCGAGCGGCTGCCGCGCTCGGCGGTCTGGAGGTTCTCCAGGATGTTCCGCAGCTGCTCCATGAGCCGCTGAGCCTCGGCGGTGTCCCCGCGCTTCATGGCCTCGGCCATGTCCTGGATCATCTTGTCGAGATCCTGGGGCGTCACGGTCTTGGATTGGGGGTTGTTCTGCCCCCGGTCGCTCTGGTCGCGGTTCTCGCGGCCCTGCTTCTGAGCCATCTCGGACAGGAACTTGTCGAGCGCCTGCTTCAGGTCCTGGGTCAGGCGCTTGATCTCGTCGTCGGGCGCATTTCGCTCGATCGCCTCCTTGAGGCGATCCTGGGCCTGCCGCAGCTGCTTCTCGGCGTCGGACAGGTCCCCGTCCTCGATCTTGAGCGCCATCTCCCAGAGCAGGTCGGCGACATCGACCAGATCGGCATCCGAGCGCGCCCGGCGCAGGCGCTCGGTGGCCGTCCGCAGGCCGAGGAAGATCGCGGGCTGCGGCGTGAACGTGTCGGGGGCGACGAGGAGCGCGTCCAGGGCGCCCTGCACCCAGCGGCGGTCCGTGTCCGGCGCCGTGATCAGGCGACGCCGCTCCTCGGCGAGCGCCCGGGCGAGCGGGTCGCGGAACGGGCGCGCCGGCAGAGTGATCTCAGTGTCGGGCGTCTTGCCTTCCTGGCCCGCCTCATCTTTCACCACGATGTGATAGCGCACCCGGGCGCCCGACCACGGGCTGTCGGTCAGGTCGACCAGGGTCTTGGTCTCGGAATCGCCGCTGGCGTCGGCCGGCAGGGCGAGACCGATATGCGGCAGCGGGACCAGCGCGCGGCCGGATTTCAGCGGCGCGATCACCGCCTCGGCGGAGCTGATCCCGTAATCGTCCTTGGCCTTGTAGGTGAGGTTGAAGGTGCCGCGCCCGTTGACCTCCGGGCCGCCGATTGCGGTCACCTCCGGTGGCCGATCGGGGATCGCGTCCACAGTCAGGCGCTGGCGGCCGGCCGGCGTGGCGATCACCAGCTCCGCGCCGCCGACGATGCGGTAGCGCTCCTCCCGCAGGTCGGGGCGTGCCTCCTGGCCGGGGACGGGGACGAGGCCCGCATTGGGCGTCAGGGTCGTGTCTGCGGCCGCCTTGCCCTGGCCGGCGATCCGCACGATCAGCTGCGCGTTGACCGGCGCCCGCAGGTGCTGGTCCGTGCCGTCCATGGCGATCAGGAGCGGCGGCAGGCGGGTGTAGATGGGCGGATCGATCCAGCCATCGACGCGGAAGTTCGGTCCCGGCGCGGCCGGTTCATGCCAGTCGAAGGCGGCGCCGATGCGCTCGCGCCACTCGGGCCCGGCGGCAAACAGGCTGGCGATGGCCGCGACCGTCAGGCCGGCCCGGAGCGCGAAGGGATCGCGCCGGGTCATGCCCGGCCGCGGCAGGCCGACGCGCAGGGCGGCCACGGCCTGCGCGGCGCGGCGCTGGTGCAGGGCCCAGAGGACCTGACTGCCCGCATCCGCGGCGCCCACCGCCAGGGTGTCCTGAGCCGCCGAAGCCGGGCCGTGCCGCAGGGCCGGATCGCGGGCGGCCGCATCGCGGTCCAAGCGGGCGAGGGCCGCGCGCCGGCCCGGCCGGCCCAGATGGGCGAGGGGCAGGAGCGCGACGACCAGAAGCACGGCCAGGATCCCGAGGCCGATCTGGCGCCAGAGCGGCGTCACGTCGAGCCACAGGCCCGACCACGACAGGATCAGGAAGAGGAGCCCGACGCCCAGCCCGCGCCAGAGCACCGGCCAGGCCTGCTCCCACACGGCGGCCGCCCGTGCCTGCGCGACGAGCCTGTCGAGCCGCGCGTTCGCGGTCGTGCGACCCGGCTCGGGTCCGTTCCTGCCGGTCTTGCTGCCGAAGCCGTCCCTGTCGATCACGCCGACCGTTCCGCCTCACGCCAAAGGATGGGCCGGGGGCTGCCGGACGGATCCGGACCCCGATCGCCTGAGGCTATCATGGTGGGCTGCGGCGGTCGGCGGGTCAAATCCGCGCGACAGGGCGCGCCGGGTCCTCAGTTGTGCGCCTGGATGAAGTTGCGCACCTGCGGGTAGATCTGCGAGTCCCAGCGCCGGCCCGCGAAGACACCGTAATGGCCGACGCCGGCCTGGAGATGGTGGGCGCGCATATAGGGCGGCAGGTCGGTGCAGAGATCGTGCGCCGCCATGGTCTGGCCGACGGCACAGATGTCGTCCCGCTCGCCCTCGACGGTCATCAGGGCCGTCCGGCGGATCGCCCGCAAGTCGATCGGCGCGCCGCGATAGGTCGCCTCGTTCTTGGCGAGAGTGTAATCCTGGAATACCGTCTTGACCGTCTCTAGGTAGAACTCGGCCGCGAGGTCCAGCACGGCGAAATACTCGTCGTAGAAGGTCTCGATCGCCTCGGCCTTGTCGGCCTCGCCCTTGGCCATGTGCCAGAACAGGTCGGTATGGCCTTGGACGTGGCGTTTGGCGTTCATCGCCATGAAGGCGGAGACCTGTACGAAGCCCGGGTAGACCTTGCGGCCGGCGCCTTTGTGCCGCCTGGGCACCGTCGCGATCAGGTTCTGCTCGAACCACGCGATCGGCTTCGAGGTCGCGAGCTCGTTCACGCCGGTCGGGTTGATCCGGCAATCCACCGGCCCGGCCATCAAGGTCATGCTGCGCGGGGCGGCCGGGTCCTTCGCCTGCGCCATCGCGGCCGCCGCGACCAGGGCCTGGACCGCCGGCTGGCACACCGCGACCATGTGCGAGCCCTCGCCCATCGTCTGCAGGAACTGGATCAGGTGCCCGACATAATCGTCGAACCCGAACCGGCCCTCCGAGAGCGGCACGTCGCGGGCATTGTGCCAATCCGTGATGTAGACGTCGTGATCCGGCAGCATTGTGCGCACAGTGGCGCGCAGCAACGTCGCGAAATGCCCGGACATCGGCGCCACCATCAGCACCTTGGGCTGCTCGGTGTGGATGTCCTTCCTGAAGTGCAGCAGGGTCCCGAACGGCGTCACCGCGACCGGCTCCTCGGCGACCGGGACGCTGCGGTTGCCGACCATCACGCTGTCGATCCCGTAGGCCGGCCGGGCAAAGGTCAGGCCGGCACGCATCATCATCCGTGCGCCCGCGGACATCCAGGAGACCGGCTCGCCGAGACCGGCCCAGGGGGACCACAACGTGTCCAGCACCTGACCCCAAGCGCGGGTTTGCGCGGCGAGGTCGGTCTGCAGGTCGAACGCGTCGTACAGCATCGGGCGGGCACTCGCAGGAGCCCCGCCCGGCACGCGGGCGATCTGGGCGGCAACGTGGTTGATGCCGGGATTAATCTGCATCAGCATGGCCCTGCAGGATGGTTCTCGCGGCCGAGCCCGGCAACTGTCCGAAAGGGGGAGGGAGATAAGAATCATCCTGACGTGGCTTTGATGCACCAATTCGTTCTCCAGCGGCCGGGGCCGCGGAGGCAGGATCGTGCAACCGGCCGCGCACAGGTGGCCGCTACGGAGAGCGGGCGGGCCAGGAATCGTGCGCGGCGACCGCCCTACGATGCCCGGCGGATCACAGGCCCGGGCCCGTTTTCGGTGTGACGGTGCTCGCAGGCGATCTTGAGGTAGCGGTCGCTGCCGCCGGGCAGCCCGGCCTGCGCCGCCATGGTCTGCGCGTGCATCAGGCACTCCATCGGCGTGTGTGCCGGAGCCACGATGACGTCGAGTGCGGTGTCGCGGGAGCAATCCTGTGCGAGCAACGTGCCGGCACAGACCAGGGCAACGGAGAGCAATTCCGACATGACGGACCTCGGCTTCGAGCGATCGAAAGGTCCGCGGGGTGCTCTGGCGTGCGAGCCGCCGCGTTGTCGTTGCCTGGGTGCTTCCTCCGCTTGTCGCTTCCCTTAAGCACGGGATGTGCCAGTCGCCGACCCTGATCCCGGGTCAGTCGCGTGCGGGGAGCCAGTGCGTTTCCGGCTCGCCCGCCGGCAGGAGGGCCGCGACGGCGTCAAGATCGACGACGTACTGGTCGGTGAGCATCCGCCACATCTCGACGGGCGAGTTCGCGTTCGGCCGCAAGCCGTCGAGGGCGCGCGCCAGCGTGGTGAGGTTCACGAGCTTCGGGCGCTGCAGGAGCGGATCAGCGTTCAACATCGGGTCCGGCCTCTTTCCGACGCCGGCATTCTCCGGCGCTCATGGTTAATAGGCAGTTACAGCCGGCCGCGAGCATTTGGATTTGACTTAAAATTCCTGCACTAATGATTGAAATCTTGATTATCGCAGTGGATTAGACAGACAGAAAGACAGCGTGACTGTCTTCGTTTGATTCTGGCGGGTTCGTCTTGCCGAATTCCGGCGGCGCGTGTTCCGGCGGGGTTGGCCGTCTGCCTGAGCAGGCATCTCGGTTCACAAGCCCGACCCCATCCCTTATCACGCAGGCGACTGAGGCGATCCCGCGCTATGAGGACGCCACCTGGCCGACGCCGCTGTCGCTCCCGGCCGATTGTGCGAACGGAACACCATGGACGCCACACCTGAAGCGATCGGTGCGACGCAGGGGCCGACGGCCCGGCTCGTGCTGGCCTCCGCGTCGCCGCGCCGCCTCGCGCTCCTGCAGCAGATCGGCATCGAGCCGGATGCGCTGTTGCCTGCCGAGATCGATGAGACCCCGCGCAAGGCTGAGCCGCCCCGTGAGCTCGCGCGCCGCCTCGCTCGCACCAAGCTGGCCACGGCCGAGGCTGCGCTCCATCTCAAGGACACGAAGACGCCGACATGGCTTCTGTCCGCCGACACCGTCGTCGCGGTCGGTCGACGGGTTCTGCCGAAGGCTGAGGTGCCGGACGAGGCGGCCGACTGCCTGCGCCTTCTCTCCGGCCGCCAGCACCGGGTGTTCACGGCGATCTGTGTGCTCTCGCCGCGCGGACGGCGCGAGCGGATCGTTGAGAGCCGCGTGCGCTTCAAGCGCCTGTCGGGTCGGGACATTCAGGGCTACGTCGCCTCGGGCGAATGGCGCGGAAAGGCCGGCGGCTACGCGATCCAGGGTCTCGCCGGCGCTTTCGTGGTGAAGCTCGTTGGCTCCTACAGCGCCGTGGTCGGATTGCCGCTCTACGAAACGTTGAGCCTGCTCGAAGGCGAAGGCTATCCTGTCCGTGCCGGCTGGGGCAGCCTCGCGTGAGCCGGGAACCGCGGGAGGCTTGCCCGATCTGCCGACGGCCGGCGGCACCGGACTTTAGGCCGTTCTGCTCCCAGCGCTGCGCCGATGTCGACCTCGGGCGTTGGCTCAACGAGCGCTACGCGATTCCGGAGGAGCTCGACTCGGACGAGCCGCCGCCGGAGCCGGATCCGGAGCGCTGAAACTTTTTTCGGCCTTTCCGTCACGCCGGTGTCACGGCAAGGCTGGACACGCCGTCCGGCACTGACTATACCCCGCGGCGTCCGAGACCGAGACCGGCGCGGACGACGCCCAGGTAGCTCAGTTGGTAGAGCATGCGACTGAAAATCGCAGTGTCGGTGGTTCGATTCCGCCCCTGGGCACCATCAGCTTTCTGAACATACTCAGAGACTCGGCGGGATCCGCGCATTTGGGCGCGTGACCGTGATCGCGAGCTCTGCTGCCTCGAGTGTTGAGGTTTTCGGCCCAGAGATCGTGAGTACGTATGCGGGGCCTGAGTCGCTGAACTCGCCGCAGTATCCTGATCCTCGACGAACTGCGCAGCCGGACCGTCTTCAATAGGCGGCGACGTCGCCGCGACCCGGTTAACGAAAGAACGGCTTCAGCGTGTTCGCGCTGATGTTGCCGCGTTCACGAGTATTGCTGGATCATGGATGACGGACCATTAATGCCGAAGATTTGATAGCGCGACAGCATTCCGCGATAACCATAAATCTATAACGGAAGCCAGCATCCAGCTTTTCTTTGCGGGGTCGCTGTTCCGTCGTGCAGGTATATCTGCTCCAGAGGCCGCCGAACAGCCGTTTTGTGCCACGCTGCGATGGCGGACGGGCGTACTGTCAAAAACTATACATTTAGTCGTGTGCGGTTGACGGTTTCTTTTCATACAAGACTCCTTGATGTCGAATGAAAGCAGTCTAACATGGATCAGCTTTCAATCAGGGTGGCGCGATACGATGCCGAAGTGGAAGTCTCTCGACGGGTGGATTTCCGCGTCTGCAATCCAGGGCGTGACTGACGCTCTGGACGTGATCGGCAACTGGTCCTGGAATGCGGCATCGGACCGGGCACGCTCGGACAGGCTCGTGGCACGTCTATTCGATGTCGATCCGGAGGAAGCCGAGGCGGGTCTGCCGCTGTCCGCCTACGCCGCCGGGGTCCATGCTGCAGATCGGTCGCGTCTCCGGACGACCTTCCGCGAGGCAGCGCGCAACGGCTGGCCGTATGTCACCGAGTTCCGCGTCTGCTCGTCGGACGGTGTGCTGCGCTGGGTCCTCGCGCGCGGCCGATTCTCGCGCAATCACATGGGCCGGCCGGTGGGCGGGTGCGGGATCGTGGTGGACATCACCGACCTGCGGACGAACGACGGTGACCTCGCCTTCGTCCGATCCGAGGCGGTGTTCCTGACCGGAGAGCCGCCGCTCGAACGTGCCGCTGCCGCTGCGATGATGGCCTACCGTGCCATCGATGCCGTGCCCGATCCGGGTCTCAAGGCGCGCGCCGAGGCGCTCCTGTTCGACATCGGTCGCAAGCTCGCCGCCCAGGAACACGCGGCGCGGCGCAAGGAAATGAACTGATCGAATCCATCCGGCGCGGAACTGCGCGCGCCCGGATCAGGAGGCATCCTGGTCGCGCAAGTGCAAGTAGGTCGGATCGAACTCGGCGGCCGACATCAACCCGTCCCAATCATGAACGGTCAGACGGCGGCTCCGCAGCGTGATCAGGCCGGCGGTCTTCAGATCCCGGATCGTGCGGTTCACGTGAACGGGTGTGATGCCGAGGGCATCGGCGAGTTCCGGCTGGGTCATCGGCATCTCGAAGGTTCGATCCGGCGCCAGCCCGACGGCACCGAGACGCGTGATCAACTCGCAGAAGAGATGCGCCATGCGCGCGTAGGCGTCGCGCCGTCCCGTGTTGAGCATCCATTCCCGAACCAGGGCGGCATCGATCAGGGTCGCGCGCCAGAAGACCTCGTTCAGCCGCGGATGCTGGCGCAGCAGCGCCCGCACAGCTTCGTGTTGCACGAAACCGACCCGGCACGGGCTGACCGAAGCGATGCTGATATCGAGGACCTCGAGGTAGAGACTCTGAAAATCCGGCATGTCGCCTGGCACATGGTATCCCATGACCTGCCGCTTACCGGCGCGTGTCGACTTGTAGGTGCAGGCGATGCCGTCCAGCACGGCGAAGCTCCGGGCCGGCCGGTCGCCCTCACGCACGATGTCCTGGTAGGCGTCGATCTGCGCCACCTGCACCGGCATGGCCGACAATGCAGCCATCTCGGCCTCGCTCGGCTTGAACAGGGCGATGCTGTCGATCTTGCGCAGGAACGGATGCCTGTTCGCCTGCTGCATCTGTGCTGTCACTGCTCCGCGGCGGTAAGGCGTCTGCACTCGGCCGTCGACCACGAGCAGCCGCATCCAATGCCGCCCTCGGATAGGATAGGGCTCCGCCGGGACCCGGACCAGAGCACGAAGTCCCGGAGGGCGAACGGCACATCAGGATCATCCGTCCGAAATGGATGGCTGTTCCGCAGCGTGGCTGAGAGGATGACGCGTCGAGCGATGCCGCGGGAGAATCGGGGCCTGCGGCTGGCGCGGTGACGCGGTCGGCCGCTTCCTGCGCACCGCCGGCGTCGCCCGGTATTCGGGGCTGGAATTCTTCGGCTCGTCCGCGCACACAGGCACTGCGGCGCGATCGC
This sequence comes from Methylobacterium sp. FW102-HT35C08, assembly GCF_058790235.1. NCBI lineage: Bacteria > Pseudomonadati > Pseudomonadota > Alphaproteobacteria > Hyphomicrobiales > Methylobacteriaceae > Methylobacterium > Methylobacterium sp. FW102-HT35C08. Next base: position 3,394,988 of record NZ_JBYTCL010000002.1, on the reverse strand, counting down.
CGTGCAGCCTCACGGACCATCCCGATGAACACGGCAGATCTCGCTCCGCACGCGCATCAAGTCCTGCGCGACGCGACCTTGCCGGATCTGCCGAACCATTACCGCGGCAAGGTCCGGGACAATTACGACCTCCCCGACGGTCGGCGCATCCTGATCACCTCTGACCGGATCAGCGCGTTCGACCGAGCCCTCGCGGCGATCCCGTTCAAGGGACAGGTTCTGACGCAGACCGCCCGCTACTGGTTCGAGCACACGGCCGACATCTGCCCGAACCACGTGCTGGCCTATCCCGATCCGAACGTCGTGGTCGGCCGCCGGCTGGAGATCCTGCCTGTCGAGGTCGTCGTGCGCGGCTACCTCGCCGGCACGACCTCGACCTCGATCCTGACGCGCTACCGGGCCGGCGAGCGCGACATGTACGGCCACAACTTCCCCGACGGTATGCGGCCCAACGAGCGTTTGCCGGAAGCGATCATCACGCCGACCACGAAGGCCTTCGACGGCGGACACGACGAGCCCCTGACCGAAGGTGAGATCCTGGAGCGGAAGCTCCTGACGCCGGAGCAGTGGCGGACGGTATCGGAGGCGGCGCTGGCGCTGTTCGCGCGGGGCCAGGCTCTGGCGGCCGAGCGCGGCCTGATCCTGGCCGACACGAAGTACGAGTTCGGCACCGATCGGGAGGGCCGCATCGTCCTGGCCGACGAGATCCACACGCCGGACAGCAGCCGCTACTGGTTCGCTGCCAGCTACCCGGAGCGCTTCGCCGCGGGTACGGCGCCCGAGAGCTTCGACAAGGATTTTGTCCGCAACTGGGTCGTGGCCCGCTGCGACCCGTACAAGGACCCGATCCCCGAGATCCCCGCCGAAGTCGTGCTGGAGACCGCCGCGGTCTACATTCGGGCCTACGAGACGATCACGGGCGTGCGCTTCGTGCTGCCCGACCCGGCCGAGGAGCCGCTGGCGCGCATCCGCGGCAATCTCGCCGCCTATCTCGGCACGGCCGCGTAGCTTCGAGGGGGAGCGGCGCCCCGGGCGCCGCTCCCTGCCGCAGGCCTCAGGCGGCCTGCGCGATCGGCGCCGGGGAGGGCGCGTCCATGGCGCGAAGATACACGTCGAGCAGGGTCTCCTGCTCGTCGCGCTCATCCTTGTCCTGCTTGCGGATCTTCAGGATCTCCTTGAGCACCTTCACGTCCAGGCCCTCACCCTTGGCCTCGGCGAAGACTTCCTTCTTGGCCTCCATCAGGTCCTTGATCTCTTCCTCCAGCCGTTCCACGCGCTCGATGATCGAGCGGATGCGGTCGCCCGCGACGCCCACGGTGTCGGTCATGTCGGTCATGCGTTCCCTCATCGGATGACCGGGCCACCCTCGCCGCCACAGGGTAAGCGGCGGGTTAAGGGCGGGACTTTCCGTCCGGGGCGTCGGTCCGGGACGTGATCCAGCCGATGATCGCGTCGGCCACCGCGTCGCTGTTCGATTCCAGCATCATCATGTGGCCGTTGCCGTGGATCCCCTGCTCGGCGAGCCGCAGCCGGTCGGGTTTCGCGCCGGCCTGTTCCAGGAAGGCGCCGGTGCAATCGTCCATGGTGGCGCGGAACGAGGCTTCCGAGGTCACGATCACCGCCGGCACCTTGGCGAGGTTCGGCAGTGTCCGCGCCGGCTCGGCCTGGAGCCAGCACCGGATCTTGTCGGGCGCGGCGGCAGTCTCGGCCTGGACTACGGTGAGATCGGCCGGACCGCTCACCGGCGGCTCGAAATGGAGCGGCACCCGCGTGATGCCGTAGGGCCGGGCCCGCGAGTCGCCCACGCGCTCGTACCAGCTGTCGCCGCCCTTGAAGCGGATGTCGTAGAAGGTCGGCCCGTTCGGCTCCACGGCGACGTGGGCCTTCACGAGGTCGGGCCGCTGATCGGAGACCGCCCAGCCGAACACGCCGGCCTGCGAGTGCGTCAGGAGGATCGCGGGTCCGATCTTCTCCAGCAGCGCGATCAGCGCCGGATCGACCAGCTCCTCGCTCTTGAGGGCGCTGGCGATGTAGGGCACCTGCGACAGGTAGAATTGATCGAAGGCCGCGTTGCCGCGCACGCCCGGACCGCCCGGCCATTGCGTGTGCAGCTTGGCCTGCGGGTAGAGCGCGAACCGCTCCTGCCCGGTGAACACCGTCTCCAGGTCCTCGACCGGCAGGCGGACATATGGGCCGTAGGTCTCCGGGTCGCCGCCCGAGCGTCCGCGCCCGACCTGATCGACCACGTAGACGGCAAAGCCCTGGGCGGCGAAGTGGTCGGCCCAACCCGGCCGGCCGTCGGGCGTGCCGAGAAAGTTGGTCCCGGTCTGAGCGGTACCGTGCACCATCACGATCGGATAGCGCTGCGTGATCCGCTCCGGCACGCGGTAGGTCACGAACATCTGGCCGGAGGCGGTGGTCTTGTCCTTGGCGGTCTCATAGTGGCCGCCGACGAAGAAGTAGCCGGCGCCCGGCGCAGGCTTGAACGGCTCGGCTGCTTGAGCCGGCGCGCCTGAAGCGAGGCACATGAGGATCAGGGCGCCGGCAAGGGCGGTCTTGCGCATGGTTTCCTCCCGCGGGCGTCTGGTGCGCCCGGCGGGGGGCATATCAGCGGGAAAGATCCGGCTGGTCCAGCCGGATCCTGCACGCGGTCAGGCGTGGGCGAAGCGCGGCTTCTTGCCGAGGGCCTCCTCGACGGTGCCGGCGCCGTCGAGATAGCCGTGCACCTTCGGGTTCGGCATGATCAGCGAGGCCACGAAGGCGATCGCCATCAGCACGGTCACGTACCAGAAGAACGTGCTCTCCATGCCGTTGTCCTTGAACCACAGCGCCACGAACTCGGCGGTGCCGCCGAAGGTGGCGTTGGCCACCGCGTAGGACAGGCCGACGCCGAGCGCGCGCACGTTGGTCGGGAACAGCTCCGCTTTCACGATGCCGCTGATGCCCGTGTAGAACGACACCACCGCGAGCCCGAGGGTGATGAGCGCGAAGGCGAGGTAGGGATCCTTGTTGGTCCCAAGAGCGGTCATCAGCGGCACGACCATCAGCGTGCCGAGTCCACTGTACAGCAGCATGTTCGCCTTGCGGCCGATCCTGTCAGACAGCGCACCGAAGATCGGCTGGATCGCCATGTAGACGAACAGAACCACGGTCATCACCTGCGAGGCCGAGGTCTTCGGCATGCCGGCCGTGTTGACCAGGTACTTCTGCATGTAGGTCGTGAAGGTGTAGAAGCTCAGCGAGCCGCCGGCCGTGTAGGCCACGACGACCAGGAACGCCCGCCAATGCTTGAAGAGCTCGGCGAAGGTGCCGGCCGTCTCCTTGTCGCTGCTGTCCTTGGTCTCCGCCAGCGAGCGCCGCAGATAGAGCGCCACGACCGCGAGGCCCGCGCCGATGAAGAACGGGATGCGCCAGCCCCATGCGGTGAGTTCGGGCCCGGTCATGACCGTCTGGAGGAGGACCAGCACCAGCGAGGCGAGGAGCTGGCCGCCGATCAGCGTCACGTACTGGAACGAGGCGAAGAATCCGCGTTGTCCCTTGATGGCGACCTCGCTCATGTAGGTCGCCGACGTGCCGTACTCGCCGCCGACCGACAGGCCCTGCAGCATGCGGGCGAGCAGCAGCAGCACGGGCGCGAGGGTGCCGACGTGCTCGTAGGTCGGCAGGATGCCGATCAGGAGCGAGCCGAAGCACATCATCAGAACCGAGATGACCATCGAGGTCCGGCGCCCGACCCGGTCGGCGATGCGGCCGAACAGCCAGCCGCCGATCGGCCGCATGAAGAAGCCGACCGCGAAGATGCCGGCGGTCTGGAGCAGCTGGCTCGTGGAGTCGCCCTTCGGGAAGAAGGCCGGCGCGAAGTAGAGGGCGAAGAACGCGTAGCAGTAGAAGTCGTACCACTCGACGAGGTTGCCCGACGACGAGCCGACGATCGCCCAGATGCGACGCTTCCGGTCGGCTGCGTCGTCGTGGGCGCCCGGTGCGATACCGATCGTATCGTCTCTCGAGGCGGACATGGCGTCTCCGTCGATCACTTTTTCAGCCGGCAACAAGCCGCGCTCTTCTTCGCAGGACGCGACGTTACAGGTGATGACCGTGATCGCAAGTCCGTGAGGGGACTTAGCCACGACCCGTTGCAGGCAGTGTCATCGTCTTGCGGCTGTCCCAGAGAAAGGCGCCTGCATCTTCCGAGATTCACGTGCGGCGCCCAACGGATGGGATTTCGGGCTCCGCTGCTCGGCTCCGGGATGACGGGACGGACGCGATCGCCGCCGGCGGCGGTCTCGGCGTCGAGGACGCGGCGGAACGGTTTGGCCTGGGGGCTCGTTGCGGGCCGGCGCGGCGCGTCGAGGGCGCTCCGTCATCGCCAGGAGGAGAGGCCATGAAGCAGATTCTGAGAGACACGGTAGCGGCCGTGATCGTCGTCGCCGGAGCGGCCACCGCGTTCGCACAGGGTGGTCCCGGGGGCGGCGGCGCGGGCGGCGGTCCCGGCGGTGGCGGAGCCGGTGGCGCGGCTGGCGGCCCCGCGGCGGGCGGTGGCGGTGCGGGCGGCGCCGGACCAGGCGGCGGTGCCGGCGGTGCGGGCGGCGGGGGCGTTCGCGGCGGCGCCGGCGGGGCCGAGAGCGGCCCGCGCGGTGGAGCCGAAGGCGGGGCGCGCGGTGGAGCCGAGAGCGGACCGCGCAGTGCTGAGCCGGGTGGCCGCGGTGCCGAGGGGCCGGGGCGTCAAGGCGGCGCGGCCGAGCGTAACGGGGCCGGGGACCGCACCGGGCCCGGCGGTGCCCCGGGCGCCGCGGAGCGCGGCGGTCGCGACACCGGTCCCGCGGGTGAGCGCGGCAATCGCGATGCCGCCGGTCCCAACCAGGGCGGTCGGGGCGCGGCCGGCGAGCGCGGCGGCCGCGAGGGCGCCCGTGAGGGTGTCCGCGGCGGTGGGTCGGCCCGCGGCGCGGTGGGCCGCCTCGACACGCGGCAGCGCACGGAGTTCCGGAGCTCGATCACCCGCCTCGGTGTCTCGCCGCTGCGCGACGTCGCGTTCGGCCTCGCGGTGGGCACTGCTATCCCGCGGTCGGTCACCCTTCACCGGCTTCCGCCGGCGATCGTCTCGCTCGTCCCGGAATACGAGGGCTACGAGTTCATCCTCGTGCGCGACGACATCGTCATCATTGATCCCGACACCTACGAGATCGTGGACGTGATCCCGGCCTGAACGTCGGCACCGTTCGCGTGATGGGCGCCGGGCGGGTCTTAGCCTGCCCGGTGCGTCTCACCGCCCCCCGTCGAGCAGCTTGGAAACGACCCGCGCGGTGTAGTCGACCATCGGCACGATGCGCGCGTAGTTCAGCCGCGTCGGGCCGATGACGCCGACGACTCCGACGATCTGCTGCGACCCGTCGCGGAATGGCGCCGCGATCAGCGACGACCCGGAGAGCGAGAACAGCTTGTTCTCGGAGCCGATGAAGATGCGCACGCCCTCGCCGCCCTCGGCCCGGGCCAGAAGATCGATGACGTCCTTCTGGGTCTCCAGATCGTTGAACAGCAGGCGGATACGCTCGAGATCCTCAGCCGCGCGCAGGTCGTCGAGCAGGTTGGCCTGTCCGCGCACGATGAGCTGACGCGCCTCCGTCGGGCCGACCGGCGTGGCGAGCCCGGCATCGACCAGGCGCTCCGTCAGCGCGTCGAGCTCCCGCTTCATCGCCTTCCGTCCGGTCTCGATCTCGGCGCGCAGCGATCCGAGGGTCCGGCCCTGCAGCCGCGCGTTGAGGTAGTTGGTAGCCTCCTGGAGCGCGCCCGCCGGCAGTCCGGGGGGCAGATCCACCAGCCGGTTCTCCACCGAGCCGTCATCCGAGACCAGGATGACGAGGGCGCGGGCCGGATCGAGGCGGACGAATTCGATATGCTTCAGGTTGACGTTGGCCTTTGTGGTCAGCACCACGCCGGCCCCGCGCGAAACGCCTGACAGCATGGTCGAGGCTTCGGCCAGTGCCGACTCGAAGGTGTGGCCCGAGGCGGCAGCCCGCATCTGCGCCTCGATGCGCCGCTGCTCGTCCTGACTGACATCGCCGAGTTCGAGCATCGCGTCGACGAAGAACCGCAAGCCCAACTCGGTCGGCAGGCGCCCGGCCGAGGTGTGAGGCGCGAAGATCAGGCCGGAATGCTCCAGATCCGCCATCACGTTGCGAATTGAAGCCGGCGACAGGGCCATCGGCAGGATACGGGCGAGATTGCGCGATCCCACCGGCTCGCCCGTCGTGAGATAGCTCTCGACGATCTGCCGGAAGATCTCGCGCGCCCGCTCGTTGAGTGCGGCAAGCGCCTGCATGGGCTGGCTGTTCGGAAATCGGGGGTGGGGGTCTGTCACGCGGTCATCCTGTAATCCGATCATGTCCGTCCAACACGCGCGGATCAATCCACACGGCGATGCTTGCTCGCGGTGGCGCGGCGGCCTAAGAGCCCGGCCCTCGACTTCTCACCATAGAAGGGGCCTGCGATGCGGCCTTCCAAGCGTGCCGCCGACGAATTGCGGCCCGTGAGCCTGGAGCGCGCTGTGTCGCGCTACGCCGAGGGCTCCTGCCTCGTCAGCTTCGGCAACACCCGGGTGCTCTGCACCGCCTCTCTGGAGGAGCGTGGGCCCCCGTGGCTGCGCGGCTCGGGCAAGGGCTGGGTCACGGCCGAATACGCCATGCTCCCGCGTGCGACGCACGAACGCACCCGCCGTGAGGTCGGTTCCGGCAAGCCGTCGGGCCGGACGCAGGAGATCCAGCGCCTGATCGGCCGGTCGCTGCGCGCCGTGACCAACCTGCCGGCGCTCGGCGAGCGCCAAGTCACGGTCGATTGCGACGTGATCCAGGCCGATGGCGGCACCCGGACCGCCGCCATCACCGGCGCCTGGGTGGCGCTGCACGATTGCTTCGCCTGGATGCGGGCGCGCTCGATCATCTCGGTCGATCCGCTGCGCGACCACGTCGCCGCCGTATCGTGCGGCCTGTACAAGGGCACGCCGGTCCTCGACCTCGACTACGCCGAGGATTCGGCGGCCGAGACCGACGCCAACTTCGTGCTCACCGGCCGGGGCGGCATCGTCGAGGTGCAGGGCACCGCCGAGATGGAGCCGTTCTCGCAGGATCAGCTTCTCGAGCTGCTGCGGCTCGCCCGCGCCGGCACCGACCGGCTGGTCGCGCTTCAGAAGGAGGCGATCGCGTGAGCCGGCGACTGACCGGAAAGGTGGTGATCGCCACCCACAATGCCGGCAAGCTCGCCGAGATGCGCGAGCTGCTGGCGCCGTTCGGAATCGAGGCCGTCTCGGCCGGTGAGCTCGGCCTGCCGGAGCCGGAAGAGACCGGCACGATGTTCGCCGAGAACGCCGCTATCAAGGCGAAGGCTGCCGCCGACGCCACCGGGCTGCCGGCCTTCGCGGACGATTCCGGCCTGTGTGTGGATGCCCTCGACGGGGCGCCGGGCATCTTCTCGGCCCGCTGGGCCGGACCGACCAAGGACTTCACCGGCGCCATGGCGCGGATCTTCGCCGAGCTGGACCGGCGCGGCGCGGCGGAGCGCCGGGCGCATTTCGTCTCGGCGCTGGTGCTCGCCTGGCCGGATGGCCACGCGGAGCTGTTCGAGGGCCGGGTGTTCGGCGAGCTCGTCGCGGCGCGAGGCTCGGCCGGGTTCGGCTACGACCCGATCTTCCGGCCCGACGGGCATGAGCGCACGTTCGGCGAGATGACCGCGGACGAGAAGCACGGCGTCGATTGGCAGAAGGGCGCGGGGCTCTCGCACCGGGCGCGGGCTTTCGTCGATCTCAGCCGGGCGTGCCTCGCGCCCGCGTCCTGATTGCCAAACGGGCCGCGCGCGCTCACATCCCGGCGATCATGACACCGACCGGCCCGGACCACCCGACCCGCGACGCGGGCTTCGGGATCTACCTGCACTGGCCCTTCTGCGCGGCGAAGTGCCCGTATTGCGACTTCAACAGCCATGTCCGCCACGCGGGCGTGGACGAGCCGCGCTTTCTCGACGCGTTCCGGGCCGAGATCGCCCACAACGCCGCCAGCACGCCGGGGCGCAAAGTCACCAGCATCTTCCTGGGCGGCGGGACGCCCTCGCTGATGCAGCCCGCGACGGTCGCCGGCCTGCTCGAGGCCGTGGCGGGCCACTGGAGCTTGGCGCCCGACGCGGAGATCACCCTGGAGGCGAACCCGTCGAGCGTCGAGGCCAGCCGCTTCCGCGGCTACCGCGCGGCCGGCATCAACCGCGTCTCGCTCGGCGTGCAGGCCCTGAACGACGCGTCCCTGCGGACGCTCGGCCGCCTCCACGACGTGGCGCAGGCGCTGGCGGCGATCGAGGTCGCCCAGGCGGTCTTCACGCGCATGTCCTTCGACCTGATCTACGCCCGCCCCGACCAGACGCCGGCCGCGTGGCGGTCCGAGTTGGGCGAAGCTCTGGCGCGGGCGGCCGAGCATCTGAGCCTCTATCAGCTGACGATCGAGCCGGGCACGCCGTTCCACGGTCTCGCGGCCGCCGGCAAGCTGGTGACCCCGGACGACGAGACCGGCCGCGCCCTCTACGACGTGACGCAGGATCTCTGCGCCAAAGCCGGCCTGCCGGCTTACGAGATCTCGAACCATGCCCGGCCGGGCGCGGAATCGCGCCACAACCTGCTCTACTGGCGCTACGGCGAATATGCCGGCATCGGACCGGGCGCCCACGGGCGGCTGGTCACGGAGCACGGGCGGATCGGCACCGTCACCGAGCGGTCGCCGGAGGCGTGGCGCGCGAAGGTGGAGCGCGACGGCCACGGTGTCGTCGAAACCGAGACGCTCTCGCCGGGCGATCAGGCCGACGAGTTCCTGGTGATGGGCCTGCGGCTCGCCGAGGGGATCGACCCCGCCCGCTACGCCGCGCTGAAGGGCCGTCCGCTCAACGGCAACCGGATCGGGATGCTGATGGGCGACGGGTTGCTGGAATGGCGGCCCGGCGGCCGCATTGCCGCGACCGCCCGCGGTGCGCCCGTGCTCAACGCCCTGGTGGCGGAACTCGCGACCTGATCAGATCCCCGGCTTGGCCAGCACGCGCGGCGCCGGGCTCACGACGGGCGCGGCGTTGTTGCGGATCTCGTAGACCGCCAGCGCGCGCTCGCTCTGACCGTCAGGGCGGAAGCGGAACGTGCCGTCGACCCCGGCGAAGCCGGATCCGCTGGTGAGCGTCGCCTCGGCGAAGCGCTGCGAGCCGTACTGGCGCGCCAGGGCGGTGGCGAGCGTCACCGCGTCGTAGGCGAGCGAGGCAACGCGGGGCGGAACGCTGCCGAAGCGCGCCTGATAGCGGCCGCTGAAACTCGAAAACCCACTGCGGTCCGGCGAGGCGAAGCGCCCGCCCTGGAGAGCCGGCAGGGCGAACAGGCCCGGCTCGTTCCAGAGGGCCGTTCCGATCGGACGGACCCGACCCGGCGAGAAGCCCGCCTTCGTGAGGGCGGCCGCGACGGCCGGCATGGCCTCGGCGGTTTCGGGAATGAACAGCGCGTCCGCGGTGGCGGCGGGGCCCGTGATCACCCGCGCCAGCCGCTCGACTGCGGGGCCGGGCGCTCCGGCCGGATAGCGTTCGACCGCGGCGACACGGGCGCCCCGGCGGGCGACGACCTCCCGGAACTCGGCCTCGACGGCGTTGCCGTAGGCGGTTTCGGGGATCAGGGCCGCGAAGGAGCGTTTTCCGCCCGCGACCGAGTCCTCGACGACGCGATCGACCTCCGGCTGCGGGAGGAAGCTCAGGAGGTAGACGCCCCGGGTCGCCACCGTCGCGTCCGTTGAGAAGCCAATCACCGGCTTGCCGGCCGTCTTCGCCACGTTGGCGGCGGCCTGCACGCTGCCGGCGAAGAGCGGGCCCAGCACGATCTCGGCGCCCTGCCGCAGCGCGTCCTGCGTCGCGTCGCGGGCGCCGTCCGGCGTGCTCCGGTCGTCCTCGACCAGGATGGTCAGGTCCGGCTGCTGCGCCTCGTTGTAGGCGAGCTGCGCCGCGTTGCGCAGGGCGTTGCCCACAGAAGCGCCCTGACCGTTGAGCGGCAGGACCAGCGCGACCTTGACGGTGCCGGTGCCGATCCGCTGTCCCGCGAAGGCGGCCGGCGTGGCCGACGCGACCGCAGAAGGCGCCTGAGGCAGATCGGCGGGCGGCGACAAGTCGGCCTGCGGAATCGGCTGGCGACGGACCGTGTCGGTCCCGAGACAACCGCCGAGCGGCAGCAGGGCGGCGCACAGCGCAGCGGTCAGAGCGGTGACACGCACGAGACGGTCCCGCGCGCGTGTCGGACGCGCCATGGCGCGGACTCCTCAGGGCAGGCGTCGGAAATCTGAAGGCCGGCCCTGAAAATGTAAACGCACGGACGAAGACTTGCCCCCGATCCTGTCGTCCTGCCGCGACGAGAAGCAGGCAGTGTGACAAGATCGCCGATGATGACCCGCCGATTCGATGCCCCGGGGCCCGCCGCCCCGACGAGAACCCCTTTGCAGAAGCCCGGGACCGATCGTCCACGCACCAACACCTTCACGGCGTTCGGGCTGGCGAGCGAGGCCGAACAGCTGTCGCCGGGCCTGCACATCGTGGCGACCCCGATCGGCAACCTGCGCGACATCACGATCCGCGCCCTGGCCACCCTTGCGGCCGCGGATGCCGTGCTCGCCGAGGACACGCGCGTGACCCGTACGCTGCTTGCCCATTACGGCATCACCACGCCGCTCCTGGCCTACCACGAGCATTCGAACGACGCGGTGCGCGAGCGGATGGTCGCCCGCCTCAAGGCGGGGGAAGCGCTCGCCCTCGTGTCCGATGCGGGCACGCCCCTGGTCTCGGATCCCGGCTACAAGCTGGTTCAGGCCGCGATCGAGGCCAGCATCCCGATCACGCCCGTGCCGGGGCCGTCGGCGGTGATGACGGCCCTCGTGGCGGCGGGCCTGCCGACCGACCGCTTCTTCTTCGAGGGCTTCCTGCCCCAGAAGGCCGGGGCACGTCGCAACCGGTTGGAGGCGCTGGTCCAGGTGCCGGGGACGCTGGTCCTGTTCGAGTCGCCGCACCGCCTGCCCGAGATGCTGGCCGATGCCGCTGCGGTCCTCGGGCCGGACCGCCCGGCGGCGGTCACCCGCGAGTTGACGAAGCTCTACGAGACCGTCCGGCGCGACACGCTCGGCTCATTGAGCGACCGCTTCGCGCAGGATGGTCCTCCGAAGGGTGAGATCGTCGTCATCATCGGCGCCGCGACCACGCCGGAGCGGACGGTCGAGGGCGATGCCGCGTTGGATGCGCTGCTGAGGACGGCACTCGAGCGCCACTCGATCAAGGATGCGGCGAGCTTGGTGGCCGACGAAACCGGGCAGCCGCGGCGGCAGATCTATAACCGGGCGCTCGCGCTCGCACGAGGCGAGGGATGAACGGGGTTCCGCCCGACCACGCCGACCGGCGCCGCGCCGCGTACCGGCGCGGCCATCGCGCCGAATGGATCGCGCTGGCGGCCCTGATGCTCAAAGGGTACCGGCCGATCGGCCGGCGCGTCAGCTTCGCAGGGGGCGAGATCGATCTGATCGTCCAGCGCTGGAACACCATCGCGTTCGTGGAGGTGAAGGCGCGGTGTCGGCGCGACGACGCCCGAGAAGCGATCGATGCGGCCAAGCGGCGCCGCTTCTCGGGCGCTGTCCGCGCCTGGATCGGCCGGAACACGTGGTGTGCGGGGATGACCTTCCGGGCCGATGCCGTGTTCGTCGGCGCGCGGGAATGGCCGGCGCATGTCGCCGACGCTTTCGCGATCGAGGGCCTGTGACGCAGGGGCGCGGAAGCGGACGCTTCAGCAGGCGACGGCCGGGGCGAGATCCTGGCGCGTTTGCGCCTCTCGCTTCCGACCTTCGCTTCGGCGGCTCAGGAAAGACGAACCGAAACGGATGATGGCCGACCCGTCAGGCGCGCGCAGCTCGGATCGCGCCGATCAGCGTGCGCTTCAGGTCGGCCTGGCTGAAGGGCTTCTGTACGACCGGCCGGTCGCGGAACGGCTCGCGGATACCGGCGCCGCCATAGCCCGTGGAGAAGACGAGCGGGAGATCGCGCTTCGCGATCGCCTCGGCCACCGGGTAGATCGGCTCACCCGCCACGTTCACGTCGAGGATGGCGACCTCGAAGGTCTCCTGGGACGCCATCTCCAGCGCGGACGACAGTCGTGCCGCAGGGCCGACGACGGCGCAGCCGAAATCGAGCAGCATGTCCTCGAGCAGCATCGAGATCGCCGCTTCATCCTCGACGACGAGGACGCGAATGCCGTTCAGAACGTCGTCGTTGGAGTCAGCAGTCACGCCGGGCCGTCTTCCCATCGAACGCCCCCGTCGCCGGAGGTCTTACCATGCGGTTGAACTCGACGGCGCACCGCCTGTGCTGCGCCGGATGAGACCGTTGCAGCTTCGACGAGGCGATCCACGAGGTAGCCTGTGGCGTCGCCCGTAATGCGTAATGTGTCAAGCGCCCGTAGGCCCGACCGAGGCCTTTCGGGGAACCTATGTTAACCGATGATACATTTTTGACTGCATCGACCTGAAACGATCCCGTTCCACGGATGAAGACCGATGCTCAATCGTCCTTGAATGTCACCTTTGCGCCCCGTGCGACGTGCGCTGCGAGGTCGTGGGCGTTCCAGTTCGTGAGCCGGATGCAGCCGTGGGATTCGGTCTTGCCGACCTTCTCGGGCTCCGGCGTCCCGTGAATGCCGTAGCTCGGAATTGCGAGATCGATCCACACGACCCCAACCGGGTTGTTCGGCCCCGATTGGATCGTGAATTTGTGCTGCGCTTTCACACCCTTGAACGCGTATTTCGGGTTGTAGGTGTAATCGGGATCGAACGCGACGCCCTTCACCTTGGTGTCGCCGCTCGGGGCAGGCTTTTCCGTGCTGCCGATCGAGGCGGGATAGTAGGCGAGCAGCTTACCGTCCGCCCCAAGCGCGCGGACATCCCGATTGGTCTTGTCCACCTCGATCCGCTCGACCTTGGGCTCCTGCGGAAGGTCCTTGCCCTTGGGCTTATCCAGGCTCATCGGGTCGACCGCTGCCACCACGATGCTCGTTCCGGCCTTGTCGAGGGGCTTGCCGGGGTTGAGCGCGCTGACGAGGTCACGGCTCATGTGGAAGCGCTCCGCCAGCATCTCGCGCGGATTGGTGTAGCCGAGTTCCTTGAGATCGGCCTGCTCTTCCATCTTCGGCGGGATCTTGTCGACGTAGGGTCCCGCGGCGTCGGCATCGGTCAGCGTGTAATCGGTCGCCGCCGGCTTGTCGCTTGTGGCCTGGAGCTTGTCCCAGACCTCCGGCGTCAGATCCTGAGTGGCGGGAAGACCCTGCGCCACGGCGAAGGCCGAGAGCGCGTGCTGGTAATTCTCGCCCTTCCGGCCGTCGATCGCGCCGGGATAGAAACGGGCCCGGTCCAACAGCACCTGTGCCTTCACGATCAGGGGGTCGGCCTTGTCGTCGGTCGCCTTGGACTTGCGCGTTGTGCCGGACTTCTTCGCCGCGGCTTTGCCCCCGTCGGCCTGGCTGCCGCCTTGCGGCGCCAGGGTCGCGGTGTTGATCGCATCCGCGGTCAGGGCAGGGGCCTGATCCTCCTTGGGGGCTTTCTTGCCCGGCCGGGCGTCCGCCACCTGCACGACGAGGCAGCTCGCCAGGAGAGCCGCGCAGACCGGTCGCCAAGGTGTCGGGATCATCGACGTCGCATTCTCCGGGAGCGGGTGCGCTCCGGTCGCAAAAGCGCTGAGCCGGCGGGAACGTTCCACGAATCCTTACTCACAGAGCCGGTGGCCCCCGTTCCGCTCGCGCTCGTCGAGGTGGAAGTGGTTGGCGTGGGCCGCGTTCGTGCCGGGTCCCAGGACCGTCCGGAAGAACCCGCAGGCCTTGCCGCGAACGGCGGCGAGGAACTGCGCGTCGTCCGAACCCTCCGCCATCGTCTTGACCGGGATGCTGGCGCGCCCTGCGAAGGTGAAGCCCATGATGTCGGCCGCGTTCGCGAAGGCGTGCTCGCTGAGCTTGGCGTCCAGATCGTGGTTCTGGCCCCGGCACACATACGATCCGCCAAGCTCGAGACCGGTCAGCGGATGCTTGAGAATCCGGTCGGCCTCCGCCTGAACCTCCGTGGCCCAGCGCGCCAGCGCCTCGGCCGTCCGGCAGGTCAGCGTCGCGCCCTGTGGCAAGGCCACGCCGTCAGCGAAGCGGGTGACCTTCAGCGGCAGCGGGGCGGTACACTGGCCCTCGGCGATCGGCGGCAATGGTTCGAAATCGACGCCGAGACGCTTGAGGCGTGTCCGGCAGGCGGTGTCGTCAGGCGGTGACACCTTGAGCGCTAGGGCCGCCTGGCCGGACAGCTCCGGCGGCCGGCCGGGCGGTGTGGGTGGTGGCGTCGGGATCTCGGGCTTGGCGCTGTCCGTGCCACTCACGGGCTTGGCTGCGTCCTTGGCTGCGTCCTTGGCGACGTCCTTGGGCGGGGCCGCGGCAGAGGGCGTCAGCTCCGCGGGACGGGGCGGCGGCACGGGAGGCATCGCCTCTGCGGGCGCAGGCGCGGGCGGCTTCAGCGTATCCGGCCGCTCGGGCGGCATCGGCGGCGGCACCGGCACGGCGGCCGTCGGAGCCTCGGCAGCGCGCCCCGCTGAGATCGGCATCGCGGCGAGCCCGAGAGCGAGGAGGCCACGGGCGAGCGGGCTCGCGGAATGGCGGATCGGCGGCGGACGTCCTGGCATGAGGCCTCGAAGCTTAGGCATGGCCCGGTGGTAACGAGCGAGACGCCATTCGGATCGCTCGGCCTGTTGACGCGCGCGCCGAACCGGCCACTGTCTTCCGGATCGCGGCAGCGGACCCCACCTCGTCGGATTGACGCGGCTGATCCGTCGGTCGCCAGGACGCACCTTGAGGAATGCATGCCGCATCCAGCTGACGCCGGGCTCTCGAGCCTGCCGCAGGACAACCCGTTCCGGGAGGCGCAGTGGACGACGCCGCACGGCCTGCCGCCGTTCGAGCGGATCCGGCCGGAGCACTACGTCCCGGCGTTCGAGGCTTCGCTCGCTGCTCACGCCGCCGAGATCGAGGCGATCGCGGCCGATCCGGCGGCGGCGACCTTCGACAACACGGTCGGCGCCATGGAGCGGGCAGGGCAGGCCCTCGAGCGGGTCGCCGGCGTCTTCTACAATCTGACCGGCAGTCACACGAATCCGGAATTGCAGGCGATCGAGCGGGTGATCGGCCCGAAGCTCGCCCGGCACGGGAGCGCGATCTACCTCAACGCCAAGCTCTGGGCGCGCATCTCGGCGGTCGAGGCCGAGGGGCTGGGGCCTGAGGAGCGCCGTGTCCTCGATCGCTACCGTATCCGCTTCCGGCGCGCCGGGGCCGATCTCGGACCGGACGACAAGGTTCGCATCGCGGAGATTGCCGCGCGCATGTCGGAGCTGGGGACGCAGTTCAGCCAGAACCTGCTCGCCGACGAGAGCAGCTTCACCCTGCCGCTGACGGGTGAGGACGATCTGGCCGGCCTGCCGCCGTTCCTGCGCGCGGCGGCCGAGAGCGCCGCCAAGGAGCGGGGGCTCGACGGGCATATCATCACCCTGTCCCGCTCGCTGATCGAGCCGTTCCTGGTCTTCTCGACCCGCCGCGACCTGCGCGAGCGCGCCTACGCAGCCTGGACGCACCGCGGCGAGAATGGCGGCACGACCGACAACCGCGCGATCATCGCGGAAATCATCCGCCTGCGCGCCGAGCGGGCGCGGCTCCTCGGCTTCGAGAGCTTCGCGCATTTCGCCCTCGACGACACGATGGCGGCGAGCCCCGATGCCGCCACGGGCCTGCTCCGCGACGTCTGGACGCCGGCTCGGACCCGGGCGACCGCCGAGCGCGACCGCCTCCAGGCGACGATCCAGGAGGAGGGCCACAACTTCGCCCTCCAGGCGCACGATTGGCGTCACTACGCGGAGAAGGTGCGGCGTGCCGAGCACGACCTCGACGAGAGCGAGATCAAGGCGTACCTGCCGCTGGAGCGGATGATCCAGGCCGCCTTCGACACGGCCTCACGCCTGTTCGGCCTGACCTTCGCGGAGCTGTCCGACGTTCCGCGCTACCACCCGGATGTTCGCGTCTGGCGTGTCGGCAATCCCGACGGCTCCGAGGTGGGCCTATTCCTGGGCGACTACTTCGCCCGCGCGTCGAAGCGGTCGGGTGCCTGGATGAGCGCCTTCCGCTCGCAGGAGCGCCTGAACGGCACGATCACCCCGATCATCGTCAACGTAATGAACTTTGCGAAGGCGCCTGACGGCGAGAGCACGCTCCTGTCCTTCGACGATGCGCGGACGCTGTTCCACGAATTCGGCCATGCCCTGCACGGCCTCCTGTCTGACGTCACCTACCCGTTGCTCTCCGGCACCGCCGTCTCGCGCGATTTCGTCGAGCTGCCCTCGCAGCTCTACGAGCACTGGCTGGAGCAGCCGCAGGTTCTGCGGGCCCATGCCCGTCACCACCGGACCGGCGAACCGATACCGGACGCCCTGTTGCAGAAGCTGCTCGCCGCGCGGACCTTCAACCAGGGCTTCGCCACCGTCGAGTACACGGCCTCGGCCATCGTCGACATGACGCTGCATCTCTCGGCCGAGGGCGAGGCCGGTCTGGACGTGCCGGCCTTCGAGGCCGAGGCGCTGCGCCGGATCAGCATGCCGGACGAGATCAGCATGCGGCATCGGACGCCGCATTTCGCCCATATCTTCTCGGGCGACGGCTACGCGGCCGGCTACTACAGCTATCTCTGGTCCGAGGTGCTCGACGCCGACGCGTTCGACGCCTTCCGCGAGGCGGGCGACATCTTCGACCCGGAAACGGCGAAGCGTCTGCGCACCTTCGTGTACGGCGCCGGTAACCTGCGGGACCCGCGCGAGGCGTATACGGCCTTCCGTGGGCGGATGCCGAGCATCGAGCCGCTGCTGAAGAAGCGGGGACTCGCGGCCTGAGCCGCGCGGCCGTGGTAAGGGTTTCGTAAACAAACGTCCTTAACGAACGCTTGCAGCGATTTCCTGCGCGCGGAGTTCGGGGCGATGACGAAGATCGAAGCCAAGCGGGCCGTGTCGCCGGCCGACCTGCTTAAGGCCGTGGTGACCGGCAAGCCCGAGGCGCAGCCGGCCTCGCCCCCGAAGGACGAGGCCGCAGCGCCGAAGGTGGCTCTGGCAAAGCGCCTGACGTTTCCATCCCTGCCGCAGCTCGATCCGCGCCGCCTCGCCGTGCCGGGCGCGGCGCTGGCGGTCGGTGCTCTTCTGGGCGGCGGCGTCATCGCCATGACCCGGTCTCCCGGCGTGCCCAACGACACCGTGATGGCGCTCAGCACCACGCTGGATGCCGGCCGGACTGAGACGGCGCGTCTCGCCAGCGACATCGCGCAGCTCCACGCTGTCCTGGCCGACCTGCGAGCCTCAACCGACACGTCCCGCAAGGAAGCGGCTAACCGCAGCGGCGTCCTCGGCGAGCGCCTGGCGCAGCTCGACAAAAGCCTCAACGCCAAGACGACCGCGCTCGGCGAACGCTTCGAGCAGATCGAGCGCGAGCAGAACGCGCGGATCGCCAGCCTCACCGCACAGCTGGACCGCCGCGCAGCCGCGCCCGCGGCAGCCGCGGCGAAAGCCGAGCCGACCCAGACGGGCAGCATCGCGGAAGCGCCGCGCAGCGCGGACGCCAAGCCCGCGGAGCCCAAAGTGACCGAAGCGAAGCTCGCCGACGCCAAGCCGGTCGAGCCGAAGATGAAGACCGCTGCACCGGAGAAGCCGCCGGTGATCGACGGCTGGGCGCTGCGCGATGTCTACGACGGAACCGCTATTCTGGAGAACCGCCGTCGGCGCCTCGTCGAGGTCGCGCCGGGCGACATACTGCCGGGCGTCGGCCGCGTCGAAGGGGTCGAGCGCCACGGCCGCGAATGGGTGGTGGTAACCCGTCAGGGGCTAGTCACGCCGCAGCCGTGGTAGAGGCTGTGCTGGGAGCCTGACCGGTTCAGCGCGTCGAGCAGTCGGACGGCGCAAGATCGCCGTTCACGATCGGAAAGCGCGGTTCGAGCGTCATCGGATCGGCGAGGGCCGCAGCGCGCTCGGCCCGGCGTCGACCGTGCCGCAAGGCGCGGGTCTGAGCCGCCCGGGTCGGATGCAGAATGGCAGCGAGGAGCGCCTGCCCCTCGAATGCGCTGTCCAGATGTTTGGCTTCGAAGACGGGCATCGCCGGCCTGCTTGGATGCTGTCGCGGATACTGCCGAGGGCAGTCTTCCGGAGCGCACCTCTAACAACGAGGATCGCGTGGACAGGTTCCGTCAAGCTTTCGCCCCGTAACCTGTTTTTCACGTTCCTCGATGTGCGGCCCCAACGCGGTGCGGTGCCGCACGCTGGTCGCGGCGTCAGACGAACTGATTGAGCCCTGGGATCGAGCCGATGATCGGGCCCATCGCGTCCTCGCCGACTTTCTCGCGACCGAAGGCGAACAGCTCCTGGCCGAGCGGCTGCATCTGACCCATCGGCACGCCGGCCGCCATCAGCTTCTGGCCGAGCGCCATCACGCCGCCGCCGCCCATCATGCCGCCGAGCATGCCCATCAAGCCGCCACCGCCGCCCTCTCCGGCATTCGATTCCGCGACCAGCGCTTCGGAGCCCGGAAGGGCTCCCATCAGCTGGCCGACCTCCGCCTCCGGCCCCTCCTTCTGCAGGAAGGCGAGGATGTGACCGATGGCCGTCTGTGCCGTCGCGGCGTCGAGCCCGGTGCGGGCGGTGACGCGGGCGAGCAATTCTTCCATGGCGATGATCTCTTCGATCTCTTCGGAACGTTTCCAGACGTCCTTCGACTCTGAGGCGCCGGAAATCAAGCGCGGGACGGAGCTTCACTGGAAAACTCCCGGCGCCTTGTCCATAACCACACGGAGGCGGTCCGGGGGCAGGAACGATGGGCGACGGCACGATCCTGGTCGGCAGGAGCGTCCGGGCGGACGGGCCGGGCAAGCCGGAAGCTCTGGCCCTTCGGCTCGCCAACCGGCACGGTCTGGTGGCCGGCGCCACGGGTACCGGCAAGACCGTAACCCTGCAGGTGCTGGCCGAAGGGTTCTCCAACGCCGGCGTCCCGGTCTTCGCCGCCGATATCAAGGGGGATCTCTCCGGCATCGCGGCCTCCGGAGAGGCCAAGCCGGCTTTCGTGAAGCGTGCCGAGGAACTCGGCGTGACCTACGAGCCGGACCGGTTTCCCACGGTGTTCTGGGACCTGTTCGGCGATCAGGGGCATCCGATCCGCTGCACCGTCACCGAGATGGGGCCGCTGCTGCTCGGTCGCCTCCTCGAACTCAACGACACGCAGGAGGGCGTGCTCAACATCGCCTTCCGCGTCGCGGACGAGAACCAGTGGCCGGTCATCGACCTGAAGGACCTACGCGCCCTCCTGACCTTCTGCTCGGAGAACCTGAAGGCGATCTCCGGCCAGTACGGGAACGTCTCTTCGGCCTCGGTGGGCGCGATCCAGCGCCAGCTGCTGGTGCTGGAAAACCAGGGCGCGGACAAGTTCTTCGGTGAGCCCGCGCTGGACCTGACCGATTTCATGCGCACGGATCGCGACGGGCGCGGCTTCGTCAACATCCTGGCCGCCGACAAGCTGATGCAGCGGCCGAAGCTCTACGCCTCGTTCCTGCTCTGGATGCTGTCCGAGCTGTTCGAGCAGCTTCCCGAGGTTGGCGACCTCGACAAGCCGAAGCTGGTATTCTTCTTCGACGAGGCGCATCTGCTGTTCAACGATGCGCCCAAGTCGCTCCTGGACGCGGTGGAGCAGGTGGTGCGCCTGATCCGCTCCAAGGGCGTCGGCGTCTACTTCGTGACGCAGAACCCGCTCGACGTGCCCGAGACCGTGCTCGGGCAGCTCGGCAACCGCGTTCAGCACGCGCTACGGGCCTTCACGCCGCGCGATCAGCGTGCCGTGCGGGCCGCCGCCGAGACGTTCCGGCAGAACCCCGCCTTCGACGTGGCGACGGCGATCACCGAACTCGGCGTCGGCGAGGCGCTGGTGAGCTTTCTGGAGCTGAAGGGCACGCCCTCTCTGGTGGAGCGGGCCCTGATCGCGCCGCCTCAGGGACGCGTCGGCCCGCTCACCTCGCAGGAGCGGGCGGCGCTGATCGCGCAGAGCCCGCTGCGGGGCAGATACGAGTCGAGCGTCGACAACGAGAGCGCCTACGAGATGCTGGCCAAGCGCAAGAATCTCGATGCGGCGCCGGAGGCAGCCGCCTCCGAGGGCGGGCTCGGGGGCATGCTCGGCGAGATCTTCGGCAGCGTCTTCGGCACGCCCGCAAAAGGGAAGGGTGGTCGGCGACCGCCGCAGAGCCTCGCCGAACAGGTCGTATCCAACGCTGCCCGCTCCATGGCGCGCAGCGTCGGGCGCGAGGTCGGCAACGCGATCCTGCGCAACGTTCTCGGCGGCCTAACCAAGCGCTAGGCCTAGCCGGTTTCACTGCCGATCGGCGCGAAGCCCGCTGGCCGTTGGAACATCGGCGTGAACTAAGCGGTTCGGCTCGCGGGGCGTGCTGCCGCGACGCTCAACCAGGCGGCCTGCCCCGTTCTCGGTGGCGCATGATGATCTCGGGACAGGAGATTCCGCGTCCCTGCATCGTGCCCGATTGCGGAGCCGGACCATGCGTATCAACAACGTTGCCGATGTCGTCGCCGAGACCCTTCAGGAGGCCGGTGTCGCCCGCGTCTACGGGGTGGTCGGCGACAGCCTGAACGGCATCACCGAGGCCCTCCGGGCGCGGGGCCGGATCGCATGGATCCACACGCGCCACGAGGAGGCTGCGGCCTTCGCGGCCGCCGGCGAGGCGCAGGTCACGAACCAGCTCGCGGTCTGCGCCGGCTCCTGCGGGCCGGGAAACCTCCACCTGATCAACGGCCTGTACGACGCACACCGGAGCCGGACGCCGGTCCTCGCGATCGCCGCCCATATCCCGTCCCCGGAGATCGGCTCGGGCTATTTTCAGGAGACGAAGCCCACGGAGCTGTTCCGCGACTGCAGCCACTATTGCGAGCTGATCTCCGACCCGGCCCAGATGCCCTTCGTCCTGGAGAACGCGATTCGCGCCGCAGTGGGGGAGCGGGGCGTCGCGGTGATCGTCCTGCCGGGTGACGTCGCCCTCCGCGAGGCCCCCAAGCGCCCGCTGGCGCCACGGGCCGGGCTGATCCCCGCCAAGCCGGTGGTGCGGCCGGCCGATGCCGAGCTCGATGCCCTGGCGGCCATGCTCAACGCCGGCAAGCGGGTGACGCTCCTCTGCGGGCGCGGCTGCGCCGGCGCCCATGCCGATCTGCTGCAGCTCGCTGAGGCGCTGAAGAGCCCGATCGTGCACGCGCTGGGCGGCAAGGAGTTCGTCGAGTTCGACAATCCCTACGACGTCGGCATGACCGGCCTGATCGGCTTCTCGTCAGGCTACGCGGCCATGATGGCGTGCGACACGCTGCTGATGCTCGGCACCGGATTCCCGTACAAGCAATTCTACCCGCAGGACGCCACGGTGGCGCAGGTCGACCTGCGCCCGTCCGAGCTCGGCCGGCGCTGCCGCATCAAGCTAGGCTTGGTGGGCGATGTCGGCGCCACGATCCGGGCGCTCCTGCCGCGGCTGAAGCCGAAGGCCGACCGGTCCTTCCTCGATGCCAGCCTGAAGCACTACGCCAAGGCGCGCGCAGGCCTCGACGATCTCGCCACCGGCAAGCCAGGCGGCCCTCTGCATCCGCAGTACCTCGCCCGCGCGCTCAGCGAAGCAGCCTCCGATGACGCCATCTTCACGGCCGATGTCGGCACGCCGACGATCTGGGCGGCACGCTACCTTCAGATGAACGGCCGGCGGCGGCTCCTCGGCTCCTGGGTCCACGGCTCCATGGCCAACGCCCTGTCGCAGGGCATCGGCGCCCAGGCGAGCCAGCCGGATCGGCAGGTGATCGCGCTCTGCGGCGACGGCGGGTTCGCCATGCTGATGGGCGACTTCCTGACCCTGCGGCAGCACCGCCTGCCGCTGAAGGTCGTGGTCTTCAACAACGGGACGCTCGGCTTCGTCGAGCTGGAGATGAAGGCCGCCGGCTATCTTGAGACCGGCGTCGCTCTCGACAATCCGGACTTCGCCGCGATGTCGCGGGCGGCCGGCATCTTCGCCATCCGGGTCGAGGATCCCGCCGAGTTGCCCGGTGCCATCCGCGAAGTCCTGGCTTTCGATGGTCCCGCGCTCCTCGACGTGCGCACCGCCCGCAACGAGCTCTCGATGCCGCCCAAGATCGACGGCCAGCAGATGAAGGGCTTCAGCCTCTATGTTCTGCGCGCAGTGATGGATGGACGCGGTGACGCGGTTCTCGACCTCGCCAAGACCAACCTCATCCGGTAGATCCTCTCTATCAATCTCGAACCGTTCCAGACCAGCGGGGCGGCGATCCAGGGAGTTGCCGGACCATGCGGGTCGGCCTGTTCGTGCCGTGCTACGTCGATGCCTTCGAGCCCGAGGTCGGGATCGCCACCCTCGAGCTGCTGGAGCGGTTCGGCTGTACGGTGGAGTATCCGTTCGATCAGACCTGCTGCGGCCAGCCGATGACCAACACCGGCTGCCATGCTGAGGCCGCCGCGACCGAGGCTTTGTTCGTCAAGAACTTCTCCGGGTTCGACTACGTGGTCGCTCCGTCGGGCTCCTGCGTGCATCAGGTCCGCGAGCACCTGACGGCGATCCCGCAGACCGACGAGGTCCGCCACGTCCGCGCCAGCACCTACGAGCTGGTGGAGTTCCTGCACGACGTGCTCAAGGTCGAGGCGCTGCCCTGGGCGAACTTCCCCCACAAGGTCGCCTATCATGGCAATTGCAACGCGCTGCGCGGCATCCACCATGCGCGGCCCTCGGAGCTGGTGAAGCCGTACTTCTCGAAGCCCCTCGACCTGCTGCGCCTCGTCAACGGGGTCGAGCTGGTCGATCTCGCCCGGCCGGACGAATGCTGCGGCTTCGGCGGGACCTTCTCGGTGTTCGAACCGGCCGTCTCGGCCAAGATGGGCTACGACAAGGTCGCCGATCAGAACCGGGCCGGGGCCGCCTACGTCGTCTCGGCGGATTCCTCCTGCCTGATGCACCAGAAGGGTTGCGCCGAGCGTCTCGGCCTGCCGCTCAAGTACATCCACATCGCGCAGGTGCTGAACGGAGCTGCCGCATGAGCGTCGAGGATCTCAATCCCCGCGAACGCGAGGGCGTCATCCACCCGGAGGTCCGTGCCCGGAGCGACGAGAGCGAGCGCAGCCAGGATGGCGGCCGTCTTCAGCATGCCGAGGCCGCCTCGAAGCCGATCCGCGCCCCGCAGGTCCGCGAGCCGCAGCCCCGCGGCGCGAAGATCCGCGGCGACCGGCCGATCGACCAGGCCGAGGCCGCCGAGCGCTTCCTCGCCGCGCCGCTGCACCAGGCGGCCCACGACGAGCGTCTCTGGGACCTGCGCAAGAAGCGCGACGCCTCCGCGCACGGCATCCCGGAATGGGAGGAGCTGCGCGAGCTCGCCTCGCAGATCAAGACCCATACGCTGAGCCACCTCGACCGCTACCTCGAACAGTTCGAGGCGGCCGCCAAGGCCAACGGCGTCCACGTTCACTGGGCGAAGGACGGGGCCGACCACAACCGGATCGTGCTGGAGATCTTGCGCAGCCACGGCGCAAAGACCCTGGTGAAATCGAAGTCGATGCTCACCGAGGAATGCGGCTTCCGCCACCACATGGCGGCGAACGGCATCGAGATCATCGAGACCGATCTCGGCGAGCGGATCCAGCAGCTCGACAACGAGGAGCCGAGCCACGTCGTGGCGCCGGCGGTCCACAAGACCCGTATGGACGTGGCCGAGGTCTTCGCCAAGACGCTTGGCACCGACCCGGACAACGACGACGCGCATTACCTCGCCGAGAGCCAGCGCGAGACCACGCGGCCCTACATCCTCAAGGCCGATGCCGGCATGACCGGCTGCAACTTCGCCATCGCGGAGACCGGCTCGGTCGTCACATGCACCAATGAGGGCAACGCCGATCTCTCCGGGAACGTCCCGCCGCTGCAGATCCATTCCATCGGCATCGAGAAGATCGTCCCGAAGGTCGAGCATCTCGGCGTCTTCATCCGCCTGCTCTCGCGCTCGGCTCTGGGCTCGCCGATCACCCAATACACCTCGCATTTCCGCGCGCCCCGCAAGGGCACCGA
Organism: Methylobacterium sp. FW102-HT35C08; assembly: GCF_058790235.1. Lineage (NCBI taxonomy): Bacteria > Pseudomonadati > Pseudomonadota > Alphaproteobacteria > Hyphomicrobiales > Methylobacteriaceae > Methylobacterium > Methylobacterium sp. FW102-HT35C08. Next base: position 3,370,767 of record NZ_JBYTCL010000002.1, on the reverse strand, counting down.
GATGCACATGGTGCTGGTCGATAACGGCCGCTCGGAGCGCCTCGGCATGGAGGAGTTCTGGACGTCCCTGAAATGCATCCGCTGCGGCGCCTGCATGAACACCTGCCCGGTCTACCGCCGCTCAGGCGGCCTCTCCTACGGGGCGACCTATTCCGGGCCGATCGGGCTGATCATCGATCCGACCTTCAACAAGCGGAAGTACTCGACGCTGCCGTTCTCCTCGACGATGAACGGCTCCTGCACCAACGTCTGCCCGGTGAAGATCAACATCCACGAGCAGATCTTCGCGTGGCGCAAGGTGCTGGTCGAGGAACACCAGATCCCGGCGCTCAAGCAGGGCATGATGAAGGCCGCCGGCGCGGTCCTGTCGCGCCCGGCGGCCTATCGGGCGGCGATCGGCGCGGCGGATTCTGCCTTGAAGGTCCTGCCGCGCTTCGCGGTCTACAACCCGCTCAACACTTGGGGGAAGAAGCGCGAGATGCCGGACGCGCCGCGCCAGACCTTCCACGCTTGGTATAAGCAGAACCGGATGAAGGACACGCAGCGGTGAGCGCGCGCGACAGCATCCTGGCCGACATCCGAAGGAACCGGCCGGCCGGCGACTTCCCGCTGCCGGAAGTGCCGCTGTTCACGCCGCTCATCGGCGACGACCTCGTGGCGGAGTTCGGCGAGCGGCTGAAGCGCATGGGCGGCCGGGTCGCCGAACCCGGCCCGGCCGACGTTTTCGCGGGCGTGCGCGAGCGTCTCGACGTCGCGAAGGTCATCGCCTCGGCGGTTCCGGAACTCACCGGCAACCGCGACCTGCGGAGCGTGCGCTATCCGCAGGAGGTCGAGGATGTCGACGTGGCGGTGGTCCGCGCGGTGTTCGGCATCGCCGAGACCGGCTCGGTGCTGTTCACGCAGGACCAGCTGATCGTCAATGCGGTCGCCTATCTCGCGCAGCACCTCGTCGTGCTGCTCGACCCGGCCGACATCCTGCCCAATGTCCAGGCGGCCTATCGGCGCCCGGAATTCGGCCGCTCGGCCTATGCGGTGCTCCACACCGGCCCGTCCGCTACCGCCGACATCGAGGGCGTCCTGATCCACGGCGCGCAGGGCGTGCGCTCGCTGACGGTGGTGATGCTCCCGAGGGGCGCTGCAGAGCGCGGCTGAGACCCGCCCGTCGCCTCGACCGCCGTCCGTGCGGGCGCAGCGAAGCAATCCAGGGATGCGCCACGCCCGGCGCGTCGCGCTACGCTGGGTCGCTTCGCTGCGCTCGCGATGACGGTGGATCCGCCCGCTCAACCCGGCACCAACGTGTCGTCTGCGTCTCCCCAGTCGAACGACGATTGAGCTGGAACCGGCGGTCGGGCGCGACCCTTGCTTCGGCGACAGAGAGGCCGTCTTCCGGCAAGGAGATCCGATGCGCTACACGCTTGGTTGCAGCCTGTCCTACAACATCCTCTCGGACACCACCTTCATCTTCAACCTGGAGGTGGCGAAGCTGAAGAGCGTCGAGATCCTCAGCGAAAGCTTGGTTCTGACGCCGAACCTAAAGCGCGACCTCTACACCACCCCCGACCTCCTCAACCGCTACCTTGCGGTCAACGTGCCGACCGGCCAATTCGCGCTGGAATACAATGCCGAGGTGGACCTGACGGTGCATCGGGCCGATCCCGCCACCATCAATGAGACGCCGATCGGGCAGCTGCCCCTCGACATCCTGCCGTTCCTGCTGCCCAGCCGGTTCGTGTCCTCGGACCGCCTGACGCCCTTCGCGCTGGCCGAGTTCGGCGCGCTGCCCAAGGGCCACGCCCGCGTGAATCAGATCTGCAACTGGATCCACGACCACATCGCCTATCAGCCCGGCACGAGCGACGGCGAGACGACCGCCGATGAATCTCTGCTCAAGCGAGCCGGGGTTTGCCGCGACTTCGCGCATATCGGCGCTGCCTTCTGCCGGGCGCTTGGCATTCCGGCCCGGTTCGTGAGCTGCTACGCCCACGGCCTCGTGCCGAGCGACTTTCACGCGGTGTTCGAGGCCTATCTCGACGGACGCTGGTGGCTGTTCGACGCCACCCGGCAAGCCGACCTCGACGGGCTGGTGCGCATCGGTGTCGGCCGGGACGCCGCCGAGATCGCGTTCTCGACGCCCTTCGGCAACATGCAGCCCGTCAACCAGCAGGTGCGTATCCAGCGCTCGGACGGGCAGGGCAGCCCGATGCCGCGCACGATCGACGCGATCTCGACCGAGATCCCCGCGCCCCATGCCGGTGCGGCCTGAGCGGACATCCGCGCCGGATCACCCTATCGTGTGATCCGGTAATTGTCCCCGGGGGAGTCCGCATGGCCTACCGTCACGTCGTCGGCCCACGCACCCACGTCTTCGCCGACCTCGCGACCCTGATGGCGAAGGCGACGCCGGTCCGCTCGGGCGACCGGCTCGCCGGCATCGCCGCCGAATCCGCGGAGGAGAATGCCGCCGCCCGATGGTGCCTCGCCGAGGTGCCGCTCGCCGACATCCTGGCGAGGCCGCTGATCCCCTATGAGCGGGACGACGTCACCCGGCTGATCCTCGACACGCACAATGCGGCGGCCTTCGCCGAGATCGGCCACCTGACGGTCGGCGATTTCCGGGAGTTCCTGCTCACCGCGCCGCCGGAGACGCTGACCCGCATCGCCCCCGCGGTCACGCCCGAGATCGCTGCCGCGGTCTCGAAAATCATGCGCAACCAGGATCTGATCTCGGTGGCCCGGAAGGCGCGGGTGGTCACGCGCTTTCGCAACACGATCGGCCTGCCGGGCACTCTGGCCGTCCGCCTCCAGCCGAACCATCCGACGGACGACGCGAAGGGCATCACGGCCGCGATCCTCGACGGGCTGGCCCTCGGCTGCGGCGACGCGGTGATCGGCATCAACCCCGCCTCCGATTCCGTCCAGGCGCTCGGCGACCTGCTCCAACTCCTCGACGCCCTGATCCGCCGCCACGGCATCCCCACGCAGGCCTGCGTGCTCACGCACGTGACCACGACGCTCGCCGCCATGGAACGCGGCCTTCCGGTGGATCTCGTCTTTCAGTCGATCGCCGGCACCGAGAGGGCCAATGCCAGCTTCGGCGTGACGCTGTCGCTCCTCACGGAGGCCCACGAGGCCGCACTGGCGCTGAAGCGCGGCACCGTCGGCGACAATTGCATGTACTTCGAGACCGGCCAGGGCTCGGCGCTCTCGGCGGACGCGCATCACGGGATCGACCAGCAGACCCTGGAGGCGCGCGCCTACGCCGTGGCGCGGGTGTTTCGGCCGCTCCTAGTCAACACCGTGGTCGGCTTCATCGGCCCCGAATATCTGTATGACGGCAAGGAGATCATCCGGGCCGGTCTGGAAGACCACTTCTGCGGCAAGCTGATGGGCGTGCCGCTCGGCGTCGACGTCTGCTACACCAATCACGCCGAGGCCGATCAGGACGACATGGACACGCTGCTGACGCTCCTCGGGGCGGCCGGCTGCACCTACATCATGGGCGTGCCGGGAGCCGACGACGTGATGCTGAACTACCAATCCACGTCGTTCCACGATTCCCTCTACCTGCGCGAGGTTCTGGGCCTCAAGCGCGCCCCGGAATTCGAGGCTTGGCTGCACGGGATCGGGATGACCGACGCGGCGGGTGTCCTGATCCCGGGTGCGGAGACGCCGCTTCTGACCGCGGCATTGGATCTCGCCGCATGAGCGATCCGTCCGAGATCTGGAGGCGCCTCGCCGGCCTGACCCCGGCCCGGATCGGTCTCGGCCGCGCGGGCAGCGGTTTGCCCACCCGGGAGGTGCTGCGCTTCGGCCTCGATCACGCCCAGGCCCGCGATGCCGTTCACGCGCCGCTGGACGCGGAGACGGTGGCGCGCGGCATTGAAGATCTCGGCTTCGCCACGCGCGCGGTCAGCTCCCGGGCGCCCGACCGGGCGACGTACCTGCGCCGGCCGGATCTCGGCCGCCGGCTCGCACCGGAGGACCGCACCGCGCTCCAGGCCGAGGCTATGCAGGCTGACCTCGCGGTCGTCATCGCCGACGGGCTGTCGGCCCGGGCGGTGCACGAGAATGCCGTCCCGTTCCTCGCGGCGTTCAAGCCTCATGCTGAGAAGGCGGGATGGACTCTCGCACCGATCGTCCTCGCCCGGCAGGCCCGCGTGGCACTGGGCGATGAGATCGGCGGTGCCCTGGCGGCCCGCGCCGTCGCCGTGCTGATCGGCGAGCGGCCCGGCCTCTCATCTCCCGACAGCCTCGGGATCTACCTGACCTTCGGCCCTCGGCTCGGCCGCTCGGATGCCGAGCGGAACTGCATCTCCAACGTGCGGTCAGCGGGTCTCACCCACGACCTCGCCGCGTTCAAGCTCGACTGGCTGCTGACGCGGGCGCTCAAGCTGGGTCTCACCGGCGTGGCGCTGAAAGACGAGAGCGATCAGATCCTGGTCGGTGCGGCACAGGCCGCTGCCCTGCCAAGCCAGCCTGACTCTTGAGGTCAAGAGTCAGCCCCAAAGACGTTCGGAGGACCGACGGCAGATCACAAGCCGTTGCCTCGGCTTGGATCATCCGCTCCGCGACCTCATCCTGAGGTGCGGACGCGGAGCGACCGCCTCGAAGGAGGGCTCCAGTCCGCCGCGCAATTCTGGAGGCCTCCTTCGAGGCCCGCTGGCGCGGTCACCTCAGGATGGGGCGACGGGGCGCCGCCCTCGCAGTGGCCGCTGCGTGCCCGCACCTGACTTGGAGGATGGGAAAGAGGGATCACTCAGTCGGCGGAGCGTCCGACCGACCCGATAACGCCGACTAGCCGTCAAGCAGCGGCCCGGATCTGTGCCGCACACGTGAATGCAGCGCGGGTTCCGCCCAAGTCTTCAACGTGCCTGCAACCGGCGTTGCGACGCCGTGCTCAAGATCTCCCATACGACAACACAGGCCGTCCGCCGAGGCCACCGGCCCTCCGCGTGGACGCCAGGGACGGTAAGTCTTCAGACGATGTCGGTTATCGCGATCCAGGAAGGATTATCCTTAATTCTGCGTCGATTTGCGCGCGGCGGGCAAGCGTAGCTGTGGCGAGGTCGCAACACCGTAAAACGATCCCGGCTCCGCCCCGAGACCTGCCTGTAAACGCCGCGATCCCGCCATAGTCCGGGCCCACCTCAGGATCGGCGGTAAACGGCAATTTCGACAACGATTTACCGTTCAGAAACGAGGACTTCCCGAGCACGCGGACGGCCCCTCCGGCACATCGCGAACGGCGATGCGCCGCGGTGGCTCGCACCCTCGGGAACGGCTGTGCGAAGGCTTGGTCTGAAGTCATGGTGACGGTGTTGAACGACAAGTCGAAGCTGCCGAGCCGCCACGTCACGGAGGGGCCCGACCGCGCGCCGCATCGCTCCTACCTCTACGCCATGGGTCTGACCCGCGAGCAGATCCATCAGCCGCTGGTCGGCGTCGCGTCCTGCTGGAACGAGGCCGCGCCCTGCAACATCTCGCTGATGCGTCAGGCCCAGGCGGTGAAGAAGGGTGTCGCCGCGGCGAGCGGCACGCCGCGCGAGTTCTGCACCATCACGGTCACCGACGGCATCGCCATGGGCCATGGCGGCATGCGCGCTTCGCTGCCGTCGCGCGAGGTCATCGCCGATTCGGTCGAGCTGACCATGCGCGGCCACGCCTACGACGCTCTGGTGGGCCTGGCCGGCTGCGACAAGTCGCTGCCCGGCATGATGATGGCGATGGTCCGCCTCAACGTACCGTCGATCTTCATCTACGGCGGCTCGATCCTGCCGGGCTCGTTCCGCGGCAAGCCCGTGACCGTGCAGGACCTATTCGAGGCGGTCGGCAAGGTCGCGGTCGGCGACATGAGCCTCGAGGATCTCGACGAGCTGGAGCAGGTCGCCTGCCCGTCGGCCGGCGCCTGTGGTGCGCAATTTACCGCCAACACGATGGCGACCGTCTCCGAGGCGATCGGCCTTGCGCTGCCGTACTCGGCCGGCGCCCCGGCCCCTTACGAGATCCGCGACAAGTTCTGCGCCACGGCGGGCGAGAAGGTCATGGAGCTGCTGGCGAAGCAGATTCGCCCGCGTGACATCGTCACCCGCAAGGCGCTGGAGAATGCCGCGACCGTGGTCGCCGCCTCCGGTGGCTCGACCAATGCGGCCCTGCACCTACCGGCGATCGCGCATGAATGCGGCATCGAGTTCACGCTGTTCGACGTCGCCGAGATTTTCCGGCGCACGCCCTACATCGCCGACCTGAAGCCGGGCGGGCGCTACGTCGCCAAGGACATGTTCGAGGTCGGCGGCATCCCGCTCCTCATGAAGACCCTCCTCGACCATGGCTTCATGCACGGCGACTGCATGACGGTCACCGGCCGCACCATCGCGGAGAACATGGACCGGGTGACCTGGAACCCGGATCAGGACGTGGTCTACCCGGCCAACAAGCCGATTACCCCCACCGGCGGCGTGGTCGGCCTTAAGGGCAATCTCGCGCCCGAGGGCGCGATCGTGAAGGTCGCCGGCATGCCGGCGGACAAGCAGGTCTTCACCGGCCCGGCCCGCGTATTCGACGGCGAGGAGGCCTGCTTCGAGGCCGTGCAAACGCGCACCTACAAGGAGGGCGAGGTTCTGGTCATCCGCTACGAGGGCCCGCGCGGCGGCCCCGGGATGCGCGAGATGCTGTCTACCACCGCAGCCCTCTACGGCCAGGGCATGGGCGACAAGGTCGCGCTGATCACGGACGGGCGGTTCTCGGGCGCGACCCGCGGCTTCTGCGTCGGCCATGTCGGCCCGGAGGCGGCGGTGGGCGGCCCGATCGGCCTGATCCGCGACGGCGACATGATCACCCTCGACGCGATCCAGGGCACGCTGAGCGTCGCCCTGTCGGACGAAGAGCTGGCCGAGCGCCGCAAGTCCTGGACGCCGCGGGCCAACACCGCGACCTCCGGCTACCTCTGGAAATACGCGCAGGGCGTCGGCCCGGCGCTCTACGGCGCGGTCACGCACCCGGGGGGTGCCAAGGAGACGCAGAGCTATGCGGACGTCTAGGACTGACCTCAGCCGGCGCAGGGCGCCGGCCGGGGCCGATCCCGGTCGGTTCCGGTCTGCCGGCAGGATCGCCGTCGCGGCCTGGGCTCTCGTCCTGCTGGCCTTGCCGACGGACGCGCCGCGCGCCCTCGACGCCAATGTGCGCACGCCCGTTCAGGTCCCGGTCGCCGACCGAAGCTACCGGTCGGCCAAGGATGCGCTGCGCGCCGGCATGCGCGAGTACAATGCCGGCGACAAGCAGGGCGCCGCCCGGGCGCTGGAATACGCGGCCGGCCAGGGTCATGCCCTGGCCCTGTGGAAGCTCGGCCGCATGTACGCCGACGGGGACGGCGTGCCGCACGACGACCTGAAGGCGTTCGAGTTCTTCTCCCGGATCGCCGATGCCAGCACCGATGACGGGCCTGACCCGCAGAACTCGGCTGTGCTGGGGAGCGCCTTCACGGCGCTCGGCACCTACTTCCTGGAGGGGATCAAGGGCACCTACGTGCGCCCGAACCCCGAGCGCGCCTACGACATGTTCAACTACGCGGCGTCGTATTACGGCGACCCCAACGCCCAGTACAATCTCGCCCGGCTCTACCTCGACGGTACCGGCGTCGAGGCCGATCCACGGCAGGCGGCGCGCTGGTTCAACCTCGCGGCCGAGAAGGGACACCATCCGGCCCAGGCGCTGCTCGGCGACATGCTGATCAACGGCCTCGGCGGCGTGCCGATCCAGCGGGTGAAGGGCTTGATGTGGCTGTCCCTCGCGCGGGAAGGCGCTGAGAACCGCAAGGACGACTGGATCGTCGCGCTCTACGACAAGAACTGGGCGGCCGCGAACGAGGACGACCGGGCCGAGGCGCAGTCGCAGCTTCAGACGGTCGGCTCGATCCGGCGGCGGCGCTGACCGCCGCCGGGCCACGCCTCGCTTCAGCCCTTCCGCGAGTCCTGCGCGGCCACGAAGGAGGGTCGCGCCAGCGTCGCGGCGACATAGCCGGCCAGCCTCGGCCAGCGCTCGGCGTCGATCTGGGCCTTCGCCAGCTTGAAGTTGAAGAAGCCGGTCGCGATGGAGATGTCGGCGATGCTGAAGGCATCGCCCGCCAAGTACGGGCCCGAGATCTCCCGTTCCAGATAGTCGAAGAGCGGCGGCAGATCCTTGTCGAGCGCCTTGGCCACCGCGGCCTCGTCGGTGGGCTGCCCCATCATGTTCGGCTTCAGCACGCGTTCGACGAACGGGACGATGAGCTTGGAGAAGAGTTCGGTGTCGCCGAACTTGTCGAACCAGACGGCGCGACCTAATGCCTCCGGCTCCGAAGGGACCAGGGCCGGCGTCGGATGCTTGCGCTCGACATACCAGAGGATTGCCGACGAATCGGCGAGCCGGAACGCGCCATCCTCGATGGCGGGGATCTTCCCGAGTGGGCTGGCGGCCCGGAAATCCGGAACCGGCGCGTGGAACATCACGGGCCTGTGCTCGAAGGTCACACCCTTCGCGGTGAGCGCAACCAGGACCTTGCGGACATAGGGCGAATAGCCGGTGCCGTAGACGATCAAAGAGGGCTCCTGTTTTGGGAAACGAGTCTGGGCCTGCCGAGCCGGCCCACTCGCCAGGAGCATAATTTCTCAACCCGGCGATAGCTCCACCGTCACGGGCACGTGATCCGACGGCTTGTCGAGGCCGCGCAGGTGCTTCTGCACCGAGGCCGAGACCAGCCGGTCGCAGGCCTGCGGCGAGAGCAGCAGGTGATCGATGCGGATGCCGAAATTCCGCTGCCAGCTTCCTGCCTGATAGTCCCAGAACGTGTAGAGCCCGTCCCGCGGGTCGCAGGCGCGCAGGCCGTCGGTGTAGCCCTCGGCCAAGATGGCACGGAATGCCGCCCGGCTCGCCGGAAGGAACAGCGCATCGGAGCGCCAAGCCTCCGGATCGGCCGCATCGGCGAGCTCGGGAATGACGTTGTAATCGCCGGCGAGCACCACGGGGATCTCGTCGTCCATCAGGGCACGGGCGTGCTGCCGCAGCCGCTCCATGAAGGCGAGCTTGTAGGGGTATTTCGGGCTGTCCACCGGGTTGCCGTTTGGCAGGTAGATCGACGCAACCCGCACGGGTTGTTCCGTCTCACCCGAGATCAGGGCCTCGATGTAGCGGGCCTGCTCATCGGCCGGGTCGCCCGGAAGGCCGCGCCGGACCGAGTCCGGCGCGATCGCCAGCGGCTTCCGGACCAGCAGGGCGACGCCGTTATAGGCCTTCTGCCCGAGCGTCTCGACCGCGTAGCCCGCGTCCTCGATCTCCGCGCGCGGAAACGCCTCGTCCTGGCATTTCAGCTCCTGCAGGCAGACGACGTCGGGCCGGGCCTCGTCCAGGAAGGCGAGCAGGTGCGGCAGCCGCTGCTTGATCGAGTTCACGTTCCAGGTCGTTATCCGCATTGCCTCGCATCCGATCGCCGCCAGCCCGTCATCCGCACTTCGTGTCGCGCTGACAAGGCCATCCTCGCGCAAGGTCGAGGATCTAGGATCGACGGATGGATTGGTTCGAGCCGGTCAGGGCCTATTGCGAGCGCAGCGGGCCGGGATGCTGGGGCGAGCCCGCCAACGCTCTCTCCAATGGCGCCTTTCTGCTCGCGGCCGCAGCCGCAGCCTACCGCGCCCGTGCAGCGGAGCCGCCGGACCGCGCCGGTCTCGGCCTGGCTGCGGTGATCGCCGTGGTCGGAATCGGCTCGTTCCTGTTCCACACCTTGGCGGTCTACTGGGCGATGCTCGCCGACGTGATCCCGATCGCGGTCTTCATCTACGCCTATCTGGCGCTGGCGCTGCACCGATACCTGCGCCTTGCTCCGGCGCGCGTCACCGCCGCCGCGGCCGGGTTCGCCCTGTTCAACTTCGCCCTCACACCGATGCTGGACGGCCTGACCGGCGCGGGAATGTCGAGCCTGACCAACGGGTCCATCGATTACCTGCCGGCGCTGCTCGCCCTGTTCGGCGTCGCCTGGGCCACCATGGGATCGGCCCAGGAACGGTTCATCGGCACCGGGCGCCGGCTTGCCGGCATCGGCGTGCTGTTCCTCATCTCCCTTGCGGCGCGCACCGCTGACCAAGCGGCCTGCGCGGTGCTGCCGTTCGGCACGCATCCGCTCTGGCATGTCCTGAACGCCGCCGTGCTCTACGCCCTTGTCGCGACAGCCGTGCGGCACCGCGAGGCGACCGGCTGACGGGCCCGCGGCCGTCTGGCGGTTTCCTTGCGGCTCAAGCGGAATTCTTGCAGAAGTGCGCGGCGTCGGGCGCCCGACCGGTTGCGGTCGCTCGGGCACAGAAGGGATCATGACAGTGAGCTTTCGCCTCGGGATCGCCGGTCTCGGCACCGTCGGTGCGTCCGTGGTCCGGATGGTCGAGCGCCGACGGGCGGCGCTGACGGCCGCGGGTCTCGATATCCGCGTCACGGCGGTCTCGTCGCGCGACCGGAGCCGCGACCGCGGTCTCGACCTCTCCGAAATCGCGTGGTTCGATGATCCCGTCGTGCTGGCGCGCTCGGGCGATGTCGACTGCGTGGTCGAACTGATCGGTGGCGCGGAAGGCGCCGCCAAGGCCGTCGTCGAAGCGGCGCTCGGGGGTGGGAAGCCGGTCGTCACGGCCAACAAGGCGCTTCTCGCCCGCCACGGTGCCGCCCTCGCCACCCTCGCCGAGCAGAACGGCGTGGCGCTCGCCTTCGAGGCCGCGGTGGCCGGCGGGATCCCGGTGATCAAGACCCTGCGCGAGGGTCTGCCGGGCAACGCGATCTCCCGCGTCTACGGGATCCTCAACGGCACCTGCAACTACATCCTCAGCCGCATGGAGCGGGAGGGCCTAACCTTCGAGGCCTGCCTGAAGGACGCCCAGGCGCTCGGCTACGCCGAGGCGGACCCGACCTTCGATGTCGAGGGCTTCGACACGGCCCACAAGCTCGCCATCCTGACCAGCCTCGCCTTCGGCACCGTGATCGACGCGGAGGGCGTGTCGGTCGAGGGTATCTCGCGGGTGCAGCCCCTCGATCTGCGGATGGCGGACGAGCTGGGCTACCGGATCAAGCTGCTCGGCGTCGCGCAGGCCGCCGAGGCCGGCATCGAGCAGCGGGTTCACCCGACGATGGTGCCGAAATCCTCGGCGATCGCGCAGGTGATGGGCGTGACGAACGCCGTCACCATCGACGCGGACGCGGTTGGCGAACTCACCCTGATCGGTCCCGGCGCCGGCGGCGAGGCCACGGCCTCCGCAGTCCTGTCCGACATCGCCGACCTCGCCCGCGGGATCGTCCGTCCGACCTTCGGCGTGCCGGCCAGCGCGATGCGGCCGAGCGAGCGGGTCGAGATGCAGCGCCATGAGGGCGGCTACTACATCCGGCTGACGGTCCATGATCGCCCGGGCGTCGCGGCGGGCGTCGCCCAGCGCATGGCCGAGCGCGAGATCTCCCTCGAGAGCATCCTCCAGCGCCGCATCGAGAGCGCCGACACGGATCCGCGCGGGCGGTCGGGCCGGCCCGTGCCACTGGTGCTGATCACCTACGCGGCGACGGAGGGGAGCATCCGGGCGGCGCTGGACGCGATCGGCAACGACGGCCTGCTCGCCGAACCCCCACAGGTCATCCGGATCGAGCGCGAGTAACCGCCTGTGCACAAGAATCCATCTTGGGCACCGGACGGCCACGCCTTAATGCAGGATATTGGGCAGCGCTGCTGACGGCGTAGGCTGAACGACCGCCCTTCGACGGCGTTCAACCGAGATCCGACTTCAAGATCGGGCTCGGATAAAGGCAGGAAACGATGGCTGACGCTTCCAACCCCGCTCCCCGCGGCGTCCCGCGCACGCTCGCCCTCGAGCTGGCCCGCGTGACGGAGCGCGCCGCCATCGCGGCCGCGCGCTTGCGCGGCAAGGGCGACGAGAAGGCGGCCGATCAGGCGGCCGTCGACGCCATGCGGGACGAGCTCAACGCCCTCCCGATCCGCGGCACGGTGGTGATCGGCGAGGGCGAGCGCGATCAGGCGCCGATGCTGTTCATCGGCGAGCAACTCGGCCGCGGCGACGGGCCGGAGGTCGACATCGCGGTCGATCCGCTGGAGGGCACGACGCTCTGTGCGAAGGACATGCCCGGCGCCATCGCGGTGATGGCAATGGCGGAGCGCGGCTCGCTGCTCGCCGCGCCGGACGTCTACATGCAGAAGATCGCGGTCGGTCCCGGCTATCCGAGCGGCCTCGTCGATCTGGACGCGAGCCCGACCGAGAACATCGCGGCCTTGGCGCGGGCCAAGGGCGTCGAGCCGCACCAGATCACCGCGCTGATCCTGGACCGTCCCCGCCACGCGGCGCTGATCGCCGAGGTCCGGGCGGCCGGTGCGGCCGTCCGCCTGATCTCGGATGGCGACATCGCCGGCATCATCTTCACCGCCAGTCCGGAGGAGACGGGCATCGACCTGTATCTTGGGACCGGCGCGGCTCCCGAGGGCGTGCTCGCCGCCGCGGCCATGCGGTGCATCGGCGGCCAGATGCAGGGGCGCCTGATCCTCGATACGCCGGAGCGACGCCGGCGAGCGGCCGAGATGGGGATCGAAGATCTCGACCGAAAGTACGATCTCACGGATCTCGTGAGCGGCGACGTGATCGTCGCCGCCACCGGGGTGACCGACGGCGCGCTCCTGCGCGGCGTCCGGTTCAAGCCGGATCGGATCCAGACCGAGACGCTGGTCTATCGCTCCGAGGCGGGCACGGTGCGCCGCATCCTCGGCGAGCACCGCCGCGGCCTGACCTGATCCGCCGCCGCGGCGCCGCTAGAGCCCGGCCGGGTCAGTTCAGGACGACGACCTTGGTGCCGACATTGACGCGGCTGAACAGGTCGATCGCATCCTGGTTGATCATCCGGATGCAGCCCGACGACACGCTCTTGCCGATCGAGAACGGCTCCAGCGTGCCGTGGATGCGGAACAGCGTGTCCTTGTTGCCCTGCCAGAGGTACATCGCCCGGGCGCCGAGAGGATTGCGCAGGCCGCCCGCCACGCCGAGGCCGCTCTGGAGCTTATCGACCTCGCTGGCGAGCTTCGGGCTGCGGGCGATCATCTCCTTGGGCGGGTACCAGTCCGGCCAGGCCTGCTTGGAATTGACCGTCGCGCTGCCCGACCACGAGAAGCCCTGCTTGCCGACGCCCACGCCGTAGCGGCGTGCCCGTCCGTTGGACTCGACCAGGGTGAGCTGATGCGCCCGCGGATCGACGATGATCGTTCCGGGCTCGTAGGGGCCGTTATAGGCGATCTCCTGGCGGAGGAACGCCGGGTTCATCTTCTTGTAGTTGAAGGCCTGGATCGGGAACACGTCGTCGGTGACCGGCCCGTAGGCCTTGGCGTAGTCAATCGGCTCGTTGTCGGGGGCCCGGAGCACGGCCTTGGCCTTGGCGGCCTCCAGAGGCGAGAGCCCCTCTGCCGGCGGCACGGCGCCCGGACGAGCGGGGACGGTCGGATCCGTGTCCAGAGCGGCGGCCGGCGCGGGCGGTGCGGCTTGTACCGGCGCAGCCGCTGCGGGCGCCGACGGAGCGCGGCGGATGAAGTCGGTGCGGCCGGTGTAGGGCAGGTAGCGGCCGCCGCGGCGCACGTAGTAAGCGCCGTTCTGGTCCTGATAGAGCTGGCCGTCGTCCCCGAATCCATCAATGCCGGACTCGCCGACCGGCCCGCGGCTCTGGGCGTGCGCAGCTGAGGCGAGAGCGAGGACGGTGAAGCCGGCCAGGAAGAGGCGACGGATCGGGGCGGACATGGTTCGAATTTCCTCGGGGGGCGACACCCGGGCTCGCCGCGGTGCGCATTCGAGCAGGCCTGCACGAGCGCGCGGCTCAGCTCAGTCCGGGGCTTAGCAAAGATTGCGCTTTATCGCCAAGTTGCCGGCCGTACGTGCGAGCAACTTACAGGGTGTCCGAGCGCCTTTCTGCGGTCCTGTGTTGCCTTCGTGCAGCAATGACCATGTCACCACCCCTCACGGATGCGTGAGAGCCGCGCCAGCCCGCCCGTTTGCTCGGCAGGCCTGCCCGGATCGACGGCAGCGCGCCCGTCGAAACCGGTCGCGCACGGCTGCCTTGACCTGAGCTTCTGTCGGTCCATCCGCGGTGCCGCGGGCGTGGCACGCTTGCTGCTTGATACGAGGGCCGCGCTCGCCGCGGCATTGGAGCAACGGCGCTCCAAACAGCGGACGGTGTGAGTCCGGATCCCCGGCATGAGCGACCGCGTGACGGTTCGCCCACTACAGACGAGCACCAGCTATGGCCAGCTTCAAGACGGTGATGAAGTCGGGTCACCCCCCGACGCTGTTCGCGGCGTTCCTCTACTTCGATTTCTGTTTCGCGATCTGGGTTCTGAACGGCGCAATGGGCCCGTTCATCACCGAGACCTACAAGCTAACGCCGGCCCAGACCGGATTCATGATCTCGCTTCCGATCCTCGCCGGCGCGCTGATGCGCTTCCCGCTCGGGATCCTGGCGCAGTATATCGGCCGCAAGAACGCCGCGATCACCGAGATGAGCGTGATCATGCTGGCGATGGCCTACGGCTACCTGTTCGTCTCGTCCTACAACGACGTGCTCGCCATGGGCGTCCTGCTCGGCATCGCCGGCGCGTCCTTCGGCGTGGCCCTGTCGCTGGGTTCGGGCTGGTTCCCGCCGGAGCACAAGGGCCTGGCGATGGGCATCGCTGGCGCCGGCAATTCCGGAACCGTGCTGGCCGTGCTGTTCGCGCCGCCGCTGGCGCAGGCCTACGGCTGGCAGACCACCTACGCCTTCGCGGGCGTGGTCATGCTCCTGCCGCTCGTGGTCATGATCGTGCTGGCCAAGGAGCCGCCGGATTGCGAGCACCAGTCGTTCAAGGAGCACATCTCCTGCCTGTTCACGAAGGACGGCTGGGCCTTCTCGCTGATCTACGTGATCACCTTCGGCGGGTTCGTGGGCCTGTCCAACTTCCTGCCGACCTTCTTCTACGAGCAGTTCGCTGTGACGAAGGTCGAGGCCGGCCGGCTGACCATGCTGGCGGCCTTCATGGGCTCGGGCATCCGGATCGTCGGCGGCTATTTCGCCGACCGGATGGGCGGCATTGCGGTCCTGTCGGTGGTCCTCCTGGCGGCGATCGCCACCTTCCTGTCGCTGACCGCCACGCCGTCGCTGGCGCTGACCACGCTCCTGTTCATGCTGTGCTTCGCGGCGCTCGGGGCCGGCAACGGCGCGCTCTTCCAGCTCGTGCCCCTGCGCTGGCCGAACAACACGGCGGTGGCCGGGTCGATGATCGGCGAGATCGGTGCTCTCGGCGGCGCGATCCTGCCGAACGTCATGGGCCTGTCGAAGCAGTATACCGGCTCGTTCTCGATGGGGTTCATCGGCTACGCGGCCTTCACCGCGATCGTGCTGGGCTGCCTCGCCCTCTGGCAGCGCAAATGGGTCGGCAGCTGGGTCGGCCCGCGCGGCAAGGCCCTTGGGACGGCCGCCGAGGCCGAGGCGCAGGCACTCCGGCCGGTGACCGCCTGACCGGCTGCGCAAGGCTGCAGATCCGGTGTATCTTGAGACGGAGGCCCTCGCGGCCTCCGTTTCTCGTTGAAGCCCACGGATGCGATTCGCGTGTAGGACGTACTTCCGCGGTTGCGTTCCGGCGCGCGAAGCGTTTGAATAATGCATTACGAGAGAGTGCCCGATCCAAGGATCGAGGCGCCCGGCGACCGCGAGAGGCGGCGCCCCTGAGTGGAGGAATGGTCGATGGCGAAGCGCTTGAGCGCCACGAACGGCGTGCTCGGCCTGCTCTGCGTGATGTACTTCATCACCTATCTGGACCGGGTGAACATCGCGACCGCCGGCGCCGAGATCATGCGCGAATTCGGCATGTCGAAGACGGATTTCGGCCTGATCCTCTCGGCGTTCGCCTATCCCTACGCGATCTTCCAGGTGATCGGCGGCTCGGTCGGCGACAAATTCGGCGCCCGCCGCACGCTGCTGGCCTGCGGCATGATCTGGGCGATGGCCACGATCCTGACCGGGATGGTCGGGGGCTTGGTCAGCCTGTTCCTCGCCCGGGTCCTGCTCGGCTTCGGTGAGGGCGCGACCTTCCCGACCGCGACGCGGGCGATGCAAAACTGGACGGCGCCGGGCAAGCGCGGCTTCGCGCAGGGCATCACCCACGCCTTCGCGCGGCTCGGCAATGCGGTCGCGCCGCCGATCGTCGCCTTCCTGATGTACCATTTCGGCTGGCGCACCAGCTTCGTGATCCTCGGCGCGGTCAGCTTCGTCTGGGTCGCGATCTGGTATCTCTACTTCCGTGACGATCCGTCGGACCATCCGGCGATCACGAAGGCCGAGCTCGAGACGCTGCCTGCGCCCCGCAAAGTCGGCGCGAAGCAGACGGTGCCGTGGGGCGCCCTGACCCGGCGCATGCTGCCGGTGTCCATCACGTATTTCTGCTACGGCTGGACCCTGTGGCTGTTCCTCGGCTGGCTGCCGAGCTTCTTCAAGGAGAATTACAGCCTCGATCTCAAGAACTCGGCGCTGTTCGCCTCGGGCGTGTTCTTTGCCGGCGTCGTCGGCGACACGGTCGGCGGCATGCTGAGCGACTCGATCCTGCACCGCACCGGCAACGTGAAGCTCGCCCGGCTCTCGGTCATCGTGGTCGGCTTCCTGGGCGCCGCGGCAAGCCTCGCGGGCGTGTTCATGACGCGCGACCTGACCCTCGTCGCCCTGCTCCTGTCCTCCGGCTTCTTCTTCGCCGAGCTGGTGATCGGGCCGATCTGGTCCGTGCCGATGGACATCGCGCCGAAATATGCGGGCACGGCCAGCGGACTGATGAACACCGGCTCGGCCCTCGCGGCCATCGTCTCGCCGATCGTATTCGGGCTGATCGTCGACCTGACGGGCAGCTGGACCCTGCCGTTTGTCGGCTCGATCGGGCTGTGCTTGCTGGGCGCCGGCCTGGCCTTCACCATGCATCCCGAGCGGGAATTCGTGGAGCCCGCCGTGCCATCGGTCGGTCCGGCGGCCACGGTCCCGGCCGGGGAGTAGCGGTTGATGGTGGGAGCCACAGGACGATCCGGTCCGCTCGCCGGCATGCGGGTGATCGAGCTCGCACACATCATGGCCGGGCCGGTCTGCGGGCTGATGCTCGCCGACATGGGCGCGGAGGTGATCAAGGTCGAGAAGATGGACGGCGACGACACGCGTCGCACGGTTCCGCCCGCGCTCGAGGGTGAGAGCGCCGCCTACATGATGATGAACCGCGGCAAGCGCGGCATCAGCCTCGACCTCAAGGACCCGGACGGCATCGCGGTGCTGCGCCGGCTGCTGAAAGGCGCCGACGCCCTGATCGAGAATTACCGCGGCGGCACCATGGAGCGCCTCGGGATCGGCTACGAGACCTTACGCGAGGAGTTTCCCGAACTCGTCTACTGCTCGCTCTCGGGATTCGGCCGCACCGGGCCTTACGCCGACCGGGCGGGGTTCGACCTCGTCGCACAGGGCATGAGCGGGCTCATGTCGGTCACCGGGGAGGGCCCCGGACGGCCCCCGATGAAGTGCGGACCGCCCGTGACCGACATCACCGCCGGCATCCTGGCGGCGATGGGCGTCCTTGCGGCCTACAGCAACCGGCTCAGGACCGGCAGGGGACAGGCCGTCGACACCTCGCTGTTCGAGGCCGGGATCACCCACACCTACTGGCAGTCGGCCATCGCCATGGCGACCGGCGTCGCGCCCGGGCCGATGGGCTCGGCGCACCCGCTGAACGCGCCCTACGAGGCCTTCGAGACCGCCGACGGCTGGATCACCATCGGGGCGGCCAACCAGACCAACTGGCTCCGGCTGCTGAAGACGATCGGCGCGGAGGCCCTCGCCGAGGATCAGCGCTTCGCCCACAACCGCGACCGGATGGCGAACCGGCACGAACTCGCCGCCACCCTGGCGCCGATCTTCCGCGCGCAGACCTCGGCCGAGTGGCTCGCGCGTCTGGAGGCCGGCGGCGTGCCGGCCGGGCCTGTGCTCGACGTCAACGCGATGCACCGGGATCCGCAGACGCTCGCCCGCGAGATGGTGGTGGAGGTCGATCACCCGCGGGTCGGGCCGATGAAGACGCTGGGTCTGCCGGTGAAGTTCTCGGAGACGCCCGGCCGGGTCCACGGGCCCGCACCGTTGCTCGGCGAGCATTCCCGCGCGATCCTGGCGGAGGCCGGCTATTCGGCTGCCGAGATCGACGCTCTGATCGCGCGAGGCGTGGTCCGCGAGACTTTGGCCTGAGCCTGACATCCGGAGACGCTGCGATGAGTGCCCAGCCCGCCACCGACGAGCTGCTGTTCACCACCGACGAGGCCGGCATCGCCCGCATCGTCCTGAACCGGCCCCAGGCCCGCAACGCGATGACTTTCGCGATGTACCAGGGCCTGATCACCTGCTGTGAGGCGATCACCGACAATCCCGCCGTCAAGGCTCTGATCATCACCGGGGCCGGCGACAAGGCCTTCGCGGCCGGCACCGACATCGCGCAGTTCCGCAGCTTCAACACGGCCGAGGACGCCCTCGGCTACGAGCGTTTCATGGACCGGGTGCTCGGATCGCTGGAACGGCTGCGGGTGCCGACCATCGCGGCGATCGCCGGGGCCTGCACGGGCGGCGGCGCGGCCATCGCGGCGGCCTGCGACCTGCGGGTCGCGACGCAGGACGCGCGCTTCGGCTTCCCGATCGCCCGGACCCTCGGGAACTGCCTGAGCCAGGGCAATCTGAAGCGCCTCTCCGGCCTGATCGGGCCGGCGCGGGTCAAGGACATCATCTTCACCGCCCGCCTCGTCGGGGCCGAGGAGGCTCTGTCCATCGGTCTCGTCGGCGAGGTCGTGGCGGACCGCGCGGCCCTGACCGAGCGGGTCGACACCCTGGCGCGGCTGCTCGCCGGTCACGCGCCGCTGACCATGCAGGCGACCAAGGAGGGCCTGCGGCGCCTGGCCGAGGACGAGGCGCCGGCCGAGGGCCAGCCGCATCCCGGCGATGATCTGATCCTCATGTGCTACATGAGCCAGGATTTCCGCGAGGGTATGGAAGCGTTCCTGAGCAAGCGGACGCCGGAGTGGAGCGGACGCTGAGCGCTGCGCTTAGGCCGGCACCGCGCAGACATCGATCCAGGCCGCGTCCGTCAGTTCGGCCATGCGGCTCGGCGCGATGCGCACCGAGCTGTGCGTGCTGCCGGCGGCCGGCACCACCTCGTTGAAGGCCTTCAGCGAGAGGTCGCAATAGACGGGCAGGGGTGCCCGCAGGCCGAAGGGGCAGACGCCGCCGACCGGGTGGCCGGTGAGCGCCTCGACCTCAGCGAGATCGAGCATCCGCACCTTGCCGCCGAAGAACGCCTTGGCTTTCTTGTTGTCCAACCGCGCATCGCCACGGGTCACGACGAGGGCGACCTGATCGCCGACGCGGATCGAGAGGGTCTTGGCGATCTGGCCGGGCGCGACCCCGTGTCCGTCCGCCGCCTCTGCCACGGTCGCCGTGCTGGTCGCGAGCTCGATGACCGCGATGTCGGGTGCCTTCTCGGCGAAGAAGGCGCGCACGGATTCGAGGCTCATGGATCCCTACGAAGCTTGGACGATGGCGAGTCCGGAGGCGTGCCGGTGAGGCGAGCCCACCGGCGCCGCGACCGCGACACGCCATAAGCGTCTGCCGCAGAGCCCGCCATTGCGTGGGCGCGGGCCGCCCGCGCGCCGGGCGGGATGCTCGTGTCATCGCCCCACCCGGCATGCGACAGGCCCCGCTCCCAGAGGAGAGGGGCCCGCCTAGGGTTACCGATGAACGGGTGCGCCTACCGCGTCGTCGCCAGCAGCAGATCCGGCAGCCACATCGCGATGCCCGGCACGAGGCACAGGATCAGGATCGCGACTGCCATCAGCAGGACGAAGGGCAGGGTGCCCCAGATGATGTCCGACAGCGGGATGTCGGGGGCGATGTTCTTGATGACGAAGATGTTGAGGCCCACCGGCGGATGGATCAGGCCCATCTCCATGGTGATGGTCATGACCACGCCGAACCACACGAGGTCGAACCCCGCCGCCTTGAGCGGCGGCAGGATGATCGGCGCCGTCATCAGGATGATTGAGACCGGCGGCAGGAAGAACCCGAGCACGATCACCAGGGCGAGGATCGTCACCAGCAGCACCCAGGGCGAGAGCTGCATCGCGACAATTGCGGCCGCCGCCGATTGCGAGATGTGCAGATAGCTCATCACGTAGGCGTAGAGCAGCGACATGCCGATGATCAGCATCAGCATGGTCGATTCCCGCAGCGTCGCGGTCAGGATCGGGGTGACGTCCCGGAAGCGCCAGACGCCGTAAATCGCGGCGATCAGCGCGAGCGCCAGCAGCCCGCCGAGGCCGGCGGTCTCCGACGGCGTCGCGTAGCCGCCGTAGAGCGCCACCATCACGCCGGTAAGCAGCACCACGAAGGGCAGCACCCGCGGCAGCGTCGAGAAGCGCTGCGCCATCGTGTACTGATCATCCGTCAGGATCGGCGAGGCCGGGCCGCCGCGCTCCAGCGCCGCCTTCGCGGTCGCGTATTCCGACCGAAAGCGGATCATCGACCAGGCGGCGAACAGCCCGACGAGCAGCAGCCCCGGGCCGATGCCCGCCAGGAACAGGCGCCCCAGCGACTGCTCGGCGGCGACCGCGTACAGGATCATCGTGATGGACGGCGGCAGAAGGATTCCGAGGGTCCCCCCGGCCGCGATGATCCCCGCCGCGAAACCCGGCGAGTAGCCGCGCTTGCGCATCTCCGGGATGCCGGCCGACCCGATCGCCGAGCAGGTGGCCGGGCTCGAGCCCGCCATGGCGGCGAACAGCGCGCACGCGAAGACGTTGGCGATGCCGAGCCCACCGGGGATCCGGTGCATCCAGGCGTGCATGGCCGAGTAGAGATCCTGGCCCGCCCGGGACCGTCCGATCGCCGCGCCCTTCAGGATGAAGAGCGGGATCGACAGCAGGGTAATGGAGGCCATCTCCTCGTAGACGTTCTGCGCCACCGTATCGAGCGACGCGCCCGGCATGAACGCGACCATGAAGGCCAGGGCGACGAAGCCCAGCGCGAAGGCGATGGGGATGCCGGACAGCATCGCCCCGAGGGTGGCACCCGCGTACAGGAAGCCGATCGCGGCCGTGCTCATCGCTTGCCCTTCGCGGTCATGGTCTGGCCGAGCGGATCCGGACCCCTTGGCGTGATCTCCGGGGCGCCGCGCAGATCCGTGTTCAGGTCGGCGCCGAGGCCGATCTTGGGCTTGGCCCAACCGGCCGCACGCGGGCCGTAGACGAGACCTTCGGCGATCTGCAACGCGAATTGCAGGCAGAGCAGGCTCATGCCGACGGACATCAGCGTGTAGGGGATCCAGAGCGGCGGCCCCCAGGTCGATTGCGAGATCTGGCCGTCGACCCAGGCCTCATGGTCCAGCGACCAGCTCTTCCAGGCGAAGAACAGGCAGAAGGTGAGGCTGATGACGTCCGCCAGCAGCAGCCGCGCCCGGTTGACGGCGGGCGACAACAGGCCGGTGACCGCCTCGATGGCGACATGTCCGCGCTTGGCCTGGACGCCGGCCGCCGAGAGGAACGTGGCCCCGACGATCAGGAACACCGCCATCTCGTCTTGCCACTCCGTCGGCTGCTTCAGGAGGTAGCGAACGACGACGCTGTGCGTCAGGACCAGGCAGGCCGCCACGAGGCAGAGGCCGCCCAGCGCGAGGATCACCCGGTTCAGCAGGCGCATCGCCCGGTCGAGGACGCCGAGAACGCCGGGAAGGCGCGGCTCGTCCGCCGCGCCGGCCTCCGGCCCGGCGGTGGCCGCGTCGAAGCCGTGGCTCACGCGACCTGCTCCGCGAGCTTCAGCAGCTCCGCGCAGTTGGCATTCTTGCCGGCGTAATCCTTCCAGGCGGTGTTCCGGGCCAGCTCGCGCCACTCGCCCAGCGCCTTCTCGTCAAGCTGCGAGACCTTGGCGCCGGCCTTGGAGAAGATCTCCTCGACGCGGGTGTCATCCTCCTTGGCGCCGGCCTGCCCGAAAGATTCGAGCTCCGTCCCGACGGCCATGATCAGGTCCTGCTGATCCTTCGGCAGCCCGGAGAACACGATCTTCGACATCATGATCGGCTCGAGCATGAACCAGTAGGACCGCTCCCGCCCCGAGGTCAGGGCCTTCGACAGCTCCTCAAGGCGGAACGAGATCAGGCTGGTCGAGGAGGTGATCACCGCGTCGCAGGCACCGGTCTGCATCGCCGCGTAGGATTCGTTCGACGGAATCGACAGCGTCGCGGCGCCGGCCTCCTTCATCATCATGTCCATCTCACGGGAGCCGCCGCGGACCTTCTGGCCCTTGGCGTCGGACGGAGAGACCAGCGGCCGCTCGCGGCTGGCGACGCCCCCGGCCTGCCAGACCCACGAGACCAGGATGATCCCCTTCGCGTCGAGGATCTCGGCGAGCTTCTTTCCAACCGGTGCACCCTTCCAGGCCACTGCCTGGGCGTAGGAGGTCACCAGGGCGGGCATGAGCCCGATGTTGAGCTCTGGCACCTCGCCGCCGGCATAGGGGCTCGGGTAGAGCGACATGTCGAGCGCGCCCTTCCGCATCGCGCCGAACTGGGCGTTGGTCTTCATCAGCGAGGAGCCGGGATAGACCTGCACGTCCAGGGCGCCCTTCGAGCGCTCGCCGACCATCTTGGCGAACTTCCGGCACATGCGGTCGCGGAAATCGCCCTCCTCGATGGTGCCGCCCGGAAACTGGTGCGACAGCTTCAGGGTCGTCGCGGCCTGCGCGGCACCGAGACCGAACTTCAAGACGACCGGCGCCGCGAGCGTGGCGGCGACGAGGGATCGACGAGTGGGCGTCATTATGCTCTCCCGCACCGCAAACAAGGCGGCAAACAATTGTGCGACGCAATATTGCGTCGCCTCTTTGTATGCATGAAGGACGGCCTTGTATATTTTGTCAATGCTTGCGCATAATCCTCGCGCACAAGACGTCCGCCGTCGCCAAGCGGATCCGGGAGGAGAGGATCGGAGGATGAGCCACGCTCAGCGGCTGCGGCAGCGGATCGAGGACGAGATCGTCTCCGGCGAACTCGCGCTTGGCTCACGGCTCGACGAGAACCAGCTGGCGGCCCGCTTCGGCGTCTCACGCACGCCGATCCGCGAAGCGCTGCTGCAATTGGCGGTGACCGGCCTGATTCAGACGAAGCCTCGGCGCGGGGCGATCGTCAGCGCGCCCGAGCCGCATCTTCTGCTCGCCATGTTCGAGACCATGGCGGAGATCGAGGCCGCCTGCGGCCGGCTGGCCGCCCGGCGCCTCGTCCCCGAGGATGCCGTCGCGTTGGGCGCGGCCCTGGACGGGTGCCGCGCGGCCCTGGCGACCGATGACACCGAGGCCTACTACGCCGAGAACTACGTCTTCCACACGGTGGTCTACCGGGCGAGCCATAACGCCTTCCTGGCGGATCAGGCGCTGTCCCTTCATCGCCGGCTGGCACCGTATCGCCGTCTGCAGCTGCGCGTGCGTCAGCGCCTGCCGCAATCGCTCGCGGAGCATGAAGCGATCGTGGCTGCCATCGTCGCGGGCGACGAGAGGCGCGCCTCGGAGGTGCTGCGCAGCCATGTGATCGTGCAGGGTGACCGCTTCACCGACTTGGTCGCCGGCCTGCGGGCACCGAGCGCCGCCTGAGGACGCGAGCGGCCGGTCAGGCGGTCTCGACCGCCCCGTAATTGGCTGCGATCACGGACTTCTTCCCACGGATATGCTCGCGCATCAGCGTGGCGAGGGCTGCGCCGTCGCGGGCGCGCAGCAGCTCGATCATCCGCTCGTGCTCGGCCACGGCGCGGGCCCACTGATCCGGAGTCTGGTGGGCGCTGTAGCGCGATCGCTGGATACGGCCGGACAGGCTCTCGTAGATGTTCGCCAGGATCGTGTTGTGGCTGGCCGCCATGATGGCTTCGTGGATCCGGCGGTTGTGGCTGAAATAGCCGGCCTCGTCGGCCGCTTTCCAGGCCTCCACCATTGCCGCGTGGTCATGCGCGATGGCGTCGATCTCGGACTCGCTGATTGTCCGGCAGGCCAAGTCCCCCGCCGTTGCCTCGAGACCGGCAATGACCTCCATCATCTCCTCGAGCTCGGTGTCCGAGATGCTGGCGACACGCGCTCCGCGGTTCGGAAGAAGCTCGAGCAGACCTTCGGTGGCCAGGATCTTGATCGCTTCCCGGAGTGGTGTGCGCGAGATCCCGAAGCGTTCGGTCAGCTCGCCCTCGTTGATGCGCGCCTTCGGCTCCATCTCGCCGGAGCGGATAAGCTCGCGCATCCGCTCCGCCACCTCGTCGTGAAGATAGCGACGGCTGATACCGATCCCGGGCTCGATCTTGTTCATGGTCCCCCGACACACGCAGGTCGAAACGACCTCTCGGACATGTGTAGGTGCCCGGCAATTCAGTGTCGAGGCACGAGCGCTTGATCAAGAACGCGAGCCACATGTTCCGCCTGAAGGCCCAGCCCGTCGTGGATCTGATGTCGGCAGCTCGTGCCGTCGGCCACCACAAGGTCGCCGGGCGCGGCGGCGCGCAGGGCCGGGAACAGCGACAGCTCCGCCATGGCGAAGGAGGTGTCGATCGATTCCGGCCGATAGCCGAAGGCGCCCGCCATGCCGCAGCAGCTCGATTCAATCACCCGCACGTCGAGGCCCGGCACGGCCCGAAGGACGGTCTCCACCGAACCCATCAGACCGAAGGATTTCTGGTGGCAATGCCCGTGCAGGTGGGCGACGCGGCCGCCCTGATGCGCGAGCGGAAGCTCGATCCGTCCGGCGGCGAGATCGGCGGCCAGCAGCTCCTCGAACAGGACGGATTGGCGGCCCAGCAGGGCTGCGTCCGCGCCGGGCAGCAGGGCCCCGAACTCGTCCCGGAAGGTGAGCAGGCAGGACGGTTCCAGTCCGACTACCCGCGCGCCGGCCCGGATGAACGGCAGAAGCGTGTCGAGGGTCCGGCGGGCCTCGGCGCGCGCCCGGTCCGTCTGGCCGGACGCGAGCCAGGTCCGGCCGCAGCAGAGCGGGCGGCGGCCGCGCGCCGGATACACGCGGTGGAGCCGGTAGCCGGCCGCCTGCAGCACGCGCTCTGCGGCCTCTAAGTTCTCGCGCTCGAAGGCGCGGTTGAAGGTGTCGCCGAACAGAATGACGTCGCGGAAATCGCCCGCGACGTCGCCAGGATGGGCCGGCTCACCCTGCTCGCTCCAGGGCCGGCGCCAGCGGGGCAGGGAGCGCTTGGCTGAGAGGCCGGCGAACTTCTCCGACAGGGCCGCCAGCGCCGGGTGCTTGTCCCGCAGGTTCAGGAGCGGCGCGAGCTTCGCCGCGACTCCCGCATAGACCGGCATTAGAGCGATCAGCCGCTCCCGGAGCGGCAGGCCGTGCCGAGCGTGGTAGTGGTGCAGGAACTCGATCTTCATCTTGGCCATATCGACGCCGGTGGGGCATTCCCGGCGGCAGGCCTTGCAGGAGACGCAGAGGTCGAGGGTCCGCTTCATCTCCGGGCTGGTGAACGCGTCGGCACCGAGCTGGCCCGAGATGGCGAGCCGCAGGGAATTGGCGCGGCCGCGGGTCAGGTGCTGCTCTTCGCGGGTCGCACGGTAGGACGGACACATGGCGCCGCCGGCGAGCTTCCGGCAGGTGCCGTTGTTGTTGCACATCTCGACCGCCGCGCCGAAGCCGCCCCAATCCGACCAGTCGAGGGCCGTCTTCATCGGCTGCGTCACCGCGTAGTCCGGCTTGAACCGGAACAGAGACCGGTCGTCCATCGTCAGCGGACGGACGATCTTGCCGGGATTGAGCTGGTTCTCAGGGTCGAAGTCGTCCTTCACAGTCTCGAAAGCGCGGGTCAGGATCGGGCCGAACAGCGGCGCGATGTATTCGGAGCGCGAGATGCCGTCGCCGTGCTCGCCGGAATACGAGCCCTTGTGGCGGCGCACGAGTTCGGAGGTCTCCTCGGCGATCGCCCGCATCTTCGCGACGTCGCCCCCCTGCTTCATGTCCAGGATCGGCCGGACGTGGAGGCAGCCCACCGAGGCGTGCGCGTACCACGTGCCGCGGGTGCCGTGCTTGGTGAACACCTCGGTGACCGCGTCGGTGTAGTCGGCGAGGTGCTCCAGCGGCACCGCGCAATCCTCGATGAACGAGACCGGCTTCGCGTCGCCCTTCATCGACATCATGATGTTGAGGCACGCCTCCCGGACTTCCCAGACCGATCTCTGGCGGGCGGGCTCCACGACCTCCACGACGGCGTCGGGGAAGCCGTGGTCGGCCATGCAGGCTTCGAGGCGCTTCAGGTCGCGCTTCAGAACGGCGAGGTCGTCGCCGGCGAATTCCGTGAGCAGCAGGCAGTTCGGCTTGCCGCGGGTGATGTCGGCGAGCGTGGTCCGGAACAGGGGGATGTCGGCGCCGAGCACCAGGACGTTGTTGTCCACGAGTTCGACCGCCACCGGGTTCAGCGCCACGATGTGGCGGGTGGTCTCCATGGCGTCGCGGAAGGACGGAAAATGGCAGACCCCCATGACCCGGTGCGTCGGCAGGCGCGACAGCTTCAGGGTCACCGCGGTGGTGGCGGCGAGCGTGCCTTCGGACCCGACCAGCAAATGCGCGAGGTTGGGCCGTGCCTCGATCAGCGCGTCGAGATTGTAGCCGCCCACGCGGCGCTGCACCTTCGGGTAGCGCGCCGCGATCTCGTCGCGATGGGTCTGGGCGAGGCCGAGCATGCGCTCGGCGAGCGCCTCGGCCCGACCGGAGCCGGTTACGCCCGAGACCGCGTTGCCGGTCAGCCCGAAGCCGAAGGCCTCGCCGTCGTGGAACAGCGCCTCCAGGCTCAGGACGTTGTCGCTCATCTTGCCGTAGCGCAGGGAGCGGGCGCCGCAGGAATTGTTGCCCGCCATGCCGCCGATGGTGCATCGGGTCGCCGTGGACGGCTCCACGGGGAAGAACCAGCCATCGGCCTTCACCCGGGCGTTGAGCCGCTCCAGCACCATGCCGGGTTCGACCGTGATGGTGCCGGCCTCCGGATGGTAGGCCAGCACGCCGTTGAAGTGGCGCGAGCAATCGACCACCAGCCCCGAGCCGATCGGCTGGCCATTCTGCGACGTGCCCCCGCCGCGCATGATGACCGGTGCGCCGTGCTCGGCGGCGATCCGCAGGGTGGCGGCAATGTCCGCGGCCGAGCGGGGCAGCACCACGCCGGCCGGCATGATCTGGTAGATCGACGCGTCGGTGCTGTAGCGCCCGCGCGTGAAGGCGTCGAAGCGCGCCTCCCCCTGCAGCTGCTCCGCAAGCCTGCGCGCTAGGCCGGCATCCAGGCGCGCCGCTGCCCGCGGCGCCGTGGCGATCTGCGCCCCTGATCCGTTCACGTCCCAATCCTCCCGCGATGGTCCGGGACCACCGAAGGGGGATTGTATTCAAAATTCACAGGTTCGGAAGTCGCCTCGCGTGCGCTGCGCGCTTCCGGCGCGGGACGGGGCCGGATCAGTGGTTGTCCCGCGGCACGCCGGAGGCCTGCGCGACCTTTTGAAATTTGACCGCGCTCTTGAGCACCATGCCTTGATCGAGCTGATCCACCTGATCGCGGTAGATCTCCTGCCAGGGTGTCTGGGTGGCCGGATAGGGGAAGCCGCCGCGCCCAGCCAAGTCCGCCCGCCGCCGCTCCAGTTCCTCGGGCGGGAGCAGGATGTCGGCGCTGCGCCGATTGAGATCCACCCGGATGCGGTCACCGCTCTGCAGCAACGCCAGCCCACCGCCGGCCGCGGCCTCCGGCGAGGCGTTGAGGATGGCGGGCGTGCCGGAGGTGCCGGATTGGCGCCCGTCGCCGATGCACGGCAGCGAGGTGACGCCGCGCCGGATCAGCGAGCCGGGCGGCTGCATGTTCACCACCTCGGCGGCACCCGGATAGCCGATCGGGCCGGCGCCCCGCATGATCAGGATGGTGTTCTCGTCGATGTCGAGGGCGGGATCGTCGATGCGGGTGTGGTAGTCCTCAGGCCCGTCGAACACGACCACCCGGCCTTCGAACGCCATCGGGTCGGCGGGATTGCGCAGGTAGCGGGCGGCGAATTCCTCGGAGATCACGCAGGTCTTCATGATCGCCGAGTCGAACAGGCTGCCCTTGAGGTTGAGGAAGCCGGCGCGTTCCATCAGCGGCTCGCCGTAGGCGCGGATCACGTCGCGGTTCCAGCTGTGCCGGCCGCGATAGTTCTCGCCGACGGTGCGGCCGTTGCAGGTCAGGGCGCCCTCGTGGACCTTCCCGGCCTCGATCAACTCGGCGAACACGGCGGGCAGGCCACCCGCGCGGAAGTACTCCTCGCCGAGCCAGCGACCGGCCGGCTGCATGTCGACGAGCAGCGGGATCTCGAAGCCGATCTGCTCCCAGTCGTCGCAGGTCAGCGGCACGCCGATATGCTTGGCAATGGCGTTGATGTGGATCGGCGCGTTGGTCGAGCCGCCGATCGCGGCATTGGCCACGATGGCGTTCTCGAACGCCTCCCGGGTCAGGATGTCGGAGGGCTTCAGGTCCTCCCAGACCATCTCGACGATCCTCTGGCCGGTGGCGTAGGCCGCCTGGCCGCGCTCCCGGTACGGCGCCGGGATCGCGGCGGAGCCCGGCAGGGCGAGACCGAGCGCTTCGGCCAGCGCATTCATGGTCGAAGCCGTGCCCATCGTGTTGCAATGGCCGGTGGAGGGCGCCGACGAGCCGACGATGTCCATGAACTGCTGGAAGTCGATGTCCCCGGCCGCGTGGCGCTCCCGGGCCTTCCACACGATGGTGCCCGAGCCGGTCAGCTCCTTGTGGAAGTAGCCGTTGAGCATCGGCCCGACATTGAGCGAGATCGCCGGGATGTTCACGGTAGCGGCGGCCATCAGGCAGGCCGGCATGGTCTTGTCGCAGCCGGTGAGCAGCACGACGCCGTCGAGGGGATAGCCGTACAGGACCTCGACCAGCGACAGGTAGGCTAGGTTGCGGTCGAGGGATGCGGTCGGCCGCTTCCCGGTCTCCTGGATCGGGTGGCAGGGGAACTCGAAGGCGACGCCGCCCGCCGCCGTGATGCCCTCCCGCACCCGCTTGGCGAGTTCGATGTGGTGACGGTTGCACGGGGACAGGTCCGAGCCGGTCTGGGCAATGCCGATCAGCGGCTTGCCGGAGCGGAGTTCTTCCGGCGTCAGCCCGTAGTTCAGGTAGCGCTCCAGATAGAGCGCGGTCATGCCCGGATTGTGCGGATTGTCGAACCACGCCTTCGAGCGCAGGTCGGCGGGCGTGATCCGGCGTTTGTCGCTCATGGTCAGTCCCTCGCATCGGCGGGTGTCGCCGGCAGAGAGGCTCCGGTCACCCGAACGCGCCGCAGCCTTCGCCGTCTCAGTTTCGAGGATATCTACTCTGCCGCGACGAACTTCGCAGCACCGTCTCGGCTGGGTTGATTTCAGGACAGCATCCGCGTGTCACCGTCGATCGAGATCGCCTGACCCGAGATGGTCCGGCCGCGAGGTGAGCAGAGCAGCAAGGTCTGGTCGGCGAGTTGCCGCGCGGTGACGTATTCCTTGACGGACACGAACGAGAAGGCGCGCGCCTCCATCTCGTCGAAGCTCGTGCCCTGCTGCTGCGCCTTCGATTCGAGCACCCGCCGCTGGCGGTCGCCGGCGACGAGCCCGGGCAGGATCGCGTTCACCCGGATTCCGGAGCTGCCGAGCTCGATCGCGAGCGATTTGGTGAAGCCGATGACGCCCCACTTGGCCGCCGCGTACGGGCTACGCAGGGCGAAGCCGAATTTTCCCGCGGCCGAGGACAGGTTGACGATCGAGGCGTTCGCGCTCTGCCGGAGATGCGGCACCGCGAGGCGCGCGCAGTTGAACTGGCTCGTCAGGCAGACCGTCAGGCACTGGTCCCATTCCTCGGGAGCAATCTCTTCGACCCGTCCGGTCGGCCCGGCGATGCCGGCATTGTTGACCAGCACGTCGAGGCCGCCGAGGAAGTCGACGGCTTGATCCATCATCGCGGCCACCGCGTCGCGATCGGCCACGTCGGTCCGCGTGCGGCCGACCGCGTCCGGCAGGCTGTTCAGGGCCTCCGCGTCGATGTCGCACGCGAAGACGCGTGCGCCTTCCTCCTGGAAGGCGTCCACGATCCCGCGCCCGATCCCGGCAGCGCCCGCCGTCACCAGGACGCGCAGGCCGGCAATCCCCAGATCCATGATCACTCCTCTCCCTGATGGTCTCGCAATCCGCCGCGTGACAGGATGAAGTCGGCGGCCTCGCGGATATCCGCCGCGATGGCGGCTGCGGCCGCGGCGCTGTCGCGAATCTCGATGGCCGCCAGAGCCTCGGCGTGCCGCCGGAGCGCGAAGCCCTGGAGCAGCCGTTCCGGATGGGCACGCAGATCGAGGTTGATCACCGGGCCGGCCTTCAGCCAGAGCCGGGCGATAATCTCCTGCAGCGGTGCGAGGCCGCAGGCACCGTAGATCGCGAAGTGCAGGACGCGGTTGAGCTGGACAGCGCGGGTTCGGTCCGGATGCGCGGCCTCGGCCTCCATCCGGAATGCCGCCTCGGCCTGCCGGATCGCCGCGAGATCACCGGCCGAGCGTCGCTCCGCGGCGAGCGCCACGGCGATGCCCTCGACCGCGATGCGCGTCTCGGCCAGCGCCCGGAAAGCCGCGGCGCTCATGACCGGCACCCGGATGACCCGGTTCGGCGCCACCTCCAGCACGCCGTCGGCCGCCAGACGGCTCACCGCCTCGCGCACCGGCATCACCGAGACCCCAAGCGCCGCCGCGCTCTGGCGCAGGGACAGCCGCTCGCCCGGCGCGAGTCGACCGGAGGCGAGCAGGTCCGAGAGCGCCTCGTAGACCGTGTCGGACAGGGTCCGCCGCTCGAGCTGTGGAAGTTCGGCCAGTGCCGAAATGGAACTCATGTGCCGACACTAGACGGAACCGGCACTATCGCGCTAGTGATCTGTGATCACAGTTTGGGTGAGGGCCGGCAGAGCCCATCGAAAAAGCCCGGCTGGAGGAAACGTACGGGAGCGGAACGATGACGGACCGGTTCGGGGATTCCCTTTCTCGCCGCAGCCTTCTCAGAGCTGGTGGCGCTGCTCTCCTCGCGCCGGCCCTTGCGAGCCCGGCGCTGTCCCAGGGCCAATCCGACGTCATCCGCATCGGCCACCTGACGCCGCGCACCGGCTTCCTCGGACCGCTCGGCGAGTTCGCCGTTCAGGCCGCCCAGCTGGCGGTCGAGGAGATCAACGCCGCGGGCGGCATCGCCGGCCGGAAGGTCGAGCTGCTCTCGGAGGACAGCGTCAATCCGCAGACCGCATCGGCCAAGGCCGAGCGCATGGTCCAGCGCGACCGCGTGGCGTGCCTCGTCGGCGAGATCAACTCCGCCTCGGCGCTGGCGATCAGCCAGGTGGCCCAGCGCGAGAAGATCCTGTTCATCAACACCGGCGCCAACTCGGACGCGCTGCGCGGCTCCGACTGTAAGCGCTTCATGTTCCACGTCGAATCGCAGAACACCATGATGGTGCGCGCCTGCGGCCGCGCGCTCCTCGACCGGGGGCTGATCAAGGGCCGGAAGGTCTACGCGCTCACCGCCGACTACGCCTTCGGGCACGATCTGCTGAAGCAGGCCAAGAAGTACTTCGCGGCCCACGACGCGACCGTCGTCGGCGAGGACCTGATCCCCACCGAGCTGACCGACTTCTCGCCCTTCCTGCTGAAGCTCCGTCAGGCAAAACCGGACCTCGTGATCTGCAACCTCGCGGGCGCGCAGATCACCAACTTCCTGAAGCAGTACAGCGAGTTCGGCCTCCCGTTCCCGGTCGCCGGCTTCGGTTTCGACACCGCACTCGCCTGGGGCGCCGGGCCCGGCAACTTCCTCGGCACGTGGCCGGTGATCTGGCATCACCAGATCGACTCGCCCTCGGCCAAAAAATTCGTGGCGGCCTTCAAGGCCAAGTACAAGAAGCCGCCGGAGAACCAGGGCTGGGGCGACTACACGGCGATGAAGATCGTCGCCCAGTCGATGAACGAGCTGAAATCGACCGAGTCAATCAAGGTCGTGGAGCACCTCGAATCGGGCGCCAAGTTCGACATCGCCAAGGTCCGCGAGGGTTATTTCCGCCCCTGGGACCACGAGCTGATGCAGGAGATGTTCGCGATCACCGCCCTGCCGGCGGATCAGGTCAAGAACCCCTACGACATCTTCTCCTCGACCGGTCCGCTGCCGGGGCCGGGCGAGAGCCTGGAAGTGCTCGCCACGACCCGCGACGAGAACGCCTGCACCTTCCCGGCGTGAGGCGTCCATGCAGCTCGTCTTCATTTTGGAGCAGGTGCTCAATGGCCTGCTGATCGGCGTGCAATACCTGCTGATCGCGCTCGGCCTGTCGCTGATCTTCAGCCTCGGCGGGATCGTGAACCTCGCCCATGGCGCCTTCTACGCCATCGGCGCCTACCTGACCGTACTGCTGACGCCGACGATCGGCTTCGGGGGCGCCCTCGTCGCCTCGCCGTTGGTCGTCGGCGTGCTCGGCCTCCTGATCGAACGCTTCCTGCTTCGGCGCTTCTACCGCGGCGACCCGACGCTCGGCCTGCTCCTCACCTTCGGGCTCGCCATGGTGGCCGAGCAGGCCCTGCGCATGGCCTTCGGGGCGGCGCCGGTGCCGTTCGGGATCCCGACATGGCTGCGCGGGCAGGTCTTCATCGGCGACCTGATCTACTCGCGCTACCGGCTCTCGATCCTCGTCGTGGCCCTCGCCTGCGTCGCCGGCCTGTGGCTCCTCCTCACGCGGACCAGCTTCGGGCGGGTGGTCCGGGCGGGCGTGCAGAACCCCGACATGGTCGCGGCGCTGGGCATCTCGCTCCGTCCGTACATGACCGCGGTCGTGACGATCGCGGTCGGGCTCGCGGCGCTGGCCGGGACCATGATGGCCCCGGTCACCGGCGTCC
The DNA here is from genome assembly GCF_058790235.1 of Methylobacterium sp. FW102-HT35C08. Lineage (NCBI taxonomy): Bacteria > Pseudomonadati > Pseudomonadota > Alphaproteobacteria > Hyphomicrobiales > Methylobacteriaceae > Methylobacterium > Methylobacterium sp. FW102-HT35C08. The sequence goes on along the minus strand of NZ_JBYTCL010000002.1, from coordinate 3,337,773 downwards.
ATCCCGCCATGGGCGCCGAGATCCTCACCTTCGCCTTCGTGGTGGTGGTGATCGGCGGCCTCGGGTCGTTCTGGGGGGTGGTGCTCGCCGCCCTGATCGTCGGCGTGGTCCGGGGCCTGACCGCCTACGCCTATCCGCCGGCCACTGAGGCCGCCGTCTACGGTCTCATGGTGCTGGTCCTGCTGCTGCGCCCGCGCGGTCTGTTCGGCGAGCACATCGCCCGTTTCGAGTGAGCGGAGAGCGTCCCATGTCCGGAACCGCCGAGCCGCTGCCGCTCGCCCTGCCGCAGCGCGGCCTGATCCTGCGCGAGAGCCGCCAGCTCTGGGCGGCGCTCGCCGCCCTGATCGTCCTGCCCTTCGCCCTGGACGCGATCGGCCTGACCCTGATCACCGCCACCGACGTGGTGATCTTCGCCCTGGCGGTGCTGGGCCTCAACATCCTGGTCGGCTGGACCGGGCTCACCTCCTTCGGCCACGGGGCGTGGTTCGGGATCGGCGCCTACGCGGTGGCGATCCTCCAGACGCGGCTGTTCCCCGGCGACATGGCGCTGCCGCTGCTGGGTGCGCTGGCGATCACCGGGCTGGCCGCCCTGGTAGCCGGCGGCCTGATCCTGCGGCGGCGCGGGGTCTACTTCTCGCTCCTCACGCTCGCCTTCACGGCGATGCTCTACGCCATCGCGTTCCGCTGGACGGACCTCACCGGCGGCGAGAACGGCATCGGCAACCTGCACCGCTGGGAGGCGCTGCAGGAGCCCGGAGCCTATTACGCCGCGGTGTCGGGGATCGCCTTCATGGTGCTCATCGCGCTCTGGCGCTTCCGCCGCTCGCCGATGGGGTCCGTCCTGGTGGCGATCCGCGAGAACGAGCAGCGCGCCGGCTTTCTCGGCTACGCCACCAACCGCTACAAGCTCGCGGCCTTCGTGATCTCGGCAACGATCACCGGCCTTGCCGGGGCGCTCTCGGCCTACAGCCACCGCTTCACCTCGGCCGACCCGATCTCCATCGCCTTCTCGGGCGAGCTGCTCGCCATGGTGGTGATCGGCGGGATGCGCTCCTTCCTCGGGCCGGCGCTCGGCGCCCTGTTCTACATCCTGTTTCGCGAGTTCCTGTCGATCTACACCGCCGACTGGCTGCTGTATTTCGGCCTGCTGTTCGTCGCCTTCATCGTGTTCTCGCCGGATGGGCTCGTCGGCATCGCGGCGCGGCTGCTGAAGCCGTTCCGGCGCGTGCCCGCCGAGGGCGCGGCCATGTCGGCCCGACGCGCCGGCGCCTCGGGCCGCGTCCCGGCCCGGTTCATCGCGGAGGGCCGAACCGACGGGCCGGTGCTGATCGCCGACGCCATCAAGAAGAACTTCGGCCCTGTCGCGGCGGTGCGGGGCGTGTCTTTTGCGGTTGCTGACCGGACGCTTCACGCCCTGATCGGCCCGAACGGGGCCGGCAAGACCACGGCCTTCAACCTGCTCTCCGGCATGTTCCGGCCGAGCGCGGGCAGCATCCGCCTCGACGGCCACGAGATCGCCGGGCTGGAGCCGCATGCGATCACCCGGGCCGGCCTCGGCCGCTCGTTCCAGATCACCAACCTGTTCCCCGGCCTGTCGGTGGAGGAGAATGTCCGCCTCGCCGTTCAGGCGCGGCACAACGCGCATTTCAGCCCCTGGCGTGATGCGCTGGCGATCCGCGAGATCGCCGACGACACGGCCGAGCTGCTGCGCTGGACCGGTCTCTCCGGCATCGAGCGGGCGGAAGCCGGCAGCCTCTCTTACGGCGGTCAGCGCCTGCTCGACATGGGCCTGGCACTGGCCACGCGGCCCCGCGTCCTGCTCCTCGACGAGCCGCTTGCCGGACTCGCGGCGGCCGAGCGCGAGCGGGTCGGCGATCTGATCAAGGCGCTCTCGGCCGACATCCCGGTGCTGCTGGTCGAGCACGACATCGACCGCGTGTTCCGCCTCGCCGACCGCGTCACCGTGATGGCCGACGGCGCCGTGCTGGTCGACGGATCGGTGGCGGATGCGCGCGACGACGCGCGCGTGCAGGCCGTCTATCTCGGCTCGGGCACGGCGGCGATCGCCGCAAAGCCGCGCGCCAGCGCGGCCGTGGCCGAGACGCTGTTGGCCATGGAGGGCGTCGACACCTTCTATGGCAAGTCGCACATCCTCAACGGCGTGAACCTCGCGGTGCGCCGGGGTGAGGTCGTGGCCCTGCTCGGACGCAACGGCGCCGGCAAATCGACGCTGCTCAAGACGCTGATCGGTACCGCGCCGCCGGCCGCCGGCCGCATCGTGCTCGGCGGCAAGGACATTTTGGGCCTGTCGCCCGACCGGATTGCCCGGCTCGGCATCGGCTACGTGCCGCAGGGCCGGGCGCTGTTCGCCGGGATGAGCGTCGCCGAAAACCTCGGCCTCGGCCGGCTTCGGCGGCTCACCGGCGCCGGGATCCACTGGGACGAGGACAGGGTGCTGGAGTTCTTCCCCCGACTGAAGGAGCGCTGGACCGTGGACGCCGCGCGCCTGTCCGGGGGCGAGCAGCAGATGGTGGCGGTGGCGCGGGCGCTCTCGGGCGATACGCGGCTCCTCCTCCTCGACGAGCCCTTCGAGGGCCTGTCGCCGGCCGTGACCGAGGAACTGTTCGAAGCCTTTGACCGCCTGCGCCGCGAGATCGCGATCATCCTGGTGGACCATCACCTCGACCTCGCCCTCGCGCTCTCCGACCGCACCGTCGCGCTGGAGCGCGGTAGCGTGCAGTGGACCGGCGAATCGCGCCTCCTGCGCGAGGATCAGGAGTTGCGGCGGAAGGTGCTGTGGCTGTGACCAGATATTACCGTCGCACTCGGCACCTTCGACCGACCCACCTCAGGAGGAGGACGAGAATCGGATCGTCCGGTCAGCACAGGAGGATCCAGCCATGACCGAGTCCGTCGCGATCGTCGGCGCCGGCCTGATCGGCCGGGCCTGGGCGATGATCTTCGCCCGCGCCGGTTGGGACGTGCGCCTGTTCGATGCCGCCGCGAGCGTGGCCGAGGCTGCGGTGCCGCTCTGCGCCGAGGGTCTGCGGACCCTCGCGGCGAACGGCCTCTGCCCCGATCCCGAGGGGGCCGCGCGCCGCATTCGCGCCGCCGGAAACCTTGCCGACTCCCTCGACGGGGTCGCGTTCGTGCAGGAGAACGGCCCGGAGCGGCTCGACGTGAAGCAGAGCCTGTTCGCCGAGCTCGACGCTTTGGCGCCGCCGGACGCGGTGATCGCCTCCTCGTCGTCGGCGATCCGCTGCTCGCTCTTCACCGAGGGCCTGCCCGGCCGGTCGCGCTGCCTGATCGGCCATCCGGTGAACCCGCCGCACCTGATCCCGCTGGTCGAGATTTCCGGTGCGCCGTGGACGGACGCGGCGGTGCTGGACCGGGCCCGGACCACGTACGAAGCCATCGGCCAGGTGCCGATTACGGTGCTGAAGGAGATCGAGGGCTTCATTCTCAATCGCCTCCAGGGCGCCCTCCTGGCGGAGGCGTTCCGCCTTGCCTCGGAGGGCTACGTGACCCCGCAGGATCTCGATAAGACCGTCTCGGACGGCCTGGGCCTGCGCTGGAGCTTCATGGGACCGTTCGAGACCATCGAGCTGAACGCGCCCGGCGGTATCGCCGATTACTGCGCGCGCTATACCGGCTTCTACAAGAACCTCGCCGCCGATCCGGCACCGCCGAGCGTTTACGAGGCGCCGGCCACCGAGGCGATCCTGGCGAACTGGCAGGCGCCTTCCGACCTGCCCGCACGCATGAACCGTCGCGATGCGCGGCTCGCAGCCCTGCGGGCCCACAAGGCTTCACAGAAGGACTGAGCATGGCCTCACAGCGGAAAGTCATCATCACCTGCGCGGTGACGGGCGCGATCCATACGCCCAGCATGTCGCCGCATCTGCCGGTGACGCCCGAGGAAATCGCGGATGCCGCCATCGGCGCTGCGGAAGCGGGCGCGGCCATCGTGCACCTGCATGCCCGCAACCCGGAGAACGGCCAGCCCGACCAGACGCCTGAGGCCTTCGCCAAGTTCCTGCCGGTGATCAAGCAGCGTTCGAACTGCGTGGTGAACATCACCACCGGCGGCGCGCCGACCATGTCGATCGAGGAACGCGTCCGCCCGGCCGCGACCTTCCAGCCGGAAGTCGCCTCGCTGAACCTCGGCTCGATGAATTTCGGCTTGTTCGGCATGCTCGACCGCTTCAAGGACCTGAAGCATCAGTGGGAGCGGGACTATCTCGGCAACAAGGATATCATCTTCCGCAATACGTTCGGCCAGATAGAGCACATCCTGACGACCTGCGGACCGAACGGGACGAAGTTCGAATTCGAGTGCTACGACACCGCGCATCTCTACAATCTCAAATACTTCTTCGACCGCGGCCTCGTGCAGGCGCCGCTGTTCATTCAGACGGTGTTCGGCCTCCAGGGGGGCATCGGGGCGCATCCGGACGACGTGATGCACATGAAGCGCACCGCCGACCGGCTCTTCGGTGACCAGTATCGCTGGTCGGTGCTGGGAGCGGGCCGCAACCAGATGAACATCGCCGCCATGGCAGCCGCGATGGGCGGCAACGTCCGGGTCGGCCTGGAGGACAGCCTCTGGGACGGGCCGGGCAAGCTCGCCGAGACCAACGCCGCGCAGGTCCGCCGCGTGCGCTCGATCATCGAGGGCTTGGGCCTCGCCGTCGCCTCGCCCGACGACGCGCGCGAGATCCTGTCGCTGAAAGGCGGCGACAAGGTCGCATTCTAAGGGCGGTCACGCTTTCTCACGGTCGACCGAACACCCTGTCCAGATCCGCCTGCGCGAGGCCGTCGATCTCCAGGATCTTCAGACGGCTCTGGTCGCCGGTGACGATGCGGACCGAGCCGCGGCTGACCTTCAGCGCCTTGGCGATCAGGGCCACGAGCGCCACGTTCGCGGCCCCGTCCACCGGCGGGGCCGTGACCCGGGCCTTCAGGTAGGGTTGGCCCTTCTCGTCGCGGGCCCAACCCTCCGCGGCATCGCGCCCCCCGCGCGGCGTGAGGCGCACCGCCAGCCGGATCGCCACCGCACACGTCTCAGAAGATTTTCCCGGGGTTCAGGCGGTTGTCCGGGTCGAGCGCCCGCTTCACGAGCCGCATGACGGCGATCTCCTCGTGGGAGCGCGACAGCTTCAGCTTGGCCCGCTTCTCGAGGCCGATCCCGTGCTCCGCCGAGACGGAGCCGTTCAGCGCCGCCAGGGGCTCGTAGATCGCCGCGTCGATGGCCGCGTTGCCGGCGGCGTCGAGGCGGGTCGTGTTCCAGTGCAGGTTGTTGTCGCCAATATGCCCGTAGACGACGGCCCGGCAGCCCGGGATCGTGGCGAGCCGGTCGAGCGCCCCGCGGACGTAGCCGTCCATCTTCGCCAGGGGCACGCTGACGTCGAAGGCGCGCTCGATCCCGTCGGCGTTGAGGTGCTCCACGCGGTCGCGGATGCGCCACATGCCCCGGCGCTGCTCCTCCGAAGAAGCGATCGCCGCGTCGAGGATCGTACCCTCGCCCATCAGGCCTTCGAGCAACCCGAGGAACCGGTCGGCTTCCTCGGAGACGCACTCGACCTCGATGATCGCGTAAAACGGGTAATCGTGGCCGAGGGGCGGCGTCGCGCGCCCGGGCGCCGTCATCAGCCGGTAGAAGTCGGGCCACAGTCCCTCGAAGGAGGAGACGCGTCCCTGGAAGGCGCTCTGGGCCGCCCGCAGCACCCGCGCCCCGTCGTCCACGCCCGGGCAGGCGATCAGCGCGGTTGCGTAGCCCGCCGGTTCCGGACGCAGCCGCAGCACCGCACGCGTGACGATGCCCAACGTGCCCTCGGTGCCGACGAAGAGCTGCTTCAGGTCGAGGCCGGTATTGTTCTTGATCAGCGGGCGCATGGACGACACCACCGTGCCGTCGGCGAGCACCGCTTCCAGGCCCAGAATCATCTCGCGCATCATGCCGTAGCGCAGCACCCGCAGGCCGCCGGCATTGGTGGAGATCGCGCCGCCGATTGTCGCCGAGCCGCGGGCGCCGAGGTCGAGGGGGAAGAACAGGCCGCTCGAAGCGGCGGCATCCTGCACGCTCTCGATGGTGGCGCCGGTGCCGACCACAACCGTCATGCCAAGTGTGTCGACCGGCTCGATCCCGGTCATGCGTTCGGTCGAGAGTGTGATCTCGTCGGGCGCGCAGAGCGTGCCGTCGACGAGACCGGTAGCACCACCCCGCGGCACCACGGAAACGCCCGCCGCGTGGCAGACCGCCAGGACCGCGCTGGTCTCGGCGGTGTCGCGCGGACGGACCAGCGCGAGGGCCGCGCAGGGCTCGGTCGGCCGCGTCCAGTTGGCCGAGCGTCCGCGCAGCTCGTCGCCGGTGACGAGGCCGGACGATCCGACGATCGCGGCGAGGCGGTCGAGGAGGCGGGCATCGGTCATCGGCATCATCTCGGCGGGATCGGGTTCGGTCTCGGGCGGCACGGCGGCCGACGCTCTGTCACAGTATCCCGCGCGCCGCGAGGTTGCGCATCAGCGCGCGGGCGCCGAACGTCCAGGGCTCGCAGGCGTCGCACGGGCGCATGCGGTTGACCAAGCTGCCGAGTTCCGGGCTCGCCACCACGACCCGGTCGCCCTCGGCGTGGGTGAAGCCGAGGCCCGGCCCGTGCCGGTCCTGGATCGGCGCGAACATCGTGCCCAGGAGGAGGAGGGCGCCGTCCGGGTAATTGTGCGTGCGGCCCATGAGCGCCTCCGCCAACTCCTCCGGGTCACGGCTGATCTCAGAAAGCGGCGAGGTTCCCTCCAGCCGGAACCCGTCCGTGCCGACGACCTCCAGGGTGACGGTGGTGCGGCGCACGTCGTCGAGCCCGAACGTGTCGTCGAACAGCCGCAGGAACGGCCCGAGAGCGCAGGAGGCGTTGTTGTCCTTGGCCTTGCCGAGGAGCAGCGCCGACCGGCCCTCGAAGTCGCGCAGGTTGACGTCGTTGGCGAGCGTCGCGCCGACGATACGCTGGTCGGACGTCACGGCCAGGGCCACTTCCGGCTCCGGGTTGTTCCAGTGCGAGTCCGGGTGGAGACCCGCATCCGCGCCGCAGCCCACCGCCGAGAGCGGCTGGGCCTTGGTGAAGATCTCGGCATCCGGGCCGATGCCGACTTCCAGATACTGGCTCCACGCGCCCTGCGCGACCAGCACGTCCTTGAGCGCCATGGCTTCCGGCGAGCCTGGCTTCAGCCGGCGCAGGTCGCGGCCGACCAAGCGCTCGACCTCGGCGCGGATCGCCGCGGCGGCGGCGAGGTCGCCGCGGGCGCGCTCCTCGATCACCCGCTCCAGCATGGATGTGGCGAAGGTCACGCCCGCGGCTTTCAGGGCCTGCAGGTCCACCGGCGCGAGGAGCCAGGGTCGGGCCGGGTCGCGCCCATCGGGCGGGGTGTTGGCCAGGACCGCGTCGAGACTGCCGAGATCCGCACCCTCGGTCGCCCGTAAGGCAGCGCCGGGATCGCGGGCCTCGCACAGGTCGCTGATGGTCGGGAAGGTGGCAGTAACGTCGATGACCCGCGCCTCACCCGCCGCATCGGCGCGGATTGCCACGACACTCGGGCCCGAGACGTCCGGCCGCCATACGCGGCCCACGAGGGCTCCCCGGCATCCATCGGCGGGCAGAATCGCCTGCGCGGTCAGACCCGATGACGTCATGCGCTTCATTCCCCTGAATGTTTGCCCGCGGCGCGCCCGAGTCCGGAGGCCGGGGTGCCGCTCGGGCGGCCACGCGCGACGCTCCGGAACCGTCTCTCCGGCATTGAGGCCGGCGCGGCGATCCATAGCATTTCACGTCGTCCGTCATCCCATCGCGTGTTTCACCGCGACGGCCTCGTCACCCGCTCCCAGCGCATAGCCTGACAGATCGAAGATTATCTGCAGCTTTGCCGTGGCACCCGCTTGCTTTCCTTCGAACCCTCATTTGTACTGAAGCTCTAGAGCCGCCGTCAGAGTGGCCGATATCGGGAGGAAGCATGGCCTCGGTGGGAATCCGCGAGGTTCGCAAGGCTTTCGGATCGACGAATGTCCTGCACGGTGTATCCGTGGATATCCGGGACGGCGAATTCGTGATCCTGGTCGGCCCGTCGGGCTGCGGGAAATCGACCCTGCTGCGGATGATTGCCGGCCTCGAGAATATCTCCGGAGGTGAGATCCGTATCGGGGAGCGCGTCGTGAACGATGTTCCGCCGAAGGAGCGGGACATCGCCATGGTGTTCCAGAACTACGCGCTCTATCCACATCTCACAGTGCGCGAGAACATGGCGTTCTCGATGCGCATTCGGAAGGCGGCCGCCTCGGAGATCGACCTCCGGGTCAACAAGGCCGCGCAGATCCTCGGACTCTCACGCCTGCTCGACCGCTACCCGCGGCAGCTCTCCGGTGGCCAGCGGCAGCGCGTCGCCATGGGCCGCGCCATCGTGCGCGATCCGCAGGTGTTCCTCTTCGACGAGCCACTCTCGAACCTCGATGCCAAGCTGCGCGTGGCCATGCGCACCGAGATCAAGGAGCTGCACCAGCGGCTGAAGACGACGACCATCTACGTCACCCACGACCAGATCGAGGCCATGACAATGGCCGACCGGATCGTGGTGATGCACGACGGCGTGGTCGAGCAGATTGGTCCGCCGCTGGATCTCTACGACCGACCCGACAACCTGTTCGTCGCGGGCTTCATCGGGTCGCCGGCGATGAACTTCATATCCGGGACGATTCGCCGGAACGGCCATCTGGTCTTCGTCAGCGATACGGGCTTGACGATCCCCTTGGATGCGGCGCCGGCAGGGGTGGATGGGCGGCCGCTCATCCTGGGCATCCGGCCCGAGCATTTCGACCTCGCGCCGGAAGGCATCGCCGCCGAGGTGGTGGTGGTCGAGCCGACCGGCTCGGAGACCATGCTGGCGGTGCGAGCCGCGGGCCAGGACCTCACCTGCGTCCTGCGCGAGCGCGTCAGCGAGCGACCCGGCGAGACCGTGTTCGTGCGTCCGAACCGGGTACACGTTTTCGACGCCGAGACCGGCCGCCGTCTGCCGGACTGACCTCGCCATACCGCACCAGCAGGCGGAGGCTTCGCGCCTCCGCGGTACTCAATCCTCGAGGGAGTAGCACCTGATGTCTGGTCTCGATCGCCGTTCCCTCCTCACCGGCGCCGCCGCTGCAGGTCTCGCCGTCGGCGGTGACCTGCTGGGCTTCGCCAAGGCCTGGGCGCAGACCGCCGAGTGGAAGCCGGAGCCCGGCGCCAGCCTGTCGCTCCTGCGTTGGAAGCGCTTCGTGCCGAGCGAGGAGGAGGCCTTCCTGAAGATGGTCGACGCCTTCACCCAGGCGACGGGCGTCAAGATCACGGTCAGCAACGAATCCTACGACGACATCCAGCCGAAGGCGTCCGTCGCGGCCAATACAGGGCAGGGACCCGACATGGTCTGGGGCCTGTTCTCGTTCCCGGCGCTATTTCCCGATAAGTGCGTACCGCTGGAAGATGTCGCGGCTTCGCTCGCCAAGAAATACGGACCTTGGTTCCCGTCCGCGGAAGCCTACGGCAAGGTCAAGGGCAACTGGATCGCGATCCCCGTCTCGTTCAACGGCGGCTACCCGAACTACCGCATCTCGGCGATGAAGAAGGCGGGCTTCGACAAGTTCCCGACTGACACGGCCGGCTTCCTCGAATTGTGCCGGGGCCTGAAGAAGAACAACACGCCGGCCGGCTTCGCCCTGGGCCACGCCACCGGCGACGGCAACACGTGGTGCCACTGGGCGCTCTGGTCCCATGGCGGTAACCTCGTCGACGCCAACGAGAAGATCGTCATCAACTCGCCGGAGACGGCCAAGGCGCTCGAATACGTCAAATCGTTGTACGAGACCTTCGTGCCCGGCACGGTCTCGTGGAACGATTCCTCCAACAACAAGGCGTTCCTGGCCGGCGACCTGTACCTCACGAACAACGGCATCTCGATCTACGCGGCGGCCAAGAAGGACAACCCGAAGCTCGCCGAGGACATGGACCATGCGGTCTGGCCGGTCGGCCCCGTCGGCAAGCCGACAGAGTTCCAGCTTGCCTATCCGATCCTGGCCTTCAAGTACTCGAAGGCGCCCAATGCGTGTAAGGCCTTCATCGCCTTCATGATGGAGGCGTCGAACTACAATCCGTGGCTCGAAGCCGCGCAGGGCTACCTGTGCGAGCCGTTGTCGAACTATCCGAAGAACCCGATCTGGACGAGCGACCCGAAGAATGCGGTCTTCGCCGAGGCGGGACGGCGCTCTCTCGCCGCCGGCGGACTCGCGCCGGTGAGCGAGCGCATCGCCGCGGTGCTGGCCGACTTCGTGATCGTCGACATGTTCGCGAGCCACTGCACGGGCCGCGAGGACGTGAAGGGCGCGATCAAGAACGCCGAGCGCGCGGCCACGCGCATCTTCCGGAACACCTGAGCCGGAAGCGGAGCCGAGATCATGGCGCACACGGCCTTGACACAGCCCGTCCCGGTCGCGGTTCCGACCCGCTCGGTCTGGGCGCGCCTGCGCGCGAGCCGCGGCTGGGCGGGCTTCTGGTTCATGCTGCCCACCGCGCTGATCCTCGGCCTGTTCCTGGCCTACCCGCTCCTGAAGGGCATCTGGCTGTCCTTCACGAATGCCCGGATCGGCCGCGACGGCGTGTTCATCGGCCTGGAGAACTACGAGTGGCTCTGGGATGACGACGTGTTCTGGCTCTCGGTGTTCAACACCTGCCTCTACACGGCGGTCGCCTCAGTCGTGAAGTTCGGGATCGGCCTGTATCTCGCGCTGCTGCTCAACAAGAACATGCCGTTCAAGGCGATCATCCGCTCGATCGTGCTGATCCCGTTCGTCGTGCCGACGGTGCTCTCGGCCATCGCGTTCTGGTGGATCTTCGACAGCCAGTTCTCGATCATCTCGTGGTCGCTGCGCCATCTCGGGATCATCGACGGCAACATCGACTTCCTCGGTGAGCCGGCCATGGCCCGGGCCTGCGTGATCTTCGCCAATATTTGGCGCGGCGTGCCGTTCATCGCCATCACGCTGCTGGCCGGCCTGCAGACGGTCTCGCCCTCCCTCTACGAGGCGGCGACGCTCGACGGCGCCTCGAACTGGCAGATCTTCTCGCGGATCACCCTGCCGTTGCTCACCCCGATCATCGCCGTGGTGATGACCTTCTCGGTCCTGTTCACCTTCACGGACTTCCAGCTGATCTGGGCCATGACCCGTGGCGGTCCGGTCAACGCCACGCACCTGATGGCGACGCTGTCGTACCAGCGGGGCATCCTGTCCGGGACGCTCGGCGAGGGCGCGGCCATCGCCACCGCCATGGTGCCGTTCCTGCTCGCCGCCATCGGGATCTCGTGGTTCGGCCTACAGCGCCGGGCCTGGCAGGCCGGGGAGTCCGACCGATGAGCGCGCCCGCACCGCCCGCCCACGCCGACCCGCACCTCACTCCCCTAATGGAGGCGCGGCCGGCCGGGATCACCGACAACTCGGAGGGGATGGCCTACCTCGAGCGGCTGCCTCGGCGGCTGGTGACGACCTACCTGCCGCTCCTCGTCATCCTCGTCGTGCTGCTGTTTCCGTTCTACTGGATGGCTCTGACGGCCATCAAACCGGACGAGCAGCTGATCGACATGGAGCGGTTCAACCCGTTCTGGGTCGTGGATCCGACGTTCAAGCACATCCACAAGCTGCTGTTCGAGACGCAATATCCGCGCTGGCTCTGGAACACGATGTACGTGTCGGTGGCGGCCACGGCGCTATCGCTGTTCGCGAGCGTGCTGGCCGCCTATGCCTGCGTGCGCGTCCGCTACCGGGGCGCCGGCTGGGTCGGCGCGGCGATCTTCCTCGCCTATCTCGTGCCGCCCTCGATCCTGTTCATCCCGCTGGCCACCATCGTGCAGGCCTACGGCCTGTTCGACTCGCCAATCGCCCTGATCCTGGCCTATCCGACGATCCTGATCCCATTCTCGACCTGGCTTCTGATGGGCTACTTCAAGACCATTCCCTACGAGTTGGAGGAATGCGCCCTGATGGACGGCGCCAGCCGGTGGCAGATCCTGACAAAGATCATCCTGCCGCTCGCTTTCCCGGGACTGATCTCGGCGGGTATCTTCTCGCTGACCCTGTGCTGGAACGAGTTCATTTACGCGCTGACCTTCCTGTCCTCGACGCAGAACAAGACGGTGCCGATCGCTGTCGTCAGCGAGTTCGTGGACGGCGACGTCTACAAGTGGGGCTCGCTGATGGCCGGCGCGCTGCTCGGCTCCCTGCCGCTGGTGATCCTCTACTCCTTCTTCGTTGAGTATTACGTCTCCGCGCTCACCGGCGCCGTGAAGGAGTGATGCAGACCCGTTGCGCTCTCCGTCATCGCGAGCGCAGCGAAGCGACCCAGGGCAGCGGGACATCGGTCGGCGTAGTGCGGCCTGGATTGCTTCGCTGCGCTCGCAAACACGGTCGCTGTTGCCGGCGGCATCCGGCTGCGTGGACAATGCACCGACGCCGCTGACGAAGAATCGCGGACGGGAACTCGCGAAGGTCACGCCATGGCCCATTTCATCGATGCCCGCGCCTCCCTGGTCAACGACGCCATAGACGGCCTGCTGGCCGCCAGCGGCGGCCGCCTCGCCCGGCTCGACGGCGATCCCGGCATCCGCGTCGTGCTCCGCGCCGAATCGGATCCCGGCAAGGTCGCGGTGGTCTCGGGTGGCGGCTCCGGTCACGAGCCGGCCCATGCCGGGTTCGTGGGCCCGGGCCTGCTGAGCGCGGCCGTCTGCGGCGACGTCTTCGCCTCGCCGAGCGTCGACGCGGTTCTGGCCGGCATCCTGGCGGTGACCGGCCCGGCCGGGTGTCTGCTCGTCATCAAGAACTATGCGGGCGACCGCCTGAACTTCGGGCTCGCCGCCGAGCGCGCCCGGGCCCTCGGCCACAAGGTCGAGACGGTCATCGTTTCGGACGACATCGCGCTCCCGGACGCCAAGCAGCCCCGCGGCGTCGCCGGCACCCTGTTCGTCCACAAGGTCGCGGGTCACGCGGCTGAGGCGGGCCAACCGCTGGAGGCGGTGGCGGCGCGCGCGCGCCGGGCGGCCGCCGCGGGGAAATCGCTCGGCATCGCGGTCTCGACCTGCACAATCCCCGGCTCGCCGCGCAGCGAGCGTCTGGCCGAGGGCCAGGCCGAGCTCGGCCTCGGCATTCATGGCGAGCCCGGGGTGGAGCGGATCACGCTGCCGAAGGCGAGCGACCTCGCCCGGATGATGGGCGAGCGCCTCTCCGCGGCCCTCGCGGGCGCCGACCGGTTGGCGCTGCTCGTCAACAATCTGGGCTCCGCCTCTGCGCTGGAGATGCAGGTCCTGACGCGGGCCGTGCTCGCCACCGAGCTCGGGTCGCGCGTGCGCCTGCTTCTCGGGCCCGCCCCCCTGATGACGGCGCTCGATATGCACGGCGCCTCGCTGTCCGTCCTCCCGCTCGACGACGAGCTCGAAGCGGCGCTGCTCGCGCCCGTGCCCGTCCCGGCCTGGCCCGGCGCCGTGCGGGTCGCCGCGCCGGTCCTGCGCCCGGTACCCCACGGCCTTGCCGGCGAGGCCTTCGCCCCGTCGCACGATCCCGTGACGGCCGGCCGGATCGCCGCCGTCGCGGAGGCGCTGATCGCGGCCGAGACGGCGTTGAACGCCCTCGACGCCAAGGTCGGGGATGGTGATGCCGGCACGACCTTCGCGGGTGCGGCGCGCGCGGTGCAGGCAGATCTCGACCGGTTGCCGCAGGCAGATCCTCCCGCCCTGTGCCGGGCTCTGGCGGAACGGATCGGCCGGGCCGTGGGTGGGTCGAGCGGCGTGCTCGGATCGATCTTCTTCGCGGCCGCCGCCTCCGCTTTGTCGGACGGCGCGGCGTGGCCGGACGCCCTGGCCGAAGGGGTAGCCCGGGTCCAGGGCTACGGCGGCGCCAATCGGGGCGACCGGACCCTCCTCGACGCGCTGATCCCGGCTGTCGAGGCCCTGAAGACCGGCGATCTCCAAGCCGCCGCCGAGGCGGCGCGCGAGGGCGCCGCCGCCACCGCCCGCATGAAGCGCGCCGGCGCCGGCCGGTCCAGCTACCTGGCCGCGGGCGATCTCGCGGGCGTGCAGGACCCGGGCGCCGCCGGCGTCGCCGCGGCCTTCGCGGCCCTCGCCGGCGCGGAGAAAACGCCCTGACGATCGACGAGGACGGGGAGATTTCATGATGCGGTTGACGATGGCGGCTCTTGCGCTCGGTGTCTTGTTCGGCATGTCGACCGGCGCCCGCGCGCAATGGGCGATTCCCGATGACGTGAAGACGGTGTCGGTGGGCGGATACCCCCTCGCGTACCGGGAGACCGGATCCGGCGAGCCGATCGTCCTCGTGCACGGCTCGCTGGGCGATTACCGGATCTGGTACGCCCAGGCGCCGTCCTACTCGAAGGATTACCGGGTCCTGTCGCTCAGCCTGCGCCACTATTATCCGGAGCGCTGGAACGGCGTCGGGGACGACTTCTCCATCGCCCAGCACGCCGCCGACGTTGCGGCCGTGATCCAGCAACTTAACCTCGGTCCGGTCCACCTGCTCGGCCATTCCCGCGGCGGCGCCGTGGTTCTGACGGTGGCCAAGGAGCACCCGGAACTGATCAAGACCCTCATCCTGGAGGATGCCAGCGGGATGGAAGGGCTGCTCCCCGAGACGCCTGAGACGAAGGCGATGGCCGGCGAGGTGAAGGGGCTGGTCGCGCGGTTGCGGGAGAACTTGGCCGCCGGCGACAAGGAGAAGGCCGGGCAGGAATTCACCGACGGTCTGAACGGGCCCGGCACCTGGGCGAAGCGCTCGGCTCTTCAGAAGGAGATCCTGCTCGACAACCTCGGCACCGGCGTCGACAGCGGCGAGCGCGGGCACATCACCTGCGCCGACATCGCCAAGTTCAGCTTCCCGATCCTCACGCTCACGGGCGAGCGCAGTCCCAAACGCTATCCCGAAGGCTTCGCGGCTGCCCGGACCTGCAACCCGTCGATCCCGGCCGCTATCGTGATCCCGAACGCGGCCCACGCGATGAACCGGGACAACCTGGATGCGTTCAACGCGGCGGTGCTCGCGTTCCTGGCCCAGCATCGCGGTCCGCTGCAGCCTGCGTCCGCGACCCGGTGAACGGGCCCGGTTTGACCCGCGGTTGAGCGCGGCCTACGCCACCGCGCCGCGAGGTGCGGCCCGGCGCCGGGAGTCTTCGCCATGCGAACCTGCCTGATCCTCGATGATTACCAGCAGGCGGCGCTGACGCTCGCCGATTGGGGACGCCTCTCCAAGCGGGTCGCCGTCTCGGCACTCTCCGATCACATCGCGGATCGCGAGGCCCTGATCGCGCGCATCGATCAGGCCGAGATTCTCATGATCATGCGCGAGCGGACGCCGTTTCCGGCGGCGCTGCTGGAGCGGCTGCCCCGCCTCGAACTCCTCGTCACCAGCGGTATGCGCAATCTCGCCATCGACATCGCGGCGGCGAACGCCCGCGGGGTCACGGTCTGCGGCACGGAATCGAGCCCGACGCCGCCGACCGAGCTGACCTGGGCGCTGATCCTCGGACTGGCCCGTCAGCTTCCGCTGGAACACCAGAACCTCCGCAGCGGCGGACCCTGGCAGAGCACGGTCGGGACCGATCTGGCCGGCGCGACTCTGGGCGTGCTGGGCCTCGGCAAGATCGGCAGCCGGGTCGCCGAGATCGGGCGCGCCTTCGGCATGCGGGTGATCGCCTGGAGCCCGAACCTCGATGACGGCCGCGCCGCGGCGGCCGGTGTCGAACGGGCGGGCTCCAAGGAGGCGCTGCTGGAGGTGAGCGACGTCGTCACGATCCACCTAGTCCTGGGGGATCGGACGCGCGGCCTTCTCGGCGAAGCCGAGCTGCGCCGGATGCGGCGCGATGCGATCCTGGTGAACACGTCCCGGGCGCCGATCGTCGATCAAGCGGCCTTGGTGCGCGCGCTCACGGAGCAATGGATCGCCGGTGCCGGCCTCGACGTATTCGAAACCGAGCCTCTGCCGCCGGACAGCCCGTTCCGCAGCTTGCCGAACGTGCTGGCGCTGCCGCATCTCGGCTACGTCTCGCGCAACAACTACCGAACCTTCTTTACCCAGGCGGTCGAGGACATCGAGGCGTGGCTCGCCGGATCCCCGATCCGGACGCTCGCCTGTCGCTAATCCGAACGCGGATCGAGGGCGTCGGCCAAGCCGTCGCCCAGCAGGTTGAGCGCCACCAGCGTGGCGATCAGGAAGGCCGCCGGGGCGGCGAGCAGATGGGGCGCCGCTTCGATCGATCGCGCGCCCTCGGCGATCAGCACGCCCCAGCTCGTCTGCGGCTCCTGCACGCCGAGGCCGAGGAACGACAGGAAGCTCTCGAGCAGAATTACCTGCGGGACGAGCAGCGTTGCGGTCACCGCCACCGGCCCGAGCGTGTTGGGGATGATGTGGCGCAGGATGATGCGCCGCGCATCGAGCCCGAGGGCCTGCGCCGCGCGCACGAAGTCGCGGGTGCGCAGCGACAGGGTCTGGGCGCGCACCACGCGCGCCATATCGAGCCACTCGACGGCCGCGATCGCCACCAGCATCAGCAGGACGCTCGGCCGAAAGAACACCAGCAGAAGGATCACGAAGAACACGAAGGGCAGGGCGTAGAGCACATCGACGAAGCGCATCATCACCGCATCGATCGCGCCGCCCAGAAACCCCGCGGTGGCCCCGTAGAGAACGCCGATGAGCAGCGCCGCGAGGCTCGCCATGAGGCCGATCGCCAGCGAGATCCGGCCCGCCACGAGGCAGCGGGTGAGGAGATCGCGGCCCTGGATGTCGGTGCCGAGCGGGAAGTGCAGGCGCCGGAGCGGCACGGCCACGACGAGGCTGCGGCCCGAATCTCGCTCCTCCACGACCTCGGGTGCACCGAACAGCCCCGAGCGCGGCATGTAGACGAGGCTGCGACGGTCGAAGCCCGCGTCGGAGCTCAGCGACAGGCGCACGGCATCGCGGTCCCGCGCCACCGAGTCGAGCCGGGCGCGCATCCGGAAGGTGAGGCGTTCCAGGGCCGGGCCGAGATGCGCCGCATCCGGCTGTGCCGTCAGCCCGGCCGGGAGTTGCCGAAGATCCGGATAGGCGCGCTCGGGATCGTGCCCCGTCAGTGCCGGTCCGATCAGGCAGGCCAAGGCGATCAGGACCAGCACGGCCAGAGCCGCCATCGCGGTGCGCTCCCGGGCGACGCGGCCCAGTGTTCGGCGGGCGGTCCTCGCGAGGATCGGC
This sequence comes from Methylobacterium sp. FW102-HT35C08, assembly GCF_058790235.1. Taxonomy (NCBI): domain Bacteria; kingdom Pseudomonadati; phylum Pseudomonadota; class Alphaproteobacteria; order Hyphomicrobiales; family Methylobacteriaceae; genus Methylobacterium; species Methylobacterium sp. FW102-HT35C08. Next base: position 3,320,477 of record NZ_JBYTCL010000002.1, on the reverse strand, counting down.
ACGGCGCTCACGCCCCGACACGCAGGCGCGGGTCGAGCCACGCGCAGGCGAGGTCGGCCGCGAGGTTGAGGGCGATCACCAGCCCGGCGACCAGCAGCACCGTGCCCATCACCAGCGTATAGTCGCGGTTGAGCGCGCCCTCCACGAAGTAGCGGCCGATCCCCGGCAGGCCGAAGATGGTCTCGACCACCACCGATCCCGTGAGCAGGGCCGCCGCGAGCGGACCGAGATAGGCCACCACCGGCAGCAAGGCCCCCCGCAGGGCGTGCCGCGTGACCCGAGCCGGCGGCAGGCCGAGGCTGCGCATCGTGCGGACGGGCTGCGTGCGCAGCACCTCGCCCAGGGATGCGCGGGTCAGCCGCGCCAGGCCCCCGACTTGGGGAAGCGCCAGAGTGATCACCGGGAGGACGAGGTGGCTTGGGGCGCCGTCGTTCCAGCCGCCCAGGGGCAGCCAGTGCAGCGTCAGCCCGAAGGCGATCTGGAGCAGGGGCGCGACCACGAAGCTCGGCAGCGACAGGGTCAGCGCCGCGCCGATGCCGAGGAGACGGTCGATCACCCCACCGCGTCGAAGCGCGGCAACGATCCCGAGGCTGACGCCGAGCCCTGTGGCGAGCGCAAGGGCGAGGGCGCCCAGGGTCGCCGAGACCGGAAGGCCTCGGGCGATCAGGTCGAGGACGCTCATGTCGCGGAAGGAAAAGGACGGTCCGAGATCCCCCTGCGCTAGTGACGCCAGATAGCTGCCGAACTGGAGGATCAGCGGCCGGTCGAGGCCGTACACGCGGCGCAGGTTTTCCATGGCGGCCGGGGCCAGGGGCCGCTCCAGATCGAACGGGCCGCCGGGCGCGAGCCGCATCAGGAAGAAGCTGACGGTGACGACGGCGAGCAGGGTCGGCACCGCCTGCGCGAGGCGGCGCAGGATGAAGCGGATCACGCGTCGAGCCTCAGGAATCGCGTCGGCGCGGCGTTGCGCAGGTTCGGATGATAGCCGTGCAGCCGCGGCGCGATCAGCGCCTTGGACCGGTAGTGCATCAGCGGGATCCAGGGCAGTTCACGCAGGGCGATCGTCTCCGCGTCGTGGAGCAGGTCGGCGCGGCGGCCGAGGTCGCGCTCCCTGGCGGCGCGCGCCATGAGGTCGTCGTAGGCGGCATTCGACCAGCGGCCGGCATTCATGCCGTCGTTCCCGCTTTGGAGCAGGAACAGGAAATTCTGCGCGTCGGAATAGTCCGCGATCCAACTCATGCGCGCGACGTCGAAGTCGCCGCCATCACGCAGGTAGGCGAAGTGCGTCTTGGCGTCGGTGTAGACGAAGCGCGTCCTGATCCCGAGGTCACGCCACATCTCGGCGATCGCAACCGCGACGGTGCGGTTGTTGTCGCTGACGTTGAACCGGTACTCCACGGTGAGCGGGTTGTCCGGGCCGAAACCTGCCTCGGTCAAAAGCCGCCGCGCTTCAGCCTCGTGATCGATCGGCAGACCGAGACGCCCCTCGGTCTCAGGCGGCGTCCGGTAATGATCGAGGCCGGGCGGGCAGAGAGAATAGGCGGGGCTCATGGTGCCGCCGTTCAGCCCGTCGGCGAGGTACTCGCGATCGATCACGAGGGACAGGGCCTGCCGGACCCGCCGGTCCGAGAACGGCGCCTTGCGCGTGTTGACCACCAGAGCCGCCAGCCCGAGCGAGGGCCCGAGCACCACCTGCGAACCGAAGCGGCGGCGCAGGTCGGCGATCTGGTCGACCGGCAGGTCAGCCAGGGAGTCGATCTCGCCGGCCGCGTAGCGGCGCACGGCCGCCGCCATGTCGGGCGTCGGCAGGAACGCGACCTGCCGGATCGCCAGACCTGCGGCTGCGGGGTGATGCGGATTGGCCTCGAGCGTGATCGCGCCGCCCGGGACGCGGTCGCGGAGCCGGTAGGGGCCGTTCGTCACGAGGTTGCCGGGCCGGGTGAAGCTATCACCGTAGCGTTCGACCGAGGCCCGGTGGACGGGCAGGGCGGTCTGATGGGTCAGCAGCTCCAGAAAATACGGCGTCGGCTCTTCCAGAGCGATCGAGAGGCGGAGCGGCCCTTCCGCCTCGACCGCCAGCGCGTCCGCCGGCTTCTCGCCGCGATTCACCGCCGCGGCGTTCCGGATCGGGAACAGGACCTCGGCGTATTTCGCCCCCGTCCTCGGATCGAGGATGCGGCGGAGCGAGTACACGAAATCCGACGCGGTGACAGCCTCGCCGTTCGACCAGAGGCCGTCGGGCCGGAGATCGAACTGGAAGGTCAGCCCGTCTGGGGAGACGGTCCAGGCCTGGGCCGCACCCGGGATGATGGCGCCGCGATTATCGTAGGTGAGAAGGCCGTCGCAGAGATCGCGCAGGATATGCGCCTCCGCCACCGTCGACGAGCGGTGGGGGTCGAGGGTCTCCGGATCCGCGTCGTTCCCGCGCCGGTACAGCAGGCCGGCCGCGCGGGCGGGCCGCACCGCCGACAAGGCGGCCGCGCCGGCCAGCCAGTCGCGCCGGCGCAGGTGCACGGTCAGGCGCCGGTCTCGGGCACCAGACCGGCCGCTTCGATCCCCGCCACCGCGCAGATCTCGTCATTGTCCGACGTGTCGCCGGAGATGCCGATGGCGCCGAGGAGGCGCCCCTCGCCGGAGCGGATCAGGACGCCGCCCGGAACCGGTACCAGGGCGGCGGGGCCGACCAGATGGGTTACGGCCGCCACGAAATACGGCTGCGCCTCCGCGCGGGCGTGGATCGCCCGCGAGCCGAGGCCCAGCGCCAGCGCGCCGTTGGCCTTGCCGGACGCGATCTCGGCCCGGCGCAGGGAGGTTCCGTCCTCGACGGAGACGGCTTTCAGCGCGCCTCGGGCGTCGTAGACGACGACGGCCAGGGGCTTCAGGTTGCGGGCTCGCGCCTCCCGAAGGGCGGTATCCACGACGGTGCGGGCGGCCTCTAGGGTCAGATCGAGCATCGGAATCCAGTACAGGCGCCGCACGTTGCGGCGGTCACCTCCTTACGGGATTGGGGTGTCGTGGGTCCACCACGCGCCACTGGCTGCGCCGCGGTGCCGATCATCTCCGCAGACCGGGCCGTCCCGATGTCCGGACCGGATCGAACCGGCTCGATGCTCCTCCGGCGACATCATCGCACTGAGCGACAGGATCAACCCGGTCGCTTCGCCGACGGTGCGTCGAGCTGCGCCAGGAACGCGTCATAGCCGGCCGTAACCGCGTCCGGTTGCTCGAAATGCGGGAACGCGCCGGTCGGCAGGGTCTCGACGCGCCAATTCGGCCGGTCGGCGACGCGGGGTACCAGCCGGTAATCGACGAAGTCGCCGCGCACCCCGTGGACCATCCACACCGGCAGGCGCAGCTGCTCGTAGAGGCGGGTTGCGTCGGTCGGGAATAGGTGTCCGGCGATGAAGCACCACGGCGCGTGCTCCGCGCCCGGCTGATGGGCCGAAGCGTAATCGTAGTTGAGCAAGTCCTCGTCGATGTCGGGCGATCCGAAGGTCTTCTGGAGGAAGAAGCGCATGCTCGGCCGCGTGACCAGGGCATCGAAGAGCGGCCGGCCGAAGGGTGGACGGTCGAGGGCATCGCGCAGCCAGTCGCGCCCGCGATGCCCGTCCGGCGGCCCCTCGCCCGAGAGCTGCGCATCGAAACCCGTCGGGCTGATCAAGGCGAGGCTGCGGTAGGCGTCGGAATGCTCCAGGCTGGCGCGTGCCAGGAAGGCGGCGGACAGCGACAGGGCCAGGGCGTCGATCGCGCAGTCGCCGTGGCGTTGCCGGATCTCGTCCACCGCCGCGTGGATCGCCTCCACCATCAGGCGCGGCGTGTAGCGGCGCCGGGAGCGTTCGGAGAAGCCGAAACCCGGCAGGTCGAGGGCGTAGACCGGGCGGCGGCCTCGATAGTGGAGGTAGAGCGGGCGAACCTCGTAGGCGTTGGCCGCCGCATTGATCGAGTGGATCAGCAGGAGCGGCACGCCCTCGGCCTCCCCGGCGCTGTACAGGGAGAGAGCCCCGGCGCGCCGGCTGATGATCCGTTCGTGCCGACCGGGCAGGGCGGGGGGCAACGGCATGTGCCGATCGACCAGAAGCCGGCTCCAGGCGACGAGGCCGGCGGCCGAGCCGAGCAGGGTCAGGCCCGCCGCAGCCGCGTACTGGCCCGCACGATTCCGGTCCCGGGACTGCAGGCTCATGGGGCACCTCGCGTCGATCCCGCTCGCGGCAGCGGTGCGCGACAACGCCGAAGATGCGGGGAAGTGCCCGATTTAAGCCCGCGCGTTCGCGGGTCTAGGACGCGTGGCCGGCGAGGCTGCCGGCGTTCACGGCAGGGACACGAGCCGAGGCGCGGCCTGAAGCATCGTTGCGGCCCGCGGCGTCGCGCAGGAATTCCACCGTCGGCGGATCGTTGCGCCAGCCCTGGACCCGCTGAGAGATCAGCAGGCTGCGCTCGCGTCGGTCGTAATTCGCGAACGAGGCCGCCACGAACTCGGCCCGGCTCATGGTGCGGGCCGGGCCGGACCGGCGCGTCTCCGCCTTGAAGAACAGGGCGCTGCCGGGAATGCCGTAATGCTGCGCGATCTCGGGATAGACCGGCCAGCTGCCCTGGCCGCCGAGATCGTCGGGTAGGAAAGCGTCGAGATCGCATTCCTCGAACGGGACGCCGGCCTTCGTCAGCAGGCCGCGGGCGAGGTCGGCGACCACGTAGAGCTTCGTGTGGTTGATCGAGTGCATGAAGCAGCCGCGCCGCGCCCAGCGCGTGAGGTGCGTGTCGAGGTCGTACCCCGCCTGCACACCCAGGCTGCGCAGATAGGACACGGACTCGTCCCAGAGGTCATAATAGCCGAGGCGCTCGAAGACCGGCTCGGCGAAGAGCCGGAGCGCCTGTGCCTGCGAGAAGCCGGACAGGTAGGCGAACAGCGTGATGGCCGAATGCGAGTGGCCCATCGGCCCGGAGATCAGGCCGTTCAGAGTCACATGATCCTGCACGCCGACATGGACCAGATCCGGGTGATAGGCGCTGAACACGATGGTCGGGATCAGCCGTACCTTCGGATGCGTCCGCAGCGTGTCGATCGTGCCGCCACCCTTGAAGCGGGGCAGGTAGATGCTGGAGAAGACGTAGTCGTAGCCGTCCGCATGCGCCATCAGATCGGCGAGGCGCGGGAAGCGGCGAGCGGCCGAGAACGCCGAGACGAAATCCACCTGCGCGTCGGGCAGCAGGTAGCGCATCGCCTTCGCGATGGACCCGGCCTGGCACACGCCGATCACGAGGATCCGTGGGGAGCCGGTCCGCTTCTTCCCGAACTGCGCGAGCCGGTGCCGCGCGCGCCAAAGGCTATCGACGGTCAACATGCGGCTTCTCTCGCATGTCCGGCGGCGGCGGGCAAACGCGTTCGGCTGGGCCGGTGCCGGTGTTGCGATTCGATGACAGATGTCACCGGCTGTCTCTCGCGAAGTCTGGCTTGCGGGACATGTCTTCGCCAAGGCGGAGGGATTAAAACAGGAGGACGGGCATGACCCCGACGGAGATGCCGGCAGCGATCCCGGACATTGAACGGGCGACGCTCCGCAGGATCACCTGGCGCATCCTGCCGTTCCTGATGGTCGCCTACTTCGTGGCCTTCGTTGACCGGGTGAATGCCGGCTTCGCGGCGTTGCAGATGAACCACGATCTCGGCCTGTCAGCCGCGCAGTTCGGGCTCGGAGGCGGGCTGTTCTACGTGTCCTACGTCCTGTGCGAGGTCCCGAGCAACCTCGCCATGGAGCGCTTCGGCGCCCGGATCTGGATCGCTCGGATCATGATCACCTGGGGGCTGGTCTCCGCCGCGATGGCGTTCGTTGTCGGGCCCTACTCCTTCTACGCCGTGCGGCTGCTCCTGGGGGCGTCCGAGGCCGGGTTTTTTCCCGGCGTGATCCTCTATCTCACCTACTGGTTCCCGCGGGCCTACCGCGGGCGGATCGTGGCCATCTTCATGGTGGCGATCCCGATCTCGAGCTTCCTCGGCTCGCCGATCTCGGCGGCGATCCTCAACATCGACGGGATGCTGGGTCTGCGCGGCTGGCAATGGCTGTTCATCCTGGAGGCCGCGCCCGCGGTGCTGCTCGGCCTCCTGGCCTTCCTCCTGCTTCCGGACGGACCGGGATCGGCCCGGTGGCTCACACCCCAGCAGAGTGCGTGGCTTCAGGAGCGGCTCGCCACGGAGCGCGCCTCCGTGGTGTCGGGCGAGGCTGCGCCGGCGCGGCATCTGTCCGTCTGGCAGGTGATGCGCAATCGGTACGTGCTTGCCGCCTCGCTGATCTACGCCGGAGCGTCGGGCGCCAGCCAGTGCCTGTCGCTGTGGCAGCCGCAGATCATCAAGTCGTTCGGGCTGACCAACCTGCAGACCGGTCTGCTCAACTCGATCCCGTTCGGCGTCGCCTCCGTCCTGATGCTCCTGTGGGGCCGGTCCTCCGACCGGAACCGCGAGCGGGTCTGGCATACGGCGCTGCCCCTGGGGCTGCTCGCCGTGAGCTTGGCCGCCTCGATCGCGACCACCCAGCTTCTGCCGACGATCCTGATCCTGTGCCTCGCCGTGACCGCCACCTACACGGTCAAGGGCCCGTTCTGGGCGCTCTCCACGGAATGGCTTTCGGCTGGCGCGGCAGCGGCCGGCATCGCGCAGATCAACGCCATCGGCAATATCGGCGGCTTCGTGGGCACCTATCTGCTCGGCGTGATCAAGGATGCGACGGGCAGCTACCCGCTCGGGCTCCTGCCGCTGGTCGTGCTCTCGGGTATCGGCTGCCTGCTTGTCCTCGGTCTCGGGCGGGGACGAACGCCCGCCGCCCAGCCGTCCCGGATATGAATCGATTCGCTCCGGCCTCGCATGCCGAGTAGGATGGTCCACAAGACCAGCATCCGACGAGAAGCAGCTGACGACAGACCCGTAGAGACGGCGTCTTCAGGATTGACGCTGCCTCTTCACCGGCATTTGGGGTTTTGTAGGTGATTTGAAAGATGAGTTGATACATCGAGCCGCCCGGTTGACGATCTGTGCTTCGATATGCATTGTCGAGCCCATAGAGCATGAAGCTCAAACCTGGAGCAGCCGCGGGCATGATGGCCGTTGGTTGCCCTACGTTCGAGGCATCCGTAGCTCTCGTCCCTTCGCAATCAACATATTGATGTGCCCGCAGGCATAGGACCGCGCTTGCTTGTGCCGGCCAGAGCGCGCTTACGAGGCTTAGAGGCTGCGCTCGAAAGGGCGTGCACAGCTATTGGTGCACTATAGGGCATCGTATTTGCTGACCTGCCGGACCGTGCTTCTGTTCTATGACCCGGTTGAAGCCGCGTTGCATGTGTGTCTGAGCTGATCGATAAGTATATTGAAATCAATCGTTTTACGATTTCGGCTTGCGTCGTGGTGAGGGCATCGGTTTTCGCATCGGCTCCGATGGCTGGAGACTTTGATATGGACCATTTATTTCCGGCGGCTGCGCTTCCCGGAACCGCACTGAAAACGCAGCACCCTGAGACCGCTTCGCTGACCCTCACCAAGGAGGTCTCACCGAGTGTGCCCGTCGCCCTCGATCCGCGTTCGATCTACACGCTTTCGCCCGAGGCTGCCGACGCCGTGCTATCCCTGGCCGAGGTAAAGTCAGCGGCGGTCGAGGCGGCCGAGTTCGATGTCCGGTATGGCCGGGGACCGCAGGTCACGGGCGCCGTGATGGCCAGTACGGTGGCAACGACGCCCGTCGTGTCGCCGGAGACGACGAAGACGACCGCCGCTGCGAACCGGAATTGGAGCGAGGACGTGCGGCTCGACCACACGCCGTTCCGTAAGGTCGGTACGGACACGCTCGTTCGATACGACAATCCGCGCGTGATGGCCGCTTGGAGCGCCGCATTCCCGGACATCGCAGGCCGGAAATTCCGTGGCCTCCAGCTTGCGGACACCGACTTCAAGACCGCGCTCAGCAAGATTGCGGCCGATGGCGGCTTTGATGGGCTCGAGAAGGATATTTATCTGCTCTGCAACGACGTGCATTTCAGAAGATTCAGCGAAGATCATCCCGACACGCACATCAACTGGATCAACATCGACAACGATGACATTCTGCTGTTCTGGCCGCGCGATCCCGACGAGGAGTAGGCGCGGTTCCGCCATCCGGGATCGCGTGCGCGCGATGGCCTGATCCAGGACGCGCCGCGCGGTCTCGCGAGCGGGCCTCTGCCTTCCGGCGAGACTGGGGCTGGTCCGCTCAGAGCACGGGCAGGATAGCCCGTAGATGCGCGGCGAAGGCTCGCGTGAGAGGCGAGGCACGCTGCGCGTCGAGGCGGATTGTCAGGCCGATCTGCGGAAGGCTCGGCAACCCGCTCGTGCGGGACTGAATCCGCAGGTCAGACGGAACTGCGGAGCGGGTCAGCACGGCAACCGCCTGACCGGACCGGACCACCGCGAGGAGGCCGGACAGGCTGCCGCTCGCGTAGGCGAGCCGGTAGGCTTGGTGCGCGCGGTCGAGTGCGGCGAGCGCCGCTTGATGATCGAGCGTGTCGGGGTCGCCGAGCGCAAGCGGCAACGGGTCGGGCCAATGCGACGGACCGTCCCGCGCGACGACCCAGACAAGGTCCTCACGTCTGAGAATCTCCCGTTCGGCGGCGAGCGGCATCGAGATCAGCGCCAGGTCGAGACCGCCACGGTCATGACGTTCGACGAGACGCGGCGTTGCGGCGCAGACCACCTCGATCGCCGCAGCGGGGTGATGTTGCGCGAAGCCACGCAGGAGCGCCGGCAGAAAGGTCTGCGCGTAATCGTCCGGGCATCCGAAGCGCAGGCTTCCCGTGAGGCTCCGGCCCGACATTTCGGCCAGGGCGTCATCGTGGGAGACCAGGATCCGGCGCGCATGGACCAGGAGGCGCTCGCCCTGCACGGTCAGCAGCACGCCGCGCCCTGTCCGTGTCAGAAGCGGCTGATCGACCAGCGCCTCGAGGCGCTTCATCTGCATGCTCAGGGCGGCTTGGCTGCGGCCGACCCGCTCCGCGGCCCGGCTGAGGGCGCCTGTTTCCGCCACGACCGCGAAACTGCGGAGCAGGTCGATATCCAAGACAGGCGACATCAGAAAATCTGAACGCTCGGTTCAGCACTATCAGCTACACGGCGGGGCGATCCGGTTCTAGCTTGGCGCCGCTGGGCCATCGAGCAGGATCGATCATGACGCGGAACGCGGACGCGGATTTCTGGGACCGGGCGCGCCGGCATCTTGTCCGGTACGGCGGCGTCTTCGCCCCGCTCATCATCGAGCGGGCAGCCGGCAGCTTCGTCTACGATGCCGAGGGCCGGAAGATCCTCGACTTCACCTCCGGCCAGATGAGCGCGATCCTGGGCCACGGCCATCCCGAGATCGCCGCCGTCGCGGCGCATCACGTCGGACATCTCGATCACCTGTTCAGCGGGATGCTGACCCGGCCGGTCGTCGATCTCGCCTCCGAATTGGCCCGACTGGCGCCGGGTGCCCTCGAACGGTCGATGCTGCTGACCACGGGCGCGGAGGCGAACGAGGCGGCCCTGCGCATGGCAAAGCTTGCCACCGGCGGCTGGGAGGTGGTGAGCTTCGCCCAGTCCTGGCACGGCATGACGGCGGGTGCGGCTTCAGCCACCTACAGCGCGGGCCGGAAGGGTTACGGCCCGGCCCCGGTCGGTTCATTCGCGATCCCGGCGCCGAACGCGTATCGTCCGACCTTCGAGCGGGACGGCATCCCGGACTGGCAGACGGAGCTGGATTACGCCTTCGCGCTGGTCGACCGGCAGTCGACCGGCAATCTCGCCGCGTTCCTGGCCGAGCCGATCCTCAGTTCCGGGGGGATCATCGCGCTGCCGCCCGGCTACCTCGCCGCGCTGAAGCGCAAATGTACGGAACGGGGGATGCTCCTGATCCTCGACGAGGCGCAGACCGGTATCGGCCGCACCGGCCTGATGTTCGCCTGCGAGCGGGACGGCGTCGTGCCCGACATCCTCACCCTCTCGAAGACGCTCGGAGCCGGTTTGCCGCTGGCGGCGGTCGTGACCACGGCGGAGATCGAGGATCTGTGCCACGAACGCGGCTTCCTGTTCTACACGACGCACGTTTCCGACCCGCTCCCGGCGGCGGTCGGCCTCAAGGTGCTGGAGATCGTCCAGCGCGACGGTCTGGTCGCCCGCGCGGAGCAGGCCGGCGCCCGGCTCGCGGCCGGGCTTCGCGCCCTTCAGGAGCGCTTCGCCTGCATCGGCGATGTGCGGGGCCGCGGCCTGCTTCAGGGCGTGGAGATCGTCGCCGACCGGCACACGAAGCGGTCGGCCCCGGAATTGGGCGACGCGATCACCCGACGCTGCCTGGACCTCGGCCTCAGCATGAACATCGTGCAGCTGCCCGGCATGGGCGGCGTCTTCCGCATCGCGCCGCCCCTGACAGCCAGCGATGCGGAGATCGACCTCGGTGTCGACATCCTGAGCCGGGCCATCGCGAGCGCGGTCTGAGGCCGAGCCGCGTGAGCGCCGCAGGCGCAACGAACGCCGCGGTTCAGGCCGCCTCGATCTCGGCGCTGACCGTCAGCCATTCCTCCTCGGCGGCGGCCAGCGCGCTCGCGGCGTCGGACCGCATCTTGGCGATCCCCCCGGCCTTGGTGGCGTTCTCCCGGAAGGCGGAGCCATCTTCCAGCGCGGCGTCGATCTTCTGGATCGCCGCGGTGAGCTTGGCCATGCGCGCCTCGATCGCCTCCAGGCGCTTGCGCAGGGGCGCCAGGGCGGCGCGGCGCTCGACACCGGCGCGGCGCGCCTCGGCCTTCTGGCCGCCGGCCGGTTCGGGATCGCGCTCCGCTTCCCGCTCCGGCCCCGACAGGACGAACCGACGGTAATCGTCCATGTCGCCGTCGAAGGTCTTCACCGTGCCATCCGCGACCAGCCACAGCCGGTCGGCGCAGGCCTCGACCAGGAAGCGGTCGTGGGAGACGAGAATGACAGCGCCCTCGTAGTCGTTGATCGCCTCGACGAGGGCTTGACGGCTCTCGATGTCGAGGTGGTTCGTCGGCTCGTCGAGGATGAGCAGGTGCGGTCCGTGGAACGCCGCGAGCCCCATGAGCAGGCGCGCCTTCTCGCCGCCCGATAGCTTTTCCACCGGCGTATCGGACTTGTTGGCGCCGAAACCGAGGCGCGCCGTCGCGGCGCGGACCTTGGCTTCCGGCACGTCCGGCATGAGCGTTCGGACATGCGCGTAGGCGCTCTCGGCCGGGCGTAGCTCGTCGAGCTGGTGCTGGGCGAAGTAGGCGACCTCCATCTTGGACGAGCGCTTCACCTCGCCGGCAAGCGGCCCGAGCCGGCCGCCGATCAGCTTGCAGAAGGTCGACTTGCCGTTGCCGTTGGCGCCCAGCAGAGCCACCCGGTCGTCCGGGGCGAGGCTGAGATCGAGGCCCGTGAGTACGATGCGGTCGCCGTAGCCGGCCTTGACGCGCTCCATGGCCACGATCGGCGGCGAGAGCGGCTTCTCGGGACTCGGCAGATGGATCACCGGCACGTCGTCCTCGAGCAGGGCAGCGATCGGCTCCATCCTGGCGAGGCGCTTCACGCGCGACTGGGCCTGCCGAGCCTTGGTGGCCTTTGCCTTGAACCGGTCGATGAAGCTCTGGAGATGCGCCCGCTCGGCATCCTGCTTGGCCTTGGCCTTGGCCTGGAGGACCCGCTTCTCGGACAGCTGCTTGGCAAAGCTCGTGTAGCCGCCGCGGTAGATCGCCAGCTTTCCCCGGTCGAGATGCAGGATGTGATCGACGCTGGTGTCGAGCAGGTCGCGGTCGTGGCTGATGATGATCGCGGTGCGCGGATAGCGTTCGAGGTAATCGTACAGCCAGAGGGTGCCCTCGATGTCGAGGTAGTTGGTCGGCTCATCGAGCAGCAGCAAGTCCGGCTCCGAGAACAGGACTGCGGCGAGGGCCACCCGCATGCGCCAGCCGCCGGAGAAGTCCGAGCAGGGCCGCGCCTGGGCGGCCGCGTCGAACCCCAGCCCGTGCAGGATCGCGGCAGCGCGCGCCGGCGCCGAATGCGCACCGATATCCACCAAGCGGGTTTCGATCTCGGCCCGGCGCAGCCCGTCGGCGTGTTCGGCCTCGGCCATGAGCCGCGCGCGCTCCGTGTCGGCCGCGAGCACGACAGCGTGCAGGGTCTCCGGGCCAGCGGGCGCCTCCTGCGCGACGGCGCCGATTCGCATGCCCTTGGGCAGCGAGATGGATTTCGCGTCCACCGGCAGATCGCCCAAAATGGCCTTGAACAGCGTCGTCTTGCCGGCGCCGTTGCGCCCCACGAGGCCGACGCGGGCGCCCTCCGGGATCGTGAACGTCGCGGCGTCGAGAATCAGGCGGTCGCCGATGCGATAGGATAGGTCGTTGACGCGCAGCATGGCGGCCTTCTGGCCGCCCGGACGCGGCGAGGCAAGCGCTGCTTACACGGCGCGCCGACGCTTCGCGCGCCGAAAGCATTCGTCCATCGTCGCGACTGCGCACGGCACCGGAAAAGCCGATGATCTGCTGCAATCTTAACGGAATCGCATCGATCCGGAAGCAAATGTTCGCCAGCGCATCAGTGGTCGGGCGGAACTGGTCATTCCGTTCGTCCGATTGCAGACGTAAGCCTCAGTTCACCGCATCGCTGCGCGCCGTGCGCTGGCAGGCTGTGAGGTGCGAAATTCTTACGCTCGGGTCTGAGCGTATGGCGGGAGCGAAGTCTTGGGACGGACACTGATCCTGACCGACGATCTGGCCCGCGCCGAGCGTCTCGCGCGCAATCTCGGCGCGGATGGAGACGTAGCGCTCCACGATCTGTACGGCGGAGCTGCGCCTCCTGCGGGTGCGGCCCTGGTCATCAGCGACGTGAGCGCGCTGACGTCGGAATCGGTGCGGCGCCTGCGCGAAGCGCTCGCGACCGTGCGGGGTCCGGCGACACCCTTTCTGGCCCTCGTTCACGGCAATCTCGGCCGCGGCGAAATTCAGGCGACCGCCCTCGGCGCGACGCGGGTCCTGCCGGCCTCCGTGGCGGCCGCGATGCTGATGAACGCGGTCGCGACCATGACCGGCGGCCGAATCGCCGCGCCGGCGGGCACGTTGCGGGCGCAGGCCGGCGAAGCCCGGGACGCGTTCGCCCTCATGTTCCGCGCCGATAGCGCGCCGGCGCCCGCCATCGTTGATACCGGCGCCGCCCTGGTGAACCGGGCGGTCCGCGAGGCGAAGATCCGCGACTGGCTCAGGGTCGTCGCGAGCTTCGACGACGTGACCCATCGGCACTGCCTGAGCGTGGCCGGCCTCGCCGCCGCCTTCGCGGGGACGCTCGGCCTCAAGGACTCGGATTCGCGCCATCTGGTGAAGGGTGCGCTGCTGCACGATATCGGCAAGGCCAAGATTTCGCTGGCGATCCTGAACAAGCCGGCACCGCTGACGCCTGACGAGCGCCTGGAGATGGACCGCCATCCGGCGCTCGGCCACGACATGCTCCGGGGTGAGAGTTACGACCCGCTGATCCTGTCGGTCGTCCGCTCGCACCACGAATTCCTCGATGGCTCTGGCTACCCGGATGGACTTCGCGGTCGGGACATCCCCGATCTGGTGCGACTGATCACGATCTGCGACATCTTCGCGGCGCTCATCGAGGCGCGCCCCTATAAGGCGCCGAAATCCGTGCACGAGGCTTACGCGATCCTGGAGCGCATGGGCCCGAAACTCGACGCCGACCTCGTGCGCGCCTTCGGCCCTGTCGCTGTCGCCTGCGAGACGCCCGTTCGCGCCACGGCCTGACTGCACACCGATCGTTTTCGGCGGTCAGGCCAGGACCCAGGCCGTGGTGTCGCGCATCAAGGCCGCAACCAGGGCGTGGTTCAGCTCATGTCCGGTATGGAGCGCGGTGATCCGTCCCTCGACCGGGTGGCCCGCCAGGGCGAGATCGCCGATAAGGTCGAGAATGCGATGCCGGACCGGCTCCCCCGGCATGCGCATCCCGCCGAGCACCCGCCCGCGCACCAGCAGCGCCGCCGACCGGGGCGACACGCCCTGCAGGAAGTCGTTTTGCATCATGTAGCCATAGGCGCGCCCGGCCATGGCCCGAACGTACCGGCCGAAGCTGCGCGCGGGCGCGATCTCGCGCTCGAAGGAGTCCGGCGTGATGGCACCCGACCAGTCGATCGATCCGAAATGCGCGAGCGCGATGTGGCCGGTCACGTGAAGACCGGCACCGGGCCCGATCTCCAGGCGTCTTTGACCGTGCTCAACCGCCACGACCCGCTGAACCCGGATCACCCGGCACGGCCGGCCCTGCTCGCTCCGTCGCGCGGCGCGGATCGCTTCACACCAGGGCGTGGCGCTGCCGTCGAAGATCGGCAGTTCGTCCGCATCGATTTCGGCGATGACGTTATCGATGCGCAGCGCGCTCAGCGCAGCCATCAGATGCTCGATCGTCCGGACCAGAACGCCGTCACGCCGGATCGCCGAGGAGAGCGGCTGTGACTCGCGGAAATGCCATTGGGCCGGCACGTCGACGGCACGCCCATCCTTCAGGCGGCGACGGAACACGATGCCGTGGTCGGCCGGCGCCGGGCTGACGCGCACGGTCGCGTGTCGACCGGAATGCAGGCTGCGTCCGGAGCGCTCGAACGGAACGGCCAGCGTGGCCTGCAGGCGCGGGGCCGTCGTGCCGACCGGGTCGCGGTCCAGGTGCTCACATATGACGTCTTGGTGCATCGAATCCGCCCGCGGCAGCGGGTCAGGAATTTAGCCCTGCGACCTGATCCACGCTAATAAACTCCTGTTCAGCGGCGCGCGGCTTGACCGGCCTGCGCGCGACGGTCACGATCAAGATTGCCCAATCGATCGAGCATCGTCGTTGCGATGCTGGCGTCGCTGTGCGGGCTGTTCCCGTCCCCAGATCTGCTGGCCAGCACCCGTCAGGGCAGGGACGGAGGCCGGAGTTGAGGGAACACGATCGATGGCGCGGTTGGGGACGATACCCTTCTTCAAGGATCCGGGCATCGAGCTCAGCACCTACGAGGCCCGCTGCCATTGGCGGCGTTTCGACGAGAACGAGGTTCTCGTCGATTTCGACGACATCTCCACCGACGTCTATTTCATCGCCACCGGCGAGGTCCGCATCCTGAACCGGACACAGTCCGGCAAGGAGGTGATCCTCGGTGAGATGCGGGGCGGCGCGTTCTTCGGAGAGCTGGCGGCGATCGACGGGATCGGCCGCTCGGCCAACGTCACGGCGCTGACCCGCGGCGAGGTCTGTGTCGTGCCGGCCGCGGTGTTCCGGCAGATGGTCTTCGCCTCGGAAGCGATCGCCGACCGGCTGTTCCGGCTGCTGGCAAAGCGCGTGCGCGAGCTGAACACCCGGCTGATGGAGCACGCGCTGCTCGACCTGAAGCACCGCCTCTACGCCGAATTGCTGCGCCTCTCGGTCCCGCGCACCGGCGCCTCCGGCGAAAGGGTCGTGTCGCCGCCGCCCTATCACCATGTCCTCGCCGCCCGGATCGGCTGCCGCCGCGAGCAGGTCACCCGGGAGTTCACCGCGATGGCCGCGGAAGGGCTGGTCGATCGCACCCGCGGCGCGCTGGTCCTGCGCCGGCCGGACCTCCTCGAAGCGCGCGTCGCCGAGGCGCTGCGCGAGGATTCCTGATCTCTTGTCCGGTGCGCCGGCGCCGCGCCTGCGGCTTCAGGATCTGAGCAAGCGCTTCGGCCGCCATCGCGCCGTCGACGCGGTGACGCTCGACCTTGAGCCCGGGGAATTCCTCTGCCTGCTGGGCCCGTCCGGCTGCGGGAAGAGCACCCTCCTGCGCATGATCGCGGGCTTCGAGGTGCCGACGGCCGGTCGCATCTGCCTCGGCGAACAGGACCTCACCGGGCTGCCGCCGCATCGTCGCCCCGTGAACATGATGTTCCAGTCCTACGCGCTCTTCCCGCACATGAGCGTGGCGGCCAATATCGGTTACGGTCTGAAAGGCTTGGGCCGGGACGCAGCCGCGATGCGGGTTGCGGACCTGCTGCGCCTCGTCCGCCTCGACGGCTTCGGCAGCCGCCGTCCTGACACTCTCTCGGGCGGCCAGCGGCAGCGCGTCGCCCTGGCGCGGGCGCTTGCCCGCGAGCCCAAGGTGCTGCTCCTCGACGAGCCCCTCGGCGCCCTGGATCGCGGCCTGCGGGAGGAGACCCAGGGCGAGTTGCGGTCCGTGCAGCGACGCTTGGGCACCGCCTTCGTGGTCGTGACCCATGATCCCGAGGAGGCGATGATGCTGGCCGACCGGATCGGCGTCATGGAGGCGGGCCGGCTCGTCCAGGTCGGGCCGCCCGCGGAACTCTATCGCCGGCCGGCCAGCCGCTTCGTGGCAGGATTGCTCGGCGACGTGAACCTCATCGCCGGCACGCTCGGCCCCGAGGGGCCCGACGGCATCCGCGCAGTCAAGACGGCCTACGGCACGGTGCATGGGACCGCCGGAGCGCCGCTTGCGGACGACGCCGCGGTGGTGGTTGCCGTCCGGCCGGAGAACATCATTCTCGGCGGCCCGGAGGGGCTGCCGGTCGTGGTCGCGGACGCGACCTTTCTGGGCGACCGTCTGCGCCGGACGCTGCGCATGCCGGACGGCACGATCCTGCGGTCCAGCGGCCGACCCGGGGACGCTGTTCCCCCGGTCGGTTCCGACACGCGCGCCGGCTTCGCGGCCGGCGCTGCGGTGATCCTGCCCGCATGAGCGCGTCTGTGTTCAGGCGCGAGAGGCCCATCGCGTCCCGTTCGTCCGCATCCGGCGCGCAGCCGTCATGAGCGGCGGACCCCGCACCGTATTCGACCGGATCGTCCGCCTGCCGCCTCTCGTCTGGCTGTCGGCGTTCTTTCTCCTGCCGTTCGCGATCACGCTGAAGATCAGCCTGTCCGAGCCGGCCACCGCGATTCCGCCCTACCTGCCGCTGCTCGATTGGCGGGCCGGCCTCGAAGGCTGGTCGATCTTCCTCGAGGGTCTCAACCTCGACAATTACGCGACGCTTTATCTCGACCCGCTCTACCGCGACGCCGCCATCGGGTCGCTGAGCTACGCGGGCCTCGCCAGCCTGATCCTCGTGGCGCTCGGCACCCCGCTGGCCTACGCCCTCGCGCGGGCACCGTCGCGCTGGCAGCCGCTCCTCGTCGCTCTGGTGGTGGTGCCGTTCTGGACGAGCTTCCTGATCCGCATCTACGCCTGGATCGCGATCCTCAAGCCGGAGGGCCTGCTCAATCTCGTCCTCCTCCGTCTGGGTCTGATCGCCGGGCCGCTGACGATCCTCAACACGGACGCGGCGGTGATCATCGGCCTCGTCTACGCCTACCTGCCGTTCATGGTGCTGCCGCTCTACGCGGTGATGAACCGCCTCGATCCCACCTTGCGCGAAGCCGCCGCGGATCTCGGCGCGTCGCCGACGCGGGTATTCTGGAGCGTGACCCTGCCGCTCAGCCTGCCCGGCATCGCGGCCGGCGCTGGCCTGTGCTTCATCCCGATGGTCGGCGAGTTCGTGATTCCGGACCTGCTCGGCGGGTCCGAGACCCTGATGCTCGGCCGGGTGCTCTGGAGCGAGTTCTTCTCGAACCGCGACTGGCCGCTCGCCTCGGCGGTCGCCGTCCTGATCTTGGCCATCGTCATCGGACCGGTCATCCTGTTCCGCGACAGCCTGCGCGCGGGCGAAGGCGAGGACGCGGGGGCATGACCTGGGTCACGCGCACCGCCCTCGTGGCCGGGCTCTGCTTCCTCTACGCCCCGATCCTGGTGCTGATCGCCTACTCGTTCAATGCGTCGCCCCTCGTGACGGTCTGGGGCGGCTTGTCCGGCCGCTGGTACGGCGCGCTGTTCTCCGACGCGCCGCTGCTTGCCGCGGCCTGGGTCTCGTTGAAGGTCGCGATCCTGTCGAGCCTCGTCGCGACGATCCTCGGCACGCTGGCAGCGCTGGTCCTGGAGCGGCACGGCCGGTTCCGTGGGCGCGCCCTGTTCACGGGCCTCGTCTTCGGGCCGATCGTGATGCCCGAGGTGATGATCGGCCTGTCGCTGCTGCTGATGTTCATCGGCATCGGCCTGGATCGCGGCATCCTGACGATCGTCATCGCGCACGCGACCTTCTGCACCGGCTTCGTGGCCGTGGTCGTCGCGGCGCGGCTGCGCGGCCTCGACCGGTCCCTCGAGGAGGCGGCCGCCGACCTCGGCGCGACGCCGTTCCGTGTGCTGACGACCGTGACCCTGCCGTTGCTGGCACCGGCGGTCGCGGCCGGCGCGCTCCTCGCCTTCACCCTGTCCCTCGACGACCTCGTCATCGCGAGCTTCGTCTCGGGCCCGGGCTCGACGACGCTGCCGATGCGGCTCTACAGCCAGGTCCGCCTCGGCGTGAATCCCGAGATCAACGCCGCCTCGACGCTGCTGGTCGGACTCGTGAGTGTAGCCGTGCTTCTGGCCTCCTGGCTGACGGCCCGACGCGGACAAGCCTGAGATCGCGCAAGCGGGTCGAGGCCCCTCCGAGCGACGAAGGGCCAGAACCGAGGGCTCCCCGCGGGTGCCGTCTTTGCGAGCAGAGCGAAGCAATCCAGGGTCGCGCCGCGGTCATTGAGGGGTCGCGCTGGCCTGGGTCACGTCGCTGCGCGCGTGATGACGGCGAGGGATGCGTCAGCCCGGAGACGTCTCACTCGGCCGCCCGCGCCTGGGCTGTCGAACCGGCGCGGGTCGCCTGCGCCACCGCTGCGGTCACCAGCAGGTTCACCACCAGCGCCACGATGCCGACATTCACGTCCTGAAGCGGACCCAGGAAGGGCAGACTCGCGAGGCTGAATCCGCTGAGGACGGTGATCGCCACGGTCGCGACGCCGGCGATGATCCCGGCCATGGCCGCGCGCCGGTCCAGCGGATTGCGGCGCATCAGGCTCGTGATGAAGCAGGGGAACAGCTGGGTCACGAAGTTGTAGCCCATCAGCAGCAGCTGAACGATCGTGTCGCCGCCGCTGAGCGTGAAGCCGACGCAGACCAGCGCCAGTACCGGCACGAGGATCTTGCAGAGCCGCGCCGTCGCGGCGTCGTCCATGGTCGGCCGCAGTGGCCGGACGAGGTTGTTGGCGATCAGCGTCACGCCGGCGATCAGGATCATCGAGCCGGGCACGAGGGCGGTGAGCACGCCGGTGGCGCCGATCACCCCGATGAACCAGGGCGGAAAGCTCTGGAGCGAGAGCTTGAACAGGGACAGGTCGACGTCCGGCCCGGTCAGGCCGGGCACCTGCAGCACGGCGGTGAAGCCGATCATGAACACGAACAGGTTGATCAGCTGATAGATCGGCAGGATCACAGCGTTGCGCCGAAAGGCGGCGGGCTCGCGCGCCGTGTAGAGCGACGCGAAGGTGTGCGGCCACATGTAGCCGCCCAGCGCCGTGAGCAGGACCGTGCTTGAGAACCAAGTCGGGCTCTGGCCCTTCGCCGGCAACGCCAGGAAGCCGGGCTTGGCGGCTTCGATCGCTCCGAACAGGCCCTCGAAGCCGCCGTAATAATGGATAGGCAGGTAGATCCCGAGGAAGATCACCAGGGCGAGGATGCTCGTGTCCTTGATGACCGCCGTCCAGGCCGAACCATGGACGCCCGAGACGACCACGTAGGCGGTCAGGGCCGCGGCGCCGATCCAGACTGCGCTCGTCGAGGAGAGCGCACCGTAGGAGGCGGTCGAGACGATGATGCCCAGGCCTTTGAATTGAAGGACCAGGTAGGGAACGAGGGCGACGATCCCCACCAGCGCCACCAGGATGCCGAGGGCCCGGCTCCCGTATTTGCGCGCGAAGAAATCCGGCTGCGTGTAGAGGCCGTGCTGCTTGGCGTAGCGCCAGACCGGCGGCAGCATCCAGTACGACGTGATGTAGGCGAGCGTCAGGTAGCAGAGGATGTAGTAGGCCGGGCCGCCCTTGCCGTAGGCGATGCCCGAGCCGCCCAGGAACGTGAATGTGGTGTAGATCTCGCCGGCCATCAGCAGGAAGACCAGTGCGGTGCCGAAGCCGCGGCCGCCGACCGTCCACTGCTCCAGGCCCATCTCCCGGCCGAGGCGGGCATAGAGCCCGAGGCCGATCGCCAGGACGAAGCCGGCCGCGACGATGATCAGCGCGATGCTCATCGCCGATCCTCCGGGGCGCGGTTCTCCGGGTCGGTAAAATAGATCAGGGCCATGATGGCCGAGGTTCCGAGCACGCAGAACACCAGCCACGCCAGGAGCAGCGGCAGGCCGAGGACGAAGGGCTCGACCCGATTCAGGAAGAAGGGGCCGACCAGCACGCCGATAAAGGGCAGCGCCGCGAGCCACCGCAGATTTCGCATGCGCGATACCGATCAGAGGTGTCCGATACCGCGGGTTGAATCAGTCAGTGCCGGCTGTCAATCGAGCCGGCGCGTCCGGCGGCCACGACCCGCGCCGGCCCGCGCTGTGCGCTGGCGCACGCGGCTCAGCTTGAGGCGAACATAATCTCGAGAGGACGCCGAACCGCGCGGCGGCTCCATCAAGGACCCTCGCCATGACACGTACTCTATCCATCCTGGCGGCGGCCGCGCTGCTGGCCCTGCCGGCGGCGCAAGCCGAGGCGCGCTCGACACGGGCGCCGGCCAAGACTCAGCTTGCCAAGATCCGGAGCAATCCCGCGATTAAAGCGCGCCAGAACGCCATGAACGATTTCAGCGCGCGCATGAGCCGCCTGGACGCGCTGATGGGCGTGCCCACGACGACGTCGGTGCGCTCCCGGTCGGCCGAGGCCGGCCGCTAGCGCGACGTCGCGGTTTCGGTTCGCCGCGTCAGCGTCCGAGGCCACCCGCCTCTTCGACGAAGCGCGCCACGTCGTCCGCTCCGGCACCGCCCCGCAGGGACGCGAAGACGTAGGGACGCGTGCCGCGCATCCGTCGCGTATCGGCCTCCATAACCGACAGGTCCGCGCCGACCAGCGGCGCTAGGTCGGTCTTGTTGACGATCAGCAGGTCGGAGCGGGTGATGCCCGGACCGCCCTTGCGCGGGATCTTCTCGCCCCCGGCGACGTCGATCACGTAGAGCGTGATGTCGGCGAGTTCCGGCGAGAAGGTCGCCGCGAGATTGTCGCCGCCGGATTCAATCAGCACCAGATCGAGCTTCGGGAAGCGACGGTTCATCTCGGCGACGGCCGCGAGGTTGATCGAGGCGTCCTCGCGGATCGCGGTGTGGGGACAGCCGCCGGTCTCGACGCCGAGGATGCGCTCCTCCGGCAGGGCGCCCGCCACGGTGAGGATGCGCGCATCCTCCTTGGTGTAGATGTCGTTGGTGATCGCGCAGATCTCGTAGCGGTCTCGGAAGCGCTTGCAGAGCTGCTCCATCAAGGCGGTCTTGCCGGACCCGACGGGTCCGCCGATCCCGACGCGAAGAGGGCCGTTCGACGAGGTCATGCTGCGCACTCAGGATCGAAAGATGCGGGAATACTGGGTCTCGTGCCGGAAGGAGCCGAGATCGAGCCGGAAGGTGGCGGCGCCAAGAGCGTCGAGATCCGCGTCCCGGGCCTCGTCCGCGAGGGCCACGACACGCGGGGTCAGGGCGGCGATGACCCGGGTCCCGGCCGCCTGACCGACGGGCGCCGCCCGCAGGGCCGCCGACACGAGGTTCTGCACGAAGGCCAGGCCGTAGGCGGCAAGCACCGGCGGGAGCGCCATCCCGTGGGTGCCGGCCGCCGCCCCGACGGCGACCGCGTAGGCGACCGGTCCCGGCAAATGTTGCGCCAGGGCTGCCAAGTTCGGATCGGGCCATGCGCCGAGCGTCGCGTCGAGGAAGCTCCGCCCCTGCTGACTGGTCTCGAGATGCAACTCGCGGGACGGGGCGAGGGCGAGGGCGAGGTCGTTGAGGTCGACCACCGCCTGCGCCACGCCACGCTGCGCGGCCCGGTGGGTCTGAGCCGCGAGGATCAGGTCATTGCGCAGGGCACCGCGCTCGCACACGTCGCCGAGCCACGCCAGCAGACTCGCCTCGTCTCGGACGTCCCCCGCCTCGACGGCCCATTCCAGGCCGTGCGAGTACGCGTAGGCACCGACCGGATAGCCCGGCGACAGCCACGCCATCAGGCGGAGCGCGTCGAGGGTCTCAGTCGCCGGCATGGTGGTGGTGATGGCTGCCATGCGGGTGGTCGTGGCCGTGTGCGTGGCCATGTCCGCCGGAATAGGCGCCGCCTTCCGGCCGGAACGGGCGCTCCACCGCCTCGGCGCTGCCGCCGAGGCCCTGGACCATCTCGGCGAGGACGTGGTCGTACGCGATCCAGACGGCATCCGCGCCGATCTCGGCCGGGATGTGCCGATTGCCGATGTGCCAGATGAGGCGCTTGAGCGCGTGGTCGCTCGGCGCCCGGATCTCGAGCAGGCGCTCGGGTGCCGCTTCGATCCAGACCAGCCGGCCGTCCTCGAGGATGAGGGCGTCGCCATCGTCCAGGACCGTCGATTCCGGAAGATCGAGGAGGAAGCCGAGGCCGCCGAGGCCCCGCATGGCCACGCGGCGCCGGTGCCGGTCACCGTGATCGAGAACGACGCGGTCGACGATCTCACCGCCGGTTAGGGTGTCTCGGCGAAGGATGCGGGTGGCGCGGATCATCGGATGCGCGTCCTCAGAACAGGAAGTAGCGCTGCGCCATCGGCAGCACCTCGGCCGGCTCGCAGACCAGGAGCTCGCCGTCGGCGCGGACATCGTAGGTCTCGGGATCGACCTCGATGACCGGGGTCGCATCGTTCAGCACCATGCTCTTCTTCGAGATGCCGCCGCGGACGTTCTCGACCGCGACGAGCTCCTTCTGCACGCCGAGCCGCTCGCGCAGGCCATCCTCGACGGCGGCTTTCGACACGAAGGTGAGGGCCGTGGCGAACGGCACGCGGCCGTAGGCGCCGAACATGGGCCGGTAATGCACCGGCTGCGGCGTCGGGATCGAGGCGTTCGGGTCGCCCATCGGCGCGGCCGCGATGCTGCCGCCCTTGAGCACCAGGTCCGGCTTCACGCCGAAGAAGGCCGGCGTCCACAGCACGAGATCGGCGAGCTTGCCGGGCTCCACCGAGCCGATATGCCGGGAAATGCCGTGCGCGATCGCCGGATTGATCGTGTACTTGGCGACGTAGCGGCGGGCCCGCATGTTGTCGGTGCCGGAGGTGTCGCCCGAGAGCGCGCCGCGCTGGCGCTTCATCTTGTCGGCGGTCTGCCAGGTGCGGATCACGACCTCGCCGACCCGGCCCATGGCCTGGCTGTCGGACGACATCATCGAGAGCGCGCCGATATCGTGGAGGATGTCCTCGGCGGCGATCGTCTCGCGCCGGATTCGGCTCTCCGCGAAGGCGAGGTCTTCCGGGATCGACGGGTCGAGGTGATGGCAGACCATGAGCATGTCGAGATGCTCGTCGATCGTGTTGCGCGTGTAGGGCCGCGTCGGATTCGTGGAGGACGGCAGCACGTTCGGCAGCCCGGCCACCTTGATGATGTCGGGCGCGTGGCCGCCGCCGGCGCCCTCGGTGTGGAAGGCGTGAATGGTCCGGCCCTTGAAGGCCGCGATCGTGTCCTCGACGAAACCCGACTCGTTGAGCGTGTCGGTGTGGATCATGACCTGGATGTCGTGGGCATCGGCCACTGACAGGCAGGTGTCGATCGCGGCCGGCGTCGTACCCCAATCCTCGTGCAGCTTCAGCGCGCAGGCGCCGGCCCGGACCATCTCGACGAGGCTCTCCGGTCGGGACGCGTTGCCCTTCCCCGCGAAGGCCAGGTTCATCGGGAAGGAATCCGCCGCCTCGATCATCCGGGCGATGTGCCAGGGGCCGGGTGTGCAGGTGGTGGCGAAGGTGCCGTGCGCGGGCCCGGTGCCGCCGCCGAGCATCGTGGTCACGCCCGAGCACAGCGCCTCCTCGATCTGCTGCGGGCAGATGAAGTGGATGTGGCTGTCGAAGCCACCGGCGGTCAGGATCTTGCCCTCGCCGGCGATGACTTCGGTACCCGGCCCGACCACGATATCGACACCGGGCTGCACGTCCGGGTTGCCAGCCTTCCCGAGCCTGAAGATCCGTCCGCGGACGATACCGACATCGCATTTCACGATGCCCCAATGGTCGAGGACCACGGCGTTGGTGATCACCGTGTCGACCGCGCCGCCGGCATTCGTCGCCTGGCTCTGGCCCATGCCGTCGCGGATGACCTTGCCACCGCCGAACTTCACCTCCTCGCCGTAAGTGGTGAAGTCACGCTCGATCGTAATCTCCAGGCTGGTATCGGCGAGGCGGACGCGGTCGCCGACCGTGGGACCGAACATGTCGGCGTAGGCGGCGCGCGGCAGGCTCGCAGGCTTCGGCGTGTTGGCCATGATCAGAGCTTGCCCATCACGTCGCCGCGGAACCCGTAGACGGTGCGTCCGCCGGACAGCGGCACCAGCGCGACTTCCCGGGTGGACCCCGGCTCGAAGCGCACGGCGGTGCCCGGCGCGATGTCGAGGCGCTTGCCGCGGGCCTGCTCGCGCGGGAACACGAGGCCCGGATTGACCTCGAAGAAATGGTAGTGCGAGCCGACCTGAATCGGCCGGTCCCCGACATTAGCGACTTCGACCACGGTGCGCTCGGCACCGACGTTGAACTCGATCTCGCCGGGCTGGGTCGTCACCGCACCGGGCACGTCGACCGACGGCGCCCCGCGGATCGGATGATGGACGGTGACGAGCTTCGTGCCGTCCGGGAAAGTGGCCTCCACCTGGATGTCGTGGATCATCTCGGGAACGCCCGCCATGACTTGGTCGGCGGTGAGCACGCTGGCACCCGCCTGCATCAACTCCGCTACGGTCCGACCGTCCCGCGCGCCCTCGACCACATAGTCGGTGATCAGCGCCACGGCCTCCGGGTGGTTGAGCTTGACGCCGCGCGCCAAGCGATTCCGTGCCACCTGTGCCGCCATGGCGATCAGCAGCTTGTCCTTTTCGCGGGGCGTCAGCAGCACGGCAAACCTCGTCGTTGCGGCCGCGGGAGCAAGGATCATGCGCGCCGCGCGGTCAAGGTTGCCGAAACCGCGCGTTACCGTTCCATCCCGGCAAAGCCGCCGAACAGCTCGGCGGCAGCGCCACCCTTGATCGCCGCCGGGAGATCCCGCGGGTGGATAAAGGAATCGCGAAACCAGGGATAACGGACCGGATCGAAGCTCCCGCGGATCCAATCGATCGCCCGTCGCACCCGATCGATCCGCTCGGCATCCGGGTGATAGGTCAGCCAGATATCGAAGCCCAGCTGCACGAGACCATCGATCGGGACCAACCGGGCGCCGATCGCCGATGCATAGGTCGGCAGCCAGCCGATCCCGGCGCCGTTAGCCACCGACCAGTAATGGGCGCTGCTGACGTTCGT
Organism: Methylobacterium sp. FW102-HT35C08; assembly: GCF_058790235.1. Classification (NCBI taxonomy): domain Bacteria; kingdom Pseudomonadati; phylum Pseudomonadota; class Alphaproteobacteria; order Hyphomicrobiales; family Methylobacteriaceae; genus Methylobacterium; species Methylobacterium sp. FW102-HT35C08. The sequence continues at coordinate 3,295,119 of NZ_JBYTCL010000002.1, read as the reverse complement.
CTTGAGCGTCACGTAGCCCGATTGCGGCATGCCGGGCGTGTGCCGGTCATATTCGGCCATGCTCACCGTCTGCCCCGACACCTGAAGTACGATCCGGTGTCGCGCCGCGTCCTCGATGCTGGTCGGAACACCGTAGATGTCGAGATAGCTGCGGGCGGCGAAGGCCATGACGTGAAGCCGCCCGAGCTTGACGACCTTCAGGTCCGGATTGACCGGCCGGACCAGCTGAACCGCGATCTCGGCTTCGAGTCGCGCGACGTCCGCAGGATCCATCGTGCAGCGCAGGTCCACAACGAGCCGCGGATTCGCCCGCTGGAACTCAACGAGCCGCGGTGCGAGCCAGAATGTTCCGAGACCTTCGGTGACCGCGATGCGCACTTCGCCGGCCGGCGTGGCCGAGACCGCATCCCGGGCTCTGAGAACCGAGTAAGCCGCGGCCTCCATCGATTGCGTCGCCGCGAGGATGGATTCGCCCTCCGCGGTCAGCCGGATCCCGTCGGCGTGCCGGGTCAGCAGCGTCATGCCGAGCCGGGCCTCCAGATCGTCGATCCTCCGGCGGAGGGTGTTGATGGAGAGGCCCACGACGTTGGCCGCAGCGCGGAAGCTGCCCCGCCGGTCAAGCTCCAGAAAGAGCCGTAGGTCCTGCCAGTCCGGCATACCGGTATCGAGCACAGGGACGTGTTCCATCTGCGAGACCCCCATACTTCATTTTTTGCACAGACGCAGGTCTTCGGCCATGCGAAGCCGGTCGTCGCTCGCAATCATCTGCGGAAACCGACGCGATGACCGTCCATGTGACCCCGCCCGATACCGCACCGCATTTCGATGATGGGCGCGCCACGCGGCACGACATCATCGATTTGAGATCGGCACGACTCGCGCGCCATCTCGTGCTGTTCACCCCGATGCCGACGGATCTCGAACGCCTCCTGGACGAGACACGGGTCGCGCTTCCCGGCGTCGCGGACGTCTCGGTGGTCCGTCGCGTCATGACCGCCAACCCCGATACCGTCTTCGCGATCGCCCGGCGCGAGCGCTACGACGCGCTGTCGCCGCGGGGGGAGGGCCTCACGGCAATCCTTCCCCTGAACGAAGCCGGCATGGCCGCGCTCCTCTCGGGCACGTTCGACGCGAGCGATCCGGATATCCGGTTCATCGCCCGGCAGCACGAGCGGCCGGCCGGCATCTATCTCTGGGTGATCCATGCCCGCGGGCGGCTTGCCGCGGCGGTTGCCCTGATGCTCCAGCGAATCTCCACGCCCCTGTGCGGCGAGGTCGACCTCTACGCGCGCGCCGCGACGGCTGAGGGTGCCGATTATCTCTCCGGGATGGGTTTCACCAAGGGCGCTGCCTGGAACGGCCAGCGCGCACCCGGGCTCTACATGTTCCGCCGGTCGAAACCCGCCGAGCGGCTGCCGCCCTACGACAGTCACCGCCCCGGCGGGACGGGCCCGAGCGTCGCGGTCGCGCGCAGCATGGAGGATCTCTCCCGCGTCATCGCGCTGCGCGCCGCGGTGTACATGGCGGAACAGGCCTGCCCGTACGAGGAGGAGTTCGACGGCAACGACCTCTCCGCCACGCACCTGATCGGCTACATCGGTGACGAGCCCGCGGGCTGTCTGCGAATCCGCTTCTTCGCCGATTTCGCCAAGATCGAGCGTCTCGCCGTCCGCGCGGAGCACCGCAACACGCGCATGGCCTTCGCGCTCGTCCGGGCCGGCATCGAACTCGCGCGGGTCAAGGGCTATCGGCGCCTCTACGGACATGCGCAGAAGCGCCTCGTCGGCTTCTGGAGCCGCTTCGGCTTCCGGGTGTTCGAGGGCGCTCAGGAACTGGTCTTCTCCGATTTCGACTATGTCGAGATGCTGATGGAGGCCGAGCCGCATCCGCAGGCGATCGGGATCGGCGTCGATCCCTACGTGATCATCCGCCCCGAGGGCCGCTGGCATCGGGCCGGTGCGCTCGATCGCTCCCGGACCCGGGCAGTCACCCGGCCCTCAATTGATCAGAAGGCGGCGGCGCGATGATCCGTCCGATGAACCCGGCGCTCTATCGCCGTCCGCGCAGCGTGCCCGTGCTGGTGCTGGTCGACATGCAGCAGGAGTATGAAGTCGCGGGGCGACCGCTCGCCTTGCCGGAGATCGCTCCAGCCCTGGAGAATTGCCGCCTCGCCCTCAACCACGCGCGCGAGAGCGGGATTCAGGTCGCCTATGTCCGCTGGATCGGCGCCCCGCTGTTTCAGGCCGGTACGCGCTTCGCCCGATGGATTGAGGGGTTCGAGCCGCACGGCTGCGACATGATCTTCGACCGAGACCGGCCCTCCTGCTTTGCCAGCCCGGCCTTCGCCGACGTGATGGAGCGCGGCTGCCCGCCGCTCGTCGTCGCGGGCTTTGCCGGCGAGGCAGCCTGCCTCGCCACCGCCATCGACGGCTACCATCGGGGGCAGGAGGTCACTTTCCTCGCCGATGCATCCGCGAGCCATGACATGGACGGCATCGCGGCGGCCGACATCCATCGGTCGATCAGCGCGGTGATGCGCTCATTCGCGGACGTGACCGACACGCATTCCTGGATTGCCGCTTCCTCACCCTTCAGGCCAATCGCGGCCCTCTCGATGCCGAACGCACGCCAATGACTGATCGACGTCCACGCGACCGGGGCACAGGCTACCGCTGGCCCGAGACGGATGAGGTGGAGCAGCGGCTCGGCCGGCACGCGATAGCGCTGCTCCAGGCGGCGCGCGACGCAGGCGATCCGATGCTGATCGCGCAGGCGGAAGCGATGGCGATCGCGGTGGGCTTTGCTCTGGCCGCGCGCTCACCCGACCTCGGCGCGCGCGAAGACTGATCAGGCCGCGTCGTCTTCGCCGCCGATCAGCCGCATGGCCCGAAGGCGCGCCAAGCGCTCGTCCTGCGCACGCCGGTCCGCGTCCAGGGCGAGCCACAGGGCCTCGACGTCGGCTCGGTGCTGCGGATCGGCGCTATGCTCCCCGTCGCCGATCGAGACGGTGTGATCGAAGGCGTCCATCTTGAAAGTCCCGCGCCTTGAGTTGCGGCCCGGTAACAGAGCCTCGATCACGTGGTCCAGGCGACGATCAGTTTATCCTGAACAACCGGCTCTGATCGTCACCCGTGACAGCAATGCTTGCTCAGGGGCAAGCTGGGCAGTCACCGCCACATCGCGAGCGCCAGCCAGCTGCAGCGGAACAGCCAAAGCGGCACATCAAACAAATAAATCTGTTATGATGCAGTGAATTCGCCAGAACTGATTGGCGTTTCGGTCGATCAAGACGCCAATCATCTCACAAGACGGCGCGATCTCAATCAACGATCACGTCGATCTGCCGGCGCCGTTTGCACGTCCTGCTGCAGAAACATCTCGGACACTGATCTGTGCCACACCGCGTCCGCACGACACCGGGCTTGATGCGCCGCCTGAGCTGAGCATGGTGCCCGATCGAGCAGGTCAGGACTGGGCGTTCGTCAGTGTGGCGATAATGGCATCCACCACATCAATTTGCCCTTGCACGGCGACGAGGCGTGCGCCCGCCTCTGCGCCATCGCCCAAGACGAAGGTGCCTTTCTGCCTGCGCGTCTCGCGCAATCGGCGCACCGAGGCCACGATGATCTGCCGCTCTTCGATCAGGGCCGAACGCAACTCGTCCAGCCCTTCCAGTTCCAGTGTCGAGGCCATGCGAAATCCTGGTCTCTCCAGCGCGTCGCTCAAACAGCAGCCGCTCGGCGCCGCATCGGCGATAATCGCCGCAGATCGGCGGCTGCCTCCCTCTGTGGCGGCACGCGCGCGCGCCGGCAAGCGGACCGGTCACGGCACGCCGCAGAGACCGTCCGACTTTGGCGGTTGGACACCCGCCATTGACCATTTGTCACCCGGATCGGTGGATCGCATCGGTGTCGGCCCCCTGCATTGTATGCTAATGAATGCAAAATTATTCCGACCCATCGATTGGTCGGACCTCGGGGCGGAACTGCACGCATGCTGAGCGGGGACGAGCACGATCGCGCTGCATCTCGGCCGGAGACGGGTTCGGCAAACCACGGTCGGGATGGTCTGACGCAGACTGCGCGCGCGCCGCGGCGGGGGCGCGGGCTGGTGCTGGTTCTTCTGCTGCTGGCCGCTGCGGGCGGGGGTGCCTACGGTTACACGCGGCTGAACGAGCCGGTTGTGAAGCCGAAGGCCGCCGCGCCGCTGCCCGTTCCCGTGACCCTCGGCACGGTCGAGCAAGGCCCGTTCGCCCTGGTCTCGAACGGCCTCGGCACTGTTCAGGCCTACAACACCGTCCAGGTGCGCACGCGAGTCGACGGCGAGATCCAGCAGGTCGCCTTCCGGGAGGGCCAGGCCGTCCGCAAGGGCGACGTCCTCGTGCAGGTCGATCCGCGCCCCTATCAGGCCAGCTACGATCAGGCGAAGGCGAAGAAGGAGCAGGACACCGCGAACCTCAACAACGCCAAGGCCGATCTCGTCCGGTACACGGGCCTGGGAGCCTACGCGTCGCGCCAGCAGACCGAGACGCAGACCGCTCTGGTCGCCCAGCTCACCGCGCAGGTCGCCTCCGATCAGGCCGCGATCGACAACGCCGCGACGCAGCTCGGCTACGCCACGATCCGGGCGCCGATCGACGGCGTCACGGGTTTCCGTCAGGTCGATATCGGCAACATCGTCAACGCGTCGGGCCAGACGCCGATCGTGACGATCACCCAGGTCGAGCCGATCTTCGTGGTGTTCACCGCACCGGAGGATCAGCTTCCTGCGATCACCGCGGCCTTGCGGAAGGGCGACGTGCCGGTCGAGGCCTGGAGTTCGGACGGGCTCACGAAGCTCGCGGAGGGCAAGCTTGCCCTGTTCAACAACCAAGTGGACACGGCGACCGGGACGATCCGCATGAAGGCCGTCTACGAGAACAAGAACCACGCGCTGTGGCCGGGCCTGTCGGTCTCGACCAAGATGCGGGTCGGCACCGTGGCGCTCGCTACCACAGTGCCGGACAACGCGATCCAGCACGGCCCGGACGGCCTGTTCGCCTTCGCGGTGGACGACTCAGACCGCGCGCATCAGCGCGCGCTCAAGGCCGGCCGGTCGGATTCGGGGCGCACGCAGGTGCTGAGCGGAGATCTTAAACCTGGGGACCGCGTGATCGTCACCGGGCAGTACAAGGTCCAGGACGGCAGCCTCGTCGCCGAGCCGCACACCGCGCAGGCGGAGCGACCCGGGGCGAGCGGCCGCCAGATCGAGGCCCAGCGCTGATGGGACGCCCTTCCGACACGGCGATGGCAGGACAGCGCGAGGGCCGGCGATGAAAGGCGGCATCTCCGCACCGTTCATCCGGTTCCCGGTGGCGACCACGCTCATCATGGTCGGCATCCTGTTCCTCGGGATCGTCGCCTATCCGCTGCTGGGCGTCGCGCCCCTGCCGCAGGTCGATTTCCCGACGATCCAGGTCACGGCGCAGCTGCCCGGAGGCAGCCCGGAGACCATGGCGTCCTCGGTGGCGCAGCCGCTGGAACGGCAATTCTCGCAGATTCCCGGCGTGTCGCAGATGACCTCGACCAGTTCGCTGGGCATCTCCACCGTCACGGTCCAGTTCGATCTCAACCGCAACATCGACGGGGCGGCCAGCGACATCCAGGCGGCGATCAACGCCGCAAGCGGCCAGTTGCCGAAGAACCTGCCGACCCCGCCGACATACCGGAAGGTGAACCCGGCGGACTCGCCGATCCTCCTGCTCTCGGCCACGTCGGACAGCATGCCGCTGATCGAGGTGGATGACGCGGTCGACGTGCAGCTCGCCCAGCGGATCAGCCAGATCTCGGGCGTCGCGCAGGTGTTCATCGGCGGCCAGCAGAAGCCCGCGATCCGGATCCAGCTCGATCCGGCCAAGCTCGTCGCCAAGAACCTGTCGATGGAGGACGTGCGCACGCAGTTAACCCTGACGACGGTCAACAACCCGAAGGGCAGCATCGACGGCGGCAGCCACAGCTACACGATCTACGCCAACGACCAGCTCACGGTCGCGAAGAACTGGAACGACGTGATCGTCGCCTACCAGAACGGCGCGCCCCTGCGGGTGCGCGACATCGGTCAGGCGGTTGCCGGCCCGGAAGACACCAAGCAGGCGGGCTGGACCAACGGCAAGCGGGGCGTGTTCCTCGTGGTCTTCAAGCAGCCCGGCGCCAACGTGATCGACACGGTGGACAGCATCAAGGCGCAGCTGCCGCGCCTGACCGCCACGCTCCCGGCCGCCATCAAGATCGGGATCCTGAGCGACCGCACCCAGACGATCCGCGCCTCGGTGGAGGATGTTCAGTTCACCCTGATGCTCACCATCGTGCTGGTGGTCGGGGTGATCTTCGTCTTCCTGCGCAGCTTCTGGGCGACCGTCATTCCCAGCGTGACGGTGCCGCTCGCGCTGCTCGGCGCCTGCGCGCTGATGTGGATGGCGGGCTACACCCTCGACAACCTCTCGCTGATGGCCCTGACCATCTCGGTGGGGTTCGTGGTCGACGACGCCATCGTCGTGCTGGAAAACATCAGCCGCTACGTCGAGGAGGGGATGCGGCCCATGGAGGCCGCGTTCAAGGGTGCGGGCGAGATCGGCTTCACCATCGTGTCGATCTCGGTGTCGCTGATCGCCGTGCTGATCCCGCTCCTGCTGATGGGCGGCATCATAGGCCGGCTGTTCCGCGAATTCGCCGTCGTATTATCGATGACCATTGCGGTCTCGGCCTTTGTGTCCCTGACGCTGACCCCCATGATGGCCTCGCGCCTGCTCAAGCCGCACGATGCCGAGCGCCACGGCCGCCTCTACCGGATGAGCGAGGCCGGGTTCGACTGGCTGCTGGCGGTCTACGAGAGCGCCCTCGACGTCGCCTTGCGCTTCCGCCGCGTGACGCTGCTGGTGTTCTTCGCCACGCTGGCGCTGACCGGCTACCTGTTCGTCGCGATCCCGAAGGGCTTCTTCCCGCAGCAGGACACCGGCTTCATGATCGGCGTCACCGAGGCGGGCCAGGACATCTCCTTCTCGGCGATGAAGGCCCTGCAGGAGAAGATCGGCGCGATCGTGCAGGCCGATCCGGCGGTCGCCACGGTCGGCATGTCGCTCGGCGGCAACGGCCAGGCGTTGAATTCCGGGCGCATGTACATCACGCTCAAGCCTCGCGACGAGCGCGACGTCAACGCCTTCCAGGTAATCGGCCGGTTGCGCCCGAAGCTCGAGCGCGTGGAGGGCATCCGGACCTTCATCCAGGCGACCCAGGACGTGCGCACCGGCGGCCGCACCTCGCGGACGCAGTTCGAGTACACCCTGCAGGATCCGGATCTTGCCGAGCTGAACGCCTGGGCGCCGCGCATCCTCGACAAGATGAAGACCCTGCCGGAATTGCGGGACGTCGCCACCGACCAGCAGACCCGGGGCACGACCCTGACGCTGTCGATCGACCGTGACGCGGCCTCGCGTTACGGCATCACGCCCCAGCTCATCGACGACACGCTCTACGACGCGTTCGGCCAACGTCAGATTGCGCAGTACTTCACGCAGCTGAACAGCTACCACGTCGTGCTGGAGGTGCTTCCGGCGCTGCAGGGGAGCGTCGAGAGCCTCGACAAGATCTACATCAAGGCGCCGAACGGCGGCGGACAGGTGCCGCTCGCAGCATTCGCCCGCTGGACGACCGATCCGGTGGCGCCGCTGGCCGTCAACCATCAGGGCCAGTTCCCCGCTGTGACGATCAGCTTCAACCTCGCCCCCGATGTGGCTCTCGGACAGGCGACGGAGGCGATTGGGCGGGCGATGCGGGACTTGCAGGTGCCGCCGACGGTCGTCAGCGGCTTCCAGGGCACCGCGCAGGCCTTCCAGCAATCGCTGTCGACCGTGCCGCTCCTGATCCTGGCCGCCCTGTTCGTGGTCTACCTGATCCTCGGCATCCTCTACGAGAGCTTCATCCACCCGATCACGATCCTGTCGACCCTGCCGTCGGCCGGCGTCGGGGCGCTGGCGGTGCTGATGTGGGCGGGGTTCGATTTCAGCCTGATCGCGCTGATCGGCATCATCCTGCTGATCGGCATCGTGAAGAAGAACGGCATCATGCTGGTCGACTTCGCCATCGCGGCCGAGCGCGACGAGGGTCTCAGCCCCGAGGTCGCGATCCGGCAGGCCGCCCTCCTGCGGTTCCGCCCGATCCTGATGACCACGATGGCGGCCCTGCTCGGCGGCATTCCACTGATGTTCGCGCACGGGACCGGATCCGAGATCCGGCAGCCCCTGGGCTACGCCATGGTCGGCGGCCTCGCGGTGAGCCAGGTGCTCACGCTCTTCACCACGCCGGTCATCTACCTCTACCTCGATCGGCTGGCCCACCGGCTGTCGTTCCGGGACAAGCCGCAGGAGGTGGACACCGCGCTCGATGATCCGGAGCCGGTGGAGGAGGTTCGCGGCCCGCCGGCGCTGCGAGCAGCGGAGTAATCGCGACCGCCGTCTTTGCGAGCGGAGCGAAGCAACCCAGGGCCGCGGGACGTCGGCGACCGTGGCGCATGTCGATCGCTTCGCTTCCCTCGAAGTAATGCTGAGCCCCCCGGGACAGCCGCTCCGAAGCCGACGGCCGGGCGGCCCTGTCACTCTGGCCCGCTTGGCGGGGCCATTCGCCGTTCCAGTTCATCCGGCGTCGGTCCTGCGAGGCCGCACAACGTCGAAGGATCCGGATGCGCCAGAACCTGCCGCTGCGAGGGCTGACCGTGCTCGCACTGGAGCAGGCGGTCGCCGCCCCTTACTGCACCTCGCGGCTGGCCGATGCCGGCGCGCGCGTTATCAAAATCGAGCGCCCCGAGGGTGATTTCGCCCGCGGCTACGACGCGTCGGTCAACGGGCTGGCGAGCTACTTCGTCTGGCTCAATCGCGGCAAGGAGAGCCTCGTCGCCGACATCAAGAATCCCGCGGACGCCCGCCTCCTGCACGCGATCCTCGCGCAAACCGACGTGTTCGTGCAGAACCTCGCGCCGGGAGCGGCTGCCCGCGCGGGCTTCGGCGCCGCGGAGCTGCGCGCGCGCCACCCGCGGCTGATCACCGTCGACATTTCCGGCTACGGCGCCGACAACGCCTACAGCGACATGAAGGCCTACGACCTGCTGGTCCAGGCCGAGAGCGGGCTCGCCGGGATCACTGGCCATCCGGCAGGACCCGGACGCGTCGGCGTCTCCGTCTGCGACGTGGCCTGCGGGATGGATGCTCATGCCGCAATCCTGGAGGCGCTGATCGCCCGTGGGATCTCCGGGCAGGGCTGCGCCCTCGAGGTCAGCCTGTTCAGTGCCGCCGCCGACTGGATGAACGTGCCGCTGCTCTACTTCGAGGGCACCGGGGAAGCGCCCAAGCGGGTCGGCCTCGCCCACCCGTCGATCTGCCCCTACGGCGCCTTTCCGACCGCGGATGGCAGCCTGGTGCTGATCTCGATCCAGAACGAGCGCGAATGGGCGAGCTTCTGCGCGGGCGTGCTCGGCGAGCCGGATCTCGCCCGGGCGGAGGGGTTCGCGTCCAACAACGCCCGCGTGGTCAACCGCGCCGCCGTCGATCTGCGCATCGGTGCTGCCCTGGTGCGGCTGAGCCGCGACGCCGCTGCGGCCCGGCTGAAAGCGGCCGGCACCGCCTACGGCTTCGTCAACGCCCTGTCGGATCTCGCCAGCCATCCGGCCCTGATCCGCGCGGAGGTCGAGACCCCGGCCGGTCCGGCCCGCATCGTCGCGCCGCCTGTGCTGATCGACGGCCGGGTCCGCGCCCTCGGTCCGGTGCCGACGATCGGCGAACACAGTGCGCGGATCCGGGCGGAGTTCGCCGGCTTGGATTGAGGGCCGCCCCACGACGGTGGGTCGCACCTTTAGGAGGAGACCATGAGGCTCGACGGCAAGATCGCGCTCGTGACAGGCGCCGGAAGCGGCTTCGGGGCGGGCATCGCCCAGCGTTTCGCCGCCGAGGGCGCCAGGGTGGCGTGCGTGGACATCGACGGCGCTGCGGCCGAGCGGGTCGCCGCGGAGATCGGCGACAGGGCCCTGGCGATCGCCGCCGATGTCGGCGTGGCGGCCAACGTTGCGGCCAGCGTCGCCGAAACCCGGCGGCGCTTCGGGGTGCCGCACGTCCTCGTCAACAACGCCGGGACGACGCATCGCAACAAGCCGCTGATGGAGGTGACCGAGGAGGATTTCGACCGGGTCTTCCGGGTCAACGTGAAGTCGATCTTCCACTACGTCCGGGAAGTCGCCCCGCTGATGCGCGACGCGGGCGGCGGCGCAATCCTCAACGTCAGCTCGACGGCGGCGCTGCGGCCGCGACCGGGGCTCACGTGGTACAACGCCTCCAAGGGTGCGGCGAGCCTCGCCTCGAAGTCGCTGGCCCTGGAGCTGGCGCCCTGGAAGATCCGGGTGAACGCCCTTTGCCCGGTCATGGGCGCCACCGGCCTGCTGGAGCATTTCATGGGCGTCCTCGACACGCCCGAGAATCGCGACCGCTTCATCGCCACGATCCCGCTCGGCCGCCTGTCGCAGGCGAGCGACATCGCCGCCGCGGCTTTGTTCCTCGCCTCCGACGAGGCGGCGTTCATCACCGGCGTTGATCTGCCCGTCGACGGCGGCCGCACGGCCTGAGGAGCTCCCGATGGAAGCCTACACCGAGATCCGCGAGGCGGTCGCCAAGCTCTGCGCCGGGTTCCCGGGGCCGTACTGGCGGGAGCTCGACCGGGAGATGGCTTATCCGACCGCGTTCGTGAACGCGCTGACCGAGAGCGGCTACCTCTCGGTGCTGATCCCCGAAGAATTTGGCGGCTCCGGCCTGCCGCTCTCCGCGGCCGCCGCGATCCTCGAAGAGGTGCAGCGCGCGGGCTGCAACGGCGGCGCCTGTCACGCGCAGATGTACACGATGGGCACGCTGCTGCGGCACGGCTCGGAGGCGCAGAAGGCCGCGTACCTGCCGGCCATTGCCGAGGGTCGATTACGGCTCCAGGCCTTCGGCGTGACCGAACCGACATCCGGCACCGATACCGGCAGCCTGAAGACGACGGCGCGCCTGGAGGGCGACCACTACGTCGTCAACGGCCAGAAGATCTGGACCAGCCGCGCCGAGCACTCGGACCTGATGCTGCTGCTCGCCCGCACGACGCCGCGGACGGAGGGCATGAAGCGCACGGACGGTTTGTCGGTGCTCCTGGTGACATGCGCGAGGCCACGGGCAACGGCCTCACCATCCGGCCGATCCGGACGATGATGAACCATGCCACCACGGAGGTGTTCTTCGACAATCTCCGCGTGCCGGCGCAGAACCTCATCGGCGAGGAGGGCAGGGGCTTCCGCTACATCCTGTCCGGCATGAACGCCGAGCGCATCCTGATCGCCGCCGAGTGCGTCGGCGACGCCAAGTGGTTCATCGACAAGGCGAGGGCCTATGCCAGGGAGCGCGCGGTGTTCGGCCGGCCGATCGGCGCCAACCAGGGCGTGCAGTTCCCGATCGCCCGGGCCTACGCCAACATGCGCGCGGCCGAGTTGATGGTCCGCGAGGCGCTGACCCTCTACGAGGGCGGCGCCAATCCCGGGGCCGAGGCCAACATGGCCAAGATGCTCGCCGCCGACGCCTCCTTCGAGGCGGCGAACGCCTGCATCCAGACCCATGGCGGCTTCGGCTTCGCCGAGGAGTACGACATCGAGCGCAAGTTCCGCGAGACGCGCCTCTACCAAGTCGCGCCGATCTCCACGAACCTGATCCTCGCCTACCTGTCCGAGCACGTGCTCTGCCTGCCGCGATCCTACTGACATGACCGATTTCGCCGCCTGGATCGGGCGGACCCGCGAGGCGTCCGACCTTGTCACCCCGCGCCTGATGGCCGAGTTCAACGCGACCTTCGCGCCGCATCTCGCCCCGGTCGCGGCCGGGATCGCGCCGCCCGCCCTGCACTGGTGCCTCGCCCCGGAGACCCCACCAGCCGATTCCCTCGGACCTGACGGCCACGCCGCCAAGGGCGGGTTCCTGCCGCCCGTGCCGCTGCCGCGGCGGATGTGGGCGGGCGGGCAGATCGAGACGCTGGCCGATCTCCGCGTGGGCGATCGCGTCACGCGCACCGAGACCGTGCGGGACGTGGCGTTCAAGGCGGGGCGCAGCGGTAGACTCGCCTTCGTCACCGTGGACCACGCGGTCGCGACGGAACGCGGCGTCGCGATCCGCGAGCGGCAGGACATCGTCTATCGCGAGGCGGCCAACGCGCAGACCGGCACGGCCGCCGCGCCCGAGCGCGACGATCCCGACGCCTATGAGGCGGTCTGGGAGGTGCTGGCGTCGCCGACCCTGCTGTTCCGCTACTCGGCGATGACCTTCAACGGCCACCGCTTCCACTACGATCGGCCCTACGCGACGCAGGTCGAAGGTTACGCCGATTTGGTCGTCCACGGACCGATGCAGGCGAGCCTGCTCCTGAACCTCGCCGCGACCCTGCTGGGCTCCGTGCCGCCGACGTTCAGCTATCGCGGCGTGTCACCAATGACGGCGAACCAGATTTTTCGCGTGTGCGGCCGGCTGACAGAGGCAGGTTTCGAGGGCGTGACGCTCGATGCGGCCGACCGCGTCTGCATGCGGGCGCGAACGACGATCGGGTAGCCTGGTAATCTGCCGTCATTCCGGGGCGCCGCAGGCGAGCCCGGAAACCAGACGCGCTGTCGGTGCAAGCTGTCCCGCGTCGGCGGGTCTGGATCCCGGGCTCCGCTCCGCGGCCCCGGGATGATGGAGCGATCGTACGAGACTGCTCGGGATCCTTGCGACCCGCTTCTTGGATCCGGGCTTCGGATCAGGCAACCCGGTGACACGTCGTCATTCCGGGCGCCCAAAGGCGAGCCCGGAATCCAGAGCCTCTGTCGGTGCTGACCTGCGCGCCTCGGCGTGTCTGAATCCCGGGCCGCTCGGTGCTGCCCCGGGATGACGAAGCGATCAGGCGAGCTTCAGCCCGACGTTGACGTTGCCGCGCGTCGCGTTCGAGTACGGGCAAACCTGATGCGCCGCATCGACGAGCTTCTGCGCCTCGGCGCGGTCGAGGCCCGGCAGGCTGATCGTCAGGTCGGCGGTGATGCCGAAGCCGCCCTCGGAGCGCGGGCCGATGCCGACATCGGCGGTCACGGTGGTCTCAGCCGGCACCTTCAGATGCAGCGACGGGGCGACGGCCTTCATGGCGCCGAGGAAGCAGGCCGAGTAGCCGGACGCGAAGAGCTGCTCCGGATTCGCACCGGGGCCGCCCGCGCCGCCGAGTTCCTTCGGCGTGGAGAGCTTCACCTCGAAGCTGCCGTCGGCCGTCCGGGCGGCGCCGTCGCGGCCTCCGGTTGCGGTGGCGGTGGTGCGGTACTTCACGTCTACGGACATGACGGTCTCCGGTTTGTGGACGAGAGTCGGCATGTAGGTGCCGGCTCGGATCTGCATAGGCTCAATTTAAATTGCGCGCAATCTAATTCACGGGTCAATCAGCGCGAAGCGGTCGACATCGACAAGCCCGCGGTCGGTGATCTTCAGGTGCGGAATCACCGGCAGCGGCAGGAATGCCACCTGCAGGAACGGCTCCTGCAGGACCACGCCGAGGCTTCGCGCCGCGGCCCGCAAGGTTACGAGAGCGCTGCGGATGTCATCGAACGGCATCAGGCTCATCAGGCCGGCGATCGGCAGGGCGATCTCGGCCAGAACGCGACCGCCCTCGACCACCACGAAGCCGCCCTCGATCTCGCCCAGGCGGTTGACCGCCACGGCCATGTCGCCGTCATCCGCGCCGACCACCGTGATGTTGTGGCTGTCATGCCCGACCGAAGAGGCGATGGCGCCGCGCTTCAGGCCGAACCCTTTCACGAACGCGACCCCGATTCCGCTTGCGCCCGGCGGCGTCCGGCCGTGTCGCTCGACAACGGCGACCTTGATGACGTCCTGATCGAGATCGATCCGCCGCTCGCCGCTGGAATAGGGCAGGGTCAGGTCGTGGCGCAGGGTGATGATCTTGCCCGGCACGACGCCGATCACCGGCGTCGACGGTCCGGAGCCCGGCGCGGCGAAATCCGCTTCGGTGACGCGCCGCGCCCGCACGCTGCCGCGGCCGATGGGGTCGATGGCGGTCCGCGCGTCGAACAGCGCCGCATCCACTGGGCGCCCGGCGCTGAACACCTGCGAGACCGCGCAGGCGGCGAGGTCGTCGAGCACGACCAGATCGGCGCGCTGCCCGGGCGCCACCAAGCCACGATCGTGCAGCCCGAAGGCCCGCGCCGCCGACCAGGACGCCGCCCGGTAGGCGGCCAGCGGCGGGACGCCGAGCGCGATCGCCGTGCGGATGACGAAGTCGAGATGCCCCTCCTCGGCGATGTCGAGGGGATTCCGGTCGTCGGTGCAGAAGGCCAGGAACGGCGCCGTTTGATCGGTCAGGATCGGCGCCAGCGCGTGCAGATCCTTGCAGACCGAGCCTTCACGGATCAGCACCGTGAGGCCCTTGGACAGCTTTTCCAGGGCCTCTTCCGGCGTGGTCGCCTCGTGCTCGGTGCGGATGCCGGCCGCGATATAGCCGTTGAGGCCCTTGCCGCGCAGCAGCGGCGCGTGGCCGTCGATGTGCCGGCCCTGGAAGGTCGCGAGCTTGTCCAGCACCCCGGGATCGCCCGCCAGCACGCCGGGAAAGTTCATGAACTCGGCGAGCCCGATCACCTTGGGATGGCCGGCGAAGGCCAGGAGGTCCTGCGCGTCGATCCGCGCGCCCGAGGTCTCCAGATGGTCGGTGGCCGGGACGCAGGAGGAGAGCTGCACCCGCAGGTCCATCGCCAGGGTCTCCGACGCGGCGAGGAACCACGCAAAGGCCTCGGTGCCGAGGACGTTGGCCATCTCGTGGGGGTCGCAGATGCCCGTGGTGACGCCGTGCGGCAGGACGCAGCGCTCGAATTCCTGCGGCGGCATCAGCGACGACTCGACGTGGAAATGCGTGTCGATGAATCCCGGCACGACGATCCTGCCGGCCACGTCGATCTCCCGCGCGCCGCGATACGCGCCGAAAGTCCCGACGATACGATCGCCGCAGATCGCGATGTCGGACGCGACGAGGTCGCCGGTGACGAGGTCGAGGAATCGGCCGCCCTTCAGGACGAGGTCGGCCTCGGCTAAGCCCTGACCCTGCGCGATGGCCTGCCGGAGGAACTCCACCTCTGTCATCGATCTAATCCCCTCCGCACTGCCATCCGCCAGGAGCATGCCACGGGTGCAGGGCCTTCGGCGACGCTTGCGATGGCGCGGGTGCGGGCGCAGAAGCCCCTCACCTTTGAACCAGTCGAAGCTCTCGATGCCCGTCTATCGCTCCCGCACCACCACCCACGGCCGCAACATGGCCGGCGCCCGCGGCCTGTGGCGCGCCACCGGCATGAAGGATGCCGATTTCGGCAAGCCGATCATCGCGGTGGTGAACTCCTTCACCCAGTTCGTGCCGGGCCACGTTCATCTCAAGGATCTCGGCCAGCTGGTCGCCCGGGAAATCGAGGCCGCGGGCGGCGTCGCCAAGGAGTTCAACACCATCGCGGTCGATGACGGCATCGCGATGGGCCATGACGGGATGCTGTACTCGCTCCCCTCCCGCGAGCTGATCGCCGATTCCGTCGAGTACATGGTCAACGCGCACTGCGCCGACGCGATGGTGTGCATCTCGAATTGCGACAAGATCACCCCCGGCATGCTGATGGCGACTTTGCGCCTCAACATCCCGACCGTGTTCGTCTCCGGCGGCCCGATGGAGGCCGGCAAGGTTCAGCTTCCGGGCATCGCCAAGAAGGTCGACCTCGTCGACGCGATGATCGCGGCGGCCGACGACCGGATCTCCGACGAAGACGTCGCGGTGATCGAGCGCTCGGCCTGCCCGACCTGCGGGTCGTGCTCGGGCATGTTCACGGCGAACTCGATGAACTGCCTCACCGAGGCGCTCGGGCTGGCGCTGCCGGGCAACGGCTCGGTGCTCGCCACGCATGCCGACCGCAAGCGCCTGTTCGTCGAGGCCGGCCACCTGATCGTCGATCTCGCCCGCCGCCACTACGAGCAGGACGATGCCAGCGTGCTGCCGCGGGCGGTGGCGAGCTTCCAGGCGTTCGAGAACGCGATGACCCTCGACATCGCCATGGGCGGCTCGACCAACACGGTGCTGCACCTGCTGGCCGCCGCCCATGAGGGCGAGGTTCCGTTCACCATGGCCGATATCGACCGGCTGTCCCGGCGGGTGCCGGTGCTGTGCAAGGTCGCTCCGGCGGTCGCCAACGTCCATATGGAGGACGTGCACCGCGCCGGCGGGATCATGGGTATCCTGGGCGAACTCGACCGGGCGGGCCTGATCGACACCAGCGTCGGCAACGTCTCGGCCGGTACGCTGGGCGGGGCGCTCGCCCGCTGGGACGTGGGCGGTCAACCGTCTGCCTTGGTCCAGACCTTCTACCGGGCGGCGCCGGGCGGCGTGCCGACCCAGGTGGCGTTCAGCCAGGAATCCCGGTTCGACGAGCTCGATCTCGACCGCGAGGCCGGCGTCATCCGCGACGCGGCGCACGCCTATTCGCAGGATGGCGGGCTTGCCGTTCTGTTCGGCAACCTCGCCGAGCAGGGCTGCATCGTGAAGACCGCGGGCGTCGACGCCTCGATCCTGACCTTCACCGGAACGGCCCGGGTGTTCGAGAGCCAGGACGCTGCCGTCGACGGCATCCTCAACGGCAAGGTCAAGGCCGGCGAGGTGGTGCTGATCCGCTACGAGGGTCCGCGCGGCGGCCCCGGCATGCAGGAGATGCTGTACCCGACGAGCTACCTGAAATCGAAGGGTCTCGGGAAGGCCTGCGCCCTGGTCACCGACGGGCGGTTCTCCGGCGGCTCCTCGGGCCTGTCGATCGGCCACGTCTCGCCGGAGGCGGCCGAGGGCGGGCTGATCGGCCTGGTGCGCGACGGCGATCCCATCGCCATCGACATCCCGGCCCGCAGCATCCGTCTGGAGGTGGAGCCGGCCGAGCTCGAGCGGCGGCGCGTCGCTCAGGAGGCAGCGGGCTGGCAGCCGGCAAGCCTGCGGAAGCGAAAGGTCAGCGCGGCTCTGCGCGCCTACGCCATGCTGACGACGAGCGCGGCGCACGGCGCGGTGCGCCGGGTCTGATCAGCGGACGCTGAGAACGAGGGCGGCGACGGCAGCCAATACGGCCGCAGCCGCCACCACGATGCCGGCGAGGCGCCCCAGGCGGCGCTTCGCCGACGGCGCGACAGCCTCGATGGCCGGGACCGGCCGCGGGATGCGTCCGAGGGAAGCGAGCATCAGCGGCTCGATCGCCTCATAGCCGGCGGGGCTGAGATGCAGCCCGTCCGTGCCGTATTCCGGGCGCAGCGCGCCCGTCTCCGTCGCCAGCACGGCATGGTAATCGATGAAGGTCGCGCCGTGCTCGTGGGCGTGGTCGCGCAACCACGTGTTGACCGCCGCGATCATGGCCGGCGCATCCTGCACCTCCGGATTCCAGGGGATCCGCGCCGCCGGCATGATCGAGCCGATCCAGGTCTTCACGCCTAAGGCCCGCGCCTCATCGAGCATGCCGGCCAAAGTCCGGGCGATCTCCTCGGCGGGGACGAAGAAACCCTCGTTGCGGCCGATGTCGTTGACGCCGCAGAGGAGATGGACGCCCTTGGCCCCCGTCTCCTCAAGGTCCCGGCGGAAGCGCATGGTGATCCAGCGCGCCGTCTGGCCGGATCCGCCGCGCGGGATAAGGTCGTAGGCCTCGAAGGTGCCGGCCCGGTGAAAGCCCCACAGCTCGGTGATCGAGTCACCGATGAAGACGACGGGCTCGGCCAAAGTCTACGCGCCCAACTCCACCGCGCCGCCGAGCGCAGCGGAGACCTCCTCCTGGAGCCGTTCGGCCATCATCTGCCGGCCATCGAAGGTCATATGCACGACGTCGGTGAAGATGGGACGGCTGTCGGTCTCGAAGATCCGGCTCAGATCTCGCGTTCCGAAAGCCGCACTCGGGATCGGCGCCGCGTCGAGGCGGGACAGCACGCTCTCGCACCGCGTGTATTGCCGGTCGAGATAGGCCAGGAATTCGCCGGAAGCGGCGCGCGCCTCGTCGCCGACCCGTTCGGCTCTACGGACGACAGCCGGCTGGAGCAGGAAGCGGATTGTGGCGCCGATGCCCGGGGCGAGCCGTTGGAGCCGCTTCAGCGACAGCTCGAACTGCCGCACCACTTCCCATTCCCACAGGTCCGACTGCCAGTTCGTCAGCGCCCGGAGGTTCTCGAGACGCTGGAAGATCTGCGCCTGCAGGCCGTCGAACGTGAGATCCTGCGCCTCCCCATCCTGCTTTCTGGGATCGAAGACGTAGTCGTAGAGGCATTCGTTGGCGAAGTGGTTGTAGGGATAGCCGGCGCGCGGATCGAAGCTCCACGGCTGGAGCATATCGGTGCCGCCGCCAACGATCAGGATCACGTCCGGCTGAAGGTCCATCAGCCGTGTCGTGATCAGAGCGATCATTTGATTCAGGCAGGCCGAGATGGCGCCGAAATTGTAGACGCGTGCGCCTTCGCCGTGGACGCGCTTCAGACCGGTTTCAAGCCGGCCGGGCACGGTATCGGCGAAGGATTCCCCGTCGACCAGGGTGCTGTCACCGACGACGAACACCCGCAGGGTCTCGGAAGCCGGCCGCGCATCTGCATGGATGTCGTTGCGATAGCCCAGGGCGTCATAACGCCAGCCCTTGTCCGCCGCCGTGAGCGGCTTCCCGGCAAAGTGAGTATAGGGCGCCGGAAAGCGGATATTCGCGTCGAAGTTCCGGAAGCTCTTCAGGAATTCGCGCCGCCTCGCATTCTCGGTCTCGTCAGACGGCCGCTGGGCCATGATCCGGCTCCTTCCCGAGCGGATGATCGTGTGTGCAATGATCGTGGGCTGCCCAGCCCCGCGCCAAGGCGCGGGCGAGGCCGAAAGGTCAGCCGCTCAGCCGCGCAGGCTGGCGTGGTTCTCCAGGAACCAGCCGTAGGTCTGGCGCAATCCATCCTCCAGGCCGATCTGCGGCCGCCAGCCCATGGCGGTGAGCCGCGACACGTCCATCAGCTTGCGCGGCGTGCCGTCGGGTTTCGTCGCGTCGAACGCGAGATCGCCTTCGTAGCCGATCACCCGCGCCAGCGCCTCGGCCAACTGGCGGATGGTACAATCCTCCCCCGTACCGACATTGATGTGCGACAGGTCCGGACGCGTATTCGCCGCGTAGAGCGCGTCGTCCATCTCCATCACGAACACGCTGGCGCGGGCCATGTCGTCGACATGGAGAAATTCCCGCATCGCCCGGCCGGTCCCCCATACGGTGACCGTCGCGCGGCCCTCAGCCTTCGCCTCGTGCAGGCGCCGCATCAGCGCCGGCAGGACATGGGCGTTCTCTGGGTGGAAGTTGTCGTTCGGCCCGTACAGATTGGTCGGCATCACGCTGCGATAGCGCCGCCCGTACTGGCGGTTGTAGCTCTCGCACATCTTGATGCCGGCGATCTTGGCGATGGCGTAGGGCTCGTTGGTCGGCTCCAGTACCCCGGTGAGCAGCGAATCCTCGCGCATCGGCTGCTCGGCGAGCTTCGGGTAGATGCACGACGATCCGAGGAACAGCAGCCGGTCGACGCCGCTCATGTGGGCGGCATGGATGACGTTGGTCTGGATCAGCAGGTTGTCGTGAATGAATTCGGCCGGATAGGTGTTGTTGGCGTGGATGCCGCCGACCTTGGCGGCCGCGAGGTAGACCTGATCGATCCGGTGCTCGGCGAAGAACTGCCGGACCGCCGCCTGGTCGAGCAGATCGAGCGCCTGCCGGTCGGCGGTCAGGACGCGCGCGTGGCCGAGTTCCCGCAGCCGGCGCACGATCGCCGAGCCGACCATCCCACGATGGCCCGCAACGAAGATGGTCTCTCCACGACCGTCCATCACGCTTCCGCTTCCCTGCCAAAAACTTGGCCTGCCGAGGCTCTATAGCCGTCCTGCGGCCGGATATCTCCGCGCAAACACGTGTTTTGTGAGGCGATCCGCCTGTGCACGACGGGCCTTGCGCGAAGGCGGAAGGGCCGCAGCCGATCTTTGTTCGCCCCGGCATGATCCCGCTCCGGCCTGCCAATGGGGCGCAAGACGAACGTGTACCGCAGCAGGTTGACACCTTTCCCGCTTGCATGGCCGGAAACTGCCGCGCTAGTGTCAACTCATGCTGACACTCGCACCTGACCAGAAGGTGAGGCAGGAGATCGACCGACGGCCCCATGCCGCGGTCATCGGAGCCGGCTTCGGCGGCCTGGCCGCGGCCGTTCGATTGGGCGCGCGCGGCTATCGAGTCACGGTGCTGGAGCGTCTCACGCAGGCCGGCGGCCGCGCACGGGTGCATCGGCAGGACGGCTTCACCTTCGATGCCGGACCAACCATCGTCACCGCGCCGCAGCTGTTCGAGGAACTCTGGCACCTCGCCGGGCGCCGGCTGTCGGACGACGTCACCCTCGTGCCGATGGATCCGTTCTACCGGATCCGGTTCGCCGACGGCTCCTCCTTCGCCTACAACGGCGACCCGGAGCAGATGCGCGCCGAGGTGGCGCGCGTCGCGCCAGACGATGTCGCTGGCTACGAGCGGTTCATGGCCCATAGCAGGGCGGTCTGCCAGATCGGCTTCGAGCAGCTCGGTCACGTGCCCTTCGACAAGGTCGGAGCGATGCTGCGGATCGCCCCGGATCTGCTTCGCCTGTCCGGACACCGCTCGGTCCACGACGTGGTCGCCCGCTTCATCCGTGACGAGCGGCTGCGCACGGTCTTCAGCTTCCATCCGCTGCTGATCGGCGGCAACCCGTTCCGGGCCAGCGCGATCTACTGCCTAATCGCCGATCTGGAACGGCGCTGGGGCGTCCATTTCGCCATGGGCGGGACCGGCCAGCTCGTCGACGGTCTGGTGCGGCTGATCCGCAGCCAACGCAGCCGCGTCCGCCTCGGTGTCGATGTGGCCCGCATCCGCGTGGAGCGGGGCGAGGCGACGGGCGTCGAGCTTCAGAGCGGTGAGACGATCGCAGCCGATGTGGTGGTCTCAAACGCCGATTCGGCGGTGACGCACGCGCAGCTCCTTCCGCAGCCGCAGCGCTGGAGCGCGGGTCGGTTCCGCCGCGCTCGCTCCTCAATGGGGCTGTTCGTCTGGTACTTCGGCACGAGCCGCCGTTATCCGGAGGTTGATCACCACACGATCCTGCTGGGACCGCGGTACCGTGGGCTGCTCGCCGACATCTTCGATCGGAAGCGGCTGGCGGACGATGCGAGCCTCTACTTGCATCGGCCCACGGCGACGGATTCGAGTCTGGCGCCCGCCGGGTGCGACGCGTTCTACGTGCTCGCACCGGTGCCGAATCTCGCGGGCGGACAGGATTGGGACGCGCTGGCCGAACCGTACCGACGGCGGATCGCCAGGATTCTGGAAACCAGCGTCCTTCCTGGCCTGTCCGATGCCCTCGTGACCTCGAAGGTGACGACACCCAAGGATTTCCAGGACGATTTCCTGAGCTACCGCGGCTCCGGCTTCGGACTGGAGCCGGTGCTCACACAATCCGCGTGGTTCCGACCGCACAACCGGTCGGGCGCCGTTCGAAATCTCTACCTCGTCGGCGCCGGCACGCATCCCGGCGCCGGTCTGCCCGGTGTGCTCTCCTCCGCCCGTATCCTCGACAGCGTGGTGCCCGATGCCCGCGTTACCGCCTGAATTCGCCGCCGCGGCCGACCGGACCGCCTGCCGGGCCGCGATCCGCACAGGCTCGAAGAGCTTCTTCGCGGCCGGGCGGCTGCTTCCCGGAGATGTGCGCGAGGCGGCCTACGGGCTCTACGCCTTCTGCAGGCTCTCCGACGACCTCGTCGACGAGGCGCCGAGCCCGGCCGACCGGCGCGACGCGGTCACCCGCCTCGATGGCCGGATCAGCCGCGCCTATGCCGGCCAGCCGGCCGATTCGGCGGCCGATCGCGCGTTCTCGGACATCGTCAGCGCCTACGCGATCCCCGAGACCCTGCCGCGCGCCCTCATCGAGGGCTTCGCGTGGGATGCGGACGGACGGCGCTACGCCGATCTGGCCGCCGTTCACGGCTACGCCGCCCGGGTCGCCGGTTCGGTCGGGGCCATGATGGCGCTGATCATGGGTGCCCGCGAGCCGGACGCGCTCGCCCGCGCCTGCGATCTTGGTGCCGCGATGCAGCTCACCAACATCGCGCGGGATGTCGGCGAGGACGCCCGGATGGGTCGGCTCTACCTTCCACTCGACTGGATGCGGGCGGCCGGTCTCAACCCGGACGCGTTTATGGCCGACCCGCAACCAAGCCCCGCGCTGTCCGGAGTCGTGGCCCGCCTCCTCTTTGAGGCGGAGGGCCTCTATGCGCGGGCCGAAGCCGGGATCACCGTGCTCCCGGCACAGTGCCGTCCGGCGATCCGGGCCGCGGGCCTGATATATGCCGAGATCGGGCGCCGGATTGCGGCGAACGGATACGATTCGGTCACGCGTCGCGCCCGGGTCGGTGGCGCCCGCAAGGCGGTGCTGATCGCTCGCGCGATGCGCGAGCCCGCCGTCTCCGCATCCCTTACGGCTGCGGCGCTTCCGGAAGCTGCGTTTCTGATCGAGGCGGTCGGCCGCCATCCGTTGACGCCTGCCCGCCAGCGCCCGGCGCTCAGGCCGTGGTGGGATGTCGGCGGCCGTGTCGTACACGTGCTCGACCTGATCGAGCGCATGCGTGAGCGCGAGGCGTTCAGCCGCTCCGCCTCGCTCTGAGGCTCCGATATGGGCGACCGGCTCTTCGCCGCCCTCGATCTCGGCCTCGTCTTCCTGGTCGTGTTCGGCATCGGCGTCTGGCAGCTCGTCGCCGTCCGGCGGAGCATCCGACGCGACCGCGATGGACGATCAGAGTGATCCGCCTTTACGGCGTCGCGTTGAGCGCGACATCGCCCTCCAGCAGGCAGCCGATCGCGCGTCCGTCCGCGAAGCCGAGCCGGACGCGAATCTCCGACAGCCGGCCCATCGCCCGGCCCTGAAGGATGCGGATCGGCCGGTCATCCGGCGCCACGAGGCCGTCCTCCAGCAACCCGAAAGCGAGCGCGGCAGCGGCGATCCCGGTGGCCGCGTCCTCGGGATAGCCCGAGGCCCGCGGGAACTGCCGCGCCTCGAACAGCCGCGCCGGTCCGTCCAGCACCGCGTAAGGGTAGAGCCCGGTCGAGCCGATCCGCGTGCAGGCGGCCTCGACGGCGTCGGATTCCGGCGCCAGGGCATTGAGCGTGGCGGCATCACGCATCGGGACGAGGGTCTTCACGCGGGACGTCACGGCGTTGTGGACCGGACGGTCCGCCAGGGTGCCGCGATCGATCCCCAGGGATGTCAGGATCGCGTCCTCCGCCTCGCCGGCGAGAGGACGGACGCTGCCGGCCGGCTGCGTGATCGCGATCGTCCAGTCCCCGTCGCCGCGCGGCGCCACGAAGCCCGTCACCGCGCCACTGCCGGTGGCGATCCGCACAGTCGAATCCGGCAGCCGCCCCTCCCGAGCCAGAACCCAGAGCGTGCCGATCGTCGCGTGGGCGCACATCTCCATTTCGTGGTTCGGCACGAAGAAGCGGAAACGCAGGTCGTGAGCCCCGTCGTCCGATGGCAGCGCGAAGCCCGATTCATGGCCGTAGCGCCGCGCGACATCCCGCATGGATTCGGCGTCGAGGCCGCGCGCGTCCGCGACGACGGGGCAGGGGTTACCGCCCCGTCCGCCATGGGTGAACACGTCGACCAGGGTCACGTCCGGCATGGGCTGGCCTTTACTGCAGGTGGCGGGTGTAGGTCTCGCCGGCTTCGGCCTTCAGGACGGCGCCGGCCTCGCGGCCGATGCGCTCCGCGTCGACGGCCGGGCCCTGGCGGGTGACCGCCCAGTGACGGCTGCCGTCCGGCAGGAACAGCAGACCGTCCAGGGTCAGCGTCTCGCCGTCGATCCGCGCCAGAGCGGCGATCGGCGTCCGGCACGACCCGTCCAGCTCCGCCAGAAGCGCCCGTTCCGCCGCGATCGCGGTGGTCGTGCGGGCGCAGGCGATCGGCGCGACGACCTCGTGGATCGCGCTGTCGCCGGATCGGCACTCGATCCCCAAAGCGCCCTGCGCCACGGCCGGCAGCATCTCGTCGACCGGGAGGATGCTGCGCGCCATCCCTTCCAGTCCGAGGCGCTGCAGGCCGGCCAGGGCCAGCAGGGTCGCATCGCACTCGCCGGCTTCGAGCTTGCGCATCCGGGTGTTCGCGTTGCCGCGCAGCGGAACGACACGAAGATCCGGCCGGTGCATCAGCACCTGCGCCCCGCGGCGCAGCGACGAGGTCCCAACCCGCGCGCCCTCCGGCAAGCCCGCCAATCCGTCCGCGTGCGGAGACAGGAACGCGTCGCGCGGGTCATCGCGCTCCAGGATGCAGGCGATGGTCAGTCCGTCGGGAAGCCACGTCTCCACGTCCTTCATGGAGTGCACCGCGACGTCCACCTCGTCGGCGAACAGCGCCTGCTCAAGCTCCTTGGTGAACAGGCCCTTGCCGCCGATCTCGGAGAGCGGCCGGTCGAGGATCTTGTCGGCCACCGTGGTGACGACGACGAGCTCGGTCTCCAGGCCCGGATTGGCGGCCACGATCCGGTCGCGCACCATGCCTGTCTGGGCAAGGGCCATCGGCGAGCCGCGGGTACCGATGCGCAGGGGACGGTTCAACATCTGGTTCCGGGTCTATTCGCGGGACGGGACAGTGCCTTATAGACCGACCTCGGCGACAGGCCACGCTCCGCGGCCTCATTTCACCGTGCTGAACAAGTCGCCGTCAGGCCCACCGGACCCGGCGCAGCGGCGCCCCGCTTTCGCCGGACTGCGCAGCTAGGGGATCGCGGCGACCTCCAGAGCGAACAGGTATGGTGCGATGCTGATTCTGCCGAGCCGACGGCAGTTCCTGACCGGGCTCGGCGCGGGCGCGGGCCTGGCGGCCGCAACGGGGGTCTACGCCTTCGACGTCGAGCCGATGCACCGGCTGGTCGTCACGTCCTACGCG
Organism: Methylobacterium sp. FW102-HT35C08; assembly: GCF_058790235.1. Classification (NCBI taxonomy): domain Bacteria; kingdom Pseudomonadati; phylum Pseudomonadota; class Alphaproteobacteria; order Hyphomicrobiales; family Methylobacteriaceae; genus Methylobacterium; species Methylobacterium sp. FW102-HT35C08. The sequence goes on along the minus strand of NZ_JBYTCL010000002.1, from coordinate 3,270,050 downwards.
CCCGCGCTGCCGAACTGGGATCCGGGCTTGCGCCTGCGGGTCGCGGTGCTCGCGGATTTCCATGTCTGCGAGCCGTTCATGCCGTTCGACCGCGTCGCGGAGATCGTCGACGCGACCAACGCGCTCAAGCCCGATCTCGTGCTGCTGCTCGGCGATTACCCGGCAGGCAAGATCGCGTGGCGCAAGTTGCCCCTCGCTCAGTTCGCCCGGATGATGGAAGATCTGAAGGCGCCGCTCGGAACGCACGCGATCCTGGGCAATCACGATTGGTGGGACGACAAGGCCGTCCAGAAGACGCGTCGCGGGCCGCCCGCGGTCAAAGGATTACTGGAGGCGCGCGGCATCCCCGTCATGGAAAACCAGGCGCTGCGCCTGACCAAGGATGGACGCCCGTTCTGGATTGCCGGCCTCGCCGACCAGCAGCCGTTCGAGGACGTCTGGACATCCGTCAGCTACGCGGACGTGCCGCGCACCCTCGCAGCTGTCACCGATTCGGCGCCGGTGATCCTGATGGCGCACGAGCCCGACATCTTCATGGACCTCCCCGACCGCGTTTCCCTCACGCTGGCCGGCCATACCCATGGCGGGCAGGTCCGGATCTTCGGTCGCTCGCCTGCGATCCGGAAAATCTATGGCCACGATTATTCGTACGGCCACGTCGTCCAGGACGGCCGGCACATGATCGTGTCGGGCGGATTCGGGATGAGTCGCATCCCGATGCGGTTCGGCGTGCCGCCGGAGATCGTCCTCCTCGAACTCGGCCATCCGAATCTGGCCATCGCCGGCGCCTGACCGAGGACGGTACCCTCCGCGACCGTGACGCGCGCAAATCGGAGCAGCCCCGCGCCCGAACGCCGCGGCGCTCGTTTTCCAGGGCTCGCCGCGCTACCTCGCCCCGATGCGCGCAATCGTTCCCTGTCTGGCTCTCGTGATGCTGGCGACCAGCCACGCTTCCGTTCACGCACAATCCTGCGACGCGCTTGTCGACAAGGTCACGGCGGAGACCTCAGCCAAGGCCGCGGAGCGTCGCAGCGACTACGCGAGCTTCACGGCCGGGCCGGACATGACCCTGACGCTGGCCTGCGGCGGCGTGGACCTGTCCTCGGTCGGCGCTCAATTCCGCGGCGCGAACCCGCCGGACAGCTATTACGATCTGTTCGGTCAGGCCGGGCATGCGGTCACGGGCATCGATGCCGCGGTCATCACGGACGCCGCCCACCGCGCCCAGGCCACGGCCACGAAGCTGCGGCACAGCAACATCGATCTCGGCGGAGCGCGCGTCACCTGCTCGGCGATGGTCTCGCCGGACAAGGGCCCCCTGACGCTCTGCGCGGTGATCGAGAACAGCAACCGGAGCTGAGGCCGGCGGCCAGCGCCGCCGGCACACGATCCCGCCTCAGAGCGGGATGTTGTCGTGCTTCTTCCAGGGCTGCTCCATCTCCTTGGTCCGGAGCATGCCGAGCGCCCGGGCGATCCGGCGCCGGGTCGAGTGCGGCATGATCACCTCGTCGATGTAGCCGCGCTCGGCCGCCACGAACGGCGACAGGAACCGGTCCTCGTACTCGCCGGTGCGCGCCGCGATCTTCTCCGGGTCGCCGAGCTCGCTGCGGAAGATGATCTCCACCGCGCCCTTGGCGCCCATCACGGCGATCTGCGCCGTCGGCCAAGCATAGTTCACGTCGGCGCCGACATGCTTCGACGCCATGACGTCGTAGGCGCCGCCGAAGGCCTTGCGGGTGATGATCGTCACCAGCGGCACGGTCGCCTGCGAATAGGCGAAGAGCAGCTTGGCGCCGTGCTTGATCAGGCCGCCATATTCCTGCGCCGTGCCCGGCAGGAAGCCCGGCACGTCCACGAAGGTGACGATCGGGATTCCGAACGCATCGCAGTAGCGCACGAAGCGGGCGGCCTTCCGCGACGCATCCGAATCGAGCACGCCGGCCAGAACCAGGGGCTGGTTGGCGACGAAGCCGACGGTCCGGCCCTCGATGCGTCCGAAGCCGGTGATGATGTTGCGCGCGTAGGCGGCCTGGATCTCGAAGAAGTCGCCCTCGTCCGCCACGCGGCGGATTACCTCGCCCATATCGTAGGGCTTGTTGGGATTGTCGGGAATCAGCGTGTCGAGCGACATGTCGAGGCGATCGACATCGTCGAAGCTCTCGAGTTCTGGAACGCCGTCGATGTTGTTGGCGGGGAGGAAGTCGAGCAGGCGGCGGATCTGGAGGATCGCCTCGACGTCGTTCTCGAAAGAGCCGTCGGCGATGGACGACTTGGTCGTGTGCACCTTGGCACCGCCGAGTTCCTCGGCGGTGACGACCTCGTTGGTCACGGTCTTCACCACGTCGGGACCGGTGACGAACATGTAGCTCGTGTCGCGGACCATGAAGATGAAGTCAGTCATGGCGGGCGAGTAGACGTCGCCGCCCGCGCAGGGGCCCATGATCACCGAGATCTGCGGGATCACGCCCGAGGCCATGACGTTGCGGCGGAACACCTCGCCGTAGCCGCCGAGCGCCGCCACGCCCTCCTGGATGCGCGCGCCGCCGGCATCGAAGATGCCGATGATCGGGGCCCGCATCTTCAGCGCCATGTCCTGGACCTTCACGATCTTCTGGGCATGCGCCTCCGAGAGGGATCCACCGAACACCGTGAAGTCCTTCGAGAACAGGAAGACCGTCCGGCCGTTGATCGTGCCCCAGCCGGTGACCACGCCGTCGCCGGGGATCTTCTGCTTCTCCATGCCGAAATCGGTGGAGCGATGCTGCACGAACATGTCGAATTCCTCGAACGACCCATGGTCGAGGAGGAGCTCGATGCGTTCCCGCGCCGTCAGCTTGCCGCGCTTGTGCTGAGCCTCGACGCGCTTCTCGCCACCGCCGAGCCGGGCCTGTGCCCGCCGCTCTTCGAGCTTGTCGAGGATATCCTTCATGGCCGTTTCCGCCCCTTTCCCTGCCCGTGACTCGCAACCCGGAACGGGCCGGGTCCAAGCTTATGCGTTCGCCGATCGTGCGCCCTTAGCACGCGCGTTTCGGGTGGCAAACCGACGCGATTGTCAGATTTTCGGGGGAGGGGGGATGGTGGACGGTGCAGGGATCGAACCTGCGACCTTTCCCGTGTGAAGGGAACGCACTACCGCTGTGCTAACCGTCCGTACCGGCGCACCGCCGTCAGCGGACGCCCTATGGTTGCCAGCGCTTGTAGGCGCGGCGACCCGGTGGCCGGCCTTCTAGGGCGCGGCGGCCCGGGACGTCAAGCACGGCGCGCGACGTTCCTGCGCTCTGAAGCGGCGCAGCCGTCCGAAATCCGACACTGCGATGTATGAGCCCGCACCGGAAGTGCGGCCGCCCAGATGCCGTGCAGTTGACAAGGCGGGGCCCGCAATGCGCTGTTCCGCCATGCACGAGAGGCCAGCGGGCGCGGAGCCCGACAGCGACGTGACCACCGAGATGCAGGCACCGGTGACCCGGCCGCGCGTCGCGATCACCTACTGCACGCAGTGCAACTGGCTGCTGCGCTCGGCCTGGATGGCGCAGGAGCTGCTCTCGACCTTCCGCGACGATCTGGGCGAGGTCGCCCTGATCCCCGCGACAGGCGGCGCGTTCCGCATCGAGCTCGGCGGTGCGCTGCTGTGGGAGCGCGTGCGCGATGGCGGCTTCCCCGACGTGAAGGCGCTGAAGCAACGGGTCCGGGACCACCTCGACCCGGAGCGCGATCTCGGCCATATCGACCGGTCATGAGGCGAGGGAACGGCGAGGAGCCCGCGGGGCACCGCGGGCCGGGGGCGGGCCCCGCTTGAGTCCGGATCACCAGTCCGAGGGCGGCGGCGTTCCGGCGGTGATTCCCGCGCGCCGATCCTGGCTGTCGCGGCGGATCCACCGCTTCTCCGGCAACGGCTTCTCGACGCAGGTCTACCTGGTCGCCCTGGTGATCGCCCTGATCGGCCCGGGCCTGCTGTTCACCAGCATCCTGCTGATGCGCTACGCCTCCGCGGAGCGGGCCCGGTTCGAGCAGGACGCCCGCGAGAACGTGCGCGGGATCGGGCTATCCCTCGACCGCGACACGGCCGGTCTGGTCTCCGTCCTGCAGACGCTGGCGACTTCGCCGCGGATCCGCCAGGGCGACTTCGAGGCCTTCGACGCGCAGGCCCGCCTCGTGCGTGAGTCGATCGACCTGGATGTGCTGCTCCGGCGCCCCAACGGCCAGGAAGTGGTCAATACCGGCGTCCCGCGCACCGCGCCGCTGCCGGTGGTTCCGCTGCCGTTCGATCAGGAACTGTCCCGGGGCACCCAGCGGGCGACGGTGAGCGGCTACGTGCCGGGCCCGACCCCCGCAGAGGCGTCCTACGCGGTCGGCGTGCCCGTAATGATGGACGGGGAGGTCGCCTACATCTTGAGCTTCACCGTGCCGCTCGCGCGGCTCCAGGGCATCCTGTCGCGCGAAGTCGTCCCGGGCTGGACGACGGGGATCAGCGACCGCTCCGGCATCGTCATGGCGCGCCTGCCGGATCCCGATGCCGTGATCGGCCGTCAGCGGCTCGCAAGCCTGCGACAGGTTCAGACGGCGACGCCGGGCGTGTGGGAGGGCCAGGATCGCCAGCACAAGCCCGTGGTCGTGATCGAGGCGCGCTCGCGGCTGACCGGCTGGATGGTCGCCACCAGCATCCCGCAAAGCATCGTCGACGCGCGGGTCCGGCGCTGGATCTGGGCCTTCGCGGGCTTCGGCCTGCTGGTGCTCGCCACCTCGTCGCTGCTCGCGGTCAATCTCTGGTCGCGGGTGTCGCGCCCGCTCCGCCTGCTTGCCGCCTCCGGACCGGCCCTGGCCCGCGGCGAGGCCATCCCGCGCGTGCCCTCGCCGGTCCATGAGATCCAGCGGCTCGGCGCGGTGCTGTCGGATGCCTCGCTGCGGTTGCGGACGCGGGAGGAGGAGCGCGACCGCGCGCTCGCCGACACGCGGCGCGGCCTGACTGCCCTCAGCGAGAGCGAGGCCCGGTTCCGCCACATGGCCGATTCGGCGCCCGCGCTGATCTGGATGACCGATGAGACCGGCGCGGTCAGCTTCGCGAACCTGCATTTCGAGCACGTGTTCGGCTTGCCCGCGGCGGAGTTTGCAGACGACGGCTGGCATCGGATCGTGCATCCGGACGATCTTCAGACCTTCCGGACAGCCTTCGGCGAGGCCTTCGCGGAACGCCTGCCGTTCCGCATCGAGGTCCGGGTCATCGACAAGGACGGGGTTGTGCGCTGGCTTCAATGCGAGGGCGTCGCGCGCCTCGACGATGACCAAAATTTCCTCGGCTATACGGGCTGCAACATCGACATCTCGGACGCGAAGAACGCCGAGGAACACCTGCTGCTTTTGATCCACGAGCTGAATCACCGGGTCAAGAATACGCTGGCAACCGTCCAGTCGATCGCAGCCCAGTCCCTGCGCGGCCTCGAAGGCGCCGAGGCCGACGCCGCCCGGGCCGCGTTCGAGGCGCGTCTCCTGGCCCTTGCCCGCGTGCACGACGTCCTGACCCGCGAGAGCTGGGAGGGCGCCGAACTCTCCGCGGTGGTGGCGGACGCGATCCGGCCTCTGGAGGCGAGCGATGGCCACGCCTCCCGGTTCCGCGTGATCGGGCCGGCGCTGCGCCTGCCGCCGCGGCTCGCGCTCTCGATCGCCATGGCGCTGCACGAACTCGGCACCAACGCCGTGAAGTACGGGGCGCTCTCAACCGAGGGCGGCTGCGTCGAGATCGCCTGGACGGTGCGCCGCGAGGCGGAGTCGCACCTGTTCCTGCGCTGGGCGGAGAGCGGCGGGCCGCTCGTGAAGAAGCCGACCCGCACCGGGTTCGGCTCACGTCTGATCGAGCGCAGTCTCGCCCGGGAGCTGGCCGGCGAGGTGACCTTGTCCTACGAGCCGAGCGGCGTGGTCTGCACCATCAACGCGCCGGTGCCGCCGCCGGGCCTGATCGAGCGGAAGAGCGTCGCCGCCCCGACTCGGATCGCGCCGCTTCCCCTGGCAGGGTAGGTGGCAGAGGCGGCGTCATCGCGAGCGCAGCGAGGCGACCCGGGTAGCGCGTTCGGTGATTGGAGCGCCGCTGACCTGCTTCGCTTCGCTCGCAATCATGGCGTTGCTGTCGACCGAAGCCGAGTCCGGTGAGCCCGCCAACCGCGTGCCTCAGTGATACGGATCGGCGGCGTCGCGCAGACCGTCTCCCAGGAAGTTGAAGGCCAGCACCGTCACGAGGACCGGAAGAACCGGCAGCAGCAGCCACGGGTAGAGCTGCACTGCAGCCAAATTCTGCGACTCGTTGAGGAGGACGCCCCAGCTCGTCACCGGCGGCCGGAGGCCAAGACCCAGGAAGGAGAGGGCGGTCTCGCCGAGGATCATGGTCGGGATCGACAGGGTTGCCGACGCGATCAGGTGGCTCATGAAGTTCGGGATCAGATGGCGGCCGATCACGCGGGTGGGCGAGGCACCCATCAGCTCGGCGGCCTGGACGAAATCCTCCTCGCGCAGCGCGAGGAGCTTGCCGCGCACGGCCCGGGCGAGGCCCGGCCAGTCGAGCAGGCCGAGGATCACCGTGATGCCGAAGAAGACGAGGAGCGGGCTCCAGTTCGGCGGCAGCGCGGCCGAGAGCGCGAGCCACAGCGGCAGCTCGGGCAGGGACCGCACCACCTCGATGAGCCGCTGCACCCCGGCATCGACCAATCCGCCGAAATAGCCCGCGATCCCGCCGAACAGCAGGCCGAGGGAGAAGGATATCGCGACGCCGACGAGGCCGATGGTGAGGGAGATCCGGGCCCCGTAGATCAGGCGCGAGAACAGGTCACGCCCGAGCTTGTCGGTGCCGAGCAGGAACAGCGTTCCGGTCTCGGGCGGACAGACGAGGTGGAGATCGGTGCGCACGAGGCCGAGCCAGTCGTAGCCGTCACCCCGGCAGAGGAAGCGCAGGGCCTGAGGCGTCCGCGTGTCGACGACGTAGTCCCGGCGGAACGTGTCGAGGTCGAGATGGGCCCGATACGGGTACACGAACGGGCCGACGAACCGCCCTTCGTGGAAGAGGTGAACACCCTGAGGCGGCGCGTAGAGGAAGTCGCCGTTGCGCCGCGCTTGGCCGTAGGGGGCCAGCACCTCTACGAACGGCACTGTGGCGTACAGGGCGAGCAGGATCAGCGCCGACGCAACCGCCAGGCGGTGGCGCAGGAACTTGCGCAGGATCAGCCGCCACGCGGATGCGCTGCCGGTCGAACTCTCGGCCCGCGCCTCCGACTCGAACGGCGCGGGATCGACGAAGTGGCCGGCTACGGGGGCCGCGTCGGTCATCGTAAGCCCATGCGGATGCGGGGATCGAGCCAGACGAGGGTCACGTCCGAGATCAACATGCCGATTAGCGTCAGCGCGGCGACGAACATCAGGATGAACCCGGCCATGAACTGATCCTGGCTGCGCAGGGCGTCGAGGAGCAGCGGCCCCACGGTCGGCAGGCTCAGCACCAGGGACACCAGCACGGATCCGGAGACGAGGTGCGGCAACAGGTTGCCGATATCGGCCACGAACGGGTTCAGCGACATCCGGAACGGGTATTTCAACAGCGCCCGCAGCGGCGGAAGACCCTTGGCGCGGGCGGTGACCGTATAGGGCTTCGCCAATTCGTCGAGGAGGTTGGCGCGCATACGCCGGATCATCGCCGCGGTGCCGCCCAGCCCGATCACCAGCGTCGGCACGATCAGGTGCGCGAGCAGCGAGCGGACCTTGGTCCAGGTCCAGGGCTGGTTTGTCAGGGCCGAATCGTAGAGGCCCCCGATCGAGAGTCCGAAGTATCGGTTGGTGTAGAACAGCAGGATCAGCGCGAGGAGGAAGCCCGGCAAGGCCAGGCCGACATAGCCCAGGAGCGTCACGACCGCGTCGCCGAACGTGTGCCGATGCGTCGCCGAGTAGATCGCGGCCGGAATCGCCACGACGTGCACGAAGATCACGGCGGTGATGTTGATCAGCAGCGTCAGCCAGAGCGCATCGCCGACGACCTCCGCCACCGGCTTGTCGTACTCGAACGACCAGCCCCAGTCGCCTTGCAGCAGGCCGGAGAACCCGGCCGGGCCCGGCATGGCGCCGATCCACATCAGGTATTGCTGCCAGACCGGCCGATCGAGGCCGTACTGGCTGATGAGTAGTTCGGCCTTGGCCACCGAGCCCGCATCCCCTGTGGCGCGCAGCTCCATGATCCGGTTGGTGAGGTAATCCCCCGGCGGCAGCTTGATGATGACGAAGACGAGCGCCGAGATGACGAGGAGCGTCAGCGCCATCGTCACCAGGCGCCGGAGGATCTGGACGATCACCGGACCTCCGCGCGCTTGTCGGCGCCCTTATCCCAGAACAGCTCGTCGAGGCGCTGAACACCAATCATCGCGGTGGGCTCCCAGGAATAGAGGGCGCGTTTCGGCAGGTTGATCAGGCGGTCGGCCCCGACCACCGGCTGAAGCGCGCCCGCCACCGTGCCGATCACCCAGGTGTTGCGCGCGTGGTTCATCAGCATCTCGCGCCAGATGTCGGCCTGCTTCCCGGAATCGTCGGTCTCGCGCCACGCGCGGTCGAGTTGGATCAGCCGCTGCACGTCCGGGACGTCGCAGGGTTGCCCGCTCTTGCCGCGACTCTCGACGTTCAGGCTCCAGAGCGGCCAGGCGTAGTGCTCCGGCTGGGCCGGGCTCAGCTCCGTGGGCGGCATGATCGCGGTCGGGACCGCGAGGTCGAGGCCCTGCGCGGCGACCATGATCGTCATGCCGGCGATGGAGCGTCGGCGCAGGTTCGTGCGCTCCTGGGGCTTGGTGATCAGGCGGATGCCGACCTCGCGCCAGAACTCCGTGATCAGCAGCAGCGCGTCGAGCACCATCTCGGCCTCGCCGTCGCTCTCCACGACGAGCTCGAGGGCGCGGCCGTCCGGCAACAGGCGCGTGCCGGAGCCGTCGCGGCCGGTCAGTCCGATTGCATCGAGCAGCGCCGAGGCCTGCGCGGGATCGTAGCCGGCGTTCAGGGTCCGCAGCTCCGGCGAGAACAAAGGGCTCTCCGGCACGATCGTATCGTTGCCCTCCGTGCCGATGCCGAACAGCAGCGTGTTGTTCAGCGTCCGCCGGTCGATGGCGAGCGACAGGGCGTGGCGGTAGCGGACGTCGCGATTGAGGGCGCGCCAGACCGGGTCTGCCGTGGTGAGGTTCGGGTAGAGCGCGATCTCCGATCCGCGGGCCACGGGCCACAGGTTGGTCCGGTACTGGTGCGCCTTCTCGCCCTCCTTCAGGCTCGGGATGTCGGGCATCGCCAGGCCGCGGAACATCAGGTCGGCCTCGCCGGCATTGGTCTTGGCGACCAGCAGCCCTTGCGAGGCGACATCCATCACGAGGGTGTCGACATAGGGCAGCTGCGTGCCGGCCGTGTCGACCCGGTGGTAGCTGCGGTTCCGATCGAAGCGGAATCGAGTCGCCGGCGACCGGGTGCGCGGCACCCATCCCTGGAGGGTCGGACAGTCCGGGTTGTTCAGCTCGTAATTGTCGTCGAGGCGGTTATGCAGCGCCGCCCAGCTGCGCAGCTTCTGCGCCTTGGCCTTCGCCTCGGCCGCGTCCTTGCCGATGTAGCGGGCATGGTACGGCTTCAGGTAATGGGCCGGGCGGTAGATCAGCGGGTCGCGCGGCGCGGCGAGCGCCGGGAGGAAGGTCGGATTCGGCCGGTCCCAGCTGTAGCGGACTGTGAGCGGATCGAGGAACTCGACCTGCGGCGGCTTGCCGTCGACCAGGAAGAAGGCGGGCGGTCCTTCCGGGCTCATCGCCTTCTCGTTGGCGACGTCCTCCCAATAATAGCGGAAATCCTCCGTGGTGAACGGGTGCCCGTCCGACCAGCGGTGGCCCTTACGGAGGGTGAAGGTGAAGCGTCCGCCCTCGACATCGACCCGCTCCAGCAGGTCGGGCCGGAGATTGAGGTCGGCATCGTAGCCGACGAGCCGCGTGTAACCGTAGACCGACAGGTAGCGGACGTCCCTCGCCTTTGCGATCAGCGTCCGGATCGTCCCGCCGGTGGTGCCGAGCTGCCGCCCATGGGCGGTGAGATCGACAACCAGCGGGGAGGTCGGAGGGGCAGGTGCCTCCGCATCAGACCAGCCCGCCCGGGGCCACAGAACGGAGGCGCCGAGACCGGACAGGAGGGCGCGGCGGGACACGCCGCCGGCGCTCCGTCCGCGAGGCGGGGCACCTTTGCGCGCGTCCGGACCGCTCACGGGCCACTCCGCAGCGTTACCGAGGTGAGCCGCGCCGGCGAGTAGCCGGTGGCGCGGTGAAGGTCGTCGAAGGCGTGGGACCGTAAGATCAGCCCGGCCGCCTGCCGGACGAGCGCGTCGTCGGCCGGCTGCTCGAACGCGCGGCCGTTCCGGGTCCAGCGGATCGGCTCCGGGCTGCGCTCGGGTCCGGTGATCATCGCGATGGTCGGATGCGCCGGGCCGCCATGGGCGTGGATCCGGTGCCCGGCGGCGTCGTCGTCGAACAGGAGGCGCGTCAGTCCGCGCGCCTGCGCCTCGACCACCCGCCGCCCCTGGGCGACATGGTCGTCGAAGAACGCCACGGTGGCGGCCGGATCGAGCATGGACCAGTCGGCAGTGGACCAGTCGGCGGTGCTGTAGCGGGCCTGCGGGTCGCGGTACTGGAGGCCCGAGAGGTCCGGGTCGTGGCAGAAGATCCTGGCGTGCGGGCAGGCCTGTCGGATCACCCAGGTGGTGAGCCCGCGGAAGACGCCGGATTCGATGACGTAATCCGGCTCCAGCGCCCGCATCGCGACATAGAGCTGGAGGGCGCCGTTGAAGCCGCTGCCGCCGCGGCGCTGGCGGACCGGGGCGGACGGGATCAGGTCCCAGAACGTCTGCACCTGCTCGAGAAGGTCGCCGCCCGCGGGGATCCCGGCGGCCGCGAGGTCGCGCTCCAAGATCGCCGCCGCGGATTCTAGCAGCGTCGTCACCTCGCGCGGCGAGGTCGGACGATGGCTCCAGTCCGGCGCGGCCGGAACGAGATCGTAGCCCAGGCGGTCGAACAGGGGCGACAGCACCTTGCGACGTAGGCGCTCCAGATAGACGGGCGGCCGCGGCTGCATCACGCCGCCTCCGCCGCGCGGGCCGTACCGAAGCGGACGCGGTGGCCGGCTTCGATCGCCTGCATGGTGCCGGCCTCGTCGGCCCCAAGCCGGTAGGGCTCGGCCCAACGCGAGGGATCGTTCTGCTCGCCCGTGATCGCAGCAAAATCGAGCGGGTGGTCGAGGCTCGGATCGGGCACCGCCGCCAGCAGCGCCCGCGTGTAGGGATGGACCGGGTGGCGGAACAGGGCGGCGCGAGGGGCCTCCTCGACGATCCGGCCGCGGCACATCACGCTGATCGTATCCGCCATGTAGTCGATCACTGCCAGGTTGTGGGAGACGATGAGGTAGGACAGGCCCAGTGCTGCCTGAAGATCCTTGAGCAGATTCAGGATCTGCGCCTGCACAGAGACGTCAAGGGCCGAGACAGGCTCGTCGAGGACGAGCAGCCGCGGCTTCGCGGCCAGCGCCCGCGCGATGCCGATGCGCTGGCGCTGGCCGCCCGAAAAGGCGTGCGGGTAGCGGCCGAGGCCGGCTGCGTCGAGGCCGACCATCGCCATCAGCGCCCGGCAGCGCTCCCGCCGCTCGGCGGCGGGGACGCCGTGGATCTCCATCGGCTCGGACAGGATCTGCCGGACCGTCATGCGCGGGTCGAGCGAGGCGTAGGGGTCCTGGAAGACGAACTGCACCGTGCGCCGGTAGGCGAACAGAGCATCGCCGCTCAGGGTGTGGACGTCCCTTGGGCCGGTGCCGTCGTCGAACAGGATGCGCCCCGAATCCGGCTGGAGCGCTCGCATGATCATCTTGGAGACCGTGGTCTTGCCGGAACCGGATTCGCCCACGAGCCCGAGGGTCTGGCCCGCCGCGAGGCTCAGCGAGACGTCGGAGACCGCATGGACCAGACGGGGCTTCTGCCACAAGCGGCCGGCACGCAGCGTGAAGGTCTTGCTGACGCCCTCGACCTGCAGGAGCGGACCTGCGAGCGGCGGTCGCGCCTGCACCGGCGGGATCTCGGCCCGGGCCGGACGGATCGGCGTGAGCCGCTCGCCCGGCGCCATGTCGAACCGGGGAACCGCGTGGAGCAGCGCGCGCAGATAAGCGTGGCCCGGCGTGCGCATGACCGTGTCGCGCGGGCCGGCCTCCACCAGGCGGCCGCGATACAGGACCGCCACGTCGTGGGCGATGTTGGCGACGACGCCGAGATCGTGGGTGATCAGCAGGATCGCCATCCCAGTCTCCTCCTGGAGACGGGCGAGTAGGGCGAGGATCTGGGCCTGGGTGGTAACGTCGAGCGCCGTGGTCGGCTCGTCGGCGACCAGGAGGGCCGGCTTCAGGATCAGCGCCATGGCGATCATGGCGCGCTGGCGCAGGCCGCCGGACAGCTCGAACGGGTAGGTCTTCAGGGCCCGGCGCGGATCCGGGAAGCCGACCCGGGCTAGTGCTTCCTGGGTCCGCGCGTCGGCCTCCCGCCGGTCGACGCCGGTATGGATGCGCAAAGCCTCGCCGATCTGGTCGCCGATCGTGTGCAGCGGCGACAGGCAGGTCATCGGCTCCTGGAAGATCATCGCGATGCGCTGCCCACGGATCGCCCGCATCGCCGCCCCCTCGGCGGGGAGCCGGGCGATGTCTGTCTCCGCGGTACCATCGCGGAACAGGATCTGGCCGCGGGTGATGGACGCAGAAGGCGGCAGGATCCGAAGAATCGCCTGCGCGGTCACGGACTTTCCCGATCCGGACTCGCCGACAAGCGCCAGGGTGCGCCCGCGCATGACATCGAGGGACAGACCGTGCAGGGCCTCGAACGGTGCGGATTCGGTTCGAAAGGCGACGGCGAGGTCGCGAATGGACAGCAGCGGGCTCAACCAGTCCTCGCGATCTGTGGGACTGAAGAATGCGGCGCCGGACTTGTGGTGTCCATTGCGGCATCGTCGAAAAGCTCGCGCGGATCGAGCGCGCGGATTGCGGGATGCTTGAGGAGACGTAACAGCAGCGCCTCCACGAAGTCCCAGATCGCCGGGTCATGAGCGAGATGGTGGGTCAACAGGCCGACTGGCCGGCCAGGTTCGCGAGCGATGTCGGCGGCCAGATCGCGCAGCAACGCCTCTGGATCCCGCAGCGACCGGGACCCACGCCAGTCGATCGGATCCAGCGTCGCGTCGATGCGGCGGAGGCCCGGGACGGACGCCCCGGGCACCGCGGAGAGGCCGCGATAGCCGAGATCCGGCAGGGCGGCCGCCAGCGTCGGCGCTAGCCGGTTCCAAGGGGGCACGAAAACCGGCAGCAGGATCGGACCGGGCACGCGCTCCCGCGCGAGGCGAAGGCCGGCCACGGCATCGGCCAGGAGTTCGACGTGTGGCCGGTGCGCGCCGAACTCTGCGGGTTTCTCACCGCTGGGCGCGTGATTGCGATGCGCGAGGCCGTGAACCGCAACGCTCACGTTCTGAGCCGCGGCGAGCCGGCGGCCGAGGGCGGGCTCGATTCCGGCCGGTATGGCGGCGAGCAGGAGCGGCGCGGCGTGGGCCGCAGCGAGCGCGAGCAGCCGGTCGAGGGCCGGCGTCGCGGTGACCGCGTCGTCGTCGCGCCAGAAGAAATGGATCTGCCTGCCGCGCGACGCGGCCTCGTTCAAGGCGCGGTCCAACGGATCCGATCCGGCGCCCGCCGCGGGCCCCCGCGACATGCGCTGGAGGTTGGCGAGCAGCGCCGCCGTGATCTCGACCGAGCGACGAGCGCCTCCGAGATCGAAGCCATGGGCGTCTGGCGCCGGCGCGACGCTCCGAGCCTCGACCGCGCGGAGCAGGGTGTCCGCGGTGAGATCCGCCTCCGGCAGGACCTCGGCGATGCCGTGGGCGGCCAAGCGCTCGGCGCGCAGTCGCTGCTCGGTCTCATCCCCGGCCTCGAACGGAACCAGCACAGCCGGCGTCCTGGTGGCGAGCAGATCCGTGGCGGTGTTGTAGCCGCACTGACTCACCGAGAGTGCCGCCGCCGCCAGCAGGCTGCGGTAATCGGGCCGGGCGCGGCCGAGCACGCCCTTCGGCAGTGCGCGTCCGATCGCGCGTAGATCCGGCTCCGGGACGCCGTGCCCGGCCAGGATCTGCCAGCCGAGGTCGGGCCGCCGCCGGGCGGCCTCCGCGGCCGCGCGCAGCAGGAGCAGCCCGGCCGGCCCCGACCCCGCGGCCACCAGCACACCCGCGCGCGCGGCGGCCGGGGCCGGGCGGCTGCCCTCGTCGACGTACCCGGTGTAGCGTATCATCGCGCGTGTCCGGCCGTCGAGCGGCCAGGACGCGTCGAGCGGCACCAGCGCCGGATCGCCGTGGACCAGGACGGCATCGTAGAGCGCCGCCACGCGGTCATGCGCCTCGGCGATCCGCTCCGGCTTGGACGAGGCGACCAGGATGTCCCGCACGGAGGCGAGGACGAGCGGGCGCGGGCTTGAGGCGCGGGCGGCCTCCACCAGGGCGATGAACTCGCTGGCGAGCGCCCGGCGGCCGAACGGGAACAGCTCGGTGATGACCGCGTCCGGCCGAAACGACGCCAGGGCCTCGGTCATCAGGGCGCAGCGGGAATCCAGCAGCGCCGCATCCGCCGGCTCGCCATCCGGGCCGAGCGGCATCGCGAAAGCCGTCCCGGCGACGTGCAGCGGCGGCAATTGTACGAGGCGCACGCCGTCGAGCCGCACCATCGGGGCTGGAACACCGCCGGACACCAGCATCGCGTCGTGCCCGGCCTCGACGAAGGCGCGGGCGAGGGCGGCGGCGCGGGTGAGATGGCCGGCGCCGAGGAGATGCGTCACCGCGATCAGGACGCGCACGCGGACAATTCCCGTTCGCTCGCCGAGGCGGCGGCTCCGAGCCCCGCAGAGGCACGAAGCCGGCCGGCGATCAGGTCGATCGCGGCTTCCTCCGAGAAGTCCTGCACGAGCCGTGCCCGCGCGGCCTCACCCAGGCGCCGGCGCAGGGCCGGCTCACGGGCCAGGCGTTCGATGGCGGCTGCCAGAGCCGCCGGCGCGCCGGGCTCGACCAGCACGCCGTGCACCCCGTCGGTGAGGAATTCCGGCGTCCCCGCGAAGCCGGTCGCGAGGATCGGCAGATCCTGGCTCGCGGCCTCCATGAGCACGTTCGGCAGCCCGTCCCGATCTCCGCCGGGCGCGGGCTTGGTTGGCAGCACGAATAGGTCCGCCTCGCGCATGGCGGCGATCACGTCGGGCTGCGCCAGGGACCCGAGGAACGACACCCGTCCCGACAGGCCGCGCGCCTCGACCTGCGCCTCCAGGGCGCGCCGAGTCTCTCCGTTGCCGATCAGGTCGAGGCACCAGTGGAGGCTCGCGGGCAGGGCGGCCACGGCGTCGATCAGGTCGTCATGCCCCTTCTTGGCGACGAGTCGGCCGACGCAGAGGAGCCGGAGCGGCGCCGCGGGATCCGAACCGTCACGGGGTGCGCGCGTCGCGGGCGGGACGGGGAAACGGCCGAGGTCGAGGCCGTGATAGGCGAGCAGCGTCCGACCCGGCGCCAGGTGATCGAGGCGTGCGAGCCCGTCGCGGGTGCAGGTCACGCCCCAGGCGGCGTCGGTGAGCTTCTCGCGCAAGTCCCAGTCCGGGGTCGTCCAGATGTCTTTGGCGTGGGCGGAGAAGCTCCAGCCGCGGCCGGTCAGAAGCGCGACATAGCGGGCGACGCTGGCGGGCGTGTGAAGGAAATGTACGTGGAGATGCGCCACGTCGGCGGGCAGTTCCCGCGCGAGGACCAGGGCCTGCCCGAGCCGCCGGATTCGCGAGGCGGTCGGGTCGCGCCGGAAGTCACGGGCGAACAGCGTGAGAAGCGCCGGGAAGCGCGGTCGCCGAAGCGCGGCGCCCAAGCCGGCGAGCACGCGCAGCGGCGCGTCGCGAAGATATTCGGGAAGGTAGGCGACCGGCGCCTGGATCTGCGTGTGCATCGGGTGCCGCGCCCGATCGGTCGGGCGGCGCAACGACCAGATCTCCAGGGGCAGGCCGCGCTGTTCGAGGGCGAGCAGTTCCTGCGCGATGAAGGTTTCGGACAGCCGCGGGTAGCCCTTGAGCACCACGGCGACTCGCACGGGCTTCACGAGAACGCCCGCACGCAGGAGGACTCCGAAGTGGCGCCCGCCAGGGCCCGAACCCTGCGGGCGACCGCGTCGAGACCGTCGAGCAGGCCCGGAACCAAGACCCGCGACGGCTCGGACTGATCCGGCAGGGCGCGCAAGGCCGCAGCCATGCGCTCCGGCGCCCGGCCGTCAGCTTCCATCAGAACCCGGACGAGCCCCAGCCGCTCAGCCGCCTGCGCGCGGATCGCCTGTTCCCGCCGCGGTTCGGTGCGCGGGACAAGGATGGCGCGCCGGTCGAAGGACAGGATCTCGCAGAAGGTGTTGTAGCCGCCCATCGCCACCACGCCGGACGCCTTGCGCATCAAAAACTCGATCTCGCTGTCGAAGGTGATCGCGGAGATCCGTCCGGCGAGCCGGCGGATCCGCGCACTGAAGCGCTCGCGGGTCTCCGCATCGAGGAAGGGGCCGAATGCGATGAGGGCGGGGAGGGGGATCCCGGGATCGATCTCGTAGGCGCCGATCACCCAGTCGATGAGCGCCGCGCCGTCGCCGCCACCCCCCGGTGTCACGAGGATGAACGGGCCGGCCGCGATGGCCGGCTCATCCCGGTCGGCACGCCGCTCGGGCAGCGCCCGGCGGAGATAGCCGGTGTAGATCAGGCGCTCGCCGATCCGCGCGGCCATCTCCGCCTCCATCGGCAATGCCGCCAGCGGCTCGTGGATGCGGCTGAGGCCGTAGACCCAGATCTCGTCGTAGAAGCGCGCCATCGTCTCGGCCGCACCCTTGCGCTCCCATTCGGGAACGAGGCGGTCGGCATCGTCGAGCACGTCGCGCAGGCCGAGGACGAGCCGGATCCCGCGGCTCGCGGCCGCTTCGAGCACCGGCATCAATTCGCCGTGGAAGCCCGCGGGCTCCTTGTCGACGATGACGAGGTCGGGCCTGAAGTCTTCGCAGGCCCGCACGATGGTCGTCGATCGCTGTGCGACCGTCCGAGCGAGGGGGATGTCGGCGTCGAGGCTCGCATAGCCGCCGTCGCGGAACTTCGTCACCGGCGGCAGCCGGACCGTGCGCACACCCGGCGCGAATCCGAAACGGTCGATCACCGGCGAGCCCGACACGATCGTCGCCCGCGCCCCCCGGTTGCGCGCGACGATCGCGTTGGCGATCGCCCGCGAGCGCCGCAGATGGCCGAGCCCGAAGGTGTCGTGGCTGTAGATCAGGACGCGTGGGGCGGGAGACGCCTCGTCCACTCGCATCAAGGAGACCGCCCCGTTTGACGGCGCAAGGATCGCAGCCGCCGCCCTCTCGCACAAGCCGGGCCGCACGGCAAACAGCGCGGTCGCTGGCTGGCGCGCCGCGGGTCACGCGCGTGGCGAAATGCAACTCACTCGCCAGCGAGGATGAGAATCCGCTCCGAAATCCACGTGACGTAGACGTTTGACGAGCGGCGAGACACGCCGTCTTTCCGGGGCGCCGAAGTCGAGCCCGGATCCGGAGGGGCACGCCGGAGGCGGGCAATCCAGAACCGCTGTCCGTGTAAAGCTTTGGCGCGTCGGGGGGTCTGGATTCCGGGCTCCGCTGCGCGGACCCGGAATGACGGGGTGAGCGAATGAACTCTCCGATAGGGAGAAGGGCATTGAGCAATCTGCCCGAGCGCGACCGGCGTCGCCGGGACTGCCGGAGCACAGCGACAGGAAGCGAAAGTTCGGTCGGAGCGCGTTTGCCTAACGCGGCAGCGGCCGTGGCATCCGGAACGGCAGCATCAGCCGGACCAGCGGGTTGCGGAACCGGTCCAGCGACAGGCTCTCGTGCATCGCCCGCACCGGCTCGCCGCCAAGCGTCGAGGCCAGCAGCGAGCGCGCGTAGAACGGTGTGTCCTCGAAGGTCGTGAGCACCCGCGAGCGGCCGTCGTCGCTGCGGGTCTCCCGCGCCATCCGCCAGAACTTGGTGGCCGGCAGGGCCGCGGGCGCGGGCGGGCGGATCTCGCGGCGGCTGCCGTCAGTGGCGAAGCGCAGCGACAGGTTCTGACCGCCGCCCTGACGGTGCTGGACATCGTACAGGATGGTGGCGCCGTCCGGCAGCTCGGCCCGGCACCACGTCCACCGCGAGAAGGCCGCCTCCAGGGGCTCGTCGCCATCGTTGGTGTCGAAGTAGCCGCTCCCGCGCCAGCGAAGGTCCGGCTGCTCGAAAGCGACTTCGACGCGGGAGGACGGTGCCATCGGCCACCACCGGTGGCGCCCGGCCCGGTCGAGGTGGAACGGTCCCTCTGTGAAGCCCCGCGGCTCCAGCCGGATTGAGCCGCGCAGCCTGTAGGGCAGCGGTGCGCCGCGTTCGTCGATCCGGACCGTCAGCGCCGTGCCGTCCCAGGTCATCGCGCTCGGCCCGATCGCGATGTGGTCCGGGCCGCGATCGAGGCTGGCGGCGCGGCGCTCGGTCATGGAAAAGCGGCTCCGGTCGCCGTACAGGACCACGTTCATCGCGCAATGCGCGAAGGGGTCCTTCTCGGCGCTCCACGCGTAGTAGGGCGAGAACACGCTGCCGATGAACGCGATGATCGTCAGGCCCTGCCGGCCGTCGTCGCTCACCGCATCGACATACCACCACGCGTAGCCGCCCCGCGCGACCGCGCCGTCGAAGCGAGGTCGTCCAGGATCGCGGTGGCCGCCAGCCGGCCCGACTGCGCCGCCATCGGAACGCCCGGGCCGGGATGGATCGAGCCTCCCGCCAAGTAGAGGCCCGGAACGCCCGTCCGTGCGCCGGCCCGCTTGAACGTCGCCGCCCAGCCCTGGGCCGCCCGCCCATAGAGGGCGCCCCCCGTACCCGGGAACAGCGTCTCGAACTCCCGCGGCGTCGTCGTGACCGGACCGGATGTCGATTCCAGCGTCAGCCCGCAGGCTTCGAGCCGGCGCAACAGATTCGTCTCGCATGTCCGGATCTCCACGGGCGTGAGCGGGCGGTCCCGGCCATCCGCCGGGGCGTTGACGAGCATCAGCAGGCGTTCGGGCCCGGGCGGCGGCGGCCCGGCATCGGTTCGGTCCTGGGCGCAGATGTAGACCGTCGGGTCGTCGGGCAGCCGGCGCGCGCGCAGGATCGCGTCGAACTCGGCGCGGTAGTCCCGCGAGAAGAACACGGAGTGGTGAGCGAGGGGGAAACCCGTCGGGATTGCGGTTGCGCACAGCGTCACGGCCGAGAGCGAGCGCTCGGCCGGTGCGAGGCGCTCGCCGGCGGATACGGCATCGCCTCCGAGAAGCCCGGCGCCCAGGGCCGCGCAGTCGGCGTTGGAGACGATCCGGTCGGCCGGGATCCGCTCGCCGTCGGCCAGGACCACACCCGCGGCCCGGCCCCGCTCCACGACGATCTGGTCGACATGGGCGCCGTACCGGAATGCGGCGCCCCGTTCCACGGCGAGATCCGCCACAGCCCGGGCCAGCGCGCTCAGGCCGCCGTCCACGGTCCAGATGCCGGCTTGCTCGACATGGGCGACGAGCATCAGGGTCGCGGGAGCAGTGAACGGCGAGGCGCCGCAATAGGTTGCGTAACGGCCGAACAGCTGCCGCAACCGGGGATCGCGGAAGAACGTGCCGAGCGCGGACCATAGAGTGGCAAAGGGCTGGATCCGCCAGAGGTCGCCGAGACCCGAGAACCCGACCCGCTGGGCGAGGCCGGCCGGACTGGTCCGGCCATCCCGGATGAACGGACCTTCCAGCGTCCGGTAAACCTCGGCCGAGCGGGCGCAGAACCGCCGGTACCCTTCGGCCTCCCGCGGGCCCGCGAAGGCCGTGATCGCGTCGGCCGAAGCCTCGATGTCGGCGAAGAGATCCAGCCGCTCGTCGCGGCTCCAGGCATGACGCGCGAGAAGATCGGCCCGTGTCAGCGCGATCCTGTCAGCAAGGTCCGCGCCGCACTCGTGGAACAGGGCCTCAAAAACCCAACGCATCGTCAGGACGGTCGGTCCCGCCTCGACGGCGCAGGTCCCGACCGGAACCGCGCGCATCTTGCCTCCGGGCGCCGCACCGCGCTCGAGCACAAGGATGTCGAGCCCGGCATGGGCGAGCCGCAGCGCAGCGGCGAGGCCGCCGATGCCCGCTCCAATAACGATGACGCGCTCCTGCGCCACGGTCGCCTCGCTTCCGGCCCTCATCGGGATTGATCTGTGACGCTGCAAGTGTCAATAAGAAATGACACTTGTTGCTGACAACCGCATACAACACGGGAGGCAACGCGATGGAATCGGGTCGGCGAATCGAGATCGCCCTGGATCGCGCCGTGGCGCACGCGGAGGCGCCGGGTGCGCCGCCGCTCCTCGCGGAAGCTCTCCGCTACGCGGTCTTTCCCGGCGGGCACCGCATCCGCCCGCGCCTCTGCCTCTCGGTGGCCCAGGCTTGCGGCGACGACGATCCGGGCGGCTCCGAGGCGGCCGCAGCGGCAATCGAGCTTCTCCACTGCGCCTCCCTGGTCCACGACGACCTTCCCTGCTTCGACGACGCGCCGATGCGTCGGCAGAAGCCCTCGATCCACGTCGCCTTCGGAGAGCCCATCGCGGTGCTGACGGGCGACGCCCTCATCGTGTTGGCCTTCGAGACCTTGGCGCGCGCCGCCGGTCCTCACCCAGGGCGGCTCGTACGGCTCGTGGGCTTGCTCGGACGTGCGGCAGGCTCGCCGTCCGGCATCGCGGCGGGGCAGGCCTGGGAGTCGGAGGCGCATGTCAGCCTCAGCGACTATCAGCAGGCGAAGACCGGTGCCCTGTTCGCGGCCGCGACGGTGGCGGGCGCCGCAGCCGCCGGAGCCGAGCCGGAGCCGTGGCGCAGGCTCGGTGAATGCCTCGGCGAGGCCTACCAAGTCGCCGACGACCTGCGCGACGTCGCCTGCCGCCAGGAGGAGATCGGCAAGCCGGCCGGGCGCGACGCGACCCTCGGCCGACCGAATGCCGCGGCGCTGCTCGGTACCGGCGGAGCGCTGGATTGCCTGTCGCGGCTGACCCGCGAGGCTGTGGCGGCAATTCCGGCCTGTCCCGGCGCGGCCGCACTCACCTCCGAGATCGAGGCGCAGGCGCGGCTTTTCCTGCCGGCGAGCCTGCGGGCGGTGGTGGCCTGAGCGCCGGCCCGCTCCCAAGGGTCACGGCCTTGGCGCCACGTCCGACTGCCCTCGGAGACCGATGGCTGGCGTGGCGCAACCGCCTTGTGTCGAGCCCGCGCTTCCAGCGCTGGGCGGCGGGCTTTCCTCTGACCCGTCGGATTGCCCGGCGAAACACCCGGGCCCTGTTCGATCTCTGCGCCGGCTTCGTCTACGCGCAGGTGCTCACGGCCTGCATCCGGCTCGATCTGTTCGGGATCCTCGCCGAAGGGCCGCTCTCGGTCGCAACGCTGGCCCTCCGCATCGACCTGTCACCGGACGCCGCGCGCCGCCTGCTACGGGCCGCCGAATCACTCGGGCTGGTGCGCGCGGTGTCGGATGATCGGTTCGCACTCGCGGATCTCGGCGCCGCGCTCGTCGGAAATCCGGGCGTCGCCGCGATGATCGAGCACCACGCGCTCCTCTACGCCGATCTCGCGGATCCGGTGGCGCTGCTGCGCGGACAGTCGCCGCCGACCCGGCTCTCCGGCTACTGGCCCTACGCCAACGGCGGCGCGGGCGATGCGCAGAGCGTCGCGCCCTACAGCGGCCTCATGGGCGCCTCCCAGGCCATGATCGCCGAGGACGTGCTCGACGTCTGCGACCTCTCGCGGGTCGGACACCTGATGGATGTCGGCGGCGGCGAGGGCGCGTTCCTCCAGGCGATTGCCCGCCGGCACGCCACCCAAAGGCTGACGCTCTTCGACCTTCCCGCCGTGGCGGACCGCGCTCAGAACCGCCTCGCGCGCCTCAGTCTCGGCGAGCGGATCACCTGTTGCGGCGGCGATTTTCACGGCGGATTGCCGACCGGAGCTGACGCGATCTCGTTGGTCCGGATCGTCCACGATCACGACGACGCCCCTGCCCAGGCTCTGCTCGCGGCGGCGCACACCGCTCTGGCGCCCGGCGGGATCCTGATCCTTGCGGAGCCCATGGCCGGCACTCCGGGCGCCGAACCCGTCGGCGACGCGTATTTCGGCTTCTACCTGCTTGCCATGGGTTCAGGACGGCCCCGTCGCGTCGAAGAGCTTCGCGCCATGTTGCGCGAGGCGGGATTTACCGCTGTCCGCGAGCCCAAAACCCGGCGCCCGCTGCTCACCCGCGTGCTGATCGCCCAAAAATCGAGCGCTGATTTGTAGGTATGTCTTGACGCTTACATATGTCTATCTAGGATGACACTCAGCGGCTTCGCATCGGCGAGAGTCGCGCAACGTCGGGCGGAAGATCCCAGCCATGGATGCTTTGGCCGTCATTCTCGAAAGTCCGGAGCATCTCGCGATCAAGCACGTCGCACTGACGCCGCCGGCTGAGACCGACGCGGTCGTTGCGGTCACATGGAGCGGGATCAGCACCGGCACCGAGCGGCTCCTCTGGTCGGGCCGGATGCCGCCGTTTCCCGGCATGGGATATCCCCTGGTTCCCGGCTACGAATCCGTGGGCACGGTAATCGAGTCTGATGCGGGCGGATTGGTTCGGGTCGGCCAGACCGTCTACGTCCCGGGCGCACGCTGCTTCGGCTCCGTCCGGGGCCTGTTTGGCGGCGCCGCCTCGCATCTCGTCGCACCGGCTGGACGGCTCATACCGGTGGACGCCGCCCTCGGCGACCGAGCCTGCCTGCTCGCCCTGGCGGCGACTGCCTACCGGGCCCTCGGCGGGATCCGGCCCGGCTCGACGCCTCTCATCGTCGGCCACGGTGTGCTCGGCCGGCTGCTGGCCCGGCTGACCCTAGCTGCGGGCGCCGAGCCGACCGTCTGGGAGACGAATCCGGCGCGCAGCACCGGGGCGCTCGGCTACACGGTCCTGGTGCCGGCGGACGATCCGCGACGCGACTACGCGGTCATCACCGACGTGAGCGGCAACGCCGACGGTCTCGATACCCTGATCGCCCGGCTCGCTCCCGGAGGCGAGATCGTGCTCGCCGGGTTCTACGAGGCGCCCCTCAGCTTCGCCTTTCCGCCCGCCTTCATGCGCGAGGCGCGGATTAGGATCTCCGCAGAGTTCCGGCCCGAGGATCTCGCCGCCGTGACGATGCTGATCGACGGCGGCCAGCTCTCGCTCGACGGGCTGATCACCCATCGCGCGCCGGCGGCGGAGGCCGAAGGTGCCTACCGCACCGCCTTCGCCGATCCCGCCTGCCTGAAGATGATCCTCGACTGGAGGGACGCCGCGTGAACGTTCAGCTCAACAAGGCCGCCCTGTCCCAAGCGACCCAGCTCCGCGCCGAGGCCGCGATCGAGCCCGATGCAGTCGCTACCGCACCAGCGAAGAAAGAAACGCAGATCATCGCGATCTACGGCAAGGGCGGCATCGGCAAGTCGTTCACGCTGGCCAATCTCAGCTACATGATGGCCCAGCAGGGCAAGAAGGTCCTGCTGATCGGCTGCGATCCGAAGAGCGACACCACCTCGCTGCTGTTCGGCGGCAAGGCCTGCCCGACCATCATCGAGACCTCGACTACGAAGAAGCTCGCTGGTGAGGCGGTCGCGATCGGCGACGTCTGCTTCAAGCGCGACGGCGTCTACGCGATGGAACTCGGCGGTCCCGAGGTCGGGCGCGGCTGCGGCGGGCGCGGCATCATCCACGGCTTCGAGCTGCTGGAAAAGCTCGGCTTCCACGAGTGGGGCTTCGACTTCGTCCTGCTCGACTTCCTCGGCGACGTGGTCTGCGGCGGCTTCGGCCTGCCGATCGCCCGGGACATGTGCCAGAAGGTCATCGTCGTCGGCTCGAACGACCTGCAATCGCTCTACGTCGCCAACAACGTCTGCTCGGCGGTGGAGTATTTCCGCAAGCTCGGCGGCAATGTCGGCGTCGGCGGTCTGGTGATCAACAAGGATGACGGCACCGGCGAGGCGCAGGCCTTCGCGGACGCCGCCGGCATCCCGGTCCTGGCCTCGATCCCGGCCGACGAGGATATCCGGCGCAAGAGCGCCAATTACGAGATCATCGGCAAGCCGGACGGGCGTTGGGGGGCGTTGTTCGCGGAACTCGCCGCCAACGTCGCGGACGCCGCGCCGCACCGCCCGACGCCGCTCTCGCAGGACGGCTTGCTCGGCCTGTTCTCCAGCGAGACCACCGGCCGCGACGTCGTGCTGGTCCCGGCGACCCACGAGGACATGTGCGGCGTCGCCCACGTGGCCAAGCCGTCCCTCGAAGTCGTCTACGACGAGGTCTGACGCGCATGGCCGTCTCCCTCGACATCGCCGATCTGCGGGCCCGGAAGGCGCCGGCCACCATCGACCTCGCCGCCACGAAAGGCGACGGCCTCGGCTGCCATGCCGGGAAGGACGCGATGGTGGCGGCCGCGGAAGCCGCGGGGATGTCGGAGACGCTGGCGCAGCTGCGGGCTGACTATCCGCAGGGCCCGCACGACCAGCCGCAGAGCATGTGCCCGGCCTTCGGCTCGCTACGCGTCGGCCTGCGCATGCGCCGCACCGCCACGATCCTCTCCGGCTCTGCGTGCTGCGTCTACGGCCTGACCTTCACGTCCCATTTCTACGGGGCGAAGCGGAGCGTCGGCTACGTGCCGTTCAACTCGGAGACGCTCGTCACCGGCAAGCTGTTCGAGGACATCCGCGAGGCAGTCCACGCCACCGCGAAGCCGGAAGATTACGACGCCGTCGTCGTCATCAACCTCTGCGTCCCGACCGCCTCCGGCGTGCCCCTCCGGCTGCTGCCGAAGGAGATCGACGGCGTCCGGGTGATCGGCATCGATGTGCCGGGATTCGGCGTACCGACCCATGCCGAGGCCAAGGACGTGCTGGCCGGCGCCATGCTGAAGGTCGCCCGCGCGGAGGCCGAGCAGGGCCCGGTGGCAGCACCTCGCGGCGGCCGCTCCGAGCGGCCGAGCGTGGCGCTCCTCGGCGAGGTGTTTCCCGCCGACCCGGTGGTGATCGGATCGCTCCTGGAGCCGCTCGGCCTCGCCGCCGGACCGGTCGTTCCGACACGGGAATGGCGCGAGCTGTACGCCGCCCTCGACTGCGCGGCAGTGGCGGCAATCCATCCGTTCTACACGGCCTCGATCCGTGAGTTCGAGGCGGCGGGCCGCCCGGTCGTCGGCTCCGCTCCGGTCGGCATCGATGGCACCGCCGACTGGCTCGACCGGATCGGCGAAGCCTGCGGGGTTGCCCGCGCCACCGTCGAGGCGGCCAAGAACCGGATCCTGCCCGGCATCCGCGGGGCGCTCGGCGCGATGCCGATCAAAGGCCGGATCACGCTGTCCGGGTACGAAGGCTCGGAATTGCTCGTGGCCCGCCTCCTCGTCGAGAGCGGCGCCGAAGTTCCATATGTCGGCACCGCCTGCCCGCGCACGCCCTGGTCGGAGGCCGACCGCGACTGGCTCGAATCCCGCGGCACGCAGGTGCGTTACCGGGCCTCGCTCGAGGATGACCTGTTCGCCCTCGAATCGCTGAAGCCCGACCTCGCCATCGGCACGACGCCGGTGGTGCAGCGGGCGAAGGAGCGCGGCACGCCGGCCCTCTATTTCACGAACCTGATCTCGGCGCGCCCACTGATGGGTGCGGCCGGCGCCGGCTCGCTTGCCACGGTGATCAACGCCGCCCTGGGCAACCGGGCGCGGTTCGACGCCATGCGCGACTTCTTCGAGGGCGTCGGCACCGGCCACGCCGCGGGCGTCTGGCAGGACGTGCCGCAGAAGCGCCAGGGACCGAAGATCGAAGGCCCCAAGAAGCCGATCGGGGAGATGGCCTGATGCTCATCCTCGATCACGACAGGGCCGGCGGCTACTGGGGCGCGGTCTACGTCTTCACGGCGATCAAGGGCCTGCAGGTCGTCATCGATGGTCCCGTCGGCTGCGAGAACCTGCCGGTCACCTCGGTGCTACACTACACCGACGCGCTGCCGCCGCACGAGCTGCCGATCGTCGTGACCGGCCTCGCCGAGGAGGAACTCGGCCGCCACGGCACCGAGGGTGCCATGAAGCGCGCCCACGCCACCCTCGATCCGGGCCAGCCGAGCGTGGTGGTCACCGGCTCCATCGCCGAGATGATCGGCGGCGGCGTGACCCCGGAGGGCACCGGCCTCCAGCGCTTCCTGCCGCGCACCATCGACGAGGATCAGTGGCAGGCCGCCGACCGGGCCATGCGCTGGCTCTGGCAGGAATACGGGGCGAAGAAGTTCGCCAAGAAGGGCATCCCGGCCCGGCCGGAGAAGAAGCCCGGCGAGAAGCCGCGGGTGAACCTGATCGGCCCGGCCTACGGCACCTTCAACATGCCCTCCGACCTCGCCGAGATCCGGCGGCTGGTCGAGGGGATCGGCGCCGAGGTGAACCTCACCTTCCCGCTCGGCGCGCACCTCGCCGACGTGCCCAAGCTCGTCAACGCAGACGCCAATGTCTGCCTGTACCGGGAGTTCGGCCGCCTGCTCTGTGAGGATCTCGAGCGGCCCTACCTGCAGGCGCCGATCGGCATCCTGTCGACGACGAAGTTCCTGCGCTCGCTCGGCGAAATCCTCGGCCTCGACCCGGAGCCGTTCATCGAGCGTGAGCGCCACACCACGATCAAGCCGGTCTGGGACCTGTGGCGGTCGGTGACGCAGGATTTCTTCGGCACCGCGAGCTTCGGCATCGTCGCAGCTGAGACCTACGCGCGGGGCGTGCGCCACTTCCTCGAAGACGAGATGGGCCTGCCCTGCCACTTCGCCTTCGGCCGTTCGGCCGGGCTGAAGCCCGACAATGCCGCCGTCCGCGCCGCCATCGCCGCCAAGCCGCCGCTGGTCCTGTTCGGCTCGTTCAACGAGCGGATGTACCTCGCGGAGTGCGGCGCCCGGGCGACCTACGTCCCGGCCTCGTTCCCCGGGGCGATTATCCGGCGGCACACCGGCACGCCGTTCATGGGCTACGCCGGCGCGACCTACCTGGTCCAGGAGGTCTGCAACGCCCTGTTCGACACCCTCTTCCACATCCTGCCGCTCGCCCGCGACATGGACAAAGTCGAGGCGACCCCGGCGCGGCGCCACGCCGAGCTGCCCTGGGACGAGGCGGCGCGACAGGCCCTCGACGCTCTGGTCGAGGCGCAGCCGGTGCTGGCCCGCATCTCCGCCGCCAAGCGCCTGCGCGACGCCGCCGAGCGCGCCGCCCGCGACACCGAATCCGACGCCGTTGCGCCCGCCCATGTGGCGCGGGCCCGGGCCGATCTCGCCGCGGGGATCCCCGCATGAGCGCCCCTTTCGTTTCACCCAGAGGAGACCTGACGATGCGAACGATGGTCCCGACCGGCCGCCAGCACCAGGAAGCGATTCAGTTCCGGCTGATCCTGACGGCCACCTACCCGTTCTTCCTCGCCGCGGCGACGCTGAACCGCTTCAGGCCCGCCCGAGAGACGGCCCGGCCGGGCCTCGCACCGGCGCACCGCTCGGTGTTCGGCGAGGCCCGCGCAATGGCGGTTCAGGCGATTCCCTTCGCCTTCATGGGCTGATGCGCCCCTGAGCGAGACACTTCCGTCCGGTGACGCGGGGGAAGTCGGGCCGTGACCGCCGCCAGGCATCACGGCTGAACCCGTCGCGCCTCGCCAGAGGTGCGGCCAACACACGGAGGTCTGAACGATGGCGAGTGGACCCATCACGACAGAAAGACCGAGCAGCCTGTCCGGGCTGACGGAACCGGAAGCCAAGGAGTTCCACGCGATCTTCCTGACGAGCTTCCTCATCTTCACGGCGATTGCCGTGGTCGCCCACATCCTCGTCTGGCTGTGGCGTCCATGGCTCCCTGGACCGCAGGGCTACGCCTCCCTCGAGGGCGTTCGCGACGCGGCCCACGCCCTCGTCACGATGATCGGCTGAGGAGGATCGGATGCACAAGGTTTGGTTGCTGTTCGATCCGCGGCGCACGCTGGTGGCTCTGTTCACCTTCCTCTTCATCCTGGCGCTGCTGATCCACTTCATCCTGCTCTCGACCGACCGGTTCAACTGGCTGGACGGTCCGCGCAACAACAAGGCCGCCGAGAACACCATCACGCTCGCGCTGCCGCAGATGCCGGCCTGACGGCCGGTCCGGACCGCGGCGCGCGAGGGCCGCGGTCACCCCATCCTTCCTCTTCTCCGGCCTGACTGAGGAGCAGCCGCCATGGCGATGCTGAGCTTCGAGCGCAAATACAGGGTCCGCGGCGGCACCTTGCTCGGCGGCGACCTGTTCGACTTCTGGGTCGGGCCGTTCTTCGTCGGCTTCTTCGGCGTGGTCGGAATGTTCTTCACGGTGCTCGGCACCGCGCTCGTCATCTACGGCGCGGCGATCGGGCCGACCTGGAACATCTGGCAGATCAACATCGCGCCGCCCGACATCAGCTACGGGCTGAAGCTCGCACCGCTGAAAGACGGCGGCCTCTGGCAGATCATAACCTTCTGCGCGCTCGGCTCGTTCGTGTCCTGGGCTCTGCGCGAGGTCGAGATCTGCCGCAAGCTCGGCATCGGCTACCACGTGCCGGTCGCCTTCGGGATGGCGATCTTCGCGTATTTCACCCTCGTGGTGATCCGCCCGTTCCTGATGGGGGCCTGGGGCTACGGCTTCCCCTACGGCATCCTCAGCCATCTCGATTGGGTATCGAACACCGGATACCAGTATCTACACTTCCACTATAACCCGGCGCACATGCTGGCCGTGACGTTCTTCTTCACGACCACGCTGGCGCTGGCGATGCACGGCGGCCTGATCCTCTCGGCGACCAACCCGAAGAAGGGCGAGACCGTGAAAACGCCCGAGCACGAGGACACGTTCTTCCGCGACACGATCGGCTACTCAATCGGCACCCTCGGCATCCACCGCCTCGGGCTGTTCCTTGCCCTCTCGGCGGGGTTCTGGAGCGCGGTCTGCATCGTGATCAGCGGGCCGTTCTGGACGCAGGGCTGGCCGCAATGGTGGGGCTGGTGGCTCAACCTGCCGGTCTGGCGATGACCGGCCGACGCTTGGCGAGACGACACGGGTGATGCGAGCCGCCGCCGAGCGCGCGGCACTCCGGGGGAGGGCAGGCCATGGCCTATTACCAGAACATCTTCACGCAGGTTCAGGTGCGCCCGCTCGTGCCGGAGCACGGCGTCCCCGTCGCGGCCGACGACCGCGTGGGCAGGCCGTTCAACAGCTACCTGTTCGGGCTCATCGGCAACAGTCAGGTCGGGCCGATCTACATCGGCTACATCGCGGCCTTGTCGATCACTTGTGGTGTTATCGCCTTCGAGATCATCGGTCTCAACATGTGGGCGTCGGTGAACTGGGACCCAATACAGTTCGTCCGGCAATTGCCGTGGCTCGCCCTTGAGCCGCCCCTGCCGAAATACGGCTTGAAGGTCCTGCCGCCGCTCAACGAGGGCGGCTGGTGGCTGATCGCCGGCTTCTTCCTGACCGCGTCGATCCTGCTCTGGTGGGTCCACCTCTACAAGCGTGCGAAGGCGCTGGGCCTCGGTCTCCACGTGCCGTGGGCCTTTGCGTCGGCGATCTGGCTCTACCTGGTCCTCGGCTTCATCCGTCCGCTGCTGATGGGCTCATGGTCGGAAGCCGTGCCGTTCGGAATTTTCCCGCATCTCGATTGGACCGCGGCGTTCTCGCTCCGCTACGGAAACCTCTTCTACAACCCGTTCCACATGCTCTCGATCACGTTCCTCTACGGATCGACGCTGCTGTTCGCGATGCACGGGGGCACGATCCTGGCCTGCTCGCGCTACGGTGCCGAGCGCGAGATCGACCAGATCGTCGACCGCGGCACGGCCACCGAGCGCGCCGCCCTGTTCTGGCGCTGGACCATGGGCTTCAACGCCACGATGGAATCGGTCCATCGCTGGGCCTGGTGGTTCGCGGTCCTGACCACGCTGACCGGCGGCATCGGCATCCTGCTCACCGGCACCGTGGTGGACAATTGGTACCTTTGGGCGGTCAAGCACCATGTCGCGCCCTCGTATCCGCAGGTCTACGGCCCGATCGTGGATCCCGCCCATCTCGCACCCGGCCCGAGGCCGTGAGGAGGCCGTCATGAAGACGATTCTGGCGGTTGTCGGCGGGGCGCTGGCCCTGTTCCTCACCATCGCGATGTTCGGCGGCGCGGGCTGGACCCATCCGCCCATGGCGGTCAAGCAGACCGGCTTCCGCGGCACCGGCATGGACCTGATCCGGACCCGGGCCGGTAACGAGGCGCTGTCGGAAGCCAACCGGGCGCCGGCGCCGGCCGATCCAGCCGATGCCGGGGGCGAGAAGGCCTCGGCCGTCTACGAGAACGTGCAGGTGCTCGGCGATCTCTCGGCCGAGCAGTTCAACCGCCTGATGGTGTCGATCACCGAGTGGGTCGCGCCGCAGCAGGGCTGCACGTACTGCCACAGCACCGAGAACATGGCCTCCGACGAGCTCTACCAGAAGCGCGTCGCCCGGCGCATGCTGCAGATGACGCAATACATCAACTCATCCTGGAAAGAGAACCACGTCCATCAGGCCGGCGTGACCTGCTACACCTGCCACCGGGGCAACCCGGTGCCGGCCAATATCTGGTTCGATCATCCGGTCCAGGGCGCGGGACGCTTCAGACCGCGCAACAACAGCCAGAACCTGGCCTCGCCGGAAGTCGGCAACACCTCGCTGCCCTACGACGTCTATCAGGCCTTCTACCAGCACAAGGAGACGTCGGAGGACGCCGTCCGGGTCAACGCCACCACGGCGCTACCGGAGACCAAGGGCAAGCCGATCCAGGACGCCGAGAAGACGTTCGCGATCATGATCAGCATGTCGCAATCGTTGGGCGTGAACTGTACCTTCTGCCACAACACCCGGTCGGTTGCGCAATGGGACACCAGCACGCCCAACCGGGTCCATGCCTGGTACGGCATCCGCATGGTGCGCGACCTGAACCAGGATTACATGACGCCGCTGACCTCGACCTTCCCGCGGAACCGCCTAGGGGTTCTCGGTGACGCGCCGAAGATCAACTGCGCCACCTGCCACAACGGCGCCAACAAGCCGCTGAACGGCGCCAACGTGATCGAGCCCTATCCGGAGCTGTCTCACCCGACGATCTCGGTGAGCCTGCCGACCGGCGAGGCCAAGGACCCGATCCCCGGCACTGACAAGCCGACGCCGAAGCCCTGATCGGCTCTGGAGCGGCCGGGCCATCCGGCCGCTCCACGCAAGCTACAGGGAACCTGCAACACGTAGAGGCGTCGATACCGACGGCCAAGCTCGGCCAGGAGAGACGCCCGTGACGATCACCATCTCCAACCTGCAGCCGCTGATCGCGATCCTGGCCGGGATCCTGATCCTGGTGATGCCGCGGCTGCTCAACTACATCGTGGCGATCTACCTGATCGTGGTCGGCGTGATCGGTCTGGGGATCCTGCACTGAGCGGCGCCCGCAGCACGACGGGGCGGACCTGACAGACCGCTGGACCCGTCAGCGACCCAGGCACACTGCCATCGCGCGTTCATCTTGCGTTGCGTTGCGGGATGGTCCAACCCCGCCCATCAGCTCGGCCGTCGCCGGGCACCAGATACGGACGGGTTCGACATGGCGACCGGCAGCGCGAAGTGGGTCTATGCCTTCGGCGACGGCAAGGCGGAGGGCAAGTCGCAGATGCGCGACCTGCTCGGCGGTAAGGGTGCCAATCTGGCCGAGATGTCGAACCTCGGTCTGCCTGTCCCGCCCGGCTTCACCATCACCACCGAGGTTTGCACCTACTTCTACGACCACGGCAAGTCCTACCCGCCGGAGCTGAAGGATCAGGTCGCGGCCGCGCTTGCGCAGGTCGGCACGCTCACCGGCCGCAAATTCGGCGATGCAGCGAACCCGCTCCTCGTCTCGGTCCGCTCCGGCGCCCGGGCCTCCATGCCGGGCATGATGGACACGGTCCTCAACCTCGGCCTGAACGACGAGACGGTGCTGGCGCTGGCCAAGGAGGCCGATGACGAGCGCTTCGCCTACGATTCCTACCGCCGCTTCATCACCATGTACTCGAACGTGGTGCTGAACGTGGAGCACCACGCCTTCGAGGAAGCGCTGGAGCACTACAAGGAGAGTAAGGGCTTCGAGCTCGACACTGAGCTCGGCGCCGAGGACTGGAAAATTCTGATCCAGACCTACAAGAAGATCGTGCGCGACGAGCACGGCTCGGACTTCCCGCAGGGCGCCGACGACCAGCTCTGGGGCGCGATCGGCGCCGTATTCAATTCCTGGATGATTCCCCGGGCCAAGAAGTATCGGGAGCTGAACAACATCCCGGAGAGCTGGGGCACGGCCGTGAACGTGCAGGCCATGGTGTTCGGCAACATGGGCGACACGTCCGCTACCGGCGTCGCCTTCACCCGCAATCCGTCGACCGGTGAGAAAGCGCTCTACGGCGAGTTCCTGATCAACGCCCAGGGCGAGGACGTGGTGGCGGGCATCCGCACGCCGCAGAATATCACCGAGAAGGCCCGCATCGAGGCCGAGAGCGACAAGCCTTCCATGGAGAAGGCCATGCCCGAAAGCTTCGCGGAGCTGACCCGGATCTACGAGATCCTGGAATCGCATTACCGCGACATGCAGGACATGGAGTTCACCATTGAGAAGGGGAAGCTCTGGATGCTCCAGACCCGCAACGGCAAGCGCACGGCGAAGGCCGCCCTGCGCATCGCCGTGGATCTGGCGGGCGAGGGCCTGATCTCCCGTGACGAGGCGATCGGCCGGGTCGAGCCCGGCGCCCTCGACCAGCTCCTGCACCCCACCATCGACCCGAAGGCGGACCGCAAGGTCATCGCCTCGGGCCTGCCGGCCTCGCCCGGCGCGGCGACCGGCGAGATCGTCTTCAACTCGGAAGACGCGGAGGCGCACCGCAAGGCCGAGCGCAAGTGCATCCTGGTGCGCATCGAGACCTCGCCCGAGGACATCCACGGCATGCACGCCGCCGAGGGCATCCTCACCACCCGCGGCGGCATGACCAGCCACGCGGCCGTCGTCGCCCGCGGCATGGGCAAGCCCTGCGTCTCGGGCGTCGGATCGATCCGGATCGACTACAAGGCGCAGACGCTGACGGTCGGCGGCATCACGCTGAAGGCCGGCGACAAGATCACCATCGACGGGTCGACCGGGCAGGTGATTCAGGGCGAGGTGAAGATGCTGGAGCCCGAACTCTCGGGCGACTTCGCCACGCTGATGGAATGGGCCGACGCGATCCGGACCATGAAGGTGCGGGCGAACGCCGATACGCCGACTGATGCCCGGACCGCGCGCAATTTCGGCGCCGAGGGGATC
This sequence comes from Methylobacterium sp. FW102-HT35C08, assembly GCF_058790235.1. Taxonomy (NCBI): domain Bacteria; kingdom Pseudomonadati; phylum Pseudomonadota; class Alphaproteobacteria; order Hyphomicrobiales; family Methylobacteriaceae; genus Methylobacterium; species Methylobacterium sp. FW102-HT35C08. The sequence continues at coordinate 3,236,586 of NZ_JBYTCL010000002.1, read as the reverse complement.
GGTCTCTGCCGCACCGAGCACATGTTCTTCGAGGGTGACCGCATCATCGCGGTGCGCGAGATGATCCTGGCGGACGATGCCGAGGGCCGCCGCGCGGCGCTCGCCAAGATCTTGCCCTATCAACGCCAGGACTTCCTGGAGCTGTTCACGATCATGTCCGGCCTGCCGGTCACGATCCGCCTGCTCGATCCGCCGCTGCACGAGTTCCTGCCGCACACCGACGCCGAAGTCGCCGAGGTCGTGAAGGCGACCGGCGTCTCGGAGGAGAAGATCCGGCACCGAACGCGGGAGCTGTCCGAGCACAACCCGATGCTGGGCTTCCGCGGCTGCCGTCTGGCGATCGCCTTCCCGGAGATCGCCGAGATGCAGGCTCGGGCGATCTTCGAGGCCGCCGTCCAGGCTGCCGCCGACACCGGCAGCCCGGTCACGCCCGAGGTGATGGTGCCGCTGGTCTTCACCCGCGCCGAGTTCGACATCGTGAAGGCGCGCATCGACGCCATGGCGAAGGCGGTCGCCGAGGAGAAAGGTGCCACACTCGACTATCAGGTCGGCACCATGATCGAGCTGCCGCGGGCTGCCCTTAAGGCCGGCGAGATCGCCGAGACGGCCGAGTTCTTTTCCTTCGGCACCAACGACCTGACGCAGACGGCGCTGGGCATCTCCCGCGACGACGCGGCGACCTTCCTCGGTCCCTACACTCAGAAGGGCATCCTGCCGGCCGACCCGTTCATCACCATCGACCAGGAGGGTGTGGGCGAGTTGGTGCGCATCGGCGTCGAGCGCGGCCGCAAGACCCGCCCGGACATCAAGCTCGGCATCTGCGGCGAGCACGGCGGCGATCCGGCCTCGGTGGGATTTTGCCAGGAAGTCGGGCTCGATTACGTCTCCTGCTCGCCCTACCGCGTGCCGATCGCCCGGCTCGCGGCCGCCCAGGCCGCTCTCGGCAAGGTCTCGGGCAAGGAAGGCTGAATGTTAGCCGAGGGCGCCTGCGGGCGCCCTCATCGGGCTCGTCAACCAACCGGTCAAATACCGGTTGAAAATGTTTTCGTCAGTACGAACCCGCTCCAGAACGGCACGTTGACTGCTTGAGCCGACGGGTTGTGCGTGTTCGTAGTCGATCCGCCCCGGGGCCTGCGTCACCCGTCGGAATCATCGGCCATGATCCATCCTGATTCCAGCCCGATGTGCGTCGGCGAGACCCACGCTGTCGTAGCGGCCCCAAGCGCCGCCGTGCGTGCCTACCTGGCCTTGGTCGCGGGCCTGGGCGGCCTGACGACGGCCGTGATGCTGATGATGTCGGTTGCGGCCAACAGCGGCGGCGAGGCCGAACGGATCGCCGGAACCCAGGATGACGGCTACGCGGCGACGCTCGTGGCGGCCCTGGCGGTCAATCTCTCGAAGCCGCTGCGCTGAGTTCGTCCAGACACGGCGCCCACCGGTCTTTCCAGCAGACTGACTCGATCGGGATCGAACCGTCAGCCGCGTGCACGCGATGCTTGAACGAGCGATCGAGTCCGGATCTGCCGGACGGTAGACCGAATTTAGCGCGACCCTGAAACGGCGCGGGCCGCTGAGCCGGTGAACCGGGCCGCCGTCAGGTCATCGCCGGGGCTACGCGCGCTGAACCGCGTCGCGACGCGATCCGGCGCTGCCGCGACCACGGCGTCAGGTGCCGTATCGCGGACACGGGTGGCCGCGACGCGGACCGGCGCGTTACGGCTCGCCGGCGACGCCACGGCACCGGCTGACACTGCGTCGAACAGGGCACGCAACTGAATCTTGGCGTCGGCGTCTGGGGCAACCAGGGCGCTGGATTTGGCGGGCGTCGCGGCCGCGGCCCGGCTTTCGACCGGGGCCGGGAGGTTGGCCATACCGCCGTTCAGTGCGGCGAACTGGACCGGCCGCGGCGGCGGGAGCGGCATCGTGATGGCCGCCACGACGGCGGCAATATCCGAGGGCCGGCGCGGCGGCAGCGGCGCCACCACCGACAGCACCGCCTCCTCGGCTGCGGCGGCTGGCTGAGCCCCGGTCAGCAGCGACTTGGCGTCGGCAGGCTTGCCGTCAGGCGCCTTGGCCTGCTCGCGCGCCACCAGCGAGCTGCGCAGGGAATCGTCGGTAGCGGGCGCCGCGTAGGCGAGGGCGGTCCGCGTGCCGACCGGGTCCTGCGGGTCGGCGCTCGCCACGGCGACAACGGGTGCCAGGCGGGCCTTCGCCGCGACGGCGGGCGGCGGCGCCGGCACCGGGTCCGGAGCGGAGCGGCCGCCACCGAACAGGCTCGCGAGGAAGCCGAACAGGCCTGGCCCGTCTTCTTCCTCGCCGCTCGCCATCTGGGTGGTGAGGCCCGCCACGGTGCCGCCTCGGGCAAGGATCTCGGCCTTCGCCTCCTCGTAGCGCGGGAAGGGTCGGTTGTCGCTCGGCAGCAGCACGGTCTTGCCGTCGGGGAAGAGGCGGGCGAGCTGATCGTGCGTCATGCGCGGCCACATGCGCACGGAGCCGACATCGAGGTGCACGAACGGGGTACCGGCATGCGGGTACCAGCCGACGCCACCGCGCTGCATCTGGAGACCGACCTCGCGGATGCGATCGATCGAGACGTCCGGCAGGAAGAAGTCCATGGCCTTGCCGAGCATGTGCTGGCTGTACTCGGCCACCATCTTGGAGCGGCGGCGCAACATCGCGTTGGTGCCGGGCGAACGGTAGGCGGAGACGACGTGGATCGGCTGGCTGGCGCCGACCTGCCGGTAGGCCTCCCAGACCGTGTCGAACAGGCGCGGATCCATCTTGGTGGGCTCGTTGACGCGCCAGTCGCGCAGGAGCCAGTTCAGCTGCTCGAGGGCGGCGCGGTCGTAGCGGCCGTCGCGCTTGAACGTGATGGTCGCGCTCTCCTGCGTGTGCGTGTGATAAATCGTGAGCGCGCGCGTGTCGCCGTTCGCCACCGCGTCCTCGGTCTCGGCGGTGCCGGCGACCAGGCTCAGCGCGACGCCCGTCAGGGCCAGGGCGAAGGTGCGGAGAGGGCGCGGGAGACTCGGCACGATAGTCCTGATCCTCTGCCGGCGCTTGTGCCCGGCGGGTGTCAGGCCGGGTTCCCGGCTGAAACGGCTAAGGCTCGACCGTGGCGAAATCGTGCCCGGCTGTGCGGCCGCGCACGCGAAAGTTGCGGACTGCCAAAGACCTTCGGCTACCACCAGCTCCGCGGGGCCGGCTGCTGCGGGGCCGGCGTCCATAGTCCGGGCTCGCCGAATTCCGGAGCGCTGTCGGCCCGCACGGCGCGGCGCGACGCACGGCGGGGCACGGTCACCTCTTCGTAGCGATTGTCCGGCCACTCGTCGGCGACGTGACGGTGCGTCACCCGGCGCTGAACGGTGCGCGCCGGTGCAGGCGTCGGCGTACGCTCGGCCTTGCGCCGCGGCGCCTCGTCCGGCAGCCGGGCCATCGCCGGATTCCCGCCGCCGGGCAGCCCGAGGGCTGCACGCATTGGCGCGTCGTATCCGTAGAGGTCGGGCAGCGTGCGGTAGGTGCCGCCATCGTCGACATAGGCGGTGAAGTAGGCGAGGTGCACCGGCAGCTTCTCCGGCAGCCGGAGCGTGCGCTCGCCCTTGCCGATCAGCTTCTTCAGCCGCTCCTCGGACCAGTCCGGCAGGACCACGTCCGCGAGGCGGAACGGATCGTCCACGCGCACGCAACCGTGGCTGAAGTCGCGCTTGGACGCCGAGAACAGCGAGCGGTTCGGCGTATCATGCAGATAGACCGCATGCTGATTCGGGAACATGAACTTGATGAAGCCGAGCGCGTTGCGCTCGCCCGGCGGCTGGCGCAGCGAGATGTGGCCGCCATGGCGGACGACTTCGTAGCCGCCCCAGGTCTTGCCGCCGTAGCCGGCGAGCTTCGGCGCCATCGTCTTCAGGATGGACGGCGGCACGTACCAGGACGGGTTGACGACGGCGTATTCCATCAGTCCCGAGAACAGGGGCGTGCGCGACTCCGGCTTGCCGACGATGACGCGCGCCTCGTCGCGCAGGGTGCCGCCGCGATAGGCGCGCAGGCGGTATTCGGGAATGTTGACCAGGATGTAGTCGGACCCAAGATCGCCCGGCAGCCAGCGCCAGCGTTCCATGTTGACGATCAGCTCGGCCTCGCTGCCCGTCGGGCGCGCCGACCGGCCGGCATCGGCCAGAGCCAGCACGGTCTGGACGTTCAGGACGCCGTTACCGGGCAGCCCACGGCCGCGCTGGAACTTGGCGACTGCGTCGGCGACGACGGAATCGTAATCCTCCGGCTCGCCGGGGCCGCGGTCGAACGTGCCGGCGGGCCGGGTCTCAAGCCCGAAATGCGCGCGCAGAAGCGGAACGCGCTGATCGTGCATCCCGACGCGCAGGGCCGGGCCGGACGGCAGCCGCAGCGGCTTCACCGCCGCGGGCGCCGGCCCGCGCAGAGAAGCGAGCCGCGTCTTCAGGGCCAGAAAGCCCGGGGTGGCCGGGTTGTAGCTTTGAAGCGTATCGCCGGTCTTCGCGCCGGCATCGGCCAGCTTTGCCAGCACCTCGTTCCCGGCGGGCAGATCGAGCTTCGGAGTAATCAGCCGCGAGATCGACGCGAGATTGATCCGGCCGCCACGCGCGTCCCGGGCGTAGAGGACGGCCGCAGCGGACAAGTGCAGCTCGGCATCCGCCATGGCCTTCTCGTCCGGCTTCTCTGCCAGGTTGGGGACCGTATAGGCATGCGCGTCGAGCCCGTCCTCGCCGGCGGCCGCGAGCCGCGCCGCGACCGCCTTCGCCGCCTCGGTCCAGGCGCCATCGGCGATCCAGAGCGGCTTGTAGGCGCGGGCCTCGTAGAACGACCGGATTGCGTCGCGATCCTTGCCCGTGAGGCGCAGGAGCAGCGGCGCGTTGTCTCCGAAGCGGGCCAGCATTGCGGCACCGAGGGGATCAGCGGGCGCGACCGGCGCCGCGACCGTCGGGGCCGGCGCGGGCTCGGCGGCGGGCGCGTCCGGCTTGTAATCGGGAAGCGCCGTCGTGACAGGATCCGACGGCGCGGATTGCGCGGGCGACGACGACGGCGGCGTATCAGCGAGCGCCTTGTCGAGCGCGGCCGTTTCGGCACCGAAGGCGCCGGCCGAAGCCAGCGTGCCGGTCAAGAGGGCGGCCAGCGCCATGAGGCTGGAGCGCGGGACGCGCATCGTGATCTCCCGGGGTGCGGCGGCAGAGCCGCACGCTCAGATTGTGATTATCCGCGCAAGCGTGGCATTGGGCAACCGCAGTCTTCGTGAATAGAAGTTTGGTCCTGCGGCTGCCGTCGCGACTTCTAGTCTGCTCAGCTTTTGATCTGACTTATTATCGACCGAAAGCGGTCAGCAGCGTCCAGCTCTCGGAGCGGAAGGACCGCCCAGTACGGGTGGTGCGCTAGCGCACGTACCGCCCGCTCAAGCGGCGTCCTCGGTCTTTTCCCCGTCCTCAAGGCCGAGGTCCTTCAGCTTGCGATAGAGCGTCGACCGGCCGATGCCGAGGCGGCGCGACACCTCCGACATCCGCTGACGGTAAAATTGCAGGGCGTAGCGAATGATCTCCGCCTCGAGCACGTCCATCGGCTTCATCTCGCCGGTCTCCTCGGCGACGAGGGACATGGCGTGCGGATCGCGAACCTCGACGCGCACGATCTCGCGGACCGGCTCAGGAACGTAGGCCGGCATCTGCGCCTGAGTGGGGGCCGCCGGAATGCGCACGTCGAAGCCCTCGACCTGCGCGGCGATCTGCGGGAACTCGGCGACCGTCAACTCGTCCCCGTCGGCAAGCACGACGGCGCGGAACAGGGCGTTCTCCAGCTGTCGGACGTTGCCGGGCCAGGGATAGCGGGTGAGCAGTGCCATGGCCTCCGGGCTGATCGCCCGGACCCGCTTCCCCTCCTCGGCGGCGAAACGCGCGCAGAACGAGCGGACGAGATCGGGGATGTCTTCGCGGCGCGCCCGCAGCGGCGGCAGGGTCATCGGGAAGACGTTTAGGCGGTAATACAGGTCCTCGCGAAACTTCCCCTGCTTCACGAGGTCGAGCAGCGAACGGTTCGTGGCCGAGACGAGGCGGATGTCGACCCGCACCGAGCGCTTACCGCCGACCGGGTCGACCTCGCCCTCCTGCAGAGCGCGCAGCAATTTCACCTGGGCATCGAGCGGAAGCTCGCCGATCTCGTCGAGGAAGAGGGTGCCGCCCGAGGCCTCGACGAACTTGCCGGCATGCTTCTCGGTGGCGCCCGTGAACGCACCCTTCTCGTGGCCGAAGAGGGTCGATTCCACGAGGTTCTCGGGGATGGCCCCGCAATTAACGGTCACGAACGGTTTGCCGCGCCGGTCGCCGGACCCCTGGATCGCCCGCGCGAGCACTTCCTTGCCGACGCCGGACTCACCTTCGATGAGCACCGGGATGTTGGATTTGGCGGCCCGCTCGGCGAGGCGGATGACCCGCTCCATGTCGGGGCTCTTGGAGGTCAGGTCCTTGAAGGTCAGCGCGCCGGAGGCGCGGCGGCGCATGCGGCGCACCTCCTCCTCCAGGGTGTCGACCCGCAGGGCGTTCTTGATCGAGACCTGCAGCCGCTCGGCGCCGGCCGGCTTGACGACGAAGTCGACGGCGCCGGCCCGCATGGCGGTGACCACCGTATCGATCGAGCCGTTGGACGTCTGAACGATGACCGGCGTGGCGAGTCCGTTCTTGCGCATCTCCGCCAGCACGCCGAGGCCGTCGAGCTCCGGCATGACCAAGTCGAGGAGCACCACGTCCGCGCCCTCGGATTTCAGCAGCGTGAGGGCTTCCGCGCCCGTCTCGGCGACCCGCGCCTCGAAGCCGAACCGGCGCACCGCCGCCTCGGCGAGACGCCGCTGGACCGGATCGTCGTCCACGATGAGCACGGTTGTGGACATGGCGGCTCCTGAACGGCGCGCGGATCGAATGACGCGGCACAGGACTTGTCCCGGCCGCAGGCTCCGATTCGGCGACTGTTTCGTTTCGAGCCGTAAGGTGACGGAGAGACGTAAAGTGGCGCTTAACGACGTTTCCATCGGATCGTCAGGCGCCGTACCGGGCCACGCAAACCGGCCGCGTTGAACGCGTGGCGGCACACTCGATATCAAGGTACGGGGCCGAGCCCCTTTTCAGAGGAACGCGCGACATGATGCCGAGCCACACCGCATTGCCGGTGAACGTCCGACTGCCGGAAGGCGTGAGCGCCGCGCGCGCCGCCGCGAAGGCTGCCGACCTCGGCCATCTCCCAGAATGGGATCTTTCGGATCTCTATGCCGGCCTCGACGATCCAGAATTCGCCGCCGACATGAGCCGTGCCGAGGAGGAGTGCCGGCGCTTCTCCGAGTCCTATGCCGGACGCATCGCGGAGATCGCCTCCGGCGCCGACGCGTCCGCGCGCCTCGCCGAGGCGGTCCGCGCCTACGAGGGGATCGAGGATCTTCTCGGCAAGCTGATGTCCTTCGCCGGGCTGGTCTACTCCAGCGACACCACCGACGAGGCGCGGGCGAAGTTCTACGGCGACACGCGCGAGCGGCTGACGAACGCCTCGTCCGACCTGCTCTTCTTCGCCCTGGAGCTGAACCGGGTCGACGATTCGGCGGTGAATGCCGCGATGGCCGACGGTCCGCTCGCCCGCTACGCGCCCTGGATCGAGGATCTCCGCCGGGAGAAGCCGCACCAGCTCGACGACCGGACCGAGAAGCTGTTCCTCGAGAAATCGGTCACGTCGAACGCAGCCTGGGACCGGCTGTTCAACGAGACGATCGCCTCCCTGCGCTTCACCGTGCAGGGCGAGGAGATGCCGCTGGAGCCCACGCTCAACAAGCTCCAGGATTCCGACGGTGCCGTCCGCAAGGAGGCCGCCGGCGCGGTCAGCGACGTGCTGCGTGGCCATCTGCGCGTCTTCACGCTGATCACCAACACGCTGGCAAAGGACAAGGAGATCTCCGACCGCTGGCGCGGCTTCAAGGACGTCGCCGACGCGCGTCACCTCGCCAACCGGGTCGAGCCCGAGGTGGTGGAGGCCTTGGTCGATGCCGTGCGCGCTGCCTATCCGCGCCTGTCGCACCGCTATTACAAGTTGAAGGCCAAGTGGTTCGGGCAGGAGACGCTGCCCTATTGGGACCGCAACGCGCCGCTGCCGAAGGTGGAGCAGCGCACGATTCCGTGGTCCGAGGCGCGCGACACGGTGTTGTCGGCCTACGACGCGTTCTCGCCGAAGATGGCGGGCATCGCCCGGCGCTTCTTCGACGAGAGCTGGATCGACGCGCCGACTCGGCCCGGCAAGGCGCCGGGGGCCTTCGCGCACCCGACGGTGCCGTCCGTCCATCCGTACGTGCTCGTGAATTATCAGGGTAAGCCACGGGACGTGATGACCCTGGCCCACGAACTCGGCCACGGTGTCCATCAGGTGCTGGCCGGTCCGAACGGCGCCCTGATGGCGCCGACGCCCCTGACGCTGGCTGAGACCGCCAGCGTGTTCGGCGAGATGCTGACGTTCCGCAAGCTGCTCGGGGCCACCACCGACACGACCCAGCGCCGGGCGATGCTCGCCGCCAAGGTCGAGGACATGATCAACACGGTGGTGCGCCAGATCGCGTTCTACTCGTTCGAGCGGAAGGTCCATCTGGCCCGCGCCAAGGGTGAGCTGACCACCGATCAGATCAACGCCCTGTGGCTGTCGGTGCAGGCCGAGTCGCTGGGACCGGCGATCACTCTGGATGCTGGCTACGAGCCGTACTGGGCCTACATCCCGCACTTCATCCACTCGCCGTTCTACGTGTACGCCTACGCGTTCGGCGACTGCCTCGTGAACTCGCTCTACGGAGTCTATGCGCAGGCCGAGGAGGGCTTCGTCGAGCGTTACTTCGCGCTGCTCTCGGCGGGCGGCTCGAAGCCCTACGGCGAGCTCCTGGCGCCCTTCGGCCTGGACGCGAAGGATCCAGGGTTCTGGCAAATCGGCCTCGGAATGATCGAGGGGATGATCGCGGAGCTGGAAGGGATGGAAGGGCAAGGCTGACAACCGATCCGCCGGCCTCGCGCACGGGGCCGGTCATCGCGGGTCCCCGCGGCGCAGGGACCCACGCCCCTGGCGTCCGAGCGCCCGCGGCATATCTCCCGGTCAGCCGCAGACAAGCAGATCGAGAGATGGCCGAGACCGATCGCGAAGCCAACCGCTTCTCCGCCCGCGCCGGGCGCTACGCCAGCGTCGGCGCCAATGTCGGGGGCGTCGCCGCGCGGATGGCGATGTCCCGGTTGTTCGGCAAGGAGGGCACCACCAACGCCGCGGCCCTGGCCCAGGCGCTCGGCGGCCTCAAGGGGCCGATCATGAAGGTGGCTCAGTTGCTGGCCACCGTGCCGGACCTGCTGCCGCCCGAATACGCCGCCGAATTGCAGAAGCTCCAGGCCGACGCGCCGCCCATGGGCGCTGCCTTCGTCCGCCGCCGCATGCAATCCGAGCTCGGCGCCGGCTGGCAGGCGCGGTTCGGCAGCTTCGACCTGAAGCCGGCGGCCGCGGCCTCGCTCGGCCAAGTCCATCGCGCCACCACCAAGGATGGCGAGCGACTCGCCTGCAAGCTGCAGTACCCGGATATGCAATCGGCCGTGGAGGCCGACCTCAAGCAGCTGGAACTCGCCTTCGCGCTGCATCGGCGCATGAATTCGTGGCTGGACACGCGCGAGATCGCCAAGGAGATCGGGGCGCGTGTCCGTGAGGAGCTCGACTACGAGCGCGAGGCCAAGCATGCCGCCCTCTACGGCGCGGTCCTCAAGGACATCGCGGCGGTGCGCGTGCCGAAGGTCTATCCGGACCTGTCGACCAGGCGCCTCCTGACGCTCGGCTGGCTCGACGGGGACAAGATCCTCGGCTTCGCGGAGGAACCGGTCGAGATCCGCAACCGCATCGCGCAGGCGATGTTCAAGGCGTGGTGGCACCCGTTCAGCCGCGCCGCGGTGATCCACGGCGATCCGCATCTCGGGAACTACACGGTCTTCTCGGAGGGCAGTGAGGCCGCCGGAATCAATCTGCTGGATTACGGCTGTGTGCGTATCTTCCATCCCCGCTTTGTTGGCGGCGTCGTGGATCTCTACCGCGGCCTGCTGACCGGCGACGAGGCGCGAATCGTCCACGCCTACGAAGTCTGGGGCTTCAAGAACCTCGACCGGGAGAAGATCGAGATCCTGAACATCTGGGCGCGTTTCATCTACGGCCCCCTTCTGGAAGACCGGACCCGGACCGTCGCGGACGGCGTGAAGCCCGGCGAGTACGGCCGGCGTCAGGCCTTCGAGGTGCATCAGGCCCTGAAGGAGCGCGGCCCGGTGACCGTTCCGCAGGAATTTGTGTTCATGGATCGCGCAGCGGTGGGCCTCGGCGCGGTGTTTCTTCACCTACGGTCGGAGCTTAACTACCACCGGTTGTTCGAGGCCGAGATCGAGCACTTCTCGCTGGACACGCTGGCTGAGCGCCAGGGTCAGGCACTGGCCAACGCGGGGCTTCCGAACCCGGCCTGACACCCGGCGTAGACCCGCCGAGAGAGCGATCAACTTGCGTGCGTCCGATTGCGGCAGGTAAACGCTTGAGCTACATCCCACCGTGACCGCAAGAAGTCGCGTCTTAGGGAAACGAGCGCACGATGGCTGAGAGTGAGACGGTGGCCGGGCACACCTACAGCCCGGCGATGGACGCGCGGACGCACGAGCAGACCTATCGCGGCTTCGTCCGCTTCGTCGAGATCGGCACCGGGGTCGTGATCTGCTGGGTGCTGGCGCTGGCCGTCGGCGGGATTCGCGAAGCGTGGCTTCTGGCGATCGTCGGCGTGATTGTCTCCGGTGCGGCCGGCGCGGTCGGCGCCCTGGCCCCGGCCGTGGGCTGGCGTGGACCGCTGGTCGTCGCCATCCTGCTGTTGCTCTACCTCTTCTTCGCCTGAGGCTGCTGGAACGGTCCTCGGATCGTCCGCCATCCACCATTCGGCCCGCTCATGTGATCTCTGAGCGGGCGGCCGACGCGTGGTCGTTGATTCGATTGACCGCAAGTTACATTCGGCCAAGTTCCACCATTGCGCCGCAGGTCCGCATCTCGAAAAGCCGCGAGGGTTCGCGCATTCGAAGGGCCGAGCTTATCCAGGGGAATCCTCGCATGCGCATTGCTGTGCTGTCCGAGACGGACTCCGCGGAACCGCGCGTGGCCGCGGTCCCCGAGACCGTCAAGAAGTTCAAGTCTCTCGGTGCCGATGTCGTGGTGCAGTCGGGTGCGGGCCGAAAGGCCGGCATTCTGGACGGCGAGTACGAGGCGGCCGGCGCCGAGGTCGCGGGAAGCGCGGCCGACGCGGCGCGCGACGCTGACCTCGTCCTGAAGGTGCGGCGCCCGAGCGGCGAGGAGCTGCCTCAGCTCAAGCGCGGCGCCACCGTGATCGCGATCATGGATCCCTACGGTAACGAGGCTGCCCTGAAGGCGATGGCCGATGCCGGCGTCGCAGGCTTCGCCATGGAGCTGATGCCGCGCATCACCCGCGCACAGGTCATGGACGTTCTTTCTTCGCAGGCGAACCTCGCGGGTTACCGCGCGGTGGTGGACGGCGCCGCCGAGTACGGCCGGGCCATGCCGATGATGATGACCGCCGCCGGCACCGTGCCGGCCGCCCGCGTCTTCGTCATGGGTGTCGGCGTCGCCGGCCTGCAGGCCATCGCCACGGCGCGACGCCTCGGAGCGGTCGTGACCGCCACCGACGTGCGCCCCGCCACCAAGGAGCAGGTCGAATCGCTCGGCGCCAAGTTCGTCGCGGTCGAGGACGACGAGTTCAAACAGGCTGAGACCGCCGGCGGATACGCCAAGGAGATGTCGGCCGAGTACCAGAAGAAGCAGGCGGAGCTGGTCAAGGGCCACATCGCCAAGCAGGACATCGTGATCACCACCGCGTTGATCCCGGGCCGTGCCGCGCCGAAGCTGGTCTCCGAGGAGATGGTCGCGTCCATGAAGCCGGGCTCGGTCCTGGTGGATCTCGCGGTCGAGCGCGGCGGCAACGTCGCCGGAGCCAAGGCCGGCGAGGTCGTGACCACGGATCGCGGCGTGAAGATCGTCGGCCACGTTAACGTCCCCGGCCGTCTCGCCGCGACGGCGTCGAGCCTCTACGCGCGCAACCTCTACGCGTTCGCCGAGACCCTGATCGACAAGGAGTCGAAGGCGCTCGCCATCAACTGGGACGACGAGCTGGTGAAGGCTACGAACCTCACCCGCGACGGCTCCGTCGTCCACGCATCCTTCCAGCCCAAGACCGATGGGCCGGCCTCGGAGGCCGCGTCCGTGGGGCTCGCCAAGTCGGAGGCCAACAAGGCCTCCGGCGCGCAGTGAAGACCGGTCGAGAGGAGTAGCAGAATGGCAACCGTCATCGTCCCTCCCGATCAGGCAGCCGATCAGGCCCGTGTGCTGGCCGATGCCGCACGGGCCGCTGCCGCGGTCGCCCGCAACGCCGCCGATCAGGCCCAGGTCATCGCCGACGGCATGGGCCACGGGCTCAGCGCCGCGACGGGCGGCGCCGTCGATCCCACGGTCTTCCGGCTGGCGATCTTCGTGCTGGCGATCTTCGTCGGCTATTACGTGGTCTGGTCAGTGACCCCGGCGCTCCACACGCCGCTGATGTCGGTGACCAACGCGATCTCCTCGGTGATCATCGTCGGCGCGATCCTCGCGGTCGGCGTCCCGCTCATCGAGAAGGGCACCGGGCTTGCTCGGTTTTTCGGCTTCATCGGCATCGTGCTCGCCAGCGTGAACATCTTCGGGGGCTTCCTCGTCACGCAGCGCATGCTCGGCATGTACAAGAAGAAGGGCTGAGCCGGTGTCTGAGAACGTCTCCTCCCTTCTCTATATCGTCGCCGGCGTCCTGTTCATCATGGCGCTGCGGGGGCTCTCGCACCCCACTACCTCCCGGCAGGGCAACCTGTACGGCATGGTCGGCATGGGGCTGGCCATCCTGACCACGCTGGTCGGCCACCCGCCGGCCGGGATCGGTGCCTGGATCCTGGTGCTCCTCGGCCTCGGCATCGGCGGCGGCGCCGGCGCGGTGATCGCCAAGCGCGTGCCGATGACCGCCATGCCGCAGCTCGTTGCGGCCTTCCACTCGCTCGTCGGCCTCGCGGCGGTGTTCGTGGCAGCCGGTGCGCTCTACGCTCCGCAGGCCTTCGGCATCATCGAGAACGGCCACTTCCACAAGCAGTCGCTGTTCGAGATGGGGCTCGGCGTCGCCATCGGCGCGATCACGTTCACCGGTTCGGTAATCGCGTTCGCCAAGCTCGACGGGCGCATGTCCGGCAAGCCGATCATGCTGCCCCAGCGCCACCTCATCAACGCGCTGTTGGCCGCCAGTCTCGTCCTGCTGCTCGCGCTGTTCATCGGCACCGAGTCGAAGGCAATCTTCTGGCTGATCGTCATCGCCTCGCTGGTGCTCGGCGGCCTGATCATCATCCCGATCGGCGGCGCCGACATGCCGGTGGTCGTGTCGATGCTCAACTCCTACTCGGGCTGGGCCGCGGCCGGCATCGGCTTCACCCTCGGCAACCTCGCGCTGATCATCACCGGCTCGCTGGTCGGCTCGTCGGGCGCGATCCTGTCCTACATCATGTGCCACGCGATGAACCGGTCGTTCATCTCGGTCATTCTGGGCGGGTTCGGCGGCGATACCGCCGTGGTTGGATCGGGTCAGGTCGAGACGCGCCCGGTCAAGCAGGGCTCGGCCGACGATGCGGCCTACATCATGAAGAACGCCGAGCGCGTCATCATCGTCCCGGGCTACGGCATGGCCGTCGCCCAGGCGCAGCACTCGCTCCGCGAGATGGCCGACATGCTGAAGAAGGAGGGCGTCGACGTGAAGTACGCCATCCACCCGGTGGCGGGCCGCATGCCGGGTCACATGAACGTGCTGCTCGCCGAGGCGAACGTACCCTACGACGAGGTGTTCGAACTCGAGGACATCAACGGTGAGTTCCCGCAGGCGGACGTCGCCTTCGTGATCGGCGCCAACGACGTCACCAACCCGGCCGCCAAGACCGACAAGGCGTCGCCGATCTACGGCATGCCGATCCTGGACGTGGAGAAGGCCAAGACCGTGCTGTTCATCAAGCGCGGCATGGGCTCGGGCTACGCGGGTGTCGAGAACGAGGTGTTCTTCCGCGACAACACCATGATGCTGTTCGGCGACGCCAAGAAGGTCGTCGACAGTATCCTGAAATCCTTCTGATCATTCAACCCTCGGGTTTGCGGCAGGGGCGGGCAGAGATGCCCGCCCTTTGTCGTTTCGGCCCTCGCTTGGTTTGGCTGCGCTGTTGCGGCGACGCCCGCGCATCCGCGACCAACGCGGTGTAGGATGACGCCCGTGTCCTGCGCCCCGCTCCTCGCCGAACAGCCCGCCTTCCTGGGTGTGGCCGCCTCCGTGACCGGACGGCGGTGGCAGGAGCGCTGCGGCGGCGCGGCCACCCAGAACCACATCGCCAAGATGGTGCAGGCCCACGGGCTGCCCGAGCTGCTGGCCCGCGTCCTCGCCAGCCGCGGCGTGATGCCGGAGGAATCCGCCCGTCACCTCGCCCCGCGCCTCCGGGACCTGATGCCGGATCCCGACACGCTGCTCGACATGGATGCCGCGGTGCGTCGGCTCGTGCGCGCCGTGCGGCGGAATGAGACCGTGGCGATCTTCGGCGACTACGACGTTGACGGGGCTGCCAGCGCCGCCCTGCTGGCGGGTTATCTGCGCGGCCTCGGCCTGAAAGCACCCATCCACATCCCGGACCGCATCACCGAGGGTTACGGGCCCAACGTGGCGGCGATCACCGCTTTGGCAGCTGAGGGCGCGACCCTGCTCGTCTGCGTCGATTGCGGAACGAGCGGACACGGACCGCTGGAGGAAGCCGAGAAGTCGGGGCTCGACGTCATCGTCCTCGATCACCACGCCGCCTCGGAGGTCCTGCCGCCGGCGCGTGCGGTCGTGAATCCGAATCGGCTCGACGACCTCTCCGGCCTCGGCCACCTCTGCGCCGCCGGTATCGTCTTCCTGACGCTCGTCGCCCTCAATCGCGCCCTACGGCATGAGGGGTTTTTCGGGCCGAGCCGGCCCGAGCCCGCCCTTACCGATGCCCTCGACCTCGTGGCGCTGGCCACCGTCGCCGACGTGGTGCCGCTCACCGGCCTCAACCGCGCTTTCGTCACACAAGGTCTGACGGTGATGCGTCATCGCAGCCGGACGGGGCTGGCCGCGCTCCTCGACGCGGCCTCGTTGATCGAACCGCCGGAATCCTGGCATCTCGGTTTCGTATTGGGGCCTCGGATCAATGCCGGCGGGCGCATCGGCGATTCGGGCCTCGGCGCCCGGCTTCTGACCACGGCCGACCCGGGCGAGGCCGCTCGGATCGCCGCCGAACTCGACCGGCTGAACCGCGAGCGGCAAGCCATCGAGGCGCAGGCCGTCATGGAGGCCGAGGCCGAAATGGAGCGCGCGCTCAGCCTCGATCCGGCACGCGCCGTTCTGGTCACGGCGAGCGCCGAGTGGCACCCAGGCGTCGTCGGCCTGATCGCGTCGCGGCTGAAGGAGCGCTTCAATCGTCCGGCCTTCGCGTTCGCCATGCGCCCGGATGGCAGTGCCACGGGCTCGGGCCGGTCGATCCCCGGGGCGGATCTCGGCCTCGCGGTTCGGGCCTGCGCGGAGGCGGGGCTCGCCAGCAAGGGCGGCGGCCATGCCATGGCGGCCGGCGTCACGGTGCGCGCCGACGACATTCCGCGGTTCGAGACGCATCTGACCGCGCTGCTCGGGGCGAGCGTCGCCGTCGCGCGCGCGGCCGATGCCCTCCTGATCGATGGCGGCCTCAGCGCCGGCGGTGCGACTGCCGAGACTGTCCGGTTGATTCAGCGCGCAGGCCCGTTCGGCCAAGGTGCGCCGGAGCCCATCTTCGCGCTCGGACGGCATCGGCTGGTCGATGCCGGGGTCGTGGGATCAAGCCACGTCCGGGCACGCCTGCGCAGCCGCGATGGTCAGGCCGTCGGGGCGATTTGCTTCCGGGCCGCCGAGCGACCGCTCGGCCTCGCGCTGCTGAACGGGATCGGTCGCGAGATGCACGTCGCGGGAACCCTGTCGTGCGATCGCTGGCGCGGCGCCGAGCGGGCGCAGCTCCGGATCGTCGACCTTGCGCCGGCCGATCCGTAGCGCCCCCTCAAGCACCTGCCATCAGGAGGGCCCAGAACCTCTTGTAGCGGGTGCCCGGCGCGTTGACCCGCGCAATACCGATCCGGCGGATCTGCGGGAGCAGCATGTTCTTGTTGTGCTCGGGGCTGGCCTTCCACCGGGCGAGCACCTGATCCAGGGTCTCGGAGCCGGCGCTCAGGTTCTCGGCGGCCCAGGACTTCGCCAGGCCAGCCGATGCCATGCGCGAGGTGAAGCTGCCGCCGATCTCGTGGCTGAGCTGCCCATGGCGAGCATTGTTGCCGGCCTGGAACGCCGCAGCCTTCACCAGCGCGGGATCCACCACCACGGGGCTCAGCCCGTGCTGGAGGCGATAGGCCGAGATAGCCGCCGCAGCCGACACCTCGTCGAGGATCGCGGGCTGAGTCGCGTTCTCGGCAGTCGGCTCGGGCGCAAACGAGAGGCCGCCGCAGCCGGTCAGCGTCAACAGCAGGGTCAGGGCGAGGGCGGGGTTCAGGTTCGGCACGGTCGGGCTGGCGCGTTGGAGAGATCTGCGCGCCTCACTCCGGCCCGGTTGCGGCGAAAGCGCGGCAGCGGACGAGAGGAGGTTTCCCGGCGCACGGTCGTGGCCGCCGTGCCACGCCGGCAAGCCCTTAAGCGGCCAGCGCGGCGCTTCCCAGCATCGCGGGCGCGAAGGCGCGGAGCAGCGCCGTATCGAGGTGGCCGCTGCTATCGGTCATGATGGCCAGGGCCTCCGCGGCACTGGCAGGCTGCCGATAGGTTCGCCGTTCCGTCAGCGCTGAGTACACGTCGCAGATCGTCACGATGCGGACGAGGTCCGATATCGCGGGGCCGGACAGCCGATCCGGATAGCCCTTGCCGTCAAGGCGCTCGTGATGATGGCGGACCACGTCGATCACCGCATCCTCGAAGCCGCCCTGCGCCAGCAGCAGATCGGCGCCGATATCGGGATGTCGCTGCATCAGGCGCAGCTCTTCGGGATTGAGCGGGCCCGGCTTGTTCAGGATCTCGACCGGAATGCGCGACTTGCCGATATCGTGCAGGAGTGACGAAGTCACCAGCCGCGCGAGATCCGCGCGTCCGAGCCCGATCTGCGCGCCGAACGTTGCGGCGTGACCGGCGACACCGAGGGTGTGCTGGTAGACACCGATATCGTGGCGCCAGACTTCGGCAAGCCAGGCCGCGATGCCCACTTCCGATACGGCGGCCAGCACCAATTCCGTGCCGCGGTCGATGTCGGCCTGCTGGAACCGCGCGCCGAGGGCAGCGCTGTCGAACAGTTCGGCCACGAGTGCGGTCGCCTGGGAGACATGGTCGGCGAGCCGCCGCTCCCGTACTTGCCCCGAGCGCGTCGCCTCCTCGATCATCGCGAACGCGTTCGCCAGCACGACCTGACGGGCTGCGACCGCGGGCAGCTGGCGGATCTGCGGGGCTGCGGGCGCCGGCTCCCCGCGGACGAGCATCAGGCGCGGTATCCGCGGCCCGGGATAGCTGAGGGCGGGCTCAATCCGCGCGACTTGAGCGGGCGGCAGATCCAGAATAATCAAATGCGGCCGCTCGTGCGGGACAGCGGCGCCGGGCGAAATGGCCCGGCAATCCATCACCAATGCGATCGCCCGCTCCAGCCCCGCTCGCTCGGTCGGCCGGTCCGAGATCAGCAGGACGAAGGGGCTGGCAGAGAATCGCGGTAAGGGGCCGACGGCCAACACGGTCGCTCCCTCGCCCGCATGGTCAACGATGCGTTGACCTTAGCGGGAAGCTTTGAGGAAAGCGTTAACCCTACGCAGTCAGCAGCGCGACGGCGTCGGTTTAGATGCATTTCAGGCGAGCTTCGCCTTGCCGACTTCGCGCGCGGGACCAACGGCCGAACGATCAGCATCGGAAGCCGGGCTCAGGAAGTCCGCATACTTCACGGTCAGCAGAGCCTGGCAGGCTGCGAACGCGGCGAACAGAACGACGAAGCTGACGGTCATGACATTCTCCGGAACGACGCCATCGCGTCATATGCTGCAATGCGATAAGTGCCATCTCCGTCAGCTGTCTGGTATGCCAGATATCGAATACCGCGCATGCTCACCATGCATGCAGGTCAGATTGATGGCCGTTTCGGTGGATATTGAGCCCCACTCATGCGCTCGGAACGACCCGCTCGATGAAAGATATGGCCCGATCGCGCACAAGCGAATAATGCAGTGCAGTCGGTCGACGGCATCGGAAACACAGTGTCTTAGGGACTGAACACGACACCGGAGGCGCGTCGGAGGCAAACCTACGGGGATGGCACAGCACTGCCATCAGCAACGGCTTCGACACCGGCAAGAAGCACTTTCTCGACCGCCGGCAGACCCGATCTACCCAGCTAATTCGATTGCCTCGAGCCGCCACATCGCGTCGAGATTCATCCGTGGCCTCAGAGCTGAGGTCCGCGACGCGCCGGAGAGTGTGTGCTGCGCGACGGGTCGCGGCGGTCCGGTCCTAGTCGAGATAATCGCCGTAGGTGTCGACGTGATGCGCCAAGCCGAGGCCGTGCTCGCGCACGAGACGCTCGGCAAGGTCGGCATCCCGGGCTTCGAGCGCGGCGATGATGGCGACGTGTTCCCGGATCGACCGCTCCGCCCGGTCACCCTGCCGCAATGCCGTGCTGCGGATGCCGCGGACATGCATCAGAAGATTACTGGTGAGATCCGCGATGGCGTCGCAGTGGCCCAGGGCAATGATGCGCTGATGAAAGCGGATGTTGGCATCCGAATATTCGTCGATGTGCTCGGCCGGCTGCCCTTCGTAGAATTCCGGGAAGGATTCCCGCAGCGAGCGGAGCTGTGCGTCGGTCGCCCGCGCACAGGCGAGACGCGCCGCCATGCTCTCCAGCGCCGTCCACGCGTGGATCATGCTGACGATCTCGCGCTTGTTCTTCTTGATGACGAAGACGCCGCGCCGTGCCTCCGAGCGGACGAAGCCCTCCTGTTCGAGGACCGTCAGCGCCTCGCGCACCGGAGTCCGGCTGACGCCCAGATCCTGCGACAGCTTCCGCTCATCGAGCCGCACCTCGTCCGGACGCCCGTAGATGTCCATGTTGGTGATGGCACTCTTCAGCGCCTCATAGGCCAAGGTCCGGAGACTGGAGCTGGCGACGATCGGCTTCACGCTCAACGGTTCGGAGTTCGACATCCCTCGTCCAGTCAACTCACAGATATGATTTCCCGCACGCATTCTTTGTCGTGCGCTCTCATCGGACCTAACTCAAACCTTAGCCAGATCCTAGTCAATTGCGGCCTGGTCCCACAGACCTGTGACGAGAGCCGCCTTCCTCGATCGTGCGACAGCTCGGATCGGTGTGGCCGGACCGATTGCAAACGGCACGTTCGGCAAGCCGAACTTAATCCATCACTTCAATCCGGTATTTTTCTGCATGTTCGATTGACAGGCATGGATGATATCAGCACCATCTTTCTGGCATACCGTCGACCACACGGCTCCGAATGCTATCGTCGATGACGTGTGCTGGAGGCAATGCGAACAAATTTGCCCGCGGGCCAAGAATTTTTCCAAGAACGACGGACGGTTTGTTCTGCCATGACGCGCTGAGGCAGGGCATAAAACCGTAGAGCGCATAAGGCATAAAGAATACTGCCTAGGAGGGAAGCGTATGTCCGAGATCCACAAACCGGTGGGGCGCGGCCGATGGCTGCAACTCGCCTTCGGCGTCGTCTGCATGTGCATGATTGCCAACATGCAGTACGGCTGGACTTTCTTCGTGAACCCGATGCAGGAGCGGCACGGCTGGGATCGGGCCGCGATCCAGGTGGCCTTCACCCTGTTCGTCGTCACCGAGACCTGGCTGGTTCCGATCGAAGGCTGGTTCGTCGATAAGTACGGCCCGCGGATCGTCACTCTGTTCGGCGGCCTGCTCTGCGGCATCGCCTGGGTGATCAACTCCTACGCAGAATCGCTCACGGTGCTCTACATCGCGGCCGCGATCGGCGGCACGGGCGCTGGCGCCGTCTACGGCACCTGCGTGGGCAACTCCCTGAAGTGGTTCCCGGACCGCCGCGGTCTTGCCGCCGGTATCACCGCGATGGGCTTCGGCGCAGGCTCCGCGCTCACCGTTGTGCCGATCCAAGCGATGATCAAGTCGCAGGGTTACGAGGCCGCGTTCTTCTACTTCGGCATCGGGCAGGGCGTCATTGTGATGCTGATCGCCCTGTTCCTGCGCGCGCCGGCCAAGGGACAGGTCCCGGAGGTTGCTCGGGTCAGCCAGTCGAAGCGGGACTACAAGCCCGCCGAGATGGTCCGGACGCCGATCTTCTGGGTCATGTACGCCATGTTCGTCATGATGGCCGCCGGCGGTCTGATGGCGACCGCACAGCTCGGCCCCATCGCCAAGGACTTCAAGATCGCCGACGTCCCGGTCTCGCTCCTCGGCATCACGCTGCCGGCGCTGACCTTCGCGGCGACGCTGGACCGGGTGCTCAACGGCGTTACGCGCCCGTTCTTCGGCTGGGTGTCCGATCATATCGGCCGCGAGAACACGATGTTCCTGTCGTTCGCGATCGAGGGCCTCGGCATCTACGCGCTGAGCCAGTTCGGCCAGAACCCGATCGCCTTCGTGTTGCTGACCGGCCTCGTGTTCTTCGCCTGGGGTGAGATCTACTCGCTGTTCCCGGCGACCTGCGGCGACACCTTCGGGTCGAAATACGCGGCGACCAATGCCGGTCTGCTCTACACCGCCAAGGGGACCGCGGCCCTGATCGTGCCCTACACCAGCGTGCTGACGACCATGACCGGCAGTTGGCACACCGTGTTCCTGGTCGCGGCGGGGCTGAACATTCTGGCGGCCCTCCTCGCGCTGTTCGTCCTGAAGCCGATGCGCGCGGCCTACACCAAGAAGCCCGAGGCCGGCCTCGCGCCGGTCCTGGCTCAGTAGCCGCCACCCGCATCACCCGAAACAGCCCGGCGCCGTCTTTACGGCGCCGGGCTTCCTGCATACCCGGGACCGGGGAAACCGGAGACCGGGCATGGATACCGACGAGCGGAGCGCGCGGGACAGCGTCGTGGCAGCCGCGCGCGACCTCGACGTGCAGGGGCTGAACCGCGGGACGTCGGGAAACGTCTCGGTCCGCTTCCGTGACGGCCTGCTCATCACGCCGTCGGGCTTACCGACCGCCCGTATGCGTCCCGAAGATATCGTCCCAATGGGATTGGACGGTGCGCATCCGCCGGACCAGAAACCATCCTCGGAGTGGCGCTTCCACCGAGACATCCTGGCCCATCGGCCCGAGATCGGCGCCGTGGTCCACGCCCACCCCCTCTACTGCACGGCCTTCGCGATGTGCGGCCGGGAGATTCCGGCGGTGCACTACATGATCGCGGCCTTCGGGGGGTCCACTGTCCGCTGCGCGCCCTACGCGGCCTACGGCACGGCGGAACTGTCCGAGCTCGCCCTCGCGGCCCTGGTCGACCGCAACGTCTGCCTTCTGGCGAACCACGGCATGATCGCGGCCGGCGCGAGCCTGGAGAAGGCGCTCTGGCTCGCCGTCGAGCTGGAGACGCTCTGCCACCAATACGCTATCGCGCTCCAGGTCGGTGCACCGGCGATCCTGTCGGACCACGAGATCCACGAGACCGTGGAGCGCTTCCGCGGCTACGGGTTCAACGCGCCCGCGCGGGATTGACGTCCGGCTGAAGGCGCGCCCAGCCGGCCCGTTCTATCGGCCCAGCACCTGCCCCGCGGCGAGCCCGATCTCCCGAGCATAGTCGGCGGCCGACACCTTCTTGCCGCCCTCCGGCTTGACCTTGCGGATCTCGATCCGGCCGCCCTGCGCGCAGACGCTGAATCCGTTCTCGTCGATACCGATGACCTCGCCGGGCTTGCCCTTCACGTCGGAGAGGCGGCGGGTCGGGTGCAGGCAGGAATCGAAGATCTGAAGCTTTTTGCCGTCGAGGGTCGTCCAGGCGCCGGGCGCCGGGTTCGCGGCACGGATCAGGTTGTAGATCTGCTCGGCATGAGCGCTCCAGCGGATCTCGGCCTCGGCAGCGCGGAACCACCCCTCGTAGCTCGCCGCATCTTCGTCCTGGTCGACCTCGATGTGCTGCCCGGCGACGACCAGATCGGCCGCTTCGAGCATGGCGTCGACCCCCATCGGGAACAGGTTTTCGAAGTAGACGTCGCCCAAGGTCGCGTCGGGGCCGATCGGGCAGGTCTTCTGCAGGATCACCGGTCCTTCATCGAGGCCGTCGGTGGGACGGAAGATCGTGAGGCCCGTCTGCGAGTCACCGCGGGCGATCGGCCAGTTGATCGAGGACGGGCCGCGGTAACGCGGCAGCAGGCTCGGGTGGTACTGGATCGTGCCGTGCGTCGGGATGTTGACGAAGCTCTGTGGAGCGAACTGCAGCACGTAGGCCATGATGCCGATATCGGCGTTCAGGCCGCGCATAGCCGCCTCCGCCTCCGGGCTCTTCAGGCTCGGGAACTGGAAGACCTGGAGGCCCTTCTCCTGCGCTGCCGTCTTCAGCACGTCCGGCTTCGCTCCCGGCTTCTCCGGCGCGCAGAACACGCCCGCCACGTCATCGCCCCGCTTCAGGAACGCCTCGAGGACGGCTTTTCCGAAATCCTGCTGACCGATGAACGCGATGCGCATGCGATATCCTGGGCTTGATCCGGATCCCTCGCGGTCCGGAACGGATATTCTAGGGCGCAGATTAAGCCATCGCTTGCCCGCACCCGCTCACGTGATCGATGAATCAATACGCCCGGGACGGTTCGTCACCGTCCCGGGCTATATAGTTCCGGATACCGACCAGCTGTCGGGCGACGCTTACTCGGCGGCGATCTTCTGGATCGTGCCGATCGCGCCCGAATTGGCGATCTCGCCGACCTCGGCCTCCGTGTAACCGAGCACGCTACGCAGGATCTCGTCGGTGTGCTCGCCCAGCAGCGGCGAGCGCACCACTTCGCTCGGACTCGCCGACAGCTTGATGGGGTTGCCGACCGTCAGGTACTTGCCGCGGGTCGGGTGATCGACCTCGACGATTGTGCCGGTCTTCCGCAGGGCCTCATCCTCGGCGATCTCCTTCATCGAAAGGATCGGGCCGCACGGGATGTCGTACTTGTTGAGGGTATCCATCGCCTCGAACTTGGACATCTTCATCGTCCACGCCTCGATCCGCGTGAAGATCTCGTTGAGGTGGGGCAGACGGCCCTTCGGTGTGGCGTAGTTCGGGTCGGTCTTCCAGTCGGGCTCGCCGATGATGTCGCAGATCGGCTCCCAGACCGCCGCCTGGGTGATGACGTAGATGTAGGCGTTCGGATCCTGCTCCCAGCCCTTGCAGCGCAGGATGCGGCCCGGCTGGCCGCCGCCCGAATCGTTGCCCGCGCGCGGGGTCGCCTCGCCGAACGGGATGCCCTCGCCGAACTGGCTGTATTCGCGGAGCGGGCCGTGCGCGAGGCGCTGCTGGTCGCGCAGCTTCACCCGGCACAGGTTGAGCACGCCGTCCTGCATGGCACAGTCGACCTTCTGGCCGAGGCCGCTCTGCGTCCGGTGATAGAGGGCCGTGACGATGCCGAGCGCGAGGTGCAGGCCGGTGCCGGAATCGCCGATCTGGGCCCCGGTCACCATCGGGATGCCATCGCGGAAGCCGGTGGTGGAGGCCGAGCCGCCGGCACATTGCGCGACGTTCTCGTAGACCTTGCAATCCTCATAGCGGCCGGGCCCGAAGCCCTTCACCGACGCCAGGATCATGCGCGGGTTCGCCTCGTGGATCTTCTCCCAGGTCAGGCCCATGCGGGCGAGTGCGCCGGGCGCGAAGTTCTCGACCAGGACGTCGCATTCCTTGATGAGGCGCCAGAGCACCTCCTTGCCCTTCGGGTTCTTCGAATCCAGCGTGATCGAGCGCTTGTTGTGGTTCAGCATCGTGAAATAGAGGCTGTCCACATCCGGAATATCCTGGAGCTGCTGGCGCGTGGCGTCGCCGACGCCCGGCCGCTCGACCTTGATGACGTCGGCGCCGAACCAAGCCAGAAGCTGCGTGCAGGTCGGGCCGGATTGAACGTGCGTGAAGTCCAGGATGCGGACGCCTTCGAGGGCCTTGGTCATGATCGGTCTCGGAGTTGGAGGCGGTCTTCGGGATGTGGGGGAGGCGGCTCAAGCCGCTTGGGTGGCCGGTGCGATGCCCGTGCGAGTTCGCGACGTGGGGCGCGCAACGCCGGGTCCGGCGCCTTCCATCCTTCGATGGATCATATCTGCACTCCCTCCCACCACGCGGTTTCGTCGTATCGCGATACCGTCATTCGGACCCAGGGTGACGAGTCCGGCGATTTGTATACCACATGCCATTGTGTGGAGGCGAGTGCCCATTGTCAGCGCAGCGCGTCCGCGATCCCGGCGACCGTAAGCTGACAATCGGGATGGCTCAACACACGTCTCCGCGTCACCCCGCCTGCGGAGCAATGCGGATGAAAGGCCCTTGGCTTTCGTGCGGGGCCGGTCCATGATTTCGCCAAAATTGCCCGCCTGCGCGGCGAGCAGAACGATGCAACGCTGAACGAGGGACGTCCATGCTCGCCAGCACCAGCCTGATCAAGTCCTCCTGGATTGCCGTGGATGTCGGTCATGACCGGGCCGAACGTGTGCTGGTGGTCGAGACATACATCGCGGTAAGTCCGCTCGAGCCGAACTTCGACGCGGCACAGTACGAGCGTGTTCTCGCCTGCGTGCAGAACGTGTTGAAGACACACCCGGAGATCGATCGCGCCTCGATCCTGAGCATGCACCGCGGATCCGGCTGTACCGCTCTATTCCGGAACCCGCCCGCCTCGGCCAAGCAGCCGGCGGCGGCCTGAGCCGCGTCAGGCGGGATCGGCCTGCGGGTCGCTCTGCGATACGGGCGGCTCCAATGCGACGCGGGCCGCGTGGAACCACCAGAGCGGGATGTCGCGGTTCGCCTTGACGAGTTCCGACGCCCAGCCCTCTTTGGGCATCACCTCGGCTCGATCCGCAAAAAGACGCAACGCGCTCTCGGCGCGCTCCCTGCGGCATCGCTCATGGATCGCCGCCCGCTCGGCCGCGGCCCGCGCGTCGGTCTGCTCGATCAGTCGGCGGGTAGCGAGGTCGTCCGCGTCGAACGCGAAGCGCTGCCAGAACGCTTCCGCCTCCCGCGCCACATCGCGTTCGCGTCGTGCCAGGGCGAGCGCCTCCTCTGACGCAGCCCTGGCCGCCTCCGCCATCTCGGCACGGAGCAGCATCCGGTTGTTGGCCTCCAGCAGTTCCCGCTCACGATCCGGGGCCATCCGCTGGCGGCGGAGCACCCGCAGCTCCTCCTCGTTGGCCGATCTGCCGGCAGCCGTGGCGAGCAGATCCGCCAGGGGACCGGCGGCCAGGGCTTCAGCCCGCTGCAGATAGCGTGCGCGCAAGCCCGGATGCGCCTCGTCGAGCGCATCATCGTCCCAGGACGGGCGTTCGGCGCATTCGCTCCGATCAGAATCGTACAGAGCGCGCGCGAGGGAGATGCGCAGGGGGTCGGGCAGCGGTGTCGCGGCGTGTTCGTTCATGAACCTGCATTCGCGATGAGCGATCAACGAAGCCTACAACGCGCCGGCGCGATCGAAGAGACCGGCACGGCGCGAAAAACCTGTATTTTTTCTTCGTGCAGCCTCGCGTCCGCTTTCCCGACGGGATCGAGGCGCACGAACGAAACCGCGTTCCCGTCGGTTCAACCGTCCAGCCCCGCGAGAGGCCACCGGCAGCCCCACAGCAGGTCTATGGTGCTGCGATCAAGCTTGGTCTTGCTCTCGCCGGTCCCGTGCTGCCGCCTAGCCGGCTCGCGACGAGGGCGATCGGAAACCGGCTGCCACGCCCGCTCGCTATTCAGAAGATTTGGCTGTCTCTCAAAGACGATAGCGCCGTCCCGCGACACAGGATACATCGTGAAGCGCGGTCTTCGGATGCCGATCAATCCACATGGTCCACACCGGCTACAATCCGGCGCTCGTCGCTCTGTCGATCGGCCTCTCGATCTTCGCCTCCTACACCGCCCTGGATCTGGGTGCCCGCATCCGTGGACCGGTTCCGGGTGCACGGTGGCCGTGGGTCGCGGGGGCAGCCCTGGCCATGGGCGGCGGCATCTGGTCGATGCACTTTGTCGGGATGCTGGCCTTCGAGATGGGCCTGCCGGCCGCCTACGATCTCGGCCTGACACTTCTCTCCCTGCTCATCGCCATCGCGTTCACCGGCGCGGCGTTCCTATGGGTGGCCTACCAGGGGGAGGGGCTCGCGGGTCTGCTCATCGCCGGTCCGCTGATGGGGCTCGGTGTCGCCGCGATGCACTACACCGGCATGGCGGCGCTCCAGATTTCAGGACGTCTCGCCTACAGCGTGCCGGTGGTGGCGCTCTCGGTGGCGATAGCCGTCACCGCCGCGACGGCTGCGCTGTGGCTCGCGTTCCGCCAGCACGGAGTCTGGCAGAAGCTTGCTGCCGCCAGCATCATGGGCCTCGCCGTGGCCGGCATGCATTACACCGGCATGGCGGCGGCCACGATCACGGCGTCGGAGGCCAGCGCCCATGCAGCCCATGCCGGGCTGGTTCCCCAGCGGCAGGAGAATCTGGCCCTCTACGTGGCGGGCGCAACCTTCCTTATCCTGTTCCTGGCGATGCTGGCCTCGTCCATCGACCAGCAGCGCGTTCAGCGCGAGTTGCTGGCGAGCGAGGCGCGCTTCCGCGCCGCCGTCCAGGCCGTCCGCGGCGTGCTCTGGACCAACGATGCCACGGGCCGGATGCTCGGCGACCAGCCGGGCTGGAGCGCGATCACCGGTCAGGCCCGCGAGGCGTACCAGGGTTTCGGATGGGCGGATGCGGTCCATCCCGACGACCGGCAGGAATCCGTCGATCGCTGGAACGAGACGGTCCGCGCGCGGCGCACCTTCGATCACGAGCATCGGGTGCGCTGCCACGATGGCACGTGGCGGCATTTCGCGATCCGCGCTGTCCCGGTGCTCGACGACCGGGGCGAGGTTCGGGAATGGGTCGGCGTTCACACCGACATCACCGAGCAGCGCCAAGCCGAAGCCGACCTGCGGGAATCAAACGAGGAAATCCAGCGCTACGCCTACATCGTCAGCCACGATCTGCGGTCGCCGCTCGTCAACGTGATGGGCTTCACCAGCGAGTTGGAGGCAACGCGGGTCGAGATCCGGGCCGCACTCGACGGCCATCCGCAGGCCGAGCGGATCGACGCGGATTTCGGCGAGGCGCTGGGCTTCATCAAGGCGGCAGTGAACCGGATGGAAGGGCTCATCGCCGCGATCCTGAAGCTGTCGCGGGAGGGCCGGCGCCAATTCATGCCGGAACCGCTCGACATGACCGTCCTGCTTCGGAGCGTCGTGGACGCGCAGCGGCATCAGGTCGAGGCGGCCGGCGCGGCCGTGACGATCGCGGACGATCTGCCCTCGATCGTCGCCGACCGGCTCGCGGTGGAGCAGATCTTCGGCAATCTGCTCGACAACGCGATCAAGTACCTCGACCCCGCCCGCCCGGGACGGGTGACCGTCACGGCCCGGCTGGCTGGCGCACGCGGGGTCTGCTTCTCGGTTACCGACAATGGTCGGGGCATCGCCGAGCGCGACCACGGGCGTGTCTTCGAACTGTTCCGGCGATCGGGCGCCCAGGACCGTCCCGGGGAGGGAATCGGCCTCGCTCACGTCAAGGCGCTGATCCGCTCGTTCGGCGGCCGGATCGACATTACCTCGAAACTCGGGGAGGGCACGACGTTCAACGTGACCTTGCCGCACGGTGCGTCTACAGCGGTTCTCGAAGACCGTGAGCCGGCGCCCCTCGCCGCCGAATGAGCGTGGAGCGAGCCGTGCATCCCGTCAGCATCGTGATGATCGAAGACGACGAGGGTCACGCGCGCCTGATCGAGCGGAATATCCGGCGGGCGGGCGTCAACAACGAGATCGTGCCGTTTCCGAACGGCACGTCCGCCCTCGAATACCTGTTCGGGCCGGACGGGTCCGGACTGGCGAGCGCCCGGCGCCACCTCCTGATCCTGCTCGACCTCAACCTGCCGGACATGACCGGGCTCGACATCCTGGAGAAGGTTAAGGCGAACCCGCATACGCGACGCTCACCCGTGGTGGTGCTCACCACCACCGACGACAGCCAGGAGATCCAACGCTGCTACGACCTGGGGGCGAACGTCTACATCACCAAGCCGGTGAACTACGACGGATTCGCCAACGCGATCCGGCAGCTGGGCCTGTTCTTCTCGGTCATGGAGGTCCCCGCGAACCCATGAGCGCGGAGACGACCGGCGAGGATCGCCCCGCCGCGGCGGCGCGCATCCTCTACATCGACGACGATCCTGGCCTCGGCCGCCTGGTCAAGCGCTCCCTGGAGGCGCGCGGCTACGCGGTGGAACTCTGCGGGAGCGGAGCCGAGGGCCTGGCGCGCCTCGCCCGGGGTGGCGTCGATGCCGTGGCGCTCGACCATCACATGCCGGGTCAGACGGGGCTCGACCTCCTGCCCGAGATCCGCAGCCTGCCGCAGGCCCCGCCGGTCATCTACGTGACCGGCTCCGAGGACAGCCGCGTCGCGGTGGCCGCCCTGAAGGCGGGTGCCGTCGACTACGTCTGGAAGGACATTCAGGGCCAGTTCCGCGAACTCCTTGGCGAGGCCGTTGCGACGGCTTTGCGACAGGAGGCCTTGCGGCGGGACAAGGAGCGCGCGGAAGCCGAGATGCGCGAGGCCCGGGACCGGGCCGAGTTGCTGCTGCGCGAGGTCAACCATCGCGTGGCCAATTCCCTGGCGCTGGTGGCAGCTCTCGCGCACATGCAGCGCAATGCCGTGACCGATCCGGCCGCCAAGGCCGCGCTCGACGAGATGCAGGCGCGGATCTCGGCGATCGCCGGTATCCACCGCCGCCTCTACACATCGGAGGACGTGGAGTCGGTCGAGCTGGACGCCTATCTGGCGAGTCTTGTCGAGGAATTGCAGGCCGCAATGCGGGCGAGCGGGCGCGATCACGCAATCCGTCTGCGGGCGGCGCCGGTGCGGCTCTCGACCGACAAGGCCGTCTCGGTCGGCGTCGTCGTGACCGAACTCGTGACCAACGCCTACAAGTACGCCTATCCGGCAGGTATTTCGGGGGAGATCCGGGTCACGGTCGACCGGGATGCTGCCGACACCGTCTCACTCGCCGTGGAAGATGACGGCATCGGCTGGACGGGGGAGGGTGAGATCCAGGGTACCGGGCTCGGCTCGCGCATCGTGCGCGCCATGGCGACGAACCTGCGCTCGGCGCTGTCCTATGTTCCCGGATCGCCCGGCACCCGCGCCGTACTGGTCTTCCAAGCCTGACTGGCGGCCTTAGCGCTCCGGCCGCTTGGCCATGCGCTCCAGCGCATCAAGCATCGGCTGCAGCGCGTCGTCATCGAGCGCGTGGAAGCCTAGCGCCCGCCCCATGAACAGCCCCAGGATCGCGAAGAACAGGACGGCGCCTTCGCCCGGACAGGCGCCCTCGATCCGCTCCAGACGACCCAGCTGGTCCGCCACGAAAGCCCGGTAATCGGCAAGCGCCTCGGGCGACTCGATCGAAGCCAGCAGCAGCGCGCGGGACGATTCGTCGTCGTCGCAATAATGCCCGCGGACATGCGCGACCATGGCCTGCGAGAGTTGCGACGGGCCGGGCGGGATCTCCGCCTCGCAGGCGGCGATCTCCTCGCGCAGGTCCGACAGCTTTCGGGCCACGAGGGCCGAGATCAACGCGTCTTTCGAGGCGTAGTGATGCAGCACGCCGCCCTTGCTCAGACCGGCCTCGACCGCGACCGCGTCGATGGTCAGCCCCCGGGCTCCGCTTTTGCGGAGGACTGCTGCAGCGGCTTCGAGGATGATCTCGGGCCGCTCAGCCAGCCGCCTGCGCTTCGCTTCCATCACTCACCTGCACTAAAAACCGACTGGACGGTATGTAACTGATCGAGTAGGACCACGCCACGCACTCTGCACGAGCCCGGCCGAGAAGGTCGACCGCATGATCCGTTTCGCCGCTCTCTGTCCAACCGGCTTTCTGCTCGCATTGATCGCGCCGGTCGGCATGAACTTCGCCCAGGCCGAGCCTGTCGCGACGGTCGATCCGTCGCCCGCGCGGGTGCGGATCGTCGAGGCCCAGCGCACGCCGATGGCCCTAGACGTGGTGCTGACGGGCGACATCCAGGCCCAGGCGCAGGTCAACGTCTCATTCCGGACGAACGGAAAGGTCGCCGAGCGACGGGTGGAGATCGGTGACCATGTCGCGGCGGACCAAGTCCTCGCTGTGCTCGAGCCGCTGACCCAGCGGGCGAATCTCGACAACGCCAAAGCGGCCGTCACCTCGTCGGAGGCGCTGCTGACGCAGGCCAGGATGTCGTTCGAGCGGCAGAAGCAGCTTCTGGCCGGCGGCTTCACGACGCGGACCGCCTACGACAACGCCGAGCAGGAGCTGAGGACCACGCAGGCCGCGGTAGATTCCGCCAAGGCCGCACTCGGCACCGCGCAGGAGCAGTTCTCCTACACGGAGCTGCGCGCCGGT
Source organism: Methylobacterium sp. FW102-HT35C08 (assembly GCF_058790235.1). Taxonomy (NCBI): domain Bacteria; kingdom Pseudomonadati; phylum Pseudomonadota; class Alphaproteobacteria; order Hyphomicrobiales; family Methylobacteriaceae; genus Methylobacterium; species Methylobacterium sp. FW102-HT35C08. Next base: position 3,205,849 of record NZ_JBYTCL010000002.1, on the reverse strand, counting down.
GTCGCCGGCATCGTGACCAGCCGCAGCTTCGAGGTCGGGCAGGTGGTGCAGTCCGGTCAAACTGTGCTGGTGCTCGCGCAGGACGGGCCGCGGGATGCGGTCTTCAACGTGTACGAGTCACTCACCGCCCAGCCGCCCGCCAGCGACACCGTGGCCGTCGCGCTGCAATCCGATCCGAACGTCACGGCGACCGGGACCGTGCGCGAGATCTCGCCCACGGTCGACGCGTCGAGCGGGACGGTCCGCGTCAAGATCGGTCTCCAGTCGACGCCGGGCGCGATGGGCCTCGGGGCTGTCGTGGTCGGGCGGGGACAGTTCGCGCCGCACGAGGCCGTGGTTCTGCCCTGGTCCGCCCTCTACCGCTACGACGGACGCCCCTCCGTGTGGATCTACGATCCGGCCCAGCGGACCGTGTCGGTGCGCGCTGTCGAGATCGATCGTTTCGGGCCGGACATCATCGCGCTGAAGCGCGGCGTCGAGCCGGGCGAGCGCGTGGTGGTGGCCGGCATCCAGTTCCTTCGGCCCGGCCAGACGGTCGCGGCCGCCGAGGTCGGAGCCCGTCCATGAGGCCGCATGCGATCCTCACCGTCACTCTGCTGGCCGCGGTGCTTGGCGGGTGCAACGGTCACGAGGACAAGGCGCAGGACTCTACCGCCGAGGCGGCGCCCGTGCGCCCCGTGCTGACGCAGGTCGCCGAACCGAGCGATACCATCACCTTCGGCCCGTTCGCGGGAACGATCGAGCCCCGATACCAGGCACAGCTCGGCTTCCAGATTCCCGGCCGGATGGTGGCGCGCGACGTGACGGTCGGCGACATCGTCAAGAAGGGGCAACGTCTGGCCGCCCTCGACATCATCGTCTCACGCTTCGACCTGACGCGCGCCGAGGCGGATCTCGCCGACGCGCGCGCGCAGGCCGAGAACGCCGAGTCCGCCGAGGCGCGGACGCGCCGTCTGATGACCGGCAACAGCGTCGCGCAAGCCACCCTCGACCAGGCCGTGGCGAAACGTGAGACCGCCCGGGCGCGCGTCGAGCAGGCGCAGGCCAGCCTTCAGAAGGCCCGCGATCAGATGGGCTACACCGAGCTGAAGGCTGAATTCGACGGCGTGATCACGCAGCGCCTGGCCGAGGTCGGTCAGGTCCTGAGCGCCGGACAGGGCGTCGTGACGGTGGCGCGGCCCGACGTCCGCGAGGCGGTGGTCGACATTCCGGAAGCCTATGTAGGCGCGTTGCCGGCCGACTGCATCTTCACGGTGGCGCTCCAGAGCGCCCCAGACCTGACCGCGCGCGGACGGGTACGCGAGATCGCACCGCTCGCAGAAGCGGGGACGCGCTCGCGCCGCATCCGCATTTCGCTCGAGGATCCGAACCCCGCGTTCCGGCTCGGTGCGACCATCAACGTGGCGCTCACCAGCAAGGTCGAGCGGCGCTTCCTGCTGCCCGCATCGGCCCTGCTCGATCAGGACGGCCGCCGCTCCGTCTGGGTGGTCTCCGCCGACGCCAAGTCGGTGGCGCGCCGTGACGTGACGGTGGCGCCGCAGCCCGGCCGGGGGGAGACGGGCCGGATCGCCATCACCGCCGGGTTGCAGCCCGGCGACCGGGTCGTCGTCGCCGGCGTCCACGCACTGAAGGAAGGCCAGGCCGTGCGCCTGACCGACGGCGCCGTTTGAGCCGGCCGCACGGGGTTTCTGCGTGAAGGACTTCAACCTTTCCGACTGGGCGCTCGGGCACCGCTCGTTCGTCTGGTTTCTGATGCTCGTCTCGCTCGTCGCCGGCGTGATGGCCTATTCGCGCCTGGGCCGCGAGGAGGATCCGCCGTTCACGATCAAGACCATGGTCGTGCAGACGACATGGCCGGGTGCGACCATCAAGGATACGATCGATCAGGTCACCGACCGGGTCGAGAAGGAGCTGCAGCAGCTCAACGGGCTCGACTACGTCCGGAGCTACACGACCCCGGGGTCCTCCACGGTCTTCGTGCAGTTCCGCGACACGCTGAAGAAGGGCGAGATCCAGCCGGCCTTCTACCAGGTGCGCAAGCGCCTCGGCGACATCAAGGGCCAGTTTCCGGACGGCGTGCAGGGCCCGTTCTTCAACGACGAGTTCGGCGACGTCTACGGCAACATCTACGCGTTCACGGCCGACGGGCTGACCTATCGGCAGCTGCGCGACTACGTGGAGGGCGTCCGCACCGAGGTGCTGCGGGTCCCCGATATCGGCAAGACCCAGCTGATCGGCACTCAGGCCGAGACGATCTTCCTCGACTTCTCGACCCGCAAGCTCGCCGGCTACGGCATTGACTTCCAGGCACTGATCAAGGCGCTGCAGGCGCAGAATGCGGTCTCGGCCTCCGGTGTGGTCCAGGCGGGTCCGGAACGGGTCTCGCTTCGGGTCAGCGGCTCGTTCGCCTCAGAGGCGGCGCTCCAGGACTTCAACCTGCGGGTGAATGATCGCTTCTTCCGCCTCGCCGACATCGCCGAGATCAGCCGCGGCTACGAGGACCCGCCTGCACCGATGTTCCGGTTCGAGGGCAAGCCCGCCATCGGCCTCGCCATCGCCATGCGGCCGGGCGCCAACCTGCTGCATTTCGGCGAAGCCCTGAAGGAGCGCATGCGGCTGATCGAGGCCAAGCTGCCGGTGGGCGTCGGCGTCCATCTCGTGTCGGACCAGCCCAAGCAGGTGGAGCACGCGGTCGGCGGCTTCACCGAGGCCCTGGTCGAGGCGGTGATCATCGTGCTCGCCGTCAGCTTCGTGAGCCTCGGTGTCCGCGCCGGGCTGGTGGTGTCCGTGTCGATCCCGCTGGTTCTGGCGATCGTGTTCGTGGTCATGCAGATCATGGATGTGACGCTGCAGCGTATCTCGCTCGGCGCCCTGATCATCGCCCTCGGCCTCCTGGTCGACGACGCCATGATCACCGTGGAGATGATGGTCGCCCGCCTTGAGCGCGGCGACACGCTGCGGAAGGCCGCGACCTTCGCCTACACCTCTACGGCGTTCCCGATGCTGACCGGCACGCTCGTCACGGTAGCCGGATTCCTGCCCATCGGGTTCAACGGGTCGGGCGCGGGCGAGTACACCTACTCGCTGTTCGTGGTCATCGCCGCCGCGCTGCTGGTGTCGTGGGTCGTGGCGGTGCTGTTCGCCCCGCTGATCGGCGTCACGCTCCTGCCGAAAACCATGAAGCACCACACGGAGAAGCGGGGTCTCTTCACCCGCCTATTCCTGGCCGCGCTCCGTGTCGCCATGCGGTGGCGCTGGACCACGGTGGTCCTGTCCCTCGCGCTGATGATCAGCGCGATCGTCGGGATGGGACACGTGCAGCAGCAATTCTTTCCGTCCTCGGATCGGTCCGAGCTGCTGGTCGACCTGACGCTGCCGCAGAACGCCACGATCGCCGAGACCAAAGCCCAGATGGATCGGTTCGAGGCGAAGCTGAAGGACGATCCGGACGTGACGAGCTGGTCGTCCTATGTCGGGCAGGGCGCCGTGCGCTTCTACCTGCCCCTCGACCAGCAGCTCGCGAACGCGTTCTACGGTCAGATCGTGATCGTCACGAAATCCCTGGAGCTGCGCGACCGGGTCATGGCGCGACTTCAGGATATCGCCCAGCGCGACTTCGTCGGCACCGACGTGCTGGTGCAGCCGCTGAGCCTCGGGCCGCCTGTCGGCCGGCCGGTCCAGTATCGTCTCAGCGGGCCCAATATGGAGACCGCGCGCCACCTCGCCCTCGACCTCGCGAACGTGGTGGCCTCGGACAAGCGCCTCGACGTCCCGACCTTCGACTGGAACGAGCCCGGCAAGGTGCTGCGGGTCGAGATCCTGCAGGACAAGGCGCGCCAGCTCGGCGTGACCAGCCAGGATGTGGCCGGCATTCTCAACGGGATCGAGGGTGGCCAGGCGATCACCCAGGTGCGCGATTCGATCTACCTGGTGAATGTCGTCGGCCGGGCCCGGGCGGCGGAGCGGTCGTCGCTGGACACCCTCCAGTCGCTTCAGGTTGGTCTCGCCAACGGAACGGTGGTGCCGCTCCTCGCCTTCGCGCGGATCGGCTACGACCTCGAACAGCCGATCGTCTGGCGTCGGGACCGGCTGCCGACGGTGACGGTGCGCGCGACGATCCACGATGCCACGCAGCCCGCCACCATCGTGGCCGCCCTGCAACCCGGGATCGACGCCTTCATCAAGACGCTGCCGGAGGGTTACACGCTCCAGACCGGCGGCGCAGTCGAGGAATCGGCCAAAGGCCAGGGCCCGATCGCGGCCGTCGTCCCGGTCATGCTGCTCGCCATGGCCCTGCTGCTGATGATGCAGCTCCAGAGCTTCGGGCGGATGCTGCTCGTGTTCACGGTCGCGCCGCTCGGCCTGATCGGCGTGGTTCCGGCGCTCCTGCTGTTCGACAAGCCCATGGGCTTCGTCGCCATCCTGGGCATCCTGGCGCTGATCGGCATCATCATCCGCAACGCGGTGATCCTGGTGAGCCAGATCGAGGAGTTCCGGGCCGAGGGGATGGCCCCGTGGGACGCCGTGTTCGAGGCGACCCACCACCGCATGCGGCCGATCCTGCTGACGGCCGCGGCGGCGAGCCTGGGCCTGATTCCGATCGCCCGCGAGGTGTTCTGGGGCCCGATGGCCTTCGCGATGATCGGCGGCATCCTGGCAGCGACGTTCCTGACGCTGCTGTTCCTGCCCGCCCTGTATGTCGGCTGCTACCGCATCCGGCCCACTGCCGGCGCCACGGCGACGCACGCCGCCTGAACGGCGGCGGCAAGAGATCGCGGCGCCCTGTGTTGGCGCTGCGAGAAACGGTCGGCCCGCCTTTTCGCCCCCTCAGGCGGGCCGACCGTGACGATCCTTTCGGAGGATCGCGCTCTCCGTCATCACGAGCGCAGCGAAGCGACCCAGGGCAGCGCGACATCGGCCGGTGTCGCGCTGACTGGATTGTTTCGCTCCGCTCGCAAAGACAGCAGGGCGGAAGTCTTCATCCGAACGGGCATCAGGACCCGCCCGTCCGGATCGCCAGGTGGTCGGAGCGCTCCCATCCGTCCGCCCGCACGGGGCGGGATCACCGGCGCCATCCATCACGAGATGGTGGGACATGACGACGGGCGCAACTTTCGCGCCGGCCGGCGCGTAGGGTGGAGCCGTAACGGGGACACCACCTGCATGAACGCCTTCATCGCCGTCGTCCTGGTCTGCGCCAACGGCCTCGCCCAGGACGCCTGCACCGACCAACAGGCGCTGGAAGTGCGCAAGGTCCGGGTCGCCAACGAGCTCGGCTGCGCCACCGGGTGGCAGGAGATCATCGCCCGCACCGAGCGGCGCGACGAGATCGGCAAGAGCGCCTACCTCAAGACCGAGTGCCGCCGGGTGAAGGACCCGCAGTGACGCTCGGCCCGCCGCTACTTGTCGTACTTGATGTAGGCGAAGCGGGCATCGGTCGGCGTGCCTTCGAGGCCCTGGCCTTCCTGGCCCGGCTGCCACGCGACCACTTCCTCGATCTTCCGCGCGAGGGCGAAATCCTTGTCGGTGATGCCCTTCGCGGCGTGGTTCATGAGCCGGACCTCGACCCAGGCGTAAGACGCCGTGATGTCGGGATGGTGCCACGCGGCCTCGGCGAGGTGGCCCACGGTGTTGATGACCATCAGCGTGCTCTTCCAGCCTGCGGTCTTGTAGGTGCGGCGGATCCACCCATCCTCCAACCGCCACGCCGGCAATTCAGCTTTCAGCCGCGCCTCTACGGTCGCGGTGTCCAGAGCGCCTTCGCGTCGCTCGGTCATGGCCCAATCCTCCCGTTTTGCATGAACCCGGTGAAGGTGCCGCCGCGGCCGGTCACGCGCAAGCGCATCGTGCGCGGTGGACGCAGGCTCATGCGAGCCCTATGACCATTTTCCAATGGCGCCCGGACCACTCGGCACCTCAGTCTGCGGCTGCTGAAAACTGCGCAATACGATGGGAGAAGGCGTGATGCTGTCACGGCGCGCGATGCTCGCCGGAAGCCTGCTCGGCGGCCTCGGCCTGCGGGCGGCACGCGCCGACGCGCCGGTCATCCGCCTGGGCAGCCTGCCCTTCGGCACCTCGACCTGGGAGGCGGCCGTCATCAAGGCGCGCGGCCTCGATACCGCGAACGGCTTCCAGCTCGACGCGGTCAAGCTTGCCGGGAACGATGCCGCGCGGATCAGCTTCATCGGCGGTCAGGTCGACACGATCATCGGCGACCTGCTCTGGGCAGCCCGCCTCGGCAACGACGGACAGGCCGTCCGTTTCATTCCGTATTCGACTTCGGAAGGCGCCGTGATGGTGCCGGCCGACAGCGCGATCAAGTCCTTGAAGGACCTCGACGGCAAACGTCTCGGCGTGGCCGGCGGCCCCCTCGACAAGAACTGGCTGCTCTTGAAGGCCCAGGCCAAGGACGCTGCCGGCATCGACCTCGAGCACGCAGCCGAGATCGCCTACGGTGCGCCGCCGCTGATCACGCTGAAGCTGGAGCAGGGCGCTCTCGACGCGGCGCTGACTTACTGGACCTACTGCGCGCGGCTTGAGGCCAAGAAGTACCGCCGGCTCGTCGGGGCCGAGGACGTCATGCACGCCCTGGGCGTGTCGGGCGATGTCGCGCTGATCGGCTACCTGTTCCAGGACACGACCGTGAAGGAGAAGCCGGACGCGGTGGCCGGCTTCGCCCGGGCGTCGCGGGCCGCCAAGGACATGCTGGCCCAGGATCCGAGCACCTGGCAGATCGTGCGCCCGCTGATGGCTGCCGAGGATGACGCCACCTTCGAGGCCCTGAAGCGCGATTTCCTGGCCGGCATCCCGCGCAGGCCGGTGGCCGAGGAGCGCGCCGATGCCGAGAAGCTCTACGCCGTGATGGCGCGGCTCGGCGGCACCCGCCTGGTCGGCAAGGGCAACGCTCTCCCGCCTGACCTCTACTACGATTCCGGCCGGAATGGCTGAGGCACCCCTCCGCTCGGCTGCCGTGACGGTCTTCCGGAACGCCGGGACCGCATGGGCGCACTGACCCGCATCGCGTCGCTCATCGTACTCGTCGCCGCGTGGCAGGCTGCCGCGCTGGAGGCCGGGTCGCGTCTGCTGCCAGCGCCCCTCACGGTGCTGCGCTTCATCGTGCAAGAGGCCGAACGCGGCGACCTCGTCCACAATGTCGGTGTGACGCTGCTCCGGGTCGCGATCTCGTTCACGGTGGCGATGGCGCTCGGGGTCGCGCTGGGCGTCGCCCTCGGGCGGTCGAAGGCCGCCGACCTGACCCTCGACACGCCGCTCCTCGTCCTGCTCAACACGCCGGCTCTGGTCATCACGGTGCTGGCCTATGTCTGGGTCGGGCTGACCGAGACGGCGGCGATCCTCGCGGTGGTGCTCAACAAGCTCCCGAACGTAGCGGTGATCGTGCGCGAGGGCGCGCGGAACCTCGATCCAGGCCTCGACGAGATGGCGAGGGCCTACCGCCTCGACCGCCGCGCCTGGATCCGCGACGTGCTGATCCCGCAGCTGCAGCCCTACATGGTCACCGCAGCTCGCTCGGGCCTCTCGCTCGCCTGGAAAATCGTCCTGGTGGTCGAGCTGCTCGGACGCCCGGACGGGGTCGGATTCGCGATCAACTACTACTTCGTCCAGAGCACCGACGTGGCCGCGATCATCGGCTACAGCCTCGTCTTCATGGCCGTGATGATCGGCATCGATGTCCTCCTGCTGCAGCGGCTCGAAACCCATGTCCGCCGCTGGCGCTGAGCCCGTCCTCCAGGTCGCGATCGACGCGAAATGGTACCGGCCCCCTGGCGCTGAGCCGGTCGAGGCGGTCCGCGGCCTCGCGTTCGGCGTCGGCGCCGGCGAGATCGTCTGCCTGATCGGTCCCTCGGGCGCGGGAAAGACCACGACCCTGCGGATCCTGCTCGGCCTCGATCCGGATTTCGAGGGACGCGTCTCAGGGGCGGACAAGGCCGGGATCGTCTTCCAGGAGCCCCGGCTGCTGCCTTGGCGAAGTATTGAGCACAATGTCCGCCTCGGGCTGCCCCGGGCACGCCGTGACCAGAACCTCGACGAGCTGTTCGCGCAGCTCGGGCTGACGGCTTGGCGCGGGAGCTATCCCAAGGCGCTCTCTCTCGGGATGCAGCGCCGGGTCGCGCTCGCCCGGGCCCTCGCCGCCGGACCGCGGATCCTCGTGCTCGACGAGCCGTTCGTCTCCCTGGACGATGCCGCCGCCGCCGAGCTGCGCGGGCTCGTGGTGGACACGGTGGACAGAGCCGGCATGAGCGTCCTGATGGTGACCCACAACGTCGCCGAGGCCATCGGCATCGCGGATCGGCTTCTGCTCGTGTCGCGGCGTCCGGCAAGCCTCATCGGCGATGTACCCCTCGACCGTCCGCGACGCGCCCGCGACCGCGCCTGGGCCGAGGCGACGCGGGCGTCGCTCGCGGCTCGCCACCCCGACATCATCGCTGTCTAGGCCGCCCGACGCGCCGGTGGTGCGCAGCGCCCCCCGGCGCGCTCAGTTCGCCTTCGCCTCGACTTCCAGCCGGTCGAGCACCGCGGCCGGCGAGCGCGCGGCGCCGAGATCGATGAAGCCGATCCCCGCCGGCTCCTTGGCCTTGGCGTGCACGACCAGCTTCCCGGGCTTCATCACGAACTGGCCCATGGCGGCGCCGATCCCTTTCGCGGCGGCGCTGTTGCCGAGGATGATCGGCACACCGAGCAGGCTGGCGGTGACGTATTCCTTGCGCAGCTCATCCGGCTTGAGGCTCATGTCCTTCGACTGCGCTGTGAGGAAGCGCTCGAACAGGCCGGCATTCTCCACCGTCAGGTCGAGGGTCTTGGCGCTCCCGGAGAACATCAGCATCGTCGCCGCCGGCAGGGACCCGGAGAACAGCTCCGGCCCGATGCCGCCCAGCGTCCCCGACAACCGGACCGTCCCGATGTCGCGCCCGGTGACCGTGATCTCGCGCAGCGACAGATCGCGCGCCTTCTCGTCCAGGCTCGCATCGGCCACGGCATCGAGGTCGAGGTCCCGGTAGCCGTAGACCGGCAGCATGCCGAGGATCGGCGCGCCGGCCAGCAGATCCGCCGGCAAGCTCAGGCCATTCAGGCTGAGGCGGCTGGTGCTCGGCACGCCGTCGCTGGGCGGCCCGAAGGCCAGGACCGCATTGCGCAGGCCGATCTGGCGCGCGGGGCGGGGCGACACCGTTACGGCGAGGGGATCGGCCGCCTTCAGGTCCGCAACCTTGGGATCTGCCGCTTTGCCGATGCCCGGCCGGCTCGCGTCGGGACCGGCGCCGCGCGCGGGGGCCCGGGCGTCGCGCGGGGGCGCCGGGTCTGGCGCGACCTCGGACGGAAGATCGATCGACAGATCGTTCAGGGTCAGGTTGCCGAGCGTCGGCGCCAGACGGCGCATCTCAACATCCGACAGGCTGGCGTCTGCCCCGGGTTCGGCGGCGATACCGCGCAGCGCCGCCACCGTGGGTGACAGCGAGGTTCCGGCGAGGGCGAGGCGGCCGATATGCGCGCGCAGGCTCCCGCGCGAAAACGCGAGATCCTGCAGAACCGTCCCGGCATCCGATCCCGCGGATGCGTAGCCGACACGGCCGATCTTGAACAGCACCGGCCCCCGCGGGTCGGAATCGCTGACGCTCAGGCCCTGCATCTCCAGGCTTCCCACGGCGGTCGCCTCGATCAGGTCGGCGGCCGCGCCGGCGAAGGCACGCCGGTCATTCGCCCCCTGGAAGCCCGCGGCCACGATTTCGAAGGCCCCGTTCCAACCGTCGGGCACCTGACGACCGCCGAGATCGCGCCCGCTCAGGCGCGCGATCTTCACGGTTGTCCCGCGTGCGTCTGAGTAGGTCACGTCGGAGACCTGAACGGTGCCGTAGACGCGCTGGACCGGTCCCTTCCCGTCCCCCGGGAGGGTGTAGAGGCGATTGAGTGCTGCGAGATCGAGATCCGTCGCCCGCACCTGGCCGTAGGTGCCGGAACTGCGGTTCGGCCCCGCGACGACGCTGATCGTTGCACCTGCGGCGATCAGCTCGCCGACGCGGCCGCCCCGGACATCGCGCGCGACGACGTCGCGGTACGTGACGATCTGGCGGTTTTCGCCGGGCCCGACATTCTCCGACGTCAGAACCGGAACCGTGAGGCTCCCGGCATCGAGCTGGGCGAGCCGCGTTTCCCAGGGCACAGACGAGTCCGGCCGGAGGATCCCGGCAAGGTCCTCTTTAGAGAGGCGCGTGCCACTCGCAGTCAGCTTTGGCGCCTTGAGCAGCGTCCCGCCAAGCGGCAGCACCACGTCGGTGACGGTGATGTCCTGAACGGCGGCGGCGCCCTCCTGTGCGGCGACGGGCGCCAAGGGAACGCCGAGGCCGAGCAGGACCATCGCACCGGCCGCCGCCAAGGCCGACCGGAGGCGGAAGCTGGCCTTCGGATGGATCATGACCGTCTCGGGACCGGGGCTTTTGCAGGATCCCGTAGGGGTGCCGCGTTTTGCCGGACCTGGCAATCGCGCGGCCCGGGTCAAGCGTCCGAGCCGGGCCGGGTGTCGTAAGAGCGCAACGGCCAGCCGGCTGGCCGCCTAGAGCGAGAAGGACGTGCCACAGCCGCAGGAGGCGGTCGCAAGCGGGTTTTCGATCTTGAAGGACTGGCCGATCAGATCGTTCACGAAGTCGATGGTCGAGCCGCTCATGTATTCCAGCGAGACCGGATCGACGATCACGGTGGCGCCGTCGCGCTCGATCGCGATGTCCTGAGCCTCGCGATCCCGGGCGATGTCGAAGGCGTAGGAGAAGCCCGAGCAACCTCCGCCGTTGACGCTGATCCGCAACGACGAGCCGGATGGCTCGGAGCCCATGATCTCGTTGATGCGCTTGGCCGCGCGGGCGGTCAGGGTGATATCAGCCATCGGTCTCTGGCCACGCATTCGTTCGGTGGACGGCGGCGCGCGTGTGTTGCCGCGGACGCCTCGACCCACAAGATATGAGCCATGGGCCCGCGCTGCAACGCGCCGGACGGGGAGGGGTCATGACCAGGTTGCGGGCGAAGGCGAGCGGGCATCGTGCGAGCGAACGGTGAGCGCTGGCGCGCGCCCTACGCCACGGATCCGGCCCGGACCCGTGGCCGGCTCATCCCCGAAGCCGGCTCGCCCACGCGCAGCGATTTTCAGCGCGACCGGGACCGGATCATCCACTCGACGGCCTTCCGGCGCCTCAAGCACAAGACGCAGGTCTTCGTGCATCATGAGGGCGATCATTATCGCACGCGGCTGACCCACACTCTCGAGGTCAGCCAGATCGGCCGTGCGCTCGCCCGGGCCCTGGGCCTCGACGAGGACCTCGCGGAAGCGCTGGCGCTGAGCCACGACCTCGGCCACACCTGCTTCGGCCATACAGGTGAGGACGCCCTCGACGCCTGCTTGGCCCCCCATGGGGGTTTCGACCACAATGCCCAGGCCTTGCGGATCGTCACGCGCCTGGAGCGGCGCTACGCCGGTTTCGACGGGCTCAACCTCGCCTGGGAGACTCTCGAAGGCCTGGTCAAGCACAACGGGCCGCTGCTCAGCGCCGACGGTCGGCCGACCCCGCGCTACGTCGAGCGCGGAGTCCCGGCCGCGATCCTCGAATATGATGCTCTGAATCCCCTGGACCTGTGGAGCCAGGCCGGCCCGGAGGCGCAGGCCGCCTCGCTAGCCGACGATATCGCCTACGCGGCCCACGACCTAGACGACGGGCTGCGTGCCGGCTTGTTCGAGATCCCGGACCTGCGCGCGGTCCCGTTCCTGGCCGACCTCCTCGACGAGATCGACCGGCTTCATCCGGGTCTCGAACCGTCGCGGAAGATCCACGAACTGGCGCGGCGCGTGATCACGCGCTTCGTCGAGGACGTGATCCGCGAAGGCGGCCGCCGCATCGCGGCTTTGGACCCGCGCAGCGTCGAGGATATCCGCCGGGCCGACGCCCCGGTCATCGCGTTCTCACCGGAGATCGCGGCAGCCGACGCCGACATCATGCGCTTCCTGTGGGGGCGGATGTACCGGCATCCGGGCGTCGTGGCGGTGCGCACAAAGGCCGACGCCATCGTCCGCGACCTGTTCACCGCCTTCACCGCGAATCCGTCGCGCATGCCCGAGGAGTGGAGCACCGGCCTCGACGGCGCCGGCGAGGCACGCATCGCGCGCAGGGTCGCGGACTACATCGCCGGCATGACCGACACCTACGCGGTGCTGGCCCACCGTAAGCTGTACGATTCGACGCCGGACCTGCACTGGGAATTGCCGAGCCGGGGATTGCCCCTCGCCGAGCCGTGAGGCCGGGCGAGGGGCATAGCGGTCAGCAGCCGCAGCCGTACCCGTAACCATAACCGCCGTAATAGCCGGCCGGATAGCTGTAGCTGTAGCCGCCATAGGCGGCCGGATAGCCGTAGCCATAACCGTAGCCGCCATACCCGCCATAGCCATAGGACCCGTAAAGGCTGCCCGCGGCGAGGCCGAGACCCAGCCCGATGCCGGCGCCGGCAAGTCCATAGCCGAAGCCGCGGCCATACCCGTAGCCGCGGCCGTAGAAGCCGCGCCCCGCGAATCCCCGATAGCCATAGCCGCCGCCATGGAAACCGCCGCCGTAGAAGCCGCCGTACCGGAAGCCGCGGGCTTCCGCGTTCGGGGCAGCCAGGATCACGGCGCCGAGCGCCGTTGCCGCGATCATCAAGGTTTTCATCAGTCTCTCCGTGATCGAGGATCTTACGATCACCTGTCAGGACACCGCCTGATTTCCGTCAAGACAAGGCACGCCCGCAGGGATCAGTATTTATCGCACGGGATAACGTGCCGCCGCGCGCCGCTCGGTTCAGGAGGCCTTCGGTTCGCGTATCGGACGCGGCTGCCCGATGCCGTGACACCCCACCGCCCCCTTGCTAGAGCACCCGGGCGGGCGCAGGCCGGGTAGGCCAGCCGACGAGATCCCCGCGCGAGCGAGACCGAGACCGATGAACATCTTCGCCCTGTTCGAGGCGCGTGTGCGCGAGGCCGTGGAAGCGCTGACGCGCGCCGGCCAACTGCCGGACGGTCTCGACCTCGGCCGCGTGGTCGTCGAGCCGCCCCGTGATCCGTCGCACGGCGACCTTGCGACCAACGCGGCCCTGGTGCTCGCCAAGGAGGCCCGGACGAATCCCAAGGCCCTCGGCGAAGCGCTGGCGGCGGAGCTGCGGGCGGATCCGCGGATCGCCGAGATCAGCGTCGCCGGCCCCGGCTTCATCAACCTGCGCCTTGTGCCGGAGATCTTCCAGGCGGTCCTGCGCAGCGCGCTGACGGAGCCCGAAAGGTTCGGCCGCGCGCAGCTGTCCGGCGGACCGATCAATGTCGAGTACGTGTCGGCCAACCCGACCGGGCCGATGCATGTCGGCCACGGCCGCGGGGCGGTCTTCGGCGATGCGCTCTGCAACCTTCTGGTCGCCGCCGGCCGGCAGGTGACGCGGGAGTATTACATCAACGATGCCGGCGCCCAGGTCGACGTGCTCGCCCGTTCGGCCTTCCAGCGCTACCGCGAAGCGCTCGGCGAGCCCTTCGTCATCGCCGAGGGGCTCTATCCCGGCGACTACCTCAAGCCGGTGGGTGCCAAGCTCGCGGAGCTTCACGGCCGCGCCCTGCTGGACCAGCCGGAGGCGGAATGGCTGCCTGTGGTGCGCGAGATCGCGCTCGGCATGATGATGGACATGATCCGGGCCGATCTCGAGGCGATCGGGATCCGGCACGACGTGTTCTTCTCCGAGCGGACGCTGCAGCAGAGCGGCGCCGTGAAGGCGCTGCTGCAGGAGCTTCGCGAGAAAGGCCTCGTCTACGAGGGCCGTCTTCCGCCGCCCAAGGGGCAGCTGCCGGAGGATTGGGAGGATCGCGAGCAGACGCTGTTCCGCACCCGGGAATTCGGCGACGACAGCGACCGGCCGCTGCTGAAGTCGGACGGCTCCTACACCTATTTCGCCTCGGACATCGCCTATCACCGGGCGAAGTACCTCGCAGGGGCCACCGAGCTGATCGACGTCCTCGGCGCCGACCACGGCGGCTACGTGAAGCGCATGCAGGCGGCCGTGAAGGCGGTCAGCGACGGCAAGGCGACGCTGGACATCAAGCTATGCCAGCTGGTGCGGCTGTTACGCGCAGGCGAGCCCGTGAAGATGTCGAAGCGCGCCGGCGAATTCGTGACCCTGCGCGACGTCATCGACGAGGTCGGCCGCGACGCGATCCGTTTCATGATGCTCTACCGGAAGAACGACGCGACCCTGGATTTCGATCTCGCCAAGGTGGTCGAGCAATCCAAGGACAACCCGGTCTTCTACGTTCAGTACGCTCATGCCCGCGCCCGATCGGTCCAGCGGCAGGCCCGAGAGGCGTTTCCCGACGCGGATCTCTCGGCCGGCGCCCTGGTGCAGGATGCGGATCTCGGCGTCCTGACCGATTCCGGCGAGATCGAGATGATGCGCCTGATCGCCCAGTACCCGCGGGTCCTCGAATCCGCCGCCGTGGCGCACGAGCCGCACAGAATCGCGTTCCACCTCTATGAACTTGCCTCCGCGCTTCATAGTTTCTGGAACAAGGGCAAAGACTTGCCGCAATTACGGTTTGTTAATGCAACCGACCGAAAGTCGACCTGGGCCCGGCTGGCGCTCGTCGAAGCTCTCAGGAGCACGCTAGCCACAGGCCTTGCGGTTCTCGGTGTGACCGCGCCGGACGAGATGCGATAGGCCCGGGAGCATCGGGCCGGTCACCGGCGCTGATGTGAGGATGCTGCCATGACGAACGCTTCGCGCGCTCAGGTCGATCTCGACGCCCTCGCGCGCGATCTGCGTCAGGACGGCGCCCGCGCGCCGCAGGCCGCGGGCAAGGCGGACCCGCTGGCCGAGCTCGCCCGCATCGTCGGCCAAGATGACCCGTTCCGCGCGCTTCTCGCCGCCCGTGAAGAGATGCGGACGGAGCCCAATGCCCAGGTGCAACCCGGCTGGAACGGCCGAGTCGAGCCCAGCTTCACACCCGAGACCCCTAAGGCGACGCCGGCCGACGCGTTCGACCAGTATCTCGCCTCGGTCGACCAGGACACGCACCAGGAGGCCGGCCCCTACGCGCAGGGCGGCCAGGAGCCGCAGGACGGGATCGACGGCGCCTACGAAGATGGCCGGGCGCTGCGCCGCGTGAATCCCCGCCGTCGTCTGGTTTCGGTCGGCGCCGGCATTGCCGTCGTCGCAGTCGCGGTCACGGGTGCGCTCACCTACAAGGGTCTGAGCAGCTCCGGGCACGGCGGCGTCCCCGTCGTTCAGGCCGACACGACGCCGCTCAAGGTGGCTCCGAAGGTCACCGACGGTGTCGAGATCCCCGATCAGAACCGCCAGATCTACGATCCCAAGGGCAAGAAGGACGGCCAGATCAAGATCGTGAACCGCGAGGAGCAGCCGCTGGACGTCGGCGAGGCCGCGCGGGCCGCTCAGGGTCCATCCCTCGCCGGCAACAGCCAGGGCGGCACGACGCCGGGCAACGGCCCCTTCGAGGCGTTCGGCGAGCCGCGTCGGGTCCGGACCGTCGCGGTCAAGCCGGAAGCCCCGCCCGCCCAACCGGCCCGCGAAGCGGCTCAGGCCGACGCGGGTCCGGCCCCGATCCCCACCATGGTGCTGCCCGGCGACGAACCCGCTCCGCCCAAGGCCAAGCCGGTCCGGCAGGCCGCGGCCAGCCTGCCGCCGGCCATCCCAGCGCCGGTCGAGGCGGCGCCGGCTCCCGCGCCCGTCGATGCGCAGGCGCCGAAGCCCGTCGCGGTGAAGCCGCCGCCGAAGGCTGCCCAGCGGGTGGCTGCCGTGGCTCCGGCTGCCCCGGACACGACCGCCAGCACGACCCAGTCCGACGACACCGCCATCAGCAACGGCCCCGTCAGCGGCTTCTCGGTGCAGCTCGGCGTGCGCAATTCCGCCGCGGACGCGAAGGTGGCGTTCCGGCAGATGCAGGCCAAGTACACCCAGCTCGCCGGCAAGCCCGAGCTGATCCGGCAGGCGGAGGTCAACGGCAAGACCATCTACCGCGTCCGCGTCGGGCCGCTGGACAAGACCGAGGCGGCCAGCCTCTGCAGCGCCCTTCAGGGCCAGGGCGGTCAGTGCTTCGTCGCCAAGAACTAACGGGCAGCCGATCCTAGGCCTTGGTGTCACCCGCCTGATCCTCGTTTCAATCGATCCGGCGGGATCGACCGGGCGTAGCGCGCGACGGACCGGGCAGGGCGCAGATCCCCGGCGGCAACACCGGACTGCCATGCTGCCGATCCGACGTTCTGAGCCGCGGTTTGGTCTTGCGGGCTCCCTGATCCCGCCCGACTCTGCCGGCACCGATCCGGACCGCCTAAAGTGCGCGACTCGTCTGTCACGCAGCCACCAAGAAGTCCCCGAGACGTCCCGATGACCTCCCGTGCCCTGATCCTCGGCTGCGCCGGCAAGTCGCTCTCCGCCGAAGAGGCCGCTTTCTTCCGCGACGTGCGGCCCTGGGGCTTCATCCTGTTCAAGCGCAACATCGGAACGCCCGAGGAAGTCCGCGCCCTGACGGACGCGCTCCGCGGCTGCATCGGCTCAGACACGGCGCCCATCCTGATCGACCAGGAGGGCGGCCGGGTTCAGCGGATGGGGCCGCCGCACTGGCCGGCCTATCCGGCGGGCGGCCGATACGGACGCCTCAACGGGAGCGCCGCGACCATCGCCCGGCTCGGCGCCCGGCTCATCGCGCACGATCTTGCCGAGGTCGGCATCAACGTCGATTGCGCGCCCGTGCTCGATGTTCCCGCGCCTGGCTCGCACGACATCATCGGCGACCGGGCGTACGGGACGGACCCCGACGCCGTCGCCGAGATTGGGCGCGCGGTCGCCGAGGGCCTGATGGCGGGCGGCGTGCTTCCGGTGGTGAAACATATGCCGGGCCACGGCCGCGCGGCCTGCGACAGCCACCACGACCTTCCGATCGTCGATGCGAGCCTGGACTCCCTCGTCGCGCAGGATTTCCGACCCTTCCGGGCGCTGGCCGACATGCCGATGGCCATGAGCGCGCACGTGGTCTTCACCGCCATCGATCCCGAGCGTCCCGCGACGCAGTCGCGGGAGGTCATCCGCACTGTGATCCGGGGCGCGATCGGGTTCGACGGTCTGCTGATGACCGACGATCTATCGATGCACGCGCTCACGGGGACGTTCCGCGACCGCACGCAAGCCGCCTTCGATGCGGGGATCGACGTCGGTCTGCATTGCAACGGCGTCATGGATGAGATGCGCGCCGTTGCCGAGGCGGCGCCGCTGCTGGCGGGCCGGGCGGCCGAGCGGGCCGGAGCGGCCCTCGCGCGCCTCGACCCTTTGGGCGACGGCCTCGATGTTCCCGAAGCGCGGGCGCAGTTCGCCGCCGCGCTCGCCGCGGCCTGATCCACAGCCGTCGCTGCGGCATTCCACCGGCCGTGGCATCGCCTCTGCTTGTGTTCGGGCAGCGCGATCCCTAGGTTCGCCCGGAAATCCTCACCCGGACGTGGCGTCACGCTCTCGCAGCTGGGGGCGCACGCAGGAGGTTGCCATGGGCAGCATGAGTATCTGGCACTGGGTCATCGTCGCGGTCATCGTGATGCTGCTCTTCGGCCGCGGTAAGGTCTCCGACCTGATGGGCGACGTCGCCAAGGGCATCAAGGCGTTCAAGAAGGGCATGGCCGAGGACGAGACGCCTCCGGCGAGCCAGAACGTGGCGCCGCCGAGCGAGCCGGTCCGGACGATCCCGCACACCGCCGAGACCAGCCCCGGGACCGCGATCCCGGCGAGCCACCTGCCCGGCGGCGAACGCAAGCCGGTCTGACGGCAAGATGGTCTCGGGGACTGTCAGAGCGCGCGCGCTCGTGTAGAGCCTGACGGGATCCGGACGCAGGTGCGGATCTCAGGGCAGCAGGACCGTCGACGACATGCTGGACATGAGCTGGGGCGAGGTGATGCTGATCGGCGGCGTCGCCCTCATCGTCATCGGGCCGAAGGATCTGCCGAAGGCGCTCCGCACCGTCGGGCAGGTCACGTCGAAGCTGCGCCGCATGGCCGGCGAGTTCCAGATGCAGTTCAACGAGGCGATCCGCGAGGCCGAACTCGACGACGTCCGGCGGGAGGTCGACGGAATCCGCAACACCGTCCGGACGGCAAGCTCGACCTTCAACCCTGTGCAGACGATCCGGGACGAGCTGAAGGGCGCGGTCGAGGGCCGCGCCAAGGTCGGGCCCGAGAAGCTGGGCCCCGAGGCGCCCGCGGCGGACACCCGCTCGCTCGCCGACGCGACCGCACAGCTCAAGGCTGAGCAGGACGCCGTCTCGCCGGCCCCGGTGCCCGAGCCGCCGGTCACCCCGCATTCGGCCGCCGGGTCCTCGCAGGATCCCGCACCGCAGGCGGCGGCCGATATCCCGCTCCCAATTCCAGGATCGGTGGACGATCCGTTCGGCTCGCCCGAGCCACCTGCCTCCCATCACGAGTCCGCGGACTCGAAGAACGGCACGGCGGCCCGATGATCAGCGAGGCGGACGAGGCCGAAATCGAGGCGTCACGGGCGCCTCTGCTCGAGCATCTGATCGAATTGCGGTCACGATTGATCAAGTCGTTGATCGCGTTCGTGTTGATGTTCTTCGCCTGCTTCTTTTTCTCGCGCGATATCTACAACATCCTCGTCTATCCTTATGTCTCGATCGTCGGCGCCCAGAACGCCGAGCTGATCGCGACGCACTTCCTCGAGCAGGTCTTCACCAACATCAAGCTCAGCGTCTTCGGCGCGGCCTTCCTGGCTTTCCCGGTGATCGCGACCCAGATCTACGCGTTCGTGGCGCCCGGCCTTTACCGGAACGAGCGCAAGGCGTTCCTGCCCTACCTCGTGGCCACGCCGATCTTCTTCATCCTCGGCGCGCTGGTGGTGTTCTTCCTGGCGATGCCGCTG
The DNA here is from genome assembly GCF_058790235.1 of Methylobacterium sp. FW102-HT35C08. Classification (NCBI taxonomy): domain Bacteria; kingdom Pseudomonadati; phylum Pseudomonadota; class Alphaproteobacteria; order Hyphomicrobiales; family Methylobacteriaceae; genus Methylobacterium; species Methylobacterium sp. FW102-HT35C08. The sequence goes on along the minus strand of NZ_JBYTCL010000002.1, from coordinate 3,186,912 downwards.
CTGATCAAGTTCTCGGTGTCGCTCCAGCAGGTGGGCGTGGCCGGAGAGCCGACGATCAAGCTGCTACCGAAGGTCGACGAGTATCTCTCGCTGATCATGACGCTGATCTTCGCGTTCGGGATCGCGTTCCAGCTGCCGGTCATCCTGACCCTGCTCGGCCAGATCGGCATTATCGACGCCGCCTTCCTGCGTGAGAAGCGGCGCTACGCCATCGTCCTGGTCTTCGTGGCCGCTGCCGTGCTGACGCCGCCGGACGTGATCTCGCAGCTGTCGCTGGCGATCCCGATGCTGCTTCTCTACGAGGCGTCCGTCTTCTCGGTGGCTCGTGTCGAAAAGCTGCGCGCCGCACGGCGGGTCGAGGAAGGCCTGGACCCGTAATCCGGAGCCGCCGAGGGATCGGCGGCTCGTCGTCCTTGGGAAGCCCGCCGCCTGACCCGCTCGGCTGCGGGACAGGCGGCGTCGCTTAGCACGAGCTCATTCCGCCCGCAGCAGCACGTGCCTCTTCTTCCCGAACGACAGCTTGATCACCCCGTCGCCGTTGAGATCCCCCCGTCCGAGCAGGGCCTTCTCGTCGGTGACCGGCACGTCGTTGACCCGCAGGCCGCCGCCCTTGATCTGGCGCCGGGCCTCGCTGGTCGACGGAACCAGCTTGGCGACGTCCGGGCCGAAGGCGGTGAGGACACCGAGACCGGCCTCCAGGGTCGCGGCCGGCACGGTGACGCTCGGGAGATCCGTGGCCAGCGTGCCTTCCACGAACGTCTTGCGCGCGGTCTCGGCGGCGGCCTCCGCGGCCTCGCGACCATGCATCAGGGCCGTGGCCTCGGTCGCCAGCACCGTCTTGGCCGCGTTGATCTCGGAGCCGGCCAGAGCCGCCAGACGGGCGATCTCCGTCATCGGCAGCAGCGTGAACAGCTTGAGGAAGCGGGCGACGTCGGCATCCTCGGTGTTCCGCCAGAACTGCCAATAATCGTAGGGTTTCAGCATGTCCGGGTTCAGCCAGACCGCGCCGGCCGCGGTCTTGCCCATCTTGGCGCCCGACGCGGTGGTGAGCAGCGGGCAGGTCAGGGCGTAGAGCTGCGGCGTGCCCATGCGGCGGCCGAGATCGATGCCGTTGACGATGTTGCCCCACTGATCCGATCCGCCCATCTGCATCACGCAGCCGAAGCGGCGGTTCAGCTCCACGAAATCGTACGACTGCAGGATCATGTAGTTGAACTCCAGGAACGAGAGTTCCTGGTCACGCTCCAGCCGCAGGCGGACGCTGTCCATCGACAGCATGCGGTTCACCGAGAAATGCCGGCCGACGTCGCGCAGCATCTCGATGTAGTTGAGCTTCGTCAGCCACTCGGCGTTATCGACCATCACGGCGTCGTCGGTGCCCGTGCCGAAGCGCAGGAACTGGTCGAAGGTCTTGCGGATCTCGGCCTTGTTGGCGTCGATCTGCTCGACGGTCAGGATCTTGCGGGTCTCGTCGCGCCCCGACGGGTCGCCGACCCGGGTCGTGCCGCCGCCCATCAGGGCGATGGGCTTGCCCCCGGTGGCCTGCAGCCAGTGCAGCATCATGATCGACAACAGGTGGCCGACATGCAGCGAGGGCGCCGTGCAGTCGTAGCCGACATAGGTGGTCAGCCGCCCCTCCAGAGCCGCCGCGTCGATGCCGGCGAGGTCCGAGGTCTGGTGGATATAGCCGCGCTCGGTCAGGATCCGCAGGAAGTCGGATTTCGGCGCGAAGCTCTCGGCGGTCATGGATGTCATCTCGGGTCGCGGGCGTCGCGCGACAGGCCGAGGCTCGGCGTGCTAGCTCGCGCTTGGTTCAGGATACGGCGCGCTCTTAGCAGGGCGTTGGCCGAAAGGCACGGGGCAGGGCGGCATGGCGATGATGCGCGCGATCGGGCTGATGAGCGGCACCTCGCTGGACGGCGTGGATATCGCCCTGATCGAGACCGACGGCGACCAGGTTCACGTGGTCAAGGGCCACAACAACTTCCTAGAGCCGCTGGGGCCGACCGGCTACCGCGGCTATTCGGACGACGAGAAGGCGCTGCTGCGTGCGGCCACGAAGGACGCCGAATCGGTCCTCCATCCCGGCGACCGGCCGGGCCGTCTGCCCGAGGCGGAGGCGTTCGTCACGCAGGCCCACGCTGAGGCAGTCGAGCGCTTTCTGGAGGAGCACGGGCTGCGCGCGTCCGAGATCGATGTCATCGGCTTTCACGGCCAGACGGTGATCCACCGGCCGGATCAGCGCATCTCGATCCAGATCGGCGACGGTCAGGCCCTCGCGACGCGGCTCGGTATCCCGGTGGTCTCCGATCTCCGCCGGGCCGACATCGAGGCGGGCGGGCAGGGGGCGCCGCTGGTGCCGGTGTTCCACAAGGCCCTGGCCGAGGCCTCGGGCTTCGACGGGCCCTTCGGCATCCTCAACATCGGCGGCGTCGCCAACGCCACCCTGATCGATTCGAAAGGCGGCGTCATTGCGTTCGATACCGGTCCCGGCAACGCCCTGATCGACGAGTGGATGCAGGAGCGCGAGGGCAAGAATCTCGACGATGGCGGCCGCACCGCCGCCCGCGGACGGCCCGACGAGCAGCTGCTCGCCTGGCTTCTGACCCACCCGTTCTTCTTCCGGAAGCCGCCGAAATCGCTCGACCGGAACTGGTTCTCGCACAAGCTCGCCGGGCAGCTCTCCACTGAGGACGGCGCCGCGACGCTCACGGCCTTCACGGCGCGGGCCGTGGCGCGCGCCCTCGACCACGCCCCCGAGATCCCGACCCGCTGGATCGTGGCCGGCGGCGGCGCGCGCAACGGCGAGCTGGTACGGCTGCTGAACTACCACCTGCGGGCCGAGATCACGACGGCGGACGCCATCGGCTGGTCCTCGGCCTATCTGGAGGCCCAGGCCTTTGCGTACCTGGCGGTGCGCTCGCTTCAGGGCCTGCCGATCACCTTTCCGTCGACCACCGGAGTGCGGGACGACATGACCGGCGGGGTGTTGGCCCGCCCGTGAGCCTCGGCTACGCGCTGCGGCGGGTCGTCGAGGACTATCCGCTCGCCCGCTTGGATCCGCCGGCCGGGCATCCTCTGGCCGCGATCATCCGCAAGGGCGTACCCGACGAGCTGCGCGGCGCCCTCGAACCGATCGACGGCCCGTTCCTGGTCAAGGGCAGCCCGGGACGCGGCAGCAGATGGGCGGCCGTTCCGTGGGTGGCGATCTTCGATCCGGCCATCACCACCAGCGCGACCCGCGGCTACTATCTCGTCTACCTGTTTCCGGCGCACCGCCAGGCGGTTCACCTGTCTCTGGCTCAGGGGACGGTCGCGGCGATCCGTCAGCATGGGCCGGGCGCCGGAGCCTATCTGCGCGCGAGCGGCGATGCGCTGCGGGCGCGCCTCTCGGATTTCGCCCGGACACTGCCGAATGCCACGATCACCCTGGGCAGCGCCGGCGAGCTGCCGGAGGGCTACGAGGCCGCACACATCCTCGGGCTCAGCTACACGCTGGCTGATCTCGGCGACGAGCGCCGGCTGCGCCGGGATCTCGCAACGGCGGTTGCAGCGTATCGGGCCTTGAAGGCGCGGGGCGGGCTCGATCTGCCCGGTTCGGGTCCGGGCGCCTGATGCCGCAGATTGCTCCTCAAACCGTCCTCGCGGGCGCAGCGAAGCCATCCAGCAGCGCCACGCCGATCCCTGTCCGGCGGCCCAGGTCTGCTTTGCTCCGCTCGGAAGGACGGCGCGGTCACGCGGCCCGGTCGCGTCCGCCGCTCCGCTCTGCACCGGCCGCGTTTGTGCGCCCGGCGCTCCCGCGCTAAGGCAGCGGCGCCATGTCCCACAACAGCTTCGGCCACCTGTTCCGCGTCACGACCTTCGGCGAGAGCCACGGGGTCGCGCTCGGCTGCGTCGTCGACGGCTGCCCGCCGGGCCTGCCCCTCGAGGCCGAGGAGATCCAGGCGGAGCTCGACCGGCGCAAGCCCGGCCAGTCGCGCTTTACCACGCAGCGCCGGGAGCCCGATCAGGTCCGGATCCTGTCCGGCGTCTTCGCCGACGACCGGACCGGCGGGCGGCAGCTCACCACCGGCACGCCGATCGCGCTGATGATCGAGAACACGGATCAGCGCTCGAAGGATTATTCGGAGATCCGCGACAGCTACCGCCCCGGACACGCCGACTACACCTACGACGCCAAGTACGGCATCCGCGACTATCGCGGCGGCGGACGCTCCTCCGCCCGCGAGACCGCGGCGCGCGTCGCCGCCGGCGCCGTGGCGCGCAAGGTGATCCCGGGCGTCACGATCCGGGCGGCCCTCGTCCAGATGGGCCCGCATGCCATCGATCGCACGCGCTGGGACTGGGCCGAGATCGGCAACAACCCGTTCTTCTGCCCCGATGCCGAGACAGCTTCGTTCTACGAGACCTATCTCGACGAGATCCGCAAGGACGGCTCTTCGGTGGGCGCCGTGATCGAGGTCGTGGCCGAAGGCGTCCCGCCGGGCCTCGGCGCACCGGTCTACGGCAAGCTCGACGCGGATCTGGCCGCCGCGATGATGTCGATCAATGCCGTCAAGGGCGTCGAGATCGGCGACGGCTTCGCGGCAGCGGCGCTGCGCGGCGAGGACAACGCCGACGAGATGCGCGCCGGCAATGGCGGCCGCCCGCGATTCCTCGCCAACCATGCGGGCGGCATCCTGGGCGGGATCTCGAACGGCGAGCCGGTCGTGGTGCGCTTCGCGGTGAAGCCGACCTCCTCGATCCTCACCCCGCGTCGTTCGGTGACCCGCGACGGCACCGAGGTGGACCTCGTCACCAAGGGCCGCCACGACCCCTGCGTCGGCATCCGCGCCGTGCCTGTGGCGGAAGCCATGATGGCTTGCGTGCTGGCGGATCACTATCTGCGCCATCGCGGGCAGGTCGGGCATCAGCCCTGATCCCGGCCCCGGCTCCAACATCTCGAGAATGCCCGTGCCCCACTGCACCGTCACCGAGGCCATCGCAGCCTTCGCCAAGGGTGAGATCGTCGTCGTCACGGATGACGACGACCGCGAGAACGAGGGCGACCTCGTCGTCGCCGCCTCGCTCTGCACGCCGGAGAAAATGGCGTTCATCATCCGCAACACCTGCGGCATCGTCTGCGCGCCGCTGACCTTGAGCGAGGCGCGGCGCCTGCATCTCGACCCGATGGTGGCGTCCAACGACGCCCCCTTGGGCACCGCCTTCACGGTGACCGTGGACGTCAAGCACGGCCTGACCACCGGCATCTCCGCGGAGCAGCGCTGCAACACGGTCCGGGCGCTCGCCAACGGCAACATGGGCGCGGGCGATTTCGTCCGACCGGGCCACGTCTTCCCGCTAATCGCCCGGGATGGCGGGGTGCTCATGCGCTCGGGCCATACCGAGGCCGCGGTGGATCTCTGCCGCCTCGCAGAGCTACCGCCGGTGGGGGTGATCTGCGAACTCGCCAACGACGACGGCACCGTCATGAAGGGGCCGCAGATCGACGCGTTCGCCGAGACGCACAATCTGAAGCGGGTCTCGGTGGCCGACCTGATCGCCTATCGGCAGGCTCGCGACCGGCTTGTGGAACGGGTCGGGCACTTCCCCGTCCAAACGAAGCACGGCGACGTCACGGCCTACGTGTTCTCGACGCCATTCGAGGCGATCCAGCAATTCGCCTTCGTCGTCGGCGACATCGGCGACGGCCGGGACGTGCTCGTGCGCCTCCACCGCTCCAATGTCGTCGCCGACGTGATCGGCGGCGGCAAGCAGATCGATGCCGTCCTCTCGCGGTTCGCCGCGGCCGGGCGCGGGGTGCTGGTCTATCTCCGGGACGGTACGGCCGGCGTGCCGATGAAGAGCGTGACCGAGGAGGGCACCGAGGCGCAGCGCGCCCGTCAGTGGCGCGAGATCGGGCTGGGCGCCCAGATCCTGCGCGACCTCGGCGTGGTGTCGTTCCGCAATCTGGCCACCTCGTCGCGGGCCTATGTTGGGCTGTCGGGCTTCGGCATCGAGCACCTGGGCGACGAGCCGTTGGAGGGGTGAGGCATCGTCTCACCGGCCCATTAGGGCATCCACGTGCGCGGCCACCGACTTGGCCAGTCCTTCGAGACTGTAGCCACCTTCCAGCACCGAGACGATCCGGCCCTGCGCGCAGCGCTCGGCCAGATCCATCAGCCGGCGGGTCGCCCAGCCGAAATCCTCGGCCTCGAGCCGCAGGTTCGCCAGCGGATCCAGGCGGTGGGCATCGAAGCCTGCGGAGATCACGATCACGTCGGGCCGGAAGGCCTCCAGACGTGACAGGATGCCGGTCTCGAAGGCTTCGCGAAACACCTCGCCGTCGTCGTTCGGCCGCAGCGGCACGTTGACGATGGTGTTCTTCTCGCCCCGCTCGGAGGCGGACCCCGTGCCCGGGAAGAGCGGCATCTGGTGCGTCGAGCAGTAGAGCACCGTCGGATCGTCCCAGAAGATGTCCTGGCTGCCGTTGCCGTGGTGGACGTCCCAGTCCACGAGGGCCACGCGCTCCGCCCCGTGCTTCTCCTGGGCATAGCGGGCCGCGACGGCAGCGTGGTTGAACAGGCAGAACCCCATCGACCGGGTCCGCTCGGCATGGTGGCCCGGTGGCCGCATGGCCACGAAAGCGTTCCGGCACTCGCCCGCGATGACGGCGTCGAGGGCGTGGTTGGCCCCGCCGATCGCCCGCAGGGTCGCCTCCAGGCTGCCCGGAGACAGGATCGTGTCGGAATCGATCCCGACCATCCCGCTCTCCGGGATCGCCGCGGCGAGGGCGTCGACATATTCGCGCGGATGAGCGAGCGCGGCGGTCTCGAGCTCCGCCCGCGGTGCCGAGGCGCGCACCAAACCAGCGAAACGCTCGTCTTCCAGCGCGCGCTCGACCGCGCGCATCCGCGCCGGCCGCTCCGGGTGCCCCTCCGGAACCTCGTGGTCGAAGCTGGCGGGATGGCTCACGTACAGAGTGGTCACGACGGTCGCTCCCGGATCCATTCCTGTCGCGCGCCTGCAACAGGAGCCGGCAATGTGCCATGGGCGCAACGCGCGGACTACGGCGGGGTGCCCGCCACCCCTATGGTTCACCGAATCTTCTCAACGACGAGGCCGGGCCTTTCGCGCGCCCGGGCTCGCGGACCGAACCCGGGGAGCGGGCGCATGCGCATCATACCGGTTCTTGCCTGCGCGCTGCTGCTGACGGGCTGCAGCTTCAAGGGCGTGCCCGATCCGGCGCTTTCGGCGCGCGACGCGGAATTCATGGCACTGGTCCCGAACGCCGAATTCGACCCGCACTTCGCCCGCTATCAGGTGAGCGATCCGACGCACGAGCCGCCCGGCACGATCGTGGTCGAGACCAAGGAGCGTCAGCTCTATCTCGTCCTGCCGGACGGGAAGGCGATCCGCTACGGCGTCTCCGTGGGCGACGAGGCCTATGGGTGGACCGGCACGGCCCGGATCGACCGCAAGGCGGAGTGGCCAGCCTGGAACCCGCCGGCCGAGATGATCAAGCGCTGGCCGCACGTCCACGCGATGCAGGGCGGCCCGATGAATCCTCTCGGTGCCCGCGCCCTGTACCTGTCGGATCACGGCAAGGACACGCTGTACCGGATCCACGGCACCAACGAGCCCGAGAAGATCGGGCAGGCGGTCTCCTCGGGCTGCATCCGCATGCGCAACATCGACGTGGTCGACCTCTACAACCGCGTCCCGGTCGGGGCGACGGTCATCGTCCGGTAACGCAACCGGTCAACGTCCCAATAAGCCTGCTTGCTCGTGGGGTGTTTACCTGAACTTCCGTTCAGATCTGGCCATTAACTTCTGGCAGGGAAGCCGTCCCGTAAGTTGAAGACACACAGGGACAAGCACCGACCGCAACAAAGGTCGGAGGAGCAGGCGACCATGACCATGATTTCCGTTCAACAGTTCTGCAACCATGCGGTCTCGGCCGGCACGATCAGCGACGAGGACCTGCTGGTCCTGAAGCGCGAGGTTCTTCCGGACGGCCTGATGAACCGGGAGGACGCCGACCTGCTGATCGCCCTGGAGCGGGCGGTGATCGGCTCCGACGCCTTCGCGGATTTCCTCGTGGCCTCCGTCGTCGACTTCGCCGTGTGGGGCACCCGCCCGACGGGCTACATCGACCGCGACGTCGCCACCTGGCTCGCGTCTTCACTCAGCGGCCGCGACGGCCCGAGCCCGGTCGGCGCCCGGATCGCCATGGAAGTCGTCCGTGAGGCGCAGGGCAGCGCCGAATCGCTGATGGCCTTCGCTCTCGAGGCCAACCGCTGGATCCGCGACGCGGTCCAGGCTCCCCGGATGGCCTTCGCCCTCGCGGCCTGAGTCTCCGACAAAGGCGCAGCTTCCGTCCGCGGCGCAACTGATCTATCGGGACAGTCAAGCCGGTGTGCAATCCGGCGATCTCGAAAGCAGTGCGCCAGCGATGTTCGACAAGATCCTGATTGCCAACCGGGGCGAGATCGCCTGCCGGGTCATCAAGACCGCCCGGAGAATGGGCATCAGGACCGTAGCGGTCTACTCCGATGCCGACCGCGACGCCGTCCACGTCGCGATGGCCGACGAGGCGGTCCATATCGGCCCCGCCGCAGCGTCCGAATCCTATCTCGTCATCGACAAGATCGTCGCCGCCTGCAAGCAGACCGGCGCGCAGGCCGTTCATCCCGGCTACGGCTTCCTGTCGGAGCGCGAGGCGTTCCCGAAGGCGCTCGAGGCCGCCGGCATCGTCTTCATCGGGCCGAATCCGGGCGCCATCGCCGCCATGGGCGACAAGATCGAATCGAAGAAGGCGGCTGCGGCCGCCGAAGTCTCGACCGTGCCGGGCTTCCTCGGCGTGATCGAGTCGCCTGAGCACGCCAAGAAGATCGCCGACGAGATCGGCTACCCGGTGATGATCAAGGCCTCCGCGGGCGGCGGCGGCAAGGGCATGCGAATCGCCTTCTCGGGCGACGAGGTCGCAGAGGGCTTCGCCCGCGCCAAGTCGGAGGCGGCGTCCTCTTTCGGTGACGACCGCGTCTTCATCGAGAAGTTCATCACCGATCCGCGGCACATCGAGATCCAGCTGATCGGCGATAAGCACGGCAACGTCGTGTATCTCGGCGAGCGCGAGTGCTCGATTCAGCGGCGTAACCAGAAGGTGATCGAGGAAGCGCCGTCGCCGCTCCTCGACAAGAAGACCCGCCGGAAGATGGGCGAACAGGCCGTCGCGCTGGCGAAGGCGGTGAACTACGATTCGGCCGGCACGGTCGAGTTCGTCGCCGGCCAGGACAAGTCGTTCTACTTCCTGGAGATGAACACCCGCCTGCAGGTGGAACACCCGGTGACCGAGATGATCACCGGCCTCGACCTCGTCGAGTTGATGATCCGGGTCGCGGCCGGCGAGAAGCTGCCGATCACCCAGGACGACGTGAAGCTGAACGGCTGGGCGGTGGAGAGCCGCGTCTACGCCGAGGATCCAACCCGCAACTTCCTGCCCTCGATCGGTCGGCTGACCACCTATCGGCCGCCGGAGGAGGGGCAGCAGGGCAAGGCGATCGTGCGCAACGATACCGGCGTGGAGGAGGGCGGCGAGATCGCGATCCACTACGACCCGATGATCGCCAAACTCGTCACCTGGGCGCCGACCCGCGCCGAGGCGATCGCCGCGCAGGGTGAGGCGCTGGATGCCTTCGCCATCGACGGAATCCGCCACAATATCCCGTTCCTGTCGGCTCTGATGGCGCATCCGCGCTGGCAGGAGGGACGCCTCTCCACGGGCTTCATCGCCGAGGAGTTCCCGAACGGCTTCGCGCCGCCCGAGCCGGCCGGACCTGTGGCTCTCCGCATGATGGCTGCTGCGGCCGCGATCGACCACAAGCTCAACCAGCGCAAGCGCGGGATTTCCGGCCAGATGCGCGCGCCGGGCCTCTTCGTCTTCGAGCACGACCGCGTCGTGATCCTGGCCGGCGAATCCTACTCCGTGACCGTGGCGCCGGAGGGCGAGGACCTGCTGGTCACCCAGCCGGACGGCACGGCTCTTACGGTCGCGAGCACGTGGCGTCCGGGTGAGCCAGTCTGGATCGGCACGATTGGATCGGAGCGTGTGGCGATACAGGTGCGAAGCCTGCTCAACGGTGTGTTCCTTCAGCACGCCGGCGCGGCCGCCGAGGCACGGGTCTACACCCGCCGCGAAGCCGAGCTCGCCGCCCTGATGCCGGTCAAGGAGCAGGCGGGCTCGGGCAAGCAGGTGCTCTGCCCGATGCCGGGCCTGGTGAAGCAGATCCTGGTCACCGAGAGCCAGGAGGTGAAGAACGGCGAGCCGATCGCGGTCGTCGAGGCGATGAAGATGGAGAACGTGCTCCGCGCCGAGCGTGATGCGACGGTCAGTAAGATCCACGCCAAGGAGGGCGACAGCCTCGCGGTGGACGCGGTGATCCTCGAATTCGCCTGAGGCCGTCGGGCGTTCGGCGTGAGCGCAGTCCACAACGATCAGACCAAGCTGCTGGCGACGGCGCTGTTAACGTCGCCGTCGCCTATGTCGTCATCGGCTTCGTCACGTCGATGACCACAGCAAGCTTCGGTGTCGCGAACGCCCCGGCCCTGCGATTTGAGAATGCGGTGTTCACGCTGGTTTGGCTGTGTACGGGTTGCGCCTTACACTACGGCGCAAGGCGTGCCCTTCGGAGCATGAAGCCGTGACTCACGATTGGCTCTTCGTCACGTTCGGCATTCCGGCGATCACCTTGGCGATCGCCTATGCCGCCGTGCGTGCGAACGAACGCGCTGCCCGACGCCTCGATCCGCCTGCGGGCGAGTGACCGTTTTCGTCGCGGCTGCGTGCCCCTCTACTTCGCCTACGGCGCCAACATGGATGCCGCCGCGATGGCGCTGCGGTGCCCGGTTTCGCGGCTGATCGGCGGCGGCCATCTCCCAGGCTACCGCTTCATCATCATGCGCGAGGGATACGCCTCGGTGGTGCGCGCCCCCGGCCGCATCGTCCGGGGCGTGCTCTGGGACTTGGCCCTCGACGACATCCCGGCCCTCGATCGGTATGAGGGCGTGTCGGGCGGCCTGTACACGAAGGCCAGCCTCCCGGTCCGGACCGCGGGCGGCGTGAAGCGCGCGCTGATCTATCTCGGATGCTCCTCCGCACCGGGCCGCCCGCGGCCGGGCTACCTGGAAGCCGTCGTCGCTGCGGCGCGCGCGGCGCAGCTGCCGCCCGCCTATGTCCGGGAACTCAGCAGTTGGTCGCGCGGCCTGCCGGCCTGATCGACGGCCAAGTGGTACGCGACATGCTTGGGCACGACCGAGCCGGGAGGCGACGGGCTGCACCGCGCCCTGCCGGCCATTCGTGATTGCGCAGCGCGCCCGTCGGTCAACGACGATTGCCGGCCGCCTGCGAGGGAGAGTTGTGCATGTCGTATCTGGCGCCCGCCGATTTCGTGAAGAAGGCCGTCGATGCCGGTGAGGCGAAGGTCTTCATGGCTACCAAGGACACGTTCATCCGGGCCTACATGGCCGGCGCGATCCTGGCGCTCGCCGCGGCCTTCGCGGTCACGATCAACCAGACCACCGGCCAGCCGCTGGTTGCGGCCCTGCTGTTTCCGGTCGGATTCTCGATGCTCTACCTGCTGGGCTACGACCTGTTCACCGGCGTCTGCGTGCTCACGCCGCTCGCCCTGATCGACAAGCGTCCCGGCGTCACGGTGGCGGGGGTCGCGCGCAACTGGGTCCTGGTCTTCTTCGGCAACTTCGCGGGCGCGCTGACCACGGCCGTGATGATGTCGATCGTGTTCACCTTCGGCTTCGCCACCGAGCCGAACGCGGTCGGCAAGCTGATCGCCGGGATCGGCGAGGCCCGGACGCTCGGCTACGAGAAGTACGGCGCCTCCGGCATGCTGACGCTCTTCATCCGCGCCATGCTGTGCAACTGGATGGTATCGACCGGCGTCATCGGCGCCATGCTGTCCACCTCCGTGCCCGGCAAGGTGATCGCGATGTGGATGCCGATCACGGTGTTCTTCTTCATGACCTTCGAGCACTCGGTGGTGAACATGTTCCTGTTCCCGTCGGCGATCCTCATGGGCGGCCACCTGACGGTCATGGATTACCTGCTCTGGAACGAGATCCCGACGCTCATCGGAAACATCGTCGGCGGCATCGCCTTCACCGGCCTGATGCTCTACTCCACCCACGTCCGGACCGGGGCGACCCGGACGGTGGTCGATGCCGGGCTCCGCCGCCCCATCGCGGCCGAGTAGGATCACACCGGCCCGTGCGCATGCCGCGCGGGCCCCGTTCAGCAGGTACAGGCTTGATGAGCGAGACGCGGACGATCGCCGTCGTCATCACAGGCCGGGTGCAGGGCGTGTCGTACCGGGCCTGGACACAGTCCGAGGCCCGCGCGCGCAATCTCGTCGGCACCGTGCGCAACCGCGACGACGGTGCGGTCGAGGCAATGTTCAGCGGGCCGAGCGACGCCGTGGCACAGATGGAGACGCTGTGCTGGTCAGGGCCGCCCGGCGCCCGCGTGACCGACGTCGCGGTTCGGAACTGCGATGATATCCCGATGCTGAGCAGCTTCGAGATCCTGCGCGGCTGACTTCGCGGTCTCGGCGGATCCGACGACCGCACCGGGTGGGTTCTGCATCGGCATGCAGGCTGGTATGGCATCGCGGCTCATCGCCGAGCCCGCGATCCGGAGATCATGCCCGACCTGTCCGCCGGCAGCGCCGCTTTCTCGCCCCTGGACCTCGGGGCGCTCGTCTACTTCATCGTGGCCTGGATCGCATACGGGCTCTCCGTGGGCCGGCTGCGCGGGCGCATGCTGTCCCTGAGCCAGATCATGAACGGCCATCGCTCGAACTGGGCCCGGCAGGTGATCAGCCGCGAGAATCGCGTCGTCGACACCCAGATCAACGCCTCGCTGCAGAACGGCACCGCCTTCTTCGCATCGACCTCCCTGATCGCCCTCGGATCGGTGCTGACCCTGTCGCGCTCGGGCGACGACGTGCTGAACCTCTTCGCGACGCTCCCGTTCGGGACCGTGGCGAACCGGCTGACCTGGGAGCTGAAGGTCGCGGGATTGGCGCTGGTCTTCGTCTACGCCTTCTTCAAGTTCGCCTGGGCCTACAGGCTGTTCAATTACGCGGCGATCCTGCTGGGCACCGTGCCGTCGAAGGGCTCCGGTGCGAGCGAAGCCGAGATGCTGCGGGCGGTTCGTCGCCTCGCCGCGATGAATGTCAGCGCAGGCCGGCATTTCGCGCGGGGCCAGCGGGCCTTCTTCTTCGCGCTGGCCTATCTCGGCTGGTTCGTAAGCCCCTACGTGCTCGTCGTCTCGACATCCGCGGTCGTGGTCATCATGTGGCGCCGTCAGTTCGCCTCGGAGATCCGCAAGACGTTGCTTGAAGTCGGGGAAGGTCCGCACGAGGGACCGCTCGGAGCTTCGGCGGAGCAGGCACGGACATGACCGACACGAAACCCGATGACGCGGCCATCGAGACGACGATGCTCGGCTTGGTGACCGCGCGTGGCGCGGACAAGACCGTTTGTCCGTCGGAAGTCGCCCGGGCGCTGGGTGGACCGCATCCCGACGGCTGGGGCCCGCTGATGCAGCCGGTGCGCCGGGTCGCCGTGCGCCTCGCCCATGCCGGCCGGATTGCGATCCTGCGGAAGGGCAAGCCCGTGGATCCGGACGATTTCCGCGGAATCTATCGGCTCGCGCTGCCGGCCGGATCTTCGGGGCCGGGCAGCCAGTCCGGCGTGTAGCCGGACCACCGATACACCACGAGCCCGATCCACTCCTTCACGGCGAGGTCGAGCTGAAACAAGCCGTCCGAGGCGAAACCGTTGAAGCGCGTCAGGTCGCTCCAGCCGCGCGTCCGGTAGTCAACCGGGAACGCATCCACCGTGAAGCCGGCCTGCCGGAAGCAGCCGACCGCGCGGGGCATGTGCCAGGCCGAGGTGACGAGCAGCCAACGCTCTCCCGGCTTCGGCTGGACGAGGGATGCCGAGAAGGCCGCGTTCTCCTGGGTGTTGCGGGAGCGGTTCTCCAGGATCAGGCGCGTGCGCGGAACGCCGATGACATCGGCTTGGCGGCTGAGGATGTCGGCTTCCGCGATGCCGCCGCGGATGAACCCACTGCCGCCGGAGAACACAAGCCGCGCGGTCGGGAAGCGGCGCGCCAGGTCGGCAAGGTAGATCGGCCGCTCGCCCGCGTCGTTGACGACGATCTGCTCGCGCGCCTCGGACAGGCCGGCCTCGATGCCGCCGCCCAGCACGATGATGCCGGCTGGGGCAGGACCGTCCGGCGGGTAGGCCGGGAAGCGCTGCTCCAGGGGAAGCAGGACCGCCTCCGACAGCGGCGATAAACCACCCAGCGCGAGGCCGAAGCCCCCGATGATGGTGAGGCCGAAGCCGGTGCGGCGCAGGCGCGTGACCGCCAGGAGCAGCAGGCCCGTCAGAACGGCGAAGATGAAGAAGTTCGAGGGGGTGATCACGAAGTAGACCACCTTCGAGAGCGGGAAGAACACGGCGTTCACGCCGGCTTCGTCTCAGCCTCGAACCGGGCGAGCGCCGCTTCGTTCGGCGGCAGCAGGGTGGCGAGGCTTTCGCCTTTCTCGACCTCGCGCTGGATCCACAGATCGAGGCGCTGCTGTTCAACAGCCTCCAGGGCGACCCGTTCGGCGAGCGCGGCCGGTACCGCGACGATGCCCCCGTCGGCGCAGACCACGATGTCGCCCGGATGGATCGCGGCGCCTCCGCAGGAGACCGGCTGCTGCGTGCCGACCAGCGCGAGCGTTCCGATCGCGGCTTCCGGCATGGACCAGACGGGCAGTCCAACCTCGGCCGGAAGGGCGCCGTCGGTCACCAGGCCCGCGACGCCACGGTGCGCGAGACGCGCCGCCAGGATGGACCCGAACGGTAGGGCCAAGCCGGACCGGGCCGCGTCGATCACCACGATGGCGTCTTCGGGGATCGTGTCGATCGCCGCGGCGAGGTCGCCCGCGGCATCATCGCGGGCCGGGATCATCCGCAACGTGTAGGCCGTGCCGATCGCGCTCCCGCCCCGTCCGGTCAACCCCTGGACGCTATGAGCTTTCACGCCGGCCCGGGTCAGGGCGCGGGCGAGACTCGCCGGCGTCACGGCGGACAGCGCGTCGCGCAGGGTCGGGTCGATGGCCATCAGGGACTCCGTGGGGTGCAGCCCCCGTTCCGGCGGCGCTCCGCCAAGGTGGATCTCACGGGCCCTTCGGCAAGCCCGCTCGCGATCTCAGCCGACGGGTTCGCCGAGAGCCCGGGCAGCGGCCGGCCGGGCCGCAATGCGCGCGTACCAGCGGCGCAGGGCCGGACGCTCGACCCGTTCGGCGGGAAGGTTCAACCAGCGATGCGCCGCGCAGCCGAGGGCGATGTCGGCGATGCCGAATTGCTCGCCGACCACGTAGGTCCGGTCGGCGAGATGGGCATCGAGGATCGCGGCCATCGCTTCGCTCTTCTTCAGCGAAGCTGCGATCACGGCGCGATCGGGCTCGGCTGTCCGGAAGAGCTGCCAGAACGCGTCGCGCATCGCGGGCGTGAAGCTCGTGGCCTGCCAATCGACCCATTGCTCCACATGGGCGCGCATCTGCGGATCCGCCGGTAGCGCGAGGGCAGGGGCGATGGTCGCGAGGTAGCGTAGGATCGCGTTCGATTCCCAGAGAGCGAAGCCGTCCTCCTCCAGGGTCGGGACAAGCCCGTTCGGGTTCATCGCGCGGTACGCGGGATCGTCGACCACACCGTGGGCGCCGCCGGCCTCCACGCGCTCGTAATCCAGCCCGGCCTCGTCCAGTCCCCAGACCGCCTTCTGCACGTTCACAGAGGTGAGGCGTCCCCAAAGCCTGCGCATCGTCAAACGATCTCCCTTACGCCTTCGGTGGATAGGGGTGTTCACAGCCGTTCGGGTCCGTCACCCGGGCGCCCGCCTCGGTGTCGCGCAGGTAGTTAGGCCCGACCGGCACCTTGCCGTGGCCGCCCGGGATGTCGAGCACGTAGGTCGGTTGGGCGAGGCCCGAGAGGCGCCCGCGCAGGGCGCGCATCAGGTCCTGACCTTCCGCCAACGCGGTGCGCATGTGTCCGGTGCCGGGCGCGAGGTCGCCGTGATGCAGGTAATAGGGCTTGATCCGGTTCTCCACGAAGGTCCGCATCAGGGCCTCGAGCGTCGCCGCGTCGTCGTTGATGCCACGCAGCAGCACGGATTGGCTGACCATCGGGATACCGGCATCGACCAGTCGGGCACAGGCGGTACGGGCAGAGGGCGTGAACTCGCGCGGGTGATTGGCGTGCAGGGCCACGAACACTGCGCCCCCGAAAAGCTGCAGCGCCTGGACAAGGGTCTCGGTGACCAGTTCGGGCTTCACCACCGGAACGCGCGTGTGAAGCCGCATCACACGCACATGATCGATGCGCGACAGGCGCAGCGCGATGACGCCGAGCCGCCGGCTCGAGAGCGCGAACGGGTCGCCGCCGGTGAGGACCACTTCCCAGATGCGCGGATCCCGCTCGATATACGTGAAGGCCGTTTCGAGCTCGGCATCGGTCAAGGTTCCGAGCCCGTCCGGCCCCACCATCTCGCGGCGGAAGCAGAAGCGGCAGTAAACCGGGCAGACATGCAGCGGCTTCAGCAGCACGCGGTCGGGATAGCGGTGCACGATGCCGGCCACCGGCGCGTGGGCCGCGTCGCCGATCGGGTCGGCGCGCTCCTCCGGCGCCGTCGCGCACTCTCGGGTATCCGGGATGAACTGGCGGGCGATCGGGTCTTCGGGATCAGCGGGGTCGATGAGCTCGGCCATGTCGATCGTCACCGAGACGGCGTAGCGCGCGAGCACCGCCCGCAGCGCCTCGGCCTCCGCGGCCGAGATCAGGCCTGCTTCCGACAGATCTTCGGCGCTCTGGAGAACACGGTTCACGGCGCCGTCTCCGCGACAGGGGTCCAGATCACGTCGTCGACGCGGGTCCGGCCGCAGGCCAGCATCGCCAGCCGGTCGAACCCGAGGGCGATGCCGGAGGCTTCCGGCATGACCGCCAGCGCGGCGAGGAAATCGTCGTCGATCGGATACGCCTCACCGTAGACCCGGAGCTTTTCCGCCATCTCCGCCTCAAAGCGGCGGCGCTGTTCGACCGGATCGGTGAGTTCACCGAAGGCATTGGCGAGTTCGACCCCGCAGGCGTAGAGCTCGAAGCGCTCGGCGACACGGGGATCGTGCCGGGCCGGCCGGGCGAGGGCCGCCTCGCTGACCGGGTATTCGCACAGGAAGGTCGGCCGCCCGACGCCCAGGTGCGGCTCGATCCGCGCGACCAGCACCCGGGAGACAAGATCGGCCCAGGTATCGTCCGAAGCGACCCGCAGGTCCGCGCCCGACACGGCGGCGGCAAGTCCATCGCGGTCCGTCTCGCCGCTCCGCGCGACGGAGGCGAGCAGGTCGATGCCGGCGAAGCGGTCGAAGGCCTCGGCCAGCGTCAGCCGCTCCGGTTCGGCGAATGGGTCGGTCTCCCGACCGCGATAGATGAACCGGCGCATCCCGGCGGTCTCGGCCGCAAGTGACAGCAGGTCGGCACAATCCTCCATCAGCACGCTGTAGGGTGCGCCGACGCGGTACCATTCCAGCATCGTGAATTCGGGGTGATGCAGCGGCCCCCGCTCGCGGTTGCGGAACACGCGCGCGACACTGAACAGCTTCGTCTCGCCGGCCGCCAGCAGCTTCTTGCAGGCGAATTCCGGCGACGTGTGCAGAAACACGGGCGTTCGTGCCCCGCTCGCTCCGATGGCCTCGGTGGCGAAGGCCGACAGATGCGCTTCGTTGCCCGGAGAGACCTGGAGGCAGGCCGCGTCAGCCTCGACGAAATCCCGCGCGCTGAACCAGGCACGGAACGCCGACAGGATCCGGTTGCGCATGAGAAGCGCCGGCCTGCGATCGGCGTGACGCTCCGGGGACCACCAAGCGGTGCCCTGTGCCGTCACGGCCGGCCCAGCCGATCACGCCGACGCGACACCACCGGACATCGGCGCGCGCGGCTTCGCACAGGCAGCTCGTTCCGGAGCACACGCATCCTCTGGCCCTGTTACGCCCTCGGCTTCAGAACGGAGCGTCGCGATCTGGAAGAGAGTACACTCGGACAACCGTTCCTGCCGGCCCGCTGGCAACCGGAACGGAGATGCGATAGTGCCGGAGTCCGAGATGCAGCGCCCGCGCTTGGCGCGTGCGGTTCCCCTTGTCAATGCAGGACGCTATTCCGTGAAGGTTATCGCCTCAACGCTCCGTAAGGGCAACGTCGTCGAAAAGGACGGCAAGCTCTACGTGATCCTGTTCGCCGAGAACATCCACCCCGGCAAGGGCACGCCTGTGACCCAGCTGGACATGCGCCGCATCACCGACGGCGTGAAGGTTTCGGAGCGCTACCGGACGACTGAGCAGGTCGAGCGTGCCTTCGTCGAGGATCGCGAGCACACCTTCCTGTACAGCGATGGCGAGGGGTTCCACTTCATGAACCCCGAGAATTACGAGCAGATCGCCGTGCCGGAAGACGTGGTCGGCGATGCCGCTCCTTACCTTCAGGAGGGCATGGCCGTCATGCTCTCCGTCCACAATGGCGTGCCGCTGACCATCGAGCTGCCCCAGCGCGTCACGCTGGAGGTTGCCGAGACCGAGCCGGTCCTGAAGGGTCAGACGGCCTCGTCCTCCTACAAGCCCGCGACGCTCTCGAACGGCGTGCGGACGACCGTGCCGCCCCACATCGCCGCCGGCACCCGCGTCGTCGTCATGACGGCCGATGGGTCCTACGTCGAGCGCGCCAAGGACTGAGCGGATCTTCGGAAAGCCGCCCGCAGGTGGCGGAGCGCATCAGCGCTCCGTCCGGGCTGCCTGCTCCAGGGTTGCGTAGCATTGCTGTGAGAGTGCCTGCGCGCGCAGGCGCTCCGGCCCGCTGAACGGCCGTCCATCCTCGCGGAAGAGATCCTCGCGGAGGAGCGCGTCGGAGGTGCAGCGCGCCGCGATGCGGCACAGGGGCCGCTCGCCACCCGTCCGCGTGCAGATCGTCACGTAATCCGCCCGGAAGGCTCGCAGGCCCGCCCGCGGATTGGCACCCGTGAGCGTCACGACGCCGGTGAGGAGCGCCAGCAGCACGGGCTGGTGGATCAGGTAGATCGCCAGGCTGTGGCGTCCGGCCCAGGTTGCGGCCCTGCCGATTGCCGAACGAGGTGCCCAGGTGCCCAACGCCGAGCGCGCGAATCGGGGCAGGCCGATCCTGCCAACCGCGATCCCGGCCAGCACGAGCCCAAACCACGGGAAGAGCGGAACGTAATCGTTGGTCCGGGGCGTCCCCGATCCGAGGCCGAGGAAGTACAGGACGGGCGCGTCGAGGATAGGCGCGTGCACGAGGTGCGGCGCGGCGATGAACGCGGCGGCCGTCAGCACGGTGACGGCGACCGGCGCGAACAGGAACGGGAGGCCGAGCAGGCTCGCCACGGCGATGCAGTGCAGGACGCCGAAGAACACGAACGCATCCGGAAACGCGATCCATGTTCCGAGGGTGACGAGGAGGGCGGCGCCGCCGATCCGCGCGAGGCGCAGGAGTGTCGGTCTCGGCCGCACGCCCCGGCCGTTCATCAAGACCAGCCCGATACCTACGAGGACGAGGAAGCTGCCGGCGATCATCTCGGCCGCGATTCGCCCCGCCGGAGTCAGCGCGTAATTCTCGGCCGTCAGCCGCAGGAACCCGAGATCCCAGAGCGTGTGATAGCTCGCCATCGCGGCGAGTGCAGCCGCGCGCGCCGCGTCGATCATCGGGAAGCGCCGCTGCCGAATGGCCGCATCCGGCGTAGCGGTGGCATGGTCGCGTGTGAGGTCGATGGCGATCATGCCGAACCCAAACCACGCCGGCGCTGGACATGCCAACCGGCTGGCAGCGCACGGCGCCGTCGGCCGATGCCGGGTCGTGGCGCTCTCGCAAACGTGACACCTGCCGACTTCCGCCCGGCCGGCGGCGTGTCCGATCATCGGCGCGCAAATTCTGCTCGCTGGACCCGGAGCTTAAACGCTGCTTTCGCCGCCGACTGCGACCAATCGACTGTTGCCGGCGCGCCTCCCAGCGCCAAGATTGCATCTCGCTGGGGCTCGGCTGCCGGTGAAATGGGCTTCCCGGGAATCAGGACTTCGTTAATCTTGCCGGGAGAGCGCGCGGCGTGATTCGGTGTAGGTTGCTCGGCCATGTCTGACGAACGCGGCTTCGGGCCTGAGGACCCCGATCGGGCGGCTGGCCCGCGGACCGGCGAGACCGCCCAGCGCGACGACGAGGCCCTGGATCTCGTCGAGGTGGCGGGCCGCATCAAGTGGTTCGACGTGTCGAAGGGCTTCGGCTTCATCGTGCCGGATGACGGGTCGCCGGACGTCCTGCTGCACGTGACCTGCCTGCGGCGGGACGGCTTCCAGGCGGCCAGCGAGGGTGCGCGCATCGTCGTGGAGGCGGTGGAGCGTCCGCGGGGCTGGCAGGCCTTCCGGGTGATCTCGCTGGATCAGGCGACGGCGATCCATCCCTCCGAGATGCCGCTGCCGCGCACGCACGTGACCGTGATACCGACGAGCGGGCTCGAGACTGCCGTGGTGAAATGGTTCAACCGGCTGCGCGGCTTCGGCTTCCTGACCCGGGGCGACGGGACGCCGGACATCTTCGTGCACATGGAGACTCTGCGCCGCTACGGGATCGCGGAGCTGAAGCCGGGTGAGGCGGTCCTAGTGCGCTACGGAGACGGCTCGAAGGGCGTCATGGCCGCCGAGATCCGGTTGATCGACGGAGCCCTCCCGGCATCGCACTGAACGGCCGAGCGCGGCACGGCATCTATGTCGCTGTCGCATCTGAGCATTTCCGCACGCGGTTTTCCACGGCCCGTTTCCTGGTTTATGGCTGCGCGGCGAGCCCGACCGGCGCGCCTGTTCTCCTGAAAGGCCCGAGCCTGTGATGTTCTCGACCCGTTTCGTGTCGGCCGCCGCCGTCGCATGCCTGATGGTCATAGCCGCCCCCGTTCCCGCCGTCCTTGCTCAGGCGCCGGCCAGGGCTGCTGCCGCGGCGGGCGAGCCGCTGACCGTCGTCACCAAGGCGGGGCCGAAGCGATTCAACGTCGAGGTGATGCGCGACGATGCCGGGCGCTCTCGCGGCCTCATGTTCCGGCGGCACATGGCGGCCGATCACGGGATGCTGTTCGATTTCGAGCGCGAAGAGCCCGTCACGATGTGGATGAAGAACACCTATCTTCCGCTCGATATGGTGTTCATCCGTCCGGACGGGACGATCAGCCGGATCGCCGCCGATACCGAGCCGCTGTCGACCGCGATCATCCCGTCGGGAAGCCCCGTTTCCGCCGTGCTGGAGCTCAATGCCGGTACGACGGCGAAGCTCGGAATCCAGCCGGGCGACCGCATCGAGCATCCGCTGTTCAAGGCACGTTGAAGCCGCCTCCGACAACCGCGAACGCATCAGGAACAATCTCTTGACCGCCGTCCTGATCCGCGCCAGTGTTCCGGCAATGTTCCGGTGCGCCGGGACGCCGGTCAGGGCGGAGGACCCGATGAGCGACGTGGCCGAGGCCGAGCTGTTCGGCAATGACGACTGGTCCGTCCAGCCGGACGGGATCGAGCATCGCGACACCGGCTACTTCATCGCCCGCGAGATGCTCGCGGCGCGCCGGGCTGAGGGGCTCTGGGACTGGCCGCTGCAGATGGCTGAGAAGCGATGGTGTCGGCCGAGCCTGTTCCGCGAGGCGTTCCTGACCGCTCTCGAGCGCTTCGGCATCGCCCGCGACGCGGAGCTGACCCGCTCGTTCGCGCTGGGCTACGGCATCCGCGCCGTGGTAGCGCCGGCCACCGACACGTTCGTGACGCTGGCCGACATGCTGCAGCCGCGCGAGATCGTGGATGCGGGCCGGGCCTTCGCCCGCCCGGCACGGACGCTCGTTGCCGCGGGGGCGTAACGTCCGGACGGTCCGACGATGATTTGACCGCGCATACCTGGCCCGGATAGCCCTCCGCGACGCAGCGAGGGAGAGATCATCATGGCGGATCAGGATCAGGCGGGGCTCAATGGACTGATCACGCCGCCCTTCTCGCGGCGCGGCTTCGTGATGACCAGCCTGATCAGTGGCCTGACCCTGGCGACGAGCCGGGTCGAGGCGCAGGTGATCCACACGGATAGCAGCGGCATCGAGGCCGGTGAGGTGAAGATTCCGGCCGCCGACGGGCCGATGCCGGCCTACCGGGCGGTGCCGGACGGCGCGGGACCCTTCCCGATCGTGCTGGTGATCGAGGAGATCTTCGGCGTCCACGACTACATCAAGGACATCTGTCGTCGCCTAGCCAAGGCTGGCTACTGTGCGGTCGCCCCGGAGCTGTACGCGCGGCAGGGCGATCTCTCGACGATGACCGATGCCAAGCTGATCATCCGGGATGTCATCTCGAAAACACCCGACGCGCAGTGGATCGGCGACCTCGATGCCACAGTGGCCTGGGCCGGATCGGCCGCGAAAGGCGATCCGAGCCAGCTCGGCGTCATGGGCTGGTGCCGCGGTGGCCGGGACGTGTGGCTCTACGCGGCGCATCGCCGCGATCTGAAGGCGGCGGTCGCCTGGTATGGCCCTGTCGGCGGCGATCGCACGGACATCCAGCCCCGCACGGCTGGCGACGTCGCTGCGGAGATCCACGCGCCGCTGCTCGGCCTCTACGGCGGCGCCGACACGGGCATCCCGGTTGCTGCCGTCGAGGCAGCGCGCGACCGCGCAAAAGCCGCGGGGAAGATCGTCGAATTGATGATTTACCCGGACGCGCCGCACGGCTTCCATGCCGATTACCGGCCAAGCTATCGCCGGGAAGCCGCCGAGGACGGGTGGAAACGAGCGCTCGCCTTTCTGAAGGCGAACGGCGTCGGCTGATTCAGCCGGTTTTGCTTCTGTCCGGGACGTTCCTGACCGGCTGTGTTACTCAAGACACGGCCACAACTTTCCGATTATGCAAGGATCCAGGGAGGATCTGTGCCTGCGCGGGTCCGGCCTACCGCGGCGATCGGTCCTTGAACCAATCTGCGCGGCCGCCGTTCAGCCCCTGTAGAGTGTCCTGGCCTATGAGCGATTCGGTGCAGCCCGGCCAGAAGCCCGTCATCCTCGTCGTGGAGGACCAACCCGACGAGCGCTTCCTCGCGGCCACGTTGCTGGAAGACACCGGCTTCACGGTCATTGAGGCCGAGACCGCCGACCGCGCCCTCGCCATCCTCAACGACCGGGCTGAAGAAGTCAGCGTCGTCTTCTCGGACGTGCGGACGCCCGGGCCCATCGGCGGTTTCGAACTGGCTCGGATCATCGGCGTGACCTGGCCGCGGGTGCGGGTGCTCCTGACCTCGGGCGATGCCGGCGACCAGCCGAGCGATCTGCGCGTCTCGGCGACGTTCATCCCGAAACCCTGGCGCGCCGAGGACATCCTGGCCTGGGTGGAGCAAGCCGCGGGACGCCCGTCGGAGGGCAAGGGCCCGGCGGTGATCGGACCGGGCGGAAAAATTATCAGCCCTGGATTGGAAACCTGACGCGCGGATCGGGTTGTACGCCACTCCCGGAGCGGATTGCGCCCGGGGTCCCGCAATACAGTTGAACCCGAACTTGGCCATGCAGATTGTCGCCGCCAACTATGCCGATACGCTCCGCCGATCCGGCTCATGGAACACGGCCGAATCCGCCGTGCTGGATACGGTGCGCCACGAGCTTCGCGGCGTCTTCGGCGAGGCGGACGATGACCTTCCGGCAGAGCTGACCGCGCTCGTGCGCCGGCTCGACCGGGCGGACACGGGACAGGGCGCTTCCGTCTGAGCGTTGCGCTCCCGGCGCGCTGTGCTGGCCTTGAAACTGTGTGCCGCCCGCGGAGACTGCTGCGGCGGGTCGCCAAGACGACAGAATCTGCTATTCAGCGCTCCCTGACCTGCTGACGCATCGCGTCTCTCTGTCGAGCCCTTCATGCGTCTCACGCTCATCCGCCGACCGCTCGCTGCGGTCGCGATCATGACCCTTGCCGGCCTCGTCTCCGCGCAGGCCGCCGCGCCGCCGCCGCAGCCTGCCGAGGGGCCGGGTGGTGTCGGCGACCGCAAGATGACGATCACCAAGCGCCTGCTCGGGCGCGGGACCGCCAGCAGCTTCGCCTTCTACGCCGCCGGCGCTGCCCCGGAGGCCGGCAGGCCCGTGGCGATCTTCCTGCATGGTTGGGGTGTGGTGAACCCGCAGAGCTACGGCGCCTGGATCGACCATCTGGCGCGCCAGGGTTGGCTCGTGCTGTTTCCGCGCTTCCAGGAGGTGAACCGGACGCGCCCGGCCGACGCGCCGGGCATCGCCGAAACCCTCGTGAAGGCGGCACTGGCCGATTTGTCCGCGGACGGCGAGGCCAAGCCGGATCTCGGCCGCGTTGCGATGATCGGCCATCTCGCCGGCGCTCCGCTCGCGATGGATCTCGCCGCCGACGCCAAGACGCACGGGCTGCCCACACCGAAGCTGATCTTCGCCGTGACGCCCGGAGGGATCGCCAGTGGGCCGAAATCGCGCGGTATCACGCTCGGCGAATTGTCGGGGATCGATCCCGCGACGCTCATCGTGACCATGGTCGGCGACAAGGACACGCGGGCCGCCGACCTTGCCGCGAAGCGCCTGCTGCGCGAGGCCAGCGCGGTGCCGCTGGATCGAAAGCTCTTCGTGCGGGCGCTCTCGGACGACCACGGCTTCCCGGCACTGACCGCAACCCTCGCGGCGCCGGCCGGCCTCGATACGGCCTATGACGGCGGTGCGATCAAACCCGGCCCCGAACCCAAGGACGCGGCGAAGGATGCGCCGAAGCCGCCGCCGTTCCGTTGGTCCGCCGACATGGCGCTGTCGGGCGAGCAGCAGACCCTGGTCTCGCAGGTCAACCTCGCGCGCGTCGACGCTCTGGATTACCTCGGGTTCTGGAAGACGTTCGACCTCGCGGCCGCGGCCGCATTCGCAGGCTCGGACGCCTCGGCGCTCAAGAACAATCCGCGGCTCGCCGACATGGAGCGGTGGAGCGATGGCTGGCCGGTGAAGCGGCTCGCGGTGGAGACGCCGCGCCCGGCGCCGGCCGTCCAGGCCGGTTCTCCGCCGGCCACCACGCGCAAGCGCTGATCTGGCGAGTACTGACTTGGCCGTTCGGGCAGCTTGGCCTTGGCGCGAGGCTTGCTAATCTGCTCCCGTTCGACACGGGAAGCCAAGCCATGCCCGAGTTCGTTGCCAGCCTGCTCGCCGCGGCGGCCTTCTGCCTGACCTTGCTCGCGCTGAACGCGCTGACGCGGGTTCTGATCCAGACCCATCTCACGCCGTCCGACCTGGGCGAGAGCGGCTTCCTCCAGATCGGCGCAGCCCTGTTGCTGGCGCGGGTGGCGTACCGTCGGGCGCCTGTCCGCCGGACCGTCTGACGGCTCCCGGGCAGAAGCGGCTCCGGAGCGGTGAGGCCGGGTCCCCCGGAGAGATCCCGCACCCGGGCCCGTGTCAGCGCAGAAAGGTACCGAAGGAGCGCGGGCCGTTCCCGGTGGGGATCGTCTTGATCACCTTCAGCGTCCGCGCGTCGAGGACGCTCAGCGTGTTGTCACCCCAATTTGCGACGTAGAGGCGCCCGTCCTCATCGGCCGCGATGCCCTCCGGGTGGTCACCGACGTCGATGTCGGCGATCGGCTTGAGCGTCGCCAGGTCGAAGGCGGTGACGCTGCCGGCATACTGATCGGTGACGAAGCCGCGACCCTGCGTCAGTGCGATCACGTAGGGCCTTCGACCCGTTTGCACCCGGCCGATCTCGCGCCCGGCGGCGAGATCGAGGACGGAGACGTCGTCCCCAGTCACGTTGGCCGTGTAGGCCCGGCCCGCGGCGGCATCCAGGGTGATGCCGAACGGGTGCTGCCCCACCGGAATGACCGTCGTCTCGCGGCGCGCTTTGGCATCCACCACCGAGACCGTGTCGGCTTCGCGGTTCGCCACGTAGAGGGTCGCCCCGTCGGGGCTCACGGCGATGCCGGAGGGCGAAGCTCCGACGCCGATCTCGCCGTCCGGGCTCAGCGTGCCGTCGCGCTCGGTCAGCACGAACAGGCGGTGGCCGTACCAGTCGGCCACGTAGACCGTGCCGCCGCGCGGGTCGGTCGCAATGCCAAGCGGACCGCCGGGCAGCGCGACCTCCGACAGGACGCGCCCTGCGTCGAGGTCGATGATCGCGACCCCATGTCCCTCGGGCCGCGTGACGTAGGCGCGCTTGCGGTCGGCCGACAGCGCGATTCCGGCGGGCGCACCGTCGACGGGCACGCGCCGCAGGACCGTGCCGGCGGCAAGGTCGATGATCTCGACCGCGCCGCCCAGCTGAGCCGTGACGATCGCCTCCCGCGCCGGCTCAGCCGAGGCAGCCGACGCGAGGAGGGTGAGGCCGGCGGCGAGCGCCGCGCGACCCCGGTGCGGCGTCACGAGCCCTTCTCGACCTTGGCCTTCAGGTTCGCGAGGCTGGCCTTGATCCAGTCGCCGACGCCCTTCTCGGACGCCTCGTCGTTCAGCTCGGGCGGCGGGTCATTGTTCATGTAGCCCCGGTAGAAGGCCGCCTTCCACTCGACCTTCGACTTGGCGTCGCCCGCGGGCTCGACCGTGATCGTGGCAGAGTAGTCGTTGGCCGGCAGGTCCTTCACGTCAACCTTGTCGATGTAGTACGAGAACAGCTTGTCGTCGGGCTTCAGCTTATTGCTGGTCTCCTGGATCTGATCGCCGTTCTTGAGCGTCAGAACCCGCTTGAACTTGCCCGCCGGATCGCCGGTGAACTCGGTCTTGGTGACGTTCTGAACCCAGTCGGCGTTCTTCACGTCGCCGACCACGGCCCACACCTTGTCGGCCGGCGCGTTGATCTCGATCGACTCCGTGATCTTGCGCCGAGTCGGGCCGTGCGCCTGAGCCGTCGCAGCCACGAGGGCCGCGGTGGCCGCCAGGGCCAGGGTGATTTTCTTCATCTTGTCCTTCTCCTCCCGCCGTCAGCGGTCGTCGCGATCGAGAACGCGCGCCTCGGGGCCGAGCGCCGCCGCGACCTTGTCCTCGATCCAGCCCCAGGCCTCGCGCTCGCGGGGTCCCGCGGTCTTGCCGATGGCGATGGCGAGGTAGGCCATCTCCGTCAACACCTTGTCCGGCTCAAGCATGTGCAGCCGGGTTGAAAGAATGGCGGCTTCCAGGACCGCGGCCTGCGCGCGGTTGTAGCCGATGAACGGCGCGTGCGCGGCGCTGTGGACCAGCCGCCCGCGAAAGCGCGGGCGCGTCGCGTGCGGCTCGACCGCCGCCACCTCGAACTCGGCATGTCCGAAACTGTCGGCGAGGCGCCGCCCCGGGATCGCTGTGCACGCCTCCGTCGGCCACTCGCGCCGGCCCGTCACCGCGCCCGCGATGACGCGGATGTCGCGGGGGCTCGACGCCGCGAAGTACGGACTGGCCTCCAGGTTGACGATGGTCGGCGACGGCCGGAACGGCGCCAGCACGTAGCCCTCGTCCTCGCCGATCAGCCCGAACGGCACGAGATGCAGCTCGCCCGCCGGCGACAGGGTCGTGACGATCGTCTCAAGGATCAAAGGCATCGGCTCACGCCCTGTCGACCGGCACGAGCCGCCCGCAGACCAGCTTGGCCTTCGGGTCCTGCGGTTGCTCGGGCGCCGCTTCCGCGCGCGCGCCCGCTTCGGAGATGATCTCGGGCGCGCGCGCGTCGGCCTCGGGCCGCACGAGGCGCGCGTCCCGCGTGCCGGGCGGCGGCGCGTCAGGGCCGGAATGGCGCGTGTGACCGGCCTTCTTGAAGGCGGTGGCATCCTCCACCTCGGCGTCGGCCGCGCAGCCCCATTCGAGGGGCTCGTCCTGCACGTAACGCTTTCCGAGCCGCCAGGCGGTCTCGGCCTTGGCGAGTTCCGCCCCGAGATAGAAGGCATGCGCCCCGTCGCTGGCGACATCGAGGTCGGGGAAGAAGGCCATCGCGTCGGTGCCGACCCTGTGGATGTCGCGGTTGTAAACGTGGATCCCGTCCTCCGCGACCGCGATCCGGTAGTTGGGATCGCGCACCTCGGCGGCCGCCTGCGCTACTTCCTCGGCGGTCTGCACGAAGGGGCGCTTGTCGTGAAGGGCGAGCAGCGCGCGACCATACCCCTTGGGCAGCGCGGAATCGGCCTTGGCGGCGTACATGACCCGGCGGGCGGCGTCGTGCTCCTCGACGGTGCGGCGGGTGTGGTTGGAGACCTGCACGATCAGCACGTTGCGGATCGAAAGCTCCGAGCACATGCCGACGAGGAGGGCGGTCACGCCCAGCGAGTCGGCCTCGGTCAACTCCGTGAGATTGCCGGTGCCCATCATCATCTCGATCTCCGGCCAGCGGTCGCGGGTCTCGCGATAGCGGGCGATCGAATCCACGAAGCCGTGATGAATCGGCTCCAGAATCGGATCGGCCAGGAACGGCCGCCCGGCCTTCAGCATCCGCTCGATCGCCCGGTCGAGGGACGGCAGGTCGTCGGGCCGCAGCGGCACGAGAATCGGCACCGCGTCGGTCTCGAAGGCGAGATCGAGGGTCTCCTCGTTGAGGCTCAGCAGGTAGTCGGCCCCGGCGCCGGCGCCCCGGGCGAGCTCCTCGCGGGAGAAGGAATCGACACTGACCGTCAGGCCGGCGTCTTTCATGGCCTTCACGGCGTCCTCGAGGTGGGGAAACGGCGTGTCGGGCAGCCCGCCCAGATCGATGACATCGGCGCCTCGCCGGGCGAGGTCGAGGCCCTTGGTCAGGATCGCGTCGACGCTCATCTTCGAGGCGTCGA
This sequence comes from Methylobacterium sp. FW102-HT35C08, assembly GCF_058790235.1. Classification (NCBI taxonomy): domain Bacteria; kingdom Pseudomonadati; phylum Pseudomonadota; class Alphaproteobacteria; order Hyphomicrobiales; family Methylobacteriaceae; genus Methylobacterium; species Methylobacterium sp. FW102-HT35C08. Next base: position 3,158,061 of record NZ_JBYTCL010000002.1, on the reverse strand, counting down.
CGATCTCCGAGAAGATCCGAAGATCGTGCCGGGAGAGGTCCACCTTCCGGGCCGACAGGCCGAGCCACGCGGGCAGGTCCACGACCTCGTCGGGGCCGCGCTCGACCGGTACGCCGAAATGCGCGGCGAGGTGCTCGGGATTGGCGCGGCACCGGCCCGGCAGGATCACCCGAGTCGCGCCCTCGGGCAGCGTGACACGGCGGCGAATGATCTCCTCGGTCATCAGGGCGGCGACCTTCACGCCGGCATCGGCGATGCTCCACCGGAACCGGTCCGGCAGGCCGGCCGCGACCTTCTCCAGCCGCGCCCGCGCGAGGCGGCCGGTGACGAAGACGATATGCTCGGGCGCGCTCACGCGGCATCCTTCAGGGCGACCGTGACCTTCTCGGCCGGCCCCCAGATCTCGATCGGGCCGCCGAACCGTGCGGCGAAGTCTGGGAAGGCAACATCCACCAGGCCGATGCGCGCGAGGGCGGCGGCATCGTGACCGCCGGGCGCATCGACGGACTTCACCAGCACGCAGCGTTCGGCCTGGACCTGTGCGGCGAGCCAGAGCGCGAGGCTGTCGGAGGTGACGTCCCAGGTCTCGGGTATGTCCGGATGACCCGCGCGCAGACGGCGCGGGTTCCACACCCGTGCCCGGGCCGGCGCAGCCTCCGTCCAGGGCTCCAGGCTCTGCACCAGGCGCGGCTCGATCCCGCGGAAGATGCCGGCGGCATCGCTCATGGCGTCGAGCGCGCGGCGATGGGCTTCGGCGTCGCTGAAACCCTCGCGCGCCTGCGCGGCCCGCACGGCACCCGCGAAGGTGCCGCCGCCCGGCACGACGATGCAGCGCCCGAGCACGCCGTCGGCGAGCGCGGTCAGCAGCGCGCGGCGGCGATGGGGGTCCGCCTCAAGGCTGCCGCCGACCTTGACGACGGCGGTCACGCGGCGTCCCGCCGGCTCGGCCGCAGGGCGCGCAGCGCCTCGGCCACCCGTAGGGGATCTATGCCGTTGCGGCGATCAAAGTCGCGGCACAGGCCGCCGCGAAAACCCAGATAATCCGGTGCGTACGCGCCGAGGCTCGGGATATCGATGACCCGCAGCGAGCCCGCGAGGCCGCTCATCAGCCCGTTGTCGCGGCAGGCCGCGGTGAAGGCCGCAAGATCCGCCGGCGCCGCGAGATCGGGAAGACGCGCGCCCCGCTTGCCGGCCGTGTCGATCATCGCGCCCGCGAATCCGGCATCGGCGAGGTACGGGACGAGGGCGGCGGCCGGGCCGTCCTCGGCGAACAACACGGCGATCAGGCGTCCGGGCGCCGCCGCGGCGAGAGCCGCCAGGGCAGCCCGATCCCGACGTCGTGCCGGGCCGATACCGGTCTTGACCCAGTCCACCCCCGACGCCGCCATCGCGACCACGTCGCGCGGCGTCGGCTCGGCGACCGCGCTGGTCACGGCACCGCCGGACACCCGGGCGACGATCTCCCGTACGGTCCGGGTGTCGAGCGCGCCGAGCGCCCCGCGCTCGGGATCCTTGGCATCGACGAGGTCGGCCCCGGCCAGCCGCGCAGCCTCGGCCTCGGCCGGATCACGGACACTGACGAGAAGACGGGGCAGGGGAGTGGCTTGGGCAGGGGACGCGGACACGGATGACTCGGGACTCTACGGAAGGCCTCATGACTTTCCGGGCAGCGGCTCGGCGAGCAGGCGGTTCTTCACCACCCACCGCATGGCGTGGGCCCAGGTATCGTCGGTGTCGGCCCGGATCGTCACCTGCCCGCCGCGCACCACCTTGCCGGTCTCGGCCTCGGCGATGGTAACGTTCAGGTTGAAGATCTGACCGGACCCCTTCTCCACATAACCCGTCACGACGAGGTCCGCACCCAGGCTCTTGCCGATGTCCGCAGCGCAACCGTTGCACTTGTAGAGCGGACCCTCCTTGGCCACGGTGTCGGCCTTCGGCGCCGTATCGACCATCTCTAGCCCCGCCTGATCGTGGAGAGCCTTGCGCAGCTCGTCGGTGACCAGCGTGAGCTTCTTGGTGTCGGCCGGCCTTGCACGGGCGCCGTAGGAGGCGCCGGGATCGAACAGCTCCACCGGGAAGACGGCGGCCTTCTGTGCGGCCAGGGCCGCGCCGGGCAGGGCAGTCCCCATGATGACGAGCGCGCACGCGGTGGCGGCACGGAGAGACTGGGGGCGCATCGTCAGGCTTCCTCTCGACGGTCCGATCGCCGCGTTCGGCGACATCGTTGCCGGCATAGGTCGGGCGAAGGGACAATTTGGCAATGTACTTCGCAGCCTGCGTATTCCACGACGGGAACGTGAACGTCGGGACGACAGGCCGCGGTTGAGCGGTCGGAGCGGAAGCTGTTAGAGGCCGCGCATATGCAAGATCCTGCACCCGACACCGCTGTCCTCCGTCAGGCGTTCCCGGTCTGGCTGCGCGCCGGGCTTGCGGCGCTGGCGCTGTTGCCGCTCTCGGCGCAGGCCCAGCAACCCGCCCCAGAATCGATCGACACCCATATCGGCCTGATCTATCGGCCGCAGCCCGCACCGTCCTCCTACGACGCCGAGGCGGCGCCGGAGGACGAGGGCTTGGCGGGCGCCAAGATGGGCATCGCCGACAACAACACGACCGGCCGCTTCACCAAGCAGACCTACGCGCTCGACGAGATCGCGCTGACCGATGACAAGCCGGATCCCGTCGCGGCGGCCAAGGAGCTGGTCGCCAAGGGCGCGCGCTACCTCGTTCTGGCTCTGCCCGCCGACGCGGTGCTGGCGGTGGCGGATGCCGTCAAGGAGACCGGCGCCGTAGTGCTGAACGCCGGGGCCGCGGACGATCGCCTCCGCGGGGCCGATTGCCGGGCCAACGTGTTCCACATCCTCCCATCGCGGGCGATGCTAACCGACGCGCTGGCGCAATACCTGACGGTCATGCGCTGGCGGAAGATCTTCCTGATCGTCGGCCCGACCGACGCCGACAAGGCCTATGCCGACGCGGTTCGCAACTCGGCCCGGAAGTTCGCGCTCAAGATCACGGCCGAGAAGCCCTGGACCTTCGGACCGCTGGCCAAGGCGCGGGGCGATACCCCGACCCGGGCCGAGGCGATGGTCTTCACCCGGGGGCTCGACTACGACCTGGCCATCGTGGCCGACGAGGAGGGCGACTGGGGCGACTACGTGCCCTACCGCACCGTCGATCCGCGCCCGGTCGGCGGCACGCAGGCGCTGACGCCCACGACCTGGTCGCCCGTGCTGGAGACCTGGGGGGCCGCCCAGGCGCAGAACCGGTTCCGACGGCTCGCCGGACGCCTGATGCGCCCGCTGGACTACCAGGTCTGGGCCGCGGTGCGGACCGTCGGCGAGGCCGTGACAGCCAAGAAGACCAACGATCCGGCGGTGATCGGGCCGTATCTCGCCGATCCCGCCTTCACGCTGCCCGCCTACAAGGGCGTGCCGCTCAGCTTCCGGCCCTGGGACCACCAGCTCCGGCAGGCGATCATTGTGGTGCAGCCGAAGGCGCTGGTCTCGGTGGCCCCCGAGCAGGGCTTCCTGCATCAGCGCACCCCGCTCGACACGCTCGGGGTGGATCTTCCGGAAACCACCTGCAAGTTCAAGTGAGGCCTCCGCCTGCGGCGTTGGTGAGCGGCCGGCGCTCTCGCAACGCGCGGAAATCGCACTACAATTGTCCTCCGAGAACGTCCTTCGAGGACGCCGGGAAGTCGCAAGGGAAGGGAATGGTATGAACCGCCGCGTCGAGGCAGGCCTGAGTGTGTGCGCCCTCGGAGCGTGGCTCGCCCTGTGCGGGCCGGCCGCCGCCTTCACCGCCTACGTTACCAACGAGAAGGGCAACTCGGTCAGCGTCATCGACACGAACACGATGACGGTGACGGCGACCTGGAAGGTCGGGCGCCGCCCGCGGGGCGTGACCGTGTCGAAGGACGGCAAGGAGCTGTTCGTCTGCGCGAGCGACGACGACCGCATCGACGTGCTCGATACGAGTTCCGGCAAGGTGGTACGCTCCCTGCGCTCAGGCCCGGATCCGGAGCAGTTCATCCTCGATGCGTCCGGCAACCCGCTTTACGTCGCCAACGAGGACGACAGCCAAGTCACCATCATCGACATCGAGAAAAACAAGGTCCTGGCCGAGGTGCCGGTCGGCGTCGAGCCCGAGGGAATGGGCCTGTCGCCGGACGGGAAGATCCTGGTCAACACCTCCGAGACGACCAACATGGCCCATTTTATCGACACCAAGACCTTCCAGGTCATCGACAATGTGCTGGTCGATGCCCGGCCGCGCTTCGCCGAGTTCACCGCCGACGGCAAGTTCCTGTGGGTGTCGGCGGAGGTCGGCGGCACGGTAAGCGTGATCGATGTGGCCCAGCGCCGGGTGATCAAGAAGATCAGCTTCAAGATCCCGAGCGTGAACGACGAGGCGATCCAGCCCGTCGGCATCCGGATCACGAAGGACGGAACGAAAGCCTTTGTGGCGCTCGGCCCGGCCAACCGGGTCGCGGTCATCGACGCGAAGTCCTACGAGGTCGAGAAGTACCTGCCGGTCGGCCAGCGCGTCTGGCAGCTCGCCTTCACGCCGGACCAGAAGCAGCTCTTCACCACGAACGGGACCTCCAACGACGTCTCGGTGATCGACGTCGCCGCCGAGAAGGTGGTCAAGAGCATCCCGGTCGGCCTGCTGCCCTGGGGCGTGGCGATCTCGCCGAACTGATCCGGCGCGGATTCGGGATCCGAAGCGAACAGGGCACCCGGCGTGGCGCCCAAGGGTAGGAAGCGACATGACGCGGATGTTTCGAACGGCAGCCCTCGCCCTGGCGGGGCTGCTCGCGGCCGGTCCGGCGCTGGCGCTGGACCTTACCAAGAAGCGGGAGAATCTGCCCGACCTCGTCCTGGGTGATGATCAGGGCAACGACTTCGTCGTCGAGAACAAGGACCTCACGCTCGAATCCGGCAAGGCCTACCGGCTGCGCATCGTCGCCAAGGGCCGCCAGGAATACAAATTCTACGCGCCGGAGTTCTTCCGATACATCTGGTTCAACCAGATCGTGATTGAGCACAAGGAGATCCACGGCGGCGGCCCGCCCGACCACCTGGAATTCGACGATCCCGGCGAGATCGCCATCGAGTTCGTCGCGATCAAGCCCGGCACCTACACGTGGTCGGTGCACGGCCTGGAAGCCAAGGGCATGACCGGCACGCTGACGGTGAAATGATGCGCATCCTCCTGCTCGCCGCCTGCCTGCTCGCCGCCGGTCCGGTCCTCGCGGCCGACGACGCCTCTTCCTGCGCCGAAGGCATCACGATGATCCGCGACGCGCTCGCACTGAATCCGCCCGAATCCGCAGTGCCGAAGCTCAAGAAGGCCTTGCGGGTCGCCGAGCGGGAGCAGAAGGAGGGCGAGTTCGACGAGTGCCTCGACGCGGTCGCCGACGCCAGAAAGGTGCTCGGCCGATGAGCATGGCGGAGGCGGCTGCCCTCCAGGTCGACCATGTCGGCCACCGGTTCGGAACTCGGGCGGCGCTCGACGACGTCTCGATTACGGTCGGGCGCGGGCACTTCGCCGTCCTGCTCGGACCGAACGGCGCCGGCAAGACGACGTTGTTCTCGGTGATCACCCGGCTCTACAACAACCAGACCGGCCGGGTGGCGATCTTCGGCCATGCCCTCGACCGGGAGCCCTCGCGGGCGCTCGCCCGGCTCGGCGTCGTGTTCCAGGCACGCACCCTCGACACCGACCTCACCGTCGAGCAGAATCTGCTGTACCACGCGAGCCTCCATGGCATTGCCCGCGGCGCCGGGAAGGCGCGTGTCGGGGCGTTGCTCGACCGGGTCGGCCTCGCGGATCGGCGGCACGACAAGGTCCGCACCCTGTCGGGCGGCCAGTCGCGACGCATCGAGATCGCCCGCTCGCTGATCCATCGCCCGGATCTGCTGCTCCTCGATGAGCCGACCGTCGGGCTCGACCTCGAATCCCGCGCCGACATCGTGGCGATCGTGCGCGCGCTGGTGCGGGAGGAGGGGCTGTCAGTCCTCTGGGCGACCCATATCTTCGAGGAGATCGCGCCCCAGGACGACGCCGTCGTGCTGCACCGGGGCCGGATCATCGCCCGCGGCCGGGCCGGGGACATCGGCAGCCCGGGCGAGTCCCTGGCCGATGCCTTCCGCCGCCTCGTGGCCGAGCCGGGGAGGGCTGCGGCATGAGCGCGCCGATACAGGTCTCGTCCGCCCCTGCCGCCGTCACGGCACGCGGTGCGCAGCAGCGGATCGGGCGGCTCGACGCGGTCGGGTACCTGATCTGCCTCGGCGGGATCGTCCGCCGGGAATTGCTGCGTTTCTTCAATCAGAAGGAGCGGTTCTTCTCGGCGCTGGTCCGCCCGCTCGTCTGGCTGTTCATCTTTGCGGCGGGCTTCCGCAATACGCTGGGTGTCTCCATCGAGCCGCCGTACCAGACCTACGTGCTCTACGAAGTCTACGTGGTGCCCGGGCTGGCGGTGATGATCCAGCTCTTCAACGGCATGCAATCGTCGCTCTCGATGGTCTACGACCGCGAGGTGGGGTCGATGAAGGTGCTGCTGACCTCGCCCTATCCGCGCTGGCTGCTGCTGCTCGCCAAGCTGATCGCGGGCGTGGCCGTGTCCGTCGTGCAGGCCTATGCGTTCCTGGCGGTGGCCTACTTCTGGGAGACCGACATCCCACCGCTCGGCTACCTGACGGCGCTGCCGGCATTCCTGGCCTCGGGCCTGATGCTCGGGGCGATCGGGCTGTTCCTGTCCTCGCTGGTGCGCCAGCTCGAGAACTTCGCCAGCGTGATGAACTTCGTGATCTTCCCGATGTTCTTCGCCTCCTCGGCCCTCTACCCCTTGTGGCGGATCCGGGAATCCTCGGAGACGCTGTACTGGATCTGCGAGCTGAACCCATTCAGCCACGCGGTGCAGCTCGTCCGCTACGCCCTCTACGTCCAGTTCGAGCCGGTCGCCTGCGCCGTCGTGGTCGGCGTGACGCTCGCCTTCTTCGGCGCCGCCGTCGTCGCCTACGATCCCGGCCGCGGCATCATGGCCCGGCGCGGTGGCCCGGCCGGCGAGACCCCCTGATGGAGCCCGTTCCGATGAACCGTCTTGTCTCCCGCATCCTGGGCAGCGCGCTCGGGCTGAGCCTCCTCGCCGGACCGGCGCTGGCGCAGCCGCGCCAAGATCCCGACTGGCCCTGTGTCCAGCGCAAGGTCGCCACCCTGAGCCCCGGCCAGTTCTGGACGGGCCCGGACATCGCCGCGGCCGGCGATTGGGGCAGCGACAACGATGCTGCGGTGCTCGCCCAGAAGATCGCCTCACGGCGCACCGATCTTCCGCAGGTCGGACCGCTCCTCGATGAGTTCGCCGGCAAGTTCGGCACCGACAAGGACGCCAAGGACAAGGCCCTGACCCGCGTCTATGCGGGCGTGTTCGAGGTGATCAACGGCGAGCGCGACAAGGTCGTCGGCGGCATAGCCCGCTACGCCCAGGGCCAGCGCCGGATGGCGGAGCGGATCCGCGACGAGGCCGACAAGATCAGCCAGGTCAAGGACGCACCGAGCGCATCCGATGCGACGGAGCTTCCGAAGGATCAGTCGGAGCTGGAGACGAAGTTCGCCTGGGACCGGCGCATATTTCAGGAGCGCAGCCAGTCGCTCACCTATGTCTGCGAGGTTCCGCAGCTCCTTGAGCAACGGCTCGGCGAGATCGCACGGATGATTCAGGCACGGCTCTGAATCCCTTCTCCCGTCGCGCGAAACTCTTGCCACATCATCCCGAGGCGCTTGCCGAAATTTCCTTAAGTGCTTGATTGCGCTCAAGAAACTGTTGCGGTTTGATCACGTCGCTTCGGCATCCACGTCCCGGCGCGTGAAATGCGGCGAAAACAGCGCGATCGCGGTTCACGAACAATTGTGCAGCTCTCCGCCACTCGGCATGAGGGACCACAAGCTCGTCGAGAACGAGCATGGGTCTTGGGCCACGGGGGTTGGGAATGTCACTTCGCGCGTTGCGGAGCAGCTTGGTCGCGTCTGCGTCGATTGTCGCTGGAACGGTCCTCTCGGGGACCGCGCAGGCTCAGCAATCGGTGACACTGGGTGAGATCAGCGTGGTGTCCACGACGCCGGTGGGCTCCGGTGGCGGCAGCTCGAGCCAGGCGCAGACTTTCAACGGTCCCGGCCCGGTGCCGCCGCTCGGATCCGTGCCGCCGACCGGCCTGACCCGCCTGCGCGGCAGCGAGCAGCCCCTCTACAAGATTCCCAGCACGGTGGAATCGGTGACGGCGAGCGACCTCGCCATCGATCAGGCCAGCAGCAACCTCGTCACGACGCTGGCCCGGCGCACGCCCGGCATCAACATCTCCGACTCGCAGGGCAACAACAACCGCGTGGACGTGACCTATCGCGGCTTCACGGCCTCGCCGGTGCAGGGCGTGCCGCAGGGGCTCGCCGTCTACCAGAACGGCGTGCGCATCAACGAGGCCTTCGGCGACGTCGTCAATTTCGATCTGATCCCGCAGCAGGCGATCCAGCGGATCGACGTCGTCACCGGCAACCCGGTCTTCGGCCTCAACGCGCTGGGTGGCGCGGTCAACATCCAGATGAAGAACGGCTTCACCTGGCAGGGTACCGAGATCGCCGCCTGGGGCGGCTCCGATGCCCGCACCGCCGGCTACCTGCAATATGGCAAGGTGGTCGACAACTGGAGCGTGTATTTCACCGGCGACGGGCTGAACGACCGCGGCTGGCGCTACGAGAGCCCGAGTACGATCGGCCGGCTCTACGCGGATCTCGGCTACCGCTCGCAGGATTCGGAGTTCCACCTGATCGGCTTGGCCGCACGCAGCTTCTTCGGCGCCGCCGCCGCAACGCCGGTGGACTTCACCCATCGCGACCCGCGGGCGATCTTCACCTTCCCGCAGACCACCACGACAGAGGTCGGCTCGCTCCAGCTCACCGGCCGTGTCGATATCTCGCCGACCTGGGATCTCGCCGGAAACGCCTATTTCCGCCGCTTCAGCCAGACCTACGTGGATGGCAACGACGGCAACTTCGAGAATTGCAGCACGCGTTCCAGCTTCCGCGGCAATCTCTGCTTCGAGGATGATGGGTTCAGCCCATCGGCCGGCCAGTCGCAGCTCGCGTTCCGCAACCAATTCCTGATCCTCGGCCAGCAGAACCAGCGCATCCCGTTCCGGGCCAACATCCCCTACGGCACCCTGGACACGACCCAAACCCAGGCCACAGGCTTCGGCGGCTCCCTGCAGGCCTCGAACCGCGACCAAGTGTTCGGCCTGCCCAACACCTTCGTAGTCGGCGGCAGCATCGACACCGCGAACTACTCGTTCAAGTCGTCCAGCACTCTTGGGGTCATCAACCCCGACCTGTCGATCACCACCAACCCGAGCAACCCCTATTACGGCAACATCCCGGGGCTCGGCACGCCGCAATTGCGGACCGCTGGTGCCCTCGGCATCGCGCCGAGCTCGGTCAACGGCTCGAACCTCTATATGGGCCTCTACACCCTCGATACGCTCGACGTGACCGACCGGCTGTCGTTGACGGCCGGGGCGCGCCTCAACTTCGCGCGCATCCAGAGCGAGGATCTCACCGGTTTCTCGCCGGACGTGACCGGCACGCACTACTTCAACAAGATCAACCCGGTCGCCGGCCTGACCTACCGCTTCTTCGACGCGCTGAATCTCTACGGCAGCTACTCGGAGTCGAACCGTGCCCCGACACCGCTGGAACTGGCTTGCGCCAACCCGGACCGGCCGTGCCTCCTGCCGAACTCGCTGGTTGCCGATCCGCCGCTGAAGCAGGTGACGGCGCGGACCTACGAGGTCGGCTTCCGGGGCCAGCTGCCGAACACCTATGACGGCGGCGTCATCACCTACAAGATCGGTGCGTTCCGCACGGATCTCAGCAACGACATCCTGTCGCTCGCCACGCCCGGCAATACGGCGCGCGCCTATTTCGTCAACGTGCCCTCGACGCAGCGGCAGGGGATCGAGGTCGGCAGCGAGTACACGGCCGATTACCTGCGGGTCTACGCCAACTACGCGCTGGTCGACGCCACCTTCCAGTTCAACGGCACCCTGTCGTCGCCCAACAACCCGCTCGCGGATGACGGCGCCATCCAGGTGCGCAAGGGCAACATCGTGCCGCTGGTGCCGGCGCACCAGATCAAGGCCGGCTTCGACTACTTCATCACACCCGACTGGCAGCTCGGCCTCTATCTCCAGGCCTTCTCCTCGTCCTACTTCCGCGGCGACGAGTCGAACCTGAACCGCAAGCTTCCCGCCTACTACACGCTGAACCTGCAGACGAAGTATCAGGTGACGAAGAACCTCGAGGTCTTCGGGCTGATCACCAACCTGACCAACAACCGCTACGCGACGTTCGGCACCTTCGCGGAGCCGGGCCCGGTGGCCGGGAACCTGCGGATCAGCGATCCGCGGACCACGACCCTGGCACAGCCGTTCTCAATCTACGCCGGCGTCCGCTACGCGTTCGGCGCCGACCCGGTGCCGATGTCGCCGGAGCCGATCATCCGCAAGTACTGACGAACGGCACGACTTGATGCGGGCGTTCCCGGCGGCCTCCAGGCCGCGCGAGGGCGCCCGCTTTCGTTTCTGATGGCGCGGTGCGGCCTCCTGTCTCAGGAACGGCCCGATGCGCCCGGCGTCTCCAGGGTAGTCGCAACCGGACGTGGCGGCCCGCGTCGTCGCGGGCAACCGGAGCCGGTCGTGCTCAGGTGCAGTGGAGAAACGCCTCAATGATGATCAGATTCGCCCTCGCAGCCCTGGCCCTCGCCGCAGCCACACCGGCCCTGGCGACCCCGTGCTCCGACGAGGTCGACACCCTGCAGCGGCGGCTCGACAGTGCCGGTGCAGCCTCCGTGACGGGCACGACGCCGCCCGGCGGCCCGACCTCGTCGAATTCTCCGAAGGCCCTCGACAAGCCGCCGGCCCTCACCAAGTCGGACGCCGACGTGAAGCCGACCGCCTCGGGCGTCGAGGAGGCCAAGAAGCTGGTCGCCCAGGCCCGTCAGCAGGACAAGTCCGGTGACGCTCAGGGCTGCCGCGACACGATCATGAAGGCCAAGGAGAAGGCCGGCGCCCTGCCGTAGGCGGCGCGGGGTGGCCGGTGTCTCGCGGACGCCGGCCGCCTTTACGCTCAGTACGCGTTCTCGGTCTTGAGCAGCGCGAACGGCGTCGTCAGCAGAATCTGGAGGTCCAGCAGGACCGACCAGTTCTCGATGTAATAGAGATCGTGCTCGACGCGCCGTTGCAGCTTCTCGGACGTGTCGGTCTCGCCCCGCCAGCCGTTGATCTGCGCCCAGCCGGTGATGCCGGGCTTGACCTTGTGCCGGGCGAAATAGCCGTCGACGACCTGGTCGTACAGGGTGTTGGCCGCCTTCGCCTGCAGGGCGTGAGGCCGGGGGCCGACCAGGGAGAGATCGCCCTTCAGCACGTTGAACAGCTGCGGCAGCTCGTCGAGCGAGGTCTTGCGGATGAAGCGGCCGACCGGCGTCACGCGCGGATCACCCTTGGTGACCATCTTGGCCGCACCAGCATCGCACTGATCGACGTACATCGAGCGGAACTTGTAGACTTCGATCAGCTCGTTGTTGAAGCCGTGACGCTTCTGCCGGAACAGGACCGGACCGCGCGAGGTCAGGCGGACGGCGAGCGCAACGGCCAGCATGATCGGCGACAGGGCGAGCAGCATCAGCAGGCCGACGCCGCGATCGAACAGCGCCTTCACCACCACATCCCAGTCGGCGATCGGCCTGTCGAAGACGTCGAGCACCGGCACCGAGCCGAGATACGAGTAGCTGCGCGGACGCAGGCGCAGCTTGGCGGCGTGCGCCGACAGGCGGATGTCGATCGGCAGAACCCAGAGCTTGGCGAGCATCTGGAGAATGCGCGCTTCGGCCGTGATCGGGATGGTGAAGACGATCAGGTCCAGGCGGGCATGGCGCGCGTAGGCCACGAGGTCGTCCACGTTGCCGAGCTTCGGATGACCGGCCACCACGTCCGACGAGCGATCGGTGTTGCGGTCGTCGAACACCCCGACGATGCGGATTCCGCTGTCGCTCTGCGTCTCCAGGGCGGCGATGAGATCCTCGGCCGGCTTGCCGCCGCCCACGATCGCGGTGCGCCGGTCGAAACGGCCGGCGCGGGTCTGTGCATCGATGATCTGGAACAGGACGAAGCGACCGACCAGAAGCGCACCGAGACCGGTGGCGAAGAAGGTCCCGAGCCACAGCCGCGAGTAGTGGTCGGCCACCTTGGCGAGGACCAGACCGGCGGCAACCATCAGGAAGGTCATCGACCAAGCGGCGATCAGCCGGATCGCGGTCTTGAAGAAGGCCCGGAAGGCGGCAATCCGGTAGCCGCCCGCGGCCTGGATCAGCGCAACCGTCATCACGGCGATCAAGCCGATGGCTCCGGCATAGGTCAGCCCGTAGGGAACCCGCCCGCGCAGCATCATCAGGTGCAGCAGCGAGCCGAGGCCGAAGATCAGCGCGCATTCGAGCGTCCGAACGATCCCGGCGACCACCACGGGTGAGATCGCCGCCGCCTCCGGCGCGGAGGTCTCGGCGAGCGGCACCGCCTCCGCGCGCATGGCGGCCGGCTGGGCTTCGAAGGGCCCGGTCGCTTCGAGAAGATCCCGGATGTCGAACGCGCTCATCGATGGGCTCCCCCCTGCGCCAGCCTGCGGTTGCTTCAACTGCAGCTTGGCACGGAGCGTTGTCGGAAGACTTAAGGGCGAGCCGACCGCCGCAGCTTTGTCGCGGCGTGTGCGGCGGTGGCCATCACGTTCCCGCCACCGGGCTCACGCGGCCCGCGGTCCGGCAATTTCGCGACGGCTGGCGCTGCGGCGGCCTTCCCGAGCCTGGAATGCCGCCGCGTACCCGGAGACGACCTCGCTGCCCATCCGGTCTAGTGAGAAGCGCTGCCGGATCGACGCGCTGAGCCCGCCCACCTTGGCGGCAAGCCTCTCGGGCGAATCGTCCAGCACCCTTCGGATGCCAGTCGCGAGCGCCTCCGAATCCCGGGCGGGGACGAGGTCGTGTGCGGCCGGACCGAAGATTTCCGGAATGCCGCCGACCCGCGTGGCGACGAGGGGCTGGGCCGCGGCGGCGGCCTCCAGGACGACGTAGGGCAGCGACTCCGCGAGGGACGGGACGACCAGGATGCGGCCCCGCGCCAGCACGGACCGGATCGCCTGCGGAGGCTCGAAGGAGACAGCGCCGGCGAGCCCGAGGCGCGCCACGGTCTCGCGCAGGATCTCGGCATCCGGACCTGAGCCGACCAGCAGCAGGCGCAGCGCCCGGCCCTCGGAACGCAAGCGGACCAGGGCCTCGAGCAGGTAGGGCAGGCCCTTGGCCTCCCGCAGCTCGCCGACATACAGAAGGTCGAACGGATCCTGGACCCGTTCGACCGGCGCGAATTCCGCCTCCGAGATGCCGTTGTGCACGATTCGCGTCACGCGCTCGGGTCCGCCGACAAAGGCTCTGTGCCGGCCGGCGACGTACTCGCTCTCGAACAGGAAGGCGTCCGTGCGCCGGGCGAGCACTCCTTCGGCGCCCATGTAGAGGCGATGGAGCAGGCTGCCCGGCCGGTAATTGTAGCTGCCGCCATGCGGGGTGTAGGCACGGATCGTGGACCCGGCCGCGGCGAGCCGTGCATAGGCGCCGCCCTTGGCGCCGTGCCCGTGCAGGACATCGGCTCCCACCTCTGCGGCTCGCTGGCCCACCGTCCGGAGGCAGGCCCAGTCCGTCAGGTGCGGGTTGCGCCGCATCGGGATCCGGATCAGGCCGAGTTCGAGGCTGGGCATCAGCTCCGCAAGGGCACGCGCGCCGCGCTCGCCGCCGGTGGTCGAATCGCACACGATGCCGACGGCGTGCCCCGATCCAGCCTGGAGGCGGGCGAGATCCACGACGTGGCGGAACAAGCCGCCGACGGGCGCCCGGAACACGTGCAGGATCCGGTACCGCTGAGCGCTGCGGGCGTCGTTCGTTGTGGCGTCCACGATATCGGTCCCGGCAAGATCAATCCCGGGAACGATGCTCCACCGGATGTCGATGAGAACTTAAAGGAAAGCAGATCGCCTCGACCTTTCCCTTGGAAGGGTAACCGGAATTCTACCGGACGAATGTCAATTCAGGTCACAGACATCCCGTTCAGGCTGGCCCAGATGGTTCCGTAATGGCACGCCGTCGCAGCCAACACGAAGCCGTGCCAGATCGCGTTCTGGAATGGCAGCGTCCGCCAGACGTGGAATAGCACGCCGATCGAGTAGAGAGCCCCGCCAATCGCCAGGAGCCACAGTGCCGTCGGCTGAAGCGCCGCGATGACAGACTCGTAGGCGAACAGGCCGCTCCAGCCGAGCATCAGGTAGAGCCCGATCGAGAGGCGGTCGAAGCGACCCGGAAGGAGCAGCTTCACGACGATCCCGACCAGCGCCACGGCCCAGATCATCGCCAGCAGCGCGTAGGCGCGGGGTCCCGATCCGACGAGGGCGACGAGCGGCGTGTAGGTGCCGGCGATCATCAGGTAGATCAGGGCGTGGTCGGCGCGGCGCAGCAGCCACTTGCGCGGGCTGACCGGGTACAGGTTGTAGAGGGCGGAGACGCCGAGCATCAGCACGAGGGCCGTGGCGTAGACCACGACCGCGGCCCGCTCGCCGAGACCGAGATGCGCCGTGACCGCCGTCGCCACCAGCGCCACGGCGCCCGCGAGCCCGAGCACCACGCCGAGCCCGTGTATCACGCCGTCTGCCATGATCTCCCGGGGCGTGTAGTGCCAGGTCAGGGAGAGTGGCCGACCATCTTCCGCGAGAGACATCTTGAAGCCTCCTGCAACGCGTGCAGCTTAAGGCTTGAGAAGTCTTGATCGTTCCATGCGCGGAATGCGGAGATGGAGTTTTCCCAGAGTTTCTGTCCTTTGGGTAAAAGTCTCGTGCGACGCAAGGTCTCTGCTGCGCCGCACGAAAGCCTAGATCCCGCGCCCGGCCAGTCCTTCGAACCCGAGCGGCAGCCCGGCC
The DNA here is from genome assembly GCF_058790235.1 of Methylobacterium sp. FW102-HT35C08. Lineage (NCBI taxonomy): Bacteria > Pseudomonadati > Pseudomonadota > Alphaproteobacteria > Hyphomicrobiales > Methylobacteriaceae > Methylobacterium > Methylobacterium sp. FW102-HT35C08. The sequence continues at coordinate 3,143,004 of NZ_JBYTCL010000002.1, read as the reverse complement.
GCGGCCGGCTGAACCCGCCCGCTCCCGCGGCTGAGGCGGGCGTGAACGGTCGCCATTGTCAGGATCGCCATCGCCAGAACCTGATGAGCGAGCGCCGCCCAGAGCGGCACCGCGAGCAGGAGCGTTGCGACCCCGAGCCCGGCCTGCACTAGCGCCAGGACCGCGACCCCCGTCGCCCGGCGGGCAACGCCGGCCGGGCCCGCCAACCGGGCATCGACCGCGTGCACGATCGCGACCAGGATGACGAGATAGGCCGTCATTCGATGGTCGAACTGCACCAGCGCGTGATTGTCGACGAAGTTCTCGATCCACGGACGGATGGCGAAAAGGCTGTCCATCGGTGGCACCAGAGCGCCGTCCATCGTCGGCCACGTGTTGTAGACGAGGCCCGCATGCGATCCCGCGACGAGACCGCCCAGGAAGATCTGCAGCAGGAACAGGACCGGCAGCAGCGCGGCGCCGGCGCGGAGGCGCGGCGCGGCCGGCGCCAGGACGCCGCCGCGCTCGCCAGCCGCGAGCCAGACGAGGCCGGCCAGAATCAGGCTCGCGGTCGTCAAATGCAGGGCGAGCTTGAGGGGCGCCACCGCGGTCATGCCGGGCTGGAGACCGGACGCAACCATAATCCAGCCGATCGCCCCCTGCAATCCGCCGAGCACGCCGAGGCCGAGCAGACCGAGGCCGAGGCGACGGCTGATCCGGCCCTGCCACCAGAACACGATCAGCGGCAGGAAGAACACGAGGCCGATGAGCCGGCCGAGCAGGCGATGGCCCCATTCCCAGCCGTAGAGCACCTTGAAGGCGGAGAGCCCCATCCCCTGGTTGAGGATGTTGTATTGCGGCGTGTCCTTGTACTTGGCGAACTCGGCGGCCCAATCCGCCTCCGAGAGCGGCGGGATGGCGCCCGTAACGGGACGCCACTCGGTGATCGACAGGCCCGACCCGGTCAGCCGCGTGGCGCCGCCCACCGCCACCATGGCGATCACGAGAGCCGCGACGATGTAGAGCCAGGTCCGCACGGCCCCCGATCGCTGATCGCCCGCGAGTCTCATGACCATCCAAAATCCTTCTGCGGAGACCGGGACGCCCCGGCCGCAGCGCCCGGGTTAGGGGATGCGCGCCCCGCCAGCAACGTCGGCGGCGCCGCAGCCTGCGGCAGCGGGCGCGTTGCCAACCGAACCGCGGAACGGTAGCCGTCGAGCCACAGCGCCGCCGCGCCGGTCGCGAGCTTCCGGAACCTGCCATGCGCCGCCGCACCCGTACCCTGATCGGCACCCTCGCGATCCTGGCGTTCGTCTGCCTCTACGGACCTCTGGCGATGACGCTGGCCGACAGCCGGATTGCCGAGACGCCGACGGTTGTTCAGGCCGTGCTGTACTCGATTCTGGGGATCGCCTGGATTTTCCCGCTGATGCCGCTGATCCGATGGATGGAGCGGCCGGATCGCTGAGCCGGACAACTCGATTTTGCCGCACTCGGGCGCCACAGGTCTTCCGGTCCGCCTCCGAGACCTCCCCCTCCGTGTACCGCTCGTCCATGCGCCTCAAGCCTCTGGCTGCCTTCGTCGTGCTGCTCGCCCCTCTGCCGGCCCTGGCGCAGGGGACACCCCGGTCGATCGGTGAGTGCGAGAGGCTGAAGAACGACCTCGCCTACAACCAGTGCCTCGCGATGTTCGGCCCGGCGGCCAAGAACGTGGCGGGCGGCTACGCCTCGGCGGATTTCGCCGCGGCACCGGCCGTGACACCCGCAGCCACACCTGCGGCCGCGATGGCGGAGCCGATCCCGCAGATCGACGAGGCGGCCGAACCGACCACATCCGGCCGGCGGCGCTACCGGTCGCATCGCGGCCGGCAATACGCCTCATTCTCCACGGGTTACCGGCATCGACGCCGGCGGTAACGGGAGCGGCTATCCTCAGGCGACGTTCAGGCGCCGGCCGCGATTCCAGGCCAGGAACGGCACACCCGACAACAGACCCGCCAGCGCCGCTCGCGTCTGGTGACACCCGTTTACCGAGACCCGCGGCAGGGCGTGCAGGTGATCGGCATGCGCGGCGAAGAGGTGGCCCGGACGGGTGGTCACCGCGGTCGCGAAGTCCATGTCCCGGGCAAGTGCGAATTCCCGCGGGCCGGCCGAGCCCGGATCCCCGACCGGGAAGGACAGGTGCCGCACGGACCGTCCCAGCTCCATTTCGATGCGGGAACGTCCGTCGGCGATTTCCCGCGCGGCCGTGTCAGCCCCATGCTTGGCCAGCATCGGGTGGCTGACCGTGTGCGCCCCGATCGTGACCGCCGGATCCTGCGCCAGATCGCGCAATTCCGCCCAGGACAGGCACAGCTCGGACGCCACGCCACCCGCCTGAAATCCGGCTCGGCTGCAGAGGTCGGCGATCCGTTCGAGGAGATCGGCCTCGCTGCCTCGGCGCAGATCGCGGTAGACCGCGTCGAAGGCGAGCGCCTTCTCCTCCGGGCTTCGGGCCGGAAGGTCCAGCGCGCGCGATCCGATGCCGAAGCGCACGTGATCGAGGCGCGCGATGGCGCGCTCCAGCTCGATCCACCACAGGCGGCCGCTCTGGTCTGCGAAGGCGCTGGTTACGAACAGGGTCCACGGGGCGCCGTGGCGCGCGAGCACCGGGCGGGCGTGCTCGACATTGTCGCGATAACCGTCGTCGAACGTCAGCACAGCGAAGGGTGGCCCGTAATCAGGCTTGGCGAGACGCTCCGGCACGGCGTCGAGGCCGATCACGTCGAAGCCGCGCGCGTCGAGCTCGCGCAGGGTCAGGTCGAGGAACTCGGGTGTGATCCCGAGCAGCCGATTGGGTGCGAAGGCCGGCGCGGGGTCCGGGCTGACATGATGGAACGTCAGGATCACGCCCAGACCGCGGGCCGCCGAGGACAGCCACCGATCCGCCCCGAGGGCCTGGATGGTGCGGAACCCGGTCGCGAAGACCCGATGCTTGGTACGCGACGACAGCATGGTCCTGAACCGATCGGGCGGAGCGGCCCGGATCCGCGAAGCCTTGGCGCGTTGCAGTAAAGAAACCTGAAATTACCGCCGCGCCGCGGTCCATGACGGAAGGACTTATTAGCCAAAGTGCCGATTATTCGGCGCTTGCACGAGTTGAAGCGGACTTCGGCGGCACGAGGTCACGGCCTGTTCAGCGCAGCCCGGACAGGGTCCGTGTTCGACAATGGATCGCGCGCGGTCCGACAGGGGATCGGCACCATGGCGGTCGGCGTCCAGGCGACGGGAACGGGCATGATCGACGCGCGAACGGGCGGCGCGCTGGTCGCCGAGATCGTCCCCGATCTGGCAGCGGCCGAGGCGCTCTGGCGCCGCCTCGAAACCGATCCGGCGAGCCTCCAGACCCCTTACCAACGGTTCGACTGGACGAGCGCGTATCTCCGCGGGACCGGGCACCTCGACACGGCGCGCGTCGCGGTCCTGCGTGACGCGGCCGGCCGGGCGCGGATCCTGCTGCCGCTGACGCTGCGGCGCAGGCTCGGCGTCTGCGTGGCGCAAACCATCGGCGACACCCATGCGAACTACCAGATGCCGCTGTTCGCGACCCGCGACGCAGCTGCGATCCCGCACGGCGCGATCGTCGGAGCCTTGGTCCAGGCCGGTCGGCAAGCCGGCATCGATGTCTACGCGCTGCGGCATCAGCCGCGCATGTGGGATGGTGTCGCCAACCCACTGGCGCTCTGGGGCGAGCCGGAGGCGAGCGATGCCTACGGGCTGATGCTCGGTCCGGATCCCGAGGGGACCGTCCGCCGCGTGTTCAGCGCCGACGCCCGCAAGAAATTGCGCTCGAAGGAGAAACGCCTCGTCGAGACCAAGGGCGCGATCGTGTATCGACGTGCCGAGACGACCGAGGAGGCGGCTCGCTTTCTGGCGGCGTTCTACGCCCAGAAATCGGCACGGTTCGCTGGAATGGGCATCGCCGATCCCTATGCCGACCCGTCGATCCAGGCCTTTCTCGAGGCAGCGGCTTCCGGTGTGGATCCGGCGCTCGAAATGCACGCGCTGTGCTTGGCCGAGAGCGGCCGGGTGCTCGCGACCTTCGGGGGTGCCGTGAATGAGCGGCGATTCAGCGGCATGATGACCGCGTTCGACGCCGATCCCGAGATTGCCCGATGCAGCCCGGGCGACCTGCTTCTGCAGCATCTGGTGCGCGATCAGACGGCGCGCGGCCGGCAGGGCTTCGATCTCGGCGTCGGCGAGGCCCGATACAAGGCCAGCATCTGCGACGAGACGATCAGCCTCATGGAGGTGATGATACCGGTCACCGTCGTCGGGAGAACCTACGCCGCCGCGCGGCGGAGCCTCACGCGCACGAAGCGCCGGATCAAGCGCGATCCGCGGCTGTATGCGGTTGTCCAGCGTCTGCGGTCACTGCGACGGTCCTGAAAACCGCGATCGTGGATGTCTGGGGAAGGGCTTCGCCTTCGACGTTGTCCGCCCCGCGTGCCTCATGCCTGACGACGGCGGCTCAGGCGGCCCGCGCGCTCCGCCGCACCTAGGCGGCGTTGAGGCGCAGTTCGGACCGCGGATCCCCGTTGGCCACCTCCGGCACTGCGGGACGATCCTGGGCCACCAGGATCTGCCCGGCGCCGGCCTCCTCGGCGATGGCGTAGAGATCCCCCAGGGCCGGATCCTCCGCTGAGGCGTTCGAGGCGATGACCACACTGTCCATGTAGCCGGCCACGAGCTCCAGCAGATCGACGGCGCCCGGAGCGGCGTGGAGCTGGCAGACGACCCAGTCATAGGCCTCGGCCATGGCCTCGAAGGTCAGCGCCAGGGCGTCCGGTTCGTCGAAGAGCACCGTCATGGCGCGTTGACCGGCCTCGATGCGATGGAGACCTCTGTCGCGGCGCGCCTGGATCACGTCGAGGAAGGCGGCCTCACCGGCGACGAGATCGGTGAAGCCGAGCTTCGGATCCGCGCCGACCGGCATATTCAGATCGACCGCGACGAGGCTGCCGACCTCGCCGAAGGCCCGGGTCAGAGCCTCGGAGAGCCCGTGCGCACCGCGCGTCTCCTCGGTCTCCATGATCAGCACCAAGCGCCCGGAGCGCGTTTCCTCGCCCCGCGGACCGGACGTGATCCGCCCGATCAGCGGGGCCAGGTCGAACCCTTCCGCGAGCGGAGCGGGCGCTTTCGGATGCACGGCGGAAGCCTGGCTGCCGTCCGCCTTCCCCGACCAGCGCGCCAGCGACATCGCCTCCGGGAAGGCGAAGTCGGGGCGCTCCAGGACCGGCTCCCGCCGCGCATGATCGTCCGCCGGTTCGAAAGCGGCGTCGCGCTCGGCCGCGTTCCGAGCGGATTCCGCCAGCAGGGCGCGGGCGAGGATGCCGCCAGCCGCGAGCATCAGGGTCAGCAGCGTGGCGAAGCCGATGATCGGCAGCTTCTTCGGGAAGGACGGCAGCTCCGGGGTGACCGCCCGCGACACGATGCGGGCATCGGCCGGCGTGGCGCTCTCGCCGTCGCGCGCCGCCGCCTCGCGGTAGCGCGACAGATAGGATTCGAGCTGGTCACGCTGCGCCTTGGCCTCGCGCTCAAGGGCGCGAAGCTGGATCTCGTTGGAGTTGCCGCGCACGACAACCTCCTGCTGGCCGTCCACGGCCGCCTGGAGGCTCTCGACACGGGCACCCGCGATCTTCGCATCGTTGTCCATCGTGCGCACGACGCGCTCGGCGGACGCCTTGATCTGCGCGTCGAGGTCTTCGAGCTGCGCGTTCAGCTCCTTGATGCGCGGATGGGCCGGCAGCAGCGTGCGCGACTCCAGAGCGAGCTGGGCGCGCACCGTGATGCGGTTCTCGACGATGCGCCGGATCACCTCGTTGTTGGCGACATCCGGGATCTCGAAGGCGCGCCCGTCCTTGATCAGGTCCTTGATGGCCTTCACCTTGCCGGCGAGATCGGCCTTGAGGATCCGGGCCGCGGAGAGCTGGCTCGAAAGCTCGCCAAGTTGCTGGGCCGTCAGGGGCCGGCCGGTCGCACCGGTGCTGCCCACGAGGCCGTTCTTGGCGCGGAACGCCTCGACCTTCGCCTCGGCCTCGGCCACGCGTTTGCGCAACCCGTCGATATTGCCTCCGAGCCACGTCGAGGCATACCGGGCGGTATCGACCTTATCGGCCTCGAGCGAGCCGATGTAGAGCTGGGCGATGGTGTTGGCGCCATCTGCCGCGAGCTTCGCATCCTTCGACCGGAACTCGATGGTCAGGATGCGGGACTTGCCGGCCGGGTAGACCAGGAGGTGGTCGAAATAGGCGTCGAGCACCCGATCTTCGGCCGGACGGTCGAGGGGGTTGGCGCCGACGCCGAGCATCATCAGGACACGCTTCACCGGCCCGATGCTGTCCGCGCCCGGATCGAATTCCGGATTGCCGACCAGCTTCAGCCGGCGGATCGCCTCCCGGGCGAGGTCGCGCGACATAACGACTTGGACCTGGCTCGCCACCGCCTGCTCGTCGATGGGCGCCAGCTGCTCGCCGCGTTCCTGCGTGGTGCGAGCGAAGGCCGGATCGCGGCTTTCGAGGAGCAGCTTCGCTTCGCCGGTATAGCGCGGGCTCACCACGTTGACGAAGACGCTGGCCCCCAGCGCCACCACGAGGGTTGGTCCGACGATCCATCCGATCGAGCGGCGCAGGATGCGCGGCACCTGAGCGAGGCTTAGGCCTTCCTCCGCGCCGGGCTGGGTCCCCGGAACGACGTGGATCGAGCGTTGACGGATACGGGACATGCGGACGCTCTGGACACGGAGGCAGGCCGGGCGGCCATCGAAGCCATCCGCCGCTATTAGTGGATGTTAAGGTTGCTCAAGAGTTAAGGCACCGATTCTGCGGCCGAGTGCGGTCGAGGCCGCCGACTTGATCAAGTTTCATTAACCTTAACGGCCTACACCACGCCGCAACCGCATCCATGACGGCGATGGTGATGAACCGGCGCGCTCTGCTCCTCTCACTCGGCACGACTCTGGCGCTCGGCGGCTGCCTGCGCCCGACCTTCCGTACCGATGAACTCGATGCCACCGGCACCGGGTCAATCGCCGCGCGCTACACGCTGGCCGCGGGCGACAAGTTGCGCGTCATCGTGTTCGGGCAGGACAATCTGTCGAACATCTACGCGGTCGACGGTGCGGGGCGGATCGCGATGCCGCTGATCGGCACCGTTCAGGTCGGCGGACAGACGACCGGCCAGGCCGCCAAAGCCATCGAGGCCAAGCTGGCCTCCGGCTTCGTGCGCGAGCCGCACGTGACCGTGGAGGTCGATAGCTACCGGCCGTTCTACATCCTCGGTGAAGTCACCACCTCCGGCCAATATCCGTTCGTGAACGGCATGACGGTGGAGACCGCGGTCGCGATTGCGGCGGGTTTCGGGCCGCGGGCGGCCAGGGATTACGCCGTGCTGACCCGCGATACGAGCGGGAACCTCGCGTCCGGCATCGTGCCGATGACCTACCCGGTCCGCCCGGGCGACACGATCGTGATCAAGGAACGGTTCTTCTGAGCGACGATCCAAGCGTTCACTGAGCGCTCTGCCACGGGTTGATCACCCGCATGGCCGTTCTCTCGGCGGGAATCGGCGTCGCGACCGGTGACGCGGCCTTGCTCGATTGGGCGATCATGCGGCGCGCCGCTTGAGCCGGAGTCGCGCCGACCGGCGTGAACAGGCCGGCCAGAACCTTCCGGGTGCCCTTGCTGACGTAGCGCGAGGTCTGGATGGGCTCGAAATCGCGGATCGCGTGGCGCTTGTCGGGTTCGCCCGTGAACACCCGGGCGCCCGAATTCAGGACCACGATATCGCCGGGCCGAAGCGTCTCATCCTTCAGCAAAGCCGCCGTGGCTCCGCCCTTCATGTCGATCGACACCTGACGCGGGCTGACGTCGGCTTCCTTGACGCGGATTCGCACCGGCAACGCCGCGTAACGGGTCTGGAAGTGCCGCCGGGCGGCTCCGAGCCGCGGCGTGTAACGACGGCTGTAGGAGGGCGCATAGGCCGGAGCCGGAGACGGTGCCGGCTGCGCCTGTTGTGGCGTTGGCCGTGCGCCGAACAGCATCTCCAGGAAGCCCACCTCGGCCGCCTGGGCGCGGATCGCGGTCCCGGCGAGAAGCCCCGCAGCGGCGATGACAGCCAGCATGCTGCTCGTGCGAAGCCTCATAGCGTCCTCCGGATACGACGCCCGACGCGAGCATCCGACCCTCAACCGCAAGCTGCGCGATCGGGTTCCGGAATATTGCCGCTGTGCTGAGGCTCGAAGAGATGTTGTGCCGACAGTCGGGTATTCGACAGATCGGCTCGGCGATCGATTGTGCCAGATCGGCAGCGTTGCGCGCCCGATCCGCCTTCAGGCCGGAGCGGATTGCTCGCCTTCGCCGATGCAGTCGAGGGCGCGCTCGACGGCGCTGACGGCGTCGAGGAGATGCTGGACCGTGCGCTCCACCTCGAGGGCGGGACGGCCCATCGCGGCGGCACGGGCGCTGACATCCTCGAGCTGCTCGAGAAGGGTCAGCAGATCACCGGCGACGGTCACGACTTCGCAGCGGGCGAGCCGGGTGACGGGCGGGCGCGGTCGGAAGGGCAAGACGTTGCTCATTGCCGAGGGTTGTCGCCCGAAAGGACCCGGATTCGCCAGAGGGGGAGGGCCGTGCTCAACACGATTGCCGCCCCCTATCCGCGGTTAAGCGGAGGCAAGGTGGATTTTCCGTGGCCGCTGCGCATCGGAGGCGGCAGAACGAATTTACGGTTGGCGGCCGCCCTTGACGGATCCTTCCGGGCTCTGACCATGCGGAGGCGTCCCCAATTTCGGCACCGGCCAGGCGATACCAATCCATCGTCGGACCCGGCACCTGTCAGGATCCAGAATGCGCCTCACCCTTCTCGCCCTCACCGTGCTGACGATCGGCGGCCTCGGCGCCTGCGCCACCGACGGCCCGGATTCCCGCAGCGGCCTCGCCGAGAGCTTCAACCTCGACAATTACCGGGCCTCCGGCAACACCAACGGCACCCAGACCCGCCGCGACGTGAACCGCGCCTACACGCAGCCGACCCTGCCGACGATTGGCAACCGCGGCATGTGAGCGAGGCTCGGCGGGCGCCTCACCGCTTGGCGAGGGCGTCGGCGAAGGTCGTGATCCGGTTCCGCGCGTAGACCGGCAGGCCGGCGCTGATCGAGTTGCCGGTGTTGAAGCTCGAATTGCCCATCAGCACCTGCGCGGGGAGCAGGTTCTTGAGCACGGGCACGCGCGCGTACTCGGCCTTGCGGTCGAGGACGTCGCCCTTGATCGCCAGCGCCATGTAGGTCGTGACCACCGTCTTGGTCGGATCGTTCGGCATCGGCTGGAACACGGCCAGGAACTTGCCGAAGCGCAGGATCTGGTTGACCCAGAAGATGGTCTGCTCGAGCCCACCGGTCACCGAGGTGTCCACCTTGGTGAGCGCCTTCAGCGGCGCGCCCTGATCGGGCCCCAGCACCCTGAGCTCACTCTGGAACGAGACGTACTCGGCGATCTTCTTGGCCGAGCCTTCCTCGAGCTTGTTGGCGAGCTTCACGCCGAGCGGCAGCTTGCCTTCGAGATCGTAGCGGGACTCGATGCAGGCGCCCGCGCCCTCGCACCAGGGACGGTCGGGCCGCTTGGCAAAAGACGCGGCCGGATCCTTGTTGGGCGTGACGTCGGATACCGACACGGCGCGGTGCTTGATCGCCGGATCCATCTTCTGGACGAAGGCGAGGTTGGCAAAGGACGCGATGTCGATCGCCTCCGGGGGACGCGGAACGATGAAGCGTCCCTCCGCCACGTAGATCTTCAGGGTCTCGTGCCGTGGCTTGGTCACGCCGTTCACCGTGACGGTGTAGTCGGGCTCCTTGTAGCCGGGGTAGGGCGCGAGCGCCGCAGCTTCGGCCGGCCGGGCCTTCTGCCAGTCGAGATACGGGATCAGGCCGTTCTCCGGCGCGGTCGGGTTGTCGCGATGATCCGTGAACAGGATCTGGCCCGGCTTGATCGTCGCCGGATCGACGGCGGAGACCGAGGGCACCTCCTTGATCCGCTCGGATCCCGGCGCCGCCGTGCTGGCCGCGAGCGTCTGGGCGCAGACCGGAGCGGCCGCCATGAGGGCGAGGGCGAGGGCGGCAGGAAACTGCGTTCGCAACGGGGTTCTCATCACTGGGAGCGGGCGGTCAGTAGCCGGGATCTTCGCCGAACAGGTAGTCCGGATCGCGGCGCCGCGGCCGACGGACCTCGTCATCGCCGAAGGGCGTGCGCGTGGTCTGGCCCGGCCAGGGCTTGTAGCTGTCCCTGTAGGGATCCTGGCCATAGGGGTCCAGATCACCCTGCGCACGGCGGCTGCGCGGCGCTGCCGGACGCTCGCCGAACGGGTCGAGCAGATCGGGGCGCGCCCGCTCGCCAGTCATGTTGCCATAATAGTCGCCCGTGACGCTGGCGCCGTCCTCGCCGCCATTGAGGTCGCCATCCTCGGCATCGGGGCGCATGGCGTAGAGCGTCTCGCGCGGCACGAGGCGGTACTGCGTGTCGGCCATCTTGCCGTCTCCGCTGGTGCGGAAATGCTCGAGGAAGCCGCCGCCCGCGACCCGCACGCCGCTGCGCGGATCGACGGCCATGTCGGCGATGAACGGCCGGGCCTCGGAGGAGGGTCCCCGCAACGGCGTCTTCGCGACCCCGTTCGCCCACGCCGCCTGGAGGATCGTCGAGGCGATCGGGACGGAGACGTGGCCGCCGGTCTGGCCGCGGCCGAGCGTCTTGCGGCTGCCGTCGGCATTGTCGTAGCCGACCCAGACCACGACGGTGATCTCGTTGGTCAAGCCGGCGAACCAGGCGTCGTTCTCGTTCTCCGAGGTGCCGGTCTTGCCGGCCACGTACGGCGAGAATTTCGCCAGCGCCGCGGCCGTGCCGTGCTGGGTCACGCCCTGAAGCATGGTCTTGAGCTGGTAGAAGGCAACGCGATCGGCCGAGCCGATGCGGACGGGCTCGCGGGCCGCGTGGGTGTAGAGCGCCTTGCCGTCGCGCTCCACGGATTCGAGCGCGTAAGGCGCCGGCCGTGCGCCCTCGTTGGCGACGGCCGCGTAGAAGCCCGCGAGGTCGAGCATCCGCACCGGCTGGGCCCCGAGGACGAAGGGATAATAGGGCTCGCACTCAGCGTAGATCTGCGCCTCCAGGGCGATGTCGCAGACCCGCTTCAGGCTCGCCGGCGCCTTCGGGGCGATGCCGCCCTGAAGCAGGCGCGCCGTGACGAGATTCTTCGAGAATTCGAGGCCGCGCCGCAGGGTCGTCGGCCCGGATCCGCCGCCCTCGTAATTCTTCGGCGACCACGAATCGCCGGCCCCGCCGATCGGCGGCAGGGTGACGGGCGAGTCCAGCACCAGGGTGTTGGGCTGCAGACCGGCATTGAGGGCCGCCAGATAGGTGAGCGGCTTCAGCGTCGAGCCGGGCTGGCGCACGGTCTGGGTGACGCGGTTGAGCTGGCTCAGTGGGTAGGAGAATCCGCCGGCCATGGCGAGGATCCGGCCGGTCTGATTCTCCAGCACCAGCGCGGCGCCCTGGACGGTGGGCCGCACGCGGATCTGGGCGCGCAGGCCGCCCTTGCCGCCGGAGAGCTTCACCCGCACCACGTCGTAGGGCTGCAGCCGTCCGCGGGCGATTCCCGGATCCAGGCTGGCGATGCGGCCGTCGGCGAGCCCGACCCGGACCGCGCCGCGTCCTGTCTCCAGCACCACCGCCATCGGCCAGCGGACGTCGTAGAGCACCGGGCGCGCGCTCTCGAGAGCGCGCAGCCATGCCGGCTTCGGCGCCGGAATCGCCGCGGCGGCGGCCTTCTCGGCCTTCAGGGTCTTGGCATCCGGCTTGACCGCGTCAGACCGTGCACCGGTGACACCCGGCGCAGCCTGGGGCGATCCCTCCGGCGCCGGTGTCGCGGCCTGGATGCGCCGGACGCTGTCGGCGAGGTTGAGCTCAGGGCCCGTGTAGGTCTGCCGCCCCGTCCCGCGCTCGTAATTCGCGAGCCCGTCCTGAAGCGCCTCCTCGACCGCCCGCTGCAACCCGGCATTGATCGTCGAGCGAACCGTCATCGAGCCGGAGGTCAGGGAATCCACCCCCGCGAAGGTGCGCGCCTCCCGGTTGAGAAAGTCGACGAGGTAGAAGCCGGAATAGCGCCGCGCCGTCTCGATCGGCTTCAAGCCGAGATCGGACTTGATGGCGGCGTTCATCTCGGCTTCCGTGATCGTGCCTTCCTCCTTGAGCCGGGCCAGCACGTAGGCGCGCCGCTCCCGCGCCCGGTCCGGGTATTTGTCGGGGCTGTAGAAGTTCGGGCCCTTGGGCATGCCGGCGAGCAGCGCGGCCTCCGGCAGCGTCAGCTGTCCGACCGGCTTCCCGAAATAGCTCTCCGCCGCCATCTCGATGCCGTAGGCGCCGCGCCCGAGATAGATGCCGTTGAGGTAGAGCCCGAGGATCTGCGGCTTGGTGAGAATGCGCTCCAGCCGCGACGCGACGATCATCTCGCGGATCTTGCGCTCGTAGGTGACGTCGTCGCCCACCGACAGGTTCTTCACCACCTGCTGGGTGATGGTCGATCCGCCCGCGGGCCGGCCCGGCGAGGCGAGATTGCCGATGAAGGCGCGGATCACGCCGCGCTCGTCGATGCCGTGGTGGCTCTCGAACCGCTTGTCCTCGGCGGCGATGAAGGCCTTCTGCACCAGTGTCGGGACCGTGGTGATCGGCACCACGATTCGCCGGCCATTCGGCTCCGAAGCCTCGGCGAAGGGTTTGCCGGCCCCGTCGAGGATCCGGGTCATGCCGGGCAGCGCCTTGTCGCGCAGGGCCTCGGCGCTCGGTAGGTCCTTGGTCGCGTTGTCGTAAAACTCGATGACCGCTTTCGCGTCGAACGGCGAGTTCGGCGGGTTCTCACCCTTGCAGAACTGCTTGTAGCTCGTGTTGAGCTCGTTCAGATCGAGCCCGTGAAGGATCTTGGGCGCCGACGGCCCGGCGACGCTCGACGGATCCTCCATCGCGGTGGTGATCAGCTCGTCGAGATTGATGTCCTCGATGTCGAAGGCCTTGCGCATGTGGGCGCAGCCGTCGCGCAGCAGGCGTACCACCTCGGGCCCGTCGGTGGCGGGATCGAACTGGGTCCGGACCGCGTCCGGACGGGTCGTGACCTGGCTCAGCGTGAGGGCGGTCGCGAACAGCTTGATCAGGATGGCGTTCATGCGGGCCGGATTCGGGGGCGCAACGGAGCGGGCGCGGACCTTCCGGGCACGCGCCTGAACAGGGCGTGCACAACGCGGCTGTTTTAAGGACGCGGCGAACGGCAACGCTTTCGCGGCGTCCCACGTTCGTCATGCGCGCAGTCGCCGGGGGGCCCGCATGATCACCGACCTGTGGTACAAGAACGCCGTCATCTACTGCCTGTCCGTCGGCACCTTCATGGACGCCAACGGTGACGGGATCGGCGACTTTGCCGGGCTCGAGCGCCGCCTCGACTACATCCAGAGCCTCGGCGCCACCGCGGTGTGGCTGATGCCGTTCCAGCCCTCGCCCAAGAAGGACGGCGGCTACGACATCGCCGACTATTACGGGGTCGATCCGGATTACGGCTCGCTCGGCGATTTCGTCGCCTTCACCCACGCCGCCAAGCAGCGCGGCCTGCGCGTCCTCATCGATCTCGTGGTCAACCACACGTCGGACCAGCATCCCTGGTTCCAGTCGGCCCGGTCCGACCCGGACTCGCCGTTCCGCGACTGGTACGTCTGGTCGAAGGAGCGCCCCGCCAGCGCCGACGAAGGCATGGTCTTCCCCGGCATCCAGAAGACGACCTGGACCTACGATGCCAAGGCCAAGGCCTGGTACTTCCACCGCTTCTTCAACTTCCAGCCGGATCTGAACACCGCCAATCCCGAGGTCCTGGCCGAGATCCTAAAGATCATGGGATTCTGGATCCAGCTCGGCGTCTCCGGCTTCCGCATGGATGCGGTGCCGTTCGTGATCGCCGAGAAGGGTGCCGATGTCGGCGGCAAGCCGCGCGAGCAGTTCGAGATGTTGCGCGACCTGCGCGAGTTCCTCCAGTGGCGCCAGGGCGACGCGATCATCCTGGCGGAAGCCAACATCCTGCCGAAGCAGGACCTCGACTATTTCGGTGACGACGCCGACCGCATGCACATGATGTTCAACTTCCAAGTGAACCAAGCAACCTTCTACGCCCTGGCGGCGCATGACGCCCGGCCGCTCGTCAAGGCGATCGAGCAGACGAAGCCGCGCCCGCTCTCGTGCCAGTGGGGCATCTTCCTGCGGAACCACGACGAGCTCGATCTGGGGCGCCTGACCGGCAAGCAGCGGCAGGCCGTGTTCGACGCGTTCGGTCCCGAGAAGGGGATGCAGCTCTACGATCGCGGCATCCGCCGCCGCTTCGCGCCGATGCTGGCCGGCGATCCCCGCCGCATCCGGCTCGCCTACTCGCTGATGTTCACGCTGCCGGGGACGCCGGTCCTGCGCTACGGCGACGAGATCGGCATGGGCGACGAGCTGTCGCTCAAGGAGCGGGACTGCGCCCGCACGCCGATGCAGTGGACCAGCGAGCACCAGGCCGGCTTTTCCACGGCCGCGCGCACCGTGCTGCCGCTGATCGACCACGGGCCCTATGGCTATGCCCACGTGAACGTCGCCGATCAGCGCCACGAGGAAGGCTCGCTGCTCAACTGGATGCAGAGCATGATCCGGCAGCGCAAGGAAGCGCCTGAGATCGGCTGGGGCGACGTCGTCGCAATGGAGACGGGACTCCCGTCGGTGCTGGCGCTCCGCTACGAATGGCGCGGCAACGCCATCCTGTGCGTCCACAACCTCGCACCGGAGCCGGTCGAGGTCGCCATCGTATCCGGCAAGGACGATCCCGAGCACGATATCCTCGTCGATCTGCTCACCGGCGCCCGAAGCGAGGTCGGCGAGGACGGCCGCCACTGCCTGTTCCTTGAGGGCTACGGGTATCACTGGTTCCGGGTCGGAGGTCTCGACGCGCTACTCAAGCGGCGGCCCGCCTGAGCGCCTGCTTGCGGGTGGGCCCGGCGCCGCGATCGCGCTATCACAGACGGGACCGCGCCCGCCGGGCGCCATCAGGACAGATTTTGCGATGCCAGGAACGCCCCGCGCCGGGATCATCCCGGTCACGCCCTTCCAGCAGAACTGCACCCTGATCTGGGACGACGCCACCAAGGTCGGCGCCGTGGTCGATCCCGGCGGCGATCTGAACCGGATCGAGGCGGCGATCCGGGAGCAGGGCGTGCAGGTCGAGAAGATCCTGCTGACCCACGGCCATGTCGATCACGCGGCCGGCGCCGACGAGCTGCGCGAGCGCCTCGGCGTGCCGATCGAAGGGCCGCACCAAGCCGACAAGTTCCTGCTCGACTCCCTACCCGAGACGGCGGCGAATTACGGCCTGGGCGAAGCCCGGGCGGTGACGCCGGACCGCTGGCTCGACGAAGGCGACGCGGTCACGGTGGGCGGTCTCGGATTCGACATCCTCCATTGTCCGGGCCACTCCCCCGGGAGCGTGGTGTTCGTGAGCCGGGACGCGCGCTTCGCCCTGGTCGGCGACGTGGTGTTCAAGGGCTCGGTCGGCCGCACGGACCTGCCCGGTGGCAATCACGAGCAGCTGATCCGGGCGATCAAGGAGAAGGTCCTGCCGCTGGGCGACGACATCGCCTTCATCCCGGGCCACGGACCGACCAGCACGCTCGGCGAGGAGCGAGCCACGAACCCGTTCCTGCAGGATTGAGGACCATGGACAAGCGCCACATCGGCCGCTCCGACCTGACGGTCGCGCCCTTCTGCCTGGGCGGCAACGTCTTCGGCTGGACCGCCGACGAGACGACCTCCTTCGCGATCCTCGACCGTTTCGTCGAGCGCGGCTTCGACTTCATCGACACCGCCGACGTCTACTCGCGCTGGGTGCCCGGCCATGTCGGCGGCGAATCGGAGGCGGTGATCGGCCGCTGGCTCTCGGCGCGGCCCGGCGCACGGGACCGGATCGTGCTGGCCACAAAGGTCGGCATGGACCTGGGCGAGGCCGCCAAGGGCCTGTCGGCCCGGCACATCGAGCGGGCCTGCGAGGCCTCCCTGCGGCGTCTGCGGACCGACCGGATCGACCTCTACCAATCCCATCTCGACGACGCCGAGGTCCCACTGGAGGAGACCTTGCGGGCCCACGAGCGCCTGATTGCGGCCGGGAAGATCCGGGTCATCGGCGCCTCGAACTACAGCGCGGCGCGGCTCACCGAGGCGCTTGACATCGCGGCGTCGTCCGGCCTGCACCGCTACGAGTGCCTGCAGCCCGACTACAGCCTTGCCGAGCGCGGCTACGAGGCCGAGCTGGAGCCGCTCTGCCGCAAGGAGCAGATCGGCGTGATCGGCTATTTCTCGCTGGCGGCGGGCTTCCTGACGGGCAAGTACCGCTCCGCGCAGGACGCCGCCGGCCGTGCCCGCGAGAACCGCGTCGCCAAGTACCTCAACCCGCGCGGCCTGGCGCTGCTCGACGTGCTCGATTCGGTGGCGGCGGCACAGGGTGCGAGCCCGGCCCAGATCGCGCTGGCCTGGATCATCGCTCGGCCGGGCATCACCGCGCCGATCGCGAGCGCCACCACGGTGGCGCAGCTCGACGAGCTTCTCGGGGCCGCAAGCCTGACCCTGACGGCGGATGCGGTCGCCCGCTTGGATGACGCCAGCGCAGGCGGTATCCAGGGCTAACGCGGCGTTAAGCCGGGAGCGTCAGAAAAGCGAGGATCCGGTCCCGCCTTAAGCCGGTAAAATCGTGCAATCTCAACGCGGAACCCCTATATCAGGCGGACCAAAGAGAGCGCAGGCATGGGCGCCCGACGGCGCGAGTTCCTCCGTCGTGACAAAGCCCGCCTGCCCGAGGACATCCATGGCCGACACCCCACAGACCGAGCCCGCCGATTACGGCGCGGAATCCATCCGCGTGCTGAAGGGCCTCGACGCCGTCCGCAAGCGGCCCGGCATGTATATCGGCGACACCGACGACGGCTCAGGCCTTCACCACATGGTCTACGAGGTGGTGGACAACGCCATCGACGAGGCCCTGGCGGGGCACGCCGATCTCGTCACCGTCACCCTCAACGCCGACGGCTCGGTCACGGTGTCCGACAACGGCCGCGGCATCCCGGTGGACATCCACAAGGAGGAGGGCGTCTCTGCGGCCGAGGTCATCATGACCCAGCTGCACGCGGGCGGTAAGTTCGACCAGAATTCCTACAAGGTCTCCGGCGGCCTGCACGGCGTCGGCGTCTCGGTGGTCAACGCCCTGTCGTCGTGGCTGAAGCTGCGCATCTGGCGCAACGACACGGAGCACGCGATGGAGTTCCGCCACGGCGACGCCGTCGCACCCCTCGCGGTGGTCGGGCCCGGCAACGGTCGGCGCGGCACGGAGGTGACCTTCCTGCCCTCGACCAACACCTTCACGATGATCGAGTTCGATTACGGCACGCTGGAGAAGCGGCTGCGCGAACTCGCCTTCCTCAATTCCGGCGTGCGCATCGTGCTGACCGACGCGCGCCATCCCGAGAAGAAGCGCGAGGAACTCTACTACGAGGGCGGCATCGAGGCGTTCGTGCGTTACCTCGACCGCTCCCGCAAGCCGATCGACGGCATGACGAGCCCGGTGGTGGTGCGCGCCGAGCGCGACGGCATCCGGGTCGAAGTGGCGTTCTGGTGGAACGACTCGTTCAACGAGACGGTCCTGCCCTTCACCAACAACATTCCCCAGCGGGACGGCGGCACCCATATGGCGGGCTTCCGCTCCGCCCTGACCCGCCAGATCACCGGCTACGCCGATTCCTCAGGCGTCTCCAAGCGCGAAAAGGTCTCGCTCACCGGCGAGGATTGCCGCGAGGGGCTCACCGCGGTCATCTCCGTCCAGGTGCCGGATCCGAAATTCTCGTCGCAGACCAAGGACAAGCTCGTCTCATCCGAGGTCCGCCCGGCTGTGGAGAACGTCCTCAACGAGGGGCTGTCGACCTGGCTGGAGGAGAATCCAAGCCAGGCGCGCTCGGTGATGGGTAAGGTGGTGCTGGCGGCCTCGGCCCGCGAAGCTGCCCGCAAGGCGCGCGAGACCGTGACCCGCAAGGGAGCGCTGGACATCGCATCGCTGCCCGGCAAGCTCGCCGATTGCCAGGAGCGCGACCCGTCCAAGTGCGAGATCCTGCTGGTGGAGGGCGATTCCGCGGGCGGGTCGGCCAAGCAGGGCCGCGACCGGGCCTTCCAGGCGGTGCTGCCGCTGCGCGGCAAGATCCTGAATGTCGAGCGGGTACGCGCCGACCGGATGCTGTCCTCGGCCGAGATCGGCACGCTGATCACCGCGCTCGGCGCCGGCATCGGCCGCTCGTCCACCGACCGCGAGGGCTTCAATCCGGAGAAGCTGCGCTATCACCGCATCATCATCATGACCGATGCCGACGTGGACGGCTCGCACATCCGCACGCTGCTGCTGACCTTCTTCTTCCGGCAGATGCCGGAGCTGATCGATCGCGGTCACCTCTACATCGCGCAGCCGCCGCTCTACAAAGCCGAGCGCGGCCGGAGGGCGATCTACCTGAAGGATGAGCGCGCCCTTGAGGATTACCTGATCGACCAGGGTACTGACGGCGCGATCCTGCGCCTCTCGACCGGTGCGGAGTTCGCCGGTGCCCAGCTCAAGAGCCTCGTCGAGGAGGCGCGGACCTTCCGGAACATCCTCCAGGGCCTGCACACGCGCTACGACCGCGCCGTGGTCGAGCAGGCGGTCCTGGCCGGTGCCTTCGACGCCGAGGCGGCGTCGCGCGCCGGCGAGGCCGAGGTGCTGGCCGACATGACCGCGCGCCGGCTCGACGCCATCGCCGACGAGATCGAGCGCGGCTGGCAGGGCGAATCGTTCGAGGGCGGCTATCGCCTCAGCCGGACGCTCCGCGGCGTCCGTCAGGTGGCGACGCTCGACGCCGGCCTGATCACCTCGCAGGAAGCCCGCCGCCTGTCCGAGCGGGCCGATGCGTTCCGGGAGATCTACGGCGAGCCCGCCACCCTGATGCGCAAGTCCGACGAGACCATGCTTCACGGGCCCGTGGCCCTGTTCGAGGCCGTGATGGCGTTCGGGCGCAAGGGCCTGCAGCTCCAGCGCTACAAGGGCCTCGGCGAGATGACCGCCCAGCAGCTCTGGGAAACCACGCTGGACCGCGACGTCCGCTCGCTGCTGCAGGTCAAGGTGAAGGACGTGACCGATGCCGACGACCTGTTCGTCAAGCTGATGGGCGACGTCGTGGAGCCGCGGCGCGAGTTCATCCAAGAGAACGCGCTGAGCGTGGCCAATCTCGACGTGTAGAGCATAGCCCGTCAGTTCCGACGATCTGCGCCGCC
The DNA here is from genome assembly GCF_058790235.1 of Methylobacterium sp. FW102-HT35C08. Lineage (NCBI taxonomy): Bacteria > Pseudomonadati > Pseudomonadota > Alphaproteobacteria > Hyphomicrobiales > Methylobacteriaceae > Methylobacterium > Methylobacterium sp. FW102-HT35C08. The sequence goes on along the minus strand of NZ_JBYTCL010000002.1, from coordinate 3,123,601 downwards.
GCTTCGCGACAAAGCGGCGGCGCGTCGCGTTTTCAGCCGGCCATTGCCCGCCGGACTGTGTTTCCGACGAGTTGTTCTAACGTCGGTGTCATCCAGCGTACAGACCGTGGCGGCAGCCAGTGAAGAACTGGCGGTTTCGATCGGCGCGATCAATGGCCAGATCGCTCGGTCCACCGACATGGCGGAACGGGCCGCCGCCGATGCCGCCGAGACGAACACGCTGGTGATGGGGCTGGCCGACGGCGCCGAACGGATCGGGACCGTGATCAGCCTGATCTCCGGCATCGCCGCGCAGACCAGCGTGCTCGCCCTCAACGCGACCATCGAGGCCGCCAGGGCCGGAGAGGCTGGGCAGGGCTTCGCGGTGGTGGCGGGCGAAGTCAAGGAGTTGGCGGCCCAGACCGCCAAGGCCACGGAGACGATCGCCGCACAGGTCGCGGCGATAAAAGGCGAGACCCACCGTGCGGTCGATGCCATCCAGGCCATCACGGCCGTGGTCCTGGATCTCAGGACGATTGCCGTCGGCGTAGCGGCCGCGATGGACGAGCAGGGGGCGGTCACGCAGGAGATCGTGCGCAACGTCAATCAGGCCGCGGACGGCACCCAGGCGGTCACGCTCAATATCGGCGCCGTGACCCAGGCCGCGGCGGAGACCGGCACCGCCGCAGCCCAGGTGCTGGAAGCCGCCTCGGACCTGTCACGGCAGTCGGGCGAACTCAGCACCGCGGTCACGGAGTTTCTGGCGGCGGTTCACGCAGCGTGACGGCTCCTCAGGCCGGACCGTCCGACAGGCGCATCAGAGGCTCGCCCATGCGCAGGCGCGCGCCCTCGCGCAGGGCCGGCCAGAGCGTGAAACCCGGCGGCGCCAGCACCACGATGGTCGATCCGTGCTCGAACCAGCCCATCTCCGCGCCCTTGCGGAGCCGGGTCGTGCAGGGGAGCGTCCGGCCTCTCGTAGACCGCAGATCGACCGCCACCGGGAGAAAGCCGAGACGCAGACCCGCGACCAGGATCGCGGCCACCGGGACCAGCGTGACGGGATGGCCGCGCTCGCCCACGCGCAGACGCAGAACCGCCCGCTCGTTGCGGCAGAACAGGGCCTCGACGCGCTTCAGCGCGATCGGGTTCACGTTCCAGGTGTCGCCCCAGATGTGCCGGACCGAATCGACGCTCAGGTCATGCGGTGCGTGGAAGCGATGGTACATCCCGGCGGTCAGGCGCAGGGTCGCGTAGGTGCCGCCCTCGTGAAGGCGCGACAGCGGCTCATCGCCGCCGAGCAGGTCCACGAGCTGGTAGGACAGGCCCTTGATCTGGTACAGGCGTCCCGCCTCAATCCGCCCGTGCGCACCCAGGATCGCGTCGCTCGGGCTCGTCAGGATCGCGGGATCGGCCTCGACCGGCCGGGCGCCGGGCCGCAGGGCGCGCACGAAGGCGGCGTGGAGGCTCGGGAACCGCGTGTCCCGCGCGTCGCTGAGATCGACGTCGCAGAACAGGCGCCACGTCGCGATCGAGAGATCGCGCACCCAGGGCTGCTCGATGCGGCTGAACCAGCCCATGAAGCGGGTGGCGAGGCGGCGCGGAAGGCGGTTGGTCAGAAGGAAGTTCAGATCCTCCTGCGCGCCCACGCGCGCAAGAGCCGAGCGCAGCCGCGATCCGGGAACCGTCATCATGCCGTGAACCGCCTCCGATAGGCCGCGGGGCGATGTCCGCCCTCCTCGCCGCCCTGTCCGCCACCACTGCCGTCGCGCTCCTGGCCCTGCCGCGGGCGGCGCAGCGCCTGCAGCTGTCCCGGGCGAAGCACCCTTCGCTCACCGGCCACGGGCGGATGGCGCGGCGCGTCGCGGGGCTGATCCCGCACTACGCCTATTCCGAGCACACCTTCTTCCGCTCCGACGATCCGGACGAGGCTGTGGCCCTGCGCCGCGAGGCGGGGTTCGCGCGGCTCGCCGACCTGTTCCGCGCGCGCTTCCCCCGGACCCGGGCCGAGACCGCAGCTGTGCGCGACGGCTTGTCGGACCTCCAGTTCACCGGGCTCTACCGGGTGCCGTTCCAGTATGCCCGGCACGTCCGCGATCACCTGGGCAGCGGCGCCTTCGCGGCCGCCGCCGAAGGCGTGACCGTCACGGATCTCGACGGGAACGTGTTCTACGACCTTGCCGGCTCCTACGGCGTGAACCTGTTCGGGGTCGATTTTTACCGCGCCTGCCTGGAGGAGGGGGCTGCGCGGGTCTCGGCCCTCGGCCCCGTGCTGGGCCCGCTCCATCCGGTCGTCACCGGCAACGTGGCGCGGCTGAAGGCGCTCTCGGGCCTCGACGAGGTGTCGTTCCACATGTCCGGCACCGAGGCGGTGATGCAGGCGGTGCGGCTCGCCCGCTATCACACCGGCCGGCGACGCATCGTGCGCCTGTGCGGCGCGTATCACGGCTGGTGGGGCGAGGTGCAGCCGGGCATCGGCAACCCGGTCCCGACGCGCGACACGCTGACTTTGACCGACATGTCCGATCGAACCTTGCGGGTGCTGTCGACGCGACGGGACGTCGCCTGCGTACTGGTCAACCCGCTTCAGGCCATGCATCCCAATGCCGGGGCGCCGGCCGATTCCGCGCTGGTCGACAGCGCCCGCAAGGCGGCCTTCGACCGAGCCGCCTACACACGGTGGCTGCACGAGCTGCGGGCGGTGTGCAGTGCCCGCGGCATTGTGTTGATCCTCGACGAGGTCTTCCTGGGATTCCGCTTGGCCCGCGGCGGTGCGCAGGACTATTTCGGCCTGCGCGCCGATATGGTCACTTACGGCAAGACGCTGGGCGGCGGATTGCCGGTGGGCGTCCTGTGCGGCCGCGCCGAGCTCATGCGGCGCTACCGGGACGACCGGCCGGTCGACATCTGCTTCGCGCGCGGCACGTTCAACGCCCACCCCTACGTGATGGGTGCCATGAGCGCGTTCCTCGACCGCCTGGACACGCCCGAGGTCGCCGGGCTGTACCGCGGCCTCGACGCGACCTGGGATGCGCGGGCGGCGCGCCTCAACGGAATGCTGGCGGAGGCGGGACTGCCGGTGCGGGTGGCCCACATGTCCACGGTCTGGACGGTCCTGTACACCAAGCCGTCCCGCTACAACTGGATGCTGCAATTCTACCTGCGCGCCGAGGGGCTGGCCCTGTCGTGGGTCGGGACCGGCCGGATGATCTTCAACCTCGCCTATGACGATGCCGCCTTCGCGGCCGTCGCGGACCGGTTCGTGGCGGCGGCGCGCGCCATGCAGGCGGATGGCTGGTGGGACGGGACGGCGCCCAGCGACAAGGCGATCCGCCGGTCGATCCTGCGCGAGGTCGCGACGGTCAGGCTGGGCAGGTTCGGCGGCTGGTTGGGGTTGCGCGCGCCGAACCAGACCTGATCCGAGCGCGCCGGGCCGGTACACGGCCCGGCGCACGGATACCCGTTCAGGCGCCGCGCTCGTGCGGCTCGTGATCCTCGACCCACTCGCCGTGCAGCAGCGCCAGGGGCGCCTTGTGGTAGAGCTTGATGTCGTGGAACGGGTCGGTGAGAATCTTCGTCACCCACACCAAGCCGGTCTGCATGTCGCGCTGGACGAACAGCTGAACCATGCGGAACAGCAGGCCCGCCAGGGCGAGCCACAGCCAGATCCAGCCGATATTGCGGATCAAATCGGTCGTGGTCTGATGCGGCGCGATCAGGCCGAACAGGCTCGGATCGAAGTAGAGCGGCAGAGGCGAGAGGGCCCAGATCGCCAGCAGCACGATCTTGCGCTGAAGGTTGTAGCCGACCTTGATCTCCTCCTTGTGCTCGTGGGTGGCCGCGTTGACGTGATCATAGCCCTTCGGCTCGAAGAACAGATGACCCGCCTGCCGAGAGGTCATGGCCACCAGCCAGCCGATCAGCGCGGCCGTCGCCGGATCCTTGAACGCCAGCGCATACGCCACCAGGAAGCTGATCGCGCTGACCACGTGCAAGCTCTGGTTGACGCGGTTGTGGTGATAGTAACGGTGGTCGTCCCAGCGCTGGACGCGCAGCGCCTCCAGAAAGCTCGCCATGATGTGCTTCCCCGATCGGATGGTTGTGGGCTGGTAAGAAGTTTCGTGCCGCCTCAGGCGTCGCGCTTGCGCAGGCGGACCAGCGAGAAGTGGCCGAGCGGCGGCAGCGCCCGGCGCTCGACGATCTCGACCGGGGCCTTGGCGGCCCAGGCGGCGTAGCGGTTCCAGGCGAACTCGGTCCGCCAGCCGAGGCGGCTGGTCACCGGAGCCAGGGCGTGCTCGACGGCCCGGCGCAGGCCGGCCTCGGCGCCGATCCGGGTGGTGATGACGATCTCGCCGCCGGGGCGCAGCACGCGGGCGAACTCGTCGAGGGCCGCCTCGGGGTTGGGCACCGCCGTGACCACATATTGCGCCACGACCACGTCGAAAGACGCATCCTCGAAATCGAGGTGCTCCGCGTCCATGACGGCGAGGCGCTCGACATTGCGCAGGCCGAGCCGCGCGACCCGCCGGCGCGCCTTTTCCAGCATGGGCGCCGAGATATCGATCCCGACGATGCTGCGGGCCCGGCGATAGGCCGGCAGGGAGAGGCCCGTCCCGACGCCGACCTCCAGGATCCGGCCGCCGACCCGCTCGGCCGCGGCCGCCGCCAGAGTCCGCCCCTGCGCGAAGACCGGTCCGAAGACCAGATCATAGACCGGCGCCCAGCGGCCATACGCCTTCGCGACCCCATCGCGGTCGAGGTCGGGACCGAGCGAGGCCGCGCGCGATGAGCCGGTGCCGTGCATTCCGAGGGCCATGATTGTCCTGTCTCGCTGTTTGTCAGGTCGGCGTGCCTGCGCCGCTCCGCGAGCGCTGGTCCTCGCGGCGCGTGGCGCGGATCAGCACCGTTTGAGGGAGGATGGTCCCTGCGAAGGCAGGCCGGATTTCGGAAGCATGGCCGCTCTCGCGAAGAACCCGGGAGCCGGTCAGGAGAGACGAAGCAACGGAGGGCGACGTATTGCCATGCAGGTTGTGGAGCCCACACCGTTTCTCCAGCAAAATCTTTCCGCCGGCAAAGCTATGACTGTCATTTGACAGGGTTGTGACAGTAAGCCTGCAGATTTCTGCTCGATAAACTTTGTTGGCAAAGCGTTCTGCGGTTCGGTCACCTCGAATGAGAACGCTGCAACACTGTCGTTCGTGGAAAGTGCTGCGGGGCGCCGGCACGGCGCGAGCAGAAGCGCGACACGTCTTGTTCATGATGCGGACAGGGCTTCGCCGCTGCCATCTCGCCGTAAAGCCGCGAATGCGCGATGATTTGAAGACCTGACGGCCGGAGGTCGCGCCTTCGACATCTTCTCGCCCTGATATCGACGAGATGTGACCCGGTATCGCCATGAGGACGGGGCGCGGTTGCGCGCCAAGGAGTGTTTCGCGTGACAGACAAGATGCGGCGTCAGACCCTGGCGATGGCGGCAATCGCCGGGCTCGCCTTCAGCGCCGGGCAGGTCCAGGCGGCACAGTGCGGCAGCAACGCGGCCGGCTTCGAGACCTGGAAGCGGCAATTCTCCGAGGAGGCGCGCGGGCGGGCCAGCGCGGCGAGCCTGGCGGCGCTCCAGAACACCACCTACTCCACGGCCACCATCTCGGCCGATCGCGGGCAGCACAGCTTCAAGCTGTCGCTGGAGCAGTTCCTCGCCAAGCGTGGCGGTCCGGCGATCGTCTCGCGCGGCCGGGCGCTCAAGCGGCAGAACGCGGCCCTGTTCGACTCGATCGAGCAGCGCTACGGCGTTCCGCCGGGCCCGCTCCTGGCGATCTGGGGCATGGAGACCGGCTTCGGCGCGGTGCGGGGCAACGTCAACACGCTCTCGGCCGTGGCGACGCTCGCCTACGATTGCCGCCGGTCTGAGTACTTCACCGACCAGCTCTACGCCGCACTGACGCTGATCGACCGGGGTCTGCTGACGCCGAGCACCCGCGGCGCGGCGCACGGCGAGGTCGGCCACACGCAGTTCCTGCCGAAGAATGTGCTGACCTACGGCACCGGCGACCTGAACAATGTCGGCGCGGCCCTGTCGTCCACTGCCAACTTCCTGAAGGCGCATGGCTGGCGCGCGGGTGCGGGCTACCAGCCGGGCGAGCCGAACTTCGCGGCGATCCAGGGCTGGAACGCCGCGCCGGTCTACGAGCGGGCAATCGCGCTGCTCGGGCGTCAGATCGACAACGACTAATGGTCATCGGCCGCCTATTCGGCGGCCGAAACCTTCGAGAAGAGGTTCGATCCCGCCCGAAAATGGTCCCACTCGATCCCAGATCGACCATGGAGCCGCCCCAGAAAAGCCGGCCCGGCCCCGCTGTTTCACGGTGAGCGGGGCCGGTCGGTCCGTCGCGATTCCTCGGGATTTGCCCGTCGGGGTTGCGATGATCGGTCGAGCGCCCGCTCCGCGACGAGGAGCCTGGGCAACACATGGCCATCGATTCCGTGCCGCTGGACGGTTCTGAAGCCCGGAGCGCGCGCCGCTCCTGTGCGGCGCCCCTCGCGGTGCTGGCCGGGGCGCTGGTGATGGCTGCCGTCGGAAGCGGCCACCTGGGTCGCGGAGCGCCGCCCGACGGATCGCCGAATCAGACGGCCGCTTCCATCACAGCCGCCGAACCGCTGGACGAGTCGCCGCGCGCGGAGGCCAGAGCCGACGCGCCGCCCCTTGAGGCGCCCGCCGTCGAGACCTGGCGCGATGCCTCCGGTGGCTCTCTGTCGCGCTGGGCCTGGGCGCAGATCGCACTGCCTGCAATTCCGCCGTCTCCCGATAGCGCTACCGAGGCGGACGCCCAGAGCGCCGCGCCGCCACGCGAGGCGATGATCATTCCTCTTCCGATCCCGCGTCCGCCCGAGTTCCGAACTCCGGGAGGCTCCGGTTACGCCCGCAGGGCGGACCGGCGGATGGCGCGCCGCGAGCAGCCGGCCGCCCAGCCGGTCGCGCCGCCGAGCGACGAGCCCTCGTTCCTTGAGAAGCTGTTCGGCATCGAGAAAGGCCCCGCCCTGGCCTACACGGCGCTGGAGAGCAAGCCGGCAGATCTCGTGCCGCAGCGGCGCATCTCGCCGCCGCTCCCCCTGTCCCGGGAGCCGAGTGCCTCGGCCGGGGTCGCGGTCTACAACATCGCCGCGCGCACCGTGACCCTGCCGAACGGCGAGCGCCTGGAGGCGCATTCCGGCCTTGGCGAAGGCCTGGACGAGCCCCGTCTGGTCAATGTGCGGATGCGCGGCCCGACCCCGCCGGGCACCTACGACCTGACCGAGCGCGAGGCACTGTTCCACGGCGTGCGGGCGATCCGGCTCTCGCCGGTCGGCGGCAGCGAGGCCGTCTACGGCCGTGTCGGCCTGCTGGCCCACACCTACATGCTGGGACCGCGCGGCGACTCGAATGGCTGCGTGTCGTTTCGCGATTACGACCGCTTCCTCCAGGCCTTCCTGCGGGGCGAAGTCCAGCGCCTCGTCGTCGTGTCGGGTACGCAGGATCCGCTCCCGACGGTTGCGGATGGCGGCGGACGCACCCGAATGGCCCGCAACGGCAACTGAGAGCGCGCCGTCAGGGGTGCAGATCCGGTCTGGCTGCCAAGCGTGTGCGGTGATTGGATGAGCGAACGCCTGTCGGCATAGCGGCGCTGCGCGATCCCGCGCCCCCCTCTGCAGCGTCGTGATCGAAGGCATGCGCATCTCGAGATCTGTCACGCGAGCTTTCGGGGCCTCGCTTCTCCTGATCCTCGCGCTGGGTGGTCCCGCAGCGCTGGGCGCACCCGATCACACCGACCGGCCGTCGCCCCAGGCCGGCCCTTTCCTCGCCGAGCAGATCGTCGGGACCTGGGAACTCGTCTCCTACCGGGTCGAGGACAAGGAGACGGGCAAGATCGTCGACGCGATGGGCAGCACGCCGCGCGGGCGCGTTATCTTCACCCGTGACGGCTGGGTCGCGTTCAATCTCGAAGGTAGCGACCGCAAGCCAGCAGCCTCGGAGGCCGATCGCGCGGCGCTGATGAAGACGTTGGTCGCCTATATCGGTCGCTACCGAATCGAAGGCGATCAGTGGGTCACCGCGGTGCAGACCGCCTGGGCGCCGGAATGGGTCGGCACCGAGCAGAGACGGTCGATCACGATCGACGGGCCCTATGCCGACGTCGTCACGCCCTGGCGGGCGATGCCGAACTGGGATGAGGGCCGCCTCTCGCGCAGCATCATCCGGTTCAAGCGCGCCCCGTAGCGGATTTTGGAGATCGCAGGCTGGGCGTTTGGGGTTGGTCGGCGTGCAGCCGTCCGGCTCATGCGGCTCAGCCACGACTTAGCAGGAACAGACCTCCGCCCACGGACGACAACGCCGACGTTCCGGGACTGCGAAGCAGGGACCGGAACCCGGATCCGCCGACAGTGCCCTGCAGGCACGCGGTGTTGGTCTGGATTCCGGGCTCGCCTGCGGCGCCCCGGAATGACAAGGCGGGTGTCGCAAATCGCACCGGGCCTTTGATCCGACTCCAGGTCTGAGCAATCGGGTGACGTCCTCCCAAGGTCATCACGAGCGCAGAGAAGTGACCCAGGTTCGCGCGACATCGGCCGTCGTCATGCCGGCTGGACTGCCTCGCTGCGCTCGCAGAGACTGCGATGCCGACGCGATCATCGCAACATGGCATGAGAGTCGGTTCCACTCTCCGAGCGGATGGCACAGCGATTCCTCGCCGGCACTCACGGGGGCAAGTCTCCCATAGTCCACAGAGAACCCGACGCGACGCGCGCATGTCTTCGTCGGCACAGGTCCGGGATTCGAACGAGCCTGACAAGGCCGTGCCCTTTGCAACCCTTGCCGAGATTGTCGTTTCCGACCCCATCCTCTATGAGGCCGGCATCGAACCGCTGAGCCGGACCGGCCAGCGTCTTCTCTACTCCCACGGCCGCTCTCCTGCCGGCCGAACCATGTCTTGGCGGGGGTTGAGAGGAGAGACCGTCGATCCGGCCAAGCTGCCACGCGCCGCGCTCCTTCGAGCATCGGCGCGCGCGCCGGAAAGCCGCTGCCTGCCGAAACGGGTCCGCGAAGAGCCCTCGGCCGGCGGCTTCTGTTCTGAGGAAACGATCCTGAAGGTTTGGCGGTGAGCGCAGTGCCTCGCCGCCTTGGAACGCCTTCCCGTACGCGGGCCTGCTCGCCGAGCAGGCCCGGTACGCAAACAAGGGATCCGGCCATGCGTGCCGACGACAAGAACCAGCACCTGCGCAACCCGCAACCGCAGGCGGCGCTGCCCCTGAGCCGGCGGCAGATGCTCGGCACCGCGGCGGCCGGTCTCGTGGCGGCGGCGCTGCCGGGGTCCCTGGCCCTGGCCGAGGGCGCCGACAGCCGGGTCGACGTGCTGCTGATCGGCGGCGGCATCATGAGCGCGACGCTCGGCGTCTGGCTGAACGAGCTGGAGCCGAACTGGTCGATCGAGATGGTCGAGCGCCTGGATCAGGTGGCTCTGGAGAGCTCCAACGGCTGGAACAATGCCGGCACCGGCCACTCGGCCTTGGCCGAGCTGAACTACACGCCCGAGAAGAAGAACGGGCAGGTCGAGATTGCCAAGGCGGTGGAGATCAACGAGGCCTTTCAGGTCACCCGTCAGTTCCTGGCCTATCAGGTCAAGACCGGTGTGATGAAGGACCCGCGCTCGTTCATCAACGCCACGCCGCACATGAGCTTCGTGTGGGGCGACGACAACATCGCCTATCTGCGGAAGCGCTGGGAGGCCCTCAAGGCGAGCCCGCTCTTCGCCGGCATGGAGTATTCCGAAGATCCAGAGCAGCTCCGCAAGTGGGTGCCCCTGATGATGGAAGGGCGCGACCCGAAGCAGAAGGTCGCCGCCACCTGGTCGCCGCTCGGCACCGATTGCGAGTGGGGCGAGGTGACCCGGCAATACGTGGCCTACCTGCAGAAGCAGCCGAGCTTCCAGCTTCGGCTCTCGACCGAGGTCGAGACCATCACCAAGAACGCCGACGGCTCGTGGCGCGTGACCGCCAAGAACCTCAAGGACGGCACGCGCCGCACGGTCGACGCCAAGTTCGTGTTCATCGGTGCCGGCGGCGGCGCCCTGCACCTGCTGCAGAAATCCGGCATCCCGGAAGGCCAGGATTATGCCGGCTTCCCCGTGGGCGGCTCGTTCCTGATCAACGACAATCCCGACGTCGCCATGCTCCACCTCGCCAAGGCCTACGGCAAGGCGTCGGTCGGCTCGCCGCCCATGTCGGTGCCGCATCTCGACACACGGGTCCTCGGCGGCAAGCGCGTGATCCTGTTCGGGCCCTTCGCGACCTTCTCGACCAAGTTCCTGAAGGAGGGCTCCTACTTCGACCTCCTCAGCTCGACCACGACCAGCAACATCTGGCCGATGATGAAGGTCGGCGTCGACGAGTTCCCGCTGGTCGAGTACCTCGCCGGGCAACTGATGTTGTCGGACGACGACCGGATCGCGGCGCTGCGCGAATACTTCCCGAAGGCCAAGAAGGAGGAATGGCGCCTCTGGCAGGCGGGCCAGCGCGTGCAGATCATCAAGCGCGACCCAGACAAGGGCGGCGTGCTGAAGCTCGGGACCGAGATCGTCAACGCCAAGGACGGCAGCATCGCGGCGCTGCTCGGAGCCTCCCCCGGCGCATCAACGGCGGCGCCGATCATGCTGCAGGTGCTGGAGAAGGTCTTCGCCCGGAAGGTCGCCACGCCGGAATGGCAGGCCAAGATCCGCGAGATCGTCCCGAGCTACGGCACCAAGCTCAACGACGATCCCGACCGCGTCGCGCAGGAATGGGCCGACACGAGCGCGCAGCTCCAGCTCCCGACGCCCCCGCAGATCGACCGGTCGCTGCTGAAGCCGGTCTCGACCGGCAGCACCGTGCTGAACAGCAGTGCCACGCCGGTCAAGGAGCCTGTCCACGACCTCGCACCGTGAGCGCACGGGCGCGGCCCGCACAGGGCTGCGCCCGGCCCCAGGGGTCACAGCCGACGCTTCGCGACGCGCTCGCAGACCTTCAGAGTCCGAGCCGTCCCAGAGCCGGCAGCTTGATCCCCGGCCGGCGCAGATCGATCCCCGCGACGCCCCCGAGCAGGTTCACTTCGAGTCCCTCGACCCAGCCGAGCGTCAGGCCGGCATAGCCGCCGAGATTGATCCGGATGCCGGTGCCCGACGGCGTCCGGCCGATCCAGCGGCCATCGTAGGGGAAGTCCTTGCCGATCGCCGTGGTCGGCAGCGTGGCCCGCATCTCGGGAACCGCTGCCATGATCGCGGCGACGAACGTGTTCGAGTTCGGACCCGGCCAGACGACATAATCGCCGGGGCGGGCGAAGCGGTACTCGGCCACGGCCTTGCGGATCCGCGGCAGCATGGCCTCGGCCTCGGGACCGTCCGCGGCGAACACCACGTCGGGCGGGTTCCCGAACCAGCGGCCATCGGGCACGAAGCGGTCCACCCAGATCGGCTGGCCCCAGGCGGTGTAGTCGAACCGGCGGTAGCTGCGCTCGTCGCGGCCCTTGATGACGATCCAGCTGTGCGTCGCGACGATGCCGCGCCAGCTGACGGTCCGGGCGGAGAAGATGCGCACCACCGCGCCGGGATGCCGATCCGCCGGCGGCAGCAATCCGGCGCTCGACCGGTCGGCGAGCCGCCAGTCGCCGCTCGCGCGCAACCAGTAGAGCGTGGCCGAGATGGCGATCGGCACAAGGAAGAGGGCAACCAGCGCGAGAAGCGCGATCCGGAAGAAGGTCACGGGCGGGCCGAGGCAGGGGCGGGGGACCGACACCATGTGGGGATCGATCGGCCGCGCTTGAATGCGACCGGACGGTCCATTCTCGCGTGGTCAGCTATGCACAGTGCCCGGGAGGTCTCGCGAGCGCGTCCAGCAACAGCGTCGCGGCGAGGAGGTCGGCGCAACCGCCCGGGCTGAGGCGCGCCGCGACGAAGGCTCGGTGGATCGCGACGGCCCGATCGCGCCAGCCGGGCGCCGCGATGCCGCCGTCGGCCACGAATTCGGCAGCCGCCGACCGGGCGGCGGCCAGCCCTTCCGCGCCGCCGCGGTGCAGCAGGTTCGTGTCGTCGACAACGGCCAGGAGCGCGAAGAAGCACTGGATCCGAGCCGCCTCGGCATCCCCGGGCGCGCAGCTGCGGCCGTGGCGCAGGGCCGGCAGGCCGACGCTGCGGATCGTCGGGAACCCGGCCGCCGCCTCGGCACTCGCCCCGCCGACGCCGTAGCGGCGCGCCGCCCGGCCGCCGTGGCTCACCGGCGATGCCGGCGCATCGGCGATTGCGTCGCCCCAGCGGTGGCGCACGGTGTCGGCACAGGCTTCAGCCGTTTCCAGCGCTTCGCCGATCGCGCCAGCCGCCGCGCAGATGAGGCCCAGCGAGAAGATCGCGCCGCGATGGGCGTTGATGCCGGCGGTGGCACGCATCATCGCGGTTTCGGCCCGCATCCCGATGGCCCGGAGCTGCACCATGGCGGCAGCCCCCGCACCGGCCTCGACCAGCTCGGCGAAGTACGGCCGGATCGCCGCCGCGCTCCGGCGCAGGGTGTCGGCATCCATGTCGTCGTGGCTGCCGGAATCGACCGGGCTGACAAGTCCCGGCTTCGGCCAGGTCTCCAGCTCGCCGATGAGGGCGTCGTGGGCCAGCGCCGCGACCTGCGCGGCCCAATCCGCACCGGAGACCGCGTCTCGCTCGACCGGCGCCACGAGATCGCGGTGGTGCAGGTACAGGGCGGAGCTCCTCGCGACGCTCACCCGCAGGACCCGGAACGCGGACGGCATCCGGCTCGTATACCAGAACGGAGCGGTGCCGCATCCGTCCGCAACGCGCCGCCGGCAAGCGCCGTGCGCGGTCTCAGGCGGCGGAGGCGACGGCCGGCGAGATCCGCTTGCGCGCCTTCTTGTCCTCGGTGCTGCTGACGAAGGCTTGCGCCTCCTCCTTCCGCTCGAAGACATGCGGGGCGACACCGCGCTTGTTCAGCGCCTCCTCCATCTTCAGGCGCAGGAAGGCGCTCGTCGCGTAGCGGGTCGTGGTCGCGTAGTAATTCGCCTGAAGGTACTGGACCATGCCGGCGTAATCGTCGACCAAGTTCTCGTTGAGCCTGAATCCGTCGTGGTTGATCACGGCGTTGACCCTCTGGCCGGCCTTCCGGCAGGCCTCGACGATGGTCATGCGCAACTCGTCCATGTCGCCCTTCACCCGGCAGTACCAGCCTTCCAGGTTGACGAAGAGGATGTTGCGCTCGCCGTCGTAGCTGACGCGCGACTTGAGATCGAGGTTGAGCAGGTCCGAGATCAGCTCCATCGGCTCCTCGCGGAAGATCCGCGGATCCATCGGCACCGGGTTCCGAACCACCGGCCTGAAGTCCATGTGGGCGAGGATGTCGCGCTCGATGTCGATGCCGGGCGCGACCTCGATCAATTCGAGGCCCTCCGGGGTGAGCTGGAAGACGCAGCGCTCGGTCACGTAGAGGACCGGCTGAGAGCGCTCGACCGCGTAGGGCCCCGAGAAGGTGTTCTGCTGCACCCTGCCGACGAACTTGCGGGCCTTGCCCTCGGTCACGATCCGGACCTGGCCGTCGTCGACCGCGATCTCCAAGCCGCCCGCCGTGAAGGTTCCGGCGAACACCACGGTGCGGGCGTTCTGCGAGATGTTGATGAAGCCGCCGCAGCCGTTCAGCTTGCCGCCGAATCGCGACGTGTTGACGTTGCCGGCCTCGTCGCACTCGGCCATGCCGAGGCAGGTCATGTCGAGGCCGCCGCCATCGTAGAAGTCGAACATCTGGTTCTGGTCGATGATGCAATCGGCGTTCGTGGCCGCGCCGAAGCTCGAGCCGGAGGCCAGCACGCCGCCAACCGCGCCCGCCTCAGTGGTGAGCGTGATGTAGGGAGTGATCTTCTCCTCGTTGGCGACGGACGAGATGCCTTCCGGAGCCCCGACGCCGAGATTGACCACGCCGTTCGGCGGCAACTCGAAGGCGGCGCGCCGGGCAATGATCTTGCGCTCGTTGAGCGCCATGCGCTTGATCCCGGTGACCGGCACGCGAATCTCGCCGGCGAGCGCGGCGTCGTGCACCACGCCGTAGTTCATCCGGTGCATCTCGGGTTCTGCGACGACGACGCAATCGACGAGAATGCCGGGGACGCGCACGTCCTTCGGCAGGAGGTATCCGTCATCGACGATGCGCTCGACCTGCGCGACGACGATGCCGCCGTTGTTGCGGGCCGCCATGGCCTGGGCGAGGCAGTCGAGGGTGAGGGCCTCCTTCTCGTAGGATAAGTTGCCCGACGGATCGGCCGAGGTGGCGCGGATGAAGGCGACGTCGATCTTGGTGGCCGTGTAGAACAGCCATTCCTCGCCATCGACCTCCACGAGCTTGACGATGTCCTCGGTGGTCAGCTCATTGACCTTGGCGCCGCCGTGACGCGGATCGACATAGGTCTTCAGGCCGACCTTCGAGAACAGGCCCGGCTGGCCCGCGGCGCAGGCCCGGTAGAGCTGCGAGATCACACCTTGGGGTAGGTTATAGCCGCGGATCAGGTTGTCCTGGGCCGCTTTAGCGACTTTGGGCATGCGGCCGAAATTCGCCGCGATCACCCGCGCGAGCAGGCCGTCATGGTGCAGCCGGCCGGTGCCGAGGCCTTTGCTGTCGCCCGCGCCCGCGGTCATGATCAGGGTCAGCCCGCGCGGCGAGCCGGTCTCGACGTAGCGCCTCTCCAGAGCCGCGTGCAGCGCCTCCGGGATGCAGCTCTGGACGAACCCCGTGGTGGTCACGACGTCGTTCTCGCGGATCAGCGCGATGGCCTCGTCCGCCGAGATGACCTTGTTCTTCCTCATGGAGCCCGTGATCCTCCCTGGGGTCCGGACCGGCGACCTGGCGCAAAGCCGGTCGTCTCCGAGACTGTCATCGGCCGAGTGCGCCCGGCTTGTTTTCGTATGATCGCGTTATTGCAGCGCATCAATATTTGCGGCATCGCACGATGGCGGTGCCGTTGTTCCGACAGTATCCCAAAAGTGCATGGGTGTGCTGCTGAAAAACTCTTCGCTGAACGATCAGAAAAATTGCGCCGCCTCGCGCATCGTCCTGCTCCACGGCGGCGGCATTCCGGCAGGCTCATCTCCGCGCGTCGTCTGCCGCGACCGATCTGGTCCTGCTCCGACTGAGGAGAGGCCGGATTCGACGCTTCTGCCGTCGCGAAAGCCTGATGACGCCCGGAATGCGGGAGCAGGAGAACGCGCGTGTCGGACGCTGTGCCGGCGCCGGCTGGACGCTGCCTGAACGTGTCGATTCCGGAAGCGCAGCAGCGCCATCATAGGTTATAATTTCCGCAACCGATTGCATCCCGCGAACACTTAACATCAGGCAGATTTACAATCTTAAAATAGCGGTATATAGAACCGGCGTTCTGGGGAGCGTGTTTTAGTCAGGAACACGCCATGACCGATATGACACCGATCGCGGATGAAGCCGCGACACGCTTTGCCTTCAGCCTCCTCCGGAGTGCCTATCTTGATCTCGCGCAGACGCTGCTTCGCATCGAGGCGGAACCGGCGCGCGAGTTGCTGCAGGCCGTCGAGCACCGAATCGCCTACAGGCTCGGCTCTCTGGCGCAGGACGAGTCGGATGGCGCCCCGCAGGAGACGGCGCTCGCCATCGCCGCCGGTCAGGTGCGGGCGGTCCTGCGCGACGCGCAGGGGCGCTGAGTCCGACGCGGCCGGCCTCTTCCCCGCCGGCCGACAGAACAATCCTCAATCGGCGAAGTAGCGGTTCGCGGGCCGCTTCAGGCCGAGGTGATCGCGCAGGGTGGTGCCCGAATAGGCGGTGCGGAACAGGCCGCGGCGCTGCAGCTCGGGCACCAGACGGTCGACCACGTCGTCGAGCCCCTCCGGCACGAAGGGGAACATCACGTTGAAGCCGTCGCAGGCGCGGGTCTCGAGCCACTCCTCCATGCGGTCGGCGACCTGCGCCGGAGTCCCGACCATCTGCAGACCGCCGTAGCCGCCGACCTTGCGGGCGAGCTCCCGCACGGTCGCACCGGTGCGGCGGGCGTAATCGACGATCTGCGCCTGTCCGCTCTTGCTGGCGTTGGTCTCGGGCAGGTCGGGCAGCGGCGCGTCGAGGTCGAAGCCCGTGGCATCGACGCCGAGGCGCACCGACAGGTTGGCCAACCCGCTGTCGGGATGGACGAGATCGTCGAGGCGCGCCTTCTTGGCCTGCGCCTCCGCCTCGGTCTCGCCCAGCACCACGAAGCAGCCGGGCAGGATCTTCAGATTGTCCGGATCGCGTCCGGCGGCCGGCATCCGGCCCTTCACGTCCGCGTAGAAGGCCTGGGCCGCCTCCAGGGTCGAGCCGGAGCCGAACACCATCTCGGCGGTCTCGGCCGCGATCTGCTTGCCCGCCTCCGAGGCGCCGGCCTGCACGATCACCGGCCAGCCCTGGACCGGGCGGGCGATGTTGAGCGGGCCCTTCACCTTCAGGAATTCGCCCCGGTGGTCGAGGACGTGGATCTTCGCCGGATCGACGAACAGGCCGCTCTCCGGGTCCATCGGGAAGGCGTCGTCGGCGAAGGAATCCCACAGCCCGGTGACCACGTCGAAGAACTCGCGGGCCCGGGCATAGCGCGTGGCGTGATCGACATGCGCGTCGCGGCCGAAATTCAGGGCCTCGTCCGGGTTGCCGGAGGTGACAAGATTCCAGCCGGCCCGCCCGTTCGAGATGTGGTCGAGGGACGCGAACTTGCGGGCGACGTGGTAGGGCTCGTTGTAGGTGGTCGAGGCGGTCGCGATCAGCCCGATCCGCTCGGTCAGCACGGCGAGCGCCGGCAGCAGGGTCAGGGGATCGAACGACGTCACGGTGGCCGAGCGGCGCAGCGCCGCCATCGGCATGTTCATCACCGCCAGATGATCGGCCATGAAGAACGCGTCGAATTTTGCCGCCTCGAGCCGCCGCGCGAACTGCGCCAGATGCGCGAAGTTGAAATTGGCGTCCGGGTAGCCGCCCGGATAGCGCCACCACGCCGTGTGGATCCCGACCGGGCGCATGAACGCGCCGAGATGCAGCTGACGGTCCCGGCTCATCGGGGTGGCCTCCGGCGTCTCACGGATGCTTGTGGATCGGGTCGACCCAGTACACCGTCTCGGGCCGCTCGGCCGCCTGGATGTCGGGCAGGTTGACCACCACCGCCTCGTTGTCGGAGCGCACCAGCACGCAGTGCAGGGGCTCGTCGGTCGAGGCGTTGATCTCCTGGTGCGGCACGAAGGGGGGCACGAAGATGAAGTCGCCTGGGCCGGCCTCGGCGACGTATTCGAGGCTGTCGCCCCAGCGCATGCGGGCGCGGCCCGAGACCACGTAGATCACGCTCTCGAGCGCGCCGTGATGGTGGACGCCGGTCTTGGCGTCGGGCTGGATCGCCACCGTGCCGGCCCAGATCTTCTGCGCGCCGACCCGGGCGGCGTTGATCGCCGCCTGCCGGAACATGCCTGGCGTCTGCGCCGTGTTGGAATCCAGCCGGTCGCCGGGAATCACCCGGACGCCGTCGTGCTTCCACCGCTCGGCGCTGCCGTGGTGGTGCTCCGCCGTCGCCGGCTCGTGGGCGTGGCTGTGGGCGTGGCTGTGCTCGTCGCCGCTGTCGTGCATGTCGGGTCCTCCGCCGCCATCATCGCACGGCGATCAGCGCTTCGGAAAATCCGGGATCGAGGATCGCCTCCGCCCGGGGCGCCCGCGCCTGCGGGATCAGTCCGGCGCGGACGTAGAGATCGATGATCCGCTGCTCGCCCGCGATCACGTCCGCGTCGATGGGCACGGTGCGGTACTGCGCCCGGCCGAACCAGCGCAGCGGGACCGCCTCCGGCAGGCCGATGAGCTTCGACCAGACGGCGGCATACGGGGCGGGATCGCGCAGCGCCCAGGCGCGAGCCCGGGCGAGGCGGGCCGCGTAATCGGCCAGCAGGGCGCGCTTGGCCTTCAGCGCGGTCTCGCTGGCGACGGCGTAGCTGAGGCCGGGGGTGATGCCGTTACCGTCGCGCACCACCCGCACCAGCCCGGCAAGCTCGGCCGCCGAGGTGTAGGGCTCCCAGGTCGACCACGCGTCGACGGCGCCGGAGGCCAGGGCGAGCTTCGCGTCCGCCGGCGGCAGGAAGCTGAAGGTGACGCTGTCGGCGGGCAGCCCGGCCTCTTCGAGGGCGGCCAGCACGACCTGATGGCCGATGGAACCCCGGTTGGTCGCAATGCGCCGACCCTTCAGATCCGCCACGGCGCGGATCGGCGAATCCGGCCGCACCAGGATCGCGAGGCCGTCCTGCCGGTTACGGAAGGCCAGGAAGGCCTTCACCGGCACGCCCGCGGCGGCCGCGAAGGTGAAGGGTGCGTCGCCGACGCCGCCCGCGTCGATGGCCCCGGCGTTCAGCGCCTCCAGGAGCGGGGCGGCGGCGGGAAACTCGCTCCATTCGAGGCGATAGGGCAGGCCCTCGAGGACACCGGCCGCCTCCATCAGGGCGCGGGCATTGCCGCGCTGGTCACCGACCCGCAGCACGTCCTCGGCCCGGGCTGGGAGGGCGGCAAGAAGCGTCAGGAACGCGAGGGCGAGCAGCCGGCGCATCACGCGGCCTCCGCGGCGCGGCCGCGCCGG
The DNA here is from genome assembly GCF_058790235.1 of Methylobacterium sp. FW102-HT35C08. Lineage (NCBI taxonomy): Bacteria > Pseudomonadati > Pseudomonadota > Alphaproteobacteria > Hyphomicrobiales > Methylobacteriaceae > Methylobacterium > Methylobacterium sp. FW102-HT35C08. The sequence goes on along the minus strand of NZ_JBYTCL010000002.1, from coordinate 3,104,982 downwards.
GCGAGCAGATCTCGGAATGCCGGGAGCAGCTCGCGCCCGTACTGGATCGCGTCCTCCAGCGGATCGAAGCCGCGGATCAGGAAGGTGCGGACGCCGAGATCATGATAGTCGAGCAGCGCTTCGGCGACCTGCTCGGGGGTGCCGACCAGAGCCGTGGAATTGCCCGCCGCGCCGGTCTCCACGGCGATCGCCGTGTAGAGGCGCCTGTCGAGGCGCGACCCTTGCGCCGCGGCCGCAAGCAGGCGCCGCGATCCCTCGTTCTGCGGCGTGGCGGCCGGGCCGAGGCCTCGCGCCGCCCGGACCGCCCGGGTCCGGGCCAGGATCGACTCGGCCCGCGCCCAGGCTTGCTCCTCCGTCGAGGCGAGGATCGGCCGGAAGGACAGGCTGAAGCGGGGCGATCGGCTATGCGGCGCGGCAGCCGCCCGGACCCGGGCGATCAGGTCGCGAACCTGCTCCTGCGTCTCGCCCCAGAGCGCGTAGGTGTCGGCATGCCGACCCGCCACCGCGAGCGCCGCCGGCGAAGCGCCGCCGAAATAGACCGGAATGCCCGCCGGATTGACCGGCTTCACCTCGGAGAAACCGCCCGCGATCCGGTAATAGGTGCCCGTGTAGTCGAACGGCCCGGCGGCGTCCCAGCTCAGCCGGGCGATGTCGAGGAACTCCCGTGTCCGGGCGTAGCGCTCGTCCTTGGTGAGATGGTCGCCGTCCTGCGCGAGTTCGCGGTCGCCGCCGCCCGTGATCACGTGGACCGCGACGCGGCCGCCGGTGAGATGGTCGAGGGTCGCGAGCTGGCGCGCAGCGACGGTGGGAGCCGTGAAGCCGGGGCGGTGGGCGATCATCAGCCCGAGCCGTTCCGTCACCGCAGCGATGTGTGCCGCCAGAAGGATCGAATCCGGCGAAGTCGAGTGAAATGCCACCAGCACCCGGCCGAAGCCGCCCCATTCGTGGGCCTGGGCGAGCAGGCGCAGGTAATCCCGATCGATCACCGGGCCGGAGGCCGGGTGGATCTCCGAGACGTGGTGCGGCGCGACGAAGCCGACGAACTCGATCGCGTCGGGGGGCAGCAGGCTCATGACGGGCTCCGGTACGATGTTGGTTCGAATCAGGCGCCGAGTGCGGCACGGCCGGCCGCGGCGCGCACCGCATCGCCCTGGGGCCAGTGGATCCGGGCGCAGAGGACGTCGCGCAGGTGCCGCTCAAGCGGGTTGCGCCGCGTCAGGCCGGCATTGCCGCAGAGCTCGGCCGCGCGTTGCACGACCGCGATCGCGTTCTCGGTGACGGTGAGCTTCGCGAAGCCCGAATCCTGCGGCGGCGGCGGACGGCCGCCATCGGTCTCGGCGGCGAGGCCCGCGAGGAGCCGGGCGTTGACGGCGAGCAGACGCTCGCTCTCGCCGACGGCGTCGTGGAAGCGCGGCAGGCTCGCCAGGGGCGCCCCGAGGCTACCCGGGACGCGCGCCCGCAGAAATCCGATGAACCAGGTTTGCGCCGCCCGCGCGACACCGTCGTACAGGGCCGCGATCAGCGTACAGCTCCAGGCCTGCTGCCACGGATCGGGTTCCCGCCACGCCTCGGGCGGCCGCAGGTCCACTGCGTGGTCGCCCGACACGGGGACGTCGTCGAACACCACGTCGTGGCTGGCCGAGGCGCGCAGCCCCAGATGGTCCCAGGTCTCGACGATGCGGACGCCGGGCGAGTCGAACGGCACCAGCAGGTTGCCGATCCGTGGCTCGGCTTCGTCGGTGCGGGCGAAGACGACGCCGTAGCCGAGAGCCGGCGCGCCGGTGGCGTAGATTTTCCGGCCGGTGATCCGCCACCCCGCACCGTCACGTCGCGCGATCGTCGCCGGGAGGCCGCCCCGCGCCGGGGTGCCGAGTTCCGGCTCGACGCGCAGGGCGTTGATGAGCGTCCCGCGCGTCACGGCATCCCGGCCGACCGCGTCGGCCACGAGGCGCGGCCAGGGCGAGTCGTCCCGGTGGATCAGAGCGTGGTGCAGCAGGGTCATCGCCAGGACCAGGGCGGTCGCGGGCTCGCCGGCCCCGACCCGCCCCACCGCCTCGGCCGAAAGCGCGAGGCTGGCGCCACCGCCACCGAGCCGCCGCGGTACCGTGAGGCCCAGGAACCCGGCCGCCCGCAGCGCCGCGATGTTGGCGTGCGGGAAGGCGCCGGACCGGTCGAATTCCGACGCTCCAGCGGCGAAACGCTCGGCGAGTGCGCAGGCGACGGCGGCGGGCGGGACGGCGATGGTCATCGGGATCCGGTCGCGTGGGGGGCAGGGCGGAACGCCAGCCGCCCCCAAGGAACACCGTTAAGCGTCCGCCGAGCGCGGGCGATCGTCAATGAACCGCAGTACTAAAAATCGGCCTTTGGAAAGAAGATCGATCTATATATTTTGACAAATCCAGCAAAGTTAAACCCGCCACGTCAATCGATACACAGATTTTCCTCGCGGGCGGGTTCGCCGGCCCGTTCCGGACAAGACCTTCGGCGCGAAGGCACGCGATCACCCGCACGTCATGCGTGGCGGTCGCCTCTGCGAGCATGACCGCGTGCAAATGGATCGTTCTTCCAACGCGGTTGTCGGCGCCCGATTCGTGCCGAACAAGGCCGTTATTTCAAAAGCGCGTTTTATTGACTTCCCGTCGGCGGGATTGAACATTGGATACATAGGCCGCGCTGAACGGCCGTCCCCAAATGATTGCTGCACGCCGATATCCCGGCCGTAAGGTCGGGCGCAGAAGCGCGCCGCCACACCCTCCGCCGCGCGTGCCGCGGCGCCTCGGAGAGCGTCATGCGTGAAATGGCCCCGCGGTCCGGCCCACACCCGTCGCGACGATTCCTGCTGCGTGCGGGGGCCGCGGCAGCGGCTCTGCCCTTCGGCTTCGCCGCGAGTACCGGCCGCGCCTGGGCGCCGGGCCCGGGCACGCCGTTCGATGCCGGTCCCCTGTGCCGCCCGGCCGCCGCGGAGGGCGCGCCCGGTCCGCTGAAGCCGATCAAGCTCGCCTGGAACGCCACCGCAATCTGCACGGCCGCGGCGCCGCTCGCCAAGGAGCGCGGGATCTTCGCGCAGCACGGCCTCGACGTGGAATTCGTCAATTTCGGCGGGTCCACCGAGGCCCTGCTGGAAGCCATCGCCACCGGCAAGGCCGATGCCGGCATCGGCATGGCCCTGCGCTGGCTCAAGCCGCTGGAACAAGGCTTCGACGTGAAGATCACCGCAGGCCTGCACGGCGGCTGCCTGCGGCTCTTGGGGGCGAAATCGGCGGGCGTCACCGATGTCGCCTCGCTCAAGGGCAAGACCATCGCCATCAGCGATCAGGCGAGCCCGGCCAAGAACTTCTTCGGCCTGCTGCTGGCGAAGGCCGGCATCGATCCCGAGACCGGCGTCGTGTGGCGGCAATATCCGGCGGACCTCCTGAACCTCGCCGTCGAGAAGGGCGAAGCCCAGGCGCTCGCCGATTCCGACCCGCGGACCTGGATCTGGCTGAAGGACCCGCGCTTCACCGAGGTCGCGACCAACCTGTCCGGCGAGTTCGCCGACCGCACCTGCTGCGTCGTGGCGGTGCGCGGCAGCCTGATCCGGAACGACCGTGCCGTCGCGGCGGCGCTCACCCGCGCCGTCCTCGAAGGCGGGCACCGGGTCCATGCCGATCCGGAGGACGCGGCCCGCATCTTCTCCAGCTACGGCGGCAAGGGCTCGGAGGCGGATCTTGCCGCGATGCTGCGCAGCCAGCACCACAGCGCGCAACCCGTCGGGACCGACCTCAAGCGGCAGCTCCTCCTCTACGGAGAGGAGCTGAAGCAGGTAAACGTCTTCCGGCGCACCACCGACACGGCGAAATTCGCCGAGCGGGTCTACGCCGACGTGCTGAGCTGAGGACGCGGCGGTGGCGAGCCTGACCGACACCGCGGGCACCGCCCCGCTCCGTACCGCGCGCGCCCTGCCGGTGCCGCCCCTGCGGGCTCTCGGCGCCGGCGCGGCGTGGCTGGCGGTCGCCCTCGCGACCTTCCTCCTGCCGGAGGCGGGCGACTTCCCCGAGACGGCACGGTTCGCCGCCGTCGCGCTGGGCATCGGCGTGGCGCTGCCGGTACTCGCCGCCATCGCCGGCCGCCTCGGCGGCCCCGGCCTCCGCCTCGTCTACTGGACGCCCTGGCTCACCGCTTCGGGCGTGGCGTTCCTCACCTGGGAGCTGGTCACGGCGAAGTTCGATCTCCTGCCGATGCCGTTCTTCCCGCCGCCCCAGGCGATCCTGGAGGTGTTCCTCGAGGACTGGCCGAAGCTCGGCGGCAGCACCCTGGCCTCGCTGGAGCTGCTCGCGGGTGGCTATCTGATCGGGGCGGCCGTGGGCTTCACCCTCGGCGTCGCAGTCGGCTGGTCGAAGGCGGTCGGATACTGGGCCCATCCGATCCTGCGCTTCCTCGGACCGCTGCCGGCGACGGCCTGGCTGCCGATGGCGTTCTTCGTCTTCCCGTCCTCATGGTCGGCGAGCACCTTCCTGATCGCCCTCGCGTCAGGCTTCCCGGTCACCGTGCTCACATGGTCGGGCGTCGCCGGCGTGAACAAGGCGTATCTCGACGTCGCCCGGACCCTCGGCGCCTCCCGGTTCTTCCTGATCCTGCGGGTCGCGATACCGGCGGCTCTGCCGCATGTCTTCGTGGGCCTGTTCATGGGCCTGGGCGCGTCCTTCGCGGTGCTGGTCGTGGCCGAGATGCTCGGCGTGAAGTCCGGTCTCGGCTGGTACCTGCAATGGGCCCAGGGCTGGGCCGCCTACGCCAACATGGATGCCGCGCTGATCGTGATGGCGCTGATGTGCTCCGGACTGATCACCCTGCTGTTCCGCCTGCGGGACCGGGTGCTGTCGTGGCAGAAGGGGCTGGTGCAATGGTAGCGGCGATCCTGGAGCGGCCGGGCGCACAGCCGAAGCGCGACGCGGGCGGCAGTCGCCTGACGATCGAGGCGGTCAGTCACGCCTTCTCGATCCGCGGGGCCGCGCTCCCGGTACTCGACCGGATCGACACCGACGTGCAGCCCGGCGAGTTCGTGGCCCTGCTCGGCGCCTCGGGCTGCGGCAAGTCCACCCTGCTGCGCTTCGTGGCCGGGCTGGAATCTCCGGATGCGGGTCGCATCACCGTCGATGGCGTCTCGGTGACCGGTCCGGACCCGGCCCGGCTCCTCGTGTTCCAGGATCCGACGCTCTACCCGTGGCGCACCTTGCGCGGGAACGTGCGCCTCGGCCTTGAGGCGCGGGGCATCGCCCGCGAGCGGGCGGCCCGGACCGATGCGGCCCTGCGCCTGGTCGGGCTCGAAGGCTTCGCCGATGTCTATCCGCACCAGCTCTCGGGCGGCATGGCGCAGCGGGCGGCTCTCGCCCGCGCGCTGGTGAACGAGCCGCGCCTGTTGCTCCTCGACGAGCCGCTGGGCAAGCTCGACGCGCTGACCCGCCTCGCCATGCAGGCGGAGCTGCTCCGGCTCTGGCAGGAGCAGTGCTTCACGGCTCTTCTGGTCACGCATGACGTGGAGGAAGCGCTCGTCCTGGCCCAGCGGGTGATCGTCCTGTCCCCACGCCCTGCCGCATTCCGTGCCGAGATCCGGGTGGACCAGCCCTATCCGCGCCACCGGGACGATCCGGCCCTGGTCGCGCTGCGCCGGGAGATCCTCGGGATCCTGGGCCAGGCCGTGTGAGGCTTCCGCGCGGAACCCCGTCGGCCGTGTGACTGGGAACCTCGCCGTCGCGCGTTTCGACCGGTTGCATGCGCGGGTCCTATCGGGGCACGCAGCCCGAACGCCCTCGGCGGCGATCCCGCCCGCCGAAGCGCATATCCACATCCCGTCGGTCTCGACGCCACCAGCGCCCGTTGGGAACACGCGCCCGAGCTTGCCGATCGGGCGTCGAATCGAGGATCGCCTTCGACGCCTCCCGCCTCGGCATCTCTGGCCGAACGTCGTCCCGAGTTAAGCACTTCACGGGCGAGGCAGAGCGGACGTTGTTGACGGTCACCAACCCGCGCCGCTGCACCTCAAGATGAGCGCCGAGAGTGAACGTTATGACAGGGCCCGCTCGGCGCCTATGGCTGCGGGTGGCTACCGAGTTGCAGGACGCGCTCGCGAAGAACGCGGCGCAAGACTTTGCCGACCGGCGTCTTTGGGAGCGCGTCGAGAAAAATCACGCGGCGCGGCACCTTGTATGCTGTCAACGAGGTCCGGGCGTGCGCGATCACAGCGGCTTCCGTGAGTTCGGGATCGCCCCGGACGACGCAGGCGACGATCGCCTCGCCCGAGCGCGCGTCCGGCACTGCGACCGCTGCCGCTTCCCGGATGCCCGGGTGGCGCAGTAGGACATCGTCGACTTCGCGCGGGTAGACATTGAACCCGCTGACGATCGCCATGTCCTTCTTCCGGTCCACGAGCGTGAGATACCCATCTGCGCTCATCGCCGCGATATCGCCCGTCGCCAAGAAGCCGCGGCTGTCGAGAACGCGGGCGGTCTCGTCCGGTTGCTTGTAATAGCCGCGCATGACCTGAGGGCCGCGGATGTGGATCTCACCGGGCTCGTCCGGCATCGCAGGCGAGCCATCGTCTCGGCGGATCTCGATCTCAGTCGAGCAGACCGGATAGCCGATTCCACCGCGCGGCACGCGTTGTCCCAACGGGTTCATGGCAGCAACACCAGCCACTTCGGTCAGCCCGTAGCCATCGATAATCGAAAGCCCGGTCACCGCCCGCCAGGCTTCGGCAATGGCAGGCGGCAGGGGTGCCCCGCCGGAACAACAGACAGCCGTCTCGCTGAAATCGACCTTCCGGATGCCAGGGTTCTGCGACAGCGCCTGATACAGGCTCGGCACCCCTGCGATGCTCCGCAAGCGGTGCCGTTGCATCTCCGCGACGAGACCATCCAGATCACGCGGGTTGGCGATCAGCACGCCGCAGCCACCGAGGATGAACCGGTGGATGACTTGGCAAATGAGTGCGAGGGCGTGGTAGAGTGGCAGAGCAACGAGATACGTCTCTCCGCGCTCGGTCCCGATGGCTGCGAACCACGTTCCCAGGATCAGGGCATTCGCCAGCACGTTTCCGTGGGTCAGGATCGCGCCCTTGGCGAGTCCTGTTGTGCCGCCCGTGTATTGAAGCAGTGCAGCATCGTCGCTTCCGACTTCGACTTGGGGCACCCTAATGGCGGCCCGCGTCGAGACGATGCGGCGCCACCGGTGCGCGCCATTGATATGCCAGGGCGGGATGATTTTTCGGACGCGGCGCACGACGAAGTTCGTCAGCATCCCCTTCGTGCGCCCGAGCTCATCGCCGACGCCTGTGACGATCACGTTCGGTACTTCGACGAGGCGCAGAGCCTCCTGAAGCGTTGCACAGAAGTTTTCGAGCACGATGATCGTCTTCGCACCGCTGTCGCGCAGCTGATGCGTCAGCTCGGGCGCGGTGTAGAGCGGGTTCACGTTGACGACGACGAGACCAGCCCTGACCACGCCGAAGAAGGCGATCGGGTATTGCAGCAGGTTCGGCAGCATGATCGCGACACGATCGCCCGCTCGCAACTTGAGGACCCAGCGAAGATGATAGGCGAGCCGCGCTGAGGCTTCGTCCAAGCCACCGTAGGTGAGCTTGCGACCCATGCTGCTGAAGGCAGGGCGATCTCGGAAGCGAGCGACCGTTGCTTCGAACATTTGGACGAGCGAGGTGAACTGCGCGACGTCCGCATGTTCGGGAACATCGGGATCGTAATGGGCGAGCCAAGCTTTGCTCATGCCAGCCTCCTTGAGAACGCGATGGCGCGTCAGCTCCGCTGACTAGCGGCGGCATCCACCGCACGTCCTGAAAGGATCCTGACGCTTTTCTGATTGTCCCTGAAGGACTGAACGCCTCTGACTTTCAGCCAAGCGGGTTGTATCGAGGTGGACTCAGCGATCCGGTCGGCAGGTCCGGCTCGCTGTCCGGAGCGAACGGACGGTGTCGGCTCATCATCGTGCCGTGGCCCGGGACCCTCGGCATGAAAGCGCAAAGCCGACGGGCTTGCCGATGGCGGCGTAGACAGTCTCCATGCCCCCCGCATGTGGTAGGTCTCGAGCCAGAAGCCGGTCCGATAACCCGCAAACCGGCTGACGCTTCGCGAGGCGTCCCAATCGGTCGTGTCGAGGCGCAATCTCAAAGCCGGCGCGGTCCTCAGCCGGGTAGCCCGGCTAAGCGGAGATGGTGGCTGAACCGTTCCGCCATGCCTGGGTCATGCCGGTAAGCGTTCGTCACCCTCGGAAGAGCGAGGCTGAACTTTGCGCTCCGTTTCAAGAGATCCGAGATCCACGTTGACGCTTCATCCCTGCGTCCCAGAGCGACGCACGAGGCGGCTGCCATGACGTAAGCCATAAGGTAGCTCGGACTCCTGAAGCTGGCCTCGGTCGCGTTCCGGACCGCCTCATCGAAGCGGTCCAGAGCATAGAGGGGGCTTGCGGCCACGCCCTGGAAGAAGCCGGGTGCCAAGGGGCTTAGGCCGATGGCGCGATCGATGCTGGCGAGAGCGGCGGCGTAGCGGCCCATCGCGGTTTGGGCCAGGCTGAGGAAGGCCAGAGCCAGGGCATCGCCAGGACTGAGAGCAACACCGCGTTCGGCAGCAATCAAAGCCTCTTCACACCGGCCTGTCACCAGGAGAGCATAGCTCAGGGCGCGGTGGCCGATCGGTAGCGAAGAGTCGAGTTCCAGCCCATGACGGATTGCCTGCACGGCGTCTGCCAGCCGCTCCGGACCAGCTTCACCGGAGATCGCCATGCCGGCATCCGTCGCAATACAGAAGCCACGCGCGATGTGCCCCGGCGCATAGGTGGGATCCAGGGCAACAGCCCGCTCGACCTCCTCCAGCGCCGCCATGACGCCGGCGTGGCTGAACTGGAGCATGTGCGCGAGTGCTTGGAGCGTGAGCTCGTAGACGTCGAGGCTTGCCGGTGGGCGACGCAGGCTCGCAGCCTGCTCGTGGCTCTGAAGGCCCGAGAACAAGGTACCGGCGATCCGTGCCACCAACTCTTCCTGCACCTCGTAGACCTCGCCCGCCGCAAAGGCGTAGCGCTCTGCCCAAACGTGGCTATTCGAGGAGCCCTCCACGAGCTGCGCGTTGACGATCATACGCTCGCCGGCGCGCCGAATGCTGCCCTCAAGCACGTAGCGCACGTCCAGGAGTCGCGCGACATCCGCCGCCGTTCCGCCGCTCGACTTGGCTGCGAAGGAGCTTTGGCGAGCGATGACGGTGATGTTTCGATTGCGGGCAAGCTCCGTGATGATGTCTTCGGCAAAGCCCACCCCCAAAGCCCCGAAGGTGCCTGGACCGTCCGTGAACTCATCGAAGGGCAGAACGGCGATGCTCGGCCAGAAGCTCATTGGAGCCCGGACTTCGATGCGTACGGCATCTGCGGGCTTTGGCTCGTCGGGCAGCACCAACATGTAGCCGCGCCTTGGGACGGTCCGGATGAGGTTCCGGGCATCCGAGCCCAAAACCTTGCGGATCTCCGAGATGCAGTGGGTAAGAGAGTCTTCAGTGACGATGACGCCGGGCCAGCAATCGGTGAGGAGCGCATCCTTGCTGACGAGATCGCCCGCGCTTGCAGCAAGTCGCCGCAAGACATCGAAGGAGCGGGGACGCAGTTCCCGCCGCTGGCCGTCCTTCCCGATGACCTGCTCGCGCCGGAGATCGATTACGACATTAAAGAGCGTGATGCTGTCGATCATCGAGGACCGATCCGTGACCACCGTCTCGCAGATAGCAATCACCATATGATCAGAAACTCAAGGCGAGCGGCCGACATCCGAGTTTCGGGAAGCAGACTGTCACGGGCCCTTAGCCGCCGATGATACTGCCGCTCGACAACAGTTATAAAGGGTTCAATCAAAGCGCCGCTCAGACCAGTGACGATCGATTGCTCCTCGCCCTTGGCGCCAGCAGTGTTCTGCCTTTGCGGCCAAGCTGACGCCTTCTCCGCTACTGGTGCGAGAGTCTGACGGCGATGCCTCGCATTTCGTGCGGTGCGCACCGGGGCAGCAGACCCCGAGAGGGTGCGCAGCGAAAGCTCTGGTATCTCGCCGCGTTTTCGGAGGCTTTCAGAACATTTCAGCGATCCTGCCGGGACGTTCAGCGCCATCCATGGTGATTTGAATCCTGAAGGTTCACCGAACGTGCCTTCATGCTTACTGTGCAGGTCGCGCCGGAACAGTGATTGCGATTTGCACCAACCGATATAGGAGGTCGCATGAGCAAGGATATGTTGCTGCCCGCGATGTTGCTTGGACAGCGCCGCCTTCCGAGGGGCCGCACAATGACGCTTGCCGCTATCCTTAGCGCTGCAATAGCTCCCGTGACTCCTGCGCTCGCAATGCCGATGGGCGGTCATTACACGGGGCACGTCGATAATCAGACACCGCGCCCGGTCGGGCTGAATGAGGTGGAGATCCAGCAGACGGCGTCCGGACTGAATACGGGTCCCGGTACGCCGCTCGACGGCGCCAAGGTGCAATGGGTCGAGACGGTGACGCTCAAGAATGGCCGGGGGCCCGTTCGTGGCACCATCACGTTCACAACGCCTTCCGGTGCAACATCAAGCGCCTACAAAGGCGTCGCCACGACCGATCCTCAGGGGCGGGTCACTGCGCGAGGCACTTACCAAGTCACCCATGGCACCGGTGACTTAGCCGGAGTGAAGGGCAACGGCGATTTTTCGGTTGCTTACACGTCGAAGGCGGACTTCACGGGAGAGTGGCGGGGCGAGGTGCAAATGCCCGGGCAGAGGTCATCGAAGCGGTGATCACAAAGACGGCTCTCTGCAGGACAACGCCGAGGGCCGTCTACGTGCCGGCCGGTCGGCTCCGACGGACAGCCTTGCGCTCGGTGAAGACCTTATGACCTGCAGCCAAGCCCATGATCTCCAGGGCTGCGGTATAGACCTCGCGTCTTGGTGGGCACGTAACGGCTGATCGAACTTGGCCGGAAGCAGCTCGGTGCTCCTCAGGTGAGGCGTGCAGGAATGCGGGCCGGAGAGGCTGAGCCGCCTTCGACGCGGCGCGGGCCAGACGGCAGCAAAGGTGATGTCTGCTTCGGAGCAGCCTGTCAGACCGCGCGTATGGCCGGATTGGACGCAAAGCAGACTGTCGGCTTTTCGGCGGCAGCTCAATGACAGCTCAATACATCGAACCAACCTTGATTAGCGGCCTGTATGTAACCGGCTTAGGGAGATCACGGCGATCTTCGGCATGCCTGACAAGGGCCGGAAAAAACTGTCCTGTGTGGATGGCTCTCGCAGTGCATGAATATTTGTTTCGGATCAGCGTTTCGATCGTGCGCCGTGCGGGCCGCTACATCGGCAATTGGCTGTCCTCAGCGGAGGTGGCTCAGCGGATCTTGAATACCCCCGTAGTCGCGACGAATCGGATGCCAGTCGGAAATCCTAGGCGGCCCCTTCCGGACTCACGCCCAAATCTTCGATCGGCTGGGGGTCGAGGTCATCGCGTCCAGCGAGTGACCCTGCGCTAACTGTGAAATCGACCACCCCGTGGGTGCCGATCAGGTGCAATTCGATAGAAGCGAGCGCCACGGGCTTGATGCCCAGACATAGACATGAGTTCGCCCCCTCAGGATCCTTGGGGCTGCACGTAGCCCTGGCCGATGAGCCTCTCAGCGTTCGCCATTCTCGCGCGCCAGTCGCATCGCTCGTAACTTTGCCGTCCGCTCGTCCACCGCGCGTCGCTCAGCCTCGACCTGCGTCCACACTCTGTCGGCGTTCTTCTGCTGAGCCTCCTTCCTCGCACGCATGGTCTCGCGATGGCCTACGACGTGGCTTGGCAGCTCTGACATCGATGCTCCTCTCAACCTGTGGGCGAGGGAACTAGAGCGCAATTCTACTCTGTCAGCAGGCGGACTCAATTTGGCCGGACCGGCTACAGGCTTCTTCAGCCGCACGGCCGGCTATCAGCCCGTCTCGTCAATGAAGGGGACGCCGGCAGCTTCTTAGGACGACTACCACGCCCGCAGCAGGTGCCCACCGGCCAGCACGACGACAATGAGGGTCACGATTGTGACGGCGACCTTCTCCAGGCCGGGGACATGGTAGGCGCTACGCCGACGGGTCCGGGGCCTCAGGGCGACGATCTTCGGATTCGACAGGTGCTGGGTCAGGCTATCAGGCAATCTACGCTTCGTTCGTCCCCAGCGCATGCTCACCTCCCCACGGGCGCTTCGTCACGTCGGAGCCCTGCTTCAGGTGCACCACGACATCATCGCCCCTTGTTACGGGGTCGGCCTCTTCAAGCCGTTCGGCGACCCGCATCACCACGTGCTCGACCGACTGCGGCCAGGCCACATCGTTGTCCAGAAGCATCCTGGCGGCGCGGACGAGCATCCTGAATTGCTCAGGCGGTATCGACGTACCCACCTCGTGCTGTTGAAGGATTCGGTCGGCAATGGCGGCTGCCAGTCCGGCAACCTCGGCCATCTTCTCGGGCTGACTGCTGCCGCTGGTCATTTCACGTAGCCTTTCGCCTTCAGGTCATCGATGAGAATCTCGAGGATTGCCTCTGGTCGGAGCAGTTTAGGATCTGCCATGCCGGCAATCCGGGCGCGGAGATGAGGCTTAAGACCTGACGGCAGATGTGCCGCTGCCGCGTGGCCGCCATGGGTCACTGAGTCGCTCAGGTGCCTTAAGAGATCTCGCGACAGGTTCTTCACGCTTCAGACTTCCGTGCCGAAGCTTCCCGCGCCACGACCCGCACGAGCCTGTTCATGCTCGTCAGTAAGGGCGAGCTCAATGTTGCCGATAGCCGCCTGGATCCGCAGAAACTCGGAAATGAATGACGATGCGTTGGTTGCGACGAGCATGGTGTCGATCACCTGCCGGCGTTCCTCGCGGAGCTTGTTCCGGACCTTGTGCAGCTTGCCGACGTGATCCTCGGCCATTGCCCTCTTGCTCCACCAGGATCGTGTCCCATCCGTGTTGCGTGGACCAGCCTACGCCCGGTTGTGACGCGTTGTAAAACCACAACTCGTATTGCAGCGCGCTGCAGGCCTTGCGGACCCGGTAAGGCAACGAAAAACCCGCCAAGTCATTGACCGGGCGGATGGATATTATGGTAGCGAGGGAGGGATTTGAACCCCCGACACAAGGATTATGATTCCTTCTGTCGACCTTTTCTACGGGCTCCGAAGGAACGGGGTCTTAACGAAGTCTTTATACGGATCAGATGATTGCTCCGATCCCTTCGCGGCCACCCCGAACGGCACCGGTTTGAATGCGCGACCCAGATGCGACCCAGACGATGACCGATCCCGTTGCGTCTCGCAAGGCAGCTAAAATCACCGTGGACGTGCTCAAAGCCGTCCTCCGCGACGTGGGCGGTCCTGAAACAGAACGGCGCGACCCGGAATGCCCCGGGCTGCTCCTACGAATCCGCCCGCGTTCGGGCGCCCGTTGGTCCTACAAGGGACGCCTTCATGGGCGGGAGAAGCGTTGGGATCTCGGACAGGTGATCGCGACGCGCGACAGCTTGGCCGACGTCCGCAGTCAGGCCGCCCGCATCCGGGAGGCGCTGCGAAAGAACATCGATCCCATGGCGGCGACGTCGGAAGCGGCTCCGGTCGTCGTGCCGCCCGCGTCCTGGGACTGGGAAGCAGGCGTAGAAGCGTTCCTCGCACACGTTCAACGAACACGGCGGCCCGACACCTATACCGACTATAGACGCATCCTCCGGAACACGGAGGAGTTGAAGGTTTTCCGCGGGCGTCGCCTCGCCGATATCGAGCGCGAAGAGATCGCCGGGGCGATACGGATCATCCACGAGAGAGGCGTGGAGTCCCACGCAGCTCACGTTCTGCGCGTCGTCCGTTCCTTCTGGACGTGGCTGTCGAACGACGGCCAGCGCAAGCGATCGCTGGTCGAGCCCAACTTGCTCTACCGCCTTCGACCGCCTGAGAAGACGCGCTGCGAAGTTGGCGACCGTCTGATCTCGCAGCCCGCCGTGGCGCGCTCGGGACGAAAAACCGCCAAACCAAGCCTTCCGACCCCGGAGAGCCTCGGCCGAACTCTGGCGATCGCCGAATCCGGAGCGCTCGACGAGCACGTGTCCTGGGCGATCGGGCTGCTGCTTTACACGGCGCAACGCCGGCGGGCGATCATGGGCGCCTACGCAACGGACTTTAGCTGGACCGATCCGGAGGCACCCGCGGGAACCGTCGTTTGGAACCTGCCGCCCTTCTACCGCAAGACCGGCCGCACACGCGGAGCCTCAATCCCGCACCGGCTCCCATTGACCGGGTCGGCGGCCGAACTCGTGAACCTCATCCAGCAGGAGGAGGACCTCAGCAGGCCCTATTCGGAGAACGAGCTGTGGCTGTTTCCGGCACGGTACCCTAAGTTCAAAGTCGTTAAAAGAAAATCGCCGACGCTAGATCCTGGCGTGCTGAACCACAATCTGCTTGCATTTCCTAAGGTCGAGATCAGTCCCCACGGGATCCGGCGCGCTTTCTTCACGTACGGCAAGAAGCATCTAGGGTTCACGCGCGACGATGCCAAACTCGTACTCGATCACAACGAAGGACGCCCATCCGACGCCACGGCGGCGTACGATTGGGACGAAGAGATGAACCGAAAACTGACCATGCTCGCGAGGTGGGGGAATTGGCTCGACGAGCTTCGCGATGCGGCACTGGCGGCCGACCCGATGCTTCGCAAGGAGAACAAGGAGCAGCTCGCGGAGCGTATCCGAGGGAATCGGTATCGCGAGAGAGGAGTCGTCAAGGACAGGCTGACTGGCTTGGGTAGCCGCGTTCCCGAATACGACAAGGACGAGGACGACTTCGACGACTGGGAGGATTGACCCATCGCTTATGGTTGTGGTGCCTGCTGACTGCGAGGCTGACGGTGCCGTCGGCCGGCCGCGGTACTCGACCAGCCTGCTGGTGCCGACCTGGTCTACCGAACTTGCGCCAGTGCTCCAGCCAGACCGCGCCAGCGGTTTGGCTGGTGGTGAAGGCGCAACGCGCGTCAGCGCGTATTGACCCTGATCCCGTTCGCGGTACGTTCCGAACCATGGCACCCGTGCACCGCCGCGTGACGTACAAGCTGTACCCGTCATCGCCCGGGCATC
This sequence comes from Methylobacterium sp. FW102-HT35C08, assembly GCF_058790235.1. Lineage (NCBI taxonomy): Bacteria > Pseudomonadati > Pseudomonadota > Alphaproteobacteria > Hyphomicrobiales > Methylobacteriaceae > Methylobacterium > Methylobacterium sp. FW102-HT35C08. The sequence goes on along the minus strand of NZ_JBYTCL010000002.1, from coordinate 3,089,864 downwards.
GTTGATGTTAGCGTCGGCTACGCCGCCCCTCCGAAGCGGATTTCAACACTGAAATTCGAATAGCCCGTGACGCGCAGCCCGATCGACGGCGAGAGGGAGGCAGCGCTGGCTAGGTCGCATCGACGCCGCGGCGTCGCAAACATCGGCTTGGGGGCGGCCCGGGCGCCGTGCGCCGCGGGCGCCCGGCCTTACATCGAACCGACCTTCCAGTGGTCTCAAGCCGGACGGTCCTGCGACCGTCTCAATCTTTCGCTCGAGCGGTCGCCTCGGCTTTGCCGATCGGTATCCCGGGTTATGCGTCACTCCGAATTCCGGACCGATCGGACGATAGCGATCAAGGCCGCGGCATCGATCTCAAGTGCGTCCGCGATGTCCAGGAATTCCACAAGATCCACGCGCCTTCCTCCGCCCTCGATCGCGGCGGCGACGGATTGATACCGGCCCAACCGCGATGCGAGCTCGCTCTGAGTCATGCCCGATCGCTCGCGAGCTTCGACGAGCAGTTCGACCAACCTTCGATGACGTGTACTTCTAAGCGTCTTGTGTGGATCGGCGTTAAAGCAGGACCCCCGACCAAAGCTAAGGCAGCGCGTTGTTATCACTAGCAAAATCGAAGAAGGAGCGGGGTCCCGGTCGGCGCCGGTCGGGACCCCTCCTTCAGACGAAAAACGGCAGGTTCTTGAGTACGTTACCGTGCTTCAGAGAGGGGTCCCGACACGGCGCTTATCCACACCTTTAGGCCGAGGTTTCCGGAGTCTGCGATGAAAGGTGTGCCGTCGGGTCGGTGTCATACGACTCTCCGCGCCCGCAACTCGAGGAGTATCGGCCAGGCCAAGGCGGCGGCATCGAAGTCCGTTTGACGAGTGACTGCGTCCAGAGCCGCGATTGCGGTGCGAAGGGAGCTGGGCCAGGCATCGACGACCCCACGTACCATCTCCGCGAAAGCCAGCAGTTGTTCGGGGGCAGTCCTGGGTAGATCGAGAGCGTGCCGATAGGCCAGCTCCGTCAGGATCCCCAGGGCGCGCGAGGCATCGCTGTCGCCTCCCAGGTAGCGGAGGCGTTCCTGTGGCCACTTGTCAGCGCACCGGCGGGCCTGTCTCGCCAATGCAGTTTGCATCTCGCCGACATCGTTCCGCCGAGCCGTCGCTGCCGAGAGTGTCGTCAGGATCCTAAACATCCCGCCGCCATCCGGTTCGAGTACGGGGTCGCCTTGCGCCGATTCCAGAGTTTCGCGGACGCGTAGCAGGAGCGCTTCGTCGACGGTCTCGAAATCGACGAGCGAGAGCATGGCAGTCCAAAGCGTCCGCATCCCGGCGTCCGTCTCGGCAGTTCGTGCTTCCAATAGGCGAAGCGCGAGATCTGCATCGTCCCTCGCAGCGAATACGCTTGCGGTCGAAAGCCAAGCCGCTTCCACGAAGGCTCGAAGCGGATCGACGCCCGCCCAGAATCCGGGGGGCGGCTCGCGCGGAATCCTGACGATCGCAAGCGAAGGGATCCAGGATTCGCCTTGGTCATTGCCGACGAGCTCCTTCAACGCATTTACGGAATCCGTAGGGAATACAGGCATCGAACAGCCCCGGATCAGCTCGGCGGCGACCGTGGCCGCCAGCACCTCCGGAGCAAAATTCCAGCTGAGCTGCACCTCCCAATCCGGCAGAGTGGCACGGAGGCGTAGGTCGCTCAGGTCGGCCTCGCTATTGCCCAGCACCCATTCGGCGACCTGACCGGCGTCGGCTCCCGGAGGCGCAAGAGATCGCGTCAGCATGTCGGAATGGATCCAGAGCAGCACGACGCGGACTCTCGAGGGCAGGGCGCGCCAATCGTCCCGGTGGAGCGCGGCCAATGCGCCATGACGAAGGAGCGCTCCGAACAGCTTCCCTTGGAGCCTTACGGCTTCGACGAAGGCGTCCGTTGCCGTTCCCAATCTCGTTGCATCGGCACCGGCCGCCGCGAGCGCCCGAAGCTCGAACGCGGCCAGTAACGGCGACTGCGCTTCGATCGGCTCCGACCCGTCGGATTCGAGCAGCGCCTCGCCCGATCGCCGCAGCAGATCGATCGGCACTTGCATCGGCGACGCTGCGAGCCGTGATGCGGCGGTCGCAAGATCGAGATCGCGTTCAAGCTGGGCGGCCGCTGCGGCGACGAAATCGCCGTCGACCGGATCGGTTCGTTGCAGTCCGAGAAATCCGAGAACACCGTCGGCCGGAGCTAGCTCCAGATCGTCTAGAGAGATCCGGCCGGTGTGCCACACGCGGTCTCGCAGGTTCTGCAACGTGCGCTGCAGATCCCTTGCTGTCAGTTCCTTCATGGCGGAGAAACGGTCGTCCACCTCGACTTCGCGCACGGCCGCGAGAAGGTCATCCGGATTGATCAAGCTACCGAGGCCTTCGAGATCGCTGACCGTTCGGATGGCAGCGAGGCGCCGCTCGACGTCCGGATGGAGAAGAACGCTCGTCGTTTCGTCGAGGCGCAGGATATCAGCATCGGTTTCGATCGCAGCGACACGGACCGGCAGATCGGCGGGATCGAGGCTGAGCCGAGCTTCCGCTCCGCTTTGGAGTGGGAGAGCCGCAGTGGCCGGGCCGCCGTCCCCCTCGGCTTCGATCGCGTTGCGAAAGGCGGTCGCCAGAGCGATCGTTTCGATCTCGAGCTTGTCGCCGAGATGCAGAACCAAGCTCGACCTGACGCCGAGACGCCTCCTCAGATCGCGCCGACCGACGATCTTGTCGCTCCACTGGTCCGGTAGGAGGATCAGAAGCCTCAGGGCGATCTTCACCAGGGAACGGCGGACTTCTTCATCCGTATCGCCCTCCGCGCCGGTCGGCCTGTCGATCAGATCCGAAAGCATCGAGGCGAGAATCTCGGCAACCGCATCGGCTGTGGCCGGATCCGCCTTCGCGGTCGCGGAGAGCTGGTCGTCGTCGAACCAGCGCATGAATTCGCGCCTGACGCCGAAGTCGGTCTCGTCTCCCGACAGATCCGCGAACAGAGGCAGGTCGATCACATGGGCGAGCGACACCGCGTGGACGAACCTGCGCGACGTCGGATCCGCGTCGGCCGGAGTACCGGGCACACGGTCCGATCGGAGGCACATCCATGCCCATCTGGAGCGTGAACGCTTCTCGGTCACAGTCGCGTGCCCGTCCGCCCAGATCCTCGCGAGTACCCGGCGGACAAGCTCGCCATGCTCCAGCAGCCGTCTGATCTCCCCGACGATCTCTCCGGACTCCGCATGCCTCGGTGTCTTGTCGAGATGAACCAGAAGGCTTGCATCGTCGGCGAACCATATCCGGAGTTCTTCGAGCGCCGGAGTCTCGATCAGTTCGCCGCGGTCGATCGGAGCTGCTGCTATGGTTTCGAAGACGGCCGTCGGATCGATGGGCGAGAACGAGTAGCCCAGCCCTCCCAGCGTTCTGAAGATCGATGATCGCCTCGCGTCCGTGACGATGTTGCCGGCATGAAGCCTGTCCACCACATCGTGGATCTGTACGGCGCCCTCGATCCGTCCGTGCGAGAAAGCCCTTTCCTCGATCCAGAACATCCCGGCGCCGGATCGCTGGGCGTCGACGACCTCCAGCACGCAACGTATGTGCGCAGGGATGCGTTCGGCGGCAACCGCATCCTCCTCATCCATCTGCCGGGTCAACGTCGTCCATCCACCCTCCGCGAGCAGACGTTCCGAGACCTTCTCCAGCAGCGTTCGGAGGCTCGTCCGCAAACCGTCCTCGTGGATCGCATGCTTCAACGTGCGACCGACCTCGTCCGCATCGGCGTTCGTCATGTAGATCGGCGTAGACCTCGCAACGGGCGCCAGCACGCCAGCTGCGGCGAGCCGGAAGACGGCCCCGGGCGTCAAATGCACGCTGCCCACCGGGCGCAAGGACCCCGCTTCGGCAGGGATCAATCTTCCGCGCGCTTCCTCCAGAGCTTCCCGATCCAGGTGTCCGGAGCGGAAAGCGGCATCCAGCAGACCGCCGAGAATCTCGATGTTCAACTCGCCGACTTGCTCGGGACTCTCCAGCGGCTCGGCATCCGTCGGGATCTCCCGGACGATCCGTATCGGACCGGAAGCCTTCGACAGCGCCGAGCTGCAAGCCTCGACCACGTTCGGATCGACCGCATGGAACCCGCTCTGCATCTCCACGAGCGCTTCGGCGACGGAGGCCGGCACCTGGATGGCGAAGGACCGATTGAGGTCGGCCAGCAGCGAAAGTCGATGGGCGAGCAGCAGTGCCGAAAGGTCCATTCTCAGGACGGAACGCTCGTCGTTTGTCCAGATCGGCGGCGTCCGTCTGGCGCCGGACAGGAGGAGCATCGGGAAGAGATGGCCGACCTGATTGCGCCGTTCGTCGGGGTCCGCCAGAAAAAGGCGGGCATAGGCGGACAGGTCCCCCTGCATCGCGAGAGCGGCGGGCATAGCTCCGCGCAGCCAATCTTCGAAACGCGCTTGATATTCGCGGGATCGCTCGTCGATGAAGGCGAGAGCCGCCTCGACGGTGTCGAAGCGGATCAGCGTGCCCGCGGCCTCGTCCGTGGTGGCCATGACACGGAACATCCGCTCCTGCACGTCGGACAGACCGAGATCTGCTGCCAGGGATGCGGCGGCCCCGACCACCTCGGGGCGGATGCCGAGGTCGGCGGCCCGGGCGAGGGCGCGCCTAGCGGTTTCCGCATCGTAGGAACGGAGGATGTAGGCAATCCTGAGTGCCTGGTCCGGAGCAAGGTCTCCACCTTGAAGGATTCTCGACGCCGCATTGCGCGCTTCGGAAAGTGCACCGATGCGAACGTATGCATCGAACAGGCGAGCCTCGATGAAGGCATCGTCGCCCTCGCGGCGGATCGAGTTCAGATCCTCGATGATCGGGTGATGCCGTCCGAGATCCCGATTCGCCTGGATGCGCATCGCGATGAGACGACGGGAAAGCCTCCCGCCCGGTGATGCGGCGGCAATCTCCTTCAGGACGACGAGGCAGTCCGCCGGACGGCCGGCGTTGAGGGCGGCCAGGGCCGCCAGTTCCCGCGGCCGGGCCGCCTTCACTCCGAGGAGCCGCCCCCGAAGGCGGTCCAGTTCGCGCCATGCGGAACGGCAGGCCAGGAGCTCCGCTCCAGCCATGAGGTCTTCCACCGTAGCTGCCGGATCGTCGAGAAATGCGACCATCGGCACATTGTCGTTCCGGCGGACGCAGGCCTGCATGGCAGCCGAGAACGACCCGACGTCTTCGATCGACCTGTCGCCGAAACGCGCCTTCCATTCCGCGAAAAGGGCGCGGTGTTCGGGAAACGAGCCTTCATGTCGCCGTATGACGTCGAGCCCGCGCTTCGGCCGGTCGGCTCCCGCGCTTAGCACGGCCAGCACGGCCAGATGCGCGACCGTGCCACGCCCTTGTCGCAACGCATCGCCGAAGAGCTTCTTGATCCGACCCGGGTGGTCGATGAGGCCGAAGTTGAAGGCCCATGCCACCGCCGTCGGCTCGGGCGCGGGTCGCTTGACGATCTCGCGCGCCAGATCGGCTCCCTCCTCCCGTCGCGCCGGGTTGAGAAGCAGCGCGGCTAGCCTCCAGGTCTCGATCTCGGCGACGGCCGTTCCTTCCACCGTGTCCGACAGCCGCGTAAAGTCCTCGGCAGCCAACTCGAGAAGCCTCGTCGCCGCAGGGTCGTCGCTGAGGAGACCTGGGTTGATGGGCTGGAGCAGTCCGCCGAACTGCAGCCGCACCCCGGGGACCAGGGCGGACAGCAGACGGATGGCGCCGAGCGTCGTCCGCGGCGCGACGTCGAGCGGAGCGCGTTCCAATGCGGAGGTGGCGTCCTTCAAGGCGCTGGCGCGGTCGCCCAGTATGAACGCTGCGATCGCCCTCAGGCGGAGGATGCCCGGGGTGATCTCGTCGCCGCTCGCCGACGCCAGGATGGAAGCCGCATCCCGCGCCAGTCCCGATTCGATCAGAAAACCGGCTTTCGCCTCGAGCTCGCGCGATCCGGAAGGATCCTCGATCATCGCGAGAGCTTCGGCGTGGCGTCCTTCCGACCAAGCGAGATACGCGCGAGCCGACACATCCGGAGAAGCCGAGCTTTCTTCGGCTTCGGCGAGCAGGCTGCCTGCTTCCGCGGTCTCGCCCACCTCCATGTGCAGGAGGGCGACCGCCCTCAACGCTTTCGCCCGCACTGCGGGATCCAAGTTCGACCATTCGCCATGCGGGGCCCGGGCCTCGGACAGCCATCTCCTCAGATCCGCGGCGCGTCCTCTCCGAAGGCATGCGATGGCGTCCTCGAGCCGCTCGGCCATCAGGCGGGCGATGCGTCCCGGAGCCGGCGACGCGAGATCCGCCGCCTGTCTGAGCAGTTCGGCAGCGACGGCCATCGCCGATCCCTGAGATGGGATCGGCGTCGAGCCCGTCAGGATCGGCGATCCCGTGCCCAGGTCCGCAGAGATCGCCTCCACCCAATGGCTCGAGAAATACCGATGGATGATCGATAGCTCGCGCGCTGCAAGCCGTGAGATGCGATGCGCATTCCATAGCTCGAACGCGATGCCGCGGGCCTTCAGTTCCTGGACAGCCGACCTGGCAGCCGCATTCATGTCGTCGTCGTTGCACTCGTGCGAAACCGCAAGGATGAAGCGTTGAACTCCCTTGTCCTTCCAGTGTCCTTCGAGATGTTTGCTGAAATGCTCAATCCAGGGCTTGAAGTCCCAGGCCTTGATATCATGGTAGCATTTCGCAGATATGACGACGAAAGGATCGCCGTCCTCATTGAACCCTTCTACGTCCACTCCGTACTGCTCCATCCCAGAGGAGCGTTTGAGCGAAGTTCGTATAGCCTCCGGGAATGCGATATGGACCAGATCCTCGCACAGCTCCTCGAATTTCCTGCTTCCCACGGAAACTAGGGGCAGAAGTCGTTCTCTCGGCGTGGCAGCCGGCACGAGGCTCGGCGATGTCGTGCCGCTGGGCGGTAGATGGCCCGACGGCGCATCCCCGGTAGCACCGGCACGACGCCTCGATCCGGTGCTGCGATTGCCCGCAGCCTTCGGCTTGGTCGTGGCGCGCGCGTTCCGTGCCTTGATCGCGGCCGTGTCGCATCTCGGGATATCCGCCGGCGCTACACCGCCTCGCCGGCGCCCCCCGCTTCTTCTTCCTTCTGGCATTCTGCCGCGACCGGTTCCCGTGATCCTCTGAATAGGCCAACTGCGCAGCGCGAAAACCTCGGCGGTTCGCCCTGTTCCCCTTCGGCGTCTGCCGGAGCGCGGGCCGAAGCCGCCTTTCTCGGCAGGACGACGGTGTTCCCGATCCGTTCGACGGTCAAGCCTCGGTCGGCGTGAACCCACCGCTCAGTGGCGGATACCAAGCTCTGCTGCATCGACATGCCGAGGAGAGATGTCTTCCGAAGGCGGCGTTGCCGTTTGGGAGGCCCAGAGGCGAATGGCCGGAGTGGTTCGATCTGCCTCCGCCCCCACTCGAAAATTCGCTGCTCGAACGATGTCGCCGGAGGCCGGACCGGACCGGCGTTCGTCGGAAGACGAACCTCGCACGGCAAGCGACGGGGTCGATCCGCGAGTATGTGGATCGGCGTCCAACGCAGACCCGCCGGTCACCCGCGCCTAAGTATCTGAAAAATTTGGCTTTAGTTCGTAAAGGTGGGCACCCTTTGGACGCCGATCGGCGCCGAAGCGGCACCCACTTCCGTGACGGAAAAGCCTTTCTAGTCATCCCTTTAAGCACGAGGCGGCGGTGGGGCCACTTTGGACGCCGATCCACACACTGACACCGGCGCTTTCCGTCGTGCCCACAGCTTTCACACAATTCAGGAGGTCCGGCGCGTGGCCATGCGGCCGGCGCAGCGGCACATTGAGTCCGCCCTCGTACTCGCCCGGTCAGCTTGGCGGCGGGCTCACCAAGCCGCCGCTCGACAGGCGCACCTCACAAGGAGATTGCAACTGTAATGCTAGAATGCCCGTGATTGCCTGGCTGTATCGCACCTCGCAGCGATGTCGGCATGAGACAGGAGCGACGGATCAAACCTCGACCTGCATGCCGGTCTGCGCGGTGATGCGGCTATAGTGCTCGGTCCGGCGATGCCGGGCGAAGTCGAAGATCGTCGTCTTGCCGAAGGCGCACTTCTCGAAGTCGCATGGTGCCAGGATGAACTCGTCCTCCTCCGTTGCCGCCCGTGCGAGGACGAAGCCATCCGGGTCGACGATGATCGAGCCACCCATCAGGGGATGCCCATCCTCGATGCCGGCCTTGGCGACGCCGACGACATAGGTCGCGTTCTGATAGGCGCCGGCCTGCAGCGACAGGTCGGAATGGAACAGGCGCTTCTCCAGGCCTTCGGCACTCTGCTGGCCGTTCGTGGATGGAGTGTTGTAGCCGATGGTCACGAGCTCGACCCCCTGAAGCCCGAGGCACCGGTAGGTCTCGGGCCAGCGTCGGTCGTTGCAGATCGCCATGCCCATCACGACGCCAGCGTTGCGCCACACCGGAAATCCGAGATCGCCCGGCTCGAAGTAGCGCTTCTCGAGGTGCTGATGCGTGCGCTCCGGGTCGTACTCGCTGTGTCCGGGCAGGTGGATCTTGCGGTACTTGCCGACGATGGCACCCGCTCGATCGGTCAGGATCGAGGTGTTGAAGCGGCGTCCCTCGGGCGTCAATTCCGCGTACCCGAAGGTGATCGCGATTCCGAGTTCGCGAGCGCGCTCGAACAGCGGTGCGGTCGCGCCGTTCGGCATCTCGCGCTCGAAGAACGTGTCGATCTCGGCTTCGTCCTCCAGGTACCAGCGCGGGAAGAAGGTCGTGAGCGCGAGTTCGGGATAGACCAACATTTCGACGCCTCGAGCGGCGGCGGCCTCCATCAGGGCTATCATCCGGGCTACGACGACCTGCCGACTGTCGGCTCGCTGGATCGGGCCCATCTGCGCGCCGCCGACGACGAGTTGAACCATGGGGAGCTCACCTTCAGGAATAGCCCGCTTTCGGGCCGGCCGCCCTCGCGCGGCCGCAGGGCGTCGCATCTTTGCAAGGCCGCTGCCAAGCCGAAGGACATGCAATCGCGAGATCCCACCTGCGTCCGCCGCGTTCAGCTTGGCTGAAGTCTTGCTGGGCTGGGCGGCCCGCAACCGCCGGCACATCCGACGTCGGCCCGAGATCGAGTTCCCGATATGTTGACGGCACCGCACGTGCGATCCGCGATCCTGTCCTGCGTCCTGCTGCTGGGCCTGTGCTGTACCGCCTCCGCGCAGGGCGTGCTGCGGATCGGCATGACCGCCTCCGACATTCCGCTGACCACGGGACAGGCCGACAACGGCGGCGAGGGGATCCGCTTCGTCGGGCAAACGATCTACGACGCGTTGATCGCCTGGGACCTGACCCACTCCGACAAGCCGGCGGAGCTGATACCCGGCCTCGCGACGAGCTGGACGGTGGATCCGGTCGACAGGAACAAATGGACGTTCAAGATCCGGCCTGGGGTCAAATTCCACGACGGGTCCGACTTCACCGCCGATGCGGCCGTGTGGAACTTCGACAAGCTGTTGAAGCCCGACGCCCCTCAATACGACCCGCGCCAGTCCGCGCAGGGCAAGGTGCGCATTCCGGCGGTTGCGAGCTACCGGGCGATCGATCGGTCGACGCTGGAGATCGTGACCAAGGCACCCGATGCGACGCTCCCCTACCAGCTCGTCTACATCGCCATATCCTCGCCGGCGCAGTGGGAGAAGGTGGGCCGGTCCTGGGACGCCTTCGCCAAGCAGCCATCGGGCACCGGCCCGTGGAAGCTGACGCTGTTCGCCCCGCGCGAGCGCGCGGAAATGGTGCCCAACGACGCCTATTGGGACCAGGCACGTGTGCCGAAGCTCGAAAAGCTGGTGCTGGTGCCGCTGCCCGATGCGAACGCGCGTGTCGCCGCACTGCGTTCCGGTCAGGTCGACTGGATCGAGGCGCCGTCGCCGGATGCGGTGGCATCCCTGAAGAAGGCGGGCTTCGCCATCGCCACCAATTCGTATCCGCACAACTGGACATGGCACCTGTCGCGCGTCGAGGGTTCGCCCTGGAACGACATCAGACTGCGCAAGGCGGTCAATCTCGCCATCGATCGCGACGGATTGAGGGAGCTGCTCGGAGGCTTGGCGGTGCCAGCCACGGGGTTCCTACCTCCCAACGACGCGTGGTTCGGCAACCCCACGTTCCGGGTGAAGTACGATCCCGAAGCGGCCAGGAAGCTTCTCGCCGAAGCGGGCTACGGCCCGGCCAAGCCATTGAGGACCAAGATCGCGATCTCCGCCTCGGGCTCCGGTCAGATGCAACCGCTGCCGATGAACGAGTTCATACAGCAGAACCTCGCCGAGGTCGGCGTCCAGATCGACTACGAGGTGGTCGAGTGGAACACGCTCATCAACATGTGGCGCGCCGGTGCCAAGGCTGACATCTCCCGCGGCGTGACCGGCATCAACTACAGCTACTCGCTGCAGGATCCTTACAGCGCCCTGATCCGTCACCTGAAATGCGATCTGACGGCTCCTGTCGGGACCAACTGGGGGTATTACTGCGACCCGGCGATGGACAAGATGTTCGACGCGGTGCGTAGCACCTTCGATCCCGATCAGCAGGCCAAGGTGCTGATGAAGATCCATGAGAAATTCGTCGACGATGCGCTGTTCGTCATGGTCGTCCATGACGTGAACCCGCGCGCCATGAATTCGAGCGTGAAAGGGTTCGTCCAGGCTCAAAGCTGGAACCAGAGCCTCTCGCCGGTCTACATCTCCGCTCCCGAACGTTAGCGGCGGAACTGACAATCGTCCAAAGACAATAGGATGTCGGGTGCGCGGTGCCGTTCATAGAACGACAGTATTGGATAAGACCGTGCGGTAAGTTGCCGTTCAAGCGTTTCTTCCTGGTGCCTTGATCCGCTCCGCTCAGGGCCAGCCGGCAATGGAGATGAACGTGATCGACGATCAGAGAAGAAGCCTCATCGTCGACCGCGTCGACGCCGCGTTCGACGAACAGCTCGCCACGACCTGCCGGTTCGTTTCCGTGCCGAGCACGCGCGGTGCGGAGGTACCTGCGCAAGACCTGATGGCCGATCTCCTGCGGGCGAGAGGCTACGCCGTCAACGACTGGCGCATAAACCTCGCTGATCTGCGCAACCTGCCTGACATGGGCGTCATCGAGCATGACTTCTCCCGCGCACGCACCGTCGTCGGTACGCTGATCCCGGTGGCGGGCGGGGGCCGCTCGCTCATTCTACAGGGCCACTGCGACGTGGTTCCGGCCAGGCCGCTCTAATTCTGGGATAGCCCTCCCTACGTACCCCACGTGGAGAATGGTTGGCTCTACGGTCGCGGATCTGCCGACATGAAGGGCGACACGATCGCAGCGCTCTATGCGATCGAAGCGGTTCGCGAAGCCGGCTTCCGGCTCCGGGGCCGCTTGCACTTTCAATCGGTGGTCGAGGAGGAGAGCACGGGTGCGGGCGCGCTGTCGGCCTTGCAACGCGGTTACCGGGCGGATTGAACTCGCCTGCACGAGCCAAACGGGGCAGGCGCTCAGCGACGTGTGCCCCGGCATCATCTTGTTCCGCGAGGGCATCACCCAGATCGCATCATCCAGGCCGCCTAACGAGGGCACCAAGCGTTAGACTCCAACCACTTGGTCATGAGATCCGCACCACGACTGACGCCGGGACTGGGAGAAAAGCCAGGTCGCGCTTAGAGCTGGGTATTTAGGATAAAACGCCTAATAACGCACTTAGGGCTCTGCAGCGCAACAACCAATTTTGCGATGCGATATAAACAGGACGGCCGAAAAAAGTCACCAGATAAAATGCGCATCTACCTACGCCAACGAGCGGCCATGGTCATTCACTCGTAGCTAAGCGGCTGACCAACAATAGCTATTCGCCCACGGACAAATTTTGCAAGCTATGAGGATTTAGGACTGCCCCGGCTCTCCTCAAAACCGGAGTCGGCATCGCGAAAGCCCGACAATAATATCAGATTTTCTGATAACGAGCCATCTGGTTTAGCTCGGCCGTCGGCTTCCTTGATCCTGCCGACGGGCCGATGCCCAACACCCTTAGGACTGCGCGACATCGCCGGCTGGTCGAACTGCTCGTCGAGGCTCGCGAGCGAGCGGGTCTAACCCAGAGCGAACTGGGAGCGCGGCTCGGCAGGTATCAGTCCGTCATCGCTGCGATCGAGGGGGGAGGAAGACGGATCGACTTGGTCGAGTTCCTGGCGATTGCCGATGCTCTCGGCATCGACGCCGCGTCGGTGGTCGAAGCGGTCCGCGCGACCCCGGCCTGATCGCCGACGGTCCGAAGCAAGCCTCTCGACGGCGTACACCGGCCCATTCGTAATTGCGCCGGATCGAGCCGCGTTACGTCGATGTGTGGCCGGTCCGTGCGGGCTTGATCGAACCCACCTATCGCTCCGCGACAGCGAACCGGGTGGTTGGAAGATCACTTGCGGCGGCGAGCTTCTCGTAAGCCGCCTGGAGGGGAGGGGCTCTGAGAACAGGCACCTGAAGCTTGTGTGCGGACGTTCCAGGAGCGGGCTCTCACAACATGTACTGGATGCGGCGTCGGCGAACTCAAACCGGCCGTATCCGGCAGAGTGGAACAGGTCGAGCTTCCACCGGAGATCGCGCGGAAGCGGTCGGCGTAGAGCTTCTCACGGATGGCCGCACCGAGGAAGTTGATCGTGATGGCCCCTTCGTGTTGACCATGAGGGCTCCGAGATCTGCGGGAGCGGGATCACCCTCTGCTGACCACGCCGATAAGGGCCGCCAAGGTCCGATTTGTGGTGCAAGATGACCGAGGCTGCGTGTTGTTCACGTCCGCCGTACACGTGTCTTCGTGTGGTCAAGGCGAACTGCGACGTGTGCATCGCAAGGGTTGGATCACTCCGAGCAGAATGGTGCAAATCGACGGCGGAAAATCCAAGTCGCCGTCGGTGTTGTTCGGTAGGATGGGCTGAAATGCTCTGCGCTGGCTTTGTCGGCCTGAGCTTCTCGACAACCCTCAACCCATGCACACCACGCAGCTCATAGTTCAGCCGGACCATGGCATCGAGCCTGTTGTCGCCCTGATACGGGGCGCCGACCATGAGATCCTGCTCAAGCAGTTCACCTTCGACCATCCAACCTTGCTCGACGAGTTGATCGCGCGGCATATGGACGGGGTCGCCGTGCGGGTCATGCTGAACGGCGCCAAGGCCACGGGCGAGCGGATCAACGATGCGACCTTCGCCCGGCTGGACGCCGCCGGAGTATCTGTCCGCTGGGCGCCAACCCATTTTCTCGTGACACATGAGAAATCGATCGTGGTCGATCGCGCGCGCGCCATGATCGCCACGTTCAACTTTATGGAAAAGTACTTCAGTAAGACCCGGGACTACGCTGTGATCTTGAACGATCCCGCCCAGGTCACAGCCATTCGGGATTGTTTCGAGGGTGACTGGGGCGGCGAGCCGTTCACTCCGTCGGATGGCTCGGCCTTATCCTGGAGCCCGGGTAGCGCCCGAGCCATCCTATGTGGGTTCCTCGACGGCGCGAAGCACACGATCGACATCGCGCATCCGAAATTCGCGGAGCCGGTGATCTTCGAGAGGGTTCATGCCGCCTTGGAGCGGGGCGTCCGCGTCCGGCTCCTGTGCGGCGGCAAGCACGGCCTCCATCAGCCGGACCTGATGTACTCCTTCGCGCTGTGGCGCCTGTTTCGACAGGCCGGCGGGCGCCTGCACAAACAGCGCGGGCTACGGAGCCACGGCAAGATCGCGATCGTCGACGGCGACCGCGTGCACCTCGGCACGCAGAATCTCGATCAGCCCGCCTTCGACCTGCGGCGTGAGCTCGGCGTGACCGTACGGGACGCCGGGGTGGTTCGGGCGATCGCCGGCGTGTTCGAGGCTGATTGGCGGGCCTCGCGTCGATACGAGCCGCCCTATCCGCTAGCCGGGCCCGACGACGCCGAGAACGCGGAGTTCGAGTCAGATGCCGACCTGCGACACAGCTGAGATCCAGCCCGGCCGCCCCCGGGTCCCGACGCTCCCGGAGCTGTTCCTGCTGTTCAACCGGCTGACCCTGGTCAGCTTCGGCGGCGGCCTGACGGCCTGGGCACGCAAGCTCATCGTCGAGGAAAAGCACTGGCTGGACGACACGGAGTTCCTGAGCGCGTACGCGCTCGCCCGGGTGCTGCCCGGCGCCAACCAGGCGAACTTCGCCATCTATGTCGGTCACCGCTTCCGCGGCGCGGCGGGCGCCGGCGCGGCGCTGCTCGGCCTGACCCTGGTGCCGTTCTGTATCGTCGTGGGCCTCGCCTGGATGTACTTCGGCGAGGGTGCGGCCCCGGCGGTTCAGGACGCCTTGCGCGGGGTCACCGCTGCCGCGGTCGGGCTCGCCCTGTCGGCCGGCTTGAAGGCCGGGGAGGGGTTCGGCCGCCAGCCGGTCGCGCTCGCGTTCATCGTCCTGGCCTTCGCCGGCTCCGCCCTGGCGCATATCCCGTTGCCCGCCGTGCTGGCGATCCTCGCGCCGCCGGCCTTCCTCCTGGCATGGCGTCACGTCTGCCGCCGCGACCGGGGACCGGTCGGCTCATGAAGGTCAGCGACCTGATCGCGCTGGCGAGCTTCTTCGGCGCGCTGTCGGTCCTGTCCATCGGAGGCAGCAACAGCGTCGTCCCGGAGATCGCGCGCCACGCCGTAGGGGAGCAGCATTGGCTCACCGGCGACGCCTTCTCCGACATCTTCGCCATCTCGCAAGCCGCGCCGGGACCGAGCAACCTGATCGTCGCGATGATCGGCTACAAGGTCGCCGGGTTCGCTGGCGCCGTGGTCGCGCAGGCCGCCATGATGCTGCCGGCCGGCTTCCTGATGATCGGCGTCGCGCGGTTCTGGCAGGCCTCCTCGGGCACCCAATGGCATGTCGCCCTGGAGCGCGCGCTCGGACCGATCTCCGTCGGGCTGATTCTCGCGAGCGGCTGGATCGTGGCCGAGAACGCCGCCCTGTCGTACCGCGGCTACCTCGTGACGGCCCTGTGTACGCTCGTGTTCTGGCGTACGCGGCTCAACCCGGTGCCCGTCCTGGTCGCGACGGGCTTCCTGGGCTGGGCCGGCGTGATCTGACCGCGTCGCCCGGTGACGCATTCATCGGGCCGGGGCAGGAGCGGGTGCGTGCCGGCGCGTCGGGGAGCGCCTTGCCCGCCGGGCACGGAGAGCCTCGCCTCGGCATCTGGCGCTTCCCAGACGAGGATAGGGAACCACGCGCATCCACGCAGGCTGCGACCGCGCCCGGTGGGCTGCCGCTCCGTGAGCCCCTCGTAGGACAGGCCGATCCGCGGGGGAACCCGCCCGGATCGAGCCTGAGCGTGTCGACTGGGGGGCGAGGCCGCTCGACCGGGTAAACCTCCGTATAGTTGAGGGCCAGCTTACGAATCGTCAAACAAGATACGTGCTCGAAGTGCGGAACACCACCGCCCCACTAATCCCGATTGCCGCGATCCGCCTGTCTTGATCGGACGGAAAGGATCCAGGCGCGGCGGCCGGCACTCCATCGATGCCTTGTGCCGCGCCGAACACCTACGAAATCAGGAGATGTCGATGAAGTCCGAAATCGCGAGGAGCATCCGCTCGGCTCCTCTGATGACGCCGAGCGATTTTTCATCGGCCGACATCAACAATCTGTCCGCGGAACTGCGCGTCCTCCTGGCGGATGTGTTCGCAATATATCTAAAGATCAAGAATTTCCATTGGCACATGTCTGGCCCGAATTTCCGGGATTATCATCTCCTTCTCGACGAGCAATCCGAGCAGATCTTCGGGATGGTCGACGGCATCGCGGAGAGGACGCGCAAGATCGGTGGCACCTCGGTGCGGTCGATCGGGCAAGTCGCTCGCCTGCAGCGCGTGCTCGACAACGACGCCGAATTCGTCGCCCCGAAGGACATGCTGGCTGAATTGCGTGAGGACAACCGTCAACTGGTCAAGTCGATGCGGGTGATCCACCAACTCTGCGACGAGATCGGGGACGTGGCGACGGCAAGCCTGCTGGAGAATTGGATCGACCAGAGCGAGCGCCGGGTGTGGTTCCTCTACGAGATCTGCCGAAACCTTTGATCCGGCTGGCGACACGAGGCGCGCTTGAGGCGCGTCCGTGTCGCCATGGTGCGACAGTCCCACTCCCGCGCCTGTCGATGGAGAACGCGATGCCTGAATCCGACGGACGGCCCCTCAGGCTGCAGGTCGCCAACGCGCGGCTCCAGGACGGAGGCCGCGGCATCGCCCGCCTGCCGCAGGCGTCGCTGGACGAACTCGGCCTGCACGAGGGCGACATCATCGAGATCGTCGGGAAGCGCCACACGGCCGCGGTGGCCGTCGGGCCCTGCGAGGAGGACCAGGGCCTCAGCCTGATCCGCCTCGACGGCCTGCAGCGCGTCAATGCCGGCGCCTTGAGCGGCGACCATGTGGAGGTGCGCCGGGCCGAGATCCGGGCGGCCACCCGCGTGGTGGTCGCCCCGGCACAGAAGAACGTCCGCCTCCAGGGCTCGGGCGAGGCCCTGCGGCGGACCTTCTTCCATCGGCCCCTGATCGCCGGCGACGTCATCGCCACCGCGCCTCAACGCAGCGGCGGCCCCGAAGCCCGCGCGCAAGCGCAAGCGAGCGCGCCTCGGGTTGAATGTCCTCGGGCGCGGCAGCGGCAGCGGCAAAGGCTAACCGGCCGTGACCGGACGCTTCCGCCGCCGGGGGGACGGCGGTCGAAAGGCCGTCTAGCAGACAATCACTGATGACGTCCCGCAACCGCCTTCCCGAAGCGGCTCACGTCGCGCTCCGGGTCATGCTGGCGACCCAAGCGCTTGCGTGCTGGCGGGCCGCGGCACGCGCCGATCGATCGCGCCAAATTACGGCCTCTTCCCTCGAAATCAGGTGGAAATCTACCTAGAGGCGCGATCGATAAGTCGGACCCCCATCAAGAGTGATCGCAGAATTAGCTCGACACTATCAGCTCAATACTGGAGGCGTAACATGACCACTGAAGCCCTGTTCAGTCTTGGCCGTCTGGGTTCGATCGAGGTCGCGAACCGCGTTGCCATGGCCCCGCTCACCCGCGCGCGCGGCGACATGGATGGCATTCAGACGCCGCTGGCGGTCGAATATTACGGCAAGCGCGCATCCGCCGGGCTGATAATCTCGGAGGCAACGAACATCTCGCGACAAGGCCGGGGATACGCCTTCACACCCGGCATCTATACCGACGCGCAAGTTGAGGCCTGGAAGCCGGTCGCGAAGGCCGTCCATAAGCGCGGCGGCAAGATGGTCCTTCAGCTGTGGCATGTGGGCCGCTTTTCCCACGTCTCCCTGCAGGAGAACGGAGCGGCGCCGGTGGCCCCCTCGGCCATTGAGGCTGGGGACATGGTCTTCACCGAACATGGCTTCGAGCCGCCGTCCAAGCCGCGCGAATTAGAGACGGGCGAGATCGATGAAATCATCGCGGACTACGTCTGCGCGGCGAGGAATGCCCGGACCGCTGGCTTCGACGGCGTCGAGATCCACGCGGCCAACTGCTATCTCCTCGAACAGTTTATCCGCGACTCGACGAACCATCGGACCGATCGATACGGCGGGTCCATCGAGAACCGCACGCGCCTGCCTTTCGAGGTTTGCGAGGCGGTCGCCGGGGCGATCGGCGCGGACCGCGTCGGCATCCGCCTGTCTCCAGTCACGCACTCCGTCGGCGCCACGCCGTTCGACAGCGAGCCTCAGAAAACATACGGCTTCCTTGCGGAACGGCTCGGCACGCTCAAGCTCGCGTACCTCCACTGCATCGAGGGCCAGACCCGGGGCGCCAACATGCCCGAGGCCTTCGACTTCCAGGCCCTTCGGCGCAGTTTCGGGGGAGCCTACATCGCGAACAACGGGTTCACGCGCGAGATCGCCATCGACGCCATCCGCTCGGGCCGGGCGGACATGGTCGCCTTTGGCCGGCCATTCATCTCCAATCCGGACCTTGCGGAGCGGCTTCGTCAAGATCAGCCACTCGCACCGGAAGCGCCCAAGGAGTTCTTCTACGGCGGTGGCTCGCGAGGCTATACCGATTGGCCCGCCTTCGCCTCTCGCTGAGCGTTTGGCATCGGAAGGTTCGATGCCACTGAGGTGGCTCGGCATCCCTGGACACCCCTCCTGCGACCTCGGTGATTGACGAACCGGGTCGGGCGCTGGGGCTGCCGAGGCGGGGACGAAGGCGCATCGGGGCTGCCGGGCGCGCGCCACGATGCTTGTGGGTCTTGGAGAGGCGAGACTCCCGGGTCGGACCCTGGGAAGGCCCGGGATGCGATGGACGGCTTGCCGAACGATCTCCGCGGCTGCCGTCCAGGCCGAGCGACGCGACGCCATCCGTGCCGGCAAGATGATCCACGCGAGCCCAGGCTATCGTCAGGATGGTTCGCGACCAGTGCGCCTCCGTCAAAACTCTCCGCAACGCAGGCCCGCCAAATCAAAGCATCCGGTAAGATATAGATCTACGTCATACAATGCTAGCACCGACGGAGCGCCATCATTTTACAGGACAATGAAGGCGAGATCGACATGTCATGTGAGACGAACGATTGCTCGGAACGCGAACGCGAACGCGGCTAAACTTGCCAGTCCTAATATCCAGAGGGTGGCGAACCAAAGAAGCTGTCTGACGCTCGCCATCTCTCACAACCTCTCCTTCGGCCGTGGCCGATCGCGATCGTCGGCTCCGAATTGACACGATCGGTTCGACACCGAGAAGGGAGTGCTGACGCCTCGACGCCAGGGCGCACGGTTACAGTATCCGATGTGCTACGCGAAAGCTTGATCCATCCGTCTGAAACATCATCGGGTGGCGGATCAAATGCCTTCCTGGTCCGCGCAAGAGATTCGGAGGCTGTTGCGCGACTTATCCCGCGGCGTGAAGCCCGTCGTGAGCCAAACGTCCCAGAAATGAGCGTGCCATCCAATAGTCCGGCCTGGCGCTGGTCTACCCTCCTATCTTCGGTGGCCATCCGGGGCATCGCTCCGGATGGCCCGGTCCTGCCCCATCCCCCGAAGGCCAGACCCCTTCCTTCATGATCGAAATACATTGATTGATCAGCATGATGCCGCAGCTGGCTATCGAGATGCGAGAAGGTCGCGTTTCAAGGTGCTCGGAACGTCTGACGGCGCGATGCGGGCTGCCCCAACACGTCGCCGCGGCCAAAGTCGCGCCACATGCCCAAGCGCGGCCGTCGATGGCGACCGTGCGTCCGGAGCCTGGCTGCCGCGATCGGTGGCGAGCGCTCGCCCCGTCTTCGCTTAGAACGGTCGTCGCCACGCCCGCTAGACGTCACTGTCGAGGTGGCGGATCCGGCAGTTTTCCGATGCGCGTCATCGCCGCCTCCCGCATGTGTGCATGCCGACGGCCGGCAAATCGTGCGGCCGCAGCTTGATCTCGGGGGCGCGTTCGAGCGGTGCCGTCATGCCTTTCACGATCTCCGGAAAAATGGGCGGCTTCCTCGGCCTGCGCGGCACGAGCGTGCCGTTCGGTCTCCGCTCCGCCTTCACCGCCCTGGCCGTCCTTTGGCTCGCGATGTGGCTGCAGCTCGAGACCCCGCGATGGGCGGCCTGGACCGTCCTCGCGCTCGCGCTCCCCACGCGCGGCCAGGTCGGCCGCAAGGGCCTCTCCCGCGTCGCCGGGACGCTGGTCGGGCTCGTCGCGGGCCTCGCGGGGATGGCGCTCTTTTCGCAAAGCCCCATAGCCATGGGGATGTATCTCTCGTCCTGGTTCGCGCTCAGCACCTATGTGAGTGGCAGGCTTCCGGGATTCGCCTCCTACGGGGCCGCGCTCGCCGGCCTGACGGCGGGCTTCGTCGTGCTCCTGAGCGCGCCGGCTCCGCTGACGGCCTTCGATACCGCCCTCGAACGTGGGGCCGAGATCGTCATCGGCGTCGGATGCGTCTACGTGGCGAGCGCGGTCGCGGAGATCGTGCAAGGCAGCCCCGGTCAGCCGCTGACCCAGGCCACGCCGCTGCCGGCACTTGCCTCGGTCAGGGCGAACACCCTCCGCACCTTCCTGGTGGTTGCAAGTACCTGGGCCATATGGATGGCGACGGCCTGGCCTTCGGGCGGCGTCTTCGTCCTGTTCGCGGGCGTGGTGTCGATCATCTTCGTCACGATCCCGGACGGGGATCGCCGAGTGCGGGGCTATCTCTGGGGGGCGGGCCTCGGGCAGTTCGCGGGCATAGCGGTGAGATACGAACTCCTTGCCTCCGCGGCCTCGTTCGAGCTCCTCGCGCTTACGCTGTTCCCGTTGTTCTTCATGGGGGCGGTCGGCATGACGGAACCTCGCACTACCCCGCCGGCGCTCGGCTACAACCTGTCATTCCTCATCGCGGTCGCGCCGACGAACCCGATGCAATACGACCTGGCGGCCTCACTGAACGAGAGCGTCGCCGTTTTTGGCGGCATAGCCTTCGCGGCGGGCGCCTTCCGCATCATCCTTCCCGAGCGCATCTGGCGGGGCAGCTAAGCATGCCCCTCCGCGAGATCGACGTGCTCGGTGTGTTTATCGCGCCCTTCGCCCTGGGACTGCTCATCGCCACGATCTGCACGATGATCATCGGCGCCGCCCTCAAGCGGGTCTTGCCGAGCATGTCGATGACGCGATCGCCGATTCTGGAACTCGCCCTCTTCGTCGCGACCCTCTCCAGCTTTGTCCTGCTACTCGGGCGTCTGTAAGTGGCTCTTCTGAATAACGATCATTACGTGATTGACGAGCGCAGCGCGCGTCCACCTGCGAGCACCAAGACGGCTCCGCCGGTGCCCATCGTGCCCTCCGCGTTCAACCTGTTCGCGGTGATGACGTGCGTCGGCGGATCGATCCTCCTCGCTTGGCTCGCCTGGAGGTACTACTTCGACACCCCGTGGACGCGCGACGGCAGCGTGCGCGTGTACACCGCCCAGGTCGCATCGGAGGTGTCCGGAATGGTGACGGCCGTCCCGGTGGCCGACAATCAGGCGGTTCGAAAGGGCGACGTCCTCTTCAGGATCGACGACCGGGACTATCGGATCGCCGTGCAACGCGCCCAGGCCGCCCTCGAGCGAGCGCAGGCGCAGCTCACGAATTTGCGCGCGGAGGCGAATCGGCGCAACCAGCTCAGCGATCTCGCGGTCAGCGCCGAAGTGCGCCAGTCGTATGATAGCAACGCCCAGGCCGCGCAGGGCGCGTACGACGCCACCGTGGCGGATCTGGCGAACGCGAAGCTAAATTTGGAACGGACCGAGGTTCGATCGCCGGTCACCGGCTATGTCACCAACCTCCTCCTCCAGACCGGCACCTATGCGAACATCGGTCAGTCGGTCATGACCCTGGTCGATTCCGAAAGCTTCTGGGTGACGGGGTACTTCGAGGAAACCCAACTCCGCAGGATCCAGGTTTCGGATGCAGCCGACATTTGGCTGATGGGATACCCGGACCGCGTGATCGAGGGACGTGTCGAGAGCATCGGACGGGGGATCATGGATCCCAATTCCGCGCCGGGAGTCGCCGGCCTCCCTTCCGTCAACCCGGTGTTCACGTGGGTGCGCCTCGCGCAACGGATCCCCGTGCGAGTTCAATTCAAGCAACTACCCGACGACGTACACTTGGCGGCCGGCATGACCGCGACGATTCACGTTCGCGATCGGTCCGCCGCAGCCCGTCGATAATACGTCAGCCGCATCCACCGAAGGGAATAGGGCACTCGAGTGAGGGCCTGATGAGCCCTTCGCCGCGCCGCGCACTCGTCCGGACCAGCTGACGTCTCGGCTGCCGCAGGAGGCGAGAAGTGCTGGCGACACCGGTTTCGCGGCAAAGTATTCGCTGGCGTGCCCCGACGGCTATACGGCTGTGGAGCATGCCAATGGTGGATTTAAGATGTTGCCGCCGCGCTCGATCAGGTGACCTCGTAGCGTTTCCGCGACGCGTTCTCGACCATCGCCCCAGGGCGACCCAGGCCGATCGCCCTGGCGAGGGCGGATCGCTGTTCGGCATAGCTCGGCGCGACCATCGGGTAATCGACGGGCAGCCCGTAGCGCTCGTGGTACGAGCGCGGGTCGAGGCCATGGGCCGTCAGATGCCGCTTCAGTGTCTTGTATGGCTTGTTGTCTATGAAGCTTAGGATGTGTGCCGTCCGGAGAGACTTGCGAATTTCAGCCGCCGTCGGCTTTTCAAACCTGTCCACGGAGGCGGTAGCGGAATAAGCCGTGGTCGATGCCAGGTTGGCGAAAGCGCCATGCACGCTCCGGATGAGTTTCGGAAGTTCGGATGCAGGGACGGGGTTGTTCGCGACATAGGCGCTAACGAGCTGTGCCGCCAATTCGGTGAAGTCGGAGCGAGGCTCGGTGATTTGTTTTGACACGCTGCATATTCCTGATGTGCGCCCTCACGTCAGAGATGTGATTTCGAACACAGTTCCACAAATTACAAACTCGCAATGCGATCGTCGCGTCCAAAAGGATTTATGAGCTTATCTTCACGATGCGAGGCCGGCTCGCAGCGACATTGTTCACGAAATGGGTAAATAGTCAAATCCGGCATGCCCTTACAGAATACCAGGGTGTAGTGAACAGCAGGCCGAAGGCTCCCGCCGAGTGTCCGGCGCCAACAAATCTTTCGAACGTAGCGAGCCGCATCCAGCGTCAGACACTTCCAGAGCGTCATGACAATGCATGCCAGGGATGATCATCCGCGAAGACCGTCTGAACGGCGATTACACGGTGCGTCGGTCCGTTCCATCGACGGCGGGAGTGCGACGGCCATGCGCTGGCCCGGAAGTCCCTGGCGCGCGGTAAGGCGGCCATGGCAGCCATCCGTCGGATCGCAGCAAACGCCGCCTCACGCGTCTCATTGATGGCCTGGGGCATGAGGGAGGAACATTGCCTCGTCGGTCGAGACGGCGAGCGCCAAACTTCTCCTGCTTCTCGATCAAGGTTCAGATCGCGCCCATTGGTCGACCCACCAGCGTCGCGCAACAGCAAGGCCATTACCCTGATGTGGGTGAAATCGTAGAAACTAGCGGGCGCAAGTAAGTCCAGAGCATCATCCTTAGATATGATTGCATGCCGAGCCACGCCGCCGCACGACCGAATACGGCTGGACAGCTCGGTGGAAACTGCTGCCGCTGGATGTCCGTAGGATCCGGGGAGCGGGACGATGTCCGCACAAGTTTCGGCAACCGAGGCGGCGGCACTGCCGGAACGCCGCGGGCGCACCTTCGCGATGGCCGCCGCCGCCGGCATCGCAGTCGCGAACATCTACTACAATCAGCCGATGCTCGGCCTTATCGAGCGGGATTTGCCCGGCGAGATCACCGGCCTGATCCCGACCGCGACGCAGCTCGGCTACGCAGCGGGACTGTTCCTTCTCGTGCCTCTCGGCGACATCGTCGAGCGACGGCGCCTGATCGCCGTTCAGTTCGGCGGCCTGTCGGTGGCGCTCGCGCTCGCGGCCTTGGCGCCCTCGGCGTCGCTGGTGGTACTCGCCTCGCTCGTCCTCGGGCTGTCGGCTACCGTCGCCCAGCAGATCGTCCCGCTCGCGGCGCATTTGGCCTCGCCGGAGCGGCGCGGGGCCGCCGTCGGCACGATCCTGTCAGGTATCCTGACGGGCATCCTGCTCAGCCGCACGCTGGCCGGCTTCGTCGCGACCCACGGGGGCTGGCGGGAGATGTTCTGGCTCGGCGTGCCCATGGCGCTCGCGGCCGGGGCGCTCATGATGGTCACGCTGCCCCACAGCCGCCCCAACTCGACGTTGCGCTACGGGGCGCTCCTGGGCTCGCTTGCGGAGTTGTGGCAGAGTTACTCCGCCCTGCGGCGCGCGGCGGCGACCCAGGCGCTGGTGTTCGCCGCTTTCACGGTGTTCTGGACCATCCTGGCGTTCCGGCTCCAGGAGCCGCCCTACGGTTACGGCGCGGACGTGGCCGGCCTGTTCGGCGTCGTGGGCGCGATCGGCGTCTTCGCGGCCCCACTCTCGGGTCGCTTCGCCGACCGGCACGGCTCGCGGCCGGTGGTGCTGGGCGGATCCGTGCTCACCCTGGCGTCATGGGCGGTCTTCGGGCTCTGGACTTCGCTGGCCGGTCTCGTGATCGGGGTGGTCCTGCTCGACTTCGCCATGCAATCAACCCTGGTCGCCAACCAGCACATCGTCTTCGCCCTTCGCCCCGAGGCGCGCGCGCGGCTCAATACCGTGCTCATGGGGGCGATGTTCCTGGGTGGGGCGCTCGGGTCCGCCGCAGCCACCTCCCTTTGGCAGATGGCCGGGTGGAACGCGGTCGTCGCCCTAGGCGTCGTCCTCGGCACCCTCGCGACCGCCGTGCAGGTGCTCGGCGGACCGGGCCGCGACGCTGAGGCATAGGGGATCCCACGCTTGGGCGGAGCGCACCTGCGGGACTGGTGCTCGGCCGGGCATGGCGATGCGGACGCCGAGCGATGTCGACGCAGCCATTTGCGGGTGATCAGAATCCGGCACGCGATCGGGATCATAGGTCACGGCGCCCTGTCCCGGCGATGGCGGGATCCGAACGCTCTGTTTCAGGGCGCGAGTCGCCGGAGGCCGGTCGGGTGCCCGCGCCGCATGTCTATGCGCGGCATCAGATCGAAGCGCGCCAGCGCTGCGGGATCGAGGAGAGCCGGCGTCCGCCTCTCGGACCGCCAGCCTCGACCACCGGAACCGGTTCGACCGCCGTCCCCAGACTCGGGCACATGAGCATCCACGGCCCCCGATTTATCCGCGCCGGTCCTGTCCCATCCCCTCAGACAAACCTGGGTATGGGCCCGTCCTGCGGGGTCGTGTCGGCTCCAAGGTCGAGAAAGACCTCATCCACATAGCACCAGCCCCAACCCTCTGGGGGATCATAGCCCTCCATGACCGGATGCCCGGTGGCCTGGAAGTGGCGGGTGGCGTGCCTGTGAGGGGACTGGTCGCAGCAGCCGACGTGCCCGCACGAACGGCAAAGGCGTAGGTGGACCCACTCGCTTCCGATCCGCAAACACTCCTCGCATCCCCGCGCGCTCGGCCGAACGGTCCGGATTTGATCGGTGTGGGTGCAAATTCTAGACATCGAGCCTTCCCTCGAGATCGCAGAGACGTCGCCGCAAGCCGGAACGGCACGGGTGCCACATCGGAGCGGCGCCTCATCCTATCCGCATGGCGGACGTGAGGCTTGAACGGAGCTGCGGTCTTTTGAGCACCCCGCACAAGCGCCGATCGGCGTCGTCCTTGCGGACGCGTGCGAGATCCGGATCGTTTACAAAAGGCAACGCGGTGCAAGGCGAAGGTCCGGAGATTTGGTCCCATCGTCCTCGCGCGGCGATCGTTCATGCCCCGACGGCAGGCGACCCGGACGACGCAGACCCTGCGGGGGAAAGCCAGCCGCTGGCCGTCTCGATCGCTGGTCACGCTTCCTTCCGGAGGGTCTGACTGGACGTGCGCGCGTCGGCGGGCCCCGCGGCGAGCCGTCGGAGGCAGACCCAAGTCGCCCTGTGGGCGGTCGACCCATCGCCTGCCTTCGACGTCGCCTCTTCGGAAGCATCGACGAAGATGCAAGCGGATCGCATTTTGTCCCCGTCTTGGATCGAGACGCTCATCGACACGGATGAGGACGTCGTCGCATGCAGCGGTACCCACCTTTGCAAGTTGAAGACAAAGCTTTTCAGATGCTTAGGCTCGAACGAGCGGTGGGTTCGCTTTGGACGCTGATACACAGTCGGGAGAGCCCGACGAGCCCTAGGGCATGATCGGGACGCCGCTGTGCCGACCCGAAAGGGCGCCATCATCCACGCGCCCGCGCGGGCCCTCGGCTCGACGGTCCGGCGATCGGCGGCCGTTTGCCCGGCACCCGGGCCGAGCCGTCTACCGCGCCGGGTTGAGGTAGTCGTGGATGGCGTGCACGACGACCGACCCTTCACCGACACTCGACGCCACGCGCTTGATCGAGCCGGAGCGGACATCGCCGATCGCGAAGATCCCCGGGCGTGTGGTCGCGAACGCTGCGCCCGTGGGGTGGCCGTGGTCATCGATGCCGGTTCGAACGAAACCTTGCTGGTCGAGTCCGAGGCAGCCGCCGAGCCAATCGGTGTTCGGGACCGCGCCGATCATCACGAACAGGCTGCCGATCTGCTTCGTCACGGAGGCGCCGGTCCGGTTGTCAGTCCACGTGACGCCGCGCAGGTGATCGTCGCCGTGCAGGGCCGTGATCGCCGTATGTGTGTGCAGCGTGATCCGCGAGGAGGTGGCGATCCGTTGGACGAGGTAGTCGGACATGGTGGCGGCGAGACCTGGGCCCCGCACCAGTATGTGGACGTGGCGCGCCAGCCTCGAAAGGAACATGGCGGCCTGTCCCGCGGAGTTCCCGCCTCCGACGACGACCGCCTCCTCGCCGGAACAGAGCTGGCCCTCCATAGCGGTCGCCGCGTACTGGATCCCCTGGCCCTCGTACTTGCCGAAGTCAGGCACGGCGAGCTTGCGGTAACGGGCGCCGGTCGCCACCACGACCGACCGGGCCCGCAAGCTCTGGTCGTCGTCCAGCCGCAGCAGGAACGGGCTGCCGGAGCACTCGAGGGACGTGACGCTCCGCGCGATCGCGAGATGGGCTCCGAACTTCTGCGCCTGGATCTGGGCCCGGCCTGCAAGCGCCTGGCCTGAGATGCCGGTGGGAAATCCGAGGTAGTTTTCGATCTTCGACGAGGTGCCAGCCTGTCCCCCGGGCGCGAGCGCCTCGACGACGATCGTGTCGAGGCCCTCCGAGGCGGCGTAGACGGCAGCGGCGAGCCCGGCCGGCCCAGCCCCGACCACGGCGACGTCGTAGACCAGCGCCGGGTCGAGTGCCTCTGTGAGCCCCAGTCGCGCGGCCAGCTCGAAGTTGGTGGGGTTGCGCATGACCTCGCGGCTCGGGGCGATCACCACCGGGAGGTCGGCCGGGTGGATGTCGAGCCCGCCGAGGAGGGCGTCCTCGCCGTCCGCCTCGGGATCGAGGATCTCGTGGGGATAGCCGTTGCGCGTCAGGAAGCGCTGGAGGCGGATGAGGCTGCCGTTCTGTCGATGGCCGACCAGCACTACGCCTCCTTGGGCGTGCCGGATGAAGCCGACGCGGCGCAGTATATAGGCCCGGAGGACGATCTCGCCGAGGTCGGGCTCGGCGGAAACAAGGCGGCGGAAGTCCGCGTGCTTGACGCGGGCCACCCGGCTGCCCGCCTGCGCCAGCCCACCGACGAGCATCTGGCGATCGTTGTAGAGGTTCAACTCGCCGGTGAACTGTCCCGCCCGGTACGTGAAGAGCGCCGTGCTTCCCTTGCGCACGTCGTCGGTAACGATCGTGATCGAGCCGTCGAGTACCATGAAGAAGTCGACGTCCCGGTCGCCGCGCGCGAAGAGCGGCGTCTCGGCCTCGAACATTTCGATCCGGCCATAGCCTTCGACGCGCGCCATCATCTCGGGCGTCAGCACCGGGAAGGTCTGTGCCCTGCGGATCCAGGGATCGGTCGGGTCGACGCTCGCCTCAATCGACATGGATTCGGCTCCTGACGTGCGGAGGCGGCGAACCCGTCCGCGCTTGGGGGAAGGATAGCGTGGCGATGGCCCCGCCCTCGGGTCGGTTGCCGATGGCGAGCGTTCCTCCCGCCTCCGCCATGAAGGCCCGCACATTGGCGAGTCCCAGGCCCGTCCCGTGGGCCTTGGTAGTGAAGAAGCGTTCCAGGACCGCGCCCTGGATCTCCGGCGCTATGCCTGGACCCGTGTCCTCGACGAGCAACACGACCTTGCCGAGTGCGGCCGTGCCCTCGCTCGAGCGTGAGCCTCTGGCTTGCAAGGCGTGGCAGCTGATCCGAATCCGGCCCTGGCCGTCCATGGCATCCCGGGCGTTGAGCACGAGGTTGAGGAGCGCGTTCTCCAACTCGGCCTCGTCCGCATCGATCACGAGAGCCGCATCGGCGGCGACGATCTCGATCGTGATCCCGTGACCACCTGCGAAGCTCAGGCGATCGGCCATCTCTTCGAGGCAACGGGGCACCTGGAGGAGGCTGGCGGGCTCGCGCGAGCATCCTTGCCTCAAGGTGCGGCGCGCCAGGTGTGTGCAGCGCTCGACGCCGACACGGGCGAGCGCCAGGTGTCGCGCGGCCTTCTCGTCGAGGGCGCCCGCGGCCACGAAATCGAGGTTTCCGACGATGATCTGAAGGAGGTTGTTCAGGTCGTGCGCCATCGAACTGGACTGCGCGCCCATCTCGGCCATGCGCGCCAAATGACTCGCGTCCTTGATGCAGTAAGCTTCCGCCAGCGAGGCGACGCGCTCATTTTCTATCATCATGACCTGCACCCCGTGATTTGAGGAGAGCAATTCAGCACCGATCCTAGTCGCGGAGCCAGGAATACCTTCGTATGAAACTGCCGGTGAAGATCGGCCGGCAGCAGCAATAGCCCCTGCCGCGAGGCCGCTCGACCATACTCTTGTATGGCCGATCCCCATGGACGTTCGCGTGCGTCCCGAAGAAAGCGAGGAAGGGTCGAGGCTGAACATTCCGGGTCCGGTCGTGCCGCCAGCCTTCCCACGATGTTTCTCGCCGGATAGCGCACCCACGCCACCTTGGCCGCGCCGGATCACTGACGCGATCGAAGCCGAAGGCCGGCACGACGCGCTCGCCTGGGCGATCGCGATCCCGACGGCAGCCATTCGCTGCGCCGCCAAAGCTTCGTGCGTCGCGTTGAGCTTTCATTTCGACCGGCTTCAGAGCCGGCTAGCGGTGCCGCGAGGCGGGCCCGGCGTCGGCCCGGTCGTTGACGAGCCTGCGCAGCAGGTCCGTCAAGGTCACCAGATCCTCGTCGGACCAGCCTTGGAGACGTCCCTTATACGCGTTGTCCTCGTTCGCGATCACCGAGGCGACGCGCGTGCGCCCCAGCGCGGACAGGCCGAACCTGACGACGCGGCCGTCCCGCTCGTCAGGTCGGGCCTCGACCACCAGCTTGGCCCCGGCGCAACTCGGAGGGGAGGGCCGCACTCTGTACGTTCCCGCCGAAAACCAGCGCAGGACCTTCGTGTCGGCCGGTGTCCGCAAGACACGCAGGCCGGCACATGCGGGCGCACCCATGATCCATACGTTCGTATGATCTCCAGAACAGATCCACTCGGCGAACTGAGCGTTCATAGGAGGCGATCGGGGGGCGTGGCGATAGCGCAGCCTCGTTTTAGCCCAGGCCCGCACCGTCATGCTCACGCCGCCCGGTTACCCTTCGACGCAACCGGACGATTTCTGGCGGCGCAGTTTGCGCGCCTGTGACCAAGCGGAAGCAGCACTTTACCTGGCTGACAATCTGTCGAAGGGCCGCTTCGGCACCACAGATTGATGCCGACCGGACGGTCATCGTGACGGCTCGGTTCGTCGGCCGGTGCACTCCTCGGCGGCGCACTGGAAATCTTCAACTAGACGTCAAGTCGCACTCCCAGTTCCAGCCCACCCGTAGCGGGCGCGTCTAGTGGTTGAAACCTGACGGTTGAGTCCGTCCTGGGTTTCGGTTTGGGCTGTAACCTGCGTGTCTGGCGGGATGCGCCGCGGCATCTCCTTCTCGCTTCCCGCCTCGGATCGCCTTCGGCTCGAAGCCCTCGTGGCTAACCGAAATACACCGCAGAAGGATGTCTGGCGCGCTCGCATCGTGCTGCTGAGCGCCGTTGGTCCGGGCACCCACGCGATCATGCGTGAGCGCCACTGCGCCACTCCCCATGCTAACCTGAGAGCGGCAAGTCGATAGTACTGGGCCGCAACCGTCAGTCTGGTTCCGTAAAGCGTTAGCCTCCTGGATCGGCTATTTGATTTTGAGCACGATGGGCGCAGCAAGTTACATGTCGGAAGCAACCGTTCACATCGTCGACGACGATCCGGCCGTTCGCACTGCGTTGACGCGCCTGTGCAGAGCAGCGGGTCTTGCAGCGATTGCCCATTCCGATCCGACCAAGATCCTACTCAGTCGGATGCGCAAAGCGCCCGAATGCATCCTCTTGGATGTACGCCTGACCTATCATAACGGGCTGACGTACCAAGAGGCTTTGCGCGACGCCGGCTGCACAGTGCCGATAATTTTCCTCACTGGTTATGGTACGATTCCAATGACGGTGCGGGCGATGCGGGGCGGCGCGGTGGAGTTCCTAACGAAGCCAGTAGACGAAACTGCCATGCTGGAGGCTATCCATCGCGCGCTAGCGATCGATGCCGCCGCGCTGCAGACCCGCAGGTCTCAAGCCGACCTTGCCAGGTTGTTTGCCGCTCTAACACCTCGAGAGGCCGACGTGCTGGGCTACGCGATTGGTGGCTTGATGAACAAGCAGATCGCCGCCGAACTCGGGGTTTCAGAGATTACTGCCAAGGTGCACAAACGTAACATGATGAAGAAGATGCACGCCCGCTCCCTCGCAGACTTGGTCCTGATGGCGCACCAACTCGGCATCAAGGCGACGCGGCAGCGCTGACCACTCCGACCCGGTCCTTCACACAGCGAAACTCGCCGGGTCGATTGAAATTGATGGCTTCTCAGCCACGCCAATCTATCAAAAAGTCGAGAAGAAGGCGATTTACCTCTTCAGGCCGTTCCTCATGCGGAAGATGCCCACAATGCTCTATGGCGGCAGTTCGCAAATCGCTAGCCATCTCAGACCAAACCGCAGCCATGTCGAAGGCTTTGCCTACAGCACCGAAATCCGCACCCCAGATACTAAGTACAGGACATGCGATCTTCACTCCCGCATCGGTCTGATCTTGGGCGTTGTCTTCACCATTCGCTCTGTAATCCGCCATCGCGCCACGCACTGCCCCAGGCGCTCGGTAGGCCGCAACGTAAGTGTCGAAATCCTTACCAGAGATCGTGGTAGGGTCGAAGCACCAATCCGAGAAGAAGTGCCGCAGCCAGATGTCCTCGCGGCCAGCGATGAGCGCCTCAGGCAAATCCGGTACGAGATGAAACAGGAAAAACCAGTAAGCCTTCGCTGTCTGTGCGTCCATGCTGCGCGCTACGATCCTCGTCGGCACATTGTCCATCACCACAAGGCGTTCGAGCAATTCTGGATGATCCTTGGCGAAACGGGTAGCAACACGAGCGCCCCGGTCATGGCCGACAAGGGCGATGCGGCTGATCCCGAGCGCCTTGAGCAATTCAACAAGGTCGAGTGCCATGGAGCGTTTGTCATAGCCCGAAGCTGGCTTATCGGTCTCGCCGTATCCGCGTAAATCCGGGGCGATGACGCGAAAGTGCTCAGCAAGAACCGGGATCTGGTGTCGCCAAGCGTAGTTCGTTTCTGGGAAGCCGTGTAGTAGGACCACGGGTGCGCCGGAACCAGCTTCTATATAGTGCTGTCGAATCCCGTTTGCATGGACGGTGCGGTGATGAATTACAGTCATAGCTTCTCTTCCGAATGGGGCGGCTTGGTGTCGGGCACAGGGGTCAAGAAGCCAATGATTGTCACTGAGACGAAACAGTAATTCCAACAAGGTAGATCAACTCGCTGGTGCCCGCCTGTTCGAATCGGATCACCGCGCTGCGTTAAACCGGCTCGGGCAGAATGAAGCCGACTGTCTCGAGCATCAAGGCGATATCAAAGGCCATGAGTAAAAGCTTGCTGCAACCGTATCGGACAAAACTTCGAAGGCGATCATCGTCCTCGTACCCGAACATGACGCGGCACCCAGCTGCAGCTGGTGCAGACGCACATCCCACCGTCCACGAAGCTCACTGGCCATTCACGTGGTTGTAAAAGTCGTATTTGAATGTGACGCCAGCCATCAGGAGGTAGCAGAACCACCACTGATTCGCTGTCAGATCCAACGGCGCAATAGGACCCACCCGCGTTCCTGAACTCCCGGAAAGTGCAGTCTGAACGAAGCGGCCGACTTTTGGATCCTTCGTTCGATCAAACTAACTGGAGAAAAGACTGGCGCCTTGTACGGACGCATGCCGATTTGTATTTTTGCATCACCGCGTGGATGACAACACTGTTTGCGCAGCGCCTAGTCGTCGAAGCATGTTCGAGTCGCCTTCAACGACTGAAGGCGCTGAATGAGCTGCAACAGTGTCGTAGCGCAAATTGGCATAACGAGGGGGGCAAGCAGCCGTGCTGCGGACTGGATGCCCAGCGCGAGACTGGTCCGGGGCTGCGCCTCGAAATGCGATTCGGGTACAAAGCCGGCAACTCAATCGGACTAAACCTTCGTATATATGGACTGCCGGCATCGAAAAAATATATCCAGGAACGTAGTTGATTGACTTTCGGGATTCTAAGCCCATATGTCAGAGTAGGACATCATGATCTCCAGCGCAGAAGGCACTTTAGGGCTTATTGGACGAGCATCAATCGCCAGTGGCCAAATCGCGGTGGTCGAAGATGCGGAGTTATACCAGACGTCGCTTATGTCCGCTCTTGTCGACGGAGTTTATGAAGGGCAAACTACATACGGTGAACTGCATCAGCACGGGGATTTTGGACTAGGCACATTCAATGACTTAGACGGCGAGATGGTGGGCTTCGACGGCGTATTTTATCAACTTCGCTCCGACGGTAGTGCACGTCCGGTATCCGATGATCAGAAAACGCCGTTTGCAGTCGTAACGTTCTTTAAAGTCGATAGTCGACTTTCCCTCGCCAGCGTCAGCAAAAATACTGCGATCGAACTTCTCGCGGCAGCGACTCAAGATAATTTATTTACTGCCGTCCGCATCGATGGGCACTTTTCGCGCATAACAGTTCGGACGGTACGGGAGCAGAGGCGCCCATTTCCTCCCCTTCAGGATGCAGCCAAGGGTCAAGCAGAGACTATACTGACGAACGTCGCGGGAACGTTCGCCGGATTTCGTACGCCAGCTTACGCTGGAACGCTTGGTGTCCCCGGTTTTCACCTCCACTTCCTAACTCAGGATCGTAAAACCGGAGGTCATGTCCTCGACTTTGAGATCGATGCCGCGGAAGCGCAGCTATGCCCAATGCATGGGATCCACGTCGAGCTTCCTCGCAGCGAAAACTTCCTCAACGCCAAGCTCAGTGCACCAGATATGGCACAGAGGATTGCAGCTGCGGAAGGATCGTGACTATCTCTTTAATCAATTTGGAGGCTCAGATGAACAACGTTAGAGAAACTGAACGCAATGGTGCGGATATTGTCGTTGAGATGCTCGAACAGCACGGAACCACACATGTCTTTGGCGTGCCTGGAGCTAAAATCGACAAAGTTTTCAATCGCCTGGTCGACTCCACCATCCAGACGGTGGTCTGCCGTCACGAACAAAATGCTGCTTTTATAGCTGGAGGTATCGGCAGAATGACTGGCAAGGCGGGTGTCGCCATTGCCACCTCCGGACCCGGTGTGTCGAACCTTGCGACAGGCCTCGCAACAGCCACTTCGGAGGGAGACCCAATCGTCGCGCTAGGCGGGTCAGTCGCAGTAGCCGACAGATTGAAATCGCTTCATCAGACGCTCGACTCCGTAGACGTCCTCAAACCTGTTACGAAATTTGCAGCAGAAGTTGATTCGCCGAGCGCTACCGCTGAGATCTTATCGGCGGCGTTCCGCGCGGCCGAGTCTGGACGACCTGGCGCGACTTTCGTTGGGTTGCCTATCGATATTATGCTGGCAAATGCGACATGTGAGCCGATTGCCTCTCGCGGTATCGTCAGCCTGGGTGCAGGCTCCGAGGGCGCGCTTTCTGAAGCTGCGCGCATCATCAACGAGGCAAATAATCCTGTCGTTCTCCTTGGTTTGATGGCGAGTAAGCCAAACGCGGCGCAAGCCATTCGCTCGCTATTGCACAAGGCATTACTACCGGTCGTCGGTACTTTCCAAGCCGCAGGCGCGATTTCCGAACAGGAATTTGCGGCGTTTGGCGGCCGAGTTGGCCAGATTGCTAATCAGCCAGCCGATGAGCTGCTCGAGTCCGCCGACGTAATTATAACCATTGGCTATGACGCGGTTGAGTATTGGCCATCAATTTGGAACAAAGGATCGGATCGGCCTATTGTCCATATAGATGTTATACCCGCGAAGATCGAAAATGATTACAATCCATCCGTGGAAGTGGTTGTCAGTATCGAGGAAAGCTTATACGAGCTTGGCAAGCGACTTGCGCGCTCAGAGCTGGCGCAAAGGGCTTCGGCGTTGCTGAAAGTGATCGCTGAAGATCGGTTCCGTTTGATAAAGCAAGCAGCCGATCAGGGTGGAATGCCAATTCACCCGCTGAGGATTATCGCCGAGCTGCAAAAGATTTTAACGCCCGACGTCACCCTGTGCTCCGACATGGGATCGTTCAGCTTATACTTGTCTCGCTATCTAACAAGTTTCCGTGCCCGTCAGGTTCTAATTTCGAACGGGCAGCAAACACTCGGCGTCGCTCTTCCCTGGGGTATCGCGGCAGGCATCGTTCGCCCGCATGAAAAGGTTCTCTCTGTGTCGGGCGATGGCGGGTTCCTGTTCTCAGGGATGGAACTGGAAACCGCGGTGCGATTGAAACTGAACCTAGTTCATATGATCTGGGTCGACGGAAGCTACAACATGGTGGCAGCGCAGGAAGAGCTGAAATATGGCCGCCATTCAGGCACGGACTTGGGCCCGGTCAATTTTGTTAAATATGCTGAGGCATTCGGAGCAACTGGCATTCAGGTTTCAGGGCCAGACGAGTTAGCCCCGGCTCTTGCGAGAGCATTCGACACAGCCGGACCTGTGCTGCTCAGCGTAAATGTCGATTATAGCAGGAACGCTGAATTGTTTAGGATGGTCCACGAAGGAAGCATACTCTAGAAATTTTTGGAGTTGAAAATCTAAAGCGGCGGTGAATGACCATGACACCGTGATCGCGGTCAATTGACGATTCACACTCCCGCGCGATGCTCGCACCTGAACTGACGGCCATCTCGGTCATCGCGGGCATGGATGAGGACGCACCGGACTATGCCAGCTTCGCATGGTCGTTCGCGCGGGAGCAGACCACCTTCGCGGCACCGAACCTGTCCGCTCCGGCCTCTGGTTCGGCTCTGCGGAACGATGTCAGAGCGGCGCAGCTGACGCTTAGGGCGGCCGCTGGGGTTGCTCTGCCCGTCCCACTCGAGAGACCGATGAGGCCGGATGCGCTCTCAGGCTTCGTGACGGCCGCGGTGCCGGCCGCGCCTACCTACAAGATGACGCTCTTGGCGAGGCCTGGATCGATGTCGACCAGGATGGGCGTTTGACTCTGAAATCTGTGTCCCCCGACGAGAGGCGGACTGCTCACCTGTGCCTAAGTGCCTCCGTTTTGCTTTCAATGCCGCCCAGTAACGGTCGCAGTCAGACGCAGAGGATGTGCATAAAACAAGCGTGACATCCTCAAAGCCAATAGCCGAGCACCCGCGAACGGCCACTTGCCCCTGGAGCTGAAGGTGCCTGATTGCGAATAAACCGCCGCTTTCAGGATACACTGTTGTTGGTCCCAGCAATTGAAGCAGGTGGGTTGGAAATTGTCAGATTTTGCGCTCGATCGCTTCAAAAGCTGACATGCAGCTTTCGGCCAGACTGCGTCATGCCGAATTGCCAATGGGCGCAAAACCGGCTGTTCGGCTTGGCGCCCATCCCGGTCATTCAGATCGCCTTGACGAAGTCCCGTAAGCGGACGCTACCGGCTTCGATCGGCCATTCGCATAAGGCGCTAACAACGCGCTACCCTGGATTTGATCCGGGGTTCCGCTTCAACGCCTATCCAAATTCTCTTCGAGATCACGCTTGCCGAACTAACCGCTGGATGATGTCGCGCAGCGTCGCGATGTCATCGATCTCCAGCTTAAATTTCGCAATGATGGCCTGGATCGCCGATTCCATTTCCAGCGCGTGGTACACTGCAGAAAATATTGGGTCAGTCTGCGGCATGCTCTTGATCGTATCGAAGAGCTGCAACACCGGATCATATTTTTCGCCGGCGACCGAGATCTTCCACGTGAGGTGAACGAGTTTGATCCATCCCAAGCGATCAAGACGACCGTCTTGGCCGCTCGGACCATCATTATTACCGGCCATTATCCCTCACGGGTTTGACTGGATCGATTGTTCAATAAACGACCGCGTGGCTTAGTGCGTGATGTCCGACGCCGGGATCGTGATGCGGGACAGCGCCGGCGGGGGCGTCGGACCCGGCGGAAAGGTGGTCTCCCAGCCCCCACCCAGCGCCTTGGACAACGCCACGAAGTCCGTGGAGATAGCCGCCGTCGCCTGGACGAGATTGGTCTCGGCCTGCAGCACAGTCTGCGAAGCTTGGA
Source organism: Methylobacterium sp. FW102-HT35C08 (assembly GCF_058790235.1). NCBI lineage: Bacteria > Pseudomonadati > Pseudomonadota > Alphaproteobacteria > Hyphomicrobiales > Methylobacteriaceae > Methylobacterium > Methylobacterium sp. FW102-HT35C08. The sequence goes on along the minus strand of NZ_JBYTCL010000002.1, from coordinate 3,053,606 downwards.
GGACCGTGGTGAAGATTTCGACGCCTTGCGTGTAGCGCGACCGAGACAGGGACAGAGCCTGTCGCGCGTCGGCCACCTGCCTGGCGAGGCGCGCCCGCCTCGCTTCGTCGCCCTTGAGCGACGCGAGTGCGTTGACGACGTCGTGCCAGCCCTGGAGGACAGCCTTTTGATAGGCGATCGCCGCTTCCTGCTGCCGGGCGCGCTGAAGCACGAGGTTCGATCGCAACCGGCCACCCTCGAACAGCGGGATCGAGATCGACGGGCCCACGTTCATGTATTGCAGGGACGAACCTCGGAAGATCTTGCCCGGATCAACCGCGTTCACGGTCGGGCTCGCACTCAGCGTCACGGTCGGGAAGAACTGCGCTTCGGCGACTCCAATCTCGGCGACGGCGGAATGGAGGTTCGCCTCCGCCCGCCGAATGTCGGGGCGGCGCAGGACTAAGCTCGATGGCAATCCGACCGGCACGCGCGGCGGTACTGGCGGGATCGACCGACCGGTCGCCAGTTCCTGTGACAGAGCGAGCGGTGGCTCGCCCAGCAGGAGCGAGATCGCGTTGATCTGCTGGATCTCCTGCTGCTGAAGCTGCGGCAGCTGCGCCTTGATCGACTCCACCTGCTGGGCCGCGTTGGCCGTGTCGAGGCCGCTGACGAGGCCCTTCTGCTGGCGGATCCGAACCACGTCGAGAATTTGCTCGTTGACCCGAATGTTCGCCAGGTCGATCCGGATCTGCTCCTGGGTACCGCGAAGCTGCACGTAGTCGCGCGCCAGTTCGGCCTGACTGGAGACCAGCGCGTCGCGCCGCTGCTCTGCCGACGCATCGGCTTGCGCCTGCGCGGATTCGACGGACCGGCGTACGCGGCCCCAGAGATCGAGTTCCCAGGAGGCGTCGAAGCCGAGCGTATAGCTCTCGAAGCCGTTGGTAAGCGGTGCGGTCAGGGTGCTGCTGGATGCCGTCGAGCCGCTGCCACCCGAGAGGCCGCCGAGGGAGTTCGACACCAACCCGATCGTGCCGTTCTTGCTGAATTGCTGCCGATAAAGGCTCCCCTGTCCGTTGAGCGTCGGTAGCCCGGCGGCAGCCGCGGTGCCGAGCTGCGCCCGGCTTTCGAACAGGCGCGCCGTGGCGGTCTGCACGTCGAGGTTCTGCGCAGCGACGCGATCCTCGAGCTGCGCCAGGACCGGATCGCGGAAGGCGAGCCACCACGCCACCGCCGGCTCCTCGGCATTTGTGCGGGCGAGCAGCGGCAGGGGTGTCCTGACCGGCAGACCTGTGTCGAGGTAGTCACTCGACTCTGTGATCGTCGGAGCGGGGGGCATGAAATCCGGACCAACGGTGCAACCGGCGAGGCCAAGCTCAATGGTCGCGAGGGTCGCGCAACCGCGAAGCCAGTAGTATCGGCGGGAAGCCATGTCAGTGTCCTCCGTCGCTGCCTTGCGCAGTCCTGGCCGAAATCAGAAAACAGAGCGGCACGACGAGGAAAGCGACTACAGCGGCGTATTGGAAAACGTTGCCGTAGGCCAGGATCTGCGCCTGCTTCATGTAGGTCTGGTAGGTATGCGAGATGGCCTGCTGGTGCACGATCGACGAGGCGCGTCCCAACGCCCGCAGGGTGTGCTCGCTCTCCTGGATGAGCGTGTTGTAGCCTTGCCGGAGCGGCGTCATGAACCCCGACAGGTGGGCCTGGTCAGACTGCGTTCGCTCCGTAACTGCGGCTGTGGAGAGCGAAATCCCCAGAGATCCGAATACGTTGCGGAACATCGAGAACAGGGCCGCGCCGTCGCTACGGTACTTCTGCGGCAGGGTCAGGTAGGCGATGGTCGAGATCGGCACGAACAGGAAGCCGAGCGCCGCGGTCTGAAGAGAACGCATGATCACCAGCGTTCTGAAGTCGATGTCGGGCGCGAGCTTGCTCGAATACATTAGTGCCGTCCCCATAAACGCGAAGCCGAACATGACGATGTATCGGGTCTGCACGACCTTCATGATCTGGCCGACGATCGGGATCAGGATGATCACGACAATCCCACCCGGCGACAGGATCAGGCCGGATTGCAAGGCAGGATAGCCCAGCACGTTCTGGGCGAATTGCGGGATCACCACGGCACTGGCGTAGAGCGCGAAGCCCATGGCGCCGATGAGCACGCAGCCCATGGCGAAGTTCTTGTCCTTGAACACGTCGAGGTCGATGATCGGCTTCTTCGCCGTCAGCAGCCAGCAGATCGCCCCGAAGATGCCGAGGAAGCCCAGGACCGCCATGGTTCGGATGAACGGCGAGCCGAACCAGCCGTCGTCCTCGCCGCGGTCGATCATGATCTGCATGCAGCCGATGCCGATCACGATCAGCGACAGGCCGATATAGTCGATGCTGCGCTTGGTCTTGCGCTTTTCTTTCTCGGAAGGCGGATCCTGCACCAGGATCGAGTTGACGATCACCGCGACGATCCCGACGGGCACGTTGACGAAGAAGATCCATCGCCAGTCGAGGTGCTCCACGAGGTAGCCCCCGAGCGTCGGCCCGAGGACGGGGGCTACGATGGTGGCCACCGCGGTGATCCCGAAAGCCGCCCCACGCTTGGCGGGCGGGAAGGTATCGAGGATGATCGCCTGCTGGCTCGGCTGTAGGCCGCCGCCGAAGAAGCCTTGCATGAGGCGGAACAAGATGATCTGCCCGAGGCTCTGGGAGATGCCGCACAGGAACGACGACACCGTGAACATCGCGATGCAGATCAGGAAGTAGCGCTTGCGCCCGATCGTGTCGGACAGCCACCCCGCGACGGTGAGCACGATGCCGTTGGCGACGAGGTAGGCGGTCAGCGTGTAGGTCGCCTCGTCGCTCGAGGCGGCGAGCGAACCGGCGATGTAGGGCAGCGCCACGTTGACGATCGTGGTGTCGAGGATCTCCATGAAGGCGGCGAGCGTGACCGCGATGGCGATCAGCCAGGGATTGTAGGCCGGCTTCCAGCCCTGGTTCGGATCGGCACTCATTTGAGCAGCACCGTCGGCTCGACGCTGATGCCCAAGGGCAGCGGCTCGTCCTTCCGCAGCCCGGAGTCGATCACGATCTTCACGGGCACGCGCTGGACGATCTTGATGAAGTTGCCGGTGGCGTTCTCGGCTGGGAAGGCGGAGAACTTCGAGCCCGAGCCGCGCTGGATCGACTCGACGTGCCCATGCAGGTCTAGATCCGGATAGGCGTCCACCGTGATGGTGACCTGCTGACCAGGCCGCATGCCGTCGAGCTCGGTCTCCTTGTAGTTGGCGGTGACCCAGGCATCCGTGGTGACGAGCGACATCACCTGCTGGCCCGCGGTAAGATAGTCGCCGGCATTGACGTTGCGCTTCGTCACCCAGCCGTCCTGAGGCGCGCGCACCACGCTCCATTCGACGTTCAGGTTCGCCTGATCGAGCTGGCCCTTCGCTTGTTCGGCCTGCCCCTGGAGTTGGTCGACCTGCTGCTCGGACTGGCCGATATTCTGCTGGACCGGCATCGCCTGTGTGACCCGAGCCTCGGCCTGCTCGACCTGCGCCTTCGCCTGCTGGTAGCTCGACGCATTGCTATCGACGTCCTGCTGCGTCGTGGCGAGCTTCGGCAGGCTCTTCTGCCGATCGTAATTCGCCTGCTGCAGGGCGAGGTTTGCCTTGGCCGAGGCGAGGTTCGCCTGCGCGAGTTGCAGCGCGGCCGGGAAGTTCTTCTTCGCGATCTCGACCCCGAGCTTCTGGTTGGCGATCTGCGCCTTGTTGGCGTCGAGCTGGCCCTGCGCTTGCTCGCGGCTGTAGATGAACTGACGCGGATCGATGCGGAACAGCGGGTCGCCCTTGTGGACGAACTGGTTGTCGGTCACCTCGAGGGCGATCACCTGGCCGGCGACCTGCGGCGCGATATTGATTATGTTGCCATCGGTATAGGCGTCGTCGGTCGTGGCCTTACCGCGGGTGGACAGCCAGAAGTAGAGCCCACCGCCGATCATCAGCAGAACGACGAGGGCGGCGATGCCGATCACCACCGGTCGACGCTTCTTGCGCTTGTTCGCGTCCTGATCCTCGCCGGCATCCTGCTCGTTGGAGCCCCGCTCCGATGAATTGTCCGGCTTCCTCGGTTTCCTATTCCGACCGCGCTCGTCGTTCTGCTGCCGCTGGTCCGAGTCGTGATCCTCGGCGCGGTCGTCGCCCGCGTAGCTTCGACGCCCTCGGCCCTCGCCATGATCGTCGTAGACGTCGTCCCGATCGCCGGCGAAGCGGCGCTGCCGCTGGTCCGAGCCGTCATCCTCGGCGCGGTCGTCGCCCGCGTGGCTTCGACGCCCTCGGCCCTCGCCATGATCGTCGTAGACGTCGTCCCGATCGCCGGCGAAGCGGCGCTGCCGATCGTCCGAGGCCGAGCGCTCGCGTCCGGTGCCGTCCCGACGTCCGCCAGGATCTGGCGTACCGGACCGCGAGCGCCCCCGGTCGTCCGCTTCCGACTCGACATCGAGATAATCGCGTCGGCTGCGCGAGCGGTCATACGGGCGGGAACGGCTATCCGCGTCGTCGGTCATGGATGAAGCTTGGAACCTTATGAAGGCTTGGTCTGCCGGAACACTTGGTCGCGCGACCGGCTTGCCTTACGGATGGTTGGTATAACCGAACCCGGCGGTTCGGATAGGGGCGGGTGAACCGATCGATGTCAAGTGCCGCGGTGACCGACCAGAAGGTGCCGCGCGGGCCCATTCCGCGCGGCGCGCGGCGACGTGGAGAGATCGCTCGGGCCGCCGAGCAGGTATTCCTGCAGCATGGCTTTGCCGACACGACCATGAAGATGGTCGCTCTTGCAGCCGGCGCATCCAAGGAGACGCTTTATCGACACTTCGGTAGTAAGGAAGATCTGTTTTTGGAGGTCGTGAACAACCGAAACAACGAGGTTAGACAGACACTCGACGCGGAGCTGGAGAGCGACCGACCCATTCCGATCATCTTGCGATCCGTGGGTATTTCCCTGCTGGAATGCATGTGCAGCCCCACGGTCGTAGCACTGGCTCGCATCATCGTGAACGAGACCCCCCGGTATCCGGCACTCGGGGATGCCTTCTACGCGATGGCTCCCGGTCGCACGCTGCAGAAGCTCACCCGTTATCTCACGGAGGCCAAAGACCGCGGGGAATTCGTCGGCGATGCCCCAGGGTTGGCTGCAGAGATCTACACCGGCAGCGTCGTGGGCAAGTTCGTCCCGTTGATGCTGTTCACTCCGCACACCTTCGCCATCGACCGAAGGCAAATCGAAGCGCATGTCGACGAGGTGGTACGGACGTTCTCGAAATCGTATGTCGCCGAGCGTCGAACGCGGTCGTCGGGAAAAGTCGGCTCCGTTGCCGAACGATCCCGGTAGGGAACGATCCAACATCTCAAGCTCCTCGCACCGAATGGGCTGGCAGTGTCTGGATCAGCAAGGCGCCCTGCAGAAGGCTTGACGCAGGCTATCCACCCCGTAGAGCTTCTTGACCACGGGCACGTCGCCGAGTTCGCGCGGCGTCAAATCTACGGATGTTAGAGGCTCGTTCTTGTTCGTCGCCATGGCCAGGAACTTCATTTTGCCTGGTACTTAGAATTTGTTGCTCAGGGTTCATCTTGGCGAGTAGCCAAACAGGGGTGACTGTATTTGCGACGTCCGACATGCACGCCGGCACCAGGGCAGCTACTCGGGCAGCCGTCGCAAACGGACCTTGACGATGGGCGCGCACGCGGCGTCGTGGCTCATCAACGACGAGGTGTCCCGCTGAAGGTGACGCCGGTGACCCGCTCCTTCTCGATCCGGACGCCGACCCGCGGTCATCGCGAGGCGAGAGCACTTGTCACGACCGGCGCGACCGGGACCGTGTCCTGCCACGCCGTGCCCGAGCGAGCCTTCTCGTAGCCGATCCGGTAGAGGCTACGCATGTAGTCGGTGTCGAACCCCTTCGCGGCGGTCGTGCGCGGTGCCGCGCCGTCGATGTAGGTCAGGTGAAACCCGATCCGGTTCGCCCGCGCGAAGGCGTAGGTCGCGGCCAGGCTCGCGCGGCTGCGGGCTTGGCTGCCCGTGGCGACCGTCTGCTTGACGATGGACAGGGTGTCGTCGGGGACCAGCTCGAAATCGGGCTCGATCCGTCCGTTCATCAGCACGTAGATGTCGGCCTTCGTCGGGGTCGCGACCCGGCCGCGGCCGTTCGCGATGACGGCCTGCGGGACCGTGAAGACGGGCGTGACCACCGAGCCGTCGACGTGGAGTTCCTGGAAGCCGTGGCCCGCCGCCTCGACGTCGAGGAGTTGCGCCGGGAAGACGGCGGGCACGCTGGCCGAGGCCGTGAGCACGTCGCGGAACAGCGCCGCCGCATTCGGGGCACCGCTCGCGGCGATGGCGCCCATGTTCCAGATCATGGCCCGCTTCGAGTCCAGGTTGGTCGTGACCACGAGCAGGCGGCGACCCTTGGCGTGCTCGGCCGCGACCGCGGCCAGCAGCTCCGGGGTCACATAGCGCCCGACGAGGTCGCGCAGGCGCCCGTCCCCGAACAGCCCCGACCCGAACACGACGTTCACCAGGTTCGGGTCTTTCACCAGCGTGCCTGCCACACCACTGGTGTAGATCTCCTCCAGCACCGGGTCGTAGGCCGGGCCGAGGAAGGCGAAGGGCGCCGTCAAGGCTCCCGTGCTGACGCCGGAGACGAGGCTGAACTCCGGGCGCGTCCCGGCTTCCGACCAGCCCTTGAGCACGCCCGCTCCGTAGGCGCCGTCGCCGCCGCCGCCCGAGAGGGCGAGGTAGGCGAACGGTCGGGTGCGGGCCCCGGGCGCCGCCATCATCGCCGCGAGGGTCCCAACCGACGCGTCCGCGAAGGCACGGGCGTTCGGGATGCCGGCCACCTCCGCGGCCTGGGCCTCCGCGGCCGTGTAGGGCTGTCGCGGCACCGAGGCGCACGCTCCGAGCGCGAGGGTCGCCGTCAGCATAAGAACCTTGGAGGGGCTAACGGGCCGCTGCGGCGAGGTCATCGAATTCGAGTCCTGTCGTGGGTCGTGACCGGGTCGGAAAGACCCCGGGAATGGCAAGCAGCCGGCCCGATGTTGATCGGGAAGGGTCGGACCGGCCGTCGCACCGCGCGATGACGTGGCTTACCGCGCGATCCGCGATTGTTGGCTCAAGTCGGCTGCGTACGAATGGCGATACGTTTGCTGCGCCTTGAGCCTACGTCGGCTGGACGACCGTCTGTCTCCGCTGGTCCCAGCACAGTTGGCCTCGCCCTCGTGGTCGACCTACGCCATCGTCGCGCCCGCCTCGAGGCCGAACTAAATAGTACCGTATCGTTCCTTTAAATGAATTTAGGACGCACGCAATCGATTTTTTTTCGCTCGGATTGCGATCTTGCCCCGAGAACAACGAGCGTCCACCCGGCCGCCTTCAACCTAAGAGCTCGTCCGATAAGGGCCTGAGGCGAGGTTGAGTGGCCGGGATGGCAATGATCCCAGGCGGGTGCTGAAGCCTGACCTGAACTTGCCATGTGGATCCGCAGCCTGCCGACGTGCAGGACCGGGACGGAGCCGTTCCGGTGCCGCGCCTGTCGCGTCGGGCCTTCCCGTTCATCATCAAGGCCTTCCGACGCCGGCTATGCCGGCGACGAGCCGGCGAGTGCGACGGTCATCGCCGTCGAGAACGTACGCAAGCCGCCGGATCAGGTTGGCTTTGCTGTTCATCCGCGCCGTTGGGTCGTTGAACGGTTCTTCGCCTCGATCAGCCGCAACCGACACCTCTGGAAGGATCCGGAAGCGACCCTCGCCTCCGCCAGAGCCTCCCTCTACGCCGCAGCCATCATGATCCTCGTCAGACGCCTCGCCCGATCAACCTGACTTCTCGGACGGACTCTAAGTAAGGGACCAGATACGTTTCCGCGATCGAAGGAGCGACAAGCTACGATGTCCGTTGAGGCCGTCCCGCCGGTACCGAGGCGTGTCGGGCGCCCTTCACACGGAACGGAGGGGAAGTCGACCATCCGCATCCTCGACGCGGCGAGCCGATTTTTCTTGTCCGGGGGATACGAGGCGGCGAGCATCGATGTCATCGCGGCCGCGGCCGGCATCTCGAAGAAGACGCTTTACGCCCGGTTCGGCTACCAGGCCAACCTGTTCGAAGCCGTAGCATGCGCTTCATAGAGAAGCGGATGGCGAGCATCGAGCGCGAGACCGCGCACGGTGGCTCGCTGAAGTGAATAGATCGGGCCCTGCTAGTGAGGCGCTGAAGGATACCGCAGTGAGCTGCCTGGGCTGGAAGCGGCATATCCCATTGTCAGCGAAAAGCCGATGGCTGCTTGCCACCACCCTCAGCTGAAGTTGCCAGACGATCGAGAAATGGCCGCTTTTCGGAAGCGATGGCCGCGGTCCGCTCGCCTCACAAGGGGCGCTTCCGGGTGGGCTGCTCGGGGTGATTTTAAGATGGTCCGCTACCGCTCGAAAATCAAACGAAAGCGGACGTTCTTAGGTCGGTTGATTTCTCTTCATGTAAGCGTCACCCAGTGCGAATCAGGCAGCCCACACGGTGGCGAGGAAGCGCGCGACCTCCGCACCGAGATGCTCGGATTGCCGCGACAGCTCGGAGGCCGCGCCCAGAACCCGGCTGGCCGCCTCTCCGGTCTCCTCCGACGCCTGTGCAACGCCGGCGATGTTGTCCGTCACTTCGTTCGTCCCCGCCGAGGCCTGTGCCACGTTGCGGACGATCTCCTGCGTGGCTGAGCCCTGCTCCTCGACCGCCGCCGCGATCGCCGTCGCCACGCCGCTGATCTCCCGGATCCGCCCGGTGATGCCCGCGATCGATGTCACCGCCTGCCCGGTCGAGGCCTGTATCTGCGCGATCTGCCCCGAGATCTCTTGCGTGGCACTTGCGGTCTGCTCGGCCAGCGCCTTCACCTCGGAGGCGACCACCGCAAAGCCCTTGCCCGCCGCACCGGCCCGCGCCGCCTCGATGGTGGCGTTGAGGGCGAGAAGATTGGTCTGGCCGGCGATGTTCGAGATCAGCCCGACGACGTCGCCGATCCGCGAGACGGCGGCACTCAGCTCCTGCACCAGGGTGCCGGTCTGGTCGGCCTCGTGCACCGCCCGCTGCGCCAGCTCGGCCGAGCCCGCGACCTGACGGCCGATCTCCTGCACCGACGAACCCAGCTCCTCGGCCGCCGCCGCCACCGTGCTGACATTGGAGGCGGCCTCCTCGGCGGCGGCCGCCACGGTGGTCGACTGGCTGGCGGTCTCGGTGGCCGTGGCGGTCATCGCCTGCGCGGTGGCCTGGAGTTCGGTCGCGGAGGAGGATACCGTGCCGATGATCCCGCCGATCGCGGTCTCGAAGCCGTCGGCCATCTGGCGCATGCCGGCCTTGCGTTGCTCCTCGGCGGCCAGGCGCGCCTGCGCGGTCTCCTCTTCGAGCCGGCGCGTCCGGATTAGGTTGTCCTTGAACACCTGAACGGCCGCCGCCATGGCGCCGATCTCGTCCCGGCGCGTGCGGTGGGGCACCGCCCCGCTCGTGTCGCCCGCGGCGAGGATGGTCATAGCGCCCGTCATCGCCTGGATCGGGCGGGAAACGCGCAGCAGCACGAACGCGGTCGCGCCGCCGGCCGCCAGCACGCTCAGCGCGATGGAGAGATAAGCCATAAGGGTCGCGGAATCCGTCGCCGCCATGGCGCTGTCGGCATCTGCATGCGCACCGCATTCGTTCAGGGCGACGTCCTTGGCCAGCGTATCACGGGCGTTGTTGTAGAGATCGATATTGGCCGGGTCAGCCATGAGCCGGATGCCGTCGGCGTTCTGGCCCGCCTCTGCCAAGCGCGCTGCCTCAAAACCAACGATCTGGTAGCGCTCCCAGGCGGCGCCGAACGCGTCGTAGAGTGCCCGCTCCTCGGCGGACGAAATCAGGGGCTCGTAGGCCTTTCGGGCGGCCGCGAGCGCTACGACGGCCTCGTCGATCTGCCGCGCGTACTCGGCCCGCTGCTCGGGTTTGCCGGACAGGGTCAGCGTGCGCAACTGCTTGATGCGCACCTCCGAGGCCGCGGCACGGATATTGGTGATCGCCACGACGGAGGGGAGCCAGTTCGTGGCGACGCCCGTGACGTTGGCTCGGATGCCTGAGAGCGTGAGGGTCGTAAGAATGCTTTGGCCGGCGCACAGGAGCGCGAGGAGGCCGAAGGCGGCGAGGAGCGAGACTTTGACTGTCAGGTGAAGGCGCATGATCCGGTCCTGGACGGGGCACACGGCATGGCCGCGCAGCGCTTGCCGGAACGCAGGCGGTGACGCGGGCATACGGGCACGAAGGGGTGAGCCTGGATCAGCTTCCCGCCCTCCCAGGCAGCTCACCAAGCAGCCGACTCTTCGCCTTGAAAATGTTAATACTTGAATTCAAACCGCCTCTAGATGCCTTTATCGATAGTCAACTAAAGGTGATTTGTCGGACGGATGATCCGCACTACGCAGGCGGCGCCGCTACCATAAGTTGTTACCTGTTGGTGTCCGATTGACCCGCAAAGCCCTTCCAATTGTCGCTCAAGCTCACTCCGCAGCAGCCTCTTGCTATGGCTGAGGCCGTTAGAGATGCTCGCGGCTAGAACGTGTGCATCAAGGTTGCCTGGTTTGTAGCTCGAATGTCTCTTGTGGATCGGAAGCGGGATCACGGCTCAGGGTGGTTTGCTGCCGCTCCTGTGTGGATGGCTCCCGCATTGCAGGTGGCGAATTGAGCTTCTGACGCGTTGGTCGGGTGCAGTCTTGTGTCCGGCCTGTCGATGCAGTCGTTCGTGTTGACCGCCGGCCCTGATGGTATCCGCGAGCTGGGTCCCACTCTGCTTTGCGGGCTATGACGCCCTGGACAGGCGGCGGGGTGTCCCGGCTCCCGGTCTGACCGGTTCACCATCAACTCTCATCGTCCTCGCAACCTCGAGAAACCTCTTCTCCGTGCTGTCAGGCGACCGCGATCACCGGTGCGCGGTAGATGCCACCGCGGGTCATGATCGCCCAGGCGACCCGCGCCGTGCGATTGGCCGCTGCCACGGTCACCACGCGCACCGGCTTACGCTGCAGCAGCGCCGGCAGCCGCGGGTCGACCGAGGTCGGCGTCGCCTTCGCGCGCCGGATCAGAGAGGTCATGCCGACCACGAGCAGGCGGCGCAGGTAGCGGTCGCCCATGCGCGAGATCCGGCCCAGGCGCTCCTTGCCGCCGCTGCAGTTCTGCCGTGGTGTCAGGCCCAACGAGGCCGCGAACTGCCGACCGGAGCGGAAGCGTTCGGGCTCGCTCACCGAGGCGGCCATCCGGCGGCATTCAGGCGAGGGAAAGTTCAGTGCGGCAGGCCTCCGCGAAGCCGCGTAATACGTCCAGGCGGTCGCGCTCGTCGCGCTCGACCGCAGCGAGGTCGGTCAGGTCCGCCCGGTATGCCTTCGCGATCCGCTCCATCACCACGTCGGCCTCCAAGATGATGGCCGTCGAGGCGAACAGCATGAGCTTGCTGCGTATCGCGTAGAGGGTGACCATCTTGGACGGGTCCTCAAGCCCGTGCGTGAACGCGTCCCCGAACAGGCGGGCCGCCTCGTCGATGAAGTCACCGTACAGTCGCTCGCGCCGCGCGATGGTCTGGGCAAGACGTTGGGCACGATCCTGGAAGCGCTGGGTCATCCAGGTCGTCGCGAACGACGCCAGCGCTCCGATGGCGGAACCCGCCAAGGCGGCGAGCGCGGAAATGTACCCTGCGTTCATTGTGGTCCTTCGTCCGGCTCCGAGGTGCGCATGAGCCTACTCGGGCGCCCGTCGCAGGCAGCTTTTCACGATGGGCGCGCAGGCGGCGTCGTGGCTCATCAACGACGAGGTGTCCCCGCTGAAGGTGACGCCGGTGACCCTGTCCTCCTCGATCCGGACGGTGGCGTGGCAGTAGCCGCCGAACGTCAGGCTGACCAAGCCAGCCGACATCCCGAACGTCCGCGTCGCGCTTGCGAAGTACGTCAACAGCGTCGTCTTGCCCGTCACCAGTCGCTGATCGGGCAAGCCGAGGCATGTCTGGACGTCGAGCGCAGACATGCCCACCAAATCGACCTTGGCCGCCTGCGCGACGCGCTCGTCGATGGCGGCGCAGCCGAACAGGGAGCCGGCAAGAAGCACAGCCGACATCGAGCTAAGCGGAGACCGAGGGCTCCGTTTCCCACCGAAGCTCGTCATCGCGAGGCGAGCGTGCCCGCAACCACCGGCGCGACCGGGACCGTGTCCCGCCACGCCTTGCCCGTGCGGGCCTTCTCGTAGCCGATCCGGTAGAGGCTGCGCATGTACGCGGTTTCGAACTCCTTTGCGGCGGTCGTGCGCGGCGCCGCGCCGTCGATGTAGGTCAGGTGAAATCCGATCCGGTTCGCCCGCGCGAAGGCGTAGGTCGCGGCCAGGCTCGCGCGGCTGCGGGCCTGGCTGCCCGTCGCGATCGTCTGCTTGACGATGGACAGGGTGTCGTCGGGGACAAGCTCGAAATCGGGCTCGATCCGTCCGTTCATCAGCACGTAGATGTCGGCCTTCGTCGGGGCGGCGACCCGGCCGCGGCCGTTCGCGATGACGGCCTGCGGGACGGTGAAAACCGGGGTGACCACCGAACCGTCGACGTGGAGTTCCTGGAAGCCGCGACCCGCGGCCTCGACGTCGAGGAGTTGCGCCGGGAAGACGGCGGGCACGCTGGCCGAGGCCGTGAGCACGTCGCGGAACAGCGCCGCCGCATTCGGGGCACCGCTCGCGGCGATGGCGCCCATGTTCCAGATCATGGCCCGCTTCGAGTCCAGGTTGGTCGTGACCACGAGCAGGCGGCGACCCTTGGCGTGCTCGGCCGCGACCGCGGCCAGCAGGTCCGGGGTGACGTAGCGCCCGACGAGGTCGCGCAGGCGCCCGTCCCCGAACAGCCCCGACCCGAACACGACGTTCACCAGGTTCGGGTCCTTCACCAGCGTGCCTGCCACACCACTGGTGTAGATCTCCTCCAGCACCGGGTCGTAGGCCGAACCGAGGAAGGCGAAGGGCGCCGTCAAGGCTCCCGTGCTGACGCCGGAGACGAGGCTGAACTCCGGGCGCGTCCCGGTTTCCGACCAGCCCTTGAGCACGCCCGCTCCGTAGGCGCCATCGCCGCCGCCGCCCGAGAGGGCGAGGTAGGCGAACGGTCGGGTGCGGGCCCCGGTTGCCACCATCATCGCCGCGAGGGTCTCGACGGATGCATCCGCGAAGGCACGGGCGTTCGGGATGCCGGCCACCTCCGCGGCCTGGGCCTCCGCGGCCGTGTAGGGCTGTCGCGGCACCGAGGCGCACGCTCCGAGCGCGAGGGTCGCCGTCAGCATAAGAACCTTGGAGGGGCTAACGGGCCGCTGCGGCGAGGTCATCGAATTCGAGTCCTGTCGTGGGTCGTGACCGGGTCGGGAAGACCCCGGGAATGGCAAGCGGCCGGCCCGATGTTAATCGGGAAGGATCGGACCGGCCGTCGCACCGCGCGATGAGGGGGCATATCGCGCGATCCGGGAAATCATGGGACCGGCTCAGCGCCGGACCATCGCGACGCGTTCGTCAGGTAGACCCCAGCCGAGACCCACGGCTTCTTCAGCGCCGAGGGCTTCTTCGCCTGTTCGGGCTGGTCGAGTCCCTCGGATCGACGTGTCTCGGAAATGCTGCCATCCGAGGACCTGGCCTCATCGGCATGCGCCCGTCCTTCATCCTCTTCCGCGCGCGCCATCGGCCATCAGTCCAAGAAAGGAAACTCAATCGTTCCCTATCCGCTTTGTTTCATGCCCGCAACTTCGAGCATGCCTGTCCCGTTTAATCCATCACAGGGCAACGGCTTGTGACTTGCCCTCACAGGTCGATCCCGTGCACAATGTTCCAAGCACGTTTCCGTGAGCGCGTGAGGCCTGGGTGAACGCCAAGGATGAGACACCGCGGGCGCCGAGCCGCCTCGGCCGCCCTCCTCGCGGATCGGAGGGTGAGCTGACGCTGCGCATCCTCGCGGCGGCGAAGCCCGTCTTCCTGAAGGAAGGCTACGAGGTGGCGAGCGTCGACGCCATCGCCGGATCGGCGGGCATCTCAAAGAAGACCATCTACGCCCGCTTCTCCTCGAAGGAGGACCTGTTCGAGGCCGTCATCGTGCGGTTTATCGAGGAGAACGTTCCGTCCATCGAGATGGCGGCGGCACAGGACGGACCCGTGGCTGAGCGCCTCCACCGCATCGCGCTCGCGTTGTTAGAGGTGGCTCTCACCGCCGAGACCATCGCCGTCCGCCGGATCATCGTCGCCGAGGCCGCGCGCTTCCCGGAGTTCGCCCGGCTGTTGCACGATTTCGGGGTCGCCCGTGTCGCACCGTTGATCGAGCGATGCCTGGACGAAGGAAATGCTTCCGGCGAGATCGCGGTGGACGACGTCAGGCACGCCGGCGATCTGTTCCTCAGCATCACCATTCGCGGCTTCATCGACAAGGCTGAGCTCGGCCTGGAGCGTCCCGGCCTTTCGCACGTGAAGCGGGAGACGTTGAGGCGCTCCATCGACTTCTTCATGGCGGCGTGCCGGAAGCGGGATTAGTCGGCACGCGGGAGGTCCGAAAGCGCGTCGCGCGTCCTTCCGGAGCGGGGCGCCGCGCCAAGTCGGCGTGCCTTTTCACGAGAGAAGGTAGCGGACCATCATTTCGCTGGCGGCCCGGCGACCGTACTCCGGCACGTCCTCGTCGTGTCGCGGCGGGATGAGATCGGTCGGGGCGAGCCTGCCGAGGACGCCGGCGAGCTCCTCCGCCGTGAACCCGCTTTCGAACGCCTCTTGGATGGCGCGGCAAGCATAAGATTGGGCTCTCTCGCTCGCGCCAGGTCGATCCTTCGGGGCACGTCCCTCCATCACTCCCCGTCGATTGCGACCACCGCCGGGACGGGGCGACGCGAGGCTACCGCGCCGTGGCCCGCAACCGCATCGGCCCGAGCGACCGGGGCCGACGGCATCATGGCCGCGCCGGAGGCGACGAGGCCCGCCAGCATGCGAAGATCTTCGGGTTGGCGCGGGTCGTCTGCGACGCGCTCCGCTTCCGCCTGCAGGCGCGCGTTGCATGCTCTTGTCGGCAGCCCTTCGTCAGGCGTGCAGGCGTCGTGACGGGCGCACGCGGCATCCAGGGCATCGACGGGGGCTGCCGGGGCGTTGTTGCCGGGGCCGCAGTAATTGCCGTGCAGGAGCATCTTCGGCCTGGCCGCCGCGACGACTTCCCGGGCATGCGCCGGCAGCGCGAGGGTCGTGAGGAGCCCGAGGGCGAGCGCGAGTCTGGTCATGGGTTATCGTCTCCGGTCCGACCGGTTTCACATTCCGGTATCGGCGGCTGCGCCGCCATTTCGTGGAAGGTCAGGGGTGGCTCAGCGCAGGCTGGCGGAGCGCGGCGCCTCTTCGTCTCGCGAGCCAGCGTCGAACACGGCCCGGCAGCCTGGGCTTAGGCTGGCCCGCTGGGCCTTCATGCAGCTCACGATCCGCCCGCGGTCCGGTATCGCAGTCAGGCAGAGGCGCATGACGTCGTCCCGGCACATCGCCGCCTGCTCCTGCTCGCCCGCCCTCGACACCGAGGCCCCCGTGACGAGGACGCCCAGGGCCAGGACGCAATTGAGGACAAGCTTCGTCATCGTATCGGTCCCGTTCCAGGTGGGCCCGGGCATCCGCCACAGGCCTGTTTCATCTGGGAACGCTAAAGGTACTGATAGGTTCCTTTACTGACGCGCCGTCACTGGCGTATTCGCCATACTGTCGTGGCGTTCGAACGAAGTGCGATTTCGCTCCGACGCCACGGCGGCGCCCGGTCGAGACACGGGCATGGTCGCGAAGGAGACCTACTGACATGTTGGCACGTATCGCGGTGGGTACCTTGTGCCTCGTCGGCCTGATCGGCCCGGCTTCCGCGAAGGATGCCGCCGGTCGCGTCGCCCACGCGTGGGTGACGGAGGTGGTGGAACGCGTCGAGGGCACGGTCGCGACGGTGTCGGCGACGTCCGCTTCCGGAATACGGAAGGTCCGAACCATTGACGTTCACATCCGCATCGCCGCCGACGGCACCATGCTCGACGTCGCGTTCGGGAATCCGCCGCTGCCCGAACCCGTCGAGAAACGGTTGAGGGCGGCCGTCGCAGCGGCATCGCCGTTCGGGCCGCCGCCGAGGCAGTTGATTGCCCCCGATGGGGCGACCGACCTGGACTTCCCGCTGAGGATTGCAGACCGAAGCCGATGAGCGCGGCGTGGGCGGTCCGGCGAGCGCGATGTTGACGAGCGTCACGCCGAGCGTGACGCGGGTCGGCGCCGAGCCGATGGGCAGCAGGATGAGGTAGGTAATGCGTTCGGCCAAGCGTGTCTTGACCATGGCGGTGGCCAGTACGAAGGCGCCGACGATGAGGTAGGCGGAGGGCGCCGAGAAGCCTTCGAGCGCGCTCTTGACCGTGGTGATCCCCGACAGCGCCGCGGCCGGCACGACCAGCAGGCTCGCGACCGCGAGGGGCACGGCCTCAGTGAGGTAGAGGACGAAGATGCAGCCGAACAGGGCGAGCGCCTTGTGGCCGAGGAGCGTGAGACCTATTGGGGTCGGTGTCAGCCAGATCGCTGCAGCTACCAGTATGGCGGCGGCCACCCCCGCGAGTTTAAGGGAGGCGTGGTCGTTCTGCGACGGCGTTGCGACGACTGCAGTCGGTGGCGCGCCTTGCGCATCGACGCCCATCGAACCCTCCCTGCTTCCGTTGCAGGCCGCACCTTTTATGGGAGCGGTCCGATCCCCGAAGACCCGTTGCGGTCCCGTCGGCTGTCGGTCGGCGCAGGTCGTGAGCGAGGCTGCGAGCGACTGACCTCAGGATGCCAGCGCTTGTGTCAGAGCGGTTAAAGCGGGTCCAATCGCTGATTTCCAGGGTTCGATAAATGGGAGGAATGATCCGGTCGCGGGAGGCTCGAAGATCCACCTTCGCGGATTCGAACGCCTGCCTCTACGACCACAATGGGTGGAGGGTGTAAAAACAGGAAGGATTTCAGAAAACGTAGAACAATCTTCTATGTGGTAGCCATTTGGGCATCCTGAATGTGGTCGTAGACTCCATTGGGACGCCTTATCTCGGCGCTGCACAGAGTCTCCAAGGGGGAGATCCTTCAAACGCCTGCGCGTTTTCACACAGCCTCGGTGGATTTCTGCCAATCCGCTCTTGAGCGTCGAACTTCGAAAGGCGACGTCCGACGTTCGGCGGGCCGGAAGCGGAGGCGTTATCTTCGGTTCGGGTACGGTCCGCCGCAGATGCGCATGATCCTGTGACCGCCCGTGAGCCGTCGGTAGCCTGCAGCGCTGGGCGGACGGGACCTTTTGCAAGGATCAGGACTTATGTGTCGATGAAAAACCCAGCCGATCCGTCGACGCCTTATGCCCTCGTCGTCGACGACGACGGCCTCATCCGCATGGATGCGATGGACATTCTGGGGGATGCCGGGTTCCGTACCTTCGAGGCCAGCGACGGCGATAAGGCCATAGCGCTTCTCGCGCGGGAGCAGGCCTTGATCGTCCTGCTTTTCACCGACGTCCAGATGCCCGGCACTCGCGACGGCTTCGCCGTGGCCCGCGAGACTGCGCGACGATGGCCCCACATTGCCATTGTGGTCGCCTCGGGACAGGCGCATCCGGGGCCCGGCGACATGCCGGACGGCGCGCGTTTCATCGGCAAGCCCTTCACCGCCGGGATGGTGCACGACCATCTTCAGGAGATCCTGCCGAACGGACGCAAGCCGGCCCTGCTGCGCGACATGAGTTGACCAGCTTGTCTCCCCGGCCTGCCGGATACTTTTGCCGGCGCTCCGCATTACCGGGGGGTTGAAGGTCGAGTGTCGACCGGGATCCTCGGGACGACGCAGGGCGCATGGACGCGAGCACGGAAGACCAGGGACCGCCGGTCGACCTGACATCCTGCGACCGGGAGCCGATCCACGTGCTCGGCGCGGTGCAGCCGTTCGGCTTCCTGCTCGGCGTCTCGCCGGACTGGATCGTGGTGCGTGCCAGCGCCAACGCCCCGAAGTGGCTCGGACGTCCCGCTGAGGACCTGCTCGGGCTTCCGCTCGATACCCTCGTCGACCGGGAGACCATCCACCTCCTGCGCGGGCACCTGCAGACGCTGCGCGGACCGGACGCCGTGGACAGGGTCTTCGGGGTCCGCCTCATGCCGGGCGGACCTGCCTTCGACATCGCGCTGCACGTGTCCGGGGGCGCCATCGTCATCGAGGCCGAGCCCAGCGCGCCCGAGCACCTCAGCGCCGGTAACCTCGTGCGCAACATGGTCTCCCGCCTGCAGCATACGGTGGAGTTCGAGCCGCTCTGCCGAGAGGCCGCCCGGCAGATGCGCGCGCTCACCGGCTTCGACCGGGTCATGGTCTACCGCTTCGCCTCCGATGGCTCGGGCGAGGTCATTGCCGAGGCCGTGCGCTCGGGCCTGGACCGTTACCTCGGCCTGCACTACCCGGCCTCGGACATCCCAAAGCAGGCCCGTGCCCTCTACGAGCGGAACTGGCTGCGCATCATCGCTGACGTCGATGGCCCGGCCATCCCGGTGATCCCGTCGCGTGACCCGACGGGCGAGCCCCTCGACCTGTCGCTCTCGACCCTGCGCACGGTGTCACCGATCCACCTCGAATACCTGCGCAACATGGGCGTGGCCGCCTCGCTGTCGGTGTCCATCCTACGCGGCGGGCAGCTCTGGGGTCTGTTCGCCTGCCACCACACCGAGCCGCGTCATATCTCCCTGGAGCGCCGCACCGCCGCCGAGCTGTTCGGGCAGATGTTTTCCTGGATCCTGGAGAGCCGCGAGCGCGAGGTCATCGCCGCCCAGGAGGCGCTGGCCCGCGAGACCCACAACCGCCTGATGAGCGCGATGGCCGCGGGCGGCACCGGCCTGGAAGGGCTGGCCGACTTCGCCGACGAACTGTCCGGCATCGTCGCCTGCGATGGGCTGGGCCTGTGGGTAAACGGCGAGATCACCCTGCAGGGCATGACGCCGACGCGGGAAGAGTTCACCGGCCTCGTGCGCTTCCTCAACCGAACGGCTGCGAGCCGGGTCTACGCCACGGACGAGATCGGGCGGTTCCACGAACCCGGCCGCGACTTCACCGAGCGGGCCGCCGGGATGCTGGCCGTACCGGTCTCGCGCACGCCGCGGGACTTCTTGGTGTTCTTCCGCAAGGAGGTGGCGCGTACTGTGACCTGGGCGGGCAATCCGGAGAAGCCCGCGAGTCTCGGCCCGAACGGCGTCCGCCTGACCCCACGCAAGAGCTTCGAGGCGTGGCGCGAGGTCGTGCACGGCCACTCGCTCCCCTGGACGGATGCCGAGGCCCGCACCGCAGAGGCGCTGAGGGTCACGCTCTTGGAGGTCATCCTCCGCCTCAGCGATACGGCCGAGCGCGAGCGCAAGGAGGCGCAGGAGCGGCAGGAACTCCTGATTGCCGAGTTGAACCACCGGGTGCGCAACATCCTCAACCTGATCCGAGGCGTGGTCACCCAGAGCCGGGCCAGCGCTGGCGAGGCGGAGGACTTCACTGCCGTCGTTGGCGATCGCATCCAGGCGCTCGCCCGAGCCCACGATCAGGTCACCTCCGCTAACTGGGGGCCGGGCTCGCTTGCCGAACTCCTCACTGTCGAGGCATCAGCCTACCTCGGCGCCAAGGCCGACCGCGTCGTCCTCGACGGTGTCGACGTACTGCTCGAACCGCAGGCCTTCACGACCATGGCGCTGGTCGTACACGAGTTGGTGACAAACTCGGCTAAGTACGGGGCGCTCAGCGACAGCGGTGGCCGGATCGACGTGCGCTGGGAGCGGGACGGCTTCGACAGCCTCGTCATGCACTGGACTGAGACGGGCGGCCCCGCCGTCAAGGCCCCGACCCGGCGCGGGTTCGGCTCGACCATCATCGAGCGCTCCGTCCCCTATGAGCTGAAGGGTGAGGCCGAGGTGCGCTACGCGCTGACCGGCCTGACCGCGTGGTTCTCGATCCCGGCCGCGTTCGTCCGTGCCGCCCACCCGCGGGCGGTGCGGGTCGTTCAGCCCGAAGCGATCCCGTCCCTTTCGTTCGGCGGGACAGTGCTGGTGGTCGAGGACAACATGATCATCGCGCTGGAGGCCGAGGAGGCGCTCACCGCGCTGGGGGCAGATGCGGTCGACATGGCGGCCTCAGTCCGGGACGCGCTCCGCGTGATCGACGCCTCGCCGCCGGACCGGGCGCTCCTCGACGTGAACCTCGGGTCCGAGACGAGCGTCGCGGTCGCCCGGCGATTGGCGGAACTCGGTATCCCGTTCGCGTTCGCGACCGGCTACGGCGAGAGCTTCCAAGTCCCGCCCGACCTCGGCGACGTACCGGTGATCAAGAAGCCATACGGAGCGGACAGCTTACGGCAAGCCTTTGGCCGCCCCCGAACCCACTGAACCCGCCATTGAGCAGGCGGAAGCCGCAGTCGATGCCAAGGATCGCGCCGCGGCGCTCCGGGCTGCCGAGGCGCCGAGCTGTACAAAATCACTGCTTTGACGCGGCGCTACGGTACACAACAGCCCTTGGCGGAGAGCGCCTTCACGATCCGCACCACCGAATGGGAATAAGTCTTTATGTCAGCGGCAGAACGCCACTTACGGACCCAGCAGCAAAGCCTGCTTCCCACTCCGAGCTGAAGTTGCCGGACGGCCGTCTGAAGTCCGCTTCGGAGAAGCGGTAACGGCATCCCCAGCGTCTGGGCTGGGTCGATAGAAGGCCGTCCGCTTTTCCTGCGTACCTTCTCGGAAGCAGCCATTCCGCATTCGGCCAGACTACGCCACGCCGGATCGCCTGAGCGGGCAAAACCGGACCTTCGGCTTTGCGCCCATTTCGGCCATTCGTTGGTCGTCGTTGGCATTTCCGAAGCAGACGTCGACTCGGGCCGGATTGCAGGTCCTACGCACCATTCCGAACCTGCGGCGCCGCTCAGACAAACGTCCGCGCCGAGAGTCTTGCCTAGCGAAATTGATCCGACGATGCTGCGCCGCAGCGGATGACCTGCGACAGGAACCACCATGGAATCGATCGGTCGTGACCTGCGCGAGATACAGCGCATTCCCCTCGCCGCAACGCACGTCGCCGCACTCCGGGCCATCGGAGCCGAGAAGCACTACCCGGCCGGCACCTTCCTCGTGCGCACCGGCGACCCCGCCGACCGCTTTGTCTATGTCGAGGCTGGCGAGATCGAGGTGGTGAACCCGTTCACGGACGAGCGCCATCTTCCTTCCACTCTCGGGCCAACTCAGTTCATGGGAGAGATCTCGTTCCTGAACGGCGGCGTCTGGTCGATGCCCATGCGAGCGTGCACGGATACCATCGTCACCGAGGTGCCGCGTCCGGCGATGCTGAGGTTGTTATCCGAGATCCCGGAGATGTCGGACATCATCATCACGGTTCTTGCCGCAAGGCGGCGCCGCCAGCTCGACTCACACGATGGCACCTTGGTGCTCATTGGCGAAGACAACGATCGGAGCGTCCGGCGGATCGCGGAGTTCGCCAGCCGCAACCGCCTCCCCTACAGGTCCTACCCGCTGGGCAGCCCGGAGGCGGCGAGCGTAGCCACGAGTTGCTCGATCTCGTCCGAACGACCGGCGGTCATCTTCGGCCGGGACATCGTTGTGACCGAGCCAACGCCCGCCAAGGTCGCGCAGCTGCTCGGTCTCGACTACGGCCTCGTCGACGACGAGGCCTTCGACGTCCTCATTGTAGGCGGTGGCCCAGCCGGCGTCGCGGCGGGCGTCTATGCGGGAGCAGAGGGGCTTCGCGCGTTGGTCATCGAGGATGTGGCGATCGGCGGTCAAGCCGGCACCTCGAGCCGGATCGAGAACTACATGGGATTCCCAACCGGGATCTCAGGCGCAGATCTCGTCTGGCGCGGTGAGGTCCAGGCGATGAAGTTCGGCACGCGGTTCGCGATGCCGCGGCGTGTGGCGAAGCTGGAACGGCTTGAGGACGGGTCGTTCTGTGCGACGTTCGACAACGGCCGGCGCGTCCGGGGACAGGCCGTCGTCGTCGCGACGGGCGTCCAATACAGGCGATTGCCAATCGAGCGCCTGGAGGCTTTCGAGGGCGCAGGCGTCTACTACGCTGCGACGGAGATCGAGGCCCGCTACTGCAGGAATGCCGAGACGATCATCATCGGTGGCGGCAACTCGGCGGGCCAGGCGGCGATGTATCTCAGTCGCTCGGCCCGGCACGTTCGCCTGCTGGTGCGCGGAAAATCGCTCGCAACCTCTATGTCGCGGTATCTTTCGAGTCGGCTGGAGGCAGATCCGGCGATCAGCATTGAGTATGGGGCCGAAGTCATTGCCCTACACGGCGACGACCATCTTGATGCGGTGACGATCCGCAATGTCGCCGACGGAACGACGCGCACGATCTCGACATGTGCCGTGTTCGTCATGGTTGGCGCCGCCCCCAATACCGGCTGGCTCTCTGGGCTCGTCGAACTCGATGGTCACGGTTTCGTCCTGACTGGGGACGCGATCGGCGCGAGTTCACCCTATGCGACGTCTCATCCGGGAATCTTCGCGGTCGGCGATGTCCGCGCCAACTCCGTCAAGCGTGTCGCAGCCTCGGTCGGCGAGGGATCGGTCGTCATCTCCAAGGTGTGGGAACACGTTCGGAAGTAGACCTCGCCTCACATGCCGCGTCCGATCGGGGCCCCGGATCCTCTGATGACGGGCTCGCGCTCTTGCCGTTGCAGCCCGGCGGATTGCGACGTTCAGCCGAGGCCCTCGGGACCTCGGCGACTAAGCCCTGCACTCAGTTATGCCGTGACGAGGCGCGGATTGCGGTCAGCGTGCCGGTGTTGGATCAAAGCCAGCGTGTCCGCTTCTTCGTTTTGGCCGCTCTGAAGCGGGAGGGGCGGTTTTCGGCCAGTTCCGGTCGCGTCGATTTCTGTCTCTGGATGGCTGGGTTGGGTGGATATCCGCCGGTCTGCTTTTCACGATCCTCGTCCACAAGCGGGCAGGCTGCAAACGTCCAGCAGCCGCTATAAGATTAGGTCGAGCAGGCTACGCCTGAATGGTTTCAGGCACATGGCTTCCCGTCCGGCAGCACGACCTCTGGCTTGCCATTGTACGTGGTCCCCTTCCGGACCGGCCACGTGATCGCGTAGCTGAAGGTGTAATTCTTCAGGCCGGGCAGGATGTTGAACAGCGGCTTGTAGGCGTAGGTCACCTCGGCCATCACGTAGCGCGCCTTCGCCTCCTGGCTTGCGGCTGGTGCCGGGCCTATCGTCGAGTTCACATCGCGCGGTGTCGCGTTCTGCGCCTTGCTGGAGCAGACCTTGGAGACGAAGGACGTCCCGTTCGCATAGACGCCAACCGCGGACAGGACCACGCCCATGCCGGAGGTGTCGTAGGGCCTCGTGACAGCGGATCCCGCGGCATAGACATCGTCGAGCGATCCGAGGTTCTGACGGCTGATCAGGTCCGCCATCGTCCGCGCGGACCGTGCGAGCCGTTGACCCGTCATGACGGCGCGCGGGATCTCGATGGACGCGAGCATCACCAGGATCATGATCGGGGCGATCAGAGCGAACTCGACGGCACCGGCACCGGCATCGGAGCGCCCGAAGCGCCGCAGCAGGCAGCGCATCAGCAGCTTCCCGCGGGATAGGGCTCCGACCGGAAGATCGCGGTCGAGATCAGGAGCTGCCTGCCGCCCGGCATCGCTTGGCCCGACGGCATGAGAAGCGAGAAGTAAAGGGGGGCAGGCACAGCCGCGGTGATGCTGACGACGGCGTCGCCAGTCGGGCACGTGAACGTCTTACCAAAGACCGTATTCCAGTTCTTCGCCTTGTCGTCGTACGGCTGCGCCTGCGTCGCGGATGCGAAGGTGGCGGAACTGGTCACGTCGAGCTTCAGGTCCGAGCAGCCGACGAACCAGAGGCTCCGGCACATCTGGCTTCGCATCCGGTCCGCCGCCGGCGTGCCGTCCGCCCCCGTCTGGAACTCACCTGTGAAGAGCGCCCGCGCTGACCGATCGACGGCATCGTCGAGGGATTGCTGCGTCAGGATGTGGAGGCCGGCCTGGAACACCACGCCCAGGATCGCGAAGAACGGAAGACCGAGCATCGCGAACTCGACGGCGGCCGAGCCGCGTGCGTCCGGCACCCAGTTGCGGAGGAGGCGCTTCTTACAGGGCATCAGACGGCGTGCCCAGGCTGTCGGACATCGATCCGTCATTTCGCGATCCGCAGCTCGTTAATTTGGGAGCCGATCGACGCGAAAACGTCGTTCAGTGCGCTCGAGTTCTTTACGTCGTAGAACATGTCCGGCGTGGTGGCGCAGTTGCGGAGCATATCACTGGTGCCGTCCGTGACCTCAACGCGTACCGTGAAGATCTGGATGCCCGCACTCTTCATGTTCGTGCACAGCTGCGCGGTACGCGCGTCCATGTACTTGGTGCGTGTCGCGTTGTCGTATGATGTTGTCCCGATCCGGTTGTTCCAGATGAACCCGATCCCGGAGTAGTAGGACTGGTTGTCCGAATTGGACGGAGCGCTCTGGTTCTGACCATCAGTCATCAGGACCACGTACTTGCGGGTCTTCTCGTCGGTATAGGGAGCTCCGTCGGAGAACGGCGCGTTCGGCGAGAGGACGTGCCAGCCCCACATGAGGCCGGTGGCGATGTTCGTGTCGCCCAGGACCGTCATGGCGGTGATCGCGTCCGTGACCGCCGCCTTCGTCGTGGTCAGTCGCGTTAGGGGCTGGAGCTCGCAGCCGGAATTCGGGCCGTAGTGGTATCCCGTCCCGGACTGGGTCGAGGATGCGGCCTGGAGGATCTTGTTGGAGCCGTACTTTGCAACCTGTCCCTGACGCGTCCGATCGTTCGAGCTCTGGCTGCGCGCTGGGACGGTGCTCGGATAGTCCAACATGTAGTCGTTGATTGCGCTCCCGTCGTTGTCGCTCTCATCCGGCGCGAACATGGGAACATACAAGGTATCAGGGGTCGCGATTGTCGGCGGCTGCTCCTGGACGTCATAGGGCGTCGGTCGGGTCTCGACGCAGCCGGCCCAGGCGACCTTCATCTTCCCGAATAGCGAGAAGCGGTTCGCGGTCGCATCCTTCACCGCGAAGATCTCCTTGTGGATCGACGACTTGGCGTCGACGTCCATGAAGGAAGCGTTGGCGTAGCCGGAGCCGACGTTGACAGTCATCGAGAACGGCACCACCGCCATCTTGAGCGAGTTCGGCTTGGCCGGATCGACCTCCTTGAACATCGAGTCCGCGAGCGAGGTCGCGGCGCTCTTCAAGTTGGCGAGCTTGGTCCCCTTCATCGAGCCGGTGTTGTCGAGCACCAGCGCGACCTCGAGGTTGCCGCTGCCGCGCCGCGCCACCGCCATGACGTCGATCGGCAGCTGCCTGAAACCGGCGATGCTCGTGATCGGCGTCCGCGTGTTCCCGACGATCTCGACCCGGATGGTGTCGCCATCCCGCTTGGCTGTGACGACCGCGTCTCGCAGCCGTCCATCAGACAGCAGCGCCTTGACCTGCGTGTCCGCCTTCGCCTGCAAGTCCTGATCGCTCACGGTGGTCGAGAGCTTTGCGAGGGTCAGGACCGTAGCGTCGACCGCGTTCTGCGCCTTCTGACGGACCGCGACGTTGATGCCGTAGTCGATGCCCATGCCGCCCACCATGACGAAGGGCACCATGGCGAGGGCAAAGATCGCCGCGAAGTTGCCGTCGCTGTTTGTGCGGAAGCGGACAAACAGTCGATGATACAGCATGCTGATCCTTCCTGTCGGAAGGCTCGTACTCGGCAACTTGTGACCTTTTGCTTAACACGTGCAGCTGATTTAGCTGTAAGCAAAGTCGATTTCTTCAGCCATCTGATCGGTTCCATCAAGGTGTTTTAATCAAAAGGTGATCGATCCCGACAACACTATCGATGTTTCAAATATGCACATTCCGACCCCAAACCGAAGTTTCCATGTGAGTGGCGAACGGCCGCTTCTGGGAAGTGCCGTTGGCTGTCTGCACGACTGCTGTGAGCCGATAGGAGGCCGTCCGATTTTCCGGCAACCGCTCTCCGAAGCGGACCAGCGGCTTTCGGCCAAACCCGGTCGGCGGCTTTGCGCCCATCCCGGTCATTCAGATCGCTTTGACGAAGTCCCGTAAGCGGACGCTACCAGCTTCGATCGGCCATTCGCATAAGGTGATGTTTCGGAACGCGGCGTGGATGGGCGGCTCGCCCTAAGGGCCGAAACCGGAGGCTCCCCTGCAGAACGCCTCGGCAATCAAGCCCCAGTGTCGATGGCCAAGCTCCCTCCAGAGCCAATTCTCCGACAAGCTATTCGCGCAGAGGTGCGGCATCCCCAAGGTGTAGCGATTGACGCTCGTCGGAGGTGACGCGGCTTAGACGGCCCCGATGTGGAGATTCACTGAGCTTCTCCTGCGCGAATGGGCAGCGGTTGGCCCCGGCCGTCGAGAGTGGCCTTCGGCTCCGCCTAGAAGGCGTCGGCGATGATATGACAGCCACGACGGCAAACCTGAAGGGTACCGGCCCATAGCGGCCGGCGCTTGCGGGTGACGAGTCACACGGCGAATTTGAGGGCGAACCGCTCGGCGCCAAGCCGCTTCTGAATGACCTGCACGATGTACTCGGCATCGCGGCCGACTGCGCCGAAGCGCCCCGAGCCCCAGGTGTTCAGCCACGGCAGCCCGATGAAGTAGACGCCGTCCTCGTTCGTGACGCCGCGCTTGTGCTTGGGGCTGCCCACGCCGTTGAATACGGAGGCGTCGAGCCAACGGAAATCCGGCGTGAAGCCGATGCACCAGACGACGTTGGTGATGCCGGACCTCTCCAGGGCGAGGCTGGTCACGGGCTCGCCCGGCTCCCAGACAGGGGTGTAGTGTTCCTGCGCCGGGGCATCGATGCCCTTCTCGGCGATGTACTTGTCGATGGCCGCGTTGATGCCGTTGTAGGTCCGGTCGGCCTGATCGAGCGAGCGCTTGAGGTCGCCGCGGAAACGCAGGGAGCCGTCCTGGTAATCCTCCATCAGGCCGTAGAGCTTCATGCCCTCGATGGCAAAGCGGCGCAGGTCGATATCGCGCCCGCCATCACGGCCGGTCACGTAGTGGTTGGTGTTGTCGCGGACGCCGTCGCGCAGCGGATGGTTATCGACGGTCATCTCGTAGTAGCCCATATCGGCGAGCCAGGTGACGACGTCGCGGCCCCGGTAGAAGCGGGCGCAGCGGGGCGCATCGCCCACCGCCAGGTGCACCTTGCGTCCGGCGAGGTGGAGGTCCTCGGCGATCTGCGCGCCGGACTGCCCCGAACCGACGACCAGCACCTCGCCCTCGGGCAGCTGCTCCGGGTTGCGGTACTGGTTCGAGTGGATCTGGGTGATCGAGCCCGGCAGCTTCTCGGCCATGCGTGGGATGATCGGCGTGTGATAGCCGCCGGACGCGACGACGACCTCGTCCGCGGTGTAGTCGCCCTCCGAGGTCTGGACCAAGAAGATGCCGTCCTCGCGCCGCTCCACGCGTGTGACCGACACGCCCTCGCGGATCGGCGGGTTCAACTTGGCCACGAACGCCTTCAGGTAGGCGACGATCTCGTCCTTCTTCATGAAGCCGTCGGGGTCCGGCCCGTCGTAGGGGTGGCCCGGCAGGTCGCACTGCCAGTTCGGCGTGACGAGGCAGAACGTGTCCCAGCGCTGCGTCGACCAAGTGTGCGCGGCGGTCTTCTGCTCGAAGACGAGGTGCTCAATCCCGCGCTGCTTGAGGTGGTGGCTGATCGAGAGGCCGGCCTGGCCGCCGCCGACGATGACGACGGGGACATGACGGGGGGTAGAAGTCATGGCTCTGGCTCCGTGAGAGTCCGTAAGGGGGCGTCGGCTCAGGGTTCGAAGGACTCGACGGTGACTTGGCCACCGGGCTCCTGCCGTTTCGCGGCGGCCTCGATGCGAGCGAGCTGGTCCAGCGCGGAGGAGCAGGCGAAGCCGTACTTCTCGCGAACCCGCTCGCTCGCGATGTTCAGGGCCGCCCGGGTCTTCGTGACGAACTCGTCGAGGGCGTAGCTCTCGCCGGGCGTGAGGAAGTCCTTCACGACGAGGGAGGGCGAGTAGCAGGCCTCGCGGCGTCCGTCGGGCCAGCGAACGTGGAAGTGCATCTCAGGCATGGATCGGCTCCTGTCGGACGCGGGCACAGGCCGCGTAGGCGTCGAGGTGGCGCTCGGCGCAGCCGCGCCAGGAATGGGCGGCGGCGCGCGAGAGGCCGGTCGCCTGCAGGCGCGTGCGGATATCCGGCACCAAGGCCGCCGCCATGGCCTGGGCGATGTCCTCGGGGTCGGCCGGGTCGACGAACAGCGCGTCCGTCGGCTCCAGGTATTCGGTGAAGGGCGGCTGCCGTGAGACGAGGGCCGGCGTGCCGCAGGCCATAGCCTCCAGCACGCACAGGCCGAAGCCCTCCTTCCAGGAAGGAAAAGCCAGCAGATCCGCAGCCCGGTAGAGCGCCGGCATGTCGGCCTGAAGGACGGGGCCGGTCTCGATCACCGGTAGGCCCGGGCCAACGTCCAGGCCGGCGGAGACCAGCGCCGCCTGACACCGCGCACGGTAGGCGGCGTGATCGAGGAGCGAGGCGCCTCCGACGACGACGAGCTGCGCGTGAGGGTGGCAACCCCGCAGCCGGGCGAAGGCCTCGATGATGCCGACCGTGTTCTTGCGCTCCTCGAAGCCGCCGACGGCGAGGATCACTGGCCCGTCGCCAAGGCCCCAGCGCTCCCGCACGACCGCGTCTGCCTCGGTCGGCTCGCCGCGATAGACCGATAGGTCGACCCCGTTCCCGACGATCCAGGCCTCGGCGCCGGTCTCGTCCTTGATCCAGTCGGCCCAGAGGCGGCTGACGCTGAGTAGGCGGGTGGCCTCGCGGATCGAGCGGTTCTGCCACGCCGCGAGCTGCGGGTCCGCGAAGCTGTCGACGTGGTGGACGGTGCGGGCGAAACCCGGGATCAGGCGCCTATGCCTCAGGGTCGCGAGCGCGTTGCCGCCAATGCCGTCATGGGCGTGGAAGACATCGAAGTCGCAGGCTGCCGATGTCGAGAAATGGCGCAGGTAGTCGTGGATGCGGGTCCGGACGAGATCGACCGTCGCGCCGCCGACCGGCTCGGCCGCCACCGCCACGGTGGGGCAGGCCGCGGCCCGGAAGAAGCCGCGGCGGGACGGATCAGGGGCGTGGACCACCGCTTCGTGGCCGAGTGCGCACAGGGCCTCTGCCAGGGACAGGCAGTGCGCGACGCCGCCCCGCGGGTTCGTCGAGTGGGTCAGGATGGCGATGCGCAGGCCCGTCACGCTGCGGCCTCCGCTTCATCCTGGCCGCAGCCCATGAGCGGGCTGGCCTGGAAGTCCCAGACCAAAGCGTCGTCGCCCGTTGCGCCACGGACCCGGGCGACCCGGCTCGCGTCGAGGCGCCCGATCCGGGCGGCGGCGATGCCGCGCTCGGCGAAGCGCGCGGTGACGGCCGGCGTGCGGTCCGGACGCACGCTGACGAGGTAGCCGAAGCTTGGGAAGGCGGTAAGCCAGCGTGCGAGCGGGACGCGGTCCGGGCGCGGGATCGCATCGAGGTCGATGACGGCGCCGACGCCCGAGCATTCGAGCAGCATCAGGGCCGTGCCGACAACGCCCGCCATGCTGATGTCCTTGGCCGCACAGGCCAGACCATCCTCGGCGAGCCCCGGCAGGAGCGCTAGGTCGCCGCGCAGCCGCGCCCCCGGCGCGCCAGTGGAAGCGTCCCAGTAGGGGTGCGGATCCCGGAAGCGTCCGCGCAGGTCGATGGCCGCGACGAGGTCATCGCCCGGCTTCGCGTCGAAGCTCGTCAGGAGGCGCGGGCCCGCCCGGCCCAGCACGGCGACTGCGAGGTTGCCGCAGGATGCGCGGGTGTTGGTGTGTCCGCCCACCACGGGCACGCCGTAGAGCGCGGCCGCGTCGGACAGGCCGGCGAGGATCGGGTCCGCCCCCGCTGGGTCCCGGCTCCAAAGCGCGTCGACCACCGCGAGCGGGCGCCCGCCCATGGCGGCCACGTCGCTGAGGTTGACCATGATCCCGCAATACCCGGCGAAGTACGGGTCGGCCGAGACGAAGCTGTCGAGAAAGCCCTCGATGGCGAACAGCAGATGGCCGTCGCCGTCCGGAATGGCGGCGCAGTCGTCGCCGACCGGAACCGCGGCGTGCCGGCTTCCCAGACCCAACCGGGCCACCACGGCGTCGATGTCGCGCTTGTGCGCGACGCCGCGGGCGTCTCGGATCTGGCGGGCCAGCGCCTGGATGTCGACGGCGTCCGTCATCACGCGGCCTTGCGGAAGGTGACGAGCCCGTGCTCCGGGTCGTGCATCGGCGGGTATGCCGCGAGGTCCGCCTGCATCAGGTGATGCGACCGCCCGTGCAGGTCGACGGCGTCGAGGCTTGCCCAGTGCAGGGCCTGGAACAGCGGCACGTTCCGCTCCTGCACGTGGGCGAGGAAGCGCGTGCAGCCGCGGGCATGGGCCGAGGAGACCGCGACCTGGATAAGCCCGGCGCCGAGCGCGGCCGTGCCGCGGAAGGCCGTGGCGACGGCGAGGCGCGAGCCCCACCACTCGCCGGGACGCTCGGCCGCCTCGTGGATGCGCACGGTGCCGACGACGGCGTCGGCATCGCCGCCCAGCGTCGAGAGTGCGCAGATCGGTATGGCATGCGCGTCGATCGCGTCGCGGTCGTCGTCCGCGAAGATGCCCTGCTCCGCGCAGAAGACCTGGCGGCGCAGGGCCGCGCAGGCGCGCCTCTCCCAGCCACTCGTGGCGAACTTCACGCGGAAATGGCTCGGCCGATAGGGCGCGACGGGTTCGAGGATCATGCCGCCACCCCCGCTCGCTCGTAGGTGGACAGCGCCGAGCAGGCGCCGCATCGGCCGCAGCCGGCCTTGATGTCGGTCGAGCGCAGGTTCGCGCCGGCCAGCATGTCGGCGAGCGGCTTCAGAACGGCGTGCATGAAGTCGGGGCCAGGGGCCGGATGGCTCTCCAGCGGCGTGCCGGAGATCGGCACGAAGGGCACCACGAACGGGTAGACGCCCATGCCGATCAGGCGCTCGGCCATCGCCAGGATGGCCTCCGAAGGGTCGCCCAGACCGGCCAGGATGTAAGTCGAGACCTGGCCGCGCCCGAAGACCGGAACGGCGGCTTCGAAGGCCGCATAGTACCGCTCCAGAGGCACCGACGCCTTGCCGGGCATGATCCTGGCCCGCACCTCCGGCGTGACCGCCTCCAAGTGCATGCCTAGCGCGTCGATGCCCGACGCCTTCATCCGCTCGAACCAGCGGTCGTCGTCGGGCGGCTCGCACTGGGCCTGGATCGGCAGGTCCACCGCAGCCTTCACGGCGAAGGCGCTCTCGCAGAGCACGGCGGCGCCCCGGTCGGTGGCGTTCGGGGTGCCGGTCGTCATGACCATGTGCTTGACGCCGTCGAGGAGCACGGCGGCGCGGGCGACCTCGGCCAGCTGCTCCGGCGACTTGTGGGCAACGGTGCGACCCGCCGACAGGGACTGGCCGATGGAGCAGAACTGGCAGGTCTTGGCCCGGCTCGCGTAGCGGATACAAGTCTGCAGCACCGTGGTGGCGAGAACGTCCCGGCCGTGCAGCACGGCGATCTTCGAGTAGGGCACGCCGTCGAAGGTCGAGAGCGCGTAGAAGCGCGGTTTGCCCGGGAAGGTCGCCTGCCCGATCACCACGCCGTCGTGCTCGATCACCGCGACGCCGTCCGCGTCCGGGCGACGCACGAGAAACGGCGAGTCGAAGGCGGTCTCGGTATGGACCGGGACCATCACGGTGCGGCCCGCGATGGTCATCGCCTTGTGGTCCGAGGGGCCGGCGCCGCCGCGGCGGCTCGGGGCTCCGGCCCGGCTGTCGGCGAGCCTAACGCCGTAGGATTGCAACGCGTTGATCAGGCGCTCCGTCGGCATCCCGATCAGCCCCGACACGACCGGCGGGAAGGAGGGTTCGTTCGTCAGAAGCGGGCTGGTGCTCATGGTCGAAGCTCCGGGAATCGGACGGTGAACGGACCGGCTGGTGCACGAACGAGGCCGGGCGGTCGTCGTGGAGGAGGCTGAGGAGCTCGGGGCGCGCGTAGTGGCCGACCGAGTCCATCATCCGCTTGCGCTTGGTCACCAGCGCCATGTCCATGTCGGCGATCAAAATGCCTTCGCCGGGCCCGAGCGGCTCGGCGAGGTGCTTGCCCTCGGGCGAGACGATGGCGGTGCAGTTGCCGCCGCGGCAGGCGCCGCGCAGGCGCTCGTCCGGGCAGACCTGCGCCACCTGCTCGTCGGTGAGCCAGCCGGTGGCGTTGACCACGAAGCAGGCCGCCTCCAGGGCGTGGTGGCGGATCGTCACCTCCATCTGGTCGGCGAAGATCTGGCCGACCAGCGAGCCCGGGAACTGCGCGGCGTGGATCTCCTCGTGGCGCGCCATGAGGGCGTAGCGGGCGAGGGGGTTGTAGTGCTCCCAGCAGGCCAGCGCGCCGACGCGACCGACGGCCGTCTCGACGACGTCGAGGCCGGCGCCGTCGCCCTGACCCCAAATCATGCGCTCGTGGTAGGTCGGCGTGATCTTGCGCCGCTTCAGCTTCAGGCTGCCGTCCGCGTCGAAGATCAGCTGCGCGTTGTAGAGCGAGCCGTGGTCGCGCTCGTTGACGCCGAGCACGATCACGGCGCTGTGCCGCCGCGCCGCCGCCGCGATTGCCTTGGTCAGCGGGCCCGGGACGGTCGGGGCGCGCTCGTAGAGCTTGAGGTGCTCGGCCCCCTGCATCGCGGGCGGGAGGACGAAGGAAAAGTAGGGGTAGTAGGGCACGAGGGTCTCGGGGAAGACCATGAAGCGCGCGCCCTTGGCGGCGGCCTCGTCGATGGCGTTGAGCACGCGCTCCAGCGTGCCCTCCGGCCGGTCGAGGTCCGGCGCGATCTGGACGGCGGCGGCCCGCACGATCCGCGTCTCTGACATGGATGATCCTCCGGCTGAGACGGCGGCCGCGTCGCGCGGCCGCCGGATGCGCTGCGCGGGTGTCAGACGGTCCAGGTGTCGATGATCACCGCGTTGTCGCGCTTGTGCAGGAGGATGCAGTCGAGCACGTCGAGGGGGTTGATCATGCGAATGCCCTCGATGAAGGCCGCCTCGCCGTGGCCGTAGAGCGCCTGCGTCGAGAACCGGCAGGCGTAGACCTTGCCGCCTTCGGCCATGAACTTCTCAAGCTGATTGTTGAAGTTGAGGTGGCCCGGGAAGGCCTCGTCGCCGAGCCGCGGAAAGCCGCGCTGGACGCCGAGCGTGATGCCGGGGCCGTAGAGCAGGATGGAGGTGTCGAAGCCCTTGCGCTGCAGGCGGGTGGCCTGGAGCAGATTGACGAGGCCGATGGAGCCTTCGAAGGCGACGGTGTGGAAGGTCACCAGCGCCTTCTGGCCCGGCTCGGCCTTCACGTCCTCGAAGACCTTCTCCTCGTAGTCGACCAGGACATCGCCCTTCTTGTGGGGTTCGCGGTTCACGGCAGGCATTGCTCACGCTCCTTGAAGGATGAGACCGCGGCGGGCAGGACTGCGAGCGGTCATGGGATCTTCATGGCAAGCGGTGTGCCAAGACCCTATCATTCAATGTGCCGGTCAATGTGCTGGAATAATATGCATACAATTATGCGATCAATGATCGGAATGCGTTATCGCGTATCAGTCTAGATAGAGCTCGTTCCAGAAGCAACAACTGCGCATTCCGTCGCCATGATATGCACGTTTGAAGCACAGTAATTGTTGGCATTGTATGGACCACACAATCGTCGCCCCCTGACCATCATGCGGTATGACGCTTGCTAGCCATACAATCGAGTATTGATCGCATGTTGATGGTGCAGGCGCGGAGCAGATGAAGGTGACGAAGAGAGGAGGGACGATGAGCCCTCAGGGCGTCGTGGCCGGGGGCTGGACGCCGGACCTGAAGCGCTGGGGCAAGCCGCACTACCTAGCCATTGTGGAGGCTCTGGCGGATGACATTCAGACAGGGCGCCTGACGCCTGGTACGCGCTTGCCCACCCAGCGCGCCCTTGCCGAGGCGCTCAACCTGAACTTCACGACGGTGTCCCGCGGCTATGTCGAGGCGCATAAGCGTGGCCTGATCGAGGGGCGCGTCGGGCAGGGCACCTTCGTGGTCGATCCAGCACTCTCTGCCCGTTCGGGCAGTGCCGTCGGCGCACCACGTGTCGGGCCCATCGATTTCACCATGAACCTGCCGCCCGAGCCCGACGTCCCGGCTCTGCGGGCGCGCATGCAGGCCTCGTTCGCGGAGCTGTCCGGCGACCTCGCCAACCTGCTGCGCTACCAGGGCTTCGGCGGAACCATCGATGACAAGGAAGCGGCGCTGCGCTGGCTGAAGGGACGCGGGGTCGACACGACGCGGGAGCGCCTCCTGATCTGCCCCGGTGCGCACAGCGCCCTGTTCAGCGTGCTGGGTCAGGTCGCCCGGTCGGGTGACGCCATCTGCGCCGAGCGCATCACCTATCCGGGCATTCGCGCGCTCGCGGCGCATCTGGGGCTGCGCCTCGTCGACCTGCCGATGGACCGGCACGGGGTCGACCCCGACGCCTTCGCGGCCGCCTGCACCAAGGTCGGGCCGAAAGCCATCTACCTGAACCCACTTCTGCAGAATCCGACCACCGCGACGCTGCCGCGCACGCGGCGCGAGGCCATCATCGCAGTGGCCCGGCGCTATGCCGTCAGCATCATCGAGGACGATGCCTACGCGCGCATCTGCCCGGCACCGCCGCCGAGCTTCGCCGAATTGGCCCCCGAGATCACCTACTACGTAGCAGGGGTGGCCAAGTGCCTGGGCGCCGGGCTTCGACTGGCGTTCTTGGTCGCCCCGAGCGCGCGAGCGACACTTCCGCTCGCGGGTGCGCTTCGCGCCGCGACCGTCATGGCCTCGCCGATCTCGACGGCGCTGACGACGCGCTGGATCACGGACGGCACGGCGGACGCCATCGTGCAGTTCGTCCGCGAGGAATCGGCTGCGCGACAACGCATCGTGGCGTCGCTGCTCCCAGCCGCGACCTACACCGCCGACCCGCACGGCTTCCACGTTTGGATCACGCTGCCGGAGGGCTGGACGCGCTCGGCTTTTGCGAGCCAAGGCCGGTCGGCAGGGCTCGGCGTGGTCGGCAGCGACCCTTTCTGCGTGGCGGGGCCGCCGCCGGAAGCCGTGCGCCTCTGCCTGGGCGGTCCTTCGACCCGGCAGCAGATCACGCACGGTCTGGAAGTGCTCGCCCACGCGCTGGAAGGCTCGCCGGCTCTCGCCTCTACCTACATCTGAGAAACCCGGCACTCACGCCGGTTGTCCCGGTACGGGGACGCCATCGCGTGAAGCTGAACGCATGGTTCGACTTGTGCATAATCCGAACCGACATTCCAGCTGTTGCCGACCAAGGTTCGAACGGGGTTGCGTTCTGCCGTTCACGCAGTTCCCCGCGAGCGGCCGCTTTCCCCTGCACTCGCTCGGAAGCGGACTGGCAGCTTTCGGCCAGACTACGTCATGCCGTATCGTCAACTTGCGCTGAACCGGCAGTTCGGCTTTGCGCCCATTTCAGCCATTCAAGCCACCTCGGGCGCTTTCCAAGAGCAGACATTGAGCTTGTCGTTTGATCGGCTGTTCCCTTTGAACAAGGCGCTTCTACGGGATGGGGAAGAGCCTACTCAGCTCGGCAGGTTCGGCTGAGCCCGGGCATCCAACCCACGCCGGTCTCCCTCATCGTCATCTCTACAACTGCCAGGTTCCAGACGCACGGTGCTGGATCAGTGCGTTGAAGCACCCGACGCCGATGATCTGAAACCCTCATTCTCATTAGAGAAATGCCAGAGTACATTCCGAAATAATGTGTCTCATGTAGCACACACCGATCACGGATCCGTGATAGCTGAGTCATGCTCGCGATCGCGTAGGACGATCCTGGTTTAGAGTCGGTGTAATGTCGAACTATAGTGCTGCGACAGTGATCCGCCGCGCGGCGTACTTCTTGCGGAATTCATCGCCCGTTAGTCTATTATCAGCAACGTCTGTTCTCGCTTTTTGCTCGCCGTCCTTCGCTCAAACCGCCCCCGCTACGGACGTTGAACTTTCCGAACTCAGCGTCATGGGAGAGGCGAGTGGGCGCACCCTGAACAACGATCTCTATGGGCGCGGCGGCCCGAATGGACCGGTGCCTGGATATGTCGCCAGTCGCAGCACGGTCGGCACGAAGACCGACACACCCATCCTGGAGACAGCGCAGTCGGTTTCCGTCATCGGGCGCAAGCAGATCGAGGATCAGAACGCGCTGACCATCAACCAGGCGCTGCGCTACACTCCGAGCGTCACCACCGAGCAGCGGGGCGGCGCCGGCTCGACGCGCCTGGAACAGTTCTCCATCCGCGGCTTCACCGCCCCGATCCTTCTCGACAACATGGCGCTGCCGACCAGCCGCGACGCCTTCCCCACCGTCGATCCCTACCGCTTGGAGCGCGTCGACATCATCAAGGGACCGGCCTCGGTCCTCTACGGGCAGTCCGGTCCGGGCGGCATCGTCAACCTCGTCTCAAAGGTCCCGCAATTCGTCCGCCATGGCGAGATCTTCGTCCAGGGCGGCGGCTTCAGCGAGGTGCGCGGCGGCTTCGACGTCGGCGGCCCGATCGAGTCCGACATCCCAGGGCTGGCCGACCAGTTCGCCTACCGGGTCATCGGCCTCGGCTGGAACGGCGACGGGCCGGCCGCGACCACGAAGATCGAGCGCGCCTTCATCAACCCGAGCATCACATGGCGGCCGTCCACCGACACCTCGCTCACGATCATCGCCAACTACCAGCGCGATCCGTTCTCGGGCTTCTACGGCGGCTTCCCCGCCGTCGGCACGGTGTTCCCGCGCAACTTCGGCAACGGCATCTTCGGACGGCTGCCGGTGAACTTCTATGACGGCGACCGCAACATCGAGCGCTCCGACCGCACACAGGCCTCCATCGAGTACCTGTTCGACCACCGTATCACCGAGAACCTGCGCTTCCACTCGGCTGGCCGCTACCTGCGCTCGAAAGGCGACTACCGCAGCGTGTTCACGACCTTCGGCGACGTCAACGGCCCGTACACGAGCGGCCCGATCATCGGCCGCTCGGTCGGCGGCACCCAGGTCGACATCGAAGCCTACACGATGGACAACAACTTCGTCGCCAACTTCGACACCGGCCCGATCGCCCACACGGCCCTGCTCGGCGTGGATCACCGGACCTTCAGCACGCGGTCCGTCACCGGGCCGTTCCCGGCGACGACGAGCCTGAACGCGCTCGCGCCCGATCATGACCTACCGATCAACTTCCCGGCCTTCACGGCGACCTCGCGGATCGGCGCGCAGCAGACCGGCGTCTACTTCCAGGATCAGGCGAAGCTCGACGGCTTCATCCTGACGCTCGGAGGCCGCTACGACACCGCCCGGCAGACCGGCCCGACCCGCACCTTCTCGCCGACGAACAGCCTGGCCATCCAGGACGTGCCGGCCGAAGCCTTCACCGGCCGTGCCAGCCTGCTCTACCTGTTCGACAGCGGCGTCGCCCCGTACGTCTCCTACAGCGAGGCCTTCGAGCCGATCGTCAACGGCCGCATCTTCGACCGGGCTCTCGGCTCGGCTGGCCGCATCCCGGACCCGATCGCCAGCAACCAGTACGAGGCCGGCATCAAGTACCAGCCCCCCGGCACCGACATCCTGCTGACCACCGCGTTCTTCGACATCCGCCGCTCGAACGCGACCACCACCGACCCGGTCAATCCGGGCTTCGTCGTGCAGACCGGAGAGGTCGGCGTGCAAGGCGTCGAGTTCGAGGCGCGGGCCAACATCGCCGAGGGCCTCAACCTGATCGGCGGCTTCTCGCTCCTCGATATTCGGAACGTCCGCGATACCGGCTTCACCACGAACGACCTGACCCGCCGGCCAGTGCCGCTTCAGGGCCTTCGCCCGGTGCAGGTGCCGGACACGACGGCCTCGCTGTTCGTCGACTACCGCTTCACCGAGGGCCCGCTGCTCGGCCTCGGTCTCGGCGGCGGCGTGCGCTATCTCGGGCCGTCCTGGGGCGATCCGGCCAACACCTTCCAGGTGCCCGAGAGCGTGCTGGTCGACGCCGTCGCCTCCTACGACATGAAGTACCTCGATCCGCGGCTGGCTGGCCTCACCGCGCAGCTCAACGTGCAGAACCTGCTCGATGAGCGCTACGTGACCGGCTGCCTGACCTATTCCGGCTGCTACTACGGCCTGCCGCGCACGGTCTACGCGACCCTGCGCTACCGCTGGTGAGGTGCGCGCCGTGGGCAGGACCTTCCGGCAGTCGATGGCGTGGCTTCATGCCTGGTCCGGCCTCGTCGTCGGCTGGGTCTTGTTCGCGGTCTTCGTGACGGGCACGGCGAGCTACTACCGGACCGAGATATCGCAGTGGATGCGGCCCGAACTCCGTTACAATCGGACGTTCGGGCCGGCGGATCTCGCGGCGGCGGCCGAGCGCGGCACCGCTTACCTGCAGGCGCAGGCGGGCGGTGCGCGGACGTGGTTCATCACCCTGCCTCGAAGCGAGAGGCCGGTGCTGGAGCTGTTCTGGCGGACGGGGCCGGGCCGCCCGCCTGGGCACGTCCTGCTGGATCCCGATACGGGCGCGCCAGCCATCATGCGCGCGACACGCGGCGGTGACTTCCTCTACCGCTTCCACTTCGAGTTGAACCTGCCGCCGCTCTGGGGCCGGTGGATCGTCGGCGCCTGCGCGATGATCCTGCTGGTGGCGCTGATCTCTGGCGTCGTCACGCACCGGCGCATCTTCGTCGACTTCTTCACCTTCCGCCGGGACAAGTCCGCTCAGCGGGGCTGGCTCGACGCGCACAACGTCACGGGTGTCCTCGCCCTGCCGTTCCACCTGATGATCACCTATACCGGGCTCGCCACGCTCATGGTGATGTACGTGCCCTGGGGCGTGAGCACGGCCTATCGCGGCGACAGCCAGCGCTACTTCGCCGAGTCCGGCCAGATCACCGCCCCACGTCCGCCCGCCGGCCGGCCCGGCACGCTGGTCCCCATCGGGCCGTTGGTGGCGCGCGCTCTGGAGATGACCTCGGAGCTCCTGGAGCGGATCACCATCGTCAACCCGAAGGACGCGCAGGCCACGGTGGTGGCGGTGTTCGAGGAGCCGCACGGGCTCTCCCACGAGCACCCGCAGATCGCCTTCGAC
This sequence comes from Methylobacterium sp. FW102-HT35C08, assembly GCF_058790235.1. Lineage (NCBI taxonomy): Bacteria > Pseudomonadati > Pseudomonadota > Alphaproteobacteria > Hyphomicrobiales > Methylobacteriaceae > Methylobacterium > Methylobacterium sp. FW102-HT35C08. The sequence goes on along the minus strand of NZ_JBYTCL010000002.1, from coordinate 3,014,353 downwards.
GGAGTGAAGGGCGACGTCTTGGAGGTCCGCGCGGGCAGCCTGCAACCGGCGACCAAGACCTTCGCCACGATGGTCGGCCTGCACGAGGCGCATTTCGCCGGCCCGGCGCTGCGAATCCTGTTCTTCCTGTGCGGCCTCGCCGGCAGCGCCATGGTCGCCACCGGTCTACTGCTCTGGTCGGCGGCGCGCCTGCCCAAAAGGAATACGTCCCGGAGCCTCGGCCTACGGCTCGTCCAGGGCCTGAACGTCGCGACGATTGCCGGGCTGCCGGCGGCGCTCGCAGGGTACTTCCTGGCCAACCGGCTCCTGCCCGCCGCGCTGTCGGACCGGGCCGAGTGGGAGATCCGGGCGTTCTTCGCAGTGTGGCTCCTCGTCGCCCTGTCGGGCTTCCTGCGCCCACACCGCCGCGTTTGGACCGAGACGCTGATGGTGGCGGCCGGGCTGTTCGGAGCTGTCGCATTTGCGGACCTTGGGCGTAGCGCCGCGCTCCAGCTCAATGGCGAGGCGCATGTCGATCCGGTCTTTCTCGCCTTCGACGGCGCGATGCTGGTCCTCGCAGCGCTGATCCTGTTCGCCACGCGCAACATCGCCCGCTTCAATGGGACATCCCGCCGCCTGTCGGTGAAGGCGGCCGAGATCTCGATTTAGCGCGGCTCAGACAAGGGCGCTGTGCCGAAACAAGGCTGGCCTCGCGCCAAGAGCGGACCTTCGACTTTGCGCCCATCCCGGCCATTCAGATCGCTTCGACAAAGTCTCGTAAGCGGACACTACTGGCTACGATCTGACACTCGCAAAGACAAATTATGGAGCGCGCGTTGGTTAAGACGGGGCTTTGAGGAAGCGTGCTCCGCGCCGGTAGGTCAGGTACCGCTAGAGCGTTTTAAATTTAATCTGGCTCATATCCTGCGGCTGCGAAGAAGTTGGCACATTCGTCAGGTGTGATGGTGTCGATGAGCTGGCCGATGGCTGTCCATAATCCCTCGACAGTGCGCTCGTCGGACTTGCGCAGCAGCGCCTTGGGCTTGGAGAAGGCCATTTCGATCGGGTTGAAGTCGGGCGAGTTGGGCGGGAGGAAGAGCAGCCGCGCGCCGGCCGCCTCGATAGCCGCGCGCACGGCCGGCCCTTTATGGCTGCCGAGGTTGTCCATCACGACGGTGTCGCCGGGAGTGAGCTCGGGCACCAGCACCCGCTCGACGTAAGTCTGGAAGGCGTCGCGGTTGATCGGCCCGTCCAGCACGAACGGCACCGCGAGACCCGACCGGCGCAGGCCTGCCACGAAGGTTGTGGTCTTCCAATGACCGTGCGGCACGCCCGAACGAAGCCGTTCGCCGCGCGGGGCACGCCCGCGGGTGCGGGCCATGTTGGTCGAGGTCCAAGTCTCGTCGAGGAACACGAGGCGGGCGGGGTCGAGGTCGGGCTGGTCCTGGAACCACGCCTCGCGGGCGGCCTTCACGTCCGGGCGGTCCTGCTCCGTGGCGTGAGCTGTCATTTTTTGTACGTCAGGCCGCGCGCGTCGAGGAATCTCCACAGCGTGCCCAGCCCGACCGGGATAGCGCGCTCCTCCCGCAGGCGGACCCGCATCTCCTCCAGGGTGATGTCCTCCCACTCTGCGATCAGGGCGCGCGGGAACGCCTCGTGCGGATCGAGTTTGGAGCGGCGTGCCCGACCTTGCGGACGGGCCGCCACCGTCCCGGTCGTGGCCAGCGCCGCCATCCAGCGGATCGCGGTCGCAGCCCCCACCCCGAAGCGCTTGGCCGCTTGCCGGCTCGAGGTCGCGCCTGCGGCGTCCACCACCCGCTCACGCAGATCCTGGCTGTAGGGTCGGCCCATGACGTGCTCCTCACAGGAAGCGCGCAATGAATCAACCCAAATGCCCTGCGTGAACCCCAACGGTCCGACTCAGCTCATTCCGAAATCGCTCTAGAGACACCGCAACGCGACACGCATGCGCTGAGCAAAGTTAAACCAACAGAACCACGTGCACCGCCGCCCAGAGTAGCCAAGCTGCGAACCCGTGAGCCGCCAGCCGTGCTCAAAGTCGAAGATCTCGACGTGGCTGCCGACGATGGCCACGTTCCCCGGTTACGGAAGACGAACGGCGGCAGCTTTGTGACGCCCATTAGGTCGGCGCGCAGGGCGCGGCCTAAAACGCGTTCTTCTTTGCTGAGCGACTTGAGCTAGGCCGGGCAGAGGCCGCCCGCCCTCTTCTACACAGAGCGCGGTATCGCCGAGCTCGCAAACGAACGTGGCCCCAATCACCGACAGATCGGATGCCATGGGCCTCTGACCCAACGATCCGGCGTGATCCCAAAATAGATATTTCCTCCTACCCTTAATCGCGCCGAATGAGCGGCTATCCCATGTAAATTTATTGTAACGGCAATGTACGACTTTGTAACAAACACCGACCAGAACAGGGGTGCGCCATCTTCAAAAAAAGGCTAACACCAGACTTGACGACTGAATTAAAAATCCCTTAACCAGTAATCAGATCGCGACGACTGCAAAAGCAGTGCGCGCCCTGGGGGATAGGCAATGAGCGATTCTGCCTACGTAGCGGACTATTGCCGATCGCATCCCTCAATCCCCAAAATCGATTCAATTGAGTCGCATAGGTCGGCATTTTTCGAAATAATTAAGATTTGCGCAGACCGCAGTCTAGCCTCGATCGCGCTCATATTGCTCGCTCCGGTACTCACGGCCGTAGCAATTGCCGTTTATCTTCAGTCTGGAGGAGTCGTGCTGTTCCGGCAGACCAGGACCGGCTTCATGGGGCGGCCATTCCACATTTATAAATTCTGCACCATGACCGTCCAAGAGAACGGGGCAGTAATCCAACAGGCGACCTCTGATGACAAGCGTGTAACACCAATTGGACGTATTTTAAGAAAGACAAGCATCGATGAATTGCCTCAGTTGCTGAACGTGCTCCGAGGCGAAATGTCATTTGTGGGCCCTAGACCTCACGCTTTAGCCCACGATATCTACTATCGTAACGAAGTTCCTAACTACGAGTCACGTTTCATTGTCCGTCCAGGGCTGACCGGCTGGGCGCAAGTCAACGGCCAAAGAGGCCCGACACCAGATGTCACAGATATGCAGCGCCGCGTCGAATTTGATCTTTGGTACGTCAAACATTGGACGCCGCTCCTCGACCTGAAGATTATTGGTATGACCCTCATACATGAAATCATACGGCCGTCGGGCGTCTAGGTCGTGGTCAACGGACCATATGCTTTCCGAAACTGAAGGTGACGGCCCTGCCGTGGACCAACACGGCCTATGAAGGGGGGACGACATGAATTCTGGCCAGCCGAGCCATAAAACGTCGCGCACTGAAGAGCGATTACGTACGGAAACGAGCCACATCGAAGGCGCCCCCGCCGCGCCCCACCGATTCAGCTTGCTCGATCTCCCGATCGACCCAATTCGGAAGGACGACCTGCTTTCCTACATCGTGCGGTCGATCGACAATAGAGCCAAGCTCACAGTCGCAAGCGTTAATCTGCACGGTCTGTATTGCGCTCTCCGAACCCCCAACATGCGAGCGCTCTGGAGTGACAAGCGCACCATTGTGCACATCGATGGTATGCCGATCGTCTGGATCGCCAAGGCAATGGGCCAGCCTGTGACACGCTCTTCGAGGCTGGGGCACATCGACCTGCTACCCAGCCTGTTTCGAGAGCTCGCGAAAAGACAAAGACGAGTACTGTACGTTGGATCTGAAAAGCACACACTACAAGCCGGCATGGCCAAAATACGCCATATGGAGCCCGAGCTCAACATACGATGCTATGATGGATATTTCGATCTAAATGACCGACGGCCCGGTTCGCCTCAGTCGACTATACTCGACGCCATCCGTGACTGGCGGCCGGACCTCCTTCTTGTGGGAATGGGCATGCCCCGCCAAGAGGAATGGATTCGTCAGGTACGCGACGAAATCGACGTGCCGGTCGTAATGCCATGCGGCGGATTTTTTGATCTTCTATCGGGCGAGCAGCCAATCATTCCCCGCTGGGTAGGGCAGATTGGCTTCGAAGGGGTCATCCGCCTCATCCGGAGCCCGCGGCGCCTGTCCTTTAGATACTGCATTGAGCCTCTGTGGATCATCACCTACGCCCTCTCTCGATGGGCCCGCAGTTATCAAGAAGATCGTAGGAAGCGCACTCTTGGCGCACCGCAAGCGCGCGAACAGGGCGGTCTCCAATGACGTTATCGGCCGGACGATTGCGCGCGCCGGTCCAATCGTCCATTCTGTTAAAGGCAGGCGTATCAAGTTGAGCGATGACCAAACAGCGACATCTCAGCTTGGCTCCGAGGCGCGGGAAAGACTGCACTGCGCATTACCTTGTGGTCTATGCACCAAAGCGGCTTTTAGTCCGTGCCACTGCTCTGCCGCCGTTCTCCACAATCGTGACCCAGGCGGCCTTTAGCTTTGGAATCGGAGCGGCCGGCACACTGAGCCGCACGCTAGGACCCGGCATTCGCAAGTTCCGGCACGCCGACTTAGACTCTAATCGGTCGGTTGTCGGCGAGGACGGAAACACAAAATCTGTGCTCAGCGAGACGGTTGGCGTTATCGGAGCAAAGATAGGTATCCAATGGCCGCGCAGCGGCAAATCAGTCACCGCAATTGCGCGCGGGGCGAATACGTCCACATCCGTATCGGTAGCGGAATGCGATGCACCGGTTCTCCTGCTAGACTATAGGTCGGATTAGATGCCTCGTTACTGCTCAAGCTGCACGAGACCGCGATGACAACGAAATTGGCCATCGTTACGACCCACGCGTCGGCCGGAGGAACCCGGGAGGTCATAAGCACCCTGTACAACCGTTTTACAAGTTCGGGGTGGGATGTCCGAATAGTATCCTTATACACGGGCGCACAGGGACGTTGTGACACTCCGATCGACGTGCTGATTCCAAAAAAGAATTTAAATCCAGTTGAATATTTGACTGCGACAGCGCGACTCTTCAACTATCTTATTAATCGCCGACCAGACGCTTTGATAACAGTCCTTCCCGCGGCGAATATAATCGGTTCAGTAATTGGATTTTTTATTGGAATTAGACGACGATTTGCCACACAGCACGGGCCGAGCTCAAGCCAACACAGGCTACTGAGGACAATTGATCGGGGCATTGGCACGTTAGGCGGATATACAAAAATCGTATGCGTATCCGACTCCGTCCGGACAAGTTTCGACCGATATCCGCTTCGGTACCGTAACAGGATTAAGGTAATACTCAATGGAATAGGTCCAACTTACCAATCTAGATCTAGGAACGAGCTCCGCGACGCGTTTGGGATACCGCATCATAGTACGCTGTTCGTCATGGTCGGCCGCCTTACCGAGGAGAAGAACGTCCTTCGTGCGGTAGCCGCGATAGCTCGGGTCGAAACTTCCTACCTGCTAATCGTCGGCGATGGCCCAATGGAATACGGTGCGAAGGAACTCGTGAAACAGCATCGCGCGGAAAACAGGATCAAATTCGCAGGCGCTGTTGACAGGCAATTTGCAATCGATTGCATGTACGCTGCAGACGTGTTTTATCAACCCAGTAATTTCGAGGGTCGGAGCATCGCCCTCCTCGAAGCAATTCAAATCGGGATGGCCGTATTGGTCAGCGACGTCCGCGGTCAGGTGGAGGTGCTGGAAATGCCAAGCGGTGGCGAGCTGGCAGGCGCAATCTGTGAGCCTGATGATGTCGAGAGTATTGAGCGCCAAGTCCGCGCGCTTACCAACCACCCAGCCACACGCAAGAAATTTCGCTCTCTTGCCTTGCAACTACGCGCGAGTTGCGCCGACTCCGAAACCATGGCCCGCCAATATGTCGACATGGTCCGAGCTGCATAGGCCCTGAATGAGTGTGACTCACCAGCCTGGCCCTCAGGCATGCCTCTGAATAATCTCGACCGCAACGGACTTCCCGCGGCCCGGTAGGGCCGAGGCGCCTGTCGGTCCGTCCGCTTTGCTCATCGGGCGTACCGCACGTCGCCGCTGTCGCGGCGTGCGGTACGCAACATAGTCTGAACGGCAGTCCCAGTTGGTGCCATCCCTATCCGGCGGTCAACCCGCCAATGAAAGCGACGTCATGTTAACGCAGTCTCATGAGCAGCCTGACGTCTGGTGGGTATGTTCAACGCTTTGGAGGCGGAAGCTGGCCTTTTTGGCGGTTTACGCGTCCGTTATTCTAAGCGCGTTTGCCGCATACCTCATCATAACGCCTGTCTATCTAGCTTCGACAACCTTGCTGGTCGGAGTCGGTGGCGCGGAAGGACAAGCTCAGAATCAAGGCACATCGCAAGAAGCGATCAGCTCGTTGGCACGTATCGCTGAGAGCGACGGCGTCATCCGAGCTGCGGTGGAAAGATTCGGTCTCGATCAGTTGAAACTCGCGGGCGGTACGACGCTGCTCCAAGGACTCGGCGGGAGACTGCGCTCTTCCATTTGGCCGCAGCCGTCAGGGACATTTCCAGAGGTGTCAAGCCTTGACTCTGCGGTGGCTCAACTCGCGAACGCGATTTCTGCAAAGGTGGAACCGAATTCTGAGGTGATCCAGATCGCTTTTCGACACACGAGCCCTCAGGTAGCTGCATCCTTCGCCAACGCTCTCGCGCATGCATTTCTTGACCGTCAAAACGAACTTTACGGCAGCCCAGGAGTGGTCGATTTTTTCACGGCGCAGAAAGGCACCTTTGAGGCAGAGGTCGCGCGAACCTCTGCCGCGCTAGAAGCATTCATGACACGCGAGAAGGCCTTTTCTGTTGATGACCAGAGGTCTCTTCTTCTAAAGCGGGAGAGTGACCTTACGGCTGAGCTAGGTGCGACCCGAACGTCGCTTGCGGAAAAAACTGGTCAGAAGCAAGAGCTGGTCTCCGAGCTTCAAAAGCTTAAACCGGTCACACAGTCTCCTTTCGTTGCAAACCTCGTCGAAAGTCTTAGCTTCGATGAGTCGAAAAAAGGCGGATCCCGCGTGCGGGATGACCGACGGGTGCCTGAGGCATCCTTAAATGTAGGCGATCCGCCCCTGCTGATGGTCAAGGTTTATCAAGACAATATGGTTGCCCTCTTTCGTATCAATGCAGAGTTGGCGGGCCTTAAACGGGCGGAGGAGCAACGTCAGGCCGAATTGAAGACCATCGCAAATGACTTAGACCGTTTGGCCCGCAGCGTATCGGAATTCAAAAAACTCAGCAGGGACGTTGCACTTGCCGAATTCAACGCCGACGTATACGCAAAGCGTTCGGTAAACCAAAAGATAGATGGAGAATTGCGTGCCGCAAAGCTATCATCGATCCGGATCATACAACCCGCGCTTGTGCCATTGAGAGCTGTGTTCCCAAGAGGCTCTATCTTCCTTGTCGGAGCGATTGGAGGCGGTCTGTTTCTAGCTATTCTTAGCACGCTGCTGATCGAGGCAGTTGCAAAACGCGCCGCCGTCCGACGGCAACTTGGGCTGAAGGTGAGCAGAGGCATCGGTCGAGAGCAGGCCCTAGGGGCCATCCCTGCCGATGCATAGGGGAGCGCACACACATATACTCTGGACGGCGAACTGTGGGGATCGGTGATGCTAGCAAGTCGCAGATTTACCTGCAGCAAAGGCGTTCCCGACCGCGGCCGAAATCTTGAACGTGCGTGGCAGACGGAACGGATAGAGTTGCCGGAGAAGGTGGCTAATCCTTGGTCGGGCTGAGTAAATCGGCTTGAGGAGGAATGCCCAGCGCGTCCCATGGATCAACATAGCTTCAGTCATACCGGGCCAACAACGGAGAGCATGATCTTGTCCGGCACCTATGTTGACACGGCCCGGAGTCAAAACGGAAGCAGTGCAGCTGGAAGCCAGGCTCTTGCACAAATTTCCGTCTTCCTCTTGGTGCTATTCATCGTCATCGCACGTCATTTGGGGGCGGACAGCGGCGAGGCGTCCGGTGGAGGAAGCGCAGCACGCCAGTTGTGCTACGCTGTCGTCTTCGCTCTCGCGCTCATCGCGTCAAAGATAGCATATGGCCCGAATCGTCTGGCCGTTCTACCGGTCGGAATAACTGCAGCGCTTCTCTGGTGTTGGCTGAGCGTCACATGGGCAATCAACCCGGAGGTGGCTGCGCGCCGTCTACTCCTTACAACCATGTTGATTTGGACGATCTTCGCACTGGTGAGCCTGCTGCCGGCAGAACGCGCCCTGAGAGCAATCCGAGCTGCGATGGCTCTCGTTCTCGTCGCGAATTTCTTCGCAGTGGGCTTGTGGCCGTCCCTCGGAATACACCACTTGGCTGATGGAGGAGATCCAAAATTAGTCGGAGACTGGCGGGGCGCGCTCCTACACAAGAATTTTGCGGGCGCATTCGCTGCGCTTACCATAATCACCTACACATTTGATGCGGCATATGTCACAAAGATTGCGCGATGGGGAGTGCTTGGCGCGTCAGCTTATTTTCTCTACCGTACGGACTCGAAGACTTCTATGGGTATTCTTCTTATTGCCGTGACGGTCGGTTGGGCATTCAAGCTGCATGATCCTCGAAAGGGCGTGATCACCATCATCGTCCTTCTCGCTCTTGCCGCAGCGGCGGTCTTCAATATCTACGTGTTCTGGCCAGGATTATCCGCAGATTATCTTGCCGATAAGGCTGCCCTAACCGGACGCGTTCAGATTTGGCCGATTTTAGTCTCGTACGCGCAACAGCATTTGTTGCTTGGTGCGGGATATGGGTCATTTTGGGATGCCGGACCCGACAGTCCCGTTTTCAGCTACGGAAAGGGATGGGTGCGTGAGGTCGGAAATGGCCACAATGGCTTCCTTGATCTTCTTGTGCAGATTGGGCTTCCTGGCCTCCTGCTCGTCGTCTGGACGGTTGTGCTTTTGCCGCTTGGCCGCCTTCTAACCAGTGTGACGGCACCGCAATCGATTGGCCGTCTGCTCATCGCGCTACTTGTTTTCTGTGTCGGTCATAATCTGACCGAGACGAGTCTGCTCGACCGGGACTCAATCGTAGAGGTGTTCTTGATGCTCACGGTCGCTCTGATTCACTCGGTGACACGCGTGCCCGACGGCACCGCAGGCGCTCCGGTTCCGCCCTTGCCAGATAGCCGACCGTATCATGAAGAGGTCTGAACCAGATCTGCTCGCTAGCACGACGTCCAAGTTGCTTCGCTATGGTTTGGCTACGATTGGACCAATTGGCGTTGCTGCATCACAGTACATCCTGTCCCTTGTCCTTGTTCGCGCCTTGGAACCTGAGGCGTTCGGACGATTCTCGCTGCTGCTGATTTTCTCGCAGTTCGTTTGCGGGATCTGGAGTGCCTTGTTCTGCGCTCCCCTTCCGGCCTTGTTGGCAGAGGCCGGTCGGATGCGCCAACACTGGATGGTTGGTAGCCTTCTCTCGGCGAATGCCGTCCTAGGCATACTCTGCCTCGTGGGCTTTTGGTGGCTCGCTGTCTTGGTCGGCTGTACCAATCAAACAGGTAGCTTGTTCGCTGCGTACGCTGTGCTTGCGCTATTTCGATGGTTTGCAAGGGCTCATGCCTATGCAACCGGAGAGCCGCTAAGAAGCACCGGGTCCGACGCCCTGTACAGCCTGATCCTGCTGGCAGGCACCGGGGTGATAGCGTTCGGCGATCTCGCCTCCGTTGCTTCAGCGTGCACGGCGCTGCTGGTCGGCGCCGGAGTGGGATTGGTACCTTTCGGCCGGCGCTATCTTTCCGACCAGTTCCTGCGGATCTCACGACACGACTTGGCGAAATACGCCGGCGTTTGGCGGGGCCACTCCGGCTGGGCGCTGATAGGGGTCGTAACGACGGAAGCCACCGCGAACCTTCATGCATATCTCGTGGCATTTCTAGTCGGGCCGACTGCCTTCGCGCCAATTGCGGCGAGCGCGCTCGTAATTCGGCCAATCGGCGTTGTCGCTAACGCGCTGACGGAATTTGAACGCCCCCAAATGGCGCGTCAGATCCAGCGGATGGATCTCAAGTCGATTTTACAATCTATCGTTATGTTTCGCTGGGTGCTCATTGCATCATGGTGCGGCGCGGGCATTTTTGCTGGTGTGCTGGCCAGCATCGCGCCTCGCCTTATACAACCGGCGGGGTATGATCCGGCGGCGCTCTGGCTAGGAGTCGTTCTTTGGATGGCGGTTGCCGGAACCAGACTTTTGCGGACGCCCGAGGGCACAGTACTCCAGGCAGCTGGTCGATTTCGCTGGCTTGCCAATGCCAGCATAGTGTCGGCTGTGGCATCCGCGATTGCAGTCCCACTTCTCCTCGGTCTGGGCGGACCAATCTGGTCGATTGCCGGTGTTTTGGTTGGAGAAGTGACGATTGCTGTCTGCATATGGGGCTACGCGCGCCGTTGGCATGGTGAGGCGACCGCCTGCAATGCGAGGCCTGTCCTGTTCACAATTCAATCGACGAGTTGAGACTGTAAGACAAGGAGCAGCTCAGTTATGAGGCTGACGGTCGGAGTAAAAGCGTTCAACGAGGAGTGTCATGTCGGGAACGCTCTCGCGAGTGCGCTACAGGCTGTCAGAATGGTAGGTGGAGAAGTCGTCCTAGCCGATAGCGGTTCCGACGATCGGACCGTGCAGATTGCAGCGGAGTTCCCCGTAAAAATTGTTCAGCTGGCCAACGCTCGCGATCGATGCTGCGGCGCAGGGGCCCAACTCGCCTTCCAGCAAGCTTCTAGCACATATTTTTATCTTATGGATGGAGACATGGTACTTCATCCTGATTTCCTAGCGGACGCGATCGATTTCTTGGAAAACAATCCTGACGTTGCCGCGGTGGGCGGCACTGTGAATGAGAGGAACGTCTCCAATTCGGAGTTCCAAATTCGGCTGAGGGCAAGTAGATCAGAGCGGCATAGGGCCGTCGGCTTTGTCGATCGCTTGGATGGGGGCGGTTTGTACCGTGTTTGTGCAATTCATAGTGTCGGACATTTTGCCGATCGCAATCTGCATGCCTTTGAAGAATTTGACCTGGCTGTTCGCCTGCGCAGTGCGGGATGGAAATTGGCACGGATCGACAAAATTGCGGTCGATCACTTCGGGTACACTATGGGTGGATATAAGCTTCTATGGCGCCGGATGCGGTCGGGATATTCCTGGGCCGGTGGTGAGGTTCTACGGGGTGCGATAGGGAGACGGCATTTCCATGCTGTCATACGCGGGTTAGGCCACATCCGGAATGGATTTGTGGTGATCGCATGGTGGGTACTTGTTGCTCTGTGTATAATTCTGCCGGTTGGGGGCTGGTTCAGATTGATAGCTTTATCGGTCCTGCTGCTCGGGCCGATCGTGTTTCTATCAACACGGCGAGGTGGTCTGAAGTTGGGCATCTATTCGCTCTGTTCCTGGAACGTGAGCGCACTGGGGTTACTTACGGGCCTGTGCAGGCGGCGTGTGCCACCTTCGGAGCCGGTGGCCTTCAAAGTTCTGGCCGCGAACAAGCCGGCTGCAGCCTGACGATGTCGAGTTCAGGGGGCACGACTAGGGTGTCGTTCGGCAACCCCACTAGTCGCTGGGACGAGTTGGCTGTCTTGGAGAGCCCGTGTGTCGGTGTTGGGAAGTTGAGCGACCCTGCAAATGGGCGACGCCCGGCCGAGATTGCCCGATTCAGGGTTGGCTCACGGGTATTGCGAGCTGACCTGCCGCTTCGTTGACGGGGAGGGCTGAAGGCTTTTCGCTCTGCTGCACAGAGTGCCCTCGGATCTTGACGAGGCGGGTAATCTGGGCGGTCGTGGCCATAGTTACCGCTTCGCTCGGGTCACCGGCCAAGGCGGCTATTCACGCAGCAGGCGCCCCGCTCTCACTCTATACGACGTTGCCTAGGACTTAGGTGCCGGATCGGTGTTTCGTGTGCCGAATGAGCCGGTGCGGTTCCAGTCTGGCGCCCCCGCTTACCGTTCGAACGCATACTCACGAAGCGAAATAGTGGACCCGTTAGGAGGCGCTATGACAAGCTCGTCAACGAACTACCTCGCTCTAATCAGTCTCGCTTTTGCGCAGATCTTCCTGCGACTTACAGGACACTCGCGCAGGAGCAGACGCGGCTCAATGCGGCACTGCTCCAAGTATGACTGCAAGCGCCCTATTTCTGAGGCGAGCTTTGGCCTCATGACGCCGGATGCGAAACGGCTCCTGCATGCTGTCATGTTCATAGCTGGGGCCTGTGTGCCTTGGCGGGCAAACGCAACGCCGTTGGTCGAGCTAAGTGACAACGAAGAATTCTCGCGCGGGCCGTATCTCGCGTACATGTCTCCATGGAACAAGGGAAATCTAGTCATAAATAAGGATTATACAGAGTCGATAACGTTGGATCCAACAATTTTCCCGAACGGGACCAAGATCAAATGGGAATGGCCCGCCAAGCCCGCGGAAGGGATCTACAATTTCCTCGCGATCGATTTCGGGAACGAAAATGAGACCACTGTCCAAAAGCCTATACCACCCCGACGCGTGAAAGACATCAAAGACCTTAGCCAGGTATTTGAGCTTACAGCGACTGGCCTATTGAATGGTTTCGACGTCATCAGCGAGTTTTATCTAACAAGGAAGCCGGGTTCGTTCGAAAACAAGCTTTTCGAAATCGAAGTATTTCTTCATACTCCCGCCTATTCATACCAATATGTTAGCGGTGCTACACCAATTGGAAAATATTTCGGATCCGGAATTGATTGGTTTGTCAGTATCGACCATGGCGCACCGAACGGCCCAGACATTTTGTTCATGCCCAGTGATCAGCGTGACGTGCTATCGGGCCATTTAGATTTTAAATCGATGCTTGATTGGTTAGTGAACAAAAAAATCATTTCTGGGAACGAGTATTTCAATGGCATGGCAGTCGGGGTGGAGGTTCGACAAGGAGGCGGGTCTCTATCATACGAAAAACTGGAAATTGTTTACAAATAAATATAAACAGTCTTCGCATCATGAATTCTAGTGTTTCGCGGAACGCTCGTCTCTGTTGCTGATTTCGAGTTTACAACAAAGCGGCGTTTCGGTGTATCGACTGGAGACGACGAACTCACTCTTTCATGATTGTCCATAGCTCGAGGGGGCACCACTGCCTCTCTTTAAAATGGCTCAGCTCAAAAGCGGTGGCCTCGAACGTCTCGGGACTTGCACGTCGAGGCCGTGCAGCACTTTGGCTTGGCCGTAGCCGGTCAACAGACCTGTGACTGGCGAGTTGTAGCGGCATGACCGCTTTTCCGGCGAATCTCCTCCAAAGCGGACCGACCGCTTTCGGCCACAACGAGACGTTCAGGCGGTTGAAGGTTCGCGCATTTGGGCCGTGTTGAGCTGAACGACGGATCCGGCCGGAACCGTACTTTGCACCTTCGCCTCTAAGAAGTTGGCGACGCGCTTTGCCGCAGCCGCCACGTGCCCCGCTGAAGGGCGCACGTAGAGCGAGGTGAAATCCGACCTATCCAGCGCGTGGTTCAAGAGAAGCTTGATCGTGTACGGATTTGTCCCTGCCTCTGCGCAGGCTGTGGCGTAGGTCCACCGCAAGTCGTGTGGTCAAACGCCAGGTGTCTTCTGGGTGTTGCTACACACGACCTTGGCACGACAGCAACTCGGCCCACAACTCCAGCCCGCGTCGCCGCTCGAACAGCTGCGAACACACCCCTCGGCGCGCTCCGCGCAACGTCCGCCCGCGCAGCGGACACCTAGCGCCGGGGCGCCCGCCAGCCGGCGGCGCGCGCCTCGTTTTCCGAGCAGAACATACGCTCGCCCGAGCCCGCGTCGATGACCGTCCTCTCGTAGTCGCTCGCACCGGGCAGGTGGTAGATGCGTTCACCCTTGCGGTTGATGTTGCCCTTGATCCGACACTCACCCGCGACGGCTGTAGCCGAGGGGGCGCTGCCTGGAGCCGGGGCGTCCTCAACCGGGCCATTCGCGCCTACCCGCCTCCCGTGACGCCATTCCCAGGGGGCCGTGAAGGTCCCCGCCCAGATCCCGCGTCCGGCCGCCCGCGCCGCTTCCTCCTGGCGCACGTAGGCGGTCGAGTATTTCCGGTAGGCTAAGCCGTAGCCCTGCTCGACGAGCCAGCCGTTTAGATCGAGGTCCCCGAGCGAGCAGACCGCCACCGTACGACCGTAGCGGTCCGTCGTGACCGGAGCGCACGCGATGGTCGCCGCGCCGATCTTATCGGCCAGCGCCAGCGCCGCCGTCTGGCCGCACCGGTAGCCCTTGCCGGCAGCGTTCCGGCAGAGCTGTGCGCTCTCGGGCGTGTCGACGCCCTGTAGGCGGAAACGCTGCCCGCGGATCGCGATGGTGTCCCCGTCGATGATGGTCGCCCGGCCCGTGATCGGATCGAGGGCGTAGGCGGGACACGTCAACGCGAGGAGGAGGCCTACCGCAGGGAAGCGCATACGATTCACATCAGTGCTGACGGAGGCGCCGCCGGTGGTGCCAACGTCGGCCGTGGCGATGCGCGAATTGATATCCTCCACCGCCGTAGCCGATGAAGTGCCGGCCGGCCATGCCGCGATGGCAGTGATGACGCGCCCCGTGACCGTGGCACCCGTATCGGTCGAGGGCACCGGGTGTGGCACGGGCGGGCGGTGTCGGCATCAGCATCAGAATGCCAGCAACGGCGAGTGCGGCGCGAATCACGAGCGTATCCTTCACCTGCGTCGAAGTTTCTGCACAAGCTCGGCCGCCCGGTCAGGCTCCCGCTTGCGACCGGCTCCGCTTAAGCGGTGGTTGCATCGCGATGGGTGTTCCTCGGCACGCCGCCGCATCGAGCGGCGACAGCAATGCGGTGACATGGTGGTCCGCGCCCGCCTGACAGGGACCGCCACGCTCCTTCGCTGGACACGGACCCTCCGACATACGTGATGGCAGATTGAGCGGCCGGATGGCCCTGCCTTTTCGAGCTATCGATCGGCGCGACACAGGTGCGAGACGTTATCCTCCGTCCCGGTCTGCATCTGCTCGAGGATGGCCCACTTGTGGTCGAGCATAACGGTGCGCAGCCGCGACAAATCGGTCAGCTGCCGCTGCGCCTCGCGCGCCCGCGCCTCGAGAGCGTCGCGCTCCGGAGAGTAGGCGCACAGGGGCCGCGAACTGCAGTCACGCAGCCGCGCGTCCATCGTCGCGATCTCGTCGCCCGCCTGTCTGGCGAGGTTGTCCACCGTCTCGGCGCCGGCCTCGGCGAGCGACAGTGCCGAGCAGAGCGTCGGCACGTCGGGCAGGGAACTCTCGGCCCGGCCGGGTGCGGTCGAGACCACCCCGCCAATGACGGCCGTGAGGAGCGCCCGAGCGAGTACAACTGCCAGCTTCGCTCTCTTGAAGTACCGCGACACGCGTGCGGGTCGCTTTCAGAACGCTGGCGCCTTCATTTTGTTGTTCCGGTCTTCAGCCACCTTGACCGCCTCGGACAGCGAATTGCCAAGGTTGCGCAGGTTATTCAGGGCCGTCTCCATCTCGGCTTTAGCCTTCTCGACGTTTTCGCTGGCGATTACGTCTTCGATGTACTTACGATCCTTGCGTAGCTGGCCAAGCAGGCCTCTGGCGCGGTCCGCTTCCTTCAAAATCTCCTGCCGAAGCTGGCGCACGTTCTCTGCGTGCGCCTTCCAGACGTCGACGCGCTCGATCCAACGAGGATCCCCGGCCGCCTCTGTCTCCGCGTTCTTGCGGCGATCGTCGATGTAGGCGAGCAGCGCGTTGACCGCCTTCATCATGTTGCTGTTCTCGCCGAACGTCTCGAGAGCATTACCCGAGCTCGTCAGCAGGTCGTCGAGGAACTTGCGGGCCTGGTCCGGGTCCGCGGCGCGATCTATGGCCTCCTGCAGAACCTTGCTTCTCGCATTAAGCTCGTCAGCCGACTTCCGCGCCGCGCCGAGCGCGCTGGTCATCCGCTGCTGATAATCGCTCCCCTGCGGCGCCTCGGCACGTAGTGGCCCGGCGTAAAAACACGTGAGAAGCGCGAGCACGAGACCCTTCACCACAATACGCATCGATTTCTCCCAGACGAGTGATCTCGAGTCTATGCTTACATGCCGCCGGAACCCGCCTGATTCTTGGGGATCTTCTTCGTGAATCCCTCAAGGACTTTGTTGAACTGGTCCAACGAGTCGATCGCCATGTCGAACTGCTTTCCGCCCTCCGAGAAGGCGATCCGCGGCTTGTTCGCCTGAAGGCGGCGGATTTCCTTGGCGAGCGCGTCCTTCTGCTGCGTGGTCGCCCCGACGATATCTTTCAACCGTGCGAGGCGTTCCTTCTCCCTGTCCACTTCGTCAGGGTAATTCCGCTGGGCTTCCTCGATCCGCTGCTGAGCAACGCTCTCGCCGCGCGCAGCCTCCTCGATCAGACCGCCCGCCCCCTCGATCCGGTCGATGAAGCTCTGCTGACCCTTGATGAAGCCGTCGAGGGCCTGCTCGATGCCCGACCAAGACGACTTACCGCCACCTTGCTCACGCAGATTCCGGAACGACTCCGTGATCGACTTCGCGCACGCCTCGGCCGCCTTCGTCGCCTCCGAAAGCTTGGAGTATTTCTTCTCGACGGTGTCGGCTCCCGAGGTACCTCCACCAGGATCGGGGTCCTTAACGAGGTCGCGAAATTCGTTGCAGCTGGCGCTGTTTCCCCCCGGCGGGGCTGCAGCCGGCGGACCCGCATGCTCCTGGGCGCCCCCCGACGTGACGGCCATGCCCATCAGCAGGGGAACGGCGGCGGCCACGAGGCCTGCCCGTACCGCGACCCGTATGGCACGACTCAGATGCTGCACTGTCTGACCCCCGCTTGGAACCAGCTTCTGACCGCGTTCAGCGTTCCCTGCGCTTCCTTGTAGCCTCGCGTCAGCAGTCCGGCCTCGATCTTGACGCGGATGAGCTCACCATGAGTGCGTAGCAGCAGGCCGACAGGATCGGGCTGGCCCTGAAGCTTTTCAATTTCCTGCTCGACCTTCTGCAGCTGTGCGTCGAGGCAGCGGTCGAAACTGTCGAGACCGGCATCCTCCTCAGTTCTTTTGTCGGTCGCCGGCATCTTGGTCAGCTCTGCCTTGATGTCGTCCAGCTGCTTGGCCTCACACAGGCTCTCCGGTTTGGTCCTCTGGCGATCCTCAACGGACTTTCGCAAACTCTTCCACCGGTCGATCCGCTGCTGCGTCGCCTCGATGCTCTGCTTCACCAGCGAGTATCGGGCGGGATAGTCGGCCGAGCGCGCCGGACAGGTCTTCGGGATCAGGCCGGGGATCACGGCCGTTTCAGCCAGCGCGGCTGGCTGGACCTTGAGTGGGTCTGCGGGCGCGGGCCCAGACGGCGCGGGAGCGGGTGGAACGGGAGCAGCTGGAACAGAGGCGAGTGGCGGCGGCCCAGGCGGTCTCGTCTCCCGTTCGGACCGGGCCGGTCTCGGCGTATCCTCCAGCTTCGCGACAGGGGGCCGTCTCGTTTCGATGAGGTGAAGCCTAGACGGGTCGACCGCCATGAAGCGCAGATGTCCGCGGCCGCTTGCGTCCCGACCCGCACTCCAGATGAAGCCCGGGCCGCCGACGACTTGGAAGAGCGGCGTGTCGTATCGCAGAGAGAGCTGCTTGTCGGCGTGGAAGCCGATCGAGATGCCGTTTATCCGCTCACCCTGCCGGATGGCCGCGCGAGTCGTCCCATCGAGTTCCATCAGGCGCACCTCGCCCCAGCGGGCGATCAGGAACTCCTCGCTCGTCCCTCGTTCGTAATGACGCTGGACGGTTGGTGCTTGTAGGTAGAGGCGGGAGAGACGGTCGAGCTCCGCACCGAAATCACCCGGGGCGAAGAAGGCCGGCTTGATCGACCGCTCGACGAAGACGATTTGCCCGAACTCGTCGTGCAGGAGCGTAGTCAGGGCCTGATACTCGCCCTGCGCGGAGCGCTCTTCCGTAGCGCGTCGGCACCAAGTGAGATTCTGGAACTGTCCGGATGGGAAACATTGAAACTGTCGGTAGACCGGGCCACCGATCTCCAGCCGATCCCCCAGACCATGACCGGCTACCATGTAGATAACGGACGGGCTCGCCCGCTGCGCTGAACGCGCGACCGTCGGCGCCCGCGACTGCTCTGCTCCCCAGGAATAGAACGGTCCCGTCTGGTCCTGCGCCGGCGCGCGACGCTGCGCCTCGGCAGCGCCGCGCATCATCTCACCGACGATGTTGCCGAAGACGTCAACACCGCTGCGCTGCGCGTTTGCTGGAGTGTGCATGTCCACGAGAGCGAAGAGGCAAACCCAGAGAAGCCAGGGGATCCGTTCTGCCATCATTCGCGCGCCTGATGCCCGAGCTGAGCCATAGCAGCGAACCTGGAGTTTGTCGCGCTACGTTTGCAGGTTGCCAGCGTCTGTTGTGCAAGGGTTGATACTACCACCCCTTCGTGCCGATGCCTGAGGTTGCAATCATCTCATCCGCGGCAGCGTTAGCCGACCGCCGATGTGGCGAACCCCGGCATTCCTCCTCATTCAGACCTTCGGCAGCAGCGGCTCAAAGTTCCGCTTGGGGGCACGCTGTGGCATTAACCTCAACCGTGGAACGTCGGCTTACCTACAGTTTGGATCCGGAAGCGGAAAGGCGGCTACCGGCCAGACTACGTCACGCTGGATCGCCATCGCGCGCAGAACCGGACGTTCGGTTTGCGCCCATTCCGATTATTCAGATGGCCCTGATGACGTCCCGTAAGCAGACGCTAGCGGCTGCGATCGGCCATTCGCATGAGGCTCAACTCCACGACATAAACGCCCGGCACACTGTCGGAACACCTACGGTGATCACCTCCGCTGCTGTGCCTTTCCCACTCCTGCGCACCCAGAGCGCAGGAGGAACGTGCTGCCCGGACTGCGGTGACGGCTTCGGTGACGGCGGCCCAAAAGATACGGCGGCCGCGGTCACGTCCTGTGCCGACAGGGCTAGCGGCGCTCCTCGCCGCGCGGAGTCATAAGAAGGTTAGAGGTGATTCTCCGGCGAGAAGCGCGGACAGGGGGCGGCGTCCAAGATCAGCACCGATGCTGCCAGCATAGACGTCTCGCAGGCTGCAGATGAAACCTTCGTATGATCGTGCTCGCGGAAAGTGTGAGACCAGTAAGACCAGTCTGCGATAGCGTTCGTTGCCCGGCCGACGCACCTTAGGCCGGACGCCGAGCCAGAGGTTGTGCTTCGAGCACGGCGACCGCCCACCCAGGACCATGCCCTTGCCGTCCCGCATGCCGGGACACCGTGCCGATGCGGCGGCGGCGCTATCGATCACGCCCTCGTGGAGACAGACGATGAAATTGACCGGCAACACGATTTTCATCACCGGCGGCACTTCCGGCATCGGCCGCGGCTTTGCCGAAGCCTTTCACAAGCTTGGAAACCAGGTAATCGTCGCGGGGCGCCGCCGTGCGCTACTCGACGAGGTCATGGCGGCCAATCCCGGGATGAAGGCGATCGAGCTCGATATTGCCGACCCCAACGAGATCGAGGCGGTGGCGGCCACGCTGACAGCCGAGTTCCCAGCGCTCAACGTGCTGTTCAACAATGCCGGCATCATGCCGTTCGACGACGCCTCCGGGGTGATGGACGACCGCCTCGTACAATCAATCCTGACCACAAACCTGCTCGGGCCGATCCGGATGACCTCCGCGTTGATCGAGCACCTGAAGGCGCAGCCCCGGGCGACGATCATCAACAACACCTCGGTCCTCGCCTTCCTGCCGCTCGCGAGCACCGCGGTGTACTCGGCCAGCAAGTCGGCCCTGCACGCATACACTCTGTCGCAGCGCTTCATGCTGCGGAATACCGGCGTTACCGTGCAGGAGATTGCGCCGCCTTGGGTCGATACCGATCTCATCAAGAAGAGCGGCGATCCCCGCGCCATGCCCCTCGAGGCCTTCATCGCCGAGACCATGACGGGGCTCGCCACGGAGGCCGAGGAGGTGGTGGTCGAGGCCGTGCGGCCGGTGCGCAACAATCCCGGCGCGAATGAGCACGCCATGATAAACGCCTTCAACGCGTCGCTGGAGGCCAACCCGATCCCGGTCTGAAGGAGACCACGCGGGCGCGCCGAGCGGCGGCCCGCGACCGCCACACAGGCACATCGACGCCAGTATCAGCGCCTTCATATGTGCGCAGCATCCGTTTGACCGGAACCGTCAGGAAGCACTCGGCGCCTTTGCGAATGGTGGGGCCGTTCGGTGCTCGGTGGCGCTCGGTGGCGCTCGGCTCGCCTTGGCGGGCGCGGCGAGGAATGCACCAGTGTCGCTCGGCAGCCCTATGAGTGCAGCCTCCGCGACCGCTACGCATTCCGGCTCGCCCTGGCCGTCAATGCCTTGATGCTAGCCCTGCCAAGTAACCCCCGCACCGCCAACTGCGCGTCGTGAGCGCGATCGAGTTTTAGGTCGCCGAACCCGTCGACCGCGATCAGCGAGATCGTCGCCGGGGTAGCCACGTCGAGGATGCAATTGCGACCGCCCGCTTGCCGGGTCGAGGTTGATGACACCGTTAATGTGGACGAGATGCCGGACGTGCCCCGTCCCTGCCATCGCCGTTGCCACTTAGAACCTGTTCGAGCGCCGCCGGCGGCGGTCCTCATCTGTCTCGTATGGCACGCAAATTCCGCTTGGCCGGGCGGAGTGGGGAGTAGATGTGGACGGACCGACATGGACGCGTATGAGACGCGCTTGAAGGACATAGTGCTTCAGGAAAGCCTGGACGAGGTAGCCCATTTTCTGGAGCAAGCCGATCCGCCAGACACTTCAAATGCGACCTCGGCACACTGGATGCTGGAAGAAATTGCTTGGTACCTGCGCTTCGGCGGCGCCTAGCTGTATGGTCCCGGGATGAGGTGTGACGGGTCGATCCTGAAGCGATTGGGCTCTTTCGTCCAGGCGTTCAGGATGAACTCGGTGGGTGTCAGGCCCCGCAGGGTCTTGAGCCGACGAGCGTGATTGTAGGCATCGACGAACAGGTGCAGATGCGTTCGAAGCTGGTCGTGGCTGTCGTAGTGGTAGCGCTTGACCGTCGCATCCTTGATGGTGCGGTTCATCCGCTCGACCTGCCCGTTGGTCCAAGGATGGTTCACCTTGGTCAGCCGATGCTCGATGTTGTGCTCGTCGCAGACGCGGTCGAAGATGTGCTTACTATCGTAGATGTCCTGTCGACGTGATGTGAACTGAACGCCGTTATCTGTGAGCACGGTGTGAATGCGGTAAGGCACCGCCTCAATGAAGTCGCGCAGAAACTGGGCGGCCTCCATCTTGCCGGCGCTCTCCACGAGCCGCACGAAGGCAAATTTGCTGGTTCGATCGATGGCTACGAACAGCCTGAGCTTACCTTCGGCCGTGCTCACCTCGGCGATGTCGATGTGGACGTAGCCAATGGCGTAGGTCGCAAAGCGCTGCTTCTTGGGTTTGTCGCCTTCGATCTCGGGTAGTCGGCTGATGCAGTGCCGTTCCAGGCAGCGATGCAGCGAGGATCGCGTCAGGTGCGGGATCGTCGGCTGCAAGCCATAGAGGCAGTCGTCAAGCGGCAGCAGGGTATGCCGGCGGAAGGCGACAATGATCGCTTCCTCCTCGACGGTGAGCACGGTGGAGTGCGGTTCCTTGGGGCCCATCCGGGCATCCGCTGTGCTCGTCCGTTTGCGCCACTTCTGCACCGTCGTCGGGCTGACGCCGTAGCGCTTGGCCAGCGCTCTTACGCTCTCTTCACGTAGCTGGATCGCGCGACGGACTGCCTCCGTCGTGGTGGCGCTTCCATGAAGAACCTGGCCCATAGCGCATCCCTCGCAGCATGGTGGTCAACCGTACCACCACACCGCGGGATCAAACACCTAGCGAGCCTTGCCGACCAGCTTTCCGCTCTGGCGCACGGTCTACGGCTGGTTCCGGCGCTGGATCGACAAGGGTTTGTTCAAGTCCCCATGCGCTCTCTGGCTCGCCAGCAGCGACGACGCTGCGGACGTCGAACGGGACCTCGGCTGGCCGCCAACGCTCTCAATAATCCATCTTGAGTTCACACGCTCAGACAGGCTCTTAGGCCGCCGTTGGGACGCTGTCGCGTCCGAGGTGACGAGCCCGAGCCGCCTGCCGAAATCGCCTCCGTCCGCCAAGTATCGAGCGCGGCGCCCAGTTTCAACTCTGCGACGCGGCCT
This sequence comes from Methylobacterium sp. FW102-HT35C08, assembly GCF_058790235.1. Taxonomy (NCBI): domain Bacteria; kingdom Pseudomonadati; phylum Pseudomonadota; class Alphaproteobacteria; order Hyphomicrobiales; family Methylobacteriaceae; genus Methylobacterium; species Methylobacterium sp. FW102-HT35C08. The sequence goes on along the minus strand of NZ_JBYTCL010000002.1, from coordinate 2,992,255 downwards.
TGCCTAAGCGACTTACATCGCCAAGCTTTACGCTTGATCCGGACGACGTCCGCGCCGACTCTGTCGCCGAGCCCGGCAGTGTTGCCGACCACACTGGGTTCGTGACCCGCTGCGCTCTGTAGGACGAGTCTTCGCGTGCCAGTCGCTGTAACGCGCGGTGCGTCCAATCGGCGTGGGAGCGTGGCCGGCTCTCGCCGGCAGGCCATCGAAAGAGCAGCCGACCAGACTGGCCAACATCTCGTAACCTCCAAGGCAACCTTGTTCCCGTGGTCGTTCGGCGCGCGGCAACCCCGCTCCGCGCAAAGGTCCGCCTGCCGGCGGACCGGCGGACGGGCACGGAGTCTCGACGAGTTGGTGATCCGAGCGGAGAAGCGGCCGCCTCCCCACTCCCGACCGGTCAAGCCTTGGCGGCCAAGCTGAGCGTTGCGGACGCGGTACTGAGCGCGACCGTCTTCTCGTGAAGCACCGCGCGGGCGCTGTCGGCGAGGACCAGCCACGCGCCGGCCATGAGGGTCACGTCCTTCAGGACGAGCCGGCCGGCTCCCGACAGGTAGGGAAAGCCGTGCTCGGCATCGCCCAGGGCGGCCACCCAGGCCTCGGGCGTGGTGACCAGGAACGACAGGGTCACAACCGGGGTGAGGAAGGCCAGCACCGCCCCGGCGAGGCCGAGCCGCCGCGACACCAGCCCGACGAGGACGAGCAGGCCGATCAGCAGCTCCACCGTGCCCAGACCGCGGGAGAACGCGTAGGTGTGGTTGGCGGCCTGCCAGGCGCGCGCGGCGAGATTCAGCTCGCCCTCGTGGGTGAGGTGCTGCGCGTACTGGTCCGGATGGGCGTAGAAGAACGCCATCACCGGGCTGTTGGCGACAAACGGCGTGATGCTGTCGGCCTCGTAGGGCACGAACTTGAGCGCGCCGATCCAGAGGAAGATGATGGCGATGGCGACCCGCATGGCCTGAAGGCCGAGGCGGTTCGCGGCCGGGCAGGAGATGATGCGTAGAGCGGAATGGATGGCCGCGTTCATGGGCAGGATCCTTCGAGGCTGAGGCCGCGGAGATTGGGGCATGCCTTCCCCTGCGGCTGCGCCGAATGCGTCGGCGATGGGATAAGCTTCGATGATGGGCCGGCTCTCCTCAATCATACCCAGGTTTGAGGCTGATCGTGCCAATGTTCGAGAGGATAGATACCGTAAAAGCTACGCGAGGAGCGGCACTCCGACACACCCATCGGCATACGATGGTATGAGTATGGATGCCTGCCCGGCAGGCGGGACGGCAGCTCCCGTTCCTTGAAGAAAGAACTGTCCGGGACCCGCGATTCGGGTGCGTCCCGACTAAAAATCCGGCTGCACGATCCGGATCGATCATACGCAAGCATGATATCTGGCGAATTTCAGCCTCTTTAAGCCTTCCGGAGATCTTACATTCGAGGAAGCTTCGCGATGAACGACCACTACGATGCGCTCGTGATCGGCAGCGGCGAGGGCGGCAAGTATCTCGCCTGGCACCTGGCCAAGGCGGGCCAGCGCGTCGCCGTCGTCGAGCGCCGCTGGATCGGCGGCTCCTGTCCCAACACGAACTGCCTGCCAAGCAAGAACGAGATCTGGAGCGCCGAGATCGCCCACCTCGCCCGAGAGGCGGGCCGCTACGGCGTAGAGACCGGACCGGTGACGGTGGACATGCGCCGGGTGGTCGCGCGCAAGCGGGCCATGGTCGGCGGTCTCGTCGACATGCACCTCGACCGCTATCGCGAGAGCGGCGCGGAGCTGGTGATGGGATCGGCCCGCTTCACGGGTCCCAAAGAGGTCGCGGTGGCGCTGAACGACGGCGGATCGCGAGCGCTTACGGCCGAGCGGATCTTTCTGAACCTCGGCACCCGTCCGACCGTCCCGGACGTCCCGGGCCTGCGTGATGCAGCGCCGCTCACCAACATCGAGGCCCTGGAGCTCGACGCGCTGCCTGGCCACCTCGTGGTCCTCGGCGGCGGCTATGTCGGGCTCGAACTCGCGCAGGCCTACCGCCGGTTCGGTAGCGCGGTGACGGTCATCGAGCACGGGCCACAGATCGCGGGCCGCGAGGATTCGGATGTCGCGGGCGAGCTCTCGCGGCTGCTCAGGGCCGAGGGCATCGAGCTTCGCACCGGAACGGATATCGTGCGCGTGGCCGGCCGTTCCGGCGACGCCGTGGAGGTCACCGTTCGGGGGATCGACGGCGAAGCAACCGTCGCCGCCAGTCATATCCTGGTCGCGGCGGGGCGGGCTCCCAACACCGACGGAATCGGGCTCGACCGCGCCGGCGTGGAACTGACCGCTCACGGCGTCATCAAGGTCGACGACCGCCTGCAGACGACCGCGCCCGGCATCTGGGCGATCGGCGAGTGCGCGGGCAGCCCCGCCTTCACCCACGCGTCGCTCGATGATTTCCGCGTGATCCGCGATACCCTTGCCGGCAGACCCCGCTCGACCGCGGGACGGCTCATGCCCTACTGCCTGTTCACGGACCCGCCTCTCGCGCGGGTCGGCCTGAGCGAGACCGAGGCGCGCATCACCGCCGACGGCGTCCGAGTTGCGCGGCTGCCGATGGCGGCCGTGTTGCGCACCCGGACGACGGGACAGACCAGCGGCTTCATGAAGGCCGTCGTAGGACCGGACGACCGCATCCTGGGCTTCGCGATGCTCGGCACGGATGCGGGCGAGGTCATGGCCGCGGTGCAGGTCGCGATGCTTGCCGGTCTGCCCTATACGGCCCTGCGCGACGCGATCCTGGCCCATCCGACCACAGCGGAGGGACTGAACAGCCTGTTCTCGGCGGTGCCTGCCCGCTGAACTCAGGCTTGCGCGACAGCGGGCTCCGCCGCCGCGCGCTGCGCCCCGACAGGCGCGACGGTTGGCAATGTGACCTCGAAGGTTGCGCCCGCACCGGCGTTGTTACGGCCACTCAGCGTCCCGCCATGAGCCTCCACGATGGTCTTGCAGATCGCGAGGCCGATCCCCACCCCGTCGCGCTTCGTGGTGAAGAATGGGCTGAACAGTTTGGGCAATTGCTCCGGCGCGACGCCGGTACCGCTGTCGGAAACCGCGAGCCGAACCCGATCCGGCTCCGCGGCACTCAGCTCGATGCGCAACTCGCGGCTGCTCTCGGGCACCCCGCACATGGCGTGCAACCCGTTTGTCACAAGGTTGACGACGACCTGCTGAATCTCGACCCGATCGGCCAGGACACAGGCATCGCAGTCCCTGACGATCGTCCGGACCGTCGCGGAGGCGGCGAGGATCTCCCGGTCGAGGAGGCTCGCGATCTCCGTCAGGAGATCGCGCAGGTCGATCACCTCGGGATCGCGCCGGTCGCGCCGAAGCTGCTCGCGCGTCCGCTGGACGATCTGGCTTGCCCGCATCCCGTCGCGGACCGCCCGCTCGGCCGCGCGCGCGGCGGCTTCGGTGTCGGGCGTCTCGCGCCGCAGCCAGCGCAGGCAGGCTTCCGCACTCATCACCATCGCGCTGATCGGCTGGTTGACCTCGTGGGCGATGGAAGCTGAGATCGCCCCGACGGTCGAGACTCGGCCCGCGCGGGCCAGCTCGGCCTGGGCCGCTAACAAGGCCTCCTTGGCGCGCTCGCGCTCGGTCACGTCGATCATGGCGCAGGCGACCCGCTCGAAGGCCGTGGCATCCTCCGGCAGGGCGATGACGAGGATTGCGGTGACCTCCCGGCCGTCAGCGCGGATCAGGCGTCCCTGCGCTTCGAACCGGCCGCCCTCCCGGCAGATCCGCCGCAGGAGCGGCAGGAGCAGGTCGTTGCCTGGCGGAAGGAAGCGGTCGATCGGGCCGAGCACCGCGTCGCGCGAGGCGCAGCCGAGGAGCTGCACCGTCGCGTCGTTGACGTCGATCAGCGTGATCTGCCGCGCACAAAGAGCGACGAACTCGGCGTCGGCCCGTTCGCAGAGCTCATACTCCACACCGCCGGCGGCCCGCATCTCGGCGAGGCGCGCCTGCGCGTCCGAGAGATCGATCTCGCACAGCGCCACGTGGGTCTGCTCGAAAAGCGAGCGGTAGCGCCGTTCGCTCCGGGCGAGCGCGCCGAGCGCGCGCTGCCGGGCGCTGGTGTCGAAGGCGATGAGGCTGATCCCGCCAGTCAGTGCAAGATAGAACCCCACCGCGGTAAGGCCCCCGCTCTCGGCGAGCGCCTGGGCGATCATCGGCGAGAAGGCGCCGCCGATGATGCCGCCGACGTTGAAGGCCACCGAGGTGCCCGTATAACGCACCCGCGGCGGGAACAAGCTCGGCAGCCACGCGCCGAGCGGGCCGTTGACGAAGCCCATCACCCAGAGCGCGAAGGCCAGGAAAGCGAAGATCGTGACGAGGGAGCCGCTGCCGAGCATCGGCGCCAGCAGGATCCCGGAAGCGATCGTTCCGGCGCAGCCGACGATGAGGACGCGCGTCGGTTCGAGCCGATCGGACAGCCAGCTCGCTGTGATGATGGCGGCGGCCATGAATAGAATCGCACCGAGCTCGACCGTCAGGAAAGAGGCACGCGAATACCCGAGCATCGTGGTGCCGTAGCCGAGCGCGAAGGCCGTCGCGATCCAGAACAGGGAAAAGCAGGCGACGACGCCGAACATCCCGGCGACGACCTGGCCGGTATGGTGGCGCATCAGCTCGACCAGCGGCACGCGCGGGGGCTGCGCCTCCTTGAGAGCGGCGGTAAATTCCTCGGTCTCAACGAGATTGGTACGGACCCAGAGCCCGAGCCAGACGAGCGGGACGCTGAGGAGGAAGGGGACCCGCCAGCCCCATTCGGCGAATTGCTCCGACGTCAGGCCCAGAGTGAGGATCAAGAACAGACTGTTCGCGAGGAAGAAGCCGAGTGGTGCGCCGAGAGGCGCGAACATGGCGTAGCGGGCGCGCCAACCCGGCGGGGCGTTCTCCAGCGCCAGAAGCGCGGCGCCGCTCCACTCGCCGCCGAGGGCGAGGCCCTGCCCGAAGCGCAGCAGGCAGAGTAGCGCGGGTGCGAGCCAGCCGGCCAGCGCGAAGGTCGGCAGGAGCCCAATCGCCGAGGTCGAGAGGCCCATAAGCAGGAGCGAGCCGACAAGCGTCGCCTTGCGGCCGACCCGATCCCCGAAATGCCCAAAGACGGCTCCGCCGATCGGCCGGGCAACGAACGCGAGCCCAAAGCTCGCGTAGGCGCTGATCAGCTCAGCCGATTGGAGCGAGGCCGGGAAGAAGAGCGGACCGAATATCAGGCTTGCGGCCGTTGCATAGATGTAGAAGTCGTAAAACTCGACCGTCGTGCCGATCAGGCTCGCAAGGAGAACGCGCGCTGTCGTCTGCTTAGGGATCGGCTTTTTCGCCGAGGTCATGCTCGCGCCTCCCATCCAGAGGCTGTCTCATAGGAGTGCGGCTGAGCGGCAGGCGACCGCAGGCCCCTGTGGCCGGAAGCACCCGTCGACGCCGAGAGTCTTTTCGGCACCCGATGACAGCGCGATAGCTAATAGCTGCAAGCTTGACCGTAAGTCGATGGCCTGCAGCCCGGCGCGACGCGCCGTGGGCAGACGCGCGCATTGGGGCAGTCAGCCATAATGCATCCACAGGCGGCAAGCTTGATCGAGCGGCGATTCAACCTGTAAGCACGGCCATTGCAGAGAGCCTGGCAGAGGCACGCGGGGGCTCGTCGATGACAATGGCTGGCGACATCCAAGGGACGGCTGCGAAGAAGACGGCCGACAAGGCCTCACCCCTAGTGATCATCGTCGAGGATGACGAGGGTGTCCGCGACGGGCTGCAGGATCTGCTCCGGTCTGTGGGCCTCGACACGATCGCCTTCGACTCGACGCGCGGTCTGCTCGCCGCGACCCTGCCGAACCGTCCCGGCTGCCTGGTCCTGGACGTCCGGCTGCCCGGCTCGAGCGGCCTCGAGCTCCAATCGAAGCTGGTTGCGACGGGCAACCGCATGCCGATCATCTTCATGACCGGCCACGGCGACATTCCCATGAGCGTCCAGGCCATGAAGGCCGGCGCCCTCGACTTCCTGACGAAGCCGTTCCGCGATCAGGACATGCTGGATGCGATCGCGGTCGCGATCGAGCGGGATCGGGCGCGGCGCGCCGCGAGCGCGGGCGTGGCCGAGATCGAGGCGCTCGCCGCCACCCTGACGGCGCGGGAGGCCGAGGTGATGCATCACGTGGTCAAGGGTCTCTTGAACAAGCAGATCGCCCATGCGCTCGGCATCAGCGAGATCACGGTCAAGATCCACCGCGGCAACGTCATGCGGAAGATGGCGGCCGGATCCGTCGCCGACCTCGTGCGCAAATCTGAGTTACTGAAGACGCTAGCCGGCGTCTGACCCGTCCGGGCAACCGTCGCTGTCAGGGCCTAGGTGGTGCCGCCTCTCCAGGCGTCACCGCAGTTGATCGAGACCGCCATCGTATCGGCGCAGATCCTTGCGGAACGATACCGGACGTCCGCGCGTTGGCAGCGGCTCGGCACGAGAGCGTTGGGAAGATCAAGCTTATCAGGGATCTCGATAACAAGCTGAATACTTGGGCTTTTCACTCTCGTCGGCTTCGCCAGAGGTCGTTCGGCACCTCCAGCCGTCGAGTAAGACTCGCTTCATCAGAAGTTGTGACACCCGGACACATCAAACCAACGTATAGTATCATCGGAACAGTGGTTGGCTCACTGAAGTGGGGTCGATGCGCCTCCGAGAGGCACCGGAAGGGATATCCGTGTCGGTCGGGAAGAAAGCGGTGGCAGTCGTGGACGACGACGAGGCGGTTCTGGACGCGACGTCCAGCTTCCTTGAGGCGTTGGGCTACGACGCGCTCGCGTTCAGTTCGGGTGAAGCCTTCCTAGCCTCGGATGCCGGGGACGACGTCTACTGCCTTCTGACCGACGTGAACATGCCGGGGATCAACGGGCTGGAACTGCAGGACCGCGTCAGGGAGCTACGTCCTGCCCTGCCGATCATCATGATGACGGCGCTGACCGACGACGCGCTCCGGCGCCGCGTCCTTGCTGGCGGAGCCCGTGACCTCCTGCGTAAGCCGCTCGCGGCCGAGGAACTGATCCGCTGCCTTGAGGATACGGTTGAGTCCTGAAGACGCGCCGCGCAGCCCCTGATCGACGCCGCGGGCCATAGCGCCTCCAAACCTTCGCGCTCGCCCCGGGAAGCCGAATCCGAGCCATCGCCCTGCGATACGCTTCGTTCGCGCCTCCAGTTCAGCAAGAGTTTTTCCGCTCTAGATCTACTGCCTACGGGAGCCAGCCGAGTGCCTGGCAACCCGGTCAGACCCCGCTTCTGAACAGATCACGGCTCGTATCAGCTCATCAAACCTCTGTATGATTTCGTCGCGAACGGCCAAGATGCATGGTCCGGCCATGGATGCGGCAGGCCGGACGCGGGCCGGATGAGGAGGCCGGAATGAGACGGATGGTAGCGCTGCCGAGCGGTGTTGCAGCTGATGACGCTCTCTTGCGCGCCGAGTCCGCCCGCAGCGCGATGGCCCGGATTCTTGCAGTTGCCGGACATGATCTGAAGCAACCCCTCCAGGTAGCGCTCATGGCCATTGAGCGCGCTGTCTCGGATGGCGTCGCGCCCAGGGCTGCTGCCCGCCTCGGCCTCGCCAGCGACGCACTGGTGCGGCTCGGCCGCGAGCTTGATGATCTGGCCCGCTCCTCGCAGACCGGCGACGTGCCGCCACGGCTCGGCGCGGTTCCTCTGGCTCCGCTCCTCGACGCGGTCACGGCCGAGTGGCAACCTTACGCCGATGCCGTCGGAGTGCGGCTGCAGGTTCGCGCTACGGCGCTGCAGGTCAGCAGCGAGGCCACGATGCTCACGACGATCCTGCGCAACCTCGTGGGGAACGCCGTGAAGTATGCAGGTCCAGGCGGACGCGTGCTCGTCGGGTGCCGACGCAAGCAGGCGCGCGTCACGATCGAGGTGCACGATAACGGGGCCGGTATCGCTCCCGAGCGACTCGCGGACATCTTCGATGCATTTAATCGAGCCGGACGCCGCGACGGGAACGGCCTTGGGCTCGGTCTGCACATCGTCCGCCAGACTGCTCAAGCGCTCGCGCATCCGATCGGCGTGCGCTCTCGTTTAAACCGAGGCTCGGTCTTCAGTGTGACCACTCCCAGCCACCGTCCAGCACAGGCTTGAAACTGGCGTCCCAGCGTGGCGAAAGCACTCGTGTGCAAGTCGCATCGCCCGACTAGCGGGCGTATCCCTTAGGACTGGATCCCGCGGGCCAAGCGCTTGCGCGCCGACAATACTCTCTGCGTCTCCCTGTCCAATGTGCAGCAGCCGCTGCTGTGAGGCTCTCGGAAGGCCTCGCTGTCGCCTGGAGAGCTGAACCGAGCCTCAGGCCGCAACCGGACGCCGTCGGTAGTGGGTCGGAATGGGTCCTCTAGTGCACAGACGCCGACGAACGCACCACGTGCTTGCCTACTAACTCGCTGATAACGCTTGGAAAACCGCCGTGCCTCGTGTACGTTTTGTCGGCGTCAGCGCACTAGGTCACACGCTGCTACGATGGCCTGCGATGAACTTGCGGCATGCGGCGCAGGTCATGAAAGTCCCTAGTTGATTTTGACTACCAAGGATCGAGCCATCCATCAAACCTTAGTATAGCTGTGGAATTCGCGAGCATGAGGTCGCTAAACTCATGTTTAATTATGCCGCCTTGTTTTTGAGAATATCTTGCCTCCATCGGCCACCAAGTCGGGGCTGTCACATGCACGGAGAGATCAAGATGTTTCGCAAATTCATCATCGCCCTCGCTTTCGCCAGCGCCAGCGCCGGTGCAGCCGTCGCGCAGCCCACCCACACAATTGAGGCGTGGGGCTCGCATTTCGAAGTCCCAGATCAGGGTGCGGGCGGCCTTTTCGGCAGCATCATGGCTCCCTCGACAGATACACCCAGCGTAACCGGCGCAATCGGCCACTTCCCTCCTGGCCGCCATGACAGCCTCCGAGGAAACCCGGCCCAGCGCATTGCACAATAAACGCCAGTGAAGGCTTCGGCTCTGTACCACCACATCTGGGCCGGACGATTTACGAGCCGGCCCAAGCCATACCGATCTAGCTGAAATCCTGATCACAACAATCAAAACTATGCGCTTATCGGATCGCCGATCTGAAAGCATGCTCTTTAGGCAGCCGGTGACGCTCTACCGGCCCGAACATCGGGATGAAGCCAAGTCTAGATCCCGTTTCAGACGAGGTCAGCCGTGTCCACCTCAGCAAGCGCCACCGCTTATCGGCCCTGCCGCGACAGCGCGGTCGCCGCGGAACCCAGACCCGTCGGCCTCGCAGTCAACCGTACATATGGGATGGTGTCAGGTATGCGGAATCGGATCGGTTCCGCAGTCCTGCTCGGCAGTGCGATCCTTCTCTGGGGCGCCAACTGGCCGATGATGAAACTCGGCCTCGGTCACATCACTCCATTGTGGCTCTCCGCCTCGCGCTTCGCCACCGGAGCCGCCTGCCTATTCGCCTGGCAGGCGGTGCGCGGGGAACTGCGGCAGCCGCGGCGCACGGACCTGCCGGTCCTCGGCACCGTCGGGCTGCTCCAGATGTCGCTGTTCACCGCCCTCGGCGCGGTGGCAATGACCCATTTGCCGGCAGGCCGCTCAGCGATCCTGAGCTACACCACGCCGGTTTGGGTGCTCCCCGTCGCGGCCCTGTTGTTCGGAGAACGAGTGGAGCGGCGACACTGGGCTGGACTTGGTGTCGCCGGCGTTGGCGTCCTCGTCCTACTCAATCCCCATACCGTCGACTGGCATAACCGTCACGTCATTTGCGCCAACGCAATGCTGGTCGTGGCCTCAGCGGCCTGGGCCGTGTGCATTCTTCACCTGCGCTACGGCCGCACGCCATCGTCGGCAATCCAGCTCGCGCCCTGGCAGATGCTGCTCGCCGCAGCCGTGCTGGCGCCAATAGCCTATGCCACTGAGGGGCCGTTTACCGGAGACGGCACAGGAGCGTTCTGGACCTGCCTCGCCTTCATCGGCCCGGTCGCCACAGCTTTCTGCTTCTGCGCCGTCAACGCTGCGAGCGCCCGTTTCCCAGCGAGCGCGATGTCCACCCTGATGCTGGCCGTGCCGGTCACCGGGCTGAGCCTCTCGACGCTGACCTTGCACGAACGTCCAGGTCTCGACCTGGTCTTCGGTGCCGCCGCAATCATGGTGGGCATCGCGGCGAGTACGCGCCGAATCCGTCCCTGACCCTTTCCAAACCAGAAGGAGTACCTCCATGAAGGCCGTCGGCTTCTACAAGTCCCTGCCCATCGCGAACGACGAGGCGCTGGTCGACCTCGACCTGCCGATGCCGGTCCCGGGTCCGCGTGACCTCCTCGTCCGAGTCCAGGCCGTTTCGGTCAACCCGGTCGACACGAAGGTCCGCTCCCGGGTCACCCCGGCCGAAGGACAGCCGCACATCCTCGGTTATGACGCCGTCGGCATCGTCGAGGCGGTGGGTTCGGAAGCGAGCCTTTTCCGGCCCGGGGATGCGGTGTTCTATGCCGGCGACATCACGCGGCCGGGCACGAACGCGGAATTCCACTGCATCGACGAGCGCATCGTCGGGCACAAGCCCGCCTCGCTGTCGCTCGCCGAGGCGGCCGCGATGCCTCTGACCGCGATCACTGCTTGGGAGGCGCTGTTTGATCGTCTCGACGTGCGAAAAGCGGTGCCGGGCGCGGCACACGCGATTCTGGTCGTCGGCGGCGCGGGCGGCGTCGGCTCTATCGCGACGCAGCTCGCCCGGCAGCTGACCGACCTCACCGTGATCACCACGGCCTCGCGGCCCGAGACGACGGCCTGGAGCCGCGCGCTCGGCGCGCATCACGTGGTCGATCACGCGAAGCCGCTCGCTGCCGAGGTCGCCGCGCTTGGACTCGGTAAGCCGGGCGTCGTCTTCTCGACCACCAGCACCGACCGGCATCTCGGCCAGATCGTCGAGTTGATCGCGCCGCAGGGCCGCTTCGCGTTGATCGACGATCCGGACAGCCTCGACATCCTGCCGTTCAAGCGCAAGAGCGTCTCCACGCACTGGGAGTTCATGTTCACCCGCTCGATGTTCGCCACCGCGGACATCGCCGGCCAGGGTCAGCTCCTCGACGAGGTTGCGCGGCTCGTGGATGCCGGCACGCTGAAGAGCACCTTTGCGGAGAGCTTCGGCACGATCTCGGCCGCCAACCTGCGCCGCGCGCACGCCCTGATCGAGAGCGGGCGCGCCAAGGGCAAGATCGTTCTGGAAGGGTGGGCCTGAGCGAGGCCCGCGCGCCGTCGGGTCTGTCCACCCGATCCTCCGGCACCGACCGGGTGCCGGAGCGGTCCCCTCGCCGAGGCTATAGCCGGCGCTTCGCGTGTCCGGCCAAGCGGCCTCACCCGATACGCGACCGGGTGTTCGCTCAGGGTTATGACTGAAGGTTTGGACAGTTCAGTCCTGGCCGATCAGGCGATCTTGCGCAGATGCTCGATGGCGAGCGGTTCGCCGAGGAGCTCGTCGAAGCGGGCTGCAAGGGCGCCGAAGTTGGGGCCGGCAGCGTGGACGTCGAGTGCGGCCTGACTCTCCCAGACTTCGTACATCACGATCGTGCCGGGTCGCTCGCGGCTGTCGTGGGCGGTGTAGACGAGGCAGCCAGGCTCCTTGAGCACGGCGGGCACGATCGCCGCCACAGCCTGGGCCAGGGCTCCCTCGTATCCCTCTCGGGCCACCAAGCGGGCGATAAGCTGGATCTGTTTGGACATGGTCGCCTTCCTATCTTCTTCAGCCCGGCATCACCGGAAAACGTCATGGCGCGACGCGCAAAAGTGCGGAACTGCCATCAGACGCTCAGGCCGCAAGGGTCAGCGCATCATGGCCGGCCAGGCTCTGGCTCAGGAAGGCGATTAGTGGCTCCACGAGATCGGGCGCCCGATCTTCGCCCAGGACCGTCACCTCGGTCATGGGAAGGGCCGGCCAGAGTTCCGGAGCCCGCAGAATCTGCATGCCATCCTGCACGAAGGAGCGGCCAAGCAGCGTGACCCCCAGCCCGCCCGCCACCGCGGCCTGCACGCCCATCAGGCTGCTCGCGGTACAGGCGGCGACCCATTCCCGCCGGACGGTATCGAGGGCGGCGATCATCATCTCGCGGTAGCTGCAGGGTGGGGCCAGCATCACCAGCCGAGCGGGCCGTGTGAAATCCAGCTGGTAGTCGGCGGATGCCAGCCACACGAGCGGCTCGCGCCAGATGACGCGCCCCCGGGAGTTGCTGCCGCTTCGCTTGGCGATCACCGCGTCCAAGCGGTCCCCGTCATAGGCCTCTAGGAGACTGCAGCTCAGGCCGGTCTTCAGATCGATGTGCAGATTGGGATAAAGTCGGCTGAACCGTGCGAGCAGCTTCGGCAGTTGGCCGGGGATGAAGTCCTCGGACACGCCGAGACGCAAGGTGCCGCTCGCAGCCGGCTCGCGCCACGTACGCATGATCCGGTCGTTGAATTCCAACATCTGGCGCGCCGCGACGAGCAGGCGCTCGCCATCCGGGGTCAGGCCGAGCGTCCGGCTGGTCCGGTCGAAGACGCGCCGCCCCAGGATCTCCTCCAGCCGGAGAACCTTCTGGCTCACCGCCGATTGCGAGCGGTGCACCACGTCGGCGGCGGCCGTGAAGCTTCCGGTCTCGGCGACCGCCACGAAGGCCCGCAACAGGTCGAGCTCCAGATCCGGGTATCGCATCGTCCCGCCCATACCCTCTTCGCGCGCCCTCTTCGCACGAGGCCGGTTCCCGCCGGTCCCGCGGCCCGTCAATACCGTCCCGGCCCCGCTCCGGACACCTGCGCCAGGAGAGGTTCATCCGCCCGCGCCATAGGTGCCGAGGCGGCGCTGAGCGCCTCCGGAGGCTCGACATGTTCGCCTGCCGGCAGCACGACGACGCGCGTCTCGACCGGAACGCGGCCGTAGAGATCGATGATGTCCTGGTTGAACATCCGGATGCAGCCGGAGGAGACGTTCGTACCGATGGTCCGCGGCTCGGTCGTGCCGTGGATGCGATAGAGCGTATCGCGCGGGCCGTCGAAGAGGTAGAGGGCGCGGGGTCCGAGCGGATTGCCGAGGCCGCCGGCCATGCCGGTGCGCCAAGGTGCGTTCCGCTCCGGCTCGCGGGCGATCATGTCGGCGGTCGGGGTCCAGCGCGGCCACTCGGCCTTGCGCCCCACACGTGCTGATCCACTCCAGGCGAGCCCCGCCCGACCGACGCCGACGCCGTAGCGCAGCGCTCGGCCGTTCTCGCGGACAAGGTAGAGGAACTTGTTGCCCGGATCGACCACGAGGGTGCCCGGTGGCTCGGAACGCGGGTAGGTGACCTCCTGCCGAAAGTAGCGCGGATCAACATCGACGATGTCGGTGGCTGGCAGGGCGAAGCGCTCGTCGGGGCGAGCCCCGTACATGGCCGCGAAGGCCGCGTTCGCCTGCGGTGCGATGACCCCACGCTGCGCCTCGACCGCCACGCAGCCGCTCATCACCAACGCGAGCGGTGCGAGGCGGGCGGGAGCCACAAACCGCGAACGAACCCGGCCTGGGCTGGCGGGAGGTATGGATCCGGGCTCGACCATGATGCTCTCGGCTCCAACGAAGCGACTCTGCGGCGGTGCCGCGGACGTCGCCCTCAAGCACGTCGGATAGGTTGCACTCGCGCGGTAGCCGAAGGAAACGCATAGTTTCGATCGATGCCAGCAGCATATCGAATGGATGCACTAGCCCAGCCTCATCCTCTGTGCTGCAGGCGCGACGAACCCAACTGTCAGACGGGGAGCCGTCAGGGCAGCCATACCGTCCTCGGCTGCTGGTGCTTTCGCGGTCAAAAGGCCACCTCGGGCCGAGCTCCCTTCAAGCTCCCTCGATCGGCGCACTGAGGCCGATAACGCCTCCGGCGCCCACGCTTCCTTCGGGAAAGGCTTTGAGGACGTCGATGAAGGCCCGAAGACCGGAGGGGACATGTCTGTGCCCCGGGTAGTACAGGAACACACCAGGGTAAGGCGGGCACCAGTCTTCAAGAAGGGACATGAGCACACCGGCTTCAAGATGATGTCGGGCCACCAGTTCCGGAACGAAGGCGATACCCAGACCGCGGATCGCGGCTTCGGTCATCAACTCCGAACGATTGAGGATGAGTGCCCCTGGAACGTCGACGGCTACGGCTTGGCCGTGACGCTCGAACTCCCACTTGCAGGATCGGCCGTTCGGCGTCCGGGTCCGAATGCAGTGATGAGCCGATAGATCGTCGGGCGTGCGCGGCAGATCCCGTCCTGCGAGATAGGACGGCGATGCGACTGCGAGCATGCGCGAGGTCCCTCCGAACCGCACCGCAATCATGTCGCGCGGGACCTCCTCGCCAAGCCTGAAGCCCGCGTCGAAGCCTTCCGCGACGATATCCACGAAAGCAGGCTCGGCCACGAGGTCGACCGCCATCTCGGGACAGCGCCGGAGAAAGACCGGGATGACGGTCCGCAGCAGGAGCAGAGAGACGGTCTCGGATGCCGTGATCCGAAGGGTCCCTCTGGGATGATCTCGCGACGCATCGACCTCGGCCAGTGCTCCGTAGAGATCCTGAAGGATGGGCCGCAGGCGTTCGACCAAGCGCTCACCAGCCTGTGTCGGCGAGACGCTGCGGGTGGTCCGGTTCAGCAGACGCGTATCAAGCCGCGCCTCCAGGCCGCTCATCATGTGGCTCAGGGTCGAGGGCGCCAACTCCAACTCGTCGGCAGCCTTCCGGAAGCTCCTGTGCGTCGCGATCGCGGCAAGCACCTTCAGTTCGGTCAAGGACGGCAGATCATTCATGGCCAAATGCCACCAAGGCATGCGGAATTGCACCGCTTATTCTGGGCAATGATGCGGGCTAACCCGTGCCGGGACAAGCCGGAGGCGAAGATGGTTCGGACGTGGTTTATCACAGGTGTGAACAGCGGCTTCGGTCGCGAGATGGCGGAGCAACTGCTCGGACGCGGTGAGCGCGTGGCAGGTACGATGCGGCGTCCGGACGATGTCGCTGACCTGAAAGCTAAGTACGGCACGAGCTTCTGGACCGCACAGCTCGATCTGACGGACACAGCGGCAGTTACGGACGTGGTAAACCGCGCATTCCACGATCTCGGACGGATCGATGTTGTCGTGAACAACGCCGGTTACGGCCAGTTTGGGGCGATCGAAGGTCTGAGCGACGAGCAGATCGCAGGGCAGATTGATACCAATCTGATCGGGCCGATCCACGTGGTCAGGGCAGCCCTTCCGTACCTGCGCAGACAGGGCGGCGGACGCCTGATCGCCATGTCGTCTTACGGCGGCCAGGCTACGCATCCGGGCGCCTCCCTCTATCATGCTAGCAAGTGGGGCCTGGAGGGGTTTTTCGACTCGGTTGCGGCCGAGGTTGCCCCACTCGGTATCGGCGTCACGATCATCGAGCCCGGTGCCGCACGCACCGCATTCCGGACGACGGCCGGAACGCTGTTGGGCGCGGACGTCGACGCGTACCGGAACACGTCGATCGGCGCGATGCGTGCGATGCTCTCGAATCCCGGCGCCGTCGCGAAGGGTGATCCTGGCAAGATGGTTCAGATCATCATCGACAGCGTGGATCTAAATCCTGCACCTAAGCGGATCGCGTTGGGCGGGGATTCCTACACCATGATCGAGCGCGCGCTGGTCGAGCGTTTGACGGCTCTGCAGGTGCAGAAGGACATCGCCTTCTCGACCGATGTAGCACTCTGAGGCCTTCGCGTGCCAAGTCCGTGGTCTGACTGGGCCGCAGCATCGCCTCGCCAACGCGACGAGGTCCGCGGACGCTCCCGCAGATTACTGGCGACCAAGGGGGCCCGATTGCCGTAAGCGATGACGAGCCCGACCGCGTTTTCACGTTCGATAGCCAGATGTTTTCTCGATCAGTCCATCAGGGCTCTGAAAAGTTGGAACCTGTCGCAATTGGTCGTGCGATAGCGGTCTGACCGCAATGAGGGTTCGCTTCTCCCGTTTGAACGCCGAGACTGGCCGGACTGTTTGGGCCAAAGCCGGTCGGCAGGTCTGCGCAGCCCTCAAGGCGCTTCGCGGTTCAAGCTGGTGGAGTGGTGTGGATCAGGAGCGACATATGCAGGGCATCCCGTTGGGTGCAAAGGGCAGCTTCGCCATGCTGGTCCGTCCTCCGCATCTAGCGAACCAGTTCAAGGACACCATCCTGCCGCCCGTCTTTGCGGCACCGATGATGATCCTGATGATGGAAAACGCAGCTCTGAATGCCATCCGGCCGTTCCTTGACCCCGGCGCGAGCGCCGTCGGAACGAATGTCGACGTAAGCCATATGGCGGCGACCCCAGTCGGGCACCGCGTGAGAGCGGAGGCCGGGGTGTTGGGTGTCACGGGACGTCAGATCCAATTCCGCGATGCGGCCTGGGATGAGGCAGAGCAAATCGGAGCTGGGACGCACGAGCGGATGGTGGTCGACTTGGAGCGGCTCAGAAAACGTCTCGTCGAAAAGCGGCCTGCTTCAGCATCAAGTGTGTAGCCGCCTGGCTGCTTCCGAGGCGGATCGTCTCCGAAGCGGACGA
The DNA here is from genome assembly GCF_058790235.1 of Methylobacterium sp. FW102-HT35C08. Taxonomy (NCBI): domain Bacteria; kingdom Pseudomonadati; phylum Pseudomonadota; class Alphaproteobacteria; order Hyphomicrobiales; family Methylobacteriaceae; genus Methylobacterium; species Methylobacterium sp. FW102-HT35C08. The sequence goes on along the minus strand of NZ_JBYTCL010000002.1, from coordinate 2,975,689 downwards.
GCTGCTTCCGGCCTGGAATGGTCACGAATCAGGATCAGGCTGCCGGTAAGCAGACCTTCTGAACTTCGGACAAGGGTCGGAAGCGGCTGTCAGGACTGGTTCCTTAAAGGCGCCCCCATAGCGAACTGCCGCCGATGGATGGGACGACGGCTTCTCGGTTCCTCTGCTGGTCGGTTGGCGAACTTCTCGCCGCCGGTTGCATGCTCACTTCCGGCGAGCGGCTTCCGGAGATCAGTCGCCAACGAACGTCGGTAGTCGGTCCAAGGTTCTTTCGTGCGCCAGCGGTGCGGCTGCGCCTTCGGGAGCGACCATCCCGATGCGGTCATGCCAGTACGTGGCCAGCCCGACCTGCGCCGTTCCGACGAGGTCGTAGGCTGAGCCAGCGACGAATAGGCATCGCGCCGGTTCCACGCCAAGGGCTTCCAGCCCAAGCCGGTAAGGACGAGGGTCCGGCTTGTAGAACCCAGCGCGCTCCGCGGTGATCACAGTGGCGAACTCGACGCCCACGCAATCGGCCGCAATGCGTCCCAACCGTTCGGAGCAGTTCGTCACGACCCCGAGGGGCACGGATCGAGCGGCGAGTGCCTGTAGGGTCTGCGTCACGCCCGGCCAGGGACGCAACTCGTCATAGCGCTCGTCTAGTTGGGTGGCCAGTGTGCGCGGCATGCCGACCGCCTCGGCAGCTTCGGCAACGAGGTCTTCGTAAGGCCGATATGCCCCCGTGCGGTAGGTGATCCGAAGGTACTCGGCCCGCCAGCGACGACCGGCTTCCTCGGTGCCCGCGACCTCGTTCCACAAGGACCAGCTGTCGAGCAGGGCAGTCAGGAGGTCGAACAGGACGGCGTCGTATCGACTGGGTGTCATGATGGGCATCTCTGGTTCACGCGGCAGAGGAGGATGGTTGCGGGGCCAAGCCGAGCGCCGGGGCCTCGCCGGTCGCCGAAGTGCCCTCCGGCAGGCCGCCGAAACGGCGGACCACCAGCACCGCCGCGGTGTTGCCGAAGACGTTGATGCCGGCGCGGCCCATGTCGAGCACCGCGTCGATGCCGGTCACGATGGCGATCGCCTCCACGGGCAGACCGATTGCGGTCAGCACGGTGGCGAGTGCGACGAGGCTGGAGGCTGGTACGTTGGCCACGCCCTTGCTGGCGATCAGCGTCGTCACAAGGACGGTCAGCAGGGCCGACCCGCTCAAGTGCAGGCCGTAAGCTTCGGCCAGGAACGTCACCGCCGCGCCCAGGTAGAGCGCTGAGCCGTCGAGGTTGAAGCTGTAGCCGAGCGGCAGCACGACCGCGACGACGCGTTTCGGCACGCCCATCTGTTCCAGACGCTCGATGTGTGGCGGCAGGGCGACCTCGGACGAGCGTGTCGCGAACGCGAGCAGCATCGGTCCCATGACTTGGCGGGCCACCCACAGGGGACGTTCACCCGTGAGGCGGATGACGACGAGGAGCACCACGAACAGGAGCGCGTAGCCGAGGTACAGGGTGCCAGCCAGCTTCGCGAGGGCAACTAGCGCGCCCACGCCCTGCGTCGCCGCGAGCCAGGCCGATATGGCGAACACCGCCAAAGGAGCTGTGGTGACCACCCATCGCGTGATGCGGAACATCGCACCGAGCACCGCTTCGAGCGCGGCCGTCACTGGGCGAGCCTCTTGACTGAGCGCGCCCAGAGCGAGACCGAACAACATCGCGAAGACGAGTGTCGGTAACACCTTCTGCGCCGCCATGGCGGCGACGACGTTGGACGGGATGAGATCGAGCACGAACTTCACCCAATCCACCCGTAGGGGCAGGTTCTGAGGGACGTGCCCCGAAGCGACTAGCCCGGCGCCGAGACCGGGATGGAACACCGCGTTCAACACCAGCGCGATGGCGATGGAGGCGGCACTGGCCAGGTAGAACCATCCGAACGCGACCAGCGCGGTCCGACCCAGGCGGCTGGCGTCATCCGCCATGCGGCTTGCGCCGAGCGTGACGGCGCAGAACACGAGCGGGATGACGACCATCCGGATCGCATCGATGAACGCCGTGCCTACCGGCTGCAGGGCAGCACCGAGGTCCGGCCACAGGGCACCGGTGGCGAGCCCCACCCCGATGCCGAGCGCCATCCAGAGCGCGAGCGGAACGCGCGGCCGCCGCCTTGGGCTGGCTGGTCCTCGGTTCATCTTTGCCTCCTCTGCTGGTCGATGCCGACCTCAGATCCCGCGCGAGGCGACCGCCTCGATCTCCACGAGGTAGCCGTGATGCAGCTCCGGCACCGGCACCACGGCGCGAGCTGGCTTCGCCGCCCCGAACAGCTCGGCGTAGATGCGATTGAAGACCGGCCAATTCTCGACGCCGACGACGTAGGCGGTCACGCGCAGCACGCGTTCTGGATTGGAGCCGGCCTCTGTCACGACCGCCAGCAGGTTGGCGAGCGCCTGTCGGGCTTGAATTTCGAAGCTTGCGTCGGAGACGGGGGTGCCGTCAGCGTGGTGCGGGAGCTGGCCCGAGACGAAGACGAGGTCACGCCATGCGGTGGCCTGGGCATAGTGGCCGGCGGGTGCCGGGGCCCGGGTGGTCGAGATCTGCTCGATCGGTGTGGTCATCGCCTGCAACTCCTACCAACCGTTGATGCGGGGCCACACCGCGCGGACTTGGCCCGCGGCGTCGAGCACGTAGTAACGGTCGTGCTGGGCACCCGTCGCGCAAGCGTGGTTTGGCAGGATGCGCACGCGTGATCCGACCGGCAGGTCAGGAAGGCGCGCGCCCGAATCTTGCCGTAGGGCGAGGATGCCGTGCTCTTGGTTGGCGTCGCTGACGATCAGATCCGGATAGGGCCGGCCTGCGCAGTCGCAGACCACGCCGTAGCCCTGGTCGACCGCCTGCCGGGCCGTGCCGCGGTCGCGCGACATCGCCATCCAGCCGGCATCGACGATGATCCATCCCCTATCGCGGCGATGGCCGATGACGGTAGCGAGCACGCTCAACGCGATATCGTCGACCGCGACGGAGCCGACGCCTGCTTGGAAAAGGTCGCCGAACATAAACACGCCGGCTCGCACCTCGGTGACACCGGTGAGGTCCCGCGCGAAGCGTGCGGTTGGGGTCGAGCCGACGCTGACGATTGGGCACGACAAGCCGGCCTCGCGCAGGATGGTGGCCGCCGCGAGCGCCGCCGCGCGTTCGTTCTCGGCGGCCTCCGCGAGCGCCTCGGGGTCGCCGAGGCCGTAGCTATCACCGGCGTGCAGCAACACCCCGCGCAGGACCGCGCCTGCGCCGAGAGCACGGCTGATCGCGACGAGTGCATCCGCGTCCCCTGGCTTTACGCCGGAGCGGTGTCCGTCGGCGTCGACCTCGATCAAGGCGGGAAGCGCATCCCCGGTTCGCCGGCTCCAAGCGGCGACAGCCTCGGCCTGCTCCACGGAGTCGAGCACTACGGAGAGGTCTGTTCCCCAGCGCTGCCGGATTGCGCCGACGCGGTCGATCTTTGTGGGTGCGATACCCACCGCGTAGAGAATATCCCGCACCCCATCCTCAGCAAAGTATTCCGCCTCGCGCAGGGTGGAGACCGTCGCTGGGCCGGATGGTGAGGTCATCGCTAGGTGGGCAACGTCCACCGACTTCGCAGTCTTGAGGTGAGGCCGGAAGCTGACGCCGAGCCGGTCGAGATGCCTTCTCATCCGGGCGATGTTTGCGCGCAGGCGCGCTTCATTCAGAAGGAGGCAGGGCGTCGGCAAAGCGCTTAAAGCCGAGCCGCCTTCCGTTGATGAAACCATCCCCTTGAGGTCGGTAGTGAGCACGTCCGTGGCCCCTTTGGCTTACTGACGTGAGAATGATCATGAGTGGCTGGGAAGCGCCATTAACGCTTCCTGCATCTTGGATTAAGTCTGGGCTTAATGCTTGATGCGAATGACCTCCGCTTCTTCGTCGCGATCGCCGCGGCGCCGTCCCTAGCTGCGGCCGCGCGCGCCCTTAACGTGTCGCCACCGGCGGTGACGCAGCGGCTGCGTGCCCTGGAAGATCGGGTGGGTGTCTACCTGCTGGACCGCTCCGGTCGCGGCCTCACGCTGACCGACGAAGGCGAATTGCTGGCGGAGCGCGGCAGAGATCTGCTCGGCGCCTTCGACGATCTCAGCGAGGCCCTGGCTGACCGCCGTGGGCAGGTGACAGGTCACCTGCGCATCTTGGCTCCGTTCGGTTTCGGACGCCACCACGTGGCGCCCGTGGTGGCGGCGTTCCGGACATCTCACCCGGGAGTCAGGATTGACCTGCGGCTCTCAGATCGCCTTGGCCGGATGCCGCCGGAGACGTGGGACCTTGCCATTCACGTGGGCGAGATCAAGGACACGACGCCAAGCCTGACAGTGCGCCATCTCGCGCCGAACGAGCGTATCCTCTGTGCAGCGCCCGCCTATCTCGCCCGGCGCGGGGCGCCGCGTACACCTCTCGAACTGCGCGACCACTCGTGCATAGCCCTGCGTGAGAACGACGAGGACGTGACGCTCTGGCGCTTCCACTCGGGTGATAGTGGCGAAGAACGCGTACGGGTCGAGCCGGAGCTGGCCAGCAACGACGGTGAGGTGGCCCGCTGCTGGGCATTGGCTGGGCTCGGCGTGCTCTTACGTTCAGAGTGGGACGTCGCAGATGATCTACGAGCTGGGCGGCTACTTCGCCTCCTCGACAGCCATACTCTGCCGCCGGCTCCGGTCGTCGCCCTGCTCGGCTCGGGGCGACGTGCACGTGCGGCGAGGACTGAGCGGTTTCTTGACGCTCTCAGGCAAAGCCTGAACCCAGTTCCTTGGCGGCCATAACGCGACCAAGAAGCAGTATCAGCGCATCACAGCGATAGAAGCGGTGAAACGTTCGTCCGCTTTTGGGTCCCACTTGGCCGCGCGTAAATGACTGCGTTAGGTCGATAGGAGGCCGTCTGCTTTTCCGGCTCGCCGTCTCCGAAGCAGTCGTTCCGCTTACGGCCAAACCCGGTCACTCAGAGCTGGTAAATTGAAGGGCCCGGAAGCAGACGGTCCCAGGGTCTGGTTGGGATCAATTTTGTTGAAAAACTCGGAAGCGGGTCGAAGTAGCGCCGCGAAGAGTATTGACCGGAGAAAGTCCTACTATCGGCGTCGCCAGAATGCGCTTCGTGTGTAGGATTGCCGCGGCGCGAAAGACCAATCTTCTCCCGGACATCATCTTGGACCACGCCGAAGGCGCTGCCATCGAGCTCTTCAACGAAATCGATCAATTCGAGACAAATTGCGAAGCCGCAACAATGTTGTGTTTCATATGTTTAAGGACTGGGAGCGGACAGACCGGTTTCGTACAGGTTCGATTAGTCTTGTTAGCCAAGGATGCCGGCAAACGAACTTTGTGACGGGCTGAGGAGGGGGCGCGTAGTGCCCGGCACCGGCTAACAGCCGTGTGATTTGGGCCGCAGACGACACGGCGAGATCTCGTTCACCACATCCCCAAGCCATTCAGAGCCTGGCAACGCGCCGTGACCCAAATGGGCGGCGTAGCCGTGGTGAGGAGCCTGGCAATCGGTGAGGTTGGAGCGAACTTTTTCCGACAGGGGCCTCCGCCTAGCGGCAGGTGTCGGGAAAGAGGCTCGCTCGATGAGATTCGCTTCGGCTCAGCGTCGGTGTTGCGGCGAGGAGAAACGATCCGGTCGCTCAGCCGGGTCGGACCGTCGAGAACAGGTTCACGAGGCGGCCGTGTCCCGCGGTTGGAAGCGTGCCGCCGCCTGGTCGCGCGCATTTAAGATCTCGGCCATGCGAACGAGATCAGCCAGCGACTGAGCCTCCATCTTTTTCATTAGGTTGCCCCGGTGGATTTTCACCGTGATCTCGCTCAACCCTAGGCGATGCGCGATCTGCTTGTTCATCAAGCCCGCGGATACGAGGCCCATGACCTCGCGCTCACGCGGGGACAGGGCCTCGTAGAGCGATTGCAGCCGGGTTTGGCCATCGTCCGCAGCGCGGCGCAGGCGATCGACGTCGAGGGCGGCGGCCACGGCAGCGAGCATGTCGGCATCGTCGAAAGGCTTGGCCAGGAAATCGACGGCACCTGCCTTAATGCCCTTGACCGACATCGGTATATCGCCGTGGCCGGTCATCAGCACGATCGGGATCGGATTGCCGGACCGGCGCAGATCGGCTTGGAAATCCATCCCGTTCAATTCTTGAAGCCGGACGTCCAAGACGAGGCACGACGGCCGGTCCGGCAGTTGTTGGGACAGAAACGCCGCCGGGCTCTCGAACAGCATGACGTCGTAGCCGCTGGAGCGGAACAGGCTGCCGAGGCCTGATCGAATTGCCGCCTCGTCATCTACAATACAGATCACCGCGTCCGCCTCGGCTTCGTCCATGGTGTTCGTCGGCGTGTCCATGCGTCGGCCCGGAAGGCGCACTCGATCGATAAGCCAGGATCAGCCCCCGCGCCCCAGGCGGTCGTGACAGCGATGCCTCAAGGTCATTGAAGAGCAGCGCGTCCGACGTCGGCGATGTTCCTACTTGGCAAATCGCTCCGACCATAGCGTCAGATCCGGACGCGCTCTTGAACGTTCTTGCGCCGTTTTGACGAAGGGCGGCCGACCCCGGACGGGGGTCGGTCCATGGGTAGGACGTCGATCCGGCCGGGCTGGCTTATCCCACATCGGCGCTGGCAAGCCGCCGCGCCTGCCGTGCCAGCGCGGAAAAGCCCCTCGTCCTGCGGGCGGGTGCCACCAGTTCCAAGTCGAAGGGGCGTTAGCCGTTCCGGCCGCCTGAAGCCTTCGGCGTAGCCGCCATGCCGGTGAAGGGTAGGGGCCGCATCATTGACGCAGATGCCGAATCCCTCGGCGCAACGAGTCGGCTCGGCGGAATGCGGGACGCTCGTACGGTCCAAAATGCGCTCCTGAGATCCAAGACCTGGATGCGCTCGGCCTGTAAGTAGTGCAATTCCCCGAGAACAATCCAGCCCGACGCAGACCGCGGATTATACCTTCATATAGGTCCATCCGATGAAATAAGTGACTAGAACGATATTGGCGTCGAAATCGTTTTTCGTCTGCTGATAATTCTGATGCATGTAACGGGTATTCACGCGGCTTGCGTGCCGATTTCTGTAGTAAATCTCCTTGCTGCTCGGCTGACAATTTGGATTGTGTAGCCTGTTTGTCTTTTTGAATTGCCAGGCTTCATGTCGACGAAGCGCCTGCTGCCATGCCTGGGTCGGGCGTCCGCGTGACAGAAACGGAGAACGAGATCATGGACGAGATGACGAGGAGAACCATCCTGGCGGCGGGCGGCGTCGCCGGCATGGCCGCCGCCGCGACGCACGCCGTCGCGGCCTCCTACGGCAATCCCGACGAGCCTCCGCAAGGGGCCGTCAACGCCCAGGAGAACCCGACCAGCCTCACCATCCCGGGCCCCCACAACGACACCCTGTCGGGGCTGTTCCCGACCTCCGTCAGCCCGCCGCCCACGGACGTCGGCTCGATGCCGCAGTTCTGGGCGACCTTCAACAACGCCCAGCGGCGGATCCAGAACGGCGGCTGGGCCAGGCAGGTCACGCAGGAGAACTTCCCGATCTCCACGACGATCGCCGGCGTCGACATGCGGCTCGCGGCCGGCGCAATCCGGGAGATGCATTGGCACCAGGCCGCCGAGTGGGCGTTCGTGACCTACGGCAATTGCCGGATCACCACGCTCGACCCGCAGGGCCGACCCTACGTGGCCGACGTCGGGCCCGGCGACCTCTGGTACTTCCCAGCCGGCTCGCCGCACTCCCTCCAGGGGCTCGGGCCAGATGGGACGCAGTTCCTGATCTGCTTCGACGACGGCAACCAGACCGAATTCGATACCCTGCTCCTGAACGAGTGGTTCACCCACACACCGCCCGAGGTGCTGGCGCTGAACTTCGGCGTCCCGGCGGACACCTTCAAGAACATCCCCCTGCACGACCTGTACATCTTCCAGAGCTAGCTTCCCGGTGCCCTGTCGGCCGACCAGCTGGCCGCGCGCGGCTCGGCGGGCGAGCCGCCAAACCCGTTCACCTTCAAGATGGCGAGCGGGCCGGTAGCCAAGCAGACGAAGGGTGGCAAGGTCCAGATCGTCGACAGCACCACGTTCAAGGCCTCGAAGACCGTCGCGGCCGCGCTCGTCACCGTCAAGCCCGGCGGCATGCGCGAGATGCACTGGCACCCGAACGCCGACGAGTGGCAGTACTACATCAAGGGCAAGGGTCAGATGACCGTGTTCAACACGGGACCGAACGCCGCCACGACGGATTTCGGTCCGGGCGATATCGGCTACATCAAGCGCAACCTCGGGCACTACATCAAGAACGTGGGCGACACCGACCTGGTGTTCCTGGAGGTGTTCCGCGCGCCCGAGTACCAGGCGATCTCGCTGTCGGACTGGCTGACCCACACGCCGCCGCTGATGGTGACGTCGCACCTGAACATCCCGGCGGACGTCATCGCCCGGTTCCCGCACGAGGATGTCGGGGTCGTACCAGTCTGAACCCATCCAACGAGCAGCAGTGGCGGCTTATCGAGCGCGCATGACGTCCGAATAGTCAGTCATACGCAGGTATAGATTGGCCGCCACGCATCCCGGCTTCATCCTGGTCTAGAGCGGATGTGAGGGTTCAGACGTGTCGAAGTCCCGTATACGGCCATACACTAGCCCCGCCGGCGGCTGGGGTGCACTAGAAGCGACCGGCAGGGCACTGATCGAGCAGGGCATTCCCGCGTCCGGGGCCGCGACGCTGCTGCGCATGAACCAGCCGCAGGGCTTCGACTGCCCCGGTTGCGCCTGGCCCGACCCGAAGCACACCAGCAGCTTCGAGTTCTGCGAGAACGGCGCCAAGGCCGTGGCCTGGGAGGCGACCGCCAAGCGCTGCACCCCCGAACTCCTCGCCAAGTACACCGTCGCCGAACTCGAGGCTTGGAACGACTACGACCTCGAGATGCTGGGCCGCCTGACCCACCCGATGCGCTACGACGCGGCCAGCGACACCTATCGACCGGTCTCCTGGGAGGATGCCTTCGCCGAGATCGGCCAGATCCTGCGCGATCTCGGCAGCGCCGACGAGGCCGAGTTCTACACCTCGGGGCGCGCCTCCAACGAGGCGGCGTTCCTGTTCCAGGTGTTCGCGCGGGCGTTCGGGACAAACAACTTCCCCGACTGCTCCAACATGTGCCACGAGGCGACGAGCGTCGGCCTGCCGCAGAGCCTCGGCGTCGGCAAGGGCACGGTCCTGCTGGAGGACTTCGACAAGGCCGACGCGATCCTGATCTTCGGCCAGAACCCGGGCACCAACAGCCCGCGGATGATGACCTCGCTTCGGGATGCCTCCCGGCGCGGCGCGGCGATCCTGAGCTTCAACCCGTTCCGCGAGCGCGCCCTGGAGCGCTTCCAGGCCCCGCAGAACCCGATCGAGATGGCGTCGCTGACCTCGACCCCGATCTCGTCGCGGTTCTTCCAGGTCCGGGTCGGCGGCGATGCCGCCGCGCTCAAGGGAATCATGAAGGCCTGCATCGAGATGGACGACGCCGCGATCGCCGCCGACGAGGCGCGCCTGCTCGACGTCAACTTCATCGCCGGCCACACGATCGGCTGCGAGGCCCTCGCGGCCGACCTGCGCGCGACGCCCTGGCCGGCGATCGAGCGCATCTCGGGGCTGACGCGGGTCGATCTCGAATGCGCCGCGCGGACCTACCTGCGGGCCGAGAGCGCGATCTTGGTCTTCGGGATGGGCCTGACCCAGCATCACCGCGGCACCGAGAACGTCCGGCTCCTGACCAACCTCGCGCTGCTGCGCGGCAACGTCGGGCGTCCCGGCGCCGGGATCTGCCCGGTGCGCGGCCACTCGAACGTCCAGGGCAACCGCACGGTCGGCATCACCGAGAAGCCGACGGCCGAGTTCCTGGACCGGCTGCGGGACACCTTCGGCTTCGAACCGCCACGCCGCCACGGCCACGACGTCGTCCGGGCAATCGAGGCGATGCAGAGCCGCACGGCCCGCGCGTTCCTGGCGCTCGGCGGCAACTTCGCCGCCGCGACGCCCGACACGAACGCGACCCGAAGGGCGATGCGCGACCTCGACCTCACGGTCGCGATCTCGACCAAGCTCAATCGCGGCCACCTCGTCCACGGCCGACACGCCTACATCCTGCCCTGCCTCGCCCGCACCGAGGTCGACGAGCAGGAGACCGGACCGCAGTCCATCACCGTCGAGGACTCGATGTCGATGGTGCACGCCTCGGCCGGCCGCAACCGACCGGCCTCCGAGCACCTGCGCAGCGAGACCGCGATCGTCGCCGGGCTGGCGCGGGCGACGCTCGGGTCGAACCCGGACATCCCCTGGGAACACCTGACCGCGGACTATGACCGGATCCGGGACGCCATCGAGGCGGTGTTCCCGATCTTCCAGGGCTACAACGCGCGCATCCGCGTCCCCGGCGGCTTCCACCTCACCTCGCTGGCGCGCGAGCGCGTCTGGGCGACCTCGTCCGGCAAGGCCGAGTTCGCCGTCTTCGAGGGCCTGGACGAGGACCCGCACCAGGACGACCCGGAGGCGCTGTGGCTGACCACCATGCGCAGCCACGACCAGTACAACACCACCCTCTACAGCCTGTCGGACCGCTACCGCGGCGTGTTCGGCCAGCGCATGGTCGTGTTCATCAACGAGGCCGAGATGGATCGGCGCGGCCTCCAGGCGGGCGAGCACGTCGCCCTAGAAACGATCTCGACCGACGGCGTGCAGCGCGCGGTCGAGAGCTTCAAGGTCGTCCCCTACCAGCTGCCGGACGGCTGCTGCGGGGCCTACTACCCCGAGGCCAACCCGCTGGTGCCGCTCTACGCGCGCGACCCGCAGAGCGGCACGCCCTCCTACAAGGCCGTGCCCATCCGCATCCGCCGCATGTCTCAGAGAGGCTGACCATGGACGCCCTCGTCCTATCGCGCATCCAGTTCGCCTTCACGGTGGGCTTCCACATCCTGTGGCCGGCCTTCACGATCGGCATCGCCTCGTATGTGGCGTTCCTCAGCTTCCTGACCTGGCGCACGAACGATCCCGTCTACCGCGCCCTGATGCGCTTCTGGATCCGGATCTTCGCCCTCGGCTTCGGCATGGGCGTGATCACCGGGATCGTGCTCGGATACCAGATCGGCACCAACTGGAGCGGCTTCTCGCGCTCGGTCAGCAACGTGCTCGGCCCGTTCTTCATGTACGAGGTGCTGTCGGCCTTCTTCTTGGAGGCCGGCTTCATCGGCATCGTGCTGTTCGGCGAGAAGCGCGTCGGGCCCGGCCTGCACTTCTTCGCCTGCCTGATGGTGGCGTGCGGCACGCTGATCAGCGCGAGCTGGATCCTGGCCTCGAACAGCTGGATGCAGACGCCGGCCGGCCACATCGTCGACAAGGACGGCATCTTCCACGTCACCGATTGGGCGGCGGCGTTCTTCAACCCATCCTATCCCTACCGCCTGATGCACATGGTCTGCGCGAGCTACCTGACCGGCAGCTTCGTGGTGGCGGGCGTCTCGGCCTACCACCTCTGGCGCGGCACACACGTGAAGGCCTCGCGCGTCGCCTTCTCGATGGCGCTGTGGGCCTGCCTGGTGCTCGCGCCGCTGCAGGCGGTGCTTGGCGACGCGCACGGTCGCAACACGCTCGTGCACCAGCCGACCAAGGTCGCCGCGATGGAGGGGCTTTGGGACACCGGCCGGGGAGTGCCGAGCCTGATTTTCGCGTGGCCGGACATGAAGGCGGAGCGCAACCTTTACGAGATCGCGGTGCCGATCAAGGGCTTCGCCAGCCTGTACCTGACGCACTCCTGGGACGGCAAGGTCCAAGGGCTGAAGGCGGTGCCGGCTTCCGATCGGCCCTACGCCCCCTTCGTGTTCTTCGCCTTCCGGATCATGGTCGGCATCGCGCTCCTGCTGATCGCCCTGGCCTTCACGGGTGCCTTCCTGCGCTGGCGCGGGCGGCTGTTCACGACGCGCTGGTTTCAGCTCGCCTGCATGGCGGCGACGCCGCTCGGATTCGTGGCGATCGTGGCCGGCTGGACGGTGACCGAGACCGGTCGGCAGCCGTTCGTGGTCTACGGCCACCTGCGCACGGCGGACGCCGTGACGGTGCAGCCCGCCGGCGCGGTGCTGTCGTCGCTGATCCTGTTCTTCGTCGTCTACAATCTGCTGCTGGTGGCCTTCTTCTGGTACGGCGCGCGGATCGCGATGCGGGGACCCGACCCGCTCGTGGACGAGACGCCGAACGCCGTGCGCCCCGGCCTGGAGCAGGCCGGCCCCGCCCTCGTTGGCGGCGCACCCGCCTACGCCCGCGCGCTAGCCCCGGGAGAATAGGATGGATCCCATCCTCGCCCTCACGCTCGGCGCCGTCGCGGTCTCTCACCTGGCGGTGACGGACGGGGTCGACCTCGGCATCGGAATGCTGTTCCCGCTCGCGCGCTGGGAGCATGACCGCGATCTGCTCATGCGGGGCGTCACGCCGTTCTGGCGCGGCAACGAGGCTTGGCTGGCGCTCGGTGCCGTCGGGCTGTGCGCCGCCTGTCCGCTGGGCCACCACCGGCTGCCGCCGGCCTTCCTTCCGCCGATCCTGACGTTGGTGTCCGTCCTGATCCTGCGCGGCATCGTCATCGCTCCCCACGTCCAGGGCACGCACTTCCAGGCTACCCGGATCGTCGCCCTTGCCGGCGGATCGCTCGTGGCCGCCGCGTGCCAGGGCCTGATCCTCGGCGGATGGGTCCAGCTCGCGTTGGCGCCGGGGGCGCGGTTCGGCGACGGACGGCTCAATTGCCTCTCGACGTTGGGCTTCGTGTGCGCCGCGGTGATCGTGGTCGGTTACCTACTGCTCGGGGCCGGGTACTGGTGCCGCGCGCGACTGGCGGGCGGCCCCGCCATCCCCGCGCGCGCGGAGGCCCATAGGGTTCGAACCGGCCGACACCGGGGGCGTCCCGGCATCCTAAGCGGCATCCTGGACTACGCCCGCAACCTCGCTCTTGGAAAGTAGTCATGGACCTGCCTCTCCTCTTCGCGCTCGTGGCCGCCGGCGCGGTCGCCCTCTACGTCATCGCCGACGGGTTCGACCTCGGCATCGGCATCCTGTTCCTGCTGGCTCCGCGAGCGCGCGATCGCGACCTAATGATGCAGAGCGTTGCGCCGTTCTGGGACGGCAACGAGACCTGGCTGGTGCTCGGTGGTGCAGGCCTCTGGGCGGCGTTCCCGATGGCCTACTACGTGCTACTCCCGGCCTTCTACCTGCCGATCATGGCGATGCTGTTCGCCCTGATCCTGCGCGGCATATCGTTCGAGTTTCGCTTCCAGGCCACGCGCTTCCAGCGTGTCTGGGACTTGGCCTTCGCGGGCGGCTCGCTCGTCGCCGCGGTCTGCCAGGGCCTCATCCTTGGCGGCTTCATCCAGGGCGTGGCGGTCGAGAACGGCCACTTCGCCGGCGGCCCCTTCTCGTTCGTGTCGTTCCTGGGCCTGCTGTGCGCCGCCGGAATCGTCGGCGGCTACGCGCTGCTCGGGGCCGGCTGGCTGATCTGGCGGACGGACGGGCCGACGCAGGTCTTCGCCCGGGAGGTCGCGCACGCCGCCCTGCTCCTGGCGGTGGCCATGATGGCCGTGGTCAGCGCCTGGACGGCCCTGACCGAGCCGCAGGTGGCCGCGCGCTGGTTCGCCTGGCCGGGCAATCTCTGGCTCGACCTGTTCCCGTTGGCGGCGGCGGGCGTGGCGGTCCTAATCTGGCGCGGCCTCTGGGGGCGCCACGACAGCCGGCCGTTCCTGCTCGCCGTCGTGCTGTTCCTGCTCGGCTACGCAGGCCTCATCATCAGCGTTTGGCCCAACGTGGTGCCCTACCACGCCACCATCTGGCAGGCGGCGGCCGATGAGGCGACGCTGAAGTTCGCCCTCGTGGGTATCTTCGTCGTCCTGCCGATCGTCCTCGCCTACAATGCGCACGCCTACTGGGTATTCCGGGGCAAGACCGTGCTGGCGTCCCACGGAGCCGACGAGGGCGCTTACGGCCATGCCGGGCAGCGCCCGAACGCGCTCGGCACCGATCTGCACCTGTGCTGATCACGGGACGCCCAGCAGATGCGAGCCAAATGAACTCCGCTCGCACCAGCATCGAGTGTCGGTATACTAACGTATATCGTGCGAATATTGCTTCGTAGTGCACAGTCTATCCGCGATCGTATCTAGCGATCTGCGAGAAAAGGGATCCTGGACATGAAACATCTCCTTCTTGGTGCGGCCGTCGTCTTCGGTCTCACCATCACCATCGCCACGCCCCAACCGAGTTTCGCAGGTGGCGGCGGCCTAGATCCGTGGTCGGGCGCCACCGGCAACAGCGACTTCGCCGGGCAGCATCGCGGCGCGCGGGTCACGTCCAGGTTCGGCACGTTCGGCCCGCGCCATCACCGTCGCCATCGGCACCATCGCCGCTACCATTACTGACGGCGCACCACGCCGAAGTCGGGCGAGGGGGCGGGTACGCTGGCCGCCCCCGTCGTCAATCTCCAGCCGCGCTGACCACGAGGCTCGCTTTCCATGAAGAGCAGGCTCAAGCTCGGCCTGACTGCGCTTGGTGTCCTCGTCCTCGGCTTCGGGGTCGCGCGTTACCTCGGGGATTCCACCCCGGCGAAGCCGGAAGCTCCTCCCCCCGCCGTCCCGGTCGTCACCGCATCGGTCAGGCAGGAGGACGTGCCGATCATCCTCACCGGCATCGGCACGGTTCAGGCCCTGAACCGCGCCGTGATCCGCAGCCAGGTCACTGGCTATCTCGAGAGCGTCGCCTTCACGGAGGGCCAGACCGTCCGGCGCGGCGATGTCCTGGCCCGGATCGATCCGCGCATCTACCAGGCCAAGCTCGACACCGCGCAGGCCCAGCTCGGACAGGATCAGGCCCTGCTGACCAACCGGCAGGTCAACCTCCAGCGCAACGAGCCGCTGGAGCAGCGCGGCTTCGCCTCCGATGAGTCGGTCACCGGCGAGAAGGCGCAGATCGCCCAGTCCGAGAACGCCGTGAAAGGCGATCAGGCCGCCATCGCCTACGCCAGGACCGAGCTCGACTTCGCCACTCTGCGCGCCCCCTTCGACGGCGTCACCGGCCTCCGCCTGATCGACATCGGCAACATCGTCCAGCCCTCCGACCCGGGTGGCATCGTCGTGCTGACCCAGGTTCAGCCGATCAGCGTCGTCTTCACTCTGCCGACCGACACGATCCCGCAGGTCCAGGCGGCCCTCGCCCGCGGCCCCGTGACGACCACCGTCTCCAATCAGGCCGGCACCCGGAAGCTCGACACCGGCGCCCTGCTGCTGATCGACAACGAGGCCCAGCCGAGATCCGGCACTGTCAAGCTCAAGGCCAACTTCTCCAATGCCGAGCGCCAGCTCTGGCCCGGCGCCTTCGTGAACGCGGAGGTCACCACGTCGGTGGTCAAGGGCGCGCTGACGATCCCGACCGACGCCGTCCAGCGGAGCGACACGGGCGCGTTTGTCTTCGTCGTCGGCCCCGACCACAAGGTAACGATCCGGCCCGTGGAGGTCGGGCAGCGGGTGCGCGGCGTCGCGCTGATCTCGGAAGGGCTGAAGGCGGGAGAGACCGTCGTAGTCCAGGGTCAGTACAGCCTCGTGCCGGGCACGGAGGTGGTCGCGGCCAGCCCCGGTCAGGTGCCCGACACCACGACCGCCAGCGCCGGGATGCTGCCATGAACCTGTCGGCCGGCTTCATCACGCGCCCGATCGCCACCGGCCTGATGATGGTCGCGGTCGTGGTGCTCGGCGCGATCAGCTACACGCTGCTGCCGGTCGCGGCCCTGCCCAACATCGACTCGCCCACCTTTCAGGTGACGGCGCAGCTGCCCGGGGCCGACTCGAACACCATGGCCTCCTCGGTGGCGACCCAGCTCGAGCGCCAGTTCGGCCAGATCCCCGGGCTGACCCAGATGACGTCGAGCAGCGGCACCGGCTTCACGTCGATGACGCTGCAGTTCAGCCGCAGCCGCACCATCGACTCGGCCGCCACCGACGTCCAGGCGGCGATCAACGCGACGCAGGGCCTGCTGCCCGCGAGCCTGCTGTCGCAGCCGACCTATCGCAAGACCAACCCGGCCGACGCCCCGATCCTGTTGATCGCGCTCACCTCGGACGTGCTGCCGATCATGACGGTGAGCGACTACGCCTACTCGATCCTGGCGCAGAAGCTCGCGCAGATGCCCGGGGTCGGCACCGTCGCGGTCGGCGGCCTGCAGCAGCCCGCCATCCGCATCCAGGTCAACCCGGCGATGCTCGCCGCGGAGGATCTCGACTTCGAGGCCGTGCGCACGGCGCTGGCCAACCTCACGGTGCTCCAGCCCAAGGGGCAGCTCTACGGCGGGCAGCAGGCCGTGGCGCTCGAGACCAACGACCAGCTGATGACGCCCGCTCAGTTCGAGCAGGCCATCGTCGCCTATCGCGACGGCGCGCCGATCCTCGTGCGCAACATCGGCCGCGCGATCAAGGCGCCGCAGGACGTCACCCTGGGCGGCTGGAGCGGCCGGAAGCCGGCGGTCATCCTGGCGATCCAGCGCCAGCCCGGCGCCAACGTCGTCGCGACCGTCGACGACATCAAGACGGCGCTGCCGCAGCTCAAGGCGTCGCTGCCGCCCAGCATCGACGTCGCCGTCGTCTCGGACCGCACCGTGACGATCCAGGCGAGCATCAGCGACGTGCGCTTCACGCTGCTCCTGACCATCGCGCTGGTGGTCGGCGTCATCGCCCTGTTCCTGCGCAAGCTTTGGGCGACCGTGATCCCGGCGATCTCCGTGCCGATCTCGCTGATCGGCACCTTCGCGGTCATGTACGTGCTGGGCTACAGCCTGGATAACCTGTCGTTGATGGCGCTCTCGATCGCCATCGGCTTCGTGGTCGACGACGCCATCGTCATGGTCGAGAACATCGTCCGCCACATCGAGGACGGAGCCACGCCCCTCAAGGCGGCGCTCGACGGGGCGGGCGAGATCGGCTTCACCATCCTGTCGATCTCGATCTCGCTCGTCGCCGTGTTCATCCCGCTGTTCCAGATGAGCGGCGTCGTCGGCCTGATGTTCCGCGAGTTCGCCGTCACGGTCGCGGTCTCGATCCTCGTCTCGGTGGCCGTGTCGCTGACGCTCACCCCGATGCTCTGCGCCAAGCTGCTCCCGGCCGCGGAGGCGCAGCGGCCGAACGCCGTCGCGGCCGCACTCGAGTGGCTCTTCACGTGGCTGAACGAACGCTACGACGCCGGCCTGACGGTCGCGCTGCGCCACCGCCTCCTGACGCTGATGACCTTCGTCGGGACGGTAGCCCTGACCGGCTACCTGTTCTGGGTGATCCCGAAGGGCTTCTTCCCGCAGCAGGACACAGGCCTGATCCTAGGCATCAGCGAGGCGGCCCAGGACGTCTCGCCCGAGGGCATGAAGCAGCGCCAGCAGGCCGTGCTCGACATCGTCGGCCGCGACCCGGCGGTGGCCAATGTGGTTGGCTACATCGGCCCCGGCGGTCCCACCGTGACCGAGAACGACGGCCGCGTGTTCATCACGCTCAAACCCGAGTCCGAGCGCGACGTCACCGCCGACCAGGTCATCGCACGGCTGTCCGTGGCGCTGCGCCAGGTCCAGGGCATGACGCTGTACATGCAGGCGGCCCAGGACATCACCATCGGTGCACGGCTGTCGAAGACGCAGTACCAGTTCACCCTGACCGACGTCGACAGCAGCACGCTCGCCCGCTTCGCGCCAAAGGTCCTGGCGGCGCTACAGAAGCTGCCCGAGCTGTCCTCGGTTGCCAGCGACCAGCAATCGACCGGGCGGACCTTGACCGCTCAGGTCGACCGGACCGCCGCCTCGCGCTTCGGGATCGACCCCGCGGCCGTCGACGCCACGCTCTACGACGCCTTCGGCCAGCGCCATGTCGCGCGGATCTTCACGGCACTGAACCAATACTACGTCATCCTGGAGGTCAATCCGCGCTACCAGCTCGGACCGGACGCACTGCAGCGGATCTACGTCCGCTCGCAGAGCAACACCTCGGTGCCGCTCAGCCAGATCGCCAAGCTCGTGCCCGGGGTGGCGCCGGTGGCGGTCAACCACCAGGGGCAGTTTCCCTCGGTGACCCTCAGCTTCAACCTCGCGCCGGGCGCCACGATCGGGGCCGCGGTCGCGGCCGTGCAGAAGGCGGTCGCGGACCTGGACCCGCCGAAGTCTCTCGCCAGCGGCTTCCAGGGCAACGCCCAGGCGTTCCAGGCCTCGCTCGGCTCGACGCCGCCGCTGATCCTGGCGGCCTTGTTCGCGGTCTACGTCATCCTCGGCATGCTCTACGAGAGCACGATCCACCCGCTGACCATCCTGTCGACGCTGCCCTCCGCCGGGCTAGGCGCGCTCCTGGCACTGATGCTGGTGGGGCGGCCGCTCGACATGATCGGCATCATCGGGATCATCCTGCTGATTGGCATCGTGAAGAAGAACGGCATCATGCTGATCGACGTCGCCCTCGAAGGACAGCGGGAGCGGGGTCTCACGGCCGAGCAGGCGGCCCACGAAGCCTGCTTGCTGCGGTTCCGGCCGATCCTGATGACGACCTTGTGCGCGCTGTTCGGCGGCATCCCGCTGATGCTCGGCACCGGCACGGGCTCGGAACTCCGGCAGCCGCTGGGCTACGCCATCGTCGGCGGCCTGCTCGTGTCGCAGGTGCTGACGCTGTTCACGACGCCGGTGGTCTACATCTACATGGACAAGCTGTCCGACCTGCTGCCGCGCCGGCAGTCGGCGACCAATCAGGAATCCGAGAAGCTCGGTCCTGAGAAGCACAGTCCTGATGCGGCGCAGCCGACCTGAAGCCAATGTCGGATCATCGGCTACGACGTAGTGCTTTCGGTTGCGCGAGCGTCCGCCGATATAGCATGTGCAACAAACCACCATCGATGTGGCACATCAATATATGAATAGGATGCTTATATATCTAATTATCAAGTTTTCGGTTCAGTCCTGACTTTAATACGTGGACAGTCGATTCGATCTCATAATATGGTTCGCTATAGGATCGACGTAGCGAGCTCAGATCATAGGCGTTCGCGTCCAGGCCTTCGAGAAACGGGATTACCGGCGGGCTCAGCTGCGATATCGGTTCCGCATCCCTTGACGAGATCCCAGCCCGAGCACACGGCCTGCCAGGAAGCCGTTGTGGGGCGCACGCCGCTCCGCCACAACGTCTCGCGTCCCACCCCGAGCCGGGCGGCCCGATCCGGACCCCGATCACGGCCATACCGCGACTCAGCACCTGATCCGAGTGAGGGGGCCACGCGACCTCGCGTATCCTGGTTCGGCACGAGTCGATGGTCGAGCATAGAAAGCGATGCAAGCCGCGCGGGCGGCCTAGACATACCTCAGTATAGTTGAAGGAATCGCGTCGCCAGGCAAATTCGAGGCCCGCGGATTGCTTTTCGCCAAGAGAGACTGTTTCAACGGACGTTCACATCGCTTTCGGAGCTCGGGACCACACCTGGGACGCGGCCTCGATTTCAATGCTTGATGCGCCGAGCGACAGGCTGGAGGCATCTGCTTTTCCGTTTGTCGATGCCGGTCGGCACGGCCCGGAGGCAGGTGCGCGTCGGGCGCGATCGCCATCTCGGCGGGCCCGCACGTTCTGCGGCGCGACCCGACGCCTCGGAAGGTGGGAGGGCGATCCGGCGGGTCTTCTCGGTCCACACACACGCAATCCCCGCGCATGGAGCCTCACGATGACCACGACACGCCACTCAATTGCCACGCTCGTTCTCCTGGGCTTGTCCGCGCCCGCCCTGGCGCAGGCGGACCTCACCGGCACCGGTGGCAGCCCCTTGTCGACGGTGACCGCCCCGAACACGACCGCGGCAGGCGTGACGAAGCCCCCAAGCCGCGATGCCAGCCCGACGCGGCGGGACAACCCGGATCGGCGCTCGCGCCAGGAGTTGGAGGATGAGCGCATCGAGAGCGGCATCTGCATCGGCTGCGGGCCACGGTAGCGGCGCCGGGAAGAAGGCCACTCCCCGCCGTCGCGCGTCCATGGTCATTCGAGGAGCGCTCAGCATCCGGTCGCTCTACCGCCGCCGAGCGATCGACAGCGCCATGAGGGCGACGACGACGGACGCCGCTGCGAGGAGGGCGCTGGCCAAGCCGAGAGGGCCGATGGCGAACGCGCCACAGGTCACGCCCACGATGAAGGCCAGCCAGGAGGCGGCGTCGGCTAGCGCTTCGGCCAGGCGCGCGCGGTCGAGACAGGCTCGGGCCAGGGCGTTGCCCACGCCGAACAGGGCACCGGTCACGAAGCTCCTGCCGATCGATGCTCCGGCGACGGACGTGCGAACAGCGTTCTGCATGCCCATCGCTAGGGCCACGAACAGCAGAGCGGCCTCGGCGGTCCATGGGCCGAGGAGAATCCACGCCGCGACGAAGCACGTGAGTTCGCCGGCCAGGACGATCGGCACTCTGACCAGCGCCTCGGCGGCGACGCCCAGAGATCCCAGGAACGCTCCCAGCACGAAGGTGGCGATCACCGCGCCAGTCCAGCCGATCACGTGCGCGTCTCCGCGCGCGAGCGCCATGCCGAACTGTGTGCTGTTACCACTCATGAACGACAGGTACAGGTGCCCCGTGGCCGCGTAGCCGACGGCGTCGACGAAGCCGGCGAGCACGGTCATGAGAGATGCCCGGGTCAGATCCTCCCACGTGGTCTGTTCGCCCGGGGCAGGGCCGGTCGTGAGCCACATGATCGTCTCCAATCCGCCTAGTGTGAAGCCGAACGCAGGTACAACCCTTGGACCTCGGCATTTGCCTTCGTGACCCAGTGTTCACCCCCAGTCCAGTGTAAAACCCGCTGGCAATTGCTGTCATATTAGGTGGTTTCTTTCGCCAGCGTCCTTTCACGACATGACGTCGTCTGTTCCTACCGATCGGGTTCACGCGGCCAACGCTCGAGGATCGAGCATGGGAGTGCAGCTCGCAACGGTTCTGGACGATGGCGACCGGCACCGACCCGGCGGCTTCGGCCGCACATCGAGCGGCCGTCCACCTTAACTCTACGGTTTGGGCTCCTCGCCCGATTGTCCCGCCCTAAGCGGACGGCACGACGGCGATGACGCCAAGCATCCCGCTTCCCCGAGCCACGCTGAGCGGGAGTTAGGGAGACCGATGCCGAGGCCAGGTGCGGATGGCAGAGCGATCGAGTCTCCGTTTCGCCGCCACGGACAACAGGTCGACGGTAGAGGCATGCTTGGTCCCAGAGCGGAGCAGCGACGGCGCCTCGTTCCGCGCCTGCCAGCGGTCATAAGTTCCCGGAGCGCCGTCGGTCGCCATATTATACAAAGGTTTCCTTCACTGAGGTCGAATTTTATAGCAGTCTTCACGAACCCGAACACGTCGAGTCGCGGCGATCCGCAAACAGAATCCGGTCCGGTCCGCCACTGTTCGACACCTGGATCGGCCGTAGCTTCGCAGACGCCGTCGGTCTCGACACGCGAACGTGGTTCGATCGAGGTCCTTACATGCCAACGTCTTCAGGGTCGTGCTCTGCGGAAGGCGCGGCGGCACACATTGCTCTGACCCACCGCGTCGAAGCGACTCTGCCGGCGAGGGGGCGATGGCGTCGGTCCGGCCGTGGTTGGAGGGCCGATGGCTCCTTCCAAGCCACAAACGATCGAGCGGCCGTCGCGGGGCGTCCTTCGTCCGTTTCGCAGATTGGGGCGGCACAGGGTAACAATGGGGTGATTCATGACAGGCAGCGAGCCGAGCCCATTCGGGAGTTCCGCGCTTTGGGCCGTGCGGGTCCGATGGCGCTGCCTTCTCGTTGCCGGCATGCTGGCGGTCCAGCCAGGCACCGCGATCTCGCAGGCGCCCTCCTGGGCCGTATCCTGTCCGCCGCCTCTCAAGCTCGCCGCTGGCGCCTGCGTCCACTCCTGCCCGGCCGGCTACACCGACGCCGGGCGGACATGCGTGTTCCAGGACATGTCCCACTGATGGGAGGACGACAGAATCGGCTACGCCCACTCCCAAACCTAGCCGATGAAGAGGGGGCCGTCGTTGTGCGGGGGCATCGCAGGAAAGGATCTGGCCGCTTCCGGCATCCAGCGGTTCCGAATCGGCGGCCGTGGCGTCGATTGGGAGAGCGGGATCCCGCCGAGGCGGCTGGTCTTACCTCGGCGGGAGTGGATCAGGAGTGCCTACACGGCCTTCCGACGCTTCAGATGCTTCCGGCTCTTCGACCTCGCGACCGCCTTGGCGGGCCGGGCAGGGTCGACGGCGGGCGTGCCGCCCGGCGCGCCCATCTCGCGCTCCTGCCCGGCGAGTGGTCCGCCCGCCTGCGGGCCTGAGCGGTTGTAGGGCGAGTTGCCTTGGGCGAGGACCGGTCCCGCCAGCAGGGCGAGAGCCAGGGCGGCGGGGAAGGCAATTTTCATGTGGGTCTTGCTCCTGCGAGGTTAGCCAGAGGCTCCTGGGATTCCGTCAATTCAGGCACACAGCAAAGGCCGGGAACGACACCAGGCACCTCGGGTTGCATGGATATACCGCACGTTATCGCAAGCAATCATACCAACGTATGTTGTTCGCGGAATGCTGTAACGCTCGGAACCATGTACGGTCGACAATCGAATTGAAGTATCAGGATGGATCAGACAGCTTTCAGTCCGCTCCAAGCGGATGTCGGGCGCCGAAGCAATCGATAGCGCTCAAGCCAACGACGCGTCGGGTTTCGCAGCGCACCCGGCGGTGATGCGCCAGCCCGACGGCCAGATCCGCAACGTGGGCGATCGACATGTGTGCCTCGGCGCCCGAGATTGGCCGAGCCGCAATCGACCATCGTCCCTGAGCCGTGGATCCAGTTGAGGCGCTTCGGACAGCCGCCCTCGGCCGGATCGGCCGCTCGTGGTGCCGCCGACTTGTCGGCAGCCTGACAGAGGAAGCGGCGCACACGGTCGCCGACCTAGGACGAATGAGCGCCGTTCAAGCTGCCGGACGGCCGCTACCGGGTCGGCGTCGGGGCGGATCGCGACGACGCCATCCACCCCGGAGGGATCACCCCTTCACGAAATCGAGCAGAACGGCGTTGAGGACGTCGGCATGCACGGTCAGCATCCCGTGCGGATAGCCGGGATAGGTCTTCAAGGTGCCATTCTTCAAGAGCTTGATCGACTTCAGCGACGCGTCCGCGATCGGCACGATTTGATCGTCCTCGCCGTGCAGCACCAATGTTGGCACGGTGATCGCCTTGAGGTCCTCGGTCTGATCGGTCTCCGAGAAGGCTTTGATGCCTTCGTAGTGGGCCTTGGCGCTGCCCATCATCCCTTGCCGCCACCAATTCTGGATCACGCCGGGAATGGCTTTCGCGCCGTCGCGGTTGAAGCCGTAGAATGGGCCGCCCGCCACGTCGAGGTAGAACTGGGCGCGATTGGCGGCAAGCGCGTCACGGAATCCGTCGAAGACCGCGAGCGGCAAGCCTTCCGGGTTGGCGTCGGTCTTGAGCATCAGCGGGGGCACGGAGCTGACCAGCACAGCGAGGGCGACGCGCCCCTGCGGCTGGCCGAACTTCGCGACGTATCGCCCGACCTCGCCACCGCCTGTGGAGTGGCCGATATGGATGGCGTCCCTGAGGTCCAGATGCTCCACGACGGCCGCGGCGTCGGCCGCGTAGTGGTCTATGTCGTGGCCTTCCGAGACCTGCGCGGAACGGCCGTGACCGCGACGATCGTGGGCCACGACCCGGTAGCCGTTCTGGACGAAGAACAGCATTTGCGCGTCCCAGTCATCCGAGGAGAGCGGCCAGCCGTGGTGGAACACGATGGGCTGGGCATTCTTCGGACCCCAATCCTTGTAGTAGATCTCCGTACCGTCGCTGGTCGTGACGGTGGCCATGCTGCTCTCCGTGCGTGATCCGGCGGCGCTTGCGCCATCGCACCGGACGTTCGACCACAGGAGTTATGACATTCCGGCCGTGTTCGCTTGGATGAAAGCGTCGCGAATTTGCAATTGTCGCGAATATCTCACCGGTGGCCCGACGCCTCCACGGCGGGCACGCGCCGCACCACTCATGACCGATAGACAGCACGGGAGCTGTCGGACGGCGACGCCGACCGGTTTGGTCGTCGGGACCAGGGCGATAGGCGGCCGAACTCGATCCTCCGCGGGGCACATAAGCGCCGGGGCGGTGGCGCTTGGCACGCCCGTCCTGGATGCGCCGGCCGGCGAGTGGGGCGGAAGTTCCCAGGCTTGGCGGCGTTCGGGCCGGCCTCCGGACCTGGCCTCGGGCGCCCCAGGGTATCGGATTGCCGTCCATGGTGTGGTCCGTCGCGCCGCGCATCGTCTAGGCGGCCTTGGGCACGTCGGGCCGGGCAGCCGCCCGAGGCGTTCGGCTCGCGCGCACGTGGGCTCAACGCGAACGTGGCGGCGACCCGAGAACGGCGACCAGGGTTCGTTCGAAGTGTTCCGCCTCGAACGGCTTCGCGCAATACGCCAGGGCTCCGAGCGCGAGCGCCCGTCGGCGGGACGCCTCGTTCGGATAGGCGGTCATCAGCATGACCGGCAGGTCGGGCCGCCGATCCGCCAGGATCCGGAGGAGTTCGAGGCCGCTGAGGCCGGGCATCTGCACGTCTGTCACCACGAGCGCGATGTCGGCCTCGTCGAGCTTGGTGAGCAGCGGCTCCGCCCCGCTGAACACGAGGGCCTCGTATCCGAGCGCGCGCGTGAGGCGGTGGAGGGCGGAGCGGATCGACGGATCGTCGTCGACGATGGCAACGACGGGTTTGCGCGTGATGCGTTCAGTCATGGGCGAGCGGCAGCATGAAGTGGAAGGCCGCCCCCCCGCCGGGCGCGGCGTCGACCCAGATCTCACCCCCGTGGGCATCGATCAGATTCCGGCAGATGGCCAATCCCATACCCATCCCGCCAATCTTGGTGGAGTGGAAGGGTTCGAAGATGCGCGCGCGCCGTTCGGGCTCGATCCCCGGGCCGGTATCGACCACATCGACCGCAACGGCGGCGGCCGTCCTGCGGATCGCGATCGTGATGTCCTTCCGGCCTTCCGATCCCGACATGGCCTGGGCCGCGTTGACCAGCAGGTTGACGAAGATCTGTTGGACCTGGATCAAATCCGCCGGCACGGGCGGGATCCCGTCCTCGGCGGCGAGATGGATCGTGGCGCCGTGGCTGCGGATCTCGCGCTCCACCAAGATGTTGGCGTCCCGCGAGGCTTGGACGAGATCGATCGGGGCGATGGTCCGCGGCGCGTTGCTGAGGTACGACCGTGTCCGCGCGACGACGTCGCGGGCGCGGGTCGCCTCGGCCACCACGTCGTCGATCGCCAGCGAGGCCTCGGCTACGTCCGGCTCGGGACGCCTGAGCCAGCGCAGGGCCGCCTGGGCATTGGCGAGTATCGCCGCCAGGGGCGAGTTGACCTCGTGGGCGATGGAGGCGCTGAGCGCCCCGACCGTGCTGATCCGCGAGGTCCGGGCGAGTTCCGTGTCGGCCGCCGCGAAATGGGCCTGGTTGCGCTTGAAGGCCGTGACGTCGAGCGAAGTGACGATCACGTCGGAGAAGCCCGCGCGGTCCTGCGGCAGCGTCGCGGTGAACAGCACGTCGCGTTCACGCCCGTCGGCGCCCATGATGTGGGCTTCCGAGCGGAAGAAGCGGTCCCCCCGGGCGAAAGCGACGAGCCACTGCACGAAGGTCTGGTCGGTGTCGGGCAGCAGCCGGTCGAGGGAGCCGAGATAGGCGTCCTTGCCGGGCGCGCCGGTCTCCTCGAGGGTGAACGCGTTCACGTCCGTGATGAGGACCTTGGCGCGCAGGGCGCGAAGTTCGTCGGGCCGACTGGCGAAGTGACGCTCCATGTCGTCGATGCCGGCCCGTCGCAGGGCGATGATGACGTCTGTCACGGCCGTCCAGTCCTCGCGCCAGATCGAGATGCCGGATCGTTCGTAGATCGCCTCGAAGCTGTCCCACGCCCTTCGGTGTTCACGTCGGAGCGCCACCACGTGGCGGATGGCTGTCGCGGCCGCGAAAGCCGCGAGGCCGACCCCGAGGACCGGGACGGCGCCGCCGCCCGAGGCGGTCACCAATCCCGCCAGGAAGGCCGTGGCGCACGGGACGCCGACCCAGAGGCCTGCCGGGGCGAGGTCCTCGCTCGGGATCGCGGACGTCCGGGGTGGGATCGCCTGCATCCAGGCCGGCAGGTCGTCCACCCCGACATTCTGGGGCGCCGCCTGCGCCAAACTCGGCCAGCGCGAGAAGACCTGCCGCATGACGGTGATCCAACTTGGTCCTACGAGCGAGGGCGCCGCATCGCCCATCCGCGATACGCCTGTATAATGGCGCGATCCAACCATGCATTGCATGTTGCGAGCATGGATTTGCACCGACACGGGATTATCAAGTTCCCCAAGGCCGGCCTGCTCGCCTCCTCCCGAGACCGCGGCTGGCGGGGCGTGGCGGCCGAATTCCGTTCCCATCCCGCGGGAGACCTGCCGGCGATCGTGCCGACGCAGATGGAGATCACCCTGGCGACGCGGCGCAGCGTCGGCGCCCGGGTGAGCCGCAAGGGCGCGGGCGTGCGGCAGCGAACAGCCGTGGAGGCGGGTACGATCTGGCTTTGTCCGGTCGGCGTCGGGGAGGATGACATCAACATCTCCGCGCCCCTCAACGAGATCCTACACATCTACCTGCCGACAAGCCGCTTCGAGGCCATGGCGGACCTCTACGGCGACACCCGGATCCGGGCCGACGCGGTGCGCTACCTCGCCGATGTACAGGACCCGCTGATCCGCCAGATCGGCCTGTCCATCCTCGGCGAACTGGTCCAGGAAACCTCGGCCGGGCGGATGATGGTGGAGAGCGCCGCGCTGACGCTCACCGCGCGGATCGCGCAAGCCTACGGGCACGACCGACCGGATGCCGCCTGTCCCTCGCAGGAGGACAGTGCGTGCCCGGACCGGATTCAACGCGCCGTCGCCTTCATCCGGGACAACCTCGACCGCGACCTGTCCATCGCCGACCTCGCCGCCGTGGCGTGCCTGAGCCCCTTCCACTTCGCCCGGATGTTCAAGCGCGTCACCGGGCAGACGCCCTACGGGTTCGTCAGCGCGGAACGGCTGGAATGCGCATGCCGACTCCTGGCCGACCGGAGGGCTTCGATCCTCGACATCGCCCTGCGCTCTGGATTCTCGAGCCAGGCCGCCTTCGGGACGGCCTTCAAGAGGGCCAAGGGCTGCACGCCATCCGAGTATCGTAAGCTGCTTGGATAAAAATCGGCCTATAAAGAGCAAGATCGACAAAAATCGCAGCAATCCAAATAAAGACGGATTATTTAGAAGGACATAATGTTTTTCCTGTAGAGACAGGAGAGACTACGATGCTTGAGGCATCTATATCGCGCCCTGATCGAAGGGAGATCATTCTGCGGTCCCCCGCCTCGCGCGCGTGCGGGCGCGGAGCCGCTCCATCCCGCGGCTTATCTCGAGCAACGGGCATGGTGCCGCAGGAATGGCCGGCGACGCGGTCCTGCGAGACCGACATGCTGGTCTTCCAGGCCCGGTCGACGGAGGCTCCGCCCACGAACTTGCAATGCGAGGTGCTGCTCGTGCAGGTGCTGCCGACCGCACGTCCCGAGGAGCGGCGAAGCGGCGAGCCAGCCCCCGCCGGCCTACCCCAGTTGGGCGACATCCTGCTCCTGGACCTCCGACAGCCACCCTCGATCACCCTC
Organism: Methylobacterium sp. FW102-HT35C08; assembly: GCF_058790235.1. Lineage (NCBI taxonomy): Bacteria > Pseudomonadati > Pseudomonadota > Alphaproteobacteria > Hyphomicrobiales > Methylobacteriaceae > Methylobacterium > Methylobacterium sp. FW102-HT35C08. Next base: position 2,947,965 of record NZ_JBYTCL010000002.1, on the reverse strand, counting down.
CTGCCAGGGGCGATCAACATCGCCCTGCACAGGTCGTTGCTCGCGGAGATCGCCGCCTGCTTCCGCGCCGACCGGACCGACCCCCTCGACGCGCTGACGGAGGCGTGCGGCAGGCCATTGAGCGATGCCACCATCCGAGACTTGGCGCTGCGCGCGTCGGCGACGCTCGACCGGTCGGATCGTGGAGCGAAGGTGTTCCGCAACCAGCTCGGCCGCGCCCTGGCGGCCCATCTGCTCGGGACCTACGCGGACTTCGCCGACGGCGTCGAGCCGGCGCGCGGCGGTTTGGCGCCGTGGCAACTCAAGCGCGCCCAGGACCGCATGCGCGCCGCGCTCGCCCAGTCGCCGAGCATACCGGCCGTCGCGGCGGCGTGCGGGCTCTCGCCCAGCCATTTCGCCCGCGCCTTCCGGCGCTCGACCGGCGTCTCGCCCCATGCCTGGCTCGTGCGGCAGCGCATCGCCCGCGCCAAGGACCTGATGCGCTCGCGTTTGTCGCTGGGTGACATCGCCTTCGCCTGCGGCTTCTCCGACCAGAGCCATTTCACCCGCGTCTTCGCCCGTGCGGAGCACATGAGCCCTGGCCGTTGGCGCCGTTCCATCGAGCCGGACTTGGCGGCGGAAAACTGACATTCGACGCCCCCTGGCGGAACTCGCAACGCCGGCGCAAAGCCAGGCTCGGGCGGATCGTCGCCCCGTGCGTCGATGGCGTGGCGTTGGATGCAGGGGCCAATTCGCGAGCGGGATCTGCCGAGCGGCTCGACGGTCGGCCCGTGTCCGGAGCCATTTGAGACGTTGCGCGATCGCGACGGGTGATGATCCCGGAGGTGGATGATCAGCACGTCGCCTTCACGCAGCGGTTCGGCACGGAGGCGTAGGCGTCGGTCTCGGAGGACCATCGAGGGTGAGGGTCTTTCGGCCGAAGATCGGCAAAATCCGATGCATATAATCGATGAAGGGCAGGTTTGAACGATGCTCGCCAGCCCTGACCTGAAGTGGATCTTGTCGGCGCCTGCAGGCTCCAAATAGCCATCGATCATCGCGTCACGAAGAAGCTCCTCGAGCCTTCCAAAACATGATCGTTTTGTACAAAATTTTTGTCGGGTGAAGTGTTAGCACATCCACCCGCGCGCCCTGCACCAAATGATTTTAGGATATTGGCACAAAGCTAGCAAGGCAAATCATTCATTAGCGAACTGGGCGCCGAATGGAAAATGTACTCCGCATGTCACTCACGTACATGGAGCATGAGCGCGACGGCAGTATCCAGATCTGGATGCTTGTTCGCGGCTCATAGCCCCTCAAAAAATTGGAATCGGGGCAAACATAGCTATGAGCGCTAGAATTTGCTCCCAGTTGCAGTCATCCGATTACTTTAATGAAGCATTCCTTGAACGGGTTCATGCGATATTTTTAAATCGGGATGGCGATCGCACGCGGTACCGCGTGCGCGATCCGGGAAGCGATGCGGACTGGCTGATCGAGACCACGCGTTGGCAAGCTTCGAGCGTATGCCGCGAGTTTGAAACTCATCAACGTCTTTCCTCGCGCCTGGAGCCTTCATGGAGCGTCGCGCCCTTGGCCCTCATCCCCGCGCAGGAGGGACCCGTCCTCGTCTTCGAGGACGCCGCCGGGGCGTCCCCGCCCATGGCGGGCGATGCCATGTCGATCGAGCGATTCCTCGAGATCGCCGTCGGCGCGGCCTCCGCCCTCGCGCGCGCCCACGACCGTCGCATCCTGCATCGCGACCTCCGCCCGACTCACCTGCACGTTCAAGCCGACGGCGTCGTCCGGCTCGCCGGGTTCGGCAGGGGCATCGCCCTCGACGAGCCGGGCGACCATTGGCCCGAGTTGCCGGTCACCGACGACGCTCTGCCCTATGCCGCGCCCGAGGCGGCACGGCGCTCGGACCCGTACGCCGACGAGCGGAGCGACCTCTACTCCCTCGGCGTGACGTTCTACGAGTTGCTGGCTGGACGCCTGCCGTTCACCGCCCGCACCGCGGCCGAATGGCTCCACGTCCACGTGGCCGTCCAACCCCCGCGCCCGAGCCACTCGCGCGCCGTCCCGACGACACTGGAGGAGATCATCCTTAAGCTCCTCTCCAAGGAGCCGGTCGACCGGTACGGCAGCGCATCCCTGCTGCTCGCCGATCTAGTGCGGTGCAAGACCGAGTGGGCCGAGATCGGATCAATCAGGCAATTTCACCTCGGGCGGGATACGCGGCCGAACCTGGCCCTTTCCGAGCGGCTCTTCGGCAGGGATGCCGAGACGAGCGCGCTGCTCGGCGCGGTCGAACGCGTGAGACGGAGCGGTCGATCCGAGTTGGTCCTGATCTCCGGCCCCGCCGGCGCCGGCAAGTCCGCGCTCGTCGGCGCGGCGCAGGCGAGATCCGAGCGGGTGGACACGGCCTTCGCCTTTGGGAAGAGCGGCCAGCACCAGAGCGACATACCCTACGCCGTCATCGCGCAGATCCTGCGGTCCCTGGTCGACCGCCTCCTGAGCGCCAGCCGCGACGAGCTCCACCGCAGGCAAGACCTTCTGCTGACCACACTCGCGGGTCATGGGCAGCTGGTATCCAAACTCGTTCCGGAGCTGGAACTCATCATCGGTCGGCAGCCCCCGGTCGCCGATCTTCAGGCAGAGCAAGCCCAGCGGCGCGTCAACGCCGCCATCCTGAACACCATGCAGGCCTTCGCCCAGGACGACGAGACCCTGGTCGTCTTCCTCGACGATCTCCACTGGGCCGACGACCCGACATGGGGCTTCTTCACATTCCTGCTTACGGAGAACGTCAGGAACATCCTGTTGATCGGATCTTACCGTGACGGTGAGACGGCGCGCAGCGCCCAGCTGCAGGCGCTCAGCTCGCACGTGTCGGCGAGGTCCATCCCCATCTCCGAACTCATGCTGCGGCCCCTGTCGGTAGACGACGTGGGAACGCTCATCGCGGTGGCCGCGCAATGCCGCAAGGACCGCGTCGAGCCCCTTGCGCGCGCCGTTCACGAGAAGACGGCCGGCAACCCGTTCTTCGTCGGACAGCTGCTCCGGACCCTGGTCGACGAAGACGTGTTCCGCTTCGACGAACACGGCGGCGGATGGACCTGGGACATGTCCGCCGTCGCCCGCCACCACTCGACCGACAACGTGGTCGATCTGATGGTCCGGCGCCTCGACCGGCTGCCGGAGGAAGGTCGCGAGATCCTCCGCTGCCTCGCGTGCGTCGGATCAAGCTGTGACGAGGGGCTGCTGGCGCGCGTCCTCGGGGCCGATCCAGGCTGGATCCGCGCCCATGCGGAAGGCCTGAGGGCGGCGGGCCTGCTCACCCGCGAGGCCACCACCTACGCGTTCTCGCACGATCGCGTGCTGGAAGCCGCATACGCCTCGTCCACGCCCGCCGCGCGATCCGCGGCCCACGCCCGCATCGCGATCGCGATGGTCGAGATGTGGCAGGCCGCACCGGACGACTCACCGTTCGCGATCGCGAATCAGGTTGAGCGGGCGAGGACCGACGGGCTGCCGGCCGAGATCACGACATCGTTCGCCCACCTGTTGCTCGCCGCGGCGCGCCGCGCCAAGAGCGCGGCGGCTCTCGATCAGGCGTTGGGCTACCTGGAGACCACGAGACGGCTTTTGGCGGAGACGAGCGGGTCCGACCAGTACGCGCTCACATACCAAGTGACCGCCCTGAGATGCGAGTGCCTGATCATCAAGGCCGAGCTGGCCCTAGCCGCGACTGAGATCGACCACCTCCTGGAGCACTCAAGGTCCGCCATAGACCGCGCCGGCGCCTTCCGGTTGAAGGCGGCGCTGCAGACGCTGCGGTCGGACTACGAATCGGCGATCACGTCGGTGCTGACCGGGCTGGACGCTCTCGGGGTCAGCCTGAAGCGCTATCCGTCGCCGGAAGACCTGTCCCACACCTATCACGCCATCCGGAGCAGGGTGCAAGGCCGGGGGATCGCCAGCCTGGTGGAGCTGCCGGTCGCCACGGATCCGAAGCTGGAAGCAGCCATGGGGCTTCTGGTCACATGTCAGGCGTCGTTCTTCGTCGACGACGGCATCAGCTTCCTTCACCTCGCCAAGATCGTCGAGCTGACGCTCGAGAGTGGGGCGACCGCGGCGTCGCCGTACGGCCTTTCCTGGTTCGGCGTCTACATCGCGCATCACTACGATGCCTATGAGGACGGACTGGCATTCGCGAACGTCGCCGTGGAACTCATCGATCGCCACGGCTGGGACTCCGGTCGCGCAGCGACCCTTGTCGCGATGGACCAGGTCAGCGTCTGGACACGGCCCCTGACGTTCGCCCTCGCCAACGCGCGCGAAGCCGCGTCGGTCGGCGTTATGAGCGGTGACCTCGGCATGGCGTGCTATGCCGGCAACCATATCGTCTCGAACCTCATCTTCATGGGCGAACCCCTGTCGCGCGTCATCGACGAGGCCGAGGGCCGCCTCAACCTGACGCGCCAGATCGGCTTCAGGGACATCGAGCTCCTGCTGAACTCGCAGATTCGTTTCGCCGAGCGCCTCCGGCAGGGCGGCGGCATCGTGGCGCCGCAGGCGGATCCCGGACAAGGTGGATTCGGAGAGAATGGCGTGACGCCGGTCTCTCAGCCAACCCTCTTCTGGGAATGGCTGTACGCCGGCATGTCGGCGGCCTACCTCAAGGACTATCGCGAGGCGGCCCTGAGGCTGGCGATGCTGAAGCAGCTCGAATGGGCGATCCCTGCCCACATCAACCTCGCCGACTATCACCTCTTCTCGGCCCTGACCGTTGCCCAAGTCGAGGACGCGTCCGCCGGAGTCTCGGAACGAATCGCGAAGCTGGGCCCGCACCGGGAGCGGCTGGCCTTCTGGGCAACCCTCAACCCCGCCACCTTCTCGAACAAGCTGCTGATGATCGATGCCGAGATCGCTCGCCTGCGCGGCGTCGACGTCGAGGCCATGCAGCTGTACGAGCGCTCGGCCGCGGCCGCCGCCGCCGCGGGCTTCGTCCAGGAGCAGGCGCTCGCCCATGAGCTGGCGTCGGCGCATTGCGAGGCCAGCGGGCTGCGCACCGCCGCCCGGCAGCACCTTCGAACGGCGATTGAATGCTACCATCGATGGGGAGCGGAGGAGAAGGTCCGCCGCATCGAGGCAGAGCACCCCTTGTTGAGGGCGGAACGTCGCGAGGAGCCGGTCCCGCCGCGGAGCGGCCAGGCCGCCCTCGACATCGCGGTCTGGGCGGCGGCGGCGCGTGCCTTCTCGGAAGAGATCGTGTTGGACCAGCTGATCATGAAGTTGATGGACAGCATGATCGTCCACGCTGGCGCACGTTACGGCATGTTGATCCTGATGCACGAGGACACGCCCGTGATCCAGGCGACTGGCCGCGTGGTCGACGGCGCGATCGCCGTGGACATCTATCAGGCCGAACCAACCGCAGACGCGGTCCCTTTGGCCATCGTCAACACGGTGATCAGGACCAAGAAGACCATTGTCCTCGACGATGCGGATGGCGAGGGCCCCCACGCCGGCGCGCTGGACCTCGGCGGCCGATCGCTACGGGCGGCCATGTGCCTGCCGCTCCTCAAGCAGGGGCGCCTCGTCGGCATACTGTACCTGGAGAACGATCTCGCGTCCGGCGTGTTCACCCCCGGCCGCACCGCGGCGCTCGAGCTGCTCGCCCCACAGGCGGCGATTTCCCTTGAGGCTGCGCGGCTGTATGCCGAGCTTCTGGAGGAGAACTCCCGGCGCCGGGAAACAGAGCGGGCGCTGCGCAGCGCGCGCGCGGAGCTGGCGCGGACGGCCCACATGACCGTGCTCGGGGGTCTCGCCGCCTCCATCGCACACGAGATCAACCAGCCCTTGACCGGCGTCGGCTCCAACGCGGCGGCCGGCCAGCGGTGGCTGAGGCGGGCCACCCCCGAGATCGGCGAGGCGCTCGCGAACCTTGAGGCGATCCAGGAGAACGCGGTCCGGGCGGCCGACATCGTGCGGGCCCTGCGATCGCTGGCGAAGCAGGCGCCGCCGAAGCTTGGCAACGTGCGGATCGACGACGTGATCCGCGAGGTGCTGAACCTGACCTCGACCGAGCTGGAAGCCATGCAGGTGACGCTCGACGTGCGCCTGGCCGGCACCGACGTCCATGTCATCGGAGACCGCACCCAGCTGCAGCAGGTCGTGTTCAACCTGGTCACGAACGCGATCGAGGCCATGAGCTCCAAGGATCCCGCCGGGCGGAGACTTACGGTGTGGTCGGACTGCCGGTATTCGAAGATCACGGTACATGTCCACGACACCGGCGACGGGATCGCGCCCAACGTTATCGGTCGGATCTTCGAGCCTCTCTTCACGACGAAGAGCAGCGGCATGGGAATGGGACTGGCGATCTGCCGCTCGATCATGAAGGCGCATGGCGGAACGCTCGGCGCGCTTCCGTCACCGTGCGGCGGCACGAGTTTCGTCTTCTCATTGCCGGTCGCGGCCGAGATGTGAGGAGCCACCCGCCGAGCCATCACCGCCATTCGCCGCCGTGCCGGGGGAGGCCCCGCCTGGAGGCCAAGGTGTCTCGGCCTCAGGCCATCTCCAGGCATTCGATGAGGGCGTCGCTGTCGACGGGTTTCTGCATGAATTTCCATGCACCGCTTTCGAGCGCCCGTTCCCGGATCGCCTCGTCGGACAGGCCGGTCATCAAGACCGTGGGAATGCTGAGGTGCCGCAATCGCAGACCCTCTTGGAGTTCGAAACCGCTAATGCCACCGGGCATCTGGATGTCGCTGATCAGAACGGTCACGTTCGACAGGTCGGGGTGGGCGAGGAACGCCTCGGCGGAGCTGAAGGTCAACGCGACGAAGCCGATCGACCGGACGAGACTAGAAAGGGCCGAGAGCACGGCCGCGTCATCATCGACTATCGCAACGACTTTTTTTTGTAACACAAGTCAAGTCCTCACGCAGGGCCGGAGATCTTGACGGCGCCGGAAGCCTCGGAAGGCCTGGAGCAGAATACCGGAATTTTAAATCATACCAAGGTTTAATCATGGTGCGCCACGACGCACCTTGAAGCGGCGGCCGGATGACCAACCCCGTCGTGCCAATCGTCGGCCCGACTCGAGGCGACGAACGACGAGCATGTGGACTGCCGCCCGCTTGCGCCGAGGACCGACACGGTGCCGCGGCGCAAGCGTCCGCGATCCTCACCGGCGTCGCGACAGGCATGATGGGAGAGTCCCAGGAACCTCGGTGGCCGCGGCCTCACGGCACAGCGTTCGCTCTAGAGCAGGTTGTTTTTTGACGGAATCGAGGTTCACGGGCCGGCTGTGGTCTGGTTGTCTGTCAGCCCTGCAGCGGAGGGCGATGTGGGATGACGCAGCCCTATTCGGAGGATTTACGCGAGCGGGCTCTGGCCCGCGCTGAGGCCGGCGAGACGATCCGGATGATCGCTCGGGCTTTGGCGATCAGCCCATCCTGCGTCTCGAAGTGGCGCAAGCTCAAGCGGGAGACGGGCACGCTGAGCCCTGGGCAGATCGGCGGCCACAAGAAGCCGGTGCTGTCGGGTGAGCCGGGCACATGGCTTTCCGAGCGGGTGCGGGGTGGGCCGTTCACCCTGCGGGGCTTGGTGGCGGAGTTGGCCGAGCGCGGGGTGAAGACGGACCTGCGTGCGGTCTGGGTGTTCGTGCGCGCCCAGGAGCTAAGCTTCAAAAAAAACGCTGCGGGCGAGCGAGCAGGACCGGGCCGACGTCGCGCGTAAGCGCCAACGCTGGCAAAGGCATCAGGCGAAAGTCGATCCGCGCCGCTTGGTCTTCCTCGACGAGACCTGGGTCAAGACCAACCTGGCACCGTTGCGCGGCTGGGGACCGCGCGGCCAGCGCTTGGACGCGCAGACCCCACACGGCCACTGGCGTACGCTCACCTTCATCGCCGCGCTCCGCCATGACCGGGTCAGCGCGCCCTGGGTCGTCGACGGGCCGATCAACGGCGCCATCTTCCGCCGCTACGTCGAGACCGTCCTCGTCCCTGAGCTGAAACCGGGCGACGTCGTCATCCTGGACAATCTTGGAAGCCACAAAGGCAGAGCCGCCCGGGCTGCCATCCGAGCCGCCGGCGCGCATCTGCTGTTCCTGCCGCCCTACAGCCCCGATCTCAACCCGATCGAGCAGCTCTTCTCAAAGCTCAAGCATTTCACCCGAGCCGGCGAACCCAGGACCGTCGAGGCCACGTGGCGCCGCGTCGGGCACGTTCTCGATCTCGTCGCGCCCAACGAATGCGCCAACTACCTCACCAACTCAGGCTACGCTTCCGTGTGAAAACAACACGCTCTAGAGCACCATCCGAGCGTGATGAAACGGCTGGCGAGGTGAAGGGTTGGTCGGCGAAGGAGAGCGCCAATGTCCTCAGCCCTGTCCGTCGATCTGCGTCAGCGCGTGGTCGGTGCCGTCGCGGCCGGCGCCTCCCGGCACAAAGCTGCCGAACGCTTTGGGGTCAGCCTGGCGAGCGCCAGTCGGTGGTGTGAGCGCTTCGCCCGTGAGGGCCACGTCGCGCCCAAGCCGATGGGCGGCGATCAGCGCGATGGGCGGCGATCAGCGCTCGCACCAGATCGAGGCCCAGGCGGACCTGATCGTCTCCCTCTACGAGGCGCAGCCCGGCATCTACCTGCACGAACTCCGTGCGGCTCTGGCCGAGCACGGCATCTGCGTGGCTCAGAGTAGCCTCTCGCGCTTCTTCAAGCGCCACGGCATCTCGCGAAAAAAACGACAGGCCACGCGGCCGAGCAGGGCCGGGAGGACGTGAGAGCTGCGCGCGAGGCGTGGTTCGAGGGCCAACTCGACCTCGACCCGGATCGCCTCGTGTTCATCGACGAGACCGCAGCCAACACCGCCATGGCCCGGCGCTACGGGCGCGCTCCACGGGGCGAACGCTGCCGGATGAGCGTGCCGCAGGGCCATTGGAAAACCACCACTATCACGGCGGGTCTGCGCACCAGCGGCATCACCGCCCCCTGGCTGCTGGACGGTGCCATGAACGGGCAGGCCTTCCGCACCTACGTGGCCGACGTGCTCGCTCCGACGCTCCAGCCCGGCGACACGGTCGTCATGGACAACCTGCCGGCTCACAAGGTCAGCGGCATCCGCGACCAGATCGAGGCGGTGGGAGCCCGGCTGCTCTACCTCCCGGCCTACTCGCCCGACTTCAACCCGATCGAGATGGCCTTTGCGAAGCTGAAGGCGCTGCTGCGCAGTGCGGCGGCGCGAACCATCCCAGACCTCTGGGACGCCATACGGCGCAGCCTAACCCGCTTCGCGCCAGCTGAATGTCGAGCCTACCTTGCCGCTGCAGGATACGATGCAACCTGATCGGATGCCGCTCTAGGCGCGCGCCGCCCATGATTCATCCACCCAGCTCCATCACCATGGTTCCATGATGTCCGTCGCTCGGCATCGGATGCGTCCGGGGGCATCTTTCCGGCAACTATACTGACGTATGATTGATCGAGATAGACCGATTGCCACGATAGATTGCAATTAAGCTGCGCGTCGGCGTGTCCATCCGATACCGCGACTTCTATCAAAGCCGGCATTTGATATCCGAAAGCGACGACTCACATGCTGTCATCAAGTTCATCCCTCGACGGTAACTATGCCGGCATCAGGGTGCCACCTAGAGATGCTGTCGTCTGCGGTCGGATATCGGACCTGCTCCGCCGTGCCGAGCTCGCGCTGGATGGGGATCCCACCTCAACGCGGCACTACGTGATGTCCGCATTGGCACTTCTGGACGGCACGATCGACGCACCATCAGCCCCTCGAGACGAAGCCGAGGCCAGATCTCATGCCGCAGGTGGGCTGGCGAGATGGCAGCGAAGCCGGATCGAAAGTTTCGTTACCGCCAACCTGGATCGGCAGATCGCGATCAAGGACTTGGCGGCCCTGGTACGGCTGAGCCCCTCGTACCTCTGCAAGGTCTTCAAGGTTTCGTTCGGGGTGTCGCCCCATTCGTACATCATGATGAGGCGGGTATCCCGGGCGAAGTCCGCGATGGTCTCGACCCGGGCCGCGCTGAGCGACATAGCCCTCGGCTGCGGCTTCTCGGATCAGGCGCACCTGTGCCGGGTGTTTCGACAGGCCGTCGGCGAGGCGCCCCATCGCTGGCGCCAAGCCAACCAGACCGACCTCGGGCGGTGAGTGCGGTGCCCGCGGGATACCGTCGGCTCGGCCGGCGCAACTCACCGTGTGGTCGTTCGCGCTGGCCGCCCCGGAGCGTGGAAGGTGCCCGGAGGTCGCGCCACGGCCTCAACCGGTCGCCGATCCTGGCTTTCGGCCTGCGCCACCGAGCAGTCCAGGCCTTCGTCCTCCGGGGCGGCGTCGGTCCGAGCCGGATGCCGGGACCCTGCACCTGGGTTCAACGCCATATCCGGCCCGGTGCGGCTACCGCCGGCCAGCCGCGGGGCGCCTGGGATGATCTTCGTCGCGAGGGCAGATGGCCGAGTAACCTACGTCAGCCCGGAATGGGGCACCTTTACCGGACGCGCGGCGGACAGGGCCGTGGAGCACGGCTCATTGCGGTGCGTGCACCCCGACGACCGGGAGACGGCGGTGACCTTCCTGCGCACCGCTCGTGACCGGCGGAGTGAGTACAGGCTTTGCCCCCGCATGCGACGGGCCGATGGCAGCCACCCCTGGGTAACGATCGGCGGCGTTCCATCCTTCGAACCACCGAACCGCTCGTTCCTGGGCTACCTCGGCTCGATGACGGAAATCGGATTCACCGATTCCGAACCCCCGATCGCCCGGCACGCACGCGAGCTTCGTCCCAACGCCGACGCACCCCGCGACGCCGCCCACGACGCTGGAGCGCGTCGCCACCCATCTGTTGATGGCCGATGGCCTTGTCGAGGAGGACAGTGCGAAGGAACTGCTGCCAATCCCGAGGCGGGCGCTGATGGTGGCAGGTCGGATGCTCGCGCACGAGATAGCCGCCCGCAGTCCGAGCAATTAATTTCACTGAGGTTCGCGCCGTCCAGGACGTGGCCGGCGAGCTCCGGCACGCGAAGCGCCGCGATGGCGCGGTCAGCGCTGCCGTGTAGCCTCGATCCCGAGTTGATGCGCCATTAGGACGAGGTCGGCGAGCGAGCGGGCACGCATCTTCTCCATGACGCGCCGCTTATGCACCTTGGCGGTGATCTCCGTGATCCCGAGTTCGGCGGCGATCTGCTTGTTCATCAGGCCGCCGATGGCGCATCGCAGCAATGCGAGTTCCCGCGGTGTCAGGGAGGCGAGGCGTCTCGAGAGATCGTCCTGGGCCCAGCTGGCCTCCAACGCAGCCGCATCGATCGCCAGGGCGCGATGGATCGCGTCGAGCACGACCGTATCGCTCACCGGCTTGGTCAGGAACTCGACGGCTCCCCCGCGCATCGCGCGCACGGTTATCGGGATCGTCCCGTACCCGGTGAGGAAGATGATCGGCACGGTGCAGCCGGCATCGCGCAATGCCTCCTGCACCATCAGGCCGCTCTGCCCGGGTAATCGCAGATCGAGGAGGATGCATTCGGGCGCCTTGCGCACGCGCGGGACCAGGAGCTCTGCCGAATCGCTGTGGGCGACGGCCGCGAGCCCGGCCGACCTGCACAGTCGCGTCAGCGCCGCGCGAAGAGCCGGATCGTCGTCGACGATGTGGACTGTGGGTTCCGGCATGTCGCTCGCGGCGCCAATGGACCTCGGGATGGGGCAATCGATCCAGGGGAGTACATAATGCGGTGCAACATCGACAGGCGCGGCAGACCTCGCCTGGATCGACGCGTCGCGCCGATCACTCCCTCTTGGTGGAGGCGGCTCGGATCGTGGATTGAACGGTGGGCGTCCCTCGTTCACCGCCGGCCTGCACGCCGCGATTGGCGTGTGATCAGAGGTCGGACACGGGCAGCGGCGCGTTCGCGCTGTCGAGGAACTCGACCGTTGTGAAGCTCAGTTCGGTCTCGCCGATGTTCTCGAGATCATGGATCATGAACGCACCGGCCGGAAAGGTGTGGTGCTGGGTGTCGCCGGGCTCGTAGGCCACCTCGGCAACACGGCCGTCGGCGTAGTGCGAGCGCGCTCGCCCGCCGGTGACCGCCGTCCAGAAATAGTCCAGCACGTGCGTGTGGAAGCCGATCCGCTCGCCCGGCCTCAGGTTGAGCGACCACACCCGGACGCGGTCGGTCTCGGAGACGAGGCGGCTGCCGACCTGCCCCTTGCCGGCGCCGGCGGCGAAATCCCGGCGCAGTTCCACCGGCCAGTCGGACGGGGGCATCGGCCAATGCGAGATCGTCTGACGTGTCATGGCCCTTCTCCTCCTCGGATCAATGCGCGACCGGTGCGGCAGGCCGGTCGAAGCCGGTCTGGGCCGTCACGTGCTGCGCCGCGTAGGCGGCGCGGACCGTCGCCGCGGCCGCGCTCCGATCCAGCCGCGACACCGCCCAGGACGTCACGAACGCGAGGGGGACCGAGAACAGGGCCGGATTGTCGTAGGGGAACGGCGCGACGCCGAGCCCCAAGGTCGCGGTCCACACACCGGGACTCAGCGCGACCAAGAGTAGCGAGCTGAGGAGCCCGGCCAGCGAGCCCGCGACCGCCCCGCGGGTCGTGAGGTCCCGCCAGGCCACCGACAGGAGGATCACGGGGAAGTTCGCGCTCGCCGCGATGGCGAAGACGAGGCCGACCATGAAGGCGATGTTCTGGTTCTCGAAAAGGATGCCGAGCCCCATCGCGGTAAGGCTGATCGCGACCGCGGCGGCCTTGGAGACCCAAACTTCCCGCTGCTCGCTCGCACGGCCGCGGCGCAGGACCCGGGCGTAAAGGTCGTGGCTGGCCGCCGAGGCGCCCGCGATCGTCAGCCCCGACACCACGGCCAGGATCGTCGCGAACGCCACCGCCGAGATGAAGCCGAGCAGCAATGGGCCGCCGAGCTTGTCCGCCAAGTGCAGCGCGACCATGTTGGCGCCGCCGACCACGCCGCCGGCCGCGTTCGCGTAGGCCGGGTCGCCCTGCACCAGAGCGATCGCGCCGAAGCCGAGAACGAACAGGAGCGTGTAGAAGACCGTGATGAACCCTGTCGCGACGAGGACCGAGAACCGCGCCTGGCGGGCGTCGGCTACGGTGAAGAAGCGCATCAGGATGTGGGGCAGGCCGGCGGTGCCGAAGATCAGGGCGAGGCCGAGCGACATCGCCGAGACCGGGTCCTTGACGAGCCCGCCCGGTGCCATGATGGCCTGCTTCTTTGGATGGAGCGCGACCGCCCGGGCGAGGAGCCCCTCCAGGCTGAACCCGAAGCGCGCGAGGATCAGCGCCGACATCAGGGCGGATCCCGTGAGGAGCAGGACCGCCTTGATGATCTGGACCCAGGTCGTCGCGCGCATGCCGCCGAAGACGACGTACGCCATCATGAGCACGCCGACGAGCACGACCGCCGCGGCGTAGGGCAGCCCGAAGAGAAGCTCGATCAGCTTGCCGGCCCCGACCATCTGGGCGATCAGGTAGAACAGCACGATGACAAGGGTGTTCACGCCCGCCACCAGCCGTACCGGCACCTCGGACAGTCGGTATGCCGCCACGTCCGCGAACGTGTAGCGCCCGAGGTTCCGCAGCGGCTCCGCGATCAGGAACAAGATCATCGGGAAGCCGACGAGGAAGCCGACCGCATAGATCATGCCGTCGTAGCCGGAGGTGTAGATGAGCGCCGTCACCCCGAGGAAGGTCGCCGCCGAAGTGTAGTCGCCCGCGATGGCAAGCCCGTTCTGGAAGCCGCTCAGGCCGCCGCCGGCCGCGTAGTAGTCGCTCGCTGTCCGGGTACCGCTGCGGGCGGCGCGGACCGTGATCGCCAGCGTCACGGCGACGAAGCCGAGAAACATCGCGATCGCCATCGCGTTCAGCGGCTGCCGCGTCACGGGACCCGTCAACGCGTCCGCGCGGGCCGCGTCGGCGACAAGAATCGCCGCCGCGGCCAGGAGGTGACGGGCGCCGCTCACCGGAGATCCTCCCGCAGGCGCCTGCTGAGGCCGTCGAGGCGTGTGTTCGCGACGAGTACGTAGATGACGGTGAGCACGAAGCCGAGGCCCAGGAGCGCCACGCCAACGGCGATGCCCCAGGTCACGATCGACCCGTCCCGGATCGGCGTGCCGAGCAGGTCGGGCCTGAAGGCGACGGTAAGGACGTAGGCGAAGTAGGCCGTCGCCATCGTGACCGCGAGGGTGATGCCGAGGCAATTCCGTTCGAAGCAAAGCCGACGGAAGATTGGATGGATCGAGATGCTTGCGCTGTTCACTGCGTCCTCCGGTCTGCCGAGTCCTTGAATCAAGCTGCGATTCCCGTCGCGACCGCTGTCTCCGCCATCACCGCTTCCGGCCGGCGGTGGCGCTCCGCCATGGCGCGCTCCTCCGGCGTGAGTATCTGCGCCTGCATGTAGGCGCCGAGCTCCCGGGCGCGCCGGATCACGGCGGCGCCGTAGCGGAGGCGGGCAGCCTCGAACGCGGCGAGGGCATCGTCCAGGCTATCCGGATGGGCCGCCAGCGCCTCCACGAGGCCCCGCGCATCCCCCGCCGCCTTCGTCACGCCCATGCCGACGTGCGGGCGGGCGACGAAGGCGGCGTCGCCGAGGATGACCACGCGCCGGCCGAGCCGCATCCGCGGGGTTTCCAGGTCCTGGATGGCCTGGATGAACGGCTGGCTGGTCTTCTCGACGACCTCGGCGAATTGCGGCGCCAGCAGCCGGCGCCCGTCCGAGCGCATGGACGCGACGACCTCGGGCCGGATCCGGCTCGGGGCTATCGAGAGCTGATGCTCAACGCCGTCCGCGTCGGTCAACAAGTCGCGCAGGGCCGCGTCCGCGGCGGCGGGACGATACCAGACGAAGTTGAAGCGGCGGCGGCCGCGGGCCATGGAATTGTCGGCGCCCGCGACCGGGTAGCCGAGCATCTGCTCGCCATCCGGCAATGCGAAGGCAAAACGGTCCAGGAGCGCCTCACGCGTGCCGGCCGACAGGTCGGCCTCGTTCACGAGGCCCCGCCAGGCGATGTAGCCGACGTAGCTCGGAAGGACCTTCGGGGCGAGCCGGGCGCGCACCGTGGAGAAGATCCCGTCCGCTCCGATCAGCAGGTCCGCTGAGGCCGAGGAGCCGTCCTCGAAGTGAGCCGTGACCGTGTCGGCGTCCTCCTCGACCCGCGATAGCGCGCAACCGTGATGATAGCGTTCGGCGGGAAACGCTTCGCGGAGCAGGCCGTATAGGTGCGCCCAGGAGGTCAGCACTTGGGGCAACGCCAGTTCCCCGACGATCGACCCGTCCGCCTCCAGCACCCTTCGCCCGACCACCGATACGCCGACCTCGGCGGCCTGTCGGTCGATCCCCGCGTCTTGCAGGATCTCGTACAGCTCGGCATGGGTCACGATCCCCGCGCCGCGTCCGGACAGCTCGGCTCCCGCGCGCTCGAAGACCTCGACGTTCCAGCCGGCTCGCGTCAGGAGCAGCGCCGAAAACAGCCCTGCCATGGAGCCGCCGATGATGACCGCGCTCGGCCGCTCCGTCGCGCATCTGGTCCGGGTCGCACCCACGATGATTCCTCCACGAATGGGTCGTTCGCCCCGCGTCATCCCACACCGCAAGCGCAGCGCCGGATCGCTGATTATCCGTTGATCAATAATGAGAGCGCGCGGATCCGTTGTCAACACTGTTTATCAGGCGATAAAATAGGCAGGTGCGGGGATCAGCTCGCCTCTTTCTGGATGCGTTTCGTCCGACGAGTCGTGTGCAATTCGCTTATCGCTTGATCAATGGATCCGCTATGATAACCAGGGATCATGGTACGTCCGCCCAAGTCGAAGCCCGGCATCGTCGGCCCGCTGACCGTCTCGCGGAGTCCCCGAAAAGGTTCGCCGGGCGATCGGCCGGGGGTGCGCAAGAGACTCTCGCCCTCGGATCGCGAGAAGAGCATCGCCTTGGCGGCCATCGCCTTCTTCGCGGAACGCGGCTTCGAGGGGCAGACGCGTGAGTTGGCTGCGATATTGGGCATCACCCAGCCGCTGCTCTATCGCTACTTTCCGAGCAAGGAGGCCTTGATCGAGCGGGTCTATCAGGATGTCTTCGTCGGTCGTTGGGATCCGTTCTGGGAAGACACTATCAAAGATCGCGACGTTCCGCTCGAGAGCCGTCTGGTAAGTTTTTATGTAAGCTACGCGAACGTCATTTTGACGCCGGAATGGGTGCGGTTGTTCATGTTTGCCGGCCTCAAAAATCTGGACTTCAATGCGCGTTATCTAAAATTTCTTCGTAGCCATGTCTTTGAAGTAGTGGTGGAGGAGCTCAGAATGCATTTTCACCGCCCGTCGATAAAGGATGTACCAGCCACGAGCATCGAGATCGAAATGGTTTGGTCGATTCACTCTTCAATTTTCTACCTCGGCGTACGGGAATTCATCTACCGCCTGCCCTTGGACTGCGACGTCCGGGATATCATCCGGGCGAAGATCGAGACGCTCCTCGGCGGCGTCGCAGCGGTGCTTCCGCCCGTCGAACGCCTGCCCTGATGCCGTCGGCCTGAGCATCGAGTCCATCGGGCCGGAGTCGGGCAGCGGCAGGCGGAGCCTTCCCGGATCGCACGTCGATCCTGGCTTGCGCCGCACGGTCCGACCACGTGCCATGAGGCAGAGTCGCCGGCCGATGATCGGACCTGCGGCGCCGGCCCTGGCTGATCCTCTCGTTGCCCGCTCGGAAGCCGGTCGGCCAGGTCAGCTCGTCCCGGTCTACTATAGGCTCAGGACGGGCCGGCAGCCGGCCCATGTGGCGGCAGATCCGATATGTTGATTGCGAGCATGAGCCCACGGCTGGGAGCCTAAAGCTTCAACACCGCCGGAGCCGCATGCGCGGGCTGCGTCTTGCAGGAGCGGCGAGGAGGGCATCAGCGAGATGCATCCCGGGTCCAAAAGTTGCCGCCGGCAGGGTCCCGGACCAGCGTATGCTCCCGGACGACCGCCGAGGGCTGCACGACGATGTTCGGCGGGGCCACCGCATTGATGCTCGAGCCGACGGAGACATCAACCCCGAGGTGACCTTCGGACGGCGGCGGTGGCCAGGAATGGACGCCTCGCGATCCGGCCTTTGCGATGGCGGTGATTGAACCCGCCGGATCCAGCCAGGTGCAGTCCCGCATGAGTCCGGGGGCTGCCGGCCGGCTGATCGCGACAGAATTCCGCAGATCCTCCTCAAACGCGTCCATTGCGCGACCGCTGGCCTGCGCACGTTGGCTTAGGGACCTCCGACTCACTCTCCATGAAATCTATCCCACCAAGATATACGAAGGTTTGATTTCGGGGCAGCGGTGGTTCTGACAGTCTTCCCGCCATGAACGAGCCGATGGCAGCGGCCGATAGGGTGGATCGAGTCCAAGGGAGGTTCCTGCATGCCGCTCCCGTCTTCAGGGCTCCGCCTCGCCTTCGACTGGGTCCATGCGCTGGTCCGCCGAGACGGCGTCTTCGAGGCAATAGCGACGTTCGGGACCCACGCCGCCCACGACCCCACGAAATGATTGAGAGCCGCGGGTTATCGGGCGCCGACCCGCAGTCGCTGACTGAAACCAAACCGAACGATCGAAAATGAAGGGCTATTTGGATGAGACTTCTGGTGTTCGGCACCCTCATGGCCTTCGCGGCCGCCCCCGAGGCGTTCGCCGAGGATCAGGACGTTCCGATCCGGCGCGACCTCAAGCGCATGCAGCGGATCGAGCAGCGTCTCGATCGCGATCGTCGGCAGGCGATAGATCCGAACGTGACGCCGGACAACCCGGACGGCGTCGTCGGCTGGGACGGGCCGCCCTTCATCTACGGCGACCCCGGCGTCATCGACGGCGGCCCGCTGCCGCCCGGATCGCCGGCGGACATCGACGAGGATTGATCCTGCAACGCCGAGAACATCTCCCGACCCGCAAAATGCCAAGTGCAACCAGGGCCGATGCGGCCCCGCTCATCGTCCAGCCGGCTCAGGGGACCGAACCGATGGTCGCGATGCTGCGGGCGCCACGGGCGAGATCCTACTCAAGCACTTCACCCTCGATCACTCGTGCCGTTCGGCAACGTCGCGGGTCTTGCTCGGATGTACTTCGGCACGGTCACGTCGCCGGCGGGTCAGGACGCCCTTCACGGGTTCAACGCGGCAGCATTCGGCCTCGCGCTCGCGGCAGGGCCGAATACCGGAGAAGGCGTGGCACGTCGGCCGGCCGCGTTGACGTTCCTCGCCGTGGCGTTCGCGGTTCAATACTGCTGCACCTGCCTCTGCCCACGGTCCTGGCGATCCTCGCGCCGCATACCTTCCTTGATGGATTGTCTCCGTGAGAAGCTGTCGTAAGACGCTGGCGACACTCAGCGGGGCAGCAGGTTAGTTTTGGCCAGATCGATCACTTCGTCGCCGCGACCGCTCATCACGGCTCGCAACAGCCAAAGGCTGAAGCCTTTGACCTGCTCGAGGCCAATCGTAGGCGGCATCGATAGCTCCTGCTTCGCGGTGACTACGTCGAGGAGGGCCGGACCTTCGTGGGCCAGAACCTCGGCAACCGCGCCAGGAAGGTCGCCCGGATCCTCCACGCGAATTGCGTAGATGCCCATGGCTCTGGCCATCGCCGCGAAATCAGGGTTCTTCAGATCAGTGCCGGTCTCGACGAATCCCGAGGCCTTCATCTCCAATGCGACGAAGCCTAGCGTTCCATTATTGAAAACCACGACCTTCACCGGCAAGCTGGCCTGCGTTAGCGTGATGAGGTCGCCCATCAACATGCTGAAGCCGCCGTCGCCCGATAGCGAAATCACCTGTCGTCCTGACTGCGCGGCTTGGATGCCGATGGCCTGCGGCATGGCGTTGGCCATGGACCCATGCGCTAACGAGCCGACGAGGCGCCGTCGCCCGTTCATGGCGAGGTAGCGGGCAGCCCAGATCGTCGGCGTCCCGACATCGAAGGTGAAAACCGCGTCATCGGCGGCTGCGTCGCTCACCACCTTCGCTAGGTACTGGGGGTGGATTGGCCTGCGACCCGGAGTCCCCTGGGCGAGGTGGTCGAGCCCGCGGCGCGCCTCCCGATAGGCAGTCAGGCTGTCATCGAGATGCAGGCGATCCGTCTTGGTCCTCAGCTTCGGGAGGAGAGCCGAGATCGTCGCGCCGACGTCGCCGACGACGCCGAGGTCCAGCTTCGCCCGACGACCGAGGTTCGCAGGTCGGATATCGACCTGCGCGATCCGACACGCAGTCGGTAGGAACTGCTTATAGGGGAAGTCCGTCCCCAGCATCAGGAGAGCATCGCAGGCATGCATTGCCTCGTAGCCCGAGGCGAAGCCGATGAAGCCCGTCATCCCGACATCGTATGGATTGTCGTACTCGACATACTCCTTGCCGCCGAGCGCGTGCACGATGGGACTCTTGAGGGTCTCGGCGAGTTGCAAGAGGGGCGCGTGTGCCCCGGCGCAGCCGCGTCCGCAGAACAGCGTTACGCGTCCGGCCCCGTTCAGGAAGCCGGCGAGAGCATCGAGCTCCTGCTCGCGCGGTGTCACGACGACAGGTGGCGGGAGCAGTCCCGCCCTCGGGGTTACCACCTTCGTCGGCGCTGGCTTGAGGGCGACATCGCCGGGAATGGATACGACGGCCACGCCTCGCTCGCCGACGGCGGCGCGGATGGCATTCTGAAGCACGTAGGGGAGTTGAGCGGGATCCGAGACGAGTTCGCTATAGACGCTGCATTCCCTGAACAAGTTCTGGGGATGTGTCTCCTGAAAGTAGCCGCCCCCGATCTCGGCCGAAGGAATGTGGGCCGCGATGGCTAGCACCGGCGTGCGGGTGCGCTGCGCGTCGTACAGTCCATTGATGAGATGCAGATTGCCGGGCCCGCAGGAACCCGCGCAGACTGCGAGCTGACCGGTGATCTGCGACTCGCCAGCAGCAGCGAAGGCTGCCACTTCCTCGTGGCGGACGTGAATCCACTCGATCGTACCGCGCTTCTGAAGGGAGTCGGTCAACCCATTCAGGCTGTCGCCGACGACGCCGAAGATCCGCTGTACGCCAGCCTCGTTCAGGGTTTCGATGATTAGATCTGCGATGGTGCTGATCGACACGGCAGTCACTCCTTGAAAGGGCTGGGCGGCCGACCGGCCGACGATTGAAGCTGGATGACGATCCTGACCGTGACGCCGCCGCCCCGGGTGCCTCCACACCGGAAAGCGAAAGCGGCACTTTCAGCGCCAGCACGCGCATTTCGCCGTGTGGCCAATGCCTGGATTGAAAGAATTTCTGGGATCAAGCTTCCGGTAGTGTTCAACAAGAGCCGGCTTGGCATAATATAAATGTCCAACGTTGTGCTCTGCTGGATACTCTGCTCGCCTTGAGTCCAATATATCCCACATTTCTCGCTCTATTTTGTCAATGACAAATCCCTTTTTTACAATATATTCCTGATGAAAAACTTGGCAGAAAAAATGACCGTAATACACTTTAACGTCAAGCTTGTCGGATATCGATTTCGGTAGCTTCTCGAACCAATCCATCTCATTGCGGGGTAGGGCGATATCGAGAGCTAGAAGCCCGGCGACATCCGGTCGGTGGACGGCACGGTAGCGGTTGGACCCTCCGGCGACAGCGAAGCGATGGAGGAACGCCTTCTCGCCCTCATTCTTCGTGCACTCGAAGTAGTTGCCCTGCGCGGACGGGAAGATGCCGGAGAGGTACTTGCGCGCCTCTTCGATCCCGGCGCGCCCCATTTTCAAGATCAAATGGTGCTCGAAACGGTCGCGATAGTCATAAAGTCTCTGCGGAAGATGCTTCGGGAACACGCCTGCAATCGCTTGCATGATCCTGTCGGACAGGTCGTGCGGCAGGAACTTGAAGCGTTCGCAGAAGGCATCGAACCGTCCTTTCATAGCGAACATCATCGGCAGCCGGTCGGTGCCGAGGTACTGGATGGCGAGAAAAGTGTCCTTTCCGTACTTCTCCGCGACGTCGAAGGCTTCGCGGTGCACGTACTCGCCCTCGATCGGCAGGGACGCAAATTTGGAGAGGATATGCCGCCGGATCGCGGTCAGTTCGCCTGGATCGTTGCTCCCAATGTAGAAGGTCGCGGTCTCGGCTTCGATCGGGAACGTGTCCAGTCGCACGGCTAAGAGCAGGACCTTGCCCGCGCTTCCAGAGGCCTCGAAAAGGCGCTTTGGATCGGCGTTGAAGCGCGCTGGCGTATCCGCCTCGATCTGGCGCACGTGGTCCTGGTAGTCGTGATCCGACGAATGCCGAGCGGGATCGTTCTCGATGGCTGCGGGATCGAAGCGCCCGGCCTCCACAGCTTCGAGGATCGCCTCTTCGTCCCCTGCAATCGAGATGCCAAGGTGATTGACGAGCTCGACTCGACCTGCCTCGTCGATCCTTGCGTAGAGAGCAGTCTGCGTGAATGCCGGCCCCCGGTGAATCAGGGCTCCGCCGGAATTGTTGCAGATTCCGCCGAATACTGAGGCACCGATGCACGAAGAACCAATGATGGAGTGCGGCTCACGATCTAGAGGCTTCAACAGTCTTTCCAAGTGAAAGAGCGTCGACCCTGGCAAACATACCACCTGCTTGCCGCCTTGGATCGGGTGGATGACGTCTAGGCGCATCCCGCTAATTATGACTATCTCACGGTCGTACGTGTCGCCGTCCGGCGTAGAACCTCCAGTGATGCCCGTGTTCGCGGCCTGAGGAATGATGATCTTATTTGCCCTGGCGCAAAGCTTGAGAGTACGCCACATCTCCACCAGCGACCCGGGGCGGACAACGGCAATGGCCGGACCGTTCCCAAAGCGGAAACCCTTGCGATAGTGCTGCGTCGCCGACGGGGTGGTCAGGACGTGTACGGCTCCGACGACGTCGCGCAAACCGGCCAGGAGTTGATCGTTGCTCAGGCTTGGGCCGACGTCATGGCATCTGAAATCGGACCGCACGTTCATGATCGGACTCCTTGCGCTGCCGAACGTAGTTCGGGCATGAGCTAGGCCATGCGCATCAGCAGATCTTGTACGTTTCCGACGTTGTTTGAACGTGCTGTCACCATAATTGCCGCATACAGCGAATACTTCATGCTGTACATTTTTGAAGCAACATCATGAAACCGTGTAGCGCGGCCGCAAATTGCTCACCTGCGTACTGCTGGTCGTGCTGCTCGCGTTCAAGCGGATCCAGGCGCGATTTGCCGATGGAACGAAGGCGGCGGTTGGAGGCGCGTTGCTCGCGACCCTCAACACCGGTTCGAATTACGGCTTCCCGGTTCGAAGTACGGCTTCGGTGCGGTTATCGCGGCGCTTCCCGAGTTCCTGCTGGTGCGCGATGCCCTCGCGTACATCCCGAACCCTCTCGTGAAGGCTGCGATCTCGAAAACGACGCTGGCCGGCAATCACCGGATCGGCCTTAGGGAACCTGAGCATCGCGCTCTCAACCCTGGGCAATCAGTTCATCGAGTCCTGCAACGCCGCCGGCTTCCCGCTGGAGGTGCTCCAAGGTGTGGTGGCCAGGGCGGGCGGCGGCATGGACGACCTGCCGCACAACGGTGCCGTGATCACCGTGCCGGCCGTCACCGGGCTGACTCACCGACAGTCCTACGACGACATCTTCGTCGTGACGATCATCAAGACCTTGGCCATCTTTGTGGTGTTTGGGCTCTACTACACCACAGGCGTTGTGTGATCCGGCAACATCATGTCCATATCCGTCTGCCTCGGAGGGCACTCGCCTGGAGCACGCCGATCGATGCCGGCAGCAGCAAGGACATGAAGCCTGACCGGCGGGACGCTCGCGTGCACCGTGCTATTCGCGCACCGCGTCGGCACTCGCGCGGTCGATCACCTCGTACAGAGCCGCGCGCCCTTCGCTCGCGAACCACGCCCGGTGCATCTTCGCGGTCTCAGGGGTGTCATCGAGACGCTTACGAAACAATACGGA
Source organism: Methylobacterium sp. FW102-HT35C08 (assembly GCF_058790235.1). Taxonomy (NCBI): domain Bacteria; kingdom Pseudomonadati; phylum Pseudomonadota; class Alphaproteobacteria; order Hyphomicrobiales; family Methylobacteriaceae; genus Methylobacterium; species Methylobacterium sp. FW102-HT35C08. Next base: position 2,925,025 of record NZ_JBYTCL010000002.1, on the reverse strand, counting down.
GCATCGCACCAGTTCGCACTCCATGACCATATCGAAGTAAGCCGGTCCCTTGGATCTTGCGAGGTCGACGAGGGCGTCGCTGAGTACACGCCGCAACATCTCGCCTACCATGGCCGAGACGTAGACCGCCTTTGCGTTGCCCTGTTCGAGTTCCCTCAACCGACTCTTCGATCCGCTCTGACACGACTCCCGCCCTCCACCGTGCCATTACCAGCTTGGCTTTTGCCCGCAGGAAGCGCTGGCTGAAGGGCGGGGATGGCTGCGGCGGTGGCGATCGATCGCCGGCCGTCGCTGCGCTTCAGGCCGTTGCCTCCGAAGCCAGGATGCGTCCGGCATAGTGTCTCGCGGCAGCCTGGATGGCCGGCGCGAACGCGCCGATGATCCAGGGTATGGTGGCCTCAAGCCACAGGCTGTCGGCGGCAACCGCGAGATTGCCGCTCACGTCCTGGCCAAGAGCGCGGGCCTTGAAGGCACGGCTGCCCTCCACCCAATCCGTCATGACGATGCGGATGCTCTTCTGCTCCAGGCGTTGCAACGCCCAATCCATCTGCCGGTCGAGCCGGCGGCGCACTTCGACGGCGCCGAGATTATGAGGTATCGCGAGTGTGATGTGCTTCGGCATCAGCCTTCCCGTGGTGGACAATCACGGATCCGTGATCGGTGGTTAAGAACCAGTAACCACGTCGTGGTCCGCGCCTTCCGCATCCGCATGAACTGTGCGTCGTTTGGGACCGCTGCCGATACCGACAACGTCTGGAAGTGACGGCAGGGTGTTTCCGGAATGGAACTCGCTTGGCGCATGGCGAACGCTGAGGACGACGGAGCTGCAAGGCCAACGGGTTCGACGCCGTCACCTTCGGCCCGCCGCGCTCGTTCGCCCGTGGCGTTGGCAGCCGGTTACGCACACTCCTCGACGACCGCCGGCTTGCAACGTTGGCAGCCTACGCCGTCGTTCGAACCCGAAGCCGAATAGCCCACTCGTCGTGCCCGGTCAGGCATGAGGCGCAGTCGGTCTCGATACGGCAAGCGGCGTTGCTCGCGAGCGCGGAGTCGCAAGCATCTGGGCACGGCCATGTCGTTCGATCCGACCGCCCCGACGGTACGGACCGGATTCCAACCGGCGCTCAGCGCCAATGTCGCGCAGGCGATCCATCCACCGAGAGAGAGGAGACAGGCGCCGAACGGCATCCGCATCATCGCCTTCCCCGGCCGGATTAGAAGCCGGCCTCATGCACGATACGTAAACGGAAAATCCGATTTCGTGGGAGGCTGTCGCTTCCCGATCGTTTCAGCCGGTCGGACGGATGGTCCAGCCTTCTATTCGACACGGTCGTTTTCGCAGCCGACATCCCAAGTCGCGGATCATCCGATTCGAGGTGCTGGCGACGTCCTGATGATTGACCGATCTTCGCACGGAAAATCCGTTTTTCGCTCCGGGTTGCCTGCTTGCGCGTCTCCGAAGTCGGGAGTGGAATTTTCGCCTCGAGCCACCGCAACCGCTTCTTCGGCGGAACTCGCCTTCGCGGCCTCCGCCCAGATCCACCCGAGAACAGAGAGGTCGGCGACTCGCCCGCAACGTTTCCTTCCGATCCGCCTGATAGTCGGCTGCGCCGAGACTGGTCGCCCCGGTGAACGCGATGAGGATAGGACCGATGAGGATCTCGGATCTGGATCTGGCCGTTCGCGTCCTCCGCAAGCTTGCGGACGGCGAGACCGCTGCGTTCAGCTCGGCGGCTGAGACGGCCGGCCTCTCTTTGACGAACCTCAGGGAAGCCTTCGACCGGGTCGAGGCGCATTTCGGAGCACATCTGATCGGCAGAGTTGGGTCGAAGGAGAGGAGGGCGGGCCCGATCACGCCGGCTGGGCTTCTTGTGCTCAACCAAGGCTCGCGGATTCTCTGGTTCCACCAAGAGCTCCAGAACGAACTTTCCTCTGTTCGAACCGTAAGCGTCACGAACGGCGTTTCGTGAACCCTCCGGCTACGGAAAAGCTCGAGTCGCAACAACGACAGTTACTGGTCGAGAGCGCCTGATGTAGCTCAACCGACCCGCCAGCAGGCGATCGCTCGTAACCCGTGAACGAGTCCTCGGAGTGATCCGAAACTCGAGAGGTTAGCGGAACATGCGATCAGCGCGCAGGAATTCCACCGCCTTGAAATGCCGATATTTCTCGGAGCAGGTACTGCGATGATCGGCGTACTGCGGAGTTCAGCGCCCACTGGTTACAGCGCATTACTCCGGGCAGCATGAGACAAGGTCGCGGCGCGCCGCCGGCCCAATCCAGGGAAGCGGACGAAGGAACGGATTTGCTTCGCTGCGGCGTCGAATGAAGGAGTGGGTCGTCAGAACGGCTTCGTTCAGCTCTGCGACCCAATTGCGACCCAGGAGCTAGAACGCTCGGAACTCGCATCAAGTTCTGGGTCTAAACCATTGATCTTAATGGTAGCGAGGGAGGGATTTGAACCCCCGACACAAGGATTATGATACCCTGCTTGTCTTTTTGTTTTCAGATACTTACCCGCTGAACTGGCGGCAAACCGCACCCTCGGTTCCAATGGCTTAGGCCTCGGATTGTCAAACTATCCGAGCCCGTCTCGACACCCCGCCGGGCGCGCGTTACGCCTCCGCCATGGCCAAAGAGATCCCCAGCGTCGGGGACCTGCGCCGTAAGTCCGAAGTGTCGGACGATGAGATCGAGGCGGACACCGCCGCCTACCTGAAGGACTAGAACGCTAAGCCCTTCGCCCTCGAGTCCGGGCACACCATCTACGTGGCCAAGGCGATCGAGATGCACCCGCAGGCCAAGAAGCTGCTCGCGGACAAGGTCACCACGCCCGGCCTGCGCCGCACGATGGTGATGACCGCCGTCATCATGGGCTTCCCGGTCCAGGGATGAGCGACGATCCCGAAGCCGCGCACGAGCGCGCCGCGATCCAGCACATGATGCGGCGCCTGGACGGGTTCGCGCGCGGCCTCGGCTTGGACGAGGCGGCCAATCGGCTGATCGTCGAGCAGGTCTACGCCGAGATGCCGGTGCACACGGATGAGGAGCGCCTCGACGTGGCCCGCCAGCGCATGATCATCGCGTCGGCGTAACGGCATGGACGACGACGCCGACCCGGTCTTTAAGGCCGCGGAGGCGTTGAGAGCGAGCGGCCACATCGTCGATCCGTGGGCTGACGACATCATGTTCTGGCTTGTGGATGAGATGCTCTGGATCGTCGACGGTGAGATGCTGACCGACAGCGACCTTTTGGCTTTGGCTATCCGGCTAGGTCTGATGGACTCTCCCGAAGGCCTGCAATAGCGGGGCGGCATGCCCTCGGAACCGAACGCCCCGATACGCGGCCGTCACCTCGAAGCACTGCGCGCCTGTCTACTCTATCCGCAGGGGATGCGGCTTGAGGCCTACCCGTCCGCGATGCCGGCGCTTGAGAAGCGCGGGCTCGTCGTGTCCCGGCCAGCGCTCGGGCCCGGCCGGGTAATCTCAGCTTGGTTCATCACGCGGCAAGGGCGCGACCACCTCGCCGAGATCGACGCCTGCAAGCCCGGGAGACGGATCGCGCTGCCGCCGGCTTAGCGCTTAGCCGCCATGGCGGCAGACCCCAAAGACTGAAATCACGCTGTAACACGCCTCCATCCAAATACGGCTGCTGCCAAGCCCACCCCAATCCGGCTTGCGGCAGGCGGCTCGGGCACGTCGCAGCGTCCGGGCCGCCGTCTCCATTCCGCCGAACCCTCGACAGCAAGCAATATCGCCGGGCGCGCGGGGCTGACTGGCCGGGATCGAGCCATGCACGCCACCCGTGCGCTGGTGCGCCTTGAGGCTGACGGCCTTGCGATCAGGGGCGGGACGCAGCAGGCGCCGCGATGGCGTTCCACCGCGGCGGCCTCAGCTTCAGCCGGCCACGGCCAGGCAGCTGACGCTTGACGACACGAACCAAGCTTCCGCTTTCGATCCAACTCAGACACCCAGACTGCCGTCCGCGCTGATCCTAAGCAGCCATTCGCATAAGGCAATCCCGGCGGAACGGCACGGCTGAAACTGGGTCTCGATAGCTCTTCAAAAGGGACTGACCTGCGTCGCAGCGGGAGTGCATAAGTGGCCAAAATGGGCAGTCACGCGATTGTGACAAGATTATTACAGGCCTCACGAACTTATGTTAGCGAGCCGAAATATCGTTGCTGAGCGAAACAATTCGCGCATGATCCTGCCCCAGCAAGCCGTCGCAACGAGACGCCTTGCCGGAGCACGCCACCAAGACGCGGGCCCGAATAACAACCGGCGGTACGACCTGAAGAATCAGGCAGGGCCGCAGTTACGGGTCTCTAAGGCTTGGGGTTGCTGATGAAGTTTCTGAAAAATTCCCTGCTTGGGTCCGCGGCCGCGTTCGCAGCTGTAGGCGCCGCGCATGCCGCCGATCTTCCGGTGAAGAAGGCGGTTCCGATCGAGTACGTCCGGGTCTGCACCGCCTACGGCGCCGGCTTCTTCTACATCCCCGGCACCGACACCTGCCTGCGCATCTCGGGCCGCGCCCGGTTCGATGCCGGCTACCAGACCAGCTACTCGCGCCAGTACGGCAACAACATCGGCGATACGTCGGGCTACCAGGGCCGGATGCGCATCAACCTCGATGCCCGCACCCAGACTGCCTACGGCACGCTCCGCGCCTTCGTCCGCCTCGATGCCGGCGCCCGCACCGGCTACGCCGGCGTCGGCCAGTCCGGCACCCAGCAGCGCATCGGGCAGGCCTATCCTGGCATCGGTACCGACCAGTTCGGCCGCGACTCGCAGTACATGAACGTCGACAAGGCGTTCATCCAGTTCGCCGGCCTCACCGCCGGCCGCGCCTCCTCGTTCTTCGACTTCTACGCCCACGACTTCGAGATCGGCGGCGCCACCGCGGGCTCGGACAACTTCTCGACCAACCTGCTCGCCTACACGGCCACGATCGGCAACGGCCTGTCGGCCACGATCTCGATCGAAGATCCGGTCTTCCGCCGCACCCCGATCTTCTCGCCGTTCGGCGTCACGCCGACCGTCTCCACCGGCAGCGCCTCGAACTTCGGCGTGACCGTCCAGCCGACGCCGATCTTCGTCGGTCCCAACCGGTTCGGGCTGGTGGACAGCATCGAGAAGTCGCGCCTGCCCGACTTCGTCGGCGTCGTCCGCCTCGACCAGGCCTGGGGCTCGGCCCAGCTCTCGGCCGCCACCCACGAGCTGAACGCCGGCAACCTGTCGAGCGCTGCCAATGCCGGCGGTCTCGGCACCGGTCCGATCCTGGTGCCGGCGCACACCAAGAACACCCAGGGTTGGGCGATCCAGGGCGGCGTGAAGATCAACATGCCGTTCATCGCCCCGGGCGATGCCCTCTACCTGCAGGGTGCCTACGGCGACGGCGCGCAGCTCTACACCGGCTACTCCAACTACACCGGCTCCTACATCCAGAGCACGACCACCATCCAGGGCCAGAAGTTCGCCCAGTACTTCGCGGACGCGACGATCAACCCGTTCACCGGTCAGCTGGAGACGTCGACCAGCTTCACCGCCGTCGCGTCGTACCTGCACTACTGGTCGCCGGAGTGGCGCTCGGCCGTCTTCGGCTCCTACGGCGAGCAGAGCTTCTCGCAGAGCGCGCGTGCGGCTCAGGGCGCGATCTACGGCCTCGTGAGCGGCATCGCCGGCGCCCCCGGCTTCGGCACGAACGCCGTCGGCGTTCCGGGCACCCGGTTCTACCAGCTTACACAGGCACTGCGCGACACCTACCAGTTCGTAGCGGGTGCCAGCCTGATCTGGTCGCCGGTGAAGGATCTCGATATCGGCGTGGAAGGCTTCTACACGCAGATCGGCCTGAAGAACGGCCGCGCGATCGACAACGACAAGGCCCCGGGCGCCTACAACTTGGCCGCCCAGATCAACGCCGGCACCTACGTCCCGCGCACCGCGACGCAGGACTCGGTCTCGCAGATCAAAGTCCGCGTCCAGCGCGACTTCTAATCCCCCAATCGAGGCCGGTTGTTCTCCAGAGCCACCTGGTCTTGATGTCCCCGTGCAAAGGGACCCCACTAGCCCGGCCGAAAGGCCGGGCTTTTTGTTGTTGCCGTCATGGCTTGATGACGGGAACGTGCCGCTCATTCAGTGCCGCGCGTAGATGTGGCTGGCGCGTCGTCACACGAGCTGCATCTCGCCCGGCTTGAGGCCGAGGTGCCGAACCATGTCCCGCGAGAGTGCGCCGACGAGTTCGACCTCCACGCCGTCTGTCGCCAAGGCGCCGACCCGCTCCAGCGCTGCCTGCGCCGATGGGGCGACGACAGCGTAAACGCGCAACGCCTCGCGCCTCTGCCGCACGGCGATCAGGTACGCCGTGCGCTTTTCCTTCTTGCTGGGCCGGGTCTCCTGGACACCGGTTGGTGATCCCTTGGCCATCAGTCCTTGTCAGGTTTTTCCTTGGTGATGGCGCCCGTTTTTGGATCAACGTGGAACTCCATTTTCACGCCGTTCTTCAGGCCCTCGCCTTCCCAATGCCCATCGTCGGCCTCCAGCTCTGTGATGGTGGTGTAGCCCGCGTCCATAAGCTTCTGTTTGACCTGCTCAGCTGGCATCCAGTCGGGACCCGGCTTGTCCTTCTTAGCCAGCGCAGGGCCAGCAAAGCCGAGTGCCAGAGCTAAGACGACGGGAGCGAGCGCCGCAGATTTCATTAGCCACCTCCGTTACTGATTGCGTCAGACAACGGGCGGTTTGGAGTGCGGTTGCTCGTCGATCGGTTCGATGACGGCTAGATCTGGCCCACGATGTTCTTAACGCTGACGCTAGCAGGATAAGTCCGCGACGCCAGGGTGATCGGGAGCGGAAGCGAGCGCGGCTGCAGCGTCCGCTCCTATGCTTCGCCGTCCGAAAGCGGACCGGCAGAAATCCACCCATAGCGGCCTCTCCAGCTTGCGATCGCTCGCGAAAAAGGACGGTCACGCGTAGGCGACCGGCAGCTCGCTCACCTGCGTCGTGTAACGCGGCGTGCGCATCTCAAACTTGGTGTTCCAGTCGCGCCGGCTCACCAGCCCCGCCCGAGCCGGCACCACGGCGCCGCGGCCCCACCGGGCGTTGCAGGCATCCATCGCCGCCATCAGCGGCCCCGATCGCTCGCGATCCAGCGCGCCGATCAGCGCCCGCGGGCTGTGCGACAGCGGCACGAGATCGTTGGTGACGATCCCCGCCTTCGCGTAGCGCCAGGGCCGCTCGCCCGGCTCCCGCCAGGTCTTGGCCACCCCGTGCCGCGCCGCCTTGATCAGCGCCAGCGTGTCCGACGTGTGCTCCGGCAACTGCACCGTGGTCGAGACCGAGCGCATCGGATCATCCCGGTCGTGCTCGCTCGTGTGATAGAAGACCGTGACGTGGTTGGTCCCGAGACCCTCCCGCCGCAGCTTCTCGCCGAGCCGCGTCGCATGCGCGGACACCGCCTCCTCCAGCACCGCCCGCTCGGTGATCCGGCTGGAGAACGAGCGGGTCACCGCGCAGCCTTTCCGGCGCGCCGGCACCATCTCCAGCGGCAGGCAGGCCAGCCCGCGCAGCTCGTGGATGATGCGCTCGCCCACCACGGTCAGGCCCTTGCGCACCGGTCGCGGGTCGAGGTCGCGCAGGTCCGCCACGCTCTCGACGCCCATCGCCTGGAGCTTGGCCAGCGACGCCCGGCCGATGCCCCAGACCTCGGCGACGTCGATCCGGCACAGCCAGTGCGCGTAGGCCATTGGGTCGGTCAGGTCGCACACGCCAGCGAGATCCGGCACCGTCTTGGCGATGTGGTTGGCGAGCTTGGCGAGCGTCTTGGTCGGACCGATGCCGACGCAGGTCGGGATCCCCGTCCAGGCGCGGACGGTCGCGCGCAGGTCGCGGGCGAGTTCGACCCGGAGCGCCGGCGCCACGTCCGACAGGTTCAGGAAGCTCTCGTCGATCGAGTAGATCTCCACCTGCGGGCTGAACTGCCGGTAGACCGTGTTGGTGCGCCCAGACATGTCGCCGTAGAGCGTGTAGTTCGACGAGAACACCCGCACGCCCTGGACCCGGCACAGGTCGCGGATCTTGAAGTACGGGTCGCCCATCCGGATGCCGAGCGCCTTGGCCTCAGCGGTGCGGGCGATGGCGCAGCCGTCGTTGTTCGAGAGCACGATGACCGGCACCGCGGCGAGCTTGGGGTCGAACACGCGCTCGCACGAGCAGTAGAAGCTGTTGCCGTCGATCAGCGCCACGGCCCGGCCGCCGCCGATCCGGTCGCGCAGGCGCGCCTCGGGCCCGCTCACGACAGCTGCCCGCGCGCGACGTGCCAGCGGATCGAGAAGCGCACCACGCCCCAGATCGCGCCCTCGCCGAACTCATCGACCGCGAAGGCCGGCAGGTCCGGGTTGCAGAAGGCCAGCCGCGCGACGTTGCCGTCGAGCACGAGGCGCTTGCAGCTCATCTGGCCGTCGATCGCCGCGACCACGACGCTGCCGTGGCCGGCCTTGAGGCTGCGGTCGACGCAGGCGAGGTCGCGGTCGTAGATGCCGGCGCCCTCCATGGACGAGCCACTGATCCGCCACAGGAAGGTGGCGGGCGGGTTCGGCACGAGCCAGCGCGGCAGCTCGAGCGCGCCTTCGAGAAAGTCGTCGGCCGGCGACGGGAAGCCGGCGCACAGGGCCTGCCCGATCACCGGCACGCGGACCGCGTCGGGGCTCTGGACCAGCAGTTCGTCGATCCGGTTGAGGTGCACCCTGCGCTCCGCCATTTAGAACGGAAACAGAACAAAGCTGATGTGCCGGGTCGGTTCAATCTGCAGGCGAGCGGTTTCTTCCACGCCGGTGGATGGATGTGAACTCAGCCCGGAAAGGCCAATCACGGCGCGGGTTTAATCAGCGCAAACAGTTGGCGGTGAACCTGCGGTCACGCCATTACCGCTTCAGATCAGGGTGCCTACCGGTCCACTCGTGAGCGACCGTCTGGCCCGGATCACGAGTTTGGAGAAGGCCAGCACGGCGGCCGAGGCCTGACTGCGTAGACGCGAAGCTGTCTGCGGCTAAGGTCAAACCGGTTGATTGACACACGTCAAAATTGCATGTCTGTGCGCAACTAAGTTGTGCATCATCGTGTTTGAAGAGCGCCGACGCTTCGAACGCCCCAGCCATACTGATCTGAAAGCCAACGTCGAGTGACCGCACCCGTGACCGCCCAAATTGCGCCCAAGCTCGCGACCGACGCCGATCGGACGGTCGGCAGCCGTATCGCCGCGCTTCGAGCAGCCCAGGGCTTGAGCCAGACCGCTCTCGGAAACGCCCTAGGCATTAGCTTTCAGCAGGTTCAGAAATATGAGAAGGGCCGCAACCGCGTCGGTGCCGGCCGACTCCAGGCGATAGCCGACGTCCTGAAAGTCCCGGTGGAGACGTTCTTCGCCCGTCAGCCGCAGTCGGACGGGCCCAGCTCTGGAGCGACACCCTTCCTCGATGATTCGGAGGTGATGGAGCTCGTAAGGGCCTTCACGAGCATCGCGGACAGTACCACCCGGACCGGAATCTTGGCTGTCGTGAAGGCAACTGCTAGCCTGCAGCCCAAGGCAGACCGGGACTAGCCGCTCCCCCTTCGATAGGAAGACCCCCGAAGGGTGGCTCCCTGATCTCAACCGTCCGCGACAGGGACGCTGACGCGCACATCGACCGTGCAGACGTTCGCACCGGCGACGTCCAGAACTTCAAGGCGCCAATCCTCCCCGAACTTGCGGAGGCGTGCCTCGTCTCGCAAGATCTCGCCGGTGAGCTGTACCGCGGTGAGCCGGGCAGCATCCTTGCTGGCCAGCTCAGTGCCTTCGGCGTCGAGCTCGCTGCGGCCGTCGTGGACGTTGAAGAAGTATCGCGGCACCCGCGCCTCCATCTTGGCTCCATCGTGGGCAAACCCACGCCCATCACGGTAGTTCGGTCCAGTTTCGGACAGAGTTAAACGTTGCCGAGCGAGACACGTGCCACCGGCGCCTCAGCGCGCGCGGGCCGCGAACTCCCAGACCGGCGGCCCCCAGGTCTGACCCGGCTTCGTCCGGTAGCCGGAGAAGCGGTCGAACACGATCCGGTTAGGCTCGACGCCGGCCGCTGGGCTGTCGTTGACCATCAGGGCGCCCGCATACTCGACGCGCAGGAAGCCGTGCTCGGGGTGGACGCCGAACAGCTGCGGCGCCGTCCAGCCGAGCCGGTGGGCCTCGGCGCCGTGCTGGTCGAGGAACGCAAGCGCGTTCTCGCGCATCGCCTTCCACTTCGCCGGGAGGAGGTACCGGCAGGGCGAGGCGTGCTCGGACAAGCGCTCAATCTGGTCGCGCCAGGAGGCGACGGCGGGCGAGAGGTCGGACATGGCCGCGGATTACGGCTGAAAGCTTAACCGTTCAGAAAGAGGGAACGAGTATGCCATTGGCATGTTTTAGCTTGCGTCCTGTACGCCATTGGAGTACACGCTGTTTCCAACGGGCGGCTGATGCCACGAGGGGGCCGAACCTCGATGGCCAAATCGAGGACGAAGTTGGAAATGTTCAATGCGTGTAACTACCCCATAACGATTGCCGAAATGGCATCATGTACTCGCGATATGGCTTCTGTCTTCAACGACCGTGAGTACGAAGACCTGATCGCACATCTTGCGACATATCCCGAAGCCGGGGTCATCATCCCGGCGACTGGAGGTATCCGCAAGCTGCGCTGGCGCGCCCGCTCTCAGGGTAAGCGCGGAGGCGCTCGGGTGATCTACTACTTCCGAGACCTGAATATGCCGGTCTACCTCTTGGCGGTCTACGCCAAGGGCGAGCGCATAGACATCACGGAAGCCGAGAAGGCTGACATGCGCCTTCTGGTCAATGAGCTTGTCCACGAGCGCATCAGCATAAGTTACCGCCTGATCTCAGGCGGGAGAGCCTAAAAATCAAAAGAAGACTACCGAGGAGCGAGAGATGAGCGGTCGCAAGATCATCACTGGGCTACAGGAGGCGCTGTCGCACGCCCGTGGCGATGCGACCAGTGCACGCGAACGGCAGGTGTGTGTCCCGGATACGGTCGATGTCCGGGCCATACGCCGCAAGATGGAGCTGACGCAGGCGCAGTTTGCTGTCCGCTTCGGCTTCAGCTTGGCTGCCGTCCGACACTGGGAGCAGGGCGACCGTCGCCCTGAAGGCCCTGCGCGAGTTCTACTGACCTTGATTGACAAAGACCCCGCGTGGGTTCGCGACGCGCTGGAGATGGATGACGCTCCACCGCCCAAAATAGCCGCACTGGGATAAAGGAGGCGCCGGAACAGGCGCATAGTTCTATGTCTACCATGTACATGGTGGCAGCTAACGCGCTGCCGATCATCTGCGTTCTGTGTGCGACCGTTCTGGCGCTTCGCTCACGCGAGGGCTGGGGCTGGATGGTGCTGCTCGCCTTCATCACGGCCGCCGTTCCGAAAGTGACCGATAAGCTTCCGGCTTCGGTGGCGCAGCTCGGCTCACCGTCCGAACCGCACGGTCCGCAGCCGAGGCCTGGTCCTTGAACCGACGAAGAGCGCGCCGGCGGAAGCCGAGGCGTTCGAGATGTCGACGGATGCGAAGGCCCTGAGAGTGGAGAATTAGAGTTGTCCCAATTAGCCGTTGAAAGCCTTGCCGCGATGGAAGGCACGATCAAGCAGCTCGCGGTCGGGCTTGGAACCGACATGCATCTTCGCAACGTGAAGGCGCACGTTCAGAACGCGCTTGCCTTCGTGGAGGTCACTCCCGAGATTGAAGCCGGCGCCGTCAAGCTGCTGACGCTCGCTCAGGAGTTCGGCCAAACGCATGGCGGGATCATCGTCGATGACACGGCCAAGGCTGCTAGGGACCAACATCTCGCGAAGATGGACACTGCCTTTCGTGAGCTGAGCGGTTTGCTGGAAAAAGGCACGCCAAGCCAGAGAGCGCGGGCCTTGGGCGGTTGAGCGACCCCTGGAACGAAAAAGCCCCGCGCGGCGGTGACGGCGGGGCTGGTAGGGGTCGAGCAGCTTACTCGGCTGCGGCCTTCTTCGACTTGCGAACCCGAGCAGGATTCTCGGCCGGCGCAGCAACGGGTTCAGCAGCCTTCTTCCGGCCACGGGGCTTCGGCGCCTCTGAGATGGTCTCGTCGGCAGCTGTAGCCTTCGCCGGGGCCTTTCTATTCTGGTTGCCGAGCCCAAGCGCCAGGGCGAGCTTGGAGCGCTGCTCGGAGTAGCTAGCCGCTACAGTCGGGTAGTCGCGCGGCAAGCCGTAGCGCTGGCGGTACTCCTCGATTGTCAGCCCATTTCCGCTGAGGTGCCGCTTCAGGGTCTTGTACGGCTTTCCGTCGATGAAGCTGATCAGCGCGTCCGGCGTGATTGACTTGCGGATCTGCGCAGCCGTCAGCTTCTCGGCCTTCGGCTCGGCGGAAGCAGGGGCGCTGTTGAGCCCGGCGATCGCAGCGTGAACTTCGGTCAGAAGAGGCGGGAGGTCGGCAGGCCGCACCGAGTTGTTCGAGATATAGGCGGCGACGATGTCGGTGGTGAGTTGGACGAAATCGAGCTGATCCGGTCCTGAAACTTGAGTGTTCTCGTCCATTTGCATCTCCTGGGGTGCACGCAAAACGAACGAAGTCGATTTAAGCGTTAGTCAAGTGATATTTGCAGGTTTTCTGCAAAAAGAGCCAGATATCTACCCTTTCAAGGATAACTTTTGGTTTTAAAAACCGGCGACAGCCCTTCAACTCCAGTCGGGAAGATCCTCTTTCGCCCTCGGTTCCGTCACGCCCACGTCGGCGCCCCCGTCATGGCTGTCGATCTTGAGCGACGTGGCGAGAAGGCTGCCCGGCGGAAACCCGTGATTTTGTGCTGGCCCCGCGCCGATCTGCTCACGGGGCGGAGGCGCGTCCGATCTCACCAGCGTGTGAGCCGAGCCGCTGGCTGGATGTCACGCTGCTTGGTTGATGGCCGGCGAAGGTCAGGGTCGCCGTATACACCGGAGCGCCTGCCTCATCACGCACGGTCATGGAGACGGTTTTGCTGCCCCCATCCGAGGGGATCGCGTACCGGGCCATCTCGGATAAGCTCAGCGTCGCCTCTCGGCGCGCGCGAGCGAGATCGGAGCATTCGACCCCATCCTCGTCAGGGTAGAATTCTTCGTCCTCATAATCGAAGAAGTAGCGTGGCATTCGGCACTCCCCCCGACGCGATCTCAGAGGGCAATGCCGGGCAGCTTCGGTCCCACGCGGATTTGGTCCACATCAATTGAAGAGCTTAGGTGCGGCGGCCGCGTCTTCTGCCGACCGCGACCGGCACGAAAAAGCCCGCGCCGGCGGACCGGGCGGGCTTCTCAGGTTCAGCACCGGATGGTGAGGGGCCTTCCGCCGAAGCCGGGAAGGGGCGTACTTGAGCCCCTCTTGGGAAAGAGCCTCGCGCGGCGGCGCCGGCGGGGCTGAAACGGTGGACGCCGCCCCGGCCGATGTCAGGGCGCCCCACGGAGCTCGCGGGCATGAATGCCAGCTCACCGCCCCGCCAGCCCGACCTTCGCCAGCACGATCCCCCCGAACGCCAGCAACGCCGCCGAGGCCAGGCCCCAGCCGATCTTGCGCAGGTCGCGCACCTGCCCGGCGACCTCGGCGAGTCCTTTCGCGGCCTCCGCCTTCGCGCCGTCCACCGCCTTGTCGATCCGCCGCTCGATCTCGTCGCGCGCCACGAACAGCTCGATGTCGCGCCGGTAGGCCACGCCCTCCAGCTTCTCGTCCATACGGTCGAGCTTGCCGCCGAGCGCGTCCATCTGCCGGCCGGTCGCCTCGACCCGCTCGATTAGGCGCCCGATCCATTCGGGCAGATGGTCCGCCATGGCTCCGGTCCTTCGCTCGCCGTGGTCCGGCCGCGCTGTCGGGGCCCGGGACGGTGTCTCGTCCGTCATCGCGGCGCGCCCGTGGCCTTCAGGCTCAGCCCTTCGGGCCGACCACCTGCGGCACGATCTTGTCGACCGAGCGGGCCAGCATGTAGGCGCCAATCCCCACGGTGAGCAGCGACCACAGCTCGGCCGGCACGCCCTTGAGCGCGGCCACCACCTCGACCTGCAGCCCGATCATCGGCGCGACCACGCCGACCCAGGTGATCATCGCCAGCGCCCACAGCACCGTGAGCGGCCGCGCGTTGCGGGCGAGCGGGCTCTCCGAGCCGGCATCGGCCTTCATCACCTCGGCCATGGCGCGGCCGAGATCGCCCTGCTGCTCGATCAGCGCCTTCTGAAGCTCCAGCTGCACTTGCAGGCGCTGGCCTTCGTCGGGCAGCACACGCGCGAGGATCGGACCGACGGCGCCGAGCAGGGCCGGGAGGATGGCGAGGAACCCCATAGTCAGGCACCCTTCTGCATGTTGACGCGGATGGCATCGCGCAGGCGCAGCCACCAGGATTCGAGCGCCGCTCCCGTCGTGCCAGTCATGGGCGCGAGCGGGTCGGGGCGCGGCGGCGCGGCAGGTGTCGGTCCCTCTGTCGGGCGCACCGGTGCTGGATCGCCGCGGCGGGCGTGGACTGTGCCGTAGGCAGCCAACGCCGCCTGGTCGCGCTCGCCCTGTCGGCGGGAGATGATCGCGGCCGGCCGGTCCCACATCAGGAAGGCTTCCACCGCCCGCGGCAGATCGCCGGCATTGGCGAGCCGCACGACGCTGGAATGCGAGAAGTTCGGCTGACCGATGTTGAAGCACAGCGAGCAGCAGGCGTCGAAGAACGGCTGCGGCACCAGCTTGGCGAGCGCGGCACGCACGGTCGCGACGTAGGGCTTCAGATCGGCGGCGAAGAGCGCGTCCGCTTCCGCCTGAGTCAGGCTCAGGCCTTCCTGCACGCTGGGCGGGCCGGCCGCACTCGTGTGGCCCCGGCCGATCGTCCAGACGCCGACGCTGTCCTGGTACGCGCGCAGCCGGCAGCCTTCGCGCGCCGCAAGGGCGGCGCGCCCGAGGGGCGAGAGGTCCATGGAAGACTCCTGTCGAGGCTTGGCCGCCCCCACTGCGCGGGTCCGCGCTTCTGCGTCGGACGGGAAAAGCTGCCCTATCCGCGGCTGAAGGCGATCACGGCTGCTGTCGGGCGCCGAAGAAGGAATCGGCCGCGGCCACGTAGCCGTCGGCGCCCGTGAACCGCACGAAGACCTCAACGGTGTCTTTCGCCGCCAGCTTCAGGACAGTCGCGAGGTTGACCGCGCTGACGCCGTCGATCAGCGCGCCGGTCGCCGCGGCTCGGCCGCGCCCGGACGCCGCCCCGTTCCGGTAGAGCTGCACCTCCAGCGCCGTCGGGGCGCTCGATCCGTTCTTCTTGTAGGTCAGGGAGACGGTGAAGCCGTGGAGGCCGGCCTCGAGGGCGACGAACCGGTTCTTCGCCGCGTCGAACGCGCCCTGGTCGTTGCTGTCGGCGACGTTGAACTGCACCTTGGTCCAGGCGTTCGCGGCGATGTAGTTGTCGAAGTTCGTCGACGCGGCGGCCTTGGCGAAGTTGGTAATCCGGCTCCAGGAGGTGCCATTGTGCCATCGGAGCGCCGTCGCCGTGCTGTCGGCGTATATCTGGCCCTGTGCGCCGCCTGCCGGCTCGGCCGGCAACGGCTGCAGCTCCAGTGCGCCGTTGCCGCGGACCTTCACCACCGATCGACGCGTGGTGGTGCCGGGCGCGGTGGTCTGGATATCGAGGCAGGTGCCCTGCGCCGCTGCCGTGAGATCTTCCTCGGCGACACCCAGGAGCGCGACGGCATCGGCCGTATAGGCGCCGCCGGTGTGGTAGCCGGCGCCGAACAGGCCGAAGATCCGGTCGGCCGCCTTGATCGGCAGCGCCGCCCCCGGTGCGCCGCGGGCGGCCCGGACGCTGCAGTTGGTGACGGGCCCGCGTTTACCGGCCGCATCGCCCCCGAAGGCCTCGACTTGGACGATCGGCTGCGCGCCGGAGCCCTGGACATGCAGCGGCGCGCTCGGTTCGGTCACCCCGGACAGGCCGACATAGCCCGTCGCCGCCGAGACCGTCATGGCCGTCCGGAAGGTGGCCCCATCTGCGCTGGTCTTCACGGTCAGGTCGTCACTGCCGAGCGTGCCGAACAGGACCCGGCTCGCGTAGCCGGTCTGCAGGACGAAGCCGGCGTCGTTAGCCGCAGCCTTCTTGTTGAGGGTCAGGCGCATGTTGCCGGCCCCGGGAGTGACCTCGTCCCAGGAGAGCAGCGCGGCCTCGGACTTCACCGCGAGGCGATTGGTGGCGTCGGCCGCGGTGTTGATGCCCAGCACCGGCACGCCAGCCTTCAGATCGCCGGCGGAGACGGACGGGTGGCCGCCGGGCGTCACGCCATCATGGACGACCAGGCGCCAGTTGGTGGTGTCGACGACGAACTCGCCCGGCCTGCCGACGAAGGTCGCGAGGAACGACCACGCGTCCCGCAGCCACTGCGTGCGCACGCTCATGACGAGGCGAGCCCCAGATCGAGGAAGTTGGGGTAGGGGTCGGAGGCGAGGCCGAAATCGTCGCTGCGGGTGGCGGCCTGCGAGGCGAGCCCCAGATCCGGGCCGCTGCCGACGGCTAGGGTCTCGGCGACCGGGCCGAACCGGCCCGAGCCGATCGGCGTCACTGTGTAGGGCGTGCAGGTCGCCAGATCCTGGGCCGCGCCGCCGAAGATATTGAACGACTGCAGCTTCAGGGTGAGCTGGGTGCCGATATAGGCCGCCGGCACGCTGTAGCGGAATACCGCCTCGTCGAGCCGCGTGAAGGACGTCCCGGCCGGGTGCGCGCCGGCCGGCGAGCCGGAGAGCCCGCGCTCCAGATAGGTCAGGGCGTAGAGGTGGGACGCGGTGAGCATCGCGGTGGCGAAGGACACCAGTTCCTGGCCGACCAGGGCGAGGGTGACGCCGTCCCGCGCGTCGGCCTCGCTGGCGGAGGCGAGCGTGCCGCCGGATCGGCCCAGATCGACTGTGAGCGTGTTGCCGAGATCGGGGTTGGGCCCGGCCGGGGCGGCCAGATCGGCGGTGAGCACGCCCTGGCGGGCCGGGCCCGTGATCGTGCCGATATCGACGAAGGCGGCGCCATCGCGCGAGACCCAGACGTTCGCCCCGCCCCAGTACGGGTCGGCATTAGCGCCGGAGGCCGCGATCCAGACCTGCGGCACGCCCGAAGTCAGCGCGGCCGGCGGCTCGAAGATGAGCGGATCGTTGACGGGCGCGGGCGCCCGGTCGCGGTCGACCGCCGATCCGGTCGCGCCGACCGCCGGGTAGGAAGCCGCGGTCGCGGTCCCGCGCGGGAACTCCTCGGCCGTGACGTTGAGAAGCCCGTCCTCGTCCTCCTCGATCGCTGTGATGCGCACCGGGGCTCGCAGTAGCCCCAGCCCCGGATCGGTCAGCGTCACGACGTCCATCGGCTCCAGGAGGCAGAACTCCCAGGACAGGCGGAACGTGAAGGTGTTGCGGATGTAGAGCGCACGCTGCAGCGCGAGTTGCGCCACGAGCCGCCCGATCGACAGCGCGCAGATTTCCCGGGCGGTGATGGTTCCGCCGACCTTCAAGCCGTAGCGCTCGATCGCGCCCTGGTCCCGCGCCTCCACGGTCGTGGCGGTATAGCCGTGGCTGCGATCGGAGCACTCGACGCGCTGGACGTTGGGCAGGCCGTACGGATCGCTGCGCGCGATGCGCACCGGATCGTCGCCCTCGGCTGCCAGAAAGTCGTCGTCAGTGAGATCGTAGACCGGCGCGACGTCGGGCACGTAGGTGACGCTGGCGCCGGTGTGCGTGACCCCGGTCACGACCTGGTCGCCGTAGGGGACGATCCTGAGCCGCGCGCCCGACCATACCGCCGCGCTGTTGGTCAGTCTCAGCCACCGCGCCAGGATCGAGTTGGCGGTCTCGGCGTCGGTGAGCGCCGGGCTCAGCCCGAGGCCGAGGGCGGCGCAGTAGGTCTGGTAGGTGCCGTCGCCCGAGGATCCGAACAAGGCCGCGCCGCTCAGCGCGCTGGCTGGCAGGCCGACGCCATACTGCGCGTTGGTCAGGAAGTCGGAGACCAGGGCAGCCGGATCCGCATCCTGCCCGAGCGGCCCCGCGGTGCCGGCGAGGCGGCCAACGACCTCGAAGGCGATTGACGAGATGGTCGCGCTCGAGCCCAGGTCGAAGTAGGGCGAGGCGAGATAGGCGGTGCCGTTGTAGGGCAGTGCGGCGGCCGGGTAGCGGGCCAGAGCCGGCGCCCAGGGCTGCTGCGGCGTGTCGCCAGAGATGAGGCTGAGGAAGTTGGTCGGGAAGGGTGTGACCGACTGGCCGTTGAACACCTCGCCGATGCCCTGGACCGGCCCTTCCGCCAGGCCGAACATGATCCAGGTCGAGTAGGTGTAGCCGGTGATGCTGCGCCCGCCACCGCCTTTGCCGCCCGCGCGCTTGCTGCGCTGCGCGTGCGTCTGGAAGCCGTCGGACCAGAGGATGTTCGGGGCGATACGGTTGGTGCCGTAGACGATCGGGATCGGCAGCGCGCTCGAGGCGGTCTGGACCTGCAGGCCGGTGTAGTCCGGCCGGACCGTGCGCTTCTTCCCGCCGAACAGGCTCATGGCGGTCTCAGATTTGGTCGGCCTCGGCGGTCGCGCGGGCGGCCCAGAGGCTGAAGAAGCGCGGGTGCCGGCCCGACTGGGCGAGGACGGGATTACGGGCGATCGGCTCCTCGATCACGGCCTGGGCCGGCGAGAAGGCGTGCACCAGCGTCAGCGGTTCGGTTGCCGTGACGATGCCGCCGTGGGCGTAGGCGCGACCGTAGCGGAACACCACAACGTCGCCGGGCTCTGGCTGAGCGACCTCGGCAGCGCGTTCAGACACGAAGCCGAGGTAGCGTTCGTCGTCGCGGTGGAGATGCCAGTCCTGCGGGTAGGGGCGCGGGTCGAACGCCGGCACGAGGCCGGCATCGACGAACACGCGCACGAGGAGCATGCCGCAATCAACCCCGACGCCGCGCAGGTCGGCGCCGGGATGGTAGGGCGTGCCGATCCAGCGTCGGGCCTCGCGCACGAGGTGGCGGCGCCCTTCGTCTTCAGCGAGCATGCAAAGCCCTCGACGCGCTTCATCCCCGGTCACGTCATCGCGCGCCGAGCCCTACTCGCTGGAAGACGAGCCCAGCTCAGCGGTTCGGATCTGACGCTGGATCCACGCTCGGCATGTCTGTTTGGGGTGGTTTTCCGCCGGTCCGCTTCTGGGATGGCGATCCATAGGAGCGGACATCGTATCCACGCCCGCTCCCGACCCCTTGCTGAAGCTGGGAACGTCCGCTTCCAGGCAGTACAGGGACTGACTTGAACCCAGGATTGGCTCGCGGTGTTAACGCAGGTGGGTAAGGTGCTCCGCAGGGTCCGCGCCACGGTTCTTCGCTGACCAGCGCCTGATCGCTCAGCGCCGGGGGCCTCCGATGCCCAGCCAAGAGCAGATGATGAAGCGCCAGCAGGTGCTGGCCGACTTCGGCGAGTTCGCTCTGCGCAGCGAGAACCTCGACGAGGTGCTGACCGAAGCCTGCCGTCTCGTCGCCGAGGCTCTCGGCACCAGCCGCGCCAAGATCCTAGAGATCCAAGGGGACAGGCAAAGCCTGCTCGTGCGGGCTGGCGTCGGCTGGGATCCGGGCATCGTTGGCCGGCTGCGCCTACCCATGGGAGAGCGCTCCTCCGAGACCTTCGCGATCAAGGAAGGCAAGCCGATCATCACGCAGGACATCCGCAAGGAGGAGCGCTTCGAGGTCCCCGAGTTCATCAAGGAGGCCGGGGTCATCGCATTCGCCAACGTGCCGATCTTCGTGCCCGGCTGGAAGGCTTACGGCCTGCTGCAGGTGGACGCGACCGAACCGCGCGACTTCGGCAACGAGGACACCGAGTTCCTGCGCACCTACACCATCATCCTGGGGCCGGTGATCGACCGCCTGCAGAAGGTGAGTGCCTTACGCTTGACCGAGGAGCGCTTCCGGCGCTTCGCCGAGCATTCGGCCAACGTGCTCTGGCTCGCCGACCTGGAGAGCGGGCGGCTCGATTATCTCAGCCCGGCCTTCGCGCAGGTCTGGGGCATGCCTGCCGAGGACATGCCGGACCTCGCGAGTTGGCTCGCCAGCGTCCACCCGGAGGACCGCGACGCCGCCGCGCAGGCGCTGAAGCGGGTTGGCGATGGCGAGACACTCGTTTTGGAGTACCGCATCCAGCGCGCCTCGGATCACGCGGTGCGCCGCATCCGCGACACCTTCTTCCCGATCCCGGGCACTGACGGATGGATCCGGTCAGCGGGCGGGATCGCGCAGGACATCACCACCGACACCGGCCTGCGCGCCTACGTGATCGCGGGCGGGGACGATTCCCGGCGCGGCCTCGTCGGTACCCTTCAGGCCGGCGGGTACGAGGTGCGAGCCTTTGGGAGCGGTCGGGCCCTCCTCAAGATGGCGGGCTCGCTGATCCCGGGCTGCGTCGTGTTCAACTTGGAGGCGGCCGGCGACCTACTTGTCGCAAGCGAACTGAAGGCGGCACGCGCGCACCTGCCCGTGGTGGCGGTCGGCGCGAGCGGGGGCGATGTCGGCTTCGGGGTCCGCGTCATGAAGGCGGGAGCGGTCGATTTTCTCGAGGTTCCCTGGGCACCGGAGGCGTTGCTGTTCGCGGTTAGAACGGCGCTCGCCGAGATCAACGCCGAAGCGGATCGGGCGCGCGGGGACGACAAGGCCCGTGCCCGGATCGCGGCTCTGTCGGCACGTGAGCACGCGGTGCTGGAGGGATTGCTCGCTGGCGGGACCAACAAGACCATCGCACGGACGATGGGCCTAAGCCCGCGCACGGTGGAGATCCACCGGGCTCGTGTGATGGAGACGCTCGGCGCCCACACCTTGCCCGAGGCCGTTCTCATCGCGACGGCTGCCGGCGTGCTGCCCGCCAATCACGACGGCGACTAGGTCGCGCAGCCCGGCGTCTGGGTAACAAGCAGGCCGCCATGCGCCCTGCGCCGGCCGGTGAACGTCAGAGGTATCCGGCCTCGAACTCCGCAAGCTCGCGCAGCAGCCGCGGCGCGAGTACCCGCAGGCGGCGTCCCCGCAGCGAGATCAGCCCGTCGCGCGGTAGGACTTGCAGCACCCGGGTTAAAGCCGCCCATGGGTTACTGCCCAGTGAGTGCCGCCGCACAAGGAGGGCCTAGTCGGAACCTGCACCATTCCGTTGAGACGTCGAGAGCCGAATGCTGAACAGCTCTTGTGCATTTTCATCGGCAACCGTCATGACCCATTCGCCGCCAGACCAGATGTCGCCCATCGAGTTGTCGACCATCAACTCGCCGATGATCCTCAACGCCTCCTTCCTGGCTGCCTCTAAATCCACAAGTTCAACTCCGTCTGTGTCGACGTGGCGCTGCTTTCTATCGATGTGAAAGAAGTATCGAGGCATTGGTCGGCATGCGGCAAGCTTGGGCGACCGGACGGCCTGGATGAGAGACTTGGCTTGCTCGGCCAGAGAGCGCCGCTCGTGATCGGGATCGGGCATCGTGTTGCTCCGCGCAACGCAGGCGGGAGCACACATCTCTCTCAGCCACCAGCGCCTACAGGTTCGGGAACGGGCCGGTGATCCCAACATCCTACGCTCATCCAGCCCGAAAGTCTCTGCCAAGATCAGGCTCACTTACGGCCACGTCTGCGGATGCCCTTTGGTCCATGGGTCCATAGACTGGGACAGCCAGGAGTTCACGGGATATTGCCAGGGCTTCCATGGTGCGGGACCGGGCCATTAAGGTTTGGCTCCGCGAGATCTGCATCTCTCTGGCAAGCTGTGGCCGCTGCTCGGCAGGCGGGAGGGCGTTCCAATCGGTCACGGGCCCAACCTGGCCGCTTCTGAGCCGGCGCACATTCAACCATGTGTTCGCCGCGGCTGTGAGAAGCAGTGTCTGAAGGCGCGGCTACCTGTGTACGCTGGCTGACCTCATTGCGGCTCGTGGCGCCGCCTGGGAGATCAGCGAGAGCGTCGCGGACGAACGGGATGAGCGTAGAGAGAACCGAAGGTCCGCTCTAAGGCGTTGAGCCAACTTCCGCTCCCCACCCTCTGCGGAAGTTGCTGTACGACCGACGAACGACCGCTTTGGAGAAGCGCTGACGGGGATTGGGACGGCTGGGTAGGGTCGCAATCGGTCGGTCAGCGGCCGGTTCTGCCCGTCAGAACGCAGCCTCTGGCGTCGGCACGAACGGGAAGCCGCGGAAGTTCGCCTCGTTGGCGAACTTGGACCGGCAGGTCGCCAGGGTGTGGTCGCAGCCCTGGTAGGCCGTGAAGCTGTCGCCCGGGGCCGGGAGCGCCGGCAGCGGGTAGGTCAGCGTCAACCCGGCGGCGTCCGCCAGCTTGATCGTGGCCGAAACCCCGTTGTTGCCGCCCGACGTGAACGTCACGGTGCCCTGCGTATGCGCCTCGCTCGCGCCGGCCCAGGGGATGAACGTCGTGCTCGCCCCGTCGCCGACAGTCCCGGCCGAGGCATAGGCCTGTCGCACGAGCCGGCAGCCGGTATCGTAAAGTGTATGGTTGCAGGTCGGCTGCCAGACGTTGCGCGGCAGGTCGATGTCGAGCAGCGTCAGCTCGCTCGCCACCGTCAGGGTCGCGGAGGTCCGCCCCACTTGGTCGACGCTCGCCAGGCGCCCGGTGAACAGCGTCGCGCCGCCGATCGGCGGGGCGTCCCAGGCGGTGAGGAAGGCCCGATCGCGCCGGATCGTGCAGCCGTCGAATACGCCTTCGCGCAGGGCTACCAGGAACGGCACGCCGCCGACCGTGTCGGTCAGGCGCGCTGAGACCGTGATCCGCTGCTGATCGACGTCGAGGCCAGTGGTGCAGCGGTAGCGCAGCCCGTCCACCAGAACCGAATCGGCGCTGTAGGTGGTGCCGTTCAGCGCGATCGGCACGTGGGCGTCAGTGTAGGCGAGGATCAGGCCCGACAGCAGCGTGAAGGTGAAGCAGTCCGCCATCAGCAGCCGCTTGTCGGCCCGCGCGCGCATCTCGGCGAGGTACGCCACGAGTGCGGGATCGGCCGGCCTCACGTCCGTACGCTCCGGAACTTGACCCCTTCCGCCTTCCACAGCCCGGCCATGACGTTCTCGAAGTCCTGTACGTCGTCGAGGAAGCGGCACAGGTAGGCGAAGCTGAACTCCGCGCCGATCACCGCGCCCGCGGCCGGCGCGGCCGGCAGCACGATCCGGTTCGGCGCGGCGAGGCTCCAGCCCTCGGCGGGCACGCCGTCGACGATGACGGCGCGCAGCGCGGTGACCCAGCCCACCGGCTCGGAGAAGCCGCCGAGCGTGCGCAGCGCCTGGAACGCCTGTGCTCTCCCGTCGCCGACGCCGATCGCGCCGGCCGAGACCGCGTTGTCGGTCGGATCCGTGTAGAGGAACGTCCCGAAGCGGCCCTGGCAGCGCAGGAATAGGCCGAGCAGCGCCTGCAGGGAGTTCGCGCCGAGCCCGGGGAAGGCCGCGCCCGTGGCCAGCCCGTCGAAGGTCACCTCGAACTCCCACAGGGGCGCCGCGTATAGGCTGGCGCGCACCTCCCGGCCGGAGACGTGCGGGGCGAGGCGCGTCGCGAAGGTCGGGCGCTTGTGCACGGACCAGCCCTGGCCCGGCAGCGCGGGGAAGGCGGGCGGGGTCTCGCTCACCCGCGCACGCTCACGAGCCGGAAGGCTTGGGTGGCGAACAGCAGCGCCATGAACTGCTCCAGGTCGAGGTCGTCGTCGGCGAAGCGGAAGAGCAGGCTCGATCCCGCCCCGAGCTCGGGCGGCACGGCGACGTGGAACGGCAGAGCGCGTCCGGCGACCTGGCCGTAGAAGCCTGCGAGGCGCTCGAAGTCACCGGCGAGCCCGCCCATCGCGAAGCCGCCACCGGCGAGGACATCGTAGGCCAATTCGATCTCCCAGAACGGCGCGCGTGCCCGCGCTGCCCGCGCTTCCCGGCC
Source organism: Methylobacterium sp. FW102-HT35C08 (assembly GCF_058790235.1). Lineage (NCBI taxonomy): Bacteria > Pseudomonadati > Pseudomonadota > Alphaproteobacteria > Hyphomicrobiales > Methylobacteriaceae > Methylobacterium > Methylobacterium sp. FW102-HT35C08. The sequence continues at coordinate 2,901,123 of NZ_JBYTCL010000002.1, read as the reverse complement.
CGAGACGTGTGCGGCCGCGCCGGTGCGGAACGTCGGCGCGTAGCGTACCGACCACGCCTGACCGGAGAGAGTCGGGAAGGTCGGGTACGGCCCCGGAACCGGTGACGGGTCGGACCGCGGCGGCGGGAGGGCGGGGCCCTTGCCGCTGACCCAAAGGCCCGCCGGCCAGTTGAGGGTGTCGCCCCAGACGTCGGACCGCAGCGGGAAGGTCGGGAACGGTCGCGCGTCCCAGTTCCAGACCGCGAAGAAGGCGGTCTGGAGCATCGGCAGCCCGGCGGCCGAGACCTCGTTGTGGCCGTCGCGGTACCAGAATTCGTAGACCGCCCGCAGGGCCATCGCGCAGAGCGTGTCGTCCCGCCTCGGCGTGTAGGTCGCTCCGTCGGCGCTGTCCCACACCGACCAGAACGCGGTGAAGCTCTCGGTGCTCTTGGGATCGTAGAACACGTTCGGCTGGTTGGTCGCGCGGTCGATCGAGCCGAAGCCGTACTCGACGGTGGTGATCGATTTCGACTGCGGCACCCATCGGGTGATGTGTCCGCGGGGCACCCAGCCCTGGCCGTCGCCGGTGTCGTAGACGGCGCGGTGCGGGTTCTTCCACCACCACCGCAGCTGCTTGTTGGCCAGGATCTCCTGGCCCGGATAGTACCGGCTGCGGGTCTGGGTCACACGGTCGCCGGTCGGCCGGGACACCTGCTGATCCGAGCCGAGGGGATCGAGGCCAATCCCGAGATTGTCCGAGTCGGCGTAGAACCAGTCGTACTTCTCGCCGCCCTCGATATTCCGCTTCAGGTAGGCCATCGAATAAAGGGTCGGCTCGCCCGAGAGCCCGAGGCCGTTCATCGTGTCGGGCCCAGGCGGCCAGCGGCTCCGGTCTGGCGCGGGCGCCGTCCAGTTCGCCGCGTCGAGCCCGCCCTCCGTCGTCCAGTCGGACAGCGGCAGGTAGTTGTCGAAGGCCACGAGGTCGATGCTGTCCCGGCCGTAGAGCTGGTCGAGATGCGGCCACCGACCGGCCTCGCCCGGGTGCTGCACGCCCATCCACACCGACCAGTCCGGCGAGTAGGTGATCAGGTTGCGTAAGCCCGCCGCGTCCCGGGTCAGACCGGCCGCGTCGAAGATCCCGCGCACGTCGTCGGCGAGCTGCCCGAGCCCGTCGACGAAGGGATAGTCCCAGGTGACGGTGCCGTCGTCGCCGGTCGTGCCGGCCCGGGTCCAGCCCGGCCCGCGGATCGCCTCCAGTCCGCGCAGCTCGGAGCCGAGGAGGAACAGGTCGACGCCGCCGGCCAGCACGCACAGGTTGGCGCAGTGCAGGATCATCCGGCGGAACGTGTAGTCATCCGCCGGGCCGGAATAGCCGACGGTAAGGCGGCTGGAATCGCGGGTGAACTGGGACGGCTTCGCCGGCCCGAGGATCCGGGCCACCGTCGCGGCGGCGGCCGTATTCCCGTCCGCGTCGAGCCCGATGCGCCCGCGCCACGGGAAGCCGGGGCAATCCATCAGGAGGAACGGGTAGAACACGACGCGGTAGCCGCGCGCCCGCAGGTCGCGCAGGCAGCGCACCACGCTCTGGTCGGACGGCGTGCCGCCGTAGACCGCGTGTCCGTCGACGGTGGTGATCGGAATCAGGATCGGCGCGCCGGACGCGGCCCGCGACAGCTGCGTCAGGCCCGAGACCTGCCAGTTCTCCTCGACGGGCTCGGGCCCGTCCACGCGCTGGAACGAGCCGTCGATGTAGATCGTGGACGGGTAGATCCTGCAGACGCGCGCATCGATCGAGGAGCCGAACCACGCCACGAGCAGGTTGACCGTGGTGCAGCCGGGCACCTGCTCGGCCAGCGCGTCGAGGGCGAGGCTGTAATCCGTTCTCCCGGAGCCCGGCGCCGCGTAGGTGTTGATCGGCTTGAACGGGCGCTCGGCCGCCGAGGGCGGCCAGCGCGAGGCCCGGTAGGGCAGGGGGTCGTAGCCGAACTCCCCGGTCGCGGGCAGCAGGTTGAAGCCGGTGATGTAGTCGATCACGGCGTAGACCGGCCCCATCAACCAGGTCCCAGCCGCGACAGGCCGAGATGCGCGCCCTGCCGGACCGCCTGGTTGATCGCCCGCATCAGTGGGCGCGAATGGTTCTGGAAGAAGTCGGCCACCGAGGCGCCGTCGAGCGCCGAGACGTTGATCTGCGTGGTGTGGTTCAGCGCGAGGCTCGGGGCCGGGCTGCCGCCCATGGCCGCGCGCAGGGCGCCGGCGGGACCGGCCGGCACGATCATCTCACCCTTGTGCACCTGCGCGACCATGTCGTTGGGCAGCGACCACGCGCCGACCGCGAAGGACGGGATCGCCGCGGCGGCGGCCGCCACGGTCGCCTCGCCGGCGGCCGCGGGGCCGGCCGCGGCGGGACCCAGCAGCGGCGACAGGAAGCCGAAGATGCCCGCGAAGGTCTCGGAGGCCGAGGCCATGATCGACTTCACCATCGCGCCGGCTTGCGTGGCGAACGCGGAGGCCGCGCCCGTCTCCTCGGCGCCGGTCCGTGCGGCGACGCCCGCGGTGGTGGCGGCGGTCTTGGCGACCTCGCCCGCCTGGTGCGCCGAGACGCCCGCGAGCCAGTCGGCGATCAGCTTCACCCGCGCCTGGACGTAGCTCTGAACGATCGACAGCGCCGTGCTGCGCGCCGCCTGGGCGATCGTGGTCTGCCCCTGGATCACGCTGAAGACGTTGCCGGTGAGCGTCGAGCCGATCTGCTCGTAGGTGCGCTTGGTGTCCTGGTACTCGGCCTTCTGCATTTCGCGCTCAGCCTGCGCGCGGCGGCTCGCCGATTCCGCGGCGAGGCGGTCGAGCTGCGCCATCGCCTGCCGGTACTGGCTGGTGCCCTGGCCCCAGATCTCGGCGAGCTTGCGCTGGTGCTCGCGCTCCAGATCCTCGATCTGCCCCAGCACGGCGCCGGTCTCGGCCTGGCGCTCCGCGAAGCTGAGGCCGCGCTCCTGCGCCTCCTGGCGGAGGTCGCGCATGCGGTCCTCCAGGACGCGCTTGGCGTTCTGGTAGGCCGTGTCCTCGGCGGTGGCGCGCTCCTGCGCCTCGGCCTGCTCCACCGCCCGGGTGTTGGCGACCTTCTGGGCCTCGAGCTGGTTCCAGGCCGCGGTGCCGCGGGCGTGCAGCCCCTGCTCGACCGTCAGGGCGTCGTTGAGGATGCGCAGCCGCTCGCGCGAGCCGGTCTCCATCTCGGCGGTCTGAAGGCTCGCCTCCGAACGCGTCAGCGCGACGCGCTTCTCGGCCAACGCGGCCTCGCCCTGCGCCAGCCGGGTCTGGAGCGCCGTGCGGGCCGAAAGGTCGGTGGTCGCGTCGAGCTGCCGGCGCAGGGCGTCGTTCGCCCGCTCCTGGGCGGCGACCTCGTCGCGTCGCCCGGCGGCATTGGCCTGCGCGGTGGCCAGCGCCTCGCGGTCGAGGGCGTTGCCGCCGGCCTGCCGGTCCTCGAGCTGCTGGCGCAGGTCGAGCTGCATGCGCAAAGCCTCGGCCGTCGCGCCGCCCGTGATGTTGTCGGCCTCCTGGTTCCGCCGCCCCGCGTTGATCCCGCCGTTGTCGCCCGACCGTCCGCGGATCGTGGCGGCGAGCGCGCCCTCGTCGCCGCCGCGCGCCGCGGCGGTAACGTCCCGCGGCAGCGAGCCGTAATTGTAGGCCACCGAGGTGAGGGAGGCCTTCGCCCGGTCGGACAGGTTCTGCCAGGCGCCGCCGACCTGCGCGGCGGCCTCGGTCTGGAACTCCACGAGGCGGCGGGCGAGATCGCGCTCGGCATCCTCCCGCGTCGTGACCGAATCGGCGCTCACCGGGCTGACGCGGCCGTCGGCGCCGGTGGTTGTGTCCGACCCGAAGCCGACGCGGAAGCGGCCGTCGTTGTCGCGGTAGGCCGAACTGCTGAACCCCTCGAACTTCCGGATCAGCGCGGCGGCGTCACCGGTCGCGCCCTGGAGGCGCTGGCGCAGCAGATCGATCCGGCCGGTCGCCTGATCGATCCCGGCCTGCGCGGTGTTGCCGAGGAGGCCCGCGGTGGCGTCGGTGAGCTGCTCCACATTGAGCGGCGTCCGCGCCAGGGTGGCGTTGCGGCGCTCGATGACCTCCAGCTGCTTCTCCAGCGCCTCGGTCACCCGGTTCGCCTCGTCGACCTGGCCGCGCAGGCGCGAGGCGAACAGGCCGGCGAGCGGACCCAGCGCCGAGAAGCTCTTCAGCTGCTCCTGGAGCGACCGGGTCATCTCGTTGCCGTAGGCGCGGGCGCGCTCGACCAGGGCGGACAGGATGGCGGCCTGCATCTGGTTGGCGTTGCCGTTCTGGCGCGCGAGGTCGAACTGCGCGCGCAGCTCGCGCGAGACGCCGCCGAGCGCCGCGAGATACGGCCCGCCCGCGGCGGCGGGATCCCGCATGGCCGCGGTCAGTGACGACGCCATCTGCTTCGCCTCGTCCTCGGAGGACGCCATCATGGCGATCAGCGAGACGATCGAGGCGTTGGCCGAGCCGGTGTAGCTCGGGACCGAGGCGAGCATGGCCTCGATCGAGGCCGCGCCCTGGTCGGTCATGCCCGGGACCTTGGTCAGCTCCAGGGTGAACGCCTGGAGCATCCGGGTCGCGTTCTCGAACCCACGCGCCTGCGCGGCGGCCTGGAGCCGGTCCATGTTGCCGGCGGCGGCGATGCTGCGGCCCTCGACCTCGAGCAGGCCCGAGCCGTAGATCTGCGAGCCGCGTCGCCACTCCTGGAAGGCGCCGCGCTGCCGCTCGATCGCTCCGGTGAGCCCCTGCGTCGACAGGGCCGTGACGTCGAGGGCGCGCGAGGCCGAGAGCGCGTTGAAGGCGTACTCCACCAGCGCGGTGGCGCCGGACCGGGCCGCGGTCGCGGTCGCTGAGATGGCGGTTCCGACGGCCGTGTAGGTCTGGCCGGTCGCGCCGGACACGGCCTCGTCGGCCGCGCGCAGGCCCTCGTAGGCGGCGACCAGTGCCGCCACGGCGCGGGCCTGCGTGGCGAGCGCGGACGTGTTCTCGGCACTGGCCTGGATCTGCCGCAGCGATGCGGTTGCCGCATCGATGGCGGCCTTCAGCTCATCGTAGCTCTGGCGCGCGGTCGCGTTCTGGCCACGGGCCGCCGTGGCGAAGCCCTGGATCGTACCCTTGGCCTGATCGGCGGCCGCGCGGACGCCGCCGGCGTCGCCGCCAAAGCGGACCTGGATGTCGTCGGCCATGGTCGGGCTCAAACGCGATCGGGTTGACCGGACGACCGGCTGCTAGGAGTGGATTGCCGCCGGTCCGCTGGTGAGCAACCATGCGTGGAAGCGGACGTCATAGCCCCAACCGTTGACTACCCATTGTCGATCCAAGGAGGGTCCGCTTAAGGTTTGCTTTGAGAACGGGAAACTCCAACCGCGGCGGGTGGGAATCGATTTCAGGCCCGGTTATGAGCATGTCCGTTGCGCTGCAGCCTGCCATTGTTTGTCGCACTGTCGACAAGGCTGAGGATCGAACGGTCAGTGCGCGGCAGACGTTAGAGAGCATTTGGCCACTCTCTTCAGGCCAATCAGAAAGCAGCGTAGCAGCAGCAACCGCTGTTTCTCAAATTTGGAAATCGTCAATGACTATAAAAAAGCCACCCCGTGAACATCATTTCATCACGCAATCTTGGATCCGGCGCTTCAAAGATACCGACGGGAAGCTCTATGCGTACGATCGGGAACAGGGGAATGTGAAAGTCCGATCTTCAAAAATCATCATGAAGATATTTGATTTATACACTCTCGATCCCGATGGCATCGATGACACGTCGATCGAGACACAAGACCTCATGAAGGCCGATAACGATGGCGCAATAATAATGACTTCTGTTCTTTCGGGAAATTTTTCCGAGGATGGGAGGCGAGATCTAGCTGACTTTTTTGCCCTTCAGATTATGAGAGATCCCCAGCGACTGTTCGATTATTCGCGCACTGCTCAGCAATTTCTATCGCGAGTCTTTGTCGAAGCATTTTGCACAAATAATTTCGACGAATTTCAATTATTGTTGGGCGATCTCGTGCAAAAAAGCGAATACGAGCACATTCGCAGTCTTGGGCAGAAGAAAGCAGCACTCGAAATCGTTCGAATCCAACTTGCGTTGGAGGCGAAGGGGGGGATGATCCAGCTTCCCTTTACGGATCTGATTAGGGCGCCGGACGGGCGGAAAAAGCTGCGTGACGCTCTTCTTAATCTCGATTGGACCCTGATAACAGCTCCTCCACAGAGCTTTGTTCTAGGCGATCAAGGCGTGCTATTCGATCCCGGCCAACTCGGCACTGGGCTGCGATTACCACTCAGTAGCGGCGCGGCACTTATGCTCTCGCCAGCCACGGGATCAACCCCTCACGGCATCAAATCAAGGCCGGCCCGGGATTATGAGCCGAGCGCGTTGAACTACGAATCCGCGGCGAGGAGTCGGAGATGGGTCGCTGGCGCTAAAGAAGCTGTTGAGATGGTAGTTTCTCAAGTCACCGGGGATCCACTTCCGGAACGCTAGTCTGAATCGGAGCAAGAGAATTCACCTGAATGAACACACGTTTTTGTAGGTGATTCTTTTCTTCTTGGAGGAACGAGATCTAATGATTGGCTAACTCGATGTCCGAAGAGGGTATCACGTGGAAGGTTTTAAGCTGTCTTCCGAAACCCGGGCGTATCGACCACGGGCTCTATTGTGCCTTCACCTGCCCGTTGGGGAAGCGCAGGATCATCGCACCGATGCCGCTCGGGTCGTCAGCCTCGGCTACAGCCGCTGCAGCGGGAGGCGGCAGCTCGGCCTGAGCCTTCACGCCCATGAACGCCGCCACCAGCTCGTGGACCGGCGGATGGGCCGACCAGTAGCGGTAGAGCCGCCGCACGTCCCAGAGCGTCAGCTCGCCGACGGCGTCGAGGGACCATCCAGTGACGGTGCAGATCCGGCCGTAGACGGCGTCGAGGTCGAGGCGGCGCCCTGCGCCGCCCGCGCTTCCCCCGGGTCGGCACCCGCGGAGGAACTGGGAAGATAGCCCGCGAGGATCAGCACGGCGCGGGTCGCCTCGGCAAGATCGGCGCTCGTAGCCTCGAGGTCGCGCAGGCCGGCGATGTCCGGCTCGTGGTCGCGGGCGAGTGCGGCGCTGACCACCGCGAGCCCGTAGGCGAACGGGCTCTCGCCCGAGCCGCGCGCCACCAGCGGCTCCAGCGCCTCGACCTGCCGCAGGGTCAGCGGCCGGACGGTCCAGGTCTTCGACCCGAGCATGATGGTGGCCGGAAGCGGCCGCGGATCGGCGCTCATCCGACATCCCCGAACGACCAAGTCGCGACGTTGCCGGCCGCGTCCGCGAACACGCTGAAGTCGAACTCCGGCATGACGAAGTCCTCGAGCTTGGTGCCGAACCCGAGCTTCGAGGACGTGCAGTTGTTGAAGCGCACGTTCACCGCGTTGCCCTGGAACGTCGTGTAGAACTGCGCCTGGAAGGTCGGCGTGGTGCCGAGCAGCTGGTTGGTCACGGTGAAGTGCTGGCCGGCGCCGGCCAGGGCGTAGGTGTAGTTGATCAGTAGCATCTTGCCCTGGTCGGCGGCCGCGAAGGTGTAGACGCCGTTCGCCACGCTGTACTGGCCGGCGCCCGGCGCGGAGGCGACCTTGGTGAAGGGCAGCCCCGTGAGCGCGTTCAGCACGCCGAGATCGTCGGCCGCGGTCGCAGCGTTGGCGACCGTCACCGTGTAGGGCGACCCGGCCGGGATCGTGCCGGACTCGCCGAACGCGGTCATGAGCTGCCCCGGCACCGGGGTGACGCCGTAGAACAGCGAGGCCATGGCCAGCCCGGAGATGCGGGCGACCTTGGCCTTGCCGGTGGTCTTGATCGTGCCGCGGGCGATGGCCAGCGGGTGCTGCTGCTGGCCGTAGAGTTCCTTGATCGTGGCGGTCTCGTCCATGGTGACCTCTTGGACGAGGCCGAAGTTCACCGGGGTCGCGTTGGCGATGTCGGTGCGGGTGCCGATCAGGACCCCGGAGCCGAAGGAATACATGCGGATCTCCTCTCATGAGGGGCGGGGCGGCGCGGTCAGGGCGCGGCGCGCTCGAGCTCGGTGGCCAGCGCCTTCACGCGCTCCTTGAAGGCGTGGACGAGGTTCCACAGCGCGGTGTGGTGGCCGAGCGCGGTGCCGCCGAGCATGTCGGCGTGCAGGTTGTCGATCTGCGCCGCCAGCGTGTCGCCGCGGATCGGCGGGCCGTCCGCGCGCACGGTCTCGGGCTGCAGCGCCACGGCGGCGCCCGCATCGTCGTCGGTCGGCATGGAGGGCTCCTTCAGGGAAGCTCGATTGCGACGGGCACGACGAGGAGGCCGTCGCCGTCGAGGTCGCCCGGTACCTTCACCGGCCGGCCGATGATGCGGACCATGTACGGCGTGCCGTCGAGCGTGGTGCGGCCCAGCGCCAGGTCGGCGCCGGACGGCGCGAGAGCCTGGTCAAGCGCGTCCATGATGTCGTTGAGCTGCGCCGCGCCGACCACCCGCGGGTCGCGGGCGTCGATATAGACGAAGATCCTCACCTCGATCGTCCGCCGCGGCACCGCGCCCAACGACCACGCGTAGCTCTCGTCGCCGCCCTCGTGCAGGAACACGGCCGGGCGCTGCGTCGCCGGCACGTCGGCGAACAGCTTCAGGCGCCGGGTCGGGCCCGACTTCCACGCGTAGGCGCTGGCGACCACCTTCTGGAGCGCGACCACCGCGGCGTTGCGCGGGCCGAGCGGGGCGCTCACCCGAAGATTCCTCGGGCCACGGCACCCTTCAGCGCCGCCACGATCGCCTCAGCCCGGTCGGCGAGGGACGAACGCATGAACGATCGCTCCGGCGTGTTCGCGGTGCGGGTGAAGCTGCGCACGTCGACCGCGCGCGGGGCGATGGCATGCCCGAAGGCCTGCGTGATCGTGCGCACGTGCGCCGCGACGGCCTCCGCGCCGGTGAAGCCGAACTCGTGGCGGGCGCCATACTTGACGTCGCCCGACTGGCTCACCGTGCCAGTCACCGCGTCGTCGCGGGTCTCGACATCCGAGACAATCGAGCGGCGCAGGCGGCCGGTGACCACGTTCAGCACCTCGCCGGAGAGCTTGTGCTTGATCAGCGCCTCCAGCACCAGCCGCTCGACCTGGACCGCCTTCACCATCTCGGCGCGGACGGCGTCGGGCATCCGGTCGAACCGGGCGACCACCCGGGTCTCCGCGACCTGGATCTCGGTCAGCACGGCGGCACCACCGCGCGGTAGGGCTGCAGCGCGGCCGAGACGAAGTCCGGCACGGCCGCGATCCGGTACGAGACGGTCTCCTGGCCGCCGAGCGACTTCGACTGCATGCCGACCCGCTCGGCGTAGGCCATGCGGTCGCGGATCCAGTCCAGGGCGGCGTTGGCGAGATCGGCCGGGACGTAGCCGTAGGTGATCGCCACTGCCTCGCCCACGTCCTCGGCCGAGAATAGGTAGCCGCCCGCGTCAGTGACGGCGTACTGCCCCTGCGCGGGATCCCGATCGACCTGGGTGAGCGCCGCGCCGGAGCCGAAGGCCACGCCGAGATCGCAGGCCCAGGCGCCGTAGGGCTGGTCCGGATACACCGTGCACGGCGCGCTGCCCGGGAGCGGCACGGGCCCGACCGCGATCTGGTAGCCGGCCGTGTACGTCACCGTGACCGCCGCACAGCCGGGACGCCCCGGAAGGGTGACCACCTGCGGCCGGCCAGGCGGGGCGTCATCGGCGGGCTGAAGCGTGTAGCCGCCACACGATCCGGCGTCCTCGGCCGCCGCGATCGCGGTCGAACCGACGGTGACCATCTCGATCCCCGTGACCGGCCAGTTGGCGAGGAGGATGCGACCCGCACCCCCGGTCCGAACCTCGGTGTAGCGCCGCGGCAGGATCGCGGGGCGGTTCAGCGCGGCCAGGATCATGCGGCTCACCGCCGTGATCAGGCGCTGCACCGAGCCGTCGGCATCCTCCTGCACGCCGAGATCGGCGAGCCGCACGAGGTCGTGGGGACTCGGCCAGATCATGGTTCAGGCGGCGGGCGCCAGGGCGTCCCGGGCCCTGGTCCGCAGCGTGTCGTTGTCGACCGGCGGCACGACGCGGATGCCGCGCTTTCTCAGGAAGGCGAACAGCTCGTGGCGCTTCATCACGTCGATGTCCGCGGCGGTGACCTTGGCCGGATCGATCCGCTCGGCGTCCTCCTGCTCCAGGCGCCGGCGCTGATCCGCCTCGGCGATCATGCGCGCCACGTCCTCGTCGGGCATCGCCGCGACCGTCTCGGTGAACAGCGCCACCAGCCGGGCGCGATCCCCGTCGAGGGCCCCGAGCGTGGCCGACACCGGGGCCGCTACGGCATCGTCCCACGGCGTGAAGCCGTGGGCCTCCAAATCGAGCCGGTGGCGCGGATCGACGTGTACCGCGCCGTCCGCGTCCGGTTCGAGCGCGTGGCCCTGGTGCGAGAAGCCGGTCAACCCGGCGGGCGCGCGCATCTTGATCATGTCGGGTTCCTGCAGGGGTAGGGCGTCAGGCCGGGGCGCCGGTCCAGACGTTGCGCCAGACCTTGGCCAGCCCGTCCCAGACGACGGGCAGCGACAGGGTGGTGTCGAAGTAGAGCTGGTCGACGGAGGGCGCGCTCGGCCGTCCCGCGGTCGGGCCGGCTAGCGCGTGCGCGCCGGCGCGGATCCAGCCGTTGGCCTCCAGCACCTGCGCGTCGAAGACCGGCACGTCGAGGACGGTGCCGGCCGTACCCCGGTAGGGGCGGCCGTTGGCGACCGTGGTGTGCGGGCGCCCGTCGCCGGGCGGCAGCATGCGGGCGAGCGGCGCGGCCATGGGCGCTCAGCCGTTGGCGATGTTGGTGATCACCGCCAGGGACGGCGGGAAGTAGTGCTGCAGCACCTCGTCGGCGTAGACGCCGTACTCGTACTTCCGGGAGCGCAGCGGCCACTCGATCTGGTAGTAGTCCTGCCGCGTCCGCACCTGCATGACGTTGCCGACGTTGTTGATCGGGTACGGCAGGGTGCCGGTGGTGAACAGGATCGTGCCCGCCGGCAGGTTCGGGTGCACCTTGATGTCGAGGGTCGAGCCGCCCGCCATCGAGAAGCGGTTCAGGTAGGTGCGGGCCATGAAGCCGCCGCCGAGCTGGTCGCGGGTCACCGCGATCTCGTACTTGTAGGCCGAGCTGGCGTTGCCGGTGAGGATCTTCCGGGAGATGCTCAGCGCCTCCTGGCTGTTGACCCACATCGTGTCGGGCGAGAGCCGGTAGATGTCCCACATGGACTTCAGCACCGCGTCGATCTCGACGATGCCGCCGGCGCCGTCGGCGGTGAGCGGCGTGCCGAAGCCCGCGCTGCCCGGCGGCAGGGTGACGATGGTGGCGCCGGAGCCGGGCCGGAACGCCTGCGTCAGGAGCCCGTCGAAGGACAAAGCCGAGGTCGAGCGGTCGACCGTGCCGAGCGAGGCGGCGGTCTGGGTGCCCGCGGCCGCAGCCGTGATCAGGACGGAGTTGATCGTGGTGATCGCCCCCAGCACCTCGGCGCCGGCCGCGCCCCAGAACCACGCGTAGCCGAGCGCGCCCGGTACGGGGGTGACCGAGGCGGCGATCGATCCGGTGGCGCCCGTGGTCGCGACCGTGGCGGCGGCCGACCGCCCAGCCGCGCCGCCGCCGAACACGTCGGTCGAGCCGTCGGCGTTGGTGCGGGTGATGGTCGCCTGGATTCCGCCCGCGACGGTACCGTTGATCACGCCGTCGAGGGCGAGCGCCACGGCGATCACCGACCAGGTCTGGGCGGCGAGTGCGCCGCCGGTGGCTGCGCCGGACAGCGTCGGCGTCGGCGTCGTGCCGAGCGACAGGGACGTGTTGCCGCCGAGCAGCATGGCCTCCTCGCCGAGCATCAGGCTCTGGAGGCCGGTGCGGGCGGCGATGGCGCGCACGTCATCGAAGCCCTGCGCGGCGTACTGGGCTTCGAACTCGACGTTCGACTCGATGCCGATGCCCTTGTAGCTGGCGGTGTAGTCGGCGGTGGCGACGACCTGCACGCCGCCGCGGTTGCCGCCGGAGACGCCGATGCGCATCCCGGAGACGTTGATGCCGGTGATCGCGCGCCACGCGGCCTGGATGCCGCCCTTGCCCGAAACGCGCGGGATGGCGTTCCGCAGCGGCGTGAGCACCGGGTAGAGCGACTTCGCGCCGAGTTCGAGGTCGTAGAAGGTCAGGCCGGAGGTCGGCGAGGTGCCCTGCGCGAAGGTGGACTTCTGCAGGTCGATCCCGAGTTGGGCCAGGATCGGGTCGGTGAGCGGCTTGGACTGCGCCTCCTTGAGGAGGGCGAGGACGTCGACGTGCTGGGTCATGGGGCGTGATCCGGTGCGGATGCACGGCCGCGCCGGCGCTGACCCGTCCCCGGGGCGCGCGACATCGGACGTAGAGGGGGGAATAGGCCGTGTGGCCCGTCGAGTGACGCGCGCGATCCGTCCCCGGACCCGCGGCGCGTCGAGAGTGGTCGATGTGCGGTGAGCCGGGCGGTCTACGTCGGGCTGTCGGTCTCAAGGCCGACGGTCTGCCTTGGGTGGATTTCCGCCTGACCGCTTTCGAGCGGTTTAGCGATGAAGCAGACATCGCCGTTGCGCCCGATCTGAGGCCTGCAGCAGTTGCAACTTCAGGATGTCGCTTCAGCGCACCGCGCCCGGCTCGTGGATCGGGCAGCGGTTGAATCGCTCGCGGAACTCGGCCGAATGCCGGTAGGGGGCGTTGCGGGCGCGGTTGATGTTGCCGAGAGGTCGGTGCGCTGCGAGGCCGGTCCACACGCTGAAGCGCATCTCCTCGTCCACCGCTTGGACCCGGGCAGGGTCCCAACTGTCCTGCGGCTGAACCCGGACGATCCCGACCCGTTGGAACGGTGCCTCGTCCTCCTTCCACTCCACCGTCGGGTCCTCGACCGGCTGGCGTTCGAGGTCACGGCAGAGTTGCACGCGGAATTCCCACTCGCCGGCGATGCCGATCATCTCAGACTGCACCGTCTCGCGGATGGCGTTCGGGCGGCCGGAGGCGTCGATCTCAGTGCCGGTCAGGGCGGTCAGAGCCGGCGCGACGGGGGCCAGCGAGAACTTGGCGATGTAGTCGCCGTACCGGAACGGGGTCAGACTGTAATAGGTCTCGCCGAGCGGATCGACATTGGGCGCGCCGCCCAGGGAACCGATGGTGGGGCTGTCGATGCCCACCGCGTGCAGGGCCTTGTTGACGCCCCGCAGGACCGTGGAGGCGGCCACCTTCAGCCCCTCGGCGCGGTCCGTGGTACCGGCCAGCAGCTTGAGGCTGCCCAGAAACTTCTCCGTGTTCGGCGCCTGGAACACCTTGCCGTTGACCATGATGAAGTTCTGGGTCGTCCCCTCTGCATCCGGCAGGCGCTCGCCCTCGACGTCCAGCACCTTGAGGGCGACGCCGCGGGGCAGGGAAACTGCGTCGGGGAGGATGTCGCCGGCGTTGGTCGACAACCGCATGTAGACCTTGTGCTTGCCGGGCGTGGCGAACAGGCCCTGGGCCAGTTCGGGGGGCAGTCCAGCGTCCACCGTCAGCGTCCCCTCCAGGATACCGTGCGACTTGGCATGGACCGATCTGACGGCATGCCCCGAATGATCGGCGACCGTTCGCAGGATCGTGTCGAAGGTCTCGTTCAACTTGTCGATTGTTGCCGCCTCATTGGAACCGACTTGTTCGACGTGAGGGCTGTAGCGGACGGGCGCTTGCAAGTTCGATGGCTCCGGATGGGTGTGGCGCCGGGATGAACGACGTTCTCGGTGCGGCGTTCCCAAAGATGATCACGCGGTGGACAAGACGTACCGCGGAGGCAGAAGCCGACGCTTGAGAACGCCGGCTGTATTCTTCATTCGTCGCGGGCAAGCGCCCCTACAAAGTGGCGCTGCATTCGAGTGAAGACCAAAAAGTGCTCACCCTAATTCGATACCGTCCGCACCCGCCGAACCGGAACGACGCGACAGGTTGCGACATTGCGACCAGTCCGGAACCAGAGCCCGGTGGAGGGGCTTCTCCCGCGACAATCGCAATGGAAGCCACTTTGGTGCAAGCACACTGTGGCTAGAGGTCGAAGGGGCAGACCCCACAATGAACTATAAGCTCGCCCTAAGTCTTCCACTCCTCGCCTTCCTGGCTTGGCCCGTTTCGGCCCAGACCGCAGGCCATACGGCACGGGCGGTATTGATTCACGGCAACTACTGCGGACCAGGCAACAACGCTCCTGCGGCTCCGGTGGACGCGCTCGATGCGGCCTGCGCCCGACACGATGCATGCACCCCCGATGGCGGGTTGGCCACGAAGGCCTGCAACCTGCGCCTCCAGAAAGAGGCGGACGCCATCTCGCGCGACCCCCGGCAGTCGGACGAACTAAGGGCCATGGCAGGCTTGGTGTCAGCGGGTGCCTCGATGATGATGTCGGCCCGTGAGCCCGCGACCGAGACGGAGGTTGCTCGAAGCCAGGGTGGAAAGGCTTGGGCAGCGTACACCCGCTAGTCCCCACTTTAAGCCAATCGGTATCGTCGCGTCACGCATGCAGGCGCTGCCCCTTCAGTTGGCCGACGACGCCCGGCCTCTGACTTGTACCGTCTGCCCTTAGACCCTCTTCCGAGGAACGAGCATGGCCTATCTCCGCTACGCGCCAGACATCGAGACGCCCGCACCGGACGAGCAGAAGTCCATCGATGGGATCATCCAAGGGATGACCCAGCAGTCGCAGGTCGTCGAGAAGCGCGAGCACCGCGCCGTGCGTGCGAGCCACGCCAAGAGTTCGGCCTGCGTCGTCGGGGAGCTGGTCGTCCCGGAGAACCTGCCTCCGGAACTCGCACAGGGCCTGTTCGCCAAACCGGGGACGCACAAGGTGGCGGTGCGCTTCGCGCAAGGGCCCGGGGAGATCCTGGGCGACCGGGTGTCGACCCACCGCGGCATGTCGATCAAAGTTTTCGAGGTGCCCGGCGAGAAGCTGCCGGGCCACGATGTCGAGACCCAAGACTTCGTGCTCGCCACCGGCACGACCTTCCCGTCGGGCACGGCGGCGGGCTTCCTGCGGGACGGCACGGTCATCGGGAAATCGACGGGCCTGCCAGAGGGCGTGAAGAGCGCGGTCGCCGCCACGGCGCGCAACCTCAACCGCGTGCTGCACGCCTTCGGCACGGAGAGTGCCATGGCCGATTTCCTCGGCCATCCCTACAGCCACCCGCTCGCCGACAGCTACTTCAGTCAGGCTCCGATGCGGTTCGGCGACTACGTCGCCAAGCTTGGTGCAGTCCCGGCTTCGCAGGCGCAGCTGGACCTGGCCGAATGGCGGCTCGACCCGCACGGCGACGAGGACGGCTTTCGAAACGCGGCGGCGGCGTTCTTCCGCGAGTCCGACGTGGTCTACGAGCTGAAGGCGCAGCTCTGGGCCGATGCCGAGCGCCAGCCCATCGAGGATGCCTCGGTCGACTGGCCGGTCGCGGTCAGCCCGTACCGCACGGTGGCAACGCTCCGCCTGCCCCGGCAGGACGCCTATTCCCCCGAGCGGGTGCGTTACTTCGACGAGGTGATGACCTTCCGCCCCGCGCACAGCCTCGCGGCGCATCAGCCGCTCGGTTCGGTGATGCGGGCGCGGCTTCAGGTCTACCGAGCGCTGAGCGACTTCCGCCACCGGGAGAACGGTGTGACCGCCGAGAACACCGCCTCACCGGAGAGCATTCCGGCTTGACGCCGACCCCTTTCCGCCACGCACAGAGGAGCCAACCATGACCCTTCAGGGCAAGACCATCGCCATCCTGATCGCCCCTCGGGGGACGGAGGAGCCGGAGTTCACCAAGCCCCGCGAGGCGCTGCTCGCAGCCGGCGCGACCGTCACGGTGGTCGGGCTTGAGGCGGGCGAGGCCGAGACGGTCAACAACGACCTCGACCCGGCTGGGAAGTATCCGGTCGACAAGGTCATCGACGGCGTGTCCGCCTCAGACTTCGACGGGCTCGTCATCCCCGGCGGCAGCGTGGGGGCCGACAAGCTCCGCGGCAGCGAGGCCGTGGTCGGCTTCGTCCGGGACTTCTTCCAGCAGGCCAAGCCAGTCGGCGTCATCTGCCACGGGCCCTGGACGTTGGTGGAGGCCGACGTCGTGAAGGGGCGCAAGCTTACCTCTTTCCCGACCGTGAAGACCGACATCCGTAACGCGGGCGGTGAATGGGTCGACGCGGAGGTGGTGGTCGACAAGGGCCTCGTCTCCAGCCGCAACCCGAAGGACCTGCCGGCGTTCTGCGCCAAGATCGTCGAGGAGTTCGCGGAAGGGCGCCATCCGGAGCAGGCCCGCAGCGCCTGAGGCCGTCTCACGTCGGCTTCGGCATAGGCGAGCTCCGGCGCTCAAGCCGGTCGACCGAACACCACTTTCCCAGACTAGCAGCCGTTCGGTGCTGAAGCACACACCGGATGGCTGCTTTATGGAGCTCTGTTTCCTCACAGCAATGACTGGGTTGGGTCGCAAGCGGTCGCGAGTGACCTTACGCATGCAGCCGATCTGACCGTCTCAGCGGGCGAGCGCGAGCTGCTGCGGGTTCTGGTGTGAGACCTTGATCAGCAGATCCGCGCGCGCCTCCGGGCTCATCTTGGCCAGGTGGTCGCGGATCGCGTCCGCGGACGGGATGTCAGATGAACCGGAATCACCCTCGCTGCCCTTCGTGATCGCGCGGCCCACGAGATGGCGCGGCACAGGCTGATCCCCCACCATCTTCGCGAGCGCCGCGATCTGCGGCAGCACCTCGTCGGTCAGCGTCTTCTGCAGCGCGTCGCGCTGGCCGATCATCTTGGCAAGTTCGGCCCGCACTGCTTCGATCGCATCGCCGCCCTTGGTCAGGTCGGTGCAGGCAGCCTTCTCGGCCGATGTACAGGTCGCCCCAAGGCCGCAGGCATCGTCGTGCATGCGCTGGATCCGCTCTTGATCCGCCCGGCTGTTGCGTGCGCCGACCTTGGCGAGCGCCCGACCGGCGGGGCTGTCGGGCGCGACCGCCTTCACCAGCGCGTCGTAGGCGGCGTCGGAAAGCGGTCCCGCGGCCAGCGCCATCGCGGCGTCGGTCGGCGCGTCGTCCATCAGGTCCGCCATCTCGGCCGCGACCATGGCCTGCAGGAGGATCACGCCCTGAAGCGCCCAGGCCTTCATCTGCCGGGGCAGAGCCGCGTCGCCGTCGGCGTAGACCACGTCGAACACCGCCGAGCCGACCATGCTCTTGATCTCGCTCAGCAGCACCGCCAATCGCGACACGCCGTAGAGGTCCTTGGCGAGGTCCGAACCGTCAGCTGCTTTGCCGACTTCGGCGTGGGCGCGCCTGCGCGGTCGCTCCGGAGGCTGTTCCGCGCTGCCGGAGGCGACCGCTTCGCCGTCCGCGGCCCCGAGCCGCTTGCCCAGGTCGGACAGCGCGTCGAGCACCGGGCCGGCCGCGATCCGGGCCGAGGCGTCCGCGTCCGCGCGGGCGTTGTGCGCCAGCGCGTCTGCCTTCTTGGCGAAGGTGCTGCCGTCCTTCGCCTTCCAGACCTGCTCGACCTCGCCCTCGCTCGCGGGCGCGGAGCCCGATGCCTCGGGGACGGGCCGCGCCTTGGCCAACGCCTCCGCCTCGGCGGCCTTCATGAGGGCCTCGCGCGCCGGCGCCACGAAATCGCCGACCTCGCCCGGCCGACCGGCCGCCGCGGCCAGCTCGCCGGCCTCGGCGAGGATGTCCGCGTTGGTCGGCTCGGGCGGCGGAGCGATGCGCACCGACGCGGCGAACGCCCGCGTCTCGGCCGCGCCGTCGGCCTTCAGCACTTGGAAGGTCGCCGCGGGCAGGCAGGGCAGGTCCACGAGGCTGACCTCGCTCGGATCGGCCGTGTAGCGCATCAGGCCGTCCTCACCCCGCCAGCGCTTGGCGTAGGCACCACCCTGCGAGAAGCCGGTGTAGACGCCCTCCTCGACCTTCTTCCATTCCGCGTCGTCGACCACCTTTGCGCAGATCTCGATCTGCCTGGCGTCGTCGTTGAAGGCGATCTGCGTGACCTTGCCGGCCGCGACCTTGCCGTGCATCGCCCGCAGGTTGCCGAGCGAGCGGCCGTCGGTCGCCTTGGCGATCCCGCCCGACCATTTCTCGTAGAATGGCTTCGTCGAGGCGTAGTCGCAGACCTCGCCGGCCCGGTCCGGGGTCTCGGCGGTAGCCAGGCCGTAGACGAGCCGGTTGGCCGCATCGACCTTCGTCAGCGGCAGGAACAGGGACAGCTCGGGCATGAGGGGCTCCGGCGGGTACGTGGTGGTGCACCGCGGATGAGGGCTTGGCCGGCGGGTGCGGCGGTCGCGGAAGCGATGTCAGCTTGGAGTCGGGAAGGCTTGCCCTGCGGGAGCTTCGGCGGTCTGCGCTCCTAGTCGACGGACGCGTCTTCCGCGACGACCGGCACCACCACGCAGCGGCAGGACGGATGCGCGGGTGTCGCGACGTCCCCGCTCGGGAACGCCTCGTCGAGATCGATCGCGCCGTCATCCGCGTTGGCCTGGCAGACCGCGCAGCAACCTTCCTCGGCCCACCAGGCCTTGCGGACAGCGATGCCGTCCGCAGCCGCCCCCCGGTAGCTCTCCAGCGACGCCGCGCCGTTGGCGCTGGCCACCTCGTACTCGGCGATGCGCGCCGCTCGTTCTTCGGAGAAAGCGTAGTCCGTCTCGATCGCCTCCGCGATGGCGTCGAGGCCGAGGTTGCGCTCCAGCCCGGACGCGATGGTGTCGCGCAGCCGGTCGCGGGTCGCCTCGGTGATCACCATCCGCGCGTCGGCCGACGGCACGAGCCGCTCGTCGGCATCGAAGCGCATCCCGACCATCTCGGCCGCCCGGGCCCTGGCTGCGGCGACCGCCCCGGCGTTCACGCGGTCGACCAGCTCCGCGCGGCTGGCGGCGCCCACCTGCGCCAGCGCGCGACGACTCGCATCGGCCGCGACGGCCTCGAGTTCGTCGGCCACCTCCGGCGCGACCGCGCACAGGTCAGCGAAGTCGAGCTCGTCGAGGAACGCGTCCAGCGCGCGGCGCAGCGCGTCGGCGTCGTCGGGCTCCGGTCCGGCCTTGGTGAGCTTGCCGAGCCCGCGCAGCCCGGCGACCACGTCAGAGCGGGTAGCCGCCAGGACTGTCTCCAGCCGCTCCGCAATTGCATGCAGCGCCCGGCGTGTGGCGGGCCGGTCGAAAGGGACGGGATCGGCCGGCCTCCACACCCGGCGCTTCGTGAGTTCCGCACCGACGGCCTTTTGGGCCGGCGCCGGCAGATGCGCGATCCGCGCCGTGAGGCGGCCGCGCAGATCCTTCAGGGCAGCCACGATGGCGTCGCGGCGATCGACGTCGAGGCCGGCTTCGCGGACGGCGGCGATCATCGCGTCGAGCGCGGTGTCCACCACTTGGGCGAGCCGGTCCCGTATCCGCTCGCCCGCGGCGGCGTTCCCCGACGCCTTGCCGAATCCGACCGCGCCGGCGAGGTGGTCGAGCATGCGCGCAACCTCGTCGTCATCGTAGCCGAGATGCGCGCCGATGTGGCGGCCGGCCGTGACCAGCGCGTCACCGAGCAGGTAGTTCTCGGCGATCCAGACCGCCGCTTCGACCGCGGCCGGCACGGGGCCGCCGGAGGCGGCCGTGACGATCGCGGCTCCTGCGATCA
Organism: Methylobacterium sp. FW102-HT35C08; assembly: GCF_058790235.1. NCBI lineage: Bacteria > Pseudomonadati > Pseudomonadota > Alphaproteobacteria > Hyphomicrobiales > Methylobacteriaceae > Methylobacterium > Methylobacterium sp. FW102-HT35C08. Next base: position 2,881,466 of record NZ_JBYTCL010000002.1, on the reverse strand, counting down.
CCGCCCCGCCGATCGCGGTGCGCAGGACGGTGCGCTCGAACGCGGCGCGCTCCGCGGCCTCATCCGCATCGCTGCCTGCGCTCCCATCGGTCCAGCGGCCGCGCGCGTCCCGCGGCTGGGCCTCGTCGAACTTGCCGAGCAACTTGGCGACCGGGTCCGACGGTCCGTCGTCCTGTTCCTCGGCCGCCTGCCCGGAGCTATCGAATCCGTTCGCCCCGGGCGGCGGCCCGAACGCGTCGAGCGCCGCCTTCTTACCCGCCAGCGTGTTCGCGTCGATCGGCACGAGGCCCGCACCGGTCATCACCATCAGGGTGTCGGCGGCCGGGCTCGGATCGGGATCGAGGCCCAGGATCTTTCGGCCCTCGTTGAGCCGCATCAGCCCGCCCGCGGTCAGCCCGCGTAAACGCTCGGCCTGCGCGGCCTCGTCGATCTGCTCGTCCTCCTGCCACGCGAACTCCAGCTCGGGCGCGCCGAGGTCGTCGGCGATCACCTCGTCGAGGACGGCCTTGATCCAGTCGAGCAGCGGCGCGAGGCCTTCCTCCTCGGCGAGTTCCTTCTGCGTGTCGGCCGAGGCGCGGTTCATCTGCTTGATCAGCGCCTGGGGCGAGATCGAGAAGGCGAAGCACACCACCCGCGACAGCCACTCGTCGAACTCGCCCTTGAGCTGGGGCTCGCTGGTCTGGTGGAGCGCCACCTTGCCGGGCACGAAGCGGGCGCGCCGCCGCGCGGCCAGGTTGTCGGTGAAGAGCGAGTCCCAGTAGGTCTGGTAGGTCGCGATCTGGTCCGGCCCCCAGGTCTCGGGGACGCCGATTAGCGCGTCCGGCACGGTGCCGCTGGTGAAGTACTCCAGGGTCATGACCTGCCGGCGCAGGGCGATGTTGACGGTGGTCATCACCTGCTCGACCGGTGAAAAGCCGTAGACGCGGTCGGTGCGCAGGTTGCGCGGGCGGTAGAGCAGCTCGCGGGCGGTGTAGTTCACTGCCGGCAGACCCTTGAGGATCTGCTGGTAGGCCTCGGGCCAGATGGTCTGGCCGCCTTGCACCCACGGCATCGGGATCCGACCGTCCTCGCCGAGGATCGGCTTGATGGTGGCGCCGTCGATCGGCTCCAGGGCGAGGAGGTCGCCCGCGCGCGAGCGCTGCTTGAAATTCGTCCAGGCATCGAGGACGAGCACGTCCTCCAGCCCCATGCGCAGCCAGTCGGTCCAGGCGTGGATGCCGTCTGGCTTGGCGAGGAAGGCGGTGATGGCCGCGGCCTTCGCGTCGATCGGCCGACCGGCCTCCCGCGGCTTGATCGCCCATTTCATGCGGGCGGCTTGGTCCTTGCGCGTCTCAATCACGAGCCGGAGCAGGTCGTAGCCGTCAGCGAGCCGGCGCAGCTGCGCGAACGAGACGGGCTCACAGGCTCGCGCGGTGGTGTTGAGGTTGTAGCCGGTCGGGTAGTCGAAGCGGCGACCGGCAACCTCCGCTGGGGCGGAAGGGCGCATCGCCGCCGACGGGCCGAACCAGCCATGGCCCGCCGCCGAGCTGGAGTCCGCGCTGCCGTAGGTCAGAGTGTAGGCCAGCGGGGCGAGCGAGAGGCCCGCCACGCCGCCGCGCGAGCGTGAGGCCAAATGCGACTACCCCCCTTGGCGAAGCGTGACGGTGAGGATCGGACGGCACGGAGCTTGAGTGTTGAGCAGCGATCGGTCCGCGCAGGAGTCGCACCTAGCGTGCAAAAGATCTGCCCCAAAACAACTAAAAGTCATCCACTTGATCGTTGCCGTACTGCAAATCGCAACGTCGAGGTCACGCTGAAGTGATACATATGCCGGATTACACGGCGGGATTTTAAGCAATTAGCATTATCGATGGTCGCTTCGATCTTAGGTTGCGATCCGTCTCTCGATCGTGTCCGCTTTCGATCTGTCGTTTTAAAATTGGCGAATACAGATGACAATCAAATCCAAGCTGGTCACGTTGCTTACCAGCGTCGGCCTGTTGCTGCTCGCGACCACGGTCTTAGGGAATTTCGCGCTTCACTGGAATAGCCAGAGTTTCAAGAGCGTCTATGACGACCGTGTCGTTTGCCTTCGGCAATTCAGCATCATTCGCGATGCCTATGACAGCCTGGTCGATATTTCGCGCCTGCTTCGCAGCAAGCAGATCGATCGCGCACAGGCGAAGGATATGATCGAGCGCAACGAGCTGGATATCCAAAAGCAATGGTCTGCCTATCTGGCGACTTTTCTGACTCCGCAGGAGGAGGTCCTTGCCAAGGAGCTGCAGGGGCGGATCGACCAGAACAGCGCGATCGCGGCCGAGATCCTGAAACGCATCGCGATCGGTGGCACATCGGAGTTCGAGACCACGCATGCGGATCTGCTGAGCAACATGCGGTCCACCAACGCAGCGCTGAGCAAGCTGACGACGCTGCAGGTCCGCGAGGCCGAGGCAGAATTCCAGCGCTCTGAGAATGTCGCGGGCTGGTCGCGCTTCGCGCTGCTCGCCGCGCTCATCCTCGCCGTCCTGAGCATCGTGTATGGCATCTATACGATCGTCGTACACACCACCCGTCCGCTCGGTAGCCTCGTGCGCGTGCTGCAGCGGATGGCCCACGGTGAGATCGATGCGGAGATCAAGGAAGCCGCCCGGCCCGACGAGATCGGCGCGGTCGGCAAGGCCGTCGAAGGCATCAAGGCCATGGTCACCCGCAAGGCTGCCGAGGAAGCCGAGGTCAAGCGCCGCGCCGACGAAGCTGCCGCCGCCGAGCGCAAGCGCACCATGATCGAACTCGCTGACGGCTTCGAGCGAGCGGTGGGCGGCATCGTCGGGCTGGTCTCGTCCTCGGCGACAGAGCTGGAAGGCACCGCCCAGCAGATGACGGCGACCGCCGCCGAGACAGCCAGTCAGTCCACCACCGTCGCCGCGGCCGCGGAGGAGGCCGCCACGAACGTCAACACGGTTGCGGCCGCGGCCGAAGAGCTTGGCTCGTCGGTGCAGGAGATCGGCCGGCAGGTCCAGGGGTCGGCCAGTCTCGCGCACCTCGCAGTCAGCGAGGCCGACCAGACCGGCAGCCTGGTGCAGGAGCTGAGTGCCGCCGTGTCCCGCATCGGCGACGTGGTCGGGCTGATCTCAAGCATCGCGGGCCAGACCAATCTGCTGGCCCTGAACGCCACCATCGAGGCGGCGCGGGCCGGTGCGGCGGGCAAGGGCTTCGCGGTGGTCGCCTCCGAGGTGAAAGCGCTGGCCGAGCAGACCGCGAAGGCCACGCACGAGATCTCCAGCCAGATCGCGCAGATCCAGGCCTCGACCGGGCAGGCCGTCACGTCGATCGCCGGCATTACCGGGCGGATCCGGGAGATCAGCGGCGTCGCCACATCGATTGCGGCGGCGGTGGAGCAGCAGGGCGCGGCCACTCAGGAGATCGTGCGCAACGTGGCGCAGGCCTCGACCGGCACCAACGAGGTAACAGGCAACATCGCCGGCGTGGCGCAGGCGTCGGAGGAGACGGGAGCTGCGGCCGGCCAGGTCCTGTCAGCGGCCTCGGAGCTGTCGCGGCAATCCGAGCACCTCGGCGCCGAGGTCAGCCGCTTCCTCTCAACCGTGCGCGCAGCCTGAGGTGGCTGGACTCAAAGCTATCGTCCCTTGGGCATGATAGCTTTGGTCGAACGCTTAACCGTCCGCTTCCGCTCTGTCTGAGCGGAAGCGGACGGTGGAAATTCATGAGAGGTTTTCAGGATACCTCGACTACACAGCTAAACCCGGCGGCCAGTAGTGGCCCGGCATCCGCGCTCAAGACCGCGACACGCCCAAGGGCGTCAGGCGTATAGCGTACGCCTGACAAGCCGATCACCGTTCCTGTGCCGGCCGGTGCCACCAGCTCGATCGTCGAGCCCTCTTCGGCGCCGCTCGGCATGGACCACGCGTGGCACGGCGATTCGGGCGCCGGACTTGCCGCGCTCTGCCGTCGATAGAACTCGATCAGCCCCTCGCCCGGCAGCACGCCAGCCAACTCATTGAACGCGTCGGCGGCCGCGTCCACCTGGTCGTCATGGCTGCCGGCTGGAAACATCCCCAGCTCCTCCAGGAATGCCTCGTTCCAAGTTCCCCGCAGCAGCACCACGTTGCCGACCTCGACTTGGCTGGAGAACGGCTTGGCGCGCACTTCCTTCGAGCCGGTCGGCGCCACCGCGCTCACGATGAAGCCCGCCAGTGCCGTGACGTAGTCCTCGGCCTGCGCGATGCCGGCCTGCCCCGCATCCTTCGGGATCCGGATGCCGACTGCCGCTCCGTCCTGGCTGGCGGTGTTGATCAACCTCTGCCGGACCTTGCCCGGCGTCTCGCGCACCCGGACCACGTCGGCGATGTAGAACCGCTTGTCAGCCCCGCGGCCCATCTTCACGCCGACGGTCCAGTCCGGATCGGCGCCGGGCCGCTTCTTCGTGCCGGCGAAGTCCCAGGCGCGCACCCATTTTTCGATCGGCGGCAGCGCGTCGACGATTCCGAAACTCGCCCGGTCGAACAGGCCGCCCTCGCGCGGGGCCGGTCGCTGCTGGAATTGCCCCGCCACCGCGTAGGCGCCGAGCGGGACCTTGTCGCGCTCGACCACGGCCCGGGAGAAGCGCTCGGGGAACAGCAGCTCCCCGTCGACGGTGCGCGGGTCCGCAAAGATCGGCGTATGGCAGGCGCGGTCCGGCTCGAACTCCATCGGCAGCATCAGGTGGACGTAGCCCAGGCCGAGCCGCAGGATCTCGCCCGAGACGTCGCGCTCGTGCAGGCGCTGCATGATCACCACGATGGCCGAGCGCGCCGGATCGTTGAGGCGCGTCGTCACCGATTCGCGGAAGATCCGCAGGGTCCGCTCGCGCTCGGTCTCGCTCTCGGCCGTCTCGGTCGAGTGCGGGTCGTCGATGATGACTCTGTCGCCACGGCCCGCGGTCAGCGAAGCGAACGGCATGCCCTCGCGCGAGCCGGTCGCCGTGTTGGCGAAGGAGATCTCGCCGGAGCGCGACAGTGCGACGTGCGGCCAGAGTGCCCGGTACCACGCGCTCGACACGAGGTCGCGCATGCGCCGGGCGTCGCGCTTGACGAAGTCCTCCTTGTACGAGGTGGTCAGGTAGCGCAGGCCGGCGAGCCCACACGGCCCCCATTCCCAGGCCGGCCAGAACACCGAGACGATAAGCGATTTCATCGTGCCCGGCGGGACGTTGATCAGCAGCCTGTTCTCCAGACCGAGGGCAAGGAAGCGCCCATGGGTGATCGCCTCGAGATGCGCGCAGAGCGCCTCGATGTGCCAGCCGTGCACGTAGGGCTGGTTGGGTTCGAGGACGTGCCACGCCTCCTGGACGAAGCCGGCGAGCGACACGCAGCGGGTCCGGATCCGCTCGCGCTCCGCCTTCTCGCTACGCCGCGCCTGCTCTGCTCGGATCGCCGTCAGCAGCTGCGCCGGCGGCGGCAAGCGGACCGAAGAGACTTGCGAGCGCGGCCAGTTGCTCATCGGTTGCGCCCGTCAGGTCCACCGCGATCGGACCACCGCCGACGCCGCCGTGCTCGTGGGCCTGGGTCGGCTTGCCGTAGCCCCGGTCGAGGATCTCCCGGATCGCCGCGACCGCCGCGCCCTCCGGCGTCTTCGCGTTGCTGGCGATGGCCACGAGGCGCGCGACCATCTTCGGCCCGTGCGCCTGGCAGAGCGTCTTGATCTCCGCCGTGGCCTTGTTGCGCGCGCCCTTCGGCCGTCCACGGGGCATCGAATTTCCGAGGTTATTAAATGCGGGATCGCGGAGGCGAGATTCGGGGCACGATAGCTCTGCGGAGCTGAGCTACCCGATCGCACGCAGAATCCAGGCTGTGCATGTCGCGCGTGGGCAGATGGTCCCGACGCTGACACGTGATCCGGTAGTTCCGGCAGGCGCACCCTCCACCGAGCGCAGCTCACGATCCGGCCGTCCACGATCTGGATAGACTCCGATCTAGCTTTCCAAGTCAAGCCGCAACCGGGTCGCCAAGTTGGTCCGGTGTGAATTCGACCGGCGTGGCACGGCCGAAGAGGCTGACCTCCGCGCGGACGATCCCGTTGCTGAGAACATCCTGGACCTCGGCGAAGAACGACATGAACGGCCCGTTCAAGATCCTGCGCAGCTCGCCCACCTGAAGCAACGCGGCCTCTCTGCGCCGCTTCGCCCGGTCCGTCTCGTCGAGGCCCGCGATCCGATCGGACAGGGCCTGCAGGACTGAACCCCGGATCTCCAGCGGCGCGCGCCGGCCGAGCACGTCGATGACGTGGCGGCTGTCGAACAGCGGCTCGGTCCACCGTCCGGCGTGACGGTCTCTGTCGAGCCCGACGAACAGGTACGAGGCGAAGAAGATCGCCTGCGTGTCGATCTTACGCCCGCGCCGGACTACGGTGACGCGGTAGCGCGGCAGCCACCAGTCCATGGCCAGCTTCCCGAACTCCTCGGCGGCCGAGGCCTCGTGCAGCGGCAGGGTGTGGACCACGAACCACGTCAGGCTCTGGTCGATCACCGCGTGCTCGGCCCTGATGCGAGATCCGTTCGTTCCCCGCTTCCGACCCATGTCAAACTCCTCGAGCGCATGCGATCACCTCGACCGCGGCGCGCCGGCCGGCACTGCGCGCGGCCATCACGCGGCCTCGCCGATCAGCAGCCGCGGCGGGATCCGGCAGCCGGGCTGGCCCGGCGGCGGGCCGAACAGCGATTCCGACCAGGTGGCCGGGTTGTCGCGATACCGCGCGATCCAGGTCCGCAGGTCGGCCTCGGGCCAGCGCAGGCCGCCAGGCAGATCGACCATCTCCTCGGGCGGCGGCGGGACCGGCGGAACGGCGGGCAGCCCCTGCGCGCCGCGGCTCCGGCGCTGGGCGGCGACGCATTCGGCGACCGCGTTGGCCAGCAGCGCCCAGGTCCGGATCGGCACGCGGCGACTGACCGCGATGTCGAGGATCGCCGGGACGATTTCCCGTTCGAGGTCGAGGCCGTCCGCCTCCAGCCGCGCCATCGGACCGACGACGGGGTCCAGGCACCAGCCTGGGGGCAGGGCGGTCCGGCACCGGTGCTCGACCCGGTCGAAGTTCGCCCGGTTATTCCAGGGCGGCGCGCTGTCCGCGCGGGGTACAGGATCACAGGCGGCCGCCGGTATATCTTTCTTCTTCCTTTCTCCTTCCCTTTCCCTTGGTGAACGTAACGGTCCGCGCGTGGCGACCGTGACGGTATCGTCACGTCGATCGTCGCGTGAGTCGTGACGTTGAACGTGACGACCTTCGATACGGTCGGCCGTTTCGTTGAGGAGATTAGGTTTTTCGCCGCCGGGCGGGGTTTTCTCGGGATCCCCCTTGCGCTGGCGGGCCCGCGTGGCCGCGGCGGTCCGCTCGCGCCGCGCGTCCTTCGCCTCGGCGGCGCGCAGCACGTCCTCGCACAGGACCTTGTGATAGTAGCGGCCGTCCGCGCACAGGACGAAGCCGCGCAGGGCCACCGTCCGCACCTTCTTCCAGCGCGGGCCGGCTCCCGAGAAGGCGGCGAGCAGCCGGTCGTCGTCGGGCAGGGAGCCCGCCGGGCGCTGGCGCCAGGCGTGGCACCACAGGGCGACCGCCGCCTTGAACTCCTCGCCGGTCGAGAGCGCCCAAAGCTCCGAATGGAACAGCCGGTCGGTGTGCAGCAGGAAGCCGTGGATTCCATCCACGTCAATGTCGGCCGGCACCAGCGGATCGGGCAGGGGCGTGGACGCGTCGGAAGGCTGGCTCATAGCGGACCTCGTGCGGTCTGGGCGATGGCGGAGGCGGCCACGTCGCACCACAGATCGAGCGTGGGGCAGGGGCCGGACCGGTTCTTGGCGAGGATGAGCTCGAGGGCGTTATGCCGCTCGATCAGGCGTGCGCCGATCTCAGGGTCGCCGCCGGAGGCTTTCAGCTTGCGCTCCAAGTAGTAGGCCTCGCGGTACAGCATCAGCACCGCGTCGGCGTCCTGCTCGATCTCGCCGGAATCGCGCAGGTCCGCGAGGTTCGGGCGGCGGTCGGCGCGGTCCTTGGCCTCGACGGCGCGGTTGAGCTGCGTCAGCAGCACCACGCAGATGTCCTCGGCCTTGGCGAGCTGTTTCAGGCCGCCGGTGATCTCGCCGATCTCCAGTACCCGGTTGCCCTGGTACCGGTCCGAGACCTTGATGAACTTCAGATAGTCGATGAACACGACGCCGAGGGCGATGCCTTGCCGGGCGAGGCGCCGCTTCTCGAGCTTCACCGCCGCGGCGATCTGCGCGAGGCTGACGCTGGGCTCGCAGGTCAGGGTGAGGTGCAGGCGCTCAAATCGCCGCATCGCCTCGTCGAGGCGCCCCATCTCCTCTGCGTCGAGGTCGACGGCCGCCATGATGCGGCCAAAGGGCAGCGTCCGGTTGCGCCGATAGGACAGATCGGCGAGGTAGCGGGCCATCTGCTGGTCCCGGGTCACCTCACACTGGAAGGCGAGCACGCCGGCCGCACGGGCGGCGAGGCGGCTCAGCGTCGTCATCGCAACCGTCTTGCCCATGCCGGGACGCCCGGCGAGGATCCAGAGCTGGCCCCGCTGGAACCCGCCGTTGGTGGCGCGGTCCAAGTCGGGCAGCCCCGTCGGGATCGCGGTCGAGCGGATGAGCCCCGAGCGCAGGCCATCGATCCGTTCGCGCATCCAGGCGGCGGACTGCGCCGCGCTCTGCGCCGTGGAGCCCAGGCCCGTCTCCGCGTCGATCAGGTCGAGCAGGCGAGCCTCGGTCGCCGCGATTAGGTCGCGGGGCGCCTGCTCCACCGGGGCCTCGTAGGCGCCGTTCACCAGCTCCTCGCCGATGGTGATCAGGCGACGGCGCACGGCGAGGTCGTGGATCGTGCGGGCGTACGCGAGGGCGTTGACCACCGTGGTGGCGTCCGAGGCGAGCCGCGCGAGATACTGGATCACCGTCTGGCCGCCGAAATCGGCGTCGCCCAGATAGGTCTTCAGGGTGATCGGGGTCGCGACCGTGCCGCCCCGGATCAGTGCGCCAGCCACTGTGAAGATCTGCCGGTGGGCCTCCTCCATGAAGTGATCGGGCAGCAGGAAGTCCGCCACGCGGTGATAGGCATCGTTGTTGACCAGGATCGCGCCGAGCAGCGCTTGCTCGGCGTCGATGTTGTGCGGGGCGACGCGGTACTCGGGCCGAATCGCCTCGAGGCCTGCGGTGATGGCGTTGGGGAGGCTCATGCCGCGCGCTCTCGAAACCGAGACCGCAGGACGAACACCCGCAGAAGCGGAGCGCTCAGGACGGGCCGTGCCAGCGGCCCGACAACGCTGAGGTGAAATCCGCGGCCGAGCGAGGTGAGGTCCGTAAAACGGCCGAAGCCTTCAAAAAAGACTGATTTGCGCAGCGGCGGCTGGCAGGCTTCGCACCTATCGAGCAAGATCGTCTCGGCACGACCGATCTGGCCTGTGAGTCGATCGGGGGCGAGATTTGGATCGACAGAGGCCGAACAATGACGATCAAGCCGGATATTCACCCGTTGTCCGGCTTCCACATCATTCCTCTGCCCGGACCGGGCGGACCATACGTCGTGATGATCACGGGAAGTCGCACCGAAGATCCGAAAAGTTCTTCTGATCCTGTGATGCATACTGTTGCCATGCACACCAAGCAGGCGCGTGCCTTGGCCGCTGCCTTGATCGAAGTCGCCCTCACAGCCGAGGCGATGGGTGCGGGTTGAGCGACTCCCGATCAGCGCGAACGATCCGGAGGTCACGCGATCGCCCGTTTAACAGCCGCAGCGGCAGCCATCTGCTCGCAGGGCGAGATGGATCTTTCCTGAGGCGCATCGCGGATCTGGCGGGTTCTTCCATCGACGATGATCGATGGCGGCGAAAGCACCGGAAATCGCGCGAATGGGTGCGCGACGAGAACGGCGACGACGGAAATCAGGCGCATGCTCATGCGGCGACTCCGGAAGGGTCACACTCGTCGTCGCTGATCATGCCCCAGAGACTTGGTGAGGCAGACCTACCTTGCCGCGCCAGAGCCCGATTCAGCGCGAGGAATGTGTCAGCGGGAAATCGACCTCGTGCAGCCTCCCGCCAGTTGGAGACCGTCTTCGGCTTCGCGCCGACGATCTCGCCCGTCGGGCCATTTCCGCCGAGAAGGTCGATCACCTCATCGGTGGTTCGGAGAAGGGGAGGCGTTTCGTGCATACCCACAATTTGTCCACATATCGTGGACCGGTCAAGTCCACAAATCGTTTCTAGCCACGGAACGTGGACAGACGCATTGTGTCGCTATGCCCGAGAGAAGCGATTTGCCGGAAAGTCAGGAGTCGATCGGCCGCCGCCTGCGCGAGACGCGCGAGGCGCTGAACCTCTCTCCGCGCGAGTTCTACGAGGCCGTCGGTTTTTCCAAGACGCAGCTGGAAAACTACGAGGCGGGCCGCCGGCTGATGAAACCGGCAATGGCCGTTCTCGTGATCAATGCATTCCCGAATGCCAAATTAGATTTCAATTGGATCTATCACGGCGACCTTGCCGGAACTTCGCATAGTTTTGCGCAACGAGTTCTCGCTCAGCGCAGTTCAGAGCGGGCAGCCTGACCTCAGCTGACGATTTTGAGCTCCCGTTTCATCGGCTCCGCACACTCTTCATCTTCTACGGAATGGAGATAATTGAGCACCAGCCAGCGCGCATGCTCAATAATGGCCAATGCTTTCTCCTTGTCCCTAGGCAATTGAATGGCTATCTGCAAGCCGAGGGCCTTAATATTGTGATCAGCGCAGCTAAGTTGCCCCTTTTTACTCGACATGACGCAACCCCCATGTAGCCTTTTATCTTAGTTTGTCTGCGTCAGCTGCGCCAGAGGGAGCGTCTCAGCGACATCGCCTTAGACCGCGGGTGCCTCTTATCCACGTTTCGTGGACAGCACGCTTGAATTGTCCACGAAACGTGGATAGGTTGGCGCATCGCATGAGCGATGGAGTCGCGGATGCCCATCTCCCCCGCCAGACAGCCCTGCACTGACGCGCCCCGGCCTCCGTCCGGTTACTGGCTCATCGCGCTCGACGACGCCTGGGCCGTCCGCTCCGCCCGCGGGCTTGAGGCCGAGGGCTTCGACTGCATCGCAGCCGCACGCCACTGGATCGAGGAGCGCGAGGCCGAGGAGATCGAGGAATTGGCAGCGCTTGCCAACTTCGATGCGGATCAAGTCCGAGAGGCTGCCTGAGCATGGCCGGTCACCCACTCGATCATCTGACACGCGAAGAGCGCCGCGACCGATTGGCCGCGGAAGCGGCCGTCATCGCCAACCAACTGGCGGCGGCGCGCTTCGCCTTGCAGATCGGGCCCGCCAATCGGCCGGCCGCCGAACGCCTGCCCCGTGAAGAGGGCCTGCGCTCGACCGTGGGCCTGCGCGGGAGCTTCGCCATGAGCCTGTCAGCCTGGCGCGGCCGATCCGGCCGCCGCTACGTCGTGCGGGTCCTGCCCGCCGCGAAGACCGAGGCTGACGACCTGTGCGACGCCGTCGTGCTTTGCGTGAGCCGGACCGGCGACGGCCTCGCCGAGATCCGCGGCGTCTCGATCGTCAGTGACGTTGCCTCGTCCCACGCTCTGATCGGCGGACTGCCGGACGCCGTCACGGAGCTGCACGCGCACCGGTTGGCCGAGAGCGATGCCGAGCGCGCCGCCATTCTGGCCGACCTCAGCACCGCTGCCGACAGGAGGCGCCGGTGATCGCCAATCGCAAGACAGGGAAGGGGAGCAGATGAGCGTGCCGCAGACGCAAAGTGCCGCCACGGAGGCGATGGCCAACGCCGCGACGAAGGCCTCGTCGTCCGAGGGAGCGACCGTCCTCTCGATCATCGAGCGGATGGCGCGGGATCCGAACATCGACCCCGACCGGGTGGAGCGCTTCCTCGTCATGGCCCGGGAGGACCGGGCGGAGCGGGCGCGGATTGCCTTCAACGCCGCGATGGCGGCCTGTCAGTCCGAGCTGCCGCGCGTCCTGCGCGACGCGCGGAACACGCATTCCGGCGCGCCCTACGCGCGCCTCGAGACGATCGCCCGCGTCACGCAGCCGGTCATCAACCGGCACGGCTTCTCGCTGTCGTTCGACACCGAGGCATCGCCGATCCAGGGGCACTTGCGGGTGAAGTGCACCTGCGCCCACGAGGCGGGGCACGAGCGCGCCTACCACCTGGATTTGCCGCCCGACACAGCCGGCGCGCAGGGCAAGGCCAACAAGACGCCCATCCAGGGGATCGGATCGACGATCACCTATGCGCGCCGCTACCTCGTCCTGCAGGTCTTCAACATCGCACTCACCAACGATCCGGACGATACCGACGGAACGCCGGCGACGAACGCGTCCGACGTGATCTCCGACACGCAAGCCGAGACGCTGCGCAACCTCCTCACCGAGCACGGCATCGCACCGGCGAAGTTCCTGCGCGTCTTCGACGTCGAGAGCGTGCCGGACCTGCCGGCCGCGCTCTACGGCGAAGCCCTGGACGCCATCGAGCGCGCCGTCGCCCGGCGTGCCCGGCCGGAGGCCCGCTGACATGGCCGATATGGTCCAGGGCAGTCCCGCGTGGCTGGACGCCCGCTGCGGCAAGGTCACCGCCTCACGCGTCGCCGACGTGCTGGCGGTGAAGCGCGACGGCAAGCCGACCGCGGAGCGCGAGCGATACCTGATGGAGCTCGTGGGCGAGCGCCTGACAGGCCGCACGACGCAGCACTACCTCACCGCCGCGATGCTGGAGGGTTCGGAACGGGAGCCGCAGGCCTGCGACGCCTACGAGTTCCTGTACGGCCTCGACACCGTGAAGGTCGGATTCGTCGAGCACCCGAGCATCGCCATGGCCGGGGCCAGTCCGGACCGGCTCGTCGGCGCGGATGGCATGGTCGAGTTCAAGTGCCCGACGTTGCGCACGCACCTCGACACGCTGCTCTCGGGCGAGATCCCGGAGCAGTACTTGCCGCAGATGCGATGGCAGCTCGCCTGCACCGGCCGGGCGTGGTGCGACTTCGCCACCTGGCACCCGGGCGTCCCGGCCCACCTCCGCTTGTGGGTGAAGCGCCTGCACCGGGATGACGCGCAGATCGCGCGGGACGAGGCCGCGGTAAGCGCCTTCCTCGACGAGATCGAGGCGCGCGTGTCGCGCCTTCTGACGGTCGGCACGGCAGAGGCGGCATGAACGCCTCAGCCCCTATCGATAACGCCGATTGGCAGATCCTCGCCGGACGTCTTCCCATCCGGAAGCTGCTGCTGAGGGCCACCATCCTCGATGAACTTCTCCCTGCTGGCTTTTTCAGCTGCCGTAACGTCTTCGAGGGACGGAGCAACCCCGTTCTTTTCGCCGTCAGTCATCGCGCTCTCCCATTTTCTCCTGGGGGCGGACGATCGGAAACTTGTCGTGGCGACCGGCCGTCAGCGGACGGCTGCAGCTCCGCCCGATCCATTGAGAATCAAGCGATTGATAGTGCTGCTCGTTCCCTGAACACTTCACCGAGCTGTACCACCACCCGTCTTTCGCACGGGCCGCGCAGGATCAGCACGCTCCACAAGCGAACGTGCCTCGATCCGGTGGGGCATCCTGCTGACGCCCATCATGGATCGCAGCTTCGCGGTCACGCCGATCAGCGCCAGAAGCCCGATCACCAGAGCGAAGACGGTCAGCGTGTGCCGGATCGCGTCGTCGTACTGCCGTCCGGCGTGGAGGATCAGCCAGCCGACGCCGACGAACGCGGCGGCGCAGATCAGAGGGATCGTCGCGTCGGACATCAGGCGGTCAACGGCCAGGGCGCCCGCCGGATTCAGCGGCTCCGCGTCGCGCCCTTCCCGGCGAGCGTCGAGGGAGCGGCTAGATGAATGCGCCTCGCACGCTGATGTGGTGGTCGACAGGCGCCGCTTCGGCCATCGCCGCCCGCCTGATCCTCCGGGAGAACCCGGGCGCTGTGATCGTCCGGTGTGAGACCAACAACGAGGATCCGGACAACTATCGGTTCGAGAGTGTTCCCGAGGTGTGGCACCGCGAGCGCTACATGGCCGGCATCAACGGGGCGTCCTGTACGCGGGCGATGAAGGTCGAGCCCAGGCTCGCCTTTCAGCAGCCCAACGACATCCACGTCTTCGGCTACACCGCTGATCGTGGCGACGTGGAGCGGTTCGAGCGTCTGAATGCGACCAATTTCGAGCTGACGGTGCAGTCACCGCTGATCGAGCAGGGGCTCACTAAGGCCGCGACGCTGGCCATGGCCGAGCGGGCCGGCCTCAAGCTACCGCCCACCTACGGCATGGGCTTCCCGAACGCGAACTGCCTGCGCACGGGCTGCGTGAAGGCGCAGGCACCCAGCTACTGGGCGCTGTTCCGGCACCACTTCCCGGCTGAGTTCGCCGCCACCGCCGCCCAGGCGCGCGATCTCGGCGTCCGGCTGGCGAAGCTCCACGGCGAGCACGTCTTCATCGACGAAATTCCGGCGGACCATCCGATGACAGAGGCTGTCGCGCCTGCCTGCGACTTCCTCTGCGTGCTCGCCGAAGACGGACTGGAGAGCGCCGCATGAGCACCCCCCTCGTCATCGACAGTTTTGCGGGCGGCGGCACCTCCGAAAGCATCCGAGCCGCAATCGGCCGACTGTTATGCCGACCGAGATTCCAGCTGAAGCCGCCCTCGTTGCGGTGGAATAGATCAACCGAGCGGCGTCTACGCCTCAGGCACAGCCTCGTCCTCTCCGCCGGTCGCCCCGATCGCGGTGCCCGGCCGGTAGGCGTCGAGTGCCACGTAGGCCTCTGTATCGGTCAGTCCGACCCGCTCCATGTCAGTCAGGAGCGCCAGGATGTCTGCGTCGACCGGCTCGCCGGCCTCTTTGCGGGCGATGAGACCGTTGACCATCACCATGTCGTCGCTGGGCTCGTCGGCGATGTCGTTCGTAGTGGGAATGGTCATAAACGATCTCTCGCGGGATTGCTTTGGGACCTAGGGCGCGGTGGCATGCCCGGCCACATCCGGACCTGCGAGGCAGACTCGGTAGCCGCGCCCTCAAACAAAATCCGCATAGGTGACGGCAGCCACCAGAGCCGGCTTATCGCAGATCAGGTCGTCAGATCTTCCTCGGCCAGCATCTGTTCGAGCGCACGACGAACCGCAGCGAGCCCGACAGCCGCTGCAATCTCGCTGGGTGGAAGCCTGGGCAGCCGCAGCGCAGGCTCTGCAAAAGGCACCGGGCTCACTCGGTTCTGCCGCTTCACGCGGACGGCCACGGCAAATGAGAGCCCGGTGACACTGCCGCTCATTACCGCTCATCTCCCTCATAGGGGCCAAATACTGGCTCCGGATAGGTCGCGGGATGGCCTGTTGACCCGCGGAAAGGATACAGTAATTCAAACTGTCGAGTTTGATCTTTGTCAGATCGTTGATCATGCGCTCTTGAGGAGGGCTGACCTCGAGATCGGCATGCCAGAGGTGCGCCATGGGTGAGACCGCGCTTCAGAAGACGAACGCGAAGCCGATCTTGCGGCCATCTCGCCAGATCGTCTGGCACTCTCGATCGATGGAGAGGGTGGCCGCCACGAGGCGGAATTGGGCGGGCAACTCAGTGCCGGCCTCGACTTCGATCAGAGCACCGAAATCGCTCAAGTTCCAGACGAGGCAGTCTACTTCGATCTGTCTATCGCTGACGAATATCGAACCTGTCCTAAAGAAGATTCTTCGTGTCTGTCGGCGGCGCTCGTCAGGCACGGAACGCCTCCTGGCGCAGTCAAGATCAGATCAGGTCACACGAGGCCTAATGCTCTGTGTATGTCTCGACAGTGTAGTTACGATTGCGGGGGCGTCATGACCGCAGGGTTTGACTGGGAGCGCGGCGGATTTGTCCAAGCGCGCAATGCCGGGCCGAAGGAACGGGGAGGGGGCAGTGCCGCGTAGCGTCCAGACAACCGAGCGGGCCGAGCGGCCTGCGCTACCCTTCGCACCCAAGGGCCTCTCGCGCCTGGAGGCGGCCCGCTACGTCGGCGTCTCGACGACAACCTTCGACGAGATGGTGCGCGAGCGACTGATGCCACGACCGAAGATGGTCGGGGCCCGCGTGCTATGGGACCGCGCCCAGATTGACCTGTTCTTCGAGGCGTTGCCGGAACGCGAGCCGGTGCAGGAGAGCGATGAGGATATCCTGGCGAGGCTTGGGTGACGCGCATCCGCGTGAAGGGGTTCAAGATCTTCGCGGACCGGCACGGCGCCATGCGGTGCTACCACCGGACGACCGGCGAGAAGATCGATCTGAAGACGGCACCGCTCGGCTCGGCCGCGTTTTTCGCCGAGGTGGCCAGAATCGGGAATAGCGCCGAGGCAGCAGCGGCGCCGAAAGCCGGCACGCTCGGCAGCCTGATCGTCGCCTACCGGGCGCACGCCGCGTTCACCGATCTCGCACCACAGACCCGCGCCGATTACCAGAAGGTGCTCGACTACCTGAAGGACATCGACGGGACCGACCTAGCCCGGTTCACTCGGCCCTTTGTGGTGAAGGTACGCGATCGCGCCGCCGAGCGGAAAGGCCGGCGGTTCGGGAACTACGTTAAGGCGGTCCTGTCGCTGCTGTTCGCCTGGGGCTCGGAGCGTGGGCACCTCCCGGCCAACACCGCCGCTGGCATCAAGGACTTGCGCAAGAAGAAGGGCGAGCCGGATGCGAACCGGCCCTGGTCGGATGCCGAGCGCGAGGCGGTGCTGGCCGCGGCGCCGCCGCACATCCTTACGCCGGTGGCGCTGATGATGTTCACCGGCCTCGGTCCGAAGGAGGCGCTCAGCCTGCCACGCGAAGCCTTCCGGGACGGCGAACTCTCGACGAGCCGCGCCAAGACCGGCGAGCCGGTATTCTGGCCCGCGCCACTGCCGCTCACGATGATTCTGGCCGCAGCGCCGGAGCACGCCGCGCCGACGCTTTGCGCGAACTCCGAGGGCAAGTCGTGGACGCTCAGCGGCTTCCGCGCATCGTGGCGGCCGATTCGGCTGAAGCTGGAGAAGGCGGGGCGGGTGCAGCCCGGCCTCACGCTCTATGGGCTGCGGCACACGCTAGCGGTGGTGCTGCGCGAGATCGGGCATGACGAGCGAGCGATCGCTGACGCGCTCGGACAGCGCACGATCGAGATGGCGAGGCACTATGCGAAGGGTGCCGACTTGGCGCCGAAGATGCGGGCTCTGGTGGCCTCGCTGGACGCGGAGTTCGCCCGCAGGAGCGGGGAGAAGCGTCAAACCGCGGCGCTAAAAACGTCAAACCCGCCGGAGGGCGGGTTCGGTCTATCGAGCAAAAACAAAGAGTTAGATGGTAGCGAGGGAGGGATTTGAACCCCCGACACAAGGATTATGATTCCTCGTAACGGAGCATTTTCGGGTCCATTCGGGCGGATCGGCACGGGCATGAAACCGGTGGAGCCCAGGCTTTTAGCATGTCCGATCAAGGCTTTGGCAACGGGTTGGCGATAGGGATGGCGGAGAACCCGGGCGGCGATCCGCCCGAAAACCTCCGCCCGAGATCCGCCCGAGTACGCCGCATGCCCGTGAAGCTCACCGAAGCCCTCGTCAAGCAAGGCGTCGCCGACGCCGTCCCCAAGGGGAAGGCGTACGACCTCATCGACGCCGGCTGCCCCGGGCTCCTCATGCGCGTCGGGCCGAGGGGCGTCCGCTTCGCCTTCAAGTTCGAGACCGGCCACAAGACCCACAGGTTGACGCTCGGCTCGACGGATCTGCTGCGGCTCGTGGAGGCGCGCGCGATCGCCACGGAGGCGCGGCGCCGTCTTGTCGACGGGCTCGGGCTCCCGGACGAGAAGTGGCTCGGGGACAAGCTGCGGCAGATGCGCAAGCTCCCTCCCAAGCCGGAGAAGGGCCCAAGGGACCCGGCCCTGGTCGAGGCGTTCCTGGATTCCTGGGGCCCGCACAAGTGGACGTGGGAGGAGGCCCGCACGGCATTCCTCACCGAAGTCGCGCGCACCCGGCGGGCGGCCACGCACACGGACTATCGCAAGCTGCTCCACTCGCCCGAGCTCGCGGTGTTCGCCGACCGGAAGGTGAAGCGCATCACGATCGAGGACCTCGCCACGATCGTGCATGCGATCCATGCCTCGGGCCGGGAGCGCCACGCCGAGCACCTCGCATCCGTCCTGCGGCCGATGTGGAGCTACCTCGCCCGGCACGAACACCGCAAGGTCAGCGGCGTCGAGGCCGGGATCCCGGGCCTGCGCGCGCCCGAGCGGACGCCGGGCGACAAGCCCCGCGCGAACGGCAAGGTGCCGGGCGGATACACGGCCAAGCCCGCCGAGATCGGGCGCGTCCTCGCGATCGCCCGGGCCGGCGTCCTGGAGCCGACCGTCGCCACGTCCTTGCAGCTCCTCGTCCTGACGGGCCAGCGTCGCCGTCCCATCGTCGAGTCCCTCGTCGAGGACTTCGTCCCGTGGGCCGAGGTGCCGGGCTGGGGCGTCTGGTCGATGGGGCCGGCGCACAGGAAGACCGCGGCCAAGAGGGGCGACAAGCACAGGCATGCCCTGCCCTTGCCGCCTGCCCTGTGGGACCTCGTCCAGCAGCAGATGGCGCGGGCGCGGGATGCCGGCAGCGAGTACCTGTTCCCCCAGATCCGGGCCGCGCGGAAGGATGCCGCCTCCGACGGGCACCTATCCGACGCCGCGATCAATCACAGGCTGCTCGACATGGGGGTCGTTGCCTCCCCGCACGACCTTCGCCGCGGCATGACGACGGTCTGCCAGTCCGTGTTCCGGATCCCGAGGGACACGGTCAAAATGGTCGTCGACCACAACGAGGGCATCCGCAGCGACGACGTGTTGGAGCGCCACTACACCGAGGACGATCGCCTGGACCTCAAGCAAACCCTGATGGCTCGCTGGCACGCGTGGTCGGACGAGCAGGCCGCGATCGCGGCGGCCGCCCTTCCCTCGGCCGTCGAGCTCGGGGCCGAGCTGGCGCGCCGGCGCAGGGAGCGCGAACTCGCCGGCAAGGGGAAGCGCGCGAAGGCGACGGCCGACGTCGAGGAGGACGCCAAACCGGTCGACCTCGCCGCGTAAGGATCTTCCCGATCGGGCATCCCGATTTGAAACACCGAAATAGTCACGCCATTTTAATGGGTTACGAGATGACCCAAATCGGGATACCCGATCGGGAAGATCGCCCTCAGCCGTCCGGCTCGTCGACGCGGGCCCAGCACCTCGCCGCCTCGTCCCAGTGGAAGGGGCGAGCGTCGCCGCCGGTGGTTTTCCAGTGGTACCCATGGGCGCCCGGTTCGCCGGAGATCTCCAGGCGTCCGATCCCGCCGTCCCAGAGGACGATCTCGACAAGCCTCCGCTTAGACCTGTTCACGCGGCCGACGCTGAGGACCTCCGTGACGTAGGTCGGCACACCTTTGGGCAGGATGGCCTGGATCGCGGCCTCGACATACGCGACGTCTGCGGGGGACGGCTACGCCTTAGCCGGCGGCGGGGTCACCGCCTCGTCGAATCGGACCCACGCGCCGTCAGCGTAGTGGAACGCGCGCTGGTCGCCCTCGGCCTCCCACTCGCGCACGGTGGGCTCGGGCCCGCAGACGACGTTGAGGATGATGGTGCCACCGTCGAACAGGCGCACGCGCGAGACGAGGTCCTCGCCATCCCGGCGGGCCGAAAGGATCTCATCGGCGAACGTCGGCACGTCGGCCGGGATGCTCGCGGCGATCGCGGCCTCGACGATCGCGATGTCCCGGGGGCGCCGGCGCCCGACACCGGCGTCGTCGATGAGGGCCGTCAGGAGAGCGCTCGGCAGCGGGGGCGAGGCGGGCGGCGCTTCCGGATCTCCGTCCATATCGAAGAGGGGCAGCTGGATGGGGCCCGGCAGGACGGGTTTCGGGGGGGCCGGGCGCGGCCAGGGCCCCAGGGGGACGTGGAATTCCTGCGCGCGCCAGGCGTCGAGGAAGGCGGCGTGGGCGGGTTCCATTGTCACTCTCCTCCCCTGCAGGCGCAGTTGATGCAGACGGTCGGCATCTCCGGATGGCGCGTCAGCACGATGGCTTCGTGGTCGTCGCAGACCTCGACGCACCATGCGCAGACGAAGCCGTACTCCTGCTCGTAGTCGTCCCTCTCGCGGGGCTCGAACCAGTCCCAATCGCGCGCCATGGTCATTCCCCCTTCAGACGGTTGGCCAGAGCCCTGGCGGTTTCGCTCTGCTCGTCCAGGATCTGGATGAGGGCGTCCCCGACCCACACGGGGATCTCGCGTTCGCCGGTCGCCCACCGGGCGGGCAGTCGGGGATCGAGCGAAGGGCGGGCCCCTTCCGGATGGAGGGGACCGAGCAGGGCGGCGAGCGGCCGGCGCCACTCGGGCCCGAGGAGGAATGTCCCCACCTCGGCGAGGGTCTCGGGCGTGATGCGGCGGGTCACGCGGGTTCTCCGATGAAGGCGCGGAAGTCGGCCATGGCGGCGGCGCGTCCGGCCTCACGGCCGGCCGAGAAGGCGTCGGCGTAGATCCGGAGCGCGGTCTCGATACCCCGCCGCTCAGTCCCGAGGGGGACGTGGAAGAGCATCTCGTCGCCCTGCAGGACCGCGATCCCTTCGAGGCACGGCCTCAGGCCGTAGCCCATCTGGAGATGGCCGATGGCATCGATCTCCAGCAGGACGTCGTAGTGGCGCAACGCCTGCAGGTGCATGAAGCGCGCCCGCCACTGCGAGGCGAGCGATGCCTTCGACGGCGACGCCGTGTACGCAACATTGGCCGAGTTGAGGTGCGCCGATGCGGCGTGGACCGTGACGAGCGCCTGAGCGAGATCTCCGGGCGCGTCCTCGCGCAGAAGCCCGTCGAGGAGGCGCGATACACTGTCACCCTGAGCGACGGTGGCGGCGTCGAAGCTCGACTGAGTGGGAGCGGCCCGGGTTGGACTGCGCCTGTCGCGGGCTTGCTGCTGCTGGCATGGCTGGGTGGTCATAGCCGGCGCGGCGGCGAGGCACTCGGCCACCGCATCAATCGTGCGGCGCGCCGTCACCGGGCTGCGGTTGGGGGTGATGAACGGACGGGCTCCGGGGCTGCTCCAGCTGTAGTGATCGTTGGCCAGCACGTACCGGGTGCGGACGACATCGCCATCGGTCGTGACGCGGTACTCGTCGCGACCATGGTCCGGGAACTCCGGGCAGGGGCCGACGCTGACGGCGACGATGCCGTGCGTGGTGACGGTCCGCACGAGCCTCATGGCGACGCGGGGGGCGGCGCAGGCCTGCTGGATCTGGGTCGGCTGGGAAACCACGGCAGCGGTCTGCTCAGCGGGCTCATCCGCCTCATCGCAGGAGCAGGCATCCATGACGTAGCTGGCGAGGCGCCGGCGCACCGTGGCGAAGTCGGCCTGGTAGATGGCGAACCCGCCCTCGGAGACCTCCCACCGCGCGCCGATGCGGGCGATGCCCATGGCGTTGCTGCCGAGCACAGCATCGACCGCGCGCATGAGGAGGGTGACGTTCGGGGCGCGCTTGATGCGCGAGACGGCGGAGAGGATTTCGGATTTCGTCATGGCGTGGTTTCCCATCGTGCGAGGAGAGGTCAGTGCCTGCTCCAGGTCCCCATTATGGGGACTTGGTTAACCATCTGTCAAGACATCACAGCAGCCTCAGGGCATCGGCGTCCTCGGCGGGTATCGGCCGCGCTCGCCGGCGTGGAGACCAGTGCGTGCCGACCAGGAGGTTGGCGAGATACCCAAATGCGCGGGCCTCGTTCGCGCCACGGACAGCGATGACGCGATCGGCCGTCACGATGACGGAGCGGTCCCCGTGCTCCAAAGGAATGTGCTCCGGCACGGCCGACACCAGGCGGCCGTACATCGTGTGCGACCGCAACATGAGGACGATTGCGCAGGGTTCGGGCCCGCCATCTTGCCGGAGTACGATCTCGAACGGCGGGTTCACGCTGGGCCGCCGGACGAGCCACCCCTCTCGGAACGCCCCGACCACCTCGGCGCGCCCGTCCCGAGTGAGGGGCGCGGTCTGCCAGAGTAAGCTCTCCTGCAGGGTCAGTACGTCCGTGAACCGGCGGCTCTCGACGGTGAGGCCGGGGTCCGCCGTGAGCTGAGTTTCCGGGTGTATCGGGAGAAGGAGGGGCCTCATCGGGCGTTCGCGGTAGGGCATCGGATCACTCCTGCGACGGGGTGGCTGCGAGGTCAGGGGGCATGGGTTCGGCAGGCCTCGTGACGTTAGGCACGCGCCACACCGGGGCCGCGCTCGGGACGGCCGCGTGGTACGCCGCCAGCTGCGCGGCGGCCCGGGCCTTGCGGCTGCCCGGGCCGGTAGGCCGCGGCGCCCGGTCCATAGGAGCGAACACCGGCAGGGGCGCCGGCGGAGGTGCGGGCGTCATCCGCCGCAGGATCTCCAGCGCGGCCGCGCCCGCCGACTGGACGCCGCCGTGCGCACGGCAGAACTCGCGGATGGTCTCGGCGGGCATCCCCCGGTGGAGGACCGTCGCCTCGCCGGCGCGGCCGTAGCCGATGCCGTAGGCAGCGAGGCCCTGCGGTAGGGCGGGGTCACCGACGCGCGTTGCGACGATGGGCGCGCCGTCGCCCTCGTAGACGGCGAAGGCGGTGCCGTCCCGCAGCGTCACGATCTCGGAATCGAGGTAGGGCATCAAAATCCGCCCCTCTGGAGCAGCCTGAGCCGGAGCTTCTCGCGGCGCTTCTCCAGGGCATAACGCCTGGACTGCTCGGCCGGTGGGAGGCCACGCACCCGGATAGCCCGGAGAGGCTGGTCTTCGATGACGAAGATCGGATCGCGCGAGAGGAGCCGCCACTGCGGCTCGCCGTCATCGCCGACGACCTGCTCTACCTGCCTGACCTTCATGGCGTGGTGAACCAGGCAGCCGGCGTGCCGCCACCCCTGCGCAGTCTGGTGCGGGGCCTCATGGCCCACCGGCACGAACCTATGCCCGGCCCACACGCGCAGGACGATCCATTCCCGCCCGAGGGTGTCTCCACCGAAGCAGGCTGCGACCTTCGTGCAGACGTGCCCGAGCCACGTTTGATGAGAGGTGCCGTCGCTATCGCTCGTGCCCTGCTCCAGGCCGAGATCGAATGCCTCTGGGTGCAGGATCGGGCGATCGGGACTCAGGACGTCGGGAATGTCAGGCGGCCCAGAGAGGGCGAAGAATGCACGGACGTCGACCATGGGCTGTCTCCTAGAAGGGGATTTCGTCGGGGCCGTACGTCACGGCGGCGCAGTGCGGGTCCTCGCCCCGGGGCATCGCGGCCCGGCAGGCATCGGGCATCGCCTCGCAGTGGCGGGCGTAGAAGAAGTCGCGGTGGTCCTCGTCGAGGCCGACGTGAACGAGGTACCGCTCGCCCGGCTGCACGCCGCGGCCGATGGGGCAGCGCTCGCAGGGGCCCGGCCTGCGGGCGGTGTGCCGCCTCATGACGCCCCGGTCCGCGAACGTCGGCGCGGGATCCGGCCCCCGTCCTCGCCGAGGGCGTGCTGATAGTCCTGCGCGAGGCTCGACCAGCTCGTCATGCCGCCCTCCTCATCGGGATGTACGGCACGCCGCGCGACCGGGCGGCGACGGTGCCGATGCAGCGGTGCCCCGGGCAGTAGGGCGAGCCGAGATCGGTGGGGTGCCCGCAAGCCGGCGCGTCCCGGCGCGGGTCCCCGGCGATCCAGCGGCACATGCCGTCCCTGACATCGAGGATCGCGACCCGCCGGCTCTCCGGCAGGGCGACGTCGGAGGCCTTCGGGCGGGGGGTGAAACGCGGGGCCGGCGGGGGCGGCGGCGCGGCCTTAACCACGACGGCCTTCGGGGCCTTCCGCGGGCCCTCGTGGGGATTACGTGCAAGGCGGGTCCTGCCGGTGCCGGGGCCCAGGAAGCTGCAGCCCTCGCGGCGCATCCTGCCGATGAACGAGGAAGCGGAACGGTGGACGCCGTCGGCGGCGAGGGCGGCCGAGATGACGCCGGCCGACGCGCCGGCGAGCCAAGCGGCTTTGACGCGCTCGACGAGGTCGGGCGACCAGTTGTGGGGATGGAGGGGCATGGGGGGCGGGGCACCGGGGAGGCTCCTTGTGAACGCAGATCAATATGCATTAGCTGCACCTTTATGTCAATATCGCCATTGAAAATGACTATGCTGCGTATTAGTCTGCGTTAGCTATTTTATCCTGTGGACACGCCCATGCCCTGGTTGACTGCTCCCCCGTTGGATTTCGAAGACCTGCCCTGGCGCCTGGTCGGCGAGCGCCAGCGCTACGGGAACGCCCGCCTACTCCACGTCCTCGACGCCATCCCGCAGACGTTCCAGGACGCCTATCGCGGGGCGCGCGCCGAGATGATCGGCGCCGGCTACAGCTGGACGGACAAGGCGAACGCCCGCTCGCCGGACGGCACGCTCCTGCCGTGCTGGTGGACGAGCGAGGCCGAGGTCGACGTGCCCGCGCTCAGGGCCGCCGTCGACGCGGCGTTGGCCAAGGCGGGCGCCCGGCGCGGGGCGGCCGACCGGCGGGCCGAACAGCGGGCCGAGGCCGACGAGGTTCTGACGGCACCGATTCGCCAGCGTTTGCAGGACCTCGTGGCGAAGCGGCTGTGGTCTCTGGGGAAGGAGCTGGCATCCGCGCGTGAGCTGATGACGGCGACGTCCTGGACAGCGTACGGCGGGCGGATTGCCGAGCGGTGGCTGGAGGCCGCTGAGGCCAACAGGGTGCGTGCAGAGGCGCGCCTCGCCCGCCCGGCCATGCCGCACTGGCTCGCCCGCGCCCAGGACCCGGCCGTCCGGGCCGCCGTCCACGAGGGCCTGAAGTACCTGGCCGAGCTCGACGAGGACTGGGCGTCCGAGGAGAACGGGCGCGGCTATTCGCAGGCGACCTCCTGGACCGGGCACGCCTTGGCCGAGCGCGACGGCCTCAGCGAGCTGGAGGCCGCGCACGGCCTCCAGCTGCTGCACGGGCATCGGCGGCAGCTGCCGCCCTACCTCGCCTACCGCGCCCTCGGCATCGCGTCGGCGACGAGCCGGGAGGCCCCGGCTGGTGGGTTGCTGCCCGCGGCGTGAAGCTCCCCCCGTCACCCTCAGATCGAAGGACCTGCCCCGTGCGCATCCTCTACGCCCTGCTCGCCGCCCTCGCCGCCGCCCTGTCGGCCCCCTTCCGGATGTTGGGTTTCGGGGGCCCGCCCAACCCGGCGGCGGTGATGGCCGCGGCGGCGCTCGCCGATCGGGATGGGGACGACGAGGCCCCGATCGACGACGGCCAGTACGTCCTCGGCCTGCTCATCCGCGAGCACGCCCGGCGCCGGGTCGTCGGCACGAAGCCCAGCGACGAGGCGATCCCCGCCCTGCCGCCGCTCATCGCCGCGTGGCTCGACAGGCTGACGCGCGAGCAACTTTTCGCGGCGTGGCGCGCGCCGGCGCGGATCCTGGAGCAGCATGTCCTTGGCGGTCCCGAAGGCCGCATGCGGTGCGAGCTCGGCCTCGTCACGCCCGCGGCGATCGTTGCGCTCCCGATCCAGACGGCGGCGGGCAAGGACGGCGCGGCCGGCAAGGGCGGATCGTCCTCGGGCGGCAACAGGAACAAGCCGGCGGCTGAGGCGGCGGCGCCCGCGCAGGAGATGGACCTCGTCGACAAGCTGGCCTTGGCAGGCCTCACGATGGAGGAGTGCTACGCGAGCGCCCCGGCTGGCCCCCGCCGCTGACGCCTCGGACCCTGCCGACGACCGAGCCCGCCGGATCGCCCCGGCGGGCTTTACTGTGCCCGGATGCGGCCGTCGCGGACGGCCTCGACGAGGCGAGCGAGGTTCGCCTCGGCCCGGTCGGCACGGGCGCGCTCGCCGTCGACGGCGCGCTCCAGGGTGGCGACCTCGGCGCGCGCGGCGGCGGTCTCGGCCTGCGCGGCAGCGAGTAGCCGGCGGACGCGGTGGAGCTCCCGGGCGACGGCCTCGACGGCGCCGAGGTCGGCGAGGTCGCGCTGGCGCTGGAACTCGCGCAGGCCGTCGAAGGCCCCCGCCACGGCGGAGTGCCCGAGGGCGAGGCCCTGCGCGACGCGGAAGGAGCTGTCGACGGTGAAGGAACGGGTCTCGTGGGACATCGGCTTCTCTCCGGGCGGGGCGATCTCACGACTCAATTCGCGCCTGGCCGGGACTCCCCGTCAACCCGAAGTCGAAGGGATCCACACGGCATGGTGAACGATCCGTTTCCGGGGGTGCTGCAGCACGCGTCCTGAGTGATTGCGGATTTCGCTCTTGATGAATCGCCGATGTGGAAAACTGAAACGCCCAAAAATATGCTGAGGAAATGCTGCGCTCAGCACGAGGTGCGCACGAGGGCGTGCCGAGAGGGTGTCGAGGGCGTGACATGTCATGGTGCCTTGCACCTCGTCACGGCATCATCCGCCCATGAGCACTCCCCGCCCCTCATTCTCGGCCGCCCGTGCACGCGAGGCCAACCGCGCCGCCAAGGCTGCCTCCCGCGCCCGGGCAGCGGAGGCGGGCGCGCCGGATCCGGCGACGCTCGACCGCGCGATCGCCGACGGGCTGGCGGTCGTCATTGCAGGCGCTCCCAAGGGGTACCGCCTCGCGAGCCCGATCGACGCGGGTGCGGTCATCCTAGCGGCGGCGGCCGCGCTCAAGGCACGCACAAAGCGGGGCCTAGCAGCCGGGAAGAACCCCGTCATCTACCGCCGGGAGGCCGTCTCAGCGGCCCTGGCGGCCCGTCTCGGGCTGGATCCCTGAAGCCTGAAAGTTCGCAATTTCCGCGTTACACTGGATAGGAGTAACGGGGGGAGGAGATGAGCTGGTCGAAAGCACTCGACTGACGCGTCGCCTCTTCGCGGCACCTTCCTCTACGCTGGAGAAGCTGCCGGTCGGGGCGTGTCCCGATCTAGTGGTCCGAACCTGACGCTTGGTACCCACCTGCGAAGTCGCAACTGGTGGGAAGCGGACCCTGACCCTTCGCCCTGAAGCGGACGTTCCGCCTCCGACCCAACTAGGTCATAGGAGCAATCTAACGGCGGCCTCGAAAGCAGACGTTGCAGCCGGACGCGCGCTGCGAACGCATGCTCTCGGATTCCCGCTTCCCGCGCTCGTGAGGCCGCCCGTTCAATCCACAGTCTGCATCTGGACGACGCCGCCGAGTTCACCGGGCTTGCCCGAGACCACCACGAGGTAGCGCCGGCTCGCGCCGGCATCCGTGCGGGTGATCTGGCGGATCGGGCCGATGGCGTTGACGATGGCCGCGCCGGCCGGGTTGGTCATGAAGGCGGCGAGCGGCTCCAGGCCGGCGGCCCCCTTCGGATCGGCGGCGAGCGCCAGGACGAACGGCGTCTTCGGCGCCAGTCCCGTGACCGCGGCCTGCAGGGTCTGCAGCACGCCCTGGTCGAACAGGGTCACCTGCGTCGCCGGCTTGCCATCGGTGCCTGCGAGCGTCAGCGCGCTGGTCTTGCCGGCTGCGCCCAGCGGCTGGAGGTTCTGCTTTCCGTCCCCCTCCGGCACGGCGTTCGGGACGTAGGCCACGCCCTGCGGCCCCTGGCCGATCGGAACCTCGGCGATCACGGTGTTCGATGCGGTGTCGATCACCGCCGCCTTGTCGGCGTTCTCTAGGCCGACATAGACGCGGCTGCCGTCGCCCGAGGGCCAGAGCCCGTGCGGCAGGGCGCCGGTCGGGATGGTGGCGACCTGGGTGAAGTCGTCGGTGCGGAACACCTTGACCTGGTTCAGGCCGCCGATCGTCACGTAGGCGAACTGGCCGGCCTTGGTCGAGACGATGTTGACGTGGTTGGTGATCGGCCCGGTCTCGATGGTCTTCAGCGGCGCGAAGGGCGGCGTCGCAGAGAACACCTGGGTCCGGCCGACATCCTTGAGGGTCAACCACACCTGCTTGCCGTCCGGTGTCGCGGCGATGTCGGGGCAGAACGGGCTCTCCTGCTTCACGCGCCCGACGATGGTGTGGGTCTTCGTGTCGATCACCACCGTCTCGGGGCTGAAGCTGGAGCAGACATAGCCGTAGGCGCCGTCCGGCGAGAAGATCGTCATGCCGGGCCCGTTCGGCACGGTGATCCGGCGCGTCTCCTTGGCGGTCGCGGCATCGAGTACGGCGATGTAGTCCTCGCCGCGCACGCTCACCCAGGCCTCCCGGCCGTCCGGCGTGAAGAAGGCCTCGTGCGGCGCGCGGCCGACATAGGCCGTGTGGCGGACCGTGTTGGTCGCCGTGTCGATGAAGCTCACGGAGTTCGAACCGATCGAGACCGCGAGCAGCGTCCTGTGGTCGGGCGAGAAGCCCATGCCGTGGACGAGGAGCTGGCCGCGATAGAGCGGGCTCAGGTTCATCGGCGTCGGGTCGCCGAGCCGGATCACGCCGAGCAGGACGTTGGCGGCGGGATCGACCACCGAGACCGTGTTGGAGAACTGGTCCGAGGTGTAGAACCGGTCCCTGCCGCTGACCGGCACGTCCGGTGCGGAGGCTGCGCCCGGGGCCTGCCCGGCGAGAGCCGAGCCGGAGAGCAGCGCGAGCGCGAGGAGGGTGAGGGCGGTCTTCATCGGCAGATCTCCGAAGGCATCTCGGCGGCAGGGGCCGTGCCATGGTGGTGAAGGTGGGCGGCTGCGGCGGACGAATCCGGCGCGGGAGGGAGATCGGCGAGCGCCCGGCGCATCACCGCGATCTCCTGGCCCTGTTCGACGATGATCCCCTGCGCGAGGCGGCGCAGGACCGGATCCTTGCCGTAGAGCAGCTCCGCCTGGGCCATCGCGATCGCGCCCTCGTGGTGCGGGATCATCATCGCGGCGAAGTCGCGGTCCGGATCGCCCGAGGGCGGGACCATCATGTCGGCATGCATCCGCGTCATCGACTGCGCCATCACCGCGTCGAAGGACGCGGAGACGACGGCCGGCGGCTCGGCAGCGGCCAGCGTCGGGGGCATCATCATCCGGCCGCCGACGAGGCCGCCGGCCATCACGGCGGCCGTGAGCGCAAATCCCAATGCTCCGCGCATGAGCCGTCCTCCCTGTTCGTTGTCGAGGGGAGAGATGCCGGGGAAACGGTTTTATTCCCTGGCCGGGGACGAATTCGCGGCCCTGCCGATGTGATCGATCTTTTCCAAATGTCAGTGGAATAGACGCGCCCGTTCGGCATCTCTCCCAATGCGGTCATGGTCGACCGCCGGAGACCTCACTCATGCGCACCATGCTGATCCGCGCCGCCTTTGCGGCCTTCGCCTTCTCCGCCGTCGCCGCCCAGGCCGCTGCGCCTGCGATGACGGCCGAGACTGCCAAGGGGCCGGCGCTCGTCGATGCCAAGAGCATGACCCTCTACACCTTCGACAAGGACATGGGCGGCAAGTCGATGTGCAACGGCCCCTGCGCCGCCAACTGGCCCGCCCTGATGGCGGCGCCCGGCTCGGCTGCTAGTGGCGACTGGACGATGGTGACGCGGGACGACGGCACGATGCAGTGGGCCTATAAGGGCAAGCCGCTCTACACCTTCGCCAAGGATACGAAGCCCGGCGACATCACCGGCGACGGATTCCTCAACGGTGCATGGCACATCGCCAAGCCCTGATCGGTAAAGCCTCGTGGACGAGATCGCTGCCCTCATCGAACCGCAGATCCCAGCGTTGCGGCGCTACGCCGTCGCGCTGTTACGGGACCGCGAAGCGGCGGACGACCTCGTCCAGGACACTTTGGAGCGGGCGTTGTCCGGCTGGTCCGGACGCCGCCGCGACGGCGACCTGCGGGCCTGGCTGTTCACGATCGAGCGCAACCTGTTCCTCGGCACTGTTCGACGCCGGGGCCGGCGCGGCGTCGATCTCGGCGCGGAGGCTTTGGAGCAGGTGCCTGATCCGGGTGCCGACCCCGAGACCGCTATGGGAGCCCGTGACGTGCTCACCGGGCTCGATGCGCTGCCCGAGGAGCAGCGCTCGGTGCTGCTGCTCGTCGCGGTTGAGGATCTGTCTTATGCGGAAGCGGCCCAGGTGCTCGGAGTACCGCTCGGCACGGTGATGTCGCGGTTAAGCCGAGCCCGGGAGCGGATGCGAAGTTTTCTGGAAACGGGCCGAACCGGCTTGTTGAGGAGGGTAAAATGAGCGGGGATCCGCGCCCGGTCGGCGAGGACGACCTGCACGGCCTGATCGACGGTCGTCTGGAACCGGAGCGGCAGGCGCTGGTCGAGGCATGGCTCAGGGGAAATCCCGCGCGGGCGGCCGAGGTCTCGGCGGATCGCGCCTTGCGCGAGCGCTTGCGTGCCCGCCTCGCGCCGATCGCCGAGGAGGCGATCCCGGCGCGGCTCAGGGTCGCCAATATCCGCTCGCGACATCGCCCGATAACCGGGCGCTGGCTTCCGGTCGCGGCTGCGGCCGTGCTCTGCCTCGCGGTCGGCGGTGCCGCCGGCTGGTTCGGCCATGCCGTGCGGCAGGTACCCACGGTCACGCTCGCGCGAACCGAGCCGGCGACCGACGACGCAGTGGCGGCCTTCCGCACCTACGTGGTCGAGGCGGTGCATCCGGTGGAGGTGCGCGCCGACGAGAAGCCGCACCTCGTGACGTGGCTCTCGAAGCGCCTCGGCCGGGCGGTGACCACCCCCGACCTCACGGCCTACGGCTTCCGCCTGATGGGCGGCCGGCTGCTGCCGGCGGGTTCCGAATCCGCCGCGATGCTGATGTACGATGACGATCACGGCACCCGGCTGACGCTCTACAGCCGCGTGGGCGATGCGGATGGCCGCACGGTGTTCCGCTTCGCCCGCGAGGGCGATGTCGCTGCCTTCTCCTGGGTCGATGGCGGCATGTCCTACGTCGTGACGGGTCGCACCGACGAGGCGCGGCTGTTGACCGTCGCGCAGGCGGTTGACGCGCAGGTCCGTGGATTGCCGGTTCCGCCGCGGCAACCATGACCCTCGACCAACTCCGCATCTTCGTGGCCGTGGCGGAGCGGCAGCACGTGACCCGGGCTGCAGAGGCGCTGAACCTCGTCCAGTCGGCAGTCAGCACGGCGATCGCCAACATCGAGGGGCGGCACGCCACCAAGCTGTTTCACCGGGTCGGCCGCGGGATCGAGCTGACCGAGGCGGGACGCGTGTTCCTCGTCGAGGCCCGCGCCGTACTCGCCCGGGCCGAGGCCGCCGAACTGGTGCTCGCCGACCTCAGTGGCATGCGACGCGGGACGCTGGCCCTCTATGCCAGCCAGACCATCGCCAGCGACTGGCTGCCGCGCCACCTCGTCGCCTTCCGCCGGGCCTACCCTGAGATCGCCATCCGGTTGGCGGTGGGCAACACCACCGACGCCGCCGACGCGGTGCGCGCGGGGCAGGCCGAACTCGGCTTTGTCGAGGGGGCGCTGGACGACCCGACGCTCGCGAGCACGACCATCGCGCAGGACCAACTGGTCCTCGTGGTCGCCCCTGGCCATGCCTTCGCCGAGGCGACCCACCTCGAACCCGAAAACCTCGCCGGGGTCGATTGGGTGCTGCGCGAGGCGGGATCGGGAACCCGCTCGGCCTTCGAGGCGGCCCTGGGTGCGGCCGGCCTCGCAGCCGCCCAGCTTCGGGTCACGCTCGAACTGCCCTCTAACGAGGCGGTCCGCGCCGCCGTCGAGGCCGGGGGCGGGGCCGCCGTCCTGTCCGAGACCGTGGTCGCCGCCGCGCTTCGGGCCGGGACCCTGGTCCGGGCGGCGTTCGACTTACCGAGCCGGCCGTTCCGGGTGCTGCGCCACAAGGAGCGCTACCGCAGCCGGGCCGCCGACGCGCTTCTCGACCTGATCGCGACAGCGAATGCCGGATGAGCGAGCTCGCGAAACCCGTGCCCCCCGACGATCCCCGGGTGAGACTCGCCGAGGATCGGACGGTTCTAGCGGCCGAACGCACCTTCGTGGCGTGGCTTCGCACCGGGCTCGCGTTCCTAGGCGTCGGCCTCGCCGCGCAGCGCTTCCTGCGGGAGGTGCTCGCGGTCTGGCCGCTGAAGGTATTGTCGCTGACGCTGATCGGCTGCGCGCTCGCCTCATTCGCCGGCGCCGTGTGGCGGGACCGGGCGATCCGGGCACGGCTCGCCCATTCCGAGATCCCGATGATGCCGCGCCTCCTCACCGTCGGGATTGCGGCCCTGCTCATCGCGATCTCCGGCCTCGCGGCCACCGCCCTGCTCTGGGCGTGAGGGTCAGGCCACCGTCACTCGCACCCGGTGCCAGGCGGCGCTGAGGTAACCCTTGTAGTTCCAGGTGTCGTCGGGGGCGGCCGGCTGGGTCTGGCCGGCGGAATCCCAGGCCCGCACCGCGAGCTCGTGCTCGCCCGCGGTCAGTTCGCGCTCGATCTCCCAGAACGTCCAGGCGTAGGGCGCGTCGGCATCGCGCTTGATCCGGGCTTGCGCCCAGCTGCGGCCGCCATCCGTCGAGACGTCGACGCGGGCGACCGCGCGGTCGCTGGCGATGGCGTAGCCGCGGATCGCGTGCCGGCCGGCCTTCAACGCAGCGCCGCGGGCGGGCTCGCAGATCGCGCTGTTCAACGGCATCGCCTCGATGGTGATGCCGTGGGCCGGGTCGGCGGTCTCGGCCGTCACGTCGGGCGGAAACAGCTTGTAGTCGTCGGCCTGCATCGGGTTGTCGGAGGGCCGGTCCTGCACCGTGATCCGGGCGAGCCATTTCGGGCTGCGGATGCCGGCAAAGCCCGGCACCACCACGCGTAACGGATGGCCGTGCTCGGGGGCGAGAGGCTCGCCGTTCATCGCGAAGGCAAGCAGCGTCTCGGGCGCCAGCGCCTTGGCGAGCGGGATCGAGGCGCCGAAGCGCGTGTCCGTGTCCGCGATCCAGTCGTGGCTCTCGAAGGCGACGTGGCGCTCATCATCCGCTTTGATGCCGGCCGCGCGCAGCACGTCGGCGAGCCGCACGCCGGTCCATTCCGCATTACCGATGGCGCCGGGCGCCCACGGGTCGCCGGAGACCGGGGCCACCGCCAGCATGTCGGCCCGGCGGTTGCCGGCGCATTGCATCACCGCCGTCACGGTGACGGGCGCGAAGCGTTCTTTGAGATCGGCGAGGGAGAGGTCGAGGGGCGTCGCGACCATCCCGTCGACGGTCAGGCGGTAGCCGTCGGCGTCGAGGTCCGGGATGTCGCCGTGGCTGCGGACGTAGAAGTCGGCTTGATCAGTCAGGAAGGCGGCCCGCAGGCGATCGAGCGGCGGCTCGGCGTTGTAGGGCGTCTTTCCGTGGACGATGAGGCGGTCCTTGCGCTGGAACAGGCCGAGCATGGGGTCTTTGTCCTGCGTTCGCGACGTGTCGAGATCGAGAACGCGCCGGGCGCCGAAAGGCACCCGGCGCGCGACGCTTCACGGCTTCATCGTCGAAACCACCGCGTTCTTCGCGCGGTCGACCACGGCCACGCTGAGGTCGCGGTTGAGGACGTACGCGTGGGCGTTGTCACTGGAGAATGCGATCGCCTGGCGCGGCTCGTTCAGCCCGGTCACCGTGGCGACGACCTTGAGCGTGTCGGTGTCGATCACCGAGAGCGAGTTGTCCTTGAGGTTGCCCGAATAGACGAAGCGCCCGTCCGGGGTCAGCGCGGCACCGTAGGGGTCCTTGCCCACCGCGACTTCTGACGTGACCTTGCGGGCGGCGACATCGACCACACTGACGGTGTTGCGGCCGCTGTTGGCGGCAAACAGCGTCTTGCCGTCCTTGGTGATCGAGATGGCGCGCAGCTTGTCGAACCCGGCGATCTCGCTGGTGATCTTGTTGGTGGCGGTGTCGACCAACGTGATCTTGTCGCCGAGGAAGTTCGTCACGAACACGGTCTTGCCGTCCGGCGACAGCTTCACGCCTTGGCGCGGCTGCGCAAAGCCGGGGATCACGGCGACTGCGAGCATGGTCTTGGTGTCGAACACGGTCAGCGTGCTCGCGGCCTCGTTGTTGACGTAGAGCTTTGTCCCGTCGGCCGAGAGCACCGTGCCGAACGCACCGGGGCCCGCGGCAAGAACGCCGGCTTCTTTGCCGGTGCCGGTCTCGTAGACCGTGATCCGGCCCGTGCCGCTGTCGGAGACGTAGAAGCGGGCGCCGTCCGGCGCGAACACGATGTTGCGCGGCGTGACGAAGCCGTCGAGGCGGCGGAGCACCGTGCCCTTGGCGACGTCGTAGACGATGACGGCGCTCTCCTCGCTGTTCGACACCGCGGCGACCGTGCCGGCGGCGTTCAGGGCGAGCGCGTTGTTCTTGATTGCGCCGTCGAAGCCGGCGGCGAATCCAGGTTGGTTCTGGGTGAGGAGCAAGGCAGCTCCGGCGAGGAGGGCGCGGAGGCTGGTACGGACGTGGGTCATGAAGCGTGTCTCTCGGGCATGCGCCCTCGTTCGACGGCCTGGGGCCGGCCGTGCGGGCGAGTTCGAAATCGGATTGCGTCGTGCGGGACCGGTCAGGCCGTGCATCGCCTTAGGGAGATGCCAGCGAGGGCGGTCTATTCCCCGAGGCCGGCGAAAAAAGCACGGCGGCCTCGGGATTCGAGGGTTCAGGGCGTGGGCTTCAACGCCGTGAGGTAATCGACGATGGTCTGCACATCGGCCTGATCGACCGGCGCTTTGTAGACGTGGACCATCTTGTTCACGGTCTCGGTCCACTGCGCCTTCGTGAGCTTGGGCTGGGTCAGCACCATCCCGGCCGAGTGGCAGGCGAGGCAATTGTTATTGACCGCCTCGGCTCCCGGCCCGTCCGGAAAGATCCGGTCGGACGTCGGAAATTCGATCGATTGCGAACTGAAGCGCATCGGCTCGGGAGCAGGCGCCGCGAGCGCCACCAGGGGAGACAGGATGAGCGCGGCGATGAGGGCCGCAGGGCGAATTGTGTTCATGGCTGTTCTCCTCAAGCGGCCTGGAAGGACACGGTCTCGATGCCGTTCTGCATGAAGCCGTTGGCGTTCCAGACTCGGTCCATGCCTTGCGCGACGCCCTTGGTATTGGTGCAGCGGACCCTGACCGTGTGGGTCCCGGCGGCCAGCGCCGGCAGGCTGCCGTCGAAGCGGCGGAAGCTGTAGGGGCCCTCGTCGGCACCGAGTTGCGCCGGGAACCACGTCGCCCCGCCGTCGCCGGAGAACTCGACCGCCTTCACCCCACAATCGCCGCCGAACGCGATGCCGCGGATGGCCACCGGCGTTCCGGCCGCCACCTTGGCGCCGTCGGTCAGGTTGGTGACGAACGAGCGCGGCACCATCCTGTTAATCGGCACTGTCTTGAACCCTGTCTGCCCGGGCTTGATGTTAGCACCCGGCACGTCGGGAATACGGTAGGCGGTCTTCATCCAATATTGTTCGTCGGGCTTGTCCAGCACCTCGATGTCGGACAGCATCTTGACCCAGTAGGTTGAGTACCAGCCCGGCACCACGAGCCGGAGCGGGAAACCGTTGAGCAGCGGGAGCTGCTCGCCGTTCATCGCGTAGGCGATCATCACCTCACCATTGTTGGCGTGGTCGAGATCGAGGGACTTCTTGAAGTCCGGCGCGTCGTCGACCACGGGCTCGTCGAGGCCGTTGAAGCGCACCTGCACGGCACCGGCCTTCACCCCGGCCTTTTCGAGCACGTCCTTGAGGCGCACCCCGGTCCAGCGGGCGTTGCCCATTGAGCCGTTGGCCCATTGCGCGCCGGGCACCCGCGGCTCGAACAGCCCGCGTGAATTGCCCGAGCACTGGTTGACCGCGGCGATCTCGAAGCGCGGCAGGCCGGCGATGGCATCGAGGGAGAGCGAGAGTTCCTTCTCCACATGGCCGTGGACCTTGAGCCGGAAGGTGCCGGCATCGACCTCGGTCGGGATCGAGGCCCAGTGCCAGCGCACGTAGAAGCGGTCGTTGGGGGTGAACACGCCCGCGTCGAACACCGAGAACGGCGTCTCCAGCAGCGGCGGATGGGTGCGCTGGAGGATCATCTCGCCCTTGCCCGGAAAGGCGGTGGTCAGCGCCCGCTCGTCCGGGCCGCCGGGCAGCGGCAGCTTCACCGAGCCCGCGGCCCAGGCCGGCAACGCGGCGCCGAGGCTGCCGAGCCCGAGTCCACCCAGGACGAGGCGGCGGTTCGTCGGTCTGTCCAATCCGTGCATGGTCTCTCCCCTTGAAGAATGTCGGCGTCGATGCGTTCGAGCGCATCGGGCCTCGTGGCGATTCCTCGCGACAAGGGAGATGCTACGGAAAGCGATTTATTCCCTCCAACGGTCTTTCGCGATGCGAACGATCTCCCGGTGCGATGATTCGAGAATTTTCAATCTCCCGCTTAATCCGGATTTCTTCGGGGCATCGCGCCGGATGAAAACCTGGATCGGTGGTGGAGCCGGATCCACACCCGGATCAGACAAGGCCCAGCACGTGGATCAGGCCGAGGCTGACGGCGCCGAGCGCGAGGAGCGAGGCGACTACCGCCAGCGTCACCCGCGCCCCGGCCTTGGCGACGCTGCGCACGTCGACCCCGAGGCCGAGCGCCGCCATCGAGACCACGGTCAGCACGTTGGCGGTCTCCGACATCGGCGCGAGCGCGACCTGCGGGATCAGCCCGGCCGAGCGAAGTCCCGCGAGCGCGAGGAATGCGAGGATGAACCACGGCACCAGGCGGTGGATCGCGAGGCTGGCGCGGGCCGGGCGGTCGCCGGCTGTGACGCCGGGGGCGGCCTCGTCGGTCTTCTCGCCCAGCCGGCTCGCGCCGAGCGAGAGCACCAGGACGACCGGGCCGAGCATCAGCACCCGGACGAGCTTCACCAGGGTTCCGACCTGGACGCTGAGTGCCGCGACCGGCGCGGTGGCGGCGAGAACCTGCGGAACAGCGTAGACGGTGAGGCCGGCGAGCACCCCGTACTGCATCGGCGAGAGACCGAGCAGGGGCACCAGTAGCGGCAGCCCGAGCACCACCAGCACGCCTAGAACCGCGGTGAAGGCGATGGAGGCGGCGACGTCCTCGCCGTCGGCACCAATCACCGGCGCCGTGGCGGCGATGGCCGAGTTGCCGCAGATCGAGTTACCGCAGGCGACGAGGATCGCCATGCGCGGGTGCAGCCCGAGCGCCCGACCGATGCCGTAACTCGACAGGATCGCCACCGTGACGACGCCCGCGATGCCGAAGAGCAGACCCGGACCGGCCGCCAAGATCGTCGCGAGGCTGAGCGAGGCCCCGAGAAGAACAACCGCGATCTCCAGTACGGTCTTGGCCCCGAAGGCGATGCCGGGAAAGAAACGTTGCGACGGGGTCCAGGCCGTGCGGATCGCGCTGCCGAGCAGGATCGCCAGCACCAGGGCTTCGAGCCAGGCGCGACCGAACAGATGCGCCTCGACGGCCTCGAAGCCGACCGCTGCGGCGGT
This sequence comes from Methylobacterium sp. FW102-HT35C08, assembly GCF_058790235.1. Lineage (NCBI taxonomy): Bacteria > Pseudomonadati > Pseudomonadota > Alphaproteobacteria > Hyphomicrobiales > Methylobacteriaceae > Methylobacterium > Methylobacterium sp. FW102-HT35C08. The sequence goes on along the minus strand of NZ_JBYTCL010000002.1, from coordinate 2,844,242 downwards.
GACCGCCACGCAGAGGCCCAGTCCCGGAAGGATGGCTTTCGTGCCGGCCAAGGCGCCCATCGATCGAGGGTGGGAGAAAAGTCTGGGCATGGACATGGATGGCTCCGATGTGATGCCAGAGAATCCCATGTCCCTTTCATTCACTCCAACGGAATGATCAGATGTTTCCCATCAACGGAATAGATGAAAAGGGGCCCCTTCGCGGCTTGCGGAGATCCATTCTGGGGGGCCGACAAGCGCATTCACCCGTCAATCCAGCGTGCCTTGATCGTCGTGTCCGCGGCAAACTCATAGATCCTGACGGAGCCCGTCGCGAGTTCGAGGTGCTCGACCTCCGCCGGGTTGAGGTCTTCGAGCGCCATCACAAGCGCCCGCAGGCAATTACCGTGGGCGACGACCAGCACGTCCCCGCCCATGACCGCCGGTAGGATGGATCGGAGGTAGCAGGGCACGATGCGCGCGACAGTGTCGCGCAGGCTCTCACCATTCGGCGGCGCATCAGCGTAGGAGCGGCGCCAGGTCTCAATCCGCACCGCCCCCCAGCGCGCATCGGCGGTGGTCTTGTCGAGCCCGCTGAGGTCGCCGTAGTCTCGCTCGTCGAGCGCGGCGAAGCGTTGGGGGATTAATCCGGGTTGCCCGAGCGCATCGAGGATAAGCCGGCCGCTCACGACGGCCCGCGTCAGCGTCGAGGTGAAGGCAACAGAAAAGCGCCAGCGGCGCTCGGCCAAACGCCGGCCGGCTGCCTCGGCTTCCATCCGGCCCTGCTCGGTCAAGGGCGAGTCCAGCAATCCCGTGAACAGGCCGGATCGGTTGGCTACGCTCTGGCCATGCCGGACCAGCACGAGACGTCGCGTGACCGGGGCTTTGCAATCGTGAATCACGCTGTCTCCCGAGGCAGAGCACTTTCGCGCCGGTGGCATCGCCTCTGATGAAGTCGGCATCCGGCTTTAACAAAATTCGACCCTGAGATGAGTTGGACCGACCGTCCGGAGACGGTGATTCATCCTTGGTCCGCTTTAGAACGTCTTGCGACTGAAAGCAGCCAAGCTGCTTGCCACCCTTCTCGGACGTTCACGGATGAGTACCAAGCGTCAGGTTCCGACCACTAGTACGACTGTGTCACGAAGCCCATAACAGACTGCAGAACCTGCGTTTTTCTCTCGCTGCCGCGCCGAGAAAGAGTGAGCAATATCAGGAACATAGAAAATTTTGTGACACAGCAGTACTAGGTGCCCGGCCCTCAACTCGGTCTAGCCGTGGGAATCCTTTATCCCCTCGCGGTAGCTGAGGCGGCACGGCTTGGCCGAGGGAACGACCTTCTTCACCCGCTCGCAGAAGGCGTCCATCGTGCCGGCATGAGCGACGGCGAGTTGCTGGGCCGCGTCGTCGCGGGTCCGGTCGGCCATCGCCGCGCCCCGGGACGCGTCGTAGCTCTTGATGATGCGGTCGTTGCGGATGCCGAGGAGGCGGCGGGTGGCTGAGATGACCTGGGCGGCTTGGGCGCGGGCGACCTGATCGACGAAGTGTGGGTAGCGTGACGCTCTAAAAGAAGCCCTTTGACGCTCTAACGCCGCGCAGGAAGATGGACATGCGCTTGAGCCACGTGAACTTCTTCAACAAAGTGGACAAGGCCTATAGGCGGCGACCCGAGGACTAACGGGGCGGAGCCCGCGACGACGTCGGCGCCCCTTACAGATCCGTGGCCTGCTGCTAAGCTCGAACCCATGCGGGGGAATGGGTCTCGATGGCGGCGACGGGTTCGGTCTTCGAGATCATCCTACAATGGTCGAGGAATAAGCCTGACTGGCAGCGGGACGCTCTGCGTCGCATCGTGGCAAAGCGCACCCTCGACGCCGACGATCACCGCGAGCTTGCGCTACTCTGTAAGAGGGGATGCGGCTTCCCAGGGATCGAGGTGACCCCGTCGCCCTTTGGCGTCGAGCATGTTCCGTCCATGGCCACCACTAGCGAGAAGGTGGCGCTAACCTCGATCAGGGACGTCATGGGTGTCAATCGGCTGGCTCCCGGCCAGGAACTCCAGTTTCAACCCGATGGGATCACGATCGTCTACGGCGACAACGGGGTGGGGAAATCCGGGTACGCCCGCATCCTGAAGCGGGCGTGCCGCGCGCGTTCCCCCGGCGAGATCCTGCCGAACGCCTTCGGCGGCGGTGCCGATGCGGGATCCGCCACGATCGGATGCGTCGTATCGGGCGATCCGATCGCGCCGCTGGCCTGGACCGACGCGGGCTCTCCCCACGCCCTCCTTTCCAGCGTCAGCGTCTTCGACCGCGAATGCGGAATGGTCCATGTGCGCGAGAGGAACGAGGTCGCGTTCCGTCCGTTCGGGCTCGACATCCCCGATGAGCTCGCCGGCGTCTGCCAAGCGATCCGCACGGCGCTGACGGCGGAACAGGGGGCGCTTGAGCAGGCGCGGGATTCGGCGTTCACGGAACCCGCGTTCGGGTCTGGGACCCGGGTCGGGCGGCTTCTCGGCGCGCTCGCTCCGGGTACCGACCTCGGACCCCTGGAGAAGCTGTCGAACCTGTCAGCGGAGGAGCGCGCAAGGCTTCGCCGGCTTGAGGAGGACCTGGCCCGCGACCCGGTCCGGGCCTCGGGGGAGCAGCGCGAGCTGGCCCGGGCCGTACGCCGCCTCTCCGAGGAGCTTGATAGGGTCTTCGGGGCGGTGTCGGATGCGGAGCTCACGCAGCTTGCGGCGCTCGCCGGGACCGCCCGCTCCAAACGCTCCGCCGCCTCGCTCGCGGCCGAACGCGCCTTCGGCGGAAGCGCCCTGAAGGGGGTCGGGGAGGCGACCTGGCGAGCCCTATGGGACGCGGCGCGGCATTACTCGGAGCATGTCGCCTACGAGGGGCACGACTTCCCGCGGACGGACGCGGAAGCGGTCTGCGTGCTCTGCCACCAGCCGATCTCCGAAGGGACCGGGGATCTGAAGCTGACCTTTGAGGAGTTCGTGAAGGCCGACAGCGAGCGCGAGGCGCGGAAGGCCGAGGTGGCCTACGAGGAGGCCCTGGGGAAGCTGTCGGGTCTGTCGCTGCGGATGTCCGGGTTTCCGCTGCGCCGCCAGCTGTCGGTGACCCATCCGGATGTCGCCGCCGCGATCCTGCGCGGGCTGGCGACCGTCCGGCTTCGGCGATGGATCTGCACGCGGGCACTCGCCGACCGCGGCGCGGGTCCAATGCCCGTGGTTGCGGCCGGCATCATCGGCACGCTAACGACTCTTGCGGATGATACGCAGGCCTATGCCAAGGAGCTTCTGACGGCGGTCGATCCCGCCGGTCGGGTACGGCTGGTTGCGGAACGGGACGAGTTGCGTGACCGCGCACTCTTGGAGGCACTGCTGCCGAAGGCGAGGATCGAGGTGGCACGGCTGAGCGAGCTGGCGGGTTTGAAGGACTGCCTGTCCGAGATGGCGACGAATGCCATCACGACGCTCGGCAACACGATCGCCGACAAGGTCATCACGCCGAAGGTCCGCGATCGCTTTCAGGAAGAGATCCAGAAGCTGGCCGCCCACAGGGTGAGGGTCGACATCGTCCGTTCGGGCGGCAGGTACGGCTCCCCGCAGTACCAGGTCCGGCTGTTCGCCAACGAGAGGGCGAAGGTCGGCGAGATCCTGAGCGAGGGCGAGCAGACCTGCGTGGCCCTGGCCGCCTTCCTGACCGAGCTCGCTACCGCGGCTCATGGATCGACGCTGGTCTTCGACGATCCGGTCTCCTCGCTGGACCATCGGTGGCGGCGCAAGGTCGCCGAGCGGCTGGTCGAGGAAGGGGGCGTCCGGCAGATTATCGTCTTCACGCATGACCTCGTCTTCCTGAACGACCTGCATGCGCTGTCAATCGACGGCAGGATCCCGGTCTCCCTGATCTCGCTCACCCACACCTCTGTCGGCGCGGGCGTCGTGAACCAGGGACTGCCCTGGATCGGGGCTAAGGTCCGGGAGCGCCTCGACGCTCTTGAGAAGGACGCGCGGGCGGCCAAGGTCCTCTACGACGACAATCGGGATGATGAGTACGGGGCTGCGGCCTCCCACTTCTTCAGCAGGTTACGAAGTACGTGGGAACGGGCCCTTGAGGAGGTGGCCTTCAACTGTGTCATCCAAAGGCACCGCGACTACATCAGCACCAAGGACCTGAGAAAGGTGGCGAGCCTGACCGTTGCCAACGTCGAGGATTTCGCCGCCGGCTTCAAACGGTGCTGCGATCAGACGGAAGCCCACGATCCATCTCCCGGGCGGAACGCTGCTCCCCTGCGCCCAGACGAACTGCTCAAGGCCGTCGGGGACCTGAGGGCCTGGGTGGACCAGCTTCGTGAGCAGCAAAAGGGCGTTTGACGGCCTTCTGTCATCGTCGCCTGCCGCAGTAGGTGCCGCGGCCACCTGGTTGAGAGCGACGGCGCCCTCCGCCGCGGCAGCCTGGCCCTGCTCGCCCCCAACACCATGCAAGGCCCCTTTCTAATGATCGCCGAGCGGATCCCCGACGCGCTGACCACCTCGACCTTCGAGCGGGATGCCGACCGGAACATCGCAGGCTGCGACGAGCCCTGATGCGCCTTAACGGTTTTCACCTATCAATCGGATTTGGAGGTGCGGGCCCCGGCCTACCGCCGATAGGCATCGTGCCAGGAGTGGTCATCCCACCATCGACGAGAAGGGTGTCGCCGACGATGTAGTCGGACAGGTCGCAGGCCAGGAGCGCGATGGCCGCGGCGATGTCCTCGACCCGTCCGATGCGACCATACGGGATCTGCGACACCGCACTGCGGAGATTTTTACCCTGCATCTCGCCCGCGTTAATGCCGGTCCTCACGGCGCCGGGTCGATGGCGTTCACGCGCACCCCGCGCGGGGCGAATTCCTGGGCGAGGGTGCACATCAGCGTCGTCGTGCCGCCCTTCGAGGCCGCGCAATTAACGTGATCGCCCCACGGGATGCAGTCGTGTGACCTGAAGGCTCCCGACGCGATGGGAACCAGCGTCGTCGGCTGACTTCCCGGCTATTGAGCCAGCCCCGGCTTCTGTTCACTTCCGGCCGTTTGTAGTTTGCACTGATCAGTGTAAAAGGCAATTTTTCAAATATCAAAAATCGCCTTTTCATCGTCTATCGAAGGTAATCGGGGGCTCCTAAGCAGTCTCAATCTTTCATGTCTTACATATGCTGCCCTTTCAATTTGTCCTCTGAGTGAACTTCGCATGATTTCACCGGGGACAGTTTCGAGAATATCTGAAATTGTTTGATCTTTTATTGGTAAGAACAAACTCTTTTTCAGAACGCTTTTATTGAGAGGTTCTTTCCCCCAATATGTTTTTAAATCACGAATGACAGGCTGGATTTGATCAAGCACGGCAGCCCCATGTAATCGCGTGAATTCTAAGTGATCCATATCTTGATCATCATCGTGCATCCGATTTATATCTCTCAAGCAACATGCAGGAAATCCGTTTACATATAGATTTGACTCTGGTCTTGACAGACTAAATCTGAGATCAGTTGATATTTCTTGACAGTCAACTATTCCGAATGCGACGGCCTTAACGAGTAGGTCAACATCTTCAGTAAGTCGCTTGGGTCCAATTTTTATGAAAGGTAGCTTCTGTTCTCGCTGATACATACAGGCTTGTACGAAGCCGACAGCATCCAAATCAAAATTATGCGCAGTGAAGATTGCGCGAATTCTGAGTTCGATGTCGGACGGCGCAAGCTGATTTATATCAGCAAATATTCGAGGTTTTTCTATTTCCTCGTGAAATATTTTGTAGAATTCCGTGCCTCCGATACCTATCATGCCATTATTATCTCTCGTTGAGAGGTTCACGTAGAGAATGCGTGATAATTAGTTCGTGATTGATATATACAAGTACAATACAATCCGATGATATAGATCGCGTGACAACGCTTATAGCTTCTTAGATGCGCTTTCATCAAAACCCCGTTACCAAGGTTACAGCAAATCGCCGCGGCACACCGAAACTGATGCCCGGGCTCAGGCCTTGAGCGCCTCGATGCTGTCGAGGAGGTCTGGGCCGCCGGTCCGGCGGGCGCTCCACTTGCGGAAGATCGCGAGGACACTGCGATCGGTGATGCCGTGGCGGGCTGGGTTGTTCTCGTCCAGGACGCGCCGGAGCCGGGCGGGGACGTCGCGGTGCCAGAACTTGGTATGGTTCGGGCCGACCTCGCGTCCGAGTTCCTGGTAGGCGCCGTTGCCCGCCCAGCGCAGGCCCTTGGCGCCGAGCAGGGTACCGATCTCGCTGGCGCGGAAGTCGAGCTTCCGGCCGATACTGCCCGCGGTACAGATGTAGACCACTGCGGACTCCGCGGAGACGGTGGGCAGGTCCGGGGCGGCGCCCTCGCCGCCGACGCGGGCGAAGGCCTCCTCCGCCTTGCCGGTCCGGACGCCGTGCATCTCGGTGACGAGGAGCTCGACGCCGCGGGTGAGCCGCTCAATGAGCTCGCCTTGCCGCTGGAGGCGCTCATCCTGTTCCCGGACACGCGCTAGATGCTCACCGCGCTCGGCGCGGAGGATCTCGTTCTGCTCCCGGAACTGTGCCGCGATGGTCTCTCCCACGTCGCGCCGGAAATCCTCCATATCCGCGAGGGGTTTCCTCGGCGGAAGGTGGTGGAGCACGCCCATGGGAGGCTTCTCGCTCATGCGGCGACGGCTTCCGGGTTCGCGTGGTTACCGTGGAAGGCGTCGAAGGCCGCGTCGGCAGCGAGGGCGGCGAAGCGCTCGTGGTCGATCTCGGTGCGCCGCCCGAGGGCGTCGCGCATGACGGCGTGGGCGCGCTTGCGATCGTCAAGCTCGATCTGGGCGAAGACGCCCTCGGCCTCCGGGTTTACGACCCCGGCCGCAAGCATCTCGCGGCGGGCGAGGTAGGGGTCCCGGGCTAGGGCGCGGATGTAGCGGTCGGCGACCTTGCTCTGAGGAACCTTGCCGCGCTCCCAGCGGGTCCAGGTCTTCGGGCCGGTGGAGAGGATCTGTTCCATGTCGGCCTGGCGGAGCTTGTACTTGAGGCGGATGGCGTTGAGCTCGGCGGCGGACAGGAGCCCGTCCATCTCTCGCACGGCGTTGGCGACGGCGAGCTCGTGCTCAGAGATCTGAGAGCCCTGATAGCTGACGTTCCCGCATTCGGCGCAGACCATGCGACGGTCCTGGATGGCGAGGCTCTTCCCCGACCGTTCGACCACGAAGGGCTCGACGCGCTCGCAGACCGCGATCGCCTCGCAGGCTTGGCAGGCCTCCATCGTCATCGATCGATATCCTTCTTGAATGAGGTGACGACCAGGACGTCAGCGCCGGTGACCAGCAGCTTCAGGAACATCCAGTCGGCGCAGTCGTCGACCCAGATCGAGTAGTAGTCCGACACGGTGGTCGGGTGGTGTCTTCGCGTCGGCTCGGACTTGCTGAAGTGCGCCTCGCCCAATTCCGTCTGGATGATCGCCCGCAGGTCGTCAGTGTCGAGCTTACGGGTCCTGAGCTCTTCGAGGACGGGAGAAAAGAACGAACAGGCCTCCTCGTCGGCGGCGAGCGCGCGGACCTTTGCCAGGGGATTGTGCGGCGCCATCCAGCCTCCAAGAGGTAGCACCATGCTACCCGAACTTCAACCGCGGCATTCTGCTGAGGCTGGCGGCCCGGCTCCCTTGGTTGATCCTCGGTAAGCGTGGCCTGGAGCGTTTTACGCATGGGCCGGTGCGCGGTTCCGTCCCTTCGTGGAAGGGGCCGCCCGTGCCTAACCCAGCTCCATCTTTGGCTTGTCGGACGATCGCCAGGACCGGTTCCAAAACTAGGTGCGCAGCATGTCCGATGCCCGGTCCCGCTCCTCGCCGACCTGCTCGGGCGGGCGGGAATCGCGACGCTACGGCGACCCAAGTCGCAGAGGGGGGCGACGTCTCCGCGGACGCACCCCCGAGCATGTCGGCATTCGGATAGGCGTCCTGGGACGCCCGTCCGGCATGTACGAGCGCCTCCGGATCGTCCATAAGGCAGTCATGAGCGCGGGATTCCCGATCAGGGCCTACGAGGCGTCGCGCGGCTGGTGGGCGACCGCCGTCCGCCTGCTGTCGTTCGTCCTCCTCCTGGCGCTCATGGCGCCCTGTGCGATTTCCTCCGCCGACGCCCATCGCCTTCCTGATCACGCGCCCGCGTTCGCCACGTCCTCGCATAAGGGTGCGCCGGACCAGCCCGACGGGTGCCCGGCCTGCCATGCGACCTGCGGCTGCCATCTGGCCATTTGCATCGAGGCGTCACCCGGGATTCCGATCGCCACCGCCGGACGCCCGTCCTATGCCACGGCCGACGTCACCGTAGCCTCGATCTCCGCCGGTCGCCTTCCAAGGCCCCCTCGCGCCTGAGGCGGCACCGCCACGGCTGTGGCGGATGCAGACCGGACATCCCAGCGGATGCCGGCTCCTTGAGCGAGCTTGACTTGATCCGGACCGTCGACCCAGCCCCAGGCGGTGACCGCGGTCCTATGCGAACGGCCTCCCTTCCATGCGTGCAATCATATCCGTGGCCCTCCTGGCCATAGGCGTCGCCATCGGCGGTGCCGTCCCCCGCGTGTCCGAGACCGTGCGGGGCGCGCTGGCCGCCGCCGGCCTGTCCTCCACCGCGGCCAAGACTCCGGCGACCAACGCGGCCGTGACCGGGGCGCAGGCCACCAAGGTCGACGGCGACCACAAACACGCCGAGGGCGAGGCGCACGGCCACGACGAGGCAAGCGAGGGCAAGATCAAGATGACGGCCGAGCAGGCCGCCGAGCAGGACATCAAGCTGGCGCATGTCGAGGGCGGCATCCTCTCGCGCCATCTCCTGGTGCCCGGCACCATCACCCAGGACGCCGACCGGATCGCCCGGGTGCCTGCGCGGGTCGCCGGGACAGTGGCGGAGATGCGCAAGCGTCTCGGCGAAGACGTCGCCAAGGGCGAGATCGTCGCCGTCCTGGACAGCCGCGAGGTCGCGGATGCCAAGAGCGACTTCCTCACCGCGACGGTCAAGGCGGATCTGGAAAAGACCAACTTCGACCGGCAGCAGGCCCTCTGGGACAAGAGGATCTCGGCGGAATCGGCCTTCCTCAACGCGAAGGCCGCCTACTCCGAGGCGGGCCTGCGGGTCGATCTCTCCCGCCAGAAGCTATCGGCCCTCGGGCTGAACGCGACCGAGGTCGCCGCCGCGGCCAAGAAGGACGAAACCACTCCGAACTTGTCGTCGCTTCGCCGCTTCGAGCTCAGGTCCCCCCTCGCAGGGCGGATCGTGGAGCGCAAGGTCGACGTCGGAACGAAGGTCGGCAGCGAGGGGGACCCGGCCGACGTCTATACCGTGGCCGACCTCTCCTCCCTCTGGATCGAGCTCCCCGTCCCCACCACCGAGCTGTCCAAGGTCCGCGAGGGCGCCAGGGTGACTATCGTCGGGAGCGAGGACGCTCCCCGCCCCGAGGGCAAGGTCGTCTTCGTCAGCCCGATCCTCAACCCGGAGACGCGCTCGGCCCGGGTCATCGTCGCCCTGCCGAACAAGGACATGTCCTGGCGCCCGGGCACCTTCGTCACGACCGAGATCGAGATCGCCCAGGACAAGGTCGTTGTGCGGCTGCCGAAGTCCGCCATCCAGACCATCGGTGGCGAGAAGGTGGTGTTCGTGCGGACCGAGGAGGGCTTCTCGAAGCGGGAGGTGACCCTCGGCAAGGCGGACGACGATGCCTACGAGGTCGTCGCCGGCCTGGAGCCCGGCGACGAGGTCGCGGTGGCCAACTCCTTCGTCCTGAAGGCCGAGCTCGGCAAGGCCGAAGCCGACCACGACCACTGAGGGCGGCCGCCATGATCTCGAAGATCCTCGACTTCTCCGTCCGCCAGCGTTGGCTCGTGGTGCTCCTGTCGCTGCTCGCGGCCGGGTTCGGCGTGTTCTCACTGACGAAGCTTCCCATCGACGCGGTGCCGGACATCACCAACAACCAGGTGCAGATCAACACCACGGCGCCCTCGCTCTCGCCGAACGACATCGAGCGCATCATCACGTACCAGGTCGAGACCGCGCTCGCAGGCATCAAGGGCCTGGAATACACCCGCTCGCTATCCCGGAACGGGTTCTCCCAGGTCACCGCCGTCTTCTCCGAGGCGACGAACATCTATTTCGCCCGCCAGCAGGTCGCCGAGCGCCTTCAGGAGGCCGAGGCGGCGATGCCGTCCGGGGTCGAGCCGCGCATGGGGCCGATCTCGACGGGCCTGGGCGAGATCTACATGTGGTCGGTGCACTACGCGAAACCTGCCGAGCGCAAGGTCTCGAAGCCCGGTAAACCCGGTTGGCAGCCGGACGGCAGCTACCTCACACCCGAGAGCCACAGGCTCTCGACGGAGCTCGAACGCACGGCCTACCTGCGCACGGTCCAGGACTGGATCATTCGCCCACAGGTGAGGACCGTCCCAGGTGTGGCCGGCGTCGACGGCATCGGCGGCTTCGAGAAGCAGTACCACGTCCAGCCCGACCCGATGAGGCTGACGGCCCTCGACCTGTCCTTCGCCGACATCGGCAGGGCGCTGGAGGCCAACAACGCCAACCAGGGCGCGCGCTACCTGGAGGACAACGGCGAGGGCTACGTCGTGCGCGCCGCCGGCCGCTTGGAGAGCATGGAGGACATCGGGTCGGTCGTCGTGACCACACGCGGCGGCGTGCCGGTCCGCATCTCCGACGTCGCCGAGGTGCGGATCGGGCGCGATCTGCGCACCGGGTCGGGCAGCGAGGACGGGCAGGAGGTCGTCATCGGCACCGCCCTGATGCTCATCGGCGAGAACAGCCGCACCGTCGCCGCCGCGGTCGACGCGCGCATGACCGGCATCCGGCGCACGCTCCCGCCCGGCGTCGAGGTCCAGACGGTCCTCAATCGCACGGTCCTGGTCGAGGCCACCATCCGAACGGTCGCCAAGAACCTGGCCGAGGGCGCCGCCCTCGTCGTGGTCATCCTGTTCCTGCTGCTCGGCAACATCCGCGCGGCCATCGTCACGGCCCTAGTCATCCCGGTGGCGATGCTGATGACCATGACGGGCATGGTCCAGGGGCGCATCAGCGCCAACCTGATGAGCCTCGGGGCCCTCGATTTCGGCCTTATCGTCGACGGGGCAGTCATCATCACCGAGAACGCCCTTCGCCACCTCGCCGAACGCCAAGGGGAACTCGGGCGAAAGCTCGACTTGGAGGAGCGCCTCGCCACCGTGCGGGCCTCGGCCGAGGAGATGATCAAGCCCTCCCTCTACGGGCAGGCCATCATCATCCTCGTCTACGTGCCGCTCCTCACCTTCACCGGGGTCGAGGGCAAGATGTTCGAGCCGATGGCGCTTACCGTCATCATCGCCCTGGTCGCGGCCTTCGTCCTGTCGCTCACCTTCGTCCCGGCGATGATCTCCATCGTCATCACCGGCAAGGTCACCGAGACCGACAACTTCTTCGTCCGGGCGATCAAGGCCGCCTACCGCCCGGTCCTCGGGGCCGCCCTGCGCGTGCCCATGCTTTTCGTCGCGGTCGCCCTGGTGCTGCTCGTCGGAGCCGGCGTCCTGTTCAGGGGTCTGGGGCAGGAGTTCATCCCGCAGCTCGACGAGAAGAGCATCGCGTTGAACGCCCAGCGCATCCCGTCGACGTCCCTGTCGCAATCGCAGGCGATGCAATTGAAGGTCGAGCAGGCCATCGGCCGGTTCCCCCAGGTCGCCTACGTCTTCTCGAAGACCGGCACCGCCGAGGTCGCCTCGGACCCGATGCCGCCGAGCTCGTCGGACACCTTCGTCATCCTGAAGCCGCAAGCCGAATGGCCGGACCCGGACCTGTCCAAGGCCGAGTTGCAGGAGAGCATCGAGAAGGCCCTCGGGGCGCTCGCGGGCAACGTCTACGAGTTCTCCCAGCCCATCCAGCTTCGCTTCAACGAGCTGTTGGCCGGCACCCGCGGCGACCTCGCCGTAAAGGTCTTCGGCGATGATCTGGGCGCGATGACCGCGGCCGCGAACCAGATCGCCGGCATCCTGCGCGGGGTCGAGGGCGCGGACGACGTGAAGGTCGAGCAGACGGCTGGGCTGCCGTTCCTGGAGATCGGGATCAACAAGGCCGAGGCGGCCCGCCTGGGCCTGAGCACGTCCGCGATCCAGGACGTCATCGGGGCGGCCATCGGGGGCCGCGAGGCGGGCGTCGTCTTCGAGGGCGACCGGCGCTTCCCCATCGTCGTGCGCCTCAACGACAAGGTGCGCGAGGACCGCGAGGCCCTGGAGAACATCCCGGTGCCGTTGCCTCCCGGACCGAACGGGCGCGCCGCGTCCGTGCTCCTGAAGCAGGTCGCGAGCTTCTCGGTGACGGAGGGCCCGAACCAGATCTCGCGCGAGAACGGCCGGCGCCGGGTCGTGGTCACCGCCAACGTCCGGGGCCGCGACATCGGCTCGCTCGTGGCCGAGGCGCAAGACAAGGTGGCCACGGGGGTCTCACTTCCGGCCGGCTACTACGTCACCTGGGGCGGGCAATTCGAGAACCTGGCTTCCGCCCGCCAGCGCCTGATGGTGGTCGTCCCGGTGTGCTTCTTCCTGATCTTCCTGCTGCTGTTCTCGGCCCTGAACTCGGCCCGGGACGCGCTCCTGGTGTTCAGCGCGGTTCCTTTGGCGCTGACCGGGGGCATCGCCGCCCTATGGCTGCGGGGCATGCCGTTCTCGGTGCCCGCGGCCGTCGGCTTCATCGCCCTGTCCGGGGTGGCGGTGCTCAACGGCTTGGTGATGCTGACCTACATCAAGCAGCTCATCGCCGAGGGACGGCCAAGGCGCGAGGCCATCATGGAGGGCGCCATGACCCGGCTCCGTCCAGTGGCGATGACCGCGCTGGTGGCATCTCTCGGGTTCGTACCGATGGCGCTGGCGACCGAGACCGGGGCAGAGATCCAGCGCCCCCTGGCGACGGTAGTCATCGGCGGCCTCATCTCGGCGACCCTTCTGACCCTCGTCGTCCTGCCGGCCCTCTATGCCAGGTTCGCCGGTGCGGTCGCCCCCGAGAGGAAGGATCGGCCCATGCCGGTCCAACCGCATCTCCGCGCCGCCGAGTAGGAGGGTCGGCATGAGCAAGAAGGTCGCCCGAACCATCGCTGACTGGGGCGGCGGCGGCTCACGTCGCCGACGCCGCGTCAGGCCCCACGTCCGTCGCGCGGCCGGCCGGGCGTTCGCCCTGGCCCTCATCGCCATCCCGGCCTGCGTCTACCTTCTGTACTGCCTCTGCAACATCGGCGGGAGGACGCACTTCCACCTGATGCCGACGAGGCCGATCCATCCTCAGGACGGATCCCCGTGGGGAGACAAAGCCTCAATGATGCGGCAGTCGGCGACGGACCCGCAGCCGCACTGACCGATGACGTCACGCAGCTCATGCGCCAACCGGGTCAGGTCGGCCAGCTTGCGCTCGACCTGCGCCAGGTGGGCGCGGGCGATGGTGTCGACCTCGGCGCAGGACCGGTCGCGGTCGTCGGCCATGGCGAGAAGCTCCCGGATCTGGTCGACCGTGAAGCCGAGGTCCCGTCCCCGCCGGATGAAGCTCAGGCGGCGCAGGTGCTCCGGACCGTAGAGACGGTAGTTGCCCGCCGACCTTTCCGGCGCCGGCAGGAGCTTCACCTTCTCGTACCACCGGACCGTCTCGACGCGGGTGTTCGTCGCCGCGGCCAGGTCGCCGATGGTCATGGGGGGTGCGTGCGCCATGGCCTTGACCCTGTAGTTCCTACAGGGTGCATGTAGGGCCTCAGACCCTTCGGCGCGAGGCCCGGGTCGACGGAGCTTGCCATGTCAGGGCTAGGAACATCGGGAGCGGTCCCCGCGGGCGCCGCGCTGCGCTACCGCGTGAAGGGCATGGATTGCCCGAGCTGCGCGACCAAGATCGAAACGGCGGTAACCCGCCTGCCCGGCGTCCGCGACGTGCGCGTGAACTACACGGCCCAGGTCCTCGACCTCGTGCTCGACGAGGGCTCGACGCCCAGGGCGGACCTGGAGAACCGGATCACGGGGCTCGGCTATGGCGTCGGGTCCCTGCCGATCGCGGCCGACCTCGCCCGCTCGCAGACGACGGGCATCGCGGCCCCGGCCATCGTCGAGGAGGAGGCGGAGACCCCCGCCTGGCGCAGCCGCAAGGGGCTTTTGGCGCTGGGCATCGCCGTCCTGTTCGCAAGCGGATTTCTCCTGCAGACGGTTCGGCCCGGGCTGGCCGGGGAATACGCCTACTGGCCCGGCGCGCTCCTGGGTCTCGCCTTCTACGGACGCCGCGCCATCGCCGCCGCCCGCAACGGCTCGCCCTTCTCCATCGAGATGCTGATGTCGGTCGCCACCATCGGGGCGCTCGCCATCCATGCCGCCGAGGAAGCGGCGGTGGTGGTCCTCCTCTTCACCGTTGGCGAGATGCTCGAAGGCTTTGCGGCCGGCCGGTCCCGGGCCGGCATCAAGGCCCTCGTGGGCCTGGTGCCGAAGACGGCGCGCCTGGTCGAGGGGGACGGCGCCGTGCGTGAGGTGGCGGCCGCCTCCCTGGTGATCGGCCAAACCGTGCTGGTGCGCCCGGGTGACCGCGTCCCTGCGGACGGCGAGGTCACGGACGGCACGTCGAGCCTCGACGAGTCCCCGATCACGGGGGAATCGGTGCCCCGGCCAAAGGAGGTCGGGGACGCCGTCTATGCCGGCAGCGTCAATGCGGACGGGGCCCTGCAGGTCAGGGTCGCCCGGATGCCGTCGGACAACACCGTCGCCCGCATCCTGCACATGGTGGAGGAGGCGCAGGCGTCGAAGTCGCCGACCGCCCGGTTCATCGACCGCTTCAGCGCCGTCTACACCCCGGTCGCCTTCGCGGTCGCCGCGCTGGCGACGCTTGGCCCGCCGCTGCTGCTCGGCGCCGACTGGGGCACCTGGATCTATCGCGGACTGGCGTTGCTCCTCATCGCCTGCCCCTGCGCCCTCGTGCTCTCGACCCCGGCCGCCATCGCCTCGGGTCTTGCCGCCGGAGCGCGGCGGGGACTGCTGGTGAAGGGCGGCGCCGCCCTGGAGACCATCGGACGGGTGCGTACCGTCGCGTTCGACAAGACGGGGACGCTCACGGCAGGGCGTCCAAGGGTCACCGACGTCCTCCGATTTGCCCCGGACATGACGGATCGCACCCTGCTCGGGCTCGCGGCGACGGTGGAGGCCGGATCGAGCCACCCCATCGCTCGTGCGATCCTCGAACGTACGGAGGCCGACGCCATCCCCCTGCGCCCCGTACGCGATGCCCGTGCGGTTCCCGGCAAGGCCGTCCAGGCCACGGTTGCGGGACGCACGGTCGCGGTGGCATCCCCGCGCCACGCCGCGACACTGGCCAGCCTCTCGCCGGAAGCGGAAGCAACGGTGCGGGCCCTTGAGGAAGCGGGCAAGACCGCCGTCGTCGTGGTTCGGGACGGAGAGGCGCTCGGCGTCGTGGCGGTCCGGGACGAGCCCAGACAGGATGCGGCCGCCGGCGTCGCGGCCCTGCGCCGGCTCGGGGTCGAATGCGTGATGCTGACCGGCGACAACCGGCGCACCGGCGAGGCCATCGCCAAGGGCCTGGGACTATCGGTCCGGGCCGACCTGCTGCCGGCCGACAAGCTCGCCGAGATCGGCGCGTTGAAGGAGGTCGGGCCGGTCGCGATGGTCGGCGACGGCATCAACGATGCCCCCGCGCTCGCCTCCGCCAGCGTCGGGATCGCGATGGGCGGCGGCACCGATGCGGCGCTGGAGACAGCCGATGCGGCCATCCTCAACGACCGGGTGACGGACGTGGCGGCGCTCGTGGCGCTCTCCCGGGCGACGCTCGGCAACATCCATCAGAACGTGGCCATCTCCCTCGGGCTGAAGGGCGTGTTCCTGGTGACGACACTCGCCGGCATCACCGGGCTATGGCCGGCCATTCTGGCGGATACCGGGGCGACCGTCCTGGTGACGGCCAACGCCCTTCGCCTGCTTCGGGCCTGAGACGACGGTTTCGTGCTGGCTACGCGCCGGTGCCATCGTTGTGACCGGAGGCCGGAAACCACGACGCCGAGTTTCCGGAAAAGCTTTCCTTATCCAAGGCGACCGGGAGACTGCGCACCCACGGAACCGTCTCAGAAGCGGAGCCGTTCCTCGTCGCTCCCGTACCGTCCGTGCCGGTCCCATGATCGGCTCGGGCGAGACCGAGCCACCAACAACCCACGAGGAAGCCCCCATGAGGAAGTCCCTTTTCGCCGTCGCTGCCCTGGCCGCGCTCGGCGCCATCGGCATCGCCGCCCCCGCGTCGGCAGCCCCGGGCATGGTCGGCGCCGTCGAGGCCCAGACCAGCATCGTCGACGTCCGCATGGACGGGATGCACGGCCACCGCGGCCATGGCCGCATGATGGGCCATCGTCACGGGCACGGCCACATGATGCGCCACCATCACCACCGCGGCCACATGATGCGCCACGGTCATGGTCATCGCCACCACCGCATGTGATCGTCCAGGGGCCCTTCGGGGCCCCTTATTCCTTCTCTATTAAAACGACGGACCTCAAGGCAGGCAGGTCGCGCGGCCTGGCGGAAGCGAGCTTACATCCGCTCCTTGATGCTGGAGCCGACGAGCCACCAGTTCACCGGGTAGCTGGTCATGAATCCCGCGACCACGGCGACCTGCATGGCGAACCAGAACTCAACTGAGTTCACCGGCGCCCGTTGACCGGCAAGGTGCGGGAACACGGCGAACTGCGCGAGCGCCATGAAGCCGTACATGCCGACCTGCCAGGCGATCAGCGACAAGGTGTCGGCCTTGAGCGCGGCGACGATGCCCCGGCCCGGGGAGAGCCCGCGCATCGGCACGATGGCGTAATACTGGAACACGATCCCAAGCCCGAAGGCGAAGACGAAGTCCAGCGCCCAGACCGCGTACATCTTCTCCTCGAACAGCGACTGCCAGCCGAACCAGACCGCCACCACCGGCGCCAGGAAGGCGAGCCACTCGGCGGCGACGTCGCCCAGCATGCAGCCGCTCCCGCAGTGGAGCGCGCCCTTGCCCACCATCACCGGGAACGGCGTTTGCGTCATGTTCGGCGGCTTCTCGTCCCGCTCCATCGCGCGGTGATGCGCCTCCATGGTCGCGAGGCGGCCATAGCGAAAGTAGGCCCAGACCACGACCACCGTGCCGAACAAGGCGCTGACCGGCCAGACCACGTTCATCACGGTCATGTGCTGCGGATGCCGAATGACCTGCACCGACAGCAGCAACGAGCAGGCGGCCCCGAGCAGCAGGGCCAGGATCGAGAGCGCGTGGAGCCAGGCGGGGAACGTCGTGGCCATGCCGCTCAATGCCCCATCGCCAGCATCCAGACGGCCATGGCGACCATCATCACATTCTCGGTCAACGAGACGAAGCCGAGCGGCACCTTGCTCGATCCGCCGACGCAGGCGCACTTGATCTCGCGCTTGTCGACGTAGACCGCCTTGAACACCGAGACCGCGCCGATGGTGCCGATGAACAGGGCCACGGGGATCGACAGCCAGTTAAGGGCGCCGGCCACCATCAGGACGCCGGCGATGCCCTCCAGGAACGGGTAGGCGTAGGCGTAGCGCACCCAGCGCTTGGCCAGCAGGTCGTAGCCGAGGAACATCGACGAGAAGGTCTCGACGTCCTGCAGCTTGAGGAGGGCGAGGACGCACATGCTGAAGGCGATGTACCACTCGCCCGCCCGGACCGTCAGGGGCGTGCCGTACACGGCGTAGCTCGCCGCGAGCGCCATCAGCGCGGTCATCGAGAACACCGCCACCACCGGCGTGTAGGTCGTCGCGTTCGGGTCGTTGGCGGCCTGGCCGAAATGCCGCCTGAGGTCGTCGAAACCCCCGACGCGCTCGCCGTTGATGAAGGTCTGGGGCGTCGACTTGACCGCATGCTCGGCCTTGAAGCGGTCGGTCTCCTCGCGGGTGGTCAGCCAATGGTCCTCCACCTGGAAGCCCTGGCGTTCGAGGAGGTCCTTCGCCTTGAGGCCGTAGGGGCACGTGTGCTGCGGCATCATCATGCGGTACAGGACGGCCTTGCGGGACGCGGTGGCTTGCATCGGAAACTCCGTGGGTTGTCGGGGCGCGATGCCGTCCGGGCCTCGAAGTGGAAGCAGGGTGCGGGCAGCGGCCGATTGGGCTTGCGGACCTTCCTGCACCTTCCCATCATAGGAAGGTCAACGGAGGGACTCTCACGATGAACATTGGCGAGGCGAGCCGGGCCTCCGGGGTCTCGGCCAAGATGATCCGGCACTACGAGAGCATCGGGCTCGTGCCCCCGGCGGACCGGCGCGACAGCGGCTATCGCGATTATGGCACCGCCGACCTGCACCGGCTCGGCTTCATCCGGCACGCCCGGGACCTGGGCTTCTCGCTGGACCGCATCCGGGTGCTGCTCGGGCTCTGGAGCGACCCTGCCCGCAGCAACGCCGAGGTGAAGGCCATCGCGAGGGCCCACGTGAAGGAGCTCGAACAGCGGGCCCGCCAACTCAACGAGATGGCGAACGCCCTCCGGTCCCTGGCCGACGCCTGCGATGGCGACGGCCGGCCGGACTGCCCGATCATCGCCAGCCTGGAGACCGGGGCGAACGTCCCGCCCTGCCATCCGGGCGCCTCCCCGGGGGCGATGCCGCCCCCCGCACCGCGCCGGAAGGCCGTGGCCGGTCGCTGAGTCCGAACCGGCCCCGGCGGCGCTTCGGTCAGGCAGCCATCTTCCGGCAGCTCTCGGCGCAGCGGCGGCACTGCTCGACGCAATGCTGCATGTCGCCGACCTGCTCGCAGCTTCGGGCACAATCCTCGCAGACGTCGGCGCACTCGGCGCAGGTGTGCTTGTGATGCCTCGTCCCGATCAGCATGAAGTGCGCCGACGTCCGGCACATCTCGGCGCAGGCCAGCATCAGGCGGAAGTGCTCGGGCTCGACGTGCTTGCCGCCGGCCGGCAGGCAGCGGTTCGAGGCCATGCCGAGGCAGGTCTGGTAGCAGCGAAGACATTCGTCGATGCAGGACTGCATCTCGCTCGACATATTGCTCATGTGAAGCTCCTTGATGTTAGACAAAAAGAAACGAGCGTCAGCACTGGATGACAGTACCCCTCCAGTATTGCCTTGCTCATTCTGTCAACTCAGACGGCTATAGTTCGTTCTAATAAATTCCTTCTCTCATGCCCGGGATACTCAATCCGTCCGCAAGCGCCTACTCCGCCGCCTCGCGGTAAGCGGGTCGTTCGGCCGGGGCGACGCTCGCCGGCGTCTCGGCGGCCGCGGACAGACCCCATCCCTTCACGAGGGCGTAGACCGCCGGGATGACGACCAGCGTCAGCACGGTCGAGGACACCATCCCGCCGATCATCGGCACGGCGATGCGCTGCATCACTTCGGAGCCGGCGCCCGTGCTCCACAGGATCGGGATCAGGCCGGCCATGATGGCGGTCACGGTCATCATCTTCGGGCGAACCCGCTCGACCGCACCGACCATGATCGCCCGCCGCAGGTCCTCGCGGTTCAGGGGCCGCCCCTCGCGTGCGCAGGCGGCCCGGACCTCGTCGAGCGCGTGGTCGAGGTAGACCAGCATGATCACCCCTGTCTCGGCGGCGACGCCGGCGAGCGCGATGAAGCCCACCGCCACGGCCACCGACATGTTGAAGCCCATCCACCACATCAGCCAGATGCCGCCGACCAGGGCGAACGGCAGCGACAGCATGACGATGAGCGTCTCGGTCAGGCGCCGGAAGTTGATGAACAGCAGCAGGAACACGACGAGCAGCGTCAGCGGCACCACGACCTTCAGGCGCGCCTCGGCCCGCTCCAGGTATTCGTACTGCCCGCTCCACTGCAGGGTCGTGCCCTGTGGGAGCTTGACCTCGTCCACCACGGCCTTGCGCGCCTCGGCCACGTAGCCGCCGAGGTCGCGCCCATTGATGTCGAC
Organism: Methylobacterium sp. FW102-HT35C08; assembly: GCF_058790235.1. Taxonomy (NCBI): domain Bacteria; kingdom Pseudomonadati; phylum Pseudomonadota; class Alphaproteobacteria; order Hyphomicrobiales; family Methylobacteriaceae; genus Methylobacterium; species Methylobacterium sp. FW102-HT35C08. The sequence goes on along the minus strand of NZ_JBYTCL010000002.1, from coordinate 2,824,313 downwards.
GAAGATGTAGACCGCAAGCTGTCCGTTCTCCGTGCGGATCGAGGTCGGGCCCCGGGTGAGTTCGACCTTGGCGACCTCGCGCAACGGCACCGTGCCCCCAGCCGGGAGTGGCACCTGCACCTCGTCGGCGATGGCCCGCGGATCGGACCGGAAGGCCCGGGGGTAGCGGACGTTGACGGTGTAGCGTTCGCGTCCCTCGACGGTGTTCGTCACGCTCTGGCCGCCAAGCGCCGTCGCGATGACGTCCTGCACGTCCCCGACCATCAGCCCGTAGCGCCCGAGCGCCTCCCGGTCCGGCGTGATGTCGAGGAAGTAGCCGCCGATGACCCGCTCGGCGTAGGCGCTCGACGTGCCCGGCACGTTGCGCACCACCGCCTCGACCTGGCGAGCGACCCCTTCCATCTCCTTAAGGTCGGTGCCCAGCACCTTGATGCCGACGGGCGTGCGAATGCCGGTCGAGAGCATGTCGATGCGGGCGCGGATCGGCTGCGTCCATGCATTCGACACGCCCGGGAACTGCAGGGCCTTGTCCATCTCGGCCTTGAGGCTCGCCAGCGTCACGCCGGGGCGCCACTCGGACGGCGGCTTCAGCGCGATGACCGTCTCGAACATCTCCATCGGCGCCGGGTCGGTCGCGGTGTTGGCGCGGCCCGCCTTGCCGTAGACCGAGGCTACCTCCGGGAAGGATTTTATGATGCGGTCCTGGGTCGCGAGGAGCTCGCCGGCCTTGGTCACCGACAGGCCCGGCAGGGTCGTCGGCATGTACATCAGCGTGCCCTCGTTGAGGTCGGGCATGAACTCCGAGCCGAGCTGACGGGCCGGCCACACGGTCGCCGCCAGCACCCCGAGGGCGAGCAGGACAGTCAGCACCCGCGCCCGCAGGACGCCCGCGATGAGCGGCCGGTAGAGCCAGATCAGGAGCCGGTTCAGCGGGTTCCTGTGCTCCGGGATGATCCGGCCCCGCACGAACAGCACCATCAGCGCGGGGACCAAGGTCACCGACAGGATCGCGGCTGCCGCCATGGCGAAGGTCTTGGTGAAGGCCAGCGGCCCGAACAGCCGGCCTTCCTGGCTCTCCAGTGTGAAGATCGGCAGGAAGCTGACCGTGATGATGAGGAGCGAGAAGAACAGGGATGGGCCGACCTCGGACGCCGCCTCCACCAGGATCTCCGTCCGCGGCTTGCCTGGCGGCGCCCGTTCCAGGTGCTTGTGGGCGTTCTCGATCATCACGATGGCGGCGTCGATCATGGCGCCGACCGCGATGGCGATGCCGCCCAGGCTCATGATGTTGGCGCCGAGACCCAGGGCTCGCATGCCGACGAACGCCATCAGGATCCCGACCGGCAGCATCAGGATGGCGACGAGCGCGCTCCTCACATGCAGCAGGAACACGACGCACACGAGCGAGACGACGACGCTCTCCTCGACCAGCGTGTGCCGCAGGGTGTCGATGGCCGCGTCGATGAGCTGGGAGCGGTCGTAGACCGGCAGGATCTCGGTGCCCGCGGGCAGGCTTTTCGCCACCTCCGCAAGCTTCGCCTTCACGCCCTCGATGACGTTCAGCGCGTTCGCGCCGAAGCGCTGCAGGACGATGCCGCCGGCGACCTCGCCCTCGCCGTTCATCTCGGTGATGCCCCGACGCTCGTCCGGTCCGAGCTCGACCCGGGCGACGTCCCGGACCCGCAGCGGCGTGCCGCCGGAAGTCTTGAGGACGATGTTCTCGATGTCGGCGACGCCCCTCAGGTAGCCGCGACCGCGGACCATGAACTCGAACTCGGAGAGCTCGACCGTGCGGCCGCCGACGTCGGCGTTGCTCGACCGGATTGCGTCCCGGAGCTTGTTGAGGGAGATGCCCTGGGCACGAAGCCGGTTCGGGTCGACCACGACGTTGTACTGCTTGACGAAGCCGCCGACGCCGGCGACCTCGGCGACGCCCTCTGCCCGCGAGGCCCCGAACCGGACCACCCAGTCCTGCAGGGAGCGAAGCTCGGCGAGCGTCCGTTCCTTTGCGACGACGACGTACTGGTAGACCCAACCCACGCCCGTGGCGTCGGGGCCGAGTGTCGGGGTTACCCCGGCCGGCAGGCGGCTCGCCGCGGCGTTGAGGTATTCGAGCACCCGCGAGCGGCCCCAGTACGGGTCGGTGCCGTCCTCGAAGATGACGTAGACGAACGACACGCCGAAGAACGAGAAGCCGCGCACCACCTTCGCCTTCGGCACCGTCAACATGGCGGTGGTCAGCGGGTAGGTGACCTGATCCTCCACGACCTGTGGCGCCTGGCCCGGGTACTCCGTGTAGACGATGGCCTGCACGTCCGAGAGGTCGGGGATGGCGTCGAGCGGCAGGGTGCGCAGCGACATCACCCCGACCGCGACGGCGAACACGGTCCCAACCAGCACCAGGACGAGGTTACGTGCCGACCAGCCAATGAGGCGCGCGATCATGGCGTGCCTCCCGCGTCGGCGGCCAGCCGGTCGTCCTTGGGCGGCGCCATGCCCTGGAGGGCCGCCTTCAGGTTGCTCTCGGCGTCGATGAGGAAGTTCGCGGAGGTCACGACGCGGTCGCCGGCCGAGATGCCGTCGCGGATCTCGGTGTAGCCGGTGCCGCGCACGCCGACCTTGACCTCCTTCGGCTCGAAACGGCCTTCCCCGCGGTCGAGGAGCACCACCTGCCGCTCGCCGGTGTCGATGACGGCGTCGTCCGGCACCGCGACCACGGGCTTGGTGTCGCCGGTCGCGACCTCGACGTCGGCATACATGTCGGGCAGCAAGGTGCCGTCGGGGTTCGGGAGCTCGATGCGCACCCGCGTGGCCCGGGTCTCCGGGTTCACCTGCGGATAGATCGTCCCGACCTTGCCGGAGTAGATGCGCCCCGGGGCCGAGCGCAGGCGGATCGTGGCGGCTTGCCCGACGCGGACGTTGGAAAGGTCGCGCTCGGGCACGTCGGCGAGCACCCACATCGTCGCGATGTCGCCGATGCGGAACAGGGTATCGCCGGCCGCGGCCTTCATGCCCTCGATGGCGGTCCGTTGCAGGACGATGCCGTCCCGGGGCGACGACCAGGTGATGGCCATCGGCACGTTCCGGGTCCGCTCCATCTCGTCGATCACCGCCTCGGAGACGTTCAGGTTCCGCAGGCGCCGCCTCGCGCCGTCGAAGCCCGGGTTGGCGATGAGCTGGGCCGCCGCCGCGTTGATCTCGGGCGAGTAGACGTGGACCAGCGCCTGGCCCTTGCGGACGCGGTCGCCGGTGGTGACGTTCTCGACATGGTCGACGTAGGCGTCCGACCGGGTCGCGATGACCGTCACCCGCCGCTCGTCGAGGGCGACCGTGCCGGGCACCCGGACGGGCTGCGCCACCACCCGGCGCTCGATGACCTCGGTCCGCACGCCGGTGCGCTGCACCTTGCCGGGCGAGACGGTGACGACGTTGCCGTCGCTGTCCTCACCCTCGTAGACGGGGATGTAGTCCATCCCCATCGAATCCTTCTTGGGCGTGGCCGAGGTGTCCGGCAGCCCCATCGGGTTGCGGTAGTAGCGGATGCGGCGGGCGCCCGCGGCGGGCTTCGCGTCCCCGGCCTTCCCCATGTCCTGGGCGGCCAAGTCATGCCCGGCCATCCCCTGGCCGGCCATGTCGGCAGGCATGGCCTCGCCGTCGTCCGAAGCGTCGAAGCGCACGTCCTCGCTAGCGTGGACCGCGCGGAACTCCCGGCCATCCGCGGTCGCCATCGGCGACAGCGAGTAGACCGGCTTCCCGTCCGGGTCCTGGTAGTAGACCACCGGTCCGGCCGCCTTCGTGGGGGCCGTAGCCTGCGCGGCCGGCATGGGGGCCGGAGACCACCGGGCGAGCTCCGTCCGGGCGCGCTCGGCGAGCGCCGGCACGGGGTTCTCCCCATGCCCCGCGACATAGCCGGCGCCCCCCGCCGCGAGTGCGGCGAGGGTCCCGGCGAACCAGGCCGCGCGGCTCACTTGACGGCCTTGAAGACCAGCTTGTCCTCGACCGTGCCGGTCTCGCCCTGGACCTTGGCCCCGAGCGACAGGCGCCAGCCGCCGGCCATCGTGAGCTTCGCCTTGAAGCGATAGACGCCCGGCTCGGTCGTGGGGAGCTGCTCGATCTTCGAGGTCATCTCGTCCATGCTGTCGGGCGCCATGTCGATGCGCTTGGCGAAGATCACGGCGTCGGGAACCGGCTTGCCGCTGCGCTTATCGAGAAGGCGCACCGACAGGACAGCCTCGCCGACCTTGGCCTCCTGCTGCAAGAGCTCGAAGCGGTAGTCCTTGATGTCGGCAAGCGCCGGGAACGCGGTCGCCGACAGGGCGGCACCGAGCAGCGCCGCCGAGACGGCGCGCGGAAAAGGCTTCTGGGTCACGGGTGTTGTCTCCTGAACGCGATGGCGGGCCGCGCGTGGACGCGCGGCGTCATGCCGGCGCTCACGCCGGCGGCATCGGGTTCAGGCTCGGGGAGGCTCGGTGGGCGGCCCTTGCGAGAGGCTGTCGAAGGACGCGATGACGGCCCAGGTGGGTCCCTCGAAGCGGGCGACGCGACCCGGAAGTCCGAGGGCGACCGGAAGTCCGGTGGCGACCTTAGCCAGGCAAAGCGCCATCAGGGGGCAGCCCTTCGAGCAGTCGGGCATGTCCGGCCGCTCCTTGGGGCAGCACGGCATCTCGTCCATGGCCATCCCGGCCATGCCGTCCATGGCCTCGTCGGACATCGCCATGGCGTGACCGTGAACGCCCGTCGGCGCGCGCATGCCTGCGGCAGCCGCGGATGCGGTCACCGGCGCAAGGGCGAGGCTGAGGACCGCCAGGAGCGGGAGCAGCCTGCGAAGGGCGAGCCAGAAGGTCACCGTCCGACGATGCCACATCACAGACCGGCAAGGAAGGGACGGGACTACCGGACGCGCCAAGGGGATACGACGAGCGCGAGTTTCGCGATGACGGGCACGGGACGGAAGACGTAGGTGTCGCGCGACGACCGGACGCCCCGCGCCCGGGGACCCGGAGCCATGCACCCGAGGCTACCGGACGCGCTCCATCGAGCGTCGGATCGTGACCGGGAGAGGACGGATCGTCCAGCACGGCACCATGCCCGGACCGGGACCAAGCGGGTATGCCTCCTGTCCGGTCCGCAGCTCAGGAGGACCCCGAGCAGCAGGATGCGGACCCGCCGTTCTCGCGGGCTTCCTGGATGGGCGGACAGGGGACCTCGCCGAAGGAGCAGAAGACGCAGCAGTCGCCCGCCTTCGGGCGCAGGAGCGTGCCGCAGCCGGTGCACTCGTAGAAGAACTGGCAGGCGTCGGTCGGCATCGTCTCCGTCGCTCGATGACCGCAGTGCGGGCAGGTCAGGGTGGACCGAAGCTGCATCGTCCGCCTCACCGCATCGCCTTGAGCACGACAGGCTCAAGGTATGGTTCCCACGCGAGCGCCAAACCGACCAGCACCGTCCCAAGTCCCAGAAGGCCAGGGGTACGCCATGACGGCCCCATGCGAGCACATGGTTCGGCCATGTCGCATGCCGTCGCCCGGTAACGGAAGAACAGCGCCCAACCCATGAGGAGGGCCAGGGCGGCCCCGCCAAGCAGGATCGGCCGGATGCTAGCCAACATGGCCAATCCTCCGAAAACCGCCCCTGTCGCGCCGAGACCGGCAAGCGCCACCGGGAGGGCGCAGCAGGACGAGGCCGCCAGGGCACCCAGCCCGGCGACCGTGCCCAGCCCGGCGAACCAGCTTCCCGAGGGAATCGGCAGGCCGTCCCGCGGACGTGAGGCGGGTCTTGCGGGAGGCGCCATGGATGGTGTGTCGATCATCATCGTGCCACCCTGCATCCCGTAGCCACTACGGGATCAAGCGAAAAATGGCGAAGGGTGCGCGAGGTCTCTCCATAGGGCAGATCGCGGCGGCGGCCGGGATCAACCTGGAGACCGTCCGCTACTACGAGCGCATCGGGCTCATGCCGCCGCCGGCTCGCACGGAGGGCGGTCACAGGGCCTACGATCCTGCCCATGTCCGGCGCCTGGCGTTCATCCGTCAGGCTCGCGCATTGGGCTTCGGGATCGAGGACATCCGGACCCTGCTGGCGTTGGCCGCGCCCGGGCACCGGTCCTGTGGCGAGGTCCGGGACGTCGCAGCCGCCCACCTTGCCGAGGTCCGCGCCAAGCTCGCCCGTCTCGCGCGGCTTGAGCGCATCCTGAGCGACACCGTGGAGCGGTGCAGCGGCGCCCCGACGCCGGCCTGCCCGGTTCTCGATATGCTCGATGCACCGATGTGAAAGCCGGCCCATCCGACACCCAGCAGTGGAACGGGACCGCCGGTCGTCCTTGTCTTGGTCCCAAGAGGCCGGAAGCGGGTGGCGATGCGGGGTCACGCAGCCGCTCGTCCGTGGAACGACCGTCGACCTAGGCGTCGACCGGCGAGGATGCCGGGGCGCCGAACCTTGGCATGAGGCGGACGTAGATGAGTTCGCTGAGGAGCTCGACCAGCGTCTGCGTGACGATGACGGCGGGCAGGAGTGGCACGGCACCCGGAACCGCAAACGCCAGCGGCAGGACCACCAGGGAGTTTCGCGTGGCGGCGCTGAAGGCCAGCGTGCGGACGGTGGGGGCATCCAGGCGGAACGCGCGCCCGACCGCCCAACCCAGCAGCGGAGCCGCCACGGCGAAGACGACGTAGACGGGGACCACCCGCGGGGCGTCGTCCAGGGCGGGCCCGAGCTGGGGCAGGACGGACGCGATCACCACGAACAGGACGAGGGCCGTTGCCGGCACCGGCAGAAGCCCGAGCCCGGCGGCGATCCGCTGGCCGGTGCGGCTGCGTGCGGCCCAGATCTGCACGGCCGCAGCAAGTCCGAGGGGAACCGCGATGAGCCAGACGAAGGCGTGCACGAACGGACCGACCTGGACGAACCTGGCGGCGTCCTCGCCGAGGAAGACGTTGAGGTAGACCGGCAGCAGCAGCATCTGCGCGATCAGCAGCGCCGGGGTGGAGGCCAGCAGCACCTTGGCGTCCGCGCGGCCGAGGTGGGCGAAGGTGACAACGTAGTCGATGCACGGCGTGAGCAGGACCATGAGCACGCCCAGCCGCAGCATCGGATTGGCGGGCAGGAACTGGATCAGGCAGGCCACCAGGATCGGCAGCGCGACGAAGTTCGTGGCGAGGAGCGCCGCCAGGAAACGGACCCGCGTAAAGGCTTTCCCCAACTCGGGCAGGGGTACCTGGAGGAAGGTGACGAACAGCATCAACGCCAGGGCCGGGTTGATCCCGACGTCCAGGGCCGTGGTTCCGGGGACCAACAGCGCAACGACGACGGCCAGGCCGATGGCGGCGAAGTAGATCGGGATCTGGCGGCCTTCGAGGATGTCGCGCAAGGTGGTCATGCTTCCTCGCAGGCGATCCTGGGGGCTTGCTCGACCCGCTGGGGCCGTCCGGTGCATTTGGCGAACAGGTCGATGGCGCGGTCGCAGACCTCGCAGTGACCCTCGCAGCAATCGCGCATGAGGAAGGCGACGAGGTCGGACAGGGCCGGGAAGATCGCGCTGTAGATGATCGAGCGACCTTCGCGGCGGCTCTCGACGAGGCCGGCGTTCTCCAGGTGGTTGAGGTGGAACGAGATGCGCGGCGCCGAGGCACCTGCGATGGCCTCGGTGATGGCACCGGCGGCCATGCCCTTCGCCCCGGCGGTCACCAGCATGCGGATGATGCGTAGGCGGGTTTCCTGCGCGATGGCCGCGAAGCCGTCGAGCGCTTGCTTTTCCTGCACGACACTTAAACCGTTATGGAATCGTTTAAGCGTCAGTAGGCTCACGACGGGTCGGAGGCAAGGACCGGATCTGGACCGGATCACGGCGGACGTCCCAGGCAGCCTCCGCTTTCCTAGCTTCGCGGCCGGACACGCCAGAGCGATAGGGCAAGCGCAACGTTCGCCACGGCGAGCACGCTGAGCAGTGCATAGGTCGCGTCCGCGCCCGCGTGGGTCAGGACCAAGGCTCCGACGGAGGGTGCAAGCGCTTGGGCCACCAGCCCCGGGCGGGCGAGGCGGCCGACGAGCGCGGCGTAGCGTTCGGGACCGAACAGGGCCAGGGGCACCGTACCCCGTGCAATCGAGTAGATCCCGTTGCCGGCCCCGTAGAGGACCAGCGCCAGCCCGACCAAGGGTAGGCCGGCCGTCAGCATCGCGATCCCGAGGACCACCAGGACCATGGCGGCGGTCAGGGTCCAGAGGGGATGGTGCCGACCCTTGCCGGCCATCTCGACGATGCGCGCACCCACCTGTGCCGGTCCGATCAGGGCACCATAGGCGACGGCCGAGGTGAGAGCCACGCCACGGGCCTGGAGCAGGGTGATGAGGTGCACCGAGACCATGGCCATCACCGTGCCGCCGAGGGTCAGCACCCCTGCCATGAGGAGGAAGGCACGACGCTCCCGGCCATCGAGCCGGACGCCGGGGATCGCGCCTTCGGATCGCGTGACCGGATGCGCGGGGGGCCGGGGGATCGCGAGCAGGACGAGCGGCAGCGTGACCGAGAGGTGCAGCCCGGCATAGGCGAGGCAGGTCCCGCGCCAGCCGACCCGCTCGATCAGGAAGGCCGAGAGCGGCCAGCACACCGTGCTGGCGAAGCCGCCCCACAGGGTCAGGGTCGTGATGGCGGGCCTTGCCTCGGCGCCGTAGAGGCGCCCGAGCGTGGCGAAGGCGGGGTCGTACAGGCCGGTGCCCATGCCGAGGCCGACGAGGAGCCAGGCCGCGAGGTAAGCCGTGAGGTTCGGGGCAAGGGCAAGGCCCATGAGGCCCAGCGCCAGCGCGATGGCGGCGAAGGCCAGCACCGGCCGCCCGCCATGCTCCCCGATGAAGGCTCCCACCCGCGGCGAGACGAGGCCTGCGACGAGGAGGCCAAGGGACAGCCCTCCGATAACCCAGCCGAGGGGCCATCCCGTATCCTTCGACATCGGCGCGGCCAGCACCGACAGGAGGTAGAACGAGGAGCCCCAGGTCAGGATCTGGATCACGCCCAGGGCCGAGATCACGGGCCATCGGCGCGCCGGGGCCATCGGATCGCTACCGGGCCCCGAGAACGGGTAGCCAGACCGCCAAGGCCGCCAGGGTGACCAAGAGGACCGGTGGCGTGATGACCAGGCCCACCCGCATGTACTGGCCCCAGGTGATACGCTGGCCCTTGGTGTCGAGGACGTGGAGCCAGAGCAGGGTCGCCAGGCTGCCGATGGGCGTGAACTTCGGGCCGAGGTCGCAACCGATGACGTTGGCGTACACCATCAGCTCGCGCATCAGGGGCGACAGGTCCGGGGCCTGCTGGATGGAGAGCGCGCCGACGAGCACGCTCGGCATGTTGTTCATCACCGACGACAGGATCGCGGCGGCGACCCCCGTGCCGAGGGTGGCGACGAACGGACCGAAGCCCGAGAGCCGCACGAGGCCTTGCGCCAGGTAATCGGTCAGGCCGGCGTTCTTCAGGCCGTAGACTACGAGGTACATGCCGAGGCTGAACAGGACGATCTGCCAGGGGGCACCCGCGAGCACCTTGCGGATCGGGATGACGCGGCTTCGGTTCGCCAGCGCCAGCAGGACCAGTGCGCCGGCGCAGGTGACCACCGAGACCGGCACGCCGAACGGGGCCGTCATGAAGTAGGCCACCAGCAGCAGGGCGAGGAGCGGGAAGGCCGCCTTGAAGACAAGCGGATCCTTGATCGCGTGGCGCGGCGGTTCGAGCTCGGTCACCGGGTACGTGGTTGGCAGGTCGCTCCGGTAGAACAACCACAGCACCACCAGGGTCGCGGCCAGCGAGACGAGGTTCACCGGGACCATCACGGCGGCGTAGCGGCTGAAGGTGATGTCGAAGAAGTTCGCCGAGACGATGTTGACGAGGTTGGAGATCACCAGCGGCAGGCTGGTCGAATCCGCCACGAACCCGCAGGCGACGATGAAGGCCAGGGCCGCCGCCGGCTTGAAGTCGAGGCGCAGCAGGATGGCGAGCACGATGGGGGTGAGCAGCAGGGCCGCCCCGTCGTTGGCGAACACCGCCGCGATGGCGGCACCGAGGAGGATCACCAGCGGGAACAGCAGGTGCCCCCGGCCGCCGCCCCACCGGGCGATGTGGAGCGCCGCCCAGTGGAAGAAGCCGGCCTCGTCGAGCAGGAGCGAGATGATGATGAGGGCCACGAAGGTGAAGGTGGCGTCCCAGACGATGTGCCAGACCACCGGGATGTCCCCGGGATGGATGACCCCGGTGCCCAGTGCCACGGCGGCCCCGATCAGGGCGCTCCACCCGATGCCGAAATCCCGCGGCTGCCAGATGACGAAGACGAGGGTGACCACGAAGATGGCGAGCGCGAGCATCGGGACTGTTTCTTGTTCTTGGGGGTGTGGGTGGGGTCAGGCGGTAGCGACGCGGCGCCCGTGCTCGTCGACGACGCGCTCGCCATCCTCCTTGACGAACTCGCCCTGTTGGGCGGGAAGGAGGTCGAGGACCGCCTCGGAGGGCCTGCATAGGGCAACACCCAGTGGGGTGACGACCAAGGGGCGGTTCAGCAGGATCGGATGCTCGCCGATGGCATCCAGAAGCTGATCGTCCGTCAGGCTCGGGTCCGAGAGGCCGAGCTCGCCGAAGGGCGTTCCCTTCTCACGGAGCAGATCACGGACCTTCACGCCCGCCCGCTCGGCAAGCTGGCGCACCAGGGTCCGGTTTGGGGGCGTCTTCAGGTACTCGACCACGTGCGGCTCGATGCCGGCGTTGCGGATGAGGGCTAGGGTATTGCGGGACGTGCCGCAATCCGGGTTGTGGTAGATCACGACGTCCATCAGGTGGTCTCCGTGCAACAGGCGGCAAGGGCAGCGACAGCCGGGGCGCAGACCTCAGGGCGTCCCTGGCAGCAGTCGCGCATCAGGAACTGGATGAGCTCGGACAGGTCCGGGTAGGCGGCGCTGTAGATGATCGAGCGCCCCTCGCGCCGGGACGTGACCAGCCCGGAATGCGAGAGCTCCTTCAGGTGGAACGACAGGTTAGTGCCCGACACGCCGACCGCCTCGGCGAGCGTCCCGGCCGCCGTGCCGTCAGGGCCGGCGGTGACGAGCTGGCGCACGATACGCAGGCGATGCTCCTGGCCGAGGGCCGCGAAGGCCGCCACGGCTTGCCGTTCGTCCATCATGATGTCAATATCTCAACCATCGTTGAAACGTAGAGGAATGAAACGTCTTGGACAAGCCCCTGCAGCCCTTCGCCGATGGAATGCCGAACCTAAGCGAGGGGCATTTCGTGGTCCCGACGACCGACGCCCTGCACGTGAAGACACCGTTCACCCACGCCCCGCGCTTCCTGATCCTGTACGGATCGCTCCGTGAGCGCTCGTTCAGCCGCCTCCTCGCCTACGAGGCCGCGCGCCTGTTGGAGGCGATGGGCGGCGAGGTGCGGATCTACGACGCGCACGGCCTGCCGCTGCCCGACGACGCCACTGCCGATCACCCGAAGGTCCGGGAACTCCGAAACCTCTCGATCTGGTCGGAGGGCCACGTCTGGGTCAGCCCCGAGCGACACGGCGCCATGACCGGGGTCATCAAGAGCCAGATCGACTGGCTGCCGCTCTCGGAGGGTTCGGTGCGCCCGACGCAGGGGCGGACGCTCGCCGTGATGCAGGTCTCCGGCGGCTCGCAGTCGTTCAACGCGGTCAACAGCCTCCGCGTGCTCGGTCGCTGGATGCGGATGATCACCATCCCGAACCAGTCCTCGGTCCCGATGGCGTACAAGGAGTTCGACGAGGCCGGCCGGATGAAGCCGGGTCCGCTCTACGACCGGGTGGTCGATGTCTGCGAGGAGCTGATGAAGTTCACGCTCCTCACCCGCGAGCGATCCGACTACCTCGTCGACCGGTATTCGGAACGCAAGGAGCGCGAGCCCGAAAGGCTCAAGGCCGTCGCCGTCGACATCGGGTTCGTGAAGCGACCCTCCTGATCTGCACGTCCACGCCGACCTCTTCTACGCCATCGCCTCGCCCGGTAGGATAGCGATCCCTATTTCAAGGGCTCCACGACCGTAAGCACAAGAGTCTGAGCGCTGGGGCATGTCGGCCGCCACGATGGCGACCACGGGGGCCGTCTCGTCGGGGCGCCGACGATCGCGACGTGGACGGATCCTTCGCCAACGTCGACGGCGGTCAGCTTCACTAGGCTCAGCTGGAGCTTCCGCATGCCGCCTCGGTCAGCGAGGGGGACCGGACGGAGTGGAGCGTCCCCGAGACGTAGACGAGGTCGCCGACGTCCGTGCCCGGCGCGTCGGCCTCGGCGATGGAGGCGATCGGCTCCGCAGTCAGGAGCAGAAATTTCGCTAGGCATCACGTCCTCCTTGGCCTTGCGCCGAACGAACCCCGCCCAGGTCCGGACGGTCCCGTGCGTCGCTGTCTCCAGCACCGCCACTTCGGAGAGGGTCGACGCGGTCAGGGGGCGAGCGAGGATGGCCAGGAGTGGGATGGTCACGACGCCGCCTTCAAGACGATCGCGTCGACGTCGGCGAAGGCGCCGTCGACCTCCGCGGTGGTGATGGCGCCGGCGCCGATGCCGGCAGCGACCTGGTTGTAGACCGCCAGACAGACGCCAATATGCCTCCGGATCTGCAGGCTCAGCACCTTCAAGCGGTCGTTCGTGAGGGGCCGATCTACCCCGTCGGCGAACGTCCACGGGTCGCTGTCCTTCCGGGCGTCGAGCAGCGTCGCGGTGACCTCGCTTAGCGTGCGCGTCAGGGCCCGCTCGTTGACGGCGACCGCCCAGCCGTCCCACGTTGTGCCGCCCGCCTCGGCCGCTAGGTGCGCCTCGTATGCGTAGGCCAGGACAGCGGCCGCGTCGGGCGGAGCCGGAGCGTTCGGATCGAGCCAGGAGCCATCGGCCTGTTGGGCCTACCTGAGCCACAGCCAGGCGCCGACCGCGTCGCAGATGACGTCGAGGGAGAGACTAACCATGTAAGATAGCGTGGACCGGGGGCGTTAAGGGGGTGAACGTCACGTGGGGCCCTGAAACATAACACCCCCCGACCCCGGGGGCCGGAGGGTGCGCTCAGGATGTGGTGCATCGCGAGGACGACGGATACGTCGACAGTCTAGAATATACCCCACCGAACAGCATCGGACAAGCAAAAGAGGGCGAATAACGACGGTCTAGCAAGGGGTAAGCGGCGGTTCTAGACTTGGAACGACGGCGGTCCAGTAGGGGGTAGAGCCATTCCTACGACCCCCCCCGAGCGTCGACGGCCAGCCACATCCAGGGAGGGCGGCGCAGAGCGTCACGGTAGTGAGCTACACCGGGGAACGGGGCAGGCGGCAGCGACGGGGAAGGTAGCAGGGGGACGACGGCGGGATGACGACCTGCGGGGAACCAGGAGGCCCGGGCCCAAGGGTACAACGGGGGCCCAGGGGCCCATATGTGGAACCAATTACCCGATTATCGTTGAGGGAGAACGGGTTACAGCGCCGAGAACGCCCGTCAGGATTTCGTCCATCTTGGCCTCCATCCACGGGCCCTTGGAGGCCGGTACGATGAAGCTATCGTGGACGGGCAGGCAGGGGATGGACGCCTTCTCGCAGGCCTTGAGGACATCCACCGCCATGGCGCTGTCTACGGCCATGCAGCGGATCCCACGGTCTGCAGCGATGTCTGCGGCGATGGGGGTGTTCCGCGCCACGACGGCCTTGAGCAGGCCGCGGGTGTAGTCCCAGCCGTGCTCCCAGTCGTCCTTGTCCATAATGGCCGCCGCTGCCGCGTTCATGGTCTTCGCGTTCAAGGCGACGTTGAGGGCGAGCTTGCCCTCGTCACGGGGGAATGTCCCCGTGACGTAGGGATCGTGGCGCAAGACGTGACCACGGGCTGCGTAGAGGATCCGCGGATGGAGGGTGGCGAAGTCCGGCTCGAAGGCCGCCTCGCCGTTGATGAGGAGCTCCCGGCGGCGTCCCTTGGGGAGGTTCTGCCACCATCCGTAGAGCCGGCCATGGCGGTCCCAACGGCCACGGCCGAACACGCGGTAAACCTCGGGGCTCGGGGTCGGGACGACGCTGGCCCACGTCCCCTTCTCCTTGCGGTCGTTGCGGGCTCGGACAACGCGCGTGGCGTGCTCCCACCCGTTGCCCGTCGGCATCGTGACCGAGACCTTGCCGAGGTAGGCATTGATGCGGTCGAGCTCGGCCTCCAGGCGTCGCGTCTGACGTGTCGGGTCGTAGCCGATGACGTCGCCGGCCTCGTCCTTGAGGATGAGGCGGCAGCGACGCGTCTCGTACTCGAAGGGCGCGTCGCGGAAGGCGTGGACGAGGTCGGGGGTCGCACGCAGGCGGCTCTGCATCCCGGTGGAGAGGTGGTCGCCAGGGCGGGCCCGGACCTCCTCGATCAGCCCGAGCTCGACGAGTTCAGCCACGGCGGCGAGCACGCGGTCGTAGGTGTAGGGCAGGCCCATGTACCGCGATTGACCGGCGTAGAACGCCTTGCGGCGCGAGTAGCTGACCCAGCGATCCTCGCCGGGCGCCATGTCGGCCGCGATGCACGCGGCCGCGAGGACGCTGCGCCTGGCGACGTCCTGCCTGCGATCGGGGATGTCGGGGATGCCGGCGGCCGAGAGGATGTTCTCCGGGATGCGCCAGTGGAAATCGAGGGCGCGGTCGCGCGCCTGTGCCGTGTTGAGCATGTCGTATCCATCGACACGTCAGGCACCACACCGCCGTGTCGGGACCGATGATCCGCTCGACATTAGCCTTAGTCTATGGGTATGTGCTTTGGAGATCCGCTGATATACTTCGCGAGACCAGTAGTTCAACCGCCCCGACGGGGTGCATGATCTCACGGGGGTAAAGCATCGATTTCAGCCTCGCCCACGGCCTAACTTCGAGGCACCGGAGGATTCAGCCAACGAGCCCCGTGGACGGCTCCACGGGGCTCTAATGCGGTCGAAAATTTATTTGTGCTCGCATGCGGCCGTCGCCTGATGCCGTGAGGACATATCGAATCCGCGAACAGCTTGGTGAGCTGGTGGCTCGAACTCCTAACCCGATCGGGGTCTACCCGACGACCTCGCGGCGGCCCTGGAGCGGGCCCTGTCGGCCGTGAAGCACATCGACGCCGGTAGGATCGGAGCCGAGGCGTGATGCCCAGTGACCAGGCGTTCCTACTCACCTTCGCAGGCCTGCTGCGAGTCGGCATCCTCGCCGACCCTGTCCCGACCTACCGGGCATGCCGATCGGCTTGCGCCGCCCTTGGGGACGCATTCGTGCCCGTTGACTACACCTGACCGATTCGCGCGGTCCGCTTAGTCCACGAGGAGGATTGGGAGAGTCGGCTGAGGGTCACCCCAACCGCGGCCGCCGTGCGGGCAACGCTGGCGAGCGAGGGCGTGGAGAGCGTCCTGGCACGGTGGGGCGGGCGCTACCGAGGCAAACTCATCGCGGCAGCGAACCGCGCCGCGCGCAGGTCACCGCCCGCCAGACATCCCCTTACGTGGCCGGGATCGGGGGCACGTCCGGAGGCGTCGCCTGCGTGTAGGTGACGGTCTGCACCGTGTAGTCGGGCGTGCCTGAGAAGCTGATGCCCAAGCCGGCGTAAAACCCCATCACGGAGTGGAGCGCGCTCAGGGACGACTTCCTCATCTCGACGGCGACCATGGTCCTCTGGGACAGGCCGACGCGTCGGGAAATTTCGTCCTGCGTCAGGCCGACGAGGGTCCGCGCGGCGCGCAGCTGCATTGGGGAGGGATACACGACGAGGCACTCCGAGCCGGATTCGATGGAAGGCCATTATCACCAAAGCGCCCGAAACGTGCAATGACGGCACATCGACTCGCGTTCTCAGAAGAAGGTGATATCCTCCGATTCGTGCCGACATCGCCGGATCCACTGGCGAAAAAAAATGGCCCCGGAGGCGCGCGAACGCCGCCGAGGCCTGGTCAGCCACAGGAGCATCCCCGTGACCGAACCGTGCACCCACCTTACCACCACGACCGCCCCGAACGGTAGCCTCGCCGCGTCCCTCGCCCAGGGAATTTCGCAGTACGCCGAGCGCTTCGAGGAGGCCTCGGTCCTTGAGATCGCGGCGGCCATGAGCGTCGAGGATCCCCACGCGGCGCGGTCGTTCCTCCTGGAGCGCACTGCCGAGCCGGCGTTCCCGATGCTGCGCAGGAGCGTCCTCGGTACGATCGAGCTCCGGATCGAGGCCGCCAAAGCCGCTGCGCGTGACCGCCTCCTCCTGGTGACCGGCGACGACGCGCCGGGCGGGAAGAGCGACAAGGCGCGCGAGGCGATCTTCCGCCGGGACCCGGGCGCATTTCTGCCAGGCGCCGAGGTCAGCAAAGTCCGCCCGTTCGCCCGGGCCTTCTGGCACGTCCTGATCGACGGGAAGGACGTGCCCTGCGTCTACGTCTGCCGGGCCGCCGTCGTGAGCGACCTGCACGACATGGTCGAATGCCTGGCCGAGAACAGACAGTACGAGCGGGGCATCGTCATCGGTGCGCCCGAGACCGCGCGGGACATCGCCGGCCTACTGCCCCCGAACATCGCCTTCGTGGCCGTACCCCTCGCCACCGACGGGAGGCGCGCGTGAACGCCATCGTCCGCATCCCGGCCGCGCCGGCGATCTCGATCTTCCGCTTCGACAACCACGACATCCGCGTCGTGGAGATCGACGGGCTGCCCTGGTTCGTCGGCGCCGACGTCTGCAAGGCCGCCCGCCTCTCGAACCCGTCCGTCTCGCTCAAGGCGCTCGACGAGGACGAGAGGGCTAAGATCTTCTTAGGGCATCCCCAGGGCGAGGTCCTGGTCATCACCGAGGGCGGTCTCTACACCCTGCTGATGCGCAGCCAGCGTGCCCTCGTGAAGGGCGCGACGGCATGGCGGTTCCGTCGGTGGGCGATGAACGAGGTCCTCCCCGAGATCCGGCGGACCGATTCCTACGCCGTGGCACCCGCCCCGACGCCGGTCGCGATCCCCGAGGACCTCGACGATAACAGGGTGCTGAGGAGGATGCTCCTGGCCCGGATGGATCGGGAGGACGCCCTCGTCGAGCGCCTCGTCATCACAGACCAGGAGCTCATCGACACCTCTCGCCAGCTCACCGCCTCGCAGCGGCAGGTACAGCGGGCCCGGCCGGCGGTGGAGTGCGTCGAGCGGTTCGCCGAGAGCGAGGGGCTCTACAGCCTCCAGGCCGGTGGCAAGGCCCTCGGGCAAAAGCCGAACAAGTTCATCGCTTGGCTGAAGGAGCGCGGCGACCTGTTGGATCTGAACAGGTCGAACCTCCCCCGGCAGGACCTCATCGACCGTGCCCCGTTCCGCGTCCGGATCGAGGAGTACGGCGGCAAGCCCCGTGCGACGCCGAAGATGACGTCGAAGGGCATCCTCCACTACGGACGCGAGCTCTGCGTCTCCGTCGACTGGCGGGCCGCACGGGAGCCCGACCTGTTCGACTGACACCACTCAGACTCTGAGTGGTGACGAGGGGCCCGGGTGACCGGGCCCCTTTTTCGTGCCTGAAATCTTGTGCAGCGAAATGGGAGCGAAGGCCGGTTCGCTATCATTGGCAACCCGGCCCGGGCACGCCTGCGCACGGTTTCGGCACGCTCTCAGCATATTTTCGCGCGTTTCAGTCCGCGCGATCGGCGTTACACCGAGAGCGGAATCCGGCCTCGCTCGTGGGGCGCGCTGCAGCACCCCCGATCCAGGCGCTCGGCGGCCTACGGGCACGGCTCCCCTTCGAGCCGCCGCCGGTACCGGACGCCGTCGTGCAGTAGGACGCTGCTGGGCAGGAGGACGAGCTCCGCGTCGTAGGGGACGACGCTGCCCCCGTTGCCGTAGCACTGGCGGGACGTCACCCGGCCGCCGGCTATCCGGGCGCCGTGGCACTCCATCAGGTCGATGCCGACGACCCCGGCCTCGGGACCGACGACGATCGCGGGGACGTCGGCCCCCTCGGGGCAGTAGAGGCCCGGGGCGGGCTGGAAGGCATCCGCCTCGACGGGGCCGGCGAGCAGGGCGAAGATGGCGAGCGCACGCACGGTCAGATCTCCACGATGAGGGCGGGGTCGAACGCCGGGTTTTCGCCATGCCGGCCGCGTGGGTTCGCCAGCACGCGCGTCCCGCCGACGACGTAGTCAGCGGACCGATGGATGTGGCCGTGGATCCACAGGGCGGGTGCGTCCGGACCTTCGAGGACGCGCGTAAGGTCGGTCGCGTACGCCGCGTCGATCGCCTGCAGGGGGCCCTGCCTCCCGAGCGACGCGGGGTGGGGGGCGTGATGCGTGACGACGACCGTCGGGCCGTCCCACGTCTCCGCAAGCGCGCGCTCGATCCGCCCAAGCTGGGCGACGTGCTCGGCGGCGGCGGCGCTCGGCCTGAAGGCGTTCGTCTCGCCCGAGGCCGTACGGACCTTGACCTTCCGATGGTCTCGCATCCCCCCGTTGCGGTCACCACAGGAGGCCATCGTCGGAGCCCGCCATGCCTCGCCAAGCAAGGCGTAGTCCGTCCAGACCGTGGCGCCGATGATCCGTACGCCCTCGATGGCCAGGACCTCCCCGACGGCGAGCAGGTGGATGCCCGCGGCCGCAGCGGCCTCGCGCCCGCGTTCGAGCTCGCTCTGCCAGCGGCTCCCGTAAAAATCATGATTCCCGGGCACGTAGACGACATGCCGGACGTACGGCGCGACGCACGCCGCGAGCCAGGGCAGGCTGCGCTTCGTCAAGCCATCGGCGACGTCGCCGGCCACGATCGCCACGTCGCACACCGGCACGGCCGGGGCCTCCCAGCAGTCGGCATCGTCGTGCACGTCAGAGAAAATCCATGCCCTTGTCATCCCAACCTCCCTCAATCCACGCGGACCCGTCCGCCTCGAACCACGCCATCGACGCCCGGGTAACCAGGAGGCCGTTCGTCCTAAATCCGGGACACCAGAGGCCGTACCGGAGCCTCACCGCCGAGGGCGGCCGCGCCCCCTCGGCCACCGTGCCCGTGGCCCATGCGTGGACGTCCCGGGCCCCCGTCCGCAGGCACCGCTGGCGCCCCGCCTCCGACGCTCGGAGGACGACGTCGGCAAGCACGATCGCCGGCACGTGGCCGACGACCCTGCCCCGCTCGCGCACGCTCCAGGCGCGGCGGGTCAGGTTCCGGTAGACGTCATGCCTTGCCATTGGCGTGGAGATCGCAGCACGTCTTCGCCCACCCGCCCTTGCGGATACGGCCGGGGGCCCCGCAGGTCTCACAGACATAGGCCGACAGGTGCTCCACGCAGTCAACTATAGTCGAGACTTCATTGCGCGTTGCCTTCCTAGTCTTGCCTTCGATTGAGTAATGCCAGCGGGCCTGCGCGAACTTCTCCTTCGTTTGTTCGGTCCGGAATCCCGTCGCCCCAGCCTCGGAGACCAGGCTCGCGCCCGCCTCCCACAGCCAGCGCCAGCCGCCGCCCGAGTACGGCCCCCCGGGTTCGAACGTTGTCGGGTAGCGCCCGCGCAGCGTGGCGTCCCAATCGTCCGGGACGACCGCGCGGCCGGTCTGCCAGCGCAGGGCGAGGACGCGCGCCAGGACGCGGAGGACGTCCTGCGCGGGGGGCGGCGGGACGAAGCGGCCGTCGTCCTGACGGGGCAGCGGGGAGCCACCCGTCCACGTGACGAGGGGACCGTGGGCGCTCGGGCTGACGCCCGTGGGGACGACGTCGACGTGGCCTACGTGCCGGCACACGGCGTCGTCAGCGATCGTGCGGAATTCGTCGATGAGCATGGGGGTCTCCTGGGGGCTGAGGGGTGAGCAGAGGGGGGACCGCGCGCCGATTTCACGCGCGGACCTCGCGGGGTTCACGGCGGTCGTCCGGGTTCGCAGGCAGCGCGTCGGCGAGGGCGAGCAGGCCCTGGCAGAGGTAGCGGGCCTCCGATGGCGGGAAGGCCCCGCGGGCGTAGGCACAGCTCGCCAGGTGGAGGACGGACAGGCCGGTGACGGCGAGCTCGTCGCGTAGTTCGTCCTGCTCGTGGCGGGCTCGCATTTGGGTGATCGCCGCCTCCAGGACGATGATCGAGGCGCGGCTCGGGTGTGCGTCGGTCATGGGATCTCTCCTTCAGGGGGTGGGGTGTCAGTGGCGACGGGCGAGGGTCTCGCGGCCGTCGAGAAGCGTCGTCACGGCGCGGCGGAGCGGGCGGAGCGAGCCCCCCTTCCACACGCGGCCAAGGAGGTGGAGCTCGTCGCCGTCGAGATCGGGGAGCCAGCCGGAGTCGAGGCCTCGCTCGTCGCGGATTTCGCTGACGAGGTTGGCCGCCGCGACCGGCAGGTCCTCGGCCCTGGGAAGGCCGACGTGCACGACGCGGAAGCGGTCCAGGAGGGGGCCGGGGACGCCTCCCGTCCCGTTGGCCGTCGCCAGGAACTGGGTGCCGCTCAGATCGGCGTTCGTTTCCAGATAGACCTCGTGGAAGGCGCGGCTCCCTGCCGGCTCCAGCAGGGCGATCAGGGAGTCCGTGAGGCGCCCGTTCTCCGACCTCGTGCCCGCCTTCTCGATCTCGTCGATGATGATGACGGGGTTGGCGACGCGGAGCCGCTGGATCGTCTGCAACGGGACGCTTGCGCGCCCCGTGCTCCACTGGCGCGACGTCCCGCCGAACGCAGCGTCGGCGACGCCGGCGGCGTTGTAGAGGACGCACGGGATCCCGGCCGCCTGGCAGAACGCCTGCAGGTAGCTCGTCTTCCCGCTGCCGGGCGGGCTCACCGCGAGAGTGTTCCGCAGCCGGGCTACACCTCCGTTGGCGAGGTCCCGCAGCAGCAGCGCGGTGAGATCCCTGAACCACGGGAACCGCGCATCGAGCAGCTTGCCGACGGCCACGACGTCGACGCCGTGGACGAGCGGGAGGGCCTCGCCGGCGAGCGCGTTGAACTCCGCGCGCGGCGTCGATCCCCGCGTCGACCGGGACGACCCCGAGGTCTCGGACCCGGGCAGGTGGTCCAATGCCCCCTTGGCCAGGACGACGAGCGTCGGGGCGGGGCGCGCCGCCCGGTCCCGCCACCCGCCGTCGCCGAGGGGCCAGTCCAGCTGAGCCAGCGCCGCCAGGTCGTCGGCCTGCTCGTCGACCCACGCCCTCGCGCTGCCGCCGGCGCCGCCGGCGCCGCCGCGCAGCAGATCTTCCTCGACCCCGATCTGCCTGTGCGCAGCCGCGACGATCGCGGCCGTCTCGCCGAGCTTGAGCGCCAGCCCATCGTAGGGAGCGAGCAGCGACGCTTGCTGATCGGAGACGTACTCGGACTCCTGCAGGTCCACCGTCGCGTCGGTGGAGTACCGGATACCGTTCCGCAGGGCGAGCCAGGCAGCCGCATGGTTGCCGTTCGCCAACGAGGCGTGGAACAGGCGCAGGCAGATGCTGGCGCAGTAGGCCGCGGCCTTGGCGTTCCCCAGGGCCGCCTGGGCGAACAAGAGGTCGTCCGCCAGATGCGCCGCGGCGTCCTGCCCAGCGTCCGAAACGCCATCGGCGTTGGCGTGCTCGCGGAGCGCGTCGTCTGCCTTCTGCAGGGACGCGATCGTCACGTCCCGCCGCGTCCGCCCGAGGGTCCTGACGAGCGCCGCCGGGAGCTGAGGCTCCTCGGCTAGGAACGCGGCGATCGCCAGGCCCGCGTCGCGGCGGGCGTCGTACCCGACGAACTCGGCGCCGTAGCCCTTCTTTCGCGGTCCGAGGGAAGCCTCGGGCTGACGGGGCCCCGTCAGCGCGGTGGAGTCGAGGAGCGTGGCACGGGCGGCCTGGACGGCAGCGGCGCGCGCCCGGGAGGCGTCGTCGGTCATGGGAGGTCTCGCTGGAAAGGAGTGCACGCGGGGCGCGCCGAGCAGGGCTCAGGCGGCGGGGCGGTGCATCCGTTTCGAGCGAGGGAAGGTCATGGCGAGAACTCCGGTGTGACCCCTATGTGCACCAGGCCGGTCCAATGTGCAAGGGATGTGCATTCGTTGCGGACTGGGTCGCGTTCCTAGGGTTAACCAAGCCCTAGCGCGGCCTTCAGGGCCGGGCTGCGGTCGGCCTCCTCGTCCTGCGCCAGGAGGTCGTCCAGCGACGGCCGGCCCTGGTTGTACGTCGACAGCCGCAGGTCGAGCCCGAGGGCGTGCAGGCACCTCATCACCCGGTGCATGCTCGGCTCGTAGCTGTCTCCCCGTTCGAAGGCCGAGAGCCACGACACGCTCACGTCCGCCTTCGCGGCGAGCTGGCGCTGCGAGAGCCGGCGGTGGCGGCGGGCGAGGGCAAGCTCCTCGCCGAGGTTGAAGATGCTCATGACCCGGAGCCTACCGCATCAGCATGCAAGGCACCTACCCGCGACTCAGTCGGCTGCGCGATTTTTTGGACACCGTCCAGTGGAAATCGGCGATCCATGGCAGACTCTCATCTGCACGGATTCGATGGGGGAAATGGAATGGCGCACCAGGCACAGGCTACCGAGGAACTGAGGGTCCGCCTCCAGCGGCGGTTCCCCAACGAGCCCCGGTGGGCCCCGGCCCCGCCGCCGTCCCCCGCCCCGTGGGAGCTCATCCGCGCCGTCCTCACGTAGGGACGCAAGGATGGGCTCGACGACCTGCAGCTCGCCGGGGGCGTCTACGCGGTGCTGGTGGCCAAGGGCCTCATCTCGGAGGGCCGGACGTGAGCGTTCAAGAGCGCCAGCTTGCTATCGCGCAGGCCTTGTTCGTGCGCTGGGTTCGGCGGTCGAACGCTCGCAGGACGGCCTTTCAGGGGCCCTTCTCCTACACTGAGGGCGAGCAGGTTCAGAACCTGCCGCACTCCTACCGCCAGGGTTTCCTCGACGACGCTGCGGCCGTGATGGCGGTTGAGGACGCCCGGACCGCGGCCGCGATCGAGGCCGAGGTCGGCGGTGCCTACCGGATGGAGGACGGGCGCACGTTCTGGATCGACGCCTCGGTCGCACGCGAGATCGCACGCCGTGCCGTCTCCGGGTCCGCGGGGGCCTCGTCCTGATGGACCTCACGCTCATCGTCGCGATGGTCTCGATCGCCCTGGTTTTCGCGCTCATCCTCGGCGTGGGCGTCCTCTCGCGCCTGGATGGCCCGCGGCCGCCGACGGAGGTCACCCGCATCGTCGCGGCCGTCCAGCGCCGTCAGGCCGCCCGCGGGGAGGACTGCCCGTGAGCCTCGGATCTCTACAGGCAAGCGTTGGCCTTCTTCAGCGCAGCGTAGACGGCCGCGGCCGCCGCGCCGGCCTCGCCCCCGTGCGGGACGACGTCTTGGGCTAGGGCCCGCCCGGTGGCCGGGTCGGCCACGATGACGGTGGACCGTGCCGTTCCGCGGAGCACCCGCACGACCAGCTCGACGCGCTCCCCGGAGCCCGGGCCGTCCTCAACGGGGTAGCGGTCCTCGACATGCCCGGCCGGCCGGGCCCGGGGCAGCGGCATGCCCTCAAGGTGGCGGGCGTCGGCGGCGTCGTAGGCGTCCTCGGGCATGCCCGGGAGTCTGGGCGCGCCCCGCCGGGGAGGCAAGCCCGGGACGATGCGGAGAAGGCCCCGGCGGGCGGTCTGCCGGCGGTGTGGTCGGCGTGGTGATGGAGAGGACGATGGACATCAGGGACACGAACACCGAGGCGCCAAAGCGCCACGTCGCGATCGAGGACGACATCGCCGCGGTGCGGGCCGCCCTGCGCGAGGCCGAGGCCTGCACGGACCCCGACGACCTCGACGGGACGACGCACGTCCGGGCGCTCCGGGACAGCCTCGACGGGTTGCTCGCCGAGCAGCGCAGGGGGGCCTGAGCGATGGCGGTGAGCAGCTACAAGACCGTGACCCGCAAGGTCCAAGTGGAGATCCGCACGGCCGAGGACGGCACGGTCTTTGAGGGCGATGACGCTCAGTACCGGGCCGGCCGGCACGAGAGCAAGCTCGCAACCCTTCGGGATCTCGACGCCCTGTTCGCCCGGGACCCCGCCGTGGTGAAGGCGGCCATCATCGCGCACTTCAATGACGAGGACGACGTTGGCGCCGCAGGCCTGTGGTGCTTCCTCAACGATATCTCGAAGCACCTGCCGAAGGTGGAGGCCTGAGCATGCACCGCTCCCCGATCGAGGCGGCCGCCGTCTCCTGGAACGAGGTCCGCGTGAAGGCCTGCGCGGCCCCCTGGGGCGACAAGACCGTATGGACCGACCTCGGCGCGGCCGAGACGGCCCTGAGCAAGGCGGTGTCGGCCTTTCTGAAGCGGGAGGCCGAGTTGGCGGCCCGGGTCGTCACTCACGTGGTGCACGGGATGCGCTTCCACTCCCCGATGACGGTGGAGGTCTACTCCCTCGACGAGGCCATCAGCACGGCGTTCTGGGGTCGAGACAACGGGGACTGGTGGCCTGCCGACGTCCGCACGCCTGCCGGGGAGATCGTCCTCTCCGAGGAGAAGCTCAACGACGAGGTCAATCGGTACGAGTGGAGGGCCTGACCATGCGCATCTACACCGAGACGCCCTTCCGCATGACGCCGCCCCGGATGGCCGTGGTCATGCCGGGAGAGATGTCGTCCCTATGGGTTGCCCCCATCAACGGGCCGATCGCGAGGGAAGCCCTCGAAGCGATCGGCCTCCCCTCGGACGGCGAAGAGATCCGGATCGGGACCCAAGGCGACGTCGTCACCGTCAACGGCGCGAGGGTGACGCAGGGCGACGCCGTGATCGTCTACTGCGCCTGGCACTGCACCCCGAACGATTTCCGCGAGGACCCCTCCGAGGAATTCGTCCGCCAGGTTCGCCACGCCATCGCCGTCCGCCTCGGCATCGAGAGGCAGCTGCAGGGGCTACGGGCATGAGCGAGAGCATCCACATCGCCGGTCGCCGGATCCCCTTGAGGCGCATGGGCGTGCGCGAGGTGGTCGAGCGCATGGCACGATCCACCGAGCTCGCGGCCGAGTTCGAGGTGACCTGCCGGGAGATGAGCCCGTTCGTCGCGTCTCTGGCCTTCCGCCGGCCCGACGACGCCGGCCCAAACCGGAAGGCGCGCCGGGCCGCCGAGGCCAAGGCGCGGAGGCGAGCATGATCAGATCCTGCCCGATCCACGACGGCTACACCGACGACGCCCTCCGTCCGTTCGGGTGGTCGTCGGGGCTGTACTCGTTCCGATGCCGGGACTGCCGGGAACGCGCGGTCGGCGAGAAGCGCTCGCAGCGCTGCCGCACCTGCGCGGTCGCCGCCCTGCGAAAGGCGGAGGCTTACCCGCCGAGCGCCGAGCAGGCCTCCGCGCCGGTGACCAGGTTCGCTGTCCGGGACACCGTGACGGGGCTCCTGTTCTGCAACCGGTCCATGCACCCGAACCGGAAGGAGTGGGACGGGCTGGCGACCGCGCAGGTCTACCTCAAGCGCGAGGCGGCCGAGGCGACGGCGCGGCAGGTCCGCGAGCAGTGGGAGGACCTCCGCCTGCACCACCCCACGCTCTTCCCCGAGCGGCTGGAGGCGGAGGTCGTCGAGGTCCAGCTGATGGTGGTGGCATGAGGCAGTCCACGATCGACGAGATCGCCGGCGGGGCCGCTTGGACCGTCGAGAAGGTCATCTCCGAGAACCCGGCGGACACCCCGGTGGAGCGACCGGCCCGCCTCCGGAGGGAGCTCGCCCTGTGGATCTCGCACGCCGTGAAGCGGGAGGTCATCAACGACCGGCGCCGCGTGGGACGCAGGCAGGCTTAAGGACGGGAACCCTGGACGGGGCCTTGCCAGCCCGCGAGAGTGCCTCAACCTCGGGGGGCACATGGTGAGACAGGACAAGCGCGCGCGGCTGAAATCGATCGTCACGGACGGGACGATGGCGATCCCGGAGGTCGAGGGAGAGTGGCACCACGACCCCTATCGGACCCTCTGGGTCGAGGTCTCGAACCTCAAGATGGGCCAGGCCGTCTCCACGGACTACGGGACCATCAGCCGGACACCCCAGCTGTCCGGGATGGCCGCGATCCGGAGGGACACTGTCCGGCTCGCTGGATGGGGCGACACCTGCCGGGTCCTGCCCGTGACGATCCGGCCCGCCATCCCTCAGGAGGACGGCAACGGCTACACCCCGTTCACCGGCGTGCTCGGCTTCATCGCCGGAGACCGGGAGTTCAGGAGCGAGGACGCCTGGTTCCTGGAGTGTTGGATCCCCGAGATGGACATGGCCGCGATGCTCGCGGCCTACCGCGCTGGCGAGATGCCGTCGTTCCACCTCGGCGTGAAGCTCGATCTCTGGATCACGAAGGGCGACGAGCACACGCCGCCCGGCTACGGGGTCACCTGGTATCTGGCTCCCCACGCGGACCACGCGAGCGAGAGCCCAGAGGTGGCACGGGGCACGGTCCGGCATCTCAGCTGGAGCGACGCGCCGCAGCCAAAGGTCGACGAGGATGATGGGGTGCCGGAACAGGGGCCGCCGCTTCAGGCTCCCGCGGATCCCGCCCCCAACCTGGATACCGCCAACCTCGCCGCAGCGATCGACCGCCTGCGCTCCACCGTTCTGCAGGTCGGCCTCTGCATCGCGGTCGCACTGGTGGTCAGCTGGTTCGTCTGACCAAGGGCCGAAACGTCGCGTCCAGGGATCGACTCCCGAGCGGATTTGTTCTCCATTCGTTCTATGACAGAATCGATGGAGCGGATCGTGGACGAGATGGAGCGGGCCTACATGGAAGCCGCCGACGGCGACGCGCGGGACGCCCTGAGGCGGGCGCTCGGCGACGCCCTGATCGAGATGGCTGAGATCTCGGGGAAGGTCAGCCGCGGGTTCGTGAGGGCGTCCCGGCCGGCGGACCTGGCGCGGAAGCTGGGGCCGGAGCGCCGGGCCCGAGAGGCTGCCCGCTCCGCCGGCTGACGGCCGGTTAACGGCTCGCCCGCATCATGCGGGCATGCGAGATCCGGTCACCGAAAAATTCACGCGCGCCTGGGCCCCCGACGGCGAGGTCGTCTTCACGCCGATTCCTGTCGACGCGATCGAGGCGCATCCCCTGTGGGCGGCCTCCACGCTGTCGGGCGTCAACCGGAAGCGCGTGCTCCAGGAGGCGGAGGAGGCCTGGGTCGCGACGACGGAGTGGCTCCCGAAACCGCAGGAGGACGGCCCGGCGACGACCGTCGCATTGACGGTTTGGTTCAAGCCGTGGCGCGGCGAGTACGCCGGGATCTTCCTGACGTCGGTACCAGGCGCCAAGAAGCAGGAGCGCTGCCTCGGCGTGACGCTGCTCCGGAACGGCACCTACCGGCTCCTGACCGAGCGCCGGCTAGGCCAGAGCGTGACGCACGTTGTCGAGAGCGAGCGGCACCTGTCGGCCCCGATCGATCCCGAGGATCGCGGGGACCTCGGCGGCCTCGCACCCTGAGATCCGGGTTTAGCCGCTCGCGGGAATCCAAGCGGCCGGCGCCGAAATCACCCGCTCGGCTGAAACCCGCCCGCCTCTAGACGTGCTCGGCTTGGTAGACGTAGGGCCCGGGGTCCTCGGCCATGCACCGGTAGGGCCGGGTGAAGTCGGTCAGCCCGTCGTAGATGACGCCGCGACTGATGCGGTGGTCCTCCAGCACCTAGGCCCGGTCGGCCTCCAGCCGTTCGATGGTGGCGTCGATCCCCCGCCCGTCGAGGGGCAGCCGATCGCTCATCCGGCTGTCGATCTCCTGCAGACGGGCGCGCCGCTCAGGACGCGTCAGGTCCTTCCGCAGGGCGAGGTAGCAGAGGTCGTGAACCTCGCGCTGCAGGTTCCGCATGCGGGCATAGGACGGGGGGAGTGAAGGTGCGCGGCTCACGCGGTCACCGTGGCAGGCCCGCGTTGAGGGCTGGCTAAGCCGATCACTCAAATCCAACCGGTTGGGCTTGGGACTGTCCACGGCGCGTGCCAGCGTCGGATTTCGACCCGCCCGGGAATGGATTTCGGGCGGGCCTCCCGGCAGCCGTGCAGAAAAGTCCGCCCGAACTCCGCCCGAGAAGCAAAAAGCCCCGGACACGGTGTCCAGGGCTTGTCGTCTAAGTCGCTGTGATGACTTGGAATTGTTGGTAGCGAGGGACGGATTTGAACCGCCGACACAAGGATTATGATTCCTCTGCTCTAACCAGCTGAGCTACCCCGCCCCAAGCCGCGCCCGCCCCGAGGAGCGATGCGTGCAGTGGCGGGGGTATAGGGAGGCCGGGCGCACGGTGTCAACGGTCCGGCGCACGCAAAACGCGCATGTCCGCAGGCAGTACACGGTCGAGCGACGAACCCGCCTGTGCTGTCACGCGGCGCTCCGACCGATCGGCGCCCGGGCCATGTCCGGCCTAGCCGGGGCCGCTATGTAACGGTTCGGTCCCAGAGCGGGGCCGCAAGATCGGAGCTTCCGATGTTCTCGCGCACCAGCACCCGTTTCTCCATCCTGCTCGCCGTCGCGGCGCTGCTCGTCGTCCCGCCGGCCTTCGCGGCGGGCGGGAGCGCCACCTACCGGGCGGCCCTCACCGGGGCCAGCGAAGTCCCGGCGACGCAGTCGACCGGCACGGGCGAGGTCACCGCGACCTTCGACCCGGCGACCAAGCGCCTGAGCTGGACCGGCAATTACAGCGGCCTGACCGGACCGGTGACCGCCGCGCATTTCCACGGACCGGCCAAGGCCGGCGAGAATGCCGGGGTGCTCGTTCCGGTGACGGCGACCAGCTCGCCCTTCTCCGGAGAAGCCACGTTGGACGACGCCAAGGCCGCCGATCTCGAGGCCGGTCGTCTCTATTTCAACCTCCACACCGCCGCCAATCCCAAGGGCGAGCTTCGCGGACAGGTCGAACGCGGCCGCTGATCGGCCGCCGCGGGCGCGGCGCCGACGGCCTCGACCTGCGCGTGCGCGCCCGATAGGCGGGTCTCTCTGCCCCAGGCCGGAGATTTCGATGAAGCAGACCGAGGCCCTCATCGCCTGGACGCCCGTCCGCTGGGCGGAGCTGAAACCCGAGACCGCCGGGCAGGTCGCAGTCCTGCCCGCACCGGACGCGTCCGGAGAGGCCAAGCGCTACATGATGCGCGCCGGCGCCGGCTCGTCGGCGCTCGCCGCGATGTCGGAGGAGGCGCGCATCGCCCGCCTGTTCATCGACTTCCAGACCCTCGTCGTGCGCGACGGCATCGATCCGCTTGTGGCGCACCGCGCGTTCCTGGCCATCGACGAGTACCGGTTCCGCATCGCCCCCGACACGGAAGGGGCCGAGTTCGAGGATCCGCCCGAGGAGGATTAGCGAAGCGGCGCCACGGCCGGGCCCGCGACGCCGTCGCTCGCGCAAGCGTGAGAATAACGAATACACATGCGCCGGACGGCGCCCTATCTCGGTTCAGCGTTCTGACTCCCCGGAGGTCGGCCATGTCCGTATCCCGTCGCGCCGTCATCGCCGCGGCGGCGCTCGCGCCGCTCGTGCCACGTTTCGCATGGGCTGCGGACCCGCTGATCCGCCGCCCGATTCCCTCGACCGGCGAGATGCTTCCGGCGATCGGCATCGGCACTTCCCGCCGCTACGAGGTCGAGCCGACACCCGAGAAGGTCGCGCCGCTCAGGGACGCGGTGCAAACCTTCCTGTCGCTCGGCGGCTCGGTGATCGACACGGCGCCGAGCTACGGCACGGCCGAGGATGTGCTCGGCCTCATCCTGGCCGAGCCTGGACTGCGCCAGAAGATCTTCCTCGCCAGCAAGGTCGACACCACCGGCCGCGAGGCGACGCTCGCGGAGTTCGAGCGGTCGCTGAAGCGGATGAAGGTCGAGGCGCTCGATCTCGTGGCCGTCCACAACCTGATCGACGTGACCGAGAACCTCGCGGTCCTGCGCGACCTCAAGAGCCGCAAGCGCATCCGCTACGTCGGCGTCACGGTCTGGCGCGACAACCAGCTCGAGGCCCTCGCCGAGGTGATGAAGCGCGAGACCCTGGACTTCATCCAGGTGAACTACGCCATCGACAACAGGGAAGCGGCCGAACGGGTGATCCCGCTGGCGGCCGACCGCGGCATGGCGGTGATGATCAACGTGCCCTTCGGCCGCGACCGCCTGTTCAAGGCGGTCCAGGGCAAGGAGCTGCCCGCCGTCGCCAAGGATCTCGGCTGCGCGAGCTGGCCGCAGTTCTTCCTCAAGTACGTGCTCGGCAACCCGGCCGTGACCTGCCCGATTCCCGGCATGGCAAAGGCCTCTTATGTCGAGGACAACCTCGGTGCCGCCCGGGGCAGGCTCCCGGATCCGGCACAGCGCAAGCAGATGGAGGCCTTCATCGATGCGGTCTGATCGTACCACGCGCCGTGCGGCGCTCGCCCTGGCGGCCGGCCTGTCCCTGGTCGCAGCACTGCCGGCCCTCGGACAGGATGGGGCCAAGAAGATCCGCATCGGCGTGATCGGAGCCGGGAATATCGGCGGCACGATCGGGACCCTCTGGGTCAGGGACGGCCACGAGGTGATGTTCGCCTCCCGCCACCCGGAGGCCCTGGCCACGATGGTCTCGGAACTCGGCCCCAAGGCGAAGGCCGGCACGCCCGAGGAGGCGATCGCGTTCGGCGATGCCGTGTTCATCGCCGTTCCCTACAAGGCCTATCCGGACCTCGCGAAGGAGATCGGGCCGTCCCTGAAGGGCAAGATCGTGCTCGACGCGGGCAATGCCACCCAGAAGCGCGACGGGGCCCTCTACGACGAGGTGCAGGCCAGCGGCATCGGCGCGATCTCGGCCAAATACTTCCCGGGCGCCAAGCTCGTGCGCGCCTTCAACGCGGCCAACTACAAGGTCTTCGCCAAGGAAGGCGCCGAGGGCGGCAAGGCCCGCGCCGGCGGCCGCATGGCGATCCCGATCGCCGGCGACGATCCCGAGGCGCTGAAGGTGGCCGAGGGGCTCGTCCGCGATGCCGGCTTCGATCCGGTCGTCGTCGGTCCGCTCAAGGATGCCGACAAGTTCGCCATGGGCTCGCCGGGCTTCGGCCACGACGTGACGGCACCGGAGCTGCGCGAGAAGCTCGGACTGGCGAAGTGAGTGCGCGGTCTGACGTGGCCGCACCGGACCGTCTTTCCCGGACGCCGCAGGCGAGCCCGAAGCAGCCGGGATCTGCCGGAGGCGGG
This sequence comes from Methylobacterium sp. FW102-HT35C08, assembly GCF_058790235.1. Classification (NCBI taxonomy): domain Bacteria; kingdom Pseudomonadati; phylum Pseudomonadota; class Alphaproteobacteria; order Hyphomicrobiales; family Methylobacteriaceae; genus Methylobacterium; species Methylobacterium sp. FW102-HT35C08. The sequence continues at coordinate 2,793,330 of NZ_JBYTCL010000002.1, read as the reverse complement.
CAATCCAGAACCTCTGGCGGCGCAGAATGCGGGCTCGTCGGCGGCTCTGGATCCCGGGCTCCGCTGCGCGGACCCGGGATGACGGGTCTGCTGACACAGCCGCCTGCTCCTGGATCGGCACAGGAGAGCGATGTTCGGGCGGATCTCGAAGTGATCGAAAACACTCCGCGGACCCGGTTCCCCGCGCAGTGGGAAGCGTGGGCCTCCGCGACTCCTGATGCGACCCGTTCGGCCCATGGCTGAGCCCGTACCCGCCCGCGGCCCGCTCGCGCGCCTCATCGACGTCCAGCCCGGAGAGGGCCGGGCGCTCGCTTGGTCCTGGGCCTACATCTTCTCGATCCTGGCCGCCTACTACGTGCTCCGTCCGATCCGCGACCAGATGGGCGTGGCCGGCGGTATCGAGAACCTGCCCTGGCTGTTCACCGCGACCCTGGTGGGGATGCTCGCGCTCAACCTGCCCTTCGCCTACTTGGTGAAGCGGATGCCGCGGGCCCGGTTTGTGCCGATCACCTACCGGTTCTTCGCGGCCAACATCCTCGCCTTCGCGTTGACGCTCTATCTCGCGCCGCCGGACTGGAATGTCTGGATCGGCCGGGTGTTCTTCGTCTGGCTGTCGATCTTCAATCTTTTCGTGGTCTCGATCTTCTGGGCGACGATCGTCGACGTCTTCTCGAACGCGCAGGGCAAGCGACTGTTCGGCTTCATCGCGGCCGGGGCGACGCTCGGCGCCATCGCCGGGTCGGCCACCACCGCGATCCTGGCTAAGAACGTCCCGACCTGGGGGCTGATGCTCGGCGCGGTGGTGCTCCTCGAGATCGCGGTGTTCTGCATGCGCGGGCTCGCGGCCCTGTCGACCCGGTTGCACGAGGTTCCGGGCAGCGAAGCGAGCCCGGACGGCGGTCAGGACCGGACGATCGGCGGCAGTGTGCTGGCCGGCGTGACCCGGACCCTCGCGTCGCCCTACCTGCTCAACATCTCGCTATTCCTGCTGCTGTTCTCGGTGACGTCCACCTTCCTGTATTTCGAGCAGGCCGGCATCGCGAAGCGCAGCTTCCCGGATCGCGGTGCCCAGACGGCCTTCTTCGCCAGCGTCGACCTCGCGGTGAATGTGCTGACGCTCGGCGTCCAGCTGTTTCTAACCGGGCGGATCGTGAACCGGCTGGGCGTGGCGCTGACGCTCGCGATCCTGCCGGCGTTCAGCATCCTCGGCTTCGCCGCCCTCGCGGCCTGGCCGACGATCGGCGTCATCGTCGCCTTCCAGGTTCTGCGCCGAGCCGGGAACTTCGCCATCGCCCGCCCGGTCCGGGAGGTGCTGTTCACGGTCGTCCCGCGCGAGGACCGCTACAAGGCGAAGAGCTTCATCGATACGGTGGTCTACCGCCTCGGCGACCAAGTCGGCGCGTGGTCGTTCACCGGCATCGAGGGGCTCGGCCTGGGCAGCACCGGCATTGCCGGGGCCGCGGTCCCGCTGTCCATCGCGTGGCTCGTGAACAGCCTCTGGCTCGGGCGCGCGCAGGAGCGGCGGCGGGCCGAGCAGGATCTGGTGCGTTCCGACGCCTCGGAGGTGGCTGGCCGGACGGGGGCGCTCAGTCCCGCGTCTGCTTCCTCCGCGCAAGAACGGGCCTGAGCCCGGGCATCCGGGTCCCTCGGCGCAGTGCCAGGGCCAAGAGGAGGGCGGCGACGGCGTTGGCGGCGGCGGCTTGGGCGATGACCTGAAACGTCATGGGCGGCCCTCCGAAATCGTGAAGAAAGTGTGTCCACGGCCGGTTAACGCGCCGTTAAGCAAGCCGGCGCCGCCGTCCCACCGCGGGATCAGGGGTGCGCGGCGGGACGGCAGCTCCGGCTTGAATGATCATGGCAGGAGGTCGGCGTCCCGCGCTCGCGGAGGCGCCGGCGAGCCTCGCGCTATCGGTGCTGCATCCAGTCCCACACTAGGAAGGCCGGGAAGGGAAGCATGATGGCGAAGAAGATCCAATCGAACATCTGAGGCATGGGACAGTCCTTCTGTCGGTCCGTCTGCGATTCTACCGACGCCGCGGCTCGAAGTTCCCGAGGGTGGGGCCGCTTCGATCACCGACACGGCTCCTCGCGCCGGCTGGTCCGCCGCAGGGCGTTAAGCCGGGGTTTACCCTGTCGGGCGACGTATCCGGCTCGGTTTCGCCGGGAGGAATGCATGACGCGCGCTTCACCGCCGGCCGAGACTGCCTCGCGCGACATCGTCCGCCGGCTCGCCCTTCTGGGGTTTCTCGCATGTGCGCCGGCGGCGGCCGAGGCGCAGGAGCCGCTGTTTATCCGAATCCGGCCGTTGTCGGACGCCGAGGCGACGCGCGCGGCCCGGGAGGCGCTGTGGGCGCGGCGGCAGGCGCATGCGCGTGCGGTGATCGAATCCGTCTGTACCGGCTGCCTCGGCGCATGGAAGCCCGACGCCGAGCCGTCACCCACTCCGCCGCAGGATCGCGTCGCGAACCTCACCGTCCGAATAGGGGTTGAACTCGACCCCGGCTCCGGGGCATCCGACCCTCCTCCCGACCCATCGACTCCCGAGAGGCATCCATGACGCAAGCGCATCCGACCAGCGGCGCCGAGCCCGAAGTCGATTGCCCCGTGAGCCTGGAGGTTCTGGGCTCCGTGTACCGGGCCGACGATTTCGACCTGCCGCTGATCCTGGAGCAGATCCCGCCGTTGAAGCGCGCCCAGCTCGCTGCCTACCTCTACGGCAAGAGCCACATGCACAAGCTCGGGCTCAAGGTCGCCCGCTCCTGCGAGCGCGACGACCTCGTCCGGGCGGCGGGCGAGATCGGCTCGGTGATCCACGGGCAGGCGCATCTGAAGCCGTCCCGGCCCGTGCCGGAGGCCGCTCCGCAGCTCCGCGCCAAGACGCCCCCCGGCCAGAAGAAGGTCAGCCTCGCCGGCGCGGCCCCGAAGCCGGCGATCAGCCTCGGCGGCTCGGCCAAGGTCCGCAACTTCGACTGAGTGTGTCCGCATCGGGCCGGGTTCAGGGCCGTCCGCCCGGTCGATATCCGCGTCTGCACATCTGAAGGCCGGCCAATCGGGACTTGTGCGTTGCACCCGCGCCGGCCTTCGGATAATCGCCCGCGATGAACACCGACCACGACAAGATCCTGATCGTCGATTTCGGCTCTCAGGTGACCCAACTCATCGCACGCCGGGTGCGGGAGGAGGGCGTCTACTGTGAGATCGTGCCCTTCACGAAGGCCGAGGCCGCGTTTCGCGAGCAGAAGCCGAAGGGCGTGATCCTCTCCGGCGGCCCCGAATCGGTCACCGTCGAGGCCTCGCCCCGGGCGCCCCAGCTCGTGTTTGATTCGGGCGTCCCGGTTTTCGGCATCTGCTACGGCCAGCAGACCATGGCGGCGCAGCTCGGCGGTGCCGTCGAGGGCGGCCACCACGCGGAGTTCGGCCGGGCCGAGGTCGAGATCCTGGCCGATTGCCCGCTGTTCAACGGCGTCTGGCACAAGGGCGAGAAATACCCGGTCTGGATGAGCCACGGCGACCGGGTCACCAAGCTGCCCGACGGCTTCACCACCGTGGCGATCTCCAAGAACGCGCCCTTCGCGGCGGTGGCCGACGAGGCCCGCAACTACTACGCTGTGCAATTCCATCCGGAAGTCGCGCACACGCCCCATGGCGCCCTGCTGATCCGCAATTTCGTGCGCGATGTCGCCGGCTGCTCGGGCGACTGGACCATGGGCGCCTACCGCGAGGAGGCGATCGCCAAGATCCGCGAGCAGGTCGGCTCCGAGAAGGTGATCTGCGGCCTGTCGGGCGGCGTCGATTCGGCCGTGGCGGCGGTGCTGATCCACGAGGCGATCGGCGACCAGCTCACCTGCGTGTTCGTCGATCACGGGCTCCTGCGCCTCGGCGAGGCCGAGCAGGTCGTGGCCCTGTTCCGCGACCACTACAACATCCCGCTGGTCCACGTGGAGGCGTCGGGGATGTTCTTGGCGGCGCTGGAGGGCGTCAGCGACCCGGAGGTCAAGCGCAAGACGATCGGCCGCCTGTTCATCGACGTGTTCGAGGCCGAGTCGAAGAAGATCGGCGGGGCGAAGTTCCTCGCGCAGGGCACGCTCTACCCGGACGTGATCGAGAGCGTGTCGTTCACGGGCGGCCCGTCGGTGACGATCAAGAGCCACCACAATGTCGGCGGCCTGCCCGAGCGCATGAACATGAAGCTCGTCGAGCCCTTGCGCGAGCTGTTCAAGGACGAGGTCCGGGTGCTCGGCAAGGAACTCGGCCTGCCCGAGGGCTTCGTCGGCCGCCATCCGTTCCCCGGCCCGGGCCTGGCGATCCGCTGCCCCGGCACGATCACGGGCGAGAAGCTGGAAGCCCTGCGCAAGGCCGACGCGATCTACCTCGACGAGATCCGGCAGGCCGGGCTCTACGACACGATCTGGCAGGCCTTCGCGGTGATCCTGCCGGTGAAGACCGTCGGCGTGATGGGCGACGGCCGCACCTACGACCACGTCTGCGCGCTGCGCGCCGTCACCTCGGTGGACGGCATGACGGCCGACTTCTACCCGTTCGACATGGCCTTCCTGGGTCGGGTTGCGACCCGCATCATCAACGAGGTCAAGGGCATCAACCGGGTGACCTACGACATCACCTCGAAGCCGCCCGGCACCATCGAGTGGGAGTGAGCCGGCTTCTGGCCGAAGCCCGCGCTCCGATCGCGAGCGGAGCGTAACGACCCAGGGCAGCGTGACCTTTCGAGCTGTGGCGCGACCCTGGCTCGCCTTGCTCCGCTCGCAAAGACGGAGCCCACGCTGTCACGGTGCGCAGAGCGCCGGCTCGACGGCCTTCAGCGCCGGCCGGAACGCTGCCAGATGCAGCCCGTCGCGCAGGGCGCCGGGCTTGGCATAGCCGGTGTCGCCGTCGCGCAGGGACGCGAACGGATCGGTGAAGATGCAGCCGAGACGCCCGCACAGGTTCTGGAGCCGCCGCGAGTAGTCACCGACCGCGCTGGCCTCGACGAGCTTGCCGATCTCCCGTCCGACCGGGGGGAGGGCGGTCACCACCACGCGCGGGCTCAAGGCCTGGAGCCGCTTGATGATCGCCTCCGCGGCGGCCTCGAACTGCTCCGTCGGCTTGTGGAGCTGCGGATTGTTCTTCACCAGGATGTCGTTGGTCCCGATTGTCAGCGCGACGAGCCGGGGATGGACCTTGAAGGTCAGGCGCGCGAGGTACTCCGCGTAACTGCCCGCGGTCGCGCCGCTGATCCCGCCATTGAGGAATTCGAGCCCGCAGGGCCGCTGGCTGCCGGGCTGCAGTTCCACCTGGGAATCGCCCGCCCAGAACACGTAGTCCGGCGGCGCCTCGTCGAGGCTCACCTGCACGGCGATCAGGCGCATCTCGGCGTAGGCCCGCGCGTCGGCTCCCGGTCGGTGCAGGCGCCACCCGGCGAAGCCGCCGATTGCCAGCAACGCGAATCCGCCGAGACTCAGAAGAACGACGCGCCTCACGGCTCGGCCCCGGCGCGGTCGACCTGGGCCTCGGGCCGCGCATCGGTGGAGGCGTAGTACGGCTTGATGTCGAGGAGCGGCGTCCCGTCGAGGCAGTCGAGCCCCCGCACCCGCAGCGTGTCACCCTCCCGCCCGATCAGCTCCACCACCGACAGGGCGATCGGATTCGGGCGTGCGGGCGAGCGCAGCGAGAACGTGCCCCGCGGGCCGTCGGCGTGGCGCGGCTGCTGGACAAGCAGACCGCGGGTCGCCCGGTCCATCCAGTAGAGCAGGATCAGGTGGGTGCAGCCCGTCACGTTGCGCAGGCCGGCCGCGTAGGCGGGATCGACCTCCACGGTGCAGACGGCGTCGGTCTGGCGCCCGTTCTTCGGGCAGTCGGAGCGTTTCCGCCAGGGCGTACGCAGCCGGCCGATGAAGTGAAGTCCCGCGTCGAAGGTCGCGGGCAGCGCCGCCATCTCCTCGCCGGGACGGATTCCAAACGCGTCCGCGTCCATGCCGCCTCGCTGTGATCGGGCCGGCTTGTCGTCCAAGGGACAGGCGCCCGCAAGCCCGCATCTCGCCCCGCTGCGGTCGCGGGTGTAGAGCGGCGCGAGCAACGGAGGCGTTATGATCGAACGGGAATTGCGGCCGATGCAGGCGGTGGCCGATGCCGGAACCGCCATCGACCGCCTGGTCGAGCTCTACGAGGATGCGGCGGGCGCCCTGCGGAAGGCCCTGGAGCGCTATCTCGCGGGCGGGCCGCCGCCGGATGCCACGGAGCGCCTCGCCTTCCGCTACCCCGAATTGCGGATCAGCTATCGCCCGGACGGGCCGCTGCCGCGCGTCCGGCGGGCCACCGCCAAGCTCCAGGCTGCCGGCACCTACGCCACGACGGTGACGCATCCGGCCTTCTTCCGCGACTATCTCACCCGGCAGCTGGAGCCGCTGATCGCCGATTACGGCATCGCCATCGAAGTGGGCCTCGGCGCGCAGGAGATTCCCTATCCTTACGTCCTGGAAGCCGGCCTCGATGCGGGCGGCCGGGCCGTCGACGGCGCGGATCTCGCCACCTACTTCCCGGTCCCGCTCCTGTCGCTGGTCGGCGACGAGATCGCCGACGGCACCTTCGACCAGGTGGCGGGCGAGCCGCTGCCCCTGGCTTTGTTCGACGCCGTGCGGGTCGACTACTCGCTCCGGCGCCTCGTGCACTACACCGGCTGCGACTGGCGCGACGTCCAGCCCTGGATCCTGCTGACCAACTACCACCGCTACGTCGACCAGTTCGTCCGCCACGGGCTGGAGCGTTTGGCCTCCGGAGCTGAGGATTTTGAGCGGCTGGTCCTGCCGGGCGGCGTCTCGGTGACCCGGGCCGAGGCCGCCGACGCCGATCCTGCGGCGGTGATCGCGGCATCCCCCTGGCACCGCCACCAGATGCCGGCCTATCACCTCGTGGCGCGCAGCGCAGACGGGATCGCGCAAGGGACGACCCTGGTGAATATCGGCGTCGGCCCCTCCAACGCGAAGACGATCACCGATCACCTCGCCGTGCTGCGTCCGGATTGCTGGCTGATGGTCGGCCATTGCGGCGGCCTGCGCCAGTCGCAGACCATCGGCGATTACGTGCTGGCCCATGCGTATCTGCGCCGCGACCGGATCCTCGACGAACTCGTGCCGCCGGACGTCCCGGTGCCGGCACTGGCCGAGATCCAGCTCGCGCTCCAGAGCGCCGCGGCGTCGGTGACGGGCGAGCAGGCCGATGCCCTGAAACGGCGCCTGCGCACCGGCACGGTGGTGACCTACGACGATCGCAACTGGGAGCTGCGGTTCAGCCAGGAGCGGCGGCGGATCAACCAGTCGCGGGCCGTCGCGGTCGACATGGAAAGCGGCACGGTTGCCGCGCAGGGCTTCCGGCTGCGCGTCCCGTACGGCGCACTGCTCTGCGTGTCGGACAAGCCGCTGCACGGCGAGATCAAGCTGCCGGGCGCCGCCAACGCCTTCTACGACCGCGCGGTTTCGGAGCATCTGCGGGTCGGGCTCGCGGCCCTCGACGTGTTGCGCGTCGACCGGCACGGGCTGCACTCGCGCAAGCTGCGCAGTTTCGACGAGCCGCCGTTCCGGTAAATCGGCCGTAAGGCGCCGCGGGCCGACGAACTGTCGAGCTCTTGCTGAAATGTCTCGAGACTTCGGCACAGCGACCGACTGACACGTCCGTCGCAATACTCAAGCTTGGATACACGGGAGTTCAGCGAGGTTGGAGGGCCAGAGACCACTCATTAAATTGGATTATCCGATGAAGCGTTTGGCACTGGCATCGACCGCACTCCTGGCTGCGGCGGCTTTCATCCCGGGTAGCGTGGATGCGCGCGGCTTCGGCGGGGGCGGATTTCACGGTGGCGGTTTTGGCGGCGGCTTCCATGGTGGCGGGTTCGGAGGTGGTGGGTTCCGCGGTGGCGGCTTCGGCGGGGCGCGCGTCGGAGGGTTCGGCGCGGGAGCCGGCGGCCTCCGTGGTGCGGGCCTCCGCACGGCCGGCGTGACCGGCGGCCTGCGCACCGGCGGCTTCCGCAACGGCGGGTTCAACAATGCCGCCCGGGTCGGTGCGCTCGGAAACCGGGGCGTCGTCGGTCGCGGCTTTGCCGGCCGCGGATACGGCCGGGGCTATGGGCGCGGCCTCGGTTACGGCCTCGCCGGTGTGGGGCTCGGTCTGGGCGTCGGCTACGGTCTGGGCGGCTTCGGCGACGACAGCTGCGACTCCGCGTTCGGCTACGGCACCTACGATTCGGGCTCGTGCAACGATTACGGCTACGGCTACTGAGCCGGACGTCTTGCTCGCACCGAGCCTCTCCGGATCGATTCCGGCCGTCGGCGGCCGGGCCTCTCGGTTCGGGTCGCGGCCGGCCATACGTCGGAGGCCAGTCAGCCTGGATCGTGTCGCGCCGGCTCTGCCTTCGTCGTTGACGAAGGCTCGGTCTAGATCTTCCGAATTGCGAACCGTTCCAGACCGGCCAGGATGCCGCCTCGATACGGCTGGGCGGCGTGGAGGTTCGGGTGAGTGGGGTGGCGGTTGTTCCGGCGACGGCGGCTCTGCTCATGCTGTGCATGGGTCTCTGGGCGACGGCGTTGTTGCCCGAGATCGTCACCGCACTCGCCTTCTTCGGGATCGCGATGCTCCTTCGTCTCGGCAGCGCCGGCACCGTCTTCTCCGGATTCTCGGCCTCGGCGTTCTGGCTGGTCCTGTCCGGGATGGTGGTCGGGCAGGGCATGACCCGGACGGGGCTCGGCGCCCGCATGGCCCGGGCGCTCGCCCTGCGCCTGGCGGGCTCGTACGAGCGCTTCATCGCCGGGCTGGTGGCCCTGAGCTTCCTGATCGCGTTCGTGATGCCGTCGAATCTCGGGCGGATCGCCTTGATGATTCCCGTGACCCTGGCGCTCTGTGACGCCTTTGGGCTGACTCACGGTCGTCCGGGACGGGCCGGCGCGGTCCTGGCTGTCGGCGTGGCGACGCCGATCCTCTCCGCCGCGATCCTGCCGGCCAACGTGCCGAACCTCGTCATGGCCGGTTCGGCGGAACGCCTCCTCGACCTTCACCTCTCGTACCTGTCCTACTTCCTCCTTCACGCGCCGGTCCTGGCCGTGATCAAGGGCATGATGCTCGTGGTGCTGATCGTGCGGCTGTTCCCGGACCGGCTCGGCCATATCACCCCGGCGCTGCCGGCCCTGCCGCCGATCTCGGCCGCCGAGCGGCGCCTCGCGACGATCCTGGCCTGCACCCTGGCCCTGTGGATGACCGACAGCCTTCACGGCCTCGCGCCGGCCTGGGTCGGCCTGGCCGCAGCCGTAATCTGCCTGCTGCCGCGGGTGGGCGTCCTTGCCCCAGAAGCCTTTCAGCAGGTCAACCTGCGCACCTGCTTCTACATCGCGGCGCTGCTCGGCCTCGTGGCGCTGGTCAACGAGACCGGCCTGGGTGGGCGCCTCGGTCACCTGCTGCTCGCGATCGCGCCGCTGGAGTCGGGCGCCCCGCTGCAGAACTTCGCCGTGCTCACCGGCCTGGGCACGGTCCTGACGCTGCTCGTGACCGCGAACGGCGCGCCGGCCCTCTACACCGCGCTGGCCGGAGAGATGACGCAGGCCAGCGGGCTGTCACCCCTGGCGGTCGTCTCCCTTCAGGTGATCGGCTACTCGACCGTGTTCTTCCCCTATCAGGCGCCGCCGATCGTGTTCGCCAGCGAACTCGGCGGGGTCCGGCTCCGCGACGCGACGCGGCTCACCGTGAGCTTCGGGCTCGTTTCGCTCCTGGTGGCCGGCCCCCTCGACTACGTCTGGTGGCAGTTCCTGGGAGCCCTGAAGTGACAGAATCCGTTTAGTGTCGCCGAGCGCGCCACATTGCGTTGCAGCATGACGCATTGCGGCTTGCTCCCTCAGCCACTAGCGCTACCAGATTAGAGACGGTCCAGTTCGCAGCTGCGAGGCTTCAACCCGATGGCACCCACCGCCCGCCCGACAGTGGCACAGCCGATGTCGCCGCATCTCCAGATCTATCGCTGGACCTGGACCATGGCGATGTCGGTGTTTCACCGCATCACCGGTACCGCTCTCTACGGCGGAACTGCGCTGGTCGCGATCTGGCTCGTCGCACTGGCTTCCGGGCCGGTCGCCTATTCTTACGTCGCCGGGTTCTTCGGCTCGCTGATCGGGCGGCTGATCCTGTTCGTCTACACCTGGATCCTGATGCACCACATGCTCGGCGGCTTGCGCCACCTCGCGTGGGATTTCGGGATCGGCTTCGACCGCGAGAAGCGCCTCGCCTTGTCGCGCCTGACCCTGATCGGGTCGACGGTGCTGACCCTCGTCATCTGGGCGGTCGCCCTTCTGGTCCGCTGAGGAGGTCGGCATGGCCAAGGAACAGGTCCGGCAGGACACGAGCGTCTCGATCCGTACCCCGCGCGCCCGCGTCGCGGGTCTCGGCGTCGCCCATCACGGCGTCGGCCACTGGTGGCTGCAGCGAATTACCGCAGTGACCAATACCGTGCTGATGCTGTCCTTCGTAATCATCATCGCCCGGATGGCGGGACGCAGCTATGCGGACGCAGTCCACGTCGTCGCGAACCCTTTCGTCTCGATCATCCTCATCCTGGCGTTCCTGTCGGTCACGCTCCACATGCGCATCGGCATGCAGGTGATCATTGAGGATTACGTTCACGCGCAGGCGACCAAGATCGTCGCCGTGTTCGCCAACAATGTCTACGCGGTCCTGGTGGCCGTGGCCTGCGTCTACGCGGTGCTGCGCATCGGCTTCGGTCAGCCGGCCTGAACCCCGTCATCACGAATTTCGAGGAGCCGAACATGGCCGCCAACGGCACAAACGGCAGCGGGCCTGCCTACACGATCCACGATCACGCCTTCGACGTGGTGATCGTTGGCGCGGGCGGCGCGGGCCTGCGCGCCACGGTGGGCTGCTCGGAAGCGGGCCTGCGCACCGCCTGCATCACCAAGGTGTTCCCGACCCGCTCCCACACCGTCGCGGCGCAGGGCGGCATCTCGGCTTCGCTCGGCAACATGGGCCCGGACGACTGGCGCTGGCACATGTACGACACCGTGAAGGGGTCGGACTGGCTCGGCGACCAGGACGCGATCGAATACCTCGTGCGCAACGCCCCCGCCGCCGTCTACGAGCTTGAGCACTGGGGCGTGCCCTTCTCCCGCACGGAAGAAGGCAAGATCTACCAGCGCCCGTTCGGCGGCATGACCACGGATTACGGCAAGGGCACTGCCCAGCGCACCTGCGCGGCGGCCGACCGCACCGGTCACGCCATGCTGCACACCCTCTACGGGCAGGCGGTGAAGAACCAGACCGACTTCTTCATCGAGTACTTCGCCCTCGACCTGATCATGGACGACGAGGGCCGCTGCCGCGGCGTCATCGCCATCGATCAGGCGACCGGCGAGATCCACCGCTTCCGCGCCCAGATGACCATCCTGGCCACCGGCGGTTACGGCCGCGCCTATTTCTCGGCGACCTCGGCCCATACCTGCACGGGCGACGGCAACGCCATGGTGCTGCGCGCCGGCCTGCCGCTGCAGGACATGGAGTTCGTGCAGTTCCACCCGACCGGCATCTACGGCGCGGGCTGCCTGATCACGGAGGGCTCCCGCGGTGAGGGCGGCTATCTGACGAATTCCGAGGGCGAGCGCTTCATGGAGCGCTACGCGCCGTCCGCGAAGGATCTCGCCTCGCGCGACGTCGTCTCGCGCTCCATGACCATGGAGATCCGCGACGGCCGCGGCGTCGGCAAGGACAAGGACCATATCTACCTGCACCTCGACCACCTGGACCCGAAGATCCTCCACGAGCGCCTGCCGGGCATCTCGGAATCCGCGCGCATCTTCGCGGGGGTCGACGTGACCAAGGAGCCGATTCCGGTCATCCCGACGGTCCACTACAACATGGGCGGCATCCCCACGAACTATCACGGCGAGGTGCTGACGCTGCGCGACGGCAACCCCGACACGGTGGTTCCGGGCCTGATGGCGATCGGCGAGGCGGCCTGCGTCTCCGTCCACGGCGCCAACCGCCTCGGCTCGAACTCGCTGATCGACCTCGTGGTCTTCGGCCGCGCCGCCGGCAAGCGCTGCGCCGAGATCGTCGAGCCGAACGGCCGGGCCATGGAGTTGCCGAAGGGCGCCACCGACAAGGCGCTCGAGCGCCTCGATCGCTTCCGCTACGCCAACGGCTCGACGCCGACTGCGGAGCTCCGCGCCGAGATGCAGAAGACGATGCAGAACAACTGCGCCGTGTTCCGCACCGGCGAGGTGCTGGAGGAGGGCAAGGGCCTGATCCACAAGGTCTGGAACGCCGCCGCCGACGTAAAGATCACCGACCGGTCCCTGGTCTGGAACACCGACCTCCTGGAGACCCTGGAGTTCGACAATCTGATCGGCCAGGCGGTCGTGACGATGGAATCGGCCGCCAACCGGAAGGAATCGCGCGGTGCTCATGCCCGCGAGGACTTCCCCGACCGCGACGACAAGGACTGGATGAAGCACACCCTGTCCTGGCTCGATGAGGGACGCCATCAGGTGAACATCGATTATCGTCCGGTGCACACCTACACGATGTCGAACGAGATCCAGTACATCGAGCCGAAGGCGCGCGTGTACTGATCTGAAAATTTGCACAACCCTTGCGCCGGAGGAGCGTCGCTCTTCCGGCCGCCGCATTCTGCTCTAGCGGAAGCCGTCGAATCCCATGGCCCAGTTCAACCTTCCCAAGAACTCCCAGATCACGCCGGGCAAGGCCTGGCCGGCCCCGCCTGGCGCCAGGAACCTGCAGACCTTCAAGATCTACCGGTGGAACCCCGACGACGGCGCCAACCCGCGGATCGACACCTACCAGGTCGACCGCGAGGATTGCGGCCCGATGGTCCTCGACGCGCTGCTGTGGATCAAGAACAAGGTCGATTCGACGCTGGTCTTCCGCCGCTCCTGCCGCGAGGGCATCTGCGGCTCCTGCGCGATGAACATCGAGGGCCAGAACGCGCTCGCCTGCACGATGGGCATCGACGAGTGCAAGAGCCCGGACAACGCCCTGCCGGTCCTGACCCGCAAGGACAAGGACGGCGCGATCCGGATCTACCCGCTGCCGCACATGCCGGTCCTCAAGGACCTCGTGCCGGATCTAACGAACTTCTACGCGCAGCACGCCGCCATCGAGCCCTGGCTCCAGACCGAGACGCCGGCGCCCGAGAAGGAGTGGCGCCAGACCCCCGAGGACCGCTCGCGGCTCGACGGGCTCTACGAGTGCATCCTGTGCGCCTGCTGCAGCACCTCCTGCCCGAGCTACTGGTGGAACGGCGACAAGTTCCTGGGCCCGGCCGCGCTGCTCCAGGCCTATCGCTGGCTGATCGATTCCCGCGACGAGAACACCGGCCACCGCCTCGACGGCCTGCACGATCCGTTCCGGCTCTATCGCTGCCACACGATCATGAACTGCGCCAACACCTGCCCGAAGAGCCTGAATCCCGCAAAGGCCATCGCGGAAATCAAGAAGATGATGGTCGAGCGCACGCTCTGATTGCGTAGCTCTGAGGCCTGACGGCCACACTGGGCCGAAAAGGCGGCCTCTCCGCAGCGGAGTCGACCGCGGTTGGGGATGCCGCCTTGCGGCCAGCGCAATTGGCACGGAGTCAGGGGGCAATCGCGATTGCGCCTTCAACCTGACCCGAAGTGAACCGATGCTGCGCCCGAGCCTGTCGACGTTCGTCATTCTCTGTCTCGGTGCCAGCCTCGGCGCCTGTGCTTCGAGCCGCCTCGACGGACCGCGCACCCGGGCTCCGTCGCCCCAGGCGTCCCTGGAAGCCGTGCCGGCCGTTCCGTCGGGCACCGTGACGGCCGCGCCGCTGGCGCCGCCGCCGGGCGTGTCGGCGAGCCCCGACGCGCCGCCCCCGCCCGGCGCCCAGGCCGCATTGTCGCCGTCTGCCCCGACCGTCATCGCGGAACCGGTCGCCCCGCCGGCGCCGCCGCCGCCGGTGGTCACGAGCGGACGCGCCTCCGTGGTCGGCAGCTGGGATGCCCGGGATGCGACGGGCGCGAACTGCAAGGTGACGCTGTCGAGCGCGCCGGCTCTCGACCTCTACAAGGCGTCCGCGGCGGGCTGCACCAACAAGGACCTGTCCCGGGTCTCGGCCTGGGACTTCCGCGACGGTGAGGTCTACCTGTATCAGCCGGGCGGCTCGGTGGCGGCGCGTCTGCGCCAGGGCGGCGGCGGCCTCGAAGGTGCGCTAACCAAATCGGGTGCCGCGCTGGCACTGAACCGCTGAGGCAAGTCGGGTGAGGTAAGGCGGCGCGACCAAGCCGCGCGGTTGGCGTGCGGCAGGTCGCGCTTACATGAGGGGCTCCCGCCGCATCACGCCCCCGTAGACATGTTCCTGGATTGGCTTGAGCGCCGCGTCGACCCGTTCGCGCCCTTCGACGAGACGCGGATGCCGTCGCGGTCCGTCCTCGGTTTCGCCTGGTTCTACCTGCGGCCGATCCGCGCCGCCCTCGCGGCTCTGTTCGTCATCGCGGTGATCGCCGGCACGGTCGAGGCGTCGCTCTATCTGGTAATGCGTTGGTTCATCGACCTGCTCGGCGCGGCCGATCGGGCCACGGTTCTGTCGGACCACGCAGTCGAACTCGGTCTGGTCGTCCTGCTCGTCGCGGTGATCCGGCCCCTGTCGATCTGGGCGCACGAGGTGCTGTCGAACCAGCTCGTCGTGCCGCAATCCACCAGCCAGATCCGGTGGCGGGCGCATCTCTACACGCTCGGGCACGCACTCTCGTATTTCCAGGGCGACTTCTCGGGGCGGCTCGCGAACCGCGTCGTGCAGGTGGGACCGGCGGTGCGGGAACTCGCCGTCGTCTTCATCGACACGCTCCTCTACGTGGCGATCTACGCGATCACCGCGGTCGGGCTGTTCAGCGCGATCTCGCCGTGGCTCGTTCTGCCGGTGCTGCTCTGGATCGCCGCCTATGCCGCCCTGACCACGTGGTTCGTGCCGCGGGCGCGGGCGCGCTCGCACAAGACGGCCGACACCCGCTCGACCCTGATCGGCCGGATCGTCGACAGCTACACCAACATCCTGACCGTCAAGCTGTTCGCCCGCGACCGCGAGGAACGGGCGGCGGTGCGCGACGCGGTCGAAGTTCACACCGACGCCTACCTGCATCAGTTCCGGCTGGTGACGCTGACGACCAGCCTGCTCGGCCTGCTCAACAGCGCGCTCCTGATCGCCACGGGCGCGGCCTGCCTCGTCCTCTGGCAGCGAGGCGGGATGAGCACCGGTGAGGCCTCGGCGGGTCTCGCCCTGGTCCTGCGGCTCATCGCCATGTCCGGCTGGGTGATGCAGACCGTCCGCGGCGTCTTCGAGAATGTCGGGGTCGTGCAGGAGAGCATGCAGACGATGGCCCGGCCGCACGGGCTGATCGACGCGCCGAACGCGCGCGCGCTCACCGTCGCCGGCGGCGAGGTCCGGTTCGAGAATGTCGGCTTCCACTACGGCCGCGGCGACGCCACGGTGATCGAGGATTTCTCCCTCACCATCCGTCCGGGCGAGAAGGTCGGGCTTGTGGGCGTCAGCGGGGCCGGCAAGTCGACCCTCGCGGGTCTCCTCCTGCGCCTCTACGACGTCGAGAGCGGGCGCATCCTCGTGGATGGGCAGGACATTGCGGCCGTCACGCAGCAATCCCTGCGTGAGTCCATCGCGATGGTCAGCCAGGACACCTCTCTCCTGCATCGGTCGATCCGCGAGAACATCGCCTACGGCCGGCCGGACGCGAGCCAAGCCGATATCGAGCATGCCGCCCGGTTGGCGCATGCCGACAGCTTCATCGCCGATCTCGTCGATCACAAGGGCCGGCGGGGCTACGACGCTCAGGTCGGCGAGCGCGGGGTCAAGCTGTCCGGCGGACAGCGCCAGCGCATCGCCATCGCCCGCGTCATGCTTAAGGACGCGCCGATCCTGATCCTGGACGAGGCCACGTCGGCCCTCGACAGTCAGGTCGAGGCGGCGATCCAGGAGTCGCTCGACACGCTGATGGCCGGCAAGACCGTGCTGGCGATCGCGCATCGCCTGTCGACCATCGCGGCCCTCGACCGGCTGGTGGTGATCGACCAGGGTCGGATCATCGAGGAGGGGACCCATGCCGAGCTCGTCGCGCAGGGCGGCGTCTACGCCGGCCTGTGGTCGCGCCAATCGGGCGGCTTTCTCGACGACGGGACGGCCCGCTACGACAGCGCCGTCGCCTGACGTGCCGAGAGCCGGCAACATATCAGGACAATCGTGTCCGGGCTTTATCGCTGCGGTGCAAACGGCCGCTTGACTCGGGAGCGGCAGACGGTCTCATTGCTCGGTTTAGAACGATAATGCTTTGATCCTGGCCAGACCGGGAATTCAGGGCAGGGCGCCTGCGGCCCTAACGCCGACGCATGGAGTTCCGAATCTTGGCGAACACATCAGCAGCCGCTCCCGCGGCCTCCGGGCCTGAGGGCAGCCGTCGTGACTTCTTGTACCTAGCTACCGGCGCCGGGCTGGCGGTGGGGGCCGCGGCCGCGGCCTGGCCGCTGATCTCATCCATGGCACCCGATGCCGAGACGATCGCCGCCGGCGCGCCGATCGAGGTCGACCTGACGCCGATCCAGGACGGGCAGATCGTCAACGTCTTCTGGCGCGGCAAGCTGATCTTTGTGCGCAAGCTCACCGAGAAGGAGGTGGGCGACATGAAGTCCGTCCCGCTCTCGGCGATGATCGATCCGGCCGCCTTCACGACGCGCGTCAAGAACGGTCACGATCAGTGGCTGGTGGTGTACGGCAACTGCACGCATCTGGGCTGCGTGCCGATCGGCCACCAGGGCAACTTCGAGGGCTGGGCATGCCCGTGCCACGGCTCGCAATTCGACGCGGTGGGACGCGTGCGCCACGGACCGGCGCCGATCAACCTGCCGATCCCGCCCTACGCCTTCGAGACGGACGCGAAAATCCGGATCGGCGAGGGCGGCAAGGAAGCGGCCTGAGGGAAGGACGGAAGCATGAGCGGAACGGCCAGCACTTACGTCCCCAAGAGCCGCGCGGCCAAATGGTTCGAGGCGCGCCTGCCCATCGCCGGGCTGGTGCATTCCTCGTTCGTGGCCTTCCCGGTCCCCCGCAACCTCAACTACTTCTGGACCTTCGGGGCGATCCTAATCACCTTCCTCGGGATCCAGATCGTCACCGGCGTCTGGCTGGCGATGCATTACGAGCCTTCGGCGACGGGCGCCTTCAACTCCGTCGAGAAGATCATGCGCGACGTGAATTACGGCTGGCTGCTGCGCTACGCGCATGCCAACGGCGCCTCGATGTTCTTCGTCGCCGTGTACCTGCACATGTTTCGCAACCTCTATTACGGGTCCTACAAGGCCCCGCGTGAGGTCCTCTACATCCTCGGCGTCGTGATCTACCTGCTGATGATGGCGACCGCCTTCCTCGGCTACACGCTGCCCTGGGGTCAGATGAGCTTCTGGGGTGCCACCGTCATCACCAACATCCTGGCAGCGATCCCGGTGGTGGGCGACACGATCCAGACGCTGCTCTGGGGCGGCTACTCGGTCGGCAACCCGACGGTGAACCGCTTCTTCTCGCTGCACTACCTGCTGCCGTGGATGATCGCCGGCGTCGTCGTGCTGCATGTCTGGGCGCTGCACGTCACCGGCCAGAACAACCCGGTCGGCATCCCGATCAAGTCCGGCAAGGACGCGGTGCCGTTCACGCCCTACGCGACGATCAAGGACGTGTTCGCCGTCTGCGTGTTCATGATCCTGTTCTCGTGGTTCCTGTTCTACCAGCCGAACTATCTCGGCCACGCCGACAACTACATCCAAGCGAACCCGGCGGTGACGCCCGCGCACATCGTGCCGGAATGGTACTTCCTGCCGTTCTACGCGATTCTGCGCGCGGTCCCGAGCAAGCTCGGCGGCGTGATCCTGATGTTCTCGGCGGTGATCATCCTGGCCTTCGCGCCGTGGCTCGACACGTCGCGGATCCGCTCCTGCAACTACCGGCCGATCTACCGGCAGTTCTTCTGGGCCTTCGTCGGGGCGACCCTGCTGCTCGGCTGGCTCGGCTCGCAGCCTCCCGAGGGCGGCTACGTGATCGCGTCGCAGATCTGCACCGCCTACTACTTCGCGCACTTCCTGATCGTCATGCCGCTCTGCGGCCTGTTCGAGACGCCGAAGAAGCTCCCCGGCTCGATCCTCGAGAGTGTCACCGGGCCGGGCAAGCAGGTGAGCGGATCCGGCATGCCGGCGGGCGCCGCTGCCGCTCCGACCACCAAGGGCTGACGGGCTGACGACAGGACCATGATGATGACCCGCGTCCTCCCGACCAAAGCCGCTGCCGCCCTGGCGGTCCTGCTGATCGGCGCCGCAGCGCCGGTCTGCGCCCAGGAAGGCCATGGCGGGCCGATCCCGGCCCGCATCAACTGGAGCTTCGCCGGCGTGTTCGGCCGCTTCGACACCGCGCAGCTGCAGCGCGGCTTCCAAGTCTACAAGGAGGTCTGCTCCTCCTGCCACTCGATGAAGCTGGTCTCGTTCCGCAACCTCGCGCAGGAGGGCGGGCCGGACTTCTCGGCCGGACAGGTCAAGGCCCTGGCGGCGACCTATCAGGTGAAGGACGGGCCCAACGATTCCGGCGAGATGTTCGACCGGCCCGGCCGACCGGCCGACACGTTCCCGCCGCCCTTCCCGAATGACCAGGCGGCGGCCGCTGCCAATGGCGGCAAGGCGCCGCCCGATTTCTCGGTGATCGCCAAGGCGCGGACCTTCTCCCGCGGCTCGCTGTACTTCCTGACCGACTGGCTGCCGTTCATCGGCTATTCGGAGCAGGGGCCCGACTACATCCACGCCCTGATCAACGGCTACGAGGAGCCGCCGAAGGATTTCACGGTTCCGGATGGCGGCCACTACAACAAGTACTATCCCGGCCACATCATCGCGATGCCGCCGCCGATCACCGACGGGCAGGTGAGCTATCCCAAGAACGACCAGGGCCAGCCGGTCGTCCCCGAGACGGTCGATCAGTACGGCAAGGACGTCGCGGCCTTCCTGATGTGGACGGCCGAGCCGCACATGATGGACCGCAAGGCCCTCGGCTTCCGGGTGATCCTGTTCCTGATCGTGCTGTCGGGGCTGCTCTACTACGTGAAGAAGAAGGTCTGGGCCGATGTCGGCGGCGAGGTCCACGGCCTCCAGCCGGAACTGCACAAGACCTACTGAAGCGCCGCTCCACGATCGGCGACACGGATGGGCCTCCCTCGCGGGGGCCCATCTTTTTTGGGCGTGTCCCCCATGCTACCGGTCGGCCGCCGCGACGATCGGCTGGCGGGAGACGGGTCTTCCCATCCACGATCTCCTCCTGAGGTGCTGCGCAGCAGCCTCAAAGGAGGGCTCCAGGGATCGCCGCGCCTTCTGGAGGTCTCCTTCGAGGCCTCCTTCGCTCCGGCACCTCAGGATGAGGGCGTGCAGGGGAACGCGGCGCTCGCGCAGCGTCGCTGACAATGCAGGAAGACAGGCATGACGGCAGCGGTCCTCGGGGTGATGGGTGGGTCCGGCGTCTACGACCTGCCGGGTCTGGAAGACGTGCGCGAGGAGCGGGTCGCCTCACCCTGGGGCGAGCCGTCGGATGCCCTGCGCATCGGGCGGATCGGCGACACCCAGGTCGTGTTCCTGGCCCGGCACGGGCGGGGGCACCGGCTCTCGCCGTCGGGCATCAACTACCGCGCCAATATCGACGCGCTGAAGCGGGCCGGGGTCACCGATCTCGTCGCGCTCTCGGCCTGCGGCTCGTTCCGCGAGGAGCTGCCGCCGGGCCAGTTCGTGCTCGTCGACCAGTTCGCCGACCGCACGCACGGGCGCGCCTCCTCGTTCTTCGGCGACGGCTGCGTCGCCCACGTCTCCCTGGCTCATCCGGTCGGCCCGGGCCTGCAGGCGCGGATCGCGAATGCCGCCAGGGCTGAGGACATCGCGGTGCATCGCGGCGGCACCTATGTCTGCATGGAAGGACCGCAATTCTCGTCACTTGCCGAGTCTCGGGCCTACAAGGCGCAGGGCTTCGACGTGATCGGCATGACCAACATGCCCGAGGCCAAGCTCGCCCGCGAGGCGGAGATCACCTACGCGACCATCGCGATGGTCACCGATTACGATTGCTGGCACCCCGGCCACGACGCCGTCGACGTGGCCTCCGTCATCGCGGTCGCCCGCGCCAACGCCGACAAGGCGGCCCGGCTGGTATCCCGGCTGGCGCGCGACTTCCCGGCCGAGCGCGAGCCCTGCCCGGCGGGTTCGCACCGGGCGCTCGACGGGGCGATCATGACCGCGCCGTCTGTCCGCGACCCCGCGCTGCTCGCCAAGCTTGATGCCGTGGCGGGTCGGGTGCTGCAAGGATAGGCACGCACCCTTTCCATTCCGGAGAAAGTCCCTCTAGAAGGCGCGGGCGGCCGGTGCCGCCCCAGTCACGAAGTCCAGACCGAAATGCGTAGCGCCACCATCAGCCGGAAGACCGCGGAAACCGATATCGCGGTCACGGTCACGCTCGACGGGACCGGGCGATCGACGATCGCCACCGGCATCGGCTTCCTCGACCACATGTTGGATCTGCTGGCGCGGCATGCCCTGTTCGATCTGGACGTGAAGGTCGACGGCGATCTCCACATTGACCAGCATCATTCGGCCGAGGATTGCGGCATTGCGCTGGGCCAAGCCTTCGCCAAGGCGCTCGGCGACAAGCGCGGCGTCACGCGCTACGCCGACATCCACCTGCCCATGGACGAGGCGCTGACCCGGGTCTGCGTCGACATCTCCGGTCGACCGTTCCTCGTGTTCCGCACCGCCTTCCGGGTGGAGAAGATCGGCAATTTCGACACCGAACTGGTGCGCGAGTGGTTCCAGGCCTTCGCGATGAACGCCGGGCTGACGCTCCATGTCGAGACCCTGTACGGCGACAACGCGCACCACATCGCCGAGAGCTGCTTCAAGGGATTGGCGCGCGCCTTGCGGAAGGCGGTGGCGATCGATCCGCGCGAGGAGGGACGCGTTCCCTCCACGAAGGGCTCCCTGTAGACCTGTCGTCGTCACGCTCCGTTCGGCCCTCCGGCCTGCGTGGAGCGACCTAGCCGGAGTCCCGTGATGCGGATGCGCAGCTACACGCTCCACCTGCCCGCCGATGCGCGGCCGGGCGAGTCGATCGGCCTGGACCGGGCCGTGCTCGTGCCGGACGGCTTCGTATGGCCGGCCTTCGCCTTCACCGTTCTGTGGTTCCTGTACCGCCGGCTGTGGATTGCGGCGCTGGCCGTACTCGTCGGCCTGGTCGCGTTGGCTGGCGCGGGCGTCGCCTTCGGGCTGCCCACCGGCGCCGGGCTGATCGCCACGCTGCTGGCCGCATGGCTGATCGGGCTCGAAGCGTCGAGCCTGCGCCGCTGGACGCTGGCGCGGCGCGGCTGGCCGGTGCGTGACGCGGTCATCGCGGCGACGCCCGAGGAGGCGGAGGCCCGCGCGATCGGCCGGTGGCTTGAGGCGAGCCCGAATGCGCCGCGCCCGCCATTCCCCAGCGGCCCGAGCCGGCGCGCCGAGCCGGTGATCGGCCTATTCCCTGCCCAGGAAGGCGCCCGATGAATCTGCGGGCGAGACGCGCATGAGTGCCGAGATCGTCGCGATCATCGATTACGGGTCGGGCAACCTCCATTCCGCCGCCAAGGCCTTCGAGCGCGCCGCCCGCGAGAGCGGGCGCGACGCGCGGATCTGCCTGACCTCGGACCCGGAGGTCGTGGCGGGGGCCGACCGGGTCGTTCTGCCGGGCGTCGGCGCCTACGCGGATTGCCGCCGCGGGCTCGACGCCGTCCCCGGCATGGTCGAGGCGATGACGCAGGTCGCCCATGAGGCCGGGCGCCCGTTCCTCGGGATCTGCGTGGGCATGCAGCTCCTGGCAACCCGGGGGCTCGAATATACCACCACGCCGGGCCTTGGTTGGATCCCCGGCGATGTCGGCCCGATCCGGCCGTCGGACCCGGCCCTCAAGGTCCCCCATATGGGCTGGAACACCCTGCGGGCCGAGCGCGACCACGCGCTGCTGGCCGGCATTCCCACCGGCGAGGACGGGCTGCACGCCTATTTCGTGCACAGCTACGCGCTGACGCCCGAGCGGCCGGACGATGTCGTGGCGCGCGCCGAGTACGGCGGCCCGGTCACCGCTCTAGTCGCCCGGGACAATGTCGCCGGCACGCAGTTCCACCCCGAGAAAAGCCAGCGGCTCGGCCTGGCGCTGATCGCGAATTTCCTGAACTGGCGCCCGTGAGCGCCGTTCGGCTCCGGCAAGAAGGATAGAAACGCCCGTGATCCTGTACCCGGCGATCGACCTGAAGGAGGGGCGTTGCGTCCGCCTGATCCAGGGGGACATGGCGCAGGCCAAGGTCTTCGGCGACGATCCGGCCGCCCAGGCCGCGATCTTCGAGGCGCAGGGCTTCCCCTGGCTCCACGTGGTCGATCTCGACGGCGCCTTCGCGGGCGCGCCGCGAAACGCGGAGGCGGTGGATGCGATCCTCGCGCGCGTGACGATCCCGGTTCAGCTCGGCGGCGGCATCCGCGAGATGAAGACCCTGGAGGGCTGGCTGAGCAAGGGCGTCGCCCGGGCGATCATCGGCACCGCGGCCGTGCGCGACCCTGGTTTCGTCCGGGAGGCCGCCCGCAAGTATCCCGGCAAGATCGCGGTCGGCATCGACGCCAAGGACGGCCGCGTCGCGGTCGAGGGCTGGGCGCAGACCTCCAGCATGACCGCGGAGGAGCTGGGGCGCCGGTTCGAGGACGCGGGCGTCGCGGCGATCATCTACACCGACATCGCCCGCGACGGCATCCTGAAGGGCCTCAATGTCGAGATGACCCTGGCACTCGCCCAAGCCGTGCGCATCCCCGTCATCGCCTCGGGCGGCCTCGCGTCGATCGACGACGTGCATCGCCTGTTGCAGCCGGATTGCGCGCTCATCGCCGGCGCCATCACGGGGCGGGCCCTCTACGACGGCCGAATCGATCCGGAGGCGGCCTTGGCGGCGATCGCTGCGGCGCGTGGCTCGGCGGCGTGATATCCTGAGGCCCGCGATATGAGACGCCGCCCGTGCTGAAGACCCGCATCATCCCCTGCCTCGACGTGAAGGACGGGCGCGTCGTGAAGGGCGTGCGCTTCGAAGGCCTGCGCGACGCCGGCGATCCGGTCGAGGCCGCCAAAGTCTACGACGCGGCCGGCGCTGACGAGCTGTGCTTCCTCGACATCACGGCGAGCCGCGAGGCCCGCGGTACGCTGCTCGACATCGTCAGCCGCACCGCCGAGGCCTGCTTCATGCCGCTCACCGTGGGCGGCGGCGTGCGCACCGTCGAGGACGTCCGCGCCCTGCTGCTGGCCGGGGCCGACAAGGTCGCGATCAACACCTCGGCCGTGAAAGACCCGGATCTGGTCGCCCGCGCCGCCGAGAAGTTCGGCGCCCAGTGCATCGTGGTGGCGATCGACGCGAAGCGCGTGTCCCGGCCCGGCGAGCCTGCGGCCTGGGAGATCTTCACCCATGGCGGTCGCGACCCGACCGGGATCGACGCGGTGGCCTTCGCCCGGCTCGTCGCCGAGAAGGGCGCGGGCGAGCTGCTGGTCACCTCCATGGACAAGGACGGCACCCGCTCCGGCTACGACCTCGCCCTGACGCGGGCGATCAGCGACGCCGTCCACGTGCCGGTGATCGCTTCCGGCGGCGTCGGTGGGCTCGACGATCTCGTTGCCGGTGTCGCCGAGGGCGGCGCGAGCGCCGTGCTGGCGGCCTCGATCTTCCATTTCGGGCAGGCGAGCGTCGCCGAGGCCAAGGCCCATATGGCGGCCGCCGGGCTGGCCATGCGCCTCGACGGCACGGCATCTTCCGCGAGGGCGCCCCTGTGAGCAGCTACCTTCTGGCCAACGCGACCCTGCTCGATCCCGAGACCGGTGCCGAGACCGCCGGCGCGGTCCTGGTCCGCGACGGCCGCATCAGCGATGTCGCGTCTGGGGCCGCCCCGGGCGCGCCGGGCGATGCCAAGCGGATCGACTGCGCCGGCCGGGTGCTCGTCCCGGGGCTGATCGACATGCGCGCCTTCGTGGGCGAGCCGGGCGCCGAGCACCGGGAGACCCTGGCTTCGGCGAGCGCCGCCGCGGCGGCGGGCGGTGTCACCACCCTGGTCTGCATGCCCGACACCAACCCGGTGATCGACGGGCCGGCCATCGTCGACTTCGTGCTCCGGCGCGCCCGCGACACCGCGAGCGTCAACGTCCTGCCCGCCGCCGCCATCACCAAGGGATTGGCCGGCCGGGAGATGACCGAATTCGGCCTGCTCAAGGAAGCCGGCGCGGTCGCCTTCACGGACGGCCTGCGCGCCGTGTCGAACGCCCAGGTGCTGCGGCGCGCGCTCACCTACGCCCGGGACTTCGACGCGCTGATCATGCAGCATGTCGAGGATACGGATCTCGTCGCCGAGGGCGTGATGAACGAGGGCGAGCTCGCCTCGCGCCTCGGCCTGATGGGCATCCCGCGCGAGGCCGAGACCGTCATGCTGGAGCGGGACATCCGCCTCGTCCGGCTCACCGGGGCCCGCTACCACGCCGCGATGATCTCCTGCGCCGATTCGGTGGAGATCGTGCGCCGGGCCAAGCAGGACGGCCTTGCGGTCACCTGCGGCGTGTCGGTGAACAACCTCGTGCTCAACGAGAACGACATCGGCCATTACCGGACCTTCTGCCGGCTCTCGCCGCCGCTGCGCCACGAGGTCGATCGCCAGGCCGTGGTCCAGGCGCTCGGCGAGGGTGTGATCGACGTCGTCGTCTCCGATCACAACCCGCAGGACGTCGAGACCAAGCGCCTGCCCTTCGCGGAGGCGGCGGACGGCGCCCTCGGGATCGAGACGTTGCTGGGCGCGTCCCTGCGCCTCGTCCATACCGGCGATCTCGCCCTGTCGAAGCTCATCACCGCGCTGACCGTGAACCCGGCCCGCATCCTCGGCCGCGACGCCGGCCGGCTGGCCGCCGGAGCGCCGGCCGATCTGGTGCTGATCGATCCGGAACTGCCCTACGTGCTCGACAAGCGCCGGCTGAAATCCCGCTCGAAGAACTCGCCCTTCGATGAGGCCCGGCTGCAGGGTGCGGCGGTGCTGACGCTGGTCGGCGGACGGATCGTCCACGCCGTCGACGACTTCGCGGCGGCCGCGTGATGCTGCCGGATCTCGCGACGGCTTCCGCCCTCGGCGGCCTGGCCCTGGGTTACGCGCTGGGCTCTATCCCGTTCGGGCTGATCTTCACCCGCTTCGCCGGGCTCGGCGATGTGCGGGCGATCGGATCGGGCAATATCGGCGCCACCAACGTCCTGCGGACCGGCCGGAAAGGACTCGCGGCCGCAACCCTGCTGGGCGATGCCCTGAAGGGCACAGCCGCCGTCCTGATCGCCAGGAACCTGGGCGAGGGCCCGGCGCTCGCGGCGGGCCTCGGCGCGTTCCTCGGACACCTGTTCCCGGTCTGGTTGGGATTCAAGGGCGGCAAGGGCGTGGCGACGTTCATCGGCGTTCTGCTCGCCTTCAGCCCGGCGGCGCTCGGGATCTTTGCAATCATCTGGCTCGGTCTCGCCTTCGCGCTCAAGTATTCGTCACTGGCGGCACTGGCCGCCTCGGCCGCGACACCTGTCGTACTGTGGGCGCTCGGCGCACCGGCGCAAGCTCTGCTGTTCCTCCTCATGGGAGTGCTGCTATGGTGGAAGCACGCGCCCAACATCCGCCGACTCGCGTCCGGCACCGAGGGGCGCATCGGCCAGAAGGGCTGAACGCACGCGCGTGACGCGCGGTCCTTGGGGGATGCATGCAGCTGACCGACGCC
Organism: Methylobacterium sp. FW102-HT35C08; assembly: GCF_058790235.1. Taxonomy (NCBI): domain Bacteria; kingdom Pseudomonadati; phylum Pseudomonadota; class Alphaproteobacteria; order Hyphomicrobiales; family Methylobacteriaceae; genus Methylobacterium; species Methylobacterium sp. FW102-HT35C08. The sequence goes on along the minus strand of NZ_JBYTCL010000002.1, from coordinate 2,767,445 downwards.
CAGCGGCTCGACTGGCTGCGATTGATCCGCACCGATGGGGTCGGGCCGCGCACGTTCCGCACGCTCGTCAACCGGTTCGGGGGCGCGGCCGCAGCCCTCGACGCGCTGCCGGACCTCAGCCGCCGCCAGGGCCGGCGGATCGCACCGCCGAGCCGGATCGAGGCCGCGGACGAGCTTGCCGCCCTGGTCCGGATCGGCGGCCGCTTGGTCGCCACCGGCGAGGCGGACTATCCGCGCCTTCTTCAGCAGACCGATGCGGCGCCGCCGCTGCTCGCCCTGCGCGGGGCCGCCATCCTGAACCGCCCGGCCGTGGCCCTCGTCGGCTCGCGCAATGCCTCCATGGCCGGCTTGGCCTTCACCGAGAAACTGGCCCGCGGCTTGGGCGAGGCCGGTCTCACCGTCGTCTCGGGGCTCGCCCGCGGGATCGATGCGCGCGCCCACAGGGCCAGCCTGCCGACCGGCACCGTCGCGGTGATGGCCGGCGGGCAGGACCGGATCTACCCGGCGAGCCATGCCGGCCTGGTCGATGCGATCCTGGGGGAGGGCGGGGCGGTGCTGGCCGAGATGCCGATGGGCTGGGTGCCGCGCGGGCGCGACTTTCCGAGGCGAAACCGCATCATCTCGGGCCTGTCCTACGGGACGATCGTCGTCGAGGCGGCACGGCGGTCCGGCTCGCTGATCACCGCGCGCTTCGCCCTGGAGCAGAACCGCGAGGTGTTCGCCGTCCCGGGCTCGCCGCTGGATCCGCGCGCGGAGGGCACCAACGACCTGATCCGCCAGGGCGCCACCCTCGTCTCCGAGGTCGAGCATGTCCTCGATGTGATCGGCCCGATCATCGAGCAGGGTCCGGCGCCGGAGGCCGCGCCGGACCGGGACCGACCGGACTTCGCCGAGCAACCGGACTTCTGGGACGAGATCGATCTCGACGCGCTGACCGCGGAGACCGGCACCGCCCGGGATCTGCTCATGCGGCCGGTGGAGGCCGGCCTCGACGACGCTGCGCCGGAGCCGGCCGATGATCGCGCACGCATCATCGGTTTACTGGGCCCGAGCCCGGTCGGGGCCGACGAGCTGGCGCGCAGCGCCGGCGTCGGTGCCCGGGTGGTTCAGACCGTGCTGCTGGAACTGGAGCTCGACGGCCGGATCGAGCGGCACGGCAGCGGCACCGTCTCCCTCGTCAGTCGGTGAGCGGATCCGCGTCGACGTCGGCGAGGTGGCGCATCACGTCGAGGCAGCCCTGCAGGATGTAGGCGGCGGCGAGCTTGTCCACGAGTTCGCCGCGCCGTGCCCGGGACGCATCGGCCTCGATCAGCGCCCGGGTCACCACCGCGGTCGACAGGCGCTCGTCGAAGAAGACGTGGGGCAGGGGCAGGATCGGTGCGAGATTGCGGATGAAGGCGCGGGTGGATTGCACCCGCGGCCCCTCGCTGCCGTCCATGTTGAGGGGCAGGCCGACCACGAGGCCGCCGACCGCGTGCTGGCGGCACAGGGCGGCGAGGCGCTGCGCGTCCGGGGTGAACTTGACCCGCCGGATCGTCTCCAGCGGCGTCGCGATCTGGCGTCCCAGGTCCGAGAGGGCGAGCCCGATCGTCTTGGTGCCGAGGTCGATGCCGATGAGGCGCGCGCCGCCGCGGGAGGCCGTCGAGAAGGCGCGGATCGCGTCGTGATTCATGATTCCGCCTGTGTCCCACGCGCCAGAATCGCTTCCGAGAAGCCCTCGAACCGGGCCGGCAGGGGCTCGGTGCCGGGTCCGAGCACCAGGGCGGCGGACGGACCGGTCACCCGGCCGAAGAAGTCGATCAGGCTCTCGCCGCCGAACCGGATCGCCTCCAGATCCGGCGCGAGCAGCCAGATATCGTATTCCTCGCCGGTGCCGGACACGTCCCAGAACAGGAAGCCGCCATCCTCGGCCACGCCGAAGAAGCAGGCACGCTCGATGATGCTCGCGTCGCCACCCTCGACGTCGAACCGGTGAGGCTCGCCTCCCGTCTCCAGCATCGTCACGGCAGCGCCGACGCTGTGGGCAATGATCCCGGCCTGAGTCACGAGATCGCTCGCCTCGAAGGGCGCCGGAACGGCGATGCGGAACTGCCCGCCCGCCAGACCGATGCCGCAGGCCTGACAGAAGGCGCGGTACGAGGCGGGGAGCGCAAAGCCCAGTTGCTCGGCGGCGCGGTCGAGCGCCGCGTCCTCCGCCGTGAACCCCGGCGCCAGGCTGGTGAACACCTGCTCCCACATCGATCCCGCTCCGTCGTCCACAGCCTTGAGCGGCTCCGTAGATCACCACCGGTGTGCGCGGAGCCGTTCGCGAATAGGTAAGTTAATGCTTCGTTAAACCTTGCCACGGGTGTCCGCCTTGTCGACCGGCCTGCTCTCCCCAGCTGCCCCGCCCCAGCGCGCGCCGACGATGTCCCGCAAGCAGTGCTGGATGCTCCTGCTCGCATTTGAGATCCTCGTCCTCGGCTTCGCGCAATCGATGCTCCAGCCTGTCCGGCAGCCCGGGATCACCATCGAGATGTCGGTGAAGCCGAATCACGTGGTGACTTGAGGCACGGATCTGATCCCGGCCCGGCTTCGCGGCGTGGGGCTTCGAGCCGGCTCCGAAATCTGCGGGCAGCCGACCGGATGACCCGGCGCGCCCGCGTTGCGGCGCGTCGAAGGCCGGTGCTATAGCCCGACCGATCCCGGGAGACACCTCCCGGATAGGGACGAACGGGACGGCATGTCGGTCGACGAGAAGACGGTTCGGCGTATCGCGCATCTGGCGCGGATCGCGGTCACCGACGACGAAGTCGGGCCGCTGGAGGGCGAGCTGAACGCGATCCTGGCCTTCGTCGAGCAACTCGGCGCCGTCGATGTCTCCGGCGTGGAGCCGATGACGTCGGTGACGCCGATGGCGATGAAGAAGCGCGAGGACGTGGTGACGGATGGCGGCCGCGCCTCCGACGTGGTCGCCAACGCGCCCGAAACCGAAGACAACTTCTTCCTAGTTCCGAAGGTGGTCGAGTAGGCCGAACTCGGCCCGGACCTGACGGACCGGTTTTCTGGCGGGCAGGCGCGCGGTGGCGCGCGAGGACGTGAACAGCGTGAATCCGAACGAACTTACCCTGGCCGAGGCGCGCGACGCCCTGAAGGCGAAGCGGATCTCGGCACGCGAGCTGACGCAGGCGCATCTCGACGCGATGGCCAAGGCCCGCGCCCTGAACGCCTATCTCCTGGAAACCCCCGACCGCGCGCTCGCGATGGCCGACGCGTCGGACAAGAAGATCGCCTCCGGCGAGGACCGGCCGCTCGAGGGCATCCCGCTCGGGATCAAGGACCTGTTCTGCACGCAGGGCGTGACCACGACGGCTGGCTCCAAGATCCTCCAGAATTTCGAACCCCACTACGAATCGGCCGTGTCCGCCAATCTGTGGCGCGACGGCGCCGTGATGCTGGGCAAGCTCAACCTCGACGAGTTCGCCATGGGCTCGTCGAACGAGACCAGCGCCTTCGGCAACGTGGTCTCGCCCTGGCGGCGCAAGGGCTCCGACGCGCCGCTCGTGCCCGGCGGTTCCTCGGGCGGATCCGCCGCCGCCGTCGCCGCGCGGCTCTGCCTCGGTGCCACCGCCACCGATACCGGCGGCTCGATCCGCCAGCCGGCGGCCTTCACCGGCACGGTCGGGATCAAGCCGACCTACGGCCGCTGCTCGCGCTGGGGCACGGTGGCGTTCGCCTCGTCGCTCGACCAGGCCGGCCCGATCGCCCGCACGGTCCGGGACTGCGCGATCCTGCTCGGCTCGATGGCCGGCTCGGACGCCCGCGACACGACCTGCGCCGACCTGGCGGTGCCCGACTTCGAGGCCGCCGTCAGCCGCGGCGTGAAGGGCCTGACGATCGGCATCCCGAAGGAATATCGGGTCGACGGCATGCCGGCCGAGATCCAGAAGCTCTGGGACGAGGGCGCGGCGTGGCTGAAGGCGGCCGGCGCGACCATCAAGGAAATCTCGCTGCCGCACACGTCCTACGCGCTGCCGGCCTACTACATCGTGGCGCCGGCCGAGGCGTCCTCGAACCTCGCCCGCTACGACGGCGTGCGCTACGGCCTGCGGGTGCCCGGCAAAGACATCGCCGGGATGTACGAGAACACCCGCGCGGCGGGCTTCGGCCGCGAGGTGAAGCGCCGGATCATGATCGGCACCTACGTGCTCTCGGCCGGCTACTACGACGCCTACTATGTCCGGGCCCAGAAGATCCGCACGCTGATCAAGCGCGACTTCGAGACGGCTTACGCGAACGGGGTCGACGCGATCCTGACGCCGGCCACGCCCTCTTCCGCCTTCGGCATCGGCGAGAAGGCCTCGGCCGATCCGGTGGAGATGTACCTCAACGACGTCTTCACCGTCACGGTGAACATGGCCGGCTTGCCGGGGATCGCCGTGCCGGCCGGCCTCGACGGCCAGGGCTTGCCGCTGGGGCTGCAGCTGATCGGCCGCCCGTTCGATGAGGAGACCCTGTTCGCCGTTGCCCAGGTGATTGAGGATTCGGCGGGCCGCACCGCCCTGCCCGAGCCGTGGTGGGCATGACCGTCCCATTCTATCCCTGGACGGTCTGGATCTGGGCCGGGTTCGACCCGGCGCTGATCGTCGTCGCCCTGTATCTCGGCTGGACGGCGAGCCAGTTCGGCAAGGTGTTCATCGCGGCGATCGCGGCGCTCGGTTTCTCGGTGCTGTTCTCCTACGCGGTGAGCGCGGCCGGCATCCCGTGGCCTGCCCCGATCACCCATGACGGGCCGACCTTCTTCCCGGTCCGCGCCGTGGCGGCGCTGCTCTGGGCGATCCTCGGCTACGGCGCCCGTCGAGCGGTCGGACGCCGCGCTTGATCTTTTCGCGGAGCGGCCCGTAAGTGCTTCGCCAGAACAGGACGTCGGCTTCCGTCGCGATCCCACCCGTGACCTCATCCTGAGGTGACCGCGCAAGCGGGCCTCCAAGGAGCCCTCCAGGCTCCGCGCGATCCCTGGAGCCCTCCGTCGAGGCTGCTGCGCGGCACCTCAGGATGAGGTTGTGAATCGGATCGTGCGGAGACCGCATCACATCCCGGCCCGGACCGACCATGAACGCACCCGTCGACCCCAAGAAGCTGATCAAGGGCGGCCTCCACGATTGGGAGGTGATCGTCGGCATGGAGATCCACGCCCAGGTCTCGAGCCGCGCGAAGCTGTTCTCAGGCGCCTCGACCGAGTTCGGTGGCGAACCGAACGACCACGTCTCCCTGGTCGATGCCGCGATGCCCGGGATGCTGCCGGTCATCAACGAAGAATGCGTCGCCCAGGCGGTGCGGACCGGCCTCGGCCTCAAGGCCAAGATCAACCTGCGCTCGGTGTTCGACCGGAAGAACTACTTCTACCCCGACCTGCCGCAGGGCTACCAGATCTCGCAGTACAAGGACCCGATCGTCGGCGAGGGCGAGGTGCTGGTCGACATGATCGACGGCTCGTCGATCACCGTGGGCATCGAGCGCCTGCACCTCGAGCAGGATGCCGGCAAGTCGCTGCACGATCAGGACCCGACGCGCAGCTTCGTCGACCTCAACCGGTCGGGCGTGGCGCTGATGGAGATCGTCTCGCGGCCGGATCTGCGCTCGTCGGAGGAGGCCAAGGCCTACGTGACCAAGCTGCGCACGATCCTGCGCTATCTCGGCACCTGTGACGGCGACATGGAGAAGGGCTCGCTCCGCGCCGACGTGAACGTCTCGGTGCGCCGCCCCGGCGAGCCGCTCGGCACGCGCTGCGAGATCAAGAACGTCAACTCGATCCGCTTCATCGGCCAGGCGATCGAGACCGAGGCGCGCCGCCAGATCGCGATCCTGGAGGATGGCGGCAAGATCGATCAGGAGACGCGCCTGTTCGACCCGGGCAAGGGCGAGACCCGCTCGATGCGCTCCAAGGAGGAGGCGCACGACTACCGCTATTTCCCGGATCCGGACCTGTTGCCGCTGGAATTCGACCAGGCCTACGTCGATGCCCTCGCCAAGGGGCTGCCGGAGCTGCCGGACGCCAAGAAGGCGCGGTTCGTGTCCGAATTCGGCCTCTCGCCCTACGATGCCGGCGTGCTCGTCGCTGAACGCGCCTCCGCCGACTACTACGAGGCGGTGGCGAAGGGTCGTGACGGCAAGGCCGCGGCCAACTGGGTGATCAACGAGCTGTTCGGCCGCCTGAACAAGGAAGGGCTCTCGATCGAGGCGACCCCGGTCTCGGCCGACCAGCTCGGCGCGATCATCGACCTCATCGGCGAGGGCGTCATCTCCGGCAAGATCGCCAAGGATCTGTTCGAGATCGTCTGGACCGAGGGCGGCGACCCGCGCGCCGTCGTCGAGAGCCGCGGCATGAAGCAGGTCACCGATACCGGCGCCATCGAGGCGGCGGTCGACCAGATCATCGCGGCCAATCCCGACAAGGTTGCCCAGGCGAAGGAAAAGCCGACGCTCCTCGGCTGGTTCGTCGGCCAGACCATGAAGGCGACGGGCGGCAAGGCGAACCCGGCCGCGGTGAACGCGCTGCTCAAGGCGAAGCTCGGTATCGAGTAACATCGCCCGACGAGAAGCCTTCGAAGCGACCCCTCGGATGGGTCGTGTCCGCCTCGACGTTCTAAGCCGGGCGATCCGCACCGTCTTTCCGGAGCGCCGCAGGCGAGCCCGGAATCCAGACACGCGGTTCTGCCAAGATCTGGCACGTCGGCGGGTCTGGATCCCGGGCTCCGCTGCGCGGCCCGGGGATGATCGGTGGCAGCGGCTGCCGGACTGCCTCCGCCCGCATCAACGTCACGCCGGGCAGTCCACACCGTCATTTCGGGGCACCGAAGGCGGCCCCGGGATGACAGGCGGAAGCGGCTGCTGGATTGCCGCCGCGCGCAACCACGACCGTCCCGAAGCCACGACGAGATCCCGCCACGGCAATGCCGGGCAGGTGAAGGACGAACAGATCCTGGCGCAATAGAAACCGCGGCGGAACGGCTCAAAGTGGGGCCTTTCGCGCATTCGAAGACGTGCCATGCATGGCCGCTTCTGCGCCCCTGGAGCCGCGTCCGTCCGGCTGTTCGTGTTGTGCCGCTGAGTTCCAGGCCGAACCTGTCCCTGAACCGTCTAGGCGGCGTTGCGCTGCGGTGGAGTCATCCCTGTCTCCTCCAGCTTCTCGGCAACCGTTACCATTGCGAAACCTGATCGCATCTAGGTTTCCGGCCGGTCCGTGCCCGCTCTCGCTAAGCACAGGAAGAGACTGCGCCCGTCCACCGGACCGGTCAATAGCGATTTTCTCGGCAAACTGCTTTTTGGCTCACCTTGCGCACGGGGCCACCCGGTGGCGCGTTTCGGGTCAATGACTTGGATCGATCTTACGACACTGCGAAATATTCCTTGGCGCGCGACTCACTTGCCGGCGCCCATATTGTTCTCGACCAGATACCGGATGCCGCGGTCGAAGGATTCGTCCGTGTCGCCGCGTAGGTCGACGCTGTAGGCCTTCTCGGGCGCTGATCCGCCGAGGGGCTTTACGTAGACGTTGAGGTTCAGGATCAGGTTCGAGACCTTCTGGACCTCCCCGGTGATCGCGACATCGGCGCCGAGCTTACGGGCGAGTTCGTCGGCGCAGCCATTGCATCGGCGCAGGTCGGCACTTTTGGCGACCTCATCCTGGACCGGGTCGACGGAGACGACAGTGAACAGACCCTTCGTCTGAAGCAGGTCCCGCAATTGCGCGCTCACCCGCTTCAGACGCGCCGTGTCCGCCCTGTCGCTCGGCACCGGTGACAGGTTCGAGAACTGGAAGTCGAATACCGCGGCCTTCTCTGGAGCGGCCAGGGCGGATCTGCCCGCGACCAGGAAGAGGGCGATCAGGCTTGCGGATCGGATCATGCGCGCGTCCCCGACGAGGCGTTCGAGGAGACAACACCGGGGATCGCGCCGCGGTCACATCCGGGCGGACGTCAGCGCCGGTCGGCCTCTGCGGTGGGTCCCATCGCAGGTGTGGCCAGGGCCGAGACGCGCTCCCGCAGGTCCATGAACCAGTTCGGAGCCGGGGCGCGGCCGCCGTTGACCACCACGGTCGCGGTCATGCCGGCGATCAGCGGGACATCGGGCGGGACACGGTCGATGCGGATCCGCACCGGCACGCGCTGGGCCAGCCGGACCCAAGTGTAGACCGGGTTCACGTCCGGCAGTCCCTGGGTGCTCGCGGCGGCGTTCGCGGTGGAGATGCCGAGCGTGACGCTGTCCACCGTCCCGGTCAGGTGCGGGTCGAAGCCCATCAGTTTGACGTCGGCGCGGTCGCCCGCGTGGATGTTGGGCATCTTGGTCTCCTCGAAATAGCCGTCGATCCAGAACGAATCCGTGTCGACGACACTGATGTTCGAGGTGCCGGTGCGGGCGTAATCCCCCACCCGCATCAGCAGGTTGGTCACGCGTCCGTTGACCGTGGACTTCACCTGCGTCCGTTCGAGGTTGATCTTGGCCTGCCGCAATTGCGCCTGCGCGCTTTCCAGAGCCGCCTCGGCGATCTTGGCCGTGCCGGCAAATTGCTGCTTCTCCTCGATCGACGTGGACACCGTCGTGAGCGCCTGCCGCCGGGCGGATTGCGCGTTCTTCACCTGGAGGTCGGCCTCGCGGTTCTTGACCTCAGCGTCCGCCGACGTGACCGACACCTCGAAATCCACCGGGTCGATGACGTAGAGGACGTCGCCCTTCTGGACGACTTGGTTGTCGCGGACACGCACTTCGACGATCTGCCCGGCGACCTGCGGGGCGATGTTGGCGACCTGCACGCGGACGGTGCCGTCGCGCGTCCACGGCGCCGCAACGTAGAATTCCCAGACGAAGGCCGCCGCGACGAACGCGGCCAGGAGGATCACCCCGGTGGCGGCCAGCCGGAAGATCTTGGCGGCGCGGCCGCGTCGCGGAACGACCGGAATGGAATCGGCCCGGCTCGCCTTGCGCTCCCGGGCGGGCGTCTTGGGATCGTCCTCGTCGGCAGTCGTTTCGGGCATTCAGACCAACGCAATGAGAAGAGCGAGGACGCAGACGTAGATGCCGGCCTCGGCGAGCGGGGCGTTGGCAACGTAGCGGCTGAATCGGATGCGGGCGAAGAACCAGCGCAGGACAAGAAGGATCACGAACGCGGCGAGCGCATAGGCGACAAACGAGGAGATCAGAACCCCGCCGATATGAATATCCTCGTACATGGCCGTCTTTTGAGAACCCGTCCGTCAGAATAGCGCAATGTCGAGGCGATGGAGGAACCGCCTGTGGCGCGCGATGGTTCGCGCCGCGCTGATCAGATCGCTGGCCGCGCGCGCCGTGGTGAGCCGCACGTGTCGACCCTGCCGCGAAGCGGCGCGGATCAGGTCGCGGGCGGCCGTTTCGAGGGCGCGGTCGTCGCCGGCTGCGAGCCCGGCGCGAGCACGCGCAGTCGCGTCGCGGAGTGCTCCAACCGCCGAAAGCCGGCGCAGCTCCGCGTGGGCGCGGGCGGCGGCCGCTTCCAGCCGGGCGAGGGCGAAGGCGTGCGACAGGCTCGCCCGCCGCACGGCGCTGCTTCCCGAGCTGTAGCCGGCGAACTGGAACAGGCGGTCCGCATTTAGGCTGGTGCGTGTGGTGGCGTCGCCGCCCTCGCCGACGAGCGCGTCGGCCAGGGTCCGCCGGGCCGAATCGAGCGCGAAGACCCGCTGCTGTGCGGGCGTCACGGGAAGCAGGAGCCGGACGACGATCGACAGGATGACGGCGGCGACGATGACGAGGAACGCGTTCAGCAGGAAGGTGAGAGCATCGTAAGTCTGCGGGTTCGACGGGCCGAGTAGGACCGGGAAGAACACGATCACGATGAAGCCGATGCCGAAGGTCTTCGGGTTGAGCGACAGGAAGCAGCCGAAGAAGATCACCGGTGCCATCACCATGGCGAGCATCGGAAAGCCCTGGACGCCGTTGAGCAGCGCGAACCGGGCGATGCCCGCGAAGGTGGCCGCCATCGTCATGCCGATGACGACACCGTTGGCGAACTTCTTCGGGTCCGGCGTGACCGACGAGAGCGCCGCGGTGGCCGCGACCTGCACCAGCGCGAAGGAGGCCTGCGGAAGGCCGAGCGCCACGAAGGTGGCGGCCGTGACCGCGAAGGCGAGCGCCACCCGCAGCGCGCCGCGCAGGGCCACCGGGAAGTCCCGGTGCGTCGGAAGGCTGGCGTCGCGCAGCGGGGCGTGTCCGTCGGCGACCGCGCGGATCCCGTCTTGCGCGAAGGTCGCGGCACAGACGAAATCCAGCGCCCGCTGCAGCACCACCACCTCATCGAGGGGCCGATCGCCGTCGCGAATCGCGGCGTCCACGAGGTCGCGCAGGCGCTCGTCGTCCCGATCGAGGGCCTCGCGGTCGGGCGCGTCCGCGACCCGCCGGCAGATCGCCAGGGCCTCGGTCACGGCCGGGCTCGGGTTTCGCAGATGGGCGGCAGCGGCCGCCGCCGTGCGGACCGACGCCGCCATCACGTAGAGCGCCGCGATGCAGCTCCGCGCGCCCGCGGCCCGGAGGCGGCCGTCGTCGAGTTCCCCGGCGATGGCACTGGCATCGGCTCGCATCGGCGCGATGGTGCGGATCAGCGCGGCGGTCCGGGTCGCACCGAGGTCACCCTCCGCCAGCGTCTCGCGGGCGTAAGCCCGTGTCCCGTCGCAGGCGTTCCGGAGTTGCGGCAGCAGGGTTCGCCACGTGCTCGGGGAAGCCAGCGCATCGTTGATGAAGGTGATCGCCACGATCCCGAGCACGATGACGGCAACACGGGACACGGCGGCGTCGAAGGTGCCCTGCGGATCGTCGATCTGGCCGAGCGCGATGATCGCCACCGTGTAGCCCGACAGCATCGCCCCGTAAGCCCGGGTATCCTGCAGATACTGCGCGACGAACACGCAGAGGCCGAGCCACGCGGTGAACGTGACGAACAGCAGGACCCGGTCCTGTCCGAACAGCGCCATCACGACGATCGACACGGCGGCGCCGATCAGCGTGCCGAGCAGGCGGTAGATCGCTTTCGAGATCGCCTGCCCGCGCTTCGGCTGGGCAAGGATGGCCACGCAGGTCGCCGCCGAAGAGGCGCTGTCGAGCTGAAGCCAGAACGCGGCCGAAAGGGCCAGCATCATGGCGATCCAGATCCGCAGGGCGAATGCCCAGGCCGCAGGCCCGGGCACCCAGGCATCCAGGACGCCCACGGCCCGATCGACGATCGATCCGGACGGTCGGACCGCGCTGGCGGCGGCCTCAGCCATGCCGGATCGGGCTCGGATCGGGTCGCCAGTGTCGAGCCGTCAACATCGCACGCCCCCCGGCGCTTGGCAGATCAAGCGATGAAACGAACCGGAAGCTCTGCGGTTCGCACGCGAATCACGCTTTGTCGTTGCCCTTCAGCCGCTTGTTGCACTTGCTCCAGAACTGCGGCCATTTCGGTCCCTGGGCGGTCTTCTGCGCGTCGGTGAGGCCGCGCCACTCGGCGCCGCATTTCTTCTGCCGGTCTCGGGCAGCGGTCTGGCCGGGGCTCGGCTGCTTCGCGGCCGGCGCGGCCGGCGCCTCGGACGTGGCCGGCGCCTTGGTGGTTGCCTCCTTGGCAACAACGGGCTGCACGGCGAGCAGCGGCACGAGCAGGGCCGCGATCCTCACGAGACGGTCGACCATCGAACAAACTACCCCTTTTTTCGCGTCGCCTCGACGCACGGACGGGAGTTTCGCCGCTCCGTCGCGGCGCCGGCAAGTCCGCTGCGGGCGCTGCCAACAAGCACGACCCCGCATCTCGGAATCGTGAGCCGCACGTTCGCCTTGCCCTTGAGCACGGCAGGGAAATCGTCTTCACTGCGGGCGTAGTCCGAACTCGGCGGAGGACCGCCGCGCCGCCGACAGTTCGGTCGAGGAGCAGGCAGAGCATGGCAGCGGTGTCCGGGCGGCCGATCGACGTCCATACCTGGAGTACGCCGAACGGCTGGAAGATTCCGATCATGCTGGAGGAGTGCGCGCTCCCTTATCGGATCGTTCCGGTCGATATCGCCAAGAACGAGCAATTCGCCGCCGACTTCCTGGCGATCTCACCCAACAACAAGATCCCGGCGATCGTCGATCCCGACGGCCCGGGCGGGCAGCCGATCTCGGTGTTCGAGTCGGGTGCGATCCTTCAATATCTCGGCCGGAAGACGGGCCAGTTCTATCCCACGGACGAGCGCGCCCGGGTCGCCGTGGACGAGTGGCTGTTCTGGCAGGTGGCGGGGTTCGGCCCCATGCTCGGCCAGACGCACCATTTCAAGATCTACGCGCCCGAGAAGGTGCCGTACGCGATCGATCGGTTCACCGCGGAAGCCAAGCGTCTCTACGGTGTCCTGGAGCGGCGCCTGGAGGGCCGCGCCTATCTGGCGAACGAGTATTCCGTCGCCGATATTGCGACGTTCACGTGGGCGAAGCTGAACTTCAAGCAGGGCGTCGACATCAACACCCTGCCCAACGTGGCGCGATGGCTGGAAAGCATCCTGGCGAGGCCCGCCGTGCAGCGTGGCCTCGCGGCAATCTGACCGCCCGCTCAGTTCTTGTTCGCGGCCTGCTGGTTCACGTCCGGCACCCGCGTCCAGGTCTGCGATCCGCACAGCACCTTGAGCATGCAGCCCGAGACGCTGAGTTCGGCCTCGCTCTCGCGCTCCAGGCTCACCGTGTAGATCTTGCCTTCCTCGATATTGTAGAGCTCGCCGGTAAACTTCGCGTCGTCAGGCTTCAGACCCTCGATGAGCTGGAGCCCGATCACCGGACGGGCGCGCTTCTTCGGATCGGGATTCTTCAGGTCCGTGCGCGGCGCGCCGTTGTCGAAGGTCGGCGTCTTGAGCCAGACGACCTTGCCGCAGACCAGCTTCTGGCCGGCGCCGCAGCGATCAATGCGGATCTTGGCGCGGCCGTCGCCGGTGAGCCAGGTCCCTGAGGGATCCTTGCCGGTGTCGGCGGCGGCGGCGGAGAGGCCGGTCAGAAGCAGGGCGGCGCTGAGAGCGAGTCGCATGGTTCGTCTCCGGGAATGGGGCATCGCGGATGCCCGAGGGGTGGACGAGGTCGGTTGGTGCGGGAGTGAGCCGTCGCAATCGGGCGATTTTTCGGCGGTGTTGCGGCAGAGCCACGGCCGCGCTTGTCCCGCCCGGTCTTGCCACGCAGCTTGAGGCACGGGGGGGCGCCCGCTATAAGCCCGGCGCCGAAGCGAAATTCTCGCTGCCGCGGCGTGTCCGGATCGCCGGTGCGCCGCAAACCTTTTCCACAGATAGACCGGACGCACCATGGCCACCGAGCGCACCTTCTCGATCCTGAAGCCCGACGCGACGCGGCGGAACCTGACCGGCGCAGTGAATGCCGTGATCGAGGAGGCAGGCCTGCGGATCGTCGGTCAGCGCCGCATCCGCATGACCAAGGAGCAGGCCGAGAAGTTCTACGAGGTGCACAAAGAGCGGCCGTTCTTCGGCGAGCTCGTCACCTTCATGACCTCCGGCCCGGTGGTCGTTCAGGTCCTCGAGGGCGAGAACGCGGTGGCCAAGTACCGTGAGGTCATGGGCGCCACGAACCCGGCCCAGGCCGCCGAGGGCACGATCCGCAAGAAGTTCGCCGAATCGGTCGGCGAGAACACCGTGCACGGCTCGGACAGCGCCGAGAACGCGAAGCTGGAGATCGCGCAGTTCTTCCAGGACTCCGACATCGCCGCGTGAGGCAACGGGTGGTGGCGGGTTGGGCACACCGACCCGCCATTGTCGCGCACGGCGCCGGGCCGCGCAGGGAATGCCGCCCTGTGTGTCCGGACCGTCCTTGACGGGACGGAGCCCGGAAGCGTCCAACGGCCGAGCTTAGTCAATCTCAGCCCTTCGGACCCTCAAGACCATGACGATGCGCCGCCTGCCCCTGCTGATCGCGACCGGTCTGTTCGCGCTCGGCGCGACCGCCGCCTACGCGGGCGGATCCTCGGCCCCGTTCCAGCAGTACGAGCCGGACCCGGCCCTCAAGACCGCCACGAAGTCCAACCTCGAAGGCCGCGTCCGCCACGCCTGCACGGTCGTCCAGGCTCGCCTGACCAGCGCCACCGAGGCGTCCCTGGAGCGCCCCTGCGGCTGCTACGCCCGGCAGACCCTGCGCAGCCTCGACGCGTCCGAGATCGAGGCCTACCGGACCACCGGCTATTTCAACGATTCCGCCCGCGCGAAGGCGCTCTCGGCGCTGGACAGCTGCAAGCTGCAGCGCCCGGTCTGACGACACGCCCGCTTGGTTGCTTCCAGCAGCCGCGCCCTGTTGGAAGGATCCGGCCCGTCGCTGATTGCCTGGCTTGGTCAGTCATATCGTCATCAACTCAGTTGGCGGCTGAGTTTTGTGGGTGTGCGTAGGCGTCGCGCAGGCGTGCGTTTGCGATGACGATGAGGCGTCGCATGAGGGCTGTGATGGCGACGAGGGGCTTCTTTCCGGCGGCGCGCAGGCGCTGGTAGGCGTCCTTGAGGGCGGGATTGTAGCGGCTTGCGGTGAGGGCGGCCAGGAACAGGGTCCGCTTGACCTCGGGTCGTCCGCCGCGGGTGCGTCGGTAGGCGTCGGCGGCGCCGCTCTGGTTGGGATGGGGGGCGACGCCGGCCAGGGCTGCGGCTTGGCGGCGGTCGATGCGGCCGAGTTCGGGCATGAGGGCGATGAGAGCGGCCGCGGTTGTGGCGCCGATGCCCGGGATGGCGCGCAGGACGCGCTCGGCGCGCCTCAGATCAGTGGTGCCGGCCACGAGTTCGGCGATGGCGGCCTCGAGCGCCTGGATCTGGGCGACCAGACAGGCGCGCAGGGCGTCCAGGCAGGCGCGGACCGGCTCGGCGCCGGGGGCGGCCAGCCGGTTGGTGCAGGCGGTCCGCTGGGCGATGAGATCGGCGCGGGTGAGCACCAGGGTCTGCAGGCGCTCGCGTCGCGGGTCGGGGGCCTGCCAGCGGGCGAGGCGGGCGTGGCGCTCCTGTGCGTAGCGGGCCAGCGCCCGGGCATCGAGGCTGTCGCTTTTGCCCAGGGTCCCGAACGAGCGGATGAAGGCTTTGACCTTGCGCGCGTCGGCGCGGTGAGCGGGGCATCCGGCGGCCAGCAGGGCGGCCAGGAGCGCGTCCTCGAAGCCACCGGTGGCCTCGCAGACGACGAGGCAGGTGGTGTCCAGGCGGGCGGCGAAGCCGGCGAGGGCTTCGGGTGTGTTGGCCAGGGTGCGGGTGCTGCCGTCGCGGCTATCGCAGACGACGATGAGGGTTTTGCCGACATCGCAGCCGATGAAGCGGGTCGGGGTGGGCGGGGTGACGGGCTCGGCCATGGGGGCTATCCTGGTGCGGCTTGCGATTGTCTGCGGGCGTCATGCCGGCTGGCAGAGGGGCCCAGGCAACTCATCAAGCGTGGCAAGGGAAGCGCAGCGTCGACCAGGATGACGACGGGCGTATCAGCCCTATTCCGGGACGGCCGGCGCCGCGCGCCTGGTCCGGGCGGCCACCCGGACCAGGCATCCCGCTCGCGCGGAACAGCCCCACACTAGCACCCGTGCAACAGACAATTCCGGGGCGCCGAAGGCGAGCCCGGACAGACACGCCGACGCGCCCAGATCTTGCCCCGTCGGCGGATCTGGGTTCCGGGCTCCGCTGCGCGGCCCCGGAACGACGTGGGTTGGTCACTTAAATCGCCTACGTCCCGGAGACGGAGTTTCTCGAATGTGGAATCCCGCATCCGTACATCCGTACGGACAGCGCGGAGGTCGGCACCGGAGGCGTGGCCTGCGCCAGATCGCCGGCGATTTTAGAGGCTGAACAGGACGCCGTCCGGCGCCTCCTCGGCGATGACGACGCGGTCGCCTTCCAGGCGGGCGCGGCCGCCCGCCACCTGGGCGAGGACTGCCGGGTACAGGCGGCGCTCCTGCACGATCACCCGGTCGGCGAGGCTGTCGGGATCATCGTCCTGGCGGACCGGGATCGCCGCCTGCGCGACGATCGGGCCCGCATCCAGCTCCGGCACGACGAAGTGGACCGTGCAGCCGTGCAGGCGCACGCCGGCGTCGAGCGCCTGCCGGTGCGTATGCGTCCCCTTGAACAGGGGCAGGAGAGACGGGTGGATGTTGAGCATCCGCCCCGCCCAGGACGCCACGAACGCCGTCGTCAGGATCCGCATGAAGCCCGCAAGGCAGACGAGATCCACCTGGGCCGCCCGCAAGGCGGCGTCGAGGGCGGCGTCGAAGCCGGCGCGGTCAGGAAAGGCCTTGTGGTCGATGGCCTGCGTCGGGATACCGGCCTCGGCCGCCCGGGCGAGGCCGGCGGCCTCCGGGCGGTTCGACAGGACCAGCACGATCTCGGCCGGGTAGGCGGGATCCTTCGCGGCCTCCAGCAGCGCCACCATGTTCGAGCCGCGCCCCGAGATCAGGATCGCGACGCGGGTCTTGCGGGCGGCCGCCATCAGAGGGCGAGGCGGCCGGTGAAGGTGACCGGCTCAGGGCCGCGCGCGGTGATCCGCCCGAGGCGCACCGGTGTCTCGCCGGCCCGGGTCAGAGCCTCGTCGACGTCGTCGACCGCGTCGGCGGCGGCGATCACCACCATGCCGATCCCGCAATTGAAGGTGCGCAGCATCTCGGCCTCGGCGACGCCGCCCTCGCGGGCAAGCCAGCCGAAGACCGGCGGCGGGGTCACAGCGTCAAGGTCGACGGCGATGCCGACCGCGTCCGGCAGGACCCGGGGGAGGTTGTCGGGGAAGCCGCCGCCGGTGATGTGGGCCAACGCCCGGATCCCGTCGGTGGCGTTCAAAGCCGCGAGCAGCGGCTTCACGTAGATCCGGGTCGGCTCCAGCAGCGCCTCGCCGAGGCTGCGCCCCGGGGCGAACGGCGCCGGCGCGTCCCAGCCGAGGCCGGTCTTCGCGACAATCCGGCGGACCAGCGAGAAGCCGTTGGAATGGACGCCGGAGGAGGGCAGGCCCAGCACCACGTCTCCGGGGCGGATGCCGGGCCGCGGCAGCAAGGTGCCGCGCTCGGCGGCGCCGACCGAGAAACCCGCGAGGTCGTAGTCGGACCCGTCGTAGAGGCCCGGCATCTCGGCGGTCTCACCGCCGATCAGCGCGCAGCCGGCCTGCCGGCAACCTTCGGCGATGCCGCGCACGATGTCGGCGCCGACACCCGGGACCAGCTTGCCGGTGGCGTAGTAGTCCAGGAAGAACAGCGGCTCGGCGCCCTGAACGATGATGTCGTTCACGCACATCGCCACGAGGTCGATGCCGATCGTGTCGTGGCGGCCGGTCTCGATGGCGATCTTGACCTTGGTGCCGACGCCGTCGTTGGCCGCGACCAGGATCGGGTCGCGGAAGCCCGCGGCCTTCAGGTCGAACAGCCCCCCGAACCCGCCGATCTCGGCATCGGCGCCCGGGCGCCGGGTCGAGCGCACCAGCGGCTTGATCGTCTCGACCATGGCGTTGCCGGCGTCGATATCAACGCCCGCCGCCGCGTAGGTCAGCCCCGTCTTCGGCTGGTTGCCGTCCTTGGCCGTCATGCCCGCGCCACCTCGTTCAATACTGGCCCCGCTCTAGCGGCTTACCGCGCGCCGCGCGAGTCGATGGAGCGGCGTCTTGATCGGCGCAGGCCGCATACCCACTCTGCCGAGTGGCGAGGTGTGCTGCGGGGGAAGCGTCATCGTGCGCACACGGGCTGTGATCGGGCTGGCCGCTGTCGTCGCCCTCGGACTCGTCATCTACCTGCTCCGCGAGGTGATGCTGCCCTTCGTGGCCGGCATCACCCTGGCCTATCTGCTCGACCCGCTGGCCGACCGGCTGGAGCGGCTCGGACTCGGGCGGCTCGCGGCGAGCCTGCTGATCCTGGCACTGTTCGTCGTCGCGCTGGTCGTGACGCTGCTGATCCTGATCCCGCTCACCGCCAACCAGGTCGTGGCGCTCATCAACGCCCTGCCCGGGATGGTGTCGCGGCTCCAGGCGATCATCGCCGACCGCTCCGGGAGCCTGCTCGAACGCATCGGCGGCGCCAACGTCCTGAGCGAGCTGCAATCCTCGGTCGGCACCCTCGCGACCCAGGCGGGGACCTGGCTCCTGGCCTTCCTCAAATCGCTCTGGTCGGGCAGCCAGGCACTGATCTCGATCGCGTCGCTGCTGGTCGTGACCCCCGTGGTCGCGTTCTACATCCTGGTGGATTGGGACCGGATGGTCGCGGCCATCGACGGCTGGGTGCCGCCGCGGCACCGGGCGACGGTGCGCGACCTCGCGCGCCAGATCGACGGGGCTGTCACCGGCTATGTCCGCGGCCAGACGCTGGTCTGCCTAATCCTGGGGAGCTTCTACGCGGTCGGCCTCTGGCTGGTGGGCCTCAACTTCGGAGTGCTGATCGGACTGATCGCGGGGTTCCTGACCTTCATCCCGTATGTCGGGACGCTGACCGGCTTCCTGCTCTCGGTGGGCGTCGCACTGGTCCAGTTCTGGCCCTCCGCCGACTGGCTGCATCTCGGCCTGACCGTCGGCGTGTTTCTCGTCGGGCAGTTCCTGGAGGGCAACGTGATCTCGCCGAAGCTCGTGGGCGACTCGACCGGGCTGCATCCGGTTTGGCTGATGTTCGCGCTGCTGGCGTTCGGCACGCTGTTCGGCTTCGTCGGACTGCTGCTCGCCGTCCCGATCGCGGCTTCGATCGGCGTGCTGGTCCGCTTCGCGCTGGCCCGCTATCTGGAGAGCCGCCTCTACCATGCGGGGCAACCGATCCTGATCGAGCACGACGGCAAGGACGCTTCGGCCTTGACCTCCGCGGGCGCGGGATGATCCTGGACGACGCATGCGCGAGAATGCACCACCCCGGCAGCTCACCTTCGACCTGCCGCTCGACCCCCGCTACGGCCGCGAGGACTTCCTCGTCGGACCGGCCAATGAGGCCGCTTACGCGCTGATCGAGGCGTGGCCCGACTGGCCCGACAGTGTCCTCGTGCTCACCGGCCCCTCGGGCAGCGGCAAGAGCCATCTCGCGGCCATCTGGGCGGAACGCGCCCATGCCTGGACGAGTGCGGCGGCGGAGATCGGCGCCGATGCCGTCCAGCACTTGGTCTCGAATGGCGCCCTGGTGATCGAGGACATCGATCGGGCGGAGCAGCGGGACGAGGCCGCCTTGTTCCACCTTCTGAACCGTGCGCGGGAGCGGGCCTGCCCGGTCCTGCTGACCAGTTCCGCCGAGATCGACGCCCTCGGCCTCGTCACGCCAGACCTTCGCTCGCGCCTGCGCCTCGCCCCGCGGATCGCGATCGACGCGCCCGACGACGCGCTTCTGCGCGCCGTCCTGGTCAAGCTGTTCGTGGATCGGCAACTCGTGGTCGATCTGAGCGTCATCGACTCGCTGGCGCTGCGGATCGACCGCTCCCTCGGCCGCGCCCGCGACGTCGTCGCCGAACTGGACCGGGACGCCCTCGGGCGCGGTCGGCGCATCAGCCGCCCGCTCGCGCTGGCGGTGCTTCGGCGCATGGGTCTGGACGACGAGGGCTTAGAGGACGAGCCCGACAGCTGATGTCGGAAAGTGGGAGCCGTCACGAAACCGTCGTGAAGGCTGCAGGGGGACGATGCTAAACGCTCCGCGCCGCGAGGAGCCGAAGGCAGACACAGGGATCGGGGATGGAATCGACGCAGAAGCCCGTGGAACGCGACGTCGCCGAAGAGGCCGCGGAGCCCCGTCGGCGCTCGACAACACCTCCGACGACCCGGCGCGTTCCCGCCGCGAGAGCGGCGCTGGCCGACGGTCCGGCGAAGCCGGCGGTCGCCGGCGCCACGGCCGATGCCAACGATGAATGGCCTGCCTCGGCCTCTCCGGCCGAGCCGGCAGCGCCCAGCCCGGCGGCCGGGGCGGCACGGGAGCCGGTGCTGGAGGCCGGCCGCTCCCTGCGCCACACGCCGGAGCGTTTCGTGAACCGCGAGCTGTCCTGGCTCCAGTTCAACCGCCGCGTTCTCGAGGAGGCCTCGAACCCCAATCACCCGCTGCTCGAGCGGCTCCGGTTCCTGTCGATCTCGGCCAACAATCTCGACGAGTTCTTCATGGTCCGCGTCGCCGGCCTGATCGATCAGGTCCGAGCGGGCCTGACGGTTCCGTCCCAGGACGGGCTGTCGCCCTCCGAGCAGCTCCTGCGGATCGGCACGGAGGTCTCGCGCCTCGCCGCCGACCAGCAGGCCCGCTGGCGCGAGCTGCGCGCGGAGCTGCATGCGGCCGATATCGACATCGTCGAGCCGGCTTCGCTCACCGCCGAGCAGGCGGGATGGCTGGAAGAGTACTTCCTCAACCACGTCTTCCCGGTCCTCACGCCCCTGGCGATCGACCCGGCGCATCCGTTCCCGTTCATCCCGAACCTCGGCACGACCATCGCGCTGATGCTAGTGCGGCCGCGGGACGGGCGGGTGCTGCGGGCGCTGATCCGCGTGCCGGGCGTCCTGGATCGCTTCGTGCGCCTGCCGGTCAGCGACAGCGAAACTTCGGCGCGGCTGATCCCGATCGAGCAGGTCATCGGGATGTTCACCGGTCGCCTGTTCCCGGGCTACCTGGTCAAGGGCAGCGGCGCGTTCCGGGTTGTCCGGGATTCCGATCTCGAGATCGAGGAAGAGGCGGAGGACCTCGTTCTCCATTTCGAGACGGCGCTCAAGCAGCGCCGACGCGGCGTCGTGATCCGCCTCGAGGTCGAGGCCGGGATGTCGGAGGATCTGCGCACCTTCGTGGTCGACGAGCTGGAGATCTCTCCGGACGCCGTCTTCCTGGTCGAGGGCATGCTGGCCCTGAACGAGCTGTCCCAGGTCGTCGGGATCGACCGGCCGGACTTGAAGTTCAAGCCCTACAATCCACGCTTCCCGGAGCGCATCCGCGAGAGCGGCGGCGACGTGTTCGCGGCGATCCGCCAGAAGGATTTCATCGTCCACCACCCTTACGAGTCCTTCGACTCGGTGGTGCAGTTCCTGGCCCAGGCCGCCCGCGATCCGAACGTCGTGGCGATCAAGCAGACGCTGTACCGGACCTCGTCCAACTCGCCGATCGTGGCGGCGCTCGCCGAGGCGGCGGAACTCGGCAAGTCGGTCACCGCGCTGGTGGAGCTGAAGGCGCGCTTCGACGAGGAAGCCAACATCCGCTGGGCGCGCAACCTCGAGAAGGCCGGCGCGCAGGTGGTGTTCGGCTTCGTCGAGCTGAAGACCCACGCCAAGCTGTCGCTGGTGGTCCGGCGGGAGGGCGACAGGCTCGTCACCTACTGCCACGTCGGGACCGGCAACTATCACCCGATCACGGCGCGCATCTACACCGACCTGTCCTTCTTCACGGCGGATCCGGCGATCGCGCGCGACGTCTCGCGGATCTTCAACTTCATCACTGGCTACGCCGAGCCGGCGGAACTGGAGCGGATGGCGGTGTCGCCGCTGACGTTGAAGAATCGACTCCTGGAACACATCGAGGCGGAGGTCGCCCACGCGAAGGCGGGACGCCCGGCGGCGATCTGGATCAAGTGCAACTCGCTGGTCGACGGGCAGATCATCGATGCGCTCTACGACGCCTCGGAAGCCGGGGTTCAGATCGACTGCGTGGTCCGCGGGATCTGTTGCCTGAGGCCGGGCATCCCGGGCCTGTCGGAGACGATCCGGGTCAAGTCGATCGTCGGGCGGTTTTTGGAGCACGGGCGCATCTACGCCTTCGGCAACGGCGTCGGCCTCCCCCATCCCAAGGCCACGGTCTACATCTCGTCGGCCGACCTGATGAGCCGCAACCTCGACCGGCGCGTCGAGGCGCTGCTGCCGATCACCAACCCGACGGTGCATCAACAGGTGCTCGACCAGATCATGCTGGCCAACCTGCTCGACAATCGCCAGAGCTGGCGGCTGCTTGCCTCCGGAGGGTGCGAGCGGATCCAGCCGGCGGAAGGCGAGGAACCGTTCAACGCCCACAAGTACTTCATGACCAACCCGAGTCTCTCCGGCCGCGGCAAGGCCTCGAAGAAGTCGAGCCCGCGCGCGCTGAGCCGACGTGCGCAGCGCGCCTGAGTTTCGCCGCGCAGCGGCGCTGGGCTAAACGTTTCGTGCGGCGCGCCGGTCGGCGCGTCGGGCTCATCAAGGACTTGGACGTTTGGGCAGCCCTCGTGCCAACCTCATCCTCGCGCATTCGGCGGACCCGATGGCCAGCGAGGCACGCCAGCCGGTGGCCATCATCGACATCGGCTCCAATTCCGTTCGGCTTGTCGCCTATGACGGTCTGAGCCGGGCACCGACGCCGCTCTACAATGAGAAGGTGCTGTGCGGCCTCGGGCGCAATGTCCTGACGACCGGGCGTCTGAACGAGGACGCCGTCGCCCGGGCACTGGCCGCCCTGGCGCGGTTCCGGGTCCTCTGCGACACCATGCGGGTCGGGCAGGTCTTCGTGCTGGCCACCGCGGCGGCGCGGGATGCGGAGAACGGTCCGGACTTCCTGCGCGCGGCGGAAGCGGCCTGCGGGCAGGAGATCCAGCTCCTGTCCGGCCGGCGCGAGGCGGAACTCTCGGCCTTGGGCGTGGTCTCCGGCTTTCACGCGCCGGACGGCGTGGTCGGCGATCTCGGCGGCGGATCGCTGGAACTCGTGGACGTCCGTGGCGCCGTGGTCGGGCAGGGCGTGACCATGCCGCTCGGCGGCCTCGCCCTGCAGGACCTCTCCGGCAATTCGGTTAAGAAGGCCGCCAAGATCGTGCGCGAGCACATGCGCAAGGCGGTGCCCCAGCTCGAGACCCTGCGCGGCCGAACCTTCTACGCGGTCGGCGGCACGTGGCGCGCGATCGCGCGGCTCCATCAGGCCGCCCGCAACTATCCCGTCCACGTGATGCACGGCTATACGGTCGAGCCCACGGACGAGCTGAGCTTCCTGCAGGTCGTGGAGCAGACTGATGTGTCGCTCCTGCAGGACGTCGACGCGATCTCCGAAGCCCGGCGCCCGCTTCTGGCCTATGGCGCCGTCGTTCTGGAGGAAATCATCCGGGTCGGACGGCCGCGGGAAGTGGCCATCTCGGCCTCCGGTGTCCGCGAGGGCCTGCTGTTCGAGCAGCTCGACCGCGACGCCCGGCTGAACGACCCGCTGCTCGCCTCGGCGGCGGAGTTCAACAGCCTTCGCTCCCGCGCGCCGCGCCATGGTGAGGAGCTGATCGCCTGGACCGACCGCTTCGTCGCGACACTCGACGGCCACGAGACCGCGGACGAGCGCCGCCTGCGGCACGCGGGCTGCCTGCTCTCGGATGTGGGTTGGCGGGCCCATCCCGATTACCGCGACGAGCAGAGCATTGCGGTCATCCAGAACGCGGCGTTCGTGGGCGTCGACCATCCGGGCCGGGCCTATCTCGCTCTCTCGGTGTCGCTCCGGCACACGGGCCTCGCCGCCGAGAAGGCCAACCCGATGCTGCGCGGGATGGCCGGGCCGCGCCTGTTCGAACGGGCGCGCCTCCTGGGCGCGCTGCTGCGCGTCGCGTTCCCGATCTCGGCCGGCATGGACGGGGCGCTCGGTCGGGCCCCGCTGACCGTGGAGGACGGCCGCGTGGTCCTGCGCCTCCCGCGAGACTGGGAGCCCCTGAGCGGTGACCGTCTCCTTAACCGCGTCCGAGCCCTTGGGCGCGTGATCGGTCTCGACGGGCGGGTCGAGGTCATGGGCGGCACTGCCTGATCACGCCCAGCAAGGATGCTGGCGGGCGGCGTCGCCGTCGCTTGTCTTGCCTGCCGCGACCAATTTCTCAGCGGAGTGGTGCCGCGCGGGTCCTCCGAGGATCGCCGCTGCGCACTGGAGATCTTGACAGGGGCAGATTCTCGCCAGCACCCAACTTTTGCTACGTTCGTCGCCTTGAGCAAGCTGTTCTTGCTAGTGATTTTCTCCAAGACCGTCTTTGTAATTGCAGATTAAGCAATTCAATCATCCACCATATCTACGAGTACGAATTTAGATCAGCGTTTGCAGCACATCCTCCGCCAGATTTCTAAATCATGACCGATGTGGCCCGCACATTGCGAAGCAATGGGCGTGCAATCCGCAGTTATTTGCGCTAGCGTGCAGGCATCTTCTGGACCGTTTGTTGAAACGCGGATTTTTGAACTATGCTGAAATTTGGACGTTTGTCTGTTCGCGCTCTCATGGGCGTGGCGATATTGGCCATGGCGTCGATGTTACTGACCTACGCCGCGACTGGATTAATCGAGGCGCACCGGCAGGCAGGGCAGGCAGGGCAAGCCGTTACCTTGGCCCAGGCGAGCCGCAGCCTGCTCAAGACCATTCTGCCGCTGCGCCTGGAGCGCGGGTCGTCTCTCGCCCTCGGGGGTGAGGCACCCGCAGATCCTGACACGCTCTCAGCCCTTGCGAAGAACCGCGAGGCCATGCTGACGAATTTTCGGACCGCTCAATTACTCCTGAACGAGCAGGATGTGCCCGCCGTATCCGCGACGCTGGGCCGGCTGAATGCGTGTCAGGAGACCTTGAACGCCCTCCGCCCCCGGATCGACAGCGCCCTGCGACTGCCCAAGGCCCAGCGTGACGCGACGCTGCTCCCGGCCGCGCTCAAGGCCTTCCAGGATCTGCTCGATGCGCTGACCGCAACGACCGATGCGGTTGACGCCGCGATTCCTCGGTCGGACGCGATCCTGCAGCGCTACCTCGCTATCAAGCGGTCGGCGTGGACGACCCGCGTTGCGATCGGCAATGTCGCGCTGCGGGTCCAGACGTCGCTGGCGGCGAAGACCACTTGGTCGTTGGCCGAGACCGTAGCGGCCGCCGAGGAGCGCGCGCGCCTGCAGAGCGCCTGGCTGGCTACGACCGAGGCGGTCTCCAGTGTTCCGGAGACGATCAGAGCCGCGTACCAGAAGGCTCATGCCAGCAACTTCGAAGGCGAGCCCGCATCGATTGCGCAGGCCGTCTTCGACGCGCTGAGCCTGAACAAGCCGTCCCCTGTCACATTCGTGGAACTGCGGCAGCGCAACACCGTCGATCAGATGGCGATCGTCGATCTCGCCTACGCCGCCCTCGACGCGATGGTGGCACGGGCCGAAACCCTGGCCGGCGAGGCGCACGCGATTCTTCTGCGGAACGCCGCGGCCCTGCTGGCCGCAACGCTGCTCGTCGCGCTCGGATTGCTCGCCCTGTCCCGGGGCGTTCTCCGGCCGATCCGAGCGATCTCGGCGACGGTGCGGGCGCTGGCACAGGGCGACACGACGGTCGACGTACCCGTGCACGACTACAGCAATGAGTTCAGACCGATCGTGGCCGCCGTGCAGGTCTTCAAGGAGAACCTGATCCGGACCCGGCAACTGGAAGCCGACACGGCGCAGGCACAACAGCATGCCGATGAGGAGCGCCGCGCCAGCATGCGCCAGATGGCGGATGGTTTCGAGCGGGCGGTCGGCGACATGATCGGGCAGGTCTCGGCTTCGGCAAGCGAACTCCAATCCGCCGCCGGGTCGCTGTCGACCATGGCCGGGCAGACCTCGACGCAATCCGGCGCGGTCGCGGCCGCGGCGGAGCAGGCGGCCAGCAACGTCAACACGGTGGCCGTCGCCGCCGAGGAGCTCGGCTCCTCGGTCCAGGAGATCGGCCGTCAGGTTCAGGGCTCGGCCGAGTTGACGAGAGCGGCCGCCTCCGAGGCAGATCACACCGGCGCGCTGGTGCAGGAACTGCGCACGGCAGTGGCCAAGATCGGCGACGTGGTCGGGCTGATCTCATCGATCGCCGGTCAGACCAATCTTCTGGCGCTGAACGCCACCATCGAGGCGGCGCGTGCCGGCGAGGCGGGCCGGGGCTTCGCGGTGGTCGCCGCGGAGGTCAAGATGCTCGCCGAGCAGACTGCCAGGGCCACCGAGGAAATTTCGGAGCATATCGCGCGGGTCCAGGCCTCAACCGGGCAGGCGGTCACGGCAATCGGGGCGATCACCGACCGGATCCGGGAGATCAACGGGGTGGCGGCGGCGATTGCCGCGGGCGTCGAGGAGCAGGGAACGGCAACCCAGGAGATCGTCCGCAATGTCGGACAGGCGGCCGCAGGGGCCGCCATTGTGACCAGCAACATCTCGGGCGTGGCCGATGCCGCCGAGAAGACCGGTTCTGCGGCCGGCCAGGTGCTGGACGCCGCCTCTGCCTTGTCGCGTCAGTCGGACCATCTCACCAGCGAGGTCGGGCGCTTCCTGGCGAATGTCCGCGCCACCTACGCCATCTCGTCGTCCCAGGTGACGCTGGTGCGGGAGACCTTCGCCAAGGTTCAGCCGATCGCCGACCACGCGGCCGACCTGTTCTACGATCGGCTGTTCGAGATCGCCCCGCAGGTCCGGACGCTGTTCCCCGAGGCCATGGCGGAGCAGAAGCGCAAGTTGATGGCCATGCTGGCGCTGGCGATCGCGAATCTCGACAAGCCCGAGGCTCTGGCCTCGGTCGTGCGCGATCTCGGGCAGCGGCACCTCGGCTACGGGACCCAGGAGCTACATTTCGAGGCGGTCGGGTCCGCGCTGCTCTGGACGCTCGAGCGCGCGCTCGGAGCGGACTTCACACCGGATGCCCACCGAGCCTGGACCGAGACGTACGGCGTCCTGGCCGGCCTGATGAAGTCGTCCTTCGCCCGGGCGGCCTGACCGGGTACGTCCTCATACGGACACGGTGAGTCCGCAGCTCTCCCCGGCGTCGCCGCGCCGCAGGCGTCGGGACGGCAAGCCTCCATGAGCGGCCGCAGCTGCAATCGAGCCGCATCCGCCGCTCAGGCGACGCGATCGGCGAAGATCGCCTTCTTGACCACGGCGTGGACGCCCCAATTGCCGTCCACGACCTGCGTGATCCCGAAATCGACCGCGACCGACATCAGCGAGATCGCCTCGTCCTCGGTGAGCCCCTTCGCGTGCATCAGGAACTGGCGCATCTTGCGGAAGGCGTCGCGCATGGCGAGGTCGATGGAGGATTTCTGGAAGATCGCCGTCTGCGCGTCCGGGCCGAGGTCGCGCAGGTAGTTCGGGTAGCTGAAACCGGACAGCACCCAGTCCTCCCGGGTCTCGATCATCGGGAAATCGAGGGCTTCCAGCGGCGTGCCGGGCAGATCGGCCTTCTTGTGCAGGATGAACTGGAAGGTGCCGGTGAGCGAGCACTCGATCGCGGTGCCGCACAATTCGGAATCGCCCTGACTGGCATGGGGGTCGCCCACCGAGAACAGCGCGCCCGGCACCGCCACCGGATAGTACAGCGTCGCGCCCTTGCCGATCCGCCAATTGTCGATGTTGCCGCCTGTGTAGCTCGGCGGGATCGTGTTGACCCGGTCGGCCTCGGCGGGCGCGACGCCCATCGTGCCGAAATGCGGACGGATCGGCACCCGGATGCCCTTGAGGACCTCGAAGGTCTTCTGCGTCTTGGAGTGATCGACCGGCAGGCCGGGATAGTCGATGGTCGGGTGGGACACGCCGAACGGGTCGGTCACGCCCGGCCAGCGGAAGCTGTAGACCGCGCGGGCCCAGTCGCGCTCGCCGGTGGCGTCGACCTCGTAGATCGTGACGACCTCGCGCGGCTTATCGCCGGTGATCAGGTCATTGTAATGGTATCCCCACCACGCCGCCGCGTTGCTGCCGAAAGTCAGACCCTTGTACTTGGGATTGGCGCAGGGGCGGGGCGCCACGTCGAGGATCCGCACCTCCAGAACGTCACCTGGCTCGGCGCCGCGGATCGCCACCGGGCCGGTGCAGATATGCACGCCGAGGCCGCCGCCGGGACCGATCTTGGCGTCCAGGGCGCCGGCACCGCGCGGCGAGACGCCCATCTTGTCCTTCGTCCAGAGATAGACGCTCTCGGCGCCCGGATCGCCCTGGATCATCCGCTCGGCATCGTCGCTCGCCTGATGGGTGAGCGTCTCGATGGTGACGAAGTCGCCCGAGCCGATCTCGACCTTCGGCTTGAGGCTGCGGCTGAAGAAGCCCCAATGGACGGTCTCGGCATTGGCCGGCAGGTGATAATGCGCCGTCGCGGCGATCTTGGCGCCGCTCGCCTCCGCGAGCGCGGGGCTCACCAGCGACGGGCCGCCGGCCGCGAGGGCCGCGGCGGCGGCACCGGTCGCCGCGAAGCTGCTCTTCAGGAAGGCGCGCCGCTCCGGCTCCAGATCGCGCCGGAACCGGCGGCGGTGCTCCTCGAAGGCGTGGCAGGTTGGATCGTCGCCCGCGCACATCGCGTCATCTCCCGGTCGTTGTGTTTCCGCGGGAGCGGGAAGCAAGTCGACGGCCACGCTCGCGGCCGCCGACAGTTGTTTCTCATTCGGAGATCATGCCGGCGCCGCGCTCCTCGGCCGTCGGTGCAGCCTCGTCCGCCTGGGCCTCGACCACGGCCGCGGCCGTGACGTTGACGATGCCGCGCGCGGTCACCGACGGCGTCAGGATGTGGGCGGGCTTGGCCGGGCCGATCAGCAGCGGGCCGACCGGCAGGGCATCCGCCAGCACCTTCGCGAACTGGAAGGCGATGTTGGCCGCGTCGAGGTTCGGGAAGATGAGGACGTTGGCCGCACCCTTGAGCCGCGAACCGGGCAGCACCCGTTCGCGGACCATCTCGTTAAGGGCGGAGTCGGCCTGCATCTCACCGTCGACCTGAAGCTCCGGGTCACGCTGCTGCAGGAGCGCGAGGGCGTCACGCATCTTCATCGCCGAGGGCGAGTCCGACTGGCCGAAATCCGAGTGGCTGAGCAGCGCGATCTTCGGCGTCAGGCCGAAGCGGCTGACGTGGCTGGCGCAGGCCTGCGCCACGTCGGCGATTTCCTCGGCGGTCGGGTTCTGGCGGACATGGGTGTCGGCCAGGAAGTAGGCGCCGTTATGCGTCACAACGAGGCTCATCGCGGCGCATTGCTCCACGCCGGGCGCAAGCCCGATCACGTCGCGGATGATGCGCAGCCGCGTCTCGAACCGGCCCTCCAGGCCGCAGATCAGGGCATCGGCCTCGCCGCGCCGAACCGCGATGGCGCCGATCACCGTGCTGTTGGTGCGCACCAGCGTGCGTGCCGCGTCGGGGGTGATGCCCCGGCGTCCCGCCACCTCGAGATAGGTCTGCACGTAGGCGCGGTAGCGCGGATCGTCCTCGGGATCGATCAGCTCGAAGTCGCGGCCGTGCACGAGGGACAGGCCGAAGCGCTTCAGCCGGGTTTCCACCACCCGGGGCCGGCCGACTAGGATCGGGAACGCAACCTTGTCTTCGACGATCGCCTGAACGGCGCGGAGCACGCGCTCGTCCTCACCCTCGGCGTAGATCACGCGCTTGGGCTCGGCCTTCGCCTTCGAGAACAAAGGCTTCATGATCAGGCCGGACCGGTGCACGAACCGGTCGAGGCTGTCGACATAGGCGTCGAAATCGGCGAGCGGCCGGCCAGCCACGCCCGAATCCATCGCGGCCTTGGCGACCGCCGGGGCGATGCGCAGGATCAGGCGCGGGTCGAACGGGCTCGGGATCAGGGACCTCGGCCCGAACGGGCGCGCCTCGCCGCCATAGGCGCGGGCGACCACGTCCGAGGTGGTCTCGTGGGCTAGGCCCGCGATCGCCTTCACGGCGGCCTTCTTCATCTCCTCGTTGATCTTGTGGGCGCCGACATCCAGCGCGCCGCGGAAGATGTAGGGGAAGCACAGGACGTTGTTGACCTGGTTCGGGAAGTCCGACCGGCCGGTGCAGATCATCGCGTCCGGCCGCTCCTTCTCGGCCAGGTCCGGCATGATCTCCGGGTAGGGATTGGCGAGCGCCATGATCAGCGGCTTCTCGGCCATCTCCTTCAGGTACTCGGGCTTCAGGACGCCGCCGGCCGACAGGCCGATGAACACGTCCGCACCCGGGATCACCTCGGCGAGCGTCCGCTTGTCGGTCTCCTGGGCGTAGACGTCCTTCCAGCGGTCCATCAGTTCCGGGCGGCCCTTGTAGACCACGCCCTTGATGTCGGTGACCGTGATGTTTTCGCGGGTCGCGCCGAGGGAAACGAGCAGGTTGAGGCAGGCGAGCGCCGCTGCACCCGCCCCGGAGGTGACGATCCGGACGTCGGCGAGGTTCTTGCCGGCGAGCTCCAGGCCGTTGAGGACGGCGGCCGCCACGATGATCGCCGTGCCGTGCTGATCGTCGTGGAAGACCGGGATGTTCATCCGCGCCCGGCACTGCTCCTCGACCTCGAAGCACTCGGGCGCCTTGATGTCCTCCAGGTTGATGCCGCCGAAGGTCGGCTCCAGCGCACAGACGACGTCGACGAGCTTCGAGACGTCCTTCTGGTCGACCTCGATGTCGAACACGTCGATGCCGGCGAATTTCTTAAACAGGACCGCCTTGCCCTCCATCACGGGCTTGGAGGCGAGCGGGCCGATATCGCCCAGGCCCAGCACGGCCGTGCCGTTGGAGAGCACCGCCACGAGGTTCTGGCGGATGGTAAGTTCGGCGGCCTGCTGCGGGTCGTCGTGGATCGCCATGCAGGCGGCGGCGACGCCGGGCGAGTAGGCCAGGGCGAGATCGCGCTGGTTGCCCAGCGGCTTGGTCGCCTGGATCTCCAGCTTCCCGGGCTGGGGCAGGCGGTGGTAGACGAGCGCCCCGGCCTTGAGGTCCTCGGACATGTTATCGGCCATCGCCCACGCTCCCGCTCACCTTCTTCACCGAGGACGACACGGTCGCGCATCGCGCGGGCTCGCGTCTTGACCGGTCTGTTGCACCGGCTGCGCAGGGGGCGCAACCCGCACAACGAGACCCGGATCCACCTCGCCAAGCTGGCGAGGACCTACGGCTTCTCCATAGGCGCTTATTCGTACGGGCGTCCAAAAGTCCGCTTCCCGGAGAGCGGGCGGCGGCTGACGATCGGCCGCTATTGTTCCATCGCCGACAAGGTCGAGATCCTGCTCGGCGGCGATCATCGCCTCGACTGGTCGTCGACCTACCCGTTCGCCGCGATGCGCGGGCTGTTCCCCGACGCCCGGGCGCCCGAGGATTACCATGCCTCGCGCGGCGACGTGGTGATCGGGCACGATGTCTGGCTCGGATCGGGCTGCATGATCCTCTCGGGGGTGACCGTCGGGCACGGGGCCGTGGTGGCGGCCCGCGCCGTGGTGACCCGCGACGTGCCCGCTTACGCCGTGGTGGCGGGCAATCCGGCGCGGGTGGTGCGCCGCCGCTTCGACGCCGCGATGGTGGAGGCGCTCGTCGCGGCAGCGTGGTGGGATCTGCCGCACGATGCAGTGACGCGGCTCGTGCCGCTGCTGCAGAGCGGGCGGATCGCGGACTTGCTCGCGGCGTTGCGCGCGGGCGCGGATTCCCTTACCGGCGAGGCCCAACGCGAAGACCATCCGAGATCCGGACGATGACCGACACGCCTCCCGACCGCCTAGCCGCCAACCCGAACAGCCCGTTCTACGACGAGAAGATGCTCGAGCGCGGGGTCGGCGTCCGGTTCAAGGGCGTCGAGAAGACGAACGTCGAGGAGTACTGCGTGAGCGAGGGCTGGGTCCGGCTCTCGGCCGGCAAGACCCTCGACCGGGCCGGCAATCCGATGACGGTGAAGCTGAAGGGTACCGTCGAGCCCTACTTCCGCGACCCCGCCGCGGAGGCCTGATCCGCGACCTGCGCGCGGGCGGCATCGAAGTTCCGAACGGCATCCCGGACGCGTTTCCCGACCTGATCCGGAGAGCACGGCCCGTCTATGACGAGGCTCGCGAGGATATCGAAGCGACGGGCGCGCTGCTTGGCGGTGCGCGCGTGGTTCGAGACGCGCAGGTGCCAGGCGCAGTCCGGTCGCCGCATGTAGAGGCTGTCGCCGCGCTCGTTGCGTGCGACGATCGCGAAGCCGTGCGCCTCCAGCATTCGCGCCGCCAGCTCCAGCGCTTCGAGCGGCGAAAGCGGCCGGTCGGCGGTCACGGCCCGGCCGGCTCGATCGTGCCCAGGCGCCGTCGCCCGAGCGCCCGTGCCTTCAACGCCAGCGCGGGCCGCTCGATTCCGTACCAAGACAGGGTCGCCACGGGCAGCGTCAGGCCGAGTGCCGGGATCAGGAGGGCCAACCCGGAAGCCTGCGGCCACAGGACGTGCAGGCTCTGCTGGATCGGCCAGCCATAGAGATAGATCCCGTAGGACAGGTCGGCAGGCGGATCGAACAGCCGGCGGGCCATCGGTCCGACGGCGAGCCAGACCGCGCCATAGGCTTCCGCCAGGAACAGGAGGGCCGGGTAGGCCGGCGTCCGCGCGAGGATGAAGGCGCCGAAGGCCAGGCAGGCGAGGGCGGCGCCCGAGATACGCAGGCGTGCGCGCCAGAGATACAGGGCCGCGCCGGCCGCGAAGATCAACGGCAGGCGCAGGGCGGTCTCCGTGCCCTTCGATAGATCGGGTCCGCGCAGGCCGGCGACGATCGACAGGGCGAGTGCCAGCCCGGCCACGATCAGGAGCGCCGACCACCGGCGCCGGAGCAGGCCGCACAGGGCAGCGACGAGGACGCCGAGGTAGCACAGCACCTCGTATTTGAGCGTCCAGACCGTGCCGAGGGGCGCCCGGTAGGGATTGGATTCGAAGACGCCGGGGAGGGCGGCGTTGCTCTTGAAGGTCGTCAGCGTCCCGCGGATGAACGTCCACAAGGCCGGATCGCGCAGGTACTCGGCGACGGGCAGGCGCGTCAGCATCGCGCCGAGCCCCAGCGACACCACGAGGGTCGCGGCAACCAATCCGGGCAGGATCCGCAGGGTCCGGGCGAGGGCGTAGTCCCGGGTGCCGCGGCGGTCGCAGCTCATCGTGACCAGGAAGCCCGACACGGCGAAGAAGCCGTTCACCGCGTGCTCGCCCAGCGTGTAGCCGGTGAGCCGGGCGAGGGGCTCGTCGCCGGCCGCGCCGGTCGCGACGCTGAACGCGTGGGACACCACGACGGCCAGAGCCAGCATCAGCCTCAGGCCGGTGAAGCCGTTGCGCCCGCGTTCCAGCGCAATCGCGATCGTCGGCGCGCTCATCCGGTCAGACCCTCGCGGGCCAGCGCGGTCCGGCCCCGCAGGAAGGCGAGGGCGCCCGCGGCCGAGCCCCCGTAGCGCTCCAGTCCCGCCCGACGCAGGACCAGCCCGGACAGCAGCGCCTTCGGCACATTGGCCGCCAGCGCGGCGAGACTCGGGTCCGGTAGGCCGTATTTCCGGCTGACATAGGCGCGCGACCATGCCTGATGCCAGCGCGCCCGAAACACCCGTCCCGGCTCGGGCGCCGACGACCGGCCGCGACCGTGCAACGCTTCGGCGCGGTGGACGTGGATCAGGGCACGACCGCGATCGGCGACGCGCCGGCACAGGTCGTCATCCTCGTAGAACAGGAAGATGTTCTTGTCGAAACCGCCGAGGTCGAGGAACAGGGCGCGCGGCATCATCAGGCAGGCCCCGGAGAGGAAGGGCGCGCAGGCATCGCCCTGCGGCAGCGCGAGCCGGCCGGTGGGGTTCGTAAGGTAAGACGCCAGCAGCGAGCGCGCCTGGAAGAAGTAGCGTCCGTCGGGTTCGATGAGGCGCGGGGCCAGCAGGCCCGCATCCGGCCAGGATCGCGCCGCGTCCAACAGGGCATCCACAGAACCCGGTCGCAGGATCACGTCCGGGTTGACGATGAGGACGTGCTCCGCGGTCTCAGCGGCGCGGACGCCCCGGTTGTTGGCGCGGCCATAGCCCTCGTTGCGGGCGTTGCGGATCACCTGCGCGCCGGCCGCCTCCGCGACGGAAGCGGAGGCATCCCGGCTGGCATTGTCGACCACGATCGCCGGCACGTGCTGCCCGGCAAGCGCCGCGAGGCAGCCGGGCAGCATGTCGGCGCTGTCATGCGCGACGACGATCGCGACGAGACTCGGCACCGGGCGGCGGATCGCGCCGCCTCAGGCCTTCTTCTCGGGCAGGTTGAGCCGGATGTGCAGCTCGCGCAACTGCTTCGGCGTCGCCTCGGAGGGCGCGCCCATCATCAGGTCCTCGGCGCGCTGGTTCATCGGGAACAGCACCACCTCGCGGATGTTCGGCTCGTTGCACAGGAGCATGACGATGCGGTCCACGCCCGGCGCGATCCCACCGTGCGGCGGGGCGCCCATGCGCAGGGCGTTCAGCATGCCGCCGAACTTCTGCTCCAGCACCTCGTGGCCGTAGCCCGCGATCGCGAAGGCCTTCTCCATCACGTCCGGACGGTGGTTGCGGATCGCGCCCGAGGACAGCTCCACGCCGTTGCAGACGATGTCGTACTGGAACGCCTTGATGTCCAGGATCCGCTTGGTGTTCGCGCCGTTCTCGTCCTCGCCGGCGAGAGCGTCGAGGTCGAGCGCCAGGAACGCCTCGCGGTCGATGTTCGGCATCGAGAACGGGTTGTGGGAGAAGTCGATCCGCTTCTCCTCCTCGCTCCACTCGTACATCGGGAAGTCGGTGATCCAGCAGAACGCGTACTGGTCCTTGTCGCAGAGGCCCAGCTCGTCGCCAATGCGGATACGGGCCTTGCCGGCGAGCCCGGCCGCCTTGGCTTCCGGACCCGCCGAGAAGAACACCGCGTCGCCGGCCTTGGCGCCCGCCCGCTCGGCGATCAACGCCTGCACCTCGGCCGGGATGAACTTGGCAATCGGCCCCTTGCCGGAGAGCTGGCCGTTCTCCTCCTCGAACACGACGTAGCCGAGGCCCGGCGCGCCCTCGGAGCGGGCCCAGTCGTTGAGCTTGTCGAAGAACGAGCGCGGCTGGCTGGCCGCCCCGGTCGCCGGGATCGCCCGGACCACGCCGCCGGAGGCGATCACGCCCTTGAACGCCTTGAAGGCCACGTCATCACGGGCGAACAGGTCGGAGACGTCGGCGATGATCAGCGGGTTGCGCAGGTCCGGCTTGTCGACGCCGTATTTCAGTATCGAATCCGCGAAGGTGATCCGCGGGAATTCCCGAGTGACGCGCTTGCCCTCGGCGAACTCGTCGAAGACACCGCGCAGGACCGGCTCCACGGCCTGGAACACGTCCTCCTGGGTGACGAAGCTCATCTCGATGTCGAGCTGGTAGAACTCGCCCGGCGAGCGGTCGGCGCGGGCATCCTCGTCGCGGAAACAGGGCGCGATCTGGAAGTAGCGGTCGAAGCCCGCGATCATCGTCAGCTGCTTGAACTGCTGCGGCGCCTGCGGGAGCGCGTAGAACTTGCCGGGATGAACCCGCGACGGCACGAGGTAGTCGCGTGCGCCCTCGGGCGAGGAGGCGGTCAGGATCGGGGTCTGGAACTCGAAGAAGCCACCCTCGCGCATCCGGCGGCGGAGCGAATCGATGATCGCGCCGCGCTTCATGATGTTGGCGTGGAGCTTCTCCCGGCGCAGGTCGAGGAAGCGGTACCGGAGCCGCGTCTCCTCCGGATATTCCAAGTCGCCGAAGACCGGCAGCGGCAGCTCGCCCGCCGGGCCCAGCACCTCCAGGTCATCGATATAGACCTCGACCGCGCCGGTCGGAAGCTCGGCATTCTCGGTGCCGGCCGGGCGGGTGCGGACGCGGCCGTCGATCCGCACGACCCATTCCGAGCGCACGGCTTCGGCGGCCTTGAAGGCCGGCGAGTCGGAATCGATCACGCACTGCGTCAGGCCGTAATGGTCCCGCAGATCCACGAACAGCACGCCCCCGTGGTCGCGGATGCGGTGGCACCAGCCGGAGAGGCGGACACTCTGCCCGACGTCGGACGGGCGGAGCGCCCCGCAGGTGTGGGAACGGTAACGGTGCATGACGGGCTTCTTCTGTGGGAAGGCCGGCACCATTCACGCGAGGCCCCCCAAGTCAAGCGCAGGGCACCCGCAATGGCCGCAAGAACGGCGCCGCGCCGCGCGTCCGGACTACCGGAAAGCGCTGCTCATCCCCATATGATGTGCATGAACCACAACGCTTTTTTCCAGCCGGAGGGCCGACGGGAGATGACGTTCGAGACCGCACCGAGCGTGTGGCGGACGCTGCCGCTCGATGGCCATTTCGACCTCGTCTACGAAGATGCCACCGGTGCGTGGAGCAACCGGTCGCTGGACGCTCGCGAGTTGAAGCTCGGGCCGGGCAGGACCCTGCTCGGCGGAATTGACGCCCGACGGGGCGGCTATCGCGGTTTCCGTGTCGACCGTATCCGTCGCCTCACGGACGGTGCGACGGGCGAGCGCATCGAAACCGGCATCCTCGACCGGCTCCTGGGACGCGCCGAGGCGCAACGCCGCGCCGACGCGCTGCGCATTCGGCGGCAATCCCGGGCACGCCGTCGGGCCGTCATGGCCGGGCAGGCATGACCGGTATCCTGACACCCGATGTCGGAAAGATGGGGACCTGCGCGCGGATCCCTCCCCAGGGCCGCGGCGGTTGCGTATAGCCGACCTATGGACCTGATCACCACGACCGACGCGCTGCGCGAAATCTGCACCCAGCTGGCCGGGCAGCCCTTCGTAACCGTCGACACGGAGTTCATGCGTGAGACGACGTACTACCCGAAGCTCTGCCTGATCCAGATGGCGGCTCCGGACGGCTCCGCAGTTCTGATCGACCCGCTGGCACCGGGGCTCGATCTGCAGCCGTTCATTGACCTGATGGCCGACGAGCGCGTCGTGAAGGTTTTCCATTCCGCGCGCCAGGATCTCGAGATCATCTGGCTGATCGGCGGGATTCTGCCGCACCCGTTCTTCGACACGCAGGTCGCCGCTATGGTGTGCGGCTACGGCGACTCGGTCTCCTACGAGCAGCTCGTCAACGACGTGGCCAAGGCCAAGATCGACAAGTCCTCCCGCTTCACGGACTGGTCACGGCGGCCGCTCTCCGACGCGCAGCTCACCTATGCGCTGTCAGACGTCACCCATCTGGTGAAGGTCTACGAGGTCCTCGTCGCCGAGCTGCTGCGCACGGATCGCGGTGCTTGGCTCGACGAGGAAATGGCCGTGCTGACCTCGCCCGAGACGTACCGAGCCGATCCGGCGCAAGCCTGGCGGCGCTTGGCCGGCCGGATGCGCAAGCCTCGCGAGATCGCCGTGCTGATGGAGGTCGCCGCTTGGCGCGAGAGCGAGGCCCAAGCGCGCAATGTCCCGCGCGGGCGAATCCTGAAGGATGAGGCCGTCATCGACGTAGCTTCGGCGGCGCCCCGGAGCGCGGAGGCCCTGGCCCGGCTGCGAACGATTCCGGCGGGCTTCGAGCGCTCGCGCACGGGGGCCGACATCGTCGCGGCCGTCGAGCGCGGGCTATCGCGCGACACCAGCGACATCCGTCTTCCGGAGCGCGTGCGCCGGAGCGGCGGAAACGGCGCGATCGTGGAGCTTCTCAAGGTCCTTCTGAAAGCAGTCTGCGAGGCGGAAGGCGTCGCGCCCAAGATCATCGGCACGGTCGACGATCTGGAGGCTATTGCCGACGACGATGCTGCCGACGTTCCGGCCCTTCAGGGCTGGCGGCGGAGCCTGTTCGGGGACAGGGCCTTGGCCTTGAAACAGGGGCGGCTGGCGCTGTCCGTGGAGGCCGGCCGCATCGTCGTTCGTGCCCTTGAGCCTTCGGCACCCAGCGACGTCTGAGCCACCGCCGCATGACAGGATCCTCCCGGCGATACGGCGTGCCAAGGCTGCAAGCGTGACTTGCCTGCGGACCGGGACTAAATGGCAATGGGATTGCCGCTTAGTCCCGCCCAAGCGTCGCGCGTATGTTCGAGCCGAACGAAGTTCTGAAGACGCTGGCCGGCCGTGGGCTGGTTTCCGCTGACGGGTGCGGACCCGTGCGCGTCCGCTACCGTGTGGTGATCGAGCGGCGCGCCGACGGCGTTGTGGCCTACGGCACGCTGCACGGCAGTCATTCCAACCTCAGGCCAATCTGGATCGAACCGGATGCGCAACTCCGTCTCGCGAACGGACGGCGTCTCGCCATCTCGCTGACCGACCTCGTGGAGGATGTCGCGGAGTTCGAGAGCACAGGACCGGTCGGGAGCCTGTAATCTCCGCACTGCTCCGCGCCGTCGTGCGATTCACCAAAGACGGTTCCCGAGTCGCCCGATTGGGGCGCGGCGCAGCAGGACCAGCCCGTCTCCGGGATGATCTGGCAATTTGTCGCGCGCAAACCGCTTAGACGCTGTTGAGATCCCCACCTTGGCGAGATGCGGCGACACGGCGCACAGGCCGCCGGCGCTGCGGATCCTGATCAAACCCCCGCTCAGCGATATCGCGCTGCGGTCCTCAACCCTGCTCCGACAACCCTGATTCACCTGCAACGCCCGCCATCGGCGCATAAGCGGCATCAGCAAAGCTTCCTCGTCTGCAAGATCTGCATGCAAACGGCTCACGTCGCCGTGAGACGCTTCCGAAAGAACGGCCGGCTATTTGTGCGTCGCAGCATTTCTTTTCGCAGGACAATGACATTCGCCGTGCTTCTGTCACGCGAAAAGAAGCTTTCACCAAGTGCCGTCGAGCATGGAACAGCGAGTTGACGGCGCTCAAAAATCTCTTAAGGTCCGTTCAAGCCTCGGTTTCGAGGGGACCGCCTCAGGGATGGCGGTTCCTGGCTAGGGGGTCTGCAGATCTCCTCGAAGTCCACTATGCCCGCTACCGAGGCGTCCATCCCTGTCGCAAACAGTCAGGTCGGAGTCTAAGCGACGCCACTCTCTAGACGTGTCGCGAAAACACTCAAAGACTTGTCGGAGGAACCCATGAGAGCGGTACATCTCCTTGCGCTCGGCGCGGGCGTCGCGGCCGTTGCCGCGCCGGCGCTGGCCAACGAAAGCGTCATGAAGGGCATCGCCAACCCGGCGGAGCAGGTGCTTCAGACGGTCGATTACGCGAATACGCGTTACTCGAAGCTCGATCAGATCAACGCGTCGAACGTGAAGAACCTCCAGGTCGCCTGGACCTTCTCGACCGGCGTCCTGCGTGGCCACGAGGGCTCGCCGCTCGTCGTCGGCAACATCATGTACGTGCACACGCCGTTCCCGAACATCGTGTACGCCCTCGACCTCGACCACGAGGCGAAGATCATCTGGAAGTACGAGCCGAAGCAGGATCCGTCCGTGATCCCGGTCATGTGCTGTGACACGGTCAACCGTGGTCTGGCCTACGCCGACGGCGCCATCCTCCTGCACCAGGCCGACACCACCCTCGTGTCGCTCGACGCCAAGACCGGCAAGGTCAACTGGTCGGTCGTGAACGGCGACCCGAAGAAGGGCGAGACCAACACCGCGACGGTTCTGCCGGTCAAGGACAAGGTCATCGTCGGCATCTCGGGCGGCGAGTTCGGCGTGCAGTGCCACGTCACCGCCTACGACCTGAAGACCGGCAAGAAGGTGTGGCGCGGCTACTCCGAGGGCCCGGACGACCAGATGCTGGTCGACCCGGAGAAGACCACCTCGCTCGGCAAGCCGGTCGGCAAGGACTCCTCGCTGAAGACCTGGGAAGGCGATCAGTGGAAGACCGGCGGCGGCTGCACTTGGGGCTGGTTCTCCTACGATCCCAAGCTCGACCTGATGTACTACGGCTCGGGCAACCCCTCGACCTGGAACCCCAAGCAGCGTCCGGGCGACAACAAGTGGTCGATGACCATCTGGGCGCGTAACCCGGATACCGGCGTCGCCAAGTGGGTCTACCAGATGACCCCCCACGACGAGTGGGACTACGACGGCATCAACGAGATGATCCTCACGGATCAGAAGGTTGACGGCAAGGAGCAGCCGCTCCTGACCCACTTCGACCGTAACGGCTTCGGCTACACGCTGAACCGCGCGGACGGCAGCCTGCTCGTCGCCGAGAAGTTCGATCCGGCCGTCAACTGGGCGTCCAAGGTCGACATGGACAAGGGTTCGAAGAACTACGGCCGGCCGCTGGTCGTGTCGAAGTACTCGACCGAGCAGAACGGTGAGGACACCAACTCCAAGGGCATCTGCCCGGCGGCGCTGGGCACCAAGGATCAGCAGCCTGCGGCCTTCTCGCCGAAGACCAACCTGTTCTACGTGCCCACCAACCACGTCTGCATGGACTACGAGCCGTTCCGGGTGACCTACACCCCGGGCCAGCCCTACGTCGGTGCGACCCTCTCGATGTACCCGGCCCCGAATTCGCACGGCGGCATGGGCAACTTCATCGCGTGGGATGGCGTCAACGGCAAGATCAAGTGGTCCAACGCCGAGCAGTTCTCGGTGTGGTCCGGTGCTCTGGCCACCGCCGGCGACGTGGTGTTCTA
Source organism: Methylobacterium sp. FW102-HT35C08 (assembly GCF_058790235.1). Taxonomy (NCBI): domain Bacteria; kingdom Pseudomonadati; phylum Pseudomonadota; class Alphaproteobacteria; order Hyphomicrobiales; family Methylobacteriaceae; genus Methylobacterium; species Methylobacterium sp. FW102-HT35C08. Next base: position 2,727,341 of record NZ_JBYTCL010000002.1, on the reverse strand, counting down.
CGGCACGCTTGAGGGTTACCTGAAGGCGGTCGACGACAAGAGCGGCAAGGAGCTGTTCAAGTTCAAGACCCCGTCGGGCATCATCGGCAACGTGATGACCTACCAGCACAAGGGCAAGCAGTACGTGGGCGTCCTCTCGGGCGTCGGCGGCTGGGCCGGCATCGGCCTCGCGGCCGGCCTGACCGACCCGAACGCCGGTCTCGGCGCGGTGGGTGGCTACGCGGCTCTGTCGCAGTACACCAACCTCGGCGGTCAGCTGACGGTCTTCGCTCTGCCGAACTAATCGGCCGCAGGGTCCACCTGTTAAAATCGGTGCCGGCGCGGGTTCCCGCGCCGGCATCCTTGTGATTAGACTTTCGCGCAAGAGGCTACGGCTCGGAGGGAGACGAAGGGCCTCGATCCAGGGAGACACATGCGTTGCTCAACCTCAGCAAGATTGTAACGCGGCCGGTTATCGCCGCCCTCGCCCTAGCGACCGTCTCTGCGGTTGCCGTACATGCTGAGGATGCCAAGCCCGCCGACCCCGCCCTCGCCAACTCGCTCAACGCGAACGACAAGACCGCCGAGCAGGACGAGAAGCTGCTCAAGAAGGATGCGGCCGTTAAGGTCGAGGACGGCAAGTACCTGGATGCCGACGGTCACCCGACTTTCCGCGTCACCCAGGACGGCAAGAAGCTCGACTGGTACTCCTACTCGGGTTACCGCCGCTATCACGCCGAGTGCCACGTCTGCCACGGCCCGGACGGCATGGGTTCGACCTACGCGCCGGCGCTGAAGGACTCGCTGAAGCACCTCTCCTACGAGGAGTTCATCGGCATCCTAGTGGGCGGCAAGCAGGACGTTAGCGCCGCCGAGCAGAAGGTCATGCCGGCCTTCGGCGACAATAAGAACGTCATGTGCTACTCGGACGACCTCTACGTCTACCTCAAGGCGCGCGCCGCCGGTGCGATCGGGCGTATCCGTCCGTCCGACCACGAGGACAAGCCCGAAGCCGCCCGCAAGGCGGAGAAGGAATGCATGGGCGGCTGATGTCGTCTCTTGCCCGGATCGTCGCGCTCTGTGCCCTGACTCTGACCGGGGCACAGGGAGCGCTCGCCCAGCATCTGCCGGATACGGTCACCACGGACGTGCTGCGCGTCTGCGGGGATCCGGGCAACATGCCGTTCTCCGAACGCAAGGAGGACGGCTTTGAGAACAAGATCGCGGCGATCATCGCCGACGAACTGAAGGTGAAGGTCCGCTATTACTGGCTGACCCAGGGCCCGGGTTTCGTGCGCAACACGCTCGGGACCGGCCTCTGCGACCTGATCATGGGCCAGGCCTTCGGCAGCGACCTCGTCCAGACCACGAATCCGTATTATCGGTCCGCCTACACGCTGGTCACCCGCGCCGGGGAATTCGACGGCGTGACGGGCCTTGATGACGCGCGCCTGAAGGGCAAAAGCATCGGTGTCATCGCGGGAACCCCGCCGGTGAACCGGATGGGCGAGTTGGGCCTCGTGTCCAGCATGAAAGCCTACGCGCCGTATCAGCTCGACCCCTCCCGCAAGCATCAGACGGTCGCAGCCGAGATCATCGCAGCCCTTGCCGCCAAGGAGATCGACGCCGCCGTGCTCTGGGGACCGGCCGCGGGCTGGCTCGCGAAGCAGTCCGGGACGGCCATGAGCGTGGTGCCGCTGCTCAAGGAGCCCGAGCGGCCGCCGATGGCCTATCGGATCGCCATGGGCGTCCGCCTCGGCGAGAACGATTGGAAGCGCACGCTGAACACGGTCCTGCGCAAGCGCAAGGCGGATATCGATCAGGTCCTGCGCGCGTACGACGTGCCGCTTCTCGACCAGGAAGACAACAAGCTGGCCGAGCCTGGCGAGCGCTGAGCGGCCTCAGGCCGGGGCGATGCCGGTCCGGTCGAGTTTCGCGAGGGCGTCGACCACCCGCTCGCCGCCGATGACGAGATCCGGAGCGATCTCGGCGAGCGGCACCAGCACGAAGGCGCGCTCGCGCACGTAGCGGTGCGGCAGCACGAGGCGCGCATCGTCGACGGCGGCCCCCTCGTAGGCGAGCACATCGATGTCGATGATCCGCGGCCCCCAGCGTTCCTCGCGCACGCGGCCGAGATCGTGCTCCACCGACAGGCAGGCATCCAGCAGGCCGTGCGGATCAAGGTCCGTGTCGATCGCCACGGCGCCGTTGAGGAACCAGGGCTGATCAGTCTTGCCCCAGGGCGGCGTGCGATAATCGGCCGAGCGCGCGACGATCGCGATGCCGGGCACGGCGGCGAGCCCCGCAACAGCCCGGTCCAGCATCGCGGCCATGTCACCGATATTGCTGCCGATGCCGAGATAGGCCCTCATGCGCGGTCTCCGCGCTGGCGTGTGATCTCGATGCTGACGCCGTCCAGGATCGCCGGGATCGGCGCGCTCGGCTTGTCGACGCGGACGGTGATCGCGTCGATGCGCGCGAAGCGCTCGAGGATGCTCGCCGCGATGGTCTCCGCGAGGGCTTCGATCAAGTTGAAGCGCTGCTCCGTGCTGATCGCGACGGCGATCTGCGTCAGGTCGGCGTAGCTCACCGTGCCGGCGACCGCATCGGACCGTCCGGCCTCGCTGAGGTCGAGGCGGGCCTCGAGGGAGATGTAGAAGCGCTGACCGAGCACGGCCTCTTCGGGCAACAGCCCGTGGCGCCCGAACACGGCGATGCGGGTGACGCGGATCAGATCGCCGCCCATGCTCACCGCTCCCCCGGCCGCATCACGGCGTCGACGACGCGCATCGCATCGATATGCGCAGCCACGTCGTGCACGCGGACGATGTCGGCCCCCAGTGTCGCCGCCAGAGCGTGCGCGGCGAGGGAGCCGTAGAGCCGATCCGCCGGTCGGGTCTCGCGATCGTGCAGGCGTCCGAGGAGAGACTTGCGGGAAACGCCGACTAGAACCGGAAAGCCGAGGGCGCGGATCTCCGGGAGCCGCCGCAAGACCTCGAGATGCTGCGCCCAGGTCTTGCCGAAGCCGACACCCGGATCGAGCACGATCTCGGAATCCGCGATCCCCGCGCGATGGGCGATGCCGAGTGACCGCTCGAAGAAGGCCTGCATGTCGGCGACGATGTCGATCTCTGGATCGATCGACGCGCGGTTGTGCATGATGATGACCGGCGCGCCGTGCGCGGCCGCCACGGAGGCGATGTCGGGCTCGCGCTGGAGGCCCCAGACGTCGTTCACGATCCGCGCGCCGGCCTCGAGAGCGCCGCGCGCCGTCGAAGCCTTATAGGTGTCGATGGAGATCGGCACGGCCAGCCGCGGAGCCACCGCGCGGATCACCGGCAGGACCCGCGCCTGCTCGTCCTCGGCCGAGACGGGCACATGCCCGGGCCGGGTGGATTCGCCGCCGATGTCCAGGATCGCCGCCCCGTCCGCGACAAGCCGCTCCGCCTGCGCCACGGCTGCGGCCTCTCCGGCGAACAGGCCGCCGTCCGAGAAGGAATCGGGCGTGACGTTCAGGATGCCCATGACCAGCGTGCGCCCTCCGAGATCGGGCAGCAGGTTGGAAAGGCCGGAAGAGGGGGTCACGAAGGGAGTCCCGGTCACGAGCGCGCTACGAGACCCCGTGTGCGCGAATCGCGAGGCCGGCGCAACGCCGGCCGGCCTCTCTGCACGATCAGCCGCGATAGCAGCGGATCTCGGCCTCGGCCTGGGCGCGCCGGAGTTCCGCGACCTTGTCGTCGAAGATCTTGGTCGACTTGAACTCGTTGGCGCGGTTGCCGATGCCCTGCCGCATCGACAGCACCGTGCTCGCCTGGACGTACTTGTCATACGGCAGGATGGCGGCGAGCTGATCGAGCGAGCAGGAGCACTTCTGCAGGCTCTCGCGGGTCTGGCCGTTGGCCGCCATGCAGCCGAACACGTAATCGACCCGCGCATCGGTCGGGTAGTCGTTCTCCTCGGCCGCGTAGCCGGCCAGGCCCGACAGGGTCAGGGCGAGGACGGCCAGCGCGCCGCGTTCAGCCAGCCTTCTGATCATAGTTCAGCTTCTCCTCAAGCAGCTCGCCGCCGTCCTTGTTCTTCGAGGATGCCTCGATCGAGACGATCTCACCCGGGACGGAGGGGGCGGTGACGAAGGTGTAGGTCAGGTCATCGAGGCCGCGCATACGCTGCGTCATCGCATCGCCCTCGAAGGGCTTGGTCACCACGCGCCAGCCATCGACGGTGCGACCGTCGAACTCGACCTTCGTCGGCGTCACGGTCGCCTTCTCGCGCAGGCCCCGTCGGATCGCCAGCTTCAGATAGCGCGGGTTGGCTTCCAATACCTTGGCCAGCGCCCGGAGGTGGTTCTCGAGAAACAGCGACACGACGGGGTTGCCCGCCATGTCCTCGAACGGTCCGGCCGGCACGCGGTTCAGGCCGGAAAACATCGTGACGCGGATATCGCGCGCGTCGGGGCTCTTACCCGGTTCGATCTTCAGCGCGACCGTGTCCTGCAGCGGGGCCCCGAACGGGCCGCCGGAGATGCCGGAGCGGCGCAGGTAATTGTACGTGATGGTCGATCCCGGCGCCGCGTTCTTCATCTGAGGCTGATCGAACAGCAGGTCGGCGGCCGAGGGCGGGGCGGCGGCGTTGGCCTGGGTGACGGTCGCGGGTTTCGGCGCGTCCTCGGCGAAAGCCGGCAGCGCGGCCAGAACAAGGGCCAGGGCCGTCGTAGCAAGAACTCTCACGAGTGCACTTCCTCCTTGAGCGGCGACCGGACGTTGCTGCCGATCGTCCGATAGACGTAATCCGGCGGGTTCTCGGCCGCCTCTTCCACCGCGAGGGCCCGCACCTTGGCATGGAGCGGGGAGAGCGAGCAGGCCGGATCCGTGGCCGCGGCGTCGCCGGCCAGGGCCAGCGCCTGGCAACGGCACCCGCCCCAATCCTTCTCGCGGCGGTCGCAGGAGCGGCACGGCTCCTTCATCCAGTCCGTCCCGCGATAGGCCGTGAAGGCCGGCGAGTCATGCCAGATCTCGCCGAGCGAATGGTCGGCGACGTTCCAGAACTCCAGCCCCGGGATCGTCTCGGCCGCGTGGCACGGCAGGACCTTGCCCTGGGGCGTCACGTTCATCAGCTTGCGGCCCCAGCCGCCGGCGCAGGCCTTGGGGTACTTCGCGTAATAGTCGGGCACGACGAGATCGATCACGAGTTGCCCCTTCAGGCGCTCGCGAGCCGCCTCGACGATGCGGATCGACTCGTCCACCTGCGCCTTGTTGGGCATCAGGGCGGCGCGGTTCACGTAGGCCCAGCCGTAATACTGGGTGTGCGCCACCTCGAGGCGCTTGGCGCCCATCTTCACCGCGAGATCGATGAAGCCCGCCACCTCGTGGATGTTGCCGCGGTGGATGACGGAGTTGAGGGTCAGCGGCAGCCCAAGTTCCACCACCTTGGCGGCGAACGCGAATTTCTGCGGCTGGGCGTTCTTCAGGCCACCGATCTTCTCGGCATTCTGCGCGTCCACGCCCTGCACCGAGAGCTGCACGTGATCGAGGCCGACATCGTAGAGCGCCTGGAGCTTCGACAAGGCTCCGCCGACCCCGGAGGTGATCAGGTTCGAGTACAGGCCGAGATCCGCGCAGGTCTTGGTGATCTCGACGATGTCGTTGCGCGCCGTCGGTTCGCCGCCGGACAGGTGCACGTGGAGCACGCCGAGCGCGGACGCCTCCGTGAGCACCCGCTGCCACGTCGCCGTGTCGAGCTCGCCGGAGCGGCGGTCGAGTTCCAGCGGATTGGAACAATAGGGGCAGCGCAACGGGCAGCGGTGGGTCAGCTCAGCGAGCAGACCGACCGGGGCCGGGGCGGCGGGCCGGTTCGGCGTCAGCGCGTTCATCGCTCAAGAACCCGTTTCTCCGCGAGACCGTCGAGCATCACCAGGATGTCGGCCTCGATTGCACGCGGGTCGGCCGCGTAGGTCTTGCCCAATTCGTCCGCGATGTCGGCGACGCTGCGCGTGCCGTCCACGAGCTTGAGCACCGCGACGGCGTTGTCGTCGAGGTCGAAGGTGCGCTCCGGGGCGAGCAGGACGTATTTGCCGCGCGTCTCGTCGTTGCGCAGCCGCACGCCGCGCGGCAGGCGCGGGCGGTCGCCGGGCGCGGTCTTCCTGCCGACGCCGGCCGCCTGGACCTGCGCCGGCTCGGCCACCAGCCCCTCTCCGGGCTGCCACGCATCCGGAGGGATCAGGCCGGGGGCCACGTAGGCGAAGTACAGGGCATCGAGCTGCGTCCAGAGGACATTGCACTTGAAGGTCAGCGCGGCCATAGCCTGCCGCTGCAGCTCGGGCGTGGTCGCGTGCTGCTTGACATAATCCAGCGCGAAGTCGGCATCCCGCGGGGCCTGCGTCAGACGCTTGTCGAAATAGGCCAGCGTGTCCTTGGTGATGAAGTCGTAATTCTTCAGCATCCCGGCGACCCGCTCCGAGATGATCGTCGGCGAGAACATCTCGGTGAGCGACGAGGCGATCGCCTCCAGCAGAGTCTTCTCGGACACGAAATGGACGTAGGCCTCGACGGAAAATTTCGTGGCCGAGAGAATGCCGCGGGTCGACAGCACGTAATCGCGGTCGAAGCCGACGCCCTCCGCCAGCTTGAGCCAGCGCTCGATGCCGCCGTCACCCTCGTGGTCGCCGTCGTGATCGACGATGCGCTGACGCCAGACCCGCCGCAGCGACGCGTCGGTCATCCGGGCGAGCACCGCGGCATCCTTCACCGGGATCATTGCCTGGTAATAGTAGCGATTCAGCGCCCAGGCCCGGACCTGATCCTTCGAGAGCTTGCCGTCGTGCAGGAGGCGGTGAAACGGATGCAGGTTGTGGTAGCGGCGCGCGCCGATATCGCGCAGAGCCGCTTCCAGCTCGTCGGGGCTCAGAAGACGCTGGCTGTCGGCGGTGTCGGGGGTCGGGAAGACTGCGTTCATGGCGTTTCCGGCGTCCGTTCTCGGGTCGCGTTTCCTGTGCGGTCGTTCCGCCCTCGGCAGCGGGGCGAATATCTGAACTTGGACACGATATAGTGCCGCCCGGCTACGGACCCAACCTCCGGCCCCGTCCAGGTAACCCCGTTCGAGCCGCCAGAGCCTGCAGCACAGGGTACACCCGCATGACCGTCTCGGAGCTCCGCAAACCGCTCCATCACGATCTGGGCTCGTTCCTCAAAGGCGGGGCCGCTCCGCACGCATATCCTGAGGTGCCGAAGTGCGGCGGAGATCTCGAAGAAGGGCTCGGTGATCCCGTCTCCTTCAAACATCGCTGACGCGGGCAACTCAGGATGTAGGTGAGAACTGCCAGATCACACGCACTCCAAAGTCGTCGCGGCCTAAAGCGACAGGCTCAGCCCGTCATGGGCTACCGTCCACCCGGCCTTCTCCACATCCACCCGCTCGGCCGAGCCTTCGACCAACACCGGGTTGGTGTTGTTGATGTGGACGAAGATGCGGCGTCCGATCTCCACGCCCGCGAGGGCGTCGATCGAGCCGCCGTCGCCGCGCATGGGAACGTGCCCCATGCGCCAGCCGGTCTTCGTGCCGACCCCGGCGCGGATCATGTCGTCGTCGTGCAGAACGGTCCCGTCGAAGAGCAGCGCGTCGACGCCGGCGATCCGCTCCCGCAATCCGTCGGTGACGCGGGCGCAACCCGGGATGTAGGCGAGGCGCCGGCCGCCGGCTTCGATCAGCGCGCCGACCGTCGTCTCGGTCTCGGCGCCGATCTCCATCGTCTCGTCCTCCAGCCAGAGCGGCACCTTGCCGGGAACCGGGAAGAGGGTGACGGACAGGCCGGGAAGAGGCTCGAAGCGCTGATCCATGCCGATCGGCTGTCGGGCGACCACGCCGTCCGCCATCACGTCGAAAACCCGGTTGGCGTTGACAGAGTCGAGAATGCCGCGCGTGGCGTAAAGTGTGTAGGGCTGACCTTCTCGGAGCGTGAGCAGCCCCGCCACGTGGTCGACGTCCCCGTTCGTCAGGAGCACGGCGCGGATCGGAGAGTGGCGCAGGCCCTCGCGCGGGTGCATCTGGGGATTGTCGAAGAGCTGTTGCCGGATGTCCGGTGAGGCGTTGATCAGCAGCCAATCCGACCCGTCCGCGGAGACCGCGATGCTCGACTGGGTCCGGGGCCGCACCCGGCCTGGCTCGGACCGCGCCAGCGTGCAGATGGGGCAGCGGCAATTCCACTGGGGAAGGCCGCCGCCGGCCGCGGAACCGAGGATCACGACGCGCATGGTGCGGCTCCCGAGATCCCCGGCCCGTTAAACTCAGTTGAAGGTGTCGATCTCGGCCGACTCGTAGCTCGTCACTTCCATGCCGACGCAGATCTCGGACACGATCGGGGCAGCCCACTTCATGGTGTTTCTCCTTCGCGACATCTACACCGAGCGTCACGCGGTTCCTAAGAGGACCCTAAGACACTGATGGCGCTCTCATTTCCGGCGCGAGAGAGGTATCGACGATTCAGCTGCGCGCTTCAAGCACTAACTTGCCGGATCCTCCCAAATTTTTCGTGAGAGACTTCCTAACCCTCCGGAAACCATCGAGAAATGCGCGCCCCTGCGACTTAAGTACAGTGGCTCACTGACGGAAGTCGGGTCCGCGCAACTCAAGCATGAATCCTTTGCCGCGCACGGTGACCAGACTCGGACCGCCGAAACGAACAAAATCGGCCATCTTCGAGCGTAGATAGCCGATATAGACATCGACCACGTTCAGGGAGAGGCCGCCCTGGCTGGCCCAGAGCCGTTCGAAGATGTCGGCCCGGGAAACCGGCTTGCCGATGCTCTCCATCAGCATGGCGAGGAGGTCGGCCTCGCGGGGCGTGAGGCGCGCGTTGGCCTCGCCGCAGCTCGCCTGCCGCGTGTCGAGGTCGAGCATCAGCTTGCCGGCCGTGATGCGCGAGCGTGGCGCCTCCGCCTGCTCACGGCGCATGAGATGCGTGCGGAGCCTTGCCACCAGCTCGTCGAACTCGAACGGCTTGATGATGTAGTCGTCGGCGCCGAGGGCCAGCCCCTCGGCCCGGTCGCGGATCTCGTCGCGGGCGGAGAGGAACAGGATCGCTCCGGGGAAGCCGCCCTCGCGCAGGGACCGGCACACGTCGTGGCCGGATCCGTCCGGCAGGTTGATATCGAGAAGCACGGCGCCGGGCGCGGGATCATGCGCGGCCTTGAGCGCCTCGTCCACGCAGGCCGCGGTCCCGACCTCGAACCCCTCGGCCTCCAATCCACGGGCCAGGAGCCCGCGGATGTCGACATCGTCCTCGACGATCAGGATCCGCGTCATGCGGCCGACTCCTTCACCTGCGCGTCGCCGGCGGCGTGTCCGGCGGCCTGCGCATCCCATGCCGGATCGAGCGCCGGAAGATCCAGGCTGACGCGGGCTCCGCGCCCGTCCGGCCCGGCGCCGAGCCGGATCGTGCCACCGTGCTGCTCGACGATCCAGCGCGCCAGGGCGAGGCCGATGCCGAAACCGGTCTCGTCCGGGCCGGCACTCTTCCCCCGGCGGAACCGCTCGAACAGCTCGGCTTCCGAGGCGTCGAAGCCGGGTCCGTCATCCGTCACGGTGATCCGTCCGACCGGCCCGGGTCCTGCCGCCAGCGCGACCTCGACCCGGGACAAACCGGCGGCGTGGCGCAGCGCGTTGTCAACGAGGCTCTCGACGGTCTGGCGGATCCATTCCCGGTCGGCGAGGCATTCGACGTCGCGCGTGCCGGGATCCAGCGTCAGGCCGACCCGGCGGCGCGCGGCCTCGGACGCCATGTTGTCCACCGCCTCCGACAGGACGAGGGCGAGCCCGAGGGGGTGCTTGTCGAACGCGATCTCGCCCGATTCCGACCGGGCAACCCGCAGCAGATCCTCGACGCGCAGCTTCAGCCGCTGCGCCCGCTTCTTGATCGTCGCGAAGACCGGTCCCGGGTCGCCCCCCCGGGACGCGCTCCGAAGGGCGAGGTCGCACTCGCCGAGGATCACCGTCAGGGGCGTGCGCAGCTCGTGGCTGACATCGGCGAAGAAGCGCCGCCGCGACTGATCGACGGCCTCCAGGCGGGCGTTGGCGGCGCGCAGGTCAGCGGTGCGCGCCGCCACGGTATCCTCCAGCGCGGCCCGATCCGCCGCCAAGCGCGTTTCCCGCCGAGCAAGGCGGGCGGCCATGCGGTTGACGTTGGTCATCAGCAGGCCGAGCTCGTCGCGGGTTGCCACGGACAGCCGCGTGTCGAGAGCGCCGCGGCCGATGGCGCTCGCCGCCCGGCGCACCTCCTCGATGCGCGCGAGCGTTGGACGGGTGACGCCACGGTAGAGGATCGCGAGCAGGACCAGGGCAGCCGCCACTGCCGAGGCCGCCGCGACCCGCAGGCGCTCCGAGAGCGCCCGGGCCTGCTCAGACCCCAAGGCCATGCTGCGCCGCTCGGCCTCGATCAGGAACGAGAGCGGCTGGCCGGTCATGGCGCCGAACCCGTTCAGCGCCCCCTTGATCGCGTCCTGGCGCCGCTCCGGATCGGTCTGGCGGCTGATCAGCGCCACCTGCCGGTCGAGAACCGCGCGGGCGGCCCGCAGCTGCGCCATGGGACGCGTGCGCGCCGCGTACTGCATCCGGTCGGCCGGATCATCGGACGGCGGAAAACTCCTGGCCAGGGCTTCGTCGACCGTGGTCAGAGCCCGGTCGGCATTGTCACGGGCGATCGCCATCGCCTCCGGCTGGTTGTCGGGATTGCCCACGGTCTCTACGGCCGCGAGGCCGAACTGGGTGAGGCGGCCGGACAATTCGGCCAGCAGCTCCAAACGACGCTGCGCCTCGAGGGTGCGGTCGACCGACCGCTCCGCGGCCCCGATCGCCGCCAAAGCCGCAGCCGCGGCCAACACCACCACGATGGCCGTGCCACCGAGCAGCAGCGCGAAGCGGACCTTCAGCGAGCGCATGGTTTCCGTCCCGCACTCAGAGGAGAGGCGAGCATGTCACCGTCTGGCGGGAGAACCAAGGCGCCGTCACAGATCCTTCGGCACGCTGCCCTTGGCAGCGCAGCGCCAGCGCTCGACATGCCATTCGGGATGCGCCGCCTGCCAAGTCGCCAGCGCGCTCTGCGAGTTGCGCAGGCACACGAAGGGGCTCGACTTCTCGAACGACATCTCGATTTGGTCTTCGCGGCAGGTCGAGGGCTGGGCGACGAGGCAGATCGACAGCAGCAACAGCATGGACGCGTCCCCGGCTTGCCGGCCTCGAACGGGCCGGCTTGCTGGGGAGCATAGGACGGCGTCACGCCCCTTGCCCAGGCGGCGTCAGGCCGCGACCCAGATCTCGCCCTTGGCGATGGTCGCGAGGTCGCCTGAGTAGCGGCGCAGCGGCTTTCCAAGGAGGTCGGCGTGCTCGGCGCTGACGCCTCGCAGGGCCGTGGCCAGCAGGCGCAGGAACACGAGGTCGTGCGTCCCTGTCTCCACGAAGGTCGCAGCCATCCGCCCGTGCGATCCCAGGACGAGCGTCCCGCGGCGCATGCCGAGACCCGGATGGTCGCCGACCGCGAGCGCCGCCAAAGTACCGGCAATCATGCGCGAACCCGCGAAGGCGCCCGCACGGCCGGCCACGATGGTCCCGCGCCGCATCCGATCGCCGAGATGCGCCCCGGCGCTGCCCCGGATGACCAGCGTCGCACCGTCGAGCCCCGCCTTGGCGGCGTAGACCGCGCCGCCCGCGTAATCCCCGGCATCACCCTCGACGGTGATCGTGCCACCGGTGGCCCCGGAAGCCGCGTAGGGACCTGCGTTCCCGATGACCGTCAGGCTGCCGCCGACCATACCGGCGCCGAGGCGCTGCCCGACATCGCCGACGACGCGGATCGTGCCGTCCGACAGGGATGCGCCGACGCGGTCCAGACGTTCGTGGCCGCCGTCGATGGTCAGCGTTTTGGAGCCGTCGAGGGAGACGGCGAAACAGTCGCCGAGACGTACGCCCGTCCGGCTGGTTCCAACCTCCAGGCGTTCGGCCTCGCTCTGCGAGAGGCCGCTGAGCGCCAGCGGGTTGATGGCGAGGAAATCCAGCCGCTCGGGCGGGGCCGCGCGCAGGGTGAGGGTGCTCACAGCTCAGCCCTCCGGCTTGGCGTCGTCGCGCGCGATGAGGTCGCGCAGATGGTAGTGGTGGCGGCCGAGATTGCCGCCGTAATTGCCGGCCGTGACAGCGATCAAGCCGTGCTTGCCGCCGATCTCGGTGGCGGCGTGCAGGCCGGCGCGCATCGAATCTGACACGCCCTGCGAGGTGAGGGCGTCGATCACGATCTCCAGCACCACGCCGCATTCCGCCGGGAGCGCCGAGCCGGCGCGGCCCTTCAGGGTCGGGCAGTAGGCGTCGTTGGTGGAGGCCATCATGCCCTTGGTCCGGCCGCCGACCTTCGATCCGGAGCGGACGATGCCGCCCGGGAACGGCAGGATTGCACCCGGGACCGCCTTGGCGGCTTCGACGGCGATCTCGGCGACCTTCAGCGTCTCGGCGTGGGTGCGGCCGAGGAACAGCAGGTTTCCGCCGCCGACCGCGCCGTCGACGGCCCGGACAGAGTCCTCACAGAGGAATTCGCCATCCATCACCGGGATGCGCCAGTAGCGCCGGGCCTTGCCAGTGGCGTCGGGCAGGCGCTTGGCCACCGCGAAGCCGTCGCCGAAGTAGCGGATCGCGCCGCCGAGCTTGATCTTGGTCGGCCCGTCGACGCCCGCGTAGCAGGCGGTGCCCGGGCAGGTCAGGATGCACTGGCCGACGCGCTTGATCAGTTGGTCCTTGAGTCCGTTCGGCTCGAAGCCGAACAGAAGGATGCGCACGCCCGGCCGCCCGTCAGGCGTCTCCTCGGGCGACAGCTCGGCGTCGATGCCGGCCTCGGCGCCGCAGCCGATGACCGAGGTGGCGAAGCCGGTCATCGTGGTCGCGGCGATCATCGCCCACTTGGCGGTGTCGTTCGTGACGATGATGGCCGTGCCGGCCACATCGAACGCCTCCGCGAAGGTGTCGACGACCGGGATGCCGTTGAGGGTGAGGTCAGACATCGTTCTTCCCGCGGCTCGCCCCGCTGATCACACCCGGCATGGCACCGCCTCGAAATTCTCCGTCCCCTCGCCGAAGGCCGCGTCGGGCACGGCGAAGCTGTCGAGACCCTCGCCGAAGCGTTCCGTGAGGTAGGTGTCGGCGCGCTTCGCCATGGCCTTGTCGGACTCCACGGTCAGCGACAGCGTGCGGCCCGCGCGCCACTCCACGACCTCGCCGTCCTCGACGATCGGCACGCCGTCCTTCAGGACGAGCTTGGCGGCGGTGAACATCGCGGTGCGGTCGGTGTCGTCGCGGTAGACCGCGACGTCCGCCCGGGCGCCGGCCCGCAGGTGGCCGCGGTCGGCGAGGCCGAGGAGCTTCGCCGGTCCGGACCGGGTCAGTTGCGCGATCTCCGAGAGCGTGTACTCGCGCTCCAGCCCCGGAAGGCTCGACCGCTCGCCGACCACGCTCGGCAGCGTCGCGATCTCGCGGTCGCGCTCCGACTTGTCCATCAGCAGGTGGATGATGCGCGGGTACTGGGTGAACGGACCGCCGTTCGGGTGGTCGGTGGTCAGGATCGTCCGCTCCGGGTCGGTGGAGAGCAGCATGATCTCCAGGCCGATCGCCCATTGCAGCGAGCTGGTCGGGCCTCGGGGCCGGTACAGGAACGGCACCACGCCGCCGCCCTCGGCGTCGCCCGCGTTCAAAACCCACTTCTTCGGCTTGGCGCCCTTCCGGCCGGCGAACTGGCGGAGGATGTCGAGGGACACGGTCACGGTCTGGCCGAACACGACCTGCCCGATATCAAGGGTGGCGTTCGGGTTGTCGGTGATCGCCTGCGCGATCCGCTCGGCGGCCGAGCGGAAGCCGCCGGTGCCGGGATTGGCCGGGTCGACCGCGCCGTAGGCGTAGAACTGCGCGTGGGCGAAGTGGATGCGCCGGCCCTCCGCCGCGTCGAGCGTCGCCATGAAGCTGTCGTCGGCGCCGGGCAGGCCGAGGTTGTTGCAATGGACGTGCAGCGGGTGCGGCACGCCGATCTCCTCGACCGCGTCGAGGAGCGAACCCATGATCTGCCGGGTCGAGAGCCCGTAGCAGGGGATCTCGTCGTCGAGGGACAGGCGCAGGGCGCCGTTCTTGAAAGCCGAGGCGCCGCCCGCGTTGATGCACTTCACTCCGAGGCCGCGCGACTGGGCGACCGACAGGGCGACGAGGTCGCGCACGGCGTTGCCGCCCTGGCGCTCGCGCAGGAGCTGCAGGAGCTGGTCGTCGTTGCCCATCACGGTGAGCGCGCCGCGGTCGAGCAGCGGGATGTCGGCGAGTTCGAGCTGCGTGCCGAGCGCGTGGGTCGGCGGCATCGCCGGCTCGACGGCCGTGGTGTAGCCCATCCGCGCGTAGGTCGAGCCGATCCAGGCCGCCGCCCCGCCCGCGTGGGCGAAGGGGTGGCCGTCGGGCGCCGCCTCGCTGACGTAGAGGTCGGGCAGGAGCAGCCGCGAGGTGATCACGTTGCCGCCGGCGATGTGCGAGTGCACCTCGACGCCGCCGGCCATGACCACGCAGCCCGCGGCGTCGATCACAGCGTCGGGCTCGCGGCCCGGCGGATCGATGACGCGGCCGTCCTCGATCCAGACGTCGCCCACGGAGTCGCGGGACGCGGTCGGATCGACGACGCGCCCGCCCCGGATCACGCTCAGCATACGGGTTCACTCCTCGACGCGGCCGGGCCCGTGACCAGGCGCTCCTTGAGGGCGCCCAGCACCGACGCGGCCGACGGCAGATCCGACGGCACCGAGGCCGGCCAGAAGGTCAGCGCGGCGCGCTGCTCGTTCCACAACACGCCGCCATGGTCGCGGCCGGGCTGGCCGACGGCGATCACCACCTCGGCGGCCTGCGCCTCGCCGTCGGCGACCAGCGCGACGGCCGGGACGTTCGACAGCCAGTCCGGGCGCGAAACCGGGACGGCGCCGATCCAGAGGACGGCATCGACCTCGCCGGCGGCGACCTGGCGAGCGGCGTCGAAGCGCCAGGGATCATGCTCGGGCACGCGGCGCCCGAAGCCGCTGCGCGGCGCCTGCCCGGTGAGCCAGGCCGAGACCGGTACCACCGCGCGGTCCTGACCGGTGCCGCCGACCGCGAGGGTGAAGCAGCGCGTGGTCTCGCTGAGCTCCATGGCGAGGCCCTGCAGCATCTCGATGCCGGCCTCACCGAGCTCGGCGGCGTCGTACACGAGGACGCCGTACTGGGCGGCGGCGAGCCGGGCGGCGATCTGGGCAGGGAGGTCATCGCCGGCGAGGTGGCCGCGGGCGTGGGCACGCAAGACGCCGACGGCCTCGGTCAGCCCGCCCTCGGCCGGCCAGGACAGCAACGCGGTGGCGTTGGCGCCGACGGCCAGCAGGGCGCGCTCCGATCCGGCGGCGCGACCGCGGCCGGGCTTGTCGTCGATCAGGCGCTTCAGGAGCGGCGCCTGCCAGGAGGCGGCGCCCACCACCAGCACCACGTCGGCGCGCCCGACGGCCTCGGCGGGCGTCGAGGTCAGCGCCCCGACCCGGCTTAGCGCTCCGAGTTCCGCGTAGGTGCCGGCCGAGCCGGCGGTGTCGACGGAGGCACCGATGCACCCCGCGAGATCGTAGGCCACGCGGATCGCGGCCACGTCGGCGCTGAGGCCGGCGATCACCGGCGCGCGCGCTTTGGCGAGCAGGGATGCGGCCGCCTCAATGGCGGTGCCCGCGTCCGTCGCGCCGCCCTTCACCCAGGCTGCCATGCTCCCTCTCGCAACGTTCTTGCTTGGTTTCGGAGCGGGCGACGGCCGTAAGACCGGACGAAGCGGGTGCCCCTCAAGCCCGAGGGTTCCCCACCGAATCGGAATGGCTCATCCGCCCGGCATATCCGGGCAGGCGGCAAACTCGGCACGCCGTCGCGGGCCTAGGTTTGCCTTCATCCGCGCACCGCGGCAAGGGGGTCTGGCGGCGATGCGCCTCGGGAAGTGGATTGCGCGGACCGGTTCGCCGCTTTGCGACCGTGTGTGCTGGATCCCGGATCGCATGCCACCAGCGCTGCCAGCGGCCATAGCCAGGATGGTTTTCACGTCACGGACTTTTCCGGACCGACGCGGCGACGGGGATGACGAACCGGGACCGCGGCCGGGAATTGCCGTGGCAGCGGCGCGATCCGCGCGTATCCACGTTGCCCGACCCGGAGCCACGTGTGACAAGCGCGCCGCGCATGCGCCGGGCCTGCGGGATTCGAGGGAAGTGTGTTGGGCGAGGTCCCCGAGCGGAACGAGATGACGGCGGACGGCGCCGTGCGGGTCGAGGCGCCGGCACGGCTGCATTTCGGGTTCCTGGACCTGCATGGCGGTCTTGGCCGCCGCTTCGGCAGCATCGGCCTCGCCATCGACGCGCCGTCCCTGGCCCTGACTGCCCGCCGGGCGGCCAGACTCGACGTCACGGGACCCGAAGCTGACCGCGTACGTGGCTACGTCGAGGCCGCAGCCGCCCATCTCGGGCGCGGCGGCGATGTGGCCATCGATGTCGAGCGGGTGATCCCGGCCCATTCCGGGTTCGGCTCGGGCACGCAGCTCGCCCTCGCAGTGGCGGCCGCGATGGCGCGCCTGAACGGCGAGCCCTTCGCGGCGGACGCCTTCGCGGCGACTTTGGACCGGGGCAACCGCTCCGGTGTCGGCCTCTGCGCCTTCACGGAGGGCGGCCTGATCGTCGACGGCGGCCGCGGCGCGGATGGCGGTCCGCCGCCGGTCATCGCGCGTCTGCCCTATCCCGAGGCCTGGCGGGTCGTCCTGATCCTTGATCCGAGCATGGCCGGCGTGCACGGCACGCGCGAGGTCGAGGCGTTCCGCGACCTGCCGCGCTTCCCCGAGGCGCAGGCGGCCGAGATCTGCCGGATCGCGCTGATGCAGGTCCTGCCCGCCGTCGCCCTGGCGGAGCCGCAGGGCTTCGGCGCCGGCGTCACCCGGATCCAGACGCTGATCGGCGACCATTTCGCGCCCCATCAGGGCGGCCGCTACGCCAGCGCCGCGGTCGCGGAGGCGCTGGCCAGCGTCGCCGCGCAGGGCATCGCGGGCTACGGCCAGTCCTCCTGGGGGCCGACCGGCTTCGCGCTGGTCGCGTCCGAAGCCGAGGCCCGCGCTCTGGTGGGCGACCTCGACCGGGGCGGCCCCCTCCGGTTCGTCATCGCCCGCGGCCGCAACAATGGCGCTTCGGTAACCGGCCCCGTCTGAGCTCGCCGATAGTCCCCAGGAGACCGCCGTCATTCCGGGGCGCCGCAGGCGAGCCCGGAATCCAAGGACGCCGACGAAGCAGCCTTGCTGGGCGCGCCGCGCAGCTCTCGCTTCCGGGCCTTGCTTCGCAGTCCCGGAATGACGGCGCTGTCGGATAGAGTCGCGGTTCTGCTCACGCGTTCGGGCCTCGAGGCCAGACGCCCCGGGCTTGACCCGGGGCGCCGCTCCGGGTTTGGACGGAGGGAAGGCGCCTCTGTCGCGCGCCGCACGAGGATTCCATGGCCCGCTCGATCCTCCACATGCTGACGCCGCTCCGGCACATGAGCCCGTTCGACGTGAACATGGCCGTGGATGCCGGCTTTGAGACGGTGGTGACCTACACCGAGGTCAGCCTCGCCGACGTGGTCTCGCTGACCCAGGATTCGATCTTCTCGCGGTCGCCGGCCGACGGGACGCGAACGGGCATCTTCATCGGCGGCAAGAACGCCGAGGACGCCCTCGACATGGTCGACCGCGCCAAGAAGGCCTTCGTGCCGCCCTTCGTGAACCACGTCTTCGCCGACCCGGCGGGCTCGTTCACCACCGGCGCCGCCATGGTGGCGCAGGTCTCCCGTGCCCTGCGGCAGAAGTTCAACACCGACCTCACGGGCAAGCGCATCGTGATCTTCGGCGGTGCGGGCGTCGTCGCGTACGTGGCCGCGGTGATCGGCGCGCTGCAGGGCGCCACCACCGTTCTGGTCGGCCATGACGGCGAGGAGCGCGTCTCGAAGATCGCCTTCACGATGAAGTGGCGCTTCGGCATCGAGGTCGGCGCCGTCGACGGCACGACGCCGGACGATCGCCGCGCCGCCATCCGCGACGCCGACGTCATCCTCTCCGCCGGGCCGGCGGGCATCCCGATCCTCACCGCGGCGGATCTGGAATCGGCGCCGAAACTCCTCGTCGCCTCGGACGTCAACGCCGTGCCGCCCGCCGGCATCGCGGGAATCGACGTCAATGCGGTCGACGTGGCCTTGCCGACCGGAAAGGGCGTCGGAATCGGCGCGCTGGCGGTCGGCAACGTGAAGTATCAGACGCAGCGGCGCCTGTTCGACCGGATGCTCGCCTCCGATACGCCGCTGTGCCTCGACTTCCGCGACGCCTACGAACTCGCCGTGGAGATCGCCGGCTAGGCCGCTCCGGCACCGGCCTCCGATGGCGGATGCGGTCCTGATCGCCGCGCAGGCTGGGCGCGCCCTGGCCGAGGCGGCGCGGCGCGCGGGGCTGCACCCCTACGTCGCCGACCTGTTCGGCGATGCCGACACCCGCATGCTGGCCGAGGCCTACCGGCCGCTGCCGGGCCGGTTCGGCACCGCCCCCGCCCCCGACGCCACCCTGGCGGCGCTCGACGACCTCGCCGCGCGAGCCGGGAACCCGGTCGGCCTGATCCTGGGCAGCGGCTTCGAGGACGCGCCCGACCTGATCGCCCGCCTGGCCGCGCGGCACCGGCTGATCGGCGCCTCGTCCGGGACTGTATCCGCCCTGAAGGATCCCCTGGCCTTCGCGGCCCTGTGCGCGCGGCTCGGCGTGCCGCATCCGGCCGTGGCGACCGAGCCGCCGCCGGATCCCGCTTCCTGGCTGCTCAAGCGGGCAGGGGGCTCCGGCGGCAGCCACATCCGGCCGGCCACCCGGTCGCCCGTGCCGGCGGGCCACTACGTCCAGGCGCGTGTGCCGGGGCGGCCGCACGCCCTGAACGTCCTCGCCGACGGGCGCACGATCCGCATCCTCGCGGTCACCGAGCAGTGGTGCGCGCCGTCGCCGATCCGCCCGTTCCGCTATGCCGGGGCGCTCGTCCGCGGCGCCGGAGAAGCCCCGGCGCTTCCCGCTTCGGTCATTGAGGCCGTCGCCGCCGGCATCGAGCGAATCGTCGCCGCGACTGGCCTGTGCGGCCTCGCCAGCGCCGACCTGCTGGTCGATGGGACCGACTGGTGGCTCACCGAGATCAATCCGAGGCCCGGCGCAACCCTCGACATCCTCGACCGGCGCGGGACGCCGCTGCTCGCGGCCCACATCGTCGCCTGCCTCGGCACGATGCCGGATCCCGGACCGCATCCGGCGGGTGCGGCGGCCGCGCAGATCTGTTACGCGGACCGTGAGCTTGCGCCTGTGCCGGCCCTCGACTGGCCGGACTGCGTGCGCGACCGACCGTGCCCCGGCTCGGTGGTCCGCCGCGACGCGCCGCTCTGCACGGTGCTGGCCGAAGGCGTGGACCGGGCGGAGGTGCTCGCCCTGTTAGAAACGCGGACGGCACACCTGCGGGCCGTCTGCGCGGCGAAGAAAACACACCCCGAGGAAGCCCCGTCATGAGTGCCAGCCAATCCTACCCCAGCATCAACGCGCTCTCAGGCCCCCTGGTCGAGCGGCTCGTGGCCGACGCCGCGACGCTGCGGCTCTCCGTGTCGCAGGCCGCCGGCGGCGCCCGCATGGTCGATGCCGGCGCGCAGGCGCGGGGCTCGATCGAGGCCGGGCGGCGGATCGCCGAGATCTGCCTCGGCGGCCTCGGAACCGTCACCATCGCGCCGAGCGGTCCGATCGCGTCCTGGCCGTACTCGGTGACGGTCCACTCGGCCGACCCGGTGCTCGCCTGCCTGGGCAGCCAGTACGCCGGCTGGAGCCTCGCGGACGAGACCGGTGATTCCGGCTTCTTCGCCCTCGGCTCGGGCCCGGGCCGCGCGGTGGCGGCCGTCGAGGACCTGTACCAGGAGCTCGGCTTCCGCGACTCCGCCACCAAGACCGCCCTCGTGCTGGAAGCGGCGGGCGGCCCGCCCGAGAGCGTCGTCGCGAAGGTCGCCGAGGCCTCCGGCCTCAAGCCCGAGGATCTGACCTTCATCTTCGCGCCGACCCAGAGCCTCGCCGGCTCCACCCAGGTCGTGGCCCGCGTCCTCGAGGTCGCCCTCCACAAGGCTCACACGGTCGGCTTCGATCTGCACGCCATCGTGGATGGGATCGGCTCGGCGCCGCTGTCGCCGCCGCACCCGGACTTCATCAAGGCGATGGGCCGCACCAACGACGCGATCATCTACGGCGGCCGGGTCCAGCTCTTCGTGGATGCCGACGACGCCGACGCCAAGCAGCTCGCCGAGCAGCTGCCCTCGACGACGTCGAGCGATCACGGCGCGCCCTTCGCCGAGATCTTCGCGCGGGTGAACGGCGACTTCTACAAGATCGACGGCGCCCTGTTCTCGCCGGCCGAGGCGATCGTCACGTCGGTGCGCTCCGGCGCCACCTATCGCGGCGGCCGCCTGGAGCCGACGCTGGTCGACGCGTCCTTCGTCTGAGGGGCGACGCTTTCCCGGGGCGATGCGCCGGCACCTCCCCGTCATCCCGGGGCCGCGCAGCGGAACCCGGGATCCAGACACACCGAGGTGCCAGGGATCGGCACCGACGGCGGTTCTCGGTTCCGGGCTCGCCAGCGGCGCCCCGGAAGGACGGCGCGGCTGGTCGCCCGAGAAGCGGCTCGCTCGCGCAAGACAAGGCTTCCCATCCGTGGACCTCGAGCGCGGGCGGGAGACCGACCCCGCCTCGGGCTCGCTCCCGGCCCGTCGGGCCCTGCCGTGAAGGCGGCTCTCTCCCGTGACGATCAGGACCCCCATGCGCATCGGGCTCGCGGCCGATAACGGCACTTGGCACAGGAACCGCCTGCTTGCGGCCCTGCGCGCGAGCGGCGTCGAGCCGGTGCTGTTCTCGCTGGCCGACGTGGCCGTGGTGACCGGCGGCAACGAGCCCCTGCGCGTGCCGGGCTTCCCCGACGCCCTGCCGGACGGCGTCCTGATGCGGACCATCGCGGGCGGCACCTTCGAGGCGACGACGATGCGGCTCGGCGTGCTGCACGCCCTGGTTGCGGCGGGAGTCACCGTCTGGAACGCGCCGACCGCGATCGAGCGCTCGGTCGACAAGGCGGCGACCTCGCTGCTCATCGACCGGGCCGGGCTGCCTACGCCGGCCACCTGGGTGTTCTCGAAGCGCGAGGCGGCCGCCGACTTGGTCGCCGCCGAGGCGCGTCCGGGCGCGCCGCTGGTCCTGAAGCCGTTGTTCGGCTCGCAAGGGGAGGGGCTCGCCCTGATCGAGCGCCCGGAGGACCTGCCCGATGAGGAGGCCGTGGCGCGGGTCTACTACCTCCAGCGCTACGTGCCGCGCCGGGACGGTCTGTGGCGCGACTACCGGGTGTTCGTCTGCGACGGCCGGGCGATCGCCGGCATGATCCGCGAGGGCGATGGCTGGATCACCAACGTTCACCGGGGCGGCCGGCCGCTGCCCTGGGCGATGCCGCGCGCCGCAGCCGAGCTGGCCGAAGCGGCCGCCGCCGCGGTCGGGGTCGATTATTCCGGCGTCGACCTCGTCGAGGACGGGGAGGGCGGGTTCTCGGTCCTCGAGGTCAACTCCATGCCGGCCTGGTCTGGGCTCCAGACCGTGTGCGAGGCCGACATCGCCGCCGCGGTGGTGCGCGGCTTCCTCACCGCGACCCGCGGCGCCAGCCGCCCCCGGCTCGTGGTGGCATGACCGGGCTTGACGCAGCGCTGATCGGCACGCTCTACCGGGCCGCTTGCCTCGCCGAGCTCGACGCCCTCAAGCCCGGCAACGTCCACGCCTACGCGGCCGGCCACCGCATGGAGGTGGCGGATTTCGTCACGAGCGCCGACGTCTCAGCGGGCGCCCTTGCCGAACAGGGCGCGAAGGTCGGCGCCCGGATCCGCGGCGGCGTCGCCGCCACGATGGCGGCGGTGGGCCAGAACACCAATCTCGGCATTCTCCTCCTCTGCGCCCCGCTGGCCGCCGCCGCCGAGTGGGGCCAGACCGTCGCGTCGGTGCTCGGCAACCTCGACCGCGCGGATTCGGAGGCGGTCTTCGCGGCGATCCGCCTCGCCAATCCCGGCGGGCTCGGCCGTGCCGGCCGGCACGACGTCTCCGCCGCCGCGCCCGGCTCGCTCATGGACGCGATGGCGGAGGCCGCCGACCGGGACCGCATCGCCCGGGCCTACGTGACCGGCTTCGCGGACGTGCCGGCGATCGGCGTCGCGGCCCTGAACACGGCCCGCGCCGAGGGCCTCGATCCCGCTTGGTGCACGACCGCCATCCACCTGGCCTACCTGCGCGCGGTGCCCGACAGCCATATCGCCCGCAAGCACGGCCCGGCTTCGGCCGACGGCGTCCGCCGGGAGGTAGAGGCTGCCCTCGCCGGGCTCGATCTCGCCCAGCGGCCGGTCGACGCGCTGCTCGCCCTTGATGCCTCGCTGAAGGCGCGCGGCCTCAACCCAGGCACGAGCGCCGATTTCTCGGTGGCGACGCTGTTCTGGGACGCGCTCGCGGCCGCCGGTGCAGCTCTGGCCTGAACCGCGCGCACGATCCGGTGTTTCCCGTACGGACGACTTAGAAATTCCTTCATGTCAGGGCCTTGCGCGGGTTGTGAGCCGCAGGGCCCCGCTGTAGGGTCCGCCGCGCTGTCCGGCCCAACCGGCTCGGCCCATCCGGCTCGGCCGGCATGGTCGGGCGCCGATAACAAGGATGGCTTCCCGGCCGCGGCACCGCCCGGCGCGCGGCTTTTTTCGGAATCCAGGGAGAGACACCGAATGGCGAAGATCACCAAGGTTCAGGTCGGCGAAGCGCTCGTCGGCGAAGGCAACGAAGTCGCCCACATCGACCTCATCATCGGACCGCGCGGTTCGCCGGCCGAGACGGCCTTCTGCAACGGCCTCGTGAACAACAAGCACGGCTTCACCAGCCTGCTCGCGGTCATCGCGCCGAACCTGCCGTGCAAGCCGAACACCCTGATGTTCAACAAGGTCACCATCAACGACGCCCGTCAGGCCGTCCAGATGTTCGGCCCGGCCCAGCACGGCGTTGCCAAGGCCGTGCAGGACGCGGTGGCCGAGGGCATCATCCCGGCGGACGAGGCCGACGACCTGTACATCCTGGTCGGCGTGTTCATCCACTGGGAGGCGGCCGACGACGCCAAGATCCAGAAGTACAACTACGAGGCGACCAAGCTGTCGATCCAGCGCGCCGTCAACGGCGAGCCGAAGGCTTCGACGGTCACCGAGCAGCGCAACTCCGCGCAGCACCCCTTCGCCGCCAACGCTTAGATCGGGGACGGTCCTGGGCAGAGCGCGCCTCCGCCCGCACCGCGGGGCCTGATCCAGCGACTGGCTTCGATCTTTCTTGGCCGATAGGTAAGTCCTTGAACGGGACGGCGCGAGCCGTCCCGTTTTTTTGTGCGTCGCGTGCCGGCCATCGCGCGGCGCAGGACGTCATTGCAGGCCCACGGCATTCCTGGCCTTCTGAATTCCGGGTCGCTCCGCTGCGCGCCGCGATGGTTCATCCGGTCACCGATCCACGTCGACACGTGTCTTCGACCCGCCCCGTCATCCCGGGGCCGCGCAGCGGAACCCGGGATCCAGACACGCCGCCGCGGCAAGGTCGGGCACCGCCAGCGGGTCTGGATTCCGGGCTCGCCTTCGGCGCCCCGGAATGGCGGCGCGGGGTTCCGCAGCGCCGCGAGAATCCAGGCGTCGGCTCGTCAACGCACGGGATCCGACCCTCGCGGCGCTGCGCCATCCTCAGTGCCAGGCGATCTGGACATTGAGGTCCCGGGTCTTCGCGGCGACCGCCGTGCCAGCCGTCAGGCCGGTCGTACGCACCGTGATCGGCGGTTCGACGCCGTTCGCCTCCAGGACGTTCAGGGCGATCGTGGGCTTGATCGCGAAGTCGACGTTCTGCGGGACGTCGCTGGACGCGAACGCCACCTGCTTGGGTCACGCCAATCACGTTCCCGTACTGATGCCGCGGACCGCCGCGGCAGACGTCATGCAGGCCGGCCACAACGTCGTCTTGACCAGAGCCCTGCCGCGGCAGCGGCAGGGGGAGCAGAGTCCAACAGAAAAGGGGCCGCCCTTCGGCGACCCCCTTCCTTCGTCTCGACGGGTGGCTTGGACTTAGAAGTCCATGCCGCCCATGCCGCCGCCGCCCGGCATCGCGGGAGCGCCGCTGTCCTTCTTCGGGGCGTCAGCGACCATCGCCTCGGTGGTCACCAGCAGGCCGGCCACGGAAGCCGCATCCTGCAAGGCGGTGCGCACCACCTTGGCCGGATCGACGATGCCGGCCTGGATCATGTCGACATACTCTTCGGTCTGGGCGTTGAAGCCGAAGGTCTCCGACGAGGTGTTGTCGGTGATCTTGCCGACCACGATCGAGCCCTCGACACCCGCGTTCTGGGCGATCTGGCGCAGCGGGGCCTCAAGAGCCTTCAGCACGATCTTGATGCCGGCCTGGACGTCCGGGATCTCGGACTTCAGCTCGGCGACCGCCTTCTTGGCGCGCAGCAGCGCGGTGCCGCCGCCCGGAACGATGCCTTCCTCGACCGCCGCGCGGGTGGCGTTGAGGGCGTCGTCGACGCGGTCCTTCTTCTCCTTGACCTCGACCTCGGTCGCGCCGCCGACGCGGATCACCGCGACGCCGCCCGCGAGCTTGGCCAGGCGCTCCTGCAGCTTCTCACGGTCGTAGTCCGAGGTGGTCTCCTCGATCTGCGCCTTGATCTGCGAGATGCGGCCCTCGATGTCGGACTTCTCGCCGACGCCGTCGATGATCGTGGTGTTCTCCTTCTCGATGCGCACGCGCTTGGCGCGGCCGAGCATGGGGAGCGTCACGTTCTCGAGCTTGATGCCGAGATCCTCGGCGATCATCTGGCCCTTGGTCAGGATCGCGATGTCCTCGAGCATCGCCTTGCGGCGGTCACCGAAGCCCGGCGCCTTGACGGCCGCGACCTTCAGGCCGCCGCGGAGCTTGTTGACCACCAGCGTGGCCAGAGCCTCGCCCTCGATGTCCTCGGCGATGATCAGGAGCGGCTTGCCGGTCTGGACCACGGCCTCAAGCACCGGCAGCATGGCCTGGAGCGAGGAGAGCTTCTTCTCGTGGATGAGGATGTAGGGGTCCTCAAGCTCGGCGACCATCTTCTCCGCGTTCGTGATGAAGTACGGGGAGAGGTAGCCACGGTCGAACTGCATGCCCTCGACGACGTCGAGCTCGGTCTCGGCGGTCTTCGCCTCCTCGACCGTGATCACGCCCTCGTTGCCCACCTTCTGCATGGCGTGGGCGATCATCTCGCCGATCTCCTTGTCGCCGTTGGCGGAGATCGTGCCGACCTGGGCGACCTCATCGGAGGTCGAGACCTTCTTGGCGCGCGCGATGATGTCCTTCACGGCGGCCTGGGTGGCGAGGTCGATGCCGCGCTTCAGGTCCATCGGGTTGATGCCGGCGGCGACGTACTTGGCGCCCTCGCGGACGATGGCCTGGGCCAGCACGGTCGCAGTGGTGGTGCCGTCACCCGCGATGTCGTTGGTCTTCGAGGCCACTTCGCGCACCATCTGGGCGCCCATGTTCTCGAACTTGTCGGCGAGCTCGATCTCCTTGGCGACCGTCACACCGTCCTTGGTGATGCGCGGGGCGCCGAAGCTCTTCTCGATTACGACGTTGCGGCCCTTCGGGCCCAGCGTCACCTTCACCGCGTCGGCGAGGATGTCGACGCCGCGCAGCATCTTATCGCGGGCGTCGGCGGAGAAACGAACGTCTTTCGCTGCCATGGTTTGCCTCTTGTCTGGTTGGGTTCTGCCCCAAGGCCTCAGGCGGCCTCAAAGGGCGGGGACGGATGGTCCGATCAGGCGGCGACGACGCCCATGATGTCGGATTCCTTCATGATCAGGAGGTCCTGACCGTCGATCTTGACCTCGGTGCCGGACCACTTGCCGAACAGGACGCGGTCGCCGGCCTTGACGTCGAGCGCGTTGACGCGGCCGGACTCGTCGCGGGCGCCGGGACCGACGGCGACAACCTCGCCCTCCTGCGGCTTCTCCTTGGCGGTGTCCGGGATGATGATGCCGCCCTTGGTCTTCTCTTCGCCTTCGATGCGACGGACGACCACGCGGTCGTGCAGCGGACGGAACTTCATGAGCTGCCCTCTTGCTTCAGGTCTAGAGTTGGCGTTGATGCGGCCGGCGGGACCGCTTGCGAACTCGACTGTTAGCACTCTGTCTCGGCGAGTGCCAAAGACGGCCGCGAGATAGGCCCGCTCCGGTTCCGAGTCAAGGCTGTCGCACCCCCGCGCGACGGTGCGATGACGCGCTTGCGGCTCTCTGTCTCCCACATGGATAACGCGCTCTCATGCTGAGCCTGCACGGACCTGAAGGCCCGGTGGCGCTGCAACCCGGCAGCCCGATCGCGCACAACACCGTGTGGCTCGACCTGAACGACCCGACGCCGGAGGAGGCCAAGGCCGTCGAGACCGCGACCGGCCTGCGCGTCCCGTCCCGCGCGGCGCTCTCGGAGGTCGAGACGTCGAGCCGCCTGCGGCGGGTGAAGGGCGGGCTCTCACTGTCGACGCCGATGATCACCTTCGAGCAGAGCGCGTCGCAGTTGAAGCCGCTGGGCTTCCTGCTGACCAAGGACCATCTCGTCACGATCCGTTTCCACGACCTCCGCGCCTTCGATTCCTCCGCGAAGCGCATCGCGGACGGCGACGGCAGCACGGCCCCGAGCGAGATCTTCCTCGTCGTCCTGGAGGAGCTGGTCGACAGCCTCGCGGACGCCCTCGAGGACATGGCGTCGGAACTCGATTCCCTCTCGACCCGGATCTTCGACTTCGACGTCCGCGGCGCAGACCGCCGCCGGCTGGAGAGCCCGCCGCCCCGCCGCCGCGACCTCGCCCTGCGCCGGATCCTGCGCGGCATCAGCAACCGCGGGAAGGTGCTGGGCAAGATTCGCGCGAGCCTGCTCGGGCTGGAGCGGATCGTCCCGTTCGTGTCGGCCGCCTGCGATGGGCTCGGCCTGCCCGAGGATGGGCGCTTCGATACGATCCGAAGGGACATCGAGTCCCTGGACGAGTTCGAGACCCGGCTCGCCGAGAACGTGCAATTCCTCCTCGACGCGGCTTTGGGCCTGATCAACATCGAGCAGAACAACGTCTTCCGGGTGCTGACGGTCGTCTCGGTGGTCGGTGTCCCGCCGACGCTGATCGCCTCGATGTACGGCATGAACTTCAAGCACATGCCGGAGCTGGAATGGGCCTACGGCTATCCCTACGCGCTCGGCCTGATCCTGCTCAGCGCGATCGCGCCGGTGATTTACTTCCGTCTCCGCGGCTGGTTCTGATATTGGCAAGTTCATTATAGTCAATATCAGATATTTCTATAGCAAATTTCGATTTTTAATGCGATGAAGGCGTGAAAACCATTTCGGCAGACCGTATCTTCCGCAGCATTCAGCGATGGCGATATCGCATTTGGACATCGATTAGCGCGTTGTTAACCGAACGGAAGCTATAGAGCCGTCCGGAGGAACCAATTGTGACCATGTTCAAGCGAGCAACGTACAGCGAGGCGCAGGCCAAGATCGAGGCGCTCGACCGGTCCTTGGCCATCATCGAGTTCGCGCTGGACGGCCGCGTGCTGCATGCGAACGAAAACTTCCTTAAGGTGATGAAGTACGCGCTCAATGATGTCGTCGGCAAGCATCACCGCATCTTCGTTGAAGACGCCTATGCCGCAACCGCCGAATATGCGGCGTTCTGGGACAGGCTGAAGGCCGGCCACTACGTGACCGGGGAATTTCCCCGGATCGATAAGGACGGTACCACGATCTGGCTCGAGGCGACCTACAACCCGATCCTCGACGCGAAGGGCCAGCCGGTGAAGGTGGTCAAGTTCGCCTCCGACATCTCGGCGAAGAAGAAGGAGATTACCCGCCTCCTGACGATGATCGACAATGTGCCGGTTGCGGTCATGACCGCCGACATGACCGACGATTTCAAGATCGATTACCTGAACGCCACGTCGCGCAAGACCCTGTCGACGATCGAGCAGCACCTGCCGATCAAGGTCGACGCGATGCTCGGCAGTTCGTTCGACGTCTTCCACAAGAACCCGCACCACCAGCGCACCATGCTGGCCGATGCCAGCCGGCTGCCGCACACCACCAAGATCAAGGTCGGGCCGGAGACGCTCAACCTGCAGGTCACGGCGGTGAACGACGAGAAGGGCCGCTACCTCGGGCCGATGCTGACCTGGGCCGTCGTCACCGCGCAGGTGAACATGGAGACCGAGGTCAAGCGGGTCGTCGAGGCGGTCGGATCCGCGATCCAGGAGATGCAGAGTTCCGCCGAGGGGCTGATGCAATCGGCCGAGTCCGCGCGGCACAAGGCGTCGTCGGTGGCCGCCAATTCCGAGCAGATGAACGGCGCGATTCAGGAGATCTCCGGGCAGGTCGGCCGGGTCTCGGAGCGCGCGCAACAGATCGCCGTCCAGGCTGAGACCACCGACGCGACGATGCGGCAGCTCGCCGACAACGCCCGCAAGGTCGACGCCGTCGTCGGCATGATCAAGTCGATCGCCGACCAGACCAATCTGCTGGCGCTCAACGCCACGATCGAGGCCGCCCGCGCCGGAGCGGCGGGCCGGGGCTTCGCGGTGGTGGCCTCGGAGGTGAAGGCGCTGGCCGAGCAGACCGCCAAGGCCACCGGCGAGATTACCCAGCAGGTCTCGGCGATCCAGAGCGCCACGGGTGAGGCGGTCGGCGCCATCGAGATGATCACAGCGGCCGTGGGCGAGCTCTCGAAGCTCACGCTGTCGATGGCGAGCGCCGTGGAGGAGCAGGCGGTCTCGACCCACGAGATGGCCGGTAATATCGGCGGCGTCTCCGAGGCCGCCAACGCCACCGGTCAGCTCGCGCAATCGGTCCAGGGCATCGCCGAGAGCCTCGCCGGCCATTCGGCGAGGCTCTCGGAGAGCGTCATCCAGTTCATGAAGACGGCGTGAGCCGACCCGGGCGCGTCCCTCGCGGAGCGCGCCGTCCTTGCGGGCGCGGCGAGGCCGTTTAGCGCGGCGCGCGCTCAGTCCCGAGCGAGCTGCGCCCGACCAATCGCGAAGACCCGCCCGTCGCCGAGGAGGTGGGCGGTAAAACCCTTCGGGAACAGCCCTTCGATCGCCTTGTCGCGGACGTTCAGGCCGCCGGCATAGGCCCCGAAGGCCGGCATCACGAGGCGCGACCCGTCAGTGACGAAGCAGCGGCGGCGCACCGCCCGCCCGCGCATCGCGACCTTGCCGCAGGGATGCAGATGGCCGGCGATCTCACCGGTCACGGGTTCCGGGCTCGGCTCGTGACGCAGGACGAGGCCGCCGATCGTCAGCGCGTCGGCGTAGCGGCCGCCGACGCCCTCTCTGACCGCCGCATCGTGGTTTCCGGCGATCCAGACCCAGTCGCGGCCCTCCTGCAGCGCCGCCACCATGGCGCGGTCGCCCGGCTCCATCCGCTCGGGCCCGCGGGCATCGTGGAAGGAATCGCCGAGCGCCACCACGCGGACGGGATCGTGGCGCACCACGGCCTCGTGCAGGCAGGCCAGGGTCTCGCGGGTGTCGTAGGGCGGCAGGAACTGACCTGAGCGGGCCGCGTAGGACGAGCCCTTCTCCAGGTGGAGGTCGGACACGATCAGCGTCCGGTGCTCCGGCAGCCAAAGGCCGCCGCAGAGATCGAGCACCAGGGTCTCGCCTGCCAACTGCAGGGTGGGGTGCTTGTGAGTCTTCTCGAGTCTCAGGCCGGCCGCCAAGATCGCATCCTCGGAATCGTCGGGGGAGGGCGGATCGACGGTCAGGACAGAGCCTCTTGGAGAAGCTCCGCCTCGGCCTCGGCCAGGATCTCGTCGGCACCCTCGCCGTAGACCCGCTCGCGCCCGATCTCGAGCATCACAGATACGGAGAGCGGCGAGACCCGGTCGAGAGACCTGTGGATGATTCGCCCCTGGATGCGCTCTAGCATCATGCCGAGGCGCCTCACGTCGAGGAGTCCGGTTGCCGCATCCTGCCGCGCCGCCCGCAGCAGGAGGTGGTCGGGCTGGTGCTTGCGCAGCACGTCGTAGATCAGGTCGGTCGAGATCGTGACCTGTCGGCCGGATTTCTTCTGACCCGGATGGTGGCGCTCGATCAGCCCGGCGATGACGGCGCATTGCCGGAAGGTGCGCTTCATCATGGCCGATTCATCGAGCCACGCCTCGAGGTCGTCGCCGAGCATGTCGACCGCGAACAGGTCGCCGATGAAGTCCGGGTCGAGGGCGGCACGTTCGGAGACGTCGCGGGTCGTCCAGATCGCGATGCCGTAATCGTTGGCCGCGAAGCCCAGCGGCCGCAGCCCGTCGCGCTCCAGCCGGCGGGTGAGCAGCATGCCGAGCGTCTGGTGCGCGAGACGTCCCTCGAACGGGAAGGCCGTCAGGTAATAGCGCTTGCCCCGCGGAAAGGTCTCGACCAGCAGGTCGCGCTCGCCCGGCAGGACCGAGCGGCGGCGCTGCTGCAGCAGGTACTCGCCGATCTGCTTCGGCAGGCGATCCCACGCGAACGGGTCGGCGATCAGCGCCCGGACCCGCTCGGCCAGGAAAGTCGAGAGCGGGAACTTCGCGCCCGCGTAGGACGGGATCGCCGGGTCGGTCCCGGCCGGTGCGCGGGTCACGAGGCACTCGTCCTCGGCGAGCCCCTCGAAACGCAGGGTCTCCCCGGCGAACAGGAACGTGTCGCCGACCGTCAGCGTCTCGGCGAACTCGTCCTCGATCTCGCCTAGCACGCGGCCTGTCTTCGGCAGGACGGTACCGGGCTTGCCGCGCAGCGTCCGGCCGAGCCGCACCCGCACCCGCGCCGCCTCGACGATGGTGCCGACATTCATCCGGTAGGCCTGGGCGGTGCGGGCGTCGCGCACGCGCCACAGCCCGTCCGGCCCGCGCAGGATCTTGGCGAAGCGCTCGTAGGCGCGCAGCGCGTAGCCGCCGGTGGCGACGTAATCGACCACCTGCTCGAAGGATTCCCAGGTCAGCCCGGCATAGGGCGCCGCCGAGACGATCTCGTCGTAGAGGTCGACCGGGTCGAAGGCGTCGGCGCAGGCCATGCCGAGCACGTGCTGGGCGAGCACGTCGAGGGCGCCCTGCCGGGCGTCGGGGGTGTCCTGCGCGGCCTCCTCGACGGCGTCGAGCGCCGCCTGGCACTCCAACATCTCGAAGCGGTTGCCGGGGACGAGATAGGCCTTCGAGGGCTCGTCCATCCGGTGATTGGCCCGGCCGATCCGCTGCATGATCCGGCTCGCACCCTTCGGCGCGCCGACATTGACCACGAGGTCGACGTCGCCCCAGTCGATGCCGAGATCGAGGGTCGCAGTACAGACGATCGCCCGCAACTGGCCCGCCGCCATGGCGGCCTCGACCCGGCGGCGCTGCTGCGCGTCCAGCGAGCCGTGGTGGATCGCGATCGGCAGCGCGTCCTCGTTGAGCCGCCACAGCTCCTGGAAGGTGTACTCGGCCTGGAGACGCGTGTTCACGAAGACCAGCGTCGTCCGGTGCTCCTTGATCAGCGCGTAGATCGCCGGCATCGAGTGCCAGGCGGTGTGGCCGGAGATCGGCAGCGCGCGGCCGAGGTCGAGCATGCGCAGGTCCGCCTTCGCGCCGCCGGCAACGGTGACGAGATCGGCCATGGGCGGCGCGACGGGCCCCCTCTCCCGTGCGGGAGAGGAACCCGTGCCCGATTTCTCCACCGCGCCGGTCCTCTCTTCGTGGGATCTCGAAGGCGCGCCTGAAGACGGCGGAGGGGGAAGCGGCCCCTGCGGCACCAAATACTTCCGCAACTCGTCCGGCTCGCGGACCGTCGCCGAGAGCCCGATCGCCGCGAGCCCCGGGCTCAACCGATGCAGCCGTGCCAGCGCCAGCGACAGCAGATCACCGCGCTTGGACGTCACCAGCGCGTGCAGCTCGTCGAGCACCACGCAGCGCAATCCCGAAAAGAACGCCTCCGCCTCGCGATGGGCGATCAGCAGCGCCAGTTGCTCCGGCGTGGTCAGCAGGATGTCCGGCGGGCGGCTGATCTGGCGGGTGCGCTTGTGGGCCGGCGTGTCGCCGGTGCGTGTCTCGACCCGCACGGGCAGCGCCATTTCGGCGATGGGTGCGTCGAGGTTGCGGGCGATGTCGACCGCCAGCGCCTTCAGCGGCGAGACGTAGAGGGTGTGGAGCCCGGTCGGCTTCAGCTTCTGCGGCCCGCGCTCAGCGAGGGCGACGAGGCTCGGCAGGAAGCCCGCGAGCGTCTTGCCGGCGCCCGTCGGCGCCACCAGCAGTGCCGAGCGGCCGGCCCCGGCGATCCGCAGGAGGTCGAGCTGGTGCGGCCGGGGCGCCCAGCCGCGCGCCGCGAACCAGGCCTGGAACGTCTCCGGCAGGGTTTCAGAGGGAACGCTCAGGCGAGCGCCATCAGGAAGCGGTCGATCAGCTCCAGGGCCCGCTCGCTCATCGGGCTCGGATAGCGGGCGAAGACGTGGCAGCCGCCGGGATAGATCGCCGTGTGGCCGCCATTGCCCGCCGCGGCCCAGCGCGCCGACATGTACAGCGTGTCGTCGAGGAGCGGATCGGCGGTGCCGATGGTGAACAGGGCAGGTGGCAGGCCCTTCAGGTCGGCGTAGATCGGCGACACGTCCGGCCGGCGCCGGTCGATCCCCTCGCGGACGTAGCCGTCGGCGAATTTGGTGAGGTCGCGGGTGTTCACGACCAGGCGCTCCTCGCCCCAGTTCCTCACCGAAGGGGTCAGGCCCAGGTCGAAGAAGCCCGCGTTGAGGTTGGCGCCGCGGAAGGCCCGCGGGAGGTTGTGCTTGTCGCGCAGGCGCAGCAGCACCATCACGGCGAGGTGGGCGCCGACAGATTCACCGCCTATCGTCAGGGCGTGGATACCGAACTCGGCCTTGCCGGGACCGGCGAGCCAGAGGGCCGCGGCCTCGCAGTCGAGCAGGGCCGCCGGGTAGGGGTGCTCGGGCGCGAGGCGGTAATCCACCGACAGGGCGACGAAGCCGCAGGTGTCGGCGATCCGCTCCAGCCACGGATCCTGCTCGTCGGCCGAGCCCCAGACCCAGCCGCCGCGATGGATGTGCAGATAGGCGCCGCGCAGCTTCGTGCCCGGCTTCGGGTGGACCACGCGGAGCCGGAGCGGGCCGCCCGGACCCTCGATGGTCAGCCATTCGGCGCGGGCGCTGTGCGGCATCGCCGGCGCCGCCTTGGTGCCGGCGCGGCGGCGCTCGCGCACCTCGGCGATCGGCAGCGACCAGGGATCCGGCAGGGCGGCATGCGCCGCGACGATCTCGGCATTGATCCGGATCGTCTCGGGATCGATCGTCGCCGGGTCGAACAGGGCGTGGTCGATCATCGTGCGTTTGGTCCCGTCGGTGCTCGGAGCCTCTCACGAAGCTCCCGAGCCTGGGGAGCGCTCTCCTGAGCCAACGCGGCGCAGCGAAAGTTTCGCGAGGTGCCTCATCCATCGCCTGTCCCGACATCTTGGCGGGACAGGCGCCGCTTGCCATCTGGGGTTCGCGGGAGAAACCCGCCAACGCTCGATCCGCGCTCGGGTTTCGCCGCGGTGTGGTGTGCCGGTCACGGTTCTGCCGGCTTCGTCGCCGATCCGGACGGCTCAAGGCTCACGAGGACGCAATGCTCGTCGATCACAACCGACGCCCGCAGGGCTTCGAGCAGGGAGCCCCGGGTCCGGACGGCGCCTACGGGGCAGGGCCCTATCGAACGCGCGAATCGGGGCTGCGCCGCTTCCTCGGCGGCTCGCCCGTCGGGGTGTTCGTGCGCCTCCTGTTCCTGTCGGTGCTGGTCGGCGCCTTCATGTCGATGCTCGGCCTGACGCCTGGGCGCCTGTTCTGGCACCTATACGATTCCGCCCGGGCGCTGATCGATATCGGGCTCGCCTCGCTGCACGATTTCGGCGGCTGGATCGTCGCCGGGGCGATCGTGGTCGTGCCGCTGTGGCTGATCGCACGGCTGTTCGCGGTCTCGCGCTGAGGCCGTGCCCGCGATCGAGCGGGCCGACGATGATCCGGAGCCGTTCAGACCGGCCCTCAGCCCGTCATTCCAGGGCCGCGCAGCGGAGCCCGGAATCCAGAGCCGCCGTCTTGGCCAGCCCCGGCATGCCGGTGTGTCTGGATTGCCCACCGCCCGGCGTGCTCCTCCAGGTCCGAGCTCGCCTGCCGAGCCCCGACACGTCGGCGCATGGCTGAGGGTGTTCGATCGCGTCGCGGTTGCTAAGCTTGCGGCATGACACACGCCCTGGTCAGTCCCGGCCGGCCGACGCACCGCCGCGTGCTGGCCCTGGCGCTCCCGATGACGCTGGCCAACGTCACGACGCCGATGCTCGGCTTCGTCGGCGCGGCGGTGATCGGCCGGCTCGGCGACGCGGCGCTCCTCGGGGCCGTGGCCCTCGGCGCCGTCATCTTCGACGCGATCTTCTGGTCCTTCGGCACCCTGCGCATGGCGACCGCGGGCCTGACCGCGCAGGCGGTGGGGGCCCGCGACAGCGCGGAGGTCGACCGCATCCTCGCCCGGACGCTGGCGGCGGGCGGTCTGATCGGGCTCGTCCTGGTGGCGCTGCAATGGCCGCTGGCGGCGGTCGCCTTCGCGATCAGCGGCGCGAGCGAGACCGTCGTCGCCGGCTTGGCGGTCTATTTCCACACCCGCATCCTGTCCGCCCCCTTCGTGCTGGCGAATTACGGCGTGCTCGGATCGGTACTGGGTCGCGGGCGCACGGATCTCGGCCTGCTGCTGCAGGTGGCGATCAACCTGGCCAATATCGGGCTGACCCTGGTTCTCGTCCTGGGCCTCGGCCTCGGGCTGATGGGGGCGGCGTTGGCGACCGTCTGCGCCGAGGCGACCGGGCTCGGCCTCGGGCTGATCGTGCTGGCGCGCCTCGGGTCGCGGCCATTCCGGGTGCCGCTGCGCGATCTGCGCGATGCCGCAGCGCTCCGCCGGACCCTCAGCGTCAACATCGACGTGATCCTGCGGACGCTGGCGCTGATCACCGGTATCGTGCTGTTCTCGGCCCTCGGGGCCCGACAGGGCGACGTGGTGCTCGCCGCCAATTCGGTCCTGTGGAATCTCTTCCTGATCGGCGGCTTCTTCCTCGATGGCTTCGCCACGGCGGCCGAGACCCTCTGCGGTCAGGCGGTCGGCGCCCGGGATGCGGCGGCCTTCCGCGGCGCGGCGTCCCTGTGCCTGCGCTGGTGCCTCGGCTTCGGGCTCGCGGTCAGCCTGCTGTCGCTCGCGGGCGGCCACGGCTTCATCGATTTCGTCACCACCAGCGGGCCGGTACGCGAGACCGCGCGGTCCTACCTCCCGTTCGCCGCGCTGGCACCCCTAGCCGCCGCAGCGCCGTTCGCCTTCGACGGGATCTATATCGGCGCGACCTGGACGCGGGCGATGCGCAACCTGATGCTGTGCGCGCTCGCCGCCTACGGCGCGATTCTGACGGTCGTCCAGGTTCTGGGCCTCGGCAATAGCGGGCTCTGGCTCGCCTTCGTGGCGTTCCTCGGCGCCCGGGGCCTGGGCCAGGCGATCGCCTTTCCGGCCCTCGCCCGCAGGACCTTCGCGGAGAGAGCCGCGTCGCCCCTAGAACGGGCAGCCTGAGGCGCGCGGGTCCTAGTGCGGATCCTTCCAGCCCGTGCGCGTCGGCGCGGGCGGTGCGGTGCGCGCGACGGCGCCCGTCGCGCGCGGCAGGTCGGCCTCCGCGCGGCGCGGGTAGGACCGCCGCGCGCCCGCGTAGCCGTACCGGCGGCCGCGGCGGACATGACGGCGCCCCCGCTCTGTCGAATTGCCCACGAAGCCGCCGACCACCGCGCCCGCGACCGCGCCGATCGGCCCGCCGACAAGGGCGCCCGCGACCGCGCCCGAGCCGACGCCCATCGTGGTCCGGCTCTGCGCCCAAGCCATGCCCGGGGTGGCGAGAGCGCCGACCAGTGCAAGGGCAACTAAGGTCTTGTTCATGCCTGTAAGTCCGATGTCTCAGAACTGACTTCGGTCGGCCTTTAAACGTCGGAACGTGACCAAACCGCGGCTTCGATCCGCGATGACCGGCACCGGTATCAAACCGGGTGCGGACTCACCGGTCCAGACCAATGGGGTGTGGAATGGCCGCGCGCGTGCTTTAGGGTGCACCGCAACGATGGCCGCCGGGCGGCCGCATGAGGGAGGAGCCCATGGCAACGACGACCGACCTGCGCCTGCGCCGGAGCGTGCTGTACATGCCCGGCTCCAACCAGCGAGCCCTCGACAAGGCGAAGTCGCTCCCGGTCGACAGCATCATCCTCGACCTCGAGGACGCGGTCGGGCCGGAGGAGAAGGAGATCGCCCGCGAGCAGGTCTGTGCCGCCGTCAAGAGCGGGGCTTATGGCAGCCGCGAGCTGGTCATCCGCGTCAACGCCCCCCAGACGCCATGGGGCGAGGCGGATCTGCACGCGGCGATCGAGGCCAAGCCGGACGCGATCCTGATGCCGAAGGTGTCGTCCCCGGCCGTGCTGGAGAGCATCGCCGACCGGCTTGAGTCCCTCGACGCGCCGGAGGGCATCGCGATCTGGGCGATGATCGAGACCCCGGCCTCGATCCTGAACATCCAGGAGATCGCCCGCGCCAAACGCGATCCCCGCAACCGCCTGACCTGCCTCGTCCTCGGCACCAACGATCTTGCCAAGGACACCTGGGCGAAGATCGTCCCCGGTCGCGTGCCGATGCTGCCCTGGATGATGATGGCGCTGGCTGCGGCCCGGGCCGAGGGGTTGGCCATCCTCGACGGCGTCTACAACGACATCGCCGACACGGAGGGGTGCCGCGCGGAGTGCCGGCAGGCGCGCGATCTCGGCTTCGACGGCAAGACCCTGATCCACCCGACGCAGCTGGAGCCGGCCAACACCTCCTTCGCGCCGACCGAGGAGGAAGTGCGCCGGGCCAAGCTGGTCATCGAGGCGTTCGAGCGGCCGGAATACGCCAAGCGCGGCGCGATCAAGCTGGAGGGCCGGCTCTACGAGCGGCAGCATCTCGGCGTGAACCGCCGGGCGGTGACCTGGGCCGAAGCGATCAAGGCGAAAGGGTTCTGAGCGCAGCGCCGCCCGATATCCGTGCACCCGTCCTGGCGAGCGGAGCGAAGCCATCCAGGGTAACGCCACATCCTAGTCTGTCGCGCTGCCCGGGGTCACGTCGCTACGCTTGTGATGACGGCGGAGCCGACGGTGCCGAAGCTCTTGAATCGGAGGTCGTGTAGCGCGTCCGCTGCGTGCGCCCGTCGCGCGCCGTCACGGCGACCAGCCCGGCCTCCTCAAGCCCGGCCACCGCCCGCAGCACGAGGGCGTGCTCCACCCCGAAGGTGCGGGCGAAGGCGCGGGTGTCGCCGGGCAGGCCGAGGTCGAGCGCGGCCAGGAGACCCGCCTCCAGGGACGTCAGCCCGGGATGCGCGGCCGACATCCGGTCCAGGGCGGCGACGAACGCCGCCTCATCGGGCGTGTCGCTCACGCCGCCGCGCGCGCCTGCAGGGTAACCAGCACCGACTTGGAGGTCGGCGTGTCGCTCTTCTCGCCGAAAGTCGAGAGCGGCACCAGCACGTTCAGCTCCGGGTAATAGCCCGCCAGCGATCCCCGCGGCATGTCGAACGGCACGAGCCGGAAATCCTCGGCTCGCCGGGTGATGCCGTCATCGTGCGTGCCGACGATGTCGACGCGCTCGCCCAGCCGCCCGCGGATCTCCGCGAGATCGTCCGGATGGGCGAAGACGACACGGCGCTCGCCATAGACGCCCCGGTAACGGTCATCCAGGCCGTAGATCGTGGTGTTGTACTGGTCGTGGCTGCGGAAGGTCTGCAGCACGTAGGTGTCGCGCGTCTTCTGGGCGGCTTGGTGCTCAGTCTCCGCCGGCAGGGTGTCCGCCGAGAAGTTAGCCCGGCCCGTGGCGGTCTCGAACACCCGCTCGGCGGCGAGGTTGCGCAGCATGAAGCCGCGCGGCTTGCGCACCCGGGCATTATAGCCGGCGAAGCCCGGGATTGTGGCGGCGATTGCCTCGCGGATCCGGTCGTAATCGGCGGCGAACCCCGCCCAGTCGATGGACGACGACCCGACCGTTGCCCGGGCCATGCCCGCGATGATGGCGATCTCCGAGCGCAGCTCCTTCGAGGCCGGCTTATTGATGCCGCCCGACCCGTGGACCATGCTCATCGAATCCTCGACGGTCACGATCTGGATCTTGCCCTCGTCGTTGCGGTCGATCTCGGTCCGGCCGAGGCAGGGCAGGAGGTAGCCGACCGTGCCCGGCACCAGATGGGCGTGGTTGAGCTTCGTGGCGATGTGCACGGTGAGCCGGCAGGAGGCGAGCGCCTGAGCGACCACTGGGGTGTCGGGGGTCGCCCGCAGGAAGTTGCCGCCGAGCCCGATGAAGGCCTTCGACGTGCCGTCCCGCATGGCGCGGATCGCCGCCAGGACGTTGTGGCCGTGCCGGCGCGGCATGGCGAGGCCGAAATGCTGCTCCAGGGACTCCAGGAAGGCGGCGGCCGGGCGCTCGTTGATGCCGACGGTCCGGTCGCCCTGGACGTTGGAATGGCCGCGCACCGGGCACAGGCCCGCGCCGGGCCGGCCGATATGGCCGCGCAGGAACAGGAGGTTGGCGATCTCCCGGATCGTCGCCACCGAGTGACGATGCTGGGTCACGCCCATGGCCCAGGTCGCGATGACCCTTTGCGCCCCGAGATAGACGTCCGCCATCGCGGCGATCTCGTCCATGGTCAGGCCGGATTGGTCGAGGATCGCGTCCCAGGAGGTGGCGTCGACCGCGGCCCGGTAGGCCTCGAATCCCGCGGTGTGGTGCTCCACGAACGCGCGATCCAGAAGCGAGGGCCGGCCGGCCGCCAGGGCCTCGGCCTCGCGGGCGAACACCACCTTGGCGATGCCCCGGAAGGCCGCCATGTCGCCGCCCGAGCGCGGCTGGAGATAGTGGCTGGCGATCGGGCGGCTGGCGCCGCGCAGCATCTCGACGGTGTTCTGCGGGTCGGCGAAGCGCTCCAGGCCGCGCTCGCGCACCGGGTTGAGCACCACGACCTTGGCGCCGCGCTCGGCCGCCCGGCGCAGGTCGCCGAGCATGCGCGGATGGTTGGTGCCGGGATTCTGGCCGACGCAGAAGATCGCGTCCGCCTTCTCGAAATCCTCCAGCAGCACCGTGCCCTTGCCGATGCCGATCGCCTCGATCAGCGCGACGCCGCTCGCCTCGTGGCACATGTTCGAGCAGTCGGGGAAGTTGTTGGTCCCGTAGGCGCGGGCGAAGAGCTGGTAGAGGTAGGCGGCCTCGTTCGAGGCGCGGCCCGAGGTGTAGAACTCGGCCTGATCCGGGTGATCGAGCCCGCGCAGGGTTGCGCCGATCTCCGCGAAGGCCTCGTCCCAGCTCACCGGCAGGTAGCGGTCGCTGGCCGCGTCGTAGCGCATCGGGTGGGTCAGGCGGCCCTGGCCCTCGAGCGCGTAATCGCTCCAGCCTCGCAGCTCGGTCAGCGTGTGCTTGGCGAAGAAGGACGGCTTCGTGCGCTTGTCGGTGGCCTCCCAGGAGACCGCCTTCACGCCGTTCTCGCAGAATTCGAAGGACGAGCCGTGCTCCGGGTCGCCCCAGGCGCAGCCGGGGCAGTCGAACCCGTCGGGCTGATTGGCCTTGAGCAGGGCGCGGGCCCCGGTGAGCGGCGCGCGGCTGCCAAGTAGGTGCTTGCCGCAGCTCTTCAGAGCGCCCCAGCCGCCGGCAGCGGATGAGCGCTTGGAAGACCCTTCAGACTGGGCCATGAACCGTCCTGGATTGGGTGACGCGAGGTGTCTCGCAGACGCGAGATAAGCGTCTCCGCGCGGCCCTCACAATGGCGTGCGCGCGCAGGCCCCTCATGCACGGGACACAGGCTAAGCTCCCGCTCCGCAAAGCGTTTCTAAACTGTGCGGCGAAGTTGGGTCATCCTAGTCGTGAGGTGTTCAGGTCCCGGGACCCGCTCCGTCATCGCGAGTGCAGCGAAGCGACCCAGGGCAGCGCGACCTGGATCAATGTGGCGCTGCTGGATCGCTTCGCTCCGCTCGCAAAGACGGACTTGCGCGGCCCCTTGGGTCCGGGATCCGGATCACGCGCCGCGCGCGAGATCCGCGGCGTCGCGCCCGACGACCTGCCGGAGCGCGGTGATGCCTTCCTCGTTCATGCGCCGCACCAGCCCCGCCTTGATGCGTCCGACGAGGCCAGGCCCCTCGTAGACCAGCGCCGAGTAGAGCTGCACGAGGCTGGCGCCGGCGAGGATCTTGGTCCAGGCGGCCTCCGCGGAATCGACGCCGCCGACCCCCACCAGGGGCAGGCTGTCTCCGACCCGTAGGCGGGTCTGCGCCAGCATCCGGGTCGCCGGCCCGAACAGCGGGCGGCCGGACAGCCCTCCGGTCTCCCGGGCGAGGGCCTGCTCGACCAGGCTCGCGGGTCGCGCGACCGTGGTGTTCGAGACGACGAGGGCCTGCACGCCGCGCCGGAGCGCTGTCGCGCAGACCGCGTCGAGGGCGTCCAGCGCCATGTCGGGAGCGATCTTCAGGAGGATCGCGGCCGAGGCGCCGGCCGCGTCGCGGGCCGCGACGGTCCGGGCGAGCAGCTCGTCCAGGAAGGCCTCGCCCTGGAGGTCGCGCAGGCCCGGCGTGTTGGGCGAGGAGACATTCACGGTGACGAAATCGACGAGCGGGGCCAGCGCCGCCGTGCAGGCCGCGTAGTCGGCGAGGCGGTCGACCGAATCCTTGTTGGCGCCGATGTTGACGCCGACGATGCCGGGCCGTCCTGTCCGGCCGCGCAACCGGGCCGCCACGACATCGAGCCCTTCGCTGTTGAGGCCGTAGCGGTTGATCACCGCGCGGTCCGCCGCGAGGCGAAAGACCCGCGGCTGCGGGTTACCCGGCTGGGGCCGCGGTACGACCCCGCCGACCTCGACGAAGCCGAAGCCGAGGCCGAGCAGCGCGTCGGGCACACGGGCGCCCTTGTCGAAGCCGGCCGCGAGGCCGACCGGATTGGGAAAGCGGCGGCCGAGCAGATCGACCGCGAGGCGGGGATCGTCTTCGCGCCTCCGGCCGGACGGCAACAGGGCGAGCGCCCGCAGCGTCAGATCATGGGCGCGCTCGGCATCGAGGCCGTGGAGCAGCGGCCGGACGAGGGGAAAGGCGACGTCGATCATGCCGGCAGAAGCCCGGCCGGAAAGACGTGGCGCCCATCCGCGCCGAGGGGGAGCGCATCGACCGATCGCACCGCCGTAAGCGGCAGCGCGCCGTAGAGATGCGGGAACAGATCGCCGCCGCGGGAA
Source organism: Methylobacterium sp. FW102-HT35C08 (assembly GCF_058790235.1). Lineage (NCBI taxonomy): Bacteria > Pseudomonadati > Pseudomonadota > Alphaproteobacteria > Hyphomicrobiales > Methylobacteriaceae > Methylobacterium > Methylobacterium sp. FW102-HT35C08. The sequence continues at coordinate 2,685,938 of NZ_JBYTCL010000002.1, read as the reverse complement.
GGCTCGTAGCGCAGGTCATCCCCGAGCGCCCCGGGCTCGACGGCGACGATGAACAGATCATCCTGTCCGGCGAAGTGGCGGGCGGCGGTCTCAGCGACCTGGGCGGCCGTGGAAAAGTGGATGAAGCCGTCCTGCCGATCGACCGGTGCGCCGGTGAAACGACCTGCGGCCTCCGCCTCGCGCCAAAGCGCGCGTGGACAGATCTTGTAGATGAGCGGCATCGAAGCTCCCCGAAAACCGACGCGTCGATAGAGGCGCCGCGCATCCTCGGCAACTCCGGGACTCCCGTCGGATTCGAGGAGCGATTGCATTCTGCTGCCCGTAGTTCTACTTTCCTACGACTAGGCTGACCGTCACAAAGCCGTGTCCGAGGCGGGAGACCCGTACCGGACCGAGAAATGTCTAGTATTTCGGCGCGTACCCGGCGGGTGCTGAGCGTACCTGGCGGAAAGATCGTCCCTTTGCCTCCGAGGCAGCCGAAGCCCGGCTGCGAGACGGGGGCGCCAGCCCGCTCACGGTGAGCCTCCGAGCCCGCTATGCTGTCGCACGAGCAGATCTGGAACGCCATCGACAGGCTCGCCGAGCGGCACGGCTTCTCGGCCTCCGGGCTGGCCCGGCGGGCGGGCCTCGATGCCACGAGCTTCAACCGCTCGAAGCGCGTGGGCGCCGACGGGCGCAAGCGCTGGCCGTCGACCGAGTCGGTGTCGAAGGTGCTTGCCGCGACCGGGTCCAGCCTGGACGAGTTCCTGCGGCTCATCGAGGCCCGGGAGATCCCGGCACGCACGATGGTCCCCCTGATCGGCCTGACCCAGGCCGGCGCCGGCCGCCTCTTCACCGACGAGGGCATGCCCACCGGGGGCGCCGGCTGGGAGGAGATCGAGTTTCCGGATCTCGGTGAGGAACGGGCCTTCGCCCTAGAGATCCAGGGCGATTCCATGCTGCCGCTGTTCCGCGACGGGGACGTGCTGATCGTCTCGCCGACCGCGAGCGTGCGCAAGGGCGATCGCGTCGTGGTTCGCCTGCATGGCGGCGAGGTGCTCGCCAAGGAATTGAAGCGGCGCACCGCCCGTACGGTGGAGCTGGCCTCGCTCAACCCGGAGCACGAGGACCGGCTGCTGAACCTCGGCGAGGTCGCCTGGATGGCCCGGGTGATGTGGGTGCGCCAGTAGCGGGCCGGTTCGGTGGCCGATCGCACGCCGCGGCTTGGCCACGACACGGTTCGTCGCTATCGGTTGCCCGTCGCGGATCTTCCGCATCCGCTCAGCGCGAAGTGAGCATGGCGCAGCCGGGTACGGGTCATGGAGCAGGTCCGGGCGCACCGCTCACGGATGAAGCCCGCAGGCTGCTCGACGCCCTGCCGACGGCGAGCCTCCTCTTCGATGCGGAGGGCCGGATCCTTTACGTGAATCCGTCCGCCGTACGCCTGACCGGCTTCCCGGCGGCCGACCTCATCGCGCGCGGTCTCGACCTGATCCTTGCGCCGCGGGGAAACGCGCCCGATCCGCTTCAGGACGGCGATCAGGAGTTTCCCGCCACCGGCGCGGACGGAACGAGCTTCTGGGCCTGCCTGACGACGGTGCCGCTGCCCGGCTCGGCCTGCCGCGTCGGGCAGATCCTGAACGTCACGGGCCGCCGCGAGGCGGAGGGTGCGCTCGCGCTGTCGCGCCAGCGCGAGGCGCTCGGCCTGCTGACCAACAGCGTGGCGCACGAGTTCAACAACTTCCTGCAGATCCTGATCGGCTACATCGACGGCCTGAAGCGCCGCCTCGGCGACCGCCAGGAGCCGTTCATCCAGCGGGCGATCTCCCGCTCCGCCGATGCGACCGAGCGGGCCGCGATCCTCACGCGCCAGCTGCTGGCCTATTCGCGGCGCATCGCCCCGGAGGTGCGCGCGGTCGATCTCGACGCGATCGTGGCGGAACTCGCCGGACGCCTCGCACCCGACCTGCCATCCGGGATCCGCCTCGTCGTGTCGGCGACGCCGGGCCTGCCGCGGGCGATCAGCAACCCGACGCAGATCGAGTTCGCCCTGCGGCATCTGGTCGCCAATGCCTGCGAGGCGATGCCGTCCGGCGGCACCCTCACCCTCTCGACCTTCCGGGTCGATCCCGGCGATCGGGCGATGCAGCAGCCCGACGAGGGCATCGTCGGGATCGCGGTTGCCGATACCGGCCAGGGAATGTCGCCGGAGATGCTCGCCCGCGCCCTGGCGCCGTTCCAGACGAGCCGCGAGGCCGGGCGCGGGGCGGGCCTCGCGATCGTGCACGGCCTGATGAAGCGCCAGAACGGGACCATCACCCTCGACAGCCGGCCGGCCGAGGGCACGCAGGTCCGGCTGTCGTTCCCGGCAGCGCCCGATCGCACGCTGCATTAAGCACGCTGCGCTCCGGAATCATCGCGCAGGACTAAAACCCGCGCTGAGCCGTTCCCATATCGTCACTGGCGCTCTGCGCCGTTCAGTTCTCGTCCCTAGAGGCGTGTACATGCTTACCCAGATTTCGCGCCGCCGGCGTGTGGCCGCCCTTCTGGCGCTGGCCACGGCGCTGACCGTCGCGGCGCCGGTCGTCGAAGCCCGTCCGGGCGGCGGCGGGTCCTTCGGCTCCCGCGGCTCGCGCACCTACACGGCGCCGTCGGCGACGCCGACCGCGCCCGGCGGCGGCATGACGATGCAGCGCTCGCAGACCGCGCCGTCCCCCGGCATGGGCAGCCCCGGCATGCAGGCTCCGGCCGCGACCGGACGCCGGTTCGGCGGCGGCTTCTTCGCGGGCCTGCTCGGCGCCGGCCTGATCGGCGCCCTGCTCGGCGGCGGCTTCTTCGGCGGCCTCGGCGGCCTGGCCTCGATGATCGGCCTGCTGTTCCAGGTCGGGCTCGTGGTCCTCGTCGTGATGATGGCCCTGCGGTTCTTCCGCCGCCGGAACGAGCCCGCCGGCGCCGGTGCGCCCTACGCCCGCTCGTCGCTCGACGATCAGCAGGGGGCACGCGGCCCGATGGGCGGTGCTCAGGGCGGCCCCGCTTCCGGCATGTTCGGAGGCGGCCAGCGCCCGCCGCAGACGCGCCCGGTGCAGATCGGCCCGGCCGACTTCCAGGCGTTCGAGCGGCTGCTCGGCGACATCCAGGATGCGTATTCCCGCGAGGATCGCGTCACCCTCGGCAACCTCTCGACACCCGAGATGGTGAGCTACTTCGACGAGGAGCTGCGCAACAACGCGGCCCGCGGCGTGGTGAACAAGATCTCGGACGTGAAGCTGCTCCAGGGCGACCTGGCGGAGTCGTGGGGCGAGGACCGCACCGACTACGCCACGGTGGCGATGCGCTACGCCCTCAAGGATGTGATGATCGAGCGGAACAGCGGCCGCGTCGTCCAGACCGACTCCTCCGAGGCGACGGAGCTGTGGACCTTCCTGCGCCAGCCCGGCCGCGGCTGGGTGCTCTCGGCGATCCAGCAGACGCGCTGAGTGCGACCGCGCTCCGGCCTCCGGGCCGGAGCTGCAATCATCTCTTTCACGCCGGCGCCGTCACCGCGGTGCCGGCGTTTCTGTGTGCGTCCCACAGATTGGCAAGATCCACGAAGCCCGCGACCGGGACTTCCTCGGCCCGCGCCGTCTCGGACAGCCGGGCCGCGGCCAGCAGGGCGCCGGCATCCGGAGTCAGCGCCTTGAGGCTCTGGCGCAGCATCTTGCGGCGCTGGCCGAACGCCGCCCGGGTGACGGCTTCCAGCGCCTTGGCCCGGCAGGGCAGGGGCTGCGCACGCGGCAGCAGCCGCACCACGCTCGACGTCACCTTCGGGGGCGGCACGAACGCCGAAGGGCTGACGTCGAATAGGATGTCGGCCTCGGTGCGCCAGCCGCAGAGGACGCCGAGCCGGCCGTAATCGGCCCGGGTCTCGGGCCCGGCGACGATGCGCTCGGCGACCTCGCGCTGGAACATCAGCACCGCCTGATCCCACCAGGGCGGCCAGACCTCGCCGTCGAGCCAGCCGGTGAGCAGCGCGGTGCCGACATTGTACGGCAGGTTGGCGACGATCCGGGCCGGACCCGAGCCCACGAGCGGCCGCGGATCGAAGGCCAGCGCGTCTGCATCGACGACGTGAAGCCGGCCCGGATAGTGGGCGGCGATCTCGGCGAGGGCCGGCAGGGCCCGCGGGTCGCGCTCGATCGCCACCACGCGCGCGGCGCCCTCGGCCAGGAGCGCGCGGGTCAGGCCGCCCGGTCCGGGGCCGACCTCCACCACCGTGACGCCCTCCAGCGGCCCGGCGGCCCGGGCGATCCGGCCGGTGAGGTTCAGATCGTAGAGGAAGTTCTGGCCGAGGGCCTTCTTGGGCTCCAGCCCGTGCCGGGCGACGACGTCGCGGAGCGGCGGCAGGCCGTCACTGGCGGTCACGGCGCGCGCTCACAGCTCATCCTCGGGACCGAAGTGCCGGGCGCCGGCCGTCGGCGGTCGGCCGGCATAGACGCTGAACGGGATGACCTCGGCCCCGCCGGGCGCCGCTCCGGTTCGGCCGGCCTCGGTCGCCGCGAGCCTGTCGGCGAGACGCAGGGCCGCGATCAGGCTGTTGGGCCGCGCGACGCCCTTGCCGGCGATGTCGAACGCGGTGCCGTGATCCGGCGAGGTGCGCACGAACGGCAGCCCGAGGGTGACGTTCACGCCGTCGTCGAACGCGATGGTCTTGATCGGGATCAGGGCCTGGTCGTGGGTCGGCGCCAGGGCGACGTCGTAGGTCTCCCGGGCGCGGGCGTGGAACAGCGTGTCGGCGGGCAGGGGCCCGCGGATGTCGATCCCCTGCGCCCGCAGCCTCGCCACCGCGGGGGCGAGCACGTCGCGATCCTCGTGGCCGATCGTGCCGGCCTCGCCGGCATGCGGGTTCAGACCCGCGAGCACGAGGCGCGGCTCGGGCAGGCCGAAGCGGTCCCGCAGATCCCGGGCCACGATGGTCGCGGTCTCCTCGACGAGCTCCTGCGTCAGGAGGCCCGGCACGTCCTTGAGCGGGACGTGGATCGTCACCGGCACCACCGAGAGACCGGCGCTCCAGATCATCATGACCGGCCGGGGCGGCGTGCGGCCGGCGGGCACCGACAGGGCGGCCAGGAACTCGGTGTGACCCGGATGGGCGAAACCGGTCCGGGTCAGCACGAACTTGGCGATCGGGTTGGTCACCACGGCGGCGGCGCGGCCGGCCTTCACGAAGCCCACCGCGGCCGTGATCGACTCGATGGTGGCGCCGGCGTTGACGGGATCCGGAATGCCGGGCGCGGCGGTCACGCTCGCGCCGCTCGGCAGCGGCACCACGGGAAGGGCGCGGGGAAACACCTCGGCCGCCGTCTCGGGATCGACCTCGGCCACGGGGACCGGCCGGTTCAGGCGGTGGGCGAGGCGCTCGATGAAGGCCGGATCCCCCACGAGGAAGAACGGCGGCAGCGGCGCGGCGCCGCCGCGCCCGAGCCAGGCGCTGAGCGCCAGCTCCGGACCGATCCCGGCGGGGTCTCCGAGGGTGAGGGCGAGGGGCGGCATGGACGGTCTATAGCGCCCGCGCGGCGCGGGCGCATCCTCGTCGCGGGCGGTTCGTGAGGCGCATCGCGGCCGGTGCGCTGTCCTCCGTCATTCCGGGGCCGCGCAGCGGAGCCCGGAATACAGAACCACAACCGCGCCGAACTGCGGCAGCGGCGGCGCGTCGGGGCTGCCCGCCTTCGGCGGCCCTCCGGGTCCGGGCTCGCCCGCGGCGCCCCGGAAGGACGGGCTGCTTCGATCAGGCCGCCGGCGCGGATCCAGGAAACCGGTCGCCGCAGCTTGCGGCGGGGCCTCACCGCACCGAGGCGATACCGTCCGCCGTGGTGGCGGTGCCGACGTTCTGGCGCAGATCCGCCTCGCCCAGGGTCTTCAGCTCGACCCGCAGCAGCACGGTCTGGTTGCGCTCGCGCACGCCGGTGGCGGTGGCGATCGGCGAGTTGATGTAGTTCAGCGAGACGGTGGTGCACTCGTCCTGATAACCGCCGCCGAAGCTCGCGCCCGACAGGTAGAACCGGCCCGGGTTCTGGTAGAGCGGCACGGTGCCGATCGGGTTCGCCAGGTAGGACGTCAGCGCGTCCGTGTAGGTGTTGCGCACGTCGAGGTAGTGCGTCAGGTCGACGAGCAGCGAGCCCGAGAGGAACCAGTTCGGCGTGATGTTGTAGGTCGCGGTGGCGGTGATGCCCTCGCGGTAGTGGCTGTAGCCGAGCAGCGGCTGCGCCTCGTAGTACGAGTAGAAAGCCGACACGGTCAGGGGCAGGAACGGCGCGAACCGCGCCGTGGCGCCGGTCTCGAACCGCGCGACGTGGAAGTCGGCCTGGTTGAACCGCGCCCGGGTGATGAACGTGATGTTCTGGTTCGGCGAGACCTGGAACCGGCCGACGAAGTCCGACCGCTGCGTCTCGAGGCCGGAATCGAGCCCGACATTGGCGATGTCGCCGCGCCGGAACGAGTTGACGCCCGCGAGCTGGATCGACTCGCCGAACAGCACGTTCGCGTACCAGCCGGACGGGGTCACGACGGAGTACTGGCCGCCGAGGTTGGTGCGCACGCCGCCCTCGACCCGGTCGTAGCCCGAGAACTTGTCCCACTCGAACAGCGACGTGTCGTCGAACACGAGGCTCTGGGCATCCTCGTTCGGCAGGCGGCCGATCCGGGTCTCGGAGGGACGCGCGATGATCTGGCCGATCGGCTCCAGGGTGTGGACGCCGAGTGCCCCGAAATTGGCGACGAACGGGTAGCGGTAGTCGAGGCCGACGGCCGGCATGACCCGGCCGGCGAAGCCGTCATCGATCTTGGCCACCTGCGGCGCGAGGTCGTTCTGGTAGCCCGAGAAGCTCGGGTTGGTGAAGAACGCGTCGGTGCGTAGATACGCGAACGGCGTGAACTTCTGGCCGAGGTCGTCGATGAAGCTGCGGCGCCAGGACAGCTCGGCGGAGGCGCGGGTGTTGGTGCCGGCCAGCCCCTGGATCAGGCAAGTGCCGCGCTGGAAGATCGTGCAGGTCTGGTAGAGCGGGAAGCTGACGCCGTTCACGCTCGGCGAGAACAGGTAGCTCGAGGTCCGCGGCAGGCCCTGGTACTGCGTCGTCTCGCGGGTCAGGCTGGTGATGTTGGCCTGGAAGCGCACCTCGCCGCCGATCTCGGCGGGGCCGTTGATGCGCTTGTCGTAGTCGATGACCGGGGCGACGATCGGCTGCTGCTTCTGCCAGTCGAAGCTCGACAGGCCCTTGAAGTAGTAGCCCCGCGCCTCGAACCACGAGCGGTCGCCCTGGCCGATCAGGAAGGCGGTCGAGGTCGCCTCGCGGAAATAGTCCGTGGTGATGTTCTGGTTGCGGATCCGGTAATTGTCGAGGAACCACTTGTCGGTGACGCCGACGAGGTCCCAGCCGGTGCGCCAGCGCGGGTTGATGTAGAATCGGCCCTGCGATTCCACTGAGCCGCGGAAGTCGCGCTCGCCGGCACCCAGCGGGCTCGGCAGAAAGGCCGAGGGCGTCGTCTGCGAGATGCCGGACAGGCGGATGTTGTAGAAGCCGTTGTCAATCCGCTGGCGGAACTCGCCCTGAGCGAGCAGGCCCTGGCGGCTGAGCAGGGTCGGCGTCAGCGTCAGGTCGTAGTTCGGCGCGAGATTGATGAAGTACGGGAGCGACACGCCGCTGCCGAGGGCGGTCGTCGAAATGAAGCGCGGCGTCAGGAAGCCGGTCTTGCGCTTCACGGTCGGATCCGGCGCCTCGAAATACGGCAGGTAGGCGACCGGGATCCCGGCGAGTTCCAGGGTGGACTCGTCGAAGTAGACCGTGTGGGTCTCGTTGTCGTGGATGATCTTCTTCGCCTTGATCTGCCAGAGCGGCGGTGTCTCGGGGTTGTCCTTACAGGGCTCGCACGCGGTGTAGCTGCCGGACTCGAAGCTCGTCTGCTCGCCGTTCAGCCGCTCGGCCCGCGGCGCGGAGAACCGGGTGCGCACGGTCTCGAACTTGCGCTGGACGGTCTGCTGGCCGCGGAACGCGTCGACGAAGCCGGTCTTGAAGTCGTCGGTGAGCTCCATGCGCTCGCCGGTCACGACCCCGCCGTCGGCCTCCGTCAGGCGGACATTGCCCTCGGCGAAGACCCGGCCGGTGTTGCGGTCGTAGCGGACGCGGTCGGCCTGGAGCGTGCGCGGGCCGTAGTGCAGCTCGGCATTGCCGCGGGCCGTCACGGTGCTGCGGTCGTTGTCGTAGATCAGCTCGTCGGCCTCGACGAGGAGCTTGTCGCCGGGCTTGCCGGCCTTCACGGCGGGCAGACCTTGGGCATGCGCGGACACTCCGCCGGCCAGGGGCACGGCGAGCGCCAGCGCGGCCAGGAGCCCGGCCTTCCGCAGGATGTCGGCGACCTTACGCAACGCGTGTCCCAACCCCTGTGACGTCCACCGCCACGAACCTCAACACCCGTCTCCCTGCCCGCGAAGGATCGCGGATGTCAGCCGTCTTCCTGGTACAGAAGCGTGAGCGTACCGAGAAGACTGCCTACCACGGCGGGGAACCAGGCCGCCACCGGTGCAGCGACGAGTCCGGACGCGCCCAGCCCCTCCATGACCTGTCGGATCACGTAGAGGGCGAAGCCGGCCGCGACGCCACCGAGGACGAGTTTGCCGACACCACCAAAGCGGAAGAACCGTAAGGAAACGGTTGCCGCGACGATAACCATGGCGACGAACAGCACCGGCCTTGCCCACAGGACATCGTACTGGAGGCGGTACCGGGTGGCGTCCAAACCGGCCCGCTCGGTGCGCGCGATGGTTGTGGGAAGTTGCCAGAAAGGCACAGATTCCGGCGGGGTGAAGCGCTGGCGCACCTGCCCGGGGTCCAGGTTCGAGGCGATCAGGTAGGTGTCGAACGACTCGGGCGGTGCGTCCGGTGTGAGAACGCGCACATCGGAGAGCTCCCAGTAGCCGTCGTGGAGCGTCGCGCGGGCCGCCACGAGCTGCTCGGCGAACTTCCCGGCCTCGTCGAAGGTGAAGACCGAGACGCCGGCGAGCGTCGTGCTGCCCTCGATCGCCGTCTCGGCGCGCAGGATCGCCTCGCCGTCGGATCCCCGCTGCCGGATCCACAGGTCCTTGCCCGAGCCGGCCTTGGTGGCTTTGGCGAAGATCTTCGCTTCAATTTCGGTCGAGCGCTGCTTCAGCATTGCCGAGACCGGGTTGTAGACTCCGACCGCCAAGGCGCCGAGCGCCAGCGCCACGAAGACGCCCGGCTGCAGGAACTGCCACGCGGAGATCCCGGCGGCCCGGGCGACCACCAGCTCCAGCTTGCGCGAGAGCTGGAGCAGGGCCGCCATCGACCCGAACAGGACCGCGAAGGGCAGCACGCCTTCCGCCACCGCGGGGGTTCGGTAGAGGGAGAGCTGCGCCATCAGCCCCGTGGAGGCGCCCTGGGTCTCGCCGGCCCGGCGCAGCAGCTCGACGAAATCCAGCGTGTAGACCAGCGCGAACACGGTGACGAAGACGCCGAGCACCGTGCGAGCGAAGCGGGCGGCGAAGTACCGCCCGAGGGTCGGACCGATCAGCATCATCGGATCAGGCCGCCGGCGCGAGGCGCTGTCCGCGCATCAGGCCCCAGGTTCCCCGGACCAGGGCGGCGTTGAACGCGCGCACCCGCGGGCCGAAGAAGATCAGGAGGCAGGAGAGCCCGATGGCGAGCAGCGGCGCGCCGTAGACGGCCGCCACCGCAGCCGGGCTGCGCGCGGCGGCGCTCACCGCCGCGAAACCCGCGATGCGCAGGCCGACCACCGCGAGGATCGCCCCGGCGACCGCGAGGCCGCGTCCTTGGCGGGTGGTGCGGGGATCGCCCAGGGCCGCGAAGGCGATGAAGACGAGCGCCAGGGGGTACAGGCAGGCCGAGAGCCGGTCGTGCAGCTCGGCCCGGAAGCGGCCCTTCTGGAGCTTGTAGTAGCCCTCGGTCGTATCGGGGAACAGGAGCTGCGCCGTCGAGCGCTCGCGCGGCTTGTAGATCGTGTCGGAATCAGGCGGCGCGAACGCCGCGAGATCGATCGTGTAGCGCTCGAAGGTCAGGATCGAGGAATCGCGCGAGTCCTTCTGCTGCTGGTGGACGCTGCCGTTCTCCAGGATCAGGTAGCTCTGGCCGTCGATGTCGACCGCGTTGCCCCGGTCGGCGAGGTAGACCTTGGTCTTTCCGGCCTCGCGCCGGTCCTGGATGAACAGCCCCTTGAGGGTGCCCCCCGGCCCGCGCTCGCGGAAGTGGAAGGTGATGCCGTTGTCGAGCTGGGTGAACTGCCCTTCCTTGACGACGTTGGCGATGAAGTCGCCGCGCACCCGGGTGATCACGTCGCGCAGCTCCTGGAAGCTCGCCGGCATGACGACCACTACAAGGAAGCTCGTCAGGAAGCTGACGATCAGCGCCAAGGTCAGGAACGGCCGCAGGAGCGAGCGCGGCGGCATCCCGGCCGCCGACATGACGATCAGCTCGGAATCGCCGTTGAGCTTGTTCAGCGCGTAGATCGTGCCGATGAACAGGGCCACCGGGGCGATCACCACGAGGAGAGTCGGCAGCGACAGGCCCGTGACGAACAGGAAGACCAGCAGGGTCTGGCCCTTGGCGGTCACGAGGTCGAGCTCGCGCAGCGCCTGCGTCAGCCAGATCGTCCCGGTCAACCCGACCAGGCAGGCGAGGGTGGCGCCCAGGGCGATCCGAAAGATGTAGCGTTCGATCTGCCTCATCGGCCCGGCAGCCCCGCTCGTCCTCTCGCGCCCTCGGGGCCGCAGGGACCCGACAAAAGGGGCGATTCCAGGGCTGTCGCGCCGCGTTGCGTTCTCCGCCTCAGCGGCTACACAGGGCGAATGACCTGTGCGGCGCGCAGGTGCGTAGTGCAGCTCCGGGATAACGGTCAGGGCGACGGGCATGGCGGACGGTATCGAGATCGGGTTCGGCCCCCTGGAGCAGAGCGGCCAGGGTCCCGGCGGATCGGGCGATCTCGTGGTTTTCGTCGGCGACGACCTCGTCCTCGGAGCGGCGGCCCGCGACGCCCTGGGCGCTTCCGGGGCCGATCTCGTCGCCCGCGCCGCGTCTTCCGAGAAGTTCAAGGGCCGCTCGCTGACGGCGCTCAGCCTCCCGGCCCCGGCGGGCGTCAAGGCCGACCGCCTCGTGGTCGTCGGCCTCGGCTCCGACAAGGACCGCGCCAAGACCGACTGGCCGGCGCTCGGCGGCTTCACCGCCAGCAAGGTGGCGGGGCGGACCGCCCGGGTGGTGCTCGACTGGCCGGGCGCGACGGTGACGGCGGCGCAGGCCGGCGAGTTCGCCCTCGGCGCGCGGCTGCGCAACTACACCTTCGACCGCTACAAGACCAAGAAGAAGCCCGATGCCGACGACAAGTCCGGCACGGCGCTGACCCTGCTGCTCGCCGACCAGGGCGCTGCGGCGCGCGAAGGCGAGAACGCCCGGACGCTGTCGGATAGCGTGATCCTGGCGCGCGACCTCGTGAACGAGCCGCCGAACGTGCTCTTCCCGGAGGAGTTCGCCCGGCGCGCCTCGGAATTGTCGCAGCTCGGCGTCGAGATTGAGGTGCTGGAGCCCGCGCGGATGCGCGAGCTCGGCATGGGCGCGCTGCTGGCCGTGGCGCAGGGCTCCGTCCGCGAGCCGCGGCTCGTGATCATGCGCTGGAACGGCGGCCCCGCCGGCGAGGCGCCCGTGGCGCTGATCGGCAAGGGCGTGATCTTCGATTCCGGCGGCATCTCCATCAAGCCCGGCGGCGGCATGGAGGACATGAAGGGCGATATGGGCGGCGCGGCCGCCGTCGTGGGCGCGCTCCGCGCGCTCGCCGCCCGCAAGGCGCGCTGCAACGTGGTCGGCGCCATCGGCATCGTCGAGAACATGCCGGACGGCGGCTCGTACCGGCCCTCCGACATCGTGACGTCGATGTCGGGCCAGACCATCGAGGTGATCAACACCGACGCCGAGGGCCGCCTCGTGCTGGCCGACGTGATCACCCACATCGTCCGCAGCGCCAAGCCCAAGGCGATCGTCGACCTCGCGACGCTGACCGGCGCCATCATCGTGGCGCTCGGCCAGGACATCGCCGGGATGTTCTCGAACGACGACACGCTGGCGAGCAACATCAACGCCGCCGGCGAGGCGACGGGCGAGAAGGTCTGGCGGATGCCGCTGATCCCCGCCTACGACAAGGCGATCGATTCCAAGTTCGCCGACATGAAGAACACCGGCGGCCGTCACGGCGGCGCCGCCACCGCGGCCTCGTTCATCAAGCGCTACGTCGAGGACGTGCCGTGGGCGCATCTCGACATCGCCGGCGTGGCGATGTCGTCGAACGCGAGCGAGATCAATCGCAGCTGGGGCGCCGGCTGGGGCGTCCGCCTGCTCGACCGGCTGATCCGGGATCACTACGAGGCCCGGTAGGATCGCGCGCGGGCCGTCCGCGGACGGCCCGCCATCAAGCCCGCTCACGGAGCGGGCCGACCCCGCGTTTCGGACGCCGCGCCCGGCTCGGGACCCTGCATGATGCCTGCGCCCTCGCACGCCGCCTTCCAGCCGACCGCGACAGGCCTCGCGGCAGGCCAGCACCGGGGCGGCAATCTTCTGCAGGCCTCGATCCCGATCCTGGCCATGCTGATCGCCGTGGCGCTCGTGGCAGGGACCGGCTTCAGCCAGCGCTCGGCGGTCCCGGAGGTCGCCGAGCCGTGGGTCTTCGGGTACTTCGCCGGGCGCTATCCGCTCTTCGCCTTCGCGCTGGTCTACGGTCTCGCGCACCTCGCGACGGCGGCGGCGGAGCCGGGTCCGGCCTCCGTCCCGCGCCGGGTCCTGTTCGGCCTCGCCGGCGCGGCATTCCTGCTGCTCGCCGGCCTCTACCCGACCTTCGGGGGTCTCGTTCTGCGCGCCGGCTTCGCGACGGGCGGGATGGCGTTCCTCACGCATCAGCCCCTCTGGCTGGCCTACGCGCTCGGCGCGGGCGTGGCGGCGGCGGTGTTCGGCGGCGTGCTCGGCCTCTTCGTGATCGCGGCGAACCGCGCCCTGAGGCCGCGGCTCAGCCGGATCGGCTCCGGACTCCTGGCCTTCCTGGCTCTCTGGTTCGGCGCGGCCGTGATCGGTCTCGGCGGCAGCCTGGGCCTCGGCCCCTGGCCGCACCGCGCGCTGCGGCCCGACGAGGCCGGTCTGGCCGCGCTCCTCCTGGTCGCCGCCGCCCTGCCGCATGCCGCGCTGGCGACAGTGAGCCGGCATCGACGCGGCGCCTGAGGCCCGCGCCTTGCGGGCCGGCCTCCGTTCCCGCAGAGTTGCCGGGTTCTGCGTTGGGGGGACTCGGCCGTCCAGAGCCGTGCCCACGGGAGGCATCGCGATGCATGAGGCGAACGTGATCGTGCACGGCGCTCAAGCGCCCAGGTCCGTACGGAGGCCGTCCCCACCGACCGATCTGGCGTCGGATCGCCCCTGGCTGGCCTCGTACCCGGCCGGTGTCCCGGCCGAGATCGACGTCGCGGGCCTCGGGACGCTGGTCGGCCTGTTCGAGTCCAGCGTCGCCGCCTTCGCCGATCGCCCCGCGATGCTGTGCTTCGGCTCGGCCATGACCTACGCCACCCTCGGGCAGCAGACGCGCGACCTCGCGGCCTGGCTGCAGGGGCAGGGCCTGGCGAAGGGCGACCGCGTCGCGATCATGCTGCCGAACGTGCCGGCCTACGCGGTGGCAATCTTCGGCGTCCTTCTCGCCGGTGGCACGGTGGTCAACACCAACCCGCTCTACACGCCCCGCGAATTCGCCCAGCAGATCAACGATTCGGGCGCACGGATCCTGATCGTCTTGGAAAATTTCGGCGCCACGGTCGCGGCGGCGCTACCGGACGTGAAACTCGACCGGGTTGCCCTGGTCGGCCCCGGCGACGGGCTCGGGCTCAAGGGTCAGGTGATCAACCTCGCCAGCCGCCACGTGCGCAAGGCGGTGCCGCCGTTCCAGCTGCCGGACGGTCTGGCGGTGCCGTTCACCACCGTCCTGCGCCGGGGCCGCAGCCTGCCGCGGGCCTCGGCGCGGGTCGAGCCGGAGGATCTGGCGTTCCTGCAATACACCGGCGGCACGACCGGCATCGCCAAGGCCGCGATGCTCAGCCACCGCAACATCATGGCCAATGTCGAGCAGTCGCAGCTCTGGTTCAACTCAAAGGATCCGAGCATCCGGCGCTGCGCGGTGACGGCCCTGCCGCTCTACCACATCTTCGCGCTGACCGCGTGCTTCTTCCAGTTCATGCGCAACGGCGGCGCGTGCCTGCTGATCCCGAACCCGCGCGACTGCGACGGCATGGTGAAGACGCTGAGCCGCACCCGCTTCACCCACCTGATGGGCGTCAACACGCTGTTCAACGTGCTGATCAACCATCCGAAGATCGGCACGGTGGACTTCTCGCATCTCGACTTCGTGGTCGGTGGCGGCACGGCCGTGCAGCGGGCCGTGGCCGAGCGCTGGAAGGCGCTGACCGGCAACACGATCATCGAGGGCTACGGCCTGTCGGAGACCTCGCCGGTGGTCTGCGTCAACCCGCACGGGATGCGCGACTTCTCCGGCACGATCGGCTTCCCGCTCCCCTCCACCGAGGTCTCGATCCGCGACTTAGCCGGAAAGGTCGCGCCCGTCGGGCAGCCGGGCGAGATCTGCGTCCGCGGTCCGCAGGTGATGCGCGGCTACTGGAACCGCCCCGAGGAAACGGCCCGCGCGATGACCCCGGACGGGTTCTTCCGCACGGGCGACGTCGCGGTGATGCAGGCCGACGGCCAGTTCCGCATCGTCGACCGGATGAAGGACATGATCCTCGTCTCGGGATTCAACGTCTATCCGAACGAGGTCGAGGACGTCCTGGCTGCCCACCCGGCCGTGCTCGAATGTGCCGTGGTCGGCGCGCCGAGCGAGGAGACCGGCGAGATGGTCGTCGCCCACATCGTCCTGAAGGATCCTTCGGTCTCGACCGATGCCATCCGCGCCCACGCGCGCACCCAGCTCACCGGCTACAAGGTCCCCCGGCGGGTGGTCCTGCACGATACGCTGCCCAAGACCAACGTCGGCAAGGTGCTGCGCCGGATGCTGCGCGACGAGACGCCCCCGGCCTGATCGCGGGATGCCGGCCTGCGTCGCGACGCCGCCCTCGCGGCGCGTAACCGCAACGCGCACGGCGCCGAAAGGTGATGCTGCGGCGCTTGCGCCCCTGTCGGCACGGGCCGATCTGTGGGTTGTGCGCATAGGACATCCGAGGAGGCGGCCATGTTGATCAAGCGCAAGCGCGGTTGGGAGATTCCGGAGCATCTAGCCACGCCGGAGGCCGTCTTCCTGAACCGGCGCGCGCTGATCGGCGGTGCGGCCGGACTGGCGGCCGGATCGCTCCTGGGCGGCCGATCTGTCCTCGCCGCAGGCGATCAACCGCTCTACCCAGCGCCGCAGAACCCCGCCTACACCCTCGACCGGCCGCTGACGCCGGAGCGCTTCAGCGCCGACTACAACAATTTCTACGAGTTCGGTACATCGAAGACGGTGCTGCCGGCCGCGAACGCGCTCAAGACCCAGCCCTGGACGCTGAAGATCGACGGGCTCGTAGAGAAGCCCTTCGAGATCGGCGTCGACGACCTGATCCGGAAGGTCGGCCTCGAGGAACGGCTCTACCGACACCGCTGCGTCGAGGCGTGGTCCATGGCGGTGCCGTGGACGGGCTTCCCGCTCTCCAAGCTTGTGGGGCTCGCCAAGCCGACCTCGGGGGCGAAGTACATCCGCTTCGAGACGTTCATGGACAAGGCGATGGCGCCCGGTCAGCGCGCGTTCTTCTATCCCTGGCCCTACACCGAAGGCCTGACGCTCGCGGAGGCCGGGAACGACCTCGCCTTCATGGTCACCGGGATCTACGGCAAGCCGCTGCCCAACCAGTTCGGCGCACCGATCCGCGTCGCGGTGCCGTGGAAGTACGGCTTCAAGTCGGCGAAGTCGCTGGTGAAGGTGTCGTTCACGGCCGACAGGCCGAAGACCTTCTGGGAAGGGCTCCAGGCATCGGAATACGGGTTCTGGGCCAACGTGAATCCGGCTGTTCCGCATCCGCGCTGGAGCCAGGCCACCGAGCGCGTGCTCGGGACCGACCAGCGCGTGCCGACGCTGATCTACAACGGCTACGGCGAGCAGGTCGCGGGCCTCTACAAGGGGCTGGAGGGCGAGCGGCTGTTCGTGTGATGCGGCTTCCGCTCGACCGCTTCGGTCGATGCGTTCCTCGCCGTCATGATGCGTAAGGCGAAGCGACCCTGGGCAGCGGAACGTCGGAAAGCGTCGCGCTGCCTGGATTGCTTCGCTCCGCTCGCAAGGACGGCGGGGCCGATGTGAACGACGGAAGCGGATATGAACCGCGCGCAGCGCTCAGTAGGTCCAGCGCTGCGCCTTCGAGACCAGGAAGTCGCGGAACGCCTGGACCCGTGCCACCGAGCGCATCTCCTCAGCATAGACGAGATAGCTCTCGAGGCTCGGCATCTCGGTGTCGCGCAGCACCTGCACCAGCTGCTGGTCGCCGTCGACCGCGTAATCCGGCAGGATGCCGATCCCAGCGCCGGCCTCCATGGCGCGCTGCAGGGCACCGATGTTGTTCACGGTGAGGTGCACGTGGCGCCGCTCCCGCCCGTCGCGGCCGGCATCGGCCAGCCAGTGCGCGGCGAGGAGGTATGACGGCTCGTTGCCGCCGAACGACACGAGGCGATGGTCGTCGAGATCCTCGATCGTCTTCGGCTCGCCGAAGCGCTTGACGTAATCCTGGCTCGCGAAGGCGTGGTAGTGGACGGTGAACAGCCGCCGCTGGATCAGATCCGGCTGGGCCGGACGCCGCATGCGGATGGCTACATCCGCCTCACGCATGGCGAGATCGAGCTCCTCGTTGGTGAGGATCAGCTCGATCCGCACGTCCGGGTAGAGGTCGAGGAACTCGCCCACACGCTGCGACAGCCACGACGTCCCGAGCCCCACGGTCGTGGTGACCTTCAGGTCGCCGGTCGGACGCTCGGAGGTCTCGACGAGCCGCGCCCGCGTGTTCTCCAGGCGGAGCTTCATGTCGCGCGCGGCGCGGAACAGAAGATCGCCCTGCTCGGTGAGGAGCAGACCCCGCGCATGGCGGTGGAACAGCGGCGCCTTCAGTTCGCGCTCCAGGGCACTGATTTGCCGGCTGACGGCCGACTGGCTGAGCCCGATATCGTCGCCCGCCTTGGTGAAGCTGCCCGCCTCCGCGACGTTGAGGAAGATCCGGATCTTATCCCAATCCAAGGCAAGAACCCCTACCAGCGCGAGCTCGTCGCCCATGCCCGAAGGAGCCGGGCAGGCGGCGTACGAAGCGGATCACCGGGCGAACTGCGCGGTACCGATGGCGGACAGGCACTCCCGGCACCGCGCGGGTATGCAATTGCTGCATCCCGGCGCAGTCAGCACTCCTATGCGCATGGTGCATGATCCGGCGCAAGCACCCGGATCGGGAAGTTGTTGAAAGCACGGCCCGCCAGCACCGGTTGTGTGCTGGCGTCGGCGCCTCATTCGGCCGCGGCGGCCTGGACCGGGCTCTCGCCGATCTCGAGATTGACCAAGAACTTCTCGGCCTCGAGGGCGGCCATGCAGCCCATGCCGGCGGCGGTGATCGCCTGCCGGTAGACGTCGTCCGTCACGTCGCCCGCCGCGAAGACGCCCGGGATCTCGGTCTCGGAGGTACCGGGCTTCACGCTCAAGTAGCCGCCGTGGCGCATCGACAGCTGCCCCTCGAAGATCGCGGTCGCCGGCTGATGGCCGATGGCCACGAACACGCCGTCGGCCTTCACCTCGCTGATCTCGCCCGAGCGCGGATCCTTGAGCCGGACATGGGTCACGTTCGGCGCGGGCTTCTGCACGCCGCAGATCTCGGCGATCTCCCGGTGCCAGAGCACCTCGACGTTGGGATGCTTGAACAGGCGCTCCTGCAGGATCCGCTCGGCCCGGAAGCTGTCGCGGCGGTGAACAACCGTCACCTTGCTGGCGATGTTGGCGAGGTAGAGCGCCTCCTCGACCGCGGTGTTGCCGCCGCCGACCACCACGACCTCCTTGCCGCGGAAGAAGAAGCCGTCGCAGGTCGCGCAGGCCGAGACGCCGCCGCCCTGGAAGGCCGCCTCGGAGGGGATACCGAGCCACTTGGCCTGGGCTCCGGTGGCGATGATCAGGGCATCGCAGGAATAGGTCTCGCCGGAATCGGCCTCCAGCCGGAACGGCCGCTGCTTGAGATCGACCTTCGTAATGTACTCGGAGACGATCCGAGTGCCGACATGCTCGGCCTGGAGTCGCATCTGCTCCATGAGCCACGGGCCCTGGATCGCCTCGGCGAAGCCCGGGTAGTTCTCGACATCCGTGGTGATCATCAGCTGGCCGCCCGGCTGGAAGCCGGAGATCAGCAGCGGCTCGACCATGGCGCGGGCGGCGTAGATCGCCGCCGTGTAGCCGGCGGGTCCCGAGCCGATGATCACGAGCTTGGCGTGGGTGTGGGCCATCTGTCTCGATCTCCTCAGGCCGGTCCGGCCGCGCGGCGCGCAGCATAGGCGTCGGCGAGCGCCTGCGCGATCACCGGCGTGGCATCGATGGGCTTGTACGTCAGATCCGCCAACTGACCGGTGAACGGGCGCAGAGCCCCGGCGATCGCCAGCCCGGCGAACATCCGCCGATGCCGGATATAGGTGCGCGGCAGGTCGAACAGCAGGACCGGCGCACCGGTGGACACGGCCTCGCTGACCATGTTGGCCGAATCGGAGGTCACGACGATCGCCTCGGCGAGCGCCAGCATGGCGACGTAGGGGTTCTCGCCGGTGCCGTCCCAGAGAAAACCGCCGGTCTCGGCGGCAAGGGTTTTGACGGCGTCCCGGAGCGGGTTCGGCGTCCGGCGGGAGATCGTCACCATCAGCCGGCAGCCCTGCTGGGCCAAGCCGCGCAGATCCTCGACGAGGCGGGCCATATCGGTTTTGCGGTAGCTCAGGTGGCGGCTGTCGCCGCCGACCAGCACCGCCACGCGCGGGCCGTCGAGGCGCGCGAGCCGGGGATCCGGCCGGGCGCGGGCTGCAGCCAGGCGCGCCGCGGTGACCAAGTGCGGGGCCGTCAGGGTGGTGAAGACGTTGGGACCGCGCAGGTCGTCGTAATCCGGCACCCAGATGAAGTCGGCACTGTCCGCGCCGGTCCGGGGATCCTTCAGGAAGGCTGTGAACGTTCGGCCGGCCGTTGCGCGGCGCACCGCCCGCAGATAGGGCACCGACCGGCGCCCGGAAGCGATCAGGAGATCTGGATAGTGTCCCGACAGGGCGCCGCCCCGGCGGCGCGGCCCCTCGCGCGGATCGATCGGTCCCCAGGGCGCCATCCAGCCGAACGGCCCGGAGGCCGGCACCTGTCGGATCTCGAAATCGAGGCCCAGCGTCTCGGCGATGCCGACGCACTGGTTCTCATCGCCGGCCTTTCCGTCGGTGACGATCCAGGCGCGGGCGCGGGCCAGTTCGGGCAAAGGTTGAAATCGCGCGTCCGGGCGGTTGCGCAGGGCGGATGTCGCCTCCGTCACATCGATGCTTGCCATGCGCTTTGCTCGGGAAACCCGCTTCTGCCCCGGTGCCGAGCCCGACCGCCGGAGCACCGTATTTCGAGATCAACCCTCAGGCTTACTCCCGCGGGAGATCCCGGGCGAGCCACTGGGCGTAGATGTCGGCGATGGCGGCGAGGCGACGCCCCTCGAATTGCGGCCCATACCACGCCCCGCCATAGCTCGACGGCGTCGCGGTCATCTGCGGATGCCGTCCGAGCACCTGGCCCTTGGGCCCGACCAGCAGGGCCTCGCCCTCCATGTAGTCGGTCTGGAAGTTACCGCCGAAGCCCGGACGGCCACCGCTTCCGGCATAGGGCCGCAGCGACAGGCTGCTCACCACCACGACGAGGCGCGGCCCGCGGCCACCGATCCGGCCGGCGAAGTTCTTCCGCAGGGCGTCGGTCAGGTCGGCCGCCATCGCCTCGGCCTGCAGGCCCGCGCCCTTATCGAGCAACGGCCGGACATCGACGCGGATGTCGGAGAAGAGCGGTGTCGGGGGGAAATCGCTCGCCGCCGCGGATCCCGCGACGGCACCGAGGAGCAGGCCGGCGAGCCGGCCCCAGGAACGCGGCGGCATGGTTCAGGCGCCGTACTGGACGGCGACGACCTCGTAGGACTTGCCGCCGCCCGGCGTCGTGACCTCGACCGTATCGCCGACGCCCTTGCCGATCAGCGCCCGGGCGATCGGCGAGGTGATCGAGACGCGGCCGGAGCGCACGTCGGCCTCCGGCTCGCCCACGATCTGGTAGGTCTTCTCCTCCTCCGTGTCCTCGTCGACGAGCTTCACGGTGGCGCCGAACTTGATCTTGTCACCGGAAAGCTTGGTAACGTCGATCACTTCGGCCCGCGCGATCATGCTCTCGAGCTCGAGGACGCGGCCCTCGTTATGCGACTGCGCCTCCTTGGCGGCGTGATACTCGGCATTCTCCGACAGGTCGCCCAGCGCGCGGGCTTCCGCGATCGCCTGGATGATGCGCTGGCGCTCCACCTGTTGGCGGTGCTTCAGCTCCTCTTCGAGGGCTGCGAGCCCGCGCACCGTGATCGGAACCTTGTCTATCGCCATCGTCTCGCGCCACAATGAAGAGGCCCGGCCGAGAGTGTAGCACTCCCTCCGGGCCACGAAATGAAGTCAGCGGAGCCCTGAGGCTCAGGCCGCGAAGTATTCCTGCAACGCACGAACCTTGAGATCGCCTTCTAGATAGGCCTTGATCCCCTCGGCCGCGGCCATCGCGCCGGCTAGAGTGGTGTAATACGGCACCTTATGCAAGAGGGCCGCGCGCCGGAGCGAACGTGAGTCCGACAGGGCTCCGGCGCCCTCCGTGGTGTTCAGGACGAGGTGGATGCCACCGTTCTTGATGGCGTCGACCACGTGCGGCCGCCCCTCGAGAACCTTGTTGATCCGCTCCGCCGGAACGCCGTTCTCCACCAGGTAGCGCTGCGTGCCGCCGGTCGCCAGGATGGTGAAGCCGAGATCGGACAGGAGCTTCATGGTCGGCAGGATGCGGGCCTTGTCGGCATCCCGCACCGAGACGAACACGGCGCCCGCCTTCGGCACCTGCGTGCCGGAGCCGAGCTGGCTCTTGGCGAAGGCCACGCCGAAGCTGGCGTCGAGCCCGATCACCTCGCCGGTGGAGCGCATCTCCGGCCCGAGCAGCACGTCGACGCCGGGGAAGCGCGCGAAGGGGAAGACGGCCTCCTTCACGGCGATGTGCGGCAGCACCTTCGGCTTGAGCCCGAAAGTCGACAGCGGCTCGCCGGCCATGATCCGCGCCGCGATCTTGGCGATCGGCTCGCCGATGACCTTGGCGACGAACGGCACCGTGCGCGAGGCGCGGGGGTTCACCTCCAGCACGTAGATGACGCCGTCCTTGATGGCGTACTGCACGTTCATCAGGCCAACGACGTTCAGCGCCAGCGCCATGGCCTTCGTCTGCCGCTCCAGCTCATCCATGGTCTCGGGTGAGAGCGAGCGCGGCGGCAGGGAGCAGGCCGAGTCGCCGGAATGGATGCCGGCCTCCTCGATGTGCTCCATGATGCCGGCGATGAACACGTCCTTGCCGTCGCAGACCGCGTCGACGTCGACCTCGACCGCGTCCGACAGGTAGCGGTCGAACAGGAGCGGGTTCTTGCCCAGCACCGTGTTGATCTGGCCGGTCTTGTCGTTCGGGTAGCGGGCCTTCACCTCGGAGGGGATCAGGCTCGGCAGCGTGTCGAGGAGGTAGTCGGCGAACTGCGTCTCGTCGCGGATGATCGCCATGGCGCGGCCGCCCAGCACGTAGCTCGGGCGCACCACGAAGGGCAGGCCGAGATCGGCCGCGACCAGCCGGCTCTGCTCCACCGAGTAGGCGATGCCGTTCTTCGGCTGCTTCATCGCGAGCTTGTCGAGGAGCCGCTTGAACTGGTCGCGGTCCTCGGCGAGATCGATGGCGTCGGGCGAGGTGCCGAGGATCGGCACGCCGGCGGCCTCCAGCGCTCGGGCGAGCTTCAGCGGGGTCTGGCCGCCGAACTGTACGATCACCCCGTGCAGGGTGCCGGCCTGCCGCTCGGTCTCGATGATCTCCAGCACGTCCTCGGCGGTGAGCGGCTCGAAGTAGAGCCGGTCCGAGGTGTCGTAGTCGGTCGAGACCGTCTCCGGGTTGCAGTTGACCATGATGGTCTCGTAGCCGGCGTCCGATAGCGCGAAGCAGGCGTGGCAGCAGCAATAGTCGAACTCGATGCCCTGGCCGATCCGGTTCGGGCCGCCGCCGAGGATCACGACCTTCTCGCGGTCCGAGGGCTCCGCCTCGTCCACCACCGTGCCCGCGAAGGGCGCCACGTAGGTCGAGTACATGTAGGCGGTCGGCGACTTGAACTCCGCCGCGCAGGTGTCGATCCGCTTGTAGACCGGGCGCACCGCCAGGGCGCGCCGGGCCGCGCTGACGGCGGCCTCGTCGGTCTTGGCCAGCACCGCGAGGCGGGCATCCGAGAAGCCGGCGGCCTTGAGCTGGCGGAAGGCGCCGGCCGTCTTCGGCAGGCCGTGGGCCTTCACGCGGTTCTCCAGGTCGATGATCGCCTGGAGCTGCTCCAGGAACCACGGGTCGATCTTGCAGGAGGCGTAGACCTGCTCGTGGCTGACGCCGAGCCGCAGCGCCTGCGCGACCTTGAGCAGCCGGTCCGGGGTCGGGGTGCCGATGGCGGCCTTGATGGCGTTGTGGTCGTCGCCCTTGCCCAGCCCCTCGATTTCGATATCGTCGAGACCGGTCAGGCCGGTCTCAAGGGAGCGGAGCGCCTTCTGCAGCGATTCGGCGAAGCAGCGGCCGATTGCCATGGCCTCGCCCACCGACTTCATGGCGGTGGTTAGCGTCGGCTCGGCGCCCGGGAACTTCTCGAAGGCGAAGCGCGGGATCTTGGTGACGACGTAGTCGATCGTCGGCTCGAACGAGGCCGGCGTCGCGCCGCCGGTGATGTCGTTGGCGATCTCGTCGAGCGTGTAGCCGACCGCGAGCTTGGCCGCGACCTTGGCGATCGGGAAGCCGGTGGCCTTCGAGGCGAGCGCCGAGGAGCGCGAGACGCGCGGGTTCATCTCGATCACGATCATGCGCCCGTTCTCGGGGTTGATCGCGAACTGCACGTTCGAGCCGCCGGTCTCGACGCCGATCTCGCGGAGCACCGCCAGCGATGCGTCGCGCATCACCTGGTATTCCTTGTCGGTCAGCGTCAGCGCCGGGGCGACGGTGATCGAATCGCCCGTGTGCACGCCCATCGGGTCGATGTTCTCGATGGAGCAGACGATGATGCAGTTGTCGTTCCTGTCGCGGACGACCTCCATCTCGTACTCTTTCCAGCCGAGCACGCTCTCCTCGATGAGCACCTCGTTGGTCGGCGACGCGTCGATGCCGCGCTCGACGATGTCGAGGAACTCCTCGCGGTTGTAGGCGATGCCGCCGCCGGTGCCGCCCATGGTGAAGGAGGGGCGGATGATCGCCGGTAGCCCAACCTCGGCGAGCGCCATCAGGGCCTGGCCGATCGCGTGCTCGCCGTAGCGCTTGCGCCGCTCCGTCTCGCCCGCGGCCCAGCTCTTCTCGTAAGCCGTCAGCGCCGCCTGGCGGGCCGCCGGATCGGTATTGGCCGCCTCGATCCTGGCGATCTCGGCCAGGTAGGCCTGGCGGTCGGCCTTCTTGGCCGCGGAGGCGTTGGCGAGCGCCGATTTCGGGGTGTCCAGCCCGATCTTGGTCATGGCGTCGCGGAACAGGCTCCGGTCCTCGGCCTTGTCGATGGCCTCGGCCGTCGCGCCGATCATCTGCACGCCGTACTTGGCGAGCACGCCCATCTTCTGCAGCGACAGGGCGCAGTTCAGCGCCGTCTGGCCGCCCATGGTCGGCAGGATCGCGTCGGGGCGCTCCTTCTCGATGATCTTGGCGACGATCTCCGGGGTGATCGGCTCGACATAGGTCGCGTCCGCCATGTCCGGGTCGGTCATGATCGTCGCGGGATTCGAGTTCACCAGGACGATGCGGTAGCCCTCCTCGCGGAGCGCTTTGCAGGCCTGGGTACCGGAATAATCGAACTCGCAGGCCTGTCCGATGATGATCGGACCCGCACCAATGATCAGGATCGAGGAGATGTCGGTGCGTTTGGGCATCGTGGGCCTTCTCAGGCCAAGCGCGCCCGATCGGGCACGGCTCGACTGTGGCCCTGCTCCCGGACGCGCGTGGCGGGAATGTCGTTGAGCCCCGCGTTTACACGGGCCACGGGCGCTTTGGAAGGCCGGTGCAACCGCGCAGCCGGGCTACGCGCCCGGCGCATGGCACCTGTTGAAATCTAACTTAGAACCCGGCGTGGAGCGCCGCCAGGGCCCGGTCAATCGACAGGTAGAACACCCCGAACGCGACCACGGCTGCGGCCGCGAACTCGACGGCGACATTCGAGAGCGTCTGCGCGCGGCGCAGCGCCTCGCGGCCGAAAT
Organism: Methylobacterium sp. FW102-HT35C08; assembly: GCF_058790235.1. Lineage (NCBI taxonomy): Bacteria > Pseudomonadati > Pseudomonadota > Alphaproteobacteria > Hyphomicrobiales > Methylobacteriaceae > Methylobacterium > Methylobacterium sp. FW102-HT35C08. The sequence continues at coordinate 2,661,417 of NZ_JBYTCL010000002.1, read as the reverse complement.
AGAGGGAGACCCAGGCGAGGGCGAGGACGGCCGGCATGGCGAACAGGTAGGACACCGTGCTCTCGACGCGGTCGAAGCCGCCCGTCGGATCGATCAGGGCCCGGATGTTGCGCACCCAGGGGGCATAGAAGGCGGCATAGAGCGCGGTCAGCCAGGACAGGCCCACGGCGACGCCGAGATGGAGGGTGAAGCTGCGGTGCAGGCGAGAGAAGTCGTCGCGCGCCTCGTCGATGGTCATCCGGCATTCCCCTGCGACGGGCCGCCGCCGGCGGGCGCGGATGCGCCGCCATTCACAGGCCGTCGTAGGGATTCTTAAGCCGTCCGATCTGGCGGATTTTATGGCCTCGGCGCGGCTCGATTGGGGTCCGGCCTCAGGCGCCCTTCGTCGTCTCCGGCTCGCCGGAGCGCATCAGGGTCACGAACCGCTCGAACAGGTAGTGGCTGTCACGCGGGCCGGGAGAGGCTTCCGGATGGTGCTGCACCGAGAAGGCCGGGCGGTCTGTCAGCGTGAGGCCGCAATTCGAGCCGTCGAACAAGGAGACGTGCGTCTCCACGGCCGAGTCGGGCAGGCTGTTCGGATCCACCGCGAAGCCGTGGTTCATCGAGACGATCTCGACCTTGCCGGTGGTCTTGTCCTTCACCGGGTGATTCGCGCCGTGATGGCCCTGGCCCATCTTCACGGTCCGGCCGCCGAGGGCGAGGCCCATGAGCTGGTGGCCGAGGCAGATGCCGAAGGTCGGCACCTTCTCATCCAGCAGCTTGCGGATCACCGGAACCGCGTAGGCGCCGGTGGCCGCCGGGTCGCCGGGGCCGTTCGACAGGAACACCCCGTCCGGCTTCATCGCCAGGATCTCGTCGGCCGTCGTGGTCGCCGGTACCACGGTGACGTCGCAGCCGGCCTGAGCAAGCAGCCGCAGGATGTTGCGCTTCACCCCGTAATCGATGGCGACGACCTTCAGACCCTCGCCGGGCGCACGCTTCCCGTAGCCGTTGCCGAGCGCCCAGACGGTCTCGGACCATTCCGACGGCGCGCGGCTGGTCACCGGCGGCACGAGGTCGAGGCCTTCCATCGGCGCGAGCGCCGCGGCGCGGGCTTTCAGGGCCTCGCGGTCGAATTGGCCCTGGGGATCGTTGGCGATCACCGCGTTAGGCATGCCCATGTCGCGGATGCGGGCGGTGAGCGCCCTTGTGTCGACGCCGGTGATGCCGACGATGCCGCGGGCCTTGAGCCAGCCGTCGAGATGCGAGGACGAGCGCCAGCTCGACGGCTTCGTCACCGCCGAGGCGATCACCGTCCCGCGGACGCCCGAGGCGGGCGCCGCCTCCAGGCTTTCCAGATCCTCGTCGTTGGTGCCGACATTGCCGATATGCGGGAAGGTGAAGGTGACGATCTGCCCGGCATAGGACGGGTCGGTCAGGATCTCCTGATAGCCGGTCATGGCCGTGTTGAAGCAGACCTCGCCGTCGGCGATTCCGGTCTGCCCGATGCCAAAGCCCTCCAGGATGGTACCGTCGGCGAGCACCAGCAGAGCCGTCGCGACGGGTTCGGCCCAGGGCTCGGGAGCCCGAGCCTCGGGGGCATGCGCGGCGGCGTCTTGCAGCATCGGGTGAGTCTCGCTTATGTCCGCCGAAGGCGGGCGCCGGGTTGCGGCGCTCTCGGCTTGCGGCATGATCGTGTGCGGCGCTCTTAGCGAGCGGCCCGCGATGGGGTCAATGTGGCCTCGCTTCCCGCAGGGCTCAACACCCGCAAATCGCAGGCCAGCCCTTCGTTTCGACCGTTGGAAGGTTCACCCAGATGCTGCGCGCCCGCTTCACCACCGAGATGAAGGAGGCCATGAAGGCCGGCGACAAGGGTAGGCTCGCCACCGTGCGGATGATCCATGCTGCCCTCAAGGACAAGGATATCGAGGCGCGGGGCCTCGGCAAGGAGCCGGCCTCCGATGAGGAGATCCTGTCGCTGCTCCAGAAGATGATCAAGCAACGCACCGAATCAGCCGCCGTCTACGAGCAGGGCGGCCGCCCGGAACTCGCCGCCAACGAGCGCGCCGAGATCGCGATCATCGAGAGCTTCCTGCCGAAGCAGATGGACGAGGCCGAGACGCAGGCCGCCATCGAGGCGGCGATCGCCGAGACCGGCGCCGCCGGCCCGAAGGACATGGGCAAGGTGATCGCCGCCCTGAAGGGCCATTTCGCGGGCCGGATGGATTTCGGCAAGGCGAGCGGGCTGGTGAAGGCGGCTCTGGCCGCGAAGGGCTGAGGCTGTCCCCGTAATCCCCGACCATTTGAAGCTGGCGGACGCTGCCGGGACTCCGACACGCCCGGCACGCTATACTCGGCGGTCCCGCAAACCCTCCCAGGCCCCGTGCGCTACCCGCCCCATATCCTGGAAGAGATTCGTGCCCGGCTGCCGGCCTCGTCGGTGGTGGGGCGGCGCGTGCAGCTCAAGAAGGCCGGCCGGGAATGGCGCGGCCTGTCGCCGTTCAACGCCGAGAAGACGCCGTCCTTCTACGTGAACGACCAGAAGCAGTTCTACCACTGCTTCTCCTCCTCCAAGCACGGCGACATCTTCACCTTCCTGATGGAGACGGAAGGCCTGAGCTTCCCGGAGGCCGTGGAGCGGCTGGCCGGGGAGGCGGGCGTCAGCCTGCCCGCGCCGACCGAGGATAGCCGCGCCGCCGAGACCAAGCGCGCCGGCGCCATCGAGGTCATGGAGATGGCCGCCCGCTGGTTCGAGGACCGGCTCCAATCCGGGCAGGGCAGCGAGGCGCGCGCCTATCTGGAACGCCGGGCCCTCGGGCGCGAGATCCAGGAGAAGTTCCGGCTCGGCTACGCGCCGAACGACCGCTACGCCCTGCGCGATCATCTGGCCGGGCAAGGCGTCGAGAAGGGCCTCATGCTCGAGATGGGGCTGCTGGCGACCGGGGAGGGCGTCTCGGTCCCGTACGATTATTTTCGCGACCGGGTCATGTTTCCGATCACCGACACGCGCGGCCGGGTCGTGGCTTTCGGAGGGCGGGCCCTCTCGAAGGATGTGCGCGCCAAGTACCTGAACTCGCCCGAGACACCGCTCTTCCACAAGGGCCGCACGCTTTACAACCTCCACGGCGCCCGCAAGGCCGCGCACGAGCGGAGCTCGATCATCGCGGTCGAGGGCTATGTCGACGTGATCGCCATGACGCTCGCCGGCCATCCCGAGACGGTCGCGCCTCTCGGTACGGCGCTCACGGAAGAGCAGCTCGGCCTGCTCTGGCGCCATGCCGATGAGCCGATCCTCTGCTTCGACGGCGACAAGGCCGGACAGCGGGCGGCGTTTCGCGCCCTCGACCTCGCGCTGCCGCTCCTCGAACCGGGCCGCTCCCTCCGGATCGCGCTCCTGCCGGGCGGTCAGGATCCCGACGACCTGCTGCGCTCAGGCGGCCCCGCGGCGATCGATCAGGTGCTGGCGGCGGCCCTGCCGCTCTCCGAGCTGCTGTGGCGGCGCGCCGTCGAGGCCGGGCCGGTCGATACGCCAGAGCGGCGAGCCGGACTGACGCAGACGCTGCGCACCACCGTGGCGACGATCCGCGACGAGACCGTGCGCCGCTACTATCGCGACGACATCGAGGAGCGCCTGCGCGGCCTGTCGCCCCGCAGCGCCCGCGCCGCCGGGCCGAGCCCCCGCGGCCGACCGCGTTTCGTCCGGCCCGGCGAGCCGGTATCGCCGCGTATCACCGGCAGCCCAAGCCCGTCGGTGACCGCGTCTGCGGGCTTCACCGGCGCCGCCCCGGTGCGCGAGGCGGTGATTGTCGGCACCCTGCTGGCGCATCCCGAGATGATCACCGAATTCGGCGAGGAGATCGCCGAACTCGACTTCGAGGATCCGGACGCCCGGGGGCTGCTGTCGGTCCTGCTGGCCTGCGCGGCCGAGGACGAGCGGACGGCGCCTGAAGTGTTGCAGAACCGCATCAACCGCGCCGGACTCGCAGCTGCGGCCGATAGAATCCTCGCGCTCGCACGCTCTCGGGACCGCACGACGCTGGCTCCGCATGCCGACCCCGCACTCCGCGCAGACGCGCTCCGACAGGCGATGATCTTGCACCGGCAGGCAGGAGCGCTACATAGCGAACTTCGCGAAGCACGGCAGGCGTTTGAGAACGATCCGACCGATGCCGGATGGGCATGGCTCTGCGAAGTGAAGGCGAGGCTGGAAACCGTCATCGCCGCCGAGGCTGAGGCCGACGTCCCGGTGTCGAGCGACTCGACGGCCGCGTGATCGCTGTGCAATGGCGGTGGCGGCGGGCGAAATCCCGCCATAGTTAACAATCGGTCAAGCCTCGGGCTTGCATACGGAAACCGACGACTCAAGGCGACTGGAGCGATCCGGCGCCGTTCTCATATAGCGGCGCTGCCGACGTGGAGCGGCCTCCCTGGACCTCCGCGGCGCGCCGCACGCGAAACAATAGGCTGATCATGGCGACGAAGGCAACGGAACGGGACGAGACGGACGCTGCCCCCGAGCAGCAGACCGACGGGCCGCTCCTCGACCTGACGGATGCTTCGGTCAAGCGGATGGTCAAGCTCGCCAAGAAGCGCGGCTACGTGACCTACGAAGAGGTCAACGAGGTTCTGCCCGAGGGCCAGTCCGATCCGGACCAGCTCGAGGACGTGCTGTCGCAGCTCTCCGAGATGGGCATCAACGTCGTCGAAGCCGAGGAGACCGATGAGGCGGCCGGCGAGAAGGCTGCCGAGGGCGAAGAAGAGGAGGCCGAAGGCGGCGAAGTCGCCGAGGTCGCGCCCGCGCGCGCCGTCGCGGTGACCACGACCACCAAGGAGCCGACCGACCGCACCGACGACCCGGTGCGCATGTACCTGCGCGAGATGGGCTCGGTGGAGCTCCTGTCGCGCGAGGGCGAGATCGCCATCGCCAAGCGCATCGAGGCCGGCCGCGAGGCGATGATCGCGGGCCTCTGCGAGAGCCCGCTGACCTTCCAGGCGATCATCATCTGGCGGGACGAGCTCGTGGAGGGCAAGGTCCTCCTGCGCGACATCATTGACCTCGAGGCGACCTACGCGGGTCCGGACGGCAAGAACGCGCCGCAGATCGCCGAGGGCGAGGAATCCGAGGACGGCGAGCCGCCGGCGCCCCCGGAGGGTGGCGACGACGAGGACGACCTCGAGAACAACGTCTCGCTCGCCGCGATGGAAGCCGAGATCAAGCCGCGGGTCCTGGAGACCTTCGACGCGATCGCCGCCAATTACCGCAAGCTGCGCAAGTCGCAGACCGAGGGTACGGAGCGGAAGGCCGCGGGCGAGAAGAACACCCCGGCGCAGGACCAGAAGCAGATCGAGCTGAAGGACACCGTCGTCGCCGACGTGAAGTCGCTGTCGCTCAACAACAACCGCATCGAGGCGCTGGTCGGCCAGCTCTACTCGATCAACAAGCAGCTGATCGGCCACGAGGGCCGGCTGATGCGTTACGCCGAGAGCCACGGCGTGGCCCGCGACGAGTTCCTGCGCCACTACCAGGGCTACGAGCTCGATCCGAACTGGATGGAGCGCGTCGGCACGCTGGGCGGCAAGGGTTGGAAGAACCTGGTCGAGCGCGGCTCGAAGCAGGTCGCCGAGCTGCGCGCGCAGATCCTCGATCTCGCCTCCGAGACGGGTCTAGAGATCGGCGAGTACCGCCGCATCGTCAACATGGTCCAGAAGGGCGAGCGCGAGGCCCGGCAGGCCAAGAAGGAGATGATCGAGGCGAACCTGCGCCTCGTGATCTCGATCGCCAAGAAGTACACGAACCGCGGCCTGCAGTTCCTGGACCTGATCCAGGAGGGCAACATCGGCCTGATGAAGGCGGTCGACAAGTTCGAGTACCGGCGCGGCTACAAGTTCTCGACCTACGCCACGTGGTGGATCCGGCAGGCGATCACCCGCTCGATCGCCGACCAGGCGCGCACAATCCGCATCCCGGTGCACATGATCGAGACGATCAACAAGATCGTCCGGACCTCGCGCCAGATGCTGCACGAGATCGGCCGCGAACCGACCCCGGAGGAGCTGGCCGAGAAGCTGGCCATGCCGCTGGAGAAGGTCCGCAAGGTCCTGAAGATCGCCAAGGAGCCGATCTCTCTCGAGACGCCGATCGGCGACGAGGAGGACAGCCACCTCGGTGACTTCATCGAGGACAAGAACGTCGTCCTCCCGATCGACGCGGCGATCCAGTCCAATCTGCGCGAGACCACCACGCGGGTGCTCGCCTCGCTGACCCCGCGCGAGGAGCGCGTGCTGCGGATGCGCTTCGGCATCGGCATGAACACCGACCACACCCTCGAGGAGGTCGGCCAGCAATTCTCAGTGACCCGCGAGCGCATCCGTCAGATCGAGGCGAAAGCACTGCGCAAGCTGAAGCACCCGTCGCGCAGCCGGAAGCTCAGGAGCTTCCTGGACAACTGAGCCCCGCCGCGGCTCCGGCCGCGGTGTTCTCCCGCTTACCGCGTTGCCACGGCGCTCCGCGGCATCCAATCTGGCGCCATGCTCGAACGCCGCCCGCCAACGCCCGGATCGCCGACGGCCTTCGCGGATGGCTCGGAGGCCGACGACGTGCCCTTCGGCGCGCTCCAGCCCTCCGTGGGCATCCGCGACTGGCTGCTCGGCGAGGGGGCTCGGATGCCCAACGCCGAGGAGATGCTCGCCGGCCTTGCCGAGCGGCTGATCGCCATCGGCGTGCCGGTGGACCGCGCCTCCACGGCGATCGACACCCTGCACTCGGAATATGCCGGCGTCGGCCGGATCTGGACCCGGGACGGCGGTACCTCCGTGCGGCTGTTCCCGCACGGCGCCCGCTCGACGGACGCCTATCTCAACAGCCCATTTCACACGGTCCACGAAACCGGGGAGTGGCTGATTCTCGACCTCTCCGAGACGCCGGACGACGCCTACGCGATCATCCCGGACCTGAAGGCGGGCGGCTACACGCACTACGTCGTGGCGCCGCTGTTCTTCACCAACGGCACCAAGAACGGCATCACCTTCGCCACCCGCGCGCCGGAAGGCTTCGGTGAGGACGATATCGCGATCCTGCGCTTCGTGATGCCGGCCCTCGCCGCGGTGGCGGAGATGAGGGTCCTCAACAAGCAGCTCGATCACGTCCTGCGGCTCTACGTCGGCGACGAGCCGCACCGCGCGATCCTGGCGGGGGACATCCGCCGGGGTCAGGTCACGCGGATCCGCTCGGCGATCCTGTTCGCCGACATGCGCGACTACACCCGGACCTCGGCCGACATGACCCCCGAGGAGGCGGTCGGCCTGCTCAACGTGTTCTTCGACTGCCTCGTGCCGCCGATCGAGCGGGAAGGCGGCGAGGTGCTGAAGTACCTCGGCGACGGCCTGCTGGCGATCTTCCGTGAGTCCGGCGACGATCTCGGTGGCGCCGCCAAGGGTGCACTTACGGCCGCCCAGCACGCCCTGGCGGCCCTCGACGAGGCCAATGCCCTGCACCAATTCCCGGTCCCGGTGGCCGCCGGCATCGCGCTCCATCACGGCGAGGCGGCCTACGGCAATGTCGGCTCGGGCTCGCGGCTGGACTTCACGGTGATCGGGCGCGACGTGAACCTTGCGAGCCGCCTCGCGCAGCTGAACCGCATCCTCGGCGAGCCGCTGCTGATGTCGAAGCCGTTCGTGGATTTCCTCTGGGGCGATCCGATCCCCCTCGGCGAGCACCAGCTGAACGGCTTCGCGGAGCCCATGGCGGTGTTCCGCCCCAAGTTCCTGCGCCCGCGCAAGCCGAACTGACGGTCGACGCGACGACCGGATCATCGGCCGGAACCGCCCTCCGAACCGGGGGGAGGAGAGAGCGGCTCTGGGACGCGGCGCAATCTGCACGCACGTGCGGCGCCGGGTTCCAGGCTCTCATAAGTGCCAGGACGGGAGGAACTCCGACCGGTAGGATGACGGCTGACAGCCCCAGGCCGGATCGATCATCCCGGCGAGGGCTTGACGCGCGAGCGCGCTCGTCCGTGATAGAACATCCTCATGAACGTCCGGCTGTTCCAGGATGTCGAGACAGGCCGACAAGCAGACGCGAAGCTGACCCGTGTGGAAGGCATGAGCAGAAAATTCCTCCCGCAGCCCGTAGCTGTATACCCACGGATGCAGGGAGATCCCCTCAGCCGGTAGCGGCAGGGCAAGCCCCGCTTCAGCGTATCGATACCCGACGGCGAACTTCCTTCTCCGTCTGCAAAAACGGCTGGCGCCGAGCCGCGCTTCCGCCCGCGCCGGGCAGATCGGGATCATTCGATCGTACAGGGCCAGCACATCATCTTCGGGCTCGTTCAAAGCCTCCATGATGTCGGCAGCGCACAGTAATCCGATGTAAATCTCTTCGTTCCAATACCCTAGATCGGCTCTTTTCAGATAATACTCCACGGCCTTGCGGGGCTCTCCGCCGTCCCGATACGAGTTCGCCAGATAGAATGTGTATCGGGCGACCATGAAGGGATCGTCCTCGACGGCCAGGGCATCTTCCAGCACAGCGATGTCGCGCGACTCGGTCCCGTCATCGCGATGCCGCGCCCCATCAGTGCCGCGACGCATCGCCAGCGGCAGGGTCGTCAGACTGGGATTTCCCGGGCATTGCAGAAATTCGTGCAGAACGCCGCGGTAACGCCAATCCTTCCGGTTGTCGACGAGTTGTGTCCGCCAGTATCGCGTGGCTCCATCCACGATTTCGAGTTTGTACCCGGCCTCCGTGAGCCTGGGCATGGCGAACCGTTGCGCATCAATCAGTTCGTCATCGGCGTCGATGATCAGTGCATAATCCGCGTGCGGACGCGCCAGCGTCAAAGCCTCGGTCCGGTTGAAGGCGAAATCGACCCACGGTCGCTCTACGAGAGCACCGGGCAGATCGGCCAACGCTGCCCGGATGACATCCTGCGTCCCATCGGTCGATCCGGTGTCTACGATCACCCAGTGATCAATGAGAGTCCGAACAGAAGCTAAGCATCTACGGATGACATGAGCCTCGTTCTTGACAATCATCGACAGGCAAATTGTTTGTCCAAAGCTGTTCATATCGATTTGAAGCCGATCGCTCTAGATTGGCGCGCACAGACACTGTGAAAAGCCGCCTGCGTCACCAAAATTGCGTGACGTGGAACGGTGTGAGGCTGGGGTTGGCGCGTGAAATACGCAGGCTGGATCGACCCAGACTGGTGCGGAACCTTCGGTGCTGCACTTGGATTCGATTGATCCGCGTTGACGCCGCTTGGCGTGCTCATCCTTGCCAAACAGGCGTGAGTTCCGACCTGTAAGCAGAGTGCTGGAGCCCCCAGACCGGGTCGATCATGGTGGCGAGTGACTGTCGGGCCAAGGTGCAAACGCGCGAGCGAACCTCCTCGGGAACTTCCGATTGCTCAAGTATGCTCAGGCACACGGACAGACAAACTCGAAATTGCCCTGTGTGATAAGCGTGAAACGCCAATTCATCTCGCAAACCGTATGCATACACCCACGGATTCAGGGATAGCCCTTCGCTGGGCATTGGCAGCACCACGCCGGCCTCGGCATAGCGGTACCCGGCAGCGAAGTTGCCCGTGATCCTGCAATACCGGCTGGCGGCGTGGCGCGCCTCGGCGCGCGCGGGACAGACGGAGATTGCACGATCATAGACCGCCGAAATCTCCTCCCCGGGCCTACCCAGCGTTTCCATGATAAGGGCGGCGTTAAGCAGACTGAGGTATACCTCTTCCATCCAATATCCGAGATCAGCTCGCTTTAGATAACACTGGAGAGACTTAGCGAGATCGCCAACGTCACGGTAGGATCTCGCCAGATAGAAGGTGTACCGTGAGATCATGAAGGGGTCGGTCTCGACGGCAAGCGCCTTCTCCATGGTCGTCAAATCGCGATATTCTGACATTTCATCTTGGTGACGCGCACCGTCGTCACCGCGGCGCATCGATAACGGCAGCATCGGCGTGCCTGGATTTCCCGAACATTCCAAAAATTCGTGGACCACACCGCGATAATTCCAGTTAAAATCGTTGTTTATCATCTGTATTCTAAAATATTTTGTTGCCCCGTCTAAGATTGTAAACATATGCCCCGCTTCCGAGAGCTTCGGCAAAACGAAGCCTTCCGGAACGATAAGCTCATCGTCGGCATCGATGATCAGTGTGTAGTCGGCGTGCGGACGCGCGAGTTTCAGCGCCTCGGTCCGATTGAAGGCGAAGTCGACCCACGGGCGCTCCACGAGTCGACCCGGACAATCGGCCATCGCCGCTCGGATGACGTCCTGCGTCCCGTCCGTCGATCCGGTATCCACGATAAACCAATAATCGATGAACGGCCGAACAGAATCGAGACACCGTCGTATGACACGTGCTTCATTCTTGACGATCATCGACAAACAGATGGTCTGACACAAAGTGTTCATGGCAACGAATTTCAAGCTTATAAGAATGACCGTTCGAACAGTGACCACATGCGTAGCATCAAATTAGGTAGCCACAAAGTGACCTCGCAAGGATCAGAAACAGCTTATCAGTTTGCAAATAACCTAAGATTGGAACAATCTACTAGATACAATCGATTTGATCATCAATCGTTACAACAATCATGAATTTTTAAACTTGCTATACTGAGATATGGCGATCTAAATGATGCGCGTTTGCGAGCGCGACGGCAAACAAGCTTCCTTTCCGGGCCAAATGGCGCAGCGCGGCATACGCAGGCGCCACTGCGATCTGGCCTCCGTGTGGCCGGTCCGGGTTGCAGGCGTTCGCTTCGATAATGGCCCACGCGGCGGGGCGCCGGATTCCCTCGGCCGACGGTCTGCCAGAGGCATCCGGGCGCGGCGTCGGTACGGGCCTCGGTGACGCCTCAGCCCCGCAGGGTCATCGTGCCGCCGCTGACGGTGAAGTCGCGCAGGCGCTTCAGGAACGACATGCCGAGCAGGCTCGTGCTGAGACGCCCCCGCGGGATCACCACCGCGTCCACGTCCCGCACGATGATCGAACCGACCTGCAGGACGGCGATCCGGATCGGCGCCACCCGAACCGTCCCGTTCGCGGTGTTCCAGACACGGCTGAAATCGCCCGCACGGACCCGGATCCCAATCCGCTCGGCATCCTCCTCCGAGAAGGCGCAGGAGCTCGCGCCGGTATCGACCATCATCGCTAGGGCGCGACCGTCCATCAGGGCATTCACGAAGAAGTGGCCGTTGCGCCCGGCCTGAAGCGCAACGCCGGCCACCGCGCCGTCGGGAACCGGCGTCGTTGCCGCGGTGGAGGCCGGCGCAGCCGGATCCGAGCGGATCCGCTCGCGCAACCTCTGGAAAGCCGTCACCGACAGGAAGCCAATCGTGCAGACGACCACGAATGTGCGCACGCTTCCCGCCCCGGCCCTACAGAGTGATGAATTCTCGCCCGGATCCGTGAAGGGCCGGTGCCCGGCAGCCGGATTTCGTCCGGCTTGGTATCCGGGCGGTGACTGCGTCCGAGGAATGTCCGTCCGCCGGGTGATGCCGATTGGCGGCGGGGTTGACCGATGCGGCGCGGGCGACCAAATCTATCCCCGTTCCAGGGAGATCCCCGGCAAGGGGCTGAGAAACCGCTGGCACGTCCGTCAGGACCTGCGGCGCGGAAATCCTTCGAACCTGATCCGGCTCATACCGGCGTAGGGATTGGACCGCGGCCGCCCGAAAGGCAGGCCACAGCTTCTCACCGAAGCACACGGCCCGGTTCCCGCGACGGCAATCCGCGGAGATGCCCGTGCCCCTCGAACGCCCTGCCTCACCGATCGGCCGCCGCCGCAGTCCCGACGGCGGTGTCGCGCCCACGGCCCTGCCGGCGCGGACCGACGTCGCCGTCATCGGCGGCGGGCTGATCGGCCTGTCGATCGCGTGGCGGCTCGCCCGGGCGGGCCGCGCCGTGACCGTGCTGGAGCAGGACACGATTGGCGCGGGCGCGAGCCTCGCGGCTACCGGCATGCTGGCCCCCGCCGCGGAGCACGAGCCCGGATCCGACCCGCTGCTGCCGCTCGCCTTGGCATCCCTTCGGCTCTGGCCGGAGTTCCGCGATGCGCTGGAAGCCGAGTCCGGCCGCGCGATCGATTACCGCCCCGATGGCACCCTGGTCCTGGCGGTCGGCCGCGACGAGGTCGAGCGCCTGCGCTTCCGCTTCGATCTGCAGCGCCGGTCGGGGCTCGACGCGACTTGGCTGCCGGGCAGCGAGGTGCGGCGGCTAGAGCCCGGCCTACGCCCCTCGGTCACCGCCGGGATCCACTGTCCGTTGGATCACCAAGTCGATCCCCGTTTGGTCATGGACGCCCTCACCGAGGCCTGCCGTCGGGCCGGCGTAATTTTGGCGGAGCGGACCCCCGTCAGCGCCCTCGACTGGTCGGCCGGCCGTGTCGCTGGCGTCCGGGCCGGGGATCGCGGTGTCGCGGCCGAGACCGTGGTGCTGGCCTCCGGTGCCTGGAGCGGTGAGGGCAGCTTGCTGCCGGAGGGGCTCGCCCTGCCGGTCCGGCCGCTCAAGGGCCAGTCCCTGGCCCTGCGCACCACCCCGCGCACCGGCACGCTTGGCCGGATGATCTGGACCGAGCAGGTCCACATGGCGCCGAAGAGCGACGGTCAGCTCATCGTCGGCGCTACCGTGGAGGATTGCGGTTTCCGGCCGGGCGTCACCGCGGGCGGCCTCTACGCCCTACTGGAGGGCGCACGACGGGTGCTGCCGGGGATCGAGGAGATGGAGGTCGACGCCGTCTGGAGCGGCTACCGCCCCACCTCGGACGACGACGCGCCGATCCTCGACGTGATCGCCCCCGGGCTCGTCGCCGCGACGGGCCATCACCGCAACGGCTACCTGCTTGCCCCGATCACCGCCGACGCCATTGCCGGTCTGGTGACGGACGGCGTGCTGCCGGAGGTCGCCCGGCCGTTCACCCTTGCGCGGTTCGGCCGCCCCGAGCCCCGGAGGGTTTCGGCATGAGGCTCTTCGTCAACGGCGAGCCGCGCGAATGCCCTGCCGAAACCGTGGACGCCCTGTTCCGTCTGGAGGCGGAGGAGAGCGGGATCGAGAGCCCGCAGGGCGTCGCCATCGCGCTGAACGGCCGGGTGCTGCGCCGCCGGGACTGGGGCGAGACCCCGGTCGCGGACGGCGACCGTGTCGAGATCGTCCGCGCCATGCAGGGAGGTTGAGCATGGACCAGATACTTACGCCGCTGCGCCCGGAAAGCGGGGACGACGGCCTGACCATCGCCGGGGTGAGGCTGTCGTCCCGGCTGTTCATCGGCACCGCCGGCTACCCGACCCAGGCGATCATGCGCGACGCCGTCGAGGCGAGCGGCGCCGACGTGGTCACCGCCTCGATCCGCCGGGTCTCGCTCCAGGGACACGGCTCGGACACGGTCAAAATCCTGAAGGGCAAGCGTTTCCTGCCGAACACCGCGGGCTGCGAGACGGCCCGCGACGCGATCATGACCGCCGAGCTCGCCCGCGAGGCGCTCGACACCAACTGGATCAAGGTCGAGGTGATCGGCGACCGGGAGACGCTCTACCCGGACGTCACCGAGTTGATCGAGGCCTGCCGCCACCTCGTGGACGATGGCTTCGTGGTCCTGCCCTACTGCAACGACGACCCGATCATCTGCCAGCGCCTGGAGGATCTCGGTTGCGCCGCCGTGATGCCGATGGGCTCGCTGATCGGCTCCGGGATGGGCGTCGCCAACCCAGCCAATCTCGAGCTGATCTGCCGCCGGGCGAAGGTGCCGGTAGTGGTCGATGCCGGGATCGGCACCGCGTCCGATGCGGTGATCGCCATGGAACTCGGCGCCTCCGCCTGCCTGATCAACACCGCAATCGCCAAGGCCGACGATCCGGTGCGGATGGCCCGCGCGATGGGCCGGGCGGTGGAGGCTGGGCGCGACGCGAATCTGGCCGGGCGGATCCCCCGCCGCGGCCGGGCCGAGCCGTCGAGCCCGCAGCTCGGCCTCGTCGGCTCGTGAAGGCGCTGCCGTCGCCGCTGCTGGCGGTGACGGACCGGCACGGGCATCCGCGGCCGCTCGTCGAGACCGTGCAGGCAGTGCTCGACGGGGGCGGGCGGTGGATCTGGTTCCGCGAGAGAGATCTGGAGCCGGAGGCGCGGTTTCGCCTGGGTGAAGTGGTGGCCGAATGCGTGCGGGCGGCCGGCGGAGTTTTGACGATCGGGGGAGATGTCGCCCTAGCCCGGGCGCTCGGCGCTGACGGCGTGCATCTCGGCGGCGGATCGGGACTGGCGGCGATCGCGGCGGCGCGGTCCGCATTGGGCGAGGCTGCGTTGATCGGCGTTTCGGCACACACACCGCGCGAGGCTGTGACCGCCGCGCAGGCCGGCGCCGACTACGTGACCCTCAGCCCAATCTACGCGACCGCGAGCAAGCCTGGCTACGGACCGGCGCTGGGCCTGACGGGACTCGCGGACAGCCTCGGCGCCGACCTGCCCGTGGTGGCACTCGGCGGTCTCGGTCCCGAGGCGGTCTGGTCCTGCCGCGCGGCCGGGGCGGCGGGTTTTGCCATCATGGGCGGCCTGATGCGGGCCGCGGATCCGGCCGATGTGACACGGTCGCTCTTGAAGGCATGGAGCGCAGGGGAGGCTTCAGCGGCTCGGACGAGCACCTGAAAGTCTCCGCCGTCACGTCAAAAACAGCCACGGTCTTTGCAAGCACAGCGAAGCAAAGACGGCCGATGATGTGGCTGCTCTAGGCTTTGGAAGGCCCATATGGCGGGCGCGGAATGGCCCGGTGCGCGGCCCGGAGCGCCGCCGACCAGCGCTCGCGCAGGTCGTGGAAATAGCCCTCGCCGGCCTCGATCCGGTGGTTCACCTCCAGCGTCAGCGCGCTCCGGCGAGCCAGGGCGATGTCGATCGGCAGGCCGACGCCGAGGTTCGACCGCATGGTCGAATCCATCGAGACGAGGCTGACCTTCAGGGCGTCGTACAGCTCGGTCGTGTACTTCATCGCCCGGTCGAGGATCGGCTTGCCGTATTTGTGCTCGCCGATCTGGAGGAACGGCGCGTCGGTGCTGCACTCGATGAAATTGCCGGCCGAGTAGATCAGGTACAGCCGCATCTCGCCGTTCCCGATCTGACCGCCGAACAGCAGCGAGATCGAGAACCGGATATTGGCGGCCTCGAACCCATCCTTCTCGATCGATCGTACCCGCCGGATCGCCCGGCCGATCAGCTGCGCCGCCTGGAACATGGTCGGCGCCTCGACGAGCTTCTGCGGCGGCTCGCCGTCCTCCTCGCCGGGCACGCCCTCCTGGAGCAGGCTGAGCACCGACTGGGTGATCGAGAGGTTGCCCGCCGAAGCGAGCATCATCACCCGCTCGCCCGGCACGTTGAAATGGTGGAGCTTGCGGTAGGTCGAGATGTCGTCGAGCCCCGCATTGGTGCGGGTATCGGCGACCATAACCAGTCCTTCCTCGACCAGGACACCGACGCAGTAGGTCATCGTCTTCGGGCCTCGTGCGGTCGGCGGACCGGTGTCTGAACGATCAGGATTGAGCGGAGGCCCTGCCTTGCTCGACCCGAAGCTTCACGTCCAGTGTCTCGGTGCCACCCCCGGTGCGGCTGCCGCGGATCGGCGCCGCGCCGAGGTAGTCGAGACCCGTGGCGACGCGGATGTAATTGTCCGCCGGACTGACGTCGTAGCAGGGGTCGAAGGCGACCCAGCCGAGGTCCGGGACCAGGGCCTCGACCCATCCGTGGGGCGCCTCGACATCCGCCTGGCCGTCGTCCCGGGCCCGGTAGCCGGCGACGTAGCGGGCCGGGATGCCCACGTGGCGCGCGGCGGCAATGAAGACGTGGGCAAGGTCCTGGCAGACGCCGCTGCCGGCCGCGAACGCTTTGGCGGCCGGAACCGCGTTGCTCGCGGGACCGGGCTCGTAGGCGACGGCGTTCTGGACCGCACTCATCAGCCGGTGAAGCAGGGCCAGGACAGCGCCGTCGCCCTCCGTGGCGACGCGCTCGGCGAAAGCGTGCAGCTCCGGACTCGCGGCGCACAGGTCCGTGTCGCGCAGGTAGAACTGATCCGGAAGGCGCTCGACCGTACCGCGGACGATGCCGTTCGTGTCGTCAGTATCGACCTCGCCGGTGACGCGGATGGTGAGGGCGTCGGCCGCCTCGTCCGGCGTGAACCAGTGGACGACGTTGCCGAAGCCGTCCTCGCGGGCGGTCAGGCGACCGTCGACGGTGGTGTCGATCCGCCACGTGCGGACGTACTGCCCGTCATGGTCGCGCGGCGTCAGGCGCAGGACCTGCACCAGCCCGCGGGCCGGCTGCTCGTAGGTGTAGATGGTCTCGTGAACCACGCGGATGCGCATGCGCTGTCCCGTCCGTCTCGTTCAGCCGACCAGATACTGCTTGGCGATCGCTTCGCCTACGCTGTTGTTCTCGGCGATGAACGCCTCCACGAACTCGTGCAGCCCCCCGGCGAACACCCGGTTGATATCCTCGCCGTCGAGCTTCGCGAGCATGTTACCGGCGAGCCGCTGGCTCGGGCCCCGGCGGCCATACGAATCGGCGATCAGGTCGAGATACTCCACGATGACGCCGTAGCAGTTCGCGAAGGAGCGCGGCATCTGCTTGTTGAGCATCAGGAGGTCGGCGACCAGCAGCGGCTTGATGCTCTCCCGGTAGACCCAGTGATAGGCGTTGAAGGCCGAGACCTCGCGCAGGATCGTGGTCCATTGGAAGTAGTCGAGGCTGCCGCCCACCGTCTCGTCGTGCGGCAACAGGATCTGGTACTTCACGTCGAGGATGCGGGCGGTGTTGTCGGCCCGCTCGATCGCCGTGCCGAGCCGGGTGAACCAGAAGGCGTCGTTGCGCAGCATCGTCCGGAAGGCCGAGCCGTCGAAGGTCAGCGAGACGGTCTTCACCCAGTCGAGGAAGCGGCCGAACTCGTCGCGGTTCAGGTCCTTGCCGGCGTAATTGCGCAGCTCCAGCCACGCGCCGTTGATCGCGTCCCACATCTCGGTGGTGAGCGCCGTGCGCACCGAGCGGGCATTCTCGCGGGCCGCCTCGATGCAGGAGCGGATCGACGATGGGTTGTGCGGGCTAAACGCCAAGAAGTCGCACACCGTGTCGGCGTTCACCGCACTGTAATGGGTCTTGATCGCGTCCGGATCGCCGGCCGAGGCAAGGGCCGAATCCCACTCGTTGCTGCCGCCGCCGCCGTAGCTCGTCGGCAGCGACGCGAAGCGGTGGGCCGCGTCGAGGATGCGGGCGACGAAGTCGGCCCGCTCGACGTAGCGCGAGAGCCAGAAGAGGTTGTCGGCAGTCCTGGAAAGCATCGGTCTTCAGCCAAGTCGTGCGGACCACGATGTCCGCGCCTCGGAACGTCCGGACGTTATGGCCCTCAGGCGTCGAGCACCCAGGTGTCCTTCGTGCCACCGCCCTGGCTGGAATTGACCACCAGGGAGCCTTCCTTCAGCGCCACCCGGGTCAGTCCGCCCGGCACGATGCGGATCTGATCGGCGCCGCACAGCACGAAGGGCCGCAGGTCGACGTGGCGCGGGGCAACCCCGGAGGCCACGAAGGTCGGGCAGGTGGAGAGCGACAGGGTCGGCTGCGCGATGAACCCGTCCGGAGCATGTTTGAGCTTCTTGGCGAAGTCGTCGAGCTCGCGCTTGCTCGCGTGCGGCCCGACCAGCATGCCGTAGCCGCCCGAGCCGTTGACCTCCTTCACGACGAGTTCGGACAGGTTGTCCATCACGTACGCGAACGCGTCCTTCTCGCGGCAGCGATAGGTCGGCACGTTGTGCAGGATCGGCTCCTCGCCGGTGAAGAACTTCACGATCTCCGGCATGTAGCTGTAGACCGCCTTGTCGTCCGAGATACCGGTCCCGACCGCGTTTGCGAGGGTCACGGAGCCGCGCTCGTAGGCGTTCATCAGGCCCGGCACGCCGAGGACCGAATCCGGGCGGAAGACCAGCGGGTCGAGGAAGTCGTCGTCGAGGCGGCGGTAGATCACGTCGACCTTCCGCGGCCCCTCGGTGGTGCGCATGTAGACGACGTCGTCCTTGGTGAAGAGGTCGGACGCCTCGACCAGCTCGACGCCGAGCTTGTCGGCCAGGAACGAGTGCTCGTAGAACGCGGAATTGTAGCGCCCGGGGGTCAGCAGCACGACGGTCGGGTCGCGGGTCGCCGAGCCCGGCGCGAGGCTGCGCAGGGTGGCGAGCAGGGCGTCCGGGTAGTTCTCCACCGGCGCGACCCGGTGCTTGGAGAACAGGTCCGGGAACAGGCGCAGCATCACCTCCCGGTTTTCCAGCATGTAGGAGACGCCGGACGGGATGCGGGCGTTGTCCTCCAGCACGAAGAAATCGTTCTCGCCGGTCCGGACGATATCGATGCCGGCGATGTGCACGTAGAGGTCATGCGGCACGCGGAAGCCGCGCATCTCCATGCGGTAATGGGCATTGCGGTAGACGAGGTCGGCCGGGATGATGCCGGCCTTGATGCATTCCTGGGCGCCGTAGATGTCCTTCAGGAACAGGTTGATGGCGGTGACCCGCTGCTTCAGTCCCCGCTCCAGGAAGCCCCATTCCGGCTTGGTGATCACCCGGGGGATGATGTCGAACGGGATCAGG
Source organism: Methylobacterium sp. FW102-HT35C08 (assembly GCF_058790235.1). Lineage (NCBI taxonomy): Bacteria > Pseudomonadati > Pseudomonadota > Alphaproteobacteria > Hyphomicrobiales > Methylobacteriaceae > Methylobacterium > Methylobacterium sp. FW102-HT35C08. Next base: position 2,642,819 of record NZ_JBYTCL010000002.1, on the reverse strand, counting down.
CGCTCGGTCGATTCGTTGTCGCCGTAGACCGCGAAGGTGATGCCGATCCGGCGGAACAGCAGCTCGGCCTGGCTGCGGCGGGTGTTGAAATGCTCCGGCGGCGTCGAGTCCAGCCACGCCTTGAGCTGACCGTAAGCGTCGCGAACGGCGGCCGGATCAGCGGCACCGGTGCCGAATCCGTTCATCTCGTCGAAGGCCGTCACCGCCATCTCGCTCCTCCCCTACGCTCCCGCTCTTGAGGCAAGAGGCGCGCCACGCGTTCATGGCTATAGCCGCAGGCGATAACGCTCAAGGCGGCCGGAGGATCAGATCAGCTTCAGACCTTTCAGGCTGGCATGACCGTTCCTGCCGAGGATGACGTGGTCGTGGACGACGATCTTCAGCGGCGCCAGCACGCTCACGATCTCGCGGGTCATCGCCACGTCGGCGCTGGACGGCGTCGGATCGCCGGAGGGATGATTGTGGGCGAGGATGATGGCGGTCGCCGAAAGCTCCAGAGCCCGGCGGGCGACCTCGCGCGGATAGACGGGCGTGTGGTCGACGGTGCCGCGGCCCTGCACCTCGTCGGCGATCAGATGGTTGCGCTTGTCGAGGAACAGCACGCGAAATTCCTCGCGGGGCGCGAACGCCATGGTGGCGCGCAGGTACTCGTGGAGGGCGCTCCACGAATCGAGCAGCGCGCGCTCGCGAACAGCACCGCGGGCGAGGCGCCGGGCGGCGGCCTCGATCACTTTCAGGTCGGAGGCGACCCCGGCACTCACACCCTCCACTTCCATGAGCCGTGCCGGCTCGGCGCTCACCACCTCGGCGAAGCTGCCGAACCGGGCGACCAGGGCCTTGGCGAGAGGCTTCACGTCGCGCCGGGGGATCGCCCGGAACAGGACCAGCTCGAGCAGTTCGTAATCAGGCAAGGCGTCGCCGCCGCCAGCCGCGAATTTCTCCCGCAGGCGGTCGCGGTGGCCGTGATAGTGGGGCGGCTCCTTCTCGACAGGGGACGGAACGGCGCTGTCGGCGAACAGCCCCGCGTCACCGTCGTCCGCCCCGGGGATCACGGCCGGTCAGGCGGCGGGATTGACGGGCTGGTGCAGCCCCTTCGGCGAGATCGTGAAGATCTCGACGCCGGTTTCGGTGACGCCCACGGTGTGCTCGAACTGGGCCGAGAGCGAGCGGTCGCGGGTCACGGCGGTCCAGCCGTCGCCCAGCACCTTCACGGCGGGCCGCCCAAGATTGATCATCGGCTCGACCGTGAAGAACTGGCCGGGCTTGAACGGAACGTCGTAGCTCGCCTCGACGTAGTGCAGGATCGTGGGCGCATCGTGATAGGTCCGCCCGAGCCCGTGCCCGCAGAAGTCGCGCACGACCGAGCAGCGCTCGCTCTCCGCATAGGTCTGGATCGCCCGGCCGATATCGTTGGTCGAGCCACCGGGCTTCACCGCCGCGACGCCGCGCATCAGCGCCTCGTAGGTGATCTCGCACAAGCGCTGCGCCTTGCGCGGGACCTCGCCGACATAGGCCATGCGGCTCGAATCGCCGTGCCAGCCATCGAGGATCAGGCAGATGTCGAGGTTGACGATGTCGCCCTCGCGGAGCGGCTTGTCGTTCGGGATGCCGTGGCAGACCACGTGGTTGATCGAGGTGCAGATCGACTTCGGATAGCCGCGATAGAGCAGCGACGCCGGATAGGCGCCGTGATCCATGGCGAATTCGTAGGCGAGCTTGTCGAGCGCCTCGGTGGTGACGCCGGGCTGAGTCGCCTCCATCAGCAGATCGAGGGCCTCGGCCGTGAGGCGGCCGGCCCGGCGCATCCCCTCAAAGCCCTCGGGACCGTGGATCGGCGGCTCCGGGGCGCGGCGCGTGCCCTGCGCGGTGGCCTGTTCCTGCTGCATCGTCGGGACTTTTCGCGGGTCATCAATCGGGCGTGCGACCTATGTACGGTCTGGGACGCGGCAGGCCAAGCGGGGCCCGGGCAGAGGCGGGCGAGGCTTGCGCCGGTCGCGGGGCTGGCGGCATAAGCGGCCGCGAGGCACCCGGGCGTGCGCAGGCAGAGTCGCCGCGCAATCGGGTTCGGGTCAGGCGAGGGCCGGATGGCAGGCAAGGCGGTACCGCACTTCCACAACGAGCCGGGCGTCCCGGTGATCACGGTCGGCGTTAAGGAGTTCATGTGCATCGGCGCGCTGCCGCCGTTCGACCACCCGCATGTCTTCCTCGACATGGGCGCCGACTCCGAAATTATCTGCCAGTACTGCTCGACGCTCTACCGCTACCGCGCCGGCCTGAAGGCCGACGAGGCGGAGCCGCAGGCCTGCGTGTGGCGGGACGACACCAAGCTCGCGGCGGAGTAGGCGCGCACTCGCAGTGTCTTCGGACCTTCGACCTCTGCGCATCGGGATCGTCGGGGCCGGGATCGGCGGTCTCACGGCGGCGCTCGCCCTGTCGGATGCCGGCCACGCCGTCACGGTGATCGAGCGCCGCACGGGCTTCAGCGAGGTCGGAGCCGGCATCCAGATCTCGCCGAACGCCAGCAGGGTTCTGGCCGCCTTGGGCCTTTCGGCCGCCCTGCGCCGGGCGGCGAGCGAGCCGCCCGGGGTTGAGGTGCGGGCCCTCGACAGCGGCCGTCGCATCGGCGGCGTCGCCTTCGGCGCGGAGGCGCAAAGGCGATTCGGCGCGCCCTATTACGTGATCCACCGGGCCGACCTGCAGACGCTGCTGCTCGACGCGCTGCGCAGCCGTCCGGCGATCCGCCTGATGATGGGACGCACCGTCGCGGCGCTCGCCGAGACGCCGTCCGAGGCTGTCCTGACGGTGGAGGGGGCAAGCGGCTCCCAGGATCTCGCCTTCGATCTCGCCATCGGGGCGGATGGGCTGCGCTCGCGCCTGCGGCCCCATCTCGATGCGGCCCCGCTGCGCCCGGGTCGGGCCGCGGCGTGGCGGGCGCTGGTCCCCATGGAGGCGGCTCCGGAGATGTTGCGCGGCGCCGCGACCGGGCTGTGGCTCGGCCGCGGCCGGCATGTGGTGCATTATCCGGTGCGGGACCGCCAGTTCCTCAACGTCGTGGCCGTCGTCCCCGAGGCGGTGGGCGACGAGGGCTGGGGCCGTCTCGGGGAGCCGGCCGTGCTGCGCGGGCATCTCCGCGGCTGCGCGCCCCCCCTGCGCGACCTCCTGCGCCTGCCGGATTCCTGGCTGGTCTGGTCGCTCGCCGACCGGGCCGTGGCGCGCCCGCTCGCTCGCGGCCGGATCGCGCTGATCGGTGACGCGGCCCATCCGGTCCTGCCCTATCTCGCGCAGGGCGCGGCCCTTGCGATCGAGGATGCGGCCGTCCTGACGCGCGCCCTTGCGGATCACGCGGATGTGCCAGCGGCGCTCGCCGGGTTCTCCGACGCCCGGACCGCCCGGGTGCGGCGGGTCCAGAAGGCGGCGCGGAGTAATGGCCGGACCTACCATGCCGGCGCCTTGGTTTCGCTCGCGCGCAACACCGTAATGGCCCGCCTCGGCCCGGACGGCATGCGCGACCGTTACGCCTGGCTCTACGGCTGGACGCCCCCCGCTTGATCAGGCTCGCAGCGACCGCTACCGAAGGCGGCATGCGGACGTGGCGGAACCGGTAGACGCACGAGACTTAAAATCTTGCGGCCGCAAGGCCGTGCGGGTTCGAGTCCCGCCGTCCGCACCAGCGCGCTCACAAACCATCCGCCGCCCGATACACTCTGCCCCGCGCCGCCGTTGGTCCGAGGCGCCGGAGGGACTGGGCTTGGTGTACGTGCTGATCATCATGCTGGCTGGATCGGGCTCCGCCGTTGGATCCGTCGAGTTCAACAGCAAGCAGGCCTGTGAGGTCGCCGCGCAGATGATCGCCCATGCGGATCGACCCTACGGCGGAGCCTCCGCGATCACGGTATGCGCGCCAAAGGGTTGATGCACCGGCGGCGCGCGTCGCCTGGGATCGCTCGCATTTGAGCGATCGCCGAAACCGGGCCTTGTCGACTCCCTGTCAGGGTCGGCCCCGGGAGATTCCGGCATGATCGACGCCCTTCAGACCGCCGCGACCGGCATGACCCGGGCCACCGACCGACTCGGGAAAGCCGCCGAGACCATCGCGGCGAGCGGTGCCCCGGTCGGCGACACGGCCCTGCCGCCCGCCGCCCAGCTCGACCTGTCCCGGGCCGCCGCTGACCTGATCGGATCGAAGTCGGCCTTCGCGCTGAACGCCGCGGTGGCCCGGACCGCTGATCGCATGATGGGGCAGATCCTCGACATCAGCGCCTGAGGGCGGGGAGGGCGAGGCTGGCCAGGATCCCGGCCGCCGCGAACAGCAGCGCCACGCCGATGAGGCGATAGGCCACTACGCCCACCACCCCGCCGACCAGGAACGCCGCGACGGTCAGCAGGTGCAGCCGCAGCCGCTCGGGATCGTGCGGCTTCAGCGGATCTGGGACGGATGCGCCGCGGTCGAGCCAGCGGGCGAGCTCGATGCCGATATCGGTGATCAGGCCGGTCACGTGGGTGGTGCGCACGCGCGACTCGGAGATCTTGGTCACGGCCGCGTTCTGCAGGCCCAGAACGAAGCTCAGGCCGAGAACCAGGGCGTGGCTCCGGACTGGCTCGTGGAGCGGCAGTACCAGCAGGCCGACGGCGACCAGCAGGATCGCCTCGGCGCAGACGCCGTAGGCGTAGGCGCTCGGCCCGGCCGTCCGGCGGCGGCGGCGGATCAGGAGCGTCGCGGTCGCGGCGCCGAGCACGAACAGGATGACGAGCAGGCAGGCCTGGGCCGCCAGGGCGAGATCGCCCGTGCCGGCACGGTCGGAGATCGCCGAGACGTTCCCGGTCATGTTCGAGGCGAAGAGGCCGACGGCGTAGAAACCCGCGGTGTTCAACGCGCCGGCCACCGCCGCGAGGGACAGGGCGAGCGCCCGGTCGGCCTCGGCGGTGCGCGTCTCGCCTTCATGAACCAGCATGGATCCGTCGGTCTGGTTGCGGGAGACCGAATTCAGCCCGGTCTCGCCGCAGCATTCAAGTCATCCGGTGCCTCACCAGCCGCGATAACCGTCGCCGCCGTCCCAATCCCGGTGCCAGTGGCGGGCCGGACCGTAGCCGACGGGCACCCGCTCATAGGTCACCGTCCGTCGCGTGGCGTAGACCGGAGCGTCCTCCTCGTAGACGCGATAGGCGGGGGCCGGCCGCACCACGACCGGGGCCGGGGCGTAGCCGTAATCCGCATAGCCATAGCCGTAGCCGGGGGCCGCGCGGGCCTGGGTGGCGGCGCCGATCAGCGCGCCGGCGGCGAGGCCGCCGATGATGCCGGCCGCGATGGCCCCGCCGCCGCGGGCTTCCGCGGCCGTGGAGGCCAGGGTGCCCGCGCCGATCAGCGCGGCGGCCGAGAGCAGAGCGATGCGTGTCATGACCTGTCTCCGAGGGAAGCGCGGGACGCCGGAGGCGTCCCGGATCACGGATCAGACCATCCCATAAACGCGCTGCACCGCGCCTGAAGTCGCTCTACAGCCACCGTTCAGCTTGCCGGCTCGCCGACCGCGCCGGGCAGGGCGCGGATATAGCCGCGGGAGATCAGACGGCTACGCTCCCGGGTCCGCCGCTCGGCCTCCATCAGGTCGGACAGGGCGTCGGCGATGGCGCAGCGCAGGGCGATCCCGGCATCGCCGCCGGCGAAATCGAGATACGCGGCGCTGATCGCCTCGACCGGACAGGCATGGTCCTCCCGCGCGGCAGCGGCTTGGGTCAGCATCGTGGCCTCCTTCGTTGCGGTCGCGAACGAAAAGAGAACAGGCCACAATGGTTAACGTTTGGTCAACGCCCCTGATGCTTCCTCGGTCGCCCGCCGAAAGCCTGTGGAAAACGGGGATCCAGCTTCTTCACGTCTGTGGATAAGGCCGGTCACTCCGGCATCCGCGGCAGGGGCTTGCCGTCGGCGGGAATCGCGTAGCGCGCCGCGTTCAGCTCCATCGCCAGGAAGGTGTAGTAGCCCGAGATCGCCGCCAGATCGACGACGCCGGCCTTGCCGAACCGGGCCTCGGCCCGGGCGAAGGTCGCGTCCGAGACGCGCTTGGTGTCCTGCAGCTCGGAGGTGAACTCGTACACGGTCGTCTCGTCCTCGCTCATTTGCGCCGGCCTCCGCCCGTCCCGGATCGCCGCGATGATCTCGGGTGCGATCCCGGCCTTCTGGGCGATCGGGGCGTGCACGTACCATTCGTAATCCTGCGTCCAGCGTCGGGCGGTCATCAGGATCACCAGCTCCGAGAGCGTGGTGCCGATCTTGGGCTTGTAGCGAAGGTAATCGCCCATCGATCGGGCCAGGGTCATCACCTCGGGGGAGTACATCAGCGGCTCGAACGGGCCGAAGGGCGGCTTGCCCCGCGCCTGCGCGAAGGCCTCGGCGGCCTGCTTCTGCTCCGGCGTGTAATCCTGCGGCTGGATCGTCGGCAGTCGGTCCTGGGCCTGCGCCGCCGCGAGCGTCGACAGGACGGCGACCGGTAGCGCGGCCAGCGCCAGCGCGCGGCAAAGACGTGTCATCGTTTCACTCCCGGGCTTTCTTGTTCTCGCGCGGCACGATCGCGTCTGCCCGCGCGATCGGCCAGGGCCTCAATGACCGGAGCAGTACCGAAACCCGCGCGCCGTCACCGGCCGGTCGGAAAGGTTGCGCTGAGCGGCGGGCCGCGCCATCAGCGGCAACGATGCCTGCTCCCTCAACCGTGCTGCCGATCGAGGCGGCGCTCCCGGATCTGCGCCAGGCCCTGGCCGCTCGGAATGGCGCCGTGCTGGTGGCCTCGCCGGGCGCCGGCAAGACCACGCGGGTGCCTCTCGATCTGCTGGACGCTCCCTGGCTCGCCGATCGCAAGGTCATCCTGCTGGAGCCGCGCCGGCTGGCGGCACGGGCCGCCGCCGCCCGCATGGCCCAGACTCTGGGCGAGCCGGTCGGCGGCAGGGTGGGCCTGCGCGTCCGGCTGGGCTCGAAGATCTCGGCGCGCACCCGGATCGAGGTCGTGACCGAGGGGGTGTTCACCCGCATGATCCTCGACGATCCGGAACTCTCCGGCATCGGCGCGGTCCTGTTCGACGAGTTCCACGAGCGCTCCCTCGACGCCGATCTCGGGCTCGCGCTGGCGCTCGACGCGCAGGGCGGATTGCGGGAGGATCTGCGCATCCTCGTCATGTCGGCGACGCTCGACGGCGCCCGGGTCGCGCGGTTGATGGGCGAGGCACCGGTGATCGCCTCCGAGGGCCGCGCCTTTCCGGTGGAAACCCGCTACGTCGAGCGCGACCCGAACCGGCGGATCGAGGATTCGGTCGCCGACGTCACGCTGCGGGCGCTGCGCGCCGATCCGGGATCCGTCCTGGTGTTCCTGCCCGGGCAGGCGGAGATCCGCAGGACCGCCGACCTCCTGGCCGATCGGGTCGATCCGGAGGTTCAGGTTGCCCCCTTGTACGGCGCGTTGACACCGGCCGAGCAGGATCGCGCGGTCGCGCCGGCACCGGCCGGAACCCGGAAGGTGGTTCTCGCCACCAGCATCGCCGAGACCTCGCTGACCATTGAGGGCGTCCGGATCGTGGTCGATTCCGGGCTGGCGCGGGTGCCGGTCTACGAGCCGGGCCTCGGCCTGACACGCCTGGTCACGGCCCGCGCATCCCGGGCCTCCGTGGACCAGCGCCGGGGTCGCGCCGGCCGCACCGAGCCGGGGCTGTGCTGGCGCCTCTGGTCCGAGGCCGGCACCAAAGCTCTCGAACCGTTCTCGCGGCCGGAGATCCTGTCGGCGGATCTCGCGGGCCTGCTGCTCGACTGCGCCGCCTGGGGCGTGGCCGATCCGCGAAGATTGGCGTTCCTCGATCCGCCGCCGGCGCCGGCCCTGGCGGAGGCCCGCGCCCTGCTGGTCGATTTGGGTGCGCTCGACGCGGACGGGCGCCTCACCGAGACCGGCAGCCGTCTGCGCGCGCTGCCATTGCCGCCCCGCCTCGCCCGCATGGTGACGGTCGCGGCCGACGCAGGCGAGGCGCGCGCGGCAGCGGATCTCGCCGCCGTGCTGGTCGAGCGCGGGCTCGGCGGCGACGGCATCGACCTCGACGCGCGAATCGAGCGCTTCCGGCAGGATCGCGGCGGCCGGGCCGCCGACATGCGCCGGCTCGCGCAGGGCTGGGCGCGGATCGCCGGCGACGGCCCGCAGGATCGGCCGGCATCGGCCGGCCCGCTCCTGGCGCTCGCCTATCCCGACCGTATCGCCCGGAATCGCGGCCGGGACGGCGAGTTCGTGATGGCGAGCGGCCGGGCTGGCCGCCTCGACCTGGCGAGCCCCCTCGCGCGGGAGACCTACCTGGTCGTCGCCGAGCTGGCCGGCGCGGCCGGACAGGCCCGGATCCTCGCCGCGGCGGCGATCGAACCGGAGGCGATCGAGCGGCTCTTCGCCAGCCGGATCGAATCCCGCACCGAGATCACCTTCGACCCACCGGCCGGCGCCCTCCGAGCCCGGGCTGTCCGGCGCCTGGGCGCGGTCAACCTGGGCGCGCGGCCCTTGCCGGTCCCGGCGGAGCCGGAGAGCGCCGAGATCCTGGCGAACGGCATCGCCGCCCTCGGTCTCGACAGGCTGCCCTGGACACCGGCGCTGTCGCAGTGGCGAGCCCGGGTGCAGTTCCTGCACGCCACAGAAGGCGACGGCTGGCCAGACCTGTCGGATGAGGCCCTGACCACGAGTGCGGGCACGTGGCTCGCACCGGCGCTCGTCGGCCGAACCTCCGTCGCGGCGATCACGGCCGAGGACCTCGCGGGAGCCCTGCAGAGCCTCGTATCCTGGCAGCTCCGGTCCCGCCTCGACGCGGAGGCGCCGACCCATGTCGAGGTGCCCACCGGCTCACGCATCCCGGTGGATTACGGGGCCGAGGAACCGGTGCTGGCCGTCCGGGTGCAGGAGCTGTTCGGCCTCGACCGTCATCCCGTCGCCGGCGGACGTCCGCTCGTGCTGCACCTGCTCTCGCCCGCGCACCGGCCGATCCAGATCACCCGCGATCTGCCGGGTTTCTGGCGGGGTTCCTGGGCGGCGGTGCGCGCGGAGATGCGCGGGCGCTACCCGCGCCATCCCTGGCCGGAAGATCCGCTCAGCGAGGCTCCGACACGCCGGGCTAAGCCGCGCGGGACGTGACCCCGGCCGCCCCTTCCACGTTCCCGATATTCGGATAGGACGCCATGACGACCGAGACGAACGTCTTCGACCCATCTGCAGCCGGCTGGACGCTCGTGCAGGACGAAGGCTTCATCGCCCATGTCGGCCCGCTGCACATCCGTGGCACGGACGGCGCCTACGCGTTCCGGGCCGAGCAGAAGCACGCCAACCTGATCGGCGTCGTCCATGGCGGCATGCTGATGAGCTTCGCCGACCGCGCCCTCGGCGAGACTGCCATGCGCGCTGCCGACGGCGCCAATTGCGTGACCATTCAGCTGGAGATGAAGTTCATCGATGTCGGGCGTCTCGGCGACTGGGTCGAGATCCGTCCGCAGGTGGTCAAGCGCACCGGCTCCCTCGTGTTCATGCGGGGCGACGTTCGTGAGGGCACACGCCTTCTGGCCTCGGCCGACGGCGTCTGGAAGATCCTGCGGCGGCGTCCGGGTTGACCGAAATCAGGATATCAGTCCTAGTATCGCGGCTTGCGCCGCCGATTGGAGCGGGCAAAGGCTGGGGGGCCGCATGCCAGATCCGCAGACGAATCCGTTCGTTGAAGGGGCCGCAGGCGGGCGCGTCGCGCCGTCGCGACGTGCCGTTCTCGCGGCCGCCGGGACCGTCCTCGCGACAGGCGGCAGCGCAGCGGCTCGACCGGCGCCGCCCAGCACCATCACCGATCCGCCGCGGGACTTCCGACCCGGTGCGGCACCGACCACCTATTTCACCGATCCCGACGTGATCACGGTGGACCCGACCTTCGATGCGTATGTGGTGCCGAACAGCGCCATTCGCCGTCTCTGGACCGGTGCGCTCTGGGCGGAAGGACCGGCCTGGAACGCCGTCGGGCGCTTCCTCGTATGGAGCGACATCCCGAATAATCGCCAGTTGCGGTGGCTCGAGGAGGACGGGCACGTCTCGGTATTCCGCGCACCGAGCGGCAATTCGAACGGGAACAGCTTCGACCGCCAGGGCCGGCAAGTGTCCTGCGAGCACGCCGCCCGTCGGGTGGTCCGCTACGAACTCGACGGCTCGGCGACGGTGCTGGCCGACAGCTTCGAAGGCAAACCCTTCAACGCGCCCAACGACGTGGTCCAGCACATCGACGGCTCCTATTGGTTCACGGATCCGCCCTACGGCGGCCAGCTCTACGAAGGGCTGCCGGACGAGGCGGGCGGCCCCTCGAACCCGAAGGGCCATCTCAATCCGCGGCTCGGGCAGCCGGCCGGGGTCGTGACGGCGCGGCGCGTCCTGCCCAATGCGCTCTACCGCATCGATTCCACCGGCCGGATCGATCGGGTCCTCACCGACGATCAGGTTCCGGATCCGAACGGCCTGTGCTTCTCGCCCGATCACCGGACGCTCTACATCTGCTCCACCGGGAAGGGACCCGGCGACACGGGCCCCGGCGGCAAGAGTGAGATCTACGCGTTCGATGTCGGGAGCGGCGCCGCCTTGTCGAACAAGCGCCTGTTCGCGGATTGCGTCGTCGATGGGGTCAAATGCGGGCCCGACGGCTTGCGAACCGACGTCGATGGCAATCTCTGGGTGTCGAGCAATGCCGGCCGCGCGGTCGGCTATAACGGCGTCACGGTCTGGAGTCCGGCGGGGACGTTGATCGGGCGGATCCGCCTGCCGGAGGTCTGCGGCAATCTCACGTTCGGCGGCCCGAAGCGGAACCGCCTGTTCATGGCGGCCAGCCAGTCGATCTATGCCCTGACGGTGAACACGCAGGGCGCAGGTCCGGCCTAAATCGCCGTTGAAGGATCCTGCGGCTCCGGCGCGGGTCCGCGCCGGAGAGACCGTGTCATCGGCCATGGCTGACGACGCTGCGGAGCGCTATCTGTAGCGGGCATGACCGCGGATTTCCCCTCAGACGACCCCACCTTGAGCCGGCTCAGTGCGGCTCTGGGGGATTTGCCGAAGCGCGGGCTACCGCCGGTCGAGCGATGGAATCCGCCCTATTGCGGCGCGATCGACATCCGCATCGCGGCCGATGGCACGTGGCACCACAACGGCTCGCCGATCCGGCGCGACAAGATGGTCAAGCTGTTCTCCACAATTTTGCGGCGCGAGCCGGACGGGCGCATTGTTCTGGTTACGCCTGTGGAGAGCGTCGGGATCACCGTTGAGGACGCAGTCTTCGTCGCCGTCGAGATGGCGGTCGATGGCACGGGAGAGGCGCGGCGCATTGCGTTCCGCACCAATGTCGACGAGTTGGTGAGCGTCGACGCGGACCACGCCCTGCGCTTCGAGGAGGGGCCCGACGGCGCGCTCAAGCCTTACCTCCACGTCCGGGGCGGCCTGTGGGCGCTGATCACCCGGGCGCTGACCTACGACCTGGTGGATCTGGCCGAGGACCGCGTGATCGACGGGCAACCCTGGCTCGGCCTCTGGGCCGGCGGCGTCTTCCACCGCATTGCGCCGGCCTCCGCCGCGTGAGCGATTCCCTCGCCGATTTTCTGGCTCGGGCCGCATCCGGTCTGTCGCCGCATCCGCCCGGACCGGACGATCCGACCTCCAATCCGCGCGGTGACCACAGCCTGGATCCGGACGGCGCGGCCCTGATTCCGCCCCCGCCGCACCGGCGGGCCGCGGTGCTGGTCCCGGTGGTCTTCCGTGCCGCCGGGCCGAACCTCGTACTGACGCAGCGCGCCGCGAACCTGCGCGATCATTCCGGTCAGGTTGCGCTGCCCGGCGGAAAGATCGATCCGTCGGATCCGGGACCGGCGGATGCAGCCCTTAGGGAGGCATTCGAGGAGATCGGCCTGCCGCCCGAATCGGTGCGCCTGCTCGGCTATATCGACCCGTACCTGTCCGGAACCGGCTTCCTCGTGACACCGGTCATCGGTCTGGTCTCCGAAGAGGCGACATTCCGGCCGAACCCCAGTGAGGTCGCGGACGTTTTCGAGGTGCCCCTGTCGGTGCTGATGGATCGCGAGCGCTACCGGTTGCGGTCGCGGGAGTGGCAGGGTCGAACCCGATGGTTCTACGCTCTCCCCTTCGGAGAACGTCTGATCTGGGGCGTCACCGCCGGGATCCTCAACAACTTGCGGGAGCGGCTCTACCCGGAACCGGAGCCGAGTCAGGTCCGCCGGTCGGCGGGATAGGCTACGAATCGCCATGCTGCGTCGCGTCCTCGAAGAGTTCGGCCTCTTCCTCATCCCCTTCGCGCTGTTCCTGATCTATCTCGTCCTGGCCGGGCGCAACCCGCTGCGCCGGGTACATTGGGACGCCCATCTCTGGCGCCTCATCCTCGCCGGCTTGGCGGTGGTGATCGGCACGCTCGTCTACGAAGGCCTGTTCTCCGAGCGGCGCGCCGGCGGTTACGTCCCGACCCACATGGAGAACGGTCGGCTCGTCCCGGGTGGCTTCCGGTGAGGCGCGACCTCGAACGCGGCGGCCTCTCGGCCCTGCTCGATCGCCGGGGGGTGCGTCAGGCGCTCGCCGCCCTGGATGCACCCGGCGCCGAGACCCGGTTGGTTGGCGGGTGCATCCGCGATGCGCTTCTGGGGACGCCGTCAGCCGATATCGACCTCGCGACGACGCTGCTGCCCGAAGCGGTGATTGCCGCCGCGGGACGCACCCCGGGGCTAAAGGCGGTTCCAACCGGAATCGAGCACGGCACCGTCACGCTTGTCACCGAGGACGGACCGATCGAGGTCACCACCCTGCGCGAGGATGTCGAGACTGACGGACGCCATGCCGTCGTCCGGTTCGGTCACGATTTCGCCCGTGATGCCGAGCGGCGCGACTTCACGGTCAACGCGCTCTCGCTCAGTCCGGACGGCCGGCTGCACGACACCGTCGGCGGTCTTCCGGACCTGGAAGCCGGCCGGGTGCGCTTCATCGGCGACCCCGCGACCCGCATCCGCGAGGACGCCCTGCGGATCCTGCGCTTCTTCCGCTTCCACGCCAGGTTCGGCGGCGGCCCCCCTGACGCGGAAGCACTCGCTGCCTGCGTGGCCGCACGCGACAGCCTGGACCGGCTGTCGCGCGAGCGCGTCCGCGCGGAATTCCTGAAGCTGCTGGCGGCCTCCGGCGGTGCGGCCCTGGTGGCGACCCTGAGCGGTACCGGTTTGCTGCTCCGGATCACCGGCGGCGTCGGCGAGCTCGGGCGACTGGAACGCGCGTCAGCCGCGAAGATGTCTCCGATCCTGCGCCTCGCGGCCCTCGCGGTCGGCGCCCGTCACGATGCCGACCGCTTGCAGATCCGCTTGAGGCTTTCCAAGAGCGAGCACGCCCAGCTCACCGACTACGCGAATGTTCTCGCCGCGCTGCACGATCAAGCCGCGCTCGACGGCGCGGCTTTGCGGGCGCTGGCGGCCCAGCATGGCCTGGCGCCGCTGGCCGATGCCCTGGCGATCGTCGCCGGCGAGCCGCGCCCTGCACTGACCGGGGAAGCACGGATGGTTCTCGACGCGTTCAGCGGAGAGGGCGGTTCGCCGGTCTTTCCGCTGGCGGGCGCGGATCTGGTGGCGGCGGGCATCGCGCCCGGCCCCGCAATCGGCCGCGGACTCGCCGCGGCTCGGAAGGTCTGGCTGGAACGCGGCTGCCCAATGGGCGCGGCGGCGCGGGCCGACCTGCTGGCGCGGGCGCTGGACAGCGCCCGCTGAACCGGGATCAGAGCTTCAGGAGCGCCTTGGTTTCCTGCAGCTGGACGATCTGGCCGTTCAGCTCCTCGCGCTTCTGCAGATCCTCGGTGGCATCGCGTTGCATCTCGACCGCCTCGATGTCCCGGTCGAGGGATTCGTGGGTCAGCTCCTCGATCGGCGCAGCGCGCTCGGCGAGCACGGTCACGGACGTCGGCCCAATATCGGCGAAGCCGCCGCGGACATAGATCCGCTTGCCGCTGCCCTGGCTCTCGGTGACCACGATGACGCCGACGCGCAGGGAGGTCAGCACGGGCGCGTGGCCCGGCATCACGGTCATCTCACCCTCGGTGCCGGGCAGCTGAACGGCGTTCACCTCGCCGGAATACAGCGTCCGCTCGGGGCCGACGAAATCGAAGTGGAAGGTGGCCATCTCAGGACGATCCCGGATCCGCGACAGGCTCTCCTCCCCCAGGCGGGGAGGAGGTGGAAGTGGAGGTGGTGCCGACGGCACCGGGGCGCTTCATCCTGAACCACCCCCACCCCGACCCCTCCCCACAAGGGGGAGGGCAGGGAAGCACGGCTTCTTTTACGCGGCCTTCAGCTTCTTGGCCTTCTCCTGGGCCTCCTCAATGGTGCCGACCATGTAGAAGGCCGCCTCCGGGAGGTCGTCGTAGTCGCCGTTCACGAGGCCCTTGAAGCCCTTGATCGTGTCTTCCAGCGCCACCTGCTTGCCCGGCGAGCCGGTGAACACCTCGGCCACCGAGAAGGGCTGCGAGAAGAAGCGCTCGATCTTGCGGGCGCGGGCCACGGTCAGCTTGTCGTCCTCGGACAGCTCGTCCATGCCCAGGATCGCGATGATGTCCTGGAGCGCCTTGTAGCGCTGCAGGGTCTGCTGGACCCGGCGGGCGACGTCGTAATGCTCCTCGCCGAGGATCGCCGGCGACAGCATGCGCGAGGTGGAGTCGAGCGGATCCACGGCCGGGTAGATGCCCTTCTCGGCGATCGAGCGCGACAGCACGGTCGTGGCGTCGAGGTGGGCGAAGGAGGCGGCCGGCGCCGGGTCGGTCAGATCGTCGGCCGGCACGTAGATGGCCTGCACCGAGGTGATCGAGCCCTTGGTCGTGGTGGTGATGCGCTCCTGCAGGGCGCCCATGTCGGTGGCCAGCGTCGGCTGGTAGCCCACCGCCGAGGGGATGCGGCCGAGAAGCGCCGACACCTCGGAGCCCGCCTGCGTGAAGCGGAAGATGTTGTCGACGAAGAACAGCACGTCCTGGCCGTCGTCGCGGAACTGCTCGGCGATGGTCAGGCCGGTCAGGGCGACGCGCGAGCGGGCGCCCGGCGACTCGTTCATCTGGCCGTAGACCAGGGCGCACTTCGAACCCTCGGCGGAGCCGTGCTCCTTCGGGTCGACGTTCACCTTGGACTCGATCATCTCGTGGTAGAGGTCGTTGCCCTCGCGGGTGCGCTCACCCACGCCGGCGAACACCGAGTAGCCCGAGTGCACCTTGGCGATGTTGTTGATCAACTCCATGATCAGCACGGTCTTGCCGACGCCGGCGCCGCCGAACAGGCCGATCTTGCCGCCCTTGGCGTAGGGGGCGAGCAGGTCCACCACCTTGATGCCGGTGACGAGGATCTGCGCCTCGGTCGACTGCTCGGCGTAGGACGGGGCCGGCTGGTGGATGGCGCGGTAGGTGGTGGCCTGGACCGGGCCGGCCTCGTCGATCGGCTCGCCGATGACGTTCATGATGCGGCCGAGGGTGTTCATGCCCACCGGAACCTTGATCGGCTCACCGGTGTCGAAGCACTCCTGGCCGCGGGTCAGGCCCTCGGAGGTGTCCATGGCGATACAGCGGACGGTGTTCTCGCCGAGTTGCTGGGCAACCTCGAGGACGAGACGAGCGCCGTTGTTCTTGGTCTCCAGCGCGTTCAGGATCTCGGGCAGGTGGCCCTCGAACTGCACGTCGACCACGGGGCCGATGACCTGGGTGATCTTGCCGGCCTTGTTGGAGCCGGTGCCGGGGATTGCGGTGTTCGCCATCGTAAACCTACCCTTCAAGCTGTGCGGTCGGGCTGCGGTGCCTCAGAGGGCTTCCGCACCCGAGATGATCTCGATGAGTTCCTTGGTGATCATGGCCTGACGCGTGCGGTTGTAGATCAGCGTCTGCTTCTTGATCATCTCGCCCGCGTTGCGGGTGGCCGAGTCCATGGCGCTCATGCGCGCGCCCTGCTCGGACGCGGCGTTCTCCAGGAGCGCCCGGTAGATCTGCACCGTGAGGTTCTTCGGCAGCAGCGTCTCCAGGATCGCCTCTTCGGACGGCTCGAACTCCAGGGCGGCGTTGCCGGCGGTCGCCTTCGCGGTCGCGTCGGCCGGCGGCAGCTCGGCCGGGATCAGGCGCTGCGCGGTCGGGATCTGCGAGATCACCGAGCGGAACTCGGAGTAGAACAGGGTCGCGACGTCGAACTCGCCGTTCTCGAAGCGGGTCAGGATCTTGTCGGCGATGGAGGCCGCGAAGTCGTAATCCACCGGGCGGTTGCCGCGGATATCCATGCTCTCGACGATCTGATCTCGGTACTGCCGGCGCAGAGCGTCAAGACCCTTCTTGCCGACCGTCATGATCTTGACGGTCTTGCCCTCGGCGGCGAGCTTCTGCGCGTGCTCACGCACCGCAAGGCGGACGATCGACGAATTGAACGCGCCCGCAAGGCCGCGGTCGCCGGTGCAGACGACGAGGAGGTGCGTCTGCTCCGAGCCGGTCCCGGACAGGAGCCGCGGGGCGCCGACGCCGCCGACGAGGTTGCCCGCAAGGTTGCCCAGCACCACCGACATCTTCTCGGCATAGGGACGGCCCGCCTCGGCGGCCATCTGCGCGCGGCGCAGCTTGGCGGCGGCGACCATCTGCATGGCCTTGGTGATCTTCTGCGTCGCCTTCACCGAGGTGATGCGGTTGCGCAGGTCCTTCAAACTCGCCATCGGGTGAGGTCCAGGTCCGTTCTATGGCCTCTCCTTCCCTCGGCGGGAAGGAGCCGGAAGTTCGGGCGGTGCGGCGAGGACCGAGATCCTCCCGCACCATCCAAGATCCCTCCCCGGGGGGAGGGGCCTCACATCAGCCGATCGACTTGGCGACGCTCTCGACGACGCTCTTCAGCTTGCCGGCGTTCTCGTCCGACAGGTCCTTGGAGGCGGCGATCGAGTCGAGCAGGTCCTTGTGCTTGGTGCGCAGGGTGCTGAGCAGCGCGTCCTCGAAGGGACGGACCTTGCTGACCGGCATCTTGTCCAGATAGCCGTTCACGCCGGCGTAGATCACCGCGACCTGCTCTTCCATCTTCAGCGGCGAGAATTGCGGCTGCTTCAGGAGCTCGGTGAGCCGCGAGCCGCGGTTCAGGAGCTGCTGGGTGGAGGCATCGAGATCCGAGCCGAACTGCGCGAAGGCCGCCATCTCGCGGTACTGCGCGAGCTCACCCTTGATCTTGCCGGCAACCTTTTTCATCGCCTTGGTCTGGGCCGAGGAGCCCACCCGCGACACCGAGAGGCCGACGTTCACCGCCGGGCGGATTCCCTGGTAGAACAGGTCGGTCTCAAGGAAGATCTGGCCGTCGGTGATCGAGATCACGTTGGTCGGGATGTAGGCCGAGACGTCG
This sequence comes from Methylobacterium sp. FW102-HT35C08, assembly GCF_058790235.1. Taxonomy (NCBI): domain Bacteria; kingdom Pseudomonadati; phylum Pseudomonadota; class Alphaproteobacteria; order Hyphomicrobiales; family Methylobacteriaceae; genus Methylobacterium; species Methylobacterium sp. FW102-HT35C08. Next base: position 2,625,430 of record NZ_JBYTCL010000002.1, on the reverse strand, counting down.
TTGGCCTGGGTCTCGATGACCGGCAGGGCGGTCAGCGAGCCGTTGCCGGCGGCGTCGCCCATCTTGGCGGCGCGCTCCAGCAGGCGGCTGTGGAGGTAGAACACGTCGCCCGGATAGGCCTCGCGACCCGGCGGGCGGCGCAGCAGCAGCGACATCTGACGGTAGGCCACGGCCTGCTTGGACAGATCGTCATACACAATCACGGCGTGCATGCCGTTGTCGCGGAAGTACTCGCCCATGGCGCAGCCGGCGAAGGGCGCGATGAACTGCATCGGGGCCGCGTCGGACGCCGTGGCGGCGATGATGATCGAGTATTCCAGGGCGCCCTGGTCCTCCAGGACTTTCACAAACTGGGCAACCGTTGAGCGCTTCTGGCCGATGGCGACGTAGATGCAGAAAAGCTTGGCCTTCTCGTCCATGCCGGCGGCGTGACCCGGCTTCTGGTTCAGGATCGTGTCGAGGGCGATGGCGGTCTTGCCGGTCTGGCGGTCGCCGATGATCAGCTCGCGCTGGCCGCGGCCCACCGGGATCAGCGCGTCGATCGCCTTCAGGCCCGTGGCCATCGGCTCGTGCACGGACTTCCGCGGGATGATGCCCGGGGCCTTCACGTCGACGCGGCGGCGCTCGGTGGACTGGATCGGGCCCTTGCCGTCGATCGGGTTGCCGAGGCCGTCGACCACGCGGCCGAGCAGACCCTTGCCGACCGGCACGTCCACGATGGCGCCGGTCCGCTTGACGGTCTGGCCCTCCTTGATCTCGCGGTCGGAGCCGAAGATCACGATGCCGACGTTGTCCTGCTCGAGGTTCAGGGCCATGCCGCGCACGCCCGACTCGAACTCGACCATCTCGCCGGCCTGGACGTTGTCGAGGCCGTAGGCGCGGGCGATGCCGTCACCGACGGACAGGACCTGCCCGACCTCGGAGACCTCGGCCTCTTCGCCGAAGTTCTTGATCTGCTCTTTCAGGATTGCGGAGATCTCGGCGGCGCGGATGTCCATACTCGGGCCTCTGTCGCTGATGCGTCTATAAGTGTTCGGGTCGGATGGGGGCGCTTACGGCGCGGCCCGCATCGCGAGGCGGATACCGTTGAGCTTGGTCTTGAGGGAGGCGTCGACCATGCGCGAGCCCATCTTCACGACGAGGCCGCCGATCAGGCTCGGGTCGATCACCAGGTCGACGTCGACATCGGCCTTGGCGATATCGCGCAGCGACGCCTTGATCTCCTCGATCACGGTGTCGGAGGGCTTCTCGGCGACCCGGACCTGGGCGCGCACGATCCCCTTCGAATCCTGGACCAGGGTCCGGAACGCGTTGATCATGTCGGGAAGCGCGAAGAGACGGCGGTTCGAGGCCGCGAGGCGGATGAAGTTGCCGGCGAGGCCGCCGATCCCGGCCTTGCCCAGCACGGCGCCGATGGCAGCTTCCTGCTCCTCGGCGCTGAAGACCGGGCTGCGGACGAGGCGGCGAAGATCCGCGCTCTCCTTCAGAAGCGTGTCAAATTGATTGAGGGAGTCGGCGACCGCGTCGACCTGGCGCTCGTCGCGCGCGAGATCGAACAGGGCGGAAGCGTACCGGCCCGCCACGCCTGCGACCAGGGGACCAGCCTCGGAACCGTTCTGCGCCACCCGTCGCTCTCTTCTCTGGTTGCCCGCCCGCTCCGCGCGCTCCGGCAGGAGCGCGGTGCGTGACCGTTCGGGACGTGGGATCGCGCCGGCAACGGACAGGGTCGAGAACTGTCCTCGCGGCGCGGCGACCGCCTAGCATGCCAGCATGGCCGCGCGCAACACGGCAGGCACGCCTCGCTGCGCGTCAGGACGGCGGAAGTGTGACGCAGGACCCGCCTCAACAGGCGAGCCGGTCGCAGCGCCGGACGCTGGCGATCATCTTGGCCATGGCGCGGGCACCCGGATGGCCGAGGATGCCACTGTTGCCGAGGACGTAGGACGGTGTCGCGTAGAGACCGAGATCCGCCGCCATGCGCATCTGGCTCTTGAGCGCCGCGCGCACCTCCTCGCTATCGGCGATCTCCTCCACCTCCGCCTGCGGGATGCCCAGAGCGGCCGCGGCGGCGAGGGCGCCGGGCCCGTCGATCCGTCCGGGCTTGCCGAGCAACGTCTGGTAGAAGCGCCACGCGGCCTCGGATCCGAGCCTGCGCTGGACGGCCAGCATCACCTTGGCGGCCTGAGCCGATTGCGGCGACAGGATCGGATTGTGGACAAGCCCGATCCGCAGCTCCGGATCGCTGTCGTGCAAGGCAACCACGTCGGCGGCCGCCTTCCGACAGTACGGGCAGTTGAAGTCGTAGAACTCGTAGAGCGTGGTTCCGGCGTCCCGCGGTCCGACATACGTGACCCCACGCAGGGCCGGGATCTGTCCGGTGATCTCGCCGGGCAGGATCGAGTTCGCCACCGCCTTGCCGTCGTCGCCGGTGACCGCGACGCGCTGGCCGTAGGACTGCGCCCAGACAGGCCTCAAGCCGGCCCCGAGGGTGGCGGCTGCGGCAAGGAGAAGGCGTCGCGAAACAGGCATGGGACTCGTCCGGGGCATCGCTGTCCCGCTCCGGCCGCGCCGAAGCGGAGCCGGACCAGAACCAGGGGGTCGAGTCGGTTTGATGGCCGAACGTCGTGAACGCGGCCCTACCGCAGCCCCTTCGGCCGGTCGCCCGTCGCCCAGGCCAGGGCCTGATCCAGGCGATCATTGCCCCAGAACAGCTCGCCGTCATCCGCCAGGAAGGTCGGCGCCCCGTAGATCCCGCGCGAGCGCGCCTCCTCGACGCTGACCCGCAACTTCGTCTTGTTGGCCTCGGCGGCCGCGGCTCGCACGGTCTGCGTCCCGTCAAGCCCGAGCGAATCGAGGATCTCGGCCACCGCCGCCGGCTCCGCAATGGAGCGTCCCTCGGCGAAGCTCGCGGTGAACACCGCCTTTGAGAACGGCACCAGCCAATCCTGGTCCTGGCCAAGGATGGCGACCCGCACCGCGCTGAGGCTGTTCTGCGGGAACTGGGCGGGGCGCGTCACCGGCGGCAGGCCGAGGCGCGCGGCCTCGCGCTCGACATCGCGCCACATGTTCTTGCCCTTGGCCGCGTAGAGGTTGAACGGCGAGGTCGTCCAGCCCTGCGAGGCGAAGAGCGGCCCGACCAGGAACGGCCGCCACCGGATCGCGACACCAGCCTCGGCCGCCGCCGCCTCGATGCGCATCGCCGCGAGGTAGGAGTACGTGGAGGCGAATTCGTACCAGAACTCCAGAATCGGCTGGCGCGCCATAGACTTCGCTTCTCCGATGCACTCTTGCGGCGATGACGACTGGCAACGCCCGCGCCATTTCTTGCACGGCCGCAAGGCCACCGTGAGGCGAAACGCGGCCGATCTTCCGGCATCTGGCCTACGCGCGAGACGGCGCGCCGGTTGCAGGCCGGTGACACCCGCGATAAGCCGCAGACGCCCCGCCTCAGTTCCGGAAGCCGCATGTCCGTCCCCGCGAAGAGCCCCGTGAAGAAGGTCGTGCTGGCCTATTCCGGCGGCCTCGACACATCGATCATCCTGAAGTGGCTGCAGACCACCTACGGCTGCGAGGTCGTGACCTTCACGGCCGATCTCGGCCAGGGGGAGGAGCTGGAGCCGGCCCGCCGCAAGGCCGAACTCCTCGGCATCAAGCCCGAGAACATCTACATAGAGGACCTGCGCGAGGAATTCGTCCGCGACTACGTCTTCCCGATGTTCCGGGCGAACGCCGTCTACGAGGGCGTCTACCTGCTCGGCACCTCGATCGCGCGACCGCTGATCGCCAAGAAGCAGATCGAGATCGCCGAACGCGTCGGCGCCGATGCGGTCTGCCACGGCGCCACCGGCAAGGGGAACGACCAGGTCCGGTTCGAGCTCGGCTACTACGCGCTCAAGCCCGACGTGACGGTGATCGCCCCGTGGCGCGAGTGGGACCTGCGCTCCCGCGAGCAGCTCATCGCCTTCGCCGAGCAGCACCAGATCCCGATCGCCAAGGACAAGCGCGGCGAGAGCCCGTTCTCGGTGGACGCCAACCTCCTGCACGCCTCCTCGGAAGGCAAGGTGCTGGAGGATCCCGCCGTCGAGGTGCCGGACTACGTCTACTCGCGCACGCTCTCCCCCGAGGAGGCGCCGGACCAGCCGACGATCATCACGATCGGATTCGAGCGTGGCGACGCGGTCTCGATCGACGGGGAGAAGCTCTCACCCGCGAGCCTGCTGGCCAAGCTCAACGAGCTCGGCCGTGCCAACGGCATCGGCCGGCTCGACCTCGTCGAGAACCGGTTCGTCGGCATGAAGAGCCGCGGCATGTACGAGACGCCGGGCGGCACGATCCTGCTGCCGGCGCACCGCGCCATCGAGTCGATCACGCTGGACCGCGGCGCCGCCCACCTCAAAGACCAGCTCATGCCGCAATACGCGGAGCTGATCTACAACGGCTTCTGGTTCTCGCCGGAGCGCGAGATGATCCAGGCGCTGATCGACAAGAGCCAGGAGAAGGTCACCGGCACGGTGCGGCTGAAGCTCTACAAGGGCGGCGTCCACGTGATCGGCCGCGAGAGCCCGCACTCGCTCTACGACCAGGACCTCGTGACCTTCGAGGAGGGCGCCGTCGCCTACGATCACCGCGACGCGGCGGGCTTCATCAAGCTCAACGCCCTGCGGCTGCGCACCCTGGCGCAGCGCAGGAAGCGCGAGGGCTGAGCCCTCAGGCCGGCTGCCAATCCGAGGTCGGGGCCGGACGCCGGAACGCGCCCGGCCCGAGATCGGCGTAACGCAGGAAGATCTGAAGGGCCGGCTGCATCTCGCGGTGGAGCCGGATCCGGTGCGTCTCGCCGTCCTCGTCATCGTTGGCGGCCGTCTCGGGGACGGCGGCGAGATGGCGCGCCATGGCGGCGGTATAGGGTCCTGTCCCGCCGTAAGGCTGCTTCGGGTCCACGCAGGGCACGTTCCGCGCCGCATCCCACCGATAGGCGAGCCGCGGGATCAGCGCGAGGTGTTCCGGGGTCACCGCGAAGGTGATGTGCTCGGGCGTCTGTCCACTCTGCGCATCCCGGAAGACATCGCCGACCTCGCCGTGGTCGAGCTTGGCCAGCCCGTTGTGGTACTGGTAGCGGCCGGGCTTCAGCAGGGCGTTCTGGGCGAAGACCGCGAGGCCGTCCTCCAGCGCCCGGTGCTCCTCCTCGGCCCCCTCGTCATCGCCCGTGACATTGGCGATGTCGCCGTCGCGGTCGAGGCTGCCATAGGGAGCGTCCGGGTGGACGGTCGGCGCGCCGGGTTCGGCACCACCCCAGGCGACGACCATCCGCCGGATCAGGGCGATGCGCTCCAGGGTGAGGTCGTAGACGGCTTCGCTCATCGAATATCGGTCCCAGGCTCTGGCTCTGAAGGCCGTCTTACAGAGGCGGGGCGGCCGCTGCTACCGGCGGACCGGGCCTGATGCGCTTGGTGTTCAGTCCGGCCGGCAGCCCGCCGAGCATTAGCCGCGACCCGTGACGCCGACACGGCCGTCGGCTGAAACACTCCCGTGCCGCCTACCGGCGCACGCAGCCCGTCAAACCCTCGATCTGGCCCATCATGGCCTGGATCTGCGCGGCGCGGCGGCGGACGCCGGGCGAGGGGCGCCCGGCGCTGCGCGTGATCGGGTTCGGCAGGACTGAGGCGAGCAGGGCGGCCTCGCCGCGGGTCAGCCGGCTGGCATCCTTGTTGAACCAATGCCGACTGGCGGCCTGCGCGCCGTAGATCCCGTCGCCCCATTCGGCGACGTTCAGGTAGATCTCCATCATGCGGCGCTTGCCCCACAGGGTGTCGAGCGCCAGCGCCAGCGGGATTTCGACCGCCTTGCGGATGTAGGAGCGGCCCGGCCACAGGAAGACGTTCTTGACGGTCTGCATCGCGATCGTCGAGGCGCCCCGGCTCGGCGAATCCTCATCCTCGACCACCTCGCGGATCGCCCCGAGATCGACGCCGTGGTCGAGGCAGAAGCGCTGGTCCTCCGAGGCGATCACCGCCTGCGGCAGCGCCGGCGCGATCTCCGAGAGGCTCACGGCATCGCGGCTCACAGGCTGAAGCGTCAACCACCGCCCCAGCATCAGGGTCGACGGCGGCATCACCGCGCTATAGACGAGCGCCAGCGTCAGTACGACGACGAACGCGACGGCGGGGAGCAGGAGCAGCGCCCCGACGATCTGGCGGACCGGGCGGGAGCGCCGCGGGCGCGCGAGCGGAAGGTCACGACCCGCCGCTCCCCGCCTGCGTCCTGCCTCGCCCACCGCGATCTCGTTCCCGCTCAACTGACACTCGATTGGTTTTCGCAAGGCCAGGACCGGACGCAGCGCCCGATGACCCCGACCCCCTCAACGCAGGCACCGACCGGTTCGGTCAAGACTGACACGCAGGCCGTCGCGTTTTCCCACAGGCTGGCTGAAGTCGCCGGCATGGTCGAGACCTTCCTGGTCGAACGCCTCGGCCCTGATCTCGGCCCCGGCGAGATCGCGCGGCCGCCCCGCCTGATGGAGGCCATGCGCCACGCCGTGCTCGGCGGCGGCAAGCGCCTCCGGCCCTTCCTGGCCATCGAGACCGCTCGGATGCTCGGCGGCTCCGAGGCGGCGGCGCTCGCCGCCGGCGCCGGCGTCGAGCTGGTGCATTGCTACAGCCTCGTCCACGACGACCTGCCGGCCATGGACGACGACGACATGCGCCGCGGCAAGCCGACGGTCCACAAGGCCTACGATGAGGCCACGGCCATCTTGGTCGGCGACGCGCTCCAGACGCTCGCCTTCGAGATCGTCGCCGACCCGGCCTGGCAGCCGGACGCCCGGATCCGCGCCGACCTCGTGCTCGGCCTCGCCCGGGCCTCGGGCTTGGGCGGCATGGTCGGCGGCCAGCTCCTCGACCTCACCGCCGAGGGCCGGTTCGGCGCGGCCAACATGGATGTGGACGACACCCTGCGGATGCAGGCGATGAAGACCGGCGCGATCCTGGCCTTCTCGGTGGAGGCCGGCGCGATCGTCGGCGGCGCCGATGAGGGTCAGCGGGCCGCCCTCCTGCGCTACGGTCTCGCCTTGGGCCAGGCCTTCCAGATCGCAGACGACATCCTGGACCGCGAGGCCTCGCCGGAGGCCATGGGCAAGGCGACCGGCAAGGACAAGGATGCTGGCAAGGCCACGCTGGTCGACCGCCTCGGCATCGATGGAGCCCGGGCCGAGTGCGACCGCCTCGTCGGTGTCTGCGAAGATGCGGTCGCATCCTGGGGTGAGGGTGCCCGCATCCTGCGGGATGCCGCCCGCTTCACGGTCGCGCGCAAGACCTGAGCGGTTCGGCCGGCGGTGCCCGGTCCGACGGATCAAGGGGCCGCCGGTTCATCCCCAGCGTTCTCGTCGATGGGTTCATAGCGCGGAGCGAAGCGGTCCGGGGAACGCGGCATCATAGGGGCTTGGCGCCGCTGGATCGCTCCGCTGCGCTCGCAAAGACGTATCTGCGCTGTTCCGATCCCATCCGCGGAAGGGGACGGGGTCGGATTGTGCAGGCCCTCAGGCCCGGTTGTTCTTGTTGTAGACGTCGAGGCAGACGGCGGCGAGCAGCACGATCCCTTTGATCACCTGCTGGTAGTCGACGCCGATGCCCAAAATCGACATGCCGTTGTTCATCACGCCGATGATGAACGCGCCGATCACGACGCCTGAGACCTTTCCGATGCCGCCGGCCGCCGAGGCGCCGCCGATGAAGCAGGCCGCGATCACGTCGAGCTCGAACCCGACACCGGCCTTCGGCGTCGCGGTATTGAGCCGGGCGGCGAAGATCATGCCCGCGAGGCCGGCCAGCGCACCCATATTGGCGAAGGTCAGGAAGGTGAGCCGCTCGGTCTTGATGCCTGACAGCCGTGCGGCCTTGATGTTACCGCCGAGCGCGTAGATCCGCCGGCCGATCGTCGTGCGGGTCGTGACGAAGCGGTAGAGCATCACGAGCGCGAACATCACCAACAGCACGTTGGGCAGGCCGCGATAGGCGCTCATCTGATACGCGAAGGCGAGGATCACGATTGTGGTCATGCCGTTGCGGAAAATGAACGCCGCCCAGGATTCGGCCTCGCCGCCGTTGCGCAGCCGCGCGGCCCGGCGGCGCCCGTTCAGGCCGACGAGGATCAGCGACAGGGCGAGCGCGATGAGCAGGGCGGTCCAGGGGCCGGCGAAGTTGGCGAGGAAGCCCTTGGCGAGAAGCTGGAATACCTCCGGGAACGGCCCGATCGAGGCGCCTTGCAAGAGTGCCAGCGTCAGGCCGCGGAACACCAGCATGCCGGCGAGCGTGACGATGAAGCTCGGAATGCCGAGATAGGCGACGAAGTAGCCCTGCAGCCCGCCGATCGCGGCGCCGACCGCCAGGCACAGGACGGTGGCGGTGAATGGATCGAAGCCGAATCGGACCATCAGAAGGGCCGCGAGCGCCCCCACGAATCCGACCACCGAGCCGATCGACAGGTCGATATGGCCGGCCACGATGACCAGCAGCATCCCCAGCGCCATCACGACGACGTAGCTGTTCTGCAGGATGAGGTTGGTCAGATTCAGCGGCTGGAACAGCACGCCGCCGGTGGCATACTCGAAGAACAGGGTGATCGCCGCCAGGGCGAAGACCAAGCCGTAATCGCGCAGCTGCGCCATCGCCAAGCGCCCGCGCCGGGCCTGCGGCTCGCCCGCAGCCTTGGTGCCCGGAAGGGGTTCGGTCAGACGGATCATGGCCTTGCTCACAGAGATGTCGCTCATCCGTTCAGCTCCTTGGAGCGCATGATCGCGCGCATGATCGCTTCCTGGCTGGCCTCGGCGCGCTGGAACTCGCCCACGAACCGCCCCTCGTTCATGACGTAGATGCGGTCGCACAGGCCGAGCAGCTCGGGCATCTCGGACGAGATCATCAGGACGCCCCGGCCGGCATCGGCCAGCTCGTTGATGATGCTGTAGATCTCGTACTTGGCCCCGACATCGATGCCGCGCGTCGGCTCGTCGAGGATGAGCACCTTGGGCTGGGTGAACAGCCACTTGCTGAGCACGACCTTCTGCTGGTTTCCGCCCGACAGGTTCACGGTCTGCTGCTCCACGCCGAAGGAGCGGATGCGCATCTTCGAGCGGTAGGCATTCGCGACGCGGTGCTCCGCATCCTCGTCGATGACCGTGGCGGTGGAGACTCCGGGCAGGTTGGCGAGCGTGGTGTTCTTGGTGATGTCCTCGCCGAGCACGAGCCCCAGTTGCTTGCGGTCCTCGGTGACGTAGGAGATGCCCGCCGCGATCGCCTTGTCGATCGTCGAGACATCGACCTCCCGGCCCTCGAGGCGGACAATCCCGCTGGTGCCCTGGCCGTAGGACCGGCCGAAGACGCTCATGGCGAGTTCCGTCCGGCCCGATCCCATCAGGCCGGCGATCCCGACGATCTCGCCCCTGCGCAGGTTCAGGCTGACATCGCGTACGACCGCCCGCTCGGCATGGACGGGGTGATGGACCGTCCAGCCCTCCACCTCCATCAGCACGTCGCCGATCCGCGGCTCGCGGACAGGGTAGCGGTTGGCCATCGTGCGGCCGACCATGCCGCGGATGATCCGATCCTCGTCGATGCCGCCGTTCCGGCAGTCGAGGGTCTCGACGGTGGTGCCGTCGCGCAGCACGGTGATCCGGTCGGCGACCTTGGAGATCTCGTTGAGCTTGTGCGAGATCAGGATCGACGCAATGCCCTGGGCCTTGAAGCTGAGGAGCAGCTGCAGCAGCGCCTCGCTGTCCGTCTCGCTCAGGCTCGCGGTCGGCTCGTCGAGGATGAGCAGCTTGACCTTCTTGGAGAGCGCCTTGGCGATCTCGACGAGCTGCTGCTTGCCAACGCCGAGATGGGTCACGAGGGTGTCGGGATTCTCGGCAAGGCCGACCATGGCCAGCAGCTCCCGGGACCGGGCATAGACCCGGTCCTGGTCAATGATGCCGAAGCGGGCGGGCTCGTTGCCGAGAAAGATGTTCTCGGCGATCGACAGGAACGGGACCAGGGCCAGTTCCTGATGGATGATCACGATGCCCAGGCGCTCGCTGTCGGAGATGTCGCGGAACTGGCCGGGCTGTCCCTCGTAGGTGATCTCGCCATCGTAGGATCCGTGCGGATACACTCCGCTCAGGACCTTCATGAGCGTCGACTTGCCGGCGCCGTTCTCGCCGACCAGGGCGTGGATCTCGGCCGGTGCGATGCTCAGATTGACGTCGTTGAGGGCTCTGACGCCGGGAAACGTCTTGGAGATCCCCCGCATTTCGAGGACGGGCTGCATGCGACCCCTTCCGGCTCGGTCTGCACAGGTTTCTGCCCGCGCCGGCGGCACCGGCGCGGAGACGGGTTCGGCCGGGGCGGCGCGGGCCGCCGCGCTCACTTGAGCTGGTCGAGGGTGTAGTAGCCGGTGTCGACGAGGGCCGGCTTCCAATTGGCCTTGGTGACGATGACCGGCGTCAGCAGGAAGGACGGGACGACCTTCTTGCCGTTGTTGTAGGTCTTGGCGTCGTTGATCTCAGGCTGCCGGCCGGCCTCGATCGCGTCGATCATCGCGACTGTCACCTTGGCCAGTTCGCGCGTGTCCTTGAAGATCGTCGCCGTCTGCTCGCCCGCGATGATCGACTTGACCGCCTGCAGCTCGGCATCCTGGCCGCTGACCACCGGCAGCTTCACATTGCCGGAGCCGTAGCCGACGCTCTTCACCGACGAGATGATGGCGGTGGAGATGCCGTCGTAGGGCGAGAGCACCGCGTCGAGATGCGCGTTGCCGTAATAGGCCGAGAGCAGGTTATCCATCCGGGCCTGCGCGGTCGCGGGATCCCAGCGCAGCGTGGACACCTTGTCCATGCCGAACTGGCCCGAGCGCACGACGAGCTTCTTGGCATCGATGTAGGGCTTCAGCACCGACAGGGCGCCGTCGTAGAAAAAGTATGCGTTATTGTCGTCGGGCGAGCCACCGAACAGCTCGATGTTGAACGGTCCCTTCCCGTCCCTCAGGCCGAGCGCGTCGACGATAGAAGTCGCCTGCTGGACCCCCACCTTGTAGTTGTCGAACGTGGCGTAATAATCGACGTTCGGCGTTCCCTTGATCAGGCGGTCGTAAGCGATGACCTTCACGCCGCGCTCGCTCGCCTTTGCCAGCACATCGCTGAGTGTGGTTCCGTCGATTGAGGCGATCACCAGCAGCTTCACGCCCTTCGTGAGCATATTCTCGATCTGCGCGAGCTGTGTCGAAATATCGTCGTCGGCATATTGCAGATCCGGCTCGTAGCCCTTGGCCTGCAGCAGCTTCACGATGTTGTTGCCGTCGTCGATCCAGCGCTGCGACGACTTGGTTGGCATGGCGACGCCGATCGGATCACCACCGCCCGCCCGCGCCGCCGGCGCAGCCAGCGCGCTCAGGAGTGAGACGCCCAGGACGAACTTGAGAAACATTGGCTTGACGATCATGGCTCCCCCGTTCTTGTTGTCTTTTGCGGACCTACGGCACAATTCCAGAACCACCGACTGGATCAACGCCGACTCGGACACTCGGTTAAAATCCGATATTGATTCCTACGCGCCTCAAATATACGGCCAAATACGCGCTCCTTCCTGCCAAACTACTTACATTTACGGCAGATTTACAATCGAAGACCGACGCAAATCGTCGGTGTCACACAACAGCGCGGAGCAGCAAAGCCGGTCGAGACGGTGTGCAGTCAGCGTTTTTCCTCTCCCATGGCACCGGGTTGGGTCCCGGCCGTTCTTCGTTCTCGTATTTGTATGAGTTATGAAAACGATCGTCAATCGCGGGCGTGCGCGGCCGGCCTCGCAGCGGACCTGTGGATGGCATCTGGCGCGGGTCGGTGCGTCCGTGATCAGCGTGCAGCTGGACCGGGACGTTCGCGGTTCGGTATTTGTGCAAGCCGCCGGTTGTCGAGACGAGATTGCTCGCCCGGATCTGAAACCTGCCGGGACGAACGGGCCACGCGGGCCCGGATTCCAGGGCTCGGCGGCAGCCCGGGAAGCGCCGCTATGCGGATCATGTGGTCCGCAGAGCGGGACAGGAGCGGCGGCTCAGCCGCGTCCGACGAACGGCATCTTGGTCGCCATGATGGTCATGAACTGCACGTTGGTTTCGAGCGGCAGGCTTGCCATCGTGAGGACCGCCTGTCCGACGTGATCCGGATCCATCACGGCTTCGGGCCGGAGCGACCCGTCCGCCTGGCGGACGCCCGCCTTCATCTTGCCGCCCATGGGCGTGTCGGCGTTGCCGATATCGATCTGCCCGCAGGCAATGTCGTAGGCACGGCCGTCGAGGGACGTTGCCTTGGTCAGGCCGGTCACGGCGTGCTTGGTCGCCGTATAGGCGATGGAATTCGGCCGCGGGGCGTGTGCCGAGATCGAGCCGTTGTTGATGATCCGGCCGCCGCGGGGATCCTGGTCGCGCATGATCCGGAAGGCGTGCTGCGTGCACAGGAACAGGGCGGTGAGGTTGGTGTCGACCACCTGCCGCCATGTCTCCAGCGGCAGATCCTCGAGGGGCACCGGCGGGGCGCCGATCCCGGCATTGTTGAACAGCAGGTCGAGCCTCCCGTATGCCGCCCGCGTGCGGGCGAACAGGTTGGCGATCGAATCGGGATCGGTCACATCGGTGGGCACCACGAGCGCCCGGTCGCCGCCGATCTGGGCCGCTGTCTCGTCGAGGGGCGCGGGCCGCCGCCCGGACAGCACGACGCGCCAGCCGGCTCCAGCCAGCGCCAGGGCCGCGGCCTTGCCGACCCCCGTCCCCGCCCCGGTCACGATCGCGATCCGACCTGCTTCCGACATGCGCTCCTCCCGGCCTTGTTGTCGCCCGGCTGTAGCGGATGGCCGCCGCGGCGCGAAGGCATCGGCGTTTCAGATGCGCGGCTCGGTCACGCGGCGCCCGCTTGACGGCGGGCGCGCTATGGTGGCCCGAACATGCGAGAGCGGGGAGGGGACGGAACGATGCGGCGGAGACCGACGGCAGAGCTGCGCCGCGTTGCGTCTCCGGCGGTGCACCGGTGAGCGCGCCCGAGATCCCGTTCCTGTCCGGTCTCGATGCCGCGGCCGCCGCGGCGGTCCGGGCCCGCATGGTCCCGGTCGCGGTGCCGGGCGGCCAGATCCTGTTCGAGCAGGGCGCCTCGGGAGACGCGCTCTACACCCTCGTCTCCGGGGCAATCGGCGTCTCGGCCCGCGACCACAACGGCAGCCCGACCCGGATCGCGCGCCTGCGCCCACCCGAGACCTTCGGCGAGATGGCTCTGCTGTCGGAGGCCCCTCGGGCGGCGACCGTGATGGCCCTGCGCGACTCCCATCTGCTGAAGCTGACCCGCGACGCCTTCGAGGCGGTGATCGTCGAGCATCCGCAGACGCTCCTCTACTTCGCCCGCATGCTGGCCGAACGGCTGCGGGCGATCTACGACGGTTACTCGGTGCATCACGCGCCCCGGATCTTCACGATCCTGGCGGTGACCGAAGGGCCGAACCCGGAAATCCTCGCCCGGCAGCTCGCGGCCGCCTTCGACGCGCTCCTGCCGGGCGAGACCGGCTGCCTCACGGACTGGCCTGAGGGCGCCGACGAGGCGTGGTTCCAGACCTTCGAGGGCCAGCACGCGCGTACCATCTTCGCTGCGCACGAGATCGACTGTCCCTGGTGCCGACAGAGCCAGCGCCGGGGCGACCACGTGCTGCTACTGGCCGAGCCCGGCGCCCCGCCGCGGTCGGGGGCGGCGGAATACCTGGAGCGGGTGCGCTCCGACTGGATCCGCATGGACCTGGTGATCCGGCAGGATCCCGATGTGCGGCGCCCGAAACCGCTCCATCCCGCCGTCTCGGCGCTGCCGGCCGCGATGCGGATCCAGGTCCGCGACGGACGGCAGGACGACCTCCACCGGCTGGCCCGGCTCGCCAGCGGCGCGGCCCGGGGTCTGGTGCTCGGCGGCGGCGGCGCCCGCGGCCTCGCTCATCTCGGGGTCCTGAAGGCCCTCGACGAGGTCGCCTGCGCGCCGGACTTCGTCGGCGGCACCAGCATGGGCGCGATCATGGCGGCGAGCCTCGCCATGGGCTGGCCCCTCTCGGAGATCCAGTCGCAGATCGAGGCATTCTTCGCCACCAGCAACCCGCTCAACGACTACACCCTGCCGCTCCATGCCCTGACCCGGGGCGCCAAGGTCGATGCCGGCCTGGCGGCGCGCTACGGCGGCGTGCGCATCGAGGATCTGTGGCTGCCGTTCTTCTGCGTGTCGTCGAACCTGACCACCGGGAACACGATGGTCCATCGGTCGGGCGACCTGCCGAAGGCGCTGCGTGCCAGCATCGCCATCCCCGGGCTCCTGCCGCCGGTCCTGTGCGACGAGGGCGTGCTGGTCGATGGCGGCATGATGAACAACCTCCCGGCTGACGTCGCCGCCGGGCTGGAGCGCGGCCCGGTGCTCGCCGTCGATGTCGGCAGCGACCGGGCCTTCCAGGACATGCCCCATCGCGGCTGGAGGGGCCGGCTCGTGCGCAAGCTGATCGGCTCGCCGCTGGCCATGCCCGGCCTCGCGCCGCTGCTGCTGCGCGCCGCGACGGTCTCGAGCGACGCGCAGAGCCTGATGGCGGCGGCCCACGCGACCGCCGTGCTCAAGCCGCAGCTCTCCGGCATCGACCTGCGGGCGTGGTCGCGCTTCCGAGAATCGGCGGAGCTCGGCTATCGCGAGACGCGTGCCGGCCTCGACGCCGGCACCCTGGCGCGCTGGCTCGATCCGCTGCGCTGACGTGTCCTCGTGCGGCAGCGCACGCGCATGTCCCAAGGCCCTGTAACCCCCGGCGCCGGGCGCCGATCTCCCGTCAGAGACGGAATCAGGAGACCAGCGCCATGACCCAGTTCGCCACCCTTCCGGCCGAGGCCCCTGCCGCGGCCTCCCGGACCCTGCTGCACGGCGCGGCCTTCGTGTTGCTCTGCCTGTGGACCCGCAGTTCGCCGGACGAGCTGCGCGACCAGCTCTCCGCCGAAGCCGGCACCTGCGCGGCGCTCGGTTTCTGACGGGATCACCCGCGCGGGCGCGGGCGTTCTCCGCCGATCAGCAGGGAGCGCCGAAGCGGATGGACGTTGCGGGTGTGAATTTTCGCCAAGTCGCTCTGCCGGAGGTGCGCCTGCACGTGGCCGAGGCGGGTCCGGAGAGCGGCCCGCCGACCATCCTGCTGCACGGTTTCCCCGAGTTCTGGTTCGGCTGGCGCCACCAGATCGGGCCGCTCGCCGAGGCTGGCCTGCGGGTGATCGTGCCGGATCAGCGCGGCTACAACCGCAGTGACAGGCCGCAGGGCCTCTCCGCCTACCACCTCGACAGGCTGGCCGGCGACGTGCTGGCACTGGCGGATGCCTACGGCCTCCCCACGATCCGGCTCGTCGGCCATGATTGGGGCGGTCTCGTCGCGTGGTGGCTGGCCAGCCGCCATCCCGAGCGGATCGAGCGGCTCGCGATCCTCAACGCGCCGCATCCCGGCATCGTCGGCGCGTATATGCGGCACCATCCCGGCCAGTGGCTGCGCAGCGTCTATGTCGGCCTGTTCCAGCTCCCCGGCCTTTCCGAGCGGCTGCTGACGGCCGACCGGTGCCGCGCCCTCCGGCACGCGCTGACCTCAACCAGCCGGCCGGGCGCGTTCTCGGCCGCCGATCTCGATCGCTACGTGGAAGCGTGGCTCCAGCCCGGCGCGATGACCGCCATGCTGAACTGGTACCGGGCGCTGGTGCGTCTGCCGCGGGACGAGCCGGCCCGGGTCCGGGTTCCGACCCTGATCCTCTGGGGCAAGCAGGATACAGCCCTTCAATCCGGCCTCGCGGAAGCGAGCCTGGCCTTCTGCGACGCGGGCCGGATCCGCTGGTACGAGCGCGCCAGCCACTGGCTCGCGCACGAGGAGCCGGATTCCGTCAACTTGGAATTGACGCGTTTCCTGTCCTGATCGGCACGGGCGAACGCGACACAGGCATACGCCGCCAGATTGCACAAAGCATCTCGCTTCGCTTTTAAGTTATAGATGCCTCCGCACCGAATGTCGGCAACACGCGTCACACGAGAACTTATTCCGCGCCAGAGATGAAATCGACAGCTTCATTTTTCCTGCACGCACCGGAACTTACCTCCGACCATTCTCTTGGGTGGTGGCTCACACGGTAGGATCGGAGTTACTCGCACATGTCTATGCGTTCTCTTCTGACGGCAGGCCTGCTGATCGGCGGCCTGATGGCCGGCGCGGCGACCGCTCAGGCGGCACCGGCCATGCCTCAACCCGGCCTCGCCGGCCACGACATGGTCGAGTCCGTCGTGATGCATCGCCATCACCGCATGCATCAACACCGGATGCACCGGCACCACACCACGCGGCACGAGCGGCGGATGCGCCGGCTCAACACCATGCGTCACGGCAACCCGAACGCCAAGAATCCCGCCCTGCGCGGCTACCAACAGAATCTGGGCGGCACAACGAACGGCCCGCGCTACTGAGGCCCGGCAGATCTTCGACGCCGGCCGCGGTCGCGTTCGCCGTGCCGGCCCCAAGGCCGCGATGAACCCATCCACCGCCGACGCGGCTTCTCCCCAGCCGCGTCGGTGTGCGTGTCCTGATTCGCGGGCGGCGCTCTGCTAAGAGGCGGCATGGCCCGTACCGCCGTCCGCCCCGCCGCCGACATGACGCCCGCCCCCGGCCTGGATCCGGCCGGCGCGACGCCGATGATGGCGCAGTACATCGAGATCAAGGCCGCCAATCCGGACTGTCTGCTGTTCTACCGGATGGGCGACTTCTACGAGCTATTCTTCGAGGACGCGGAGATCGCGTCCCGGGCGCTCGGCATCGTGCTGACCAAGCGCGGCAAGCACGCGGGCAGCGAGATCCCGATGTGCGGCGTGCCGGTCGAGCGCTCCGACGACTACCTCAACCGCCTGATCGCCCTCGGGCACCGCGTCGCCGTCTGCGAGCAGACCGAAGATCCGGCCGAGGCCAAGAAGCGCGGCCCGAAATCGGTGGTGCGCCGCGAGGTCGTGCGGCTCGTCACTCCTGGGACGATCACCGAGGATCGGCTCCTTGACCCGGCCAGGGCCAACCTCCTCCTGGCGATTGGCCGCCGCAAGACCGGGGAGGGCGCCGTCGCCTACGGCCTCGCGGCGGTCGACATCTCCACGGGGCGCTTCGCCTTGAGCGAGGTCGCGGGTGGCGATCTGGCCGGGGCGATCGCCCGGCACGATCCGCGGGAGATCGTCCTGTCCGAGGCGATCCACGCCGATCCGGCGCTCGCGCGGATCTGGCAGGAGAGCCGGGCCGCCATCGTGCCCCTGGCGCAGGCCGAGCTGGAACCCGCGGCGGCGGAGCGGCGCCTGCGTGAGCAGTACGGGGTCTCGACACTGGAGGGCTTCGGCCAGTTCACTCGTGCCGAGATCGCGGCCGCCGGGGCGGTACTCCTCTACATCGCTCGCACGCAGCTCGCGGCCCGGCCGACCCTGGCCGTGCCAACCCGCGAGGATGGCGGCGCGACTTTGGCGATCGATGCGGCGACGCGCGCCAACCTCGAACTCACCCGGACCTTGTCGGGGGAGCGGACCGGGAGCCTGCTCGCCACGATCGACCGGACCGTGACGGCCAACGGCGCGCGGCTGCTGGCCGAGCATCTCGCCGGACCGCTCACCACGCTCGACGCGATCGCCCGGCGGCACGCCGCCGTGGCGCATCTGGTCGATGACGGCTCGCTCCGCGGCGCCCTGCGCGAGGCCCTGGCCCGAGCGCCGGATCTCGCCCGGGCGCTGTCGCGCACCGGCCTCGGCCGGGCGGGACCGCGGGATCTGGCGGCGATCCGGGACGGCTTGGCGGTGGCGGCGCAACTCGGCGCCCGCCTCTCCGCCAACCCGAACTTGCCGGACGACCTCGTCCGTCTCGCCGGGCACCTGGCCGAGGCCGATTCGGAGCTGATCGCGACCCTGGCGGCGGCGCTCGCCGACGATCTTCCGTTGAGCCGCCGCGACGGCGGGTTCGTGCGGCAGGGCTATCATCCGGAAATCGACGAGGCGCGGACCCTGGGCCAGGATTCCCGTAAGGTGATTGCCGCCCTGCAGGCCCGCTACGCCGAGCAGACCGGCTGCCGGACCTTGCGCATCAAGCACAACAACCTGCTCGGCTACTTCATTGAGGTACCGCAATCGGTCGGCGAGGCCTGCCTGAAGGGTCTGCAGAGCGAATTCGTCCACCGTCAGACGATGGTCGACGCGATGCGCTTCACCAGCGTCGAACTGGGCGAACTCGAATCCAAGATCTCCGGCGCCTCCGACCGGGCGCTGGCCCTCGAAGGCGGCGTGTTCGACGACCTCTCCGCCCGCGTGCTCGCCAAGGCCGATTCCATCGCCGAGGTGGCTGCGGCGCTGGCCGGGCTCGACGTCGCGGCGAGCCATGCCGAGCTCGCGGTCGAGCTCGACTGGCGACGACCCATGGTCGACGACTCGCTCAGCTTCGTCGTGGTCGGCGGCCGTCATCCGGTGGTCGAGGCGGCCCTCCGCCGGGCGGGTGAGCCGTTCATCGCCAACGATTGCGATCTGTCGGGCGACACGCGCGGCCGGATCCGGCTGATCACCGGCCCCAACATGGGCGGTAAGTCCACCTTCCTGCGCCAGAACGCGCTGATCGCGGTGCTCGCTCAGATGGGCGCCTTCGTGCCGGCCGCCGAGGCGCGGATCGGGCGGGTCGACCGGCTGTTCTCCCGCGTCGGCGCCGCCGACGATCTCGCCCGCGGGCAATCGACCTTCATGGTCGAGATGGTCGAGACCGCGGCGATCCTCAACCAGGCGACGCGGCGCTCCCTGGTGATCCTCGACGAGATCGGCCGCGGCACCGCAACCTTCGACGGTCTCTCCATCGCCTGGGCCTGCCTGGAGCACCTGCACGAGGTGAATGCCTGCCGGGCGCTCTTCGCCACTCATTTCCACGAACTCACCGCGCTGGGCGACCGTCTGGCCCGGCTGGAGAACGCGACCCTCAAGGTCGCCGAGCATCGGGACGGCGTCGTGTTCCTGCACGAGGTCGTTCCGGGCGTCGCCGAACGGAGCTACGGCCTGCAGGTGGCCCGGCTGGCGGGCCTGCCGGGCAGCGTCGTGTCGCGGGCCGGAGCAATCCTAAAGAGTCTGGAGAAGGCGGAGCGCGGCCGCCCGGCGCGGGCGCGAATCGACGACCTGCCGCTCTTCGCAGCACTCGCGCCGCCTCCGCCGCCGGAGCCGCCGCCGGAGGATCCGCTCGGGGCGCTGCTCGATTCCATCGACCCGGACGCGCTCACGCCCCGGGAAGCGCTCGACGCGCTGTACCGGCTGAAGCGCGAGCGGACGGGCGGGCGCTGAGCGGGCGATCCAATCCCATCGCCTCAAGAATAGAGGTGACCGCAACAGCCTCACGTCATCCCGGAACCGCGCAGCGGAGCCCGGGATCCAGAACCGCCGACACGCCAAGGACTTGCGCAAAGTGAGGGTCCGGGTTCCGGACTCACCTGCGGCGCCCCGGAACGACGGGACGACGCCGCATCCAAAGCGGCCCAGGATTAGGGGCCGAGCTTGCGGCCTGCTCAGACGGGGGCGGGCGAGAAGCCGTCCGGGCAGGCCGGCTCCTGGCGTCCGGACCGGCGGTCCGCCACGTAGTCGAGGGTGCTGGCCACGACGCGCTCGGAATAGGGTTTCGCGATCACGCCGATCGCGCCCGCGAAGTCGTTCGGGATGCGCTTGGCGTTCGCGGTCATGAACACCACGGTGGTGCGCTGGTCGGCGGAAAGCGCCCGGGCGACCTCGATACCAGTCGGGCCGTCGACGAGGTGGATGTCCACCAGGGCGACATCGGGCGCCGTGGACCGGCCCATCGCGATGGCTTCGGCCGCGTTGCCGGCGACGCCGACCGTCACGTGCCCGAGGTCGTCCAGCAGGCTCTCGAGTTCGAGCGCGATCAGGGCCTCATCCTCCACCACGAGGATGCGGAGCGCGGTTTCCGCGGCGGCGTTCCCGGTCCCCATGCGCTCTCCGATTCCCGGCTTCGCGGCCGCTGAGCTTGAAATGTCCGCGCGGATTTCTCAAGCCGCGGGTTGCAGCGGGATGTCGATCTCCACGGTCGTGCCGGGACCGGCATCCGACCACGCGATGGTTCCGCGCATCTGCCGGACGACCAT
This sequence comes from Methylobacterium sp. FW102-HT35C08, assembly GCF_058790235.1. NCBI lineage: Bacteria > Pseudomonadati > Pseudomonadota > Alphaproteobacteria > Hyphomicrobiales > Methylobacteriaceae > Methylobacterium > Methylobacterium sp. FW102-HT35C08. The sequence continues at coordinate 2,605,249 of NZ_JBYTCL010000002.1, read as the reverse complement.
CTCCACCAGATTCCGTCCGAAACCGGCCGGGTTGGGGGGCGCTGCCGCGAGGCCGACCCCGTCATCCCGGATGGTCAGGTGCATGCCGCCTTCGTTGCGGCGGGCCACAATCGAGACACGGCCCTCGCGCTCGTCCGGGAAGGCGTGGCGTAGGGCATTCGCGGTCAGCTCGTGGATGAGCAGGGCGAGGGGCGCCGCCATCGCGGCCGCGACCGCGATCGGCTCGACATCGGCCTCGACACGGAGGTGATCTGGGTCCAGCCCGGCATTCATGTCGGCCAGGAACTCGGCCGCGAAGTCCCCGAGATTGAAATGCGTGATGTCGCCTTCGGAGTAGAGCATCCGGTGGGCGGTCGACAGCGCGCCGATGCGTTCGGCCATGCTCTGAAGCGCGTCGCGTGCCTCGCCCTCCGGCGTCCTGCGGGCCTTCAGCAGCATCAGCGAGGAGATCACCTGCAGGTTGTTCTTCACCCGGTGATCGACCTCGTGGAGGAGCGCCGTCTTCTGCTCCAACGCCGCGCTGAGGTCATGGGTACGCGCGCTGACGAGGCGCTCCAACTGATCGTTGGTGCCGCGCATGGTGACTTCCATCTGGTGGACATGGGTCATGTCCGCCTGGGCGGCGTAGAAGAAGGCCACGCCTTCCGTGTCGGAGACCGGCGTGATGGTCATCGCATTCCAGAACGCCGTGCCGTCCTTCCGGTAGTTGAGCAGCTCGACCGAGATCGGCTCCGCGGCCCGAACCGCGTTGCGGATCCGGTCGACCGTGGTCCGGTCCGTGGCTGGCCCCTGCAGCATGCGGCAATTGCGTCCGACAATCTCCTCCGCGGCGTAGCCGGTTGCCTGGAAGAATGCGTCGTTCGCCCAAGCGATCGGGTTGTCGGGCGCGCGGGCGTCGGTGATCACCATGGGCGATGGGCTGCGCGCGAACGCGTCGACCAACGTCGCGGGCGGTGGACTGGGCTCGGGTCGGGCACTCAACTCGGTATTCCACACTCAGGCGGCGTCAACCGTTCGTCCTTCGGCACCTCGATCGCGCCGCGCCGCGCGGGACGTGGGCGCCGCGTTAAGCAAGCTTCGATCAAGATTGAGGCAAAAGACATCACAATCCAGCGAAATTCCATGCGGCGTAAGGCTGCCACGATTTCGCGGGATCAAGGCCACGAAGGCTCAGGAGTTCCATGCCATGGCCAACCAGCCACAGGCGATGCGCCGTTTCCGGCTCCGCGACATCGTCGAGGATCGGCGCATCATGCTGATGCTCGCCCTCGGGTTCTCCTCGGGCCTGCCGCTGCTGCTCGTCCTCGGGACGTTCACGCTCCGGCTCGCCTTCTCGGATATCGACGTGCGCGCCATCGGCCTGTTCAGCTACGTGGCACTGCCGTACTCGCTGAAATTTCTCTGGGCGCCCGCGATCGACCGCCTCACCGTGCCGGTCCTCGGCGCGCGCCTAGGACGCCGCCGCGCCTGGATGGTAACGACGCAAGCGGCCGTCGCCCTGTGCCTCGTCCTGATGGCCTTCTCCGACCCGAAGACCAGCCTCGCGCTCCTCGGCCTCGGGGCGTTCCTGGTGGCGTTCTGCGCGGCCAGCCAGGACGTGGTGATCGACGGCTGGCGCATCGACGCGGCCGGCAGCGACTTCCAGGGCATCCTGGCGGCGACATCGAACCTCGGCTACCGCCTCGGCCTGATCACGGCCGGGGCCGGGGCGCTGTTCATCGCCTCCGCTGGGGGCTGGACCCTGGCCTACCTGATCATGGCCGCGCTGATGCTGGTCGGGATGATCGCCGCCCTGCTGGCCCCGTCCTTCGACACGGCCCGCGCCGCCCAGACGGAGACACCGGCCCGTTCCCGATTCTGGTCGATGCGCCGCGCCGTGCTGGAGCCGCTGACCGAGCTGCACGCGCGCTTCGGCGGCGCGCTCTGGGGCATCCTGCTGCTGGTGGCGCTCTATCGCCTGCCGGACTTCCTGTCCGGCGTCATGGCGAGCCCGCTCTATCGGACGCTGGGCTTCGACCTGAAGGAGATCGCCACCGTCACCAAGCTCTACGGAATCTGGATCGGGATCGCGGGCGGCTTTGCCGGCGGCTGGGCGCTGGCTCGGCTCGGACTGTTCCCGACTCTGCTTCTGGGCGCCTTCCTAGCCGCCTCCTCGCACCTCGCCTTCGCTTGGCTCTCGGCCGGACCGGCCGACCTATGGCGGCTGACCGTGGCCATCTCCATCGAGAATTTCTGCGGCTCCTTCGCAGGGATCGTGCTGATCGCCTACATGTCGAGCCTCACCAGCGCGGCCTACGCGGCGACGCAGTACGCGCTGTTCTCCTCCCTGTACGCGCTGCCCGGCAAGCTCGTCGCTGGCTCATCGGGCTTCGTCGTCGCGGCGATCGGCTACCCGGCCTTCTTCGTGATGACCTCCCTGGTGGGCATCCCGGTGTTGGCGCTCTGTCTCGCGGTCGGACGCCGCAGCGGCCGTCCGGCCGCGAAACCCGCGTCGCGCGAGGCCGACGAGGCGGGGAACCGCATCCCGGGGCCCGAGCTTCCTTCCACGGCGCGCGCGCCGGGTGCGGCGTGAGCGGGATCAATCCAGGAATTTGCGGATGAGCACGAGCGACCTCACCCTCGCCGGCGAGACGCTGCCGGCAGCGGCCCCAGAGACGGTCCTGAGCGACGCGGATTTGGCGGCCCTGCGTCGGGCCGTTCAGGTCCTGGAGCGCCCGAGCCTCGCGGCCCGCCTCTCCGCGGCGGCGGGCGCCCCGCTCGACATCATCGGCCGCTCGCTGCCCGCCCCGGTCACAGAGGCGGTCGGCCGCAGCACCGAGGCCGCCATGCGCGGCGCGATGCGCGTCGCCCTGGCCACCCTCCCGCGCAAGGAACTCGTTCCGGCTGAAGGCGGGGACCTCGGCTCGACCGCCGGGAAGATCGAGGGCCGGCTCGCGCGGCTGCTCGGGTCGGGTGAGGCCAAGCACAAGGCGATGGCGGCCCTTTCCGGGGCGGTCGGCGGAGCCTTTGGGCTGACGACGCTGGCCGTCGAGCTGCCGGTCTCCACCACCCTGATGCTCCGCTCCATCGCGGAGATCGCCCGCGAGGAGGGCGAGGATCTGGAGACGCCCGAGGGTGCGCTCGCCTGCGTTCAGGTCTTCGCGCTGGGCGGCCGCACCGCTGCCGAGCCGGAGGCGGGCTCGCCGCTGACCGAGAGCGGCTACTTCGCGGTCCGGGCGGCCCTCGCCAAGACGCTGGCGGAAGCGGCCCGCTACGCCGGCAGCAAGACCCTGCTCGATCAATCTGCCCCCGCGCTGATCCGCTTCACCGCGCAGATCGCGGCGCGGTTCGGCCTCGTGGTCTCGCAGAAGGTTGCAGCGCAGGCCGTGCCGATCCTAGGCGCTTTCGGCGGCGCGGCGGTCAACACCGCCTTCATGAACCATTTCCAGGGGACCGCGCGGGCGCATTTCACCGTCCGGCGCCTGGAGCGGACCTACGGGGCCGCCGCCGTCCGAGCCGCCTACGAGGTCGAGAAGGCCGCCCTCGGCATCGCTTGATAAGCCGGCTCAAAATCCGCAAGGATCGTCCGCTTTCGCACATGGCGGATGATGGGAGGCGGACCTGATCGGCAACGCGGAGATGGTGGCCCGGCTGGCGCTGGCGGCACTGTTCGGCAGTGTGATCGGCCTAGAACGCGAGCGCCTGCTCTGGGCGGCGGGTCTGCGGACCCACATGCTGGTCTGCGTCGGTTCGTGCCTGATCATGCTGGTCTCAGCCTTCGGCTTCGCCGACGTGCTCGGGACCGACCATGTCGTGCTCGACCCGTCCCGTATCGCCGCACAGGTGGTGTCCGGCATCGGCTTTCTCGGGGCCGGCACGATCCTGCTGCGCGGCGAGGTCGTGAAGGGCCTGACCACGGCTGCCAGCCTCTGGGGCGTGGCGGCGATCGGGCTCGCCATCGGCAGTGGGCTCTATGTGCCGGCGCTCGCCGCCACGGCGCTGATCGTCGGCATCCTGGCCGGGGTGAAGCCTTTCGAGGAGCGCTGGCGCGACCGGATGCGGGCCCAGACCCTGCGGCTCACCGCGCGCAAGGGTGCGCTGTCGATCGACACCCTGCAGGCGGCGACCGGCGAGCGCGCCTCGCGGGTGCGGACCTTCACGGTCCGTCCGAGCGCCGACCCGGAATTTGACGAAGTCACCGTGACCTTTGTCCGCCTGTCCCGCACGAGCTTCGAAGCGATCGCCTCGAAGTTGCGGGCCATGCCCGACGTGACGGCCGCAGAGGAGGCGGACGAATGACCGGGGTGCCGGCTCACATCGCGCCGGCACCCTCGCCGTCGAGGAACAGGCGGTAGGCCGGGTTCTCGGTCTCGTCCGTGGCCGGGTAGCCGAGCGCCTCGACGACCGCATCGAACCGGACCCGTTCGCCCGGCGGCACGGCGATGCCGGCGAGCACCCGGCCGTAATCGGCGCCGTGGTTGCGGTAATGGAACAGCGTGATGTCGAAGTCCGGGCCCAACGCCTCGAGGAACTTCATCAGCGCGCCCGGCCGCTCCGGGAACTGGAAGCGGAACAGCCGCTCGTGCGCGACCCCGACGGCCCGGCCGCCGACCATGTAGCGGACATGGACCTTGGCCATCTCGTTGTCGCTCATGTCGAGGACCCGGTAGCCGGCCTCGCGCAGGGAGCCGATCAGCGCCTGCTTCTCGCGCTTGCCCCCGCTGACGTTGATGCCCACGAAGATCTGCGCCTCGGCGCCGGGGGCGTGGCGGTAGTTGAACTCGGTGACGGCGCGCGGACCCAGCGCCTGGATGAAGGCCCGGTAGGCGCCGGGCCGCTCCGGGATCGTCACCCCGATCAGGACTTCCCGCTGCTCGCCGATCTCCGCCCGCTCGGCGATGTGACGCAGGCGGTCGAAGTTGAGGTTGGCACCCGACGAGATGGCGATCAGCGTGCCGTCGCCGCCCTCGCGCTCGGAATAGAGCTTGGCGCCGGCCAAGCTCAGCGCGCCGGACGGCTCGGACACGGCGCGGGTATCGTCGAAGATATCCTTGACGGCCGCGCACATGGCGTCGGTGTCGACGGTGATGACCTCGTCGAGATGCTCGCGGCAGAGCCGGAAGGTCTCCTCGCCGGCCTGACGCACGGCGACGCCGTCGGCGAACAGGCCGACGGAGGGCAGGCTGACCCGCGTGCCGGCGGCCAGTGCCGCAGCCATGCAGGCGGCATCCTCGGGCTCGACGCCGATCACCTTCGTGCCGGGCCGCAGGTACTTCACGAAGGTCGCGATGCCGGCGGCCAGGCCGCCGCCGCCCACCGGCACGAAGATCGCCTCGATCGGTCCGGTATGCTGCTCCAGGATCTCCTTGCCGATCGTGCCCTGGCCGGCGATCACGTCGGGATCGTCGAACGGGTGCAGGAAGGTCAGGCCCTGCTCGGCCTCGAGGATCTTGGCCTGGGCCAGCGCCTCATCGAAGGCGTCGCCGTGCAGCACCACCTCGGCACCGCGGGCCCGGCAGGCATCGACCTTGATGGAGGGCGTGGTCCGCGGCATCACGATCACGGCCCGGGCGCCGAGCTTGGCGGCGGCCAGCGCCACGCCTTGCGCGTGGTTGCCCGCCGAGGCGCAGACCACGCCGCGGGCGATCTGGTCCGCGCTCAGGCCAGACATCTTGTTGTAGGCGCCCCGCAGCTTGAACGAGAAGACCGGCTGCAGATCCTCGCGCTTGAGCAGGACCCGTCGGCCCAGCCGCTGCGTGAGGCGCGGCATCGCGTCGAGCGGGCTCTCGATCGCCACGTCGTAGACGCGGGCGGTGAGGATCTTGCGGATGTAGTCCGTCACGGTGTGGGGTCTCGGCCGATCTGCGGGGCTATGTCGGCCCAATAGACCCTCCGGCCCGCGGATGCGAGCGCGCACCCCTGGCGCAGATCAGCCCAGCCGCTCGATCAGCGCCGCCACCCAGACCAGCAGCGCCGCCATCTGAGCCATGAAGGTGCCGGCGGAGGCGAGGTCCTTCACGGTGCCGATCATCGGATGGTGGCCCGGATGGACGTGGTCGCAGAGTTTCTCGACGGCGGTGTTGAGGAACTCGGCGGCCAGCATCAGCAGCAGGCTGACCATCAGCGCGACGCGCACCCACAGCGTCGCGCCGAGGAGCAGGGCGACCGGCACGCCGAGCGCCAGCAGGACCAGTTCCTGCCGCACGGCCCGTTCGGTGCGCGCCCCGTGGCGCAGGCCGCGCCAGGAATTAAGGAAGGCGAGGACCAGGGCGTTCATCGGGCCGCCTCCGGCACGGAGCGGCTGATCCACTTGGCGAGCAGCGGGCCGGTGAGCAGCACCACGAACAGGCGCAGCGTCTGCACCGCCAGCACGAAGGACACGTCGGCCTTCGAGCCGACCGCGATGATCGCCACGGAATCGAGACCGCCGGGGCTCGTCGCCAGCACCGCGGTCAGCAGATCGATCGGCAGCAGCAGAGTCAGCCCAAAGCCCCAGGCAGCGCACAGGGCGATCACCGAGAACGTCGCCGCCAGGATGCCTGGCAGGGCCGTGAAGGTCAGCCGCAGGGTCTCGCGGGTGAAGCGCAGGCCGACATAGACGCCGATGCAGGCATAGGCGAGTTCGAGAAGCGGTACCGGCAGCGCCATGCGCACGAGCCCGGTAGCGTGGAGCAGGCTGCCGAGCACCATCGGGCCGACCTGCGCGCCGGCCGGGACCCGCAGGGCGAGCGCCGCCCCGGCGCCAACAACGGCGACTGCGAGCGTCGCCAGGAGGGAGAGCGCCCCGGTCACCTCGCCGGCCCCCGCGGCGGCACCCGGAACAGGAGCCTCCATCAGGAAGCGCGCCGCCAGGGAGGCCGAGAACACCACGGCGGCGACACGCACATACTGCATGAAGGCGACGAGGCGCGGATCCGCGCCGAAATCCTCGGCCATCGCCACCATGGCGGAGGCGCCGCCCGGAGAGGAACCCCAGGCGGCTGTGGTCCCGGGCAGGACCCGCAGCCGGGTGAGGATCCATCCGACGAGGCCGCTGACTGCGACGGTCACCAATACGACCGCGACGATGAGCGGTCCGTCCTCCAGCAGGGTCTGGGCGATCTGGCCCGTGACGGCGTGGGCGACGAGGCAGCCGATGGCCGCCTGCGAGGCCTGGAATACGGCGCGGGGCACGCGCAGGCGCGAGCCGCCGACCCCGAACGCAATAGCGCCGATCATCGGGCCGAGCAGCAGTGCGGCCGGAAACTGCGCGCGCACCAAGCCGTAGGAGATGAGCGCGGACGCAGCGATGAGGGCGGCCCAGAGGCCGAGTGTGCGGGGAGAGAGCAAGGCGACCGACGAGGAGGTGCCCGCAAGGACCGTCGGGCGTCAGGCGCGCTATAGCGCAATCTTGGCCCTGTCGCGGCAGAGTTTCGGCACGGCGGCCGTGCGCGACCGTCAGGGCTCTTGGCTCAAGGATCCTGCGTCAGGGCCGCGAAGGCCTTGTCGAGGCGCGCCCGGGCATCGGTCAGGCTCTGGCGCCGGCTCTCGAGCCAGCCCTGGTCCGTCTCTAACCGCGCCCGGGCGACGCCGAGCATGCGCCGGATCTCGGCGGGCTGCGGTCCGCCGAGGCCCTTGGCGGCATCGATCATGCCCCGCGCCGACAGCGCCGCCCGGAAGCGGGCCTCGTCGAGGGGCAGCTCCGGCTTCAGCCCGGACCCGGCGGCGGCCTCGGCGTAGATCTTCTGCACCTCCGGGAAGGGGAGATCGGCCGGGCGCAGGTCGTGGCCGCGGCCGTAGCTCACAAGTTCGGACGCGAAGTGATGGCCGAGCCGGAACGGCACGTCCGCCTCGCGCTGGAGCGTGTCGGCGAGTTCGGTGGTCGTCGCGTAATCCGCCGCGACCTCGTCGGCGGCTCGCGCCCGGTCCACGACAAGCCCGTCCAGCACGCGGGTCCAGCGCCGGCACATCTCGGTGGCCTCGGCGAGGGTCCGGCCCGGCGGCTCGGCCTGGTTGCGCTTGTAGTCCGGCATGCCCGAATCGACGTTGTGCGCCATGATCACGAAGGCCTGCGCGGCACCGACGACGTCGCTCGCTTTCATCCGCAGCCCGTAGAGCGCCACCGGATTGCGCTTCTGCGGCATGATGCTGCTCGGGCCCGTCAGCGCACCCTCGCGCAGCAGGATCCACGGCCGGGTCTGGTGATACTGCGCGTAGAGATCCTGCGCGAAGCTCCCCGCGGTGGTGGCGAGATTCGCCGCGAGCCCGGTCAGTTCCAGGCCCATATCCAGCGGCGCGAGCTGGCCCGCGTCGTAGCTGTTCTCCACGGGCGCATCGAAGCCGAGCAGATCCGCCAGGCGCTTGCGATCCACCGGGAAGCTCGACGTCCCGAGCGCCGCCGCGCCGAGGGGCGAGAGGTTCAGGCGCGCCCAGGTCTCGCGCAGGCGGTCCGCGTCGCGCGCGAGCGCCCCTGCATAGCCGAGGAGATAGTGGCCGAGGGTCGTCGGCTGCGCCTGTACGCCGTTGGTGTAGGCCGGGATGATCGTGTCCGCCTCGCGCTCTGCCACCGTGAGCAGGGCCGCCCGGGTCGCATCCAGGGTCTCGGCCAGGGCGAGGAGGCGGTCGCGCTGCTCCAGCTTCAGCACCGTCGGGATGATGTCCTGGCGGCTGCGGCCGGAATGCATCCGCGTGGCGTCCGGACCGGCGATGGCGGTGATCAGCGGCTCGATCCGCAGGTAGTCGTCCGGACGCTCGGCCCCCGGCTTGGCGCCATCGGCGGCGACCTGATCGAGTGCGCGGGCGATGGTCGCCCCAAGGCTGCGCGGGACGATGCCGGTCTCAACCGTCATTACCAGCGAGGCGCGGTCGATCGCGTCGATGCGGGCGAACGTGTCTCGGGGCTCGGCGCGAGCACCGGGGGCGAGCAGCGCCAGAATCGCCCAGATCGTCGTGCGCCGCATCGGTCAGCTCCGTGGGTTTCGCGGAGGCCTGATAGACCGTTTTCTCGCCTCGTTCCTATTCACACCCTCTTGTTGAGGTGCTGCGTGAGCCGCCGCGAAGGAGGGTGTCGTCGGGAAGGCCATGCGCGTCGCCTGATCGGCCGGAACGCAGCGTCTCACGCCACAGCATCCCCGTCGCGGCAGGCCGCCGTGCCCGGGGGCGCATGCGCGCGAAAGAACGCGGCGAGGTTCGCCAGCCCGGCGGCGCGCGGGTCGCTCGCCCGCCAGACCAGCGCGATGGTCCGCCCCGGCCCGTCGACATCGAAGGCCCGGGTCACGGTCAGCCCGGTCGGATCGGGGCCGGAGGGCACGGCGAGGGCCGGGAGCAGCGTGTAGCCGGCACCCGCCGCCACCATCGAGCGCAGGGTCTCCAGGCTCGTGGCGTGCCGCCCGACCGACGAGCCGGCGCCGCAGGCCGCGATCGCTTGATCGCGCAGGCAATTGCCCTCGTCGAGGAGCAACAGGTCCGGCCCGGCGATCTCCGTCGCCGAGAGCGCGCCGCCCCGGGCGAGGGCGTGCTCGGCCGGGCAGGCCAGCCAGAACGGCTCGACGAAGAGCGGCGAGACGGCGAGCCCGTGCAGCGGCAAAGGCAACGAGATCAGCGCCGCATCGATGCGGCCGTCGCGCAGGCCCTCGACGATCTCGGCGGTGCGCGATTCGGACAGCGACAGCATCAGCAGCGGGTACTGCTCGCGCAGCGGACGCAGCACCAGCGGGAAGAAGTAGGGCCCCAAAGTCTGGATCGCCGCCAGGACCAGCCGCCCCGTCAGCGGCGAGCCCCGTCCCTCGCTGGCGAGCGCCAGCAGACGCTGCGCCTCCGACAGGACCACCCGCGCTTGCCGGACGATGGCCTGCCCGGCCTCCGTCAGCAGGACCCGCCGATTGGAGCGCTCGAACAAAGTCAGGCCCAGCGCGGTTTCCAGCTTACGGACCTGCACGCTGAGGGTCGGCTGGCTCACGTTGCAGCGCTCGGCGGCCCGGCCGAAATGCCCCTCGTCCGCCACGGCGACGACGTATTCAAGGTCGCGGAGCGACAAGCCGGCGAGATTCATAGGCTGCGCCTATCACAACCTTTGCGACGATGCATTTGCCTCGGGGTCACGCCGGGGTCATAACCATTCACCAGAACGGTTCCAGGTTGGCCTCGTCGTCTGCCGAGAGCCTTCGAAATGGAGAGACGGAACGCATGAGCGATCAACGCCCGATCCTGACCACCCGCCAGGGCCATCCGGTCCGCGACAACCAGAGCACCCGCACGGTCGGCGAGCGCGGCCCGGCGACGCTCGAGAACTATCAGTTCATCGAGAAGATCACGCATTTCGATCGCGAGCGGATCCCGGAGCGCGTCGTCCACGCCCGCGGCGCCGGCGCCCACGGCTACTTCGAGGCCTACGGCAAGATCGGCAACGAGCCAGCCTCCAAGTACACCCGCGCCCGCGTGCTGAACGAGACCGGCGTGAAGACGCCGATGTTCGTGCGCTTCTCGACCGTGGCCGGCGCCAAGGAGAGCCCGGAGACGGAGCGCGACCCGCGCGGCTTCGCGGTCAAGTTCAAGACCGTCGACGGCAATTGGGACCTCGTGGGCAACAACCTCAAGGTCTTTTTCATCCGCGACGCGATCAAGTTCCCCGACATGATCCACGCGTTCAAGCCGGATCCGGTGACGAACCGTCAGGAGGCGTGGCGCTTCTTCGACTTCGTGGCCCAGCACCCCGAAGCCATCCACATGGTGACGCACCTCAAGTCGCCGTGGGGCATCCCGGCTAATTACCGCGAGATGGAAGGCTCGGGCGTCAACACCTACAAGCTGGTTAACGACCAGGGCGAGGCGGTCCTCTGCAAGTTCCACTGGATCCCCAAGCAGGGCGTCCGGAACCTGACTTCGCAGCAAGCCTCCGAGATCCAGGCCAAGGATGTCGGTCACGCCACCCGCGATCTGTACGACAACATCAAGGCCGGCAATTTCCCCGAGTGGGAATTTGCCGTGCAAATCATGCCGGACGGCCCGAACGATCACCTGTCGTTCGATCCGCTCGACGACACGAAGCTGTGGCCGGTGGACCAGTTCCCGCTGCTGCCCTGCGGCCGGATGGTCCTCGACCGCGTGCCGGACAACTTCTTCGCTGAGGTCGAGCAGTCGGCCTTCGGCACCGGCGTGCTTGTCGACGGCATCGACTTCTCGGACGACAAGATGCTGCAGGGCCGGACGCTGTCCTACTCGGACACGCAGCGCTACCGCGTCGGCGCCAACTACCTGCAGCTGCCGATCAACGCGCCGCAGCCCGGCGTGAAGGTCTATTCCAACCAACGGGACGGCCAGATGACCTACGGGGTCGACGGCACCGGTCCGAACAAGCACATCAACTACGAGCCGTCGACGCTGGCCGAGGGCCTGCGCGAGGCGCCCAAGCCCGCCAAGGACTACCATCAGCCGGTCCAGGGCAATCTCGGCCGGTATCAAACCTCGCGCACCGAGGACGATTACACCCAGGCGGGCGTGCGTTACCGGTCCTTCGAGGATTGGGAGCGCGAGGACCTGATCGCCAACCTGGTCGGCGACATGAAGCAGTGCCCGGAGCCGATCCAGCTGCGGATGGTCTGGCACTTCTGGCACGCCGACGAGGATTACGGCCGCCGCGTTGCCGAGGGTGCCGGTATCGATCTGGAGAAGGCCAAGGCCCTGCCGCCGCTGCCGGGCCGCGCCGCCCCGGGCAAGCGCCTGCAATCCGAGACCTACTCGGACGGCTCGCAGGCTCATAAGGTCGCCGCGGAGTAAGCCTCGCGGTCTCGACCGCCTGAAGAATGCCCCGCGCGGTCACCCGGCCGCGCGGGGTTCTTGTTTGGAGACGGGGCGAGGGCGGCGATGGCGAGTCTCGTGCACCACGGCCCGGGGCCGGACGCCGTCATCGGCGGGGTGCGGATCACGTATCTGGCGCGCAGCGACGAGACGGCCGACGGCCTCGGCATCTATCGGGTCGACATGGATCCGCATGCGCCGGGCGCCGGGCTTCACCGCCACGCCCGGCTGACCGAGACCTTCGCGGTCGAGGCAGGCCGGCTCGCGCTCCGCGTCGACGGTGCAGATCACGACCTCGGGCCCGGCGATTTCGCGCTGATCCCGCCCGGCGTCGCGCACGCCTTCGCCAATCGCGGCAACCGGCCGGTGCGCTTCACCCTGAGCTTCGCGCCGGCGCTGAGCCGCGAGGGCTTCTTCGACGGCTTGGCGCGGCTGGCCGCGGAAGGCCGCCTCGCGGATCAGGCCGCGATGACCGACCTGATGGCGCGCTACGATCAGGAACCGCTGGCCGGGTTTGCCGGCTGGAGCGAGGTCAGCGGCTGAGCCGATGCGCCGTTCGGCGCCGGCTCGACCGCGTTGACCTTGCGGTCGCGACCGGCGGCTTGACCGATCAGGATTGCCGCCGTGGCGATGCCGACGAACAAGGCCCCCGGCACGCCCCAGCCGCCCGTGGCGTCATGGGCTAGGCCGAAGACCAGCGGGCCCAGGCAGGCGCCGGTATAGCCGATGCCCTGCGCCATGGCCGAGAGGCCGGCGGCGCTGGCCGCGTCGGCGGCGCGGAGCACGATCAGGGTCAGCCCGAGGCCGAAGCAGCCGCCGATCCCGAAGCCCAGCGCGCCGGCAGCTGGGATGCGCAGCCAATCCGCCCCGAAGGCGAGGACCAGGAAGGCCGCGGCGGTGAGGCCCGGGATGGCGACGATCCAAGCCCGTTGATCCCGGGCGCGGGCGGCCAGCATGGCGGTCAGCAGCGCCCCGGGCGCCTGGACCAGCGTCGTGAGCGACGCGTAGAGACCGGCATCCAGCGGACTGAGGCCGCGTCCCTGCAGGAGCAGCGGCAGCCAGCCGAACAGGATGTAGGCGAGCGACGATTGCAGGCCCATGAAGCCCGTCACCCACCAGGCCAGCGGGCTGCGGAGCAGCCGCCCGGCGGAGGGGGCCGCGCTGGACGCCGTCCGGCGGGCGAAGGGAATCCACAGGAAGGCGGCGGCGAGCGCCGGCAGCGACCAGATGGCGAGCGCCGAGGGCCAGCCGCCCGCGAGCGCGTGCTCCACCGGCACCGCCGCCCCGGCCCCGGCGGCTGCACCGAGGCAGAGGGTCATGGTGTAGAGGCCGGTCATCAGGCCGCCGCTGGCGGCGAAGTCGCGCTTCACCAGCGCGGGCAGCAGAACGTTGTCGAGCCCGATGCCGATGGCCGCGAGGGCCGTTCCGGCGAAGAGCGGTACCAGCCCGCCAAGGCCGCGGAGGGTGAGGCCTGCCGCCAGGATCGTCGAGCCGGCGAGGACCGCGAGGTCGGGACCGATCCGCCGGATCAGCGGCGCCGCCAGCGCGCAGGCGATGCCCAGGCACAGGACCGGCAATGTGGTGAGAATGGCGGCCCCGCCCGCACTCAGGCCGGTGCCGTCCCGGATGGTGACCAGCAGCGGGCCGACCGTGCTCAGTGCCGGCCGCAGGTTGAAGGCGACCAGCATCAGCGCGACGCCGAGCAGCAGCCGGCTCGACGTTGCGCGGCTCGGGGCGGCGCGGTTCGGGGTCACGGACGCCGCCGCGCGACGAGAGCGCCGCCGAGACAGGCGGCAAGCATCAGCGCGAACGCCGCGTCGCCGAACCGGCCGTACAGCGTACCGCCGGGGATCCGGGCAGGTAGGTCGGCATCGAGCCAGGTCTCCTCGTCGAGGGGCGTGCGGCCGAGGATGCGACCGTGGGGGTCGATCACCGCGGAGATCCCGGTATTGGCGTCACGGACAAGCGGTAATCCCTCCTCGACTGCGCGCAGGCGGGCCTGGGCGAGGTGCTGGCGCGGGCCCGGCGTGTCGCCGAACCACGCGTCGTTGGTCACATTCAGGATCAGTCCTGCCGGCTCCTGCGCCGGGGCCACGTGGCCGGCGGGCAGGATCGCGTGCGGGAAGATCGCCTCGTAGCAGATCGTCGCCGCCACCGGCGGCAGGTCGGGCACCGACAGGATCCGCTGGGCGGCGAGGGAGCCCGCGGAGAAGCCGCCCGGGATCGCCACGAACTGGCGCAGGCCGAGCGCCCGAAGGGCGGCGTCGAGGGGCGCCGGCAGGTACTCGCCGAACGGGACGAGGTGGACTTTGTCGTAGCTGTCGGAGATCCGGCCGTCCGGCCCGATCACCATCACGGCGTTGAAGTAGCGCAGGCGCTCGCCGGGCAGGGGCTCCTCGGCGCGGGCCGCGCCGGTGATCAGGTGCTGCCCGGGCTTCAGGCCGGCTGCCACCTTGGCCAGGGCATCGGGATCGCGCTGGATCAGGAACGGAAAGGCCGATTCGGGCCAGACGATGTGGGTCGGCTCGGGCGCGCCGGCCTCCACGGGCCGCTGACTCAGCTCGATGTAGCGGTCGACGATGTCGGCCCGGTTCTCGGGCCTGAACTTGGCGTCCTGCGGCAGGTTGGGCTGGACGAGGCGCAGGCGAACCCCGGCCACGACCGGATCAGGCGGCCCAAGGCGCTCGACCCCATAGGCAGCCATGCCGGCGAGGAGGGCGGCGGCGGCGGCAGGCGGACCGAATCGGCCGAGCGGACGCGGGCCGGTGGCGAGCGTCGCGGGCGCGGCGCAGACGAGCACCGCCAGAATGGTCAGGCCGTAGAGCCCGATCAGCGCGGCTCCCTGCATGAGCCAGAGGTTCTGGGCGAGCGACATCCCGAGGGTGTTCCAGGGAAAACCCGTGAACAGGTGGCCGCGCAGCCATTCGGCGGCGGCGATCCCGAAGGCGAGGGCGGCGATCCGCGCCGCTCCACGGCTCCATAGCAGGCCGGCGGCGCCGAAACCCGCGCCGTAGAATAGGCCGAGGGCGAAGGGGAGGCCGATCACGCCGAGCGGCAGGGCCCAGAGGAACTCGTCGGCCTCCACCAGGAAAGCCTGGCCCAGCCACCACAGGCCGGCGGTCAGATAGCCGAAGCCCCAGGCCCAGCCGATCAGGAAGCAGGGCCAGAACCGCCGCAGCGGGGTTCGGCCGGCCGCGGCGCCGTCCTGCAGCCAGACCGCAACCGTCAGCGACACGGCCAGGGCCGGCACGATGCCGTAGGGCGGCATCGCCAGGGCACCGAGCGCGCCGACGAGCCACGCGAGCCCGAGCCGGCGCCAGCCGGTCAGGCGCGCGATCGCCAGAACGGCGCCCGGCACGGCCGCGCGGCCGGGTTCAGGGTCCCGTACGGGCGCGCTCGGAACCGCAGCGGACCGTGCGTAGCCGTCCACCAACCGTGTCACGCCGGGGCCGTCACGGATGCGGTGTCTCGGCGGCCGGCGGGTTCGAAGGCGGGGGCAGGGCAAGGGGCACCACGTTACCGATCCGCGCCGCGCCCTTGTGGAAGCGCAGCCGCTTGAGGCGGCGGGGATCGGCGTCGAGCACCTCGAATTCCAGATTGCCGGGTCCGGCGATCAGCTCGCCGCGGGACGGCACGCGGCCGACCAGGGTCACGATCATGCCGCCCAGCGTGTCGATCTCCTCGGCCATCTCGCCGACCGCGGCCGCGAGATCGACGCCGGTCGCCTCCGAGACCTCCGCCAGCGGCGTGCGCGCATCGGCCACGAAGACCTCGTCCTCGCCCTCGACGCGCTGGACCTGCTTGTCTTCCGCGACGTCGTGCTCGTCCTCGATGTCGCCGACCACCACCTCGATCAGATCTTCGATGGAGATCAGCCCGTCGGTGCCGCCATACTCGTCGATGACCAGCGCCATGTGGGTGCGGGTCGCCTGCATCCGCACCAGCAGGTCGATCGCCGGCATGGATGGCGGCACGAACAGCACCGGCCGCTGGATGCGCGCGGCCGCCAGGGTCGTCGACAGGTCGACTTTGCCGAGATCGAGGCTGCGCGGCAGACGCGCCGACGGCCGCCGCGGGCGCGCGGCGGCGGACACATCCGCGGCGCCATCCAGGGCCGTGTCGGCAGGTTTCGCCGCGACCGGCGGGTTGCGCCGGGCCGGCTCGGCCTTGGCGGCGATGTGGTCGACGAGGTCGCGGATGTGCACCATGCCGCGCGGGTCGTCGAGGGTCTCGCCGTAGACCGGGAGCCGCGAATGGCCCGCGGTGCGGAACAGCTTGAGCAGTTCACCGAGGCTGGTTTCGTTGGATACCGCGACGATGTCGGCCCGGGGGACCATCACGTCGTCGACGCGCACCTTGTGCAGGCCGAGGACGTTCTTGAGCATCACGCGCTCGAGCGGGGTGAGGCCGCTCTCACCGGCATCCGGCTCCGCGAGCGCCTCCTCGAGACCTTCGCGCAGGGAATCGCGCGGCTTGAGGTGCAGCGCCTGGAGCAGGCGATCGTACCAGGGCTCCCGGTTCTGGGATTCGCCCTCGGTGGAACTGGGCGCGGCCAGGGCCGCGCCGCGACTTCGATCGTTGGTCATGTCTCTCGGATCTGGGAGCGTTCGGGCGTCGTGCGCTCAGGCGTAGGGGTCCGGGATGCCGAGAATCGCGAGTGCCGCGACCTCCAGGGCTTCCATGGCGTCGGCCTCGGCCTCGCCGATCTCGTGGTCCTGACCGAGACAATGCAGGGTGCCATGGACGAGGAGGTGAGCGAGGTGATTCTGGAGCGGCTTCGACTGCTCCGCACTCTCGCGCACCAGGGTCTCGTACGCAAGGACCACGTCGCCGAGGGGCGTCGCGGCTTCGTCATGCCGGGGCTGCGGGGCGGCCGGGAAGGACAGGACGTTGGTCGGCTTGTCCTTGCCGCGCCACGTCCGGTTGAGGTCCTGGACGGCGGCATCGTCCGTCAGCAGGACGCTGACCGCGACGGGGCCGTCGGGCTTCTCGGGGGCGATGGAGAGGCCGGCTTCCACGGCGCGCGCGACCAGGGCTTCGAGGCCGGGGATCGCGGTTTCCCACCGCGCGTCCTCGACGGCGAGATCGATCTCGTGCGGCATGCTCACGCCAGCGGCCGGCGCCGGGGATTCGGGTTGCGATCGGCCTCGCCCTCGCCGTGCGCGGCGCGCTCGTAGGCGGTGACGATCCGGCGCACGAGGTCGTGGCGCACGACGTCGACGTCCTTGAACCGCACGCGCCCGATGCCCTCGACACCGTCGAGCACGTTCACGGCCTCGACGAGGCCCGACTTCTGGCCCGGCGGCAGGTCGATCTGGCTGGGATCGCCCGTGATGATCATGCGGGATCCCTCGCCCAGGCGGGTGAGAAACATCTTCATCTGCATCGAGGTCGTGTTCTGCGCCTCGTCCAGGAGCACCACCGCGTTGGTCAGGGTGCGCCCGCGCATGAAGGCCAGCGGCGCGATCTCGATCGTGCCGGTCTGCAGGCCCCGGTCGACATGGCGCGCCTCCATGAAGTCGTAGAGGGCGTCGTAGATCGGCCGCAGGTAGGGATCGACCTTCTCGCGCATGTCGCCCGGCAGGAAGCCCAGGCGCTCGCCGGCTTCGACAGCGGGACGCGATAGGATCAGCCGCTCGGCATGACCCTGCTCGAGCAGCGACACGGCATGGCCGACGGCCAGCCAGGTCTTGCCGGTCCCGGCAGGCCCCTCGGCGAAGACCAGCTCGTTGGTGCGCAGGAGCTTGATGTATGCGTCCTGCGCCTGGTTGCGCGCCCGCACGGCGCCGCGCTTACGGGTGGCGATCTGGTCGAAATGCGGCTTGTCGGCCTCGGCAGCGACCTCGGCGGCCGGAAACAGGGTCGCCTGGGCGGTGGCCTCGCGGATCGCGCCGTCCACGTCGCCGAGCGTCAGCGTGCTGCCGCCGGTGCGCACCCGGGCGTAGAGCTTCTGGAACACCCGCCGCGCGGTCTCCACCGCATCGGCTGGCCCCTTGATGACGAGGTGGTTGCCGAGCGCCGTGGCGGTGACCTCCAGCCGGCGCTCGATATGGGCGACGTTCTGGTCGTACTGGCCGAAGACGAGGCTCGCGAGGCGGTTGTCGTCGAAGGTCAGCGGCACCTCGACCGCCTCGTCCGATCCGGCGGGCCGCGCCGCCGGGCCGCGACCCCGCAGGGCGCCACGCGCGCCCGCACCGTCCGATGCGCTCAAGCCCTCATCCTCGCCATCTTCCTCTCCGTCACGCGGCCGCGGCCTCCGGGACAAGCTGCCCGAACAGGCTGTTGGAGCCCGACTTAATGATCCGCACAGGCACAACCTGTCCGATATGGTGAGACGCGGCGTCGAACTGCACCGCGAGCAGGTGCGGCGTCTTGCCCGCGACCTGCCCTGGATGCCGCCCGGGCTTCTCCACCAGCACGTCGAACACCTGGCCCTCGGCCGCCCGCTGGTAGGCGTGGCGCTGGCTGTCGAGAAGCGCCTGCAGCTCGGCGAGCCGGGCTGCCATCACGGCCTCCGGTACCTGATCGGTGCGGTCGGCGGCCGGCGTGCCGGGGCGCGGGCTGTACTTGAACGAGAACGCGCTCTCGAAGCCGACATCGCGCACGAGCCGCAGGGTCTCGGCGAAATCCGCGTCGGTCTCGCCGGGGAAGCCGACGATGAAGTCCGACGACAGGGCGATGTCGGGCCGCGCGGCCCGGACCCGGTCGATCAGCCGGCGATACGCGTCGCCGGTGTGCTTGCGGTTCATCGCGGCGAGGATCCGATCCGAGCCCGACTGCACCGGCAGGTGCAGGTAGGGCATCAGGGCCGGCACTTCGGCATGGGCCCGGATCAGCGCGTCGTCGAAGTCGTTCGGGTGGCTCGTCGTGTAGCGGATCCGCGCGATGCCGGGGATCCGGGCCACGGCGCGCACCAATTCGGCGAGCCCGACAGGGGCATCATCTGGGCCGTCCCCGTGATAGGCGTTGACGTTCTGGCCGATGAGCGTGATCTCGCGCACGCCCGCTTCGGCGAGCTTCTCGGCCTCGGCGAGCACGGCCGCGACCGGCCGCGAGACCTCGGCGCCGCGGGTGTAGGGGACGACACAGAAGGCGCAGAACTTGTCGCAGCCTTCCTGCACGGTGAGGAAGGCCGACGCCCCGAGGGTCCGCCGCCGAGGCAGATGGTTGAACTTGTCCTCGATCGGAAATTCGGTGTCGACGACGCGGCGCTCGCGGGACCGGGTCAGCAGGTCCGGCAGGCGGTGGTAGCTCTGGGGGCCGACCACGACGTCGACGGCGGGCTGGCGCGCCTGGATCTCGGCGCCCTCGGCCTGGGCGACGCAGCCGGCCACGACGATGCGCGTATCAAGACCTTTCGCCTTCCGCTCGCCCTTCAGGACGCGCAGGCGACCGAGCTCGGAATAGACCTTCTCGGCGGCCTTCTCGCGGATGTGGCAGGTGTTGAGGACCACGACATCCGCATCCTCCACCGAGTCGGTCGCCGTATAGCCCTCAGCGCCGAGAACGTCGGCCATGCGGGCCGCGTCGTAGGCGTTCATCTGACAACCGTAGGATTTGACGAAAGCCTTCTTCAACGCGCGCCGTCCTGAACCAGTCCGCTTTGATCCTCACGGCCGCCCCGCGAGGGCAGGCCGGCGGTGGCCTGTAGCACGGATCGCACGGGCCGTCGCGGAGGATGGACATTTGGGGAGCGGCGGGTTTGACTCCTTGCGGAACCAACTCACCCTGTCATTCCGGGACTGCGAAGCAGGACCCGGAATCCAGAGCCGCTGTCGGCGCCAGGACTTGCCACGTCGGTGGTTCTGGATTCCGGGCTCCGCTATGCGGCCCCGGAATGACAGGGCGACAGAGCTCGAAAGCCGGGCGGGGATCCGTCGTGCGAAAACGTTTCTGCTCCCGGGCAGTCACGCCGGCCGCCCGTGAGCGACCGGCGTGACCCGTCTTACTTCAGTGGGCCGCCGGCGCCGCCGCGGGCAGGTCGATGACCATGTGCTGGAAGAACGGCACGTAGGCCTGCAGCATCACGAACAGGCCGACGAGGCAGGCGAGCGCGATCGAGTGCCAGAACACGAAGCGCAGGATCTTGCCTTCCTGGCCGAAATAACCGGTGGCCGTGGACGCGACAACGATCGACTGGGCGTCGATCATCTTGCCCATCACGCCGCCCGACGAGTTCGCTGCCGCCATCAGCACGCCCGAGAGGCCGAGCTGCTCGGAGGTGATCCGCTGCAGGCCGCCGAACAGCACGTTCGAGGCCGTGTCCGAACCTGTGAGCGCCACGCCGAGCCAGCCGAGCAGCGTCCCGAAGAACGGGTAGAGGATGCCGGTGCCCGCGAAGGCGAGACCAAGCGTGGCATCGACGCCCGCGTAGCGGGTGAGGACGCCGAGCGCGAGCATCGCCGAGATCGTGATCAGCGAGTAGCGTAGGGCCCAGATCGTCTCGAAATAGGCCGTCACAAGGCGCAGCGGCGAGAAGCGCATGATCAGGCCGGAGATGATCGCGGCGATCAGCACTCCCGTGCCGGTGAACGACATGTAGGTGAACAGGAAGACCGCGCTTTCGGGAGCCGGCTTCGGCACCACCGGCGGCACCTTCATGATCACGTTGTGCAGGCCCGGCACCTCGTACTTCCAGGTGAAGAGCGGGTTGACGATGCCCTTGAACCAGCCGGTTCCCCAGACCGCCACGATGACCGAGAGGACGATCCACGGCACCCAGGCTATCAGGATCTCGCCCTGCGACGCCGTGCGGGCACCAACATGAACCGGGGGCGTGCCGGGCACGCCGGCGCCGAGCGCAACCGGACGGGGACCGGCCACGGCCAGCGACGGATCGTGGCCGCGCAGAGCCGGCGAGGTCCAGATCTCGCGGGGCTGCCAGACTTTCAGGAACAGGACCAGCGCGAGCATCGAGGCGAGCGAGGCGCCGATGTCGACGATCCACGGGTTCACGTAGTTCGAGATCAGGAACTGCGCGACCGCGAAGGTGGCGCCGCAAACCAGGATCGGCGGCCACACCCGGATCATGCCGCGGAAGCCCGCAAACACCCAGATCAGCCAGAACGGCACGATTAGCGAGAACAGCGGCAGCTGCCGGCCGATCATCGCGCC
Source organism: Methylobacterium sp. FW102-HT35C08 (assembly GCF_058790235.1). Lineage (NCBI taxonomy): Bacteria > Pseudomonadati > Pseudomonadota > Alphaproteobacteria > Hyphomicrobiales > Methylobacteriaceae > Methylobacterium > Methylobacterium sp. FW102-HT35C08. The sequence goes on along the minus strand of NZ_JBYTCL010000002.1, from coordinate 2,584,381 downwards.
GAGGATCTCGGGCGGGTAGCCAGTCACCGAGGCGAGGCCCTGGATCGGAGCGCCGAGCGCCCCGAAGGCGACCGGGGCGGTGTTGGCGATCAGCGACAGGCCCGAGGCGGCGAGCGGCGAGAAGCCGAGGCCGATCAGGATCGCGCCGGTGACGGCCACCGGCGTGCCGAAGCCGCCCGCACCCTCGAAGAAGGCGCCGAACGCGAAGGCGACCAGGAGCAGTTGCAGACGCCGGTCAGCCGTGATTCCGGCGACCGATTGCTGCAGGATCGCGAACCAGCCCTTCTCCACCGTCAGCCGGTAGAGGAAGATGACGTTGAGGATGATCCAACCGATGGGGAAGAAGCCCGTGACCATCCCGAGGATGGCCGCCCGGGTGGCGAGTTCGGTCGGCATGCCGAAGCCGACGATGGCGACCAGCATGGCCAGGCCGAGGGCGATGACGGCCGCGATGTGGGCTTTCACGCGCCCGCTGGCAATCATGGCGAGCAGTGCGATGACCGGCACTGAGGCGGCGATCGTCGAGAGCCAAGCGCTCCCGAACGGATCGTAAACCTGATTCCAGGTTTGCAACGGGCGTCCTCCACAATTCCCGACTGTTCCGGGTTGCGGCCTAGCTAGCAGAGCGGTTCAGCCCGCTCAATGCGCTGCATCATGTATTTCGAGGCCATTTCTACGGAGCTTCGCAGGTACAACCGGATCTAGACACCGGGTTCGGTACGGGCTCTGCCCCTGATCACCGCAAGCGCGGACCTGCTCGGGCACGCGCATCTTGGCCAAACGACAGCTGTCGGCTTTGCTGTAACCTTGGATTGCGACGCGTCGAAAGCCCGGAAGTGCTGCAGGAGCGGCACGATTGTCGAGGGTTACGACATGCGCAGCTGGATCCGTCTCTCCTCCGCCACCCTGCTCGCCGCCGTGGTTGCCGCAGCGCCGGCCCTTGCCGCGGAGGGCCAGGGCAAGGACGCCATGAGCAGGAACGCCATGAGCAAGGACAGCATGGCCAAGGACTCGATGCACAAGGGCAGTTCGGGGAAGCCTGATGCGATGGGAAAGACCGACGCGATGGACAAGAATACCATGAGCCGGCGTGACGGTTCGAAGAAGTAGCGCCGCGCAAGCGCGACGGGAGCAGGTGCGGTCGGAGGACACTCCGGCGCGTCTCGACCTGCCGTGTCGGGCGGGAGGGGGAGCCCGCGCGCAGCGTCAACGTGTGGCCCGCCGGCCCCGGTCAGATCGGCGCGACCTCAGCGCCGCGCAGGCCGAGGTCGGAGGACGCCGGCCTGGTGCCCGGCGCGGGCGCATTGTCTCCGGTCGCCGCACCGACGCCCCGCAGGGCGGCCCGCACCTCGGCCTCGGCGGCGGCCGTGGCCGCCTTCCTGTCGGTGCTGGCCTCGAAGGCGATCGGCGCCCCCCAAACCACATGCACGTCGATGGGACCGCCCTGCACGAAGGCGGCGACGTGCGGCGCGAGCTCCATGTCGCCGTACCAGGCGATGTCGACGCGCTCGGCGCGCGTCACCGGAAGGCCGTTGCGCCGGGGATAGGTGATCGCCAACGGCTGAAGGCGGACCCGACCGCGGCCGGCCTCGGCCTGCAGGGCAGCCCGGGCCGCGCCGACCAGGGAGGAGCGGAACGGCAGGAGCCGGGTGCCATCGCCGGTCGTACCTTCGGCGAACAGCACCACCAGCTCGCCTTCGGCTAGGCGATGTCCCATCGCCGTGCTGACCGCGGCCGTCGCGCCGCGCCGCTGCCGGTCGATGTAGATCGTGCGCTGCAGCGCCGCGAGCGCGCTGATCACCGGCCAGCCGGCGATCTCCGACTTCGCCACGAAGGAGAGCGGGCGCAGCGAGCCGATCGCGACGATGTCGAGCCAGGACACGTGGTTGGCGAGCACCAGAGCCGCCTCGCCGGAGGCGGGCGGCGTCCCGCTCTGCGTCACCCGGACCGAGAACAGGCGCAGGAAGACCCGGTGGAACAGGATCGGCGCCAGGGTCGCGCGGCGGCCCAGGAGCCGCAGGGCCAGCCAGTGCGGCGGTCCCAGGACCGCGAAGGCGAAGGCGAGGGCCGCGACGCGCCAAGCGATGCCGAAACGGCTCACGGCGTCACAGGTCGGCGCTCATCGTCAGCGCGGTCGCCCGGCTGCCGTCGGCCTTGAGATAATAGCCGGTGCGCGCACCGACCTGCCGGAAGCCGTTGCGGGCGTAGAGCCGCAACGCCGGGGCGTTGCCCTCGTCCACCTCCAGATGGACCCGCGCGACGCCGGCGAGCGCGAGGCTCGACAAGTGCTCGCGCAAGAGCTTGCGGCTGTGTCCGCCGCCGCGGAGCGCCGGAGACAGCACGACCGTCAGGATCTCCGCCTCGTCGGCCGCTCGACGCGAGAGCACGAATCCCTGCAGGGTCCCGGTCCGCCATAGGCCGTGTGCCTGGGTCGAGCGCTCGCAGAGCATCCGCTCGAACTCATGCGCATCCCAGGGCCGGGCGAAGGCCGTGGCGTGCAGCCGGGCGAGGGCAAGGGCCTGCGCGGCGTCCGTCAGCGGCGCCACGTAGGGCTCCGGGGTCAGCGCGTCCCACCACGCGAACCACCAATCGAAGGGCCAGAACGGAAGCGGACGCGTCATCGCCGGGCGATCCGCGCGTGGTCCTGGGGCCGCGCATCGGGGCCGCGCAGGTAGAGGGGACGCGCCAGCGCCTGAGCCGGATCGGCCACGAGGCCGAGCGATGCGACGGCGGCGATATCCGGGCCGCCGACACCGGCGACACGGGTGGTCACGCCGCGCTCGGCCAACGCGGTCGCGAGGATCGGCGCTCCAGACCCGGTCAGGACCACCGGCCCGCGTCCGAGCCGCTCGGCGGCCTCTTCGACCGCCAGATGAGCGGGCGCCAAGCCCTCGCCGTGACCCAGCGCCTGGACGTAGACGGCCCCGTGCCGGGCATCGATCGCGGCCGCGATGGTCCCCTCAAAGGTCTCGGCCAGAAGCGGCGCGAGCAGCGCCGAGAGCGTGCCAACACCGACGACAGGCTTTCCGGTCGAGAGCCCGATGGCTCGGGCGGCCGAGAGGCCGACACGCAGTCCGGTGTAGCTGCCCGGTCCGACCGTGACGGCGACGCGATCGATCGCCGCGAAACCACCTTCCACACGGGCGATGACCCGCTCGATCAGCGGCAGCAGGGATTCGGCGTGGCCCCGCGCCATCGGGAGCGTCTCGGCGGAGAGCGGCGCCTCGGCAGCGTCTGCCGTTACGCAGGCGGCGCAATGGTCCAGCGCCGTGTCGATGGCAAGAATACGCACGCTCACTCCCACATGCCGGTCCGGACCGGCCGCCGCCTCCCTGCGGCCCCGAGGGGCGCGAAGAGTCTCAAGCGTTAGAGCAAAACGGCCGTCCCGTCAGCGTCGCGGCGGCGGCAGCACCTGCATCTGCGGTGGAGTGTTGCCGGCTTGCGCCGGTCGGCGCGCCTCTGAGAGGCGCGCCTTCGCGAGTCGCGGCGGTCGCGGTTCCCGACGCTCTGGTGACGCCGGGTCCGATGCCGAACCGCCGCGCGGCGGCCGCCTAGATGGCCTGGACCTCGCGGATCTCCGGCAGGAAGTGCCGGAACAGGTTCTGCACGCCATGCCGGAGGGTCGCCGTCGAGGACGGACAGCCCGAGCAGGCGCCCTTCATCTCCAGGTAGACCACACCCTCCTTGTAGCCGCGGAAGGTGATGTCGCCGCCATCGCCCGCCACCGCCGGCCGGACGCGGGTTTCGAGGAGATCCTTGATGGTCACGACTGTGTCGTGGTCGGCCTCGTCGTAGAACTCGTCGCCGGCCTCGATCTCGCCGTGGCCGCCCTCGGCCATCACCGGCGCGCCGGACTGGAAATGCTCCATGATCGCGCCGAGCACGGCAGGCTTCACCTGCGCCCAGTCGGAGCCGTCTTCCGCCTTGGTGACGGAGATGAAATCGTGCCCGAAATAGACGCCGGACACGCCCGGCACGGCGAACAGCGCCGCCGCGAGCGGCGAGCGGGCGGCAGCCTCGGCGTCACGGGCTTCGAAGGTCGCTTCAGCGAGGACCACGCGGCCGGGCAGGAATTTCAGGGTCGCCGGGTTCGGCGTAGCTTCGGTCTGGATGAACATGATGGGCTTCACTCCGCTGCGCCGGTTCAAGGCCGGCCGGGACAGGCGCCGCGAGGCACCGCCTCTCATGTGGACCGGCGACCGGATTTTCTCAACCTGGGCGTGGGGCCGGGAGAGTGGACATTCCGCCGATCCCACGACAGGACGGCACCAATCATGGTGCCAGAGGAGCCGGCTTTGGATGTGACCGGGGACGAGACGCGCGCGCAGGATCTGGCGACAGAGCTGCGCGCGGTTCAGGCCAGGCTCGAGGCCGCCCTGGCAGAGGCGGCGTCCTTGAAGGTGCTGCTCGCCGTGCGCACGCACCAGCACGATCAGACCTGGCAGGCCAGACAGCGCCTCGCGGCGGAACGCGACGCCGCCGGCGCCCAGGTGGCCGCGCTTGCCGCGGAGTGCGAGGCGGCCGCGTCGCGGTCCGCGGAGGCCGTGGCCGAAGCCGACGAGCGCGCCGAGGCGATCCGCACGGTTCTGAGCGCCGTCCTCGCGAGCATCGGTGCACGCGCCCTCGATCGCCGACGGTTCCAGGATCTCATCGCCCGCGCCGGGCGTGAGGCGCCCGATCAGGGTCCCGGCGCCGCACGGCATGCCGTGCTGCTGACCGAGGCGCGTCGCGTCCTGGGGATCCCCAGCCAGGGATCCTGAGACCGCACGATGGCTTGCGCGTGTCGGGCGAGCCCTCGTCACCACGGGGGACCTGAACCCGCGCCGAGGCCATTGGACGGGGAGGTGTTCCGGCACGTAGTCCCCGCGGCGTTGTCCGTCGGCGGAAGCACTCGCGGTGCTGCTCCGTACCCTGCGTCGCGCGGCGAACAGCAGGGTTAACCGACGCTTAACCCTCGCCTCCCATCGTTGCATGCGGGACGTTGAGGAGATCACCGCATGCAGATCAGCGAGCACCACGTGCGCGAATGCGCGTACTACATCTGGGAGAACGAGGGCCGGATTCACGGGCAGGCCGCCGCGCATTGGCTCCGCGCCGAAGCCGAGCTGCGCGCCAACGCCATGCTGGCGGCCGGCGTCGCCGCCGAGGCGACCGTGAAGGCTGCGGCCCCGAGGGCTGCCAAGTCCGCGACCAAGACCACGACCAAGACCGCCGCCAAGGCTCCTGCGAAGGCCGTCGCGTCCAAGGACACCGCCGCGAAGGTCGCCGCACCGAAGCCCGCCCCCAAGGCAGCCGCCAAGCCGGCCGCGCCGAAGCCTGCCCGGGCCTCCAAGGCCGCCGTGACGGCGGGCCTCGCCGCCAAGGCGAAGCCCGCGCGCGCTCCGGCCTCGATGCACTGAAGCGCCCGCGCTTCGGCGCGACCGAGCATTCAACGGAAGCCCGCCCTGCGACCCGGGGCGGGCTTCCGCCGTTTAGGCGGCCAGCGACGGAACAGGCCGGTCTCCATCCGGTTGACTGCGCTAATGCGGGCGCCGTGCACCGCGATGAGGCTGCGATGCGCGCGGTGATCTTCGACATCGATGGGACCTTGCTCGACAGCGTCGATCTGCACGCACGCGCCTGGGTCGAGGCGTTCGCGCATTTCGGCGTGGAGACCGACCCGGCGGAGGTCCGCAGCCAGATCGGCAAGGGCGGCGACGAGTTGATGCCCGTCTTCCTTCCGCAGGCGCGGATCGACCGTGAAGGGAAAACGATCGAGGCGTACCGCTCGGACCTCTTCAAGCAGAAGTACCTGCCCGAGGTTCGACCGTTCCCCGGTGTCCGCGCGCTGTTCGAACGGATCCGCGAGGCTGGCTTGAAGATCGCCCTGGCATCCTCGGGCAAGCGCGCCGAGGTCGAGCGCTACACGGAGATTTTGGAGATCGGCGACCTCGTCGACGTCGCCACCAGCTCGGACGACGCGGACCGCTCGAAGCCACATCCGGACATCTTCGAAGCGGCGCTGAAGAAGCTCGACGGGATCCCGCCAAGCGCGATCATCGTCATCGGCGACACCCCGTACGACGCCGAGGCAGCCGCGAAAGCGGGCCTGCGCACGATCGGCGTGCTCTGCGGCGGCTTCCCGGAAGCGGACCTTTCCGCCGCGGGCTGCGTGGCGATCTACCGCGATCCGCAGGATCTGCTCGACGGGTTCGAGCAGTCCTTGCTGGCAACCAGCTGAACGGCCGCCCTGGCAAGCCATCGCCGCGTATTACGCACCGTCATCCACAGTTTCCCGCCATGCTGTTGCGCTGCGGTAACGGAGCATGATGCCGGCTACGCAATTCGACGAAAGGGGCTGGTGTCACCCGGCCGAAAGGCGTAGCGAGCCGCCCGCCAATCTGGATCCTTTCGAAGGACGAGTGCCTCGTATGCCCCAGACTCACCAGGTCAGCCCGGCCTTGCGCTTCGTGCCGGGAGCCAAGACCCTGCCGGAGCAGATCGCAGAGGCGGTCGGCAGCCGATCAACGCCCTTGAGCCAGCTCCTCCGCCTGATGGCGGCGCTGGAGGCGGAGGGCGGCAACGAGGCGCTGCGCCTTCAGCTGCGCGCCCGGATCGGCGCGCCGCTCAACGCCTGAATGCAAAATCCCGCGCGTCAGTGCCGCCGATGTCGGTGACGATGTCGGCGGCCTGATCGCCGCGCGGTCTGGACCGAGGCTGGGCTGATCCGCTTCATGCAGGTGAAGTAGATCTGCCGCCCGACCTCCTCAATCGCCAGACCGCTTGGATTCGGCGCGGAGAAGACCTTCGCGCGCGCCTCCATCCGGCAGGCCGCGTCCTCGGGACTGCGGATCGGCGGCTCGGCATGCGCCGACCCGACCCACAGGATCGATCCCATGAGGATCCCGGACGCGATCGATGCGGGACGCGTCCCTCTCCACCAAATATTCGGCATACGGAATGCTGTCCTCACGCGGTCGAAAGGCAGAAATAGAGCACCTTCGCGACCCGTGAAGCTTCGTCAGACTGCTGGCCTGGGTCGGCGGGCCCGCCGCGAGCCAGGATCACGGCACGATCCAGAGGCACCGGCCCGCGCCGGCAATGGTCATGCATTCATAGGGTGCGCCGCCGATCATCGCTCGCTGTTCCACGGTCCCGATCTCGCGGCGCGCGATCCGGCGGCATCCGGCCTCCGACGGGCCTTGGTGCCCCGACCCGGCAGCATCGATCCGGCGCGCGGCCAGCAGGGTGTCGCAGGCCGTGACGTCTGCCGCCGGAGCGCAGGCGCCGCTCGACCAGAGCACGACAGGCGCGATCACCAGAACCAGTCGGGACATCATGTTAGTCTCGTCGGAGGGCCGCGTCGGCTGTGGTCAACCTTGCGGCGGCCCTCAACGCAGGGGCATGCGCGAAGGTTGCCGATCGCACAGCTCCACAAATGCAACGACGCCCGCTTTGTGGGCGGGCGTCGTTTGATCGCGAGACTTCGGATGGATGCCGATCAGCGCTTGATCTTGGCCTTTGCCTTCCGGGCGGCGTAACGGGCGTCGCGCTGCGCCTTCTTGGCCTCAAGGTCAGCCGACTTGCGCTCCTGCGCGGCGGCGAGTTCGGCCGCCTCGCGGGCGAGTTGCGCGGCGAGCTCGGCCTCCTCGCGCTGGCGCTTCTCCTCGGCGGCCTTCAGCTCGGCGGCGATGCGAGCCGCCTCGCGCTCACGGGCGCGCTCCTCACGCGCCTGCGCGACCTCGGCCCGAGCCTTGGCTTTGGCAATCACCTCCGGGTCATCGGCCGGCGGACGAGCCTTGAATTTGGCCAGCAGTGCGGCCTTGGCATTCTGGGAGTTCTGGCGACGGTCGTCGAAGTTCCTGTAGTCGAATGCGCTCATCTGACCTTTCTCGGTTAATACGCTTGGCGTGTCCCAGGGACTTCCGGCACAGCCGGTCACGTCGTCTCTGCAAGCCCCCATGGCGTCCCTGGCCATTGGAACCGCACCGATCCATCGATTCTACCGATGGTCAGACCCGAGCGCTGGCCCACGCCGGAGCGCTCGGGTCTGACCACATGCCGAAAACGGAAAGCCCTTAACCAGAGCGGCGTGTCCTACGCAATCGCGTCGATCCGCGCCCAACGGGTGCAATGCGACAATCCTGGCAATCTCTGTATGGATTTCGCAGACCGGTGCCGAAAAACCTCAAGGCATCCAGGGCCCACCTGTCGGGAACAGAGTACGAGGTCATGCCGCTCTCTGATTGCCATCTTCAGATAGGTCGCCCAAGGATGAGCGGCAAGGTTGAAGGGCTGTCTCACCAGCGTTGCTCGATGCGTACAAAGGTGAGCCCGAGCCCGATGCGGGATTGCGGACACGCTCAACAGCAAAGCGCTGTGGCCGCAGCGCATTCGCAAGCAGCAACCCACGTCTGCAAATTTCACATCGGATATTTGATCGCTGTACAAGCCATTGATCGCTGCTGGCTGCCTGTGATGTCGATCGACCCTCGCCCCGGCTTTCCAGGCGACGGGCGGCATCTGGGGCGGAGCTGACCGTGCAAGCACGAACGCCAGCCACATGGTTGGCCCAGTCAGGCCGCAGGTGGACCTGAAAGCGGCGTGGCTCCAGGAAGCCTCAGAATGATCGGCCGCTAAGCCAACAGAGGAACGCCGAGCGAACGCCTACGAAATAGGCAAACCGCGGTGGTGGTTCCATCTCGCTCGAAGGGCGCGCTATTCTGCTGCAAAATGAGGCATACTCGGTGAAAGTCCGAAAAACGCCGTCGGCGGCATGAGCCCTGCTAAAGATCAGTCCCGGCAGCGTACCAAGGACAGCGCGAGAACCCCGATGCCCGACCCATCCGCCACCTTCGATCCTGAAGCTTATGCCGCAGCCGCGACCCCGCTGCTCGGGCTGTCCCTCGATCCACGCTGGATGGATTCCGTCACCGCCAACCTCCGCGTTCTGGCGAAAGCCGCCGAGCTGGTGAGCGATTTCCCGCTTGCCGACGAGGTCGAAGCTGCGCCGACCTTCGAGGCATGAGCGCGCCCCAGCCCCTGAGCGCGGTGGCGCTCGCCAACGCGGTCAATCGTCGGCAGCGCAGCGCGCGGGACGTCGTGGCCGAGGCTCTGGCTCGGATCAGGCGCCACGACCCATCCGTCAATGCCTTCACCGACCTGCTTGACGGGCGTGCGCTGGCGCAGGCGGACGCGCTCGATGACGCCCTGAACGGGGGCGGCCTGCCCAAACCGCTCGCGGGCGTGCCCTTCGCGGTGAAGAACCTGATCGACATCACGGGCCTGCCGACCCGTGCAGGCTCGAAGATCAACCGGGAGCGACCGCCGGCCAGCCGTGACGGCACCCTTGTTCGGCGCCTGGAGGCGGCCGGGGCGATCCTGGTCGGCGCCCTCAACATGGGGGAATACGCCTACGACTTCACCGGCGAGAACGTCCACGACGGTGACGCGCACAACCCGCACGCCCTCGGTCACATGACCGGCGGCTCGTCCGGGGGCTCCGGGGCGGCCGTCGCCGCCGGGATGGTGCCGCTGACGCTCGGCTCCGACACGAACGGCTCGATTCGCGTTCCCGCCGCCTTCTGCGGCTGCTTCGGGCTAAAGCCGACCTATGGGCGGCTCAGCCGCGCGGGGAGCTTCCCCTTCGTCGGCAGCCTCGACCATCTCGGTCCGATGGCCCGGAGCGTGAGCGACCTCGCGCTCGCCTATGACGCCATGCAGGGTCCGGATCCGGACGACCCCGTCGCGACGACCCGACCGCCGGAGCCCGCCATGCCGGCCCTTGAAACGGGGATCGACGGACTGCGGATTGCGGTGGCGGGAGGCTACTTCGCGCGCGGCGGCGATCCGGAAGCCTTCGCCGCGGTGGCGCGCGTCGCTGAGGCCCTCGGCGTGCGCCGCACCGTCGAACTTCCCGAAGCGGCACGCGCCCGCGCGGCCGCCTACCTCATCACCGCCGCCGAGGGTGCGACGCTCCATCTCGACCGCCTGCGCACCCGACCGCAGGATTTCGACCCGGCCGTGCGCGACCGGCTGATTGCCGGGGCGATGCTACCTGCGCCCCATGTCGAGCGGGCGCAGCGATTCCGCCGCTGGTACCGGGCGCGCGTGCTCGACGTGTTCGACACCGTCGATGTGATCTTGGCCCCGACCACGCCGTGCCGGGCACCGAAGGGTGGCCAGACGCATTTCGTCCTCGACGGCGTGACGCTGCCCGTTCGGGCCAATATCGGTGTGTTCACGCAGCCGATCTCGTTCATCGGCCTGCCCGTGGTGGCGGCGCCGGTCTGGCTCGATGACGGGTTGCCGCTCGGCGTGCAGGTGATTGCCGCCCCCTGGCGCGAGGATCTCGCCCTGCGCGTCGCGCGCCATCTCGAACGGACCGGCATCTGCACGGCACCCATCGCGGAGCTCGCCTGATGATCATCGACGATCCCGCCGTCAGAGCCGAGGTCGAGGCCGCCTTCCGGTCCTACGAGACTGCGCTCACCACCAACGACGTCCCGACCCTGGAGGCGCTGTTTCGGGACGATCCGCTGACCATCCGCTACGGGATCGGCGAGAACCTGTACGGCATGGACGCGATCCGCGCCTTCCGCCGGGCCCGCTCGCCGGTGGGCCTGGAGCGCGTTCTGGCGCAGACGCAGATCACCACCTACGGGCGCGACTTCGCCACCGCCATGACGCTGTTCACCCGCACGAGCGTGCCCGGAAAGATCGGCCGGCAGAGCCAGACCTGGGTCCGCTTCCCGGAGGGCTGGCGGGTGGTCGCCGCCCATGTGAGCCTGATCGACGCCGAATAGGCGCCGGACAGCCCCGGCACGCGGTGCGGACTGACTGGCCGCGGGCTTGCATACGGTCGAGCGTACCCCGGGCCCGTCAGGCTCGGACCAACGCGAGTACCCGACCCAAGATGCTGTCCCGTTTGAGAAATCTCGGCGCCCGTGCGGCGCTGGCCGGTGTCCTGGCGCTCTCCGCGAGCACCGCCGCCCTCGCGCAGGGAACGCTGCGGATCGGCATGACCGCCTCCGACATCCCGCTGACCACCGGCCAGACCGACAATGGCGGCGAGGGCATGCGGTTCCTCGGTTACACGGTCTATGACGGCCTGATTGATTGGGACCTGTCGAGCGCAGAACGCGCTTCCGACCTCGTCCCCGGCCTCGCCAGCAGCTGGGGCGTCGACGCCGCCGACAAGACCAAGTGGACGTTCAAGCTCCGGCCGGGCGTCAAATTCCACGACGGCTCCGACTTCACCGCCGACGCGGTGGTCTGGAACCTCGACAAGCTCCTGAAGGCCGACGCGCCGCAATACGACCCGCGCCAGTCCGCGCAGGGCAAGACCCGCATCCCGGCCGTGGCCAGCTACCGCGCGGTCGATCCCATGACCGTCGAGATCACCACCAAGGCGCCGGACGCGACGCTGCCCTACCAGATCGCCTGGATCATGATGTCGTCGCCGGCCCAGTGGGAGAAGCTCGGCAAGTCCTGGGACGCCTTCGCCAAGCAGCCCTCGGGCACCGGCCCGTGGAAGCTGACCCTGTTCGCCCCGCGCGAGCGCGCCGAGATGGTGCCGTTCAAGGAATACTGGGACACGAACCGCGTCCCGAAGCTCGACAAGCTCGTGCTGATCCCGCTGCCCGAGGCCAATGCCCGGACCGCGGCCCTGCGCTCCGGTCAGGTGGACTGGATCGAGGCGCCGGCACCCGATTCCGTGGCCTCGCTCAAGAGCGCCGGCTTCACCATCGTCACCAACGCCTATCCGCATAATTGGACGTGGCACCTGTCGCGGGTCGAAGGCTCGCCCTGGAACGACATCCGCGTCCGCAAGGCCGCGAACCTCGCCATCGACCGCGATGGGCTGAAGGAGCTGCTCGGCGGCCTCGCGATCCCCGCCAAGGGCTTCATGCCGCCCGGCCACCAGTGGTTCGGCCACCCGACCTTCGACGTGAAGTACGATCCCGACGCCGCCAAGAAGCTGCTCGCCGAGGCCGGCTACAGCCCGGCGAAGCCGCTGAAGCTGAAGGTCGCGATCTCGGCCTCGGGCTCGGGCCAGATGCAGCCGCTGCCGATGAACGAGTTCGTCCAGCAGAACCTCGCCGACGTGGGCATCCAGGTCGATTACGAGGTGGTCGAGTGGAACACGCTGATCAACATCTGGCGGGCCGGCGCCAAGGCCGACATCTCGCGCGGCGTTTCGGCGATCAACTACTCGTACTTCATCCAGGACCCGTTCACCGGCTTCATCCGCCACCTGCAGTGCAACTTCGCCCCGCCGAACGGCACGAACTGGGGCTATTACTGCGATCCGGCGATGGACAAGCTGTTCGATCAGGTCCGCAACACCTTCGACAAGGCCGAACAGACGAAGGTTCTGGAGAAGATCCACGAGAAGTACGTTGACGATGCGCTGTTCATCATGATCACGCACGACGTAAACCCGCGGGCAATGAGCCCCAAGGTGAAGGGCTTCGTTCAGGCGCAGAACTGGTTCCAGGATTTCTCGAAGATCACCATCGCGACGGCGGGGCGGTAGTCGGGCCAGAGATCTCTCCTCCCCTGGCGATCCCCGGCCTGCCCGGGTTCGCTCAAGCTTGCGGGGAGGAGCCGAAGGTGGAGGTGATGCAGGATCGCGCGATCGGGTTCCTTGAGCGCCACTCCCACCCCTGACCCCTCTCCGCAAAGGGGAGGGGAGTTGCCTCGGCTGTGTCGACAACAGGTCCTTGAATGCTCCTCTACATCCTCAAACGACTGGTCTACGTGACCCCCGTGGCGTTCGGGGTCAGCGTCGTCTGCTTCCTCCTCGTCCACCTCGCGCCGGGCGATCCCCTGAGCGCCGTGCTGCCGGCCGACGCAACCCAGGCGACCATCGACGAGATGCGGGCCGCCTACGGCTTCGATAAGCCGCTGCCGGTCCAGTACCTGATCTGGCTGTGGCACGTGCTGCACGGCGATCTCGGGGTCTCGATCGCCACCGGACGGCCGGTGCTGGGCGAGGTCAGCCGCGCCGTGGTGAACTCGCTGATCCTCGCCTCGGTGGCGACCGTGATCGGCTTCACCTTCGGGACGCTGTTCGGCTTCGTGGCCGGCTATCACCGGAACTCGCTGGCAGACCGGGCGGCCTCGGCCCTCTCGGTCTTCGGCGTGAGCGTGCCGCATTACTGGCTCGGCATGGTGCTGGTGATCGTGTTCTCGGCCACCCTCGGCTGGCTGCCGCCGACCGGCGCCGGGCCCGATGGCTCGGGCAACTGGCGGCCCGATTTCGATCATCTGCGCTACCTGATCCTGCCCGCGGTCACGATGTCGGTGATCCCGATGGGCATCATCGCCCGCACGGTCCGGGCGCTCGTCGCCGACATCCTGTCCCAGGACTTCGTCGAGGCCCTCCGCGCCAAGGGCATGGATGAGCGCGGCGTGTTCCGGCACGTCGTGCGCAACGCCGCCCCGACGGCGCTCGCCATCATGGGCCTGCAGCTCGGCTACCTGCTCGGCGGCTCGATCCTGGTCGAGACCGTGTTCGCGTGGCCGGGCACCGGCTTCCTCCTCAACGCCGCGATCTTCCAGCGCGACCTGCCCCTGCTCCAGGGCTCGATCCTCGTGCTGGCGATGTTCTTCGTGGTCCTCAACCTCCTGGTGGACGTGATGCAGACCGCCCTCGACCCGCGCATCGAGCGCGCCTGAGCCGGAGCCCGATGATGACTGCTCCCGTCACCGCGGCCTCCGTGGCCCTCGACGGCGGCGTGCTCGCCGCCGAGGACGTGACCCACGGTCCCGAAGCCGCCTTCGCCCCCTCCCGCGGCTTCTGGGGCCATGTCGGCCACCGGCTGGTGCGCGACCCCGTCGCCATGGGCGCCGGCGCCCTGATCCTGCTCGTCGTGATCATCGCGATCCTGTCGCCCTGGATCACCCCGATGGATCCCTACAAGGGCTCGATGCTGCGCCGGCTGAAGCATGTCGGCGACGCCACGTACTGGCTGGGCTCCGACGAGCTCGGGCGCGACATGATCAGCCGGCTGATGCTGGGCTCGCGGCTGTCGCTGTTCATCGGCGTCACCCCGGTGCTGATCGCCTTCGTGATCGGCTCGGCCATCGGCATCCTGGCGGGCTATGTCGGCGGCTGGACCAACACGATCCTGATGCGCACCATCGACGTGTTCTTCGCCTTCCCGTCGGTGCTGCTGGCGATCGCCCTCTCGGGGGCGCTCGGCGCCGGCATCTTCAACTCGATCGTCTCGCTGACCTGCGTGTTCGTGCCCCAGATCGCCCGGGTCGCCGAGAGCGTCACCACGGGGATCCGCCGCCGCGACTACATCGACGCCGCCAAGCTGTCGGGGGCCTCGGCGCTGACGATCATGCGCGTGCAGGTGCTCGGCAATGTCATCGGCCCGATCTTCGTCTACGCGACCAGCCTGATTTCGGTCTCGATGATCCTGGCCTCGGGCCTCTCGTTCCTCGGCCTCGGCGTGCGCCCGCCCGAGCCCGAATGGGGCCTGATGCTCAACACCCTGCGCACCGCGATCTACGTCAATCCGGTCGTGGCCGCCCTTCCAGGTGTCTGCATCTTCGTCGTCTCGATCGCCTTCAACCTGTTCTCGGACGGCCTGCGCGCCGCCATGGAGATTCGCCAGTGAGCGTCATCCCGGACGCCTCCGATCCGTTCGCCCGCGACCGCGGCGGACCCGCCCAGCCGCTCCTGTCGGTCTCAGGGCTGATCAAGCACTTCCCGGTCCGCAAGGCCGGCGGCAAGAAACAGGTCGTGCGCGCCGTCGACGGCGTCGATTTCGACGTCCTGAAGGGGGAGACGCTCGGCATCGTCGGCGAGTCCGGCTGCGGGAAGTCGACCACCGCCAAGCTGCTCATGGGCCTGATCGCGCGCGATTCCGGCGAGATGCTCTACGACGGCCAGGCGATCGGCGAGCGCGCCATGCCGTGGCGGGCCTACCGCCGGCAGGTCCAGATGGTGTTCCAGGACAGCTACGCCTCGCTCAACCCGCGCATGACGGTGGAGCAGTCGATCGCCTTCGGCCCGAAGGTCAACGGCGTGCCCGGCCGCGAGGCGGTGGAGCGGGCCCGCGCGCTGCTCGCCCGGGTCGGCCTGGAGCCGAAGCGCTTCGCCGGCCGCTACCCGCATGAGATCTCCGGCGGCCAGCGTCAGCGGGTCAACATCGCCCGCTCGCTCGCCCTGGAGCCGCGGCTGGTGCTGCTCGACGAGGCCGTGTCGGCGTTGGACAAGTCGGTGGAGGCGCAGGTGCTCAACCTGCTCCTCGATCTCAAGGCCGAATTCGGTCTGACCTACATCTTCATCAGCCACGACCTGAACGTCGTGCGCTTCATCTCGGACCGCGTGATGGTGATGTATCTCGGTCGGGTCTCCGAGATCGGCCCGTCCGACACGGTGCTCGACGCGCCGGCCCATCCCTATACCGGGGCGCTGCTCGCCTCGATGCCGTCGCTCGATCCCGACAACCGCACCCAGGCCGCGCTGCTGCAGGGCGACCCGCCGAACCCGATCGACCCGCCCACGGGGTGCCGCTTTCATCCGCGCTGCACCCTCGCGGAGGGGATCTGCAGCCAGAAGGAGCCGCCGCTCGACGCGATCCAGCCGCTGCATCGCGTCGCCTGCCTCGCCCGGCAACCCGGCTCCGGCCATTCCGCGGCGCCGACCCAGGCGCTCGCGGCATGAGCAATCCGATGTCGCCTTCAGAACCCGCGGTCGCCCTCAGGAACCTCCGGGTCGCATTCGGCAAGGTGCAGGTCGTCGACGGCGTCGATCTGACCGTCGAACGCGGGCAGGCCCTGGCGCTCATTGGCGAGTCCGGCTCGGGCAAGAGCGTGACGCTCCGCTCGATCCTCCGCCTGTTCCCGGAGGGGCGCAGCCGCATCGAAGGCCAGATCCTGGCCGCTGGGAAGGACGTGCAGGCGCTGACCAAGCGCCAGCTCGCCGACTTCCGCGGCGGCGCGGTGTCGATGATCTTCCAGGAGCCGTTGCTCGCCTTCGACCCGGTCTACACGGTCGGACGGCAGATCACCGAAGCGATCCTCCGTCATGAAAAGATCTCGAAGGACGAGGCCCGCAAGCGCGCCCTCGCTCTGTTCGAGCGGGTGCGGATCCCCAGCCCGGAGCGGCGTCTCGACAATTACCCGCACGAGATGTCGGGCGGCATGCGCCAGCGCGCCATGATCGCCCTGGCGCTCGCCTGCCGGCCGCAGGTGCTGCTCGCCGACGAGCCGACCACGGCGCTCGACGCCACGGTGCAGATCCAAGTGCTCCTGCTGCTGCGCGAATTGCAGCGCGACTTGGGCCTGTCGATCGTGATCGTCACGCACGATCTCGGCGCGGCCGTGGAAGTCGCCGACCGGATCGCCGTGATGTACGCGGGCAAGATCGTCGAGACCGGGACCGCCCATCAGGTGGTCCTGAACCCGCACCACCCCTACACGATCGGCCTGCTGCGCAGCCGGGCCGAGGGGGCGCTGGCCAAAGGCTCCCGCCTGCAAACGATCCCGGGGAGCCCGCCCGATCTCGCCAATCGTCCGCCGGGCTGTCCCTTCGCGCCGCGCTGCTTCCTCGCCGAAGAGCGCTGCCGCCGGGAGATGCCGCCGGTGGGCGAGATCGCCCCCGGCCATCAGGTCGCGTGCTGGCGGACCGAGGAGGCGTCGGCCGCCTATCGCGCCGGCCCGACCCCGGTCCGTGCCGCGGAGCCGGTCCCGGCCTGAGCCGCCTCGCCGCGCGGATCCGGTTCAAGAACCCGGATCCGCGCGGCGCGCCGTGGCCGGCGTCATTCCAGGGCGCGGCGGGGCAGCCCCGGGATAAGGCCGCAGGATCCGGCGATCCCGCCGTCGTCACACCTTCAGCACGGGTTCGGCGATGTCGCCGCCGCCGCCCCGGGCCTTCAGGTAATCCGGCTGGAACAGGCACATCCGCACAGCGTCCCGATAGCGCCCGTTGACGAAGAATTCGTCCTTCAGCACACCTTCGGGCCGGAAGCCGCAACGCTCGTAGATCCGCACCGCCCGGGCATTGTCCCGGTCGACGTGCAGGTAGAGCTTGTGGATGTTGAGCACGCTGAACGCGTAGTCCATGGCGATCCGGGTCGCCTGCCAGGCATAGCCGCGCCCCTGGAAGCTCGGGTGGATCGCGATCTGGAACTCGCAGCGCCGGTGAAGGTGGTTGATCTCGACGAGCTCGATCAGCCCGGCCGGCTCGCCGCCGGGATCTGCCACGATGAAGCGGCGCTCGGTCTGGTTGTGGATGTTGCGCTCGTAGAGCTGCTGCAGTTCGGCGAAGGACTCGTAGGCCTCCTCGAACCAGTAGCGCATGATGCTGTCGTTGTTGTTGAGCTGGTGGACGAAGCGCAGGTCCTCCCGCTCAAGCGGCCGCAGCTTGATGGTGATTCCGGTCACCGCGTTCATGACGCATAGGCCTCAATCAGGTTGCGCAGGAACCGCTCGCCCTGGCCGAGGGCGTCGAGGGTGATGAACTCGTCGGGCTGGTGGGCCTGCGCGATGTCGCCCGGCCCGCAGACCACGGTCGGGATCCCTGCGGCCTGGAACTGCCCGGCCTCCGTCGCATAGGGGACCGCGATGGTGCGGTTGCGCCCGGCCAGCCGCAGGCAGAGCCGCTCGGCCTCGGATCCCGGCTCGGGGGCGAGGCCAGGAATGTCGACCTCCTCCAGGGTCTCGATCCGCCCGAACGCGCCGTAGCGGTTGAGGCGCTCGCGCGTCACCCGCTCGACCTCCGCCGCGAAGAGCCGCGGGATCTCGGCCGGGTCGAGGTCCGGCAGGCCGCGATACTCCCAATGGAAACGGCACTCCTTGGCCAGGATGTTCCGGGCGGTGCCGCCGTGGATCGTCCCGACATGGACCGTGGTCGAGGCCGGGTCGAACCGCCCCGACGGGTCGCCGCGCTCGATCATCAGATCGGCGATCCGGTTCAGGCCGGCGACGAGCTCGCAGGCCGCCGTCACGGCGTTCGCCCCGAGGGCGGGCCGCGCCGAATGGGCCTCATGCCCGTGGACGGTGGTGAGGCAGGTGACGATGCTCTTGTGCGCGTCCGCCACCTCCATGCCGGTGGGCTCGCCGACGATCACGGCGCCCGGCCGTGGCAGGTCGGCCCCGAAGCGGGCGATCCCGTCCATGGAGCCCAGGCAGGTCGTCTCCTCGTCGTAGGAGAGCAGGATGTGGATCGGCCGCTTCAGGTCGGCAGCCAGCATGTCGGGCACCAGCGCGAGCGCCAGGGCGTCGAAGC
The DNA here is from genome assembly GCF_058790235.1 of Methylobacterium sp. FW102-HT35C08. NCBI lineage: Bacteria > Pseudomonadati > Pseudomonadota > Alphaproteobacteria > Hyphomicrobiales > Methylobacteriaceae > Methylobacterium > Methylobacterium sp. FW102-HT35C08. The sequence goes on along the minus strand of NZ_JBYTCL010000002.1, from coordinate 2,566,152 downwards.
CCTTCATGTCGACGGCGCCCCGCCCGTAGGCCCGGCCGTCGGCGACACGCAGCGTGAACGGGTCGCCGGTCCAGGCCTGCCCCGCAACCGGCACCACGTCGGTATGACCGGACAGGACGACGCCGCCATCGACCACCGGGCCGATGGTCGCGAGAACGGCCGCCTTGTCGCCTGCGGCGTTCGGCAGGCGCAGGTACGGAACGCCCCAGCCATCCAGGTAGCCGCAGACGGACTCGATCAGCGCCAGATTGGACTTGTCGCTCTCCGTGTCGAAGGACACGAGGCGGGCCAGCATGTCGAGCGTGCTCAGCCGCTCGCCGGTCGCAGGCATGGATTCCTCCGGAGCGGGGCCCCGGGCCGGGGCCTCAGTGCAGGCTGCGGCGGACGTGCGGGCTGTCGAGGGAGAAGGCGGGGATCTCCGCCTCGAAGCTCTCACCGGCCACCGTCGCCATGGTGTAGCTGCCGGCCATCAACCCGTCGGGCGTGTTGAGCGGGCAGCCACTCGTGTAGCAGAAGGTCTCGCCCGGCTCCAGCACCGGCTGCTTGCCGACGACTCCGGTGCCGCGCACCTCCTGGCAGGCACCGTGCCCGTCGATGATGCGCCAGTGGCGGGAGCGCAGCTGCACCTGTTCGCTGCCGTTATTTACGATCTCGACCGTATAAGCGAAGAAATACCGGCTCTCGTTCGGCGAGGATTCCTCCTCAACGAAGCGGGACTGGACCGTCACGCTGATTCCCCGAGTCTCGGCCTTGTACATCGCCCTAATAGGCCCTTCTTCGGACGGTTCGATTCGCTGAAGCCGAACGGAACGCGCTTCACCCGGGGGTGGTAGTTGGCGCCGGAATCCCCGTCAATCGCGGTGGACTACCTCGCGGGACGCCGATCCGCCTCGCAGGCTCCGCCGCGCACGGGCCGCGGGGTGCGGCACGATGAGGCGCGGCGCGGGTTAAGCCCGCATTAGCCAGTCCCGGCGGAAAACGGGCGAGGGACGCGGACCTGCCGGGGCGCGCGAAGGAGTCAGGCGCGATGAACGCGGGCGCACGCAGAGGAGCCGCCGATTCGGGCGTGAAAGGCAGCGCCGGGATCCTGCCGGCCCAGGCGATCGCCGAACTCGCTGCGGCGGGCGGCATCCGCACCGCGCGCGCCTTCGCGGCCGATCAGATCCAGCCGGCAAGCCTCGATCTGCGCCTCGGCGACAAGGCCTACCGCGTCCGCACGAGCTTCCTGCCCGGGTCGGGTCGCACGGTCCAGGCCTGCGTCGAGCGGCTGTCGCTCCACGCGATCGATCTGCGCCCCGGCGCGGTCCTGGAAACGGGCTGCGTCTACATCGCCGAATTGCAGGAAGGCCTGGCGCTTCCGGCCGACCTCGCGGCCGCGGCGAACCCGAAGAGCTCGACCGGGCGCATCGACGTGTTCACCCGGGTGATCACCGACCGGGGTGAGGCTTTCGACCAGGTCGAGCCCGGCTACACCGGCCCGCTCTACGCGGAGATCTCGCCGCGCACCTTCCCGGTCCTGGTCCGCACCGGCTCGCGCCTGTCGCAGATCCGCTTCCGCCGCGGCGCGCCGCGCCTGACGGAAGCCGAGCTCGGCCTGCTCCACGCCCGCTCGGCGCTGGTCGATGCGGGCAGCCCGTCCTTCCAGGGCGGCGTCGCGGTCTCGGTCGACCTGTCCGGATTCGACGGGCTCGTCGGGTATCGCGCCAAGCGCCACACCGGCCTCGTCGACGTGGACGCCCCCGGGCGCCACCGGGCCGCGGATTTCTGGGAGCCGCTCGCCGCCGACGGCTCGGGCAGTCTAATCCTCGATCCAGGCCAGTTCTACATCCTGGCCTCGAAGGAATCGGTGCAGGTCCCGCCGGACCACGCCGCCGAGATGGTGCCGTTCGATCCCCTGGTGGGCGAGTTCCGGGTCCACTACGCCGGCTTCTTCGATCCGGGCTTCGGCTATGCCGGGGCCGGCGGCGAGGGTGCCCGCGCCGTGCTGGAGGTCCGCTCGCGCGACGTGCCGTTCTTGCTCGAGGATGGCCAGATCGTCGGCCGCCTCGTCTACGAGCGGATGCTCGATTTGCCGGAAACGCTCTACGGGGCAGGGGCCGGCTCGAACTACCAGGCCCAGGGCCTCAAGCTCTCGAAGCACTTCGTCCTGTAGGCGGGGTGCGGATCCACCGACGGGAGCCTCGATCGCATGGATGCGGTGGACCGAAAGATCCTGGACATCCTCCAGCAGGACGCGACGCTCCCGGTGGCGGAACTCGCCGAGCGGGTCGGCGTCAGCGCGGCCCCGTGCTGGCGCCGGGTGAAGAAGCTGGAAGCGTCCGGCGTCATCCGCCGCCGGGTGGCGCTGGTCGATCGCCGCAAGGTCAACGTGCCGACGACGGTCTTCGTGGCCGTGAAGGCGCCCCGCCACGCCGCCGACTGGTCCGATGCCTTCCGGCGGGTCGTCGCCGGTTTCCCCGAGATCGTCGAGGCGTGGCGCCTGACCGGCGAGATCGATTACCTGCTGCGCATCGTCGTGCCCGACATCGAGGCCTACGACGCGGTCTATCAGCGCCTGATCGCCAAGCTCGAGTTCTCGAACCTGTCGTCCTCCATCGCCATGGAAGAGATGAAGTATACGACGGCGGTCCCGACGATCTACGTGGCGTAGGCGGAGACGGGCTCGCCCCGATCTGGCGCTCGCGCGGTGGGACCCGCGGCCGTCACCCCGCCGCGACCGCGTAGGTGCGGTGGATCGACGAGGCCTGCACCCGGTGGTCGTACCCGTAGACGTGGATCGACACGGCCGCCTCGGGCCCGTCATTGGCGATCCGGTGCAGGTTCGGGCCGGACGGCATCATGCAGGCCACGAAGCCGGGCGTGCGGACCGCGTCCCGGGTCGCCACGGCATGCGTGTCGCTGATCGCGCGGTACCAGGTCTCGCGGAGGTTTCCGCGGAGCAGGCCGAAGCAGCACGAGCAATGATGGTCGTGAACCGGCGTAATGGCCCCGGGTGCCCAGACCATTGCCCAGACACTCAACGCCTCGGTGCCGAACAGCAGGTTGCGCGAGAGGCCTTCGCCGTGCGCCGTCAGCCGCGACGGGTCGAGCAGCTCCGGCCGGGCCAGGAGGCGCAGAAGGGTCGCGCGGGCCGAGGCGAGATAGGCGTCCGGTGTGCGGCGGGCCGAGACGGCAAGATCGGCCATCATCGCCGCTACTTCGGCCGAGACGGTTGGCTGCGTCATCACCACGCTCCGAGCACGTTTTGAGGCTGCGCGGAGCGTAGCGCACAGGGACCGCCACGCGTTTGCGAAGTTCGCCGCCATTCCGCTCGCGGGCGCAATCTGATTGCGCAAGAGAGGCGAAAAGCGAAATCGGCTGCCAACGGTCCAATAATCCGCGAAACGATGGGTTCGACCGCCGGCCGCGGGTGCGGCGGCGCTCGTCATCGGCGCTCGGTCACAGGATCGAACGGGCCGCACCGCGGCTCAGGAGCTGGCGACGGACCGCTCGAAGGCGCGCACCAAGTCGATGTCGAGCTTGCCTTCCATACCGTAGAGGATCTCCATCGCCTTCGCGGACGGCATGGGCGCCCGGTAGGGGCGGCGCTCCACAAGGGCCGCGTAGACGTCGCAGACGGTGATCAGGCGGACGATGTCGCGGATGGCCTCGCCCTTCAGCCCGTCCGGGTAGCCCGAGCCGTCCAGCATCTCGTGATGGTGGCGCACCACCGTGAGGACCGTCTCGTCGAACCCGCCGGCCTTGACCAGGATCTCGTGGCCGAGGGCCGCGTGCTCGCGCATCACCGCGCGCTCGCCCGGATCGAGGGGCCCGGGCTTGTTCAGGATCGACAGGGGGATCTTGGCCTTGCCGACGTCGTGGACCAGGGCGGCGCGGACGAGGTGCTCGCGATCCGCCGTCGAGAATCCCAGGTCGATCGCGAAGGTGGCCGCGAGGCCCGCAACCAGCAGGCAGTGCTGGTAGGTCGCGTCGTCGTAGGCGCGCACGGTCTCGAGCCAGGCTTTGAGGCCGCCGGTGCCGATCGCCCCGAGGATCGGCTCCAGGGTGGCGTCGATGACGGCCGCGTCGACGGTGCCGTGGTCCCGCGCCGAGTCGAGCAGGTTGGCGATGGCGGCGCTCGCTCGGCCGGCGGCCTGGACGACGACCGGGCTGCCCGTCACGGGCCGGCTCGACGTCTGCGGCGCCGCGGGCCGGAGTTGCGTCTGCAGCGCCTCGACCACCGTGGCGACCGGCGTATCCATCGGCAGGCACAGCCGCCCGCCGAGATTGCGCGCCACGGACAGGCTGCGCTGGCCCATGCTGCGCATCAGGAAGACGCGGGGGAGCCCAGGGTTCGCCGCGATGAGGTTCCGCAGACCGGTGAGCGGCGAGGGTAGCAGGTCGAAGTCGATGACCACGCCAACGCATGGGACCGGCGGTGGCGGCTCGGAGGCGCTGATCACCGTGCAGGGGGCGATCTGCGCGAGCGCGTGCAGCAGATCGGCGCGGCTGTCCGGCTGGTCGGTGTAGAGGACGAGCGTGCCCGCGCGCATCTGGGTCTTGGCGAGGAAGGACACCGCCGGGTTCGGCCGGGGCATCGGGTTCCGTGTGTTAGCACACGGATCTTGCCAGAGCTTTACGGGCGACGCGCGTCAGCCGGCAGCCGCCGCGTCGAGGAGCCACGCCACCTGGCCCGCGCTGGTCACGCGGCCCGCGGGGAGATCCGCGCCTGCGGCGAGGCGGGCGAGCGGCGCCCGCTTGCCGGCACCGGTCACGAGGAACAGCACGTGCCGGGACGAGGCGAGCGCCGGGAAGGTGAGGGTGATCCGCGGCACGAACGGCGCCAGCCCGGCCTCCGGCACGGGCGCGACGAGCCGCGCGGTCTCATCCACGGCCGGCTTGCCGGGAAACAGCGAGGCGGTGTGGCCGTCCTCGCCGAGACCGAGGAGCACGAGGTCGAAGAGCGGCCGTGCGGGGTCGAGACTGTCGGCTCCGTAGAAGTCCAGCAGCGCGCGCTCATAGGCCCGGGCGCCCGCCTCCGCGCCTTCATCCGACGGGATGAAGTGCAGGTGGGTCGGCGGGATCGAAGCGCCGTGACCGAACGCCTCGCGGACCATCCGGACGTTGCTGCGCGCGTCGTCCCACGGGACAACCCGGTCGTCGCCGAAGAACCAGTGGACCCGCTCCCACGGCACCCGTGTCGCGTAGTCCGGGCCGGCGAGCAGCCCGTAGAGCACCTTGGGCGTCGAGCCGCCCGACAGGCAGATCGCGATCCGCTCGGACCGGCTCTCGCCGCAGGCCACGATCAGCCGCTCGGCCGCCTCGCGGGCGACGGCCTCGGGATCCTTCAGGACATGGGTGCCGGCGGGAAGGCTCATGGAACGCCCCTACTTCTTCGGCTCCTGGTGGCCGCCGAAGCCCTTGCGCATCGCCGAGAGGAGCTTGTCGGCGTAGCTCTCGTGCTCGCGGGAGCGGAAGCGGCGGTACAGAGCCGCGGACAGCACGGTGGCCGGCACGCTCTCCTCGATGGCGGCATTGATGGTCCAGCGCCCTTCGCCGGAATCCTCCACGTAGCCGGAGAAATCCGTGAGTTGCTCGTCGCCCGCCAGCGCCTGGGCGGTGAGGTCGAGGAGCCAAGAGGAGACGACGCTGCCGCGCCGCCAGACCTCGGCGATGTCGCCCATGTTGAGGTCGAAGCGGCGCTCGGCCGGCAGCGCCTCGGAATTGGCGTGGCGGAGGATGTCGAACCCCTCCGCGTAGGCCTGCATCAGGCCGTACTCGATGCCGTTATGGACCATCTTTACGAAATGGCCGGCGCCGGTCGGCCCGGCATGGATGTAGCCCTGCTCGGCGCGTGGGTCGCGGCCGTCGCGGTTCGGGGTCTTGGGAATGTCGCCGATGCCCGGCGCCAGGGTCTTGAAGATCGGGTCGAGGCGGTCGACCGTCGCGGTGTCGCCGCCGATCATCATGCAGTAGCCGCGCTCCAGCCCCCAGACGCCGCCCGAGGTGCCGACATCGACGTAGTGCTGGCCCTTCTCCTTCAGGGCGAGGCCGCGGCGGACGTCGTCGCCGTAGAAGGAGTTGCCGCCGTCGATGATGCAGTCACCGGACTGCATCAGGCCCGAGAGGGTCTGGACCGCCTCCTCGGTGATCGCGCCCGCCGGCAGCATCACCCAGGCCGCGCGCGGCACCTCCAGCTTGGAGACCAGATCCTCCAGGCTCGACGCGCCGACCGCTCCAGCCTCGACCAGGGCGGCGACCGCGGACGGGTTCTGGTCGAACACGACGGCCGTGTGCCCGTCCCGCAGGAGGCGCCGGACGATGTTGCCGCCCATCCGGCCGAGGCCGATCATGCCGAGTTGCATCTTCGATCTCCTCAGATGTCCCCTCCCGCTTGCGGGCAGGGTCAGGGGTGGGCGTGTTTCAGGGTCGCGTGGCGCAGAGACTCCTGCACCACCCTCTCAGTCATCCCGGGGCCGCGCAGCGGCGCCCGGGATCCAGAGCCGCCGTTGCGCTCAGACCTTGCGCCACAGGCGGTTCTGGATTGCCCGCCTCCGGCGTTCCCCGTCGGGTCCGGGCTCGGCTTCGCCGCCCCGGAACGACAGCGGAAGTCATCACCGTGCGAGGAGATGAATTTTCCAACCTTTGTAGCCCGTAGCCGCAGGCGAGCGGAGTGGGGCGCACCTACGCCACCGCCGCCTTCAGCGCCGCCGCGATACGCTTCAGGCCGGCCTCGAGATCGCCCTTGATGTGGACCCGCAGCGCGCGCCGGCCGCGCTCGGCGAGCACCGCGAAATCGCCCCGCGCCTGCGCGGCCGCCACGGTGGCGAAACCGAGCTTGCGGCCGGGAATCGGCAGGTCCTGCGTCGGATCGGCGGTGATCTGGAGGAACACCCCGGTATCCGGGCCGCCCTTGTAGGCTTGGCCGGTGGAGTGCAGGAACCGAGGCCCGAATTCCAGGCAGGTCGCCACCTTCCGCGCATCGCGCACCGCGATCCGCGCCTCCTGCAGGATGCCGGCCGTCGCGGCGTTGCGCGGCACGTAGGCGAGCAGGCCCAGATAATCGCCGTCCTTGAGCCGGGCGAGCTGTGCCTTGAGGGCGGGTTCCAGGCCTTCGGCCGCCTGCTTCAACCCGTCCGCATTCTGCGGGTCGGCGTAGAGCGCGATCGCGTCGTCTGAGAAGAGCGGCGTCTCCGAGGGGAGGGCGCCGCTCGCCTCGGCCTCCGCGAACAGCTTCTTGGTCTCGACCTTGCTGGCCTCGACATCCGGCTGGTCGAACGGGTTGATGCCGATCACCGCGCCCGCAACCGCGGTCGCCATCTCCAGGCGATAGAATTCCTGGGGCAGCTGCTCGATCCGGTCGAGGGTGATGCGGGCGATCGGGTGGCCGTCCCGCTCCAGGGCGCGCAGGGCTTCGTCCTGCGCCGCCTCCGCCTGGCCGTCGAGGCGCAGGTAGATGAAGAACCGGTCGCGGCCGTAGACCGCCGGAACATCGACCGGCTCCCCGTCCACCGGCACGAGGCCCTTGCCCTGCTTGCCGGTCGACTCTGCGATGAGCTGCTCGGCCCAGGCACCGAAGCTGTCGAGGGCCGGCGAGGCAATGATCGTGACTTTGTCGCGCCCGGCCAGAGCGGCCGCGCCGATGGCGGTCCCGAGCAGCACGCCCGGATTCACGGCCGGAGGCACTGCCGGGCCGCAGGAGCGGACCATGATGCGGGCGGTCTCGAGCAGCGCCTTGACGTCGAGGCCCATGGCGGCCGCCGGCACGAGGCCGAAGGCCGAGAGCACCGAGTAGCGCCCGCCGATCTGCTTCACCCCGTAGAAGATCTTCTTGAAGTGGTCGGCCTTGGCGGCGCGCTCCATGTCGGAGCCGGGATCGGTCACCGCCACGAAGTGTTCCCCGGCCTTCTCGCCGAGCACGTCCTTCGCGCGAGCCAGGAAGTAATCGCGAAACACGTTGGGCTCCAACGTCGAGCCGGACTTCGACGAGACGATGAACAGAGTCTTGGCCAGATCGATGCTCGCCTCCAGGGCGCGCACCTGATCCGGGTGGGTCGAGTCGAGGATCTGCAGCTTCGGGAAGCCCTCGCGCGGGCCGTAGGTCAGGCTCAGCACCTCCGGGCCGAGGCTCGACCCGCCCATGCCCAGCACCACCGCGTCGGTGAAGCCTTCGGCCTTCACCCACTCGGAGAAGGCAGCGTAGTCGGCGGCCTTCTCCAGTTCCTCCTCGACGATGTGCAGCCAGCCGAGCCAGTTCGCCTCGTCGTGGCCGGACCAGACCGAGGCGTCCCCCGCCCAGAGCCGGCGGATCGAACCGCTGGCGCGCCAGGATTCGACGGTCTTCTTGGCATCGGCCGCGAGGGTGTCGTCCATCGCGAGGGTCTGGCCGTCGAGGCGCTGGCCGAGCAGGGCCGCGCGCTTGCCGGCCACCGCGCCGAGCAGGTTGTCGGCCGCGTCGATGAAGAGCTGCACGCCCTCGCGCACCAGCTGCTCGGCGACCTTCTCGATGTCGATGCCGGTCCGCGCGAGCCGGGCCATCACGGCCTCGGCGCCGGGCACGTCTTCCTCGATGGTTGCCCGCACCACGCCGTGGTCGCGGAACGCGTCCATGGTGGCGGGCGGCATGGTGTTGACGGTGTTCGGGCCGATCAGCTCCTCGACGTACAGGACGTCGGAATAGGCCTTGTTCTTCACGCCCGTGGAGGCCCAGAGCAGCCGCTGCGCCTTGGCGCCCTTCTCGGCCAGAGCGGTCCACTTGGGCTCGGCGAAGATCCGCTTGTAGCGCTGGTAGGCGAGCTTGGCGTTGGCGATCGCCACCTTACCCTTGAGCTGCTCCAGGGCGATCTTCTCGTCGGGGTCGTTGGCCTCCGCGATCTTCTCGTCGAGGAGCTTGTCGACCAGCACGTCGATGCGGCTGATGAAGAAGCTCGCCACGCTGGCGATCCGCGAGACGTCGTGGCCGGCCTTCGCGCGCGCGTCGAGGCCGTCGATGAAGGCGCGGGCCACGGCCTCGTAGGCCTCCTGCGAGAACAGCAGGGTGACGTTGATCGAGATGCCCTCGCTGGTTAGCTGCCGGATCGCCGGGATGCCCTGCGGGGTGGCCGGCACCTTGACCATCAGGTTGTCGCGGGAGACCGCCTTGTGCAGGCGCCGCGCCTCCGCGAGGGTCTCCTCGGTGTCGAGGGCGAGGTAGGGCGAGACCTCCAGGCTGACGTAGCCGTCGGCGCCGTCGCTCGCCTCGTAGACCGGGCGCAGCACGTCGGCGGCCGCCTGGATGTCGGCGATGGCGAGGCCTTCGTAGAGGTCGATGACGCGGCTGTCGCCGGTCGCCTGCACGGATTTCAGGCTGTCGTCGTACTCGTCCGAGTGGCCGATCGCCTTCTCGAAGATCGACGGGTTGGAGGTGACGCCCCGCAGGCCGTCGCGCTCCACGAGCTGCTTCAGCTCGCCTTTCGCGATGAAGCCGCGGGCCACGAAGTCGAGCCAGACCGCCTGATCCTGTTCGTCGTGCAGGGCCTTGAGCGCGTTCATGTCGATTCCTCGTCTCGCGTACCGCGTCCCGGACCCGGAACGCGTGCTCCTCCCCCATGTGGGGAGAAGTTTGGGGATCGAAGATCCCGCGTGGGGGTGGCGCAAGAACGAGCGCATCGGTGCCTTCCGCACCACCCACACCTCTAGCCCCACCCCACTAAGGGGAGGGGGAAAGCCGTTGAGCTACTTCCTGTGCTTGGCCACCTGCGCCTTGGCGGCCTCCAGGACCTTCTCGGGAGTAAAGCCGAACTTGGTCTGGAGATCCTTGATCGGCGCCGAGGCGCCGAAGGTGTGCATGCCGATGATCGCGCCCTCGGAGCCGGCGTAGCGATCCCAGCCGATGACGCTGCCCTGCTCGACGGCGACCCGCGCCTTCACGGCGGGCGGCAGTACCGAGTCGCGGTAGGCCGCATCCTGCCGCTCGAACAGCTCCCAGGACGGCATCGACACCACCCGGGCCTTCACGCCCTCGGCCTTCAGCGCCTCGTAGGCGCCGACGCAGAGCTGCACCTCGGAGCCCGAGCCCAGCAGGATGACGTCGGGCGTGCCCTCGGAATCGGCCAGCACGTAGCCGCCCTTGGCGGTGCCTGAGGCCGCACCGTACTTGGTGCGGTCGAGGGTCGGCAGCGGCTGGCGCGACAGCGCGAGCACCGCCGGCTGGTTTCGCAGCGAGAAGATCACCCGATAGGCCTCGGCGACCTCGTTGGCGTCGGCCGGGCGCAGGGTCACGAGGCCAGGGATGCAGCGCAGCGACAGGAGCTGCTCCACCGGCTGGTGGGTCGGCCCGTCCTCGCCCACGCCGATCGAGTCGTGGGTGAAGATGTGGAAGACCGGCAGCTCCATGAGGGAGGCGAGCCGGATCGGCGGGCGCATGTAGTCGGCAAAGACCAGGAAGGTCGCGCCGTAGGCCCGCAGGCCGGAAAGGCCCAAGCCGTTCACGACCGAGCCCATGGCGTGCTCGCGGACGCCGAAATGCAGGTTGCGGCCACCCGGCGAGAACGGACCGAACGAGCCAGCGCCCTCGAAGGTCAGGTTCGACTTGTTGGACGGCGCCAGGTCCGCCGAGCCGCCGAGGAGGAACGGCACGTGCTGGGCGATCGCGTTGAGCACCTTGCCGGAGGATTCGCGGGTGGCGAGGCCCTTGGCGTCGGGTTCGAAGACCGGGATGTCCTTGTCCCAGCCCTCCGGCAGGCGGCCCTCCAGGAAGGCGTTCAGGTCCTCGGCGTGGTCGGCATCGGCCTCCTTGGCCTTGGCGAGCAGGCCCTGCCACGCGTCGTAGAGGCCGGCGCCGCGCTTGCCGATGCCGTTCCGGAAATTCTCCTGCACGCCGTCCGGCACGAGGAACTGCGCGTCCTCCGGCCAGCCGTAGGCGCGCTTGGCGCCCTTGACCTCGTCCTCGCCGAGGGCGTCGGAGTGGGCCTTGGAGGTGCCCTGCTTCTTGGGCGCGCCGTAGCCGATCACCGACTTGACGATGATCAGCGTCGGCCGGTCGTTGGTGGCCAGGAACGTCTCGATCGAGCCCGCCAGCGCGTGCACGTCGTTGGCGTCGGCGACGCGCAGCACCTGCCAGCCGTAGGCCAGGAACCGGGTCGCCACCTCCTCGCCGAAGGCGAGTTCCGTATGGCCCTCGATGGTGACGGTGTTGTCGTCGTAGATCCAGCAGAGGTTGGCGAGCCGCAGGTGGCCGGCGAGCGAGGCGGCCTCCGAGGCGACGCCCTCCATCAGGTCGCCGTCCGAGCAGACGGCGTAGACGTTGTAGTCGAACAGCGGTAGGTTCGGCCGGTTCAGGTGCTGGCCGAGGAAGCGGCTGCCCATCGCCATGCCCACCGAGTTGGCGACACCCTGGCCGAGCGGGCCGGTGGTGGTCTCGACGCCGGTGGTGAAGTGGTACTCCGGGTGGCCGGGCGTCCGGCTGTCGAGCTGGCGGAACTTCTTGATGTCCTCCAGCGCCACCGCCGGGCTGTTGCCGCCGTCGCTCTCGGCGACACTCGCGAGGTGCAGCAGCCCGTAGAGCAACATCGAGGCGTGGCCGCAGGACAGCACGAACCGGTCGCGGTTCGGCCAGTGCGGATGCGCCGGATCGTAGCGCAGGTAGCGGTTCCACAGAGTGTAGGCGACCGGCGCCAGAGCCATGGGCGCGCCCGCATGGCCGGAATTGGCCTTCTGCACCGCGTCGATCGCCAGCGTGCGGATCGTGTTGATGCTGAGCGTATCGATCTCAGCCAGGGCCGCCTTGGCGGGAGTGTCAGCACCGCTCATGATTTCACGTCTTCCAGTTCGCCTCGCGCATTCCGCTTCGCGGCTTCGCGCTGCCGCAGGACGGCGGGAGGAGCTCCGTTGGCCTTACCACCCTGCCGATCCGCCGGCCCTTCGCCGCGCGTATAGCTGAGGAGCGTGTTGACGAGCGCGACGTGGGTGAATGCCTGAGGGTAATTACCCACAAGGCGTTTGGCTTGCACGTCATATTCCTCGCTGACGAGACCCAGTTCGTTGCAGATGCCGATCAGGCGCTCGATGATCGCCCGCGCCTCGTCCCGCCGACCGAGGCCGATCAGGTTGTCGGCGTACCAGAAGGTGCAGGGCAGGAACGCACCCTCGTTGCCCGACAGGCCGTCGGTGGTCTGCCCCTCGGTCTCGTAGCGGAGGATGAAGCCGTCCCGCATCAAGCCCCGGCCGATCGCCTCCACGGTGCCGATCACCCGCGGATCGTGCTGCGGCAGGAACCCCGTATGGGCGATCAGCAGCAGGCTCGCGTCGAGCGCCTTCGATCCGTAGGACTGGACGAAGCTGTTGAGCTCGGGATCGAAGCCCTTCTCGCAGACTTCGGCGTGGATCTCGTCACGGACAGCGCGCCAACGCTGGGCATGTTCCTCGGTGGCGCCGGATTCGTGCATCTCGTGCATGCGCAGGGCCCGGTCGAAGGCCACCCAGGCCATCACCTTCGAGTGGGTGAAATGGCGCGGGCCACCGCGCACCTCCCAGATCCCCTCGTCGGGTTGGCGCCAGGCCTTCTCGAGATGGCCCAGGATCGCCAGACCGACCCGCAGCCCGTCCTTGCTGACCGGCAGACCGCGGGCATGGGCCTGATAGAGCGCGTCGAACAGCTCGCCGTAGACGTCGAGCTGGAATTGGCTGGCGGCCGCGTTTCCGATCCGCACGGGCTTCGAGTTCTCGTAGCCGGGCAGCCAGTCGAGCTCGATCTCGGGTAGCAACCGCTCGCCGCCGATGCCGTACAGGATGTGCGCCTGCTCGGGGTTTCCGGCCACCGCCCGCTGCAGCCAGTCGAGCCAGTTGCGGGCCTCGTCGATGTAGCCGCCGTCCATCAGGGCGATCAGCGTCAGCGTCGAGTCGCGCAGCCAGCAGAACCGGTAATCCCAGTTGCGCTCGCCGCCGAGGCCCTCGGGCAGGGAGGCGGTCGGCGCCGCCACGATGCCGCCGGTGGGCTCGTAGATCAGGGCCTTCAGCGTCAGCAGGGAGCGCTGCAGCATCCGGTCCCAGGCCGTTCCTCCGGCGCAGCGGCTGGACCACGTCCGCCAGTGCTGATCCGTCGCGTCGAGGGCCCGGCGCGGCTCGATCGCCACCGGGTCGTTCTCGTGGGACGGGCCGTAGCTCAGGACGAACCGGTGCTTCTCGCCGGCATGGACGGTGAACTCGGCGACCGTGGTCTGCGCCGCCGAGCCTTTCAGATGGACGTCGGTGCGCAGCACGACCTTGTGGGGTCCCGAGACGGCCCGCAGGTCCCCGAGTTCCGAGCGGGACACCCAGGGCACCGCCGAGCCGTAATCGAAGCGGACCGCCATCTCCATCCGCATGGCGACGCGCCCGTGCACGCCCTCGACGAGCCGGACGAGGTGCGATCCGTCGCCGATCGGCATGAAGTCGGTGACCAGAACCTCGCCCTGGCGGGTGACGTGCCGCGTCTCCAGCACGAGGCTCCCCGGGCGATAGGCCCACCGGGTCTCGACCTGTTCGGCTTCGGGGAAGATCTTCCAGAAGCCGTGCGCCTCGGTCCCGAGCAGGCTGGTGAACAGGGCCGCCGCGTCGAAGCGCGGCCAGCACAGCCAGTCGATGCTGCCCTGCCGGCTGACCAGCGCGGCGCTGCGGCAATCGCCGATCAGCGCGTAATCTTCGATGCGTGCAGCCATCCGGCCCTGGCTCCGGTCTGCGGACGTCTGCCCGAACCGTCCGCTGCAACGCACCTAGGACGGCGGATCGGGAGGTCCAGGGGAGCCGTGAACGGCCGGGCGCTACATCAGGACGGTGGCGCAGCTCAGTCCCAGGCCTGCTCAAGGCGCGTCGTGATGACGGGGAGGGCCGTCCGCGACCGCTGCTCGCTTCGACCGATTCGCGGAAGCCGTCCGCCGCTCAGCGGAGGCAGTCGGCCACCGCCAGGGAGACGGACCCTTTCACCGCGGCAGCACCGGTGCGCACGAGATCCGCGGCATCACCGACGACCCGCGCGGCAGGCGCCAGGGTCTCGGCCACTGTCGCGACGAACGGCAGGGCCGGCTCCGGGACCAAACCCTCCCCGCCCGGCTCCGCAGCCTCCGCGTGAGCGGCGGCGAACGGATCGACGGACCGTTGCGGGACCTCCGGGCACCGGCGGCCCGGGCAGGAGCGGCGGTTCGCGGCGAGACGCGGCGACAGCCGCGCCGGCGTTCCCGCATGAACTGCTGCGGCCTTCGCGGCCGAACCGTCGAGCGGGTAAGCCTCCGCGAAGGCCATCGAGGCCGGCAGACGACCGGGCACCGGGACGATTGCGGCCGTCCGCGCGAAATCCGTCGGAGAGGGAGCCGCCCTGGCGGGGGCGGCAATCGACTCGGTCGTGAGGGGATCGAGTTCCGACATCACCGCCTGAGAAACGGGCGGAGCCGGGTTCGACGACGGACAATAGAGCGAGGCCACGCCCAGAACGGCCACGACGGCCAGCGTCGGCAGGAACGGCATCGAGACACGGCCGGTGCCGGTTTCCGTCAGGGCGGGCTGATCTGGCCTGCGCATCCGAATCACCGATCTCCATGACCGCTTCACGAGCTCCAAGAGCGGCCAGCATTGCGGCGGAAGCTGGACCATTTCTTTTCGCGACGATTGCAGACCGTTGCGGCGCGGCAGGGCTTCCCCCAAGGCCGACGACTCGCGCTGTCGCTTTCGGACGCCGCAGACGGGCCCGGAGCCGGGCAATCCAGGATCGAGATCGTGCAGAGGCGTGGCGCCTCGGCGTGTCTGGATCCCGCGCTCCGCTGCGCAACTCCAGGATGACAGAGCTGATATCGCCTCAACCAGGTCTCCGATTCAGGACGGGATGCCTCTCCACGGGGCTTTCCGCCACCGCATCCGGAGGGCACAGAGCTTGCTTAGCTTGGGCAGCCCGGACCGGGCTGCCCCGCCCAGACGACCCGCCCCGAACCGGGCTCCAATGACCGAAACCAACCTCACCGTCGCCGTGATCGACCCGAGCCGCGCCCGCGCGGCGATCCTGGAGGAAGGACTGCGCGCGGCCGGCGTCGGACGCGTCGTTGTCATCCCCGACACCGCGGAGTTGCTGGAGCGCGTGACCGCGCTGAAGCCCGACGTCGTGGTGATCCATCTGGAGAGCCCGAGCCGGGACATCCTGGAGCAGATGTCGGGGGTGTCGCGGCAGGTCGAGCGGCCGGTGGCGATGTTCGTCGACCGCTCGGACACCACCATGATGCAGGCCGCCGTGGATGCGGGGATCTCGGCCTACGTGGTGGACGGGCTGCGGGCCGAACGGATCAAATCGATCCTCGACATCGCGATCCTGCGCTTCAACGCCTTCGCGCGGCTCCAGCGCGAACTCTCGGAAGCGCGGGGCGAACTCGCCGATCGCAAGCTGATCGAGCGGGCCAAGGGCATCCTGATGAACCTGAAGGGACTCAGCGAGGAGGAGGCGTACAAGCAGCTGCGCCGCAAGGCCATGAACGAGAAGCGCAAGATCGCCGACATCGCCCGGGCGATCGTCACCACGGCGGACCTGCTCGGATGAGGCTCCAGCTCGGCTACGTCCCGCTCTGCGACGCCGCACCCCTCATCGCCGCGCACGAGCTCGGCTTTGCCCGGGCCGAGGGGCTCGACCTCGACCTCACGGCCGAGCCGTCCTGGGCGACCCTGCGCGACCGGCTGGCGCTGGGGCACCTCGACGGCGCCCACATGCTGGCGCCGCTGGCGCTCGCCAGCCGACTCGCCCTGTCGGGGCCGCCCTCCGACCTGATCGTGCCGCTGCAGCTCAGCGTCAACGGCAACGCCATCACCCTGTCGCGCGGCCTCTGGGCGGCGATGGATCCGGCGAGCGAGGACCCGACGGACGTCGCCCGTGCCTTCACGCGGGCCGCGGAGGAGCGGGCCCGAGCCGGCCGGCCCCTCACGCTGGGCACCGTCCATCCGTTCTCGTGCCACAGCTACCAGCTGCGGCTGTTCGCCGAGGCCGGCGGGCTCGACCCGGCGACATTCCGCACCGTGGTCGTCCCGCCCCAATACAGCGTCGAAACCCTGGCGCGCGGCCTCGTCGACGGGTTCTGCGCCGGTGCTCCGTGGAACGACGTGGCGGTCGCGGCCGGGCACGGGCGCATCGCCGTGCAGGGCGGCGCGCTCGCGCCCGACGCCCCCGAGAAGGTCCTGGCCGTGTCGGAGCGGCTCGACGGTGCGATCCTGCCGCTGGTGCGGGCGGTGGCGCGCGCCGGCCGCTGGTGCGGCGATCCGGAGAACCGCGCCGAGCTGATCCACCGCCTCGCGCGCCGCGGCTATCTCGACCTCGACGCGGCTCTGTTGGGACGCGCTTTCGCGGGCGATCCCAACGCGCGATCGGAGCCCGGCCTGTTCCTGCGCTTCGGCGCCTCCGTCGAGGAGCCGCGCCTCGAAGACGCCGAGTGGCTGATGGCGCAGATGCGCGCCGCGCAGCAGGTCAGATCGGGCGTCCTCGAAGGGTCCGCCGCGACGGTTTACAGGCCCGACCTCTACCGGGCCGCGGCGTCGGATCTTTGAGGCCGGAGACAGACAAACAGGTTCGTCATTTTCGTGTGACGGCGGGCCCGCAAATGCTGGAACGTCGGGCGGAGTTGCCCGTTGTGTCTCCGCCATGCCCGGATGCCGCAAGCTCGATACTGGATCGTCGTCGTCGCATCCGCAAATGCGGGTCGAGCTTCGACGCTACGTCTGCCGGGGCGCCAAGCCGCCCCGAGCGGGTAACGACAACCGCCGTCCCGGTATCGGCCACGCGTGGTACTGGGTTCTGGCAGCTGGCGTGATGCCGACGCTGGGCCTGCTGGCGATGCTGTCCTCGCTGATCTGAAGCCGCCTGACCGGCCGGGCGATCTCTCACCCCAGTAGCGGGTGATGCGAGATTCGGCCCGTATAGTCTGGGCCGCCGTCAAGCCGCCAAGGCCTGTACTGGCAACGTGTGCGAGGGCGCCCGAGCCACGGCGGAGTCCGGGCCGTGACGCGCATCCCAAACCGCATCCCGAGCTCGTCGCCTGCCGATTGGGCCGCCGCGCGCCTGTTTTTTGTGCAGCGCATCGTGCAGAGCCGCGCCGCATCCATCCGCAGCAGTGATCGAATTTTTCCCCGTACCCTGAGGGGTTTGGCGGGGCTGATCCTGCTTGGCACGAAGCCTGCTTGCTTCTCGCTGTCCGTCAACGGCGACGGACAGCGCCGTCAGCGAGGCCGCTGATCCGGTTCTCCTGAGGCAGCCCCCTGCCGAGAGACGACCGGCAGCGGCTTTTTCGTGGCGGTCCGCCAACGATCCTGCATCCGAGGTTCCAACACGCGATCGAGCGATGGCGACATCTCCTACGCACACCCGCGTTCCTGATACGGGCGCCGAACCCGGTCCACCGCGCGAGAGGCTCGTCGTGGTCGGCAACGGCATGGCGTCCTTGCGCTTTCTGGAGCGCCTGACCGAGGGCTCCCCCGGCCGCTACGACGTGACCTGCATCGGCGCCGAGCCGACTGCCGCCTACAACCGGGTCCTGCTCTCCTCGCTGCTCGGAGGCGAGGTCGACGAGGCGGCCTGCGCGTTCCGCAACCTCGACTGGTACGCAGCTCACGGCATTCGCCTGATCACCGGCGCGCCGGTGACGCGGATCGACCGGGAGAGCGGGCTGGTGATCGTGGGCGAGACCCACGTCCTCCCGTTCGACAAGCTGGTGCTCGCAGTCGGATCCCTTCCCATCCGCCTGCCGAAGCCCGGCATGGACCTTCCCGGCGTCATCACCTTCCGCGACCTCGCCGACGTCGCGGCGATCCGGAAGGCCGCCGTCCAACACGCCCGCGCCATCGTCATCGGCGGCGGCTTGCTGGGCCTTGAGGCCGCGGTCGGGCTCGCGCGCCTCGGGGTCGACACGACCCTGCTCCACGTCATGGACCGGCTGATGGAGCGCCAGCTCGATCACCACGCCGCCGGGCTGGTGAAGCGCGCCATGGAGGCGCGCGGCGTGCGGGTCATCCTCAAGGCCGACACCGATCGGATCGAGGGGGATGGCCGCGTCGAGCGCCTCGTCCTGGCCGACGGTACCGTTCTCCCGGCCGATCTGGTGGTGATGTCCGTTGGCGTGCGCCCCTCGGTGGCGCTGGCGCAGGCGGCCGGGCTGACGATCGGTCGCGGCATCGCGGTCGACGACCGGATGACGACCTCGGATCCGCGCATCTTCGCGCTGGGCGAGTGTGCCGAGCACCGCGGCCAGATCTACGGCCTGGTCGAGCCCGCCTATGAGCACGCCGAGACGCTGGCCCGCCATCTCGCCGGTCATCCGGCCGAGTACCGGGGGACGGCTCTGTCCACGAGCCTGAAGGTGTCGGGCCTGCCGGTCTTCTCGGCCGGGATCGTGGATACGCCCGACGATGCCGAGGCGATCGTGCTCTCCGATCCCGGTGCCGGTCTCTACCGCAAACTGCTCGTGCGCGAGGGCCGGCTGATCGGCGCGGTATTCGTCGGCGACATCGCCGAGCAGGGCGCCTGCAAGGGCCTGATCCGCTCCGGCGATCCGATCGAGAGCGTGGACGACTTGATGTTCGGGCGCCCCGTGCCCGAGCCGCTCGCTGCTTGAGGAGGCGCGGATGTCCGAGACCACCACCCAGGGCGCCGCGGGCGCGTTCGAGGCCGAGCAGAAGCGCTACCTCGAAGGCTTCGCTTCCGGCATCGCCGCCGTCCGGCTGACCGGCGGCCTCACCACGGGCGGGGCCGGCGCGGCCGCACCGCCGGCCGAGCCCACCGGCCCGGACGCGATCCACATCAAGGCGCAGGACCGGACCGTCAAGGATGGCGGCAAGCTCTGCGAGCAGGAGAAGTGGAAGCGCGCCGAGAATCCGTTCGACGGCCACAACCGCCTGATCCAGGAGGCCGCCGCCGGTAAGCAGCCGAAGCCGGAGGACAATTTCCGCTGGCGCTACCACGGGATGTTCTGGGTCGCGCCGAACCAAGTCTCGTACATGTGCCGGATGCGGATCCCGAACGGGATCCTGCACCATTGGCAGTTCGCGGGCGTCGCCGACCTCGCCGACCAGCATGGCGGCGGCTACGTCCACGTGACGACCCGGGCGAACCTGCAGGTGCGCGAGATCAGCCCCGAGCACGCCCAGCCCTTCCTCGACGGGCTGACCGATATCGGGCTGACCGCCCAGGGCGCGGGGGCCGACAACATCCGCAACGTCACCGGCTCGTCCACCGCCGGCATCGACGCGCAGGAGCTCTTGGACACGCGCCCGCTCGCCAAGTCCTGGCACAACTGGATCCTGAACGACCGCTCGCTCTACGGCCTGCCGCGGAAGTTCAACGTCGCCTTCGACGGCAGCGGCGTGATGCCGACGCTCGAGGAGACCAACGACATCGGCTTCCAGGCCGTGGAGGTGCTGGACGGCGCCGCCGTGCCGCCGGGGATCTACATGCGCCTCGTCCTCGGCGGCATCTCGGGCCACCGCGACCTCGCCCGCGACACCGGCATCGTGCTGAAGCCCGAGCTGTGCAACGCCGTGGCGGATGCGATCATCCGGGTGTTCATCGAGAACGGCGACCGGACCAACCGCAACAAGAGCCGGATGAAGTACGTCCTCGACGCCTGGGGCTTCGACAAGTACCTCGCCGCCGTCGAGGACAAGCTCGGCCGCAAGCTCGACCGGGTCGCGCCGGAGCACGTCGCGCCGCGCAAGGCCACCGACCGCTTCGCCCATGTCGGCGTTCACGCCCAGAAGCAGCCGGGTCTCAATTGGATCGGCGTGGTCCTGCCGGTCGGCAAGATGACCAGCGATCAGGTGCGGGCGCTCGCCAAGATCGCGGCCGAGTGCGGCGACGGCCAGATCCGCCTCACCGTCTGGCAGAACTTCATCTTTTCGGGCGTGTCGGACGCCAAGGTGGCGGAAGTCGAAGCCCGCGTGGACGCGCTCGGCCTGACCACGAAGGCGGCGGGCATCCGCTCCGGCCTCGTGGCCTGCACCGGTGCCCGCGGCTGCAAGTTCGCGGCCTCCGACACCAAGGGTCACGCCCTGATCATCGCCGACCACATCGAGCAGGCGCTGCCGAACCTCGACGTGCCGGTGAACGTCCACCTCACCGGCTGCCACCACAGCTGCGCCCAGCACTACATCGGCGATATCGGTCTGATCGGCGCCAAGGTCGTCGTGTCGGAGGAGGGCGACACCGTCGAAGGCTACGACGTCGTGGTCGGCGGCGGCTTCGCCGAGAACCCGAAGATCGGCACCGAGATCTGGAAATCCGTCAAAGCCGAGGATGCGCCCTCCCGCGTCGAGGCGCTTCTGCGCGCCTACCTCGCCCTGCGACAGGGGCCTGAGGAAAGCTTCCAGGCCTTCACAAGCCGTACCGGCGCGGAGGCGCTCCGCGACGCCGCCGAGGACCAGCCCGCCCTGAAGGCCGCCGCATGACCCAGCACGTCTCGCCCCCCCTCGTCCTGATCCCCGAGACCGCGCCCTTCAACGAGGACCAGCGCGCCTGGCTCTCGGGCTACTTCGCGGCCTTGCTCGGGCCCTCCGTCGCGGGTGCCACGGCGCTGGCCCCCGGCGATGCACCCGCGACCGGCCCGAAGCTCGCCGACAACGACGATGCGCCCTGGCACGACCCCTCCGTGCCGATCGGCGACCGGATGGCGATGGCCAAGGACCGTCCCGAGCCGCAGAAGCTGATGGCCGCCATGGCCCAGCAGGATTGCGGCCAGTGCGGCTACAACTGCGCCGACTACGCCAACGCGATCTTCCTGAAGAACGAAGCGCGCCTGAACCTTTGCCAGCCCGGCGGCAAAGAGACCCTGCGCATGCTCAAGAAGCTGGACGAGGAGTTCGGCGCCGCCGGAGGCACCCCTGCCGCGCCAAACGCGGACGACGACGCCCCGAAGGCGGCCGATCTCGGTCCGCTGGGCTATTGCCGCGAGAACCCGGTCGAGGCGCTGTTCCTGTCCCGCCGCCGGCTCAACGATCCGGGCGGCGAGAAGGAGACGTGGCACATCGAGATCGGGCTGGACGGCACGCCGATCCAGTACGAGGTTGGCGACTCGCTTGGCCTTTTCCCCGCCAACGCCCCGGCGCTGGTGGACGCGGTGATCGCGGAGCTGGGCGCCCGCCCCGAGCGGGTGATCGGGGAAAAAACCCTGCGCGAGCACCTGCTGATCAACTACGCGCTCGGCGCGGCGCCCGACAACCTCTACCAGCTCCTATCGCTGCTCACCTCGGGCGCGGCGCGCAAGAAGGCGCAGGCGCTCGCCTCCGGCGAGGATCCGGACGGCGACGCCGCCTATCTCGACGTGCTCGGCGCGCTGCACAAGTTCCCCGGCGCGCGGCCCGACGCCGAGGTCTTCCTCGAGGCGCTCGATGAGCTGCAGCCGCGGCTCTACTCGATCTCGTCCTCGCCGAAGATGGATGTCGGCCGCGTGTCGCTGACCGTGGACGCGGTGCGCTATAACCACCGCTCGCGACTGCGGCTGGGCGTCGCCTCCACCCACCTGGGCGAGCGCCTGCCGGAGCAGACCAGGGTGAAGGTCTATCTCCAGAAGGCGCACGGCTTCGGGCTGCCGGCTGACCTGTCGAAGGACGTGATCATGTGCGGCCCCGGCACCGGCATCGCGCCGTTCCGGGCCTTCCTGCGCGAGCGCGCCGCCACGCAGGCGCCCGGCCGCAACTGGCTGTTCTACGGCCACCAGCGGCAGGCCAGCGACTTCTTCTACAAGGACGAGCTGACCAAGCTGAAGGACGACAAGGTGCTCACCCGCCTGTCCCTGGCCTGGTCCCGGGACGGCACGGAGAAGACCTACGTCCAGGACCGGATGCGCGAGAACGGCGCCGAGCTGTGGAAGTGGCTCGAGGGCGGCGCGCATTTCTACGTCTGCGGCGATGCCAAGCGCATGGCCAAGGACGTCGAGCGGGCGATCATCGACGTGGCGGCGCAGTTCGGCGGCAAGAGCCCGGAGGACGCGGTGGCGTATCTCGCGGCGCTCAAGAAAGCCGGCCGGTATCAGGCCGACGTGTACTGAACCGCGACGTGCTCTCCTTCCCCTTGTGGGGAGGAGCCGGAGGTGAGGGTGGCGCAGGATGGGGCTCGGGCGGTGCCTTCTGCACCATCCCCATCCCTAGCCCCTCCCCACAAAAGGGAGGGGAAGTGGCGGCGCGAAGCTTGCTCCAGCCCGGAACGACCCTTCGAGGATTCGAGCCATGACCCAGCCAGTGGCGGCGCCGACGGTTCGGACCACCTGCCCCTATTGCGGGGTCGGGTGCGGCGTGCTCGCGACCCCGGACGGGCAGGGCGGCGCCACGATCGCGGGCGATGGCGAACACCCGGCCAATTTCGGCCGCCTGTGCTCGAAGGGCTCGGCGCTGGGCGAGACCCTGTCGCTGGAGAACCGCCTGCTCCACCCGCAGGTCGACGGCGCCCAAGTCTCGTGGGACGCGGCGCTCGACACGGTCGCGGGCAAGCTCCGCGCGGTGGCGGACGAGCACGGGCCGGACGCGATCGCCTTCTACCTCTCGGGCCAGCTCCTCACCGAGGATTACTACGTCGCCAACAAGCTCGCGAAGGGCTTCATCGGCACGCCGCACGTGGACACCAATTCGCGGCTGTGCATGTCGAGCGCGGTCGCGGCCCACCGCCGGGCCTTCGGCTCCGACACGGTCCCGGGCTGCTACGAGGATCTCGACGAGGCCGACCTGATCTTGCTGGTCGGCTCCAACACGGCCTGGTGCCACCCGATCCTGTTCCGCCGCATGGCCGACGCCAAGGAGCGCCGCGGCACCAAGTTCGTGGTTATCGACCCGCGCCGGACTCAGACCGCGCAGGAATCCGACCTGTTCCTCGGCATCCGGCCGGGCACCGACACCGCCCTGTTCTCGGGCCTCCTCGTCTACCTGTCCGACAACGGTTTTCGCGACCGCGCCTTCATCGATGCCCATACGGCCGGGCTCGACGGCGCCCTCGACCGCGCCCGCCAGATCGCGCCGGATCTCGCAGCGGTCGCCGCGGTCACCGGCGTGCCGGAGGCCGACATCGCGGCCTTCTACGCCCTGTTCGCCGGCACGCGCCGGGTGGTCACGGCCTTCTCGCAGGGGGTGAACCAGTCGGCGCAGGGCACCGACAAGGGCAACAGCATCATCAACTGTCACCTGATCACCGGCCGCATCGGCGAGACCGGGATGGGGCCGTTCTCCCTGACCGGACAGCCCAACGCCATGGGCGGGCGCGAGGTCGGGGGGCTGGCCAACATGCTGGCCGCCCACATGCATTTCACCCCCGAGGAGGTGGACCGGGTGCGACGCTACTGGGGCGCCCCGCGGATCATCACCGGCGAGGGCATGAAGGCGGTGGCGCTCTACGAGGCGATCGCCCGGGGCAAGATCAAGGCCCTCTGGGTGATGGGCACCAACCCGCTGGTCTCGATGCCGCGGGCCGACGCGATCCGCGAGTCGCTCGCCGGCCTCGATCTCTACGTGGTGTCCGAGGCGGTGTCGGATTCCGACACCGCAAGGGGCCGGGCCAGGACCACTGTGCTGCTGCCCGCTCAGGCATGGGGCGAGAAGGACGGCACTGTCACAAATTCCGAGCGCCGGATCTCGCGCCAGCGCCGCTTCCTGAAGAGCCCCGGCGAAGCGAGGCCCGACTGGGCGGTGCTGGCCGATGTCGGTCGCCGGCTCGGGCACGGCCGGGCCTTCGCGTTCGACTCCGCCGCGGCGATCTTCCGCGAGCATGCCGGGCTCTCGGCCTACGAGAACAACGGCACCCGCGACTTCGACCTCGGCGCACTCGCGGACATCGGCGACGCCGCCTACGACGCGACCCTGCCGGTGCAATGGCCGATCCCGAAGCGCTCCGGCTTCCGGGGCGCGCCGCAGGGCAAGGCGCGCCTGTTCGGCGACGGCCGGTTCTACACCTTCGACCGGCGCGCTCGCTTCGTGGCCGTGCAGCCGCCGGGCCTCGCCCAGTCGGTCTCGGAGGCGTTCCCCTTCGTGCTGAACACCGGTCGGGTGCGCGACCACTGGCACACGATGACCCGCACCGGGAAGAGCCAGCGCCTGTCGGCGCACCGGGCCGTTCCGTTCGTCGAGGTGCATCCGGACGACGCGGCGATCCAAGGGCTCACGGATGGCGGGATCGCCCGTCTGACCACCGAGCACGGCGAAGCCGAGCTGGAGGTGATGGTCACCGACACGGTGGTGCCGGGCAGCCTGTTCATGCCGATGCATTGGGGCGGCGCCTTCGCGTCGCAGGCTCGGGTCGGCGCGCTGGTGCGCGGCGTGCCGGACCCGGTGTCCGGACAACCCGAGCTGAAGGCGACCCCGGTCGCCATCGCGCCGGTCGCCTACCGGGCCAGGGGCTTCCTGCTGTCGCGGCAGCAGGTGGCGCTGCCCGACGGCTGGTGGTGGGCGCGGGCGGCGGTCACGGGCGGCTGGGGCCTGCAATTCGCCACCGAGGCGAGTTCCCGTGCCGTCGCGCTGATGATCCGCGGACTGATCCAGAGCGGCGCGCTCCCGGGCGGCGATCTGGCCGAGTATGCCGACCACGCCCGGGACCGCTACCGTTGCGCCGTCTACGACGGCTCCCGGCTCGTCGCCTGTCTCGCCTACGGACCCACGGAGGCGCAGCCCGACTGGGAGGCGGCGAAAGCGCTGTTCGCCGCCGAGGAGCCGGAGGCCGCGGCGCGACGGGCGCTGCTCTCGGGCCGCGCGGCGACGGCCTCGGCGGGGCCGGTGGTCTGCGCCTGCCACGGCGTCGGCGCCGACGTGATCGCCGCGACCATCGCCGAGGGCGCCGGCTCCGTGGAGGCCGTGGGCGCCTCCTGCAAGGCCGGCACGAATTGCGGCTCCTGCATCCCTGAGATCCGCAAGATGCTGGTCGGGCAGACCGCCCGCGCCGCGTGATTTTCTGATACACTCACCGGAGAGGACGGACCGGGTGATCCCATCCGATCCCCTCATCCCGAGGCGCCCGCGTCGGCGGGCCTTGAAGGAGCCCTCCAGCCGGCCGCGCGATCCCTGGAGCCCTCCTTCGAGGCTGCTGCGCAGCACATCAGGATGAGGGGACGGACGGGACGGACCGACCGAGGACGATTCAGGACAGGCCCGTGACCGAGACTCCCCTGCGCGCCGCCCGCGCACCCCGCGAGACCAAGGCTGCTGGCCTGGAGCCGCTGGCGGTGCTGCCCGTCTTCGTGCCCCTGCGCGGCAAGCGGGTGGTGCTGGCCGGCTCCTCCGGCGGCGCGCCCTGGAAAGTGAAGGTCCTCGCCGCGACCGGGGCCCATGTCGACGTCTACGCCCCCGAGCCCAGCGAGGAGCTGCGCGCCGTGCCGGGCGAGATCGTCGACGGGCAGGTGGTGCTGCACGAACGCGCCTGGAGCCCCGACGACCTCTGGGGTGCGGCCTTCTGCATCGGCGCTATGGAGGACGAGGCCGAGTGCGTCGCCTTCGTGGCGGCGGCGCGCGGGGCCGGCGCCATCGTCAACGCGGTCGACCGGCCGCATCTCTGCGACGTGAAGTTCGGCGCCATCGTCAACCGGTCACCGCTGGTGGTCGGCATCTCGACGGAGGGCGCCGCCCCGGTCTTCGGCCAGACCGTGCGCGCCCGGATCGAGGCGATGCTGCCCCGCGGGTTCGCCCGCTGGATGGGCGCCGCCCGCGACTGGCGGGACGGCGTCACCGCGCGCTTCCACGGGTTCGCCGAGCGCCGGGCCTTCTGGGAGCGCTTCACCGACCGCGCCTTCGCGGAACCCGACCGGAGACCGACGGAAACCGACCTCGCCGAGCTGCTCGGCGAGACCGAAGCGGCTCCGAAGGGCGGGGCGGTCACCCTGGTCGGCGCCGGCCCCGGTGACGCGGAACTCCTCACGCTCAAGGCCCTGCGGGCGCTGCGCAACGCCGACATGATCCTGTACGACGACCTCGTCGCCCCGGAGATCCTCGATTACGCCCGCCGCGAGGCCCGCACCATGCTGGTGGGCAAGACCGGCCACGGCCCGTCCTGCCGGCAGGACGACATCAACGCGCTGATGGTGCAGCTCGCCCGCTCCGGCAAGCAGGTGGTGAGGCTGAAATCCGGCGACCCGCTGGTCTTCGGCCGGGCCGGCGAGGAGATCGAGGCCTGCCGCGCCGCCGGCATCCCGGTGACCGTGGTGCCCGGTGTCTCGGCCGCGCAGGGCGCCGCGGCGGCTCTCGGCGTATCGCTGACCCACCGCGATGCCGCGCGCCGCCTCCAGTTCGTCACCGGCCACGACCGACGCGGGGCGCTGCCCGACGATCTGAACTGGGGTGCGCTGGCCGATCCCAGCGTCACGACCGTCGTCTACATGCCCAAGCGTACCTTGCGAGCGCTGCTCGCCCGCGCGGTCGCGGAGGGGCTGGCGCCCACGACGCCGGCGCTCCTCGTCTTCAACGCAACGCGCCCGAACCAGACGGCGCTGCGCGGCACGGCGATCGATCTCGCCGACCGGGTCGAGGCGGCGGGGCTCGACGGGCCGGCCCTGCTGATGGTGGGCGAAGCCTTCTCCGAGATGCGGGGCGCGCTTCCAGCCCAGGCAGAGCAGAATCGCGTGGCGGTCTGAACCTGCTCTCGCCGAAGGCCACCCGCGACGCCCTCACCAGGCGGAGCGACGTGACCCAGGGCAGCGCGACATCGGTCAGCGTCGCGCCGCCTGGATTGCTTCGCGCCGCTCGCAAGGACGGCAGCGCCGTAATCATCGACCGAAGCTGGCTCAGGTCTCGCCGGCCACGAAGGCGCGCATCAGGTAATTGGCGATCGCCATGGGCGGCGGCGCCTGGATCCCCTCGGGATGGGTGCCGTCCAGCATCGCGGCGACGGCCGCGCGATCGAACCAGCGGGCATCCTCAAGTTCGTTCGGATCGGTGACGATGGCGCCGTCGAGGGCCTCGGCGGCGCAGCCGAGCATCAGAGACGACGGGAACGGCCAGGGCTGCGAGGTCCGGTAGGTGACCGCGCCGACGCGGATCCGCGTCTCCTCGAACACCTCGCGGCGGACCGCGTCCTCGATCGTCTCGCCGGGCTCCAGGAAGCCCGCGAGGCAGGAATACATGTGCGGCCGGAAATGCGGCCCGCGGCCGAGCAGGCAGGCGTCGCCTCGGCGCACCAGCATGATCACCACCGGGTCGACCCGCGGGAAGTGGTGGGCGCTGCAGTTCGGGCACTCGCGCCGGAAGCCGCCGGCCTTCACCGCGGTGACGGTGCCGCAATTGGCACAGAAGCCGTGACGGGCATGCCAGTCGAGCATCGACTTGGCCACGGCCAAAAGCCCGAGTTCCTCCGCCTCCACGATGGATTCGGTGGCAATCGAACGCAGGTCGAGGGTGCGGATCCCGTCGTCGGCGAACCGCTCCGCGGCCTCGGCCGGCGCCGCGGCGGCGAAGACCGGCTGCCCGTCCCGATGCCCCAGGAAGATCCGCATCCCGTCGGTCAGGCCCGCCGCGTCGGCGGGATCGATAAGGGCCGTCGCGCCGCGCAGGACGAGCCGGTCGCCGCAGAGCAGGACCAGGCGCGCCTCCGGCGCGTCGAGGGCGGGAACCGCTTCCTCGGGCTGCTCGGCCGAATGCCGATCGAGACGGTTCCGGACGAAGCCGAGGGTGTCGCGGGGATCGGTCATGCGTTTCGTTCAGGCCGCCGAGAACAGGGCGCCGGCGCGCTCGATGAGCTGCGCGCGGGCGTGAAGCGGGTAGGGCGTGCGGGTCCCGACGCCCCAGACCGGTCCGGGCCAGGCCGGGTCCGAGCGGAAGCGTCCGACGACATGGACGTGAAGCTGCGCCACGACGTTGCCGAGAGCCCCGACATTCACCTTGTCGGGCCGGGACAGGGCCTGCATCACGCCGACGGCGATGCGGGTCTCCTGCCAGAGCGCCTGCGCGTCCGACTCTGAAAGATCGGTGATCTCGACGAGATCCGGACGGCGCGGCACGAGGATCAGCCAGGGAAACCGGGCATCGTCCATCAGCAGCACGCGGCACAGGGCGAGGTCGCCGACCTCGACGGTGTCGGCGGCCAGGCGCGGATCGAGGGTGAAGACCGAGTCGCTCATCGGTGACCGATGTAGCGCAGCTTCGACCGCGGCGCGCGGTCCGTTCGCCGGAACGGTGACGCAGCCCACGCGCGGCGCCGGGGCCGGCCCGGTCAGAGGCCCGGCACGACGCCCTGACGCCCGACCGCGATCGTGCCGGCGTCGAGCGATCCGTCCGGAGCGGACCGGGCGAAGATGGTCACGGCCGCACCGGGTTCGAGCAGCGCCTTCTCGCCTGGCGACAGCTGGGTGACCGGCGTGTCGCGCGGGACTTCGAAGGCGGATCGGCCGCCGGTGTAGGACAGCGCCACCCGCAGGGGCGATCCGGCCTGCAGGTCGGTCACCCAGCCGGCCGTCAGGCTCGCGCCGGGGGCGGTGTCCCAGGGTTGGCTTCCCGCCTCGAAGCCCCGCTCGGACGGCGAGTACAGCGTCACCGCCGTGGCGCGCTGGGGCTCCGATCCGGGCGCACCGACCACGCTGACGTAGCTCTCCGGCTTGATCGACCACAGGCTCGACTGGTTCACCGCGTAGATCCGGGTCCGCGGCCCCATCCGCAGGGTGAGGGTGCTGCCGCTGGACCGCCGGATCTCCAGACGGTCGGCCTCGGCCCGGATGATTGTGCCGCGGAACCGGGGTGAAATCGGCTCGGCGCGGACGGCGGCCGTGGCGGCCAAGGCCAGCACGGGGGCAAGGAGAAGGCGTTTCACAGGGCTCACGGGCTCCTTGTCGCTCAGGTCCGGGAGCCGAACGTCAGGCGCCACGCCCGGTTCCCGGTCGCAGGCGTGCCATCCCCGATGGCCGCCGCTCAAGGTCGGGGCCGTCAATGCGCCATCAGGACCGGCATGTCGGCGTGGGCGAGCACGTGGCTGGTGACACCGCCGAAGATCATCTGGCGCAGGCGGCTCTGGGTGTAGGCGCCCTTGATCAGCAGGTCGCAGCCGAAGGCCTGCGCCTCGGTGAGGAAGGTCTCGCCGGGCGCGCGCCGACCGGCCGGCAGCGCCCGGTGGGACGCGTCCACGCCTTCGCAGGCCAGCGCCTGGGCCAGATCCTGCGCGGTCGGGCCCGGCACCATGCCGCCCTCGACGCTGAGCACCAGCACCCGCTGCGCCTTCCGCAGGAACGGCATCGCGAAGGCGACGGCGCGGGCGGTCTCGGTGGAGCCGTTCCAGGCGATCAGGATCGCATCGCCGAGACTCGCCGGCGGGGTCGGCGGCGCGAGCAGGATCGGCCGGCCGCTCTCGAACAGGGCGGTCTCGAAGGTGGTCATGCGCGGCGCGTTGTCGGTGGTGCCCGGACGGCCGACCACGGTGGCCGAGAACAGCCGCGCGTACTGGCCGAGGAAGGCGTCGCCGGTCGGCACGTCCTGCCGCCAGCGAAAGCGCGGTCCGGCCTCCGCGACCCGCTCCGGAATGCACAGCCCGTCACGGGCATGCCGGGGAATGCCGGCCGCATCCATGAAGGCGACGAAGCGGCCACCCGCCTCCTCGGCCTCGGCCCGGTCGGCCTCCTCGTCGCGCAGCCACGTCATGCCCCCGACCATGTCGACCGGCACGTATTCGGCCAACGCAGGACGCAGGGACACGCCCTCGATCAGGCTGCCGAAGCGCGAAGCCGCCAGCCGGGTCGTCTCGAACACGGAGGGCAGGGCGTCGTGCATTGCGACGGGTACGAGCAGCGTCTTCATGGCAGCGTCCTCCTCGGGGGACGAGGCTAATCCGGGCGGCCGCTCTGTGGAACCGGGCACGGCACGGCGCGCACACGGTTTTGCGCGTCGCCTGGATCGAGACGGGACCGGGCCCACCGGGTAAGCGGCCGCTCGACGAGGCGGTGGACCAGCAGGGCGGCCGCGACGCTGCCCGCGAGCATCAGGGCCATCCCGCCCCAGGGGTGCACGGCCGGCGCGAGGCCGAGCCGGAGCAGCGCCTCGCGGACGAGGCGCAGCGCGAAGGGATGCACGAGATAGAGGGCGTAGGACGCGTCCCCGAGGATCACGAGGCCCCGCACCGCGGCCGGCAGGCGTGAGACCTGCGCGGCGTCGCGCTCCGGCCCGAGCGCGGCCGCCACCAGCAGCGCCGCCGGCACGCCGACGAGCAGCGGGCGGAGGAACCCGTCGGCCCCGTCCAGGCCGGCAAGCCAGCGGGCCGCCAGGACAAGACCCAGGGTGCCGAGGGCCGCGAGGACGAGGCGGACCGGCAGCCCAGGCTGGAATCCGTTGCGATAGGCGAGGGCGAGGCCGGCGCCGGCCGCGAATTCCAGCACGATTGGATCCGCCCAGAAGCGCAGCGGCACCGGCAGGTCGGGCATGAGTCTCCCGGCGGCAACCAGAAGCGCCAGGACCAGGACCAGCCAAGCCACCGCGCCGCGTCGGCCGAAGCCGAGTCCGGCCGCGAAGAGGACGTAGAAGAAGGCCTCGTAGTTCAGGGTCCAACCCAGGCCGTAGGGGGGCTGGACGGTGCCGTCGGGCCGGGCCGCCGGCCAGAACAGGAACCCGGCGACGAGCGCCCCGGGATCATGGGCCAGCGCGGCGGCCTCGCCGAGAAGCTCCGGGCGGGCGAGGGCGAGGCCGAGATAGGCGAGGCTCACCAGCCAGTAAAGCGGCACCACCCGGGCGACCCGGTGCGCCAGGAAGCGCCCCCGGCTGCCCGGCTGCCCGAACAGGCGCCCGGCCGCCAGGACGATGACAAGGCCGGAGATCACGAAGAACAGATCGACCCCGCCCCACCAGGGCAGCAGCGTGCCGGGGTCGAGGGCCGGGCCGGCGCCGCGCCCGGCGAGCAGCCCGGCCTCGTGCCGCGCGTGGTGCCACACCACCATCAGCGCCGCCGCGGCGCGCAGGATCTGGACGGCGACGAGGCTCATGTAGCGGCCGCGGCCCGGTCGCGACGAGCCGCCCGTCCGAGGTTGGACGATCGCGCCGTCATTGCGGCGCGCCGGGAGCGAGCCCGAAATCCATCACCCTGGTTGGTCGGTGACACGTGTCTCCAAGGCCGCCAATCCATCGTAGATCCTGCCTGGCGCGAAGCAAAAACAGCAGGAACCATAAGCCGATGGCCTCGTTGACGCACCAATTCGCGAACGCGCCGGCGTGAGGTCTGCGATCTCCGCGTGCAGCGTACCATGCCCGTTCGCGCGTCCACTTTGACAAGAGGTTCCGATGCTCAAGAATTATGCTGCTGCCTCCGCGCTCGTCCTGGCGCTGTCGACGCCGGCTCTCGCGCAGAGCGCCAACGACTTCCGCGTCCAGTCGATGCAGGCGAACGCATTCGAGATCCAGTCCTCGCAGATCGCGCTGTCCAAGTCGCGCAATCCGCGGATCCGCTCCTACGCCCAGGAAGTGCTGCGTGACCATCGCGCCGCCAACGTCGCCCTCGCCGGCGGCCAGACCGGCGCCATGGCGGCCGGCGATCCGGGCCTCGGCGGCCTGATCACCGCCCCTGTCGCTGTAGCGGGCAGCGCGGTCGGCGCCGGTGTCGGCGCGGCGACCGGCGTGGTCGACGGCACCCTGTCGGGCGGCCCGGTCGGCGGCCTCGAGGGCGCGGGTGCGGGCGCAGCGCGCGGTGCCGCAGCGGGCAGCCAGATCGGTCGTGGCGAGGTCATGGCCACCGGCGCCTCCACCATCGTGCCGCCGAACCCCGAGCAGCAGGCGATGCTGTCGGAGCTGTCGGCCGCCCCGGCCGGCGCGCGGTTCGATCGCCTGTACGCGACCCAGCAGATCCAGGCGCATCAGATGAGCCTGGCGATGACCCAGGCCTACGCCCAGGGCGGCCCGAACCCGGCCCTGCGCAACTACGCCCAGCAGGCCCTGCCGGCCCTGCAGATGCACCTCCAGATGGCCCAGCGTCTGCCGGGCGCGATGTAAGACACGATCCGGCACAAGGCCCGGCTTCGCGCCGGGCCGATCGGCGGCGGGTGCGAGCCCGCCGCCTTTTTTTATGTCCGCGTCGCGCTCAGTCGCACGCGATGGCGGCGACCGAACGGACCGCCAACCCGGCAGTGTCGAGCGGCGGCTTGAACTCGCCGGTCGTCGGATCGCAGACCAGCAGCGAGCCGGTGGCCACGCCGAAATGGGCGCCGTGGAGCTCGATCCGGCCGTCGTCGACCCGCTCCTTCACGAACGGAAAGGTCAGCAGGTTCTCGATGCTCTGCTTGACGACGGCGAGTTCCAGCTTGGTCAGGTAGTCCGGCGCGTCGGGATCGCCCGCCTTGGACTCGGCCTGCCCCACGAGCGAGACCCACTTGCCGATGAAGTCGCCCGGGGAGAGCGGCTTGGCCTTGTTGGCGTAGGCCTTGATGCCGCCGCAGGTGGCGTGGCCGAGCACGACGATATGCTTCACCTCCAGCGCCTGGACGGCGAATTCCAGAGCCGCCGAGGTGCCGTGGTACTGCCCGTCGGGCTGGTAGACCGGCACGATGTTGGCGACGTTGCGGATCGTGAACAGCTCGCCCGGACCGGCATTGAAGATCGCGCTGGGCGAGACACGGCTGTCGCAGCAGCTGATGATCAGGATCTCGGGATTCTGGCTGGAAGCGAGCTGCGCGAAGCGGCGGCGCTCCGTCGGGAAGCGATCCTGCAGGAAGGACCGGTACCCTTCAGTCAGGTAGATGGGGAACATCAATTGGTCTCCGGTTAGAGGATTCCGCGTTGCGCGGAGTGGAACTCAAGGATCCTGCCAACTCAGAACGCGCGGCTGGACCGGAATAGTCCCGCTCGCGACTTCGGCTGCAAGCTCGGCGAGGCCCACGGGCTCGACGCGCTCGCCGCTGGCGCGCAGTTCATCGAGCGGCCACCAGCGCGTGCCGATCAGGGGGTTGTCCTCGGTCTCGGCGAGGCGGCTGGTATCGACCCGGTCGTCCGGCAGGCGGACGAGGAAGTAGCGCTCGCGCGCGTCACGCGACTGGCGGAACAGGTGGAACGGCCCGTCGCAGGCGGCGACCTGCGGGCCGATGGTCGCGTCGGCGCGGCCGATCTCCTCCTCGAGCTCGCGCCGGCAGGCGGTGACGTGGTCCTCGCCGGGCTCCAGACCGCCGCCGGGCATGAACCAGAACCGGAGCGGCGCCCCGTCCGGACCCTTGGCGTGGACCGACGTGTAGGCGATCAGCAGGATCCGGTCCTGCGGATCGAGGACGATCGCCCGGGCAATATGACGGATCGGAAGCGGGGTTTCTGCGCTCATGGCGGCTGAGCTAGCGCGCGCGGTTCGCGATGAACACCGGTATGGTGCAAATGATCACTGTTCCGGCGGGGTTCGATCGTCCGCCCGTGAGGCCGGCGCCCAGATCACCACCGGCAGCCCATGCGCGTCGCGCTCCGGCCGCGCCGGCAGCGGCACGGCGCAGCCGTCGAGAAAGTCGCGGGCGACGACCAGCGCCGCGAGGGCGTCGAGATGGTCATCCTCCGGGACACCTTTGACCCGGCCGGCGATCAGCGCAGCGGGCAGGCCGGCGGCAGCCAGGAGGGTCCGCCGCAGGGCGAGACCCGCCTGCGCGTTCCGGCCCTTCTTGGGCAGGCCGAGGGGCCGGTCGCCGTTGAGCGCGTGGAACGCGACCTCCGGGTGCACCTCGTGGAGCCGGTCGCGCGCCTCCGGGCGCTCCCGCAGGAGCGTGTCCACCGCGCGGACGTAGCGGAAGATGTTGAAGCCCTGGATCGAGGGCGCGAAGGGCGGCTCGCTGCCGGCGCGGGAGGCCGCCTTCGCGGATTCGTAGTCCGGCGCGTACACCGCGGCGCGGGGCGGCATTGGGAAGACCGAGGAGCGCGCCGGCCCCAGGCGCGCGCGGGCGGCGCGATCGGCGGACCGTCCGCCACCGAAGATCCGGTCGGGCAATCCGATCGGCACGTCGATTCCGACGATCAGCGGCTGTTCCGGCGTGTCGAGGAGCGCGGCGACGTCGGGGAACAAGGCGCAGCGGTGGCGAGCCGGATCGTCAACGTCGATGAGGGCGCCCGCCCAGGCGCCCCGGCAACCGTCCAGCCCCGCGATCCAGCGCGCCATCCTCGCTCCCTCTGCCGGTCCCGCGCCGCGCCTCTGGCCCGGAACCCGAAGCCCGCGATGGTCTTGTCTGCCTTGCCCGTCCGGGCGCGGAAAGCTATCCGCGCCCGGACGGGCGCCGCAGCCCCGGGAGAAGCGTGATGAGCGAGATCCGTCCCCGCCGCAGCGTGCTGGCGATGCCCGGCTCCAACGCCCGGGCGCTGGAAAAGGCGCGGACGCTGCCCGCCGACGTGATCTTGATCGACCTTGAGGACGGCACCGCACCCGCGGTGAAGGCTCAGGCCCGCGCGCAGGTCGCTGCCGCGGTTGCGGCGAGGGGCTTCGGCCAGCGCGAGATCGTGGTCCGCATCAACCCGCCCGAGACCGAGGACGGCGAGGCCGACCTCGTCGCGCTCGCGCCGGCCGCCCCGGACGCGATCCTGGTGCCGAAGGTCCGCGCCTCCGACGCGCTGATCGCCGTGGGCTCGCGCCTGCGCCGCCTTGGCGCGCCGCTGGCGACGCGGGTCTGGGCGATGATCGAGACGCCGATGGCGGTGGTGAACGCCGCCGAGATTGCGGGCGCGGCCCGGGACGTGGACGGGCGGCTCGGCGCCCTGGTGATCGGCCCGAACGACCTGCTGAAGGCGTCTCGGATCCGGCCGCCCGGGCGGGCCGCGCTGATGCCCTGGTTGATGAACGTCCTGGCCGCCGCCCGAGCCTACGAGATCGAGGCGATCGACGGCGTCTTTACCGACCTCACCGACGCGGCCGGGTTCGAGGCCGAGTGCGCGCAGGGGCGCGACCTCGGCTTCGACGGCAAGATGCTGATCCACCCGAGCCAGATCGGCCCGGCCAACGCGGCCTTCGGGCCGGACGCCGAGGAGATCGCGCAGGCGCGGCGGCTGATGGGCGACTTCGACGCGCCGGAGAGCCGCGAGCGCGGCGTGATCGCGGTGGACGGCAAGATGGTCGAGCGCCTTCACGTCGAGGCGGCCCGGCGGACGCTTGCCATGGCCGAGGCGATCGCGCGGCTCTCCGCGTGAGCGACCTGCCCGAGGTCGGCCTGCGGCTGCTCGACCCGCGCCTGCCGGGCTGGGGCTTCCCGCGCTGGGGCTCGTCGGCCGCGGCAGGCCTTGACCTGCATGCCTGCCTCGATGCGCCCCTGGTCCTGCCGGCTCAGGGCAAGTCGGTCCTGATCCCCGCCGGCTTCGCCGTGCTGATCCGCGAGCCCGCCTGGTGCGGGCTGATCTTCCCCCGCTCGGGCCGCGGCCACAGGGAGGGCCTTGTGCTCGGCAACGGCACCGGCGTGATCGACGCGGATTACGAGGGCCCGCTGATGGTCTCCGCCTGGAATCGGGACGAATCCGAGCCCGTCCGGATCGAGCCGGGCGAGCGGATCGCGCAGCTCGTCTTCACCCGGATCACCCGGCCGGTGCTGACCATGCTGGAGGGCGCGCCCGGCCCCGGCTCGGACCGGGGCGCCGGCGGGTTCGGATCGAGCGGGCGCTAGGCCGCCCCTCAGTCGAGGGTCTTGCCGAGCCGCCCCGCCAGATCCTGGGTGAACTGGAAGGCGGTGCGGCCCGAGCGCGAGCCGCGGGTGGTGGCCCATTCGAGGGACTCGGCGCGCAGCTGCTCCGGCTGGACGGCGAGGCCGTAGCGGTCAGCATAGGCGCGGATCATCGCCAGGTACTCGTCTTGGCTGCACTTGTGGAAGCCGAGCCAGAGGCCGAAACGGTCCGAAAGCGAGACCTTCTCCTCCACGGCCTCGCCGGGATTGATCGCCGTCGAGCGCTCGTTCTCCATCATGTCGCGGGCGAGGAGATGCCGGCGGTTCGAG
This sequence comes from Methylobacterium sp. FW102-HT35C08, assembly GCF_058790235.1. NCBI lineage: Bacteria > Pseudomonadati > Pseudomonadota > Alphaproteobacteria > Hyphomicrobiales > Methylobacteriaceae > Methylobacterium > Methylobacterium sp. FW102-HT35C08. The sequence continues at coordinate 2,530,342 of NZ_JBYTCL010000002.1, read as the reverse complement.
GTGGCGTAGAACAGCACGTTCCCCGGCCGCCCTTCGATGCCGCCGTCGAGCGCCGTCTTGAGCGACTTGTATGAGGTGTCGTCGGCGTCGAAGGAGAGGTCGTCGCAGTAGACGAGCCAGCGGTGCGGGTCCGGCCGCAGCAGGGCCATCAGGTCCGGCAGCGCCTCGATGTCCTCGCGGTGGATCTCCACGAGCTTCATCGGCAGGCTGCCGGCAGGCCGGCGGGCGTTGATCTCGGCATGGGCCGCCTTGACCAGCGAGGACTTGCCCATGCCGCGGGCGCCCCACAGCAGGGCGTTGTTGGCCGGCAGGCCGCGGGCGAAGCGCTCGGTGTTCTCCACCAGGGTGTCGCGTGCCCGGTCGATGCCGGTAAGCAGGCCCATCTCCACGCGGGCGACCTGCGGCACCGGGGTCAGCCGGCGCTCGGGGCCCCACAGGAAGGCGTCGGCGGCGTTCGGGTCGAAGGCCGGCGGGATTGCGGGCGCGGCCCGCTCCAGCGCGGTGGCGATGCGCTCCAGGAGCGGCATCAGGGTGTCGAGGGTCGCGGGGCTCGTCATCGGATCGGGGGGTTCGCGTGCAGGTCGGTCAGGCGGCCGGTTCTACGGGGAAGATTCCGGGAAATCATCCGTATCCGGACGCATGACGCAGGTCTTCCGAACGCGAACCCGGATCGGGCGTTGAGTCTCCCGGCGGGGTGGGCGCCATGACGCCGGGGAGCACGATGGAAACAGGACCGACGATCCGGATCACCCAGGTCGCCGATTACGTCTTCACGGTGGATTTCGGTTCGGCCCTGCCGGCGCTGATCACCGACGAGGCGCCGCCGATCGGCGGCGGGACCGGGCCGTTCCCCGAGCAGCTCCTGATCTCCGGGGTCGCGAACTGCCTCTGCGCCAGCCTCGTCTTCGCCCTGGGCAAGTTCCGCCAGGAGGCGCGGGGTGTGGCGGCCGAGGCGTCCTGCCGGGTGGAGCGCAACGCCGAAGGGCGGCTGCGGGTCACCGGGATCGGCGTCCACATTCAGCTCGGGGCCGGCGCCGCCGAAATGCCCCGGATCGACCGGGTGCTGGAGCAGTTCGAGCGGTTCTGCACCGTTTCGGAGAGCGTGAAGGCCGGGATCCCGGTAGCCGTCTCGGTAACGGACCGCGACGGGACGCGCCTGAAATGACCCAGGCCGGGGAAAAATCGGCGGCCCGGCGCATTTCCGCAGGATCAATCGGCCGCCAGGGCCGGACGAGGAGACGCCATGTCGGACCAGACGCGAGAGCCCGCCCGCGCCCCCGAGGAGCTTGCCGCCCTGTTCAACCGACGCGCCAATGCCGGCGACGTCGAGGGCCTCGTCGCCCTCTACGAACCCGACGCGGTGCTGGCAGCCGGCCGCGTGGTCGCCACCGGCCATGCCGAGATCCGGACCTTCTACGCCGACCTGCTGGCGCGCAAATCCGACTTCCCGGCGCCGGAAACGCCGCCGCCCCTGCGCAACGGCGCGCTCGCCATGACCTTCGCGCAGCTGCCCAAGGGCGCGTTCTCGGTGGAGGTCGCCCGCGAGCAGGCGGACGGGACGTGGCTCTGGGCGATCGACCAGCTCAAGCTCGCGCCGCCGAAGGCGTGACGGCCGGCTCATAGGCCTCGTCACCACGCGGCCGCGCAGCGGAACCCGGGGTCCAGACGCACCAACGCGCCAGGTTCCGGTGCGCGTCGCGGTTCTGGATTCCGGGCCCGCCCCCGGCGCCCCGGAATGACTGTGAGAGAGAATGCCGATCCGAGTCGGACCGGTCCGACACCCGCGCTTGTCCCACCGGACGCGATGCGGCAAAGCGGGGCCCGCGCGCTCGACGCCGCGCAGAAGACCCGAGCCGACTCGATGCACGACATCCGCGCCATCCGGGAGAACCCGGACGCCTTCGACCGCGACCTCGCCCGCCGGGGCCTCGCGCCGCTCTCGGCCGAGCTGATCGCCCTCGACGAGACGCGGAAATCGTCGGTCTCGGCCGCGCAGGCCAATCAGGAGCGGCGCAACGCGCTGGCCAAGGAGATCGGCGGCGCCAAGAAGGCCAAGGACGAGGACCGTGCCGCCGCCCTGATGGCGGAGGTCGCGGCCCTGAAGGAAGCCGAGCCCGAGCTGAAAGCCGCGCAGGACGCGGCCGACAAGACCCTGGCCGACCGGCTCGCCGCGATCCCGAACCGGCCGAAGCCAGACGTGCCGGAAGGCGCGGACGAGCACGGCAACGTCCTCTACCGCAGCCACGCCTCCACCCGCGAACGGCTGACCGAGGGCAAGGAGCATTTCGAGCTCGGCGAGGCCGTCGGCCTGATGGATTTCGAGGCGGCGGCCAAGCTGTCCGGCTCGCGCTTCGTGGTGCTCAAAGGCCAGCTCGCGCGGCTGGAGCGGGCGCTCGGCCAGTTCATGCTCGACCTGCACACGCAGGAGCACGGCTACCTGGAGGTGGCGCCACCGGTGCTGGTGCGCGACGCCGCCATGTTCGGCACCGCGCAGCTGCCGAAGTTCGAGGACGACCAGTTCTCGGTCTTCAAGGGCCTCGATTACGTCAAGGCGCTGCAGGGGCAGGCGGGCGCGGACTCGGCGCCGGTCAGCGACGAGCATTTCTGGCTCGTCCCGACCGCCGAGGTGCCGCTGACGAACCTCGTGCGCGAGTCGATCCTCCGCGAGGAAGAACTCCCTCTGCGCTTCACCGCACTCACCCCCTGCTTCCGCGCCGAGGCCGGGGCGGCGGGGCGGGACACCCGCGGCATGCTGCGCCAGCACCAGTTCAGCAAGGTCGAGCTGGTCTCGATCACGACGCCGGAGGAATCCGCCAACGAGCACGAGCGGATGCTGTCCAGCGCCGAGGCGGTGCTGAAGAAGCTCGATCTGCCCTACCGGGTGATGACCCTCTGCACCGGCGACATGGGCTTCGCCAGCCAGAAGACCTACGACATCGAGGTCTGGGTGCCGGGCCAGCGCACCCACCGCGAGATCTCGTCCTGCTCGGTCTGCGGCGACTTCCAGGCACGGCGGATGAACGCCCGCTACCGGGGCAAGGACGGCAAGCCGGCCTATGTCCACACCCTCAACGGCTCGGGCGTCGCGGTCGGCCGCGCGCTCATCGCCGTGATGGAGAACTACCAGAACCCGGACGGCAGCATCACGATCCCGTCGGTGCTCCACCCCTACATGGGCGGGCTCAATCGGATCGAGGGCACCCGCTGATGCGCATCCTGGTCACCAACGACGACGGCATCCACGCGCCGGGGCTCAGTACCCTGGAGGAGATCGCCCGGGAGCTCTCGGACGACGTCTGGGTCGTGGCGCCGGAGAGCGACCAGTCCGGCGTGTCGCACTCGCTCTCGCTCAACGACCCGCTGCGGCTGCGGCAGGTTTCGGAGCAGCGCTTCGCCGTGAAGGGCACGCCGTCGGACTGCGTGATCCTGGGCGTGCGTCACATCCTGGGCGATCACGGCCCGGACCTCGTCCTGTCGGGGGTCAACCGCGGCCAGAACGTCGCCGAGGACGTGACTTATTCGGGGACGATCGCGGCCGCCATGGAGGGGACGATCCTCGGGATCCGCTCGATCGCGCTCAGCCAAGCCTACGGCGCCGGCGGGCGCGGCGCGCTCAAGTGGGACTGCGCCCGGACGCACGGCGCGAGGGTCGTCCGCAAGATCCTGGAGACCGGGATCGAGCCCGGCATCCTGGTCAACGTGAACTTTCCGGACTGCGAGCCGGCCGAGGTGCGGGGCGTCGCGGTGGCCGCACAGGGCTTCCGCAACCAGGCGCTGCTGTCGATCGACGCGCGGGTCGACGGGCGCGGCAACCCGTATTTCTGGCTGGCCTTCGCCAAGGCGCGGTTCGAGCCGGGCCACGGCTCCGATCTCAAGGCCATCGCCGAGAAACGGATCTCGGTGACGCCGCTGCGCCTCGACCTCACCGACGAGCCGACGCTGACGCGCTTCGCGCAGGCCTTCGCCGGGTGATCGAACGGACGTCGATCGATCTGGGCAGCCTGGAGGCGGCTGCCGGCAACGCGGCCTTCGTGATGGCGCTTCGGGGCCGGGGCCTGCGGGACACCGCGGTGCTGCGGGCCATGGAGCAGGTGCCGCGGGACGCCTTCGCGCCGCAGCCGCATCGGGAGCATGCGCGGCGCGACATTGCCCTGCCGTTGCCCTGCGGCGCGTCGATGACGGCACCGTCCACGGTGGCGCTGATGCTGGCGCTGCTGCGGCTCGAGCCGGGTCAGCGCGTCCTGGAGATCGGCACGGGCTCGGGCTACGTGACCGCGTTGCTGGCCCAGCTCGGCGCCGGCGCGGTTCTGAGCCTGGAGCGCTACACGACGCTGGCCGGGATGGCGACGCGACAGCTGGCGTCCCTCGCCGAGGTGCATGTCGTCCGGGCGGACGGGCTCGCCCCGGAACTGCCCGATGGCGGCTTCGACCGGATCCTGGTCCACGGCAGCGTCGCGGCGATCCCGGCGCACTGGCGCGCGGCCCTCGAACCGGGCGGGCGGCTGGTGACGGGGCTTAGCGGCGACGGGCTTTGCCGGGCCGCCGTGCTGGCTTCGCCGGAGGCCGATGCGGAGTTGGGCGCGCAGGTCCGTCTCGCGGCGCTGGTCCCGGGGCTCGCGCGCGTACTCTGACAACGCTCCGACATCGCGAGCGCAGCAAAGCAATCCAGCGGCGCGACATCCATGGGCGTGGCGCCGCTGGATTGCTTCGCTCCGCTCTCAAGGACGCCGAAGCCGCGGCTATCTCACCCGCCGCGCCGCCCGCCAGAGGCGCCACAGCCGCCGCCAGCGCGGCAGCTCCACGGGCGTGTTGAGTGGGTCGTAGGACGCCCGCTCCATGGCGGCGAGATAGGGCTCCACCAGGGCTACGGGCAGGAACGCCGCCCCGGCCGACGGCGCGATGGTCGGGCGCGCCGCCTCGAAAGCCTTCAGGTGCTGCCGGGCGAGGGCGCGCAGGTCGGCGCAGGCCCGGCGCAGGCCCGGCCCGCCGCGGCCCGTGACGATGTCCTCGCGGGTGACGCCGTAGCGGCCGAGGATGTCGGCCGGCAGGTAGACCTGCCCCGAGCGGGCGTGCCAAGGCAGGGCGCGCAGGAGCCCGGTGATCCCGTAGGCCACCCCGGCATGACCGGCCGCGCCCGCGCCGCCCGGCTCGGTACCGTTGGCGATCACGAGACTCGCCAGCCGGAACAGGGCCGAGGCGGTCTCGCCGCAATACCCCTCCAGGTCGTTCACCCGGGGCATCGGGTCCTCGTAGAGGTCGAACACACGGGCATCGATCAGGTCGACGAAGGGCTGGCGCCCGAGGCGGTTCACCCGGATCGCCTCCTCAAGGGCGGCCGCCACCGGGTTGGCCCGCACGTCGCCCCGTGCCTCGCCCTGGAGGGCGTCGCGCCACCATTGCAGGCGGATCTCACCGGCCATGGGGGCCGACACCGCCTCGCGCACCCGCGCGACGGTCAGGCTGAAGGCGTAGAGCGCGAAGAGGTGGGGGCGGGCGGCGGCCGGGGCGAACAGGGTCGCGTAGTAGCGGTCCGGGTCGCCGGCCCGCACGAGATCCTCGCAGTGGGACTGCGCGAAGGCGAGCCCGGTCTCCGCCGTCTTGCCGTCGGCCTCCGGCATCAGGCCACCGCGATCAGCGCGGCCGCGACCTTGCGGTTCTCGGCCACGAGGATGTTGTAGGTGCGGGCGGCGGCGCCGGTCTGCATCACGTCGAGCCCGACGCCGAAATCCTTGAGCCAGCCCCGCAGCGCCGGGTCGATCGCCGCAATGTCGAGGCCGGTGCCGACGAGAAGCAGCTCGATCCCCGCCGCCTCGGCCTGGACCGGGCGGAGCGCCGTCCGATCAATCGCCCGAGGCTCGGTGACGTCCCAGGCGCGGACCCCCGAGGGCAGCATCAGGATCGAGCCGCGATGGGACATGCCGGCGAAGCGAAAGCCGCCATTGCCGTAGGTGTCGATGATGTGGCGGCCCGGCACGAAGCCGGACTCGAAGCTCTTCGGGGTCTCCCGCTCGGCCATGTCCGAAACAAACTACTCCGCCGGTTGCGGGACGCTCGACCGCTCGGCCGCCGCGCGGGCGCCCGAGAGCATCAGCCCCAGGTAGATCAACACCGGCGTCGAGATGAAAATCGCCGAGTAGGTGCAGATCACGACGCCGCAGAGCATCACCACGGCGAAGCCCTTGATCGCCTCGCCGCCGAACAGCACCAGCGCGAGCAGCGACAAAGACGACGAGATCGACGTCATCACGGTGCGCGACATGGTCGAGTTGATCGACAGGTTGAGCAGATCGACGGTGGGAATGGTCTTGTACCGGCGCATGAGCTCGCGGGTCCGGTCGAACACCACGACCGTTTCGTTGAGCGAGTAGCCCACGATCGTCAGGATCGCGGCGATCGAGGTCATGTTGAACTCGATGCGGGTGATGATGAACACGCCGACCGTCAGCACGATGTCGTGGAGGGTGCCGACGATGGCGCCGAGCGCCAGTTCCCGCTCGAACCGGAACCACAGGTAAAGCAGCACGGCCACGACCGAGAGCACGACGCCGAGCGTGCCGGACTGGACCAGCTCGCCGGATACGCGTGGGCCCACGGTCTCGGTGCGGCGGAAATCGTAATCCTTGTCGAAGGCGGCGTGCGCCTTGTTCATCACCGCGGTCTGGCCCTGTTCGCCGGGCTGGAGCGGCAGGCGGACCAGCACGGTGCCCTGGTTGCCAAGTTCCTGCACCTCCGGCTCGCCGAAGCCGAAGCCCGCGGCGGTGTGCCGGATCGAGGCGACGTCGGCCGTGCCGGACTTCGCCTGCAGCTCGACCAGGGTCCCGCCCTTGAAGTCGATGCCGAAGTTCAGCCCGATCGTCAGGAACAGGGCCACCGTGGCGAGCGAGAGCAGCGCCGAGAGCGGGAAGGTGAAACGCCGGAATCGCATGAAGTCGAAATGCGATTCATCGGGCCAGAGGCGGAGCAGGCGCATGGTCGGTCTCGATAGGCGGGGCTGCTGTACGGTCTCGCTGATCCGCCGTCATTCCGGGCCGCCCGAAGGGCGAGCCCGGATACCAGAACCGCGGCCGCGCCAGGGCCGGCGCCGTCGGCGTGTCTGGATCCCGGGCTCTGCTGCGCAGCCCCGGGATGACAGGGTGGGCCGCCCGGTCGGGCGATCAGACGAGAGACGCTTCGCCAACCTCCTGAAAAAGCACTTGGGTGTGCGACGACCCCGTCGTCAGAACGGCAGGGCCTTGGGCCGGAAGGTCTTGTACCACACGGCGATCATCATCCGGGTCAGCGTCACGGCGGTGATGACCGTCGTCAGGATGCCGAGGATGAAGACCACGGCGAAACCCTTCACCGGGCCCGAGCCGAGGAAGAACAGGATCAGGGCGGCGATCGCCATGGTCGAGTTCGAGTCGATGATGGTGGCAAACGCCCGGTCGAAGCCGGCCTGGAGCGCCGAGATGAGCGAGCGTCCGGCATGGCTCTCCTCGCGCATGCGCTCGTAGATCAGCACGTTGGAATCCACCGCGGTGCCGATGGTCAGCACGATGCCGGCGATGCCCGGGAGCGTCATGGTCGCCTCCAGCACCGACATCAGACCCAGGATCAGCCCGACATGGACCATCAGGGCGATGTTGGCGATGAAGCCGAAGGTGCCGTAGGTCGCGAACATGAACGCCACCACGAGGGCCGCCGCCACCAGGGTCGCGAGCTTGCCGGCCTCGATGGAGTCGCGGCCGAGACCCGGTCCGACGACGCGGCGCTCGACCACGGTGAACTTAGCCGGCAGCGCGCCGGCCCGGAGCAGCACCGATAGGTCGTTGGCCTGCTGGACCGTGAAGTTGCCGGTGATCTGGCCCGAGCCGCCGGTGATCGCCGAGCGGATCACGGGCGCCGACACCACCTCGTTGTCGAGTACGATCGCCATGCGGCGGCCGACATTCTCCGAGGTCGCCTGCCCGAAGCGCTGCGCGCCGCGCAGGTTGAACTTGAAGCTCACCATCGGCTCGTGGGATTGCTGGTCGAAGGCCGGCTGCGCGTCGGTCAGCTCGCCGCCATCGGCCATGACCCGGCGCTCGACCGGCACCTTGGCGCCCTTCTCGTCCTTCGACGGCAGCATGTCGACGTCGCCGGACGGGCTGTCGGCGAGCATCCGGAATTCGAGCTTGGCGGTTGAGCCGAGAAGCTTCTCCAGGCGCTCAGGATTCTGCTCGCCCGGCACCTGGATCAGGATCCGGTCGGCGCCCTGCTGCTGGATCGACGGCTCGGTCGTGCCGGTGGAATCGAGGCGGCGTCGGATGACCTCGATGCCCTGGCTCACCGCCCGGCGGGTCCGGTCGGTGATCCCGGCATCGGTCAGCGTCAGGCGGATCACGCCGCCGGGCTGCTCGGAGACGTCGAGGGTCCGGGCCGCCGTCTGGCCGAGCGACGTGGTGATCGGCAGCGACAGTTCCTGAAGCTTCGGCAGGACCTTGGCCCGGGCCGCGTCGTCCGCGACCTTCACCTGGACGCCGCGCTGGAGCAGGCCGATGCCGCCGTCGGCACGGACGTTCTCCTGCTGAAGCACCCGGCGAACGTCGTCGCGCAGGGCCTTGGCCTGGGAGGCGATCAGCTCGTTCTGGTCGACCTCGAGCAGGAGCTGCGAGCCGCCCTGGAGGTCGAGGCCGAGCACGATGGCCCGGGTCGGCACCACCCAGCTCGGGAACCAGGAGGGCAGGCTGGCGACGAAGCCCTTGCGCTGCTCGGGCGAGAAGAAGCTCGGCACGGCGAGCATCAGCCCCACCAGGATCAGGCCCAGCGTCGCGATGATCTTCGCACGGGAGAAGCGCAGCATCGGCCGTCTTTTTCTCTTGTGGGCCGGCGCGTTACGCCGGCCAGTTCAAACGGAAGCTCAGGCGGCCTTCACCGAGCCCTTGGCGCGGACCTCGGAGATCATCGTGCGGACCACGCGCACGCGGACGTTGGGGGCGATCTCCACCTCGATCTCGGCCGCGTCATCGGCCGCCTTGGTCACGCGCCCGACGAGGCCGCCATTGGTCACGATCGTGTCGTCCCGGCGCACGGACTTGAGCAGAGTCTGGTGGTCCTTGACCCGCTTCTGCTGCGGCCGCAGGATCAGGAAGTACATGATCACGAAGATCAGGACGAACGGGATCACCTGAAAGGCGATCTCCGCTCCGCCAGCGGCCGTACCGGCCCCTTGCGCGAAGGCGGGGGTGATCAACGAGCGTCTCCTGCAAATGGCGATCGGGCCTGCCGCCGGTTTTCGGCGTGGGCAGACCTGTCGAAAAGCGCGCGGACTATAGCCAGGGGCTTCCCGAAAGCAACGTCGAAGCGACGGGCATCGGCTGCGGCCTCACAGCAGGGCGCGCACCGCAGCCGCGAAGGCGTCGGGTGCCTCCTGGGGAAAGTTGTGGCCGACCCCCGCGACGATCTCACGCCGGTACGGGCCGGTGAAGCGGCGGGCCTCCGTGTCGGTCGCGGACGGCGGCGCGACGCCGTCGTCGGCGCCGAGCAGCACGATCGACGGCACGGTGATCGCCGGCTGGGCGGCGAGCCGGGCCTCGATCTCGACCAGCGCCGGATCGCTCGGCACCAGTCCGAAGCGGTGGCGGTAGGAATGCACCACCACGTCCACGAAGTCGGGATTGTCGAAGGACGAAGCGGTTTGCGCGTAGGTGTCCGCATCGAAGGCCCAGGTCGGCGACCAGAGCTGCCAGAGCAAGCGGCAGAACGCGTGCCGGCCGCCCGCGAGGCCGGCGCGACCGCGCTCGCCGTGCAGGTAGTACTGATACCAGAGCCGGTGCTCCGCCTCCGGCGCAACGGGCCGCCCGGAGGCCGGGATGTTCTGGATGTTGTAGCCGACGCCGCAACTCACCAGGCCCTTGGCCCGGTCCGGCCAGAGCGCCGAGACCACGCAGGCCGCCCGTCCGCCCCAATCGTACCCGGCCAGCACGGCGCGCGCGATGCCGAGGGCGTCAAGGAAGGCCAGCAGGTCGCCCCCGAGCGCCGCCTGCTCGCCTGAGCGCGGGGTCGCCGGATCCAGGAACCGCGTCGGCCCGTAGCCGCGCAGATAGGGGACGAGGCAGCGAACCCCGGTGGCGGCGAGCCGCTCGGCCGCCGCGGTGCAGGCGCGGGCATCGTACGGGAAGCCGTGGAGCAGCACGGCGGGCGGTCCGTCCGGCGGACCGAATTCCAGATACGCAACGTCGAGGACGCCGGCCTGCACACGCTTCATGGATGATTCCCGCGATGCCGAGACAGGGATCCTAATCGCTCCTCGTGCAATTGCCGCACGCGCTTGCCGGCGCCGATCCGCGCCCGACCTTCCCGCGCGATCGACCAACGCGACGGAGGAGTTTGATGGGCCTGCTTGACGGTGCGAAGAATCTGATCGGCGACGTTGCTGCTGCAGCCGACCGGGTCCTGGAGCAGACCGGGAGCGGCAAGCTAGCCCTGACGATGGCCAAATTCTATCCCGGCGGTCTCACTGCCTTCCTCGACCGCTTGCGAGAGGCCGGTCACGGCGACGCCGTCGCGTCCTGGCTGGCCTCCGGGGCTGGGCCGGAGGCGCGGCAGCCGGTGCCGGCGGCCGCCATCGCACGATGCCTGCCAGAGGGGGTCGCGGAGCGTCTCGCCTATGACCTGAGTGTGCCGGAAGGCCGCGTGGCCGTCGTTCTGTCGGAATTCCTGCCGGCCGCCGTGGCGGAGCAGAGCGAGAACGGGCAGCTGAAACCGCAGCCGAATTTCAGCACGCAGGTGCGATCAGCACCCGACGCTGCTTAAGGGGTCGGGCATTTCATCAGCGGCGGCGCGGTCGCGCAGCTCAGGTAGCAGGTCTGTTTCGCAAACCAGAACCAGGATAGCTCACCGCTCTTGAGGCAGGCCCCACCACAATGCCGGTACGTGCCGAAGAGCGGTCGGACAAAGACCACGTCGGTGAGAGGACGCGCCTCCGCGTGCCGGGTCGTCTCGGGCGGCGCCGCCGGTGCCGCACCCGACCAGACCGAGACAAGGAGGGGCAGGACCAGCGATCGGATCGGGATTCTCATGACCGCACGACCGCCGGACGTGTTGCGGGCCGTCATTCCGGGCCACGGCCGAACCGCTGTCGACTAAATTGCGGTTCACGGAGTCCGGTCGCGCCGCAGGTCTCTCGCTCTTCGGGCGATGTGCTCTAGTATCGCCGCCGACGTTGCACGACGGGAGACCCGCATGAGCCTGCTCAATTCCCTCGGGGAGATCGCGCTCAAGGCGTTGCCCGGCGTCATCCAGCAGGTTCTTCCCGGCGGACTTAACGCGCTGGTCGATCAGCTCCGCCGCTCGGGCTACGAGAGCCAGGTCAATTCCTGGCTCGGCCGCGGACCGAATGAGCCGATCACGGCGGAGGATCTGCGCAAGGTCCTCGACAACGATCAGGTCCGCCAGATCGCGCAGAAGCTCGGCATCCCGATGGATCAGCTGTTCCCGACGCTGGCACAGGCGCTGCCGGAGGCGGTGGACCGCCACAGCCCAGACGGCACCCTGCAGGCGCCGAAGGCCTGAGCGCGCCTGTTCTCGCGGCCGGTCGGGCGGAGACGCTTCGGAGATCGCGGCGACGGGTCTGCCGCCATTCCCGGGGTGATCGCTCCGGCAGCACCGTCTTTGCGAGCGGAGCGAGACAATCCAGTCGGCGCGACGATGCCTGAAGTCGCACTTCCCTGGGTCACTTCGCTGGGCTCGTGACGACGAGGAATACACCGCCCGCGGGCTTCAGCCGGAAACTGTCTGGATCCGGCATCCCCCGCGCCCTGGATCGCCGACGCGCAGCAATTCCGGTCGAGCCTGTGCCGCAAACGCGAACGGCGGCCCCTCTCGGGACCGCCGCCGGACACAGGCAGCTCCGCGCCGCTCAGTTGCTGGCGAGCTGGGACATCGGATCCACGGGCGAGCCGCCCTTGCGGATCTCGAAGTGCAGCTGCGGCGAGGTCACGTTGCCGGAGGCGCCGGACTTCGCGATCGTCTGGCCGCGCTTGACCTTCTCGCCGGGCTTCACGTCGATCTCGCCGTTATGGGCGTAGGCCGAGACGTAGCCGTTGGCGTGACGCACCAGCACGAGCTTGCCGTAGCCCTTCACGTCCGAGCCGGCATACGCGACCGTCCCCTCCTCGGCCGCCTTGACCGGCGTGCCCTCTGGCACGGCGATGTTGATGCCCTCGTTGCCAGAACTGCCGTAGCCGGCGATCACCCGGCCCTTGGCGGGCCAGCGGAAGCTCTCCGACGGCGTCGCATCGGCCACGGAGCTGGTGGTGACGGGCTCGGACTTGGCCTGGGTCGGAGGCGTCACCGCCGCAACCGGCTTCGGAGCCTCCTTGGCGGCGACCTTCTCGGCCTTCTCCGCGGCGGCCGCCTTCTGCGCAGCCTCCTTGGCGGCCTTGGCTTCCGCGAGCTTCTGCGCAGCCTCGGCTTTCGCGGCGGCCTTCGCCTCGGCCTTAGCCTCAGTCGCCTTCGCCTCAGCCTTGGCCTTCGCCTCGGCCTTCGGATCCGCCTTCTTCTCGTCGGCCTTGGCGACCTGTCCGGGGCGCACGTGCCGCGGCTTCTCGTCGTCCTTCGACGCGCTGTCCTTGCGGGTCTTGGCTTCGGCGACCTTCCGGGCCGCGGCGTCGCGGGCGAGCGCCTCCTTGCGCTCCGCCTCCTTCTCAGCGGCGGCGCGCTTGGTCGCCTCTTTCGCGGCTTCCTTGGCAGCCTGCTTGGTCTCCTCGCGCTTGGCGTCCTCGCGCTTGGCGGCTTCCTTGGCCTCGTCGCGCTTCGCGGCGAGCTTGCTCTCGACCTGCTTGGCGTCCTCGCGCTTCTCCTCGGCCGCGCGGGCCGGGCGAGCGGTCATCGGGGCCGCGGCCGGGTTCATGCCGGAGGCGTTGTAGACCGGGATCACGAGCTGCCGACCCGGGGTGATCTGGCTGGCGCTGGTCAGGCCGTTGGCAGCCAGGATCGCCGAGGCGGGCACGCCGAAGCGGGTGGACATCTGGTTCAGGCTGTCGTTCTGCGACACGGTGATCTGCGTGCCGCCCTGAGCGCTCCAGCCGACCGGGCCGGTGGAGGCGACGCGGGTCGCGGGTGCGGCGGCGTGCGTCTGCGCCGGCGTGGCGGCCGCGACCGGGCGCGAGGCGCCGGGCGGGCTCAGGGCCTCCGACTGGATGCGGCCGGTGCGGATCGCGGGCACGGACTTGAGGCTGCCATCCGGCAGGCTCCCCGTAGCAGCAGGCTCCGACTCGAACGGGTTCGAGAAGGGGTTGCTCAGGCGCGACGCGTCCGAGGAACAGGCGGCAGCTGCACCGCCAATGATGCCGATGAGGGCGACCCGCGACAGCGTCCGCAACATCTGACCCGTACCGCGCACCCGCATCGACGCACCCGTTTGCCTGACGCAACCTGATGCGCCAATGAAGACGGATTCAGGTTAAGCAACCGTTCCAGTTCAGCATGTCTGCGACCGTGGCGCGAAGACTTCTTCGGCCTTTCGCGCAGCGCGCGGGATGATCCGAGGGGCCGCCTTCGTGCCTTTTCCGTCCCGGCCGGCACCCCACATCGAGGGGATGTTCACCATCCGCGCCGCCCGCGACAGCCTTGCCGATCTGCCCGCGATCGAGACCGCGCGCCTGTCGATCGCGGGACTCCGGACTGAGGATGCACAGGCCCTCCGTCGGCTAACGGACGATCCGGCGATCACCGCGGCGGTGGACTTCCTGCCGACCCCGTTCACCATCCAGGATGCCGAGGATCTGATTCGCAGCGGCTCCCGCGGCCAGGACCGCTTCCTCGGCGCCTGGACGCGGGAGACTGGCGGGACCGGGGCGCCGCAGGCGTCGGCAGGGCGCGACCTGGTCGGGGTGGTCGGAACGCATCTGCGCGGCGCCGGCGTGATCGAGATCGGCTACTGGATCGGCGGCGCAGCCCGCGGGCGCGGCTACGCCTTCGAAGCGGTCTCGGCGGTCATCACCTTCCTTGGCAAGCGCTTCCCGACACGCAGTGTCGTGGCGGAGTGCCGCCCGGCCAACGTCGCGTCCTGGGGCCTTCTGGAGAAGCTCGGCTTCCGCGATACCGGGGAGGAAGGCCACCGGCCGGGACGCCGCCTGCTCCGGCGATCCTGATCGCCGGAAGCGTCACGCAGGCCGCAGCACGCCCGCGCAGCGGCGGACGGTGCTGCTCTTGCCGGGGACCGACCGGCGCCAGAACATAAAAAGCCCTCGGCGGTGAGCCGAGGGCTAGTCCGGAACCGGCCCGTAGGCCGGCCGTCAGACCGGATCAGAAGGTGATGCCGGTCTCGACCATGTAGCGGTCCTGCGAGGTGCGGTTGCCGTCCCGGCCGAAGCCGGTGCCCAGCGTACCCTCCGCGAGGTTGCCGCGGGTGATGCCGCCGAGCTCGACGTGCGCGTACTCCACCCGGAAGAAGTAGCGATCGAACGTGAAGGTCGGCGTGACGGTGACTGAGAACGCGTTGCTGCCGGCCCCGAAGCCCAGCAGGTTCGTCCCGCCCGAACCCCGGACGCCCGTCTGCTCGGTGTACTCGATGCGGCCGGCCAGCGAGAAATTGTCGGTGAACGAGTAGGCCGCCAGCAGGGCGCCGCCATAGGTCGAGGCCGTGTTGCCGATCCCGACGCGCAGGTCGCGCTCGACATTGGTGAACTGGAAGTACGGCGAGATGATCCAGGGGCCGTTCGCGTAGGTGTAGTTGATGTTGAAGATGCCGCTGTTCTGCTGCGCGTTCGGCGTGGCGAACTGGTAGCGGGCGCTCCGGTCGAGGGCGTTGGTCCGGCCGACGTTCAGGCCGCCGTTGACGCCGATCGTGTTGTAGTCGTCGAGCTTGTAGGCGACGTTGCCGGTGAACCACGTGATCTCGTTGGAGAAGAACCCGTCGGTCCCGGCGAGGGAGACCGAGAGCGGGCCGCTGCTGTAATTGATCTGAACGCCCTGGTTGATGAAGTTCTCCTGCACGAACAGGAGGCCGCGGTTGATGTTCAGGTTCTGGTAGGTGAAGAGCAGCTCGGTGCCGATCAGGGTGAACATCCGTCCGCCCTGGATCGACCATTCATCGTTGATCTGGATCTTGCCGTAGGCGACCGGCACCGGGCCGAACAGCAGGTCCGTCTGCGTGAAGGTCCCGAGGGTCGGGAAGCCAAGCTGCGGGATCGAGTAGCCGCCGGCCTGGATGTAGAACTG
Source organism: Methylobacterium sp. FW102-HT35C08 (assembly GCF_058790235.1). Classification (NCBI taxonomy): domain Bacteria; kingdom Pseudomonadati; phylum Pseudomonadota; class Alphaproteobacteria; order Hyphomicrobiales; family Methylobacteriaceae; genus Methylobacterium; species Methylobacterium sp. FW102-HT35C08. Next base: position 2,515,159 of record NZ_JBYTCL010000002.1, on the reverse strand, counting down.
GAACGCGCCCTCGGGCTTCTGGATGATGCCCTGGATGTTCGAGAAGTCGAATCGCGCGGACCGGTCGCGGTCGTTGGGGGCCGCCGGGGTCGAGAACGACGCGAACGGGTTGGTCTGCGTGTAGCCGTAGCCCGTGACGGCGCCGCCTACGTAAAGGTCGCCGAGCGGACCCGCGGCGAAGCAGGTCGGGTTCGGGTTGGCCTTGATCACGCCGCTATAGACCGGGCCGAGGAGCGTGGCCTTGCACGGTTCGGCGGGGGGCGGAACAGGCGTCGGAGCCGGGGCGGCCAGATCGGCCGCGAGGATGCTGGTCGAGGACAGCAGCACGGTGGCCAGGCCGGCCAGGGTGGATCGCTTCAGCATGGTGTCGCAGCTCGTTCGGGTTCGCTCACGGCCAAGCTGACATCGCGTTGCGTTTGACACAAAACTAAACATAGAGCATTTGCATATTTTTTGAGCAGATCGATATCCCGCACAACGATCGCTCAGGAAATGTGACTTTGCAGCCACATTTGCCCTGTCGGCCGCCTGCCTTGACTGCGATGAGCACCGAACAGCTTGGCGAGACCTGTCCAATGCTGTCGCGTCAGGCCGCCGCACCGATCGGGTCGCAACGAAATCCTCCGAACTCATGGCGGGCCAATCGCTCGGCAAGAGCTGGAAGGAAAGTCGCCGCTTCCTCGGCGAGGCGCCAGGGCGGGTTGACGACGATCAGGCCGCTGCCGGTCAGACGCGTCGGGTCGTCGGGCCGGTCGATCAGCAGGTCGAGGCGCAGCGCCGGGCGGGGTAGGGCAGCGTCGAGGTCCCGGACCATCCGTTCGAGGGCGGCGGCGTCCTTGATCGGGTACCAGGCCAGGAACAGGCCGGTCGGCCACTTCGCCACCGCCCGGACGAGGTGGGTCCCCAACCGCTCAATCTCGCCGGGGACCTCATAAGGCGGATCGATCAGCACGAGGCCGCGCCGCTCGGGCGGCGGAATCTGGGCGTTGACCGCGATCCAGCCGTCGAGGTTCAGCACCTTCGTGCGCGTGTCGCGCTCGTAGCGCGCCCCGAGGGTGACGGCATCCGCCGGATGCAGCTCGACGAACACGCCCTTGTCGCCGGGGCGGAGCGCCTCGCGGATGATCGCGGGCGATCCGGGATACGCGGTCGCCCCGTAGCGTGCCTGAACCGCCGCCACCGCCGCCCGGTAGGGCGCGAGCAGCGCCTCGACGTCCGACGCGAAGGGCGTATCCATCCGGCCCCAGCCGTCCCGCCACTCGCCGGTGCGCGACGCCTCGTCGGCCTCCAGGTCGTAGATGCCGAGGCCCGCGAAGGCGTCCAACGCCCGGAACGGCTTGTCCTTGAGGCGCAGGTGGTCGAGCACGCGCGCGAGCACGAGATGCTTGAGGACGTCGGCGTGATTGCCGGCGTGGAAGGCGTGCCGATAACTCATGGAGACGCGCTGAAGCCGATCCCGCGTCTCGGGTCCAGCGCCGCGCGCCGAAACCGCCGAAAATTCAGCGCGCGGCGTCGAGGGTGATCTCCGGCGCGCGGCAATTGGCGCGGGCGACCTCGGGGCAGGGGGTGAAGCCGCGCAGGTCCTTGCCGAAGCAGATCCGGACCTCCTGCAGCTGGCCGCGCGTGCAGGTGACCGCCATCATGTCGGGACGCAGGCCGCGATTGGCGGCCACGAATTGCCGGGCGATCTCGATGGGCGCTAGATTCTGCGTCGGGCCGCCGCCCTTGAGGCTCTCCGGGATCGTCACGGCGAGCCGGGCCTCCCGGGCCGCGTTGAAATAGGCGGCCGGGTCCAGCCCCGAGCAGGTGCCGTGCTTGCGCCACTCGTAGCGGGCGAGGCCTTCGCTCGGATAGACCTGCCCGGCCACCTCGATCGCCTGCCGGGTCGGCTGGCGCGCGACCGCCGAGCAATTCTCGGGATAGCCGCGCGCATATTGCGGCCACAGCCCGTGCAGGACGAAGCCGAGACCCCGCCCCGGCGCGCACTGGACATCGTCCCGGCGCTCGCCCGCCCCGGCGCAATAGGTCGGCGACCACGACAGGGCCAGCACGTAGAAGTCGAAATCGCCGTGCGAGCCCCGCCGGGCGAAGCCGCCGTAATCCTGCGCGGCGGCCGGGCCGGCGAGCAGCAGGCCGGCGAGGCAGGCGGCGAGGCCGCGCATGATCAGGGCCGCGCCATCCGGCAGGCCGTCGCGTAGGCGTAGGCCAAGTCGCGGTCGAGGCCGTGGACGCAGAATTCCACGCCCCAGGTCGCCCCGATGATGCCGAGGCTCTCGCGCACGGAATAGTCGACCTTCCGGCGCAAGCCGTCCGACGTGGTCACGGTCGCGGTGCAGAAGCGCCGGGGATAGGTGTCGAGCCCCCAGGGCCGCCAGGCGGTGCGCTCGATCCTGTCGAACGAGACGATCGTCATCGACGAGTTCCAGAACTTCGCCTCCTTCTCGGCGAAGTTGGTCGAGACCCGTTCCAGCACCGACGGGTCCTGGCAGCCGGGGATCTGCGCGTCGAACGGAAATTCCCGCTCCTCGGCGGGCTCGATATCCTCGCGCGCCGAGCGGGCGAGGGCCGGCTGAGCGAGGGAGAGGAGGGCCAGCCCAAGGGCGAGGCCGTTCAGGATCGGGCGCATGGCGCGAGTCTCGGCGGGTGTGCGGTCCAGCATCCCGGAACGATGGCCCCGCAGACCCGCCAGTCAAGCGTCAGCGGCCCAAGGGCCGCCGTTGGGCCGTCGTTTGGCGGAGGGTGCGGCGCGGCCGCTACACTGGGCCGCCTGATCCGATGCGAAGGCCGAACCAGCCCGCGCTCTGTCAGCTCAGGCGGCGGACCGCGTAGCGATAGCGGCGGCCGTGCGCGTCCAGAAGCTCGCTGTCAGGACCTTCCTGCCAGACGACCTCGTCATCGGGTCGCGCGGCGTTGGTCAGGGTCGCGCCGCGGACGATGTCGAGGCTGAGGCCGAACCCATAGTTGGTGGCGGTCGCGTCTGTGATCGCGGCCGTGATGTCGGCTTCGTCGGGCAGGCAGGCGAAGAGGACGCCGTCGGCAATTGCGAGGGTGTAGGTTTGCACGAATGGGCTCCAGCGAACGCGACGGGCATGGACCAGCATGCGAGCGCCCGAACCTAGGCATCACGACGGGGATGTGAACCCTTCGGATCGCGATGCTGCGTTGCAGCATTTCGTGAGCGCAAGCTCGGCGCAAGCCTGCCGAGCTGTTCGCGCAAGACCGGGAGGACAACAACGCCGACAACAGCCCGGATCAGGATTCGAGGCCCGGGAGGACGGCCGGCTTCTCAGGCGCGACCACGACGGTCGCCGGCACGGTGCCGTCGCCCGCCAACGCGTCCGTGATCGCCTCCGGTGCAATCGGCGTGTCGACCGCGTTGCCGTCACAGCCCGGCGGCCCCGGAATGATCCGGGCCGTCTCGCGACGCGGCCCGGTCTCGGCGTCGGCGGCGTGCTCGTCGGCGACGCCGGCCACGGCCTCAGGCGCGATCAGGCCGAGGGATGCCGCGTGCTCGGCCACCGCGACGCTGTCGGCCGCGAGAACCAGGCTCGAGCCCGCCCGGGCCACGGCTCCTGCGAGCCGGACGATCTCCTCGATCCGACCAGCGTTGCGCGACACGTTGCGGATATACACCGCCAGCACCCGCCCCGGATTCTCCTCGACGATCTGCGCGTAGACCTCCGGATCGTGCTGGCCGCTGTCGCCGATCAGCACGAAGGGCAGGTCGCGATAAAGGGCGAGCATGTGCCGGATCAGCGCCTGCTTGTGGTCGGTCGCCCGGCGCGGCAGCGGGTGCGTCCATGAGAGTCCCCATTCCCGCAGGAACAGCACCGGCCCCGCCGGGATGCCGTGGCGCTGGAAGAACTCGGACAGCATCTCGTAGAGGCCCCAGGGCGCGCGGGAGACGTAGAGCATGGGATTGCCCTCGTTGCCGCTGGCCCCGGTATGCAATGCGCGGTAGAGGGCGGCGACTCCGGGAAACGCCACGCGACTCTCGGCGTCCTCGACGAACAGCCGCCACAGCATCTTCAGCTTGTTGGCGACGCCGGTGCGCATGACCGTGTCGTCGATATCGCTCACGACGACGTACCGGCAGCCAGTGGGCGGAACGAACACTGCGCCCTGGGCCGGGATCGGCGGGTCCGCCTCGAGCACGAGATCGACCCCATGCCACTCACCTGCGCCGGTCGGGAGGCCGCGGGGATGCAGGTTCAGACGGAAGTAGCCGTCGCGGTCGGTCTCGACCCGGGCGGCATCACCGCCGAACCGAGCGGTGACGGCGGCACCCGCCACCTTCCGCCGGGCGATGCGGCGGCGCAGGTCCCGCCACTGGGCCCGCAGGGATTCGGGATCCTCGCCGGGTATGCCGGCCGATTGCCGGAAAACCCGGCCGATCAGGAAGATCTCGTCATGCGAGCCGTAGCCGCGGTAGGGCTCGACCACGAGCCCACCGCGGCCCTTGCCGCCATAGCCCTGCGCGCGCCGGACCGGCCGGATGAGAACCCGCAGCGCCTTGGTGGCGCCCCTGCGCACGCGTGAGGCCATCGCATCCGCGACCCTTACGGCCGCTCAGGCCTGCGGCAGTTCGGGGCTGAGCCCCAGTGCGTCGAGACCCTCTTCGAGCATATCGCCCGCGATCGGCGAGCCGAGCAGGGTCTTCACCGTGCCCTCTCCGGCAGCCTCGCGTTCCCGGGCAAAGCGCACCGCCTCACCCCATTCCTCAGGCTCCATGTCGCCGCGCCCGACATAGAACAGGGCCAGCAGCTCCGCGCGGGAATCGTCGTCGAGCCCAGCGATGAAGCTGCGAACCTCCGATTCCGTGGCATCGTCGGTGCCCGAGATCAGCACATCCGTGGCTCCGTCATCGATCGGGTTCGAGCCCGAATCCGGATCGGTGTTGCCTTCCTTCACCTCGATGGCGCGCAGCCTCATGACGATGTCGATGACGGTTTCGACGGCGATATCCATGCGCGGGTCTCCGAACGCTGACGGGGTCGGGCCGATCGGGCCCTCAAGCCGCGACAACGGACGAGCGGGGCAACGGGTTCGCCGCCTTCCCCATCGAAGGCGGGCTGCGTGGTCCGCGCCCCTTCCCGGCTCAACGACCTTCCGCTAGAGGCTGCGAAACTTCTTCGACACCCGTGTCAACATCGGCGATAGACGTGGATTCTTCAAAGAGTACCGAAGCGTCGCCTGCCGATACCGTCGAACCCGCATCACGCGACGCCCAGTCCCGGGGCGGCGCGCCGCGCGCGCTGCTGGCAGCCGGATCCGCACTCTGCGCCCTGACCGCGCTCGCGTCGGTCTCGCCGCAGCCCGCCGCTGCCCGCCCCACCACCTACGAGGCCAGCGCGCCGAGCTGCTTCATCACCGGCGGCGGCAACCTTGAGATCTGCCGCGAAGGCTCGGAGGCCGAGGGCGTCCTGATCTCGCCGGCCCCCTGCGCGTTCGCCCGCGGCGTCCAGATCCTGCGGCTCGGGCGGTCCGAGGCACCCGGCCCGCTGCAGGCGATCTTCCAGGGCCAGACCCCGATCGCGTCCCGCCGCCGCGACGAGCCCTGCCCGGAGCGGCGCGCCACCGACAGTCGCGACGGCGGCTCGCTGCGCACAGGTCGTAACCTGGAAGCCCTCGCGACGACGCTGCCGCCCTCCGCCGACCGGTTCTGGGTCGATCTGCCGGAGGAGCGGGCGCAGACCCGCGGCTGGTCCGAGCCGACGCCCTCGGCCGAGGCGATCGGCCCGCGCGATCCGATTGCCATCTCAGGCCGGGATTGGGCCGGGGAAGCCTACAGCTACGTCTTCCTGCTCGGGCAGGAGCGGGTGGGTGCCGCGGCTCCGGGAAACGACGCGCCGGAGGGGCGTCGGCGACGCGGCCGCCGGCAGGCCGAGCCGGACGACGGCGGCGCGGGCCCGGCCGATGTCCGGCGCCGCGTGCAGATCGAGGCCCGGACCCTCGACTTCCAGACCTTCGAGATCCGCACCCGCACCCCCGACGGGTACGGCCTGACCTGGACGCCGTTCGAGGCCGGCTCGGGCCGCGGACGGAGCGATCCGCCCACCCCGGCCGCGGTGATCGACGAGACCGGCAAGCCGGTAGCCTCGGCCTGCACGGCGCCGGCCTTCGAGACGCACGGCCTCGCCGGCTCGATCAGCATCGTCGATCGCACCTATCACTACATCTATACCGACGTGCTCCCTGAGGATTGCGGCCTCGCGCCCGAGAAGCGCCGCACCGCGCTCTACCTCCGCACGGCCCAGGACTTGGCGGGGCCAAAGGTCTGGTCCGCGGCACGGAAGCTCGCCGGTCCGCTGCCGCCCGGGACCCTCGTGCGAATGGCGCGCGGCAAGGGCATGCAGCGCTGGGCGATTGCCTATACCTGCCAGCGCCCGGCCAATGCCCCCGGCGGCCCGGTCGCCGATATCTGCCTGCAATACACGGTCGACATGAATCTCGACGGGATCGGTGCCCTCAAGCTGTACGCCGATCCCGTGGAGGCCGGTCGCTCGCCGGCCTATCTCGGGCTGCGCTCGGGCGGCGACGGCAGCGGTCGCTACGACCGGAGCGCGCATTTCTGGATGACGGATGCGGAGGGCAACCTCGACACGCCGTCGATTTACCCGGGCAAGGCCGGTTTCCTGACCTGGCTCGACCGGCTGGCGCCGACCGCCGCGGGCCGCGACACATCGAGCCTCTACGGCCGCCCGGTCTATTGGGCGACGTGGACGGTGCGCCGGATCGACGCGCAATAAGCCGCGGGACTCGCTATATGGGCGGCCGACCCGCCACGAACGGCGCCCCCTGACGGACCCGATGGAAACCCATATCGACCTGTGGTTCGCCGCGAGCATCGTGGTGATCTCGCTGCTGCTCTCGGCCTTCTTCGCGGGGGCCGAGACCGCCTTCACGGCCGCCTCGCGGGCGCGGATGCACGCCCTGGAACAGGCGGGCGATCCCCGGGCCGCGATCGTCAACCGCATCCTGGCGATCCGCGAGCGGTTCATCGGCGCGATGCTGATCGGCTACAACATCGTGGCGATCGGCGCCTCGGCCTTCACCACCAGCGTGCTCACCGCCCTGTTCGGCAAGAGCGGCGTGATCTACGCCACCGTCGGAATGTCGGTGCTGGTCATCGTCTTCGCCGAGGTGCTGCCGAAGACGCTGGCCATCTCCAAGCCCGACAAGGCGGCGCTGCTCACCGCCCGGCCGGTGGCCTTCGCGGTGGCTCTGATGGGCCCCCTCGCCATCGCGATCGAGCATCTGGTGCGCCTGATGCTGAAGCCCTTCGGCGTCACCATCGGCGAGCACCAGTCGATCCTAACGGCCGCCGAAGAACTGCGCGGGCAGGTGGCGCTGATGCACCGCGAGGGCGGGGTCGCCAAGGCCGAGCGCGACATGCTGGGCGGCCTGCTCGACCTGTCGGACCTGACGGTCTCCGACGTCATGGTCCACCGCACCAAGATGCGGGCGATCGACGCCGACCAGCCGTCCGAGGACATCGTGCGCGCGGTCCTGTCCTCGCCCTATACGCGGATGCCCCTTTGGCGCGGCACGCCGGAGAACATCGTCGGCGTGCTCCATGCCAAGGACCTGCTGCGGGCGCTCGACGCCGCCGGGGGCGACGCCTCGGGTCTCAAGGTCGAGGCGTTGGCGCTCGAAACGTGGTTCGTGCCGGGCACGACGTCGCTGCGCGCCCAGCTCAAGGCCTTCCTCACCAAGAAGACCCATTTCGCCCTGGTGGTCGACGAGTACGGCGAGGTGATGGGCCTCGTGACCCTGGAGGACATCCTAGAGGAGATCGTCGGCGACATCGCCGACGAGCACGACGTCACCGTCTCGGGCGTGCGTCCGCAAGGCGATGGCTCGGTGAACGTCGACGGCGGTGTGCCGATCCGCGACCTCAACCGCGCCATGGACTGGAACCTGCCCGACGAGGAGGCCACCACGATCGCGGGCCTCGTCATCCACGAGGCCCGCACGATCCCCGATCAGGGCACGGCCTTCAACTTCCACGGCTTCCGGTTCCAGGTGCTGCGGAAGGCCAAGAACCGGATCACGACCTTGCGCATCACGCCGCTGACCCCGGCGGGGCTCCAGGCGGCGGGCCAGCCTGAGGCGCAGCGCGACGCGATGTGATTGGGGCCATCTCTGCGGCCGGCTTCTAGATGCGCATTGCCACACCGGACGCCGTCATTCCGAGCCCGCGAAGCAGAGCCCGGAATCCAGAGCCGCCGACGGGCCTAGGTCCGCAGCGATGGTGTTTCTGGATTCCGGGTTCGCCTGCGGCGCCCCGGAATGACGGCGTTGGACCCCCAATCTCCGAGGCGCGGCAGATGCCTCTTACCCCGGCATCGCCTCCAGCCCCTCGGCGCGGATCCAGTCGCGGGTGCGGTCCAGCGCCCGACCCAGCCTGTCGAACAGCGCGTCGATCTCGTCCGGGGTGATGATCAGCGGCGGGCAGACGGCGACACGGTCGCCGGCGAGCGCCCGCACGATCAGCCCCTCGCCTTGCGCGAAAGCGACGCAGCGGGACGCGACGCCCGCCTTCGGGTCGTATTGCCGCTTGCTGGCCTTGTCGGCGACGATCTCCAGGCCGCCGATCAGCCCGATGCCGTTGGCCTCGCCCACGATGGCATGCTCGGCGAGGGACGACAGGCGGCGCTGAAACTGCGGCGCCTTCTCGGCGGCGCCCTCGATTACCCGGTCGCGCCGGTATATCTCGATTGCCTTCAGCGCCACCGCGGCCGCAACCGGATGGCCCGAATAGGTCGTGCCGTGGCCGAACGTGCCGATCTTCTCGCTCTGTGCGATGAGCGCCTCGTAGAGCGGCTCGTCGATGCTCACACCGCCGAGCGGCATGTAGGCGGAGGTGAGCGCCTTGGCGAAGGAGATCGAGTCCGGCCGGAGGCCCAGAGCCTCGCTGCCGAACCACGTGCCGAGCCGGCCGAAGCCGCAGATCACCTCGTCGGCGATCAGGCGGACGTCGTATTTCGCGAGCACCGCCTGGATGTCGGCGAAGTAGCCCCGCGGCGGCACGATCGCTCCGCCCGCGCCCATCACCGGCTCGGCGATGAACGCCGCCACGGTCTCGGGCCCCTCGCGCAGGATCGTCTCCTCCAGCTCGGCGGCGAGTCGAGCCGAATAGGCCTCCTCGCTCTCACCAGGTCCGGCGCCCCGATAATGGTGCGCGGGCGCGACGTGCAGGAAACCCGGCAGCGGCAGGTCCCAGTCGGCGTGGTTCGCCGCGAGCCCAGTCATCGAGGCGCTCGCCACCGTGACCCCATGGTAGCCCTTCTGTCGGGCGATGATCTTCTTCTTCTTCGGCCGGCCCAGTGCGTTGTTGTAGTACCACGTGAGCTTGACCTGCGTATCGTTCGCCTCCGAACCCGAGGAGGTGAAGAAGATCTTCGAGGTCGGGACCGGCATCAGCTCCTTGAGGGTTTCGGCGAGTTCGATCCCCGGATCATGGCTGCGGCCCGAGAAGAGATGCGTGAACGGCAGCCGCGCCATCTGCGCCCGGGCCGCCTCGACGAGCTCCGCGTTCGAGTAGCCGAGCGCCGTGCACCACAGGCCGGACATGCCCTCGATGTAGGGGCGGCCCTCCGTGTCGTAGACGTAAACGCCTTCGCCACGCTCCAGCACCAGCGGGCCGGTGTGCCGATGGGTGGACAGGTTCGTGTAGGGGTGGAGCAGGGTTTCGACGTCGCGGGTTGCGAGGTTCGACAACATGGATCGCACGGTCCTCTTGCGGAGGGGAGAGCGGCCGCCACACTACCGACCCGATGCCCGTGCAGGTAGTCCGGCATGCGGCCGGCCGTTGCCGGACGCATGCCGGAAGCGACTGCCTCTCGCGACGCACGAACCATGCTCAATCCCGAAGCTTTCGTCGCGCAGCCCGCGCCCGGGCGCACCTGCGGCGCCTGCACGCTCTGCTGCAAGGTCTACGACGTCCCGGCGGTCGAGAGCATTGCGGGGCAATGGTGCCGTCACACCAAGGCCGGCCAGGGCTGCGCGATCCACGCCACCCGGCCCGACCATTGCCGGGCGTTCCACTGCCTGTGGATGACGGAGGGCTGGCTCGGGCCGGAATGGAAGCCGGACCGCGCCAAGATGGTGCTGAGCCTCGATCCCGTGACCCGCAACATGAACGTGCAGGTCGATCCCGGGCAGGCCAACGCCTGGCGCCGCGAACCCTATTACGGCCAGCTCAAGCGCTGGGCCGTGGCCTCGGTGCCGCTGCGGCGGCACGTGCTGGTGCACATCAACAAGAGCACCACCGTCATCCTGCCGGACCGGGACGTCATCCTCGGCGTAGTGGGTGCCGACGAACGCATCGTATCCCACGACAGGATGACTCCGCAGGGACCGAGCTTCGACGTGCAGAAGGTTCCTGCCTGAAGGCGACGGGCGTTCGGACTTGCGTTCCCACGCCGCCCCGTCGCAACGCGCCGATGCCCACGATCCAGACCCGGCGAGCCGGCGGATTGCGGCGATCAGCGACGAAGCCCCTCAGCTCGGTTGAGCGCCGCGGACCGGCTCCCTGCGCAAGGCCGGGGATTCGATCACGAGGAACGTCATTTGGAACAGGATCAGGCCGGCGCCATCGGTCACCTCGATGCGCCAATCTTCACCTAGGGCGATGCGGTGAGCGTCGTGCTTCAGGATGTCGCCGGCGAGACGGATGGCCTCCAGCCGGGCGGCTTGCCAGTCCGCGAACTCGGCGCCCTCGACATTCAGCGCGGAATAGCCGTCATGGACGTGGAAGTGAAAGCGCGGCATCCACGCACCCCAGTCAAGTCTAGTCAGGGGGATGCGGCCAACCCTCACTCGCGGCTGGGCCGATAAGTGTCGCCGCGACTGTCGAGCTTGTATGCCGGATGTGCCGTATTGGCTATAATCCACATTAGAATATGAGGCATCGCTCGGCTTACACAGCCAAGGGCGCTGCTTCGGACCTGCGGGTGCACTGGGGCGGACCGGGCCATGAACCTTGCATGCGCGGTCCCTTTGGCCAAGGGATCGGGCATGACAACACTCCACGACCTCACCGTCGCCGCCGCCGATGGCACACCCTATCCGCTCGCGCAGCACCGCGGCCAAGTGCTGCTCATCGTGAACACCGCCTCACGCTGCGGCTTCACTCCGCAATATGAGGGGCTCGAGGCTCTCTGGCGCCGCCACAGGGAGGCCGGCCTGACGGTCCTGGGCTTTCCGTGCAACCAGTTCGGCGCCCAGGAACCGGGCAACGCCGCCGAGATCGAGCGCTTCTGCTCGCTCACCTACGACGTCACCTTCCCGGTGCTCGCCAAAGTTGCCGTCAACGGGCCCGGAGCCGACCCGCTCTACGCCCATCTCACAAGGGCGCGTCCCGGCCTGTTTGGCACGCGCGCGGTGAAGTGGAACTTCACCAAGTTCCTGGTCGGCCGGGATGGCCGGGTGCTGGCCCGTTTCGCACCGGGAACCAAGCCGGCCGCCCTGGAGGCGCGGATCGAAGCCGCCCTCGCGGCGTCTCGATAGGACGCCTGTGCCCGTCAGCAATCCTCGATCTCGGCGACCTCCGGAGCCCGGGCGATCGTGCGGCCGTTCCTGCGCTCACGCAGGCGGAGGATGGTCCGCAGAGGCACCGTCCGGTAGGGACGCACGGCCTCGCGCAGGATTCCGGTGAGGAACCGGACCTCCGCGATCTTGCGCAAGGTCAGGTCCGAGGCGCCCCCCGTCCGCGCCCGGCCTTCGAGGTCCATGAGCGCGTCGAACAGCGCATGGCGGGCACGCTCGTCGCCACACGTCCGCAGAGGCGCAATAAGCGCCGCCAGCTCACCTTCGAATCTGCATTTAACGGACTGATCTCTGCGCATGGGCGACCTGAACACAACAGATTCAGACCCTAATTCAGTCTTCGTGCAGAGTCAGCCGGCAGCGGAGGCCGCCCACCGCGAGTTCGGGATTGTTGCGCAATTGCATCTTCGCAATCGGCCCAGGCCTTGTGACCTCGTCAGCAGCGGGCACCGACGAAGTCGGCCGCAGCCTCGAATTCCGAGCGGCGGGCCTCCAGACGCGCCTCGGCCTCGGCATCCCGGCCCCAGACCTCCGCCTGATAGGTCTCGTCGACATGGGCGGCCGCCCAGGCCTCCGCCGGGGTCAGATGACCGCGCAGAACGGCCAGCGCGATCAGCAGGGATCCGCTGAGGGTTGTCAGGGTGTGCAGGCCCGCGAGCTGGAACGGATCGGTCACGGCCGCCACGGCGTCGGAGAGCGCCCGCACGGTGGCGGGCGGCTGCTCCACGTGCCGGATGCCCTCGCTCAGGATCACCTGCACGCCGAGTTCGTCGCGGGCCCAGGCGAGGATCGGGTCCCAGGCCGCCCCCTGCGCGGCCACGAGCCGCTCCGGATCCCCGGCGCGATAGGCCACGAGGTCGGTGCCCGCATAGGCGCAGAGATCGTCGACCACGGCCGCGTGCCGGGGTGCGACGCCGTCGATGGCCGTGTTCGCGAGCCGCGTGAGCGGCATCCGCGCCGGATCGATCTGCGTGTCCTGCGCCGCCCATTCGGCCGCGACCTTTTCGGCCAGCGCCCGATTGGGCAGGCGCAGCGGATTGCGGGCCGGCGTGTTCGCCGGACGCCCGTCCAGGGTCAGGCGCAACCCGCCCGCCTCCTCGGAGAAGCCGGTCTCGGTGTAGAAGCGCCGGGGCAGGGCGGGCTTGGCATGGCCGCGGGCTGCCCGCACCGGATCCGGTCGCTCATTCTCGCCCGGTCCGCCGAGCCAGTCCGTCGTCTCATCGCTCATGGACACGAGATAGGCGTTCCCGGCCTCGCGCGCGAGCCTTCGCGTGTGCTCGCGAGCCCTGCAGTCTCAGCGGATCGTATCCGCACCGTCGAGGAGTTGCGCCTCCAGCGCGCCAGCACTCGGCACCACCGTGACGGCGCCGGCTCCATAGAGCGCTTCGGGCGGGTGATAGCCCCAGGCCACCCCCACGGCGGCGGCGCCGGCCGCCACACCCATGGCGATGTCGAAAGTGGTGTCGCCGACCATTACGGTTGCCGCCGGCTCGCAGCCGGCCTCGCTCATGGCCTGCCGCAGCATGGCCGGATCGGGCTTGGACGGCGCATCGTCGGCGCTCTGCGTCGTCACGAACCAGTCGTCCCAGCCATGATGCGCGATCAGCCGTTCGACGCCGCGCCGCGACTTGCCGGTGGCGAGGCCGAGGAGCACGTCGTCGCGGGCTTTCAGCGTGGCGAGCAGCTCGGCCATCCCGGGAAACAGCGGTTCCTCGTAGGCGGGGTCGATCCGCAGCCGGTTGTAGGCCTGCTTGTAGCTCTCCGAAAGCGCGGCGACCGGTCCGTCCTCGCCGACGAGGCGCCGGAACGCCTGCGGCAACGAGAGGCCGACCACCGACAGAGCCTCCTGCCGGCCGGGGGCCGGCAGGCCGTTCTCCGCAAAGGCAAGGCCCTGGGCCGCCACGATCAGGTGCTGGCTGTCGACGAGGGTGCCGTCGACGTCGAAGACCACGAGCCTCATCGGCCGCCGGGGATTCGCGGTCGCCCAGAGGCCGCGCGCGGATCACCCGCGCTCACGGCTTGCGGGCCGGCTGCACCGGCTGGCCGGCCGGGGCGGGCTGCACCGCCTGAGCGCGCGTGCGCTCGTAGCCGAGCCGGCACCGGATCAGGAATCGCCGACGCTTGCCGCCGCGCAGGCCGCGCTGGTGCGAGGCGCGGTTGCAAGCCGCGTAGGAGCGACGCCGACGCTCGGCCCGGCCGGCGGAGGCCGAGCGCGGGCTGGCCTGCGCCGGTACCGCGGCCTCTCCGGAACCCGTGGCCGGATGCGGGGCCGCCGCATCGGCCGGGCGAGGGGCGGTCGCCGGGAGGGCGGGTCTGGCCTGCTCGCCCGGCGCGGCGTGCGCGATCGGCCCGGTGAGGCACAGGGCGGCGAGGCAGGCCAGCATCGCGAGCTTCATGCGTCAGGGTCTCGAACCGCGGGGAACCGGCCCCGCGACGGATCGGCGGGGCATGGCGAAGCATATGAGGTGGGGCGACCGGTTGCCAAGGCATGCGCGGCGCGAGACTTTCGGAAGATGGCGCGAACTTTACCGGCGGCAGCGTAGCGCGGTCGATCAGGCGCGCAATGGCTCTCCAGCGGCAGGGGTCGCGATCCGGCGATGAACCTCGTTCTGCTTCCCGGCTTCATGACCGATTCCGACCTCTGGACCGACATGGAGGTTCAGCTCGCGCGGGTCGGCGCAATCCACCACGCTGATCTGAGCCGTGACGCCGCGATCGACGACATGGCGTTCCGGGTGGCAGCGGAGGCGCCCGAACGCTTCGCCCTGGTCGGCTTCTCCATGGGCGGCTACGTGGCCCGCGAGATCGCCCGCCTTGCGCCAGAGCGGGTGCAGGCGCTGGTCCTGATCGCCACTTCGGCCCGGGCCGATACCCGCGCCCAGGCGGCGCGGAAGGCGATCGCCGTCGCACATGTCCGCGAGCAGGGCTTCGCCGGCCTCAGTCGTGGGGCGATCTTCCAGTCGGTACATCCCGAGCGGGCGGGCGACGCCGACCTCACCGGCCGTATCCGGCGGATGGGCGACCGGCTCGGCGGCCCGGTCTTCCTCCGTCAGGCCGGCCAGGCCCGCGCGAGCGATCTCGACCGGCTCGGCGCGATCCGCTGCCCGACCCTGGTCGTGGCGGCGGCTCAGGACGCACTGCGCGGCCTCGACGAGGCGCGGGAGCTTCGGGACGGGATCCCCGGCGCGACCCTGACGGTGATCGACGGGTCGGGGCACATGCTGCCGCTTGAAGCGCCCGACGCCCTCTCCGCCGCGATCGTGCCGTGGCTCCTGGCTCAGGCCTCCGGCGCCTCGACGATCGGGTCGTAGCGGGCGGCGTCGAAGCCGAGGAGGTTCCAGCTCTGGGCCATGTGGGGCGGCAGCGGCGCGCTCACGTCCACGGGCTTGCCGGTCCGCGGGTGCGGGATCACGATCCGGCGGGCGAGCAGGTGGAGCCGGTTCTGGATGCCGCCCGGCAGCTCCCAGTTCTCCACGGAAAAGTATTTCGGGTCCCCGACGATCGGGTGGCCGATATGGGCCGCGTGGGCGCGCAGCTGGTGCGTGCGGCCGGTGACCGGCTTGAACGACAGCCAGGACAGCTTCTGAGCGGCCTGATCGACCATCGCGTAGTAGGTCAGGGCGTGGCTCGCGCCCTCATCCCCGTGCTTGGCGACGCGCATGCGCGCATCGGCATCGGTGGGCTCTTCCTTGGCGAGATAGGTCGAGACGCGGCCCTGCCGTACCCGCGGCACGCCGGCGGTGAGCGCCCAGTAGATCTTCCGCGCCGCCCGGGAGCGGAAGCTCTTGGCCAGCGTCGCGGCGGCGAGCCGGGTCTTGGCGATGATCAGGCAGCCGGCCGTGTCCTTGTCGAGCCGATGGACGAGGCGGGGCTTCTGCCCGTCCGGGCCGGTCAGCGCGGCGAGCAGGCCATCGACGTGGCGGACCGTGCCGGATCCGCCCTGGACCGCGAGGCCGAAGGGCTTGTTGAGGATCATCATGTCAGCGTCCTCGTAGAGGATCAGCGACCGGATGAATTCGGCGTCGTCCTGCTCGCGGGCGGCGTTGCGCGGGCGCTCGGAGGGCTGATCGAGGCGCAGCGGCGGCACGCGCACGCTCATGCCTGGCTCCAGCCGGTCGTTGGGCTTGGCGCGCTTGCCGTCGACCCGCAATTCGCCCTTGCGGACGATGCTCTGAACCCGAGTGAAGGGGAGGAGCGGGAAGCGAGCGGTGAGAAACCGGTCGATGCGCATGCCGGCTTCGTCCGGCTCGACCGTCAGCGTCTGCACCCCGGAGGCGAGGGTCGCGGAAGCGGCGGCGCGCTGCTCGCGCCGGGTCGGGCCGGGGGCGGGAGCGGGTCCTTCGTGCCGCTTCGGCGCAGGTCTCGGCCCGGGCTTGGCGCCCGGTGCACCGCGCCCGGCCGGCGCCGTGTGGCGTGCCAGCGCACCGTCCGCGGCGGCACGGGGTTTTGGCGCCCGAGCAGGCGCGGCGGGTGCCGCACCGCCCCAGGGATCGCGCGCGCCGGCATCGTCGCCGCGGTTGCGGGCGGCGCGCTCGGCAGCGTCGCGGGCGCTGGTGCGCGGGCCGGTGCGGGCACGGCCGTTCGATTGGACCTTGCCGGCCTGTGGCTTACGCCCCTTCGGGCCGCCGCTTCTGGGAGGTCGTGTGTTCATGGTTCCGCCGGCACCCGTCACCGCCTCGGACGGGACGTCCGGGCGCATAGGCCGCGGCGTCGCGGACGTCGGGACCGATGGGGTTGCCCGGCTGTAGCACCGCCCCGGCGCAGCGGCAAAGGCGGAGAGAGGGACGGGAGCGGCGTGAATAAACCGGTCTCGTCCGTCCGCGCCGAAAACGCGCCGCTTCTTGCGGCGTCTATGCGCCGTGGGTTCGGACGAACCTCAGCCGAACACGTGCCCACGTCGGATGATCGTCGGGGGCGGAGCGCTCGTTTCCTGAGCCTCCGATGCAGCCAAGTGGGATCTTGCCTTGGCGGCGAGTTCGCTCCGGAGGTTCTGACAGCGCTTGCGCACGTCGGCGATGTCGAACTGGGCCTGCATCTCCATCAAGGTCTCCATTTCGACCCCGAACACCGTCTCGATCCGTAGAGCCAGTTCCGGAGACAGCGCGGCCTCCTCATTGAGGAAATCGAACAGCGTTTGACGCGGCACATCGAGCAATCCGGCTGCGTCCATGACGGTCAAGTTGCGCGGCTCGACGATATTCCGCCGCACATATCCACCCGGGTGGCCGGGATTTTCCAATCTATAGCTCATCTCTATCGGCCCTCCTTTACTGGTCCCCGTTCGAAAGCGCTACCGACCCGCTCTAATCCAAGACCTGTGTTCGGATAATCCCGATCCTTCCATCGGCACGACACGCGTTCAGTACGCAGCAGCACGTAAAAAGTTCCAAGAGCATACTACGGGATCGAACGTCTTCATTTCTGGTTTAATATAAAAAATACTCGATGTATTGCTTATTATTGAGAGTCTATATCATTATAAACAGAAAGTTACTATCAGTATGCGCCTCTTCACCCTCGCGCGCTGTGGGCACGAAGCCCGCCATCGCCGTCTGATCTGCCCCCATGAGAACCGACAGGGTCCTCGGCCCACGCCGCCACCGCGTTCGGCTTGACGCGGATGAACCGTAAGGCCAAGCTTATCGGCGACGGTTCCCTTCGGGGATCAAAAGGGAACGCGGTGAGGGGCTCGCCCCGAGGCCGCGGCTGTCCCCGCAACTGTAAGCGGCGAGCCCTTCACCACCACGTCACTGGGTCACTGACCCGGGAAGACGGTGCGAGGGCGGCGACCCGCGAGCCAGGAGACCTGCCGTCAGCCGTGGTCACACGCGAAACGCGCTGGGCGGGGTTGTCCTGGCGGGTGTCGAGACGCCCGTGCACCCGCGCGGTCGGCGAGACCTCGTTCGCGGTGACGTGCCACAGCAAGCGCGCCCGCGACACCGCTCCCGATGCCCGTCCTGACCGTATCGATCGCCTTTGGGGTAGCCGCACGCACCTGCGCGTCTGCGCCCACCGAGCTTCCGATGATTCCGAGCAATTGTAATGTTATTACACTGCTTGTAGGACGAGCCGGCTGGCCCGCGCCGCGCACGGACCTCCTCTGCCATGTCACCTACGAACAATCGCACGAGATCGGGCGGGCCCGCACCGCTCTGCGGCGTGCTCCTCGCGCTCTTCGCGAGTACCGCTGCCGCGCAGGAAACCGTCACCCTCGACCAGCTCTCGGTTGAGGGGGAGGGTGGCGGCTCGGACCGTGCCGTCCCGAACAGCCTCAACCTGCGCACCCGTGACCGGACCGCGAGCCGGATCGGCCTGACGCCCCTGGAGACGCCGGCCAGCCTCGACATCGTGTCGGGCGAGACCGCGCGGCTGCGCGGCCAGGACACGATTGCCGAGGCCGTGACCCAGGACGCCACCGGCATCACCACGATCGCCGCCCCCGGCAACGGCAACGGCGCGTTCACGTCCCGCGGCTTCGCCGGCCCGAACTCGATCCAGCAGCTCTACGACGGCACGCGCTTCTACGTGGGCGCCAACACCGTAACCTTCCCGTTCGATACCTGGAACGTCGAGCGGATCGAGGTGCTGCGCGGGCCGTCCTCGGTGCTCTACGGCGACGGCGCCATCGGCGGCGTCATCAACGTGGTGCCCAAGAAGCCGGTCTTCGTGCCGATCAACGCCGCGCGCGCGGTGGTGGGCACCGACGGCGTCGCGCGCCTCGCCCTCGATTCCGGCGGCGCGCTTGGCCAAGCGGAGTTCGGCGACACCTTCGCGTACCGCCTCAACGTCAGCGGCAACCGCGCCGACGGCTGGATCCGCCCCGAGGGCGATTTCCGCAACCTCGCGGTCTCGGCTGCCCTGCTGTTCCAGCCGAGCCCGGACCTGGCGTTCACGCTGAGCCACGACCTCGGCTACCAGGAGCCAGCCCGCTATTGGGGCACGCCGCTAGTCGAGGGGCGGATCCCGGACCTGATCCGGTTCAACAACTACAACGTCCGCGACGCGAAGATCACCTGGGCCGACAACTGGACCCAGCTCAAGACCGAGTGGTCGCCCTCGGCCGACATCACGGTGCGCAACACCGCCTACCGGCTCACCAGCCGGCGCCACTGGCTCGACGTCGAGCAGTATTCCTACAATCGCGGCACTGGGCTGGTGGACCGGGGCGACTATCTAGAGATCTACCACAGCCAGGAGCAGGTCGGAGACCGGCTCGACGCGACGTTCCGGGGCAGCCTCTTCGGCTTCGCCAACCAGTTCGTCGCCGGGTCCGACGTGAACCACATCGACTTCCGGCACACCAACAACTTCTATTTCGACGCTCCGACAACCAGCGTACCGCTCACCGGCTACGATCCGGGCTTCTTCCCGCAGAACGGCCGGGCGCGTCCGGCCTACGCCACGCAGACGAGCCAGGCCTCGGTCTTCGCCGAGGACCGGGTAATCCTGTCGGAGAAGCTGTCGTTCCTCACGGGCGTGCGCCTCGACGTGCCGACGCTGCACCGGGAGGATCTGCAGACGGGCTCGCGGTTCGAGAAGACCTACCGGGCGCTGGGCTACCGGTTCGGCCTCGTCTACAATCCGACGCCGGACAGCGCGCTCTACGCCCAGTACAGCTTCGCCACCGACCCGGTGAACAGCCTGATCACCCTGTCGCAGTCGCTCGCGGGGTTCCAGCTCGCCACCGGCACGCAGGTCGAGGTCGGCGCCAAGGGGCTCGCCTTCGACGGCGCGCTGGAATGGACCGTCGCCGGCTACCGCATCGTCAAGGACAATTTGATCTCGGCCGTGCCAGGGCAGCCGACCCTCTCGACGCAGGTCGGCCAGCAATCGTCGCACGGGTTCGAGCTGGCGCTGGGCTGGCATTTCGCCCCGGGCTGGCGGCTCGACGGCAACCTCGCGCTCCTGCACGCGCAGTATGACAAGTTCGATCAATCGGTGAACGGTGCCACAATCTCGTATGCCGGCAACCAGCCGATCGATGTGCCCGAACGCGTGGCCAACCTCTGGCTGACCTGGGACGTTGCGCGCGACTGGACCGCCCGGATCGGGCTGCAGAATGTGGGCCAAGTCTACAGCGACTTCGGCAACACGGCGCGGCGGCCGGCCTACAACCTCGTCAACCTCGTCCTCGACCATCAGGTCACCGCGGAATCCCGCTTGTCCCTGCGGGTCTACAACCTGTTCGACAAGGTCTACGCGATCAGCGGCAACGCCGTGAACGGGGCCGGCACCAACTGGCTGCTCGGGCGGCCGCGCTCGGTCGAGGTCGCCTACACGGTGACGTGGTGAGGCTGTCGCGGCGGATCGGGAAGGCGGCCCGGCGCTTCCTGCTGCTGTTCCATCGCTGGTCCGGGATCGTCATGGGGCTGCTTTTCGCCGCATGGGTCGGCTCCGGGCTGGTGATGCTCTACGTGCCCTTCCCGACGCTCACCGAGGCCGAGCGTCTGGCGCGGCTTGCGCCGCTCGTCTGGGACCACGTCGCGGTCGCGCCGGACGAGGCGCTCCGCGCCGGCGGCCTCTCGGGCGTCCCGGCCGCCTTCGACCTGGAAATGCGGGGCGCCGAGCCCGTCTACCGCATCGCCGGCCGCGACGGCGGCCGGGCAACGGTCTCGGCGCGGACAGGTGAGCGGCTCGGGCCCGTGACGCCCGAAGCGGCCCTGCAGCTCGCGGCCCCGGGATCCCCGAACGCCCGCGTCACGCCGGTCGAGCGCGACCAGTGGACCGTCACCGCCAGGTACGACCCGCTGCGGCCCTTCCTCAAGGTCGCCCTGGGCGACGCTGCCGGGACCGAACTCTACGTCTCGGAAGTCACCGGCGCCATCGCCCTCGACACGACCCGGTCCGAGCGTGCTTGGAACTGGGTGGGTTCAGTGGTGCACTGGATCTACCTGACGCCGCTGCGCGCCCGCGCGGAGCTGTGGCGGACATTCCTGCTGTGGCTGTCGGGCTTCGCCGCCCTTGGGGCGGTGAGCGGGTTCGCGATCGGGATCTGGCGCCTGCGCCTTCGTCGACGCTATGCGGGCGGCGCGGTGACGCCCTATCGTGGGCTCGCGCGATGGCATCACCTGCTCGGCCTCGCGGGCGGGCTCGGGCTGAGCACCTTCATCCTCAGCGGCTGGATCTCGATGAACCCGAACCGCTGGTTTGCGGCGTCCAGCCCGCCCGTGGACCTGCGCGCCGCCTATGCCGGAGCTCCGCCGGCGCTCGGCCTCGACCCGCCGCGCCTGCGCGCCTTCGCCGCGCTGGAGACCCGCGCCCTGCGGTTTGCCGCCATCGGCGGAGCCTGGTGGGTCATCGCCGAAGCGACGGGCGGTGGCCGCGCGGTCAGGGCAGACGGTGCGTCGGCGCTCGACGCCGGCACCATCGCGGCTGCAGCCGCGGAGGGCTTCGCGGATGGCCGGCTGCGGTCGATGCGCCAACTGACGGCCTACGACGCCTATTGGTACCCCCACGGCGCCGATCCGCGGCCGCTCCCGGTGCTGCGCTTGCGCTTCGGCGACGCGGCTGCGACCTGGCTCCATGTCGATCCCCGGGACGGCACGATCCTCCAGCGCCTCGACCGCTCCGGCCGGATCAACCGCTGGCTGTTCGACGCCCCGCATCGGCTCGACCTGCCGGGCCTCACCGGCAACCGGCCCCTGCACGATGCGGCGCAGTGGGTCCTGAATCTGCTGGCGAGCGGCATCGCGATCACGGGGGTCGTGGCGGGCGGGCGCAGGCTGCGGCGGACGCTGTCGGCCTGAGCCTCGTTCCGCGTGTTCCGTCGAGAGGTTGAGGTCGGCACGGCGGCAGATTCGACCCAATACAGCCGCTGAGACCACGGTCCGCGCTTCCCCAAAGCGGCCGTTCGTCGGTGGGCCGGCAACGTTGGCTCAGGGGTGGATCCTGCCATCGGCTGCCGGTCCGTAAGCGGTCAGGTCGTTTCTCACATCGGCGATCGAGCGGCGTGTCGAACGATTCAAGCTGCGTGAGGCACATGCCGGTGCTGCCAGCCGATCGTCAGAAAGGCCTCGATCTGGTCCCAGCGGCTGAGGAACGCCTCCACGACGCGAGGATCGAAGTGAGCACCGGCATTCTCGGCCATGTGAGCGCGGGCACGCTCCGGTGTCCAGGCCTCCTTGTAGGGGCGCTCGGTCGTGAGCGCGTCGAAGACGTCCGCCACCGCAACAATCCGGCCCGACAACGGGATCGCCTCACCTTTGAGATGGTGCGGGTATCCCGCCCCATCCCAGCGCTCGTGATGGCTCACCGCAATCTCGGCCGCGAGCCGCATCACCGACGAGGCGCTGCCGCCCAGGATGCGCTGGCCGCGGTCGGCGTGAAGCTCCATCTCCCGGCGTTCCTCGGGCGTGAGCGCACCGGGCTTGAGCAGAATGGAATCCGGCACGGCGATCTTGCCGACGTCGTGCATGGTTGCGGCGAGACTCAGCTGCCGGCACTCAGCCGCGGACTGGCCGAGCGCCTCCGCGATCAGCCCCACATAGGCGGAGACCCGGACGATGTGGTCGCCGGTATCCGCATCCCGGTGTTCGGCTGCCCGCATCAGGGTCGAGACGATCTCGCGCTCGCGCTCCTCAACCATGGCCACAGCGGTCGCGACCTCGCGGGCGAGTTGCGCCGCGTGCTCGCGCTGAATGCGATGAGCGGTGGAGAGGGCCAGAAGGTTCGACACGCGTGCGCGGATCTCGACCGGGTCGGCAGGCTTGGCCAGGAAGTCGGTCGCCCCGGCCTCCAGCGCCGCGCGACGGAGGCTGCGCTGGTCGAAGCTCGTGACCATGACAACCGGCACGGTCGCAAGCTCCGGAATGCGGCGCAGCGCCTGGATGAACGCGATGCCGTCCATACCGGGCATCTCGTAATCGGTGATCACCACCCCGATCTCGCAGGCGCGCGCCTCGGCGAAGGCGAGTGCCTCTTCCGGAGCTGTGAAGTCGTGCGGAGTGCACCCAGCAAGCGGCCGAAGCGCGGCCACGATCACCAGGTTGTTCATCTCCGCGTCGTCGAGAATGAGAGCTAACATGGCGGAACATGCTTCATCGTTGTTCTGTCTTCCGATGCGATGCGTCTCTTTCTCATGGCCGCGCTACGCGGCCGCCCGTAGGCCGGGTGCTTTCGACGCCTCGAACGAGCGCACGCAGTTGCGCCCGCCCGACTTGGCCGCGTAGAGGGCGCGGTCTGCCCGTTCGATCGTGTGGTCGACATCACCGTCGGTGAACTCAGCCTCGGCCATGCCGATGCTGATCGTTGCCGTGATGCATTGGCCTTCGGGCTCGAACACGGTGCTGGCCACCGTCTGACGGATCCGGTCCGCGAAGATGGCCGCGCCTTTCAGGTCGGTCTCGCGCAGCAAGACCACGAATTCCTCGCCGCCGAAGCGCGCGACCTTGTCGGTGGTTCGGATCGCCTCGCTGACGATATGCCCGACCTGGCGGATGACCTCATCGCCCGCGGCATGCCCGTACAGGTCGTTGACGCGCTTGAAGTGATCGATGTCGATCATCAGGATACAGATCGCACGCCGATAGCGCTTGAAGTAGCTCATCGCGTCGCTCGCCAAAGGCAGGAACGCGCGTCGGTTGAGCAGGCCTGTCAACGCGTCGGTGTCGGCCAGAACCTGCATGGCATGGAGGTCGGCCCCGATGCGTCTGACGCGGTCCTCCGCAGCATTGACTGCGTTGGTCGCCTCCGCCTCGATGAGGCGCGCATCCGCCTCAGCCGTGCCGATGCGCCTCAGAAGCGATCTGACCGAGGCAGACAGACGCAAAACCTCGGGCGAGCCGTGAACATGGCGCGTCATCCGTGCATCCGGCTCGCGGCCGATGCGGTCGACGGCCTCGGTGAGCTGCGTCAAGGGACGGGACAGGCGCGCCGCGACCCACCAGATCGCAGCAATGCCCAGTACAGCCGTGGACAGCCCGAGCAGGAGTATCAGGCCGGTCAGACGATTCGCCCCGGCCAGCGCGGTGTCGACCGGCTGCAGCGCGACGACGATCCAGCCCAGGCCCGGGTAGTCACCCCGTCCGCGCGTGGCGGCGGCCGTGGCGAGACGATCGCCTTCAGCGCTGTGGACGATGAAATGGCCCGATGTCAGATCTGCGGCCGTGTACGGGGTCACCCCGAGCTCGGATCCGAGCAGAACCTGGCCGGTGTGATCGAGGACGATGACGTCCTCCCTCAGCTCAGGTCTGCGAGACGACAGCACCTCGCGCCGGACGACGTCGGCCCATCGCCAGCTGAGATGAGCGCCGAGAACACCGAGGGTCTGGCCCGCGGCGTCAACGACCGGAACGGCCACATCCACAAACCGGAACGGCGCGCCATCGCTGTTGGGAGGAAGCTTGGATGCCAGCAAGGCCGCCGCGTGCACGTCCTCGACCGCGGATTGCCGAAGGCCATTGATGAACCAGGGGCGCTGGCTGACGCTCGCTCCTTCAAGAAGGCCGCCGGTGGCAGCACGCACTTGGCCGTCGCGATCGGCAAACCCGATCCAGGCGTAATCCGGCAGCGTTTTCTGCATCGTCTCGAGGACTTTGCGCAGGCTGCCGGTCTTCTCCATCCAGTGCGGCTGCAGCGGCTCAAGCGCGCCGACGTTGCGGATTTCCCGCAGACGCTCGGCCATGTCCTGATCGAGCCGATCGGCCATCGACCGGGCGACCTGCAAAAGGGCGTTCTGGGCCATATCGGTGGCCTGCCCGCGCGCCAGCAGGGCGGATCCGATCGTGGTCACGCCGACGATCGCGAGACTGATGGCGCCTGCGAGCAGGCTGATCTGACGCCGCAGTGAAACGCGGTCCGCGAGACGCTTGAACATCTTGAACCATCCTCGACCAGCGAGGAATATGCGGCTCAATTCATGACGGCGCGTGAAATTTGTTCGTAAACAACTCCTGCTTGCATGGCTTGGCGGTAGCAGCGTGACCGCCCGTCCCTGCTGGAGATCCTTGCTTCACCAAGCAGCCGACAAGCGGACATTCCACGCTTCTGCGAAAGGTTGAGAGCGGGCGAAACAGCGATGCCCGCTTCGATGCCAACCCCGCCCGGAAGCAGACAGGCCGAAATCCACCCGTCTCGGGCAACACCACAATCAAGCGGCCTGACATCAAATCCTAGAACCGCGCGGTCAGGAACAGCCGGACGTTCCGCCCGGGCAGCAGGATCTCGTCCTTCTTGAACGAGGTCGAATTGCGGATGTCGTCGTTGAGCAGGTTACGGCCCTGGAGTCCGAGGGTGATCTCGCTCGCGCCGTACACCGCCGGATCGACGGCCTTGGTGTAGCTGACCTCGGCGCGCAGGTCGTCCCAGCCTGGGGTCGGGGTCTCGAACACCGCGGTTGCGAGATGGTCGAATGCGTGGAGCAGGTTCACCCGGGCGAACCACCCGTCGGCCCGCAAGTAGACGCCGCCGCCGAGGCGGTAGGGCGGGATCCGCGGCACGTTGGTGCCGTCGTCGAACTTGGCGCGGACGAAATCGAACTGGGCCTCGATCCCGGCGAAGCCGTTGCCCACCGGGACGAGATCGTACTGGCCGATGATCTCGGCGCCGTAGAAGGTGGCGTTCTGCTGCTGATAGACGATCTGCCGGTTTTCCGTGCCGGTGCCGCAGGAGGCGAAGTCGTCGTCGCAGGTGAGCCCCGTGTAGTTGCGGTAGATGAAGCCGGTGTAGCGCGTGTAGTAGCCGGTGGCGTCGAGGCGCAGCGGTCCCTCCGCGCGCCGGATGCTGGCCTCCATCGTGCGGGCGCGCTCCTTCTTCAGATTCGGATTGCCGATCTCGAAGGTCGCGGTGGCGTCGTGCGGCCCCTGCGAGAACAGCTCGTAGCCGGTCGGCCCGCGCTCGACATAGGAGCCGGTCAGGCTTGCCACGAACCCGTAGGGCAGGTCCTGCAGGGCGCCGAAGCTGGCGCTCTTCGGGGCGAAGCGCCGGGTCCGCGCGTACTGATACGGCTCCTGCCCGTCGACCGGCACGTAATCGGCGGGGAACTGGGCGGCCGTGCTCGACAGCCGGTCGACCTCGTAGCGCCCGGCGGCCTGCAGCCGCGTGCCGGGGCGCAGCTCAAGCTCCTCGAACAGGTAGACCGCGTTGGCGCGGGACTCGGTCTTGGGCAGGAAGGATTCGAGCTGCGTGTTGATCACGCGCCGGTCCGACTGGAAGCCGAGCGCGCCGGTCAGCGTGCCGAATTCCGTGAAGACCGGGACGTGCTGGAGCTCCAGGCGGCCTTCCGCCTCGCGGTTCTTGAAGATCGCCTGGACACCCTCGATCCCGTCCTCGCCGATGCCGACCTCGTTGTGGCGATAGACCGAATAGCCCGCCCAGTAGCGGATCACCTCGAACGGGCCGTCGAGCGGGCGGTACTCGCCGCGAGACAGGACGCGGTCCTGGTTCGGGGTGAGCCGGGTGCGATCCTGCTCGGCCACCCCGCCGGGAATGGCGTAGACCGCGTCGTAATGGCTGAAGGAGATGCCGACGAAGCCGCGGTCGCCGATCGCCGAGATGCCGACCGCGCCGCCCTGCGACTCGTTGTAGGAGTTGCGCTGGATCCCGCCGGGGATCGCGTAGCTGTCGTTGGCGGTCTTGAACCCGTCAGCATGGACCGCGATGCCGTCGCCGCCAGCATCCACGGTCGCCGCCCCGAGCCGGCCATTGTCCACGCTGGAGAAGCCGCTGGTGACCTGCCCCTGCACCCCGTTCGCCGGGATGAAGGTCGGCACCCGGTTGTTGTCGGCCGAGACGACGCCGCCGATGGCGCCCGAGCCGTAGCGCAGGGTCGCGGGGCCGCGGATCACCTCGATCCGGTCGGCGACCAGCGGGTTTACCGGGACCGCGTGGTCCTCGCCGAGATCCGACACGCCGCCATTGACGATGCCGTTTTCCTGGATCCGCACCCGGGCGTTGTCGAGGCCGCGGATGATCGGCCGGGACGCCGCGCCCGGTGCGTAGGTCGTCCCCGAGATGCCGGGCCGATCGAACAGGGCATCGCCCAGCGTCCGCGGCTGGTCGCGGGCGATCTGGTCCTGCGTCACCACGGTGACCGGCGAGAACGTGTTGGTCGCCACTGGCAGGATCCCGACCGGTACCGAGAGATCCGGAATCGGCGCCGTGCGCGGGGCCTGGATCGGGCTCGGACTGGTGACGCTGATCTCTTCGAGCGCGACGGCTTGCTGCGCCCGCGCAGCGGACGAGGCCATGAGGCCGATGCCGACGGTCGAGGACAGGACAGTGCCGGCCAGGAAGCCGAAGGAGCGCGCGAGAGGCATTGAGACTCACAGAGTGTTATATCGTTTCATTGTTGCGGTGCCTCGGTCTGGCGCAAGGGATAATCCGGACTGGGATCAACAGGCGGTAGAAACGTTACATCGTTGCAACAACTCGGTGCGCGGCGAACCGGGCCGGCGATCACACGGATCGGACGGGGAGTCGTGCGGGCTCCGCGAGATCCAAGCCGGATCGGAAAATCATCTGCCGTGAACTCGGCTCGTCAGCCCGGGGACGCGGAGCAACGTCGGGGACCGATCTGCGCCGGGGGGCGATGTCGGGGCGCGTCCTCGGCTCTGGATGGCCCTCCGGCGTAGTCCTGCGGGTCGGGGCTCGCATACGGCGTCCCGGAATGACGGCGCGGAACGCCGATCCTGCCTGCAGTGTCTGGCCGCTGCGGCGCGGCGCCGGCCCGGCTTAGCGGCGCCGGTCAGGCCGGCAGCCCCTCCGTCTCATCCTCGGCCTCGATCTCGGCGTCGGCCTCGGTCACCTGACCGGACGCACCCGCCGCCTCCGCCAGACCGCGTGCGGCCTTGCGCAGGAGCTTGCGGAGACGGCGGCGGTCGGTCTTGTCGAGATGGTCGAGCAGCTCGGCCTCAACCTCCTCCTGGATCCGCTCGATCGCTTCGGCCTTCGCCAAGCCCGCCTCGGTGAGCTGGACCCGCACCACGCGGCCGTCGCCCGATTCGGCCCGGCGCTCGACGATGCCGAGGGCGGCGAGCCGGGTCACGGTCTTCGAGGCGGTGGGGGGTCGCACGCGCAGCAGCGCCGCAAGGTCGCCCATGGTCATCGTGCCGGCCGCGGCCAGAGCCTGAACCACCTGCTCCTGCCCAGCGAACAGGCCGAGCTTGGCAAGCCGGTCGCCGGTGCGGGCCCGGTGCAGGCGCGCCGCCTGCACGAGCGCCCAGCCGACGGAGCGGACGCCCGGCGGCCGCATCCGCTTGGAGGACGGATCCGGGGTCGCCCCATCCCCATCCTGACGATCGCGTTTATGCTTGTCGCCCACCGGAGCGCCCGAGTTCGTGCCGGCGGCCGCCGGATGATCCTGAATCTGCACCGTCCGCCCCCGTCACCGGCCGCCCCAGACCCTGTGGCGACGACCGGTGACGCTGCGATGACGGGACCGGACCAGCCGGCCGTTCAGCAGTGCATGAGGCGCTGGAGCCGGTCCAGGATATCCTCGCCCGTGCAGGGTCGGGCGATGAAATCGGCGTGCTCGGGCATGCGGGCGGGGTCCGGTGCCGCCCGCCCCGAGACGATCAGGATCGGCAATTGCGGGCGCGCTTCCGCCACCGAGCTGGCGAGGTCGAAGCCGTCCGTCTTGCCCGAGAGCTGCACGTCGGTGACCAGCCCGCAGATATCCGGGCGCGCCTGCAGGATGCTGAGCGCCCGCTCGGCGGAGGCGCACTGAACGGTGTCGTAGCCGCCTTCCTCCAAAACGTCGCCGAGGTCCATGATCGTCAGCGCCTCGTCCTCGACGAGGAGGATGACCGGCCGATCGCCGCTTGAACCCGTCTGCTCGCTCGCCACTGTGTACTCCCTCTGGCAGCGTCCGGCCGCGCGGGCCGCCGCACGCGTCTTCAGCCGTAGGCCCAACGGCAGAAACGGTCCCGGGTTGCAGCCGAGTCCGGCGCCCGCGCCCCATCGATGGAACAATCCGACGTCAGGCCATCGCGGAAGCCTGCTCGGTCACGACCGCCGCGACCGCGTCGATCAGCCGGTCAAGATCGGCGCCCGGTATGGTGAGCGCCGGCGTGAGGTAGATGATGTCGCCGAACGGCCGCACCCAGACGCCCCTGTCGAGGAGCCGGGCCTTCAGGACCGCGAGGTCGGGCGTGCGCGCGAACTGCACCGCTCCGATCGCCCCGAGAACCCGGACCTCGGCCACGCCGGGCACCTGCCGCAGCGGCGACAGACCGTCCCGCAGCCGGGCCTCGATGGCGCGGGCCTGATCCAGGCGCGGCTCGGTCTCGAACAGGTCGAGGCTGGCATTGGCCGCCGCGCAGGCGAGGGGATTGGCCATGAAGGTCGGCCCGTGCATGAGCGCGGCCGCCGGATCGTCGGACCAGAACGCCTCGAACACCTCCGTGCGGGCGATCGTGGCAGCAAGCGCCATCGTGCCGCCGGTGAGCGCCTTCGACAGGCACAGGATGTCGGGCACGATCCCGGCCTGCCCGCAGGCGAACAGGGTGCCGGTGCGCCCGAAGCCGGTGAAGATCTCGTCGGCGATGAGCGGCAAACCGTGGGCGCGGGCGAGCCGGGCCACGGTGGCGAGCACCTCTGGGGGATGCGTGCGCATCCCGCCCGCGCCCTGGACCAGCGGCTCGATGATCACAGCCGCCAGGGTCTCGCGATGCGCCGCCAGCGCCGCATCGAGCGCCTCGGTCTGCACCCGAGTCCGCGGCAGGTCGCAGAACAGCTGCGTCGGCAGGTAGGCGCCGAACCGGCGGTGCATGCCCTCCTCGGGATCGCAGACCGACATCGCCCCCATCGTGTCGCCGTGGTAGCCGCCGCGGAAGCTCAGCACCTTCGTCCGTCCGCTCACGCCGCGGTTGAGCCACATCTGCGCGGCCATCTTCAGGGCGACCTCCACGGCCACCGAGCCCGAATCGCTGAGGAAGACATGGTCGAGGTCGCCGGGCAGAAGCGCGGCCAGCCGCGCCGCCAGCCGCTCGGCCGGCGCATGGGTCAGGCCGCCGAACATCACGTGGGGCATGCGCGCGAGCTGGTCGGCCACGGCGCCGGCTATGTGCGGGTGGTTGTACCCGTGCACCGCGGTCCACCAGGAGGCGATGCCGTCCATGAGTTCGCGGCCGTCAGCGAGCACGATGCGGCTGCCGTGCGTGGCCACCGCCTCCAGGGGCGGGGCGGCGACGCGCATCTGGGTGTAGGGCCGCCAGAGATGATGCGCGGGCGTATCGGAATTCATGTGTTCGGCATGGTCGGGCCACGAATAGGGGTCAAGTGTCCGCTGCCTGCCGCTTGACTTTGCTGCCACGGCAGCTCCCATCCGCGCCCTGATGGACAGCCTCGACGCCTTCGCCCGCGGGAAACTCGACGCGCTTGAAGCCGGCAGCCTGCGGCGTCGCCTGACGCCGACCGAGCGCGGCCCCGGCGCCGCGGCGGCGCGGGGCGGCCGGACGCTCGTGTCGTTCTCCTGCAACGACTATCTCGGCCTCTCGCACCATCCCCGCGTGATCGCCGCCGCCCAGGCGGCGGTTGCGGCCCACGGCGCGGGCGCCGGCGGCTCCCGGCTCGTGACCGGCGATCATCCGTATCTCGGTGCGCTGGAGGCGGGGCTCGCGCGCCACAAGGGCGCCGAGGCCGCCCTTGTCTTCGGCAGCGGCTATCTTGCCAATCTCGGCATCACCCCGGCGCTCGCCGGGCGGGGCGACCTCGTCCTGCTGGACGACCTCTCCCATGCCTGCATGTGGGCCGGGGCGCGGCTCTCCGGGGCGCGGGTGCTGACCTTCCGCCACAACGATCCCGGCGACCTCGCGCGGGTGCTCGCCGAGCACCGCGCCCAGCATGGACGCGCCCTCGTGCTCACCGAGCGGGTGTTCAGCATGGACGGCGACCGGGCGCCGCTCGGTGACATCCTGAGCGTTGCGCAGGATTTCGACGCCTGGACACTGGTCGACGACGCCCACGGGATCGGGGTGGTCGAGGACGGGCCGCGGGCGCCGCTCGAGATGGGAACCCTGTCGAAGGCGCTGGGCTCCTACGGCGGCTATCTCTGCGCCTCGCGCCCGGTGATCGACCTGCTGACGAGCCGCGCCCGCAGCTTCGTCTACACCACGGGTCTGCCCCCGGCCTCGGCCGCCGCCGCCCTGGAGGCGCTGGCGATCCTGGAGGCGGAGCCCGAGCGGCGTGCCCGGCCCCTGACCCTCGCCCGACGCTTCACCGCCCGTCTGGGCCTGCCCGAGGCCGAGAGCGCGGTGGTGCCGGTCCTCATCGGGGAGGCCCAAGCTGCGCTCGAGATCTCGGCGGCCTTGGAGGCCGCCGGCTTCCTCGTCGTGGCGATCCGCCCGCCGACCGTGCCGGCGGGGACCGCGCGGCTGCGGGTCGCCTTCTCGGCGGCCCACGACGAGACACAGGTCGATGCCCTCGCGGCGGCGGTGGCGGCCCTCACCGGCCGCGCCTGACAGCCGCTTCCCGTCGGCCCCGCCGGCACCTATACCGGGCCCGACGGAGCGCGCGGCGCTCCGCAACACCCGTCACCGACGAACGGGCGAGCAGGATCGAGAGGACGACGCCATGGATGCCAGCGCGCTGCGGGCCCTTCAGGCTCCCATCAAGGACAAGTACCGCACCGAGCCGGATTCCGCGGTCATCACCCTGAAGGCCAAGGGCACGCTGGACGACACCAAGATCGCCTGCAAGGTCGAGACCGGCCGCGCCATCGCGGAGGCGGGCCTGCACCCGGCCACCGGTGGATCGGGCGCGGAGCTGTGCTCGGGCGACATGCTGCTCGAGGCGCTGGTCGCCTGCGCGGGCGTGACGCTCAAGGCAGTGGCGACCGCCCTGGAGATCCCGCTGCGCGCCGGCACGGTCAGCGCCGAGGGCGACCTCGATTTCCGCGGCACTCTCGGGGTCGACAAGGAGGCGCCGGTGGGCTTCCGCAGCATCCGGCTGTTCTTCGAACTCGACACCGACGCGCCGGAGGACAAGCTCGCGCAGCTCCTCAAGCTTACTGAGCGCTACTGCGTGGTGTTCCAGACCCTGAACCACAAGCCCGAGCTGTCGGTGGCCACGACCACGGTCTGAGAGCGGAGGGCATCATGGCGGGCGGCATCACTCAGACCGAGTACTGGAACGGCGAGGTCGGCACCCGCTGGGCGCGCAACCAGGCGGTCCTCGACGCGATGTTCGTCCCGCTGACCGAGGCCCTGTTCGCGCCGCTGGCGCTGCGCGCAGGGGCATCGGTCCTCGATATCGGCTGCGGCGCGGGGGCGACGACCCTGGAGGTCGCGCGCCGGGTCGGTCCCGGCGGCCGCGTGACCGGCGCCGACATCTCAGCGCCTTTGCTGGCCGTGGCGCGGGATCGCGCGGCGGCCGAGGCCCCCGGAGGCGCTGCGATCCAGTTCATCGAGGCCGATGTCGAGGCCGTCGATCTCGGTCGCTTCGATCATAGTCTTTCGCGCTTCGGCGTTATGTTCTTTCCCGATTCCGCCCGCGCCTTCGCGAACGTTCGCCGGATGCTCAAGCCGGGCGGCCGGCTGACCTTCCTGTGCTGGCGCACCCTGCCCGAGAACCTATGGGTGAGCGTGCCGCGCGACGCGGTGCTGCCGCTGCTGGCGGAGATCCCGCCGCCGCCGGAGCCCGACACGCCGGGGCCGTTCCGCTTCGCCGATCCCGACCCGCTGGTCGCCCTGCTGCGCGGCACCGGTTTCGACAGCGTGACCTGCGATGCGGTCGATCGGGACATCGTCCTCGGACAGGGCGAGACCGACGCGGCGGCGACAGCGGCCGCCACCCACGTCTCCCTGAACCTCGGTCCGAACTCGCACCTCGTCCGCGAGGCCGCGCCGGATCTGCGGGCGCGGGCCGAAGTGGCGGTGACCGAAATCCTCCGCCCTCACGCTGAAGGCGGGACCGTGCGCCTGCGCGCCGCCTGCTGGCTCGTTCAGGCCGAATAGGTTCTGCGCTGCTAATTCGGTCTGGGCCGTTGCTGCGAGCCTGCCGTCTTTGCCAGCGGAATGAAGCAATCCAGGGCAGCGCCACGATCCCAGACGTCCCGCTGCCCTGGGTCACGTCGCTCCGCTCGTGATGACGGAGCGCGTGACACGCGCCGAAGGAGCCGACCGGAAACGGTCTCAGAGCCCCAGCGCGCCGCCGTCCGAGCGTGGATCGTGGGTCGCCTCGATCCGCCCGTCGCGGGGATGCCGGACCAGCATCCCCGCATGACCAAGGGAGTCGATGTAGGAGCCGCCCAGCTCCTCGATGTCATGGCCGAGGCGGCCGAGCGCCGCGATGCAGGCCGGATCGAACCGGTCCTCCACCTTCACGCTGAGCGAGGGCGCGCCCCAGGTCCGACCGTAGAGGAGGCGCGGCGCGTCGACGGCATCGGCGACCGACATCCCGTAATCGGCGTAGCGGGTGAAGATCTGGGCCTGGAATTGCGGCTGCCCGTCACCGCCCATGCTGCCGTAGCTCATTACCCGTCCGTCATCGAAGGCGGCGATGGCGGGAATCAACGTGTGGAACGGCCGCCGGCCCGGCTCCAGCGGGTTGACGGCCTTCGGGTCGAGGGAGAACGACATGCCGCGGTTCTGCCAGCAGATGCCGGTGGCCGGCAGCACCGTGCCGGAGCCGTACTCCCAGTAGACCGACTGGATGTAGGAGACGGCGAGGCCATCCCGGTCGATCGCCCCCATCCAGACGGTGTCGCCGTGGCCGGGATCGGGCAGGGGCACGCGGGCGGCGCGGCCCATATCGACGAGCGCCGCCTCGCGGGCGAGCCGCTCCGGGGTCAGGAAGGCGGCCGGGTCGTGCCGCAGGCGGCCGAAATCGGTGACCACCCGGTCGCGGATCGCGAAGGCCCGCTTCGTCGCCTCGATCAGGCCGTGATAGTGGGCGGTGGTCTCGGGCTCCGTGACGTTCAGCCGGTCGAAGATCCCGAGGATCAGCAGCGCCGCGAGACCCTGGGTCGGCGGCGGAAAGTTGTAGAGGGTCGCGTTGCGCCGCCGGATCGACAGCGGCGCCCGCTCGGCCGCCGCGAAGGCCTCGAGATCCGCCCGGGTCACCGGCGCGCCGAGGCGTTCGAGATCGGCGGCGATCTCCCGCCCGATATCGCCGCGGTAGAAATCGCCGAGGCCCGCATGGGCGAGCTGCTCCAGGGTGGCGGCGAGCCGGGGAAGGGTCCGGATCTCTCCGGCCGGGTAGGGTTTCCCGTCCTTCAGGAAGGTTTTCGAAAAATTCGGCGCGTCGTGAAGCGTGTCGAGTTCCTGGGGCACGTAGCGCGCCTCGGAGGGTGAAACCGGGACGCCGTCCCGCGCCTGCTTGATGGCGTCTGCGAGAAGCGTCTCCAGGGGCAGCCGGCCGCCGAGCGCCCGGGCCAGCTCCAGGGCGAAGCGCCAGCCGCCGACCGCACCGGCCACCGTCACCATGGCGTCGGGGCCGCGCGCGGGGATCGCGTCGTACTGCTTCTCACGGTAGCGCTGCGTCGTGGCGAGGCGCCCGGCCGGGCCGCAGGCCTCGATGCCCCGCACC
Organism: Methylobacterium sp. FW102-HT35C08; assembly: GCF_058790235.1. Taxonomy (NCBI): domain Bacteria; kingdom Pseudomonadati; phylum Pseudomonadota; class Alphaproteobacteria; order Hyphomicrobiales; family Methylobacteriaceae; genus Methylobacterium; species Methylobacterium sp. FW102-HT35C08. Next base: position 2,481,142 of record NZ_JBYTCL010000002.1, on the reverse strand, counting down.
CGGCCGCCGCGCTCGCGCACTAGCCAGAAGCCGTCGCCGCCGATCCCGTTCATGTGCGGGTAGACCACCGCGATCGAGGCGGCCATCGCCACCATCGCCTCGATGGCGTTGCCGCCCTGAGCCAGAACCGTCTGGCCGGCCTGGGCGGCCAGGCTGTGCGGCGCGGCAACGGCGGCGGTGGAGAAGACGGGGGTCTCGGGCATCGGCGGTCCTGTGGTGTACCAGCCGCAGGGTTAGGCGAGCTTGTGCATCCTGCAAAGTCCGGACGTATCCGGGCTGTGCACCGTGCTATGCTGTGCCCGTGTCGGGACCGATTGCCGAAGCGGCGGAGCGTGGAGTGTCGATCCGTCCAACCCGCTCCCTCATCCTGAGGTGCCGCGCAGCGGCCTTGAAGGATCGCTCCGCCTTCCGGACGCCTCCTGCGAGGCCTCCGCTGCGCCGCGGCGCCCCAGGATGAGGGATTGGACTGGATCCGCCGGTTGCCTCACCGGTGAAGCGCGCATCGCGGATCGCAGCAGCGAGCACCGGAACGGAAGCCTCACGCTGCCGGCCCGTCTCGCGGTCGGCCTCGGCCTCCTGGTCACGCCGGCCATGGCCCAGCAGCAGGTCCGGACCGCGTTCGAGGGCGCGGGCGCCGATCCGCGCGTCTCGGTCTCCCAGCCGGAGACCACCAGCCAGGCCTCGGGCGGCTATGTCCGCTCGGTCGAGCCTTATCTCGGGCCGCTCGGCGATCCGCTGGGGATCCGCCCCGTTCTGAAGGAACGCGGCATCGAGTACAGCCTGACCTACATCGCCGATGTGCTCGGCAACCCTGTCGGCGGAGTCCGGCAAGGTGCGATCGTCGAGGACCGCCTCAACCTGCGGCTCAACCTGGACCTCGACCGGCTCGCGGGCTGGCAGGGCGCCACGGTTCACGCCAACGCCTACTTCATCCACGGCACCGGCCTGTCGCGCTACTATATCGGCAACCTGCTCACCACTAGCGTCATCGAGGCGCTCCCGTCGAGCCGGCTCTACGTGCTCTGGCTCGACCAGAGCCTGATGGACGGCCAGCTCGGCATCCGGATCGGCCAGCAGGCCGCCGATACCGAGTTCTTCGTCAGCCAGACCGCAACCCTGTTCGTGAACTCCACCTTCGGTTGGCCCGCCATCACCGGGCTCAACCTGCCGAGCGGCGGCCCGGCCTATCCGCTCGCGGCGCCGGCGATCCGCGCCAAGTACGTGCCCGGCAACGGCTTCTCGCTGCAGGTCGGGCTCTACGACGGCGATCCGGCCGGTGCGAACCGTCCCGGGGACGATCCTGAGGCGCAGCGCCTCGACCGGACGGGCACCAATTTTCGCCTCCACGACCCGGCCCTGCTGATCGCCGAGGCGACCTACGCGTACAACATCGCCCCCGGATCCACGGGCCTGCCGGGCGACATCACCCTGGGCGGCTGGCAGCATTTCGGCCGGTTCGACAGCCTGCGCTTCGACATCACCGGCGTGCCGCTTGCCGACCCGAACGCCACCGGGATCGGGCGGCCGGTGCGCGGCAATGCCGGCCTCTACGCGATCTTCGACCAGACGCTCTATCGGGAATCGGGCAAGGACGACGAGGGCCTGGGCTTCTTCGTGCGGGCCGCTTGGTCGCCGACCCGCTCCAGCCTGATCGACGCCTACCTGGATACCGGCCTCGCCTATAAGGGCCTGTTCGACGGCCGCGACGACGACACGATCGGCGTCAGCCTCGCCTACGCCCGCATCGGCGACGAGGCCCAGCGGGCCGACCGGGACACGATCCTCTACACGGGCCTGCCGATCCCCCGCCGCCGCGCCGAGGCGGTGATCGAAGCGACCTATCAGGCCGTCGTGGTTCCGGGCTTCACGGTGCAGCCGGATGCCCAATACGTCATCCGCCCGGGCGCCGGCATTGCCGGTCCGGACGGCCGGCGGCTGCGCAATGCGGCGGTGCTCGGCCTGCGCGCGACCGTTCAGTACTGAGCCGGCCTGCGACGGCTCGACCGGGAACGCTCGCACGACCCCGCCTCTTTCAAAGGCATGTTGATCTTCGAGTGGGTCGTCGGCGTGCTGTTCGGCGCGGTCCTGTTGGCCGGGCTGGCGCGGCGGCTCGGGGCGCCCTATCCGGCCTTCCTGGCGCTCGGGGGCGTCGCCCTCGCCTTCGTCCCGGGCGTACCCAACCTGCAGCTCGATCCCGAGCTGGCGCTGGCGCTGTTCCTCGCGCCGGTGCTGCTCGATGCCGGTTTCGACGCCTCCGTGCGGGACATGAAGGAGAACTGGCGGGCGGTGCTCGGGCTCGCGGTCGGCGCCGTCGTGGTGACGACGCTCGCCGTGGCCTTCGTGGCGCGGCTCGTCGTGCCGGACATGCCGCTCTCCGCCTGCATCGTGCTCGGGGCCGTGGTCGCCCCGCCCGACGCGGTGGCGGCCCTGGCCGTGCTCAAGCATGCGCCGATGCCCCATCGCCTCGCCACGATTCTGCGCGGCGAGAGCCTGCTCAACGACGCGGCCTCTCTGCTGATCTACCGGCTCGGCGTCACGGCGGCGATGGCCGGCAGCTTCCACCCGGCCGAGGTGGCGCCGATCTTCCTGCTCGGCGTGGTGGCGAGCCTCATCGTCGGCCCCTGTCTCGGGCTCCTGTTCGTGGCCGTCACGCGGCGCGTCACGGACCCGGCGAGCGCGATCGTGCTGCAGTTCGTGGTCGCCTTCGGAATCTGGCTCGCCGCAGAGCGGCTGGAACTGTCCGGGGTGCTGACCATCGTCAGCTTCGCGGTCACGGTCGCCCGACGGGCGCCGGGCACCACGGCACCGCGCGCCCGGGTGATCTCCTACGCGGTCTGGGACACGGCGGTCTTCGTGCTCAACGTCCTGGCCTTCGTGCTGATCGGCATCCAGGTCGACCCGATCCGGGAGCGGCTGACCGGCGGGGATGCGTGGCAGGCCCTGGTCCTCGCGGCCGCGACCTTCGCCACCGTGGTGGTGACGCGCCTTGCCTGGGTGCTGCCGACCACCCGGATGCGCGGCCTCGGCATCCGCCAGGCCGGGGCTCCGGCGCGCCTCGGGCCCGGGCTCGCGATGTCCTGGGCGGGCATGCGCGGCATCGTGACCGTCGCGGCCGCCCTGGCGCTGCCCGCCGAATTCCCGCACCGGGACCTCGTGGTGTTCACCGCCTTCTTCACCGTGCTCGGCACCCTGATCGTCCAGGGCCTGACCCTGCGGCCGTTGCTGGCCCACCTGCGCTTGGAAGACGACGATCCGGTGGGCCGCGAGACCGGCCGCGCCAGGGCCGCCGCCTACAAGGCCGCCCTGGACAGCCTCGCGGATGCCGAGGACGAGCCGGCGACGGATGCGTTGCGCGCCGAGTTCCGGGCGGCGCTCGCCGAGGCCGAAGAGCACGAGGAAGGCTTGGCGCCCGAAAGCCTGCCAGCGGATGCCGCCCGGCGCCGAGCCGTCGAGGCCGCCCGCGACGCGGTGCTGGCCCTGCGCCGCAAGGGCCGGATCGGCGACGACGCCTATTTCCTGCTGGAGGAGGAGTTCGATTGGGCCGAGCTCAGCGCGACGCCGCGCGCGGAGACGTGAGGGCGGCGCGGATCGGTCGCGCAGCGCAGGGCGATCAGACGCCCTTTCGGGCCGCGACCCGCGCCTCGATCGCATCCCACACCGCCACCGACAGGTCTGGGCCGCCGAGTCGCTGGATCGCCCGGATGCCGGTGGGGGAGGTCACGTTGATCTCGGTGAGGTGGCCGTCGATCACGTCGATCCCCACCAGGATCAGGCCACGGCGCGCCAGCTCGGGGCCGATCGTCGCGCAGATCTCGCGCTCGCGCTCGGTCAGTTCCGACGCCGATGCGGCGCCGCCCCGGACCATGTTCGAGCGGATGTCGTTGGCGGCCGGGACGCGGTTGACCGCGCCCATGGGGACGCCATCCACCAGGATGATGCGCTTGTCGCCCTCGGTGACCCGGTCGAGGTAGCGCTGCACCACCCAGGCCTCCGGGAAGGTCGCGGCGAACAGGTCGAACATCGAGCCGAAGTTCGGATCCTTCTCGGTGACCTTGAAGACGGCCGCGCCGCCGTGCCCGTGCAGCGGCTTCATCGCCACGGTGCCGTGCTCCAGCCGGAACGCCTCGATTTCCGCCTTGTCGCGGCTGATCAGGGTCGGCGGCATCAGCTCGGGGAAGTCGAGGACGAACAGCTTCTCGGGGGCGTTGCGGACCTCGAACGGATCGTTGACGACCAGCGTCTCCGGATGGATCCGCTCCAGCATGTGGGTGGCCGTGATGTAGGCCATGTCGAAGGGCGGATCCTGGCGCATCAGCACCACGTCCGTCTCCGCGAGGTCGATCCGCTCCGGCGGCGTCAGGGTGAAATGCGCGCCCTCGACGTCCTGGACGGTCAGCCGCTCGACCCGCGCGGTCACGCGCCGGCCCTGCATCGAGAGCCGGTCGGGCGTGTAGTACACGAGGGAATGACCCCGCCGCTGGGCTTCCAGCAGCAGGGCGAAGGTGGTGTCACCCGCGATCCGGATATTCTGGATCGGGTCCATCTGAACGGCGACGGTCAGGCTCATCCAATACGCCCCTTGTCGGCGGCGGAATCCTCGACCGCGCGCCGCCTCAATCGTCGGACAGCGACTTGCTGCCCGTGCGCTTGTCGTAGTCGCCGATGGCGGAGCGGCACTCGGGCGAGAGGCGCTTGCGATTGCGCATCATGCAGCGGTCCGCGTCCTGGCTGTTCGGGTCGACGCCGGCGCAGAGGCGGAAGTAGTCATTCGCACAGCCAAGCTGCAAGCCCTGGTCCTCGCGTTGGGCGTAGGCGGGGCCGGCGCTGAGCGCGAGCAGCGCCAGCGCCGCCATGGCCAGGCCGCGGCGGGAGAAGCGCAGGGATCGTTCCGGAACCAGTCGCATCCAGCGGTGTCCTCAAATTTCGCTCGGGCGGAGAACCGACGTGGCGGTCCCCCCTCCACCCGCGTCCGGCATATCGGTCGCGACAGGCGCTAGGCAAGCACCGGAGGTCCACAGGGGTTCCGCACAGCGCCGTCGCGGCCGCGGCTCTCCGGGCTGTGCCCTCCGGGACGCAGCATCGTTCGCGCCGGCAAGAAAAAGGCCCCGCCCGGGATCGGGCAGGGCCTTGAAGTCGAAGGGAGGAAACGCCCGCCATGGGCAGATCAGCAATCGCAAGTCGCGCGCCAACTCGCCTGCACGCCCGTCCGGACCCTGGTCCGAGCCGTCGAACCCCGGAAAGACTCCGTTAACCATGGCGTGCTGGATTGTTTCCGTAGCCCTTGCCGACGCCCTCCGCAGGGCCCGGGCCGGACGCTCGGACCGCCGACAGGAGCCGGAGACCATGACGCTTTTCAAACCACAGGAGATCGGCTGCCCCCGTCTGTCCGCGCAGGCGATCAGCCCGATGCGCGAATCGACCGCAGCCGCCTCGGCGGTCCTCATCCCGTTTCCCGGCCCGGAGGCGCGGCGGACCTGCCGCGTCCCGCGCTCCGGTGAGCGGCGCGGCGAGATCCTGCTGTTCCTCGGCGTGCGCTACGAGCGCCTCGCCTCCTGAGCGGGCGGATGCCCGGACGGCCGCGCGACGTCTCCCACGGTTCTCCCATGCCAGTCCCGGACAGAAGGCGTGTCACCCGCTTCCGCACGGCAGCCTGCCTCCTGCCGACCGGCATAGCCCTGGCCCTGCTCGCGGCTTGCACGCAGAGCGGCGATTTCGGGCGGCCGCGGACGGGCGTCTGGAACGGCCTCATCGACACCACGGGCAGCTTCAGCACCCATGACCGCGGCCGCCTGCTGCTGGACTCGGGCCTGACCGACGACGAGCAGGCGCTGCGCGACCGCGCCTGGCGCTTCGTGCAGCCCGCCAGCACCTTCTCGGCCTTCCAGGACGCCGTACTCGGCCTCGCGAGCGCCCATGCGACGCCGGCCACGTGGCGCGTCGAGGAGATCGGCGCCTACTACGCGACGTTGACCGCCGCACCGTCCCGCTCGCCCGTCTCCCGCTATCGCCAGCTCGGCGACGACGCCACCGCGGATGCCCGCCTGATCCCGATCTTCACGGCGCTCGCGGCCCGGGTCATCGACGCGGATGCCGCCCGGCTGCGCAGCCTGCCCTTCGCCAAGACCCTGAACGATGCCGACATCCGGCTGGCCGCGCAGCGCGTCGCCGAGAACCGCTGCCTCATCGCCTGGGTGCGGGTCGAGGCGGGCCTTCGGCTCGCCCGTTACCGGTTCGCCCTGGAGCACCTGTTCGCCGAGGCGCCGGCCGCCGAGTCGGTCGGGGCGGAGCGGTCGCTGACGATGCTGGCGGCCCGCCGCAACCTGCTCGACCCGCTCCTGCCGCCCGACGCCGCGGCGCGGTGCGGCTTGGAGCCTGTCCCGCTCCCGGTCGCCCAGGCCGGCCCGCTCGTCGTGAAGGACTGAAGCCGCCGCTAGCGGCCAGTGCCCTTGCCGGACGTGTCCTTCGACGTGTCATCCGTCGCCGTGTCGGTCGAGCAGGAGACGGCCTGGACCGCGGCATTGGCGGCGGGGCGCTGGCTCGGCAGGCCGGCGATCACCCGCACCACCACGAAGCCGCGATTGTCCGGCGCGACGATGCGCACGTCGCGGCTCGGGTCGTTCTCGTCGTCGTCGGCGAGCGCCTCGTCGTACTGGGCGCGGGTGAGGATCACGAGGTCGAGGGCGCCGCGGACCGCCGCCTGATCGGTCACCGCGTAGAAGGCGCCACGCCGCGCATGGGCGGCGAGCGACAGCGACAGCGGACCGGTCCGGGCCGAGACGCGCATGGGACCGTCGGTCAGGTCGTAGGCGCAGACACCCACCGCCACCGCCGGATCCGGGATCGGCAGCCAGGCCTCCGGCGGGGAGGGGTCGTCGCCGGTGGCGACCGTGTAGATCGGCTGCGGATGCTCCAGACTCTCGCTGGTGCGGGCGCGCGAGACGGCATCCGTCTCCGACAGGTGCGGGATGGCCAGGACCGCCGCGATGTGGACGATGCCGGCGATCACGAGCCCGAGCAGCGTGGCGTAGACGAAGCGCAGGCTCACGAGGCGCATCCCAGGCGGGTAATGGCCGGCACCGAGGTGCGGTCGAGGGATCCGACGCTCGCGGCGGCTGGTGTGTCGTAGAGGCGCAGCGCCAGCCGCACCGGGCCGCTCGCCCGGGGGCTTGGGAGCCAGTTCCCGGGCTGGACTTCGGGCCCGAGCATCACGGTGAACCGTCCATCGGGCGTCCGCAGGACCTCCGTCGAGGTGAAACCCTCGCGCACCGGCGGACGGCCCGGCTCGCGCGGGCCGCGGCCCGCCACCGTGAGCGTCCAGGCGCGGGCCGGGGGCGTCGCGCCGCCGATCTGGTAGGTGCAGGTGGCATCGAGCGCTCGGCCCATGTCGTCCACCGCCGCCGTCATCAGCAGGCCCTCGCCGACCGCGAGCGGGATCTCGCCCCGCCGGGCATTGACCGCACGCGTGTACGGATCGGCATTCGCCGCGCTGGCCCGGGGCCATGCGGTCCAGGCGCCAACCTGTACGCCGCCGAACGGATAGCCGCCGCTCGTGGCCCAGTCGGCGGTGGCGAGGCCGAGGGCGCCGCCGAGTGCGAGGGCGTAGACGGCCAGTCCCGCCACGGAGCTCTTGCGCCAGAGGCGGGCGACGAGCCGCACGGCGCCGCTACGCCGGGGCCCCTCGACCGCCGACATGCGGCCGAGGGCTTCGGGAATCGCGAGCTTCATGCGCTCACCGCATCTCGATGAAGCCGCCGGCCGAGCGGCCGCCTTCGGCCACAGCGCGGGGCTGGCCCGCCGGTCCGGCCGATGCCCTGTCGTCGGGCTTCTTTCCGGACTTCGGATCCGCGGCGCCGGACCGGGCGCCCGGATCCGCAGCGGGCGCCCGGTCGACCGTGCGGAACAGGCCGTTCAGGCCGCTGATCACCTCGAAGGAGCGGCGCGAGAGCTTGCCGTAGGCGCTGGCATTCGGGTCGGTCGGGGCCGTCGGGCCGCCGGAGGCCTGCTGCTGGGCAGCGCGCGGGCTGTCCTTCAGGCCCGGCAGGCCCTTGATCTCGATGCCCTGGTGGGCCGGCTCCATCACATCGTGCCAGGTCTGGGCCGGGAGCGAGCCGCCGGTCAGCTTGTTGGTCGAGGTGTGGTCGTCGTTCCCGAACCAGACCGCGCCGACGTAATTGCCGGTGTAGCCGACGAACCACGCGTCCCGGTAGGCGTTCGTGGTGCCGGACTTGCCTGCGACCTTCACGCCCTCGAGCTGCGCCCGCTTGCCGGTGCCTTCCTCGACGACCTTGTTGAGCATGAAGTTCATGTCGGCCACGACCTGGGGCGAGAGCACCCGCTCGGGCGCCTCGTCGGCGTGCCGGTAGATCACCTCGCCCGAGGAGTTCTTCACCTCCATGGCCGCGTAGGGCTTGGCCCGGAAGCCGCCGTTGGCGAACACCGCGTATCCGGCCGCCTGATCGATCACCGTCACCTCGTCCGAGCCGATCGGCATCGAGACCGTGTCGATCAGGTTCGAGGTGATGCCCATCTTGTGGGCCAGTTCGGTGATCTTCGCGCGCCCAGCCTTGGCGGCCCGGGCCTCGTGGCTGATGCCCATGGCCTTGCCCAGCGCGATCGAGATCTTGATCGGGATGGTGTTGATCGACTTCGCCACGGCGAGCCACATCGGCACCCGGCCCGCATAGGAGCGGCCGTAATTCTGCGGGCACCAGTTGCCGATGCAGACCGGGCTGTCGACGACCGTCGTATCGGGCTTGAACAGGCCCGAGGCCAGGGCTGCGGAATAGACGTAGGGCTTGAACGACGAGCCGGGCTGGCGCAGCGCGTCCGTGGCGCGGTTGAACTGGCTCTCGCCGTAATCGGCGCCGCCGACCATGGCGCGCAGCGCCCCGTCGGGGTCGAGGATGACCATGGCGGCCTCGTCGACATCCATGGCGTCGCCGGACTTGCGCAGGATGTCGGCCACCACCTCGTCGGCGCGCTTCTGGATCCCGAGGTCGAGGGGCGTCTTCACGGTCAGCACGCGGTCGTTGCGTAGCTTTCCGGCGTCGGCCATGCCCTTGATCTCGCCGAAGGCCCAGTCGAGGTAGTAGTCGGCGGTGATGTCGCGGGTGCGGGTCACCGGCGTCGCCGGGTTGCGCAGGGCCGTCTGGATCTGGCCCTCGGTGACGAAGCCGGCCTCGACCATGTTGTGCAGCACGTCGGCCGCCCGGGCGCGGGCCGCCGGCAGGTTGACGTGCGGGGCGTACTTGGTCGGCGCCTTGAACAGGCCCGCCAGCATGGCGGCCTCGGCGAGGCTGATGTCCTTGAGCGGCTTGCCGAAATAGTAATCCGCCGCCGCCACCGCCCCGAAGGTGCCGCCGCCCATATAGGCCCGGTCGAGGTAGAGCTTCAGGATCTCGTTCTTGGTCAGGTGGCTCTCGAGCCAGAGCGCCAGGAACGCCTCATTCACCTTTCTTTCGAGCGAGCGCTCGTTCGTCAAAAACAGGTTCTTGGCGAGCTGCTGGGTGATCGAGGAGCCGCCCTGCGTGCCGCCGCCGCCCTTCGAGTTGTTCACGAGCGCCCGGAGGGTACCGATCGGGTCGATGCCCCAATGCTCGTAGAAGCGCCGGTCCTCCGTGGAGACCAGCGCCTTGATCATGATGTCGGGAAACTCGTCGAGCTTGAGCGAGTCATCATGCTTAATGCCGCGGCGCCCGACCTCGGTGCCGTAGCGGTCGAGGAAGGTTACGGCGAGGTCCTGCTGCTTCAGCCAGTTCTCGCTGGTGAGCTGGAAGGCGGGCTGCGCCAGCGCCAGCATCAGCACGGCGCCGCCGGTGCCGATGGTGACGGCCTCGCTGGTGAGGTCGAGGGCAAAGCGCTTCCAGCCGCGCACCGCGAAGCGGCTCATGACGCGCTGGAAGCGCTCGTAGGCCTCGCCGGTGGACTGGCCGCCGTCGTACAGGCTGGCATTGACCCAGGCGTCGAACGCGAGGGCGGCGCGTTCGAAGCGGATCTTGATCTCGGTGAGCGTCGGCAGGCGCACGATGTCGAACCCGGCTTGTCGAGCGCCTCTGCGGCGGATGGTGACGCACCCGCGCCGCCGGCGCGAAGCCTGCGCCCGGACCACCGCGCGGCGCTCCCGTCCATAGCAGGATCCGGAACCGTCGGCGAGGCTCTGCGCAGTCTCGCGAATCGCCGCGGACGAGCTTGGGCATAACGCGTGAGGGCGCGATCGGGTCGCACCGCTGCGCCGATCAGGCTTGGAGCCCATCGACCCCCGTGGTTCCGGGGCGCCGAAGCCGAGCCCGGAAGGACGGCGTTGGTCGTGCAGGGCGGCCACACGCATCGCCCAAAAACTCTGGCGCTCATGGGCCGACTGCTACGCTTGCAGCGGTCCCGCGGCTCGGGCAGAGAGACGCACCTCCCGATCGAGAGACCTGAAAGATGCCCAAGCCCGAGGCGCCGCGCCGCGGGGCCGTCGAGCCGTTCTGGCGGACCAAGACCCTCGACGCCATGAGCCCCTCCGAATGGGAGAGCCTGTGCGACGGGTGCGGCCGGTGCTGCCTGATGAAGCTCGAGGACGAGGATACCGGCGAGGTCCACCACACGGATGTCGGCTGCACGCTCCTTGACGGGCTCACCTGCCGCTGCCGCGACTATCCGCGCCGCCAGAAGCGGGTGCCGGACTGCGTCCGTTTGACACCCGAGGCGGTGCGCACGATCGCGTGGCTGCCGCCGACCTGCGCCTACCGTCTCGTCCGGGACGGTGAGCCGCTGTACCCGTGGCACCCCCTGATCTCGGGACGGGCCTCGAGCGTCCACGAGGCCGGCATCTCGGTCCGTGGCAGGCTCTCCGGCAACGAGGAGGAATTCTCCGAGGACGAGTTGCCGGACCGGATCGTGGACTGGCCGGCCCGCGACCCCTACGGGGATTGAGGCCGGGACAGGCGCTCAGCCGGTTCCGGCATCGCGGCCGATCAACCTGCCCCCGGCCAGCCCGTTCAGGGCGATAACGATGGCGACCGCCGCCGCGTGGATCAGGAGGTCGGTCGCCGTCGCATCATGCGGATGAACCGGCATCAGCAGCGCCGCCGCCGCCGCCGCAACCGCGAGGCCGCCCAGAGCCGCCGTGAGATTCGGCCGCAGAGGGCAGGCGCGCCGCAGCATCACGACGATCAGCGCCGAGAGGGGCACCGACACGCAGATCAGGAAGCTGAAGCAGCCCGTCACCGTGTGGGCGCCCGGAATGTCGGATCCCGGCGCGACCCACTCGCGCAGGCAGCCGAGACCGCTCGCCCCGATCCACAGGGCCAGCGGCGGCACGGGCAGGAACGCCCAGCCGGCCGAGCGACCCGGCACGCTGGTGGCGAACGCCGCGAACGCGGCCGCAGCGGCGGTCAGCACGGCGCCCACGGCGGCCAGGGCGAGATCGGGGACGCGCATCCGAAGAATGAACCCGCCGGTGCCGAACCAGGCCGCCAGCCCGAGGCCGATCAGCAGGGCCGAGCCGAGCCACAGGGCCGCGCGCAGGCCCGGAGCCGGGAGCGGCCGCACGGGTTCGAGGTCGCCCGCGAGGTCCTCGACGAGTTGCTCGTGGCGGGACAGGCTGCAGCCGACGCGTTCGGGCATCATTCCCTCTCCTGCGTCAGGCTGGCCCGGAGCGCCTTCAGCGCGCGGTGTAGATTGACCTTGAGCGCGCCCTTGCTCCGGCCGGTGAGCGCCGCGGTCTCATCGAGCGAGAGTTCGCGCAGGCCGAGATGCTCCACCGCCTGCCGCTGCCCCTCGGGGAGGGACGCCACCGCGCGCGCCAGGGCGGCGGCGCGGTCCCGGGCCTCGAGGCCTTGGCCGGGGGCGGGTCCGGGATCGACCTCGGCCTCGTAGGCCAGGGGGTCGTTGACCTCCCGCGGCCGGCGACCCGAACGGCGCAGGCGGTCGATCACCCGCCGCTGGGTGATCGCGCGCAGCCAGGGCAGGAACGGGCGCGTCGGATCGTAGCTCGCCCGCGCCCGGTGGACCGTCATCAGCGTATCCTGCACGACGTCGTCCACCGCCTCGCCGCGCACGCCCTGACCCCTGGCGATCGCCGACACGACCGGCAGGCAGGCCTTCAGCAGGGCGCGATAGGCGGCTGCGTCGCCGCCCTGCGCCGCCACCATCAGAGCCGCAAGATCCTCTTCGAGCGCCATCCGGGCTCCGCCGTTCCGTCCGCCGGCACGCGCCGTCTTTTGCCCGCGTTCGGGTCCCGGCGCCAGCGCCCAGCTGCAGGCATCGGCGCCCGGCAGAGTCAGCATCATCGCAGCGCCTCCCGGTCCGTTGCGGTGCCGGGCTGATCCAGGCGGGCGGCCCCGAGGATGCGCCCGTCCTCCGCCTGCACGAGCAGGGCCGCGGTCTCGCCCTCCGGCAGGCCGGCCGTGAAGGTCGCGGCGGCGCCGGACCAGGGACCGAGCTCGCGGATCGAGCGGACGATGTTGGCCTGCTCGATGGCGCGCCCGGCATTCTCGCCGCGCAGCACCCGGGTGGTGTGGCTCGGATCGAAGCCGATCAGCAGGACCCGGGCGGTGCCGCGGCCGGCCCCGACCTGCGCGGCGACGTGGTCGCCGTCGCGGGACAGCGTCGCCGAGACCGCCGGCCCGGCCTCCCGGGCCCGCGCGATCGCGCCCCGCAGACCGGCCTCGTCGGAGCCGACGAGGCCGGTCCGACCGTCGATCACCGCTTCCGGCGTGTAGGCGCCGCCACCGAGCCGGGCCGCGTAGGCCTCCTGGCGCGCTGTGGCGGCGGGCAGGGCGTAGGGGTCGCGCCAGTTCAGGTGGTTCCAGTAGGTGACGTGGAAGGCGAGCGGCAGGATGTCGGCGTGCTCCCGCGCCAGCCGGCCGAGCAGCGCCTCGGCGGGCGGGCAGGAGGAGCAGCTCTGCGAGGTGAACAGCTCGACGACGACGGGACGCGCCGCCGCGGGGGTCGGGCCAGCGGCCGCGCACATCAGGGCGGCGATCAGCGCCGCAGGACGCAAGATTGGACCAATGACAGGACGCATGGCCGGGGCTCCCGCGCCGGCCCTCTGGGCCGGCGTACCGGCTCTTTCGCAGCGCGGCGGCAGCGGTTACGCCGGTTCCTGCCCGTCGAGCTCGAACGCGTCGACGTCGCGCAGGAGCGCCACGAAAGCCTGCGCCCCGTATTCCAGCGCGGCGTGGCCGGCTTCGGCCGTGCCGAGCCGCGCGTCGCCGATGGCGCCGGAGGGGTGGAGATCCTCGGCTTTCCAGGCGAAAGCGGCAGGGCGGCCGGCGCGCAGATGGGTGAAATCGCGGACCATCGCGCGGGTCCGCGGCGGGAAATCGGCGATCCGGTCGGTCCGCACGAGATCGGGGCGCAGCGCCAGCATCAGCGCGGTCTCGATGCCGCCGGCATGGATGCCGTGGGCGATCTCCTCGGCCGGGAACAGGCCGTCCGGATAGCCGAACCGCGCCCAGGAAGTCGTCACCGCGACCATGCCGAAGCGCGACCGCAGCTCTCCCGCCACAAGGTCGATGAGCGGGCTGTTGCCGCCATGGCTCGTGACGATCACCAGCTTGCGGCAGCCGGCGCGGCTGATCGCGGCGCCGAGCCCCGTCCAGGCCGCCAGCGCCGTCCCGGTCTCCAGGGACAGCGTCCCCGGGAAGGCGTCATGCTCGTCGGATTTGCCCACCGTCTGCACGGGCAGCAGCAGCACGTCGAGCTCCGCTGACACTCGCCCGCGCACGCGGGCGAGGTAGCCCTCGGCGATGTCGCAATCGGTCGAGAGTGGCAGATGGGGACCATGCTGCTCGATGGCGGCCACCGGCAGCACCGCGATCGCCCGCCGCATGTCGCGACGGGCGAAGTCGTTCGTGGTGAGGTCGGACCAGAGCCGCGCCGCCATATCCTGCAGAGGCCTCCTGCCGGCGCCGTGCGGCAACCGGTTACGGACGGCGATCTAACCGGAGCGTGGCCACCGAGTCGACGCCCGGACCGGCGATCCGGAGCGGCGCATCAGGCGAAGAGCGCGTCGATGTCGTCCTGGGAGGGTGTCGCCTCGACCGCCTGGGGGCCGTTGAGCAGCAGATCCTCGGCACGGGCGCGGCGGGCGCGCTCGGCCGGGTCCATAGCGCCGGTATCGCGGGCCTTCACGGCCCCGACGAACCGGGCCAGGCGCTGCTCGAACAGCCTGAGCGACTCCACCACCTTGGCGATCCGCTGACCGGTGATGTCCTGGAACGCGCAGGCCTCGAAGATCGTGTTGATCCGCTCCTCGACGGCGTCGCGGTAGCCGGGGCCGTCCGGGAGCCCGAGCATCGCTTCCGCGGCTTCCATGATGGTGTTGGTGGCGCCGGCAGTCGCCGCGACGACGCTGCCGAGCTCCTCATGCGCCATGGGGATCCGGTCGCGGCTCATCTCGTTCGCCCGCAGCGCGCCGATCTCCTCGCGCAGGTGGGCGATATAGTCCGCGATCTCGATCAACTCGGCGATGACGGCCTGCGGCTCCCGCATCCGCAAATCGGCCTGCCGCGCGACGGCTAACGACATGCTGTCCTCCTGGGATCGATGACCGTCCTGGCCGACCGTGCCGGTCCCGCGTGCCTTATGGCGCGTCGGTGATCCGGCGGGTCGGCGCGGGGGGCGCTGCATGGGGCCGATCAGCTCCCGCAGACCGCCTCGATCTTCGACTTCAGCGTGGCGGCGTTGAAGGGCTTGACGATATAATTGTTCACGCCGGCCTTCTTGGCGGCGATGACGTTCTCGGTCTTCGATTCGGCCGTCACCATGATGAACGGCGTCGTCCGAAGATTTTCATCCGCGCGCACGTGCCGGAGCAGCTCGTACCCGGTCATCGGCTCCATGTTCCAGTCGGAGATCACGAGGCCATACTTGCGGCCCTTGAGGCGCGCAAGAGCCTCGGTGCCATCCGAAGCATCATCGACTTCCTCGAATCCGAGCTGCTTCAGAAGATTACGGATAATGCGGACCATCGTCTGGTAATCGTCGACAACGAGGATCGGCATGCTCAGATCGAGAGCCATCGAACAACTGCTCCGTATTGCCCGGCGGGAAGCCGCGCCGGCTCCCGGATAGATTAACGCTTCGCTAACGCGGCAATTTAGCTGCGCTGCTCGTCATTTTAAATAGCGCACGCGCATTGCGAAGCCGTTAATCGGCGCGGTCGGCGCATGGCCCGGCGTCACGGCCGCGTTCCATGGGCCGGTCGCAGGGGCCCGCTTCGAGGCCTCGCTTGACCCTCCGGGCGCCTTTGGGCAGGGTCCGGCCGCGTCGGGCCCCTCGCGGACATGTCAGGCGAACCCATCCGACCCTTCCCAGCATCCGACCCCGGAACGATGGCCACAGGCGACGCAACGGCCGCGCGACCCTTCACGATCTGCCGCGCCGATGCGCCGGTGCCGCCGGCCCTGGCGGGGGCCGTGGCGGCGATCGGCAACTTCGACGGCGTCCATCTCGGTCACCGGGTGCTTGTCGATAGCGTGCGCCTAGCCGCCGCCGAGGCCGGACGGCCGGCGGCGGTGCTCACCTTCGAGCCGCATCCGCGGGCCTATTTCATGCCGGACGCGCCGATGTTCCGCCTCACCGGGCTCGCCGCCAAGGAGATCGTGTTCGCCCATCTCGGCCTCGACGGGCTGATCGTGCGCCGGTTCGACGGCGCCCTGGCGGCCACGGGCGCGCGCGCCTTCGTGCTCGATTTCCTCAAAGGGTCGCTCGGCCTGTCCGGCGTGGTCGTCGGTCACGATTTCCATTTCGGCTGTGGCCGCGAAGGCACGCCCACGATCCTGGCCGAGCTCTGCCGCGAGGCCGGGATGAGCTGCCGGATCGTCGACCCGGTCGCCCTCGGGGGCGAGACCGAGCCGGTCTCGTCGAGCGCGATCCGCGCCGCCCTCGGCGCCGGCGACGTGACCCGCGCCAACGCGCTGCTCGGCTATCGCTGGTTCGTCCTCGGCCCGGTCCAGCACGGCGACAAGCGCGGCCGCCAGCTCGGCTTTCCGACCGCCAATGTCCGGCTGCCGGATTGCGGGCTCGCCCACGGGATCTACGCGGTCCGGGTCCGCCTCGGGTCCGGTCAGTTCTACGACGGGGTGGCGAGCTACGGACGCCGCCCGACCTTCGACGACGGCGCCCCGCTCCTGGAGACCTATCTGTTCGACTTCTCCGGTGATCTCTACGGGCAGGAGATCGCCGTCGAATTCGTCGGCTACATCCGCGGCGAGGAACGGTTCGACAGCGCCGACGCCCTGGTCGCGCGCATGCACATCGATGCATCCGCCGCGCGGGACCTGCTGGCGAGCGATGAAACCCGGTCGATGCTGACCTGATTCTTCAGAGGCAGCGCGGCCGGCGCGGATCGTGTAGAAGTCCGACATCGATCGGGAGGCGGATGTGCTGGGTCGTTACGAACGCGCGAACAACGGCGAGGCGGTCGTCGAGTACGGCGACGGCACCATGCGGGTGGTCAAGCCGGGCAGCTTCGTGCGCTGCGCGGTGACCGGCGAGCCGATCCCGCTCGACGCCCTGCGCTACTGGAGCGCGGTCCGGCAGGAGGCCTACATCTCTCCCGAGGCGATCCTGAAGCGGCTCAAGGAAACCGGCCGCCCCTGACCGTCACGGCGCGCCGGCGAGCGCGCCCTGAACCTGTCGGCGCAGAGCCCCCGCGTCGTCGAAGGCGAGCCGGACGCGCAGCACGCGCACCCGGGCCGCGAAGGCGGGCGGCAGGCGCACCGCATCCTTCTCGGTGGTGACGAGATCGGCGCCGAGCCGCTGCGCCTCGGCGGCCAGGGTGGCCAGCTCGCCGGCCCGATAGCGATGATGATCGGGAAAGGGGCGCGTCGCCGCGATCACCGCCCCCGCCTCGGCGAGCGTTGCGAAGAACTTGTCCGGTCGGCCGATCCCCGCGAAGGCGAGACAGCGCTGGCCCGCCAGATCGTCCGTCTCCCGGACGAGGCGCGCCCGGTGGACCGGCAGCCCCCGAGCCTCGGCCGTGCGGGCGACCGCCTCGCCCGGTGCCCCGTCCCCGACCAGGATCAGCCCGGCGACGTGCCGCCATTGGCGGTCGAGCGGCGCGCGCAGCGGGCCGGCCGGGACCGGCAGACCGTTGCCGAGGCCGGCGGGACCATCGATCACGGCGAGGCCGAGATCCTTCACGAGGCTCGGGTTCTGCAGCCCGTCATCCATCACGATGGTGTCGGCCCCGAGCGCCCGGCACAGGGCGGCTCCGGCCGGCCGGTCACGGGACACCACCGTCAGCGCCCGGCGGGCCAGGAGCAGCGGCTCGTCGCCGACCGCGTCCGCATCGTGCCGGGCGAGATCGACCTGCACCGGGCCGGCCGTTCGGCCGCCATAGCCGCGGGACAGGAAGGCGGGCGTGCGGCCGAGGGCGGCGAGCACGGCGGCCAGGGCCAAGGCGGCCGGCGTCTTGCCGGCGCCACCGAGAGTGAAGTTTCCCAGGCACAGGATCGGGCAGCCCGCCCGCGCGCCCGGCCGGCCCATGCGCCGGGCCACGAGCGCTCCGTAGGCGGCCCCCAGCGGCGCGAGGCAGCGGGCGGCCGGATGATCCGGCCCCGCCGCCCAGAAGGCCGGCGGCCGCATCAGACCCGCGCGAGCGGGCGCACGGGACCGCCGCGGTCGAGCCGCTGAAGCTTCATCTGCGCGACGAAGGGATCGAGTACCGCGAGGGTGCGCGCGACCGCGCCCTCGAAGGGCCGCAGGGCGCTCTGCCCGGCCTGCATCATGCCGCCGAAGCGTCCCGGATCGCCCAGGAGTTCGCCGGCGACCGCCGCCAGCTCGACGCCGTCGCGCACCGACAGGGCGCCGCCGGCCCGGTCGAGGGCGCTGTAGATCACCGCGAAGTTCTCGGTGTGCGGGCCGTGCAGGACGACCGTGTCCAGACGCACCGGCTCGATCGGGTTCTGGCCGCCGCGCGACACCAGGGAGCCGCCGAGGAACACCAGAGGGGCGAGACGATAGAACAGGCCGAGTTCGCCGATCGTGTCGGCGACGTAGACCTCCACGGAAGGGTGGGGCCGTCCACCGGTGGAGCGCCGGGCGCTGCGCAGGCCGAGGGCGTCCGCGCACGCGACCACCTCGGCGCCCCGGGCCGGATGCCGCGGGGCGATGATGGTCAGGAGTTGCGGGAACCGGGCTTTCAGCACCGCGTGCGCATAGGCGACCATCGCCTCCTCGCCGGGATGCGTGCTCGCCGCCACCCAGACCGGCCGGCCGGCGAGCATGGCGCCCAGATAGGCGAGCTGCTGCGGGTCGGCCGGCGGCACCGGCGCGTCGAACTTCAGGTTCCCCGCGATGCTCACCCGCGGCGCGCCGAGCTTGGCGAAGCGCTCGCCATCCTCCTGCGTCTGGGTCAGGCAGATCGCAATCCGCGACAGAAGCGCCTTGGCGGTGCGGGGGCAGCGTTCCCAGCCATGGAAGGAGCGCTCCGACATGCGCCCATTGACCAGGATCAGCGGGATCTCGCGGTCGTCCAGGGCGAGGATCGTGTTGGGCCAGATCTCCGACTCGGCGATCACCGCCAGGTCCGGCTGCCAATGGTCGAGGAAGCGCGCCATCCAGCGCGGGGCGTCGAGGGGCATGTACTGGTGCACCGCGCCGGACGGCAGGCGGGAGCCGATCAGTTCGGCGGCCGCGCGCGTGCCCGTGGTCACCAGCACGGAGAAGCCGCGGGCGATCATGCCCTCGACGAGGCCGATCAGCGACAGCGCCTCGCCGACGCTGGCTCCGTGCATCCAGGCCAGCGGCCCGACCGGGCGCGCCCGGCCCGGCAGCCCGCGCCGCTCGGGCAGCCGCAGCGGATCCTCCTTGCCGCGCTGCGCCCGCCACGCGAGGAGCCCGGTCAGCGCCGGCTCGCCGATCCGCAGGCCCGCCCGGTAGGCCTGGAGCGGCAGGGTCACAGAGGGGCGCCTCACGCGACGTCTCCCGCCGAGGCCGGGGCGGCCGTCGCGGCCGGATCCCGATAGAGCGCCGCGCGGTCGGCGCGCCCGACCAGCGCGTAGGCGCGCGCATGCACGCGGTTCATCTCGGCCTCGACGAAGCGGCGCAGCGTCTCGAAGGCGTCCCCCTCGCTGTCGCGCGGCACGTAGATGGGATCGCCGAGCACGATCGCGCCGCGCCCGAACGGCAGGCCGAGACAGGCGCGGTCCCAGGATCCAAAGCGCAGGTGCCGGCTCGTGACCACGGCGGCCGGGACGATGGGACGGCCGGAAAGGCGTGCCAGCGTCAGGATCCCGGCGTCGCAGCGACGCGAGATCTTCGGCACGTCCGCGCTGAAGGCGACCGACTCACCCTCCTTCAGGGCCCGGAGCATGCCCCGCAATCCCTCGGCCCCGCCTTTCGCGCGGTGGTCGGTCGTCCGGTTCCGGCCCCGGGCGCCGGAGGCCCGCATCACTCGCACGCCGAGGTGCTCCAACGCGATGGTGTTGATGTTGCCGTCCGGATTCTTCGAGATGATCGTGGCCACCCGGTCTTTCGGACGGCTCATGAACGGCATCATGATGTGCTGGCCGTGCCACATCCCGGCGATGAGCGGGATGTGGGCGTCCATCCAGGCGTCCACGCCTCCCGGAGGCGCGCTCCCGGCATGGATCTCGAAGCGGTTCGTGCGCCGCACCAGCCGGAGATAGGAGGCCGCGAGGCGCCCGAGACTGCGCTGCACGAGGGGATGTCGGAGAAAACGCTTGCCGAGGCTCATGTCATGCCTGGGGCGGCTGGAAAGCCGCCGCCCGATCGGTTCCGGATCGAATTTGACCGCGCATGGTCTAGCTCCCGCGCCGAAGCCGAAACAACCGGCCACGTCCACAACCAGACGTTTGTGATCGGCCCGCCGGGGCGGCCGTCCCGGCGCAGCGCTTGCTCCCGCCGCACGGCAAAAACACGGCACGAGCCCTTGTTTAGACACGTTCCAAACTATAGATTGGAATTCGTCTAAACGGGAATCCAGCCCATGGCAGCCGTTCTCGAAAGCTCCGGTGGCGCGGCCGCGGACGCCCATCGCACCTTCGTCCTGCGCTACGTCCAGCCCGGCCTCGCCGGCTTGATCGACGGCTCCGTGTCGACCCTCGCGCCGATCTTCGCGGCGGCCTTTGCCACGGGTCACAATGGCGCGACCTTCCTGGTCGGCCTGGCTGCCTCGGTGGGCGCCGGGATCAGCATGGGATTCACGGAAGCCCTGTCGGACGACGGCAGCGTCACCGGGCGAGGCGACCCACTGATGCGCGGTCTCGTCTGCGGGGCCATGACGACGCTCGGCGGCCTCGGCCACACCTTGCCTTATGCGATCCCCGAAACGCTTCCCGCGGGCTGGCCGAACCCGTTTCTCCTCGCCACGACCCTCGCCGTGCTGGTGGTAGCCGTCGAACTCGTCGTCATCGCGGCGATCCGCACGCGCTTCATGGCGACGCCGTTCTGGCGGGCCGCGATGCAGGTGATGCTCGGCGGCGCGTTGGTGCTCGCCGCCGGGATCCTCATCGGTAGCGCTTGACGACGGGCCCCGCGCCCGCGATGCGGAGCGCGTCCCGTGGCCGTCTCGAGGGTGACCTCCGGCGTTGACCTTCCGCCTCGCCCATCTCAGCGATCCGCATGTCGGCCCCCTCGGTCGCGTGCGCCTGCACCAGCTCATCGGCAAACGCGCCACTGGCTACGCGAACTGGCGGCGCGGCCGCTCGCGCAGCCACGACATGACCGTCCTGGAAGCCCTGGTTGCCGACCTGAAAGGGCAGGGGGCGGGGCACGTCGCCTGTACGGGCGACCTGTGCAACATCGGCCTGCCGAGCGAGTGGGAAACGGCGCGGACCTTCCTCGAAGCCCTGGGCCCTCCCGAAACGGTGAGCTTCGTCCCGGGCAACCACGACGCCTATGTCCGCGGCTCGCTGGAGGGTTTGCTCGCCGCCTGCGGCCGCTACACGGGCGACGACACCGGGTCTTCGGGACGCTTCCCCTTTCTTCGGCGCCGCGGGCCGCTTGCCCTCGTCGGCCTCTCCAGCGCGATCCCGACCAAGCCCTTCGTGGCCACCGGACGGCTCGGCGCGCCGCAGCTCGCCGCCGCCGAGGTGCTGCTGCGGGCGCTGGCCACGGAGCCGGGCCGGCCGTTCCGCGTCGTGATGATCCATCACCCGCCGCAGCCGGGAGGGGCCTCGCCGGGGCGTGAACTGAAGGACGCGGCCGCCTTCACGGCGATGATCGGGCGGGCCGGCGCGGACCTGATCCTGCACGGCCATAACCACGTCACCAGCAGCGCCGTCATCCCGGGTCCGGACGGGCGCGGCGTGCCGGTCGTCGGCGCGCCTTCGGCCTCGGCCCGCCCCGACGGCCACGGGGCGATCGCCTCGCGCCGGGCCTCTTATCTGCTGTACGAGATCGCTCGGGCCGGAGACGGCTACGCGGTCAGCGCCCGGCGCCGGGGCCTCGATGCGGCGGGGGCAATGGGCGACCTTGGGCCCGTCGGCCTCGCCTGAGATGATCGGCCGGCACGGCTCCCGTCCTCGGTCGCGCCGGCCTGATGATCGTCGATGGTCGTCCGTGGGAGATCAGACGCCGACCGCCGCGAGATCGGCGCGCTGTTGCCGGCTGAGACTCGCTTCGTAGCGCTCGGCCTGAAGACGTGTCAGGCCGCAGATCAGCGCGAGTGCCCCGCGATACACGGTGTAAGTGCCGTCATGTGTCGGCTTGACGCGAATCACCTCTGCCATGGGAGCCTGCCTTTGTTGGAGGTTGCCTGCCTTCGTCTGAGGAGATCGTCCTTTTTGCTGGATTGGCGGGTCGAACGCGCGAACGACGACTAGGTTAGCCGTCGTTTACGGGCTGGCAAGAGTGCGAGGCGGACGAATGCTTAGGTAATTCTGCTGCAGCGCGGCAAACCCTTGCGGGCCCTGACGATCCCCAGCTGCATAAAAAAGCGGCCGCCCGCTTGCATATTGAATTAGGTTCGCGGAGCGCCCGAGGCGCCGCGAATCGCAGGATGGATCGGCCCTGTCGGGCCAGACGAAAGGAACCCCCATGCAGCTCTGGCGTCTGACGGCGACCGATCTCGCGGCCCTGATCCGCGCCGGCCAGGTCTCGGCGCGCGAGGCCGCGCAGGATGCCCTCGCGCGGCTCGACGCGGTCAATGGCCGGATCAACGCCGTGGTCGAGCATCGTCCTGAGGACGTGCTGAGGCAGGCGGACGCCGTCGACGCGGCGCGGGCGCGCGGTGCGGAAGCAGGGATGCTCGCGGGCGTGCCGGTGACCGTCAAGGTGAATGCCGATCAGCGCGGCTTCGCGACGACGAACGGCCTGCGCCTGCAGCGGGACTTGGTTGCCCAGGAGGACAGTCCCGTGGTGGCCAATCTCCGGCGTGCCGGCGCGGTGCTGCTCGGGCGGACCAACACGCCGGCCTTCTCGCTGCGCTGGTTCACCACCAACCAGCTGCACGGCGAGACCAAGAACCCGCGCGATCCGGCACTGACGCCGGGGGGCTCGTCGGGCGGGGCGGGCGCCGCGGTCGCTGCTGGAATTGGAGCGATCGCCCACGGCACCGACATCGCCGGCTCGGTGCGCTATCCTGCCTATGCCTGTGGGGTCCATGGCCTTCGGCCGAGCCTCGGCCGCATCCCGGCCTGGAATCCGTCCTCACCCGAGCGCGGGATCGGGCCGCAGCTCATGGCGGTGTCGGGACCGCTCGCCCGCAGCATCGCGGATATCCGCCTCGGCCTGGAGGTCATGGCAGCGCCCGATCCGCGCGACCCCTGGTGGGTCCCCGCGCCCCTGGTGGGCCCGGAATGCCCGCGGCGGGCCACGCTCTGCGTCCGGCCGGGCGGTCTCGCTGTGGTCCCGGAGGTCGAGGCAGCGCTGCGGGACGCCGCGCGCCGCCTGACCGAGGCCGGCTGGACGGTCACGGAGATCGCCGACACGCCGCCGATCCGCGAGGCGAGCGAGCTCCAGCTCCAGCTCTGGCTGGGCGACGGCTACGCGGCCGTCCGCGCCGCCGCGGAGCGTGAGGGCGACCCTGCCGCGATCGGCCTTCTGGAGAGCTTCCGGACGCGGGCGGAGACGATGACGCCCGACGCCATCGCCCGGGCCCTCACCCGGCGGGCGACCCTCGCCCGGGACTGGTCCCTGTTCCTCGCCGAGAACCCGGTTCTGTTGGTGCCGGTCTCCGGCGAGCTGCCGTTCCCGGACGGGCTCGACCGCACCGGCGATGCGGGCATCGCCCGGGCCTTCGAGGCGAACCTGCTGCAGGTCGGCCTGGCGACCCTCGGCATCCCGGCGCTCACCGTCACCACGGGCCTCGTCGGGCGCACGCCCGTGGGCGTGCAGCTCGTCGCCGCGCGCTACCGGGAGGATCTGTGTCTCGCGGCGGGCGCGGCGATCGAGGCCGGCGGGGTGCCGGACATGCCGGTGGATCCCGCCTGACGGGCGCGGGCCGCAGCGGATGCGGGCTCAGGCCTGCGCCGCTGCACCCAGATCCGCCAGCAGAGCCGCGAACAACTGCGCTCGCTGGGCCAGCGTGTCGATCAGTAGGTGCTCCTCCAGGGTATGATAGCCCTGGCCGAGCGGCCCGAGGCCGTCCAACGTCGGGATGCCATTGGCGCCGGTGAAGTTGCCGTCGGAGCCGCCGCCGGCGCTGCGGTGGGGCAGGGGGTGGCCGAGCGCCTCGCTCAGACGCTGCGCCCGCTCATAGAGGGCCAGGCCGCCAGCATCCGGCTCCCAGACCGGCCGGGTCACACCCCGGGTCACGGTAAAGCGGACGCCGTCCGCCTCGCCAGACAGGGCCAGCATCCGCGCGACGCCGCGGTCGAGGTCGGCCTGGCGCTTGGCCATGCTGAGCGCCTGCCCGCGGCAGACGGTCGGAACGCAATTCACCCATTGCCCGCCCGAGACCACGCCCGTGGAGAAGGTGCAGTCGGCATCCGACATGGCGTCGATCGCGAGGATCATACGGGCCATCGCGCGGATGGCCGAGCGGCCCTCGTGCGGCGAGGATCCGGCATGGCTCGGCCGGCCCAGAGCCTCCAGATCGAAGCGCGCGATGGCATAGCGTCCGGTGACGACGCCGTTCTCGGGCTGACCCGGCTCCGGCACCAGCACGAAGGCGTGCCGGGCGGCCTCGGCCTCGATCAGGTCGCGGGTCGAGGGGCTGCCGACCTCCTCGTCGCCGGTGAACAGGACGGTCACCGGCAGGGGCGTCGCGATGCCGGAAGCCGCCAGGGCGCGGAGCGCCGCCAGCGCGATCACGTTGCCGCCCTTCATGTCGAGGATGCCCGGCCCGTAGGCTCGGTTGCCCTCGATCCGCCAGGGCAGGCTCCCGAGCGTGCCGACCGGATGCACCGTGTCGAGATGGCCGAGCACCAGGATGCCCGGCACGTCCGGCCGGGGGTGCGGGAACCGTGCGCGGACGCAGTCGCTCAGCCCCATCCGGCCCGGGATCGTCTCGACGGCGGCTCCCAGGAGAGCGAGGTCGCGGGCGGCCACGCCCATCATCCGGTTCACCGCCGCCGCGTCGTGGGTCGGGCTCTCGCACTCGACCCAGGGGCGCAGGGTCGCGAGAATCTCGCGCGCGTCGAAGTGGAGATCCGGGATCATCGGGCTTTCTCCTCGGCGAAGGGATCGGCGACCCGCGGCCAGTAGGCGCCCGACCGCTTGGTGTAGGGGATGGCCCCGTAATCCGGCGGCACCGCCCCGGGCGCCGCGAGGTAGCGGACCTCGCTCGCGATCGGCGCGAAGGCGGCGTAGAAATGCTGCATCGACTTCACCACGATGATGCGCTTGTCGTCGAGGCTGAGGCCGAGACCCGTGAAGGCGTCGGGCGCGAAGGCCTGCTGGCGCTTGTGGGTCAGCACGACGTGGATTCCGTCCGCCTCCACCCAGGCCGCGGGGCCGAGATGGGCCCGGCCGCCGCTGAGCCCAGTCTGACTGTGATCCTCCGAGAGGCCGCGCACGGTGACGCGCAGGTCCACGGGGTTACCCGAGGTGACGCCGCACTTGCCGCCGATCCGGAGCGTGAAGGTCGCCCCGAGCCCGGCCTCGTGGCAGATGCCGACCGCGCCGGGATCCCAGATCAAGCCCAGCGCCGCGTCCTTGACGCCCCGCTCGGCGAGACGCGCGAGGATTGCGGTGTTGTCCGAGGGCGCGCCCGCGCCGGCATTGTCGGCGAAGTCGGCGAGCACCATCGGCCGCGGGTCGTCGGAGGCGAGGGCGAGATCGATCGCCGCGTCGATCGTGTCGCAGCGGCTCGCCGCCTCCTCGCGCATGGCCCAGACGACGCCGGCGAGTTCGTCCGCGAGCGCCTGCGCCTTGCCGGCATCGCCGTCGGCAACGACCAGCATCTTGGCGCCGACATCGGCCACGTCGCCCCACGGAAAGCCGTGCCCGAAGGAGACCGACAGGATCCCGTCGCGACCCTCCAGCGCCTCCATCCGGCGCACCAAGCCCGCCACCGGCTCGCGGCTGGTCCGCCACATGTTGATGATCCGGCAATCGGCGTAGGCCATCACCGGCCGGATCTCCTTCGACACCGTCCGCACCACTAGCGGATAGAGGTCGCGGGCGCGGTCGACGATGTCGGTGTGGGGGTATTCCTTGTAGATCACGATGACGTCGGCGCTCGTCCGCATCGTGTCGGTGAGATGGCAGTGCAGGTCGAGCTCGACGCCGATCGTGGCGTCCGGCCCGACGATGGCGCGGACCCGCTCCAGCGTGTCGCCCTCGCAATCGTCATAGCCCTCCGCGACCATGGCGCCGTGCATGAACAGCAGCACCGCGTCGACCGGCATCGCGGCCTTCAGATCCTCCAGCAGGGCGTCGCGCAACTCCTCGTAGACGGCGCGCAGGGTGATCCCGCCGGGCTGTGCGAAGGTCGAGAGACTCTCGACGACAGCGTGCCCGTCCGCCTCGGCCAGGTCGCGCCAGGCCTTGAGGCCGATATTGCTGAGGCTCGGCGGGTTCCGGGTGCCGTCGCGGCGCGCGTAATCGGCCCGGAACGCCGCTCGGCCCGTGGGCAGCGGCGCGAAGGTGTTGGTCTCGGTGGCGAGGCCCGCGATGAAGATCTTCAAGGGTCTGTCCCAATCCGTCCCGACGGCCCGGTCAGGACGCGCACGGGCTCAAGGTGATGATCGTCTCGGTCGCTGCATCCACGGCCGCGCGGCCGTAGAGCATCGGCACATGATCCTGGGCGCCCCAGACCGGGGCGAGGTCGGCGTAGTGCGGGCTTCGCGGGTCTCCCGACTGGCCCGGAACGTTGATGAAGACCGACTTGTCCCAGTCCCCCACGTCCACGACCATGCGGAACGAGGCGCCGTGGGTGAGCCGGAACGTGTCGGTCCGGTACTCCGCGTGCATGACCGTTGCCGCGGACCCGCCCACGGGCAGCGGCCCGACATCCCAGCGGGTTTCGGGCTTCTCAAGCGCGGTGAGGGGATGGGCGAACAGCGCGTGGTGCAGGCGGCCCCAGGACCAGCCTGCGCGGGGTTCGGGATGCGCGGTCGTCTCCGCACCCCGGCCGCCCCCCTCTGTAGGGGAGGGCGTGACGGCGCCTGCCGCTTCCGGTGCGAGCCTGCCCATGGGATCCGGCCCCATCCGTTCCAGGCAGTCGCGGAACGCGGCACCCAAGGCCTCCGCCAACAGCGCGTCGCGCACCGCCGGGTCGAGACTGGTCTCCAGCCGCTCGATCAGGCTCTGCGTGTCGCCCGGCGGCAGCAGGCGGCGCGTTCCGGCATCGAGCACCAGCGCGCCGAGCAGCGCCGGGCGCAGGTGGTGGACCCACAGGACCTCGATCAGGGCGGCCGCAGCGGAATCATGATGCAGCGCCCCGTCGAACGCGGCCAGCAGAGCCCGGGCGGAGGCGATATCGGGATCCGAGGGCGCCGGCAGCGCCCGTATCAGATCGGCGAGACGCAGGGCCGGCTCGGAGACGATGTCGGCCTGGAGCGCCTGCGAGTCGGCGAGGCTGTGCCGGGTCTGCCCGCCGAGCACCGCCCGGATGCGGCGGGCGCGCCAGGGCTCGGCCCACTCGAACCCGACCTTGCGATCCTCGGCCGGAAAGTCCGGCGGCAGGTTCATCTCGTTGGCGGTGGCGAGCCAGCCCGCCTCCGGGTCGACGCTGCGGGGCAGGGCGGCCGGATCGTGGAAGCCGGCCCAGTCGTAGCGGCCATCGCCCGGAACCGGCAGCAGACCGTCATGGGCCGGCCGGACGGGCGCCTTGCCGGCCATGAACCACGCGATCCGGCCGGTCGCGTCGGCGTAGAGCTGATTGACCGAGGGCGCC
Source organism: Methylobacterium sp. FW102-HT35C08 (assembly GCF_058790235.1). Taxonomy (NCBI): domain Bacteria; kingdom Pseudomonadati; phylum Pseudomonadota; class Alphaproteobacteria; order Hyphomicrobiales; family Methylobacteriaceae; genus Methylobacterium; species Methylobacterium sp. FW102-HT35C08. Next base: position 2,453,901 of record NZ_JBYTCL010000002.1, on the reverse strand, counting down.
GACCAGTGACGCAGGGCCGCGCCGAAGGCCTCGGGGCTGGTGGCGCCGAGATAGGCGAGACTGCCGAGATAGGCGGCAGCGCCCGGTTCCGACCAGACGGTCCGCAACGCGAAGGCGCGGCCCCCGGCCTCGCGGATGATCGGCCCGTGCCGGGTGAAGCCCAGCACCACGGTCTCGTCCGGCCCGCCGCGCACCGGGATGCTTTCCGTGATGCGCGCGATCCTCTCCCAGCCATCGCCAGACCGGTAGCGATCGGGATCGGCCGGGTCGGTCGCACAGACAAAAAGATCCTCCTGATCCATCGGCGCGATGGTCAGGCTGAAGGCCGCGTGGCCGTTATGGCCGATGGAGATGCCCGGGAGCGCCGGCTCGCCGGCCCCGATCACGTCGAGACCCGGGGCGGTGAGGTGGACCGCGTAGCGCAGGGACGGCTGCAGGTAGACCCGGTGCGGGTCGCTCGCGAGGATCGGGCGGCCAGTCTCGCTGCGGGCGGGCCCGACCACCCAGTTGTTCGAGCCCTCTGCCGGCTCCTTCGGGGCGGCGCGCGGACCGAGGGTGACGGTGCCGTGCGCATCGACCTTGCTCCAGGCCCAGGCATCGTCGCGGGCGGCCGCCAGGCGCTCGGGGGAGAACCCGACCGTCGCCGTGGCGAGTCGGAAATCGTCGAGGAGGTCGTCCGGCCAGTCCGCCGCGTCGAGCCCGTCCGGGATGACCGGTTCGTGCGGCGGGCTGACGCGCTTGCGCAAATCGTCGGCGGCAAGCCCGGCCTTCCGGGATTTTGCGCGGGCCAGCACCCTGGCGCGGGCGACCTCAGAGAGGACGTTGCGGACCAGGCCGTGGCCGCGGATGCGCACCACGTCCTCCGGCTGCCAGCGGGCCGGGCGCGTGTCCGTCAGGGTGAATTCCGGCGGCAGCAGCTCGGGCCGCACCGCGGTGAGCGCCACGTAGGCGTTCAGCCCCTCCACGAAGGCCGTGACGATCGCCTGCGTGTCCTGCGGCCCGTAGGCGGCCCACTCGGCCGCCATGTCGCCGCGGTAGAGGAACAGCCGGGCGGCGCGATCCTGGGCGAGGTAGCCGGGGCCGAAATCCTCCGCCAGCAGGCCGAGGCCGCGCTTGCGCCACAGGTCGAGCTGCCAGAGCCGGTCCCGGCCGGCGTTGAACCCCTGCGCCCGAAAGGCGTCGAGCGCGGTGCCGGCCCGGATATGCGCCAGCCCCCAGCGATCGACCCGGATCTCGACCGGGCCATCCAGCCCGGGGAGCCGGTAGCGTGTCCCGCTCACAGAGCCACTTCGATGAGGTGCGGCCCCGGATTGGCCAGAGCGTGCTCGAACGCCGCGATGAAGTCGGCGAGCGTTTCGACTCGCCGCCCCTCGACCCCGAAGCCTTTGGCGAGGCTCACCCAATCCACTGCCGGCTCGTCGAGGCTCAGCATGCTGAGCGCCTTGGGGCCGGGATTGAGGGCGCCGACATTGGCGAGCTCCGCCCGCAGGATCGCGTAGGACCGGTTCGACCAGACCAGCGTCACCACGTCCAAGCGCTCGCGAGCCTGGGTCCAGAGCGCCTGCACGGTGTAGAGGCCGCTGCCGTCGGCCTGGAGGTTGATCACCTTGCGATCCGGGCAGGCGACGGCCGCGCCGGTCGCCATCGGGATGCCGAGCCCGATCGAGCCGCCGCTGAGCTGGAGCCAGGTGTGGGGCGCCGCATCCCGGGTAAGGGCGAAGAAGTTCCGGCCCGTGGTGATCGACTCGTCGCAGATCACCGCGCCCTCCGGGATCAACGCGCCGAGCACCTGCCCGATCGTGTCCTGATCGAGGGGGCCGGCGGCCGGGAGCTTCGGGCGGGGCCCGACGGCGACCGGCTCGGCCGGCGGAGCCGCGACGGCCTCGGCCAGCCGCTCCAGGGCGTCGATCTGGTCCTCCTCGGGGGTCGCCAGCGTGATCGTCGTGCTGCCCTCCGGCGCCAGCAGGCTCGGCTTGCCGGGATAGGCGAAGAAGCCCACCGGCGGGGTCGCGCCGATCAGGATGATGTGGCGGAAATCCTTCAGCGCCGCGATGCCCTGGTCGATCGGGTAGGGCAGGCGCTCGATCGGCACGGTGCCGGCGCCGCGGTCGATCCGGGCATTGGAGGTCATCGCCAGCATCTGCGCGCCGGTCTTGCGGGCGATCCGGTCGGCGAGCACCCGGCCCTCACTCCGGACCGCCCGGTCGCCGAGATGCAGGAGCACCTTCTCGCCGCTGTGAAGCGCCTTCACGGCGGCCGCGATCGCGTCGTCGCCGGCCTTTGCCCGCGCGGGGATATCGGGCACGGGCGCCGGCCCGGTGCCGGGATCCCAGGCGGTGTTGGCCGGCAGGATCAGGGTCGCGACCTGACCCGGGGCGGTGCGGGCGGCCGCGATGGCGGCGGCGCCGTCCGGGCCGATCTCGCCGGCACTCATCCCGGTCCGCACCCAGGACGACATCGGGTGGGCCAGACCCTCGATGTCGGAGGTCAGCGGCGCGTTGTATTCCCGGTGATAGGTCGCGTGCTCGCCGACGATGTTGACGACGGGGGTGCGCGCCTTCTTGGCGTTGTGGAGATTGGCGAGCCCGTTGGCGAGGCCGGGCCCGAGATGGAGCAGCGTCGAGGCCGGCTTGTCGGCCATGCGGGCGTAGCCGTCCGCCGCGCCGGTCGCCCCGCCCTCGAACAGGAACAGGACGCAGCGCATGCCCTCGACCCGGTCCAGGGCCGCGACGAAGTGCATCTCCGAGGTGCCGGGATTGGTGAAGCAGACCTCGACCCCACCCTCCACGAGGGTCCGAACGAGGCTCTCGGCCCCGTTCATGTTGCTCGGCGTTCCATCGCTCACGGGCAGCTCCCTCGCGCGCCGGCCCAGCCGGCCGGTGACTCGCATTTTTTATTATCGTGGCGCAGCCGGCGCCACGCGCAAGGGGCGACGTCCGGCATCTTCTGTTCGCCGGACGCAGGGCCTAAGCCTGAGCGTGGCGCGGGATTTGCGGTTGGCGCGCCGCAACTTCGACGAATGGAAGCACATGACAATTCGCCGCCTGATTGCCGCCGCCCTGGCCGGTACCGTCGCTCTGACCGCGCCGGCCAGCGCCGAGAGCGTGCTGCGCATCGCCATGACGGCGTCCGACATCCCCACGACCACCGGCATGCCGAACAACGGCTTCGAGGGCATGCGCTTCCTCGGCTACCCGATCTTCGAGGGGCTGGTGCAGTGGGACCTCAAGAGCACCACCAAGCTTGCCGGCATCATCCCGGCGCTCGCCGAAAGCTGGGAGCAGGATCCGAACGACAAGGCAGTCTGGACCTTCCACCTGCGCCAGGGGGTCAAGTTCCATGACGGCACGCCGTTCAACGCCGATGCGGTGATCTGGAACCTCGACCGCTACTTCAAGAACGACAGCCCGCAATTCGAGGCGCAGGCCGCCGGCATCTCCCGCGCCCGGGCGCCGATCGTCGGATCGTACAAGAAGATCGACGACGCGACGGTCCAGATCACCACCACGCAGGTGGCGTCCTACTTCCCCTACATGGTGGTCTACCTGCTGTTCACCTCGCCGGCCTCGTTCGACAAGGCCGGGCGCGACTGGAGCAAGGTGGCCGCACTGCCGGCGGCCGGCACGGGCCCGTTCAGGATCACCCGCGTCGCGCCCCGGGAGGCGGTCGATCTTGCCAGAAACGACGGCTACTGGGACCCGAACCGGATGGCCAAGGTCGACAAGGTCCGGCTGATGCCGATCCCGGAGGCCAACGCCCGGGTGGCGGCGCTGCGAGCCGGTCAGGTCGACTGGATCGAGGTCCCGGCCCCCGACGCGATCCCGTCGCTGAAGCAGGCGGGCTTCACCATCACCACGGGCTCGTACCCGCATGTCTGGCCCTATTTCTTCAACATCGGCGCCAAGGACAGCCCGCTGAAGGACGTCCGCGTCCGGCAGGGCCTGAATTACTGCATCGACCGGGCCGGCATCGTCGAGCTGCTCAACGGCACGGCCGAGCCGGCTTCGGGTTGGCTCAACGACAAGGACCCGAATTTCGGCACCCCGAAGAACCGCTACACGTTCGACGCCGCCAAGGGGAAGGCGCTCCTGGCCGAGGCCGGCTACACCGACAAGAAGCCGCTCAGCCTCAAGGTGATGATCTCCTCCTCCGGCTCGGGCCAGATGCTGCCGATGCCGATGAACGAGTACCTTCAGGAGAACCTGAAGCAGGCCTGCAACGTCGACGTCAGCTTCAACGTGGTCGAGTGGCAGGTGCTGCTGAACGGCGGCCGGGCGCTGCCCGACGCGCCGAGCCTCCAGGGCGCGATGGCGCTCAACGTCTCCTCGCCCTCGTCGGACGCCGCCGTCATGGCGCGCTACTTCGCGGGCGACCGGTTCCCGCCGAACGGCTTCAACTTCCCGACCTGGAAGGACGACCAGTTCGACGCCGCCCTCAAGGCGCTCGCCGAGACCACCGATGCCAAGGTGATCGACGCGCAGACTAAGATCGCCCACGAGCGCCTGGTGGACAATCCGCCGTGGCTGTTCGTCGTCCACGACCTCAATCCCCGCGGGATGTCGAAGAAGATCCACGGCTTCGTCTCGCCGCAATCCTGGTTCGTCGACCTCACCCTCGTCAGCGTGCAGTAAGTCCGATGCCCGATATCGATCCCGTCCACGCCTCCGCGGCCGAGCTCGGCCAAGCGATCCGGTCGCGCAGCCTCTCGCCGGTTGACGCGGTCGACGCGCTGCTCGGCCGGGTGGAACAGCTGGAGCCGAAGCTCCAGGCCTTCACGGAGGTCTTCGGCGCCGACGCGCGCCTCGCCGCCGAGGGCGCCGACCGGGCGATCCGGTCGGGCCACGCGGTGGGACCGCTCCATGGCGTCCCGGTGGTGCTCAAGGACCTGATCGACCTGGAAGGCCGGATCACCATGGGCGGCTCCGCCGCCCACCGGTCGCGCCGGGCCGAGCGCACGGCCACGATCGCTCGGCGGCTGATCGGCCAAGGCATGATCGTCCTTGGCAAGACCCACACGGTTGAGTTCGCCTACGGCGGCTGGGGCACCAACCAGCATCTCGGAACGCCCTGGAACCCCTGGGATGTCGAGACGCCGCGCACGCCTGGCGGGTCGAGCAGCGGCACCGGCGTCGCGGTCGCGGCGCGGATGGCGCCCTGGGGCATCGGCACCGATACCGGCGGCTCGGTGCGCCTGCCCTCCGCCTTCTGCGGGCTGACGGGCCTCAAGGTGACGGTCGGCCGCGTCTCGACCTGGGGGATCGTGCCGCTCTCGACCACGCTGGACTCGCCCGGTCCGCTCGCCCGCACCGTCGAGGATGCCGCACTCCTCTACGAGGCGATCTCCGGACCCGATCCCCTCGATCCGTCCACCCGCGGCATCCAGCCGGACGCGCCCTGGGCGACGCTCGACCGCGGCGTGCGCGGCCTGCGGCTCGGGCGCATGCCGGCGGCCGAGCGGGAGGGCGTCGCCGCCGACATGCTGGCCGCCTACGACGCGGCTCTGGAGGTCCTGGCCGCACAGGGGGCCGAGATCGTCGATGTCGCGTTGCCGTTCCGGTTCAGCGACTGCGTGGCGATGAGCGGCATCACCAATGCCGAGGCCTATTTCGTCAACGGCGCGCTGGCCGAGGATCCGGCCGCGCAGCTCGGTGACGCCGTCCGGGCCCGGATCCTGGCCGGCGCCAAGGTCTCGGCGCAGGAATATCTCGGCACGCTCCACCGCCGCGCCGCGATGAAGCTGCACTACGCGGCCGCCCTGGACGGGATCGACGCCCTGCTGACGCCGACGACGGAATGCGCGGCCGTGGCTCTGTCCGAGGTGGACGAGGCGCATCTGCCGTCCCGTTTCACCCGGTTCGGCAATCTGCTCGATCTCTGCGCCCTGGCTCTGCCGGACGGCTTCACCGCCTCCGGCCTGCCGCTGTCGCTCCAGATCGTCTGTCGGGCCTACGACGAGGCCATGGCCCTGCGGATCGGGCAGGCCTACCAGCGCGCGACCGACTGGCACCTGCGCCGGCCGCCGGTGGGATAGCGCCGGCCGCGCTCCAGATGAGAAGCCGGCGCGCGGTGGAAGAACGTCCGGCTTCCGAGACCAGGTCCCAGCATCGGCCGTCGCGAGCTTGACTATTCATCGCGTCATCGCGCCGGCCGATGCCAGTCGTCGTCGAACCGCTCGCGGTCATACTCTCGCCGTTTCTTTCGTTCAGGCTCGCGTCATCCTTCATCAACGAGACTGATCACGCGCGCTGCACGAGGCGGCGCGCACAACGTCGAGAGTATCCCCGCATGATCAAGCTGACCGCGGTCGCGGCCCTCGCCGCCGGCCTGACCCTTCCGACATGCCGGCCCGCCAGCGCGGAGCCGAGCACGCATAACGGGCGCTGGTCGGTGGAGCTGGTGACGGAGAGCGGCCTGTGCAGCGCCCGGTACACCTACGCCCTCGCCATCCGCGAGGGGCAGGTGCAGCTCATCTCGGGCGGCGCGGGTGCCCGGGTGAACGGGCATGTCGGCGCCGACGGCAGCGTCGGGCTGACCGTCAGCAACGGGACGGCGAGCGGCACCGGGACCGGGCGGCTCCAGTCCGGCAGCGGTGCGGGCACCTGGAAGGTGTCGTCCCTCTGCTCCGGCCACTGGACCGCGCGGCGCAGCGACACCCGCACCGCGCAGGCCGATTGACGGCGCTCAGGCCGCCGCGGCGAGCCAGGTGCGCGCCTCGTCGAGGCGGGCGCGGTCGAAGACCTTGATCTGGGTCGGCGAGACGAAGTTGAACGTCTCGGCGAGCGCCTTCAGCCACGGTGCGTCCGTCACCAGGGCGACGTGGCTGACGCTCTTCATCATCGAGAAACCGAAGCGCGGGTCCTTGAAGAAGGCCGCCGGCTCCATGCCCTCGAAGGCGCGGATATCCTCCAGCAGCTTGATCTTGCCGCCCTTGTCGAGGTCGGCCTTCATGGCGGTCATCGCCGCGTTCATCTCCTCGTCGGTGATCTTCCCGTCGACCACGATCTCGGCGACATTGGAATCCGGCGTCTTGGTGTAGGTCAGCACTGATCGCTCCTCCGGGAACCGCCCGCGTCCCGTCGCCGGTCTCCGGCCAGGGTCCGCCGCCCGTGGCAAGAGCCATACCCGATCGCGCCGCGATCGGACACGGCTCTGAACCCCTGCTCTCATGCTTCCGGCGGGCGATCCGGATTCGGCTTCGCCGGGAAGCCCGCGAAGTCTCCTACAAAAAGCTCTGCGGGTCGACATCGATGGCGACCCGGACGTTGCCGCGCACCTTCGGGCCGCGGGCGATCCAGGCGCGCAGGTAGCCTTGCAGGTCGACGTTGCGCTCGGTCTTCACCAGCAGCCGGAAGCGGTATCGCCCGCGCACCAGGGCCAGCGGCGCCTCGGCGGGGCCCAGGACCATCACGCCCTCGGGCGGCTCGGCGGCGCGGGCCAGCGCCTGCCCGTGCGCCTCCGCCACCTCGCGCTCGCTGGCCGAGACGATCAGCGCCGCGAGCCGCCCAAACGGCGGCAGGCCGGCCGCCTCGCGGGCCTCGATCTCCTCGGCGTAGAAGCGCTCGGCGTCGCCCGACAGCAGGGCCGCGATCACCGGATGGTCCGGCTGGTAGGTCTGGACGAGGGCCCGGCCGGGCTTCTCGCCGCGACCGGCGCGGCCGGTCACCTGCTGGAGCAGCTGGAAGGTCCGCTCCGCCGCCCGCGGGTCGCCCGAGGTCAGGCCGATATCGGCGTCGAGCACGCCGACCAGGGTCAGGAACGGGAAATTGTGGCCCTTCGCCACGAGCTGCGTGCCGATGACGACATCGCATTCCCCGGCCGCCACCGCGTCGAGTTCCTGCCGCAGGCGCTCGGCGCCGCCGGGAAAGTCGCTCGACAGCACGACGACGCGCCGGTCCGGAAACAGCGCAGTGGCTTCCTCGGCGATCCGCTCGACGCCCGGCCCGCAGGCGGTGAGGTTGTCGAAGGTGCCGCACTCGGTGCAGGCCTCCGGCCGGCGCTCGGCGTAACCGCACTGGTGGCAGACGAGCGCCCGGCGGAACCGGTGCTCCACCAGCCAGGTCGAGCAGTTCTTGCACTGGTAGCGGTGCCCGCAGGCCCGGCACAGGGTCAGCGGCGCGTAGCCCCGCCGGTTGAGGAACAGCAGCGCCTGCTCGCCACGCTCCAGGGTGTGCTTCACGGCACTGACCAGCGGCGGGCTCAAGAAGCGGCCGCGCTCGGGCTGGTCGAGGCGCATGTCGACGGCGGCGATGTCGGGCAGCCGCCGTCCACCGAAGCGCTCGGGCAGCCGCACGTGCCGGTAGCGCCCCCGGGCGGCATTGACCCGGGTCTCGATCGCCGGCGTCGCCGAGGTCAGCACCACGGGGCAGCCCTCCAGCCGCCCGCGCACCACCGCCATGTCGCGGGCGTGATAGTGGACGCCGTCCTCCTGCTTGTAGGCGGTCTCGTGCTCCTCATCGACCACGATCAGGCCGAGACGGGCGAAGGGCAGGAACAGGGCCGAGCGCGCACCCACCACCACGAGCGCCTCGCCCTCGGCCACCGCGGCCCGCAGGCGCTCGCGCCGCTTGCCGCCGATCCCGGAATGCCACGCCGCCGGCCGCACCCCGAACCGGGCCGCGAACCGGTCGAGGAACTGCGCCGTCAGGGCGATCTCCGGCATCAGGATCAGCGCCTGCCGGCCCGCCCGGATGCAGGCGGCCACCGCCTCGAAATAGACCTCGGTCTTGCCGGAGCCGGTGACGCCCTCCAGCAGGACCGGCCGGAGGTCGGTTTCCGCGAGCTCGGGGCGATCTGCGGGCGGGGACGGCTTCCAGGGGAACGGTTCGATGAGGGCCGCCACGGCCTCGGCCTGGGCAGGAGAGAGCGGCGTCCGCGGGAAGTCGGGGTCGGGTGGCGGCGCGACCGGCTCGGGCTCGACCGCAACGGTCTCCAGGACGCCGTCATCGATGAGGCCGTCGACCACAGAGAGCGAGACGCCCGCCTCCTTGGCCAGCGCGCTCTTCCCGCGCAGGGCGCCATCCACGGCGACGGCCAGCACCTTGGTCCGGGCCGGCGTGGGCCGGGACGGGGGCTTGTCGGTGATCCGCACCGCGACCCGGACGGTCTCGGCGGCGGCCGCCTCATCGGGCAGGCGCAGCACCATGGCGAGCGCCGAGCCCTTCGGCGCCAGCGTGTAGCGGGCGATCCAGTCGACGAGGCTGCGCAAAGGCTCCGAGAGCGGCGGGTAGGGCAGGCGGCCGGTCACCGGACGCAGGTTCGAGCCGCCGGCGGTCTCGGCCAGCCCCCAGACGACCCCGACGATCTCGCGCGGACCCAGCGGTACTTGCACGACGTCGCCTACGGCAAGCTCCAGCCCGGCCGGGACCACGTAGCTGTAGGGCGTATCGAGGGCCAGCGGGATCAGGATCTCGGCGACGATGGGCATGCAGGGCTTTTCGGGCGGCTCCGTTCCGGGTCCGTACCACAGGCTCGGAAAAAGAACCCCCCGCCTCAGCGACGCCGCAACCCGGGGACCAGCGGCAAGGCGGCGAGGCTCAGGGCGGCCATCGCCCAAAAGGCCCGGGCGCCGAAGGATCCGTAGAGCGCCCCGGAGGCCAGGGTCGCCAGCACGCCCGACAGGCCGAGGCCGAAGGTGCCGTAGAGCGCGAGCGCGGTCGCGCGCAGGTGGGACGGCGTCGATTCCTCGATCAGGCCGAGGCAGGCGAGGTGCAGCAGGGCGAAGCTCAAGCCGTGCAGCGCCTCCGCGGCGGCCAGCCACGGCACGGCGACGGTCGAGCCCAGCACCGCCCAGCGCAGCGCGCCGGCGCAGGCCGCCACCGCGACGCCGGCCGGGAGCCCGATCCGCGCCAGCAGGAGCGGCCCGACCAGCAGGAAGACCAGCACCTCGGCCGCCACCGACACCGACCAGAGCAGGCCGGCCGTGCCGGCCCCGATCCCGGACGCGCGCCACAGGATCATGGCGAAGCCGTCATGCAGGGCGTGGGCGCCGATCACCAGGGCGGCCGCCAGCACGGTGCGGCGGAAGCGCGGGCGACGGACCAGGTCGGCGAAACCGCGCAGCAGCGGCCGGGTCTCGACCGGCGCGGCCGACACCGCCGGCAAGGCCAGCGCCGCCGCGGCGGCGGCCAGGAACAGGATTCCGCTCGCCGCCAGGGCGGCGGCGAGATCCACGATCCCGATCAGCCAGCCCGCGGCGCCGGTCCCGACGATGAAGGCGGCCGAGCCGGCGGCGCGGACCCAGCCGTACTGGAACGCGGTCCCGCCCCGCGCGGCGGCGAGCGCGAGCGCGTCGGCCAGCGGCGCCGGGGCGGCCGTCCCCGCCGCGTAGAGGAGGGACGGGCCGATCAGCTGGGCGAACCCGGTGCCCGGGAGATGGGCCAGGGTGGCCAGGCCCGCCAGCGCGAGGCTCGCCGCCAGGATCGGACGGCCCGCGCCGCGCCGGTCCGCGACCGACCCGGCCAGCGGGCCGATCACGAGGCGCAGGGCGCCCGCGGCGGCGAGCAGGACGCCGATCGCGCCGGGATCCAGGCCGCGCGCCGCCAGGAACGCCGGAAGGATCGGCGACAGGCCGCCATAGGCCCCGTAGAGCGCTGCGTACAGGAGCAGGAAGCGGGCAAGCCCGCCGCGCCGTCCCGCCCTGTTCACCCCCGCCCGCATGCACGGAGCGTAGCATTGCAGGGCCGGTGGGCGTCAGTGTCTCGAAGCCGGTCTGCGTCCTGAGGGCCGTTCCCGATCACGTGGGGACGGCCAACGGCAGGAAGCCGGTTACTGCGCCCGGTCGCATCATCCCCTCCGCGGCCTCATCCTGAGGTGCGGCGAAGCCGCCTCGAAGGAGGGTTCCAGCCAGCCGCGCGATCCCTGGAAGCCTCCTTCGAGGCCTCCGCTGCGCTCCGGCACCTCAGGATGAGGGCGAGGATGGGACAGACGCACCTTATCGCAGCTCGCCAGCACGCGCCCCGCTCGCGAGGCGTATCGAAACCCGGACGGTCGCGGCTCTCAGTAGATCGGCCCGGTGCTCGGCGGCGCGCCGAGCTGAAGCGGCTCGTCGGACACCTCCTCGGGTTCCTCGGGGGCGACCGTCGCGACCCGCGGCGCCGGCCGGGCCGGGGGCGCCGAGGTGTAGGCCGAGGCCGCCGGCAGGCGTGACGGGGCGCGGGCGACCTGGGTCGGGCTCGCGGCCCGCGACATCGGCGAGACGCCGTACGGATCGTCCTCCTCGACATCCACGGGCGCCTGCGGGGCGGCCGGCTGGCGCGGGGGCGGGACCGGGCGGGACAAGGGCCGCTCGACGCCGGTGCCGAGCTGCGGCGTGAACTTGATCAGCGGCTGGCAGATCCGCTTCAGCCCGCGCGGGTCGTGCCGGGCGAGGTCCACGTGAATGTGATCGTAGTGGAAGACGTTCGAGCCGGGCGCCAGCACCGTGGTGAAGCGCTGGCAGGCGCCGAGGAAGATCTCGCGCAGGAAGCCCTGCTCGGCTTCCGTGCCGCGCCAGCCGCCCTTGACGGTGATCACGTGACCGTCGGCGAGCTTGATCGACATCACGTCGATGGCATTGCCGAAGCCGTGCTCGGAGAGCTTGGCGCCGGGCTGGTTGTTGCGGCCGCGGCAGGAATAGGAGCCGGCGTTGATCTCGGCCACGGGCACGCCGAAATAGAGGTTGGCGGCCGGCTGGATCGTATCGGCGAGCCACGCCTCGGCCTCGGCCAGCGCCGGGCAGCCGAGCGTCATCCGCTGCTTCAGCACCACGGAACCGCCGGCGAGCCGCGTCACCCGGAAGGGCTGCTGCATCCCGCAGGGTCCCGGACCGTCCATCGCCGCAATGGGCGTGATGAACTCCGACGGCTCGACGAGCTTCTTGGCCAGGCAGACCTGCTCCGCCTGATCGCGCCACGGGTCGCGTCGCTCGAAACGGTTGATCGAGCACGCGGTGAGGCCCGCGCCGAACAGCGCCAGGGCCGAGAACAGGGATACGCCACGCCACATGACACGGACGATGCGCACTTTCGCGTAAAGCGTTCGTCAACGGCGTTTTTGGAATGACGCGGCCTGTGGCGGCTCGGTTGACAGCGCGCCGGACCGCGGACTGAATGCATTATGCTTTCGCTCCTCGACCTTCGCGCCCGCATCGCAGCCGGCACCCTGACGCCCGCGGGCGCGATCGACCTGTGTCGCGCCGCGATCGCCGCGCGGGAGCCGGACCTGCACGCCCTTGTCACCCTCGATCCGGCGCCCGCGATCCCGGAGGCCGGCCCCCTCGCCGGCATCGCGGTCGGCGTGAAGGACATCATCGACAGCGCCGGCCTGCCGAGCCAGATGGGCTCGTCGATCTACGCGGGCTGGACGCCCCGGGGCGACTCCGCCGTGGTCAGCCGGCTGAAGCGGCTCGGCGCCGTCGCGCTCGCCAAGACGACCACCACGGCCTTCGCCAGCAGCGACCCGACCGAGACGGTCAACCCGCACGATCCCGGCCACACCCCGGGCGGCTCCTCGGCGGGTTCGGCCGCCGCCGTCGGGGCCGGGATGCTGCCCCTGGCCCTGGGCACGCAGACGGCGGGCTCGGTGATCCGGCCGGCGAGCTATTGCGGCTGCGCGGCGGTGAAGCCGTCGTTCCGGCTGATCCCGACCGTGGGGGTGAAGACCTATTCCTGGGCGCTCGACACGGTCGGCCTGTTCGCCGCCGGGGTCGCGGACGTCGCCCACGCCCTGGCGCTGGTGACCGGCCGGCCGGAGATCGACGGCGCCGAGGCCGGCTCGGCGCCCCGCATCGGTCTCGTGCGCCAGGATTTCGCCGAGGCCCCTGAGCCCGACGCCGAGGCCGCCCTGGCGCAGGCCCGGCAGGCGGCCGAGCGGGCGGGGGCGCGGGTCACGGACCTCGCGCTGCCGGCCGAGCTGGCGCAGGCCTGGGAGCGCCACCGGATCATCCAGAACTACGAGGGCCGGCTGGCGCTCGCCTGGGAGTACGACACCCAGGCCGACGCGCTGCCGCCGCGGGTCCGGGAGCATCTCGATGCGGGCGAGGCGTTCAGCCCCGCCCAATACGACGATGCCCGTCGCCACGCCCATCGCGCCCGGCGGGTGCTCAAGAGCCTGTTCACGGATTACGACGCGATCCTGACCTTCTCGGCCCCCGGCCCGGCGCCCGCGACGCTCGCCTTCACCGGCGATCCCCGCTTCAACCAGCTCTGGACGCTGATGGGCGTGCCGTGCGTGAACGTGCCGGTGCCGGGCCATCGGCTGCCGGTGGGCGTGCAGGTGATCGGCCGATTCGGCGATGACGGCCGGGCCCTGGCGGTCGCCCGGATGATCGAGGACGCCCTGCGCGGCTGACCGGCCGCGCACGTCATTCCGCGACCGCGAAGCGGAGCCCGGAACGACGGCGCTCAGCTGCTCGGCTGCTCGTGGAGGGTGTCCTCCACGTAGAGCTGCTCCAGCAGGACCTTGATCACCGCCATCAGCGGCAGGGCGAGGGCGATCCCCCACAGGCCGAAGATCACGCCCAGGATCAGCTGCCCGGCGAAGATCGTCGCCGGCGGGATGTCCAGCGCCCGCTTCTGGATGAACGGCGTCAGGCCGTAGCTCTCCAGGCACTGCACCGCGAGGTACACGCCCACGGCGCCGATCACCGCCTTGGTACCCGAGGCGAGGGCGGCGAGCACGATCACGATGCCCGCCACCAGCGGCCCGACCGTGGGCACGAAGGCGAGCAGGCCCGCCTGAAGCCCCAGGATCAGCGCCCCGCCGATCCCCAGGAAGGCCAGACCCGCCCAGGTGCACACGAATATCACCGCCATGATGATCAGCTGGCCGAACAGCCAGTGCCGCAGGGTCTCGCCGGCCCCATCAAGGACCTGCGTCGCCCGCCAGCGCCCCTGCGGCGGCACGAACCGGACCGCCCCGTCGCGGTAGGCCTTCGGATCGGCCGCGAAGGCGAGCCCGAGGAAGGCGATCACCAGGACGTTGCCCAGCGCGTCGAACAGCCCGAGGATCACCGTGGCCGCCGGGCCCAGGACGCTGCCCGCGTCGGAGACAAACGAGCTGCCGCCCTTGAGCAATCCGTTGGCGAGGCCGCCGAGGCCGCCCTCGCGCTGGCTGGATTCCGTCGAGCCGTCCTTTCCGCCGCCCTGCTGCGACAGGTTCGGAACGTCGATGCCGCGCTCGGCGAGCCAGCCGGTCACCGTGCCGGCCTGATCCTTGATCGTCGTGCCGAGGTCGCGCCCCTGCTGCACGATCGTGGCGCCGCCGTAGCTGGCGAAGCCGATCACCGCGACCGCGACCGCAAGGCTGGCGATGGTCAGCCGCACGCCGCGGGGCAGGGGCAAAACGCGGCCGAGCCCGCGCGTCAGGCCGTCGAGGAAGACCCCGAGGAGCACGCCGGCGAAGATCAGCAGGAGCGTGCCCACCGACATCCAGGCGAGCGCCAGCGCCGCCACGAAGCAGACGACCGCGATGCCCGACACGGCGAGCGGCGCCACGCCGCGCCAGGGCCCGACCGGGCCTTCGAAATCCTGAATCTTTCCGTCTGACATCATCGCTCCTGCGCAGCGGGCTCACGAACGCCGCGGACCCGCCGGGGTCAAGTGCGGTCAGCGCGCGGCCTGTGCGCAGCGGCGGCGGGACCGGACGGCCCGTCGCGCGTTGTCCGCCCGCGTGACGACCGGCCCGATGGGGGCCGGCCCCTCAGGAGAGCCCGACATGAGCAGCCCGTACGGCGAGACCCCGACCCGCTCCCTCGGCCCCGGCCGGACCGTCGATAACGGCGACCAGCTCAGCAGCGTCATCATCCTGGGTATCGCGGTCGCCGGCGCGGCCGTGGCCGTGCTGCTGAACGCCCTGATCGTGTAGGCGGCCTCAGCCCCACCGGCCGGCCGCCGCATCGTCCTGAGCGGTCGCCGCGACCCAGCCGCCGGTGGTTCCGTCGGCCAAGTGCTCGCGCTTCCAGAACGGGGCGCGGGTCTTGAGGTAGTCCATCAGGAAGTCCGCCGCCTCGAAGGCGGCGACCCGGTGGCTGGAGGCGGTGACCACCAGCACGATTCCGTCGCCCGGGCGCACGCGCCCGTGCCGGTGGATCACCCGCAGGGCCTGGAGCGGCCAGCGCGCCACGGCCTCCTCGGCGACCCGGAGGATCTCCGCCTCGGCCATGCCGGGATAATGCTCCAGTTCGAGCGCCGCCAGGCGCCCGTCCTCGTCTCGGCACATGCCCGTGAAGGTCACGACGGCGCCGGCGCGACCGCCGAGTTCGGCACCGATCCGGGCGATCTCGGCCGCGGTGTCGAAGGGCTCGGCCTGGATGTCGATGCTCGGAACGGTCGCGCTCATGGTGCGATCCATAGGTTTTCGCGGCTTTGCGGGCCAGCCCCGCGCCTGTCACGCCGGGCCGTGCCCCTATATGACACGGTCTGCCGCGCCCTGCCGCGCCGCAGGACGCCGTCCCATGCGGTCGCCGCGTGTCCGGTGCGTTGTGCGCGGTTGTCCGGATCACCGCGCGTGATCCGGCCGGCGGTGGAGAAGGATACCCGTGTGACCCCCGACCTGATCCTGCCCTACGACGGCGTCCAGCCCGATTTCGCCAGCCGACCCGTCTGGTGCGGCCGCGGCAGCACGGTGATCGGCGCGGCCCGGATCGGCGCGCAAGCCTGGATCGGCGACGAGGCGGTGATCCGGGCCGACGGGCAGAGCGTCGTCCTGGGGGACCGCTTCTGGCTCGGCCACCGCTCGACCGTCCACATCGCCACCTTCGCGCAGGGGACGCAGGTCGGCGACCGGGTGACGGTCGGGCGCAACAGCGTCGTGCATGCCTGCACGGTCGGCTCCGACGTGGTGATCGAGGACGACGTGGTGATCCTCGACGGCGCGACGATCGGCGACGGGACGGTGATCGAGGCGGGTTCGACCGTCTTCCCGCGGGCGAACCTGGCCGGCGGCCACGCCTATGCCGGCAGCCCCGCGCGGCAGAGCCGGCCGGTGGGGCCGGACGAGGTCGCCGAGCGCGCCGAGCGGCTGCGCGAGCGGATGGGAGACGGTCCCGCGCTCCCGGCCGGAGAGGCGCCCGAGATCGAGGCCAGCGTGTTCGTGGCGCGCACCGCCCATCTGCGCGGGCGCGTCAGCCTGGGGGCTGGCACGAGCGTGCTGTTCTGCTGCGATCTCAACGCCGAGGTCGGCCCGATCGTGGTCGGCGCCGACACCAACATCCAGGACAACACGGTGATCCGCACCCGGGGCGAGGGCGTCGTGATCGGGCGGGACACGACGATCGCCCACAATGTCCGCATGACCGATTGCCGGATCGGCGCGCGCTCCCTGATCGGCATCGGCGCGAGCATCACGTCCGGCACCCTGATCGCCGACGACGTCATGCTGGCGGCCGGCGCCACCACCGATCCCGGCCAGATCCTGGAGGCCGGCTATCTCTGGGGCGGCCGCCCTGCACGGATCCTCGCGCCCCTCGATGCCGAGAAGCGCGCGATGATGATCCGCATCGTCGAGGGCTATTGCCAGCACGGTCGTGAATACCGGGCCGCGCAGGAGGCGCTTGCCTAGCGCCCGGCCGTCCTCGGCTCTCCCGCCGCCCTCAGTGCTGCAGGATCTTCGACAGGAAGGTCTGGGCGCGCTCGGAGCGGGGGCTGCCGAAGAACTCGTCCTTCCGGGCGTCCTCGACGATCTCGCCGCGATCCATGAAGATCACCCGGTCGGCGACCTTGCGGGCGAAGCCCATCTCGTGGGTCACGACCATCATGGTCATGCCCTCCTTGGCGAGTTCCACCATCACGTCGAGCACTTCCCCGACCATCTCGGGGTCGAGCGCCGAGGTCGGCTCGTCGAACAGCATCACCACCGGGTTCATGGCGAGCGCCCGGGCGATCGCCACGCGCTGCTGCTGGCCGCCCGAGAGCTGGCCCGGGAACTTGTTCGCGTGCGCGCCGAGGCCGACCCGGGCGAGCAGGTCGAGGCCGCGCTTCTTCGCGTCCTCGGCGCCGCGGCCAAGAACCTTGCGCTGGGCGATGGTGAGGTTCTCGGTGATCGACAGGTGCGGGAACAGCTCGAAGTGCTGGAACACCATGCCGACCCGGGAGCGGAGCTTCGGCAGGTTGGTCGCCTTGTCGGCGACCTTGGTGCCCGCCACCGTGATCTGGCCCTTCTGGAACGGCTCCAGGGCGTTGACGCACTTGATCAGGGTCGACTTGCCGGAGCCCGACGGGCCGCAGACGACCACGACCTCGCCCTTGGCGACCTTCGTGGTGCAGTTGGTCAGCACTTGGAAGTCGCCGTACCATTTGCTGATGTTGTCGATGGCGATCATCGTCTCGCCGGGCGCCGCGACGGGCGCGCCGGAGATCAGACTGCCGGACTGTAGGCCGGCATCCTTCGGCGCGTGGGCCGCATCGACGACGGGTTCGGCGGCGGTGGGGGCCGGCATCGGGGACGAGGTCATGACACGGTCTCCAGTGTCGGTCAGCGGATGATGGCCACGCGGCGCTGCAGGCGGCGCACCAGGAACGAGGCCGAGAAGCAGATCGCAAAATAGACCACGGCCGCGAAGATATACATCTCGACGAGACGGCCGTCGCGCTGGGCCACCTTCGAGGCGGCGCCCATGAAGTCTGTGAGCGACAGGACGTAGACCAGGGACGTGTCCTGGAACAGCACGATGGTCTGGGTCAGCAGCAGCGGCAGCATGTTGCGGAAGGCCTGGGGCAGGACGACGTTGCCCATGGTCTGCCAGTAGTTCATCCCCAGTGCCTGCGCGGCGGCGGTCTGCCCCTTCGGGATCGACTGGATGCCCGCCCGCATGATCTCCGAGAAGTAGGCGGCCTCGAAGGCCATGAAGGTGATCAGCGCCGACGGGAAGGCGCCCACCTGGATCGGCGTCGTCGATCCGGTCACGTAGGCGCCGATATACGGCACCAGGAAGTAGAACCAGAAGATCACCAGCACGAGGGGCAGCGAGCGGCACAGCTCGACATAGCCCTTGGCGAGATGGCTGACGCCGGGGATACCCGAGAGCCGCGCCATCGCCAGAAGCGTGCCGATGATCACGCCGCCCACGGCCGCCATGGCGGTGAGCGTCACGGTGAAGACCATGCCCTGACCGAACAGGTAGGGCAGGGACGAGACGATGACGGAGAAATCGAAATTCGAGAGCATCGGGGCCTGTTACCGGTGGCCGTCGGGCGGGGTGGCGGGGCGGAAGCGGGTGGCCGTCAGCGCTGGCCGGGGATCGTCACCGCCTTCTCCAGGAAGGTCGCCGCCGTGACGACCACGAGGTTGATGATCACGTAGAGGATCGTCGCCGCCGTGAACGCCTCGAACACCTGGAAGGAGAATTCCTGCATCGAGCGCGCGCGGGCGGTCAGCTCGAGGAGGCCGATGGTCAGCGCCACCGACGTGTTCTTCAGGTTGTTGAGGAATTCCGAGGTCATCGGCGGCAGGATGATCCGGTAGGCGTTGGGCAGCAGGACGTAGCGGTAGGTCTGGTAGGTCGTGAAGCCCATGGCGGTGCCGGCCATGCGCTGGCCCCGCGGCAGCGACTGGATGCCGGCGCGGACCTGCTCGGCGACGCGCGAGGCGGTGAAGAAGCCGAGGCAGACCACCGCCGTGTAGAACGGCGCGTCGGGCAATTGCTTGATCGCGTCGCCGATCCGGGTCGGGACCACTTCGGGCAGCACGAAGTACCAGAGGAACATCTGC
Organism: Methylobacterium sp. FW102-HT35C08; assembly: GCF_058790235.1. Classification (NCBI taxonomy): domain Bacteria; kingdom Pseudomonadati; phylum Pseudomonadota; class Alphaproteobacteria; order Hyphomicrobiales; family Methylobacteriaceae; genus Methylobacterium; species Methylobacterium sp. FW102-HT35C08. Next base: position 2,435,217 of record NZ_JBYTCL010000002.1, on the reverse strand, counting down.
ACCAGCAGCGGCACGTTGCGGAACACTTCCACGTAGGCGGTGCCGATGGCGTTCGCGGGCTTCGACGGCAGGGTCCGCAGCACGCCGATCAGGGACCCCAGGAAGAAGGCGATCACCCAGGAGCAGAGCGCGGTCGTGATCGTCCACATGAGCCCCGAGAGCAGCATGTCGAGATACGTGCCGTTGCCCTCCGGCGAGGCGTCGAAGAAGATCCGCCAGTTCCAGTTGTAGTTCATCGCGCCGCTTCTACTGTGAACTTATAGAGACGCACCGCAGGCCGGAGCCCGCGGTGCGCATCATGGCATGAAACCGTACCGAACGGATCTCAGTAGGCTGCCGGATCGGGGCTGGAGATCGGCGTCGTGAACTGCTTCTTCATCTCCGCGCTCATCGGCAGGTTGAGGTTGATGTTGCGCGGCGGGATCGGCTTGGTGAACCACTTGTCGTAGAGGGCCTTGCCCTCGGCGCTCGTGTAGAGCTTGGCGGTGGCGTCGTCCGCGACCTTCTTGAACTCCGTGTCGTCCTTGCGCAGCATGATGCCGTAGGGCTCGGGCTTCGACAGGGCCTCGGTGGAGATCTCGTAGGCCGACGGGTCCTTCGACGAGGCGGCGAGCGAGGCGAGCAGCACGTCATCCATCACGAAGGCGGCGGCGCGGCCGGTCTCGACCATCAGGAACGCCTCGGCGTGGTCCTTGGCCGGCAGGATCGTCAGGCCGAGCTTCCGCTCCGTGTTGGCCTCGTTGATCTGCTTGATGTTCGTGGTGCCCGAGGTCGACACGACGGTCTTGCCCTTCAGGTCCTCGATCGTGTGCAGGTTGGCCGACTTCTTCGAGACGTAGCGGGTCGCGGTCAGGAAGTGCGAGTTGGTGAACCACACCTGCTTCTCGCGCTCGGCATTGTTGGTGGTCGAGCCACACTCGAGGTCGATGGTGCCGTTCGCCATCAGCGGGATGCGGGTGGCGGAGGTGACCGGGTTCAGCTTCACCTCGAGGTTCGGGAGGTTGAGCTTGGCCTTCACGGCGTCGGCGATCTTGAAGCAGATGTCCATCGCGTAGCCGACCGGCTTCTGGTCGCCGCCGAGATACGAGAACGGCACGGACGCGTCACGGTAGCCGATGACGATGGCGTTGGAATCCTTCACCTTCTTGAGGGTGCCGGTCAGCTCCTGCGCCTGCAGGCCCATCGGGGCCAGGGCGAAGGTCAGGCCCAGCGCCGCGGCAACGCCGCGGCGAGTGAAATCAGACTGCATCGGTACGGAACTCCTGGATCAGGCCGAACGGTGTCGGCTGGCGGCGGCGCACGCGGGCCCGCCCGCTCGGGCGACGCCTTTGCAATGATGGTGCCGGGAGACAGGTCGAGGGGCCGCGCGGCGCTGCGGCCGAGTACGGAGAGGGCGCGGCCAAGCTCGTGCGCACGTCCGCAGACGCGATCCCCGCCGTCCTCATGGCCTCCTCCCAGGCGTCGAGCCGGCCCATCGCCCGCGCCGCCGGCATCATGCACACTTCTTAGGCGTACGCACGCGGTGTAGAGGACCGATCCGCCAACTTGGCTGACGAATCCACGGCATAGAAAACGACAGTGCCGCCCCGCACAGTCCTGCGAGGCGAAAACGGCTTGAGACTTACAGAACGACAGCGTGCCGAGACTCACCGATCCCGGAACTTCACTTATTCGGTTGGCGCGTGATCGGACCAAACGACCACCCCGTCATCCCGGGGCCGCGCAGCGGAACCCGGGATCCATGGCCGCCGGCGCGCCAAGCCCTGGCGATGACGGCGGGTCTGGATTCCGGATCCGCCTGCGGCGTCCCGGAATGACGGTGGTCGCGGCCCGTGCGGCTTACTTCGTCAGCTCGTTGCCGCTGTAGTCGATCTTGCCGTCGGCGCCCTTCTTCCACTCGTACATGACGTAGTCGGGCCTGGTGATGTCGCCCTTCTTGTCGTAGGCGATCGGGCCGACCACCGTGTCTACCGCCTTGCCCTGGTGCAGCCACTCGGCGAGCTTCTTGCCGTCGCTGGAGCCGGTCTCGGCCATGGCCTTGGCCAGGACCTGAACGGCCGCGTACGAGTAGAGGGTGTAGCCCTCGGGGTCGATGTTCTTGGCCTTGAAGGCGGCCAGCGCGCCCTTGGCGTTCGGGTTCTTGCGGGCGTCCGGCGGGAAGGTGGTCAGCGTGCCCTCGGCGGCCGGACCCGCGATCGCCACGAGCTCGCGGTCGACCATGCCGTCGCCGCCCATCATCGGCGCCTTGAGGCCCTGGTCGCGCATCTGGCGGAGGATCAGCCCGGCCTCGGTGTAGTAGCCGCCGAAATAGACGACATCGACGTTGGCCGACTTCAGCTTAGACACGAGCGCGGAATAATCCTTCTCGCCCGGGTTGATGCCCTCGTACATCGCCTCCTTGCCGCCCTTGGCCTTGAGCGCCTTCAGGGTCTCGTCGGCGAGGCCCTTGCCGTAGGGGGTCTTGTCGTGGACGAAGGCGATCTTCTTGCCCTTGAAGTGCTCGGCCAGGTAGGTGCCGGCCACCGCGCCCTGCTGGTCGTCGCGGCCGCAGGTGCGGAACGTGTTCCACATGCCGCGCTCGGTGAACTTCACGTTCGTCGAGGCGGGGGTGACCTGGATGATGCCGGCATCGAGGTAGACGTCGGAGGCCGGGATCGACACGCCGGAATTGTAGTCGCCGACGACCATCTTCACGCCTTCGCTGGCGAACTTGTTGGCCACCGAGACGCCCTGCTTCGGGTCGGAGGCGTCGTCGCCGACCGTAACGGTGAGCGTCGTGCCCTTGAGGGTGCCGGCCTTGTTGAGGTCCTCGACCGCCTGGCTGGCCCCGTTCTTGAGCTGCGCGCCAATGGCGGCGCTGTTGCCGGTGATCGGCGCGGCGACGCCGAGCTTGACCTCGGCGGCCTGCGCGGCCGCCACCATCGCGCCGAGGGCGAGCCCGGCCAGCAGAATCGATCTCATCGCGTACTTCCCCTTTAGTGTCAGGACCGCACGTGCGGATCCGGCCGCACTCATCGGACCTCGCCCGCCGCGGGCGCCCGTGCACGCCAGGTCAGCGGTGAGGTCTTCTCGTAGAGCCAGCGGTACTGGCTCGTCATCTGGCGCGTCCGCGTGTAGCGGAAGCCCGCCGCGCCGATGATCATGACGACGGCTGCGTCGACCGCATAGTAGTGCAGCGACAGCAGCGTGCCCGAAAACAGGGCGTAGTGGATGAAGCGCACGGCAGCCGCCACCAGGAGCAGCGCCAGGGCGCAGTGCGAGAACGGCCGCCAGCCCCGGGCGATGCCGCGGGCCGCCATCCAGCCGGCCCAGCCGCCCATCACGACGGTCACGAGCAGGAACAGCCAGGCCGACGGCTCCTCGTACAGGATCCCCTGCAGCACGCTCATGCCCCGACCGGGCCGGCATGGCCCCCCTCCAGATAGGCGGCCTTGACGTTCGGATCGTCCAAGAGCGCGCGCCCGGTGCCGCTCATGGTCACCCGGCCGTTGACCAGCACGTAGCCGCGATGGGCGAGCTTCAGGGCGTGGTAGGCGTTCTGCTCCACGAGGAAGATCGTCATGCCGTCGGTCCGGTTCAGCTCGCGGATCGCGTCGAAGATGCCCTTCACCACCAGCGGCGCGAGGCCGAGCGACGGCTCGTCGAGGAGCAGCAGCCGCGGACGGCTCATCAGCGCCCGGGCGATGGCCAGCATCTGCTGCTCGCCGCCCGACATGGTGCCGGCGCGCTGGTTCAGGCGCTCCTTCACCCGCGGGAACAGGACGCAGACCTTCTCCAGATCCTCGGCGAAGAAGCGCCCGTCGTGGAGCGCGGCGCCCATCTGGAGGTTCTCGTAGACACTCATCCGCGGGAAGACCCGGCGGCCCTCCGGCGACTGGGCGATGCCGAGGCGGGCGATGGCGTGGGTCGGCATCCGGGTGATGTCGCGCCCGTCATAGGTGATCGTCCCCGAGCGCGCCTGGGGGCTGCCGAAGATCGTCATCATCAGGGTCGACTTGCCGGCGCCGTTGGCGCCGATCAGCGTGACGATCTCGCCCTCGGCGACGTCGAGATCGACCCCGCGCAGGGCCGCGACGCTGCCGTAATAGGTCGAGACGTCGCGCACCGCGAGGAGCGGCGGCTTGGCCCCCGCCTGGATCGCCCGGGTCTCCTCGACCAGGACGTTGATGCCGGCGACACTCATGCCGGGGCTCCCGTCTGGGCGTCGGCGTGCGGCACGGTGATCCCGACCTCGGCCTCCACGGCCTCGACCTCCTCGTCCTCGACGCCGAGATAGGCGGCGATCACCTTCGGGTCGGCCCGGACCTCGGCGGGGGAGCCGTCGGCGATCTTCACGCCGTAATCGAGCACGACCACGTGGTCGGAGATCTCCATCACCACCGACATGTCGTGCTCGATCAGCAGCACCGAGGTGTCGTGCTCGTCGCGGATGTGGCGCAGGAGGCCGTTCAGCTCGGCCGATTCCCGCGGGTTGAGGCCGGCGGCCGGCTCGTCGAGGCAGAGCAGCACCGGGTCGGTGCACATTGCCCGGGCGATCTCCAGGCGCCTTTGCGCGCCGTAGGGCAGGGCGCCGGCCGGGTCGTCGGCGCGCTTCATCAGGTCGATCCGGTCGAGCCACGCCTTGGCGCGCTCGATCGCGGCTCCTTGCGCGTCCCGGTAGGCCTTGAGGCCGAGGAGCCCCAGGATCGTGTAGCCCGAGGCGCGCATCAGCGGCGCGTGCTGGGCGACCAGCAGGTTCTCCAGCACGGTCATGCCCTGGAACAGGCGGATGTTCTGGAAGGTGCGGGCCACCCGCGCGGTGCGGTTCACTTTGTGGTTGGGCAGCCGCTCCAGCAGGTGCGCGGTGCCATCCGTATGGGACAGCGTCAGCATGCCCTCGGTCGGCTTGTAGAAGCCGGTGATGCAGTTGAACACCGTGGTCTTGCCGGCCCCGTTCGGCCCGATCAGCGCGGTGATGTCGCCGCGGCGCGCCTCGAACGACAGGTCGGACACGGCGGTCAGACCGCCGAACCGCATGGTCAGGTGCTCGACCGCGAGCACCGGCGGGGCGAGGGGTGACGTCGCCATCAGCCGTGCCCCTCGCTGACATGGGCGCCCGAGACGGCGCGACGCTCGCCGAGCGACACCGAGGGCAGCCGCACCGAGATCAGCCCGCGCGGGCGCCAGACCATCATGGCCACCATGGCGAGGCCGAACAGGAGCAGACGGTACTCGCTCGGGTCGAAGCCCTCGCCGAACACGGCCTTCAGGAAGCCGAGGTTGCGCAGCATCTCCGGCCCGCCGACCATCGCCACCGCGGCGATGGCGACCCCGACCTGGCTACCCATGCCGCCCAGCACCACGATCGCCAGGATGATGGCGCTCTCCAGGAAGTTGAAGCTCTCCGGGCTGATGAAGCCCTGGCGTACGGCGAAGAACGAGCCGGCCACACCCCCGAAAGCCGCGCCCAGCGCGAAAGCCGTGAGCTTCGTGGCAGTGGTGTCGATGCCGAGCGAGCGGCACGCGATCTCGTCCTCGCGCAGGGCCTCCCAGGCGCGGCCGATCGGCAGGCGGCGCAGGCGCAGGGTGACGAAGTTGGTGATCAGCGCGAGCGCGAGGATCAGGTAGTACAGGAAGACGAGCCGGTGCATCGAGTCGTACGGGATGCCGAAGGTGGCCGCGAACCCGTCGTCGCCCGCCGTGAACGGGATCCCGAAGAAGGTCGCCCGCGGGATCGACGAGATGCCGGCGCCGCCGCCGGTCACGTCGGTCCAGTTGATCAGGACGAGGCGGATGATCTCGCCGAAGGCTAGCGTCACAATGGCAAGGTAGTCGCCGCGCAGGCGCAGCACCGGGAAGCCGAGGATCATCCCCCAGAGGCCGGCGAACAGGCCGGCCAGCGGCAGGCAGATCCAGAACGACAGGCCGAAGGTGGTCGACAGCAGCGCGTAGGAATAGGCGCCGACCGCGTAGAAGGCGACGTAGCCGAGGTCGAGCAGGCCCGCGAGGCCGACCACGATGTTCAGGCCCCAGCCGAGCATCACGTAGGTGAGGATCAGGATGCCGAGGTCGATCCAGTAGCGGGCCGAGGACAGGCCGCCGGTGGCGAGCGCCGCGAGGATCGGCAGGGTCAGGGCGACGGCGATGAAACTGTAGAGCCCGACCTTCGAGGTCTTCTGGCCGGCGTCGGGCTCGCCGTGGACCGCCTCGGTGGCCTGGACCGGGGAGGGGGTCAGCGCCCGCCGGGCGTCCCGGCGCAGGAGCACGAGCCGTTGGACGATGCGGGCGACGAAAATCGCCAGGCAGAGTGCCGCCACCAGACCCCAGCGCGGCACGAGCACCAGCTCGCTCCCCGGCCCGGGATCGGTGCGGTAGGCGATGATCGGCACGCAGAGGCCGAAGGTGACGAGGGCGTAGAGGGCAGCATCGCGCAGGATGCCGGCCATCGCGGAGCCCGGGAGCGCAGTCTGGGAACCGGCCATCAGACTTTCTCGACCTCGGGCCGGCCCAGGATGCCCGAGGGCATGAAGATCAGCACGATCGCCAGGATCGAGAAGGCGGCGACGTCCTTGTACTCGATGGAGAAGTAGGCGGACCAGAAGGTCTCGATCAGCCCGATGATCAGGCCCCCGAGCACGGCGCCCGGCAGGGAGCCGATGCCGCCGAGCACCGCGGCGGTGAAGGCCTTCACGCCGGGCACGAACCCGTCGGAGAACGACACGACGCCGTAATACATGAGGTAGAGGACGCCCGCGACGGCCGCCAGCGCGGCGCCGAGCACGAAGGTCAGCGAGATCGTGCGGTCGACGTCGATGCCGAGCAGAGCCGCCATCTTGCGGTCCTGCTCGCAGGCGCGCTGCGCCCGGCCGAAGGGCGTGCGCTGCACGAGGTACCAGAAGCCGGTGAGCAGCACGGCGGTGACCGCCATGATCAGCACCTGCTTCCAGGCCAGGAACACCGCGTAGCCGTCCCGCTCGAACAGGGTGATGCCGCCCGAAAGCATCGGCGGCGTCGGCTTGTTGCGGGCGCCCTGCACGACCTGCACGAAGTTCGACAGGAAGATCGAGACGCCGATCGCCGAGATCAGCGGCGCCAGCCGGAACGAGCCGCGCAAGGGTCGGTAGGCCACCCGCTCGATCGCCCAGCCCCACAGCGCGGTGAGCACCATGGCGACCACCAGCACCACCAGGAAGGCCAGCGCGATGGAGCTGATGCCGAGCCAGACAGTCAAAAGCAGGAACGTGATCAGCGCGATGAAGCAGGAGACCATGAAGACGTCGCCGTGGGCGAAGTTCACCATGCCGATGATGCCGAACACCATGGTGTAGCCGATGGCGATCAGGCCGTAGATCGAACCGAGCGTCAGCCCGTTGATCAACTGCTGTACGAAAACGTCCATGGACTCCCGCGCGCGCTCGTTTCTTGTGCTGCCCGCGCCGAGCGCGGGCGGATCGTCGCCGCAAGTCTCGTACCGCAAGCGTAGCCAACCGGCCACCGGTTTCATCGCCGCCCGGGCGTCGCGTGAAAACAGTCGACCGCACGAGTAACCGGGCCTGAATGGGCTTGCGTCTGGCGTAGTTCGTGCTTCACGTTAACGAACTTTAATGCTCGCTCATCCCGGGCACTGGCGAGGAGCAGTACCGATGGCAGGTTCACGGCTCACGACGATGATCTTCGTCGGCATGCTCCTCGGGATCGCGGTGGGCTACGCCTGCAGTATCACCTGGCCGGATCCGCAGACCGCTAAGGAGATCGCCGGCTATATCGCGCTGATCTCCGACGTGTTCCTGCGGCTGATCAAGATGATCATCGCACCGCTGGTGTTCTCGACGCTGGTCGTCGGCATCGCGCATCTCGGCGACACCGCCGCGGTCGGCCGCGTCGGCGGCAAGGCGCTGCTCTGGTTCGTCGGGGCCTCGTTCTGCTCGCTGATGCTCGGCCTGATCCTGGTCAACATCATGCAGCCGGGCGTGAACCTGAACCTGCCGCTGCCCGATGTCGGCGCCGGCACAGGCCTGAAGACCGCCTCGCTCTCGCTCAAGGAATTCGTGACCCACCTGGTGCCCAAGAGCGCCGTGGAGGCCATGGCCAACAACGAGATCCTGCAGATCGTGGTCTTCTCGATCTTCTTCGGCGTCGCGCTCGCGGCCCTCGGCGAGAAGGGCCACTTCCTCGCAAAGGGCATCGAGGGCCTGGCCGACGTCATGCTGAAGGTGACGGGCTACGTGATGCTGTTCGCCCCCGTGGCGGTGTTCGCCGCCATCGCGGCGACGATCACCACGCAGGGCATCGGCGTGCTCATCACCTACGGCAAGTTCCTGATCGAGTTCTACATCGGCCTCGCGGTGCTCTGGGCGCTGCTGATGGGCGTCGGCTTCCTGCTGCTCGGCGGCGGCGGCATCATGCGGCTGATCAACCTGATCAAGGAGCCGTTCGTGCTCGCCTTCTCGACCGCGTCGAGCGAGGCGGCCTACCCGAAGATGCTCACCAACCTCGAGCAGTTCGGCGTGCCCAACCGGATCACCTCGTTCGTGCTGCCGATGGGCTACTCGTTCAATCTCGACGGCTCGATGATGTACTGCACCTTCGCGGTGATGTTCATCGCCCAGGCCTACAACATCCCGCTGACCTGGGGTCAGCAACTCACGATGCTGTTCCTGCTGATGGTCACCTCGAAGGGCATGGCCGGCGTGCCGCGCGCCTCGCTGGTGGTGATCTCGGCGACGCTGGCGCAGTTCAACATCCCGGAGGCCGGCCTGCTGCTGATCATCGGCATCGACCAGTTCCTCGACATGGGCCGCTCGGCCACCAACGTGCTCGGCAACAGCGTCGCCACGGTGGCGGTCGCCAAGTGGGAGGGCCAGCTCAGCACGACCGACCAGCGCCTCGACCATGTCGGCACCGTGCCCTCGCCGGCGGAGTAGGGGCGGCGCGAGAGCGGGAGGACGGGTGATGGCAATGCGGCTCGTGGCGGCGATGGTCCTGGCGCTGGCTGGCGCGTCGCCGGCTTCCGCCATCGAGGTGCTCACCGGCACGCTCAAGAGCGTCGCCGAGCGCGGCGAGATCGTGCTCGGCTACCGGGAGAGTTCGGTGCCGTTCTCCTTCGTGGAAGGCAAGCAGCCGGACGGCAGCCCCCGGCCGATCGGCTACGCCATCGACCTCTGCGGCGAGATCGCCGACGACGTCCAGGCGGCGATCGGCCGCCCGGTGAAGATCCGCTACGCGCCGGTCACCGCAGAGACCCGCATCGACGCAGTGGCCTCCGGCAAGATCGACCTCGAATGCGGCTCGACCACCGCCAATGCCGAGCGCCGCCGGCAGGTCGCCTTCTCGCCGGTGGATTACATCAGCGCGACCCAGCTGCTGGTGAAGCGGGGATCGGGCATCGCGTCCTACCGGGATCTCGGCGGCAAGACCGTGGTGGTCACCGCCGGCACCACCAACGAGAAGGCCGTGCGCGACCAGCTCGCCCGGCTGAAGATCGCCGCCCAGCTGGTGACCGCCCCCGACCACGCCGCCTCCTACGCCATGGTCAAGGCCGGCAAGGCCGACGCCTTCGCCACCGACGACGTGCTCCTCTACGGGCTGATCGCCACCGACGCGCAGGACGGGGCGAACTACACGGTGCTGCCCGACAAGCTCTCCTACGAGCCCTACGGCATCATGTTCCGCAAGGACGACCCGGAACTCGCCGGCCTCGTGCAGCAGACCTTCACGCGCCTCGCCGAGTCCCGCGCGCTGCGCTGGACCTACGAGCGCTGGTTCCAGAAGCGCCTGCCCAACGGCGAGCGCCTCGACATCCCGATGTCGAACGACCTGCGGGTAAGCTTCCAGCTGATGGGTCTCGACGCGGGCGAGTGAGCGCCGCATCCACCGCGTCATCCCGGGGCCGCGCAGCGGAGCCCGGGATCCAGACACGCCGAGGCTCCAAGAATAAGCACTGACAGTGCGTCTGGATTCCGGGCCCGCCTCCGGCGATCCGGAAGGACGGAGCGGATGGCCCGGCTCACTGCCAGGCGCGATCGCCCGGGCGCCTCGCTTTCGCCCAACCGGCACGCGAGGAAGACCCGGCCTGACCGCTTCCCTCCCGCCGCGAGCGTGCCTTCGCCCATGCTGATCGCCGCGCACTGCCCGAAGCCGCGCGCCCTGGCGCTGGCCGCCCTCCTCGTCTGCGCCGCCTCGGGGGCGTCCGCGCACCCGCACGTCTGGGTGACCGCGAAGGCGCAGCTCGTCTACGAGGGCGGCAAGCTTGTCGGCGTGCGCGACACGTGGAGCTTCGACCCCGAATACACCGCCTACATCACGCAGGGCCTCGACACCAACAAGGACGGCACGCTCAGCCCCGACGAACTCGCCGGGCTCGCGGCCGAGAACACCGCCAACCTCGCCGAATTCGGCTACTTCACGAAGCTGAAGGTTGGCGGCAAGGAGCAGGCCTTCGCCGATCCGAGGGAGCCGGCGGCTCGCATGGAGGACAAGGCTCTGGTCATGACCTTCCTGCTGCCGCTCAAGACGCCGGTCCTGCAGGGTCGGGGTGTCGCCGCCCTGGAGGTCTACGACCCGACCTACTTCGTGGCCTTCTCGTTCGCGGACGGACCGGAAGCCGCGACGCTCGCGGGCGCGCCGCAGGGCTGCGCCGCCACCGTCACCCGCCCGAAGACCGAGCAGCCGAAGACGGCGGAGGCCGGCTCCTCGGGAATGACCGAGGCGTTCTTCGAGGCGCTGACCGCGGCCTCCAGCTACGGGGTGCAGTTCGCCAGCCGGGTTCTCGTGGCATGTCCGTAGGCATCGGGATCGCCGCGCCGGCCCAACCGGGGCGGCTGGGATTGCGGCTCGGCCTCATGGTTGTGGCCATCGGGCTCGCCGCCCTGCTGGCGGCCGCGATCGCGTGGCTCGTTGCGCCCGGCATCGTCGCGCCGCCGCCGCGCTCGCCGTTCGGGATCGGCTTCCGGGAAGCCGCCCCCGCCGCGACGGGGATCGGCGGCGTGATCCTGGCCCTGCAGGCGAGCTTCTCGCGCAGCCTCAACGCCGCGGTGAGCGCGCTCCGGGGCGGCGGCAGCTGGAGCCCGCTGGTCGGCCTCGCCTTCGCGTACGGCGTTTTCCACGCCGCCGGCCCCGGCCACGGTAAGGCGGTGATCGCGGGCTATATCCTGGCGGGCGAGCGGGCGCTCCGGCGCGGCGCGATGCTGAGCGTCTGCGCCGCGCTGCTCCAGGCCTGCATGGCCGGGGCGATCGTCGGCCTCGGCACGTTGGTCCTCAACGCCACGGCGGCGAGCATCACCCGGGCCGGCACGCTGATCGAGACGGTGAGCTTCGCCCTCGTCGCCCTCATCGGGCTGGTGCTGACGTGGCGCAAGGCCGGACGCCTCGCGCATCTCGGCGCCGGCTGCGGCCCCGGCTGCAGCCACCTGCCAGGGCCGCAGGCCCTCGACACCCATGACACGTGGCGCGAGCGGGCCGGTGTGGTGCTGGCGGCGGGCACGCGTCCCTGTGCGGGCGCTGTGCTGGTCCTGGTCTTCGCGGTGTCGCAGGGCGTGCCCGGGGCGGGCGTGCTGGCGGTCTTGGCGATGGCGCTGGGCACCGCGCTCACCACGACGGCGCTGGCCTGTCTGGCGGTCTTCGCCAAGCGCACGGCCCTGCGCCTCGCGGGCGGCCGGGGCCAGGCGGGGCTCCTGGCGCTCGGTGGCCTGGAACTCGTCGCCGCAGCCTTCGTGCTGGTCCTCGGCACCGCGATGCTCTCGGGCCTCGCGCCCGGGCTCGGCGGCTGAGGGGGCCTCGCCTTCCGGAACACGGCGTGCCACGCTGCGCACCCGAGACGGAGAGCGCGCCCATGCATCCCGACTTCGAGACGATCCTGAACTGGCGCCTGCTCGCCGGGTCTCACCCCTTCCCCGGCCCCGACGGCGGAACCTGCATCAACGAGGCCGCGATCGTGGCGGCCGGTCTGCCGTACCAGGCGATCCGCTCCAGCGCGGATTGCCCGCCCTGCTTCTCGCGGCCGATCGCCGCCTACGCCCTCGGCCTCAACGACGCCATGCCGGACGACATCCGGCCGCAGCTCTTGGCCTTCGTGCTGCGGCTCTCCGGCAGCGCCGACACGCCGGAGGTCGAGGCCGCGCGCACATCGCGGCTGGCGCTGGAGAGCGTGCGGCGCATCCTGGCGCCGCTCTGCACCCTCGCCGGCATGGCCGAGGATGCCGAGGCCTGCGCCGGGGCCTCGGACTGGCCCATCGCGCTGGCGGCCGCGAAGGCGGCGGCCTGGCGGGGCGGGGCGCTCGCGCAGGCGGCGGCCCGGGGACGCCGCTGGCGCGAGGGCGCGCTGACCGCAGCAGTGTCCCGGACGGCGACGGCCGCGCAGCGCTCCGGCGACGATGCGCGCTGCGCCGCAGAGGTCGCCGAAGGGGCCGCGCCCTTCGTGGCCGGGACTTGGAGCCAGGCCTGCGCGATCCTCGAGACGGCCCTCAGCCTCGGTCGGCAGGCGCCGGAGATCGCCTTGGCCGGGGCCCGGGAGCGGCTCGACGCGGCGCGCGCCCTCGCTCCGGCCTGATCAGGCCGCCACGGGCGCGGCGTCGAGATCGAGCTCGATCGTGCCGCAATTCTCCAGGAACGTGCCGGTGAGGTGATAGAAGAACGTGCCGTGCCCGACCACCGCGATGGTCCGTTCCGGCCGGGTGCGCAGCCAGTCGCGGAACGCCGCGACCCGGGCGTCGAACAGGTGGCGCGGCTCGACCGGGTAGCCGCCGACCTCGCAGCCGGCTTCCGCGTGCCACCAGATCTCGGGCAGATGGCCGACATCGAGATGCGGGAATTCGGCCGCGATCTCCGAGGCCGCACGGCCGACGTCGCAGCTGCTCTCCTGGCACTCCCGATGCAGCACCTCGACCAGAATGCGGGGCTCGCTCGGATGATCGCCGAACACGATCGCGGCGGTCTCGATCGCGCGGGTCAACGGCGACACCACCACCAGATCGAACGGGATCGACCGCAGCCGCTCCCGCGCGTCCCGGGCCTGCATCTGGCCGCGCGGGGTCAGCCGGGCGTCGGGCAGCCCGGGATCGCCGCGCCCGAGCTTGTGCGCGGCGTTGAACGTCGATTCCCCGTGGCGGAGGCAGACGATTCGGGTCTTGTCCTGCATGGAACTCGGATGCGTCTCTTGAGGGGTCGGCTGCGTTGGTTCCGGGCGTGTCAGGCGAAACGCCCGCCGCGCTGGATGACCTCGATCTTGTAGCCGTCCGGATCCGTGGCGAAGAAGAACCGGGCCAGCACGTCCTCGCTTTGCTTGAGCGCCTTCAGGTCCGTGACCGTGAAGCCCTCGCGCCGGTGCCGCGCATGCTCGGCCTCCACGTCATCGACCACGAAGGCGATGTGCCCGTAGCCGTCGCCCAGATCGTAGGGGGTGTCGCGCCCCTTGTTGACCGTGAGTTCCAGCTCGAACGGCGAGGCCGGGTCGCGCAGGTAGATCAGCGTGAAGTCGGGAAAGTCGTAGCGGTCGGACACCTCGAGGCCGAAGGCGCGGGCGTAATACTCACGCGCGCGCTGCTCCTCAAGGACCCGGATCATGGCGTGGACGGGCTTGGACATGCGTCTCCGGTTCCGTGTGAGCAGGCGACAGGTGGAGGATCCACCCCATGTGGCGCTCCGACCCGTCCCTGAAAAGACCGAGCGCCGCAGAGGCCTGCGCGACATCGACGCTCCGGGGCGCGCCGAACCAGCTCCGGTCGACCGGCTTCTCCTGCGAACCAACGCTTGCACTTGAGCGCAATAGCACGTCGTCCAATACAAATTGCCAAGAACTAATTCTGAGGCCAAATTCGCGAATATCAGTATTATTTATGCGAATAAACCACTCAATCGAGCGATACATATCAAGCATGCCGACTTGAAATTTCGAGCTTTATACCTCATAACAGACAAGAGCGATTAATTACTTTTTTACTCCCCACAGCCAATCCTTCGAATGACCATTCAGAACGGCCATATCGATTTTCAATCCGGGACATGAAGACTGTGATAAGGCTGTCAAACCTCAAGGTTCTGCCCAAGCTGATCGCCGTCATTGCTGTCATCAGCATGATTGTCGGCGCCTGTGTCTGGTATGCACAGGGGCGGATGCGCGAGATCGACCAAGCCTACAGCGACTTCCTCAGCAACGAGACGGTGGCGGCGGTCGAGGCCCGGCGCCTCAACCGCCTTATGTTCGAGCTCAATTACTGGGTCTACCGGATCATCGCGGAGACCGAGGAGGCGCAGATGCAGAGCGCCAACCGAGGCTTCGAGGCCGCCCTTCCGAAGGTGAGGCCGACAATCGAAGCCCTCCGCGCGCATGCGCCGGCCTTCGCGAAATCGATCAACGCGCAGGGCGAGCGCATCGAACGCTTTGTCCAGAACGTCGACGAAGTGCGCCGGCTCGGGACCACCAACCAGAACGACAAGGCCCTCGCGCTGGTCCACTCGGCGATCGACCCGACCTTCTCGGCGATGATCGAAGCCGGCAACAAGGTCGCCGACGACATCGGAGCTTATGTCGCCAAGGCGTCGGACGAGCTGACCGACAAGACCAACGCGACCCGCTACAGCCTGATCCTGTTCAGCGCCCTGGGCATGCTCGCCGGACTCGCCGCGGCGGTGTTCATCGCGGTGGCGGGGATCACGCGCCCGCTCTCGCGCCTCGTGTCGGTCCTGCAGCGCATGGCGCAGGGCGAGATCGATGCCGAGATCGAGGAGGCCGCCCGTCGGGACGAGGTCGGCGCGGTCGGGAAGGCGGTCGAGGGCATCAAGGCCATGGTGGCTCGCAAGGCCGCCGAGGAGGCCGAAGTCCGGCGCATCGCCGACGCGGCCGCCCAGGATGAGCGCAAGCGCACCATGCTGGAACTGGCCGACGGGTTCGAGCAGGCGGTCGGGAGCATCGTCGGGATGGTGTCGTCCTCGGCCACGGAACTGCAGGCCACCGCCCAAACCATGACGGCCAGCGCCACCGAGACGGCCAACCAATCCACTGCCGTGGCGTCGGCCGCCGAGGAGGCTTCCGCCAACGTCCAGACAGTGGCGGCCGCGGCCGAGGAACTCGGCTCGTCGGTGCAAGAGATCGGCCGGCAGGTGCTCGGCTCGGCCAGCCTCGCGCAGACGGCGGTCGGCGAGGCCGACGAAACCCAGCACCTCGTCCAGGCGCTGACCCAGGCGGCCACGCGCATCGGCGACATGGTCGGGCTGATCTCGAGCATCGCGGGCCAGACCAACCTGCTGGCTCTGAATGCCACGATCGAGGCGGCCCGCGCCGGAGAGGCGGGGCGGGGCTTCGCGGTGGTCGCCGCCGAAGTGAAGGAGCTCGCAGCGCAGACGGCGAAGGCCACCGAGGAGATCAGCCAGCAGATCGGCCAGATCCAGGGCGTGACCGGCCAAGCGGTCTCGGCCATCGACACGATCGCGGCGCGGATCCGCGAGATCGATGGGGTCGCGACCACCATTGCCGCAGCCGTGGAGCAGCAGGGCGCGGCCACGCAGGAGATCGTCCGCAACGTCGCGCAGGCGGCGACCGGCACCGACGAGGTGACGAGCAACATCACCGGCGTGGCCCGGGCCTCCGAGGAGACCGGCGCGGCCGCCGCCCAGGTGCTGGGCGCCGCCGGCGAGCTGTCGCGCCAGTCCGAGCATCTCGGCGCGGAGGTGTCCCGTTTCCTCGCGACGATCCGGGCGGCCTGAGACCGACTTCGCACGGCGCGAGCCCGGACGTGCCGAAGCATCCTGGCGCCCACAGCCAAGCCATCCGCGCGTGATGACGCGCGGGCAAAGCCGACCGTGGCCTTCAACCGGCTCCTGTCAGAGCCCCGCTCAGGCCCCGACCCGCACCACCTCGGTCCGGTCGCCGGTCTGCGCGAAGGCGGCCGGATCGGCGCCCGTCATCCAGACCTGGCCGGGCAGGGCTTCCAGAGCCTCGAACAAGCCCGCACGCCGGCGCGGGTCGAGGTGGGCCGCCACCTCGTCGAGGAGGATCACCGGGGCGATTCCGCTCATGGCCCGCACCAGGCGGGCATGGGCCAGGACGAGCCCGATCAACAGCGCCTTCTGCTCGCCCGTGGACGCCGTCCCGGCCGGCACATCCTTGGGACCGTGGCGGACCACGAGGTCGCTGGTCTGCGGCCCGATCAAGGTGCGGCCGGCGGCCCTGTCGCGGTGGCGGCCATTGCGCAAGGCCAGCCGGAACCGGTCCTCCGCCTCGATGGCGGGCCAGACCGCGACGAGATCATCGAGGTCCCCCTCCAGGCGGATCGAGGCCCAGGGGAAGGGCTGCGCATCGTCCCGGGTCTCGGCGATCAGCCGGTCGAGCCGCTCGGCGGTCTCGCGCCGGGCCAGCGCCACCGCGACGCCGAGCTCGGCCACCTCCCGCTCCACCGCCCCGAGCCAGCGGTCGTCGTCGGGTCGATCCTCCAGGAGGCGGTTCCGCGAGCGCAGGGCCCGCTCCATCGCCGAGACCCGCGCCCCGTGCCCGGCATCGACCGCCAGGACGAGGCGGTCGAGGAACCGGCGCCGGTCGCCGGCCGCGCCGCGGAACAGCCCGTCGAGGTCGGGCGTCAGCCAGACCACCCGGAGGAACTCGCTGAAGGCCACCGGCGAGGAGGCCGGCGCGCCGTCGATGCGGCAGAGCCGGCCTGCCCGCCCGTCCGGCCCGGGGGGCTCCAACCCGGTGCCGAGCCGGTGCTCGGCGCCGTCCCGATCGAGGGTGATCGAGACGGCGAAGCCGCCCGGTCCCCCGGTCCGCGCCATGGAGGCGAAGTCCGCCCGCCGTAGGCCCCGGCCCGGCACGAACAGGGAGATGGCTTCGAGCAGGTTGGTCTTGCCGGCGCCGTTCTCGCCGACCAGCGCGACGAACCGGGCCTCGGGCGCGAGTTCGAGATCGGCGTGGTTGCGGAAGTCGCGGGCGATCAGGCGGGTGATGCGCTGGACCGGCTCGTTCGACCCGATCTCCGGATCGAGTGGATTGCTCATCGTCGATCCGCAGGGCTGAGCCGAACGGCGCTCAACGCTCCCCTCTCATCTGCCATCCCGTACAACCACCGCGTCCTGAGGTGCCCGCTATCGGCGGGCCTCGAAGGAGGGCTCCAGAATCCATGTCGCCATCTGGAGGCCTTCTTCGAGGCCTCCACGATGCTCCGGCACCTCAGGATGAGAGCGGGAGCCGGAAGGACCGACGCAGTCCTACACCCGCATCGGCATCAGCACGTAGAGCGCGGCGGCACCCTCGCGGTCCTGAATCAGCGTTGGCGAGCCCGGATCGGCGAGCTTGAACAGGGCGGTGTCGCCCTCGAGCTGCGCCGTGATGTCGAGCAGATAGCGGGCATTGAAGCCGATATCGAGGTTGGCCGCCTCGTAATCGACATCGAGCTCCTCCGTGGCGCTGCCCGAGTCCGGGTTGTTCACCGAGAGGGCGAGACGGCCCTCGGCCAGCCCCAGCTTCACCGCGCGGCCGCGCTCGGACGAGATGGTCGAGACCCGGTCGACCGCCTTGGCGAAGGCGTCGCGCTCCACGGTCAGCCGCTTGTCGTTGTTGGCCGGGATCACCCGCTGGTAATCCGGGAAGGTCCCGTCGATCAGCTTGGAAATCAGGGTCAGGCCGCCGGCGAAGCGCAGGCGGATCTTGGCGGGCGACAGGTCGACCGCGACGGTCTCGCCGCCGTCGTCGAGGAGCTTCTGGATCTCCGCCACCGCCTTGCGGGGCACGATCACGCCGGGCATGCCGACGCTGCCCTGCGGCGCCGGGATCTCGACCCGGGCGAGCCGGTGGCCGTCGGTGGCCACGGCCCGCATCACCGGGCCGGCCTCGGTCTCCAGCGTGTGCAGGTAGATGCCGTTGAGATAGTAGCGCGTCTCCTCGGTGGAGATCGCGAATTGCGTCTTGTCGATCAGGCGCTTGAGATCGGCGCTGGCGATCTCGAAGCCGTGGGGCATCTCACCGGCGGCGAGGTCCGGGAAATCGCCTTCCGGCAGGGCCCCGAGGGCGAAGCGCGAGCGGCCGGAGCGGATCGTCATCTGGCCGGCCTCGCCGCCGGTCTCCAGGGAGACCTGCGCGCCGTCGGGGAGCTTGCGCACGATGTCGTAGATCACGTGCGCCGGCACCGTGGTGGCGCCCGCATCGGCGACGTCGGCCGGAACCCCCTCGGTGACCTCGATGTCGAGATCGGTGGCCCGGAGCTGGAGGCTCCCGCCTTCCGAGCGCAGCAGGACGTTCGACAGGATCGGGATCGTGTTGCGGCGCTCGACGACCCGGTGCACGTGGCCGAGCGACCTGAGCAGGGCCGCGCGCTCGACAGTGACTCTCATCGCAATACTCGAATGGTGTGGGCGGCGCCGCGGCCGGCAGCCGTCGCGGAATATGGCCGTTCAGCTTGGCGAAGGGGACTCGGGAACGCAAGGCCGCCATGGGTGCGCCGCACAGCGACCTCGACCATCCCGTCGGCGCCATGTCGGATTCAGGGTTTCCGTCCAGGCCGCCCCGTGCGAAAGCGCCGCAACCGAACCGAGACCGTCCAGATCATGCTGCAGAGCGTCGAGACCGCAGGCCCCACAGGCACCGCACCGAGCGCCGGGAGGATCCTGGCCGCGAGCTTCGTCGGGACGGCGATCGAGTTCTTCGATTTCTACATCTACGCCACGGCCACCGCCCTGGTGATCGGACCGGTCTTCTTCCCCGCCGGCGCGCCGGGCGTTCAGCAGCTCAGCGCCTTCGCGACCTTCGCCATCGCGTTCATCGCGCGGCCAGTGGGTGCAGCCCTGTTCGGGCATTTCGGCGACCGGGTCGGCCGCAAGGCGACGCTGGTGGCGTCCCTGCTGATCATGGGCCTGTCCACCGTCCTGATCGGCTGCCTACCGACCTACGCCACGGCCGGGTGGTGGGCTCCGGCGGCGCTCTGCATCCTGCGCTGCGGGCAGGGCATCGGGTTCGGCGGGGAATGGGGTGGGGCGGCTCTGCTGGCGGTGGAGAACGCACCGCCGGGCAAGCGCGCGTGGTACGGGATCTTCCCGCAACTCGGCGCGCCGGTCGGCTTCATTCTGGCCAATCTCGGCTTCCTGGCGCTGAGCTTCGGCCTGTCGCCCGAGAACTTCCAGGCCTGGGGCTGGCGGCTGCCGTTCCTGGCCTCCGCCGCCCTGGTCGGCGTCGGGCTCTACGTGCGCCTGAAGCTCACCGAGACGCCCGCCTTCAAGGCCGCGCTGAGCCAGGCCAGCCCGGAGCGCGTGCCGTTCGCCACGATGCTGACGCAGCACGGGCGCGCGGTCCTGATGGGCACCTTCGCCATGGTGGCGGTCTACGCGGTGTTCTACCTGTCGACCGTGTTCGCCCTGGGCTACGGCACCGGCACGCTCGGCTACACGCGGCCGAGCTTCCTGCTGTTCGAGTGCATCGCCGTCTGCTTCATGGCGCTGGGAACCGTGATCTCGGGCGCCGCCGCCGACCGGTTCGGGCGCCGGCCGGTGCTGCTCTCCGGTATGGCCGCCGTGTTCCTGCTGGGCTTCCTCATGGGGCCGATGCTGGGGACGGCCGCCGGCACCGGGACGTGGCCGCCGGTCCTCGGCTTCCTCTGCCTCAGCCTCCTGGCGATGGGCTGGGTGTTCGGCCCGATGGGCGCCCTGCTGCCGGAGCTGTTCCCGACCCGGGTGCGCTACACCGGCGCCTCGGTCACGTACAATCTCGCGGGAATCCTGGGCGCATCCGGAGCGCCCTACATCGCCCAGGAACTCGCGGCCTATGGCGGGATCGGCTTCGTCGGGATCTACCTGGCGGTCGCCGCGACCCTCAGCTTCGTCGCCGTCCTGGCGATGCCGGAAACGTCTGGCCGCTAGAGCCGTTCCGGATCGGATTGGGACGGGGTCGATGGACATGCCCATGCCGGACCACGCGTAGGTTTCCTCTCGCGTGCGGGAGAGATGTGCCCACGCAGTGAGCCGGGTGAGGGATCAGGTCTGCCCAGGCGAGGCGCAACCGGGCCCCGCGGCGCGGACGCCTCACCGTGAAGCGTCCTAGCATTCACCCCAACCCTCTCCCGCACGGGATAGGGGGCATGACGCGGCTGTCTCGGCAGGAGACGCTTGTCGTCCAGGCCGTGGCAACCGGATCGGGAACGGCACTAGGCCCGGCCGGCGCCCGGCTCGAAGCGGCCGAGGAACCGGGTCCGCTCCCACAGCTCGATCGTGTTGCGCTCCAGCATGGCGCGCACCTGGCGCTTCGCTTGGCTGTCGTCCTCGGCCAACACGACCTCGGCCGAGAAGACGCGTCCGGCGCGGTCGAGCTTGAACGCCCGGTAGGCGCGGCTGCGATGGGCGGTATCGGCGTTCAGGGCAAGCATCGGGACCTCCTCTGCGGCCGAACGTTCCAGCAGAGGGTTAACGGCACGTAAACGGCGCGCGGGCCGGGTGTTGCGCCTCGTTACAGCGCGCATCCTGGCCGGGGCGACGGGCCGTGACCGGATCCGGAGCGCTCAGCTCCGCTTGTCGAGGGGTCGGCCCAGCAATCGGGCGAACTCGGCCTCGATCTCCTCCACCGAGAACGGGTTGCCGGCTGATTTGGCGTCGGACCGGGTGACCGGCGGCTCGAACGTCGGAGCGACCTTCGGCAGCACCGGCTGGGCCGGCGGCTGCGGAGCCGGGACCGGCTCCAGCGCTGTCGGGGGTGCGGGCGACACGACCGGAGGTTTCGGCGTGACCGGTGCCGCCGGCCTGTCCGGGATCGCAGCCGCAGGCACCGGCTCAGGCGCGGGCGCCGGAGGGGTGGCGGCCATGGCAGCCGCCACCGGATCGACACCCTCCGGCGCGGCGGGCACCGGGGCGGGCGTGACGGCGGAGGACGGGCGCGAGAGCGCGGCCTGAAGCTGCCGGGCCATGTCGGACAGGATCGCCGGATCGACCGAGCGGCGTTCGGACGGGACGGCGAGGCTCGGGGCTTGCGCCGCTCCCGACTCGTCCGGCTCGGACTCGACCTTTCGCTCGGAGGCGGGGCGCGGCGGGGACTCAGCGAGCGGCGGCGCGGTCCGGCTCAGGATCCGCCGCGGCGTCGTCGACTCGCGTGGCGCCCGAGGCGGCGCGATGGGTGCCTCTGCGACCGGATCCGGCGCCAGGGGCGCGGAGACATCCTGGCCGGGCTCATCACCGCCGAGAAGGGCGGCGTCGAGCGGCAGGGTCACGGGCGGTGCGGCTGCGGAGCGTGGCACGGGTGACGGCACGACCACCGGCATCGCGAAGCCCGGATCGAACAGGGGCTCGGCGCGGCGACCGGCCGTCTCGGCCAGGGCGCGCGGCGGCTCGGGCAGGCGCCCGCCCTGGACCAGGGGATCGGGCAGCGGCTCGTCGAGAGCATCCGGGGCCGGCTCGGACCGGAGGCTCGCCTCCGGCAGCGGGCGCTGGGTGCGCTGGATGTTGCGCTCGACCACCACGTCGTTGGGGCCGCCCACTAGGAGCAGGTGCTCGACATTGTCCCGGCGCAGCAGGATCAGCTGGCGCGCGCGGTCGAGCTCGTAGACATCGACGATCCCGAGCCGGGGCTGCCGACCGCGGCCGCCCGCGCGCCCCGGCAACGCGAGGTTGCGTCCCGTGAGCCGCCGGACCGTGAAGACGATGGCCGCAAGCGCCGTGAAGATGACGGCGAAAATCACGACGTACTGGACGATGGGGGAGCCGTCAGAACCGAACACGGATTGCAGCCATCGCAAAATTACGCACTCGCACGTTCCGGCCGCCGCTGGTTCGCGACCGGCACGGCTTGTCCATACCACGCCGGCAGGGCTGCAAGGCAAATGACGTTAAGAGTTCGTTAACAGACCTTTTAAACCAACGCTATCAAGACAATAGGTTGTGAAGAGGGTCTCGCGCGGGCCCCTCGGGAACCGGATTGCCGCAGCCAGCACATGCCGGCCCCCGACCGCGCGGTCAGAGGCGATCAGGCAGGGACCGGCCTGACCGATCGGCGGCGTGGCCACCCGTCGTTGCTGGCTCACCCACATCTTTAACGCACCGTTAACCATGCAGGCGGCAGATTTTGCCGAGCCCGCCGGCTTCGGCGCGGCCCCGCCGGAGGCGACCTTGGCCCTCACAGACCTGCCCGTGCTCGGCATGCTGCGCACCCGGATGCAATGGGCCCAGGCGCGCCAGGGCGTGATCGCCGAGAACGTGGCCAATGCCGACATGCCGGGCTTCAAGCCCCGCGATCTCGTGGAGCCCCGCATAGACCGGGCAACCGGCACCCTGGTCTCATCGTCGACGACCCTGGCGCTGACCAGCCCGGCCCACATCGCCCCGGCCGGGCAGGGAGCGGGCGACGCCGCGTCGAAGCGCGCGAAGGGCTTCGAGACGCGCCCGAGCGGCAACGCCGTCAACCTCGAGGACGAGATGATGAAGGCCGGCGACAACCAGTCGGACTATCAGCTCGCCGCCTCGCTCTATCAGCACAGCCTGACCACCCTGAAGATCGCCGTCGGCAAGAGCTGAGCATCTGGGACAAAGGCTGTTCGGTCACGGCGCGGAGGGCCTGAACCATGGAATTCAGCAAGTCGCTCACGGTGGCGGCGGCCGGCCTCAAGGCCCAGTCGGGCCGGATGCGGATCATCGCCGAGAATATCGCCAACGCCGATTCCGCGCCCGCATCGCCCGGGGCGGAGCCCTATCGGCGCAAGATCCCGACCTTCACCAGCCATCTCGACGGCGAGACCGGGGCCCGGCTCGTGGAGGCCGGCCGCATCCGGCGCGACCCGTCGGCGTTCCGGACCAAGCACGAGCCCGGAAACCCGGCGGCCAACGCCCGGGGCGAGGTGCAGATGCCCAACGTCAACGCCCTCATCGAGAACATGGATCTGCGCGAGGCCCAGCGCTCCTACGAGGCCAATCTCAACATGGTCACCTCCACCCGCAAGATGCTGGCGCAGACGCTGGCGATCCTGAAGTGACCGCGTAGGAACGCGCAGCAAGGACTCTGGCCATGGCTTCGAGCAACTTCGCGGCGGGCGCCTACGCCGCCGTCCAGGGCCTGGCCTCCGGTCGGCCCACCCCCCGGGTGCAGCCGGCCGCGGAGGCGGGCGGCGACTTCATGCAGCTTCTCGGACAGACGCTGGACAGCGTCGGCGATGCCGGGCGGCGGGCCGACGCGCAGGCCGTCTCGGCCGCGTCCGGCAAGGCCAACGTGGTCGACGTGGTCACCGCGGTGGCCGAGAGCGAGACCGCCCTCCAGACCATGGTCGCGGTGCGCGATCGCATGATCTCCGCCTACGAGGAGATCATGCGGATGCAGATCTGACGCCGCGCCCCGACCGGATTACCGGCATCGGATCATCCAGCCCAGTCCCCTCAGGATGAGGGCGGAGGTTCGGATAGACGTTCGACCGGCGGGAACCGCCCCGCCTCCTGCGCCGCCATCCCGGCTCACATTGGCACCTTCATGACCGGCCTCGCCATTCTCGACATCGCCCGCGACGGCATCTTC
Source organism: Methylobacterium sp. FW102-HT35C08 (assembly GCF_058790235.1). NCBI lineage: Bacteria > Pseudomonadati > Pseudomonadota > Alphaproteobacteria > Hyphomicrobiales > Methylobacteriaceae > Methylobacterium > Methylobacterium sp. FW102-HT35C08. The sequence continues at coordinate 2,411,780 of NZ_JBYTCL010000002.1, read as the reverse complement.
GTCTTCCTGAAGATCGCCGGACCGCTGATGCTCGTCTCCCTCGCCGTGGGGCTCGCCGTCTCGCTGGTCCAGGCCCTGACCCAGGTCCAGGAGCAGACCCTGATCTACGTGCCCAAGATCGTCGCGGTGTTCGCCGCGCTGCTGTTGATGCTGCCGTTCATCGGTGACGCCATGGCCGGCTACATGGTCCGCATCGCCGCCCGGATCGCGGCGGGCGGCTGATGCACAATCCCGCCGCGACAGGGGCCAGATTCGCGTGCCATAGGGGCGGCGATGAACCTGCTCGTGCCCGGGATCGCGTCGGCCTTTCTGATCACCTTCGCGCGCGTCGGCACGCTGATCATGCTGATGCCCGGGATCGGCGAGCAGACGGTGTCGCCGCGGCTGCGTCTCGCCTTCGCGGTGCTCACGACGCTGGTGCTGTTCCCGACCGTGCGCCCGCTGCTCGGCGGCACGGAGGGGCTGGCCGGGCCCCGGCTGATCGGACTGCTGTTCGGGGAGACGATCGTCGGGCTGGTGCTCGGCCTCACGGTGCGGATGGTGCTCGCCGCCCTGCAGACCGCCGGGGTGATCATCTCGGCGCAGCTCGGCCTGTCCTACGCGATGACGGTGGATCCGAGCCAGGGCGGCCAGCAGGTGGCGATCGGCAACTTCCTGTCGCTGCTCGGGATCACGCTGATCTTCGCCGCCGACCTGCACCATCTCGCCATCGAGGGCTTGGCCCGCAGCTACGTCGTGCTGCCGCCGGACGGCGTGCCGGCCTTCTCGGACGCGCTGATGCTGGCGACCCGGGCGCTCGCCCGCGGCTTCACGCTGGCGGTCCAGATCTCCGGGCCGTTCATCGCCTTCGGCCTCCTGTTCAATCTCGGGCTCGGCGTGCTGTCGCGCCTGATGCCGCAGTTGCAGGTGTTCTTCCTGGCGGTCCCGGCCTCAGTTCTGGCCGGAATGGTCATCCTGATGGGCGCCCTCGGCGTCATGATGGGAGTCTTTCTGGACGATATCGGCCGGTATCTCGGCGCGTATGTCGGCCGATGACCGTGCCCGCCCCCCGCCGCTTCCGCACGCGCTGAGGTCGATGCGCGATGGCTGAGGGCGCGGATGACGAGGACAAGACCGAGGAGCCGTCCCAACGGCGCCTCGATCAGGCGATCGAGCGCGGCGACGTCGCGAGCAGCACCGAGATCAACACCTTCGCGTTGCTGGCCGCCTTCACCCTCGCCCTGATGGTTGCGGGCCCGAGCATCGCGCAGAACCTCCTGTACGGGTTGAAGGCCTATCTGGCGAACGCCCACACCCTTCCGGACGACGCCACCGCCATGAAGGCCGCCGCGACGCGGGGGCTCTGGCTGTGGCTCCAGGCGGTGGCGGTTCCGGTGGGCCTGGCCATCGTCGCGGGTCTCGCCGCGGGCCTGCTCCAGCACCCGCTGGTGTTCAGCACCGAGACGCTGATGCCGAAATTCGAGCGGCTGTCGCCGATGGCAGGCCTGAAGCGCCTGCTCGGCATCGAGGCCTGGTTCCAGTTCGGCAAGGGACTGGCGAAGATCACGATCGTGGGCGTGGTCGGCGCCGTCCTCCTGTGGAACGACCGCGACCGGCTCGAGGTGTTCGTTCAGCTCGATCCCACCGCGTGCCTGCCGGCGATCCTGTCCCTGAGCCTGCGGCTGCTCGCCGGCATGCTGTGCATGCACCTCGCGATCACCCTGGGCGACGCGCTCTACGCGCGGTTCCGCTGGCGCAAGCGCCACCGCATGACGAAGGAAGAGCTGAAGCAGGAGATGAAGGAGTCGGACGGCAACCCGGAGGTCAAGGGCCGCATGAAGCAGCTGCGCATGGCGCGGGTGAAGAAGCGGATGATGGCCGCCGTGCCGACCGCCACCGTGGTGGTGACCAACCCGACCCACTATGCAGTGGCCCTGCGCTACGAGCCCGGCATGGCCGCGCCGATCTGCGTCGCCAAGGGTGTCGATGCGCTGGCTCTGCGGATCCGCACGGTGGCGGCCGAGCACGGCGTCGCGGTGATCGAGAACCCGCCGCTGGCCCGAGCGCTGCATGCCACCGTGGAGATCGACCGCGAGATCCCCGCCGAGCATTACCGGGCGGTGGCCGAGGTGATCGGGTTCGTCCTGCGCCTGCGCCGGAGGGCCGCGTAAGCCCCGGCCGCAGCGGCGGCCGGACGATCGGCCGGGAAAGCCACGCTTCGTCCACCTTTTTTCGCGAGGCTGTGCCGAGGCTTGGCGCGACGTCAGTGGTGCCGCGCTGCCCTTGCCCTGATATGGCCGGCAGGCCTAACCGGGGGATCGTTCTGGAATGAAGCCGATGGCCGACGTCACTGGACCTCCGGCGCCCGCCGGGGGCCCGCAGAATTCTGGACTGCCGATCTCCGGCGCCCAGGGTCCGGTCCCGCAGGGGACGGGGTCGATCGACCGCTCGGAGCAGCCGGGCCGGGTCGGGCTGCTGCTGGTCCTTGCGGGCCTGCTGGTTGGGGCTGCGATCGGCCTGTCGTTCGTGGCGAACGAGCAGGCTCAGTCGCTGATCGTGTGGCTGCTGGCGCTTCTGGCCATGGCCGGCGTCTTCTTCCTATTCGCCCTTGCGATCGGCGCGCTCCAGCTCAGCGGCAGCGCCGCCCGGGACGACATCACCAAGGGCATCGTCGACGCCTCGCCCGACGGCGCGCTGGTCGTCGAGGATAGCGGCCGGCTGATCTACGCCAACGAGGCCTATCTGCGGATCGCCGGCGGCGAGACCTTCTCGAACCTCGTCCCGGTCGAGCGCATCCTGGTCGGCTCGCCGGAGGTCTCCGAAGCGGTCTACCGCCTGTCGCAGGCCTCGCGCGACGCCCGCGCCCATACCGAGGAAGTGCGGATGTCGCCGCCCCTGGGGCCGGTCGGCGGGGAGCGCAGCTTCGGCTGGTACCGGGTCTCGGTCCGGCCGCTCCTGCGCCCGCGCCGGGCCGCCGCGCTTTGGACGGTCGCCGACATCACCGCCGAGCGCGAGCGCCAGGAGAACGTCTTCCAGGAACTCCAGCACGCGATCGACTATCTCGACCATGCCCCGGCGGGCTTCCTGTCGATCGATCCGGCCGGCGCCATCGTCTACATGAACGCGACGCTCGCCGCCTGGCTCGGCTACGACCTGGCGAGCGTCGGCCCAGGGGGCCCGCACCTCACCGAGATCGCTCCCGAGGCGGACGTCCTGGTGCGCACCGCCGGGCTGCCGGGCGAGGTGCGCACCGACCGGTTCGACCTGGACCTGCGCCGCCGCAACGGCCACACCCTGCCGGTGCGGCTCTATCATCGGGTTGCCTTCGGCAAGGATGGCAAGCCGGGCTCCTCGCGCACCTTCGTGATCAACCGCTCCGCCGGCGCCGAGACCGACGAGCCGCAGCGCGCCGCCGAAGTGCGCCTCGCCCGCTTCCTCAACAACTCGCCCATCGCCATCGCGACCCTCGACCGGACCGGCCGGATCGCCCGGGCCAATGCCTCCTTCACCCGGCTGTTCGGCACGGTGCCGCGCCAGGTCGAGGACGGCGCGATCGGCGTCGAGGGCGCGACGCGGGCCGAGCCCAACGTCGCGGATTCGGTCGCCGACCGCACCGCCCTGGAGGCCGGCCTCGCCCGCGCGACAAGCGGCCTGACCGATCCCGAGCCCATCGAGGTCCAGCTGAACGGCCCGGGCGGCCGCTCGGCGCGGGTGTGGCTCAGCCCGGCCGACGGTGGCGACCCGGTTCAGCAGACCGACGAGGCCGAGCGCGTCATCCTCTACGCCCTCGACACCACGGCGCAGCGGCAGCTGGAGCAGCAGGTCGCGCAGGCGCAGAAGATGAACGCCGTGGGCCAGCTCGCAGGCGGGATCGCGCACGATTTCAACAACGTGCTGCAGGCGATCATCGGCTACTCGGACCTGCTGCTGGCCAGCCACCGGCCGACCGACCCGGCCTTCCAGGACATCATGCAGATCAAGCAGAACGCCAACCGGGCGGCGGGCCTCGTCCGCCAGCTCCTGGCGTTCTCACGGCGGCAGACGCTGCGTCCGGAGGTGATGAATGTCGGGGAGGCGCTCTCCGAGCTGACCCTACTGCTGAAGCGCCTGCTCGGCGAGCGCGTCGCCCTGGAGCTGAAGCACGGCCGCGAGATCTGGCCGGTGAAGGCCGACGTCAACCAGTTCGAGCAGGTGATCGTCAACCTCGCGGTCAATGCCCGCGACGCCATGCCGGACGGCGGCAAGCTGATGATCCGGACCGAGAACGTGACCGATCCGGGCCCTGCGGCGGTGGCGGACGGGCGCGGCGGCGCGCCGGCGGGCGATCATATCCTCATCGAGGTTCGCGACACCGGGCAGGGCATCCCGCCCGAGCTGATGGAGAAGATCTTCGAACCGTTCTTCACCACCAAGGAGATCGGCAAGGGCACGGGGCTCGGCCTCTCGACGGTCTTCGGTATCGTCAAGCAGTCCGGCGGCACCATCGACGTGCAATCGACCGTCGGGGAGGGGACCGCCTTCCGCATCTACCTGCCGCGGCACGTCCCCGTCGCCGAGCACGAGGAAGCGCCGCTCGTAACCGCCACACCGGCCCTGCCGCGGACCGAAGCGGCCGCTCTGCCGTCGCTGTCCGGGCAGGATCGGGCCGGCGGCGCAGCGCCCCCCGCCGGCGAGTCGGCCGCGCGCGCCGAGGCCAAATCCGAGGCCAGGCCCCAAGCGAAGATCGACGCACCGGCGCCGCGCAAGCCGGCGGCCGACCATACGGGGCAGGGGACCATCCTCCTCGTGGAGGACGAGGATCCGGTCCGGGCGGTCAACAGCCGGGCGCTCTCGGCGCGCGGCTACACGGTGCTGGAGGCCGCTTCGGGCCTCGAGGCCCTGGCGATCGTGCGCGAGGGGATTCAAGAGATCGACCTCGTCGTCTCCGACGTCGTCATGCCCGAGATGGACGGCCCGACCCTGCTGCGGGAGGTGCGCAAGCATCAGCCCGACCTGAAGGTGATCTTCGTCTCCGGCTACGCCGAGGATGCGTTCCGCAAGAACCTGCCGGAGGGTGAGACCTTCAACTTCCTCCCCAAGCCCTTCAGCCTGAAGCAACTCGTCGAGACGGTGAAGAAGACGATGGCGGATTGAGGCGGCGGTTCGTTGGCGACCTGCCCGGCACGAGGGGTTCGGCAGCATGCTACGGACGCCTGCGACGGCCGCGTCCAGCAGGTCGGACTGAGGGGCAGCTCCGGAACGGCAGACGGCCCCGGAGAAGCTCCGGGGCCGCCAAATGTCTCGCATCGATGAACCAGCCGCGCCCGTTCTGGCCGCGGTGGGGAGGCTTACGCCTCGCCCTCGTCGAGGTCGTCCGCCGTGGGCGTGGCGTTCTCCAGGATCTTCTCGGCAACGAGGCCTGAATTCTGGCGGATCGAGGCCTCAATCTTGGACGCGATCTCCGGGTTGTCGCGCAGGAACCCCTTCGAGTTCTCGCGGCCCTGGCCGAGGCGCTGGCTGTTGTACGAGAACCAGGCGCCCGACTTCTCGACGATCCCGGCCTTCACGCCGAGGTCGATCAGCTCGCCCACCTTCGACACGCCCTCGCCGAACATGATGTCGAACTCGACCTGCTTGAACGGCGGCGCGACCTTGTTCTTCACCACCTTCACGCGGACCTGATTGCCGATCGCCTCGTCGCGGTCCTTCAGGGTCGAGATCCGGCGGATATCGAGGCGCACCGAGGCGTAGAACTTCAGGGCGTTGCCGCCCGTGGTGGTCTCGGGGCTGCCGTACATCACGCCGATCTTCATCCGGATCTGGTTGATGAAGATGACCATGCAGTTCGAGCGCGAGATCGAGCCGGTGAGCTTGCGCAGGGCCTGGCTCATCAGGCGCGCCTGGAGGCCGGGCTGACTCTCGCCCATCTCGCCCTCGATCTCGGCCCGCGGGGTCAGCGCGGCGACCGAGTCGACCACCAGCACGTCGATGGCACCGGAGCGCACCAGCGTGTCGGTGATCTCAAGGGCCTGCTCGCCCGTGTCGGGCTGCGAGATCAGCAGGTCGTCGAGGTTCACGCCGAGCTTGCGGGCGTAGACCGGATCGAGCGCGTGCTCGGCATCCACGAAGGCGCAGACGCCGCCCTTCTTCTGGGCTTCGGCGATCGTATGAAGCGCCAGCGTCGTCTTGCCGGACGATTCGGGACCGTAGATCTCGATTACGCGGCCGCGGGGCAGACCGCCGACGCCGAGGGCGATGTCGAGCCCGAGCGAACCGGTGGAGATGGTCTCGACCTCCTGCACCTTGTCGTTCTTGCCGAGCCGCATGATCGAGCCCTTGCCGAAGGCACGCTCGATCTGGGCCAGGGCGGCGTCAATGGCCTTGGACTTGTCCTTGTCCACCGGGGGCATGTCGACCACTTTCAATGCGGGCTGGGCCATCTGGCGGGATCCTTATGAAGGGGTTGGGCGCCGTTCACAACGCGCTTCAACACCCGCTCTATGTACCTGTTTTGTTCTCATTCGGCAAGTGCGAGAGAACGGTTCGGGGCAGATCGCTCCACAGTTGAAAGGCCCAGGCCTTCCCTTGGCGAAGCGGCCGTGCCGCAAGCCTAGCCGCTGACGGCGCCCGGTACGGTTGCCAGTTGAAGGCTTCGGTCAGCGGGTCCCGCGTCATCACGAGCGCAGCGCAGGAACCCAGGGCAGCGCGCGCCTCGCCGGCATGGCGCTGTCCGGGTCGCTTCGCTCTGCTTGAAAAGACCGTGGCCTGGTTGTGGGGGGACACACAGACAACGATCGCACAGGTGATGCTTGATCTCCTCGACGCCGGCACAACCAACGCGATCGATCCCGAGGATCTGCGAGACATCCTCGACGGTCGCGATGAGATCGCCCGCGCTTTGAGCGCGTCGGTCAGTGACGCAACGGCTGCGTTCCGACGATTCGGCCTATGACGTCTCGACGGTCTAGCGGCGCCAGGCCCCACGAGAACAGGAGACCACGGCGCGGCCATCCCAGCCACCAGCTCATCCTGAGGCGCCAGCGCGAAGCGGAAGCTTCGAAGGAACCCTCCAGGGATCGCAGGGCTGGCTGGAGCCCTCCTTCGAGGCGCGCAACGCGGTCACCTCAGGACGAGGGAGATGAGATGGATGCCCGACCGATGTACCGCCACGTGCTATCGCGTGCAGCGATCGGCACCTTCCTGGATCCCGGAATGGTCCATGGCTTCGCCACCGCCACCGGTGCAGACGGAGCGATCAGAAAGTCCCGCGCTGTGCGAAGCAGACACCAAATCATCCTGGCGGCGAAAACGCGAAAGCCCCGCGTTGCCGCGAGGCTCCCACCGACAAGACATGACCCAACGTCGGCCCGGGATGCGCCAGGGCCCTGAGACCCCGACCGCCACCCGATCAGGCGGCCTCGCCGGTCTCGGCCTGCAGCGTCGCGTCGCCCTCGACCAGCTTCCAGGTCTTGGTCTTCGAGAACGGGCGGCACTCCTCGATGAACACCGTCTGCCCGACCTTGGCGACATTCGCCTCATCGTGCGCGTGGTAATTCTTCGAGCGACGCACGGTCTTCTTCATCACCGGATGGGTGAAGCGACGCTCCACCTTCACCACGATGGTCTTCTCACCCTTGTCGCTGACGACGGTGCCCTGCAGGATGCGCTTCGGCATGGTTGTCTCCTAAAACCCGCCTCAGCCCTTGGCCTGCTGCAGCGTCTTGGCACGCTGCAGAGTCCGGACACGGGCGATGTCGCGGCGGACCTCACGGACGCGGGCGACGTTCTCGAGCTGGCCGGTGGCCCCTTGAAAGCGCAGGTTGAACTGCTCCTTCTTGAGGTTGATCAACTCGTCATTCAGCTGATCCGGCGACAGGGCCTTGAGATCAGACACTCGTTGGGTCGACTTCACGATATCCTCCGTTCAGTCGGCGATGCGCTGGACGACCCGCGTGCGGATCGGAAGCTTCGCGGCGCCGAGGCGGAGCGCCTCCTTGGCGATGTTTTCGGCAACGCCGTCGACCTCGAACATGATCCGGCCGGGATGGACCCGGGCCGCCCAGTAATCCGGGGCGCCCTTACCGGAGCCCATGCGGACCTCGGTCGGCTTCGACGAGACCGGCACGTCCGGGAACACCCGGATCCAGACGCGGCCCTGGCGCTTCATCTCGCGGGTGATCGCGCGGCGGGCCGCCTCGATCTGGCGGGCGGTGACGCGCTCGGGCTCCACTGCCTTCAGACCGAACTGGCCGAAGTTCAGCTCGAAGCCGCCCTTGGCCGCACCGTGGATGCGGCCCTTGAACTGCTTGCGGAAGCGGGTCTTTTTCGGTTGCAGCATGGCTTCCTACCTTACGCGTGCTCGCGCTCGCGGCGTCCGCGCTCGCGGCCGCCCTCGCCATCGCGCTCACGGCGTCCGCCGGAGCGGCCGCCCTCTTCCTGGGCCTTCTTGTCCTGGGCCATCGGGTCGTGCTCAAGGATCTCGCCCTTGAACACCCACACCTTGATGCCGCAGGTGCCATAGGTCGTGAACGCCGTAGCGGTCCCGTAGTCGACATCGGCGCGCAGCGTGTGCAGCGGGACGCGACCCTCGCGGTACCATTCCTGTCGGGCGATCTCGGCGCCGCCGAGACGGCCCGAGCAGTTGATCCGGATACCCTCGGCGCCCAGACGCATGGCCGACTGGACGGCCCGCTTCATGGCGCGCCGGAAGGCGACGCGGCGCTCGAGCTGCTGGGCGATCGAGTCGGCCACCAGGGTGGCGTCGATCTCGGGCTTGCGCACCTCGACGATGTTGATGGTCACGTCGGCCTTGGTCATGGTGCCGACGAGCTTGCGCAGCTTCTCGATATCCGCGCCCTTCTTGCCGATCACCACGCCCGGACGACCCGAGTGGATGGTGACGCGGCACTTCCGGTGCGGACGCTCGATGACGATCTTGGAGACCGCCGCCTGCTTGAGCTGCTTCATGAGGGCGGCGCGGATCGCGACGTCCTCGTGCATGAGCTTCGCGTAGTCGCCCTTGTTGGCGAACCAGCGGGAATCCCAGGTCCGGTTGATGCCGAGCCGAAGACCGATCGGGTTGACTTTCTGGCCCATCAGTTCCTCCTCAAGCCGCTTCGGCCTGGCGGACTTCACGAACCACGATGGTGAGGTTCGAGAAGGGCTTCAGGATACGCGCGCCGCGGCCGCGGGCGCGGGCGTGGAAGCGCTTGAGAACCAGCGCCTTGCCCACGAAGGCCTGGGAGACGACGAGGTCGTCGACATCCAGATCGTGGTTGTTCTCGGCGTTGGCAATGGCGCTCTCGAGGCACTTCTTGACCTCGGTCGAGATCCGCTTGCGCGAGAACTGGAGCTCGGCCAGCGCCGTGTCGACCTTCTTGCCGCGGATCATCTGCGCCACGAGGTTGAGCTTCTGCGGGCTGACGCGCAGCATGCGCGCGACGGCCTTCGCCTCGTTCTCGGGGAGCGCGCGGGGGGTGGCTTGCTTGCCCATCTCAGCGCCTCTTCGCCTTCTTGTCGGCCGCGTGGCCCGGGAAGGTGCGGGTCGGCGAGAACTCGCCGAACTTGTGACCGACCATCTCCTCGGACACGTAGACCGGGATGTGCTTCTGCCCGTTGTGCACACCGAAGGTGAGCCCGACGAACTGCGGGAGGATCGTGGAGCGGCGGCTCCAGATCTTGATGACCTCGGAGCGCGAGGATCCCCGCGCCGCCTCGGCCTTCTTGAAGAGGTAGCCGTCGACGAACGGCCCCTTCCAGAGAGAGCGTGCCATAGCGATTACTTCTTGCGGTTGTGGCGGCTGGACAGGATGAACACGTCGGTCCGCTTGTTGGACCGGGTCTTCTTCCCCTTGGTGGGCACGCCCCACGGCGTGACCGGGTTGCGGCCGCCCGAGGTGCGACCCTCGCCGCCGCCGTGCGGATGGTCGACCGGGTTCATCGCCACGCCGCGGTTGTGCGGGCGCTTGCCAAGCCAACGGTTGCGCCCGGCCTTGCCGAGCGAAATGTTCATGTGGTCCGGGTTCGAGACCGCGCCAACGCTGGCGAAGCACTGACCATGGACCAGGCGCTGCTCGCCCGAGTTCAGGCGCAGCGTCACGTAGCCCTGGTCGCGGCCGACGATCTGCGCGTAGTTGCCGGCCGAGCGGGCGATCGCGCCGCCCTTGCCGATCTTCAGCTCGACATTGTGGACGATCGTGCCCACCGGCATCGAGCCGACCGGAGCGGCATTGCCCGGCTTGATGTCGACGCTCTCGCCGGCCACCACCTTGTCGCCCGGCTGCAGGCGCTGGGGAGCCAGGATGTAGCTCTGCTTCCCGTCGGGGAAGTTGATCAGCGCGATGAACGCCGTGCGGTTCGGATCGTACTCGATCCGCTCCACCGTGGCAGCGACGCCGAGCTGCTCGCGACGCTTGAAGTCGACGTTGCGCAGCACGCGCTTGTGGCCGCCGCCGCGGAAGCGGACGGTGATGCGGCCGAGATTGTTCCGGCCGCCGGAGGACGACTTGCCCTCCGTCAGCGCCTTCACCGGCTTGCCCTTGTAGAGCTCACGGCGGTCGACGAGCACGAGCTGGCGCAGGCTCGGCGTGACCGGTTTGAATGTCTTCAAGGCCATCGGCTTGGATCCCTAAATCCCGTCCTCAGAGCCCGGTCGTGACGTCGATCGAGTGGCCCTCGGCCAGGGTCACGATCGCCTTCTTCACGTCGGAGCGCTGTCCGCGGAGTCCGCGGAAAATCTTCTTCTTTCCCTTGGTGACAAGGGTGTTCACGGCCGTGACCTTCACGTCGAACAGCTTCTCAACCGCCTCCTTGATCTGAGGCTTGGTCGCCTTGGGGGCGACGCGGAAGACGACCTTGTTCTGCTCGGTCAGGTTCGTCGCCTTCTCGGTGATCACCGGGGAGACGACGATATCGTAGTGGCGCGGATCGGCACTCATTTGAAACGCTCCTCCAGCGCGTCGACGGCAGCCTTCGTCAGGACGAGCGTGTCGCGGCGCAGGATGTCGTAGACGTTGATGCCCTGCACGGGCAGCACGTCGATCTGCGGGATGGCGCGGGCGGCCCGGCCGAAATTCACGTCGACCTCGGCACCGCCGATGATCAGCGCGTTCGAGAGGCCCATCTTGCCGAAGCGCTCGACGAGACCCTTGGTCTTGTGATCCTCGATCTTGATGTCGTCGACGACGATCAGGGTCGAGGCCTTGGCCTTGGCCGACAGGGCGTGACGCAGAGCCAGCGCACGGACCTTCTTGGGCAGGTCGTGGCTGTGGTCGCGCACGACCGGCCCGAAGGCCCGACCACCGCCACGGAACTGCGGCGCCGAGGCCGCGCCGTGGCGGGCGTTACCGGTGCCCTTCTGCTTGTAGGCCTTTTTGCGGGTCCGGTTCACGTCCGAGCGGTTCTGCACGGCGTGAGTGCCGGCGCGACGCTTGGCGAGCTGCCAGCGGACCATGCGCTGCAGCAGGTCGGCGCGGGGCTCCAGGCCGAAGATCTCTTCGTTCAGCTCGACCGAGCCGGCACCGGCGCCGTCGAGGGTTTTGACATCGAGCTTCATCACGCGGTCTCCTCAGCCGCAGCGGCCTCAGGAGCCGGGGCGGACGCGCCGTTCTCACGGAACTTGCCCGGCAGCGGAACGTCGGCGGGGAGCTTGCGCTTCACCGCGTCGCGGATCTGGATCCAGCCGCCGGCGACGCCCGGCACCGCACCCTCGACCAAGATCAGGCCGCGCTCGGGATCGGTGCGCACGACGCGCAGGTTCTGGGTGGTGACCCGCTCGACGCCGAGGTGGCCCGGCATCTTCTTGTTCTTGAAGGTCTTGCCCGGGTCCTGACGGCCGCCGGTCGAACCGATCGAACGGTGCGAGATCGACACGCCGTGGGTAGCGCGCAGGCCGCCGAAGTTCCAGCGCTTGATACCGCCGGCGAAGCCCTTACCGGTCGTGGTGCCGGTGACATCCACGAACTGGCCGGGGATGAAGTGGTCCGCGGTGATCTCGGCGCCGACCGGGATCAGCGCGTCCTCGGACACGCGGAACTCGGCGAGTTTCTTCTTCGGCTCGACCTTTGCGACCGCGAAGCGACCGCGCTCAGCTGCCGAGACGTTCTTGACCTTGGCCTTGCCGACGCCGACCTGCAGCGCGACGTAGCCGTTCTTCTCGACGGTGCGGTGGGCAACCACCTGGCACTGATCGATCTTGAGCACGGTGACGGGGACATGCTCCCCCGCGTCCGTAAAGACGCGGGTCATGCCGACCTTCTGTGCGATGACGCCTGAGCGCATAGGTTCTCTCCCTCGCGCGATGAAACGGGAAGCTCTAAGTCCTCAGCGGACTCAGAGCTTGATCTCCACGTCCACGCCAGCGGCGAGGTCGAGCTTCATCAGCGCGTCCACGGTCTGCGGCGTCGGATCGACGATATCGAGCACGCGCTTGTGCGTGCGCATCTCGAACTGCTCGCGCGACTTCTTGTCGATGTGCGGCGAGCGGTTCACGGTGAACTTCTCGATATGCGTCGGGAGCGGGATCGGACCCCGGATGGTCGCGCCGGTGCGACGAGCCGTGGAGACGATCTCCTTGGTCGACGCATCGAGGATGCGGTGATCGAACGCCTTCAGGCGAATACGGATGTTCTGACCGTTCATGATCCTGGAACCTTGAGAGGGACGGCGGGGTGTGCGGGGCCTGTACCCCGCCGCGCCCTGCTAAGGATGCTTCTCTTGAGCTCAGTCGTTGATGGCGGCGACGACGCCGGCACCGACGGTGCGGCCGCCCTCGCGGATGGCGAAGCGCAGCTTCTCCTCCATGGCCACCGGCACGATCAGCACCACGTCCATGGTCACGTTGTCGCCCGGCATCACCATCTCGGTGCCCTCGGGCAGCGTCACGATCCCGGTCACGTCCGTCGTGCGGAAGTAGAACTGCGGCCGGTAGTTCGTGAAGAACGGCGTGTGACGGCCACCCTCTTCCTTGGTCAGGATGTACGCCTCGGCCTTGAACTTGGCGTGCGGCTTCACCGAACCCGGCTTGCACACGACCTGGCCGCGCTCCACGTCCTCGCGCTTCGTGCCGCGCAGCAGCACGCCGACGTTGTCGCCCGCCTGACCCTGGTCGAGCAGCTTGCGGAACATCTCCACGCCCGTCACCGTCGTGGTCTGCGTGTCGCGGATGCCGACGATCTCAACCGTCTCGCCGACCTTCACGATCCCGCGCTCGACGCGACCCGTCACCACCGTGCCGCGGCCCGAGATCGAGAACACGTCCTCGATCGGCATCAGGAACGGCAGGTCGATCGGACGCTCCGGCTGCGGGATGTAGCTGTCCACGGTCGCCATCAGCGCCAGGACCGCCTCCTTGCCGATCTTCGGCTCCTTGTCCTCCAGCGCCATCAGCGCCGAGCCCTTGGTGATCGGGATGTCGTCACCGGGGAAATCGTACTTCGACAGGAGCTCGCGCACCTCCAGCTCGACCAGCTCCAGAAGCTCCTCGTCGTCGACCATGTCGACCTTGTTGAGGAACACCACCAGCGCCGGAACGCCGACCTGACGCGCCAGCAGGATGTGCTCGCGGGTCTGCGGCATCGGGCCGTCGGCCGCCGACACCACCAGGATCGCGCCGTCCATCTGCGCCGCGCCCGTGATCATGTTCTTCACGTAGTCGGCGTGGCCGGGGCAGTCCACGTGCGCGTAGTGCCGGTTCTGCGTCTCGTACTCCACGTGCGCCGTCGAGATCGTGATCCCGCGCGCCTTCTCCTCCGGTGCCTTGTCGATCTGGTCGTAGGCCGTGAACGTCGCGCCGCCCGACTCCGCCAGAACCTTCGTGATCGCCGCCGTCAGCGACGTCTTGCCGTGGTCAACGTGGCCAATCGTGCCAATGTTGCAGTGCGGCTTGGTGCGGGAGAACTTTTCCTTGCCCATCAGAGCCTCCTAAATTCGAATTCGCGTTGCGGAAGAAGAGATACTTAGGCGTACTTGGCGATGACCTTGTCGGCCTCGCCGCGCGGCACCTCTTCGTAGTGGTCGAACTGCATCGTGAAGTTGGCGCGGCCCTGCGAGAAGGAGCGCAGCTGGTTCACGTAACCGAACATGTTGGCCAGCGGCACCATCGCGTTGATGACGTTGGCGTTGCCGCGCATGTCCTGACCCTGGATCTGGCCACGGCGGGAATTCAGGTCGCCGATGACCGAGCCGGTGTACTCTTCCGGCGAGACGACCTCGACCTTCATCACCGGCTCGAGCAGGACCGAGCCGCCCTTCTGGAGGGCCTCGCGGAAGGCGGCGCGGGAGGCGATCTCGAAGGCCAGCGCCGACGAATCGACATCGTGGTAGGCCCCGTCGACCAGCTCGACCTTCACGTCGACCACCGGGAAGCCGGCGAGCACGCCCGCGCCGAGGACGGAGTTCAGGCCCTTCTCGACGCCCGGGATGTACTCCTTCGGCACCGCACCGCCGACGATCTTCGACTCGAACGAGAAGCCGGCACCCGGCTCGTTCGGCTCGACGACGAACTTCACGCGAGCGAACTGGCCGGTACCACCGGTCTGCTTCTTGTGCGTGTAGTCGATCTCCTGACGACGGGTCAGCTTCTCGCGGTACGCCACCTGCGGCTGGCCGATATTGGCGTCGACCTTGTAGGTGCGGCGCAGGATGTCGACCTTGATGTCCAGGTGGAGCTCGCCCATCCCCTTGAGGATGGTCTGCCCCGATTCCTGGTCGGTGGAGACGCGGAAGGACGGGTCCTCGGCGGCGAGCTTCGAGAGCGCGATGCCGAGCTTCTCCTGGTCGGCCTTCGACTTCGGCTCGACGGCGATCTCGATCACCGGCTCCGGGAACTCCATCTTCTCGAGGATGACGGCCTTCTGCGAGTCGCAGAGGGTGTCGCCGGTGCGGGTGTCCTTGAGGCCGGCCAGGGCGACGATGTCGCCGGCATAGGCTTCCTTGATGTCCTCGCGGTTGTTGGCGTGCATCAGCAGCATGCGGCCGACGCGCTCCTTCTTGTCGCGCGAGGAGTTGAGCACGTTGGCGCCCGACTCAACCTTGCCCGAGTACACGCGGCAGAAGGTGATCGTGCCGACGTGGGGATCGTCCATGATCTTGAAGGCGAGCATGGAGAAGGGATCCGAATCCGTCGGGTGCCGGACGGTCTCTTCCTCGGTCTTGAAATCGATGCCCTTGATCTCGCCGCGATCGGCCGGGGAGGGCAGGTAGTCCACGACGGCGTCGAGGAGCGGCTGCACGCCCTTGTTCTTGAACGCCGAGCCGCAGAGCACCGGGTGGAAGGCGCGCAGCTGCACGGCCTTGCGCACCAGGAGGCGCATCTGGGCCTCGTCCGGCTCGGTACCGTCGAGGTAGGCGGCCATGGCGTCGTCGTCGAGCTCGACGCAGGCCTCAACCAGCTTGGTGCGGTACTCGACCGCCTGATCCTTCAGGTCAGCCGGAATCTCGACCTCGTCGAAGTTGGCGCCGAGCGCCTCGCCCGACCAGACGATCGCCTTCATCTTGATGAGGTCGATGACGCCCTGGAAGTTGGACTCGGCCCCGATCGGCAGCTGCAGGCACACGGGCTTGCCGGCGACGCGATCGATGATGTCGGCCACGCACTTGAAGAAGTCGGCGCCGATCTTGTCCATCTTGTTGACGAACACGACGCGCGGCACGTCGTACTTGTCGGCCTGGCGCCACACGGTCTCGGTCTGCGGCTCGACGCCCTGGTTGCCGTCCAGCACGCATACGGCGCCGTCGAGCACGCGGAGCGAGCGCTCCACCTCGATGGTGAAGTCGACGTGGCCGGGGGTGTCGATGATGTTCAGGCGCTTGTCGCGCCAGAAGCAGGTGGTGGCAGCCGAGGTGATCGTGATGCCACGCTCCTGCTCCTGCTCCATCCAGTCCATGGTGGCGGCGCCCTCATGGACCTCGCCGATCTTGTGGGACTTTCCGGTGTAGTAGAGGATCCGCTCGGTCGTCGTGGTCTTGCCGGCATCGATGTGGGCCATGATGCCGAAGTTGCGGTAGTCCTCGATCGCGTGCGTGCGGGGCATCGAATTGCTCCTGAGAGACGGCGGAACCGCTTACCAGCGGTAGTGCGAGAAGGCGCGGTTGGCTTCCGCCATCCGATGCGTGTCTTCCCGCTTCTTCACGGCGTTGCCGCGGTTGTTGGCGGCGTCGAGCAGCTCGGCGGAGAGGCGCTCAATCATGGTGCGGTCGTTGCGCGAGCGGGCCGCCTGGATCAGCCAGCGGATGGCCAGCGCCTGGCGACGCTCGGTGCGAACCTCGACCGGGACCTGGTAGGTCGCGCCGCCGACGCGGCGGGAGCGGACCTCGATCATCGGGGCAACGTTGTCGAGGGCGGCGCGGAACACCTCGATCGGGTTGGCGCGGGCGCGGTTCTCGACGATGTCGAAGGCGCCGTAGACGATCCGCTCGGCGGTCGACTTCTTGCCCTCGTACATGATCGAATTCATAAACTTCGTCAGCACCACGTCCCCGTACTTCGGGTCGGGGATGATCTCGCGCTTCTCGGCTGAGTGACGACGGGACATTGGGTTCTGCTCTCGAACAATATGGTCTTAAGCGCCCCGCGCAGGCCGCCTGAGCCCTGAGGCCGGCGACATCCTTACGAGGCCGTGGAAATATCCGACCGAAGCGAAACTTACTTCGGACGCTTGGCGCCGTACTTCGACCGGCGCTGCTTGCGGTTCTTCACACCCTGCGTGTCGAGCACGCCGCGCAGGATGTGGTAGCGCACGCCCGGAAGGTCCTTCACGCGGCCGCCGCGGATCATGACCACGGAGTGCTCCTGAAGGTTGTGGCCCTCACCCGGGATGTAGCCGATCACCTCGAAGCCGTTGGTCAGACGGACCTTGGCCACCTTACGAAGCGCCGAGTTCGGCTTCTTCGGGGTCGTCGTATAAACGCGGGTGCAGACGCCGCGCTTCTGCGGGCAAGCGTCAAGCGCCGGAACCTTGTTGCGGCTCCGCTGGATCTTCCGCGGCTGGGCGATCAGCTGGTTGATCGTCGGCATCCTGTGCCCTCTTCCTCGGTCACCTAGTTCGGACCGCGAAGAGCAGTCCGCAAAGCGAATATGCGCCGGAGGGCCAGTCACGGACCCTCGGCGCGGTGTGGGCAGAGGAGCACGTTCGACAGCGAACGCGCTCGTACCTACGGATCTGACTTAGAGCGTCAGGCGATTTGAACCCTCGGAGCGCGCGGGGCGATGGCGGCGGCGTCCGGGGGTATGCCCAAGGGCCGTCGGCAGCCGATGGCCGTCCGAAGTGGCGCGCTTCTAGACGCGGTTGCCCCTCAGGTCAATGCGTTCGCGGCAGAAAACTGCGCCGCGCCGGAGGTTAAGGATCGGTCAAGGCGCGGTTTCGTTCGGACGGGATCCCAGGGGCTCTGGGCGAGGCCGGCACACCTAACGACACGGCATGCGTCGGACAAGGCTTCTCGGGGCGGTTCGACGCGCGGCGCTCCCAGCGGTCACCATCGGCCGCGGGGATCATCGTCCGGCACGCGGAGGCTTCGGGATCGTCGAAATCGGGCTCGCGATCGCCGGAAAAGTTTTTCTCAGTGCCGCTCAGATTTTCTGCAGCAACATGCTCGCTATGACCGCACGAATGAAATTCTTGCCTGTTGCTTCGGAACGGGAACTCAGATGATAATACAGATGATCGGCGATGCGCCATGCAAACTGAATGCTCTAAGCTTCAGATCAGCACGCGCGCCGAGAGAACGGCCGATCGAGGATTATATAGGGTACTTTGATCTCATCATCTCTGGCCGCGGTAAACGTGATGGCCGCGGATACGGTCGGCTGCGGATCGCTCTGATGGAGACACCTGTGCGTCGCCTCTTCGCCTTTGCCCTTGCAACGCTTCTGTCGGTGAGCGCCGCCCAGGCCGACCGGCTAGACGAGATCAGACAGGCCGGAATCCTCCGGGTCGCCGCCTTCGACAGCAATCCGCCATTTGGGTTCGTCGATCCCGCGACCAAGCAGATCGCCGGGCTCGACGTCGACTACGGGCGCGCACTCGCCGACAAGCTGGGCGTGAAGCTCGAGGTCAGGCCGACGAATCCGGCGAATCGCATCCCGCTGCTGACCTCCGGCAAGGTCGATCTGGTGCTGGCAAACTTCACCATCACGGAGGAGCGAGCCAAGCAGCTCGACTTCAGCATTCCATACTTCGCGTCCGGGCAGCAGTTCCTGGCCAAGAAAGGAACCCTGTCGTCGCCCGAGCAGCTGAATGGCCTGCGCTTCGGCGCCGACAAGGGAACCACCAACGAGATCGTTCTACGCCGAGACTTCCCGGAGGCCACGGTCGTCGCCTTCGACGATACGCCGTTCGCATTTACGGCCCTGCGCAACGGCAACGTCCAAGCCATCACGCAGGATGGACCGAAGCTCGTCGGCCTGTTGGCGAAGGTGCCGGATCGCGAGAACTACGAGATCCCCGCCTTCACGATCTCCAATGACTATATCGGCGTCGGCATCCCCAAAGGTGAGACCCGGCTGCGGGAGTTCGTGAACGAGACCCTGCGGGACCTGGAGACGAGCGGCAAGGCGGCGGCGATCTATGACCGGTGGTTCGGGCCGAACACCGAGCAGCCGCTGCCGCGCCTGTTCCGGATCGGGGACCACAGCTGATGGAACGGCGGTGGAGGTGACCCAGCGCTTCGCTAGACTGTTCGGCGACCTTCTGGCGCCGCGCTATCTCGTGTGGCTGCTGCAGGGCTTCGGGGTCACCTTGGCCCTGTCGGCCGCCGTGTGCGTAGCCGGCACGGTCCTGGGCCTCTCGGCGTGCTGCTTGCGGGAAGCGGGCAGCGCGTCGGCACGGCGGGTCGTGTCCGCCGGCATCGGCCTCATCCGCAACACGCCGCTGCTCGTTCAGCTCTTCGTCTGGTACTTCGCGGTCGCCGCTCTCCTGTCGATCAGGCTGACCGTCTGGCTGAACACGCCGCACCGCCTGGAGCTGGGCGTCGGCGCACTGCACTGGCCCGCCTACGAGACGGTGGCCGGGTTCTGCGGGCTGACGCTCTACGCGGCCGCCTACATCGCCGAAGAGGGCCGCGCCGGCATCAACGGCGTCCGTCCCGGTCAGCGGGAGGCGGCCCTTGCCCTCGGCTTCACGCCGGTCCAGGCGTTCCGCCAGGTCGTGCTGCCGCAGGCCCTGCGCATCGCGTGGCTGCCGATCGTCGGCCAGTACCTCAATACGATCAAGAACACGTCGCTGACCATGACGATCGGCCTCGCCGAACTGTCCTACGCGTCCCGGCAAGTCGAGACCGAGACGTTCAAGACGTTCCAGGCCTTCGGCCTCGCGACGCTGCTCTATGTCGGCGCCGTCGCCGCGGTGGAAGCGGCGGGGCAGGTTCTGGCCCGACGCCATCGACCGGCGGGACGGCGCCGGTGAACCTCGCGATCATCGGCGACAATCTCGGCTACCTGCTGCTCGGCGCGTGGCCCGACGGGCCGGTCGGCGGACTGGCGCTGACGCTGATTCTCTCTGGCCTGTCCGGTCTCGCCTCGGCTGCGCTCGGACTCGTCCTGGGGATCGGCCTCGCGATGAGCACGGGGACGACCCCAGGCGCGCTCACCCTGGGCCTCGGGTTCTTCCGCGCCGTGCCGATCGTGATGCTGATCTTCTGGAGCTACTTCCTTCTGCCGATCCTGTTCGGTGTCTCGGTTCCCGAGATGGGCACCGTTGTCGCGGCGCTGTCGCTGGTCGGCGG
Source organism: Methylobacterium sp. FW102-HT35C08 (assembly GCF_058790235.1). NCBI lineage: Bacteria > Pseudomonadati > Pseudomonadota > Alphaproteobacteria > Hyphomicrobiales > Methylobacteriaceae > Methylobacterium > Methylobacterium sp. FW102-HT35C08. The sequence goes on along the minus strand of NZ_JBYTCL010000002.1, from coordinate 2,392,103 downwards.
CGCCTACCTGTCCTACGGGGTTGCGGCGGGCATCGAGAGCATCGGCCGCGGCCAGTGGGAGGCAGGCCTGGCGCTCGGCTTCGGCCGCTGGCGGATCCTGCGCTTCATCGTGCTGCCGCAGGCGCTACGCGCCATGGCGCCGTCCTTCGTCAATCAATGGACCGCGCTCATCAAGGACACGTCGCTCGCCTACGTGATCGGCGTGCCCGAGCTGTCCTTCGTGGCCGCGCAGGTGAACAATCGCGCCATGGTCTACCCGGCCGAGATCTTCCTCTTCGTCGGGGCCGTCTACGCCGGCCTGTGCGCCTCCCTCGACGCGTTGGCGTCCCGGCTGGCGCGAGGATCGCGTTCCGTCACGAAAGCCTGACCGGCTAGCAACGCGACTCGGCACATCCTGCCGAGCTGGCGCGAAGCGGCGTGCCGGATCGGGGCAGGGGGGCGCCGTCACGGTCTACGGAAGATTAAAGCGAACCGTCGAAACGTCGCGATCATCGGGTGGCCGGCAGGTCGCCATGGGTTCGGGTCGAGGATGTTGCGTATGGGTTGCGTCGCGGTCAGCAACGTCGTGCCGTTCCGACGGGCGGTTCCCGTCCAGGCGCCCGGCGAGCGCGAGGCGCGCAATCGCCGTCGCAGCGAGCAGCGTTCGCTCCTCGACGCGGTCTACGCCACCGGCAGCCTGATCGTCGCGGCGGAGGACCGCACGATGAAGCTGACGGCTTCGCGCCTGCAGGTCTACGGCTTCCTGGCCATCGAGGAGCTGGCCGACGACGGCACCGTGCGCCGGCTCCGCCCGTCCGAGGCGATTCGGGCCCGCGCGGAGCGGCCCTGGCGCCTGTCGAAGCCCGCCTGCGGCGGCGCCGTCACCATCCCGAGCCTCGACGGCTTCCTGTTCGAATCTGCCGGCCAGCCGGCCTGATTCCAGCCTCTTCGTGCGGCTTGCGACCGGCGTGCCGAAAGGCGCGCCGGTCGTTCTGCGTCAAAGCAGTCGTCCGTTCCGTCCCAGATCGGATCTCGAGCGCCCTCGTTGCGCACCTGCCGCGCCGAGAAATCCCGCCGCTCGGCTTGCCATTGCCGGCGGTCCGTAGTATCCGCCCGGCCTTCGCGACATTCCCGATGGGTGCTCGCACCCTGTGAACGCGGTGACCGCGCCGGTGTCCCAAGACACCGCCAGCGCGGTCGAACACATGAGCCGGGGACATCAGGTCCCCATCAGGCGTCGTCCGCCGGGCAATACCGCCCGTGTGCGGAAACCCGCCTGAAACAAGGAGTCACGCACGTGATCCAGATGCAGACGAATCTGGACGTCGCCGACAACTCGGGTGCACGCCGTGTGATGTGCATCAAGGTTCTCGGCGGGTCGAAGCGCAAGTATGCCGGCGTGGGCGACGTCATCGTCGTCTCCGTCAAGGAGGCGATCCCGCGCGGTCGCGTCAAGAAGGGCGACGTCATGAAGGCGGTCGTCGTCCGCACCGCCAAGGACGTGAAGCGCGCCGACGGTTCGGTCATCCGCTTCGACAAGAACGCGGCCGTTCTGATCAACAATCAGAAGGAGCCGATCGGCACCCGCATCTTCGGACCGGTGCCGCGCGAGCTGCGCGCCCGCAACCACATGAAGATCATCTCCCTGGCTCCGGAGGTGCTGTAATGGCTGCCAAGATCAAGAAGGGCGACACGGTCGTCGTGCTCACCGGCCGCGACTCGGGTCGCTCCGGCGAGGTCATCCAGGTTCTGCCGAAGGAAGGCCGAGCCTTCGTGCGCGGCATCAACCTGGTCAAGAAGCACCAGAAGCAGACCCAGAACCAGGAAGGCGGCATCATCTCCAAGGAGGCCGCCATCCAGCTCTCGAACATCGCGGTCGCCGACGCCAACGGCAAGCCGACCCGCGTGGGTTTCCGCATCCTCGAAGACGGGCGCAAGGTCCGGTTCGCCAAGACCACGGGGGATCAGATCGATGGCTGAGGCCGACAAGAACGCCTACACCCCTCGTCTGCGCAAGCATTACGAGGAAGTGGTTCGCCAGAAGCTGATCGAAGAGTTCGGCTACAAGAACCCCATGGAAGTGCCGCAGATCACCAAGATCGTGATCAACATGGGCGTCGGCGAGTCCACCGCGGACTCGAAGAAGGCCTCCGTGGCTGCGGGGGACCTCGCGCTCATCGCCGGCCAGAAGCCGGTCATCACCAAGGCCCGCAAGGCCATCGCGACCTTCAAGGTCCGCGAGGGCATGCCGATCGGCTGCAAGGTGACTCTGCGCAAGCAGCGCATGTACGAGTTCATGGACCGGCTGATCACCATCGCGCTGCCGCGCGTGCGTGACTTCCGCGGCCTGAACCCGCGCTCGTTCGACGGCCGCGGCAACTACGCGCTGGGTCTCAAGGAGCACCTCGTGTTCCCGGAGATCTCCTACGACAAGGCCGAGCAGACCTGGGGCATGGACATCGTCGTGGCGACCACCGCCAAGACCGATGCCGAGGCCAAGGCCCTCCTCGCCGCCTTCAAGTTCCCGTTCCGGCAGTGAAGCTTTCGGGCTTCAGACGCGGACACCGGAGATAGACCACATGTCGAAGAAAAGCTCAGTCGAGAAGAACGAGGCCCGCAAGGCGCTGGTGAAGCGCTTCGCGGCCAAGCGGAAGGCGCTCCTCGAGATCGCCAACAACGACGCCCTCGAGATGGAGGAGCGCTTCGAGGCGCGCCTCAAGCTCGCGGAACTGCCGCGCAACTCGTCGGCCACCCGCATCCGCAATCGCTGCGGCATGACCGGCCGTCCGCGCGCCTACTACCGCAAGATGGGCATCTCGCGCGTGGCGCTGCGCGAGCTTGGCAACCGGGGCCTGATCCCCGGCCTGGTCAAGTCGAGCTGGTAAGGAGGTCCCCATGGTTAACGATCCCGTGGGCGACATGCTCACCCGCATCCGCAACGGCCAGCTGCGCCGTCGCAACGTCGTCCAGACGCCCGGCTCGCGCCTGCGCGCCAGCGTCCTCGACGTGCTGAAGTCTGAGGGCTACATCCGCGATTACGCGGCGACCGACCTCGGCAACGGCCGCACCGAGTTCGCTATCGAGCTCAAGTACTATGACGGGCGCCCGGTGATCCGCGAGATCAAGCGCGTCTCGAAGCCGGGCCGCCGAGTCTACTCGTCGGTCGGCGAGCTGCCGCACGTGGCCGACGGCCTCGGCGTCACCATCGTCTCCACCCCGCAGGGCGTCATGGCCGACCACGAGGCGCGCGAGCGCAACGTCGGCGGTGAAGTGCTCTGCACCGTGTTCTGATCGGGACGGAGGAGGTTATCCCATGTCTCGCGTAGGCAAGAAGCCGGTCCCCGTACCGGCGGGCGTTACCGCCACCGTCACGGGTCAGACCGTGAAGATGAAGGGTTCGAAGGGCGAACTGTCGTTCGTCGTTCCCGCCCTCGTCAACGTGGCCCTGAAGGACGGCGCGATCTCGGTCGAGCCGATCAACCAGTCCAAGCCGGCGCGCTCCCTCTGGGGCACGTCGCGGGCGCAGATCGCCAACATCGTCGAAGGCGTGTCGAAGGGCTTCGAGAAGAAGCTTGAGATCACGGGCGTCGGCTATCGTGCGGCGATGGCCGGCAAGGCCCTCAAGCTGTCGCTCGGCTACAGCCACGACATCGAGTACGAGATCCCCGCCGGGATCACGATCGCAACCCCGAAGCCCACCGAGATCACGATCTCCGGGATCAACCGCCAGCAGGTCGGTCAGGTCGCCGCCGAGATCCGCGATTACCGCGGACCCGAGCCCTACAAGGGCAAGGGCGTGCGGTATGCGGGCGAGTTCATCTTCCGCAAGGAAGGCAAGAAGAAGTAAGGAGGGCATCATGTCTCGCAAGCTCGAAGCCCTCGATCGCCGCAAGGCGCGCGTCCGTCGCGCGCTGCGGGCGGCCGCCAACGGCCGTCCGCGGCTCTCGGTGTTCCGCTCGTCGAAGCAGATCTACGTGCAGGTCATCGACGACGTCGCCGGCAAGACGCTGGCCGCGGCCTCGTCGATCGACAAGGCGCTCAAGGGCGAACTGAAGACCGGCGCCGACGTCGCCGCCGCCAAGGCGGTGGGCAAGCTCGTCGCCGAGCGCGCCAAGGCCGCGGGCGTCACGAAGGTCATCTTCGACCGCTCCGGCTACATCTATCACGGCCGCGTCGCCGCCGTGGCGGAGGCCGCCCGCGAGGGTGGCCTGGAATTCTGATCGGGTTTCACCGAACCCCGTCATTCCGGGGCACCGCAGGCGAGCCCGGAAACCAGACCCTCGGCGCGGCAGGATCTGCACCGCCGACGGCTCTGGATCTTGGGCTCCGCTGCAGGGACCCGGGATGACGACAGAAACGGCGGAGGAAAGCGGTGCGCCGCTTTCCGCAGACAAAATCGAGCGAGCAGGCCCGCCGCCTGCGCCAGTGAGATGAACAGGTAGAAACATGGCACGTGAACGTGAAGGCGGGGGCCGCGGCCGCCGCGAGGATCGCGAGGAGCGCGACAGCGAGTTCGTGGACAAGCTCGTCCACATCAACCGCGTCGCGAAGGTGGTGAAGGGTGGCCGTCGCTTCGGCTTCGCTGCCCTCGTCGTCGTCGGCGACCAGAAGGGCCGCGTCGGCTTCGGCCACGGCAAGGCCCGTGAGGTGCCGGAAGCGATCCGCAAGGCGACCGAGGCTGCGAAGCGCGGCCTGATCCGTGTGTCGCTCCGTGAGGGCCGGACCCTGCACCACGACGTCAACGGTCGTCATGGCGCCGGCAAGGTGATCCTCCGCGCGGCCCCGCAGGGTACAGGCATCATCGCCGGCGGCCCGATGCGCGCCGTGTTCGAGACGCTCGGCATGCAGGACGTCGTCGCCAAGTCGCTGGGTTCCTCGAACCCCTACAACCTCGTGCGCGCCACTTTCGAGGCGCTCAAGAACGAGGACAGCCCGCGCTCCGTGGCGGCCCGCCGCGGCATCAAGGTGTCGACGCTCCAGTCGCGTCGCCGCGATGCCGACCCGGCCGACCAGTCCGAAGCCGCAGTCGCGTAAGGGGAGGGTCCGATGGCACAGAAGACCGTCCGCATCGAGCAGATCGGCTCGCCGATCCGCCGCGAGGCCAGCCAGCGCCAGACGCTGATCGGCCTCAAGCTCAACAAGCTCCACCGCGTGTCCGAGCTGGAGGATACCCCCTCCGTGCGCGGCATGATCCGCAAGGTTGCGCACCTCGTGCGCGTCCACGGCGACGTGGCGTGAGGAGGTCCCGATGAAGCTCAACCAGATCAGCGACAATCCCGGCGCCACCAAGGACCGGATGCGCGTTGGCCGGGGCATCGGCTCCGGCAAGGGCAAGACCGCAGGCCGCGGCGTAAAGGGTCAGAAGGCCCGGACCGGCGTTGCCATCAAGGGCTTCGAGGGCGGTCAGATGCCGCTGCATCGTCGCCTGCCGAAGCGCGGCTTCAACAACCTCTACGCTCAGGATCTGAACGAGGTGAACCTCGGCCGGATCCAGGAGGCGGTCGACGCCGGCAAGCTCGACAAGGCCGCCACCGTGACAGTGGCGAGCCTGGTCGCCGCCGGCATCATCGCCCGTCCTCGCGACGGCGTGAAGCTGCTCGGCGTCGGCGAGCTCACCGCGAAGCTCAGCTTCGAGGTCACCCGCGCCTCCAAGTCCGCCGTCGAGGCGGTCGAGAAGGCCGGCGGCTCGGTCAGCACCGTCTACGCCCAGGGTGCCTCCACCCGCGGCGGCAGCGAGGCGGCCACGGCCTGACGGGAGCGCGGAGGGTGCGATCTCGGGGACCCGTTGCACGGGCTCCGCGCACCCTTTAAGCCGATCCTTCGAGCGGCGGCCCTGCGACCACGCGGGCCGCCGTTTTTCGTTTCATCCGGGCCCGACCGCCCGGCGACATGTCCAGGACGCGACGCTTATGGCCTCAGCCGCCGAGCAGCTTGCCGCCAACCTCAACTTCGGTGCGATCGCCAAGGCCGATGAGCTGAAGAAGCGCATCTGGTTCACGCTCGGCGCCCTCGTGGTGTTCCGGCTGGGCACGTACATCCCGATTCCCGGAATCGATCCGGAGCAGTTCGCTCGGAACTTCCAGCAGCAGTCGGGCGGCGTGCTGGGCCTGTTCAACATGTTCTCGGGCGGTGCCGTCGAGCGCATGGCGATCTTCGCCCTGAACATCATGCCGTACATCTCGGCCTCGATCATTGTGCAGCTCCTGACTTCGGTGATCCCGAGCCTGGAGGCGCTGAAGAAGGAGGGTGAGTCCGGCCGCAAGGTCATCAACCAGTACACCCGCTACCTGACGGTGGTGCTGGCGCTGGTCCAGTCCTGGGGCATCGCGATCGGACTACAGGGCTCCTCGGCCGCCATCGATCCGGGCCCGTTCTTCCTGGCCTCGACGGTGATCACGCTGACTGGCGGGACCCTGTTCCTGATGTGGCTTGGCGAGCAGATCACCTCGCGCGGCATCGGCAACGGCTCGTCGCTGATCATCTTTGCCGGCATCGTCGCCCACCTGCCGGTGGCGATCGCGGGCGCGCTCGAGCTCGGCCGCACCGGCGCCCTGTCGCCGGCGATCATCCTAGGTGTGGGCGTCGCCGCGGTGGCGCTGGTCTACTTCATCGTGTTCATGGAGCGGGCCCAGCGCCGGCTGCTGATCAACTACCCGAAGCGCCAGGTCGGCAACCGCATGTACGAGGGCCAGACCTCGTTCCTGCCGCTCAAGCTCAACACGTCCGGCGTGATCCCGCCGATCTTCGCCTCCTCGCTGCTGCTCCTGCCGGCCACGGCCGCGAGCTTCTCCGCCAATGGCGGCGCGACCGGCTGGCTCGGCACGGTCACGGCCTATCTCGGCCACGGCACGCCGCTGTTCATGGTGCTCTACGCGGCGCTGATCATCTTCTTCACATTCTTCTACACCGCCGTGGTCTTCAATCCGCAGGAGACGGCCGACAACCTGAAGAAGCATGGCGGCTTCATCCCGGGCATCCGTCCGGGCGAACGCACCGCGGCCTTCATCGACAAGGTGCTGACCCGCATCACGGTGATCGGCGCCCTGTACCTGACGCTCGTCTGTCTGTGCCCGGAGATCCTCTCGTCCTACGCGGCCGCGAGCCTCGGCTTCGGCGGCACGTCCCTGCTGATCGTGGTCTCGGTGACGATGGACACGGTGGCGCAGATCCACGGGCACCTGATGGCGCACCAATACGAGGGCCTCGTGAAGAAGGCCAAGCTGCGTGGCGCCTCGACCACGCAACGCCGCCGCTGAGGCTGATACAGAGGCGGGACGAAGCCAAGCATCCTCCCGTCTCTGGCCCAAAGGTCCGAGTGTTTCCGCGCTCGGGACCCGCTAGAAATTCTTAAATCCGGCGATGCCAGGGAGGCTTCGCCACCGCGGCTTGAGCCCGAAGCGACCGGGCCGAACGAGGACAACGCCATGCGTATCATTCTGCTCGGGCCGCCCGGTGCGGGGAAGGGGACGCAATCCGAGCGGATCGTGCAGCGCTTCGGTATCCCGCAGCTCTCGACCGGCGACATGCTCCGGGCGGCGGTGGCGGCGGGCACGCCGGTCGGCCTTGAGGCCAAGGCCGTGATGGAAGCGGGCGGCCTCGTCTCGGACCGGATCGTGGTCGGCATCGTGGCCGACCGGATCGAGGAACCCGATGCCCGCCGCGGCTTCATCCTCGACGGCTTCCCGCGCACTGTCGCTCAAGCCGAGGCATTGTCCGAGATGCTCGCCAGCAAGGGCTTGAGCCTCTCCACCGTCATCGAGCTGAAGGTGGACGAGAACGCCCTCGTCGGCCGGATCGAGAAGCGCGCGGCAGAGACCCTGGCCCGTGGCCAGGCTGTGCGGAAGGATGATACCCCGGAAGTGTTCAAGCAGCGCCTGGAAGCTTATCGCGCCCAGACCGCGCCGCTATCGGCTTACTATGCCCAGAAGCGCATGCTGAAGACCGTCGACGGCATGCAGCCGATCGACAAGGTCACGGCCGACCTGATGTCGGTGCTTGAGCCGCACGAGGAGCGTGTGACGTCCTGAGCACCTGTTGCGATGGCGGTCCGCTGCGGGCCGGACGGGGACGCAAGGCTGGAGTGGAAGCGAAGCTCTCCTTGCCGCGGAAAAGGCGCTGTCAGGATGATCGCGTCCGACGGCGATTGGGTCGCCCTCGATCCTGAACCTCTCGCGGGCTCGACCGGTTGATTGGCGCAGCACCGATCGGAAACACCATGACCCTGCGCTTCGTCGCTACGACGGTTGTCCTCAGCCTCACGATCGCGCTGCCGGCCCTTCCGGTCGCGGCGCAGAGCCCCGCCCAATCCTTCGTGTACGGGCAGAAGCGGTTCCGCCACGCCTGCCGACCGCCCCTCAAGTTCGCTGCCGGCGCCTGTGTCCGCCGCTGCCCAGGCGGCTACCAGGATTTGGGCAGCTACTGCCGGTTCCGGAATCAGGGCTTCCGCTAAGAGACCCGGATCAGAGTCGTCCTTCCCGGCGCAGGGTACCGAAGAAGTTGACGACGTCCATCGCCAGGGATCGATGGCCGAATAGACGAAGCGGATAGCCCTCGGGGGTGTCCTCGCGCAGCTCGATCATGGCGGTCATGACGTTGTAGCGGAACACCATCCGGCGGCCCGCGAACGTGGCCCAGAGCAGGATCGGCCCGTGATCCGCGCCCTGAACCGCCACGGATCCCGGCTCTGCTTCGGCGAGCACGCCGCCGATCACCGCCAGTGTCACGGGGACGACTTCGTCCAGGGTCTCGGCGGCTTCCCGCAGGACGGCATCGGCGAAGGCCCGCAGGGTCGCACCGTCGCTGGTCAGCAGGGACATCCAGCCTCCTCGATCTCGTGCATCACGGCCCCGGGGCGTGACGCAGGGCGGCACGTCGAACCGGTCATACCACGTTGACATCGGGCCTTCCGCGCGCTAGCAGGCCCTCCTTCGTCCAGCCAAACGATGGTCCGAGGTGCCCTGTCCAGGGCCGCCCGCGGGCCGCGTCGTCGTTTCACGTGCGCAGGGGCCGGCCTCCACCGGACGCGCACGACACCGGCCCGGATCCTCGGGCCCAACATGGAGAGTGATTGTGGCCCGTATCGCAGGCGTCAACATCCCGACCAACAAGCGCGTCGTTATCGCGCTTCAGTACATTCACGGCATTGGCGCCAAGAAGGCCGAGGAGATCACCCAGAAGGTGAACATCCCCGCCGAGCGCCGGGTCAACCAGCTGACCGATGCCGAGGTTCTCTCGATCCGCGAGACGATCGACCGCGACTACATCGTCGAGGGCGACCTGCGCCGCGAAGTCTCGATGAACATCAAGCGCCTGATGGATCTCGGCGCCTATCGCGGCCTGCGTCACCGCAAGCAGCTGCCGGTCCGCGGTCAGCGCACCCATACCAACGCCCGCACCCGCAAGGGTAAGGCGAAGCCGATCGCCGGCAAGAAGAAGTAATTTTTTGGAACTGGGAGGCCGTGCTCAGCTCGGCCTCCTTCTCATCGCGCCAGGTGTCCCCCAACGGACCCGGCGCCGGCTCGACCGCCCTGCCTGGGCGCTCCGGCCAAGTCCCAAAAAGAATCCCGAGCGCCTGGTGTTACGGGCGTGCCTGAAGGAAGAGTGAGAACAGATGGCCAAGGAACCGCAACGCGTCCGCCGCCGCGAGCGCAAGAACATCGTGTCGGGCGTCGCCCACGTGAACGCGTCGTTCAACAACACGATGATCACCATCACGGATGCGCAGGGCAACACGATCTCGTGGTCGTCCGCCGGCGCGATGGGCTTCAAAGGCTCGCGCAAGTCGACGCCGTACGCCGCTCAGGTCGCCGCCGAGGATGCCGCCCGCAAGGCGTCCGAGCACGGCATGCGCACCCTTGAGGTCGAGGTTTCGGGTCCGGGTTCGGGCCGTGAGTCGGCGCTCCGCGCCCTTCAGGCTGCCGGCTTCACGGTGACCTCGATCCGCGACGTGACGTCGATCCCGCATAACGGCTGCCGGCCGCGCAAGCGCCGCCGCGTCTGATCGAAGTCTCGTGACGGAGAAGCTCATGACGGGATCGAAGCCGCTTCCGGGCGTGCTGCGTTGGAACCTCGGCGACCTCACGGTCACCGTGCTCAACGACGGCTGGTTTCAGGCCAGCCTCGATCTCGTCACGGGCATCTCCAAGGAAGAGGCCGGGCGGCTTCAGCTGGCGGGCTTCCGCACCGAGCAGCCCAAGATCACGCTGAACGCCTTCCTGATCACAGGTCCCGGCCTCAAGCCGACCCTGATCGACACGGGCTATGGCGACCTCGCGCCGGCACCGACCCTCGGCCGGGCCGGCGCGGCGCTGTCGCTCACCGGCGTCAAGCCGGAGGAGATCGGCACGGTGCTCGTCAGCCACCTGCACCCCGACCATGTTGGTGGTCTCGTGAAGGACAGCGCGGCGCGCTACCCGAATGCCGAGATCGTGCTGCACGCCGACGAGGCGGCGCACTGGCTTCCGGATGAGGCCCTGGCCCAGGCGCCTGAGGCCGCGAAGCCTTATTTCGAGGGTGCCCGCAAGGCGCTCGCACCCTACGCCGGCAAGGTGCGCGAGCACCGGGGCGGCGAGGTTCTTCCGGGGATCACAGCGGTGCCTCTGCCCGGCCACACGCCGGGCCATTGCGGTTTCCGCATCGTCTCCGGTGGACAGTCGCTGATGATGTGGACCGACGTGGTGCACCTGCCGGCGATCCAGTTCAAGAACCCTGAGGCCGGCGTCGGCTTCGACGTCGACGGCGACCAGGCACGGGAGACGCGCAAGCGGATCCTGGACGAGGTGGCAAGCGAGCGGGCGCTCATCGCCGGCGGCCATCTCGAATTCCCGGCGCTGGGCTACGTGGACCGGGAGGGGGCTGGCTACAGCTTCGTACCGGTGCTGTGGGTCGGCGGCGAGTAACGGCGGACAGACATTCAGGGACCGTTCGGGGCGCCAGGGGGCGGCGCCGGACGGCCGAAGCGCGGGGACGGTCGTCGCGGATCCCGGGCAAGGACGAGAGGTAGGATCGTGGTCATTCAGAAGAATTGGCAGGAACTGATCAAGCCGAACAAGCTGCAGGTCACGACCGGCGACGACCCCAAGCGGGTCGCCACGGTCGTCGCCGAGCCGCTGGAGCGCGGCTTCGGCACCACTCTGGGCAACGCCCTGCGCCGGGTGCTCCTGTCGTCGCTCCAGGGCGCGGCCGTGACCTCGGTGCAGATCGACGGCGTGCTGCACGAGTTCTCGTCGATCCCGGGCGTGCGCGAGGACGTCACCGACATCGTCCTCAACATCAAGACCATCGCGATCCGCTCGCAGACGGACGCGCCGAAGCGCATGACCCTGCGCAAGATCGGCCCCGGCCTCGTCACCGCCGGTGACATCGGCACGGTCGGCGACATCCAGATCCTGAACCCCGACCTCGTGATCTGCACGCTGGACGATGGCGCCGAGATCCGCATGGAGTTCACGGTCGCCACCGGCAAGGGCTACGTCCCGGCCGAGCGCAACCGTCCCGAGGACGCCCCGATCGGCCTGATCCCGGTCGACTCGCTGTTCTCCCCGGTGACCAAGGTCAGCTACCGCGTCGAGACGACCCGCGAGGGCCAGGATCTCGACAAGGACAAGCTGACCATGACGGTCGAGACCAACGGTGCGGTCTCGCCGGAGGATGCGCTCGCTTACGCGGCGCGCATCATCCAGGACCAGCTGCAGGTCTTCGTGAACTTCGAGGATCCGCGCAAGGAAGAGGCCGCGCCGCTCGCGCCGCAGCTGCCCTTCAACCCGGCGCTGCTCAAGAAGGTCGACGAGCTGGAGCTGTCGGTCCGTTCGGCGAACTGCCTGAAGAACGACAACATCGTCTACATCGGCGACCTCATCCAAAAGTCCGAGGGCGAGATGCTGCGGACCCCGAATTTCGGCCGCAAGTCGCTCAACGAGATCAAGGAAGTGCTCGCCGGCATGGGCCTGCACCTCGGCATGGACATTCCCGGCTGGCCGCCGGAGAACATCGAGGACCTCGCCAAGCGCTTCGAGGAGCATTACTAGGTCGCTCGTTCCCCCGCTCCGCCCTCATCCTGAGGTGCCGGAGCGCAGCGGAGGCCTCGAAGGAGGCCTCCAGGGATCGCGCGGCTGGCTGGAGCCCTCCTTCGAGGCCCGCTGACGCGGCCACCTCGGGATGAGGGTTTCGGTTTGGAGTCCCCGCCGCGGGGTCATGCGGAATCAACCGCCCTGTTCTCAGGGCACCCGGCCGTACCGTGGCACGGCGGCCGAGACGAGAAGGAAGCCAGCACCATGCGTCACGGTTATCGCGGCCGTCGTTTCAACCGCACCGCCGAACACCGCAAGGCGATGTTCGCCAACATGTCCGCCGCGCTGCTCAAGCACGAGCAGATCATCACCACCCTGCCGAAGGCCAAGGACCTGCGTCCGGTCGTCGAGAAGCTGATCACGCTCGGCCGCATCGACAGCGTGCACACCCGCCGTCTGGCGATGGCGCAGCTGCGCGACGCCGACATGGTCAAGAAGCTCTTCACGGTGCTCGGCCCACGCTACAAGGGCCGCCCGGGCGGTTACTGCCGCATCATGAAGGCCGGCTTCCGTCAGGGCGACAACGCCCCGCTCGCCGTGATCGAGTTCGTCGATCGCGACGTCGAGGCCCGCGGCAAGGATTCCGGACCGAGCCAGGTCGCCGAGGCCGCCTGATCCCGACCGGGCGTTCCTACGCCCCTGTCGTTCGAGAAGCCGTTCCGGATCCTCCGGGGCGGCTTCTCGCTTTTTGGCTTCTCGTCTGTGCGGGCCGGCGAAGCAATCCAACCCGCGCCATGCCGACTGACTATGCGGATCACCGGCCCGCCTTGCTGCGCTCGCGATGACGATGCGCTGATCACAAAAAACCCGCCGGCTCGCGCCGACGGGTCTGGAGCAGGGTCCACGTCTTGGATGGTCGCGGGAGCTCGCCCTGGCGGCCCGTATCGGACGGGCCGGGAACTCGACCGCGCCGCGCTCCGAAAACCCCTATCCCTGCTGATACGCGTCCGGTGGACCGTCCTGGTCCGGGTCGTTGTCACGCCTGTGGCGCGGGAAGATGCCGTGATCGCTCATGGTCCACCTCCTCATCGTAACCCGGGGCCCACGGGCCCCACATAGGTTCAATGAGCCGGCAACCGGTCGGTTCCCAGGCCCGGTCAGCCAGCCTGTCCGGCCGCGCCGTCGAGCAACGTGGCCACCCGGGCGGCCAGATCGGCCGAGCGGAACGGCTTCGAGAGAACCGGCAGATCCTCGGGGATCTGCATGGCCTCTGCGTGACCGGTCAGGATTAGGACGGGAAGACCCGGCAGCCTGCCGCGGATCTCGGCCGCCAGCTCGATCCCGCTCATGCCGGGCATGGCCAGATCGGCCACGACCATGTCGAAGCGGTCGTGCCGGAGACTTCTGAGCGCGGCCTCGCCGTCGGCCGCCTCGGTGGTGCTGTGCCCGAAGCCCGTCAGGAACGAGGCCGTCACGTGCCGCACCTGCGGATCGTCATCGACGATGAGGATGCGGGCCCGGCGCCCGGCGACCGGAGCTGCGCCGGCCTCCTCGGCAGGCTGCTCGGGAGCTTGGTCGGCGAAGGGCAGGGCCAGCTCGACGCGCGTCCCCTTGCCGACCTCGCTGTCGATCACCAGCCGACCTTTCGACTGCTGCGCCAGCCCGAAGACCATGGCGAGGCCGAGCCCGGTTCCCTGGCCCACGGCCTTGGTCGTGAAGAACGGTTCGCAGACCCGGCGCAGGATGTCTTCGGGGATGCCGGTGCCCTCGTCGGTGACGCTGATGCCGAGATAGCTGCCGTCGGCGATCTCCGGATCGCCGCTGATGTTGAGCCGCCGTGTCGCCACCGTGATGGTGCCGCCGTCCGGCATCGCGTCCCGGGCGTTGATGCAGAGGTTGAGCACGGCGAGTTCGAGCTGGTCCGGATCCACCTGAACCGCCAAGAGGCCGTCCTCCAGGTCGGTTCGCACGGTCACAAGGCCGCCGAGACTGCGTCCGAACAGGTCGCTCATCCCGGTGATCAGGCCATTCACATCCACGGCCCGGGCCTGCAGGTCGTGCGCACGGCTGAAGCTGAGGAGACGCTTGGTCAAGGACGCGCCGCGCTCCGCAGCTCCGCGGGCGTTCTCGATCAGGCGCTGGACCCGCGGCTGGTCGGCAATCTTCGGACCGGCGAGTTCTAGGCTGCCGAGGATCGCGGTCAGCAGGTTGTTGAAGTCGTGCGCGATGCCGCCCGCCAGCGTCCCGAGGGCCTGCATCTTGTCGGATTGGCGCAGGCGCGCCTCCAGAGTCCGCTGCTCGGTCACGTCGCGCTCGATCACCGCGAGATGGCTGATCGCGCCGCTCGGGTCGCGAATCGGCACCCGCGTCACGTGGCTCCACTGCTCGGCGCCCGTCGGGCCGTCGCTGATCAGGCTCTCGGCCACCGCGCCGGAGCGGATCGCGGCCTCGTCCGCCGTCGTTACCGGACCGGCCTTCGCGCCGAGCAGCTCGGCCTCGCGCCGTCCCAGGCAGGCGGCGATGTCGTGATGGAGAAGGGCTGCCTTGCGGGCGTTCAGCCGCACGAACCGACCGTCCGCGTCCTTGAAGCTGATCGCGTCCTGAGCGTGGTCGAGCAGACCCCGGAGAAGCGCCCGCTCGGTGGCGAGGTCCCGTCCGAGTTGGTGCCGCTCGAAGGCCTGCCGAACCGTGGAGCGCAGCAGGCCCGCATCCCAGGGTTTCGTCACGTATCCGACGATGCCGCCGCGATTGAGGGCGGCGATCACCGCCGTGATGTCGGCGTAGCCGGTGAGCAGGATCGCCTGCGCATCGTGAAAGGTGCGCGCTTCGGCGAGCAGCGCGTCGCCGGTCAGGCCCGGCATGCGCTGGTCGGACACCACCACGGCGATGTCGGGCTCCGCGCGCAGGATCTCCAGCGCCTCGGCAGGGCGCGAGGTCGTCAGCACCCGGTAGGACTCCTCGAACAGGTCCTCCAGGGCGATCAGGATATCCGGCTCGTCATCGACGGCCAGGATCGTCCCTACACCTGCCGTACTGTCACTCATGCACTGGCCGCCTGCCGCGGAATCCCGATCACGAAGCAGGCTCCCCCACCTGGGGCCGTCTCCACGGCGAGCGAGCCGCTATGCGCCTGAACGACGCTGTAGGCAATCGCAAGACCAAGTCCCGTTCCCGATCCCACCGGCTTTGTCGTGAAGAAGGGTTCAAAGATCTTCTCGCGCAACGTCTCCGGTATGCCAGGACCAGTATCGCTGATGCGGATCTCGTCAACATCCGGGGATGATTCGGTGACGATGCGAATCGTGCCGCCCTCCGGCATCGCGTCGGCGGCATTGCCCAGGATGTTCATCACCACCTGATTCAGCAGCGCCGGGGTGCAGTGGATCTCGGGCCTGCCCGCGAAGGTGCGCTCGACGACGATCCGGTCGCCGAGCTTGTGCTGGATCAGGGCCAGCACGGTGTCGATCGCCTCCGGCACGTTGACGAGGGCACGCTCACCCTCGTCGAGGCGCGAGAACTTCCGGAGGTTCAGAACGAGATCCTGGATGCGGGTCAGTCCCATCCGCATCGAGCCGACCCGCTGCCGGGCCTTGTCGATGGTACGGGCGGCCGCGTCCGGCGCAGCGTCCGGCAGCTCGCCGAGCAGACGCTCCACCGTGCCCTGATGAGCCAGGATGAAGGCGAGGGGATTGTTGATCTCGTGGGCGATTCCGGCGACCAGCTCGCCCAGCGAGGCCATCTTGGCGGCCTGGACGAGCTTGGACTGCGCGTCGGTCAGTTGGCGGTTGGCGTCGGCGAGGTCACGGTTCGCCTGCTCCAGGGCGTCGGCGAGCCGCGCCCGGGCCTCGGCCGCCTCGGCCTCGGCGCGGGCCCGCTCCACGGCGCGCTCCCGCTCGCCGAACTGGCCGGCGATGCGCCGATCGTCCTCTTCCAAGAGCCGGCGGCGTACGAACCCGCGCACCCGGAGCGCAAGGACCTCGGCATCGGTCTTCGAGACGACGTCATCAGCCCCCGCCGCGTAGGCCTGGACGAGAAAATCCTTGGCCGGATCGCTCCCGGCGATGGCCACGAGGTGGAAGCCGGCGCCGGCCGCCTGACCCGCGCGGCGCTGACTGATCGCTAGGCAGAGGGCGAGCCCGTCATAGGCGTGGCCGAGCAGGTCGACCGTCACGCAGTCGAACGCTTCGGTCCCGTCGGCCGCGTTCAGGGCCGCCAGGGCCGCCTCCGGCCCGTCCGCCGTGGCGACGTGGTGCCCGTCCTGGCCGAGCAGGCCGGACAGGAAGGTCCGGTAGGTGGCGCTGCCGTCGATCACCAGGATGCGCCCGCGGCGGAAGGCGGCCGCGCCCGGCCCTTCGCCGTCGCTCGCCGAGCGGCGCTCGCGCATCAGGGCACGGATGCGCAGGATCATCAGGTCGCGGTCGGCGGATTTCGGCAGGTAGGCGTCGGCGCCGCTCTCCAGCCCCTGACGCTCGCCACCGCTGCCGCCGGTCAGCATCAGGACCGGCAGGGCCCGGGTGCGCAGCGACAGGCGCATCTGCCGGATCAGCTCGTCGCCGTTCATGCCCGGCAGGTGGTAATCCGCCACGACGAGATCGGGCTGGCTGCGGTTGAGGTGATCGAGGGCCGTCTCGGCGGAGGGACAGCGCTCCACCGCGAAACCGTGCGCCTCGAGCAGGAGGCGCAGTTCGAGCGCCTGCGTCTCCGAATCCTCGACCAGCAGGATCCGGGCGGGCTCCTCGGGGGCGCCGGCCTCGGCCGCCGTCACGGACGCGCCCCCGGCTCCACCAGGCGCAGGACGTGGTCGGCGATCCGGTCCAGCGGAAGGACGGATCGGGCCGCGCCGAGCCGTACCGCGGCCGCCGGCATGCCATAGACGACCGCGGTGCTCTCGTGCTCCGCAACAGTCTGCGCGCCGGCCCGGTGCATGTCGGCGAGACCTGCGGCGCCGTCCTCGCCCATGCCGGTCAGGAGCACGCCGATCCCGGCCGCTCCGGCCTGCCGTGCCATGGAGCGGAACAGAATGGTGGCGGCCGGCCGCTGGCCCGAGACGGGCGCAGCGTCGATCACCCGGAGAACCCGGTTCGACCCGATCTCGAGGTGCCGATCCCCGGGTGCCACGTAGACGCGGCCGGGTTCGGCCCGCTCACCGTCCCGCGCCAAGCCGACGGGCAGCGTCACGACGCTGTCGAGCCAGCTGGCGAACCCGTCCATGAAGGCCGGGCCCATGTGCTGGACGACCAGAACCGGCAGGGGAAAGTCCTTGGGGAGCGCGCCGATCACCCGCGCCAGGGCCGGGGGGCCGCCCGTGGAAGCCCCGATCCCCAGGAGGCTCGGCGCCTGCCCGGGAATCTCGACCGGGGTCGCCTGCGCGACGGGCGCGGTGCGGCCGGCCCACTCGGTGCCGATCGGGCGGCGGCGGATCACCGGGACCTGAGCCATGATCCGCAGCTGCGTGCAGATCTCGCCCGCCACCGCCTCGTAGCCGGCATGGGTCGTGGCTACGGGCTTCTCCACCACGGACAGGGCGCCGGCCCGCAGCGCGTTCATGGAGATCCGCAGGGACGAGTCCTCCACGGAATCCGCCACCACCACGATCGGGGTCGGCTGCTCGGCCATGATCCGGCGCGTCGTCTCCAGCCCGTCGATCCCCGGGAGGCGGATATCCATCGAGATCACGTCCGGCCGTACGGTCCGGAGCTTGTCCAGCGCTTCCTCACCGGACGCGACGGCGGCCACGATCTCGAGCCGGGGATCGCGGGAGACGATGTGGCGCAGCAGCTCGCGCACCACGAGGCTGTCCTCCACGAGCATCACGCGAACCGGCGTCATAGGAGTTGCCCGATCGTATCGAGCAGCTGGCGCTGATCGAACTTCTGCTTGGTCAGGTACGCATCCGCACCGAGATCCAGACCTCGGGCCACATCGGCGGCGTCGCCGCGCGACGTCATCAGGATGGTCGGGAGGCGGGCGAAGCGCGGGTCGGACCGCAGCGCCTGGACCAGGCCGAACCCGTCGAGGCGGGGCATCTCCACGTCTGCGAGGACGAGGTCCACGGGCTCGATGTCGGCGCGCAGCCGGTCGAGGGCATCCTGCCCGTCGACGCAGACGACCACGCGGTAGCCGGCGGCTTCCAAGATTCCCTTCTCCAAGGTCCGGGTGGTGATCGAATCGTCGACGACCAAGATCGTCGCGCGCGCGGATGCGCGCGGCGCTGCATGAGTCGTCGAACGTGGAGCCTGCCCCATCGTTCCGGCCGAAGGTGCGACAGCCGCGCGCGCGGCGAGACCGTCCGGGTCGAGGACCAGCACCGGGACGTCTCCGGGCAGCACCGCGGTGCCCGCGATGAGCTCGGGATCGGCTCCGAAATCGGGGGCTGGCAGGACCAGGAGCGGTCGCACGTCGTGCAGGCGATCGACCGCCAGCGCCAAGCGGGTGCCCCCGGCCCGCAGCACCGCGGCCGTGAGGATCTCGGGGTCGGCCGGATCACCGGCCTGGCCGAGGATCTCAGCGAGTCCGACGACCGGGTGGCTCGTCGCGGCCTTGCCCTCGCCGAGCCGGAGCATCGTACGGCCCATCGCGACCGGCAGCTCCGTCCGTCGCAGGCGCAGCAGGCGCTCCACGGCGCCGCCCGGCAGCGCGTAGACACGCCCGGCCGCCTCGACCAAGAGCAGGCTGCGCCGGGCCGCCGACAACGGCAGGCTGAAGACCAGGGCGGTGCCGGCCGGCTCGCGCGGCTCGAGGCGCACGCTGCCGGCGAGCTGGCGCGCCGCATCCGCCGCCACCGACAGGCCGTATCCGCGCCCGGACAGGGTGTCGACGGCGTCCGCCGTCGAGAAGCCGGGCTCGAACACGAGGCGCAGCAAGTGCTCCGCACCGACGGCAATCTCCGGAGCGAGGAGGCCGCGCTCCCGCGCCACGGCCTCAATCCGGGCGAGATCGGGCCCTGGCCCGTCGTCGAACACCGTGACCTGCAGGCGCGAGCCGCGGACGGCGAGATCGAGTCCCAGACCCAGCGCCTCGGGTTTGCCGGCGGCGCGGCGGGCCTCCGGCGTCTGCCAGCCATGGCTCAGGGCGTTGCGCAGGGCGTGCAGCAACGGATCCTTCAGCACCTGCAGCGTGCCGCGCTCGACCGGCAGATCGAGGCCCCGCAGGTCGAGATCCACCTCGCGTCCCTGCTCGCGGGCGGTCTCGCGGAGCGACCGGGCGAGGGGCGCAAGCACCGTCTCGGCCGGCACCAGGGCCAGGCGTTCGGCCGCCGCGCGGACGCGGGACGCGGCACCCTCGATCGCGCTGGTGGCGGCCGCTTGGCGTCGGGACAGATCCGCAGCCTCCCGGGCGAAGGAACCGACCTCCGCCGCGAAGGCGCGCAATCCCGGCTGCTCCGTGGGCGCCTCGGCGGCGAGCGCCTCCGCGCCGGCGCGCAGGTCGCGAGCCAGGCGAGCGAGGCGGGCGAGGCTTTCGGCTGCGGGAGCCCGGGCCGCCAGGGTGCTCGCGAGGTCGTGGCTCGCACGGGCCATCGCGTCTACGGCTTCGCCGGGAACGCGCAGGAAGGCCGTGCCCGGATCGGCCGGCTCGGCCGCGGACTTCTGGACAACCGGCGCGCTCGCGGTGGCCGCAACCGGCGCCGCGGCCGGTGCATCGACGGCCGGTCTGGACGACTCGGCGGCAGCCGGGGCGCTTTCTTGCGCCGCGCCGGGCGGATCGAGGACCCGGCCGAGCGCCGTCAGGGCGTCCGACGGCATCTCCGGGCCGGCCCCGTCCTTGAGCCCGGCGACGTAAGCCTCGACGCGGTCGAGGGCGAGGTGGACGGCGTTCGCCGCATCGCGGTCGAGGGCCGTCGCGCCGGTCCGCACCCTCTCGAACAGGGTCTCAAGACGGTGGGCGACCGCCTCGACGGCCGGCAGATCGACGGCCCGCGACGCCCCTTTCAGGCTGTGGGCACGGCGAAAGACGTCGTTCCAATCCGGCGTGGCGCTGCCGAGCGCCCCGCGGATCGCCGTGACGTGCTCGCGATGCTCGACGTCGAAGGCGGCGAGCAGGAGCTGGCGGATATCCTCGGCCAAGACGCAGCCGGCCTCAGTGCCGGTAGCGTTCGGCGAGGGCCATGAGCGCCTGGGCCAGCTCCGTCAGGTTGGCCGAGGCGGTCTCGACCTGCCGCGTGCCGGCCGCCGTCTGCTGGCTGGCCTGCCGGATGTTCTGGAGCGCGCCCATCACCTGCTCAATGCCGAGCTGCTGCTGGTTCGTCGACGCGATGATCTGCTGGAAGGTCTGGACATTCTCCTCCACCCGGGCGGTGATTTCCTCGATGGTCCGCTGCGTCGTGTCCGAGCGCGTCTTGCCGGCGGCGGCGCGCTTGACCGCCTCCTCGGTGAGCATCACCGACGTGTTGATGCCCCGCTGGATCTCGCCCAGGATCCCGCGCACCTGGCCGGTCGCCGCCTTCGCCTGGTCGGCCAGCAGCTTCATCTCCGAGGCCACCACCGCGAAGCTGCGCCCGCTCTCACCGGCCGCCGCCGCCTCGATCGCCGCGTTGAGCGCCAGCAGGTGCGTGCGCTCCGAGATGTCGTTGACCGTCTCGATGATGTCGCCGATCGTCTGGGTCTTCTCCGACAGGCTCACGATGTTGCCGGCCACCGCCTCGGCCTGCTCGCGGATCGCGTCCATGGCCTTGGCGGTGTCCGAGACGGCGCGCCGCCCCTGGCGGGAGGTCTGGGCGGTGGCCTGGGCGGTGGCGATCACCTCGGTGGCGCGCTTGCTGATCTGCGCGCCCGAATGGGTGATCTCGTCGACCGTGGCGGCGGTCTCCTGCACGGCGGCGAATTGCTGCTCCACGGAGGCGGCCTGCTCCTGGGCCGAAGCGCGGATCTCGGCCGCGGCCGCGTTCAGGTCGGCGGTGGCGGCGCGGTTGGTGCGCGCGAGGTCCGACAGCCCCGCCACCATCGCGTTCAGCGTCGTGCCGAGGCGGCCGATCTCGTCGCCACCGCGCGCGTCCAGCCGTCCCGACAGGTCGCCCTCGCCTACACGGGCCACGAACGCCATGACCGTCTCCAGCGGGCGCACCACCGCGCGGCTGATCAGCCACGTGACGATGATCGCGAGGAGAACGGCGGCCGCCAGCGTCAGGTAGATCGAGAGGCGGGAGCGGTCGTAGACCTCCTGTGCCGCGCGCTGGCCCAGGGCCATGCCGCCGTCCAGCAGGGTTCTCAGGTTCTTGATCCCCTCCAGGAAGGGCACCTGGAGGCGCGTGATCTCGTCGTTGCGCGCCTCGACGGCGGCCGTGTCCTGCTTGAGGATGGCGGCGAACTGGGCCTCGCTGAGGCTTCGGACCTCGCGGAAGGCGCGCTGGACCTCGCCCGCCGCCGCGGCGATGCGGTCCCAGGCGGCGATGCGGTCGGCGGAGGGCGAGAAGGCCCTGTACTCATTGGAAAGCTGAATCGTGGCGGCGAGGCGGTTCTCCACCTGGGTCGCGGTCTGGCGCCACTTCGCCAGCGTGTCCTCCGTGCGGGTCAATTGCCCCTGAGGCTGAGACTGAGACTGCGTCAGCATCGCGATCACCGCGGTGCGGCGCAGGATCCCGAGATCCCGGGCCTCGTTCCCGAGATCGTCGAGTTGGCGCAGCACCGTCATGTCACGCCGCACGATCGCGTCCGTGGTGTCGCGCACCGCCCCGATCTGCTCCAGCGCGTAAAGGCCGAGCGCCACGATCACCACCGTGACGGCAAAGAAGCCGAGGAGGATTCGTCGTCCGATCGAGAGCGTCACGGTCGAGGGTGGCTCCGGTTGAAGCAGCGCCCGTCAGGGCAGGACGCGGCGCAGAAGGCGGGGGAGATCGATGACGACGAAGTCGGGACGGCCGTCGCTCGTTGCCCCGGGGGCATAACCCGAAGCGGCCTCGTTGCCCAATCCATCGGGATCCGCGATCCCCGACGACGCGGCGGAAGATCCGGCGGCGCGGACGATGCCGAGCACCCGGTCGACCGCGAAGGCGAGCGGCTGGACAAGGCCTTGGTGATGGGGCTGTGCGTGGGACAGCGCGCTCCGCAGCACGACCAAGTGCCCCCCGTCGGCCTCCGGATCGGGCGCGGCGTCCGGGCGTCCGAGCGCGCGCGCCAAGCTGAGCACCCCGACAATCCGGCCCGAGAGGGCGACGAGCCCGATGAGAGCCGGCACCGCGCCGGGCATGGGTGTGCACGGGCGCATCGGCAGGATCTGCGCGACGGCGGTCACCGGCAGCCCGTAGCGCTCGGACCCGCAGGCGCAGACGAGATGGTCGACGCCGGTCTCGGATTCCCCTGCGGCCGCGCCGCGCCGGGCGAGGGCGGCGGCGCGTTCGGCGCGCAGGTCCCGGTCCGTCCGGACGCGCTGATGGCCCTTCGGTCCGCTCGATGTTGCCTCCATCAGGATCTCCTGCGGTCGGCGCCGCGGCCACGTACGAGGCCGGCGCGGGCTGCCGCCGCACCGGCCGCGACCTCGCCGGCGGACGCGCCGTCACCCTCGGGCAGCTCCGTATCCGGCCCGAGGGCTTGGCTCAGGGCAATCGCATTGTCGAGGGCGCGGGCGGCCTCGTCCGGGCGGCCCAAGCCGAGGAGCAACAGGCCGAGATGGTAATGGGCCATCACGAAGGCCCGGTCGAGATAGAGCGCCGCCCGCAGCGCGCGCTCGGCCTCCGCGTCACGCCCGAGGGTGCGGGCGAGCAGGCCCTCGTAGAAGCGCAGGGCCGGATCGGTGGGATCTCGATCGAGAGCGGCGCGCAGCGCCCGCCAGGCTGCGCCAGTCTCACCCGCATCCGCAAGGGCGCGGATCGTGTCGATATCGCCTGAAGACGCCGTCTCGGCGCGGGGATCCGCTTCCTCCGGGGCCTGGCCGGCCGGCTCGCTCGTCGGCTTCGCGCGCGAGGCCGGCGCGCGATCCTGGCCATGCGGAAGTGCGTCTGCGGGAACCAGTGCGGCCGCGTCCTCCGGGCTGGCATGCGCGCGTCCATGCGGCACGGCCGGTGCTTCGACGAAGATCGGGACCGGAGCGGCTGGGGGTGGCGGCAGCGCCTCGACGAGGCGGCGGTAGACCACCGTGCCGGGCAGGCTGACGGGTGCAAGGAAGGACGCGAAAGCCGGGCTCGGCTCGGCATGGCCGAGCAGCAGCCAGCCATCGTCCCGCAGCCTGCCGCTGAGGCCGCGCACCACGGCGCTGACGGTACGGGCGTCGAAATAGATCAGCACGTTCCGGCACAGGATGAGGTCGAACACCTCGCCCTGCGGTGGTCCGGGCTCGGTGAGCGTCAGAAGGTTGCCGCGCTCGAACCGCACCAGCGTGCGGAATTCCGGCCTCAGGGCATAGCCGCCCTCGCGCCGGATCCCGGGGGCAGGCGGAAGCCGGGTGAAGTAGCGCAGCCGGTCCTCTAGCGGCATCGTGCGCAGGGCCCAGCGGCCGTACTCGGCGGCGCGCGCCGTGGCTAGCGCCTCCGTGCTGATATCGGTGCCGAGGATCGCGATCCGCCAGTCGGGCAGCGCCTCCCCGAGAAGCTCCCGCACCAGGATCGCCAGGGAATAGGGCTCGGCCCCCGTGGAGCAGCCCGCGCTCCAGATCCGCAACGAGCGCTCGGAAGCCCGCGCCTCGATCAGCGCCGGCAGGATCGTCTCCCGCAACGCCTGGAACTGCTCGGCGTAGCGGAAGAAGAAGGTCTCCCCGACGGTGATCTCCGCCTCGAGACGCGCCCATTCCGCCTCGCCCTGGGCGCCATCCGACAGGAGGGCGGTGTAGGCGGCGCAGTCGGTGGAGCCGGATGCGCGGAAGCGCCGCCGCAGGCGCTCGATCAGCAGATCGTCCTTGTCGATGTAGTAATGGTGGCCGGTTCGCGCGATGATCCGTGCCTTCAGCGCGGCATAGGCCGGGTCGGCGCCCGGATCGGGGCGGGGCGTACCCGAACGTGGCATCGGGCGGTCAGGCGGTCTGCGGCAGCGCGGCGAGCCGTTCGGCGGCGGCCTGCGACAGCGCGGCGACCCGGGCCTGTTCCTGCGCCGTCAGGAGCCGCTCCGGCGCGAGCGCGTGGATGAGGCGGTCGCCGAGGACGAGCTCGGCCGCGACACAGCCGTTGAGCGTCCCCTCCGCCTCGACCGGCCGGATCGCGGCCTCGGGGACGGTCACGAGGTCGGCGGCCCGATCCACGAGATAGGCGTGCGGCGCGGCGCGGGTGAGGACGAGGTGCGCGTAGAGGCCGGCCGCCGACACGGCCGGACGCAGCCCGAGCAGAGCGGCCAAGTCGATGACCGGGATGGGCGCGCCGCCGAGATTGAGGAAACCGATGAGCCATCCCCCGGCAGCGGGCGGATTGTGCAGATCCGGAAGCGGCAGAACCTCGGCCACGGCCGCACGGGGCAGGGCGCAGGGCGTGCCGGCAACGTCGAGGACGAGATAGGCCGAACCGTTGCTGGCCACCGCCACTCGCTCCCCCCTTATCCGGTCGCGGCCGAACCGGGACGGCTCGCGACATAGGCCGTGTTAACGCTCCCGGCAATGATCGGGTCCGCGGCGCATGTTCAGGCGGAACCAAGTCTTGTCTGAGCCGCTTATTTTCCGACGCAGCGGAATCGCACCTGACGAGGTGCGCGGCCTCGCCTGCGCCGGTCTACGCCAGGGATTGACGATGAAGAAACTTCTGATCGCTGCCGCGTCGCTGACGCTGCTCGCGGGCTCCGCCTACGCCCAGGGCAACTCGCCCTACAATTCCTCCGGCTCGCAGGCCGGTGGCCCGCGCGGCGGCATGGAGCGGGCAGCGGAAGGCGCCGCGATGGAGCAAGGTGCCGCCCCGGCCGCCCGGCCGATGATGCGCAAGCGCATGAAGCACAAGCGGATGATGAAGCATCACCGCCGGATGCGCCATCACATGTAATCACCGTCGGGCCTCGTCGCGCTGAGCGGCGTCGCCCATACGGCTGGCCTGTCGCGACTGCGGCAGGCCTTTTTTGTGCCTGTTCACAGGCCAGAAGCCGGCGGAGCAGCCAAGCAGCATAATGCAGCCGGCTCGCCGGTTGCCGGACACGATAGGGCGGTTCAAGCTCGCGCGAACCCGGCATCGACCGAAGGATGTTCGGAAACGAACACGGTTCGATCCGCGGTAGCGTATCTGGGGAGCGGGGAACCGCGGGGAGGATCGATGTCACGACCGCTCGACCGGAGATCCGAGGACAGGATCGAGGCGACCGGTGTCGAGGGGCGGCGCAGCGCCATCGTGGCCTCGGTACGCCAGCGGGGCTTCGTCACCATCGAGGCCCTGGCGGCGCAGTTCGGCGTCACCGTGCAGACGATCCGCCGCGACCTCAACGAATTGAGCGCCGAGGGTCGCCTCGAGCGCTACCGGGGCGGCGGCGGCCTGCCGTCGAGCGTCGAGAACATCGACTATGCCGACCGGCGCGTGACCCTGCTGCCGGAGAAGACCCGGATCGGTCGCCTGGCGGCAAGCCGGATCCCCTCGCACTGCTCGGTCTTCATCAACATCGGCACGACGCCGGAGGCGGTCGCCCGAGAGCTGACCCGTCACGACGATCTCAGCATCATCACCAACAACCTCAACGTTGCGATCTCGCTGGCGGAACTGACGGAGTTCCGCATCGTGGTGGCCGGCGGCACCGTGCGAAACCGCGACGGCGCGGTGCTCGGCCAGCTTACCTGCGACACGCTCAGCCAGTTCCGCGTCGACGTGGCGGTGATCGGGATCAGCGGCATCGACGCCGACGGGGCGCTCCTCGACTACGATTACGAAGAGGTTCGCGCGACGCAGACCATCCTGGCGCATGCGCGGAAAACCTTCCTGGTCGCCGACCACACCAAGTTCACCCGCCGTCCGATGGTCCAGGTCGGGCGGCTGGACCAGGTCGACACCTTCTTCACCGACCGGACGCCACCCGCCGAGATCGTCGCATTGATGGACCGTCAGGGCGTTACGCTGGCCGTGGCCGAGAGCGGTAGCGAACCCTAACGAACACTCGTTTTTTCGCTTGCGAAAATCCGTGGCAGGCTCAATATATCTCCAACCCGCCGCCAGGGCGGGACAGGAGGAACCATGGCGGCAGCAACGCGCCAGCCCGAGCCGTCGGACGCCTACGATCTCCTAGTCGTCGGTGGCGGCATCAACGGCACCGGCATCGCCCGGGATGCCGCCGGCCGCGGCCTGTCGGTCCTGCTGGCCGAGCGCGGCGATCTGGCCGGCTTCACCTCCTCATCCTCGACGAAGCTGATCCACGGCGGCCTCCGCTACCTCGAATATTACGAGTTCCGCCTCGTTCGGGAGGCGCTGGCCGAGCGCGAGCGGCTTCTGCGGCTCGCCCCGCACGTGATCTGGCCGCTGCGCTTCGTCCTGCCCCATGACGAGGGCCTGCGCCCGGCCTGGATGCTGCGGCTCGGCCTGTTCCTCTACGACCATCTCGCGCGGCTGCGGACGCTGCCGGGCTCGCACGGGATCGATCTGCGCAGTTCCGCCTACGGCGCCCCGCTGCAGAAGCGCCTGAACCGGGGCTTCGTCTATTCCGACTGCTGGGTGGAGGACAGCCGCCTCGTGGTGTTGAACGCCATGGATGCCCGCGAGCGCGGTGCCACAGTGCTGACCCGCACCGGTGTCGTCTCGGCGCGGCGCGCGGGTGACGGCTGGGTCGCGACGCTGCGCGATGAGCGCGGCGGGGCCGAGCGGACCGTCCGGGCGAAGGCCGTGGTCAACGCCGCCGGCCCCTGGGTGAGCGCGACGCTCGGCGGCACGCTCGGAATCAACAGCCGCGCGGCGGTGCGCCTGATCAAGGGCAGCCACATCGTGGTGAAGCGCCTGTTCGAGGGCGACCAGGCCTACATCCTGCAGCAGCCCGACAAGCGCATCATCTTCGCGATCCCCTACGAGCGGGACTTCACGCTGATCGGCACCACCGACGTGCCCTACGACGGCGAGCCCGGCCCGGTCTCGATCTCGGACGCCGAGACCGACTACCTCTGCGGCTGCATCAACCGCTCGTTCGACACCACGATCACGCCAGCCGACGTGGTCTGGAGCTACTCGGGCGTGCGCCCGCTCTACGACGACGCGGCCGAGAACGCCTCCGCGGTGACCCGCGACTACGTCCTCGACGTCGAGGACCAGGGCGGGACGGCCGCGGTGCTCTCGGTGTTCGGCGGCAAGATCACGACCTACCGGCGGCTCGCCGAGCACGCGCTGGAGAAGCTGAAGCCGTATTTCCCGCACCTCAAGAAGGCCTGGACCGGGGACGCGGTTCTGCCCGGCGGCGCCATGAAGGATGCCGACTTCGATCAGTTCCTCGCCAAGCTGAAGGCCGAGAAGCCGTTCCTGCCCGACGAGACCGCCCGGCGCCTCGCCCGCGCCTACGGCACCCGGGCGCGGGACATCGTCGGGACGGCGCAGTCGATGGCGGATCTCGGCGAGGCCTTCGACGGCGGGCTGACGGCGGCCGAGGTCGATTACCTGCGCACCGAGGAATGGGCGGTCACCGCCGACGACATCCTGTGGCGCCGCTCGAAGCTCGGCTTGCGCACGAGCCCGGAGAGCGCCGCGCGCCTGGCCGCCTATCTCGATCGCAGGGCCGAGGCAGCCTGACGATTTCGGACCCGTTCCGGCGCAGACCGACCGGGCATAACAGGGGAGGGAACGATGAGCCGTTACGTCGGGGCCATCGATCAGGGCACCACCAGCAGCCGCTTCATCGTGTTCGACCGGGAGGGCAGCGTCATCGCGCTGGCCCAGGCCGAGCACGCGCAGATCTATCCTGCGCCCGGTCATGTGGAGCACGACGCGTCCGAGATCTGGGCCAAGACGCAAGGGGTGATGCGCGAGGCGCTGGAGAAGGGCGGCCTGCAGCCCTCCGACCTCGCCGCGGTGGGCATCACCAACCAGCGCGAGACGACGGTGATCTGGGACCGGACGACCGGCAAGCCGCTGCACAACGCCCTGGTCTGGCAGGATACCCGCAACGACCGGCTCGTCGCCGAGTTTGCCCGCGACGGCGGCCGCGACCGGTTCCGCGACCTCACCGGCCTGCCGCTGGCGAGTTATTTTTCGGGTCTCAAGCTCCGCTGGCTGCTCGATCATGTCGAGGGCGCCCGCGAGAAGGCCGAGGCCGGCGACGTGCTGTTCGGCAACATCGACACGTGGCTCGTCTGGAACCTCACCGGCGGCACGAACGGCGGCCTCCACGTCACCGACGTGACCAATGCCAGCCGCACGCAGCTCATGTCGCTCAAGACCTTGGAATGGGACGACGGCATGCTGAAGACCTTCGGCATCCCGAAGGCGATGCTGCCGAAGATCGTCTCGTCGAGTGAGGTCTACGGCGAGACCAAGGCGCCGTTCGCGGGTGTGCCGATCGCCGGCATCCTGGGCGACCAGCAGGCCGCCCTGTTCGGCCAGACCTGCTTCGCTCCGGGCGAGGCCAAGAACACCTACGGCACCGGCTGCTTCGCGCTGATGAACACCGGCGAGGAGCCCGTTCCCTCGAAGGCCGGCCTCGTCACGACGCTGGCCTATCGTCTCGACGGCCAGAAGCCGGCCTACGCGCTCGAAGGCTCCATCGCCATCACCGGCGCCCTGGTGCAGTGGCTGCGCGACAACCTGCACATGATCAAGGATTCCGCGGAGGTCGAGACGCTCGCCACCACGGTCGAGGACAATGGCGGCGTCTACTTCGTGCCGGCCTTTTCGGGCCTCTACGCGCCGCACTGGAACGAGGGCGCCCGCGGCCTGATCATCGGCCTGACCCGCTACGTCAACCGCGGCCACATCGCCCGCTCGGTGCTGGAGGCCACCGCCTTCCAGACCCACGAGGTGCTGGACGCGATGGCCAAGGATTCCGGCATCCCCGTCAAGGAGTTGCGCGCCGACGGCGGCATGGTCGCCAACAACACGCTGATGCAGTTCCAGGCCGACATGCTCGACGTGCCGGTGGTGCGCCCGAAGGTGGCCGAGACCACCGCGCTCGGCGCCGCCTACGCGGCGGGTCTCGCGGTCGGCTACTGGAAGGGACTCGACGACCTCAAGCGCAACTGGGGCGTCGACAAGCGCTGGACGCCGAAGATGGATGCCGGCCGGCGCGAGACCATCGCCGCCGCCTGGAGCCGGGCGGTGCAGCGCTCCTTCGACTGGAAGACCGACGAGGATTGACGGCATCGCCCTCGGACCCGTGTGCACGGCGTGCGGCCCGAGGGCCTCGTGACCACCTCCATCACACCCGCGACCTCATCCTGAGGTGCGGCGAAGCCGCCTCGAAGGAGGGGTTCAGCCAGCCGCGCGATCCCTGGGACTCGCCTTCGAGGCCTTCGCTGCGCGTCGGCGCTTCACGATGAGGGAGGTGGATGGGATCCGCGCAGATATCAGTGACCGCCTCCGGCGATCACACGCTCGCACAAGCTTTGGAATCTCACAAAAAGCAGCGAACGGGGGAGACAGGACGATGACATCACCCTTCCTGGGCGAATTCCTGGGCACGATGACCTTGATCGTGCTCGGCGACGGCGTCGTGGCCGGCGCCCTGCTCAAGCATTCCAAGGGCGAGAACGCCGGCTGGATCGCCATCACGGCGGGCTGGGCCTTCGCGGTCCTCGCCGGCGTGTTCGTGGCCAACGCCACCGGTAGCGCCGATGCCCACATCAACCCGGCGGTCACCGTGGCGGGTGCGGTCAGCTCCGGCGATTACAGCAAGCTCGCCACCTACATCCCGGCCCAGATGCTCGGCGCCTTCGTGGGCGCCGTGATCGTCTGGCTCCACTACCTGCCGCACTGGGGCGCGACCCAGGATCCCGGCCTCAAGCTCGCCTGCTTCTGCACCGGCCCGGCGATCCGGGACGCGAAGGCCAACTGGCTCTCCGAGATCATCGCGACCTTCTTCCTGATCCTGACCATCTCCGCCCTCGTGACCACCACGCTGGGCTCAACCGGCGCGATCCCGCGGGCCGTCGCGCCCTATATGGTCGGCATGCTGGTCTGGGGCATCGGCCTGTCGCTCGGCGGCACCACCGGCTACGCCATCAACCCCGCCCGCGACCTCGGGCCGCGCGTGGCCCACGCGGTGCTGCCGATAGTCGGAAAGGGCACCTCCGACTGGGGCTACGCGCTGATCCCCGTCGCCGCACCGTTGGTCGGGGCGGTGCTCGCCGGGCTGTTCGTCCGGGCGCTCGGGATCTGACGGAACGACCACACCCTCAACCGCCGCGGGGCGGCCCGGCGTCGCGGTGGTTTGCGGCGCGCGGCCTTGAGCCTTAAGTCAGGGCGATCCCGACCGCGCCCCCGGGCGCTTCCCCGCGGTGTGGCATGGCCATCGTCCTCGACATTCTGAAGAACGATCCGCGCGCCGCGCGCCTGCGCCATCCCGAGAAGGCGCACCGGCCCGACCAGCCGGTCCAGGCCAAGAAGCCGGACTGGATCCGCGTGAAGGCACCGGGCTCCAAGGCTTGGACCGAGACGCAGAAGATCGTGCGCGAGCACGGGCTCGTTACGGTCTGCGAGGAGGCCGGCTGCCCGAATATCGGCGAGTGCTGGGAGAAGCGGCACGCCACCTTCATGATCATGGGCGACACCTGCACGCGGGCCTGCGCCTTCTGCAACGTGCGCACCGGCCTGCCCGACGCCCTCGACCTGGGCGAGCCGGACAAGATCGCCGATTCGGTGGCCAAGCTCGGCTTGCACCACGTGGTCATCACCTCGGTGGACCGGGACGACCTGAAAGATGGCGGCGCCGAGCACTTCGCCCGCACCATCGCGGCGATCCGGCGGGCGAGCCCCGGCACGACCGTGGAGATCCTGACCCCCGACTTCCTGCGCAAGGACGGCGCGCTCGAGGTCGTGGTCGCCGCCAAGCCGGACGTGTTCAACCACAACCTGGAAACGGTGCCGGCCAAGTACCTCACGGTGCGGCCGGGCGCCCGCTACTTCCACTCGGTGCGCCTGCTGCAGCGGGTGAAGGAGCTCGACCCGGCGATCTTCACCAAGTCGGGCATCATGGTCGGGCTCGGCGAGGAGCGGAACGAGGTCCTCCAGCTCATGGACGACCTGCGCTCGGCCGACGTCGACTTCCTGACCATCGGCCAGTACCTGCAGCCCTCGAAGAAGCACCACGAAGTCGTGCGCTTCGTCCCACCCGACGAATTCAAGGCCTACGAGACCACCGCCTACGCCAAGGGCTTCCTGCTGGTCTCGGCCACGCCCCTGACGCGTTCATCGCACCATGCGGGCGAGGACTTTTCGCGACTTCAGGCGGCGCGTCTGGCCAAACTGTCGCCCGCGCTCTCGGCCTGAGGAAATCCGAACACGATGCCGTCCTTCCGGGTCACCCGCGCGGTGAAACATTCGCCGCAGCAGATGTACGACCTCGTCGCCGACGTGGAGCGCTACCCCGAGTTCCTGCCGCTCTGCGAATCCCTGCGGGTGATCCGCCGGCAGGACATGCCCGAGGGCGGGCAGGTCCTGATCGCCGAGATGGGCGTGGGCTACAAGGCGATCCGCGAGCGCTTCACCACCCGGGTCACCCTCGATCCGGCGAACCTCAAGATCGTGGCGGAGTATATCGACGGCCCGTTCCGGCACCTGGAGAACCGCTGGCTGTTCAAGGATGGCCCGAACGGCGGCTGCAACGTCGACTTCTTCATCACCTACGAGTTCAAGAGCCGCACCCTCGGGCTCCTCATGGGCACGATGTTCGATCGGGCCTTCCGCAAGTTCACCGACGCCTTCGAGGGGCGGGCGGACCGGATGTACGGGGCGCGGGCGTAGCGCCCCGCCGGCGCGGGCGCCGCGACGGTCTCAGGCCCGCGCCGGCATCCGCACGTGCTCGGGCCGCACGCCCATCCCGATCATCCGCGCCGGCAGGACCTGAAGCCGCGGCAAAGCGTCGAGGAGGCGCAGGGCCAGCGGCGCCCGGAACGGCGCTTCGGCCGCTAGCGACGCGGCGATGACGCGGGACTGAATCACCCGCTGCAGCGCCTGCGTGGCCCGCACCGGAAACATCCGCCGGGCCTGGACCCGGGCGAGGTCGGCCTCCGTGGGGCGACCGGCCCGCAGAGGCTCGGCCAGGAGGTTGGCCGCCGCCACCGCGTCCTGGATCGCGAGGTTGATCCCGACGCCGCCCACCGGCGACATGGCGTGCGCGGCGTCGCCGATGCAGAGCAGCCCCGGGCGATGCCAGCGGTCGAGCCGGTCGACCGTGACGGTCAGGAGCTTGACGTCGTCCCAGTCGGCGATGGCCTCGGTGCGGTCGGCCAGGAACGGCGCGAGCTGCGCCACTGCGGCCCGGAAGGCCGGCAGGCCCTTCGCCCGGAGCGCGGCGTCGCCGCCCTTCGGCACCACGTAGGCGCATTGCCACGTGTCGCCCCGGTCGAGGGTGATCAGGATCCGTCCCGGCCCGAACCGCCCGGCCGCCGCCTCCGGATCGCCGTCCCGGCGCGGCAGGCGGAACCACAGCACGTCGATCGGCGCGCCGAAGGCCCGGGGGGTGAATCCCGCCTGCGCCCTCATCCGCGAATGACGGCCGTCCGCGCAGAGCACGAGATCGGACCGGATCTCGACCGGACCGTCCGGCCCGGCGGCGCGCACGCCCGCGACGCGGCCCTCCGCCTCGATCAGGTCCTGCGCCTCGGTGCGGCGGATCAGGCGGAACGCCGGGTAGCGCGCGGCCTCGGTGGCCAGGAAATCCAGGAAGTCCCATTGCGGCATGAAGGACAGGAAGCGGTTCCGGGTCGGCAGCCGGCTGAAATCGGCGACCCGGTAGCTGCGCCCGTCGACGACGCCGGAGAAGTTCTCGACGCGGCGCTGGGGGAGGGCGCGGAAGCGCGCGGTGAAACCCAGCTCGTCCATTAGGTCGAGCGTCGACGGGTGGATCGTGTCGCCGCGAAAGTCGCGCAGGAAGTCCGCGTGCTTCTCCAGCACGGTGACATCGATGCCCGCGCGGGCGAAGAGCAATCCGGCCATCATCCCGGCGGGGCCTCCGCCGACGATGCAGAGGCGGGTCGTCACCGTGTCCATGGGCCGTCCTCCCGTGCCGTGATCAGTCGCTGAGGGCGTCCTCCAGCAGACCGAGCGCGTCGGCCACGGCGGCGCGGCGGATGCCCGCGCGCCCGAGATCGCCGTAGCGCCGCTCCAGATGACGCGTCTCGCCGTCCCGCTGGCCGAGGCCGAAATGCACCAGCCCGGCGGGCTTCTCGGCGCTGCCGCCCCCGGGACCGGCAATGCCGGTGATCGCCACCGCGACGGAGGCCCGCGACGCGGCCAGCGCCCCGGCGGCCATCGCCCGGGCCACGGGCTCGCTGACCGCGCCGTGCCGGCGGATCAGGTCCATAGGCACGCCGATCGCTTCGGCCTTGGCCTCGTTCGAGTAGGTGACGAAGCCGCGCTCCAAGACGGCCGACGAGCCCGGCACCGCGGTGAGCAGGCCGGCCACGAGGCCGCCCGTGCAGGATTCGGCCGTGGCGACGGTGCGCCCGGCCGCCGCGTAGGCCGCGACCAGCGCCTCGGCGCGGGCGAGAAGCTCTGCGTCGTCGATCATCGCGAACGGGCTCCCCTCGGGCGGCGGCGCCCTATCTCATGTTGTGACCCAAGGCCGAGCCCGGCTCAAGGAGCGGCGGGCCCCGATCGGAGACACCCTTTCCATGATCTTCCCCGCGACCACGGCCTTCTACGCCGGGCTGCTCGCCCTCGTGTATCTGGGCCTCTCGGGATGGGTGATCGGGGCCCGCGTCTCCGAGAACGTGCTGTTCGGCGACGGGGGCGACGACACGGTGCTCAAGCGCGTCCGCTCGCACGCCAATTTCGCGGAGTACGTGCCGCTGGCTCTGATCGTCATCGGCCTGCTGGAGGCGAGCGGCGGCAGTCACGGCCTCGTCCGGGCGCTGCTGATCGCGCTGCTGGTCGCCCGGATCCTACATCCGATCGGGATGTTCGCGCCCCCGAACTCGTCGCGCCAGTTCGCCTGCCGCGGTGGCGGCATCATCGTGACGATGGCGGCCCTGGGCGTCGCGGCGATCGCGCTGCTGGTGCGGGTAGCCTGAGACGGGTCGCGGCCCGGCGCGGGTCCCATCGCCTTGTTCCTCTCTCGCCCGGGCGAGCAGATCCGCGCCCGGTGCCGAAGCCGCGTTGCCGAGGCGGACGGGTAAATCGGCGAGCCCCAACGACAGAGGGGCCAGTCGCGTCCCGTCCACGCCCGACCCGAAACCGCTCAGCGCTGCCGCATCGCGGTCTCGGCCTGCGCGTCGAGGGCGGGGCCGTCCTCCTCGGGCAGCCGGACCGTGGCGGCCGCTTGAGCCGCAAGACCCTCGGCTCGCCCGACGAAGCCGAGCTTCTCGGTGGTCGTCGCCTTGATGGAGACCGCCGAGAGCGGCACGCCCGCGATGGCGGCGATGCGCGCCCGGATCTCCTCGCGGTGCTTGCCGATGCGCGGCGCCTCGGCGAGCACGGTGATGTCGAGATGGTCGATGCGGCCGCCGCGGGCGCGGACCAGATCGCAGGCATGGGCCAGGAACTGGTCCGAGGCGGCGCCGCGCCAGCGCTCGTCGGAGGGCGGGAAGTGGGTGCCGATATCGCCGTCCGCGATGGCGCCGAGCAGGGCGTCGGTCAGGGCGTGCAGCGCCACGTCGCCGTCCGAATGGGCGAGCACGCCGCGGTCGGCCGGGATCTTCACGCCGCCGAGCCAGACATGGTCGCCGGTGGTGAAGGCGTGCACGTCGAAGCCGGTGCCGAGGCGGGTCACGTAGGTGGTCATGGCGCGGGCTCCCGGCGCTGGCAATTCGGTGGTCTCGGTCGCGAAGGCGCGGTCCGCCTCGATCAGGTCGGCGGGCTGAGTGATCTTGCGGTTGGCGATGTCGCCCGCGAACACCACCACTGGCAGGCCGGCCCATTCGGCGAGGGCGCCGTCGTCGGTAAAGCCGTCGAGGCCCTGCGCGGCGGCGTCCCGGTGGCCCTTGAGGAGCGGGCCGAAGGCGAAGGCCTGGGGGGTCTGGACCGCGCGCAGGTGCTCCCGCGGCGGGGTCTCGTGCACCCGGCCGATGCCGGGCGCGATGTCGACGACGCGCTTGACCGTGTCGGTCACCGGCACGCCGGGAACGGCCGCGCCGTGGTCGCGCCCGGCCGCGATCGCCCGGGCGATCAGCGCAGAGTCAACGTAGGGGCGGGCGGCATCGTGGACCAGCACGATCTCCGGCGCGTCGCCGGCGGCCAGGGCCTCGAGACCGGCGCGCACGGAGAGTTGGCGCGTCGCGCCGCCCTCGACCGGCGCGGTGATCTTGGCGCGAAACGCGGGCGCGAGTTCCTCCAGGCAGCTCCGGAAGAAGTCCGCTGCGTCGGCGGCGATCACCGGTTGGATCCGCGCGATCGCGTCGTCAGTCGCGAGCGCCGCCAGCGTGCGGGTCAGGACCGCCTGCCCGCCGACCCGGCGGTACTGCTTGGGCGTGCCGCCGCCGATGCGGATGCCGCGACCGGCCGCCACCACCACCGCGGCGACGCCGGCTCCCGCGCTGGCGGGTCCGGTGGCTGGCGTGCCGGTGGCGGGCATGGGCGACGAACTCGTGAGGTCCTGAGGGGCGGAGGGGCGGCCAGCGCGCGGGCCAGCAGTGCCGGCGCAACCCTGCCGCGGAGGGTGCCCGTCGTTTAAGCGGGGGAGGGCCCGAAATCAACGCGCGGCCCCGCTTGCCAGCGGACCGGCCTTGCCTCATTGTTGTGCAGAATGACGACTGACCATTATTTGAGCGCGCTGCGCCGCGACGGTGCGAAGGCTGGAGCGGCAGACCCTGTCCCGCTCTGCCTGCTCGCCCCTCTTTCGGGCGTCACCGACCTGCACATGCGCCGCATCGCCCGCCGCTGCGGCGCCGACGCGGTCATTTCCGAGATGGTGGCGGCCCGGGAATTCACCCGCGGATCCGGAGAGGCCAGGCTGCGTGCCGAGGGTTCCGGCGTCGACCTGCACGTGGTCCAGCTCGCGGGCTGCGAGGCAGCTCCGATGGCGGAGGCCGCGCGGCTCGCGGAGGCCGGGGGCGCTCACGTGATCGACGTGAACATGGGCTGCCCGGCCAAGATCGTGACGGGGATCGCCTCGGGCTCGGCGCTGATGCGCGATCTCGACCACGCCGAGCGCCTGCTCGCGGCGGTGCGGGGCGCGGTGTCGGTCCCGGTGACCGTGAAGATGCGCCTCGGCTGGGACGATGCGAGCCGCAACGCCGCCGATCTCGCCGCCCGCGCCGAGCGTCTGGGCCTGAACGCCGTGACGGTCCACGGGCGGACCCGTCAGCAATTCTACAAGGGCAGCGCCGACTGGGCGGCGATCCGCGCGGTCGTCGCGGCGGTGTCGATCCCGGTGATCGCCAACGGCGACGTGACCGACCTCGCCAGCGCCCGCGCCTGCCTGGACGCCTCGGGCGCCGCGGGAATCATGATCGGCCGCGCGGCGACCGGCCGCCCCTGGCTGGTCGGGCAGGTCGCCGCTGCCCTCGCGGGCCGGCCGGCCGCCGAGCCGTCCCGGGCCGAGCAGGCCGCCTTGGCCGCAGAGCATTACGCGGGGCTGCTGTCGCTCTACGGCCGCGACATGGGCGTGCGCCACGCGCGCAAGCACCTCGCCGCCTATGCCGAGACCGGCGGCGCGCTGGGCCCGGCGGAGCGCGCGACGCTCCTCACCACAACCGATCCGGAGACCGTGCTGACCTTACTGGCCCGGGCCTTCGCGGGCGCGGCAAACCCCGTCCAGGAGGCCGCGTGAGCGACGAGTCCCTCCCGAAAGAATCCGGCAACCGGCGCGACACCGCCGCCGAGGCCGTGCTCAACGCCCTGCCGCTGCCGGTCCTGACCATCGGCGCCGACGAGCAGATCCTTCACTGCAACCACGCCGCTGAGGCGTTCTTCGACTACTCGGCGCGGCTGATGCAGCGCCGCCGCCTGCGCGACATCATCCCGTTCGCCTCGCCGATCATCGCCCTGGTGGCCGAGGTCCGGCGCCGCCGCGCCAGCGTCAGCGAGTACCGGGTGGAGCTGACCCAGCCCCGCCTCGGGCTGGAGCGCAGCGTCGACGTGTTCGCGACGCCGCTCGGCGACGACGGCGACGCCGTGGTGATGATGCTCCAGGAGCGCACGATCGCCGACAAGATGAACCGCCAGCTCACCCATCGCGGCGCGGCGCGCTCGATGGTGGCGCTCGGCGCGATGCTGGCCCACGAGATCAAGAACCCGCTCGCCGGCATCCGCGGCGCGGCGCAGCTCCTCGAGAGCACCGGCGCCGAGGAGGACCGGCTGCTCACCCGCCTGATCTGCGACGAATCCGACCGGATCGTCCGCATCGTCGAGCGCATGGAGCTGTTCGGCGACGAACGCCCCTCGGATCGCGGCGCCGTCAACGTCCACGGGGTGCTCGATCAGGTGAAGCGCTCGGCGCAGTCGGGCTTCGCGCGGCACATCCGATTCATCGAGACCTACGACCCGTCGCTGCCGCCGGTGCTCGGCAACCGCGACCAGCTGATCCAGGTGATCCTGAACCTCGTGAAGAACGCCGCCGAGGCGATCGGCCCGGACGCGGTCGAGGGCGAGATCACCTTGTCGACCGCCTTCCGCACCGGTCTGCGGCTGCAGGTCCCGGGCTCCCGCGAGCGGGTCAGCCTGCCGATCGAGGTGGCCGTGCGCGACAACGGCCCGGGCATCTCGGCCGAGCTGCTGCCGGACCTGTTCGACCCGTTCGTCACCACCAAGGCGCAGGGATCCGGCCTCGGTCTTGCATTGGTGGCCAAGATCGTCGGCGATCACGGCGGGATCGTCGAATGCGATCCCGCCCCGCGCCGCACGGCGTTCCGCATCCTTCTGCCGATGTCGAGTGCCCGGGACGGGCGCGAATCGGCGGTCGATCCGTGATGTCGATCCCCAAATCCGGCCCCCCGTCGGAGGTCTGAGTAGAGAGTCATGCCGAACGGCCACATCATCGTCGCCGACGACGACGCCGCGATCCGCACCGTGCTCAACCAAGCGCTGTCACGGGCGGGCTACGAGGTCCGCTCGACGGGCAATTGCGCCACCCTCTGGCGCTGGGTCGCGCAGGGGGAGGGCGACCTCGTCATCACCGACGTGGTCATGCCCGACGAGAACGTGTTCGACCTGCTGCCCCGCATCAAGCGGGTGCGGCCGGAGCTGCCGATCATCGTCATGAGCGCGCAGAACACCTTCATGACGGCGATCCGCGCCTCGGAGCGGGGCGCCTACGAGTACCTGCCGAAACCCTTCGACCTGAAGGAGCTGATCGCCATCGTGGGCCGGGCGCTGTCGCGCCCCCGCGGCGCGGCGCCGGCCGGCGCGCCCCCCGAGAACGAAGACATCCCGCTGGTCGGCCGCTCGCCGGCCATGCAGGAGATCTACCGGGCGCTCGCCCGGCTGATGCCGACCGACCTCACCGTGATGATCACCGGCGAGTCCGGCACCGGCAAGGAGCTGGTCGCCCGGGCGCTGCACGATTACGGCCGCCGCCGCACCGGCCCGTTCGTGCCGGTCAACATGGCGGCGATCCCGCGCGACCTGATCGAGTCCGAGCTGTTCGGCCACGAGAAGGGCGCCTTCACGGGTGCGCTCCAGCGCTCCGCCGGCCGGTTCGAGCAGGCCGAGGGCGGCACGCTGTTCCTCGACGAGATCGGCGACATGCCGATGGAGGCGCAGACTAGGCTGCTGCGCGTCCTGCAGCAGGGCGAGTACACGACGGTGGGCGGCCGGGTCCCGATCAAGACCAACGTCCGGATCATCGCGGCGACCAACAAGGACCTGCGGATTTCGATCCAGCAGGGCATCTTCCGCGAGGATCTGTTCTTCCGGCTGAACGTGGTGCCGCTGCGCCTGCCGGCCCTACGCGAGCGCTCGGAGGACGTGCCGGATCTCGTCCGCCACTTCTTCGTGCTGGTCGAGCGCGAGGGCCTGACCCGGAAGTCCCTCGACGGCGACGCGATGGAGCGGCTCAAGCGCTACCGCTGGCCCGGCAACGTCCGCGAGCTGGAGAACCTCGTCCGCCGGCTCGCCGCACTCTACCCGCAGGAGACGATCACCGGCCCGGTGATCGAGGCCGAACTCGACACGCTGCCGCTCGCGGCCCCCGCCGCCTCGAACGGCAACGGCGCCGCCCGCAAGGCCGGCGGAGAGTCGGAGAGCCTGTCGAGCGCGGTGGAGCGGCACCTCTCGGACTATTTCTCCGGCTACCGCGACACGCTGCCGCCGCCCGGGCTGTACCACCGGATCCTGCGCGAGATCGAAGGCCCGCTGATCGGCGCCGCGCTGGCGGCCACCCGCGGCAACCAGATCCGCGCGGCGGAACTCCTCGGGGTCAACCGCAACACCCTGCGCAAGAAGGTGCGGGACCTCGATCTGCAGGTTTTCCGGACGGCGCGGTAGGACGTCCGGACCGATCCCGCCCATCACCCCGCATCCTGAGGTGCCCGCGTCAGCGGGCCTCGAAGGAGGGCGCCAGGGATCGCAGCGCTGACCGGAGGCCTCCTTCGAGGCCTACGCGACGCTCCGGCACCTCAGGATGAGGTCCGGGATGGGATGAGCGCGATCCTGTCTGTCCTCAGCGGCCCGGCAGGATCGGGTCGCCGCGCATCAGCGCGTGGAGTCGCTCGGTGTCGAATCCGTTCGGGATGCTGGGCAGGGGCGCCTTCGGCGCGGGCGCGGCCTTCGCCGGGGCCGGAAGCGACCCGGTTGCGGACGGCTCGGCCTGAGCGGCGCGGATCACCGGCGCCGGCGCCAGGTGCGCGAGCCGGTCGGCGCTGACGAGAGCGACGGTCGCCGTCGAGACGAGGACGAGGACGGCGCCGAGGAGGGAACGCAGGATACGCACGCGACCACCCGGAACGCGACTTGAGACGGCAACAGATTAGCGGCGCGGCCGTTAACGAAGCCCCACTCCAAGTCTTCGGGAGGCGATATTGACCAACGCCCAGGCCACTGCGAGCGACAGCCCGTTCATCCAGGGTCGTAATGCCCGCCTCTACGGCAAGCCCGCCAGCGAATGCCCCTATCCGGAAGGCTCCCAGGAGCGCGCCGCCTGGATGGAGGCCTACGAGGAAGCCGTGAATTCGGATCCGCCCGAGAAGCCCTGATCGTGGGACAGGCCTCGCTCCGAGACCGCGGATCCGGGCATCCGGCTTGACCTCGCCGGGTGCGCGGCGCTTCGTGCGCCGCAGCGCAACGCGATCCGCGAGCCCCGATGTCCCTGAAGCCTTCGCCCGACGCCCAGCAGACCTTCGCGCCCGCGACGCGCCTCGTCCATGCGGGCCGGGATCCGGGTGAGCAGCACGGCTTCGTCAACACACCGATCTATCGCGGCTCCACGGTCCTCTATCCGACCTACGACGCCATCAAGCACCGGCGCGGGCGCTACAATTACGGCACCTCGGCCACGCCCACCATGGACGCGCTGACGAGCGCCTGGACGGAGCTCGCCGGCGCCGCCGGGACGGTGGCGACGCCCTCCGGTCTCGCGGCGCTCACCGTGGCGCTGATGGCCGCGGTCTCGGCGGGCGACCACCTCCTCGTCACCGATTCCGCCTACCGGCCGACCCGCCAGTTCTGCGACGGCGTGCTGGCCCGCTACGGCGTCGCGGTCACCTACTATGACCCGACGATCGGGGCCGGCATCGCCGAGCTGATGCGGCCGAACACGAAGGCCGTGCTGGTCGAGGCGCCCGGCTCGCAGAGCTTCGAGATGCAGGACATCCCGGCCATCGCCGCGGTCGCGCACGCCAACGATGCCTGCGTGATCATGGACAACACCTGGGCGACGCCGCTGCTGTTCCCGCCGCATGAGCGGGGGGTCGACATCGCCGTGGAGGCCGGGACCAAGTACCTGAGCGGCGGCTCGGACCTGCTGATCGGCCTGACCTCGGCCAATGCCCGGTACTTCCCGGCGGTGCGCCGAACCTTCGACCATTTCGCCATGTGCGCCGGCGCGGAGGACATCTTCCTGGCTCTGCGCGGCATGCGCACCATGGCGTTGCGGCTGCGCGAGCACGGCCGCGCCGGGCTCGAGATGGCCCAGTGGCTCCAGGCCCGGCCGGAGGTGCTGCGCGTCCTCCATCCCGGCCTGCCGGAGGATCCCGGCCACGCGATCTGGAAGCGCGACTTCTCCGGCGCCTCCGGCCTGTTCGGCGTGATCCTGAAGCCGGTGCCCGAGGCGGCGGTCGCCGCCATGCTGGACGGCCTGCAGCTCTTCGGGATGGGCTTCTCCTGGGGCGGCTTCGAGAGCCTCGTGATCCCGTTCGACTGCGCCGGCTACCGCACCGCCACGCAATGGTCGCCGGGCGGACCGGCCCTGCGCTTCCACATCGGCCTCGAGGATACGGCCGACCTCAAGGCCGATCTCGACGCCGGCTTCGCCCGCCTGCGGGCCGCTTCGTGACCGCGCCGAGCCGGCGCCGTCTCATCCAGGGCGCGGGCGCGCTCGCCCTCGCCGGGACCCTGCCGGCCGCGGCCGCCGACGCGGACGTCACGGGCCGGCTTGCCCGCTACATGGCCTCAGCCGGGGCACAGACGCTGCCCCCCGAGGTGCTGACCGCCTGCAAGCACCGCGTCCTCGACACCCTGGCCGCCATGGTCTCCGGCGCGCGGATGCGGCCGGGCGAGATGGCGCTCACCTACGTGCGCGGCCTGGGCGGGACCGAGCAGGCCGGCGTCGTGGCCTCCGGTTTCCGGACCACCACCGTCAACGCCGCGCTCGCCAACGCCATGTGCGCCCATGCCGACGAGACCGACGATTTCGAGCCGGTCACCAAGGCCCATCCCGGCTGCGCCACCGTGCCGGCGGCCCTGGCCATGGCCGAGCTGCACGGCAATTCCGGCGCGGAGTTCATCCGGGCCGTGGCGCTGGGCTACGATCTCTGCTGCCGCCTGCTCCTGGCCCTCGGACCGGACCACGTGCGCGGCACCCACCGCAGCGCCGAGGGCACGAGCGCGACCTTCGGGGCTCTCGGGGCCGCCGCGGCGCTCGCCCGCCTCGACGAGCAGGGCATGCGCTTCGCACTGTCCTACGCCGCCCAGCAGGTCTCCGGCCTGTGGAGCTGGGTGCGCGACAAGGATCACGTGGAGAAGGCCTTCGACTTCGCCGGCATGGGCGCGCGCAACGGCGTCACGGCGGTCGGCATGGTGGTGGCGGGCCTTACCGGCGTCGCCGACGTGCTCGACGGCCGGCACAACCTGCTGAACGCGCTCTCGACCGCGCCGAAGCCGGACCTGATGCTCGACGGTCTCGGCAGCCGCTTCTTCGTCACCGAGACGGCGATCAAGACCTTCTCGGTGGGCTACCCGATCCAGTCGCCCCTCGACGCCACCCTGGCGCTGCGCAAGCAGTACGGGCTGACGCCGGAGGCCGTGCGGCACATCCTGGTCAAGGTCCCCACCGACGCCGTCGGCATCGTCGGATCGAGCGCCATGCCGGATGTGAGCTGCCAGCATCTCGTGGCGCTGGCGCTCGTGAAGGGTGCGGTCTCCTTCGCCGACAGCCACGATGCCGGCCTGATGCACGATCCCGCGATCGCGGCCGAACGAGCCAAGGTCGAGCTGGTGGGCGACGCGGCGCTGATGGATCCCGCCGCCCCGCGCGGTGCCGTCGTGACGATGACCCTCGCGGACGGCCGGATTGTGGAGCATCACACCCGGCATCCGCCCGGCACGAAGGAGAACCCGCTGAGCACCGAGGCGGTGAACGCCAAGGCGCGGGATCTGATGGCGCCGGTGCTCGGAGCTGACGCCACCGAGCGCCTGATCGCGCGCATCAACACCCTGGAATCGGTCGCCGACATGCGCGAACTGGGCCCGCTCCTCACCGCCTGACGCATGGCCTTCGCACCGTCGCGTATTTGACCTGCCCGCTCGATCCTGATTGACCGGCCCGACATGACCACGAGCCTCTCCGCCGGCGGAACGCCGCGCCTCGCCGCTGCCGATCGGATCGGCCGGGGGCTCGACGCGCTGAGCGTCGGCCACGGCCGGGCGGTGGCCGCCCTCCTGGCGCTCTGCCTCCTTCTGTTCCTGCCGGGCCAGATCTCGCTGCAGCCGATGGACCGGGACGAGCCGCGCTTCGCCCAGGCCTCCAAGCAGATGCTGGAGAGCGGCGACCTCGTCGACATCCGCTTCCAGGGGGAGGCGCGACACAAGAAGCCCGTGGGGATCTACTGGGCGCAGGCCGCCGCCGTCGCGGCCGGCGAGGCGCTGGGCGTCCCGCACGCCCGCACGCAGATCGCCCTCTACCGCATCCCGTCGCTGATCGGCGCCATCGCCTCGGTGCTGCTCGCCTACTGGGCGGCCCTGGCTTTCCTGCCGCGCCGCGCCGCGCTGCTCGCCGCCGCCCTCTACGGCGCCTGCCTGATGCTCTCGGCCGAGGCGCATCTCGCCAAGACCGACGCGCTGCTCG
The DNA here is from genome assembly GCF_058790235.1 of Methylobacterium sp. FW102-HT35C08. Classification (NCBI taxonomy): domain Bacteria; kingdom Pseudomonadati; phylum Pseudomonadota; class Alphaproteobacteria; order Hyphomicrobiales; family Methylobacteriaceae; genus Methylobacterium; species Methylobacterium sp. FW102-HT35C08. The sequence continues at coordinate 2,348,728 of NZ_JBYTCL010000002.1, read as the reverse complement.
CCGCCTGCGCCACCGCGAGCCTCGGCGCGCTGGCCCGGACCTGGCTGGCATTCTGCGACGGCCGGCCTCCGACGGGCTCGGTCTTCACGGCCTTCTGGCTGGGTCTGGCGCTCGGGATCCTGGTCAAGGGACCGATGGTGCCGCTGTTCGTCGTCCTGCCGGCCCTGATCCTGTCGGTGACGGCACGCTCCGGACGCTGGCTCCTGGCCCTTCGGCCGCTTCCGGGCCTCGCCCTGACCCTCCTTCTGGTCGCGCCCTGGTTCGCCGCCATCGCGTGGAAGAGCGGCGGCGCCTTCTACGCCGAGGCGGTCGGGCACGACATGCTGGGCAAGGTCGGCGGCGCCGCCGAGCGGCACTGGGGGCCGCCGGGCGCCTACGCGCTCGCCTTCTTCGCGATCTTCTGGCCCGGCGCCGCCTTCGCGGCCATGAGCCTGCCCTTCGCGTGGCGGGCACGGCGTGAACCCGGCGTGGCCTTCCTGATCGCGGCGGTGCTGCCGGCGTGGCTGATCTTCGAGGCGGTGCCGACGAAGCTGCCCCATTACGTCCTGCCGCTGATGCCGTGGCTCGCGATCCTCACCGTCCTGGCGATGACGCGGGGGGCGCTCGATCCCCGCCTGCGCGGCGCGCGCCTGACGGCCCTGCTGGTACCGGCCATCCCGGTGGCGCTCACGCTCGGCCTCTGCCTCGCCGGCTGGCGCCTGGATGCCCACACGATCCCATGGCCGGCGCTGCCGCTGCTCGCCGCCGCCTGCGGCGTCGCGGCCCTCGCCTGGATCGCGTTCGCCAGGGGGCCTCTCGCGGGCGCCGCCGAGCGGGCCCTGGTGCTCGGCGTCCTGGCCTCCTGCCTGCTCGGGCCGGCGGTGCTGGGCGTGGCCCAGCGCGCGCTGCCCGCCCTCAAGGTCTCGCCTCGGCTCGCGTCCCTGCGCGACCGGATGCCCTGCACGGATCCGCAGGTGGCGAGCCTCGGCTACCGGGAGCCGAGCCTCGTGTTCCTCGTCGGCACCGGCCTTGCCCTGCCGCCGGACGGCGCCGCCGCGCGGCAGTTTCTGGAAGCGGGCGGCTGCCGGCTGCTGTTCGTGGAGGCCCACGACCGGGACGATTTCAACGCCGCCTGGCCGGTCGGGCGCGGCGTGCCCGCGCCCCTGGCCGAGATCGAGGGCTTCAACCTGAATACCGGCCGGCGGGTCTTCGTCACGGCCTACGCGGTGGCCCCGTGAGCGGCGCCCCGGTTCTCAGCGTGGTCGTGCCGGTGAAGAACGAGGCCGGCAACATCGCGCCCCTCGTGGCCGAGATCGAGGCTGCCTGCGCGGGCCTCGCCTTCGAGCTGATCTACGTCGATGACGGCTCCTCGGACGGCACGCCGGCCGCCCTCGCGGCCGCCCGCGCGGGCCGGCCCTGGCTACGGGTGCTGCGCCATGCCCGCAGCGGCGGCCAGTCGGCCGCGGTGCGCAGCGGCGTCCTGGCGGCCCGGGGTGCGATCATCGCCACCCTCGATGGCGACGGCCAGAACGATCCCGCCTTCATCCCCGCCCTCCTGTCGGCCCTGGAGACGGCCGGTCCCGGCGCCGGTCTCGCGCAAGGGCAGCGGCGCGGGCGCAAGGACGGGCGCTTCAAGATGCTGCAGTCGCGGATCGCCAACGGCGTGCGCGGGCGGATCCTGAAGGACGCCACCCGCGACACCGGCTGCGGCCTCAAGGTCTTCCGGCGTGCGGTCTATCTCCGCCTGCCGTATTTCGACGCCCTCCACCGCTTCATGCCGGCGCTCGTCGTCCGCGAAGGCTTCGCGGTGGTCCACCGCGACGTGATCGACCGCCCGCGGCTCACCGGCACGTCGAATTACGGGCTGTTCGACCGCCTCTGGGTCGGACTTCTCGATCTCGCCGGCGTTTGGTGGCTGATCCGGCGCAAGCGCGCCGATCCCCAGCCTCAGGAGATCACGAGCCCGGTGCCCGCGCCGGCAGACCAGGATGTCGGATGCTGATCCAGCTCGCCCACGATCTGCCGGCCTATTTCTACGACGTCTTCGTCACGCGGCTCGATTTCTGGCTGGTCTTCGGCATCGTCGCCCAGCTGGTGTTCGGCTCGCGCTTCATCCTGCAGTGGATCGCCAGCGAGCGCGCGGGGCGGAGCGTCATGCCCCTCTCGTTCTGGTTCCTGTCGATCCTCGGCGGGATGATGACCCTGGTCTACGGCTTCGTGCGGCGCGAGCCGGTGATCATCATCGGCCAGGGCCTCTCGACCGGGATCTACCTGCGCAACCTCGCGCTGATCTTCCGCGAGCGGCGGCGGAAGCGGAGCGGCGCATGACCCGCGCGCCGCTGCCCGGCTTCTACGACGATCTGGATGCTACGTTCCGCGAAGCGTGGCGCCTGCTCGCCGACGGGGCCGAGCAGGGCCGGAGCGGGTTCCACCTGCCGACCCTGGCGACACGCGGCAGGGACGGCGGCCCGCGGGCCCGGACCGTGGTGTTGCGCGCGGCCGATGGCGCGACCGGCAACCTCCGGTTCCACTGCGACCGCCGCTCCGACAAGGCCGCGGAGATCCTGGCGCACCCGGCCTGCGCGCTCGCCGCCTACGACACCGCCGCGAAGGTCCAGATCCGCGTCGAGGGTCGCGCCACGCTCCACACCGACGATGCCGTGGCGGAGGCGGCCTGGGCCCAGTCCCGGGCGATGAGCCGGGTCTGCTACGGCGCCGAACCGGCGCCGGGAACCGTTCTGCCCGAGGGTAGTGCCTACAGCCTGCCGGACGAAGCCACGGCCGCGACGCTCGGCCGTCCGCATTTCGCCGCCGTGCTGGTCCGGGCCGAGCGCCTGGACTTCCTCTACCTCGATCGCCGCGGTCACCGGCGGGCCGCGTGGCGGCAGGCGGAATCCGGATGGTCCGGCGAATGGATCGCACCCTGATCGAGGGCGCCGCGCCCGCGCAGCCGCCGCCTTGACTTCGGGGATGGCAGCCTTGCGTCGTTCCCCCTGACGCGCACCGCGCTCCCGGGCTAAAGCCTCCCCGCCCGGCCGCCCATCCGGGTCGATCGGGAGGAACCCGTGGGCCTCGTCTACGCGCTCGCCGCCTACCTGAGCTGGGGCCTCCTGGTCCCCGTGCATTTCCGGTTGCTCGGGGCCTACAGCCCGAACCACATCCTGGCCGAGCGTATCGTCTGGTCCAGCCTGTTCGCAGGCGCGCTGGCGCTGATCCTCGCGGCCCGGCATCGCTTGAACCTGCCCTGGCCGCTGCGCCGGCGCCACGCCCTGTTGCTGCTCTCGGCGGCGATGATCGCGGTGAACTGGCTGCTCTACCTCTACGCGATCAGCGGCGGCCACCTGCTCGATGCGAGCCTGGGCTACTACATCAACCCGCTGGTCAGCGTCGCGCTCGGGCGGGTCGTGCTCGGCGAGCGCCTCAGGCCGATGCAGGCAGCGGCCGTCGGCGTCGCGGCCGCGGGTGTGGCGATCGCGGTGGGCTGGGCCGGCGAGCTGCCGCTGTTGTCGCTCTCCCTGGCGGTGTCCTTCGCGCTCTACGGGCTCGCGCGGAAGGTCGCCGCGGTCGACGCCCTGGTGGGCTTCCTGGCCGAGACGCTGCTGCTCCTGCCCGGGGCGATCCTCTGGCTCGTCCTGACCGCCGAGCCGTTTCTCCCCGCGGAGCCGACGAGCCGGGCACTGCTGATGCTGACGGGGCTCACCACAGCCCTGCCGCTGATCTGGTTCGCCGCCGCGGCGGTCCGCCTGAAGCTCACCACCCTCGGCTTGTTGCAATACGTGGCGCCGACCTGCCTGCTCGGCCTGAGCGTGCTGGCCTACGGCGAGCGCGTCGAGCCGCACCGAGCCCTGATGCTCGCGCTGATCTGGGTGGCGCTCGCCCTGTACACCGTCGACGCCCTGCGCCTCCGGCGCAGCCAGGAGACCGGCCCGGTCCGGTCGGATCCCGACGCGATGCGTGTATAAGGCATACCGGTATAAGCCGCCGCGGGGCGGATGACAGGATAGCGCGTGGCCGATGAGCGAGACTGAGGGCGGCGCGCAGGCCGTCACGGATACCGATTACCGGAACCTCGCCGATGCGCTGCCGCAGCTCGCCTGGATCGCCAAGGCCGACGGCACCATCATCTGGTACAATCAGCGCTGGTACGACTACACGGGCACGACGCTGGAGGAGATGCGCGGCTGGGGCTGGCGCACCGTCCATCACCCCGACCACGTGGCGGCCGTGACCGAGCGCTACCAGGCGGCGATCGCGCTGGGCCGGTCCTGGGAGGACACCTTCCCGCTGCGCGCCCGTGACGGGTCCTATCACTGGTTCCTGTCGAAGGCGCTGCCGCACCACGACGCGTCGGGACGGATCCTGCGCTGGTACGGCACCAACACCGACATCACCGGCCGCCGCACCGTCGAGGAGCGCCTGCGCCATTCCGAGCAGCGGTTCCGGGCGCTGGTGGACGCCTCGGCGGCGGTGATCTGGAACACCAACGCGGCCGGCGAGCTGATGCCGCCCCAAGTCCGGTGGAGCACCTATACCGGCCAGACCGAGGAGGCCTACCAGGGCTGGGGCTGGCTCGACGCGGTCCATCCCGACGACCAGGGTCACGCCGCCGACGCCTGGGCGGCCTGCGTGGAGGCGCGCCAGACCTACGAGGTCGAGTACCGCCTGCGCCGCCACGACGGCGCATGGCGCGCGATGGAGGTGCGCGGCGTGCCGGTTCTCGCCGAGGACGGCAGCTTGCGGGAATGGGTCGGCACCTGCGTCGACGTCACCGAGCGGAAGGAGGCCGAGGAGGCGGTGGAGCGCGCCCGGCAGGCCGCAGAGGCGGCCAACCGCGCCAAGAGCCAGTTCATCGCCAACATGAGCCACGAGCTGCGCACGCCGCTCTCGGCGGTGATCGGCTATTCCGAGATGCTCGGCGAGGAGCTGGAGGATATCGGCCAGGCCGCGCTCCTGCCGGACCTGCGCAAGATCGAGGCGGCGGCGCGCCACCTCCTGTCGCTGATCAACGACGTGCTGGATATCTCGAAGATCGAGGCCGGCCGCATGACCGCCTCGGCCGAGACCTTCGCGGTGGCGGACCTGCTCCGGGACGTGTCCGATTCCACCGGCTCCCTGGTGGAGAAGAAGGGCAACCGCTTCGTCCTCGACGCGGGGGCCGGGGCGGGCGCCGCGCTCGGGTCCATGCACCAGGACCAGACCAAGATCCGCCAGTGCCTCCTGAACCTCATCGGCAACGCCGCCAAGTTCACCGAGACCGGGACGATCACCCTGGCGGTGCGCCGGCACCGGGAGAAGGCCGCGGACTGGCTGTCCTTCGCGGTCACCGACACCGGCATCGGGATGAGCGAGGAGCAGATCGGGCGCCTGTTCGAGCGCTTCGTCCAGGCGGACGATTCGACCACGCGCCAGTTCGGCGGCACCGGCCTCGGGCTCGCCATCACCCGCGCCTTCTGCCAGACGATGGGCGGCGACATCAGCGTCACCAGCACGCCGGGCGCGGGAGCGACCTTCACGATCCGCCTGCCCGCCACGCTCAAGCCCGAGGATGCGACGCCGGCCGAGGCCGAACCGCACACGCCGGTCGAGCCGCACGAGCAGCACGAGACGGTGCTGCTGGTCGACGACGACCCGGCCGCCCGCGAGCTGCTCCAGCGTTTCCTGGAGCGCGAGGGTTTCCACGTGCGCAGCGCCAATGACGGCCGCGCCGGCCTGACGCTCGCCCGGGCGCTCCGGCCGCGGGCGATCCTGCTCGACGTCGAGATGCCGCGCATGGACGGCTGGGCGGTGCTGCACGCGGTGCGCAACGACCCCGACCTCGCCGGGACGCCGGTGATCATGACCTCGGTCGTGGCCGAGCAGGGGCTCGGCCAGGCGCTCGGCGCCACCGACTACTTCGTCAAGCCGATCGACTGGGACAGGCTCAAGGGCCTGATGGAGCGCTACCGGCCGGAGGCGCCCGGCGAGGCCCGCATCCTCGTGGTCGACGACGACGCGGATGCCCGCGAGCGCCTGCGCCGGTCCCTGGGCCGCGAGGGTTGGACCGTCGACGAGGCGGAGAACGGCCGGATCGCCCTGGAGCGCGTCAGCCAGGCGCGGCCAAGCCTGATCCTCCTCGACCTGATGATGCCCGAGATGGACGGGTTCGGCTTCCTGCGGGCCCTGCGGTCGCGGCCCGACGGCGACGTGCCCGTGGTGGTGCTCACCGCCAAGGAGATCACCAGGGCCGAGAAGGAGAGCCTGAACGTCCAGGCCGACCGGGTGATCGCCAAGGGCTCCATGAGCCTCGCGGAGATCGGCCGGCAACTGCGGGTGCTCTACGCGCGTTCGGCGAGCGAGCCGGTGCCGGGGCGCCTCCAGGGCCTGATCGACCAGCTGGCGGAGCAGGATGCGGGGGACAGACCATGAGCGATGACGGCATCGACGCGGACAGGGCGGCGGCGCTCCGCCTGCGGGCCCGGCTGGCGGTGGTGGAGCGGGCGGCGTGGTTCGGCCTCGTCCATGCCATGCGGACGCGGCCGGCCGAGACCGAGGCCTACATCACCTCGGAGCGGGCGCGGTGCACGGAGGGGTTCGGCAGCGGCGCCTGGGCCAAGGACCTCACCGACGCCGAGCGGAAGATGCTCGCCGACGAGGTGGATTCCGGGCTGGCGCAGCTGCTGGAGGATGCGCGCGGGGAGGTGTGAGGCGCCGTCCCCTATGACCCCTTCGGTCATCACGCGCGCAGCGAGGTGACCCAGGGCCACACGACATCAGCCGTCGTGGCGCCGCCTGGATTGCTTCGCTCCGCGCGCAAGGACGGCGCCGGCGTCAACCCGAAATGGGCTGAGCGCGCACCGCTACGCATCACCGAACAGATCGCCCCACGCCGGCGGCAGACCGGTCCAGGATAACGACGGCGCCACAGCGTGCCCCGGCAAGCTCGTCGCTGAGAACACGCCGCGCGCCACGGCCCGGGCCAGCACGCGCGCGGCGGCATCGCCCAGACGCGCCATCCCGACCACCGGGTCGGCCAGCGGCACGGCGCCGGTGGCGACGGCGAAGACCAGATCGCCGTCCAGCGGCGTGTGCGCCGGCACGAGCGCGCGGGCCAGCCCGTCCTGCGCCGCCACCGCGAGACGCCGGCACTGCGCCTTGGTCAGCGCCGCGTCGGTCGCCACCACGGCGAGGGTCGTGGCGGCGCCCGGAAGCGCGCGCGGGGAAGGCGAGGGCCTCCGGGGGCACCCGGGCCGGGGAACCGAGACCGCCGAACTCGTCGCCCTCCTCGAAGGGCGCCGCCCAGAAATGCGGCCCGTCACCGATCGTCGCGTTGCCGAAGGCGTTCACGGCGGCGAGCGCGCCGATCCGGAAGCCCGTGCCTGCGACGCGGGCGGACGCCGACCCGATCCCGCCCTTGAGCCTGCCGGTGCGGGCGCCGGTCCCGGCCCCCACGGAGCCCAGGGCGAAATCCTCGGCCGCGGCCGCCGCGGCCTGGAAGCCCAGCTCGCGATAGGGCGGGTAGCGGCCCCAATCCTTGTCGCCGCCGTTCAGGAGGTCGAACAGGATCGCCCCGGGGACGATCGGAACCCGCATGGTGCCGACCGGGAAGCCGCGCCCGGCCTCGGCGAGCCACGCCGTCACGCCGGACGCCGCGTCGAGCCCGAAGGCCGAGCCGCCGGAGAGGACAAGGGCGTCGATCCGGTCCACGGTGCGCTCGGGATCGAGCAGATCGGTCTCGCGGGTGCCGGGCCCGCCGCCGCGCACATCGACGGAGGCGACCACGGGCACGTCGAACACGAGGGCGGTGACGCCGCTGGCGACCGCCACGTCGCTCGAGTGGCCGACCCGCAGGCCGGGAATGTCGGTGATGCGGTTGTGGAGCATGCGCCGACCTTGCCACGCCGCGGGAGCGCCGCAAATCCGGAGGCGCCGTTGACCCCCGGTGCGGGTTTCCCAGGTTGGCGAGCGACACATCAGCGTCGAGGAGCACGGCATGGACGTCGGATTTATCGGAATGGGGCGGATGGGCCGGGCGATGGCCGCAAGCCTGGCGCGGGCGGGCCACACGGTCCGAGCCTGGAACCGGACGCCGGAGGGCGCCCGCGGGATCGACGGGGTCACCCCGGTGGCGAGCGCCGCGGAGGCTTTCGCCGGAGAGGCGGTGATCACGATGCTGGCCGACGATGCGGCGCTGGAGGCCGTGATCGTCGCCGGCGGCCTGCTCGACCGGGCCGAGCGCCCGGGTCTGCATATCGGCATGAGCACGGTCTCGGTGGCCCTGGCCCGGCAGCTCGCCGCCGTGCACGGGCGGGCGGGCGTCCCCTACATCTCCGCCCCGGTCTTCGGACGGCCGGACGTGGCGGAAGCCGGCAAGCTCAATATCGTGGCAGCGGGCGAGGCGGCCCTCCTCGACCGGGCGGCGCCCTTGCTGGACGCCATGGGCGCCAAGACCTGGCGCTTCGGCGCGGAGCCTGTGCGGGCCAATGCCGTCAAGCTCGCCGGCAACTTCATGCTGATCTCGGCCATCGAGGCGATGGCCGAGGCCTGCGCCCTCACGCAGGGCCACGGCGTCGCCGGCGCCGACTTCCTCGACCTGATGACCAACACGCTGTTCGCCTCGCCGGTCTACAAGGGCTACGGCGCCTCGATCGCCCAGAACCGCTACGAACCACCGGGCTTCGGCCTCAAGCTCGGCGCCAAGGACGTGCGGCTGGCTCTCCAGGCCGGGGAGGGCGCGGGCGTGCCGATGCCGTTCGCCAGCGTTCTGCGCGACAACCTGATCGAGGCGATCAGCCACGGCGACGGCGAGAAGGATCTCGCGGCCCTGGCCCGCGTCTCTGCACGACGTGCAGGGCAGAGTTGAGGATGGACGCCAACCGTCGCGTTTTCGACGAAGATTAACTTTCCTTTTAACCTCACGAAAGAGTGTCCGTGTGAGCTATAAGCACGGATACAAGTAGATGCGCACATATTCCTACTCGCTACGCAAGGCGACCTTGTCCACGAAGGTCATCATGCTGGCGATGCTCGCGGTGACACTCACCGCGGGCGCCATCTGGATTACCGTGTCGCGCCAGACATGGTCGCAGATGGAGGAGCGGCAGCACAGCAACGGCGAGCGCAACCTGCGAACTCTGGCCCTCGTCCTGGCCGCGCGCGTCGAGGGCGCCAAGGCCGACCTCGCCGGCACCCGCGTCGTCAAGGTTGCGACGCCGAGCCTGTCGGGCTTCGCCGATGCCGGCGTGGTGGACGACGCCGTCGCCTATTCCGGCGGCTTGGCCACGGTGTTCAGCTACGAGCCCGCCACCGACAGCTTCGTGCGGCGTCAGACCACCGTGCGCCGGGACGACGGCGCGCGCGCGGTCGGTACCGCGCTCGCCGCCGACAGCCCGGCGCAGGCCGCCGTGCGCGCCGGTCAGACCTACGAAGGGCCGGCGGTGCTGTTCGGGCGGCGCTACTACACGGTCTATCAACCGACGGTCGACGCCGCCGGAAAGGTCAACGGCATCCTGTTCGTCGGGCTGCCGATCGAGATGTATTTCGACGCCCATGCCCGGACGATGACGAGCCTCAGCGTCGCCGCCCTGATCATCGCGGTGCTGGCCTGCGCCCTCGTCGGGCTGGCGGCCGCGCGCCTGTTCCGGCCCTTCTCGGCGATCTCCACCCGGATCGAGGCTCTGGCGGCCGGCGACCTCGAATCCCCGATTCCCCATGCGAGCCGCGGCGATGAGATCGGCACGGTGGCCCGCGCCCTGGAGGTGCTGCGCACCGCCGGCCTGCGGACACGGGAACTGGAAGGCCTGCAGAGTGCGGGCGCGGCCGACGAGACGCGGCGGCGGGCCGCCCTCGACCGCGCCATCGCGGCATTCCGCGGGCAGGTCGTCGTTCTGAAGGGCGCCCTGACCGCCAGCACCGGCGCGATGCGCGACCGGGCCGGCGAGATGGCGGCCAGTTCCGCCGAGGCGGAGGTTGCCGTCGCCGAGACCGAGCGCGGCTCCCACGAGACTTCGGCCAGCGTCCAGACCGTGGCGAGCGCCGCCGAGGAACTCTCTGCCTCGATCGGCGAGATCGGCACCCAGCTCGACCAGGCCGAGGCTCTGGTCGCCACGGCCGCCGCGGAGTCGGACGCCATGAACACCGAGATCGGCGAGCTTGCCGAGGCCGCGGGGCGCATCGGCGACGTGGTCGGTCTCATCCGCCAGATCGCCGAGCAGACCAACCTGCTGGCGCTCAACGCCACCATCGAGTCGGCGCGGGCCGGCGCGGCCGGCAAGGGCTTCGCCGTGGTGGCCTCGGAGGTGAAGGCGCTCGCCGCGCAGACCGCGCGGGCAACCGAGGAGATCAGCGGGCAGATCGCCGGCGTGCAAACCTCGACGACGGCGGCCGTGGCGGCGATCGGCCGGATGGGCGAGCGGATGCGGGCGGTCAGCGCCACCACGGGCGGCATCGCCGCGGCGGTCTCGGCGCAGGGCGCGGCAACCGCCGAGATCTCTCGCAACGTCGCCGAGACGGCCGGGGCCACCGAGGCCATCGCCAGCGGGCTGACCACGGTGGCCGGCGCCGCCCGGCGCTCGGCGCGCATGGCCGCCACAGTCACCGAAGCGGCTCAGACCGTGGACAGCGTGGCGGCCGACCTGGAAGGCGAGATCGAGCGCTTCCTGGGGCAGGTCGCCGCCTGAGAGCCCGGCCTCTCAGAGCCCGAAGCGGGCGAAGGCCGCACGCTCCTCGAGGGCGGCCATCGCCCCCTCCGCGAGCCCGCTCCCGATGCCGCCCGGGGCACCGCCGCGGCGCAGCAGGCGGGACAGGAGGCCGCCGCGCGCCTCGGCCACGAGGCGCAGATCGACCTTGTCGCCGTAGCGCGCCCGCATCGCGGTGCGCACGTCGCCGAGGGCATCGACCAAGCCGAGACCGAGCGCCTGCCGCCCGGTCCAGACCGCGCCGGTGAACAGGTTCTCGGTCTGCGACAGGGTCGGGCGGCGGGCCGTGACCAGGCTCGTGAACAGGTCCTGGACGTCGGCCTGGATGCGCTTCAAACGCTCCACGTCAGTCGGATCCTCGGGGCGGAACGGGTCGAGCATCGACTTCGCCTCGCCCTGCGTGTGCACCCGGCGCTCGACGCCGAGCTTCTCGAGCAGGCCGTGGAAGCCGAACCCCGCCGAGACGACCCCGATCGAGCCGACGATCGAGGTCGGGTCGGCGACGATCTCGTCGGCCGCGCAGGCGATCATGTAGCCGCCGGAGGCCGCGACATCCTCCACGAAGGCGATGACCGGCAGCCGTTTCTCGTCGGCCAGGGCCCGGATGCGGCGGTGGATCAGGTGCGACTGAGCCGGCGAGCCGCCGGGCGAGTTGATCACGATCGCCACCGCCTTGGCCCCGGGCATCCCGAAGGCCCGCTCCAGGCTGCCGGCCACGCCTCCGATCGAGAGCCCCGGGCGGATCGGCGAGACCGCTCCGATCGTCCCGGACAGGCGGACCACGGCGACCCGCGGGCGTCGTTCCCGGAAGCGGCGCGGCAGGAAGGCACGGAGTGTGTCGGGAAACGCGAGCGGCATGGGGATCGGACACAGACTCGTCGAAGGGCCCGGCCGGAAGCGGCACGGTGCGGCCTTCCGAAACTGGGCCTTCCGCCGCCGCACGCAAGGGCGACACGTGGGCCGGGCCGGACCGGGCCGGGCCGGCCATCTGCGCAGTCACGACGGATCGAACCGTTTGCCGACCTTGGCGGTTTCTGGCGACGGCGCGAGCCTCGTGCCGGCCCGGATCCGCTGGACTCGGCCGGGCGCTCACATGGGAGAGAAACGATGCGACCCTGGCCTATTCTGGTCCTTCTCGCCGCGCTGCTCGGCGGCTTGGCGAGCGCGCCGGCCCGCGCGGCGCCCCTGCCGGTCCCGGCGACCGCCGAGGCCGCAGCCCCCGCCCCGGTGATCCAGCAGGCCCGCTGGCACTACCGTCGCCACTGGCACCGCCGCCATCACTGGCACCGTCACTGGCATCACCGCCGCCACTGGCACCATCGCCATCACTGGCGCCGGCACCATTGGCATCGCCATCACGGATACCGCCGCCACTACGGACACCGCCATCACGGCTACCGGCACCACGCGTTCCGCGGCCGCGCCGTGGGTCATCGCCACCTCACGTTCTACTGAGCGGACTGCCCCGCATCCCGGCCCGATCCGGCCGGGACGCGGCCCTGCCGAAGCACCTGTCGACGACCGCGCTGCGACCTTGCGGGCGGCCTCGGAAAACCTTATTTAACCGTCTGATATCACTGCTCTTCCGAGAGGCCGTTCCGGCGCATCGCGCGCCACCCGGGAGCGGTCGTGAGCACCGCCCGTCCGGGCCTCAGAACGGAAATCGACTTGGCCGAGAACGATCCGACTGGCGCAGCCCCGCCCGCCAGCGACATCCGCCCCGTCTCCATCACCGACGAGATGCGCCGCTCCTACCTCGATTACGCGATGAGCGTGATCGTGAGCCGGGCGCTTCCCGACGCCCGGGACGGCCTCAAGCCGGTGCACCGGCGCATCCTCTACTCCGCCTTCGAATCCGGGCACCTGCCCGAGCGGAAATACGTCAAGTCGGCGCGCATCGTCGGCGACGTGATCGGCCTGTACCACCCGCACGGCGACCAATCGATCTACGACGCCCTCGTGCGGATGGCGCAGGACTTCTCCATGCGCCTGATGCTCATCGACGGGCAGGGCAATTTCGGCTCGGTGGACGGCGATCCACCGGCCGCCATGCGCTACACCGAATCGCGGCTGGCCAAGCCCGCGACCGCGCTGCTGACCGACATCGACAAGAACACCGTCGATTTCCAGCCGAACTACGACGAGTCGCGCGAGGAGCCGACCGTCCTGCCGGCCCGGTTCCCGAACCTGCTGGTCAACGGCGCCGGCGGCATCGCGGTCGGCATGGCGACCAACATCCCGCCGCACAATCTGGGCGAGCTGATCGACGCCTGCGTGGCGCTGATCGACGAGCCGGGGCTGACCATCGAGCAGCTCACCGAGATCGTGCCCGGCCCGGACTTCCCGACCGGCGGCATGATCCTCGGCCGCGCCGGCACGCGCCAAGCCTACGCGACGGGCCGTGGCTCCGTGATCATGCGGGCGAAGTCGCATGTCGAGGAGCTGCGCAAGGAGCGCGAGGCGCTGATCTTCACCGAGATCCCCTATCAGGTGAACAAGGCGACGCTGGTCGAGAAGATCGCCGAGCTGGTGAAGGAGAAGCGGGTCGAGGGCATCTCGGACCTGCGCGACGAATCCGACCGCTCCGGCATGCGCATCGTCGTCGAGATCAAGCGCGACGCCATGGCGGACGTGGTCCTGAACCAGCTCTACCGGTTCACGCCGCTGCAATCGTCCTTCGGCTGCAACATGGTGGCCCTGAACGGCGGCCGCCCCGAGCTGATGAACCTGAAGGACCTGCTCCAGGCCTTCGTCGACTTCCGCGAGGAGGTCGTCTCCCGGCGGACCAAGTTCCTCCTCGGCAAGGCCCGCGAGCGCGCCCACGTGTTGTGCGGCCTCGCCATCGCGGTCGCCAACATCGACGAGGTGATCCGGCTGATCCGGACCTCGCCGGACCCGAACTCGGCGCGCGAGGCCCTGATGGCCCGCGACTGGCCGGCCCACGACATCGCGCCGCTGATCGCCCTGGTGGACGACCCGCGCCACCGGGTCGCCGACGATGGCACCTATCGCCTGTCCGAGACCCAGGCCCGCGCCATCCTCGACCTGCGCCTGCAGCGCCTCACGGCTCTCGGCCGCGACGAGGTCGGCGACGAGCTGAAGACGCTGGCCGACGAGATCGCCGACTACCTCGACATCCTGCGCTCGCGCGCCCGCATCCAGGGCATCGTCAAGGGCGAGCTCGCCGAGGTCCGGGACCAGTTCGCCACGCCGCGCCGGACCGAGATCGTCGACTTCGACGGCAGCGTCGAGGACGAGGACCTGATCGCCCGCGAGGACATGGTGGTGACCGTGTCGCACGCCGGCTACGTGAAGCGCGTGCCGCTCTCGACCTACCGGGCCCAGCGCCGCGGCGGCAAGGGCCGCTCCGGCATGGCGACCCGCGACGAGGATTTCGTCACCCGCCTGTTCGTGGCCAACACCCACACGCCGGTGCTGTTCTTCTCCAGCCAGGGTCAGGCCTACAAGGAGAAGGTCTGGCGCCTGCCGATGGCCGCTCCGAACGCCCGCGGCAAGGCGCTGGTCAATATCCTGCAATTGCAGGATACCTCCGAGCGCATCACCACGATCATGCCGCTGCCGGAGGACGAGGCGTCCTGGGAGACGCTCGACGTGATGTTCGCGACCGCGAGCGGCAATGTCCGGCGCAACAAGCTGTCGGACTTCACCACGGTGAACCGCAACGGCAAGATCGCCATGAAGCTCGATCCGGGCGACCACATCGTCCACGTCGAGATCTGCCGTCCGGACCAGAACGTCCTGCTCACCACCGCTCTGGGTCAGTGCATCCGCTTCCCCGTCGAGGACGTGCGCGTGTTCAAGGGCCGCGACTCGACCGGCGTGCGCGGCATCCTGCTCGGGAAGGACGACAAGGTCATCTCGATGACCATCCTAAACGCCTTCGACGCCACCGCGGAGGAGCGGGCCGGTTACCTGAAGATGCGGCGCGCCGTGACCGGCGAGGCCGAGGAGAACGGCGAGGCCGAGGCCGAGGACGGCGCCGAGGCGGCGGCGATCTCGCTGGACCGCTACAACGAGATGGGGGCGGCCGAGCAGTACGTGCTCACCCTGTCGGAGCGGGGCTTCGGCAAGCGCTCCTCGTCGTTCGAGTACCGGACCTCGGGACGCGGCGGAAAGGGCATCACGGCGATGCGGGTCAACGCCCGCAACGGCAGCCTGATCGCGTCCTTCCCGGTGGAGGCCTCGGACCAGATCATGCTGGTCACGAACGGCGGCCAGCTGATCCGCGTGCCGGTGGACGACATCCGCATCGTCGGCCGCGCCTCGCAGGGCGTGACGGTGTTCAACACCGCCAAGGACGAGAAGGTCGTCTCGGTGGAGCACATCGAGGGCGAGGACGAGGGCGCCGAGGCCGGCCCGGAGGGCGGCGACGAGGCGTGAGACGCGCGCCGGACGGGGCGGCTACGGCCTGAGGTTCCGTCCGGCGCGAAAATGCTCTAGGTCGGGCCTCAATGACCCGCACCGCCCTCTATGCCGGCTCGTTCGATCCGGTCACGAACGGCCATCTCGACGTGATCCGCCAAGCCTGCCGGCTGGTGGATCGCCTCGTGATCGCCATCGGTGTGCATCCCGGCAAGGCGCCGTTGTTCTCCGCTGAAGAGCGTGCCGCCCTGCTCACCGAGACCTGCGGGCCGGTGGCGCAGGCCGAAGGCGCGGCGTTGGAGATCGTCACGTTCAGCGATCTCGCCGTCTCGGCTGCCCGGCGCTGCGGCGCCGCGATCTTCATCCGCGGCCTGCGGGACGGCACGGATCTCGATTACGAGATGCAGCTCGCCGGCATGAACGGCGCCATGGCGCCCGAGGTGCAGACCGTGTTCCTGCCCGCCTCGACGCAGGCCCGCCCGATCACCGCGACGCTGGTGCGCCAGATCGCCGGCATGGGGGGCGACGTCTCGCCCTTCGTGCCCGCCGCCGTGGCCGCGCGCCTCCGGCAGCGCTTCGCCGCCCATTCCTGACTTGGAAGGATCCAGATGAACCGACGCCACGCCCTCCTCGCGCTCGCCCTCACGCTCGGCACGGCCCAAACGGCCTGGGCCGCCGACGCCAACACGGTCTATCTCCAGACCAAGGACGGGCGGATCACCATCGAGCTGCGGCCCGACCTCGCGCCCAAGCACGTCAAGCAGATCAAGACGCTGGTCTCCCAGGGCTTCTACAACGGCCTCAAATTCCACCGCGTCATCGACGGCTTCATGGCCCAGACCGGCGACCCGAAGGGCAACGGCACCGGCGGCTCCAGCCTGCCGAACATCCCGGCGGAGTTCTCGCAGTCGGCCCAGTTCCGCCGCGGCACCGTGGGCATGGCCCGCTCGCAGGATCCGAACTCGGCGAATTCCCAGTTCTTCATCTGCCTCGCCGACGCACCGAACCTGAATGGCCAGTACACGATCGTCGGCAACGTCACGGACGGGCTCGACGTCCTCGACAAGATCAAGAAGGCCTCGCCCGGTGCACCCGGCGGCACGGTTCAGGACCCCGACAAGATCGTCAGCATGACACTCGCCGAGAAGGCCAAGTAGCGGCCGCATGCCGGGCCGGCGCGCCGCCTCGATCCTGCTGCTGAGCCTGATCCCGGCGGCCGCGGCGGCCTATGACGGCAGCCCGTTCTACGGCTACGCCTTCGAGCCCGGCGGCGCTTATCCCTTGAGCCTGCCGCAGACCCTGCGGGCGACGATCGCAGTGCCGGTTCCCCGGATGGCGACCAAGCCCGCCGACACCCTGGCCGAGCTCTATCCGGCGCTCGCCGCCTGCTGGCAGGCGCCGACGGGTCTCGGGGCGCCGAGCGCGGGGTCCGACGACATCGAGATCACCCTCAGGCTGTCGCTGCGCCGCGATGGCAGCCTGATCGGGCCGCCGCGTGTCACCTACGCGGCGGGCGTCTCCGGGCCTCAACGGACCACCCTGGTCCGCGGGACCCTCGACGCCCTGGCGCGCTGCACTCCGGCCCACATCACGCCGGGCCTGGGCCGGGCGATCGCAGGCCGGCCGGTGGCGCTCCGCTTCGTCTACCGCCCGCCGGCCTGAGCGCCGGCGACCCCGTCACGGGCGCTGGCCGGATCCGGCGCGCGCCGATACAGTTCCCTCAACCGGAAGGACAGACCTATGGCTGACAACGAAACGATCGTGCTGGAGACCACCAAGGGCCGCGTCGTGATCGCGCTGCGCCCCGACCTGGCGCCGGGCCATGTCGAGCGGATCAAGACCCTCGCCGCCCAGGGCTTCTATGACGGCGTGCCGTTCCACCGGGTGATCGACGGCTTCATGGCCCAGACCGGCGACCCGACCGGCACCGGCTCGGGCGGCTCGGACCTGCCGGACCTGAAGGCCGAGTTCAACGCCGAGCCGCACGTGCGCGGCACCTGCTCGATGGCGCGGACGAACTTCCCGCACTCGGCGAACTCGCAGTTCTTCATCTGCTTCGACGACGCCCGCTTCCTCGACAAGCAGTACACGGTGTGGGGCAAGGTCGTGGAAGGCATGGACGTGGTCGACACGATCAACAAGGGCGAGCCGCCGCGCTCGCCGGACAAGATCGTGAAGGCGACCGTCGCGGAAGCCTGAGCTCGGATTAAGCCTGACGTCTGAAGCCATCTCTCGATGGCTTCGGCTCCGCCGTCCTTGCGAGCGGAGCGAAGCAATTCAGTCGGCACGCGGCTTCCTCAGTCGCGCTGCCCTGGGTCACTTCTCTTCGCTCGTGATGACGGCGGAACCGCATCACCCTCGGTCCAGGGCTTCCGCCGCCGCCAGATCCGCCGGCGTGTTGATGTTGAGGAATGGATCCACCGGCTCCGCCGGCCAGGACGCCACTGCCGCTCCGTGGCGCGCGATGAAGGCGCCGACCCGCCGCTCGCCCCGTTCGAGATAATCCCGGAGCCCATCGCGCAGCGCCGTCGGCCAGAGCGCGATCGTGTAATGCTGCCGCGCCCCTGAGGCCGCGAGGGCAATACCCGCCTCTGATCCCGCAGCCTCAAGCCGCGCCACCAGATTGCCCGGCAGGAACGGCGCGTCGCCCGACACGCTCACCACCCGGGTAACACCCTGCGCGGCGGCGTGCTCCAGCCCGGCGAGGATGCCGGCCAGCGGACCCGGCTGGTCCGGCAGCGGATCCGGCAGGACCGGTCCGGGGAACCCGGAAAACCGCGCCGGGTCGCCATTGGCGCTCAGCGCCAATCCCGCCCCGCATTGCGGCCCCAGCCGCTCGACCACCCGTTCCAGCAGGGTCCGCCCGCCGAGCCGCAGCAGCGGCTTGTCGCCGCCGCCCATCCGCCGCGCCTGCCCGCCGGCCAGGATCAGGCCCAAGACCGGCGGAGGGACAGGCGGCGGCGCCACGGCCTCACTCGAAGACGATCTTCGGCGCCGTCCGCCCCGCCGGCGCGCCGGACAGGTTCGCCCAGAGCTGGGCGGCGATGTCCCGATAGACCTTGGCGTGCGGCCCATCCGGATCGGTCGCGACCACCGGCCGGCCCGCATCCGAGGTCTCGCGGATGGTCATGTTCAGCGGCACCTCGCCGAGGAACGGCACGCCGAGCCTCTGCGCCTCGTTCAGCGCGCCACCATGCCCGAAGATGTGCGAGGCGTGGCCGCAATTCGGGCAGACGAAGGTCGCCATGTTCTCGATCACGCCGAGGATCGGCACCGCGACCTTCTTGAACATGGTCACACCGCGCCGCGCGTCGATCAGCGCGAGGTCCTGCGGGGTCGAGACGATCACGGCGCCGGACAGCGGCGTCGCCTGCGCCATGGTGAGCTGCGCGTCGCCGGTGCCGGGCGGCATGTCGACCAGGAGCACGTCGAGCTCGCCCCAGAGCACGTCGCGCAGCATCTGGGTGATCGCCGACTGAACCATCGGGCCGCGCCAGATCATGGCGGTCTCGGGCTCGATCAGGAAGCCGATCGACATGACCTTGAGCCCGTAGCCGACCATCGGCTCCATGGCCTTGTTGTCGACGACGTTGGGCTTGCCCGAGAGGCCGAACAGCTTCGGAACGGACGGGCCGTATATGTCGGCGTCGAGGAGGCCGACCTTCAGCCCCTGCGCCTGGAGCGCCAGGGCGAGGTTGCAGGCGGTGGTCGACTTGCCGACGCCGCCCTTGCCGGAGGCGACCGCCACGATGTGGCGCACGCCCGCGATCTGCGGACCCTGGTTCGGCGGTGCGCCGGGCCGCGGCGGCGCCACCGGCGGCGGCGTCACGGGCCGCGGGGCGGCGCTGCTCTGGGCCGGGTGGCTCTGGTTCCGCTCCGAGGTGAGGCTCGCGAACACGCCCGAGACGCCCGGCATCTGCAGGACCCGGCCCTCCGCCTGCCGCCGCACCGGCTCGAACCGCTCGGCCTCGCTCGGATCGACGAGGATCGAGAACATCACCCGGTTGTTCGGATCGACCACGACCTGGGAGAGCCGTCCCGAGCCGGGCAGGGTGGTGCCGGCAGCATCGACGGTGACGTCGGCGAGCGCCTTCAGCACGTCGTCGCGGGTGATCGCCAAGATGTCCTCCAGCGGGGCAAGCAGGTATGCCAGTGCATGTAACCGAGCGGGCCGAGAACACCAGACCCCGGGCCCGCAATCCGCGTCGGCGCTGGCGGCCTGCGTCCCCGTGGCCGTCTCGTCCCCGTGGCCGTCCCGGCCGAGCGGGTCGCGTCAGTGCGGGCGGGCGATGAGGTTGCATTCCTCCATGGGTCCGCGCACCGCGGTCCCGTCGCCGCGCCGATAGACCCCGTGGCGCAGGCGCCGACAGCCGAGCGGGCCGCGCAGGCGCTCCACGCGCTGGATATGGACGCTGCCGTAGCGCCGGTTCGAGACGTCATGGCCGCCGATGCGCACGCCCGGGCCGAAGCGCACCTCGGCGGCGGCCGGCAGCAGGCAGGGGCCGAGGGCGACCAGCGCCGCCGCTGCGCGGCTCATCACCCGAGCCCGATTCATCCGAACCTCCGTCCTCGCGCGGACAAGCTGAACCAACGGGAGACTGATCCGTTGTCGGGGCAGCCTTCGGCCAGGGGCCCTCTCTGGAGACCCGGCCGGGACCAAAACGACGCGTAGGAGACCATTTTCATGCATCAGGGCAACCACCGCGACCACGAGGGCGCGAAGAAGCTGTTCGAGCTCATCAAGGACGTGAAGATCGCCATGATGACCACCGTCGATTCCGACGGCACGCTCAACAGCCGCCCGATGTGGAACAACGACGCCGACGAGAACGGCGACCTGTGGTTCTTCACCAAGCTGCACTCGCCCAAGACGGCCGAGATCAGCAAGGACAACCAGATCAACCTCGCCTATTCCGACCCGTCGAGCCAGAACTACGTCTCGGTGGCCGGCAAGGCCGAGATCGTCCGCGACCAGTCGATCATCGACGCGAAGTGGAATGAGAGCCTGAAGACCTGGTTCCCGAACGGCAAGGACGACCCTGAGGTCGCGCTGATCCGTGTCCACCCGGAGAAGGGTGAGTACTGGGACAGCCCGAACAGCACGATGCTCCACCTCTACGGCTACGTGAAGGCCTCGCTCACCGGCGAGAGCCCGAAGACCGAGACCAAGAAGGTCGACCTCGCCTGAGCGTCCGAAGCTGACGCACAGCGATGCCGGAAGCGGTTTTCCGGTCTCTGACGTCGGGTCACTGAGCGCATGCTCATGGCCGGCGTCTTTGAATGTCGCCCCCGTCATTCCGGGACTGCGGAGCAGGGCCCGGAATCCAGAACCGCACGGCGTGCTAAATCGGGCGCTGTCGGCGGATCTGGATTGCCCGCCTCCGGCGTGCCCCTCAGGGTCCGGGCTCGCCTGCGGCGCCGCGGAATGGCGGCCGGGAAGCTCTGCAGCCAGGGCGCGAATAGCCTGACCCTGTGAAGCCGAGTTCCAGGTCCGGATGGCCGCCCGTCTCCTTGACGGGGCCGCGCTCGGCATGCGCTCTGCGTGAAAGAAGCGCGCGGTCGAGTTCCGAGAGCATGCTGGATCTGGCGAAGCGAGTCTACGACCACAGCTTCCGCATCGACCCGATCGTGCGGTCGCTGCTCGATACCGATTTCTACAAGCTCCTGATGGCGCAGACGATCCTGCGCCGGCACCCCGACATCCAGACCACTTTCGGGATCACCAACCGCACGCGGCGCATCCGGATCGCCGACGAGGTCGATGCCGGGCTGCTGCGCGAGCAGCTGGACCACGCCCGCACGCTCCGCCTCAGCAAGGGCGAGGTCACGTGGCTGCGCGGCAATGTGTTCCGCGGCCAGGGGCGCATTCTCGGCCCCGAATTCGTCACGTGGTTCGAGAACTTCCGGCTGCCCGACTACGAACTGGCTGTCCATGACGGGCAGTACGAGCTGACCTTCCACGGACCGTGGATCGAGACCACCATGTGGGAGGTCCCGGCGCTCGCGATCCTCAACGAATTGCGGGCGCGCGCCGTGCTGCGGGGCCTCGGCAAGCTCGACCTGCAGGTGCTCTACGCCCGCGCCATGACCCGAGTCTGGGAGAAGATCCAGCGGCTGCAGAAGCTGCCCGACCTGTCGGTGGCCGATTTCGGCACGCGCCGCCGCCACGGCTTTCTGTGGCAGGATTGGTGCGTGCAGGCCATGGCGGAGGGCCTCGGCGCCGCGTTCCTCGGCACCTCGAACTGCCTGATCGCGGCCCGGCAGGAGGTCGAGCCGGTGGGCACGAACGCCCACGAATTGCCGATGGTCTACGCAGCGCTCGCCGAGGACGACGCGGCGCTCGCCCGCGCCCCCTACGCGGTGCTGTCCGACTGGCAGGAGGATTACGGCGGCAACCTGCTGGTGATCCTGCCCGACACCTACGGCACCACCGGTTTCCTGGCGAACGCCCCCGACTGGGTGAGCGACTGGACCGGGATCCGCATCGACTCGAAGGACCCGATCGAGGGCGGCGAGGAAGTGATCCACTTCTGGCAGGAACGCGGGCACGATCCGCGGGACAAGCTCGCGATCTTCTCCGACGGGCTCGACATCAACGAGATCGAGCGCATCCACGCGCGGTTCCACGGGCGCATGCGCATCGGCTACGGCTGGGGCACGCTGCTGACCAACGACTTTCGCGGGCTCCTGCCGGACGGCAAGCTCGATCCGGTCTCCATCGTCTGCAAGGTTACGGAGGCGGATGGGCGCCCGACCGTGAAGCTCTCCGACAATCCCACCAAGGCGCAGGGACCGTCTGACGAGGTCGCCCGGTATCGTCGGGTGTTCGGTGTGGGCGAACAGGAGATACTGCCCGTGGTGGTGTGAAGGGGTGTCAGACCCGGCAGGGTGAAACACGGAGGCTGACGGCCAGCGACTGAATTCATTATCATGCGCGGCAATCGGAGCCGCCGCGGGCGGCCCTGTCCGGGAGAACGCCATGTCGATGAATCGCCGCTCGCTCATCGGGGCCGCGGGCCTCGCCCTTACGGCTCCGGCCCTGCAGGGCGCGCAGGCGGCCGAGGCCGCGAAGCCGGCCGCGAAGGCGCCCCCACCGCCCGTCACGAAGATCCTCGCGCAGTGGATCCTGAGTTCCTCCTACGACACCCTGCCGGAGAACGTCCGCCGCGAGGGCGTGCGCAGCTTCCTCAACTGGGTGGGCGTGGCGATCGGCGGATCGCACCACGAGACCGTGGACGTCGCGGTCTCGGCGCTGCAGCCCTTCTCCGGGCCGCCCCAGGCCGGGCTGTTCGGCCGGACCGAGCGGTTCGACATCATGAACGCCGCCTTCCTCAACGGCGTGTCGAGCCACATCTTCGACTTCGACGACACCCATCTCAAGACGATCATCCACCCGGCCGGCCCGGTCGCCTCGGCGATCCTGGCCTATGCCGAGATGAAGCCCGTTTCGGGCAAGGCCTTCCTCGACGCCCTGGTGGTCGGGATCGAGGCCGAGTGCCGGATCGGCAATGCGGTCTACCCGAACCATTACGACGCGGGCTGGCACATCACCGGCACCTGCGGGCCGTTCGGTGCCGCGGCGGCGGCCGGCAAGCTGATGGGGCTGACCGAGCAGCAGATGGTCTACGCCCTCGGGCTCGCCGCCTCGCAGCCGGTCGGCCTGCGCGAGTCCTTCGGCTCGATGAACAAGAGCTTCAACCCAGGCCGGGCCGCGTCCAACGGCCTGTTCGCCGCGATCCTGGCGTCCAAGGGCTACACCTCGTCCGACGGGATGATCGAGGCCAAGCGCGGCTGGGCCAACACGATCTCCACCAAGCAGGACTGGTCCGAGATCACCGACGGCCTCGGCACCCGCTACGAATCCGCGCTCAACACCTACAAGCCGTTCGCCTGCGGCATCGTCATGCATCCGACGATCGACGCGGCGATCCAGATCCGCGACGAGGACCGGGTCAAGCCGGAAGACATCAAGCGCGTCGACCTCAAGGTTCATCCGCTGGTGCTGGAGCTGACCGGCAAGACCGCCCCGAAGACCGGCCTCGAGGGCAAGTTCAGCATCTACCACGCCGCGGCGGTCGCCTTCGTGGAGGGGGCGGGCGGCGAGAAGCAGTTTAGCGACCGGGCGGTCAACGACCCGCGCGTGGTGGCGCTCCGCCAGAAGGTGGTGCCGGTGATCACGCCCGGCATCGACGCCGCGCAGGTCGACATGACCGTGACCCTCAACGACGGGCGGACCGTCCACCGGCGGATCGAGCACGCCATCGGCAGCGTCGAGAGGCCGATGTCCGATCAACAGCTGGAGGCGAAGTTCGCCGACCTCGCCGCGGGCGTGCTGCCGGAGGCGCAGGCCAAGCGCGTGATGCAGCTGTGCTGGTCGCTCCCGGACCTCAAGGATGCGGGCGACGTGACCCGGGCCGGGGTGCAGGGCGCCTAGCCGGCCGCGGCGGCGGCGGGATCGTTTTCGGGCCCTGTACCGTTCCCATCCGCAAGGCGCCCCGAGACCCCGGCGGGCGCCCGCGCGTGGCGTTCGGGGTGCGGATCACGGTATGGGCACGAGAACCCCGGTCGGGGTCGAGGTGGCGGCGCGACCCGGAACCCCGCCGCGACCGACCCGCGTCGCCGCGGCCGAGACGCCGCGGGCGGCGATGGCCTCGCCGGTCGTGGTCGGGGCCACCATCATCGCGGCCCTGTATTTCGGCCGCGAGATCTTCATCCCGATCGCGATCGCGCTGCTCCTGTCTTTCGTGCTGACGCCGTTGGTGAACCGCCTGCGGCGCCTGCGCCTGCCGCGGCTGGTGGCCGTGGGCCTGGGCGTGTTCCTGACCCTGGGCATCGTGGCGGCCCTCGCGACCCTGATCGGCATCCAGGCGGCCGACCTCGCCGGCGACGTCCCACGCTATCGGACGACCATCGAGCGCAAGGTCGAGGGGCTGCGCGACTCACCCGTCGGCCATCTCACCGCCTATGTGGCCAATATCGGCCGGGCCCTGCATGTCGGCGGCAAGGAGGCGGGCCACGAGCAAGCGCCGCAGGCCGCCGCGCCGCCCGCCGAGCCGGCGCCCGCCCCGGGCCAGGGGCCGGCGGCCCCGAAGCCCGTCCTGGTCGAGATTGCCGCCTCGCAGCCGGGGTCGCTGGAGATGCTCTCGACCGTGCTGTCGCCGGTCATGCATCCGCTCGCCACGGTGGGCATCATCTTCGTGGTGCTGCTCTTCGTGCTGATGCAGCGCGAGGACCTGCGCGACCGCATGATCCGTCTGGCGGGATCGAGCGACCTGCATCGCACCACCGTGGCGATCGACGACGCCGCGCGGCGGCTCAGCCGCTACTTCGTTGTGCAGCTCGCCCTCAACGCCGCCTTCGGCGTCGTGGTCGGTATCGGGCTCTACGTCATCGGCGTGCCGAACCCGGTGCTCTGGGCGATCTTCTCGGCCCTGATGCGTTTCGTGCCCTATCTGGGGGCCGTCGTGTCGGCGCTCCTGCCGATGGCGCTCGCCGCCGCGGTCGATCCCGGCTGGAACATGATGATCGCGGTGGCGATCCTGTTCATCGTCCTGGAGCCGCTGACCGGCCAAGTGTTCGAGCCGATCGTCTACGGGCAATCCACCGGGCTCTCTCCGTTCGCCGTGCTGGTCTCGGCCCTGTTCTGGACCTGGCTGTGGGGCCCCGTCGGCCTGCTCCTGTCGACGCCGCTCACCGTCTGCCTCGTGGTGCTCGGACGCCACGTGGAGCACCTGGAATTCCTCGATGTGCTGTTCGGTGACCGCCCGGCCCTCACGCCCGTGCAGAATTTCTACCAACGGATTCTGGCGGGCGATGCCGAGGAGGTGCTGGGCCATGCCGAGCTGATCCTGCAGCAATGCTCGCTCTCGTCCTACTACGACGATGTGGTCCTCAAGGCCCTCGAACTCGCAGCCCGCGACGCGGCTCGGGGCGTTCTGACGGCGCGCCAGAAGGCGGCGATGCGCACGGCCCTCGGCGAGTTGATCGCGGACCTTTCCGAGCGCAGCGACGCAGTCACCGATGCCGCCGGCGAGACTGCCGAGAGCGCCTGCAGCCCGATGCCGATGGGACCGGCGCCCGATGCTCTGTCCCAGGCCTGGACGCGCCAGGGAGCGGTCCTGTGCGTGTCCGGCCGCGGCTTCCTGGACGAGGCCGCCGCCGCGATCCTCGCCCAGATCCTGGAGAAGCGCGGTCTGGGTGTCCGCACGGTCCCGTTCGCCGAGGCGGCCTCGGCGCGAATCGCGCGCTTCGAGCCGGGGCCGGCCCAGATGGCCTGCGTGGTTTCCCTCGCGCTGGACGGCGAACCGACCCATCTGCGCCGGCTGATTCGCCGCCTGAAAGGCCGGATGCCGGGCGTGCCGATCCTGCTCGGCCTCTGGCTCACGCAGGAGGAGGGGCCGGGTCGGGCGACGGAACAGTCGACCGGTGCCGACGGCCGCGTGGTCTCGTTGCGCGAAGCCGTTGAGGCCGTGCTCGCCGCCGCAGAACGGAAAGCCGAGCCGCAGGCGGACGATCACGCCGGGACGCCCCCACCATCGGATCAAATCGTGGAAGCCGGGGAGGGCACCCCCCGCAAGTCGGCGCGGGCCGATGCATGAGCCGGGGGGCTTGACGGCCGGGGGTGCACCCCGGTTTCGTCACGCATTGTCCGGGCGATCGAACCGACCGCGGACGGAACCAGGGACATGATCCGATGAGCGTCGTCGAACTCGGACGGTTCATGGACGACCTCGCGGACGCGTCCGGCAAGGCGATCCTGCCGTTCTTCCGGGCCCAGTTCGGCCTGGATGACAAGGCCCGCGGAGGCGCCCCCTTCGACCCCGTGACCGAGGCCGACCGGGCCGCCGAGGTCGTGCTCCGGGCGATGATCGGCCAGACCTTCCCGGGCCACGGCATCCTCGGCGAGGAGTTCGGCTCGGAACGCACCGATGCCGAGTGCGTCTGGGTTCTCGATCCAATCGACGGCACCCGGGCCTTCATCGCGGGCTTGCCGACCTGGGGCACCCTGATCGGGCTGACCCGCAACAGCGTGCCGGTGCGCGGGATGATGCATCAGCCCTACCTGGCGGAACGCTTCACCGGGGATGGGCGCAATGCCCGCCTGCGCACGCCCTCGGGCGAGCGGACCCTGCGCGCGCGCCGCTGCGGGGCTCTTGCCCAGGCGATCCTGGCCACCACGGATCCGCGGCTGTTCGCGGCGGGTGAGGAGGCCGAGCGCTTCCGGGCGCTGGAAGGCCAGGTGCGGATGAGCCGGTACGGTGCCGATTGCTACGCCTATTGCATGCTGGCGGCGGGACAGATCGACCTCGTCGTCGAGGCGGGGCTGAAGCCCTACGACATCGTCGCGCTGATCCCGATCGTGGAAGGTGCGGGCGGCCAGGTAACGGCCTGGGACGGGGGCTCCGCCGCGTCGGGCGGCCGGGTCGTGGCTTCGGGCGACCCGCGGCTGCACGAGGCGGCGCTCAAGGTGTTGAATCCGTGAGGGCAGGACCTTTTCCCGCGCCTGAGAAACCGTTTCCCGCGGACCACCGCGGAGGCCTGTCCGCGTGCTGCTGAACGCCCTCGTTCTGCTCACGAGCTTGGTTCCCCGGGCGGAGGCGGGCGCGGAAACCATCCTGCACGCCCTGCCGGTCCCTGTCGTGGCGGCCGCCCCCGCGGAGACGGCGCCGCCGCGCTTCGACCCCGCGACCCGCTCCGTCTCCAACTGGCATGCGCAGACCGGCGCGCAGCTGCTGCCGCGGGCGCTCGCGGTGACGGCCTCCCTGGCGGAGGACCCGCCCTACGTCGCGCGCTGCGTGCGCCTCAACAACGGCTGGTGCATCAAGTCCGCCCGCTGGCCCGGCGAGATCGGCGCCGACGCCGAGGGCCACACCGCCTTCGCTACCCTCGATGACGGGGCCGACGCGGCGGCGAGCCTGCTGCGGCGCTACTATCGCGACTACGGCCGGCACACGGCCCTGGCGATCGTGCGCCGCTGGGCCCCCGCCGAGTGCCGCTCCGTCGCCGCGCCCGCGCGCTCGGGACGTCCGGTGGCGGTCCCCGCGGTCTCGGCCGCGCTCGCGCCCCGGGGGCTCGGACGCACCCTACGGGCTCGGTTCCTCGCCACGCACCGGCCCGGCGGAGCCCCCCGCGGCCGGTCGGCCCTGCGCGTCCAGCCCTGGTCGCCGCTCGCCCGGATGGCCGGCCATGCGGGCCGGCGCCGGGCCCCAGTGCCGCACGTGGCCACGCTCCAGCCGATCCCCGACATCGCCACCGGCCTCACGGCGCCGGCCGACCCGGCCGGACAGACCGCACGCCGACCGGCCCGGGGCGTCGCCGACCCGGCCGCGCTCCTCGACCGGACGACGGATCGCCGGGTGCCGAGCCCCGAGCGGATGGTGGCCGAGTCGGCGCTCCTCCCGGCGATCGCGACCGGGCTGCCGGTCCTCGATCTGCGCCTGCCGGCCCCGCTCTGCACCGGCGACGAGGTGCGGATCCAAGCCTACGCCGCGCGGATCAGCGGCAGCGTCGGGCTGAAGCCCGGCGACGACCTCGACCTGTTCGGGCCGGACGGCGCACCCCGCGCCAATCTCGCACCCGTGATGCTGGCGATGTCGGCGGTGGAACTCGGCACGCTCCGGGCCGGCCCGGATCTCGTCGCGGGGGCGATCGCCCGGTTGCGACCGGTGACGCCGGCCGCCAATAGCGCCGCGCCGTAGCGTCAAGCCTTGCGGTTCGGCCGCCGCCGCGCCACCTCTGCCCGGCCTGTTCCCCTCACGACGAGCTCGCCCGTGCCCCTGACCGACCTTGCCGCGCGCGCCGGCTCGGCCGTCAAAGCCTTCGCCGAAGCCTCGCACGACCTGCTGGTCCAGCCGACCCTGCGGCTCGGCGTGACCGGGCTCGCGCGCTCGGGCAAGACCGTCTTCACCACGGCGCTGATCCACCATCTCGTGGAGACGCACGCACTGCCCGCCTTCGCCCCGGCGCAGGAAGGCCGCCTGCGCCGCGCCCGCCTCGTGCCGCAGCCCGACGACGACGTGCCGCGCTTTCCCTTCGAGGAGCATTTCGGCACGCTGACCGAGGCCCGGCGCTGGCCGCGCTCGACCGACAGGATCAGCCAGTTTCGCCTGGAGATCGCCTACGAGCGCACCGCCGGCTGGCGCACCGGTCCCGCGACCCTGATGCTCGACGTGGTCGATTATCCCGGCGAGTGGCTGCTCGACCTGGCGCTGATCGAGACAAGCTACACCGCCTGGTCGCGGGCCACGATCAACGGTACCCGCCGGCCGGGGCGCGCCGCCGTGGCGGCGCCCTGGCTCGCCGCGCTCAAGGACTTCAACCCGAACGGGCCGCTCGACGAGGTCGCGGCCGAGCGGGCGAGCGACGCGTTCAAAGCCTACCTCGCGGGCCTGCGCGCTGGTCCGGAATCGGTCGCCACGACGCCGCCGGGCCGGTTCCTGATGCCGGGCGACCTCGCGGGCTCGCCCGCGCTGACCTTCGCGCCGCTGGACGGGCTCACGGAGACCATTGCGCCCGACAGTCTCGCCGGCCTGATGGAGCGGCGTTTCGAGGCCTACAAGACCAAGGTCGTGACGCCGTTCTTCCGCGACCATTTCCAGCGGGTCGACCGGCAGATCGTGCTGGTCGACGTGCTCTCCGCGGTCGATGCCGGGCCGACCGCCCTGGCGGAGCTGGAAGAGGCGCTGGACGCGGTGCTGCTCAGCCTCAACATCGGCCGCAACACCGTCCTGTCCCGGCTGTTCGCCCCCCGGGCCGACCGGGTGCTGTTCGCCGCCACGAAGGCCGACCATCTCCACCAGACGAGCCACGACCGGCTCGACGCGCTGCTGCGGCTGCTGGTGTCCCGCGCCATGCGGCGGACCGAGGCGGCCGGCGCCCGGGTCGGCACCGTGGCGCTCGCCTCCGTGCGCGCCACGCGCGAGACCACGGTTCATGATGGCGGCGAGACGCTGCGCGCCGTGGCCGGGACCCCGGAGGCCGGCGAGGTGGTCGGCGACGAGGTGTTCGACGGCAACAGCGAGGCCGCGATCTTCCCGGGCGAGCTGCCGGCGCGCGCCGAGGCCGTGCTGGAAGGCGCGGTCGAGCCGGGCTCCCTGCGCTTCCCGCGCTTCCGCCCGCCGCTGGTGCGGCCCGACGGCTTCGGCCGCCCTGGGCACCTGCCGCAGATCCGGCTGGACCGGGCGATGCAGTTCCTGATCGGCGACAAGCTGGCGTGACGATGTTGGTGAGCCTGCGGAGCATCCAGCCATGACCTCCGGCCAGAAACCCCGCGCCTTCCGGATCACGCCCGAGCGGGACGTCGAGCCGGACGTCGCCACGACGCCGCTCGCCGCCAGGCCGCCCCAGGCCCGGATCGTGGAGGAGCCCTTCGAGATCGTGGATGCCGCCGACGGTGTCGCCGTGCCGATCGCCCCGCGCCGCCGCTCGCCGTGGGGGGCGCTGTTCCTGTCGGCGGTCGGCGCCCTGGTCTCGCTGGGGATCGGCCTGTCGGTCGAGCGGATGATCGCCGACCTGTTCCAGGCGGCGCCCTGGCTCGGCTGGGTGGCGCTCGCCCTGCTGGGCGTCGCCGCCCTGGCGCTCCTGGCGATCGTGGTGCGGGAACTCGCCGGCCTGCGCCGCGAGCGCAAGATCGAGCGCCTCCGCCAGTCGGCCCTCGACGCCCTCGGAACCCGCGACCACACGGGCGCGCAGGCGGTGGTGCAGGCGCTCTCAGCCTTCTACGCCGACCGCGAGTCCCTGTCGGCGGGCCGCGCCCGGATCGACGCTGCCGCCGACGCGATCCTCGACGTGGACGACCGGATCGGTCTGGCCGAGCACGAATTGCTCGCGGGCCTGGACCGTCAGGCGCGCAACGCCATCGCGACGGCGGCCAAGCAGGTCTCGGCGGTGACGGCTTTGAGCCCGCGGGCGATCGTGGACGTCGCCTTCGTGGTCTTCGCCGCCGTCCGGCTGCTGCGCCGGATCGCGGCGATCTACGGCGGACGCCCGGGCTTCCTCGGCTTCCTCCGGCTCGCGCGCGCCGCGGTCGCCCATCTCACCGTCACCGGCGGGATGGCGGTGGGCGAGAGCGTGATGCAGCAGGTGCTGGGGCTGGGGATCGCCGCCCGCGTGTCGGCCAAGCTGGGCGAGGGGGTGCTCAACGGGCTGATGACCGCCCGGTTCGGGCTCGCGGCACTCAATGTCTGCCGCCCGCTGCCGTTCGTGCGCGAGGCGCCGCCGCGGCTCGCCGACGTCGCCGGCGAGTTGCTGCGCTCGGCCGAGGCCGAGTCGAAATAGCAGGGTCGCTCCTGGCCGCGCGTCGCTACTTGCCGCCCGCGGCGGCGCGGCGGTTGGCGATGCGGGAGAACATGTTGCCGGTGTAGTCGGCGCTCTTGGGCTTCTCGGGCTCGCCGAGCTTGGCCTCGAAGGCCTCGATGCGCTTCAAGAGCGTCACGTCGTTGAACAGCGAGCTGTTGAAGTTGGACTGGGCCCGCGGCCCGAGGGCGGTTTGCACCGCGTCGAGTCGTTCCAGAAGCTCTTTACGCGTCACGGTGATCTCCAGGGGCGCCTTCGGGGCGAAGGACCGCCCGAGACGCCACTGGACGGGTCGAGGGTAAACGGAGCGTTAACGAGATCCGGCGGCCCGTCGCGCGGGTTGGCTGCCGCGATCTTCGCGAGCGGAGCGATGCAATCCAGGCGGCGCCACGACCATCCCGGTCGCGCCGCCCAGGGGCCGTTTCGCTGCGCTCGCGAAGACGTCAGGCGCGACCAGGGCGTTCAGGCGACGCAGGCTCACAGCCCCTTCAGAAAGCCGGCCAGACGCATCAGCCCCTCGGGCCAGGGCCCGTGCCCGCTCGCCACGTTGATGTGACCCGACTCGCCGGCATCGACCGTGAGCGCCCCCCAGGCATGCGCGAAATCGTCGGCGCGCGCGTAGCGGCAATGCGGGTCGGTGCGGCTGGCGACGAGGAGCGACGGGAAGGGCAGGGGGTCGCGCGGGACCGGCGCAAAGGCGCGCACCGAATCCGGCAGGCCCGGCGCCTCCTCCACGTCCGGGAAAGCCACCAGCAAGGCGCCGCGCACGACGCCCGGGGTGAAGCGCGGCGCCGCCTCGACGCTGGCCACAACGCCGAGACTGTGGGCGATCAGGATCACCGGCCGGGTCGCGGCGGCGACCGCCGCGGCGATCGTTCCGCACCACGCCTCCGGCGTCGGCGCGTGCCAATCGTCCTGCTCGACCACGCGGGCTGTGGCGAGCCGGCCGGCCCAGCGGGCCTGCCAATGATCCTCCTCGGACCCTCCGAGCCCCGGAACGATGAGGATGTCGCAATCGGCGGTCTTCATGCCCGAATGCCTAAAGCCGTCGCGCGGACGCGTCGAGACCACCGTGTCATTCGGCAGCGATCGACCCCGCGCGCTCCAGCTCGGTGATGTAGCGGGCGATCTGCACCGACGCGCGGTTCTTCGCCTTGGCCTCGATCTCGAAATCCGCCCAAACGAGGTGGCGGGCGACGAGGCTGTTGACCGCCCGGTTCCACATCATGTCGGAATGCGCCGCGAGGTCCCGGACCGCGTGGCCGGCGGTGCGCAGGGCCGGGAAGTCGGGCAGGGCGTCCGGATCGCACTCTTCCGCGACCGCCTCGCGCGACACGCTGATATGGGCCACGGGCCGCACGCCCCGCCAGGACGCCTGCACCTGCGCGATCCGGGGATCGTCCGGCTCGAGATATTCGCCGCCGCTCTGGACCCAGTGGTGGTGCAGGTCGAGCACCACCGGCACGATGTCGGTGAGCCGCAGCACCGCGTCGAGGCCGAAGACGTTCTCGTCGTTCTCCACCGTGACGAGGTCGCGCGCCACCTGGCTCGTCCGTGGCAGGGTCGCGCGGAAGCCGTCGACCCCGGGGTCGCCGGCGCCGACATGGATGTTGATATGGGCGCCGTGCGGATGCCAGCCGCCGCCATAGCCCATGCGGTCGAAGATCTCGGCGTGATAGTCGAGTTCGGACAGGCCGTTCTCGATCGCCGCCGGGTTGCGGCTCGCCAAGAGGCAGAACGGGCCCGGGTGGAAGCTCAGGCGGACCTCGAGGCGGCGCGCCAGCGCTCCCGCCTCGGCGAGGCCGCGCTCGACGAGGGCCGCCATCTCGGGCTCCGCGTAGATCGCCTGGGCAATCGGATGGGTGTAGCCGGGCAGGACATTGCTCGCCATGCGCAGCAGGCGCTCCAGCGGCGGCCGGGCTCCGACCCAGGCGATCTGGCGCGCGAGGGCGTCGAGATTGTGCGCCACGAGGCCGGCGAGCTTCGTACACCGGGCGGCGGGTTCCAGCTTGGCGAGATAGGCCATCGTGACGCTGGTGAGATTCATGTGAAGCGTCGCGTCGCGCTCCGCCTTGAGGGTGGCGTGCGTGCCGGGGGGCTCGTCGAGGACGAACTTGCAACAGAAGCCGAGACGGGGATGATCGCGCATAAATGGCACAACGCGCGGAAGCCCGACCCGTCCCCGCGCCGTTGCGGAACGGGCGCTGCGCGGGGACGTTTGAAGTCCCGAGCGCGGCAGTTCCGCGTGTACGGCACTTCCCGACCCATGCCCCCGTCGCCCTCGCGCCCGAGCGGACAGCCGGATACCGGCTCCATCCTGTGGATCCTGATGCTCGGTTCGGCGCTGGTCGCCCTCGCGGCGGCGCCGGCGCGACGCGGGGTGCCGGTGCTCGCTCGGGACACCGGACCGTCGCGCGACCCCGAGCCACCGCAGGACACGGGCGCGGCCAACAAAGGCGTTGCCGCCGGGGCGCGCTCGATCTCGGGCCGCGCCGCGCAGCTCACGGCGGCCACACAGCCGGAGCGCGGCCGCGCCGCCAACAGCCCCGCCGAGATGACACGATCCGGCTGGAAGGACATCGCGGTCCGGGTCTATCTCGAGTTCAACAAGGACCGGGTGCTGGCGGTCGCCGCCGGCGTCACCTTCTACACGCTGCTGTCGCTGTTCCCGGCGATCGCCGCGCTCGTGACCTGCTACGGCCTGTTCGCCGACGTGACCGTGATCAACGACCACCTCGCGCAGCTGCACGCCGTGCTTCCGTCCGGGGCGGTCGAGCTGATCGGCGATCAGGTCAAGCGCATCGCGTCCCGGGGCACCGGCTCGCTCAGCGTGACCTTCTTCACCAGCCTGCTGCTGTCGATCTGGAGCGCCAACGCCGCCATGAAGGCGATGTTCGACGCGCTGAACGTGGTCTACGAGGAGGAGGAGAAGCGCAATTTCTTCTGGCTGAACCTCCGCTCCCTGACCTTCACGGTGGGGGCGCTCCTGTTCATCGTCATCGCGCTCAACGCGATCGTGGTGGTGCCGGTGGTGCTGAACTATCTGGGCCTCGGCTCGACCGCCTGGCTGCTCGCGGCCCTGCGCTGGCCGGCCATCCTGATCGTGCTGCTCGGCGGCCTCTCGGTGCTCTACCGCTTCGGCCCCAGCCGGGAGCACGCCCGGTGGCGCTGGGTCGGGGTCGGCAGCGTGATCGCGGGCCTGCTCTGGCTCCTCGCCTCGCTGCTGTTCTCCTGGTACGTCGCCAATTTCGGCACCTACAACGAGACCTATGGTTCGCTCGGCGCCGTGATCGGCTTCATGACCTGGATCTGGATCTCCTCGACGATCGTTCTGCTCGGGGGCGAGATCAATGCGGAGCTGGAGCATCAGACCGCCCGCGACACGACCACGGGCGCGCCCTTGCCGATGGGACGCCGGCAGGCGCGGATGGCCGACACGGTCGGCGCGGCGGCCTGAGGGCGGGACTGCCGAAGATCGCCGACGACGCGTAGAGTGCGGCTCCAGAACGGGAGAACGTCATGGCGGATACGTCGACCACCGGTCGCGAGACCCGCAGCGACGCCGCGTGGCGCGCGGCGCTCACGCCGGACCAGTACCGGGTCCTGCGCGAGCACGGCACGGAGCGGGCCGGCACGAGCAATCTGCTCGCCGAGAAGCGTCCCGGCACCTTCACATGCGCGGGCTGCGGACAACCCCTGTTCGAGCAGGAGACCAAGTTCGAGTCCGGGACGGGCTGGCCCAGCTTCTTCGCGCCGATCGAGGGCGCCGTCGCCACGTCGGTCGATCGCAGCCACTGGATGGTGCGCACCGAGGTGCACTGTGCCCGCTGCCAGGGACATCTCGGCCACGTCTTCGAGGACGGTCCCGCCCCCACCGGTCTGCGCTACTGCATGAACGGCGTGGCGATGCAGTTCGAGCCGGCGGCATGACGCGATCCGAGATTTAACCTGGGTTCAAAAAATCGTGCCGCGAGCCGGGATATCGGGGACAGAAGGCGCCGAGGTCGTATCTTCACCGCGGTCCGGTCTTGATTTCGTCGCGTTTTTGCTTAGCGCTCTATAGTCTCATGTTGTCGCTGTCCGGTGATTGGCGGCGGAAGCGGTCAGGTGCGGGTGAATACGGCGTTGCGATCCAGCTTTTACGCCGTCGTCCCCGGTTCCACTTGATCCGGTCCGCCCGATCCGGCGGACCAAGAGGCTGTCCGCCCGAGCGGCGCACCGCCGACCAACCGGGAGGGGTTTTGAGTTCATGAGCACCGTTCGCCGATTCCTGGTCGCCCCGTCCCTGGTCCGCCTGATCCGCAAGGAGCGGGGCGGGGCACGCATCACCGAAGGACATTTCGCGCCGCAGGGCGGTCGCGCCTCCTACGTGCGGGTCGACGGGCAGAACTGCCAGCTCGTGCTCGTCAACAAGGGTGCCGACGGCATCCCGGTCGAGGAGCGCACCGATGTGCCGCGCGCCCACGGCGACGCGCTGCTCGATGTCTGCCCCGGAAAGGCCGCCTACGATCGGACGACCGTGAACGTCGGCGGACGCGAGGTGGCGATCGACCGCTACGTCACGCCCGGAAGCCTGGACCTGATCAGTGTCGTCTTCGAGCACGACGGCGATGCGGCCGGCTTCCAGGCGCCCGGCTGGTTCGGGCGCGAGGTCAGCGGCGAACCCGCGTTCGAGCGGCAGACCCTGGCCATCCAGGGCGTGCCGGCCGCCGAGGAGGTCTCCCTGAGCAACGCCGCGCTGGACGCCGTGCTCGACCTGATCGAGCCGCGGTTCGGCTTCGGCCGCTACGGCAGCAGCAATCGGCCGTCCGAATCCGACGACGGCGCGCTCAACGCGATGCGCCGCATCGTGACACCCGCTGCGCCCGCCGCACCCGTGGCGCCCGCGCCCGCGCCGGAGCCGGTCCACCACGCGGAGCCCGCGGCGCCCGCCGCGGCAGCCCCCGCCGAGCCGGCCCCCGAGCACCACGCCGATCCGGAGCCGGCTCCGGAGCCCGTCCATCACGCGGAGCCTGCAGCGGCGCCCGAGGCGCCTGCGGCACAGGCCGGCTCGCCTGAGACCCTGCACGGCGATGCCCGGATCGACGACGTGATCGAGAGCCTGTCCCAGGCGCTCGGCGCGGCCATCCACCAGCAGCCGGAACCGTCCTCCGAATCCAAGGATGCGAAGAGCGAGGATCCGGCGTCGATGTTCGAGCGCTGGACCGTGCGCCCCCGCCGGACGCAGCAGCAGAACTGAACCGGCCGCCGGCTCGCGCCGGCGCAGATCCGCGGACACACCGGGCCGCCGCGCAGACCGCACGGCGGCCCGTCTGCTGCGTGTTGCGCCCGCGCGGTTCCGGCACGGCCGTCCGCGTTGGGGAAGACTAGGTTGCCGCGACTTGGACGCGTTCAGTTGCGGATGACCACCGCTGCCCCGCCGCGGCTGCGGGCCAAGCTGAACAGAGCGGCCGCATGTCCCGGCGACAGGCGGATGCAGCCATGGCTCGCCCGGCGCCCGAGCGACCCGGTCGCGTAGGTGCCGTGGATCGCGTAGCCGCCCCGGAAGAACATGGCGTGCGGCATCGGCGAGCCGTGATATTTGCGCGAGCGCCACATCGGTGCCATCAGCCCGACCCGGAAACGGCCGTTCGGCGTAAAATAGCCGCGTCGGGCGGTGGACACCGGCCAATCATAGGCCGGAGTGCCGTCGACGAAGACGCGCATGCGCTGGCGCGACTGGTCGATCTGCGCGACGACCCCTGCGGCCGCCGGAGCGGCCAGCGCGCTGGCCAAGATTCCGCCGAGGACCGCGACCCCGGCCCAGTTGAAGACAGCCACGCGTCACCCCCGGAATTAGACTGGATGCCGTTGATCGAACGGCGAAATCCGGCGGCGGCTCGAAACAGCCGCATTTATCGGGATGAGCCCAATTGTCAGACTAGAGAAGTCTTTCTGGCGGGAATCGACAGGTTTTTGTCACGAGGGGTTTAGCGCAGATTACCGAGCTGCCGTTGAGGCGCGGATCGATAATCGCTAGCGTGCCGGCAAATCGGGAGGGTGCGCGGTCGTCGCACGGGATGGACATGGCACAAGCAATCCACGCGACGAGTGCGGCCGCAGCGCCCCGAGAGCCCTGGTACAAGGTGCTCTACATCCAGGTCCTGATCGCGATCGCGCTCGGTGTCCTTCTCGGCTGGTACGACCCCGCCACCGGCAAGGCCATGAAGTGGCTCGGCGACGCCTTCATCGGCCTGATCAAGATGATGATTGCGCCGATCATCTTCTGCACCATCGTGCACGGCATCGCGTCGATCGGCGACCTGAAGAAGGTCGGTCGCGTCGGGCTGAAGGCCCTGATCTACTTTGAGGTGGTCTCCACCGTGGCGCTGCTGATCGGCGTGCTGGTCGGCGAGGTGATCCGGCCGGGCGCGGGCTTCAACGCCGATCCGTCGAAGCTCGACGCCAGCAAGGTCGCGACCTACGCCAGCAAGGCCGCGGCGGATTCCACCGTCGCCCAC
The DNA here is from genome assembly GCF_058790235.1 of Methylobacterium sp. FW102-HT35C08. Lineage (NCBI taxonomy): Bacteria > Pseudomonadati > Pseudomonadota > Alphaproteobacteria > Hyphomicrobiales > Methylobacteriaceae > Methylobacterium > Methylobacterium sp. FW102-HT35C08. The sequence goes on along the minus strand of NZ_JBYTCL010000002.1, from coordinate 2,311,899 downwards.
ATCCTGGCGATCATCCCCAAGAGCTTCTTCGATCCCTTCGCCACCGGCGACCTGCTGCAGGTGCTGCTGATCTCGATCCTCACCGGCGTCGTGGTCACGAGCCTGGGCGAGCGCGCGGCTTCGGTGAACCACGCGATCGACACCGCCGGCCAGATCTTCTTCAAGATCATCGGTATCGTGGTGAAGCTCGCGCCGCTCGGCGCCTTCGGCGCGATGGCGTTCACCATCGGCGAGTACGGCATCCAGAAGGTCTACGACCTCGCGTGGCTGGTCGGCACCTTCTACGTCACCGCGCTCCTGTTCGTGCTGGTGGTGCTCGGCACCATCGCCCGGGTCGCCGGCTTCTCGATCCTGCGCTTCCTCGCCTACATCAAGGACGAGTTGCTGATCGTGGTCGGCACCTCCTCGTCCGAGACGGTGCTGCCGCAGCTGATGACCAAGATGCGCCGGCTCGGCGCCTCGGATTCCGTGGTCGGCCTCGTCGTGCCCACGGGCTACTCGTTCAACCTCGACGGCACCAACATCTACATGACGCTCGCGACCCTGTTCCTCGCGCAGGCGGTGGGCGTGGACCTGAGCATCACGCAGTACGCCACCATCATCCTGGTCGCGATGCTGACCTCGAAGGGCGCCTCGGGCGTCACCGGCGCGGGCTTCATCACCCTGGCGGCGACCCTCTCGGCGATCCCGAACAGCCCGGTCCCGGTGGCCGCCATGACCCTCGTTCTCGGCATCGACAAGTTCATGTCCGAGTGCCGCGCGCTGACCAACCTCGTCGGCAACGGCGTCGCCTGCGTGGTCGTCAGCCGCTGGGAGGGTGAGCTCGACGTGGCCAAGCTCAACGAGGTCATGGCCCACCCGGTCTCCATCGGCACCCACATCGCCGACGAGACACCGCAGCCGATGGCGACCGACGGCAAGGTCGCCGCCGCGGAGTGATGGGCCGGCCCGCAGGCGCACGCCTCGGCATCGATCTCGGCGGCACCAAGATCGCCGGGATCGTGCTGGACCGGGACGGCCGCACGGTGGCCGATACCCGGGTCGCCGCCCCGCGCGGCGATTACGGAGCCACCGTCGAGGCGGTGGCGGCCCTCGTGCTGGAGCTCGAGGGGATGGCCGGGACGCCCTGCACGGTCGGCATCGGCATGCCGGGCAGCCTGTCGCCCGCGACCGGCCTCGTGCGCAACGCCAATTCCCACTGGCTCAATGGACAGCCCTTCGGCGCCGACCTGACGCGGCGGCTGGGTCGGCCGCTGCGGATCGAGAACGACGCGAATTGCCTCGCGGTCTCGGAGGCGATCGACGGCGCCGGCGCCGGCGCACGGGTCGTCTGGGCGGTGATCCTGGGCACCGGGGTCGGATCGGGCATCGCCATCGACGAGCGGGTGCTCGCGGGCCGCAACGGCATCGCCGGTGAATGGGGCCACGGCCCGCTGCCCTATCCGCGCGACGACGAGCGTCCGGGCCCCACCTGCTATTGCGGTCGCCGGGGCTGCATCGAGACGTGGCTGGCCGGCCCCGGCCTCGCGGCCGATCACGGTCGGCGGCACGGCGCGCCGCTGACCGCCGAGGCGATCGTCTCCGCCGCCCGGGCGGGCGGCGCGGAGGCGCAGGAAACGCTCGCACGCCATCTCGACCGGCTTGGGCGCGCGGCCGCCCAGGTGATCAACCTCCTCGACCCGGACGTCGTCGTGATCGGCGGCGGCCTGTCGCGCATTGCCGAGCTGATCGACGGCCTGCCCGCCGCGATCGCACCCCACATCTTCTCCGACGCCTTCGACACACCGGTCCGGGCGAGCCTCCACGGGGATGCGTCGGGCGTCCGCGGCGCGGCGTGGCTGTGGGAGGCGGAGCCGGTTTGAGCGATCGCCCGTCCGGCGGCCTCCTCACGGAGACGTCTCTTGCCGGCGTGCAGGGGGCAGGGCAGGACGGCGACGCTCCAGCCTCGATAGCCCGATGATCGTCCGCACCCGGCCCAACCTGCTCACCCTGCTGTTCACCCTGCGCGGGTCGATCCTGCCGCGGGTGGCGCCGAAGCTCGCCGGGATCGTGGCGGTCTCCTGCGCGGTGGTCTGGGCCGAGGCACGCTGGCCCGCGGTATTCCCGATGACGGCCGGCGTCACGCCCTTCACCCTGGTGGGCCTCGCCCTCTCGATCTTCCTGAGCTTCCGCAACAACGCCTGCTACGAGCGCTGGTGGGAGGCCCGGAAGCTCTGGGGCAGCCTGATCGGCGAGGTCCGCAACCTCGCCCGCGCCCTGCCGGCGCTGCTGCCGGATGCGGACGCGGCCCCCCAGCTCCGGCGGCTCTCCGCCTTTGCGCACGGCCTTCGGTCCCGCTTGCGCGGTCTCGATGAAGCCGCGGCCGTCGACGGGAGGGTGCCGGGTTCGGACAGGAGCGGCCCCAACCCAACCGACTCGGTCCTGGCCGCGATCACGCGCGACCTGGCGGCTGCGGTGCGGGCGGGACGGCTTACCGACATCCAGTTCGGCATCCTGGAATCGCGGATCGAGGCGCTGTCGGGGGTGCACACCGCCTGCGAGCGCATCGCCAACACGCCGCTGCCCTTCGCCTACACCCTGCTGGTCTACCGCACCGCCTGGCTCTACTGCCTGCTCCTGCCGGTGGGGCTTACCGGCTCCCTGGGCTGGGCGACGCCGGTCGTCGTGGCGCTGGTCGGCTACACCTTCTTCGGCCTGGACGCCCTCGGAGACGAGTTGGAGGAGCCGTTCGGAACCGAGCCGAACGACCTGCCCCTCGACGCGATGGTCCGCGCCGTCGACCGCATCGTGCATCACGCGCTCGGCGAGCCCATGCCGGACGCGCTGACCCCGGATGGATACTGGCTGCGATAGGGCAGGGCCTAACCGTTCCAGGCCCGCAGGACCGGCTCGGTACGATCATGCTCGTAGCCGAGCACCGAGACACTCGTGGTGCCGAGAACGAGGAGCGCTCCGGCCTCCGGCGGCAGGCCGATCCAGCGTGCGGCGAGCACCCGCAGACAATGCGCGCTCGAGAACACGAGGAGATCGGCATCGAGAGCCCGAGCCCGCGCGATGACCCGGTCCGCCCGGATCCCGACATCGGCGGCCGTCTCGCCGCCCGGGCAGCCATCGCGGAACAGGCGCCAACCCGGGCGCTCGGCCAAGATCGCCGGCGTCGTCCGGCCCTCGTAGGTGCCGTAATCCCACTCGGCCAGATCCGGGTCGATCGCGCGCTGATCGCCGAAACCCGCAAGTTCGCAGGTGGTGGCTGCCCGGCGCGACGGGCTCGACCAGACCGCCGTGTAGGATTGGATCCTGAGGCGCGGCGCAAGGGCTCGTGCGGCGGCCTCGCCGGTCGGCGTGAGCGGGATGTCGCTGCGCCCGGTATGCCGGCCGGAACGGCTCCACGCGGTCTCGCCATGGCGGACGAGCGTGATCTGCGGATAGGGGCTGTCAGGCATGCGCGCCTCCACGGGCCTGCGTTCAACGCAGTCGTCGCGCTCTGGCCCCATGGATTCGGCAGAGCAGGGTCAAGATCGCGCTTGCACGACGCTCGAAACGCACATAAACATATCTTTATGTCTATCGAACGCAGGCAAGAGGCGGGTTCGATCCCATTTCCGGAGGCGCTCGGCGTTCTCCGGGCGGCCGCCGAGGAGACGCGCCTGCGCATCCTGGCGCTGCTCGCGGAGGGCGAGTTGTCGGTCTCGGACCTCACCGACATTCTGGGCCAGTCGCAGCCGCGGATCTCGCGGCATCTCAAGCTGCTGGTGGAGGCCGGGCTTGTGGAGCGCCACCGTGAGGGCGCCTGGGCGTTCTTCCGGCTGTCAGAAGCCCGCGCCGGGCTTGCGGATCCGCTGCTGTCCGGTCTCGACCGGACCGCGCCGCCTCTCTCGGAGGATCGCGCCCGGCTCGACGCCGTCCGGGCGCAGCGGGCTGAGACAGCCGAGACTTTCTTCGCACGGCTGGCACCCAAATGGGACGAGCTGCGCTCCCTGCACGTGCCTGAGGCGACCGTCGAGGCGGCGGTTCTCGTCGCTCTGGGCGACCGGCCGATCGGCAGCCTGATCGATCTCGGTACCGGCACGGGCCGGATGCTCGGCCTGCTCGCGCCGCGCGCCGGGCGCGCCACCGGGCTCGATTCAAGCCATGCCATGCTGTCGGTCGCCCGAGCCAACCTGGAACGACAGGGCCTGACGCGGGTCGACCTCCGACAGGGCGACATCCACGCGCCGCCTTTCGCGCGCGCGAGCTTCGACCTCGTGGTGGTACATCAGGTGCTGCATTATCTCGATGACCCGGCCCGGGCACTGCGCGCCGCCGCCCGGCTCGTGGCGCCGGGGGGCCGCCTCCTGGTGGTGGACTTCGCACCGCACGAGCTGGAGTTCCTGCGCACGAGCCAAGCCCACCGCCGACTCGGCTTCTCCAGCGATCAGGTGTCCGGCTGGCTCGCGGAGACCGGCCTCGACACGGTCGCCACGCGCGATCTGGCACCGCGCGAAGCGGGCCAGCTCACCGTCACCCTCTGGCTGGCTCAGGATGGGCTGGCCGACGCGACCACCGAACAGCCCCGGCGCGCCGTCGCCTGAGGCTCAACCCCATCGTCTGAACCGACCGACATAGAGGACGAGACCCCGATGCGCCGTTCCACTCACCGCGCCAGCCGCGACGGCTACCACCCGATCCGTGTCTCGATCGAGTTCTTCCCGCCGAAGACCGAGGAGATGGAGAAGATCCTCTGGGGTTCGATCGAGCGCCTCGCGCCGCTCCAGCCGAGCTTCGTGTCGGTGACCTACGGGGCCGGCGGCTCGACCCGCGAGCGCACCCACAACACAGTGGCCCGGATGGTCCGCGAGACCAGCCTGAAGCCGGCCGCGCACCTCACCTGCGTGGACGCCACCCGCGAGGAGATCGACGCGGTGGTCCAGTCCTACTGGGACGCGGGCGTGCGCCATATCGTGGCGTTGCGCGGCGACCCGGCCGAGGGCGTCGGCCACGCCTACCGGCCGCATCCCGAGGGCTACGCCTCGACCGCCGAGCTGGTCGAGGGGATCAAGCGGATCGGCGACTTCAAGGTCTCGGTCTCGGCCTATCCCGAGAAGCACCCCGAGGCGGCCTCGCTCGAGGCCGACATCGATGCCCTGAAGGCCAAGGTCGATGCCGGAGCCGATCAGGCGATCACCCAGTTCTTCTTCGAGAACGAGATCTACCTGCGCTACTTGGACAAGGTTCGGGCCGCCGGCATCACGATCCCGATCATCCCGGGCATCCTGCCGGTGCAGAACTTTAAGCAGGCGGCGAACTTCGCCCGCCGCACAGGCGCCTCGGTGCCGTACTGGCTGGCCGCCCGGTTCGAGGGCCTGGAGAACGACGTCGAGACCCGCCGGCTCGTCGCCGCCGCGGTGGCGGCCGAGCAGGTGCTCGACCTCGTGGACGAGGGCGTCAACGACTTCCACTTCTACTCGATGAACCGCTCGGATCTGGTCTATGCGATCTGCCACCTGCTTGGCCTGCGCGCCCAGGCGCCGAAGCTGGCGGCGGCGAAGGCGGCGGCCTGATTTTCGGGGCTGCGCTTGACGCTCCCGACCCGTCATCGCGAGTGCAGCGAAGCGACCCAGGGCAGCGCGACATCCATTAGCGTGGCGCTGCTGGATTGCTTCGTTTCGCTCGCAAAGATTGGGACGCTTCCACGCCCATGGCACGGAAGCGTCTGACAGGACAAAATTTTTTCTCCCTCCTGAGGTGCCGCGCGAGCGGCCTCGAAGGCGGGTTCCGACGATCGCCACAACATCTGGAGGCCTCCTGCGAGGCCTCCGCTTCGCTCCGGCACCTCAGGATGAGGTGATCTGACAGGACGCACGATGACCGATTTTGCCCCCGTCGACGGCACCGCGATCGCGAAGGCCCTGCGCCAGCGCGCGGCGGAGAAGATCCTCGTCCTCGACGGGGCGATGGGCACCGTGATCCAGCGGCTCAAGTATTCGGAAGAGGACTTTCGCGGCGACCGCTTCAAGGATCACGGCCACGATCAGAAGGGCAACAACGACCTCCTGATCCTGACCCAGCCCGATGCGATCCGGCAGATCCACCTCGACTACTTCCTGGCCGGCGCCGACGTCTGCGAGACCAACACCTTCTCGGGCACGACCATCGCCCAGGCCGATTACGGCATGGAGTCGATCATCCACGAGCTGAACGCCGAGGGCGCGCGACTCGCCCGGGAGGCCGCCAAGCTCGCCGAGCAGAAGGACGGCCGACGCCGCTTCGTGGCCGGCGCCATCGGCCCGACGAACCGCACCCTGTCGATCTCGCCGGACGTGAACAACCCGGGCTTCCGGGCCGTGACCTTCGACCAAGTCAAGCAGGCCTATGTCGAGCAGGTCCGCGGCCTGATCGACGGCGGCGCCGAGCTGATCCTGATCGAGACGATCTTCGACACGCTGAACGCCAAGGCCGCGGTGGCGGCGGCCTGGCAGGTCTTCGACGAGACCGGCATCCGCCTGCCGATCCAGATCTCCGGCACGATCACGGATCTCTCGGGCCGCACCCTGTCGGGTCAGACCCCGGCGGCCTTCTGGCACTCTCTGCGCCACTCCGATCCGCTGACCTTCGGCCTCAATTGCGCGCTCGGCGCCCGCGAGATGCGCGGCCACATCGCCGAGCTGTCGCGGATCTGCGACACCCTGGTCTGCGCCTACCCGAATGCCGGCCTGCCGAACGAGTTCGGCCTCTACGACGAGAGCCCGGAGGCGATGGGCAAGCTGGTCGGCGAGTTCGCCGAATCCGGCCTCGTCAACATGGTCGGCGGCTGTTGCGGCACCACGCCGGACCACATCCGCGCCATCGCGGAGGCGGTCGCCGGCAAGGCGCCGCGGCCGATCCCCGAGATCCCCCGCCTGATGCGGCTCTCCGGCCTCGAGCCCTTCGTGCTCACGCCGGAAATCCCCTTCGTGAACGTCGGCGAGCGCACGAACGTCACCGGCTCGGCCAAGTTCCGCAAGCTCATCACCAACGGCGACTACGCGGCGGCGCTGGACGTCGCCCGCGATCAGGTCGCAGCCGGCGCCCAGGTGATCGACGTCAACATGGACGAGGGCCTGCTCGACTCCCAGAAGGCGATGGTCGAGTTCCTGAACCTCGTCGCCGCCGAGCCCGACATCGCCCGCGTGCCCGTGATGGTCGATTCCTCGAAGTTCGAGGTGATCGAGGCCGGGCTGAAGTGCATCCAGGGCAAGCCGATCGTGAACTCGATCTCCATGAAGGAGGGCGAGGAGAAATTCATCGAGGCCGCCAAGGTCTGCCGCTCCTACGGCGCTGCCGTGGTGGTGATGGCCTTCGACGAGCAGGGGCAGGCGGATTCCTACAAGCGCAAGGTCGAGATCTGCACCAAGGCCTACCGGATCCTGACCGAGCAGGTCGGCTTCCCGCCCGAGGACATCATCTTCGATCCGAACATCTTCGCCGTCGCCACCGGCATCGAGGAGCATAACGGCTACGGCGTCGCCTTCATCGAGGCGACCCGCACGATCCGCGAGACCCTGCCGCACGCCCACATCTCGGGCGGCGTCTCGAACCTGTCCTTCGCGTTCCGCGGCAACGAGCCGGTGCGCGAGGCGATGCACGCGGTGTTCCTGTTCCACTGCATCAAGGCCGGCATGGACATGGGCATCGTCAATGCCGGCCAGCTCGCCGTCTACGACGAGATCCCGGCGGAGCTGCGCGAGCTGTGCGAGGACGTGGTTCTCAACCGCCGCGACGATTCCACCGAGCGCCTGCTGGAGGCAGCCGAGCGGTTCAAGACCGGCGCCTCGGCGCAGGCCAAGACCGCCGACCTGACATGGCGCGAGGCGCCGGTCGCGAAGCGCATCGAGCACGCGCTGGTCAACGGCATCACCGAGTACATCCTGGCCGACACCGAGGAGGCGCGGGCTCAGGCCGAGCGTCCGCTCCACGTGATCGAGGGCCCGCTGATGGCCGGCATGAACGTGGTCGGTGACCTGTTCGGCGCGGGCAAGATGTTCCTGCCGCAGGTGGTGAAGTCCGCCCGCGTGATGAAGCAGGCGGTTGCCTATCTCGAGCCCTACATGGAGGCCGAGAAGCTCGCCAACGGCGGTGACGGCAAGCGCCAGGCCGCCGGCAAGGTGCTGATGGCCACCGTGAAGGGCGACGTCCACGACATCGGCAAGAACATCGTCGGCGTCGTGCTGGCCTGCAACAACTACGAGATCATCGACCTTGGCGTGATGGTGCCGGCCGCCAAGATCCTGGAGACCGCCAAACGCGAGCAGGTCGACATCGTCGGCCTGTCGGGCCTGATCACCCCGTCGCTCGACGAGATGGTCCACGTGGCCGGCGAGATGGAGCGTGAGGGGCTCGACGTGCCGCTGCTGATCGGCGGCGCCACCACGAGCCGCGTCCACACGGCAGTGAAGATCCACCCGGCCTACGCCAAGGGTCAGGCGGTTTACGTCACCGACGCCAGCCGCGCGGTCGGCGTGGTGTCGAGCCTGATCTCGAAGGAGACCCGTGGGCCCACGATCGAGAAGGTCCGGGCCGAGTACGCCAAGGTCGCCGACGCCCACAAGCGCTCGGAGGCCGACAAGCAGCGGCTGCCGCTCGCCAAGGCGCGAACCAACGCGTTCAAGATCGACTGGTCGGGCTATAAGCCGGCCAAGCCGACCTTCACCGGCACCCGGGTCTACGGCTCCTACGAGGTCGCCGACCTCGTGCCCTACATCGACTGGACGCCGTTCCTGCAGACCTACGAGTTCAAGGGCCGCTTCCCGGCGCTCCTGGACGACCCCGAGCAGGGCCCGGCCGCCCGCGCCCTCTACGAGGACGCGCAAGAGATGCTGAAGCAGATTGTGGAGGAGCGCTGGTTCAACCCGAAGGCGGTGATCGGCTTCTGGCCGGCCAACAGCGTCGGCGACGACATCGCGCTCTACACCGGCGAGAGCCGGTCCGAGCGGCTCGCCACCTTCCACGGCCTGCGCCAGCAGCTCTCGAAGCGCGACGGGCGCTCGAACACGTGCCTGTCGGACTTCGTGGCGCCTTCCGAGACCGGCATCGCCGACTATGTCGGCGGCTTCGTGGTGACGGCCGGCCTGGAGGAGGTGCGGATCGCCGAGCGCTTCGAGCGGGCGAACGACGATTACCGGGCGATCCTCGTGAAGGCGCTCGCCGACCGCATTGCCGAGGCCTTCGCCGAGCGAATGCACGAGCGTGTGCGCAAGGAGTTCTGGGGCTACGCTTCCGACGAGGCCTACGCCCCCGAGGAGCTGGTGCTGGAGAAGTATGACGGCATCCGTCCAGCCCCGGGCTATCCGGCCCAGCCCGACCACACCGAGAAGACCACGCTGTTCGACCTGCTGAAGGCCGAGAGCCGCATCGGCGTGAAGCTCACCGAGTCCTACGCCATGTGGCCGGGCTCGTCGGTGTCGGGGATCTACATCGCCCACCCGGAGGCGCACTATTTCGGCGTCGCCAAGGTCGAGCGGGATCAGGTCGAGGATTACGCCGTCCGCAAGGGCATGGATGTCCGCGAGGTCGAGCGCTGGCTCGGGCCGATCCTGAACTACGACCCGGCGCGGTATCTCGCGCAGGCGGCGGAGTAGGGGCGGGGGCTCACGCCCCCGTCACCGCGAGCGGAGCCGGGGAGGGCGCCCTGTCCTGAAGTTTCGTCAGGCCGCCTTCCCGACTGTGAAGTCGACGTGCACCGCATCGTAAGGAAACACGATTCGCTCGTCGTCCGTGCGGTTGAGAATGCCGGCGCTCAGGAGCGCGTGCACGTCGGAATGCGTGTTCTTCACGTCCCTGTCCAGCAGTCGCGCCACGGCACGCAGCGACATCGGCTCCTGGCCGGCTAGGGCCTTGATCAGCGCCCAGCGGCGGGGTGTCAGCACGGTCCACAACCCCTCGACGGTGGGGAAGGAGATGAAGGCACCCTGCTTCTCGCCCCGGAAGGCTGCCAGAGCACGGGCGCCGGCTTCCTCGATGGAAGAGACGCCAATCGTCACGGTCCTCATGGCCGCCTCCAAGGTTCGACATCGGCCCAGAAATCCGCCAGCAGGGCCTCCGGACTGGTGAAGCGGTAGGGAACCTCCTCCCGACCGATATGCTTGTGGTCGCCCTTCCCGGCTTCGTTGTCGTAGTGGAGCACGCAGACACCATCGACGACGAGGGCGAGCCGGTTCTTGAAGCTGTGTCCGCTCTCGCGGACCGGCTTCGGCACACTCCAGACCACCAACTCGACGAACGACCGCTCAGGGATGATCGCGATGCGCTCCCTGAGCAGCAGCTCGGCCTTCATGACCGCGAGAATGCCCCCTCTGCCGCATGTTGGCAAGCGCACCAACACACGGTAGAGCAGCCACCATCAGCCGTCCGACGCATGGCCGGGTCCGCACCCTCGATTTCAGCAGGTCCCCGCGCCCCGCGTGTTGACGTACAGCGCGTAGACCGAATGCGTGGACGTCATCAGCAGCAGGTTGCGGTTGACGCCGCCGAAGCACAGGTTGGCGCAGCGCTCCGGCAGGCGGATCCGTCCGATCAGCTTGGCCTGCGGTGAGAGCACGATGACGCCGTCCTCGGCCTCGCTCATCCCCCAGCCGCACCACAGATTGCCATCGACATCGACGCGGAACCCGTCCGGCGTGCCGGTTCCGGCATCGTAGAACACCCGCCCGTTCGCGGTTTTGGTGCCGCTCTCGACCACGTCGTAGACGCGGATCAGGCGGTTCGGCTTCGCCCGCGCCTCGATGACGTAGAGCTTGGACTCGTCCGGCGAGAAGCAGAGCCCGTTCGGACCCGCAACGCCCTCGACCACGACGCTGGCCTGCCCCGTCCTGGGATCGATCCGGTAGACGTTGCCGGGAAGCTCCGGTGCGGCCATCGACTCGTGCGGGTTCGGCCCGAAGGCCGGATCGGTGAACCAGACCGCGCCGTCGGAATGGCAGACGACGTCGTTCGGCGAGTTCAGCGGCTTGCCGTCGAATCGGTCGAGCAGCGTTGTGAGGCTGCCGTCGTGCTCGGTCCGGGTCACGCTGCGAGTCTTGTGCTGGCAGGTGATCAGCCGGCCCTGCCGGTCTCGGGTGTTGCCGTTGGCGTAGTTCGACGGCTTGCGGAACACCGAGAGCGTGCCGGAGGCCTCCTCCCACTTCATGATCCGGTCGTTGACCACGTCGCTGAACAGCAGCGATCCCATGTCGCCGAACCAGACCGGCCCCTCGGCCCAGCGAAATCCGATGGCGACCCGCTCCACCGTCGCCGAGGCGAGGCGGTACTTGGCGAAGGCCGGATCGAGAATCTCGACGGCCGGGTCGGGCACCCGCTGCGACGGCTCCCAGCCGGCTCCGGCCGCCCGCGCGGCGCCGAGCAGGGCCGCTCCGGCGAGCAGCCCCCTGCGTGCGATCATCACCATGGTCCCTCCCTGTGATGTGGCCCGCCGCCTGTTGCCGACGGCTCGGGCCGGTCAGTGAATCTCGGGTTCCGGGATCCCCCCGGCGCCCTCCAGAAAGTCGAAATCGCAGCCCTCGTTGGCCTGCCGCACGTGCTGGGCGAACAGCCGGTTGTAGCCCCGCAAATAGGCCCGGTCCGGCGGCACGAAGGCCTTCACGCGCGCCGCGATCTCGGCATCGTCGAGGTGCAGGTGAATCCGGCGCCCGGGCACGTCCACCGTGATCAGGTCGCCATTGCGCACCGCCGCGAGCGGGCCGCCCGCAGCCGATTCCGGCGCCACGTGCAGGATGCAGGCGCCATAGCTGGTCCCGCTCATCCGGGCGTCCGAGATGCGGACCATGTCGCGCACGCCCTGCCGGAGCAGGACCTTGGGGATCGGCAGCATGCCCCATTCCGGCATACCGGGGCCGCCGATCGGGCCGGCATTGCGCAGGATCATGACGTGGTCGGGAGTGACGTCGAGATCGAGGTCGTTCACCGCAGCGTTCATCGCGTCGTAGCTGTCGAAGACCAGCGCGGGCCCGGTATGGTTCAGGAAACGCGGGTCGGCGGCCGGCGGCTTGATCACGCAGCCGTCCGGGGCGAGGTTGCCGTACAGGATCGCGGTCCCGCCCATGGAGACGATGGGCCGGTCAAGCGGGCGGATCACGTCGTCGTTGAACACCTTCATACCGGCGAGCCCGTCGCCGATCGTGCCGCCGGTGACCGAGCGCGCATCGAGGTGGAGCAGGGGGGACAGGCGCACCATCAAGGCGCGGATGCCGCCTGCGATGTGGAAATCCTCCATCAGCCACTGCCCCGAGGGCCGAAGGTTGGCGATCACCGGCACCTTCTGGGCGAACTCGTCGAACTCGGTGAGCTTGACCGGGATACCGGCGCGCCCCGCCATGGCCACCAGGTGGATCATCGCGTTGGTGGAGCCGGCGAGCGCGTTGTGGACCACCAGGGCGTTGTCGATCGAGCGACGGTCCAGGATGTCGGAGGGCTTCAGGTCCTCCCAGATCATCTCGACGATCCGCCGGCCGCAGGCGCCGGCCATGCGGGGGTGGTCGGCGTCCCCCGCCGGGATCGAGGCCGAGCCGGGCAGGGACAGTCCCAAGGCCTCGGTGATCGACGTCATGGTCGAGGCTGTGCCCATGGTCATGCAGGTGCCGGCGGAGCGGGCGATGCCCGCCTCCATGTCGTTCCATTCCTGCGTGGTGATGTTCCCGGCCTCCTTCTCGGCCCAGTACTTCCAGACGTCGGAGCCGGAGCCCAGGATTGTGCCGCCGAAATGCCCGCGCATCATCGGTCCGGCCGGGAGGAAGATCATCGGCAGGTTCATGGAGATCCCGCCCATGACGGTGCCGGGCGTGGTCTTGTCGCAGCCGCCCATCAGCACCGCGCCGTCGACGGGATGCTGACGCAGCAGCTCCTCCACCTCCATGGCCAGGAGGTTGCGGTAGAGCATCGTGGTCGGCTTGACGAAGTTCTCCGACAGCGAGAGCGCCGGCAATTCGATCGGGAAGCCGCCCGCCTGCCAGACGCCGCGCTTCACGTGCTCCACGCGCTCGCGGAAATGCAGGTGGCAGGGGTTGATGTCGCTCCAGGTGTTGATGATGCCGACGATCGGCTTGCCGGTGAAATCCGCGCGCTCGTAGCCCATCTGCAGCATGCGAGAGCGGTGGCCGAAGCTGCGCAGGTCGGTGGCGCCGAACCAGCGCTGGCTGCGCAGGTCGCCCAGGGTCTTGCGTGCGGTCATCGCGCTGTCTCCGATCTCACGGGTTCGGGCGCCCGGGCTGGCCTGCGCCTTCCGCGTCGAACCGCCGATCCGCCGACATCCTGCCCGGCCGGACCGCGACCCATGTGATGGCTCCGGACGCGACGGCACAAGCCGCCAGGAAGTAAAGTCCGGCCTCGTAAGTGCCGGTGTAATCCTTGAGCCAGCCCAGCACATAGGGACCGACGAACCCGCCGAGATTGCCGATCGCGTTGATCAGGGCGATCCCGCCGGCCGCCGCCGGCCCCGACAGGAATTCCCCCGGCATCGCCCAGAAGGCGGGCTTGCTCCCGTAGAGCCCGATCGTCGCCACCGACATCGCCGTGAGCGCCCAGAGGCTGCCCAGCATCGGACCGGAGGCGATGAGGCCCAGGGCGGCGACCAGCGCGGCGATCACGAAGTGCCAGCGCCGCTCGTCGCGCCGGTCCGACGACCAGCTCCAGGCGATCATGCCGACGGTCCCCACGACGTAGGGCACCGCCGTGGCCACGCCGGTCTCCCAGTCGGTGAGATGCAGGCTCTTCAGGATCGGCGGCAGGAAGAAGGTGATGCCGTAGGTGGCGGTGCCGATGTTGAAGTAGATCGCGCCGAGCGCGAGCACTCGCCGGTCGGTGAGGACCTGCCGGAGCGTGAAATGCCCGTGGGTCCGGAGCGTCCCCGCGCGCTCCGCCGCCAGCGTCTCCGCCAGCCAGGCACGGTCCTCCGCATTCAGCCAGGTCGCCTGGGCCGGCCGGTCCGTCATCAGCGCCAGAACCGCAAAGGCCAGCAGGATCGAGGGCACCGCCTCGAGGATGAACAGCCACTGCCAGCCGTGCAGCCCCCATGTTCCGTCGAGCTGCAGGATCGCCCCCGAGATCACCGCGGTGAGGGCGTTCGAGCCCGGCACGGCCAGGAACAGGGCGGCCACCACCCGAGCCCGGTACCGCTGCGGAAACCAGTAGGTGAAGTAGAGGATCATGCCGGGGAAGAAGCCGGCTTCGGCGACGCCGAGCAGGAAGCGCAGGGTGAGGAAGCTCACCGGGCCGGTGATGAAGGCCATGCTGCCCGCGACCAGTCCCCAGGTGACCATGATCCGGGCGATCCAGAGCCGCGCCCCGGCCCGCTCCAGGAGGACGTTGCTCGGCACCTCGAAGATGACGTAGCCGAGAAAGAAGATGCCGGCCGCCCAGCCGTAGACCGTGGCGGAGAACCCGAATTCCCGGTTCAGGCCGAACGAGGCGAAGCCGACATTGGTCCGGTCCATGTAGGCGACGAAGTAGATCAGGACGATCAGCGGCAGGAGACGCCACGATACCTTGGCGATCGTGCGCCGCTCGATCTCCGGTACTGCCGTAACCGTGGGAATGCCCGCCGTCATGGCGCCCTCCGAGCCGAAACCGTGACGTCACGGCCCGGCACCGATTGGCGACCGCACCCGGAGCGGGCGGAAGCGGCCCGCTCAGCGTCCGGTCCGCTGCCGCCAGGCGGCGAAGTCGGTCAGGCTCTGTTCGTCGGTCGCAGGATAGAGGCCGAGGATTGTGCGGCCCTTGCGTACCTCCTCGGTCACGAAATCCTCGTAGGCGGTCATGTCGACGGCCTCGTCGGCGATCGCGTCGGCGAGGTGAGCCGGGATCACCGCCACACCGTCGCCGTCGCCCACGATCACGTCGCCGGGGAAGACGGGGGCATCGCCGCAGCCGATCGGCACGTTGATGTCGATGGCCTGATGGATGGTGAGGTTGGTCGGCGCCGAAGGCCGTACGTGGTAGCTCGGCATGGCGAGCTGGGCGATCTCGTCAGCATCGCGGAAGCCGCCATCGGTGACGAGCCCCGCGCAACCCCGCACCATCAGCCGCGTGGCCAGGATCGAACCGGCGGAGGCCGCCCGCGCATCCTTCCGGCTGTCGATCACCATCACGGCGCCGGGCGGGCACTCCTCCACGGCCTTGCGCTGCGGGTGGGCGCGGTCCCGAAACACCGTGATCGGGTTCAGGTCCTCGCGGGCCGGAATGTAGCGCAGGGTGAAGGCCTCGCCGACCATCGTGCCGCCGCCGGGCTTCAGCGGCCGCACCTCCTGGATCATCTGGTTCCGGAAGCCCCGCTTGAAGAGGGCGGTCATCAGGGTCGCCGTGCTGACGGTCTTCAGCTTGGCGCGCGTCTCAGGGGACAACCCAGCCATCCGCTCCTCCTCCCGGGCCTCGGTCTCGGCGCCCGCCGACGGTGACAATCACGCGTCGCTTGCACCGGCCTTGGCTCCCGTCCGCGCTGCGCACGAACTGATATCCCAGATCTTGAGTAACACGGCGCGCCGCGCCATTGTCAACCGGCGCAGGTCGCGGCGGACACGGCCTGACATCGACGGGGAAGCCCTTGGCCGGATTGGGATTTGCGGGCGACGGGAGCCCGGCCGAGGCGCAGAGGCCGCGCTCGCTGGCCGAGACCGCCTACGACGCCATCGAGCAGATGATCATCAGCCGCCGCCTGACCCCGGGCGCGATGGTCTCTGAGGGCGAGCTCGGCGCGGAACTGGCGCTCGGGCGCACCCCCGTCCGCGAGGCGCTGGCGCGTCTGAAATCGATCGGCTTCGTCGAGGTTCACCCGCGGCGCGGCGTGCTCGTCACACCGGTCGACATCCTCAAGCATCTCGAGCTTCTCGAGGTCCGGCGCCCCCTGGACGAGACCGTGGCGCGCTGCGTGATCGCGCGCGGCTCGGACGACGACATGGCGCGACTGCAAGCCTGCGTCGCCGCTTTGCTGGCGGCTGCCGAAGCGCGGGACCGCGAGATCTATTTCCGGACCAAGCGGTCCTTGCACGAGACCTTGGTCGGGGCGGCCTACAACACCACCCTCGCCAGCACCATGACGGCCCTCCACGCCCAGTCCCGGCGGTTCTGGTACACCCACGAGCCGACCGCCGGCTTCCTCGATTGCGCCGGCCTCCACGCCGCCATCGTCTCGGGCATCACGGCCCGCGATCCCGAGACGGCACTTGCCGGGATCGGCCGGCTGTTCGACTTTCTCGATCAAATGACCCGGCGCGCCCTCGACCGCAGGCCTCTCGTCTGACAGGCTGGAGCGTATCGGGATGCCGCAACCCGCACTGGGATATCAGATGTATCTCAGGAGGTGGCGGGCGGCATGACCTGCAAGAGGCTTCGGGCGCGGCCCGATCGCCAAGGAGGAACGGCTTGAGCGGATTGCCCTCACGCACCGGCGCGCAGGTGCTCGTCGACCAGCTGCTCGCGCAGGGCGTCGAGCGCGTGACCTGCGTTCCCGGCGAGAGCTACCTGGCGGTTCTGGACGCCCTGCGCGACAGCGGGATCGACGTCCTGGTCTGCCGGCAGGAGGGCGGCGCGGCGATCATGGCGGAGGCCGCCGGCAAGCTCACCGGCCGGCCCGGCATCTGCTTCGTCACGCGGGGGCCGGGCGCCACCAACGCCTCGGCGGGCGTCCATATCGCCCGCCAGGATTCGACGCCGATGATCCTGTTCGTCGGCCAGATCGCCCGGCGGATGCGGGACCGCGAGGCGTTTCAGGAGATCGACTACCGGCAGATGTTCGGCGGCGTCGCCAAGTGGGCCGTGGAGATCGACGACGCGGCGCGCATCCCGGAAATCCTGGCCCGGGCGTTCCGGGTTGCCCTCCAGGGCCGCCCGGGGCCGGTGGTGATCGCCCTGCCGGAGGACATGCTCGACGATGTCGTGGCCGCGACCGACGCGCCGCGCGTGGTCCCGACCGAGCCCGCCCCGTCCCCGGGCGACGCGCAGCGCCTGCGGACGATGCTGGCGGAGGCGCGACGGCCGGTGGCGCTCCTCGGTGGCTCGCGCTGGACCGCCGGGGCGGTGGCGGCGTTCGCGGCCTGGGCCGAGCGCCACGACATCCCGGTCGCGGTCTCGTTCCGGCGGGCGCAGCTGTTTCCCGCCGATCACCCCAACTTCGCGGGCGAGCTCGGCATCGGGCCCAACCCGTTCCTCCTGGCCCGGATCAAGGAGGCCGACCTGCTGCTGATGGTGGGCGGGCGCCTCTCCGAGATGCCCGCGCAATCCTACGGCCTGCTCGGGATCCCCGATCCCGGCCTGCCCCTGGTCCATGTCCATCCCGACGCGGCGGAGCTCGGCCGGGTCTACCAGCCCGCCCTCGCCATCGAGGCGACCCCGGACACCTTCTGCGCGGCGCTGCCGGACTTCGCGGCGACCGGTCAGGGGCGCGCCGCCGAGGCCCACGCCGCCTATCGCGCCTGGTCGGAGACGCCGGAACCGAAACCGGGCGCCTTCCAGTACGGGCAGGCGATCACGTGGCTGCGCGAGCGGCTGCCGCCGGACGCGGTGATCTGCAACGGCGCCGGCAACTTCGCGACCTGGGTCCACCGCTACTATCGGTTCCGCGCCTTCGGCACGCAGCTCGCGCCGACATCGGGCTCGATGGGCTACGGCCTGCCGGCCGCCGTTATGGCCAAGCGCAGCGCGCCCGAGCGGATCGTCGTGGCGCTGGCGGGCGACGGCGACGTGATGATGACCGTGCAGGAATTCGCCACCGCCGTTCAGTACGGCATCGCCGTCGTGGTGGTCGTCCTCGACAACGGCATGTACGGCACGATCCGGATGCACCAGGAGCGCGAGTATCCCGGCCGGGTCTCGGCGACGGAGCTGCGCAATCCCGACTTCGCGGCGCTGGCCCGCGCCTGCGGCGGTCACGGCGAGCGGGTCGAGCACACCGAGGCGTTCGCCCCCGCCTTCGAGCGCAGCCTCGCCTCCGGCCTGCCGGCGATGATCCACTGCCTCGTCGATCCCGAGGCGCTGACCCCGACCATGACCCTCGCGGCGATCCGCGAGAAGGCGTTCGCGGCGCAGCGGGGCTGACGGCCTCCGCCATGGCCGTCCCGGTGCGGCGCGGTCGCACCCTTATGAAGAGGAGCAGCTCATGACCGTGCGCGGCGAGAACCTGATCGGGACCGAGGCCCGGCGCGGCCGGGAGGCTGCGTTCCGGGCGGTGGCGGCGGCCACTGGCGAACCGATGGAGCCCGATTTCCCGGGGGCGAGCCTCGCCGACCTCGACCGGGCCTGCGCGCTGGCCGAGGCCGCCTTCGACGCCTATCGCGAGACCGATCCGGAAGCCCGGGCCGGCTTCCTCGAGGCGATCGCCGCGAACATCCTGGAGATCGGGGACGATCTCGTCACCCGCTGCATGGCCGAGACCGGGCTTCCCCGCCCGCGGATCGAGGGCGAGCGCGCCCGGACCGTCGGCCAGCTGCGCCTCTTCGCCAGCGTCGTGCGCGACGGCAGCTATGTCGCGGCGCGCATCGACCCGGCGCTGCCGGACCGCAAGCCGCTGCCGCGGCCGGACCTGCGCCTGCGCCGCATCGCGGTGGGGCCCGTGGCGGTGTTCGGGGCGTCGAACTTTCCGCTCGCCTTCTCGGTCGCGGGCGGCGACACCGCCTCGGCCCTGGCGGCCGGCTGCCCGGTGATCGTCAAGGCCCATCCGGCCCATCCCGGGACCTCGGAACTCGTCGGCCGGGCCGTCCAGAAGGCGGTCGCATCCTGCGGCCTGCCCGAGGGGACCTTCTCGCTCCTGTTCGATGCCGGTCAGTCCATCGGCCAGGCGCTGGTCGCCGATCCCCGGATCGCGGCCGTGGGGTTCACCGGCTCGCGCCGGGGCGGAACGGCCCTGATGGCGATCGCGGCCGGGCGCCCGACACCGATCCCGGTCTACGCCGAGATGAGCAGCATCAACCCGGTGCTGCTGTTCCCGGCCGCGCTGGACGAGCGCGGTGCGGCGATCGGCAAGGCCTTCGCGGCCTCGCTGACCCTGGGTGCCGGCCAGTTCTGCACCAATCCCGGCCTGATCCTGGCCCTGCCCGGGCCGGGCCTGGACGCGTTCCTCGACGCGGCCGCGGCGGCGCTCCGGGAGAGCCCGGCCGCGACCATGCTGACGCCGGGCATCCAGCGCGCCTACCGAGAGGGCGTCGCCCGGGTCGCGGGCCACAACGCCGTCACCCTACTGGCCGAGGGGCCGGAGGGTGCGGCGTCGCAGGGGCGGGCGACCCTGTTCGCCACCGACTCGGCCGCCTTCCTGGCGGATCCCGCGCTGCAAGAGGAGATGTTCGGGGCCTCCGCCCTCGTCGTCCGCTGCCCGGACTTCGTGGCGATGCGGGCGGTGCTGGAGCATCTCGAAGGCCAGCTGACGGCCTCGCTGCACCTCGCTGCCGCGGACCACGCGGCGGCGCGCGATCTGCTTCCGCTCCTGGAACGGCGGGTCGGCCGCATCCTGGTCGATGGGTTCGGGACCGGGGTCGAGGTGGCGCATGCCATGGTGCATGGCGGACCGTACCCGGCGACCTCGGACGGGCGCACGACCTCCGTGGGCAGCCTCGCGATCGACCGGTTCCTGCGGCCGGTGAGCTATCAGGACGTCCCGGACGCCC
Organism: Methylobacterium sp. FW102-HT35C08; assembly: GCF_058790235.1. Taxonomy (NCBI): domain Bacteria; kingdom Pseudomonadati; phylum Pseudomonadota; class Alphaproteobacteria; order Hyphomicrobiales; family Methylobacteriaceae; genus Methylobacterium; species Methylobacterium sp. FW102-HT35C08. Next base: position 2,292,301 of record NZ_JBYTCL010000002.1, on the reverse strand, counting down.
TGCTGCCAGCCGCGCTCCGCGCCGCCAACCCTCTCGGCCTGCCGCGGCGCATCGACGGCGCCCCCGAGCGCGCCTGAGCCCGTGTTCGGGCGAAGGATCTTCGGACGCGGGGCCGGAACGGCTCCGCGTCCGCGATCTGCGCTTGCCAGGTGCCCCACTGGCGTCTAGACAGCGACCGCCCACCTTGGGGCGTCGCCAAGTGGTAAGGCAGCGGTTTTTGGTACCGCCATTCCCAGGTTCGAATCCTGGCGCCCCAGCCAAGCTTCCGCTAAGTCGTTGATCTGATTGCATTCGGTTATCGGCCGCTCTCGCGGCTAGGCCGATTGTACGCAGAGCTGTTGCACGCGCTTGTCCACAGGGGCAGGCCGTTGACGATTTGTTCTAACGTGTACCGTCGCGGGGCGGTATACTGGTGGCGAAGGCGATTCCGTTGCGATGAGCGGACACGACCGCTTGGTGCTCCTGCAAAAGGGACCTCCACGACGGTCGCTCTGAGCCTGGGCACAACCGACCCAGCAAGTGCGCGCACACTCGGCTGGGCTCTCAACGCGGAGAGCCTCCGCGTACAGGGTCATCCCAACGTGGGCACCGCTAGCCAGATCCGCGAGCACCTCCGCGCTTACGTCGACCGCGAGCGAAGCGCGCGTTTCGCGCGCCTGCGCCGCGACCTCGATCCGCCAAATGCCCCGCTTGTAGGTGATTGGCCTGCGCTGATGGAGAGGCGCGAGCGGGAGTACCGCATCTTCGGACGCCTTCAGGCCCTGGCAGCCGAGGAAGGCTTCGAGGCCGGGTACGACAGCGAACTTGATGCCCGCTTGAAGCAGGAAGGCTTCAGCCTGACAGAACGTGGAGCAATTAAGCGGCGCGTCACGAACGGCTACCTGCGCGATCTCGGACGTCCAGATGAGACCGGCCGGTTCACGCCGCCCCGCGCCTACCTTGAGGCGATGCTGATCAGCATAGGCGAGCCGGTGACCGAAGCCGGTCTAGCTCGATGCCTGCGCGGCCTCGCGGCCATCTCCGGCCATGTCTCGCGCGCGTTCGCGACAACCTAAGCCGAGGCTCGCTGCGACCCGCGTGAGGCCTGGGCTAATCTTTCGGCGATGCGCGCCAAGGGTGAGATGCCACGCGACGAGCTGGGCTGGGCTAGGTCGGATTTCGATGGCGCGGACAGCTCCGAATGGGGCGACTTTGAAGTTCGGGTCCCAGCCATGTCTCAGCAGGCGGTGGGCGAACACGAGGATCCGGCTCCTTCTAAATCTGAGTCTGCCCGCCGTCCGGCATCTCAGCAGGGCGCTTCGCCGGGTCGGCAACATTCATCATCTGCGGCGGCAACTTCGTCGTACCCTTTTGAAACTGACGGCGCGCCGCCCGGCGAGGCCTCAGGACCATCTAGCTTGACGTCTGAACCCGAGGGGGAAGAGCTCGTCCAAGACGATACCGATCACACCGCAGACCTCGACCAGCGGGATTTAGACGATGCCAACGCGGAGCTGGCCTCCACCGCAGTCATGGAGTCTCTGACGGAGACGGTCGAGCAACTCATCACCCACAAAGGCGTCACCTGGGACGAGAAGACCCGACGACAGCACCGGGCCGTCGCCCAGATGCTGAGAGGCATCGCCGGCACTGATGACCTGCGGCAGATCAAGCACGCCCATCTTATCGCTTACGTCCAGAACCTGTCGAACCTACCTAAGTCCTACGGCAAAAGTTCACGCGATGCGGAGCTGTCGATCGCGGACCTCGTCGAGCGCGGGCGGAAGATGCGTGCTGCGGGACAGGCCGAGAAAGTCGGGCTAAGTCCCGCGACCGTCAACCGTCACATCACGCAGCTCTCGACGATCGCGAAGTACTGTCGGGCCAAGCAGTACCCAATCGGCCGTTTCGAACTCTTGAGCGATTTCCGTCTGACCGACCCGGAACGCGATGGCGAGAAGCGGCCAGCCTTTGAAATCGATGAGGTGAAGAGGCTCTTCACACACCCGGTCTGGATCTCGACGGCCACGGAGCCGGAAATGCTGCGGATTGCGCGGACGCAGCAGATCTTCGCGGCCGTCTACTGGCTGCCGCTTCTCGGCTACTACACCTGCGGGCTCCTGTCCGAGTTGGCTTATTTAGAGGTTGGCGACGTCGATGTGGAGCGGAGCACGCTCAAGATCCAGCCGACACGCAGGCGACGTCTCAAGAATGCGGTGTCGCGACGGACACTGCCGATCCACCCCGAACTCATCCGACTCGGCTTCTTAGATTTCGTGCATGCTAATTCTGGCAGACGGCAGGATCTGATCTTCTCGGAAATCGCACAGCTTGGAGAGAACACGCCTCTGTCGAACCTGTTCGACAAGCGATGGACCATCGTCTTGGACGAAGTCTTGCCCTCGGCGCGGGAGGAGGGAAAGACGTTCCATTCATTCAGGCATTTCGGCAACACAGAGATGATCCGGCAGTTGGTGCTTGATCCGATCCGCGAGTCGATGCTGGGCCATGAGGGCGCTACGGTGAACTCGCGCAACTACAAGAAGACACTCAAGCCCGAAGATTTGCGGACCGCAATCGCAGCCATACCCGAGGTCACACGGGATCTGCGAGCGTATGACTGGCCGCTTCTCGGAGTGGCGCTCCCAAATGGATTGTCGAAAGAGCGAGCATCGGAAGCGCGACAGGGAGTGCGACGTGCATCATCTCCGGCATCGCCTCGGCATTCCACGTGCAAGAATGACTCTGTCGTACCTGGACGGACTTCGTTGTCTGCCGGATCCCGTTCGCAGCCCGTCCAAAAACCGATCTGAATGACCTGAAGCTCAATGCTGCAAGGCCGCTTTAATGCTGATACTGCTCGAAGCAGACCTTCCGGAATGCGCCCATCTTGGTCATTTGAGGAGTTCCGGACGCTTCTCCAGAGCGGACATTCGGCGGACGCTCGCCTGAAAGCGCTTGTCGACCCTGTCACTTCGGCAGGTCCGGTCCCTCAACGAATCGGCACCTTTCGATCTCAAGGGCTCTGCGGCCGAGGACTTCTTCATTGGTAAGCCCAGCGGAAGCCCCGACGAATCCGTTCGCGTCCCATCAGACCCCCGCGCAAGTGGCGGTGGAACAGTCTACCCATGGCAAACACCGCGCCATCATACTCGGCCCCACACTCCGCTGCTCGCTCTTTCGGAAGGTCGCCGCGGCTGACGAGATAGCCGAAGGCGCGCTTGTCCGATCCGTAGGCAAGACACAGGAGGTTGTAGAGGCGTTGCCGGAATAGGCCGTGGCTGTCGGCGAGTTCCTCCTTCTCTGCTTTCTCCTCCGCGCCGTAGCTCGCGAACAGGAAGGCGCTGCCGTTGATGAAGTGTCGTGCTTGCGCGGGGTCCAGGCGCAGCAAAACCAAAGCGGCGAGCTGGTCAGCGGCGTCCTCCTCTCGGCCGAGGACGGGCACGTCGAGCAGGTGGAAGAGAGCGTGAGCGGTTTCGTGCAGGAATGCCTGGGCGATCGGGCCGACGATGGCCTCATGCCGGGTCACGCCGGATGGGGAGGTCTCCTCCGGAGCCCGGTCCTGCACGTCTTGGATGAACTCGTAACAGACTGTGACCGACCGACTTTCGGGCGCGTACCAGGCATTAACCCGGCCGTCGCAGTTGGCGAGGCGCAAGGTAAGGGGTTTGGGCAACCGAACGATGCTGCCGACATGGCGCAGGCCTTCCAGCAGGCGGCGTGCTCGCATCTCGCGATAGATCGTCTGCACCTCAGCCGTCTTCGGAGGTTGGTAGAGGACACGGATACGACTTTCGGCGGTCCTGGTCCATGCCGGCCCGACGCATAGGATGAGCGTCAGAGCCACGATCGGGGAAAGTTTCCGGATCATCGTCCGGCCTCCCATTTCAGGGGACTGGCAGCGCCCGAAGGGTGGCGCGCGTGCCGCCGACGCTCAGGTCATTGTCGACCTGACGCAGGTCCGGGCCGGGACGCCGATCTCCCCGCCTCCAATTCATTAACGGCTGGCCACGACCGCAATCGGCGTATGGCCGGCTCGAAGCCTGAACATCCCTCCCACGACTCACGACGAGCCGCTGATCAGCGTAGCGCCACTGATCGCGAAGCGTCGGCAGAAGCGAGACGGCGCGATCTACACCCGCGAAGCCGCTGGGTGCATCAGGGTAACCAGAATTCCCGGGCGCCCGCCATACCGACGACCGTATCAGTAGCGCCGCTCCATTCTTCGGGCGTGCCGATGCATCCTTCGTTCATGCCGATGCAACCGGCGCTCCATTCTTCGATCGTGACGAGCCATCCTCCGGACGTGGCGGCGCTCCATTCCTAGTGTTTGCGTCTTGATGACCAGCCTACCGGCCACATCAGACAGGTCCAGTGCGGAGTGAGTGTTGCTGAGTGGGGCAGCTTTCGCTGCATTTACGGGCCCGAATGTAAGCGCGGCAAAGAAAGAGAGCGCCACAAACTTCAGATGCGTCATGACTGTGCCTCCTCTACATGGCGCGGTCCTCGCAATCGCTGCCGCCGCTCATTATTGCAGCTTGTACGTCTGCTGCTTGATCATACGAGACTCGGTTTTAGGTCGCCGGGGCATCCAGGAAACCTTCAAGGCCTTCTGCTTGCCAGGAAGGCGGCCTGAACTCTCGCCGCTCACTTCGAAAGCCTCTTCTGATCGTCAGCGTCATCGCCGCTGCTGCATCGGTAGCTGGCTCCATGGGGTTCGTGAAAGGTTCTGGCAACCCTCTGGCCGGAGAACGCACATTTTCCCGTCCAGCAGATCGCGTGATCCTGCACGCGTTGCAAAGCCAGTGGAGTGCCGCGCTGAGAGGGCTCACGAGGCGCGTGATGCGTTCGTCTGTGCGATGACCCGGCTGGTCTGCATGCTTCTCGACGACGCCACCAAGTCACAGTTGGCCGGGATTGCCGGGGATTGATCCCGCCCTCTCAATGACATCCCGCGGGCCCGCCTCGTTCTGCTCTCGGCCGAGCGCCTGAGCGTGCGCTGCCGAGTCGGCGTCAGTCGGCCTGCGGTCTAGCGCCGGCAGCAGCGCTGCGGCGAAGAAGCCGTCGATAGCCTGCTGCGCGACAGGACCTGTCTGGCCAGCACGCCACCTCTCCAACGGTCGAGGCCGCCGTCACAGCGGGCAAGCGCGCCCACGTGGTCCTGGACAACTCTGGCAGCCACAAGCGTCCGCAGGTCGGTACCTGGCTCACCTGCTCCCGCGTCGGATCTTCCAATTCACGCCGGCCCCGACGCGTAACTCAGCACGGGTGAGGGCTGCTTCTCAGCCCTCACCCGTGGCTGTGGAAAGCGCGGTATCAGCACCGGCCTTGTCAATCTGCCGCCGGCCTTCAAACGCTACAGCGCCTCGCACAACCGAAGGCCCAGACCCTTCGTCCGGAGCAAACCCGTGCCGGCGATCTTCAAGGCCCTGGGCCAAGCCCCTGACGCGTCCGTCTGAGTTAGGGCACTAGCGGCGGCCGCGGCCACCATAGAAGCCTCGTCCGCCGCCATGGAAGCCTCGTGCGCCCCCGTGGAACCCTCGCCCACCGTAGAACCCTCGCCCACCGTAGAAGCCGCGACCGCCGTAGACCCGCCCGCCCCGGTAGCCGTACACGCCTCCGCGGCGATAACCATAGACGCCCCCGCCGCGGTAGCCGTACACGCCGCGACCGCCATAATAGCGTGGCGCCCCGTAATAGCCGCCATAGAAGTTCCGTCGGCAGCCGCCATAAGGGCCGCGGTGAAAGCCGATGCCGCAGCCTCCCGCCGCCTCGGCCATGCCGATGCCGATCTGGCCTGTCTTGAGCGTGCCCAAACTAAGCCAGGCCCCAAAGGCCAAGGCGGCAAGCGTCACAAATCTGAAGCGTCGCATTCCGTACCCTCCAGCGTGAGCCGGGGACGGCCAAGCGGGTGGTCGCGCCGGCGTTCCTCCCAGCGTTCGCGGCTCCTCGCGGGGCGCGACGCAGGCCAGTATTAGAGCACCAGTCCGACCGAGTGTCACCGCCGAAATTATGACGAGGGTGACATTCGGACTAGGTATCTATGAGGATCAAGTGACATGAAATTTATATTTGATCAAGCCGATCGAGAGGATCGGCTAGACCTGGTTGAAACGGAACAGCTGAGCATCGGCACAGGAGATCAATAAAAACTAATTCTCACGAATATCAAATGATGAGCAGTTATTATTGATTTGCGATAATCTATTATGTCTTTACATTCAAAATTAAATTTTTGCCAACGCTCGTACCGTCCTTCGGGATGCTTCGGAGATATGGCACAGGCTGAACCGAGCGCCCTCATCGCACAGGCCGGTCGAAGCCGCGCGCGTGCTCGAAGCGCCTCACAACACCGATCATCGTTTCGATGATGATGCGTGAGGGATCGCCCTAAAATCGCAGACGGGCACCTGCAGAGCCATGCCAGCCGATCGAATCGTCATCGGCGTATCCCGGAAGCGTCAATTCGACGGCCGTCAGGCAACTCCGGTTGAGTGGCGGTGAGCCGCCGTTGAGTTGCCACCCGCGATTCGACATTCAGCCTTGGTCATTCCCGCCCTACAGAATGTCCGGTCGGGCTCTTCGACGCGGGCAACGAAATCGGAGGTGCCGCACCTGAGTTCTCGCGCCTCATCGCGAGCAGCGCTGGTAGCCTACCCCTGTCGTGTCCTGATCATTGTAGTAGCGCTTCAGGACCGTACTTCCAGGCGCCATCAGAACCCTGACCTCGTTACCAGCCACGGCATTCGTGCAGTCGAGGAGAAGAAGTTGACGGTCCCCAGATGGCCGGACCGATTTGATCTGGCACGATGCCATCGGGGTTCTCAGGCGCTTGCCGGAGACGATGAATGCCGGCGCGAAAATATCGACCGGCTTCTTGAACGCCGTCGCCTTTCTGTCAGAGGCATAGACATCTGAGCAGTCGCGTCCCTCCAAGACCCAGGCGCCCTGGTAACCCGACAGACCAGCTTGAGCCGCCCACGCATCGGGCGCTTCGGCCAAAAGAGCGAGGCATAGCCCGAGCGCCGCAAATCCCGTGATACGCGCGGTTCTCATCGAGATCTTCTCCGGTAGTAATTCGGCCCCTTTGACTGCCCTGCAGGTCAGCTTGCTCGGGATGATGAGTTTGGCTTTTCCGGCTCGCTCAGGGAGTCGGGAGCCGAGCTATGCACGATGATTGGTTCTCGCGCCGCCACGCGCTCGGAGGGACGAGCTTGCCGCGGTCGAAAAGACGGGGATCGAGCCCGAGCTCGGCAAGGAGGACGTCCGGATCAGCGCCGAGTTCAAGAAGCGTGGCGTGAATGGCCGGCCAGACTCCAGGGCGGTGTAAGGCAATTGGGGGCGGCGTCCCGTCCGCTCCGGGATCCACCGGCCACCCTGAGTAGCTCGGCGATCCTGCCGTGACAGAAGAGGTCATGGCGCCCTTTCTGTTCAAGCGCCGAACCGACGCAAGCTACGCCATAACCTAGATTAAGAGCGCCTAACAGAACCGTTTGATCTGGTTGAGTGTGATGAGGCTGGCCGCGAGGCTGGTGAAGGCCGCGTAGATGTCGGCGCGTCGCTCGTAGCGGACCGGCAAGCGCTGGAAGCGATTGAACCAAGCGTGCGTGCGCTCCACCACCCATCGGTGCCGGCCCAGTCTCTCGCTGCTCTCGATGCTGCGGCGTGCGATGCGCGGTACAATCCCACGTGCCCGGCACTCGTGTCGGCGCGGTCGAGCGTCGTAGGCTTTGTCGGCGTGCAGTTTGTCCGGGCGGTGTCGCGGCCGGCCTCGCCGACCGTTGCGCACGGGTGGGATGGCATCGAGGGTCGGTGCCATCATCACGCTGTCGTGCCGGTTGGCCCCACTCAGGCAGACGCCGAGCGGCGTACCGCGCGCGTCGGTGACGAGGTGGCGCTTCGTGCCCGCCTTGCCCCGGTCCGTCGGGTTCGGGCCGGTGGCAGAGCCCCTTTTTTGGCCGGGACAGAGGCGCTGTCCAGGCTCGCTCGGCTCCAGTCGATCTGACCCGCCCCGTGCAGGCGCTCCAAGAGCACTTGATGCAGGCGCGCCCACACGCCGGCCGCCTGCCAGTCCCGTAAGCGGCGCCAGCAACTCATCCCGCAGCCGCAGCCGATCTCCGCTGGCAGCATCTCCCACGGAACGCCTGAGCGCAGCACGAACAGAATGCCGGTCAACGCAGCTCGGTTCTCGATCGGCCGACGGCCGCCTTTTGGACGTGGGCGGGGCGGCGGCAGAAGCGGCGCAATCTCGGTCCAGAGATCATCGGGCAGAAGCGGACGAGCCATCACCACCAACGCCCGCCCACGCAATCCGTGCCCGTTCCGTTAGGCGCTCTAAGGCTCACCGGTCGCTATCGCCGCACGGCAGGCTGGGCTCAAGCTCGCCCTCCTGCTCAAGAGGCAGGCTCTAACCCGCCCGGCATCGGGAATGTAGTTCTGACACAGGCTCATGGCGTCTGGTGTGCAGGCTTGTTGCTGTTCCGGTGTGCCCTGAAAAAACGATAGTCCAACGCAGGCGGTCATCAGCTTGATGTTCATGGCCCCTCACACACAGCGCTTCCTCGACAGCCCCCAGGATACCTCGCGGTACATCTTCCGGTACCCACTTCCGCGCTCGCCGCAATACACGCAGCGACCATCGTCGACGCGCGCGCCGCCGGAACCGGCGCAGAAGCCTTTCGAAGCTCAAGCAGGACACTGCCTTGTGAGTCGCCGAGACCCCAGAAGCTTTGAGCGGAAAGGCCGGGGGATTCTGAGGCATTCATCTGAGCCCCGCAGAAAGTCCGCTTCACTGCTTTGCCCGCTCCGAAGCGGACTGGCAGGTTTCGGCCAGCACCTGCCGCAGCCCACTGCCCGGACGAACGTCTCAAATGGGTGGTTTTCCGCCGGTCTGCTTTCGGGGAGTAATCGATAGAAGCGGACATCGCCTCCGTGCCCGCTCACGACCCTTCTGGGACCCTCGGAAGGTCCGCTCCGCGGCAGTTCGATCTGCGGCGATCTAAGACCGAATTGGGTGGTTTGCAGGCATTCATGGCCCTAACGTAGGCCATGCTCCGCGCCGCCTTCTTACCCAATTTCAAGGGGTCCAACACCCTCCTGGTCTGGGGGGATAACTCAGACATGGCACGTCTGCGTGATGGTCTGTCGGAACTCCGCCGGGATGATCGTCACATCTTTGAAATCGAGGGCGGTCAAGGTCTCAGTGCTTTGCAGGTGCGGGTAGGTCGGGGCGATTGGATGTCACGAATTTCAGGGTCGAAGACGCCCTTGAATGGGTTTGCTCGCCGGATGTCTTGGAGGATTGTCTCGGCCTGATCAAGCCCTTGCTCCCGTCAGCAACGGGTCACCAGTATGTGGATGCACAGGGCGGTCTCGCGGATCGCGCTATGATCGCTGTCAACGAGTATCCGGATGACTTCCGACGCTAGGTCCGCAAAGACTGGAGAGCAGATAACCTGGTGGATTTTCTGCTAAGATCAGGTGACGCCCGGTTGTTGGAAAGCGCGTACCTTTATTGCTTCCTGAGCCGGAATCTCCCGGTCTATTAAATCGGCTAAAACGGGCTGATGCGGGTCTATTCAGTGCCATATGCGCAGCGCTTGTATGTTGGCATATTATCATAATGGGTGATCCAAACTGGAAAGCCTCTCATTTCAAAATTAATTACTTGAATGATTGGCAGCCGATCTGGCGACAAACGCTGTATGCACCCGTTGTGCTTATACTAACGATTTGTTCAGTCGCTGGTTTTTCGAAAGCCCTTCGGCCATACCGGGCGCAACATCACTGGAGGACCGGAATCTCCAAAGTCCGCTGAGGGTGGATTTCAGCCGGTCCGGTTTCGGGCGACAGTGGCGTGAAGCGGACATCGCCGCCTCGCCTATCTTCAGCCTCGTCGGCGGAATTGTCCCGTCGTGCCAGCTAAGGCAGGATGAGGCTATGGGGCCCGACGAGGTAATAGATGACTTGGCGGCTACATTGGCTTGAGGCGTCCGGCGATCTGGAGCCTTGGCGTAGCACCATCGTCGAGGAGGTCGAGATAGCTCGAAAGGCTGTGGCGGGTGTACTGCCAATGTCGCCGCTCGACATCCTGGTGCAACGCTTGCCTGGCGCGGTGATCCCGGAGACGGGCACGACGGGACAGGCCATGCGCCCTGGCCTATTCTCCGTCACCATCGACCCCGACAATCCCAACTTCGCGCGCGCGCTGCGTGATGGAGATCTGCGCCGGACCGTAGCGCACGAGGCCCACCACTGCATGCGCATGGCCGGTCCCGGCTACGGCTGGACGCTGGGCGAGGCCCTCGTGAGCGAGGGCCTGGCGGGGCAGTTCGTCAGCCGCCTGTTCAACTCGCCGCCCGAGCCATGGGAATGCGCCGTGACCGACGAGGTGCTTGCGGCCAACCTGCCGGACAACGCGACGCTCGTGAGCAACGGGCACGACCACCGCGCATGGTTCTTCGGCGTCGGAGGACGGTATCCGTGCTGGCTCGGCTACACCCTCGGCTACCGGATCGTAGGCGACTGGCTGGAAGCGGGGGCGGACACCAGCGGCGACGCCTGGATCAACGTCCCCGCGCACGAAGTCATTAAGGCGGCCCGCGGACACACGCTGTCGAATCTCTGATCGCCAATCAGCAGGGGCCGCTTTCGACCCAGTCAAAGTTGCCAATGGCCGACGATGGTTGCTTCCGGTAAGCACCGACGACTGTCGCGACTACTGGCATAGGTCAAGAGCGGGAGGACCGCTCCAGGTGGTTTGCTGCACGTCCACCGCTAGAGGGCGGGCGCATCGAAGCTAACTTAGCCGCGAGCGCCGATCATGCCCCTTGGCGGACGATGGTCGTCCGCATTGGCACGCACTCATCAGTATGCTCCAGCATCCGTGGTCGATCACCCATGAGGAGGTCCCAGCCCGTTGCCGTGTAGAACCCTACGGCCTCCGCTGCGGAGTTGACGAACAGCGTGTGGACACCAAGCTTGCTCGCATATCCTTTGACCATCGTGTCTAGGATGCGGCCGTGCCCTTGTCCACGGATGGCAGCGTGGACGGCGGTAAGCCGCACGATACCCGTACCATCGCGCAGGTCATCGAGCCTCGTCGTACCGATCCCTCGTCCCTCGTACTTCAGCAGCAGGGGATGATGGTAGGAGAGCCGCTCCTCGGGACGGGCTTCGTCGTAGCCGTCGAGGCCGCGCTCCTGCCACAACACCGAGCGCCGTATGTCGTGGTAGTCCTGCCAGTCGGCCGCGTCGGTGACGCGAACGAAAATGTGTGCCATCCCGCCAGCCTAGCGCCTCGAAAACTGCTTTCCAGCCCGAGCCTAAGTTGACGGGCAGCGGATGAGTGTCCGCTTCTGGGAAGCGCCGATGTTCGTGCGAATGGCTGGCATGGATCGCAAGCCGAACGGCGGCTCGGGGTGGTTTTCTGCCGGTCCGCTTCCGGACGGCGGATGCATCGAAACGGACGTAGCCACTGGGATCGCGTCTGGCCCTAATCAGCCCTTGTCAGCGCGCTCGATGGCAACATCCAGTGTAGTCCAGTTGAACACTTCGATGCCCGTCTCGTCGTAGATCAGGTATCCGTGGACCGACCCTTCGGGCACCTCGATGGCTGTGACCCACCCCTCGCCCATGCGCTGCGATCTCGGCGTTAGGCTGGAGGCCAAATCGGCCAGTTCACGTTCAGTGAAAGGCTCGAGTGCGCGAGCACCTGCCTCGGCGGCTCCCGTCGTGGTGGCGAACACTTCGGTGAGGGTCTCGTAAGGGACAGGCGCTTTCCAGGGCGGGAAGACCGCCAACTTGACCGTGTAGCTCATGAGCCTACCAGTGCCACTGGAGGTCCTAACGCCGAGTTCCGCTGCCCCCGAACCAGACTTCCAGGGGATCGTGGAGCTCAAGATGCGCCTTTGCCATCAGTATGCTAGTTTCTCGTAAGTTATTCGTACCTGATGTGGGTCACGTAAAATGTCCGCGGCTACATCGACGCATATTCCACACATTGCCCTCGCGGTTTTGATCGTCGGGGGATTGTTCTGGGGTCTTCTGGAAAATCTGAGGCTTAGATCGAGAAGGAATGCCAAGCATTGCCCTGGGGGAGAGGCATTTGACGGCCGTTGTGTAGATATCGGCTACGCCAACCATACCACTCATGATACATGCTCTCACAACAGCGGAGGGTATGGTGGAGATAATTGCCACGTCGATTGACACGAGCGCGCGAGGGCATCGCCTCGTGCGCTTTCCACCCTAAGCAGCAGGCTCAATCGATAACGATGCGCGCGATGTCCGCTCGGATAGTCCCGTATGCGCCGAAGCAAGGTCCGAGTTCGATCAGCCACTCGCCCGTCTGGCATCCGACGCCAAGTTCCCAGGGCTTCATCTCGCGCTCATCGGCTCTCCGGAGCTTCAGATTGCCGATGACGTTCTGAGCACTGAAGCCGCGCATCTCTACGTCGATCCAGGCGGCCATCTCGAAAATGACGACAGCACGCTTGCCCCGGCAGTCCAGCGCGATGCTCAGACGGCTAGGACCTTTGCGATCCAGGAGCAAGCCGACGATTTCAGCGTCCCCGAACTCGGGCGCACCCTCGAACCACTCGATCAGATCACGACCGCCGGGGATATGGGCGAGCGAGGCAGCAAGCTCTTGCCGCGCCACCGCCTGCATCTGGATTGCTTCGTCCAACGATTGGCTCATGACGGCTATCCACCTTTAGCAGCCATTGATCATTCCGCTTCGCTGTAGATGTCTAGGCCAAGCCGCAGGCGACGGACGCCCAGCATCGACATCACCTCAGGCGACAACTCCACTCCCTCGTTACCGTCCCGCATGAACAACCCGCAGAAAACATCGCACTCGTAGTGCTCGGTGAGTTCACGCCAGATGGTCGGATCGCTCGGAAGCTTGGTCAGGAGCGCGCCAATCTGCGTGTTGAAGTTGCCGGATAGATCAGCATCGAGCCGCCAAGAACCGGATTGGGCGACGACTTCGCGACCAGACGCCGTGCGATGGGTATCGCCTTTGTGGGCGCAACCTGTAGGGGCGATGCCGAGCAGGCGCGTGATTTCGTCGGGATCGAGGGCATCCCCGAAGATACGCAGGCCGACCCTAGCGCGAGCAATCTCAGGCATACCGCCGATCATGGCGCAGCCGCGAACATCCGCAAACCACCCCGAGCTGAAGTTGCCAGATAGCGGACCAACGTCCGCTTCGGGGGAACGTCGATAGCGCGTCAGGCGGCTGAGTTGGGTCGGCAGCGGCCCGTCCGCATCGGGTAGGAGGTGGACTGCCCGCTCAGAAGGTTGGGGGCGATCCTCCGGATAACCAGTCGATCGCGGCCTCGATCGCGGCGACCGCCTCGTCCAGCGTGAGAAGGGCCGTATCCACTACTAGGTGTATGGTCCCGGGATGAGGTGTGACGGGTCGATCCTGAAGCGATTGGGCTCTTTCGTCCAGGCGTTCAGGATGAACTCGGTGGGTGTCAGGCCCCGCAGGGTCTTGAGCCGACGAGCGTGATTGTAGGCATCGACGAACAGGTGCAGATGCGTTCGAAGCTGGTCGTGGCTGTCGTAGTGGTAGCGCTTGACCGTCGCATCCTTGATGGTGCGGTTCATCCGCTCGACCTGCCCGTTGGTCCAAGGATGGTTCACCTTGGTCAGCCGATGCTCGATGTTGTGCTCGTCGCAGACGCGGTCGAAGATGTGCTTACTATCGTAGATGTCCTGTCGACGTGATGTGAACTGAACGCCGTTATCTGTGAGCACGGTGTGGATGCGGTAAGGCACCGCCTCAATGAAGTCGCGCAGAAACTGGGCGGCCTCCATCTTGCCGGCGCTCTCCACGAGCCGCACGAAGGCAAATTTGCTGGTTCGATCGATGGCTACGAACAGCCTGAGCTTACCTTCGGCCGTGCTCACCTCGGCGATGTCGATGTGGACGTAGCCAATGGCGTAGGTCGCAAAGCGCTGCTTCTTGGGTTTGTCGCCTTCGATCTCGGGTAGTCGGCTGATGCAGTGCCGTTCCAGGCAGCGATGCAGCGAGGATCGCGTCAGGTGCGGGATGGTCGGCTGCAAGCCATAGAGGCAGTCGTCAAGCGGCAGCAGGGTATGCCGGCGGAAGGCGACAATGATCGCTTCCTCCTCGACGGTGAGCACGGTGGAGCGCGGTTCCTTGGGGCCCATCCGGGCATCCGCTGTGCTCGTCCGTTTGCGCCACTTCTGCACCGTCGTCGGGCTGACGCCGTAGCGCTTGGCCAGCGCTCTTACGCTCTCTTCACGTAGCTGGATCGCGCGACGGACTGCCTCCGTCGTGGTGGCGCTTCCATGAAGAACCTGGCCCATAGCGCATCCCTCGCAGCATGGTGGTCAACCGTACCACCACACCGCGGGATCAAACACCTAGCCTAGGCGAGGTCCACGGCACGTAATCGCGTCCGAGGACTGACGACCACGAGGGAAGCTTAGAGCGCCTAACGGAACGGGCACGGATTGCGTGGGCGGGCGTTGGTGGTGATGGCTCGTCCGCTTCTGCCCGATGATCTCTGGACCGAGATTGCGCCGCTTCTGCCGCCGCCCCGCCCACGTCCAAAAGGCGGCCGTCGGCCGATCGAGAACCGAGCTGCGTTGACCGGCATTCTGTTCGTGCTGCGCTCAGGCGTTCCGTGGGAGATGCTGCCAGCGGAGATCGGCTGCGGCTGCGGGATGAGTTGCTGGCGCCGCTTACGGGACTGGCAGGCGGCCGGCGTGTGGGCGCGCCTGCATCAAGTGCTCTTGGAGCGCCTGCACGGGGCGGGTCAGATCGACTGGAGCCGAGCGAGCCTGGACAGCGCCTCTGTCCCGGCCAAAAAAGGGGCTCTGCCACCGGCCCGAACCCGACGGACCGGGGCAAGGCGGGCACGAAGCGCCACCTCGTCACCGACGCGCGCGGTACGCCGCTCGGCGTCTGCCTGAGTGGGGCCAACCGGCACGACAGCGTGATGATGGCACCGACCCTCGATGCCATCCCACCCGTGCGCAACGGTCGGCGAGGCCGGCCGCGACACCGCCCGGACAAACTGCACGCCGACAAAGCCTACGACGCTCGACCGCGCCGACACGAGTGCCGGGCACGTGGGATTGTACCGCGCATCGCACGCCGCAGCATCGAGAGCAGCGAGAGACTGGGCCGGCACCGATGGGTGGTGGAGCGCACGCACGCTTGGTTCAATCGCTTCCGGCGCTTGCCGGTCCGCTACGAGCGACGCGCCGACATCTACGCGGCCTTCACCAGCCTCGCGGCCAGCCTCATCACACTCAACCAGATCAAACGGTTCTGTTAGGCGCTCTTAAACCCGGCTATGTCCGCGGTTCTGGCCTCGACGCGGCGTCGATGCTCAACCCCATCGCTACAGATGACCTCGATCTCCAGCAGGCGTACGGCCTCTCCATGCGCCACGTCTCGCCAGCCCTTTCGGCTCTCCGGGACTGGATTGACGCTGTCGGCGATCACGAGGCTGCCGAGCCTGAGGTTCGATGCGGCAACGGCGAAGGCAACCACGTAACCTATCGCACCGATGTCGGGGCCGAGCTTCGCATGGTGGGTCAGCGCATGCTCGATCTCGTCCACGCGGACGTAGGCAGCGGAACGCTTGACCGCGAGGGCCTTTCCCAGGGTCGTCTTGCCTGTGCCGGGTAGTCCGCCGAGGACGACGAGCATGCGGGCCTCCAGGGCTCTGCTACGTCCGCTTATAGGGTCAGCCGGGTTGATCGTGAACGACTGCGTCGGGTCGCTATAGGACCGTCCGCTTTTCCGGCAAACCTTCTCAGAAGCGGACCAGCTGCTTCCGGCCAGACTACGCCACGCCGGATCGCCTGGCCGGGCAGAACCGGACATTCGGCTTGGCGCCCAGTCCTGACGAAGAGGTCGTGCCGCCGACATCTCGAAAGCAGACATCAACTCTGGACTGGTTTCTCTGCCGCCAAGTCGAGGGAGGCCTACCGCAGACGGAGGCGCTGGCCTATAGGCAAAGCACTTGATTAACCCTAATCCGGCTTGATGAACTTGCACTTGCCCCGCAGTGACCACGGTCCCCGCGCCCCGGCCTCGGCGCAGAACGTATCGACCGCCCGGGTCACACCCGGGAAGCGGCCGCCCAGGCGGTCGTAATCGTCGGCGATCAGGAGGCCTCCAGGTCGCAGGACCGGCCACCAGGCGCGCAGGTCCGCCGCGACGGACGCCTCCTCGTGCCCGGCATCGAGATGAATGACATCGGCGGTCACGCCGCGCAGACGCAGAAGTTCCGCGGCATTCACCGAGTCAAGCGGTAACGGCACGATGTGGTCCGTCATGCCTTCGCGCAGCACATTGGCCAGGAAAGTTCGGTAGAGGCTCGGATAGCCATGCTCGGTGGCGAGTTCCGCGAAAAGCGTCTCGTCCGCCCAATGATCGACGGCTCCGAGCCACGTATCGACCGCGATCACGGTGCCGGCGACGTTGTGCTCGGCCATGGATCGCGCAAGAAAGAGCGCGCTGGCTCCCTTCCAAGTCCCAATTTCGACGACCACGCGTGGCCGGAACTCGATCACCGCCTCCTCGAGGTAGGGATGGATGCTGCGCCAGCCTTGAAGGTCGCCGGCGCGTAGGTCCGTCGGGGGATCCGCGAAGGGGTCGCGGCCGTGCCACAGGGCGGCGATCAGGTCCTGACGAGTCATGTCACTCTGACTTGAGGGTGTTGGAAGGGCGCAAGAGGGGCAGCCATGCGGGAAGAGCGGTGGGGTCACCCGACGGCGCAGGCCTGCGCGTAGAGCGCCTCGCATCGGTCGAGCCACCGTGCGCGGGTGAACAGGCGCAGGACACGCCCGCGCGGGACCGGCCGCGGGATCGCGATCGCCTCGCCGATAGCGCGGGCAAGACTCTCCTCGTCCCCCGGCGCAGCGAGGGATCCAGCTTCGCCAACGACCTCCGGGACGGCGCCCCGGGCGAAGCCGGCGACCGGCAGGCCACAGGCCATCGCCTCAATCGCCGCCAGCCCGAACGGCTCGTCCCAGCACGGGGTGGCCAGGAACACGGAGGCGCGGCCGACCTCCGCAGTCAGATCCGCGCCGCTGAGTTGACCGCCGTAGCGGATCGATCCTCCGAGCAACGGTGCGACCTGCCCCTCCCAATATCCGGGCTCCTCGATCGGGCCGAACAGGGTCAGCGGTAGCCCGGCCCGACGCGCCGCCGCGATCGCGTGATGCGCGCCTTTGACCGCTGTGAGGCGCGCGCACCAGACGGCGCTGCCGTCGCCGCGCGGTCGGTAGGGCCAGGCGGCAGGATCGATGCCGTTGTGGAGCACCGATGCCTCCGGGGGCACTCCGTCCGGCCACCACGCATCCAGCTGCGCCCGGGACGTCGCGGTGATCCGGTGTCCCGGGGCGGGGCTCGCCTGCACGAACCAGCGGAGGGCATCGTAGGGCGGCACGTGCAGCGACGTGACGGTCGGCGTCGCGGCGGTACGCCGCTTCTCCAGGGGCAATCGGCTCAGGCTGTTGTTGTGGAGCACGTCGAATCCTCCGGCCGCGATCCGGTCGCAGGCGGCGGCGTAGCCGCCGTCGAGATGACTCTTCAGCCCCACATCGCCCCGGTGCTCCAGGCCGGCATGGCTCCGTTCGTGATGGACCGGGATCACAGGATCCAGGGCGAAGCGCGCGTCGCTGTCGCCGGAAGCGAACAGCGTGACCGCGTGGCCGCGGGCGGCGAGGCCGTCCGCGAGGCTCCAGGTGTAGGCCTCAAGGCCGCCCGCGAAGGGCGGGGCGATCGGGTGGCGGAGATGAGCGAGGAGCGCGATCCTCACGCCGTCACCGGCGCGGGCTCGCCCGCCCGGGCCTCGATGGCACGGATCACCGAAGCTGAGTTGGTGTAGGGCTGGTGGCCCTGCTGGCCGGTCAGCGCAAGATCGGCGGCGTCGGGCCGGCGCAGGATGCGGATCGGCCGGTCGGGCGTGTCGTCGATCAGGCCCATCACCTTGAAGGCGTAGAGCCAGTGGCCCATCGTGCGGTAGCCCCACTTGGCCTCGAACAGCTCGGCGTTGCGCACCACGCTCTCGAGGTGATGGACCGGCGGCATGTGGTGCGGGTGGTACTGGTGATAGGCACGCGCGCCCTTCATCCAGGCGATCGGGATGCCGCTCCGGTCGAGGAGCTTGCCGAAGTCGGTGTCCTCGCCGCCATAGCCGGTGTAGCGCTCGTCGAAGCCGCCAGTCGCCAGGAAGGTGGCCCGCCGGATCGCGAAGTTGAGCGACCAGAAGCAGCGGTAATCGTTACAGATCTCTATGCCGGAAGCCGGAGGGCCCCGGCGGTCGGAATGCTTCTCCGCCACGGCGTCAAGCCCGGCGTAGTCCCAGGCTTCCGTCGTGGCGCGCTCGGGCAGGTGCAGCACCTCGCCCATCAGCAACCCGTCGAGCTCGGAGAGCCCCCGCGCGTAATCGGCGACGAGTTCGGGCGCCGGGATGCAATCGACGTCGAGGAAGACCACAGCATCGCCGGATGCCGCCGCCACGCCGCAGTTGCGCGCGGTCGCCAGCGGCAGCTCACGGCCCGGAACAAGGATCTGGCGCACGGGGAAGCTGACCACGGGCAGGTCGTAGGGCGTGTCCTGCATCACCGCGACGATGAACTCGGCGGGGGCTTGCGTCTGGCGCTCCAGGCCAAGGAGCACGTTGCGCAGATGGACCGGCCGGCCCTTCGCGAGGGTCACGACGGAGACGGTGGACATGCGGGGGGCGGGCTCCGGTCGATGCGGGGGGAGGGAGGCGTTCATTCGGCCGCGATGTCCTGAAGCGGGCTGGGTTCGACCCCGGCGGGTCCGAGGTCCCAGAGCGCGTCGGTCAGCTCTTCGAGCCAGCCGGCGGCGCGGGCGGCGGCTTCGGGGGCATAGAGCCCGCGCAGGGCGGTCCCATCCAGGGCGCGGGCTCGGGTGAGGAGGTCGCGCCAACCCTGGAGATCGCCGGGCCAGATGGGGGCTTGCACGGCGGCCCCGAGGCGGACCAGCGCCTCGGCCTTGCGGGTCTGCTCGGCGAAGTAGCGCCATTCCGGCATGACGATCAGGCGACCGCCGACGCGGGCCACCTCATGGACCGTATTGTCGCCCGCCGAGGCGATCACAATGTCGGCGGCGGCGAGGTAATCAGTGACCGACGGCACCCAGCCGAGTTCGCGCAGATTGGAGAAATCGGTCTCGTGGCCCTCGCGATGGGTCGGCCCGAGCGTGAGCCACAGGGCATCGGGTTCGGCGCGGGCTGCGACCGTGAGCGGCGCGTAGGGCGTGCCGCTGCCGCCGCCGCCGGTCACCGCCACGACGATCTCGCGCTGAGGGTCGAGGCCAAGCTTGGCGCGGGCCTCCGCGCGCTCAGGCACCCGGTCGACGCTGGTGCATAGGCCGCCACTGTAGAAGGTCTTGGCGCGCAGGTGCGCCGGGTACTCGTCTTGCTCCAAGCGCTCGTCGAAGGGGGCGAGCATCCCGACGCAGGCCTCGTAGGCACCGACATGGCCGATATCGGAACGGTCGCCGTGCATGCGGATCTGCACCGCCGGCACGCTGGCGATGCGCGCGAGCAGCGCGATCTCCGCCGAAACATCGACCACGAACAGGCCGATTCCGCGCTCGTCGAGATGGTCGAGAATAGCCCGCATGGTCCGGCGCATCGCGTCGAGACCCAGGGGGACGCAGTGCATCACCTGGGGCGTCGGCTCGGCGTAGAGGCGCGCCGTCGGCACGGCGGCGCCGACCATGTTGGGCAGCGCCACGATCTCGATGTCGCGGCCGAAGCCGTCGAACAGGTGCGGATCGGCGGTCAGCACCGAGACGGCCCGGTCACGGGCAAACTCGGCGGCTACAGCCATCGTGCGGTTGGCATGGCCGCGGCCCTGGTGATGAACGAAGAACGCGATCGGCTTCTTCATGGGGAACGGTTCGGTCTCGATCTCAGGAGAACAGGGCGTCGGGCCGCAGGGCCGCGGCGATCTCGGGTCCGGTCGGCAGGCGGATCAGGCGGATCGCTGGGGCGTCGGCGTCCCAGTCGATCAGCCCGGCCTCGCGGAACTGGCCGAGCCAGTAGGTCATGCACCAGCGCCCGTGTCGTGCCCGGAAGCGCGTCGCGTTGGCGAGGATCGGCGCGAAATGCTGCAGCGGCGGGATGTGGACCGGGTGGTGTTGGTGATAGGCGCGGGCGCCCGCGACCCAGAAGGTTGGCAGCCCGGAGGCGGCGAGCCGGGCGGCGAGGTCCGTCTCCTCACCGCCGTAGCCCACGAAGGCCTCGTCCATGCCGCCGGCTGCGCCCCAAGCCGCGGCCGGCAGGGCGAAGGACAAGCCCCAGAGCTGGCCGGCATCCGGCTCCGGCCGCAGGCCGGTTTCGGGCAGGGCGGGCCGGGCGGGATGGGCCCGGCCGAGGCGGTCCAGCACCGTCGGCTCGGAGTCGCCGGCGCCCGCCCCCGGCGGAAGGTAGAAAACCTCGCCGAGGAACAGCCCCCGCACCGTGGCGCCGGCCCGCGCATAGGCGACCGTCAGAGTCGGCGACGGGATGCAATCCACGTCGAGGAAGATGAGGAGTTCAGCGCGCGCTGCCTCGGCGGCCCGGTTGCGCGCGGCGGCCAGCGGCATCGGCTCGCCCGGCACGTGGAGGTGCCGAACTGGGCAGCCCGGATCGGGCAGGTCCGGCGCACGCTCCGACTGCATCCAGGCGATGACGAGTTCGCGCGGGGGCAGCGTCTGGCGGGCGAGACCCTGCATCAGGTTGCGCAGGCGGTCGGTCCGGCCGCGGACCAGGGTCAGGACGCTGGGAGCCGGCCCACCCCCGTGCTCAGCCGACATCGGCGAGCATCCGGCGGAAGTGCGAGACCCCTTCGATGATGCCCCGGGCGTGGGTCCGGCGGGACACGTAGGAGTGCTTCAGGGCGGCATGGCTTGCGAGGTCGTCAGAATAGTTCGCCACGATGATCGCCTGCACCCGGGCGCCCAGCATCTCGATGTCGTTGCCGGAATCGCCGGCCACGAACACGGCGTGCTCCGGCAGGTCGTACAGGGCCCGGACGTGGTCGACGGCAGTACCCTTCGAGGCCGCCTCGGGCAGGACGTCGAGATACCGTCCATGACTGTGGATCACACGCGCGGCGATACCGGCCTCTGCCAAGCGCGCGCGGACGCGCCGTTCGGCCGCGGTATCACCGAAATAGCTCAGCTTCAGGACCCGCTGCTCCAGAGGACCCTGGGGGATCAGCCCGTCGAGCCCGTCGAGCGCCGCCCGCACGGCGGGCCGATCCCAGCCGGGCGCGATAATCTGGCGCCACGCGGCGTCCGCCGTGTAGGTCACGCCGTTGGCGTCGAGGTGGTAGATTTCGGACCCCACCGAGGTGATCATCACCTGCGGCCGGGGGCTGTCCTGTTGCTCCAGCACAGCCATCGCGCTGTGGAAGGACCGGCCGGTTGCGACGCCGAAGGCCAGCCCCGCCTGCCGGCTGCGCCACCGGCGGAAGATCCCCATGGCTGCATCGCAGCCGACCAGTGTGTTGTCGATGTCGCAGACGAGCAGTTGCCGGGGTGTTTGGGTGGACGGCTCCGCGGCCAGCAGCGCGCGCAGCAGGACGTGATAGCGCGCGGCGTGCCGGTCCCAATCGTAGGCCGCAGCCGCCCGGGCGCCGCCAGCAACGCAGCGTGCGTAGAGGGCCGGATCGCCCAGGATCCGCAGGCACGCTTCCGCGATCGCCCCGTGGGCGCGTGGATCGACCAAGAGCCCGTTGCCGCAGGTCTCGACGATGTCGTTGGGGCCGCCGCTGTCGGTGGCGACCAGCGGCAGGCCGGCGGCCGAAGCCTCCAGCAGCGTCAGGCCGAAGGGCTCGTTGAGGGCCGGGTTGACGAACAGGCCGCCCCGGGCCCGAGCATGGGCGTAGATCGCCGGCACGTCCTCCGGACGGTGTGTCTTCGGGTAGGCGACGCGCCCGTACAGGTCGTAGCGATCGATCAGGACGAGGAGGTCGCGCATGGTCGCGGCCATGTCGCCGTCGAGGGTATCGATGTCGTCGCGAGTCCCGGCGACGATCACGAGATTGGCGCGGGCCTGGAGCGCACGACTCTCGCCGTAGGCGCGCACCAGCGCCGCGAGATTCTTGCGCGCCACCGGCCGGGCGAGTGCCAGGATCGCCGGCTTGTCCGGATCGTTCAGGAAGCGGTCGATCGCGGCGTCGACCCGGGGATGCGGCTTGGCCGCGGCGAAGCGCGCGAGGTCGCTTCCCGGCGGTAGGACGCGGACGCGCCCGGGATCGTAGGCCGCATAGCCGGCGTACTGCACCTCGGCCTCGTCCCGCGAGGAGGCGATCACGAGCTGGGCCCGCGCTAGCGCCTCCTCCTCGGCGGCGATTCGGCGCGCGAGATCGGGCTGGACAGGGACCGCGCCCAGCATCGTCGCCTTCACGCGTCCGAGGGAATGGGCCGTGAACACGAAGGGGATGCCAAGGCGATCCTCCACCAGGGCGGCCACTGTCGCCGCGTCCGCGTAATGCGCGTGAATGAGATCCGGCGGCCGGTCCTGGGCGGTGATCCAGGTGATGAGATTTTCTGCGAAGGACGCGACCTCGGCGTGCATCGCCTCCTTAGCGCGGTAGTCCGGGGACGCGCTCGCGAGCCGCACGAGCGTGACCTTGTCGGCGATCGGCTCTTCGGGCACGGCGTAGGCCGCGCCGAGGGAGCCGCGAAACAGACGGGTCGCCACCACGATCCGAGTAAGATCGCGGTCCTGCACCGAGGCTGAAACCAGATCGAGCAGGTAGCGGATATGGCCACCGGTGTCGGAGGTGAGGCCGTAAATGACGCCGTCGCCGCGCAGGCAGCCCTGCAGGGCGATATGCAGGACGAACATCAGGCGTACGCTGCGGCTCTCGAGTGGCCCTGGATATTCAATTTATGTAAAGCGATCGCCGCGCCCCGGCTTAACATATGTAAAGAGGTTGCCGTGCTTCGCGTCGCGCAGGTCGCTCCGAACATTTTTCCCGTTCCCCCAGGCCATCACGGCGGCACCGAGCGGGTTGTGCACGATCTCAGCACGGCGCTACGAAGCTTGGGCGTGGAACTAACATTGTTTGCTTCTTCGGACAGTGCGACAGACTTGCCGCGCGTCGGCGACTATCCGAGCCTTGCGGCTCTGGAACAGCAATACGGGCGCGTCGCACCCGGGGTACCGGCCGCCCTGGACGCCTTGCAGCTGGAGGCCCTTCGCCAGCGGCTAGACGCGTTCGACATCATTCATTGCCATGGCGAATTCGCGCATGCGGCTTTCCTGGGCGCGCGTCGCCCGCACAGCCTGACCACCATCCACTGGCGGGTGGACGAACTCGACCGGGCGCTTTTCTTTCAGGGCTTCCCCGACCTTCCCGTGGCGGCGATTTCGGCCGCGCAGGCGGCTGGTGTTCCGGCTGCGAACCGGGCCGGCATCGTGCATCACGGCATCGACCGAACGCGCTACGAGTTGTGCGCCGTGCCCGACGACCATGTGGCCTTCGTAGGTCGCATGACCGACCAGAAGCGGCCCGACGTGGCGATCCGCGTCGCCCGTGCCGCCGGCCTGCCGATCCGGCTCGGCGGCACGATCGATGTCGGCAACCCGGATTATTTCGACCGCTGCGTACGCCCCCTGCTGAGCGCCGACGCGACCTATCTCGGACCCGTGGACGACCATCAGAAGGGCGAGCTTCTGGGCGGCGCCCGGGCGCTCCTCTTCCCGATCGACTGGCCCGAGCCCTTCGGACTCGTGATGATCGAGGCGATGGCCTGCGGGACCCCCGTGGTCGCCTGGGACCGCGGCTCGGTTCCCGAGATCGTCGAGGACGGGGTCACGGGCTTCATCGTCTCCAGCGAGGCCGAGGCAATCGCAGCCCTCGCCCGGATCGGGCAGCTCGACCGCGCAACAGTCCGCCGCCGATTCGAGGAACGGTTCACCGCCGAGCGCATGGCGCGGGATTACCTGGCCCTCTACCAGCGCCTGCTCGCCGCCTGATGCGCACAGCCCTTTTGACCTGGGACTACCCGCCATCCCCGAGCGGCCTGTCGACCGCGGCCCGGGAGATCGCCGAGAGCCTTGCGGAGGCCGGCGCAGAGGTGACGGTCTTCACCCTCGACCGGACCGGACATGAACGGACGGGCGGCGTCGCGGTGTCGGGCCTCGCCCTGACACCCGGAAGTCCACTAGCGCGCCTGCGCCTCTGGGGCTCGGCCGGTCATCTCGCCGCGCCGCTCGCCTTCCGGCTCGCCGTCCTCGCCGCCCACGACGAGGCGCCGTTCGACGTCGTCGAGGCGACGAACTGGTACGCGCCGGCCGCGTTGCTGGCCGGCCGTCGAGACCTGCCGCTGGTGACCCGCAGCTCGACGCCGGCGACCTTCACACGCGACCCGGCCGCCAGCTTGCGGAGCCGCCTCGATGGCTGGATGGCCGACGGCCTGGAGCGCCGACAGGCCGCGGCAAGCGCCGGGCTCATCGCCAACACCGCGGCGCACGGCGCGGTGATCGCTCGGGCCTATGGGCTGACCGGACGGCAGCCCGAAGCGGTGATCGGTCTCAGCCTTCCCCCCGAAGTCGACGCTGCCGCTCGCGGCGCCGCCTATCCCCAGACGGCGGAACCGGTCCGCCTGCTCTTCGTCGGTCGGGCGGAGGCGCGGAAAGGGTTCGGCGCCCTTCTCTGCGCGGCCGCGATCCTCGGTGACGAGCATGCGCAGGGCACGCTGCCCGCCTTTCGGCTCGACCTCGTCGGGGTCCCGCCAGACGATCTCCCGGCCGATCTGCCCGAGGCTGCGCGGCGGCACATACAGGCTAGGGGTCGGATCGACGGCCGATCGCTGTCAGAGGCCTATGCCGAGGCCCATGCGGTGCTCGCGCCCTCGCGCTACGAGAGCTTCGGACTCGTCTACCAGGAGGCGCTCGCCTACGGCCGACCGGTCGTGGCCTGCGCCGAGGATGCGAGCGCCCGCGCCTTCGTCGGCGCGCCCGGCGCCGGTCCCTTGGCCTCGGCAGCGACCGGACCGGCCCTCGCCGATGCCCTGCGCCCGCTCCTCACCGATCCGGACCTGCGCCGCGCCTATCGCGCCCGCGCCCTGGCGGCGGCCGGGCGCTTCAGCCGGGCGAGCCTCGGGCGCGAGACCCTGGCGCTCTACGAACGGGCGATCGCGGCGGCGCGCGGCGGCTAATCGTGCAGCCGCCGCGGATCCGGCCTGCTCCGACCCGTCAGTCTGTGTAGGGACGCAGCAGCGCGGCCTCCTCCTCCAGACGTCCGCGACCGGGATCGAGCGCCTCGTAGCGTCGCGAACGTGCCCGCACATGGGCCGAACTGAGGCGGTGCTCGATCCAACCGTGCAGGGCGATGAGACTCCCCGGCCAGCCGCCGTCGAGAACAGGGCGCTCGTGGACGCGACCGGCGTACAGCAGACTGGTGCGATTCAACCGATACTGGACATCCGGGAAGACGTCCGAGAGGACACCGTCGACCCGGTTCGCCCGGGCGAGGCCAACGGAGACCACGCCTTCCGCCTCGGCGAGGGCCGCCAAGGGGGGCAGCAAGCGGCCGGTCGCCGGCTCAAGCGTCTCGTCGGCGTCGAGCTGCAGCATCCAGCCGTGGCGGGCGAGGCCCTGGAGGGCATTGCGCTGCGCGGCGAAATCCCCGTTCAGGGGTCGGCCGGCCACGCGCACCGCCCCCGGGGCGAAGCCCGCGACCATGACCGACTCCGCCGCCAGCGCCGGCCCGTCGATCAGGATCACGACGTCGTCCGTCCAATCAGCCTGCACCGGCAGCGAGGCCAGGACCGCGTCCCGGTCCGCCGGACGGCAGATAAGGCCAAGGGACACCGGGCGTCCGTCGGCGGCTTCAAGGGCGAACAGCTCAGCTTCGGCCGCCCGGGTACCGTGGGGGTGCCGGAGTTCCGCGCGGCCGGCCTCGTCGCGGGGACAGGCGCCGAGCCGCCAACGGGTCGCGGCGCTACGTAGGGTGTAAAGGTCGAGGCCGTAGGGCGCTTCCCGGTCCGGCGCGAAGACGGGACCGGCGAGGCTTCGGGCCAGATGCGCGCGGCACGCCTTCGCATCCCCATTCCCCACGAGCAGGACCCCGCAGGCGTTGCAGGCCAGCGGGAAGGCGCGGCGCTCACCATCCGGATAGGACAGGGTCCGGTCACTCGGCCCGATCGTGGCGGCCGCACAGACGAAACACCGCCGCATGATCCGCTCTCCCGCACCCGCGATCAGGCAGGAGAGGCCTGGATGCGTCCGGCCCGCGCCTTACCTTCGCGGTTCCCATAACCCCTGCCGCACGTGCACCCAGACGTCGACCCCCTCTCCGCCGGACGCGCCGGCCTGCCCGCCGACGGGTCCCTCGCCATCGTGGGCAACGCGCCCAGCACGGGTGCATGGGGACTCGCGATCGATGCGGCGGACAGCGTGGTCCGCTTCAACAATGCGCCCGGTTTCGGCGCCGCCGCCGGCCACCACATCACGCATCTCGCACTGGTCAACCGTGGCGGCCAGACGCGGGAATGGCTGGCGGACCGGAACTTCCTCCAGCGTCCGGTGGTCCGCGCCGCGCAGGCCTTCATCCTGCCCTTCCCGATGCTGCCGGCGGAGCACAACGTCCCTGAGCCGATCTGCTGGACCCGCGAGCTTCTAGCGCTGCTGCAACCGCTGGGCCGCCCGGTTCTCCTCCTTTCCGAGACGCTGCAGCAGCAGGCTCACACCCAGCTCACCCCCCGCACGGCGGGATGCCCGAACCCGAGCACCGGCTTCCTCGTGACGCTCGCGCTGCTACTTGGCCGCCCGGCGAGTGCCAGACCGGCGCAGGCCTTTGGCTTCGGGTTCGACGGCTGGCCCGGTCATCCCTGGGCGGCCGAGCGCGCATGGTTCGCCGACGCCGAGGCGGCCGGACGCATCCGTGTGCATCCGCCCCTCTCCGGCCGAGCAATAACGTCATGACCACGCTGATCACCGTCCTGAAGGGCGGCGGGCGCTACGACGCCACCTGGGTCGCCCGTCTCGCAGGCGGCATCCGCCGCCATGCCCCGGCCTTCGAACGAATCGTCTGTCTTACGGACATGCCCGTGGCCGTCCAGGGCGTGGAGACGATCCCGCTCCGGCACGCTTGGTCGGCCTGGTGGGCGAAGATGGAGGCGTTCCGGCCCGGTCTCAGTACAGGTCCGACCCTCCTGTGCGACCTCGATACGGTGCTGACCGGCCCGGCCGATGCCCTGGCCGAGCCCGGCTTCGCCGCAATGGAGGACTATTTCCACTCGGGTCGCCTCTCCAGTGCGTTGCTGCGCTGGTCCGGGGACGAGCTCGCATCGCTCTACACGACCTTCGCGGCCGACTCCGACCGCTGGATGAGCCCGGGGTCCTGCGGCCCTGTGCCGAACGCCGTGCATGGCGATCAGGTCGTCATTGACCACCTGCTGCGCCGGAGCGGCCGGCAACCGCATTTCATCCAGCGCCTCCATCCCGGCCTGCTCGATTTCTATGATCCCCGGCGCGACTCTCATGGCCTGGTCGTGATCTTCATCGGAGCGGCGAAGCCGGATACGGCGACTGGGGCCGTGCATGCTGCATGGACGCGGAGCTGATGGAGGACTTCCGACGCAGTCTCGGCCGCAGCCATCTTTAGCGTTGGTGTGATCAGGTCGACCGCAGGAAATACGACCTATCCGGACAGCAGCTTCGAAGCTGCTTTTTGCCTACGGGCTACGTTCTCGTATGACCCTAGGCGTGTCAGTGGGCCGCCGTCGCGTTGGAAGAAGAATGTCCGCGTTTCGGGCGGCGGCATTCCGGAGCGGAAGAGCAGGTTTCGGCCAGACTACGCCACGCCGGATCGCCTGGCCGGGCAGAACCGGACCTTCGGCTTTGCGCCCGTCACGGTCGTTCAGGATCTACCGAGCTGTTATCTAAAGCGGACTTCTCCACACTTAGTGCCCGAACTCGTTCCCGGTGACATCGTCGTCATGGATAACCTCGGCAGCCACAAGGGGCCGGCCGTGCGAGCCGCCATCGAGGCGGCCGGCGCACGGCTGTTGTTCCTCCCGCCCTACAGCCCCGACTTCAATCCCATCGAGATGGCCTTCTCGAGCTGAAAGCGCTGTCACGCAAGGCCGCGGAGCGGACCGTCGAGGGGCTGTGGTCGGCCATCGGGCGCCTCGTCGACACCGTCACACCCGACGAGTGCGCCAGCTTCTTCGCCGCCGCAGGCTATGAGCCAGATTAAACCGAAAACGCTCTGGTGCTCGACAGCCGGCGCGAGATTTCAATGTTGCCGCCAAATGTAGCTTCCAGACCAGAGAACAGCCGCGCAAAGTCCTGATGAGCGCCGCAGCAAACCCATAATTTGCCTCGTTGATTCGAAATACCAGCAAGAATTGGCAGACCGCTCCACAAAGATCCAAACAATATAATGAGTATTTCGCTCCTGGACAGAGATTAGCTGTTCAATTCGCTACGGACCAGCTTGAGGAAGGCCAAAGCGGCGGTCGATAGCGGGTGGCCCGGACTGCCCAGGACGGTGACAGAATACGTCACCGTGGGCCGTAGGCTGCGCGCGGCAACCTGTGCATTCAGGCCTTTCACCGTCACCGCCTCCGCTATGGTGAAGCCCAGGCCCGCGGCGACCATGGCGCAGGCCGCGGCCGCGTTCTGTGTCTCGGCGACGAGGCGAGGCGTGATGCCGTTGATCGTGAAGAGCTCGTCGACCTGATCGCGAAGGCGGTACTGTCGACCGAGCGAAATATAGGGCTCGTCGTGAAGCTCGGAGAGCGGAACGGTCTTGTTGCGCGCGAGGCGATGACGAGGCGGCAGGACCACTAATCCGGGCAGCTCGATCGGCGGCGCTGCGACGAGCGCACTACGCCCGACCGGCAGGGCAAAGCCGAGATCGGCATTGCCGGCCTGCACCAGATCATGGACCTCGCGCGAGCTTGCCACCACGAGCGAGATCCGCACAGGCCGCACCTCCTGAGCGAATCTCGCAAGCAGCCGGGGGACGAGCGACAGGCCCATGAGCGGCATGGCCGCGACGCGCAGTTCGCCGCTCCCGATACCGCGCATGTCGTCGATCGTGCGATCCAGGCGGTCGGCGGCCGCAAACAGGTCCGCCACGGCGCCCTCCAGCTTCACGGCTTCCGGCGTCGGCTGCAGGTGGCGCCGGGAGCGGTCGAAGAGCGGCAGCCCGGTCTCATCTTCGAGGCCGCGCAGCAGCTTCGTGACGGCCGGTTGGGAAAGATACATCCGCTGCGCCGCGCGGCTGACCGAGCCGCTCTGCATGACCGCGCGGAACGCTTCCAACTGGCGGAGCCGGCTCGGCGTCATCCAAAATCCTGCTTTCGCTACCAAAAGTAATGAAACGGCAAAAATTATGAATTTGTTTCTCTCGTCAAGAGACTGCACGTTTATGAGAATTCGGGAAGCAAAGATTTCTGAGATGCTCGACACGAGAGCGTTTTGCTCAATTAATATCCACGGATAGCTTTCCGATTGCTCACGGAGGCAAGGCAATGCTGCGGCCGATACTGGCGCTCTTCATCGCAACGGCTACCGGGCTCGCCGTGACGGTACCACTGGCCTGGGCCGAGCAGCGCCTGACCGTCGCCGGCTACGGCGGCAGCTACGAGCAGATCATGCGCACCAGCGTCATCCCGGCCTTCGAGCGCCAGAACGGCATCCGGATTGACTATCTGACCGGCAATTCCTCCGACAACCTCGCCCGGATGCAGGCGCAGCGGGGTAACCAGACGGTCGGCGTGGCGGTGCTTGACGACGGTCCCATGGTCCAGGCCGTGTCTCTCGGACTGTGCCGGAAGCTCCCGGACGCGGTCCGGGACGCAGTCTACCCGATCGCCGTACTGGGCGATGATCACGCCGTCGGCTCCGGCTTCGGCTACACCGGCATCGCCTACAACACGAAGCTGTTCGCGGAGCGCGGCTTCCCGGCGCCGACCTCCTGGATGGATCTGGCCCGGCCCGAATACCGGCAGCGGATCGCGATCCCCGGCATCGACAACACCTACGGCGTCCACACCATGGCGATGATGGCCCGCATCCACGGCGGCAGCGACAGCGACATCGCCCCGGGGCTGAAGGTCATGCGCCAGCAGATCAACCCCAACGTGCTGGCCTACGAGAGCAGCCCCGGTAAGATGAGCGAGATGTTCCAGTCGGGCGAGATCTGGCTCGCCGTCTGGGGCTCGTCCCGGGTCGCCGCCATGCAGCAGGCGAGCTTTCCGCTCGCCATCGCCCGGCCGAAGGAGGGCGCCGTCGTCCTGATGACGGCGGGCTGCGCCATCACGGGTAGTCCTGAGCCGGCGCTCGCCGACAAGTTCCTCGCCTATCTCGTCTCGCCGAAGGTCCAGGAGATCTTCGCCACGCAGTACGGGGCGGGCCCGACCAACCGCTCGACGAAGCTGCCGCCGGAGGTCGCCGACCGCGTGATCTACGGCGAGGATCAGGTGCGTTCGCTGATCGGCCTCGACTGGGACGTGGTCAACCGCAACCGCGCCGATTGGACTCGGCAATGGCAGCGGCAGGTCGAGCGCTGATGTCCGCGCCCGCCTTCCTCACCCTCGACGGGCTCGGCAAGGATTACGGCACCGTCACCGCCGTCCGCGACGTCAGCCTCGCGGTGGCGCCCGGCGAGTTCCTTGGCCTGCTCGGGCCCTCCGGCTGCGGCAAGTCCACGACGCTGCAGATGATCGCCGGCTTCGAGGCGCCGAGCCGCGGCCGCATCCTGATGGAGGGGCGCGATCTGACCGGCACGCCGCCGGCCAAGCGCGGCATCGGCCTCGTGTTCCAGTCCTACGCGCTGTTTCCGCACATGAGTGCCGCTGAGAACGTTGCCTTCGGCCTGGAGATGCGTGGCGTGCCGAAGGCGGAACGGGCCAAGCGCGTCGCCGAGGCGATGGCTCAGGTCCGCCTCGGACACCTCGCCGAGCGCTTTCCCCGCAACATGTCGGGCGGTCAGCAGCAGCGCATCGCCCTGGCGCGGGCGCTGGTGGTCGAGCCGCGGCTCCTGCTGCTCGACGAGCCGCTCTCGAACCTCGACGCTAAGCTGCGCGAGGAGATGCAGGTCGAGCTGCGTGAATTGCAACGGCGGATCGGCGTCACCACGGTGCTGGTCACCCACGATCAGGCCGAAGCGATGGCCCTGTGCGACCGGGTGGCGATCATGCAGGGCGGCCGGGTCGTGCAGATCGACGCGCCCTGGCAGGCCTACGACATTCCGGCAGATTCCTTCGTGGCCGACTTCCTCGGCCGCAGCAACCGCCTGCCGGCGCGCGCCGACTCCGGCGAGGCGGAGGCCGCAGGCCACCGCTTCTCCTTGCCGCCGGAACTGGCCGACCGGCAGGGCGACATCCTTCTGACGATCCGGCCCGAGCGCTTGCGCATCCGCTGCGAGCGCACGCCCGAAGGCGCTCCGGGCCTTGAGGGACGCGTGCAGGCTCGGCTCTTCCTCGGCGGCTACTGGCTCTACACGGTGGAGACGGCCTTGGGCGCCTTCGCCGTCATGGCACAGAACACCGGCACTCCGCCGCTGGACGAGGGCGCCGCGGTGACCCTCGACTGGGACGCCCACAGCCTGCGGCGGCTGGAGCCGGCATGACCCGCCTCGACCGCCTCACCCCCGCGCTTCTCACGGCGCCCTCCGCCCTCGTCTATGCCGGGGCGCTGCTGGTCCCGCTCGCCGGCGTGCTGGCCTTGAGCCTGCACGGCTTCGACTTCGAGAAGGGGGTGCTCCCCGGTTGGGGGCTCGCCAACTACCAGGATCTCTTCACCGATCCGCTGTTCGGCGAGGCCCTGACGCGCACCTTCCGCATCGCCGGGCTGACCACGCTGATCTGCGTCCTCGTCGGGGTGCCGGAGGCCTGGATCATCCACCGCATGGATCCGCGCTGGCGCGGGCCGATGCTCCTCGTCGTGGTCGGGCCGCTGCTCGTCTCGGTGGTGGTGCGGAACTTCGGCTGGATGGTGCTGCTCGGCACGAACGGCCTCGTCAATCAGGTGGTCACCGCCCTCCACGTGCCCGGAGCGCCCTTCCGGCTGATGTTCACGGAACTCGCCGTGGTCATCGGCCTGGTCCACGTGATGGTGCCGCTCATGGTGTTGTCCGTCTGGGCTAGCCTCGGCCGGCTCGATCCGGTGCTGGAGCGCGCCGCCACGAGCCTCGGGGCAGGGCGGGTGACGGTGTTCACCCGCGTCGTGCTGCCCAACGTCATGCCGGGCGTCATGGCGGGCGCGCTGATGGTGTTCTGCCTCTCGGCCTCGGCCTTCGCAACGCCCGCCATGCTGGGGGGCAAGCGCCTGAAGGTCGTCTCCAGCATGACCTACAACGAGTTCCTCAACACTCTGAACTGGCCGCTCGGCGCCGCGCTTGCCACCGTGCTGATGGCGGCGATCCTGCTCGCGACGCTCCTCTGGACGCGGCTTGTCGAGAAGCGGGCGCTGCGCCGCCTCGGCGAGGTCGCGCAGGGAGGCCCGGCATGAGCCGCAACGGTCCCCTTGCGCTGGCCTTCCACGCCCTGTTCCTCGCCTTCATCCTGGCGCCGCTCGTCGTGGTGATCGCCGTCTCATTCACTGGCCAGGGCTACCTCGCCCTGCCGTTCGACGGCCTCTCCCTCCGGTGGTGGCGGGCGATCGGCGACAACCCGCGCTTTCTGGAGAGCTTCTGGTACAGCACCCGCCTCGGGGTGACGGCCGCGACGCTCTCGGCCCTGATTGTCGTCCCGGCCGCCCTGGCGATCGCCCGCTGGCGTTTCCCTGGCCGCGGCACCCTCGTGGCGATCCTGGCCTCACCGCTGATGATCCCCCATGTGGTGCTCGGCGTGGCGCTGCTGCGCTTCTTCTCCGGCTTCGGGCTGTCCGGCAGCTTCGCGGGCCTTGTGGCGGCCCATGTCATCGTGATCACGCCCTACATGCTGCGCCTCGTCGGTGCCGGCCTGTCGGGGCTCGATCCGCGCATCGAGCAGGCCGCCGAGAGCCTTGGCGCCGACCGGTTCACCGTGTTTCGGCGCGTGACGCTGCCGTTGATCGCGCCCGGTCTCGCGGGCGGCTGGATCCTGGCCTTTGTGACCAGCTTCGACGAATTGACCGTGAGTCTGTTCCTGGCCTCGCCCGCGGCCAACCCGCTGCCGGTGCAGCTGTTCAACTACATCGACCAGATGACCGACCCGCTGGTCGCGTCGGTCTCGGCGGCGCTGATCCTCGTCACCGCCCTGGTCCTCTTAGGGCTCGATCGCTTCTACCCGATCGACCGCCTGCTCACCGGGGAGCGCCGCGCATGACAGCGACCAAACGAGAGATGTGCGACGCGATCGTGGTCGGCGGCGGGCTCGTGGGTGCGGCGATCGCGTACGGCGTTCAGAAGCAGGGCTTGTCGACCGTGATGCTCGACGAGGGCGACGTCGCCCACCGGGCGAGCCGCGGCAATTTCGGGCTGGTCTGGGTGCAGTCGAAGGGCCTCGGCGCGCCGCATTACCAGCATTGGACCCATGCCTCGGCCCGGGCCTGGCCGGAGCTGGCCGCCGACCTCCTCGCGACGACCGGCATCGACGTCGGGCTGCACCAGCCGGGCGGCCTGCATTTCTGCTTCTCGGACGACGAGATGGCCCAGCGCGATGCGCTGATGGGGCAGCTGCGCCGGGAAGCGGGCAACGCTGGCTACGAACATCGCATGATCCCGGCCGCGGAGCTGCGCGACATGGTGCCGGGCCTCGGCCCAAAGGTCGTGGGCGCCTCGTGGACGCCCTACGACGGCCACGCGAGCCCGCTGCATCTCCTGCGCGCGCTCCACGCGGCGTTCCAGGATCTGGGCGGCCTCTACCGACCGAACGCACGGGTCACAGCCATCGAGGCGGCCCCGCGCGACTTCACCGTCGCGATCGGGTCCGAGACCGTCCGGGCGCCGCGGCTCGTCCTCGCCTCCGGCCTCGGCAACGCCGACCTCGCCCCTCTGGTCGGCCTCTCGGCGCCCCTGCGGCCCGAGCGCGGGCAGATCCTCGTCACGGAGCGCACCCGGCAGGTGCTCGCCCTTCCAACCCACGTCGTCCGACAGACCGAGGAGGGCTCGCTGCTCCTCGGCGACAGCAAGGAGGATATGGGCTTCGATACCCTGACCCAGACCCCCGCGATCATGCGGGCCATTGCCCGCAGGGCGGTCCAGACCTTCCCGTGGATCGCCGAGCTGAACATCGTCCGGGCCTGGGCGGCGCTCCGCGTCATGTCGCCGGACGGCAAGCCGATCTACGACGCATCCGAGCGCTACCCCGGCGCCACCATCGCGAACTGCCATTCCGGCGTCACCCTGGCTGGCTCGCATGCGAGCCTGCTCGCCCCGATGATCGCGGCCGGCGCGCTGGCGCCGGAGATGTCCCCCTTCAGCGCGAGACGGTTCGATGTTCAGAATGCGGCCTGAGGCCCGGCCGGCCCCCGGCGATCGGCTGGTGGAGGTCATCGTCGCGGGCCGGCCCGTCCGCGTGCCCGAGGGCGCCTCGGCCGCCGCCGCTGTTCTGCTGTCGGGCGCACCGGCGATCCGCACGACGCCCGTCGGCGGTGCACCGCGGCTGCCCTACTGCATGATCGGCGTCTGCTTCGACTGCCTCGCCGAGATCGACGGCGTGGCCAACCGCCAAGCCTGCCTCGTGCCGGTCACCCCCGGCATGCGGATCGAGCCGCAGGTCGGCGCCCGCGCGGCGCGGATCGACGACGCCGCGCCGGAGGCCGCATGAGCTACGATCTCGCCATCGTCGGCGCCGGCCCCGCGGGCATGGCCGCCGCCATCGAGGCCGCATCCCTCGGGCTGTCGATCACCGTGCTGGACGAGCAGCCCGCCCCCGGCGGACAGGTGTTTCGGGCGGTGGAAGCTGCCTCCGGCGACCCGGCGCTCGCGGGCGAGTTCCTCGATGCCGGCGGCGCCCTGGTGGAAGCCTTCCGCGGCACGCGGGGCATCCATTACCGACCGCGGACGACACTCTGGCACCTCGATCCCGACGCGGGCATCCTGTCCGTGACCTCGGCGGGCGCGACCGAGGAGAACGAGGCTAAGCGCATCCTGCTCGCCACTGGCGCCCAGGAGCGGCCCGTACCGATCCCGGGTTGGACGCTTCCCGGCGTCATGAGCGCGGGCGCAGCCCAGATCCTGCTCAAGACGGTCGGCGCCGTGCCGGAGGGATCCGTGGTGATCGCCGGTCAGGGTCCGCTCTGCTGGCTGCTCGCCGTGCAGCTGCTTCGCGCCGGTCTCGAGCGGCTGACGCTCCTCGAGACCGGCTCCGGCGGCGCGCTCCGCGACGCTTTGCGGGCGGGCGGGCTCTGGACCGGCCGCAGACTGCTCGCCAAGGGTGTCGCCCTGATGCGGGAGACCCGGGCGCGGGGCCTGCGCGTGGTGCGCAACGTCCGCGACGTGCGGGCGGAGGGCGACGGCCGGGTCTCGACCGTGCGCTGGCGGCAGGGGGGCAGCGACCATGCCCTCGCCTGCGACACGCTCCTCCTGCATGAGGGCGTGATCCCGTCCACGCACGTCACCCGGGCACTGGGCCTGGATCACGACTGGGATAACCGGCAGCTCTGCTGGCGGCCGCGCCTCGATGGATGGGGGGCGGCGAGCCACCCGAACGTCGCGGTCGCGGGCGATGGTGGCGGCATCGGCGGCTGGGAGGCCGCAGCCGCGACGGGACGGTTGGCCGCCATCGACGCGGCCTACCGCCTCGGCCGGCTCGATGCCACCGGCCGCGACGCCCGCGCCGCGGATGCGTCGAAGGCCCGACGCGCGGCCCTCGCGCTGCGGCCCTTCCTCGATCGCCTCTACCAGCCGGCTCCTGGGATTCTCGCCCCCGCCGACGACACGGTCGTGTGCCGCTGCGAGGAGATCACGGCCAAGCAAGTCCGCGACGCGGCACGCCTCGGAGCCGCCGGCCCGAATCAGGTCAAGGCGTTCCTTCGGGCCGGCATGGGTCCCTGTCAGGGCCGCATGTGCGGAACTGTTGTCGCCGGGCTAATTGCCGAGACCCGTGGCGCCTCAATGGAAGTCGTTGGTGCGCTGCGACCGCGCGCGCCCTTCAAGCCATTGACCGTGGGTGAGCTGGCCATCGAGCGGCCGGATGCGATCCCGGAGCTCACCGCGTGAGCGTGCCGGACCAAACCCGCGCGGTGATCGTGGGCGGCGGCCCCGCCGGTCGCGCCGCCCTGGCTGAACTGCCGGGCGGAATCCTGATCGCTCGGCCTGGGGTCACGGCTTGGCACGCCGAGCCCGGCCACCTCTGGGTCGAGAGTTCCGGGCGGGTCTGGGCGGAGCCGTTCGACGTCCTGCTCGTCTGCGCCGACGAGCCCCTGCTGCTGGCGGCACTCGGCTGCGCCGTCTCGAACGGACGGGTGCTCACCGATGCCGAAGGGCGGACGAGCGTGCCGGGCGTCGCGGCGGCCGGGCGCGTCGCGGGCGCGGTCACACTCCAGGAAGCGGAGCGTCAGGGGTTCGCCGCGGCGCGTGCCGTGCGCGCCGGACGACCAGTCGTAACGTCGGCGCCGTTGAATGCGGACCCCGACGTGACGCGGCTCGATCCCGTCGCGCTGGCGGCGCTGCTGGAACAGCCTGCCGGCCCCGCGCGGACCCAGGCCGCCCTCGCGCAGCGCGTGCTTCTGGGCGCGGTGATTCCGGCCCGGCCAGTCGGGCTCGCAGCTTTGGCCGCTCTTGTCGCGACGATGCCGGAGCCGATCCCGCCCCAGAACGACCAGGGCGCGCTCGCATGACTGATCCCGACATCCTCGTCGTCGGCGGCGGCCTGCATGGCCTGTCGGCCGCCCTCTTCCTCGCGCGAGCCGGTCGACGGGTCCGCGTGCTGGAGGCTCGGCAGATCGCGGCTCATGCGTCGGGCTTCTCGGCAGGCGGCGTGCGCACGCTGGGTCGCCACATCTCCGAGGTGCCGCTGGCCCTGGAGGCAGTCGCGCGGTGGCACCGGATCGTGGACCTCGTCGGCGACGGCTGCGGCTTTCAGGCCGGCGGTCAGGTCCGTGTGGCCGAGACCCCGGCGGAATTCGCGCTCCTCTCCGAGCGGGTTGCGCGGATGCGCGCCGAGGGCTGGACCCACGAAGAATTGGTCGATGCCGCGACGGTGCGGCGGCTGCTCCCCGCCGTCGCGCCCCACGTCGTCGGGGGCATCGTCGCGCGCCGTGACGGTTTCGCGGCCCCCCTGCGGACAACGCTGGCCTTTGGCGCCGCGGCGCAGACCGCAGGAGCAGAGATCATCGAGGGCGCTCCGGTCAGGTCGGTGGACCGCCGCGCCGGGCTTTGGCATCTGAGGACCCGGGCGGGCGACGTGCACGTCGCCCGCCTCCTGTTGAACGCCTCGGGCGCCTGGGGCGGCCGCCTCGCCCGTGCGGCCGGTGACCCGATTCCCCTCGGCTTCAACGCCTTCCAGATGGTGCTGACCGACGCTCTGCCACCGTTCCTGACGCCGGTGGTCGGGGCGACCGGGCGGCCTCTGTCCTTTAAGCAGTCCGACAGCGGGCACGTGATGATCGGCGGTGGCCACAAGGGGCACGCGGATCTTGAGACAGGCACGGTGCGGCTCGACGTCCTGCGCCTCGCCTACTCGGCGCGCACCGCCGTCGACCTCTTCCCGATCCTGCGCGGCGCGCGGATCGTTCACGCCTGGGCCGGGATCGAGGGTGTCACGCCGGACGAACTTCCGGTCATCGGCCGATCCGCCGTCGCGGACGGGCTTGTGCACGCCTTCGGCTTCTCCGGACACGGATTCGCCCTGGCGCCCCTCGTCGGCGAAATCGTCGCGAGCCTGCTGCTCGACAGTGCCGCGCACCACCCCATCGCGGCGTTCGCTCCGGCCCGCTTCGCGCAGGCCGACGCCGTCTCCGAGACCCGGTCGTCCCTGCTGCAACCGGCCGGTTAGAACTGCAGTCGAGAGAAGGACCCGTTTCGATGATCCAACGCCATATCCGCACGCCCATCATGCACCGCGTGGTCGAGCACAGCGGCGTTCTCTATTTCGGGGGCATCGTGGCGGAGGATCGAGCCGCCTCGATGAAGGGTCAGACGGAACAGATCCTGACGCGGATCGACGCGCTGCTCTCGGAAATGGGCAGCGACAAGACCAAGATCCTCACAGCCACGCTCTACATCACCGACATGGCGCTCAAGGACGAGATGAACGCCGCCTGGACCGCGTGGTTCGCCCCTGAGATCCTGCCGAGCCGGTCCACCATCGGCGCCGCCGAACTCGGCCCCCAGATCCTGATCGAGGCGGTGATCACCGCCGCGCGCTGAGCGCCGGTTGCTGCAACCAGGATCCGGGCCCCGACAGACCGGGCGGGACGCCCGCTACGGCGTCCCGGGCTGCGACGGCCCGAGCACGTTAACCCACAGCACCACCGCCCGGCCCCGCGCTCTGGGATTGCCGAAGCGGTGCGGCCGGCGGCTCTCGAAGCGGAAACTGTCCCCCGCCGAGAGCTGAAGCGTCCGCGTCTCAACGACGAGAGTCAGACGTCCCTCCAGAACGAGGCCCGCCTCCTCGCCGTCGTGGCTGAACAGCTCGTCGCCCGTGCTGGCACCCGGCTTCAGGACCATGTGGAACAGGCTCATGCCCTGCGTCCCACCGGGAGGCGTCAGCAATTGCTTGGTGATGCCGGCACGCCAGAGCTGGAGCTCCGGCCGGTCCTTCTCGAACACCACGATGGGATCGGCTTCGGGCTCCTTCGGAGCCGGCTCGAACAGGCCCCCGATCCCAATCTGCAGCGTATCCGCCAGGAGCGCGAGCACTTTGAGCGACGGCGAGGACAGGCCACGCTCGACCTGACTGAGGAACCCGATCGACAGGCCGGTCCGCGCGGCGATCGCCTCCAGCGACAGCCCTCTGGCGCGCCGCAGCACGCGAAGACGCTGGCCAACGGCCCGGTCGACCGGGTCCGTGACCGTGCCGCCACCCTCAGGAATGCTCACCGCCCCGCCATCCTGCTCGCCTGCGGACTTTCATGCACGTGAAACTCGCTTGCGTCGACGGGCAAAGCATGCGGTATTCTTCACAAGAATGAAAAGGACCGATGGCCACCGCCAATCGGTTCCATGGCCGGGATCGGAGAGCCGTGATGAGAAGACGATTGGTCAGCCTGTGCCTGGCGTCGGCGCTTCTGTTCGGGACATCCGTCAGTGCTCAGACGTTGAAGGTCGGCTCGACGCCGACGGGCCTGCCCTTCACCTTCCTGGACACGAAGACCAATACCATTCAGGGCGTCATGGTCGACCTCGTCAACGCGGTCGGCAAGGAAGTTGGCTTCGCAGTTGCAGTGGAGCCCCTGCAATTCTCGACGCTCATCCCGGCGCTGACCGCTTCGAAGATCGACATCATCGCGGCGGCGATGTTCATCACGCCTCAACGCCAGGAGGTCGTGGCCTTCTCGACGCCGGTCTACAGCTACGGTGAAGGCCTGATCGTCCCGAAGACCGACACGAAGGACTACACGTCCTTCGCCGACCTTAAGGGCGAGACCGTCGGTGCCCAGGTGGGCACGGCCTTTGTCGAGCCGCTCAAGAAATCCGGTTTGTTCGGCGACGTGAAGATCTATGACACGATCCCCGACATCATCCGCGACGTGAATTCGGGCCGGCTGAAGGCCGGCTTCGCGGACGCGCCGATCCTCGCCTACTACGTCAAGCAGGGCGTATTCCCCGGGGTTCGCTTAGTCGAGACCTTCAAGCCGACCGTCGTCGCCTCAGTGGGCCTCAGCGTCCGCAAGACCGATGCGGCGCTCCTGGCGAAGATTGATGCGGCGCTGGCCAAGCTCAAGGCGGACGGGACGCTGCAGGCGATCCTGACCAAGTGGGGCCTGCCGCCGTCGGCCGACCGGTCCTGAGCTTGATGCGCGAGTTCCTCGCCGACGCCCAGGATTACCTGCCGATCCTGCTCCAGGGCGTGCAGCTCACCGTCCTGATCACCCTGGCCTCCCTGGTGGTCTCGACGCTGCTCGGTCTGGTCTGGGCGGTGATGCGTGTGTCGGGGATCGCCGTTCTGGCGGGTTTCAGCGCGGTGATGATCAACATCCTGCGCGGCATCCCGATCATCGTGCAGCTCTTCTATATTTACTTCGTCATGCCGGATTTCGGCCTGTCACTCACCGCCGTCCAGGCGGCGATCATCGGCCTCGGGATCGCCTACTCGGCCTACCAAGCGGAGAATTTTCGCGCCGGCATCGAAGCGGTGGATCGCGGACAGGTCGAGGCGGCACTGTCGATCGGCATGGGCTGGGGCATGACCATGCGGCGGGTGATCCTGCCGCAGGCGATCCGGATCGCGCTGCCGCCCTACGGCAACATCATGATCATGATGCTGAAGGACTCGTCGCAGGCCTCGACCATCACGGTCGCCGAGCTGGCGCTCCAGGGGAAGCTGATCGCGTCCTCGACCTTCAAGAACACCAGCGTCTACACGATGGTGGCGCTGATGTACCTGGCGTTGAGCCTGCCGCTGATCCTGCTGGTCCGTCACTTCGAGGCCAGGGGGCGGCACCGGTGATCGTCCTGGAGAATGTCCGGAAACACTACGGCGCCCTGGAGGTGATCAAGGGTGTCTCGGCCGAGGTAACCAAGGGCGAGGTGGTCTGCATCATCGGACCCTCGGGCTCGGGCAAATCGACCCTGCTCCGCTGCATCAATGGTCTTGAAGCCTATGACGGCGGCGAGATCCGCGTCGACGGCCAGCGGGTCGACCGGAATAAGCGCACCATCAAGGCGATTCGCACCCGGGTGTCCATGGTGTTCCAGCGCTTCAACCTGTTCGCCAACCGCACCGCCCTGGAGAACATCGTTGAGGGGCCGATTCACGTGAAGGGCGAGCCTCGGCCGCAAGCCGAGGAACATGCCCGCGCTCTGCTCGCGAAGGTTGGCCTGTTGGACAAAGAGCACGCCCGGCCCGACGCGCTCTCCGGCGGTCAGCAGCAGCGCGTGGCTATCGCCCGGGCGCTCGCCATGCGGCCCGAGGCGATCCTGTTCGACGAGCCGACCTCGGCTCTCGACCCCGAACTCGTCGGCGACGTGCTGCGGGTGATGCGCGGCCTCGCCGACGAGGGCATGACGATGGTCGTCGTGACCCACGAGATGGGCTTCGCCCGGGAGGTGGCCGACCGGGTGCTGTTCCTCGACGGCGGCCGCATCGTCGAGCAGGGATCGGCCGCCGAGATCCTGAACCGTCCGCAGAACCCGCGCACCCAGGACTTCCTGCAGCGCGTGCTGCATCCACTCTAGGACACGCCGTGGCCGAACCGTTCCCGCTCGCCCCGTCGCTCTGGGCCACCACGGCGGCGCCCGCACCGGAGACTCCACCCCTCGCAGAATCCGGGCGTGCCGACGTGGTGATCGTCGGTGGTGGCTTCTGCGGCCTGTCCACCGCCCTGCATCTGGCCGAGCGCGGGATTCAACCGGTGGTGTTGGAGGCGCGCGAGGTCGGCTTCGGCGGTTCCGGCCGCAACGGCGGCCAAGTCATCCCGGGGTTGAAATACGACCCCGCCGACCTGATCGCCCGGCTCGGCCGCGAGCGCGGCGAACGGCTCGCACGCTTTGCTGGCGGCACCGCCGACACGGTGTTCGACCTGATCGCCAAACACGGAATGGATGTGCCATACCGGCGGGAAGGATGGATCCAAGGCGCTCATACCGAAGCCGGACTGGTCGAAGTCGAGCGACGGGCCTCTCAATGGGCCGAACTCGGTGCGCCGACCCGCGTCCTCGACAAGGCCGAGACCGACCGCCTGCTGGGGACTGAACGCTATCTCGGCGGCTGGCTTGATGGCCGCGGTGGTGCCATCCAGCCGCTGAGCTATGCCCGTGGTCTGGCTCGGGCCGCCCTGAAGGCCGGCGCGGCGATCCACGGCGGATCGCCAGTCACCGAACTGAGCCGGATCGGATCAGGATGGATCGTCAAGACGGCGCAGGGTGCTCGGCTCACGACGGAGCGGGTCGTCCTCTGCACCAACGGCTACACGGGCCCACTCTGGCCAGGCCTCGCCAAGACGGTGATCGCGGCGAACTCCTTCCAAGTCGCAACAGTGCCGCTGTCCGACAACCTGCGCCGCTCAATCCTGCCCGAGGGTCAGGTCTCCTCGGATACGCGCAAGCTGCTGCTCTACTTCCGCCTCGATCATACCGGCCGCCTATTGATGGGCGGGCGCGGCCCGTTCCGGGAGCCGCGCAGCCAATCGGATTGGGCGCATCTCGAACGAATTATTGGCAAGCTGTTTCCGCAGCTCAATGGTATTGCTTTCGACCACCGCTGGTGCGGCCGCGTGGCGATCACCCGGGATTACCTGCCCCATCTTCACGAGCCGGCGCCCGGCCTGCTCATCGACCTCGGTTGCCAAGGCCGCGGCGTCGGTCTCCAGTCAGCGCTGGGACGCGCCATGGCCGCGTATATCGCCACCGGCGATACTGACAACCTTCCGCTGCCGCTGACACCGGTCACGCCGCTGCCGCTGCATGCCCTTCATCGCCTCTACGTATCGGCGATCATCGCTTGGTACCGCGTGAGTGACGGCGGCATTCGCTGACCCGTCGCGCGACCGATGGAAGAGGTGTTTGGCCAAGGCCGGCCGCCGCTAAACCTTCCGCAATAAGAAGGCGCGTTGAACAGGGGCTCGATCCAAACTCAGGAGCTTCGGAACTGCGGCGCTGCTTCCGGAATGCGGCCGATGCCGCCGTAAATCTGAACTCGGCGGAGTCCCGGAAGTGGACGTTGCGGTGTCCCTGCCCCTCAATCGCTTCTGAGACGCCTCGCCTCGTCAGGCAAGGCGACCGAGAGCAGCAGTGCCGGAGGCACGGGCTCACCAGCCGAAGCGCGCTGCCGAGGAGGCGGGCCCAGAGCAGCGAGCGCAGCACGATCTTGCCGCCCCCGCTGGGATTCTGACATTGCCATTGCCTCGGCGATGACGACGATGACCAGGGCGAGCAGAAACAGCATGAGCTTGTCGCCGCCCGAGACGGGTGTCGCCACCGGCCGCGCATCCACCGCGAAGAGCTCGCTCCCCATCGCTATTCTCCTTGGCCCACTTTCGGGGCTGGCCGTTGCTCCGTCTGCCAGTCTTGATCGCCGGCTTATCGATTGATCCTGTCGATCGGTGCGCGAAGCGGGGGGCCTAGCCCACGTAACCGAATGCTATGGCGGGTTCGGCGGCGGTCTCGACCCAGATGCTCTTGGTTTGGGTGTAGGCCATCAGCGCCTGGCGGCCCGAGGAGCGGCCGAAGCCCGAGCGGCCGAAGCCGCCGAACGGAGAGGCCACGTTGATGGTCTTGTAGCCGTTCACCCAGACGGTGCCGGCCCGCAAAGCCGCCGCGACGCGGTGGCCACGCCCGCCGTCGCCGGTCCAGACCGCGCCGGCGAGGCCGTAGGGCGTGCCGTTGGCCAGCGCGACCGCCTCGTCCTCGCCGTCGAACGGCAGGACCGCCAGGACCGGGCCGAACACCTCCTCCCGGGCGATCGCCGCGTCCGGCGCGACGCCGTCCACGATGGTCGGGCCGTAGTAGAAGCCGCCCGTGTCGCGCAGGGCCGCCGGGCAGGCCCCGCCCGCCGCGATCGTGGCACCGGCCCCCGCGGCGGCCTCGACCATGTCGGCGATCTTGTCCCGCTGGCGCCGGTTGTTGATCGGGCCGATCTGCGTCGCCGGGTCGGTCGGCGCACCCACCGGGATGCGCGCGGCGGCGTGGGACAGGCGCTCGACGAAGGACGCGTGGATCGAGCGGTGCACGAGGAGCCGGGAGCCGGCCACGCAGCTCTGCCCGGCGCCGCCGAAGATCGCGGCCTGCGCGCCGATCAGCGCCCGGTCGAGGTCGGCGTCGGCGAACACGATGTTGGCCGACTTGCCGCCGAGCTCCAGCACGCTCGGCACGATGGCGCGGGCCGCCGCGGCGGCGATCTGCGCGCCCGCCTCGGCCGAGCCCACGAACACGACGAGCCGCGTCTCGGGGTGGGCCACCGCGGCGGCGCCGGTGGTCGGGCCGGCGCCCGCCAGCACCGAGACGAGGCCGCGCGGCATCCCCTCGGCCCGGTCGCAGATCAGGCCGAGGGCAAGCGAGGTCAGGGGCGTCAGCTCGGAGGGCTTCAGCACCACGGCGTTGCCGGCGCAGATCGCCGGCGCGATCTGCCAGCCCGCCGTGAAGATCGGGGCGTTCCAGGGGGTGATCTGCACCACGGTGCCGAAGGGCTCGTGGCGGGTGTAGTTCAGGTGCGAGGTCGGGACCGGGATGACGTCGCCGTGCAGCTTGTCGCACCAGCCGGCGTAGTACTCGAACATCTCGGCGACCTTGGCCACCTCGCCGCGCGTGTCGCGGATGGGCTTGCCGGCCGAGAGGGTCTCCAGCTCGGCGAGCGCGCCGGCATGCTGCCGGACCAGGGCGGCGACCGCCCACAGCGCCCGGCCGCGGGCGGCCGCGCTCATGCCCCACCACGCGCGCTGGGCGTCGCGGGCCGCCGCCATGGCAGCCTCGACGACCGACGAGCCAGCATCGGCGAAGCTTGCGAGGACGCCGCCATCGGCGGGGTTGACGAGGTCGAGGCTGGCGCCTGTCCCTTCCAGGATCTCACCGGCCACG
Source organism: Methylobacterium sp. FW102-HT35C08 (assembly GCF_058790235.1). NCBI lineage: Bacteria > Pseudomonadati > Pseudomonadota > Alphaproteobacteria > Hyphomicrobiales > Methylobacteriaceae > Methylobacterium > Methylobacterium sp. FW102-HT35C08. The sequence goes on along the minus strand of NZ_JBYTCL010000002.1, from coordinate 2,247,733 downwards.
ACGCTGCCGATGCAGCCGCCCGGCAGCAGGTCGGCCAGGAGTGCGGTGACCCGGTCGGCGGCGGGCGAGTGCGGCGTGCCGGACATCAGTGGGCTCCCGTGGGATCGCGGTAATCGGCCATGCGGGTGAAGTCGGCCGTGTCGGGGATGGCGGCCTGCGTCGCCTGCCAGATCCGCTTCACCTCGGCGGAGAGCGGCAGGTCGATCCCGCACGCGGCGGCGAGGTCGAGGGCGAGGCGCACGTCCTTGCGCATCAGGCCGGCCGAGAAGCCGCTGTCGAAGGTGCCGGACTGGACCCAGCGCGGGACCATGACCTCGCTGATCGCGCTGCGGCCGGTCGCGGTGTTCACGACCTTGACGGCCTCCTCGGCCGAGAGGCCCGCCGCCTCGGACAGGCGCAGGGCCTCGCCGGTGGTCACGAGATGGGCCGCCACAAGGAGGTTGTTGACGAGCTTGACGATGTTGCCGGCGCCCGAGGGCCCGACATGCGGCGCGCGGGCCGACATGGCCTCCAGGACCGGCCGCGCCAGTTCGTAATCCGCCTCCGCCCCGCCGACCATCATGGTCAGGGTGCCCTCGGCGGCGCCGGACGGGCCGCCGCTCACCGGGGCGTCGAGGAGCGCGTGACCCGCCGCGGCGAGGCGCTCGGCGAGGCGCCGGGTCGTGCCGGGATCCGAGGTCGAGGTGTCCACCACGACCACCTTCCGGTCGGTCCGGGACAGGAGGCCGCCCTCGGCGGTGACGACCGCCTCCACGTCCCGCGCCAGCGGCAGCGAGAAGACCAGGGCGTCGGCCCGGCGCAGCACGTCGTTGAGGGCGCCGAGGACGGTGACGCCGGCCGCCTCGGCGGCGGGGCGCCGGCCCGCGTCGATGTCGTAACCCAGGACCGCGAAGCCCTTGCGGGCCAGGGTCGCGGCCATGCCCAGGCCCATATTGCCGAGCCCGACGACCCCTACCGTTGCGATGGTCATGCCGATCCGTCCTCACGAAGCGGCACGATAATTCCGACAATCGAGTGTTGCGACAACAGCCGATTTCTGCACGTTCCGTGCGGAAATTCCGCACGCTCGCGTCAGGCCGACGGCGGGCGGAACGCCACCATGTGGTCGGCCAGCCAGCCGAGCAGCCGCGCCGCGCCCTCTGGCAGACGCCGCCCCGCGCGGATGACGAGGTGGGCACTCGCCTCCGACAGGATCGCGTCGCGCAGCGGCACCGCTGCAAGGTGACCGTCGCGCAGCTCGGCCGCGACCACGAAGCGGGGCAGGAACGCGACGCCCATGGCGGCCATCACGAACCGGCGGTGCATCTCGAAGGACGCGGTCTCCAGTCGCGGCATCAGCCGGAAGCCGCCATCGGCCTCGACGCGGCCGATCAGCTGGCGCACGCCGTGGTCGGGCGGCAGGAGGGCGGCGGGCTCGGTGGCGAAGCTGCGCAGCGGGACCGGGGCCGCCCCGTCGGCGAGGGGATGCCCTTTCGGCAGGACGGCGAGCAGGGGCTGCCGGGCGGAGACGATTCCGCGGACATCCGGGTGTGCGGGCGGATTGTAGACGAGGCCGATATCCGCATCCCCCCGGGCGATCGCCGCGAGGATCCCGTCGGTGGTGCCGATCTCAACCTGATAGGCGATGCCGGGATGGTCCCGGGCGAAGCCGGCCAGCGCGTTGTCGAGGAGGTCGATCAGGAAGCCGGCGCCGCAGCGCAGGCTGATCGTGCCCCGCTGCACCCCGCGCAGGCGCTTCAGCTGGTCCTCCAGCAGCGCCGCCTCGTCGGCCTGCCGCTGCGCGTGCGCGGCGACGAGACGCCCGGCCTCGGTGGGGACCACGCCCCGGGGCAGGCGCTCGAGCAGGGTCTCGCCGACCTGCGCCTCCAGCTCGATGATCTGCCGGCTTACCGCCGAGGCGGCGACGTTCAGCAACTCGGCCGCCGCCCGGACCGAGCCCGCGCGCACGACGGCCAGCAGGTAGCGCAGCGCGCGGTCGTTCACGGCGGCGGGTCCCCGGCGGCGCGGCGGTCGACCGCGACGGCGCCCCGCGCCACGACGAGCGCCGGCTCCTGGCGCTCCACGATCACCTGCGGCACTCCGCCGGCGGCGAAGGCGACCAGGTCGGCCCGCGCGCCGGGCGCCACCGTCCCCGGACCGAGGCCGAGCACCCGTGCCGGGACGGCGGTGATCGGCGCCAGCAGCGCTGCGAGGTCCGCGTCGGTGCGCAGGTCGAACCGACAGGCGGCGAGTTGGGCCCGGGCGACCATGCTGGTGACGGTGGCGGGATTCCAGCAGTCGCGGACATTGTCGGTGCCGAAGCAGACCGGGACGCCGAGCTCCTGCAATCGCGGGATCGGCGGGCATCGGGACCCGCCCGGGATGCTGCTGAGGATCGCGACGCCGGCCCGGTTCAGGGCCTCCGCGATCCGGCCGAGCTCCAAGTCGCCGGCCTCTGCCAGGGCGAAGGCGTGGCTGATCGTGACTTGGCCGCCGAGCCCCGCCGCCTCCGTGCGGGCCGCGATCGCCGCGATCGCCGCGATCGTGCCGAGTCCGGCCGCGCCGCCGTCGTGAAGGTGGATGTCGATGCCCCTTCCGTGCCGCTCGGCCAGGGCGAAGACGATGTCCAGGTGAGCGTCGCGGTCGCCGTCGATGCCGACGGGGTCGAGACCGCCGACGAGGTCCGCGCCCATCCGCAGGGCCTCGCCCAGGTCGGCCGCGACCGGCGGGCAGCCCAGGATCCCGCTCTGCGGGAAGGCGACGATCTGGATCTGCAGCCGGTCGGACCAGCGCGCCCGCAGGTCGAGGATCTGGGCGAGATGGTCGATTCGCGTGACGTCGTCGATGTCGACATGGGTCCGCAGGCTCGTCGTGCCGCCGCGGAGCATGCGTTCGAGCAGCGCCTCGGCGCCCTGCTCGGCGAGCGGGATCCGCGTGGCGCGGCGGAATGCCTTCTCGTCGTCGATGATCGCGCGGACGGACCCGCTCGCCCCGTGCGGGCGCCACGGGAGGCCGAGCAGGCACTTGTCGAGGTGCACGTGCCCGTCTGACAGGCCGGGCAGCACCAGGGCACCGCCGAGATCGATGGTGCGGGTGGCGGGCGGCAGCGGCGCGCCGGGATCCCGCAGGGCGGCGACGCGGTCGCCCAGGATGTCGATGGTCGCCCGGCGGCCCTCGGCGAGCGTGGCGTCGTGGAGGCGCAGGTCGCAGGGGGCGCCCGCGCGCGGTTCGGTACTCGGCGTCATGGCGGGGCTCCTGTCAGAGCGGTCGGCCCGCGGCCACGACGGTCCGGATGGCGAAGCTCGATTGCAGCCGGGCGACCCCCGGCAGCCGCGACAGCACGTCCTTGTGCAGCCGCTCGTAATCGGCCGCGTCGATCACCTTGAGCTTCACGAGGTAATCGGCCGTCCCGGTCATCAGATAGCAATCCTGCACCTCGGGACAGCGCCGGACGGCCGCCTCGAACCGGTTGAGATAATCCTCGGTCTGGCGATCCAGGGTGAACTGGGTGAGGACCACGAGCCCTGGCCCGTCGACCGCGCCGCCGATCAGCGCCGTGTAGCCCCGGATGACCCCGGTTTCCTCCAGCAGCCGCACGCGGCGATGGCAGGCGGACGCCGACAGGCCGACCATCGCGGCGAGATCCGCGTTGCTGATCCGGCCGTTGCCGCGCAGGGCCTGGATGATGCGGCGGTCGATCGCGTCCAGAACACGACTCGCAGGAATTTCGAATAGGGCGCAGAAACTTGCACGGCCGAGCTTGGAACTCAAATCTCTTCGCCAAAATCGACGCGTGTTCGACGATCCTTCGTGTAGCCTCCCGGCATCGCATCCGAGCGCCGTCCCGAGGGTCGCCATGAGCATGATCGATCGCGATCTCCGGCCCGATGCGGGCCCGGCCAGGACGGCCTCCACACTCCTCACGATCGATCTCGCGGCCATCGCGGAGAATTACCGCCTGCTCGCCGCCCGGGCGGGGAGCGCGACCTGCGCGGCCGTCGTGAAGGCGGACGCCTACGGTCTCGGCGCCGACCGGGTCGCGCCGGTCCTGGCCGCCGCGGGCTGCCGGCACTTCTTCGTCGCCCAGGTCGGCGAGGGCGTCGCCCTCCGGTCCATCCTCGGGCCGGGCGCGGCGATCGCCGTGCTCAACGGCGCCGCCCCGGGCAGCGAGGCGACCTGCGCGGACCATGACCTCGTACCCGTCCTTAACGACCTTTCCCAGCGCGACGGCTGGCAGGTCCTGGCCCGGCGGCGCGCGCGGCGCCTGGCGGCGATCCTCCAGATCGACAGCGGCATGGCCCGCTTCGGCTTCGCGCCGGACGAGGCCTGCGCGCTCCTCGACCAGCCTGACGCCTTCGCGAGCCTCGATCTGCAGCTTGTGATGAGCCACCTCGCCTGCGCGGGCGAGCCGGACAGCCCGGTCAACGCGGCGCAGCTGTCCGCCTTCCAGGCCGTCCGCCAGCGCCTGCCGGCGGTGCCGGCGAGCCTCGCGGCCTCGTCGGGGATCTTCCTCGATCCGGACTTCCACTTCGACCTGGTGCGCCCCGGCGCCGCCCTCTACGGGATCGCCCCGCAAGAGGGCGCAGAGAACCCGATGCGGCCGGTGATCGGCCTGCGGGCCCGGGTGATGCAGACGCGCAGTGTCCCGGCGGGGACGCCGGTCGGCTATGGGCACACGGCCGCGATCGCCCGGGACAGCCGCCTCGCCACGGTCGCGATCGGCTACGCGGATGGGTTCTTCCGCAGCACGGCGGGCGGGGCGGCGTGGTTCGGCGGCGCCCGGCTGCCCGTGGTCGGGCGCGTCTCGATGGACAGCCTCGTCCTCGACGTCACCGACGTGGCGCCCGGCACCCTCGGGCCCGGCGCGGTCGTCGACATCATCGGCCCGGAGCGCGACGTCGACGCCGTCGCCGCGGCGGCCGGCACGATCGGCTACGAGGTTCTGACCAACCTCGGCCACCGCTTCCACCGCATCTATCTCGGAGCCTGAGGCCCGCCATGCACGTGATCATCCTCGGCGGCGGCGTTGTCGGCGTCACCTCGGCCTACTACCTCGCCCGGGCCGGCCATCAGGTCACCGTGCTGGAACGCCAGCCGGGCTCCGGCCTGGAGACCAGCTTCGCCAATGCCGGCCAGGTCTCGCCCGGCTATTCGGCCCCCTGGGCGGCGCCCGGGATCCCCGTGAAGGCGCTCAAGTGGCTGATGATGCGGCATCGGCCCCTGGTGCTGTGGCCGCGTCTGGAGCCCCGCCTCTACGTGTGGCTGACGCGCATGCTCGCGAACTGCACCGAGGAGGCCTACCAGCGCAACAAAGGCCGCATGGTCCGGCTCGCCGAGTACAGCCGCGACGCGCTGCGCGACCTGCGCACCGAGACCGGCTCGCCTACGACCACCGGGAGAAGGGCACGCTGCAGCTCTTCCGGACGCGCAAGCAGCTCGACCATGTCGGCGACGACACCCGCGTCCTCGACGCCTATGGCGTACCCTACACAGTGCTGGATCCGGCCGGCTGCATCGCTGCCGAGCCGGCGCTCGCCGCCGTGCGCGACGTGTTCGTCGGCGGCCTGCGGCTGCCGGGCGACGAGACGGGCGACGCGCACCTGTTCACGCAGCGCCTCGCCGCGCTCTGCGAGGGCCTCGGCGTGACCTTCCGCTACCGCACGGCGATCGCGCGCCTGCATCACACCGGGGACCGGGTGACGGCGGTCGAGACCGCCGACGGCGACCTTCTGCGGGCGGATGCCTACGTGGCGGCGCTGGGCAGCTACACGCCGGCCCTGCTACGCCCCCTCGGGATCGCGCTGCCGGTCTACCCGGTGAAGGGCTATTCCCTGACCTTGCCGATCACCGATGCGGCGGCCGCGCCGGTCTCGACGGTGATGGACGAGACCTACAAGGTCGCGATCACCCGGCTCGGCGACCGCATCCGCGTCGGCGGGACCGCCGAGCTCGCCGGATTCAGCAGCGCCCTGCGTCTACCGCGCCGCGAGACCCTCGCGCGCTCGGTGCAGGACCTGTTCCCGGCCGGCGGCGATCTCGACCGGGCCTCGTTCTGGACCGGCCTGCGGCCGATGACGCCCGACGGCACGCCGATCGTCGGGGGCACCCGGGTCGGGAACCTGTTCACCAATACCGGCCACGGGACGCTCGGCTGGACCATGGCCTGCGGCTCGGGCCGCCTGCTCGCCGATCTCGTGTCCGGCCGGACCCTCGAGATCGAGAGCGACGATCTGGCCTTCGACCGCTACGCCGCGTGAGACGACTTGCGCGCTCGGTCAGACACTCAACGGGGCTATCTATCGAGAGAGTCAGCAAACGCCCGCCGTCGCGTCGCGCTTGGACTGCCCGACGTTCAGGACAAGTCGGGAATGGCTCGTCTGCTGCATTTGCGCCGCTGTCCTGGGGGGACTGCCGGAGGCAGTAAATCTGAGATTTTGAAAGGTCCTTGAGAGCTGAGACAGCGACATGTGGTGCGGTTTTGCGGCGCACTACCGCATTGGATCACACGGCCGCTTCACCATGCTGACGGTTCGGAGCGGACCGACTGCCTTCGGCCAGATCCGGCCGGCGGCAGCACCTCGACGCCCCCATCATGGAGGCGAGGATCGGCCACTCGTTTCCCGAGCAGGCCACCAGAATTGATAGCTATCGGGCGACCATGGGCAACTCGGTGGCTAGTTGTTGAAAGATCGTGATCGATCGTTCGAGCTGCTCCAGGTCGATGAACTCCTCCGGCTTGTGTGCCTGCTCCATGGAGCCCGGACCGAGGATCAAAGTCGGCGCCACCGTGGCGAACTGCGAGCCATCACTGCCGAACGCGCCGACATCGGGCGACGCCGCGGTGACGGCCGCGGCCAACTGCACCAGGGGATGCTCGACCGCCAGTTCGGGCGGTGTCCCCTCCTGACGAACGACGAGGTCCAGGCCCTGACGGCGCGCGGCCGTCTCGACGCGCTCGATAACCCAAACCGGATCGATCGCCTTCGAGTACCGGAACTTCATCCGGCAGGTCGCCAGCGGCGCCGTGATGTTGGTCGCTGTGCCGTGGTTGTCGACGATGATGTTGAGGTCGCACCAGGGCGGTGCGTAGCTCGGATCCTGGAGCCGGGGATCGGCACGCAGGGTGAGATAGATGTCTCGCATCTCGGACAGGAACGGGATCAGCGCGATGTTGGCGTTCAGCCCATCCGCGGTCGAGGAATGGGCCTGGATGCCGCGGGCCGTCACGGTGAACTGGACGTCGGAGCGATGCCCGCGCAGGGGACGCAGCTCCGTCGGTTCGGCGACGAGTATGCCGGCGGGTGGGTGAGCCTTGAGCATCTGGCTCTCGGCGACGATGCGCCGGGCACCCGCCTTGGTCGTCTCCTCGTCGCACGTCAGCAGCAGCATCGCGGCGCGGTCGGCGGGCAGGCTGCGAGCCGCGACGATGACCGCGGCCATCGGCCCTTTCATGTCGCAACTCCCCAGGCCGTAGAGCCGATTGTCCAGGACTGCAGGTTGGAACGGATCGCGCGTCCAGCCGACCGGCGGCACCGTGTCCATGTGCGCCGAGAAGGCGAGGCAGCCCCCGGCCTCGCCGCGCAGGGCGACGAGCGCGGTTTTCTCGACGCCCTCCGGGTCGGTGAAGTCCAGCCGCTCGACCGCGAATTCCGGCAACTCGCCGACGATCAAATCGGCGAGTACGCGATTGCTGCGGCTGCTGCGGGTGTCGAGCGCGATCAACCGCGAGGCCAGGCCGATGACTTCTGAGCGTGGGAACGACATTGCGCGATCCTGGACGGCGTGGGCGCCGAGATGAAAACGACTTCGCAATTTAACCGAAGATCAGAGCTGAGACGTCGTAACGGCCTCCTTCACCTCAGGAAGCCTCCAGCGCGGCGTAGACCATGGCGCGGGTCAGCGTTCGGTAATGCTGGCGCTGCGCGGCCGATGACGTCTGCATCATCAGGAGGGCGAAGAAGCCCGCCGTCGGATCGACCCAGAAGTAGGTGCCCCCGACGCCGCTCCAGAACCAGTCGCCGACGCTGCCCGGAACCGGCGCCTCGCCGGCCGCGAGCCGGACCGCCACCCCCAGCCCGAAGCCGTAGCCTGGCCCAGGCGGATAGTAGGCGCCCTTCGCGATCGCCGTCCCGAGATGATCCGAGGTCATGAGCCGTACGCTGGACGGGGCCAGGATCCGCACGCCGTCGAGGGCGCCGCCGGTCAGCAACATGCGCAGGAAGCGGGCGTAATCCGCGGTGCTCGACACGAGGCCGCCATTGCCTCGCTGACTGCGCCGGGGCTCGGTCGGATCGTGGAAGGCTGGCCGCTGCCCGGGCGCTTGCGGCAGCGGCTGGGCGACGCGACCGGCCCGCGCCGCCGGGATCCGGAACCGGCTGTCGGCGAGGCCGAGGGGCCCGAGGAGGGTCGCGTCGAGGACGCCCTGCAGATCTGCGCCGCCGGCCACCTCCAAGACGCGGCCTAGCACGTCGGTGGCGTGCGAGTAGTGCCAAACCGTGCCGGGCTCGTGCTCTAGCGGCAGGCGGGCGATCCGCGCGGCGAAGGCCTCATTGTCGAGATCCTCGGTCAGCAGACCGTCAGCCGCGTAGGCCCGCCGCGCCGGCCCGTTGCCGAGATAGCCGTAGGCGATCCCGGCGGTGTGGCGCAGCAGATCCTGAACGGTCGGCGCGCTTGTGGCCGGTCTGACCCCGCCCTCCGGGTCCAGCACCGTGAGATGTCCGAAGGCGCGGATGAAATCCGCGACTGGCTGATCGAGGCGCAGGGCGCCGCGCTCGGCGAGGACAAGGGCGGTGACCGAGACCACGACCTTGGTCATCGAATAGATGCGCCAGAGCGCGTCGGGCTCGAGGGCGACGCCCGCGGCACGGTCGCGGAAGCCGACAGTGCGCCGCCAGATGTCGTCATCCGCCCCGCCGACGAGGAGATCGGCGCCCGAAATCGCGCCCGCCGCGACATCGGCGGCCAGGCGGTCGCCGAGGCGATCGAGGCGGGGCAGCGAGAAGACCGGCGCGTTCGGCATGGCCACGATGTAGCGCATGGCCGCCGCGGCGGCATCGCTGGGGCCATGCGCTACCCAATCTCGTAGACGGGCTCGCCGTAGGGATAGAAATCGCCGGGCTTCAAGTGCTGGTAGGGGAGGGCGTCGAGGTGCACGGTCCCGACGAACGGCTCCGGTGGCTCGACCAGCAGGATCGTCCTCGCATAGCCGCTGTCGTCAAAACCCCGGCGGAAATGGACCCGGGACTTGATCGCCACCACGTCGAAATCCTCCGGCGCGAGGCCGAGGTCCCAGAGTTCCGAGGGCTCCATGATCTGGACGAGGTAGGGGCTGAGGACCAGCACGTTGCCCCGGCCGAAAGCGACGCTGAGCCAAGTGCCGGCACCCCGGCCGGTCGTGCCCGCGACGATGGCCTGCACCGTCCCAGTGACGCGGACCGGGACGCCCGCTGAAGGCTCCGACTCACCGCTCACGGGGCCGCCGACTTCCGCGTCGAATGGATCGCCGGTCTTCACGCCCCCGGCCAGCAACCGGTCCAGGAGCGTGGGCGAGGCGACCGTAGCGATCAGCGTGCGCTCCAGCCCCTGCGCCAGCACCTCGGCGAGGAGCCAGGTCGCCCGGCCTGAGCGGTCGCTGTAATCGGCGAGCACAACCGGCGCCTCGCCCGCGCGCACGGCTTCGACCGCCCGGGCGATCCCGTCCCGCATCGGGTGGATCGCGACGCTCGACACAAGGGCCACGCGGTGCCGCCACGTCCAGGCCGCCATGTCGCGGGCGATCCGGTCGGCGAGGGCGGGATCGCCGTTCGTCATGACCTGGACCGCCATGCCGGCGTCCGGCACGTCCGACCAGGGGAAGCCGAAGAACACGTTGACGAACACGTCGGGCTCCCGCGCTTCCCAGACCAGGGCGCGCTGCACGAGGTCCGACCAGGGCGGGGCACCGGTCCACATCACCACGGTCGGGGCGAGGATCGGGATGGAAATGGTCCGGTGCGCCGGCCGGAAGCTGCCGCGGATGGTCCGCACCAGCATCCGCGCCGCGCGCTGCCCCTGAAGATGCATGTCGTAGTGCGGGAAATACTTCACCGCGAACGCCATGTCGGCGTGAAGCAGGAACTCCGCATCCTCGTTGCCGTGCGGGTCAAAGGTCGCCGCGATGGGCACGCCCGGCCCTACGATGGCCCGCACCCGCCGCGCGATCTCGGCCTCGGGGCGCGGCACACCGCGCACCGCCATCGCGCCGTGCAGGGCGAGGTAGACCCCGTCGAACGGCGCCCCCGCCTCCAGCTCCGCCAGCATCACGCCAAGGAAATGCGCGAACGCGTCCTGCGTCACCCAGCCCGAGCCGATGCCGGTGCACGGCCAGAGCGGCGAAGTCAGGCCGACGACGTCGACCCCTTCGTATTCCCGGGCGACCTGCACGAAGCCGCCCATGTAGCCCTTGGGATCGGTGGCGAGCAGCGCCTCGCCGCTTGCCGGGGAGCCCGGATAGACGAAGTCGTCGCGGGTCGTGTCGTTCGGCAGGAACGTCACGGTCTCGTGGGTGAACTGGAGCACGGCAATGCGCATCGGCTTCGGTCTCTCCAGGGCGCGCGCCGCCGACGCGAAGGCCGATGCGGGGCAGCGGCGAAGGCCGTCAGGCGGGCCGGACGTCGTAGAATTGCGGGAAGCCGGAGCGCAGGCCCGTCAGCCCGCGATAGGCGGTCGCCTCATAGTAGGCGCCGAGCGGCAGGTACGGCACGTCGATGAAGAACTGCCGCTGGATCTCGGTGCAGATTGCCTTCTGGGCCGCGGGATCGGGCGCGGCAAACCATTGCGCGCGCAGCTCCTCCAGCCGCGGGGCCCGGGGCCAGCCGAACCACGCCTGATCGCCGTTGCCGCGGATGCCGAGCTGGCCAGCGGGATCGAAGTTGTTGGTGCCGTTCAGGTAGGTAACGAAGGTGCTCCAGCCACCTTTATCCGGGGGCTGGCGACTGGCCCGGCGCTGCACCAGGGTGCCCCAGTCCATCGCGACGACGTCGACATTCAGCCCGCTCTTCTGGAACGCCTCGGCGGCGACCAGCGCCAGCGGGTGGGTGGCGGGATAGTCGGTCGGGTCGAGCATGACCACGCGCTCGCCCTGGTAGCCGGCCTCCGTGAGGGCGCGCTTCACCGCGCCGAAGTCGCGGGGCCCGACCAGAACCTCGGTGCCCGCCCGCGTCGCCATCGGCGCGTCGGGGCAGAAGACGCCGACATGGTCCTTCCACAACGCGCGCTCGTCCCCCGCGACCGCGCTCATGAACTCGGTCTGGTCGATGGCGCCGAGCAGCGCCCGGCGGATGGCGGGATTGTCGAAGGGCGGGTGCAGGTGGTTGAAGCGCAGGCAGCCGATGCCGCCGACCGGATCGAGCACCTCGAGCCGGATCTGCGGCTTTGCCCGGAGCAGCCCCTGTAGGTCCGGCGTGGGGTTCTGCCACCAATCGACCTCGCCGGCCGTCAAGGCACTTGCAGCCGTGGAGGCGTCGGGCACGATCCGCCACTCGACCCGGTCGTAATGCGCGCGCTTCGGCCCGGCGGTGAAGCTCGCCACGCCGTCCGGGCGGGGCACGTAGCCGTCGAAGCGCTCGTAGACGGTGAGCGCCCCCGGCACCCGCTCGTCCGCCTTGAAGCGGAACGGCCCGGAGCCGACCATCTCGGTGACCTGCGTGTTGGAGTCGGTCTTCGCCAGGCGCTCCGGCATGATGCAGGGCATCGAGGTGCCGGTCTTGCCGAGCGCCGCGGGCAGCAGCGGGAAGGGCCGCCTCAGGCGGAACACCACGTCGCGATCGGAGGCGGCGCTGAGCTCGTCGGTGGCCTCCATCAGCGCCCGGGCGAAGGCGTCGCGGGCGGCGAACCGGCGGATGCTCGCCACCGCGTCGCGGGCCAGCACCGGCTCGCCGTCATGGAATCGCAGGCCCTCGCGCAGGGTGAGCCGCCAGTGGCGGCCATCCGCCTCGATCGCATGCCCCTCCACCATTTGCGGCTGGAAATCGTAGCGCGCGGTCTGGCCGTAGAGTGTGTCGAAGACGAGGTAGCCATGGTTGCGCGTGACAGTCGCGGTCGTCCAGATCGGGTCGATGACCGCGACGTCGCTTTCCGGAATGAAGCGCAGGACTTTAGCGGGCTGCGCCACCGCGGGCCGCACGACGGAGGCGGCAGCCAACGCGGCGAGAACCTCGCGGCGCCTCATGCGCGATCGCTCGTGCGTGGCACCATCAAGATCATGCGCCCTTTACGCTGGTGGCTTCGCAGAGTGCCCTTGGATCAGCGGCGAGGCAAGTTGGAGCGCCGGACGAAGCGGTACCATAACTAGCGGGGCGACGGGGCCTATGACCAGTGTCTTCACTGCCCGAGGCGCGGGCCGGCCGATCCGTGTCGCGCGCTGCCGTCATAAAGCCGACATTCGGCTTCGCGCCCAACCCGGCCATTGAGCCGCTTGTTGAACCGTCTCGTAACCAGACGCAGCCAGCTGCACCTGGCTTGGCCCTAATGAGCGAGATGCGTGTCGAAGAAATGCGCGATCTCCTCGAACACCGCCCTGGTTTCCGGCGCGGTGTCGTCCCTTATGTATTGAGCGTGAGATTGGCCTTCCCCGACTTGGAGGAAGGCTTCCACGCCGGCCTCGCGCAGCTTGCGATGAACACGCACCGTGTTCGAGAGCAGCAGGTCTCGCGTGCCGGTGGTGAGGATGGTGGGCGGGAAACCCGTGAAGTCACCGTAGACGGGCGAGAGCATCGGATCCTTGAGGTCGTGACCGTCCGCGTAGACCTTGGCACCGTCGTCGCAGAAGCCGTCCGGCGAGACCAGCACGTTGTCGAGCATGGCGTTGGTCACAAAGCTGTCGCCGACCTTGGTGGTATCCGACATCGGCGTGCCAGGCGCGATGGCGGCTGGCAAGGGCAGACCCTCCTGTTTCGCCCGCAGCACCATGGCCAGGGTCAGCGCGCCGCCGGCAGAAGTGCCGAAGATCGCGGTCTTGCGCGGATCTGTTGTTCGCATCACGGCCTTCCAGATTGTCATGGCGTCGTCGTGGGCGGCCGGATAGACGGCCTCCGGCGGCATGCGGTAGTCGACCGAGATCACCTTGAAGTGGCCGAATCCGGCCATGAACAGCGCCTCTGGCAGCCCGGCCTCGCCCGGATTTAGCACGTAGCAGCCGCCGTGAACGTGGACGAGGACCCGGTCGCGGTTCTCCGGCGGGACGACGTCCGGGGTCACGATGAAGGCCCGCACGCCGTCGATGGTCGTGCGCTCGACCTTCACGTGCAGGCGCTCGATCATGCCGGGCACGAGTTTCCTGAGCGCCTCCGCGCCGGCCTCGGCGACGGGCTTCCAGGCCGCGCCGTCCTTCGGGTGGATGTCCCAGTTCGTCCGCAGCGGCAGGCCGATGATCTTGCCCATCTGCGGGCTGACGTCGGTGGGCACCGGCACCGACTTGGCCGGCACGTGCAGCGGGGCGCCCTGCTGCTGCGCTGCGGCGGGGCCGGCGGCGAGCGCCGCCAGAGCCGCGCCGATCGCGATCGCCGTCTGTCCGATCATTGCCTGACCCCTCACTGTCTCAACGGCCGCGCGGCGCAGCCGCGTCCAGGAAATCCCGGACGGCCCGATTCATGAAATCCACGTCCGCGGCCTTGGTCGCCGTGGCCGTCGTATGGCCCTGCACGGACGGCACGGCGACGACGCTCGCCTGCGGGATGTAGGCACCGGCCTCGCGCGCCTCCTCGACCGGATTGTAGAGGTCGAGGTTGCCGCCGGTGAGGATCAGCGTTCGGGCTTTGATCGCGGCGAGCGCCTTCCGGACATCGCCGCCGAAACCGGGGGTCTGGCCGATGTCGTGGCGGTCGTAGGCCCAGGTCTGGGCGATCCAGTCGTTGGCGTCGAAGCCGGCCTTGAGCACCGCCTCCTCTTGCGCGCGCATCCAGGGCAGGATGTCGAGGGGCTGCGGGGCGATCCCGCGCAGGGCCTCCGGCGTCCGGGCAGCCAGCGCCTGCAGGATGTCGGCGCGCAGCCGCCAGCCCTGCTCGGGCTGCCTTTCGTAGGCACCGTCCTTGAACGCAGGATCGAGCATCAGCGCTTTGCGGGTGGCCTCGTTGACGGCGATCGACCACGGCGCGGTGCGCGCCATCGGGGTCAGCGCCACCAGGGCGTCCATAAAGCCGGGATGGCTCACGCCCCATTGCAGCGCCTGCATGCCGCCCATGGAGGCGCCCGCTACGGCCACGAGGTGGGTGATCCCGAGCCGGTCCAGGAGGCGCTTCTGGCTCTCGACCATGTCGCGGATGGTGAAGTGCGGGAAAGCAGTGCCGTGTTGGCCGACGCTGTTGCTCGGGCTCGTGGTCAGCCCGTTGCCGATCGCATCGGTGGCGACGACGAAGTACCGGTCCGTGTCGAGGGCCTTGCCGGGGCCGATGAGGAAGTCGATCCGATGATGGTTGCCGCCGATCGCGGTGGTCATCAGGATCGCGTTCGACTTGTCGGCGTTCAGCGTCCCGTGGGTGACGTAGGAGATCGCGAAGTCCCGGATCGTCTCGCCCGTCTCCAGCGGCAGGTCGCCGAGCGGCTCCAGGCGGTGCGGCGGCGCGTTCGGATCGTGCGCGCCGGATGGCGACAGGCCGGCGGCCAGCAGGGCGGCGGCCAGGGCCCATCTCAGGGGCCTGCGGTGTGGTGTGCGCATCCGCGTCTCGCCTTCGAAGGTGTTGATGCTTCCCGCAGGCCGAAATCCGCCGCCATTCCGGAGCGCCGGGTGCGGCTCCGGGATGGCACGGGGATGTGATGTGCGCTCAGGCGATCGGGCGTGGCACCGCGCTGCGTGCCCCGGAGGCCGCGCCGGCCTCGGTCGGCGTGGGGCCGGGCTCGAGGCTCTCCAGGCTTTGACGGCGCGGCTCGACGCCGAAGACGGCGACCGCCACGATCTGCAGGGCCAGAAGCCCGATCATCAGGCCCGTCACGCCCGCGATGCCATAGGCCTCGAAGAGGCTCACGACCAGGAACGGCGTCACGATCGTCGCCCCGCGCCCGACCGTGTTGCACAGGCCGGAGGCCCGCAGCCGCACCTCGGTGGGGAACAGCTCGGGAATGTAGATCCCGAACAAGAGCGCCACCAGCACGTAGATCGGCACGGTCAACCCGAAGCCGACGAGCGGCAGCAGGACCGGATCCTGGGTCATCGGGTAGAGAATCCCGAACAAGATGGCGGCCGCCGAGGCGCCGATGATCGTCGGCTTGCGGCCCCAGCGGTCGGCGGTCAGCGCGCCGATGGCGCTCCCCACCGGCGCCCCGAGGCCCATCAACAGCGCGTAGCCGAAGGAGGTCGCCACCGAGAGGCCCTGCCGGATGAAGAAGGTCGGCAGCCACGTTACGAAGCCGTAGAGCAGCGTGTTGATCACCACGAGGCACAGGCAGCCCAGCAGCAGCCGCGACAGCAGCGGCGGCCGGAACAGGGCGGCGAGCCCGAGCTGCGGCACGGGCGCCATCGCGGCGGCGGCCGGCAGGGGCGCGCCTCGGCTCGCCTCGGCCTCGATCGTACGCATCAGCGCCTCGGCCTCGGCGTGCCGCCCCACCGCCTCAAGCCAGCGCGGCGATTCCGGCAGGCTCTTGCGGGCGTACCAGACGGCCAAAGCCCCGACGCCGCCCAGCGCGAACATCGCCCGCCAGCCGAAAGCCGGGATCACGAGGTATCCGACCAGGGACGCCGCCGGCAGGCCGGTGACCACGAACACCGCCATCAGTCCGAGGAAGCGCCCGCGCGCCCGCGCCGGCACGAACTCGGTCATGGTCGAGTAACCGACCACGTTCTCGGCCCCCAGGCCGACGCCCATGATGAAGCGCAGGATGATCAGGACCGTCATGTTCGGCGCGAAGGCCGCGCCGATGGCGGCGAGTCCGAAAACCAGCAGGTTGGCCTGATAGGTGAAGCGCCGTCCGTAGCGGTCCCCGAAGAAGCCCGTGAGGAACGAGCCCGCCATCATCCCCACGAAGGTCGCCGAGACGAACCACGCGTTCTGCGGCAGGGTCGAGAAGCCGCTCTTCAGGGTCGAGCCCAGCACGGTCGCGGCGATGTAGATGTCGAAGCCGTCGAAGAACATGCCGACCCCGATCAGCCACATGATGCGGCGATGGAATGGGCCGATCGGCAGGCGGTCGAGGCGGCCTCCGGCGTTGACCGCCGGGTTCACGGACGCGGGCATGGGCGTTTCCTTCCGGGGGAGGGGAGCCGGCGCGGAAGGGGTCCGTCTGGCGCGGACCTCGCATCCTCCCGCGCCGTCATCGTCAGTTCAGGCGGCGCTGGCCAGCCGTGTCGCGGTACCAGTCGAAGGGCCCGTCGCCGGTGGCGACCATCACGCTCTTCACGTCGAAATGGTCGTTGAAGCTCTCGATGCCGCATTCGCGGCCGAGCCCGCTGTCCCCCACCCCGCCCCAGGGCGAGGCCGGGTCGAGGCGGTGGTGGTCGTTGATCCAGACGATGCCGGCCTTGACCGCGTGCGCTACTCGGTGGGCGCGGGCGACATCCCGGGTGCGCACGGCCGCGGCGAGGCCGAAGGGCGAGTCGTTGGCAAGCCGGAGCGCGTCGGCCTCGTCCTCGAAACGCGTGACGCTGGTGAACGGCCCGAACACCTCCTCCTGGAAGATGCGCATGTCGGCACGCACGTCGGCGAAGACCGTCGGCTCGACGAAGTAGCCGCCCTCGAAGCCCGGCACCTGCGCGGCGCGCCCGCCCGCCACCGCGCGGGCGCCCTCGTCGCGGCCGTAGCCGGCATAGGCCAGGACCCGCTCGCGCTGGCGCTCGGAGATCACCGGCCCGAGCTGGGTCGCCGGGTCGAAGGGGTCGCCCAGGCGGATCGAGGCGGTCTTGGCGGCGAGCCGCTCCACGAACTCGTCGTAGATTGAGGCCTGGACGAGGTGGCGGCTGCCGCACACGCAGGTCTGGCCGGCGCCGATGAAGGCGCCGAAGGCCGCGTAGTTCACCGCCCGCTCGACGTCGAAATCCTCGAACACCATTACGGGCGTCTTGCCGCCCAGCTCCATGGTCTGGTGGGCGAAGACCTTCGCGGCCGCCGAGCCGGCGATCCGGCCGGCCTCGGTGCCGCCGGTGAGCACAAGCTTGTTGATGTCGCGGTGCTCGGCGAGGGCCTTGCCGGTGGAGGCGCCGAGCCCCAGCACGATGTTGAACACGCCCGGCGGCAGGCCGGCCTCGGTGAAGATCTGCGCGAGCTTCAGGGTCGTGAGCGGGGTGTACTCGGAGGGCTTGACCACCGTGGTGCAGCCGGTGGCCAGCACCACCGCCAGCGACTTGCACAGGATCATCAGCGGGTGGTTGAACGGCGTGCAATTGGCCACCACCCCGATCGGGGTGCGGCGGGTGTAGTTGAGGTAGTTGCCCTCCACCGGGATCACGTCGTCGCGGCGCGCCAGCGCCACGCCCGCGAAGTAGCGGAAGAAGTCCGGTAGCCGGGAGAGCTGGGCGCGGGTCTCGTTGACCGGCCGGCCGTTGTTGGTGGTCTCCAGCCGGTAGAGCGTGTCCAGGTTGGCCTCGAACGCATCGGCCAGGCGATTGACCAGCCGGGCGCGTGCCCGGAGATCCATCCCGCCCCATTCCTTGCCCTCGAATGCGGCCCGGGCCGCACGCATCGCCCTGTCGACATCGGCGGGACCTGAATTGGGAATCCGGGCGATCACCGTGCCGGTCGCGGGATTGCGCACGTCGATCAGCGTGCCGTCGCCGGCCTCGACCTCGCGGCCGTCGATGAAGTTGCCCCGTGTCTCGACCGAGGGTGCCGGCGCGTGCAGGGTCATGGCGTCTCTCCCGTATCGTTTCGAACCGCGTCCTGGGCTTCGCGCCTGAGGCGGCGCTGCTCAGAGGACGATCGCGCTGCGCTCCAGTGCGGTCAGGATGCGTCGCTCGGCCTGGCCGACATGCTCGCGCACGAGGCGCCGCGCGCCGCGGCCGTCGCGGCGCTGGAGCGCGTCGATGATACCGGCGTGCTCGGCCACCAGCTGCGCCGGATCGCGCCCGCGAATACCGTCGAGGCTCACGCGCACCAGCCGGTCCGCCTGCTCGACGAGGTCGCGCACCGTCGCGGCCATGCGGCGGTTCCCCGACGCCTCGGCCAGCGCGATGTGGAAGGCGCGGTTCTCCGCGATGAAATCGGCGCCCTCGGCCACGGCGCGGAACGCGTCGAGCGCGCTGAGGACGGCATCGGGCGCGTTGGCCGCGGCCTCCGCCGCGCAGGCCGGCTCGAGCGCGAAACGCATGCGCAGCAGATCCCGCGCGTCGGCGACCGAAATGGCGTTGATCTGATATCCCTGCCGCGCGTGAACCGTCACGAGGCGCTCGCGCTCCAGGCGCAGAAGCGCCTCGCGGACGGGCTGGCGGCTGACGGCGTAGCGCTTGGCTAGTTCCTGCTCGCGGACCTCAGTGCCGGGCCGGAGGGTGCAGGCCAGGATGTCGGCGCGGATCGCCGCGTAGATGTTGTCACGGAGCAGCACGGCGGCCTCATTCAATCGACACATGCTGCCATTCGTGAAATATCACGTCAACTGGATTGCGGCTGCGCGCGTCGGATGCGACAGCGGGCTGAAGGCGTCGGCAAGGGCGGTGGGGAGGTCTTGAATGCAGGCGTTGATCGCGGAGGAAACCGTTGCGGTTCGGGAGTTCGGAGCTGGGCCGCCCCTGGTCCTGCTGCACTCGCTGCTTGCCGATGCCACCAGCTTCGACCCAGTGGTCCCGGCGCTCAGCCGTGACTTCCGGGTCCTCGTCGTGGACTTGCCGGGCTTCGGCGGCTCCGCGCCTGTCCCGGGCGGTTTCGAGGCGGTTGCCGACCGGGTCGGCGGGGCGGTGCGCGCGGCGACAGGCGGGCGGCCGGCGGCCGGGCTTGGCAACGGCTACGGCGGCTTCGTGCTGCTGCTCTGCGCCCTGCGCCACCCGGAATTGTTCGACCGCCTCGTCTTCGCGGATTGCGGCGCCTGCTTCTCCGAGCCGGGCCGCGAGGCCTT
This sequence comes from Methylobacterium sp. FW102-HT35C08, assembly GCF_058790235.1. Taxonomy (NCBI): domain Bacteria; kingdom Pseudomonadati; phylum Pseudomonadota; class Alphaproteobacteria; order Hyphomicrobiales; family Methylobacteriaceae; genus Methylobacterium; species Methylobacterium sp. FW102-HT35C08. The sequence continues at coordinate 2,228,743 of NZ_JBYTCL010000002.1, read as the reverse complement.
TCGCGGCATGGCGCGCGTGGCGGGCGAGAAGGGGCTGCCGGCCCTGGCCGAGACGGCGATGCGCCGGCTGTTCTCACCCGCGTTCCAGGCCGCCCATCCGGCCTTGATGGCCGAGCGGCGGGCCGCCTTCCTGCAAACCGACATCGGCGTATTTCAGAATGCCTGCGCGGCCCTCGCGGGCCTTGATCTGCGCCCCCGGCTGGCGGAGCTGCGCGCGTCGGCCCTGGTGCTCGTCGGCGAGCACGATGAAGCGACGCCGCCGGCTATGGCGCGTGAGCTCGCGGCCGGGCTGGCGGATGCCCGGTTCGTGATGCTGCCGGACTGCGCGCACGTCCCGCAGCTTCAAGCCCCGGAGATGTTCGCCCGAGAGACCTTGGATTTCCTCCAGCGGTGACCTGACCAGCGCGCAGTGGACTGAGCCGGCCGAGGGGCAATCCGACGGACGTGAGCGCCGAGCAGCGAATGCTCGAGCGCTGCCGCGGTGCGGTCAGCGGATTCCGGAGCGAACCCTGGCACGGGCGCGCCCATGCCGACCGCCTCGATCAAGCCGCATCGATCCCGACGGCCGACGCACGCCCGATGTCCGCGGTGCTCTGCGGACCGACGATCCCGTCCCGCGCCGCGCCACCGGAGCGACGATCCTGCCAGTTCGCGACTCAGGCCCCCTGCAGGGCTGCCTTCACCTTGGCCGCGGTGAACGGCACGGACCGCACGCGCACGCCGGTCGCGTCGAAGATCGCGTTCGAGACCGCCGCCGGCACGATGGCGGCGGAGGGCTCGCCGGCTCCCCACGGCTTCTCGCTCGGCCGATCGATCAGGTCGATCACGACCTCCGGCACGTCCGGGAAGGTGAGGATCGGGTAGCTCGACCAGTCGAGGCTCGTCACGGCGCCGCGATCGAAGGTGACCTCCTCCAGCAGCACCCGGCTGACGGTCTGGATGACGTTGCCGTCGAGCTGGTTGCGCACGCCGTCCGGGTTGATGATCTGGCCGCAATCCTGGACCACGAAGAAGCGCGGCACCCGCACCTGCCCGGTGTTGCGATTGACTTCGACCTCGGCCACACCGGCCACGTAGGTGCGGTTGAGCTCGTACTTCACGTAGGAGATCCCGCGGCCGCGCAGGACGTCGCCCGCGACGTCCTTCACCGGCGAGGGGCGCGCCTGCCACTTGGCGAGATCGCCAACCCGCTTCAGCACCTCGATACCGCGCGGATCCTTTAGCGCGCGCAGGCGGTACTCCAGAGGGTCGGCGCCGGCTGCCGCCGCGCACTCATCGAGGAAGGCCTCGTTGGCGTAGGTGTTCTGCATCCGCCCGGGGGTGCGGATCCAGGAGGGCCGGAACGGCGTCGAGGCCAGACGATGACAGACCGTGTGCACGTTCGGGAAGGCGTAGGGCAGGGCCGAGTTACCGATGATATTGCCGGGCGCCATCGTGGTTTCGTGCGGCAGGTCGGCCAGTGAGGCTGCCACCAGCGGCACGTTGCCGGCCGCCCCTTCCGGAATATGGAACTGGGAGGACCAAGCGGTGACGTTGCCCTGCGGATCAAGGCCGGCCTTCAGGTCGATCAGGGTCGGCGGTCCTTTCGGATCCCAGCCATGCTCGTCCGCGCGCGACCACTGGACCCGCACCGGCCGTCCGGTTGCGCGGGCGAGGAGGGCCGCATCGCCGGCCGCGTCCTCGTGACCGTTGCGGCCATAGCAGCCTGAACCCTCCACGTAGATGCACCGGACCACCTCCGGCGCGAGGCCGGTCATGGCCGCGAGCTGCTTGCGCAGGGCGTGCGTCATCTGCGAGGCCGTCCAGCAGGTCAGGAACCCGTCCTTCAGCTCCGCGATGGCGCAGGACGGACCGATCGACCCGTGGGTGTGGATGGCGAAATCATAGGTGGCTTCGAGCCTCCGGGCCGCCTGGCCGAGTGCCGCCTCGGCATCGCCCGTGCTGCTCGTGACGTCATCCTTCGTCACCTTCGTGGCGCGCACGTGCTGCCAGAGCTTGTCCTGCTCGGGCAGGCCCTCCCATTTCGACCACGTCGCCTTCAGCTGCTTGGCGGCCTTCACGGCCGCCCACTCCTTCTCGGTGACGACGGCCAGGAAGTTACCCTGGCGCACGACCTTGATCAGTCCCGGGATGTCCGCGACCGAGGCCTCGTCCACGCCCTGCAGATCCGCCCCGATGGTCGGGGGACGGACCACCCGGGCATGCACCATGCCGGGCACGCGGTAATCCTGCATGTAGGTGAAGCGGCCGGTCATCTTCTCGGGGATGTCGACTCGCGCCACCGACTTGCCGACGAGGGCGAACTGCGCCGGGTCTTTCGTCTTGACCGCCGGATCGACCTTGAGGTCGAGGCGCCCATCCTTCACGAGGTCGGCGTAGGAGAGGCCCTGTCCACCAGCTTTCGGGCGGACGGTGCCGTTCTCGCTCACCAGCGCGTCGGCCGGTACGCCGAGGCGCTCGCTGGCCATCTGCACGAGGCGCGCGCGGGCCGTCGCCGCCGCCTGCCGGATCTCGACGCCGCCCTTCTGGATCGAGAGGCTCCCGTAGGTCGGCCCCTGATCCGGCGTCAGCGCCGTATCGCCCTGGACGATGGTCACGCGGTCGAGCGACAGGTCGAGTTCGTCGGCCGCGATCTGCGTCAGGGCGGTCTCAACGCCGGTGCCGAGATCGACCTTGCCGGAGAAGATCGTCGCGCGACCGTCGGCGCCGAGCGCCAGGAAGCTGTCGACCCGGTCCGGGGCGACGGGCTTCGCGAAGCCGTTGGTGGCGACCGGCGCGAAGGTCTGGGCACTGGCGCCGCGGCCGGACAGCGAGAAGCCGACCACGAGGGCGCCGCCCTGGAGGAGCAGGCTCCGGCGGGAGAGGACGGGTGCGTTCATGGCAACAACCTCTGTCAGAGCGTGCCGGCCGCGCGCTGGACGGCGCGCACGATCCGCTGATGGGTGCCGCACCGGCAGAGATTCTGGGCGAGCGCTTGCCGGATCGCGGTTTCGTCGGGCTTCGGCGTTTCGCTGAGCAGGGCGGCCGACTGCATGATCATGCCGTTGATGCAGTAGCCGCATTGCGCCGCCTGCTCGGCGATGAAGGCCGCCTGCACCGGGTGCGGCTTGTCCAGGCTGCCGAGCCCTTCGAGCGTGACGATCTTGGCCCCCGCCTTCAGGCTCGAGACCGGGGTGATGCAGGAGCGCACCGCCTGCCCATCGACATGCACCGTGCAGGCGCCGCACTGGCCCAAACCGCAGCCGAAGCGCGGCCCGTGGAGGCCCAGATCGTCGCGCAGGACGTAGAGGAGCGGCGTATCGGGGTCGTCCAGGCTCACGGGCGCCGCGCGCCCGTTCACGTCAAGCGACATCGGCTGCGCCATCGGGCATCTCCCTGGAACCATTCTGGGGTGCTCGGCCTATACCTGGCGTAGATCCGGAGCAACGCGGCGGCGTGACAGCGAAACCCATTCGCTGCACGGGGCCGTGCTGGCCCCCCGGCGCCGTCAGGGAAGTGCATGCCTTCGCAGAACCGCAGCCGATGCATCCTCGCTGTCGTCCTCGCGCTGTCCGCGGGCTCTGCAGGCGCCGCCGAGCTCTTCGCGCAGGACTGGCCCGAGGCATCCCGCAGGGCCGCTGAGGCCGTGGCTGACAAGTACGGCGCACCGCAGGAGCAGACGGCGACGCTGCTGATCTGGCACCGCAACGGTCCGTGGATCCGGACGGTGGTGCACAAGGTCGGAGCCGAGCACGATTTCCCGGCCAAGCACAGCGACGTGCTGGAGCAGAGCCTGCCCTACAAGGTCCCGCTCAACCTCTTCAGCGCCGTCGCGACCTTCAACGGGAGCGTCATCCCGGACCGAACGCGGGGTACGCTCACCGCCTACGGCGCGAATGAGACCGAGAACGTCCTGAGCCTGAACCTGGCCCGGGCGGTGGTGCGTGGCGCGCTCACGGCGGAGCAGGCACGGGATAAGGAAGTCGCGGCCGCGCAGCAATTGGCAAACGGGCAGGTGCCGGACCTCGCGGCCAAGCTCACCGTCGATCAGCAGCAGGAGGGCGACGTTTCCGACCCGGACACCGCGATGATCCTGCCGCCCAGCCGAACGCGATAATCCGGAATACGCGGCCGTCTACTCTGGCTACGCGTTGATCCACGGGCGCCCGCCGGCCGGGATTGTGGATCCTCACGCGGCGCGCTGTTCGACGCTCGATCACGTTCGCACAATACGCCCGTGAAGGCCGCCGCGTCCTGTTCCAATCAGCGCGCGGCGGCCGCCGCATCCTGCCGTCGAGGCATCGGGGCGCTTGGGATCTCCCGGCGAAACGCCGCGATCCAGTCGAGAAGCGGCCGGCCCGCGCCGGGCCGGCTTGTTCGTGGCCGCCGCTCGGGACTGGGCGTCAAACGCCCAGAACGATCTTTCCGAGATGCTCGTTCTTCCTCAAGCGGGCGAGCGCGGCCGGCGCCTCAGCCAGCGCGTAGCGGCTGACGATCGGCAGACAGAAGCTAGGCTAAGATCGCCGGCCACAGGTCGGCCCAGACGCGCGGTGATCGCGCGCTGAACTTCGATTGATCGAGTCCGGTTGGTCGCGCCGATTTAGCTGATGCGCTTCGTGGGGCGCGGGTCGAACTCGCTGCAGCTCCAGGTCGTTTCAGGCCGCAGCCTTGCGGGAGTCACCCGAGAGCGCAGCGATGAGCTCGGCCTTGACGACTTCGGCGCGCGCGTTGGCGATCTGGCAAGTCCCGGCAGCTCGGTGCCCGCCGCCACCAAAGTCAAGGCATAGCGCACCGACATCGACCTGTGAGCCGCGATCGAGGATCGATTTCCCGATGGCGAAGACGGTGTTCTGCTTCTTCAAGCCCCACATCACGTGGGCCGAGACGTCGCAGTCGGGAAAGAGAGCGTACACGGTGAAGCGGTTGCCCGCGTAGATGACCTCCTCGTCGCGCAGGTCGATCACCGCCAGCTTGCCATGGACAGAGGTGCAGCGGCGGAGCTGGTCTACGAAGGACTCGCGATGCGCGTTGTAGAGGTCGACGCGCTCCCTGACGTCCGGGAGCGCCAGGACCTCCGCGATGCTGTGGTCGCGGCAATGCTCGATGAGCTGCATCATGAGGTCGTAGTTCGAGATCTGGAAATCGCGAAAGCGTCCGAGCCCGGTGCGCGAATCCATGAGGAAGTTCAGCAGCACCCAACCCTGCGGGTCGAGGATCTCCGCGCGGGTGAACTGCGCCGAGTCGGCCTTATCCACGGCGGCCATCAGTTCGGCGCTGATCCGCGGGAAGGCTGCGGCGCCGAAATGCCGATGTACGACGCGAGCCGCGGACGGCGCCGTCGGATCGATCACATGGTTCGAGAAGGTCCGCCCGGCATGACGCGTCATCTCGCTCGCGTGATGGTCAAAAGCGAGGTGACAGCCCTCGACGTATGGCAGATTGGTGATGATGTCGCGACCCCCGATCGGTACGATGCCGTCCTGCATGTCCTTGGGGTGGACGAACTTGATCTCGTCGATCAGGTCGAGTTCGCGCAGCAGCATGCCGCAGACGAGCCCATCGAAATCACTACGCGTCACAAGGCGGAATCGCTGCGGCATGGTAAGTCACTCTTTCGACTGATGCAGGAGCGTCCCACAGCGTACTGAAGGTACCGTTACGCCTTCTCGGCCTGAAATGGTCTTGGTTTAGAAGGGCTTCCTAATTCCGGTCGATTGCCGCCGGACCAGTCAGCGGCTGGACGAGAAGAGGATTCCGTGTGTCTGCTTCGGTGGCTCAGGTGCGGAAAGCCGCCATTCTGCTATCGGCCAGACTACGTTATGCCGGATCGCAAGTGCGCGGAGCAGACGTTCGGCTTAACGCCGTTTATGTTAAAAAACCCCGGGACCCGGTTAATGCAGTACCGCTCAGGGCGTCAGCTAGAGAAAATTCTACTCGTAAAACGCCCTGAATCCGCTGCGGGAATGGGGTCGCACCGTTTACGAGAGACCAACCATCTCCCGTACGCTACCTTGGACTGCGCTTGAGGCGCTGCCTTCGCGTTTTTCAACAAAATCCGTCGGTACCAATTGTTCGAAGCCGATGGACAACGTCCCCGGAGCGGACGTCGAGTCAATCAGAGCACGGGTCAGTGCGGGCCAGAACACCACTTCGGCGGCATGCTCGTCGGCGGATATCCAAGGAACCCGAAGGGGCACGCGCTCGCTGCGGCGGAACGTCAACGCCTGGCGACCCGTCGTCATAGGGTCAAAGCGATGGAACCACGCCTCACACCGCGGCCCTGAATCGAAGGGTGGGCGGTGCACCTGCCTCAAGCAGGCCTGCCAATGTCTCCAGTGCCTCTCGAAGCGTTTCTCGATCAGGCGCCGCGTTGACGCAGACGCGCACGGTATCGCTTTGGTGCAAAGACGACACCTCGAACAGGCTGATCGGCGTAACCCCAACGCCGGCCTCCTCCGCGGCCTGCGAATAGGCTTCCGCTGACCAGCCGTTCCCCAACTTCAGGCAGAAATAATACGCGTTTGCTTGGGTGAGGACGGCTTGCCGAGGCAGAAGGCCAGCAACGAGATTCTGCCGCGCTTGCGTTTCCGCGCGCATCGCGGCGATCACTTGATCGATCCGCTGCGACTCCAAAAGGCGCGTCGCCCATTCCGCGTTGAACGGCGATGCCATCAGCGTGGTCGCACGCAGCGCGATCCCGAAAGCAGAAACCAGATGCCGCGGCACACGCAGGAAGCCGACACGCAATCCCGGGCCTGCAAGCTTCGACAAGCTTGAGATATGCACGACCCGGTCAGGCGCTGATGCAGCCAGTGGTCTCAGCACTGGGTCGGGCAAGAAGCCATAGACATCATCCTCGACGATCAGGACATCGTGGCGAACACAGACTTCGATCACCTCCCGACGCCGCTCGTCCGACATCGTTGCGGTGGTCGGATTGTGCAGCGTCGGCGTGCAAACGAGGACTTTCGCTCCGGTTCGGCGGCAGACCACGTCGAGGTATTCAGGCACGATGCCTTCGCGATCCATGCGGACCCCGACCAGCGAGCGACCCAGCATGCCGGCCGCTGATTTCAGGCCGTAGAAGCTCAGCTCTTCGGCCAAGACGACATCGCCCGGATGCGTCAGCGCCATCAGGGAGAGCAGCAGGCCGTGCTGGCCGCCGCAGGTGACAAGCACCTCGTCGGCCTCGGCCTCGATCCCGAAGCGATCCAGCCATCGCGCGGCGATGGCCCGATGCCTGTGAAGACCGACGTCGACCTGGCTCGCGAGCAGAGCCGCGAACTCGACAGCGCCGTCGAGTTCGCGGCGGATCATTGCCAGCGCAGGGTGATGCATCGCATGCGCCGGGAAGTTGTGCGACAGGTCGACGAAGGTCTGACGCGGGACCGGCGCCCGAAGGGATGGCGGTCCGTCCGGATCCTGCGCGTGGTTGAGGAAGGTGCCGCGGCCGATCTCGCCTCTGACAAGGCCCAGCCGCTGCATCTCGGCATAGGCCCGGCTGACCGTCCCGATGTTGAGCGACAGCCACGCGGCCAAGTCGCGCTGCGGCGGCAGCCGATCGCCCGGTCGCAGGGCGCCGGTCCGCAGCGCGATCTCGACCGCGCCGACGATGGCCAAATAGCGGGCGCCGGCCGTCCGCTCGACGGCATGGGTCCATTCGGGTCGACTCATCCTTGCACCGATTGTCCCACATATTGTCTCGGTCCGACCGGAGCTGCGACCGAAATTCGGGCGCGATGCCGCCGATATCCGCGAGCCAGCTCCGACAATGTCGCCTAGCTTGATCATGACAATACGGCCCTGAACCTGGGTCCGGGACATTACGCGGGTCAAGCCTGCGGAACGGAGATCGCGGTGCCGAAGACACAATCAGCCCCGTCGGCCATGCTGTTCCACATGGTCTCCGGTGGGCCGCAGCCGGTCGCTCCCTTCAGCCACGCGGTCGAGGCCGACGGCTTCGTCTTCGTCACAGGGCAGATGCCGGACACGCCCGGCAATCCGGGCATCCTGCCGGACGGCATCGAGGCGCAGACCCGCAACGTGATGGCCAACCTCGAAACGGTGCTGGCCGGGCTCGGCCTGGGGCTGGAGCACGTGGTCGTCGCGCGGGCCTTCCTGACGGAGTTCAAGCGCGACTACGCGGCGTTCAACGCCACGTACCAATCCTTCTTCCCGCACGACCGCCTGCCCGCGCGGACCTGCGTGGGCACGACCGGGCTCGCCTACGACGCCTTAGTCGAGATCGACCTGATCGCCCGTCGCGGCGATGCGCCATCCCTTTCGTCGAGCGCGCAGAAGGACTGAGCCATGGCTTTCGTTCGGGACAGGATCCTCGGCATCGCCGTCGCGGCGACGCTGAACTTGAGCTTCGGCACGTCACCGTCCTTTGCGGCGAGCCTCGACGAGATCAAAACCAAGGGGTCCATGGTCGCCGCGACCGAGGACAGCTACAAGCCGTTCGAATACGTCGAGAACGGCAAGCCGATGGGCCTCGACCACGACCTCCTCGCGCTGCTGCGCAAGGAGGCGCCGCTCAAAATCGACCAGCAGATCATACCCTGGACGGGGCTTCTGGCCGGCGTCGCAACCGGGAAGTACGACGTGGCCCTGACGGCGGCCGTCATCACCCCCGATCGCGTCCAGAGCCTCGCCTTCACGATGCCGATCGCCGAGGCGACGCAATACTACGTGGTCCGCGCCGACGAGACCCGGATCAAGGGCGTCCCCGACTTGGCCGGCAAGACGGTCGGCGTGCAGTCCGGCGGCGCGTCCTACGCGGCCCTGGCCGATCTCGAACCGACGCTGGCGAAGACTGGCGGCAAGCTCGGCAAGGTGGTGCAGTACACCTCGCTGCCGGAGGCGTATCAGGACCTTGCCAATGGCCGGCTCGACTACGTGATCAATGGCGTCGTCAACCTCGTCAGCCTGACGAAGGACCAGCCGAAGCGCTTCAGGATGGGCGAGGCTGTCGGCGCGCCAACCTATGCGGCCTGGGCCGTCGCCAAGGGGAACGACAGCCTCCTGGCCTACCTCGACCAGTTCATGGCGAAGGTGCGGGCGAGCGGAGAACTCTATGCCCTGCAGGAGAAGTGGCTCGGCCGCACCTTCAAGGACATGCCGTCAGCGCCGACCAAGTAGCCTGGGAGCGCGGGGCGACGGACCCGGACGCGGAGAGTGACGGCCATGACCTGGCCAGCGATACGCACCATCCTCGACGGCGCGGTGGTCACCGCCGCGCTGGCAGCAGTCAGTATTCTGCTGAGCCTACCTCTGGGCCTCCTCCTCGCGCTCCTGCGCGAAGGTCGTATCCCCGTGGTCCCGGGTCTTCTCGCCGCTGTCGTCAGCCTCGTCCGGGCGACACCGTTCGTGACGCTCGTCCTGTTCGTCTACTTCGTCCTGCCGGCGGCCGGATTGGAGCTTGAACCGGTTCCGGCCGCCATCGTCGCGCTCACGCTGAATACGGCGGCGTTCAGCAGCGAGATCTGGCGCTCGGCACTCCTAACGTTTCCCCGGGATCAACTCGAGGCGGCCGCCGCCTTCGGCATGTCGGGGCGAACCACCTTCATCCGCATCGTCTTCCCGCAGATCTGGCGGGCAAATCTCGGGCCCCTGGTCAGCGAGGTCACGATCCTCCTGAAGTGCACCCCGGCCGTGGCCGTCATCGGGGTGGTCGAGATCACCCGCGCGGCCGGCCGGATCGGCGCAGAGACCTACGAGCCGCTTCCTCCCTTCCTCGTGGCGACGCTCATCTACACCGCGCTGATCGCGACGCTCGTGCGAGGCCAGCGCGTCGTCGAGCGCAGGATCGCCCGGCGCTTCGGTTTGGTGCGCCCGTGAACGGACTTCTGGTCATCTGGGAGAGTCGGGACGTCTTCCTCTCAGGTGCGGCCAACACCCTGTCGCTCGTGCTGGGGTGCCTCCTGCTCAGCCTACCGTTCGACATCCTCGGCGCCGTCGTCCTCACAGAGGCGCCGGCTTCGCTGCGCCGCCCGTTCGCTGAGGCCGTCGATCTCCTGCGGTGCGTGCCGTTCCTGCTGCTCGCCTACGTCGTCTACTACGGCCTGCCCGAGCTCGGCCTCAGACTCGATCCTTGGTGGGCCGGACTGCTGTCGCTGACCGTCTACACGACGGCCTACCTCGCGGAGATCTTCCGAGCGGCGTTCCTCGCGGTCGCCCCGGACAACATCGAGGCGGCGCATGCCTTCGGCCTGTCCCGCAGCCTGATCTACAGGCGCATCATCCTGCCTCAGGTCGCCATCACCGCTGCCCCGGTGATCGGGAATCAGGTGATCACGACCATCCGGGACAGCGCGCTCCTCATGATCATCACGGTACAGGAACTGACCTTCGCGGCGAACTTCGTCAGTGCGAACCACTTCACGCCGTTCGCACCATTCGCCGCCGCGGTCGGCCTCTACCTGCTCATGTCGCTCGTAGTCGAGGCGAGCGTGCGCCGCATGGAGCGGGTGAGAAAGGTACGCTATGGCTGAGACTGACGCCGCGATCTCGGTCCGGGGTTTGTGCAAGGATTTCGATGGGTTCGAAGTCCTGCGTGACATCGACCTCGACCTCGCGCCCGGCACGACGACCTGCATCTTGGGGCCGAGCGGCTCGGGCAAGTCGACCTTTCTGCGCTGCCTCAACTGGCTTGAGGCGCCGAGCGCGGGCTCCATTCGCATCGATGGCAAGCCCATCGGGCAGAGGGGGGACGGCAGGGCCACGAAGCCGATGGCGCGGCGCGAGTTGGCTTCCGCACGAACGCGCATCGCCATGGTGTTCCAGCACTTCGCCCTCTGGCCGCATCTGACCGTGCTCGGCAACGTGACCGAGGCGCCAGTCCACGTCCTCGGCCGTGCCAAGCGAGAGGCCGAGGAGGAGGGGCGCGCCATCCTGGCGCGTGTTGGCCTCACCGAGAAGGCCGACGTCTACCCGCACACGCTGTCCGGCGGTCAAAAGCAGCGCGTCGCGATCAGTCGCGCACTCGCCATGAGGCCGAAGGTCATCCTCTTCGATGAGCCGACCAGCGCCCTCGATCCCGAGATGGTCGGAGAGGTGCTGGGCGTCATCCGCGAGCTTGCGCGGGAGGGGCTGACCATGGTGATCGTGACCCATGAGATGAGCTTCGCGCGTGACGTCGCCGACACAATCGTCTTCATGGACGGGGGCCGCATCCGAGAAGTTGCGGCGCCGACGGATTTCTTCACTGATCCTCAGTCCGACCGGGCTCGACGGTTCATCTTTCGACATTGATCGACGCCATGGGCTCTCGCGGACCGGCGTCTTCTTGAGCAAGCGCCAGCGCACTAATGTTAGTGTTTGCTGAAATGGGGTGGTCACATCCGCAAAAGGCAAGCCCAGGGTCACGTTTTCCCGTTGACCGTCTTCAAAAGAAAACCGTGCTGGCGCGAATGAGCAGGCAAGTTGCTGAAAGTACTGCGCAGAACAGGTGATTCTTCTCTCGCGCGCAGACCCGACAAAGGTGCGCGCGCGAGGCCTCAGGGGCATCCGAGTGCAATTACGTTCCTGGATGAGATGCCTCAACCAATAGCTGTGAAGATGCGGTCAGCTGCCTCGCTTGAGTGGCATGTGCCTTGCTGTGCGGTGGGAAGCTTTAGGAGTTTCTTGGCTTGTCCCGCAGATCCCATGTGACCGACCTCTCCCGCCGCACGGTTCTGGCGCTTCCCCTCAGTCTCGCTGCAGCCGCAACGGGCGCCCAGGCTGCCGAGGCGAAGCGCGGGGGTACGATGGTCATGATCGTCCATCCGGAGCCCTCGACCCTGGCGCATTACGCGGTGTCGGCGGGCAATATCCCGCCGATCGCCACGCAGGTCTACGAGGGGCTGTGCACCTACGACTGGGACCAGAACCCGCAGCCGAACCTCGCGAAGTCGTGGGAGGTCGCGCCCGACGGCAAGACCATCACGTTCAAGCTTCAGGACGGCGTGACCTTCCACAACGGCAAGCCGTTCACCAGCGCCGACGTGCAGTACTCCTTCATGGAGATCCTTAAGAAGTACAATCCGATCGCGCCGGTCATGCTCGCGGAATTGGTCGCCGTCGACACGCCGGACCCGATGACCGCCATCCTGCGGCTCGCCAATCCCGCGCCCTACCTCATGAAGGCGCTCTCCGGGCGGGACCTGCCGATCCTGTGCCGCTCGGTGTTCGAGGGCACGGACGTCCTCCAGAACCCCAGCGCCAACAAGCCGATCGGCACCGGTCCGTTCAAGTTCACGAGCTGGGAGCGCGGCCAGTTCGTGCGCCTCGATCGCAACGAGACCTACTGGAAGCCGGGCCTGCCGTATCTGAACCGGATCGTCGCCCGGTTCATCCCGGACGCCGCCACCCGCTCGGCCGCCATGGAGGCGGGGGAGGCGCATTTCGCCGGGTACAGCGCGGTGAACTACGCCGACCTCGCGCGGATGAAGACCAATCCGATCCTCGATCTGACGACCAAGGGCTACGAGATGACGCCGGCCCAGAGCGTCCTCGAGCTGAACGGCCGTCACCCGCATCTCCAGAAGAAGGAGGTGCGCCAGGCGATCGCCTACGCCATCGACCGCAACGTCATCCTCAAGGACGTGATGTTCGGCTACGGCCTGCCCGCCACCGGCCCGCTCAGCCGCAAGTTCAAGGCCGCTGGCCTCTACACCGACGACGTGCGTCAGTACGACGTGCCGGACCGGCTGGACATCGCCAACCGGCTGCTCGATCAGGCCGGCGCACCGCGCGGCGCGGACGGGACCCGCTTCGCCCTGCACCTGGAGGTGAATTCCTTCGGCGAGCAGTGGCTGCGGCAGGCCGAGTACCTGAAGCAGGCGCTCGCCGTCGTGGGCATCGCCGTGACGCTGCGCTCGGAGGACACCGCGACCTGGCTGCGGCGCGTCTACACCAACTACGATTACGACCTGAACGAGCCGTTCCTGAGCCAGAGCGTCGACCCGGTCTACGGGTTGAACAAGCAGTTCCTCACCAGCCAGATCCGCAAGGGCGTGACCTTCGTCAACGACACCTTCTACAGCAATCCCGAGGTCGACCGCATGCTCGGCGAGGGGGCGCGCGAGCCGGACGCGGAGAAGCGCGCCGCGCTCTACAAGAAGGTCCAGCAGGTCCTGGCGGAGGACAGCCCGATGATCTGGCTCATCGACGTGCAGTACGTCAGCGTCTTCAACCGACGCCTCAAGGACCACACGACCGGCCCCCTCGGAACCCAGCAAGCCTTCGAACGGGCCTGGATGGACAAGTAATCCCGTGCGGCTCGCGCGTTTCCTCGGTTACCGGCTGCTGCTGGCGATCCCGGTGGTGCTCGGCATCGTCGTGCTCAACTTCTTCCTGATCCACCTCGCCCCCGGCGACGCGGCCTCCGTGCTGGCGGGCGAGAGCGGCGCGGCGAGCCCCGAATACATGGAGCAGCTGCGGCACAAGTTCGGCCTCGACCAGCCGCTCGCCACGCAGTTCGGCGTCTACCTGCTGAACATGCTCCACCTCGATCTCGGCTACTCGTTCCGCAACGACAGCCCGGTGGGAAGCCTGATCGTCGACCGGCTCTGGCCGACCGGGCTGCTGATGCTGACCGCCTTCGCGGCCGCGTTGCTGATCGGCACGCTGCTGGGCCTCGTGGCGGCGACCGGGCGCAATTCCTGGCGCGACGCGGTCATCTCCCTGGTCAGCCTCATTGCCTACGCGACCCCGGGCTTCTGGCTCGGGCTGATGATGATCGTGGTCTTCGCGATCCGCCTCGGCTGGCTGCCCACCAGCGGCTACGACACGGTCGGCGCCGACAACGAGGGCTGGGACGAGGTCTGGGACGTCGGCCGCCACCTCGTCATGCCGGCGGTGGCGCTCGCGCTGTTCTACCTTGCGGTCTACGCCCGGGTGATGCGCGCCTCCGTGCTGGAGCAGGTCGGCATGGACTACGTCACCACCGCGCGCGCCAAGGGCCAGACCGAGGCGCGGGTGATGACCGGGCACGTCCTGCGCAACGCGCTGCTGCCGGTGGTCACCATGGCGGGCGTGCAGGCCGGCAACCTGATCGGCGGCTCGATCGTGGTCGAGACGGTGTTCGGCTGGCCGGGGGTCGGCACGCTGGCCTTCAACGCGCTCCAGTCGCGCGACCTCAACCTGCTCCTCGGCATCTTCTTCGTCTCGGCCTGCCTCGTGGTCGTGATCAACCTCGCCGTCGACCTCGTCTACGTCTGCCTCGATCCGCGGTTGGAGCTCTAGCGATGCGCACGGGCTTGGCGCGGTTCGCGCGCAACCGCCTCGCGCTCGCGGGGGCGGCGGTTCTCCTCGGGCTGGTCGTCCTCGTGGCGCTCACGCCGCTCCTCTATCCCGGCGATCCGTTCGCGCTTGTCGGCCCGGCCCTCCAGCCGCCGGGCGGCCCATTTCTGCTCGGCACCGACACGCTGGGCCGGGACGTGGCCGCCGAGATCGCGTACGGCGCCCGCACCTCCCTGATCATCGGCCTCAGCGCGACCGGGGCTGCGATCCTGCTCGGGACCCTGATCGGCGGGCTGGCCGGCTACTACCGGGGCGGTGTCGAGGTCGCGCTGATGCGGCTCACGGAGTTCTTCCAGACCATCCCCGCCTTCGTGCTGGCGATCCTGATCGTGGCGATCCTGTCGCCGTCGCTCTTCAGCGAAGTCGTGGCGATCGTGGCCGTCTCCTGGCCGGGCATCGCCCGCCTCGTCCGGGGCGAGTTCGTGGCGCTCGGCGGCCGCGAGTTCGTGCTGGCCTGCGACGGCCTGGGGGCGGGCGACGCCCGCATCGTCTTCCGCCACATGCTGCCGAACTGCACCGCGGCGATCATCGCAGTCGGCACGCTCCTGATCGGCACGGCGGTCCTGATCGAGGCGGGGCTCGCCTTCCTGGGCTTGAGCGATCCCAACGTGATGAGCTGGGGCCTGATCATCAGCTCGGGCCGCGCGGTCCTCCGGTCGGCCTGGTGGATCTGCACGTTCCCCGGGCTGGCGATCCTGCTGACCGTCCTCGCCATCAACCTCGTCGGGGATGGCCTGAACGAGGTCCTGAACCCGAGGCTCCGAGAGCGATGAGCGACGCCGTCCTCGAGATCGAGAAGCTGACGATCACGCTCCCGCCCGGCGCGGACCGTCCGAACGCCGTCACCGACCTGAATCTCGTCCTGCGCCCCGGCGCGGTCACCTGCCTGATCGGCGAGAGCGGATCGGGCAAGTCGATGGTGGCCCGCGCGATCCTCGGCCTGCTCCCGGGACCGCGCGTGCGCGTGGCCGGAGGGCGCATCCAGTTCGAGGGCGCGGATCTCGCCGCGATCACCCCGCGTCAGATGCGCAAAGTCCGGGGTGCCCGCATCGCGATGATCTTCCAGGAGCCGATGACGGCCCTGAACCCGCTCCACACGATCGGGCGGCAGATCGACGAGGTCCTGCGCATCCACACGACGCTCGGGCGCGCGGACCGCCGGGCGCGCATCCTCGCGCTGCTGGCGAGCGTCCACCTCCCGGACCCGGCCCGGCTGCTGCGCGCCTACCCGCACCAGCTCTCGGGCGGCCAGCGCCAGCGGGCGATGATCGCCATGGCGCTGGCGCTGAACCCGCGGCTGCTCATCGCCGACGAGCCGACCACGGCGCTCGACGTCACCACGCAGGCGCAGATCCTCTCCCTGATCCGCGACCTGCAGCGCGAGCACGGCACGAGCGTCCTGTTCATCACGCACGATTTCGGCGTCGTGGCCGACATCGCCGACACGGTGGCGGTCTTGCAGAAGGGCATCCTGGTCGAGCAGGGGCCCGCGGCCTCGGTGCTCGGGGCGCCGAAGCATCCCTACACGCGCGCGCTCATCGCCGCCGTGCCGAAGCTCGTCCCGCCGCCGCGGCGCACGCCCAGCACCGCCCCCCTGGTGGTGGAGGCCAAGCGGGTCGAGAAGACCTACGGCGCCCGCGGCCTGTTCGGGGGCCGCGTCACCCGGGCCCTCGACGGCGTGGACATCCTGTTGCGGCGGGGCGAGACCCTGGGTCTCGTCGGCGAGAGCGGCTCGGGCAAGAGCACGCTGGCGCGGGCGCTCACCCGGCTGATGCCGGTCGACGGCGGCGAGATCCTGCTGGCCGGGCACAGCGTCGCCGACCTGAGCCGCCGCCAGATGCGCCCGCATCGCCGGCGCGTGCAGATGGTGTTCCAGGATCCCTACGGCTCCCTCGATCCGCGCCAGCGCGTGGTCGACATCGTCGCCGAGGGGCCGATCATCCACGGCACCGAACCCGGCATCGCGCGGGTCCAGGCGTGCGAGATGCTGGCGCTGGTCGGCCTGGATCCCGCGGCGGCGCAGCGCTACCCGCACGAGTTCAGCGGCGGCCAGCGCCAGCGAATCGGCATCGCCCGGGCGCTCGCCATGAAGCCCGAGATCCTGGTGGCCGACGAGCCGGTCTCGGCCCTGGACGTCTCCGTGCAGGCGCAGGTCCTGGCGCTGCTCGCCGACATCAAGGCGCGGCTGCACCTCAGCATGCTGTTCGTGACCCACGATCTCCGGGTCGCGCTGCAGGTCTGCGACCGGATCGCCGTGATGCGGTCCGGTCAGGTGGTCGAGGTCGCGCCGACCTCCGAGATCTTCTTCGCGCCGAAGCACCCCTACACCAAGGCGCTGTTCGCCGCCGTGCCCGGCGCCCAATGGCAGGAACCGATCCCCGCATGACAGCCGCACAGCCCCTCTCGACGGACCCGTTCCTGCCCGGGCCGCGCGTGCGCGTCGCCGGATCCGCGATGGGGCCGCTCGCCGGCCTCGCCTTCGCCGTCAAGGACCTGATCGACGTCGCGGATAGCCCCACGGGGGGCGGCAACCCGGACTGGCCGCGCGTCTACCCGACGCCGACCCGCCATGCCCAGGTAGTGCAGACGCTGCTCGATGTGGGCGCCTCAATCGTCGGCAAGACCGTGACCGATGAGGTCTCGCTGGGGATCCTCGGCGAGAACGCCCATGACGGCACGCCGCTCAATCCCGCGGCGCCCGATCGAGTGCCCGGCGGCTCGTCGAGCGGCTCGGCCTCCGCGGTGGCCGCGGGCGCCTGCGACTTCGCCCTGGGAACGGATACGGGCGGCTCCGTTCGGGTGCCAGCGAGCTTCTGCGGGCTCTACGGCATCCGGCCGACGCACGGCCGCATCGACTTCGCCGGGATCTGCGTCCAGGCGCCGAGCTCGGATACCTGCGGCTGGTTCGCCCGGGACGCGGTAACCTTCGCGCGGGTGGGCGAGGTGCTGTTCGGCCAAGCCGTGCCGGATCACCTGCCGCGCACGCTCCTCGTAGCAGCGGACGCGCTCGGCTTCGCCGACGCGGCGGTCCAGGAGGCGCTGGCCCCGCAGATCGACCGCTTGGCCGCCCTGGTTGGCAATCGGCGCGACGTGACCCTGGCGCCGCAGGGCCTGTCCGTGTGGCAGCGGGCGCAGCGCGTCCTGCAGAGCAGCGAGGCGTGGCAGACCTTCGAGCCCTGGCTCGATGCCTGCAATCCACGCCTGGCCTTCTCGGTCGCACGCTCGCTGATTCAGGGCTCGATGATGACCGATGCCGAGCGCAGCGCCGCGAGCCTGATGCGGATCGAGGCCCGGGCTCGCCTCGCCCGGCTTCTGCCCCCCGGCACGATCCTGTGCCTTCCGACCACGCCGTTCCCGGCGCCGTTGCGCGGGCTGCCGCTCGACGCGCTGCACCCCCTGCGGGAGCGCATCGCCTGCCTGACGAGCCACGGCGGCCTCACCGGCGTCCCGCAGGTCAATCTACCGGGCGCACGGGTCGACGGCGCTCCGGTCGGCTTGTCGATCCTCGGTGCGCGTGGGACCGACCTTGACCTGATCCGTACCGCGGTCGCCCTGGAGGCCTGAATGGACGTGACTGTGAACCGCCCCGAGGTCGTGGCCGAGATTACCGCCCTGTTCGAGCGCTACGAGCGGGCGCTCGTCGAGAAGGATGTCGCCGTGCTCGACGAGACCTTCTGGGATAGTCCGCACACGATTCGTTTCGCCCTCCATGAGAACTGTTACGGCTTTGCCGAGGTCCACGCCGCACGCGTCGCAGCCGATCCGCCGCCGGGCGGGACCAAGGAGGCGCGGATCCGGCTGGAGGTCCTGACGCTCGGGAGCGACTTCGCTACGGTCAATCTGGAATTCAAGCCGCGCGGCAAGCCCGGCATCGGGCGTCAGAGCCAGACCTGGATGCGCTTGCCCGACCTTGGCTGGAAGGTGGTGTCCGCCCACGTGTCGATCATGCCGATCGCGGCCTGAATCCCGGAGCGCCGGATTTTTGCTGCATCACTCCGGCGCTGAGCGCCCGCATGAGGTCCATTACTGAGCGTCGGCCAAGGTTCTCATCCGCGCTGAATTTTCCGAGCCCTCAACGAAGCGCGGCTGTCGGGAAGCATCGATAGCTGTCCTGACGGTTGGCATGGGTCGGTAGGAGGCCATCCGATTATCCGGCGCGTCTGCTCTGGAGCAACCATTCCGCTTACGGCCAGACTACGTCACGCCGGATCGCCAGCGCGCAGAATCGGCCATTCGGCTTTGCGCCCATTTCGGTCATACGGCCAACTGCAGCGGCATCCCACGACCGGACCTTTTGCGTCGCCCCAGTTCGGTCAGTCCGCACTGGATCCCTAGCCGCCGATGCATCCGGACCAACCGGAATGCGAGGGCGATCTCTCTAGGGCTGGGCCGCGGCCTCGTTCCTGCAAGCCAGCGGATTGCCGGTTTTGGTGACCGGATTACTGCGAGCGCATGTACGGTAGTCGCCCGAGCAGAGCGGGAGTTGTCTGATGAAGCGGCGTACACTGTTGCAGGGAGCTGGGGCCTTCGTAGCCAGCGCTGTCGCGGCACCATCCCTGGTCCGCGCGGAGGCTGCCGCGACCTTGCGCTTCATCCCGCAGCAGGATCTCGTCACGCTCGATCCGGTGACGACCTTCGCGTACATCACCCGCAACCACGGCTACATGGTCTTCGACACCCTCTACGGCATGGACGGCGCCTTCCGCGCCACGCCGCAGATGGTCGAGGGCCACAGGATCGAGGAGGACGGGCGCCGCTGGGACCTGACCCTGCGCGAGAACCTGCGCTTCCACGATGGCACGCCTGTCCTCGCCCGGGACTGCGTCGCCTCCTTGCGCCGCTGGGCCAAGCGCGACCCGTTCGGCGGCTCCCTGATGGAGGCCACCGACGAGCTGTCGGCGCCCGACGATCGGACGATCCGGTTCCGCCTTAAGCGCCCGTTCCCGCTCCTGCCGATCGCGCTGGGCAAGGCCTCGGTGCCGGTCTGCGCGATGATGCCCGAGCGCCTCGCCGTCACGGACCCGTTCCAGCAGGTGCCGGAACTCATCGGTTCGGGGCCGTTCCGCTTCAAGGCGGACGAGCGCGTGCCCGGCGACCGCGCGGTCTATACCCGCTTCGAAGGCTACGTGCCCCGCAAGGACGGCGCACCCACCTGGACCTCGGGTCCGAAGGTCGTCCACTACGACCGGGTCGAGTGGCGCGTCATCGGCGATACGTCGACGGCCACCTCGGCGTTGGTCGCCGGCGAGGCAGATTGGCAGGAATACGCCTCGCACGACCAGCTGGATCTGCTGAAGGCCACCAAGGGCGTGACCACCCGCACTCTCGACCCGACGGGCTTCGTGACGATGCTGCGGGTCAATCACCTGCAGCCGCCCTTCAACAACCCGGCGATCCGGCGGGCGCTCTGGGGGGCGATCGACCAGACGTCCTGCATGCAGGGCGTGGTGGGCGCCGACGATCCCAGCCTGTTCCACGTGCCCCTCGGCTTCTTCTGTCCGGGTACGCCGATGGCCTCGACGGACGGGCTCGGGCCACTCACCATACCGAGGGATCCGGCCAAGGTGCGGGCCGACCTGAAGGCGGCCGGCTATGCCGGCGAGACCGTGCTGCTGATGGTGCCGTCGAACTCGGCCCCGCTTCTGGCGCTCGGCCAGGTCGCGGCCGACCTGCTCCAGCGCGTCGGCATGAACGTCGAGGTCTACGCGGTCGAGTTCAACGCGATGCTGCAGCGGCGCAATCGCAAGGGGCCGGTCTCCGAGGCCGGCTGGAGCGCCTTTGTCACCAACTGGTCCGGCATGGATTGGCTCAACCCCGCCGGCTACATCGCCCTGCGCGGCACCGGCGAGAGCGGCTATGCCGGCTGGGCCACGACCCCGCGGATCGAGGCCCTGCGCGACGCGTGGTTCACGGCCCCCGACGAGGCGGCCCGCGCCGCCCTCTGCCGGGACATCCAGCTTCAGGCGATGCAGGACGTGCCCTACTATCCCCTCGGGCAGTACCTGCAGCCGACCGCCTACCGCTCCGGCCTCACCGGAATCCTCGATGGGTTTCCGACCTTCTGGAACGTCCGGCCCACCTGAGAAGCCCGGGGTCTCACAGCCCCGGGAAGGTTGGTGGCGCGATGGCGTCGGGGCCACGCCCAGCCCAGTCGAGTTGCCGGATCTGCGCCAGCGCGCGGCCCTGCGCCTCCTCCAGGGCCGCGGCCGCCGCCGCGTAGTCGACCGTCAGAGCGCGGCCGTCGCGCACGATCTCGCGGCCCCCGACGAAGACCTGCCGGACCGCGCGGTCGCCGGCCGAGTAGATCAGCGACTGCACGGGATCGCGGCACGGCCGCATGGCGGGATGCGCGCAGTCGACCAGGACGAAGTCGGCCTTGCAGCCCGGCGCGAGCCGGCCGATGTCGGTGCGCCCGAGCGCCTTGGCACCGCCCACCGTGGCGGCTTGGAACACGTCCGCCGCGCGGGTGTCGCGGGGATTCTCGGCCACGACCCGGGCGAGGTATGAGACGAGGCGCATCTCGTCGAGCATGTTGTGCGGGTAGACATCGGTGCCGATGCCCATGTTGACCCCCGCCTGGACGTAGCGGCCGAAATGGTTGAGCGCGATGCCGCGGCGGGCGAAGACCGTCGGGCAATGGGCAACCGTCGCGCCGCGCTCGGCCAGGCGGCGCATGTCCGAGCCCGGGCTATGCCAGTGGGTCCAGGGATGGTCGTCGAGAAAGATCCCGTGGCCCACGATCGTGCGCTCGGTGAGCACGCCGAGATCGTCGAGCCACTCGATCGGCGTCATCCCGGTGCGGCGGGTGATCTCGTGGAATTCCGAGAGGGACTGCGCCGCATGGGTGTGGAAGCGCAGGTCGCGCGTCACCGCCTCGGCGTGGGCGTCCCGTAGCAGCTCCGCCGTGCAGGTGTCGACCTGCGCCGGGCACAGCATGCCGGACAGACGCCCGCTCGGATGGCGCTGCGCCGCCTCGATCTCGGCAAGCGCCTGCTCCAGGCCGCGCCGGCCCGCCGCCGCGTCCCACTCGTACTCGACGCTGTGGCCGTTCCGGGTCAGCCAGCGCCCGGAACGGAACATCGGGGCGATGCAGACCCGCAGGCCCGAGGCACCGAGGAGGTCGAGCCAGCCTTCGCTCGGTAACGCGAGATCGCAGACGGTGGTGACGCCCGAGAGCGCCAGCTCGGCGAGCGCCACTCCGTAGGCGGCGCGGGTGCCATCCGCGTCGGGCCGCAGGATCGGCAGGTACTCGTAGAGCGACGTGTTGTAGAGGCGCGGGCTGCCGACCTCGTCCCACATGCCCTTGTTCATCGGTTCCGAGAACAGATGGGTGTGGATGTCGACGAGCCCCGGCATGATCAGGCAGCCGGCGGCGTCGATGGTCCGGGCGGGCGGCGGCCCCGCGTAGCCCGGACCGACATGGGTGAGAACGCCGTCAGCGAACACCACGTCCGCGCCGGTCTGGTAGACGTGTCCGCCGTTCTCGGAGTCCCAGGCGACGACCCACCGGGCCCCCGTCACCCGCGTGACGCTCGTCGTCCCGTCCGCAGCTTCGCCGTGCATCGATCACCTCTTCCTTGGGTCGAGTGGATGGGCAAGATCGGTGCCTCCTGAGTTACACCGATGGTTGCGCGGCCCGGGTTTCGCTTCGCGGAATCCTCTGTCGTGAGCGGCAGGCTATCGCGTTGGCTCCGCAGGAGGCGGCATGCAAGATCCCGGCGCCGTCAGGTCCGCGCGCATCCTAGTCATCAACCCGAACTCCTCTCCAAGCGTGACCGCCGCCATCGACACGGCGCTGGATCCACTGCGTCTGGCCGGCGGCCCCGCCATCGTGGTGACGGACCTGCCTGAGGGGCCGGCAAGCATCGCGTCCCAGCAGGACGCCGATTCTGTGGTCATACCGCTCGCCCGCCGCATCGCGTCCGATGCGGCGGACGCCTTCGTCATCGCCTGCTTCAGCGACCCGGGTCTGCACACCGCCCGCGAGGTCGCCGGCTGTCGTCACGTGATGGGCATCGCCGAGTGGGGCATCCTCCGGTCGCTCACCCTGGGCGAGCGTTTCGGCATCGTCGCTCTGTCGGAAGGCAGCGTGAGGCGCCAGCGCCGGATGGTCCGCCAGATGGGCGTCGGCGAACGCTACGCCGGCAGCCGGCCCGTTGAGGCACGGGCGGACGAGACCGCGGGCGCGGCCATCCGCGATCGTCTGATCGCAGCGGCGCGGATCCTGGTCGAGCGAGACGGCGCCGACGCCATCGTACTCGGCTGCGCCGGCATGGCGCCACACAGGTCCACGATCGAGCAGGCGATCGGGTGCCCGGTCGTCGAGCCCTGTCAGCAGGCGGTGGCGGCCGCCCTCGGTGCGGTCCTGCTCCACAGGGCCACCTAGGAAGGACCCGGCGATGCATTACGACCTGCTGATCCGCGGCGGCACCTGCGTCACCCCCTGGGGAACCGAGCGGATCGATCTCGGCATCCGCGACGGGCGCATCGCCGACCTCGCGACGCCGGCCCACGCCACCGCGGAAACGGTGATCGACGCGGCGGGCCTGCACGTCCTGCCCGGCCTCATCGACAGCCACGTCCACCTGCGCGATCCCGGCGACCCGGCGGTGGAGACGATCGAGACCGGAACGCGGGCCGCGATGCTGGGCGGGATTGCCACCCTGTTCGACATGCCCAACACCGTCCCGCCGATCGCCGATATCGAGCGCCTCGCCTGGAAGCGCGACTACGTGGCAGGCCGGAGCTGGTGCGACATCGGCCTCTACGTGGCCGGCACGAAGGCCAATATCGACGCCCTCGCCGAGCTGGAGCGTGCGCCGGGTGTCTGCGCCGTCAAGGTCTTCGCCGGCAGCTCCACGGCGGCGCTGATGATCGAGGACGACGCGCATCTCGAGCTCGCCATGCGCGCCGGCCACCGGCGTATGGCCTTCCACAGCGAGGACGAGGACCGGCTCCAGGCCCGCAAGAACCTATTCAGCCTGGGCCAGCCCTATCGGACCCACATGGAGTGGCGCGACGAGGAATGCGCCTTCCTGGGTACGCGGCGCCTCATGGCGCTCGCCCGGAAGACCGGCCGGGCGACCCACATCCTGCACGTCTCGACGGCCGAGGAGCTCGCCTATCTGCGCGATTTCCGCGACGTTGCCACCGTCGAGGTGCTGGTTAATCACCTCACCCAGGTGGCCCCGGACTGCTACGACACCCTCGGCGGCTTCGGCGTGATGAACCCGCCGATCCGCGACGAGCGGCACCGGGCGGCAGCCTGGGCGGCCGTGCGTGACGGCACCGTCGACACGATCGGCAGCGATCACGCGCCCCACGCGCGGGCGGCCAAAGAGCGGCCTTGGCCGGACTGTTCGGCAGGCCTCACCGGGGTCCAGACACTGGTGCCGATCATGCTCGACCACGTGGCGGCCGGGCGGCTGTCGTTGGCGCGCTTGGTCGACCTGATGGCTACCGGGCCGGCCCGCGTCTACGGACTCGCCGGCAAAGGTCGGATCGCCGCCGGGTACGACGCCGACTTCACCCTCGTGGACCTGAAGACCCACCGCAGGATCGAGGAGTCTTGGATTGTCTCGCCCTGCGGCTGGACGCCGTTCGCCGGCACCGACGTCGTCGGCTGGCCGATCGCCACCATCGTGCGCGGCCACCTGGTCATGCACGACGACACAGTCCTTGGTGCGCCCATCGGCAACCTCGCGCGCTTCGCCAGCTGACGGGCATCCGCCATCAGCCGCCACCGGCCAAGCGGAGAAATTCTTTGCTACAGGTCTGCATCGTTGCTTGAAGCAGACCTACTGCTTCGCGCATGTCGATTATTCGGTGGCCTCCGCCGGTGTCTCCGAAGCGGATCTCGGTTCAGCCGGATTGCAGGACCATGGCGCGCTGGGAGCTCGGAGCCCCTCAGCAGACCGATTGCCAGCTGCCTCAACGTACTGGCCACGGTTCGGGACCGCTTTACCTCGTGAGAGCTCATGCTCGTTGTGAGGTGAGTGATGCTGAAATGGGACGCAGTCTTGAGCCAAGGCATCTCAGCGGGCGACGCCTTGTTTGCGCCAGCCGTCCTCAGGAACAGAGAGGCGATCCTCGCTGTCCTGCGCCATCTGCTCCCCGCCTCCGGCTTGGTCTTGGAGGTGGCCAGTGGGTCGGGCGAGCACATCATTCATTTCGCGTCCGCGTTGCCCAGCTTGTCCTGGCAACCCGGTGATGCCGATCCAAAAGCCCTGAGAAGCATCGCGGCGCATATGCAAACCGCTGGCTTGGCCAATATCCTCGCTCCCCTGCCGCTTGATGTGCGTGCACAGCCCTGGTCCGTGCCGCGCGCCGATGCGGTGCTTGCGATCAACATGATCCACATCGCACCGTGGTCGGCGACGGAAGGATTGATGGCAGGCGCTGGCGGCATCCTTCCTGACGGCGGCCTGCTCTACCTGTACGGACCGTTCAAGGTGGCCGGTGCGCACACGGCTGAGAGCAACGCGAGCTTCGATGTGAACTTGCGTGCGCGGGACCCTGCTTGGGGCGTCCGAGATGTCGAGGCGATTTCCGAAGCGGGCTTGGTTCAGGGTTTGAGCCTTGTCGAGCGCATTCCGATGCCGGCCAACAACTTCAGCTTAGTTTTTCGAAAGGGACGTCATTGCAGTCCATGGGCAAGGCATACCAGATCCGGTTTGCTGCACCCGGTGACGCGCGAACAGAGACGCTGTTGTGCGCCAGTTCCGTACCTCGACTCGCCGACCGGTAGGGACGCTCTGCTTCGCGCCCCTCCCGGTCATTCGGGCTGATTCGGACGCCTCTCAGGCACGAATATGGATTTTGGAAGCCCACTCAGCTCGGCAGTTCCGGCTGAACCCGAAAATCCAGCTCGCGGCGCCTCTTTCTGGATACCTCGCGTCGCCGCTCCCATAGACCGCCTGCGCGGAGCCGAAAGCAAACGTTCGTGACCCTTCGTTTCAGGGTACGTCGGCGGCAATCCACGCCTGTACGGCTGGCCGGGATTGCAGGCGCTGCCGGTACGCGATGAGCGTCGGCGTCGATGGTCGCGTGATGGGCGTCAGGAGCCATCGTTGAAGCGAAAGGCCGACCACCACGTCGGCCAGGGTGAAGGTGTCACCGACGACATAACCACCGGCCTCGGACAAGTGCTGCTCTAAGATGAGCATCAAGTCATTCCATCGTTCAACGCTCCGTGCAATCGCAACTTGATCATGCCTGTAAACAGGATTCTTTCTGACCAAGCCCAGGAAAGCCGCCTGCCAAGCACAATTCAGATCGGCGGCCTGCCAGTCCATCCACTTTTCCACGGTCGCACGCGCGAACGGAGTATCGGGCAGGAGATCATGCCGGCCTGATTTCGCAACCAGATATCTGCAGATCGTATTGCTCTCCCAGAGGACACCCTCCGCGCACACGAGAACGGGAACGAGCCCATTCGGGTTGAGGGATCTGAACTCTGGACCTTGCGTGTCTTTGGTCAGAGCCCAGTCGTTTTCGTGCTCGAAGCTCAACCCGGCCTCGGCCGCGGCCCAAAGAACCTTGCGGACGTTGATCGAGGTCGAGCGGCCGAGGATGCGCATCATGAACTTGCCTTGGCATAAGACGTCTGATCCGGCCGTCCGATGCGGCCCGTCAGAGCCCAACGATTACCTCCCCGGCCTCCACCGATGACCGGAGTTTCACTCAGGTCTTTCTGATGTTCCAGAGGATGGGAAACCCGAGGACCCGGCCCGTCAGATTGCGCCTGTAAGAGGTCATGGATCGATAGGAGCCGACCGGTATGTAGACCACTTGGTCGAGCGCGATCCGCTGCATCTCCGCGCAGAGCGCCTTGCGCGCATGCGTATCCGGAGCAGCGAACCAGGCCGTGCGGAGTTCCTCCAGCTTCGGAATCGACGGCCAGCCGAACCAGGCACCGGCGCCGTTGGCCCTGAGCGGTTGAAGCGCGGCCGGATCAGCATTGTCGAACGACGAGAACGTGGTCAGCAGCACGGACCAGCCGCCCTTGTCGACGGGCTCGCGTGAGACGCGGCGCTGGATGACCGTACCCCAGTCGCTCAGGGCCAGATCCACGTTGAAGCCGATACGGGGCAGCAGATCGGCCGCGACCTGTGTGATCGCCGAGGGCGCCAGAATGTCCGTCGGACCGATCAGCCGGACCTTCGTGCCGCTATAGCCCGCCGCTCTCAGCGCCGCCCGCGCCGTCTCGAGGCTACGCGGCCCCGTGAGCACCTCCATGCCGGCATCCGACGCCATCGGCGTTCCCGGCGTAAAGATCCCGCACCGGTCGTCATAGTTGGCGGGATCATCACCGGCCACAGCTGCCATGAAGTCGCTCTGGACGATGGCCGGCAGCACCGCCCGGCGCACCTCGACATCGTCGAACGGCGGCTGAAGGTGGTTCATGCGCAGGATGGCTGGATTGGTGAAGCGGTCGAGCCCTTCCACGACGATGTTGCGATTGCGGGCGAGGAGTTGCTGGAGTTCCGGCGGCGGCTGCTCGTACCAGTCGATCTCGCCGTTCTGCAGCGCGGCCGCCGCAGTGGCGCCGTCGGCGATGATCTGCCACTCGACCCTGTCGAAATGGGCGACTTTGCCGCCAGCGGTCAGGCTCGGGGCACCGGGAGCGGGCACGTATCCCGCGTGCCGCTCGTAGACCATCAAGCTGCCCGAGTTGAACTCGTCCGCCTTCCAGCGAAACGGCCCGGAGCCGGTGGCGTCCGTGATCTGCTTGAACGGATCAGTCTGCGCGATCCGCTCCGGCATGATGAAGGCGGGTTGGCTGACGCTCGCCAGCGCGTTCGGCAGCAGCGGGAAAGGCGCCTTCAAACGAAAGACGATGTTCGCGTCACCGTCGTGCACGATCTCGTCCGTCGCGGCCATCAACGTCTGGCCGAACCCGTTCCGCGCGGCCCAGCGCCTGATGCTGGCGACGCAATCCCGCGCAAGAACAGGGGTGCCGTCATGAAAGCGCAGCCCCTCGCGGAGGGCGATCGTCACCTTCCGCCCATCCTGCTCGATCCGGTAGCCGGCCGCCATCTGGGGCTGGGGCTGCAGGTCGGCATCGAGGCCGAACAGAGTATCGTAGACGATATAGGCGTGATTGCGCGTCACGATCGCGGTTGTCCAGATCGGGTCGATGGACGTCACGTTCGCCTGGGGCACCATGCGCAGCACCCGGGCGTCCTGCGCTCGGCCGACGAGCGGCGCTGCCAGTGTCGAGGCACCTGCGGCGAGGAATGTGCGTCGCTTCATTGTGGCCCTCAGCGAGATGCGTGAGCATAGCAACGGCCAGACCAACGCGAGAGCACGCGCCATGTCTTTGCGATCGCTGTTGCAATGAGTCCCGATTGTCGCCGGGGAACAGCCCGTGAAGCGCCCGGCGCATCCGTCGACGGTAACCGCGAGCTTTGCTCCGTGCGTCCCGGATCAGTGCGGTATGCGGCAGCTATCGCCCACCATCAGTAGCTCGCGCCACTGATCAGACTACCCTGAAGCCGACGTCGCAGGAGCCTGAGCTGGGTCGGCTGCGGAAGTTGAGCGCCTAGCGTATGCGAACGATCCGCAATGCGCCCATTCCGGTCGTGCAAGTGACCGCAGTACCATCCCAGGAACGGACATTCTGTGTCGATCCAGCCCAGACCGTCACCCCGAGGGCACTGGTCCCTGATGCGGTCAGATCAGCCAAATTCTGAGGCCTCTCCTTCCAGGATTGGATCGCGGCCTCGTTCCTGACGACCTTCGCTTACTTCACCCGCAACACGGCTACATGGTCTTCGACACCCTCTACGGCATGGACGGCGCCTTCCGCGCCACGCCGCAGATGTCGAGGGCCACCCGCCGATCGCCGATACTGTGTCCATCCCACTGCTCCCGGTGTGCGGGTCCGGAGCGGACCTCGATGGCGACACCCTGCCACTTCGTGCCGCCCCACCGGAACGATCCTTGCCACCGGCGAGGGCCGGGCTCGCACAAGGCGCAGGGGAGACAGCCAAAATGGTGGACACGCGGCCGACGGCCAGGCTCGGAATGCTGACGCCGTCCTCGAACAGCATCCTCGAACCGATGACGGCGCGCCTGCTGGCGGGGCAGCCCGGGATCACGGCCCATTTCGCGCGCCTGCGGGTGACGCAGATCGGCCTGTCGACGGCGGCGCTCGATCAGTTCGATCAGGCGCCGATGCTAGCCGCCTCCGAGCTGCTCGCGGATGCCCGGGTCGCCGCGATCCTGTGGAACGGCACGGCGGGCGCCTGGCTCGGCTTCGCGAACGATATGGCCTTGTCCAAGGCGATCACACGGCGGACTGGCGTGCCGGCTTCGACCTCGGCGCTCGCCTTCCGCGACCTGTTCCAGCGGCGCGGGATCGGGCGCGTCGGGCTGGTCACGCCCTACACGGGGGATGTCCAGGCGCGGATCCAGGCGAACTGGCAGGCCGACGGACTCGATTGCTCGGCCGAGCGGCACCTCGGCCTGTCGGAGAACTTTGCCTTCGCGGAGGCGGAGGAAGCCGAGATCGCCGGGATGGTCCGTGCCGTGGCGGCCGAGGGTGCCGAGGCGGCCGCCATCGTGTGTACCAACCTTGCGGGCGCCGCCCTCGCGCCCGCCCTCGAAGCGGAGCTCGAGATCCCGGTCTACGATTCCGTGACGGTCAGTCTCTGGAAGGCGATGGATCTCGCCGGGCTGGATACAGCTGCGATCACCGGGTGGGGCAGCGTGTTCGCGCCGGCCTGATAGGCCTGTCTCAGGCGTCGTCGCGCTCGATCCAGCGCCGCAGGGCCGGTGCCAGGCCGGTGGCGGGCTTGGCGGGGGGCCGGGCGAAGCGGCCCGTCAGCGGCGGACGCGCGCCGAGCCGGACCAGCCCCTGCGCCTGACCGAGCGCGGCCGCCAGCGGATCGACCAGCGGCACCGGCACCGCCTCGCCGATCCGCGCGGCGAGGCCGGTCAGCGGGGCGCCGGCGAGGATCACCGCGTCGGCCCCGTCCTCGGCGGCGGCCCGGTTGGCGAGGGTTACGATCTCCGCCTCCAGCTCATGCTGCACCTCCGTGACCGAGCGGAAGGCCGCCGAGACCGATCGGACGCAGGCGCAGCGGGCCGACAGCCCCGAGAGGGCAACCGCATCCTCGTACCAGGGCAGCAGCGTGCCCGAGAAGGTCACGATGCCGAAGCGCTGGCCGAGCAGGCAGGCGGTGAGCATCGCCGCCTCGGCCATACCGACGATGGGCAGATCGAACAGCTCCCGCGCCGCGATCAGCCCGGGATCGCCGAAGGCCGCGATGACGGCGGCGTCGAAGCCGGCTTGATGCTCGGCCAGACTCTCCAGAACCGCGGCCCCCGCGAGCTGTGCCTCCGCGCGACTCGCGATGTAGGGCAGGCCCCGGGCGGCCGTCAGCGTGGTGAGCGTGACGTCCGGGGCGAGTGCGGCTGCGGCGGCCCGCTCCATCCGGGCCGTCATGGCGACCGAGGTGTTCGGGTTGACGAGAAGGAGCCGCACGCCGTCAGACGCGCGAGCTGGGGCGGTAGAACGGTTCGTGCCGCGATGGGTCGATGTAGTCGGCGTAGAAGCGTTTCGCGTGCGGCAGCAAGGCTTTGGAGAGTTGGCGCCGCTCGACCTCGTCGTCCGACAGCGCCCGCGACAGGTCGTCGTGAAGCGCCTTCAGGGCGGCGTCCTTGTCGACCCGGGTGAAGCGCCCATCGGCGTAGAGCACCTCGCCCTCGCACAGCACCGTGGTGACGCCGCCGGTCTTGGCCCGCTGGATCACCGCGTCGAGGAGCGGCGTCTCCGGGTCGAGATACGGGTAGGCGATCTGGTCCCAATCGATCAGGACGAGGTCGGCGCCCTTACCGACTTCGATCGTGCCGAGGCTGTCGCCGTAGGGGGTGGTGCGGGCGCCGCCGACGGTCGCCATGCGCAGCACCTGCGCCATGCTCGGCACGTCGGCCTCGTCCATGCCGGGCACCCGGTGGGCGCGCAGCACGAGGCGCATCTCCTGCAGCATATCGCGGTCGTCGTTGATGCCGGCCTCGTCGAGGCCGATCGCGGTGTTGATGCCCTTGGCCTCGAAGCGGTTCAGCGCCGCCACCCCGGAACGCAGCCGGAAGTTCGACGAGCAGTTGTGGCAGATGCAGGTGCCGGTCGCCGCCACCTGCTCGATGTCGGATTCGTTGAGCCAGACGCCGTGGCCGAGCGTCAGGCGGGGCCCGAGCATGCCGAACCGGTCGAGGTACTCGAGGGCGGTCCCGCCGCCGCGCTTCTCCGCGTATGCCTTCTGGTAGGCGGTCTCGACGAGGTGCATGTGCATCGGCACGTCGTAGGATTCGGAGAGCCCCGCCAAGCCTTCGAGGGCCGCGTCCGAACACCAGTGCAGGTTGGCAGGCGCGAGCTGGACCTTGGCCCGCGAGGCCCCGGCCTGTCCGCTATGCAGGCTGCGGAACAGGGAGAAATTGTCCTCCAGGGACATCTGGAAGCGCTCGAACCAGCGCTTCATCGGGTCCTGCAGCGGGGTCGGCAGGCTCGCCACGAAGTCCATGTCGGCCTGGTAGACGAGGCGGTTCTGGTCGCGGACCGCGAAGCAGTACGAAACCCGCATGCCGATGTCGCGATAGGCACGCAGCACCTCGTTGGAGCGCGCCTCGACCTCCTCCAGGCTGCCGGGCATCCAGCCGTGGATATGCTGGACCGTGGTGATCCCGGAGCCGACCATCTCGAAGGCCGAATACAGGGTGTCGAGGTAGAGGTTCAGGTTGCGCGCCACCATGCGGGTGACGAACCACAGCTCCAGCGGCATGTCGGGCGAGCCGAGCTGTACCGGCGTCAGGCCGACATGGTGGTG
This sequence comes from Methylobacterium sp. FW102-HT35C08, assembly GCF_058790235.1. Lineage (NCBI taxonomy): Bacteria > Pseudomonadati > Pseudomonadota > Alphaproteobacteria > Hyphomicrobiales > Methylobacteriaceae > Methylobacterium > Methylobacterium sp. FW102-HT35C08. The sequence goes on along the minus strand of NZ_JBYTCL010000002.1, from coordinate 2,197,652 downwards.
GCCGTTGACGAAGCCCGGCAGCAGGATCTCACGGCCGGAGCCGATCACGGGGGCGTCGGGGTAGCGGGCATGCAGGTCTGCGTAGGTGCCGACCGCTGCGATGATCCCGTCCGTCTGCAGCACCGCGCCGTCGGCGATCTCCTCCCAACGGTCGTGGTCGAGGGTGCGGGTGATCATCCGCCGGCTGCGGATCAGCGATGTGGCCATGGTTGGGTCCGTCTTGATCGGGAAAGGGTCAGACGAGCGCTTCCTGCTCGGCGAAGGCCCGGTCGACCTCGTCGCGCAGGAGCTCGGTGAGGTGCCGCCGCAGCGCCTCGGCCTCGGGCGAGAATGGGTCGCGCGGGCGGGCGAGGTCGTTGCGGACGATCGTCTTGATCCGCCCGGGGCGGGCGGTGAACACCACCACCCGGTCGGCGAGCGCCACCGCCTCGTCGATGTGGTGGGTCACGAACAGCACCGAGGCGCCGCTGTCCCGCCAGACGTCGAGCAGGAAGTCCTGCATCTTCTGGCGGGTCTGGACGTCGAGCGCCGCGAAAGGCTCGTCCATCAGGAGCACCTTCGGGCGCATGGCGAGCGCCCGGGCCACCGCCACCCGCTGGCGCATGCCGCCGGACAATTCGTCCGGCCGCTTGTCGAAGGCTTCGGCAAGGCCGACGCGCTGGAGCGCGGCACGGGCGACGCTCCGGCGCTCGGCCTCCGGCACGCCCTTCAGCGACAGGCCGAAGCTGACGTTCTGCCAGACGCTGAGCCAGGGCAGCAGCGAGGTTTCCTGGAAGATCAGGCTGCGCTCCGGCGACGGTCCGGTGAAGGCCTCGCCGAAGGCCAGGAGTTCACCCCCGGAGGCGGCCTCCAGACCGGCGATCAGGTAGAGCAGGGTGCTCTTCCCGCAGCCCGAGGGCCCGAGGAACACCACGAACTCGCCGGGTCGCACGGTGAGGTCGATGTCGCGCAGGGCCTCGTGGGCGCGGGCGGTGCCGGCCGCCCAGATTTTGGCGACGCCGCGGCACGAGACGGCGTCCTGGGAGAGGGGATCAGAGGCCAAGGGAAGACCCCGCGTCGCGTGGCAGCCAGTAGAGCATCCGCCTCTGGACCAGCCGGAACAGCAGGTCGAAGGCGAAGCCGAGCAGGCCGATCAGCGTGATGGTGAAGAACACGAGCGACGGGTTGAACGTGTTGCGCGCCAGCATGATCACCTGGCCGAGCCCGTAGCCCACGCCGGTCGCCTCCGCGACGAGCACCACCATCCAGGCGCCGAACAGGTTGAGGCGCAGCACCGCGAGCAGGCCCGGTAGGATCGCCGGCACGATCACCCGTGCGTAGATCTGGCGCTTCGACGCGCCCATGGTGCGGGCGACGTTGATGTAGTTGCGGTTGACCCCGTCGATCTGGTGGATGGTCGAGAGGACCATCGTGAAGAACAGGGCGATGAACACCATGAAGATCGCCGGGGCGTTGCCGATCCCGAACATGAAGATCGCCACCGGCAGCCACGCGATCGGCGAGACCGGGGCGAGCAGCGTGATGGTCGGAAGCGTCAGCCGCTCGAACAGCACGACGTAGCGGATCGCGACGCCGACGAGGATCGACAGGGTCGCCGCCAGAGCGAGACCCGCCAGCACTCGGCCCGTGGAGGCGAGGACCGTGATCAGCACCGCCATGGCCGGACTCGGGCCGGCATTCATCCCGGTGCCGATCTGCCAGCGCTGCGCGGTGTTGAAGAAGCGCGCCTGCTCGGCGAGGTTGCCGAGGAAGATGTGTGGCGGCGGCAGCAGCTTGGCGTCGGCGATGCCGAACGCCCAGAGCAGCTCCCAGAGGCCGGCGAAGCAGCCGACCGAGACCAGCATCCAGCCGGTCCGTTGCAGGAGGGGGACGAATCCGTCGGGGAGCGCGAGGCGCTGACCGAACGGGAGGCGCGGCCGGATGTGCGGGACGGCGGCGCGGGCGAGATCGACGGCCATCCGCTCAGGCCGACTTCAGCTTGAGCTTGCCGTAGAGATCCGGGTTTTCGGCGATGACCTGTTCCAGCAGGGTCCAGTCGATCGCGTCGCGGCCGGGCTTCTTCTTGATGTAGCCCATCTCGGCGACGGAATCGGTCCGGTCGAGGATGAACTGCGTCTGGTTGCGGGCGTCCACCACCGAGGGCTGCCGGCCCATGGCGAGCTGGGCGTTGCTCATCGAGGTCTTGTAGTAGGAGCCGACGAGCTTGTTCAGGGCGGCCTGGGGGTCACCCTCGGCTAGGGCCTGGGCCTTCATCATGCCCTTGATCAGGGCCTTCACGGCCGCCGGGTTCTTGGCGATCAGCTCGTTGCGGACCGCCAGCACGCAGTCGGTGTAGCCCTTGCCGTAGATGTCGGTGCCGTCGGAGAGTTTGACCGCACCCTTCACGTCGGTGAGCAGCGCCGTGCCGTAGGGTTCGATCGTCGAGATGATGTCGAGGGCGCCCGCGCGGAACGCCTCCACGGCCTCCGGGGTCGAGCCCATGTAACGGACCGTGATGTCCTTGAAGGCGACGCCGTTCTTCTTCAGCCAGTCGTAGGGCAGCACTTCCAGCGTATCGAGCTGGAAGGTGCCGAGCGTCTTGCCCTTAAGCTTCTCGGGGCTGTCGAGGCCTGGCTGAGCCACGAGCACACAGCCCTCGATGCCGCCGCCGGCCACGATCGTCACCGGGGCGCCCGCGTCGTAGAGGGCCATGAAGCTCGTATAGGGCATCACGCCAGCATCGACCTGGCCCATCCCGAGGAAGGTGACCTGATCGGAGAAGGTCGGCGTGTTGACGAAGTCGATGGTCAGCCCGTCGTCCTTGGCGAGTTGCATCGCCTCGGCCAGGAAGAAGTTCAGGTTGCAGAACCCGGTCCCATGGGTCGCCCGGATGCCGGTGGCGGCCGCGGCCGGGCTCGACAGTCCCGGACCCACCGCCAGCGTTAGCGCGGCGGCGGTGCCGCCGAGGAAGCGCCTGCGGCTGGGCTTGAACCGCGTGAGATCCGGGACGCGATAATTGCCGTGACGGTCGCACATATCGACTCTCCTCAGAGGGCGGATCGGACGATCCGCCGGACGGCGCGTGCCGGTCCTGCAATGGAGGGATCAGAACTTGGGACAGGTTCAAGGCAGTCGCGGAGATCCGGTCGCCCGGCACCTCACCACATCGACGGCACGCCAACCTCTAGCTGCCGCCGGGGCGACGCTGCGCTGGTCGATACGAACCAAGAAGCGTGCCAAATGGGGAATCGGCCGAATTGGCGGCGCGAGACCTGTCCGCCTCGGGGCTTTCGTATCCAGCAGGTTCGCCGCGTACACCCCGTTTCTGCAAGCTGTCCTTCCGAACATCCGGAAAATTCGCTACCGCGCCGTCAGCATTTCAGGCCGACCTTCTCCAAAGCGGACCGGCGGCTTTCGGCCAGCTTACGTCCTGCTGAATTGACAATGCGCGCAGAACCGGACGTTCCGCCTTGCGCCCAATTCACCCGCTTGATGCGAAGGTAGGCGTTCTCGAAAGCGGATGCGTATCAGCCTGGGTGCATTGAGGCCGATCAGCGGCCGGACGTCACTGTTTCTGCGACTAAGATGGTCCGACCGGATCGTGATGAGGTCTATCGCTCAACGCTCGGATCGGCATGCAAGGGTCAACTTAAGCGGATGGACGGCCTCATGCCGCCCGCGTGAGACACCGTTGAGCTCTGCATCGAATGGTTGAGGGGAGGGGGCTGGAACTGACGAACCGGAGGCCCTTCCGTCCTCGCCGCGATGCTCGGCCCTTGGCTCACTGATACCCCTTCGGGAACGGGTCCGGCTTGATCAGCTCGGGGCTCGTGTAGACAATCTCGAACTGGCCATCGGGCTTGGCCTTGCCGACCCGGGTCTTCGACCAGAGGTGATGGTTCGAATCGATCCGGACGTAGCCTTCCGGCGCACCCTTGAACTCCAGCCCGGGGGAGGCCGCCGCCACCTTGTCGACGTCGAACGAGCCGGCCTTTTCGCAGGCCATCTTCCACAGGAACGGCCCGAGATAGGCCGCCTGTGTCACGTCGCCGATGACGGTCTTCTCGCCCCACATCTTCTTGAACGCCGCGACGAACGCCTTGTTGTTCTCGTTGTCGGTCGACTGGAAGTATTTCATGCACGAATAGGCGCCGGCGATGTTCTCACCGCCGATGCCGTCAATCTCGTCCTCGGTGACCGACAGGGTGACCAGCACCTGCTTGGACAGATCGATCCCGGACGCCTTGAGCTGCTTGTAGAACGCCACGTTCGAGCCGCCCACGATTGTGGCGAAGATCACCTTGGGCTTGGTGAGCTTGATCTTATTGATCACCGAGTTGAACTGCGTGTGGCCGAGCGGGAAGTATTCCTCGCCCACCACCTTGCCCTTGAGCACGGTCTCGATGTGCCTGCGGGCGATCTTGTTGGAGGTGCGCGGCCAGATGTAGTCCGAGCCGATGAAGTAGAAGCTGTCGCCGCCCTTCTCCTTGTGGACCCAGTCGAGGCCGGCGAGGATCTGCTGCGTGGCCTCCTGGCCGGTGTAGAAGACGTTCTTCGACTGCTCCAGGCCCTCGTAGAAGGTCGGGTAGTAAAGCAGACCGTTGTACTGCTCGAAGACCGGCAGAACCGCCTTGCGCGACGCCGAGGTGAAGCAGCCGAACACCGTCGCGCAATGGTCGTTGACGAGGAGCTTCTTGGCCTTCTCAGCGAAGGTCGGCCAGTCGGAGGCGCCGTCCTCCTGGATGATCTTAATCTTGCGGCCGAGCACCCCGCCAGCCTCGTTGATCTGGGCGATCGCGAGCTTCTCGCCCTGGCTCGGTCCCGTCTCCGAGATCGCCATGGTGCCGGTGATCGAATGCAGGATGCCGACCGTCACCTCGGTGTCGGTCACCGCAAGGCCGCCCTCGGCCGCTGCCGCGATGCGTGGCAGAGACGCTGTGAGCGGCGTTGCCGCGAGGCCGAGCAGCAGGCGGCGGCGGAGGGTGAAGTGCGCAGAATCGTCTGTCGCCATGGCAGTCCCAGTCTCCAGATCGTTCCAAGCCGGCGAGCCGCGAAATCTGCCGCGGATCGGCCATCGCGCATGGAATCGTCCTCCGCATTCATTTCTTCCAAGGAAACAATATTTCCTCAAGATGAAAACGAAGGCAGCGTGCCTATATCGTCGGCTGCATATGTCCGGCGCCCGGCCGCTACTTGCGGCGCCGCGCCGGTTCGAGGCCGGTCATGGCAGTGAAGGCGCGGCCGGCCGCCGCCTCGAGACCCGCCGCCAGGGTGCCACCGTCGGGCGCGAGGAGCCGGAAGCCGAGCCCGGCCGCATTCGGCAACGGACTGATCCCGCTCCAGCAGCCCGTGTGGTCGACCGCGGTTTGAAGCTCGGCAGCATCCGGCAGGGACGCGGGCGGCCCGAGGATGACCAGAGCGCCGTAGGCCCGCCAGTTGCCGAGCGGTGAGGCCGGATCCTGAAATTCGGCTCCCGTGATCTCGGCCCGTTCGCGGACCAGCGGCGTCCCGTCCGGGCTCTCGATGCTGAGCGACAGCGCGACGTTCGCGAACGGCCGCTGGCGGCCTTCGGGGTCGTGGCAGGCGATGCTTTCGGAGACGATGGCGCAGGCGCCGGGCTCCAGCGTGACGCGGGTCGACGCTGCCAGCGCCGCGCCGGGAAACAGGATCAGCGGATCGGGCACGCAGTGCAGGAAGGCATCCGTGCCGACGCGGATCCGCGTGTCCTGCCGGGCCGGATGATCGGCGCTGCGATGGATCACCGTGGCAGCCTGGGTTGTGACATGCGCTGCCGAGCCGGGACCCATCGCGATGTCGAGGCCGAGATGGTCGCCGCGGTAGAGGCCGCCAGAGGCCGATTGCAGGTACAGCGTGATCAGGTCCGGCCGCTGGGGATACAGGCGGAAGGGCCGCGTGATATGGAACGGATAGGGCACGTGCTGCTCGGCGAGCACGCTGGTGCCGCCGCCGCGCACGAAGCCGAGGCGCGCCGTCGCGTGCCGTCCGGACCGGATGTCATCGGACACGGTCAGGGCGCGAACAGCACGGCGCGGCCGATCGCGTCGGCCACGTGGTCGATGCCGTGGCCCGAGCGCGCGTTCGTGGCGACGACCGGCTTGCCGTTTCGGACGCGGCCAGCCTCCGCCAGCATCCCGTCGAGATCCACGCCGACATGGGGCGCGAGGTCGACCTTGTTGATCACGAGGAGGTCGCAGCGCAGCACGCCCGGGCCGCGCTTGCGGGGGATGTCGTCGCCGCCCGCCACGTCGATCACGAAGATCCACCAGTCGACCAAGTCGAGGGAGAAGGTCGAGGCGAGGTTGTCGCCGCCGGATTCGAAGATGAGCAGTTGCAGGCCCGGGAAGCGCGCCTCGAGCGCGTCGCCCGCGGCGATGTTGAGGGTCGGATCCTCCCGGATCACCGTGTGCGGGCAGGCGCCCGCCTCCACCGCCTCGACGCGGCTCGGATCGATCAGCCCCGAGCGGCGCAGGCGCTCGGCATCCTCCTTGGTGACGAGATCGTTCGTGATGACGGCGAGATCGACGCCGCGCGCCTGCAGCACGGGGATCAACCGCTCGATCAGCGCGGTCTTGCCCGATCCGACCGGGCCGCCGATCCCGATGCGGGCGGCGTTCGCAGGTATGGCTTCGGTCATTGAGGGCAGCGCCGTGAGAGGGGGATTGCGGGCTCGCTCAGCGCAGCATGTAGCGCTGGGCGAGGGGCAGGGTCCAGGCCGGCTCGCAGGTGGCGAGCACCCCATCGACGAAGACGTCGAAGGTCTGCGGGTCGACGCGGATGTCGGGGCAGAGGTCGTTCCAGAGCATGTCGGCCTTCGTCAGCGTGCGGGTTCCGCGGGCGGGCAGGAGCGCCTTACTCAGGCTGAGCCGGCCGCCGAGATCGGCCTCGATCGCCAGGGGGTGGACGAAGCAGGCCGAGAGCGCCTGCTTGGCGCGTCCGAAGGCGCCCCATTGCGGTCGCAGCAGCATCGGCTCGCAGGTCATGAGCGAGGCGGCGGAATCGCCCATCGCGCCCCAGGCGATGAAGCCGCCCTTGATCACGAGCTCGGGCTTGATGCCGAAGAAAGCCGGGCGCCAGACGACGATATCGGCCATCTTGCCGGGCTCCAGCGAGCCGATATGGTCTTGGATGCCGAAGGTTCGGGCGGCATTGATCGTATACTTGGCGATGTAGCGCTTGATCCGGGCATTGTCGCCGAAGCCCGGATTCTCCTCGGGGAGCGGACCGCGCTGGTCCTTCATCTTGGAGGCGAGCTGCCACGTCCGGCAGATGACCTCATGGATCCGGCCCATGCCCTGGCTGTCGGAGCCGAGCATCGCGATCGCCCCGATGTCGTGCAGGACGTCCTCGGCCGCGATCGTCTGGGCACGGATGCGGCTCTCGGCGAACGCCACATCCTCCGGCAGGGCCGGATTGAGGTGGTGGCACACCATGGTCATGTCGAGGTGCTCGTCGAAGGTGTTGACCGTGTAGGGATTGGTCGGGTTCGTGGACGAGGGCAGGCAGTGCGGCAGCCCGGCGACCCGGATGATGTCCGGCGCATGGCCGCCGCCGGCCCCCTCCGTGTGGTACATGTGGATGGTGCGGCCACCGATCGCCGCCAGCGTGTCCTCCACGAAGCCCGACTCGTTCAGCGTGTCGGTGTGGAGTTGGACCTGGAAGTCGTATTCGTCGGCGAATTCGAGGCAGGAATCGATCGCCGCCGGCATCGCCCCCCAATCCTCGTGGATCTTGAGGCCGAGGACGCCGGTCTCAAGCTGCTCCTTCAGGGCGGCTGGCCGGTGCGTGTTGCCGCGCCCGAGGAAGCCGAAATTGACCGGCCAGTCCTCGGCGGCCTGGAGCATCCGGCCGGTGTTGAACGGGCCGCCCGAATCGATGCCCACCGTGATCGGCCCCAGCGAGCCTCCGAGCAGCGTCGTGACGCCCGAGGCGATCGCGTGGTCCGGCAGACCGGCGGAATCAAAGTGCGCGTGCACGTCGATCGCCCCGGGGGTCGCGATCAGGCCCTCGCAGTCCCGCACCGTGGTCCCGGCCGACACGATCATGCGCGGGTCGACGCCGTCCATGATCGCCGGATTGCCGGCCTTGCCGAGCGCCACGATCCGCCCGTCCTTAATGCCGAGATCGCCTTTCTGGATGCCGAGGACGGGGTCGATCACCACGACGTTACACAGGAGAAAGTCGAGCGCCCCCTGGGCGGCGGTCACCCCAGGCGCCATTCCGATCCCGTCGCGCAGGGTCTTGCCGCCGCCGTGGAGGCATTCGTCCCCGTAGACGGCGTGGTCGTGCTCGACGACCGCAACCAGGGAGGTGTCGGCGAGCCGGACCCCGTCGCCGGTGGTCGGCCCGTAGAGGGCAGCGTAGTCGCGGCGGGGGATCGTCACCATGGCGTTCTCCTCAGGCGCCCTTGAAGCCGCGGGCCTTCGCGCGGCCGAGTGCCGCCGCCCGCGCCGCGTCGTCGGGCAGCGTCCCCTGCGTCAGGTTGTTGAGTCCGGTCAGTTCCCGGGCGCCGCCGAAGCCGACCAGCGTCACGGTCTTGCGTTGGCCCGGCTCGAAGCGGATCGCCGTCCCGGCCGGGATGTCGAGGCGGTGTCCCAGGGCCGCCGCCCGGTCGAAGTCGAGCGCCCGGTTCACCTCGAAGAAGTGGTAGTGCGAGCCGATCTGCACCGGGCGGTCGCCGGTGTTGACGACGTCGATGGTGACCCGCGGGCGGCCGGCAGCGAGCTCGATCGCGCCGTCGGCCGGGAGGATCGCGCCGGGCTCGAGGGCATCGGCTGGCGCTCCCGCCTGGGCACGGATCGGCTCGTGGACCGTGACGAGCTTGGTTCCGTCCGGAAAGACGCCCTCGACCTGCAAGATCGGCAGCATGGCGGCGATGCCCGGCATCACGTCTTCGATCGACAGGATCGTGGAGCCCCAGCCGATCAGGTCGGCGACGCTGCGGCCGTCGCGGGCACCCTCCAAGATCTCGTCGGTGATGAGCGCCACCGCCTCCGGATAGTTGAGCTTGAGGCCGCGCGCCCGGCGCTTGCGGGCGAGTTCGGCCGCGGTGAAGATCGTGAGACGTTCGAGCTCGGTGGGCGTGAGCAGCATCGCGCGCTCCTAATTGGCGAACAGGCGCAGATCGGCGCGCGCGTGCCGCATGGCCGCGACCTCGATCAGCGGCGTGAAGCCCGTGAGGACGATGGCGCCGCCCGGTTCTTCGGCCACCGGCCGCTCGGCAATCTCGGCGACGAGTGGCAGCACCGTCTGGAGGGCCTGCTGGCCCTGGATGGCGCCGATCTGGCCAAGCCGGACCGCGGCCGAGACGAGGCCGGAGACGAGCTGATAGCCGGCCACCGCCGCCGCCTCCGGCTCCGACAGACCGAGGGCGCGCCACAGGGCGCCCTGCACGGTCGCGAGGTGTCCCAGCATGAGGCCGGACCGGATGGCGGCGCTGAGGTCCTCGGCACCCGTAGTGGCGAGCCTGACATGCGTCGTCAGCAAAGAGGCGCCGTTGCGCCGGCTGCCGATGCGCATCGCCTCGACGAGCGTGGCGGCCTCCACGGCGGCGTCGATGCAGTCCAGACCGCTCGGGTCGGGGCCGGTCCGATGGGCGAGGATCAGGGCGACGCGGTCGCTCTCCGCCCACCGGGAGCGGACGAGACCTGTCAGCGTCCGGATGAGGCTGGCCGTGTCGAAGGCGGGATCGCTCGCGACGAGCCCCTCGATGCCGTTGGAGAAGGCGAAGCTTCCGCTCGGGAAGGCGGCATCGGCTTGCTGGAGCGACAGGAGACGGCTCAGCACGTCTCCGCCCCGTCCAGGACTGCGTATGTCACCTGCCCGTCGGTGATGAGGGTACCGAGACGGACGAGGCAATCGTCGGCCTGCCCGTCCAGGGCCACCAGGAGGGCCCCGTCGGCGAAGCGCACGCGCCAGTGCAGATTGCCAGCGTGGTAGCCAAGCTCAAGGGCGGTCGCTGGGCTGCCTGGGATGAGGCGGAGCCATCGTTCGCCGCCGACCCGGGCGACGAGAGCCCGACGATCGTCCAGGGCCAGCACGGCGCCGTCGAAGAGCGGCTCGTCCCGCGGCAGAGCCAGGGCGATCTCCTCGCCGGCCTGCGTCGTCGCGCGGAGTCGACGTCGGGCGACGTCGGTGCTCGACACGACGAGGACGTCCACGGCGCCATGATGAGAAAGGTGATGCAGACGATGGGCCATCTCGGCGTCGTGACGGCTGCCCAGGATGCGATGAATGACCCGCATGTCGCTCGTTGTTCCGCTCTTCCGGGGCCGTCTCCGGGAGCGCCTTGCAAAACCGATTCCGTCGGAGGTTCACACAGTACGGCGGCCGCCTGTTTCTATGCCCCGCTCGTGCCGAAGTCCGTCGGCGCGGCGATGCGTGCGATGTTCGGTGCAACGACGCCCGTCGGTATTTCGCCGGCTCTCTCGACGCGAAGGCTGAGGTAAGACCGCTTTGGGGAAGCTCCGATAACGTCCCAGGCGGCGAGTTCGGGTCGGTAGGAGGCCGTCTGCTTCTCCAGCCCGCCTTCTCAGAAGCAGCCATTCCGCTTTCGGCCAGCATCTGCCGCGACGCCCCGCTCGTCCGAATGTCCCAGATGGGTGGATTTCGGCCGGTCCGCTTTCGGGCGGCAAAGCATAGAAGCGGACACCGTCGCCGCGCCCGCTCACGACCCATTACCAAAGCCGGGAATGTCGGCATGCAGGCTGCTCAGTAGGGCAGCGATCTGCGGCTGGGGCCGAGCGGCGTCAGCCAGCGGCGCCCCGTTCGGTAGGACACCAGCATGGCGTTGGCCGTGTCGATCCGGCAGGATCGTCGACCGAGGCGAACGACGTCCGCGTGCCGGAATTCCAGGTCTCTCCGGGTCGAGAGACGTCGCCGCCGGTGCGGCCAGGAGAGGAACGCAGGAACTCGACCGGCGCTGTACGTGATCGAGCCGCCATCGATCCGGGCGTGGAGCGGTCGACGCATGGTCCCGTCGCCCTGAGCGCCGATCCCGTCAGGCAGGGAGTCTGGAACCCCTTGGCCGACACACTGGCGAAGGATCGGCTCGTGGTGAGCTACTTCCTCCTGGCGCTGCAGAGCGGGCAGCATACGGTGCAGCGCTGGCGGCCCTATCTCAGGCAGGCCGTGGGCAAAAAGCTGGCTGCCCGCGTAGAGGCGTGGCACGCGCAGGCGCGGGGTACGCCGGAGCATGTGCGTACCTTGACCGATGCACGGCGCGTGACGGGTGGCTGGAACTTCAACGCTGTCGATCGTGTCTGCCGCCACCGCGGTGTGAGGACACCTGAGATATGAGTATCCCCAAGAGACCCGCCAGCTCGGCCGCGACGGGCCTGCCGCAAACCCGTACGGCTCTTCGTTCACGGGTCGTTAGCCATAGCCGCCCAGCTTGCCGTCTCCGCTTTCGGAGCCGGCCCATGATCCTGTCCGCCATCGCCGCCAAGCTCAAGCAGCGCGCCAAGGCCGACTTCCACGGCCGGCACTTCGAGGCAGCCCTGATCGTCCAGGCTGTCTCATGGTACCTGCGCTAGGCAAGGAGGCGGACGCAAGCGTCGAGCAGCATCTTGGTCCCGCTCGTCACCTGGAAGGTGACCGGCGCAGGCGAGGCGAAGGGATTTCCCCCCGAGCGTACCGCCCTGTCGACATCACTCGCCCTGAGCCAATTCCCCCACAGTCGGATCAACATGCTCGACAACGCTCTTGGAAACGAATCGGCGATGATGCCTGGGCGGCCGGGATACCGTCCTCTAACCCACGCCACGGCTACAACTAGGCGCTCAACTCAAGGTTCGTAAGGCTTTCGTCGATCACGAGCCCCTTCTCGGCCGCCCCTTATCAGCGGCCTCGCGCTGCCGGCGGAGGCGCTCGCCGCGCATCTGCTCCGGGCGCGGGAAGCGGATGTATGAGTATGCCATGGCCATGACGGCGACCGTATCGACGCCCAAAGGTCAGGGCCAACTTTATGGGACTCGACATGAGGACGTTGTGGTCGCCGGACCGATCATTCCATCTCAACGGCAGTTGTCGGACTCCAAGCGGCCATTCAGGTGGTTTTGCTCGAAGGTCCGCTGATGGCGCTTTGCCGACGGCACCTCGTGCATGGCTGAAGCTTGAAGCCATGAAGCGCCTCGTCTGATTTTCGGCTTGCCGCGATCACTTGTGGAGCATCGGAATGAGCCCTTGGCACGAGGCGCAGGATCGTATCAACTGCCTGTGCGCACGAAGTTGAAGCGCATGCAAATCCAATGACTTGGATCGAATCTTAAGCTGAGTTCGCGCTGGGTGAGAATCCTGGCGCCCCAGCCAAACGCCTGTGATGCTCAACCCGCCGTTGCTTCTCCGGCTGTTTTCGGACCCGCCCGGTCCGATCGCAACGTCCAGGCCCACTCGGGATGTCCGCAGTTCTGGACGGCAGGGAATCACGCCTTGCCCCTCACCAACCTCCACCGCCGCCGACAGACGATCCTGTTTCGTCGTACATCCCCCACGATCTGCGCCCACGGTTCGGTCAGCGTGAGATCCTGCGCTCCCTAGGCCACGCCACACCCGGCCAGGCCCAGCGAATGGCGCAGCGTTTGTGGGAGAGGACAGGGACCTTGTTCACCCTCGTCCGCTTCAACCGATCGCTTACACCCGCAGACATCGAAAGGCTCGCCGAGCGATACCTCGAATCTGAGTCCCTTAGGCACGACGGTCTGATCGCGACCATCGGGCACTATCCCGAACCTGAGGATCTGCCCGCCGCCGACACAGTTTTTGGACACGCCCCAGTCTACGGCGGCGATCCAGCCGAGCTGGCCGTCATTGGAGGGCCGCCCGATAGCCGACATTCAATTTGAGGTCTGATGCCGCTCTGTCGTTGAACTTGGCAGCACCCCGGAAGCAGACGCTGACGCAATCAAGTTTGATCGTCTGGGTGATGGCACAAGATCGCGTGCCACCCGAATCCCTTCCGACACGAAATGCACTAAGCTCGGCGCCAACGGGCCCCAATGCCCGCTTGCAAGTCCGCGTTCGAAGAGGTCGGATGCCTCCGCGCGGCCAAAGGGAGGCACAGGCGCGCCATGCTCGGCCAGATGCAGGACTGGCCCCTGCTCATTCACCGCATCCTCGACTATGCCGAGGCCCAGCACCCTCATCGGGCCGTGATCTCGCGCTCCGTTGAGGGACCGATGCACCGCACGACCTATGCGGAGATCCACGAGCGAGCGCGGCGGCTCGCCAAGAGGCTGGAGCGGGACAGCATCCGTGCGGGCGACCGCGTGGCGACGCTGGCCTGGAACACGTGGCGCCACTTGGAGGCGTGGTACGGCATCACCGGTATCGGTGCGGTCTACCACACGGTCAACCCTCGCTTGTTCGAGGATCAGATCGCCTACATCATCAATCATGCGGAGGACCGGATCCTCCTCCTCGACCTGACGTTCTTGCCGCTGGTCGAGCGGTTGGCCGAAGATTTGCCCACGATCGAGCGCTTCGTCATCCTCACCGACGCGGCTCACATGCCGCAGACGAACCTGCGCGACGCGGTCGCCTACGAGGCGTGGATTGCAGAGGCGGACGCGGACTTCGCCTGGGCGCGCCTCGACGAGAACGCGGCGGCAGGCCTCTGCTATACCTCCGGCACTACGGGCAAGCCGAAGGGCGTGCTCTACTCGCACCGGTCGAACGTGCTGCACGCAATGGCCAACAACAGCCCGGACTACATCGGGCTCAGGAGCCGCGACGTCGCGATGCCGGTGGTGCCGCTGTTCCATGCCAACAGCTGGTCGCTCGCCTTCCTGGCTCCGATGACGGGTGCGGGCTTGGTTCTACCCGGCCCCCGGCTCGACGGTGCATCGCTGCACGAGTTGCTGGAGCGGGCGGACGTCACTGTGACGGCGGGGGTGCCGACGGTTTGGCTCGGGCTGCTTCAGCACCTCGACGCCACGGGGCGCAGGCTCGCTCACCTGCGGCGTATCCTGATCGGCGGGTCGGCCTGTCCGCGCGCTATGACTGAGCGCTTCGAGCGCGACTACGGGGTCGCCGTGATGCACGCCTGGGGGATGACCGAGATGAGCCCGATCGGCTCGTTCTGCGCGCTCAAACCCGAGGTCGAGCGCCTGGACGAGGCGTCGAGCCTCGACCTCAAGACGAAGCAGGGATACCCGCCCTTCGGGGTCGAGTTCCGCCTGACAGACGATTCGGGCAGCGATCTACCCTGGGACGGCGCCACGCTCGGCCGCCTCAAGGTTGCAGGCCCAGCGGTGGCCAAGGCCTACTTCCGGGACGGCACGCCGATCCTCGACGACCGCGGGTTCTTCGATACCGGTGACATCGTCACCATCGACCCGAATGGCTACATGTCGATCACCGACCGCTCCAAGGACGTGATCAAGTCGGGCGGCGAATGGATCTCCTCGATCGAACTGGAGAATCTCGCGGTCGGCCACCCCGACGTGGCGGAAGCGGCGGTGATCGGCATCGCCCATCCCAAATGGGACGAGCGCCCGCTGCTCGTAGTCGTGCCAAAGGCCGGCCGCACCCCTGACAAGGCTGAGATCCTCGCGTTCATGCGCCCGAGCATCGCCAAATGGTGGCTGCCGGATGATGTCGTTCTGGTCGAGGAGATCCCGCACACGGCGACGGGGAAGATCCAGAAGACGAGGCTGCGGGATCAGTTCCGGGACTATCAATGGCCGGGCGTGTGATGCCGGGTCGAGCACTGACCGCGCGAACCCTCTGGCGAGGGTTGAACCATTTGAGCTTCGGCCGCGGATCGGTCGTTTGCCGTCTGCTTTCGTGGCCCATTCGCTCAGAAGCAGACCGGCGGCTTTCGGCCAAATCCTGTCCCGACGGCGGGCGCATCTAAAGGGCTAGGCTGGGTGGATTTCTGCCGTTCCGCTTTCAGGCGAGAATCGGCAGAAGCAGACGCCACCGTCGCGCCCACTCACGATCCAAGCCGGTCGTGGGGACCTTCGCTGTGGCATCCCAAAGCAGCCATCGCAGTACGCCGCTCAAAGCAGCATTGCGGTCGGACGGTTGCCACGCCCGACCGCCGAACGCTCATGTGCGATTGTCGATCTCCGGCACACCGCTGCTACGGTCCGCATAGGCAGCGATGAAGGCCGGACGGGACTGCCAGCGCCGCCAGAAGGCATCGAGATGCTCGAACCGCTCATCGAGCGGGGTGGCGTTGACGGGGAACTTGGAGAACGCGATGGCCGTCGCCAACGTGATGTCCGAGAACGTCGGCTGATCGCCTCCCAGCAGCCACGCCCGGCCGTCGGAGAGGTGCCGGTCGACCAAACCGGCATGCGCCAGGGCCACCTTGCGGGAATGCTCGCCCCAGGCCGGATTGCTGGTCAGTTCGAGCTTCGGGCCCAGACCCTGATGCAGGACGTGGAATGCCGTGACGATGGGATAGAGGATGTGGACCCACACCCGGTTGTCCCACATCTGATCGAGGCCACGCTCGTGCGCCGTCCCGCCCATGATCTTGCGGCCTTCGAACGTGTCGTCGAGGTAGCGGGCGATGGCGGAGGTCTCGCTCAGGTAAGAGCCGTCGGCGAGCGCGAGCGTCGGTGTCTCGCCCCAAGCGTTCATCTTCAGGTGCTTCCAACCCCGCTGCTCGCCCACCGGTGACATGTCGTAGACTGTCTCGTCGAAGTGAGCGGCGATGCCCTTCTCGTGCATGAAGATCCGCAAGCGCTGCGGGTTCGGAAAGGCCGAGGGTGAGGTGAAGAGCTTGAGCTTGTCGGACATCGTCGGCTCGCTTTCCTGAGGCATTTGTCTGTCTGTCATATGACAGGTTGGAAGCTAGGACCGAGATCTTGTGCTGTCAACCCCTGTCTGCCATATGACAGGCGGAGGTTGAACATGGCAGCGACGTCAAAGGGGAATGTGAGAGAGGCCATCCTCGTGGCCGCCAGGGAGGCGGCGATGGCCTATGGCTACGGCGGCCTCAACTTCCGCGACCTCGCGGAGAGCGTCGGCATCAAGGCTGCCAGCATCAACTACCACTTCGCCACTAAGGCTCTCCTCGGCGAGGCGGTTGCACGGCGCTACTGGGAAGATATCGTCCGCGATCTCGAAGCCATCTCGACGAATGCCCGAAGCCCAACCGAAGCGTTGCAGCAATACCCGAGCATCTTCCGGCTATCCCTGGAGCGCAACAACCGCATGTGCCTGAGCAGCTTCATGGCGACGGAACATGACGAGCTGCCCGAGCCAGTGTTGAAGGAGGTGCAAACTTTCGCCGACGTGAACGTTGCTTGGCTATGCGAACATTTGATCGCTGCCAAACTCGCCTCGCCAGCCGAGGGTGAGTTAAGGGCCCGCGCCATTTATGCTGCTGTCGCGGGGGCGCAGATGATCGCTCGCAGCCGTTCGGATGTAAAAGTGTTTGATAACTTGATCGAAAGCTACCAAAAAATCGGATTGCTTCCAACCTAGTTAAGCTTCGTATCTGGAAATTGCGTGTTTGGGTGCTTCCGCCGGATCAGATCCACGCCGGACGACCGGTTCAGCGCATATCTCATCCAGACGCAGACCAGCTGTTTTTCACCCTGTGCGGTCGTTCCACAACCGCCCCGTTCCGGGCCACCCGGCGAGGACGACGAGCATGAGAACTCGCCAACGTAACGCCGACGGGCGAAGTCAATCCGCCAGTGTCTTGGACATCCATATGTACGCATGGCCGGGAGGCACATCGAGCAACCGACACTCCTCCACATATCCCGACTTCCTGTAGAACTCCGGGGCCTGAAACGTCATCGTCGCCAGCCTGACCCTACGGCACCCATGTTTGCGCGCCGCGTCTTCGGCCTTCCGTAGCAGACGCTGTCCGATCCCCTGCCGCCGTCTTTCCTCCTCCACCCAGAGAATCAAGACGACGAACCAGTCCCACTGTATCAGGCCCTTGAGACCGCCCAACACCTGTCCCTGGTCGTCACGGCATACAAGCCAGAGGGGCTTGGTCGGGTCGGGGCCGTTGTGAAGTTCGTTGAAGCGGTCCAGCCCATCCTCGACAATCTTCGCCGTTTCCGCATCGATGTCAGCACTGACCGTGATGCGTTCGCGTGTCATGGGCGGTCTCCAGGTCGGTCCGCTCCGCCGTAGGGCGGCATTGAGGCGTTGGCCGCGGTATCAGATGTTCGACGACGTGCGCCCGCGCCGGGGCCACCGGGTCCTTTGCCCGGCCCAGGTCCGGCGGTCATGCTGACGGTGACACAATCACCGGGCGTCTGTGTAGTGACAGTGCCCACGAGGGGGCCCTTGATCGCCGGGCAGCCCGTCGTGACCGGCGGCGCGAAGTTGGCGCGGTTGGTGCTCGCCCCGCCGGCGGCACAGATCATGTCGGCTCTGGCGGTGGCGTTGTTGTCGCCCTGGATGGCCTGCGCATCGGTCGAGTTCGCGGACAGCGAGCAGGCGGTTGCCGACAAGTTGGCGTTCTTCTCCAGGTGCCCGCTGCCCTTGGCTGCGGGATCGAGGGTGAGCAGGCACAGGCGCATCTTGCCCTGATGGTGACGGTCGAGCGCACCGTGATCGGCACGATCTCGATCCCCACGAAGGCGCCGAAGGCGAGCTTGAAATTGTCGGTTGCAGTCACCTACCCCGAAACGCCATTCCGGTCGCGGCTGATGCGTTGCGTGGTTGCGACAGGCGAACGCCTCAGCTCACCAAAACAATATGAATTGCCAAGTACAACGCGGTAACCATTCCTTGAGAAAAGTAGATATTGCACTGCACATGCCGAACAGGGCCGTGATTGCTTAACGGATAAGCCTCTATGATTGCCCTGATCTAGTAGGGGTCGTAATGTATCCGATCTCAGCTGAGGGAGCGGGCATCCCATTCAAAAATGATACGGTCGGAGATGCCGCCGCGGCGTCCGACTACGATGCCCAGCGTCTTGCTGAGATCGCTGCCCAGTTCGGCCGCTGGCGCATCAACGTACCCGACCGGACCATTCGCTGGACGGAGGGCGTGGCTTCGATCTTCGGCGTTGCCATGCCGGATCGTGGCTTGATGCCACTCGATCAGCACCTGCGCTTCTACCATCCGGACGAACGCGACGCGGTCCGCACGCGCATCGAGGCCGTGATCCATGGAACAGAGCCGAGCCTGCAGGGTACCTACAACGGACAAGCTCGCATCGTTCGACCGGATGGCGCAGAGCGCACCGTCATCATCCGCGGCGTGCCAAAACGCGACGCTTCGGGCGCGGTCACCGCTATCGTCGGCATCCTCCTGGATGTCACCGAGCAGGCATGGATGCAGGAGAAGTTGCGCGAGACGAGCGAGCTTCTGCGCACCACACTGGAGAACATGGATCAGGGGCTGATCCTGTACGGCCCAGACATGTGCGTGCGCCTGCATAATAGGCGCGCGAGGGAGCTCCTCGACCTGCCGGAAAGCGTTCTGTGCGAGGGCAGCCCCTACGACGTCATCAACGCCTATCAGGTCGCCCGTGGCGAGTATCAGACGAGCCCGGACTCGTTGATGGGCGCTCTCGATGCCGCCGACCTCGCCAGCTTGCCCGACGTGTACGAGCGGGCGCGACCAAACGGAACAAGCCTTGAGGTGCGGGTCGTACGGCTTCCGGACGGGGGCTATGTGCGCACGTACAGTGATACGACACGACGGGCCGAGAGCGAGCGCGCGCTCTTGGCGAGCGAGGCGCGACTGCGCGCGAGCGAGGATCGCCTCGCCCATGCCTTGGACAGCGGCAACGACGGCCTCTGGGACTGGAACCTGGTGACGGGCGAAGCGTGGTTCTCCGACCGCTGGTTCCGGATGATTGGGTACGAGCGGGGCGAGTTGAGGCCGAACCTCGAACTGTGGCCGCAGGTCGCCCATCCCGAGGATGGCGAGCGCGCTGTCAGCGCCATGCGCGACCACCTGCGCGGCCTGACAGCGACGTATGAATGCGAGTACCGGCTCCTGACGAAGAGCGGTGGCCAGATCTGGGTTCTCACACGCGGCAAGGTCGTCGGTCGCGACGCGAGCGGTCGCGCGCTCCGGGTCGTTGGCACGCAGATCGACATCACACGGCGCAAGGCGGCCGAGCAGCAGGTGGCCCACATGGCCACGCACGACGGCCTGACCGGACTGCCCAATCGAGCGCTGTTCCGCGACCGGCTCGAACAGGCGTTCGCGGCTTCACGGCGCCACGGCGACGGTTTCGCCCTGCTAGTCTGTGATCTGGACCGCTTCAAGGTCGTGAACGACACGCTCGGCCACTTGGCGGGGGACGCAGTCCTACAGGTCGTCGCCGAACGGTTGCGCGCTGCCGTGCGCGACGGCGACACGGTCGCGCGACTTGGCGGAGACGAGTTCGCGATCATCGTCAGCCGCCTTGATGGTTCACAGAGCGCGGGTGTGGTTGCTCGCCGCGCGATCCAGTCGATGGAGCAGCCGATCGAGCTTGACGGACGACGGATGAGCGTCGGCATCAGCATCGGCATTGCCCTGGCACCACAGGATGGCTTCGACGGCCAGAGCCTGTTCAACCACGCTGACATGGCGCTCTACATCGCCAAGACGGCCCCGCACAGCGAGTGCTGCTTCTACGATCCCAGCATGAGCACGATGGTTGCGGTGCAGGGCGAACGCGAGCAGACATTGCGGGAAGCGGTGTGGCGCGACGAGTTCACGCTGCACTACCAGCCGATCGTGTGTGCCGCAGATGAAACGGTCAGCGGGTTCGAGGCGTTGCTGCGTTGGCAAAATCCGACGCGCGGCTTGATACCGCCCTCTGAGTTCATCCCGCTGGCCGAGGAAACGGGCCTGATCGTCGCGCTGGGTGAATGGGCCCTGCGCGCCGCCTGTCGCGAGGCCGTGTCGTGGCCGGATGACTTGCGTGTGGCGGTCAACGTCTCGGCCGTGCAGTTCCAGCAGCCCGGGTTGGAGCAGGCCGTCCTGGGGGCGTTGCTCACGTCGGGACTGGCGCCGCATCGGCTTGAGCTTGAGATCACCGAGAGCGTGTTGATGCGGGACAGCGAGGCGGTGATCGCCTGTCTGCACCGGCTGAAGGCTCTCGGCGTCCGCATAGCGCTGGACGATTTCGGCACCGGTTTTTCATCCCTGAGCTACTTGCGCAGGTTTCCGTTCGACAAGATCAAGATCGACCGCACGTTCATCCGCGACATCGCTGACCCGGATACGGCCTCGATCGTGCGAGCGATTGTCGGCATCGGCTCTCGACGGGGAGCTACTATCACGGCTGAAGGTGTCGAGACGCAGGATCAGTCCGAGAAGGTGCAACAGGAAGGCTGCACCGAGATGCAGGGCTTCCTGTACAGCAAGCCCGTGACCGCGTCCGACGCTCTAAGCTTCATACGAACGCACCGGAGCAGGCACGCGGCTTGATGTCACGAGCAACATCGCAGATCCTGAGCGGCCATGCCGCTTTCGACCCGTTGCAGCCGTCCAGACAGCCGTCCGCGCTTCCCGAAAGCGGCCGTAGACGCAATGCTGTTCAAGGTCGGCTCAGTGTGGTCAGCGGACCTCACCGAGGCTGAACGCCGAGACCAGGTCAGGCCAATGAAGGCGCAAAGCGGGTCGGACGCCCCCGCCCGGCACGTCATGCATGCTTCGCTCAACAACTACGCCGCCAAGACGTTCGTAGAAGCGGCGGGCCGGCATATTTTGCTCGTAGCACCACAAGTAAATTCCAGCCCTTCTATAATTATTCGCCGACCATTCTGCAGCATGTTTCAACAGTATTGCGCCCAGTCCTCGTCCTTTTGCCGCCGGCAGGAGGTGAAGATTGTCAATCAACGTCCCCCATTGATCATCCTCAGCCCCCACGGCACAAACAAAGCCAATAGGCTCGTCAGCGGCTTCGGCGATGATGATGAGTTCGTGCGGGTCCTGCTGCGCGATCCGGGACATCCAAGCGCTGAGCCGATCCTCCTCGATCGGACCGGCCAGGAAGTTAGGATTGAGGATTGCACGATAGGCGCTTCGCCAACTCGCCGTGTGGAGACGTGCGATCAGCGCCCCGTCGTCTGCCGTGGCAATCCGCATCTGCATGGCTGATCTTTAAGGCAGCGCCGCCACGGTTCGCAATGCGTCGAAAAAAGGCGCGGCCGCTACGTTTGCTTCCCTGTCGATGCATTGCTGCCCCGAAGCGGCATGGCGAAAAGCCATCCGAACCGACCAGGGCCTTCTGTGGGGTCTTCTCGTCCTGCTGGCCGCCCGCGGGCACCAGCACCGCCGACAGGTGCCTGCGATCGGGTCCTCACCCGATGACGCGCTGGCTCTCTTACGTCCTCGCGGCCATCACCGCCGATCTCTACTGAACAAAGAGTGCGCAGGCTGCGTTGATGTACGATCCCAGACTTGGGACGATTGAGGAAACGCCCATGCGCATGAAGATATACGGCCTTTCGGCCGCGCTTGCTGTTGCTCTCACCAGCACAGCCTATGCCCAACAGCCGGCCGGCGGCGGTAGCGCTACGGGCAACATGAACAACCCGGGTTCCGTGAAGAGCGAAGGGCAGAAGGCGACCGAAGAGACAACAGGTACCAGCACCCGCTCACCCGCAACCGGCGCCGCGGCGGTGCCTGGAACCGGCACCGTGCGTCCTGGCGTCGGCGCAGGCGGGAGCACAACCGCACCCGCACGATGAAGTCCTCGGGCGTACCCGCACGACACGATCGGTGAGTTCTTGGCAGGGGCCGCCTTGGAGGCGCCTCTGCCAATACCACGCTGTCGAGCAGCAGCTGGAGGCATCACGGCAGCCACCCGGGTCTGCTCCCGACCCAACCCGGCCGCCCGGACAGATGTCGGCGTTTCTCCAAAGCGGCCGTTCGTCAAACCGCCCGCAATTTCGGCTCGGCTGGCAACTGGACCTTGGCCCTTCGTCCTGAAGCCGACGCTCTATCTCCGGCCTGCGGCGATCTCTGCCCGTTGTCCAAGCATGCGCCGAAGCAGGCGTCGTCGGCGCTCGGCCCGCTCCAACAGGGCCGTATTCCTTCATAGCGCCAGATTAGCTCGGCGGCTGCTGCCCTTGCCCACTAAATGGTTTTGCCAAACTTGCTTGTTCTCAATTGGTATAACGTTCTAATACCGACATAGAAATCTGTTATGGCCAAGATAAAACGTGGATGTGAGTGTAATTAAGCTCAAATTTTGAGCAGTTAGGGTATGAAACCTTTCAATTCGAAGCCCGTTCGAACCAGTAGATCTGAAATCGGGGGTATGAAAACTTCATACATGTTAGGAGATGGTCCATGAGGGCGCTGGTTTGGCACGGCACTGAGGACATCCGCTGCGACACGGTCCCGGACCCCAAGATCGAGGATGATCGCGACGCGATCATCAAGGTCACCGCCTGCGCGATCTGCGGCTCGGACCTGCACCTCTACGACCACTTCATGCCCGGCATGGAGAAGGGCGACGTCATGGGCCACGAGTTCATGGGCGAAGTTGTCGAGACCGGCAAAGGCGTTGATGGCGCGCTCAAGAAAGGGGAGCGCATCGTCGTGCCGTTCACAATCATCTGTGGCGAGTGCGACCAGTGTAAGCGCGGCTACTTCTCCGTCTGCGAACGCTCGAACCGCAACAAGGACATCGCCGACAAAGCCTTCGGGCACACCACCGCGGGACTGTTCGGGTACACCCACCTCACGGGCGGGTACCAGGGCGGGCAGGCCGAGTACGTCCGCGTGCCGTTTGCCGACAAGACCCACATCAAGGTGCCGGAGAACCTGAGCGATGAGCAGGTCCTGTTCCTCGGTGACATCTTCCCCACCGGCTGGCAGGCAGCGGTACAGGCCGATATCCAGCCGACCGATACGGTCGCGATCTGGGGCGCTGGCCCCGTCGGTCAGATGACGCTGCGCTCCGCGCTGCTGCTCGGGGCAAAGCAGGTGGTCTGCATCGACAGCGTGCCCGAGCGCCTGGAGATGGCACGCGCAGGCGGTGCCATCACCATCGACAACAGCGAGGAGAGCGTAGTCGAGCGGCTGAACGAACTCACGGGCGGCAAGGGCCCGGAGAAGTGCATCGACGCCGTCGGCATGGAGGCGCATTCACCGCGCGCGCTCGAACACGCCTACGACCGCGTCAAGCAGGCGGTGATGCTGGAGAGCGACCGCGCTTCAGTGCTGCGCGAGATGATCTATGTCTGCCGGCCCGCCGGCATCCTCTCGATCCCGGGCGTCTATGGCGGGCTCATCGACAAGGTGCCGATGGGAGCCCTCATGAACAAGGGACTGACCATCCGCACGGGGCAGACCCACGTGAACCGGTGGACCGACGACCTCGTCAAGCGCATCGACGACGGTCAGATCGACCCGTCCTTCGTCATCACCCATCGGGCCAAGCTCGAACAAGGGCCCGAGATGTACAAGACATTCCGCGACAAGAAGGACAACTGCATCAAGGTGGTGCTCAGACCCTGAGTGGTTCCACGGCCCGTCGCGCTGCGGCGGGCCTGCTCCCTTCGCCCTCCCTGGTGCAGCGAGGAAGTCAGCATGTCCGAGGCCATGTCACAACGCCGCCGGAGCGGCGCTCCTGATCGCTCCGAGTTGCCGAGCTACCTCGTGTCAGACCCGCGCCGCAGGCCAGATCCCGCAACCAGGGAACTCGCCCAAGGCTTAGGTTGGTTCTCGATCGGCCTCGGGCTTACCGAGGTGGCGTGCGGCGGCGCCATCGCTCGCTGGCTTGGAATGCCGCGCTCGGCCCCAATCATCCAAGCCTACGGTGTGCGCGAACTCCTGCAAGGGATCGGGATCTTGGGCGCAAGAGATCCGACCCCGTGGATCTCGGCACGTGTCGCCGGCGACGCGCTCGACATCGCCACGGTGCTGCCTGGGCTTGAGGGTCATAATCCGCGCAAGGACAACGTGGTGATCGCCCTTGTGGCTTTGGCCGGCGTCACCGCAGCCGACGTGATCTGTGCGCGGAACCTCTCGGAAGCCCCGCTCGCTCCGTCTGAGAAGGTCCGACGCGATTACCGCCAGCGCAGCGGCTTCCGCCGTCGTGCCGAGGCGATGCGGGGCGCGGCACGCGGCTTCAAACCGCCGCCCGACATCATCGGCCCGGAAGCGATGCGTCCTTGGACCCTAACCAACGCCTGAGGTCGGAAGGATGGCTGGCCTGATCCTGCCCGTCCTCGAACAGGCATCGGGCGTGCTCGTCATGGGCCTCGTCCTCGCCGACATCTTCCTGACGGTCCTCTGCGCGCGTATCGGGACAGGCCTGATCGCGGACAGGGTCGCCCATCTCACCTGGGCGATCTTCCGCGCCGCCGCCGATGCGGCCGGGCAGAAGCGGGGCGCTGTGCTGTCCTTCTGCGGCCCGGTCGTCCTCATCGTCTACGTCCTGCTCTGGACCTTGGGGCTGACCCCCGGAGCCGGTCTGATCATCCACCCCGCGCTCGGTGGGGCGGTCCGGGCGAGCAGTGGCGAGACGCCGGCCGACTTCATGACCGCGCTCTACGCGGGCACCAGCAGCACGGCGTTCCGCTCGTGCGCGCGCCTACACGCTCAGGTTTACGGGTGAGGGCCTGACAGAACCGATGCGGTCGCTGGGACGCGCTGAATATCAGGGGAGCTCGCTCAGGATGCGCTTGCGCCGCTCCCAGCTCGCGACCTTGCGCAGAAGGCGCGAGAGCTGCTCGACCGAGTATGGCTTGTGCAGCAGCTCGAACCCATAGGTGCCGTTCTGTGCCAGCACGTGGCTGTAGCCGGAGGCGAGCAGCACCGGCAGGTCGTGGTGCCGGCGGCGGATCTCGTGGGCGAGGTCGATGCCGTTCATCCCGGGCATCACCACGTCGGAGAACACCACGTCGAAGCGGTCGGCATCCTTGGTCAACTCGGCCAGCGCTTCCTCGGCGTCGATCGCCCAAACGGTGACGTAGCCGAGCTCGGTCAGGGTCTGGGTCGCGAATGTGCCCACGTCGGGGTTGTCCTCGACCACGAGGACACACATGCCATGCCCGTCGACAAGGGGTTCCGGATCCGCCTGGGGCGGACGGGTCGCGGCCTCAACGCGCGGCAGGTACAGGACGAACATCGTACCCTGTCCGATCGTGCTCTGGACACGGACCTCCCCACCCGATTGCTTGGCGAAGCCGAAGACCTGGCTCAACCCGAGACCAGTTCCCTGTCCTACGCCCTTCGTCGTGAAGAACGGTTCGAAGATGTGCTCAATCTGCTCGGGGGCGATGCCGGAGCCCGTGTCTTCGATGCCCACAGCGACGAAGTCGCCGCTCACGGCAGGATGGGTGCGGATCGACGGGATTGTCGCCACAGGGTTCACTGTGATGGTCAGAGTGCCATCGCCCTCCATGGCATCCCTGGCGTTGACGGCCATGTTCACGAGGGCCGTATCGAACTGGCTCGGATCGGCATCGACAAAGCAAGGTTCGTCCGCGATGTTCGTGACGATTCGAACGCGCGAGCCGCTCAGGGTGCCGACCATGTCGCTGATGGTGAGGACGCTCCGGCCGGCGTCGAAGACCTCGGGCTTGAGCGCCTGCCGCCGCGCGAAGGCCAGGAGCTGGCCCGTGAGCTTGGCGGCGCGTGCGACGGTGTCGGAGATGGCGCCGACGTAGCGTTCGCGGCGGTCCTCCGGCAGGTTCGGACGCTTCAGGAGGTCGGTCGAGGACTTGATCACGGTCAGCAGGTTGTTGAAGTCGTGCGCGACGCCGCCTGTGAGTTGGCCCACCGCCTCCATCTTCTGCGCTTGGCGCAAGGCTTCCTGGGCTGAGGCCAGCTCCGCCTCGCGCGCCTTCGCGAGGGTGAGGTCGCGGCCCACCGCGATGAAGTTGGCGCCGTCGGGCTCTGGCGCCACCGTCCACTCGATAAGCTTCCATCGACCGTCGTCGGTGGCGATACGGTTCTCGAAGCGCGTCGGCTGCCGCGTCTCACCCATCCGGGCGAGGGCGGCGAGCGTCGGGCCCATATCGTCGGGGTGCATGAACGTCCCGTACGGCCGCGACAGGAGCTCGGCCTCCGACCAGCCGAGCACCCGTGTCCAGGCCGGGCTGACCGCCGACATCATCCCATCGTAATTGGCTCGCGCCAGCATGTCCTCGGACAAGATCCAGAGCTGGTCGCGCTCGGCCGTACGCTGGTGGACCTGCTGCTCCAAGGTCGCGTTCAGGTCTTGGAGCGTCTGCTCCATGCGCTTGCGCTCGGAGATGTCGCTGAAGAGCACCGCGACCCGACGCGCCGCTGGATCGCCGACACGCAACGCGCGCACGTCGAACCAACGTCCGAACACGTCGGCCCGGTTCTCGATATGAGCGGGTTCGCCCGTCAGCGCGACGCGCCCATAGGTGTCGAACCAGTGCTGTTCGAGGTCGGGAGCAAAGTCGCTGACCCACCGGCCAACGACGTTGGCGCCAGTCTGCCGCTCGTAGGCGGGATTGGCCTCGACGATTTGGAAATCGATGGCTCGATCCGCGTCGTCGAATCGCACCTCGATTATGCAGAAGCCGACGTCAATGCTCTCGAACAGCGTGCGGTAGCGGCTCTCGCTCTCGGCCAAGGCAGCCCGCGAGCGGATCTGTTCCGAGACCTCGTAGCCGCCCACGAAGATGCCGGTGACATCCCCTGTGGCACCGCGGATGGGCTGGTAGATGAAGTCGAGGTACCGGTCGCCGTCCTCACCGACCAGCCGGATAGGCAGGGCCTGCGCCACGAACGGTTCGCCCGTCGCGTAGACATGGTCGAGAAGCTCGTAGAAGCCTTGCCCGGCCAGCTCCGGGAACACCGCGCGCACGTTCCGCCCGATGTAGTCACGACGGCCCGCCACCGTAACGTAGGCATCGTTGACGTACTCGAAGACGTGGCCCGGGCCGCGCAGCACTGCGACGAAACCTGGCACCTGCTGGAGCAGCGCTTGCTGACGCTGGCGCTCGGACGCGGCCTGCCGCTCGGCGAGAACCTGACGGGTCGTCTCGGTGCAGGCGCAGAACAGGCCGGTGATTGTTCCGTCATCCCCCGGCACGGGCGTGTAGGAGAATGCGAAGTGCGTCTCCTCGGGATAGCCGTTGCGATGGAGGGTGAGAGCCAAGTCGTTCATGTGCACTGGGTCGCCGGCGTACACACGATCCATCAGCGCACCGACCTCTCCCCGCACCTCGGGCCAGGTCTCGAAGAACGGGCGACCTAGGGCCGCGGGGTGGCGCTCACCCAGCATGGGCGCATAGGTGTCGTTGTAGATCAGCGTGCGGTCCGCGCCCCAGGCGATGAACATGGGCTGGCGCGAGTTGAGCATGACCCGCACGAGGGTCAGCAGCGACGGGGGCCAGCGCTCCTGCGGCCCCAAAGACGTGGTCGTCCAATCGAAGGCACGCACGCGCGCGCCCATGAGGCCACCACCGTGGAAAGCCGACGTCTCCGAAGCCACGGGCTCAGCCCCGAGCCGGACCGGGCCGCGGGAGCGGCGAGAGAGACCGCGCGGCCGTACGGACCGGGCCGCCGGTGGCACGCTGACTGTCGTTCCCGAGGAGTGGGGTTCGCGTCGAGGTGCTGTCGAGGGCGTATTCGAGGTGCATACGAGCCTCCTAGCACATGCGGTATTGCGGGTGTTTCCCGCTGATGCGCCGGATTGCGGCCTTTCGCATCAAGGTCGGACGAAGGCGTGAAGGCTCGTCACGAGAGAGGCTGCTACTCGGTGCCGGGCAACGGCATGCGCACGGACACTCTTAGTCCGTCTGGCGCGAAGTCGACATCCACTTCCGCCCCGGTCTGGGTGGCCAAGACCTTGTTGAGGAGCCGGTGGCCGAAGCCCTGGCGCGTGGGATGCGCGGCAGGCGGCCCGTCATGCTCGGCCCAGTTCCAGCGGAGGGCTCGGCCGGACGTGCCATCCTCGACCCACCATGTGACCTGGAGGCGGCCGTCCGGATCGGCAAGCGACCCGTGCCGCAGGGCGTTGGTGGTCAACTCGTGCAGGGCCATGCCGACCGGCACGGCGAGTTCGGACGGCAGCACCACCTTCGGCCCGTCCAGGGTCAGGCGGCCCCGTTCGCCGTACGGGTCGAGCTCGGCCCGCAGCAGCCCCTCGAACGAGGCGGCCTGGGCAAGGTCCTCGGTGATCAGCGCGTGCGTGCGGGCCAGCGAGGCGATCCGGCCCGAGAAGGCGCGGATGAACTCGGAGATCGAGAGGGGGGAGCGCGCGGTGGCGTTGAGCACGGCCTGGACGGTGGCCAGCGTGTTCTTCACCCGGTGGTGCAGCTCACGCACCATGAACGCCTGACGGTCCTCGTGGGCGCGCCGTCCCGTCACGTCCCTCTGCGTCGCGACCCAGTGCGTGAGGCGCCCGTCGGCCTCCCGCACCGGCGTGATCAGCCACTCGACCACGTAGGTCGAGCCATCCTTGCGGTAGTTGACCGCCTCGGCCTGCGTGGCTTCTCCGGCCTCAAGGGCGGCGCGCAAGCCGTCCAGGACGGTCCGGTCCGTCAGGGGTCCCTGCAGGATGCGCGGCGACAGGCCAACGATCTCGCGCGCCTCGTAGCCGGTCATCCGGGTGAAGGCGGGGTTGGCGTACTCGATCAGCGGGCCCGGCTCGTCGACGTCAGCCGAGGTGATGAGGATGGCCTCGCCGGACGCCTCGACCGCCGCGCGCAGGAGCCTGGGATCCGGTGCCGCCGTCCTCGCATTGTCCTGAGCCTCCAAGGTCGTCTCCCGACCCAGCTCGAAACCGCGGGGTTGCCCAGCAAACCTATGACGCAGCTGCAGGTTGCGCACCTGTGTAACTGGCGCTCAGCGACGTCCCGCGCCCCGTCGCCGCAGACCGCCGGTATAGGGACCTCCTAGATCCCTACGATGCGGTGCCGCGAGCGCTGACAAGGACTTGGCAGGCCGCTACCGTGCCGGCTCGCCAAGGTCCGCCCCTCCCCACGGAGCCTCGACCGACGATGACCAACACCACGACGAGCCGCCCGACCGGCGAGGCGTCCCGTATCTCGACCGGGGTCACCGGGCTCGACGAGGTCCTTTGCGGCGGCCTCACGCCGAGCCGGCTTTACCTGCTGGAGGGCACGCCCGGCACCGGCAAGACGACGCTGGCCCTGCAGTTCCTGCGGGAGGGTGTCGCCCGCGGCGAGCGCGCCCTCTACGTCACCCTGTCGGAGACGGCCGACGAGCTCAGCGCGGCCGCGGCGACGCACGGATGGGACCTCGACGGCATCGACGTTTACGAGCTCGTCGACGAAAATGGCCTCGACCCCGACAGCGAGCAGTCGATCCTGCACCCGTCCGAAATCGAGCTCGGCGAAACCGTCAGGGAGGTCATCGCGCGCGTCGAGGAGACGAAGCCGGACCGGGTCGTATTCGACAGCCTGTCCGAGCTGCGCCTGCTGGCCCAGAACCCGCTGCGCTACCGACGCCAGATCCTCGCGCTCAAGCGCTTCTTCGCCAAGCGCGCCTGCACCGTGCTGATGCTGGACGACAAGACCTCCGAGACCGGGGACGTGCAGCTCCACAGCATCGCGCACGGGGTGATCTCGCTGGAGCAGGCGCCGCGTGAATACGGCTCCGAGCGGCGCCGGGTACGCATCATCAAGATGCGGGGCATCAAGTTCCGCGGCGGCTACCACGACTTCGTCCTGGAGACCGGCGGCATCCAGGTGTTCCCGCGCCTGATCGCCGCCGAGCACCACGCGAGCTTCGATGCGCGGGGCAAGTCCACCGGCTCGCCCGAGCTCGACCTGCTGCTCGGCGCCGGGCTTGTGCCGGGCACCAATACGCTGCTGCTCGGACCTTCCGGCGTCGGCAAGACCACGACCGCCGTCCGCTGCATGGTAGCCGCCTTGGAGCGCGGCGAGAGCGCGACCTACTACCTGTTCGACGAAGGGCTCGCGACGCTGCTCGCCCGATCCGCCATGCTCGGGATGGACCTCGCGCCCCACGTCGAGGCGGGGCGACTGACCATCACGCAGATCGACCCGGCCGAACTCTCGCCCGGGGAGTTCTCCAGCCTGGCTCGACAGGCGGTCGAGGAGCGGGGGGCCAGCTTTATCGTGGTCGACAGCCTCAACGCCTACCTGCACGCGATGCCGGGCGAGGAGTTCCTCATCCTGCAGATGCACGAGCTCCTGAGCTACCTGAACCAGCAGGGCGTCACCACGCTCCTGGTTCTGGGCCAGCACGGCGTCGTCGGTGAGGTTCGGACGGATGTCGACCTGAGCTATCTCAGCGACAGCATCCTTTTGTTCCGCTTCTTCGAGGCCAAGGGCGAGGTCCGTACTGCCCTCTCGGTGGTGAAGAGCCGCGTCAACGCGCACGAGCGCAGCATCCGCGAGATGAAGCTGACGACGGGCGGCATCCAGGTCGGGGAGGCGCTCACCGACTTCGAGGGCGTGCTGACCGGGTTGCCCTCCTATCGCGGGGAGATGGCGATGCTGACGGGCCAGGGCCTCACCGAGGGCGCGCGCCGGTGACCGCGCCGGACTCGCACGAGGAACGCATCCTCATCCTGGCGCCGCGCGGGCGCGACGCCCAGGTCGTGGAGCAGGTGCTCGCCCGGGCAGGCACACGCGCCGAGGCTTGCTCCGACATCTCGGGCTGGCTCGCCTGCCTCCAGACCGGGGCGGGCGCCGCCCTGATCACCGAGGAGGCGCTGGCCGAGGCCGGCAAGCCGGACGACCTATTCGCCTGGCTTGACGCGCAGCCGCCCTGGTCCGACTTCCCGTTCATCGTGCTGGCGACCCGCCAGGCCGGGCGCCGCTCCGAGCGCGCCTCGCGCCTGCTCGCCCGCCTCGGCAACGTCGTCCTGCTGGAACGGCCGGTCAACGCCGAGACGCTCGCCAGCGCCGCGGCCTCGGCCCTGCGGGCACGCCACCGCCAGTACCAGGCCCGCGAGCACCTCTTGGAGCGGGAGCGGGTGCAAGAGCAGCTCCGGCTCGCGAACGAGGACCTGGAGCGGCGCGTGGCCGAGCGCACCCGGGAGGTCGAGGCCGCGCACGAAACCCTGGCTTTCGCGCTCGACGCGGCTGGTATGGCCTCGTGGGACCTGGACTACCGCACCGGCGCCTCGCGGCGCTCGCCCCGCTTCGATGCCGTCTTCGGCTATGACGGGAATGGGGCGCGCTGGGACCGGGAGAGCCTCCTCGCCCACGTCGTCGCGGAGGACCGCGACACCGCGGAACGCGCATTCGCTACGACGCTCGAGACCGGCATCCTCGACCTGGAGTGCCGCATCCACCGCGCCGACGGGCAGGTTCGCTGGATCGCCATGAGGGGGCAGATCAAGCGTGACGAAGCCGGCCTGCCGCTGCGCATCGCCGGCATTCTGATGGACCGCACCGACCAGCGCCTGACCGAGGAAGCCTTGCGCCAGGCCCAGAAGATGGAGGCCATCGGACAGCTCACCGGCGGCGTGGCCCACGACTTCAACAACCTGCTCACCGTCATCGTCGGCGGTCTCGACATGATCCTCCGGAGGCCCGAGCACGTCGACCGTGTGAAGCGGCTGGCCGAGGCGGCGATGGGTGCCGCGCGGCGTGGTGAGCAGCTGACCCAGCAACTCCTCGCCTTCTCGCGGCGGCAGATGCTGCGGCCCCAGACGCTCAACCCGAACCGTCTGCTCATCGACTTCAAGCCGCTCGCCGAGCGCGCGGCGGGCGGGGCCGTCGAGCTCGTCTTTGACCTCGACCCGGCGCTTGACCCGATCCGCATCGACCCGGCCCAGTTCGAGGCGGCGGTGCTGAACCTCATCGTCAACGCGCGCGACGCCTTGGAGGGTCATGACCGCCACGCCCGCATCGTGGTGACGAGCCGCAACGTCCACCTCGGGACGGCAGCCGTCGCCGACAAGGGCGTGGCGCCTGGCCCCTACGTGGCGGTGTCGGTCAGCGACACGGGCAGCGGCATCCCGCCCGAGGTGCTGGGACGGATCTTCGAGCCGTTCTTCACGACCAAGGAGGTCGGCAAGGGGACCGGGCTGGGGTTGAGCCAGGTCTACGGCTTCACGCGCAGCGCCAAGGGATTCGCACAGATCGAGTCCGAGGTCGGCGGGGGCACAACGGTCAGCCTGTACTTCCCGCGCTCGACTGACCCGGCCGGCGAGGAAGTCGGGACGGGTCCGGGGGCGACCATCCCGCTTCGCCGCGCCGGGGACGGCGAGACGGTCCTGCTGGTCGAGGACGACGAGCAGGTGCTCGGCATG
This sequence comes from Methylobacterium sp. FW102-HT35C08, assembly GCF_058790235.1. Lineage (NCBI taxonomy): Bacteria > Pseudomonadati > Pseudomonadota > Alphaproteobacteria > Hyphomicrobiales > Methylobacteriaceae > Methylobacterium > Methylobacterium sp. FW102-HT35C08. Next base: position 2,165,539 of record NZ_JBYTCL010000002.1, on the reverse strand, counting down.
GCGGTCGAGAGCCTGGAGGAGCTGCGTTACCGGGTCGTCGTCGCCCGCAACGCCGCCGAGGCGCTGGAACATCTGACGGGCGTGGAGCGCATCGACATCCTGTTCTCGGACGTGGTGATGCCGGGCGGCATGAACGGCTCGCAACTGGCCGTCGAGGCGCAGAGACTACGTCCCGGCATCAAGGTGCTGCTCACCTCGGGCTATGTGGCGAACCTCGATGAGGGGCAGGTGATCGGCCGGGGAGACCTGCCGGTGCTGAACAAGCCGTACCGACGCGACGAACTCGCACGGTCCCTACGCTTGGTGCTGGCCGGCGAAGGGCGCTGAACGGATAAGAGCAACCGGCCCCGCCTGGTTCAGCGCATCGCGATCACCCTCCCTCAGGGTCACGAGCGAATAGGCCGCGCGGCATGTCCGCTTTCCCAAGATTCGGCTAGGAGCATACTGGCCGCAATCGGCTAGATGGCAGCACGCCTGACCGCCAATGCCGGCAAGACCGGAGGTTTGGCTTTGCGCCCGACCCGGTCATCCAGCTGGTCAGGGCCGCATCCCGCGGGCGGACGCTGCCGATCCTGATGCCCTCATTGCCGATCGCTTTGTCCGAGGTTGAGGCATTGAGGAGGCCTCGGACGAAGATGAGGCAGTGCTTCAGGTCTCGCCTGCAATCACTGTTGCCGTGCGCGGCACACGAACAACATCAGCCGGCAGCGCAGCAGCCACGGGAGTCGAAGCAGTCCCCTCAAGGGCGAGCAGCAGCGCCGCAGGTTGGTAGGGCTTGGAGATCAGCGGGAAGCCCGCTTTGATCGCCCTGGCTGCCTGCTCGCTGTAGCCGGTGGCCAACAACACCGGTAACGCGGGCCAGCGTTCGCGAACGCGCAGGGCGAGATCAAACCCGTTCATCTCCCCTGGCATCACGAGGTCTGACAGGATCACATCGAACGACTGACCCCCGTCCAGCACGTGCAGAGCCTCCGACGCATTGGCGCTGCTCACGACCCTGTGGCCGCGCTCAGCCAGGATCGAGGCGGCGACCTCCGCCACCTGCGCGTTGTCCTCGACCACAAGAACGCGAAGGGAGCGCCCCGGATCGTCAGGTTTCAGGCTCTCCCTTCGAGCCTCGACGACCGGCGCATGCGTGCGCGGCAGTGAGAACGTGAAGGTCGTGCCGCGGTTGACCTCGCTCGTGATCCGGACGGAACCGCGTGACTGCTGTACGAAAGCGTAGACCTGCGGCAGGCCGAGCCCGGTGCCCTTGCCGACCTCCTTCGTGGTGAAGAACGGCTCGAAAGCACGGGCAACCACCTCGGGCGGCATGCCGGACCCGGTGTCAGACACCGCAATCGCGATGCTCTGTTCAAGTTCGCTGCCTGGCGCAGTGACGTTCTCGGTTCTGATCCGAAACTCACCACCTCTGGGCATAGCGTCACGCGCATTCACCGCGAGATTGATCAGCGCGATCTGTAGCTGGGCCGGATCGACCTCTACAGGCCAAAGCCCTTGCGCGAGATCGAACGCCACCCGGATGTCGCCGCGCAGGGACTGCTTGAGCATGTCGTCCATACCGAGGATCAGCCGGTTCAGATCCAGGACTTCGGGCTGGTGCAGGTGCCGACGTCCGAAGGCGAGCAACTGCTGAGTCAGTTTGCGGCCCTGCTCCACAGCTTGCACCGCGTTGTTGATCAGGCGCTCTCGCCGCTGCTCGGGCGCGCGGCGGAGGAGATCGAGATTGCCAAGGACGACGGTGAGGATGTTGTTGAAATCGTGCGCGATTCCAGAGCTGAGCCCGCCGAGCGCCTCCATCTTCTGCGCCTGAAATAGGGACGCCCGGGCCTTCTCCAGTGCTTCCTGCGTGTTCTGCCGCTCGGTGATGTCGCGGGTGACTTTGGCGAAGCCGATAAGCCGGCCGGTCTCGTCGCGGATGGCGTCGATGACCACGCTCGCCCAGAAGCGGGTGACGTCCTTGCGCACCCGCCAGCCCTCGGCCTCGAACCTGCCTTCTCGCGTAGCCGTCTCCAAAGCTCTGGCAGGCTTGCCTGCTGCCCGGTCCTCCGCGTTGTAGAAGCGGGAGAAGTGCTGCCCGACGATCTCGGCTTCCGTGTAGCCCTTGATCCGAGCCGCGCCTGAGTTCCAGTTCGTTACCACACCCTCTGGGTCGAGCATGAAGATGGCGTAGTCGGTGACCCCCTGTACCAGCAGCCGGAACCGCTCCTCGCTCTGGCGTAACGCTTCACGGGCGGCCTTCTGAGCGCTGATGTCCCGCGTGATCTTGGCGAAGCCGACGAGCGTACCGGACGGGTCGCGGATGGGGTCGATGATCACGTGGGCCCACATCCGGGCGCCGTCCTTGCGGACGCGCCAGCCTTCCTGCTCGAACCGCCCCTCATTGACTGCGGTCGCAAGCGCCCGATGCGGCAAACGGGTCTGACGATCCTCCTCGGTGTAGAAGCGGGAGAAGTGCTGACCGATGATCTCGGCTTCCGTGTAGCCCTTGAAGCGCTCTGCCCCAGGGTTCCAGCTTGTCACGATGCCGGTGGGATCGAGCATGTAGATGGCGTAGTCGGTCACCGACTGGACCAGAAGCCGGAAGCGCTGTTCGTCTGCGCTCTCGGTGGCGGACCCAGACTGGGATGCCATGCGTGTTCCTTCCTGCACGGGCAGGCCCCGAGCGAGGGGCTACCCAGTGACGCGCGTCGCGCTTAGCCAAGGCTGTGTATCGGGTCTTGGTTCCTATGCTCGGCCAGCGGCGCGGCCGGTAGATGCGCGAGCGGCACACAGCACTTCTGGATCGAAGGCGGACAGGATCTTGAGGTGGCGCCTGCACACATCTCAAAAGCGATCTTTGACAACCTTGTCGAGAGTGTCGATTGCTGCACGCGGGTGAGCGAGTACAACACGGGTTTAAGTCATGCGCTCCCGCGCCAGATCGTCAGCGCCCACAGGACTGAACCTTCGGGTTGGCGCCTGCCCCGGTCGTTTGAAGAGCCTCAGGCGCTGTTTCTGAGCGGAGATCCAGCGTCTCGCGCCGGCTCGATCGCCCAGTCGATTATGGCAAGGCCTTCAGATGCTAACGTAGGACCCGAGACCTTGGCAGACCGCGGGAATACCCATGCCCGTCAGGGCTATCTTTGTCGGTCGCGAAAGCGCAGAGTGCCGACATCACCGGATCGGCTGATCCAGGCTCCGGTGGCTGAGGGTCCATGCCCCCGCCTGCAACGGACAGGCGCGCATGGCGGACATCATCACGTTCTCCACCAAGCCCCGCTCGCGGCACGCGCGCCGTACCTATCAGGTGCATCGGTTCGCTCAGGGCGGCGGCGTGCTCAGGTCCTGCATCATCACCGCCCGCGACGATGGTGACGCCAGGCGGCAGGCGGCGCGGCTGATCGACGGCCATCGCACCGAGCTCTGGGCCAGCAATCGCCTCGTCGCCGTTTTCGGTTCGGTCAGGGCTCCGCTCGCGACCGCGATCCAGCCTGCGGACCAGCCCACGATCGGACGGTAAGGACGGCTCCGTCCGGCCTCTCAGCACATCCAGGAGCAAAACCATGGCGACGGAAAAGAAGCGCGGAAATCGCGAGACCAAGAAGCCGAAGAAGCCCGTGCCCAAGACCAACGCGGCGGCGCCCTCGAACAAGGGCACGGTCGCGGCTGCCATGAAGACCAGCGGTCGAGGCTGAGGCGATGTCCGACCACCATGGCTGCTCGGTATGGTAGAGCCCGTTCGACCCCGGATGTGCCCGGTGATGCGGAAGTTGATCGGGACGATCGTCCGCATGTCGCAGCGTCCTGGCCTTCAGGAGCGGGGACAGCTGATTGATCAGCTCACGGAACTTGAAACCGAGGGCCTCGCCCAGGATGTTCCTTGGCGGACCGTGGAGGCAATCCGGGCCACCCGGTTGAAGCTCCGCGTCGAGGGCCTGATGCCCAGGACGCCTCTCCCGCGCGGTCACTGATGGTTCGGTGCATGATCGGACACGAGGCGTGCTTGAGCGAGCTACGCGCATTCGTCAGCCGGGCAGACCGGGACGATTTCGCCGCCGCCCAGCAGACCCTGCTGCAATTTATCTTGCACGCGGACAATGGGGAACAACGGCAGAAGGCACTCGACGGGCTGCTCAACGAACTCAGGCGCGATGATCACGCAGGCGCGTGCTCGCGGGAGCAGCACGCCTTCCGCACGGTGCTGCTCGCGATGGTTTAGCGGACCCGTGAGATGGCAGGATCGGCGAAGGGGTGACGCCCGCCGCGGGACGGACCTCTGGAAGCCGAACCTTGCCGCCTCGAGCGGTTCGTTGGCCCAGTCGGGCTTACCACATCTCTTCGCTGATGAGCGCGCCGCTCGCGTCGAAGATGCCGCGCCAGCCCCTGTCATGCAGCCGGACGGTCACGCGAGTCAGACAGACGCCGTCCCCATCGCTGGACACGACACGGGCATCGACCCGTCCCAGCCGGTTCGTGCGCTTCAGGTCTGCGGTGCTCACCCCGAGTCGAGGCGCCAGTTCGCGGGGATCGACGAGCCAGTCACCCATGCGGCCGAATGCGAGCTTCACGGAGCAGGCCTCCATCAGCGCGGCAGCATTTTGCGGGGCTGAGACCGACCATAGCACCCTTCCTTCTCGTCCGTACGCCCGCGTCTCGAGCGACGATACGGCCGAGCCGTTCGGCGGAGCCCGGCGGCGCTCCCGGATCCCGATCAGATGCCGATGCTGGCAGCCCCCGCGGTGGCGGCCTGTTGAACGGTGGCACCGTTCCGCAGCGCCATGGCTATGGCGATCGACATGGTGTCGATCGCGAGGGCACGGTCCTGTCCGTAATCGTACGAGCTGTTCCGGCCCGAGCTCAGCCTCGCATAGTAGGCATCGGGAAACTCCTGATCGATCCGAGTCCTGAGGAGGCGTGCAGCCGCGGCGTAGTTTTCCTCGAACTTCCGATCCTTGCTCGCAGACGCGCCCTCGAAAGCTCCGTTTTCCTTCCGCTTAGCGATCGCGTCGAACTTTCGCTCCTGCGCGCTGCCCAGGAAAAACTGGATCGTTTTGGAGATCAGCCACCGGATGACGGGCATCGGAATCTCCTGAGCGGGCAGCGACGGGCGCACCCTGACGGACTTGATAGCACATCCCGAGGGTCCTGAGCGTCGAGGTGCCGTCAGCGTTCAGCGCCACGCCACCTCCCTGCGCGGATCACCGCCGAGCAAGAGCCGGCTTGCTGCAGTCCCGGCGGCACGATCTACAGACCCGGATTCACGAGGAAGGCCCCGCGCTCGGAGACCTTCCACACCGGAAAGGATCCCTCGCGAACGAACATGGCAAAAGCTTCGACCGTCTCCGGTCGATCGAAGTCCCGGTCGTCATGCACGGCGCGGCCGACGATACAGGCCGCATCCGGCGCATCAGCCGTCGGAGAGTGGCTATCCAGCGAGTACATCACGCCGGAACGATCAGGCCTGAGGGTGTCCGGCAGCGCGTTGATCCTGCGCCATAGGCAATGCCATCGGGCGCAGGTCTCCGGACGCTGGGTGTATATCCCGCAGCCCGTTCCGGTGTTGTGCCGGCACAGGACCCCCGCGGGTTTGTTGAGGGCCTGGATCTCCAGAACACGACAACACAGCGTGCAGGAGCCGCAGGATCGATCCAGGTGGGGAGGATCGGCGGACAAAGGAGCCACTCCTCGTGCGCCGCCTTGGACGCGTGTGTCGCTCGTCATCGATCTGTCCTCGCGGATATGTCGGTGACTTTTGCGGTGCGCCGCCACCCCCGCCCGAAGCGATGCCAAGGGCCCGCTGCCGGGAAGCATCGCTGGGCTCCCGCGTCGCACCCGAGCGGGCCCGGAACAGGACCGGGACGGGTCGGACGCCCGCATGCGGCAGACGCCCCCGGACCTGTGCCCTCAAGCCTTCTGGGGTGGCCTGCCGGTCCTGTTTCTGATCTTCGGCTCTGGGGGGAGAGGTTCAGGCTTGTTGGCCAAGAGGCGCTTTACACGCTCGTTGAAGTCCTCGGGCGTGACCGCCTGTGCTTTGCCGGTCGTAAATTCGCGCGCCATGTCTGTCAGTCTCCGCTTCGTCGCCCAGAGCACGGGATTGCGCGGAGGGAGTACGGTGCTATGCACCTTCTCGGATCAAAGTACCACTGCCAATTCTTGGATCGGGCGGCAGGGCACCGGAATTTGCTGGCGTTTGGACGTGGTGTCCTGCTTACGCGATCGGCTCACGCCGCCGGACGCCTGACGTGCCGCCACGCCGCGATCGCGCTCCGTCTCGCCTCGAAGGTCGTGCGCAGCCGCGTGCCGGGCGCACCCTGACGCTCGGCGCCGAAGCCGTGGAGCAGAACCGCATCCGGTCCAAAAGCCCGCTGCATCTCGGTGCGCCACAGGCGGTCCGCGACGGTGAGGGTGCTCTCGGTCTCCGCGAGGTGATCAAGGTCCACAGCCGATCTCCTCGGTTTGCCGCTTCCTATCACAACGCACTGTCCCGTCCGGAGGTCCGACTCGACGGTGAAGACAGTCCGGGCCGCGGCTCGGATCCGCGCGCGCAATGGCCGGTCAACGCCGCGCAAGAAAGAGCGTGCTGCCATGCGGGTGCCTCTCGGAGCTTGGCCGCATTGCTGGATGAAGGGGTCGGATCAGAGGGCCCGTGCGAGACCTGCCTCCAGATCGAGTGCGCTGGCCGTCTGCTGGGAAAGGCGGACACCCGTCGGCTCGACGGTCGCGTCCTCCTTCACCGCGCGACGCACGATGGAGAGCGCCTCGTTCTCGGATGTGGTGATCGCGACGTAGAACATCACCAACTGCCCGGATAGCTCCGCCTCATCAGGCCGCGTCACCTTGAGGATAAAGGCCGTCTGATTGGGTTCGATCATCGCCGCTTCGGACGAATGGGCAGGCGTGTTCATCATCGTAGGATTCAACGGCCTTGATCTCCGGCTGCCCGTCACATCTCCGCCGAACCAACACGCCTCAGCGGATGCACGTTGCAGCACGCCATCTCCGTAAGCACGGCCGGTCGGCCGACCACGCTCAGGACGCGTGCGTGAGCTCACCCTCCCGCACCGCACGCTCACCGCCCGCGGACCTGATCCGATACGTCGGCTCGCCGGAACGATCGTCCGGCGTCAGGCGAACCACCTCGAAGAGACCGTCGACGATGCTCTTCCCGCCGGCATAGCTGATCCCCAGCTGCCGGACCTGTTGGCCGATCTTGAACTTGTGAGACATGATGCGTTCTCCAGGGTGATGACGCGTGCAGGCTGAGGCCGACCTACCGGCGGGCCCGCGCCTTGCGCGCCGCAAAACGCGCGTCGCGCGCGGCCTTCTGTTCGCCCGCAAGGGCAGCCTGCCGCTCCACCTTTTCCGCAGCCTGACGGGAGCGCTCGGCGGCGGCATCTGCCTCCGCAGCCAGAATCTCAGCCTCGTGCTCAGCCTGCGCGGCGAGACGCGCCGCTTCCCGCTCGGTCGACCGCTCTTCCCGGGCCTGAGCGAGCGCCTGCCGCGTGGCCTGGCGGGCGAGGACAGCCGGATCATCGGCCGCCGGGCGCGCCCGAAAGCGGGCCAGCGTGTCTTGCCGCGCTTTGGCCGTCGCTTCGAGACGATCTACGAGCTGGTTGCTTTTGAAGGGCTTCACGTACGCTCCTGAGGCGCACCAGAGTTCAGCTCCGGTGGCGAAAAACAGTAAAGCCGTTCCGCGATGGGAACGGCTTCGAAGCGCGTCACGGGCGGACGCGCAACGCTCAAGCGGCCTGAAGGCTGCCGGCAGATTGTTTGCCGCTCCGGCGATCGGTCTCCATCTCGTAGGAAACCTTCTGGCCTTCACTCAGGCCCTGCATGCCAGCGCGCTCGACGGCCGAGATGTGGACGAATACGTCCTTGCCGCCGTCATCCGGCTGGATGAAGCCGAAGCCTTTGGTGTCGTTGAACCATTTAACGGTGCCGATGGTCATCAGTAATCCATATCAAGTTAGGCAAGCAATAAGGCCGGGCGCGTGAATCGTACGCGCCCGGTCGCTGATCGTCGAAAATGGGAGAGATGCAGAACGCTCGCCCTGTTGAGGCGATACGGCCGGATGTCTGGCCAAAAGTCGATGGATCATCTATACGCTATCTGTGCGACGAACACAACCGCGCGGCAAAATCATGTAATTCGTGCCGGGCCGCGCGGAAAATATTTATCCTGCAAGTCCGTCTTGGGCACTCGCGCGGACAGCTCGAACGAGGAGTGAAATCGGCTCCCAGCTTGCCCCATCGCAGATCTGGCCTTCCGGTTACCCGTGGCCGCTACCATGCAGTAGCCTCCCACTCGGCTCGGCCCAAAATACCGGTCAGGTCACGAGAAGGGCGCACAGCAACTGGGAGGAAAGACTGGGTCTATTTCGGAACGAGACGGTCCGACCGCAGCTGAGCGGGGCAGGAGAATCGGACCCGCACCTCGGAAGTTTTAGAACGGGAGGAGCCGCCGAAAGCGGGCAATGTTCACGAGCGCCACGAGGGACGCGGCCACGTAGGTGAGGGCTGCGGCGCGCAGTACGGTGCGGGCGCCGGGCATGTCGCCTGCGTCGAGGAAGTGACCCGTCTCCAGGATAGGCAGGGCCCGGCGGAAGCTGGCGTCGAGTTCGACGGGCAGCGTCAAGACGTGGAACACGAGTCGAACACCGAGGAGTGCGATGCCGACACCGACCTGTAAGGCGAGTAAGATCGGCGAATGGACGATCGCGAGCACCACAGGCGCAGTCATCATCACCACGGCCGCGGCGAACTCGAAGCCCTGCACGACCGGGGCGAACCTCACCCGCGCGGCGAAGAGCCGGTCCCCCGCCGCGTGCTGGAGCGCGTGGGAGACCTCGTGCGCCGCGACCGCGACCGCCGTGACCGAGCGGCCGTCATGGTTCCCCGGCGACAGCCGCACGACGTTCGCGGCTGGGTCGTAGTGGTCAGCTGGCGCGATCTCCACGGGAACGTGCTTCAGCTCCGCCAAGTCGAGTAGATGGCGGGCGAGTTCACCTCCGGTCCCGGGCAGATCCGGCCGCTCGGTCGCGTATTGCCGCATCGCCCGGCGCACCCACCATTGGGGGCCGAACACGAGACCGATCAGCAGGGCGCCGAGCGCTAGGAGGATGGGCACGTTGGATATGTAGTCGTGCCACCGTATCCGTGAAAGCGCGGTGCATGCCTCCGCCTCCGGCACGTCTCGGGCTCCCCCCGACGTGGGGGTCGGGAAACCGAGGCGCGGGCTGATCGCGGGCGGGGTGAGATGCTGATGGCTCCTCAAACGGGGCTCCATCATGCCCACGACGGTCGAGACTACCCGCCGGCCTCGGAACCTCGGCCGCTTGATCGGACCCAAGCCGCCGTTCAAGCCTAAGCACATCGGGGCGATTTCACCCGCCTGCAGCACGAGGGCCGCATCCGCGACCTCGCCTTGTTCAACACCGCCATCGCCAGCACGCTGCGCGGCTGCGCCCTCATCCGCCTCCGCGTGGCCGACGTCCGCCTCTGCGACAGTGTCTTCCAGCGCACCACCATCGTCCAGCAGAAGACCGGCCGGTCCGTCCCGTTCGAGTTGATCGAGACGACCCGCGAGACGCTGACGGCTTGGCTTAAGATGCGAGGTCTGCGGGCGAGCGGCTGGCTGTTCCCGAGCCGCAGCCGCTCGGGCGAGCAGGTTACGACCGGTCAGTACGGCCGACTTGTCGATGAGTGGGTGATGCTGATCGGCCTCGACCCGGCGGGCTACGGCACGCACAGCCTGCCCCGGACGAAGGTCGTGCTGATCTACCGGCGCACAGGCGATCTGAGAGCCTGCCAGCTGCTGCTCGGCCACTCGAAGCTTGAGAGCACGATACGCTACCTCGGCATCGAAGCAGACGATGCGCTGGTGATGTCGGAGCAGACCGATATCTGACACTCACCGCGGCGGCCCCCTGGGCCGTCGCACGTAATCCCTTCTCCGTCCGAAAAGGGTAGTGAGCGGCCTTCGGCACTGCGGCCGGAACCAGACTTTCAAGCCAGCAGCGGTTGGTCTGGTTTGGATGCGCCTTTAGCAGACCGCTGTTCGTGGCCACTTCGATCTAGAGCGTTCAGCGAGGATAAGCCTTATTGGACCGTCCGGCACACAGCGCGCTCCCACGCCGAACCGAGCCGCTGTCCCATTCGGTCAAGCTTTCCTGCTCAGCCTCTGTACGCTGCCGCGCGCCGCCATCTCATGTGGTTCTCGAAGTTTGCCCTTGTCGTTCTGAGGGTTGGCAAAACCGATCGGCGAGGGGGGCGCTGCATCCGGACCGTCATAGGGGATCGGGATCTGTCCTGAAGCCGCCGGCCTGAGCGCGCATTTCCAGGAGGCAGACATGAGGAGAAGTCGAAGCCTGAACGGCATCGACCGACGCATGTTGCTGCCGACGCTTGCCCTGCTGCCAGCTCTGCCGGGAACCCTCATCACTGCTGCCGCACAAGCAGGAGTACCGGGCGGCTTGCTGCCGTCTTGGAGCGACGGGCCGGCGAAGCAGGCGATCTTCGATTTCGTCCGCGCCACAACGGAGCAGTCGAGCCCGACCTACGTGGCTCCAGACGACCGGATCGCCGTGTTCGACCAAGACGGAACCCTCTGGGTCGAGCAGCCGATCTACGCGCAGGTCGCCTATTGCCTGGACCGTGTCCCGGCCGTGGTCGCGAAGAAGCCCGAGCTGCGAATTGTCGAACCCTTCAAGACTGTGCTGTCCGGCAACCGCGAGGCGATGGAAGAACTCTCCTTGGAAGATCTTGAGACGATCCTCGCTGCCACGCTCACGGGTATGACGGTGGAGGCGTTCCAGTCCGAGGTGTCAAATTGGCTTGAGACCGCCCGGCATCCACGCTGGAGTCGCCCCTATACCGAGCTGACTTTTCAGCCGATGCAGGAGGTCCTGCGATACCTGCAGAGCAACGCTTTCAAGACCTACATCGTCACCGGCGGCGGTCAGGACTTCGTGCGCGTCTACGCCGCGAAAACCTATGGCATCCCGCCCGAGCAGGTGGTCGGCACCGCGGGCACGACGAAGTTCGGCTACGGCCAGGACGGCAAGCCGCTCCTGACCAAGGAGCCGAAGCTACTGCTCAACGACGACAAGGCCGGCAAGGCCGAAGGCATTCACTTCATGATCGGCCGACGTCCGTTGGCCGCCTTTGGCAACTCCATCGGCGACCGCGAGATGCTGGAATACACGCGCGCAGGCCAGGGCGCCCGCTTGGCGATGCTGGTGCTCCACGACGACCCCTCGCGCGAATATGCCTACGGTCCCGCGGCCGGCCTGCCCGACGGCAAGATCGGCACCTTCACCCCGGAGCTTTACGAAGAGGCGCGAGAGCAGGGCTGGACGGTGATCAGCATGAAGAATGACTGGAACCGAGTGTTTGCCTTCGAGGCATAAGAAGAATGCAGACCTGAGAACTTCGGTCGGCTTCCTTCGTGCCTCGCTAGCAGACACGCAAAACCGAATGCCACGGAGCAGACATTGTGCGGGTCTGCTCAGGGTGGAAAGCAGACCCGCGCTTTCAAGCCCGAAGCTGACATTCTATCTCCAATTGATGACAAGCATAAGCAAAGTAAATTCATTTTTAACTGTCTTAAAAATCGAAATCTTTGTTGGCAAACCCGTACCTATGTTATCGCACCTGGAATCTGACGAGTTAAAAACCATTTTTCTGAAGATTTATCTTGACCACGAGCGCCAGTTAGAAAATGGCTGCACGATCTTACGGGTAAGATTATAGCCATTCCAAGCATAGGCACGGTGCTGGCGCCGGAGCGGCAATTGAAATGCGCGAGCTAGGGCAATGGATCATCGCCTTTCTGATCATCGAAGTGGTTTGGATTATCTACCTCGTTATGGCTTTTTCCGCGGCGAATATTGCGATTGACCAGCAAGCAGAAACGGCAGAGCTTGGGCCGTTTTACGCGATGCCGCTTGTGATGTTTCTGTTCGTCGGCATGGGATTATGTCTGATGGCGGCAATAGCTCGCGTGTTGACCATCTTAGCTCGTTCAACTGTGCGTTTCTGAATAACTTCGATTGTGTTATGGGTTCTAAAGCTGAATTTCGACCGCCGTCTCTATAAAATCATGGCTCAAGACAAAAAATCCGACAAAAATTTGACGGATTGAAGTTCCAATGCGCAGTTTACGCCTCGATTTGCTTCAGAAAGCATTAACTTCGAACTAAATCAGCTCGCAAATAGCCGCCTCTGGCGGCATCGTTCCAGCTGTTTCAACGTAAAATTAAGGCTGCACAACCAGATGTAAACTGGAGTGTTGCGCAGAGGCGGGGGCCTCAGGAGAGCGCGCTGAGAGGTTTCGATGCGGCGAGATATTCGGCGCTGGCTGGCCTCCCCGGAAAAGGGCGAGGGCGGCAATGTCGTGATTATTTTCGGTCTGGGGCTACCTCTGCTCCTTGGTGCAGGCGGCCTGGTGATCGATTACGGCAATGCCGTGCGCATCCGCTCTGTCGAGTCCAGTGTCGCCGACGCGACCGCTCTGCTGGTCGCCAACGCCGACACCGTCGCGGCCGCCACCGAGGGCCTGCGCCTCGCCAGTGCCCAGCTCACCTCGCGGCTGGGCTCGGCCAACACGACCAACGGTTTTCAGGTCAATGGCACGTGGATCGACGGCGCGAACTACCGGGTGACGATCTCGACGACGCTGAAGACGAACCTCTTACACTTCCTGCCCGGCATGCCAAGGCAGATCACGATCGGGACCGCCACAACCGTCAATCGGGTCGCCCCCGTCTACCAGACCAGCCCGCCGACGTTCAGCCAGCTGTCGCCCGAGGCCGCCGACTACAACCGGATCTACATGTATTGCTACTCGTCCGATCCCAAGCGCCAGGCTGAGGCCGACAAGGGTCGCCGAGGGATAGTCGCAATCGCCGACAACGGAACACCTCCGACAGATTACTCCAAGGCCACTCTACCAACCTGCGGCGCCAACGAGGCGCCGAGCTATATGCTGCACAATGTCCGAAACGCCCGTAGCAACCCGTCCGCCTGGAACGACAAAAATCAGGAGACGTACGAGTACTACACTGACACAACGATCGACACAGGATCGCGCGTGCAATCGATGAGTATGAAGGGTTACCGTGTCTACAACGGCAGCACTTTGACTCCGATCAGCATGGTCTCAAATCCGATCTTGGAGACGATCGTCTGCGATACCCTGAGCCAATGCAAGAACAAGTCGGACGGGGGCATCCTGCCGAACAGCCATACGACCCATAACCCCGCCACGGCGACCACAGGCTGCAGCGATGGGAAGTATATGTATTATGGCTGGGAGGATCGTCCGCCGAACGCCGGCAGCGACATGGACTACGACGACATCCGGGTCATCGTATCCTGTCCGACCTTGGTGAAGGTTTCCGATAAGAAGCTGCGGATCGTAGAGTAGGACGGAAAGACATCGATCGACCATGCCGCCTGTCCGAACGCCCCGTATGGCTCCTACCCTCCGGCCTCTAGCCCCACTAGTACATGCTTGCGTATTTCCCGCTCGCAAACTTGCTGACGCGCGGGAGGGCGCGACCGCCGTCGAGTTCGCGCTGGTGGCCCTGCCGTTCCTGAGCCTGCTCGCGGTGATCGTTCAGACCGCGATCATGGTCTGGACGGCGCGTAATCTCGATGATGCCCTCCAGCGCGCCGGGCGGACGATCTACACGGGCCAGTTCCAAAAGGCGAACCACGGGCAATCCGACTCCACCACCCTGCTCGCTGCCATGAAGACTTCCATGTGTGGAACGAACGCCTCGCGAGTGGCGGGCCTGTTCGACTGCAGTTCGCTCAAGCTTAATGTCGCCGTGAGCAGCACCTTCGCCAGCGGGGTCGTGCCGACGCCACTGGACGCGAATACAGGCGATTGGTCCAAAGGCTTCGGCACGAATTACAGTTGCGCAAAGCCTGGGGACATTGTTGTCTTCACCGCGGCGGTCAAATACCGGCTTGCCTTCAGCTTCCTCTACGCGGGCGTGCCCGGCTTCAGCGACGGGTCGAGACTTCTTCAGTCCACAGCGGTGTTCCGGACCGAACCCTACGACACCTCGTCCGGACAGGGATGCTGAGGTGATGAGGCCGGCGATGGACATAATCATCAGGCGTGATCGAGTAGCCCCACACTTCCGAGATGATGCGCAGGGTGTGGCGGCGATCGAGTTCGCGCTCATCCTGCCAATTATGCTGGCGCTGCTTTTCGGCACGACGGAGTTTGGGCGCGCGATCGACCATTACCGCAGAGTTACGCTTCTGGCGCGCGCGGTGGCGGACCTCACCTCCCAAGGAGACGGACAGGCCACGATGGCGGCGGGGTCGTTGACCGATATCGTAGCTGCGGCCAAACTGGTGCTCACGCCTTACCCCAGCAGCGGGGCCAAAATCGTCATCAGCGCACTCAGCGTTCCCGCTGACGGTGCCGGTCAGCAGCCGCGCGTGTGTTCCAGCTACGCCACCAGCAACGGGATCGCGCGGACGGTTGGGGCAGCGAGCGACCTCAAGGTACCCGAGGGCTTTCAACTCGCCGGGATGCGCTACGTGCTGGCCGAAGTGAGCGTGCCGTATCCTGCGATTTTCGGCAGCAGCGTCATGCGGCTCGTGGGTGGGGCAAGCAACCAGTTCTTATTCAAGGCAACTGTTCCCTGGCCAGTTCGGGCGGGACAGACCTATAAATCAACTTACAACGAGATCGTTTTGCCGAACGGGAAGGCGTGCACTTCCTGAATGCTGCCTACAAAAACTCTGAAATCCTCAGCGGGCCCTTGAACCCTCGCCTGCGCGCGATCCAAGGTTCGGAACAGAGAAGCCACAGCCAGCGATGCTCGGTGCAGCGCGGCTGCCTGCGTCAGACGGCGGGCCGGATGCATCGCGGGAGATCGTCGGCGATCCCGACCGCTTGCATCTGGCCGTCAGCAACCTGCAGTTGAATGGGTTCAAGGACGCGTCGGACAGCGATCCCGTCCGGCTGCGGGCATGGACCAGACATGCGACGGTCCTTGCCCTGAGCCCGGGGAAGCTCTGGCCTGGATCAGCATACGAGGGCCTGTCCGGTCAGCGACGTGCTTGTGGTTGGCCGGCAGCCTCAAGGATGAGGTCCGCGACGTCCTGGGCCTGCGAGATCAGGGACAGGTGGCTTGCCTTGAGTTCCACTGTCCTCGCGTTCATGCGCTTGGCCATGAACCGTTCGAGGTCCGGATTGATGGTCCGGTCCTCGGTCGACACCGCGTAGAAGCTCGGCTTCGATCGCCAGGCTGCCCGGGTCGTCCTCCCGGTCAACAACGCCTTGTGGAACGGCTGCTGGACTGCGAACAGAACCCTGGCCCGGTCGACCGGCAGGTCGCCCGCGAAGTCCCTCAGGAAGGCCGTCTCGCTCAGACGCCCCTCGTCGCCGTCGAACACGATTCCCGCCGAGGCGGGCGGTGCCGGATAGGTCTTGGCGAGCGCCGTGTAATCCTCGCCGGCATCGGGCGCCCGGGCCGCGACGTAGACGAGGGCGGACACCTTCGGGTCGAGGCCGGCCTCGGTCACGATCATGCCGGAGAACGAGTGGCCCACGAGGACGGTCGGTCCCTCCTGCCGGGCCAGAACGCGCTGTGCGGACGCGACGGCCTCCTCGAAGGTGGTCAGCGGGTTCTGCACGGAGGTGACGTTCAGGCCCTTCTCCTGCAGCCGCGGGATCACCTCCGACCAGCACGACCCGTCGGCGAACAGTCCGTGGACGAGGACGACGTTGCGCGCGCGCGGCAGATCCTGGGCCGAGGCCGCACCGGGAAGCAGCGCGGCGGCCGCGCCGGCGACGAGGGTATGGCCGAGTATTCTCCGGGTCATCATGGCGGGCATCTCCGTTCCAGGCCGGCAAGTGCAGGACGTGCCGTCCCAGTTCGCCGGCGGCGCGGGGAGGATACATCCGGGACCGCCGGGCTGCGCCCGGGTGCGGTCCGGCGCATGGGCAGGACGCGGACGCCCCTGATCGGCGGCCTCCCTGTCGAGCCCATTGCGAGCCCATCGCGAGCCCATGGCGGAATGTCCGCTTCCATTCACGGAGCGTCCGTGAGCGGGCCAGCCGCAATCACCACGCAGACCTGCGGGCGCGTTTCGGAAGGGTGGAAAGCGGTCTCCCGCGTCGCGGCTGAAACCGGGGGCGCCCTCATAAGAAATGCATTCCGGCGCCATTGATGCGCGCAGCGGATGCGGAGCTAATAGGGCCAACGTTGAGGGGGGCACGATGATCAGGCTCGCAGGACGGCTCCGCAGGCTCTGTCTGCTCGCGATCTCCGTCTGGAGCCTCGCAACCAATGCCCATGCGGCGGATGTCACCGTCCTCTGCTCGCAGGCCCTGAAGACCGCTCTGGACGAACTCATCCCGCACTTCGAGCGCGCGAGCGGCAATCGCCTCGTCGCCACCTACGATACCTCCGCCATCCTCAAGGCGCAGATCGAGACGGGCAAGCCGTTCGACGTCGTGGTCCTGACCCCGCCTCTGATCTTGGCCCTCATCCAGCAGGGCAAGGTTGTCGACGGCAGCGCCACCACGCTCGCGCGAACAGGCGTCGGTCTGGCCGTGAGGAAGGGTGCGGCGAGGCCCGACATCGGTTCCGCCGAAGCGCTCAAGCAGGCGCTCACCCGGGCTGAGTCGGTGGCCTACAGCACGTCCGGCGCGAGCGGAGCCGTCTTCGCAGCCGCGCTGCAGAAGCTCGGGATCGCCGACGCGGTGAAAGCCAGAGGCAGAGCCATCCCGAACGGCCTGACCGGCGATGTCGTCGCTCGGGGCGAGGCGGACCTTGCCGTGCAGCTGATGCCCGAGTTGATGGCGGTCTCCGGGGTGGACGTGGTCGGTCCGTTCCCTCCGGAGCTTCAGTCCTCCGTGGTGCTGACTGGGGGAATCTCGGCCACCGCCGACAAGGCTCGGGCTGAGGCGTTCCTCGCGTTCCTCAGATCCCCTGCCGCGGCCGCGATCATGCGCGCCAGAGGTCTGGAGCCCGGCTGATGGATCCGTTTGGCTGTCGATCGCAGAGGCGCGGGCCACGCACAAGCCCGGATTGGCCAGACATCGCATGACCCTCAAGGCAGCGATCAGACCTTGGCGCCCTCATCCGGACGCAGACGTTCCACGTCCGGCTCGCAGCGGAGGTGGGCCGGGCCCTCACGCCCTCAGCCGAGCGGGATTTCCGACAGCGGTTGCGCCGGGCGGGATGTCGCGCGTGACCACGCTGCCCGCACCGATGATGGCGTCATCGCCGATTGTCACGCCCGGCAGGATGATGGCTCCACTGCCGATCCAGACGTTCGCGCCGATCACGACAGGGCGGCCGTACTCGAGCATCTGCCGACGCTGAACCGGATCGCGCGGATGATCGGGCGTCATGATCTGCACACCGGAGCCGATCTGGGTCAGGTCGCCGATGGTGACCTGCACCACGTCCAGGATGCAGCAATTGAAGTTCAGGAACACGCCACGGCCCAGGCTGATGTTGTAGCCGTAGTCGCAGTGGAAGGGTGGACGGATGTTGCAGCCCTCGCCGACACACGCGAAGGCTTCCTCCAGGAGTGCCTGCCGCTCCGGCTGGCTCTTGGTGTTCGTGGCGTTGTAGCGATCCAGCCATTCGGAAATGCGCCGGTTGTCGGCGGCAAGCTCGGGGTCGTCGGCGATGTACAACTCACCGGCCAGCATCTTCTGCTTCTGAGTCTTCATGGTTGTGGAGTTCTCCTCGCGACCGCTGATCCCCCTGGACCCGCGGCCCAGGCCCGCGGACGGGATGAACGCCGCGCCCGCCTGAGCTATGCGTACAGACGTACACATCAAGGCCGGAAGCCGAGCCTCTGAGGAGATCCTGCTTGCCCAGCGCTCAGCGCCGCCACGACCCGGGGCGCCGGGCGCGCATCATCCAGTCCACGCTCGATGTCATCGCCGAGCACGGCGTTGCCGGTACGACGCACCGCCGCGTCGCGGCGGCTGCCGACGTCCCGCTCGGCTCCATGACCTACCATTTCAAGGACATGGACGAGCTTCTGACCGCGGCGTTCACGCGCCTGGCCGATACGGTCGCGGCACGGTTCACCGCGCGTCTGTCCGCCGCGTCAACCGTCGATGAAGCCTGTGAGGCGGTGGTCGATCTCGTCCTGAACGACGACTGGGCAACGCCGCGCACCATGCTGCTGAGCTACGAGCTCTACGCCTTCGCCGCCCGGAACCCGCCTCTGCGCCAAGTCATGCGGAACTGGATGGCGAACAGCCGTGCCGCACTCGCGCAACATTTCGAGCCTGACACGGCCAAGGCGCTGGACGCCATGATCGAGGGGCTCACCATCCACCGATCGGTCGATCCGAAACCTGCGGATCGACGGGAGGTGCGCGCGATTGTCGAGCGGCTCATCCGCTAGAGCACGTCGAGACGGTCGACGACAGCTCACAGGTCGTTGCGTCAGGTCGGGTCATCCTCCCCGCCCTCATCCTGAGGGTCGGACGCCGGCCATCCTGATGAGGCGATCCCGCGATCCATCTTGGGTTCAGAGATGCGCCGTGGCCTAGGATCCGCTGATCGCGGAGGCGATCCTGTATTCGCGCGGGGCCATGCCATGACGCGCTTTGAAGCGGCGGGCGAAATGGGCCTGGCTTGCGAAACCGCAGCCGTAAGCCAGCATGCCGATCGACAGGTGGGCGCATGCCGGATCGGCCAAGCGCATGGCGGCCGCCTCCAGCCGGCGCTCCCAGATGTAATCGGAGATGTGCCGGCCGCGCTCGTGGAACAGCTCCTGCAGCCGGCGCAGCGACACGCCCATCGCGACGGCGAGCTGAGGTGGGTCCAAGTTCGGGTCGCTCAGGTTCGCCTCGACATAGGCCTTGGCGCGCTGGACCGTGACGTTGCCGTGGATGGAACCCGGCACCTCCTGCGCCATCCGTTCGGCGAGGCTCGCTATGATCAGGTCCGTTCCGATCGACGCCATGCGCGCGGCCGCGTCGGGCGTGAGCTGATCGCCCACGCGCACCAGCTCCTGGATGAAGGTGTTCGCCAGGATCGTGGAGGCGAGGTCCGCTCCGACCGGGAGTGCACAGAACAGCCGGGACGGGCCCAGCATGGCCTCGAAGCGCTCGCGCGGCAGATCGACGACAAGGGAAATACCCGTGTTTGCCTCGCAGACGGCCGGGCGTGCGTCGATAACGACGAAATCGCCCGTCCGGGTCACGGCCTCCCGGTCGCCTTGCTGGAGGGTGTCGTGTCCGGAGAGCTTCATGGACGCGTAGAGGCGGTCGGGCTGCCCATGGCGCCGGATCGCGTCGGGCGTCGCTTCGGTCCGCATGGCTGTGTGGGCCATTCTAGAGATCGGCACAGGCCCGATGCTGGTGACGTCCAGCCTTCCCTGAAACGGAACCTCGTGAAGGGGTTGCTGGTCGATCGGGATCAACCGCTCGCACACCATCTCCCGCCATTGGCGGAATGCGTTCCTGGGATGGATCCCGTCCGTCGAGAATAGCGGTTGCATCCGGGTCGTGGCACAAAGCTCGCCAGTCGCTGGCGGAAACTGATCGCCCGGCCGTCTATTGTATATAATCTAACGACTCAAGCTTTGCGTTCTGAGGTCGGGCGCGGCGGTGACGCGCGCTTCCAAGCACGGCCGCCCGAGAGCGGACCGATAGACATCCGCCCCGAGCCAAAGCAGTCAGAGAGCTGACCAACGGCCGTTTTCGGGACGCGCCGACAGTGGTGCGGGCGGCCGACGTGGGTCGGAACCGGAACGTCCGCATCCGATGCGGTAGGTCGTCCCGAGCGCCCGCGCTCCATCCGGCAGCGGCCACGCCTCACAGCCTGCCTCACGGGCTGATCGGAGCCACGGCACCGACACGTGCCGCCCGATGCTTCAGCCTTCCGGCGGCCGCGGCGTAGCCTCCGCCAGCGCCATCGATGAAGTGCATGTGCCCGCTGCCGGGCACCGGAGGGCTGATGCAGGTCAACTGCGCAGCCGATTGCCGTTCCAGGCCGAAATGGCAGATCCCCTGCGCCTCTGCGGCGGCGAGCTGCGCCTCCAGCTGATCCGCGAAGGCCTCGGTGCAATCCAGTGTCATCCGCAGCGCATCATCGTACTTGCGGAAATCCGTATTCGCGACGATCTCGTGCCGCAGCACGGCGGGATCGAACGCTCCGACCCGCAAGCCTGTGCGATAGATCAGGTATTCAGGGATCGATCGTGCCAAGAGGCGGAGTTTGCGCCAGAGGCGGCTCTGACGAGAGCCCGGCACGGCGCGCAGTTCAAGATCCAGCCCCGCCCACGGTCCGTGCATCTGCGGTCCCTCATCCTGCATCGGACGTGCGACCTCGGCACTGATCTCCACACTGTGCAGGATCTCCTGCACGAGTTGCCGGAAGGCCGGCGCGTCGCCGCCGTGCTGCGGCACGAGCATGAGCGAGAGCATCAACGCGTGGCTGGGACGGATCTCCTGCCAGCGGCAGGAGAGGCCGGTCAGGTCCGGCTGGCTGCCGGGCTCGGCCGGCGCGACGGCGTAGTCGCCGGCCTTCATGGCGGCCTCTGCCCAGGGCAGGCCGCCTCCGCTGAACATGGCGTAGGACACGTGAGCACTGGGCGCGTAGCGCGCGACGCGCACGTCCAGCCCGCGATCGCGCACGACCGAGACCGGCACCAGAGCGGTGCGCAGCTCGAGTTGCAGCGCCTCACGAACCCAGACGGCCGTTGCCGCCAGCGCGTCTCTGGCGGTGTCGACGTCCTCCGGGGCAATGGCGAAGCTGGCCCCGTCGCCGCCGAAGGCGAAGGGGAACTCGCGGCGGCCGAGGGCATTCGAAACGGCCGCGATGGTGGCTGCGCCGGCCGCGTTGACCGCCTTGTAGCGGCCGAGCCCGATCTGCTGCTGGGAGCCGACGACATCGGCCACACCGAGCCACCAGGTCGTGGGCAGCGGCCGATAGAGGCCTGGATCCATGAGGCTGGAGAAGGCGGTGAACCGGGGCAGGCTCTCATAGAAATCAGGGGCCGTGCGGCGCATGGCGGGCTCGCCCTGCCGAGCCGATCCTGCCGATTTCCGCGTCGCCGCCATCGCCCTGCTCCCCGGCGCAGCCTCCGGCCGCGTGACGCGCCCGGATCCCGGCACCGACATCATCCCCGGTGAAACCACCATCACCACGGTCACGTGCACGCCTTCAGGCGAACGCGCTACGGCGGCGACACACTCGCGACCGCTCCGCACAGGAGCGAACCACACCTCTAACGCGGTTGCGGTTCGCGTTTCGATAGTCGCGCGGCGTCTTCGGGACGAATGGGACGGAAGTGCCGTCACTCAGTCCGTCGTCGCAGCCAGCGGCGGTGTCAGGCGATGGGCCAACCGGCCGCCGCTGCGTGTGCAGCGGCGGCCGGTCGCTCACCGGGGCCTCAATGAGCCGAAGACGGATGCTCCGTCAGCTGCAGACGCGCTCATGTCCGAAGAACAAGGGGTTGTAGACGAAGCGGCAATCCCTGAAATCCGAGCTGAGGAAGTAGCCGCCCGCGGGATAATCCCAGTTGAACCCGCCGAAGTGCCGACGGTAGCCGCGGTGGTGGAAGTATCGATGGTGGCCGAACCCGCCGTACCCGAAGCGGCCATACCCGAATCCGCGATGGCCGAAGCCGCCATGATGGCCGAAGCCGCCGTGACCAAACCCGCCGTGACCGAACCCGCGGGCGTCGGCGCTGGCGGCACCGCCGGCCAGTGTCGCGAGCGCGAGACCCGCCACCGTCATCATCTTCGTCGAAGTCGTCTTCATCGTGCTTCTCCCTGTTGGGGTGACAGCACGTTGCGCCCGACGATGGCCGGCCGCTGTGACCCCGGTCACAGAGACCCGGACGCGTGGCGCGGGATCTACGGCAGCGGCGCAGGTTCGCGCTTCAACCAAACCTCGATGGGTTGGGACCGTCCGCGAATGGAAGCCGTCCGCCGCTCGTCGAAGAGGCCGCCAGGCTCATTGATGCCGGCAGCCGTCAGGAGATCGGCGCTGACGGCGAGGCGGGCCTTGGCCTCCGACGCCACGGCCAGCAGGCGGCTCGCGACGTTGACGGTATCGCCCGTCGCCGTGACCTGCTGATTGGTGTCGCTGCCGAGGCGCGAGAGGATCGCCGGTCCGGAATGCGCGCCGATCCGCACGTCGAGCGCCCGTCCGGCGCCTGCCAGTTCGGGATCGCGCGCGATCCAATCGCGGGTCCGGACGATGAGATCGCCGGCTGCCCGCACGGCGTTTTCCGCCTGCGCGGGATCGGGGTCCAGCGCGCCGAACACGACCATCGCGCCGTCGCCCATGAAGTTGACGACGAGACCTTTGTGCGACGAAGCGGTCTCATCCACGAGATCGTGGAACGTCTTGAGGAGGGCGCGGGTGCGGATCGGGCCGAGGCGCTCGCTCTGGCCGGTGAAGCCGGTCAGATCGATGAAGAGCACCGGGATCTCGCGCGTGAGCGGCGCAGCCAGATAGGTCGGGTCCCAGGCGAGCCGTTCCGCGAGCGCGGCGGGTTGAAGCCGGCGCAGGGCCTGCTCCGATCGTGCGAGCCTCAGGCCCTGGCGGCGATCCAGTGTCTGGCGGGCCACCGCGCACAGGAGCGTCGGCAGGCCAGCGGCTGCGAGCGGCAGGGCGGCGCTCAGCCAGATGCCCTGGCTGAAGGCGACGGCGCCCAGAGCGAACCAGGCGGCCAGGAGGAGGAGTACGAGGATGGCTGCTGGGAGCGGAGGGGCCAGCGCGATCAGGAGCACGGCAGCGCCCGCGAGAACCACGGCCGCCACCCCGTCGAGCCGCCGCACGCGCGCATCGCGCACGAGTCCGTCGCCCGTGGTCAGATGGGCGATGCCGGTCGCCAGCAATTCGACGCCGGGCATCACGGGATCGAACGCCGTCGCGAAGGTGTCGCTGCCCCCGAGTGCCGTCGCGCCGATCACGACGATATGGTCCGCCAGAGCGGCGACCGGAACCGTCCCGTCGAGAAGTGCGGCGGCGCTCACGGTCTGGATCGTGCGCCGCGGCCCGTAGGGACGGAGCGGAAGGTGATAGCCGAGGTCGAGCCGGATGACGGCAGACCCGATCCGTACCTGTCCCTCGCTCAGAACCGGATCGCTTCGGGCGGCCAGGGCCGCTGTGCGCAGGACGAAAGCGGCGGCAACGCCCTCGTCCGTCCGGGCAACGAGGGGAAGGTGCCGCGGCACGCCGGCGGCGTCCTCGGACAGGTTGACGAGGCCCGACTGCGCAGCCGCGCCGATCGCCGGGATCGGGCGATGCACGGCGGTGGCGACCGGGATGCCTCCCTCGTTCGTGGCCTCGTCGAATACGGCTGCCGCCGCCAGGACGGCAGGCAGCTTGCGGAGGGCGGCGGCGAGGGCACGATCCGCCTCCGGCTGGCGCCCGTCTTCCAGGAACAGGACATCGACGGCGAGCGCGCGGGGGTGGGCTGTGGCGATCGCTTCGATCAGCCGTGCCATTGTCGCGCGCGAGACGGGAAAGCCGCCTTCCCGGCGGACGATCGCGTCGTCGATGGCGACGATGGCGACATCGTTGGGCGGCGTGCGTGGACCGGCCAGCCGCATGCGCAGGTCCGTCGCCGCCGCCTCCAGGTAATCGAGCGGCGTCGCCTGTCCGGCGATGTGCAGGTGAGCGAGCCAGCCGCTCCATCCCAGCGCGGCCACGAACATGAGGAGGGCGAAGCGTCGCTTGGTCCGCCGGGAGGTCGGGATCGACTCAAGCCCCGGCTTCAGACCCGCGGCTCTCACCGCCCGAAGCGCTCGAGCAGGCTTCTGACGCGCTCCTGCGGCCACCGTCGCACGTCCAGGGGGCCCTGATCCTCACCGACATCGACGCCCTCGCCCGGGCCCAATGTGACGGACACGGCCGGGGCGTTCCGGCGCGCGACGGCGACGCGGCCTCGGGCCACGAAAACCGCAGTCTTGGCGGTGGTCACATCGACGGCGTAGATCGTGCCGCGCACGGAGGCGATGGCGTGGGGGGTGAGGATCTGGAAGCCGCCCCGGCGCGTGTTCGAGTGCGGTGGCAGGGTCACGAGGACGGCACTGCCGCCGATCTCCGCCCCCTCGAGCTGCCCGTCGCCATCCCGATCTATGGGCCGTAACGGGGCCGCTCGCTCGGCTTCGAGGGTGAGACCGTCGGTGCATCGCAGGATCCGCAGAGGCGGGTCGAAGCGGGTCGATTCCGTGCAGCGCGTCTGGGCGTGGACGGTAACCGGGACGACGAGAGCCGCGAATGCGGCCGCGGCTCGCGCGAGAGGCTTCATGTGGTGGATCCTTTCTGTCGCCTCAGATCCGTGAGGGCTCGCCGAGGGCCGCCAGACGCGGCGCGACCTTCACACGCACGCGTGAGCGCCCAAGATCGATGATGCCGGATCGACGCCAATCCTGAAGGACGCGATTGACGCTTTCCCGCGCCGCACCAACGTAAGCGGCGAGCTCTTGCTGTGTCACCTGGATTTCTGCGCCGTAATCCTCGGACAGCATAACCAGACGCCGCGCCAGCCGGGCATCGAGGGGAAGGAGCGTGGCCTCCTCCATGCGCTCGCTCATCCAGCGCAACCGTCGGCAGAGGAAGCCGATGATCCGCGCCGCCAGGGTCGCGTCGTGCGCCAGGAGTTCGAGGAAATCCCGCCGGTCGATGACGAAGAGGTCCGTCGCCTCGAGCGCGATGGCCTCCGCGGTGCGGGCATCGCCATCGAGGAGGGCGATCTCGCCGAAGACGTCGCCCGGGCCGAGGAGGTTGAGCGTCACGGACCGGCCATCCTCGGTGCCGGTGGCGATGCGGATCTGCCCACGCCGGATCGCGTAGAGGGCATCGCCGGGATCCCCCTTCTGGAACAGGATCTCGTGCCGCGCGACGCTCCGCATCCGGCAAAGGCCAGCGATGGCTTGGAGGGCATCCTGGCCCAGCTCGGCGAAGAACGCATTGGCGGCCAGGAGCCCGGCCAGCCTGTTCGGCGTGCTCACGACATCATCTCTCGACTGCGCCGATCCTGGCCCGTGTGCGCGCCGCAAGGGGCTCCGTGGCGCAGCCTCGTGTCAGCACGATACCGCACCGTGTCGTCCCCGACCGGCCGGCGCGTCCGTGCCAAATCTCACAGGCCGGCATGGCCCCGCCGTCCCATGGGGCCCGGCTATCGGCGTATGGCCGCCACCGCCTTGCGCGGAGCCTCGATCCAGGCTGCCCGCTTAAACCCGCCGGACGGCCCTGCTCGGAAGGAGGTTCGCAGAGCCTGGATGCAGCTGTGACCGAGGGATCGATCCGCCACGGGGTATTGCGGACGGCCGGACCGGGATGCAGCCCTGTCCGCACGATCGACAACACTGGCATGTGGGCGAACGCAGCCTATCGCGAGACGCGCGGCATGCAGATCCGCGATCAATCACCGTAACGCATTCGGGGATCGCTGCGAACAGGCCCTCGTAAACTTCAGCCCGCGCCTCCGGTGTGACGTCGATCACAGTCGCGGAGGTCGAAGGCGTGGAAGACCCACCGAAATCCCAGCGACTCAGGAGCTCTGTCGCGGGACCCGCAATGATGGCGGGGGAAGCCGTAATGTTTTTCCCAGCAACGGCAGCGCGGCAGAAGAAGGATTTCATATCTCATGAGCCAGTCCCGTCTCGAAGACCGCGAATCATCTCGGCGCGCACAGGAGAACCAGCGGCGCCTCGTCAGCGAGCTGCGGTCGCAATACGACGTCATCATTTGCGGCGCCGGCTCCTCAGGCTCGGTCGTGGCGCGGCGCCTCGCGGAGAATGCCGACCTGCGCGTGCTGCTGATCGAAGCCGGGGGCAGCGACGAGGCCGAGACGGTGCTCGACCCTGCACAATGGCCGGCCAACCTGGGCAGCGAGCGGGATTGGGGATTTCAGGCGCAGCCGAACCCGCACCTGAACGGTCGGGCCCTGTCGATGGCGATGGGCAAAGGTCTCGGGGGCGGCTCCAGCATCAACGTGATGGTCTGGGCGCGCGGGCACCGCAGCGACTGGGACTACTTCGCGGCGGAGGCCGGCGATGCCGGGTGGAGCTACGACAACGTTCTCCAGATCTATCGTCGAATCGAGAACTGGCAGGGTACGCCGGATCCCCGGTATCGCGGCAAGTCCGGGCCGGTCTGGGTCCAGCCTGCCGCGGATCCCAGCCCCATCGCACACGCGATGCTCGATGCGGCCCGCGAGGTCGGCATCCCGACCTTCGCGCATCCGAATGGCCTGATGATGGAGGGGCCGGGCGGCGCCTCCATCTCGGACATGCTGGTTCGCGACGGCCGGCGCCAATCGCTCTACCGGGCCTATGTCCACCCTTGGCTCGACCGCCCCAACCTGACGGTGCTCACCGACACGACCGTGCGGCGCGTCCTGATCGAGCAGCAGCGCGCGGTCGGCGTCGAAGTGGTTCGCGCCGGGCAGGTCCTGGAGATCAGAGCCCGGGCCGAGGTGGTGCTGTCCCTGGGCGCCATCCAGACGCCCAAGGTCCTGATGCATTCCGGCATCGGGGACCATGCGGAGCTGACGCGCTTCGGCATCCCGGTGGTGCAACACCTGCCGGGCGTCGGACAGAACTTCCAGGACCACGTCTCGTTCGGATGCATCTGGGATTATGCCGAACCCATCGCCCCCCGTAACAGCGGCAGCGAGGCGACCCTGTACTGGACGAGCCGTCCCGGGCTCGATGCGCCGGATGTTCTCTTCTGCCAGGTCGAATTTCCCGTGCCGAGCGATCGGACCGCGGCGCGCGGTGTGCCGGCGCAGGGCTGGACGATGTTCGCCGGTCTGGCGCGCCCGGCGAGCCGCGGCCGGCTTCGTCTGACGAGCGCCGATCCCTCGGTGCCGTTGGCGATCGAGGCCAACATGATGTCCGATCCCGCGGATCTGACGACGGCCGTCGCCTGCGTGGATCTGTGCCGCGCGCTGGGCAACGCACAGGCGTTTCGGCCGCATGTCCGCGGCGAGGCCATGCCGGGCGACATCGAGGGAGACGCGCTCGAAGACTTCATCCGTGATGCCGCCGTGACCTACTGGCACCAGAGCTGCACGGCCAAGATGGGCCGCGATGCCCTGTCGGTGGTCGATGCCTCGCTGAACGTCTACGGGATCGACGCTCTGCGCATCGCGGACGCTTCGATCATGCCGCGCGTGACGGCGGGAAACACGCAGGCCCCCTGCGCCATCATCGGGGAGCGGGCGGCACAGATGATCGCCCAGGCTCACGGCCTGTGATCACCCTGCGGGTCGCGGCCCGGCACGGTTCTGAGCCTGCCGGGCCGGGCTCTTCTCCTTCAAGCGCCACGCCGCGTCGTGGTGATCATCACTCTGGCGGTCGCCGATGACTTTCCAAGACGTTGAACGCACGCTGCGGCAGTTGGGCGATGCGGCAAGAGGCCTTGCCGCGATCGGTGCAGCCTTACGCCTGCGGCAGGAGACGCTGGAGGTTCATCCCGAAGTCGCGCGCCGGTTGCACGATGTGGTTGCCGCCGTAGTGCCCGGCGACCTCGGTGACCTTGATCAGGCGCAGGTCTCCGCGTCCCTGGCCTCCGTCACGCACGCGCTGCAGGAGGCGCGGGACCTGTTGGACTGTCCGGAGCGACCGCCCGTCTGGCAGGTCCGCGACCCTGCGATGTTGCAGGCCCAAGGCCAAGCTTCGCGCGTCGTCATCCGGCGCTTGGCGGCCTTGGCAGCCGAGCGCCCGGCGCTCGCAGCCGCACTGACCGGGCGCTTCCTGGATGTCGGCACGGGTGTGGGCGGCATCGCTCTCGAGGCCGCAGCGCAGTGGCCCGCGCTGCATGTCGTGGGCCTGGATATCTGGGAGCCGGCTCTCGCACTGGCCCGTGCGAACGTGGCGGCAAGCCCTTTCCGCAGCCGGATCGACCTCCGCCTGCAGGACGTGACCCAGTTTGATGATCCGGCCGGCTACGCGCTGGCGTGGCTTCCGGCCCCCTTCCTCTCCCGGGACGCGGCCCGGACGGCGCTCGACCGGCTGACGGCTGCCCTCGAGCCGAGCGGATACCTTGTTGTCGGGCTCTACGCGCCGCCTCCGGATCCGGTCGGCGCCGCGCTTGCAGCCCTCCGGCTGGCCCGCAGCGGCGGCCACCTCTGGGCGTGCGCCGCCATGGAGGATGAACTCCGCGCCCGTGAATTTACCGCCATCGAGACTTGTGCGGGACAGCCGGTCACGCTCGTGATGGGACGACGCGCGTAGAACGCTCGCCGTCGAGGCGTCGGCGCGGCGGGAGGAGGCTTGGTCGACGCGTCTTACGCGCGCCATGGTACGGGGGCCTTCTCGAAGGCTCGGAAGGCATTCCGGAAGCGGCCCGGCGATGGCAGTCGCCGGGCCGCAGGTGCTTATCGGGCACGCAGGCTGAACGAGAGGCCGTAGGCCGTGCGGCGGGCTTCGAAGATCTCGTCCTTCGGCGCGTCGATGCCCTCGGCCAATTGGCCCGGATCGAAGATCCCCCCGTCGCAGGTCTCGTTCGGCTCCAGGGCGGTCACCGCGATCGTGCCGAGTGTGATGGCCTTTCGATCGTCCTCGTTCTTCCACCGGAGGGTGATGTCGTTCGTCAGGTCGTCGCCGGGCTCGGCCAGCAAGGCCACGACGTCGAACCGCGCCGGGCCCTTCGACAGGTGCTCGCTCAACGCGGCGACCAGGAACTGCGGTGGCTTACCCTTCGCCTCGTCGTCGCTCAGCACGATCTCGCCGGCTTGCGGAACCACCCTGAACTTGAAAGGCACGGTGCGCCCCGCGGAATTCACCCCCGTGAAGGTGTGCACGCCCCAGTAGACGATGCCGGCATAGCTGCCGGGTAAGGGCTTGCCCGCGACGAACGCCGCCTGGCGCGTCGTCTCCGGATTGGCCTTCGCGAAGGCCGCGATCGCCTCCGGGTTGGGCTTTCCATCGGCGCCCGGCGCGCGGACCTGCAGGAAGCCGAGCATCTGGTCGAGCGTCCGGGCGAAATGCACCGGGGCGTTCTCGAACAGCAGATGCGTCTCGCCGCCGTCCGAGAGGATCTTGATCGAGAAGCCTCGGAGGACGGTCCTGGCCGTATCCGGCGCGGAGGGATTGCCGCCGCCGACCGAGAACCGGCCGACCAAGGGCCACGGCCGCGTGAAGCTGATCGACCGCGTCACCTGTCCGACGTCGGCCGAGGGCGTGTAGGTGCCGCGCACGCATTGCCCCTTGGCGAAGGTCGCACGCACGCCCGGCGGCTTCCCGGCCACCGTCTTCAGGGCCTCCACCAGGCTCTGCGCATCGGCCGCGGTCGCCGCGGTCGACAGCGGGAGGAGCGCGAGCAGGGCTCCGCCGAGGAGCGGGAGCGTCACCGCCCTGAGCAGGGTCGACACCCTGCCGGAGACGCGGCCGGAGAGGCGGCCGTTCCTGGCCGACGGCCGCGGCGCTGCCACGGACGGGGGTGGATCGTCGAGGCGGGCATATGGCATGATGGTCCTTCCTTCTCTGATGCTTGGAGGGGGATCTCTCGGCGGTTCGGCGATGGCAGTCGCCGGACCGCTTCGTGGCTAAAGGCCTAGTTCTGCGGGGCCACCTTGCCCGGCAGCGACAGGTTGCCGGAGGCGACCTTGAAGACGTCGCTGACGCAGAGCAGCGGCGCATGCAGGTTGCCGTTGACCTTGAGACCGGAGGTCACCCCGTCGAAGGACACATCCTTGATGCCGGTGATCAGCGAGACCGGAATCTCGACCTGTACGGCATCACCCCGGACGGTCGTCGGATAGTCCGGGCTGTCGATCAGGAGCGGCACCTTCGGCCAGGTCGGCGGAACCTTCGGCTTCGAGCCCTTCGGGATGTCGACCACCTTCAGACCGCCGCCGCAGGCCGGGTCCTTGGCGAGCACCACCCAGTGCGGGTGCCAGATGTGCCGGTTCACACCGCCGTTGGCCGCATCGTCGAAGTCGGGGTGGAAGGTGACGGCCAGCGCCACGATGCCCTGAGCCTTGTCGAAGCCGATCGCGTCGCTGTCGAGCGTCGTCGGCCAGACATAGGCGTAGACGCCGGAGCCCGCGAACTGGCCCGTGGCGTCGGGCCTGTCCGTGCCGGCCTCGCCGCGGACACGGGTCGTGAACACGGCCGTATCGCCTCTGGTGACGATCGTCGTCTCGACGATGTCGAACGATGCCAGGACCGCCGCGTCAGGCTGCGCCTGGATGGGACCGGCCGAGGCGCTCGTGGCGAGCGCGCACAGGGCCGCCGCACCGAGGCCGAGGCCCCGTGCCTTCATTCGTCTCATGACAGCTTGTCCTTCTCAGGTCTCAGGTCGTGCTTGGAGGGGCGGCGATCCGTCGGCGAAGGACGTCCAGGTGGCAGCCTGAACGTCGGGATCGGCCGCTTCATGCTCGCCACAATCGAGCCGGAGATCCCGGGTCCCGATCGGGGCGTTCACGAAGGCGCAATGATGGGGCTTGGCCGCGTCCGGATGGGCATTCGGCCTGAAATGGCGGCAGCTGACGCACATCCGCTGGAGGGGGATGGCGCCGGCCTGCTGCAGGGTCCGGATGAGCTTGATCTGGGTGAGCAGAAGGTCGGCCTGCTCTGTCGGCGAAAGCCGGGCCAGAGCGGACATCACCTGTGAGGTCGCCGAGGCCAGAGCCCGCCCGAGGGCGCATCCTTCCTCCGTCGGGCGGACGATCACGGCCCGGGCATCGGCGGCATCGGGTGCGCGCGTCAGGAAGCCCTTGCGTTCGAGTGCGGCGAGGGTGTCGGCCATGCTCGGTGCCGAGACGGCGAGGTGCGCGGCGATCAGCTTGGCTCTCAGGCCCGCCGGACGCGCCGCGAGCAGGGCGAGCACCTGCGCCTGAGCCGGGTTCAGGCCGGCCTCACCGGCCGCCGACCAGAGATCGGCACGCAGCACCAGCGCGACGCGCTCGAAGCCCTCGCGCAGGCGGATCAGGACAGGATCCGGGTCATCCGCGTGGTCCATGCGGTTTTAATTAGGACTCCTAATTATTAGCGTCAAGCGGATGCCCGGCTGTCGGGCAGGTCGGCGCAGCTCATGCAGGCCGATGTGCACGTGAGGCACGAAGCGAGGCAAGGGTCACGTGATCTTGCGGACCCGTCCAGGGAAGGCGCGATGCCCCGGGGGCGCGCTCCCGCGGCGATCGTCTCCGATCTGTGCGGTGCCGGTGAGGTGTGGCTACCGTCCAGAAACGTCCTGCCCATCTCAGCATGAAGCCCGAGCGGCCTCGATCCGACCTCGCGCCCGGGACAACGCGTCCTGTACGTGCCTTCTGTCGCCCGTAATCCCGCCAGCCACATGGCCGCTGAGCCGCCACCGTTGAGACGTCACGCTGCCGCCTGGTCTTCCTCACTGCGCTGAATCGTTGCCGACCTCTCGGTCGAGTAAAGGGGCGGATCAGCGCGAACCAGGGCTCGCATCTGCGACCAGCCGGCATGAACCTGCACCGGTCACGCCCGGTTTTGACTAAAATTCCAGAGCGAATAAATTGATTAAACTAACAAATTCAATTTATTTTTGCTTCAAGAAAATTTGACTAAACTGCAGACCTGTACGTTAAATAGTCCATGAAACCAGTTCGTTTGTCTTCGTACCGCACCGATGTGCATCTGCGAGATGAAAGACACCGGCACTACGACAAAAATCCAATTTCTTGACATTTATCAAGCTACTTTGTTTCTTAATATATAGGAAAATACCATATTGAACGGTTTTACTCAGATCAGGCAAGTTTTCGCCCAGATCGAGTCCTGGTTCGAGGTCCCGACATACGCCAGTCGGCCTCCGAATAGCGCGAGGGCCAGAATCAGCCCTATGTCCGCGCAATGAAAGCAAACTTCAAATACGAATAAAGTAAAAAAGTGAGGGAGGCCATGCTCAATTTACCACAATTTCCCACAGTCCGGCACTTAACCAGTGCAACCAGAAAGATCATGCATCGTTTCGAGCGCTCGTTCCAAGACGAGAGACGCTATCGAGAATGGCTGTCGAGCCATGAGACGACCTTCGATCGGTGGGCGGACGGCTTATCGCGGGACCTTTGCCGCGAGGCGGTGGCATTCGAGAAAGACCTGTACGCCTTCGCGCAAACTCAAGATTTCCCCGTCCACATGGGCGGGAATGCATATGTCAGGCTCCTGTACTTCCTAGCCAGATACCTTCAGCCCGAAACCGTTGTCGAGACCGGGGTTTCGATCGGGTATTCCAGCCAAGCGATGTTGAGCGCCCTGGCCATGAATGGCAAAGGGCAACTCTACTCAAGCGAACTGCAATACCTTCATGACAACCAGTCCCATAAATACATTGGTCTACTGGTCAGCCCTGAATTTCGAGATCGATGGACGTTGCTGACAGAGGGTGACCGCATCAACCTGGCGCAGATCGCACAGCGGGTGGGCCGCATCAATCTTTTTCACTACGATTCCGACAAGAGCATTTCCGGGCGCATTTTCGCGTGCAATATCGCTCTCGAGCGCATGTCGAAGGGCGACGTTCTCGTCCTGGATGATGTGAATGACAACGATCATCTGCTGTCTCTGTCCAACCAGATCGGTCGCGCTCCGACCGTGTTCACCACGAAGTACAAATCGATCGGCCTCTTCATGATGTGACGACGGCTCGCCGCCAGGGGCCCGCGCGCATGCGATCGCGCGCGGGTGGAACGCGGCGACTACGCGTAGGCGAACGGTCGCGCGCGCACCTGCGTCGTGGAGCGGGGCGTGCACATCTCGAACTGGGTGGTCCCGTCGCGCCGGCTCACGTCGAGGCTCTGAACCGGCAGCGTGTCGATCCGGCTGAGGTGCACCCCGCGCTTCGCCGTGCTAGAACGGAGACAGAACAAACCCGACGGGCCGGGTCGGTTCAATCTGCGGGCGGACAGGATCTTCCGCGGCGGATGGATGTGAACGCGGCTCGAAGATGCCAAGCGCGGCGCGGCCTTCGACGGCGCCCGTGGCTGGCGGTGAATCTGCGGCCGACCTGGGCGACGAGAGACGACGATGGCGATGAAGACGGCGTTCGTGGTGCAGCCGTTCGAGGTGCACCGGAAGCGGTTGCGGCCGGCCCGGCAGGAGCCGGCGCAGACCGAGAGCGGGGCGCTGAAGAAGGCCGAGAACCTGGCCAAGCGGATGCCCGGCGCGGCGGCGCTGAAGGTGGTGGCCGACGACGAGACGGGCGAGCTGGAAGGCGTCACCATCCTCGGGCAGTGGGGCGAGATCCCGGACGACTTCGCCGAGAGCCTGCAGGGCGCGTAGGCCAGCGTTTACCAGCGGGGCGGGAGAGCGCCATGGCGGCCGTTCGGCGGGTCGGGAACTTCCTCCAGGTGCAGGACGGTGACGGCTGCCGCCACCTGCTGCGCGTGACGAGCGTTCAGGCGCTCAGCGACACGGACCTGATGCGCAACGAGACGTTCATCACGGCGGCCGGGCGAACGATCCGCGTGACGCAGCCGCTCGACGAGATCGTGGAGCTGGTGGCGCCCGGCGAGCGAACGGCGTCGGAATCGGAGGAGGCGTGGCCGTTCTGACGCGGCGTCCGGCCGGTCGCGTCATCTGCTCGGTCCCCCGATCGGCGAGGAAGCGTCCGATGTCGCCGGCGTGGGTCGGGCCGATACGCGACCGCTCCACTCGAGAGCGCCGATGCAGGAATCGGCGCAGCGCACGCGCGGCCACCAATGGCCGGCTCGCGCGTTGGCTGCACGGTTCGATCTCGCTTTTCGATCTCGTTTGGAGCGCCTGATGCTCGCCCGATCCGCGTTGTTGCTCGTGATTCTCACGTCGAGCGCCCAAGCCGCGGCCTTCGACGACCTGAAGGGCTATCTGGCTTCTTGCCTGCGGTTCGAGATGGGGGGCTCCGCCGCGCAACGGGGCACGCCCTTGTCATCCCGGGTCCACGACGCGCTGGATCGTTGCTCCGACGACGTCGCCCGGCTCGAACGGGCGGACGGGCGCCGTCTGCGCGGCGATGGTGGGATCAGCCCATCGACCAAGGAGGTGATCCAGAGCGTCGTGGGTCGCGGCGGTAGCGGTATCCGCAATGTCGGGTACTGAACGCCGCGATCAAAGCCCTCCGTGCCATAGGCTCTGAAAAAGCCCGCACCGGCGGACCGGGCGGGCTGACGTGATCGCGTCATGGGGACGCTCTGAATGGCGCGATTTCGGACCCACGCGCCGCGTCTGTTCGGATGACGCCGGCGAGACAGTCGCGCGCAGCGCCAGGGGCGCGGGTGGTCTCGTCTTCAGAACGGAGATTCCGGTCGCGCCGAGCGGGTCCGCCGGGCATGCAAACCGCAGGGCGCCCGGCGTCGTTTGAAGGCAGAGGGCGACGCTGGGCTGACCGCCCGGCTCCGATCCGCTCACGCAGCAGACCAGCGTCCGATCGGCTTACCGGTAATAGCCGCCGCACACGAGATGACCGTGCTGATTGCTGACGCCCGTGCCGCCGCAACGGGACGCGAAGATCCGGCTCCAGCGGGCCCCACCGTACCCGTCACCGCAGAGCGCCGTGAGGTAGGGACCTTCCATGTGGATGCGGTGACAGCTCGCTGCGTATGAGCCGCCGGGGAAGGCGAGAGCCGGAACACAGCCGAGCGATGAGAATATCGCACCTGCAACAAGCTGTTTGCGCATCTAAATCGACCCACGCTAATGTTTTCGGATCCACAACATGAGGATCTGTTCGAGATTCAGAGCTGTACAGCGCTCCGTTTTGGGCGTCTCCTGCTATCGTGTTGCGACCGTAACCTTGCGCCTCATCCCTCCTTGGATCACGAGCACGAAAAAGCCCGCACCGGCGGACCGGGCGGGCCAAGGTGGTTCGTGGTCTCAGGAACGAACGAGAAGCCCGTCTGGCAAGGTGCGTTCCAAAGGTGTGCCCCGAGGATCACTTCGAGCCGCCGCTGCCGGTCGAGCCGACCCGAGAGGGCTGACCCTCGTTGCCGGCCGCTGCAGAGTCGGTTGCGATGCTGTCCGCGGCGCGTCCCGTCGGCGAGTAGGTCGCCGCAGCGGCATCGCCGGTCGATCCGGGCTGGCGGGTCACGACGCCGGGCGCGCCGGGCGGCACGATGACGGTCGTGCTGGTCGGAGTCTCGATGATGGCCTGAGCGAAGGCTGGGGTCGCCAGAGCTGTGGCTAAGGCAGCGGCGAGGGCGAACTTGGTCACGTTGATCTCCTGTCGGGATTGATGCGGCAGGAAACTCCTGAAGCGTTCGCCAACAAGGACCGCGCGCAATCGATCCAAATCTCAGCACATGACGGAACGCCCGTGTGTGCAGGCGCACCCGAGACATAAAGAGAAACAGACTTCGTCTTGCGCTCGACGACCGGATTGGGAAAAGCCCGCCGCGGCGAAGCGAACGGACTGAGAGTAAGTCTCGGGCTTAGCGCCGCGTGAACGCATTGAACACGCGCTGCGACAACACTCACCCCATGCTCAACGCGAGCACGAGCTGCTGGGCGGCGAAGGCCAGACCGGTCAGGAGCCCACCGACCACGAACACGTCGGCGAAGCCGCGCTCCGGTCGGCTTCTGGCAGCAGTCCGGCTCGGCGCGCGCGGCTCGCGCAGCCACACCACGTTACCCGATTGTCTCATGACCGCCTCCAGCATCATTGCTGGGTCGTATCTGGGTCCGGTGGCGATCGCCCGCCATGCGCCAGCGCACATGCGAGGCGCGCGGGAGTGGCAGCATGACCCGAACGGCGGCCTCGCGCTGGTCCGCGACCGCCAAGCGCGCCTTGCGCGCCTCGACTTCGCTCTCGGCCTTCCCGGACGGTCGATCCCTTGGGCGGCATGCCGGAGCGCCATAGGTCAGCGTGCACTCAACGGGCGTACACGAGACCAATCTTGCGGCCGTTCTGCCAGGCGACCCTGCAGGGCTGGTCGACGCGCAGTGCTGCCGAGATCAGCCGCACCTCTCTGGGCAACATCAGGTCTGAAGCGACTTCGATCGTCGCACCGGCTTTGTTGCGATCCCATACGAGGCAATCGCGACGTTCCAGGGGTTCGCCAAAATAGACCTGTCCGGTTTTCAGGGCGGCCCTGTGTAGCGGGTCTGTGCAATCCTCAGACATCGCCCGGCTCTGCATTGAAGATTCAGCTGGGGCTAAAGAGTCCGCACGGCCCGATTCCGTTCCAAAATTTCCACGCTCGGCGCGCGCGGCAGCGCGAGGGCGGCCGAGGACGGAGGATGCCCGCAGGTCTGGCTGCCGACATCGGCGCCCGGCGTCGTCATCCACTCGGGAATGCCCGGCGGGGCCGCCTCGTCCGATCGGGCCTGACCACCCGCCAGGAGAGCCGCCGCAGCCGCCGCGCCATGCGCGAGGAAGCGGCGCCGCGTCGCCGGCGGTTCATCGTCGTGGCTCATCGCATCGAACTCCGGCCTGCGCCCGTTCCAGACCGCCCCTGAAGGCGCGTGACCCTGGGATCGATCCGTTGTTCATCGATCACAAGCCGGACTGCAACAATCGGGGATTTTCAGGAGTATATTGCCCCGATTGGAACGTTAATACGTTTACCTCCCGAAGATCGATTGCAGAGAAACGCAGTCCGTCTCTCGGATCCGCAGGCGCCAGATGGACGTCAATGGGCGACGAGACGACGTGAATGGATCGACATCCGCCGCCCGTGATGGCGCGGCCGCAGGCCGTGCCGTGTCCAGCATGGGAACGGAAGCGGCATTGTTCGTCTAAAAATTGGACGAACAAGCTATAAAATCAGCTGTAAATGAAAGCAATTTCCTCGATGATGAAATTGTATTTCGTATATACCGGCCGGGCTCGACGGACAGCCCGGTATATGTGCTTGTGACATCTCGATTTCGGACGCGCTTCAGCGCCTCGCCACTGCTCCGAGCGGCTTTCGCGACGGCCGCCCTGAGCCTTTGCCTCTCGGCGCCGGCCCAGGCCCTCGACAGCGTCAAGGTCGGCCTCGCCATACCGCCGACGGTCACCGACGGCAGCGTTCAGGCGGTCGCCGAGGAACTCGGGTTCTTCAAGCAGGAAGACCTGGACGTCGCCTACGTGGTTCTTCCCGGGGCGGGTGCGCTGCTGCCGCAGCTGCTGCAGAAGACCATCACGATCGCTCTGCCGCTGCCCGAGACCCTGCTCGCCGCACACAAGGCCGGCGAGAAGCCGCTGCCGGTCGCCTATTTCTACAATGCCGGGCCCCGCAACACGCTCGAACTCGCCGTCCGGGCCGATTCCGACATCCGCAGCCTCGCCGACCTGAAGGGCAAGCGGATCGGCGTCGGCGCCCTGACCTGGGGCACGATCCCCCAGACGCGCGCCCTGATGCGCTCGGTCGGCCTGGAGCCCGGACGGGATGTGAGCATCGTGGCGGCCGGGGTGCTCGGGGCCGGCTTCCACGCGTTGCGGGAGGACCGGGTCCAGGCGCTCAACTTCAACAGCTCCTGGATCGACATCATGGAGGACCAGGGCATTCCGGCGCGCCGGCTGGATTATCCGCCCGTGTTCCGGCGCATGGTCGTCAACGGGTTCCTCGCGCACCGGTCGACGCTGGAGCAGAACCCCGCGCTTCTCGAGCGCTTCGGACGGGCGTGGACGAAGGCGCTCGCCGTCTGCGACCTGAATCCGAAGGCCTGCATCGAGGCGTTCTGGCGCAAGAACCCGTCCGTGGCGCCGCAGGCGGACCGCGACAAGTCCCTGGATGCGAGCACCCGGCTGCTCAGGCGGTGGATCGAGCCGGTAATGCGGGACGAGGCCGGTGCCGCCCGCGTGCCGGGTGCCTTCGATCTCACGATCATCGCCGCCTATGTCCGCGAGATGCATCGCTACGGCGAGTTCGCGACGGCCGACCTGCCCCTGGACGCCTATTTCTCGAACGCCCTCGTGCCGGGCTTCGCACGCTTCGACCGCGCGGCCCTCGAGGCGCAGGCGCGCGCGCTGCCATGACGGCCGCGCCCGCTTCCGACCATGTCCGCCTCGAGGCCGTCCGCTTCGCCTATGGCGGGTCGGCGGGAGCCCCTGTCCTCGAGAACCTGTCGCTGTCGGTGGAGGAGGGGGCCTTCGTGGCGATCCTCGGGCCGTCGGGCGGCGGCAAATCCACGGTGCTGAAGCTCCTGTCCGGCCTGGTCCGGCCGCAGGGCGGGACCATCCGGATCGGCGGCACGCCGGTGACCGGCCCGCGCCGGGACGTCGGCATGGTGTTCCAGAAGCCGATGCTCCTGCCGTGGCGGAATGTGCGCGACAACGTCCTGCTGCCGGCCGGCTTCGCGCGCGCGGCGTCCGCGCGCGAGGTCGCGCGCGCCGACGCGTTGCTGGCGACCGTCGGCCTCTCCGACAGCGTGAAGCTCTATCCGGGCCAGCTCTCCGGCGGCATGGCGCAGCGGGTCGGGCTGGCCCGGATGCTCCTGCACGATCCGCGCCTCCTGCTGCTCGACGAACCCTTCTCGGCCCTGGACGCGATGACCCGGGAGCACCTCTCCCTGGAGCTGCAGCGACTCTGGATGGAGGAGCGCCGCACGGCCCTGTTCGTCACCCACTCGATCCCCGAGGCGCTGTTCCTGGCCGACCGGGTCGTCGTGCTCGCGGGGCGGCCGGGCCGCATCCTCGCCGACATGCCGGTGCCCCTGCCGCGGCCGCGCACCCTCGAGACGCTCAGCGGCGCGCAGTTCGGGACCCTCGCGCTCGAACTCCGCCGGTTGTTCGACGCGGCGGCCCGGCCCGGAGCCCGCGCCGCATGACCCTCCTGCGCAACACCGTCCCGCCTCTGATCACGCTGGCCCTGGTGCTGGCTCTCTGGGCCTACGTCACCGGACCGGGCGGGCTGCCGAGCTACCTGCTGCCGGATCCGGTCTCGGTCGGTCGGGCGCTGTGGACCGGGCTCGTCAGCGGCGAGTACGGGCCGCACATCCAGTTCACCCTGACCTCGACGCTCCTCGGCTACGGCATCGGGTCGGTCGCGGCCGTCGCGATCGGCGTCCTGGTGGCCGAGAGCCGGACCTTCGAGCGCTTCGTCTTCCCCTACATCGTGGCGATCCAGGCGATGCCGAAGGTCGCGCTGGCGCCGCTGATCCTCGTCTGGTTCGGCTTCGGGCTCGCCTCCAAGGTCGTGCTGGTCGCGCTGATCTGCTTCTTCCCGCTCCTCGTGAACACGATCGCGGGCATCCGCCGGACCGACCCCGAGCTCATCGACATGGCCCGGTCGTTCTCCCGGCCGGCCTGGTGGATCTTCCTGCACGTGAAGCTTCCGGCGGCCGCGGGGGCGATCTGCGCGGGCCTCGAGATCGGGATCGTGCTGGCGCTGATCGGCGCGATCGTCGGCGAGTTCGTCGCCGCCGAGAAGGGGGTCGGCTACCTGATCGGCTCCGCGACGGTGAACATGAACGTCGCCACCATGTTCGCGGGCGTCCTG
The DNA here is from genome assembly GCF_058790235.1 of Methylobacterium sp. FW102-HT35C08. Classification (NCBI taxonomy): domain Bacteria; kingdom Pseudomonadati; phylum Pseudomonadota; class Alphaproteobacteria; order Hyphomicrobiales; family Methylobacteriaceae; genus Methylobacterium; species Methylobacterium sp. FW102-HT35C08. The sequence goes on along the minus strand of NZ_JBYTCL010000002.1, from coordinate 2,126,215 downwards.
CTGCTTGCCGGGTTCGGCATCGCGGGAAGCGCGCTCGTGCGCTTCGCCCAGAGGCGGATCGTGTTCTGGGAACGGGCGCCGGATCCATCGACGCGGGGAGAGCGCGCATGAGCCTGGATGCAACGCTGCCGGAGGCGCTCGCCTTCGCGTCGGCGACCGAACTGGTCGGGCGCCTGAAGGCGCGGGAGTTCACGGCACGCGCGCTGCTCGAATTCCAGCTCGCGCGCGTGGCGCGGCTCAATCCCGAGATCAACGCGATCGTCTACACCGACCTTCCGGCCGCGCGGGACCGCGCCGACCAGGCCGACGCGGCTTTGGCCCGCGGCGAGGATTGGGGGCCGCTCCACGGGCTGCCGATGACCGTGAAGGAGACGAACAACGTCGCCGGCTGGCCGACCACCTACGGCGATCCCGCCCTGGCCGAGGCGGTCCCGACGCACAGCGCCGTCATCGTCGAGCGGCTGCTTGCGGCCGGCGCGATCCTCTTCGGCAAGACCAACGTGCCGATCAACGCCCTCGACTGGCAGAGCTACAACGCGATCTACGGGACGACGCGCAATCCCTGGGATCTCGAGCGCACGCCGGGCGGCTCGTCCGGCGGCTCCAGCGCGGCTTTGGCCGCGGGGCTCGTGCCGCTCGAACTCGGGAGCGACGCCGGCGGCTCGATCCGCTTCCCGGCCCATTTCTGCGGGGTCTACGGCCACAAGCCGACCCCCGGCATCGTCCCCGTCGCCGGCAACGAGCGCGGGGCAAGCCTCCTCGACAACGACCTCGTGGTGAGCGGCCCGCTCGCCCGGACGGTGGCCGACCTCACCTGCGCCCTCGACGTCCTCGCGGGACCGGCGGGGCCGGCCGCCAAGGCCTGGCGCCTGGACCTCCCGGCGCCGCGGGCGACGCGCCTCGCCGCATTCCGGGTGGCCTACGTGACCGACTCGCCCGTCGCCGAGGTGGACGAGCCGGTCCGGGCCGCGATCCGGGCCCTGGCCGAGCGCCTCGCGGGCCTGGGCGCCCGGGTCACGGCCGACGCGCTTCCCTTCGACGATCACGCCGCGCATCACGCGACCTATCTCCAGCTGCTGCGCGGATCGGCGTCGGCCCGCCTCCCGCAGGCGGTGTTCGAGGAGGCCGTCCAGCGCCTCACGGAGCCGGGCACGAACGCGACGCCCTACGTGGCGCGGATGGCGCAGGCGCACGCGCAGCGCCACCGCGACTGGATCCTGGCCGAGGAGCGCCGGGCCGCGCTGAGGCGGGATTGGGCAGCCTTCTTCGAGGACTACGACGTGCTCCTCGCCCCCGCCACGGTCTGCGCGGCCTTCCCGATCGACGAGGCGCGGCCGCGGGAGGAGCGCGTCCTGCAGATCAACGGACACGCGGTCGACTACAACGACCAGCTGTTCTGGGCCGGTCTGGCGACGTTGCCGTCCCTGCCGGCGACGGCGGTCCCGATCAACTATGACGGCCACCTGCCGATCGGCATCCAGGTGATCGGGCCGCATCTCGAAGACCGGACGACGCTTGCTTTCGCGTCCGAGCTCGAACGTCTGCATCCATTCGCGCCGCCCCCGCGCTACGCGCCGTCCGCTGGCCCGTGACACGGAAATCGGCCCGCGCGACCGGCTATCTGAGCCCGTCTCCGTAGTAGGGGGGCACATTGCCGGTTTCGCGCGAGAATTATCTGCTTCCGGACCGCTCAGCGCAGGCAGAACCTTCTGCCGACATCCGGCAGCAGAGCGTGAATCGATCAAACACGCGGCGCGCGGAGCGACAAGCCGGCAAAGTCCTGGCACGGTCCATGCCTCTGTGGGATGCTCACCAGGCTCGGTAAGCGTCTCATCCGCTCTCGGTGGATGCGTTCGCCGCGGCCGTCCTTGCGAGCGGAGCGAGGCAATCCAGAGGGCGTCGCGATCGTCGAGGTCGCGCGGCCCTGGGTCATGTCGCTGCGCTCGTGATGATGGCGGGAAATGCATCGCGCGATGCGCTCAAATGGAAACCGTCTCAGGGGAACTATGCGGAAGCCGCACGGCGATCTGGCATCCATTCAGCCGATGAGCGTGGTCGGCCTGCCTTCGGCCACGCTGAAGGCGAACCAAGCCTACGACACCCTGCGGCGGGAGATCGTCTCCTGCCGCCTGCTGCCGGGCACGCGCTTCACCGAGACCGAGCTGATGGAGCGTTTCGCGCTGGGCAAGGCCAGCTGCCGGATCGCGCTCCAGCGCCTGACGCAGGACGGCTTCGTCGCCTCCATGCCGCGGCACGGCTACCGGGTCGCGCCGGTCACCGTGAAGGACGTGGACGAGATCTTCGCCCTGCGCACCGAGCTGGAGCCGCTGGCGGCCCGCGGCGCGGCCGGGCGGGTGAACCGGGGGCAGCTGGAGCGGCTCGAACAGGCCTGCCGCCGGCGCATTAACGTCGATGTCGGCAACCAGATCGACTTCTTCCTGGAGGCCAACCGCAGCTTCCACATGGCGATCGCCGTCGCGTCCGGGAACCAGCGGCTCTGCCGCGCCCTCTCGGGCCTCCTCGACGAGATGACCCGCCTCGTGGCGCTCGGCTTCGGCGTGCAGGGCGTGCGGCCCAACATCGAGAACGACCACACCGCCATGATCGAGCATCTCGTGGCGGGGGATGCCGAGAGCGCCGCCCAGGTGGCGCGCCGCCACGTCGAGACCTTCCGCGCCATGACCCTGGAGAAGGTGATCGCGAGCCTGCGCGACACCGCCGTGATCGGGCCGGCGGCGCCCGTCCAGTCGGACGGGAGCGAGCGGTGAACGCGGTCGAGATCGACCATGTCGGAAAGTGGTTCGGCCAGCGCGAGGGCGCGCCGCTCCACGTTCTCCAGGACATCGCCCTGACGGTGCCGCAGCGGGCGGTGGTGGCGATCGTCGGCGCGTCGGGCTGCGGGAAGAGCACGCTGCTCAACATCATCGCCGGGCTGATCGAGCCGGATGCCGGCGGCGTGCGCCTGTTCGGGACGGCGGCCCGGGAATTCCGCGACTGGCGCGCCATGACCTACATGTTCCAGGAGGACCGGCTCCTGCCGTGGCGCACGGCGGCGCAGAACGTCGCCTTCGGGCTGGAGGCCGGCAGCATGCCGGCCGCGGAGCGCCGCCGGCGGGTGGATGAGACTCTCGAGCTCGTCGGCCTGTCGCGCTTCCGCGATGCCTACCCGCACGAGCTTTCCGGCGGCATGCGCAGCCGGGTCGCGCTGGCCCGCAGCCTCGTCACCGAGCCGAGCCTCCTGCTCCTCGACGAGCCGTTCTCGAAGCTCGATCCGACGATCCGCGCTCAGATGCACGCCGAGCTGCTGCGCATCGCGGCCTTGCGGGCGATGACCCTGATCTTCGTCACCCACGACGTGGAGGAAGCGGTGGTGCTGGCCGACCGGATCGTTGTGCTGCAGCCCAATCCCGGCCGCGTGCGCCTCGTTCAGGAAGTCGCCCTCGACCGCCCGCGGGATCCGCTCTCGGAGGCGGTGACCGAACAGGTCCGCCGCCTGCGCCTCGCCCTCTCGGAGGAGCCGGTCCCATGCTAGTCCGGACACCCGAGGCCATGCTGCGCCGTCCGAGAGCCGGCGTCGTCCGCACCCATGGCGGCACGCTCCTGCAGCGTCTGGCCCTGATCGGGCTGGCCCTGGCCGCCTGGTATGTCGGCTCTCTCCACGCGCCGAGCTTCGTCCTGCCGAGCCCGGCCCGCGTCTGGACGGCCTGGACCGGCCTCGTCGCCACGCCGAGCTTCGCCGCCGATCTCGGCATCACCCTCGGCCGCGTCGCCGCGGGCTTCGCCCTCGCCGCCCTGGTCGGCCTGCCGCTGGGCCTCGCGCTGGGCGCAAGCCGGGCGCTCGGCGGGTTCTTCGAGCCGGTGCTCACGGTGATGAACACGGTCTCGTCGGCGATCTGGGCGATCTTCGCGCTGATCTGGTTCGGGCTGTCGAACTGGACCACGATCTTCGTGGTGTTCATGACCGCGATGCCGCTGATCCTGACCAATGTCTGGCAGGGCACCCGGACGGTCAGTGCCGAGCATCTCGAACTCGCCCGCACCTTCCGCATGCCCCGGCGAAAGGTGCTGACCAAGATCTACCTGCCGACCATCCTGCCGGCCTTCTTCTCGGGCGCCCGGCTCGCCATCGGCTTCGGCGCCCGGGTGGTGCTGGTGGCCGAGAGCCTCGGGGCGAGCAGTGGCATCGGATACCGGCTGCGTCAGGCCGCCGACCTCGTGCAGACCGATCAGGTCTTCGCCTGGACCCTCACCCTCGTCGCCCTGATGATCGGCCTGGAGACCCTGGTCCTCAAGCCGGCGGAGCGGCGCCTGTTCGCCTGGAAGAAGGCGAGCCCGGCATGAGCGCGGCCTCTGATCTCCCTCGTCGCCCCGCTACCAGAGTTCAGGAGGCCGCGTTGAAACGGATCGGTGCCCTTCTCGCCTGCGCGCTGCTCGCGGCGGCTCTGCCAGGCCGCGCCCAGGCCGAAACGGTCCGCATCGGCTACTGGAGCTCGGGCATCAGCCTCGGCTTCGGCGCGGTGCTCGAAGCCGGCCAGTTCATGGAGAAGCAGGGGCTGACGCCGGAATACGTCAAGTTCCCCGACGTCAACGCGCCCACCAAGGCGATGGCGGCCGGCGCCATCGATTTCGCCATCGCGGCGAGCGCCGGAACCTCGCTGAGCGTCACCGCCGACGGCCTGCCGCTGAGCATCGTGCTGGCGACGCAGGTGGCCGATCTCGACTTCGTCGTGCCGGAGGATTCGCCGATCCGCACGATGGCGGATCTCAAGGGCAAGAAGATCGGCACCTCGCCGGCGGGCAGCGGCACCGCCGCCATCGCGGCCGCGATCCTCGAAGGCAATCACGGCCTCAAGCCCACGGATTATCAGGCGGTGCCGGGCAACGACTCGCGGCTGGCGCAATTCCTCGTCCAGAAGGACATCGACGCGGCCGCCTTGCGGACCGTCACCCTGGCGCTCCTGCCGGACGTCAAGATGCGCCGGCTCGGGACGTTTCGCGAGGAATGGAAGCGCCTCACCCGGCAGGATGCCCCGCCCGTGCTCGGCGTCGGCCTGATGCGCAAGGCCTGGATGACGCAGAATCCGGACGGCCCCGCCAAGGTGGTCGCGGCGATGCGCAAGGCGTTCGAATACGGCAAGGCCGATAAGCCCGGCGTGGCCAAGATCCTGATGGCCTCCGCCAACCTGAATGCCACCGATGCCGCGGCCTACGCGGCGCTCTGGGACGGCATCTACACCGTCAGCCTGGAACCCGCCGACATCGCGTCGCTCAAGCGGGAATTCGAGGTCTTCAAGGCGGTCGGCGCCGTCCAGGGCAGCCTGCCCGAGGGAGCCCTCGTGCCAGGCCCCTACGAGCAGTCGAAAGCCATCCCTTAGAGCCGTGCGCGATCGCGCTGCGATCGGTCTCGGCTCTAAGGTCTTGTTTTAACGCGCTCCCTTGCGCCGAACCGAGGTCCACTTCGGCGGAGAGCGCTCTAACCGTCGGCCAGAAGACCCGACGCCGTACCGAGAGGAAACAGGTCCCCATGGCAGACACGATGCGAGCCCTCGTGCTGGAGGCGCACGGCGACATCGATACGCTGAAGGTCGTCGCCGACTATCCGAAGCCCGCTCCGGGCCCCGACGAGGTCCTCATCCGGGTGGGCGCCTCCTCGTTCAACTACCACGACGTGTTCACCGTGAAGGGCATGCCCGGCATCAAGGTGCCGATGCCGGTGGTGATCGGCCTCGACATGGCCGGCCAGATCGTCGAGCTCGGCGCGGGCGTCGCGGATTGGCGCGTCGGCGACCGGGTGCTGGTCAATCCGCTGAACAAGGCCAAGGGCCTGATGGGCGAGATGCTCGACGGCGGCATGGCCGAGTATTGCCGGGTCTCGACGAGCCAGCTGATCGCGATGCCGCCCGACGTGAGCTACGCGGACGCCGCCTCGCTGCCCGTGGCCTACGGCACCGCCCACCGGATGCTGATCACCCACAACACCGTGAAGGCCGGCGACAAGGTCCTGATCCTGGGCGCCAGCGGCGGCGTCGGCACCGGCTGCGTGATGCTGGCCAAGCAGCTCGGCGCCGAGGTGATCGCCTGCGCGGGCAGCGCCGAGAAGATGGAGGCGCTGAAGGCGCTCGGGGCCGATCACGTGGTCAATTACCGCGAGACCGACTTCTCGAAATGGGCGATCCAGACCTACGGCAAGCCGCAGCGCCGGACCTACGAGGGCGGCGTCGACGTGGTGATCAACTTCACCGGCGGCGACACCTGGGTGCCCTCGCTCAAATGCCTGAAGCGCGGCGGCACGCTGCTCGTCTGCGGCGCCACCGCGGGGCACGATCCGAAGGAGGATCTTCGCTACATCTGGAGCTTCGAGCTGAAGGTGATCGGCTCGAACAGCTTCTACGACGACAATCTCGCGGCCCTGATGGACATGATCCAGGCCGGCACCCTCAAGCCCACGATCGACAGGGTCCTGCCCCTGGAGGAGGCGGCCGAGGGCCTGCGGATGATCCGCGACCGTGAGGTCATGGGCAAGATCGTCGTCACGCCGTAGGAGCACCTGCCATGTCGGATACCCAGACGCCCGCGCCCCTGAGCCGGGAAGACGTGGAGGCCTTGCTCCTGCGCGGCCCGTTCCACCAGTGGCTCGGCCTCTCCGTCGTCTCGGTCGGCGCGGGCACGATCGAGCTGAAGGCGACGTGGCGTCCCGAATGGGTCGTCAACGCCGAGCGCGGCTACGTCCATGGCGGCATCCTGGCGACCCTGGTCGACCTGACCGCCGACTGGGCGCTGGTGTCCAAGACCGGCCGCGGCGTGCCGACCGTGGACCTGCGCGTCGATTATCACCGCCCGGCGATGCAGGGCGACCTGACCTGCCGGGGCAATGTGGTGAAGTTCGGCGGCCAGCTCTCGGTGGCCGAGGCGCAGATCCTCGATTCCGAGGGCCGGCTGCTCGCCAGCGGCCGCGGCGTCTACATGACCGCGCCGCCGAAATGAGCGACGCCGCGGGGAGGGCGGTCCGGCCGGGTCCCGCCCTCGATCACGTGGTGATCAACGTCCTCCGCCGCATGGATGCGGCGGCGGCCCTGTTCACCGAGCTCGGCTTCCAGCTGACGCCGCGCGGGCGCCATTCGCTCGGGTCCATCAACCACCTGATGATGACGCCCGGCGCCTATCTGGAGCTGGTCGGCGTGCCCGAGGACGGCCCGCAGCGCCAGGACGTGCTCGACAGCCCGTTCGGGCTGAACGGTCTCGTCGTGGCGAGCGCCGACGCGGACGAGACCTTCGCGCGCCTCTCGGCGGCCGGCCTGCCGGTCGGGCCGCCGGCGGCGTTCTCGCGGCCGGTCACCCTGGGGGACAGGACCGAGGAGGCCCGGTTCCGGACCGTACGCCTGCCGACGTCGCTGTTTCCGGCCGGCCGGATCTACCATTGCCAGCACCTGACCCCGGATCTGGTCTGGCGGGAGCCCTGGTTCGCACACCCGAACGGGTTCTGCGGCATCGGCGGCTTCACGGTGGCGAGTCCGGAGCCCGCGGCGGAGGCGCCGCGCTATGCCGCCGCCTGCGGCGCGGTTGTCGAGCGGGCCGGGGCGGCGTGGACCTTCCGCCTGGGCGAGACCTGCGTGACGATCGAGCCGGGCCCAGCGGCGCGCTTCGCCGGCCTCGTGCTGCACTTCACCGACCTGACGGCGCTCGAGGCCCGGGCGCGCGCCGTACCGGACGCGGACTGGATCCGGCTCTCCTCCGAGGAGGCAGAACTGGCGCTGCCGGACTTCCAGCTCACGCTGCGCTGCAGGAGCGCCCGATGCGCCCCGTGACCAATCTCGGCGCCCTCGCCGACCCCACCGGCGATCCCGACGCCCCCATGATCATCGGATTGCGTCCGGGCGCCGAGCCGGCAATCCTGTCGCGCGCGGCCCTCGACGCGATGGCCGACGCTTTCGCCCGGGGGCTGCTGCGCGGCGGCCTGCGGCGGGGCGAGCGCATAGCCATCCTGTCGGCCAACCGGCCCGAGTTCATCGCGCTGCTGCTCGGGGCGATGCGCGCCGGGATCGTCCCGACGCCGGTGAACCACAAGTTCCCCGCGGCCACGATCCGGAACGTGCTCGCCGATTGCGGCGCGCGCCTCGTCGTCTGCGACGCGCCGCGGCGCGCGCAGCTTCCCGCCGACCTGCCGCCGGATCTGCGCGTCGCCGCGTTCGATGCCACGGGTGCGGACGGGATCGGGCCCTGGCTCGATCCGGGCCCGTTCGACCCGATCGACCCGCACCCGGACGAAATGGGCCTGCTCCTGTATACGTCCGGCTCGACCGGCCGTCCGAAGGGCGTGATGCTCTCGCATGCGAGCCACCTCTGGGTGGTGCGCACGCGCATGGCGGAGGACGACCTGCGGCAGGACCGCGTCCTGATCGCGGCGCCGCTCTACCACATGAACGCGCTGGCCCTGGCGCTCCTGGTCTGCGCGTCCGGCGCCACCATGGTGCTGCTGCCGCAATTCGAGGCTCGCGCCTATATCGAGGCCATCAGCCGGCACCGCTGCACGTGGCTCACCGCCGTGCCGCCGATGATTGCCATGATGCTGCGGGAGAGCGACGCGCTCGCGCAGGCCGATCTGACGAGCGTGCGCGTGGTGCGGATGGGATCCGCCCCGGTCAACGACACCCTGGCGCACCAGATCCGGGCCCTCCTGCCCAATGCCCGCATCATCAACGCCTACGGCACCACCGAGGGCGGTCCGATCGTGTTCACGCAGCACCCGGACGGGCTGCCGACGCCGATCGCCTCCGTGGGATATCCCCATCCGGGCGTCTCCGTGCGTCTCGTCGGTTCGAAGGCTCCGGAAACCGGCGTGCTGCAGATCCGCAGCCCGGCCCTCATGCTGGGCTATCACAACAGGCCGGAGACGCCGTCGCCGATCACCGCGGATGGCTACTATGACACCGGCGACATCTTCCGCCGGGACGAGCACGGATTCCACACCGTCCTGGGCCGAACCGACGACATGTTCGTCTCCGGCGGCGAAAATATCTTCCCGGGCGAGGTCGAGCTCGTCATCGAGAGCCACCCGGACGTGCTGCAGGCCTGCGTGGTCCCGGTCGAGGACGCGATCAAGGGCACCAAGCCGGTGGCTTTCGTCGTGCTGCGCCCGGGCGCCGCGGCCGACGAGGCCGTGATCAAGCAGCACGTCCTCGCCAACGCCCCGGCCTATCAGCATCCCCGGCGGGTTTGGTTCCTCGATGCGATGCTGCTCGCCTCGACCAACAAGATCGACCGGAACGGATTGCGGCAGCGGGCGGCGGCGGCGGTTCGGGCCGTGTGAATCACGCCGCGTCAGCCGCAGCGCCCGTCACGTCCTTCAAACGTGATGGATGAATCGTACGCTGCAAATCATCTGTTTGCAGGTTCAAAATTCTGCCCGCTTCGTCCACTGACTGAAACGCGGCCGCAAGATCGCAAACAACACTTCCTGGCCGGTCCGCCATCGGACAATGCCTGTGAACGGCACCCACCCGAAGACAGCCATCTAATATTGCAATCAATGCGCCAGAATAGTACGTTTCGGCGCGTAAATAGAGATCATCGAACCGGTTAGGATTTTGGTCTGCGCCATTGCGGGTCGATCCTGGAGGTTTCCCGCATGCTCAGGGATGCGTCATCTCATTCTGCAGCAAGTACACGCCGGCTCTGCGCAATCATGAGCGCCGATATAGCCGGATACAGCCGCATGATGGGACATGACGAGGAGGGAACACATGCGCGGATGAGCCGGTATCGACGGGACATCGTCGAGCCGACCGTTCTGGAGCACAGCGGCACGATCATCAAACACATGGGCGATGGGTTCCTGGCCGTCTTCGACAGCCCGCTCGAAGCGACGCGCTGCGCGATCGTCATTCAACAGACCATTGCCGCCCGCAACGCCGCGGTATCGGACAAATCCAGCTGGCTGCAGTATCGCATCGGCATCAATCTTGGCGATATCATATGCGAAGAGCACGATGTCTTCGGAGACGGCGTGAACGTCGCCGCGCGCTTGCAGACCGCGGCAAGACCTGGCGACGTCAACATCTCGGGCGGCGTGTACGAGCAGATCAAGAACAAGCTCGTCTGCGGTTACCAATCTCTCGGCGATGAGCGCCTGAAGAACATCACCGATCCCGTCCGGATCTACCGCGTCCTGCCCGATCCGTCGGCTGTCGTCCGGGCCGAGCACGGGGTCAGGCGCGCCGTTCGCACGCTCATCCCGATCGTCGGCGCCTGCGGGGCGACCTTTGCCATCGGCGTCTGGTTCGCGACCCACAAGATGACCGGCAGCCCTGAGCCGGTCGGCATCGTCATCGGCCCCGGCGAGGTGCCGGCGCCCGAGGCCGCTCCACGGCGCGGGATCAACACGGCCCAGATTCCGGTCCCCGCGCCCGTGATCGACACGGCGAGACCCGAGATAGCCGCCGCAGCCCCGCCCGCGCCCAGCCCGGAACCCGTACCGGTCGCGTTCGCCGTACCGCCGCCGCCGGCCCAGAAGCCGGAGCCGCCCGCGTCGTCCGGTGCGTTGAAGGACTGCGCCGACTGCCCCGAGATGCTCAAGCTGACCGGCGGGGTCTTCCGGATGGGGGGCTCGTCGGATGCGTCCGAGAAGCCGGTGCATCAGGTCGTCATCGCGCCGTTCGCGCTCAGCCGCCTGCCCGTCACGAAGGCGCAATGGCAGGCCTGTGTCCGCGCGGGTGCCTGCACATACCGGCCGGACGGCCCCGACGACCTGCCGGTGCGCAACGTGAGCTGGAACGACGCCCAGCAATACGTGGCGTGGCTGTCGAAGCTGACGTCCAAGCCGTACCGCCTGCCGAGCGAGGCCGAGTGGGAATATGCAGCGCGGGCCGGGACGGCAACCGCCTACTGGTGGGGCGCACAGATGGTGCCCGGTTTCGCCAACTGTAAGGGTTGCGGCACGCCGCACGACCTGGAGAAGCCGATTCAGATCGGCCTGCTGCCGCCGAATGCCTTCGGGTTGCAGGGCATGGGTGGGGGCGTTGCGGAATGGGTCCAGGATTGCTGGCACAGTAATTACCAGGGTGCCCCGCGCGTCGGAGCCTGGACCTCCCCGAAGTGCCGCGAGCACGTCCTGCGCGGCGGGTCCTGGTTGAGCGAGCCCGCCGATATTCAAGTCAGCAGTCGCGAACACTACGACACCAACGTCCGGTACCCGGCGCACGGGTTCCGGGTCGCTCTGGGCGAGTGAGGAGGCGGGCAGTGAGGACGACACTCCACGGTGTATGCCTGATCGGCATTGTTCTGGCGGCGACGCCCTGCTCGGCCCAGACCCCCGCGCCGGAGGATGCGGAACTCTACTTCATCTCACCGCGCGACGGCGCGAAGCTCAGAGGCCCGATCACGGTCCGCTTCGGCCTGAAGCATATGGGCGTGACCCACGCGGGCGACACGACGCCCAATATGGGCCACCATCATCTTCTGGTTGATGTCACGGAGCCGATCAGCCCAACCGAGCCGCTTCCGTCGAACAAGCGGTATCTCCATTTCGGATCCGGTCAGACCGAAACGCAGGTGGATCTTCCGCCGGGACCGCACACGCTGCAATTGGTCCTGGGAGATGCCAACCACAAACCCTTCCAACCGCTGGTCGCGTCGAAGACCATTCACATCAGGGTTCTGCGGCCGAATACGAGCACCGCAACGAAAAATTAGAGCCCAATTCAGAGTTTGCGATCCCGCCAGACCGGCTTTCGTCGGAACGGCCGCGCGCCAACAGACAGATCAAGTCATTCCAAGCGCGGCGCCGGGCCGCAGACCGGGTTTCTGACTTCTCCATCCCAGGACGGGTGGTGCTTCAGGCCATGATGAAAGCGGCTCACGGTGGAGACCACGTCTCCTGGATGCAGCCCTATGTCTTCAAGGCATCGACAATCGAGCCGGCACAGATCGCGGCCGCAGGCTTTGGTGGCGAACAGAGAGCGTAGGGAAACGGCTATGTGACTCAGCATCGGTGCCTCCCCATCTAGCCAGGGGAGAACGATGCCGCGTCGCGGCCCCGCAAGTCGGTGCTGATCCGCACGTCCGGCGCGGAAGTTTGTGCGTCGGCGTCGTCAATGATCCGCGGTCGATCAATTGATGTCGTGATCTTCTGAAGCGGTCGAGCACATGGCCTGTGGACGTCGGACGGCGCGCAGCGATCTCGCGTCCATCTTGGCCGCCTATCTTGCAGCATCGGCCGCGACGTGCCCGCCCGGTGGAACTGGCGCTTGCTGAGACCGTCCCGGTGACCCTCAACGCGCGCGCGACCGCGCACTCCGGGCTGAGAGACGCAGGCGCCGGCCGCCAGGCGTAGCCAGCACCGATTTCCGCCAGCGGCGAATAGCCGTGCCGTACACGCGATCGGCCAGCTCGGGCGGTTCGGCCGCTTGGTCGTTCGGCCTCGTCGGAGATGATGCCATGGGGCGCTCCGGATACGGGCCGCGGGAAGCCCGGTGCTAGACGCCGAGGGTTTCAGGCTGCTCTGTGCAGGTGAACACGACGTCCCCGGTTCGCTCGCAGGTCACGCTCACGGAGGTCGCGCCACTCTGGTCGCGCTGGAGCGGCAGCTGTGCCCTGGCATGGGCGATGGCGGCTTCGAGGTCGCAGGGCCAAAGCTTTGTGGCGCTGACCCGTTTTCCCTTTCGGAAGGTGATCTTGTAGGCCATCGGTTCCTCCATTTTGGCGGAGGATACACCTTCCGTCGAAGAGGACACGCCCGCGGTGGGCATGGCAACGATGCGCCGTCGGCTGGGAGCGCAGACCCGGCGGTATTGGCGTTGCGGGCTTTGAAATCCGCCCGCAACGCGTTCGATCATGGCCTGCCTTACCGGGTCGGCACCGCTGTGGCGACGACCCGCGGGGTGGCCGGGGCGGTCGGAACGAGACGCGGCGTCGTGGTCAACTCGGAAGCCGGGCGCAGGGTGGCCGTCGAACGGGCCTGCGCCCGATAGAGCGGCGGTGTCAGGCTGATGGTCTCGTCAGCCAGCGCAGGACCGACCAGCGAACCGGCAGCGAGGGTGGCGAGAACGAAGGAGCGAAGGGTCATGATGTGCAATCCTCTCGATGGCCGGTCTCAACCCGGCGTCGAGGCGTTATCTACGCTGCACAGCAACATGATCCAAACAGATGTGATCGATAACCCATATCGATGATGTCAATGATCGTCAGCGTCGAAGACGCACGGAGCGAACGCCATGCGGGACGGGCCGGGGCTCCGCGGCGTTTGCACGTTATGCGTACGATTCTCGTCGGTCTCATCGTCTTGGTCCGGTTCGGTCCGGACATCGCCTACGCGGCAAGCCTGTCGATGACGCCGGCGCCCTCTTCTGTCCGGAGCACCACTTCGGACGAGCTCATCAGCCCGCCCGCTTCCGTCCTGGTTCGCCCGGCCCGTCGACCTGAGCCCGCCGCTTCCCCGGCAGTGAGCCCGCCGCTCCCGCGGCAGGATAAACGGCTAGCGCCGTGATCGGCCGGTTAATACAAAATTAATTTCCGACTCGGAGAGTCGGGCGCACAGTCGCCGGGCTTTACGCTCACGAAGATCGGATGCCCGAATCTGATCTTCTCTCGCGAAAGGAGTCCGAATATTGCTGATTGCGGCCCTCCTTTTCGCGCTGGGTATGGCCGAAGGCTGGAACTACCGGGCGACGGCGCTGATGGCGAGTTCGATGCTCGTCAGCTTGGGCTGGCTGGCCCTCTGGGCGTTCGTCTGGACGACGCTCGATATCGAGAAGATCCTGCTGCTGTTCGCCGACCTCGCCGCGCACCAGGCCGGCTACCTCGTCGGCGCCTATTGGAACGGCGCGACCGACGAGGATCGCTGAGCGCTGGGCCCCCGGCGCCTTTCCGTCCGGCCGCGCATCAGTGATGCATCGGCTGGGTCATCGGCGGCTGGGGTGTCGCCGAGTGCGGCATGGCCGATTTGGGCATGGCCGGCATCATGTTGGAATTCATGTTGCTCATGATCCAGACCGAGCCGCCGACCACCAGCACCACGAACAGCACGCCGAAGGCCAGCGCCATGACATTGTTGGTGTTGTCCGGCCCCGTGGTGATGTGGAGGAAGAACACGAGGTGCACGCCCATCTGCGCGATGGCGAAGACCAGGATCGCCACCGGCACGGCCGGCGCCCAGACGAATTTGGCGTGCACGATCGCGAAGGAGCAGATCGTCAGGAGCGTCGCCAGGGCGAGGCCGATCAGATAGCCCCGGACACCCTTGCCGATATCCTCTTCGTCGTATTCCTCGCCCGGAGCGAGGTCGGCATGGTGCCGGTCGAGACCGTCCGCGCCGGCGTGATCCGCGTGGCTCATGTGATCGACCCCATCAGGTAGACGATGCTGAAGACCCCGACCCAGACGATGTCGAGGGCGTGCCAGAACAGGGCGAAGCACAGGGTCCGGCGCACGATGTCGGACCGGAACCCCTTGGCCAGCACCTGGGCCATCATGGTCAGCAGCCACAGCAGGCCGATCGTGACGTGCAGCCCGTGGCAGCCCACCAGCGTGAAGAAGCTCGATAGGAAGGCGCTGCGAGACGGGACGATGCCCCGGCTGACGAGGTCGTAGAACTCCATCACCTCCAGGGCGACGAAGCCCGCGCCCAGGAGGAAGGTCACCGCCATCGCCACCTGGAAATACAGCATCCGGCGGGCGCCCAGCGCGAGGCTCGCCATGCCGCAGGCGAAGCTCGACAGGAGCAACAGTCCCGTCTCAAGTGCGGTGTTGGTGAGGTCGAAAATCTCGGGGCCCGTCGGCCCGTCCGAGACGCCGCCCTGCAGCACCGCGTAGCTCGCGAAGAACGACGCGAACATCACGATGTCGCTGAGGATGAAGATCCAGAACCCGTAGGCGACGACGATGCGCTTCGGCGAGGGACCGCCAGTCCCGCGGCCGGTGGCCCGGGACTCGCCGTGGCCGTCCCGGCTGTGGCCGAGATGGTTCGGGTCGCCGCGGAACGCGGTGACCGAGCCGGGGGCAGCGGTGCTGGTCATGCGGCCCTCCGCTGCCCGACGCCCTGGAGCGCCTCAAGCCGGGTCGCGCGGTTCGCGCGGTTGACCTTCGCCACCTCGGAGGCCGGGATCTCGTACTCGACCGTGTCGCGCCACGCGAAGACCACGAAGGTCAGGAAGGCGCCGACGAGGCCCGCGGCGGCGAGCCACCAGATGTACCAGATCATCGCGAACCCGATCAGCGTCGCGAAGAAGGCGCAGATGAAGCCGGTCGGTGAGTTGAGCGGCATCTCGATCGGCTCGTAATCCGGCTCGTCGCGCAGGCGCAGCTGCTCGCGGGCGCGGCTCTTGATCGCCCAGTACGCCTCCTCGCCGTGGACCTCCGGCAGGGCCGCGAAGTTGAAGACCGGGGGCGGCGAGGCGGTCGCCCATTCCAGCGAGCGGCCGTCCCAGGGGTCGCCGGTGACGTCGCGCAGTTCCTCGCGGCGGCGGATCGAGACCACGAGCTGGATCACCTGGCAGACGACGCCCGCGATCATCACCACGGCGCCGAAGGCCGAGACCAGGATCCAGGGCCGCCAGTCGGCCACGTCGTAGTGCTGCATCCGGCGCGTCATGCCGAGGAGCCCCAGCCAGTAGAACGCCCCGAAGACGATGACGAAGCCCGTGATGCCGAACCAGAAAGCGGCCTTGCCCCACCACTCGTCGAGCCGGAAGCCGAAGGCCTTCGGGAACCAGTAGGTGTAGCCGGCGAACGCCGCGAACAGCACGGCCGAGACCATGACGTTGTGGAAGTGGGCCACCAGGAACATGCTGTTGTGGAGCACGAAGTCGGCCGGCGGGATCGCGAGCAGCACGCCGGTGGCGCCACCGACCACGAAGGTCACCATGAAGCCCAGCGACCACAGCATCGCGGTGGTGAGCCGGACCCGGCCGCCATACATGGTGAACAGCCAGTCGAAGATCTTCACGCCGGTCGGGACCGCGATGATCATCGACGTGATGGCGAAGACGCCGTTGACGTCGCCGCCCGGGCCCATGGTGAAGAAGTGGTGCAGCCACACCGTGAACGAGAGCAGGCAGATCGACATCGTCGCCAGCACCATCGACCGGTAGGCGAAGAGCGGCTTGCCCGAGAACGTCGAGATCACTTCCGAGAACACCCCGTAGGCCGGCAGCGCCAGGATGTAGACCTCCGGGTGCCCCCAGGCCCAGAACAGGTTCATGAACATCATCGAATTCCCGCCGTGGGAATCCGTGAAGAAGTGGAAGCCGAGATAGCGGTCGAGCGACAGCATCGCGAGCGTCGCGGTCAGGATCGGGAAGGCCGCGACGATCAGCAGGCTGGAGGCCAGCGCGGTCCAGCAGAACATCGGCATGCGCAGGTAGCTCATGCCGGGGGCGCGCATTTTCAGGATGGTCGCGACGAAGTTCACCCCGGTCATCAGCGTGCCGACACCGGAGATCTGGATCGCCCAGAGATAGTAATCGACGCCGACACCGGGCGAGTAGGTGATCTCGCTGAGCGGCGGCGCCGGCCACCAGCCGGTGCGGGCGAACTCGCCCACGACCAGCGAGACGTTGACCAGCAGCGCCCCCGAGGCGGTGAGCCAGAAGCTGACGGAGTTGAGCGTCGGGAACGCCACGTCGCGCACGCCGAGCTGGAGCGGGACCGCGAAGTTCATCAGCCCGATCATGAACGGCATCGCGCCGAAGAAGATCATGATCACGCCGTGGGCGGAGAAGATCTGGTCGTAGTGCTCGGGCGGGAGATAGCCGGCGGCCTTGTAGGCGAAGGCCTGCTGGGACCGCATCAGCAGCGCGTCCGAGAAGCCCCGGATCAGCATCACCAGCGCGAGGAGGCAGTACATGACGCCGATCCGCTTGTGATCGACGCTCGTGATCCACTCCCGCCAGAGATAGGGCAGGTGGCCGGCCAGCACGATCCAGGCGACCACCCCGAGGACGATGGCCACGACCACCGCCCCCGCGATCAGCGGGATCGGCTGGTGGAGCGGGATCGCTTCGAGGGTGAGCTTACCCAGCATGGAGTGATGTCCTCGGGTCTGGAACCGCTGCCGGTCGGGGAGGGGGCTCGGACAGGAGCCGCCCCTGATCAGGATCCGCCTTTGGGCCGCACGGCCTCGACGCCGCCCGCGGCCGGCCCCGGCCCCGGGGGGACAGTCTGCGCGACGATGCCGTCGAACAGGCCCGGCTCGACGGAGCCGAAGCTGCGCGGCGCATCGGCGATGCTCTGCTTGGCGACCTCCGCGTAGGCCGCCCGGTCGAGGGCCTTCCCCGAGCCCTTCGCGCCGTTGACCCAGTCGGCGAAGGCCGCGTCCGAGACCGACCGCACCGGGAAGTTCATGTCGGAGAAGCCGTCGCCGCTGAAATGCGTCGACAGGCCGTAGAGCTCGCCCTCCTGGTCGGCCATGAGGTTGAGCCGCGTGACCATGCCCCGCATCGTGTAGATCATGCTGCCGAGCTTCGGCACGAAGAACGAATTCCAGACGCTGCTGGAGGTCAGCCGGAAATTGACCGGCGTGGCGGCCGGCACGACCAGCTCGTTGACGCTGGCCACGCCCTGATCGGGGTAGATGAACAGCCACTTCCAATCGAGCGAGACGACCTGCACCTCCAGGGGCTTCTTGTCGGAGGCGAGCGGCGTGGCCGGGTCGAGCTGGTGCGCGCCGATCCACGCAATGCCGCCCAGGAACGCGATGGTCAGGAAGGGCACCGACCAGACGACGAGCTCGATCCGACCCGAGAAGGCCCAGTCGGGCCGGTAGAGCGCCTTCGGGTTGGATTCCCGGTACCAGAGCGCGAACACCACCGTGGCGATCATCGTCGGTAAGATGATCGCCAGCATGATGACCGTGGCGATGATCAGGATGTTCGCCTCGGCCGACCCGACGGGACCTTTCCCGTCGAGGATGTTGTGCTGCTGGCACCCGGAGAGCAGGGGCAAGGCTGCGGCGAGAAGCACCGCGCGGAGTGGAAGGCCGGGACGACGGCGCATCGTGCCGTCAGGCGGCCGGAGGGCGGACGGCGCGCGAACGCACGGGTCGAAGAGTGCTCATTCGAAGCCTCCGGTCGGTCTCTGCCCCGATAGACCAATCCCGAAGTACATCAGCGGGTTTCGTCCTAAAATAACATCATTTGTCCTGCGGCGATGTTTTTTCTTAACATAGATTGCCTCTGGTCATTTCTGATCTTATCCGCGGCCAGGAATGCTTTCATGCGGCAAATACTAACATGAACGAAGGCAAGGCTGCCGGGAACGCGCGAACGTCGCGACCTGTCCGCCATCGCGTTCGTGCCGCATGCAGCCGTCCCGTCGCCCGGCCGAGATCCCGGCCCGATCCGCGAAGAGCGCCGCAGAAGGCGGCGTCTCGGGATGCCGCACGTGACTGCGCAGGGCAGCGCGCTGCTGCTGGCGGCCTGCTTCACGTTCGGCTGCGCGGCGATCTACGAGATGCACGCCTGGGCCCAGGCCCTGACCGGCATCCTGATCCGCGTGGCTTTCTACCTCGGTTCCATCATGGTCGTCGTCGCGCTCCCGCGCTGGCCCGGGGAGCCCGCAAGGCAACCGGTCCCTCCGACAAACGCGGCAGCCCTGCCGCTGGAGCGACGGCCGGTCCCGGTCGTCCGGGGAGCCGAGCGGCTGCCGGACGCTCAGCGGCCGAGATCGACCGGGATACTGAGGTCAGCGACGCCCGCCCCGCCGAGCAGCGCGGCCGGCGGCGGAGCCAGCGGGCCGGCGCCCTGAACCAAGCCTGCGGCCTTGCCCTGCACAGCCCCCTGGACGGCGCGGAGCGCCCGCCGATCGAGGTCCGGCACGCCGGAACTCCGCTCGATCTCGATCCGCTGCAGTGACCCGTCCACGGCGATCTCCACGTGAACCACCACGGTACCGGCCCGCCGGCCCGATCGTGGCCGGGCGCCAGCGCGGTCCACGGCATCGATCCGCGTGATGAGGTCCGAGATCCAGGCGCGCACCCTCGGGCCCTCAGCCCCGCGCGCCGGCGCGGCCCAGGGAACCAGGAGCAGACCGACCGCGACGATCCCCGGGGCGAGCATTCGTGACGACATAGGGACGGCGCTCCGGGCGCGTGGCGACCGGCCCGACACGCGCCGGCCGGCCTCTCGCACTCCCGGTTAGCCGAGTGCGCTCAGGAAACCGTTACCGCTTTCCGGCCCTTCGGCCCGGCCGCGGCCAGCATGACGTCGTCGCTGCCGACCTCTAGGCCGGTGTAGCCCAGCATCTCGGCGAGCTGTGTCCGGGCGCGCCAGACGCGGCTCTTCACCGTGCCGATCCGGCAATTCATCACGGCCGCCGTCTCTTCGTAGGTGAGGTTCTCGATCGCCACGAGAACCAGGGCCTGCCGCATCAACGGCGCGAGGCGGTCGAGGGCGGTGCGCACGTCGCTCAAGTCCAGGTGGCCGCCCTGCTCGGGCAGCGACACCATCCGCTCGGCCTGCGTGCCATCCTCGTCCTGCACCTCGCGGCCGCGCTTGCGGTGCTCGTTGTAGAACTGGTTGCGCATGATCGTGAACAGCCACGCCTCCAGGTTTGTGCCCGGAGCGAAGCTGGCGCGCGACCGCCACGCCCGCAGAAGCGTGTTCTGCAGGAGGTCGTCGGCCCCGACATGGTTGCGCAGCAGCGAGCGCGCGAAGCGCTGCAGGTTCGGCACCATGGCGAGCAGGGAGGTCTGAAACTCCTTCTCGCGACCGTCCTGCGCCTTGCCGAACGCGGCATCGAGCAGCGTCAGGAGTTCGGCGAAGCGGTCCGCGATGGAAGGCTCGACCGAATCCTGCGCGTAGGTCGCCGCCAGAAGATGGCCGAGGTGATACTGCACGCTGTCGGGGAGCCGGGGCGCCTGCGTGTCGATTGTATCACCGTCGAGCGAGAGTTCGAGCATGACAGCCGATCACCTGAGAGGGATGAAAGAGCGGGTTCGGTTATTAATCCCCAGGCACCGGCATGTTGCCGCAACATAGATCAGCGGATGGGCAGATCATAAGACTGATCTATGATACAAAGCATGATCAACGCGACAGATATGCGGAGCGGGACAACGTCTTTGATGAGAGAATTTCCAATCCAAATCTGGCCGCCGCCACGCCGAGTCTGCGGCAACGCACGGAAGATCCTCGCGACTGCGAGATCCGAGCCGCGCCGCCGCCTTTACCCGGACCGCAGCTCAGGACGACACCCATGAACCGACTGACCGACCTCGAGGACGATCCGGCGTTCCAGCAGGCCGTCCTGGCCGTGCGCGGAGCGGCCAGCACGCTCAGCGGCCGAGCCGTGACCGTGGAGGAGGCCCGCTTCCTCGTCGGCATCGCGCTGACCACCTTCGCTCATGCCGGCGGCTTGAACGAGCCGAGCCGGAGCCGGCTGGCCCGCTTCTCCGAGACGGTCGGGCAGGGCGCGGTCGTCGAGACGCTCACGAAGCACTGAGCCCGAGCCGTCCGATGCCTAGCCGGCCTCCGCCATGGCGGCGCGCAGGACGCGCTCGAGGTCCGCCAGCACCGCCGCCCGATCCGCCGCGTGAAGCGCGAGATCGAGCCCCACCGTCACGTGCTGACCGATGATCAGGAGGCCGACTTCGCGCAGGGCGGCCGTCGCGGCCCGGATCTGCTGGATCTCGTCGAGACAGTGCCGATCCGCCTCGACCATCGCTCGCAGGCCGCGCACTTGGCCCTCGATCCGCCCCAGCCGCCGAACCAGCGGAGCGCGCTCCGCGTCCGTTCGGGCGAGGCAGACACGACCATCGATGACTGTGCCGCTTGTCACCGCTCTGCGCCTCCCTGTTCCGACCCGGTGTCAGGCCCTGGGAACGGACGGTGCTCCGAAGGATCATCCGCCTCCGGAGCACCGCGCCGTCAGCCGATCTGCTCGGACTGGGCCCCGCTGTCGGGCCGTGCCGGGCCGAGCACCGGCTCCTCGCCCATGGGCTGGTTCTGGACCACGCTGAACTCGCCCTTGCCGTCGAGGGACGGACCCTGCGTCCAGCGGCCGGCCGGGGGCGGCGAGCCGTCCGCCGACGTCGAGAAGAAGTTATAATTGAACTTCTGGTTCTCCTCGCTCTGCGGGAAGGAGTTCGGGATCGGCAGCGTGCCGGCGTGCCCCCCGAGTTCCTCGATCACCGACAGCCATTGCTGCTGGTGCATCGTGTCCCGGGCGATGAGGAAGCTCCACATGTCGCGCATGCCGGCATCGTTGGTGGCGTTGTAGAGCCGGACCGCGAGGACGCGGCCGGTGCTCTCGGCGGCGACGTTGCAGTACATGTCGGCCGCGATGTTGCCGCTGGCGTAGATGTGGCTCATGTCGAAGGGCAGGCCGTCGGAATTACCCGGGAAGGCCGCCATGCCGGCCGACAGCAGCGTCTTGTGCAGCATGCCTTCGGCGATGTGTCGCGGATTCTCGCCGCCCATCACGGCGCCGACGATGGCGTCGGCGGCCCCGGCCTCCTGCACCTTGGTGGGGGCGTTCTCCAGATTCATCGCCACCGCGGTCGCGAGCATCTCGATATGCCCGAGTTCCTCGGTCGCGGTGTTGAGCAGCATATCCCGGTACTTCGTGGTCGGAGCGCGGTTGCCCCAGGCCTGGAAGAAGTACTGCATGCAGACCCGGATCTCGCCCTCGATCCCGCCAATCGCCTGCTGGAGCATCCGGGCATAGATCGGGTCCGGGCTGTCGACCTTGACCGGGTACTGAAGTCGCTTGTCGTGATAATACATGGTGTCTGTCCCTCGCGAGAGGCACGGCGCGCCCTAGCTCACCGCACGATCGGCCGCGGGCTCGGTACTCCCTGGGAGCATAAGCCTTCGCATCCTGACCAACCCGGCTTCAGGACCTCGGTTCGATGTTCCAACACATTTGGAACGATCAAGACGCCCGCGATTCGATTTTTCGCTGTTGAATCAAGCTACAACGACCAAAAATATTTCCTAAAGCCGCGCTTGATCGCCGAAATGCGGCACCAACGCATGTTAATGTGCCTCAACGCAGGTTAGTATTTTGCGGGTGCAGCGCCCTCACCATGCAGAAGCTTGACGCGCGGACGATCGGGCCGGCGGCGAAGAGGCTCCCGGGCGGATCGATCCGCGCAATCCGACCCGCACGCCAGCGCTTACCAGCCCCGCATCATCTCCAAGCTTGGCATGTATTCGACGCGTGGTGACGCGAGTTAAAACGGCATTCGCTGTCGGTACGGTAGCGTACACTTAATATAATGCAGGATCATCCGTTACCATGAATACATCGAGTGAACTTATACTTGAAAATGCGCCATCTTATTCTGCGCGCCTAATCCGCGGTCGGCGCGGGGCCAACGGCTTGGAGTGCATCGATGCTCACCGTCCAGATCGCCGATTTGGCAGCCCTCCTAGAGACCCGCCCGCTCACCCCGGACGGCTTCGCGAAAACCTTCGATCTGCCCGTGCGCGAGCGCTCGATCCCGAAGCAGCACGACCTGCTGCTGCCCGGTGCCGAGCCGGAAGTCGCGCACCTGCTGCTGGCCGGTCACGCCTGCCGCTATCGCATGCTGCGGGACGGCCGCAGGCAAATCACCGCCATCCTGGTTCCGGGCGACCTCTGCGACCTGGGTGCGATCCTCGCGAGCCGCGCGGATTACGCGGTCAACACACTCACCCGCTGCACGGTCGGCGAGATCCCGATCGCGCGGCTCTCCGCTCGCGACAGCCCGGACCTCGCCGCAGCCTTGGGCCGCCGCCTGCGGCGCGACGAGGCCGTCGCCCGCGAATGGATCGTCAGCCTGGGCCGGCGCGTCGGTATCGAGCGGATGGCGCATCTGCTCTGCGAGCTGCGCTGGCGGCTGGCGACCGTCGGCCTGGTCACCGACGACAGTTTCGAGATGCGGATCACGCAGAACGATTTTGCGGACGCGCTCGGGCTGACGTCGGTGCACGTCAACCGCGTGCTGAAATACCTGCGTGACAGCCAGCTGATCCACCTGAAGAGCGGACGGCTCACGCTCCTCGACCGTCCGCGGTTGGAACGACTCGCGCAGTTCGATCCGGCCTATCTGGAGATCTGGTCCGATTCTCTTTGAGTCTGCCCCGTCGTCCGGGCTGCGCGCGATCAGAGATACCCGGTCCGGCGGGCGAGCATCATCCCGAAGGCGAGGCACGCGGCCAAGCTAACGGCCAGCATGGCGACGTTCGTCCAGAACCGCACGGGCCGGCTGGAGCCATCGAGCCCGCTGGCGCGCAGGCGCACCCACGGTACGTAGAGGTAGAGGGCGGTCAGGGTCAGGATCAGGAAGGCCAGGGTGGCGAACCGGCCGGTGACCACAGCGGCGCCGGCGAGGATGGCCCATCCGATGACGAGGCCCAGCATCGTGATCAGGGCTGTCGAATTCACGTCCGCACGATCCCTTCAGCGCATGGATTCGGCAGGGCGGCCGCAGCGGAAACTCAGACTGCGACGAGCTCTCTCACGGAACACATAGCATCAGCGAACCGGCTACAAGATCGGAGAGAGTGCTGGTGCTGCGAGAGAGGATTGAACTCTCGACCTCTTCATTACCAATGAAGTGCTCTACCACTGAGCTACCGCAGCAGGTGGCCGGGGCGCCCCCACGGGGGGCGTGTCCGTCCGGCTGAGTGGGGCCATAACGGATCGCCGACGCGTTGGCAACGCCGCGTTGCGCATCCGCGTGCTTTACGTGCGGCACGCAGCGCGAATGATGGCGGCAAGCCCCGGCTCGGACACAGCCTCGGCCGCCTCCGCGGGCGTGAACCAGCGCAGCTCCCGCTGATGCTCCTCGGGAAAATGCTTGAGCTGCTTGCGCACCTTGAGCGGGAACACCTTCACCTGACACAGGACCGCGTCGAGGTTCTTCAGCCGCTTCTGATAGAGGTAGTGGCCGATCGGCCGCTTGCCGACCGCACCGCGCAGGCCCGCCTCCTCGTAGGCCTCCCGGGCGGCGGCCTGGAACGGCTTGCGGCCCTTCATGGGCCAGCCCTTCGGGATGACCCAGCGTCGGCTCTCCCGCGACGTCACGAGCAGGATCTTGGGCTTCCCGTCCCGCCCGAGCCGGAACGGCAGGGCGCCGACCTGCCGCCGCGGCTCGTTGTCGTCGTCGAGAAGCGTCACGGCCGCACCGCGCCGCGCGGCATCCGCGTCGAATCCGACCGGGGTGGGGACGTGTCCGGGGCGGGTACGGTGCGGCGGATGATCGAACCCTCGGTCGGTGACGCTACGCACAAGCTACACGGTACCGTGGGTCCGGCAACTCATAGTGGCTAAACCGAACACCACGAACCTCTGTTCGCGGCGTCGCAGCAGCACCCTGCGCGCCGGGCAGACCGGTCATCCAATCTTGCGCACGGCGCGCTCGGCCCCGGAGGCCGGCAGCGCGGCGGCCGCCATGCCGGCCGAAACGGGGTCCGACCCGGCAGCCTTGTCCCCGCTCGTGGGGGCCGGCACGAGGGTCGGCAGCGGGGCCGCCTTCGATTCGCTCGCGTGTCGATCCGTTACGCTTGCGCGCGGCGGGTTCAGGCCGTCACTTGGACCGGCCGGCGCCAGGACGGGCGCGGCGGGCTTGGGCTCCGGCTCCGGATCCACGGCGGGCGCGGCCACCAAGGTGTTCGGCGGCTCGCGCCACGCGAACGCGTCGAGACGTCCGGTGACCGGCGAGACGGGGGCCCAGGTGTCGGAGGCGACGCCGTCGGCGATCCAGACGGGATCGCGCGGCGCCCGGGCGGCGCGGGCGAGCCACTCGCGGGCCTGGCCGGAGGCGGCGCCGTGCTCGGCCTCCTCGATCGCCGCCATCATCAGGCAGGCGCGCACGGTCGGTCGGTCGGCGAGAAGCGGCTTCGCGGCTTCGCGGGCGCGACCGTAATCCCGCGCGTCGAGGGCGGCCTGCGCCACGGCGAGTCGGGCCTCCGGATCCCAGGAGGACAGCTTGGCCAGGGTCTCGGCCCGGGCGAGGCGGTCGCGGACCGAATCGCCGGGCCGGAGGCCGAGATAGACCTTGGCGAGATCGGGATGCGGGTTGGCCTTCCAGGCCGCCTCGACGATGCGGGCGGCCTTCTTGAGGTCGCCGCGGCGGGCGAGGAGCCGGCCGGCGATGCAGGCCGCCGGAACGAGGTCGGGCGCGAGCTTGACCGCCTGCAGCACGCGCTCGCCGGCCAGCTCCGGCTCGCCGGCCTCGCGCTCGCCCGCGATGGCCGTGAGGAGGACGGCCCTCTGACGGCGGGCACTCGCCTTGTCGATCAGGCCCAGGGAGGAGCGCCGCTCGATGGTCTCCAGGGCCGCGGCCCAGTCGCCGTCGGCGCTCTGCGCCTCGAGCAGCGCCTCGTTGGCCCAGGTGACGCTCGGAGCGAGGCGCGCGGCCTCCGTGGCGTAGGCGCGGGCGGCGGTCTCGTCCTCCCGGCGCCGGGCCTCCACGAACAGCCCGCGCAGGCCCAGCACCCGCGTCTCCGGATCGTCGACCATGCGCTGGAAGGCGCTCTCGGCGGCGTCGCGGTCGCCGGAGATCTGCGCCGCCTGCGCCTTGAGCAGCAGGGTCAGCGGCTCGCTGCCGAGGAGGCGCTCGGCGTCGCCCGCGTAGCGGCGCGCCGCCAGCGGATCGCCCGAGCCGACCGCCACCATGCCGCGGGAGAGGGCCGAGAGCCCCTTGGCCCGGCGCCTCTCCGCGGAGCCCCGGACCAGGGCCTCGGGCAGGCTGATCACGCCGCGCACGATCGCCCAGAGCAGACCGAGAACGATCGCGGCCGCGATCACGCCGACGAGGGCGACCGCCAGGCTGGTACCGATCTGGTAGCCGTTCCAGACGACGGTGACGGTACCGGGCCTGTCGGCGATCCAGACCGCGCCGAAGGCGGCGAGTGCGAGCAGGGCCAGGAAGGCGAGGGCGCGCCACATGGGGTCAAAGTCTCCTGTCGACGGCCGCCTGGCGGCCGCCGCGGGGTACGGGAGAGGCGGGGCGCCTGCGCGCCCGCCCGGAGAGGTTGCAGCCGCGCACGGCGCGGGTCGGGACCGTCACAATCCTATCGTCCCGGTGCCGCGGCGGGCGCGGCCGGCGCCGCCGCATTGCCGGCCGGCAGGGCCTTGAAGGCGGTATCCAGCAGCGTCCGCGCGGCCGTCTCGGCGGTGGCCCGCGCCTTCAGCTTGGCGCCGAAATCGCCCGCCTCGTCCTGCGCCGCGGCCGGCAGGGCCGCGAAGGCCGCATCGGCCGCCGGCAGATCGCCGCGGTCGAGGGCGGCCTGAACCTTGGCTTCCGGATCGTCGGGGGCCTCGGGGGCCGGCGCGTCGACCTTGCGCACCTGCACGATGCCGTCGGCCATGCTCAGGAGCTTGGAGCGGAAATCGCCGGTCTCGGCCGCGCTCCTGGCCCGCTGCGCCCGG
This sequence comes from Methylobacterium sp. FW102-HT35C08, assembly GCF_058790235.1. Classification (NCBI taxonomy): domain Bacteria; kingdom Pseudomonadati; phylum Pseudomonadota; class Alphaproteobacteria; order Hyphomicrobiales; family Methylobacteriaceae; genus Methylobacterium; species Methylobacterium sp. FW102-HT35C08. The sequence continues at coordinate 2,099,866 of NZ_JBYTCL010000002.1, read as the reverse complement.
CTCTTGGCGGCGATCCGCTCGCCGATCGGGCGGAAGCCGTCGGCGAGCTGGCCGGCCGTGGGGGCGCCCGATCCCGCGAAGGGCGCGAGCGCCTTGGTCTGCGCCTCGGTCGCCGGATCGAGCTTGCGCAGGGTGGCCAGCGGCTCGGCATAGGGCATCCCGGATTCCAGGGCAGACACCACGCGATCGGCCGCGACCACCCTCAGGGCGGCCTGGACGGTCCCGACCTCGGCGCGCTGGGCGACGCTCTTGTCGAGGGCGGCGATCTGATCGGCCTGCTCCTGCAGACGCCGGTCGACCGCCTTCGCGGCCTCGGCGGCCTGGGCCTGTCCGGCCTCGGCGGCCGTGCGGCTCGCCTGCGTGGCGGCCTGAACCGCCTCGGTGGCGGCCTTCACCCGCGCGTCGAGATTCTGCTGGAGCGCGTCGAGCCGCTGACCGAGGGCGGCGTCGGCATCGGCATTCACCTTCGTCTTCTGCTCCACCTCGCTCTGCAGCGCGGCGACCTTCTTGGACGCGTCTTCGGCCGCCGTCTTGTTCGCGCCGTTCTCTTCCAGGGCCTTCAGGCGCGCATCGAGGTCGGCGACCTGCTTGGTGGTGTCCTGGAGCGCGTTGAGCTTGGCCCCCGCCGGCTGGTCGCGGCCGGGCTCCTGGCCGGGCTCCTCCTGAAGGGCGGCCACGCGCTGGTCCAGGCTGTCGAGGCGCGCCACCAGGTCGGCCGGGATGGACTGCGCCTGCCCGGCCGCTTGCCCGTCCGTCGGAGCCGCGGCCGGCGTCGGCGCACCCGACGCCTTGTCGAGCGCCTGCTTGGCGGTTGATTCGGCGGAGGCGACCCGCTTGTCGAGGGCCGCGAGGGCGTCACGCGGGGCGAGCCCGTCGAGGCGCTTGTCGAGGGAGGCGAGCTGGCTGGACAGCCTCTGGTCGAGGGCGTTCAAGCGCGGATCCGGCCCGATACCGGCCTTCTCGGCCCCGAACAGCAGGCCCGCCCCGATCACGCCGCCGAGCAGTCCAGCCGCCGCGATCGAGCCGAACCCGGCCCGGGCGCGGGCCGCGGGCGGGGTCACCGGCGGGGTCGTGGCCTTCGACGCATCAGCGGGAATCGGTCCCCTCGGTGGCTCCTTGGCCGCATCCTTGACGCCATCCTTCGACGGCTCCTTGGCGCCGGGCGTCGGGTCGGGGACGCGCTTAGCCTTCAGGTCGATGATGGGCCCGGCCGTCACGGCACTCGCGGCCGCCGCGCCGGCGGCCCCAGCCGCAGGTTCGCCCGGCCGGTTGCCGGGCTGCGGGCCGGAACCGGGCTGGCCCACCTTCGGCGGCTCGGCCTTGGTGGCGTCAGGCTTTGTCGGATCAGGCTTCGCGCCGGTCGCGGCCTTCGCGGCATCCGGCGACGCGGAGGTCGGGCTGCCCGCCTTGGCAGGTTCGATCTTGCCCGGATCAGCCTTGCTCGGATCGACTTTGCCCAGTTCTGTCCTGACGGCGTCGGGTTTTGCGGCCGCCGGCTGGGCGCCGGTGCTCCCCGCCGGCTTCGGGGCGTCCGCGATGACGGTCCCGGAACCCGGCTTGGTGGTCTCTGGCTTGCCGGTCTCGGGCTTCACCTCGGTCGTGCCCGGCTTGGCGGCCACCACCGGCTCGGTTGCCGGCTTGGGCGGCGTGCCGGCACCTGGATTCGGCTTGGCGCCTTCCGAGGGCCCCGGTGCAACCGGCTTTACGCTGGCGGCCAGGGAGCCCGCGGAGCGGTTGTCCGTCGCGGACGGAGTGCCCTGACCGGGCTTCGCGGTCACGGGGTCCGGCTTCCGGCCGCCGGGGCCGGGCTTGTCGGCGTCGCTGGGCGGTGGCGTCACGGGCAAGTCCTCCAACTCTACGGCGTCGCCGCGCCCCCCTAGCACCGCGGCGGCCTCCGGCGCGAGGGCGAGATACGGCGGCCCGGTCTCCCTGTCACCGCACGGTCAGGTGCGGCTTGGCGTAAGGGCGTCGAGCAAGTCCGCTTCACGCGGGCGCGCCGCCACGAAATGGATCGGGACGCCAACCGCTTCCAGGGGGGCGGCGACGTCCACCGACAGGCAGTAATGCTTCAGGGCGCGGAAAGCTCCGCCGTGACCCGCAGCATCCGTCAAGGCCAGGGTGATGGCGGCGCTGCGCCGGGAATAGTGGAGGGCCGCGTCGAGCCCGCCGCTGGTGAGCGCGCCGTCGACCGCATCAGGCAGGGCGGGCAGGGCCTCGGCGGCATAGGCCACGACAGTCGCGATCCGGAATCCGGCCGCGATCAGCGTCGCCTCCGGCTCGCGCTTGCGCTCGGCGCCGGCCCTGTGGAGCAGGCGCGCGCCCGGCGGCAGCAGGCCGGCCGCGAGCGCGGCGAGCCCTGCCGCGTCGCCCGGCCCCTCGCGCACCGGCCCGAGCCCGGCCTCCGCGGCCAGCGCGGCCGTCCGCGCCCCGACCGCGAAGACCGGCAGACCCCGCAGGGACGCGGCCTCCCGCGGCTCCGGCACCGCGTTGGCGCTGGTCAGGAGCAGGCCGTCGAACGAACCGTCGGGCAGGGCGGCACCGGTCGGTCGCACCACGAGCACGGGGGCCACGAGCGGCGCGTGGCCGCGCGCCGCAAGGGCCGCGCCGGTGCGCGTCGCACCCGGCTCGGGCCGCGCCACCCAGATGCGCAACGGTCAGCCTTCCAGTGTCAGGCGGACACCGTGGCGCGCCTCGGCACCCGGGGCGAGCAGGCGTTGCGCGTCGCGCTCCGTGAGATCCCCGGAGAAGCCGGCCCAGTCGGCGTAGCCCGTCCAGCATTCCAGCGACAGGAACGGCGCCGTCGGCTTGGTCCAGACCGCGAGATGCGGGAAATCCGCCATCTCCATGCGGATCGCCTTGCCGGGCCCGGTGAAGCGCATCCGGCGGCTGCGGGCGTTCCGGATCACGAAGGCCTCGGTGAAGATCGCCGGGTCGAGGGGCAAGGTATCGCCCGCGAGCGGGATCGGCTGCTCGTCGCGCAGCAGCAGGCCGCCGGGGCCGACCTGCGGGGCGAAGGGGCGCTCCGCCTGCTCGAATTCCACCGCGTAGCCGCCGTCCCGGGCGCGGGTGCCCCCCGCGAAGGGCCATGGGTAGGCCGGATGGAAGCCGAGGGCGTAGGGCAGGGGCACGGAGCCGGGATTGCCGACGGTCACGTCGAGGTCGAGTCCGCCCGGCCGCACCCGGGCGGCGACGTCGAGCCGGAAGGCGAACGGGTAGTGCACCCGGGTCTCAGGACCGTCGGTCAGGCACAGGGTCACGGCATCGGCACGCTGCTCGATGACCTGGAAAGGGAGGTCGCGGGCGAAGCCGTGCTGGCCCATCGGGTAGCGCGCGGAGCCGACCTTCACGTGGCCGCCGGCCGAGGCGCCGACCACCGGGAAAAGCCAGGGGGCGTGGCGGTTCCAGTGCTCCGGGTCGCCGCTCCAGAGATACTCAGTCCCGTCGATTCGCCAGGAGACCGGCTCGGCGCCGTGGGTCGAGAGCGCGGCGGTGGTACCGTCCGGGGCGGTCAGGTCGATGCGCGTGCTCACAGGGGTCTCCCGCTGATCCTCGGAGAGCCGAGGTAACGGATGCAGGGCAGGGGGCAAGGGCCGCCTCTCATCGGGCCGCGCCTCATGCGGCCGTGCCGAGTCCCGGCAGCACCGCCTCGGGCGGCCCGGAGGCGACGAGCCGTCCGGCCTCCAGCACGTGGACCGCGTCGGCGCCCTCCAGGGTCGAGAGGCGGTGGGCGATCAGGATCAAAGTCCGCCGGCCCGACAAGGCGCGCAGTGCCCGCATCACCGCCGCCTGCGTCTCGTCGTCGAGCGCCGAGGTCGCCTCGTCGAACACGATCACGTCCGGGTCGTGGTAGAGCGCCCGGGCGATGCCGATGCGCTGGCGCTGGCCGCCGGACAGCCGCGCGCCCCGCTCCCCGACCCGCTCACCGTAGCCGTGCGGCAGGGCCGCGACGAAATCGTGGGCGCCGGCGAGCCGTGCCGCCCGCTCGACCGCCGCGAGGTCGGGCGCGTCGAGACCGAGGGCGATGTTCTCCGCCACCGTGCCGTCCACCAGAAACACCTCCTGCGGCACGTAGCCGATCCGGTTCTGCCAGGCCGGCAGGGTGGCGGGATCGAGGGCGACGCCGTCCACGGTGATCCGCCCCGCGCCGGGGCTCAGCACCCCGAGGAGCAGGCCGGCGAGCGTCGTCTTGCCCGAACCGGTGCGGCCCGCGAGCCCGACCGTGGTGTTGACCGGGATCGTCAGGTCGATGCCGGCGAGCGCCGGCCGGCCGGTGCCGTAATCGAAGCCGAGCCCCTCGATCCGGATCGCCGTCGTGAACGGCAGCCGCTCCGCGGTGCGGGGCTGGGGCGCCCGCTCGTCGGCGAGCTCGTCGACGATCGCCCGCACCGCCGGCAGGGTGAAGCGCATCAGCGCCACCGAGGTGAAGATGTTCTGGAAGGCCGGGAGCATCCGATAGCCCGCGAAGGCGAACAGGCCGAGCAGCGGCAGGATCCCGGCCACGTCCAGGCCTTGCGCCAGCGCGAACAGCACCACCACGATCACCCCGCCGAAGGCCAGGGCCTCAATGACGAAGCGCGGCATCTGGCCGGTGAGCTGGCTTGCCGCTGTGGCGATCGCGTAGGCGCGCGCCGGGGCGTCGAACCGACCCGCGAAGGCCTCCGCGCGCCCGTAGAGCTTCAGCTCGGTGAGCGCCCCGAAGGTCTCCTGGACGATGCGGAAGCGCGCCTCGTTGTCGGCCACCGTCCGGGCGCCGAGCCGGGCGAGGCGGGCCCGCATCACCATGTAGATCCCGACATAGAGGCCGCCGAAACCGCCCCCGAGGATCAGCGCGAGCTGCGGCGCGTAGGCCAGCAGGAAGGCGATCACCGCGAGGGCCGAACTCGCCCGCGAGGCGAGCACGGTGGCGGGCGTCAGGGCGCCGATCACCAGCCGGTCGGTCTCGGACAGCACGTTCTTGGCGAGCTCGGCGCTGTTGGCCTGCGTGAAGAACAGCCGCTCCCGGTCGAGGTAGCGGAACAGCAACCGCCGGCTGAGGCTGTAGCCGGCCAGATGGGTGAAGCGGAGCTGCGCGTAGGTCAGCCCGGCATTGACCAGGGCCGTGACCAGGATCGCCGCCAGCGCCGCACCGCCGGTCACCAGCAGGAAGCTGCGCTCGTCGGCGAGCCCGAGGAACGCCCGGGTCTGCGCGAGGTAGGGGATGCGGGTCGCCGCCGACGGGTCGCCGACCAGCGTCAGGAACGGGATCACCGCGGCGACCCCCACCACCTCGAGAAGGGCCGCCACGGCGAGGCCGAGGGCGATCAGGGCGAGGCGCCGCCGGTCGGGGGCCCGCAGGGCGCGGACGAGGTCGATCAGCGCGCGCATGGCGTCGGACAGGTCGGCGGGGCGGCTCGCATGGCGGGCCCGGGCTTAAGGGTGCCGCCCCGGCCTGTCCACGCCGGGCTCAGCCGAGCTTCTTCAGCGAGCCGAGATCGACGTCGCCGTCCTGGCTGGCGAAGGTCAGCGTCTTCGAGGATCCATCCGCCTGCGACACGCCGCCGATCCGGTGGTCGCCGCTGTCGTAGGTCGAGACCTGCCCGTCGCGCTCGATCAGCAGGCGCTTCTTGTCGGGGAAGACGGCGTATTTCATCCCGTTCTGCGCGCCGCTGGTCGCGGGCTCGCCGAGATCCTTCGGCCACCAGGGCTCCATGCCCTTCATCGGCTCCATGGGCTTCATGGGTTCCATCGGTTTCATCGGCTCCACGGCGCCACCTCCTGTCGGCTGAGAGACAGGAGGACGCGGCAGGGCGGGAAGGGTTGCATGCCACCCCGCCCCCGGCGGGGGATCACACCGGCGGCCGCGCGGGCGCGGGCTTCTCCCGGACCTGCCCGTCGAAGCCGACATGAAGCTGATGCTAGCGCCCGTCGCGGTCCCTGGCGGCGACGTCGAGGTGGCGCGGGCCGCGGCCGGTGACGCGCACGTCGCTGTAGCCGGCCGTCTGCACGGCGGCCGTCAGGGCGGGCAGGTCGGGCTTCGGCCCGAGGCCGATCCGGTCCTTGGCCCAGTCCAGGCTGCCCATGGCCGGACCGCCGGCCGGGCCGAGCACGATCGTGCGCCCGTCGCCATGGGTCAGGACCCGGGCGTGCAGGAAGCCCGTCTCGAACCGGCCCTGCACCGTGACGGCCTCGCCCTTGGCGACGAGCTTGCCGTCCTCGCCCTCGCGACCGGTCTCGACCAGGGCGCGACCGGTCGGATCCTGGACCACGAACTTGTTGCCGAAGATCTCGGCCACCGTACCCTTGATGGCGGTCGCCCCGGAGGGCGCCAGCGCCTGGATCGCCACCGGCTCGACCTGCGTCGGCTGGAAGGACGTCCCCTGCGCCAGGGACAGGCCCACCGCGCCCATCGCGAGCGGGGCCGCCAATGCACCCACCACCCAGGTCCGCCGGGGGATCGCCCGGCGCGCCGAGCCAGCGGGCTCGGGATCGCGGATTTCCCGCGCAGTGCCGTCGATCGTCTTGTCGTCGCTCATGGTTCGGTCCTTCGAGAGGTCCGGATCCGTTCGATCCGATGCCCCTTCGTAAGGCGCCCCCGGCAATCCGGACTGAACCGCCCGGTTCAGCCCCGGTTAAACCCGGCCGCCTAGAGCGTGACGCACGGAACCCGTGCGAACGCAAAGACTTGGCAGCGCGGGCTGATGTTGGTCGGCTGGTTGGAGCCTGCACGCGTCCCCTCGGCCGGGCCGCATGAGAACACGACGCCAAGGCCCGATCCGGGTTGGATTTGCCGCCGCGACATGGTGGCAAGGCGAGAGGAACCAGATGGCTTTGCCACCGCAATCTTTGCGAGCGGAGCGCAGCAATCCAGCTGGCGCCACGTGTCCGGGTGTCGCTCTGCCCTGGGTCACTTCGCTCCGCTCGTGATGATGGGCGGATCAACCCCCTCTCGGAAGCGGAGCGCGACGGTCAACGGAAGGCGTGAGGGCCTGAGCGAGGAGGGGACGGGTGAAGATTCTGCTGGTGGAGGACGACGCGGCCCTCGCCGCCGAGGTGGCCAAGGTACTGCGCGCGGAGAACTTCGTCCTCGACCACGCCGCCACCGGCGAGGATGCCCAGCATCTCGGCGAGACCGAGGGCTACGACGCCGTCGTGCTCGATCTCGGCCTGCCGAAGGGCGACGGGGTATCGGTGCTGCGGGCCTGGCGCGGGGCCGGCCAGACCCTGCCGGTGCTGGTGCTCACCGCCCGGGACGGCTGGAGCGACAAGGTCGCGGCCTTCAAGGCGGGGGCCGACGATTACCTCGTCAAGCCGGTCCGCGTAGAGGAGCTGGTGATCCGCCTGCGCGCGCTGGTGCGCCGGTCGCAGGGCGGCGGGGCGAGCCGCATCGTCTGCGGCCCCTTGAGCTTCGATCCGGGGCTCGGCGCCTTCGAGCATGAAGGCCTGCCGCTCAAGCTCACGGGCCTCGAATGGCGGGTGCTGTCCTGCCTGGCGCTGAACCGCGAGGCCGTAGTGCCGCGCCTGCACCTGATCGAGCGGGTCTACGAGGGCGATGCCGACGTCGATTCGAACTCCGTAGAGGTGATCATCACGCGGCTGCGCCGGAAGATCGCCCCGGCCCGGATCGAGAACGTGCGCGGCCATGGCTACCACCTGCACGCGGAACCCGCCTGATGTCGGACGCGACGCCGCGCCGGTCGCTCCGCGCCCGCCTGCTCGCCGCCGCCCTGGTGCTGGTGCTGGCGGCCCTGCTGGTGGCCGGCCTCGCCATCGGGGTGATCCTGCACCGGTTCGTGCGCGGGCAGCTCGACGGGCGGCTGGATGCGCAGATCACTGCCCTGCGGACCGGGCTCGAAGCCGGAATCCTGCCCGGGAGCCTCGACACGCCGCCGTTCGACCGGCCCGGTCCCGGCTGGGCCTGGGAGGTGCGCCGCGGGCCCGAGACGATTCGCTCCGGATCCCTGCGGGGCGGTGACATCCGCCTGTCCGATCCGGGGCCAGAAGCCGCGTCCGACCGGCCGCACCCGGCTTCCGCGACGGGGCCGCGGGGCGAGCCCCTCGTCGCCCGCGTGCTCACCCTGCCGGGGCCGCCGGCCGCGACCATCGTGGTGGCCGCGCCGGAGGGCGAATTGCGCGCTCCCCTGCGCGAGGCGCTGACGAGCCTCGCCCTGGCGCTCGGGATCCTCGGCCTGTGCCTGCTCGCTGGGCTGGCGTTCCAGGTGCGCCTCGGTCTCACGCCGCTGACGCGCCTACGGGTCGACCTCGCGGCCGTGCGGGCCGGGCGGCGCGAGCGCGTGCCGGAGGACCAGCCCGCCGAGATCGCGCCCGTGGTGGCCGAACTCAACGGGCTCCTCGACCAGAACGCGCAGAATCTGGAGCGGGCTCGCGGCCACGTCGCTAACCTCGCCCATGCCCTCAAGACACCGCTCGCCACCCTGTCGATGGCGCTGGCCGACCCCGCCCGCGACCCGGACGGGGCGCTGCGCCGGCAGGTGGACGACATGGACCGGCGGGTGCGCCATCATCTTCGCCGGGCCCGGGCCGCGGCGCTGGCCGGCTCGACCCGGCGCCGGACGCCGCTGGCGCCGCGCCTCTCGGACCTGCGCGACGCGCTGGCGCGGCTCTACGCCGAGAAGGGCGCGGCAATCGATCTCGCCGTGCCGGAGGACCTTTCCGTACCCTGCGAGGGCCAGGATCTCGACGAGATGCTCGGCAACCTCGTGGACAATGCCTGCCGCTGGTGCCGCAGCCGCGTCCGGATCAGCGTGGCCGCCCGCGACGATGGCATCCGCGTGCGGGTGGAGGATGACGGGCCGGGCCTCGACGCCGAGGCCTCCGCCTCCGTCATGGCGCGCGGCCGGCGCCTCGATGAGGGCGTCCCGGGTCACGGCTTCGGGCTGCCGATCACCCTGGAACTCGCCGAACTCTACGGCGGCGGGCTGAGCCTCGGGCGGTCGGATCTCGGCGGATTGCGGGCGGAGCTGGTGCTGCCAGCGTGATCCGGCACAACCCGGACCCCAGGATGACGTGTCCTCGAAGCGGCCCGGGCAAAGGCTTGGTCCGAGCTTCGGCTCAGGAAACCCCGGTTGTCAGCCCAGCGCCTCCCGCAGGATCGGCCGGATGCGCGGGTCGATGCAATGGGCGACGTTGAAGCGCATGTAGCCGTTCCAGGCATCCGACAGGCTGAACGAGGTGCCCGGCGCCAGCACCATGCCGCGGGCGAGCGCCCGGCGGGCGACGTCGGCCCCGTCGCGCCCGTCCGGCAGGCGCATCCACAGGAAGAACCCGCCCCTAGGCTGCGACCAGGGTTCCAGGCCGCAGGCGCGCAATTCCGCGGAGGCCTGCACCATCGCCCCGGCGATGCGGCGGCGGGTCTCGGCGAGGTGGCGCCGATAGGCGCCCTCGCTGATCAGCGTGTGCACCAGCGCCGCCGTGACGTGGCCGTTGCCGAGGCTCAGCGCCAGCTTGAGATCGACCAACGGCTCGACCCAGTCCGCCCGGAGCGCGATCCAGCCGCAGCGGGCGGCGGCCGAGAGGGTCTTGGAGAAGCTGCCGATCTGGATCACCCGCTCCAGCCCGTCGAAGCCGGCGAGCCGCGGCGCCGCCTCGGGTTCGAGGTCGCCGAAGATCTCGTCCTCGACGATGAGCGTGTCGTGCGCCTCGCACAGCTTCAGGAGCCGGTGCGCCACATTCGGCGCGAGGCTCGCCCCGGTCGGGTTCTGCAGCGCCGCGTTGGTCAGGTAGAAGCGCGGCCGGTGCCGTTCCAGCAGGGTCGCGAGCGCCCGCAGGTCCGGGCCCTCCGGCGTCATCGGCACCCCGACCACCGCGACCCGCTGCGCGCGCAGCAGCGCCAGGAAATTGAAGTAGCAGGGATCATCCACCAGCACGGTGTCGCCCGGCTGGAGCAGGAAGCGGCAGACGAGATCGAGCGCCTGGGTGGCCGATTCGACCAGCACGATCTGGTCGGGCTCGGCGCCGACGCCCTTCTCGCCGACCTTGCGGGCGATCTGGTTGCGCAGGGGCTCATAGCCGAGCGGCCGGTCGTAATTGGTCATCTCGGCCAGATCGGCTCGGGCCACCCGGCGCAGGCCCCGCCGGATCGCCTCGTGGGGCATCCAGGAATCGGGCAGCCAGCCCGCGCCCGGCTTGAGCTGGTCGGACCCGGCCTGCTGCGCCTGCCGGGTGATCCAGAGCGGATCGACGATCCGGTCCAGCCGCGGCCCCATCGCCTGCAGCGAGAGCGGCCGCGTCTTGCCGGCGACGTAGAAGCCGGAGCCCGGCCGGGCCACCACGGCGCCCTCGGCGGCGAGCCGCTCATAGGCCTCCACGACGGTCGATTTCGACACCCCCATCGTGTCCGCGAAGGCGCGCACCGACGGGATGCGCACGCCCGGGACGAGCCGCCGCGCCGCGATCCGCTCGCGGATCTCGCCAATCACGGCCTCGACGCGGGTCCCGGGACTTCTGACTGCGATCGACATCCGTACTGCTCGTTCGTCCGGACAATTCTTCCAAACCGTACCGAAGTGTTCCTGTCGCCGCCAGCCCCGGACGGCCAGGATCGCCCGGCCCCAGAGAGATGGAGGAGGGGATCATGGACCGGTGCCTATCCGAGACTGCCAAGGCGCAGACCCCGTGGATCACCCGTGCGGCCACGCTGTTCGCCGCATGGGTGGCCAAATGGGCGGCCGAGGTGCGGGCCGGCCTGTCGCGCGCGGCCATGAACCGCCGCGTCCTGCAGCGGCTCTCGACGCTGTCGGAGCGCGAACTGAAGGATATCGGGCTGACGCCGCAGGACGTGGCGGATGCCTGCGCGCCGGGCGCCAGCGATGCCATTCACCTGCTCGTCGGCCGCCGCGACGAGCGCCGGACGGCGCGGGCGGCGCGCCGGTGGTGACTGCGCGGGCAGGATCGTAAGATCCGCCCATGACGCTGCGCGACGTGCTGGCCGCCCTCTTGGTGGTTACGATCCTCGGGCTGGCCTTCGTGGCCATCAAGGCCGGCCTGGAAACAGTCCCGCCGCTGATGCTGTGCGCCCTGCGCTTCGCCTTCGCGGCGGTGCCGGCGGCCTTTGTGATCCGGCCGCCCCGCGCGCCCGGCGTGCTGGTGGCGGCGTTCGGGCTTGCCCTCGGCGTCGGCCAGTTCGGGCTGCTGCTGAGCGGGATCCGGCTCGGGATGCCGGCCGGCCTGTCGTCACTGCTGATCCAGATCCAGGCGCCGTTCACCGTGGCGCTCGCCTGGGCCGTGCTGGAGGAGCGCCCGCGGATCCTTCAGATGCTGGGCGGCGCGGTCGCGCTCCTCGGCGTCGTCGCGGTCGCGCTCGGGCGAGGCGGAGTCGCCCCGCTGGGGCCATTGCTGATGGTCGTCGGCGCGGCCCTGGGCTGGGCCAGCGCGAACATCATCGTGAAGCGGATCGGCCGGGTCGACATGCTGGCCCTGATGGTCTGGGGCAGCCTCGCCACCACGCCGCCGCTTCTTGCCCTGTCGCTTATCGTGGAAGGGCCTGCCTCCCTCACGGCGCTGACGCACCCCAGCTGGGCGGCGATCGGATCCATCGTCTTCCAGGCCTACCCGACGACACTCCTCGCCTTCGGTCTCTGGAACCGGCTCCTGACCCGCTACCCCGCGGCCACCGTCACGCCCTTCGCGCTGCTGGTGCCAGTGGCGGGAATCCTGAGCACGCATTTCGTGCTGGGCGAGCCGCTGAGCGCCGACATCCTGGCCGGGGGCGGGCTCATCCTGATGGGCATCGCGCTGAGCCTGCGCGGCGGGCGACGGTCCGGATCCGACAGGGCGTCGCGGCCGGCGCCGCCAGCGCAGGCGGCGTAGATCGGCCGATCCGCACGGCATTCCACGGCGCCTGGGAACCAGACGCAGAAATGCCCGCAACTCGGGAACCGAATCTGGCTTGATGGGAGAAAGGGACGTGGCGCGGGCGACGGGGCTCGAACCCGCGACCTCCGGCGTGACAGGCCGGCACTCTAACCAACTGAGCTACGCCCGCACGGCGTGGTCGCCTCGAAGGGGCGTTTCGCCCGGCGACGGGGCGGGGTTTATGGGGCGCTTCGGGACCTGTCAAGCGCATCCGCGTCGGATTCGGCTGACCCGCGACACGCGGCACCTGCGCGCTTCCGTCGTGTTGCAGGCATGCTGCCCAACCCCATTTCAGGGGAGCACTGACAGCGCGCTTTGTGCGACGCGACAAGCCATTGTCACGGGCCGGCGGCTCGACTAAGCCTCCGGCCGCGCGCATCCTGGCATAAGAACAATTCCACGGGCGAGTCCGGGTCGGCGTCGCACCGCGGTTTCCTACGTCTCGCGAGGCCCTGGCATGACCGGATTGTTGGCGGATTACCTGCCGCTCATCGTGTTCATCGGCGTGGCGCTGTTCATCGCCACAGCTCTGCTGGTCGTACCGTTCCTCGTGGCGTTCAAAAGCCCCGACCCGGAGAAGCTGTCGGCCTACGAGTGCGGCTTCAACGCGTTCGACGACGCCCGCATGAAGTTCGACGTGCGCTTCTACCTCGTCGCCATCCTGTTCATCATCTTCGACCTTGAGGTCGCGTTCCTGTTCCCCTGGGCGATCACCTTCGGGGATCTGGGCTGGTTCGGCTTCTGGTCGATGATCGTCTTCCTGGGCGTGCTGACCGTCGGCTTCGTCTACGAGTGGCGCAAGGGCGCCCTCGAATGGGACTGAGATCTCGCCGCTCGCTGCCCGCACAGAATTCTTGAGTCGCCGATGGCCCTGATCACCGATACCAACCGCGCTCCCGCGATCGCGCCCCAGCCGAAGGGGATCATCGATCCCAACACCGGCCGCCCGATCGGCGCGGACGACCCGACCTTCCTGTCGATCAGCGACGAGCTGGCCGACCGGGGCTTCCTGCTCACCACCACGGACGAGCTGATCAACTGGGCCCGCACGGGCTCGCTGATGTGGATGACCTTCGGTCTCGCCTGCTGCGCGGTCGAGATGATGCAGATGTCGATGCCGCGCTACGATTGCGAGCGATTCGGCTTCGCGCCCCGCGGCTCGCCGCGTCAGTCCGACGTGATGATCGTCGCCGGCACCCTGACCAACAAGATGGCCCCGGCGCTGCGCAAGGTCTACGACCAGATGCCGGAGCCCCGCTACGTCATCTCGATGGGCTCCTGCGCCAACGGCGGCGGCTACTATCACTATTCCTACTCTGTCGTGCGCGGCTGCGACCGGGTGGTGCCGGTTGACATCTACGTGCCCGGCTGCCCGCCCACCGCCGAGGCGCTGCTCTACGGTGTGCTGCTGCTGCAGAAGAAGATCCGCCGGACCGGCACGATCGAGCGCTGAGGAGCGGCCATGACGAACGGCATCTCGATCCTCCCCCACACCCAGCCGGTCTACGGCGAGGACGCGGTCGCGGCCATGGCCGAGCGCGTCGTCGGCGCCCTGGGGCCGGCGGTGGTGTCGCACACCATCGCGTTCGGCGAGCTGACACTGGTGATCCAGGCGTCCGACATCGTCTACGCGCTCACCTACCTGCGCGACGATCCAGCCTGCGCGTTCCGCAACTTCATCGACATTTGCGGCGTGGACTACCCGCAGCGCGAGAAGCGGTTCGACGTCGTCTACCACCTGCTGTCGCTGCGCCATAACCTGCGCATCCGCGTGAAGGTGCAGACCGACGAGGTGACGCCCGTCCCGTCGGTGATCGAGGTCTTCCCGGCGGCAAACTGGTACGAGCGCGAGACCTACGACCTCTACGGGATCCTGTTCTCGGGCCATCCCGATCTGCGCCGCCTGCTCACCGATTACGGGTTCGAGGGGCATCCCCTGCGCAAGGACTTCCCGCTCACCGGCTTCGTCGAGGTCCGCTACGACCAGGATCAGGCGCGGGTCGTCTACGAGCCGGTGAAGCTGACGCAGGAATTCCGGAACTTCGATTTCCTCTCGCCCTGGGAAGGCACGGATTACGTGCTGCCGGGCGACGAGAAGAAGTCGGCCTGAGAACGGGGCCGTCCGATGACCGAACACAACATCCGAAACTTCGCGATCAACTTCGGCCCGCAGCATCCGGCGGCGCACGGCGTGCTGCGCCTCGTGCTGGAGCTCGACGGCGAGGTGGTCGAGCGGGTCGATCCGCATATCGGACTGCTCCATCGCGGCACCGAGAAGCTGATCGAGTACAAGACCTACCTGCAGGCGACGCCCTATTTCGACCGGCTCGACTACGTGTCGCCGATGAACCAGGAGCACGCCTTCTGCCTGGCGATCGAGAAGCTCGCCGGGATCGAGGTGCCGCGCCGGGCCAAGCTGATCCGCACGCTCTACTGCGAGATCGGCCGGCTCCTGTCGCACCTGCTCAACGTCACCACGCAGGCGATGGATGTCGGCGCCCTCACGCCACCGCTCTGGGGCTTCGAGGAGCGCGAAAAGCTGATGATCTTCTACGAGCGGGCCTCCGGCGCCCGGCTCCACGCCAACTACTTCCGGCCGGGCGGCGTCCACCAGGACCTGCCGCCGAAGCTCATCGACGACATCGACGCGTTCTGCGACCCGTTCCTGCAGGTCGTCCAGGATCTCGACGACCTCGTCATGGCCAACCGCATCTTCAAGCAGCGCAACGTCGATATCGGCATCGTGTCGGTGGACGAGGCGATGGAGTGGGGCTTCTCGGGCGTGATGGTCCGCGGCTCCGGCATCCCGTGGGACCTGCGCAAGGCGCAGCCCTACGAGTGCTACGAGGAGATGGAATTCGACATCCCCGTGGGGAAGAACGGCGACACCTACGATCGCCAGGTGATCCGCATGGAGGAGATGCGCCAGTCGGTGCGCATCATGAAGCAGTGCATCGCCAAGCTGCGCGAGCCCGCCGGCCAGGGGCCGATCGCGGCGCTCGACGGCAAGTTCGCGCCGCCGCCGCGCCGGGAGATGAAGCGCTCGATGGAGGCGCTCATCCACCACTTCAAGCTCTACACCGAGGGCTTCCACGTGCCCGAGGGTGAGGTCTACGCGGCGGTCGAGGCGCCCAAGGGCGAGTTCGGCGTCTATCTGGTGTCGGACGGGACCAACAAGCCGTATCGCTGCAAGATCCGCGCGCCGGGCTTCGCGCATCTTCAGGCGATGGACTGGATGTGCCGCGGGCACCTCTTAGCCGACGTGTCCTGCGTGCTCGGCACGCTCGACATCGTGTTCGGCGAAGTGGATCGGTAAGACAGAAGCGATGGCAAACCGCAGACTCGCCCCCGCCTCGGAGCAGCCCCAGAGCTTCGCGTTCTCGCCCGAGAATGCCGAGTGGGCGAAGACCCAGATCGCCAAGTACCCGGAAGGGCGGCAGGCCTCCGCGGTGATCCCGCTCCTCTGGAAGGCGCAGGAGCAGAACGGCGGCTGGCTGCCGCGCGCGGCCATCGAGGCGGTGGCCGCGGAACTCGGCATGCCGAACATCCGCGTGCTGGAGGTCGCGACCTTCTACACGATGTTCGCGCTCGAGCCGGTCGGGCGCTTCTGGATCCAGGTCTGCGGCACGGTGCCGTGCGATTCCTGCGGTGCGCGCGGGCTGAAGGAGATGCTCCAGGCGCGGCTCGGCGCGCCCGGCCACGTCTCGCCGGACGGCAACTTCTCCTGGCTCGAGGTCGAGTGCCTCGGCGCGTGCTGCAACGCCCCGATGGTGCAGATCAATCAGGATTACTACGAGGATCTGACGCCCGAGTCGCTCGGCCAGCTGATGGACGACCTCGCGGCCGGCCGGCCGGTGAAGATCGGCTCGCAGACCGGACGCGTCTCATCCGAGCCGCTCGGCGGCGCCGACACGCTGACCGACCCGACGCTCTACGACGGCTCCCGCGTGGGCGCCTGGCGGAAGCGTTTCGAGGAGGCCGGCAAGAGCGAAGAATTGGCCGCCAAGACCGGTGAAGCCGCGTCCAGCACACAGCAGGCCGCCGAGAACCCGAAGCCGGCGCGGCCCGATGCCGGTCGCCCGGTGGAGCGCACGGTCAGCGATGCGCCGGCGCAGCGCGCCGCCAACGGCGAGACGCCGGTCAAGCCCGAGGATCGGGCCGACGCGGCCGAGCGCGGCCGGTCCACCGCCAAGCACGGCGCCGCGCGCCAGGGCGACGCGGACGTGCTCGACTCGCCGGCCAAGCGCGTCACCGAGGGCGAGCCCGCCGCCGGCGAGCAGGGCCACCAGGAAGCGCCGGCCCGCGACGCGGTTCCGCAGCAGCCCGAGGCCTCCGGCGCCAGCGAGGGCGAGGTCGCCGCCGAGGCCGAGGAAGCGCGCGTCGCCGGTGCGCTCGCGGCCCTGCCGAAGGATGCAAGCCCCGAGCAGAAGGCCGACGCGGTCGGCAAGCGCCCCGCCGGACTGGACGCGGCGCGCGCCGGGCAGCCGGACGACCTGACGCGTATCAGGGGTATCGGCCCGGGCAACAGCCAGCGCCTGAACGGGCTCGGCATCTACCACTTCGACCAGATCGCCGCCTGGTCCCGCGACGAGATCACCTGGGTCGGCACCTACCTCGCGTTCCCAGGTCGCATCGACCGGGAGAACTGGGTGGGGCAGGCCAAGGCCCTGTCGGCGCCGGCTCAGTGAGGACCTGACATGCTGTCGGATCAGGATCGCATCTTCACCAACCTGTACGGGCTCCAGTCACCGGGCCTGGAGGCCGCCAAGAAGCGTGGCGCCTGGGACGGGACCAAGTTCCTGCTGGAGCAGGGCCGTGACTGGATCATCGAGGAGATGAAGGCCTCAGGCCTCCGCGGCCGCGGCGGCGCGGGCTTCCCGACCGGCCTCAAGTGGTCGTTCATGCCCAAGAAGTCGGACGGGCGTCCGCACTACCTCGTGGTCAACGCCGACGAGTCGGAGCCGGGCACCTGCAAGGACCGGGAGATCATGCGGCACGACCCGCATCTCCTGATCGAGGGCTGCATGCTGGCCTGCTTCGCGATGAACGCGCATGCCTGCTACGTCTACATCCGCGGCGAGTACGTCGCCGAGAAGCACGCGCTCCAGAAGGCCGTGGACGAGGCCTATGCGGCCCGCCTCGTCGGCCAGTCGAACGTCCACGACTACCCGTTCGACATCTACGTCCACCACGGCGCCGGCGCCTATATCTGCGGCGAAGAGACGGCCCTCATCGAGAGCCTGGAGGGCAAGAAGGGGATGCCGCGGCTGAAGCCGCCGTTCCCGGCCAATATGGGCCTCTACGGCTGCCCCACGACGGTGAACAACGTCGAGTCGATCGCGGTCGCCGGCACGATCCTGCGCCGGGGCGGCGCGTGGTTCGCCGGGCTCGGCGGCAAGAACAACACCGGCACCAAGCTCTTCTGCGTCTCCGGCCACGTCAACAAGCCGTGCAACGTCGAGGAGGAGATGGGCATCACCTTCCGCGAACTCATCGACCGCCATTGCGGCGGCATGCGCGGCGGCTGGGACAATCTCCTGTGCTCGATCCCGGGTGGCTCCTCGGTGCCGCTGGTGCCGGGCGAGCAGATCATCGACGCCAAGATGGACTTCGACACCCTGCGCAACCTCGGTTCCGGCCTCGGCACCGCGGCGGTGATCGTGCTCGACAAGTCGACCGACATCGTCGCGGCGATCACCCGCATCTCGTACTTCTACAAGCACGAGTCTTGCGGTCAGTGCACGCCCTGCCGCGAGGGCACCGGCTGGATGTGGCGCGTCATGCAGCGCATGACCGAGGGCCGCGCGCAGAAGCGCGAGATCGACATGCTGTTCGAGGTGACCAAGCAGATCGAGGGTCACACGATCTGCGCGCTCGGCGACGCGGCGGCTTGGCCGATCCAGGGCCTGATCCGGCACTTCCGCCCCGAGATCGAGAAGCGCATCGACCGCTACACCGCCAACCCGCACAGCGAGCCTGTGCCGATGGCCGCGGAGTAGCGGCGCAATGCCGGTGTCCAACCCACAGCCTCGTCCTGAGGTGCTCGCGTCAGCGGGCCTCGAAGGAGGCCTCCAGAGATCGCGAGGCGGGCTGGACATCTCCTTCGAGGCTCGGCTGCGCCTCGCACCTCAGGATGAGGGCGTGGGTGGGATCCGGCCTCGCGCGTTTGGGCCAGTTTACGAGACGATCCGATGACAAAAATCCTCGTCGACGGCACCGAGGTCGACGTCCCCGCCGATTACACGCTGCTCCAGGCCTGCGAGGCCGCGGGGGCCGAGATCCCGCGCTTCTGCTTCCACGAGCGCCTGTCGATCGCCGGCAATTGCCGCATGTGCCTCGTCGAGCTGAAGGGCGCGCCGAAGCCGGTGGCCTCCTGCGCCTATGCGGTGAAGGATTGCCGTCCCGGCCCGAACGGCGAGCCGCCGGAGGTGCTGACGCGCTCGCAGGGCACCAAGAAGGCGCGGGAAGGGGTGATGGAGTTCCTCCTTATCAACCACCCGCTCGACTGCCCGATCTGCGACCAGGGCGGCCACTGCGACCTGCAGGACCAGGCCATGGCCTACGGAGTCGATTCGACCCGCTACAAGGAGAACAAGCGCGCGGTCGAAGAGAAGCATATCGGCCCGCTGGTGCGGACCGCGATGAACCGCTGCATCCACTGCACCCGCTGCGTGCGCTTCCTCGCCGAGGTGGCGGGCGTGCCGGACCTCGGTGCCATCGGCCGCGGCGAGGACATGGAGATCACCAGCTACCTCGAGCAGTCGATGGCCTCGGAGCTCCAGGGCAACGTCGCCGACCTCTGCCCGGTGGGCGCCCTCGTTCACCGGCCGCAGAGCTACAACATCCGCCCCTGGGAGCTGAACAAGACCGAGTCGGTCGACGTGATGGACGCGGTCGGCTCCTCGATCCGCATCGACACCCGCGGCCGCGAGGTGATGCAGATCGAGCCGCGGATCAGCGAGGAGATCAACGAGGAGTGGATCTCCGACAAGACGCGCTACCACATCGACGGGCTGCGCATGCAGCGCCTCGACCGGCCGTACCTGCGCGAGAACGGTCGGCTGCGGCCCGCCTCCTGGGGTGAGGCGTTCCAGGCCATCGCCGCCCGGGTGAAGGCCGCGGATCCGAAGCGCGTCGGCGCGATCGTCGGCGACCTCGCGGGCGTCGAGGAGATGTTTGCGCTCCGTGAGCTGATCAAGAGCCTCGGCTCGCCGAACCTCGACTGCCGCCAGACCGATGCCGGCCTCGACCCGGCGCTCGGCCGCGCCTCCTACATCTTCAACCCGACCATCCCGGGGATCGAGGCCGCGGACGCGATCCTGATCGTCGGCGCCAACCCGCGCACCGAGGCCTCGCTGCTGAACGTGCGCATCCGCAAGCGCTGGCGCATGGCGCCGCTGGCGGTGGGCGTGATCGGCGAGCCGGTCGACCTGACCTATCCGAGCCACTACATCGGCGCCGGCCCCGACTCGCTCACTGCGCTCGCCCGCGGCGAGCACAGCTTCCTCGACGTGCTCAAGGAGGCGAAGGCGCCGCTCGTGATCGTCGGTGCCAATGCCGAGCCGGGCATCCTGGCCGCGGCGGCCACGCTCGCCAAGGCGATCGGCGCGGTCTCGGCCGCGTGGAATGGCTTCGGCGTGCTGCACACGGCCGCCGCCCGGGTCGGCGCCCTCGATCTCGGCTTCGTGCCGGGGGAGGGCGGCCTGACCTTTGCGCAGATGCTGGAGCCGGGCGCGCTGGACGTCCTGTTCAACCTCGGCGCCGACGAGCGCGACGTCGCCCCGGGCGCCTTCGTGATCTACCAGGGCAGCCACGGCGACCGCGGGGCCTCCCGCGCCGACGTGATCCTGCCGGGGGCCGCCTACAGCGAGAAGTCAGCGACCTGGGTGAACACGGAAGGCCGGGTCCAGATGGGCAACCGCGCCGCGTTCCCGCCGGGCGACGCCCGCGAGGATTGGGCGATCCTGCGCGCCCTGTCGGACGTGCTGGGCAAGCGCCTGCCGTTCGACTCGCTGACCGCGCTCCGCCGGGCGCTCTACGCCGCTCACCCGCATTTTGCGGCGATCGGGGCCGTAGAGCCCGGTACCGTCGCGGAGGCGGTCGACCGGCTCGCCGGCTTCGGCGGCTCAGCGAGCGGACCAGCCTTCGCGTCGCCGGTGACCGACTTCTACCTCACCAACCCGATCGCCCGCGCCTCGCGGATCCTCGCGGAGTGCTCGCGCCTCGCCCGGGAGCGCGCCGCCGAGGCGCGGCCCCTCGCGGCGGCCGAGTAGGAGCTCAAGACCGATGACGTCGCTCGAAATCCTCGGGACCGTGCTCCTGATCGTGCTGAAGAGCTTCGTGCTCCTCTCGGCGCTCCTCGTGTTCATCGCCTACGCGCTGCTCGCCGACCGGAAGATCTGGGCGGCGGTGCAGCTCCGGCGCGGCCCGAACGTGGTCGGGCCGTTCGGCCTGTTCCAGTCCTTCGCCGACCTGATCAAATTCGTGATCAAGGAGCCGGTGATCCCGGCGGGCGCCAACAAGGCGATCTACCTGCTGGCGCCGCTGGTTTTCGCGATGCTCGCCCTGTCGAGCTGGGCGGTGATCCCGCTCGCCGACGGCTGGGCGATCGCCGACATCAACGTCGGCATCACCTACATCTTCGCGATCTCGTCGCTCGGCGTGTACGGCGTCATCATGGGCGGCTGGGCGTCGAACTCGAAATACGCCTTCCTCGGCGCCCTGCGCTCGGCGGCCCAGATGATCTCCTACGAGGTCTCGCTCGGCTTCGTGATCATCTGCGTGCTGCTCTGCGCCGGCTCGCTCAACCTCTCGCGCATCGTGATGGCGCAGGACACCAGCCTCGGCATCTTCGGCTGGTACTGGCTGTGGCTATTCCCGATGTTCGTGGTGTTCTTCGTCTCGGCGCTGGCCGAGACGAATCGCCCGCCCTTCGACCTGCCGGAGGCCGAGTCGGAGCTCGTGGCCGGCTACATGGTCGAGTATTCCTCGACCCCGTACCTGCTGTTCATGCTCGGCGAGTACGTCGCCATCATGAGCATGTGCGCCCTCGGGACCATCCTGTTCATGGGCGGCTGGCTGTCCCCGATCCCGTTCGCGCCGTTCACCTGGGTGCCGGGCGTGATCTGGTTCACCCTGAAGGCCAGCTTCCTGTTCTTCCTGTTCGCCATGGTGAAGTCGATCGTGCCGCGCTACCGCTACGATCAGCTCATGCGCCTCGGCTGGAAGGTCTTTCTGCCCATTTCGCTCATCTCGGTGGTGGTCGTGGCCTTCGTCCTGAAGCTCACCGGCCTGGCCCCGGGCGCCTGACGCATGAAACCGGAGATCGCGGCATGAAGCTCGATCAGATTGCGAAAAGCCTTCTCCTGAAGGAGTTCGTGTCGGGGATGATCCTCGGCATGCGCTACTTCTTCAAGCCGAAGGCCACGATCAACTACCCCTTCGAGATGGGCCATCGCGGGCCGCGCTTCCGCGGCGAGCACGCGTTGCGCCGCTACCCCAACGGCGAGGAGCGCTGCATCGCCTGCAAGCTCTGCGAGGCGATCTGCCCGGCGCAGGCCATCACCATCGAGGCCGGCCCCCGGCGCAACGACGGCACCCGCCGCACGACGCGTTACGACATCGACATGGTGAAGTGCATCTATTGCGGCATGTGCCAGGAGGCCTGCCCGGTGGATGCCATCGTCGAGGGTCCGAACTTCGAATTCTCGGTGGAGACCCGGGAGGAGCTTCTCTACGACAAGCAGAAGCTCCTGCTGAACGGCGACCGCTGGGAGCGCGAGATCGCCCGCAACATCGCGATGGACGCGCCTTATCGCTGATGCATCATTCCGAAAGGTGGTCACCGGCTTTCGGAAGAAGATGATGCGAAAACAAGGCTCTAGAGCACGGCACCGGTTCCCGTTTCCGGTGCGATGATCTAGAGCCATACCGGGGGCGCGGTTGTGCCCTCGCCGACCGGGTTCTATAGACGGGCCGCCCGCTGCGGACCGTCTTCACGCACGGCAGAAGGGGCCGCTCCGGCGGCCGATCCCGACCAGCGCATGACCGCAGCAGCCGCCTTCTTCTATCTGTTCGCGAGCATCACGGTCGCGTCGGGCTTCATGGTGATCGCCGCGCGCAATCCCGTCGCCTCGGTGCTGTTCCTGATCCTCGCCTTCGTGAACGCCGCCGGCCTGTTCGTCCTGATGGGCGCCGAGTTCCTCGCGATGATCCTGGTGGTCGTCTACGTGGGCGCGGTGGCGGTCCTGTTCCTGTTCGTGGTGATGATGCTCGACGTCGACTTTGCCGAGCTGCGCCAGGGCTTCCAGCAATACCTGCCGGTCGGCGCCCTGATCGGCGCGATCTTCCTGGTCGAGCTGCTGCTGGTGGTGGGCTCCTGGAGCATCGATCCGGGCCTCGTGCAGGCACCGCTCGGCAACGTCGCGGCCGCCGAGAACCTCACCAACGCCCAGGCTCTGGGGCGGGTGATCTACACGGACTACGCCTACTTCTTCCAGCTCGCCGGCCTGATCCTGCTGGTGGCGATGATCGGCGCGATCGTGCTGACGCTGCGCGACCGGCCCGGCGTCAAGCGCCAGAACATCGCGGTCCAGAACGCCCGCACCCAAGCCATGGCGGTGGAGACCCGCAAGGTCCCGTCGCGCCAGGGTGTCGAGGTCTGATGATCGCCCGGAGATTCGAACGATGATCGGCCTGAGCCACTACCTCACCGTCGCGGCGATCCTGTTCACGCTCGGCGTGCTCGGCATCTTCATCAACCGCAAGAACATCATCGTCATCCTGATGTCGATCGAGCTGATCCTGCTCTCGGTCAACATCAACCTCGTCGCCTTCTCGACGCAGCTGAACGACATCACCGGACAGGTCTTCGCCCTGTTCGTGCTGACGGTCGCGGCCGCCGAGTCGGCGATCGGCCTCGCCATCCTGGTGGTGTTCTTCCGCAACCGCGGCTCCATCGCGGTGGAAGACGTGAGCATGATGAAGGGCTAGGGCCTCCTCACCCCGCCGCCCCGATTCACATCCGGACGCCGCCGCATCGCGGCCGGCCCGGAGGACGGACTGCAAGAGAGCGATGTATCACGCGATCGTCTTCTTCCCGCTCATCGGCTTCCTGATTGCCGGCCTGTTCGGCCGGTACATCGGGGCGCGGGCCTGCGAGTACATCACCACGGCGTTCCTCGCCTTCACGGCGCTGATCGCCTGGGGCGTGTTCCTCGACGGCGGCCACGCCGAGCGGGTGCAGGTCGCGTCGTGGTTCTCGGCCGGCGACCTGCAGGTCGACTGGGCCTTCAAGGTCGACACCCTGACCCGGGTGATGCTCGTGGTGGTCACCACGGTCTCGACCCTCGTGCACCTCTACTCCGTGGGCTACATGGAGGAGGATCCGCACCGGCCGCGCTTCTTCGCCTACCTGTCTCTGTTCACCTTCGCCATGCTGATGCTGGTGACGGCCGACAACCTCGTGCAGATGTTTTTCGGCTGGGAGGGCGTGGGCCTCGCCTCCTACCTGCTGATCGGCTTCTGGTACGAGAAGCCCTCGGCCAACGCCGCCGCCATGAAGGCGTTCATCGTCAACCGCGTCGGCGATTTCGGCTTCTCGCTCGGCATCTTCCTGACCTTCGTGCTCACCGGATCGGTGGCGTTCGACGCGATCTTCGACAAGGTCGACGCGATCAAGACGCTCTCGTTCCACTTCCTCGGCTACGACTGGAACGCCCTGACGCTCGCCTGCCTGCTGCTGTTCATGGGCGCCATGGGCAAGTCGGCTCAGTTCCTGCTGCACACCTGGCTCCCGGACGCCATGGAGGGCCCGACCCCGGTCTCGGCGCTGATCCACGCCGCCACCATGGTGACCGCCGGCGTGTTCATGGTCGCCCGCCTGTCGCCGCTGTTCGAGGAGGCGCCGAACGCGCTGATCGTCGTGACGGTGATCGGCGGCATCACGGCCTTCTTCGCCGCCACGATCGGCCTCGTGCAGAACGACATCAAGCGGGTCATCGCCTACTCGACCTGCTCGCAGCTCGGCTACATGTTCGTGGCGCTCGGCGTCGGCGCCTACTCGGCCGGCGTGTTCCACCTGTTCACCCACGCCTTCTTCAAGGCGCTGCTGTTCCTCGGGGCCGGCTCGGTCATCCACGCGATGCACCACGAGCAGGACATGCGGAACATGGGCGGCCTGCGCCGCTACATCCCCTACACCAGCGCCATGATGGCGATCGGCTCCCTGGCGCTCATCGGCTTCCCCTACACGGCCGGCTACTACTCGAAGGACGCGATCATCGAGGCGGCCTACGCGTCGACCCGGCCCGGGCACACCCTCGCCTTCCTGTGCGTGGTCGTGGCGGCGTTCTTCACCTCGTTCTACTCCTGGCGCCTGTTCTTCATGACCTTCGAGGGTCCGGCCCGTTGGGGCGCCCACGCGACCCATGACCACCACCATGACGCCCCCGCGGTGGCCCACTCGACCATGGCGCACGAGGCCGACGGCGCACCGGGCCACACCGAGGGCGTCGCCCACGACGACAAGGGCCACGACATCGAGCCGGCGCATAGGAGCGACCTCGTCGCCGACGATCATCACGGCCATGGCCATCACGGCGACCACACGCCCCACGAGAGCCCGCTGGTGATGACGATCCCGCTGGCGATCCTCGCCTTCGGCGCGCTGTTCGCCGGGATCATCTTCCACGACCGCTTCATCGGCGAAGGCATGGACGCGTTCTGGGGCCACGCCCTGGCGCACGGGCCGAACAACCACATCATGCACGAGATCCACGAAGTCCCAGCGCTCGTCTCCTACTCGCCGCTGATCATGCTGATCCTCGGCTTCGTGCTGGCCTTCTGGATGTACATCCGCCGGCCGGAGCTGCCGGGCGCGCTCGCCGCCCAGCAGCCGTCACTGTATCGGTTCCTGCTGAACAAGTGGTACTTCGACGAGATCTACGACCGGATCTTCGTCCGCCCGGCCAAGGATTTCGGCCTGTTCCTCTGGAAGCAGGGCGACGGCCGGATCATCGACGGGCTCGGGCCGAACGGCATCGCGGCCCGCGTCGTCGACGTGACCCGCGGGGTGGTCCGCCTCCAGACCGGTTACCTCTACCACTACGCCTTCGTGATGCTCATCGGCGTCGCCGGCCTGATCAGCTGGTACCTGATGTCCGGCCTGCCCAAGGGGGCTCACTGACATGCTCGGCCTCGGCATCCTCTCCGGCCTGCTGATCGTGCCGCTCTGCGGCGCGGCCTTCATCCTGACGCTGAACGGCGACGAGGAATCGGTCGCGCGCAACAGCCGCTGGGCCGCGCTCGCCACCACGGTGGTCACCTTCCTGCTCTCCCTGGTGGCCTGGAACCGCTACGACGCGGCCTCGTCGAGCTTCCAGCTGGTCGAGAGCCACGCGTGGCTCACCGAGACGATTCGGTTCAAGCTCGGCGTCGACGGCTTCTCGATGCCGCTGATCCTGCTGACCACGTTCCTGATGCCGTTCTGCATCGGCGCATCGTGGCACTCGATCCACTTCCGGGTGAAGGAGTACTTCGTCGCCTTCCTCGTCCTCGAGACGACGATGATCGGCGTGTTCGCCTCCCTCGACCTGCTGCTGTTCTACCTGTTCTTCGAGGCCGGCCTGATCCCGATGTTCCTGATCATCGGCATCTGGGGCGGGCAGCGCCGGATCTACGCCAGCTTCAAGTTCTTCCTCTACACCCTGCTCGGCTCGGTGCTGATGCTGCTGGCCGTCATGGCGATGTACTGGCAGGCCGGCACCACCGACATCCCGACCCTGCTGCAGTACCGCTTCCCGGCGCAGATGCAGACCTGGCTGTGGCTCGCCTTCTTTGCCTCCTTCGCGGTGAAGATGCCGATGTGGCCGGTCCATACCTGGCTGCCCGACGCCCACGTGGAGGCGCCGACCGCGGGCTCGGTGATCCTGGCCGGCATCCTCCTGAAGATGGGCGGCTACGGCTTCATCCGGATCTCGCTGCCGATGCTGCCGGTGGCGAGCCAGGAATTCGCGCCGTTCGTCTTCGCCCTCTCGGTGATCGCCATCATCTTCACCTCGCTCACCGCGATGATGCAGACCGACATCAAGAAGCTGATCGCCTACTCGTCGGTGGCCCATATGGGCTTCGTGACGCTCGGCCTGTTCACGCTGAACGAACAGGGCATCCAGGGCGCGCTGTTCCTGATGATCTCCCACGGCATCGTGTCGGGCGCGCTCTTCCTCTGCGTCGGCGTCGTCTACGACCGGATGCACACCCGCGAGATCGCCGCCTATGGCGGCCTCGTGAAGCGGATGCCGCTCTACGCGGTGGCCATGCTGATCTTCACCATGGCCAATGTCGGCCTGCCGGGCACGTCCGGCTTCGTCGGCGAGTTCCTGGCGATGCTCGGCGCCTTCAAGGCGAACCCGAACGTGGCGTTCTTCTCGACCTTCGGCATCATCCTGTCGGCGGCCTATGCCCTGTGGCTCTACGCCCGGGTGATCTACGGCAAGCTGGAGAAGCCGAACCTCCAGGGCATCCTCGACCTGGATCTCCGGGAGAAGATCATCCTGGCGCCGCTGGTGGCCCTGACGATCTATTACGGCGTGCACCCGGCCCCCGTGCTCGACGTGTTCGCGCCTTCGACCGACGCGCTGATGACCAGCATGAAGGCCGCCCTGTCCAACACCCAGACCGCGGCCGCCGCGCTGCCGGTCGCGCGCTGAGACGGACACCATGCCCACCGTCCACTCCGTCCTGCCCTCGCTGGCGCCGCTCCTGCCCGAGCTGATCCTCGGGATCGGCGTCATGGTCCTGATCCTCTACGGCGCGTGGCGCGGCGACCGCTCCGCCGAGACCGTGAGCCTCGGCGCGCTGGTCCTGCTGCTCGTCGCCCTGTCGGTGGTGATCTCCCAGCCGGTCCACGGCCGGGTCACGACCCTGTCGGGCGCGTTCGTCTCGGATGCCTTCTCCAAGGTGATGAAGTCGCTGGTGCTGCTCGGCTCCTCGGCGACGATCCTGCTGGCGCACGACTTCTTTAAGCGCGAGCGTATCGACCGGTTCGAGTTCCCGGTGCTGATCGTGCTCTGCACCATCGGCATGATGGTCATGGTCTCGGCCAACGACCTGATCGCGCTCTATCTCGGCCTCGAGCTGCAGTCGCTCGCCGCCTACGTGATCGCGGCGTTCCACCGCGACGACGTGAAGTCCACCGAGGCCGGCCTCAAGTACTTCGTGCTCGGCGCGCTCTCGTCCGGCATGCTGCTCTACGGCGCCTCGCTGGTCTACGGCTTCACCGGCACCGTCTCGTTCCCCGGCATCGTCTCGGCGCTGAACGAGAACGCGGGTCTCGGCATCGTGCTGGGCATCGTGTTCCTGGCGGCCGGCGTGTGCTTCAAGCTGGCGGCCGTGCCGTTCCACATGTGGACGCCCGACGTCTACGAGGGCTCGCCGACCCCGGTGACGGCCTTCTTCGCCTCGGCGCCCAAGATGGCCGCGGTGGCGATGACCGTGCGGGTGTTCATCGGCGCGATGCCGGACGTGACGGCGATCTGGCAGCAGATCTTCATCTTCGTCTCGGTGGTGTCGATGGCGCTGGGCTCCTTCGCGGCGATCGGCCAGACCTCGATCAAGCGCCTGATGGCGTACTCGTCGATCGCCAATATCGGCTACGCGCTGATCGGCCTGGCCTGCGGCTCGGAGGAGGGGATCAGCGGGCTCGTCACCTACATGATCATCTATCTCGCGATGACGCTCGGCACCTTCGCGATCATCCTGTCGCTCCGGCGCCGGGACGTGATGTTCGAGAAGATCGAGGACCTGTCGGGCCTGTCGCGCACGCATCCGTGGCTGGCCTTCTGCCTCGCCGCGATGATGTTCTCGCTGGCCGGCATTCCGCCGCTCGCCGGGTTCTTCGCGAAGTTCTACGTGTTCGCCGCCGCCATCAAGGCGGGCCTCGTGACGCTGGCGGTGATCGGTGTGGTGACCAGCGTGGTTGGCGCCTACTACTACCTGCGCGTCGTGCGGATCATGTATTTCGACGAGCCGCAGGAGCCCTACGAGGCGATGGCGCCGGGCCTGCGCGTGGTGCTCGCCCTGTCGAGCATCGTGGTGGTGCTCTTCTTCCTGCTGCCCGGCCCGCTGGTCGGCGTCGCCGGCCGGGCCGCCAAGTCGCTGTTCTAGGACGGCCTTGAGCTACCGACTCGGGCCCGCGGCGCGCGCCGCAGGCCACCGCCTGCACGTCCATGACAGCCTCGGCTCCACCAACACGGAGGCGATGGCTCAGGCGCGGGCAGGGGAGACCGGCCCCCTCTGGGTGGTGGCCCACCGTCAGGAGGCGGGCCGCGGCCGCCGGGGCAACAGCTGGGCCTCGCTGCCGGGCAACCTCGCGGCGAGCGTGCTCTGGCCGGTGACCGGCGTCGCGCCGGAGCATCTCGCCGAGCTCGGCTTCGTGGCGGGCCTCGCGCTGGTCGAGGCGCTGGAGGCGGCCTGCGGCACCCTGCCGGATACCGCTTCCGGCCACGGCACCCGATCTGTGAAGCTGAAATGGCCGAACGACGTGCTGCTCGGCGGCGCGAAGCTGGCCGGCCTGCTTCTGGAGGCTGAGACGCTGCCGGGCGGCCGGCGGGCCGTGGTGGTCGGCTTCGGCGTCAACGTCGCGGCGGCCCCGGAGGGCTTACCCGCCACGAGCTTGGCCGTGACGGGTTACGCGGGCGGCGCCGAGGCGCTACTGGAACACCTCTCGGACCGGATGGCCGCGCGGGCGCGCCTCTGGGACCGGGGACAGAATTTCGCTGCCCTGCGCGGGGACTGGCTGGAGCGGGCCGCGGGTCTCGGATCGGAGATCGCGGTGCACAGCGGCGGACACATCCTGCGGGGCGTGTTCGAGACGATCGACGAGGGGGGGCGGCTCGTGATCCTCGCCCCCGATGGGAACCGGCATACCGTGACGGCGGGCGAGGTGCATTTCGGATCGGCCGCGACGGCGGCCTGAGTTTGGACGACGACAGATGGCAATGGGACAGGAGGAGCTGGTCTTCCTGCCGCTCGGCGGCGTGGGCGAGATCGGGATGAATGCGGCGCTCTACGGCTTCGGCCCGGAGAAGGGCCGGAAGTGGATCATGGTCGATTGCGGCATGGGCTTCGCCAGCGAAGAGAAGATGCCGGGCGTCGACCTGATGTATCCGGACCTCGCCTTCATCGAGGAGCGGCGCAAGGACCTGCTGGGGATCTTCATCACCCACGCGCACGAGGATCATATCGGGGCGATCTCGGAGCTGTGGCCCAAACTCAAGGTCCCGGTCTACGCGACCCGCTTCGCCAAGAACCTGCTGGAGACCCGGCGCCTGTCCGAGCCCGGTGCCCCCAAGGTCGACCTGCGCGAGGTGAAGCCCGGCCGGCGCGTGACCGTCGGGCCGTTCGAGCTCGAATACGTGCCGGTCTCGCATTCCATCCCGGAATCCAACGCCATCGCGATCCGCACCGCGGCGGGCCTCGTGCTCCACACCGGCGACTGGAAGATCGATCCGACGCCGGTGGCCGGCTCGGTGACATCCCCGGAGGCGTTCACGGCGCTTGGTGACGAGGGCGTCCTCGCCATCGTCTGCGACTCGACCAACGTCGTGCGCGAGGGCTTCTCGCCAAGCGAGAAGACCGTCGCCGAGACCCTCAAAACGCTGATCGCCGACGCGCCCCACCGGGTGGCGGTGACCACCTTCGCGTCGAACGTCGCCCGCATTCGCGCGGTCGCCGAGGCGGCGGCCGCCTGCGGTCGTGAGGTCATCGCGGTCGGCCGGGCCATGGACCGGGTGATCGATGTCGCCCGCGAGTGCGGCTACCTCGACGGACTGCCCGAGTTCCGGCGCTCGGATTCGTGGAAGAGCCTGCCGCGCGAGCGGGTCGTGGCCCTGCTCACCGGCTCGCAGGGCGAGCCGCGGGCGGCGCTGGCCCGGGTGTCCCGCCGAGACCACCCGGATATCAGCCTCGCCCCGGGCGATCAGGTGATCTTCTCCTCGCGCGCCATCCCCGGCAACGAGCGCGATGTCGGGTCGATCATCAACGACCTGATCGAGCAGGGCGTCGAGGTGATCACCGACCGCACCGAGCTGGTCCACGTCTCGGGCCACCCGCGCCGCGACGAGATGGTCGAGATGTACCGGTGGACCCGTCCCGGCACCGCGATCCCGGTCCACGGCGAGGCGCTTCACCTCGACGAGCATGCCCGCTTCGCCCGGGCGCAGGGCGTGCAGAACGTCGTCAAGGCCCGCAACGGCAGCCTCATCCGCCTGAGCCCCGGCACGCCGGCGGTGATCGATAACGTCAAGGCCGGCCGCCTGTTCAAGGACGGCGACGTCCTGATCGACGAGAAGGACCGGGCGATCCCGGAGCGGCGCAAGCTCATGCAGGCGGGCCTCGTCTCGGTGGCGATCGCCATCGACGAGGACGGCGTCGTGCTGGGCGAGCCGGCGGTGGACATCATCGGCCTGCCGAACCGTGGCCGGTCGGGCGAGCCGCTGATCGAGACGGTGGTCGATGCCGTGTCCCGGACCCTGTCGGGCATGTCGCGGGGCAAGCTCAAGGACTCGGAGAGCGTCGAGAAGACGGTCGACCGAGCGGTGCGCACTGCGGTCAACGAGGTCTGGGGCAAGAAGCCCGCCTGCCACGTGCAGGTCGTCGAGGTTTAGGGTACGAAACCGACACGACGCATCACGGCAGATCCGGCCCAAATTCCTCATCCTGAGGTGCCCGCGTCAGCGGGCCTCGAAGGCGCCCTCCTTCGAGGCCTCCGCTGCGCTCCGGCACCTCAGGATGAGGCCGATGGTTGGAGACGGCGTCAGCCTGCTGATCGGTGCGCGAATGGGGAGGAACAACCATGATCGGCCGTCTCAATCACGTGGCCATCGCCGTGCAGGATCTCGACGCCGCCTGCGCGGTCTATCGCGACACGCTGGGCGCCACGATCACGCCGCCGCTGCCGCAGCCCGAGCACGGCGTCACGGTCGTGTTCGTCGAACTGCCGAACAGCAAGATCGAGCTGATGGCGCCGCTCGGCGAGGGCTCGCCGATCGAGGCCTTCGTGGCCCGCAATCCCGGCGGCGGCATCCATCACGTCTGCTACGAGGTCGACGACATCCTGGTGGCGCGTGACAAGCTCAAGGCCCAGGGCGCCCGGGTGCTCGGCACCGGCGAGCCGCGGATCGGCGCCCACGGCAAGCCGGTCCTGTTCCTGCATCCGAAGGACTTCCTGGGCACGCTCGTCGAGCTGGAACAGGTCTGAGTCGGATGATGGCGACGCTCGCCCGCTCGACGCCGATCACGCTGGCCGTCATCACCGTGCTGGTCGCCGCCTTCGTGGCGGCGGGGGTGGGCCTGTTCAAGCTGACGGTGGGCGGCGCGATCGCCCTCTACTTCGTCGTCTGGTGGACTCTGCTCTTCGCGGTCCTGCCCCTGCGCAACCAGCCGGAGACGCGGCCGAGCCACGTGGTTCCGGGGCAGGACCCGGGTGCGCCGGCGGCGCCGCGTCTGCGCGAGAAGGCCATCTGGACGACGCTGGTGGCGGGCGCCGCCTTCCTGATCGCCCTGGCGGTGTTCCCGCTCACCGGGCTGTAGGACGGCTCGGAGCGGCGATCCTGCACTGCCCGGACGCCGGCCGGCTCACAGCTTTGGCCCGCCCCGTCCGACACGGGGCCGAACGGGCGGGTGCTCCGCATCGGCCGCGCACGACGCGCTGCGCTGGCGAGCCAGGATGGATCCGGCGAAGGCGGTGAACCCAGCGACCGCCAAGAATAAAAAAAGCAAGGCCAGAGGCCTTGCTTTTCAAGCTTCAATGGCTCGACCTTTATAGATCCCACGCATTGGCTGCGGGGCGGTCGCTTTTCCTCCCGAGACTCGGACCTTGCGCCACCTCTTCCGGGCGTCGCAAACATCGCGGGATGCTTATAGGAACAACAATTCGTGTTGTCACCGGGTCTGCGAGAAAAATCTGCGCTTTCTTGCCGGCAAATAGGCAAAGCGCTTTTCGCGTGGGCAACCCACCGTCCGGTCAGGTCCATCGCCTCGGCTTCGCCGCGATTACGCCGCGCCGTGGTCGCGCAGTGCTTGTAATTTGCGGCTCCGGCGTGTTGTGTGCCGGCGTGCCGCGGCTCCCCCCGGCCGGCCCCACTTCCAAGATTTCGACGACATGCGTCTCTCCCGCTACTTCATGCCGACCTTGCGCGAGACGCCCAAGGAAGCCGAGATCGTCTCGCACCGGTTGATGCTGCGTGCCGGCTTGGTCCGTCAGGAATCGGCCGGCATTTACGCGTGGCTGCCGCTTGGCCTGCGGGTCCTGGAGCGCGTCTGCGCGGTGATCCGCCGGGAGCAGGACCGATCCGGCGCCATCGAGATCCTGATGCCAACGGTGCAATCCGCTGAGCTGTGGCGCGAATCCGGCCGCTACGATGCCTACGGCAAGGAGATGCTGCGCCTGAAGGATCGGCACGACCGCGAGATGCTCTACGGCCCCACCGCCGAGGAGATGGTCACCGAGATCTTTCGCGCGAGCGTCCGGTCGTACAAGGATCTCCCGAAGAACCTCTACCAGATCTCGTGGAAGTTCCGCGACGAGGTGCGGCCGCGCTTCGGCACGATGCGCTCGCGCGAGTTCCTGATGAAGGACGCGTACTCGTTCGATTTCGATCAGGCCGGCGCGCGCCACGCCTACAATCGGATGTTCGTGGCCTACCTGCGCACCTTCGCGGGCCTCGGCCTGAAGGCGATCCCGATGCGCGCCGATACCGGCCCGATCGGCGGCGACCTGTCCCACGAGTTCATCATCCTGGCCAAGACCGGCGAGAGCGAGGTCTTCTGCGACAAGGCCTATCTCGATTTCGACATCCCGCCGGAGACCGTCGATTTCGACGACGTCGCCAGCCTCCAGGGCATCGTCGATGCCTGGACCTCGCACTACGCCGCCACCGAGGAGATGCACGAGCCGGAGGCCTTCGCCGAAGTGGCCGAGGACAGCCGCCTCGCGGCCCGCGGCATCGAGGTCGGGCACATCTTCTATTTCGGCACGAAGTATTCCGAGCCGATGGGCGCCAAGGTCGCCGGGCCGGACGGGATCGAGCGGCCGGTCCATATGGGCTCCTACGGCATCGGCCCGAGCCGGCTGGTGGCGGCGATCATCGAGGCGAGCCACGACGAGGCCGGCATCATCTGGCCGGCTTCGGTCGCGCCCTTCGACGTCGCGCTGATCAACCTCAAGGTCGGCGATGCCGCCACCGACGCCGCCTGCGCGCAGATCCAGTCGGATCTCGAGACCGCCGGCCTGTCGGTGCTCTACGATGACCGGGACGAGCGTCCCGGCGCCAAGTTCGCCACCGCCGACCTGATCGGCCTGCCCTGGCAGGTGATCGTCGGGCCGAAGGGCCTGGCGGAGGGCAAGGTCGAGCTGAAGCGGCGCGCCGGGGGCGAGCGCGAGAGCCTCGCGACCGTCGACCTGCTGGCGCGCATCCGGCGCGTCTGAGCCGTGCCGATGGCGGCATCAGCGGCGCTGGACCGGGCCAGGATCTTCGCGGCCTCGCTCCGCCAGGGCACCGCACCCTTCGCACCGTTCGAGTGGATCCTCGCCGGCCGCTACCTGCGCGCGCGCCGCCGAGGCGGCGGCGTCTCGGTGGTGGCGTTCTTCTCGGTGCTCGGCATCGCGCTCGGCGTCGCCACGCTGATCATCGTGCTCTCGGTGATGAACGGATTCCGGGCAGAGCTGCTGTCGAAGATCGTCGGCATCAACGGCCACCTGTTCGCGACGCCGATCGACCGGCCGCTCAACGACTGGACCGATCTCTCGGAGCGTCTGTCGAAGGTGGCGGGGGTGCGCGCCGCGG
Organism: Methylobacterium sp. FW102-HT35C08; assembly: GCF_058790235.1. Taxonomy (NCBI): domain Bacteria; kingdom Pseudomonadati; phylum Pseudomonadota; class Alphaproteobacteria; order Hyphomicrobiales; family Methylobacteriaceae; genus Methylobacterium; species Methylobacterium sp. FW102-HT35C08. The sequence goes on along the minus strand of NZ_JBYTCL010000002.1, from coordinate 2,066,171 downwards.
TGCCGCTGGTGGAGGGGCAAGCCTTCGCCTCGTCGCAATACGGCGGCTCCGGCGTCATCATCCGCGGCGTGCGCGCCGCCGATCTCGACGCCCTGGCAGCCGTGTCGTCCTCGATCCGCGGCGGCACCCTGGAGGGCTTCGACGACGGCACCGGCGTGCTGATCGGCCGACGGCTCGCCGACACGCTGGGCCTCCAGGCCGGCGACACCATCACGCTGGTCACGCCCAAGGGCTCGTCGACGCCGTTCGGGACGGCGCCGCGCACCAAGAGCTACACGGTCAAGGCGGTCTTCGAAGTCGGGATGACCGAGTTCGACCAGACCTTCGTGTTCATGCCGCTCGCCGAGGCGCAGGCCTTCTTCAACAAAGACGGCGACGTCAGCATGATCGAGATCTACGTCGACGATCCCGACCATGTCGGCGACATGCGCGAGCCCCTGGAGATGGCGGCCGAGCGCCCGATCCTGCTGACCGACTGGCGCCAGCGCAACCGGACCTTCTTCGGGGCGCTGGAGGTCGAGCGGAACGTGATGTTCCTGATCCTCAGCCTGATCGTCGTGGTGGCGACGCTCAACATCGTCTCCGGCCTGATCCTGCTGGTGCGCGACAAGTCGAGCGACATTGCGATCCTGCGCACCATGGGGGCGACGCCCGGCACGATCATGCGGGTGTTCCTGATCAACGGCGCGCTGATCGGCGTCGTCGGGACCCTCAGCGGGCTCGGGCTCGGCATCCTGATCACCCTGAACATCAAGCCGATCCAGCACGTGCTGTTTCCGGGTGCCTGGGACCCCACCGTCCGGTTCCTCGCCGAGATCCCGGCCCAGATGAACCCGAAGGAGATCACCGCCGTGGTGGTCACCTCCCTGCTGCTGTCGCTCGCCGCGACGCTGTATCCCTCCTGGCGCGCCGCCCGGCTCGATCCGGTGCAGGCCCTCCGCTACGGCTGACGGGCCGCCCACCGATGAGCGATTCCAGCCAGACGGCCGGCGACCAGCCGGTCCCGGCCCTGTTCTTCTCCCGCGTCGAGCGGCGCTATCCTCAGGCCGAGGGCGCCCTGGAGATCCTGCGCGGGGCCGACCTCGCGATCTGGCCGGGGGAGCTGGTGGCGCTGGTGGCGCCGTCGGGCGCGGGCAAGTCGACCCTGCTGCACCTCGCCGGCCTCTTGGAGCGGCCGGACGGCGGCGAGGTCTATATCGGCGGCCAGCCGACCGCCGCGATGCCCGATGCCGAGCGCACCCGCCTCCGGCGCGAGGAGATGGGCTTCGTCTACCAATTCCACCATCTGCTGCCGGAATTCTCGGCGCTCGAGAATGTGGTGATGCCGCAGCTCATCCGCGGGCTGAAGAGCGCGGAAGCGAAGGCCCGCGCCACCGAGCTGCTCAGCTTCCTCGGCCTCAAGGAGCGCCTGCCGCACCGTCCGGCCGAGCTCTCGGGCGGCGAGCAGCAGCGCGTCGCCATCGCCCGGGCGGTCGCCAACGGCCCGCGGCTGCTCCTGGCCGACGAGCCCACCGGCAACCTCGACCCCGGCACGGCCGGCCATGTCTTCTCGGTGCTGCTCGCCCTGGTCCGCGCCTCGGGTCTCGCCGCGCTGGTGGCGACCCACAATCTGGACCTCGCCGCCCGCATGGACCGGCGGGTGACCATCCGCGACGGGCTGATCACGCAGCTCGATTGACGGCCGCCAAAGGCGTACGAGACGGTCCGAGCCACCTGGCCAGGGTGTGGGTGCTGCCTGACGGGCCTGCGCGCGTCCGACCGCGCCGTATGACACCGTCACCGTCTCCGAAACACGCCGAAGACCACGCGCATTTTAATCCAGCCCGCCGCGTGCGGGGAGGCACGCCACAAAAGACGTCAGCTCCCTATATTGCAATCACGCAAGACAAAACAGAGCCGACCAACCGGCCTGTACTGCGTTATCTCTGGAGCGACGCCGTGAAGAACCGTATTGTTATTGCCGTGACTGCTCTGATGCTTGGCGCCGCCCCGCTCTCGTCCGCCCTGGCGGCCAACGAGGGCCGGTGGGCCGGCTTCGCCCCGTATACGCCCGAGACCACCGGCGCGCTCGGCCTCGGGGTCCAGGACGCCCCCTTCTACGAGGGCTGCCCGATGAGCTCGGCGGCCGAGGGCAACGCCAATCAGCAGACCCGACCCATCAAGCAGTACGGCCAGACCGCCGGCGGGTACCGCTGCTGATCCGGCGGGGAAGCGGATGAAGCTCAAGGCCCTGTCCTACGCGATGATCGGCGCATTCGTGAGCGGCCTTGTCGTGACGCTCGTCGGCTCGGCCAACGTCCTGCTGAGCCACTGACAGACCGGCGCCGCCCCGCGTGGGCGGCGCTTCGGCGTTCCGCCCCTCAGCGCGCCGTCGTGGATCCGGCCCGGGCGTCCGGCGCAGCGAGGGCCTCCACGTAATCACAGGCCTGCGCGATCGCGTCGCGACTCTCCATCATGCGCGCCCGGGCCGTCGCGCAGGCCTGCGCCACCGCCGGATCTGCGAGCAGCCGCCCCAGGACACGGGCGGCGCGGGCGGGCCGGAAACCGCGGCGGCTCAGGGTGGTGCCGAGATTGCGATCCTTCAGGCGCCGCCCCTCGTCGAAATGGTCGAACGCCACCGGCACCACGAGCTGCGGGATGCCCGCGGCCAGCGCCTGCGCCACCGTCCCGACGCCGCCGTGATGGACCAGGGCGTCGCTGCGCGGCAGCAGCCGGCTCAGAGGGGCGTAGCGCAGATGGATGATCCCGGGCGGAAGCGGCCGGGGAATCTGCCCGTCCTGAGGGGCGAGCAGAACGCCGCGACGGCCCATCCGCCGGCACAATTCCACCGCGGTGTCGAAGAAGGCCGCGCCCTGGCGCATGGCCGAACCGTAGGTGAACACGAGCGGCGCGTCGCCCGTGTCCAGGAAGGCCTCCAGCTCCGGCGGCAGGGCGGCGACGTCGCCGAACCGGTCGACCAGCGGGAAGCCGAGCTGGACCGCCTGCGCCGGCCAATCCACCTGCGGCGCCGCGTACCAATCCGGGAACATGAGCAGCATGCGCGTCGGGCTGTTCCACCAGTGCCGCAGCCGGTAGACCGGATCGAGGCCGAGGCGCGCGCGCAGGGCGTTGAGCGGCGGCAGCGTGAACGGGCCGACCGCGACCTTGTCGACGCCGAGATTCACGTAGGCGCGCAGCGTGGCCGGCAGGAAGCGCGGCATCTGCAGGCCCGGGAGCCGCGGCGGATCGAACCGGCTCTCGATCAGGAACGGCATCACGTGCAGCGTGGCGGTCGGGAGATCGTAGAGATCCTGGGCGAGCCGCGCACCCCAGGCCAGGGGCGAGGCGACCACCACGAGGTCGACGCCGCGGGCCCGGGTCGCCCCGAGCCACAGGCAGGCGGGCTCGGCCACCTGCAGGGCATAGTCGAACATCGGCCGGAAGCCCTGCTGCGGGTGCCACAGGTCCGGCTGGCGGATCACGGCCTCGTAATCGGCCACCGTCCCGAGAGGCTGAAAGGCGAGGCCGGCGCGGCGCGCCATGGCCTCGAACGGCGCCGGTGCAGCGAGCGACACCCCGTGGCCGCGCTTGAGGAGTTCGTGGCCGAGCGCGATGAACGGCAGCACGTCGCCGTGTGTGCCGACGGCCACAAGGGCGACGTCGACCTGTTCGACCGTCCGGTGCGCGGGAATGGCTTGCTCCTTCGAACCCCCCGGTCAGAAATCGAGTTCGTCTGGGCGCCGGCCATGCCAGCCTGCCCGCTCCGCATCAAGACACTTTTTACCATGACCGGACGTCACGGCCGTCCTGGGACAACAGACGCTTCCATTAGAACAAAACATGAACATACTGAGGGGCGAAACCAGGAGGCACGGCGATGCTGAAGCGATTGGTCCTGACCGGAATGGCCGAGCTCATGGCGTTCGGAATGCTGTTCGCGGCGGTGGGTGCGTGGGCCATAGCCTTGGCACCGGTTCGTTAGCCGGTTTTTGCCGGAGGCCGCTCGGTTCCCGCCTGAACCGGCTTATGCACAGGCGATCGGCCTCCGGACGCCGATTGTCCACAAGGGCGCCGCGGAGTGGTGCTCCCGGGGCACGACCGGTGGATATCGTCCCCGAAGGGCCCGGCGCACGTCGACTTGAGGCCGGCAAGCGGGGATGCTGGACGATCCCGGAACAAGGTCGGCCATGCCACGCCAGCTCAAGGAGGTCGGATTCGTCCACCTCCATGTCCACTCGTCCTATTCCCTCCTCGAAGGGGCGCTGAAGGTCGGCTCCCTGATCAAGGCCGCGGCCGCCGACCGGCAGCCGGCCCTGGCGCTCACCGACACCAACAACCTGTTCGGGGCGCTGGAATTTTCCGAGAAGGCGGCCGGGGAAGGCATCCAGCCGATCGCCGGCGTTCAGCTCTCGGTGGCGTTCGAGGCCGCGGATCCGCACCAGCGGCAGGCGCCGACAAGTCACGGAATCGTGCTCCTCGCCCAGAACGAGACCGGCTACGCCAACCTGCTGCGGCTGGCGAGCCGCGCCTATTTCGACACGGCGCTCGGCGAGCCCCCCCGCCTCGACGCGGCGGCCCTCGTCGGATCCTCCGATGGGCTGATCGCGCTCACCGGCGGGCTGTCGGGACCCCTCGACACGGCGTTCCGGGCCGGCCGTCCCGAGCTGGCGCTCGCCCGGCTGAAGCGGCTCAAGGAGGCCTTCGGCGAGGACCGGCTCTACGTCGAGCTGCAGCGCCACGGCCTGCCCGAGGAAGGGCGGATCGAGACCGCGCTCCTCGACCTCGCCGGCCGGCACGGTCTCGGGATCGCCGCGACCAACGAGCCCTACTTCGCCAAGCCCGACGATTACGACGCCCACGATGCCCTGCTCGCCATCGCGGAGGGCCGCGTCGTCTCGGACGAGCGCCGCCGCCGGCTGACGCCGACCCACGCCTTCAAGACCCGCGCCGAGATGGCCGAGCTGTTCCGCGACCTGCCGGACGCGCTCCAGGCCACCGTCGAGATTGCCATGCGCTGCGCCGTGCGGGCGCGGACCCGCAAGCCGATCCTGCCGAACTTTTCGCAGGTCGCGGCAGGCGAGACACCGCCCATGGCGGAGGCCCTGGCGGACGCCGCGGATACCGGCGTGCAGGCGGTCTCGGCTGACGAGCCGACCGAGCTGCGCCGGCAGGCCGAGGCCGGGCTGGAGCTGCGCCTGAAGCAGCACGGCACCGCGCCGGGCTTCTCCGAAGAGGATTACCGCAAGCGCCTCGCCTTCGAACTGGACGTCATCGTCAAGATGAAGTTCCCGGGCTACTTCCTGATCGTCTCGGACTTCATCAAGTGGGCCAAGGACCACGACATCCCCGTCGGTCCGGGCCGCGGCTCCGGCGCCGGCTCGCTGGTGGCGTGGTCGCTGCTGATCACCGACCTCGACCCGCTCCGGTTCGGCCTGCTGTTCGAGCGATTCCTCAACCCCGAGCGCGTCTCGATGCCGGATTTCGACATCGACTTCTGCGTCGAGGGCCGCGAGCGGGTGATCAAGTACGTGCAGCAGCGCTACGGCGAGGGGCAGGTCGGGCAGATCATCACCTTCGGCACGCTGCTCGCCCGCGGCGTGCTGCGCGACGTCGGCCGCGTCCTCGAGATGCCCTACGGGCAGGTCGACAAGCTGACCAAGCTCGTGCCGCAGAACCCGGCCAACCCCGTGACCCTTGCCCAGGCGATCGAGGGCGAGCCCAAGCTCCAGCAGGCCATGGAGGAGGAGCCGATCGTCGGCCGGCTCATCGACATCTCCAAGAAGCTGGAGGGCCTGCACCGCCACGCCTCGACCCACGCCGCCGGTGTGGTGATCGGCGATCGGCCCTTGGAGGAGCTGGTCCCGCTTTACCGAGACCCGAAGACCGGGATGCGGGTCACCCAGTTCAACATGAAGTGGGTCGAGCAGGCGGGGCTGGTGAAGTTCGACTTCCTGGGCCTCAAGACCCTGACGATGCTGCGGTGCTGCACGGACCTCCTGAAGCAGCGCGACATCCACATCGACCTCGCCTCGCTGCCGCTCGACGACCCGAACACCTACGGGCCCATGGGCCGCGGCGAGACGGTCGGCGTGTTCCAGGTGGAATCGGCCGGCATGCGCAAAGCGCTCTGCGAGATGCAGGCCGACCGGCTGGAGGACATCATCGCCCTGGTGGCGCTCTACCGGCCGGGCCCAATGGCCAACATCCCGGTCTATTGTGAGCGCAAGCTCGGCCGCGACGCCGGCAACGAGGCGTCCTGGTACCCGGACCCGAAGCTGGAGCCGATGCTGAAGGAGACCTTCGGCATCATCGTCTACCAGGAACAGGTGATGGAGATCGCCAAGGTCCTCGCCGGCTACTCGCTCGGCGAAGCCGACATGCTCCGGCGCGCCATGGGCAAGAAGATCCGCGCCGAGATGGACGCGCAGCGCGACCGGTTCCTCAAAGGTTGCACCGAGCGCGGCCTGACCAAGGCCAAGGCCAACGAAATCTTCGACCTCCTCGCCAAGTTCGCCGATTACGGCTTCAACAAGAGCCACGCGGCGGCCTACGCGCTGCTCACCTACCAGACCGCCTACCTGAAGGCGAACTACCCGGTCGAGTTCCTGGCGGCCGCCATGACCCTCGACATCGACAACACCGACAAGCTCGCCGAATTCCGCCAGGACGCGCAGCGCCTGAAGATCGTGGTCGAGCCGCCGTCGATCAACACCTCCGGCGAAGTGTTCGAGGTGCGCGACGGCAAGATCTTCTACGCTCTGGCCGCTATCAAGGGCGTCGGCCGCGAGGCGGTGCGGGCGCTGGTGGAGGCCCGCGGCGACCGGCCGTTCAAGGACCTCGCCTGCCTCGCGCGCCGGCTGAACCCGCGGATGATCAACAAGCGCACCCTGGAGAGCCTCGTCCAAGCCGGGGCGCTGGACTGCATCGAGCCGGACCGGGCGCGCGCCTTCGCGGCGGTGGAGCCGATGATGAAGCTCGCCGCCAGCGCGGTGGAGGCCGAGACCGCCGGCGTCACCGACATGTTCGGCGGCGTGGTGGCGGACGACGTGTCCCTGCGGATCCCGCCGCACGAGATCTGGCCCATGGCCGACACGCTCAAGCGCGAATACGCGGCGATCGGGTTCTTCATTTCGGGCCACCCTCTCGACGAGTATGGCGACCTGCTCGACAAGCTGCGGGTCCAGAGCTGGGCCGATTTCTGCCGCGCGGTGCGGGCCGGGACCTCGAGCGTCGGCCGAGTCGCGGCCTCGGTGCTCGACCGGGCGGAGCGGCGGACCAAGACCGGCAACAAGATGGGCATCGTCACCCTCTCGGACCGGACGGCGCATTTCGAGGCGATCATCTTCTCCGAGGGGCTCGGCCAGTACCGCGACATCCTTGAGCCGGGCCGGCCGCTGGTGCTCCAGCTCCAGGCCAACCTGGAGGGCGAGGACGTGCGCGCCCGCATCCTCACCGCGGAACCCCTCGACCAAGCGGTGGCCCGCCACCAGAAGGGGATCCGAATTCATCTCAGCGACCCGCGCGGTGTCGCGCCCGTGCAGCAGCGGCTGTCGATGCGCGGCGAGAGCGAGGTCTCGCTGATCCTCAAGCTCGACGGCGGCGGGCGCGAGGTGGAAATCCGGCTGCCGGGCAAGTTCCAGGCGACGCCGACGCTCGCCGGCCAGCTCCGGACCGTGCCGGGGGTGGTGCAGGTCGAGGTGAGCTAGCCTCCCCCGGCGTGCGGGAAAACCGGCCCGTCATTCCGGGACTGCGGAGCAGGGCCCGGAATCCAGAACCGCCGGTGTTTGCCTGGTTTCGTCGGGAGGACTGCCCCCACCGATCAGCGCCGGAGGCTCTGGCTTCCAGGCTCTCGCCCGAGGCGAGCCCCGGAATGACGGCGCGGGTGCCTGACTGAGAACACTCCCGAAACCCGGCCGGTTGGACCTCGGCGCACCCTGCGACGAGGATCCATGGACCAGCCCCGCCCGAAGCCCGACACCGACGATCCGACCAGGCCGCGCGAGAGCGGCAGCTTCCTCCACGCCCTCGGCACCGGCGTGATCACCGGCGCGGCCGACGACGATCCCTCCGCCATCGGCACCTACGCGAGCGCCGGCGCCCGATACGGTCTTGCGTTCCTCTGGATCGCGCCCGTCGTCCTGCCGATGATGGTCGTGGTCGTCTACGTCTCGGCCAAGCTCGGGCAGGTCTACGGCAAGGGCCTGTTCGCCATCGTGCGCGACCGGTACCCGCGCTGGATCCTCTATCCGCTCGTGCTCGGCGCCTTCACAGGCAACGTCATCGAGGCGGCGGCCAATCTCGGCGGGATCGGCGCGGCCCTCAACCTGCTGGTGCCGGTGCCGATCCCCGTCATCGTGGTTGCCGCCGCCGCGGCGATCCTCGGCCTCCAGATCTTCGGCTCCTACACGCTCCTGCGCGACATCTTCCGCTGGCTGGCGCTTGCCCTGTTCGCCTACGTGGCGGCCGCGATCCTGGCCAAGCCCGATCCCGCCGAGATCCTGCGCGGCACCCTCGTGCCGCAGATCCGGTTCGATGCCGACTTCCTGTCGATGATCGTCGCCTGCATCGGCACCTCGCTCTCGGCCTACATCTACACGTGGCAGTCGAACCAGGAGGTCGAGGAGGAGATCGCCCTCGGGCGCCACACGCTGCGGCAGCGCAAGGGGGCGACCGACGCCGAACTGCGCAAGACCCGCCGGGACGTGGTGATCGGGATGCTGTTCTCGAACGTGATCCTCTACTTCATCATCCTGTCCACGGGCGCGACGCTGCATCAGGCCGGACAGACCGAGATCGAGAGCGCCGCCCAGGCGGCGGCCGCGCTGGAGCCGCTGGCGGGGGCAGGCGCCAAGTATCTCTTCGCGCTGGGCGTCGTCGGGGTCGGCTTCCTGGCGGTGCCGGTGATGACCACCGGCGCGGCCTACGATCTCGTGCAGGGGATCGGCCGGGAGGGGAGCCTCCATGCCCGCCCGAGCGAGGCCAAGCTGTTCTACGGCACCATCGCGGCCGTGACCGTGGTGGCGGTCGGGTTGAACTTCCTCGGCTTCAACCCGATGCGGGCGCTGGTCTGGTCCGGCATCGTCCAGGGCTTCTCGGTGCCGCCGCTCCTGCTCCTGATGATGCTGATGACCAACGACCGGGCCGTGATGGGCGGTCGCGTCAACGGCCGCCTGACGAACGGGCTCGGCTGGATCACCACCGCGGCGACGTTCCTGGCCACGGCCTGCCTCGTCGTGACGTGGGTCCTGTGAGGCGCCTCAGAACGGCGCCGCGAGGCAGCCGGCCAGCGCGCCCTTCAGCGTCGCGGCATCGGCTTCCGCCACCGTGACCGTCGCCGTCAGGGCCGGATCCTCGCTCCGCGGGCTCGCTTGCGTCCAGGTGAGCTTGGTCCCGGGCTGGGTGAGAGCCAGGGCGACGCCGCGCAGCGGATCCTCGCCGCGGTGGGCTCCCGCCACCGTCAGGGTGAAGCCTGCATCCGCCCCGGCCGCCGCGCCCTGAACCGGCATCCGCACCGAGCGGACGCTGCCGGCGCTGGAGACCAGGATCCCGGTGAGCGGCGCCGTGCTGCCGCCTTCGAGCCCCGCGAAGTCGAAGCGCGGCGCCAGCTCGGCGAAGCGGGGCACGATCAGCGCCGCCGACAGGCCGGCGCCGCCCGGATCGCAGGCGACGTGCAGGGTCACCGGACGCTGGTCCGTGCCGAGGGCTGCCGTGCCGGACAGGTCCGCACTGCCCCCGGACGCCCGGGTGGCGCCGGCCAGCAGCGGCGTCCGCCCGGTGACGATGTCCGACAGCCTGTCGCCGCGGCTCAGCGGTCCCGCCAGGAGGGCTGCGACGGCAATCACCACCACCGCCAGGGCCACGCCGATCCGGAGCCGCATCCCATCCTCCGCCTGTGGACATCCCGGGCCGGCGGCATAGACGATCGCGGCCCTGCCGCAACCCTCCGTTCACCACAAATGCGAGAACTGCATCGCGAACGCGCCCGCGTGCGTTGCAGCAACTCCGTAAAAACCGATCGATTCTATGCACCGTCGCTCAAGCTTGAGCGTCGCCATGCGCACGAAGATCCTGCTCGCCCTCACCCTTCTGGTCTACGTCACCACCGGCCGCGCCCCCGGCATCCGGGAGCCGCGCAATCCGGATGCCGAGCATGGCGGTAGCCGTGTCGTGATCGCGATGAAACGGGCCTGGGCCTGAGCCGCTGCGCGCGCGATGACGGCTGCATCGACGCCACCGACGGGAGCTGGGCTCACGCCGCCGGCGCGCAGGCCCTGAGCCGCGCGGCCACCAGGGCCTGAAGGCTCCAGAGATGCCGGTCGCGGATGCCGAGGCGCTCGCAGGCCTCGACGGTCCGGAACAGGTACTCGGCGCTCGGCCCCTTATGCCCGCAGGCGGCGGCGATCTTCTCGGCGATCTCGGCGTCCGACAGGCGGCCGGCGTAGCGGTCGCTGGTGCGGTTGGCCAGGAAGGTCAGGGCCGAGACGGTCCCGGCCTCGGTGGCGACCGGCAGCCAGCGGGCGACGTAGCCGCGGCCGCGCATCTCGCGGCGCCAGACCGGCATCAGGGCCTCGCGGATCTCCATGCCGGGCAGGCGGAAGGCCACGCCTCGGCACAGGCCGCCGCGGTCCAGGGCCAGGACGAAGCCCGGCCGCTCCGGCGTGCCGCGGAACCGCCGCTGGAGCAGGCAGAACCGGCGATGGAAGCCGCGCACCGTCCCGATCCGGCGCTCGGCCACCGGAAATTCCGGGTTCCACATCAGCGAGCCGTAGGCGAAGACCCACAGGTCGCTGCCCTCACGCCCGGCGACGATCGCATCGAGCCCCGGGCGCAGCTCCGCATCCGAGAGAACTTCGAGGGCGCTCGGGTCGTCGGGGATCGGGACGGAATGGGCGCGGGCGATCAGGTCCAGGCTGAGGTCGAGGGTGCGGGTGGGCGCGGAGGGCATGGCCCTCAACGCGGCGGCCTCAGGGCTTGTTGCCCAGCGCGTCGAGCTCCGGGAAGGGGCGGGTGCGGTGACCCGTGCAGACCTCGTCATCATCGAGCACCGTGAGCCGGTCGCTCGCGTAGCGCAACGCCACCTTCGGGCGCTCGGGCTTGCCGAAGGTCCGGCCGTACATCCGGCCCGACACGCAGTAGATCACGCGGCCGCCATCCTCGATCGGCCCGGCGATCCGGCTGCCCTCGAACCGCACCGGCAGCAGCGAGACCGAACCGAACGCGACCTGCTTCAGCGCCAGGGCGGCGATCCGCTGGAGGAGGGCCGGGGACGGCGCTGCCTCCGGCGCGGGCTTCGGTGCCCGCGGGGCGGCCTGCGCACCGAGGGCGACGAGGACAAGGACACTGGCGAGGGCGAGGCGGGGCATCGCTCATCGCTAGCGGGCGAAGGCTGCCCGAAGCTGGACGGCGGGCGGGCAGCGCCGGACGCCGCGGCTTCCTATATGGAAGAGACCAAGCGGTGCGCGTCCGGCGCGCCGCGCCCCTCTCACGCCGCGACGCGACGCTCGATGCAATGGACCGACGACGCCCTGGTGCTCGGCCTGCGCCGGCACGGGGAGACCGGCGTCATCCTGGAGGCGATGACCGAAGCCCATGGGCGCCATCTCGGCCTCGTGCATGGCGGGCGCTCGCGCCGGATGCAGCCGGTGCTGCAGCCCGGCAACCGGGTGCGGCTGACGTGGCGGGCACGCCTCGACGACGGCCTCGGCTCCTACGCGGTGGAACCCCTCGAGTCGCAGCTCTCCCGGCTGATCGGGTCGAGCCTCGCCCTCTACGGCATGAACCACATGGCGGCCCTGTTGCGGCTCCTCCCCGAGCGCGACCCGCATCCGGCGCTCTACGAAGCGGCCGGGATCCTCGTGGAGCATCTCGACGACCCGGCGATCGCCCCGCCCCTGATGGTGCGCTTCGAGCTGGCAATCCTGTCAGAACTCGGCTTCGGCCTCGACCTGACCGCCTGCGCGGCCACCGGCGGCAACGACGCCCTGGCCTATGTCTCGCCGAAGAGCGGCCGGGCGGTCAGCGCCTCGGCGGGCGAGCCCTACCGGGACCGCCTACTGGCGCTCCCGACTTTCCTGCACGCGGGCGGGTCCCCGGGTCCGGACGGCGTTGCACAAGGGTTTACCTTGACGGGGTACTTCCTCGACCGGCACGTCTGGGGGCCCCGCGGCCTCGGGCCGCCCGAGGAGCGGGCGCGATTCGTTGCGCTCGGCCGCGAGGCCGGGTAATGTTCACGTTATGTTCTAAAAACGTCCGGGCTTGAGCGCCGCTCGACCCGAGACACACAAACCCGTCATTCCGGGGCCGCGAAGCGAAGCCCGGAATCCAGAAGCGCACGCGGCCCGGCAGGATCGTCCGTCTCCTCCCGCAGGGCAGGCGGGTCTGGATTCCGGACTCGCCTCCCGCGCCCCGGAATGACGGATTGCTGCATGAGGTGGCGCGGCCGTTCGGCGGCCCCGCCCTGAGACAGGAGCCGTCATGGGCCAGCCCTTCGAGCCGCCGTCCGGCGACGGAATCGAGAGCGTCGAGCTGAAATCCGCGCTGGAGGAGCGCTACCTCGCCTACGCGCTCTCCACGATCATGCACCGCGCCCTGCCGGATGCCCGCGACGGGCTGAAGCCCGTGCACCGGCGCATCCTGTACGGCATGCGGCTGCTCCGGCTCGACCCGAACACGGCGCACAAGAAATGCGCCAAGATCGTCGGCGACGTGATGGGCGACTTCCACCCCCACGGCGACCAGGCGATCTACGACGCGCTGGTGCGGCTCTCCCAGGATTTCGCCCAGCGCTACCCGCTGGTCGACGGCCAGGGCAATTTCGGCAACATCGACGGCGATGGGCCCGCCGCCTACCGCTACACCGAGGCGCGGCTCACCGAGGTCGCGCGCCTGCTCCTCGACGGGATCGACGAGGACACGGTCGACTTCCGGCCGTCCTACAACGGCGAGAAGGAGGAGCCGATCGTCCTGCCGGCGGCCTTCCCGAACCTCCTGGCCAATGGCAGCCAGGGCATCGCGGTCGGCATGGCGACCTCGATCCCGCCGCACAACGCCGCCGAGCTGTGCGACGCGGCGCTCTACCTGATCAACCACCCCGAGGCGACGTCGGGTCAGCTCGCCAAGTTCGTACAGGGGCCCGACTTCCCCACCGGCGGCATCCTGGTCGATTCGGCCGAGTCGATCGCCGAGGCCTACCGGACCGGCCGCGGCGCCTTCCGGGTTCGCGCCCGCTGGGCCAAGGAAGATCTCGGCCGCGGCACGTGGAACATCGTCGTCACCGAGATCCCGTACGGCATCCCGAAGGGCCGGCTGATCGAGAAGATGGCCGAGCTCCTTCAGGAAAAGAAGCTGCCGCTCTTGGCCGATGTGCGAGACGAATCGGCCGAGGACGTGCGCGTGGTGCTCGAGCCACGCTCGCGGACGGTCGACCCGGTCATCCTGATGGAATCGCTGTTCCGGCTCACTGAGCTGGAGGCGCGGATCCCCCTTAACCTCAACGTCCTCGTCGGCGGCCTCGTGCCGAAGGTGATCGGGCTCGCCGAGTGCCTGCGGGAATGGGTCGACCACCGCCGCGTGGTGCTGCAGCGCCGCTCGCGCTACCGCCTGGGCCAGATCGACCGGCGCCTGGAGATCCTCGGCGGCCTGCTCATCGTCTATCTCGACCTCGACGAGGTGATCCGCATCATCCGCGAGGAGGACGAGCCGAAGGCCGCCCTCATGGCCCGGTTCGAGCTGACCGAGCTTCAGGCCAACGCCATCCTCGACACCCGCCTGCGATCGTTGCGCAAGCTGGAGGAGATGGAGCTGAAGCGCGAGTTCGAGGCGCTCACCGCCGAGAAGGCCGAGATCGACGCGCTGCTCGCCTCCGAGCCGGCGCAGTGGAAAGCGATTCAGGCGCAGATCCGCGCCGTGAAGAAGACCTTCGGGCCCGAGACCAAGCTGGGTAAGCGCCGCACGACGCTGGCGAGCCCGCCGGATGTCGGCGGCATCGACTTCACGGCGGCACTGGTGGAGCGCGAGCCGATCACCGTGATCGTCTCCACCAAGGGCTGGATCCGGGCGCTCAAGGGCCACGTGGCGGACCTGTCCGGGGTGGCGTTCAAGGGCGACGACACCCTGAAGATCGCCTTCCCGACCGAGACAACGCAGAAGATCCTGCTGCTCGCCACCAACGGCAAGGTGTTCACGCTGGAGGCCTCGAAGCTGCCGGGCGGCCGCGGCTTCGGCGACCCGGTGCGGCTGATGGCCGACCTCGACGACGGCACCGAGATCGTGGCGGCGCTGCCCTACCGGCCGGAGACCAAGCTGCTGATCGCGGGCTCTGACGGACGCGGCTTCGTGGCGCCCGCCGACGCGCTCGTAGCCAACACCCGCAAGGGCAAGAGCGTGCTCGGCCTCGACGGCGACGCCAAAGCGGCCGTGCTGGTGCCGGCGGACGGCGACCACGTGGCGGTGGTCAACACCGAGAAGCTGCTCTTGATCTTCCCGATCTCCGAGGTGGCCGAACTCGCCCGCGGCAAGGGCGTCCGGCTCCAGCGCTGCCGCAGCGGCGGGCTCCTGGACGCGCACGTCTTCAAGCTGACGGACGGCTTGCCCTGGCAGGACGGCTCTCCGGAGGGCCGGCTCGCCAACGTGTCGGTGCTGGAGAAGTGGCTCGGCCACCGGGCCGAGGTCGGGCTGATGATGGCGCGCAGCTTCCCGAAGTTCGAGCGGTTCGGGCGGTGACGCGGGGTTAGGAAGTGACGGGCTTCCAACCCACCGCCTCATCCTGAGGTGCCCGCGTCAGCGGGCCTCGAAGGAGGACTCCAGGGATCGCGCGGCCGGCTGGAGGCCTCCTTCGCGGCCTCTGCTACTGCTCCGGCACCTCAGGATGAGGGCGCGGGTGAGACAAACCCTGTCTCAGTGCGAACGCTGATCGAGCCAGAGCGCACCAAAGGCCAACACACCGCTGCCAAACGGGACAGCGAGCAGGAGGAGGAACTGGGCTGTCGTCATGGGAGAAGATCCCGAAGCGCGTGCCTCACACCCCAATGTATGGCGCCACGCATAATCCAGCAAAGTACCATCGTAACGAGTACGGGCGCGAAGTGCGGACGGTCCGATAGGGCGGTCGATATGCACGGCGCGAAGCCGCCCAGGGCAAAGATCGCCACGGCAAGGCCGTTGGCATAAGTGGCGGAGAATTTGATGCGCTCATTCGCGACAAGCTTGTCGCGCGCGTCCTCGTCCACGTCCGACATCAACCAAGCCCCCCGGCTGGCGGTCAAATTAATCCGGCCTCGCCATGCGGGAAAGGAAGCCTGCCGCCCGCCTCACCGCCCCTTCACGACCGCCTCATCCGCCGCCCAGAGGTGCTGTGCCGCGTAGGCCCGGAATGGCCGCCACGCCTGGGCCCGAGCCAGGAGCGCAGCCGCGGTCGGACGCCCGGTGCCGCTTTCCAGCGCACGCAGAAGCCCGACATCACCCACCGGCAGGGCATCGGGCAGCTTGAGCGCCCGCATGGCGATGTACTGCGCCGTCCAGGGCCCGATCCCGCGGATCGCCGTGAAGCGCAGCACCGCTTCCTCCAGCGATTCGGCCGGGGCGAACAGGTCCGGGTCGGCGAGCGCGGCCGCCGCCAGCGCCCGGATCGCCGCACCGCGGGCGCGCGGCATGTTGAGCGCCAGGGCGACATCCGCCTCGACCAAGTCCGCCGGCGCGGGAAAGACGTGGGTCAGGCCGCCCATCGGCTCCGCGAGGGGTGTGCCGAACGCCGCCACCAGCTTGCCGGCGAGCCCGATCGCGGCGGCCACCGAGACCTGCTGGCCGAGGATCGCCCGGCAGCCGGTCTCGAACGGGTCCCACGCCCCCGGAAGCCGCAGGCCCGGTCGCGCCGCCACGAGCGGGGCCAGGACCGGATCCCCGGCGAGGCAGGTCGCGATGGCGCCGGGATCGGCGTCGCAGTCGAACAGGCGGCGCAGGCGCCCGCCGACAGCTTCGGCGTGCGCGGCCTCGACGCCGCGCAGCGCGACGTGCAGGCAATCCGCGCCGGGCGCCACCGTCAGGAGCCCGTGCCGCCCCGCGACGCTGATCGTGCGCGCGTAGGCCGCGGGATCCGTCGTCTCGACGCCCGGGATCGCCCGCTTGGCTAGGAACGCGCGGATTGCCGCCCAATCGTAGGGCGGTCGATAGGACAAGCGGAGCGCGTGCGCCTCCGCAAATACGAAGGGCGGCCTCTCGGCCGCCCCGCTGGTCGCGTCCCGCGACAGGTCCCGCCTCAGCCGCGCTGGTCCACCGCCACGTAGTCGCGCTGCGCCGGCCCCACGTAGAGCTGGCGCGGGCGGCCGATCTTCTGTGACGGGTCCTCGATCATCTCGGCCCACTGGGCGATCCAGCCGACCGTGCGGGCCACCGCGAACAGCACGGTGAACATGTCGGTCGGGAAACCCATCGCCTTGAGGGTGATGCCCGAGTAGAAATCGATGTTCGGGTAGAGCTTCTTCTCGATGAAGTACTCGTCCTTGAGGGCGATCTGCTCCAGCTCCATGGCGACGTGGAGCAGCGGATCGTCGGTCTTGCCGAGCTCCTTCAGCACTTGGTGGGTGGTGCTCTGCATGATCCGGGCGCGCGGGTCGTAGTTCTTGTAGACCCGGTGGCCGAAGCCCATCAGGCGGAACGGGTCGTTCTTGTCCTTGGCCTTGGCGACGTACTTCCCGACGTTCTCCGGGGTGCCGATCTCCATCAGCATCTTGAGCGCCGCCTCGTTGGCGCCGCCATGGGCCGGGCCCCACAGGCAGGCGATGCCGGCCGCGATGCAGGCGAACGGGTTGGCGCCGGATGAGCCTGCGAGCCGCACCGTCGAGGTCGACGCGTTCTGCTCGTGGTCGGCGTGCAGGATGAAGATCTTGTCGAGCGCCCGGGCGAAAACCGGGTTCACCTCGTACTCCTCGCACGGCACCGCGTAGCACATGCGCAGGAAGTTCGACGTGTAGTCGAGGTCGTTCTTCGGATACACGAACGGCTGGCCGATCGAGTACTTGTAGGCCATCGCGGCGAGCGTCGGCATCTTGGCGATCATGCGGATCGACGCGATCAGCCGCTGGCTCTCGTCCGTGATGTCGGTCGAGTCGTGGTAGAAGGCCGAGAGGGCGCCCACCGAGGCGACCATGACGGCCATCGGGTGCGCGTCGCGGCGGAAGCCGGTGAAGAACCGGTTCATCTGGTCGTGCACCATGGTGTGGCGCGTGACCCGGTACTCGAAGTCGGCCCGCTGGGCGGCGGTCGGCAGGGCGCCGAACAGCATCAGGTAGCAGGTCTCGAGGAAGTCGCCCTTCTCGGCGAGCTGCTCGATCGGGTAGCCGCGGTAGAGCAGCACGCCCTCGTCACCGTCGATGTAGGTGATCTTCGATTCGCACGAAGCGGTCGAGGTGAAGCCCGGGTCGAAGGTGAAGGCGCCGGTCTGGGCGTAGAGCTTGCCGATATCGATCACGTCCGGCCCGATCGTGCCGGTTTTCACCGGCAGTTCGATCGACTTGCCGTCCACGGTGATGGTGCTGGGTGCGCTCATGGATCGTGGACCCTTCTCTGGCGACGTGGCGGATGCCGGCCTCGGGCTCCCCTGAGTCGGTCCGGGGGGCCTGAGCACCACGCATTATGCTGCGGGTGCTCACAGGCATGGGTTACCCAAACGGCACTGCAGCAGCAACGGGGTCGGTGACAACCGGACCCCGACGCCAAGCAAATTCCACCAAGCGAAATCCGGGCCGGGGCGCAGGGTTCCCGGGCGCGTATGGAGACCGGGCTGCAGGCTCGCGGCGGCGCGGCCGATTGCGGCACGCAACAACCGCGCCGTTCGTCCGGAGTGCCGTCTTTGAGCCCTGCTGGGCGCGGCTTGGTTCTCGTTTCGGGGGCATGCGGCGCAGGCGTCACCCCGCCCGCCCGCTCACCTCAGCCCTGCGGCGCCTGATCGCCGAGGCGCGCGAGGGTCTCGTCCCGACCGAGCACCGCCATCACGTCGAACAGGGGCGGGGAGGTGGTGCGGCCGGTGAGCGCCGCGCGCAGGGGCTGGGCCACCTGCCCGAGCTTGCAGCCGGCCTTCTCGGCGTACTGACGCACCGCGTCCTCGGTCGACGCCGCGCTCCACGCAGGCAGGGCGTCGAGCGCCGGGCGCACGCCGGCGAGCCGCGCGCGGCCCTCGTCGGTGAGGAGGGCGCGGGCCTTGTCGTCCAGCGCCAGGGGGCGCTGCGCGTACAGGTAATAGGCACTGTCGAGGAGCTCGATCAGCGTCTTCGCCCGCTCCTTCAGCCCCGGCATGGCCTGGATGAGCTTGTCCTTGAGATCGGGCTGCAGCGGCGCCGACAGGCCGCGCTCGGCGCCGACATTCGGCAGGATGGTCTCGATCGCCGCCACGAGGTCGGAATCGGCACTGGTGCGGATGTAGAGGCCGTTGAGGTTGGCGAGCTTGGCGAAATCGAACCGCGCCGCGGAGCGCCCGACCGATCCGAGGTCGAAGGCCGCGATCATCTCGTCCGTCGAGAAGACTTCCTGGTCGCCGTGGCTCCAGCCCAGCCGCACGAGGTAGTTGCGCAGGGCCGCCGGCAGGTAGCCGAGATCGCGGTAGGCCTCGACGCCCAGTGCACCGTGGCGCTTCGAGAGCTTGGCCCCATCGGCCCCGTGGATCAGCGGGATATGGGCCATCCGGGGAATGTCCCAGCCGAGCGCCGAGAAGATCTGGCTCTGGCGGGCCGCGTTGGTGAGGTGGTCGTCGCCGCGGATGATCTGCGTGACGCCCATGTCGTGGTCATCGACCACGACGGCGAGCATGTAGGTCGGTGTCCCGTCCGAGCGCAGGAGGACGAGATCGTCGAGGTCCTTGTTGGCCCAGGTCACCCGGCCCTGGACGGCGTCCTCGACCACGGTCTCGCCCTCGACCGGCGCGCGCAGGCGGATCACCGGCTTCACCCCGGCGGGCGCCTCGGACGGGTCGCGGTCGCGCCAGCGGCCGTCATAGCGGGGCGCGCGGCCCTCCGCGCGGGCGGTCTCGCGCATCTGCGTGAGTTCCTCGGCGGTGGCGTAGCAATGATAGGCGCGGCCGGCGGCCAGCAGTTCCTCGGCGACGGCACGATGGCGCTCGGCGCGGGCGAACTGGAAGACCACGTCGCCGTCCCAGTCGAGGCCGAGCCACGTGAGTCCGTCGAGGATCGCGTCGATCGCGCCTTTGGTGGAGCGCTCCCGGTCAGTGTCCTCGATGCGCAGCAGCATCGTGCCGCCCGTGTGGCGGGCGTAGAGCCAGTTGAACAACGCCGTGCGGGCCCCGCCGATATGGAGGTAGCCGGTGGGCGAGGGGGCGAAGCGCGTGACGACGGCTGAGGACATCGGTCCGGTGTGTTCGGGGGCGGGTCGCGGAGCGGAGGCGGAGAGCGGCGAGGGCTCGACACGGCGCCCGTAGCACGAAGCACCGGCTGTAGCACGAGGCCGGCAGTGCGTTAAGAATCGTCGGAGGAATCGCTCGACCGTCCGCACAGGTCGCGCGGATCGGGGCGGCGGCAATGCGGCGGATCGGCGCGAGGGCAGCGGGGAGCGCGGTGGCGCTGCCGGGCCCGCGCGCCCTGGCCCGGCCGGCAATCGGTGCCTGGATCGCCGGGGGCCTCCGCTGGGAAGCCGAGCAGCGCCGCCTGTTCCCCTGGCTGGCGGTGGCCTTCGGCACCGGGATCCTGGTCTATTTCGCGGCCGTCGACGGCACGCCGGTCCTGGCCGCACCGCTGGCCGGGGCGGCGCTCGCGGTGGCGCCGATCCCGTTTCTCGGCGCGCGACCGGCGGCGCTGGCGCTCGCCCTCGCGATGGCGGCCGGCTTTCTCGGCTTCGCGGCGGCAACCTGGCGGGTCTCGCAGGTGGCCGCCCCGATCCTCGCCCGGACCACGATCGGGCCGCTCACCGGGATGATCGAGGCCCTGGACGAGCGCGAGGTCGGAGCCCGGCTGATCGTCCGGGTCGAGACCTTCGCGGGCCTCGCGCCGAACCTGCGGCCCGCCCGCGTGCGGGTCTCGTTCCGCAAGGCGCCGGCGCTGCGGCCCGGAGATGTCATCACCGCCACCGCGCGTCTGCTGCCGCCGCCCGAAGCGGCCCGCCCTGGCGGCTACGACTTCGCCCGGGACGCCTATTTCCAGGGGATCGGCGCGGTGGGTTCGCTGCTCGGCGCGGTCCGGATCGAGACGCCGTCGGTCGCACCGCCCCTGCGCCTCAGGCTCGCCGCCATGCTGGACGAGGCCCGCAATGCGCTCACCCGGCGGATCGCCCAGGCCGAGGGCGGCCAGGCCGGTGCGGTAGCGGCGGCCCTGGTGACCGGCAAGCGCGGTCTGATCGGCCCGGCGACCAACGATGCGCTGCGCGCCGCCGGCATCTACCACGTGGTCTCGATCTCGGGGCTGCACATGGTGCTGGCCGCCGGCGTTGTGTTCTGGCTGGTGCGGGCGGCCCTGGCGCTGATCCCCCATTGCGCGCTGGTCTGGCCGATCAAGAAGATCGCGGCCGGCTTCGCGATGATCGGGGTCACCGCCTACTGTGCCTTCTCGGGCTGGGACATCGCGGCCGAGCGCTCGCTGATCATGACCCTGATCATGCTGGGCGCGATCCTGGTGGACCGGCCGGCCCTGTCGATGCGCAATCTCGCGCTCGCCGCGCTGATCGCCCTGGCCCGCGAGCCCGAGGGGCTGCTTGGCCCGAGCTTCCAGATGTCGTTCGGCGCGGTGGCGGGGCTGATTGCCTGCGCGCGGCTGATCGACGGACGGCTGTTCTTGCGCCCCGGGGCGGGGCGGATCGGGCGGATCGTCGGCACCGGCCTGTCGGCGGTCACCGGCACGCTGGCGACGACCCTGGTGGCGCAGATCGCCACCGCCCCCTTCGCCACCTACCATTTCCAGACAATCCAGCCGTTCGGGCTGATCGGCAATGCGCTGACGCTGCCTCTGGTCTCCCTGGTGGTGATGCCCTCCGCGGTGATCGGGATCCTCGCCTATCCGTTGGCTCTCGACCGGCCGATCTGGTGGCTCATGGGGCAGGCAGTCGGCGGTATGCTGGCGATCTCCGAATGGATCGCCGGGTTCGAGCGGGCAACGCTGGTGCTGCCGGCGTTCGGAACCGGGGCGCTGGGACTGCTCACGGCCGGGCTGCTGCTGGCGACGCTCCCGGTCTCGCGGCTGCGCTGGCTCGCCCTACCGCCGCTCCTGCTCGGCCTCGGCCTCGCGGCCCTGCCGGAGCGCTACGATCTCTACATCGACCGGCAGGGCGGAGGCGCCGCGGTGCGGGGTCCCGACGGGCGCCTTTCGGCGCTCGGAAATCCCTCCGGCTTCGTCCTGGAACAATGGCTGAAGGCGGACGGCGATAACCGCACACCCGAGCAGCGGAGCCGCCCGTCCGCGGGCGGGCGCTGCGACCGGCTCGGCTGCACCGCGATTCTGCCGAACGGCCGGGCGGTCGCCCTGGTTCGCGACTGGCGCGCCTTCCCGGAGGATTGCGCCCGGGCCACCGTGCTGATCACGGGCCTTGCGGCGCCCCCGACCTGCACGGGCCCGCTGGTCATCGACCGCGGCTTCCTCGCCAGTCACGGAGCCGTGGCCCTGCGCGCCGAAGCGGGCGGCTTCGCGATACAGGGCGCCCGGACCGATCAGCGGACGGTCCCCTGGCGGGCCCGCGCGGTGCCCCGCCCCGCCGCCGCTGCGCGGACCGGGACGGATCCTCCTGCGGACGCCTCCGGAGGGATGGCCGCGTCGGAGAGCGATCCGACAGGCGCCAACCCGGCTCCGGACGACGCGCCGGCCGCCCCGCTTCAGTAGCGGCGGACGAGGCTGACGAGCCGACCCTGGATCTGGACCCTGTCGGGACCGAGGACGCGGGTCTCGTAGGCCGGGTTGGCGGCTTCCAGGGCGATCGAGGAGCCGCGGCGGCGCAGGCGCTTGAGCGTCGCCTCCTCGTCGTCGATCAGGGCCACGATGATGTCGCCGGTGTTGGCGGTGTCCTGCTTGCGGATCACCACGAGGTCGCCGTCGAGGATGCCGGCCTCCACCATCGAGTCGCCGCGCACCTCCAGGGCGTAGTGCTCGCCGCCGGCCAGGAAGTCGGGCGAGAGGGTGATGGCGTGGCTCTGGTTCTGGATCGCCGAGACCGGTGTACCGGCCGCGATCCGGCCCATGACGGGGATCGACACGGCGCGGCCGGCCTCGTCGATCATGCGGGCATTGGCGGGCAGCGGCGGCTGCTTGGACTTGCCGCCCTCGACCACGCTCGGCGTGAAGCGGCGCGGCTCCGCCGGCGCCGCGGCAGCCGGGGACGTCAGGCTCTCGGGAATGCGGATCACCTCGATGGCCCGCGCCCGGTTCGGAAGGCGCCGCAGGAAGCCGCGCTCCTCCAGAGCCGTGATCAGACGATGGATGCCCGATTTCGACTTGAGATCGAGCGCATCCTTCATCTCGTCGAAGGAGGGGGGAACGCCGCATTCCTGCATGCGACTCTGGATGAATCGCAGGAGGTCCAGCTGCTTGCGCGTGAGCATCGAAGGGGGCCTCGCGGCTTGGCGGACCGCCTCGGGACGGTCTCGGAAACAAATCACGAACAGGTTAAACGTTCCGCAAGTGTTCCGCAAGCGTTATACGGCCACGCTTCTGCTGGCGCCGCGCTCCGAGGCAGAAACGAATTGACGGCGCAAGCGGAGCCGTTTCAATGCACCCACACGCCGCCGGACAGGGCGGCGGAGCCGGGGCGGGCTGAGATCGGGCTGGGATGACGAGGATGCGACGACCCGCGGCTCTGCTGCCTCCCGCCTTGACGGCCGTGACTCTGGCCTCCCTCGCTTTGGCGCTCGCGGGCTGCACCACGGGGTTCTCGTACATCTCCCGCAACTACGTCGCGCTCACCCCGCAGGTGGTCACGATCGGCTGCAAGGAGCCCTATGAGGTCTACGACAACCGGCAGTTGCGCCGGATGCTCATCGTCTCCAATGCCCTGCGTGAATATGCCGGCTGCAACCTGAGCGAGGTCCGGATCGATCCCGAGCCGGCGGCGACCCGGGTGAATCGCTTCCGCACCGCCGCCCGCACCTATCTCGACGAGACTGTGCGGGAAGATTGCCGGATCACCGGCGAGACCGTGTTCGATCCGCTGAAGACCGAGTTCGCCTACGCGTGCGACGCGCCGATCGAGAAGCGGGGCACGGTGGTGCCGCGCCTTCCGGGCCGCAACCCGGGCCTCGGCCCGCGCTGATCCGTCGGCGGCGGGCTCTC
This sequence comes from Methylobacterium sp. FW102-HT35C08, assembly GCF_058790235.1. NCBI lineage: Bacteria > Pseudomonadati > Pseudomonadota > Alphaproteobacteria > Hyphomicrobiales > Methylobacteriaceae > Methylobacterium > Methylobacterium sp. FW102-HT35C08. Next base: position 2,042,943 of record NZ_JBYTCL010000002.1, on the reverse strand, counting down.
AAACGCCCGGCTTCGGAAAAGTCCGTTCCGCCGCATCTCCGGCGGCGGCCAGCAGCGCGCGGGCAAAGGCCCGAGCCTCCGCCCGGTCGAGCACGATCGCGGCGGTGACCGGACCTCCGCCCAGGTCGGACAGGGCGAGTTCCAGACGCACCCCATCGGGCACGGCGCTCGCCTGAAGGCTCCAGCCGGAGCTTCGATCCGCGCTCTCCACCATCTCACGTTACTCCCGCCTGCCCGGGAAAACGCCGCAGGCGCCCGCCGGAACCGGCCGTGCCCGGGCCTGTTCCCGAGCCGTGCCAAGCGCTTCCCTGCCTCGCCTGAACGCGTTCCTCAAGACCGCGGGCCCCGGACTCGTCGTGATGCTCGCCGACACGGATGTCGGCAGCCTGATCACGGCGGCCCAGAGCGGCGCACGCTGGGGCTACTCGCTGCTGCTCCTGCAGATCCTGCTGGTGCCGATTCTCTACGTCGTTCAGGAGCTGACGGTGCGGCTCGGCACCGCCACCGGCCGCGGCCACGGCGAGCTGATCCGGGCGCATTACGGGCCGGTCTGGGCCTGGATCTCCTACGGCGGCCTCGTGGTGGCCGGGATCGGCGCCATCGTGACGGAATTCTCCGGCATTGCCGGCATCGGCGACCTGTTCAGGGTGCCCCGGCTCGTGAGCCTCGGACTGCCAGCGGTCCTGCTGCTCGCGCTGGTCTTTACCGGGAGCTACCGGCGGGTCGAGGTGGTGGCGATCGTCGTCGGCCTGTTCGAGCTGGTCTTCATCGGCCTCGCCATCGCGGCGCGGCCGAACGTGGCCGAGATCGTCGCCTCCTTCGGGCACATGCCGCTCGGGGACGGCCAGTACCGGGTACTGATCGCCGCCAATATCGGCGCGGTGATCATGCCGTGGATGATCTTCTACCAGCAATCGGCAATCGTCGACAAAGGCCTCGGCTGGGACCACGCCCGGAGTTCGCGGCTCGACACGCTCGTGGGTGCCGTGATCTCGCAATGCGTGATGGGGGCAATCCTGATCGCGGCCGCCGCCACGATCGGCAAGGCCGGCCAGGGCACGAAGGACGGACTCCAGACCGTCGGTGACCTCGCGAGCGCCTTCACGCCGGCCTTGGGGCCCTGGCTCGGGCAGGTGGTGTTCGGGGCCGGCATCACCGCGGCGGCCTTCGTGGCGCTCAATGTCGTGGCGCTGGCGCTGGCCTGGGGCTTCGGCGACGTCACGGGCAAGCCGCATTCCCTTGCGCAGTCGCCCCGGGAGGCGCCGGCCTTCTACGGCGCCTTCGCGCTCGTGGTCGCCGCGGGCGCCTTCGCCGTGCAGCTCGTGCCGAACCTCGTGGCGCTCAACATCGCCGTGGAGGTGATGAACGCCCTGCTCCTGCCCCTGGCGCTCGGCCTGCTGATCCTGCTCGCCACCCGGGCCTTGCCCGACGGACAGCGCGTGGCAGGGGCTTACAAGTGGGTGGTCTACATCATCTCCGGCGTGACGATCGCCTTCGCGCTGGTCGGCGTGCTCGACGGGGTCGGTCTGCTCTGAGGCGATTGACGCAAGCCCTCCGATGATGTCTCCCGCGGGCTCCGATCAGGTGGAGTTCGAACATGCAAGAGATCTGGTTCCGCACGGGCGAGGCCACGGTGCTGGCGGCCGAGGGCCAGTACACCGACGCCATGCCGGAGGTGCTGATCGGCTCGGTGCGCGGTCCCGTCGGCCAGGCCTTCGCCTCGATGATGGGGCAGGTCCAGGGCCACACGCGGATGTTCGTGGTCCGCGACCTCAACCAGCTCGTGCGCCCCGCCACGATGATGACCACCAAGGTCACGATCCACACGGCCGAATATGCCGAGCTCCTCGGCGGCGTGGTCCAGGCCGCCACTGGCGACGCGATCGTGGACTGCATCATCGAGGGCATCCTGCCGAAGGACGGGCTCGACGAGCTGTGCATGATCATCATGATCTGGCTCGATCAGCGCTGCGCCGAGGACGACAACCTCGACCAGAAGGACCTCTACCGGACCAACTACGAGGCCACGAAGCTCGCCATCGCCCGCGCCCTCAAGGGCGAGCCGACGGTGGACGAGCTGATCGCCAACCGGAAGACGGTGAAGCACTACGCGCTCGACGGCGTGATCGAGTACTGATCAGGCCCGCGCCACGCATCCTGCCGGCTCAGGTCCGCCTCATCCCGGCGGGATGCGCCCCACCGAGCAGAGGGTCCGCATCGTGCTGCTGCCCGGGTCGGTGTAGCAGGAGGCCGACCAGCCGTTCTGCTGGATGAACGACTTGCGCCGCTCCGCCAGCGAGGTCCGGTAGGCGTTGGTGATGATCGGCTCGACGGTGGCGGCGGACTCGCCGATCAGGATCTCCGAGGCCACCGACAGATCGCGGAAGAAGGTCGCCGAGGGGGCGGGCTCGGCGGAGGTCGCCTGAACGATCGGCTCGGCCCGGCAGGTGACGTCGAACTTGATCGGGCCGGCCATGCGGATGTCGATGCTCGGGCCGGCGCGCTTGCCGACCTTGCCGCCGATCGCGCCGGCGATCTGGCGGGTGAGGTCGTCGCAGCTGTCGGCCCGGGCGGCCTCCGCCAGGAGGGGCAGGGCCGCGCAGGCGGCGAGGAGAAGGCGCGGAACGGCGAAGCTCGACATCCCCGCACTCTACGCGCGGCGCGGGGCCTGTCGAGGGGCGCCCCTCAGTGGAAATCCCGGCTTCGATACACGCGCCGGTCCGGGGGCACGCCGAAATCCGTGGTCTCGGGCGGCAGCTTCAGGCCGGCCTCGCGCAGGTCGCGGAGCGATGCGGTGAGGTCGCGAAACCCCTCTGCCACGAGGTGGACCACCCCGTCCGCCCGCTGGATCCGGCCGCGCACGGCGAGGAACCGGGCCTGCATGGCGGCCCGGCGGTTGGCTTCGAACACCGCCTTCCAGACGATCACGTTGGCGATACCGGTCTCGTCCTCCAGGGTCAGGAAGACCACGCCTTTGGCGGTGCCCGGCCGCTGGCGGATCAGCACGAGCCCCGCCACCGTGACCCGCGCTCCCTGGCGCAGGGCCGGGTCGAGATGGGCCCGGGCCGGGATCGCGCCGATCCGGGCGAGGCGCCCCCGGAAGAACGCGACCGGGTGCCCCTGCAGGGACAGGCCCGTGGCGGCGTAATCCTCGGCCACCGCCTCGGACGGGGCCAGGGACGGCAGCTCCACCGCCGGCTCGTGCCGGAACAGGCCGTCATCGGCGTGCCAGGCGAAGAGCGGCAGCGGCGCGTCCAGCAGATGGGCCCGGCGCGCGCTGCCATCGGCCTTCGCGGCCTTGCGGGCCGAGGTCCCTTCCAGGGTGCGAACCATCCACAGGGCGGCACGCCGGTCGAGGCCGAGCGAGCGGAACGCATCGGCCTCGGCCAGGCGCTCCAGGGTGTTGCGGGGCAGGGCGAGGGCGGCCTGAAGGCCTTCGATGCTGGCGTATCCGTTGGCCCGCAGCCGCACGAGCCGGCGCATCGCGGCCTCCGGCAGGCCGTGCACCACGCGCAGGCCGATCCGCACGGCGTGCAGCGCCGGATTCCCGGCCGGCTCCAGGGTGCAGTCCCAGTCGCTGGCGTTGACGCAGACGCCCCGCACCTCGACCCCGTGGGCCCGCGCGTCGCGCACCAGCTGGGCCGGCTGGTAGAAGCCCATCGGCTGGGCGTTGAGGATCGCGGCCAGGAAGACGTCGGGGTGCCGGCACTTCATCCAGGCCGAGGCGTAGACGAGCAGCGCGAAGCTCGCCGCGTGGCTCTCCGGGAAGCCGTAGGTCGAGAAGCCGCGGATCTGGGCGAAGCAGCGCTCGGCGAAGTCCGTCGGGTAGCCCCGGCGGGTCATCCCGCCGACGAACTTCTTCGCGAAGCCGCCGATCGAGCCGACATGGCGGAAGGTCGCCATCGCCCGGCGCAGGCCGTCGGCCTCGGCCGGGGTGAAGCCCGCCGCCGTGATGGCGATCTGCATGGCGTGCTCCTGGAACAGCGGCACCCCGTAGGTCTTCTGCAGGACCTCCTTCAGCTCGTCCGCCGGGCCGTGATCCGGATGCGGCGCGGGGTACTCCACCGGGTCGATCCCGGAGCGGCGGCGCAGGTAGGGATGGACCATGTCGCCCTGGATCGGGCCGGGGCGCACGATCGCGACCTGCACCACGAGGTCGTAGAACTCCTTGGGCTTCAGGCGCGGCAGCATCGACATCTGTGCCCGGCTCTCGACCTGGAACACGCCGACGGAATCGGCCTTCGCCAGCATCGCGTAGGTCTCGGGATCCTCCTGCGGCAGGTCGGCCAGGGTCGCGTAGAAGGTGCCGTGATCCTTCTCCAGAAAATCGAGGCCGCGCTTGAGGCAGGTCAGCATGCCGAGGGCCAGCACGTCGACCTTCATCAGGCCGATCGCGTCGATGTCGTCCTTGTCCCACTCGATGAAGGTGCGGTCCGCCATGGCGCCGTTGCCCACCGGCACGGTCTCGTCGAGGCGCCCGCGGGTCAGCACGAAGCCGCCGACATGCTGCGACAGGTGGCGGGGGAAGCCGATCAGCTGGTGGGCGAGATCGAGCGCCTGCCGGATCGCGGGGTTCTCCGGGTCGAGGCCGGCCTCGCGGACGTGCTGGTCCGGCATGCCGGTACCCCAGGAACCCCAGACCGTGTCGGCGATCGCCGCGGTCACGTCCTCGGTCAGGCCCAGGACCTTGCCGACCTCGCGGATCGCCATGCGCGGACGGTAGTGGATCACGGTGGCGCAGAGGGCGGCGCGCTCGCGGCCGTAGCGGGCGTAGAGGTGCTGGATCACCTCCTCGCGGCGCTCGTGCTCGAAATCGACATCGATGTCGGGGGGCTCGCCGCGATTCTCCGAGATGAAGCGGGCGAAGAGCAGTCGGTGCTTCGACGGGTCCACCGCGGTGATGCCGAGGCAGAAGCACACGGCGGAATTGGCCGCCGAGCCCCGGCCCTGGCAGAGGATGCCCTGTCCGCGGGCGAACTCGACCACGTCGAACAGGGTCAGGAAGTAGCGGGCGTAGTTCATCGTCGCGATGAGCCGCAGCTCCTCGCACAGCGTTTTCGCGACCGAATCCGGGATGTCGCCGGCATAGCGCCAGCGCGCCCGCTCCCAGGTCTTCTCCTCCAGATATTCCTGCGGCGTGCGCCCGGGGGGCACAGGCTCTTCCGGATACTCGTAATGCAGCTGCGACAGGCTGAAGCCGCAAGCCTCGGCGATCTCGACGGTGCGGGCGAGCGCTTCAGGATAATCGGCGAACAGCCGCGCCATCTCGGCGCCGGGCTTGAGGTGGCGCTCGGCGTTGGCCTCCAGGCGGTAGCCGGCGTCCTCGATCCGGCAGCCTTCGCGGATGCAGGTGACCACGTCCTGCAACGGGCGCCTTTCGGGATGGTGGTAGAGCGCGTCCGAGACCGCGACCATCGGGGCGCCTGAGGCCGCGCCGAGCTCCGCGAGCAGCCCCAGGCGCCGCCGCTCGTCGCCGCGCCGCGTGTGGCTCGCTCCGAGAAAGGTCCGGCCCGGCGCCGCGGCGGCGAGCGCCTCCAGCCGCGCCCGAAAACCCTCCGGCAGGCGCCGCGCCGGGGGCATGGCGATGAACATCTGCCCCTCGGCGGCCTCCAGCAACTCGGCGAAGGAGAAGCGGCAGTCGCCCTTGCGGACGCGCCGGTTGCCGAGCGTGAGCAGCCGGCACAGGCGACCCCAGGCCGCCCGGTCCATCGGGTAGGTGACGGCCTCGAACCCCTCCTCGGTGACGAGGCGCACCCCCGGCAGGACCCGGATCTTCGGGCTGTCCGCTTCGAGCGCCCGCGCTGCCGCGTGCGCCCGCACAACGCCGGCCACGGTGTTGCGATCGGCGATGCCGATGGCCCTGAGGCCGTAGGAAGCCGCCTGCACCACGAATTCCTGCGGGTGCGCGGCGCCGTGCAGGAAGGAGAAGTTCGTGGTGACGGCGAGTTCGGCGTAGGGGACGTTTTCCGGGCCGCTCACGCGAACAGCCCGTGGACGTACCACGCGGCCGGTCGGTCGGGCGCGTGCGGGCCGTCGCGGTAGAGCCAGAGCCGGTGCCCGGCCTCGCACTCGATGCGGTAATAGTCGCGGTCTTTTCCAGGCTCGCGCCACCATTCGGCGGCGATCCGCTCCGGCCCCTCGGCATGGACGACCTGGTGGATCTGCGCGCGCCAGCGGAAGCGCCGGGGCGGCCCCTCCGGGATGGTCGAGAGCACGTCGCAGGCGGCCTCGCCCCGGGGGAACAGCACCAGGGGGCGGGGCGGGAGGTGGTCGGGCCAGGGGGAGGGGATAGCAGGCGCCTTCCCTGCCACCTCTGCGCAGCGATGTTCACCCATCTCGGTCGGGCGCCGACCTTGGTGAGGGAGCGCGACCGGCCCCCTCTCCCGTGCGGGAGAGGGTTGGGGTGAGGGCCGAGAAGGCACAGAACGGCGCACGCCATCAACGCACTGACTAGGCGCGCCTTTTCCGGACAATTCTCGACCCTCACCCTGTCCCTCTCCCGCACGGGAGAGGGGACCTGTGAGCGATCCTGACGCCGCCCTGCCGGCCCCGATGTTGGAATCCACCAGTCCCGCGGCGGCAGAGGGGGGAAGGAGACGCGCCCGCGGCCGGCCGACGCCTTGATCGGCCGACGATCCGTGCCCCTCTCCGGCAACCCAGATGCGGCCCCGGTCGGCCCGCTCCGGCAGATGGCTCGCCCGCGGCTCGAGCCGGAGCAGCGCCCGCCCGAGACGCTGTGCCAGGGCGTCGGCCAGGTAGCCGACCCCGTCGCCCGCGGCTTCCGCATCGAATTCCGTCTGACGGGCCGACATGGCCCCCGTCACCATCACGGCGAGCGCCACGGTCTCGAAGCCGAAGCCGGCATCGAGGGCGGAGCCCAGCCGGTCGAGGCGCAGGGAAACGAGGGCGGCGACCCGCTCCGGATCGCGCTCGGGTCGGGACAGGCCGAGATCGAGGGCGCGCACCGCGCCGTCGACCCGGTGCAGGGCGAGGCGCAGGGCGCAGGCGCCGAGGCCGTCCCGTTCCAGCCGGGGAGCGATCTCGGCCATCAGGTCCCGGGCGGTCCGGACGATGTCCGATTGACGGCCGATCGGGTCGAGGAAGCCGCGGGCCGCGGCGTGCGCGGCGGCATCCGACAGGGGCGCCAGCGGCTCGGGACGGCGCGCCAGGGCCTGGTCGAGGCGCAGCAGCAGGGTCTCGCCGAAGCGGCGGGCGAGGGGGCCGCGGGGCAGGGCGTCGAGCGCGCCGACCCGGCGCAGGCCGAGCCGCCGGAGACCCGCGGCCATGTCGGGATCGAGGCGCAGGGCCTCCACGGGCAGGTCCCGCAGGGCCTCGGCAGCGCCGCCCGGCGGAACGACGATCCGGTCGGCCACGCCATGGCGGGCCAGCGCGAAGGCGGCGCCGGGCGTGTCGGCGAGGGCGATCCGCGCCGGGATGTTCCCGCGCGCGAGCCGGGCGGCCAGATCCGCGACGAGGTTCGCCTCGCCGCCGCGCAGGTGGCTCGCCCCAGCGACGTCGATGTAAAGCCCGTCCGCCGCCTCGGCCGGCCCGAACGGCGCCACGAGGGGCGCGTAGGCCGAGGCCCAGCGGCAGAGCCGGAGCAGGGAGTCCCGGTCGGCGGCCGGGTCGGCAGGGTAAACCTGGAGCGGCACGCCGATCCGCGCCCGGACCCGGCCGAGGGGCTCGCCGGGGTTCAGGCCCAGGGCGCGGGCCTCCGGATCGAGGGCCACGAGCCGCAGGCCGCCAGGGCCGTCGGCCGCCACCGCCAGCGGGCCCCGCTCAGGCGCGAGACCGGCCCGTCGCAGCCGCGTCACCGGCCAGTGGCTCAGGCAGATGCAGACGATGCGCGGCATGGTCCCACTCCAGAAGCCAGTCGCCGCCGCGCCCGTTGCGGCAGCGTTCGAGCCGCGCCCGCCAGCGCGGCCGGTCGAGGGTGCCGAACCGGTCCCGCGCCGCGGGCGCCGCGGCGATACGCCAGCGGGTTGCGGCCCCGTTGGGCAGCCCGGCGGGTGCCGGCCGCAGGATCAACAGGAGCGGCGGCGCGGATCCTTCCGCGGCGAGTTGCAGGCGCCGGCCCGGCTTCAGCGGCATCCCGTCCCGCAGGAGGCCGATCAGGGCCGTGAGCGCCCGCGCGTGCAGGGCCGCCTCCAGGGCGCGGAACACCTCGGCATCGCTGCCGGCCTCCAGAAGCAGCAGACGGCTGGGGTCGAGGCCGAGGCCGGCCAAGCCGTGCCCGTATGGCAGGGGCTGGCCGGGCGCGGCGGCGATCAGCGCCTCGCCCGGTTCCAGGGCGAGATGGCGAGCGCAGAGCGCCAGGGCGAAGCCCAGGGCCGCGATCGCGTCCGCGGGCTCGGCCGGCGCGATCTCGTGGGGTGGCCCGAGGACGAGGCCGCCGCCGGGCAGGTGCGTATCGAGGGCGGGCAGGCCCAGAGGCAGGACCGGGCGTCGGTCCCGGCCGTCGACCGGCGGTGCGAGGCGCGCCCGCAGGGCCGCCAGCCGCTCTCGGGACTCGCTGCGCGCGGGCTGCCGCTCGGCTTCGTCCGCAGGGTCCAGCCCCATCTCCGTCGGCTCCGATCATGCTGGACGATAGGAACATAACAGGAACGCAAACAAACCGTTTCGGGGCGGTCGCGGAATCGCGCACCGCCGCAGGGGCTTGGCCTGTGGATGGCTGTGGACGCGTGTGGAATCACCGCGACGAGCGGTTTCGACGGCCACGGTTGACCCCAACCGTGGCGCGAGACCAATAGGCGGCCGCCGCGTGCGTGACGCGGTCGATATGGACCGCGCATGCGCCCAGCCCTCGCCCTGATGATCCTGCTCACTCTGTCGGGGGCAGCGCTCGGCCAGCAGCCGGATCCGCCGGGGGCCGCAGGCCCGGACCCGGCCGCCGCGCGGTCGCGCCCGGCCCGACCGAAGGTGCGGCGCCCGCAGGTCCCCAGCCAGCCGATCATGGTCTACGACGCGCGGATCGAGGCCGGTGACCTGCGCATCTCCGGCTCGGTGCGCAAGCCGGGCGCGATCGTGGTGATGGACGACGACATCTCGATTCAGGCCGATCGGCGCGGACGCTTCACCTTCCGGCTGCCCTACCGGCCATCGACCTGCGTGGTGACGCTGAAATCCGATCCGGACGAGCGGGAGGCCGCCATCGCGAACTGCGCCCCCGAGGGTCCTCCGGGACCGCCCGGCCCTCAGGGGGCCGCGGGGCCGCCCGGCGAGACCGGCCCCAAAGGTGATCAGGGTCCGAAGGGCGATCAAGGACCCAAGGGGGAGACGGGGCCTCAGGGCGAGACCGGCGCGAAGGGAGATGCCGGTCCTCAGGGTCCGGTCGGTCCGCAGGGCGCACCGGGTCCGAAGGGTGAGCCGGGAACCCCGGGCCTCCAGGGGCCCCCGGGTTCCAGAGGCCAAGCCGGACCGCAGGGGGGGCCGGGCCCGAAGGGCGAAGCCGCGGCCTCCACGCTGCGGCCGGTGCGCAAGCCCGACTGCGCGGGCGGCTGCACGATCACCTGCGAGGCCGGCGAGACGCTCGTCACCGCCCATTGCCTCAAGGCCGGCACGCCGGTCTACGACGGGGAGGGCGCCAGCTGCCCGGCCGAGGCTTCGGGGATCGTCGGCTTCTGCACGCGGCCCTGAGACGAGGCCTCAGCCGCCGGTGTCGCGCAGCCAGTCGCACATCCCGGCGGCGGCCGCGCGGCCGCCCGCGAAGGCGCCCTGGAGCAGGTAGCCGCCAGTCGGGGCCTCCCAGTCGAGCATCTCGCCGGCCAGGAACAGGCCGGGATGGTCGCGCAGCATGGACCGCCCGTCGAGGGCGTCGAGCCGGACCCCGCCCGCCGTCGAGATCGCCCGCTCGATCGGCGCGGACGCGGTGAGGGTGAGCGGCGCGGCCTTGATCAGCCCGGCGAGCGCCCCGGGATCCGCCGGAAGGGCGGCGCCGGCCGCCTCGCGCAGCAGCCCCGCCGCCACGGGGGCGAGACCCGCGGCCTTGCGCAGCCGGGTCGCGGCCGAGTCCCCCGGCCGAGCGCCGGACAAGCGGCGGGCGAGGGCCTCCCGGGTCAGGTCCGGGCGGAGATCCACGACGAGCCGCGCGCTGCCCCCGGCCGCGATCGCCTCGCGCAGGGGGCGCGAGAGCGCGTAGATGGCCCCGCCCTCGAGGCCGGCTTCCGTGACTACGGCCTCGCCCCGCACCGTGGCGCCGTCGCAGGCGAGCGCGACCCGCTTCAGCGGCGCGCCGGAAAAGCGCTCCCGGAACAGGTCGGACCACGCCACCGCGAACCCGGCATTGGCCGGGCGCAGGGGCGCCACCGCCACGCCGAGCCCTTCGAGGAGCGGCACCCAGCGTCCATCCGAGCCGAGCCGTGGCCAGCTCGCCCCGCCGAGTGCCAGGAGGGTCGCCCGCGACCGGATCGCGACGGGACCATCCGGCGTCTCGAATTGCAGCGCCTCGACGAGCCCCGTGAGCCGGTGGCGGGTACGGATCCGGACGCCGAGGCGGTCAAGACGCGCCAGCCACGCCCGCAGCAGGGGCGAGGCCTTGAAGCTCTGCGGGAAGACGCGCCCGCTCGACCCGACGAAGGTCGGCTCGCCGAGTTCCGCGCACCAAACCCGCAAGGCCTCGGGAGGAAAGGCCGCGACGGCGGCGTCCAGGGCGCCCGCCGGATGATAGCGCGCGAGGAAATCGGTCCGCGGCTCGCTGTGGGTGAGGTTGAGCCCACCCCGGCCGGCGATCAGCAGCTTGCGGGCCACGGAGGGCATGCGCTCGTAGACCGTGACCGCGCGGCCGGCCTGCGCCAGCACCTCGGCAGCCGCCAGACCGGCGGGACCGCCGCCCACGATGGCGATGTCTGTCGTGTAATCCGGCATCCGACCGGAGAGCGGCAGGCCGTGGGTCCCTGTCAAGGCGGATGGTCCGAAACGGCAGGCCCGCGCGTCACGATGTCGGGCCGCGCGACCTGCCCCGGACGAACCGCCTCCTGTGTCCGGTTCGTCCCGGCCGGAAGGAGCCGTGCGCTGCGCGCTCGGCAGGTTCCTCAACGACGCGATGGGAACTCAGGCGACCTGCAGATACGTTCTTCTCCGCTTTCCAGCTTGCGTAGATCGGTTATTCCCTCGATCGAGGGCCATCGACGCATCCCTTCTCGCTTGCCGCCCAGCATCGCCCTCCGCCGCGGATGGCGGGCCGGGTCTGCGGCCCGGACTGAGGTAGACACACGTGGGCAGCCCCATCGCCGTCCCCGTGATCCCCGCGCAGCCGGCTGCCCTCGCCCCGCAGGACCGCCTCAGCCACAGCGAGATCCGCGCGATCGTGTTCGGGCTGATGACCGCGATGCTGCTCGCGGCCCTCGACCAGACGATCGTGGCGACCGCGATGCCGACCATCGGGCTCGATCTCGGCGATGCCGCGAACCTCCCCTGGATCGTCACCGCCTACCTGCTGGCCTCCACGGCGGTGACCCCACTCTACGGCAAGCTCAGCGACATCCACGGCCGGCGGATCATGCTGCTGATCGCCATCACGACCTTCGTGCTCGGGTCCGTCGCCTGCGCGCTCGCCCCCACGATGGTGACGCTGGCGCTCGCCCGAGGCCTCCAGGGCGTCGGCGGCGGCGGGCTGATCGCGCTGTCGCAGACGATCCTCGCCGACATCATGTCGCCTAAGGAGCGGGCGCGCTACCAAGTGGTGATCGCGGGGGTGTTCGTGACGGCCTCGGTGGCGGGACCGCTGCTCGGGGGCTTCTTCGCCCAGCACCTGCACTGGTCGCTGATCTTCTGGATCAATCTGCCGATCGGCGTCCTCGCCTTCGCGCTGACCAACGCCAACCTGAAGCGCCTGCCGCGTCACGACCGCCAGCACCGGCTCGACTGGCCCGGGGCCGCCCTGATGGTCGCGGGCTCGATCGCCCTGCTGCTGGCCCTGAGCTGGGGCGGCGTGCGCTATCCCTGGACCTCCGCGCCTGTCCTCGGTCTCCTGGTCCTGGCGGCATTTCTGGGCGCCGGCTTCGCGGCGCGGCTCGCCACGGCGGCCGAGCCGCTGATCCCCACGGAGGTGCTCAGGAATCAAGTGGTCTACAGCGCGACGCTCGCCGCCTGCTTCGCCATGGGCACGTTCATCGGGCTCACGATCTACGTGCCGATCTTCCTCGAAGGGGTGATCGGATTGTCGGCGAGCGAGTCCGGCGTGGCGCTCGTGCCGCTGATGGTCGGCACCGTCACGGGCGCCACCCTGTCGGGCCGGTCGATGATCTATTTCCGGCACTACAAGCGCGTGCCGCTGGCAATGATGAGCATCAGCCTCGCCTGCTGCACGGTCATCGCGTGGCAGGGACGGGCGCTGCCCTTCTGGCTGATGGAGCTGCTGTTCGCGCTGCTCTCCATGGGGATCGGGACGATCCTGCCGCTCTCCACCATCGCGATCCAGAACGCGGTGGCGCGGCACCAGCTTGGGATCGCCACCGCCTCCATGAACTTCTTCCGGTCCCTCGGCGGGGCGCTGATCGTGGCGGCCTTCGGCACGATCGTGCTCGGCGGCGCCGCGGATGGCGCAGGCGGGCACGACGTGGAGAGCCTGATCCGCGGCGCCGACCCGGCGCAGCTCGCCCTGACCTTCCGGTTCGTGTTCCTGGCCGCCTGCCTGGGACTCCTGCTGGCCTTCACGTTCCTGGCGCTCATGGAAGAGCGCCCCCTCGGCGAGCGCAGCTCGCCGAGGATGGACGGTAGGGGGCCGGACAAGCCGGCCTGAGGGGTCACACCGGGCCTGCTCCGTCGCCGTGCTGGCCGCAGCCGCAGCCCGCCGCATGCGCGCCGCCGGGCCAGCGGGAGGCGCGGATCACGCTGCAGAAATTCCCCTTGCGGAAGCCCGGCTCCTTGTCGGCGATGACATCGGCCTTCACGTTGCCGAAGGTGGTGTCCGGCTTGTGCCGGATGCCGTCGTAGAAGGCCTGGATGATGTCCTCCTTGAAATCCGCCGTGCGGGGAAAGGCGGAGACGACCGCCTCCCGCTCGGCATCGGAATATCGGCTGTAGGTCAGCCCCAGCACATCCATCTCGACGCCGGCCGTGACCAGGGCGACCACCGGATGCATGTGAACCGGAATGCCGGGCGTGGTGTGGAGCGCGATGGCCGTCCAGACGGTGTAGACCTCCGCCTCGGGCACGCCGTGCGCCTTCAGGAAGTCGCGCGCGGCGTTGGCCCCATCGACCTCGAAGCGTTCCTCGGCGCTGCTGTGCTCGGGCATCAGACCGAGATCGTGGAACATGGCGCCCGCGTAGAGCAGCTCGCGGTCGAAGGTCAGGCCGCGATGCGCGCCGGCGAGCGCGCCGAACTGATAGACGCGGCTCGAATGGTTGAAGAGCAGCTCGGTCTCGCTGTCGCGGACGAATTCGGTGATCGCCCGAGCGAGGGTGCTGTCGGGGATGGCGGCCTCGGAACGGATGCTCATGGAGGGATTCCTTTGCGCTGGCGGTCCCCATGAGCTACGTGGCCACCCTCGTGGCATCAATCGCCGTATCACGACGATTTCTGCCAAACTGCCTGCATCCCCGGCCATGGAGTCCGCATGGCGCCCCGATCGATCGCCCTCCTCGCCCTGCCCGACGTCCAGCTCCTCGACGTGGCCGGTCCGCTCGACGTTTTCGCCGAGGCGAATGCGCAGAGCGGCCGCGACGCCTACGGCCTGTCGCTCATCGGTACGGAGCCGGGCCCGATCACGACCTCGTCGGGCCGGCGCCTGATCGCCGACCTCGTGGCCCCCGCCGAGGCCGGCGCAGCCTTCGACACGCTCCTCGTCGCCGGAGCGCCCCGGATCCACGAGGCCGCAATCGCGGCCGATCTCCTCGCCTGGCTCGCCGATGCGGCGGCACGGAGCCGGCGCTACGGCTCGGTCTGCAGCGGCGCCTTCCTGCTCGGGCAGGCCGGTCTCCTCGACGGCCGGCGGGTGACGACACACTGGGCCGTGGCGGAGATGCTGGCCGCGCGCTACCCCGGCGCGCGGATCGAGCCCGACGCGATCTGCCTGTTCGACGGGCCACTCCGGACCGCGGCCGGCGTCACGGCGGGGCTCGACCTCGCCCTGGCGCTCGTGGAGGAGGATCTGGGTGTCGAGATCGCCCGCCGGGTGGCGGCTCAGCTCGTCATGTTCTTCAAGCGCGGCGGCGGCCAGATGCAGTTCAGCCGCCGCGGCGTCAGCGCGCCCAGCGGCCGCTCCGCCCTTCAGGAGGTACAGCGCTGGGTCGCCGCCCACCCGGCGGAGGACCACGGCGTCGAGCGGCTCGCCGCCAGGACCGGGATGAGCCCGCGCCATTTCGCGCGCGTGTTCCGCACCGAGACGGGCCTGACCCCGGCCGCCTATGTCGAGACCGTGCGGATCGAGGCGGTGCGCCGCCTCCTCGAGACCCGGGACATCGCCCTGAAGCAGGTCGCGGGCGCCTGCGGGTTCCGGGATGCCGACACGCTCCGGCGCGCCTTCACCCGGCGGGTCGGCACGAGTCCGGCCGAGTACCGGCGGCGGCACGCACGCGGCTGACGCGCGCCGCGTTCCCGGCCCTCCGGACGCGATCGCCACCTGCGACCCAAAGGGCCGAGCTTCGGCCGTCCGGGGGTCTGCCCTTGATTCGCCCGGTTCGCCCGCTTAACTCGCCCCTATCGGCTGCGGGCCCCTCTGGCGGGCGCTGTTTCAGCGCCCGTGATGTCGGAGCCGATGCTTTCCGTCCGGAATCAGCATCAGGTCCCGCAAATGATGGATGTTCTCACCATCGAATGGCTCGGCAAGCCATTGTGGATGTGGCTCGGGTTCCACGTCCTGATCGCGTGCCTGCTCGCCTTCGACCTCGGGCTGCTGCATCGGGACAAGGAGCACGAGATCGGCGTCCGGGAGAGCCTGGCGCTCACCGGCTTCTATCTCACCCTCGGATTGGCCTTCGGCGGCTGGGTCTGGTGGTATCTCGGGCCCCAGGCCGGCGAGGAATACGTCACCGGCCTCGTGGTCGAGAAGTCGCTGTCGATGGACAACGTCTTCGTCATCGCCATGATCCTGACGGCCCTGGGCATCCCCCGGGCGGCCCAGCACCGGGTCCTGCTCTGGGGCATCCTGGCGGCGGTGGTGCTGCGCGGCCTGATGATCGGGCTCGGCGCCGCCCTGGTGCATCAGGTTCACTGGGTGCTGTCGCTGTTTGCCGCCTTCCTGATCTACGCGGGCCTGAAGATCCTGCTCTCCGGCGACGAGGAGGAGGGCGACTTCCAGAACAGCGCCGTCGTGCGCTGGTTCAAGACGACCTTCCGGGTCACGCCCGACCTGCACGGCCAGCGCTTCACCGTGCGCAAGACCGATTCGAAGACCGGCAAAGTCGCCCGATACTTCACCCCGCTGGCCCTGGCCCTGGTTCTGGTGAACGGCGCCGACGTGATCTTCGCGGTCGACAGCGTGCCGGCGATCTTCGCGATCACCACCGACACGTTCGTGGTCTACACCTCCAACATCTTCGCGATCCTGGGCCTGCGCGCCCTCTATTTCGCCCTTGCCGCGATGGTGGACCGGTTCGCCTATCTCAAGACCGCGCTCGCCTTCATCCTGATGTTCATCGGCGCCAAGATCGTGGTCGCCGACACGTTCGAGCTCGTGACCGTGCCGCCCTGGGTCTCGCTGGTCGTGACCCTGACGCTGCTGGCCGCGGGCGTCGCCTACAGCCTGTGGCGCACGCGGGCCGACGCGCCCGCCCAGGTCGCCCCGGAGCCCGGGCATCCGCACGAGGCCCGGGCCCACCGGGCCTGACGATCAGGCCGCCGGCAGGGCCGCGATCAGGTCGCGCAGGGTGGTGATGGTCGAGGCATCGGCCACGCCGTCCACCCGCGCCTGCCGGAAATGGCGCTGGAACGCGGTGACAACCGCGTGCGTGCGGGCGTCGAACAACCCGGTGACCGGCAGGTCGTACCCGTAGAGGGCGAACATCGCCTGCAGGGCCTCCACGGGCTGGCCGGCATCGCCCTGCGCGAAGAAGCGGCCGTCCCGGATGGCGGCGGGCGGCACGAGATGGCCGATCCCCGCCGCGGCGAGGCGGTCCCACGGAAAGGTCTCGCCCGGATCCTCCTTGCGCTCCGGAGCGATGTCGGAATGGGCGAGCACCCGCTCCGGCGGGATCGGCCAGCGGGACAGGACGTCCCGCGCCAGCGCGATCACCGCGGCGATCTGCGCGTCCGGGTAGGGCGGCAGCCCACCGGCATGGCCCGGATGGACGATCTCGATCCCGATCGCCCGAGAGTTGATGTCGGTCTCGCCTTTCCAAGATCCCGCGCCCGCATGCCAGGCCCGCCGGACCTCCGGCACCATCTGGACGATGCCGCCATCCTCGAACACGAGGTAGTGGGCCGAGACCTCGCTCAGCGGGTCGCGCAGGCGCGCCAGGGCGGCGGCCCCGCTCTCCATGCCCGTGTAGTGCAGGACCAGCATGTCGGGCCGGCCGGTCCGGCGCTCGCCGTGGTTCGGCGAGGGCGCGACGCGGCGGGCGAGGGGGCTGTCCGGGACGAGACTCACCGCAGCCCCCGCTCCTGCGCGATCCGGTCGTAGGCCGCGTTGATCGCGGCCAGACGGCGCGTGGCGATCGCCACCGCCTCGGCGGGCAGGCCACGGGCCAGCGCCCGGTCAGGGTGGTGCTCGGCGACGAGCGCCCGGTGGCGCGTCTTCAGGGTTGCGTCGTCGATCTCGCGGTCGAGTCCGAGCACGATGTAGGGATCGTCCGGCAGGCGCACATGCCGGGCGGCGATGCGCTGGAACGCGGTCTCGTCGAAGCCGAAGATGCCGGAGACGGCGCGCAGGTAGCGTTCCTCCGCCTCGTGGAGCGCCCCGTCGGCGCCCGCGATCTGGAACAGGCCGTCGAGCACGTCCTCGAGCAGGGCCGGCTCGTCGCCGAACGTCGCGGCGAGCTGACGGGCGTAGGCCTCGAAGCCGTTGGTGGTCTTCTTGGCGAGGTCGAACAGGCGCTCGACGCCGGCGCGCGCGGCCGGATCGACCTGCACGACGCGGCCGAACGCCTCGACCTCGGACGGGAGCACGACGCCGTCGGACTTGGCCATCTTGGCCGCCAGCGCCACGAGGCCCGTGGTGAACACCACGTCCCGGGGCGTCCGGCCGAAAGGCGCGCCGACGCGGTCGAGCAGGAAATGCCCGGCGACGCCGCCGACCAGCGCCCCGAGCGGACCGCCGATGGCCAGACCGAGACCGGCCCCGCCGATCTTGCCCCAGACGCCCTGAGCCCGATCGCCCTGGTTCATAGGCGGCGCGACCCCGGTGCGACGGGTAGAAGTGGTGCAATCATTGGCGGCGGCGTGCGTCCGTCACCGGGGACGCGCCCGGCCGAGCGCCGGGATAGCCGCTCCTCACGCGGCGCGGAAGGGCCGGGACGCGCCCGGCCCCCGACGCAGCCGGCTCAGCGGCAGTAGATGTTGCCGTAGGCGTCGCGGTAGGTGCCGTAGGGGCAGCGCGGCGCGGTCGAGGCGCCCACGATGGCGCCGCCGGCGCCGCCGATCGCCGCGCCCGCGAGGGCGCCGCCGGCCCGCCCCGTGGCGGCCGCGCCGATCGCCGCACCGGTGAGCGCGCCGAGGCCGGCGCCGCCGAGCGCCCGGTCCTCCGGCGTGTTGCAGGCGCCCAGCGAGAGGGCGGCGATGGTGGCGAGGGCCGCGGCAGTCAGCTTCTTCATGGTCCCCAGAACTCCCTTGTGCATCTGATCCGGCCGGTGGCCGTGACCGCGGCGGATCGCGCCGAGCTTAGCAGGAAGGGAATGTCGACTATATGGCTAAGGTTCCACCCGGGTCGTCCGGAGTTGCGCCGGGCTCGCGTCTCGCCCTATGCCTCAGGCCTGAGGCGGCGCCCGGACGGGGCCGCAGCGCCAGATCCGGCCTCCATCCGAGGGTCCCATGCCGACAGCCACCACGATCGTCCGCCGCGCCGCGGTGCGCGCCGACCGCATCGCCGACACGGTGAGCCTCGACCACGCCGCGCGGGAGGCCGTCGCGGGGTCGCTCGTCGCCGAGGGCGGCCTCGACTTCGCGGTGGCGCTCACCAAGGCCGCGCCCCTCGAGGATGGCGACGCCCTGCGCCTCGACGACGGGCGGCTGGTCGCGGTGCGCGCCGCCACGGAGGATCTCCTCGAGGTGCGCGCCGAAAACCCCGCCCGGCTGATGCGCCTGGCCTGGCAGCTCGGCGGCAGCCACGTGCCCGCCGAGATCGCCGCCGACGTGCTCTACGTCCCGGCAACGCCTGCGACGGCCGAGCTGGTGCGCGGCCAGGGCTGCCACGCGAGCCCAGTCTCCCGCGCCTTCCGTCCCGAACGCGCGGCCCACGATCACAGCACCTGCGGCCACGATCACAGTCATGACCATCACAGTCATGACCATCACAGTCATGACCATCACGGGCATGACCTTCACGGGCACGATCACCACCATGCGGGTGATCTTGGACACGACCACGCCCACGATCATGGTCATGCGCACGTGCACGGTCCCGGCTGCAGCCACGACCACTAGAGAACGCTTGACCGGAGCCTGGACGCTCCGGCTTGAGGCGGCATGAAGCAGGCTCCGGAGCGGCGCCCGATCGAAGTCCGATCGGGCGCCGTTCTTCTTTCCAGTCCGTGCCGAACAGCGCACGGCAGCTCCCCGCCGCATGCGACATTCAACACAATATTACATGTCACTCAATCCGCCTATTACAGTACATTTCCTCAGATAAACATCGTCACGCGTGGTTTAAAAGTCCGACAAACGCAAATCTTATCCAAATATGCTACCAATATACTTGATTTTTTCTGTTGCAACACGGACACAGACGGATCATTTGGATTGAGATACGTCGGCATCGGCATCGAATTCTCGGAACCGACCGACATGAAGAACATCCTCACATCCGCAGTTATCCTCGCCACCCTGACGGCGGCTGCCTCGGCGGCAGATCTGCCCCGCCGCGCGCTTCCGCCGGCCCCGGTCCCGCTGCCGGTCTTCACCTGGACCGGCGCTTACTTCGGCATCAACGCCGGTTACATCACGTCAACCAGGGATGTCGCCGATACCGCGGGCGTGATCCGGACGAGCACCGGTACCCCGCTTGGCACCTATTCAACCTCGGCGCCGTTGCAGCGGGACGGTTTCACGGGCGGCGGCCAGGTCGGCTACAATCACCAGTTCACGCCGGGATCCGGTTTCGTCGTCGGCGTCGAGGCCGATGCGGCCTATACCGATCTGCGCGGTCGTAACAGCTACAAGAGCAATCTCGCCGGAACCAACAGCTTCCGCCAGTCGGGCGACTACCTCGGGACCGTGCGCGGCCGCGTCGGCTATGCCTTCGACCGTACCCTGGTCTACGCGACGGGCGGTTTCGCCTATGCGGGCCAGACCTACCGCGCCAGCCTCTTCCAGACGGACATCCAGCCGAACTACTACGGGAGCCGCGCGCGTACCGAGACCGGCTACGCGGTCGGTGGCGGCGTCGAGTATGCCCTGCCGACCGATTCCTTCCTGAACTTCTTCCGCTCCAGCGCGGTGACGGTGAAGGGTGAGGCGCTCTACTACGACCTCGGCACCCGCACGATCCCGGTCCTCCCGACCTACCGGAACGTCAACGCCTTCGCGACGCGCTTCCAGAACGAAGGTGTGCTCGGCCGAGTGGGTGTGAATTACAAGTTCGGCAGCTACTGAGCGGCCCGGCCCTGGCCTTCGGCTGAGCCTCCCCAGCCCGATCAGACTGGTCGCCCCGTCGAAGGCCGCCCCAGGACTCAACTCCTGGGGCGCTTCGCGTTCATGGATCGGGCGTGTCGCGTCCGAGCGATCAGAGGCGCTTCGGCACGGGCCGCCGGCAATAGGCCCGGGCGTCCGCGGACGAGAGACCGTTCTGCGCGGCGGCGCATTGGTCGAGCGTCAGCCCGATGCTGGCTGCATAGGGCTCGTTGGGGGACAAGGCCTCGCGGGCGAGGTTTGCGAGGTAGAGCAGGAACGCCGCCGCTGCGAAGACCAGGGCGACCACCACGGCACGGTTCAGCATCGCGTCCAGCCCCCGGTGGCACCGGCCGATCTGCTCCGACCGCTCACGGTATCCCCCCGAGCAGGAGCGCGAGTGCGAGCATCGCGAGACCGATCCCGATCAGCGCCGCAGCGGTTCGGTCGAACCCGGGCCGGCGCATCGCAGGGCCCCCGACCCGGATCAGGCATCACGAACCGAAGCGGCATGTCGCGTCCGGCTCACTGCAGCAGCCCCCACAAACCCGTGGCCAGGCCGAAGGTGAGGGAGAGCATCGCCGCGCCGAGCAGCGCGCGATCAATGACGCGGGCGGTTCGGTCCTCAGGTCGAATGTCGATCATCCGGGCGCCTCCTCTCCGCCAAGATTGACGAACCCCTGTTGCTGACCTGTGTCGACGCAGCGCCCGCCGCTGTAGTCCCGCATTCCAACCCGGATGAGCGTCTCTGATCCCCGGGACTCGATCGAACCGAACGCGTGGACGCGGACCTGGAACACCCCGGACGCGGGGCGGTTGGACCGGCACCCCACCCGGAGACCACGCGTGACCACTGATCCGCTCAGCAAGTATCCCCGTCCGCCCTTCGAGGCGCAGCCCCAGAGCTTTCCGGGCAAGACCGGCCGCATGGCGCCCGAGCCCGACCACGGCGAGGCGAGCTACACGGGCTCGGGCAAGCTCACCGGCAAGGCCGCGCTGATCACTGGCGGCGACAGCGGCATCGGCCGCGCCGTCGCCATCGCGTTCGCCCGGGAAGGAGCCGATGTCGCCATCTCCTACCTGCCGGAGGAGCAGGCGGACGCCGAGGCGGTGGCCGGCTGGATCGAGAAGGCGGGCCGGCGCGCGCTGCTCCTGCCGGGCGACCTCAAGGACGCCGCCTACGGGCGCCAGATCGTCGCCCGCACGGTGGAGACGTTCGGGCGCCTCGACGTTCTGGTCAACAACGGCGCGTTCCAGCAGCCGAACGAGGACCTCGCCGCCATCGAGGATTCCATCTTCGAGGACCATTTCCGCACCAACGTGTTCGGGCCGTTCTACGTGACCAAGGCGGCGCTGGCGCATCTCAAGCCCGGCGCTTCGGTGATCTTCACCTCGTCGGTGAACTCCAAGCACCCGATGCCGTCGCTCATGGCCTACAGCGCCACCAAGGGTGCGCTGAGCAACATGGTGCTGAGCCTCGCCCAACTGCTCGCCGAGAAGGGCGTGCGCGTGAACGGCGTGTTGCCGGGTCCGATCTGGACGCCGTTCATCCCGTCCGGGATGAGCCAGGATTCGGTGAAGACGTTCGGCAGCCAGGTTCCGTTCGGGCGCCCCGGCCAGCCGGCCGAGCTCGCCTCAGCCTACGTGATGCTGGCTTCCGAGGAGAGCAGCTACACGTCCGGCGCCCTCGTCACCGTCGCGGGTGCGATGCCGGTCTTCTGAGCGGCACCGGCCGCGCCGGGCACAAGTCCGAGCCTTGAAACGGCGGGTTGCCCCCTCAAGCCGCGCGCATATCGGCGAGGAAGCGCACCACTTCGGCCCGCAGCGCCTCCGCGCTGCGGCTCACACCGCCGGCCGCCTCGCCCACGTCATGCGCCAGCCGGCACGCCTCGTCGGCGGCGGCGGAGGCCGACACCACCGTGTTGCTCACCGCGTCCGTGCCCTGGGACGCCTCCTCGATGTTGCGCGAGATATCGCCCGTGGCGGCGCGCTGCTGCTCGACCGCCGCCGCGATCACGCTGGCGATCGCGTTCATCGTATCCACCGTCCGGCCGATCGACTGGACCGCGCCCACGGCCACGGAGGCCTCGTGCTGGATGGCGCCGATCTGCGCGGTGATCTCCTCGGTCGCCTTCGCGGTCTGCCCGGCCAAGCCTTTCACCTCGGCCGCCACCACGGCGAAGCCGCGCCCGGCCTCGCCGGCCCGCGCCGCCTCGATCGTGGCGTTGAGGGCCAGCAGGTTCGTCTGCGCGGCAATCGCCGAGATGATCCGCACCACTTCGCCGATCCTCTCCGCCGCGCCCGCGAGCCCGCGGATCTGATGGTCGGTGAGCCCGGCCTCGCTCACCGCCTGGCCGGCGATCTCCGCCGATTTCAGGGCTTGGCCGCCGATCTCCGCGATCGAGGCGGTCAGCTCCTCGGTGGCCGCCGCCACGGTCTGCACGTTGGCCGAGGCCTGCCGGACCGCGAGCGCTGCCGAGCCGGCCTGCTTGGCGGTCTCGACGGCGGTCTCCGACATGGCGCGGCAGGCCTCCCGCATCCCGGACGCCGCGCTGTCGACCTGCTGCAGCAGCGCGCTCGCGCTCCGGTCGAAGCTGCGCGTGAGATCCTCCATCCAGCGGGCGCGCTCCTCCCGCTTGGCCTGCTCGGCCAGCCGTTCGGCGGTCAGCGCGCGCTCCTTCAGCATGCTGTCGCGGAACACCTCGGCCGCCTCGGCCATGCGGCCGATCTCGTCATTCCGACCCGCACCCGGGATCGCCAGGGTCAGTTCGCCGCCGGCCAGCCGGCGCAGGGCGCCCGTGAAGGCCGCCAGAGGCTTGGTGACGCTGCGGACCAGCAGGATGCTGCCCGCGACGATCGCCAGACAGAGCGGGCCCAGCCACAGCAAGGACCGCAGCATCCGCGCCCGGCCGGCCGCCTCGATGTCGTCCACATAGAGGGCCGAGGATAAGACCCACTGCCAGGGTTCATAGGCCAGCGAGTACGCGACTTTCGGTGCCGGCTCGGTCTCGCCGAGCCGCGGCCAGCGATACGCGGTGAAACCGCCGCCTGCCCGACCCTGCTCGATCATCCATCCGACGAAGGTCTTCATCATGGCCGCGTCGTCGCGGCTCTTGGTGCCCTCGATCTTTGGATCCGGGTGGACGACATTACGGCCCAGATCGCCCGGCGTCGTGCCGTAGACGAAGACGTAATCGCCACCATTGTAGCGGATCGCGCGCAGGACCTCGGCGGCTTTCCGCTTCGCCGCATCCTGGGAGATCGTCCCGGCCTCCGCCTGCTTACCGAAAGCGAGGACGATGCTGTGCGCGGCCTCGACCTGATGGCGGATTGCAGCCTTGCGCCCGTCCATCATCAGATCAAGACTCGAAAATATTTCGAAGCCCAGGATGACCGCAGATGCCAGTACAATGCTCGCCGTGAGAACATAGATCTTTGCTCTGATGGTCGAGCTCGAACGCTTCGTCGCATTAATCGAGCGAATGAGACCGCGCCTGTTCTTTGAAAAAAATTTGCTCATCACCCCTGCCTCCCCAGAAATGGATGATGAACCTCCTTAATCTCTCAGGAACAATTTCACAATCGATGGCGTCAACAATAACTTCTAGTTTTTATCATTATTTACAAAGCAACACTCTGATTTATATACATGGTCATTGAAATTATCTTGCAATTCTCCGAATAAAATTTGTCTTTCTGCATGCCGACAACAACGGAGCAGCAATTCCCGAACGTCAAGATCAATGACACCGGGCGGCCCGGCAGGTCCGCACGCGCCGCTCAAGAGCGTGCCGCCAAGGTCCGGCCAGACTGGCCAGAGGCCGACCCGGGACCGGGATCAACGCTGCGCGAGGAAACCGATCGGCTGCCGCTGCGGTCCCTCCTGCTTCAGGGTGCGCAGCATCTCTTCGTATTCCCGCTCCATCTCGGGCGTCACCGAGGGCCGGGTCTCTCGCGCCGCCTGCTCGAAATGGGCGCGCCGCACCTGGGTCGCCTCGATGGATTCCCGCAATGCCAGCAGGCCGGCCCGGCGGGTGAGGTCCTCCAGATCGGCGCCGGTGAAGCGGGCCGTGCGCTCGGCCACGGCGTCGAGGTCGACATCCTCGGCGAGTGGCATGCCCTTGGTGTGGATCGCCAGGATCCGGCGGCGGCCGGCCGCATCCGGCACCGGCACGTAGACCAGTTCGTCGAATCGCCCGGGGCGCAGCAGCGCCGGGTCGAGAAGATTCGGGCGATTGGTCGCCGCCATGACTACGACACCCTGCAATTCCTCCAGCCCGTCCATCTCGGCGAGGATCGTGTTGACCACCCGCTCGGTGACGGCCGGCTCGCCGAGGCCGCCGCCACGCGCCGGGGCGAGGCTGTCGATCTCGTCAATGAACACCACCGTCGGGGCAACCTGCCGGGCGCGCTGGAACAGTCGCGAGACCTGCTGCTCGGATTCGCCGTACCATTTCGACAGGAGGTCGGAAGATTTGGTGGCCACGAAATTCGCCTCCGCCTCCCGGGCGACCGCCTTGGCGAGCAGGGTCTTGCCGGTGCCGGGCGGTCCGAACAGCAGGAAGCCCTTGGCCGGGCGGATGCCCAGGCGCCGGAACGCCTGCGGCGAGCGCAAGGGCAGCTCGACACCTTCACGCAGGCGCATCTGCGCCTCGGCGAGACCGCCGACATCGTCCCAGGTGACATCGGGCACCTGGATCATGATCTCGCGCAGCGCCGAGGGCTGGATCCGCTTCATCGCCGAGAGGAAGTCGTCCCGCCCGACGCTGAGTCCCTCCAGCACCTCGGCCGGGATGCCTTCGCGCAGGTTCACCGCCGGCAGGATGCGGCGGACCGCATCCATCGCGGCCTCGCGGGCCAGGGCGCCGAGATCGGCCCCGACGAAGCCGTAGGTGGTGCGGGCGATGGCATCGAGGTCGACATCCGCGGCGAGCGGCATGCCGCGGGTATGGATGCCCAGGATCTCGCGCCGGCCCGGCTGGTCGGGCACGCCGATGATGATCTCGCGGTCGAAGCGGCCGGGGCGGCGCAGGGCCTCGTCGATGGCGTCGCGCCGGTTGGTGGCGCCGATCACCACGACGTTCTGGCGCGGCTCCAACCCGTCCATCAGGGTCAGGAGTTGCGCCACGATCCGCCGCTCGACCTCGCCGGTGACCTGCTCGCGCTTCGGGGCGATCGAGTCGATCTCGTCGATGAAGATGATGGCGGGCGCGTTCTGGGCGGCCTCCTGGAAGACCTCGCGCAGGCGCTGCTCGGATTCGCCGTAGCGGCTGCCCATGATCTCGGGCCCGGCGATGTGGAAGAACCGGGCCTCGGTCTCGTTGGCCACCGCCCGCGCCAGCCGGGTCTTGCCTGTGCCGGGCGGGCCGTGAAGCAGCACGCCCTTGGGCGGATCGATCCCGAGGCGCTGGAACAGCTCGGGGTGCCGCAGGGGCAACTCGACCATCTCGCGGATCTGGTCGACCGTGTCGCCGAGGCCGCCGATATCGTCGTAGGTCACATCGGCCCGGTGGCCGTCGCGGGGTTCCTCGTAGAGCGGGCGCAGCTCGATCTCGGTCCCTTCCGCCACGTAGACGATGCCGCGCGGCTGGGTCGCCACGACGCTGAGGCGGATCTCCTGGAGGCCGTAGGCGGGCAGGTCGAGGTAGGAGCGCAGCTGCGGCGGCAGCCGCGGGTCGGGACCGCCGCTGCGCTGGGTCGCGGTGGCGATGACGTCGCCGGCGATCAGGGGCCGGCGGAAGAAGGTCCGCCGCAGGGCCTCGCCCGAGCCCTGGAGGCGGACGTTCTTCTGCGCCGGGGCGACCACCACGCGGGTGGCCGCCCGGATCTCGGCCCGGCGCACCTCCACATGGTCGCCGCTCGACGCGCCGGCATTGACGCGCTGCAGGCCGTCGAGGCGGATCAGGCTGAGGCCCTGGTCCTCCTCGTAGGGCCCAACCGCCACCGCGGCTGTGTGACGCTTCCCGACGATCTCGATGATGTCGCCCTCGTGCAGGCCGAGTTCGTCCAGCGACGCCTGCGGCAGGCGGGCGATGCCGCGGCCGCCGTCCTGGGGCCGCGCGTTGGCGACCTGCAGCCTGAGGGGCTGTCCGTCGGATTCCGCCATCCGGTTCTCCATCGGCAGCGCGCAGGGCGCTGCGCCGCCCGTCCGGGCGCTGGGTGTTCCTCAGGCAAACCGCGCCGCGGCGGCCCGGTTCGGCGGAGGCCCGGCTGAGCCCTCCTTTTCGAGGATCCCCGTCCCGTGGTATCCGGCCGTCTTCTCCCCCATGTCGCCGGATAACGGGCGCGGCACCTCCGGCAGCCCTGCCGCGTCGGAGCGCAGGGGTCACGGGAAAGCTTGGATATGGGAACGTGACGGCGGCTGACGAACGCGGCGCACTGGCGGGCTGGCGCTTTTCCGTCGCCCCGATGATGGACTGGACGGACCGCCATTGCCGGGCGTTCCACCGGACCCTTTCGGCGCGGGCGCGGCTCTATACCGAGATGGTGACCACCGGCGCGGTGCTGCACGGCCCGCGCGAACGCCTGCTCGGCTTCTCGGACCTCGAACACCCGGTGGCGGTCCAGCTCGGCGGGTCGGACCCGGCGGAGCTGGCCCAGGCCGCGCGGATCGCCGCGGAGTTCGGCTACGACGAGGTCAACCTCAATGTCGGCTGCCCGTCGGATCGGGTGCAGGAGGGCCGCTTCGGCGCCTGCCTGATGCGCGAGCCGGCCCTGGTCGGCGACTGCGTGGCGGCCATGAAGGCGGCGGTCGCTGTGCCGGTGACGGTGAAGTGCCGGATCGGCGTCGACGATCAGGACCCCGAGGCGGCGCTCAACAGCCTGGCGGATGCTGTGGTGGCGGCCGGCGTCGACGGGCTGATCGTCCACGCCCGCAAGGCCTGGCTTCAGGGTCTCTCGCCCAAGGAGAACCGGGACGTGCCGCCCCTCGATTACGGCCGGGCGGCGCGGCTGAAGCAGCGGCTCGCCGGGCTTCCGGTCTCGGTCAACGGCGGCCTGCGCGACCTCGCGGCGGTGCGATCGCAGCTCGACGCGGTCGATGGCGTCATGGTCGGCCGGGCCGCCTATACCGAGCCGGCGCTGCTGCTCGACGTCGATCTCGCGCTGTTCGGCGTCCCCGCGCCGGCCTCCGACGCCTTCGCGGCGGTGGCGGCGTTCGAGCCGTATGTCGCTTCGGTCCTGGCCCGGGGCGAGCGCCTGCACGCGGTCACCCGCCACATGCTCGGGCTGTTCAACGGCCGCCCCGGGGCCCGGGCGTACCGGCGCCACCTCTCGACCTGCGGGATGCGGCCGGAGGCCGACCTCGCGACCCTGCGCGACGCGGTGGCGCTGGTCGCCCGCGCGGCCCCGGAGGCGCGGGCCGCCTGAACGGGGCTCAGGGCCGCCGGAGGATCAGCCGGTCGCCCCGGACCTCGTAGCCCGAGAGCCGTGACAGGAAGCTCTGGCCCAGAAGGTTCGCCGAGAGTGCGCCGGGCTTGGCCACCATGGCGTTCACCCGCCGCTCGGTGATCGTGCCGACCGTGAGCGCATCGAGCTGGATCGGCGCCGCGTAGGTGATGCCGTTGGCGGTGGAGACGCGGGCGGTGAATTCGGACGGCGCCGGCGTCAGGCCGAGGGCGGCGGCGTTCTCGGCGGTCAGCACCACGCTGCTCGCGCCCGTGTCGAACAGGAACGGCTGGACCCGGCCGTTGACCTCGGCCTCCACCCGGAAGTCGCCGTCCGCCCGCCGGGTGATGGTGACGGCGCCGTTCGCCCCGGAGGTCGCGGTCCCGGGCCGAAGCTCGCCGACCACCCGCGACGTGATCCCCTGGATCCGGTCGCGGTAGCTGTAGCCGATGACCAGGGCGAGGCCGATCAGCGCCCAGGCCAGGAGCGCCCGTAGGTTCGCGCCGAGCCGGGCGGTGAATTGCCGCCAGAACCCGGCCACCACGAGGATCAGGATCATGCCCGTCCAGGCGAAGCTGGCGAGCTGGTCGGGCTCGATCACGCCGCCGACGCTGTCGCTGCCGTCGCTGAGGACCAGGGCGACGAGGACGAGGGCGATCGCGGCCAGCCCGAGATAGATCATGACGGCAGCGGCTCCTCCAGGGGCACGAGACCGGCAGCGCGCATCCGGGCTTCGAGCCCGGCCATGATGGTCCGGCGCTGCGCCTCCGACAGCGAGCCCCAGGCGCCGATCTCGTCGCGGGTCCGCCCGCAGCCGCAGCACAGCCCGGTCGCGGCGTCGAGCACGCAGACTTTGGTGCAGGGCGAGGAGGGCTTCTGGGCGGGCAACATCGGGAAACCTTGGCCGCGGGATCGTGGCCGGGTCATGGCCGCGGGCGGACCGTCACGCCGCCACCGCCGCGACCAGGGCCACCAGGGCGGCGATCTCCGAGACCTGCTGGCAGGCGCCGATCACGTCTCCGGTCTGGCCGCCGATCCGCGCGCGCGCGAGCCTGACCAGGGCCAGCGCCGCGAGGCCCGCGCACAGGATCATCAGCGCCACGCCGCCGAACGGCAGGCCGAGCGGCACCGCGAGGATCGCCAGCACCGCGCCGAGGACGAGGGCGGTGGCCAGGCTCGTCCGGTCCGGACGCCCCACCGAGGCCGAGAGCCCGCCCGGGCGGGCCGGCGGCAGCAGCACCATCGGGGCGAGGGCGGCGACCCGCGACAGGGCCGCGGCCAGAATCAGGCCGGTGGCGGCGGCGTAGCCGGTCCGGTCGAGGAGCGTCGCCAAGGCGCCGATCCGCAGGGCCAGCGCCAGGACCAGGGCCGCGCCGCCGTAGGCGCCGATCCGGCTGTCGCGCATGATCTCCAGGCGGCGCTCCCGGGTCGTGCCGCCGCCGAAGCCGTCCGCGACGTCGGCGAGCCCGTCCTCGTGGAGCGCGCCGGTCGCCACCACCAGGACCGCGATGGCGAGCGTCGCGGCCAGGAACGGCCCGAGCCCGATCCGCCAGCCCGCCGCCAGGACCAGGGCGGCCGGCAGCGCGAGGATCAGGCCGGCCAGCGGCAGCATCCGGGGCAGGGTGGTGAAATCGGGGTTCCGGTGCGGGTCCGGCTCGCCGGGCAGTTGCGGCACCGGCAGGCGGGAGTAGAAGCGCAGGCACCCGGCGAGGTCGTAGAGGGCGCCGCGCCCGGGCCAGTCGGCCTCCCCGCCGGTCTGCCTGTCCATCGCGGTCTCTCGCTTCCGCCCGCCATCGCGCCCCGGTGGAGCGAGCCGGTCCAGTATAGTCGCCCCGATCCGGCTTCGTCTCCCCGTCGAGGGGCGCCCACAGGAAATCATCGCCGCCATGTCCGACCCGGTGACCGACCCGATGACCGCTCCCGAACCCGGCCCCTTCGACGACATCCGCAACCTGCTGAAGGCCATGCCCGGCCCGGACCGGGACGCGCAGGCCGCCGTCGCGGCCCGCGACGCGACCCTGACCAAGCCCGCGGGCTCCCTCGGGCGCCTGGAGAGCCTCGTGTCCTGGCTGGCCGCCTGGCAGGGCAAGGCGCCACCGAGCTTCGACCGGCCGCTGGTCTGCGTCTTCGCCGGCAGCCACGGGGTCACGCGCCGAGGGGTCTCGGCCTTCCCGGACGCGGTCAACCGACAGATGCTCGACAATTTCGCGGCCGGGGGCGGGGCGATCAACCAGATCTGCGCGGCCTACGGGCTCGGCTTCAAGGTGTTCGACCTCGCCCTCGACATGCCGACCGGCGACATCACGGAAGCGCCCGCCCTCGACGAGCGCGCCACGGTCGCCACTATGGCGTTCGGCATGGAGGCGGTGGCCGCCGGCACCGACTGCCTCGGCATCGGCGAGATGGGCATCGGCAACACCACCGTGGCGGCCGCCCTCTACGCCGCCCTGTTCGGCGGCGACCCCGCCCACTGGGTCGGGCGCGGCACCGGCGTGGACCGGGACGGGCTCGGCCGGAAGGTCGCCGCCGTGGAGGCGGCGCTCGCCCACCATGCCGGGCATCTCGACGACCCGCTCCAGGTGCTGGCGCGCCTCGGCGGCCGGGAGATCGCCGCCATGGCGGGGGCGATCCTGGCGGCCCGGCTGCAGCGCATCCCGGTGGTGATCGACGGCTACGTGGCCACCGCCGCGGCCACCGTGCTGCACGCCGCCGACCCGAGCGCCCTCGACCATTGCCTGGCCGGCCACGTCTCGGCGGAGGGGGTCCACGCGGAGGTGCTGGAGCGGCTGGGCCTTGTGCCACTACTGGCGCTCGGCATGCGGCTCGGCGAGGCCTCGGGCGCCGGCATGGCCATGGGCCTGCTCAAGGGCGCGCTCGCCTGCCACACCGGCATGGCGACCTTCGCGCAGGCCGGGGTTTCCGAGAAGGCATCCGGCTAGGCGGCACAGGGACCGATTTGGTGCTATGAGGGGCCCGACCCGATAACGGATCCGACGATCCCGCATCCTCCCACCAGATCACCTCATCCTGAGGTGGCGCGGCGCAGCGAAGCCCTCGATGGAGGGCTCCAGCAAGCGACGCGCGCCCTGGAGGGCTCCTTCGAGGCCCGCTCCCGCGGGCACCTCAGGATGAGGGTGCGGGTGGGATCGCTGCGACGAAGCCGATGAGAATCACCCAAGCCTTCACCTTCGAGGCGGCCCACCGGCTGCCGAACGTGCCCGAGACCCACCGCTGCCATCGGATGCACGGGCATTCCTACCGGGTCGAGTTGACCGTCGCCGGGCCCGTCGATCTCCAGACCGGCTGGGTGATCGACTTCTACGACATCGAGTCGATCTTCGGCCCGCTGCTGGCGCGGCTCGACCACCATTGCCTCAACGAGATCGAGGGCCTGGAGAACCCGACCGCCGAGAACATCGCGGCCTGGATCTGGCATCGGTTGCGGCCGGACCTGCCGGGGCTCGCCCTGGTTCGGGTCGCCGAGACCCCGATGTCCTGGGCGGAGTACGATGGCGAATGACCCTGTCGGCCCCGGGGACCGCGCCGCGCTGGTGCTGTTCTCCGGCGGCCAGGATTCGGCCACCTGCCTGGCCTGGGCGCTCGACCGGTTCGATCAGGTCGAGACCCTGGGGTTCGATTACGGCCAGCGCCACCGGGTCGAGCTCGACCGGCGCGCCGCCCTGCGGGAGGGGCTGACCCGGATCGTCCCCGCCTGGGCAAGCCGGCTCGGCGAGGACCATACGCTCGCCCTCGACGCCCTCGGGCAGGTGTCCGAGACGGCACTGACCCGGGACGCTGCGATCGGCTACGAGGCGTCCGGCCTGCCCAACACCTTCGTGCCCGGCCGCAACATCGTGTTCCTGACCTTCGCGGCGGCGCTCGCCTACCGGCGGGGTCTCCGCCACGTGGTCGGCGGCATGTGCGAGACCGACTATTCCGGCTATCCCGATTGCCGCGACGACACGATCAAGGCGCTGCAGGTCGCGCTCAACCTCGGCATGGAGCGCCGCTTCGTGCTGCACACGCCGCTGATGTGGCTCGACAAGGCGCAGACCTGGGGGCTGGCCGAGTCCCTCGGCGGCCGGCCGCTGGTCGACCTGATCGTCGAGGAGAGCCACACCTGCTACCTCGGCGAGCGCGGGCAGCGCCATCCCTGGGGCTACGGCTGCGGCACCTGCCCGGCCTGCCGGCTACGGGCGGACGGCTACGCGCGATTCACCGCGGCCTGAGGCCCTCGACCAGCACGGCCAGCGTCCCCTCGAAGGAGGCGGGGCTCGCGAACAGGCGCTCCATCAGCAGCGCGCCCTCCAGGGTGGCGATGACGTAGCGGGCGAGCACCGCGGCCTCCGCGCCGTCGCGGATCGTCCCGTCGGCCTGGCCCTCGCGCAGGATGGTCGCGAGCCAGGCGAGATGTCCCTCGAAGAACGCCGCGATGTCCCGGCGCAGGCGCTCGGGCAGGGCCTCGCCCTCGATGGCCAGCGCCGCGCAGAGACAGCCGAGCCCCTGCTCGACGCCGCCGAGATACAGCTTCCCGTAGGCCGCGACCCGGCCCGGCCCGTCCGCCACCGTGGCACGGATCGTGTCGAGGGCGGCGGCATAGCGGGCCGCGTAGGCCGCGACCAGGGCGGCTCCGAGATCGACCTTGGTGGGGAAATGGTGGTGGATGCTGGCCTTGCGGATCCCCACCGCCTCGGAGAGGTCGGCGTAGCTGAATCCGGCATAGCCGCGCCCCCGGACCAGGGTCTCGGCCTGAATCAGCAATTCGGCGCGGGTATCCCTCATCGCGGCCCTCGTCGCTCCGGCTCACGCGAACGTGCGCCCCGCCGGCTCCTCACCGACTGTCTGACACTTGACGGCGAAAAAATCTACCTACTTAATGGTAGACAACAAGAACAGGGAGGTTCCGGCATGACGGCGTCCGCCGTCCATCCACGGGAGTCGTTCGGCGCCGGGCGCACCCTGTCGCGGCGGCATGCCCTGTTCGCCGGCCTCTGCCTGTGCTGCCTGCCGACCCTCGGCCGGGCCGCGGACGCGTTCACGATGGAGGAGGTCGGCCCCGGCCTGTTCGTGCGCAAGGGTCTGATCGCCGACGCCACGCCCGATAATGCCGATGCGATCGCCAATATCGGCTTCCTCATCGGCCGCGACGGCGTGCTCGTCACGGAATCGGGCGGCAGCCTCGCCGACGGCCAGTGGCTGCGCGCCGAGATCGTCAAGCGCACGCAGAAGCCGATCACCCACGTGGTCCTGACCCATGTCCACCCGGATCACGTCTTCGGGGCGGGGGCGTTCGTACAGGACAAGCCGGTCTTTATCGGTCACGCCAAGCTCGCCGAGGCGCTCTCCGCGCGGGGCGAGTTCTACCGCAAGCGCCTGATCGACCTCCTGGGCGAGGACCGGACCGGACCGGTTGTCTACCCGACGATGACGGTCGCCGACACGGCCGAGATCGACCTCGGCGACCGCCGGCTGACCTTCACGGCCCATGGGCCGGCACACACCACCTCGGACCTGTCGATGCTGGATTCCGGCAGCGGCCTGCTCTTCCCCGCCGACCTGCTGTTCGTGAATCGGATCCCGTCGCTCGACGGCAGCCTCAGGGGCTGGCTGAAGGAAGCCGAGCGGCTGAAGGGCCTGGGCGCCACCCGCGCCGTGCCGGGCCACGGTCCAGTGACGGTCGATCTCGGCCCGGCGCTCGCCGATCTCACCGGTTACCTGACCGACCTGCGCGACGGCACCCGCGCGGCGATCGCCAAGGACGTTCCGATCGAGAAGGCGGTCATGACCGTTGCGGCGGACCAGAAGGACAAGTGGGCCCTGTTCGACACCTATAATGGCCGCAACGTCACCGTGGCCTACCAGGAACTCGAGTGGGAATAGGCTTTTAAGATCCCCATATCCGACATCATCGGGAGGCATGCCATGACGCTCAGGACCGGAAAAACGCTCTCCAGCCTCGCCCTCGGTGTCGTCCTCGCGACGACCGCCCTGTCGGGACCGCTGGCCCTCTCGGCCCGGGCCGCCGGCGCCTCCGACACCGATCAGGAGCGGGCGGCCCGCTGGCAGGAGATCGCCAAGTCGATCTTCGGCGACCGCCAGATCGCCCCGACCGACAGCCTCGTGAAGATCGAGGCTCCCGCTCGCGCGCTCGACGCCGCCCTGGTGCCGATCACCCTGACCATGCCTCAGGCCGGGCAGATCAAGGCGGTCTCGCTGATCATCGACGACAACCCGGCGCCCTACGCCGCCAAGTTCGAGTTCGGCCCCGCCGCGGATCCGGCGGAGCTGAAGCTGCGCGTGCGGGTCAACAACTACACGGACATGCACGCCGTGGTGGAGACGCAGGATGGCAAGCTCTACGAGGCCAAGCAGTTCGTGAAGGCGTCCGGCGGCTGCTCGGCCCCGATGGGCATGAGCGACGAGGAGGCCATGAAGGGCATGGGCGACATGCGCATGAAGTTCGCCGACACCCAGCCCGGCAAGCCCGTCGAGGCGACGCTGATGGTCCGCCACCCGAATTTCTCCGGCATGCAGATGAACCAGGTCACCCGCGAGTACACGCCGGCGCGCTACATCGACAAGCTCACCGTCTCGGCCGGCGACCAGAAGGTGTTCACCATGACGGGCGACATCTCGATCGCCTCGAATCCGGTGATCAACTTCGCGTTCAAGCCGGACGGCAAGCCGATCCAGGTGGCGGCCTCCGACAACCAGGGCGGCCACTGGCAGCACAGCTTCATCCCGCCCGGCGCGACGAACTGAGCATGCGTCGCCTCGTCCTGACAGGCCGGATTGCGGCGGCCTGCACCGCGCTCCTCTGCCTCGCTGCCGCACCGGCCGATTCCCCGGTGAACGTGCCCGAGCCGGACGGGCTCTACGCGGGCCCGCCGAAGGGCTACACGCCGCCGACCCTCAAGGGCGCGCAGGTGGTCGACGCTGATGCGCTGGCCGCCCTGATGGCGGGGCCGGACAAGCCGGTGCTGATCGACGTCGCGGCGCCGGATCGCAAGCCGTCGAACTTTCCCGAAGGCCGCCTCTGGCTGCCGGTGCACCCCTCGATCCCCGGCGCCGTCTGGATGCCGGAGGCCGGGGCCGAGCCCCTGGCGCCGGCACGCGAGGCACAGTTCTACGCCCGGGTCGCGGAGCTGACCGGCGACGACAGGGCTAGGCCCGTGGTGGTGTTCTGTCATGTGGAGTGCTGGGGCAGCTGGAACGCCGCCAAGCGCCTCGTGCTGAAGGGCTATACCGGGGTGCGCTGGTTCCCCGAGGGCGTCGAGGGCTGGCAGGAGAAGCACGAGACCGCCAACCTGCGCGTCGATCCGGCCTGGAAGGCGGGAAGCGAGCCGCAGGCGGGGCGCTGACCCAGGGCGTCGGGCGGTGTAAGAGGGGCGGCCTCTCTCGCGTGCGGGGCTCGAAGATATTCAGTAACCGGACCGGGATCTCTCCTGCCCCTTGTGGGGAGGAGTTGGAGGTGGGGGTGATGCAGGAGGCACCGGAACGCTTGATCCTGCACCATCCCCACCCCTAGCCCCTCCCACAAGGGGAGAGGAAACGCCCGGGCCAGAAGAGGTCTGAACCATGTCGCAGGTCGTGCAGTCCCGCCGGCTCCGGGCGATCGATATCGGCAAGCGCAAGGTCGAGGGGCGCAAGATCACCGCGCTCACCGCCTACCACGCGCACACGGCCGGCATCGTCGACGCCTATTGCGACTTCATCCTGGTAGGCGATTCCCTCGGCATGGTCATGCACGGGATGGAATCGACGATTCCCGTGACCCTGGAGATGATGATCCTCCAGGCGCAGGCGGTGATCCGCGGGACCGAGAAGGCGCTGGTCGTGGTCGACATGCCGTTCGGCTCCTACGAGGCGAGCCGCGAGCAGGCCTTCCTCAACGCCTCCCGGGTGCTGAAGGAGACCGGTGCCGGCGCGATCAAGATGGAGGGCGGCGCCCATTTCGCCGAAACGGTGGCGTTCCTCGTCCAGCGCGGCGTGCCGGTGATGGGCCATATCGGCCTCACCCCGCAGGCGGTGAACACGATGGGCGGCTTCAAGGTGCAGGGCCGGGCGCCCGACGACGAACGCCGCCTCATGGAGGATGCCAGGGCGATTTCCGAGGCCGGTGCCTTCGCGATCGTGCTGGAGGGGATCGTCGAGCCGGTGGCGCGGGCGATCGCCACCTCGCCCCGGGTCACGGCCGCCACGATCGGCATCGGCGCCTCGGCGGTCTGCGATGGGCAGATCCTCGTTCTGGAGGACATGCTCGGCCTGTCCGAGCGCACGCCGAAATTCGTCCGCCAGTTCGGGAGCCTGCGGAGCCACATTGAGGAAGCCGTGAAAGCCTACGCCGAGGAGGTCCGGGCCGGGCGGTTCCCGGCCGACGACCACACCTACGGATAGGGCGGGGGCCGGCAAGCCGACGCGGCCGAGCGGCCCTCGGCCCGGCCGCCAGGTGCCCGCGGATTCTTGAACGGGCCGCGCCGGCCCGGTTCAGCCAGAGCGGTGTATCCGTCTGCCGGTCGTGCCATCGGGAGTGTGCGCCGTGAGGCTTGTCATCGCGTTCGCGGTCTGCGCCGCCCTCGCCGGACCGGGACGGGCCTTTGCACTCGGGAACCCGGCCTCGGCCTTCTGCGCGACCATGGACGGTCAATCGATCCTCGCGAAGCTGCCCGACGGCAGCACGATTGGGCTGTGCTCCCTTCCGGGCCGGAAGATCGTCGAGGAATGGACGCTGTACCGGATGCTCCACGGTGTGAAGCCGACACCCGACGCCAATCCGTTCCGATAACCCGGCCGGTGCGGTTCTCGGACAGTCTTCGTCCGCCTCTCATCGGCCCGGCACCCGCATTCGAGGCGCGACCCATGCCGGCGTGATTGATTTCGCCGGCCAGACGATGCCACTCTCGTCATCCGAGCTCTCTCAGGCGGGATCGACGACTCATGCAGCGGGCTCGATCGCGCCGACGCCTCGTCCGCGCGTGCCTCGCCCTCGGCCTGATCGCGACCGGGCCCGGAGCCGGATCCGCCGGGACGATCACGCGGGCGCAGGTCGAGGCGCAGCTGCCGGCGCTCGAGGCGATGGCGCAGCGGACCATTGACGCGGGCGCGGTGCCGGGCCTCGCGGTCGCGGTCGTCCTCGGCGACGAGACGCTCCTCCTGAAGGGGTTCGGCCTCAGGCAGGCCGGGAAGCGCGAGCCGGTCGACCCCGACACGGTCTTCCAGATCGCCTCCCTGTCCAAGCCCGTGACCGCGACGATCGTGGCGGCCCTGGTGGGCGACGGGGTGGTCGACTGGGATTCGCGCGTCGCGGATCTCGATCCCGCCTTCCAGCTGCACGAGCCCTATCCGACCGCGCAGGTCACGGTGCGCGACCTCCTCGCCCATCGTAGCGGGCTGCCGGGGACCGCCGGCGACGATCTGGAGGCGATCGGCTTCGGCCAAGACGCGATCCTGCACCGGCTCCGCCTCGTGCCGCCCGCCTCCAGCTTCCGCGCCGGCTACGCCTACAGCAATTTCGGCTTCACCGAGGGCGCGGTCGCCGCCGCGAGGCCGACCGGCCAGCCCTGGGAGGCCATCGCCCGGGACCGGCTGTTCCGGCCCCTCGGAATGGCCGCCACCGGCACGACCCACGCGGAGTTCCTGAGCCGGACCAACCGCGCGGCGCTCCATGTCCGGGCCGACGGTGTCTGGACCGCCAAGGTCGAACGGAACCCCGATGCCCAGGCCCCGGCCGGCGGCGTCAGCGGCCCTGTCCGCGACCTCGCGCGGTGGCTGCGGCTCGTGATCGGCAACGGCCGCTTCGAGGGCGCGCAACGCGTCGCGGTTTCTGCCCTGGCGCAGACGCACGTCCCGCTCATGGCCCGCGGCCGCAATCCCGTGACCGGCGCCGCGTCCTTCTACGGCCTCGGCTGGAACGTCGAGTATGGCCGCCACGGCCTTGTCTGGGGCCACGCGGGCGCCTTCAGCGTCGGGGCACAGACGCTTGTCTCGATCCATCCGGAGGCCGGGCTCGGGATCCTCGTCCTGACCAACGCCTTCCCGTCCGGCGTGCCGGAGGGGCTCGCCGACAGCTTCGCCGACCTCGTCTTCGACGGCCGCGTCGGTCAGGACTGGGTGAAGGCCTGGGGCGCAGCCTACGAGAACCTGTTCGCGCCGGGCATCGCCGCCGACAAGGCGGCCTACGGGACGCCGCCGGCGCCGCCCTCCGCGCCCCTGGCGCCGTCGGCCTACGCGGGGCGCTACGCCAACGCCTATGTCGGCGAGGCCGTGGTGGCGGAGGCGGACGGCGCCCTGACGTTGACGGTCGGCCCCGAGGGCACCCGCCGCTATCCCCTCCGGCACTTCGACCGCGATCTCTTCCTGAGCTTCCCGGACGCAGAGGCACCCGACCGGCCCTCCGCCATCCGCTTCGCCATCGGGAACGACGGCCAGGCTGCCGCCCTGACGGTGGACGCGCTCAACGCGAGCGGGCTCGGCACCCTCGCGCGGCGGGACTGAGCCCGGCCGTCACCCGACCCGCCGCGACGGCAGCCGCAGGCCCGGGGCGGGGCGCTCCAGCAGCACCTCCCGGCGGAAACGCACCAGCCGCGCCGGCCGGCCGGCAGCGCCGCTGGTGACGCTCTCGGTCTCCTCGACCAGCCCCTGCTGCGCCACGAGCCGGCGGAAATTCTGCTTGTGCAGCTGCGTCCCCGACAGGGCCTCCACGGTCTTCTGCAGCTGCAGCAGGGTGAATTCCGGCGGCATCAGCTCGAACACCACCGGGCGGTACTTGATCTTGCCGCGCAGGCGCCCGATCGCGGTGGCCAGCACCCGGCGGTGGTCGAAGGCCATGGGCACGCCGGTCGGATCGTTCGGCAGGGCCGGGCCGGGATTGCCCCGCGCCTCCGGGATCAGCCCGGCCTCGAACAGCAGCTCGTAGCGCTCCAGCACCCGCTCCTCGTTCCAGGTGCCGCCGTTCATGCCGAAGGTCAGGCCGAGCCGGTCGAGGCGGCGGGTCCGGGTGGCGCAATCCTCGGGCTCGGCCGCCCAGGCGGCGAGCCGCGCCTCGATAGCGTCGAGCTGGCGCGGGCGGCCCTGCCGGAAATCCTCGTAGGGCAGGTACCGGTACCAGTTCTGCCACGCCGCCTCGGCGAGGCCGGCCGGCCGCTCCTCGCGGACGAGGGCCAGATAGGCCACCGACAGGGAGTGCACCTCCGACATGTCGGCGGTCCCGGAGCGGTCGCGGTCGCCGAAGGTGTAGAGCTGCTCGACGTAGCCGAGGCGCTGATGCGTCTGCCGCTCCACCCAGGCGCGCAGGCCGCGCTCCAGGGTGGCGTGCTCGGGGACGAGGGGGCCGGCCGGCAGGCCGTCGCCGCGGCCCGACGCCTGATCGGGCACCCGGATCGTCAGGGCGCGCGGTTCCCCCTTGGTCGCGGCGACGATCACCGCGACGAGGCCTACGGAGGAGCGCTCCGGCGGGGCCTGCGCCCCGCGCGCACCCGTCTGCGCCGCGGCAACATCCATCGTCCCTCGACCGCCTCTCCCCCGGATGCGCCGCGCTCGGCGGCGGATCACACCTATAGGGGTACAGGATCGTGCCACGTCAACGCCACCGTATGACGGTGCCGCGCCGGGGCGCTGACCGAGTCCGCTTGCCAAGGCGACGGGGCCTGCCCAAACAGGGGCGCCCGAGAGGGCCGGCACGGGGCCGGCGCAGGGCGGGTCCGGCAAGGGCGAGCGACGACGATGCCAGCGAGCACGAATGCGCCAGCGGGCGGGAGCCGCCCGGTCGACCTGCGCCTGTACGGGCTGCTCGACGTCGGGGTGTGCGGCACGGACGGCGCGCGGCTGGCGCAGCTCGGCGCCGAAGCGGTGGCGGGGGGCTGCACCCTGCTGCAGTACCGCGAGAAGGACATCCCGGATGCCCGCGCCGCCCTCGCGCGGATCCGGGCGATCCAGGAAGCGGTGGGCGGCCGGGTGCCGGTGCTCGTCAACGACCGGATCGACCTCGCCCTGGCGGCCGGCGCGGATGGCGTGCATCTCGGTCAGAGCGATCTTCACCCGGCCGATGCGCGCCGCCTCCTCGGGGAGGGCGCGATCATCGGCCTCACCGTGAAGAAGGCGGCGCAGGCCGACGAGCTGTATCGGCTGCCCGTCGACTACGCCTGCATCGGCGGCGTGTTCGCCACCACCAGCAAGGACAATCCCGACCCGCCGGTCGGCCTGGAGGGCTTTTCCAGCATCGCCTTCCGGGCCCGGCTCGCCCGGGGCGCGGGCCTGCCGCTCGGTGCCATCGCGGGGATCGGCCTGGAGAACGCCGCCGACGTGATCGCCGCGGGCGCGGACGGTGTGGCGGTGATCACCGCGCTGTTCGGTGCGGAGCCGGTCCGGCAGCACGCCCGGGCGCTGCGCGCCCGGATCGACGCCGCCCTGTCTGACCGGGCGCAGGCACGATGAGCGGACCTGCCCCGATCGCCGTCACCGTCGCGGGCTCGGATTCCGGCGGCGGCGCCGGAATCCAGGCGGATCTCAAGACCTTCTCGGCGCTCGGGGTCTACGGCGCCAGCGTCGTCACGGCGCTGACCGCGCAGAACACCCTCGGCGTCCAGGGCATCCACGACGTGCCGGCGGAGTTCGTGACCCGGCAGATCGACAGCGTGTTCTCCGATCTCGCCGTGAAGGCCGTGAAGATCGGCATGCTGTCCAGGATTGCGGTGATCGCCGCGGTCGCCGACGGCCTCG
Organism: Methylobacterium sp. FW102-HT35C08; assembly: GCF_058790235.1. Classification (NCBI taxonomy): domain Bacteria; kingdom Pseudomonadati; phylum Pseudomonadota; class Alphaproteobacteria; order Hyphomicrobiales; family Methylobacteriaceae; genus Methylobacterium; species Methylobacterium sp. FW102-HT35C08. The sequence goes on along the minus strand of NZ_JBYTCL010000002.1, from coordinate 2,003,141 downwards.
CCCGTCACGCCGGGACGATACCGGTGGTGCTCGACCCCGTGATGGTGGCCACCAGCGGCGACCGGCTGATCGCCGACGAGGCCGTGGCGGTGCTCCGCGACCGGCTGCTGACGCGGGCCGACCTGATCACCCCCAACCTGCCGGAGGCGGCGGTGCTGCTCGGCGAGTCGGTGGCCGAGGATGCGGCGACCGCGGTGGCCCAGGGCCGGCGCCTCGTGGCCCTCGGCGCCCGGGCGGTTCTGATCAAGGGCGGCCACGGGCACGGCCGCGAGAGCATCGACCACCTGGTCACGGCCGACGGGACCCTGCGCACCCTGGCGGCGCCGCGGATCGCGACAGCGAACACCCACGGCACCGGCTGCACCCTCTCGGCCGCAGTCGCGGCCGGGCTCGCCCAGGGCCTGACGCTGCCGTCGGCGGTGGCGGCGGCCAAGGACTACCTCACGGCCGCCCTCGCCGCGGCGGACCGGCTGGCGATCGGGGCGGGACACGGGCCGGTCCACCACTTCCACAATCTCTGGCCGTAGGTCGACCGAGACCACGGCTTTCCGCCCGTCGCCGCCATATCCGCCTTGCAACCGCGCGATGATTGCGTTTGAAGAAGCGTACGATCGTTCGGATAACGGAACGGTGCAGACGGACCGGTGACGATGCAGGACCAAGCGGAACGGCCCGAACGGGGGCGCGGGCGCGACCTGCTGACCGGGGCGCAGGCGCTCTCAGGGCAGCTCGGCAAGACCATCCAGCGGCTGCGGAAGGCCTACAATCTCTCGCTCTCGGAACTCGCCGAGCAGTCGGGCGTGGCCAAGTCGATCATCAGCCAGATCGAGCGCAACGAGACCAACCCGACGCTGGCGACGATCTGGCGCCTGTCCCAGGCCCTCGACGTGTCCATCGAGCGGGTTCTGGCGGCCGGCGACGAGGAACCGTTCATCGAGAAGACCTCGCGGGCGGACACGCCGATCCTGGTCTCCGAGGACGGCAAAGTGCGGCTGGCGATCATCGGCTGGCTCAAGACGATCGAGTGGCTGCAATGGTACGAGGTCACGGCCGATCCCGGCGGCGTCCTCGACTCGGACCCGCACCAGCGCGGGTCGGTGGAGTCGCTGTCGGTCTCTGAGGGGGCGTTCGAGGTCGAGATCGGCGGCGTCGTGCAGCGCGCGCGGACCGGCGAGACCCTGCGCTACCGCTGCGACCGGCCCCACCTCGTGCGCTGCACCGAGGGGCCGGCCCGCGCCACCATGGTGGTGATCATGAAGGCCGCCGTGATGGAGTGAGGCGCCCTCAGCGCCCCGTATTCACCCAGCGCACCACGTCGGCCAGCACGGTCACCAGCGCCTGATCGAGGGCGCGGGCGCCGTTGCCGGCATCGATCTTGGCCACCGGCACCCGGGCCGTGAAGATCCGCGCGGCCGTCACCTTGCCGGTGCCGTCGGCCACGAGCTTGAACGACAGGTCGACCACCGCCTCGCCGGTCCCGGCCTGGACGTCGAAGGCGCGGATCTCGCTGATCAGCTGATAATCGGCCACGACCTTGTCGCCCGGCCGGCTCACCGAGCGCAGCCGCCCGGAATTCTCCAGGCTCTGGATGATCCGCGTCTGGATCAGGCGCGGCAGCCGGTCGGCCCACTGGCCGCCACCCAGGAAGGAGAGCGCGCCGCCGTTCTCGCGCACGATGATCCGGTCGGCCTCGAAAGGCTGGATCCCCACAGGTTCGGACACCGCGATCGAGCGGCCTGCCATGACGGGCCGCCCCGTCGGCGGCAGCGCCTCGAGGTCGAAGGTGAGGGGCACCGCGCCGCCGCCGCAGCCGCCAAGAAGGGCGGCGAGCAGCGCAGCGGCGGCCATGTGGGACGAGCGGACCATACACATAACCTGAGAAGCCCCACCGGCGTGCGGCGGAGCTGTATAAGCTGTGCGGTTAAAACTAATCCGCTTTGGCATCTGTGCCGTGCGCCCGGACACATCCGTCCGGATCCGCACGTTTTCAGCGGCCGCCGTTGTATTCCGGCAACGATGGCTTGCCGCCGAAGATCACCTGGCTCGGGTCGCGCTCCAGGCTGCGCACCGTGCGGTTGAGGGTGCTCAGCGTCCGCTGGCCGTCGCCCGAGAGGGCCTCGACCTCCCGACGGCCGGTGCCGCTCAGGCGGCCGAAATTCGTCGAGATGCTGGCAGTGCGCTTGTCGAGGTTCTCCGACATGGTCCGGAACGCCTTGCCGGCGTCGCGCACCGAGATCGCGGCGGCGCGGATCTCCGCGAAGGTGCTGGAGCCCTCCTGACCGGAGGCGGAACCCAGGAAGCCCTGCGCGCCGTTGAGCACCGCGTCGATCTTGTCGGCCGAGGCGTTGAGCTTGGCAGCGAGCGATCGGGCATCGTGCAGGCCCGCCTCGATATCGGGGCTCGCCTTGGACAGGGCCGCCGAGAAGCGGTCGGCGTTGTCGATCACGTGGCCGAGCTTCACCCCGTCCACCGCCTTGACCAGCGCCGAGATGTTCGGGCCGGCATCAGCCAGCGTCTTCGAGAAGGTCTCGACGTTGGTGAGCGAGCGGTTGATCGCGCCCTCATTGGCGGAGACGAGCCGGTCGAGGCGGGCCAGCATGTCGTCGGCCCGCTGCGCGACCTGGCGAGCCAGAGCCATCATGTCCTGCATGTCGGAGGAATCGGCGAAGATCGTCGGCGGCTCGCCGTTGGCCATCGGCGTCAGCACCGGCGCGTCGGCGTTGCCGCCGGAGAGCGAGATGACCGAGACGCCGGTCAGCATCGCCGAGTCCAGACGGGCGCGGGTGTCGGCCCGGAGAGGGGTCGCGGGCTCGACCTTGATCTGGGCGAGCACCCGGCGCGGGTCCTGCGGCGCGAGGCGGATGTCGGTGACCTCGCCGACCTTGATGCCGTTGAAGTTCACGCTCGAGCCGCGGGACAGGCCGCCGACCGAGCCCGAGAAGACGATGCGGACGGTCTGGCTGACCTGCCGCGACGATCCGCCGGAGAGCCACAGCACGGTGCCGAAGCCCGCCAGGATGACGGCGATCGTGAAGGCCCCGATCAGGGCGTAGTTCGCGCGGGTTTCCATGCGGTCAGCCTGCGGTTCTGCCCGGCGGACGGGGTCCGGCCGGGCCTCTGGCCCCGGCTCCCGGACGGGAGCGGGGCGGGATTGGGGTGGGGCGGCGCTCAGGCATGCAGGGCCGTGCCGCCCGTGGCGATGGTCCGGGCGCGCTTGCCGTGGAAGTACGAGCGCAGCCAGGGATGGTCGCTCGCCAGCATCTCGTCGATCGTGCCGGCCGCGATGATTTGGCCGTCGCCGAGGGCGGCGATGCGGTCGCAGGCGGTGTAGAGGCTGTCGAGGTCGTGGGTGACCATGAAGACGGTCAGTCCCAGCGTCTCCTTGAGGGTCGAGACGAGGTCGTCGAACTCGCCGGCGCCGATCGGGTCGAGGCCCGAGGTCGGCTCGTCGAGGAACAGGATCTCGGGATCGAGGGCCAGGGAGCGGGCGAGCGCCGCGCGCTTGATCATGCCGCCGGAGAGTTCCGAGGGCAGCTTGTCGGCGGCGTCGGGCTTCAGGCCGACCATCTCGATCTTGAGCCGGGCGAACTCGTCGAGCAGGCGCTCGGACAGGTTCAGGTGCTCGCGCATCGGCACCTGGATGTTCTGCTTGACGGTGAGCGCCGAGAACAGGGCGCCCTGCTGGAACAGCACGCCCCAGCGCTGCTCCATCCGCCGCCGCTCCGCGTAGGTCAGCTCATCGACGTCGCGGCCGAACACCTCGATCGTGCCCGCCCGCTTCGGGTTGAGGCCCAGGATCGTCCGGGTGAGGACCGACTTGCCCTGCCCCGAAGGCCCGACGAAGCCCAGGATCTCGCCGGCGCGGATGTCGAGGCTCAGACCTTTCAGGATGTTGCGGTCGCGGAAGCCGACCACGAGGTCGCGCACGCGGATGATCGGGCGAGGGGCGTCCAGCGGGGCGGTCATCGCGGCGGTCTCAAAAATCGATCGCGGCGAAGAAGACCGCGAACAGGCCATCGAGGACGATGACCATGAAGATGGACTTCACTACCGAGGCGGTGACGTGGCGGCCGAGGGATTCCGCCGAGCCCTCCACGGCGAAGCCCTCGATCGTGGCGATCACCCCGATGGTCAGCGCCATGAACGGCGCCTTGATCAGGCCGACCATCACGTGGTGGACGCCGACCGCCGCCTGGAGCCGGGCCAGGAACTGGTCGAGCGTCAGCCCGCCGTAGAGCATCGCGGTGAGGCCGCCGCCCGCGAGAGCCGAAAGGTCGCCGATCAGCGTCAGCATCGGCAGGCCGATCATCAGGGCGAGGACCCGCGGCACGATCAGGATCTCGACCGGGTCGAGGCCCATGACCCGGAGCGCATCGACCTCCTCGCGCATGCGCATGGAGCCGATCTCGGCGGTGATCGCGGAGCCGGAGCGGCCTGCGACCATGATCGAGGTCAGGAGCACGCCCATCTCGCGCAGGATCAGCAGGCCGATCAGGTTGACCACGAAGGTCTGGGCGCCGAAGCGCTGGAGCTGGAAGATGCCCTGCTGGGCGACGATGCCGCCGACCAGGAACGAGATCAGCACGATGATCGGCGTCCCGTTGAGCGCCACCTGCTGGATCTGATTGATCAGGGCGTTGCCGCGGAACGTGCCGGGTCGCAGGGCGACGCGCCCGCACGCGGCGATCAGCTCGCCCAGAAAGGCGAGGGCGGTGACGAATTCCTGCCCGCCGCGCACGGTCTGCCGCCCGGTGGCGTCGAGCAGGCCGACGACCGGGCCATGCCGCCGCGTCGGCGCGGCGTCGGGCTCGCGAAGCCGGACCTCGCCGAGCAGGGTGCGGTGCTCCGGCCGGGCGCCGAGATAGGTCAGGGTGCTGCCCGCCTGCTCGATCTCGACGCGGGTCCGCTCCAGCACCCAGGCGCCGAGCGTGTCGAGCCGTTCGATCGCCGACAGGTCGACCGCCACCGGACCGGCGCGGCCGGCCGCGGCGATGCGCGCGGCCGTTGCCTCGACGGTCGGTGCCTGGTCGGCGGTCCAGCGGCCATCGAGCGCCAGCCGGCCATCGGCCGGCCGGTCCCGCAGCCCGGCGCCGGCAACAGTGCCCTCGCTCAGCAAGACCCTCACTCCTCGATCGAGGCACCACCCTGCCGTGTGGTTATGTCGACATTACGGTTGATGAAGCGTGTCCAACGTCACCCCGCGCGACGGGCCGCCCGTCCGGATGCGACGGCGAGCCCGAGGCCGGCTGCGGCCAGCGGCGCCATCAGCAGGAAGGCGAGGGGGCCGCCGGCCCGGTAGGCGAGGCCGCTGACCAGGGTCGCGCCCACGGAGATGCCGGCATTGACCGCGCTGAGCGTGCCCTGTGCCCGCCCGCGGGCGCCGTCCGGGGCGTAGGCCGAGACCGCCGCCATGGCCCCGAGCTGGGTCGCCCCGAAGGTCAGGCCGTGCAGGCATTGGAGCGGCACCAGGGCGGCAAGGTGGTCGCCGAGGAGGAACATGCCGACCGCCCGCAGGATCGCGGCGGTCCCGCCGAGGGCAAGGAGCCGCACCGGGCTGCGCCAGGGCGCCGGCAGGGTCGGCATGGCGGCGAACAGCACGATCTCGGCGAGCACGCCGGTCGCCCAGAGCGATCCGACCCAGGCCGCCGGGATGCCCTGGCTCGTCCAGTAGATGCTGCCGAACCCGTAGATCGCGCCGTGGCTCGCCTGGATGGCGGCGGCGGCGCCGATGCACAGCCACAGCGCGCGCGGCAGACGCGGCCGTCCGGCCCCCTCCGGCGCCTGCGGCAGGCCCGCCACCGAGCGGCTGCGCCAAGCCACCAGGGAGGCCGACAGGGCCAGGCCGGTCAGCAGCAGCGGCACCGCGAGCCGGCCGCCCAGCGCCGTCAGCAGCAGGCCGCCCGCGAGGTTCGCCAGCAGGAACGCGACCGAGCCCGCCATCCGGATCCGCGAATAGGCGAGGCGGGCATCGCGGCGTACGGCCGCCAGCGTCAGGTAGTCGATGCAGGGCACGAGCGGCGCACCGGCCACGGCATTGAGCACCACCAGCCCGGCGAGGCAGGGCCAGCCGATGCCCGCGGCGGCGGGCATCAGCGCGTAGGTCAGGCCGACCGCGAGGCTGCCCAGCATGATCAGCCGGCGCGGCCCGAGGCCGCGGTCGAGCAGGCTCATGAGCGGAGCCGTGGCGACAATCCGCGTGCCGATCGGTAGGGCGAGCAGCACGCCGATCACCGCGGCGTCGAGGCCGAGCGCGTCGAGCCAGACCGGCATGAACGGCATCGCGATGCCGATCTCGGTGAAGACGACGGCGTAGAGCAGCGACAGGCGCGCCGGGCCGGACGGGCGGAGCAAGGCGGGTCTCGGGAGAGGGCTGGGATGGACGGTGCATCGGGGCGCCCGCGGGCGGCCGACCGGTAAGCGCCCGTTATCGTGGAGCCCGTCAAGGGGCTGAACGCATCGGCGTCCGTTATCGCAGCCGCGGCACGGCGTATGCCAGCGAGCGCACAGCGCGAAAGCGGACATGCCCGCCGTCGGTACCGCGGCAGCGACGCGCCCGGACCAGCCTGTCAGCGGCTTCCGCGGGATCTCCGAAGCGATCGACGACCGTCAGCGGCCGACCCGGGCATCCCACCCCAACATCGTGAGCTGGGCGACGGCCTCAAGCTCCGCGCGGCTCGCACCATCGCGGGCCTGGAGCGACATGCCGTTCTGCACCGTGAGCACGTAGCGGGCGAGCGCGGGAACGTCGATTGCGGCACCGAACTCGTTCTCCGCGACCGCGCGATGAAGCCGCGCCTCGACCCTCTTGAGGCCTTCGGCACGGGCCGTCCGCACCAATTCGCCGAGTTCCGCGTGTCCTTCGCTGCCGGCCGCCGACAGCGTCACCATGCATCCGAGCGGCTCCTCGCGTCCGCAGAAACCTGTGAGCGCAGCGGCCGAATCCATCAGGAGCGCCTCGACGGCCGCGCGGGCGGTCGGTGCCGCGGCGAAGTTGGCCCAGGCCATCGCCTCGTATTGCTCACCGTAGTGGCGCAGGGCCTCGGCGTAGAGTGCCTCCTTCGACCCGAACGCCGCGTAGAGGCTTGGCGAGCCAATCCCCATTGCCGCCGTGAGATCCGAGATGGATGTCGCGGCAAAGCCCCGGCACCAGAACAACCGCATCGCCTGCCCCAGAGCAGCCTCACGGTCGAAAGCCCGGGGCCGGCCGCGCCCGCGGGCGGGCGCTGCCTCAGCGTCGGCTGACGGCGACGACGATTTCTGCATCGATCGCTATATAAAGCGCTTGACCCAGCTCCGCAACGCATCTAGCCGTTTATGTGTCGTTCACTACAGAAAGACCGAGGCATGAGCGAACTGGCTGGCAAGCGCGCCCTGGTAACGGGCGCATCACGCGGCATCGGCGCCGCCATTGCTCTGGCGCTCGCCGACCGAGGCGCGGATGTCGCCATCACCTACGAGCGCTCCGCCGAGCGGGCGGCCGACATCGTGCGCGCCATCGAGGCGAAGGGCCGCCGCGCCATCGCCATCCAGGCCGACAGCGCCGACGCATCAGCGGTGAAGCGCTCGGTCGATGACGCGGCCGAGCGCCTCGGGGGGCTCAATATCCTCGTCAACAACGCCGGCATCGCTCGTGGCGGACCGGTTGCGGAGATGAGCCTCGCCGACATCGACGCCATCCTCGACGTCAACGTCCGCTCCGTCGTACTGGCATCGCAGGCGGCCATCCCGCACCTCACGGAAGGCGGCCGGATCATCTCCATCGGCTCATGCCTCGGGGAGCGGGTCCCGTTCCCTGGCGTGACGGTCTACTCGATGTCGAAATCGGCCTTGCTCTCGTTCACGCGCGGGCTGGCGCGTGAACTCGGTCCGCGCGGCGTCACCGTGAACCTGGTGCAGCCGGGATCGACCGACACCGACATGAACCCGGCGGATGGCGCGCAATCGGACATGCAGCGGGCGATGACCGCGCTCGGCCATTACGGGAAGCCCGAAGATATCGCGGCCGCGGTGGCGTTCCTGGCGAGCCCGGCCGCGCGCCAGATCACCGGCACCACCATCACCGTCGATGGTGGGGCGAACGCGTGAGCCTCTTCAGCGGACGCGGTCCCCTCTCGGGCTCCCTCGGGTAGGATCGGCCTCTGCCGCTCCGCGTCCACACGGAGCGGCTCTCGTGCTCGGTTATGCAAGGCTGGAGCCCGCCATACCCTGACCGTGTGGGCCCGAGGCGAGGCGTGGCACGTCGGCGTCTGTGAGAACCTCGACGAAGCGCTTGGCGCGCGTGACCACCAGCAGCCCGCTCGGCCGCGCCGTAAGCCGGTGCGTTCAGACCACCGGGTCGAGAGCCGCCAGACCAAGAGTCGCCCCGTCGCGCGGCGGCGCCGCCCGCGCGTGGCTGCTCGGAAGGGGCCGATCGCGAAATCCGATTTCGGCAACGGGTCCCAGGGAATGACCTCGGATCAGCGTCGGGGCGGACGAAGGCCGCGCGTTGCGGATAACCAGGAACGGTCCTCCCGGGACCGCGCGCGAAGGGCCGAACGGTAAACACATCAAGAATTTAGTGTTAGGCGCCCGTTAAAGGCGCCCTGGCAGAGTGCGGGCTTCCGGACCGTGCCCTGCGCGGGCCGTGCCTGCATTGCGCCTTCAGGGAAGCTCATGTCCGGTTCCACCAGCCTGAGCGCGAGCCCCTCGGCCGAGTACGAGACCATCGAGGCGGCGATCTCCGCCACCGAGCGCGGGCGGTGGTTCCTGGCCGAGCACGCCCGCCGCAACCGGGGCGCCGAGACCGAGGTGCTTCTCGGGGCGATCGCCCGCCTCGAGCGGACCGTCACCGAGGATCGCGGACACGAGGCCTTCGGGAACCTGCGCGGCAACCTCGTCGACATGGCCGACGCGATCAGCCGCACCAAGGCCGAGATCGCGGCGATCAGCGCCACAAACACCGAACAGACCCGCCTGACGCAGGCGTCCCTGGCCCTCGACGCGATCGTGCGCGAGACCGAGCAGGCGACCTCGGACATCCTCGGCTCGGCCGAGGCGATCCAGGAGGCGGCCTGGACCTTCCGCGAGCGCGGAGCCGACGCGTCGGCCTGCGATGCCCTCGACCGGCACGCCACCGCGATCTACACCGCCTGCTCGTTCCAGGACCTCACCGCGCAGCGGACCGCCCGCATCGTCTACACGCTGCGCTACCTCGAGGACCGGCTCTCGGCGATGATCGCCATCTGGGGCAACGACGCGGAGCGCATCCCGCCGCTGCCCGGCGTCAAGCCGACCGGCGCTGAGGCCGAGCCGTCCGATCTCAACCAGAGCGACATCGACCGCTACATCAGCATGGATGTCCCGGCCGTCACGGCCGCCGCCCTCGTGGCCCGGCCCGGGAGCCCGGCGCTCCACGAAGATCTGGTGTTCCTGCCGGTGGCCAGCGCGGCGGACGACGAGCCGGTCGACGGAGCCGAACCCGCGACTGAGGACGCGGTCGGCGTGCCCGGACCGACCCCGGTCACCGAGGCGGCTGCGCCGGCCGAGGACGACGCCGTCCTCGACTGGGCCGCCCTCGTCGCGGCGGCCCCGGAGCCGGGCCCGGCATCGGACGAGCCGGCGCTGAGCCTCGCCGAGATCGAGGCCCTGTCGCCGGAGCAGCGGCTCGCCCTGTTCGCCTGACAGGCGCGCCGGGGCGCGGACCCTGCTATCAGGGCCGCCCTGCCGAGAGACCTGAGAACGCGCGTCCGTGGCCCTGCACCTGATCAAGCTCTGCGTCGGACCTGCCTCCATCGCCGATCTCGAGGCGCGGCAGGCCCGGTTCCTGACGGAGGCCCTCCGGGACGGCCGGACGGCCGCGCCGTTCCACGTCACCCGGACCCTGCCCAAGCGCCACCGCGAGATCACCGGACAGGGCTCGATCTACTGGGTGATCCGCGGGACCCTGTCGTGCCGGCAGGCGATCACCGCGATCGAGCCGCTGACCGGCGAGGATGGGATCCCGCGCTGCCGGCTGGTCTTCGATCCGCACCTCGTCCCGGTGGCGCCCCGGCCCTACCGGCCGTTCCAGGGCTGGCGCTACCTGACGGCGGGCGACGCGCCGGCCGATCTCGGGGCGGAGGCGTCGGGCGATCTCGCCGAGATGCCGGAAGCCCTCCGGCGCGAGCTGGTCGGCCTCGGCCTGCTGTGACCAGGATACGCCCGTCCGCCCCTCAGGATGGGGGGAGGGTTGGATGAGTCTCTCCCGTTGGCGTGCCTCCCGCCGGCGCCGCGAACGGCCCCGGCGGGATCGGTCCTACGCCCCGTCGAAGCGCCCGCTGGCATGGGCCAGCATGGTGTAGACCTTGCCGGTCTCCGAAGTGAGGTAGGCGTCGGTCCGCTTGGCGTCGCTGTCGTTCTTGAGCACGTCGCCGAGCAGGCGCTCGAACTCGCTGACGTAGCGGTCGACGCTGCGGCGGAACTCCGCATCCGACCGGTAGCGGCGCTGGATCTCCGCGAAGGTCGCCCGGCCCTGCGGCGTGTAGATCCGTGGGTCGAACAGGTTGGGCTCGCCGCGCCGGTAGCGTTCCCACAGATCGACCGCGGTCCGATGCTCGATCATCTTGGCGATGTCGGTGGAGATCGTGTCGAGGGCGATCCGTCCGGTCTCCGCCGCGGCCGGGGGCGAGGCCCGACGCCCCGCCTGCGCGGTGACCGGCGCCTCGGCCGCGGGGGCCGCCTCCTCGTCGTCGTCCAGCGAGGCGCGGGTCAGCAGGTCGGACAGCCAGCCGCGCTTGTCCCCGGCCTGGGCCGGGCCGGCGGTGCGGGCCGGGGCGGCCGGGCGCGCCGCCTCGATCCGGGCCGGGGCCGCCGCGGAAGCGCGCGGTGCGGCCGCGGGGGCCGGCAGAGCCGGCGCGGCGGAGGCCGTCGGCGCGAGAGGCGCTGCGGCGACCGGGCCGGCCGGCGCGGCCACCGCGGCGCGGCTGCCGCCCTCGGCGACCCGGCGCTGGGTCTGCGGCTGGGCGACGTCCACGCTGCGGCCGGAGCGGGAGACCAGGGACGAGAGCTCGTTGAGCGCCTTGATCTGGTCGGCCACGACCCGGCGCATCTCGCCGGTCGCGTCCTGCGTCTCGCGCGGCAGTTCGAGCACGCCCTTGGCCAGCTCGGCGCGGGTCGCATCGAGCTCGCCGCGGATCGAGCCCGCCATCTCGCGCAGGGCCGAGAAGGAGTCGCCGAAGCTGGCCTGGGCCTCCTGGAAGCCGCTGCGCATCTCGCGCGACGCTTCCTCGATCGCCTGTCGGACGCCCTGGGCGGCCTTCTCGCCCTCGGCGCTGGCGCTGTCCTTGAGGTCGGCGAAGGCGCTCGTCACCGAGGCGCCGGCGCCCTGGGCCGACTGGGCCAGGGACTCGCCCACGCTGCGGGCGCGCTCCTCGGCCGCGCGCAGCGTCTGCTCGATCGTCTGCGCGAGGGCGCTGCCGTTCTGCTCCAGAGCGGCGGCACGCGCCTCGAAGGCGCTCATGGCCTGGGTCAGCGCGGATTCGCGGCTCGACAGGGCCGTTCCCAGACGCTCCTCGATCGCGGCCAGCGAGGCCGCGGCCCGGTCGAGCGCCGCCACATGGGCGGCGGTCTGCTCGCCGAGCGAGCGGCCGCGGCCGTCGAGAGTCTCGGCCAACCGGGCGGCCTCGCGCAGCGCGCCGTCGGCGGCACCTCGCAGGGATTCGACCTGAGACGAGACGCCCGCGCTGGCCCGGCCGGTCTCGGCGGCGATGCGCTCCAGAGCGCCCTGGACCTGCTCGATCCGGCCGGCAAGGCCCTGCTCGATCGCGCCGAGATTGGTGTCGGCGCCGGCCACGAGCTCGGTGAGGGCAGTGTTGGCGGCCTCGATCCGCTGGAGCAGGGCGCCCAGCTCCCGGCCCATCCGGTCGTTGGTCTCGAACAGCTCCGAGAGGGTGCGGCCCGCCCCGTCCTCGACGGCGGCGCGCAGCAGCTCGGCCGAGGCCCTGGACTGCACGGCCAGCTCCTCGGTCCGCTCCCGCAGGCTCTCGGCCAGGGGCACGCCGGTCTCGGCGAGCGTCCGCTCGATCGCCTCGGCCCGGTCCGCGAGGGCGCGGGACAGGTCCATCATCGGCCCGTCGATCGCGGTGCGCAGGCGCTCGACATGGCCGTCCAAGCTGTCGCCGACCGCACGGCCGCTACCCTCGACACTGGCGAGCAGCGCCCCGCCGCGCTCCTCGATGGCGCGGACCAGGGTCTCGGCACTCTCCGCGAGGCGGCGCGACAGGGCCTCGCCGCGGGAATCCACCAGGGCGCCCAGGGCCGTGGCCCGGCGCTCGAACCCGGCCCCGAGAGCCTCGGTGCGGGCATCGATCAGGCCCGCCAGGGCAGCCTCGCGGCGGCTGAGCGTCTCGGCCAGCGCCGCGTTGTGAGCGTCGACCTGCTCGGCATGGGCGCGCGCCCGCTCGTCGAGGGCGGCAACCAGGGCTGCCGTGCGCTCGTCCATGAGACCCGCGAAGGCGTCGTGGCGATCGTCGAAGGCGGTGGCCAGCGTATCGGCGCGCTGGGCCACCAGGGTCGCGAACAGCCGCATGCGGCTGTCGATGCGCTGGGTAAAGGCGTCGGCGCGGGCATCGACGCCGCGAGCCAGGGCCTCGCTCTGCGCCTCCACGGCCTGAGCCAGGGCCGCCGTGCGGCCCTCCACGACACCATCGAGGTCGCGCAGTCGGGCGTCGAAGGCCTCGACCAGCGCGCCGGTCCGGCCCTCGACGGCACCGTCGAGAGCACGCAGGCGGGCGTCGAAGACCTCCACCAGGGCGCCCGTGCGGCCTTCGGCAGCCGCCACCAGGGCCTGGCTACGGTCCTCCAGGAGGCCCTCGATCGCCGCGCGCGCCTGCTCAAACGTCGACCGCAGGGCCTCGATGCGCGCGTCGACCCGCTCGGACACATCGCGGCCGGTGCCCTCGACGATCGTGCCGAGGCGGTTCTGCACCCGCTCGAACAGGGCCTGCAGCTCGCCCGAATGCTCCTTGAGCGTCTCGGCGAGGCGGGTCTCGCGCTCCTCGAGCAGGCCCGCAATCGCCGGGTTCACCTTCTCGATCGTCGCCTGGAGGGCCTGGGTCCGGTGCTCGATCGTCCCGGCGATCTGGCGGCCACGGCCGTCCACGAGCCGGTCGATCTCGCCCTGCGCCCGCTCGAACAGGCCCTGCAGGTCCGCCAGACGGGTGTCCAGCATGTCGGCCATCTGGGCAGGCGCAGCGTCGAGGGTTGTGCGCAGGCCCTCGGTCCGGACCGCGATGGCGTCGGCGACCTCCTGGCCGCGCCCGTCCACGAGTTCGCGCAGGCCGGTCTGGGCCTCCTCGAACAGGGTCTGGAGGCGCTGGGTCCGGGCGTCGAGGGTCGCGGCGAGCTGGCGCTCACGAGTCTCGACCAGTGCGGAGACGGCGGCAGGCGCCTCCTCCAGCACCGCGCGCAGGGACTGGATGCGGGCATCGACCGTGGCGGCGAAGCGGCCGCCGCCGCCCTCCACCACCGCGTCGAGGGCGGATTGCGCCTCCTCGAACAGGGTGCGCAGGGATTGGGCCCGGGCGCTGAGCGTCTCGGCGAGGCGGTTGCCACGCCCCTCCACCAGGCCTTCCAGGGTGCCCAGCCGCTCGTCGAACAGGCTACCGAGCTGCCGCGTCCGGTCCTCGAGGGCCCCGTTTGCGGTGCCGAACGCGCCCTCCAGGGCGGCGACCAGCGCCTGGCCGCGGCCGTCCAGCGCCTCGTTGATCGGGCCCATGCGGCCGTCGAGAGTCGCGGCCAGGGTGCCGGCGTGGTCGTCCAGCATCACGCGGATCTGGTTGGTGCGGTCGTCGAGCAGGGTGTGGACCGTGCGCACGCCGTCATCGAGCAGGCCGCTGATATCGACGGTGCGGCTCGAGAGGGTGTGCCCCAGGCGGCCCTCGCCGGCATCGAGCATGCGCTCGGCATCCGCGATGGTCTGCTGGAGCTTGGACAGCACACTCTCACCGCGCTGATCGATCAGCTCGGCGAGCGACGTGCCGCCGCGGTCGAGCAGGCGGGCGAGTTCGGTGATCCGGCTGCCGATCGCCCCGAACACGGCCCGACCCTTCTCGTCGAGTTCGCCCGACATGGCGGCGATGCGCTCGTCGATGAGGCGACCGAGGAGTTCCGCGCGCTCCGAGAAGGCGGCGCGGACGGCGTCGGTGTGGGCCGTGAGGGCCGCGTTGGCGCTCTCCGTGCGCTCGTCGATCTCCCGGACGAGGGCCTCCGTGCGGGCCGCCAGCGACGCCTCCAGGTCGCGGGTGGAGTCCGCGATGGTCGTCGTGAGCGCGCGGACGCGCTCGGCCATGGCGCCGTCGAGGCCGCCGGTCCGGTCGGAGATCATCGCCACGAGATCGCGGGTCCGGCCGGCCAGCTCCTCGTCGACCGCACGGGTGCGGGCTTCGATGAGGCGGATCGCCTCGAAGGCCTGGACGCCGAAGCTCTCGTCGACGAGGCGCGCGCGCTCGTCCAGGGTCTCGGCGATCGCCTGGAGGCGGCCGATGACGCCGGCATCGAAATGGCCGGCGCTCTCCTCGATCCGGCGGGCAATCTCGCCGGTGTGCCGGGCGATGTCCTGGCCGAGGCCGCTGGTGCGGCCCTCCAGCATCTCGATCAGGCTGCGGTGACCCTCGGCCATGATCCGCGCCATCTCGTCGGTGCGGGCGCGCAGCGCCTCGTCGACGGCGCCGACGCGGCTGCCCAGATGCCCGTCGATGTGGCTGACGAGGTCGGCCACGGCCGCACCGATCTCGGCGGCCCGCTGGGCGGAACGCGCCTCGAGGCCGCCGAGCTGGGTTTCGATCAGGCTGCCGGCCTCGCGGGCCTGGGCCGAGATCGTCTCGGCGACGGCCTGGCCCTTGCCGGCAATCAGCCGGTCCATCTCTTCCAGACGGGCGCCGACGGTCTCGCCCAGGGCCGCCGTGTCGCGGCCGATCCGGTCGGCCAGGATGTCGCCGCGGGCGATGGTCTCCTGCAGGGCAGCGAGGCGATTGCCCAGCGTCTCGTCGATCGCGCGGACCCGGCCGTCGGCGGTCTCGGCGAAGCTCGCGCCGGTCTGGCTGAGCGTGTCGGCGATGCGGGCACCCTGGCTCGCCACCGCGAGCACGATATCGCGGCCGGTGCCGCTGATGCGGGCCTGGGTCTCGTCGGCGTGGCTGGCGAGCAACTCGGCGACGCCGCGGCCATGCGCGCCGAAGGCCGCCTCCATCTCGCCGATCCGGGCGGCGAGGTCAGCCGAGACCGCGCGGGCGGCCTCGGCGAGGCTGCCGGTGGCGTCGCCCGTGCGGGCGGCAAGCTCGCGGTTGAGATCGTCGAGGGCCGCACGCACGGCCGACACGGCGGCCATGCCGCGCTCGCCGAGTTCCGTGCCGGCGCGGTCGGCGGCGTCGCGGAAGCGGGCCGTCAGGATCGCGGTCTCGGCCTCGACGGCGCCGGTGACCTCGGCGGAGGCGTTCTGCAGGGTCTCCAGCGCACCGGCGAGCCGGGCAGCGGCGTCCCGGGTCTGCGTCTCGGCGGCATTGCCCGCCTGGTCGGCGGCGGCGCGCAGCGCCTCGGCGGCTTCGGCCGCGCGCGCCGCGAGCGCGGCGGCAGATTCCGCCACCCGGCGCTCGAAGATCTGCACGGCCTCGGCGGCGCGGCCGCCGAGCGCGCCGGACAGCCCTTCGACGGTGCCCTGCAGGGAGCCGACCGCGGCGGCGGCCCCGGCCTCGAAACCCTGCCCGAGAGCCGCGAAGGCGGCCTCCAGGCGCGCTGTGGCCTCCTGCGTCCGATGCGCGAGGCTGCCGCCCGCACGCTCGGCCGCGTCGGCGACACGGTTCTCCAGATCCGCAGCCCGCACCGTCACGGTCTCGTCCAGGCGCGAAGCGATGCCGTCCATGCGGTCGGTGAGGGCGCTACCACGGTCCGAGAGCGCCTCGGCAATCCGCTCGGCGGTGTCGATCAACGCGTCGCGCACCGTGCCGGCGCGCGCCGTCAGGGTCTCGCCGGCGCCGCTGGCAGCCAGCGCCAGGGCGGCCTGCGCGTCGCGCCCGCGGCCCTCGATCGTCTCGGCGACGGACAGGCCCGCGCTCTCGATCTCGGCGCGGAGCGCCAGGCCGCGGCCGGCGATGTCCTCTGTGAGGGCGGAGCCGGTCTCGGCGAAGCGCGCGGTGATCTCGGCACCCATCGTGCCGAAGCGCTCGGTCAGCTCCGAGCCGCGCGACAGGAACACGGTCTCAAGCCCGGTCACCGAGCGCTCGAAGCTCTCGCGCACCGTGCCGGCCTGACGCTCCAGCGCCTCACTCACGCGCGTGCCGGTCTCGGCGATGCTCTGGGCGAGGGTCCCGGCATTCTCGGACAGGCGGCCGGCCAGGGCGGTGCCGGCAGCCTCGAAGGCGCCGGTCGCGTCGCCGGCGCGGCTCTCGAAGGCGCGCGTCAGAGTCTCGCCGACCTCCTGCAGGGTGCCGCGCACGTCCTGGCTGGTGGCCGCGAGATTGTCGATCAGGTCGCTGCCGCGGGCCGTCATCAGGCTGACCACCCGGTCGCCCGCGTCGCCCAGGGAGGCGGTGATCTCGGCGCCGCGGGTTTCCAGCGCGCCGGTCACGCGCTCGCCCGCGCCGGTCACCGCGGAGACGATCCGGTCGGAGGCGCCCTCCAGGTCCTGGCTCAGGCTCTGGTGCGACCCGGTGATGGCGCTGCGCACCCGCTCGGCGTTCGTGACGATCGCCTCGCGCTGCGCCACCAGCTCGTCGACGAGGGAGCGGATCCGGATCTCGTTGTCGGAATAGGCCCGCTCCAGCGTGGCGATCTCGCCGCGAACCAAAGTCTCCAGCTCGCCGGCCCGGGCGAGCGCCCGCTCGACGCCGTCGCCGACCGCCGCCACCTCGCGGCGCACCGTCTGCGACATGGTCAGGACCGCGTCGGTGGAGAAGCTCTCGGGCTCGGCCAGACGCACCGCGACCTCGCCGACCGCGCGGGCGACGAGGCGCATCTCCTGGGCGCGCACCGCCAGCATGGCGGCGATCACGAACAGCACCACCGGGCCGAACAGGGCCGCGGCGCCGACGCTCGCCTGCAGGGCGGTCAGGCCCGAGACGACGGCGCGCAGGTCGCCCTCGGACTTCGACCACGCGATCAGCACGAGAGCGCCGATCCAGACGAGGCCGGCGGCGAGCGCGAACAGGTAGGGCTTGGGCGAGGAGCGCACCCGCAGGGTCTGCTGCAGGATGCCGATGTTGCGCCGGTCGTCGTTGGCCACCAGCGAGCGGTCAGGAGGCAGGAGCCCGCCCTCGCGCCGCGGGCGTTCCAGGCCGGGCGGAGGCAGGTCGGAGACGAGCGGCGCGTCGAGGTCGAGGCGCGGCGGCATGGTCCGGCCGGCCGGGTCGAGCGTCCCGTCGAGGAGCGGATCGGCGTCACCGACATCGGGCAGGCGCGGCTCGGCGCGGCCATCGGTGCCGTTCGGCGTCAGGGCGTCGAGGTTCAGCGCCTGCTCGATCGCAGAGAGCGCGGCCTCGGCCGGATCCTTCAGCTTCTTCTCGGTCGCCATTCAACGCCTCGTTACACGGGTTCACCGGCGCCTGGAGAGGCTTATGCCGGAGACGCAACGCCCCGTTTACCATTACAAGACTAAACTCGGGCATCGATTGCCGATACCCGAGCTACCGTGCGGCCCCAGAAAACGTTAACCGAATAGTTACCGGGCCCGCCGCCTTTCGGCCGCGCCATCTTGCAGCAGACGGGCCCGTCCGCGCGATCCCCCCGTGGCGAATCGGGGGGTGAATCATGGGGATCGGTCCGACAACCCCCAGAAGAATGCGGGGTCGGGAGCCGGATCATGCAGGCTATTGACCGCACGGAGCTCGATGCGCAGACCGGCGGCGACGCCGACCTCGCCCGCGAGGTCCTGGACCTGTTCGCCGGCCAATGCCGGTCGATCCTGGCGCGCCTGACCGATCCGGCCCTGCCGCGGGACCGGCGCGCCGACCTCGCCCACACGCTCAAGGGCTCGGCCGCCGGGGTCGGGGCCGCTCAGGTGTGCGCGCTGGCCGACGTCGCGGAGACGCACCTGCGGTCCGGCGCCGGACCAGTCGCCCTCGACGCCCTCGCGGACGCGGTCACGGCGGCGCTGTCCGAGATCGCGGCCGCGCGGACCTGAAAGCCGCCCTCCGGGCGCCTTCGACGCGCGCGTTCTTGCAATGCGGCGATCGATCCGGGACCGGCGTCAACCGCCGCGCTTGCATTCCGCGTTTCCAGCCGCCAAGCAGGCACGCCGCCCGTCGGACAGAGTGCGCTCGACGCGAGCCCGGAGCCCCCAGCATGCCCAAGATCACCTACGTCGACCACGCCGGGACGGAGCGGACCGTCGAAGGCAGCGTCGGCGCGACCGTGATGGAGACGGCGCTGCGCAATAACGTCCCGGGGATCGATGCGGAGTGCGGCGGCGCCTGCGCATGCGCCACCTGCCACGTCTACGTCGCCGACGCCTGGATCGAGACGGTCGGCAAGGCGCAGGACATGGAGCAGGACATGCTGGATTTCGCCAGCGACGTCCGTGAGAATTCCCGCCTATCCTGCCAGATCAAGATCACGCCGGCGCTGGACGGCCTCGTGGTGACGACGCCGTCCCAGCAGGGCTGACACGGCACCGTTCAGGGCGTTCGATCACATCCCGTCATCGCGCGCGCAGCGAAGCGACCCAGGGTAGCGCGATATCCGTGTATGTGGCGCCGCTGGATTGCTTCGCTGCGCTCGCAAGGACGGCATCGCCTCCGCCCGCATCGCGCGGTGAGACCCTAAACCCACCTGTTATCGCACAAGCGCCCGCGCCGCCGCGTCGAGTCCCTCCAGGGTCAGCGGGTACATCCGGCCCGAGACCAGCCGCTGCATCATGCCGATCGACTGGGTGTAGCCCCAGTGGGTCTCGGGGACGGGGTTGAGCCACGCCGCCTTCGGAAAGTGGTCGAGGAGCCGCTGCATCCAGACGGCGCCGGCCTCCGCGTTCCAGTGCTCCACCGAACCGCCGGCTGTGGCGATCTCGTAGGGGCTCATCGAGGCGTCGCCCACGAAGACGAGCCGGTAGTCGCTGCCGTAGGTGCGGATCACGTCGAGCAGCGGCGTCTTCGCCTCGTGCCGCCGCCGGTTCTCGGTCCAGACCGCCTCGTAGGGGCAGTTGTGGAAGTAGTAATGCGCGAGGTGCTTGAACTCCGAGCGCGCCGCCGAGAACAGCGCCTCGGCCTGCTCGATGTGCCAGTCCATCGAGCCGCCGACGTCCAGGAACAGCAGCACCTTCACGGCATTGCGCCGCTCCGGCCGCAGCTTCACATCGATGTAGCCCTGGCGGGCGCTTTCGCGGATCGTGCCGTCGAGGTCGAGTTCCTCGGCCGCGCCGGTCCGGGCGAAGCGGCGCAGGCGCCGCAGCGCAAGGCGCATGGTGCGCGCGCCGATCTCTCGGTCGTCGTCGAGATCCTTGAACTCGCGCTTGTCCCAGACCTTCACCGCCCGGAAGTTGCGGTTGCCGTCCTGGCCGATGCGGATCCCTTCCGGGTTGTAGCCGTAGGCGCCGAAGGGCGAGGTGCCGCCGGTGCCGATCCATTTCGAGCCGCCCTGGTGGCGCCCCTTCTGCTCGGCGAGCCGCTGCTTCAGGGTCTCGAACAATTTGTCCCAGCCGAGCGCCTTCAGCTCCGCCTTCTCGGCCTCGGTCAGGTATTTTTCCGCGAGCTTGCGCAGCCACTCCTCGGGAATGGGTGTGGGCTCCACCGCCTCCCCGAGGCTCTCGAGACCCTTGAACACCTTGCCGAACACCCGGTCGAACCGGTCGAGATGCGCCTCGTCCTTCACCAGCGCCGTGCGCGACAGGAAATAGAATGCCTCGACATCGTGCCCGGCGAGGCCCCGGTCGAGGGCGCCGAGAAGCGTCAGGTACTCCTTCAAGGAGACGGGCACCTTGGCGTCCCGGAGGGCCGTGAAGAACTGCAGCAGCATCCCGGGAGAACGCGCCACCCGGAGGCGCGGGTCAAGCCCGAGCGAATCGATGACGGCAGTGCCGCGCTCGGGAAGAGTTTTAGACCGCGATTCTGAATCTTCGCGGATGGTCGACAAGATGCAGCGCTATGAACAGCGCTGATTCAGACGGCCACGCGAGTCTCTCCGCACAAATGGGACTCGTAACCTGGGCATAACTCGCCGAATCTGTTGATATGTGCCCGGACAAGCCTGGCCTGGTCACTCATTCGGTCATGGGAATCGCTCAACTCGGTACATCGAGTGTGTGCGGACGCGGCAACGCGGCCCGCGCAGGGCAAGCGAGGAGACCCGCGATGGCGGTCATCCTGCGGAATCTGGCGGACTTCAAGCGGTTTCTCGGGAAGCCGGGGGCGACGATTCAGCTGGTGCGCAACACCTTCATGGACCGTCAGCCGGACGCGACCCGGGAGGCCTACCGGGACAAGGGCATGTACGCGCCGCGGGCCGTGCAGGCCCTGTCGCGCAAGGCCGCGGTGTTCACCCTGCGCGGCTATCCCGGCACGGTCTGGCTCTATTGGGACAAGGGCGCGCGCGGCTGGCGCTTCTCCGGAGATACCGTGACGGTGCCCCTGGTCACCGGCCTCGGGCCGCCGGACGAGCTGGTCTACCGCTGCAGCTTCGCCGACGGGTTCGAGCCGGCGCCGCGCAGCCGCGTGGCGCGGCGGGCCAAGCACGACGAGGCCCAGCGCGCCTCGGTCTAAGAGACCCGTCACGCCTCCTGGCCGGCCGCCACCTCCTGACGCTCGGGCTCCCGCTTGGCCGACGGCTTGCCCAGAGCTTTGCCCACCGTGCGGCGGGCGCGGAAGATCGGCTTCGCCTCGTTCTCGCGCTTCTTCAGCAGGGTCCGGTACTCGTCCCGACGCTCATGGATCGACGCGATGACGAGTCCCATCGGCACGCCGACATCGACCAGCACGGCCTCGGAGAGCTGCAGGGAGGCCTCGATCGTCTCTGGCACCGCGTCGTCGACGCCGAGTTCGTAGAGGGACGACGCGTGACGGGCGTCGCGGGCACGGGCCACGATGGTCAGGTCCGGCCGCTCCGCGCGGGCCGCCGACACCGCCGCCTCGACGGCGCGCGGATTGTCGAGGGTCACCACCAGGGCCCGGGCCGTGGCGATGTCGCAGCGGCGCAGCATCTCGGTGTTACCGCTGTCGCCGAAATAGACCGGCGCGCCGGCGCGGCGCTGCTCGGCGACCCGGGCGGCGTCGGAATCGAGGGCGAGATACGGGATCTTGTGCCGCTCCAGCATCTCGCCGACCTGTCGGCCGACGCGGCCGAAGCCCGCCACGATCACCCGGTTCTCCACCCGCTCAGGCCACGGCTCCGCCTTGACGGCGGCCTGAGCGCTGGCCGTCGCCCGCATCTTGAGCCGCCGCCCGATCGCCGCCAGAGCCGGGATCATGATCATCGTGACGGTGGTGACCACCAGGGCGGCCGCCCCGACCTCTTCCGGCACCAGCCCGGTCGCCATGGCGCCGCCGATCAGCACGTAGGCGAACTCGCCGCCCGGCCCGAGCAGCAGCGCCGTCTCCAGGGCCACCGGCCGGGGGATCTTCAGGACGGGGGCTGCCATCATCACCACGGCGGCCTTAATCAGGACCAGCGCCAGGGACAGGCCGAGGATCGCCCCCGGCGATGCCATGAGCTGGGCCGGGTCCAGGTTCATGCCCACCGAGACGAAGAACACGCCCAGCAGCAGGCCCTTGAACGGGTCGATCGTCGCCTCGATCGCCCGGCGATACTCGGTCTCGGCGAGCAGCAGGCCGGCCACGAAGGCGCCCAGGGTCATCGACAGGCCGCTCGCCGCCGCGGTCAGCGCCGTGCCGACGATGACCAGCAGGCAGGCCGCCATGAACAGCTCCGTGGAGCGCGTGCGCGCCACCAGCTGGAACAGGGGGCGCAGCGCGAGGCGCCCCGCGACCACGATCAGCACCAGCGCGATCGCCGCCTGGCCGAGCGCCATGGCCAGCGCCCAGCCCTTGTCGCCGCCATCGTCGCGGCCGAGCACCGCGATGGCGAACAGGACCGGCGCCACCGCCAGATCCTGAAACAGCAGGACCGCGAAGCTGGTGCGGCCGGTGGGCGCATTGAGCCGTTTCTGCTCGGCCAGAACCGGCAGCACCACGGCGGTCGACGACAAGGCGAGGCCGATGCCGACGATCACCGCGCCGGTGGGCGGCACGTTGAGCCCGTAGAGGATCGCCCCGAGGATCAGCGCGGAGCAGCCCACCTGCAGGGAGCCGAGGCCGAAGACCAGGCGACGCAGGATCCGCAGGCGCTCCCAGGACAGCTCGATCCCGATCATGAACATCAGGAAGATCACGCCGAACTCGGCGAGATGCGCGATCTCGGCGCGGTTGCCGATGGTGAAGAGGTGAACGGAGGGGTAGGTGTCGGCCAGCCGGCCGAGGCCGAAGGGTCCGAGCAGGGCGCCGGCACCGATGAAGCCGAGAACCGGCGAGATCCGCAGGCGGTGGAACAGCGGCACCACGATGCCCGCCGTGACGAGGAATAGGATCGCTTCCTTGTAGGAGCCCGAATGGACTCCCGAGATCTGGACCTCTGGCATCGGCGGCGGATCGAACCTCGTCTCTCGGGGCGGCGGGGATGCCGATCACGGCTTAGCGATCATGGGTCGGCGCTCCTGCGGGAGCAACCGGTTTCCGTCCCGGATCGGTCCCGCGCAGGTGCGTTCTGACACAAGCCGGATACACGGCCGGGGTGAGACATTTCGGTCACCGGCACGCGGGATGCAGACGGCCATCCAGAGGATGCGTGCAGTGAAGACGTGCAACGCGGCGCAAAATCGGCACAATGCGCGCATACACGCCTGAGTTAACCGGGGGTTAAGCTCGGCCGGGCCGTGCCCGAGACTGGACCCGATGGATGCGACGAGGCCGATGATCTCCATCAAATCGATATTTTCCGGTCCCGCTTCGCCACCCAACCGCGACCTGAAGCGCGAGCAGCGCGAGTGGAAGCTGGAATCGGATCGCTGGCGCCACCAGCGCCACGTCGACAAGGGCTACCGCATCAAGTGGGGCTACGTGGGTATCGCGTACCTCGTCGAGTTCATGGTGATCGGCGCCTCGCTGTGGGGCGCGTGGCTGTTCGCGGGCGTCTATAGCGACGGTGACTGGCACGCCTTCTACTTCATGCTGCTGGCGCCGATGGTCTACGCCGCGGTGGAGCTGTGCCGCGTGCCGCTCGGCATCCTCGCCCGGACCCAGCGCTCGTACTTCGTGCGCGCGCTCGCGGTGATCGGCATCATCTTCGCGGCGGGCGTGACCACCAAGTCGGTGTCGCAGCTCGGCGAGATGATGTTCCATCCCCGCCTGATGGAGGCGGCCCGAACGAAGACTGCCCTGAAGGACGCGCAGGCCGACCGCGCCACGATCGGCGACCGCATCAAGGCGGCCGACGAGCGCGTGGCCCAGTACACCGCCGAGCTCGACCAGATCGAGAAGCGCTCCGCCGACAACGCCCAGCAGCTCGCCGGCCTCCCGGCCCAGCGCTGCGAGCGCGTGTTCGGCACCAACAGCAAGGGCCGCAAGTACCAGAACCTGAAATGCGTGGCCGATCCCCGGGTCGCCGCCCTGTCGCAGGGCGTCGCCAAGGCGTCCGCCGACCGCGCCGGCATGATCAAGGACCTGGAGGAAGCCCGCAAGGCGCGCGCCGCCCTCGATCCGGGGGCCGCCGACCGGCGCGTGGCCGATGCCGAGCAGGGCTACCGCAACGCGGTCAATCGCTCGCAGCTGCATTCCTTCACCGCCATGGTCTACGGCGTCGACCCGATCGACGTGACCGAGAGCCAGGTCCACGCCTTCCTGCGGATCTTCGTGTTCCTGCCGGCGATCTGCGCGGCCTTCGCGTCGACGATCCTGGCGCTCTGCGCGGTCTCGACCCGCCGGACCTTCATGGACGAGGACGACCTCGGCGCCGCCGTGAACCCGGAGGCCGCCCCCTACATGCTGGACGCGATCGCCGACGCCCTGCGCTCGCATCCTGAGCCGATCCTGCCGCGCGCCGCCAACGCCTCGGGCGCGGTGATCCCGATGAACCGACCGGCCCAGGGCCAGCAGGCTCTGCCCAACCAGACCCTGCCGGGCCAGACCCTACCTGCCGCGGGAGCGGGCGCATGAACTACGTCGCGGGCGGAACTCCTGAGAACATCGCCCTCGCCCAACAGGTGAATTCCCGCCTACGGGCGGATTCGAGCTACGTCGCCGCCCGGGCCTTCCTGTTCCGGGCGCTGGGCTTCGGCGCCTTCGCGTGCCTCGCCGGCATCGGCGTCGGGGCGGCGGCCTATGGCTGGGCGACGTTGAACCAGTTCGACACGGCAGCGGAGAAGATCGCCGCCGCCATGCAGGCCGCGCTCTCGGACGTGACCCTGAAGACCAAGGGCGAGGTCACGCTCACCGACAACACCCTCAAGCTCGAGGGCCTGCCCAAGGTCGCCGCCTCCCCGACGCCCACCAAGGCGCAGCTCGGCAGCGACGCCGCCCCGGCCTCCAAGGCGGCGGTGAACACGACCTTCACGGTGTTCAAGCAGGTGCCCTACCTCGACGGGCAGATCGTGACCGGCTGGAACTTCAAGGACAGCGCCGACCAGCCCTACCAGCAATACTGCTACTTCTCCCGCCGCTCCAACGAGGCGAAGGGTCAGGTCGAGATCAAGATCGACCTCGCCATGGACGGCAAGACCCTGCCGCAGCCGCAGAAGTCGGACGTCAACCTCGAGATCCTGGCCCGGAACTGCGTCTGGCACGAGAAGGGCTGATCAGGCTCAGGGCTTAGCCCGAGACTCAAACCCGCTCCCTCATCCTGAGGCGCCGGAGCGCAGCGGAGGCCGCGAAGGAGCTCTCCAGCCAGCTGCGCGATCCCTGGAGCCCTCCTTCGCGGCCCGCCGACGCGGGCACCTCAGGATGAGGGCTGGAGTGGGAGAGGCGCTGTCGGCAAAGCCGCGGCAGAGCGCTTGCGGCCCTGCGGCGCCCCGCGTTACCCGTGACCCCAGGCCCACCTCATCGAGACCGCGATGCGCTTTTCCGGCACCGAGACCTACGTCGCGACCCCCGACCTCACCGCGGCGGTCAACGCCGCAGTCGTGCTCGAACGCCCCCTCCTCGTGAAGGGCGAGCCCGGCACCGGCAAGACCGTGCTGGCCGAGGAGATCGCCAAGGGGCTGAATGCGCCGCTGATCGTCTGGAACATCAAATCGACCACCAAGGCGCAGCAGGGCCTCTACGAGTACGACGCGGTCTCGCGCCTGCGGGATTCCCAGCTCGGCGACCCGCGGGTCTCGGAGATCGGCAACTACATCCGGCGCGGCAAGCTCTGGGAGGCGTTCACCGCGCCCGAGCGCCCGGTCCTGCTCATCGACGAGATCGACAAGGCCGATATCGAGTTCCCCAACGATCTGCTGACCGAACTCGACCGGATGGAGTTCCACGTCTACGAGACCGGCGAGACCGTCAAAGCCGTGCGCCGGCCGATCGTGATCATCACGTCGAACAACGAGAAGGAATTGCCGGACGCGTTCCTGCGCCGCTGCTTCTTCCACTACATCAAGTTTCCCGATTCCGAGACGCTGCAGCGCATCGTCGGCGTCCATTATCCGGGCATCAAGCACCGCCTCGTCGAGGAGGCTTTGCGCACCTTCCTGGCAATGCGCGAGGTCCCGGGCCTGAAGAAGAAGCCCTCGACCTCGGAACTGCTCGACTGGCTGAAGCTCCTCGTCTCCGAGGACATCGCCCCCGAGACCCTGCGCGAGCAGGACGGCCGCAAGCTGATCCCGCCCCTGCACGGGGCGCTCCTGAAGAACGAGCAGGATGTCAGCCTGTTCGAGAAGCTCGCCTTCATGATGCGCCGGGACCAGCGCGGCGGCTGAGCCGCCGGCGCCCTTCCCGAGGCCGCCTATCGGCCCGCGTAGATGTCGGTGATCTGCCCGAGCAGCTTCAGCGCGTCATCGCGGGAGCGCTGGAAAGCGTTGCGCCCGACGATCGAGCCGAAACCGCCCCCGGCTTGGATCGCCCGTATCTCGTCGAGGAACTTGGCCTCCTCGGCGTGGGCGCCCCCGGAGAAGATCACGATCCGCCGGCCGTTGAAGGCGCATTGCACCACGTGGCGGACGCGCTCGGCCGCGGTGCCGATCGGAATCTTGGTCGACTCGTAGACCTTACTGGCCGCCGGCTGCTCGATATGGGCGGTGGGCAGCTTGACCTTGATGATGTGTGCGCCGAGCTGCGCGGCGATCTGCGCCGCGTAGCCGATCACGTCGATGGCGGTCTCGCCCTCCCTCGACAGGGCCGAGCCCCGTGCGTAGGACCAGATCATCACCGCGAGCCCGACGCTCTTGGCTTCCTCGGCGATGGCGCGGATCTGGCCGTACATGGCGTTGCGGTGGGTCGAGCCCGGATAGATCGTGAAGCCGATGGCGCAGGCGCCGAGCCGCAGCGCGTCCGCCACCGAGCCGGTGATGGCCTGCTCGGGATCCTCCTCGTCGGCCAGGAGATCGTGGTCGTTGAGCTTGAGGATCAGCGGGATCCGCCCGGCATAGTCCCGCGCCCCCGCCTCCAGGAAGCCCAGCGGCGCCGCGTAGGCGTTGCAGCCCGCCGCCAGGGCGAGCTCGAAATGGTAGCGCGGATCGTAGGCCGGCGGGTTCGGACCGAAGCTGCGAGCGGGACCGTGCTCGAAACCCTGGTCCACCGGCAGGATCAGCATCTTGCCGGTGCCGCCGAGCCTGCCGTGCTCCAGCATGCGGGCGAGGTTGGTCAGCGTCCCGGGGCTGTCGGCCCCGTACCAGGACAGAATCTCGGTGACGCGGGGCGATCGTTCCATCGGGCAGCCTCCTTCGCCAAAGGCCGACGCGCCGTCTACTGGGGCGCCGCGGCCCGCGTTCCGAACCGGGCGAGGAAAGCCGAGGTTCCCGCGCGCCGCACTTTCGGCTAACCGGTCGAGGGACGTCCACGGGGTCGGTCCGGCGAAAGCCGCGCGCCCCGCCCCGAGACGACGCCACGAATGGCTCCTTCAAAGGCTCATGGGATGCGCAGGCTGATCCTGTTGCGGCACGCCAAGTCGGACCGCCCGGCGGGCGTCGCCGACCGCGAACGTCCGCTCAACGACCGCGGCCGCCGGACCGCGCCGGCCGTGGGCGCCCATCTGGCGAAGGAGGGGTTCCGCCCCGACCTCGCCCTGGTCTCGACGGCGCTGCGGACGCGGGAGACCTGGGATGCGATAGCTTCCGCGCTCGGCAATCCCGAGACGCGCTTGCAGCCGGAGATCTACGAGGCCCCGGCCCGCCGGATCCTCGACATGATCAAGACCGCGCCCGATACGGCGGCCGCCGTGATCGTCGTCGGCCACAACCCGGGCCTCGGCGACCTTGCGGTCGATCTGGCGGGGGAGGGGCCGCGGGCCGCCCGCGACCGCCTCGCCCTGGAGTTCCCGACCGCCGCCTACGCGGTGATCGAGTTCGACGCCGCCCACTGGTCGGAGATCGCCTCGGACCGGGGCCGCCTGGAGCGGTTCGTGCGCCCGCGCGACATCGACCCGGACCTCGCCGGCTGAGATCTCACGCCACCGGCACCGCGGCGGCGTGCGCCTCGACCTCCGCGTGGGAGGGCAGGGGCGAGCCCGGCGCGAAGGCCTCGAAGGCCGCCCAGAAATCCTGCCGGATCGCGTCGCGCTCGGTCAGGATCTCGTGCCGGGAATCCGGCAGGACCAGGATATGGCCGGCCTTCAGCCGGGCCGCGAAACGCTCGGTGTCAGGGGTGCCGCAGACCGGGTCGGCGCCCGCCGCGAGGATCAGCGTCGGCAGCGCGATGCGCGGTGCCGCGCGCGGGTCACGCAGGCGCGCCATGGCCCGGAACGCCTCGGCCAGCCACGCGATCGTCGGATCGCCGACGGCGCCGGCGCCGACCTGCCGGGCCGCCGCGGCATTGCGGGCGTAGCGGACGGGGTCGCGTGAGAGGCGGTTCCCCGCGAAGGGTTTCGTCGCGATCGAGATCGGCTTGCCGAACGGGATGTAGCGGCTCCCCAGCCCGAGCCGATGCAAGCCCCGCGACAGCAGGGCGGCGCCCGCCGGCCAGCGGATCATCCGGATCGACAGCATCGGCGCCAGCGTCACCAAGCGCCGGAACGGCAACCAGCCGTCGAGAGCCCCGAGGAGGGCGACGCATCCGCCCATCGAGTGCGCGAGGCCGATATGCGGCTCCGGCATCAGCGGGACCAGCACCGTCTCGGTGACGGCCTTCAGGTCGAGGCGGTACTCGTCGAAATGGGCGACGTGGCCCTTGTGCGGGTCGTCCACCCGCCGGTCCGACTCGCCCTGGCCGCGCCAGTCGAAGGCGACGACCGCGAAGCCGCGGCTCCGCAGCTCCTGGATCGTCTCGTAGTACTTCTCGATGAACTCGGCACGGCCCTGGAGCAGGCAGATCGTGCCGCGGCAGCTGCGCGCCGTGGTCTGCCAATAGGCCGCCCGCAGGGTGCAATCGTCGCGCGTGCCGACCGCGATCAGGGTGCCGCCGGGCGGCACCGGGTTATCCGGCGTGCTGCGCAGGGTCAGGAGCGGCGGCTCTCGCCCGATCTCACCGTCGAACCGTCTCACAGGGCTCACCTCAAGCGTGTCCGTACGCGGTCCGACCGTAGCGAAAAAAACTCGATTCTTGCTATCGCCCGGGGTCTTGAACCCGGTTTTTCCGCCTCCGATATCTCTCGTGTGCCGGCCATCAGGCGGCACGAAAGACGGGTCCGGCCCTCTGGGCGGACCGGAATTGCATGTTGCTCACACGAGGATATGTCATGCGTCAGTTCGATCTCGCGCCCCTCTACCGTTCCACGGTCGGCTTCGACCGGCTGTTCTCCGCTCTCGACCAGTTCGCGAGCGCCGAGGCTGCGCCCACCTACCCGCCCTACAACATCGAGCGGACCGGCGAGAACGCCTACCGCATCACCGTCGCGGTCGCCGGCTTCACCGAGTCCGACCTATCGATCGAGGTGCGGGAGAACGCGCTCACGCTGAAGGGCGAGCGCAAGCCCGAGGGCAAGGCGGAGTTCCTGCATCAGGGCATCGCGGCCCGCGCCTTCGAGCGCCGCTTCCAGCTCGCCGACCATGTTCAGGTGACTGGCGCCGCGCTTGAGAACGGCCTCCTCCACATCGACCTCGTCCGGGAGGTTCCGGAGGCGAAGAAGCCGCGCCGCATCCAGATCGCCACGGCGGGCCGCGCCAGCGCCCCGGTGATCGAGGGTGACGTCCGCACGGACGCCGTCCAGCAGGCCGCCTGATCCGGCCGGACTTCCAGTCCGACTGACCGGGACCTGAGAGTGACGGAGCGCCCCAGCCGAACGCTGGGGCGCTTTTCTTGTGGCGGCTGTCATAATGGCGTGTGCGTTCGTGCTCTTAAGTCCCCAGGACGGTGCAGGACGCGCACCCGGAGTGATCCCCGACCATGGTCGCCAATCTCGCCCGCGGAGCCTACAGCGCACTCGGAGCCGGCTGGCACAAGGGCGTGCAATGGGGCGTCGGCGCGCCGATCGCCAAGCTGCGCCGTCGGCAGATGCAACCGCGCCTGGACGATCTCGGTCCAGCCGGCATCGCCGATGTCCTCTCGGCCGATCGCGCCATCCGCCTGCCGGATCCGTTCGAGGGGCGTAGCCTCGGCCGCATCGGCAGCCTGGAGGTGCGGCTGGCGACGCGGAAATCCGAGATCCGCCGGGCGCAGCGCCTGCGCTTCAAGGTGTTCTACGAGGAGATGTCGGCGATCCCGACCGGGCTCGCCGCCCTGTCCCGGCGCGACGTCGACAGCTACGACGCGCTCTGCGACCACCTCCTCGTCCTCGATCATGCCGCTCCGAAGCGGACGAAGCCGTTCGTCGAGCCCCGGCCCAAGGTGGTCGGGACCTACCGGCTGCTGCGCAGCGAGGTGGCCGCGCGCCATGCGGGCTTCTATTCCGAGAGCGAGTACGACCTCGGGCCGCTGCTCGCCGCGCAGGGGCATCGGCGGCTGCTGGAACTCGGCCGGTCCTGCGTGCTGAAGCCCTACCGGAGCAAGCGCACCGTCGAGCTGCTCTGGCAGGGGATCTACGCCTATGTCCTGCACCACCGGATCGACGCGCTGATCGGCTGCGCCAGCCTGGAGGGCACCGATCCGGACCGGCTGGCGCTGCCGCTCGCCTTCCTGCACCACCACGCCCGTGCTCCCGAGGACTGGCGCGCCTCGGCACTGCCTGAGCGCGCGGTGGCGATGGACCGGCTGCCGAGGGAGGCGGTCGATCCCAAGGCGGCCCTGCTGGCCCTGCCGCCGCTGATCAAGGGCTACCTGCGCCTCGGCGCCACCTTCGGCGACGGGGCGGTGATCGACCGCCAGTTCGGCACCACCGACGTTTTCGTGACTCTGCCGGTCGAGGCGATCGGCGCGCGCTACCGGGGTCACTTCGCGCCGGCGGGGTGAGGGGGTTGGATCGGACAACCGGAAGTTAAGGCCCGCGCCGTCCTTGCGAGCGGAGCGAAGCAACCCAGGGCAGCGCGGCCTCGGTGAGCGTGGCGATGCTGGGTTGCTTCGCTGCGCCCGCAAAGACGGGTTCCGCGAGAGGCCTTTAAAGATCCCCCAGGGCCAGTTGCCCCTGATTGCGCGCCTTCGGAGGCGGGGCCTTGCGCTCTTTGGTCCGGCCGGAGGCAGAGCGAGCGGCGGCCGACTTCTTGGGTTTGGGATCGCCGCGCATCCGGGCGACCGCCTTGTCGCGGGCCACGGCCTCGGGGGCGCTCGGATCGTCCGTGAGCCACTTGCCGCGCTTGATCACCTCGTTGACCCGGCCCTGGTTCACCCCGACCTTGAAGGCGATCTCCTGCTGGGTCATGCCGGTCGTGGCGTGCAGGTCCAGGATCGCCCGAGCGAGCTCCGGGGTCATCTTCTGTCCGGTCAGCCGCCGGGCCGGCTTGACCGTGCGGGTCGCGCGGTCGCGCTCGCGCAGGCGCTCCAGCAGCGCCAGCGCCATGTTCATGCCGTGCTCGCGCAAGGCTTCCTCGAATTCCTTCAGGGTCGCCATCGGCGCCATCCTCCGCCGCGCTCTTGAGCCGGTACTGGCTGGGGAACGTGCCGGGAACGGAGCGGTTGCGCAAGCGCTGCGGCCGGGTGCGCGACCCGGTGTCGGTGGACGCGCAATGTCATCCACCGGAAATGCCGCCCCTGGCCTGCCCGAGGCGCCTCGGCTACAGGGGCGCACCCGACATGGCAGGCCCAGCCCGCGCACGATGATCAGCCCGATCCGCAGAGTCGCTCCCGGCGAGACGCCCGGCTCCTTGGCCCGGGAGTTGGAGGCCGGGGCGGTCCTGCTGTTCCCCGATCTGCCCTTCCCGTTCAGCGAGTTCGAGCACCGGTTCACCGAGCGGCCCTTCGCGGACGGCAAGGCCAAGAACGTCAACATCCGGGGCGAGGCCGCCGAGCTGCGCGGCGCGGCCGGCACGCCGGAGGAGCAGGAGGCGCTGCGCCAGCTCCTGATCCGGTACCGCGCCTTCGCCCGCGACCTGATCGGCACCTACCTGCCCGAATACCTCGACCGAGTGAGCCTCGCCGGCACCTCCTACCGGCCCTTCGACGTCGACCGGCGCAAGCTGAGCTGGCGGCGCGACGACACGCGGCTGCACGTCGACGCCTTCCCGTCGAACCCGATCGGGGAGAAGCGGATCCTGCGGGTGTTCCGCAACGTCAACCCCGCGGGCGAGCCGCGGCGCTGGCGGGTCGGCGAGGATTTCGGATCGATGGCGGAGAAGTTCCTGCCGCGGCTGCCGGGCTACTCCCCGCTTTCGGCGCGCCTGCTCGCGGCTCTGCGCATCACCAAGGCGAAGCGCTCAGAATACGACCACCTGATGCTGCACCTGCATGACGCCCTCAAGCAGGACGAGACCTATCAGGCGTCGGCGCCCCAGGCCGACGTGGAGTTCCGCCCCGGCGAGACCTGGGTGACCTTCTCCGACCTCGTGATGCACGGCGCCATGGGCGGCCGCTACATGCTGGAGCAGACCGCCTACCTCCCGGTCACCGCCCAGGCCGACCCGGCCCTGAGCCCGCAGCGCATCCTGGCGGCCAAGCTCGGCCGCGCCCTTCGCACCTGAGACAGGAACCGCACCGATGATCCTCGAAATCGCGCAGATCGAGATCAAGCCCGGCCTGGAGGCCGAGTTCGAGAAGGGCATCACCGAGGCCTCGGCGATCTTCAAGCAGGCCAAGGGTTGCCGGCATTTCGAGGTGCGGCGCTCCATCGAGCACCCGCAACGCTACCGGCTGCTGATCCATTGGGACACGCTGGAGGCCCACACCAAGGACTTCACCGGCTCGCAGCCCTGGCAGGATTACCGCGCCCTGGTCTCCCACTGCTTCGCCGGCCCGGTGGCCGTCGAGCACGCCGAGCAGGTGCTGAAGGCGTTCTGAGCCCCGGCGCGAGGCCGGGCAGGGCCTCGCGCGATCCGAAGCGTTGCGAGCCCGACCGCCGGTGCTAGGCTCCCGCGCGACGGGACCCGGGACGAATCATCGGGGTTGCGGCGGGTGGGGAACAGGCTGATGGCGCGGCTCGGACGGCTCGCGGGTGCCCTGGCGCTCCTCGGAGGAATCGCGGGCGTTCCGGCCCTCGCCCAGACTCCGC
Source organism: Methylobacterium sp. FW102-HT35C08 (assembly GCF_058790235.1). Lineage (NCBI taxonomy): Bacteria > Pseudomonadati > Pseudomonadota > Alphaproteobacteria > Hyphomicrobiales > Methylobacteriaceae > Methylobacterium > Methylobacterium sp. FW102-HT35C08. The sequence goes on along the minus strand of NZ_JBYTCL010000002.1, from coordinate 1,970,504 downwards.
TCGCCCAGACCTCGCCGGCGGCCCGCACCGCGCCGCGGCCGGTCACGGCCGTCGCCGCGCCGTTCGCCAAGAGCTTCGTCCGGGCCGACCTCGCCAGCGCGGCGGTCCGCCTGGAGACCGCGCTGAAGGCGGAGGCCGGGGGCCCGCTCCGGCCCGCCGGCCAGTCCCGCGCCGCCGGGCTGGCCCTGCTCGCCGCCGACAAGCCGGACGAGGCGCTGGCGCCGCTCACCGCCGCGGTGGCGGCCGACCCGGCCGACGGCCGCAACTGGCAGGCCTATGCCCGCGGGGCCGCGGCGGCCCTGGGCGCGCTCGAGGACAACGACTACCAGGGCCGGTCGCGCCTGCGCGGGCGGGTGACGGCCGCCGCCTACCGCGCCTACGAGCGCGCCGGCACGGCCGCCGACGCGGCGGCGTCGCTGGCCGCGCTCGGCGCCGCGGAGGCCGAGCAGGAATCGTGGCGGCCTTCCCTCGACGCCTACGCGGCGAGCCTCGCTTTGGCCGAGACCGGTTCGGTCCGGGAGACCTACGAGACCCTGCGGGCGGAGCACGGCTTCCGCATTCTCGACTACAAGGTCGATTCCGACGCGGCCGCCCCGCGGGCCTGCTTCACCTTCTCGGAGGCGATCAGGCCCAAGACCGACTACGCGCCGTTCGTCGCCGTCTCGGGCAGCAGCGCGGCCGCCGTGACCGGGGAGGGCTCCCAGGTCTGCGTCGACGGGCTGAAGCACGGCGGCCGCTACGCCATCGTGGTCCGCCAGGGCCTGCCCTCAGCCGTCGGCGAGAGCCTCCTCAAGGCCGCCGATTACGAGATCTACGTCCGCGACCGCGCTCCGCAGGTGCGCTTCACCGGGCGCAACTACGTCCTGCCCCGGACCGGGCAGGCGGGCGTGCCCCTGGTCTCGGTGAACGCGCCGAAGCTCGACGTCGAGGTGCTGCGGATCGGCGACCGCGGCCTGTTGCCGACCCTGCGCTCCGAGGATTTCCTGGGCCAGCTCAGCGGATCCACCGCCCGGACAATCGCGTCCGAGAAGGGCCAGCGCGTCTGGAAGGGCACCCTCGACACCGCCAAGGCAGAGGTAAACCAGGAGGCGGTCACCGCCTTCCCGGTCCTTCAGGCTGTGGGCAAGCTGGAGCCCGGCCTGTACGTGATGCTGGCCCGTCCCTCGGGCACGGCCGCCTCCGACGAGGAGTACGACACCCAGGCGACCCAGTGGTTCGTGGTCTCCGACCTGGGGCTGACCGCCACCAAGGGCCGGGACGGGGTCACCGTGGTCCTGCGCTCGCTCGCCTCCGCGCAAGTGATGGCGGGCGCCGAGATTCGGCTGGTCGCCCGCAACAACGAGGTGCTGGGCACCCGGACCACGGATTCGCAGGGGCACGTCGCCTTCGATCCGGGGCTCGCCCGCGGGGAGGGCGGCTTGGCGCCGAGCCTCGTGGTCGCCCAGGCGGGCGGCGATTACGGCTTCCTCGACCTCAACCTCGGCGCCTTCGACCTCACCGACCGCGGCGTGAAGGGGCGGCCCGAGACCGGTGGCCTCGACGCCTACCTGTTCCCGGAGCGCGGGGTCTACCGCACCGGCGAGACCGTCCAGCTCACCGCCCTTCTGCGTGACCCCCGCGGCGCCGCCGTGCCGGACCTGCCGCTGACCCTGGTGGTCAAGCGGCCGGACGGCGTCGAGTACCGGCGCGTCTCGGTGCCCGACCAGGGGCTCGGCGGCCGGGCCCTGCCGCTGCCGCTCCTGTCGGGGGCGATGCACGGCACGTGGCGGGTCTCCGCCTACACGGACCCGAAGGCGCCCGCGATCGGCGAGACCAGCTTCCTCGTGGAGGATTACGTCCCCGAGCGGCTGGAGGTGACCCTTAAGGCCCGTCAGGCGGCCCTGAACCGGGGCGAGGCCGCGCAGGTCGACATCGCCGCCCGCTACCTCTACGGCGCCCCGGGCGCCGATCTCGACGTATCGGGCAGCGTGACCGTGCAGGCGGCAGCCACCAGCGGCATCAAGGGGCTGGAGACTTACGCCATCGGTCTCGACGACGAGGCCGTGGAGCCGGCGACCCAGGAGCTGCAGGACCACGCCACCACGAACGCGCAGGGCGGCGCCATCGTCACGGTGCCGGTGCCGCAGGTCGCGGCGCCGCGGGCGCTGGAGGCGAAGATCACGCTGGCGGTCGGCGAGCCCGGCGGCCGGGCGCTGTCGCGCAGCCTGACCCTGCCGATCCTCCCGGCCAACCCGGTTCTCGCCCTGCGCAAGGGCTTCACCGACCTGAAGGAGGGCGGGATCGCGGGCTTCGACGTGGTGTTCGCGAGCCCCGACGGGGCGCTCCTCGTCCGGCCGGGCGTGAGCTGGACCCTGTCGCGGATCGACTCCTCCTACCAGTGGTACCGGGCGGACGGGCGCTGGTCGTTCGAGGCGGTCAAGTCCGCGCGGCGCATCGCCAGCGGCACCGTCGATCTCAAGGCCGCCGGTCCGAGCCGGATCGAGGCGCCGGTCGGCCTCGGCCGCTACCGGCTGGAGGTCTCGACCGCGGGCGCCCCGGAGGCGAGTGCGAGCCTCGGCTTCGAGGTGGGCTGGGGCGGCTCCGAGACCGCGGAGGCGCCCGACCTGCTCGATCTGACCCTCGACAAGGCCGCCTACGCGGCCGGCGACACGCTGCGGGCCAAGCTCAGCCCGAAGTTCAGGGGTCAGGCCAGCCTGATGGTCGTCAGCGACCGCGTGCACCAGACCCTGGAGGTCAGCGTGCCGGAGGGCGGCACCACGGTCAGCATCCCGGTGAAGGCTGAGTGGGGCGCCGGCGCCTACTTGGTGGCCACCGCCTACCGGCCCCTCGACCAAGCGGCCAAGCGCCTGCCGGGTCGGGCGCTGGGTCTGGCGTGGTTCTCGGTCGACCGCGAGCGGCGCAGCCTCGGGGTCGCCCTGAAGGCGCCGGAGCGGGCGCGCCCGCGCCAGGACCTGACCCTGCCGGTCCAGCTCACCGGGCTGAAAGCCGGCGAGCCGGCGCGGATCACCGTGGCGCTGGTCGATGTCGGCATCCTCAACCTGACCCGCTACGCGGCGCCGGACCCGACCCAGTACTTCCTCGGCCAGCGGGCGCTCGGACCGGAGGTCCGCGACCTCTACGGCTACCTGATCGACGGCATGCAGGGCTCGGCCGGGGCGATCCGCTCCGGCGGCGACGCGGGCGGCGGCGAACTCGCCGATTCCCCGCCGACCCAGGCGCCGCTGGCGCTCTATTCCGGAGTCGTCACCGTGGGGCCGGACGGCGCGGCCAGCGTGACCTTCCCGATCCCGGCCTTCAACGGCACCGGCCGCGTCATGGTCACTGCCTGGAGCGGCGACCGGGTTGGGCAGGCGCAGGCCGACGTGATCATCCGCGATCCGGTCGTGCTCAGCGCCACGCTGCCGCGCTTCCTCGACACCGGCGACCGCTCGCGCCTGTTCGTAGCCCTCGACAATGTCGAGGGGCCGGCGGGCGAGTACACGGTCGACCTGAGCCCGGCCGGCCCGGTCGTGGTCGGCGCCAGCGCGCTGCGCCAGACGCTGCGGCTGGAAGCCGGCGCCAAGGGCCAGTTCGCGATCCCGCTCACCGCCGCCGGACCGGGCACGGCACGCCTCGACCTCGCTTTGTCGGGGCCCGGGCTCCCGGGCGCCCTGAACCAGAGCTTCGCCCTGGGGATCTCTCCGGGGACCGGCGCCCTGCTGCGCCGCTCGGCGCGCAGCCTCGCCCCGGGGGCCGGCCTGACGCTGACCTCGGACCTCCTCGCCGACCTGCAGCCGGGGACCGGCAGCGTCTCGCTCTCGGCCACGGCACTACCGGGAGTCGACGTGGCGGCGCTGCTCCGGGCCCTCGACCGCTACCCCTACGGCTGCTCCGAGCAGGTGGTGAGCCGGGCGATGCCGCTCCTCTACGTCAACAAGCTCGCGGCCCTGGAGAAGCTCGCCCTCGACAACGGCGCCGACGATCGGGTGCGCGAGTCGATCGAGCGCCTGCTCGCCCGCCAGGATTCGAGCGGCGATTTCGGCCTGTGGTCGGCGCAGGGCTCGAGCGACCTCTGGCTCGACGCCTACGTCACCGACTTCCTGACCCGCGCCCGCGAGCGCGGCTTCGCGGTGCCGCAGAAGGCCTTTGCCCAGGCGCTCGACTACCTGCGCAACGCGGTGGCCAATGCCACCGAGGTGCGCAACGGCGGCGCCGACCTCGCCTACGCGGCCTACGTGCTCGCCCGGAACGGCCGGCCGGTGATGGGCGACCTGCGCTACCTCGCCGACACCAAGATCGGCGACTTCTCCTCGGCCCTCGGGCGCGCGCAGCTCGCCGCCGCCCTGGCGCTGCTGGGCGACCGCGGCCGGGCCGCGAAGGCGATGGACTCGGCGCTCACCGTGCTGCGCGCCGAGCGCGACAAGGGCCTGTACCGCGCCGATTACGGCTCCCGCCTGCGCGACGGCGCCGGGCTGATCACGCTCGCCGCCGAGAGCGGGCTGGCGCAGGGGGCCCTCGGCCCCGTCGCTTCCGTGCTCGGCGAGGAGCAGCAGGCCGAGCGGTCGACGAGCACGCAGGAAAATGCCTGGATGGTGCTCGCCGCCGAGAGCCTGTCGAACGAGGCGGGCGCGCTGTCGTTCACCCTGGACGGCGCTCCGCAGACCGGCCTGCTGGCCCGAGTCTACCGGGAGGCGGCCCTGGCCGACCGGGGCGTTCAGCTCACCAATACCGGGCGCAGTCCCGTGCAGGTGGCCGTGACCGTCAACGGCAGCCCTCTGGTGCCGGAGCCGGCAGCGCAGCAGGGCTACACGATCGAGCGCAGCTTCCGGCGGCTGGACGGCAGCGTCGTCGACCCGGCGAGCGGCCTGCGCCAGAACGACCGGCTCGTGGTCGTGCTCAAGGTCACCGAGGCCAAGGCGGAAGCGGCGCGGCTCCTGCTGGTCGATCCGCTGCCGGCGGGGCTGGAGATCGACAATCCGAAGCTCCTCGACGCCGACGCGCTCCAGGGGCTCGCCTTCGCCAAGTCCGACGTCCAGCCGGTCCACACCGAGTTCCGGGACGACCGGTTCGTGGCGGCCTACGACCGCGATCCGAGCCAGTCGGCCTTCTTCACGGTGGCCTACACGGTGCGGGCGGTCTCGCCCGGGACCTACGTCCACCCGGGCGCCACCGTGGAGGACATGTACCGGCCGGCGCGGTTCGGCCGGACCGCCTCGGGCAGCGTGACGGTCGGGGCGGCGAAGTAGGGCGGGCGGCGCTCGAGCGCCCCCGCTCGACGTGGCTTTCCCGTCTTTGCGAGCGCAGCGAAGCGACCCAGGGCGGCGCGCCGTCGGTGAGCGTGGCGCTGCCCTGGATTGCTTCGCTACGCTCGCAGAGACGGGGTGCCGAGGCCATCGTCCGGGCCCGACAAGGACGCGACGGCGCAACCCGCCGGGCCGGGTCGCTGCGTTGCGGCGAGCACATGGTGCATTGCGGAACCCCCGCGATCGCCCACCCATTCCCATGGAGTCCCCTTCGGAACCCGTGGAGCGTTGCCCGATGCCGGACCTCGACGCGCTCGCCGGCTCCGCCGCCCGCGTGCTGGCCTACCTGCCGTGGTGGGCCGAGAGCCTGATCCTCATCGTCGCCTGCTGCGCCGTGGTGATGCCCCTGCACCGGGTCGTCTATCGGGCGATGAAGCGGGCGGTCGCCGGCAAGAGCCTGTTCTGGCGCTCGCTGGTGTCGCGGACCCACGGCCCGAGCCGTCTCGGCCTGATCGTGGTGGCGATCAGCCTCGCCTCGACCACTGTGCACCTGTCCTGGGAGGTGCGGATCGCCCTCAACCAGATCCTGCTGGTCGCCTTCGTGACGCTGACCGGTTGGTGCTGCGCCACCGCGCTCCACATCGCCACGGTGATCTACCTGCGGCGGTTCAAGCTCGACGCCGAGGACAATCTCCTGGCGCGCAAGCACTTCACGCAAATGCGCATCCTTGAGCGGGCGGGCGTGACACTGGTGGCGCTCGTCACCCTGTCGGTGGCGCTGATGACCTTCGAGCCGGTGCGCCAGTACGGCGTCAGCCTGCTGGCCTCGGCGGGCGCGGCGGGCCTCGTCCTCGGCCTCGCGATGCAGCCGGTCCTGTCGAACCTCGTGGCCGGCATCCAGATCGCCATCACGCAGCCGATCCGGATCGAGGACGCGATCATCGTCGAGAACGAGTGGGGCTGGGTGGAGGAGATCACCGCCACCTACGTGGTGGTCCGCCTCTGGGACTGGCGCCGGCTCGTCCTGCCGCTGACTTACTTCATCCAGAAGCCGTTCCAGAACTGGACCCGCGACGGCGCCTCGCTGATCGGCAGCGTGTTCCTCTACGTCGATCACCGGGCGCCGGTGGCCCTGATGCGCGAGAAGCTCGCCGAGATCGCCACGGCCACGCCCCTGTGGGACGGCAAGGTGGTCAACCTCCAGGTCTCGGACGCGAAGGAATCGACGATCGAGATCCGGATGCTGGTGAGCGCCCGCAACGCGCCCCAGGCCTGGGACCTGCGCTGCGTCGTGCGCGAGGCGATGATCACGTGGCTCCAGGCCGAGCACCCGGAGGCCCTGCCGCGGCACCGAACGGAATGGGTCGGAACCGAGGAGCCGGCCCTGCGCCGGGCGGAGGCACGGCGCTTCGCGGCGTGAGGCACAGCGTCATCACGCGCGCAGCGAAGACGATGGGGCACCTTTCACGCTCGTCGAACTCCCAGCCACGCCCTAATCCTGAGATGCCGAGGCGCAGCGGAGGCCTCGAAGGAGGGCTCAAGGGATCACAGCGCCTTCTGGAGGCCTCCTTCAAGGCGGCTTCGCCGCACCTCAGGATGAGGGCGCGGGTTGGACGTCGTCCATTGGACCGCCGCTCAGTCGTCGGCACCGGCGTAGAAGCTCTCCACGCCGATGCCCTCCTCCTGCATCAACCGGGCGCGGGCGCGCAGCTTCTCGGTCTCGCTCTTGAGCTGGCCGCAGGCCGCCAGGATGTCTCGGCCCCGGGGCGTGCGCACCGGCGAGGCGTAGCCGGCGTTGAACACGATCTCGGAGAAGCGCTCGATCCGGTCCCAATCGGAGCACTCGTAGCGGCTGCCCGGCCAGGGGTTGAACGGAATCAGGTTGATCTTGGCCGGGATGCCCTTGAGCAGGCGCACCAGCTCCCGCGCATCCGCGTCCGAGTCGTTGACGCCCTTCAGCATCACGTACTCGAAGGTGATCCGGCGGGCGTTGCTCAGGCCCGGATAGGCGCGGCAGGCCGCGAGCAGCTCGGCGATCGGGTATTTCCGATTGAGCGGCACCAGCTCATTGCGCAGGTCATCGCGCACGGCGTGGAGCGAGATCGCCAGCATAGCGTTGGCCTGCTCGCCGAGTCTCGGGATCTGCGGCACGACCCCCGAGGTCGAGACCGTGATCCGGCGGCGGGACAGGCCGAGGCCCTCCTGGTCCGACATGACGCCGACCGCATCGACCACGGCGTCGAGGTTGTAGAGGGGCTCGCCCATGCCCATGAACACGATGTTGGTCACGAGCCGGCCGACATCGCCGGAGCCGCCGGCGTCGCGGCTCGGCATCTGGCCGGGCCAGTCGCCGAGCTCGTCCCGGGCCGTGACGAGCTGCTGGACGATTTCGGCCGCCGACAGGTTGCGCACGAGGCGCTGCGTGCCGGTGTGGCAGAACGAGCAGGTCAGGGTGCAGCCGACCTGGGAGGACACGCAGAGCGTGCCCCGATCCGGGCCGGGAATGTAGACGCACTCGATCTCGGCGCCGCGATTGTGCTCCTGCCGGTTGGTCGGCGCCATGCGCAGCAGCCACTTGCGGGTACCGTCGCGGGAGACCTGCCGGCTCGCCACCTCGGGGCGCTCCAGGGTGAAGTGCTCGGCGAGCTGCGCCTTCAGCGCCTTGCCGACATTGGTCATCTCGGCGAAGTCGGACGCCCCGCGGAAATTGACCCAATGCCAGACCTGGCCGGCGCGCATCCGGCTCTCGCGCTCGGGCACGCCCATGCCGACAAGCTGCGCCTTGAGGGCGTCGCGGGTCAGGCCGACCAGCGACGGGCGGCGGCCCGGCAGCGCCTCGGGGAGGAAATCGGGCGCCTTCTCGATCGCGGCATCGGCCGCGCGGGCGCTGTCGAGCGACGGCGTCGCCATGGCGTTCAAACGATCCATACGTTGGAAAGGGTCTGATATAGGCGATCGCGGCGGCGAATGCGAATGCGCGCTGCCCACAGGGGCCCTGACGGAGAGCCATGGCGACCGACACCCGAGCCGGGCAGGCGATCTACAACCCGCGGACGCTGCAGATCTACGACCTCGTCGTGCTGCGCCTGTCGAACCCGCTGATCTGGCGCTGTCCCACGGCGCGGATCCTGGATCTCTACGACCGGCACGCCGGCCTCGCGCATTGCGATGTCGGGGTCGGAACCGGCTGGTATCTCGACCGGTGCCGCTTCCCCACGCCCGCACCCCGCGTTGGCCTGATGGACCTCAACGCCGACAGCCTCGCCTTCGCGGCCGACCGGATCGCGCGCTACCGGCCCGAGACCTACCGGGTCGACGTGCTCGGCGCCCCGGCCAGCGGCATCGCGCCGTTCGACTCGATCGGGATGACCTACCTGCTGCACTGCCTGCCGGGCGACATCGCCGCGAAGGCGAAGGCCTTCGACACGGTGCGTCCGTGCTTGGCCGACGACGGCGTGGTATTCGGCGCCACGATCCTGTCGGGCGGCGTCCCGACCACGGGTGCGGCGCGGGCACTGATGCGGGTCTACAACCGCAAGGGGGTGTTCTCGAACGCCGCCGACACCCTGCCGGACCTGCGTGCGGCGCTGGACCGGCGCTTCCGATCGGTGGAGATCACGGTCGTCGGCTGCGTCGCCCTGTTCGTGGCGCGGGAGCCGCGCTGATACGGCCACCATCTTCGCGGGCGGGGCGAAGCAACACAGCGGCGCCACGCCGGCCGAGCTCGCGCTGCCCTGGGTTGCTTCGCTGCGCTCGCAAAGCCAGGCATGAAAAAGGGCGCCCGCAGGCGCCCTCATCCATGGTGCCAAGTCCCAAAAGAATCAGGCGGCGGCGGTCTTCACCGGCACGCCCTTCTCGGACAGGAAGGTCTGCAGCTCGCCCGACTGGAACATCTCGCGGGTGATGTCGCAGCCGCCGACGAACTCGCCCTTCACGTAGATCTGCGGGATGGTCGGCCAGTTCGAGAAGGCCTTGATGCCCTCGCGGATCTCCTGGTCGGCCAGGACGTTCACGCCCTTGAACGGCACGCCGAGGTAGTTGAGGATCTGCACCACCTGCCCCGAGAAGCCGCATTGCGGCATCTGCGGCGTGCCCTTCATGAACACCACCACGTCCTGGGAGGCGATCTCGTTCTGGATGGTCGTGTTTGCGTCGGTCATCGCTCTGTCCTTGTTCGTCGGTCGTATGTGAGGTCCGAATCAGCGGCGCGCAACCGATGTAGCGATCGTACGAAGTGCGTGCTCTATGTCGAAAGTCTCGGTCAGCAGATCCTCAGGACGGATCGGGCAGGACTCCGGCAGCCCCGGAAGCAGCGCGTTCCCATAGGCACCGAGACCAGCCTCCGCGGCCGTGACGGCGGATTTCCAGATCCTGTTCCAGTTCAGCCTTTGCCGCATCGACGCTTCGTAGGTGTTCCAGGCGGTGATCTGGAAGGTCGCGATCTCCTCCCGCCAGTGCAGGCTGGCCGGCGCGAGCGGGGCGGATGCGCGCTTGAGGAGGTGGGCGAGCGTCTGGATCAGCAGACCTTCGACTGCCCGCAGATGCGAACGCCCCACGCCCTCGATCTCCTCGGCAACGTTCTCCCAATCGACCGCGTTCGACAGCTCAGGCCGCTCGGCCAGCGCGCGCAGGGCCGCCGCCTGCTCCTCGGCCCAGGTCACGATGTCGTCGTCGTAGAGACTCGGTCGGTCCATCGGGAGCGCTCCCGCCAGAAGCCTCAATCCTGCGGGACGCCCGTGGTCAGCGCAAGGGCGTGCAGCACGCCGCCCATCCGGCCCTGGAGGGCGCCATAGACCATCTGGTGCTGCGCCACCCGGGTCTTGCCCTTGAAGGCCGCCGACAGGACGGTCGCGGCGTAGTGGTCGCCGTCGCCCGCGAGGTCGCGGATCTCCACCTGCGCGTCCGGCAGGGCCTCGCGGATCATGCGCTCGATCTCGCCCGCATCCATCGGCATCGGGAAACTCCTTACGGGGAACAGGGCTCAGGCGGCGGGCGCGGCCGGCTGGCTCGCCATGTAGTCGGGCAGCCAGCCCTCGTGCGCCGCTGTCAGGTCGGCGAGCGATATGGTCTCGCCGCCCGGCAGGGTCAAACGGTCTGAGCCGGTGACGCCGACCGAGGCTGCCGCCACGCCCTGGGAAGCGGCGGCCGAGAGGAGATCGGTGGCCGCCTCCGGCCGTACCGCCAGCAGGTAGCGGCCCTGGTCCTCGCCGAACAGATAGGCGTGGGGCGGCAGGTCCACCGGCACGTCGGAGAGCGCCGCCCCGAGCCCGCCCGCCATGGCCATCTCGGCGAGCGCCACCGCGAGGCCGCCATCCGCGAGGTCATGGACGGTGTCGACGGTGCCCGCCTGGATCAGGCCGCGGACGAAATCGCCGTTGCGGCGCTCCAGCGCGAGGTCGACGGGCGGCGGCGCGCCCTCCTCGCGGCCCTCGATCACCGACAGGTAGGACGACTGGCCGAGCCAGCCCTCGCTCGCGCCGATCAGCACGAGCACGTCGCCTTCGCGCTTGAGGTCGATGGTCGCGTGGCGCGCCACGTCGTCCAGCACGCCGACGCCGCCGATGGTCGGGGTCGGCAGGATGCCGACGCCGTTGGTCTCGTTGTAGAGCGAGACGTTGCCCGACACGACCGGGAAGTCGAGGGCCCGGCAGGCCTCGCCGATGCCCTGGAGGCAGCCGACGAGCTGGCCCATCACCTCGGGCTTCTCGGGATTGCCGAAGTTCAGGTTGTCGGTGATGGCCAGCGGCTTGGCGCCGACCGCCGTGATGTTGCGCCACGCCTCGGCCACCGCCTGCCGGCCGCCCTCGACCGGGTCGGCCTCGCAGTAGCGCGGGGTGACGTCGCAGGTCAGCGCGAGGCCCTTCGGCCCGTCTTCGACCCGGACGATGGCGGCATCGCCCCCGGGCTTCTGGACGGTATTGCCCAGGATGAAGTGGTCGTACTGCTCGAACACCCAGCGCTTCGAGGCGAGGTCGGGGGAGCCGACGAGGCGCTTCAGCGCGTCGGTCAGCGAGGCCGGGGCCGGCACCGCGGCGGCCGCGATCACCGGCTGGTGGGTGTTGGCCAGATACGGCCGGTCGTAGAGCGGCGCCTCGTCGCCCAGCTCCTTGATCGGCAGGTCGGCCACGGTCTCGCCGTGCCACTTGATGACGAAGCGGAGCGTATCGGTGGTCCGGCCGATCACCGCGAAGTCGAGCCCCCACTTCACGAAGATCGCCTCCGCCTCGGCCTCCATGCCGGGCTTGAGCACCATGAGCATGCGCTCCTGGCTCTCGGAGAGCATCATCTCGTAGGGGGTCATGCCCGCCTCGCGGGCCGGCACCTTGTCGATGTCGAGCTCGACGCCGAGGTCGCCCTTGGCGCCCATCTCGACCGCCGAGCAGGTCAGGCCCGCCGCGCCCATGTCCTGGATGGCGATGACCGCGCCGGAGGCCATCAGCTCCAGGCAGGCCTCCAGCAGCAGCTTCTCGGCGAAGGGGTCGCCGACCTGCACGGTCGGGCGCTTCGACTCGGATTCCTCGTCGAACTCGGCCGACGCCATGGTGGCGCCGTGGATGCCGTCGCGGCCGGTCTTGGAGCCGAGATAGACGATCGGGTTCCCGATTCCGGCGGCGGCCGCGTAGAAGATGCCGTCGGTGCGGGCGAGCCCCACCGCCATGGCGTTGACCAAGATGTTGCCGTCGTAGCGCTTGTGGAAGCCGGTCAGGCCGCCGACGGTCGGCACGCCGAAGGAATTGCCGTAGCCGCCGACGCCCGCGACCACGCCGGAGACGAGGCTGCGGGTGCGCGGGTGGTCCGGAGAGCCGAAGCGCAGGGCGTTGAGCGCCGCGATCGGCCGCGCGCCCATCGTGAAGACGTCGCGCAGGATGCCGCCCACGCCGGTCGCCGCGCCCTGGTAGGGCTCGATGTAGCTCGGGTGATTGTGGCTCTCCATCTTGAAGACGCAGGCGTGGCCGTCGCCGATGTCGATGACGCCCGCGTTCTCTCCCGGCCCCTGGATCACCCACGGCGCCGAGGTCGGCAGCCCGCGCAGGTGCTTGCGGGAGGACTTGTAGGAACAATGCTCGTTCCACATGGCCGAGACGATGCCGAGCTCGGTCAGCGTCGGGTCGCGCCCGATCAGGCCGCGGAAACGCGCGTACTCGTCCGGCGTCAGGCCGTGCTGGGCCACGAGCTCGGGGGTGATCGGAACGTCGTTGCGGAACATGCGGCGGTCTCGGCAAAAAGCGGCCCGTCCCGGAAGACGCGTGCCGCGGCGAGCCCGGACCGGGCCGGGATCGAGGTTGCCCCGGCTCTAAAGCGGAAGCGCCCGCGCTGGCAACATCCCAGGTGGGGGCCCGGACTACGGGGCCGGACTTATGGGTTGCTCGGGATGCAAGCTTCCAGACCACACCGAGCGCCGACGGAGGGCCGTATGATCCGGGTGTCTGTCATCGTCAGAGGCGTCGCGCGCTCCTCCTCTGAGCAGCACGACCTTCGTCGCAGCGTCCGAACGCAAATCGGCCGCCTCGACGTCCAGGCCTCCGATATCCGCCTCGAGTCTGAGTTTCTGCGGTGGATTCCAGCCGCAGCGCAAACATCTTGACCAACCAGAACGGGGGCGCCCGACAGCAACCGAAGGTTTCGGCGCCCCCAGGCCCGGGGCGATCACGGCTTCAGCGGCGTTCCCTCCGTCGGGATCCGATCTGTTTCCGGTGCAGCGCGAATACAGCTGCGCTCCGGCGCGCTGGCGCGCGTTATCCAGCGCCAGCATCAAGACTATACAAATAGCACAATACAGAGATCCTCAGGCGCCCTCGACGTCACTTTATGATCGCGTTTCTCGCGAAAGCGATGTCGCATTCGAAGATCTGACCGGTCTGGGAATCTCCCCATCCCGGGCCGATCCAGACAGGATGCAACCCTTTGCTCCGCAGGTCCGAGACCACGACGTCGAACGATTTTGCACCCTCATACGATGGAATCAGCGACGCCTCGAGCAGAAGCAGATCGATTTCCTCGAGATGGCGTCCAAGACCGTCCAGCACTTGCGGTTCAAAACCCTGCACGTCGATCTTGAGCATGAGCGGTCTGGGAGGGGTCGGGGACCACATTTCCTGCCAGAGCGAATCAAGGCGCCGAACCTGCACTGTCTGTTGAGCGACGGGCGCGATGGGCGCATGCGCCTCTATGGACCAAGCCCTCGCCGGCAGAATCGAGCTGCTGAAGCGATTGGCGGAGACATTGATGACGGCCTCGCCCTCCTCAGAGCCGAGAGCCAAGTTGAAGCAATGCCAGTTGGGATACGCGCTCGCGTTTTTCGTTAAATCTTGATAGCAGTCATTCAGCGGCTCAAAAGAGACCACAATTCCCGGAAATCCCCGCTGAAACAGGGCCCCGCCGAACTGCCCGGAATTGGCCCCAACATCCAAGACGCAGTTAATTCCCATCGCCTTCATTAAAGTAGTTATATTATACTCACTGCCAAACATGCTGCTTTCCATCCTAAAAGAGGGAGCAATGCGATATAATAAACCGAATGCTTGTCTCTTTGATTGAGACAAACACGGTTCATAAGCTGCAGCATGGACACAGGCAACCGATTGCGGCGAACGCGTTTCTAAAAATCTAAACAAATCTACTACGATCCGCGATTTTTCTACCCTAAGAACAGATTGACTTAGAAGTTTACAACTTCGCTGGCACGCATCGCTTGGCCCTGCGGAAGAATGAGGTGGGGTTGATGCAGGCCACGCGCCGCATGCCCCAGACGCAGGCGAGACTGCCATCCGGCTGGCGGCGCAATCCTTTCCGGTGCCTGGCAACCGGCGCGCAGCGTGGCGCGGATTTTCAGCCTGCCCAACCAGCGCACTACACGCAGCGAACCGCCCGCATCGGCAACCCTGGTCCGGATCGCGATCTCCTGAAGCAGCCGGGGCTCAGCGGGATCGGGCCTGCAGCACGCGATTCTGCGAAGTCGCGGGTGAGGAGCCGAGCGATCCGCGCCTGGCACGAGCAGCTTCGCAACGGTTCCGGTCTCCTCACCACCGGTGCGTCGACGCGAACCGACCGGTGCGTTCAGAGGCATCCTGCTTCCTACCCAGCATCCTCACGCCGCCGGCGGATGGGCCAGAAAATCGGCGATCGCCGCCACGAACTTGTCGCCGTAGGCCTCGCGCTTGCGCTCGCCGACCCCATGCACGGTGCGCAAGGCCCAGAGATCGACGGGCTTCTGCCGGGCCATCTCGATCAGGGTTCGGTCGGGGAAGACCATGAAGGCCGCGATGCCTTCGGCCCGGGCGATGGTGGCGCGCAGGCCACGCAGGTGCTGGAACAGCGCCTCGTCTGTCTCCGACAGCGCGATCTCGCCGTCCTCGCGGGGCGCGGCACGGCGGCGCTCGCGGGATTCGGCCTTCGGCTCAGGATCCGGGCGAAGCTGCACAGGCTCACGCCCGAACAGGATCGCCTCGCCCTTCTCGGTCATGGACAGGCCGCCGTAGCCGTCGGCATTCTCCGCGATCGCCCCGGCGGCGAAGAGCTGGCGCAGGATCGCCCGCCACGCCGCCACCGGCTTGTCGGCGCCGACCCCGAAAGTCTTCAGGCCGGCGTGGCCGTTTCGACGGATCTGCTCGCTCTCCTTCCCGTGGACCACGTCGCAGATATAGGCCGCGCCGAAGCGCTGGCCGGTGCGCACGATCGCCGAGAGGATCTTCTGGGCCGCGACCGTTCCATCCACCAGGGTGACGCCGCCGCGGCACAGGTCGCAGCGGCCGCAAGCGCCGCTCGCCTCGCCGAAATAGGCGAGCAGCGACTGGCGCCGGCAATTGGCCCCCTCGCACAGGGTGATCATCGCCTCGAGCTTGCGCCGCTCGACCCGGCGGCGCTCGTCGGAGATCTCCTTCTCGTCGATCTGCCGGCGGCGGAGCGCCATGTCGTCGAGGCCGTAGAGGGTCAGCGTGTCGGCCGGCAGCCCGTCGCGGCCGGCGCGGCCGATCTCCTGATAGTAGCCCTCGACGTTGTTGGGCATGTCGGCGTGGCAGACGAAGCGCACGTCGGGCTTGTTGATGCCCATGCCGAACGCGACGGTGGCGGTCATCACCACCCCGTCCTCCTGCAGGAACCGGTCCTGGTTCCGCATCCGCGTCGCCTGGTCGAGGCCGGCATGGTAGGGCAGGGCGTCGAAGCCGTCCTTCCGGAGGGTCTCGGCGAGCTGTTCGGTGCGCTTACGCGACGAGCAGTAGATGATCCCGCTCTCCGCCCTTCGGTGCTTCAGGAACCGCTCGATCTGCCGGGCCGGGTTGTCCTTGGGCTGGAAGGTCAGCCGGATGTTCGGCCGGTCGAAGGAATGGACGAAGATCTTCGGGGGCCGCCCCTGCGGGAACAGCCGCTCGGCGATCTCGGCGCGGGTCGCGGCGTCGGCGGTGGCGGTGAGCGCCAGGGTCTGGACGTTGCCGAGGGTGGTCCGGGCGCGCGCGATCTCCCGATACTCGGGCCGGAAATCGTGGCCCCATTGCGAGACGCAGTGCGCCTCGTCCACGGCGAGCCGCCGAACGCCGGCCCCGCGCAGGGCCTCGATGCAGCCGTCCATCAGCAGGCGCTCGGGGGAGACGAACAGCAGCCGTAGGTCGCCCGAGCGCAGGCTGCGCCAGGTCTCGCGGGACTCGGATTCCGCCACCGTCGAGTTGAGGGTCGCGGCCTGGATGCCGACGCTTCTCATCTGCTGCACCTGATCGTGCATCAGCGCGATCAGCGGCGAGACCACCACGGTCAGCCCCGGATCGACCAGAGCCGGAAGCTGGTAGGTCATCGACTTGCCCGAGCCCGTAGGCATCACGGCGAACACGTCGGCGCCGTCGAGCACCGCGCCGATCACCTCGTCCTGGCCGGGCCGGAAATCCTCGTAGCCGAACGTCTTTTTCAGCGCGGCGCGGGCCTCATCGAGGCGGGTCATCGGGATCCTTGGTCGGAGTTCTGGCCGCCCTTGCGGCAGGGGTGTGTAGACACTAGCCTCCCCGTGTCTACACGGGGGCCGCCATGCCGCTCAACATCCGCAGCGAAGAGGTGAATCAGCTGGCCGAGAAGCTGGCATCGCGGGCCGGTGTGAGCAAGACCGAGGCGGTGCGCCTCGCGCTCACGAACGAGCTGGCGCGGCGGGACGAGTCACTGGCCGAGTTTCTGGAGAAGATCCGCCCGATCCAGGATGCTCTTGCCGCATACCCGAAGACCGGTCTCAAAGCCGACAAAGCCTTCTACGACAGCCTCTACGAGGACTGATGTTCGTCGATGCGTCAGCTCTCGTCGCGATCCTGTGCCGGGAGCAGGGCTTTGAACGGGTGGCCGATTGCCTCCGCCAAGCTCCACACCGTCTGACCAGCGCCCTCGCCCTGTTCGAGGGCATCCTGGCGGTGGCCCGCATTCAGTCAGTGCAGCCGGAAGCCGCCGAAGGCATTGTGAACGGCTTCCGTAAGACGATCGATATGACGGTGGTTTCTCTCGGCATCGCGGAAGTCCGCATCGCCCTCGCGGCCCACACCCGCTACGGCAAGGGCCGCCACCCGGCGCGCCTGAACCTCGGCGACTGCTTCGCCTATGCCTGCGCGCAGGTGCACGGCGTGCCGCTGCTCTACGTCGGCGACGATTTCCCGCAGACCGACATCCGCTCGGCCCTCGGCTGACTGCCCCGTCCGAATCCGATGTCGGCACCCTCGTCTTTGCGAGAGAAGCGAAGCAATCCAGGAAGCGCCGGCCGACAAGCCGCGCGCCGCCCGGGTCACGTCGCTGCGCTCGTGATGACGGCGAGCGGGGCCTCAGCCGCCGTGGAACTCGGCCACGTGCTGGGCCACGATCGCGTCGAAGGACGCGTCCGCCCGGAAGCCCAGGGCCAGGGCGGCCTCCGGCTCGAACGCCTCCGGCCAGGAGCCGACGATCCGCGCGATGGTGGCGTCCGGCGCGCGCCGGATCAGCGCCACGGCCTTGTCGCCCGCCGCGCGCCGCAGGGCCTCGATTTCTTCCGCCACCGTCGCCGAGACGCCCGGCATGGTCAGGCTGATCCGGGGACCGATCGTCGCGAGGTCGAGCCCGGCGGCGTGGATGAGGAAACCCACCGCCGCCGCGGGGCTGGCGAACCAGTGCCGGACGGTGTCGGGCACCGGCAGGATCGCCTCCTGGCCGGCCAGCGGCTCGCGGATGATGCCTGAGAAGAAGCCCGAGGCCGCCTTGTTGGGCTTGCCCGGCCGCACGCAGATCGTCGGCAGGCGCAGGCCGATCCCGTCGAGGAAGCCGCGGCGCGCATAGTCGGCGAGCATCAGCTCGCCCATGGCCTTCTGGACCCCGTAGGAAGAGGCGGGGCGCAGGATGTGATCGTCGGGGATCACCTTGGGGAAGGGTGGCCCGAACACCGCGAGGGAGGAGGTGAAGACCAGCTTCGGCCGGTAGCCGTCCGCCGCGTTGGCCGCGCGGATCGCGTCGAGCAGTAGCCGGGTGCCGTCGAGATTGACCCGGTAGCCGAGTTCGAGGTTGGCCTCGGCCTCGCCGGAGACCACGGCGGCGAGGTGGAAGATCACCCCCGGCCGCTCGGCGATGGCGGCCTCGGCGGCGCCGGGCGCCGTGAGGTCGGCGGCCTCGGCCCGCACCGGGCCGGAGAAGCCC
This sequence comes from Methylobacterium sp. FW102-HT35C08, assembly GCF_058790235.1. Taxonomy (NCBI): domain Bacteria; kingdom Pseudomonadati; phylum Pseudomonadota; class Alphaproteobacteria; order Hyphomicrobiales; family Methylobacteriaceae; genus Methylobacterium; species Methylobacterium sp. FW102-HT35C08. The sequence goes on along the minus strand of NZ_JBYTCL010000002.1, from coordinate 1,952,655 downwards.
TCGGGCGCCGACGGCGGGACCACGTCGAGGAGGGTGAGGGCGGTAAGCGGCTCACCGCCGACCCGGCCGTCCTTCACCAGGGCGTCCACGAGGCGTCGGCCGATCATGCCGGCGGCGCCGAGAATCAGGGCGTGCATAGAGTACCTCCCGTCGGGTTGTGCGGTTTCAGCGCATCACCCCGGAACCGGAACCGGGGCGATGCGCTCATTCTCTGGTTCCGCATCATCTTCTTCCGAAAGCCGGAAGCCACCTTTCTGGATGATGCTTAGGCCATCATGTCGAGGGCGCGGCCGAAGAAGTCAGGGCCGCCGAAATTGCCGGATTTCAGGGCGAGCAGCATCGGCTCGGGCCGGCCCGCGGTGCGCAGCACGGGCACGCCCGCCGCGATCTCCGGCCCGAGCAGGAAGGCGGTGAGGCCGAGCCGGTCGACCACCGCGCCGGAGGTTTCGCCGCCCGCGACCACGAGCCGGCGTACGCCGTGGGCGACGAGGCCCTCGGCGATGGCGGCCAGGGCGGCCTCGATGGCGTGGCCGGCGGCATCGACGCCGTGCTCGGCCTGGAGGGCGCGCACCGACTCGGGCGGGGCCGAGGTGGCGATCAGCACCGGGCCGGAGGCAAGGCGCTCCGCCGCGAAGGCCAGGGCCTCGGCGACCACGTCGTCGCCCGCGAGCAGCCGCGCCGGGTCGAGGCGCAGCACCGGCATGATCGCCTCGGCGGCGGCGACCTGCTGGAGCGTCGCCTGCGAGCAGCTCCCGGCGAGGCAGGCGGAGGTCCCACCCACGGGCTCGCCGACTGCCGCTCCGGCAGCGTCCGTCGTACCGCGCCCGTCGGCGACCAGGGCCCGTGCGAGGCCGAGGCCGAGGCCGGAGGCCCCGACCGAGAATTGTCGGTCGATGATCGCCCGACCGAGCACTTCGAGGTCGCTGTCGAAGATCGCGTCCGCGATGGCGGCGCCCTTGCCCTCGGCGGCCAATGCGTCGAGGCGGGCGGCCACGGCCTCCGCGCCCCGGGCGACCGTGGCGGTGTCGATCAGGCCGACCGGGCTGCCGCTCTGGCGCCCGAGCACGCGCACGAGGTTGGCGTCGCGCATCGGGTTGAGCGGGTGGTCCTTGAGCGGGCTCTCGTTCAGCGGCACCGCGCCCACGAACAGGTTGCCCTGGTAGACGCTCCGTCCCGTCTCGGGGAAGGCAGGCGTGACCAGCGCGATGGTCTCGCCGGCCTCCGCCCGCAGGGCGTCCATCACGGGTCCGATATTGCCCGCATCGGTCGAGTCGAAGGTCGAGCAGACCTTGAACATCACGTGGGCGGCGCCCCGGGCCCGCAGCCACGCTTCCGCCTCGCGGGAGCGCGCCACCGCCTGGTCGGCCGGGATCGAGCGGCTTTTCAGCGCCACCACGACCGCGTCCGCCTCCGGCAGGGCGCGGCCCTCCTCAGGCACGCCGATGGTCTGGATCGTGCGCAGGCCCGCCTTGGTCAGGGTGTTGGCGAGGTCCGAGGCGCCCGTGTAATCGTCGGCGACGCAGCCCAGTGCGAGGCTCATCGTTGGCTCTCCTTGTAGGCGGCAAGCCAGCCGAGGCCCGCGACGGTCTCGGCGGCCGGAATGTACTCGCAGCCGACGAAGCCGGCGTAGCCGAGCCGGTCCAGCTCGTCGAACAGGAAGAAGTCGGCCATCTCGCCGGTGCCGGGCTCGTGCCGCTCGGGCACGCTCGCGGTCTGAACGTGGCCGATGATCGGCATCAGGGCGCGCAGCCGCATGGTCACGTCGCCGTGCAGGATCTGGCAGTGGTAGAGGTCGAACTGGAGCTTCAGGTTCGGCAGGGCGAGGTCGCGGATCAGGTCCGCCGCCCGGCCGAAATCGTTGAGGAAGTAGCCCGGCATGTTCCGGCCGTTGATCGGCTCCAGGACGAGGTCGAGACCGGCAGGCGCCAGCCGCTCCGCCGTCCAGGTCACGGCCCTGCGGTAAGCTTCGGCGGCGCGCGGGTCATCGTGGGGCGCGAGGCCTGCCATCAGGTGGAGCCGGCCGACGCCAGTCGCCTCGGCGTAGCGGAGTGCGGTGTCGACACCGGCCTTCAGCTCGTCGAAGCGTTCAGGAAACGCCGCCAGGCCACGCTCACCCTTGGTGAAATCGCCCGGTGGCAGGTTGAACAGCGCCTGGGTCAGGCCGTTCGCCCGGAGCCGCTCGCCGATGGCCTCCGGCGGATGCTCGTAGGGGAACAGGAACTCGACGGCGTCGAACCCGGCCCGGGAAGCGGCCTCGAACCGGTCGAGGAACGGCACCTCGTTGAACATCAGGCTCAGGTTGGCGGCAAAGCGCGGCATTCTTCTGGGACTCCCTGCGCAGTTCTTGATACCTGTCCGATCCGCTCAGCGGACCGTCATCCAACCCAATCCCCTCATCCTGAGGTGCCGGAGCGCAGCGGAGGCCTCGAAGGAGCCCTCCAGTCAGCACGGCGATCCCTGGAGCCCTCCTTCGGGGCCCGCTGACGCGGGCAGGATGAGGAAGGGGGTGGAATCAGACTTCCTCAAGCCGTCACCGGCAGCTTCGCGCCCGAGACCTGCGCGTAGAGCCGCGCCACGGAGGCGTCGTCGTCCCGGCCCATGCCGGCGCCGGACGCCATCAGGAACATCTGCAGCGCCGCCGCCGCCACCGGGACCGGATACTTCTCCGCCCGGGCCATGTCCTGCACGATGCCGAGATCCTTGACGAAGATGTCGACCGCGCTCTTCGGGGCGTAATCCGCGTCGAGGATGTGGGGCACCCGGTTCTCGAACATCCAGGAATTGCCGGCCGACTTGGTGATCACTTCGTAGACGCGGGCCAGGTCGAGCCCCTGCTTGGCCGCGAAGGCCATCGCCTCGCAAGCGGCGGCGATGTGGACCCCGGCGAGCAGCTGGTTGATCATCTTGAAGGCCGCGCCCTGGCCGGCCGCGTCGCCGAGCTCGTAGAGCGTGCCCGCCATGGCATCGAGGGCCGGTCGCGCCTTGGCGAAGGCCGCCGCCGAGCCCGAGGCCAGGAACGTCAGGCCGCCGTCGGCCGCGCGAGCGGCACCGCCGCTCATCGGGGCATCGAGATAGTGGCGGCCGGTGGCCTCCAGCCGCGCCGCCAGGGTCCGGGCGATGGCCGGGTCCATGGTGGCGGAGGAGACGAACACCGCGCCCTCCGGCATCGCGGCGGCGGCGCCGTTCTCGCCGAACAGCACCGCCTCGGTCTGCGCGGCGTTGACCACCACGCTCACCACCACGTCGGCGCCCTCGGCGGCCTCAGCCGGGTTGACGGCGCCCCGGCCGCCGGCGGCCGCGAAGCGCGCCACGGCCTCCGGGTTCACGTCGCAGGCCGCGACGGAGAAGCCGGCGCGCAGCAGCGAGCCGGCCATGCCGGAGCCCATCGAGCCCAGGCCGATCACCGCGGCGCGGTGTGTTGCGTTGGTCATCGGGGGCGGCTCCTGCATGAAGGGATGAGCGCCTCTGCATCACCGTGTGAGGCGGGGGGCGTCTCTCCACCCAAGTCGGGCTTGCCCGACCTGGGCTTCGGGATGCGGATCTCGGACAAGCCCGAGATCCGTCGGGAGAGGGGGTAGGTCGCGGCCGGATCGAAGGTCAGCGGTTGACCATCCGCGCCGGTGTGACGAACACGCACACGGAGCCGACCACCAGCATGACGGCCAGTGCGTACATGCCGGCGGCGGTGCTGCCGGTGGCGTCGCGGAGTGCCCCGATGACGTAGGGGCTGACGAAGCCGGCGAGGTTCCCCACCGAGTTGATCAGTGCGATGCCAGCCGCCGCGCCAGCGCCGCTCAGGAAGGCGGTGGGCAGCGACCAGAACAGGGGCGAGCAGGTCAGCACGCCGGCCGCCGCCACCGAGAGCGCCGCCACCGCGATCGTGGTCGAGCCCGCACTGGCCGAGACCACGAAACCGACGGCGCCGAGCAGGGCGGGCACGATCAGGTGCCAGCGCCGCTCGCGCATCCGGTCGGCGGAGAGGCCCAGCAGGACCATCACGATCGCCGCGCACAGGAACGGGATCGCGCTGATCAGGCCGATGTTGAAGTTGCCCTGCACGCCCGACGCCTTGACGATCGTCGGCATCCAGAAGGTCAGGCCGTACTGGCCGGTGACGAAGGCGAAGTAGATCAGGCTCATGAACCACACGCGGCCGTTCCGGAACACGGTGGCGATCGAGTGCGGGCTCGATTCCTTGCCCTGGTTGTCGGCGGCGATGTCGCGCTCGAGGAGCTGCTTCTCGGGTTCGCTCAGCCACTTGGCCTCGGACGGGCGATTGTCGAGGTAGAAGAACACCGCGAGGCCGATCAGCACCGCCGGCACCGCCTCGATCAGGAACATCCACTGCCAGCCGGACAGGCCGTGCGCGCCGTTGAGCGCATCCATGATCCAGCCCGACAGGGGATTGCCGAAGATGCCCGAGATCGGGATCGCCGCCATGAACACCGCGATTACCTTGGCCCGGCGATGGGCCGGGAACCACGAGGTCGTGTAGAGGATGACGCCCGGGTAGAAGCCGGCCTCGGCCAGCCCCAGCAGGAAGCGCATCCCGTAGAAGCTCCACTCGGAGTTCACGAACAGGAACGCGCCGGAGATCACCCCCCAGGTGATCATGATCCGGGCGATCCAGACCCGGGCGCCGACCCGGTGCAGGATCACGTTCGAGGGCACCTCGAACAGGAAGTAGCCGAGGAAGAAGATGCCGGCGCCGAGTCCGTAGACCGTCTCGGAGAACTTCAGCTCCTGGGACATCTGGAGCTTGGCGAACCCGACATTCACCCGGTCGAGATACGCCACCACGTAGCAGAGCATCAGGAACGGCACGAGGCGCCAGAACACCTTCGCGTAGGTGCGGTCGGCGAAAGACTTCTCGTCCGCGGGTGCGGTGGCGCCCCCCAGCGGGGCGGCTTGGACCGGCATGGGCGTTCTCCCTGGTCCGGGCTCTAGGCCCCTGGACATTGGTCTTCACCGCTCGTCGGGCGGCGCTGGGGTGGTGCCATATCGCCTTTTGGCAGCGCTGCCAATCCGGTTGTGCGAGATAATGCAGGCCGCTATGTCAGTCGTCGATCGCCGAGGACGGTCTTCCCATCGATCCCCCCTCATCTTGAGGTGCCGGAGCGCAGCGCAGGCCTCGTAAGAGGCCTCCAGAGGTCGCAGCGCTTTCTGGAGCTCTCCTTCGAGGTCCGCTTTGTGGTCACCTCAGGTTGAGGGGGATCGATGGGAGGTTCGACGGGCGTCATGAAAAATCCGCGTCGGGAGAGCGGGGCCATGGACGACATCCAGCCGCCGGGGCGGCTCGTCACCCTCACCGATGTCGCCCGCGCGGCGGGCGTCGGCGAGAGCACGGTCTCGCGGGTCCTGCGCAATCACGGATCCTATTCCAAGCGCGCCGGCGAGCGGGTGGCGGAAGCCGTGGCCCGGCTCGGCTACGTGCCGAACCGTCTCGCCGGCAGCCTCGCGGGGCAGGGGGCGAGCGCGCGGCTCGTCGGCGTCGTCATCCCGTCACTCGCCAACGTGGTCTTCCCCGACCTGCTGCGCGGCCTGACCGCCGCCCTCGACGCCGAGGGTATCCCCTGCGTGATCGGGGTGAGCGACTACGATCCCGACCGCGAGGAGGCGCTCGCCGCCGCGCTCCTGTCCTGGCGCCCCGCTGCGCTGCTGCTCACCGGGCTGGAGCACAATCCCGGGACGGTGGCCCTCGCGAGGGCCGGGGGCGTGCGCGTGATCGAGATGATCGACACGGATGGCGATGGGATCGACACCGTTGTCGGCTTCTCCAACCGGGCGGTAGGCGCGGCGAGCGCCCGCCACCTCGTGGCGCGCGGCTACCGCCGCATCGCCTATCTCGGCCACGACCTGCGCGTCGATCTGCGCGCGGGCAAGCGGCTCGCCGGGTTCGAGGCCGCACTCGGGGAGGCGGGGCTGGCTCTCCAGGCCAAGGAGATCCGGCCGGGCCCGTCCTCGCCGACCTCGGGCCGCGCCGGGCTGGAGGCGCTACTGGCGCGCGTGCCCGATCTCGACGCGGTCTACTTCTCCAACGACGACATGGCGCTCGGCGGCTACTTCGCCTGCCTGTCGGCGGGGCTGGCGGTGCCGGAACGGATCGCCCTGTTCGGCTTCAACGGGCTCGACTTCGCCGCCGCGATGCCCCAGCCCCTGTCGACGGTGCGCACGCCGCGCCTGGAGATCGGCCGGCAGGCCGCCGCCTGCCTGACCGGCGAAAGCCCGAAAAAAATTGATCTCGGATTCGAGCTGATCGAGGGAGCGACCGCATGAGCGACGAGAGCCGGCTGCGCGAGGAGATCTGCCGCTACGGCCGCTCGCTGTTCGAGCGCGGCCTGACGCCGGGCTCGTCCGGCAACATCTCGCTGCGCCTGCCCGACGGCGGCTGGCTGGTGACACCGACCAACGCGTCGCTCGGCTTCCTCGACCCGGCCCGGATCTCGCGGCTGGACGAGGCCGGCCGGCTCGTCTCAGGCGACAAGCCCACCAAGGAGATCCCGCTGCACAGCGCACTCTACGAGAGCCGGATCGAGGCGAAGGCCATCGTCCACCTGCACTCGACCCACGCGGTGGCGGTGTCGATGCTGCCGGAGGTCGACCCGCGGCAGGTGCTGCCGCCGCTGACGCCCTACTACCTGATGCGCACCGGCGGCACGGCGCTGGTGCCCTATTACCGCCCGGGCGACCCGGCCGTGGCGGATGCGATCCGAGGGCTCGCGGGCCGGTACAGCTCGGTGCTGCTCGCCAATCACGGCCCGGTGGTGGCGGGCGACAGCCTGGAGGGTGCGGTCTTCGCCACCGAGGAGTTGGAGGAGACCGCCAAGCTCTATCTGCTCCTTCGCAACCTCAACCCGCGGCAATTGAGCCCCGGGCAGGTGGCCGATCTGGTGCGCCATTTCGGGCTGACCCTGCCGGATCCGGACGACCATGCCGAGCACGATCACGGGTGAGGCGCGGACGCCAATTTTCTCCCGCTCCATCCCCAGCCTACAGCGCTCCCTCCCGCACGGCCCCCGGATCCGCCAGCGCGTGGAGGATGCGGGCGGCGCTATGGGCGAAGCGCAGCGTCACGGCCTTGCGGCGGGCACCGCTCAGCGGGTGGTCGGGCGGCTCCCGCAGGATCCCCGCACCGTAGGCGTCGGCGACGATCAGGCCGCATTCCTCCGGGATCAGCGATTCCGGAACCTCCTCGGGGATCGCGAAGAAGAACCGGTCGCAGAAGTCGCGGTAATCCGGCCATTTCCGGTCGGCGCGGAAATCCGCCACGCTCGACTTGATCTCAACGATGGTGAGCTTGCCCGCCCCGCACAGCGCGATCACGTCGGCCCGGCGCCCATTCGCCAGCGAGAATTCCGGCAGTGTGACGCAGCCCATCTCGGAGAACAGCCGGCGCACGCCGCGCTGGATGCGCAGGGCCGTGGGCGATTGCCGCCGGTCGACAGGCAGGAGCGCCTCGGCGATCGGGGGCGCGGAATCAGGCAAGCTGAGGGAAGCGGACATCAATCAGGGGGATGCGTCTGTGCCGAATCGGGACATCCTGCCAAGTTGCGCCCGGTCCGTCACCTGCGGCGCGGGATCACTCCGTTGGCCGCCACCCCGAAACACTCATCCCAGGCAGGCCTGGATCGCGTCGAACCCGTCGGTGAGCGCGGCCGGGCCGGGTTGAAGGATCAGCGGCGCCTTGATCTCGTGGATGCGCCCGTCGCGCACCGCCGGGATCGCCGCCCAGCCGGGGCGGGACCGGATGCGCTCGATGTTGACCCGCTTCCCGCACCACGAGGCGAGGATCACCTCGGGCGCTGCCGCGATCACCTGCTCGGACGTGACGATCCGGTCCTTGGCGGCCGCCTGCCGGCTCAGATCGGGGAAGACGTCCCGGCCGCCCGCGAGGTCGATCAGGTCCGAGACCCAGCCGATGCCGGAGATCATCGGTGCGTCCCACTCCTCGAAGTACACGTGCACCGGTCGGCGCTGCCGCGCCGCCGCGGCGGCCTCCGCGAGCCGGGCCTCGAAGCCGGCCGCCAGGATCTCGGCCCGCTCCGGCACGCCGACAAGGGCGCCGAGGGTGCGGATCATCGCGAGGCAGCCCGCCACGTCGCGCTGGTTGAACAGGTGGACCGCCACGCCCGCCCGGGCGAGGTCGGCGACGATGTCGGCCTGGAGGTCCGAGAAGGCCAGGACGAGATCCGGCGCCAGGGCCAGGATCTTCGGGATGTCGGCGCTGGTGAAGGCCGAGACGCGCGGCTTCTCCCGCCGGACCCGGGGCGGCCGCACCGCGTAGCCCGAGACGCCGACGATCCTGTCCTCCTGGCCAAGCAGGTACAGGGTCTCGACCGTCTCCTCGGTGAGGCAGACGATGCGCTCCGGGGGGAAGCGGCGCATCAGCGGTCGAGCCAAGTCATCGGTCGAGCCAAGTCAGCAGCCCGGCTCCGGGCGCCAGCAGCACGAAGGCCCAGACCAGCGCCGATGCGAGGTTGGCGAGCTGGAACGGCAGCCGCGCCAGGCCGAGGATGCCGGCGAAGAGCGGGACCAGCGCCCGGGCCGGCCCGAAGAACCGTCCGAGCGCCACCGCGGCGATGCCCCAGCGGCCGATGAAGGCCTCGGCCTTCGCCATGAGTTCGGGATAGCGCCGCAGCGGCCACTTGGTCTTGGCGCCGGGGCCGAGCCAGCGCCCGGCCTCGTAGGAGATCCAGTCCCCGAGCGCAGCACCCAGCGCCGCGGCGATCACCACCGGCCAGAACGGGATGTCGGCCCCGCCCACCAGGGCGCCGATCCCGACCAGGATCACGGTCGCCGGCACGAACAGCGACAGGACCGCGATCGATTCGCAGAAGGCGAGCCCCCCCGCGATCAGCGGCGTCCAGACCTTGTGCGCCTCGACGAAGGCGAGGGTCGAGGTGCGCAGGGCTTCGATGTCCATGGGGCTCAGCGTGTGACCGGGGATCGGTCCCATCTGAGGTGCACGGGGGAGGTCGGCAAGGGATGGGGGTGCGGGCGGGGCGGGAACCGGCTAACCGTAGCGTGACCACGAGCGAGTCGCGCGTTGAACGTCCTGTCGATCCAGTCCCACGTCGCCTACGGCCATGTCGGCAACGCCTCGGCGGTGTTCCCCATGCAGCGGCTCGGGGTCGAGGTCTGGCCGGTGCACACGGTGCAGTTCTCCAACCACACCGGCTACGGCGCGTGGCGCGGCCCGGTCTTCGATGCGGCGATGATCCGCGACGTGGTGCGCGGCATCGGCGAGCGCGGCGTGCTCGGAACCTGCGACGCGGTGCTGTCGGGCTATATGGGCTCGCCCGAGATCGGGGCCGCGATCCTGGAGGCGGTGGCCGCCGTGCGGGCGGCGAATCCCGCGGCGCTCTATTGCTGCGACCCGGTGATCGGCGACGTGGAGGAAGGCGTCTACGTCCGGCCCGGCATCGAGGCGTTCCTGCGCGAGCGCGCGGTGCCGCAGGCCGACATCCTCACCCCCAACCAGTTCGAGCTGGGCCTCCTCACCGGCCTGCCGAGCCGGACGCTCGCCGAGGCCGGAACGGCGATCGCCGCCCTCCAGGCATCCGGGCCCCGCGTAGTGCTGGTGACCTCGGCGCTCTGCGCCGACACGCCGCCGGACAGGATCGACCTGCTCGCGGGGGCGGAGGGGCAGCTCTTCCGGGTGCGCACCCCGCGCCTCGCGATCGCGGTCAACGGTGCGGGCGACTGCATCGCGGCCCTGTTCTTGGTCCACTACGCCCGCACCGGTTCGGCCGCCGCGGCGCTCGGCGCGGCGGCGGCCTCGGTCTACGGGCTCCTGAAGCGAACCGCCGAGGCGGGGTCTCGAGAGATCCTGACGGTGTCCGCGCAGGACGAGTACGTGAATCCGAGCGAGACCTTCTCGGTCGAGGCGGTCTGAGACACGGTCCGGCCGCGCTGCGCGGCCGGACCGGCACAGCGAGAGCAGGAAGGTCCGACACGATGGCGCGCCGCTTCGTCACCCTGGACGTGTTCACCGAGCAGCGGCTCGCGGGCAATCCGCTCGCGGTGGTGGTCGAGTCCGAGGGGCTCGACGACGCGGCCATGCAGGCCATCGCGCGGGAGTTCAACCTGTCCGAGACGGTGTTCGTGCTGCCGCCCGCGGAGGCCCGGCACCGGGCGCGGCTGCGCATCTTCACCCCAAGTCGGGAACTGCCTTTTGCCGGCCACCCGACGGTCGGCGCCGCGGTGCTGCTGGCGCTGCAGGATCCGGCCCGGGGCGATGCCCGCGCCTTCGGCCTGGAGGAGGGCATCGGGATCGTCCCCTGCGTGGTCGAGACCCTGGCCGACGGCACGGGCGGCCGGGCGCGGTTCCGGCTGCCGACCCTGCCGGAGTTCCTCGGCCCCGGTCCCGAGCCCGACATTCTGGCGCCGCTCCTCGGCCTGACGCCCGGGGACATCGGCACCGGCCGACACGTGCCGAGCCGCCACGGGGTCGGCCCAAGCTTCACCTGCGTGCCGGTCGCCTCGGTGGCGGCCCTCGACGCCGCCCGGCCGGCCCAGGCGCCGGATCCCGCGGACGGGCTCTACCTCTACACGCCCGATCCCGAGGGGACCGGCCAGAGCTGGCGGGTGCGGATGTTCGCGCCGAATTTCGGCGTCCCGGAGGACCCCGCCACCGGCGCGGCGGCCTCCGCCTTCGCGGGAGTCCTGATGCAGTTCGAGACCCTGGGGGAGGGCACCCACGACGTGGCGATCCGCCAGGGACAGGCGATGGGCCGGCCGAGCACGATCGCGCTCCAGATCACCATCGCGGCGGGTGCCCTGCGGGGCGTCGAGATCGGCGGCGCGGCCGTGATCGTCTCGGACGGCGTCCTGCATGTCTGAGGGCTTCCGCATCACGCGCCTGACCGGTGTCACGGCGCGGATCGTGGCCTACGACTGGGCCTTTCCCCGCGAGAACGCTGCCGCCATCGCCGCGCATTGGCAGGACCGGATCCGGCGGAGCCCCGGATTGTTCGACGGCACTGTCCTCCTGAGCTGCGGCCACAGCGTCGCGGACGGGACCGCCCGGGTCGATCTGTTCGCCGTCCGCTATTCCACCTTCACGGCGTACCGGAACTTCAGGGTCGCGGACGCGCAGGTCGCCAACGCCTTCGCGGCGATCGTGCCCTGGACGGCGGACGGCGCGGTCCTCCTCGGCGAGATGGGCGCCCACACGGCCAATGCCGGCCAGCTCTACTTCCCGTGCGGCACGCCGGACCCGGACGACGTGTGGGGCGACCGCGTCGACCTCGCCGGCAGCGCCGCCCGGGAACTCGCCGAGGAGACCGGCCTGGCGCTGCCCGAGGGCGCCGCCACCGAGTGGGTGCTGCTGGACGGGGAGGGCCAACTCGCCTTCCTGCGTCCGGTGCGCTTCCCGGCTTCGGCCGCGGCGCTCGACGCGCGCATCGGCGCCCATCTCCGCGGCCAGGCCGAGCCGGAACTCGCCAGCCTGCACAGCGCGCGGAGCACCGCGGATATCGACGCCGCGCGGATGCCGGGCTTCGTGCGCGCCTATCTCGCGGACGCGTTCGCGTCCCGATCCTGAGGCGCAACCGCGCCCGGCCCGGCGCGGTTGCGCCGACATGGTCCGCTGGCATCTGCGGGGAGAGACCTAGATCGTCTCGTGCACGTCAGTTCGACGCGATGTTCTTGTACGATGCGCGTGCAATACAGAATCCCATCTCCTTGCTCGTCGCTGACGCAACCATAAACTCGGCCGTCCCGAAGGGCTCGCGCGTCGCGGGCCGCAGACGGCGATAGGCTTCATGCGCACCGAATCTCACGCTCGTCCTGCCGGCCACCGGCTCGCGGCCGTCCTGCTGGCCGCCACCGTCACCGTGGCCTCGGCGGCGGTATCGCTCGCGGCCGACACGGTCGTCCTGCGCGTCGGCGATCAGAAGGGCGGGAACCGGTCGCTCCTGGAGATCGCCGGCGCCGCGAAGGATCTGCCCTACCGGATCGAGTGGTCGGAATTCCCGGCCGCGGCACCGATCCTGGAGGCGCTCAACGCCGGCGCCCTCGACGTCGGCTATACCGGCGACCTCTCCTTCCTCACGGTCTACGCGGCCGGGGCGCCGATCAAGGCGATCGGCGGCACCAAGTCGGATCCCCGGACCCAAGCGATCCTGGTCCGGGCGGATTCGCCGATCCGCTCGGCCGCCGATCTCAAGGGCAAGCGGCTCGCCGGCACCCGCGGCGGCTGGGGCCAGTTCCTGATCAGCGCGACCCTGGAGAAGGCCGGGATCGCGCCGTCCGAGGCCATCTTCGCACCGCTCAACCCGGTCGACGCCAAGGTCGCGCTGATGGCCGGCTCGGTGGATGCCTGGGCGGTCTGGGACCCCTACGTCTCGTTCGCGACGCTCAAGGACAAGGCCCGCCCGATCGCCGACGGCGCAGGCCTGACGCCGACCATCACGTTCATCGTCGCGTCGGACAGCGCCATCGCCACCAAGCGCGCCGCCCTGCAGGACTTCCTGACCCGCCTGAACAAGGCGCGGCTGTGGTCGCTGGACCACCTCGATGCCTATGCCCGGAACACGGCCGAGCTGACCAAGCTGCCCGAGGACGTCCTGCGCGCAGCCTACACGGCGCAGCGGACCAGCCCGGTCGCGATCGACGACGCCGTCGTGAAGGAGGTCCAGGAGGCCTCGGACCGGGCGACCCGGTACGGCATCCTGTCGAAAACGCTCGATGTTGGCCGGGCCGTCGACCGCAGCTTCACGGCCGCGGCCTCGAACTGAGGCGCTGGCGTGCGGCGTCGGTGATTTTTGCGGCAGCGCGGGAGCTTCGCTGTTTTCGGCACGTTCACCAGGGGCTCCCCGCAACGGCACGTGGCCGGGCGGGTCGCGTTCCGGAGTGTTCATGTCCGATACCCGTCGTCCCGCATCGCAGGCCCGCGCGACCCGCTCGCGCATCCAGGAAGGCCAACCCTATCCCCTCGGCGCCACCTGGGACGGGCTCGGCGTCAACTTCGCGCTGTTCTCCGCCTACGCCACCAAGGTCGAGCTCTGCCTGTTCGACGACCAGGGCGAGCAGGAGATCGAGCGGATCGAGCTGCCCGAGTACACCGACGAGATCTGGCACGGCTACCTGCCCGATGCCCGGCCCGGCACGATCTACGGCTACCGGGTCCACGGCCCCTACGAGCCGAAGGCCGGCCACCGGTTCAACCCCAACAAGCTGCTGATCGACCCCTACGCCAAGGGGCTCGTCGGCTCGATCACCTGGAACCCGGCCCTGTTCGGCTACCAGATGGAATCGGGAGACGACCTGACCTTCGACGAGCGCGACAGCGCCCCCTACACCCGCCGCTCGCGGGTGATCGACCCGGCCTTCACCTGGGGGCGGCACCAGAAGCCGCTGATCCCGTGGGAGAAGACCATCGTCTACGAGACCCACGTCAAGGGCATGACCAAGCTCGACCCGCGGGTGCCCGAGAAGCTGCGCGGCACCTATGCCGGCCTCGGCACGCGCGACGTGCTCGACTACATCAAGAGCCTTGGCGTCACCTCGGTGGAGCTGCTGCCGGTCCACGCCTTCGTGCAGGACGATTACCTCGAGCAGAAGGGGCTGGTGAATTACTGGGGCTACAACACGATTTCGTTCTTCACCCCCGCCCGGCGCTACGCGGCGGTGCCGGATTTCGCCTTCTCCGAGTTCAAGGAGATGGTCTCGCGCTTCCACGGCGCCGGCCTCGAGGTGATCCTCGACGTGGTCTACAACCACACCGCCGAGGGCAACGAGAAGGGCCCGACCCTGTCGTTCAAGGGGATCGACAACGCCTCCTACTACCGGCTGCTCCCCAACGAGCCGCGCTACTACATCAACGACACCGGCACCGGGAACACCTTCAACCTGTCGCATCCGCGGGTGCTGCAGCTCGTCACCGATTCGCTGCGCTACTGGGCGCAGGAGATGCAGGTGGACGGCTTCCGCTTCGACCTCGCCACGATCCTGGGCCGCGAGCCCTACGGGTTCGACGAGGGCGGCGGCTTCCTCGACACCTGCCGGCAGGATCCGGTCCTGAATTCGGTGAAGCTGATCGCCGAGCCGTGGGATTGCGGCCCGGGCGGCTACCAGGTCGGCGGCTTCCCGCCGGGCTGGGCCGAGTGGAACGACCGGTTCCGCGACGACGTCCGGGCCTACTGGAAGGGCGATGCCGGGCTCCTGCCGGACCTCGCCGCGCGCATCGCCGGCTCGGCCGACAAGTTCAACAAGCGTGGGCGCAAGCCCTGGGCCTCGGTGAACTTCCTCACCGCCCATGACGGCTTCACCCTGCACGACACGGTCTCGTACAACGACAAGCACAACGAGGCGAACGGCGAGGGCAACCGCGACGGCCACTCGCACAACCTCTCGTACAATTACGGCGTCGAGGGTCCGACCGACGACCCGGAGATCCGGGCGGTGCGCCTGCGCCAGATGCGCAACATGCTGGCGACCCTGTTCCTGTCCCGCGGCACGCCGATGCTGCTCGCCGGCGACGAGTTCGCCCGGACCCAGCAGGGCAACAACAACGCCTATTGCCAGGACAACGAGGTCTCCTGGCTGGACTGGGGGGCGATCGGGGAGGAGGAGCAGGACCTCGCCGAGTTCACCCAGCGCCTGGTCATCCTGCGCAACGCCCTGCCGATCCTGAGCCGCGGGCGGTTCCTCACCGGGCAGTACGACGAGGAGTTCGGCGTCAAGGACGTGGCGTGGCTGCGCCCGGACGGGAGCGAGATGACGCCCGAGAACTGGACCGACGGCGGCGCCCGCGCCTTCGCGGTTCAGCTCGACGGCCGCGCCCAGGCCACCGGCCTGCACCGCCGCGGCGGCGACGCGACCCTGCTGATCATGTTCAACGCCCACCACGATCTCGTCACGTTCACGCTGCCCGAATCCGTGGGCGGCGTGGCCTGGACGCGCCTCCTCGACACCAACCTGCCCGACAGCCAGGACGTGGAGAGCTTCAAGTTCGGCATCGGCTACGACGTGACCGGGCGCTCGCTGCTGATGTTCGTGCTGAAGCCCGAGGACAGCCCCGGCGACGGCGACAACGCCATGGAGCGCTCATACCAGCACGTGATGCAGGCCTTCGAGCGGGCGAACGTGGAGCATGTCCGGTTCCACCTCGACGCGGAAGGCTGAGACCCACGGCCGGGCGGTTTTCGCACCGCCCGGCCGTCTCCGCCTTGCGCGCGGCGGCGCACCCGGCTAACAGCACGGCACCGCGCGGCCCTGGCTGCGCCCGGCGCCCCACTTGCGCGCCCGGGTGGCCTGTCCGCGGCTGGAGGGGTGGCCGAGTGGTTGAAGGCGCACGCCTGGAAAGTGTGTATACCGGAAACGGTATCGCGGGTTCGAATCCCGCTCCCTCCGCCAGCCATTATTGATCAGACAAGCTTTTTTGAACTGACAGGGGCTTACCCCACCATTCACCCCACCAGCAGTGGAAGGTCGGGGCAGCGAAGGCCTCCGATATATGAACGGCACGCTCGGGCCGTCATCGACGTGAAGGCATGGCGCTCGACTCAAGGCCCCCGAGGAGCGTTCGATTGGTGGTTCGCGATAGCCCGGGCTATGCCAAGATCCCTACACGCTGCGGCGCCCGACAGGGCTGGAATATCCGCCAGCGCATCTTGGACGCCTGAGTCTGATACCGCGACCGAACTCGCTGAACAGGCTGGCCTGCCAGGTTGAAAGCCAACGAGCCCCGCATTCGGGACGCGATGAGTGACCAGCGGCAGCATAGCTAGGTCTCGCTGACGGTGATGTCCGTTTATGGGTCGGTACTCGCCCAGAGCCGACGGGCAGGAAACCACCCATCTGAGACGGTTATGTGCCCAGCGGCACCAGTACCCGCCCGGCCGCCTAAGACTTCACGGCAGCCAAATCCTGCAGGGAGAGATCGATCGCACGGAGGAGCCGCTCGGCAGTATCGGTTACGGCCGGGTCCTGCGACATTGCCATTGCGGCTTGCTGCAGCGCGCGGAACTCCCGAAGACGTGCGCCAGGATCAGCCCCTCGGACGATGGCTGACTGTATGAGGCCCTGGACCAGCTCCCGTGCCAAGCGCTCATCGACGCCCCACGCCATCCATTCCGAAGGCGGCGGAGAGGTCGTGTTCGTACATTTCTCAGCTGTCGAGCGGGCTGGCCTGCGCCACTTGAAGGGATGCCGGCCATCCACGCGCTCGACCAAGCCTTCCCCCTTCAGAACGTTGCTCGCCAGTTTGACGACCTCGCCCCGCCGCCGCGCTGTGATGCCAGCCCGATCCGCAAGTTGCGGATTGCCGATCGGCTGGTCGGTCAGGACGCGGGCACGAAGTGAGGGTGATCGGCTCATGGTCACACGGACCCCGTTCGACACGATAACGGCGGGCTGCCGTCCAACGTCGCTGCCCCCGCAACGGTTTAGCCGCCTGGACCGTTCATGGACCGATCAAGGAACACCTGCAGCCTGCCGGATGCCTGAGCCGATGCTGACTAAGCGATCTCAAGGAGAGAGCGAGACAGAGGCCCCGACCGGAGCAGGTCAGGCGCTGATGATGGGGGAGGCCGTTGCTGGTGCTTTCGTGGAGAACGGCGGCGAGTTGGGTAAGCTCTGTCGCGAGACGCTTGCCCGCGACCTTGCAGACGTCGTGCAGCCGCTCCTGAGCACGTGCACCAACGCGGAGTGGATTGAGGCCATCAACGCGCGTCTCGACTTGCTGGAACGCGATACCGGCAAGCCGGGCCCCAGGCTTGTACGCTTCGAGGCAAACGGCGTCGCGGAGATGACCGCACCGGCGCGCTGAGATCCGTGTCGGGCAGACTTGGTTCGACCCTCCGGCCTGGCGACATGATGCCGGCCGAGCGGAAACGCGCATCTCAAAGCCAAGCTGACCGCATCCATGCATTCATCGCACGGGTGGTATCTGGCATTTGGTATGCCAAGGAGCGCGGTTCGATGTCATAAATGCTGCACCGCAAACGCCAGCACGGACTGCCGCCATGATCGCTCTCGCTGTTACCGCTCTCGTCGCCGCCGTTGCCGCCAACGTCGCGCTGGTCCCGTTCTTGGCCGACTGTCTGAGCCCGAAGAGCAGCGCCCCGGCCGCAGTTGGTTCCACGCTCCTGGCGAGCAACGAAAACTATGCTGCCGTGGCGAAGATCGCCGCGTAACCGCGCTATTCCTCGTTGCACTGCGAGCAGATCAGCCCCGCCCGGCCCAGTGCCCGGCGGGGCTTTTCATGTCCGCTCAATAATGGCGTTCGCTGTTCTCGCTCATCCGCCTCGGGATGTAATCGCCGGAGCGGGACTGCTGACCGAACACCAGCCAGCCGAGACCAAAGCCGATCGCACCCGCGATGAACAGGCCGGTCATCGTCCCGGTGTCCATGTCGCCGACTGCGCGACTGCCCTGGCGGTAGTAGCGGGAACCGTACTCAGAGGCGTTGTCCCAAGCGTCTGAGGCCCTGCTGGTGGCGTCCCGCAGCGTCTCCTTGGCCTGGTCCGCGACGCCAGCACCGCCGCCGGATGAGCCGCCCGCACTGCTGCCGCCCGATTTACCCGCTGACGCGCCGGATAGGCCGCCCGTCTGTCCTGATTGGTTGTCTGCCATGGTCAGCTTTCCTCCTACGCTCTGAGTGGCTCATGAGGGGGAACCACTCAGAAGCGGAGGTGATCCCCCGTAGGGATTCAGACCGTATATTGTGTTGGGCGGCTACGTCGTGGAGCCGAGCCTCATGCGGATGGCCGATCTCAGTCGGCAGCGTCACTTACGTGACCTCATCAGGATCATCTGAATGACCGGCATGGGCGCTCAGCAGCCGGCCGGCCCTGGCCGAAACCAGAACGAACAGCTGCTTCGGAGGCCCGCCGCGAAAGCGGACGGGCTATTGAGCTGGCCGACAACGCCAGGGCCCCGGCCGACGCCGGCACGAACGAACAGGCACTCGCCCGCGTGGTGGATCTCCAAGACCTTGGCGCGGCCGGTGCCGAGCACGTCGGCGACGAGGCTGCAGGCTTGGCTGAGCACCTCGTCCAGGTTCTGGCACGTCAAGGCGAAATCGCCGACGTCGGCCAGCATCCTCTGACGCTTGAGCATCTCTCGGATCCGGTCGGCATCGGACATCGCCGTTCCCCATCGCTGGAAGTCTCCGCGCCTCGGCGATGAACTGCGAGTTCAGCCCCTGCTCGGCACCTCGGCTCTTTGGGGAACACACGAAGTCATGTTGCGTGCACGATGAGCGCTGGCGCGTCATGAGCGGACATTTGCCCGAGCACCAATGGTCGGTGCGACGACGCGGCTGGGCCCGTGCGTGGATGAGCATGCGGTTTGGAACCGTCCAGGCGCCCACGGCGCTACTGACGGTATGGACCATCTCAAACACACCGTGCGCTCCATCCTCGCACACGCGGGGTCCTACACGCCCGGCACCATCATTGAGGCCGAGCGGATTGTGGACGCTTACCTCGATGATTTCGCGGGCTATCGGGCGCGTCGCGCCGCGATGGATGCGCTGCTCCATGAACTCGCCTTGCCGGAGCACCACGCGCGCAACCGTGGTGGCCTGTTCGAGCTGATCGGGCTCCACCTGAAACGTCGGCATCGCGAAGCGGCACGGCTGTTTCAGTAGCCGCCTGCCGTCCATCAGCCGGCGTGAACAACCCTAAGCCGCGCCCGAGTGGGCTGCGGACGCCCGGAAGGACGGCCCTGAATGCCTTCCCGGCCGTCCGTCCCGCGTGAGGGGAGAGCCTCTTGCGGGTCCGGGAGATCTGCTCGACCGACTGGGTGTCGGAGCATGACACCGCACCTTCGCCCCGAAGCTCGCGGTCGCCGGGCCCGGCGTCGCGCTCCGGGGCCTGCACGTGGGCTTCAGCCGACGTTTCGAGCAAGCCCCAAGGTGCCACCTCGTCGTTGCTGCTGGCTTTCCTCGGCTTCGCCACGTCGACCGTCGGCATCGTGGGGCTCATGACTGCGCTCGGCACACTCGCCTGAAGCATCCGGCCTACGCGAGACGGGGCGACCGTTCCTCATCATATCCCGTCCGGATCTGCTCCTTGTCGAGCACGTGAGGGAAGGTCACCGTCACGACCGTTCCGAGCTGGCCTTCATCCAGCTCGACGGTGAGGCTTCCATCGCATGACCGAGGCCGCCCGGGTCTGGTTCATTCTGCAGCACTTCGGGGTGCCGGCCGCCGTGCTCGACGGCGGCTAGCCGGCCTTGGCTGCGCAGCCGGCGTTCCGGTCCGAAACCAGGCAGGTGGTACCGACGCCGGTCACGCTCAGTGCGACCCTGGGCGAGCATGGCCCCGTAGGCCTCGTGACCCGTCGGGAACTCCGGGACGAACTTGGCACGGGCACGCAAGTGTTCGACGCGCGCAGACCCGCCGAGTTCACGGGGGAGGACTTGCGCAAGAACGCCCGCGGCGGGCACCTGCCCGGGGCCCGCCGCGTCGGCCACGCCGACCTGCTGACCGCTGAAGGCCGCTTAAGGCAGCCGCAGGAGTTGCGCGCCATGCTGGAGAGCGCCGGGTTCAGACCGGGAGAGCGGATCGTCACCCACTGCGACGGAGGCGGTCGCGCGGCTCTGGCGGCGCTCGCCGCGGTGCAGGCTGGGTTCAGCCGGGTGGACACCTACTACCTCAGCTTCTCCGACTGGGCGAAGGACGAGAGCTGCCCCATCGTGCGGGATGGCGAGAGCTGAGACCCTGCCGGAAGGTCTATGGACCGCTCAACTCAATGGCTGCGTGAGTTGGACCAAGTGCAAAGGCGATAGGTTCAGAAGGCAAAGGCACCTGGGTTACACAGTCCTCGGCGAAACCGCCGCGGCTGCGGACCCGACTGAGAAGACACGCGTTACTGACCTCATGGCGCACATGAACGATGATCAGGGACCGCCGGAACACGCCGGCGGTGGACACGAGAGCTCGGGCGAGCCTGCACGCGGCAGCATGGACCAGGGGGCGCTTGAGCCCCTCGGCCGTCCAGGTCTGCGCCACTGGCAGCAGAGCACCATCACCGATCCGGACCTGAGCGACCGCGGTGGCGTCTTCTTCGCCGCCGTCGAGATGACCCGGATGCCGATGATCCTGGCCGACCCTCGCCAGGACGACACACCCATCGTGTTCGCCAACAACGCCTTCTTGGACCTGACCGGCTACGAGGAAGGCGAAGTCCTCGGCCGCAACTGCCGCTTCCTGCAGGGCGCGGGCACCGACCCGGATCACGTCCGGCAGCTCCGGGAAGCCCTCCTTGAAGGCAGGGCCACCGCACTGGAGATCCTGAACTACCGCCGGGACGGCACGCCGTTCTGGAACGCGGTGTTCATGGGTCCGGTACACAACCCCGAAGGCGAGATCATCTACTTCTTCGCCAGCCAACTCGACGTGACGAACCGGCGCGAGAGCGAGCAGCAGTTTCGGCAGGCGCAGAAGATGGAAGCCATCGGCCAGCTCACGGCAGGGCTGGCCCACGACTTCAACAACCTGTTGCACGTGATCAACGGTAGCCTCGAGCGGATGGCGGCCAAGCGGCACGATGAGCAAGCCTTCGAGCGCTATCTCGTAGCGGCCACGACGGCGGCTGATCGCGGAGCCAAGCTCACCCATCAGCTTCTCGCCTTCGCCCGGCGTGGGCGCCTGGAGCCGAAGGGCATCGACTTGAGCGACCTCGTCAACTCGGTTGCCGAGTTGCTGGAGAGCTCGGTCGGCAGCAAGGCCACGCTGCACCTGAACCTGCAGCGGCGCCTGCCGCAGGTGCGGGTGGACGCCACGCATCTGGAGATGGCCCTCCTGAACGTCGTCGTGAACGCCCGCGACGCCTCGCCGAATGGCGGCGCCATCACGGTCACCACGAAGCGGGTTCACCTCAACGGCGACGCCGCCTCGCGGCAGCTGGAGCCAGGAGATTACGCGCTGCTCTGCGTCTCGGACGAGGGCACCGGCATGGCGCCGCACATCGTGGCCCGGGCGACAGAGCCCTTCTTCACCACCAAGCCGCGCGGCGAGGGAACGGGCCTGGGCCTCGCCATGGCGTCAGGCTTCGTGCAGCAATCGGGCGGGAGACTGGAGATCGACAGCGGGGTCGGACGCGGCACGACGGTCCGCATGCTGTTCCCCATCCTTGAGAGGCAGGCGGACGAATTCGCGCCGGGAACGGCTCCGACCGGCTATCAAACGCGCCCGCTCGATAATCCGACGGCGCCGCCTCTGGTGCTCGTAGTCGACGACAGTCGCGAGGCTGCCGCGATGGCTGGTGAAGCCTTGCAGGACATCGGTTACCGCGTCGTCGTCGCCCACAGCGCCGAGGAGGCCCTGCAGCGCTTCGACGAGGCGCACGGTGGCGGTGACGCGTTCAAGCTGGTGTTCTCGGACGTCATCATGCCGGGCGGGGCGAACGGCCTGGTCTTGGCCAAGCATGTCGCCGACCGCGACCCGACCGTGCCGGTCCTGCTCACGACGGGTTACAACGACGAGATGGCCATCGACGGTCCCCAGCCTCACGCGATGGACGTACTCGGCAAACCGTACCGGCGCAGCGAGCTGATCGACCGCGTTCAGGCGGCCTTGCGAAGGGGGGCACGCACGGGACCGGGTCGAACGACGTCCGATTTCGGGCACGCCCAAGCCTGAGCGGTAAGATCCGCCACCGACCCCGCAGACCTGCGCCCGCTCAGCTGCCCTGGGCGAACCGGGCGCACCCGGCTTCTACTCGGGTGCCGAGGCGACGGGGCCGACGTCCGCCTGATTGACGCGGCTTACCGGATGAAGGGCTGCTCGTCGCTCGGCGTCCTGCGCTACGCCGCGCTCGTGCGCATCGAGGAGAACGGCAAGCGCCGTCTGGCGCTCGTCGACCTGGAGGAGGCGATCGAGCCCGCGGCGCCGACGGCCCCTGGCGCAGAAATGCCGGTGGACCCGGATGCGCAGGCCGCCTGGAGGTGCGTCTCAGGATGTGGGCGTTGTGTCCTTGCGCGCCCGCAATATGAGCGGGTGCACGTGCCAGAGCCCGACCAGCAGCGCGAGGGAGGCGAGGGCCGCAATCAGCCCGGCCAAGTTCGATGCGACGACCTTCGCAACGACGACGCCGAGATCGACCGAGATGCCGAGGGCGAGTGTCACGCTTGCGGCAAGGAGGAATCGGGTGCCGAGCGCGTGGAATTCGGGTGTGTCCTCGCCAGCGTAGACGATGCGGTGGAAGGCCGCCGGCGCCATCAGCCAGACCACCGTCAGGGCCAGCAGGGCCAGCGCGACAAGGTGCACGACCTTCGCCGCGAAGGTCAGCTTCTCGAACGCCTCCGAGAAGGTGATCACCAGCTGGAAGCCGAGGAGCGCTTGGGCGCCGGGCAGGACGACCCGGGCCTCAGTCAGCATCTGCTCGATCTTGGTTTCCAGCGGGGTGTGCTCGTGCTCGGGTTCGCGGTCGGTCATGGTGCGCTCCCGTTGTCCGGCGGTTCGTGTCATCAGCGCCTCCAACCCGTACCAGAACAGGAGGGCGAGGCCGCAGAAGAAGAGGCCGACGGCAGCGCCGGGGCCGAGCCCCAGGACCGGATTGACGGCGAGGTACAGGTCGGCCCCGAGCGCCAGCGCGAAGGGCCCGAGTGCGAGGCCGGCGTAGCGCCCGATCACGCCTAGCAGGCGCTTGGTGTCCCGTCCGCCCTCGACCACGCGGTGCTGGACCGACGGCGTGATGAGGAGCGCGATGGTCAGGGTGATGAGGGCAAGCGCCGCGACCCAGATCACGCGGTCATGGAATGGCAGGCGCTCGAAGGTTGGGCGGAAGGCGCCTTGGAACTGGAAGCCCAGCAGGATCTGCGAGCCGAGGATCAGGATGCGGGTCTCGTCGAGGCCGACCTTCACCTTCTTCGACAGGGACATTCGCAACGAGGTCCAATTGAGCCGGGATGCAGCAATCGAGCACCGCCACGTCGGGTTCCGAAGGCTGACCCGGAGCGCGTATGACGCACTTTTGCGGCTAGCAGCGACGGGCTCGCCCAGGCGCACGATGGTTTCCATGCCCTGCGGCGTGTGCTCCAGGATGTCACCTGCTGGCCGCCACGCGCCGGGCGAAGGCGAGGAGTTGCGCCGTCAGCTCGGCGGCACGCTCCACGGGGTCGGACACTGCGTCCATGTAGCGGGTGCGGCGTTCCGCCGGCAGGTTCGGGTGGCGCAGGAAGTCGATGGACGAACGGATGATGGTCAGCAGGTTGTTGAAGTCGTGCGCGACGCCGCCGGTGAGCTGGCCGATGGCCTCCATATACTGGGCGGACGGCGCCGCCTCGGCGAGGCTGGCCGTTCGGCATCAGCCATTTGCGATCATCTCGCGGATGCGCACGCCGAGAGTCTCGACCACGAAAGGCTTGGTCAGCACCGCCATGCCGGGCTCCAGGTGGCCGTTGCCCACGACCGCATTCTCGGCATAGCCCGTGATGAACAGCACCTTCAGGTCGGGCCGACGCTCGCGGCCGGCATCGGCCATCTGCCGCCCGTTCATGCCGCCGGGCAACCCCACGTCGGTGATCAGCAGGTCGACCCGCACGTCCGATTGCAGAACCTTCAGTCCCGAGGCGCTGTCGGCCGCCTCGATGGCGGCGTAGCCGAGCTCCTCCAGGACTTCGGTGACCAGCATGCGCACGGTCGGCTCATCGTCGACCACCAGCACCGTCTCGCCCTGCTCGGCACGCTGGACCTCACTGAGGGCGGCCAGCGGGTCGATCTCCTCGACCGTGCCATGGTGGCGGGGCAGGTAGATGCAAACGGTCGTGCCCTCGCCGACCTCGGAGTAGATCCGCACCTGCCCGCCCGACTGCTTGGCGAAGCCGTAGATCATGCTCAGCCCGAGCCCCGTGCCCTGGCCGATGGGCTTGGTCGTGAAGAACGGATCGAACGCCTTGGCGATGACGTCGCCGCTCATCCCCGTGCCGGTGTCGGTCACGCAGAGCGACAGGTACTGCCCCGGCGGGATGTCGTGCTTCCGGGCCGCGTACGCGTCGAGCCACTTGTTGGCGGTCTCGACCGTGATGCGACCGCCCCTCGGCATGGCGTCGCGGGCGTTGATGCACAGGTTGAGGAGCGCGTTCTCAAGCTGGTGCGGATCGACCAGGGCCGGCCACAGCCCGGAGGCGCCGACCACCTCGACTTCGATCTCGGGGCCGACCGTCCGCCGGATGAGCTCTTCCATGCCGTGGACGAGGGCGTTCACGTTGGTGGGCTTGGGATCGAGGGTCTGACGGCGGGAGAAGGCGAGCAGACGGTGCGTTAGCGCGGCGGCCCGCTTCGAGGCGCCCTGGGCCGCGGTCATGTAGCGGTCGAGATCGGTCAGCCGACCCTGGGCCATCCGGGTCTGCATCAGCTCCAGCGAGCCCGAGATGCCGGCAAGCAGGTTGTTGAAGTCGTGCGCGAGGCCGCCGGTGAGCTGGCCGACCGCCTCCATCTTCTGCGCCTGCCGCAGTTGCTCTTCGAGCCGCGCCTTCTCCTCGGCTGCCGCCCTCTCGGCGGTGACATCGCGCCCGATGCCCGCCAGCCGCTCGCCGCCGGGCTCGGGCGCGAGCTTCCACGCGATCCAGCGCCAAGTCCCGTCGGCCGCCTTGACCCGGTCCTCGAACCGAACCGGCTTGCCCGTGGCCCGCATGTCGAGCAGCGCCTCCATCACGACCGGGAAGTCGTCGGGGTGGACGATCTCGGCGTAGGGCCGCGTCAGCAGGGTTTCCTCGTCATGGCCGAGCAGGGCCGTCCAGGATGGGCTCACCCGCAGGAGACGGCCCTCGTAGTCGGCGTTGACGAGCAGGTCCTCGCTGAGGTCCCACAGCCGGTCGCGCTCGGCGGCGAGCCCGGCCTCTGCGTCACGCTGGGCGGTGACGTCCTGCACGAACACGTAGAATCCGTCGACCTCGCCCCGGGCGTCCTGCCGCGGCTCGTAGCGGATATCGGCGATGCGGCGCCTTCCGTCCGGCCAAGGCCAGGGCAGGTCGAGGCGGACCGGCGTGCCGGCGAGCGCCCGCTCCATGTACGGCAGGCGCGCCTGGAAGCCGGCCTCGTCGACAAGGTCGGGGACCTTTCGACCGACCACCTCCTCCGGCGTGCGGTCGAACCAGTCGCGGTAGGCGGCGTTCGCGAACCGGTAAGTCAAGCTGCGGTCGACGAAGGACACCAGCAGGGGCAGCGCGTCGGCGACGAGCCGCAGTTGGGCCTCGCTCGCGCGCCGTGCCTCCTCGGCCGTGATGCGGCCGGTCTCGTCGCGGGCGACCTTCAGGAAGCCGCGCGGGCGGTTCTGGGCGTCATGCGGCAGCGGGTGAACCGAGCCGTTCAGGAAGACACGCCGGCCATCTTTGGTGACGTGCCAGCGCTCGTCGGTGGCGCAGCCCTCTCGGGCCGCCGTGGCTATCTCCCGGAGGTCGGCACCCCGCTCGCGGTCCTCGGGGGTGAACGTGATGGCGGCTGGCTGCCCGACCGCCTCCCCGGGCGACCAGCCCAGCACCGCCTGCGCGCCGGCCGACCAGCGCGTGATGACGCCGTCCGTGTCGGTGGTGAGGATGACGTGGTCCCGGGCGCTCTCGACGACGAGGCGCAACTCCTCCTCGCTCTCGCGCAGGGCCGCCTCGGCGAGCCTGCGGTCGTGCACGTCCTCGACGACGCCGTACCAGCGGATGACCGTGCCGGCCGCATCCCGGCGCGGGTAGGCGCGGGCCCGCTGCCAGCGGTACTCGCCGGTGGCGGCGATGCGGATGCGGTAGTCGACGTCCACGGGCTCGCCCGACCCCAGGCGGGCCGCGAACACCGCCGCCGTCGGCTCCAGGTCGTCCGGGTGCAGCGCCTTGGTCCAGCCCGTGCCGTCCGGCTCGCCGGGTGCCTGGCCCGTGAGTTCGAGCCAACGGTGCGAGTAGGAGGTGATGTTGCCTTGCGGGTCGCAGGTCCAGGGCACCTGCGGGTTGAGCTCGACCGTCTGTCGGTAATGCTCCTCGCTCTCGCGCAGCGCGCGGTCCGCCAGCACGCGCGCGGTGGACTCGTTGGTGAGGACGAAGAGACCGGTGACGCGGCCCTCGCCGTCGAGCACGCGCGAGTAGGAGAACGAGAACCAAGTCTCGGCTGGGCCGCGGTCGGTGCCGAGCTTCCAGGGCAGGTTATCGAAGCGTCGGCTGCGCCCCGCGAAGGCGTCGTCGATGATGGGCTTGGCCTGGTCCCAGGCGTCGGCCCAGACCACGTCGAAGCGCTCGCCCATGGCCCAGGCGAGCCGTGGCCCGAGCAGGGGCGCGTAGGCGTCGTTGAAGAAGAAGTGGAGCTCGGGGCCCCAGGCGAGGATCATCGATTCCGGCGAGTTCAGCACTAGGCTGAGCGCGGTGCGGAGCTCCACCGGCCAAGTCTCGGGTCGACCGAGGGGATGGTCCGACCAGTTGCGCGCGCGAATCTGGCGGGCGGCCTCGCCGCCGCCGGCGAGGAAAGCCAGTTTGTCGCTCACTGGATCAGGCCTCGCCGGGCGCCAGCGCCCCTTCGCGATAGGCCTGGCAGGCGACCTCGCGCTCTTCGAGAAGGCGCAACGCCGTGCGCATGACCTCGCTCATGTTGTCGGAGCGGCCCGAGGCGAGCAGCCGCTCGGCGACGGCCAGGAGCTCGGGGCTGAGCGAGATCGTGACGGACCTTCGGACGGGCATGAGGGCCTGTGGCCTATGGGATCAGGTCGTACAACGCGGCGGCGCGCCGCAAAGATGCCGCCGCACGATGCCCGCGCCCGCCCCCAGAACCAGTACGATCGTGGCCGCGTGCGTCTCCATGGCCGCCTACGGGGCGCCGACGCAGGCCGAGGGGCCGGCTCTTCCGGACAGCCAGCGGAGCGGCGCCGGCGCGGATGCCGGCCAACGCCTCCGGCCGCATCCGGCATGCGGACCGTTCTCAGCCCAGGACGACCCGTAGCTTGTTCGCGAACTCGTCGCGCAGGGCTTTGGAGCCGGATACCTCGCCCAGGTGGCGGCGTCTGCCCAGGCCCGTCTCGGACCCCACGAATTACCTCGCAGCCTCACCCAATCCACGGCTCCACCGGGACGCCGCGCCTGAGCCCGCCCTTGTCCAGGCACACCCTCAACCGCCTTCCCACCTTCGGGAAGGACGACCATGTCCACGTCGTCGAGACGCCAAAGGGCAGCCCGAACACGTACGCGTTCTCGGGGTCGTTCGGGGCATTCCCGTTCAAGATGATCCTGCCGGAGGGCACCAGCTTCCCGTACGACTTCGGCATGATTTCCTCGACCAGGGGCGCCGACGCCGACCCGCTCGACCTCCTCCTGGATGCGCCTGCCTTTCCGGTTGCGTATCGGAGGCACGTCTTGTCGAGGCCGAGCAGCGCGAGCGCGACGGCACCTGGGAGCATAACGACCGGCTGATCGGCGCGACCGTGAAGGCACGCGCGCGCATGCACGTTGACGCGCTCCCCGACCTGCAACCAGGCATGCTGGACGAGGTCGCGGCGTTCTTCGGCCACGACAACCAGCTCGCCGACAAGGACTTCAGGCTGCTCCGGAGCGGCGACGCAGAGACCGCACGCGCACTCGTCCGGCACGGGAACAAGGCATCGAGCGGGGCCTAGTCCCGGCGTCCCGTGTCTCTGGCCCGGTCCAGGGAGCCGCCAAGGTGGCGTCCATGGCAGCGGAACGGCCCTAGGAGCCCGTCTCGCGCAGCAGGCGCGGGACCTCGCCGGGGATCTCGCGGGCGAGAAACCCGACTGGGCCGATCGAGGCTGCCAGGCGCTTTCCGGCCTCCCCGTGCAGGAACACGCCCCATAGCGCCGCGGCCAACGGCGCCAGACCGCGCGCGAGCAGCCCGACAATGATGCCGGCCAAGGCGTCCCCCGAACCGGAGGTCGCCAGGCCGACGCCACCGCCCTCGTAGCGCCAGCGCGCGCCCTGCGGGTCGACGATCCAGGTCTGCGCCCCCTTCATCACCACGACGGCGTGCAGCAGGTTGGCCGCCGCGAGCGCCGCGTCGAGCGGGTCCGCCTCCACCGCCTCACGGCTCCGGTCCAGCAACTGCGCCATCTCGCCAGCATGCGGCGTGATCACCACCCGTTCCCCATGCCGGCAGACGTCGCCGGCATGCGGGGCGAGCCCGCAGATCGCTGCCGCGTCGAGGATGAAGGATGCGTCAGGCAGCGCCTCCAGCAGGTCTACGGCCAGCTTCGTGGTCGGACCGTCCTCGACCAAGCCGGGACCGATCAGAAGGCCGTCGCAGCCCTTCGTCACCTTGAGCAGGCAATCCTTGGCGCGCGCGCCGTCGACGCCGCCCTCCAGTGTCTCGGGAAGGCCGACGACCATGGCCTCGGGCACCGCGAGCCCCATGCCGGCGGCCCCGCTCTCGACGGTCGCGATCTTCAGCTTGCCCGCGCCCGCGCGCAGGGCGGCGATTCCGGCCAGCAGGGCAGCGCCAGGAACCGAACGAGAGCCCCCGAGCACCAGCGCGCTGCCGCGCTCGTCCTTGCTGCCCTCGTGCGGCATGGGGAGGGGGAACGCCTTGAGGCTGTCCGCGGTGAGGATCTCGTGCGTCATCGGGCGGCCACGTTCGCGTCGGGCTCGGAGGTGATCGGCGCCCCGGCCTCGGCGACGGGCGCGACGAAGTTGTAGCGTGCCAGCGCCAACCTGCCGGTGGTGCCGACGCTTGGCCGGAACGCGTATTCCGTCACCGAACAGTTCGCGACGTCACCCGCGGAGTCGACGGCCAGGATCTCTGACTCGGTCATCTCCTCGATCAAGTAGCGCAGGCACAGCACGACGACCTGATGCGCGACGATGAGAACCCGCTTGCCGCCATGGTGCAGCGAGACCGTGTCCAGCGCGCTCCTCAGGCGCAGGATCACGTCGCACCAACTCTCGCCGGATGGCGGGCGGTGGTAGAACTTGCCGAGGCGCCGGCGCATCTCGGCTTGCTCGGGATGCAGTTGCTCGACGCCAGTCCACGTCAACCGGTCGAGGATGCCGAGTTCCTTCTCGCGCAATCGCTCGTCGACCACGTGTGCCGGCGCGTCCTCCGTCAGGCCGCCCGCGGCGCGGATGCGGTCGGAGGTCTGCCTGGCCCGCAGATACGGCGAGGTCAGAATGGTTTCAGGGCG
Organism: Methylobacterium sp. FW102-HT35C08; assembly: GCF_058790235.1. Classification (NCBI taxonomy): domain Bacteria; kingdom Pseudomonadati; phylum Pseudomonadota; class Alphaproteobacteria; order Hyphomicrobiales; family Methylobacteriaceae; genus Methylobacterium; species Methylobacterium sp. FW102-HT35C08. Next base: position 1,923,604 of record NZ_JBYTCL010000002.1, on the reverse strand, counting down.
CTCGCCCGCCGGGAGGTCTGCGAACCAACTCCCAACGGCGTCGGCCTGCCGTTCGCCGCGTGGGCTGAGTGGCACGTCGACGTCCCGCTCGGCTATGTCGATCCGCGCCAGGCTCGCACCGTTCGCCGCCTCGGCGGCGACGTTGCCGGCGCTCTCACCGTGCCGCACGATCCACAATCGGCTCGGCCATCGCTGCTGCATGTGTCGGCCGTCCTCTCTCGGTGTTCGGCAACGTCCGTCGCGCCAGCCGGTTCGCATGACGACGCCCGCGGCCTCACCGCCTCGCGACCGCCCCTTGCTGAAGCGGCCCCGGCGCAGGGCCCCGCGATCCCACCCGACCGGGACGACGGGCCGAGAACCCCTGGCCCGCTCATCCGCCACTCGCCGCCCGGAGATTTCACGCCCGCATCCGCATTGTCGGTCATGCGGCCTCCGATCCCCCTTGGGGTTCAATTTTCCGTCACGCGGGCAGCGTCCCGCCGGCGCCTGCCACCGGCCACCTTGCGAAGCATGCGCGAGACCTGGTCGGCCGAGTACGGCTTCTGCAAGAGTTCGAAGCCGTTCGAACTCTCCTGTGCCAGGACGTGGCTGTAACCGGAGGCCAGGACCACCGGCAGGTGCGGCAGCCGCCGCTGCAGGATGCGGGCGAACTCGATCCCACCCATACCCGGCATGACGACGTCCGAGAACACGACGTCGAAGCCGGCGCCGTCGGAGCCGAGCTTGTCGAGCGCCTCTTCGGCGTTGGTCGCCCATGTGGTGATGTAGCCCAGGTCCTCCAGGATCTGGGTGGCGAAGCGTCCGACCTCGACGTTGTCCTCGACCACCAGCACCCGTTGGCCTGCTCCGCCCGGATCCACGGATGCCGCCTCCCCGGCGTCCCCGCGAACGGCGAACTCCGCCTCGACCTCGGGCAGGTAGAGCGTGAAGGTGGTGCCCTGGTCCGGTGTGCTGTGCACGTCGACATCGCCGCCCGACTGCTTGGCGAAGCCGAAGACCTGGCTGAGGCCGAGGCCGGTGCCCTTGCCGACCTCCTTCGTGGTGAAGAACGGCTCGAAGACGCGGGACAACAGGTCCGCTGGTATTCCCGAGCCGGTGTCGCTGAGAGAGACAGCCGCGAAGGGGCCTTCCGCGCCGGCATGGCCGCGGATCGGTGGCAGCGGTGCGCCGCATCGAAGGCGCAGCGTCAGCGATCCCGAGCCGTCCATGGCGTCGCGTGCATTCACCGCCATGTTCACCAGCGCCGTCTCGAACTGGCTGGCGTCCACACGGACGAAGCACGGGTGATCCGGCAGCTCGGTCACCACCCGGATGCGGGCGCCCGTGACTGTGTCGAGCAGGTCTCCGACGACGGCCAGGCGTGCGCCGACGTCGAGCGTCTCGGGCTTCAGGGTCTGCCGCCGGGCGAAGGCGAGGAGCTGGCCGGTCAGTTTGGCCGCGCGATCCACCGTCTCCGAGACGGCGTTGAGGTACCGGCCCCGGCGCTCCTCGGCGAGGTCCGGCCGTCGCAGGAAGTCCACCGACGAGCGGATGATGGTCAGCAGGTTGTTGAAGTCGTGGGCCACGCCCCCGGTCAGTTGCCCAACCGCCTCCAGCTTCTGCGATTGCCGGAGCGCCTCCTCGGCGTCCCGGAGCGCCTCCGCCTGCACCTTCTCGGCGGTGACGTCGCGCCCATAGGCGTAGACGAGGTCGCCCTCGATGGCCGTGCGCCATGAGATCCAGCGCGGGGTGCCATCCTTGTGCCGGTAGCGGTTCTCGAAGTCGGTGAGCGGCCCCGACGTCACGGCCCGTTCCAGGGCCGACTGGGTCGACTCGGCATCGTCAGGCCAGATGAATTCGCCGAAGTGCCGGCCCGTGACCTCCGCGGGGCCGTAGCCCAGAATGGCCTCCCAGGCCGGGTTCACCGCCTTGAACACGCCGTCGGCGCCCACCACGACCAGCAGGTCGCGCGAGTTGCGCCAGACCCGGTCGTGCTCGGCGGTGCGCTCGGCGACCCGCTGCTCCAAGGCCTCGTTGAAGCGCACGAGCTCGGCCATCACGCGTTTCTGGTCGTCGATGTCGGTGCTGGTGCCGACCCAGCGCACGACCGCGTTGTCGCCCGCCAGCACCGGCTGCGCCCGAGCCAGGAACCAGCGGTAGGTCCCATCGGCGCGCCGCAGGCGATACTCGCACTCGTAGTTGGTGAGGCTTCCGACCGCCGCCAGCCACTCCCTGGCCACGCGCTCTCCATCGTCAGGGTGGATGATGGCCCGCCAACCGTTCGCGTCGAGCTCGCCCGGCTCGACACCCGCATAGGCGTAGACACGCTCGTTGAACCAGTAAGCGCGGCCATCCGGATCGGTGACCCAGACGAAATTCGGCAAAACCTGGGAGAGGACGCGGAACTGCTCCTCGCTGTCGCGCAGTGCCGCCTCGGCCTGCTTGCGGGCGGTGATGTCGATGGCCGTGCCGATCACCCGGATGCAGCGCCCGCCCTCGAAGACGCCGCGGCCCTTGGCGGCCACCCAGCGCACGACGCCGTCCTCCTTGCCCACCGTGCGATACTCGACGTCGTAGACGGCGCGCCGGTCCGGGTCCGCGGCGGCGGCATAGGCCGCACCGGTGACCTCCCGGTCCTCCGGGTGCAGCCCCGCATAGTAATCGGCCATGGAGACCGGCACATCCGGCGAGATCCCGAACATCGCCTTCACCCGAGCCGGCCAGAACATCGTACCGTTGACCTCGTCCACGTCCCATAAGCCGACCTCGGCGGCATCGGTGGCCAGTCGCAGGCGCGCCTCGCTCTCGCGCAACTGCTCCTCGGTGTTCCTGCGGGCGGTGTCGTCGAGGTGCAGGCCGTCCCATATGACTTGGTTGTCGACCACGCGCGGCGCGGAGATGATGCGGGTCCAGACGAGGCTGCCGTCGGGACGGCGCATGGGCGCCTCGACGTCGAAATGCGCAAGGTCCCGCACGGCGGCTGCCTCGGCCTCGGCGATGCGGGGGCGGTGCTCGGGGAGGATCAGGTCGTAGGCCGCGGCCGGATCGGCCAGCACGGCCTCGGCCGGGACGCCGGTCATGCGCTCGAAGCCCTGCGAGACGTACAGAAAGCGCCGGCTCGAACCGTCGCGAGGCGTGGCGATCTGGTAGACGTACCCGCCCGGCAGGTGGTCGGTCACGGCCCTGAGGCGTGCCTCCGCCTCCCGCAGCCCGGTCTCGGCCAGCACGCGCCCGGTGGTCTCGGTGCAGGCGCAGAACATGCCGGCAACGCGCCCGCTCTCGTCGCGCACCGGCGAGTAGGAGAAGGTGAACCAAGTCTGCTCGTCGAAGCCGCGCCGGTTCATGGTCAGCGGCATGTCGTCGGACCAGGTCGGCTCGCCCGCGAGCGCCGTCTCCACGAGCGGCGCGATGTCGGGCCAGATCTCCGACCAGATGTCTTGGAAGCGAGCACCGAGCGCAGCGGGATGCTTGCCGCCGAGAATCTCCGCATAGGCGTCGTTGTAGAGGAAGCCGAGTTCAGGCCCGAAGGCCACGAACATCGGGAAGCGCGAACCGAGCAGCAGGCTCACGGTGGAGCGGAGGCATGGCGGCCAGGTCGCGGGCGGTCCCAGCGTTGAGCCGGACCAATCGTGGCAGCGCATCATCGCGCCCATCTGACCGCCCCCTGCGAGGAAGAGCGGGAACTCGGAGGTGGCGCTTTCTGGCATGCGGCGTCGGTCGGTTTTAGCCGGTTAGCAGGACCCGCGCAGACGCAGCCCCCGGTTTCCGGCGAGAAGCGATTGTTTAGCGGAGACCTGAGGGTAGATCCCGGGCGGTGGCAAGCTGGCGACGTTGCCTCGGAGCAGCGCCGCCTTCGGCCTGCCACCGACGGCGACCTTGCCCGAGCATACCCAATCCGAGCCGCGATAGGCACGCGCGGAACCACGCAGGGTGGCGCCAGAGGCCTCGCACGCGACCGAGAGGCTCGCAGATGCGGCTCTGCGGAAGCGCGGCAGCGCGCTGCTGGTCGACGACGGGTAACGCGTGCGCCCGGGCACGGCCGACTTGCTGGGCGAACTCGGATCTGCCGTGGTCAAGGCAATCTCGGGCGAGGCGGCGTTGGGCATGGTCGACCGCGGCGAGCGCTTCGACCTGCTCGTGACCGACCACTGCATGCCCGGCATCACCGGCACCGATTTGGCACGCCCCGTCCGGGGCCTGCAGCCTGATGGGCCCGTGCTCTTGGTTTCCGGCTACGCGGAGAACGACGGCGTCGCGGCCGTCCTGCCGCAGCTCACCAAACCCTTCCGCAAGGATGAGCTCGCGCCGAGCCTCGCCCGGTTGGATCACGCCTTATCCTCAGCCCGTGTTGCGGGCATTGCTGCTCGTTCTTACCAAGATGTTCATCTAACCGTGTGAGCGGAGGACGCCACGGCACATCTCCCAGACCGAGATCCAGCTATTGCGCTGAAGTCTTCGGAGCTGCGCCCTCGGTGAGCGGTAGATCGACGGTGCAAATCAACTCGGTCTCGCCGAGATTGTAGCTCGTGCGAGCCTGAAGCGCGTAGGGTAGTGCCCGCTCGATCAACTCGCGCCCGTAGCCACCTCGCTTCGTCGGGCTCTGCTCCTCGCGCTGACGCACAAGCCCGATCTCCCGCCAGTCCATCACCAGCCGTCGACCAGTCTCGTCCGTATACGTCCGCCATGCCACCCGCAGCTGACCGCTGTCAGTCGTGAGAGCACCGTACTTCCGCGCGTTGGTGGCCAACTCGTGCAGGGCCAGCGCCAAGGTCTGCACTGTGCCCTTGCGCAGGCGCACCTTCGGTCCCTGCACCGTCACGCGCTCCGGGATGTCAGCCGCACCGAGCGCATCCAGCTCCGAGCGGATAAGCCTGTCCATCGTGATCGGTTCATCCCCTGCTCGGGACAGCAGCCCCTGCACGCGCGAGAGAGCGCCGAGACGTTCGTTGAAGGCCGTCCTGAACTCGTCCAACGACGCGCTTGTGCGCAGTGTCTGTTGCGCCACGGACCGCACCACACCGAGGAGGTTGCGCGTGCGATGCTGCAGCTCCGCGACGAGGATCGCTTGCGTGTCCTCGACCTGCTTCTTCCGCGTCATATCGCGGAAATAGACAGACAGGCCACCATCGGCGGTCGGGTAGATGCTGATATCGACCCAGTGATTGAGGATGGGCGACATGGCCTCAAGCCTGACCACCTCCCGTGTCTCTGCCGCCCGGAGGTGCGCCTTGTGAGATGCGGACCCGATCGCCTGCGGGAACTCTTCCCAGAATACTTTGCCGAGCAGATCCTGGCGGTCACGTCCCCACCACGCTTCGGCTTCACCGTTGACGTAGGTGAACCGCCACTCAGCATCGACCGCATAGAAGGCGTCCGAGATGCTCTCAAGGATCTTCGCGCTTCGGTCGCGCTCCGTGCGTAGCGCATCTTCGACGTGCTTGCGGTCGGTCACGTCGCGCCAGAATACGGCGAGCGTCCCGTCGGACGTCGGGTACGCTCGCATGTCGAGCCAGTACGCTCGGCCATCCGCCCAGATGTAGCGGTGCTCCAGGGCAGCCGGCTCGCGCTCGGACATGGCCCGTTTCAGCAGGCGGCCGATCTCCGAATGTTCGCTGCCAGGGTAGGCCTCCCAGGGCGAATGCCCGACGATCTCGTCACGGCTACGTCCGTCCAGGCGCAGCGCCTCATGATTGTGTTCCAGGATTGTGAAGTCAGGGGCAAGCAGGCCAAAGCCCTCGCCCATACCGTCGAGCACGCGGTGCAGCCGCGCCTCGCCTTCACGCAGTCTTTGTTGCACCAGATGTTGCGCGGTGATGTCGAAGCTGACGCCGTTGATGATCCAGGGCCTGTCGCGCTCGGCGCGCCCGCGCCACTGGATCCAGCGACCCGCATTCGGGCCTATCGCCACCTGCACCTGATCCTGAAATTCCTGTTCAGGGACGATGAGCTTCGCGGTCACGGCTGCGAGAGAGGCCGCGCCCTCCGGGTACATCAAATCGGCATACACCGAGGCCGGGTGCAGCGCGTCGGAGAACGAGACGCCCCATAGGGCTTGGAAGGCGTCGTCCGCCCGAACCAGACCGCTACGCGTGTCCCATCGCCAAGCACCCATCCCGCCGCTCGCAAGCGCGATGCGGCGAAGTTCTTCGCTCTCGCGCAGTGCTGCCTGCGTGCGACGGCGATCGGTGACCTCCACCAGGATCTCCAGAGCGCCCCCGAACCCGTCGGCTCCGTCGGGGATCGGCGACCATGTGGTGTCGAACGCCCGCTCCTCAGGCTGCCTATCCGGACCGAGCAGCGTGACGCAGAGATCGGCGATCCGGGTTGCCCGGCCCGCCAATGCGGCCTCCATCACGGGGGCAAGCACCGCGGCATGGATTTCCGGCCAGCCCTCCGCTGCTGGCCGGCCGAGCAACTCGGGATGCCTGTCCCGAGCGATCGCGATGTAGGCGTCGTTGTACAGCTGAACATGGGCGGGCCCCCACAGGATGTTGGCGGGCCCCGGCATGGCCAGGATCATGTTCACTGCCATGCTCAGGCTCTGTGACCATCCTTCGATCGGTCCGAGCGGTGTCGCAGCCCAGCCGAAGTCGCGGATGCGAGCGGCCATCTCGCCATCGCCCCTGGGCCAGAGAACACCGGTCAATGTCATGAACTCCCAGGCGCAGGTGCGATCACGTCCGAAAACCGATGTAGATCAGGTCATCTCCCACGCGTAAGATCCGTGCGCCGCTCCTTCATCTGAAGTCGCATCGACTCAGATCGGCTGAAGCATCCGCTCCGCCCAGATTCGCTGACGATTGAGCCGGCAGGACAGCCTCACATCTTCTGCGAGGGTCAGAGAGGCCGCAATCCACCGGCCCACAGTGCAGCACGAACGACCGCCCCAAGGACGCTGGCATCGCAACGTAGGCTAGCCATCTTGACTGACAGGACCTCCGTCTACGGATCCGCCTGTCTGCCGGACGATCACCACGGCCGGGTTGCAATACGATCATAAACAGCTAAGCTCCTCGGTATGGAATACTGAGGAGGGCGGCCATGAAACCAGTCTATCCCCTCGAGGAAGACCGCCCAGGAGCAGCGATTCCGCCCGCGACGGCACGTCACCCGCCGCACGAGGACGAACTCCGTCAGCAGCAGATGCGCCGCCAGCACAACACCCGTGCCCGCGAGCGCGCCGCACGGCACCATCGCGCCGGCCGATCTCTGCTCTGAGCGCGCGGCCATGCTGGACGCCCTGCTCCTCGTCTGCGCCGTCGTGGCGATCGTCGGGACGGCGATCCGGATCGGCATCGCGGCGACCGCCCCCTCCGTCCGGCCCCGACGCATCACGTGGGACGATCCCTGAGACGGCGCCGATCCCGCGCGTGCGAGGCGCGCTAACGCGGATCGCCGGCTTCTCGGATGATGCGCACGGGCCGGAAGGCGCGCAAAGCGACCTCGGCCTCGACCCAGGCGCGCGCCGCATCCGTCGAGGGATGATCGGCATAGGCGGGGGGTCGCGGCGGCCATTCCGAGCCGGATTGCACGACGTATCCTCGCATGCCGCCAGTAACAGGCCCGACATAGCCGAACACCTTGCCGGTCCCGTCAACGAGGTCGGTGCAGTGAACCGGGCCGTCAGCCCAGCGGAGATCAGGCATCCTCACGCCCCACATGCGCGATTCGGGTTGACCGCGTCATAGCACTCGGCCGATGCCGATCGACGCGGGACCGGGCCGCCCCTATACGCGCATCGCGGGCGCGGCGGTGACCGGTGCCTTCGAACCCGCGGGGGATCCGGCGTGGCGGAGAGCGTGGCAATCGTCGGTCTGGGCTATGTCGGGCTCCCGCTCGCCCTGGCCTTCGGCCGAGTGCGGCCCACGATCGGCTACGAGCAATCCGCCGCTAAGGTGGCCGCATACCGGGCCGGAACCGATCCGACGGGCGAAATCGACGCCGGGGCGTTCCGGGCCGCCACGCATCTCGCGATCACCGACGACCCGACGGCCCTGTCGGCCGCCGACGTGATCATCGTCACGGTCCCGACCCCGGTCGACGCGGCGCAATGCCCGGATTTCGACCTGCTGACCAAGGCTGCCGCGCTGGTCGGGCAGCACATGACGCGCGGGGCGACCGTGGTGTTCGAATCCACGGTCTATCCCGGCGCCACCGAGGAGATCTGCATCCCCGTCCTGGAGCGGCATTCCGGCCTGCGGTGGAAGACGGATTTCTTCGTCGGCTACTCGCCGGAGCGGATCAATCCCGGCGACACGGAGCACGGCCTGACCCAGGTGGTGAAGATCGTCTCGGGCGACACACCCGAGACGCTGGACCGGCTCAAGGCCCTCTACGGCACGATCGTCCCGGCGGGCCTCCATGCCACCTCGTCGATCCGCGTCGCGGAGGCCGCCAAGGTCATCGAGAACACCCAGCGCGACCTCAACATCGCGCTCATGAACGAGCTGTCGCTGATCTTCGACAAGCTCGACCTCGACACGCAGGAGGTCCTCCGGGCGGCCGGGACCAAGTGGAACTTCCTGCCGTTCCGGCCGGGCCTCGTCGGCGGCCACTGCATCGGGGTCGACCCGTACTACCTCACCCACAAGGCCGCGATGATCGGCTACCACCCGCAGGTGATCCTGGCCGGGCGCCGGATCAACGACAGCATGGCGGCCCACGTGGCCCGCAGCACGGTGAAGCGGATCGTCCGGCGGGGCGGCAGCGCCGGACACGCCCGGGTCATCGTGCTGGGACTCACCTTCAAGGAGAATTGCGCGGATCTGCGCAATTCGAAGGTGGCCGACCTCATCGCGGAGCTGGAGGCGTTCGGCTGCGCCGTGGCGGTCCACGATCCGCGCGCGGGCCGCGCGGAGGCCCGGGACGCGTACGGCCTCGACCTCCTCGACTGGGCCGACCTGCCCGCGGCGGCGGACGCGGTCGTGATCGCCGTGCCGCACCGGGACTATGCCGAACTCGGGCCGGAGGCGATCGCCGCGCTGGCGAAGCCGGGGGGCCTGATCGTGGACGTGAAGGCGCTTCACGACCGGGCGGCCTTCGAGCGGCTGGGCTACGAGGTCTGGCGGCTGTGACGGAATCGGACATCAGGGCGCACGCCATGAACGAGACGGGCAACGACGCCGCTTCGATTGCGGACCGGCATGCGCGCTACCCCGACGCGCAGATCCGCGCGATCCTGAACAGCACGCGCACGATCGCGCTGGTGGGTGCCTCGGCGAACCCGGCGCGCCCGAGCTGGATCGTGCTCAAATACCTGATCGACCGGGGCTATGCGGTGATTCCGGTCAATCCCGGCCTCGCCGGCCAGGACCTGCTCGGGCGCCGGGTGGCGGGCTCGCTCGCCGAGGTCCAGGGGAGCTTGGGCGGGCAGCCGATCGACATGGTCGAGATCTTCCGCAATGCCGCCGCCGCCGGCCCGCTGGTGGACGAGGCGCTCGCCCTCGATCCCTTGCCGAAGGTGATCTGGATGCAGCTCGGCGTGCGCGACGACGCGGCCGCCGCCCGGGCCGAGGCCCGCGGGCTGACGGTGATCATGAACCGTTGCCCCAAGATCGAGTACGGCCGCCTCTCGGGGGAGATCGGCTGGACGGGGGTGAATTCCCGGATCCTGAGCGCCAGGAAACCGGTCCTCGCGGGCCGGGGGGTCCAGAAGCTCACCATCGCGGAGCGGGGCCGGCGCGGCGACTGAACGCGATTCCGACAGCGTCCCGTAGCGCGGTACTATGATACCTCATCGATCAAGCTGCTCTGATTGCTCGCCTTTTCGCGATCGTCGATTTTGCTGTTGACCCGGCTGCCGGGTCCGGCTATGCACCCGCCACCGCCGCCGCGTGCCCCCCACGCGGCGGCTCGTTTTTCGGCACCCCGATGCCTTCGGATCCCGACGCGTCGGGATCCGGCCCGTCGGAACCCCTGGGATTTGGCTATGAAGACCACCTCGCTGAAGCCCGCCGAGGTCGACAAGAAGTGGATCGTGATCGACGCGGAGGGCCTGGTCGTCGGCCGTCTCGCCTCGATCGTGGCGATGCGCCTGCGCGGCAAGCACAAGGCCGCCTACACGCCCCACGTCGATTGCGGCGACAACGTCATCGTCATCAACGCCGAGAAGGTGAAGTTCACCGGGCGTAAGTACAATCAGAAGAGCTACTTCTACCACACGGGCTATCCGGGCGGCATCAAGGAGCGCACGGCCAAGTTCATCCTCGAGGGCCGGTTCCCCGAGCGCGTGGTCGAGAAGGCTGTCGAGCGCATGCTGCCCCGCGGCCCGCTCTTCCGTCAGATCCTCGGCAACCTCCGCGTCTACAAGGGCGCCGAGCACCCGCACGAGGCCCAGCAGCCGCAGGCGCTCGACGTCGGCGCCCTCAACCGCAAGAACGTGAGCGCTTGATCATGGCGACCCTGCAGTCCCTCGCCGACCTCAACCGGGCGAATACCGGCGCGGTCGACCCCGCCAACGAAGCCCCCGTCCACGTCCAGAAGCTGGACGCGCAGGGGCGCGCCTACGCCACCGGCAAGCGCAAGGACGCGGTCGCCCGCGTCTGGATCAAGCCCGGCAAGGGCACGGTCACGGTCAACAAGCGCCCGGTGGAGACCTACTTCGCCCGTCCGGTGCTGCGCATGATCCTGCGCCAGCCGCTGGAGATCGCCGGCCGCGTCGACCAGTACGACATCACCGTCACGGTGGCGGGCGGCGGCCTCTCGGGCCAGGCCGGCGCGGTGCGCCACGGCCTCTCGAAGGCGCTGACCTACTACGAGCCGGAGCTGCGCGGCCCGCTGAAGCGTGAAGGCTTCCTCACCCGCGACGCCCGCGTGGTCGAGCGTAAGAAGTACGGCCGCAAGAAGGCCCGCCGCAGCTTCCAGTTCTCCAAGCGCTAAGACATCCGGTCATACCGGTGTCACGGAGAGGGCGGTTCCTGCGGGGGCCGCCCTTTCGCGTTTCAGGACTCGGTTCAAGGCTCGGCCGTTGACAGGCTGCCGCACGGCGCGCACCTGATCCCCGGCCGCGATGCCCGCCTCGGGCGGCATGCATTTCGGAGAAAGCGAGACGGACGATGGCTGGCCAAGGCGCGACGAAGCCCACCGTGTTCATCGACGGCGAGGCCGGCACCACCGGCCTCGGCATCCGCGAGCGCCTGGAGCGCGACGGGCGGGTCGCCCTGCGCAGCATCGCCCCGGAGCACCGCAAGGACCCGGAGGCGAAGCGCGCGCTGCTGGCCGAGGTGGACCTCGTCGTGCTCTGCCTGCCGGACGAGGCCGCCAAGGAGACGGTGGCGCTCGCCGACAGCCTGCCCGGCGGCGGGCCGCGCGTCCTCGACGCCAGCACCGCCCACCGGGTCGCCCCCGGCTGGACCTATGGCTTCCCGGAGCTGACCCGGGAGCAGGGGGCGGCCGTGGCGCGTGCCCGGCGGGTGGCCAATCCCGGCTGCTACCCGACCGGCGGCGTCGCGCTCCTGCGCCCGCTGGTGGAAGGCGGCCTGATCCCGGCCGATCACCCGATCAGCGTCAACGCGGTCAGCGGCTACAGTGGCGGCGGCAAGAGCATGATCGAGGCCTACGAGCAGGGCACGGCGCCGCCGTTCCAGCTCTACGGCCTGGGCTTCGCCCACAAGCACCTGCCGGAGCTGCAGCTTTACAGCGGTCTTTCCCGGCGGCCGATCTTCGTGCCGTCCGTGGGCAATTTCCGGCAGGGCATGCTGGTGAGCGTGCCGCTTCACCTGGACACGCTGCCGGGCCGGCCCGCGGCCGCCGATCTGGAGGCCGCCCTGCGCGACTGGTACGCCGGCCAGCCGCTGGTGCAGGTGGTGCCGGGCGCCGGAACCGGCGCGCACCGCGAGAAGATCGAGCCGGAGGATCTCAACGACACCGACCGGCTGGAGCTGCGGGTGTTCGGCTCGTCCGAGCACGGGCAGGCGGTGCTGGTGGCGCGGCTCGACAATCTCGGCAAGGGCGCCTCCGGGGCGGCGGTGCAGAATCTCGGCCTGATGCTCGGGCTCGACGGCTGAGGCTCAGGCCGCGCACTGAGACCCAGCGGAAGACGTGCGGCGGACCGGATCCCGTGTCCGCCGGCGCGCGGTGCCCCCACGTCGACATCCGACGCAGTCCACGCATGCGCGCGGATCGGGGGATCTGATCCTTTAGGGACTGGTCGTCCCAGGCGGGTGGAGAAGTCGGCTTCGGCCAGCTACACCTCGCGACGCCGACGACCCTGCCCGCGTTTCGGAGGGCTCGGCACGAAATCCTGGCGGAAAGGCTCGGGCGCGATTTGATGGGTGCGGACGTCGATCATCATCGGGACTTCGTCGATCTCGCGCAGGGCAGCGCGTGGACACGCGTCGGCCCGGACGGCTCGTCACCGGCCGGAGCCGATGGGTACGCCACAGCGATCGCGATCGACCTCGGCCAGCGGTTTCCCGTTCACAGCCTTCAGATCGGCGCCTCCGGGGACGCGGGCGCGGCCGACATCCGTGTCGCCTTCTCCGACGACGGCACGACGTGGTCGCCGCCCGAGCGCGTACCTCCGGCCGACGACGCGGCGCCCGCAGCCGAGATCCGGATCGCTCCGGGGAAGGCCGCCTGGGCCCGACACATCCGCGTCTCGACCCCGAGCCCCGCGGCCCAAGGCGACCCAGCCGTGCAGATCTGGTGCGAGCGTGCCGCGTTCGACCTGATCGTGCTGCGCAAGCTTCTGGACGCCGATTTCGACATCGTGTCCGAGCAGCCGGGCAGCGACGTGTACCGAGCCTACCGGCTCCGGAGCAATCCGGACCAGACGGGCCTCTCCCTCGTCGGCGTCGATCTCTACGAGAACGGAGCCTTCGGGAACTTCATCATCCAGTGCCTGATCGCCATCGGGATCTGCCGCGCGCTCAAGCTCAAGTACCTCAAGCTGTCCATCATGGACAGGAGCGAGGTCCTCGACTTCGTGCAGGCCCGCGAGATCGGCGGCATTACCTTCATACCGGCCAACGATCCCCTGCCGCCGGACGGCTACTTCCTGTCGGGGATGTTCTTCGACGTCCGGGTCCAGAAGCTCGCGGGCGATCTCGACCAGAAAGAGACGCGCCGCATCATCAAGGATTACATCCGTCCCCTGTTCAACCGTATCCCGACGCGCTTCGAGGAGAAGCCGGCGGAGGAGCTCCACATCCACATCCGATCCGGCGACATCTTCAGCACCTGGGTCGCGCCGCACTACCCGCAGCCGCCGCTCGCCTTCTACAAGCTCGTCATCCAGCGCCTGCTCGCGGAGAAGCGCATCACGTCGATCAAGATGGTGTTCGAGAACCGGCTGAACCCGGTGATCCCCGCCCTGGAGGCTTACATCGCCGAGATCGGCGTGCCGCTGACGACGCAGAGCGGGACGCTCGCCGACGATGTCGCGGCGCTCGTCAATGCGCGGTACTTGGTCTTCGGTCTGGGGACGTTCGGGCCGGGCGTGTGCCACCTGTCCGACCATGTCGAGCAGGTGTTCTACTTCGCCTCGGGATGGCCTCAGCATTTCAGGGGCATCTCGACCATCGGGAAGATCACCGAGGTCGTGGACGTGGCCGGCGCCTACACGAAGGTCGGTGAGTGGGACAACTCGCCCGAGCGGCGTGCCCTCATGCTCGATTACCCGGCCGCGAATCTCGCCTTCGACGACGCCTGATCCGCCGGACCGGCCCACCTTGCCGAAGACCGGAAAACCGGTGACAAGCGCCCAGCCGTTCCGCCGGAGGACAGACTTGGCCAGCGCTGACCCGTCAACGGAAGCCCTGCGCGTCAACGCCTTCGCGATGCACCGGGCCGAGGTGCTGATGATGCAGCGGCGCCGGCTGCGACCGCGCCACACCACCCTGGTCAGCTTCGCCGCGAAGTACCACTACGTGGAGAGCCAGCGTCGGCTGGCTGCGGCGGCCGCCGCCACCGGCGATTTCGACACGATCGAGAGCTGGTCACCCGACCGGCTGCGCGAGACGCCGTTCTACCGAGAGCACCGGGAGATCCTCGACCGGTCCCGGGGCGCCGGGAACTGGGCCTGGAAGCCCTACGTCATCGCCGAGGCGCTCGAGAAGCGCCGCGACGGCGACTTCATCCTCTTCAGCGATACCGGGATGCAGGCGGTCGGCGACGATCCTCTGCCGCCGGTGGCGCCGCTCCTGACCTGGCTCGCCGGATCCGAGCGGCGGGTCGCGGTCGGCGTGCTCCACGGCCGGCCGCAGCGGGTCTGGACCAAGCGCGACTGCTTCGTGCTGATGGGATGCGACGCGGAACGCTACTGGGAGGCCGACCAGATCCAGGCCTCCTGGATCGCCTTCATGGTCAGCCCCGCCACCCGCCATCTGGTCGCCGAGTGGCTGCGCTACGCGAGCGACCCGCGGATCGTCACCGACATGCCGAGTGCGATGGGGCTACCGGATCTCGACGGCTTCATCGACCACCGCTTCGACCAGAGCATCCTGTCGAACCTGATCTACAAGCTCGACCTGGAGATCCCGCCGCTGCGGCAGCCCTCGAAACAGATCCGGACCCTGATCGAGGAACTCGAGACGGACACGCTGGTGGCGACCCGGCCCTCCGAGAACATCGCCGCAGGCAAGACCTGGACGGCTAGCTCCGCGTCGCCCTGGTCGGGGACGACGGGCGTCTATGGCGCGCGCACGACCGGCGACCCGTCGTTCTTCTTCCACACGGCGCTGGAGCGGAACCCCTGGTTCGTCCTCGACCTCGGTGCGGTGGAGCGGGTCTCGGAGATCCGGATCTACAATCGCTGGGGGCAGCTCAGCGAGCGGGCGCAGCTGATGCGCGTCTGGCTGGGCGAGACCGAGGACAGCTATCGCCTGGTCTTCGACGCCGTGGACGCCCACTGCCATCCCGGCCTGCCCCTCCATCTGCGCTTCGACACCGCGCGGTTCCGCTACCTCAAGATCGATCTCGACGAGGAGCAGTACCTGCACCTCGACGGCATCGAGATCTTCGCGGCGCGCTGAGGCCCCGGCAGCGCGCGACGGCATGAGCGCAGAGATGTCAGACAAGCCGCTCTTCCCGTTCGGGCCGATCCTGTTCTTCGGCGATTCGGTGACGGCAGGACTGACGGCCGGGGCACCGCAGCTCTTTTCCGGGCCGCAGACGGTCGCGCGCGGGATTGCCGGGCAATCGACCCGGGACATGGTGCGGCGGCTTCGCTCCGACATCGCCCTGTACGGTGCCCGGGGCCTTCACCTGATCGCCGGCCGCGACGACATCCTCAGCGGCGACGGCGCGTCATCGCTGGAGCAGATCACGGCCGACATCGCCACCATGCTGCAGGACGCCCGCGACCTCTATGTGCGGACCTGGGTCGGCTCGATCCCGCCGGTCGATCCGGCCGCCACGGCCGGGCTGCCGGTCGCGCGCATCGGGCAGGTCAATGCGTGGCTGCGCGAGCACGCTCCGGCCTACGGCGCGCAGTTCATCGACTACGATCCCGTCCTTGCCACCGAGACGGGCGCGCTCCGGCCCGCGTTCAGCGACGACGGCATCCGGCTCAATGCGGCCGGCGAGGCGGCGCTCCGGGCCACGATGATGGCGGCCCTGACCGCCCCGGGCGTCGAGCAGATCTGGGCCCCGCCGGAGAGCGAGGATGCCGCGCGACGGCGCAAGTTCCTGCATCATTTCGGCTATCTCGACTCGAACACGCGCTATCCGAGCCCGTTCATCCAGTTCGCCGGCAAGCCGGGGGCGAGCCATTACGGCGTCCCGTTCGATGCCAACGGCTTCCTGAACGCGGCGCCGATCGCGGAGCGAAAGCCGGCCGGCGAGACCCGGATCCTGGTCGTCGGCGACTCGACCACGATCGACGGCGGCGACATCGCCAAGACCCTCCCGGGGCGCATCGAGCGGATCCTGCGTGCGGACGGGCTGGCGGGCGCGAAGGTCTACAATTTCGGGGTGATGTCGAGCTGCCTCACGCAGATGACGCACCTGATCTGGTCGCGTCTGGTGAACTACAGCCCGGACGCGCTCATCGTGGTCAGCGGCAGCACCGACCTGTTCCAGCCCTGGACCTACGATCCCCGGCCCGGCTACCCCTACAACGCCTTCATCACCGAGCGGCTCTACGACCATTTCTTCGACACGCACGATCCCCGGGCGCGCGAGGACGGTCTGTCCTACGATGCGCTGATCACGCTGATCTACGGGGAGCTGAAGCGGCTGCGCGCGGAGGTCGGCTGGCAGAGCCCGGGCTGGGAGGACGCGGTCGTGCACCAGTACGAGCGCGCCGCGCACCGCCTGACCAAGCTGTCGCACGATCACCGGGTGCCGGTCGTCAGCGTGCTGCAGCCGACGATCCTGCGCAAGCGCCACCTCACCGAGGTCGAGCGCGGCGTCGCCTCGGGGGCGTTCCTGGCCTATCTCGACCGCCAGTACACCAAGCTGGAGGCCTTCACGGCGCAGCTCGCGGCCCGGCGCCCGTACCGGCGCACCTTCACGGCGCTGGACCTCAGCGGCATCTTCCGCGACCGGGAGGAGGGGACCTTCTACGACATCGTCCATTACGACGATCCGGCCCGCGAGATCGTCGCGGCGCGGTTGGCCACCGAGATCCGTGGCGCCCTGGAGCGAGCCCGCCCGCGGACGCCCTTCGCGCGCGCGCTGCGCCTTCTCGGCAGCCGGCGGCGCTGAGACTCCAGCCCACCGAGGTCATCGCGGGGTCACTCCGGCGACGGGTGCGTCGGGCGGCACCCTTCGCCGCCGGTCTCCCTCGTTCGCCTCTGACGTCCCGCGCCGGACACCATCAACCCTGCCCGGCCTGCAGGTCTGCGCCGTCGGCACACCCGGCTCGGACATTCCGCCGACCGCGCGGCTCTACGCCGGCCTCTCGCGCCCGCCGGGCTGCTGTTCGAGGTGGGCGCGCAGGATCGCGTATTGCTCCACGACGCGGTCGAGTTTCGCGGCGTTCGCCGCTTTGATCGTCTCCGACCCGAGATCGGGCTCATAGGTGGCCGCAAAATGCGCGGCGTACGCTTTCAGCTTCACGGCGACGAAATCCATGTCCGCCGACCAGACGGCTTCCGCGCGGACTTGCTGGAGGCGCCGGGAGATCGCGAGCCAGTGCAGATCGAGGGCGATGCCGCTGCCCATCTGCCTGAACAGGTCGAACATCGAGTCGAGGATCTCGTTCGCGCTACGGGTCGGCATGGCAGAACGCTCCGTCACGCCTGCGCCGGGAGGAGATCGGGCCGTACGTACCAATCGTCGAATAGGGAGAGGTGCCGGAACCGTCGGCGGTACCCCAGGCCGGTCAGAAGATCGTAGATCTTCCCGCGGCTGTCCGAGAAATTGTGCTCGACGCTGATCAGGGCGATGTCGCGGCTCGCGAAATCGAAGCTTTGCAGAACATCGAACTCCCCGCCCTCGACGTCGAGGCTCATGTAGTCGATCTGCCGGGGTGCGCGGGCCTCCGACAGGAAACGGTCGAGCGAGATCGTCTTGACCGCGTATTGAACGCCCTGCTGGCGCGCATCCGCGTGGAAATCGCCCGTGATGAGATCCTCGACCCCCGACAGCTCGCCGATGTCGACCTCGTTGAACAGGACCTCAATGCCATCGGTTTTGTAGACGCACTGATCGGTGATGTAGCAGTTGCGATTGCGATACAGCGCCGCGTGCCAGGCGCGGGCCGGCTCCGCCAGAGCCCCCTGCCAGCCGAAGGTCTTCTCGAGCAGGAGCGTGTTGCTGAGGCTGACGCCGTCACAGGCACCGAACTCGACGAAATAGCCGTTCCGCTTCTCCTTCAACTCGTACAGGACCCACAGATCCTGCAGCAGCTGCGCGTTGGAATAGGGGGCCATCCGCGCGGCGAACGACAGGAATTCGAGATCGGACTGGAGGATGTGGGGCTTCTCGTCCAGGTTGTCCCTGAGATGGATCAGCGCGTTGAAGACCGTCAGAAGCTCGGCACTCATGGTCCGCGGTTGCACCTTCTGGCTAGCATTGCTCGATACCGACGGGGCCGTGCGATCGCGTCAGGGATGGACACGGCCGAGGGGCCGGGTGCCCAGGATCCGGTTCGAGCCGTCGAACAGAACGGCGTGCTGGAGCGAGTCAGGCCCCTGGTCGGGGACGGCGCCCGCCGCCTTTCGGATGGCCGACAGGAAGAGCTTCCGGCTGAACCCGTAGGGGCGCAGGCTGCCCAGCAGCGCGTCGACCAGCGTGGCCATGGCGTCGGACCGCGCGCGGGCCTGGTCGCGGTCGCGCAGGGCCGCGTCCCGCTCAGCCCTGATCACCGCCAACGCGATCTGCTGCTGCTGGATCTGACGGATGTAGCGCGTGTCGAGGTCGTGGACGGGGTTCTTCGTCATACGGCAGCCTTGAGGGCCCGGAAGGAGATCAGGCCGGGACACGGACGGCGACCGGCGTTGCCGATCGCACGCCGCGGTGTGCCCCAGATCCGCGGCACCATAGCGACGGTCCGCAGCGCTGTGCAGGCGGTCGAGACGGTTTTGCGCATCACCGCGCGCGAAGGCCCGGTTCGATCCGCGCGTGAGGCGTGTGGCGGATCATACCGTTCCGCCCGGCCGTCAAGCCCCAGCCCCCTCGTCCGCCATGGCTGACGCGGCGGCCTTCAGCCCCCACCGCACGAGGTCCTCGGCGTCCCGGGCCGATCTGGCCTCCGCGTAGCATCGCAGTTCCGGAGCGTTGCCCGAGGCGCGGAAGTGGATCGTCCGTCCACCGTCCAGATCGATCCTGATGCCGTCCTGCTGATCGATGGCCTGCGGCGAACCGATCGGCCGGAGGAAATCGTCCCGGAAACCCGCCTCGCCGAGACGGGCGAGAAAGGCGCTGCTCCGCTCCGCGGGCGTGTTCGGAAGCCGGTCGCTCGCCATCTCGCCCGCATCGAGCGAGGCGACCAGATCGGCCAGCGACAGGCCGGCCGCGCGCGCCGCCGCGAGCGAGGCCAGGATGGGCAGCATCGCATCGCGGGTCGGCAGGATACCCAGGACGTTTTCGCCGACGCGGACGTCCGACCCCAGCAGGAAGCCGCCGTTGGCCTCGAAGCCGATCACAGCCCGGGCCCCGGCGCGTCGCGCCTGCTCCATGCCGGCGATGACGAAGGGCGAGCCGACCCTGGTGCGGATGACCTGCTTGAAGCCGCCCGATCGCTCGAGGGCCGAGCAGGCCGTCACCGGCACCACGGCCGTATCGGCGCCCAGGTAGCGGGCCGTGATGAGCCCGAGCACGTCGCCCCGCACGATCTGCCCGATGCCATCCGCCATCAGGGGCCGATCGGCGTCACCGTCGGTGGTCACCAGCGCGTCGTAGTCGCCGGACGCCATGACGCCGCGGATGAACGCGACGTCCTCGGGACGGTGCGCCTCGGTATCGATCGGCACGAAGGTGTCGGACCGGCCGATCGGCGTCGCGCTGGCACCGAAGCCGGCCAGCAGGTCCGTCAGCAGATCGCGCGCCACCGAGCTCTGCTGATACACCGCGATGCGCAGACCCTCCAAGGTCCGGGGCGCGAAGGTCGCGCGGTAGCGCTGGCGATAGCGCGCGATGGCATCGGGCTCCGGCAGGGGCGGGACGGGGGACGTCGTCGCGTCGGACGCTTCGCTATCGCCCAGAGCGGCCAGGATGGCGGCCTCGTCGGCTTTGGTGATCTCGCCGTCGGGGCGGTAGAATTTCAGACCGTTGCGGTCCTCGGGAATGTGGCTGCCGGTGACCATGACGGCGTAGGCGCCGCGCCGCATCGCCTCGAGGGCGAGGGCCGGGGTGGGGAGGGCGCCGCAATCGACCGCCGAGAAGCCAGCTGCCGCAGCCGCATGCGCCACTGTCTCGGCGAGGCCGGGGCTGCTCGCCCGCAGGTCCCGCCCGATCACGACTTCGCGCCTGCCGTTCCCGGCCGGAACCGATCGGAAGAAAGCGCCCGCATAGGCGTAGCACGGGCTGCCCACGAGGTCCGTCACGAGACCCCGCAGCCCGCTCGTCCCGAATTTCAGACTGCTCACGGCATTCCTACCGATGCTGACGCTGCGACATGCGCGTGACCCATGCCCAAAATCGCGCTCCGTCACAACGCTCGGCCTGCGGACACGACGCCGGACGCGAACGCCGTCAGGACGATGGCTGGGTTCTCCTGCCGATCTCAGGCGCGGCACGGCGCCCGTGTGCGACGGGCGCGGATGTGTCGTTGCGGATCCTGAAGCGGCTGCGGCTGCCCCTCAGCCGCGTCTCTCAAGCCGCGAGCGCCGCCTGACCGTCCCGGCCGTGCGCCTGGTCCATGATCTCGCCGATCCGCTCGCCGACCGCGACCGCGATCGCCACCGAGGCCGGCCCTTCCAAGCCCTGCCGGCAGATCCGGTCGAGGACGTCGGTCACCCGCTGCTCCATCACGCCGAGGATCGCCGCGGCCGCCTGGGGCTGCGCGCCGCGCAGCACCGCCGCGAGGTCGCAATAGGCGTCGTGAAGAAGCCGGAGCGTCAACCGCTCGACCGCTTGCTCGTCCGCCGCCGCCAGTGCCCGCATGTCGCGCCTCTTCACCCCACTGCCGGCAGCCTCGCCCGGACCTGTTAACAACAGGTGAAGACGACAGGCGCAAAGCAAGACTCGGCTAACCTATCGGATCCTGGGGGGTGCTGGCATCCGGCGCGGCGCTTGATGCCCGCGCGTCGATCCCGCGCCGGAGACGATCTCGGTCACCGAGCGGGCGAGATCGGATGGAACTTGGCGCGCCCCCAAGTGTCGGATCTGCGAGACCCTTCACCACGGGAGTTCCTCATGCGCGCGCTTCTCCTGGCTGGCCTCTGCCTGTCGTCAGCCGTCACCACCCCCGTCCTGGCACAGGTGCAGCAGAACAATCCCAATGCCGCCAACCAGTCGATGGGCCTGAACAGCCAGATGCGCACCCTGCAGCAGGACCAGACGACCCAGAGCAACACGCTCCGGATGAACATCCAGCGGAACGAGGCCGCGACGCCGGCCCCGAACACCGGCCCCAACGCAATCGGCCCTGTCGGTGCCCGGCCGGGCCCCGTGGGGCGCTAGAGCTGTTCCCGACCCCGTTGAGCCGGTCGACCACGGGGCGCCGGCGTGGTGTTGGATCATCCCACCCTCGTCCTCATCTTGAGTGCGGCGAAGCCGCCTCGAAGAGAGGCCCCAGCCAGCCGGGCGATCCCTGAAGCCATCCTTCGAGGCCCGCTGACGCGGGCACCGCAGGACGAGGAGATTGGACACGGAAACGGCCTGGTCGTCGCGGCTTCAAGACGGCTTCGGTGGTGTCCTCCGCGACCGGCCGAAAGCCGTGCTTCTGGCTGCTGCCTGCGCGGTTGCCTGATCGGCGGCGGCTCTGGAGGCGTGCGTCCGGATCGATCAGGACCGGCTACCGGTCCGAAAGGCTCGATCCGACGCAGCCCGAGAGATGGCTCGGTGTTCCGAGCTGCGTACCGTTCGGGTTAGTGTCCAGGCTCAACTCTGGAGCGACGAGGCCGCCAGGGGCTGATTGGACGGCTGGACAGGTTCAGAGGCCGGCTTGCTGCCAGCGAGGGGAATGACAACGCGATCGGGTCGAATCTCGGTCTCACCAGACCCTGACAGATTGGTATCATCACGTCGGTCGGCTGGCAGATCGGCCTCATCGTGCCCTGGACGCACGTGCAGCGGCAGAGGGCTGACGCAGGGGCCGGTAGCAGCGATAAGGGAGACGGCGAGCATCAGTGAGCGCATGGTGACCAGCCCAGCGCAACCTGGAGCGCGCCCGAGCGCCGCCAGGCCGCTCACCCGGGTTCAATCAACGGAGCGCCGATCCGCCGCGGTGACCGGGTTGTCGGGCCGAGGCCAGACCGCGGCATCGTCGGGCAGGGTGCGCAGCACCGTGCAGCCCATGCCGATCATGGCCCGCTCGCCGATCTTCAGACCCTGGAGCACTTTGGCGAGGGGACCGACCAGGCTGTCCGCACCGATCGCGCAGCGGCCGCCGATGAAGGCCGCGGGCGAGATCGTCGTGTTGTCGCCGATCGCCGCGTCGTGGCCGATGATCGCGCCAGTGTTGACGACGCAGAACCGGCCCAACCGGGCATCGACGTTGACGATCACCCCATGCGCGACGAACGCACCCGCGCCGAGCGCGACGCCCTGGCTGACGATCGCATGCGGCGACACCAGGGGCGGGCAGGGGAGCGCATGCCGGTCGAGCCAGGCAATGATCTCGGCGCGCGCCTGGATCGCGGCTCGGCTCACGCCGCCCACCGCGAGGGCCACACCGTCGAACTCCGCGCGATCGGCCAGCAGCGCGTCGAGGTAGCCCCGATAGGATCCAACCTGGGCGGTCGGCTGGCTCGAGTAGGTCGCCTCCACCGTGTAGCCGCGCATCTGCGCGACTTCGGCGATCTCCTTGGAGAAGCCGCCGCCGCCGATCAGGGCCAGGCGCTTGGTCGCGCGCGTCACCGGACTCTGTCCGTCACAGCGTCGCCCCGCCGTCGACCCGCAGGATCTCGCCGGTCACGTGCCGGGCCTGAGGCGACATCAGGAACGCGATGGCTTCGACCACCGACTCGACGGTCGCGGCGCCCGCGGGGCTGCGCTTCTCCAGCGCCTCCTTGAACTCCGCGCCGTACATGCGGGCATGGGCCTGGGTCATCTCGGTGTCGAGCCAGCCCGGCGCGACCGCGACCGCCCGCCGGGGGGCGAGTTCGCGGGCGAGGCCCCGGATCAGCGCGTCGAGCCCCGCCTTGGAGGCGGAATAGGGGACGATGGCCGGCTCCGGGCGCTGCGCGGCCACCGAAGACACGGCGCAGAACACGGCGTCGCGGGTCGAGATCCGGGCGCTGCCGAAGGCGGAGGCGAACAGGGTCGGGGCGACGAGGTTCGTCTTGTAGAGCCGCTCGACCTCGTCCACGCCGAGGCTGCGCATCGGCTTGATGATCTGGACTCCGGCGCAGTAGACGAGGCCCGTGAGCGGGCCACGCTCGGCAACGGCCGCCTGCAGCACGCCGCCGATCGCCGCGAGATCGGTCACGTCCGCCGCGATGGTGGCGATCCCGGCCGCTGCGAGTTCGGCCAAGCGGTCCGTCCGACGGGCGAGGGCGGTGACCGCCCCCTGCTTGGCGAACCGCTCGGCCACGGCCCGTCCGATGCCGCTGCTCGCTCCGACGACGAGGATGTGCCCCTCGGCCTCCGCCATGGTCCCGGCCTCAGGCTTGCAGTTTCGTGCCGGCGATGCCGAGGAGATCGTCGGTGGTCGCGGCCTCCGCGATCCGCGACGGCTCGACCTCCAGACCCAGCGTGTCGAACAGCGCCATGATGTTGAGGATGCCGAGGGAGTCGAAGGTCTCGATCTCGCCGAGCTTCTGGCCGCGCGCGAGCGGCCCCGGCCGATCCAGGATCGCGCCGAGCTCGTCCAGGAACCCAGCCTCGGTCATCACGCGGTCTCCTCGAACTTCAGGACGGGCGGTGCGTAGATCCGGTCGGTGGTGATCGCGCACGCACCCCAGCTCAGCCCCACGCCGAATCCGGCCAGCACCGCGCGCAAGGGCCGGTGTGAGAAATCCTCCGCCAGGAACCCCGAGATCGTGCCCGGGATCGAGGCCGAGTTCTGGTTCCCGTAGACGGATTGCGTGCCTGAGGGAAGCTTGCCGTCGTCGAGGCCCAGGCGCCGCTGCAGGTTCTTCAGGATGTACTTGTTCGGCTGGTGCAGGACGTAGAAATCCGGCTCCTCCGGCCGCAGGTCGGCGGCCGCCAGGATGTCGGTGATCAGGGACGGCACGCGCTTCAGCGTGAAGTTGAACACCTGCGCGCCGTCCATCTGCATGGAGGCGGGCTTGTCGCGGTCCTCGGCATCGGCGCGCAGGCCGCTATGCGGGATGAACAGGGCCTTCTCGCCGGACCCGTCGCTGTGGAGCTGGAACACGCTCTCGGTCGCGCGGCGTTCGATCAGCACGGCGGCGCCGGCATCGCCCATGATGGGGGTGATGGCCCGGTCGTCCTTGGCGACCATCCGGCTCGCCACGTCGCCGACGCAGAGCAGGATCCGCTTCAGCCCGGATTCGACGAGGCTGTAGGCGACCGAGAGGCCGTACACGAAGCCGCTGCAGCCCAGCCGCATGTCGAAGCAGAGCGTGTCGGTGCGCATGCCCAGCCGGTGCTGCAGGCCGATCGCCGTCGAGGGCGAGCTGTAATCCGGCGTCTGGGTGACCAGGATCAGCCCGTCGAGATCCTCCGGCCGCAGGCCGAGCCCGTCGAGGAGGTGCCGGGCGGAATGCTGACAGAGGTCGGCCGTCGTGGTGGTATCGCGCACGACGACGTGGCGCGTGGTGAACCCCATGGCGCGCTTGAGCCGCTCGGCCTCGTCCGGCGCCATCCCGAGATCCGCCGCCTCCGCGTCGAAGGCCAGCGCCCGGCCGCCGACCGTGGTGACGAGGCCGGCGAGGCCCGCGTTCCGGAACCGGAGCTCAGCCACGGTTCACGGCTTCCGCCACGTAGTCGAACCAGCTCTGGATCCGGCGCAGCGGCGAGCGCGTGCTGTCGAGGATGCTCTCATCGGCCAGCGGGACGTAGCGGCCCACGGCCTTCTCGACCTCGGACTCGGTCTCGAGCAGCAACTCGACCACCGCGAAGGAATCGATCTTGTCGAACAGGTCGTCCTCGGGCCCGAGCGCGCCCAGCTCCGGGCGGCCCCAGGTGTCGACGAGGCGATCCAGGGTGGCGCGGGCCGCGGCGGCGGCGCTCTCACTCCGCGACGATGTGGATGTAGGCGGTGTCATCCGGTCCTCGGGTCAGTCGATAGTCCTTGCCCTCGGGGCCAGAGCCGATGAGCGCGAACCCGTTCTCGTCCAGGAAGGTCTCGACCATGCGGTTCTTCGGGCTCGGGCGGTAGTGGGCCCGCAGCGCCGGATCGGCCTCCTGCTGGCAGATGTAGCGCAGGACTTGGCTCTCAATGCGGCGCCCCAGCGCCCGGCAGCTCATCAGGAAGGTCTCGAGCGCGCCATCCCGGACGATCGCGACCCCGACGACACCCATGTCGCCGAACCGGTCGACCACCCGGGCCGCGTAGACGCTGCCCTGCCGCATCGCGGAGGCGACCTCGTCCTCGGTGTAGCGGCGCGTGGTGAGATTGAACTGGTTGGTCTTGTTGATCAGCTGCGTGACCCGCCGTAACGAGCCCGGATTGTTGCGGGCCATGTGCACGCGGATGTCGAGAGAAGCGAGGTAATCCTCCATCGAAGCGGCCGAGCGCTGCAGCTCCTGCCGCTGCGCCTCGCCCCGGTACTGCTCGGTCTTGGCTAGATCCTCGGCGGTGACGTTCCGGGCTCGCAGGGACGCGATCCCATCGAGGAGCGCGAGGGCCAGCTCCGGACGCGTCCGGTCGAACAGGTGGCACTCGACGCCGGGCAGCCGCGCCCGGACCTCCTCGATCTCGAAGGGGTTGTCGTCGAGGAAGATGAAGCTGTCGAGGCCGAGATTGAGCGTCTCGGCGAGTTCGCGGATGTTGTCGCTCTTCTCCGACCAGTTGCTGCGGTAGGCCACGAAATCGTCGAGGCGCAGCGGCATCGCGCGCTGCGCGAAGACCGAGCGGAAATCCTCGTCGTTGTTCTTGGTCACCGCGCAGAGCAGGATGCCCAGGCTCTTCAGGCGCAGCAGCTGGCGCTGGAGCTGCGTGTGGACGATCCCCGGATAGTCGGTGTCGACCTCGAGGTTCTCGACGCCGTCCTCGCCCACGACGCCGCCCCAGAGCGTGTTGTCGGCGTCGACCACCACGACCTTCCGGCGCGCCCGCAGCCGGACCGCGACGGCGTCCGCGTAGCGCTCGACCAGCGCGTCCACGGCGGCCGGGGCGTAGGGCATCTGGTAGAGGAGGCGGTTCCGCTCGCGGAACGCGTTGGCGAAGCCGAGGATCGCGAGGGCGCCGGCCGCGTCGACCACGCTGACCCGTTCCTGCGCCCGGGCGAGGTCGAACAGCACCGCGTTCACCCGGGCCAGGGCTTCGAGCTGATCGTGGAGATCGCTCTCCACCGACGAGACCGGCACGAACGGCACCGTGTTGAGGATGACGGTGCCGGGGCCGCGCCCGAGCCGGGCCGAGACCAGCTCGGCGAGGGCCCGCGCGCGGGCGACCGCGCCGGCATCCGGGGCGACGTCGAAGAACCAGCGATGGTCGAGATGCACGATCAGGACGTCGACGGAGGCCGGCCCCGCCAGGACCTGCTCGATCTGCCCGATGGGGAAGTGTTCGCAGCTCGCGTCCGCGAGGTCCGCGAGGCGGCCGGACACTTTCCCGAACGGGTTGGTGACGACGTTTCCGACGAAGCCGATCGACAGGGCGCGAGCCGTGGTCATCCTCGATACCGGTTCCTGCGGCGTCCCGGTGGATGCCTGCCCTCCGGCGGTTGACCGGCCCCTTTCCGTGCGTGCGCGTGCCGCCCTCTTGCGAGATCCCCTGTCATAAAGCAAGGGGCGAAGCGGTTCGCGCCGGTGCCTCCGTGCTGCACGCGGGCGCTCGGTCGCGGCCCCGTCGGGGCCGAGGCCGCGGATGAGGAGCTTCCCGATGAACGGACCCGGGTCGGACGATCCCCCCGCGATGACGCGGGTCTGGACCGAGGCGCATCAGATCGCCTTCGCGCGGGCCACCGGCGACGTGAACCCGATGCACATGGATGCGCGCGTGGCCCGCCGGACGCTCGCCGGCGACAGGGCCGTTCACGGCGTTCATGCCGCCCTCTGGGCCCTCGATGCCTGTGCGGACAAGCAGCCGCTCGCGCGGCTCGCGACGCTGCAGATGCGGTTCGAGCGCTTCGTGCTGGTCGGAGATCGGGCCGAGGTCACGGTCCACGACGCGGATGCGCGGCAGATGCGCCTGTCGGTGTCGGTGGACGGGGTCCGTACGGTCACGATCCAGGGGACATTCGCGGCCGAGCGGGCGCCGGCCGAGACGGTCGACGCGGCACCGACCGAGATCCCGGACGCGCCGGACGTGATCGATCCGGCGACGATCGCCAGTCTGGCGGGCACGTTCCGGCTTCCCGATCCTGCGGCAATCGCCGCGCTGGCGCCGCGGCTCGCGCAGGCGATCGGCCCCGCCCGCGTTGCGGGGCTGGGTGGCCTCTCGACCCTCGTCGGGATGTTCGTGCCCGGGCTGCATTCGATCCTCTCGAAGATCGACGTGACGGTCACCGACGCGGTGCACGGATCGCGCCTTGCCTACGCGGTCAAGCGGTTCCAGCCGATGCTGCAATCGGTAACCCTCGAGGCGAAGGGGCCGGGCCTCACCGCGCGGGTCGAAGCCTTCGTCCGTCCGCGCCCGGTCGAGCAGGAGAGCCTCCAGGAGATCGCCGCGCTGGTGCAGCCGGGCGCGTTCTCCGACGTGTCCGCCCTCGTCATCGGCGGTTCGCGGGGCCTGGGCGCGGCGACGGCCAAGCTGATCGCCGCGGGGGGCGGTGCGGTCTGCATCACCTACGCGTCGGGCGTCGACGAGGCGGAGGCGGTCGCCCGGGAGATCCGGGACGGCGGCGGCCGCTGCCAGGTGCTCCGCTACGACGCCGCGGGTCCGGTCGCCGCGCAGCTCGATGCGCTGGCGATGCGCCCGTCCCAGCTCTACCATTTCGCGACGCCCCGCATCTTCCGCCAGAAGCGCGCGCCGTTCGAGCCGCCCTGCTTCGAGGAGATGATGCGCGTCTACAATTACGCCTTCTACGAGTTGAGCCTGTTCTGCCTCGGACGCCGGGATGCGGTGTCGGCCTTCTATCCCTCGACCACCGCCATCGACGAGCCGCCCCGCGACACGCTCGAATACGTCATGGCGAAGAGTGCCGGCGAAACCCTCGCCGCGACGATGGCGCGGACGATCCCGAACCTGCGGACCGTGATCGAGCGCCTGCCGCGGGTGCGGACGGATCAGACGGCCACGATCTTCCCCGTCCCGGCCGCTTCCCCCGGCGCGCTGATGCTGCCGATCATCCGGCAGATGTCGGCGACGGTCTGACCCGCACGCCGACCGCCCCGGGACGAGCGGCCCCGCTCACTCGGCTGCGGCGTCGCTGTGAGGCTCGTCCTCGGCAGACCTGTCCTCGGCCGGACCAGCCTCGCCCACGGCCTCTTCGGGCTCCCGGTCCGAGCCCGGTGCGGCGGTGAAGAAGTCGCCGTTCCGGACCGCTTCGCCGCCCGTCACCATCATGCTCAGATAGGTGTTGAGGGTGTTGGGTGCGACGTCGGGGAGCCGTTCGGCGATCTCGGCATGCGACAGGCCCTGCGGACCCGCACTGCCGAGCAGCCCCTTCAACCGGCCCTTGGCCGAGTTCGCCCGCGGACCGCGGGCGCCGCGCCGTCCGCCCTGCTGTGGCGCAGCGCGATCACCGGCGGTTGCCCGCGGGGCCTCCGAGGAACGCGGATGCCCCGTCTCCTCGAGCGGAACGCCCTCCACGATCGAGGTCAGCGCGGCCTCTGCCGCGCGGAGCTTCGTCAACTCCGCCGCGATCCGATCGTAATCGCTCTGCAGGGCCGCGCGGCGCGCCCTGACGTCGACCAGAGCTTTTGTCAGCGTGTTGTCTTCAGCCACGGGATGGCCTCATCCTCAAGATCGCTCAAGGCCGGCCATACGTCATAGGCCCCTTCGGACGTCAACACGCGGCAGACCTGTTGCCACTCTGTCGGGAGGCAGGATCGGTGGGCGTCAGCGCGCGTTGTGACGCCGGCGCTACATGGCCTAGAGACATCCGGAAACGCCTCTACCGAATTCGAACGCACTCGCGTAGCGTCGTCCGGCAACGGTTCCGATCACAGCGCTCCGATCCCGTGGCTGCCACGGCAGAAGACGGGGCCACTTCCCCGGCCTCGAAGCGCGGCCCTCCGGCCGCCGGCACAGACCGCATCGGGCGGGGACGCAGACGTCAACCCACAGAGAACAGTATGTCGCTGAACATCTTCGATAAAGGCGAAAATAACGTCATCGATATCGATGTCCGCGACCAGCAAAACCAGGCCGGAAAGATATACATAAACGGCAGCAACAATTATGTCCGCATCGGAAGAGGCTGCGTTTCGGACAAGGATATGCACATCGTCATCGAATCGAATTGCCGGTTCGATGTCGGAGAGGATGTCCGTCTCTCGATGGCCAACATCTATATCGGTCCGGGCTCGGCGCTCAGCATCGGCGACCGGACGGGCTTCACCGGTTTGGTCCACCTCAACCTCATCGAGGCGAAAACGATCGAGATCGGGACGAACTGCTCGATCGCTTCCGGCGTGTGGATGACGACGAGCGACTTCCACTCCGTCGTCGGCCTGGATACCGGCGCGCGGCTGAACCCCGCCAAGCCTGTCCGCGTCGGCAATCACGTTTGGATCGCCAACCAGGCCACGCTCCTCAAGGGCTCCGTCATCGGCGACAACGCGATCGTCGGCGCCCATGCGGTCGTGACGGGAATCGTGCCGCCCCATTGCGTGGCCGCAGGAAATCCCGCGCGTATCGTGCGGGAGAACGTGACTTGGCGCTCGGACCTCATCTGAGCACGTCCCCGCGCGCGGAACTCCGTGCTCCCGGTCGGCGAAACCAGCGTTGTTTACCCCGCGCGCGCGTTCCGATAGGGCGGTGGGCCGCCGCTGCGCCTCCCGGGCCGACGCGGCGCCCGGCCTTCAATCCAGCCTGCGCGAACACATGCTCATCCGAGCTTCAGGTCCCGATCGATCCGCCAGCGCGAGCCGCGCGTCGGCACGGACCGATCGTGCGGCATCGGTCGATGGCGGCACGATGATCGACGGAGCGCCGCAGATCCCGATGCCGGGCGCATCGGCCGATGAGCCGAGAGCGGTGCTTTGAGGACGCTCTACGGACTGTACCTCCGCTGGGCCGGCATGGGCTCCGTCCGCGCGAGCAGCAACCCGCTGGTCCGGCTCGCAGCGCGTGGCGGCCTCCCGGCCGCGAACGACCTCGCCACCGCGGAGGCGCAGATCGCGGCGCTGGCGCCGTCTTTCGATGCGGGCTTCTACGCGAGCTGGTACGGGATCGCGGCCGATCCGGTGCGCGACTACCTCGTCCGGGGCTGGCGCGAGGGCCGCGACCCGCGGCCCGACTTCTCCTCCGCCGCCTACCTCGCCGCCCGGCCCCATCTCGCCCGGGCCGGCATCAACCCGTTCCTGCACGCCCTCTCGACGCACAGGCGCCGGTCCGGACGGACGGGCGGCGCCGACACGGGCGCGGGCGCGGCCCTGCCGAAGCCCGACACCGCCCAGGCCGAGCGCCTCGCCCGCCGCCTCGTCGACGGGCCGTTCTACCTCGCCGGCAACCCCGACCTCGCGGCCGCCGGCGTCGATCCGGTCGACCACTACATGGCCTCGGGCTGGCGCGAGGGCCGCGAGCCGTCGCCGCGCTTCGACACCCTGGCCTACTGCCT
The DNA here is from genome assembly GCF_058790235.1 of Methylobacterium sp. FW102-HT35C08. Lineage (NCBI taxonomy): Bacteria > Pseudomonadati > Pseudomonadota > Alphaproteobacteria > Hyphomicrobiales > Methylobacteriaceae > Methylobacterium > Methylobacterium sp. FW102-HT35C08. Next base: position 1,893,278 of record NZ_JBYTCL010000002.1, on the reverse strand, counting down.
GACCCGCGAGATCACCTACGCCACCCAGAACCCGCTGGTGCACTACGTCCTGCACGGCGGAGCCGCCCGGCCGGAGCCGGCCGAGGCGCTGGCGCTGCGGGTCGCGACGCTCGCGCCCTACTTCGACGCCGCCCACTACCGGCGGCGGCTGAGCGCCGCGCAGGCGGAGGCCTGGGCCGGCGCCACGGACGCGGAGCTGCTGCGCGCCTATGTCGAGGGCGGCTGGCGGGCGCTCGTCAGCCCGCGTCCGGACTTCGACCCGGCCGGCTTCGTGCAGGCGCGCGCCGGCAGCCGGGCGGTCGCGGACGACCCGTTCTTCCGCTACGTGGCCGAGACGCGTCTGTCCGGGCGCGCGCCGTTTGCCGAGCCGGAGCGGCTGAACGTGCCGGCGGTGGATGAGGCCTGGTACCGGGCGACCTACCCGGATGTGGGCGGGCGGGAGCCGTACCTGCACTTTGCCGGTCTGGGCTGGCGGGAGCTGCGCGATCCGGGGCCGGGGCGCTCGACGCTGGCGGCGCTGCTGCGGGTGTGCGGGTTGCGTCCGGCGCGGGCGCCCGTCGAGGACACCGGCTGGCTGGGGGCGATCGGGGCCGAGCCGGTGGCGCGTGGGGCGCTGCTGGAGCTGCAGGCGCGGCTGGTGGCGGGGCATTTCGACTACGGCTTCTACCGAGCGCGCTACGGGCTGCCCGCGGAGGCCGACGCGGTGCGCGACTACTGCGACACCGGCTGGCGCAAGGGCCGAAACCCACGGCCCGACTTCAATGGCTGGGCCTACCGGGCGCATCACCCCCACGTCGAGGCGACGGGTCTCGCCCCCTTTGTCCACTTCCTCGCCATGGCGCTGCTTCGCGGCGTCGACCTCACGGATCCCGCCTTCGATCCGCGCTACGGCAGCCCGCCGCATGAAGAAGATGCGGAGCTGATGAAGCAGGCGCGGCTGATCGAGCCCTATTTCGACGCTCCCTGGTACCTGAAGCGCTACCCCGACACGCGCGGGTTCGAGAACGGTCCCGCCATGCACTTCCTGTCGCACGGACAGGAAGAGGATCGCGATCCCAGCAAGGCCTTCGTGACCCGGTTCTACCGCCGGGCCTACGGTCACCTGTTCGGCCCGGGGGAGTCGCCGTTCCTGCACTACGTCCGGACCGGGCGGGCGGCCGGGCTGCTGGCCGCGCCCGAGGATCTGGGCACCGCCCCGCCCATGACCGCCCCCGCAGCCCAGGACTGGGACGGCCTGCCGCAAGCCCTGCCCATCGATCAGGCCCGCGTCGTCGTCATCGTCCCCGTCTACAAGGGACGCGGCGAGACCCTGCGCGCCATCCACGCCTGCCTGTCGGCCCCGCAGCAAACCCCCTTCACCCTGCTGGCCGTCAACGACCGCTCCCCCGACCCGCAGCTCACCGCCGAGCTGGCCGACCTCGCCCGCAGGGGCCTGTTCCACCTCGTCGAGAACGAGCAGAACCTCGGCTTCGTCCGCTCGGTCAACCGCGCCCTCGGCCTCCGCCAGGGCCGCGCCGTCGTCCTGCTCAACTCCGACGCCCAGGTCTTCGGCGACTGGCTCGACCGCCTCGTCGCCCATGCCGAACCCGAGGCCGAGCCCGATGCGGAACCCGCAGGCGCCGCCCGCCCGCGCGTGGGCAGCGTCACGCCGCTGTCCAACAACGCCACGATCTGCTCCTACCCGCGCTTCAACGCCAACAACACCATGCCGCTGGAGATCGACCGGCCCGATCTCGACCGCTTGGCCGCCCAGATCAATCGCGGCCGCGCCGTGCCCGTGCCCACCGGCGTCGGCTTCTGCATGTACATGACCGCCGAAGCGCTCGACGCCGTCGGCCCCCTCGACGCCGAGGCCTTCGGCAAGGGCTACGGCGAGGAGAACGACTGGTGCCTGCGCGCCACCAAGGCCGGCTTCGTCAACCTGCTCGCCGAGGACGTCTACGTCTACCATGCCGGCCAGATCTCGTTCGGGCTGGATGAGGGCGGCGAGTACGACCAGGGCCAGGCGGCGCTGCTGTCCAAGCACCCCGACTACCCGGCCCGCGTCGGGCAGTTCGTCCAGGCCGATCCGGGCCGGGGCGGGCGGGCGCGCCTCGACCTCGCCCGGCTGGCCCGGCACTGCGCCGGCCGGGCGCTGCTGTACGTGACCCACAGCTGGGGCGGGGGCATCCAGCGGCACATCGACGACATGATCGCAAAGGCCCGGGCCGAGGGCCTGTCGGTGGTGCTGCTGCAGATCGACCGGACCCGCAACCTCGAGGTCCAGGTCGCCTACCGGGGCGCCGAGTTCCTGTACCTGCCCAACCTCGGCAGCCTGTACCTGCCGCGCGACGCCGAGACGGTGTTGGGCTTCATCGCGGCGCTGGCGCCGGTCCTGATCCACGTGCACTCGCTGGCGGGGCTGCGCTGGGCGGCGGCGGGGGCGCTGATGGACCTGGTGGCGGGCTCGGGCCGGCCCTATGCCTGGACGCTGCACGACTACTCGCCGGTCTGCCACCGCAACCACCTGGTGCAGCCGGACGGGCGCTATTGCGGCCTGGCGCCGGTCGCCGAATGCCGGGCGTGCCTGGCGGCGGATGCGGAGGGGTTCGAGGAGCCGGATCCGGGTGAGCGGCGGGCGGTGTTCGGGGCGTTCCTGGCCGGGGCGGCGCGGGTGTTTGCGCCCTCGTCGGACACGGCGGCGCGGATCCGGGGGGTGTACCCGGACCTGGCGATCACGGTGCGGCCGCATCTGGAGCCGGAGCGCGCCGTGCGCGACACTACCCTGCAGCGGCCCGGGCGCGTCCGGCGGGTCGCGGTGCTGGGGGCGATCAGCCTGCCCGAAGGCGGGCTCCTGCTGCAGGCACTGGCAACGGATGCGCGCAAGCGGGATCTGCCGCTGCGGTTCTCGATCGTGGGCTTCTCCGACCCGGCGCTCACGGGCGGCCTGGAACGCGCGGGCGTCACCGAGACGGGATGCTACTCCACCGACGACACGACCCTCGACCGGCCGGCACGCGCGGCCCTCCAGATCGCCCAGACCGACCGCCACTGGGACGACGACGAGTTCCTCGACCTCGTGAACCAGATTTCAGCCGACCTGATCCTGCTTCCGTCGATCTGGCCGGAGACGTACGCGTACACGCTGACGCTGGCTCTGCGCACCGGCCTGCCGGTGGTGGCCTTCGACCTCGGCGCCCAGGGCGAGCGGCTCTCCCTCTACCCGAACGGCCACCGCCTGCCCTACGCTCTGGTCACCGACCCGGCCGCCTGCAACGACCGGCTGCTGGCCATCGACATCTCGGAAACCGGGCGGCTCTCCGGCCCGATCCAGGCCGCCGCCTACCGGAGCCTCATGCGCGACTATTACGGTCTCAGGCCCTGATTCCGCTCTCCGGCGGCACATTGGGCCGCCACGCTTCGGTTCGTTCCCGGCCGCAGACCGTGCTTCACGATATGGCGGCGGATCATGGACCCAATCCAGGCCGGACGCGATCGTACCGACCTTACCGGCGCATTCGAGGCCTCAATATGCGTGCTATGTGCGGACAGATCCGGATCGGGGCCCGTCAGACACTACCACACCCATAGTGGTGCAGCGGGGCGTGCGCCCAGCCCAGGCTTCGACGGCAAACTGGACCTGTCGGTCTACCCGGACGCTCGCGACGCGGGCGTACACCTGCTGCACTTCATGAAGTGGGGGCCAAGAAGGGCGGCTGGACGCCGTGCAGCTTGATTTGTCCGACGACAGGAGCGAATCGCCTGAACACGCCCGGCGACGCAGTCGGTGAGACGTCGGCCGTGTGGGCGCAGATAATTGCGATACTGCAGGGCCGCGTACTGTCGAGGTCGAACCCGTCGCTCGTCGGCGCCGCGCCGGCCTCCGGATCCGCTACACGTCCGGCAGGCGCCGTCCCTTCACGACGACCCGCGGCCAGCGGTCGAGGCCGATCGGCATCAGGACCGCGATCTGGTGCGGGATCTCGGCATCGCCCAGGAGGCTCTCGAGGGAGATCCGGCAGGCCGCCTCGAGTTCAGCCCGGGTGCGCGCACCCGAGGTCTTGATATCGGCGATCAGAAGCGCCGCGATTTCATGAGCGAAGGCATCGCCATCCGACATGCCTGCCTCCCGAAGCGAATCAGATCAGAATAATCTTCTTCGCAAACTTTCAACATCAGGACAGAACTACGTATCCACGCCTCGTTTGTTGATATTTATCCTCCAGCTGCCTCCGTCCCCGGCAATGGCGGTTCGGGACGGCATCGCGAGACCCTTTGCCGGACGTGAGCCCGGCTCGGCTCAGGCGTCCAGGTTCCCACGATACCGCGCCCTGACCGTCTCGCCCGTCCCGTCGGAGGCGGGTAGGGTCCGGCGGTCGAAGGGCAGGCGCAGGCCGGCGACGACCGGATAGACCGCCGGCAGCACGACGAGGGTGAGCAGCGTCGCGGAGACCAGGCCGCCGATCACCACGGTCGCCAGCGGTCGCTGCACCTCCGCCCCGGCGCTCGTGGAGAGGGCCATGGGCAGGAAGCCGAGGGCGGCCACCAGCGCGGTCATGATCACCGGCCCAGCCGCATCGCGGCGGCGCGCATCGCGGCCTCCCGAGGCGCCAGGCCGGTCGCCTCCAGGTCGCGGATGTAGCTCGTCAGCACGACGCCGTTGAGCATCGCGATGCCGAAGGTCGCGATGAAGCCGATCGCCACGGAGATCGAGAACGGCATGTCGCGCAGGGTGAGCGCCGAGATCCGCCGCGATGGTGACGGAGACGAACATGTTGGCGCGCAGGAGATCGCCCGGATTGTCGAGCTCGATCCGCGCGGGCGCCGTGCTGGTCGCCGGATCGAGGGCGGCGTTCACCGAGCGGACACGTCTCTCGAAGGGGGGACGGCCTGGGATCGGGCTCTCCACCGCGGCGGAATCGCCGGCCTTCACCCGCGCGGTATCCGGCCCGTAGAGATTCGCCAGCACCAGGATGCGGGTCGGGTCGGCGACCGTGATGGCGTCGCGCCCGGTATCGACCATCTCGCCGAGGGTGACGCCGACACTGGTCACGATGCCGGAATCGGGGTGACCACGGCGCTGGTGCCGGGCGCGGCCCCCTCGGCGGGGGCGAGGCGCCGGTACTGCGCCCGGTACAGCTCGACATTGGCCTCGGCCGATTGGATGGCGGCCCGGGCCTTGGCGAGGTCCACCTGACGCCGCTCGACCTCCGCCCGGGCGACACCGCCGAACTTGAGCTGCTCCTGGCCGCGCTTGAGCTGCAGCGCCGCCACCGCCTCGGAGGCCTGCGCCTCGCCGAGGGCCGCCTGCGCGGCCGTGAGGCCGTTGCGCGCGTCGAGGAGGCCGGCGGCGTCGAGGGTCGCCAGCACCTGGCCGGCCTCGACCCGGTCGCCCGGCTGGACCGCGAGGCTCAGGACGCGCCCCGGGGTCCGCGGCTTCAGATGCGTCACCCGCCGCTCGTCGAACGCGACGGTGCCGGGGGCGCGCACCGGCAGCACGATCCAACGGGTCTCGGCCTGCCCGACGGCGAGGCCGATCCGCGTCTGGCCGGCCGCGTCGAGGGTGACGCTGTCCGGATCGGCCGGGGCCTCACCGCCCTTCGGGTCGGACGCCCACGTCAAGGGCGCATCGAGTACCAGACCCAGCCGGTCGCGGATCGGCGCGCCGCCGAACCAGCCCGCGACGGCGAGCGCCGCGGCCAGCAGGGCGAGGCGCGGGAGGACGCGCCCAGAGCGCCGGGTCGGCGGTCGGGCCGATTCACGATTCTCCGCGTGCGCCGACGCGGCGGGCGCGACGCGATCGTCCGCCCCGGAATCCCGGGCGGCCGATTGCGGATCGGCGTTCAGCGACATGCGCGACGCCGCAACCGGCCGGGCAGGGCGGCGGCCAAGCCCCGGAACTTGCGCTGCCTTATGCGTCAAGGCACGGCGGCAGGACATCCTCGGTGACGAACCGGCCGGTCTCGACCTCGCGGATTACGACCTCGTAGCCTTCGCAGCGCAGCTCCTTGAGCCGCGCGAGGGAGACGTAGGTCCCGGTCTCGACGTCGTACAGGCGGCTCTGTGCGTAGCGGTTGATCAGGCGCCGCGGGCGCCGCTTCCTAGGCATGGCCCATCGGCCTCCCGCCGAACGGGACGGCGTGGATCGGGCAGGGGCATCGGGACCGGGGCTGCATCGTTGGAATTCGAAGAGCGCGCCGTCCGGCGTGGCGCGCGGGAACGGGCTAGAGTCATTCCAACAAAGGGGCCAACGTGATGCGGTGCCATTAAATTCGGGTTCACAGTGGCGGAGGGGCAATTTGTGCCGCGAAGTCCGCCACAAGGGAGTCGAGCCGGTTCGCGCGCCGACGCGTGAACCGGAGGCGGGGGCGGGGCGTGGCGAGGCTGCTGCTCATCGAGGATGATTCCGAGACGGCGGCGGACGTGCGCGACGACCTGCGCGGGCGCGGCCACGACGTCGCCTGGGCCGCGACCGGACCCGAGGGCGCGCGGGCGGCACGGGAGGGCGGCTGGGGGGCGATCATCCTCGACCGGATGCTGCCCGGCCGCGACGGCCTCAGCGTGCTCCAGGATCTCCGCCTGGAGGGGGACCGCACCCCGGCGCTGGTCCTGAGCGCGCTGGGCGACGTCGACGAGCGGATCCGCGGCGTCCGGGCGGGCGGCGACGACTACCGCGCCAAACCCTTCGCGCTGGGCGAACTCGCTGCGCGCATCGAGGCGCTGCTGCGGCGGCCGGTCGACAGCCCCGAGACGGTCCTGCGCGTCGGCAGCCTGGAGATCGACCTGATCGCCGGCACCGGCCGGCGCGGGGCGCGCGACCTCGAGCTGCTGCCGCGCGAACTCAAGCTCCTCGCCTACCTAATGCGCCGCCCCGGCCAGATCGTGACCCGGGCAATGCTGTTCGAGGAGGTCTGGAACTACCGCTTCACGCCGAAATCCAACCTGATCGACGTCCATGTCGGGCGCCTGCGCCGGAAGCTGGAAGCGGGCGGCGAGGCGCCGCTGATCCACAGCGTGCGCGGCACCGGGTTCACGCTCGCGCCCGATGGCTGACCTGCTGCGCTCCACCGCCCTCCGCTGGGCACTCGGCATCGCCCTGTGGTCCGCCCTGCTCGCCCTGGCGATGTTCGCCTTCGTCTACTGGCAGACGGCCGACTATCGCCGCGAGGAACTCGCCGAGACGCTGCGGCTGGAGGTCCGGGCGGCGGCGGCCGATGACGCGGCCGCCGCGAACCGCGTGGACACGTGGATCGCGATGGATCCCCACGCCACCCATTACGGCGGCCTGTTCGGCCCGGACGGGACGCGCCGGGCGGGCAATCTCGGCGCGGTGCCGGACCATCTGGCCCGCGACGGCGACGCCTACCGGGTGAGCGCGACGGTCGACCTCGCGGGACGCACGCTTCAGGACGAGATCTGGGCGGCCGCGCTGACCCTCGCCGACGGCCGCATCGTGGTGATCGCGCACGACACCGACGAGATCGACCGGGTGAAGGCCACGACCCTGCGGGCCCTCGGGCTCGGGCTGGTGCCGACGCTGGCGCTCTCCGTCCTCGGCGGCCTGCTGCTCACGAGCCGCGCGCCGGCGCCTCGCCGCCACCGAGGCCGCCGTGGCCGCCGTGGCCGCCGTAGCCAAGGTCATGCGCGGCGACCTGCGCCGGCGCCTGCCGGTCGGCGATCACGACGACGAGTTCGACCGGCTGACCCGGACGGTCAACCGGATGCTCGACGAGATCGAGCACCTGATGGGCGAGGTCCGCAGCGTCGGCGACGCGGTGGCGCACGACCTGCGCACGCCGCTCACCCGCCTGCGCGCCCGGCTGGAGCGCACGCGCTCGCAGGCCCGGAGCGTCGCGGAGTTCCACGAGGCGATCGACCAGGGCCTCATCTGGATCGACCAGACGCTCGCCATGGTCACCGCCGTGCTGCGGATCGGCGAGATGGAGGACGGGCGCCGCCGCGGGGCGTTCGCCCGGGTCGACCTCGGCGAGGTCGCGGCGGTCGCGGTCGAGTTCTTCGCGCCGCTCGCCGAGGAGAAGGACATCAACCTCGCGCTCTCGGTCCCGCCCGGTGCGCACGTCATCGACGGCGACCGCGACCTGTGCTTCGAGGCGGTCTCGAACCTGCTCGACAACGCGCTGAAATTCACGCCGCCCGGCGGCCGCGTACGCGCCGGTCTGGAGCGCGCCGACGACGCGGTCGTCGTGACGATCAGCGATACCGGGCCCGGCCTGCCACCGGGGGAGCGCACCACCGTGTTCCACCGCTTCTACCGCGCCGAAGCGGCGCGCCACACGCCGGGTCACGGCCTGGGCTTGAGCCTCGTGGCGGCGATCGTGAAGCTCCACGGCGCGGGCGTGACGATCCGGGACGCGCCGGGCGGCGACTGCCATGTCGCGCTGCGCTTCCCGATGGCCCAAGCGGCCGAGGCCCAGGCCGATACGGGTCGGTCCGGCCACAATCCGGCACGATAGCCTCGGATCCGAGCACCTGTCTCACCTTCGCGCTCGAATACCAGTCCTCCACAGGATGAACTCGAGTCTAACCCCGAGCGAAAGCGGTGGTTAAGGCTCGCCATGCCAATCCGTCGGACCCGACCGGGGCCTGGCGTGGATGTGCCGATGATTCTGTTGCGGCACTTGAACGCGTGCCTCAGGTCGGCCCGGACCTGGATCGCGCTCGGCGTCCTCGCGCCGGTCGGCATGCTGGCGGCGTCCGGCCTGATGCTGCTCGATCTGCGTCAGGATGCCTGGGACAGGGCCGAGCAGACCTCGCGGAACCTCCTGCAGGTGCTGGAGCGCGACATCGCGCGCAATGTCGAGATGTATGATCTCTCGATCCGGGCCGCCGTCGAGAACCTGCGGGCGCCGGGCCTGGGGCAGGCCAGCGCGCAGATGCGCCAGCTCATCCTGTTCGATCGTGCGGCCACCGCCCGCGACATGGGCGTGATGCTCATCCTGGATGAGCGCGGCGAGATCGTCGACGATATCGATGCCGTGCCGGCCCGCAAGGGCAATTACGCGGACCGGGAGTACTTCCAGGTTCACAAGGCGCGCGCCGGGCTGGGCCTTCATGTCGGAACGCCGATCGTCTCGCGCCTGACCGGCGAGCCCATGCTCCCGTTCAGCCGGCGCGTCGACAAGCCGGACGGCAGCTTCGGCGGCGTGGTCCTGGGCAGCCTGAAGCTGTCGTACTTCGCGCACCTGTTCGGCGAGATCGATCTCGGCCGCGGCGGCGCGATCAACCTCTACCTGAACGACGGCACCCGCCTGATGCGCTACCCGTCCGAGCAGGCCGATATCGGGGCGAACATCGCGCAGGCGCCCACATTCCGGAGATTCATGCGGGAGGGACGCGGCAGCTTCGTCGCCACCTCCGTGCGCGACGGGATCGAGCGCTACTACACCTTCACGCGCATCGGCGCCCTCCCGCTGATCCTGAACGTCGCCCTGTCCACGCGGGACGTCGAGGCCGACTGGTACGCGCGGGCGATCGTGATCGGCAGCGTCCTGCTGGTGCTCTGCGGGCTCACGATCGCGCTCTCCCTGCTGTTCGGGCGCGAGCTGCGCCGGCGGGAGGCGATGCGGGCCGAGCTGGCCACGCTGTCGCGCACGGACGCCCTGACGGGCCTGCCGAACCGCCGCTGCTTCGAGGACAGGTTCGCGCTGGCGCGCGCGGCGGCCTGCGACGCGGGCCGACCACTGGCGCTGCTCATCGTCGATGCCGACCATTTCAAGCGCTACAACGACCGGTATGGGCACCCGGTGGGCGACGAGGTGCTGAAGGGGCTTGCACGCCGCCTGTCCGCGAGCGTCCACCGCCCGGAGGATCTCGTCAGCCGCATCGGCGGCGAGGAATTCGCGATCCTGCTGCCGGACACCGACGAGGCCGGCGCCCTGCGCATCGCCGACAGGGTCCATGCAGAAATCCGCGCGCTCACGGTGGCATCCGCGGGGATCGGTGCAGGCGCCGTCACGGTGAGCATCGGGCTCGCCTGCGCGGTGCCGAGCCATGGCCGGGGCCCGTCCGTGCCGGACCTGTACCGGCTGGCCGACGGCGCGCTTTACGAGGCCAAGGCGGGCGGCCGCAATCAGACCCGCTGCGCCGCGCCGCAGGGCGTGCCGGCGACGCCCCCGCGGGGAACCCTGCAGCTGGTGAGCGCCTCCTGAGCGCATGAGGATACGCTTCGGAACCGTTGCATCCGCCGGTCCGGAGACTCGACGCGGCCCCCTCGACCCGATTCATCGCACTCGGACGGTCGCGACCCGCGCGTCCGGACGCGGCCTGGCGTGCGCGCGTTGTACCCGCAGCCTCGTCAGCGTGTCAGGATGCCGAGGGAATCCCGGGCCTGGCTCTCGACGCCAGTACCGTCGGAGCGCGCATCCGCCTGCGTCAGCGCAAGGGACCGGCAGCCCCGAGGGTGTCGGCGCGGGTCCTAGGCCGCGGCCCTGTGGCCCCGTGTCCGCCGGTCGAGCCCCGCCACGGTCGCGTCGAGCAGCCGCTCCAGCGCGTCGCACGTGGACGGCGCTTCGGCGCAGGCCGAATCCCGGGCCGCCAGCTCGATGGCCCGCAGCGGCTCGACCAAGGCACGCGCGCCGATGTTGGCGCTCATGGATTTCAGGCTGTGCGCGGCCCTGGCGATAGCCGGCTGGTCCGAGGCGGTGAGAGCGGCGCGCAGAGCGGACAGCGCCTGGGGGGCCTGCGCCCGGTACAGGTCGAGAATGCGGTCCAGGAAGGCGCCGTCCCCGAGGCCGAGAAGGCCGTCCAGCACCTCGGCGTCGAGCAGATCGTCGGGCGCCGGTACGGCCGCCGACAATCCTTTCGGTTGCGCCGGGGTAATGGCGTCCGGTGCCCCGTCCCGGAGCTCAGGCGCGTGCGCCTGCAGGAGCTCGGCCAGCTGCCGCAGGGTGAAGGGCTTCGCCAGCGTCCCGTCCATGCCGGCCGCCGCCGCCGCCTCGGCCGCCTCGGCCAGGACATGGGCGGTGAGCGCGATGATCGGGGTGCGGCGGCCGCCGGCGGACGCCTCGCGCCGACGGATCGCCCGGGCGGCGGCGAAACCGTCGAGCACCGGCATGCTGCCGTCCATCAGGATCAGGTCGAACGGCCGCGCGTCGGCCTCCTGCACGGCCGCGGCCCCATCCTCCACCGCCACGACGTCCGTGACGCCGCAGCGTGCCAGGGCCTCCAGGGCCACCTCGCGGTTGACCGCGCTGTCGTCGGCCACGAGCACGCGCAAGCCGGGGAAGCGCGGCAAAGCCTCGGTCGGCACGGCGCGCGCGGCGGGGGCGGCGAGGGCGTTGCCCTCCGCGAGCGCCGCGAGGACGGGCTGCCACTCCGCCTGGACCACGGGCCAGCGCAGGACCTCGTCGGCGAGCCCGGCCCGGAGCACCCGGTCGGCGGCCTCGTCCCCCGGCGGCCCGAGGGCGAGGACGCGCGCCGCGTCCGCCGGCCGGCGGCCCGCCGCCGCGAGGGCGGCGGCGTCGAGGATCCAGTGGGCCGTCACACCGCCGGCCGCCTCGACGGCCTCGAACCCGGACGCCGCGAGGCTGGACGCGAGGGCATCCCGAGTGGCGGGACCGGCCGTGCGCAGGACGACCGGAGCCGGCACGCCCGGTTGCCGCCGGATCGGCCGGGCGCCCCCGACGGTCTCCACGGGGATGCGCGCCGAGAAGGTCGATCCCACGCCGACGCGGCTCGCCACCGCCACGGTGCCGCCCATCGCCTCGACGATCCGCTGGGCGATGGAGAGCCCGAGCCCGGTGCCGCCGAAGCGCCGGGTGGTGGATTGGTCGGCCTGCGCGAAGGCCGAGAAGATCGTGGCGAGCTTGTCCTGCGGGATGCCGATGCCGGTATCGGTGACGGCGACGAGCAGGCATCCGTCGGCCTCGATCGCCAGACGGACGGAAACGTGCCCGGCCTCGGTGAACTTCAGGGCGTTCGACACGAAGTTGCTCACCACCTGCCCGAGGCGGACCGGATCGCCGAGGATCGCCCGCGGCACGTCCGGCGCCACCGAGGCCGCGAGGTCGAGCCCGGCCGACCGGGCCCGCTCGGCGAACAGGGTGATGGCCGTGTCGACGATCTCAGCGGGATTCACGGCCACGCGCTCGAGGTCGAGCTTGCCGGCCTCGACCTTCGCGAAGTCGAGGATGTCGTTGATGATCGCCATCAGCGACTGGCCGGACCGGGCGATCACCTCGGCGTAGCGGCGCTGGCGCACCGGCAGGTCGGAACTCGCCAGCAGCTCGGCCATCACCAGCACGCCGTTCATCGGCGTCCGGATCTCGTGGCTCATCGTGGCGAGGAAGCTCGACTTGGCGGCGTTGGCGCTCTCGGCGACCTGCTTGGCCTCGCTCAGGTCCGCCGTCCGGGCGCGGACCTCCTCTTCGAGGTGGGCACTGTGGGCGGCGAGCTGGTGGTCGCGCGCGTTCACGGCCGAGAGCAGGTCGTTGAAGGTGCGCGCCAGCGCGCCGACCTCGTCGTCGCTCTCCACCGGGGCGCGCTGCGCGTAATCGTGGCGCAGGCGCGCCGCGTCCATGGTGCGGGCGAGCGCCGCCAGCGGGCGCGTGACGCTGCGCTGCAGGTACAGCGAGACGCCGAGGCCGATGGCGATGGCGAGGAGCGCGGCCAGCGCGGCGTTCTCGCCGGCGGCCCGGACGTGGTCGAGGATGTCGTCGGTCTCGCCGATCAGGACGACGCGGCCGACCGGGCGGCCATTCTCCATGATCGTTGCGGCCACCCGCAGGGTCCGGGTGGCGAGCATGCGCAGGAGGGACAGGTCCTCGCCGTCCTGGGCGGCGTCCTGAATCAGGCGCAGGCCGAGTCCCTGCTCGGCGAGCACGGACCCGTCGAGCCGCTCGATCGCGCCGTAGACGATGGACGGCACCTGGCCGATCGCCCGCAGGGACGCGGCCGCAGCATCGGCGTCGTTCTCCGCCGTCGCCCGGGCGCCCCCATGGGCGAAGACCTGGGCGACCGCCTCGAGCGCGGCGTGCTTGTCGGCGGCGTAGCGGGACACCTCGCGCCAGACCGACAGGGCGGCGGCCAGGATGAGCGCCGCCGTGACGGCGCCGGTGACGGCCAGGGCGAGCCGGCCGGCCAGGGAGCGTTTCGGCCTGAGCCACGCGAGGTGCACGGTACGCTCCTGTACGGGGCCCGGACGGGCCTGATCGAGGGGAGGGCGGGAGGCGGTGGGTCGGATCAGGCGGCGGCCCGGATCCAGGTCTGCTCCACCTCGTCCCAGCCGGAGAGGAAGGCTTCGACGCAGCGCGGATCGAAATGGAGGCCGGCCTGATCGGCCACGAAGGCCCGCGCGCGCTCGAGGGGCCACGCGGTCTTGTAGGGGCGCTCCGTCACCAGGGCGTCGAACACGTCGGCCACCGCCACGATGCGGCCGGAGAGCGGGATCGCCTCGCCCTTGAGGCCCTTCGGATAGCCCGTGCCGTCCCAGCGCTCGTGGTGGCTCTCGGCGATCTCGGCGGCGAGCCGCACGACGTCGGAGCTGCTGCCCTCCAGGATCCGGCGCCCGCGCTCGGCGTGCTTCTCCATCTCGGCGCGCTCGTCGACGGAGAGTGGCCCGCGCTTCAGCAGGATCGAGTCGGGGACCCCGATCTTGCCGACATCGTGCATCGTGGAGGCGAGCTTCAGGGTCTGGACCGCGGCGAGCTCGAAGCCGAGGTTCCGGGCGATCACGCCCACATAGCCCGCCACCCGGGCGATGTGATCGCCGGTATCGGTGTCGCGGTGCTCGGCGGCGCGCATCAGCAGGGCGATGATCTCGTGCTCGCGCGCCTCGATCACCGAGACCGCGGCCGCGACCTCGCGGGCGAGCCAGGCGGTGCGGTCCTGTTCCTGCCGGTGCGCCGTGCTGATCCGCATCAGGTTGGTGATGCGCGCCTGGATCTCGACCGGATCGCAGGGCTTGCCGAGAAAGTCGGTGGCGCCGGCGCGTAGGGCCTCATGACGCAGGCTGCGCTGATCGAGGCTCGTCACCATGACGATCGGCACATGCGCGAAGCCCGGCACCGCCCGGGCGGCCGCGATGACCTCGAGACCGGTCAGGCCGGGCATGTCGTAATCGGTGACGACGACGCCGATCCGGTCGACATGCGCCCGCAGGAAGTCGAGCGCCGCCCGAGGGCAGGTGAAGGCTACGGGCTCGCAGTCGGCCACGGGCTTCAGCGCCTGCAGCATCAGCAGGTTGTTCATCTCGGAATCGTCGAGGATCAGAGCGAGCATCGCGTCACTCCCCGGCGACTGTCCATCGGTGCGGGCCCGGCATCATCACTCCACTCACTGCGTGATCAGCAGCTTGCCGCTGATCGGTCCCACGCCCTTGGGCACCGGGACGCTCGTCGCGTCGTAATTGGCGTTGAGGTAGAGGTTCGGCCCCTCGTAGAGATTGACCTGCTGCGCCACCACGACGGTGTAGGCGGACTGATCCGCCACCGGCTTGTCGGCATCGATGACGAGGCGTCCAGCCGGCAGGTAGATGGTGCCCAGCATCGTGCGGGCGTTGTTGCTGATGATCCGGTAGATCCGCATCGGCTTCGTCTGGCCGAGCGGCGGCGGCGTCGGCGGCAGCAGCAGGCCGGTGACATCGTCGATGAGGCCCAGGGCCGGATCGATCGGGTTGGAGACGGTCGTCTGCTCGGCCATCAGCAAGCCCGCCATGTCGCCGGTGGTCGGCGCCGTCAGGCTGACGGTCGTCTTCTTGTCGAAGAGCAGGCCTGCCTTGTCGCCCACGAAGTAGAAGCCGACATCCGTGCCGGTGAGCGTGGCATTGTCCTTCACGATCAGAGGCCCGTCCTTGAACACGTAGATGCCGGGCCGCATCGTCACCACGGCCTTCTTCTTGATCTGGAGGCCGAAGCAGTAGGTCCCGGGATCGAGCGTGACGTCCTTGTCGATCGTCTGCATCTGGGTGAGCGGCAGCAGGTTGAACGGGAAGGGCAGGCTCGCGCAGGCGCCGACCGGCGGGTTGGCTCGGCCCAGCAGCGGATCCGCGATCACCGGGCATCCGGTCTGCGGCGGCGGCGCGAAGTTCGCGCGAACCCCGAGATAACCGCCGGCCGAGCAGATGGTGTCGGCCCGCGCCAGCGAGCTGTCGCCGCCGACCATGCCGGTCGGGTTGGTCGAGTTGGAGTAGAGCGAGCAGCCGTTGGCGGTGACTTGCGCGTTCTTCTGCAGATTGAAGGCGCCCGGTGCCGACGGGTCGAGGGTAAGCATGCACAGCCGCATCTTGCCGACGACGCTGGCCTTGGCGCGGACCGAGATGGTCTGTGAACGGATGCCGAGGAAGGGGCCGAAGGCGAGCTTCACCGTGTCCTGGACCTGCGCTGCCACGCTGGTCTTGTCGCTCGCCACCGCCACGGTCACCGTGAACGGCTGGTCGGGCGACGACGGCGCATTGGTGCGGATGGCCTGCTCGGTCACGCCCTGCACGGCGGCGATGCTGGACGCGGCAAGCTTCATGGTGTTTCCACCGGACAGCACGCCCACGTCGGCAGCGTTCTGCAGCTGCGCACGGCGCGACGCGACGCGCGCGTAGTCGATGCCGCCGCCGACAAGGCCGAGCAGGACAACCGCGCTCAGGCCGAAGGTCACCGCCACGCTGCCGGACCGGTTCGGCAGGGCGCTCACCAAGCCCAGGAGCATGCGCCGCAGGTAGGAAATGATCGTGTCCTCGGGACGGGCTGACGCTCTGCATTATCAGGCGGCCCCTTAAAGAATTCGTCGCGCCGGGCCACAGTGCGTGCAGGCCAGTTCCGATCGGCGGGGATCCCCGCCACGCCCGCGGGGATATGGTCAACGCCGCGCTAAGCAACCTTAAATTGTTGCCAGAGTTGATGCATGTTATTCTGTCTTGTCCTTGTGGCTGGCGGAACTAATGCTGCTGCTTGTGGGCAAAGCGAAGTTTTACCACGCGCCCCTCTGAAAGCCGGACGATTATTGGCTGTCTGGAACGCTTTCTAAACGGGCAGCCGGCAAACTCGCCCGAGATCGTGCCCTGCGAAGAGACGGCGCCGGCGCACGACCTGCAGAGTTCCCGCGTATGACAGGCATCCTTAGGCGTCTCGCGATCCCGGCTCTTGGCCCCGGACGAGGCATCCCGGTCGCTTCCTCTGACGCGCGGCGTGCGCGGGTGCATCCGCGGTTTCGCGTCGGGCGTTTCGCCCGTCACCGGGGCGGCGCCTCCGCGGTGGAGTTCGCGCTTCTCGCGGCCCCGTTCCTGGCCCTGCTGGGCGTCGTCGCGGAATCCGGTCTCGTCGCCCTGGAGCAGCAGACGCTGGACATGGCGGTGGACCGGGGCGTCCGTCAATTGCGGACGGGGATCTTCCAGGATGCCGCCGACGGCAGCGATCCGAGCCAGCGCTTCCGCAAGATCGTCTGCAGCGGGCCCTCGGTCCTGTTCCCCTGCACGGATCTGCGCCTCGACGTCTCGCGGGCAGCCTCGTTCGCCGCGACCAAGCCCACGGAGCCGTTCGACCGGACCAAGAAGACCTGGACGGTTGGGTTCGGCACGCGTTTCGACTGCCCTCAGGGCGGCGACACCGTGACGGTGCGCGTCGCGGTCCCGGTGATGCGCCTGTTTCAGGTGATGGACTTCACGGGCCGGATCATGTCGGACAAGTCGCAGATGCTGGTCACGACGGAGATCTTCCGGGCCGAGGATTACGAGCCGAAACCGTGCTGAGCGGTGGTCTGCGCACCGGCCTGATCGACTTCACCGCCAGCCGGAACGGGGTCAGCGCCGTCGAGTTCAGCCTGATCGCGCCGATCCTGCTCTTGATGTTCATGGCCTCGATTGAGTTGCCGCGCGCCTACATGATCGGCAAGCGCCTCGACAACGCGACGGCCACGATGGCCGACCTGATCTCCCGCGGCAACTACACGGACCTGTCACCGGTCTTCGCGGCCCTGGAGGCGATCGCCAACCCGTACGATGTATCCCGCGCGAGCATCGTCCTGACGGCGGGGGGCACGTACCAGACCCAGACCGGCGCCGCGGCCACGACGCAGGTCTGTTCGAGCGCCCAATCCAACGGGCAGGCCCGTCTGGCCGGATCGTCCCTCGGCCTTCCGCCGGCCGGCCTGGACCGGGCCGGCGACCGCTTCGTGATGTCGGAGGTGACGATGCCGTATCGCCCGATCTTCCCGGTCTTCTCGTCGCTCGTCGGATGGACGTTCCGGTACAAGAGGACATGGCCCGTACGGGGCGGCGACATCTACAACGGGCAGAGCGAGATCGTTCTGCCCAGTGGAAAGCCCTGTCCCAAGTAAAGCCCTGTCCCAAGTGACGCGTCGCGGGAATCGCCATGCCCGGTCCGGAACCCGGACCTTCGGCAGAGGCGGACGGTCTCGACCCGCGGGCTGACGTCCTGTGAGCGCGCGGGCCCGCGCCGGGCGCGCCGTCACGCCGGGGCGAGAGCCGACCCCGATCACGCTGGCGCGCCCGCGCGATCCCTCGTAAACGCCTGGATTGCCGCAGCCCGAGCCCGTGAACACCGCATTGGCCGATCTTCCGCCCTCCGGAGGCCATCCGGAACTCAGTTTCCTCGCGGGGGGAGGCGAGCTCGGGGCCCTCATCCGCGGCCATGATTGGGCCGCCACACCGCTCGGCCCGGCGCCCGCGTGGCCCCAAAGCCTCAAGACCGCGGTGCGCATCATGCTCACCTCGCGGCAGCCGATCTGGATCGGCTGGGGGCCCGGCCTGACCTTCCTGTACAACGACGCCTACAAGTCCATCATCGGCGGGAAGCATCCGAACGCCCTGGGGCGGCCGACCGCGGATGTCTGGCGCGAGATCTGGGCCGATATCGGCCCCCTGCTGGCGACCGCCATGGGCGGCGTCGAGGGGACCTATGTCGAGGAGCAGCTCCTGATCATGGAGCGCAACGGCTATCCGGAAGAGACCTACTACACCTTCTCGTACAGCCCGATCCCCGGCGACGACGGCCAGCCGGGCGGGATCATCTGCGCCAACAGCGAGGACACCCACAGGGTCGTGGGCGACCGACAGCTCGCCTTGTTGCGGGAGCTGGCCGCCGAGACCGTGCAGGCCCGGTCCTGGCGGGCCGCCTGCGAGCGCAGCGCGACCGCCCTGGCGCGCGATCCGCACGACATCACCTTCGCGCTGCTCTACGTCATCGAGCCCGGGCAGGACGTGGCCGAACTCGCCGCCAAGGTCGGCCTGGCCCCAGGAGCGGCCGGCCCCGGCGACCGGATCGCCCTCGATGCGGCCGGCCCCTGGCCGATCGGGTCCGTGGCGCGAACCCACACGGTGTCGGTCGTCGCAGATCTGGAGGCGGCCGGCCTCGGCGGCGCGACCGGAATTTGGAATCGCCCGTCCGAGCGGGCAGCCCTCCTGCCCGTCCCCGCCAGCAGCGACACCGGACGCGGCGGCGTCCTGATCGTGGGCCTCAATCCCTACCGGCTGTTCGACGCGGATTACAGCGCGTTCCTCAGCCTCGTGGCGGGCCAGATCTCGGCCGCCATTGCCAGCGCCGACGCCTACGAGGAAGAGCGCCGGCGCGCCGAGGCCTTGGCCGAGCTCGACCGGGCCAAAACCGCGTTCTTCTCCAATGTCAGCCATGAGTTCCGTACGCCGCTCACCCTGATGCTCGGCCCCCTCGAGGAGGTGCTGGCGAGCGGCACGGCCGGCGCGGCCGTGCGCGCCCAGGTCGAGCTCGCGCACCGGAACGGCACGCGCCTGCTCCGGCTGGTCAACAGCCTGCTCGACTTCTCGCGGATCGAGGCGGGCCGCGTGCGCGCCGCCTTCGAGCCGGTGGATCTGGGCGCGATCACCGCCGAGATCGCCTCCGGTTTCCGCTCGGCCGTGGAGCGGGCCGGTCTCGAGCTGGACGTCCGCTGCCAGCCGCTGCCGCTGTCGTCCTACATCGACCGGGAGATGTGGGAGAAGATCGTCCTCAATCTCCTCTCCAACGCGTTCAAGTTCACGCTCAGCGGCGGCATCCGGGTGACGACCGAACCCGCGGCAGACGGGCGATCGGCCCGCGTCTCGGTCGCCGATACGGGCATCGGCATCCCGGCCGGCGAGATCCCCCGCCTGTTCGAGCGCTTCTACCGGGTCGAAGGCGCGCACGGGCGCAGCTTCGAGGGCAGCGGGATCGGGCTCGCGCTGGTGGCGGAACTCGTCCGGCTCCACGGCGGCGAGATCACGGTCGAGAGCATCGTCGGCCAGGGGACGACCTTCACGGTCGTTCTTCCCCTGGGACGCGCCCACCTCCCGGCCGCTCAGGTCCGCGACCGCGCGGATGCGGCCACCGCCGTCGTGCGCGCGCACGAGTACCTGGATGAGGCGCTGCGGTGGCTGCCGGAGGCCGCGCCGATGGAGACCGCCGGTGCGCTGTCGACGGCCGGGCTCGGCGCGATCACCCCCGACGGGGCCCTCCGGGTCGGCGCCGGGAAGGACGTGCTGCTCGCCGACGACAATGCCGACATGCGCAGCTACGTGGCGCGGCTGCTCGAAGGCCAGGGCTACCGGGTGACGGCCGTGGGCGACGGTGCGGAGGCCTTCGCCGCCGCCGCAGCGGCGCCGCCCGACCTGATCCTGACGGATGTGATGATGCCGAAGCTCGACGGCTTCGGATTGCTGCGGGCGATCCGCCAGGAGCCCCGCACGGCCGGAATCCCGGTGATCATGCTCTCGGCGCGCGCCGGCGAGGAGGCCAAGATCGAGGGTCTCGATGCCGGGGCCGACGATTACCTCGTGAAGCCCTTCGCGGCCCGCGAACTCCTCGCCCGGGTCAACGCGAACATCCAGATGGCCGAGATGCGCCGCGAGGCCAGCCGGGCGATCTGGGCCAGCGAGCAGCGTTTCCGCATCAGCCAGGACCGGCTCTCCATGGCGCTCTCGACCGGGGGCGTCGGCATCTTCGAATGGGAGATCGACACCGACACCGTGGCCGTGCTCGGGCCGATCGCGGAGCTGTTCGGGGTGAACCGCGCGGAGGCCGAAGCCGCCGGGCTGCCGCTCGCCGCCTTCGTGGCGGGCATCCACCCGCAGGATCGGTCCCGCGTGCAGGAGGCGATCGCCGGGGCCATCGCGACCTCGACCCCCTACCAGGCCGAGTACCGCGTCACCGGCAGCGACCGGGAGCGCATCGTGCTGGCCATGGGAAGGCTCTCGTCAGAGCCCGAGCGGGGCCGGCGGCTGGCGGGCGTGATCATCGACGTCACCGAGCAGCGGCACGTCGAGCAGGCCCTGCAGGCGCTGAACGAGCGCCTGGAGCAGCGCATCACCGAGGAGGTGGGCGAGCGGCTGAAGGCTGAGGATGCCCTGCGCCAGGCCCAGAAGATGGAGGCCGTCGGCCAGCTCACCGGCGGCCTGGCCCATGACTTCAACAATCTGCTGGCCGGCATCTCCGGCTCGCTTGAGCTGATGCAGACCCGCATCGGCCAGGGCCGGCTCGACGATATCGGCCGCTACATGGCGGCCGCGCAGGGCGCCGCCAAGCGGGCCGCCGCCCTGACCCACCGGCTGCTCGCCTTCTCGCGCCGCCAGACGCTCGATCCCAAGCCGACGAACGTCCATGACCGCATCACCGGTATGGAGGACCTGATCCGGCGCACGGTTGGACCCGGCATCGCCGTCGCGGTGACGGAGGCGGCCGACCTCTGGGCCGCGCTCGTCGACCCCAACCAGCTGGAGAACGCGCTCCTCAACCTCTGCATCAACGCCCGCGACGCGATGCCGGACGGCGGCCGCATCACCATCGCGACCGCCAACCGCTGGCTCGATCCCGGCCCGGCCCGGGAACGCGACCTGGCACCCGGCCCGTATGTCAGCCTGTGCGTGACCGATACCGGCACCGGCATGGCGCCGGACGTGATGGCCAAGGCCTTCGAGCCGTTCTTCACCACCAAGCCGATCGGCCAGGGCACAGGCCTCGGCCTCTCGATGATCTACGGCTTCGCCCAGCAATCCGGCGGGCAGGTCCGCATCACCTCGGAGATCGGGCAGGGCACGACGGTATGCCTTTACCTGCCGCGCCATGATGGGCGCGCGGACGCTGAGGCAGCGCCCTCAAGCGTCACGCAGGCGCCGCGCGCCGAGCAGGGGGAGACGGTTCTCGTCGTCGACGACGAGCCGACGGTGCGCATGCTCGTGACCGAGGTGCTGGACGAGCTGGGTTACACGGCGATCGAGGCCACCGACAGCGCGTCAGGCCTGCAGGTGCTGCAATCGGACGTCCGGATCGACCTTCTGATCACGGATATCGGCCTGCCGGGCGGGATGAACGGCCGCCAGATGGCCGATGCCGCGCGCGCGCAGCGGCCCGGTCTGAAGGTTCTGTTCATCACCGGCTACGCGGAGACCTCGGCTCTCGGCAGCGGCCAGCTGGCGGCGGGCATGGCCGTGCTCACCAAGCCGTTCGTGATCGAGACGCTGGGGGCGCGGATCCGCGAGATTATCGCGGGTCCGTGAGTCGCGGCGCCGGGCTCCGGCCGCGCTGGCTGCAGCCGCACGGGCGGCGAAGCGGCCGCCCGTTGACCGGACGCCCACAGCGCTTGGCCGCGGCTCAATGCGCCAGCAACTTCCGGGCAAACATCGCCGCGGCGAAGACCATCGCTGCAGCGGCGGTAATCAGGCTGGTCATCAGGATCCGTCGCGGCTCGGTGGCGGATTGGGCCCTGATCGCCGGGACGATGGGCACGAAGGCCTCGGCCTTCTGGGCCGCGAGGATGCGCGCGCGCTCGAACGCCAAGCGCACCTGCTCACGATACTTCTCTTCGTAGGTGCGCTTGCTTTCGAGGGCTTCGGACTGCGTCAGCGCGTTCGAGAGCCGCCGCTTCTGATCCGGATCGACGGTCGCCAGCTCCCGCTGGATGCGCGCGATGTTGTTGTCGAGATCCTTGATCTGCTGCTTCAGATCGACGATGGGCCGCGCCTCGGGGTTGAGGTCGCGCTGAAGGACTGCGAGCTGGATGGACAGCTTGGCGCGGGACAGCTGAAGCTCGGAGACGGTCTTGAGCGTGACCTCGTTCGATTTCACCGCGTCCAGCACACCCTCGCGATTGCGCAGCGCGTTCAGGGCTGCGCGCGCCGCCGCCACGCGCTCGTCGGCGAGCTTCAGCTCGCGCGCGCTCTCGTCCACCGCATCCTGGCGCGGCTTGATGCTCAGCTCGTTCACCATCCGCTCGGCTTCCGCCATCACGGCTTGTGTGATCGCGAGCGACTCGTCCGGATCGAAGGCTTCGACGGACAGCGTCATGATGCCGGTGCCGGACTCGATGTCGACGCTGACGCGCCGCTTCCAGTAACGGAGGAGCTTCTCGATCGGCTTGTCGGGGTTGAGACGGGATGGATAGTCGATGCTGTCGCTGCTGAACCACGTGCGGATCGGCAGCTGCGCCTCGATCGCCTCCAGCATCGGCCGGCTCAGGATGTATTCCTGCGCGATCAACGTATCCTGGGCGATCATCTCCTTCGGAACGCCGGCATTGGTGCCGACCGCGTCGGGCGTGGCCTTGTCGGCCGTCCCGAACATGGGTCGGATCGCGAACTGTGCCTCCGTGACGTAGCGGTCGGAGGCCAGGAGGCCATAATACAGACCGCCGGCCAGCGTCGGCAGCACGAAGCAGAGGACGAACAGGATCGGAAGCCAGGGATCGCTCTTGATGTGGCTCTGGTAGGATCGGACGCCCTTCTTGCGTTCCGCGAGTCCGGGCACCCGCGCGATCTGCCGCAGCGACTGCGAAATCCCATTCTGCCGATCGGCAGCCTTGAGAAGCCGCCCCTCGGCTCTCCGAGCCTGCATGTTCATCGCCTGCTTCTCGACTGTGGAGCTGTCCTGCCCGCGATCCCCGGACGCGTCCGGGACGTTGCCGGGGTCAGTGGCACGGACAGGCGGCGAAAGCATGTCCGTGATACGCCCGCAACTCCGGCCTCGCGCCCGCCCCGGCGCGGGTCGATTCACCCTTGGGAAGCTCCAGCCTGTCTCAGGACGACCGCCCGCCTGTGACATGGTCTGGTGAGGTCGGGCTATCGGCCCGCATCCGGCCCTACGACAGTCCGTCCGTCAGGGCGCGCCGGAATGCCTCCTCCTCGATCGCGGCCGCGAGCCGGCTCACGCCGCCCGCGGATGACGCGATCA
The DNA here is from genome assembly GCF_058790235.1 of Methylobacterium sp. FW102-HT35C08. Classification (NCBI taxonomy): domain Bacteria; kingdom Pseudomonadati; phylum Pseudomonadota; class Alphaproteobacteria; order Hyphomicrobiales; family Methylobacteriaceae; genus Methylobacterium; species Methylobacterium sp. FW102-HT35C08. The sequence continues at coordinate 1,870,179 of NZ_JBYTCL010000002.1, read as the reverse complement.
GCAGGCCCCCGGCCAGGATGCCCGTGCCCGACAGGCCGTAGCGCAGGACCGGTCCGGCTGGCGCCCCGTGATTCCCCCGCGGGCCGAACGAGGCCCGGCTCAAGGCCAAGTCGTCGAGTCGGCCGCTGATCGCATGGGGCACGATCTGCAGACGCCTCTCATCGCGCAGGCCGAAGATCCGCCGGGACGGGGCGAGGGCGACCGTGACCCCGGCGTCGAAGTGCAGGAAGCCTTCCGCTGTGAGCGGGCGATGTCCCGCCCGGAAGCGATCGAACACGGCGAGACCCGAGAGATCGTCCAGCAGCACGAAGGCCCGGACATGCCGGTAATCGGGCCCGTGCACCTGCGTCTCGATGCAGTGCACGACAGCATCGCCCAAGCGGAAGGCCGCCCGCGCGAAGCCCGCCCCCGCACCCGGTTCCCGGCCGTCCGGGATGGCGACATTGTGCGCCCGCGCCGTCGCCAGGTGCTGGCCCGCGCTCTCGGTGATCCAGCGCAGGCCGCCGGTGGCGAAGGTGAAGGAGGTGCAGTCCCGGTGATCCTGTGGGTCGACCTGCTCGGAGAAATCGGCCGTGAAGGCGGACCAGCCCGCCCCGTCCCCCGACCGGCGCACGATGAGGGTTCCGGGCCGGCTCGCTCCGGCGGCGCGGGGCCATCCGTCGCCCGCCCGCCCGAAGTCGGGCGCCGCCATCCCGGGCCGGTCATGCGCGGCGGCCACCCGCTCCAGCCAGCGATACCGGTCGGGGTGGCCGGGCGTGTCGCCGAAGGGGGGCAGGGCACCGTCCGGCTCGAACAGGGCGACCATCCCGGCCCAGGCCTTCGGCACGCGCGCGTCGAGGATCCCGGCCAGCGGCGTCAGATCCGGCCGGGCCTTCAGGATGGGGATGAGGACCAGAGCGAGGGTGAGGATCTCGAGGCTCCGGTGATACGAGGCCTCCGCGACGGCGCCGTCGGGGTCGATCATCGCCTCGAAGCCGCGCTGCAGGGCGAGCACCGCGAGGGCCGTCCAGTGCCGCGCCATCGGGAAGGCGGGGAGGGCCAGACCGGCCGCCAGCAGAGCGGCTGCGACCTGAAGCTCCAGAAGCGAGCCTGCCACCGTGTGCTGCGCCAGGATCTCCGCCAGAGCCACGGCGTGACGCACGACCTCGCCGCCCAGGATATCGATCGCGCGCCCATTCGCGCCGGCCGCGTCACGCGCCGCCGCCTGCAGGAGGCTCAGCAGCGCCTCCAGGCGCCGCGCCGTGCAGGCGGGATGCTGGCTCAGCGAATCCGCCGGTTGGCCCCAAGGGTTCGCGCGGGACCAGGACACGGCGATGGCGACCGCGCGCTCCCGAACCGCGCGCTCCGGACTCTCGGCAGCGCCCCAGGTCCAGTCCAGGGACTGGTACGCCAGGCGCCACGCCTGCGACCGGAACGGGTCGGCCGCCCAATCCGGGACGTCCGGAAGCGGCCAGGCCGGCCGGGATGCGAGGCGGATGGCTCCCTCCGCCCAGACGCAGGCCTCGGCCCCGTCCCGCAGGCGCGCGAAGCTGCGCAGGGGCGACGGCCGCTCAGCCAGGAGGGCGGCATCGAGGTAGGGCCGGATCGATCCCGCCCCGACACCGCCGTCGTGAAGAGGGCCGAGGCGGCCGAGCAGCCGTGCCAGGACCGCCTCGGCCCCCGGATCCGCGTCGTCCGTCAGATTCGCCAGGCGCAGGTCGTCGTCGAGAAGCGCGTCGGGCGCGGCCGCCAGCGCGAGACCCGGATCCGCCTCCCAGGTCCCGAAGCCGATCTCCAGGGTTGCAGCCTGCAGCGGCGGAGAGACCTTCAGGGTGAAGCGGTAGGCCTGTCGGTGGACCGGGATGTCCAGGAAGGCCGGAACCGACAGCGTGGACAGGGTGTCGGGGTAGGGGGGCGGGATCGGGCTGCCGCCGGCATCGCGGAAGCAGATCTGGGCCAGGGCGCCCTCCGTCCGCCCCTGCGCGATCACCTGCCCCCGGAAGACGAGCGGGCGCCCCGGGACGAGGCCATGCCGGAACCAGACAGGATGGGGACCGAGGTCGATCCGTCCGTCCTGGGCCAGCCGGCCCCGCGGTGGAGCGGCCCCGTCAGCGGCCGCGTCCTCTGCGGAGGACGCGCTCGCGCCGGCCGGCCGGATCTCGGGACCAATGATTCGGAAGGGGTGCGCGTTGCGCCAGCTCCGGATGACCACGGCCACCCCGGCGGCGGGAGCCGGCAGGTAGAAGCAGCGGCGCACGGAGACGGCGCGGGCACCCGCGCCGCCCTCCCAGGCCGGCCCGGCGAGCCAGTCGCCATGCGCATCCATCGAGGTCCGGGCCAGCCCGGGCACCCGCGCGAAATCAATCTCCGATCCGTCCTGCGACAGGAACACGACGCCGAGCATCGCGAAGTCCCTGGCATCCGAGACCGACTCGGCACCGTCGCAAACCACATATGCGCTAAACTCATACCATTGACCGGCGGTCAGGCGCTCAAAGCTTAACATGACGCGCGACCAGCGATTCCTGCTGCCCACGACGTAATCGGCGCCGATCGTGCTCACCGAGCCCGCATCGTGTCTCACTGCGGCCGGCATGGAGGCGGAACGATCGTTCATGAGGCCTGAGAGGATGTTGCAGCATCAGGGCGGAAGAGCTGGGAAAAGATCACCTTGGATCCTCCGAATTGCGACCCACCATCGTCTCCAGGCCTCCGAATTTTGAAAACAATTTCTGTAAAAATGAGATCAATCCCGCCACGAAGTTTGAGTTTTTGACGCGCCTGTCAGAAAAAATCACATCGTCGAGACTCGTACCGAACCGTTGACCCAATCTCCTGCTTACGGCATGTGAGGAAAGCCGAGCAAACAACTTTCATCGCGGCTGCATAAGACAGCTCGCGGAACTTTAATATCGACGGAGTCTTGTGACAATGTATGTCATTGTCGATGCGCGACCGATAGTAACCGATGGATACGTTGCCAACTTCAGCAGAGAAGGCATCACGTCCGTCGGTTTACTGGGCGGCGATTTCGAAGACTGGCTGCAGACGGCGCCTGCGACCGATCTGGATGCGGTCCAGGGATTCCTGCTGGGCGATTGCGAGCAGCGGCCGGACTTGCCGGAGTTGATCCACAAGCGGTCCCGCGCACCCATCATCGCAATGATCGAGACGCGCTGCCTGACCGAGACGCTGAATCTCTTCGGCGCCGGCATCGACGACGTCGTCCGCAAGCCGGTTCACGTCCGAGAAATTCTCGCCCGAACCGAAGCGGTGTGGCGCCGATCGCAGCGCGAGGCCGCGAAGGACACGACGGTGATCGATCGGTCCGCACGGCTGAAGGTGTACTTCGATGGGCGCGACCCCGACATCGACGGGGAGAAGATGACACTGCCCCGTCGCGAACGTCAGATCCTCGAGTTCCTAGTCCGCAACCGCGGACGCCGGATGACGAAGGAACAGGTGTTCAACGCGGTCTACGGCGCGTTCACGAGCGACGTGGATGAGAGCGTGATCGAGGGCCACATCAGCAAGCTGCGGAAGAAGCTCCGACAGAAGCTGAGCTTCGATCCAATCGAGGTCCGGCGCTATCTCGGATATGCCTTCGTCAACTGACCGTTCGGGGCCGGCCGTCGGGCTCGCCTGAGTGCTCGGCACGATCGACCGGCCGGATCAGGCGCCCCCCCGGCTGCGAGTGCTCCCAGGGATGCGCCCCCCGTCGGAGCCACGTCCTGCGCCACCGCTGCGACGCGCCAGCGACCGCGTCCGTCGGCGATGCTCGCCAGCGACATCGGCGGGCGCCACAGCCGCAAGGTACGAGGCGCCCGGAAGACCGCTCGCGCAAGCTTCGGACAAGACAGGGCGCGCAAAGATCCGCCGACAGGAAACTGTTGCCACGGACTCGACGGCGAAACCAACGCGTCGATCAGGAGCATGTTCCAACCGAACGGGACGGCTTCTGCCGCAGACTTTGCTAAGACGGGAAACCGACAGGTCATGAACCCAGTCTTTCTGTTCAATCTCGCATCCCGACAGCTGCAGCACTTGACCGCGCGTCAGGCCGTGATCTCGGGCAACATCGCGAACGCCAACACGCCCGGGTATCGCGCGCGCGATCTGACCCCGTTCCGGGATCTGCTGGACAAGACGATGCTGACGATGGCGGCGACCCGTGCCGGCCATCTTGAGAGCGAGGGTCCCGGCGCGCGCCCGGCGCGGGCGGGCGCCTCACAGGGCTGGGATGTGGTCCATTCCGGCAACTCGGTCAGCATCGAGGAACAGCTGATGAAGTCCGGCGAGGTGAGCCGTGATCAGGCCCTCAACGGCAGTGTGGTTAAGGCGTTCAACCGGATGCTGGCCCTGAGCGTGAAGGCCGGACAATGATCGATCCCCTGGCCGCCTCCTCGCGGATCGCGGGCTCCGGCATGGAGGCGCAATCCGAGCGCATGCGGGTCATCGCGGAGAACATCGCGAACGCGCAGTCGACCGGACAGACCGCCGGGTCGGATCCCTACACCCGCAAGACGATCACATTCCGTACGGCGCTCGATCGTGCCTCGGGGACCACGGCGGTCGCCGTGCGCCAGATCGGTGAGGACAAGGCGCCGTTCCGGGTCGAGTACGATCCCGGCAACCCGGCCGCGAATGCCGACGGCAACGTCAAGCTGCCGAACGTCAACATGCTGATCGAGATGGCCGACATGCGAGAGGCCAACCGCTCGTATGAGGCCAACCTGCAGATGATCAAGCAGACCCGCTCGATGATCGCCAGCATCATCGAACTTCTGAGGCCGTGATGATCCAGTCCCTCGCCGCCCTCACCAGTGTCTCTGACAAGAACTCCGTCTTCGGCGCGTCCGAACTCGGCCTGTCGATGCCGGGAGTCCGGCAGACGAACCCGGGGGCGTCCGTCTCCAGTTTCGGCGATCTCCTGACGCAGATGGCCGGGCAGATGCGCGATACGGTGAAGACCGGCGAGGCGGCCGCGATCTCCGGGATCCAGGGCAAGGCCTCGACCCAGGCCGTGGTCGAGGCGGTGATGTCGGCCGAGCAGACGCTCCAGACCGCCGTCGCGATCCGCGACAAGGTCGTTGCCGCCTACCTCGAAATCGTCCGCATGACGATCTGAAGCGGCGCCCGCTCCACCTGCAGAAGCCCGCCTTTCCCGGCGGGACACGCCGCAAACTCCCCGACCACACGCACATTCCGCTTCGGCGCAAGGATCCGATCATGAGAGCGCTCGCCATCGCGGCTACGGGCATGAACGCCCAGCAGCTGAACGTGGAAGTCATCGCCAACAACATCTCGAACCTGAACACGACGGCATTCAAGGCGGCCCGCGCAGAGTTCAAGGATCTGATCTACCAGGCGGAACGCCCGGCGGGCGTGCCGATCCAGGCCGGCGAATCGGCGGTTCCCGAAGGCGCCATGCTGGGACTTGGCGTTCGCAACACGGCGATCCGGAACCTGCACCGACAGGGTCCGCTCTCCAACACGACGAACCCGCTCGACTTGGCGATCAACGGCCGCGGCTGGTTCCAGGTGACGATGCCGAACGGCGAGATCAACTACACGCGCGCCGGCTCCTTCAACAAGAACGCGGACGGACGCCTCGTCACCGCGGAAGGCTACAGCGTCGATCCGGCGATCATCATCCCGCAGAACGCGGTCGATGTGGTGATCAACGAGACCGGCCAAGTGATGGTCAAGGTCGATGGGCAGCAATTGCCGCAGACGATTGGCCAGCTTCAGCTCGCCAACTTCACAAACGATGCCGGGCTCGAGCCCCTAGGCAACGGCCTGTACCGCGAGACCCCGGCCTCGGGCCTGCCCGTAACCGGCTTCGCCGCCGACCCCGGCTTCGGCAAGCTCAACCAGGGCTATCTGGAGATGTCCAACGTCGATCCGGTCCGGGAGATCACCAACCTGATCTCAGCCCAGCGGGCGTTCGAGATGAACTCGAAGGTGATCCAGGCCGCGGACGAGATGGCCGGCACGGTCTCGAAGGGCCTTCGCTAACATCATGACCCGAGATGCTCGCCTCGTGAGGATCGCGGCGCGGAAAGCCCGGGTGCTGGGCGCCGCCGGCTTGCCGTTCGCGTTTGCGGCCAGCTTGGCGGCCGGTCCGGCCGCCGCGGCCGAGCAGATGCTGCCGGTGCCGGTCGCGACGATCTACGCGGGCGACGTCATCAAGCCGACGATGCTGCGCGATCAGGCCTTCCCGGAGAGCTACAAGCCGCGTCAGCCGGTCGCCGACACGGCGGCGCGCGTGGTCGGCCGGATCGCGCGGCGAACGCTCCTGCCGGGCGAGACGATTCCCGCCATCGCCCTGGAAGAGGCGAAGCTCGTGACCCGCGGCGCGCCGACCGTGATCATCTTCGAGGAGCATGGCGTCACGATCTCGACGCTGGGCACTGCCCTGGCCAACGCGGCCGTGAACGAAGCGGTCAGCGTGCGGAACACCGCTACGGGGCGGGTTGTCCAGGGCATCGTCCTGCAGGACGGCCGCGTGCGGACGGGACAGCCGTGATGCGCCGGCTGATCCTCGCTCTCCTGGCCGGTCTCGCGCTCTGGCCGGCACCCGCGGCGGCGACGCGCATCAAGGACATCGCGTCGCTCCAGGGGGTGCGCGATAACCAGATCGTCGGCTACGGGCTCGTCACCGGCCTGCAGAGCACCGGCGACACCCTGCGGAACTCGCAGTTCACCGAACAATCCCTGCAATCGATGCTCGATCGGCTGGGCATCAATGTGCGCGACCAGCGGCTGCGGACCCGAAACGTCGCGGCCGTGATGGTGACGGCCAATCTCCCGGCCTATGTCGAGCCAGGCTCGCGCGTCGATGTCGCCGTGAACTCCATGGGCGACGCGACCTCCCTGCGCGGCGGCACGCTGCTGATGACGCCCCTGTCTGGGGGCGACGGGCAGGTCTACGCCGTGGCGCAGGGCGCCCTCGTCGTTTCCGGCTTCAGCGTCACGGGTCAAGCGGAATCGCTGGTCTCCGGTGTGGCGACGGCAGCCCGCATCCCCAATGGGGCCCTGGTCGAACACGCGGTCGCCGGCACGTTCAGCGAGCTGCCCGGCATGGCGCTCGAGCTGAAGAATCCGGACTTCCACACCGCGGTCCTGATCTCCGACGCCATCAACGCCTACACGCTGCAGAAATATGGACGGCGCGCGGCGAGCCCGCGCGACTACCGCACCGTGGTCCTGTCCCGCCCCGGCCATGTCGGGCGGACGCGGTTCATGGCGGAGATCGGCGAGTTGCAGGTCCAGCCCGACATCCCCGCGAAGGTGGTGATCGACCAGCGGACCGGAACCGTAGTCATCGGCCGGAATGTCCAAGTCTCCACCGTGGCGGTGAGCCATGGCGACCTGACGGTGCGCATCACCGAGACGCCGCAGGTGTCGCAGCCCGCGCCGTTCTCCGATGGGCAGACCACGGTCGTGCCCCGCACCGACATCGAGGCCGGCGAGCGGATGGCGCGCCTCGCCATTGTCTCGGGACCCGACCTGCAGACGCTGATTCGCGGCCTGAACAATGTCGGGATGAAGCCCACGGACGTGATCGCCATCCTCCAGGCGGTCAAGACGGCGGGCGCCTTGCAGGCGGAGCTGGTGATCCAATGACCCGTCCGGCTCACAGGCGCCGTATCCTCGGAGGCGGCCTGCCCGGCTGGCTCGGGCTTGCCTTCGCGGCGGCCGCTCTGCTGCCGGGCTCCCGGGCGGAGGCCCAGCAGAAGCCGGCCGAGCCGACCAAGGCGGAGGACGGCCGGCCGGCGCAGTACTGTGCCGGCATCGCCAACGCCGCCGCCGACGCCCGCTTCACATGGCAGAAGGAAGCGCTGACCGCGCTCGCCAAGGATGTCGAGGTGCGCATCGGCCAGCTGGAGGCCAAGCGTGCCGAGTACGAGGAGTGGCTGCGGCGCCGGCAGGCCTTCCTCGCGAAGGCGGACGAGAGCGTCACGGCGATCTACGCCAAGATGCGGCCCGAGGCGGCGTCACAGCAGCTGACCGCCATGGACAGCGAGGCCGCCGCCGCCATCCTGACCCGCCTCGACGCGCGGACCGCCAGCGCCATCCTGAACGAGATGGAGCCCGGACGGGCCGCGCGCCTGGCCAACGTCATCACCAACACGCCCCCGAAGAAGCCGGCGCCGTCCAGGCTTGACGATACATCCAAGGCGTCGCCCAAGCCGCGCTCGGACGAGGGGGAGCGCCGCCCGCAGGACAGCGAGAAATCAGGATGAAGCGGCTGGCCGCCATCGCGGCGCTCACGGCCCTCGGGGCCTGCGCGACCCCCGTCCAGGAGATCGGCCGGGCACCGGCCCTGAGCCCGGTGGGCATCGGTATCGATCCGAACCACGACTCCGTGCCGCCGCTCTACGTGGCGTCGCAGGCGCAGGGCTACCACTCGACCTGGGCCCAGCAGAGCGCCGACCTGTTTCAGGACCCGCGCGCGAAGAATATCGGTGACGTGCTGACCGTGCTCATCGCGATGAACGACAAGGCGCAGTTCGACAACGCCACCGACCGGTCCCGCGATTCGCGAGCCAAGTCGAGCGTCGACCTGCAGTTCGACCTCTTCGGCCTCACGCCGGAATCGAAGAACCATTACGAGGTCAACGGCAATTCATCGACCAAGGGGCAGGGCACGATCGACCGCAAGGAACAGCTGCGGCTCTCCGTGGCCGCGGTCGTCACGCATGTCTTCCCCAACGGCAACATGCTGATCAGCGGCTCGCAGGAGGTGCGGGTCAACTTCGAAGTCCGCGTCCTCAACATCGCCGGCATTGTCCGGCCGCGCGACATCTCCCGCCGGAACACGATCGACTACGACAAGATCGCGGAGGCGCGGGTCTCCTACGGTGGCCGCGGGCGTCTCATGGAAGTCCAGCAGCCCGGGGTGGTCCAGCAGGTCTACGACCTCGTCTCTCCGTTCTGATCCGGACACGATCCATGGCCTCCGACAAAGCCGCCCGAAGCGCCAGGCTCCGCTGGCTGCTCCTCCTCGCGATGCTCACCGTCCTGGCGGTCGGGGTCGGGGGGGCGAGCGGCCTCTACATGATCGCGAAGGTCGAGAAGGCCTTGGACGAGCGGAAGAAGGCCGAGGAGGAACAGGTCCAACGGGTAGCCACCTACGATGCGGGCTCCACGCTGACCCATCTCGGCACCGTCGTGACGAATCTGGCGAGCCCCAGCGATGTCTGGATCCGCCTCGAATCATCAGTCGTCGTGAAGACCGGGACGTTCACCAATCCCGAGGCCATGGCCGCCGAGATCCGCCAGGACATCCTCGGCTACCTGCGGACGCTGTCGATCGCTCAGATCGAAGGGCCGAGCGGCCTGAGCCATCTGCGAGAGGACCTGACCGAGCGGGTCCAGGTCCGCAGCAAGGGCCAGGCCCGCGACTTCTTCATCGAAACGCTCGTCGTCCAGTAGGGCGCCCGGTCGGCATCCCGCCCGCGGGCCTCGCCGACGAACATCAGGACCGGTCACGCCATGCTGCGTCGCGTATTTCTGGCGAGCCCGTTGCTCCTCGTCGCCACGGCTGCGAGCGCCCAGAGCTTCAGCCTCGACCAAGTGCTGCCCCCCGGGAACGGGTCGGCCAGCGGGCGGATGATCCAGCTCATCGCGCTGATGACCGTCCTGTCGATCGCGCCGGGCCTCCTGGTCATGGTGACGAGCTTCACCCGATTCGTCGTCGCGCTCTCCTTCCTGCGCTCGGGGCTCGGATTGCAGAGCGCCCCGGCGAATCTGGTGCTCATCAGCCTGTCGCTGTTCATGACCTTCTACGTCATGGGGCCGACCTTCGACCGCGCGTGGCAGGACGGCGTCCGGCCGCTCACCGAGAACCGGATCACCGAGGAGGAGGCGTTCGCCAAGGTGACGGCGCCGTTCCGGGACTTCATGCTGGCGCATGTCCGCCCGAAGGATCTCGATACCTTCGCGGACATCGCGTCGGCGAATCTCTCCAAAGCGCCGGATGGCGGCAGGACCGATTTGAGGATTCTGATCCCAGCCTTCATGATCTCGGAACTGCGTCGCGGCTTCGAGATCGGGTTCCTGATCGCGCTGCCCTTCCTGGTCATCGACTTGGTCGTCGCCGTGCTGGTCATGTCCATGGGCATGATGATGCTGCCACCGACCGCGATTTCGCTCCCGTTCAAGATCTTATTTTTTGTACTCATTGACGGATGGAACCTACTGATAAGTGGGCTTGTCCGCTCGTATCTGTAATTCTCTAGTTTTTTATCAAAAGTTAAGTGCCAATCCGCCTTAAAGCGCAGGATCGAGTGAGCAGGCGTTGACTTTCAACTCAAACTTGGTCATCTCAGTCTTGTCGACGAGCGAACAATCGAAATCGGCGAGTGATCTCGCCTTCGGTTCGCCCACGATATCATAGCAGATTGATCTTCCGTGCGCTGCACAGCAGATCAAAGACATGACGCCGCTCTGCTATTCCGGTGAGAATCCGGCATGTCCCACCTTGTTATTTCCTCAAAGGGACATCTGATGTCGAGCCTGTTCACCAATACCGCCGCGATGACGGCGCTCACCACGCTCAAGATCACCAACCAGGATCTCGAGCGGTCCAGCAACCGCGTCTCGACCGGCCTGAAGGTGGCCACCGCCGCCGACAACGCCGCCTACTGGTCGATCGCCACCACCATCCGCGCCGACAACGGCTCGCTGAACGCCGTTCGGGACTCGATCGGTCTGGGTCTCGCCACCGTCAATTCCGCGGTCAACGGCCTCGAGCAGGTCAAGAACACGTTCCTGGATCTGAAGAACAAGCTGACCGCCGCGCTCAGCCCGAGCGTGGACCGGAACAAGATCCAGTCCGAAATCACCGCCCGCATGACCGACCTGCGGACCTCGGCCACCAGCGCGACGCTGAACGGCGAATCGTGGCTCGCCACCGATTCGGGCGCCGGCAACTTCTCGGCGGATCGGAAGATCGTCGCCTCCTTCACCCGCGTCCAGGGCCAGATCTCGGTCGGCACGGTCACGGTCAATATCGACGAGACCAAGCTCTATGACGCCAAGGCGGCGACGGGCGCCGCGGCCGGCACGACCGGCGCCCAAGCGTACAGCACCGCTGCCGCGACGGCCGCGATCAACACTTGGACTACCGCCCAGAATAACTGGACGGCGGCCCAGGCGACTTTTTCGTCGAGCGATTTCGGCACGACCGCCGTGGCAAACCGCGACGCTGCGAAGGCCACCTATGACGCCGCGGCCGCGAGCTACCAGAGCTCCGTTGCAACCATCAACAAGGGTGCGACCGCGGGTACCGACGGCAAGGGCGGCATCCTCGACAAGAACTGGGCGGTCACCGGCGCCGACGAGACCGGCTTCAACCATGCCTATGAACTGTCCGTCGACAAGATCGACATCTCGTCGATCCAGAACAGCGACCTCTCGAAGCTGCGCGCCTACGTCAACATGGCCGACAAGGTGCTCACCGCCATCACCAACGTCGCCACCAAGCTCGGCGCCGTGCAGAGCCTGATCCAGTCACAGTCGAACTACGTCGACACGCTGATCAAGAACAACGAGAAGAGCATCGGCATCCTGGTGGACGCCGACATGGAAGACGAGTCGACCAAGCTGAAGGCCCTCCAGGTCCAGCAGCAGCTCGGCATCCAGTCGCTCACGATCGCCAACCAGAGCACGCAGCAGATCCTCAGCCTGTTCCGGTCGTAAGCCCGGACCTCGCGATCAACCGCATCGGCCTTCGGGCCGGTGCAGGCCGCGCGTCTTCGGGCGCGCGGCCTTTTCCTTGGCGCCGGCCCGCTCCGCGTCACCATCCCCACGCAAGATTGATCCGCCACGCTGGCGCCGAGCCACTGCGGTGGAGACGTGAGTCCTGTCGATGCCCGGTCGCGAGCACCTTGAGAAGCTTTGGCACAACATCCTGGAGCTGGGTCCGCGGCGCCTGATCGCCCTCGGGCTGGTGGGGCTCACGGTGTTCCTGGCGGTGGGCCTCGGCGCCTATTATCTCAGCCGCCCCCTCCGCGAGACCCTCTATTCCGGCCTCAGCCGGGATGACGTGAGCCGGATGGGGTCCGTGCTCAAGGATGCCGGCATCCCCTTCGACGTCAGCGCGGACGGCACGGCGGTGCTGGTCAGCTACGGGCAGACCGCGCAGGCCCGCATGCTGCTGGCCGAGAAGGGCCTGCCGCAGAGCGGCAAGTCCGGCTACGAACTCTTCAACGATCTGGGCTCCCTCGGCCTGACCTCGTTCATGCAGGACATCACCCGGGTTCGCGCCCTCGAGGGCGAGATCGCCCGCACGATCCAGACGCTCAAGGGCGTCAAGGCGGCACGGGTCCATATCGTGATGCCGGATCCCGGCTCGTTCCGCCGCGAGCAGCAGCCCGCCTCGGCCTCGGTGGTGGTGCGCACCGAACCCGCCAACGACCCCTCGGTGGCGCCGGCCATCCGCCAGCTCGTCGCGGCCGCCATCCCGGGCATGAAGCCCGACAAGGTCACCGTGCTCAACACCGATGGGACGGTCCTCCTCGCCGGGGACGACAGCACCACCGCGCCGGCCGGCCGCTTGGCGAGCCTTGAGCAGACGGTCAATCGGGAGATCCAGGACAACATCCGCCGGACGCTCACCCCTTATCTCGGTCCGAACAATTTCGAGGTCAGCGTGGTGGCGCGGCTGAACACCGACAAGACCAAGACCGACGAGACGATCTTCAATCCCGATCAGAAGGTCGAGCGCTCGCTGCGGACCGTCAAGGAAACGGAGAGCGCGCAGAACCGCGCGCCGCAGAGGCCGACCACGGCCCAGCAGAACCTGCCCGATCAGCGCGTCCGCGCCGAGGGAACCGAGAGCTCGAACTCCGAGAGCCAGCGCCGCGAGGAGCTGTCCAATTTCGAGATCTCCTCCAAGACGGTCTCGACCGTCAGCGACGGCTATTCCGTGAAGAACCTCTCGGTCGCCGTGCTGGTCAACCGGTCCAGGCTGGAATCGCTCGCGGGCGGCGCCAAGGATGGAACCCGGGTCGAGATCGAGCCCAAGGTCGCCGAGATCGAGCAACTGGTCGCTTCGGCATCCGGCTTCAACAAGGCACGGGGCGATCAGATCAAGGTGGCGGCCGTCAGCTTCGTGAACGACGGCCAGCCCCTCGCTCCCGTCCCGGCTCTCGGGTTCGGGGACGCGCTGATGCGCCAGTCCGGCACGCTGATCAACGCGGCCACGATCCTCATCGTGGGGTGCCTGCTGATCTGGTTCGGCCTGCGCCCAGCGGTCAACGCGATCCTCGCCCGTCCGCCGGAGATCGGAACGGAGCTCGCCCTCGCGACACCGGCCGCCGAGGGTGCGTTCGATATGGCGCAGGCGGAACAGAGTGCGGCGGCGAATACCAACCTCATCGAGGATCTGACGGATCAGATGGCGCGCTCGCCGATCCGCAAGCTGGAGCAGCTGGTTGATCTCGACGAGGAGCAGGTCGCCAATATCCTGAAGCAGTGGCTGACTCGCGAAGAGGCTGCGTGATGGCGGTCGTGCCTCCGGTCTGGACCGTCTTCGCGGGCACGGGTCAGCGATCCTCCTCGACCTTCTCTGCGCTCGCCCCGAAGCGCGTGGATGCGGAGCCGCCGCAGCCGCCGGATCTCGAGGCCCTCGCGGCAGCCGCGCGGGACGAAGGCCGCCGCGAGGGGGAGGCATTGGCGCAGCAGGCCGTCGAAGCGGCCGTGGCGGCGGAACGGGACGCAGCCGCCGCCGCTCTGGCGGCAGCGCGGCAGCTTTGGGTGGAAGCCGAATCGGCGGTCCTGGCGAGCACTTTCACCGCGCAGGCCGAGGCCCTGGAAACGCGCTTGGCCCAGAGCCTTGCGCGGGCTCTGCAGCCCTTCCTGGCGGAGGCCCTCCGCCAAGAGGCGATTGGCGACCTGCACGCAACGCTCGCGTCCATTTTGGCGGACGGCCCCTCGGGGACTCTCGACGTCACGGGCCCGGCGGATCTCGTCGCGGCGCTCGCGCGGCGCCTGGACCTGGCATCGGAGCGGCTCACGGTGGATTCCAACGGCAGCCCTGACGTGCGCATCCGGACGAACGGAACCGTGATTGAGACACGGCTCAAGGCCTGGGGCGAGCGCATCGCCGCCTTGGTCGAGGAGCGTTGAGCATGGCCCCCCCATCCGAGATCATCATCGTTCGGCGTACGGCCGAGGAGGAACCCGTTCATCACGGGGGTGTCTGGAAGATCGCCCTTGCGGACTTCATGACCACGATGATGGCCCTCTTCCTCGTCCTGTGGCTCATGAAGATCACGAACGAGGAAACCAAGACCAGCATCGCAAACTACTTCAATCCCATCAGCCTCTCCGAGGCCTTGCCGGTCCGGAAAGGACTGACGGATCCGCAACCCACCTCGACGGATCCGGAACCGGGCACCAAGGCCAGTGAGGCCGAGGCGACTGTCCGGGACCGGTCCGGTAACCTGCCGCCGGGATCCGCGGCTCGGGAACGCGAGCTGTTCCAGGATCCCTATTCTGTGCTGGCCAATCTCGCGGCCGCGATCGAGCCGGACAAGCCTCGGAGCGCCACGATCGGCGATCTCGGCGAGGTGGGACGCCGGGGCGGCGAGGTTCCGCGTGACCCGTTTGATCCTCTGTACTGGCAGGTCACCACCCTGGCACCCGCGCGGGCCGAGCGTCCCGCGTCCGCCGGCATCGCGCCCCCGCCGACCCTGGCCAAGCCGGATGCGCGCGGCGCCGGGACTGTCACGCGCCGGGACGCAGAGGCCAAACCGGGGGAGGCCAAACCGGGGGAGCCCCAGCCTGAGAGCCAAGAGAACGCGGTCAGGGCCGAGGGCGCCATGAACGGGCAAAACCCTGCAGGCGCCGACCTCGCGGCTGCCCAAGCCGCGCTGAAAGCCGAGATCGCCAAGATCTTCCCGCCTGCCGCTTCCGGCACGCCCGGCCCCCGTGTCGACGTCCAGGGCACGCCGGAAGGGCTCCTGATCAACCTGACGGACGACCTGAACTTCAGCATGTTCGCGGTGGGCTCGGCCGAGCCCAGACCGGAGATGGTGCGGGCCATGGAGCGCCTCGCCAAGGCGCTCGCCGCGCGGCCAGGGCGGATCGTCGTCCGCGGCCATACCGACAACCGCCCGTTCCGCTCCGAGGTCTACGACAATTGGCGGCTCTCGACCGCGCGCGCCCATATGGCAGCCTACATGCTCACCCGGGCCGGGATCGATCAGGCGCGGATCTGGCGCGTCGAGGGAGCAGCCGATCGGACGCCGCGCAACGCCGCGGATCCGAAGGCGCCCGAGAACCGGCGGATCGAGATTCTCCTGCAGGGGTCTCCGGGATGAGGGTGACCAGGATTGAGCGGACCCTGCCGGCCGTTCTGGGCCTGCTCGCCACAGCGATCGCCAATCCGGTCGCCGCGGAACCGGCCTCCGCGTCGGTTGCCGTTGCGCGGCCGGACCAGCCCGCACCGTCAGGCCCCGTGCCGGCTGCGCCCCCTGTTCCCGAGCCGTCGGAGCGGAAGGGCACGCCTGTCGAGTGGGTGCGCACGCTGCAATTGCTGCAGGATCGCGTGGCAGCCGGATCGCTGGCCGCTCACGCGAGCCAGCCCGTGCTGATCGCCCGGATCAACGCGGATCTCCTGAGCGCACCGCCCGAGGTCTGGGCCGACCGTCACAACATCCGGTCGGCGATCACGTTCGCTCTCAGCGGCGGCGGCTCGGCGATCCTGCGGAACCTCACCGCTCGGGACGGAATCGGCGAACCCGAGGCGACGCTCGCGCGCGGCGCACTCGCCTATATCGAGGGGCGGGAGGCCGAAGCGAATCGGCTGCTCAGGGATGTCGACACGGCGGATCTGCCGCCGACGCTGGCTGGGGCGGTCGGGCTCACACTGGCCTCGCTGACGGTGACCGAGAATCCGAACCGGGCCATCATCCTGCTGGACGGCGTCCGCCTGCTGGTGCCGGGGACCCTGGCCGAGGAAGGAGCCCTGCGTCGCGAGATCTTCGCCCTCGGGCAGCTCGGCGAGCTGAAGAAGTTTGAGGCGTTGGCGATCCAATACCTGCGCCGGTTCCCACACTCGGTTTATGCGGGCAATTTTCGGCAGCGCCTCGCCTATCAGTTGACCCAGTTCGATGTCGGGCGGGATGAGGAGCGCTTCGCGGTCCTCAACAAGATACTGAACGAGCTCGGTCCGGAGAGCCGGCGGGACCTCTACCTGCTGATTGCCCGGACGGCGATCCAAGAGGGTAAGACGGCTTCGGCTCTCCTGGCTGCCGACAAGGCCCTGGCGCTCTGCGCGCCCGGAAGTCCGGGGGCGATGCAGGGCCGGCTCTATCGAGCCGCCGCCGAGATCGTGAATCTCACGACGTTTCAATCCGGGCTCCAGACTCTGAGGAGCCTCGACAGGGCCAAGCTGACGGCCCGCGACGTCATCCTCCTCGATACGGCCCTGTCGACGGCCGAGGAGATCGGACGCGGGCTGACCGGACGGCCCGGTCTGCCGGAGGCCGACCTCGCCACCGCTAAGCCGGCGCAGGCCGTTGCGGAATCTGCTGGCGAGCCCGCGAGCCTGATCCCGAAAGCGCAAGCCACGATCGATCGGATTGATCTGCTCCTCAGTAAGGCAAGCCCGTGACCACGATCACCGCCGCGGTTCAGAAACCCAGCCCCAAACACGAGCGGGAGGTCCCGCCGTCCCGTGCGGAGGACGATGTCCAGAAGCCGCCGGCCGCCGAACCGAATAGCCGCTTCGGAGCCGTGATGCGTGCGGTCTCGAAACCGGCTGCCGCGCCTCGGTCCGGGACCGACGCGCCCGAGGCGGACGATCCGGATCGTGCGCCCGGCGACAGGGACGGGGCGGACGCCGCTTCCGAGGCAGGCCTTCTCGTTCCGCCTGCTCCGAGCGATGCCACTGCGCTTCTCGCCACGATCCTGAGCGCAGCCCTCGCGACGGCCTCGCCGGGATCCGGCACGGCAAACGGAACGAGTACTGCGGTCTCGATTCCCGACACATCGCGTTCCGGGGCACAGGGCGTCCCGATGGCGACCGGCACAGGCGCAACAGCCGCGCCCGCGGGTTCTTCGGCGGAATCCGGACCCGGTCCGGACTTCGGGGTGGGGGTGGGTGGCAACGTGGCCGCGGGCGTGGCCCCGCCCACCGGATCCGGTCTGGGCGGCCCGCCGAACATTTCGGTGCTGGACCGTGCGGTTCACTTCAAGCCGGTCCGATCCGTCACGGCGCAACGCGTTCCCACGCTGCCGGCCTCCCCAGCGCCGGCCCTCTCAGGCACCGCCGACACCGCAACGCAATCCGACCAGACAGGATTGTCGAAGCTGATCGTCCCTCGGCTTCAGCCTGCCCACCCCGGAGGGGCGGACGGCGTCGCCGACACGTCTCAGCCGGGTCTGGCCGGCTTGCCGGACCAACACGTCGCAGCGGCGGCGATCGGCGCGCCCCGCCTCCAAACTGAGCCGGAGACCCGCACCGCCGACGAGGCGGCTCGGACCGCTGTCGCGGGGCTCGACAAGGGGGACATCGCGGCGCGCGAGGACAGCCGTGCGCTCTTCGGGATCGCCAAGACGATCCTTGAAGCCACCGACCGACGCACGCGGGACGGCAGTCCCATTGCGGGGACGCAGGACCGATCTGGAACCGGCCCAGGCCTGCCCGCGGCTTCGCTGCCGACGATCGCGGCGGCGATCAAAGACGAGATCGACCGTGCGGCCTCTGCGGCTTCGACGGGATCGGAGATGCGGGTCGCCGGCGACCCTGCCGTCAAGGCAACACCGGATGGGCCGCTGCGGACGCTGAGGATCCAGCTCAGGCCCGAGGACCTCGGGACCGTCACGGTGGAGTTGCGGCTCGCGAACGGACAGCTCGAGACGCATCTGCGTGCGTCGCGGCCCGAGACGGCGGCGCTGCTGCACCGGGACTCGGCCATCCTGACCGACCTGCTCAAGCAGGCCCACTATCAAGCGGCAGTCACGGTCAGTCAGAGCCGCCCGGCCGAATCTGGGAACTGGGCCGGAGGCGCGCCGTCACAGGGGCAACCCTCCTTCGCCGACGGCGGTGCCCGGCCGGGCCAAGGAGGGGACAGGCAGCGGCAGGCGGAGCAGCCCCTGCCCGCCGACAGACGGGAAGGAGAGCGGACGGATGAAACGGTACGTCCTCGCGACGGCGGCGTTTATCTGTAGCGCAGTCCCGGTGGCGGCGAATGTCTGCGAGGCCGAGATGGGCCGCGCCTCTGTGCAGTACGGCGTTCCGCTCGGCGTGCTCTACGCTGTCGGCCTGACGGAAACGGGCAAGCGCGGCTCGCTCCAACCCTACGCCATGAACATTGAAGGGGCAGCCTACTTCGCGACCGGGCCGAGGGACGTGATCGCCCACTTCACCGAGGCCCGCCGCAGGGGCGTGCGCCTGATCGACCTCGGCTGCATGCAGATCAACCACCACTATCATGGTGCAAAGTTCGGATCGATCGAGGCCATGATCGATCCACGCGCGAATGTCGATTATGCCACGCAATTCCTACGCGAGTTGAAGAAGCGGGAGGGCAGCTGGACGTTGGCGGTGGCGCGCTACCATGCCGGCCCGCACAACAACGCCGCCCAGAAGCTCTACATCTGCCGGGTGATGGCCAACATGGTTGCCACGGGTTTCGGCCAGTGGACCCCGGCCGCCACGCAGTTCTGCCGGTAACGGTGCGCGTCAGGGGCTGCTTTCGTTATCCGCGGGCGGTGAACCCCCACGCCTCAGCAATGGCGAAAGGAAGCTGAAGGTTGGCCTCGCAGACGATGTCGAACGTCGCGCGATATACATTCATGAGAGACCAGACATCGAGACGGTGATACGCATCGAAAGACACTGAGAACCGCTCCTGTTCGTCACCCCGTCAGAACCGGGTGAAACGACAACACGCGCGGGCGCACAGGGTTCTGCGGCCGGGAGCCGATGCGGCGAACGGACCGCTTGGTCCCCGATGTGGTCCAACGAAACGTGTGGAGGACGCCCCACCGGCGAAGGCATCTCCGGCCGTCTCAGGTCGCTCCCGTCCGCCAACGTCCCGATCCAGATCCCCGGCGGCCAGCGGCCGTCATAAACCGCGGCACGTGCCGTAGCTGACCTTGACCTCGTTGCGATCCTCTGGGTTCAGCTGCGCCTCGACGAAACTCAACTTGCTCAGATCAATCAACAAGAAGTAAACACCGTTCTGGCACTTGATTGCATTGCGTGGCGTGCGCTCATTCAACCGCGGGGATGCGGGTTGGCACTCGTAATAATCGGAGCGGCCAGCGGAGATCACGGTCAGCAGTCCGCCACTGGAGACGAGCGAGAACGTTCGGGGCTTGCGCGGCGCCTTCACGCCCTCCGCCGCGCCTGCCATATCCAGGCCGACCGACACGTCCTCCGTACAGGTCAGCGGGCGGCGCAACTGAGAGGCCGACGGCGCGATGCTCAGCAGGAGGAGCGCGCCAGCGAGCGCTACCCGTTTGGCGATCATCGGTGGGGTGCCCATGATTCGTGGGTAGTTTCTACCGACAAGCTAGGCTGCTGTACGCGGGTGTAAATGCCGCAGGCCCAAGTAGAATCCTTGATCAACAGATATGGCGCGACATTCGATCTCTTCCCGTCGGTGATTTCCGATCGAACGAGGCGCCGGAGCGGAATTCGGCCCTACAGTGCTGCGGCTGGCCGCAGGTCATGGATCTGATATGCCTCTACGCGGCGGAAGACGTCGCGATTCAGGCGTCTCGGTCATCGTGAGACGGCCCAGGGGCCGGACCGCTTCCGAGCCGTCAGTCGTCGGCCGCGTCATCGGACGTTTCCGGATTGTCATTGGCGGCGCCCGCCTCGCGTTTCGCCGCAATCTCCCGGCCGATCTCTAGCAGCAGCAAGCGCGACAGGTGCTGCATCATCGGCGTGCCGTGCAGGGCCATCAGCCGATGTGCTCGGATGGCCGCGCGCGCCATGCGGTCGAAACCATCCTCGTTGGACATGGCGGCGGGGTCGCTCAGTTGAATGCGAGCATACAACCTAAAGGCTAGGCTTGAGTTCGATCGCGGCCTCGGAAAGTGCTCGGCCTCGCGCGTCGATCCGGATCTCCTCGGCGGACGCCGCTCGTGTCCGGCCGCAGGCTTCGATGGGCCCGGGCCGGACGTCCCGGAGACGCCGGACCGGAGAGATGCTGTCGACCCGCGCGCACGATGTCTCGCTACCGCGCGCTCGGCTTTACGGCGTGGGCGCTCCCGGTGCGGCCGCATAGGTCGAGACAGAGGCCGGCAATTGCGCCTTCTCGCGCTGGGCCGATCGTGAATCGCGCTTCTCATAGAAGGCGTTGCCGCCGGCGACAGCCACGTAATGCATGTTGTTGTAGGGGAAGTGCCGGCCCGCGGTGTGGAAGTACATCGCCTTCCCGACCTTCGGGTGCCGCTCGCCTGCCAGGACGGCGTCGGCCGCATCGGCGACCTTCTGGAGGTCCTTGTCCTGCATCGGCTTGGTCAGGACGCCCGGAGCGAACTGTCCCGGCTGGCCCACCACGGCGCAGATGCCGCCCGGGAAGATCGCGTTCTCCAGCCGATTCATGACAACGGTGCCGACGGCGATCAGCCCATCCCCGTCGCTGCGGTTCGACTCGAAATACATGGCCCGACCGAGACAATCGCGCTCGGCATCGCTGACGACCATCGGCGGCTTGTGGCCCGGAATCGACCCTGTCGTGAGCACCGGCGCGCCAGTATTGCAGGCGCCCAGGGTGCAGGTCATCGCGATGACACCCAGGACAGGAGCAATCTTCGTCCTCTCGCTACCCTGCATGCATCTGCGCTCCGTGCTCCTTCAGCCTCGTTCCGCCACGCGGCGGCCGCCCTGTTCGGGCCGGCGCCTCTCACCGACCTGGCGTCGGCCAAGCTTGACTGCACGTTCACGGCGATGATGTGGCGACGGCCAGCTGCACGGCTCAGGTCTCTGGCCTGGTCGGGCAGCCGAGGCGCGGGCACGGCGGTGTCGTGCGCAGGCCACAGCGCGCGTGAACCCGGGCCGGCCCGTTGACCTGCTCCGGGCGCACGACCCATGGTGCCCGCGACGGTTCCCCTCGGGGATCAAAAGGGAATGCGGTGCGGGTTCGACCCAAAGCCGCGGCTGCCCCCGCAACTGTAGCGGTGAGCCTTCGCGTCACCACGTCACTGGGCGGCCTCGCCCGGGAAGACGACGCGAGGGCGGCGACCCGCGAGCCAGGAGACCTGCCGTCTGCCGTGGTCACACGCGAGGTCCGCCGGGCGGGGTGTCCCGGGGGATGCCGGAGACGGTCGCGGGAGCGGCCGGCACGGCCTCGTTCGCGGTGACGTGCCACTGCCGCCGCCCGAGGTCCCGTGTCCCGTCCGTCCGTGCGCTCCGCGCTCCCAGCCCTTGCCGCCTTGGCAGCCCTGACGTCCGCCGCCTCCGCCCAGGACCGGTCCGGCCCCGTCTCCGGCGCCGAGACGCAGCTCGAAGAAATCTCGGTGACCGCCGAGCCGACGGTCCCCGCACGGATCGGCTTGTCGGCGAGCGCCGGGTATGTCGGCGGCACGACCGGGATCGGCGGCCCGCTGCTCACCGTGGACTCGGCCAGCGCCGGCGTGATCACGGGCGCGCAGCTCAACAGCCGGCCGGTGACGCGCCCCGGCGAGGTGCTGGAGGCGGTGCCGGGTCTGATCGTCACCCAGCATTCCGGGGAGGGGAAGGCCAACCAGTACTTCCTGCGCGGCTTCAACCTCGACCACGGCACCGATATCGCCATCAGCGTCGACGGCATGCCGGTGAACATGCGCACCCACGCCCACGGGCAGGGCTACGCCGACCTCAACTTCCTGATTCCGGAGCTTGTCGGCGCAGTCGCGTTCCAAAAGGGGCCATACTTCGTGCGTGACGGCGACTTCGCCTCGGCGGGCTCGGTGCGGATCGACTATCTCGACACGACCGCCAAGAACCTCGCCCTGACCTCGATCGGCTCGTTCGGCTACAAGCGGGCCCTGTCGATCACGACCGTGCCGCTCGGGGAGGGCAACCTCCTCCTAGCAGGCGAAGCTCAGGTCTACGATGGCCCTTGGGTGGTCCCGGACGCGCTGCGCAAGATCAACGGGGTGGCCCGCTACAGCCAGGGCACGGCGCTGAACGGGTTCTCGATCACCGGCATGGCCTACGCGGCCCGCTGGACCGCCACCAACCAGATCCCGGAGCGCGCCGTGGGGGAAGGGCTGATCGGCCGCTACGGCACGCCCAATCCCACGGATGGCGGCGACAGCGGACGCTTCTCGCTCTCGGGACGGTTCAGCGCGACGGACGAGACCGGCGTGACGCGGGCCTCGGCCTACGTGATCCGCTATCAGATGAACCTGTTCAACGACTTCACCTATTTCCTCAACGATCCCGTCAGCGGCGACCAGTTCCACCAGCGCGACCAGCGCATCCTCGGCGGCGGCGAGGTGCTGCACATCTTCCAGGGGGACCTGTTCGGCCGACCGCTGGAGGTCGAGATCGGCGCGCAGACCCGCACCGACTCGATCCGGGTCGGCCTGTTCAACACCGCCTCCCGCCAGTACCGCGCGACCGTGCTCGACGACCGGGTGCTGGAGTCGAGCGGTGCCCTCTACCTGGACACGCGGGTGCGCTGGACCGAGTGGCTGCGCACGAGCGTGGGCGTGCGCGCCGACGGCTACTTCGCCGATGTCCGTTCGGACACGCTGGCCAACTCGGGCAAGGCGACCGACGGGATCGTCAACCCGAAGCTCGGGCTCGTGCTCGGTCCCTGGCTCGACACCGAGTTCTACGTGAATTACGGCGGCGGCTTCCACTCGAACGACGCGCGCGGCGTCACCGCCACGGTGGATCCCGCGAGCCCCCTGTTCAACATCACCCGCTCGCCGTTCCTGGTGCCCTCCACGGGCTACGAGGTGGGCCTGCGCAACCGCTCGCTCCCTGGGCTTGAGACGAGCCTCGCCCTGTTCCGGCTCGACTTCGCGTCCGAGAACATCTTCCAGGGCGATACCGGCACCACCGAGCCGAGCCGTCCGACCCGGCGCTTCGGGGTCGAGTGGACGAACCGCTACGCGGTGACGCCCTGGCTCTCGCTGGAGGGCGATCTGACGATCACCAATGCCCGGTTCTCCAGCTACGACCCGGTGGGCAACCGGGTTCCGGAGACGCCCACCACCATCGCGTCGGCCGGCGTCACCTTCGGCGAGCCGCTCGGCTGGTTCGGATCGTTGCGGTTCCGCTATTTCGGGGGCCGGCCGCTGATCGAGGACGATGCGATCCGCTCACGAGCGACCGCGCTCTTCAACGGCCGGATCGGCTACGCCTTCGACAACGGCGTCAGCGTCTCGCTGGACGTGCTGAACCTGACCAACAGCAAGTCCGACCAGATCACCTACGCGTATGTCTCGCGGCTGCCCGGCGAGCCCGCCGAGGGGCTGATCGACCGGGTGTTCCACCCGGTGGAGCCCACGGCCGTGCGCCTGACCATCGCGGGCCGCTTCTGAGGCCTGTCTGGCCGCGACGAGCCCGGTCGCAGGGGCTCTGACGAGGCGCGCGGCTTCAGTGCTGGCCCTGGCCGGCGGCCAGGATGGTGACGCCCACGGCGATCACCGCGATGCCCGCCAGCATCGTCGGGCTGATCGCCTCGCCATAGAGCCACGCGCCGCCGAGCGCCGCACCGATCATGCCGACGCCGGACCAGATCGCGTAGACAACGCCGATCGGCAGCATGTCCATGCTGGTCGACATCAGCCACAGGGCGGTGCCGTACCCGACCGCCACGATCAGCGTCGGCCCCGGCCGCGTCAGGCCGTCGGCCGCCTTCAGCGCCAAGGTGGCGGTGACCTCCGCGCCGATGGCGAGCCCGAGGATCAGGTACGGATTCATGGGACGGAGAACTTTCGGGCTGGGCGCGCTTCGCGGACCGGGCGGTCGGGGCGTGTCGGGACCGGGTTCGAAACGGATGCCCAAGCAGACGATGCGTCGCGACCGCGGTCCGAGCCTGCGCCGGATCGGTCGCAGACCATCGAGAGTCGCCGCCGATCATATCGCCACAGAATCCATGAACATTTCAGAACCGGCGCCGCTCCCTATCTCTCCGGGTGACCGGGGACTGACGGAGGCTCCCGCCGCGCCCGCAGCCCCGGCCGACCCAGGGCCGGTTTGAGGCTTTCGTTAAGGCCTCCTGATCATCGTGCTGATCATCTTGGCCGCGCGCTGCCGCCTGGGCGGCCCCACGACAGCGACGTTTCAGAGCAGCACAGATCGAGCATGACCGCGTCCCCGGCGATCCCGGATTCTCCGGCCCCCACACGCCGGGGCCGACGCTGGGGCGTGACCGCGGCCGTCGGCGCCGCCGCCGTGGCGGGCAGCGCCTGGACGGCTGCCGCGCTGATCAACGTCCCCGATCCCGTCACCCTCGCGGCGCTCGCCGTCATCGAGCCTTCGGCGGTTGGCCCGTGGTTCCCGAGCCGGGTCATCCAGGCCCCCGCGCGGGCGCGCGACCTGCCGTCCCGGCCGCGCCCGATCCTGGACCGCGTCGCCTGGAAGGGCCGGACGGTCCCGCTCATGGACATGCTGGCGGCGACCCATACCAACGCCTTCCTGGTGGTGCAGAACGGGAACCTGGTCCACGAGTGGCAGCGCCCCGGCACCGGGCCGGCGACGCTGTTCCCGTCCTGGTCGGTGGCGAAGTCGATCGTCTCGCTGCTGGTCGGCGACGCGGTGGCGCGGGGCCAACTCGCGGAGACCGACCGCGTCTCTACCCTGCTGCCCGACCTGAAGAACGGCGCGGTCTTCGGCCAGATCACCGTGCGCAACCTCCTCGACATGGCGAGCGGGATCGCCGTGCCGGAGAACTACGATCCCCGCCACCCCCTGACCGGGACGGCCGGAATGTACCTGACCCGGGACATCGCGGGCTTCGTGCGGGACAACGCGCACCTGGCGTTCAAGCCCGGCAGCCAGGGCCGCTACCGCAGCATCGACACCGAATTGCTCGGCCTGATCCTGGCCCGGGTCGAGGGCAAGCCGCTGGCCGACATCCTCTCCGAGCGGATCTGGAAGCCGATGGGTGCACAGGCCGACGCCACCTGGAATCTCGATCGGCCCGGCGGCCTCGAGAAGGCGTTCTGCTGCATCAACGCGACCGCCCGCGACTTCGCCCGCCTCGGCCTGCTGGTGGCCGACCAGGGCCGGGCGGGCGGAAACCGCATCATCCCGGCCCGCTGGATCGACCGGATCCTGACGCCGGCCCGGCGCGCGGTCGATGGCTGGCAGTACTCGGCCCAGTGGTGGCACGCCCCCGGCGGCAGCGACAGCGACATCTCGGCGATCGGCGTCTACGGCCAGTACGTCTACGTCAACCAAGACACCGGCACGGTGATCGTGAAGCTCAGCGACCATGGCGCCGAGCAGGACGAGGTCGACACGCTGTCGGTGATGCAGGCGATCGCGGCCGACCTCGCGGCCACGGCCCGACAGGATCCGTGACGCGGATCCCTGCCGCGGGGAGACCGCCGCCGCCGGGACGGTCAGGCCTCGGTCGGGCCGGGCTGCGGCTCAGGGGCGCGGCCGGTGATCCGGTGCAGCCGGGCCAGGGAGCGCGCCCGCCAGTTGCGCACGAGCCGCCATCCGACGCGCTTCCAGGCGATGGACGGCACCGATGAGACGGGATCGATCAGGGCGCTGAGCGCCCGCGTGTAATCGAGCACCAGCCCCGGGGTCCAGGTCATGGACCGGGCCCCGTTGCGCAGGAACGCCGCCGCCCAGAATTCCGGGGTGGTCAGCGCCTTAGCGAGCGTCCGCCAGGGATGGCCGCCGCGGCTGAAGGCGCCCTCGGCCGCGACATCGAGGGCCCGGGCCGCCGTCGTCGAGCAGTTGCGGCTGATGAAATTGTAGGTGGTGTTCTGGCGGTAAGCCTCCCAGAACGCCCGCAGCCGGGCGGCGTCGATGCCGTTGAGCGTCACCGCGACGGTGGCCGGGCACCAATCGGCGACCTCCGCCGCGTGGGAGGGCAGGAAGCGGCCGGGCACGTCGTTCTCGGGGCCGGCGCGCAGGCTGGAGCGCAGGTTGACGGGCGAGCGGTCGATCTCCACGGCCGGATAGTGGCTGATGTAAAGATCGTCGCCCTGCCCGAGGGCGGCGTGGCCCGTGGAGAACCGCCCCGCCTTGTCGACGGAGGCCACGTAGCGCCGGATCAGCCGCTGGCCGGCGGGGGTCGTCGCCTGCCCGGTCGGAGTCCAGACATAGACCGTCAGGCTGCCGGGCTCGGCGGCGGGGGCGGGCGGCCCGGCCTCCTCGGCGCCCAGCCGCCGCGTGCGCAGGCCGACCAGCGCGAGGTTGGCGCCGTTCAGGATCAGGAACATCCCGATGCAGTAGCCCACCGTGCCGGCGTACCATGTCGGCCATGGCTGGAGGTGGAACAGGCCGAAGGCGACGCTGAGAGCGCCCAGCGCCACCGAGATCCGCCAGCCCGTGAATTTCAGCAGGCTCGCGATCGTGATCCGGACCACGCCGTCGACCGTGAAGGCGAGGCCGAAGATCATGGCGAGCAGGAAGGTGCTGTGCCGCGTCGCCATCATGATCAGGACGGCCATGATCGACAGCAGCACCCCCTTGAACAGGCGCAGCCGGCGGGCGGCCCCCAGGGCGGAGACGCCGACGGCCAGCGAACTGACGCCCTCAGCGAGCAGGATCAGGCCGAACCACCGATCCGGGACATGGAGGGCGCCGTCGAGGGAGTCGATGACGACGAGGATGCCCAGCAGCGACCACAGCAGGCCGGTCGCCAGGATGAGGTACCAATGCCGCCGCACGGCCGCGCGGCCCACGAGCAGCATCCAGAGGGGCGCCATCCGGCCGCCATCCGCATCCGCGCGGCTCGGCCCGGATGCGGCCACCGACGCCAGGGCGCGCGGGAGGGGGGTCGAACACAGGCCGGACATGAGCGGTCGCCCTCGAAAGCGCGTATGGGACAGCGTCCCCGCAAGGTTCGCCGCTCCCGTCCGACAGGAGAGAACCTCCGGTGCGCGGACGCTCTGCGGAGCGCTCCGGGTGCAAGATCCCTGACTTGCCTGATGACTTTGTTAATCGAGGCCCGGAGCGCCGGCCAGCGAATGCCGAAGGCGCGCGGATAACCTTAACGAAAGCCGATAACGCGTCGGATCACCGTGCCCGTGTGGCCGGAACGGATTCGGTGCCGTCCGACGCTTGGGTCTTCCGCATCCGCCAGCGCAGGCGATCCGGCGGTTGCGCCACGGCCGGCGTGACGCGCCTGTATTCGAAATAGGAAATTATCAAAGCGATCCAGCACGCTGGTTGCGCATATTGCTTCGGTATATTCCGATTAACGCTGAGTTACCTCCCCGTCAGAAAACGTAACCACTCCGAATAGCGAACACCATGATCAGACTAGATGGATCGACTGATCATTGGGTGCCACACGAAGTCCAGACGAAACGAGATCGCTTGGAGCGCGGGCCACGCGGCCCCGCGTACCTACAGGACGCGGCAACCGCATGCCGAGGCTCCGATTTCGGCCGCCGATTCGGATTCTCAGGGCTGATTCGCGGTCCTTAAGCCTGTCATGGCCGCTCTGTTCGCAATCATCACCGCCATGAGGCGGATCGATCTCGGAAGGTGCGCAATATTTGCTGCGGCGACGAACTCGACAAACCTCACGTTGCCGAGCAAGAACACATTGTGTTCAAATATTATCCTAAGATAAACACTGGACAAATTGCCTGAGTTTTGTATTGTTAGGTGCCAATGTTGGCAGATCCGAAGCACTCAGACAGAGATCGTAGCGATAAAAACCGATCACCGTTCCGGTTCATCGCCGATCTCTTCGATACGCTTCGCTTCTCTGTTGTGGGTGGTTCATGGACACTATCAATTTGCATGAAAAATCCGCCGATCCGAACACGGATCTGATCAAATGCACGACATCCCTGGTCGCCGCCTACGTGTCGCGGAACGCGGTGGGTGTTGGCGACCTTTCGGGACTGATCGATCAGGTTCATACGGCGATTTCGGTTCTGCAGGGCGGCGGGTCGGGCGCCGGCTGGACCGGACCGACCGCCGCGCAGATCGAGGCCTCGATCCAGCATGACGGCCTGATCAGCTTCATCGACGGCCGGTCGTACAAGACCCTGAAGCGCCACCTCACCGCGCACGGGCTCACCCCGGAGCGCTACCGGGCGAAGTACGGGCTGCCGGCCGATTATCCGATGGTCGCCCCCGGCTACGCCGCCAAGCGTTCGCAGATCGCCAAGGCCATCCAGCTCGGCCACAAGGCGGCCTGACGAACACACGATCCGCTTCGCTGTCCGCCGACGGCCCGACCGGGCTGCCGGCGGAGCGCCGCGCTCGGACGCTCCGGAGCGCGCCCTGCAGGATGAGCGTCCGGCTCAGCAGGCTGCGCACACGGAGGTTCGTCCATCGGGATCGGCTGGGGGGCCGAGCCCGACAGGCGCTGCGCAGGGCGAAGCGGGTCGTGTGACCGGCAGCGCACAGGCCCGCGGCCCGCCTCAAGCCCCAGCGGGATGCCGGGCGCATCCGCATCCTGCGCCACGCTCGAAGACCCCAACCGTCCGGCAGCCGCGTTCAGGCCTTGGCGACCGCCAAGGTTCCATCATCCATGGCGACAAACCGGATCCCAGCGCGGCGCAGCGCCTCGACGGCGAGGAGCCGGGAGCGGCTTCCCCGGTGCTCGCTGCCTTCCTCCAGGCGCCGAACCGTGGAGTGCGAGAGGCCGCTCGCCTGAGCCAGGTCCATCATCGACCAGTCGAGCAGCGCCCGCGCGGCGCGCAGGTGATGGCCGGTCACCGATTGCTCGAGACCCTCGCGCAGGACCGCCGGCACGCGCGAACTGGCGCCGGCGGGATATTTGAGGCCGCACCGGCCGAGATACGTCCCGTCCGGGTCCCAGACCGGCATGGTGAGGATCCGGAAATGCCAGAGCTCGCCATTGGCGAGGCGCTCATGCGCCGTGCTCTGGAAGAAGCTGCGCCGCGCGATCTGCTCGCCGGCGAGAACTTGGAACGCCTTCCGCTCCTCGGGAACGATCATGAGATAGGGATCGGCGCAGATCTCCTCGAGCGGAAGGCCGTGGACCTGCGAGACTTCGAAGGGCATTTCCCGGACGAGGTCGAGGCCCACCGAGAAGGTGGTGATGTGCTCGGTGAGGTAGAGCGCGCCCCGCCGCCGCCGCTCCTCATGCCGCAGATGGGCCAGTTGCTCGCGATCACTCACGTCGAGCGCCGTGCCGTTGACGGCCACGGGCCGCCCTTCGGCCGAGAAGCGCATCTCCATCGTCAGCGAGAGGGTGCGTATCGTGCCGTTGGGTCGAATCACCCGGGCTATCGTCTCCCGCGGGACATGGCCCTGCCGGACATCGGCGATGGAGGGCAGCAGGCGCCGGTCTTCCGGGTGGATCAGGGTGAGCAAGAGTTCGTAGCTCGCCTTCGCAGCATTCGGGACAAGGCCGAGCAGGCGGTAGAAGCCGGGGGACCAGAGCTGCTCGCCGCCTGCGAAAACCCAGCTCCACGCGCCGCTGACACCGCGACTTTCGGTGATCGTGAGGAATTCTCCTGACGAGAAGGTCAGAGCGCTTAAGGCAGAATGGAACATAATCGACTACCTGGATCGTACCGTTGATCATGCTTCCCGGCCTAGATTGGCCCGCAGTTGGAATGATATTGCTCTAATATTTCTGCGAGGCCTACGCCATCGGTTAAAATCGACATTGTGTATTATTTCATAGCTTCGATTTCTCGGCAACAGGGAGATGTCTCATGATGATTGTCGCTGTCATTCCCGCGAAGGCTCGACATTGCTTTCAGCTCAGAATTGCAACCTGAAAATGTTCATCTATGTGCTTCATTCACTTATACGCGACCACGCCGTTGTCGAACGAAAGACCCAAGGGGATATCAATCGCGGCCCGCACAATGTTCCCTGCCAGATCAGAGCTAATTCATGATTAACTCCTGAGCGATTCGGTGTATAATTCGAAGCTCTCACGCAGAAGCATACGATGTATGCAGAATTATCATAGGATATGCTGCCGGAAATTGACGGCGATGAATATGTTATCGATTATATCTATTCCGATGTGCCACAAATCAATATAAATATTGCGCACAACACTTCACGTCGAACAGACGTATTCCGGATTTGAATAATGGGCTCATCTCCGGCTGGCGGCAGCCTCCGACGCCGGACAGGTAGCCGCGGCCCACGCGACGGGGCCCGATCAGGCGCGAGCGTCCGGCGCGCGATTGACAGGCCGGGCCGCACGGTGCGGAAAAGCGTTGGCCTGTCGGGAGGAGCCGTATGAAGGTTGCCTGCATCGGCGAGTGCATGGTCGAGCTGTCGGAGCGTCCGGACGGGAGTCTCGTCCGCGGCTTCGGCGGCGACACCCTGAACACCGCCCTCTACCTCGCGCGCCTGGGCGTCGCGGTCGACTACGTGACGGCTCTGGGTGACGACATCTGGAGCGACGAGATGGCGGCGGCCTGGAGCCGCGAGGGGATTGGCCTCGATCAGGTCCGACGGATGCCGGGCCGGATGCCGGGCCTCTACATCATCCGCACCGATGCCGACGGTGAGCGCAGCTTCCATTACTGGCGCGAGCGCGCGGCGGCCCGGGACCTGTTCACCGGGCCGGGCGCCGCCGAGACACGGGCCGCCCTCGAGACCTATGATCTCGTCCACTTCTCCGGGATCAGCCTGTCGCTCTACGGCGAGACCGGGCGCGCGGCCCTGTTCCAGACCCTGGCGGACCTGCGGGCCCGGGGCGGGCAGGTGGCCTTCGATACCAACTACCGTCCCCGCGGCTGGCCCGACCGGGACGAGGCCTGGGCGGCCTTCCGCACAGCCCTGGCGCTGGCCGACCTGATCTTCGCTTCGGCGGAGGATCTGGACTGGCTGTTCGGCGAGACGGGCGAGGACGAGGTGCTGCGCCACCGCGGACGCGCCGAGATCGTGCTCAAGGCGTCGAGCGGATCCGCACCGGTTGCCCAGGTGCTGCACGGGGCGAGCGACGTCTCCGTGCCGGCGGGGCCGGCGACCCGGGTCGTCGACACGACGGCCGCGGGGGACAGCTTCGCGGCGGGCTACCTCGCCGCGCGCATCGCCGGGCTGGCCCCAGAGGCGGCCGCCGCCGAGGCACATCGCCTCGCCGGGGCGGTGATCGGACACCACGGCGCCGTGATTCCCCGGGAGGCGATGCCAGCCCTCGCCCTGCCTCCCACTCTTCGGCAGCCCGCTCCGGAGACCTGAGGGCCGCCGGGTCCGGGGCGGCCCATGCCCTTGAGGCGGGCCAGCGCAACCGCTACCTCTGCCGTCCGGGGGGATGGCCCTCCGCAGCAGGATCGCCGCACCTGGCGCGGCCGAGAGGGCACCCGTGGCGCCGAGTCCCCCGCCGATTCAGGTTCCCGAGCCCGACGCGTCCGCGCCCGGCACCACCCCGAAGACGCGGGTCAGCGCGCGGGGGAGGCTGCGGACCTACTTCCTCACTGGCATCATCGTGGCCGGGCCGCTGGCCATCACCGCCTACATCACGTGGTGGTTCATCGCGCTGATCGATTCGTTCGTGAAGCCGCTGGTGCCGGCGAGCTACCTGCCGGACCATTACCTGCCGTTCTCGATTCCCGGCCTCGGACTCGTCATCGCGTTCCTCGCGGTGACGCTGCTCGGCTTCCTCACGGCCAACCTCGTCGGCCGCTCGGTCATCGAGTTCGGTGAGGTGCTGCTGGCCCGGACCCCGGTGATCTCGGGCCTCTACAAGGGCCTACGCCAGATCTTCGAGACGCTGTTCTCGGCCAACGGCACCTCCTTCCGCACGGTGGGGCTGGTGGAGTTCCCCGTGAAGGGCACGTGGTCGGTGGTGTTTCTGTCGGCCCCGGCGGCGCCCGAGGTCGAGGGCGCATTGCGGGAGCGGGGCGCCGCGGCGGACGAACTCGTGGGCGTGTTCCTGCCCTGCGCGCCCAACCCGACCACGGGCTTCTTCTTCTACCTGCCGCGCGCCGAGGTGGTGGAGCTCCACATCAGCGTCGACGACGCGGCCAAGCTGGTGATGTCGGCTGGGGTGATCCAGCCGGAAGATCCGCAAGGGCGCCTCAACGCCATGGCGGCCTCCCTACGGGCGGCCCATCAAGCGGGCGGCCCGGCGCCGCAGCGGGAGCCTCAGGACGCGTGACGGCCCGAACCCGAACGCACCGTCTGTGATCGAAATGCCGCGCCCGTCATCGCGGGCGCCGCGAAGCGACCCAGCCCAGCGGAATATCCCGGATAGGGCGCCGCCGGCATGGACCGGGCGCCCGTCTCGGCGTCGGCTACGAAAAAGGCCGCCCCGCATGGGACGGCCCTGAACTCCAGATCGTCAGGAGCGGCTCAGCGCTGTAGCGAAGCCGTCTGCGGCGCGAGGGTCGGCGGGGTCGCCTGCGCCACCGTCACGGCGCTGCGGGGCGCGGCCGGCGTCCAGCCGGTGACGCATTGCACGGCCAGGGCGAGGCCCAGCGCGACGCAGAGACCGTTGGCGAACAGCCAGAAGGGGCGGGCGGCCTGCCGTACGGCAGCCTGCAATTCGTCCGCAGACTTGCCCACCGCCGCGGCGGCGCGATCCGAGATCGGCAACAGCCAGGGCTCGTTCGGCAGGGCTTGAACACCGGCCATCTCGTGGGAGCCCGGCAGGTTTTGGAACAGTCCGTTCGACATGTCCGTCCTCCAGATTCGTCCGTGATGTCCCGGCTTACCGGGCCATTCGTTCATCTCCAGTTAAGGGAAGATTGTGGCTGATGCAAGGTCACGAGGCCTGCCTGCAGCCCGCCGCGCCGCCATCCGGCCGCCGCCAAGCTTCCGACTCGCCCCGTCAAGCTTCTGAAATCATTACCTTTTATCGAGCGTCTGTGACATCGCCGCATCGGACGACCGATCCGACGATTGGCTTCGATGGGGGAGCTGGCCGTTCATGAACGCCGGACTTTCCTGAACGACACCGTTCATCCGGCCCCGATCAGCCGGATCGCGGCCTCGCGCTCGAACATGTAGAGGAGCGCCCGCAGCGCCTGCCCGCGGGGGCTCCTGAGGCCGGGATCACGCTCGACGATCATGCGGGCGTCGTCCCGGGCCGCCTCCAGCAGGGCGCCGTCGCTCTCCAGCCGCGCCAGCCGGAAGGCCGCGAGGCCCGATTGGCGGGTGCCGAGCACCTCGCCCTCGCCGCGCAGCTTCAGGTCGGCCTCGGCGATGCGGAAGCCGTCCTCGCTCTCGCGCATCATCTCGAGCCGCGCCCGCGAGACTTGCCCGAGGGGGCCCCGGTAGAGCAGCAGGCAGGACGAGGCCTTGGAGCCGCGGCCGACCCGGCCGCGGAGCTGGTGCAGTTGCGCCAGCCCGAACCGTTCCGCGTGCTCGATCACCATGATGGTCGCCTCGGGCACGTCGACCCCGACCTCGACCACCGTGGTCGAGACCAGGAGCTTGGTCTCGCCGGCGGCGAACCGGGCCATGGCGGCATCCTTCTCAGGGCCCGGCATCTTGCCGTGGATCAGCCCGACGGCGTCGCCGAAATGCTGTTTCAGGTCGTCGAAGCGCTCCGCGGCGGCGGCGAGGTCGATGAACTCGGATTCTTCCACCAGCGGGCAGATCCAGTAGACCCGCTCGCCGCTGGCGATCGCCCGGGCGAGGCCGGCCACCACCTCGTCGATCCGCTCGGTCGGCAGCGTGATGGTGCGGATCGGCTGCCGGCCGGCCGGCTTCTCGTCGAGGATCGAGACGTCCATGTCGCCGAAGAAGGTCAGCGCCAGGGTGCGGGGAATCGGCGTCGCAGTCATCACCAGGAAGTCGACCGCCTCGCCCTTGGCGCCGAGCGCCAGGCGCTGGTGCACGCCGAACCGGTGCTGCTCGTCGACCACGGCCAAGCCGAGGTCGCGAAACGTCACCGCCTCCTGGAATAGGGCGTGGGTGCCGACCAGGATGTCGATCTCGCCAGCGGCGAGGGCGGCGAGCGTGCTCTTGCGCTCCGCGGCCCGGTCGCGGCCGGTCATCAGGCGCAGGCGCAGAGTCCCGGCCAGTGGCTGGAGCCGATCGAAATGCTGGCGGGCCAGGATCTCGGTGGGCGCCATCAGCGCCGCCTGACGCCCGGCCTCGACCGCCGAGGCCATGGCGAGCAAGGCTACCGCGGTCTTGCCCGAGCCGACGTCGCCCTGAAGCAGGCGCAGCATCCGGCGCGGCACCGCGAGGTCGGCGCGGATCTCCGCCACCGCCCGGGCCTGGGCGGCGGTCAGCGCGAAGGGGAGGGCGCTCTCGATGCGGGCGCTCAGGGCCCCGTCGCCGGCATTGACCCGGCCGGCCTTGCGCCGCTGGCGGGCGCGCAAGAGGGCCAGCGCCAGCTGCGAGGCGAGGAGCTCGTCGTAGGCCAGCCGCTTCCGGGACGGCGTCGCGGGCGGCGGCTGGAGCGGATCCTCGGCCTTCGGGGGCGCCTCCTCCGGGCGGTGCTCGAGGCGCAGCGCGTCCGCGAAGGCCGGCAACCGGTTCCGCTCCAGCCAGGCCGGGTCCTGCCATTCGGGCAGGACCGGCAGGCGGTCGAGGGCCGCGACCGCGAGCTTGTTGATCGCCCGGGAGGTCAGCCCCTCGGTGGCGCCGTAGACCGGCTCGACCGCGGGCAGCTCGGCCAAGCCCGCCTCGTCCACGATCCGGGACGGGTGGACCATCTGGCGAGTGCCGTCCCAGAGATCGATCCGGCCGGTGATGTAGCGGTGGGCCCCGAGCGGCAGCATCTTCTCCACGCGAGCTCGGGGCATGCCGAAGAACACCAGCGAGATGTCGCCGGAGGCATCCTCCACCAGCACCCGGTGCGGGCGCTTGCCCGATCCGATCTGGGCCGGGCGGTGCGCCACCACGGTGACGCCGATTGTCACCGGCTCGCCGGTCGGCGCCTCGCTGATCGAACCCATCAGCTTGCGGGCCACGCCGCCCTGGGGGAGGTGGAACAGCAGGTCCACCACCCGGGCCTCGCGCTCGGGGGTGCCGAGCAGCTTCTCGATGAGCGGCGCCATCTTCGGGCCGATCCCCGGCAGGGCGCGGGCCGGCGCGAAGAGCGGATCGAGGATGCTCGGGCGCAGGGCCGGTGCGGCGGGCGCACGGCCAGCTTCCTCCTCCGGTGCCTCGGCGGCTTCGGAATCCTTCAAGGCCGGGTCCTGAGTCGCGCGTGCATCTGTCATGGCGGTTCGGCGGACATGGTGCCGGAGGCGCCTTATCATCCGGTGCATCCTGCCGCGCCAGTGCGGCGCGAGGGAGACCGACACCCATGGCCAGCGACTTCCTGCCGGGCTTCGCGCGGCACCGGATCGAGACCGAACCGGGCGTGACGATCAACGCCCGCTCGGCCGGCTCCGGCCCCCCGGTCCTGCTGCTGCACGGCCATCCGCAGACCCTGTCGACGTGGCTCCACGTGGCGCCACGCCTCGCGGAGCACCGCAGCGTCGTGGCCATGGACCTGCGCGGCTACGGCGATTCGTCGAAACCTCCGGGCGGCGAGCGGCACGCCCATTACGCCAAGCGCGTCATGGCGGCCGACGCGGTCGCGGTTATGCGGGCGCTCGGCCACGACCGATTCGCCGTGGTCGGCCACGACCGGGGCGCGCGCGTCGCCCACCGCCTCGCCCTGGACCATCCCCGAGCCGTGGAGCGGCTTGCCCTGTTCGACATCGCGCCGACCGCGACCATGTACGCGCGCACCGACAAGGCCTTCGCCACCCGCTACTTCTGGTGGTTCTTCTTCATCCAGCCCCACCCCCTGCCGGAGACGCTGATCGGCGCCGATCCGGAATACTTCCTGCGTCACCACGTCGAGGGCCAGTCGAAGACCCCGGGCTCGACTCCGCCGGAGCTGTTCGCCGAGTACCTGCGCTGCTATGCCGACCCCGCCTGCCGCCACGCGATCTGCGAGGATTACAGGGCGGCGGCCGGGATCGACCTAGAGCACGACGCCGCCGATTCGGAGGCGCGCGTCAGGGCGCCGCTGCTGGCGCTCTGGGGCGCGAAGGGCACGGTGGGCCAGACCTACGACGTCCTGGAGACGTGGCGCGAGAAGGCCACCGACGTGTCCGGCCGGGCGCTCGATTGCGGCCATACTCTCCAGGAGGAGCGCCCGGACGAGGTCTTTTCGGAGTTGGCGGCGTTCCTGGGCTGACCGGCTGCGGCGCCGTGGCGCCCGGCCGCCGGACTTGGCAGGCGTGGCAAAAGCCGCAGATACGGCAGCGTGCCGGGCTCGCCACAGCGGCTTCGGTCGCTTCGGCGCCGCCGTCCTTGCGAGCGGAGCGAAGCAATCCAGGAAGCGCCAGGATCTGAGAGATCGCGCTACCCTGGGTCACTTCGCTGCGCGCGTGATGACAACGGAGGGCCCCGCGCCAGATTCTTTCGGAGGGGACGCCTCAATCGTGCAGGAGATCATGCCGGAGGACGCCAACACGATCTTCGACGTCGCCGTGGTCGGCGCCGGGGCCGCGGGCCTCGCCGCCGCGCTGGCGATCGCCCGGGAGGGCATCCCGACGGCCCTGGTCGGCCGCCACGCCCCCGTGGCGGACGGGCGCACCGTGGCGCTGCTCGACGGGTCGGTGCGGTTCCTGGAGGCCCTCGGCGCCTGGGAGGCGGTGGCGCCGCACGCGAGCCCGCTCTGCACCCTGCAGATTGTCGACGATACCGGCAGCCTGTTCCGGCCGCCGCCGGTGCGGTTCCAGGCCGCCGAGATCGGCCTGGACGCCTTCGGCTGGAACGTCGAGAGCGCGCGCCTGGTCGAGAGCCTGCGCGCCCGCGCCCGGGCCCAGGACAATCTCACCCTGATCGAGGCGGATGCCTGCGGCGCCACGCCCGGAGAGGCGGCCGCGCGGATCGCCCTAGCGGGGGGCGGCGCGGTCGAGGCGCGGCTGGTGGTGGGCGCGGACGGCGCACGCTCGCCGCTCCGGGTGGCCAGCGGCCTGCCCGTCCGCGACTGGACCTATCCGCAGAGCGCCATCACGACGATCCTGGCGCATGATCGCCCGCACCGGGACGTCTCCACCGAGTTCCACACGCGCTCCGGCCCCTTCACCCTGGTGCCGCTGCCGGGCGGGCACCGCTCCAGCCTGGTCTGGGTGACCGGGGAGGGCGCGGCCCGCCGGCTGGCCGCCCTCGACGACGCGGCCCTGGGCCAAGCGGTGGAGCGGCAAGCCCGGGCGATGCTCGGCGCCATGCGGGTCGACGGCCCCCGCGGCCTCGTGCCGATGCGCGGGCTCGCGGTGGCGCGCCCGGTGTCGCAGCGGCTGGCGCTGATCGGCGAGGCCGCCCACGTCTTCCCGCCGATCGGCGCGCAGGGGCTGAATCTCGGCCTGCGCGATGCCGCCACCCTGCGGGACGTGGTGCTCGGCACCGCCCGGGACGGGCGCGATCCGGGGAGCCGTCCGGCGCTCGACGCCTATGCCCGGGCCCGCCGGATCGACACGGCCGCGCGCACCGCCGCGGTGGACCTGCTCAACCGGAGCCTGCTTACTGACCTGCTGCCGGTGGACGCGCTCCGCGGCGTCGGCCTGCTGGCGATGGCGCAGCTCGGCCCTCTGCGTCGGCTGGTGATGCGGGAGGGCGTCCTGCCGCGGCTCGGGGCACCGCAACTGATGCGCCCGGCGCGCTAGCGGGCGGAAGCGGATTGCGCGATTCGATGGTGAGGGTGCAGCGGTGCGCTTCGCAGCGCGCCCTGCGCCCTGAGGGATGCCGCACCGGCCCGGAAGGGGGCCACAGGTGCGACGGGGTCTTCAGAGATCCGGCTGCGCGGCCACGTAGGCGCCGAGGCGGGTCGCAAGATCGACCGGACCGCCGGCCCGGGCCTCGCCCGAATCGCCGATGAGGATGACCGGAATGCCGCGGTCGCGCAGATGGCCGCGCAGGCGGGCGGCGCGCCGAGCATAGCCGGGATCGCGGCGGGTCGGGGCCTGGAGCAGGACGGCGGCCGGGCGGGCGATCACGGCGAGAACGTCGTCCGCCGCCTCCATGGAGGCGGTGACGCTCGCGTAGCCGAGGCTGGCCAGCTCGCCCGAAAGGGACCGGTCCACGGCGCGAACGCCGTCGTCGACCACGAGCACTTGTTGCAGCGCACCCATAAGCTTGAGCGGTACTCCATCCCGGACGGCTTGGAAAGATAGCCGTCACGACAATCCGATGCAGAACCCACGAACAGGCGGATCGGATCCGTCGGTCCGTGTGCAGATGCGAGATTATCTGTGGCGCCTGAGCGCGGGATGAACCGCCGATCGTCCGCCGTTCAGGCGCGCTCGACGCCGAGCGCGATTCCGCCGGATAGGACCGGACGATAGCCCGCCCCCTGCCACGCCTGCGCGTCGGTGTCGGGGATCTCGCCGCGGGGCAGGGGCGCCGCCGCGCAGGCCGGTCCGCGATAGGACAAGCTGCCATCGGCCCCGCGGGCGAGGGCCAGCAGGGTGCGGGGCAGGGGCGCCCGCTCGGGATAGGCCAGGGTCGCGGCCAGGTCGCGCAGGCCCGGGCGCGTCAGCACCGCGTCCTCGCCGAAGACCAAGGAATCCAGCCTCTGCGGGCCCGTGGTTCCGGATGTGGACCGCGGGGTCAGCGGCGTCGGTGCCCGATGCACCACGTGGAGGGCGCGCACGGTCCAGGGCAGGGGCAGGGCGGCGAGCGCCGGCTCGATCAGGGCCGGGACGACGAGCCGGGTCGGCACCGGCCGCAGCAGGGCGCTGCGGAATCCCGTCTCGTCGAAGGGCAGCGCGGTTTCCAGTCCGGCCCCGGCCGCCAGGGCCGCGCCGAGACCGGTGACGAGGCCGCGCAGGTCATGGGCCGGCAGGAGCGTCAGGATCCGCTCATCCGCGCCCACGGGGAGCGCGTCGAGATGCGCCTCGACCGCTGCGGCGAGCGCGGCGGCCGTGCGGTAGACGGGCTGGGTCGGATCGCCGTCCGAGAAGGTCACGAGACCCAGGCTCGCGGCCGGTTCGATGATCCCGCGCTCCAGCGCCATCGCATCGAGGCTGATCACGCCGTCCGGCACCCCCGGCCCGAACGCCGCGAGGTAGCGCAGGCCGAAATGGCGCATGGCCGCGTTGGCGAGGTCCTCGGCCGGCCGCCGCTCCCCGCGACGGCCCTCCGTCAGCACCGCGACCAGGCCGGCCGCCTCGATTCCCGCGGAGAGCTGCTCGGCATCCCAGACGGCGGGCATCGCGCAGGGTAGGTGTCCGGACGCCTCCACGGCGAGGTGAGCCAACGCCGATTCGGCGCCCCCGGAGAACCACAAGCCGATCCGGCTGCCGGCCGGGAGCCGCCACGCACCGATCCCGCGGGCGAGCCGGCCGACGATCTCGGCGGCGGCCGCGTAGGTCCAGGTGATCGCCGGGCGGGCGCACCAGGCGACGCGGTCGCCCGAATCACGCAGGACCGTGCGCTGCGGGCCGGCGAGCGCCCCCGCGAACAGGCAGGCGGACAGGCCACCGGACCGCGCGGACGCGTCCGGTGCGGCATCGGCCGCCCTCTCCGCCACCGCGAACGCGCTCAACCCGCCGCCCCCACCGCTTCTGCAGACCCGACGGCATGGTCGGCCGGTTACGGTTAACCGACCGCTAAGATTGCCGGAAGCCGGCTTCGCGCCCGGCCCGTCGCCGGGATGGGCCGGGCCGCCGGACCGGGTCGATCACGCGCTCGTGCAACGCCGCGCTTGCGGCCGGGCAGGCGCGGGCCTATCGGGGGCCGGCCGCGGCCCGATGGGCGATGACGCACCCGCCAGGCCGCGGTGTCATGCCTTCGCCTCATTCGAGGGGAAAGGCAGGCCGCCCGGTCGCCAGGGTGGGAGATGCG
Organism: Methylobacterium sp. FW102-HT35C08; assembly: GCF_058790235.1. Classification (NCBI taxonomy): domain Bacteria; kingdom Pseudomonadati; phylum Pseudomonadota; class Alphaproteobacteria; order Hyphomicrobiales; family Methylobacteriaceae; genus Methylobacterium; species Methylobacterium sp. FW102-HT35C08. Next base: position 1,830,347 of record NZ_JBYTCL010000002.1, on the reverse strand, counting down.
CGCATCCGTGCGCCCGTCCCGTCCGATGGCCGGACCGATTCATCCGGAGCTCCGGGAGGCACGCCACACTGGCGCGCGACCGGGCGGTCCGGCGGACCTGCCGCCAGGCCGGCTTCGCATCCAGCAAGCCACACCACGTCTCTTCCAAGGGGTCAGAGCCGATGTCCTTCACCCGCACCGCGACGCTCGCGCGCGCCGCCCTCCTCGGCCTCGCGGGCCTCGGCCTCGCAGCCGCTCCGGCGCTGGCGCAGCCGAAGAAGCCCGCGGCCCCGGCGCCGACCGCGCCCGCGCCGGCCGCTCCGGGCGGCACCCCGGCGGCCAACACGCCGGCCGCGCAGACCGGCCCGCAGATCGTGACCGTGAAGTCCGAGCCGAGCCAGGCCGACTGGACGAAGGTCTGCGGCAAGGACCAGGGCTCGGGCACCGACATCTGCTACACCACCCGCGACTTCGTGTCCGACCAGGGCCAGCCCGTCCTGGCGGTGGCCGTCTACGAGATGAAGAACGCCGCCCAGAAGCAGGAGGTGCGCGTGGTGCGCTACCTGCTGCCGCTCGGCCTGCTGCTGCAGCCGGGGATCCGGTTCAACGTCGACAGCCAGAGCCCGACGGCCGGCCGCTTCGCGGTCTGCTTCCCGAACGGCTGCTTCGCCGAGGCCGGCGGCGTCGATGCCGGCGTGATCGCCGCGATGAAGAAGGGCACGACCCTCAACGTCTCGGTCCAGAACCAGACCCAGCGCGAGGTCACCTTCGCTGTGCCGCTGGCCGGCTTCGGCAAGGCCTTCGACGGCCCGGCCATCGACCCGAAGGTCCTTGAGGAGCAGCAGAAGAAGCTCCAGGCCGAGCTGGAGAAGCGCTCCGAGGACATGCGCAAGAAGCTCGAGCAGCAGGGTGGCGCCGCCGGCGCGGCTCCGGCCGCCGGCGGCGCGGCCCCGGCCGCCAAGTAAGCGATCCCGCAACCGTTCGGTATCGGCCCGCCGCCTGCGCGGCGGGCTCGTCGAGGGCCAGGCCGCAAGGTCTGGCCCTTCGTGTTTTCGAGATCCGGCCTGGGAGCCGTGCCCGATCGCACGGCGCCGGCGTTCACGATTCGGCAAGAGACAGCGCGATCCCGGGCTCGCGCCGGAGCACCAGCCCGCCGGCATCGAGCTCGGCGGCACTGTCGTTGGCGCGGTCCGGGGCGCGGAAAAGGCCGGCGGTCAGCAGCGCCGCGGCGGCGAGTCGGATCATGGCGGCGGGCTCAAGCGACGGCACCGGCCGTCGCGGGAGGCTATCGCGGCGGTCTTGCCAGGATCTTGCCAGGATCTTGACGACCCCGTCCCGCTCAGTTCGTGGCGCGGTCGCGCATCCGGTAGCCGCCGGCGGCGTCGCGTTCGAACATCTCGGCGATGCCGGCATGGCGCAGGGCCTCGCCCGACGTGTCGGGCAGGAGGTTCTGCTCCGACACGTAGGCGACGTACTCGGTCTCGGCGTTCTCGGCGAGGAGATGATAGAACGGCTGGTCCTTGCGCGGCCGGACCTCCTCGGGGATCGACAGCCACCATTCCTCGGTGTTGTCGAAGACCGGATCAACGTCGAACACAACGCCCCGGAACGGGTAGATCCGGTGGCGCACCACGGCCCCGATCGCAAATTTCGCGGTTCTCAGAGTTACGTCCGTCATGGTTCAACCCGTCCAGATCGGACAGATAGGTCCGAAGACGGATTGTGTCACCCGGCCGCCGCGGATGCCTGCGTTTCCGCAATGCGGACCAGACGATCGCGGACGGCGATCGCTTCCGGCAGCGGCCGCCACAGGACGGTCATCTCGGCGATGCGACCGGCCGCGTCGAGGCGCCAGTAATCCATGCCGTCGAGCCGGCTCGGACCGGCCGCAGCCCCGAAGAACGCGGCGGCATGCCCGGGTCCCTCCAGGATCTCGCGGATCTCGAAGGCGTCGATCACCTCCAGAAGCGCGTCGACCACCGGCCGGATCGCCGCCTTCCCGCACACGGGCTCGGCGGCCAGCGGCGTGTTGAGCACCACTTCCTCGGCCATCTGCGCCAGCATGGCGTCCCGGTCCTTGGCCTGCAGGGCGGCCGCGAAGGCGTGAACGTGGGTGAGATCCATCGGAGATCTCCTAGAGCTAGAGGGTGTGGATGCCGAGTTCGGCGGCGATCGCCCGGGCGGTGGCCTCGCGCCGGGCGGTGATGTCGGCGGCGGCCGAGCGCGCCCGCGCCACGATGGCCGGCGGAGCCGTGCGGGGTGTGCCGCTGTCGAACGGCGGCTCGGGGGCGTACTGCATGCCGAGCTGGATCGCCTGGGCGGCCTCGTCGCCGCGCAGTTCGGCGGCGAGCCGCAGCGCCCCGTCGATCCCGGCCGTGACGCCGGCCGCGAACACCCAGGTGCGGCCGTCCGCATCGCGGTCGATCACGACCCGTTCGTCCACCGGCATGGCCCCGAACAAGGGGAGCAGGTGAAAGGCGTTCCAGAAGGTCGTGGCCCGTCGCCCGACTAGGAGGCCGGCCGCGCCGAGGACCAGCGCGCCGGTGCAGACCGAGAGGACGTGGCCGGCGCCTGCCGCTTGGTCGCGGATCCAGCCGAGCACGGCGGCATCACGCATCAGCGCCTCCTGGCCCTGGCCGCCCGGGACGTGCAGCACGTCGAGACGCGGCGCCTCCGCCAGGGTGGCGTCCGGTAGGATCCGGAGGCCGCGGACGTCGCGGACGGGTTCGAGGCGCGGTGCGTAGACCCGGTAGGTGCTGTTGGGCACCCGCGACAGGACCTCGAACGGGCCGGTGAGGTCGATCTGGTCGAGCCCCTCGAACAGGAGCGAGCCGATCTGCAGGTGGGTGTCGGGCGGGATCATGCGGAGCCTCCGTGGTGGACAGGGGCACCTTACCGCGCCAGGATCTGGCCGAGATGCCAAAGATCCCTCGTTTCTCGCCAGATGCGCGGCGACCCGTGGAGGTGCTGGCCTTCCCGGCGGTGCAGCTCCTCGACGTGGCCGGGCCGCTCCAGGTCTTCGCCACCGCCAACGAGCAGGGCGGCGTCGGGCTGCCCTACGCGCCGCGGGTGATCGCGGCCGGCGACGTGGCGCTCACCGCCTCGGCGGGCCTGCGGCTGGTGGCCGACCCGCTGCCGGAACGCGACGCGCCGGTCGACACGCTGGTGATCGCGGGCGGGCCGGGCGTCCTGGCGGCCTGCGCCGATCCGGCGCTTTCGGCCTGGGTGCGGGCGCGGGCGGGCCAAGCCCGCCGGGTCGCCTCGGTCTGCACCGGGGCGTTCCTGCTCGGAGCGGCGGGGCTCCTCGACGGGCGGCGGGCCGTGACCCACTGGAAGCACTGCGGCGCGCTGGCCGCACGCTACCCGCAGGCCCGGATCGAGCCCGACCCGATCTTCGTGCGCGACGGCCCGGTCTGGTCCTCGGCGGGGGTCACGGCGGGCATCGATCTCACCCTCGCCCTGGTCGAGGAGGATCTCGGCCGCGCCGTCGCCCTGGCGGTGGCGCGCCACCTCGTGATGTTCCTGAAGCGCCCTGGCGGGCAGGCGCAGTTCAGCGCGACGCTCGCTCTGCAGGCAGGAGAGGAGCGGTTCGGGCGGCTCCACGCCTTCATCGCCGACAATCTGTCCGGCGACCTGTCGCTGCCGGCGCTCGCCGCGGCGGCCGGGATGAGCGCGCGCAGCCTGAGCCGGCACTATCTGGAGGCGACCGGCCTCACGCCCGCCAGGGCCGTGGAGCGCCTGCGGGTCGAGGCCGCCCGGCGCGCGCTCGCCGAGACGGCGCAGCCGGTGAAGCGCGTCGCCCGGACCTGCGGCTTCGGCTCCGAGGAGACGATGCGGCGCAGCTTCCTGCGGCACGTCGCGGCGACGCCGCAGGAGTACCGGGCGCGGTTCGGGGCGTGAGAGGGGCTCAGACCGTCGTGCGGCATTCGAGGGCCGCGCATCGGGACTTTTCCCATGCACTTCCTCTTCCTGAGGTGCGGCGAAGCCGCCTCGAAGGAGAGCTCCAGGGACCACAATGGCTTCTGGAGCCCTCCTTCAGGCCCGCTCGCGCGGGCACCTCAGGATGAGGGGGGTGGATGGGAGGAGGCCGGTTCGAACCCGCGACGCGCCACCTCTCCCGCACGGGAGAGGGGACCCGCGCTTCGTCCAGTCAACGCGGCGCCGCACACGACGCCCGAGTCCGGGAGCCCGCTCAGCCCAGCTTGTAGACCGCCGCAAGCTCCGGGTCCTTGGCCGCCACGAGCTTCGCCAGATCCACGATGACCTTGGCCTGCTTCCAGGTGGCGTCGTCCTGCATCTTGCCGTCGAGCATCACCGCGCCGGTTCCGTCCGGCATGGCCTCGACGATCCGGGCCGCGAAGGCCACTTCGGCCGGATCCGGCGCGAAGACCCGCTTGGCGATCGCCACCTGGCTCGGATGCAGCGTCCAGGCGCCGGCGCAGCCCATCAGGAAGGCGTTGCGGAACTGCGCCTCGCAGGCGTCGCCGTCGGAGAAATCGCCGAACGGGCCGTAGAATGCCTTGATGCCGTTGGCCATGCAGGCATCGACCATCCTGGCGATCGTGTAGTGCCAGAGATCCTGCTGGGCCGTAGCGCGGGGGGCATCGCCGGAGGGGTCGCTGAGCACCCGGTAATCCGGGTGGCCGCCGCCGACCCGGGTGGTCTTCATGCCGCGGGATGCCGCGAGATCCGCCGGCCCGAGGCTCATGCCGTGCATCCGCGGCGAGGCCGACGCGATGGCGTCGACATTGGCCACGCCCTCGGCGGTCTCCAGGATCGCGTGGACCAGGATCGGCTTCGTGACGCCGTGGCGCGCCTCGAGCTGGGCGAGCAGCTGGTCGATGTAGTGGATGTCCCAGGGCCCCTCGACTTTGGGCACCATCACGACGTCGAGCTTGTTGCCGACCTCGGCCACGATCGTGAACAGGTCGTCCAAGATCCAGGGCGAGTTGAGGGCGTTGATCCGGGTCCAGAGGCCGGTGCCGGTGGAGGCGAAGTTGGTGGCCTGAGCCATCGCCACGAAGCCCTTGCGCGCGGCCTCCTTCTGGTCGGCCGGGACCGCGTCCTCCAGATTGCCCAGCACCACGTCGACGGTCCCGGCGAGATCCGGTACCCGGGCGCGGACCTTGTCGTTGTGGGGCGGCACGAAGTGGATCATCCGCTCCAGCCGCACCGGCAGCTCGCGGAACGGGGCCGGCGCGCCGGTGGCGAGGGGCTGGAAAAAGCGGCGGGGCAGTTTCATCGGGTGCCTCTTGTCAGGGCTGGCGTCTGGCCCCGTTAAGGCAGGCTTGGGCGGGCGCGTAAAGCCGCGCCGCGCACACGTGATCTCGGACTTTCGGTGCAGACCGGCTTCAGCCCCGCCGGCCGCCGCGCTCGCTCATCCCGATCCGGCCGAAGAAGTCGCCGGTGCTGCCGGCCACCACCACGAGGCGCCGGACCTCGCCCCGCAGGAACGCCTGCAGGAAGCGGTTGTAGTCGCGGAATGAGACGCAGCCGTTCGAGGCACCCGGCTGGCGCAGCATGTAGGTGTGGGCGAGCAGGCCGTCGCGGCCGTGGATCGCGGCGCTGCCGCCGACCGGGTTGAGGCGGATCGCCCGGACCCCGTGGAACAGGCGCTCGCGCTCGGTCAGGTCGTAGGTGCCGGGCGGCGTCGAGCCGCGCATGCGCACGTGGACGAAGCGCGGGTTGTCCATGGCCTCGCCGAGGCCGGAATGCGCCTCCAGCACCTCGCCGGAGGGCAGCGTCACCGTGCGGGCGCTGATGTCGTAGACGGCCGTGCCGGCGACGGATTCGGGGGCGGGGCTGACCCGGGTGCGCGGCGCCTCCCGCGGCAGGGCGTCCGGGCTGGCATAGGCCAGCGCCTGGCGCGGCTCCTGACGGTTGTCCTGAGACGGCGCGGCGCCGCCGACCCCGAACAGCTTCTCGAAGAAGGACGGCTCCTCGGCCATCGCGGCGCGGAACACGTCGCGGGTGCGGGGCAGGGCACGAGCGGCGACGCGAGTGGGCGGAACGGCGGCCTGGCGCCGCAGCTCGGCCGGACGCGCCACCGGCAGCGGGACCAGGACGGAGGCGGGCACGAGGGCGGCGGGCGTGGTCTCGGCGGCGGCGACCCGGACCGGCGCCTCGGCGACCTTCTCGGCCACCCGGGCCTGCGCGACCCGCATCTGGGCGACGCGGGCCTGCTCGACCTTGATCTGCTCGGCCTTGATCTGCTCGGCCCTGGCAACCTGCCGGGCGATCTCCCGGACCGCCAGGGACGGCTCGGCGACGGCGACCTGGAAGGCGGGGGTGGGCAGAGCCTCGCCGCCGAAGGCGGTCGCGGTGCCGGAGCCCAGGGCCGGGCTCGGGTCGAGCATCCAGGCGATGCTCGGCTTCGACGCAGCGCTGCGGGCGACCGGCCGGACCGGAGCGGCCGGCGAGAGCGCGGGCGCCGCCTCGGTGGCAGCGGCAGTCTGCTCGTCGTACCGGGCCGGCCCCTGCGGGTGGCTGAGCACGGCCCAGCCGGCCAGGGTCATGGCCGTCAGGGAGATGAGCGCGGTCAGCCGGGCGCGGCGGCGGGCACGCCGCATGGCGCTCGGATAGGGCGCCCGGGTCCGGATGACGGGATCGTAGGCGGTCTCGACGTAGGTGATGCGCGGCGGCGCCCGGCGCAGGGGTTCCGCGCTCGGATACGCGGTCTGGAACGCGGCTTGGGACAACGCAGCCTGGGCCATTCGGGAAACTCGCGTACGCGCTTCCCCGTGGGCAGCCGCCGCCGTTCGCCCGCGAGAGCCTGTCTCGCGCACGTGGCTTGGGTCGCCCGTCTGGGGAGGACATCAACCGTCCGCCCCATTAAGCCGCAGCGTGGTTAATCCCCGCTAAAGAGATAGTTTCCGCGGGCGTTCCCGAGTTGGGACACAGCCTCAGGTCGTTGATCCGGGCGTTTCGCCAGGCGCGTCCATCGGCCCGTGCCGACGCGCGACCAGCAGGCAGAGCAGGGCCACCGGCACGCCGATCAGCGACGTGCCGACGAAGAACCACGCGAACCCGGTCCATTCGATCACGAAGCCCGAGAACCCGGCGAGCAGGCTGCCGGGCAGGGCGCAGAGGGAGGTCAGCAGGGCGTACTGGCTCGCCGCATGCGCGGTGGCCGAGAGCCGGGACATGTAGGTGATCAGCACGATCGACGCGAAGGCGTAGGCGAAGCCGTCGATGCCCACGGTCAGCGCGAAGGTCCAGAACGCCGCCCCGCCATGGCCGCCGTGCCAGGCGAGATAGGCGAGGGCCAGGTGCGAGGCCGAGGCCGTCACGGTGCCGATCAGCAGGCTCGCCATTATGCCGATCCGCGGGATGATGGCGCTCGCCAGGAACGTCCCGCCCAACGCGATCCAGAAGCCGAACAGCTTGGTCACGGTGGCGATGTCGGTGTTGGAATAGCCCAGCGTCTTGAACAGCGGGATCGCCATGGCGTTCGAGACGTAGCCGGGCATCCGGAAGCCCGCGACCAGTGCCAGCACCGGGATGGCCAGCGGCCCGAGCCGGGCGAGGAGGTCGCGGATCGGCGCCCAGACGGTCTCGACAAAGCCGCCGGTGGCAGGCGTCTCGGGGGCGGGGGGCTCGGGGGCGAGGAGCGCCGCGATGGTGCCCGGGGCCATGAGCGCGGCCATGCACAGGTAGGCGGCGCGCCAGCCATACGCATCGGACAGGTAGAGGGCGCCCGCCCCTGCCGCGAGATTGCCGACCCGGTAGCCGATCTCCGACCAGGACGACATCAGCGCCTGCTGCTCGGGCGGCGCGGCGGTGATGCGCCAGCCGTCGATCACCACGTCCTGGGTGGCGCCCGCGACGCCGAGCGCCAGCGAGAACGCCACCGTCCAGGCGAGCCAGTGGGCCGGATCGCCGAAGGCGACGCCGGCGAGCGCCAGCGCCACCAGGATCTGCGTGGCGACGATCCAGCCGCGGCGGCGCCCGAGCCAGCGGCCCAGCAGCGGCGCATCGTGGCGGTCGAGGAACGGCGCCCAGAGGAACTTGAGCTTGTAGGCGATTGTCAGCTCGCTCATCAGCCCGATCGTGGCGAGCGGCACCTTCGCCTGGACGAGCCACGCCGACTGGGTCGCGTAGACGAGCAGGAATGGGATGCCCTGCGCGAAGCCGAGGCCCAGCACCGCGGCGACGCGCCGGTCGGTGAACAGGGGCGTGAGGAAGGCGCCTGTGGCGGCCTTCACCGGCTCGGGCGCGCCGGTGACCTGCGCCGGGTTTGCCATCCACGCGTCTCCTGACCGCCGCCCCTCAGGATGAGGGGTCATGCCCGGGCGCGCGAGGCGCCCCTCACCCTCACGCCGCCTTCTTCCCCCGCTCGGCGATCTTCACGAGGCTGCGCAGCACCTCGGTGGCGGTCTTGAGCCGCGCCGGGACCGTATTCAGCTCGCGCACGAACACGACGCTCATGTCGGGCCGCACCTTCGCGAACGAGGCCTGCTCGGCGACGTAGGCCACGAGCCCCTGCGGGTTGGCGTAGGAGCGGTCGCGGAAATGGACCACCACGCCCTTCGGCCCAGCCTCGACCTTCTCGACGTTCGCCTTGAGGCAGAGGATCTTGATCGTGCCGATCTTGAGGAGCTGCTCCACCTCCGGCGGCAGCGGCCCGAACCGGTCGATCATCTCGGCCCCGAAGCTCTCCATCTCGGCATCGTCCTGGAGGGTGGCGAGCCGCCGGTAGAGCGCCAGCCGCACCCCGAGATCCTCGACGTAATCCTCCGGGATCGTCACCGGCGCGCCCAGCGCGATGGTCGGCGACCACGCCTCCTCGGGCACGTCCTCGATGCCGGCCTTGAGCGCCGTCACCGCGTCCTCCAGCATCTGCTGGTAGAGCTCGTAGCCGACCTCCTTGATGTGGCCCGACTGGGCGTCGCCGAGGAGGTTGCCGGCGCCGCGGATGTCGAGGTCGTGGGAGGCGAGCTGGAAGCCCGCGCCCAGCGTGTCGAGCGATTGCAGCACCTTGAGCCGCTGCTCGGCCTGTGCGGTGAGCTGACGGTTCGCCGGCGTCGTGAACAGCGCGTAGGCGCGCGCCTTCGAGCGCCCGACGCGGCCGCGCAGCTGGTAGAGCTGGGCCAGACCGAACATGTCGGCCCGGTGCACGATCAGCGTGTTGGCGGTGGGGATGTCGAGGCCCGATTCCACGATCGTGGTCGAGAGCAGGACGTCGAACTTGCCCTCGTAGAAGGCGGTCATCACGTCCTCGAGCTGGCCCGCCGCCATCTGGCCGTGGGCCACCGCGACCTTGATCTCGGGCATCTCGGCGTCGAGGAATTTCTTGACCTCGGCGAGATCCTCGATCCGCGGCACCACGTAGAAGGCCTGGCCGCCGCGGTAACGCTCGCGCAGCAGCGCCTCCCGGATGGTCAGCGGGTCGAACGGCGTCACGAAGGTGCGCACCACCAGCCGGTCCACCGGCGGCGTCGCGATGATCGAGAGCTCGCGCACCCCGGTCATGGCGAGCTGGAGCGTGCGCGGGATCGGCGTCGCCGACAGCGTCAGCACGTGCACGTCCGCCTGGAGCGCCTTCAGCCGCTCCTTGTGGGCGACGCCGAAATGCTGCTCCTCGTCCACGATGATCAGGCCGAGATCCTTGAAGGCGATGTTCTTCGCCAAGAGAGCGTGGGTGCCGACCACGATGTCGACCGTGCCGGCGATGAGCCCCGCCCGCGTCTGCTTCATCTCCGCCGCGGAGGCGAAGCGCGAGAGCTGCGCCACCTGGACCGGCAGGCCCTTGAAGCGCTCCGCGAAGGTCCGGAAATGCTGGCGGGCCAGCAGCGTCGTGGGGACGATCACCGCCACCTGCTTGCCGGAGATCGCCGCCGCGAAGGCGGCGCGGAGCGCCACCTCGGTCTTGCCGAAGCCGACATCGCCGCAGACCAGCCGGTCCATCGGCCGGCCGGCATTGAGGTCGTCCAGCACCGCGTCGATGGCGTTGGCCTGGTCCTCGGTCTCCTCGAACGGGAAGCGGGCGGCGAATTCCCCGTAGAGCCCCTCGGGCGCCTGCAGCGCGGGGGCCTTCCGGACGAAGCGCTGGGCCGCGACCTTGATCAGCTCGCCCGCCATCTCGAGGATGCGGCGCTTCATCTTGGCCTTGCGGGCCTGCCACGCGCCGCCGCCGAGGCGGTCGAGGGCGACCTCGGAATCCTCCGAGCCGTAGCGGGTCAGGAGTTCGATGTTCTCCACCGGCAGCAGCAGCAGGCCGCCGGTGTATTGCAGCTCCAGGCAATCGTGCGGGGCGCCCGCGGCGTGGATCGTCTTGAGGCCGACGAAGCGGCCGATGCCGTGGTCGGCGTGCACGACGAGGTCGCCGGGCTGGAGCGCCTGCACCTCCAGGATCACGTCCTGGGGCCGCTTGGCCTTGCGCTTCTGGCGGACCAGCCGGTCGCCCAGGATATCGCCCTCGGAGACGACGGCCAGCTCGCCCGCGGTGAAGCCCGCCTCCAGGCCCCAGACCGCAACCGCCGCGTCGGTGCCGCGCTTCAGCGCGTAGACGTCGGTGAGCCGGGTGATCGCCACGGGCTTCTTGAGGCCGTGGTCGGTGAGCACGCCGCAGAGCCGGTCGCGGGAGCCGTCGGACCACGCGCCCAGGATCACGTGATGACCGGCTCCCTGGAGGTCACGGATATGCGCCACCGCGGCGTCGAACACGCTGGTGTTCTCGTCGGCCCGCTCCGGCGCGAAGCTGCGTCCGGCCTTGGCGCCGCAATCGATGACGGCGCGTTCGGACGATTCGGGCTGCGCGAACGGGGTCAGCCGCGCCACCGTGGCGGTGGCGATCCGCTCCTTCAGCTCGTTCGGCGTCAGATAAAGGGCGCGGGGCGGCAGCGGCTTGTAGGGGGCGACGCCGGCCTGCGGCGTCTTCATCGCACCCTCGCGGGCTTGGTAATAATCCTGGACGAGGCTGATCCGCTCGGCGGCGGCATCCTCCACCTGCGGGTCGAAGACCAGCGGCACGCCGCCGAGATAGTCGAACAGCGTGTCGAGGTGGTCGTAGAACAGCGGCATCCAGTGCTCGAGGCCGGCATAGCGCCGCCCCTCGCTCACGGTCTCGTAGAGCCGGTCGTCCCGGGTCGCGGCGCCGAAGCTCTGGATGTAGCCCTGGCGGAAGCGCCGGATCGTCTCGGTGGTGAGCTGGACCTCGCTCATCGGCATCAGGTCGAGCGAGCGGAGCTGACCGGTGGTGCGCTGCGTCTCCGGGTCGAAGGCGCGGATCGATTCCAGCGTGTCGCCGAAGAAGTCGAGGCGGATCGGCGCCGGCAGGCCGGGGGGCGACAGGTCGAGGATGCCGCCGCGAACCGCGTACTCGCCGGTGTCGCGCACCGTCCCGGTGCGCAGGAAGCCGTTGGCCTCGACCCAGGCCACCACATCGTCCATCGCCACGACGTTGCCGATCGCCGCCGAGAACGCCTCCTTGGCGATGTGGGTGCGGGGCGGGACCCGCTGCACGAGGGCGTTGACGGTGGTGCAGAGGATCCGCGGCCGGTCCTCGGCGGAGCGGGTGCGGGCGAGGCGGGCCAGCGCCGTCATTCGGGCGGCGGCGACCGCGGTGGTCGGCGAGACGCGATCGTAGGGCTGGCAGTCCCAGGCCGGAAGGCTCATCACGTCCATCTCGGGCGCGACGAAGCCGAGGGCCGCCTGGAACGAGGCCGAGCGCCCGGAATCGCGCGCCACGTGGACCAGCACGGCCGGCGCATCGACGGTCGGCGCCAGGGCGCGGGCGAGGTCGGCGAGCGCGAGGGCGTCGAAGCCTTCCGGGGCGTTCGCCAGCACCGGGCTGTCGCCGCGCTTGAGGGCGTCGATCGCCTTGGCGAGGGCCGAGGATTTCGGCAGCGCGAAGCGCGCGACCTGCGGCTTGGGGGCGGGCGCAGAAGGCTTCGGTTGAGGCTTGGCCATCGGGTCTTTCGCGGGGAGGCCCGCCGGGCGCGTCAGGGGTGGTGATCAGGTGGCGTTAGCCCATCGGGCCAGCGCGATAAAGCGTCCCGACGGAAGCGTCCGGGCGGCTGAACGCACCCTATATGGTGGTTCTGGTACGGGGTTGAACGGCTGCCGTCTGTGCGCGCGTAACGAAGCAATCCAGGGCCGCGCCATGGCTCCCGAAGTCGCGCCACCCTGGGTCACTTCGCTCCGCTCGTGATGACGGAGCGCGCTGCAACAGCCGAAAGCTGCGATGGGATGCGGTTGGAGCCCCGGCCGGGCCCCTCACGCGTCGGGCCCGACGATCTCCGCCAGCGCCGCCTCGACCCGGCCGCGGAAGAAATCCGCGTTGGGCATGGGCTCGGTCATCGCGGCGGCCCGGGCCGTGGCCTGCCGCAGGATCTCGGCGCGCAGTGCCGGATCGGAGCGCTCCATCATCTCCAGCATGATCCGCACCACCAGCTCGGTGGCGATCGACCGGGCCGGGTGATCGTAATTGGGCTTCGGCTCGTCCATCGGGGGCTCTCTCAGGCGGGCTCTCTCAGGAATGGATCGGCGCGTCGTGCCGGTGGAACGCGCGCACGCGCTGCCAGACCGAGGTGTCGTAGTTCGAGGGCGTCTCGACCTCGCCGGTGAGCCACTTGAACAGGTCGCGGTCGGGGACCTCGATCAGCGCCTCGAACTGGTCGAGCTCCGCCTCCGACAGCTCGCCGATCGCGGCGTCGGCGAAGCGGCCCATGATCAGGTCCATCTCGCGGATTCCCCGGTGCCAGGCGCGGTAGAGGAGGCGGCGGCGGCGCGGATCGAGGTCGGCGCTCGTGCGGGTGGTGCCGGACATGGATCTCGGACCTCGGCTCGAACAAGGGGTAGGCGCTAGATAGGCCCCCCGCGGCGACGGATCCAGAACGGGGCCACGACCGGACGAGTTACAACTGGAGGGCGAGACGGCAAAAAGAAATTGCCTCCGCCGGGCGCTCCGTTATCTCGGGCTGCAACGCCCCCGGACGGGGCGGCGAGCGGGAGTCCAACGATGCCGAAGGCGATCCGGGTCTACGAATATGGCGGCCCCGAGGTGATGCGCTTCGAGGACGTGCCCCTGGCCGAGCCGGGCCCCGGGCAGATCCGGGTCAAGCAGGCCGCCATCGGCGTTAACTTCATCGACATCTACTTCCGCACCGGCGCCTACAAGTCCCCGCACATGCCCTACACCCCCGGCAAGGAGGGCGCCGGCACCGTCACGGCGGTGGGCGAGGGCGTCACCCAGTTCAAGCCGGGCGACCGGGTCGCCTACGGCTCGGTGGCGGACGGCTGCTACGCCGAGGAGCCGGTGATCCCGGCCTCCGCGGCCGTGCCGATCCCCGACGGCGTCGACGAGACGACCGCCGCCGCCATGATGCTCAAGGGCCTGACCGTCGAGTACCTGCTGCACCGGACCTACGCGGTGAAGCCCGGCGACACGATCCTGTGGCAGGCGGCCGCCGGCGGCGTCGGCCTGATCGCCTGCCAGTGGGCCAAGCACCTCGGCGCCACGGTGATCGGCACCGCCGGCAGCCCCGAGAAGGCAGAACTCGCCAAGCAGAACGGCTGCGACCACGTCATCCTCTACCGCGAGGAGGACGTCGCCAAGCGCGTGCGCGAGATCACCGGCGGCAAGGGCGTCCCGGTGGTCTATGACGGCGTCGGCCAGGCGACTCTGATGGGCTCGCTGGACAGCCTCGCACCGCTCGGCCTGCTGGCGAGCTTCGGCTCGGCCTCCGGGGCGATCACCGGGCTCGACCTCGGCCTGCTGGCCCCGCGCGGCTCGCTCTACGTGACCCGCCCGACGCTCGCGACCTTCTCGTCGAACCGCGCCACGCTGGAAGAGGCGGCCGCCCGCCTGTTCAAGGTGGTCCGCGACGGCGCGGTGAAGATCGCCGTCAACGCCACCTACCCGCTGGCCGAGGCGCAGCAGGTCCACCGCGACCTCGCGGGCCGGGAGACCACCGGCTCGATCGTGATGCTGCCCTGAGGCCTGCAACCGTGACGCCCGGCAACGCCGACCTGCTCCTCGTCGTCGACGTGCAGGTCGACTTCCTGCCGGGCGGGGCGCTCCCCGTGCCGGAGGGCGACGCGGTGATCGGCCCGATCAACGCGCTCCAGCACCGCTTCCGGCACGTGGTGCTGATGCAGGACTGGCATCCCCCGGACCACGTCTCCTTCGCCGAGACCCATCCGGGGCGGGCCCCGTTCGAGACGGTGATGCTGCCCTACGGACCGCAGGTGCTGTGGCCGCGCCACTGCGTCCAGGGCAGCCCGGGCGCCGCCTTCGCGCCGGGCCTCGCCACCGACCGGGCGAGCCTCGTGGTGCGCAAGGGGCTGGATCCGCGGATCGACAGCTACTCGGCCTTCCTGGAGGCCGACCGGGCCACGCGCACCGGCCTCGCGGGGGCGCTCCGGGAGCGCGGCATCGCCCGCGTCGCCGTGTGCGGCCTCGCCACCGATTTCTGCGTCGCCTGGAGCGCGCTCGATGCACGCGACGCGGGCTTCGAGGTCTGGGTAGTGGAGGATGCCGTGCGCGGGATCGACGTGGACGGATCCCTCGCGCAGGCCTGGGCGCGGATGGAGGCGGTGGGCATCCGCCGGATCGGGGCGGCCGCGATCGGCTGAGGATGTGCGGGGACCGGAGGCGAACCGCCGCACGGGGCGCGGGAGACCGTCTCCGCCTCGGTGCGTTGGCCCGACATCAGCATCCGACAGGAGCCTGCATGTCGTCCAAGCATCTGAAGACCGAGACCCCGACCGACGCCGACCTCAAGGGCAATCCCGGGATCGGCACCTCGAAGGGCATGAGCGGCGCCGATCCTGCCGATCTGCAGGCGGATTCGACCTTCGAGGGTGACGTGGACAACGAGACCAAGGTCGATGGCGGCATCGACCCCGACCACCGGCCGCGCAAGAACGCGTGACGGGATGCCCGGGCCCGTGCGGCCCGGGCCGATCTCAGCGGCTGCGCACCGGCGCCTTCTGCCGCTGCGGCGCGGGGGCTGCGGGCCTGTCGTTCGGGCCGCCTGCCGGAACGTAGATCTGGGCCGGGCTCGCGGTGTAGCCGCGCAGCTGAGCCGCGTTGGCGGCTCCGAAAGCGGATGTGCCGTCCGCGCGGGCGGCGCCCGCCGCGCAGACCGGGAGAAGCACGGCGGCCATGGCCAGAAGGGCGTGCTTCGACATCGGCAGGGTCCTTGCGTTCGCACGGGCTCGGACAACCCCGATCCGTGCCGGATCGCTCCGCTCTGGGACCGATCCCGCCTGCCCGACGTGCGGAACCGCACAGGCGCAGTGCCGCGCATGACGGAGCGGACGCTTGCGCCGGAGGCCGTGTCAGACCGCCAGCCCGAGTTGCTGCGGCCCGTCGGGCTCGTCCTGAGCGAAGCCCGACAGCGATACCCCGATCAGCCGCGCGCTGCGCCGAAGGGGGAACAGGCCGGCGAGTAGGTCGAGGCCGATCCGCTCCAGATTGGTCCGGTCGGCCACGGGAACGGTGAGCGATTTCGCCCGGGTGACCTGGGCGAAATCCGAAAATTTCAGCTTCAGGGTCACGGTCCGGGCGCGCATGCCCTTGGCGTCGGCCCCGGTCCAGACCTTGTCGAACAGCGGCGCCAGCCGGGCGGCCAGAACCTCGAAGGCGGCTGTGTCCTCCGAGAAGGTGGTCTCCGCGCCGATCGACTTGCGCACCCGGTGGGCGCGGACCGGCCGCGCGTCGATCCCGCGGGCGACGGCGTAATAGTAGGCGCCCGCCGATCCGAAGGTCTCGCGCAGGCGCTCGGGCGTCCAGGCGCGGAGATCGGCCCCGGTCTCGATCCCGAGCCGCTTCATCTTCGCCTCGGTGACCGGGCCGACCCCGTGGAACCGGCCGATCGGCAGTTCCGCCACGAAATCCGGTCCCATGGCGGGGGTGATGACGAACAGGGCGTTCGGCTTCCTGTGGTCGGACGCCACCTTGGCGAGGAACTTGTTGTACGAGACCCCCGCCGAGGCGATGAGCCCGGTGCGTTCCAAGATCTCGGCCCGGATCGCCTTCGCCACGGCCGTCGCCGTCGGGAGCCCCAGGAGGTTCTCGGTGACGTCGAGATAGGCCTCGTCGAGCGCCACCGGCTCGATGATCGGCGTGTGCCGGGCGAAGACCGCCCGGATCTCCTCAGAGACCGCCCGGTAGACCTCGAAGCGCGGCTTCACGAACAGCAGATCCGGGCAGAGCCGGCGGGCGGTGGCCGACGGCATGGCCGAGCGGACGCCGAACTTCCGGGCCTCGTAGCTCGCCGCCGCCACCACGCCGCGCTCCCGCGAGCCGCCCACGGCCAGCGGCAGGCCGCGCAAGGACGGGTCGTCGCGCTGCTCCACGGAGGCGTAGAACGCGTCCATGTCGATGTGGATGATTTTTCGGAGCGCGACCTCCGGATCCATCGCCGCCTCGGAGATACGCCGTGGGTTCCTGCTCTGTTCCGAGAAAGCGCGGCGGGCCGGCGGGGTCAAGCCGCGCTGGACGTGGCGTCAACAGAGATGTCCCACCCGCGCCCTCATCCTGAGGTGCCCGCGTCAGCGGGCCTCGAAGGAGGGCTCCAGGGATCGCCGTATCTTCTGGAGATCTCCTTCGAGGCCTCTGCTGCGCTCCGGCACCTCAGGATGAGGACGCGGTTTGGAAAGTCGCTACGGCGCGCCGCCTCAGGCCACGCTGCCGTAGAGGTCGTAGGCCTCGGCCCGGTCGATCTTCACGGTGACGATATCGCCGACCCGCACCGGGCGCCGGAAGGCGGCGTGGACAGTGCCGTCGATCTCCGGCGCGTCGGCCTTGGACCGGCCCCGCGCAACCCCGCCCTCGACGGAATCGACGATGATGGGCAGCCGCTTGCCGACCTTGGCCCGCTGGAGCCTCAGCGCGATCCCGTTCTGCGTCTCCATGAACCGGCGCTTGCGCTCGGCCTTGACCTCCGGCGGAACGAGGTCGCCCAGCGCGTTGGCGGTGGCGCCCGCCACCGGCTCGTACTCGAAGCAGCCGACCCGATCGAGCTTGGCCTCCTGCAGCCAGGCCAGCAATTCCTCGAACTCGGCCTCGGTCTCGCCGGGGAAGCCGACGATGAAGGTCGAGCGGATCGCGAGGTCCGGGCAGATCTGCCGCCAGCTCCGGATCCGGTCGAGCTGGCGTTCCTGGTTGCCGGGGCGGCGCATGCGCTTGAGCACCGAGGGGCTCGCGTGCTGGAGCGGCATGTCGAGATAGGGGAGCACCTTGCCCTCGGCCATCAGCGGGATGACCTCGTCCACGTGCGGATAGGGGTAGACGTAGTGCAGCCGCACCCAGGCCCCGAGCTCGCCGAGCTCCTTGGTGAGGTCGTAGAACTTCGCCCGGACCTGACGGTCCTGCCACGGGCTCTCACTGTAGCGGATATCGACGCCGTAGGCGCTGGTGTCCTGGCTGACCACCAGCAGCTCCTTCACGCCGGCTTTGACCAGTTTTTCCGCCTCGCGCAGCACGTCGGCGGCGGGGCGGCTGACGAGGTTCCCGCGCAAGGACGGGATGATGCAGAAGCTGCACCGGTTGCTGCACCCCTCCGAGATCTTCAGGTAGGCGTAGTGGCGCGGGGTGAGCTTGATTCCCTGCGGCGGCACGAGGTCGAGGAACGGGTCGTGGGCCGGCGGCACCGCCTCGTGGACGGCCGCCACCACCGACTCGTAGGCCTGGGGGCCGGTCACCGCCAGGAGGTCGGGATACTTCTCGCGGATCTCCTCCGGCTGCGCGCCCATGCAGCCGGTGACGATGACCCGGCCGTTCTCCGCCATGGCCTCGCCGATCGCCGAGAGCGATTCCGCCTTGGCCGAATCGAGGAAGCCGCAGGTGTTGACGATCACCACGTCGGCGCCGTCGTGCCGGCGGGCCAGCTCGTAACCCTCGGCGCGCAGATGGGTCAGGATCCGCTCGGAATCGACCAGCGCCTTCGGGCAGCCCAGCGAGACGAAGGAGATCTTGGGGGCCGAGGCCTTGGGGGCAGGTATGGCGGTGGCGGTCATGGGCGCATTCGACGGGTCGGACACCGCCCGCGCGCGTGACCTGTGGGACAGTCACACGGAACGCGAGGGCGAGAATTCGGGATGGGGCTCCTATAGCGATTCCCGCCGGCCTGCGCGAGACCGGCCGCCGCAGGGGTGCCCGGCCCCGCGCGCGAGGCTGACTGTCGCCGGCAAACTTGGCTGTTGGGCAAGTCTTTACCGGCCGATCCTGACACCACACATCAAGAAGCGGCGGCGCCGGCCGGCGCCGAGGACCGAGGCCGTGCGCGCCGCGCGGCGGTGCCTGCGTGGAACTGCCGCTTCCCCCGCGGCATCGCCTGTGCGACGGCAGCGTGCGCGCGGCCTCCAAGGACATCAGCCCCGAACCCGGTCATGTGGACCCGAGAGATCCCCCTCATCGATCCCGTCGCAGCGGCGGCCCGGCTGCGGGCCCTGCCGGGGCTCGCCTTCCTCGACAGCGCCATGCGGCACGATCCGCTCGGGCGCCATTCGATCGTCGCCGCCGAGCCGTTCGCACGCTTCCGGTTCCGCGACGGACGCGCGACCCTGGATGGCCGCCCGGTGCCGGGCGGGCCCTTCGCGGCCCTGCGGGCCTGCCTCGCGCCGTACCGGATCGCGCCCGGTCCGGACGAACCGTTCCCGGGCGGCGCCATCGGCTATCTCGCCTACGATCTCGGCGCGCAGCTGGAACGGGTCACGGTGCCGGCCCGACGGGCAGGGCTCACCGACGACATCGCCTTCAATCTCTACGACACGGCCCTGGTCATCGACCACGCCGCCGGCACCGCCCGGCTGGTCGCCACCGGCTTCCCCGAGCGCGAGCCCGCCGCCCGGCAGAACCGCGCCGAAGCGCAGCTCGCCCGCTTCGCCGACCTGCTCGGCGCCGCGGCGGCCCCGGCCCCGCCGCCGTCCGAACCCGCCGAGAAGCTCACGTGGCGTTCCAATTTCGACCGGCAAACCTATGAAGACGCTGTCGAAAAGGTGCGCGCCTATATCCGGGCCGGCGACATCTACCAGGCCAACATCGCTCAGCGTTTCTCGGCGGACCTACCGGCCGGCTTCGACCCGTTCGCGCTCTATCGCCGCCTGCGCGAGACCAATCCCGCGACCTTCGGTGCCTATCTGGAGCTGGAGGGACTGACGGTGGCGTCCTCCTCGCCCGAGCGCTTCATCCGGCTGGATGGCCGGCACGTGGAGACGCGCCCGATCAAGGGCACCGCCCGCCGCCTCGACGATCCCGCGGCCGACCGGGCGGCGGCCGAGGCGCTGCTGGCCTCCGTCAAGGAGCGGGCCGAGAACGTCATGATCGTCGACCTGCTGCGCAACGACCTGTCCCGGGTCTGCGCGCCGGGCAGCGTCGCCGTGCCCACCCTGTGCGGCCTGGAGACCTACGCGGGCGTCCACCATCTGGTGTCGGTGGTGACCGGAGACCTCCGCGACGGGCTCGACGCTCTCGACCTCCTGGAAGGGACCTTCCCCGGGGGCTCGATCACCGGCGCCCCGAAGATCCGCGCCATGGACATCATCACGGAGATCGAGGGCGACGCCCGGGAGCTCTATTGCGGCGCCATCGGCCGGGTCGGCTTCGACGGGGCGCTCGACACCTCGATCGCGATCCGGACGGTGTTCATGGACGATCACCAGGCCGTCCTGCAGGCCGGCGGCGGCGTGACCCTGCTGTCGGAGCCCGGCCCGGAATACGACGAGACCCTGGCCAAGGCCGAGCGCGTGTTCGAGGCCTTCGCATGATCCTCGTCCTCGACAACTACGACTCGTTCGTCTTCAACGTCGTCCGCTACCTGGAGGAGCTGGGGGAAGAGGTCCGGGTCGTGCGCAACGACGCCCTCGACGTCGCCGGCATCCGGGCGCTGGCGCCCGAGGCCCTGGTGGTCTCGCCCGGCCCCTGCACCCCCGCGGAGGCCGGAATCTCGCTCCCGGCGATCCGCGACCTGTCGGGGGCGGTGCCGATCCTCGGGGTCTGCCTCGGCCATCAGGCGATCGGCGCGGCCTTCGGCGGCACGGTCGCACGGGCGCAGCGCCCGCTTCACGGACAGATGACGCCGATCGCCCACCAGGGCGAGCGGCTGTTCGCCGGGCTGCCGGCACCGATGCCGGTGGGGCGCTACCACTCGCTGGTGGTGAATCCCGGCCCCGACATGGCGCAGCATCTCTCGGTCGACGCGGTCTCGCAGGAGGGCGAGGTGATGGCGCTCTCGCACCGGACCCACCCGACCTACGGCATCCAGTTCCATCCGGAATCGGTGCTGACCGAGGGCGGCCACGCCCTGTTCGGCAATTTCCTGGGACTGGCACGCGCGTGGCGGGCGAGCCGCGACCGACAGGCGGGGCCGAGCGATGCTGTGGCGTGACGGCGCGATCGTCGCCGGGACGACCGCTGCGCTCGACCTCACCGATCGCGGCCTGACGCTGGGCGACGGCCTGTTCGACACGGCGCTCGCCCTCGGCGGCCGCGTCGCCTTCGAGGCGGCGCATATCGACCGGCTCGTGGCCTCCGCCGGCAGGCTCGGGATCCCCGCCGAGCCGGAGCGGATCCGCGAGGCTCTCCGGGCACTCGCCGGGCAGGGGGAGCGGCTGGCGATCCGCACCACCCTCACCCGCGGCTCCGGTCCGCGCGGCCTCAAGCCGCCGGACGATCCGCGCCCGACGCTGTTCGCCACCGCGGCGCCGAGCGCCCGGAGCGCGGCCTTCGCGCCCCTGCGCCTGTGGCCGACGCCGGTCGCCCGCAACGAGACCTCGCCCGCCGCCCGGCTGAAGACGCTCGGCTACCTCGACGCGGTGCTGGCCGCCCGGGAGGCCGCCGCGGCGGGCTTCGACGAGGCTTTGTTCTGCAACACGCGGGGGTACGTCGCCTGTGCGGGCACCGGCAACCTGTTCGCGCTGTTCGGGCAGAGTCTGGTGACGCCGCCGCTCACCGACGGCGTGCTGGCCGGCATCGTCCGGGCGGAGATCCTCGGCCTCGCCGCCGGATGCGGGCTGCGGGCCGAGGAACGGTCGCTGAGCCTGCCGGAATGGCGCGCGGCCGAGGCCGTGGTCCTGACCAACTCGCTGCGGCTCCTGGCCCCCGTGACGGCGATCGGCGACACCGCCTTCGCCAGCGCCCGGCACCCGGCGGTGGCCCGACTGAGCGCGGCGCTCACGGCCTCGGTGGCCGAGGCCTGCGGCGTGTCGACGGACGTCGTCGCGTGACCGATCCGGCGCTCGCGACGGGCCGTCGGCGGCTCCGCTACGGGCTCGCGGCCCTCTACGCTTGCATCGGGATCGTGCATCTCGCGGCGACCGACGCGATGCTGCCGCTGATGCCCGGCTGGGTGCCGGCGCCGCGGCTGGTCATCCTGGCCACCGGCGTGTGCGAGATCGCCGGCGCCATCGGGCTTCTGACCCGGCAGTTCCGGCGCGCGGCCGCGATCGGCCTCGCGCTCTACGCGGTCTGCGTCTACCCGGCGAACCTCAAGCACGCCTTCGCGCACGTCCACATCGACGGCATCCCGGATTCCTGGTGGTACCATGGCCCGCGCCTGGCGTTTCAGCCGGTCTTCCTCTGGGCGGCGCTCTGGGCCGGCGGGCTGACCGACTGGCCGTTCCGCCGGCGCGGGCGGTCGTTCGGGGCCGGCGCCAAGACATCCGGGGATGCCCCGCCACCCGGTGGGGTCGTCCCGCGCGACCGGCCAGCAACGATCCAGGAACCTTGATCACAGGATCCTGGGATCCCGGGATCACGGCAGGCTTTGATCCTGTGATCCGGGCGATAGACTGCTCGCCAGCTGCCGCGCGCGCCGGAATACCGGGCCGCGTGGCCCCGATACGGGCGGATTCCATGACGAGGCGCCGCGATCCGGGCCGAACGCGCCCGCCGCTTCCGGACACCCTGCCGGATCGCGACGCGGTCGAGCGCGCCCTCGAGATCGCTCTGGACCGCCTGCAGCCCAAACCGTCGGGGCCCAAGGCAGCGAGACCTAAGCCACTGGGGATCAAGCCGGCCGGATCCGACCCGGCGGGCGTCGGCCCGGGCCGCAAGACGCGCCCGGACGGGGCGGGCACCTGAGCCGCGAAAGGTTCCTCCACAGGGCGAAGATATCGTCCGGATACGACCGGCGGGACCCGCGTTCCCCGTCCGGAAGCCGCGCTACCCGCCAGCGGCCCCCGATGGAGACAGACCGCCATGGCCAAGCAGAAGACGCTGCACGACGCCTTCTACGAGACCCTGAAGGACGTCTATTACGCCGAGAAGCAATCGGTGAAGGCCCTCAAGAAGTCCGCCAAGTCCGCGGAGCACGCGGAGTTGCGCCAAGCCTTCGAGACCCATGCCGAGGAGAGCGCCCAGCAGGTGGAGCGCCTGACGCAGGTCTTCGAGATCATCGGGAAGCCCGCCCGCGCCAAGACCTGCGAGGCGATGCAGGGCATCGTCTCCGAGATGGAGGAGGATCTCGAGGATTTCGAGGGCAGCCCGGCCGCCGACGCGGTGCTGGCCGCCTGCGCCCAGGCGGTGGAGCATTACGAGATCAGCCGCTACGGCACCCTGAAGACCTGGGCCGGTCAGCTCGGCTACGGCGAGGCCGCCAAGCTCCTGGACGAGACGCTGCAGGAGGAGAAGAAGACCGACGCCCTGCTCTCGAAGATCGCCGAGTCGATCAACGCCGCCGGCGATGCCGAGGACGGCGAGGCTCCGAAGGCCAAGGGCTCGAAGAAGGCCGCCTGAGCGCACCTGCATCCGGCACCGCCGCGGTGGTGCCGGACCGCGCCGATCCCGGCACCGGCCGCCCGGCGGAACGCGACGGGCTCAGCCCGCTTTCTCGATCGCGCTGAGCGGGGTCCAGTAGCAGCGATCCTGATTGTTCGTCAGGGCGAGGCAGCCGTAGCTCATCGTCCGGGATTCGAGCCGGACCTCCTCGCCGAGCTTCCAGGACCGGCATTCGCCGCTGGCGAGACTGCCGCGCAGCAGCCGCCCGAACCCCTCCTCGTCGCCGGCCATGACCAGCTTGAACAGGCGGTCCGTGACCTCCTGGGTGTGGCAGCCGAATCGTTCCTGGACGATCGTCTCGGCAGCGGCGGGCCGGGACAGCGACGCCAGAGCGGCGAGGGCGGCGAGCGTTGTGAGGATGGGCAGGATCGGGCGCATGCGCGGAACATATCCGCCGAACGCCGCCTGTCGAGCCCTGGAGTGCAGCCCCCGCGCGGGCGATCGCCGCGCCCGCTCACGCGCCGCCGGCCGCCTCGTCGCGCTTAGCCGCCTGCCAGGCCGCCTCCATGGAGGCGAGGTCCGAGCGGCCGAGTTCGCCGCCTGCCGCCCGCAGGTGCTCCGCCATCGCGGCGAAGCGGCGCTCGAACTTGGCGGTGCCGTCGCGCAGGGCCGTCTCCGGGTCGATCCCGGCATGCCGCGCGAGGTTGGCCACCGAGAACAGGAGGTCGCCGATCTCCTCCGAGAGCGCCTGCGGGTCGCGCGCCTCCAGGGCTTCGGCGACCTCGTCGGTCTCCTCGCGGACCTTGTCGATGACCTGCGCGGCGTTGCCCCAGTCGAAGCCGTAGGCCGCCGCCCGCCGGGAGATCTTCTCCGCCCGGGCAAGGGCCGGGAGCGCGTATGCGACGCCGCCGAGCGGGTCGGGCGCGGCCTCCGCGGCGCCGGAGGCCGCGGACCGGTGCGCCCGCTCCTGAGCCTTGATCGCCGCCCATTGCGCCTCGACCTGCGCCGGATCGCGCAGCGGCGAGCCTGCGGGCAGGGGCTGCCCGTCCCGGTCGAAGACATGCGGATGGCGGCGGACCAGCTTGTCGCCGATCGCCCGCGCCACGTCGTCGAACGCGAAGGCGCCGGCCTCCTCGGCCATCTGCGCCTGGAACACCACCTGGAGCAGCAGGTCGCCGAGCTCGTCGCGCAGGTCGTCGCGATCGCCGCGCGCCACCGCGTCGGCGACCTCGTAGGCCTCCTCGATCGTGTAGGGCACGATGGTCGCAGGTGTCTGCGCCACGTCCCAGGGACAGCCGCGGACAGGGTCGCGCAGGGTCGCCATCAGGCGCAGGAGCCTGTGCAGCGGTGCCTCCCCAGGCAGCTCCCGGGACAGCTCCTGGGACATCGCCCCGGCGGTCGCCTCGCTCATGCCGGATCGTCCCTCGTCGCGCAGGTCACTCACGCTCCGGGCGTTAGACCATGGCGGGTGAAAGGGGAATCCGCGCGGGCGGGAGCCCGGTCAGACCCGGGCGTCGCGCTCGCGCACCTGCTCGTCCTGCAGGCCGTTGAGATAGGCGGTGAGCCGTCCGCTGACCGCCGGGTCGGCGCACTGGACCCAGAGCGGGGCCGGAAGGGTCCGGACCGGCAGGCGTAGCAAGAAAGCCTCGGCCGAGAGGGCCGCCTCCCGCTCCGAGGCGGCGGCCAGCAGCCGGGCGCCGGCCTGCGTGCCGATCAGGATCGCGATCGTTGCCATCAGGGATACGCCATGGACCGACAACGGCGCGCGGGTCCCATGTGTTGCGTCCGGGCTCAGCTCGTGGGCCGGACGCAGAGCGGCTCCCGGGCCAGCGCCAGGCTGAACGACCACAGGATCCGCCCGACCGGATCCATCAGCACCGCCCCGGTCAGCAGCATGCCGGCGGCCTTGCGGCAGAGTTCCCGGGCCTTGAGGATCGCGGCGTCGGCATCGGCCGCCTCCAGGCTGTCGGAGGCGAAGGCGAGGCCCGAGCGGCCGTCCGCGTGCTCCAGGATCCGTCGGAGAAAGGCCGGCATCGCTCGCTCCACCCTGTGGAGAATGACCGGCCACCGCAGCGCCGGCGACGTCCGAGGCTCGAGGCTCGAGGCTAGCGGCAGCGCCGACCGATCGGGCTGATTCAGATCAGGAGAAACCGCATTCCCCGGCCTCGCGCCCGCCGCAGGCCGGCTCCAAATGTCGCAGGGCGCCTGGCTCGCCTGCGGGCCGATGCGCCCCGCCCCTGCGCGAGGTCCGCGCCAGGCCGTGCCGGGTCTTGTTCCAGCGCTCCGGGGCGCGGAGCAGTTCGGCCAGCGCAAGCCAGGCGGCCAGGCTGATCAGGAGGAAGTAGAGCGGCATCCAGACGGCCGACCGGGCGAGGTCGCCCCAGCCGCGCCGGGCGCAGCCGAGCAGGGCCGGCAGGATCAGCGACGCGAGCCCCGTCCCGAACAGCGTGATCGCGAGCCCAGTAGGGAGGTTGTCGAGGAAGGCGGGCGCCGCCGCGATGTCCAGGACCAGGAAGTCCCAGGCCGCTGCGGCGAGGCAGACCGGATAGGCGAGCGCCGACACGACCGTGCCCGGCACCAGCGCGGCGGCGCAGAGCGTCTCCAGCACGCCGAGGCTGCGCGCGTTGGCGAGCGGCCGGCGCCCATGGGTGAGGCTGGTCTGGATCAGGCCCTTCAGCCAGCGGGTGCGCTGGGCGAGCCACGCGGCGAGCCGGGCCGGCGCCTCCTCGAAGGTGGGGCTCGGCAAGTCGCCGACGGTATAGCCCGCCAGCGCCAGGCGAATCCCGAGATCGGCATCCTCGGTGACGTTGAACGGATCCCACCCGTTCAGCGCCCGCAGCACATCGGTGCGTAGGTGCATGGAGGTACCGCCGAGCGGCACCGGCAGGCCGCACCGTGCCAGCGCCGGGTTCAGCACGTCGAAGAGGCCCGCATATTCGAGGGCGAAGGCGCGGGCGAGCCGGGAATCGCCGGCATTGTCGATCACCAGCCGCCCCTGAAGACAGGCGACGCGGTCGGGCAGGCGCGCGAAAAGGGTAGCCGCCAGCCGCAATTGCCCGGGATCGGGTGCGTCCTCGGCGTCGTAGACGGTCAGCAGGGCGCCGCGGGCGAGCGGCAGCGCCGCGTTGAGGGCCCGCGGCTTGGTGCGGGGGCCGCCGGGCGGCACCGTAATCACCTCGAACCGCGCCGGCAGCGGGATCCGGGCGAGGGCCGGGCCGGTCTCCGGGTCGTCCGCCTCCAGCAGCAGCTTGATGTCGAGCTTGGCCGCCGGATAATCGAGGGCGGCCAGCGCCTTGAGCAGGTGCGGCACCACCGCCGCCTCGCGGCGGAGCGGGACCAGCACCGTGTAGACCGGCAGATCCGCATCGGCGAGCGGCACCGTCGCGTCCGCAGCCACCGGGGCCGTGATGGCCAGGGCGGCGAGCCGGAAGCTCGCCATGGCCAGGAACAGGCCCTGGGCGGCCAGCATCGCCGTCCGGGCGAGCCACGCCGGGAGCGCCGCGCACAGGCAGAGCGCTGCGGTGAGCCCCAGTCCGAGGACCAGCAGCCACCAGACGGCCGGCTCGCGCGCGGTGGCCCGCTCGGGCGTGCGCCGCCGCAGCTCGTGCGACGCGTAATCCGCCACCTGCTCGGGGATCGCGGCGAACACGGCCTCGCGCAGGCGTGTCGGGCTGGTGATCGCCGGCCTGGACGCCCGGCGCGGGCCGTCGAGGAGGTCCGCGATCATCCGGCCGCGGGGCGCCAGCACGCAGGGCGCCACCGCCCCGGGTGCCAGCGGCGCGAGACCGGCCGCCACGCTGTCGGGGAAGCGCAGGCCCAGGCCGAACGGGATCGGCCCGTCGAGGTAGGGGGCGTCGAGCGCCCGGGCCAGGGCCCGGTAATAGGCGGCCTCCGCCATCAGGCCGGCCTGGAGCAGGGCGGTCGCCGCGTCGGTCCCGGCCTCGGCCGCGGCGGCGGCCGCCCGGATCAGCAGCTGGCCGTCGACGCCCTCGGCTTGCAGGAAGGCGATCTCCGGCGGCAGGGCTGCCTGCCCCGCGGGCGGGCGCTGGAACGACACGCCGTGCGCTCCCCCGGTGGCCCCAGGTCGTGGTAGAGGAGGGAGGTGAGCCAGTCCCCGCCCCCACGCTCCGAGAGGAGCACCACCCCCTCCCGATCGTCAAGAGGCGATAGGACAGGCATCCCATTCCGGTTCGCGGCGGCCGCGCTCGCCGCCGTGCTCCTCTGGCCGCCACCCGCCGGTGCCGCGGCGCCGACGGAGCCCCAGGCCGCGCCCGCCGCACCTCCCGCCGTCACGGTGCCGGATTTCTGGAACCCGCGCAGCCGGGGCGAGCGGATCGAGGCGCCTCAGACCGGCCGGGCGGTTCGCTTCCTCACGGACGACGAATTCCCGCCGCTGCACTTCGCCGGCCCCGACGGCAACCCGACGGGCTTCGTGGTCGAACTCGCCCGGGCCGTCTGCGAGAAGTTGACGATCACCTGCACGGTGCAAGCGCGCCGCTTCGACACCCTGCTGGACGCCCTCGACGGCAAGCAGGGCGACGTGGTCGCGGCGGCCATCCCCCTCACGGCGACGCTGCGGGAGAAGTTCCTGACGACGCGGCCGTATTTCCGCTGGCCGGCGCGCTTCGCGGCGCGGATCGACAAGGGCCTGCCCGTCCCCTCGGCGGCGGCGCTCGCCGGGCGCAGCGTCGGCGTGATCGCCGGCAGCGCGCACGCGGCCTACCTCAAGGCGTTCTTCCCGAAGGCCGTCCCGAAGGACTTCACCGACCTCGCGGCGGCCGAGGGCGCGCTCAAGCGTGGCGAGATCGACTACCTGTTCGCCGACGGCCTGAACCTCGCCCTCTATGTCGGCGGCCAGGACGCGGAGGCTTGCTGCGCGCTGACCGGCGGCGACTACCTGGAGAACCGCTACTTCGGGGAGGGCATCGGCCTGATCACCCGCCAGGAGGACGCGGCCCTCTCCCGGGCGCTGGACGACGCGCTCCAGCGGGTCTGGGACGACGGCAAGTACACCGAGCTGTACCTGCGGTTCTTCCCGGTGAGCCCGTTCTGAGGGCTTTCATCGCCAGCGGGAACCGGGAATCCTGACCGCCGGGCTTCGGCTGTCGGATGTCACCATGACGGATCTTTTCGAGACGGCCGTGGCCAAGGCGTGCGGCCTGTCCCCGGACCTTCAGGACGAGATCGCCCGGCTCATGCTGGCCTTCGTGGGCGCTGGGGGCTCGGTCTACCGGTTCACTCCGGAGGAGGCGGCGGAACTCGACGCGTCCGAGGCCGCCGAGGCGCGGGGCGACTTCGCGACAGAGGCGGAGATCCGCGCCATCTGGGCCAAGGATCGGCTCCAAGAGCCTGTTTGACCCGGGATTTCCCCTCCTCGCCCTCATCCTGAGGTGCCGCGCAGCGGCCTCGAAGGAGAGCTCCAGCCAGCGCGGCGGTCTCCGGAGGGTTCCGTCGAGGCCTCCGCTGCGCTGCGGCACCTCAGGATGAGGGCGAGATTTCGGAGATCCGGAATTCGCGACTCGGCTTGGCACGCTCAGGAAGCCGAGCGGATCAGGCGTGCGTCTGCCAAGCCGAAACCGAGATGCGCTGTCATAGGCCTCACGCGCGGGCCCGCGATGGAACCCCACAATGCACCGTCGGGCGTTCCGCTCCGATGCGAACCGCTCTAGGGTGCGCGCTCCCCATTCGCTTTCAGCCCTGAAGATCATCCCCGACGACATGCCAGCCGCTCCGCCAGCCCTGATCCTCGATCCCGATATCATCGAGGCCGCCGCCAACGCCGCCGCCTGGCCCTTCGAGGAGGCGCGCAAGCTCGTGGCGCGGCTGGAGAAATCCGGCAAGAAAGAGGTGCTGTTCGAGACCGGCTACGGCCCCTCGGGCCTGCCGCATATCGGCACGTTCGGCGAGGTCGCCCGCACCTCCATGGTGCGGCACGCCTTCCGGGTGCTCACCCGCGACGCGGTGCCGACCCGGCTGATCGCCTTCTCGGACGACATGGACGGGCTGCGGAAGGTCCCGGACAACGTGCCGAACCGGGAGATGCTGGCCGACCATCTCAACCAGCCGCTCACCCGCGTGCCGGACCCGTTCGGCACCCATGACAGCTTCGGGGCGCACAACAACGCCGAGCTGCGCCGCTTCCTCGACGCCTTCGGGTTCGCTTACGAGTTCCGCTCGGCGACCGAGTGCTACCGCGCGGGCGTGTTCGACGCGACGCTGCTGCGCGTGCTGGAGCGCTACGATTCCGTGATGGAGATCATGCTGCCGTCGCTGCGCGCGGAGCGCTCGGCGAGCTACTCGCCTTTCCTGCCGCTCCACCCGGTCACCGGCCACGTGATGCAGGTGCCGATCGATGAGGTGAGGGCGGAGAGCGGCACGATCGTGTGGCGCGATCCCGCCACGGGCGAGCGCTACGAGACCCCGGTGACCGGCGGCCACGCCAAGCTGCAGTGGAAGCCCGACTGGGCGATGCGCTGGGTGGCGCTCGGCGTCGATTACGAGATGGCCGGCAAGGACCTGATCGACTCGGTCAAGCTCTCGGCCAAGATCGCCCGGGCGCTCGGCGGCGAGCCGCCGGAGGGCTTCAACTACGAGCTGTTCCTCGACGAGAAGGGCCAGAAGATCTCGAAGTCGAAGGGCAACGGCCTGACCATCGACGCGTGGCTCACGTACGGCACGCCGGAATCGCTCGCCCTGTTCATGTACAACAAGCCGCGCGAGGCCAAGCGCCTGTTCTTCGACGTGATTCCCCGGCACGTCGACGAGTATATCGGCTTCCTCGACCGCTATGCCGGCCAGGACGCGAAGCTGCGGCTGGGCAACCCGGTCTGGCACCTCCACGCCGGCAACCCGCCGGAGCCCGAGCGGGTCGAGGGCGCCAGCCTGACCTTCGCGATGCTGCTCAACCTCGCGGCGGTCGCGAACACCGAGGATCCGGCGGTGTTGTGGGGCTTCATCCGCCGCTACGCGCCGCAGACCGGGCCGGAGACCCATCCGGGCCTCGACCGGCTGGTCAGGCACGCGCTGAAGTACTTTTCGGATTTCGTGCGGCCGGCCAAGACCTACCGGGCGCCCACGCCCGAGGAGCGGGCCGCCCTGGAGGATCTCTCGGAGACCCTCAAGGAGCACACCGGCTCCACCGATCCGGAGGCCCTGCAGGCCGCAGTCTACGAGGTCGGCCGGCGCCACTTCCCCGACATGTCCGGCAAGGCCAAGAGCCCGGACGGGCGGCCCGGCGTGTCGCAGGCGTGGTTCACGAGCCTCTACAACGTGCTGTTCGGCGAGGCGCGCGGACCCCGGTTCGGCTCCTTCGTGGCTCTCTACGGGGTCGACGAGACCCGGGGCCTGATCGCCGCTTCCCTGTCGGGGGCGTTGGTGGCGGAGCACGAAGCCTTCGCGGCCGGCAAGGCTCCGGTCGCGTGAGCGCGCGATGATCGTCGACAGCCTCGCCGCGCTGGAGGCGATCTACCACGCGCCCCTGGCGCCCGCCTCCACGGTGAAGGTGGCGGGCGCGATCACGCCGGACTACGCGGCGCTGATTGCGGCCTCGCCCTTCGCGGTGCTGGCGACCGCCGGCCCGGAGGGCCTCGATTGCAGCCCCCGCGGAGACCAGCCGGGCTTCGTGCGGGTCGCCGATCCGCGCACGCTGATCCTGCCGGACCGGCGCGGCAACAACCGGATCGACTCGCTGCGCAACATCGTGCGCGATCCCCGCGTCGCGCTGCTGTTCCTGATCCCCGGCTCGGGCACGACGCTGCGGGTGAACGGGCGGGCGGTGATCTCGGCGGATCCGGACCTGCTCGCGACGTTCCAGGTCGAGGGTCACGCGCCGCGCACCGCGATCGTGATCACCGTCGCGGAGATCTACTTCCAGTGCGCGCGGGCGATTATCCGGGCCAGGCTGTGGGATCCGGAAGCCCGCGTCGACGCGGCGAGCCTGCCGACCCCCGGCGCGATCCTGGCAGCCCTGACCGCGGGCGAAGTCGGCGGCCAGCGTTACGACGCGGAATGGCCGGAGCGGGCGGCCAAGACGATGTGGTGAGGGCGGGCGGCGTCCGCGCCGCGCCGCGATCGTTGCCGGTGCGACTCCGCGAAGCCGGGCCGGTGCGGGACGCGGACACCACCGTCCTTGCGAGCGGAGCGAAACAGTCCAGGGCAGCGCGACATCGGCGGACGTGGCGCTGGGTTGCTTCGCTCCGCTCGCAACGACGCGGCGGCCGACGGACCTCAGCCCACCAGCGCCAGATCCTGCAGCTCGGTATCGGGGATTACGTCGACCTCGACCTTGAGGCGCTGCTTGCCCGAACCGCTGACGATGCCGTCGATCGGCGCCACGTCGCCGTAGTCCCGGCCGCGGGCCACCACGATGTGGTCGTCCCGCACCGCCACGGCGTTGGTGGGATCGAGGCCGAGCCAGCCGTCGCCGCACCAGACCGCGACCCAGGCGTGGCTCGCATCCGCCCCGCGCAGGCGCGGGCGGCCCGGCGGCGGCACGGTCCGCAGATAGCCGCTGACATAGGCCGCCGGCAGGCCCATGCCGCGTAAGGCCGCGATCATCACATGGGCGAAGTCCTGGCAGACCCCCGCCCGCAGCGCGAAGGACTCGGCGAGCGGCGTGTAGACATGGGTGGCCTTGGCATCGAAGCGGAAATCCCGGCCGATGCGCAGCATCAGGTCGTGCGCCGCCCCGTAGGCGCTGCGGCCGGGCGAGAAGCTCGGCCGCGCGTAGTCGGTGACTTCGGAGAGCAGCGGGACCCGGCCGCTCGGGAACAGGAAGTGCACCGGCGCGCGGCCGCCGAGGTCCCGCCCGGCCACCACGGCGTCGCGAACCCGCTCCCAGGGCATCCCGGCCTCCGGCGGCGGCGGGGCGGGGCGCTCGACCCGCACGGTGGAGAGCGCCTCGACGCTGAAGGTGGTGTGGGGCGTCTCCAGCGTGACCGCCACCGCGTCGATGCCGAAATAGTCGCGCCGCATCACCGCGCGGGCGGGGCTCGGGTCGATCGTGACGGCGCTCGCCAGCACGCTCTGGCCCTCGCAATCCTGCGGCTTGAGCCGCAGGGTGCAGCGGGCGAAGTGCACCGGCTTGCCGTAGCGGTAGGTGGTGCGGTGGCGCAGTGTGTAGATCACGCCAGCCCCGTCAGCTTCTCGGGGCGCAGCGCGTTCGGCCCGGTGGGGAAATAGCGGGCCGCGATCCCGTCCGCGAGCCGCTCCAGGTCGGTCGCCAGCGCGGTGAGGCGCACGGCGTCGAAATCGGCGGCCTCGCCGCTGCGCAGATCCGACAGGATCCGGGCGGCGAGGCGGCAATGCGGCTCGGGGAGGCCATCGGCGGCCAGCGCCGGCAGGTCGGCGAGGTGGCGGGTGATCGCCTCCGCCTGGAAGGCGATCGAGCGCGGATTGTAGGGGTCGAGCAGCACCATGTCGCGGACCGGGTCGAGAGCCGCGCCCTGCAGATAGCGGCGTCCGTAGCTGATCTGCGAATCGCAGAGCGACAGCATCACCCCGAGGCAGCCCGGGGTCGCCTCGTCGTTGGCGAAGGCCAGCGCGAAGGTGCAGGTGTTGATCGCCCGCTCGATCCGCCGGCCGAGCTCGACGAAGTGCCAGCCCTCCGCCCGGCTCATGTTCTCGTGGGTCAGGCCGGACAAAGCCGCGAGGTGGCTCAACGCCCGCTCGGCGCGACCCGCGAGCTGCGACTCGGTGAAGGTGCGCTCGGTGTTGAGGGACAGGAACTCGTTCAGGTCTGCGAGCACCCGCCAAGCCTCGCCGGACAGGCGCGCGCGCAGGGCTGCGGCGTTGCGGCGGGCCGAGACGATATGGGCGCGGGCCGAGCCCGGCCGGTCGTGCCCGGCCAGCGCCTCCTGGGCGAGGCGGGCGGTGGGCAGGCCGGCCGCGCCGATGCTGCCCCACTCGTGCAGCAGGGCGCGGAGCGCCAGGGCCGCCGGGGTGTCGAGGGCGCCCGAGATGTCGGCCCCGACCGCGTCGCCGACGCTGCGCAGATGGGCGAGGACGAGCCGAATCACCGCCTCGGCGCGTTCGAGATAGCGGCCGAACCAGAACAGGCCGTCCGCCGCCCGGGACGGCAGGTGGCCGCCGACCCGCCGCACCCGCGGGGCCGCCTGCGCGCCGATCAGGGGCGCGGCGACGGGCTTCTCCGACAGGATCCAGACATCGGCCGAGCGGATACCGAGCCGCAGCTCGATCGGATCGACGTCCTCGCGTTCCGAGACCCGGCAGAAGCCGCCCGGCATGACCTGCCAGCCGAGCGGCGTCCGGGTGGCGAAGACCCGGACCACGAACGGGCGGGGCACCAGGGCGAGGCCGTCCGGGCCGCGCTCCCAGCCCGGCATGGTCGAGAGCGGCGCCGCCTCCTGGGCGACGTAGTCGAAGGGCCGGTCGCGCAGGGCCGCCACGACCCGCTCCCGCTCGGCCGCCAGGACCGGGCCCGCCAGGATCGCGTCGCGCCCCGCCCCGCGCTGGGGCGTGGCGGCCGGGCGCAGGGTCAGGCTGTCGAGGTTGGCCCGTGCGTGTGCCAGGCCCTCGAGATCGCCGCACCACCACGTGCGCGGATGGCCGAGCCGCAGGGGCTCGCCCAGCACCCGGCGGGCGATGCCGTCGAGATAGGGCGCGAGCGCGGCCGACTCGACGAGCCCCGAGCCCGGCATGTTGGCCATCACCAGGGAGCCGTTGCGCAGGGCGTCGAGGATGCCGGGCACGCCGAGCCGCGAGGCCGGGTTCAGCTCCAGCGGGTCGAGGAAGTCGGCGTCGATCCGCCGCCACAGGGCGTCGGCGCGCTTCAGGCCGGAGACGGTGCGCACGTGCAGGCGCCCGTCCTGCATGACGAGGTCGTCGCCCTCCACCAGCATCAGGCCGAGATAGCGGGCGAGCGCCGCCTGCTCGACATAGGTGCTGCTGTAGGGGCCGGAGGTCAGCAGGCAGATCCGCGGGTCGGACCGCTCGGCGCCCAGCGCCAGCCCGTCGCGGAACGCCTGGAAGAAGGCCGGCAGGCGCTCGACATGGAGGTCTTGGAAGAAATCCGGGAAGGTCCGGGCCAGGACCATGCGGTTCTCCAGCGCCCAGCCGAGGCCCGAGGGCGCCTGCGTCCGGTCGGCCAGCACCTGCCAGCGCCCGTCCGGACCCCGGCCGAGATCGGCGGCGTAGAGCTTCAGGTAATGGCCGCCGGGGGGCGTGACGCCCTGGAGCGGGTGCAGGAACTCGGGCGTGCCGGCCACGATCGCGGCGGGCAGCAGACCCTCCTGGACCAGCCGGCCCTCGCCGTAGGTGTCGGCGAGGATCGCCTCCATCAGCTCCGCGCGCTGGACGATCCCGGCGCTGAGCGCCGCCCACTCCGCCCCCTCGATCACCAGGGGCAGGCAGCCGAGCGGCCAGGGATGCTCGCGCTGGTCGCCGGCGATGCGGAACGAGATGCCCGCGTCCCGGATATGCCGCTCCGCCGCGACGAAGCGGGCCATGATCTCCGGCTCGGTGAGGCCGCCGAGATGGTCGAGCAGGCGCGGCCACGCCCCGCGGGGCTGGCCGTCGGGACCCAGGAACTCGTCTGGCCGACCGGAGGCGGGGCGATAGCCCGCGACCCAGCGGGCGACGCGCGCCCGCTGGGTCTCGACCGGCTCGGCCCGGGCAGTGCTGTCCGCGAGCGCCGCCTGCATCATGGCACCCCGGTCATTGCGGGGCCGGCGTCCGCAGGTCGAGGGTCAGCGGGAACTCCGCGCTCGATTCCGGACGGGGCATCTCGAGCCGGCCCGGCGTGTGGCCGTGCGGCTGGAACCGGGCGAGCCGGCGCCCCTCCGCCTCGTAGGCATTGACCGGATGGGTCTCGTAGTTGCGGCCGCCCGGATGGGCGACGTGATAGCGGCAGCCGCCGAGGGAGCGCCCGCTCCAGGCATCGAGGATGTCGAAGGTCAGCGGCGAGTGGGCCGGAATGGTCGGGTGCAGCGAGGAGGCCGGCTGCCACGCCTTGAAGCGCAGCCCCGCCACGGCCTCGCCGCCGCGGCCGGTGGAGGTCATGGGCAGGCGTCGGCCGTTGCAGGCGATGACATGCCGCTCGGGCACGAAGCCCTCGACCTTGACCTGCAGCCGCTCGACCGAGCTGTCGACGAAGCGCACGGTGCCCCCGCTGGTCCCTTCCTCGCCCATCACGTGCCAGGGCTCCAGCGCCTGGCGCAGCTCCATCCGGACCCCGCCCTGCTCGACCGTGCCGAAGACGGGGAAGCGGAACAGCGCCTGCGCCTCGAAGGCGACCGGATCGAAAGCGTACCCCGCCGCCCGCAGATCCTCCAGCACCGAGAGGAAGTCGGACCAGAGGAAATGCGGCAGCATGAACCGATCGTGGAGGTTCGTGCCCCAGCGGACACAACTTCCGGTCTGCGGCTCGCGCCACAGCCAGGCCACGAGGGCGCGGAGCAGCAATTGCTGGGCGAGGCTCATCCGCGCGTCCGGCGGCATCTCGAAGGCGCGGAATTCCAGGAGGCCGAGGCGCCCGGTCGGCCCGTCCGGCGAGTACAGCTTGTCGATGCAGATCTCGGACCGGTGGGTGTTGCCGGTGACGTCGACCAGGATGTTGCGGAAGATCCGGTCGACGAGCCAGCGCGGGATGTTGGGCGCGTCCGGGGCCGGCACCTGGGCGAGCGCGATCTCCAGCTCGTAGAGCCCGTCGTGGCGGGCCTCGTCCATGCGCGGCGCCTGGCTCGTGGGCCCGATATAGAGGCCCGAGAACAGGTACGAGAGCGCCGGGTGGCGCTGCCAGTACAGAACGAGGCTCTTCAGCAGGTCGGGCCGGCGCAGGAACGGGGAATCGTCCGGCGTCACACCGCCCATGACCACGTGGTTGCCGCCGCCGGTGCCAGTATGGCGCCCGTCGACCATGAACTTCTCCGCGCCGAGCCGGGTCTGGCGGGCCTCGGCGTAGAGGTCGGTGGTGATGGCGACCGCCTCCCGCCAGGAGGCGGCCGGGTGGACGTTCACCTCGATCACGCCCGGATCGGGGGTGACCTTGATCACGCCGATCCGCGGGTCATAGGGCGGCTCGTAGCCCTCGAGGTGGATCGGCAGGTTCAGCGCGGCGGCGGCCGCCTCGAGGTGGCCGGCGAGTTCGAGATACTCGTCGGCGCGCTGCACCGGCGGCATGAACACCCGCACCACCCCGTCACGGGGCTCGATCGACAGGGCCGTGCGCACTGCGACGCCGGTGATGCCGGAACCGTTGACCACAGACGCGCCGGGATGGCCGTCGGGGAGGGGCGGGCGCGGCTCCAGAGGGTCCTGCGGCTGGTAGTAGGGATAGTGCTCCGGCGGCACGTAGGGCAGCGACGACAGGGGCAGGCGGAAGCCCACGGGCGAATCGCCCGGCACCAGGAAGGCGGCGCCGCGCCGGAAATCCCACTTTTCCGAGATCCAGACCCTTTCGGCCTCGCCGTCCTTGCCGGTGGGTAGGCTCGCGAGCGGCAGGACGTAGCCGGCCGCCTCTCCGAGGCCCCGCGCGTAGACCCGCTTGATCCGGGCATCGAACTCCACCGAGCCCGACTTGGCGTCGGCCGGCGTGACGTTGACCGGCAGCGCCGCGGTCTTCTTCTCCCAGAGCTCGCCGTCCTCGAAGGCCGGGAAGACGTAGTCGGCGAGGCCGAGGCGGCGGGCCAGCGCGTCGGCGAACGCCTTGGCCTGCGCGATGGTGGCCGTGCCCGCCTCCCCGGGGGCGGCTTCCGGGGCGATCAGATCCGGGTTCCGCCAGATCGGCTGGCCGTCCTTGCGCCAGTAGAGCGCGAAGGCCCAACGGGGCAGGCTCTCGCCGGGGTACCACTTGCCCTGGCCGTAATGGAGCAGGCCGCCGGGCCCGAACCGGTCGCGCAGGCGCCGGATCAGCTGGTCGGCGCGGCCGCGCTTGGTCGGGCCGACCGCGGCGATGTTCCATTCGGGCGATTCGAAATCGTCCACCGACACGAAGGTCGGCTCGCCGCCCATGGTCAGGCGGACATCCTGCGTGGCCAGATCGGCATCGACCCGCTCGCCCAGCGCGTCCATCGACGCCCAGACTTCCTCCGAGAACGGTTTGGTGATCCGCGGCGTCTCGGCGACGCGGGTGATGCTCATTCCGAACTCGAAGGTCGTCTCGGCGGGCTCCATCGCCCCCGAGATCGGCGCGGCCGAATGGTAGTGCGGCGTCGCGGCCAGCGGGATGTGGCCTTCGCCGGTGAGCAGGCCCGAGGTCGCGTCCATGCCGACCCAGCCGGCGCCCGGCAGGTAGACCTCGGCCCAGGCGTGCAGGTCGGTGAAGTCCGCCGCGGCGCCGGTCGGCCCGTCGACCGCGGTCGTGTCGGGCACGAGCTGGATCAGGTAGCCGGACACGAATCGGGCGGCGAGCCCGATCCGGCGCAGCACCTGCACGAGCAGCCACGCGGAATCCCGGCAGGAGCCGCTCTTGAGCCTCAGGGTCTCGGCGGGCGTCTGGACGCCCGGCTCCATGCGGACGCCGTAGGCCGTCTCGCGGGCGATCTGGCCGTTGAGCGCCACGAGGAACTGGACGGTGCTGGGCTCCTCAGGGAGCTGGGCCAGCAGCGCCTCCATCTCGGGACAATCCGCGTCGACGGGCGCGAGATACGGGGCCAGCTCCTCGGCGAGGGCGGGATCGTACGCGAAGGGCCGGACCTGCGCGTAATCCTCCACGAAGAAGTCGAACGGGTTGATCACCGCCATGTCGGCGGTGAGGTCGACCTCGATCTTCAACTCGTCGGTCTTCTCCGGGAAGACGATGCGGGCGAGCCAGTTGCCGCTCGGATCCTGCTGCCAGTTCAGGAAGTGGTTGGCGGGCGTCACCTTCAGCGCGTAGGCCGGGACCTTGGTGCGCGCGTGCGGGGCCGGGCGCAGGCGGATCACCTGAGGGCCGAGGCTGATCGGCCGGTCGTAGCGGTAATGCGTGACGTGGTGCAGGGCGGCTTTGATCGACACGATGGCTCCGTCGAAAGGATCGAACGCGGTTCTCGATGCCGGTCCCGGGCGCCGGACCCCACCGCGCGGTTATGCGATACAGACGGCGTCACAAGCAATTTCCGTGCGGCGGGCGGCGCGGGTACGGATGCGTGCGGGCGGCGGCACGCCCTGACACGCCGTCATCCCGGGACTGCGCGGCAGGGCCCGGGATGACGGCGGCGCTGTTCCAGGCCATCGCCGGGCCCGGCGACATCGTGGATCCGGAACGCGAGCCCGGCGGTCCGGGCCGCTGGCAGGAACTTTGCCGCCCGGCCCTGCTTGACCGGCAGATGGGCCGGAGGCCGGCCCGGGACCGCACGATGAAGATCTTCCAGTGCCAGGCCTGCGACCAGCCGGTCACCTTCGAGGCGACCGGCTGCGAGAGCTGCGCGCGGCCGCTGGGCTACGTCTGCACGGTCCACGAGGTCTCGGCCCTGGAACCGCAGGGGCTCTCGGCCCATCCGCTGATGGGCGGCGCCCAGGTCTTCCACGCCTACGCGGATCCCGGCCGGCGCTACCGCCTGTGCAACAACGCGGTCTCGGCGGCCTGCAACTGGCTGGTTCCGGAGGACAGCCCCGACATCCACTGCACCGCCTGCCGCCACAACCGCGTGGTGCCGGACCTGTCGCAGAGCTGGAACCTCACCCGCTGGCGCCAGATCGAGGCGGCCAAGCACCGGCTGTTCTACTCGCTGCTGCG
Source organism: Methylobacterium sp. FW102-HT35C08 (assembly GCF_058790235.1). Classification (NCBI taxonomy): domain Bacteria; kingdom Pseudomonadati; phylum Pseudomonadota; class Alphaproteobacteria; order Hyphomicrobiales; family Methylobacteriaceae; genus Methylobacterium; species Methylobacterium sp. FW102-HT35C08. Next base: position 1,792,029 of record NZ_JBYTCL010000002.1, on the reverse strand, counting down.
CCTGGAGCTGCCGCTCGCCACCCGCGCCCGGTACACGGACGGGCTGGCCTTCGACTTCCTGGTCGACCCCTCCGAGAGCTTCTCCGGCGGGACGCCGGTTCTGACGGGCCATATCAACGGCCTGATCACCATGAACATCGCGGAGGCCGACGACGTCGAGCGGGAGCGCCGCCGGATCCTGTTCGGCGAGCATTACCGCACCCTGCTCGGCCATTTCCGGCACGAGATCGGGCATTACTTCTGGTACCTGCTGGTGCTGAACAGCCCCTCTTGGGAGCCCTTCCGGGCACTGTTCGGCGACGAGCGCCTCAACTACGTCCAGGCCCTGCAGGACCATTACGCGAAGGGCGCGCCGGCCGATTGGGACGAATCCTACGTCTCGGCCTACGCCACCGCCCATCCCTGGGAGGACTTCGCCGAGACCTTCGCGCATTACCTGCACATCGTCGATACGGTGGAGACCGCCTCGACCTTCGAGCTGCACGTCCGTCCGCGCCTGCGCCATGGGCAGGCGGCGCCGACGGTGATCGACTTCGATCCCTACAACACGCTGGATCTCGACCGGCTGATCGCCGCGTGGCTGCCGCTGACCTACGCGATCAACTCGCTGTCCCACAGCATGGGCCAGCCGGCGCTCTACCCGTTCAAGCTGACGCCCACGGTGATCGCCAAACTCGCCTTCGTCCACGAGCGGATCTACGCCTCGCGCACCGGCACCCTGCCGGATGCCGGCGAGGCCGGGGCCGAGATGCTCCGGGCGGTGATCATGGGCCTGCGCCAGAAGGTGGCGGCGCCGACGGTGTGAGGGTAGGACGGCACGCCGTCCTTGCACGCGCAGCGAGGTAATCCGGTCGGCGGTCGGAGCGGCGCCTCACGTCCCCCCGCGCCGCTCCGCGAAGGCGCGGAACGCCTCGAGCGTCTCGGCGCTGACGTGGTGCTCGATCCCTTCGGCGTCCCGGCGGGCCGTCTCGGGGCTCACCCCCAGCGCGCGCAGGAAGCGCTCGACGATGCGGTGGCGCTCCCGGGCCTGGGCGGCCAGCCGGCGGCCGGCCTCGGTCAGGAACACGCCGCGATAGGGCCGCTGCTGGACGAACCCCTCCTCGCACAGGCGCTTCAGCATCTTGGCGACGGTCGGCTGGGCCACGCCGAGACGGGCGGCGATGTCCACCTGGCGCGCCTCGCCGCCGTCGCCGATCAGGTCGTCGATCAGCTCGACGTAATCCTCCACGAGTTCCGAGCGCCGTGCCTCGCGGGCCTGGCGGAAACTCTCCACGTGCCGCTCCGGATCGACCAGCACGGTCTCGGGCGAGCCCGGGTCGGACGGTTCCTGCATCGGCTTCCCCCTCTCGGCTCGCATGCGCCGCCCCGGCCCTGTCTAGCAAACACCGGTACCGGCAGGGGAGTCCCGTCAGACTCGCACAGACCCGCACGGAGACCTCTTGCATCCGGCGGCGACAGCCCCGAGTATAGCTCACGCTATATTTTTGAGGAGAGGGTGAGCATGGTGGCGCCGAACGCCGCGACGGCCTCCGGTGGTCCGGCGCCCGAAGGAGCCGCCCGCGGGGCGATGAGCCGGCGCACCGAGGGCGCCATCCGGGACGTCCTCGACGGCCGCCCCGGCGGCCGGGCCCGGTTCCTGCTGTTCGCCGGCCCCGCCGTGACGGCGTCGATCGCCTACATGGACCCTGGCAACTTCGCCACCAACATCCAGGCCGGGGCCCGCTACGGCTACGGCCTGCTCTGGGTGGTTCTGCTCGCCAATCTGACGGCGATGCTGTTCCAGGCGCTCTCGGCCAAGCTCGGCATCGTGACGGGCAAGAATCTCGCCGAGCATTGCCGGGACGCGACGACGCGCCCGGTGCGCCTCGCGCTCTGGGGCATCAGCGAGGTCGCCGCCATGGCCACCGACCTCGCGGAGTTCTTGGGCGGCGCCATCGGCCTGTCGCTGCTCACCGGCATGCCGCTGATGGCCGGCATGGCGATCACCGCGGTGGTCACCTACGCGATCCTGCTCCTGGAGCACGAGGGTTTCAGGCCGCTGGAGATCGCCATCGGCGCGATGGTCGGCACGATCGGCCTCTGCTACGCGGTCGAGCTCCTGGTCGCGCCGGTGGCCTGGGGCGCGGCCGCCAAAGGGCTCGTCACACCGAGGATTCCCGACGCGCAGGCGCTGACCATCGCGGTCGGGATCATCGGCGCCACCGTGATGCCGCACGCGCTGTTCCTGCATTCGGGCCTGACCCAGGGCCGGGGCAACCCCCGCACCGAGGCCGACCGGCGCCTGCTGGTGCGCTACTCGAACCGCGAGGTCGTGGTGGCTCTGCTGCTCGCGGGCCTCGTCAACATGGCGATGGTGATCATGGCGGCGGCGGCCTTCCATGTCGGCCACAGCGAGGTCGCCGAGATCGGCGAGGCCTACCGCACCCTGACGCCGCTGCTCGGGCCCGCCGCGGGTGCGGCCTTCCTGGTGTCGCTGCTCGCGTCCGGCATCTCCTCCTCGGTGGTCGGCACGCTGGCCGGGCAGTTGGTGATGCAGGGCTTCACCGGCTGGCGGATCCCGCTCCTCGTCCGCCGGCTCGTGACCATGCTGCCGGCCTTCGTGGTGGTGGCGATCGGGGTCAACCCGACGCAGGCCCTGGTCCTGTCGCAGGTGGTGCTGTCGCTGGCCCTGCCGGTGCCGATGGTGGCCCTGGTGGTGTTCACCCGCCGCCGGAGCGTGATGGGTCCCTTCGCCAACGGACCGCTCACCCAGGCGGCCGCCCTGGCCGGGGCGGCGGTGGTGCTCGGCCTCAACATGGTGCTGCTGGCGGCGGCCTTCGGGGTGCCGGTGCCGGGGCTGGAGTGACCGCTCCCCTCACGTCGCCCGCACCACCACCTCCACGAGGTTGGCGCCGCCCGACCGGATCCCGGCCTCGATCGCCGGGGCGATGTCGGCGGCCCGGGTCACCCGGCGGGCCGGTACGCCCATCGAGGCGGCGAGCGCCGGGAAATCGATCCGCGGATCGGTGAGGTCCATGGCGATGAAGCGGTTGGCGCGCACCGAGGCGTAGTGCGCCTGGCCCTTCATGAAGGTCTTGAGGATGTTGTACTCGGCGTTGTTGATCACCACGAAGGTGACCGGCAGCTTCTCGTGCGCGGCCGTCCAGAGGGCCTGCGGCGAGTACATCGCGGCGCCGTCGCCCACGACGCAGACCACGGGCGCGCGGTCGAGGCCCAGCGAAAACCCCACCGCGGCGGGCATGCCCCAGCCCAGCACGCCGCCGCGCATCGCCGCGTACTGGTGCGCCGAGGGGCTGTCGAGGAAGGTGCGCAGGTGGGTGAGCGTCGCGGGTGCCTCGTCCACGATGGTGGTCTCGGCCCCGACCGCGCGGGCCACCTCCCGGGCGGCGACCAGCGGGGCGATCACCGGATCCTCGAAGGCCGCATCCGCGGCGGCCGCGAGCGTCGCCCGCCGCTCAACCCGGGCGGTCACGGCTCTGGCGCGCAGGTCCGCGAAATCCTCGGCCCGGTCGGCGAGGCGGGGACCGAGCAGCGGCAGCAGGGCGTCCAGCGAGGCGCGGATATCGCCCACCGTCGACAGGGAAGTGGCGTAGGTGCGCCCGAGATCGCGCACGTCGGCCGAGAGTTGAAAGACCTGCACCCCCGGCGGCACCGCCGAGACTTCCGAGTAGAGCACGGTGATCAGCGACTTGCCGCCTAGCGCGAACACCGCGTCGTAGCGCCCGAGGATGTCGGCGATGGCGTCGGCCCGGGTCGGCAGGTTGCCGGCCCAGAGGGGATGCGCGGTGGGGAAGGGGATGTGGGCCGGCCAGGACGAGCCGTAGACCGGCGCCGCCAGCAGGTCGGCCAGCGCCACCATCTGCGCGGACGCGTCCGAAGCGTCGATCTCGTCGCCGGCGATCAGGGCGAGGCGCCCCGGCGCGATCGCGGCGAGCTTCTCGGCCAGCCGGTCGAGGGAGCCCGCCACCGCCCGCTGGTCGATAGTCGAGGTCTCGCCGGCCGGGACCGCGCTCATCGCCTCCATCACGTCCATGGGCAGGGACAGGAAGACCGGGCCGGAGGGGGCGGCCCCCGCATCGTGGAAGGCGCGGCGCAGCAGGATCGGGATCTGGTCCGGGCTGGTCACCTCCCGGGCCCACTTCATCACTGGGTCGGCGATGGCGACGAGATCGCCCATCAGCAGCGGGTCGGTCAGCGCGTGGCGGAGATCCTGCTGCCCGGCCGTGACCACCAGCGGCGTGCCGGAGACCTGGGAATTCACCAGCCCGCCCATGGCGTGGCCGAGGCCGCCCGCCGTGTGCAGGTTGAGGAAGGCGGGGCGCCGCGCGCCCTGCGCGTAGCCATCCGCCATGGCGACCGCGGTCGCCTCCTGCAGGGCGAGGATGTAGGCGATGTCGGGCGCCTCGGTGAGCGCGTCGATGAGCGGCAATTCGGTGGTGCCGGGATTGCCGAAGATGTAGCGGACCCCTTCCGAGCGCAGCACCTCTACCAGGAGGTCGGCGCCCCGGCGGCGGCCGGCATTCTCCACGGTCTCGATCGGCATCGTCCCAGGTCCCTCCGGCGGAATCAGCCGGGGAGGCTAAACCATGGGCAGACCAGGGCAATGCCGGCACCCCCGCCGGGTTCGGCCCCGAGGCCATCGGGTCGAGCGATCCGGCTCACCGGCCGGGCTGGGCTTCCGTGCAGGCGATAGGGAGCTTGCCCGCCTCCGTCCAGGTCACCGCGCGTCCCCGGCCGCGCAATTCGTGGTCGGCATCCCCGTACCGGATCCCATCCGCGTGCGGCAGCACGGGCAAGGTCAGCGCCGGCCCGCCGGGCGGTTCGACGACGGCCGGCGCGCTCGGATCGACGGTGTCGAACGCGACCACAAGGACCTGCCCGCTGGGGCACGCGAAGGCGACCCGGCGAAGGGCAGGGGCTGCGGCACCCGCTTGTGCCGCCGGGACGGCGAGTCCCGCGACGAGAAAGACGGCCATACCACCCCGTGCGAGCAAGGAACTCACCTGTCCTCCTGCGGTGCTGGTTCTGGCGGCTGTCCGGCACGCGGGAAGCGCCTCTCACGCAACGCCCGATATCGGGGAACGCGTCCTTGGGGCACCCCGGTGCCGCGCGTCTCGTGAGCCCCCCTGAGTTTGGGCCTGCCCGTCCGGGAAGGCAATTCGCCCCGATACCGGAACCACCCCGTTTCGGCAGCCTGCTCAGCTCCTGAGCTGCGCCACGAAGGCCTGAATGAACGCCGGCAGCCCGTCGAAGTCGCGCAGGCACAGGGTCAGGTCGCGCCGCGCCCAGGGATCGGCGAGGGGCACAACCGCGAGGGCGAGTCCCTGCGCGGCCCGGGCGGCCGCGCTCTCGGGCAGGATCGCCAGGCCGACGCGGGCCTCGACCAGCCGGCACACGGCCTCGAAGTCGCGCAGCTGCACCCGCAGGCGCATCGGCCGTCCCGCCCGCACCGCCTGAGCGACGAGGAACCGGCTGATGGCGCTGCGCCGGTCGAGGCCGACGAGATCGTGGTCGAGCACCTCGGCGAAGGGAATCGTCGCGCGGGCCGTCAGGGGATGGTCCCGGGCCGCCACCAGCACGAACCGGTCCTCCCGGAACGGGAAGGTCTGGAGCGAACCGGTATCGACCGTGCCGGACAGGATGCCGAGATCGGCCGCCCCCTCGGCCACCAGCCCGACGATCTCCTCCGAGGTGCGCTCGTCGATCTCGACGCCGATCCCGGGATGGGTGGCCAGGAAGGCCGAGAGCGCCTCCGGGAGGAATTCGGTGAGCGCATTGGTGTTGGCCAGGACCCGGATCTGGCCGAAGGCACCGCCCGAGAAGGCCGACATCTCCTCGCGCAGGCGCTCCACCCCGGCCATGACGTCCCGGGCATGGACTAGGAGCGCGCGCCCGGCCGGGGTCGGGCTGACACCCTGCCGTCCGCGCGTCAGGAGCGCGGCCCCGAGTGACTCCTCCATCAGCCGGATCCGCGTCGAGGCCGCCGCCAGGGCGAGGTTCGCCCGCGCCGCCCCGTGGGTGATGGAGCCGGCCTCGACCACGTGCCGGAACAGGCCGAGATCGGTGAGATCGAACCGCATCATCGCCGTGGCACCTTCCTGGCCTTCGGACCCGTCCCGCAGCCCCCGCGCCGCCGGACGGCCGCGCAGGCAAGCTCACCCATCGCGGATCCCGGAGCACGACGCCAGGGTCAGGCGCCTGCATCGATCCTGTTGATACCGTCCGGACAAACATCTACTATTTCTGCACATGTTTATCTTCTATCCGATATTAAAGTCACAATAAGTCTGCGTATATTCATTTCAAGACGGCTATTAAAACGGTTAATATCGGAACATCTGAAAATCCATTCGAGCGCACACGATTTATAGTTTTACGACGTGTTAAGACGGAGTCCTGCAACACTTACGTCCGGCCCCTGAAACCTACGATTCGATGACGGAACCGCCGATCCTCTGCGTCACCGCGCCAGATCACGCACATCCGCGGCGGCTCGGCGTCGAACCCGGTCGCCTGGCCAGTCCATCGGACGGCCGGTACGGCCGCGTCGGGTGCCTCGCAGGCAGGATTTCACCGCGGACCTCCGCCCTAATCCCTCTCATGCCGGCGCCTGGCGCGCCGGAGAAACGGCACGAGACCCCATGATAGACGCGCTCCTCGTCGACGACAGCGCGACCATGCGCCTGCGGATGCGCCGGCTGCTGGAGACCAAGCCCGGCGTCACCGTGACCGACCATGCCGATCCGGAGGCCGCGCTGGTCGAGGCGCAGATGCGGGCCTTCGACCTCGTGCTGGTCGATTGCCACATGCCCGCCATGGACGGAATCACCTTCATCCGGCGCATGCGGACCATCCCGCACTACGCACAGGTGCCCGTGGTGATGGTCACCAACGACATCTCGGACGCGGTGCGGCTCGCCGCCCTGGAGGCGGGGGCGACCGACTTCCTCGACAAGTCTATGCAGGGCGTCGAGCTGACGGTGCGGCTGCGCAACATGATCCGGCTCGCCAAGGCGGTGCGGCGGCTGGCCGAGCAGGCGGCCTGGCTCGACGGCGAGGTCGAGGCTGCCCTGCGCCACATGCGCGAGCGCGAGGAAGAGATCATCTTCCGCCTGGCTCTGGCCGTCGAGTATCGCGACAACGACACCGGGGACCACACCTGGCGGGTGGCCCGTTACAGCCAGATCGTCGCCGAGGGGCTCGGCCTCGCCCCGGATTTCTGCCGCAACCTGTATCTCGCGGCTCCGCTGCACGATGTCGGCAAGGTGGGCATCCCGGACGGCGTCCTGCTGAAGCCCGGCCGGCTCGATCCGGACGAATTCGCCCTGGTCAAGACGCATGCGGCCATCGGCAAGCGCATCCTGGGCGGCAGCGCCTCCGAGCTGATCCGCCTCGCCGCCGAGATCGCCGAATCGCACCACGAGAAATGGGACGGCAGCGGCTACCCGCAGGGGCTCGCCGGGACCGCGATCCCGCTCGCCGCCCGGATCGTCGCGGTGGCGGACGTGTTCGATGCGCTCACCACATCGCGGCCCTACAAGGAGGCGATGTCCTTTGAGGCGGCCATGGCCTGCATCCGCGCCGAGAGCGGCCGCCACTTCGACCCGGCCTGTGTCGAGGCCTTCTGCGCGCGCTGGCCGGATATCCGCATCACCGGCGGACAAGATCAGGCCGCGATCCGGCCGAGCGCCCGAGCGATCACCGAGCCCTGGGCGAGGGTCCCCACCCTGCTCCGCGAGATCGCCGCCGAGCCACCGAGCCCGTGCGGATGGCGCGTCCAGGAATGGCTCGTCCAAGAACGGCACGGGCCCGTCGAATCGCACGCGCGCGTCGGCCGGGAGAACGGGCCGGTGAACCATCTCCCGGTTCCGTCGTTGATTCCTGAGCCTCCGGAATCACCCGTGGAGCCCCGGCATGGACGCACGATGGATGACGCTGCCGGAGATCGCGCAGGCGCGCCGCATCTCTCTGGAAGCCGCACAACGCCTGGTGGACGCGACAGACTGCCCGAAAGTCTTCCGCAACGACGGCACCGTCTACCTCATCTGACTGCGTCGCGGACGGATGACGCGCGTCTCCGGGAGGCTTAACCTCCCGAGATGCGCATCTTCCATACGCCGGATTCCGCCCGTCATGACCCGGAGCGCTACTGGCGGCGCGGCACGCCGATCCCGCATCCCGAGCAGGCCTCCCGCTACGCGATCCTGCAGGAGGCGGCGCAGGCGGCCGGGCACGGCCTCGCGGCGCCCGGCGATCACGGCCTCGACCCGATCCGGGCTGTCCACGATGCCGATTACGTGACGTTCCTGGCCGAGGCCTGGACCCGGCGGGCGGAGATCCCGGGACTCGCCGACGAGATCCTCACCGGCGCCTTCGCCCGGCCGCAGATGCACCGGAAGCCCGCGGGCCTGCTCGGGCGCGTCGGCCTCTACATGGCCGATACCTCGACGCCGATCCGGGCCGGTACATGGGCGGCGGTGTACGGCTCGGCGCAATGCGCGGTGTCGGCCGCGGATGCGGCGCTGGAGACGGGCCATGCCTACGCCCTGTGCCGCCCGCCGGGCCACCACGCCTACGCGGATTCCGCGGGCGGCTTCTGCTTCCTCAACAACAGCGCGATCGCGGCCGCCCGGATGCTGGCCGCGACCGGCGGCCCGGTGGCGATCCTGGACATCGACGTCCACCACGGCAACGGCACGCAGGGGATCTTCTACGCGCGCCGCGACGTCCTCACGGTCTCGGTGCACGCGGATCCATCAGACTACTTCCCGTTCTATGCCGGCTACGCCGACGAGACCGGAGCCGACGCCGGTGCCGGCTTCAACCGCAACCTGCCGCTGCCGCCGGGATCGGGCGACCGTCCCTGGCTCGAGGCCGTTGAGGCGGGCCTCGCGGCGGTCGCCGCCCAGGAGCCGCGGGGGCTGGTGGTGGCCCTGGGCCTCGACGCCTCGGAGGACGACCCGATCGGCGCCCTGCGGGTAACCCGGGCGGGTTTCGCGGGGGCCGCGGAGCGGATCGCCCGGGCCGGGCTGCCCACCGCCCTCGTCCAAGAGGGCGGCTACCTGTGCGCGGCACTTCCCGAGAACCTCACGGCCTTCCTGGCGGCCTTCGACGCCGCGCGCTGAGCCCGGTCGAGCGCGACAGCGCGACGGAAATGTGACCCCGGAATCGCCCGAACCCGCGCCGACACGGCGTGGCCGACCTGTATACCAGGCCGGGGCGGGCGCCGGGGAGGCGCCCCGGGAGGAAGGAACGAGCCATGGTCGCGGGTGACGTCCGGCTGCGCGAGACCGCCAGCGCGCCCTGGCACGCGGGTCTCACCCGGCGCCATTGGCGCATCCTCTGGGGCAGCTATCTCGGCTGGATCTTCGACGGCTACGAGGCCGTGGCCCTGATCTACGCCCTGCGCCCCGCGCTGGCCTCGATCCTGACCCCCGAGCAGGCGCAGGCGCCGGCCTTCTACGTGGGGCTCGCCATCGGCATCACGCTGCTCGGCTGGGGGATCGGCGGCCTGATGGGCGGGATCGCCGCCGACTATATCGGCCGCAAGCGCATGATGATGGTGTCCATCCTGGGCTACGCCATCTTCACCGGGCTCACCGCCTTCGCGGAGAGCTTCACGCAGCTCGCGCTCCTGCGCTTCATCACCGGGCTCGCCATCGGCTCGGAATGGTCCACCGGCATCGCCCTCGTGGCCGAGACCTGGCCGAACCGGGCACGGCCGAAGGGCTGCGGCTTCCTGCAATCGGGCTTCGGCGGCGGCGCGGTGCTCGCCGCCATCGTGTGGGCGGTGCTGGCCGCTACCAACCCGATGGGCGACCAGTCCTGGCGGATCATGTTCGCGCTGGGGGCGCTCCCGGCCTTCGTCTGCCTGTACCTGCGGCGGGCGCTCGAGGAATCCGAGCAGTGGATGCAGGCGCTCAAGGCGCAGCGCTGGGCGGCCACCACGGAGGATGCGGCCCACGCCCCGCGGAGCGCGCAGCGCCCGTTCTCCCTCACGGAGATCTTCCGCGAGCCCGAGAGCCGCCGGCGGGTGCTGCTCGCCACGCTGCTGTCCTTCGCCACGACGGTCGGCTGGTGGGCGGTCTCGTCCTGGCTGCCGGCCTACACGGAGGGGCTCGCCAAGGCCGCGGGCGAGCCGGCCAATCTCTGGGGCCCGCGCATGGGCATCATCTACAATATCGGGGCGATCTCGGCCTACGTGATCTCCGGCTTCGTGGCCGACGCCATCGGCCGCCGCGCCTTCCTGCTGGTCACCTATGTCGGCTGCATCGCCACATCGCTCGCCTGCTATCTCTGGACCGGCGGGCTGATGCCGTTCATGGGGCTCGCCTTCCTGAACGGGTTCTTCACCCTGGGCTTCGCCTTCTCGTGGATGGCGATCTACCTCGCGGAGCTGTTCACCCCGGCGGTCCGGGCGACGGCGGCGAGCGTCGTGTTCAACGGCGCGCGGCTGATCGCCTGGATCTTCCCGATCATCGCCGGGCAGATTGTGACCGCCTTCGGAGGCGTAGCCGCAGCGGCACTGACGCTGTCCGGCGTCTACGTGATCGGCCTGGTCGTGCCGTGGTTCATGCCGGAGACACGGGGCCAGCCGCTGCCGGAATAGGTCGATCCCGTTTCTGCCCCGCTGGCAGGCGCTCTCAGGTCCGGCCGGACGCGAAGCGGCCCCCGACTCCGATGGAGCGGGGGCCGCATCCTGCATGGGCCGTCCTGGGGGCCACCCGGCCGAAGGCCGGGGGCGTCGGCGGGTCCTACTCCTCGTCGTCCTCGTCCTGATGCCGGCCCTTGAGCTTGGCGAAGACCGAATCGGCGTCGATCCGCTCCTCGCGGCCGCCATGGGCGTCCTCGTGCTCGTGATCCGGCTCGTCGCGGGCCGTGGAGACCTCGGTCGGCAGCAGCGAGGCGCCGGACTCGGCCGCGATCGCCGCCGGGCGGTCGGCCGCCGCGCGCTGGACCTCGAAGTCGAGGTTGATCTGGGTGGTCAGGCCGAGAGTCACCGGATCCATCGGCTGGAGCGAGCCCGAGTTCCAGTGGGTGCGCTCGCGGATCTGCTGGATCGTCGACTTGGTGGTGCCGACCAGCCGGATGATCTGCGAATCCTTCAACTCCGGGTGGTTGCGGAGCAGCCACAGGATGGCGTTCGGCCGGTCCTGACGGCGCGACAGCGGGGTGTAGCGCGGCCCCTTGGTGGTGCGCTTCACCTCCGGCAGCTTCACCTTCGAGACGGCGGGCTTGAGCTTGTAGTGCGGCGCCTTCTGGGCCTTCTCGATCTCGTCCCGGGTGAGCTGGCCGGTGGAGACCGGGTCGAGCCCCTTGATGCCGGCCGCGACCTCGCCGTCGGCGATGCCCTTCACCTCCAGCGGGTGCAGCTTGCAGAAATCGGCGATCTGCTCGAAGGCGAGCGAGGTGTTCTCGACCAGCCAGACGGCGGTCGCCTTGGGCATCAGCGGACCCTGGGACATGTCTTCTCGTGCTCCGGCCTGGCGGGACGGGGGCCGGGCATCGGGCCGCGGGCTCCGGATGACCGATCCGGAAGTCCCGTCTCACGCTGTCGAATGGGGATGACGCACTATAGGCCCGAGCGGGGAGGGGCGCAATCGCGGGTTGGGCCCGTTCGGAGCCCGGCGTGCCGATTCACCGGCGCCGCTGGGGCCGCGCCCAGCCCGCGCGGGGGCCGGGCGCCTCTCAGCGCGGGCGCACCCCGTCGAGGAACAGCCGCACCGCCGCCTGCCGCCGCCGCTCCTGCGCCTCCGGGTCGGTGGCGATGCCGTAGAGGGTCGCCTGGGACGACCGGCCGAGGACGAGGCTGAGGAACAGGTCGGCCGCGATCTCGGGCTCGGCCACCGCGATCCGGCCGCGCCGGGCGAAGGCGTCGAGCAATTGCGCCACGGCGCGTACGCCGCGCAGCCAGCCCTCCTCGTGGGCGAGGCGGGCCAGTTCGGGGAATTGCAGCGCCTGGGCCACGAGGTTGCGCTTGAGCATCGCCGCGCCCGGCGACTGTCCGTGGGCCAGCAGGGTCCGGCTCAACGCGTGCAGGGCGGCCTCGACATCGTCGGTCCCGGCCTGCGCGGCCTGCGCCTCGGCAGCCGCCGCCAGTGGCGCCAGCCACGCGGCGATCCGCTCGCGCAGGACCGCCTCGAACAGCGCCCGCTTGTCGCGGTAGCGGGCATAGACCGTCGGCTTGCTCATCCCGGCGGCCTCGGCCACCGCGTCGATGGAGGTGGCGTCGAAGCCGCGCTCCATGAACAGGGTGGTCGCCACGGCGATCAGATGCGCCTCACGCCGGGCCGCCTCCGCGCGGGTCGGCCGGCCGCCCCGCCGCGGCGTCACCTCCGGCGGTTCGATGTCCGTCACCGTCACCCACAATCCTCCTTGCTCACGGTCGCCGCCCGCATTATTAAAACGATACCGTACCGTTTTGATTGTGACCAGACCCGATGGACGCACGTCGCAGCGACAGCTTCAAGAGCGCCGGCCCGGTCGCGGGGGGCGTCGCGGCCCCCGCCGCGTCGGCGGCTCCCGCGGCGCAGCCGCGCCGCGGCCGGGCGCGGATCGTTTTGCCGTTGGTCGGGCTCCTCGCGCTGGGCGGGGCCGGAAGCTACGGCTGGCATTGGTGGACCATCGGGCGCTTCCTCGAGACCACCGACGACGCCTATCTGCAATCCGACAAGGTCACGGTGGCGCCGCGCATCGCCGGCATCGTCGCCGAGGTGATGGTCGGCGACAACCAGCCGGTGAAGGCCGGCGACGTGATCGCGCGACTCGACGACCGCTCGTACCGGGTCCAGCTCAAGCAGGCCGAGGCCGAGGTCGACAAGGACCGGGCGCAGGTGCTCGGCGTCGCCGCGGCGATCGTCCAGCAGCAAGCGCAGGTCGCCTCGTCGCGAGCCGACCTCGCCAATGCCGAGGCCGCGCTGACCTTCTCCCAGCAGGAATACACCCGCTACCAGAACCTGCTGCAGACCGGCTCGGGCACGGTCCAGCGCCAGCAGCAGGCGGATGCCGACCTGCGCCAACGCCACGCCGCCCGCGACAAGGCCGCCGCCTCCCTGGACGCCGCGCAGAAGCAGATCGACAGCCTGAAGGCGCTCGAAGCCAGCACCCGGGCGAGCCTGGAGGGTGCCGAGGCCAAGGTCGAGGGGGTGAGGCTCGACCTCAGCTACACCACCATCGTGGCGCCGATCGACGGCGTGGCCGGCGACCGGGCGCTGCGGGTCGGCCAGGTGGTCTCGCCCGGCACGGGTCTCCTGACCCTCGTGCCCATGGGCCGGGACATCTACCTCGTGGCGAATTTCAAGGAGACCCAGACCGGGCACATGGTCGAGGGCGAGCGCGTCACCTTCACGGTGGACGCGTTCGGCGACCACGCGTTCGCGGGCCGGATCGAGAGCTTCTCGCCGGGCACCGGCTCGCAATTCGCCCTTCTGCCGCCCGAGAACGCCACCGGCAACTTCACCAAGGTGGTGCAGCGCGTGCCCGTGCGCGTCGCCCTCGACCCGGCAGACCCGCTGGTCGCGCGCCTGCGCCCGGGCCTGTCAGTGGAGGCCACGGTCCACACCGCCGACCCGGTGGAGCCGGTCGACCAGGCCCGGCACCGGCCGAAGCCCGCCCCGGCGGCCCTCGTCAGCGAGGCGCTGCCCCGATGAGCGCCGTGCCGGCCGTGGCCATGCCCAGACCAGTGCCCGAGGCGAAGGCGAGCGGCCGGGACTGGCTCGCCGTGTTCGGCGCGATCCTCGGCGCCTTCACGGCGATCCTCGACATCCAGATCACCAACGCGTCGCTCGACGACATCCAGGGGGCGCTCGGCGCCTCCACCGAGGAGGGGAGCTGGATCTCCACCGCCTACCTGATGGCCGAAATCATCGTGATCCCGCTCACCGGCTGGCTGTCCTCGGTGATCGGCCTGCGCCGCTATCTCGCGGTGAACACGATGCTGTTCACCGCCTTCTCGCTCGCCTGCGCGCTGTCGACGACCCTGAGCCAGATGATCCTGTTCCGGGCCGGCCAGGGCTTCACCGGCGGCGTGCTGATTCCCACCGCCATCGTCATCGTGCGCACCCGGCTCTCGAAGGTGCAGCAGCCCATCGGCATCGCGCTGTTCGGGCTGACCGCGACCTTCGCGCCGGCCATCGGCCCGACGGTCGGCGGCTGGCTCACCGACAACCTGTCGTGGCACTACATCTTCTACCTGAACCTGATCTTCGGCCCCGTGGCGGCGGCGATCCAGCTCGGCGCCTTCGACAGCGTGCCGGCGCGCTGGGGCGAGCTGCTCAAGGGCGACTGGATCGGCATCGGCCTGATGGCGACCGGCCTGCCGGCGCTGACCTACGTGCTGGAGGAGGGCCAGCGCAAGGACTGGTTCGGCTCGCAGATCATCGTGAACATGTCGCTGCTGGCGGCGGCCGGCATCACCGGCTTCATCGTCCGCGAGCTCACGACCGAGCGCCCGTTCATCAACCTGCGGGTCCTGGCCAACCGCTCGGTCGGGGGCGCCTGCGTGCTGATGACCGTGCTGGGCGCGGTCTCGTTCGGGTCGATCTACATCATCCCGGTCTATTGCGCACAGATCCAGGGCTACAACGCCCAGCAGATCGGTTACGTGGTGATGTGGTCGGGCCTGCCGCAGCTGGTCCTCTTCCCGATGATGCCGCTGCTGATGCGGACCTTCGACGCCCGGGTGCTGGTGGTCACCGGCACGCTGTTCTTCATCGCGAGCTGCTGGATCAACGTCGGCCTGACCCACGATGTCGGCGCCGACCAGCTGATCCTGCCGCAGCTGATGCGGGCCATCGGCCAGCCGCTCTTCACCATCCCGCTGTCGCAGCTCTCCACCGTCGGCCTCGCCCCGCGCGACACCGCGGACGCCTCCGCCCTGTCGAACATGATGCGCAACCTCGGCGGCTCCATCGGCATCGCCATGCTGTCGACCATGATCGACCGGCGCGAGCACTTCCACTTCTCGATGCTGGCCGAGGCGATCACCGTCAACGCGACCCGCACCCAGGACCGGCTCGCGGCGCTGGCGGCCGGGATGCACGCCCGCATCGCCGACCCGCTCGCCGCCAAGGGCGTGGCGCTCGGCCAGCTCGCCGCCCAGGTCCGCCGCGAGGCCTATGTCATGGCCTACGCGGACGGGTTCTGGCTGGTGGGGGTGAGCCTCGTGGCGAGTCTCGCCGTGGTGGCGATCCTCAAGAAGCCGGAGCGCGCCGCCGGGCCCGTGGAGGCGCACTGACCGGCTCGGGACAAGATCGGCCGTCTTCCAGCCCTCCGTACCGTCGTTCCGGGGCGCCGCAGGCGAGCCCGGACCCGGAGGGGCACGCCGCAGGCGGGCAATCCAGAACCGCCATGAGCGCCAGAACTTGGCGCCTCGGCGGGTCTGGATTCCGGGCTCCGCTGCGCGGCCCCGGGATGACGGGGAGGGGCGGGCAGCCCGGCCGAGCCTGCCGCCCTACTTGCCCGGGAGCCCGTGGACGATCGGGAAGAACGTATCCTTCCAGTCCTTGGGCTCGGCCTTGATGGTCTTCATGGCGTAGAAGTGCCGGGCCTGGAGCATGATCCCGTAGGGCGTGGTGGAGAAGTTCGTCCCCGGCTCCTTCATGATCTCGACCAGCGTCTCGGGCGGCGTCTTCTCGTTGGTGGCTGCCACGTAGTCCTTGGCGGCCTTGAGCGGGTCCTTGGCGATCTCAGCATTGGCCTCGTCGATGGCGGCCACGATGGCGGCGGCGAGCTTGGGATTGCGGTTGAACCACGCCGTACGGGCGTAGAAGATCGCGTTGCTCACCGGCTCGCCGACGAGCTCGAAGGAGTTCAGCACCTTGTGGATCGCCGGATCCTGCAGCTCGCGCTGCTGGAACGGCGGCAGCGAGAAGTGGCTGTTGACCTCGTTGTGCGGGCTCGCCAGGGCCGCCACAGCGTCGGGATGGCCGAGCTGGACGGTGAGCGGGTCGAGCTTGGTGGCGTTCTCGGGCCCGAACGCCTTCTTGGCGGCGATCTGGAGCAGCACCGCCTGGGATGAGACCTTCACGGAGGGCAGGGCGATCTTGTCCTTGGACGAGAAGTCCTTGAGTTCCTTCACATCCGGGTTGCGGGTGAGCAGCAGCATCGGCGTCGAGCCGACCCCGCACAGGCCCTTCACGTCGCCCTTGGTGCGGTCGTTGAGCAGCAGCATGTTGGTCGAGCCGCTGTCGACGATGTCGATATTGCCCGACAGGAGCGCGTCGTTGCCGGCCGCGCCGCTCGTCAGGTTGACCCATTCCACGGTCACGTCCCCGAGGCCGGCGGCCTTGGCCTGCTTCTCGATCAGCTTGTGCTGCTCGGCCAGCACCGCCGGCAGGTAGACGAAACCCGGCTGCCGGCTGATCCGGACCTTGGCATCGTCGGCCCGGGCGGGGGTGGCCAGCGCCAGCCCGGCCAGCAGGAGGACCGATCCCGCCCGCAGGAGCCGGCGGCGGCCCAGCAGCGACGAGCCCGTCCGCGACGTACGCACCATGACGCTTCTCCCTGTGGCCCGGCGGTTTCCTGGGGAGACCGGGCTTTCGTTGGACCGGGAGTGGACAGGCTTGAGCCCGCGCGCGCAAGGCCCCGACTTCACGGTCCGCTAACGGAGAAGCTGCACTATAGCGCAACTTGACATCGTCATCGCGGAGGCTTGCGTGAAGATCGGGCTGGGAGCGAAGCTGCACACCATCACGGCCGCCGCGCTGGTCGGCATCGTCGCGGTCTCGGGGATCGGCCTCGTCAGCCTGAAATCCCAGGTCGAGCAGGACCGGATGGCCAAGACCCGCAACCTGACGGACGTGGCCTACGGAGTCGCGGCCTATTTCGAGGGCGAGGAGCGGGCCGGGCGCCTGTCCCGGGCGGCGGCGCAAGGGGCCGCGATCCAGGCCCTCAAGGCCCTGCGCTACGACGACAAAGAATACTTCTGGGTGAACGACATGCAGCCCCGCATGATCGCCCACCCGATGAAGCCCGAGCTGGAGGGCAAGGATCTCGCCGCCGTGCAGGATCCCACCGGCAAGCGCCTGTTCGTCGATTTCGTCGAGACGGTGAAGCGGCAGGGTCAGGGCTTCGTCGATTATTATTGGCCGAAGCCCGGCGCCGACGCCCCCGTACCGAAGCTCTCCTATGTGCGCGGCTTCGCGCCCTGGGGCTGGGTGATCGGCACCGGCATCTACGCCGACGACACCGCGGCGATCTTGCGGGACGCGGCCTGGAAGGCGGCGGGCGGCATGCTCGTGGTGGTGGCGCTGATCGGCCTGCTGGCGGCGCTGATCGGCCGGCGCCTGACGCGGCCGATCCTCGCCCTGAACGGGGCCATGCACCGGCTGGCGGCCGGCGAGACCGCGGTTCCGGTGCCGGCGCGGGAGCGCAGGGACGAGATCGGCGCCATGGCGGGCGCTGTGCAGGTGTTCAAGGACGCGCTGATCGCCAAGGCCGAGTCCGACGCCCACGCCACCTCCGCGGCCGAGGGCGGCGCCCGGCGGGCAGCCGCCCTCGGCCGGCTGACCCGGTCGTTCGAGGCACGGGCCGGCGCGCTGAGCCGCGGCCTCGCGACGGCGGCCGCCGACCTCGAGGCCACGGCGCGGACGCTGACCGTCACGGCCGCCCACACCACCGAGCGCACCGGCGCGGTCGCCGCGCAGGCGGCCGGCACCTCCGCCGACGTCCAGACCGCCGCTGCGGCCACCGAGGAGATGTCGGCCTCGGTTCAGGAGATCGCCGGGCAGGTGAACCGCACCTCGGAGATTGCCGGGCGGGCCGCCGCCAGCACCCGTCAGGGCGAGGCAACCGTGCGGGCGCTCGCCGCCGGCACCGAGAAGATCGGCGACGTGGTCGGGCTGATCGCCTCGATCGCAGGCCAGACCAACCTGCTGGCCCTGAACGCCACCATCGAGGCGGCCCGCGCGGGTGCGGCCGGACGCGGCTTCGCGGTGGTCGCCTCGGAGGTGAAGGCGCTGGCCGAGCAGACCGCCAAGGCCACCGAGGAGATCTCCGGCCAGATCGGCCGGATCCAGGGGGAGACGCGGGACGCGGTGGCGGCGATCGGCGAGGTCGGCCGGACCATCGAGGAGATGCGCGCCATCGCGGTCGGTGTCGCGGCTGCCATGGAGGAGCAGAACGCCGCCATCCAGGAGATCGTCCGCGGGGTGGCGAGCGCCGCCACGGGGGCGCAGGGCGTGTCGGAGAACGCCGTCGACCTGCGCCGGGGCGCCGACGAGACCGGGATCGCCTCCGAGCAGGTGCTGGCGGCCGCCCGCGGCCTCACCCGGGGCTCGGACGAGCTCGACCAGGCGGTGAAGGCGTTCCTGGCGGAGGTCCAGGCGGCCTGAGCGCCGGGCAGGGCGCTCAGGCCGCCGAAAAGCCCCGCACCGCCGCCCGCACCAGGGCGTCGATCATCGGCCGCACGTCGTCCACGCCGAGCGGCCCCAGGCTGCCGAGATCGGCGAGATAGGTCATGCCGTGGACGCTGGACCAGAGCGCCCGCGCCATCACGGGAATCGCCGCCTCGGCGAGGCGGCCGCCGTCGCGCAGCACCCCCTCCAGGATCGCGAACAGGGCCGCGATGTCGGCCTGCACCGAGTCCGGCGCCGCCACGGTGCGGCGCTCGAAGATCGCCGCCCAGGCCGCGTGGTTCGCGGCCGCGAAGGCGAGATACGCGTCGGCCAGGCACAGGAGCCGGGCCTCCGTCTCCCGCGACGGGCAGGCGGCCAGCGCCCCCGCCAGGGTGTCCCGGAGGCGGCGCATGGTGACCGCGTTGGCCTCCAGCCGCAGCAGCTCCAGGCTGTCGAACTGCGTGTAGACCGAGCCCACCGCCGTGCCGGCCCGCTCCGCGACGCCGCGGGCGGTCAGCGCGGCGACGCCGCCCTCGTTCAGGATCGCCACCGCGGCCTCGATGAGGGCCCGGCGATCGGCCTCCCGGTCGCCCGGCTCCTTCCGCGGCCGCCCGCGCAGTTTTTTATGAACCTCGTTCATTTTATCCCTTGCGGCCCGGCGCGTCTCATGTTTATCTGTTTCATGAACGGCGTTCAATCAATTCCGGACCGGGTCCGGATCGTCGTTCCCGCGAGGTGAACCGTGATGAGGACCCTCTCCTTCCTGATGCGCGGCGTGATCGCCGACAACGCCCAGGCGATCCACGACGCCCACGCCGTGACGATCCTGCGCCAGCAGATCCGAGACGCCGCCGGCGCCCTGGCGACCGCCCGGCGGGAACTCGCCGTGGCCATGGCCTACCACGCCGCCGAGGCGCGCGCGCTGGCGGCGATCGGCGGCCGGATCGACACCCTGTCGGACGGGGCGCGGCGGGCCCTCGGCGACGGCCGCGAGGATCTCGGGACCGAGGCGGCGATCCACATCGCCGCCCTGGAGGACGAGCGGGCCGACCGCCGGGCCGCCGCCGAGCGCTTCGCCGCCGAGGTCGAGCGGCTGAAGCGCCTCGTCGCGCAGGGCGGCGAGCGGCTGCGGGATCTCGACCGCGGGCTCCAGACCGCCCGCACCACCGAAGCCCTGCGCCGGGCGGGGCTGGAGGGCCGCCGGGCCACGACCCTGTCGGCCGGTGCGCTGGGCGAGGCCGAGCGGACCCTGGAACGCCTGCGCGCCCGGCAGGCGGCCGAGGCGGATGTGGCCGCCGCGCTGACCGAACTGGAGGCCGAGGCTACGGGCGGGATCGAGGCCGACCTGGAGGCGGCCGGCTACGGCCGTCCGCGCACGGACCCGCGGGCGGTGCTCGACCGCCTCAGGGCCGGGACCTGACCGGATCGCACGCCTGAACACCACGCAACACCCACGCAGGAGCACATCATGACACCGCAGATGCCCCATACCGGCGCCTGGAAGACCTTCACGCTGGTCAGCTTCGCCGCCGCCGCCGCCATGCTGACGATCGGGATCTTCTTCCTGCCCGCGGATATCTGGATCAAGGGCTACCTCGCCATGGCATCCCTCTTCCTCACGGGCACGACCTTCACGCTGGCCAAGACCCTGCGCGACGAGCACGAGGCGAACCGGCTGATCAACAAGATTGAGGATGCCGCCGCCGAGCGGGTCCTGCGCGAGGCGGTGCCGGGCCGGCTCTGAGACCGCTCCGGATCAGCCCGCAGCGTCCAGGAACCCGGCGAGGATCTTCGAGAATTCCGGGGTGCGCAGGTAGCCGTAGGATTTGTGCCGGTTCTCGGCGCCGTCCGGCCTCCGGTAGGCGTTGATCACCGGCACGTCCCGCACCCGCACGCCGGCGGCGTTCGGCGCGTAGAGGCCGGCGAGGTCGTCGCCCACCGTGGCGATGTCCTGCCGGTCCATCAGGTTGGTCCAGGCGGTGAGCGCGGCTGGCACCCGCAGGTCGCCGTGCTCGTCGGCGAGCTTTAGCTTCAGCTCGGCGAGCCCGAGGGGCGAGCCGACGGTCGCCAGGGCGCAGCGGGGCAGGGGCGTCCCGTCGGCCTCGGCGGCGCGCAGGACGTCGTAGGCGATCAGGCCGCCCATCGAGTGCGCGGCGATCAGCACGTCGTCCTCCGCGGCCTCGGCCAGGGCGACGCGCAGGCGCTCCCGGGCCGCGTCCCGGAACGCCGCATCCTCGTAGTAGCCCCAGAGATCGTCGAGGCGGTATTCCAGGATCAGGTCGTCCAGCGGGGTCAGCCCCGTGGCCTCCTGCAGGTGCGAGAGGCCGCGGTAGATCCGGTCTGTGAGGGTCGGCTCGGCGCTGTCGGCATCCCCCGCCGGAGAGGGGAACGGCCCGAGGCCGTGATCGGGGCGATAGGGCTCGCGGTTGCCGTCGCCGGAGAGCGGCTGCGGGTAGCGGAGATCCGCCCAGTAGACGAAGGTGAAGCGCAGATCGGCCTCGGCCACCTGCAGCCCGAGATTGCGGTCGAGCCCCTCGCGGATCGCGGCGCGCCACCACGCGGCCTTCTCGTCGCGCGGCGGCTTGTTGGCGAGGCCGTGGATGCCGATGATGTGCGCCCGACGCAGTGTCCGCTCCCAGACCAATGACGCTGTCGGCCGGGCAAGATAGGGCCATCGTGCGCGCGCGGAACTGCGGCTTAGTTACCGAGTCACAGGCCGCGTTCGCGGTACCCGTCAGTCGAACAGGCTGGAGACGCTGGATTCCGTCGCGGTCCGGCCGATCGCCTCGCCGAGCAGCGGCGCGATGGTCGCCACCCGGATGTTGCGGGCGAGCTTGACCGCCTGCGTCGGCTGGATCGAATCGGTGATCACCAGCTCCTTCATCCGCGAGGCGGCGATGCGGGAGACCGCGCCGCCCGAGAGCACCCCATGGGTGATGTAGGCCGAGACGTCCTTGGCGCCGGCATTCAGCAGGGCCTCGGCGGCGTTGACCAGGGTGCCGCCCGAATCGACGATGTCGTCGACCAGGATGCAGGAGCGGCCCTCGACCTCGCCGATGATGTTCATCACCTCCGATTCGCCGGGGCGCTCCCGGCGCTTGTCGACGATGGCGAGCGGGCAGTCGATCCGCTTGGCGATGGCCCGGGCGCGCACCACGCCGCCGACGTCGGGCGAGACCACCATCCGGTCGGCGCTCGGCAGCCGCTCCTTGATGTCGCGGACCATCACGGGGGCGGCGAACAGGTTGTCGGTCGGGATGTCGAAGAAGCCCTGGATCTGGCCGGCATGCAGGTCGAGGGTCAGAACGCGGTCGGCGCCGGCCTCGGTGATCAGGTTCGCCACCAGCTTGGCCGAGATCGGGGTGCGGCCGGAGGTGCGCCGGTCCTGCCGGGCGTAGCCGAAATACGGGATGACCGCCGTGATGCGCCGCGCCGAGGACCGACGCGCGGCGTCGATCATGATCAGCAGCTCCATCAGGTGGTCGTTGGCCGGGAACGAGGTCGACTGGACGATGAACACGTCCTCGCCGCGCACATTCTCCTGGAGCTCGACGAAGATCTCCATGTCGGCGAAGCGCCGGACCATGCACTTGGCCAGCGGCAGCTCGAGATAGGCCGCGATCGCCTCGGCCAGGGGCCGGCTGGCATTCCCGGCAATGATCTTGATCGAGGATTTCATGGCGAGGACTTCATGGGCGGCCGCTCACGCGCGGCCGGACCCCCGCCGCGCTCCGAAGCCCGGTCCCTTGACGGGCCGGAACGATGCGATGACGGGCGAGGCTCTTAGCAGCGGGCAGGAAGTGTCACAATGCCTTCACGCGGCCTCGGCGGCAGCACCGCACAGGCCACGTGCCCCGCTCAGGGCGTCGGCGGCTCCAGCAGCCGGTGCAGATGGACCACGAAGTAGCGCGTCTGCGCGCTGTCGACGGTGGCCTGCGCCTTCGCCCGCCAGGCCGCCTGCGCGGACGCATAGTCGGGAAAGATGCCGACGATGTCGAGGTTCTTGATGTCCCGGAACCGAACCCCGTCGAGATCCTGCAGTTCACCGCCGAAGACCAGGTGCAGCTTCTGGTCGCTGTCGATCGCCGTCGCCATGGCCTCTCCTCACATGTTGCCCGCGGCGCTCGCAAATGGCGCGCCTCCGGTCAAGCCGGAACGCGCGCAGCCGAGCAATGCCGCGTTCGCACGCCTCCGCACCGTCGGGGGTGTCGCGGGGATCTCGGGTGCCTTGGGGGTCTCGGGTGCCTTGGGGATCTTGGGCCTGCCGGAGGCGCGGCGATGGCGCGGCTGCGAAAGCGGCGGGGCGCCGTGCTAGAAAAGCGGGCATGACGCGCAGGCTTCTCCGCATCGCCGCCGTGGCACTCGCTCTCTCGGCGATCCCGGCACTGGCCCAGCAGCCGGCCCGGGCGCCCGGCCGGGCGGCCGCCGACAAGGCCGGCCAGGACAAGGGCGGCCCCGACCGGCGCGGCGGGCCGCCGGTGATCGGCTGCCCGTCGCTCGCCAATTACCGGATGCTGCTGCACGACGGGCCGCAGGCCGCCGCCGCGCGCCTGACCGATCCGAAAGCGGACCATCTCGGCTGCTCCGTCCTGACGCGCGCGGAGATGACCGGCATCGTCGACCGGGTGGTGCTGGGCGGGCAGAGCTACGATTGCGCGGGCGTGCGGGGCACGACGGTCTGCCACTGGATCGAGGCCGGAGCCTCCGCGCGCGCCGGCGCGGCCGGACGCTGACCTGCGATCGCTGAGGATCCGGACGGCCTCAGCGCAGGTGGCCGCTGGCGCGCAGATCCCGCTCCACGGCCTCCTGGATGGCCCGGAGCGGGTTGTCGTTCGTGGCGCCCGGCGGATGCAGGGGCACCATCGCGGCCGGCTTCGTGTCCAGCCCCGGCAGGATGGTGGGGCCCGCTTCCCCCTGCCGTGCAGGCCGGCGCAGGGCGAGCAGCCGCAGCGCCTCGCGGGCGCCGGGCGGGAGGAGCGTGGCGAGCTTGTCCAGCATGTCCGAACCTCAACGCGCGCGGCCGGCGACGGCCGGTGGGAACGGGACCACGGAGGCGGAGCTGTTCGTCACGGAGGCACCAGCACAGGATCGACCGAGCACGGGAAACGGACCGGGGCACGCACCGTTCCGTTGAGCCATGATTGCCGGTTTTGCCGCATGTGCCGCCCAGATACCAGCGAACACTGCTTTTCAGCTTGGATTGTATAGAACCTGGCGGAAGCGGATGGGAATCGAACCCACCGTACGCTGTTGGCGTACCACTGGTTTTGAAGACCAGGAGGGCCACCAGACCCCGTTCGCCTCCACGATCGGGGTTACGGGCGGGTGCCGGCAGGGTCAAGATCCGCGGGCTCGCCGCGCCGCCCTCCCGGGCCTGCAGCGCGCAATGGTCGCGCCTGCCGCGCCGCGGGAACGCGCTCTTCAGCGCTCCCGCTCGTCCCGCGCGACCGCTGGGGTGACCGAGGTCCCGGTGCGGGCCGAGATCAGGGCCGCCTCAAGGCAGGCCATCACCCGAACCGCCTCCAGCGCCGCTGCGTCGTCGTGCGATCCGCGGGCAATGGTCTCGACCACCGCCCGATAGAAGCACCGCTGATCCCCGGACACGGCCGGCCTGCGCGTCACCGGCCCGGTGCCGTCATGGATCTCCAGTCCGTCCGGGTCCTCACCCCATCCCAGTGCGCCCGGGGCGAGCCCGGCCAGCAGCTGCCCTTCCTGGGGGTCGGGACCGTGCTTGATCAGGCTGCCGGCCTCGCCATGGACCACGAAGCGGGGCGATCCGCCGGCGACGAGCATGCTCGCGTGGAGCACCACCCGCAGCCCCGGATAGTCCAGCACCGCGTGGGCCCAATCGTCGGAGGACGCTCCGGGACGGAGCCGGCCGAGATGCGCCGTCACCCGATCGGGCAGGCCGAAGAGCTGGATCGCCTGATCCACGAGATGCGGCCCGAGATCGTACCAGATCCCGCTGCCGGAGCCGGCATTCTCACGCCACCGGTCCCGGACACGGGGCCGGAAGCGGTCGAAGTGGGACTCGAAGTGCCGCACCGCGCCGATCACGCCGGCAGCGATGGCCTCGCGGACGGTCAGGAAATCGCTGTCCCAGCGGCGGTTGTGAAACACCGCAAGCACGCGGCCCCGGCTCGCCGCCGCCGCGCGCAGGACGCGCGCCTCGGCGAGGGCGAGGGTGAAGGGCTTGTCGACGACGACGTGCTTGCCCGCCGCCAGGGCGGCGCGCGCCAGCGGTGCGTGACTGTCATTGGGTGAGGCAATCACCACGAGGTCGACGGCCTCCGACGCGGCGACCGCGAAAGGGTCGGCGACCACCGTCAGGCCGGGGCGATCGGCCTCGACCTTGGCGGGATCGCTGGATCCGACCAACCGGAGGTCGAGGTCCGGCACGGCGCTGATCAGCGGCGCGTGGAAGGTCCGGCCGGAATAGCCGTAGCCGATCAAGCCGACCCGGATCGGGGCGCCCATCGCATCACCTCTTCAATCCGGAACAGGCGCGGCATCTCACTGACTATCGGATACGAGGCGCCGCGCATTGTCCGTCGTTACGAATAACATTTCCGCTCATCCAAAGATAAGAATGATAATGTCCGGGCGCTCACGCACATCGTTCAACACATCAGATCGGTCATGGCTCTTATCGCCGTTCGCGATTTTTCTTAGCGCCCGTCTTCGAGGCGGCCAAGCCGTGGAGCTATGCTTTGCGGCGGCGTCGAGGATCTTTGCCGATGCCGAAGGTCGACGGGCGCGGCCGGTCGCGTTCGACTGCGATCCGATGAGTTCGGGTCCGCTTTGCGGCGTCCATCTGATCCGGATTCGTATTAATTCCGCCACACTGTTGTGGCCCTGCACCAGTCATGCCGTTCCTGAGACGCTTACGGAAAGAGGAAGGCCCGTCGCCCGAACCCGAAGGGTCCGGGGAGGGGGTGGGCCCGGGCGCGCCCCTGGCGGAGTCCCTGAAGCCGGGCCCGCGCGGTCCGGGCTGGATCGGCGCGGCCATGGTGGTCACCGCCCTGGTCTCGGCGCTGGCGACCTTCCTGATCCTGGCCGGGGTGATCCGGGTGACGCCGACGCCGGCCTACGGCGTGACGCTGCTCGCCATCAACGCCGCCCTGGTGCTCGGCCTCGCCGTCATCATCGCCTGGGAGGCGCGGGTCTTCCTGCACGCCCGCAAGGCCAACGCGGCGGTGGCGCGCCTGCACACCCGCATCGTCGGGCTGTTCTCGCTGATCGCGATCCTGCCGACGATTCTGCTCGCCGTGGTGGCGTCCGTGACCATCGACCGGGGCCTGTCGCTCGGCTTCACCGACCGGGTCCGCGACGTGGTGCTGAAATCCGTGGAGGTGGCCGACGCCTACCAGGAGAACCAGTGCCAGAGCCTCGCCCGCGAGATCCGCATCCTCGCCGACGACCTGACCCGCGCTCGGCCGAACTTCGATGTGAACCGGGACTGGTTCCAGACCTTCCTGACGACCCGGGCGACCAATCTCGGCCTGCCGGTGGCGCAGATCATGCGCGGCCCCACCGAGGTGGTGGCGCGGGCCAAGATCGACGTCCTGAAGACCAACCGGCTGCCCTCGGCGGCGGCCTTCGAGGATGCGGCCAACTCGGCCGACCCGATCTGCCTCCTGCCCGCCGAAGGCCGGGTCTTCGCCGCGCTGATGCGGATGCCGGCCTACGACGACGCCGTGCTGATGGTGCAGCGCGAGGTCAGCCAGCTCGCCATCGACTTCCCCGGCGTGTCCCGGGCGGCGGCGGCCGAGTACCTCACCTACGATTCGCTGCGGCGCTCGATCCAGATCACCTTCGCGTCGGTGTTCCTGCTGATCGCGCTGATCGCGCTGCTCTCGGCCGTGTGGTTCGGCATGAACTTCGCCAACCGGTTCGTGGCGCCGATCCGCCGGCTGATCAACGCCGCCGACCAGGTGGCATCGGGCAATTTCTACGCCCAGGTGCCGACCAAGAAGACCAGCGGCGACCTCGCCCATCTCGGCGAGAGCTTCAACAAGATGACCCAGGAGCTGCGCCGCCAGCATGCCGGCCTGATCGCCGCGAGCGACCTGATCGACACCCGCCGCCGCTTCACCGAGGCCGTGCTCTCGGGCGTCTCGCCCGGGGTGATCGGCCTCGACGCGGCGGGCTTCGTCACCATTGCCAACCCGGCGGCTGAGCGAATGCTCGACCTGGAGAGCGACGCCCTGGTGGGCCAGTCCCTCGCCCAGGCGGTGCCGGAACTCGCGCCCGTGCTCGCCGAGAGCGAGGCCCGCCCGCGCAGCCTGCAGCAGCAGCAGGTCCAGCTCACCCGGTCCCGGGGCGAGCGCACCATCACGGTGCGGGTCACGAGCGAGCAGGCGCAGGGCGCGTCCCGCGGCTCGGTGGTGACGCTGGACGACATCACCGACCTCGTCCAGGCGCAGCGCAGCTCCGCCTGGGGCGACGTGGCGCGCCGCATCGCCCACGAGATCAAGAACCCGCTGACCCCGATCCAGCTCTCCGCCGAGCGGATCCGGCGCAAGTACGGGAAGGTCATCACCGCCGACAAGGAGGTGTTCGACCAGTGCACCGCCACGATCGTGCGCCAGGTGGACGAGATCAAGCGCATGGTCGACGAGTTCTCGGCCTTCGCGCGGATGCCGAAGCCCGCCATCGCGCCGAACGACCTCACCGAGATCGCCAAGCAGAACCTGTTCATGATGCGCGTGGCGCACCCGGACATCGACTTCGCGTTCTCGGCCCAGGGCGGCGCGGGGAGTGCGGAAAAGATTGTGGCGGCCTTCGACATCAGGCTGCTCAGCCAGGTGATCACCAACATCCTCAAGAACGCCGTCGAGGCGGTGGCCGAGGTGCCGGAGGCCGAGCTCGGCAAGGGCAAGATCTCCTTGAGCCTCGCCGTCGAGGACGGGTTCGCGGTGATCGCCGTCACCGACAACGGCAAGGGATTTCCGGCCGAGG
This sequence comes from Methylobacterium sp. FW102-HT35C08, assembly GCF_058790235.1. Taxonomy (NCBI): domain Bacteria; kingdom Pseudomonadati; phylum Pseudomonadota; class Alphaproteobacteria; order Hyphomicrobiales; family Methylobacteriaceae; genus Methylobacterium; species Methylobacterium sp. FW102-HT35C08. The sequence continues at coordinate 1,764,733 of NZ_JBYTCL010000002.1, read as the reverse complement.
GGCGCCAGCGCCTGCTCGAGCCCTACATGACCACCCGCGAGGGTGGGACCGGACTGGGGCTTGCTATCGTCAGCAAGGTGCTTGAGGAGCACGGCGGCGGGATCGAGCTGAACGACAATCCCGCCGGCCGCGGCGGCCAGGTCCGGATGCGGGTCCCGCGCGAGCACGGGCCCGAACCGGCCGCGGCGCCGTCTGAAACCAGTCCCGTCACGACAGAGGAGAAGGGCGCCGCGCCGACGGCCCCCCGGATCGCGGAGATGCACGCATGAGCGCCGATATCCTGATCGTCGACGACGAGGCCGACATCCGCGACCTCGTCGCCGGGATCCTGGACGACGAAGGCCACCGCTGCCGCACGGCCGGCGGCTCGGACGAGGCGCTCGCCGCCATCGAGGCGCGCCGGCCGCACCTCGTCTTCCTCGACATCTGGCTGCAGGGCTCCCGGCTCGACGGCCTGCAGGTGCTCGACCTGATCAAGGCGGCCAATCCCGACCTGCCGGTCGTCATGATCTCGGGCCACGGCAACATCGAGACCGCCGTCTCGGCGATCAAGGCGGGCGCCTACGACTTCATCGAGAAGCCGTTCAAGGCCGACCGGCTGATCCTGGTGGCCGAGCGGGCGCTGGAGGCCTCCCGGCTCCGGCGCGAGGTCCGCGACCTGACGGCGCGGTCAGGGTCGGCCAACCGCATCGTCGGCGGCTCGCTGGCGATCAACCAGCTGCGCCAGACGCTCGACCGGGTGGCGCCGACCAACGCCCGGGTGATGATCACGGGCGCACTGGGCTCGGGCAAGGAGCTGGCCGCGCGCAGCCTGCACAAGGCCTCGGCCCGGGCGAACGGTCCGTTCGTGCTGCTCAACGCCGCCGCGATCCTGCCCGAGACCATGGAGGCGGAGCTGTTCGGGGTCGAGGGCGAGAGCGGCCGCCGGGTCGGCGCCCTGGAGGAGGCCCATGGCGGCACCCTCTACCTCGACGAGGTCGCCGACATGCCGCGCGAGACCCAGAACCGGATCCTGCGCGTCCTCGTCGACCAGAATTTCCAGCGGGTCGGCGGCACGACGCGGGTGCATGTCGACGTGCGGATCATCTCGTCCTCGTCCCGGGATCTCCAAGAAGAAATCGCCGCCGGCCGGTTCCGCGAGGACCTGTTCCACCGCCTCTCGGTGGTGCCGATCCGGGTACCGGCCCTGTCGGAGCGCCGGGAGGACGTGCCCGAGCTGATCCAGTTCTTCATGGACAACATCTCGTCCCAGACCGGCCTGCCCAAGCGCCGGATCGCCGAGGACGCGATGGCGGTGCTGCAGTCGCACAACTGGCCGGGCAATGTCCGCCAGCTCAAGAACAACGTCGAGCGGCTGATGATCCTCACGCAGGCCGACCCGGAGCAGGAGGTCACCTCGGAGATGCTCCCCTCCGAGATCGGCGCCCTGGTGCCGACCACCCCCGGGGGCGCGGGCGGCGAGAAGCTGATGAGCCTCGCGCTGCGCGAGGCCCGGGAGATCTTCGAGCGCGAGTACCTCGTGGCGCAGATCGCGCGGTTCTCGGGCAACATCTCCCGCACCGCCGAGTTCATCGGCATGGAGCGCTCGGCCCTGCACCGGAAGTTGAAGTCCCTCGGCATCGGCCCCTGAGGGGCGGGGGCGTGAGAGCGGTGCCGATCCGTCACGGATGATTCCGGCGCGGGGGTTGCTTGCGCCCACGCTTTCGCCAAGTCATGGTGCTTGTATACAAAGCCGTGGGCGGGATGACCGGACAATCCGGCCCGCGGCATACCCATCCCGGGCGGCTCGATCCGGGACAACAAGAAGGCCAAGAAGATGGCGGGCGAACGCGCACAGAACCTTCAGGACACCTTTCTCAACCATGTCCGCAAGAACAAGATTCCGCTGACCATCTTCCTCGTCAACGGCGTCAAGCTCCAGGGCGTGGTGACGTGGTTCGACAATTTCTGCGTGCTGCTGCGCCGGGACGGGCACTCGCAGCTGGTCTACAAGCACGCGATCTCCACGATCATGCCGGGCCATCCCGTGCAGCTGTTCGAGCCGGACGAGACCGCCGAGAAGGCGTGATTTTTACGATGGGCGAGGGTGGGGCCGCGTCGGGAATGATCGTCTCCCGGGCGTAGCCACGGGCCGCGCGTCGGCGACCCGCGCGGTCATTCCGGGGTGCCGCAGGCGAGCCCCGGATCCACGAACGCGATAGGTGCCGGAATCCGGCACGGCGGCGGATCTGGATCCCGGGCTCCGCTGCGCGGCCCCGGGATGACGCGGCGGCTGCGGATATCCGCCGCGTTTCCGGCCCGGCATCTTGGCCCGGCCCGTCCGCATCCCCATTCTGTCGAATCCGACCTCTCGAACGAAGCCGCCGGCGCCCCGGCGGCGCCAAAGGCCGTATGACTGAAACGCTGACGTCCGGCGAAGCCCGCCTCCAGGCGCAGGCCGCCCCCGAGGGCGAGATCGCCGCGGCGACCCACACCCTGGTAATCGGCCCCTACCTCGCGCGCAGCGCGCACGGCGCCGGGCACGGACCGGCCGCGCCGACCCGCTCCGTCGAGGCGCGGCTCGACGAGGCGACCGGGCTTGCCGCCGCCATCGAGCTGGACGTTCTCGAGAGCCTCGCGATCAGCCTGCCGCGGATCCGGCCCTCGACCTATCTCGGCAAGGGCCGGGTCGAGGAGATCGCCGGCCTGATCCGCGCCCGCGAGATCGGCCTCGTAGTGATGGACTGCGCCCTCTCGCCCGTGCAGCAGCGCAACCTGGAAAAGGCCTGGGGCGCCAAGGTTATCGACCGCACCGGCCTGATCCTGGAGATCTTCGGGCGGCGCGCCTCGACCCGCGAGGGCACGCTCCAGGTCGAGCACGCCCACCTCGCCTATCAGAAGTCCCGGCTCGTCCGCTCGTGGACCCACCTGGAGCGCCAGCGCGGCGGCTTCGGCTTCCTGGGCGGCCCCGGCGAGACCCAGATCGAGGCCGACCGGCGCATGATCCAGGAGCGCATGACCCGGATCGAGCGCGACCTCGACGCCGTGGTCCGCACCCGCGGCCTGCACCGGCAGAGCCGGGCGCGGGTGCCCTACCCGATCGTGGCGCTGGTGGGCTACACGAACGCCGGCAAGTCGAGCCTGTTCAACGCCCTGACCCGCGCCGAGGTCACCGCCAAGGACATGCTGTTCGCGACCCTCGACCCCACCGCCCGGGCGACCAAGCTGCCCCACGGCGAGACCGTGATCCTGTCCGACACGGTGGGCTTCATCTCCGACCTGCCGACGCCGCTGATCGCGGCCTTCCGGGCGACGCTGGAGGACGCCATCGAGGCCGACGTGCTCTTGCACGTGCGCGACGTCTCCCACGTCGATTCCGAGGCCCAGGCCGAGGATGTCGGCGCGGTGCTGCGCGAGCTCGGTATCGAAACCAGCGCCGACCGGATCATCGAGGTCTGGAACAAGGCCGACCTCCTCGACGACGACGAGCGCACGCGGCTCCTGAACCTCAGCGGCCAGGCCAAGACCCGCAACGATCGCGACAGCGCCGCGCCGGTCCTGGTCTCGGCGCTGACCGGGGAGGGGCTCGCCGCGCTGTCGGCCCGGATCGAGGCGCGGATCGGGCGCAACCGGGCGAGCTTCGCCGTGGCGCTGCCGCCGGAGGACGGGGCGGCGCTGAACTGGCTCTACGAGAATGCCGAGATCCTCGACCGCCGTGCCGAGGCCGACGGCACCCTGCACCTCGCGGTGCGGATCGCTCCCGAGAAGGAGCCGCGCTTCCTCAACCGATTCGCGGCGGCGCGGCGCCTCGGCCGGGGCGGTTGATGGTCTCGGGCAGCGTCGGCAACCTGCCGCTTCCCATCCTTCAGGACGCGCCGGCCGAGAGCCGGGTGGATCCGGGATCGGACGACAAGGCGGTGCTGCGCGCCATGCAGGCCGGCGGCGGCCTGCGGCTGCTCGGCCTGCGGGTCGTGATCGTGCTGGTGCTGCTGATGGCGGCCCAGGCCTATGACGGCTCGCTGCACGCCCTGAGCCACTGGCTCATCCTCGGCCTCTACGGGCTCGGCACGGTCTGGTTCGGCTTGGGCGAGCGGAGCGGCGGCCCGCGCGCCGAGGCCTATAGCTGGGCCGGGACGCTGCTCAATGCCGGGCTCGCCGTTTACGTCATCATCGAGCACATGCTGGCCGGGGGCGGGGCCGGGCTCGGCGCCGACGCGGTGAGCCGCCTGCCGGCCTTCCTGCTCCTGCTCCAGACCGGCCTGAGCATGCGGGTGGCGCAGACGCTGCTGTTCTGCGGCCTGGTCACCGCCTGCTGGAGCGTGGCCTTCCTGGTCGGCGTTCTGTATCCGGAGCTGTTCCCCGGCCCGGACACGTTCCCTACCGCGCAGATCACGGGCCTCGCCACCTTCGCGGCGGCGGGCCTGCTGGTGGTCGACGGCACGACCCGCCTGCGCGCCGCCGTGACGCGGGCCCTGCGGATGGAGCACGAGCGGACCCAGCTCGCGCGGTTCGTGCCCGACACGGTCGCCCTCGACCTCGCCGCCGAGGACGGGGACTCGGCGCTGGGCGTCCACCGGCGCCACGCCTGCCTGATGATCCTCGACATCCGCGGCTTCTCGCGGCTCTCCCGCGAGCACCCGCCCGAGGCGATGGTGACGGCGCTGCTGGCCGTCCGGGCGGTCGCGCAGGCGGCGGTGTCGGAGCAGGGCGGCGTCGTCGACAAGTATATCGGTGACGCGGTGCTGGCACAGTTCGTGTTCGGCCAGCCCGGCGCGCAGGCGCAGGCGGCCTTGGCCTGCACCCTGTCGATCCGCCGGCGGATGGCCGCCCTCAACGCGGCGCGGGCGCGGGAGGGCCTGTTCACCCTGCGCCTCGTCGTCGCCCTGCACGCGGGCGACCTTCTGGTCGGGGTCTTCGACGACGGCGTCCGGGCCGAATACACGGTGCTGGGTCCGGCGATGAACGCCCTGGCGCGGATCGAGACCCAGGCCAAGGCGGCCGAGATCGAGGTCGCGGCCTCGGGCGATTTCCTGGATCTGCTCGACGGGGCGCTCCCCGCCGGCCTCCGTGCCGTTCCGGTGCCGCAGGCGCGGCTGCCCGAGCCGCTCGCGCTGTTCGCCCTCGCGGCGTGACGGCGGGGCACGGATGTCGCGGCGCGGATGTCGCGGCGCGATCCAGGGCGAGGCCGGAACCCGGCCGATGTTGATCCGTTCGGTCCGCGCGGCGCAGGGTCGCGGGGAGACATTCGTCCCATGAACAAGATCATTCTCGGCGCGACGCTCGCGCTCGGCCTCGTCCTCGGCGCGGCCAGCCCGAGCCTCGCCTCTCCGGGCGACGGCCTCGACCGGAACGCAGCTGCGCAGGGCAACGGCCGCTTCGGCGGCATGCACCGCAACGCCCGGATGGAATCGCGGATGATGCGGCATCGCGCCCACCGGATGCACCGCCACCATCATCGCCACCACCGCTGATCCGTCCAGCCACGCGGGGCTGATCGGACATCCGACACCTTACGGTTCGGCCGGTTTTCGGCGATCCGTCGTGCCGGACGGTGGCGGGCGAGCAGGCTTCTGCTACGCCCGTCACCGGATCGAGCGCCCCTCCGTAACGGGCGCGGCGCCACGAGGGATCGATGCCGGGATCGGGATGGTTGGGGCGCCTCGCCCTCGGGTGCCTCGTGACTCTGGCCGCATCGGTTCCGGCGCGGGCGCAGGACAAGGCGGTCCCGCCCCTCGTCTTCACCGGCATCCCCGACCAGGACGAGAGCCGCTTGGTCGCGCGCTTCGGCAAGGTCGCAGCCTATCTCGAAGCCAGGCTCGGCGTGCCGGTGCGCTACATCCCGGTGAAGAGCTACCCGGCGGCGGTCACGGCCTTCACCAACGGGCAGGTGCAGCTCGCGTGGTTCGGCGGCTTCACCGGCGTCCAGGCGCGCAAGGCCGTCCCGGGCTCGCAGGCGATCGCGCAGGGCGCCGAGGACGCGGCGTTCAAGACCTACCTCATCGCCAATGACGCCACCGGGCTGAAGCCCGGGAGGGACTTCCCGAAAGACATCGCCGGCAAGACCTTCACGTTCGGGGCCCGGGCCTCGACCTCCGGGCGGCTGATGCCCGAGTATTTCATCCGGCAGGCTTTCCCGGGGCGGAGCCCCGACCAGGTCTTCCCCCGGGTCGGCTTCTCGGGCGACCACACCCGCACGATCCAGCTGGTCCAGTCCGGCGCCTTCGCGGTCGGCGCCGTCGACTACTCCGTCTGGGACCTCGAGACGAAGGCCGGCAAGGTCGACCGACACGCCGTCACGGTGATCTGGGAGAGCCCGGCCTTCCCCGACTACCAGTGGACCGTGCGGGGTGAGGTGGAGCAGACCTACGGGGCCGGCTTCACCGACAAGCTGCGGAATGCCCTGACCGGCATCACCGATCCGGCGATCCTGGAGCCGTTCGGGCGCTCGAAATTCGTGCCCGTGACCAACGCCGCCTACGCGCCCCTGCTCGAGGTCGGCCGGTCGACCGGCCTGCTGGACTAGGGCCGTGTCGGGCGGGGCCGGATCCCGGGCGGCGATCGTTCTCGCCGATGCTGCGGCGTCCTATGGCGGGCGCCCGGTGCTCTCCGGGATCGACCTGACCGTGCGGGCGGGCGAGCGCGTCGCGCTGATGGGCCGCTCGGGCGCCGGCAAGTCGACCCTGATCGGCCTGATCCACGAGCAGGCGCCCGAGCGGGTGGCGCTGGTGCCCCAGGCGGCCGCCCTGGTGCGGCCGCTCTCGGTGTTCCACAACGTCTATATGGGCCGCCTCGACCGGCGCTCGACCCTGCACAACCTGCGCACTCTGGTCCGCCCGGCCCGGGCCGACGTCGCCGCCGTGGAGGCGGTCCTCGACCGGGTCGGGCTGGCGGACAAGCTCTGGGCGAAGGCCGGTGCCCTGTCGGGCGGCCAGCAGCAGCGCGTCTCGGTGGCCCGCGCCCTGTACAACGGCCGGCCGATCCTGGTGGGCGACGAGCCGGTCTCGGCGCTCGACCGCCAGCAGGGCGCGCGGATCCTCACCGCGCTGGCGGCGAGCCACGAGACCCTGATCCTGGCCCTCCACGACGTGGCCCTGGCGCTCGCCCATACCGACCGGATCGTGGTGCTGGAAGCCGGCCGGATCGTCCTCGACGCGCCGGCGCGGGATCTCGACCCGGCGCGGCTCAGCCCGTTCTACGAGGCCGCCTGATGCGGCCCGCCGCGTTCCTGCCGCGGCCCGGCTACGCGGCGGTGAGCCGCTGGTTCCTGGCGGCGGCGCTGGCCGGACTGCTGGCGGCGGACCTGCAGGTCACGACGCTCCATCCGTTCGCCGACCTCGCCCGCCTGCTCGGCGGCCTGATCCGGCCCGACTTCCTCGCGGTCGAGGGCTGGAGCGTCCTCTACACCGTGGCCTTCGCCATGCTCGGCGTCGGGCTCGGGGCCGGGACGGGACTGCTGCTGGCGATCCCCTTCGCGCGCTCCCGAACGGTCCGGCTCGCCTGCGCGGGGATCCGCGCGGTGCACGAGCTGTTCTGGGCGCTGCTGCTGATGCAGGTGTTCGGGCTCTCGGCGACCACCGGCGTGCTGGCCATCGCGCTGCCCTACGCGGGGATCTGCGCCAAGGTCTATGCCGAGCTGATCGAGGAGGCCGACCTTGCGGCCGTCCGGGTTCTGCCCGCCGGCACCGGCGCGGTCTCGGCCTTCCTGTACGCCCGCCTGCCCGAGGTCGCCGGGCGGATGCGCGACTACACGCTCTACCGCCTGGAATGCGGCCTGCGCTCCAGCCTCGTGCTCGGCTTCATCGGCCTGCCGACCATGGGCTTCGCCTTCGAATCCGCGTTCCGCCAGGGCCGCTACGCCGAGGCCGGGGCGCTGCTGCTGATCTTCTACGCGCTGATCGGCACCCGCCGGTTCTGGGTGCGGGCCCGGACCGTGCCCGTCCTGCTGGTCGGCGCCGCGCTGGCCCTGCCGCCGGCCATCGGTAGCGCGGCCATCGGCCCGAACCTCGCGCGCTTCCTCGGCCACGACGTCGTGCCGGCGCCGCTGCGCGGGGCGTCGCTCGCGGACGGGGAGACCTGGGCGCGGCTCTGGTCCTGGCTGCGCCCGATCGTGACCGAGCAGATCCTGCCCGGCACGGCCCAGACCCTGATCCTGGCGCAGATCGCGCTCGCGGCCACGGCGCTCGGGGCGCTGGTCCTGTTCCCGCTCACTGCACGGCGCTTCGCCGGCCGCCTCGGGCATCCCCTCGGACGGGCGCTCCTCGTGGTGGTGCGCTCCACCCCGGAATACATGCTGGCCTATGTCTGCCTGCAGCTGCTCGGCCCCTCGATGCTGCCGGCGATCCTCGCGCTGGCGCTGCACAATGCCGGGATCGTCGCCTACCTGATGGGCCGGCACGCCGACGCGATCCCCTACCGGGCCGACGCGCCAAGGGGCCTCGACCTCTACGCCTACGAGACCGTGCCGCGCCTCTACGGGCAGTTCCTGGCCTACCTGCTCTACCGCTGGGAGCTGATCCTGCGGGAGAGCGCGATCTTCGGCATCCTGGGGGTCGCGACGCTGGGCTTCTACGTCGATGCGGCGATCTCTGAGCTGCGCCTCGACGTGGCGTTGGTGCTGATCGCCGCCACCGCCCTGGTGACGATGGCGGTCGACGCGCTCTCGCGGGCGCTGCGCCGGTCCCTCCGGATCGACGCCCTGCCGACCCGGCTCTCCGGGCCGCAGCCGATCACCGGGGCGGAGGCGGCGGACGGCTGAGCGGCGCCGGCTCGGTGCTCGGTCCCGGCCGATCCCGTCCGTCGCCGGTCCGGCAGCGCCGGCCTCCGCGGCGCCTTCCGGCCCGCGCGGTGCTTCGGGCGGCTCTGGCTGAGGAAGGTGGATCCGAACGCGACCGGCTTCGACCGCCGCTCCGTCTCAGCGGCCGCGGCGCCGGCCCGCCTCGGGGCGCAGGTGCAGGAAGCTTCGCTCGCCGGTGGCGGCTTCGGCCACGTGCTGGATCGTGTCGAGCAGGTCGGCCACCGCCTGGGGTGCGGTGGGACGGAACTGGGCCTTCGGCTCGACCCAGCGCTTCTGGATCCGGCCCACGGCGATCTGCGCCTCACTGAGCGCGTCGAAGTCCCGGCGTCGCGGCATGGCTGATCCCTCCATGGGAAAATCTGCCCGAAATATGGTTGACGAAGGGTTAATATCGGGGTGCGGCCGGTGCGGCGCGATGCTGCGGGCCGCCCCGGCTTGATCGCCGCACCGGCGGCGCCTAAACAGAAAAACCTAAGGCAAATCAATAGATTAGTGTGATTATAAACTGCAGCCCTCGAGCGGCCGCCTGCCCTAGCGCCGGATCCCGGCCGCGGTGACCGTGTCCGCCGGACTCGCCCTCGGGACCCGGGTCGTCGACACCCTGGCGGCCTTGCGCCCGCTGGCGCCGTTCTTCTGCCTGTACGTGTCCTTCGGGGCCACGCTCGGCTTCCTGTCCGGCGGGGCGCCGCTGATCCTGCGGGCGCGGGGCGTGGAGCTGGCCGAGGTCGGGCTGCTGCAGCTCATCAACCTGCCGGTGGGGCTGACCTTCCTCTGGGCGCCGCTCCTCGACCGCCTGCGCGTGCCTGTCCTCGCGCACCGGATCGGCTGGATCGCGGCCGCGCAGGGCGCGGCGATCCTCCTGCTGGCGACCTTGAGCTTCGGCGAGGACTGGCCGCTCCCGGCGCTCCTGGCCCTGGCGATCGCGGCCTGCGCCTGCGTGGCGACCATGGACATCGCCCTCGAAGCCCTGGTGGTCGAGACCGTGCCGGCGGCGCAGCGCGCCCCCATGGCCTCGGCCAAGCTGTGCGGAGCCTCCCTCGGCGGCATCCTGGGCGTCGGCGTGCTGGTCGGCGCCTATGACAGCCTCGGCTGGCGCGGCGCGGTCCTGGCCTGCGCCGCCCTCGACGCCCTCTGCCTCCTGCCGATGCTCGGCTACCCGGAGACCCGGCGTCACGGCGTCGGGGGCAGCCCGGAACGGTGGTCGGGGTCGCTCGCGCGGCTGCGCCTGCTGGCGGGCCGGGTGCTCGCGCTCGGGGCCTATTTCGCCGCCTCCTACCTGCTGGCCGGGCCCAACACCCTGGCCCTTCTCGATCTCGGCGTGTCCCTCGCGCAGGTCGGTTTCCTGACCGGCACCGTGCTGCCGGCGATCAACCTGGTCATGGCGCTGGCGGCCGGCGGGCTCGCCGCCCGGTTCGGCACGGTCCGGCTGATCGCCGCGGGGGCGCTCGGCGTCCTCGCCTCCGGGGCCCTGATGGCCGCCGCCTGCGCGGCCGGATCGGCCGATTTCGGGGTCGCCGCAACGATCCTGAACTTCGTCGCCGGCGGGTTCCTGGGCGTACCGGTGTTCAACATGATCTATCGCTGGGCCCAGGGGCCGAAGCCCGCCACCGACTACGCGCTTCTGTTCGGCGCCGCCTTCTTCGCGGCCATGCCGCTGCGGGTGGCCGCCCCGGCACTCGCCGGCTGGATCGGCTGGCCGGGCTACTTCGCCGCCACCCTGCCGCTCTACGCCGCCGCGGTGGTGTGGCTCGCCGTCACGGTGGGCCGGACCCTGCGGGCCGACGGGGCGGCGCGATGATCGCCGAGGTCGCCGCTCAGGTCCCCGACTCCCTCGCGGCCTACCGGGGCGGCGTCGCGGCCGGGCCCGGCGGGGCGCAGGCCCTGCCACTCTGCGCGCTGCGCGACCCCGACCTGTTCGACGCGACCCTCTCGGCCTTCGCGGCGGGGCTCGGCCAGGATGGCGGCACCGGCTGCGGCACCGGCTGCGGCACCGCCTGCGCGCTTCCCGACCGACGCGTCCTGGTCTCGTACTGGAGCCAGTTCTACCTGGCCGCGCTGGCCACCCCCGCCCTGACCGCCCTCATGCGCCTCGGCCGGCCGCTGCCCCTCGCCTTCGACGCCCTGCGCCTCGAACTCGACGCGACTGGCCGCCCCGTCCGCTTCCTCATCCCCGAGGCGGAGATCGGCTGCGACCCGGCGCCCGGCCTCGCCGGACTGGTCGAGGCCCATCTGCGTCCGTTCGTGGAGCTGTGCCAGGCCCGCTGCGGGATCGCGCCCCGGGTCCTCTGGGGCAATGCCGCGGTGATCCTCGACTACGTCGCCCGCGAACTCGATACTGCGCTCGGAGACGGGGCGGGGGCGGCCTGTGACGACGTCGCGTCCTGCCTCGGATGGCGCGCCGGCCCGGCCTGCGCTAGGAGCCCCCTGTCGCAGGCGCTCTGCCCGGGCGCCGCGGGCTGCCGGCGGCGACGCGTCTGCTGCCTGCGCCACCGCCTGCCGGGGGTGCCGTCCTGCGGCGCGCTCTGCCCCGCCGCCTGCGCCGCCCAGAGTTGATCCGAGCCGCGATGCTGAAGGCCTTCCTCGCCTATTACCGGCCGTACCGGACCCTGTTCCTGGTGGATTTCGGCTGCGCGGTGCTGTCGGGCCTCTTGGAGCTCGGCTTCCCGGTGGCCGTGAAGGGCTTCATCGACAGCCTCCTGCCCCGGCAGGATTGGGGCCTGATCGTGCTCGCCGCCGCGGCTCTGGCGCTGGTCTACGTCGCCAATGCCGGACTGATGGTGGTGGTGACCTATTGGGGCCACGTGCTCGGCATCAACATCGAGACGACGATGCGGGCCCGGGCCTTCGACCACCTGCAGAAGCTCTCGTTCCGCTTCTACGACGGCCAGAAGACCGGCCACCTCGTCGCCCGGGTGACCAAGGACCTGGAGGAGATCGGCGAGGTCGCCCATCACGGGCCCGAGGACCTGTTCATCGCCATCATGACGCTCTTCGGCGCCTTCGCGCTGATGCTCATGGTCCACGCGCCGCTGGCGCTGATCACCGCGGCGATCCTGCCGGTGATCGCCTTCGTGTCGATCCGCTACGGCGGCCGCATGACCCGCAACTGGCAGGCGCAGTACGGCCGGGTCGGCGCCTTCAACGCCCGGATCGAGGAGAATGTCGGCGGGATGCGGGTCGTCCAGGCGTTTGCCAACGAGCCGCACGAGCGCGCCCTGTTCGCCCGCGACAACGCCCGCTACCGCGACACCAAGCTCGAGGCCTACCGGCTGATGGCGGCCGGCCTGTCGATCAACTATCTCGGCCTGCGCCTCGTCCAGATCGCGGTGCTCCTCGGCGGCGCCGCCTTCGTGGTCCGGGGCGACCTGACGCCCGGCGGCTTCGTGGGCTTCCTGCTGCTGGTCGGGGTGTTCTACCGGCCGCTGGAGAAGATCGGCGCCGTGGTCGAGACCTACCCGAAAGGCGTGGCCGGCTTCCGCCGCTACCAGGAGTTGCTCGCCACCGAACCCGACATCACCGACCGGCCGGACGCCCGCGCCGTCGAATCCCTGCGCGGCGACATCCGCTTCGAGGGCGTGGGGTTCGGCTACGGCCCCGGCCGCCCGGTCTTCACCGGCCTCGACCTCGCGGTGGCGGCCGGCGAGACGGTGGCGTTCGTCGGCCCGTCGGGTGTCGGCAAGACCACCCTCTGCGCCCTGCTGCCGCGCTTCTACGAGGTCGAGGCGGGCCGCATCACCGTGGACGGCATCGACATCCGCGCCATTACCCTGGCGAGCCTGCGCCGCCAGATCGGCATCGTGCAGCAGGACGTGTTCCTGTTCGCCGGCACGATCCGCGAAAATATCGCCTACGGCCGCCTCGACGCCACCGAGGCCGAGATCGACGCGGCGGCCCGGCGCGCCCGGCTCGGCGCGCTCCTGGACAGCCTGCCGGAGGGGCTCGACACGGCGGTGGGCGAGCGCGGCGTGCGCCTGTCGGGCGGGCAGAAGCAGCGCCTCGCCATCGCACGGGTGTTCCTGAAGAACCCGCCGATCCTGATCCTCGACGAGGCGACCTCGGCGCTCGACACCGAGACCGAGCGGGAGATCCAGCGGGCGCTCGCCGAGCTCGCCCGCGGGCGCACGACCCTGGTGATCGCCCACCGCCTCGCCACCATCCGGGACGCCGACCGGATCGTGGTGCTGGGGGAGGGCGGCGTGGTCGAGGCGGGCCGGCACGCGGCGCTTCTCGCCGCGGCAGGCCCCTACAGCCGCCTGCACGCGGCCCAGTTCGGGAGCGGAGAAGGCAACCCAGTCCTCGCCGCGGAGTAGGGCGGCACGCGGCACCGACCGGATAGAGGCCGGACAGGCAGCAGCATCCCCGTCTTTGCGGCAGCCTGCGCGTGGTCGAAATCCGACGCTCGGTCCTTACTCGCGGCGTCCGAGAGGGGTGGATTTCCGCCTGTCGGCTTTCGGGCAGCAGCGCAAAAGAGCGGACGTCATCGTCGTTCCCCCGCACGCCCCCATTCGCCCCCTAGAGAGGGCCGCCTCCAGGGGGGCAGAGCCGATCAAGCATGTGCCTCGAATCGCGAGCCATGCAGTGGCGGATGTCTCTCGTCTGACCGAGCCACAGTTCACTCAGGTTTGCCGCATCTAGAAATTGAGAGCATGATCGACGGTCAAGCCCAAAGTTGATCGACGCTTGGGCATGCTGCGACGTTTGGAACGCCGATGAATCACCGCCTCCATCTCGCAGATCGGAGCCTTGAGGTTGCCCGCGAGTTGCGTGCGGCGGCCGAGGAAACAAGGCGGACGCTGGATGCATCGCGTGAGCTCGTCCGGCGCTCACGGGTGCAGTCGAACTCCATGGCTGGCTCAGCGACGCTCAGCGACGACGTTGCGCCCTCGCAGCATCTCGTGGAGTGCCTCATCGAAGCCTACGAGGCCGCGGAAGATGAGCCCGACGCCCGAACGCGCCACCTCCTCGGTCAGGTGCTCCATCATGTCGGCCGTCGCATCGCGAGAGCGTTCGGACCGAAGGCGGTCGGGCTCGCAACGCATTGATCGACGGCCCGCAGGCGCCAGTGGAGGGGCCAGATGAACGGCGACGATCCGCAGTCCGGCTGTGACACTGACGCACTGGACCGCATTGCGCACGCCCTGGGCGTTCCCGTAGCGGCTTTCCTCACAGACAAACCGGATGAGGCCCCAGACATCGCAACTGCGGTGATGGCGATGGGTGATCCGGCTCAGGTCGTGGCGTTGCTGCGCCTGTTCGCGCGGCTGAAGAGTCCCGAAGCCCGAGCCCGCTGCCTCGCCTACGTCGTGCAGGAGGCCACGCAGGACGGCTGATCCGCGCGGTCATCCTCGACATCGGGTGAGAACGCAGGATGCTGAAACCCGACGAACGGGGTGGCATCGATCCGAGGGCTCAGAACGCGGTGATGGACCAAGACCACTTTCCAATTGTCGGCATCGGCGCGTCCGCAGGCGGCATCGAGGCGATGCGGAGCTTCTTCCGTGGGGTGCCCGAGACGCTCAGGGCTGCCTTCGTGGTCGTCACGCATCTCAGTCGGGAACATAAAAGCCAGCTTCCGAACGTGCTAGCCCGGTTCACGCCGCTCGAGGTCGAGGACGCCGCCGACGGGGTGCCGGTCCGGCCGGGCCGCGTCTACGTCATGCCGGCCGGTTTCGTCATGGGTATCGCGGGCGGCCGGCTGACTTTGACGCCGCTGGGGCCAACGGGCCGCGAGACCAAGCCGATCGACCTTTTCCTGACTGCCCTGGCCCTCGACCAAGGCGAGCGCGCGGTCGGCGTAATCCTGTCCGGTGGCGACGGCGACGGTGCCATCGGCGTCAAGGCGATCAAGGAGCACGGTGGCCTGACCCTGGCTCAAACCGCGGATGGCTACGGCCCCGAGACCGCCGACATGCCGCTCAGTTCGCTCCGGACCGGCTTCGTCGATTTCGGCGAGATTGCCGAACGGATGGGCGACCGGATCGCCGCGCACGCCGCCGCGCACCTCGCCGCCGCGCCGGACGCGCTGGCCACCCAGGCCGACGCGGTCGCGCGGGGGCTCGACGCCGAGCTGCTCACCGAGATCTTCGCCATCCTCCGCCGCCAGGTCGGCCACGACTTCTCGGGCTACAAGCCCAGCACCTTCGTGCGCCGCCTTCAGCGCCGCATCGGCATCGTCGGCGCGGCCGGGCCGGACGGCTACCTCAAGCTGCTGCGTGCCGACCCGGCCGAGGTCGGGGTGCTATTCCGGGACCTCCTGATCGGCGTGACGAACTTTTTCCGCGACACCGCCGCCTTCGAGGCCCTGGCCACCCAGGTCATCCCGAAGCTGCTCGACGCACGCGCGGCGACCGATGTGGTGCGGATCTGGGTACCGGCCTGCTCGACCGGCGAGGAGGTCTACTCCCTGGCCATCCTCCTGCGCGAGAACATGCTCACCATGGCGGATCCGCCGCGGGTGCAGATCTTCGCCACGGACATCGACGAGCGTGCGCTCGCGGTCGCCCGGACCGGCCGCTACCCGAGGGCTTACCTTGATGCTGTCTCTCCCGAGCGGATCGCGCAGCACTTCAGCGTCGAGGGCGACAGCGCGGTGGTCGGGAAGGCCGTGCGTGACCTGTGCACGTTCGCCCCGCACAGCGTGCTGCGCGACCCGCCATTCTCGCGCCTCGATCTCATCTCCTGCCGCAACCTGATGATCTACCTCGGCGTCGAGGCCCAGCAGCAGCTGATGCCGGTGCTGCACTACGCCCTGCGGCCGCGCGGCTACCTCTTCATCGGGATGGCCGAGAACGTCACGCGGTTCGAGGACCTGTTCGAGACGATCGACAAGCGGAACCGCATCTTCCAGGCTCGCGACGCGATCCCGCCGGCGCGGTTGCCGCCGATGTCAGGGCCGGACACGCCGACCTTCACGAGTACCGGCCAGCCGTACCGGCGCCACGTGACGACGCACGCTGCCCTGCGGCACGCAGTCGAGACGCAGATGCTGTCCGAGTTCACACCGCCGCACGCGGTCGTGACGCGGACGGGCGAGGCCGTGCACTACTCGTCGCGGATCGGCGATCACCTGGAAGTCGTGCCTGGCCAGCCGACCCGGGAACTGGCCGCGATGGCGCGCAAGGGCTTGCGCCTGGATCTCCGGACAGCCCTGCGCGAGGCGATCGAGGGCAACACCCTGGTCTCGCGTGGCGGCATCGGCGTCGAACTGCCGGACGGCCGTCTCCAGTCGATCTCCCTGGTGGTCAAGCCGCTGAACACGCCCGGCGCGATCGAGCCGCTTTTCCTGGTCGTGTTCAACGAGGCCGCTGCCCCCATCGAGAAGGAGCGCCAGCAGGCGCTGGAGGCGAACGAGCGGGACACGGCGCTGCAGGGCCTTGAGCGTGAATTGAGTGTGACGCGGGAACGGCTCCAGGCTGTGATCGAGGAATACGAGACCTCCCTCGAGGAACTCAAATCGTCGAACGAGGAGCTGTACTCGGTCAACGAGGAAATGCAGGCCGCAAACGAGGAGCTGGAGGCGTCGAAGGAGGAGACACAGTCTCTGAACGAGGAACTTCAGACGGTTAATTCCGAACTCACATGCAAGATTGAGGCCATAGATCAGTTGACCGACGATCAGGCCACGTTGTTTGAGGGCATGAACGTCGCGAGCGTTCTTCTGACTCCGGATCTCCACATCCGCATGTTCACCAACGCGGCGGCGCAAATCTTCGGCCTACAACCGAGTGACGTGGGGCGGTCCCTGCGCAACTTCTCTGCGCCGATTCCCCTGGCGTGGATGTTGGACGAGATCCCGACGGTGTTGGCGGTGAACCGGCCCTCCGAGCGGACGATCGAGGGGGCTGACGGCGCCCGCTACCGGGTCCGGCTGATGGCCGCGACCCGCAAGGGCAGCCGCATGCCCGGGATCGTCGCCAACTTCACGAACCTGATCGAGCAGGAATGACCGACCGGTTTGCACGCCGCGCCTGGGGCCTCGGCAGCCCACACGCACTGGCGCGACGCAGACACAGGAGACTGCGCGAGCGTGGCAAGGTTGCTACGGCTTTGCAGGGCCCAGCCGCCTTTAAGGTACAGCAGAGAGCGAATCCTGTCGCCGACCACGGCCGAAGGTAGAACGTTAGCTATCCGGCAGCAGACCAAGCTCCGATTGCCACTCCGAGCCGAAGTTGCCTGTCGGCCGAGGTTATGACCGCTTATGGGAGGTGCTCCCCGCGCTCTAAGTGGCTGAGCTGGGTCGGGGAAGCAGACCTGACGGCGGGTACCAAGCGTCGGATTTCGACCATTAAAGCTGCGGCCGTGTCCCAGCCTCCGTGGACTCGCGCACGACGAGGCGGGTGGGGAACAGCTTCTGCGCGAGGTCGTCCGGCGTGCGCGTGCCCTCGATGACTTCCACGAGCGTTGCGAAGGCGAACCGGACCATCTCCAGGGTCGGCCCCTCGATCGAGGTGAGGCTCGGGATCGTGAAGGCGCTCTGGACGCTGTTGTCGAAGCCGACGACCCGGATCGCCCCGGGGACGCGGACGCCGCGATCGTGCAGCGCCTTCAGCACCCCGAACGCCACCCGGTCGTCCGCCGCCACGATCGCGTCCGGTCGATCCGGACGGTCGAGCAGGCTGAGCGTCGCGCGATGGCCGTCCTCGGATGACCAGCCGCACGGGACGACGAGATCGTCGCGCAGGGGCAGCCCCGCTTCCGCCAGGGCGTCCCGGTAGCCCCGGAACCGCTCGGCGACGGTCGGCGACCGCCGCCCGTCTTGCGCGCCCTTGAGGAAGCAGATCGACCGGCTGCCCGTTCGGGCGAGGTAGCGCACCGCCTCGTAGACCGCGTCGCGCTCGGCCCGCGCCGCGAAATGCGCGCCGGGCGCGTCGAGGCCGAACACCACGAACGGGAAGCGCTTGGCCTGCAGCATCGCGATCAGCGGATCGTCCCGACAATCCGCGAAGACCACCATGCCGTCGACCCGGGCCTCGCTGACCAGGCCGGTGATCCGGCTCAAGCCGTCCGGAGCGTCGCGGCACCAGCGCCGGTGGATCAGCGTGTAGCCGTGCTGGTCGGTCACGGTCGCGAAGGCCTGCAGGAGGATGCCCTCGTCGGTCTCCTGCATCAGGCCGGCCGCGTCGTCGGGCCGGGCGCCCACGGCGAACACGCAGGCGATGCTGCGGCTCGGCTTCTTGCGCAGCGAGCGGGCCGCGAGGCTCGGTACGAATTCCAGGTCGCGCATGGCGGCCTCGATGGTCTCGCGCGTGGTCCGAGCGACCTTCTCGGGATGGTTCAGGACCAGGGAGACCGTCTGGAAGCTCACGCCGGCCCGCCGCGCGACATCCTTGATCGTCATCTGGCCCATCGTCACCTCAGCCCCGGTTCGCCCGGCAGGGCCGGCGCGCCCGAGACGCGCGGTGCCGCGCGAAGCCCGAACGCGGCCTCGTCCGATCGGTCAGTCTAGGGCCGGCCGGATCGGAGATAAAGCTGCACACCGAGCGCGGAGACACCGGCTAATAGGATGAATACCGGCAAACCGGACACGAGAACCGGTATCGCCAAGCCGGTATCGCCAGGATCGGCCCGCTGATCCGGGCGCGATGCGGGAGCTTGAGCAGGAACCTTGTCCGCGTCGTGAGGTTCGCCAGGCAGCACCTCAGCGATGATCGGGGCGTCGGGTGCCTCATCCCATTGGAACCTGTCCTATGATGCACCGTCGCGACATCCTCACCACCATGCTGGGCGCCACCGCGGCCCTGGCGCTCACCCGCACCGCCATCGCGCAGGTCACACCGGCCGGCGCGATCCCCACCGGCGCCTATCTCCAGATGGCGACCGCCGGCGGCCTGTTCCTGGAGAACACGGCCCGCGACGCCCACGAGAAGACCACGAACCCGATGGTCAGGAAGTTCTCCCGCGCCGAGGTGATCGAGCAGGTGAACCTGTCCCGGAAGATCAGCGCCTATACGGGCGGCGCGCCGATCCCGGCTCCGGGCCCCGCGGCCGCCGGCCCCGGCGGCCTGATCGGCGGCCTCGTCGCGGCACCGGTGGCGGTGGCCGGCGCCGCCGTGAACACGGCGGCCGGCGTCGCGGGCGGCGTTGCAGGCGGGGTCGCGGGCGGTCTTGGCGTCGCGTCGCCCCAGGGTATGACCACCGACGCGCAGAAGGCGCAGATCCTCTCGCAGCTCACCGGCATGCCGCCGGGACCGCAATACGACGCGACCTTCGTGAACGCCTCGCTCCAGGGTCACCAGGAGGCGCTCGGCATCCACGGCAGCTACGCCCAGTCGGGCGAGGATCCGAGCCTGCGCCGGATCGCCCGGGGCGCGCTGCCGCTGATCAACCTGCACATCGGCCAGCTCAGCCGCATGCAGGCGCGGATGGGCGGCCAGCAGCCCGGCTGACGCGGGGCCGGGACCCGGTTCGGCGCGGGCACCGCGCCGAACCCGAGAAGAAGCCCGCCGCGGCAGAAGCCGGGCGGGCTTGAAGGTGGTCTCGTCTCGGAGATGGCGCGATCCTAGCGGCCGCCCCGGGGCGGCACATCCCCCATCCGGGTGATGGCCGCCACACGATCCTGCGACCGGGTCAGGACCGCGTCAGGCGGCTCAGCACGTCGGCGAGGCTCAGGGAGAACAGGATCGCCGACCAGAACAGCCCGCAGGCCGCCGTGAGGCGGATGAGGGCGTTCGCCCGGTCGAGGCGCATGAACAGCAGCGCGACGAGGCCGGCCTGCGTGGCGGCGATGCCGAAGCTGACCGCCACGGTCCAGGCGCCCAGCGGCGCGTAGGCGGCGGCGCAGCTCAGCGCCAGCAGCGCCATCAGGCCGAGCCAGACCGGCAGGACGTGGCGCCAGACCGTGCCCGCGGAGACGCCGCCGCTCATCCCGCGCGCCCCGCGAGGTAGAGGGCCGGGTAGAGGAACAGCCAGACCATGTCGACGAACCCCCAGTAGAGCAGTGCGACCTCGACCTGCGGATTGCCGGGGAGGCGGTCCCGGTCGCGCCAGCCGATCACGATCAGCCGCGCCACGAGGCCGATGCCGATGGCGAGATGGCCCCCGTGGATGCCGGTCGACAGCCAGTAGAAGCCGAAGAACAGCTGCGCGGACGCCTCGGGCAGCTTGAAGCCCGCCCCCGGCACGAGGTGCTCGGCGATGTCCGCGCGGTATTCCAGCCCCTTCACCGCCAGGAAGGCGAGGCCGAGGAGGGCTGTTGCCGCGAGGCACCAGAGCACCATCCGGCTCAAGGAGGCGTGCTCGGAGGCGCGCGAGGCCGCGGCCGCGGTCAGGCCGCTGGTCAGCAGGAGCGCGGTGTTGAGGGTGCCGTAGACGATGTTGGTCTCGCGGGCGGCGGCCGCGAAGGCCTCCGCGTGCTCGGCCCGCATGGCGGCGTAGAATAGGAACAGCGCCCCGAAGAACAGCACCTCGCTGGCGATGAAGATCCAGATCCCGAAGGTCGCGCCGAAGCGCTGCTGGGACAGCGCTTCATCCTCGGACAGCCTGAGCCCGTCCCAGGGTTCTCGGAGCAGCGCCTCGGGGGCGATGGCGGGATCGCTCATGTCAGCGAGCCCTGCGAGGGCATGCGCGGCTGGTCGTGCACCGGCTCCGCGCCCTCGGGATGGTAGTTGTAGGGTTTGCCGAGGACCGCCGGATGGCCGAAGAAATTGTCCCGCGGCGGCGGCGAGGTGGTGCGCCATTCGAGGCCGGAGGCGTTCCACGGATCGTTCACCGCCCGCTCCCCGAAGAACAGCGACCACGTGAGGTAGCCGAGCGGCATCAGGTAGGCCGCCGCCAGCACCGCCGCCCCCGAGGAGGAGAGCACGTTCCAGACCTGAAACTCCGGCGGGTAGACGTGGTAGCGCCGCGGCATGCCGAGGTAGCCCGCGATGAATTGCGGGAAGAAGGTCAGGTTGAAGCCGAAGAACATCAGCACCGCGGCGAACTTGGCCCAGACCTCGGGATACATCCGCCCGGTGAATTTCGGCCACCAGAAGTGCAGGCCGGCGAAGTAGGCCGACACGGTGGCGCCGACCATGATGTAGTGGAAATGCGCGACGACGAAGTAGGTGTCCTGCACGTGCACGTCGATCGGGATCGAGGCCAGGAACAGCCCGGTCAGGCCGCCGACCGTGAACAGGCCGATATAGCCCAGCACGTAGAGCATCGGCGATTCGAACCCGACCTGCCCGCGGTAGAGCGTGGCCGTCCAGTTGAACACCTTGATGGCCGAGGGCACCGCGACCACGAAGGACAGGAACGAGAAGATCAGGGCCGCATAGGGCGACATCCCCGAGGTGAACATGTGGTGGCCCCAGGTGAAGAAGCCGATCACCGCGATCGCCACCAGGGCGTAGACCATGAAGTCGTAGCCGAAGATCCGCCGCCTCGCGAAGCAGGTGATCACCTCCGAGACGATGCCCATGCCGGGCAGGAGCATGATGTAGACGGCCGGGTGCGAGTAGAACCAGAACAGGTGCTGGAACAGGATCGGGTCGCCGCCCCGGGCGGGATCGAAGATCGGCAGGCCCAAGGATCGCTCGGCCACCACGAGGAGGATCGTGAGCGCCAGGACGGGCGTCGCCAGCACGAAGATGATGCTCGTCGTGTACATGGCCCAGACGAACAGCGGCAGGCGGAACCACGTCATCCCGGGCGCCCGCAGCAGGTGCGTGGTGGCGATGAAGTTCACCCCCGTGGCGATGGTCGAGAAGCCCGAGACGAACACCCCGAGCACGCCGATCGTCACGGCGGTGTTGGAGAAGGTGGTCGAGTAGGGGACGTAGAAGGTCCAGCCGGTGTCGATGCCGCCGGCCAGCACCGCGGTCGCGGTGATCAGGCCGCCGAGGACGTTGAGATACCAGCTCGCGAGGTTGAGCTTGGGGAAGGCGAGGTCCCGCGCCCCGATCATCAGGGGCAGCAGGAAGTTGCCGAAGGTGGTGGGGATCGACGGGATCAGGAAGAACCACACCATGATCACGCCGTGGAGCGTGAACAGCTTGTTGTAGGTGTCGGCGCCGACGAGGTCGGCCTGCGGGGTGAACAGCTCCAGCCGCACCAGCGTGGCGGCGGCGCCCCCGATGAAGAAGAACAGGGTCACTGACAAGGCGTAGAGGATCGCGATGCGCTTGTGGTCGGTGGAGGTCAGCCACGACCCGAGCGTGCCGCCGGCCGACAGGTAGCTCTCGGGCAGGCCGAGGGCGAGCTCGTCCGGATCGGCGAGGCTCGCCGGGCTCTCGGCGACGCGCGTGCTCATGCGGGCACTCCGGTTCGGGATGTCTGCGCGGGGATCACGGCCGCACCGCCGGTCCGGCGGGGGCCGGCGTGTCGGCGACGGGGGCGCCGGGCACCATGGCGGGGCTGCGCTCGGGCGCCGTGCCGGGCACCCGCGAGGACAGCGGCGGCAGGCCGGGCGTGCGGATCTCCCGCGGCCCCGCGCCCAGCGAGCGGATATAGGCGGTCAGCGCCTGGATCTCGCCGTCCGAGAGCAGGCCCTGGTAGCTCGGCATGATCGGCGCGTAGCCCGCCACGACGTCCCGCTTCGGCTGGAGGATGGAATCGCGCACGTAGGCGGCATCGACGGTCGCGAGCCTGCCGCCATCGAGTTGCACCGCCTGCCCCCAGATGCCGGCGAGGCTGGGCGCATGCACGGGGGAGCCGGGCGCGTGGCAGCCCGAGCAGCCCCGCTCCGAGAAGAGCCGCGCGCCATGGTGGGCGAGGTCGTCGCCCTCGGGCTGGGCCGAGAGCCAGGCCGCGTAATCCTGCGGCTCCATGACGATCACGCGGCCGAGCATGCGGGCGTGGTCGGTGCCGCAATACTCGGTGCACATGAGCTGGAACGTGCCGGTCTTGGTCGCCTGGAACCACGCCTCTGTGGTCTGGTCGGGCACCGCGTCGCGCTTCAGACGGAAGGCCGGGATGTAGAAGGAATGGATCACGTCCTGCGAGGTCAGGACCAGGCGCACCGGCACGCCCACCGGCACGTGCAGCTCGTTGATCTCGCGGGCGCCGTTGGAACTTTGCGTCTTCCACATCCACTGCTTGCCGACGACGTGGACTTCGAGCGCGTCCTTGGGCGGCGAGAAGGCCCCGATCTCGGCCGAGGCCGCCCACCAGAAGATGAACACGAAGATGAACAGGGTGGCGGCGGTCCAGCCGATCTCGAACTCGCGGGAGACCACTTCGGGGAGCGGCCCCCGGTCGGCCTTCGAGCCGCGGCGGAAGCGGATCGCGAAGGTGACCACGAGGCCGACCACGAGGAGCACGATGAGGGCCGAGATCAGGGTCAGGCCGAGGAAGATCCGGTCGACCTTGGCAGCCTGCGTGGAGGCGGCGATGGGCATCAGCCAGGCCGGCATCAGCGATTCCATCAGCGGGTCCCCTCGGAGGCGGCGCGCTGGTGGCTACCGGGCTGCCCGTCCGGCGCGGGGAGGGCGCTCGAGGCGCCGCCGCGGCTCCCGAGCGGCGGCACCTGCTCGGGCTGGACGGGCGCGGCGAAGCCGGCATCACCCTCCGCGGCAAGGCGGGCCATCGCCGCATCGATCGGCATGCGGGCGATGCCCCTGTCGCGGTCGATCCAGGCATAGCCGGCGAGCCGCGCCGTCTGGTCTCGGAGGAAGGCGTCGAGGTCGCCCGCCGGTGCCCGCTGCAGGCGCGGCTCCGGGAAGGTGCGGGGCGGCCGCATGAGCGGCAGGCTCACGGTGAGCGTGTAGTAGAGGCGCAGGCCCGCCAGCGTCGCGCCCACGAACAGCACGATGAACAGGCCGGTGAGCAGCACCGGGCGCAGGGCGAGGGTCGCCGCCTCGGTGCCCGGGCGGGCGTGCCCCACGGCGTCGTCGTGCACGCCGGTATGCAGCTGGCCGTCGGCCGCCTGTTCAGGCATGGCGCGGCCTCCGCGACGGTCCGATCCGGGCGAGGCGGCGGCCGACCGGCACCGACGCCAGGGCCAGCAGCGCGAGACCCGGGACCGCGAACGCGGCGGCGGCGCCCGCACCGGACCCGTAGGCCGGCAGGACGTACCACGCGAGGTGCAGGGCGACCCCGATCAGCACGAGGAGGCCGATCACCCGCAGGGCGGCGGCGCTCCGCCGGATCCGGGCGAACAGCAGGGCCGCGAAGGGCAGGAGCCCGCCGATCGCCAGCGACGCGAGGAGGACGGCGATCCAGGGGCCGGTGCCGCGCTTCAGGTACCAGGCAGCCTTCTCGGGCAGGTCGCCGTACCACGCGACGATGTAGGACATCAGGCCCAGGTAGAGGACCCCGAGAAGCGTCGCGAGGATCAGCCCGGCGAGGTCTGAGGCGCGGTCCTCGTCGAGCCGCGGCGGGCTCGCCATCGCGGCCCAGGCCAGGGCCGCCAGGATCTGGTGGAGGGCGATGTTGGCCGCGAAGGCGGAGGACGTGAAGTGCGGCTCCACCGAGAGGATCCAGTCGACCGCCACGAGGCTGATCGTGAGGCCGTAGAAGCTGAGGCCCAGGGCCGCCACGAGGGGGGAGCAGCGGCCGGCGAGGCACAGCAGGGTGAGGACCGACCAGCCGACCAGCGCCAAAGCCGCCCGCAGATCGAACAGGGCCGGGTCGAGGTAGAGCTGGACGATGTCCGGCTTCACCGTGCCGGGATCGGCCGCCCAGGGGTAGAGGGCGGGCAGGCTGACGCCCACGCCGAGGAACGCCAGGGCGGCCAGCGGCACCAGGGCGGCGGCCGGGCGCAGGGCGGGGGCCAGGGCCTCGCCCCAGCGGCCGCCGGTGACCCGGTGGATCAGCATCAGGACGAGGCTGCCCACGGGTACCGCGCTCCAGACGAGCCAGGCCAGAAGCCAGCCCCGGGCCAGGGATTCGATCATGGCAGCCGCTCCGCGAGGCCCGGCACGTCGGCGACCCGCGCGCCCTGCGAGAGCTGCAGGGCGCGGATATAGGCGGCGATCGCCCAGCGGTCCCGGGGCGCGACCCGGGCGGCGTAGGGGTACATCACCCCGTAGCCTTTGGTGATCACGTCGACGAAGTACCGGGCCGGCGCCGCCCGCAGGCGGTCCTCGTGGTAGGAGGGCGGGGACGGGAAGCCGCGCTGCACGATCATGCCGTCGCCGTGGCCGGAATAGCCGTGGCACGGCGTGCAGATCGCCTCGTAGCGTTCCTTGCCGCGCGCGAGCAGGGCCGCGTCGAGATGGGGCGGCGTGTCGAGGTCGGCCGCGTCGGCGGCGTCGCCCTGCGCGACGGTCCCCGGCGGGGGCGTCTGCGTCTCGGCCCCGCCCGGGAAGAGCGGTGCCTTGCCGTAGACCTCGTAGCGGTTCTGCACCCGCATCGATGGGTCGTCGCAGGCTCCGAGGCACAGGGCCGGAAGGGCCGCGAGGAGGAGCACGCGCCTCATCCGTGCATCTCCGAGACGAGGAGCGCTCCGGCCTCCTCCAGCCGGCGGCGCAGGGGCGCGGGCCCGTCCTTCGGGGCGACGAGCAGCAGGAACCGGTCCTGGCTCGCCCGCTCGAATTGCGGCATGTCGTGGACCGGGTGGTTGAGCCGCGGCAGGCCGCAGGCCCAGAGCATCGTGGCGAAACCCGCCAAAGCCGCCGCCAGCACGCCGAACTCGAACGGCACCAGGGTGAAGACCGGCCAGGAATGGAGCGGCCGCCCGCCGGAATTCAGCGGGTAGGCGACGACCGCGCTGTACCATTGCAGCCCGTACATCGCGGCCGCCGCCCCGAAGCCCGCCAGAGCCATGACCAGCCGCACGGGGTTGCGCGGCGGCGCGAGGGCGCCCGACAGCTCCTCCAGCGGGAAGGGCGTGAAGGCGTCGAGCAGGCGGTGGCCGTCGGCGCGGGCGAGCCGCAGCGCCCGGACCAGGGCCTCAGGGGTCTCGAACTCGGCGAGCAGGGGCGCGCTGGTCGGGGCGCTCATGCGGCTGCCCCCTCGTCGTGGCTGACCTGCCGGACCTCGTGCATCGAGACGATCGGGAAGATCCGCACCAGCACGAGGAAGCCGAGCACGAACAGGCCGAGCGGCCCGAACAGGATCGCGAGGTCGTAGAGGCTCGTGTGATAGGTCCGCCACAGGCTCATGGCGTGGCCGTGCGAGAGCGTGTTCCACACGATCAGGATGCGCTCGAACCACATCCCGATGTTGATCACCACCGAGATCGCCGCGAGCGCCCAAAGGTTCCGGCGCGCGAACGGGAACCACAGGGCCTGCGGCACGACGCAGTTGCAGGCGATCAGGGCGTAGTACAGCCAGCGGTAATCGCCCGCGAAGAAGTACCGGACCACGTCCCGGTCGGCATGCTCGCCGCCGTACCAGGCCATGAACCATTCGGTGGCGTAGGACAGGGTCATGACCACGCTGGCGAACAGCATGACCTTGCCCATGACGTCGAAATGGGCCGGCGTGATCACCGCCTGGAGGCTCAGGCCCCAGCGGATGAAGATCGCGATCACCACCACCATGGCGAAGCCGGAATACATCGCGCCGACGACGAAGTAGGGCGGGAAGATGCTCTCCTGCCAGCCCGGCATCAGGCTCGCCGCGAAGTCGAGGCCGACGATGGAGTGCACCGAGCAGACCAGCGGCACGGCGAGCGCCGCCATGGTCTTGTGGTAGGTCTCGTAGACCTGCCAGTGCCGAGCGGAGTTGCGCCAGCCGAGCGCCAGGGCGCCGTAGAGGATCTGGCCGGCCCGGGTCGTGGCCCGGTCGCGCATCGTGGCGAGGTCGGGCAGGAGCCCGGTGAACCAGAACAGGGCCGAGAACAGGATGTAGCTGAGGATCGCCCAGAAATCCCACACCAGGGCCGAGCGCCATTGCGGCCAGAGATCCATGGTGTTGGGATAGGGCGCCAGCCAGTAGGCGTAGAGCGGCCGCCCGAGATGGATGATCGGGAAGATCCCGGCGATCCCGGCGGCGAACAGGGTCATCGCCTCGGCGAAGCGGTTGATCGAGGCGCGCCAGCGCTGGCGCGTGAGCAGCAGCATCGACGAGATCAGCGTGCCGGCATTGCCGATGCCGATCCACCAGACGTAGTTGGCGATCGAGAAGCCCCAGACCACGGTGGTGTTCACCCCCGACAGGCCGATCCCCACGGTGAGCACCGCGCCGATCGCCCCGAGCGTCACCAGCACGAAGGGCAGGGTGGCGAGCAGCGCGATGAACCAGACCTTGCCCGGCCTCCGCTTCTGGATCGGGTCGGCGATCGCCGCGGAGATCGCGCCGTGGCTGAGCTGAGCCGGGGCGATCCAGCGATGGGCCTGCGTGCCGCCGCTCATGTCCGCCCCCCGAGATCCGGGTTCGGGGCATGCAGGTCGGCGAGGTAGGTGGTGCGCGGCCGCGTGTTCAGCTCCTCCATCAGGGCGTAGTGCCTCGGATCTTGGCGCAGGGCGCGGATCGGATCATCCGGCTTGGCAAGGTCGCCGAAGGCGATTGCCCGGGTCGGGCAGGCGGACTGGCAGGCGGTGGCGACCGGCCCCATCGGCCGGTCGTCGCGCTCGGCTTCCTGCCGTGCGTTGGCGATCCGCTGGATGCAGTAGGTGCACTTCTCCATCACGCCGCGGGCGCGGACCGTGACGTTCGGGTTGTGCTGCGCCTTGATGCTCTCGGCGCCCATGGTCGCGTAGGGCTGCCCGTCGGCATAGCCGAAGAAGTTGAAGCGCCGGACCTTGTAGGGGCAGTTCGCCTCGCAGAAGCGCGTCCCGACGCAGCGATTGTAGACTTGGAGGTTGAGCCCCTCGCCGTCATGGACCGAGGCCGCCACCGGGCAGACCGGCTCGCAGGGCGCGTGCTCGCAATGCATGCACGGCACCGGCTGGAACCCGGCGTTGACCGCTTCGGGCGTGCCGGAATCGTAGAGATCGACCCGCAGCCAGTGCATGATCCGGCCCCGGGCGATCTCCTCCGGGCCGACCACCGGCACGTTGTTCTCGGACTGGCAGGCGACCACGCAGGCGTTGCAGCCGATGCAGGCCTGCGTGTCGATCACCATCGCCCAGGCATGGCCGTCCGCGTCGCCCTGCCACGGATCGAGGAGCGTCGGCTGGTCGGCGCCGATGCCCTTAGACTCTGCGCGAGGAAGCTCTGCCAAGGCTATCTGCCGGAACAGTTTTTTCGTCTCGCCCTCGATCTGCGTGTAGTTCTGGGTGCGCAGCACCTCGCCGCGGTGTCCGGTCTTTCCCAGGCTCACGCCGGCCAGGAGGCGCGGGGCCGCAATCGTGGTGAGGCGATAGCCGTCCGCGCCGACGCCGTTGCCGATGGCCCCGGCCCGGGGGCGGCCGTAGCCGAGGGTGAGCTCCCCGGCCCCGTCGGCGACGCCCGATTCCACCGCGACCAGCGCCTCGATCTGGCGGCCGTTCAGCCCGACAGCGACGAGGTCCCCCGCCTCCAGGCCGCGCCGCGTCGCCTCGGCCTGCGACAGCGCCAGCGCGTTGCCCCAGACCTGCTTGGAGACCGGCTTCGGGCATTCCTGAAGCCAGGCATTGTTGGCGTAGCGGCCGTCATACAGGCAGGGATCGGCGCGCAGCTCCACGGCAAAACCCTCGGCCGGGGGCGCCGGCAGGGTCGGCAGCCGCGCTGCGCCCGGATCGACCTGCTTGGCGGCGCTGTCGGGGATGAGTCCGTCGTGCAGCGCCTTCCGCCACCAGCCTTCGAAATCGGCGCCGCCCTGATCGCGCCACGTCGCCCGCACGATGTCGTAGCCGGCGGTGGCGGGTGCGCCGGCGAGCAGGGACAGGATCTCGTGTGCCGAGCGGCCGCCGTAGAGGGGCCGGACCAGCGGTTGGACGAGGCTCGCGGTGCCGTCGCGGGCGCGCAGGTCCGACCAGCTCTCCAGCTCGTGGGCCAGCGGCAGGTGCCAGTGCGTGACGCCGGCGGTCTCGTCGCCGTGCAGCCCGGCATGGACCGAGAAGCCGGCGCGCCCGAGCCTGTCCGCGAAGCTGAGGTCGGCGGGCGCCGTCTGGACCGGGTTGCAGCCGAGGATGGCCAGGCAGGTGACCGCGCCGGCCTCGAGATCCGCCGCCAGGGACGCGAGATCGGCCGGTGCGCGGTCGCCCGCCACGTCGAGCGGCGCCGTGTAGGTGACGGGCGCCTTGAGCCGGTCGTTGATCCAGTGGCCGAGGGCGTGCAGCTCGGGCGGCAGGGCGTCGCCGACCAGGACCAGGGCCCGGCCCTCGGCCTCGCGCAGATCCGCCGCCGCAGCGGCGGAGAAGCGGGCGGCCTCTTGCGGCAGATCGGGCGCGGGGAGGGCCGCGCCGAGCGCGTTGGCCAGGGCGGCCAAGAGGGCGCCCGCCTCGCGGGGATGGAGGGCGCAGCGGGCATCGGCCTTGATGCCGGTCTGGGTCAGCGCGGTCTCGGCGACGTAGAGCCGGCCGAACCGGGCCGGGTCGCGGCGGCGGTCCATGAAGGTGCGGCCGAACCGGATCTGGTCCGGACCCGGCCCGAGCGGGTCGGCGCCGACGCACAGGATCGTCTCGGCCCGGCCGGGATCCGGCAGCGCCCTCAAGCGGCGGCCGAAGGCGAGCTCCGCCCCGCGGAGCGACGCCGCGTCGTCCAGGGGCTCGTGGACGTGCCAGGCGGCGTCCGGCATCGCCTGGAGCAGGGCCGCGATCTGACGCAGGAGCGTCGGCGAGGTGACCCGCCCGGTGAGCAGGCGCAGACCCCGGCCCTTCTGCCGGCGCGCCTCCGCCAGGGGCGCGGCCAGCGCCCGCTCGACCATGTCCCAGGAGGCGATGCCGTTCACCCGCTCGGTGACCGTGCGCGCGCGGTCGGGATCGTAGAGGTCGAGGATCGCGGCCTCGGCGAAGACGTCGGTGGCCCCGAGGCTGCCCGGGTGCAGCGGGTTGCCCTCGATCTTGATCGGCCGCCCGTCCACCGCGATGGCGTGGACGCCCCGGGCCCAGCCGCCGAGCGACAGCGCGGTGGCGTAGCGCTCCGGCACGCCGGGCAGCAGCCGCTCCGGCTGCACCACGTAGGGCACCAGCTCCTCGGGGGGTTTCGAGCAGGCGCCGAGGCCCGCCGCGAGGCCCGCGGAGAGCAGGCCCAGGGCCTCGCGGCGGGAGGGCGCGGTCAGCGGTGGCATATGGAGCACTCGCTGAGCCGCTCGGGGGACTTGATGTGATAGGCCTTCACGAGCTCGGCCCCGACGGTCTTCTGGTCGGGCGGCGGCGTCCAGCGCGTGTCGAACACAGCCTCGCGGGGGCGCAGGTTCGGGGCCGGGTCGCGGTGGCAGTCGAGGCACCAGCCCATGGTGAGCGGGGCCACCTGCCGGATCAGCTTCATGGTCTGGACGTCGCCGTGGCAGGTGGTGCAGCCGACGCCCTTGGCCACGTGCACGGCATGGTTGAAGTAGACGTAGTGCGGCAGGGTATGGACCTTGCGCCACAGGAGCGGGCGCCCCTCGGCCAGGCTGGTCCGCACCGGCGCCAGCATCGGCGCGTTGGTCCAGATCTGCGAGTGGCAGCTCATGCAGGTCTCGGTCGGCGGGATCCCCGGGAAGGCGGCCTTCTCCACGGCGGTGTGGCAGTAGCGGCAATCGATCCCGAGGCCGCCGACATGGTGCTCGTGGCTGAACGGGACCGGCTGCTCGCGGGTCACGTCCTGCTGGGTGGCGTAGGGCGACCGCCAGACCGCGTAGGCGAGGCCCATCGACAGGACCGGGACCACGGCCACCGAGGCCAGGACGACCCGGGCGACCGTGTCGGCACCCGGGCGGAAGATCTGCACCATGCCGCGGGTCCACCTCCGCGAGGCGTGAGAACGTCAGGCTTGTGGCGCGGCCGTCGGTGCCGCGGCTCCGGCCCGAGGGATAGCGGTCGCCCCCGGTCCGGGCGTCAATCTATGTTGCTGGTCCCGCCGGAAGCCGCGGGCGCGTAGCGCCGGACCATGGCGGCGCAGAACTCCGCGTATTCCGCGCGGACCAGCGGCGCACTGGTGTGATGGGGCGTGATGCCCCGGTGCTCCGGCGTGAAGCAGAAGGTGACGGTGACGTCGAAATCCTTCAGCGCCTCCATCTGCCGGTCGAACCAGTCGAGCGCCCCCGGGCGGAAGCTGTCGGCCCAGGACAGGCCGGTGCGCAGGTAGCGCACGCCCAGCCGCTTCATCCACGCCACGGCCTCGTCGAGCCGGTGATCCTCGAAATGGAACCACTGGCACAGGCCGATCTCCGGCGTGTGGCGGGCGAAGCTCTCCAGGGCGATCTTCGGCGTGCCGTCCTGGCGCAGCAGGCCCATGTGGAAGTGCCGGTAATAGGAGGAGCCCTCGGCCTCCCTGTGGCGGGTGGTGGCCTCCCATTCCCGCGGCAGGTCGTAGAGGCTGTACCAGTGGATCCGCGGCGCCCGGCCGGAGAGCAGTTCCAGGGTCCGGCGCAGGCCCCAATCCTGCACCTCCTCGGCGCCGAAGGTCGAGACGCCGACCTCCGAGACCCAGACCGGCAGGTTCGTGACCGCGCGGATCTCGTCGACCTTGGCCGGCCAATCGTGGATCGACCACAGGTTCCAGTCGAGGGGGAAGCCGTGCACCGCCACCGCGTCGACGGCGTCGAGCACGCCGCGTCCTTCCATGTTGCGGATGAAAATCGGATCGATCGGCGAGATGCCGCCGAGCACGCGGGTCAGGGCCGGGTTCACCGCCCGGATCGCGTGGCCCGCCTCCTTGACCATCTCGGCGAAGAGCAGCCAGTCGGGGTCGATCTCAGGGTCCCAGTGCGACTTGTTGTTGGGCTCGTTCCAGAGCATCACCGAGTCGATCATCGCGTGCTTCCGCGTTCGTGAGTCGCCGCCCGCGCGGGGTATTCGGCTCCCAGCCCGTAGGGGACCGGCGCGGTGCGGCAGAGATAGACCTCGGCCTCGGGCTGGGCCGCGATGGAGAAGCCGCTCGCCCGCAGCATCGCCTCGATGCCGGCACGGTTCGGGATCCACCAGTTGGTCCAGTCGTGGGCGTAGGCATGCTCGACGAAGTGCATCTTCGGGTAACCGGGCCGCTCGAACTGGTCCATGTCCCAGAAATCGTAATCCTCGGCGACCGGCTCGACCGCCCGGCTGCCGCGCAGCATTGACTGGAACACGAGCAGGTCGCCGGCCACGTGCTCGCGGATCAGGTCGAGGGCGAGCAGCGGGTGGCGCAGGTGGTAGAGCACCCCCATGAACAGCACGATGTCGAACCGCTCACCCAGCGCGCCGACGTCGTAGACCGAGAGGTTGCGGAACTCGATGTCGTGGCCGAGGCTAGCGGCGGCGAAGCGGGCCTGGGCGAGGTAGCGGTCGTCGGCATCGAGGCCGAGCACCCGGGCCGCGCCGCGCCGCTTCATCTCGATGGCGTAGAAGCCGCCGTTGCAGCCGATATCGAGGACGCTCTTGCCGGTGAGGTCGGCGGGCAGCGCGTCGGCGAAGCGCCGCCACTTCACCCCCGGATAATCGCCGAGGAAATGGTCCGGGGCGGTCCAGATCCCGCCGCCGAGATCGATGTTGTGGAACCAGGGTCCGAGGGCGTCGGCCTGCCGGCGCAGATCGGAGGCCGTCATGGTGCGATCCGTTCGTTGAGGGAGACGACGCGCCCGCCCCCGGGCCAGAGGGCGAGCTCGCTGCAGGAGGCCGGATCGACCACGATCCGGTCGTAGGCGTCGAGGCCGAGGCCCAGGACCCGTAGGAGCGCGGCCCGGATCACGTCGGCATGGCTCACCAGGATGGCGGGCGCGCCGTCCTCGGCGAGGCTCTCGAGGACCCGGCCGATCCGGCCTTGCGCCTCCGCCATGCTCTCGCCGCCCGGCGGCCGGGCCGTGGTCCGGGCCGTGTTCCAGAGGGTCCAGGCGGGCTCGGCCGCGAGGTCGTCGACGGCGCGGCCCGTCCAGTCGCCGAACGCGATTTCGTCAAGGCCCGGCTCGGTCACGACCGCAAGGCCGAGGGTCGTGGCGATCGGGGAAGCGGTCTCGGCGGTGCGTTCGCGCGGGCTCGCCAGCACGAGACCGGCGCCGCTCCCGGCGAGACGGCGGGCGAGGGCCTGCGCCTCGGCGCGTCCGGTCTCGCTCAGCGAGACGCCCGGCATGCGCCCGCACAGGATCCGCCCGAGCCGGTCATGGCTGCCGTGGCGGACGAGGAAGACCTGCCTCATGAGGCGGTCGGGCTCGCCATGGACGCGGCTCTCCCCGGCGCGAGCCCCGCCATCACGCCTCCTCGCCGACCACGAAGCGCAGGGTCCGCTCCCGCGCCTCCGTGTCGGTGAACTGCCGGGGCGGCGACTTCATGAAGTAGCTCGACGGGCCCTCGAGGGCGCCGCCGAGGCCCCGGTCGAGGGCGAGGCGGGCGCAGCGCACCGCGTCGATCACGATGCCGGCGGAGTTCGGCGAATCCCACACTTCGAGCTTCAGCTCGATGTTGAGCGGCACGCCGCCGAAGGCGGTGCCCTCCAGCCGGATATGCGCCCATTTCCGGTCGGTCAGCCACGGCACGTGGTCGCTCGGGCCGACATGGACGTCGCCCGGTGCCAGCGGCGTGTCGAGCTGGCTCGTCACCGCCCGGGTCTTCGAGAGCTTCTTCGATTCCAGCCGCTCGCGCTCGAGCATGTTCAGGAAGTCGGCGTTGCCGCCGAAATTGAGCTGGTAGGTCCGGTCGAGCCGCACGCCCCGCTCGCGCATCAGGTTCGCCAGCACCCGGTGCACGATGGTGGCGCCGACCTGGCTCTTGATGTCGTCGCCGACGATCGGCAGCCCCTTGGCGGCGAAACGCTCCGCCCATTCCGGGTCCGACGCGATGAAGACCGGAATGCAATTCACGAAGGCGCAGCCGGCCTGGAGCGCGCATTCGGCGTAGAACTCGGTGGCTCCTTGAGAGCCCACCGGCAGGTAGGAGACGAGCACCTGCGTGCCGGTGCGGGTGAGTTCGGCCGCCACATCGGCCACCGGCTCGGGCGATTCCGCGATCACCCCCTCCAGGTAGCGTCCGATCCCGTCATGGGTCGGCCCGCGCCGCACCGTGACGCCGGTCGCCGGCACCGCGGCGAAGACCTGCGTGTTGTTGGGCTCGGCCAGGATCGCGTCGGCGAGATCGCGCCCGACCTTGGCGGCGCTGACGTCGAAAGCCGAGACGACCGCGATGTCGCGCACCCGGTAGCCGCCGAGATCAGGCGACATCAGGCCGGGTACGGCCTCGCCGGACGCCGCGTCGCGATAATGGTGCAGCCCCTGCACGAAGGACGAGGCGCAGTTGCCGATCCCGACGAGGCCGACACGGATGGGAGAGACGGCCATCAGCGCCTCGGCCGCAGGAAGCGGGGTTCAGCCGGCGACAAAGGCGCGCTCCTCGATCGATGGCAGCGGCCGGCGCGGGGCGATCTCGCGGGAGAACCACGCGATCGTCGCCTCCAAGCCTTCCTCGAGCGACACCTTGGGCGACCAGTCGAGCAGGGTCTCGGCGCGGGTGATGTCGGGCCGGCGGCGCTGGGGATCGTCCACCGGCAGCGGCCGGCGCACGATCCGGGACGGGGTCTCGGTCATCCGCACGACGAGATCGACCAGCTCGCCCACGGTCATCTCCCGGGGGTTGCCGAGGTTGACCGGGCCGTCGAGGGGCGTCTCGGCGCGCATCAGGCGCAGCAGACCGCCGACCAGATCGCTGACGTAGCAGAAGGAGCGGGTCTGCTCGCCGTTGCCGTAGACCGTGATGTCGTCGCCCGCGAGCGCCTGGCAGATCACGTTGGAGACGACGCGGCCGTCATCGGCCCGCATCCGCGGCCCGTAGGTGTTGAAGATGCGGGCGACTCGGATGTCGAGGCCGTGGCGGCGCTCGAAATCGAAGGTCAGGGTCTCGGCGGAGCGCTTGCCCTCGTCGTAGCAGGCGCGCGGCCCCGTGGGGTTCACGTTGCCCCAGTAGGATTCCTGCTGCGGGTGCCGCTCCGGATCGCCGTAGACCTCGCTGGTCGAGGCCTGGAGGAAGCGCGCGCCGGCGTCCCGGGCGAGTTCCAGGAGCCGGCCGGTGCCGAGCACGCTGGTCATCATCGTGTGGACCGGATCCGCCTGATAATGCGGCGGCGAGGCCGCGCAGGCGAGGTTGAACACGCGGTCGAAGCGCGGCAGCGGCGGCAGCGGCTCGGTCACGTCCGCCTCGACGAAGTCGAGGCGCGGCTCGTTGGCGAGATGCGCGAGATTCGCGTGCCGCCCGGTCAGCAGGCTGTCGATGCAGGTGACGCGGGCCCCGTCACCGATAAGCGCGTCGATCAGATGCGAGCCGATGAACCCTGCGCCGCCGGCGACGAGGACTCGGAGACCCCTCCCGTTTGCCACCATCATTCTCCCGCGTACCTAATGACCGATGATCGCGAGGTCGGACGCGGCCGGACGGCCGGCGCCCCGCCGGGTTCGCGCTTCCGCGAGGACATGTTCGAGATCCGCCGCGCGCGCGGCCGCCGTGTGCCGGGCGAGGATCGCCGTGCGGGCCGCCTGACCCAGGCGGCGCCGCTCCGCCTCGGACCGCGTGCGCAGGGTGGACAGGACCGCCTCCGGCCCCTCCGGCAGCAGGATCTCGCGCTCCGGGACGAGCAGCGTCTCGAGCCCGTCCCAGCGATCGGAGATCACCGGCGTGCCGCAGGCCCCCGCCTCGAACAGGCGCACGCTCGGGCTCCAGCCGGCCCGGACCATGTCGGCGCGGGTGACGTTCAGGGTGTAGCGGCTCGCCGCGTAGAAGTCGGGGTGCCGGTCCGGCGGCAGGTGCTCGATCCGCTCGACGTTGGCGGGCCAATCGATGCCGGCCGGGTATTGGGGACCCGCCACCGCGAAGCGCAGCTCCGGGGCGCGGCGGGCCGGCTCGATCAGCAGGCGCTCCAGCGCGGGCTGCCGGTCCGGGCTGTAGGTCCCGAGATAGCTGAGATCGTAGCGTGCCGGCCGGTCGAGAGCCGGGTAGGCCTCCGGATCGACCGAGCAGTAGAGGGCCCGGGCGGCCGGTGCCCCGTAGGTCCGCTCCAGGCGTCGCAGGGTCGGGCCGCCCGTGAACGACAGGTAGAGGTCGTAGTCGCGGATCTGGTCGGCCGCGAGATACGCGCAGGTGCCGGTCTCCAGCGCCGCCAGGGTCACCGGCGTGTCGATGTCGTAGAAGGCGGTGACGCCCCGCGCCCAATCGAGCACGCGCGCGCCGGCCGCGATTCCGTCGGGCACGTAGGAGCCGACGATCACGGCATCCGCCGCGGCGATCGCGCCGCGGTACTCCGCGAGTCCGTCGAGGTCGGCGTAGAGGGCGAGGTCGCAGAAGCCGGGCTCGGGCAGGTCGCGGTGGGCGGCGTACCAGGGCACGTCGCGCTCCAGGAACAGCACGTCGTGGCCGCGGCCGGCGAAGGCCTTGAGCAGCGCCCGGTACGTGGTGGCGTGCCCGTTCCCCCAGGACGAGGACAGGCTCAGGCCCAGGACGACGAGGCGCAGCGGGGCCTGCGGGGCCGCGCTCACGCGACGCTCCGCCGGGCCGCGCCCGCGGCCTCCGCCTTGCGGGCCGCCTCGGCCCGCAGGATCGCGTCGACCTCGACGGCCCGGCGCGCATAGGTGTGCTCGGCCGTGATGCGGCGACGCGCGGCCTCGCCGATGGCGCGGGCGCGCTCCGGAGTCAGGGCGGCGACGTGGTCGGCAACGTCCCGCCCGTCCCGGGCGACCAGCACCTCGCTCCCGTCGTCGAGGAACAGGCCGAGGCCCTCCCAGGCGTCGGTGATCAGGCAGGCGCCGGCCCCCGCCGCCTCGAATACGCGGGTGGCGGGGGAGAAGCCTACCGCCGCCATGCTGTCGCGGGCGATGTTCAGGACGGCCAAGGGCGTCGTGTTGAAGGCGTTGTGCTCGCGCGTGTAGACGTGCCCGAGATGCCGGACGTTCAGCGGCAGGCCGCGGCTCTCCCAGCCGTTGCCGCCGATCAGGAAGGACCGCTCCGGCAGGCGCGCCGCGGCGGCGAGGAAGAACTTCTCGACGCGGGCCTCGCGGTCGGGCAGGCGGTTGCCCAGGAAGGCGAGATCGGCCGCGAAGCGCGGCTCCGGCGGAACCGGGAAATGGGTGTCCGGGTCCAGGGCGTTGTAGATCGGGATGCAGGCCCGGGCGCCGAAGCCCTCGTAGGCCGTGACCACCGGCGGGCCGCCTCCGTAGGTGAGCACGAGGTCGAGGTCGGGCAGGGCGCGGCGGAGCGCATGATCGGTGTCGGCGCGCATCTCGGCGAGCGTTGCCGGGGCGTCCACGTCCCAGAAGATCCGCACCGCCTCGGGACGGGATGCGGCGATCACGCCGTGGAGCAGTTCATCGTCGAACACCCCGACGCCGCTCGCCTTCACCACCACGTCGGCCTGCGCCGCCTCGGCGATGACCGCGCGCGCCGCCTCGATCGTCGCCGGGTAGACCGTCACCGCCGCGTAGGGCGGCGGCTCGATATCCCGGTGCTGCTGCCGGTCGAAGGCGTCCGGCTCGTAGAAGGTGATCGTGTGGCCGTGCTGCGCCAGGGCGCTGAGCATGCCCCGGTAATAGGTCGCGGCGCCGTTCCAGTAGGACGACAGCAGGGAGGAGCCGTAGAAGGCGATCTTCATGCGGTGGCCTCCAGGGTGGCGGGCGCCCGCAGGCCTCCGGCAAGGTCCTCGGCGATGCCGAGCAGTTCCTCGGCCCGGTGCGCGCAGGTGTGGCGCGCCCGGATCGTGGCGAGGCCGGAAGCCGCGAGCGCGGCCCGCAGGCCGGCATCCGCCTGCAGGGCGCGCAGGTGGCTTTCCATCTCGGCGCCGGTGCGGGCCACGAGGTAGTCCCGGCCCGGCCGGAACAGGTCTTCCGCGTCGTCCCAGGGGGCGCAGACCAGGGGGATGCCGCAGGCGAGCGCCTCGAACACGCGGATCGTCGGAATGCCGGGCAGGCGCTCCACGTAGAAGCGCCGCGGCACGTGGATTGTGGCGAGATGCCGGGCGAACAGGCCCGGCGCCGCAGCGTTCGCCGCCCAGCCGTGATAGCGGGCGCCGGTGCGCCTCAGGGTCGCGAGCGCCGCCTCGGGGTAGCGCACGCCGTAGATGTCGAGGGGCAGCCCGACCTGGGCGGCCGGGCGGAACAGGTAGGTCTCGAGTTCCGCGCTGCGCTCGTCGTCGCCCCAATTGCCGATCCAGACGAGCCCGGCGCGCGCGCCTTCCTCGGCGGGCGGATGGAACAGGCGGGTGTCGGCGGCCTCGTGCCAGACGAAGACGCGGCGCCCCCAGCCTTTCGCCCGGTAGACGGCGGCCAGGGTCTCCCCGAAGGCCAGCACGCCGTCGTAGCCGGAGAGATCGAAGCGCTCCATCTCCACCGGGGCGCTCACCGCCCGGTGGTGCGTGTCGTGGAACAGGAGCGTGTAGCGCGCGCCGCGGCGCCGGGCGGCGCCCAGAGCAGCGACCAGGGCCGGATCGCTCCATTCGTGGACCAGGACGAGGTCACAATCCGCCACGCGTTCGACCACGGCATCGACCGCCGCGTAGCGCGCGGAGGCGAGCTCCGGATAGGCCGCCCGATAGGCGTCGAGGCCGGCTTCGCCGTGGTCGCGCAGGAGGTTCTCGAGGCTCCAGGCGCCCTCCGGCTCGTAGGCGGCGACATCGTGGCCGCGCGCCATCAGCGCGCGCAGGACGCCGCGCAGGAAATGGGCGTTGCCGTGGTTCCAGCACGAAGCCAGCGAGTGGGTGAAGTAGGCGATCCTCATGCGGCGGCTCCGCCGAGCCGCGCCGGCGCCCCGGCGAGGAGGCCGTGCAGCACGCCGAGCACGCCCTCGGTCATGGCGTCGGCTCCGTAGCGGGCGGCGCGCTGTGCAGCGGCCGCGCCGGCGGCTTCGCGCCGGACGGGATCGTCCAGGAAGCCCTGCACGGCTTCAGCCGCGGCGGCATCGTCGTCCGCGCCCACGAAGGCCGCGGCCCCGTCCCACAGCTCGCGGAAGCTCGGGATATCCGACAGGACGAGGGCGCAGCCCGAAGCGGCGGCCTCCAGCACGGCGAGGCCGAACGGCTCGTAGCGGGCGAGCGAGATGAAGACCGGTCGGCCGGCGAGTTCCGCGGCGATCCCCGCGTCGTCGAGCCGCCCGAGACGGTGCAGGTGGCGCGTCTCGCCCCGCGCACCGTTCGGCCCGTCCTGGGCGCCGGCGGCGCGCAGCGGCACCGACAGGCGTGCGGCGACGCGGTCCAGGGCGGCAGCGTTCTTCGCCCGGTCCCAGAGGCGGCCGGCCGTGAAGGCGACGGGCGCGGCAGCCCGAGGCGGCACGCCGCTCGGCGCGCGCCCGTTGCGGACCACCACGGGCGGCCGCGCGAGGTCGCAGACCCGGGCGGTCGCGAGCGCGTGCGCCCGGGTGGGGGCGAGGAGGGCGTCGGCGGCGCGGCAGCCCCGGACGGTGAGGTCGTGTCGCCAGGCGAGGTCGGCCGGCAGCGGCCCGCTCTCGACGGCATCCCACCACGTCGCCACGCAGGAATGGCACACGGCCGCCACCGGCACGGGGAAATCCGCGAGCGCCAGGGCGGGGCTGTGCAGGTGCACGAGATCGGCGCCCAGCGTCCGGGCGAGCCCGGCGAGCGCCCGCGCGGCGTCCAACACGGCCTCGGGCGTCTCGGCGGTCCAGTCGAGGGACAGGTCGGTGGCGACGATCCGCGCGCCCGTCGCGCGCTCGGCCGCGGCGATCCGCGCCTCCGACGGCGCGGGCCCCAGGACCGCGACGGTCACGGCCAAGCCTCGCCGGACCAGGCCGGACGCGAGGTCGAGGCTGTACTGCCAGACGCCGCCCACCGCATCCGCGCTCATCAGGACGTGCGGCGCCGTCTCCCGGAACTGGTTCAGCAGCACCCGCATGCGGCCTCCAGCTCGGGCAGGGGCAGGGGGCGCTCGTCCTGGATGTCGCTGAACTGCGTGAACTGGCCGAGATAATGGGCGTGCGCCCGCTCCCAGGCCCGGTCGTCGGGCTCGCCCCAGAGCCGCCGGTAATCGGGGGAACTCGGGTAGGGGTAGAGCGGCACGGGATCGTTCGCCCAGACGCCCTGGCCGCGCAGGCGGTCGCGCCACGTCGCCACGAGGTCGGGGTCGTCCCCCGCCACGGCGATGAGGTTCGCCTGCACGAACGGCACCGAGCGGCGGGCGTGGATCAGGCGCTCGGCGAGGTCGTCGGTCGAGGCGCGGCAGCGCTTGTCGAGGGCGGCGCGGCCCGCCTCCGTCAGGCTCTCGATCCCGGCCTCGATGGAGACGCAGCCCGCCGCCCCGAGGAGGTCGAGCATGTCGGGCTTCCACAGGTCGATCCGGGTCTGGATCCCGAAGCGGATGTTTCGGGCGACCAGCGCCTCCAGCAGCGGCTTCTGCGGCAGGAAGATCTCGTCGACGAAGTAGACGTAGGTGACGCCCTGCGCGATCAGCCCATCGATCTCGTCGAGGACGATCCCGAGATCCCGGCGCCGGTAGGCATCGCGAAAGTCGATCTTGGCGCAGAACGAGCAGGTGTAGGGGCAGCCGCGGGAGGCCTCGACCTCGGCGCCCGGACCGTCCGGCGCGGCCTCGAACCGGTGGTGGTGGTGGCGGTGCCGGGCGATCCAGTGGTCCGGCCAGCGCAGGGCCGGCAGGTCGGTGAAGCGGCCGGCATGGGGCGGCCCGGTCACGACGGCGGCTTCGCCGTCGCGGAAGGCGAGGGCGGGCACGGCCCGCAGGGTCTCCGGACGCAGATCGGGCAGGCCGGCGAGCCGCGCGACGACCTCCTCGCACTCGCCGCGCACGACGATGTCGCAGCCGAGCTTGTCGAGGGCCGGCCGCGGGGTGGCCGAACCGTGGGGGCCGACCGCCACACGGACCCCGCCCCGGCCCGCCAGGGTGTCGAGGAAGGCCCGCGGCACCCGCAGCTCCGGCGGGGCGCAGCGCCAGAACAGGTAGGTCGGCGCCGTCGTCACCACGGTCATGGCCGGCGCGAAGGCCGCCACCCGGTCGGCGGCGGTCCCGGCGTCGAGGCCTTCCAGATGCGCATCGACCAGCAGCGTCTCGTGCCCGTAGGCGGCGAGCAGCGCGGCCGCGTAGGCGAGTTCCAGGGGCAGGTGCGGCTCGCGGCACCCGAAATAGATGCTGTTGCGGTAGTCCCAGGGCGGGTTGACGAGGGCGACTTTCATGGAGCGACCCTCATGCGGCGGCTCCCGCGATCGGCGCGGCGGCGCCCGGCTGCGCGCGCGCGGCGGTCAGCCAGCCGGCGAGGTCGGCGACCCCGTCGCGCCAGCCCGTGAAGGGTTCGAGCCCGAGCCGCGCGACGGCCCGGCGCGTGTCGGAGACGTAGTAGCGCTGGTCGCCCGGGCGCCAGGCCTGGAAGCTCCGCTCCACCGGGCGGCCCAGCAGGGCGCCGACATGATCGAGGAGCTGCAGCAGGCTCACGGCGTTGCCGGGGCCGCCGCCGATGTTGAAGGCGTGGCCGGCCGCGTCGCCGATGCGGGCGAGCGCCGCCCGGTAGGCCGCCACCACGTCGCGCACGTGCAGGATGTCGCGCACCTGCCGCCCGTCGCCGTAGAGCGTGACCGCCTCGCCCGCGAGGGCGCGGATCAGGAAGTGGGCGACCCAGCCCTGGTCCTCGTTGCCCATCTGGCGCGGGCCGTAGATGCAGCTCATCCGCATCACCGCCGCCGGGAGGCCGAAGCTCCGCGCGTAGTCGAGGACGTACTGGTCGGCCGCGCCCTTGGAGCAGCCGTAGGGCGTGTGGAAGTCGAGGGGCCGGTTCTCGCCGATGCCGCGGGCGCGCAGGCCGGCATCGGCCGGCAGGTAGGCGTCGCCGATCGCGTCGAGGGCGATGTCGGGCAGGTCGCCGTAGACCTTATTGGTCGAGGCGTAGAGCACCGGCACCGGCCGCGTCAGGGTGCGCACGGCCTCCAGCAGGTTCACGGTGCCGAGGAGGTTGATCTCCATGTCGGCCCGGGGGGCGACGAGGCTCGTGGTCACGGCGACCTGGGCGGCGAAGTGGAACACCGCCCCGGCCTCGGCCACCGCGCGGGCGAGTTCCTGATCGTCCCGGATGTCGGCGACGACCGCGGTGATCCGGCTGCCGTGGCGCTGCCGCAGCCAATCGAGGTTGGCCGCGACGCCGGGACGCGAGAGGGCGTCGTAGACGATCACGGCGTGGCCGTCGGCCGCGAGGCTGTCGGACAGGTTGGCGCCGATGAACCCGGCGCCGCCGGTGACGAGGATCGGCCGCCCGCTCACGCGACGAGACCGCGTGCTTCGAGTTCGCGCCGCGCCTCCGCGACGCGGTCGATGGCCTGCTGCTCGGCCACCCAGGCGGCGAGTTCGGCGAGCCCCTCCTCGAAGTCGCGGCGCGGGGCGTAGCCGAGTTCGCGCTGGATCTTGCCGATATCGGCGATGCAGTGGCGGATGTCGCCGAGCCGAGCCTGACCGGCCAGTTCCGGCTCGGTGCCCTCCCGGCCCATGGCGCGGGCGAGCAGCCGGGCGACCTCGCGGACCGTCCGGTCCTGGCCGCTGCCGACGTTGTAGACCTGTCCGGCGGCGGCGGGATGCTCCAGGGCCAGCGCGAAGGCCTGGGCGACGTCCTCCACGTGGACGAAGTCGCGCCGCTGCTCGCCGTCCTCGAAGATCATCGGCGGCTGGCCATTGTGCAGGCGGGCCGCGAAGATCGCCAGCACGCCGGTATAGGGGTTCGACAGGGCCTGCCCCGGCCCGTAGGCGTTCCACAGCCGAAGCGCCACGCCCTCCATCCCGTAGGCGGGGGCGAGCGTCAGCGTCAGGCGCTCCTGCGTGTACTTGGTCAGGGCGTACACGGAGGCCAGAGCCGGGCGCTTCGATTCCGGCGTCGGGATCGGCCGCATGGGCTGCCCGTGCGCGTCGAGGGGATCCCAGGGCTCGCCGGGCCGGCGCGGGCGGCGCACCACCTCCTCGGCGGTCCCGCCGTCGGAGGTGCGGTAGAGCCCCTCGCCGTAGATGCTCATGGACGAGGCCACGACCACGCGCTTCACCGGCGCTTCGATGAGCTGCTGGAACAGCACCGCCGTCCCGCAATCGTTGACCGAGACGTAGCGCTCGACCGCGTACATGCTCTGGCCGACGCCGACCTCGGCGGCGAGGTGCACGACCCGGTCGACCCCGCGCAGGGCGCGGCTCACCGCCTCGCCGTCGCGGACGTCGCCGCGCTGGAACTCGACCTCCCGGGGCAGAACCTCGGCGCCGCCCTTGTCGGCGCCATGGACCTGCTCAATCAGGCTGTCGAGTACGCGCACACGGTAGCCGCGACGCAGCAGTTCG
Source organism: Methylobacterium sp. FW102-HT35C08 (assembly GCF_058790235.1). Classification (NCBI taxonomy): domain Bacteria; kingdom Pseudomonadati; phylum Pseudomonadota; class Alphaproteobacteria; order Hyphomicrobiales; family Methylobacteriaceae; genus Methylobacterium; species Methylobacterium sp. FW102-HT35C08. Next base: position 1,721,816 of record NZ_JBYTCL010000002.1, on the reverse strand, counting down.
GCGGAGAGGTGACGGCCGATGAAGCCGGCACCCCCGGTAATGAGCACACATTCCGGCACGAGGCGTGGAAACTCCCCTGCAAGGACTTAAAGCTATGTAGATCGGGAATCCGATCCCGAAGAAACAACTCAGGTTAAATTCTGCGTTCAAGCGCCGAAAATCCGGTTTTTAATGCTAAGCTCACGGAAAATATGGGCTATTCCTCATTGAAATGGAAAAATCTTCAGGAGACAATCGGTCCCATCTGGTCACCGGCTTGAACCTCCCTAGACCGACAACAAGCCGAGAACTTCGAAGCAGCACTGGCAGATACGTCCTCGTTGATTCAGATGAACCATCCAGTGAGACGCAACAGGAATATATTCTTGCCACACATCTATTTCGTGTGCGTCGGAATCGAGGTCTCGCGGAGCAATCCGGACGTAGAGACGCCCTCAACGACGCCATTGCACGGCGTGAGACGGTGCCGCCGCACGCGCAGGATCAGGCCGGGATCCTCTCGCAGGCGGAGCATGGAACCCACAGACCAGTCTTGGCTGCCGGCCGAAGGGCACGGGTACGCTGCCGCCTCCGCGCGCAGCGGGGTCATGACGACCGGGCCGCGCGTTCCGGGCGGGAACCGCCTCAGCCGCCGAAGGCGCGGGGCGGCAGGCCTCTGACGCCGACATCGAGCTCGAACAAGGCCCCGGCCGCCGGCACGTGCTCGGCACCCCGCGACGCCGAGGTGACGAACAGGCGGTTCAGGCCCGCGCCCGCGAAGGCGCAGCTCGTAATGTTGGGGGCGGGGAGGGCGATCGCACGCATCAGGCGCCCCTCCGGATCCAGGCGGCTGATCCGGGCGCCGCCCCAATGGGCGATCCAGAGGCAGCCCTCCGCATCCGTGGTCATCCCGTCGGGCCAGCCCCACGCGTCCGGAAAGCGCAGGAAGGCCCGCTTGCCGGACAGCGTGCCGTCCCCGGCGAGGTCCAGGGCGTAGACCGTCCGGGCGGCGCTGTCGCTGTGATAGAGGATCCGGCCGTCGAGGCTGAAGGTCGGACCGTTGGCGACGCCGTACGCGCTGTCCATCCGCCGCCAGGTCAGGTCGGGGTCGAGCCGGTGCAGGGCGCCCGACACCGCGGTCTCGGCCTCATGCATGCTCCCCGCCCAGATCCGGCCGGCGACATCGACCTTGGCGTCGTTCAGGCGGTTGTCCGGATATTCGGGCTCGGGATCGCCGATCGGGGTCAGCCGGTCGGCATCGAGGTCGAAGACCGCAAATCCGCTCTTCAGGCCGACGATGAAATCCCGCCGGCCGGCCCGGGGGATGATCCAGCCCAGCGGCTCCGGAAAAGGGCGGGTGCCCACCGCACCGCTCGCGAGGTCGAGCCAGCGCAGGGCCGGCGCCTCGATGTCGACCCAGAAGAGGCGCTCCCGCTCCGGCACCCAGACGGGTCCCTCCCCGAGCCGGTCGCGCTCGGCCCGGGCGACGCTGCCGGTCCGAGGGCGCCTGATCGGCGATCGGACCGATGCGGATCTGCGGGTCCATGGTCCCCCTCTCTGGTCCGATCGCCGATCAGGCGCCCTCGGACCGGCAGCCGGAGGCGCCCGGCCGGCAGCCCCAGAGCGCGTAGAACAGGACGTAGAGCTCGCAGGCCGCCGTGATCAGGAAGGCGTGCTGCAATCCGAACCGGTCCGCGGCCCAGCCCTGCACCACCACCAGCGAGCCGCCGGCGATCGCCATGATCAGCAGACCCGATCCCGCCTCGGTCAGCGACCCGAGCCCGCGGATTCCGAGGGTGAAGATCGTCGGGAACATAATCGCGTGGAACAGCCCGACCGAGATCAGCGCCCACATCGCCACAGGGCCCGCGGCGAAGGCTGCGACCAGCATCACCGCGCAGGCGCCGATGGCCGCACCGGCCAGCACGGCCTCGGCCGTCTGGCGCTGCATCAGGTAGCTGCCGACGAAACGGCCGACCATCATCCCACCCCAGAGCAGGAACAGGTAGCGCGCGGCCTGGGCGTGCGTCAGGTCGCCGATCTCGGGCTGCGCCACGAAGTTGATGAACAGGTTTGAGACCCCGATCTCGGCGATCAGGTAGATGAAGATCGCCGGCACGCCGAGGACGAGGTTGCGGTGGCGCCAGAGCGACAGGCCGGCGCGCTCGGTCTTGGCGATCTTGGCGGCCGGCGCGGCGGCACCGTCCGCGCCGCCCATCGCGGGCAGCGGGAACCGGGCGATCACCACGGCGAGCATCACCAGGATCGCCGCCACGATCAGGTAGGGGAGCTGCACCGACTGCGCATCGGCCAGGCGCTCGGCGGGGGTGAGCACGGTCCCGGCCGCGGCGTTGCCGGAGGCGGAGCGGCCCAGGATCAGGTAGCCGCCGAACAGCGGCGCCAGGGTGGTCCCGAGGGAGTTGAACGCCTGCACGAGGTTGAGCCGCGCCGGGGCGCTCTCGCTCGGGCCGACCACCGCCACGTAGGGGTTGGCGGCGACCTGCAGCAGGGTGATGCCGCTGGCGATCACGAACAGGGCGGTGAGCGTGATCGCGTAGGAGACCTGGTGGGACGCCAGGACCATCCCGAGCGTGCCGAGCGCCATGATGCCGAGGCCCGTCACCAGGGCGCGCTTGTAGCCGACGCGGGCGATCAGCTTCGCCGCCGGGATCGAGGCCACGAAGTAGGCGATGAACCAGACCGACTCGATCAGCGTGGTCTGCGTGTAGTCGAGGTCGAACACGCTGCGCAGGTGCGGCAGCAGCGTGTTGTTGATGACCGTGATGAAGCCCCACATGAAGAACAGGCTCGCCAGCAGCGACAGGGCCGCGCCGTAGCCGCGCCGGTCGCGCGCGACCGCCGCAGCCGTCCGGGCGGCTGACAGATCGACGCGCGCGATTGGTCCTGCCATCGGGCCTTTCCTCTCCGATCGGGCCACCTGGCCGGGGCACCGTGTTGTAGATTTCATTTGTCTGAGTATATATCGGGGCCGCGGACGTCAACCGCGGCCGCCCGTCACGAGTCGGTGCAGGACCGGCAGGACGGAGCACGACACAGGGGGGATCCATGCGTGGCTTGGGAACGGTGGTGCTCTGCGCCTGCGCGGGACTTCCGGCTCTGGCCCAGGCGGCCGAGCCGGCCCGGACAGTGTTCGGCACCCTGCCGGACGGTCGCACCGTCGAAGAGGTGACCCTGACCAACGGCAAGGGCGTCACCGCGCGCATCCTGTCCTGGGGGGCATTGCTGCGGGTGCTCGAGGTGCCGGACCGGACCGGCAAGGCGGCCGACGTCGTGCTCGGCTACAGCGACCTCGCCAGCTACCTGAACAAGGGCAGCTATTTCGGCGTGAGCGTCGGGCGCTACGCCAACCGGATCCGCGCCGGGCGCTTCACCCTCGACGGCCAGACCTACGCGCTGGCCACCAACGACGGACCCAACGCCCTGCACGGCGGCAGCGCGGGCTTCGACAAGCGGCTCTGGACGATCACCGCGGTCAAGGGCGGCGCGGCCCCGTCGGTGACCCTGCGCTACGTCAGCCCGGACGGCGAGGAGGGCTATCCCGGCACGCTGACGGCGACCGCCACCTACACACTGGAGGCGAGCGATACCCTCTCGGTGACCTACGAGGCCACGACCGACAAGCCGACGATCGTCAACCTGACCAACCACAGCTTCTTCAACCTCGCGGGCGAGGGGTCGGGCCGCTCGATTCTGAACAATGTCCTGACCATCCCGGCCGAGCGCTTCACGCCGGTCGACGCCACCCTGATCCCGACCGGCGAGCACCTGCCGGTGGCGGGCACGCCCTTCGATTTCCGTACGCCCACGGTGATCGGCGCGCGCATCCGCGATGGGCGGGACGTCCAGATCGTGCGCGGGCGCGGCTACGACCACAACTGGGTCGTGACGGACGCGCCCACGGCCGAGCCGCACCTCGTCGCGCGGGTCGAGGATCCGGATTCGGGCCGCGTTCTCGACGTCTCGAGCAACCAGCCGGGCGTGCAGTTCTACGCCGGCAACTTCCTCAACGCGACCGTGATGGGTAAATCCGGCCTCGTCTACCGGCAGTCGGACGCCCTGGCGCTGGAGCCGGAGCTGTTCCCCGACACGCCGAACCAGCCGGCCTTCGGCTCGGCCCGGCTGGATCCCGGCAAGACCTACCGGAACGTCATCACCTACCGCTTCTCGACCAGCCCCGCCCACCGGACCCACAAATGACCGACCGACCGATTGCACGGCCCCTGCGCTCGCGCGCCTGGTTCGATAACCCCGACAATATCGACATGACGGCGCTCTACCTGGAGCGCTACCTGAACTTCGGCCTCAGCCTGGAGGAGCTGCGCTCGGGCAAGCCGATCATCGGCATCGCCCAGACCGGCTCGGACCTGTCCCCGTGCAATCGCCACCACCTCGTCCTCGCGGAGCGGATCCGCGAGGGCATCCGCGAGGCGGGCGGAATCGCCCTCGAATTCCCCGTCCACCCGATCCAGGAGACCGGCAAGCGGCCGACCGCCGGCCTCGACCGCAACCTCGCCTATCTCGGTCTCGTGGAGTTGCTCTACGGCTACCCGCTCGACGGGGTGGTGCTGACGACGGGCTGCGACAAGACCACCCCGGCCTGCCTGATGGCGGCCGCCACCGTGAACATCCCGGCCATCGCTCTCTCGGTGGGGCCGATGCTCAACGGCTGGTTCAAGGGCCAGCGCACGGGCTCCGGCACGATCGTCTGGAAGGCCCGCGAGATGCTGGCGGCGGGCGAGATCGACCAGGACGGCTTCATCAAGCTCGTGACCTCATCGGCCCCCTCGACCGGCTTCTGCAACACGATGGGGACCGCCACCACGATGAACACCCTGGCCGAGGCGCTCGGCATGATGCTGCCCGGCTCGGCGGCGATCCCGGCGCCTTACCGCGACCGGCAGGAGGTCGCCTACGAGACCGGCAAGCGCATCGTCGCCATGGTGGCGGAGGATCTGAAACCCTCGGACATCCTCACCCGTGACGCGTTCCTCAACGCCATCGTGGTCAACTCGGCGATCGGCGGCTCGACCAACGCGCCGATCCATCTCGCGGCACTCGCCCGGCACATGGGGGTCGAGCTCGATATCGCCGACTGGCAGACCTACGGGCTCGACGTGCCGCTCCTGGTGAACCTGCAGCCGGCCGGCGCCTATCTCGGCGAGGATTACTACCGCGCCGGCAGCCTCCCGGCCGTCGTGGCGCAGCTGATGAGCCGCGGGCTGATCCGCGAGAACGCGCGCACGGTGAACGGGCGCTCCATCGGCGAGAATTGCCGCGGCGCCGTGATCGAGGACGAGGACGTGATCCGGCCGATCGACCGGCCCCTCAAGGAGGCGGCCGGGTTCCTGGTCCTGCGCGGCAACCTGTTCGAGGCCGCGGTGATGAAGACCAGCGTGATCGGCCCGGAATTCCGCGCCCGCTACCTCTCGAACCCCGAGGATCCCGATGCGTTCGAGGGCCCCGTCGTGGTGTTCGACGGGCCGGAGGATTACCACGCCCGGATCGACGATCCGGGCCTCGGGATCACCGAGGAGACCCTCCTGGTGATGCGTGGGGCCGGGCCGGTGGGCTATCCCGGAGCGGCCGAGGTGGTGAACATGCGCCCGCCCGCGCAGCTGATCCGGGCCGGCGTACACGCGCTGCCGTGCCTCGGCGACGGGCGCCAGTCCGGCACCTCGGCCTCGCCGTCAATCCTCAACGCCTCGCCGGAGGCGGCGGCGGGCGGCGGCCTCGCCCTGCTGCGCACCGGCGACCGCGTGCGGGTCGATCTGCGCCGCGGCACCGCCGACATGCTGGTCGATGCCGACGAGATCGCCCGCCGCCGCCGCGCCCTGGAGGAGGCCGGCGGCTACGCTTATCCGGCCTCGCAGACCCCCTGGCAGGCGATGCAGCGCGCCGCCGTCGGGCAGATGCATACCGGCGCGATCCTGGAGGGCGCCGAGCGCTTTCAGCGGATCGCCCAGACCAGCGGCCTGCCGCGCGACAACCACTGAGACGCGGCGATCCCGGACCCGGCTGGGTTCTGGATCACCCTGCGGGTTCGATTTCCGCCCCAGCATTCCGGGGCGCCGCAGGCGAGCCCGGAATCCAGAGCCGCCAACAGCGCAGATCCCGGCTCGACCTGCGATTCTGGGTTCCGGGCTCCGCTACGCGGCCCCGGAATGACCGGGTGGTGACGGAACCACCGCCCGCAGGAACCTGGCGGCGCCGGTCGCGGCACGCGCTGGGTCGAACACTTGGAAGGGTTCGGGACCTTCGCGGGTTCGGGGCGGAGCCTGCTGCCCGGATTCACCCGCCGGACGCATCCGGGCTCCGTCCTGATCACCCGCCGCAGGGCAAGCCCGCCGAAACCCGGCCCCTCAGGGCCGCAGCGCCATCTCGGTGTCGGAGAGGGCGAGGCGGATCAGCTCGGTCATCGTCGCGCGGGCGGCGGCCGGGTCGCCCGACACGATCGCCTCGTAGAGGGCCCGGTGATCGGGCATCGGGTCCCGCGGTAGGACCTGGCGCCGATACTTGAAGATCGTCGTCCAGGTGACCGCCGCCGCGATGGAGCTCGACAGGGCCATCAGGGGGCCATTGCGGGCGGCCTCCAGGATCAGGTCGTGAAAGGCTTGGTCGGCGGCCCGCCCGGCTTCGGTGGCGAGGCCGTGGCGGCCCATCTCCTCGAGGGCGTGGCCCATCCGGGCGACGTCGAGGCTCGAGCGCCGCTCAGCGGCCAGCGCGGCCGCGGCCGGCTCGACGATCATCCGCAGCTCGAACAGGTCTCGGATGAAGGCCTCGCTCGGCTCCGCCTCGAAGGCCCAGGCCAGGATATCCGGGTCGAGCAGGTTCCACCGGCTCCGCTGGCTGACCCGCGTCCCGGTGCGCGGCCGGCTCTCGACGAGACCTTTGGCGCTCAGGATGCGAATCGCCTCGCGATACGCGGTGCGCGACACGTTCAGCTGTTCCGAGAACTCGATCTCGCCCGGCAGCACGTCGCCGGGCGCGTAGCGGCCGCCCAGGATCGCGACGCCCAGGTCCCGGGCGACCGATCCGTGGATGCGCCGCGAGCCTGAGGCAAGCGGAAGCTTGATATCCTCCAGACCGCGACCCTGCCTCACCACGTCACCTCCGGTCCGAGCCACCGGTCCGGGGCAGGATCGCCGCGATCGTACTTGGAAGTTGTAGGAGCGCAAGCGGCGACACCCCCTGGGCGGGCAGGTCGCGGCGCTTGCGGCGCAGAGCAAACTGACCTAGTTTAATTGTATGAGTAAACAAGCTGCAGAGCCCGGAGCGATCCGGGGCAGCGCCCTGATCGGCGCCGCGGAGGTGACGACCGGGGAGACCTTCCAGGCGTTCGATCCGGCGACCGGGGCGGCGCTGGAACCGCGATTCGCGGTGGCCGGAATACGGGAGGTCGAGGCGGCCTGCGCCCTCGCTGACGCGGCGTTCCCCAGCTTCTCGGAGACCGATCCCGAGACGCGCGCACAGGTCTTGGAAGCCGCGGCGGCGGGCATCGCCGATCTCGGCCCGTTCCTCATCGAACGGGCGATGGCCGAGACCGGGCTGCCCCGCGCGCGCCTGGAGGGCGAGCGGGCCCGCACGGTCGGCCAGCTCCGCCTATTCGCGGATCTTGTCCGGTCGGGCGCATGGGTGCGGGCGACGATCGATCCGGCACAGCCGGAGCGACATCCGCTGCCGCGGCCGGACCTGCGCCGGCGCCATGTCGCGATCGGGCCGGTGGCGGTGTTCGGAGCGAGCAACTTCCCGCTCGCCTTCTCGGTGGCGGGCGGCGACACCGCCTCGGCCCTGGCGGCCGGCTGCCCGGTCGTGGTGAAAGGTCACCCCGCCCATCCCGGAACCGGGGAGCTGGTAGCGCGGGCCCTGCGCGCGGCTCTGGCCGCCGCGGGCCTGCACGCGGGCGTATTCTCCTACCTTCCGGGACCATCGGATGCCCTCGGCGCCGCGCTGGTCGCCGACCCCCGGATCAAGGCCGTGGGCTTCACCGGGTCGCGCGGGGGCGGGCTCGCGCTGATGCGGGTGGCGGCCGGCCGTCCCGAGCCGATCCCGGTCTATGCCGAGATGAGCGCGGTCAATCCCGTCCTGCTCCTGCCCGGCGCCCTGCGGGACCGAGGGACCGCCCTCGCGGCCGGCTTCGTCCAGTCGCTGACGCTCGGCGCCGGCCAGTTCTGCACCAATCCGGGCCTGCTGATCGGGATCGCGGGTCCCGAACTCGACGCCTTCGCGGAGGCGGCCGGAGCGGCGATCCGGGCGAGCGTGCCGCACACGATGCTGACCGCCGGCATCCGCGACCGCTTCCAGCACGCGGTCGCCGCGATGGCGGCCCGCCCGGGCGTGACCGTCGCGGCGCGCGGAGGCTCGGCCGGACCGGGCGGCGCCCCAGCCGCCCTGCTGCGCACGGACGCGCGCACCTTCCTCGCGGAGCCGGCGCTCGCCGACGAGATGTTCGGACCCGCGGCGATCCTGGTGGCGGCCGCCGACATGACGGAGCTCATCCGGGTCATCGAGGCTCTCGGGGGGCAGCTCACAGCGACGCTGCACCTCGACCGCGCGGACGAGCATCTCGCCGCCAGGCTGGTGCCGCTGCTGGCGCGCAAGGCCGGCCGCATCCTCGCCAATGGCTGGCCCACCGGCGTGGAGGTCGCCCCCGCGATGGTGCATGGCGGCCCGTTCCCGGCGACCTCGGACAGCCGCAGCACCTCGGTCGGCACCCTGGCGATCGAGCGGTTCCTGCGCCCGGTCTGCTACCAGGACCTGCCCGACGCGCTCCTGCCGGCGCCCCTCCGCCCGGGTAATCCCTGGCGCCTCGCCCGCCGGATCGACGGCATCGTCAACCCGCCGCCTGGACGCTGACCAGGCCATCGCGCCCGCAGAAGGCGCGTCTTCGGAGCCGCCCAGCGCGGCCGCTCTTGGGAGGAACGCAACATGGGACGATCACTCCTACAATTCCGTCGCGCTGACGGGACGCGGGGCGTCGCGCTGCTGGCCGACGGTCGGGTCCGGCAGGTTCTGGGCGTCGACAGCGTCCTCGCGCTGGCGCGAAAGGCCCTCGCGGCCGGGGATGATCTGGCCGCGACGGCGGTCCGGGCCGGGCTGGGCGAGGCCGTCGATCTCGACGCCGTGCACCTGCTCCCGCCGATCGACCACGCGGATCCCGCGCACCTGCTGCTCAGCGGCACCGGCCTGACGCATCTCGGCTCCGCGGAGGGCCGGGACAAGATGCACCGCGCCGCGGCGGCCGATCCGGCGCCGACCGACTCGATGCGCATGTTCCGGATGGGCGTCGAGGGCGGCAAGCCGGCGCCGGGAGAGACGGGCGTCCAGCCCGAATGGTTCTACAAGGGCGACGGCTCCTGCCTGGTCGCCTCCGGCGAGCCGCTGGTCTCGCCGGCCTTCGCCCTCGACGGCGGCGAGGAGCCGGAGATCGCCGGGATCTACCTGATCGCCGCCGACGGCACGCCGGTTCGTCTCGGCTTCGCCCTCGCCAACGAGTTCTCCGACCACGTCACGGAGCGCGGCAACTACCTGTGGCTCGCGCATTCGAAGCTCCGCCCGGCCGCGCTCGGCCCGGAGCTGTGGCTCGGCACCCTGCCGCCGGACGTGCGCGGCGTGAGCCGCATCCTGCGCGGCGGCACCGTGCTCTGGGAGAAGCCGTTCCTCTCGGGGGAGGCGAACATGTCCCACACGATCGCGAATCTGGAGCGGCACCACTTCAAATACGCACCGTTCCGCCGGCCCGGCGACGTGCATGTCCACTTCTTCGGGACCGCCACCCTGTCGTTCAGCGACGGCGTCACCGCCCGGCCCGGCGACGTGTTCGAGATCGAAACCGCCCCGTTCGCGCTGCCCCTGCGCAATGCCCTGGCGGTCGCCCCGGCGGCCGATCCAGCCGTGACGGTGCGGTGAGATGGCGAACCCGATCCGCATCGGGCTGGTAGGCGTCGGCAAGATCGCCCGCGACCAGCACCTGCCGGTGATCGGCGCCTCGCCGGACTACACCCTGGCGGCGGTGGCGAGCCGCCAGGGCACGCATGACGGGGTGCCGAACTACCGGACCCTGCCCGAGATGCTCGCAGCCGGGCACGGTCTCGAGGCGGTGGCCCTGTGTCAGCCGCCGCAGGCGCGGTTCGAGGCCGCCCTGGCGGCGATCGAGGCGGGGCTCCACGTCTTCCTAGAGAAGCCCCCGGGGGCGAGCCTGGCCGAGATCGGCCTTCTCGCGGCGGCGGCGCGGGCGCGGGGCGTGAGCCTCTTCGCGAGCTGGCACTCCCGGTACGCGTCCGGCGTCGAGCCCGCGCGGCGCTGGCTGGCGGGGCGCCGGATCCGCGCGGTGTCGATCGCCTGGATGGAGGATGTCCGCCACTGGCACCCGGGCCAGGACTGGATCTGGGAAGCCGGCGGGATGGGCGTGTTCGATCCGGGGATCAACGCCCTGTCGATCGCGACCCACATCCTGCCGCCCTTCTTCCTGACCGGCGCGACCCTGTCGGTGCCGGAGAACCGGCAGGCGCCGATCGCCGCCGATCTGCGCTTCACGGACGCCGCCGGCAGCCCGATCCGGGCGGTGTTCGACTGGCGCCAGACCGGCCCGCAGACCTGGGACATCCGGGTCGAGACCGAGGACGGCTTCCTGGTGCTGTCGCGGGGCGGCGCGGTCCTCACGATCGACGGCCGGGACCAGCCTCTGCCGCCCGAGGCCGAGTACCGCGGCCTCTACGACCGTTTCGCCGCCTTGGTCCGCTCCGGCGCCAGCGACGTCGACCTGAATCCGCTCACCCATGTCGCCGACGCCTTCCTGCGCGGCGAGCGCCGACTCGTGGAGGCCTTCACGGACTGACCGGCACGGGTCCGAGCGGAACACGAACGCGACAGAGCCGATCAGGGCCGCGCGTCACTGGGGGAGTCAATCATGAGGAAGACCACGCGATGGGCGGCGCTCGCCTTGTGCGCCGCCACGGTCTCGGCGGGCCTAGGGCCGGCCGAGGCACAACAGGCGGATCCCGCCCTCGACGGGGCACCGGCTCTGGTGCGGCCGGGCCCGAAGGCGAGCCGCGCGCAGAAGGCCCAGTACCGCGCGAACCGTGCCCGGCGCCGGACCATCCGTGAGGCCCGGAGCTTCGCGGGTGCCAGCAGCGCGGCGGCCTCGAGCATCGCGCAGGGCAGCACCGCGGCCCCGCCCAGCCTGCCGCCCGGCACGCTCGACCTCGGCAACGGGATCACCATGGTCCTGAACTACACGGGCGAGTTCGCCGCCAACCCGAAGGGCGGGATCCGCCAGGGCTCGGATTATGCCGGCCAGGTGTTCTTCGGCCTCGACGCCGATCTCGGCCGACTCGCCGGGATCGACGGCGGCGCGGTCCACGCCATCGTGACGGAGCGCCACGGGCGTAGCCTGTCGAACGACTTCATCGGCAACACCACCAGCGTGCAGGAGATCTACGGCGGCGGCCAGACCGCGCATCTCTCGTCGCTGTCCTACGAGCAGAAGCTGTTCGACAACCGCCTCGACGTCGAGGTCGGCCGCCTCCTGGCCAACCCGAACTTCCTGGCCTCGCCGTTCTACTGCAACTTCCAGAACAACGGCATCTGCGGCGCTCCGAAGGGGGTGTTCAAGATGACGAACCTGACATGGTGGCCGATCGCCACCTGGGGCGCCCACGGCAAGGCCTGGGTCACCGATAGGGTATTCGTGCATGCCGGCGTCTACGAGGTGAACCCGCGCGATCAGCAGGACGACCAGAACGGCATCGACTGGTCGACCCGGGGCGCCACCGGCGTCGTGGTGCCGGTGGAGGTCGGCTACTCGACCAATTTCGGCAACGATTCGCTGCCGCGCAACTACGGCATCGGCGCCATCATCGACCAGTCGGACTACAAGGATCCGGTGCAGGACGTCCGCCGCGGCTCTTACCTGCTCAGCGGCCTGAACGAGCTGACCCGGTTCGGCCGGTCGGCGATCTACGCCCGGTTCGACCAGATGGTCTGGCGACCGGATCCGACCGCCGTCCAGGGCCTGACCCTGTTCGGTGCGTTCCTCGCCGGAACGGGCGGCCGCCAGTATGAGGATTACTTCCTGAACGGCGGCGCCGTCCTCACCGGTACCTTCCCGGGCCGTCCCTACGACACTCTGGGCGTCGGCTTCGCGCTGGAGCATTTCTCCCCGCTCGGCCTCGCCAATTACCGGGCTGCGCGCGCGTCGCTCGGCCTCGACAACCGCAGCATCGCCGCCATGCAGACCATCCTGGAGCTGAGCTACGGTATCCAGCTCACCCCGGCGGTGCGCCTGATGCCGAACCTGCAATACGTCATCAACCCGCAGCCGCAGGAGAAATTCGCCTTCCGGCCGCGGGCGATCCCCGATGCCGTCGTGGTCGGCGCGAAGCTGTCGGTGGACCTGTTCACCCTGGCAGGCCTCGCCAAGGGGCCGGGCAGCAACTGACGCCGGCTCCCGACCGTCGCGTGCCGGCCCGCGACGCAGAGAGCCGATCGAGACCGGCCGCGCGGATCGTCTGCGCGGTCGCTCCGTTTTCAGGCCCACCTCAGCGCCCGGACGAGCCGGCGCCGTCGGGCGCCCGGCCGGGGAGGGGCCGATACCCGGGATGGTGCGCCATCCGCCGGAACCTCCGGACCGGGTCCGCATTGACTCCTAGATTATAGCTGTTCTAATTCGCAAGAGAGAACGGCACGACGCCGATCCGATCAGGAGACCCGCGACATGGCCAACGCGCATTGCGAGAGCTGCAAGTTCTTCGACGAGCACAAGGGCAATGGCGCCGCCGCCCTGGGCGATGCCGGCCTGTGCCGGTTCAACCCGCCGGTCAGCCAGCCGGAGCCGGAATCCAAGGGCCTGTGGCCGGTGGTCTCGTCAAGCGACTGGTGCGGCCACTTCACGGCCGAGATGAGTGCGGCCGAGTAAATCCGCCGCCGCGGCGAATGATCGGGGCCAGCCATCGCGGCTGGCCCTTTTTCGTGCGCGACGCCGCGCTGGGCGCGCTCAGCCTGGCCCGGCGGCCACGTCGATCGCGTAGAGATGCGCCTTGGACGTGATGAACAGGCGCGCCTCGCCCGGACCGAAGCAGCAATTCGAGCAGACCTGCGGGGTCGGGATCAGCCCGAGCCGGTGGCCGTCCGCCGAGAGGACCTGAATGCCGGCCTCGGAACTCGTCCAGATCCAGCCGCGGTGGTCGACGCACAGCCCGTCCGGAACGCCGGGCTCGACCGCGGCGACGACGCGCCGCTCGCCCAGCGTCTGATCGGCCGCCACCGGGTAGGCGTAGATCGTGTGCCCGTCGCCCCCCGCCGTGCGGGACGTGTCGGTGACGTAGAGCGTGCGCCCGTCGGGCGCGAAGGCGAGGCCGTTGGGCTGTCCGAGTTCGGCGACGCGCGTCAGGGCGGCGCTGGCCGGATCGAAGCGGTAGACGCTGTGATGGCCGAGATCGGACTCGGCGAGGCGGCCCTGCCGCGGCGTGTTGAGCCCGTAGGCCGGGTCGCTGAACCACAGGGCCCCATCCGCGGCGCAGACCACGTCGTTGGGGGAGTTGAAGCGGTTGCCCCGGTAGGACTCCACCAGCACCTCGTAGTGCCCGTCCGGTCGCGTGCGGGAGAGGCGGCGGTTGCCGTGCTCGCAATGGACGAGATGGCCGTCGCGGTCGACCGTGTTGCCGTTGATGAACGGCGTCGCGTCGATCACCACCTCGACCCGCCCATCCGGATGCCAGCCGAGAACCCGCCGCCCCTCGATATCCGACCAGGCCAGGATCCCGCGGGCCGGCCACCAGACCGGCCCCTCGCAGAACACCGCCTGATCGTAGAGCGCGACGAGCCGGGCCGCAGGCGGCATCACGGCAGCGAAGCGGGGATCCTGCGCTTGCGGCGGATCGACATGCGGAACCGGATCGGACGGCCCGGCAGGACGCAGCAGGTCTGGCATGGCGGGATCAGGTTCCTTCCCGGGAATGGTCCCGCGCCGGGTCGACACCCGGTCGGCACCGTCCTCCGGTTCCGGGCGGCGCCACGGGCGGCATGAGAGCGGGGCCCGGACGGGGCCTTGAGACCGCTCAGCCCGGACAACCGTGCCGGGCAGCCCGGGTTCTCGGCCCTGAAGCAGCCCGTTCGACTCGGCACCCGATGCGCGCGCCGGACCGCACCGCACACATCATCGCGGATCAGCAGAATGTCCCATTCGGCGAGCAGTTCGAGAGTAATTTATCCCAGATATGGCTCGCTCAAGAGACTAAAACGTCGTCTGCGGCTGATCTCAGACAGGCGGGCATGATCGACCGCGCGCAATCCGCGAATCCTGCGGGATAAAACAAGGCTCGAAAACCGCGATCGTGAGGAGAATGTTTTTCTCTCAAGGACGAATTCGGAAAGCCGTTTCATTGACGTCGGTCGCGCCGGCCATCAATTCTGGTGGCTAGTTTGGATGTCCGATCGCGCAGCCTCCGCTCCTCCCGACGGGAGCGATTCGCCATCCCGCTCCACCGCAAGGCATCGAGAATGACACGACCGAGACTCGTCGGGCTGAGCGCGAACCTGCAGCGCCCGTCCAAGACACGCACCCTGGTGGATGCGGTGCTGCGCGAGGCGAGCGCCCAAGCCGCCCTCGACGCCCGCATCCTCGACTTCGTCGATGCCGGTCCGGGTCTCGGTGCCGCCTGGAGCCGCGACCAGCTCGCGCCGGCCGCCCGCAGCGTGCTCGCGGCGATCGAGGAGGCGGACGGGCTCGTGGTCGGCTCCCCGGTCTACAAGGGCGCCTATACCGGCCTGTTCAAGCACCTGTTCGACCTCGTCGACCCGGCAGCGCTCGCTGGCAAGCCCGTAGCCATCGTGGCCACCGGCGGTGGCCCGCGCCACGCCCTCGTGGTCGAGCACGCCTTCCGGCCGCTCTTCGGATTCTTCGGCGCGCTCCAGATCCCGACGGCGGTCTACGCTTCCGATTCCGATTTCAGCGAGGGCGTGCTCACCGAGGGAGGCGTGCGCGCCCGCGCCACCGAGGCGGGCGGGCAGCTCGCCGCGCTGCTCCTCCATCGTGCCGACCCGCTCGCGCTTGCCGCAGCGGAGTAAGGCGGCCGATGCTCGACCGACGCGCCCTGCTGGCCGCCCTCGCGGCCCTTCCCCTTGCACCGGCTCCGGCCCGGCGCGCCGTCGCGGCCGAGTCCGGCTTGGTGCGCATCGGTTACCAGAAGAACGGCATCCTGGTCGTCGCCAAGCAGCAGGGAATCATTGAGCGGCGCCTGGAGCCCCTCGGGCAGTCGGTGCGCTGGGTCGAGTTCTCCTTCGGGCCACCGCTGCTGGAAGCCCTGTCGCTGGATGGCATCGATCTCGGCCAGACCGGCGATGCGCCGCCGATCTTCGCGCAGGCCGCCCGCTCGAACCTCGTCTACGCGGCCGCTCAGGAGGCCGGCGGGTCCGGTGCCGGGATCCTGCTGCCGAAGGATTCCACGATCCGCAGCCTCGCCGCGCTGAAGGGCAAGCGCGTCGCCTTCGCCAAGGCGTCGAGTTCCCACAACCTGACCATCGCGGCGCTGGAGAAGGCCGGCCTGAGCTACGCCGACATCGAGCCGATGACGCTGGCGCCCGCGGATGCCGCGGCCGCCTTCGCCCGGGGCAGCATCGACGCCTGGACAATCTGGGACCCGTATTTCGCCATCGCCGAGCAGGGGGAGGGGGTGCGCGTGCTGGCACGCGCCACCGACATCACCCCGCAGAACAACTTCTTCCTGGCGAGCCGGCCCTTCGCGGAGACCCGCGCCCCGGTGCTCACCGCGGTGATCGACGCGCTCGGCGAGGTGGCGGCCTGGTGCACGCAGCACCGCGGTGCGGTGGCGGACCTCCTGTCACAGGGCACGGGCGTGCCGCTGGCCGCGACGCGGCGGGCGGTGGACCGGACCGACTACGTGATCGGCCCGATGACCGACCGCGTCGCCGCCGAGCAGCAGCGGGTCGCCGATCGCTTCCACGCCCTCAAACTGATCCCGAAGCCGATCCGCATCGCCGACGCGGTCTGGACACCCCCCGCCCGCAACGGCTGACGCCTCTCGAGATCCATGACCGACCGATCGCTCCGCACCCTGTCCCTGCCGCCCGCCGGACTCGCGCCGAACCGCCGGCTGCTTCTGTCCGCCGGACTCGGCCTCGCGGCGGCCGCGATGCTGCGCCCCGCCCGCGCGGCCGGAAGCATCCGGATCGGCTACCAGAAATACGGCTCCCTCGTGCTGCTGAAGGGTCGCGGCACCCTGGAGAAGGCGCTCCAGCCGTTGGGCACGACGGTGGCGTGGTCGGAATTTCCGTCCGGACCGCCGCTGCTGGAGGCGCTGAATGCCGGGGCGATCGATTTCGGCTCGGCGGGCGAAGCGCCGCCGATCTTCGCCCAGGCCGCGAGCCCGGAGCTGCGCTACGTCGCCACCGAGCCGCCGGCGCCACGGGGCGAGGCGATCCTCGTGCCCAAGGACAGCCCGATCCGCAGTGTCGCCGAGCTGCGCGGCAAGACCATCGCGCTCAACAAGGGCTCGAACGTCCATTACCTGCTGGTGCGCGCCCTGGAGCAGGCCGGCGTGCCCTACGACGTCGTGAAGCTCGCCTTCCTGGCGCCGGCCGACGCCAACGCCGCCTTCGTGCGCGGCTCCGTCGACGCCTGGGTGATCTGGGACCCGTTCCAGGCCGCCGCCGAGCGCGCCACCGGGGCCCGGGTCCTGATCGACGGGCAGGGGGTCGACGGGCGAGGGGTCAACGGTCAGGCGCTCGCCCCCAACCGGCAGTTCTACCTGTCCCGGCGCGGCTTCACGGATGCGAGCCCCGAGATCGTCTCGGCCGTGCTCAAGGCGATCGGGGAGGTCGATGCCTGGGCCGAGGGCCATGCCGAGGCGGTGGCGGCGGAACTCGCCCCCTCGGTGGGCATTCCCGCGCCGGTCCTCAGCGTCGCGCTGGGGCGCCTGTCCTACGGCGTCGCACCCCTCGACGCGACGGCGATCGCCGACCAGCAGAAGGTGGCCGACGCCTTCCACGGTCTTGGCCTCCTGCCGAGGCCGATCCGGGTCGCCGACGCCGTGTGGACGCCGCCCGGGCCCACGAACGACACCAAGTCCGAGAAGCGGACGGAGAACCGTTGATGCGCCCCTCCAAGCTCGAGCGTCTGCGCGACACGGCCCTGCCCTGGCTCGTGCCGGCGGTGATCCTGCTGGGCTGGCAGGCCGCGGTCTCGGCCGGCCTGGTCTCCAACCGGTTCATGCCGGCGCCCCTCGACGTGGTCCGGGCCGGCTGGGAGGCCGGGCGGACCGGCGAGCTCTGGACCAATCTCGGGGTCAGCACCCTGCGAGCGCTGGCGGGCTTCGTGGTCGGCGGCGGCATCGGCTTCGCGCTCGGCCTCGCCAACGGCCTGTCGCGCCTGTCGGAGCGGCTGACCGACACCTCGGTGCAGATGGTGCGCAACGTGCCCCACCTGTCGCTGATCCCGCTGGTGATCCTGTGGTTCGGCATCGGCGAGGAGGCCAAGCTCTTCCTGGTCGCGCTCGGCGTGTTCTTCCCGATCTACGCCAACACCCTGCACGGCATCCGCTCGGTGGATCCGGGCCTCGTGGAGATGGGCCGGGTCTACGGCATGTCCCGCACGGAGCTGTTCACCCGGGTGGTGCTGCCCGGCGCCCTGCCGTCGATCTTCGTCGGCCTGCGCTACGCGCTCGGCATCATGTGGCTGACGCTGATCGTCGCCGAGACGATCTCGGCCTCCTCGGGGCTCGGCTACATGGCCATGCAGGCCCGCGAGTTCATGCTGGTCGACGTCGTCGTGCTGGCGATCCTGATCTACGCCGCCCTCGGCAAGCTCGCCGACGCCCTGACCCGCCAGCTCGAGCGCGCCTGCCTCGCCTGGAACCCCGCCTACAGGAGCGCCTGATGCTGCTCGACGCCGTCCGCCGCGAGGCCCTTCCCGACCTCGGCACCGATCCCCGGCAGGCCGCCGCCGCGCCGGCGCGGCCCCTCGCGGAGCCCGCCGGCCGCGGGATCGCCGTCACCGTCCGCGACCTGCACAAGAGCTTCGACGGCAACGCCGTCATCGAGGGCCTGAACCTGTTCCTGCCGGCCGGGGGGTTCACCGCGGTGGTCGGACGCTCCGGCTGCGGCAAGAGCACCCTGCTGCGCCTGATCCTCGGCCTCGACACGCCGACCGGCGGCCGCATCGACCTCGAAAAGCCGGACAGCAGCAGCCCGCGCCGGTCCGAGCCGCCGAAGCGGATCATGTTCCAGGAGCCGCGCCTGCTGCCCTGGGCGCGGGTCGTCGACAACGTCGCGGTCGGCCTGTCCGGCCACGGCTCCCGGGCCGAACGCCGGGAGCGGGCGCTCGCCGCGCTGGCCGAGGTCGGCCTCTCCGACAAGGCCGGGCAGTGGCCCGCCACCCTGTCGGGCGGCCAGCGTCAGCGCGTGGCGCTGGCACGGGCGCTGGTGAGCCGGCCGGGCCTGCTCGCCCTCGACGAGCCGCTGGGCGCCCTCGACGCTCTGACCCGGATCGGCATGCAGGACTTGATCGAGCGGATCTGGCAGGCGCAAGGATTCACGGCGCTCCTCGTCACCCACGACGTCGCCGAGGCGGTGGCGCTGGCCGACCGCATCCTCGTGGTCGACGAAGGCCGGATCGCCCTCGACCTGCGGGTCGACGTGCCGCGCCCGCGCCGGCGCGGCGACCCGGATCTCGCCCGCCTCGAGGGCCGCATCCTCGATCACCTGCTCGGCACGCAGCCGAGCGACTGATAGCAGGCCGCCGTTGCCCCGAAGCGGCAGCCTGCTCTAGCTCTTGGAGATCGCCGGATGCGAGACGTCGGATCCGGCTTTTCCGCATCCGGCCCCGGCCGCAATGGAGATTCCGATGACCGCACCGACTGACGGGCGCGCCGACGTCCTCTGGTTCCTGCCGACCCACGGCGACGGGCGCTATCTCGGCGCCCAGGAGGGAGCCCGGGAGGTCTCGCTCAGCTACCTCCGTCAGATCGCGCAAGGCGCGGACGAGCTCGGCTATTACGGCGTGCTGCTGCCCACGGGACGCTCCTGCGAGGATTCCTGGATCGTCGCCTCGGCGCTGGCGCCGCTGACCAAGCGCCTGCGCTTCCTCGTGGCGGTGCGGCCGGGCCTGATGGAGCCGTCCGCGGCGGCGCGCATGACCGCGACCCTCGACCGGATCTCGGACGGGCGCCTCCTGATCAACGTCGTCACCGGCGGCGACCCGGTGGAGCTCGCCGGCGACGGCGTGTTCCTGTCCCACGACGCGCGCTACGCGGTCACCGACGAGTTCCTGACGATCTGGCGCGGCCTGCTCGCGGGCGAGACCGTGACCTTCCAGGGCGAGCACCTGCGCACCGAGAACGGCCGGGTGATCTTCCCGCCGGTGCAGAAGCCCTATCCGCCGCTCTATTTCGGCGGCTCCTCGCCGGCCGGGATGGAGGTCGCGGCCGAGCATTGCGACGTCTATCTCACCTGGGGCGAGCCCCCGGCCCAGGTCGCCGAGAAGATCGCCGCCGCCCGGCAGGCTGCCGAGGCGAAGGGCAAGACCTTCTCGTACGGCATCCGCCTGCACGTGATCGCCCGGGAGACGGAGGCCGCCGCCTGGGAGGCGGCGGAGCAGCTGATCTCGAAGCTCGACGACGCCACGATCGCCAAGGCGCAGGAGACCCTGAAGCGGCAGGATTCCGTCGGCCAGAGCCGCATGATGGCGCTCCATGGCGGCAGCCGCGACAAGCTCGTGGTGGCGCCGAACCTCTGGGCCGGCGTCGGCCTCGTCCGCGGCGGCGCCGGGACGGCGCTCGTCGGCTCGGCCGATCAGGTCGCCGACCGGATGAAGGAGTACATCGACCTCGGGATCGACCGCTTCATCCTCTCGGGCTACCCGCATCTGGAGGAAGCCTACCGCTTCGCCGAGCTGGTCTTCCCGAAGCTGCCGCTGCGCCCGACCACGGGCCGGCCGGTGGGCAATGCCCGTAACGACGGCCCGTTCGGCGAGATCATCGCCAACGACCTGGTCCCGACCCGCCGCGTCGGCGCGCACTGACCGGCAGATCGGCTTGGCCCACAATATTGGGCATGGCTGATCTGCAATCGTGCCATCCGGGTGTCATGGTGACGCCATCCTTGGCGTCCATCCGCCCCGCCCATTGCCGCGCGACGCGCTCGCGCGGCTTGGACGAGTAAAGGATGTCCATGACTACGACCAAGACGGCCCTGTTGGCCATCGGTCTGTGCCTCGGCCCGGCCGCGGCCTTCGCGGAGCAATCCCCGGCCCGGGAGGCGCTCAAGCAATACTGCACCGGCGACTACATGGATTACTGCAGCGCCTACGCGCCGGGCGGACCGGAGGTCGAAGCCTGCTTCAAGGCCAATCTCAAGAAGCTCTCCCCCGGCTGCTCGGCGGCGATCACCGCCTACAAGAAGGAGCAGCGGGCGACCCGGCGCGTCAGCGAGGCGCGCTGAGCGCCGTCGCGGCTTCGCCCCGTCTCGGGACGAGGCGGCGGCCTCAGCGCAGGATCCGGGGGCGGCTCCGGGCCGCCGGCCTGCACGATAATTTAAGCGCCTCGCTGTCATCAGGTTACGACAGAGTCCGGCCAAGCTTGAAGCCCGTGAACCCGCGGCGATCCGCACGCGCGCCAGCACGGGATCTGCCGCGTCGGTCCGATCGGGACTTCGAGCAGCGGAAGATGTGCTGATGACGACAGCCGAGATAGCGCCCGCCGCGGCCGAACCCCGGGCGGATGCCCGGACGGCGCTGCTGCGCGCGGCCCGCATCGTCGCGGCCGCGGCCGTCACCGTGATGGTGCTGCTGCTCGACCTCATCAGCTACGCGCAGCTGATCTTCTCGGGGCCTCTGGCGGAGAGCCGGGCCGCCGGCCTGTCGGCGCTGCTCGCGGCCTACGTTCTGGGCAGCCTGGTCTTCATCGCGATCCGCCGGACCGCGCGGGTCTCGCTCTCCTTCATCGGTGCGGCCGCGATCGTGCAGGCGGCCATCGCCGCGGCGGTGGCCGGGCAGCTGGAGGAAGCGGGCGTGACCGATCCGGAGACGGTCGGCCAGCTCGTTCTCGTCGCCTGCGGCGTCTCGACCTTCGCGGCCGGCGTGGTCTTCGCGCTGCTCGGCACCCTGCGGGCCTCGCTGCTGGCGCAGCTCCTGCCCTACCCGGTGCTCGCCGGCTTCCTCGGCGGCGTCGGGCTGCTGTTCCTGCGCAGCGGCGTGCAGATCGGCGGCCATGTCGACGATCCGCTCGGGGCGGTCGTCCGCGCCATCGATCCGGCGACCCTCGATTCGGGCCGGATCGATGCGGGCGCCCTCGCGCGCATCGCCCTGACGCTCGCCATCGGATTCTGCGCCTTCTACCTGCCCCGGATCGTCCGGCACTGGGGGACCTATCCCACGGTCATCCTGGCGAGCCTCGTCGTCGTGCATCTCGGCCTGGCCTGGACAGGCACCAGCATCGGGGCCGCGCAAGGGGCGGGCTGGCTGATCGAGCCGCTGCCGGCGGGCTCCCTGCTGCGCCCGCCGGCCATCGGCAGCCTTCTGGCCTTCGATCCGCACCTGCTCCTGCCGATCTGGCCCAAGATCGCCACCCTGGTGATCGTCGCGGTGATCATCCAGATCCTCTACGTGGTCAGCGTCGAGCTGGAGATCCGGCGCGAGCTCAACATCGACCGGATCTTCGTCGCCTCCGGTGCCACCAACCTCGTCGGCAGCCTGTTCGGCAGCTCCGCCATGGGCTTCGGCCGGACCTCGACGCTGCTGCTGCACAATATCGGCGGCGGCCACTGGCTCGGCTGGTGGCTGACCCTCGCGGTCATGGCGGCGCTGCTGGTGATCGGCGCCAGCCCCCTCGCGCTGCTGCCGCGCCCGTTGGCCGGCGGCGCCCTGATCGCCATCGGCATCGGCCTGCTGTTCAACCTGTCGCTCGCGTGCCGCACCCTTCCCGGCTGGGAGATCGCCATCGCGCTGGTCGTGTGCGCGTCCACCGCGTTCTTCGGCGCGACCACGGGCTTCCTGGTCGGCGTCGTCCTGGCGATCCTGATCTTCGGCGTCGAGTACGGGCAGATCGGCGCGATCCGCCGGTCGCTGTCCGGGGCGGACAGGCGCAGCAGCGTCATCCGCGGTCCCGACGCAGCCGCCCGGCTCGAGGCGGCCGGCGGCCGCACCCGGATCTACACCCTGCAGGGCTACCTGTTCTTCCTCAACGCGCAAGCGGTCTACCGGCGGGCCGCCGCGGAGGCCGGGCCCCTGCGCGTCCTGATCCTCGATTTCCGCGAGACGGTGGGGCTCGACAGCTCGGCGCTCATCGCGTTCCGCAAGATCGGGCAGCTCGCCGAGCAGCGCGGCTTCGACGTGCTGCTGGTCCATCTCACACCGCGGGCGCTCCGGCAGGTCACGCGCAACGGCCTCGCCGGCGAAGCGCGGATCCGGATCCTCGACACCCTGGACGAGGCCCTGCGGGCCGCGGAGTCGACGCTGCTCGCGGAGGCCGGGGGCGCCGGTCCGGGCGAGGTCGCGGTGTTCGCCCGGCACATGGCCGACCGGCTGGGCGGCGCGTCCGGGCCGGGCGACTTCGCCCCCTACATGACGGTGCGCGACCTCTCGGCCGGCGCGGTTCTGATGCGCCAGGGCGAAGCGGCCGAGGCGCTGTACTTCCTCGAGACGGGCGTCGTCTCCATCGAGATGGAGGTGCCCGGCCGCGCCAACCTGCGGTTGCGCACGACCACGGCCGGGACGGTGATCGGCGAGATCGCGCTGGTGCAGGGCGGCCGGCGCACCGCCACGGCCATCGCCGAGACGTCCTGCCGGGTGGTCGGGATCGATCGCGCCGCCCTCGCCCGCATGGAACGGGAACGGCCCGACCTCGCGCTGTTCTTCCAGCGCTTCCTGATCCTGGAACTCGCCGGCAAGGTCTCCGACACGAACCGCCTGCTCGAGGCCGAGATGCAGTGAGTCGCCCGGGGGCACCGGGAGGCATGCCGCGGCTCAGCCCGCGGCCAGCACCACGGCGAGCCCGATATGGGTGACCTGATGCAGGAACTGGTCGGCGCCGATCAGCCACCAGAACCGGGCGTCCGTGGGCGGCAGGCGCGTCCGCTGGCCGACCAGGGCCTTGCCGCGGTCGATCGCCGTGTGGATCGCGAAATCCACAAGCGCCAGCCACCACAGGGCCGGCTGGACCATCAGGGCGATCAGCAGGGTGCCGAGGCCGTGCAGGGCGGTGTGGGCGCAGAGCGGGGCGAGCCAGCCCGAGCCGCGCTCCTTACCCTGCGCCATCCAAGTGCTCTGCAGGAGGAAATCCGCCCCGAGCTGCTTCACCGCGAAGGCGAGGAACAGCAGCGCGAAGGCCCCAACCGGAACAGGCGTGTCGACGGACGGCATCGCGGCCCTGGCTCTCCTCCTCCGGCCCCGGGGAACAGGTCCGAGACCCGAATCGGGGACGGGCCAGCATACACGCCCGGTCCTGCCCTGACGCGCAGCGGGGCGTGGACGCCGGGTGCCCGGGGGCCCGTGCCGGCCCCAGCATAGAGAATGAAAAATTCAGAACGCCGGCAGGAGGAAAGTATCTTCCCACGGTCGCAAAGCAAAAAATCCCGTGGTTTATCTATAGACCTGATGTCGATGAGTTTTTAATCGTTCTAATTCATGAAGATAAATATTGTTTGGTAAATGGTGCGCGTGTTAGCCGTCACACCTGCATGGACCGTGCAAGCGTGACAATGTGAGCGCGACAGTGGCGACCTTGAAGCGCGACGTCGGGCACGACGTCATCCACGACGGCCGCGATGAGACCACGAACGCGGCCGGGTTCGGCGCCCTCGCGGTGTTCGAGCGCCATCGCGTCACCTATCTCGCGAGCGCCCGCCGCATCCTCGGCTGCCCGGCACAGGCAGAGGACGTGGTCCAGGATGTCATGCTCCGGCTCATCGCCGATCCGCCCGCGGCCGCGGAGGGCATCCTGGCCGCCTATGTCGGGCGGATGGTGCGCAACCTCGCCCTCGATCGGGCGCGGCGGCGCGGCTTCGAACGGCGCCTGTTCACCGGCCTCGACGACGCCCCGGACCCGGCCGATGCCGGGGCGGGGACGCCCGAGGGGGCCGCGGCCTCGCGCGAATCCCTGCGGCAGGTCGAGGCCGCGGTGGCCGAGCTGCCGGAGCCGGTGCGCACCGCGTTCCGGCTGCACCGGGTCGAGGGCGTGCCGCAGACCGAGATTGCGGCCCGGCTCGGCGTCTCACGCGCCCTGGTGTGCGGTCTCGTGCGTCGGGGGCACCTGCACTGCCTCGCGGCCCTCGACCGCCGCTGCGAGGCCTGCCCGGCGCGCCTCCGCGAGCCAGGCGAGCATCAGCACCAAGCCCAGCCCGTCCGCCAGGATCTCCGCCGCGACCCGGCTGGCGAGCACCCCCGTGTAGCCCATGAGCGGCGGCAGGATCAGGAGCGTCGGGATCAGCGCCAGCCCCTGCGCGGCCAGCGACACCGCCGCGGCCCGGCGCGGCGCGGCGATCGCCTGGAACAGGGTCGCGGCGGTGAGCTGTAGGCCCACGGGCACGAAGGCGGCGGCGAAGACCGTGAGGGCGCGGGCGCCTTCGCGGGCTGTGTCGGAATCCTGTGCGAACACCCCGACGAGCGGCCCCGCCAGCGCGAGCATCAGCCCGCCGACTGCGGCCCCGTAGGCGAGGGCAGCGGCCAGCACGAAGAACAGGGCGCGGTGGAGGCGGTCCCGGCGGCCAGCGCCGGCGGCGTGGCCGAGCACCGCCTGGGCGCCCGCCATCATGCCGAGCAGCGGCAGGGCCGCCACCAGGGTCAGGCGCAGGGCGATGCCCTGGGCGGCGACCGCAGCGTCGCCGTAGGGGGCGGCGGCCTCCACGAACAGCGCCATCGCGAAGGCCGCGAGCAGGCTGGAACCGGTGGCCGGAACGGCGAGCCGCAGGGCCTCCGGCAGCAGACCGGCCGCGCTCCGGCCGCCGGGCCATCGGAACCGGATCCGGTCCGGGCCACGCGCCCGGGCGAAGTGCAGGCCGTAAGCTCCGGCCCCCGCGAGCTGCGCGCCGATGGCCGCCCAGCCCGCGCCGGCGGTGCCGAGGCCGCAGACGCGGATCAGCACCCAGTCGAGCAGGATGTTCAGGCCGAAGCCCGCCATCATGATGGCGCCGCTCAGGCGCGCGTGGCCCTGGGCGCGCACGATGAAGCCGCCGACGATCATCACCAGCATCAGGGCCGTGCCCAGGGTGGACAACGCGGTGTAGGGGGTGGCCGCTTCGGCCAGCGCGGCATCGGCCCCGAGGAGGCCGAGCCAGAACGGCGTGTCGATCAGGATCGCGGCCGTCACCGCCAGCCCGGCCGGCAGGCTCAGCCAGAAGCCCAGGGCGGCGGCCGCGTCGGCCCGGCGGCGGTCGCCCGCACCCAGCGCCCGCGCGACCTGCGAGGCCGCCGCGATCCCGGCGCCGTAGCCGAGCGCCGCGACCAGCAGCGTCACCGGGTACGCGATGGCGATGGTGGCGATGGCCGCCGCGCCGAGATCGGCCACGAACCACGCATGGACCAGCATCTGCAGCGTGTGGGCCGAGATTCCGAGGATGGCGGGGCCCGACAGGCGCAGGACCAGGGCGACGACCCCGTCCTGGTCGAGGTCGACCGGCCGCCTCACGGCGCCGTCGCGGCGGGCCGGATCGCGGCGCGGGCCGCGCGCTCCGCGTCGAGGATCGTCCGCGCGATGGCGCCGGCCCGCACCGGCAGGATCGACAGAAGCGTCTCGGTCAGCCCGTGGGTCGGCTCGCTGAAGCCCTGGAGGTGCAGGCTCACCCGCGGCTCCGCGGAGACGAGCGGCAGGCGGTAGTGCCGGTCCGCGGTCGCGCCATCCATGTACGGGCGCACGGGATCGAGGATCGCCGGCACCGTGGCGCGCTGGTAGCCGGTGGCGCAGATCACCGCCGCGTAGGGCTGCCGCTCCTCAATCCCGGCGACGTCGTCGCGCAGGGTCGCGCACAAGCCCTCGGCGGCCGGCTCCAGCGCCACCACCCGGGTGCTGCGCCGCAGCCGGTAGCGGGTCACGCCGCTGACCTCCTGCTCGTAGAGTGTCGCGTAGAAATCCTGGATCAGGTCCGCGTCGACCACCGCGTAGTTGGTGGACCGGTGCGCGGCGATCAGCTCGGCCCGCACCGGTTCCGGGGCGTCGTGGACGCGGTCGACGGCGGCCGGGTCGAAGATCTCGTTGACGAAGGGGCTGTCGTCCGCAGGCTTCAGGGCCGGTCCGCGGATCGCGAGATCGACCAGGGCGCGCGGGTAGCGCTCGCCGAGATCGGTGGCGATCTCCACGGCGCTCTGACCCGCGCCCACCACCAGGATGCGCGGCTCCGGCCCGTCGAGGCGCGGCGCACCGAGGGCCTGCGCGATCCCCGGCAGGTACCAGGACGAGTGGATCACCCGCCGGTCCTGGGCGTGCGCCGCGAAGGGGGCGGGGATCGCCGGGTCGCCGCCGGCCGCCACGACCAGGTGCCGGCAGCGGCGCAGGCGGCGCGCCCCGGCCCCGTCCCGGGCCTCGACCACGAAGGCGGCGAGCCGCCCGTCCCGGGTCTCGGGCCGCACGGCCTCCACGGTCTCGCCGTAGGCCACCACGTCGGAGAAGCGATCCGCCGCCCAGGCGAGGTAGTCGTTGTACTCCACCCGCGACGGGTTGAAGATCTTGAGGTTGAGGAAGGTGCTGAGCCGCCCCTTCACGTGCAGGTAGTTGAGGAAGCTGAACGGGCTCGTCGGGTCGCGCAGGGACACGAGGTCCTTCACGAAGCTGATCTGCATGTCGGCTCCGGGCAGCATCATCGCCCGGTGCCAGCCGAACTGCGCCTGCCGCTCGATGAAGCGCATGGCGGGTCGGGGCGGCCCGTCGCGCATGGCGTCCTGCAGGGCGATTGCCAGGGACAGGTTGGCCGGGCCGAAGCCGATGCCGATGATGTCGTCGGTTGCGGGGTGATCCGTCATCGCGCGCGTCTCTGCTCGATCGGAGGAGGGTCTAGACCGGCACGGACGGGGGTCGCGGCGCCGCGTCGGCGGCCGCGGCGCCCGGCACCCAGAGCCGGTCGCGGACGAAATGCGCCCGCGACAGGGCGACCAGGGCCGCGCGCTTGTGCGGGAAATCGACGGTGGCGATCGTCGCGAAACCGGAGGCGTGGAGGTTCCGGATCTGCTGGGCGTGGTCGGCCCGGGGCTCGCCGACGATGCGCTGCGTGCGCGGCTCGTCCAGGAACAGATAGTGCATCAGCGAGGGGAGCCAGGCCGAGAGGTACGGCCGCCCGCGCACGGCGTCGTCGCCGATCGCCACGTGCCAGCCGCGATCGTAGGGGCCGGATTCGTAGAGCGGACCGAGCCGGCTCTCCCGCGCCCAGTACAGCTCGAAATAGCCGAACGGCGCCCCGTCGAGACAGCCGAACAACGGCAGGGTCGCGGGGTCGGCCTGGAGCTGGGCGATATGGGCGGCGTGCGCCGCGAGGCTGCCGGTCTCCTGCCAGACAGCGGCGACCCGGGGATCGTTCATCCAGGTCGAGAACAGGATGATGTCGCCGGGCTCCGTCAGGGTCCGGAAGCTCAAGCGCCGGCCGAGCCAGGGGATGGTGCGCGCGTAGACCGTGCCGGCCGGCGTCTCGGGCCGCAGCGGGTGCCGACGGCCCTGCGTGACGGTGAACAGCTCGGGGAAGGGGGGCCGGACGGCCGGGAGCCAGCGGGCGGCGCATTGCCAGAGCAGGCCCGGCAGGATCTCGACGCCGCCGCCGATGCGCCGGGCGGCCCCGAGGGCGAGCAGCCGCCCGGCCGTGTCCGGATCGGCCTCGACGCCGATGCGCAGCACCCGCGTGTCCGCGGCGGTCAGCGCCTCGGCGCGCGCGAGGATCGCCGCCGCGGCCTCCGCCGGATCGCCGAGGCCGTTGAGGCCGTTGAGGCGGATCACCGGCGCCTCCCGCGTCCCGTCCAGGGCGAGCGAAACCCGCGCCGCGTCGTCCGTCCCGCCGTCGTGCGTGCTGGGCCTCGAAGCGTCCGTCATCCGTCCTCCGGGTGGCGCCGGCGCGTGTCGCCGGCACCTCCCTGACGGTTGGGGCCGCGCGGTGTTCAGGCGATGGGCGCGGATGCCGTTCCGGCCGCCACGGGTACGCCGCCGTGAACGCCACCCCGCTTCAACCGTCAGTCCGTCGAGGCCCGGAGCGGCGCAGGAGCGAGCGGATGGACAGGCAGGCCGGCCAGGAGGCGAGTGCGGAGGCGAGCGCGGAGACGCGAGCGGATTGGACGCTGGGCCCGGTGGTGGTGGCGTTCGACCGGGCCGGGCACGGCGCGTTCTGGCCGGCTCGGCGCGCGCTGCCCGCCGGCTGGACGCGCGCCTGCGATCCCTGCGGGATCGACGCGGCGCGCGCCTGGATCGCGGATCCGGCGCACGCGCCCGGGCCGTCCCAGGCGACGCAGCCCGCCCCCGACGCCGACCGCGAGACCGTCCCGGCCCGCCTCGCCCGCCTCGCCGCGGCGGCACCGGAGCGGCCGGCCGTGCTGTTCGACGGGGAGATCCTCACCCGCGGCGCCCTGGACGCCCGGGCGGCCGCCCTGGCGGCCGGGCTCGCCGCGCGCGGGATCGGGCGCGGCGACCGGGTCGCGGTGGCGCTGGACCGGTCCCCGGACCTGATCGTGGCGCTGCTCGGCGTGCTGCGCGCCGGTGCCGCCTTCCTGCCGCTTGATCCCGCCTACCCGGCGGCCCGGGTGCGGATGATGCTGGCGGATGCCGCCATTGCGCACTGTCTCACGATCCCCGAGATCGCCGAACGCCTCGCGCTGCCCGCCGGGATCGCGCGGCTCGATCCCGCCGCCTTGGCCGCCACCTTCACCGCCGCCTTGCCCGACGGCCCGGCCACCGCCATGCCGGAGCCGGGGGATCCGGCCTACCTGATCTACACCTCGGGCTCGACGGGCACGCCGAAAGGCGTCCTCGTCGAGCACGGGCCGCTCGCCATGCATTGCCGCACCACCGCGGCGGCCTACGCTATGGGCGAGGCCTCGCGCGAGCTCCACGTCCTGTCCTTCGCCTTCGACGGCGCCCACGAACGCTGGATGACGCCCCTCATCGCCGGCGGCTGCGTCGTGCTGCGCGGACCCGAGCTCTGGACCGCGGCCGAGACCCTGGCGCAGATCCGCCGCCACCGGGTGACCCATGCGGGCTTTCCCACGAGCTTCATCGGCCAGCTCGCCGAATGGGCCGAGCGGCTGGGCGCCACGCCCTCGGTCGAGGTCTACTCCTTCGGCGGCGAGGGCATGGCCCGCGAGACCTTCGCGCGGCTCGGCCGCGCGCTGAAGCCCCGGCTGCTGATCAACGGCTACGGACCGACCGAGTGCGTGATCTCGCCGCTGATCTGGAAGGTGCCGCCGGAGACGACCTTCGACGAGCCCTACGCGCCGATCGGCGGACCGGTCGGGGCCCGGGCGGCCTACGTGCTGGGGCCCGACCTCGAACCCGTGGGGGAGGGGGAGACCGGCGAGCTCTACATCGGCGGCGGCCTCGCCCGGGGCTACTGGCGGCAGCCCGCGCTCACCGCCGAGCGCTTCCTGCCGGACCCGTTCGCGGAAGGCGGCGGCCGGATGTACCGCACCGGCGACCGGGTGTGGCGGCGGCCCGACGGCAGCCTCGCCTTCGCGGGCCGGGCGGACGACCAGGTCAAGATCCGCGGCCACCGGATCGAGATCGGCGAGGTCGAGGCGGCGCTCCGCGGGCTGCCGGGGGTCGCGCAGGCCATTATCCTGCGCCGGGACGGGCCGGCCGGCGCCTATCTGGCGGGCTACGTCGTCCCGGCCCCCGGCCGGCGTCTCGAGGCCGGGCGCCTGCGCGCCGGCCTCGCCCGCACCCTGCCGGAGCCGATGGTGCCGGCGAGCCTGACCCTGCTCGACCGGCTGCCGGTGACCGCCAACGGCAAGCTCGACCGCAACGCCCTGCCGGATCCCGCCGCCGACGACCGGCGCGGGCGGCCGCCGGGCACCGCCACGGAGCGGCGGCTCGCGGGAATCTGGTCCGAGGTGCTGGGCTTCCCGGTCCGGGTCGCGGATCGGCGCTTCTTCGACCTCGGCGGCGATTCCCTCTCGGCCCTGCGGCTGGTGGCGCGCCTGCGCCTGATCGCGCCCCGGGGCGGGATCGGGGTGGCGGATCTCCTGCGCGATCCGACCATCGCCGAGCTGGCGGCCCGGATCGAGGCCGGGGCGGCCTCCGCCGAGGACGGGCCGGCCCCCATGGTCCGGCTGTCCGCCGGACGCCCGGGCAGCGGCCGGCCGCTGCTCGTGCTGTTCCCGGGGCTGCTCGTCAGCACTCGGGAATACGAGCCCCTGGTCGCCCATCTCGGACCGGAGCAGGCGGCGCACGGCTTCCTCTGCGCCTCGCTGGTCGAGGACGTGCGGCCCCTGCCGGCCGTCGCCGACCTCGCCGCCGCCTATGCCGAGCGGGTGCGCGCCCTGATGCGCGACCGGGCGGGCCGTTGCGTGTTCCTGGGCTGGTCCTGGGGCGGGGTTCTCGCCTACGAGACCGCCCGCCTTCTCGGCCCGGACTTCCCCCTGGACTGGGTCGGGATGCTCGACGCCTGCGGGCTGGAGCCCACCTTCGCCCCCGGCGCCGGGCGGCCCCTCGGGCCCGAGGAGCGGGCGGCGCACGCGGCGATGCTGGCGGCCTGGCTCGAACGCGCGCCGATGCGGCCCCATTGGGAGGCCCTGCGCGCCCGCATGGATCCGGAGGCGGAGGCGCAGTTCCTGCGCTTCCTCGCCGCCGAGCCGCAGCCGCTCCCCGCCGACGGACCCGAGGTCGGCAGCCGGGAGCGGATGCTCTGGACGCTGGTCGACCACGCCATCCAGTTCCGCGCCCTGCGGCTGGAGCCGGGCGCGGTGCCGATCCGGAGCTTCGTGGCCGCGGACTCCCTGGCTCGCGGCCTGCCGGTGATCGACTGGGCTCCGCTCACCGGCCGGCTCCTCGCGGTGGAGACCGTCCCGGAGACCGACCATCTCGACATCGTGCTGTCGCCGCACCTGCACGCCCGGATCGCCGCGCTGACGGCCGCGTCCCCGGTCTGGAGCGCGGCCTGACCATGCGGGACCCCGATAGCGCGTTCGAGGCCCTGCGCGACGCCCATGTCGCGGCGCTGACCGGCTCCCTGATCGACGGGGTCGAGCACGGGCCCGGAGGAGCCGGCTACGTCTGGTCGCGCGGCATCCCGGACCCGACCCTGAACTTCGCCTACGGGGTGCGCCGTCCGGACCAGTTCGCCTGGGCGGGGGCGGCGGCCCTCGGGCGCGCCCGCGCGCCGGCCTTCCTGGCCCGCGACGCCGCGGAGGTCGCGGCCCTGGACGCCCTGTTCGAGCCCGCAGCCCGCTATCCGGCGTGCTGGATGGTGGCGCGGCCGCCGGCGGCGCAGGCCGTCTCGGGCGCCTCGGTCGCCGTGCACGCCGCCCCCGCGCCCGGACCGGATTTCGAGGCGGTCTTCGCCAACCTCTCCGACGACCCCGCCGTGCGCACGCATCTGCGCCGCCACTACCTGCCGGCGCTCCGGGCGGCCCGGGGGCGGCCTGGGCTCGCGCCGGTCCACATCGTCCTCAGCGATGCCGGCGGCCCGGCGGCCTGCGCGAGCCTCTACCTGCGCGGCGACACGGCCGGGCTCTACAACGTCAGCACCCGGGCCGACCGGCAGCGCCGGGGACTGGGCACGGCCGTGACCGCCGCGGCCCTGCGCGAGGCGCGGGCGCGCGGGGCCGCCCAAGTCTTCCTGCAATGCCCGGCCGGCGGCGCCGTCGAGGCGCTCTACGCCAGGGCCGGCTTCCGGGCGGTCTGCGCGCCGACCCTGCTGTGCACGAGCCCGCCCTAGCGGGGGCGGCCCGTCCCAGGTCGTGCGCCGTGTCGGGGTGCGCCCCGCGCCTGACAGTCCCCCACGCCCTCAGAAGGCCTCCTCGCCATACCCGTAGGGCGTCACGCTGAAGACGAAGCCGATCGCGGCTTCGGCGTCGCGCAGCGCCAGGGCGCTGACCGGCCCGGTCAGGATACGGGCCGCGCCCTCCGCGCGGGCCGCGTACCGACCCCGGCGGTCGAGGGCCGTCAGGCTCGCGAGGACGTGGCGCGCGGCCCGGGGGCGCCGGACGCCGTTCTCGTCGAGCCAGAGCGCCTCATCCTCCGGCCAGGCGCGCACGGGCACAGGGTGCCCGGGCCCGTCCGGGCGGGCGCGGAGGCTCATGGGCGGAGGCTCATGGGAGGAGGCTCATGGGAGGAGGCTCATGGGCGGAGAGCCCCAGGCCGCGTGCAGGACCCGCAGGGGCGGCACCGAGGCCGGCGCAATCGCGCGGACCGTCCGCGACGCGGACAGGGCCGGATCGGTCACCGCCAGACGGACGATCTCGGCAGCCAGGGCCGTGTAATCGGCGAGATGGACGCCGTCCCGGTACAGGCCCGGCCCGGCAAGGCCCCCGGGGCCGTCGCGCAGGGCCGCGAACGGGTCGATGAAGCCGTGGCCCCGCTCCGCGCAGAGCGCCGCGAGGCGGCCGGAGAAGGCGGCGATCGCGGCCGGATCCCGGCCGGTCGCCCACGCTCCGATCGGCGGGACGGCGGCTACGAGGACCCGCGCCGACCAGCCCTCCAGGATCCGCAGGATGCGTCGGGCCTGCGCCTCGAAGCGCTCGACGCTCCGGGCCCGCTCCGGATGCCGCCAGCGCTGGATGTCGTTGGTGCCGATGATCAGCACCGAGGCCGCGCAACGGACCGGAACGCGCAGAGCCGCCAGATGCCCGGCGCAATCGGCCGCGGTGCTGCCGCCGACGGCGAGGTTGATGCAGGGCCGGCCACCGAAATCCGGCGTCCCGAGGAACTCCGCGTGGGAATTGCCGGCGAGCAGCACGCTGTCCGGCCCGGCGGCGCGGAGCGCGATGCCGATGGCGGGGCGCCGCTCGGCGAAGCGGCGGCCGACGATCCGGCCGTGACGCCAGTGCCGGGCGGCTTTCCCGATCCATGAAGCGCGCATGCGTGTCCTGAGCAGACGTGGAGGATCGCGCACCCGGAATGAGTGTACGGGCGCTTGACGAAGATCGCCGCTGCCGCTCGACCGATTACTGGCGGCAGAATGTCTAGTGATCGCGCCCAGAGACGCCGGAAACAGATCGAAATACGAACCAATACATCGGGTCGTGTCACCAACGTTTATGTGGGAAAAACTCACACGTCAATGGCCAAGCTGACGGTCCGGCGCGACGGGCCGGGCGGGGGCGTCTTCCGGCCTGCCCGGCGCCGCGCTACGTCACGTGTCGAGGCCGGGCGGCCGTGTCGCCCGGGACAGGGGGAACCAGGATGATCAAGGACCGGGTCTTCATCGTCACCGGGGCGGGTTCGGGCCTGGGCGAGGCGACCGCGCGCGGGCTCGCGGCGGCGGGGGCCCGGGTGGTCGTGGCCGACATCGCCCGGGAGGCCGGCGCCCGGGTGGCGGCGGATCTCGGGGTGCAGGCCCGCTTCGCCGAGACGGACGTCACCCGCGAGGCGGACGGCGCGGCGGCGGTCCGGACGGCGCTGGACGCATTCGGGCACCTCCACGGGCTGGTGAACTGCGCCGGCATCGCGCCGGGGGAGAAGGTTGTCGGCCGCGACGGGCCGCACCGGCTCGAGACCTTCGCGCGGGCGGTCTCGGTCAACCTCGTCGGCACCTTCAACATGATCCGGCTGGCGGCCGACGCCATCGCCCGGGAGGCGCCGGATGCGGCGGGCGCCCGGGGCGTGATCGTCAACACCGCCTCGATCGCCGCCTTCGACGGCCAGATCGGGCAGGCCGCCTACGCGGCCTCGAAGGGCGGGGTGGTCTCCATGACCCTGCCGATCGCCCGGGAACTCGCCCGGCACGGCATCCGGGTGGTCACCATCGCGCCGGGCATCTTCGAGACGCCGATGATGGCGGGGCTGCCCCAGGACGTGCAGGACACGCTCGGCCAGAGCGTGCCGTTCCCGCCGCGTCTCGGCCGCCCGTCGGAATACGCCGACCTCGTCCGCCACATCTGCGAGAACCCGATGCTGAACGGCGAGACGATCCGGCTCGACGGGGCTTTGCGGATGCCGCCGCGCTGACGGGTCAGCCGATCGACACGCTGGTCAGGACCTCGGCGGCGCGGCGGACCTCGGCGGCGATCATCTCCTCGCTCGACCCGTCGATCGGCAGGTCCGACAGGAT
The DNA here is from genome assembly GCF_058790235.1 of Methylobacterium sp. FW102-HT35C08. Classification (NCBI taxonomy): domain Bacteria; kingdom Pseudomonadati; phylum Pseudomonadota; class Alphaproteobacteria; order Hyphomicrobiales; family Methylobacteriaceae; genus Methylobacterium; species Methylobacterium sp. FW102-HT35C08. The sequence goes on along the minus strand of NZ_JBYTCL010000002.1, from coordinate 1,687,637 downwards.
CGCCGCCACGTCGCGCTTCACGTCCTCGCGGATCTCCGGATTCTCCTCGGAGAGCCGCCCGATCAGGACGCCGAGCACGATCTCCAGGGCGGACAGCTTGGCGTGCAGGCGCGTGAAATCGTCCAGCGGCTCGGGCTCGTTCGCGGTCATGGCCTGCTCCATCCGTGGGTGAGTCCGCCGGCGCCCAGGGGACACGCCGGATCACCCGCGTCTCATATAGAGGCATCCGCCTCCCGTCTCGCCGGGCGGCCGCCCCCCGCGACGGCGCGCCTCTCCGCGAACGCGGCGCGGGCAGCCGAATTTTTTCCCGATTGCGGGCAACCGGATTTCCGGACCCGACGTTTCACGCTCCCGTGAACGAACCCGCAAAGGGACATCCGCCATGATCACCCGTCTCACCGCTGCAGCCGGCCTGCTCGCCCTCTCCGCCAGCCTCGCCGTGGCCCAGACCCCCGCGGCGAAGCCGGCCGAGCCCGCCACGAAGGCCGACAGCAACCTGAAGGAGTGGCAGGTCGCCAAGGCCGCCAAGGTCAGCCTCGCCCAGGCGCTCGCCACCGCCGAGTCGCAGGGCGACGAGAAGGGCGGCCGCGCCATCGACGCCGATTTCGAGAAGGCCGGCAGCAAGGATCCGGCCCATTACGCGATCAAGGTCGTCTACCCGAGCGGCAAGCTCGTCGAGTACGGCATCAACGCCGATACCGGCGCCCTCTACAAGACCGAGAACCAGCCGATCGAGCGCTACTTCACCCGGCTGAAGGCCTCCGACTTCCAGAACGCCAAGACCTCGCTGAAGGACGCGCTCGCCATCGCCGAGCAGAAGGCCGGCGGCGGCAAGGCCTACGAGGCCGAGGTCGAGAAGGACGGCTCCGCGGTCCAGTACGAGATCAAGGTCGCCGGCGCCGACAAGGAGCAGGAGATCAAGGTCGGGCCGGACGGCAAGGTCCTGAACTGAGGGCGCGGGCTGCGACGGGACTCCGTCGCAGCCCCGTCCGTTCTTGCGCGCGGCGCGAAGCCATCCAGGCAGCGCCACGCTGATCCAGGGCGCGCTGCCCTGGGTCGCTTCGCGCCGCGCGCGATGACGCCTGGGTCGGCACGGCCGCTGCATCCTGTCGCCCCACCGCCCGGGGAGCCGTAAAGCCCTCACGGCGCTTCCCCCCTTTGCGATGCGGCCCGACCGGCCGCGGACGGGGAGGGCGGCATGGACGCGCGCGGGCGGGAATCCGACAGGCATCTCGGACAGGCCCATACCCGGATCGAGGGCCCCGACAAGGTCACCGGCCGGGCCCTCTACAGCTCCGATCTGACCGGGCCTGAGACCGGCGCGGCCCACGCGGCCCTGGTGACCAGCACCATCGCCCGGGGCCGCATCACCGGGTTCGACCTCGCGGCCGCCGAGCGGGTGCCGGGAGTTCTGGGGATCTTCACCCACCGAGACTTCGCGGGTGCGGTGGCGCCGGTGAAGCACCTGATGGCCGGCGGCTTCGCGAACAGCTCGCACCGGCCGCTGGATTCCAACGCCGTGGCGTATGCCGGCCAGATCGTGGCGCTGGTCGTCGCCGAGACCCTGGAGGCCGCCGAGGCGGCGGCCGGCGCGGTCAAGGTCTCCTACGCGGCCGAACCCGCCGCCGGCGGCTTCGACGCGCCCGGCGCCGAGACCGTGCGCCTTGCCGACCTCAAGCCGCACCACGAGGACATCGCCCGGGGCGACGCCGAGGCGGGTCTGCGGGATGCGGCCGTCCGGGTCGAGGCGCGCTACGCGACGCCGGTCCAGCACCACAACCCGATCGAGCTGTTCACCACCCGGGCCGCCTGGGACGGCGACCGGCTCACCGTGCACGAGCCGACCCGCTATGTCGGCGCCGTGCAGCACGGGCTCGCGGCGCAGCTGGGGCTCGATCCCGCGAACGTGCGGGTGGTGGCAGGCCTGATCGGCGGCCATTTCGGCTCGAAATTCGCGCTGTCGCAGCACACGGCCCTCGTCGCCCTGGCGGCGCGGCGCCTCGACCGTCCGGTCTCCCTGGTGCCGAGCCGGCGACAATGCTTCACCATCGCCAATTACCGGCCGGAATCGCGCCACACGATCCGCCTCGGCGCCGACCGGACGGGCCGGTTCACCGCCCTGATGCACGAGGCCGAGACCGTGACCTCGCGCTTCGACCCCTTCGTGATGGAGGGCGCGGAGGTGACCGCGCGCCTCTATGCCTGCCCGAACATCCGCACCGAGGAGCGGGCCGTGCGGGTCGACCGCAACACGCCCGGGCCGATGCGGGCGCCCCCGGAGGTGCCGTTCCTGTTCGCCCTGGAGAGCGCCGTCGACGAGATGGCGGTGGCCCTCGGCATGGACCCGATCGAACTGCGCCGCCTCAACGACACGGCGATCGATCCGGTCAGCGGAAAACCGTTCTCGACCCGGCCGCTGATGGCCTGCTTCGACGCGGGCGCGCGGGCGTTCGGCTGGCCGCGCCGGGTGCCGCGTCCGGGCGCGATGCGCGACGGTCCCTGGCGGGTGGGTCTGGGCTGCGCGACCTCGGTGCGGCCTGTGAAGATCGCCGCCGCGACCATGCGGGTCCGGCTCGGCCCGGACGGGTCGGCAGAGGTGGCCTGCGCGCACCACGAGATCGGCAACGGCATCACCACGCTGCTCGCCATGGGGGCGGCGGACGGGCTCGGCGTGCCGGTGGAGCGGGTCACGGTCCGGCTCGGCGACACCGACCTGCCGGCCGCCGGCATCTCGGGCGGGTCGAGCACCACGACCAGCCTGATGAACGCCCTGGCGCTCGGCTGCCGTCAGATCCGCGAGGTCCTGGCGCAGGCCGCGGCCGGGCAGGGGGGCCGCCTCGCCGGCCGGGATCCGGCGCGCTTACGCCTCGCGGGCGGCCGGCTCGTCGCCCCGGACGGGACCGGGATCGCGCTCGCAGAGGCGATCGGCTCAGAGGGCGTCGAGACCGTCGCGGCCTTCGTGCCCGAGGGCGGCGACCGGGAGACGGCGCTCAAGGGGCTCCACGGCGGCCATATCGGGCTCGCCTTCGGCGGGGCCGGGAAGGCCGTGGCCTGGGCGTTCGGAGCGCAGTTCGCGGAGGTCCACGTCCATGCCGAGACCGGTGAGATCCGGGTGGCGCGACTCACCGGCGCCTTCGCGGCGGGACGCATCCTCAACCCGCTGACCGCGAAGAGCCAGCTCACGGGCGGGATGATCTGGGGGCTCGGCTCGGCGCTGCTCGAAGAGACGGTGGTCGACGGCGCCGCCTATCGCAACCCGGACCTCGCCGAGTACCTCGTCCCCACGGCGGCCGACGCGCCGGAGGTCGAGGCGCTGCTGGTGCCCGATCCCGACGATCAGGTCGATGCGCTCGGTCTGAAGGGTCTGGGCGAGCTCGGCATCATCGGGGTGAACGCGGCCATCGCCAACGCAATCCACCACGCCACCGGCCGCCGGATCCGCAGCCTGCCGATCCGGCTGGAGGATGTGGCGTAGAGGAGGGCGGCTCTCCTCCCCCGGCGATCCCGGGCTTGCCCGGGATCGCTCAAGCTTGCGGGGAGGAGTTGGAGGTGGGGGTGGGGGTGGGGCCGGATGAGGCTTGGTGGCTCCTTCTGAGCCACCCCCACCCCCTGCCCCCTCCCCGCAAGGGGGAGGGGAATAACGCGTGCGACCCCTACTCCATCGTCGGCGCGAGCTTCTTCACGCTTGCCACGTCCTCGCCGAGCCACGCCGCGTTCTTGGCGGTGCCGTCGAAGGTGGCGCTCGTCTTGAACAGCTCGTACTTGCCCTCCAGCGCATAGGGCTTCGAGCGCGACAGCAGCTCGGCCACCGCCGCCTTGTCCATCGGCTTGAAGGTCTTCACCGCCTCGAAGGCCTGATCGAGGTCGCGCTGGTTCTGGATGCCGGTGATCACCACCGAGACCGGCAGGTTCAGCGAGAAGTGCAGGTACTCGAGCGGCTTGATCGGCGCGTCCGCCTTCAGGATCACCCCGTCGCCGAAGGTCTTCATGGCGAGCGGCGCGATACCGTTCTGCACGAGGTAGGGCAGGACGAGGTGGCTGAACGAGCGGAAATGCGCGTCCATCACGTTGACGGGCATCTGTACGGAATCGAAGTGGAAGCCGCGCTCGGCGGCGACCTCCAGCATCTGCAGGTGGATGCGCGGGTCCTTGTGGCCGGTGAAGCCGATGTAGCGCAGCTTGCCCTGGCGTTTGGCCTCGAGGAATCCCTCCATGGCGCCGCCCTCGGCGAAGACCCGGTCCGGATCGTCGTAGCGCAGGATCTCGTGGTGCTGGACCAGATCGATCCGGTCGGTGCGCAGGCGCAGGAGCGACTGGTCGATCTGCTTGATCGCCTCCTCCTTGGTCCGCCCGTCCATCTTGGACATCAGGAAGACCTTGTCGCGGTAGCCGCCCTGGGACAGGGCCGCGCCCATGCGCAGCTCGGAGCGCCCGTCGTTGTAGTCCCAGCAATTGTCCATGAAGGTGATGCCGCGATCGATCCCGGCATGGATCAGCCGCGTCGCCTCGTCGTCCGTCACGGCGCTCTTGCCGAGGTGGAACCCGCCCATCCCGATCGCCGAGATTTTTTCCGACGTCTTCCCGAAGGTCCGGTAGAGCATCTCGCCCCGGCGCTCGCCGGGATCGGTGACGAAGGGCAGGTCCGCCGGGTCCTGCGGGCGGGTGTTCGGGAGCGCGGGGGCGTTCACGGCCGCACCTGCGCTGCCGGCGCCCGCGAGGCCCGCGCCGAGCACGGCGCCCTGAAGGAAGCTGCGGCGTTCCATCGGCTGTCTCCGTTCGAGAATATCCAGGTGAGGGCAGGTAACGGTTCGTGCCGCGTCATCGTTCGCGCTCCTCGGCGAGGCGTCCTGCCGCGTGGAGCAGGCGCAGGGCGGCGCAGGCGGCGCCGTAGCCGTTGTCGATGTTGACCACCGTGATGCCGGGGGCGCAGCTCGCCAGCACGGCATCGAGGGCGGCCCGCCCGCCCGCCGCGACGCCGTAGCCCACGGAGGTCGGGACCGCGATCACCGCCCCGGCCACGAGGCCGCCGACGACGCTGGGCAGCGCCGCGTCCATGCCGGCGGCGACGATCACCACCGGGTGCGCGCGGATCTCCTCGATCCGCGCGGTCAGCCGCCACAGGCCGGCGACGCCGACATCGGCGAAGAGCGAGGCCGCCCGGCCGGCATAGGCCAGCACCCGCAGGGCCTCGCGGGCGACGGGCACGTCCGAGGTGCCGGCCGCCACCACCGCGACGCGGGCCGGGCCGCTGACCCGCTGCGGCTCACCGAACACCGCCGTGCGCGAGACCGGGCAATAGTCGAGCCGCGCGGCTTGGTTGAGCCGCTCGCGCTTCTCCGGGTCGAGGCGGGTGAGGAGCAGCGAGGCGCCCCGCGCCCGGGCGGCCTCCAGGATCGCGTCGATCTGCTCCGGGCTCTTGCCGGCGCAGAAGATCGCCTCCTCCAGCCCGATCCGCTCGGGCCGGGCGAAATCCAGGGTGAATTCTTCCGTCACGCTCACGCCCGGGCCTCCCGCGGCTCGACCAGGAAGGCGCTGCCGACCCGGTAGGGCGCGAACCGGACCGGGCCCGCGAGACGCGCCGGCGCCATGTCCCGGATGCCCGCCCCGAGTTTTTCGCGATCCTCGGCGTCGAGGGCCGCGAGGCTCCCGGGATCGAGCTCCACCACCACGCCCTCGGCGCGAACCCGGCAGCGGACCGCGCGCTTGGCACCGGCCCCCGCATCGAGCGCCCCGCCCACCAGCCGCTCGACGGCGTGGATGAAGCTTAAGGTCTCCGGCTCGATCGCGATGCCGGTCTCGACCCGGCTCGACAGGCAGGGGGCGGCCGGCAGCTCCGCCACGGCCCCGAGGCCGAGGTCGCGGGCGAGCGCCCGGACGGACGCCTTGTCGAACCCGGCCTCCACGTAGGGATGGCGAACGCCGTGCTCCCGGGCGGCGTCGAGGCCGGGGCGGTACTCGCCGAGATCGTCGCGGTTGGCGCCCGACAGGATCTGCCGGTCGGTGACGCGCCGAACCGCGCCGTAGAGATTGGTCTTGCAGAAGAAGCAGCGGTTGACCGGGTTCGCCCGGTAGGCCGGGTCGGCGAACTCGCCGGCCTCGATCACCCGCAGGTCCCAGCCCTCGCGGGCGCCCTCGGCGCGGACCCGCGCGGTCGCCTCCGCGGGCACGGCCGGCGAGACCGCGTGGACCACCAGGGTCGCCCCCGGCGCCAGCCGGTGGGCGAGGGTGGCGAGCGTCAGGCTGTCGACCCCGCCGCTCACCGCCACCGCGACGGGGCCGAGGCCGGCGAGGACCGATTCGAGATGCTGGCGCGTCACCGCTCCTCCTGCTCCTGTTCCAGCGCGAGGCGCTCGGCCTCATGGCGCAGGGCGGCCCGGACCGCGTGGCCCGCCTGGCCGCGGGCGTCGTCGGCCTCAGCCTTGGCGGTGCGCCCGCCCGGCCGCTCCACGACCTTCACACGAACGGACAGGCCGTCGTGCTCGACCGTGCGGGCGGCGCGCGCGAGCATGGCGCCCTCCACCCGGTGGTAACGCAGGCCGATGGTCGTGGTCTCCCGGAAGCAGGCCTCGATCGTCGCCGCGAGGCTCTCCGGGCTGACCAGGACCTGGATCCGGGCCATCATCCGGCCCTTCTTGCCGATGACCGGCATCTGCACGACGTCCACAACACCGGGCTCCGCCCGCAGCCGGTCGAGGCCCATGGCGAGGTCCTCGCCGGACTGGTCGTCGACCTCGAAGGCGATCACCGCGAGATCCCGCCGGCCGGGGCCGGACGCGGCGCCGTCTTCCAGCACCAGGGCGCGCAGGCAGTTGCTCAGGCCCGGCAGGACCTTGGTGCCGAAGCCGATGCCGGTGCGACCGAGGATGCTCCGGGGACGACCCCGCCCGGGATCGTCGCCGCAGAGATGGCGCAGGATCGCCGCCCCGGTGGGGGTGACGCGCTCGCCGGGGATGCCGTCGTCGAGGGTGGAAAAGCCCGCGAGCAGCAGCGTCGTGGCGGGAGCCGGGACGGGGAGGGGGCCGTGCTGGGTCCGCACCCGGCCGGAGCCCAGCGGCAGGGCCGAGACGCTCCAGCTCCGCGCCTCCAGCTTGGCGATCAGGTGGGCGGCGGCCACGATGTCGGCGATCGAGTCGAGGGCGCCGACCTCGTGGAACGCCACCGCCTCGACCGCGATGCCGTGGACCCGGGCCTCCGCCGCGGCGAGATGGCCGAAGATGCCCAGGGCGTGCGCCCGCACCGCCGGCGCGAGGTCGGCGGCCTTCAGCGCGGCGCGGATCTCCGACCAGGGCCGGTGGCCATGACGGTTCCCATCAGCGTGCTCATGAGCGTGCCCATGACCATGCCCATGACCGCTCGCGGGATCGTGGTGATGCCCGTGATCATGCCCGTGATCATGCCCGTGACCCTGCCCATGAGCATGGCCCTCGTGCGTGTGATGGCCGTGCCCGGCGGGTCCGGACTCCGCGTCGGGTCCCGAGACGACAAAGCGCGCGCCGGACAGGGTGCCGTCGTTGTGCGGGCGAAGCGCGCAGGCGATGCGGGCGTCGACCGCCCGGACGCTCGCGCGCACGCCCTCGTGGTGCTCGGGAAAGGCGTCCAGCAGCGCGGCGGCGAACATGTCGCCGGCCACGCCGCCGAGCGCGTCGAGGTGGATGTGCATCGTCTGCCGGTCGACCTACCGCGGAAATCGGGAGTCCCGCTCAGATCGGCTCCGCCCGCCGCAAGGCAAGGTTTGCCCGGTGACGCATGCGGCGCCCCAGGCCGCGGCGTATCGACCGCGGCGTATCGACCGCGGCGTTCAGGTGAGCTGCAGGTAGGCCGGGTCGAACAGCCCGCGCTCCATCAGGGCGCCGAGGTCGCGGATCGCCAGGCGCCGGCTGCGGAGTGTGACGAGGCCGCTGGTGCGCAGCTCCTTGAGGGTGCGGTTGATGTGCACGCTCGTCTGGCCGAGGGCGTCGGCGAGGTCCGGCTGGGTCACCGGCATCGGCAGCGTCGTCCCGTCGGCGAGGCCGACCCGCGCGAGCCGCAGGTGCAGCTCGCAGAACAGGTGCGCCAGACGCTCGATCGCCGAGCGGCGGCCGACGCTGGCGATCCACTCGCGATGGATGGCGACCGTGGAGAGCGTCTCGCGCCACAGGCATTCCTCGATCACCGGCCGGCCTCGGACGGCGTCGCTCATCTGCTCCGGGGTGATGCGCGCGACCGTGACCGGGGTGAGCGCCCCGATGGCGTGGTCCATGCGCGCCCGGCGAAACACGAACGGATCGCACATGTCGCCGGGCAGCAGCAGCGCGACGATCGCCCGCCGCCCGTCCGGGAACTGCTTGTAGCGGCAGGCCCAGCCGTCGAGGATGAGGTGGGTGTGGTGCGCGTCGCCGTGTTGCCCTTCGATGTCCTGGCGGGCCGCGACGTGGCGGATATGCTGGCGCGCGAGGCCGTCGAGGACCGCACGGTCCTCGGGCGCGAGCCGGACATGCTGCTCCAGCTTCCGCACGAACGGGTTATCCACGCCCGCCTCCGGTCAGATCGCGGCCGCGCCGAGGGCGTGCGCGCGGGCCCGTCTCACGCCGCGGGCGCGCCGATCCGGGGGCGCCTGGCACCCGGGACCGGGCCTGCCGCCGCGTCGCGCGGCCCGGCCCAGAGGCGCCGGATGGTCCGCTGATCCACTGGTCCGCACGCGAGCGTCGCCGAAGGTGTCGATGAAGTATCGAGGCACGGAAAATTCTATTCGCAAAAGGCAAGCGGTCTTCCGAACCTCGAAGTCCGGATCTGCTTGAGCGGCTTGTGCCTGGGCCTCAGAAACGCGCGCCAACCTGTGTTAAGGCGCCCCGCCGCACGTTTGTCACGGACGCAGCGGCGTTCCCGATCGCTGCCGCACGGGCCGCGCACATGAGGGGCGCCGCCTGACCGGGGGACGAGGTGGCCTATTCCGCCGCGGCCCCCACCGTGTCGGCCATGCGCGCCCGCCGCGTACCCAGGGGCTGGGGCTCGCCGACGGTCGTGTCCTCGGCGGTCTGATGCTCCATCTCGGCATTCACCTGGGCACCGATCAGCACGATCATGGTCGAGAGCCAGATCCAGGTCATGAAGCCGATGGCCGCGCCGAGCGAGCCGTAAGTCTTGTTGTAGCTGCCGAAATGGGCGACGTACCAGGAGAACAGCAGCGAGGCGACGATCCACAGCACGGCCGCCAAGGCGCCTCCGGGCGTCACCCAGCGCCAGCGCGGCGCGTCCCGGCTGGGTCCGTAGCGATAGAGCAGGGCGAGCCCGAGCAGGACCGCCACGAGCAGCGTCGGCCAGCGCAGCAGCGTCAGCCACCACGCATCCGTGCCGAGCCCGACATACGACAGCACCACCGGCAGCACCACGATGGCCGACAGCGCCAGGATCAGGAACAGCAGCGCGCCGGCCGTGAAGGCGAGGGAGACGAGGTTGAGCACGATGAAGTTGCGCTTCTCGCGCTCGTTGTAGACGAGGTTGAGCGCGTCGAAGACGTGCTTCACGCCGCCGTTGGCGCTCCAGACCGACAGGGCGATGCCGAGGATCAGGCTGAAGCCGAGCGTGGTGTTGCCCTGCTCGTTCAGCCGCTTGACCTGATCGCCGACGATGTCCAGCGCCCCCTGGGGCAGGATGCCCTGCAGGCTGGCGAGCTGGTCGTTGATGGTCGAGGCGTCGGCGATGAGCCCGTAGCAGGACACCAGCGCCGCCACCGCCGGGAAGATCGCCAGCAGCGTGAAGAAGGTGACGCCGGCCGCGATCAGCGACAGGCGGTTCTCGCCGATGTCGTGATAGGTGCGCAGCGCGATGTCCTTCCAGCCCTTGGCGGGGATCTCGGTCGGACCCGAGGCGGTGCGCCCGCGATCGGACTGGCTCCGGGCGACGGCCTCAGCCTCGCCACCCTCGTGCGAGGGCGAGGGCCGCCGCGCACCGTCCTGGCTGCCGCCCCCATGCCCCGCGCGATGATCCGTCCGATGACCCGACCGGCCGGAGGATCCGCCGGCCGGCCGCGCCGCCCGGCGCGGGAACGCGACCAGGCCGATCAGCGCGGTGGCGAGCGCCAGCGTCCAGACCGTCGAGGCGTGCCCCTCGGGACCGGCGGCCTCGGCGCGGACTGGATCGGGGGCTGGCATCGGCGGACCTCAGGGGTTGGACATCGGGCAAGCGTCGAACGGCACCCGCGAAGGCACGTTCGAATGGCCGCAGCCGCGAAGGGGAACGCCGTCATGCGCGCAACGGTTCGCCGTGAAGTTGCAAAGCGGCGTGGAGAACAGGCATGGCGCGGCTCAAGGGCGGGACGGTCGTCATCACGGGCGCCTCGAGCGGCATCGGCCGGGCCGCCGCCGAGGCCTTCGCGGCCCGGGGCGCCCGGGTCGTTCTGGCGGCGCGCCGGGCCGAGGTGCTCGACGCGATCGTCCGGGACCTGCGCGCATCGGGCGCCGAGGCCGTGGCAATCCCCACCGACGTCACCGACCCGGATGCCGTGGCGGCCCTGGCCCGGGCGTCGATCCGCACCTTCGGCGGCATCGATGTCTGGATCAACAACGCGGGGGTCGGCGTGTTCGGCCCCCTGCTCGACGCGCCGCTCGACCTGCACCGGCAGACGATCGCGGTGAACCTGCTGGGCGCGGTCCACGGCGCCTACGCGGTGCTGCCGCACTTCCTCGAGCGCGGCCGGGGCACGCTGATCAACACGGTGTCCATGGGCGGCTGGGCGCCGACACCCTTCGCGGCCGCCTACACGGCGAGCAAGTTCGGCCTGCGGGGCTTCTCGGCAAGCCTGCGCCAGGAACTCGCCCGCCACCGGGACATCCATGTCTGCGGCGTGTTCCCCGCCATCGTCGACACGCCGGGCCTGGAGCACGGCGCCAACGTGACGGGCAAGCGGCTCAATCCCGGACACCTGTTCTACGCACCCGAGGCCGTGGCCGAGACCTTCATCCGCCTCGTGCGTCGCCCGCGCGACGAGGTGGCGGTCGGCTGGCCGGCCCGCCTCGCGCAGGTGGGCTACGCCCTGGCCCCGTACCCGACCGAGCACCTCATGGGCCTCGGCTTCCGCCTCGCCCTCGACCGGGCCGATCCGGGCCCGCGCACCCACGGCGCCCTGCGCGCTCCGTTGCCGCAGGGCACGGGCGCGGACGGGGGCTGGCGCGCCCGGAAAGGCGTGCCGTCCGCTGGCGCGCTGAGCGTGGGCCTCGCCGCGGCCGGAGCCTGCGCGGCCCTGCTCGTCGGGGTCGCGGCGGCGCGGCGGTTCAGCCCCCGGGCCTGACACCCCGTTCGGGCAAAGGGCTAACCCATGTTGCGGCATGGGGCGCCTCGGCGCGCCACAACCGGTGGTACGGGCGCGACCGGCCCGCACGCCGACGACCGGACCTGAATGCCCGTTACCGAAGGCTCATCGCTGCTCGATCCCGTCGAGGATGTGTCCCGCGCGGACCCGGCCGGGGATCCCGTCGAGGAGACCCGGCACGGCCTGCCCGAGGCGGTGCGCGCGCATCTCGGCACCCTGCTCGGCCACGCCTACGACCGGATCGGCCCGGCGCCGGGGGCGACCTCGGATCGCTTCTCCGAGTTGCTGGCGCGCCTCGAGGCCGCGCTGGTGCAGGCCGAGGGCGAACGCGACGGGACGTTCCGCGCGGGTCTGCTGGAGGTGGTACCGGCGCTGCACCGGTTCGCCGTCTCCCTGACCCGCGACCCGGCTGCGGCCGACGACCTCGTGCAGGACACGCTGCTGCGCGGCTGGCGCGGGCGCGGGGGCTTCACCCCCGGCACCAATCTGGAAGCGTGGCTGTTCACGATCCTGCGCAACGTCTTCTACAGCCAGCACCGCAAGCACGGCCGCGAGGTCTCCGATACCGACGGCAACCACGCCGAGCGGCTGACCAGCGTGCCCGAGCAGGGCGGCCATCTCGACCTTCAGGACGTGCGCGCCGCCCTCGATCGGCTCGCGCCGGTGATGCGCGAGGCGCTGGTCCTCGTCGCGATCGAGAACCTGAGCTACGAGGAAGCCGCCGCCGTGATGAACTGCCGGATTGGCACCGTGAAGAGCCGCGTCTGGCGCGCCCGCGAGCAGCTCGCGCGGATGCTCGGCTACAGCGGCTCCGAGATCGGCAACGACGGGGTCATGCTCTCGGTGACCGGCGCCACGGTCTGATCCGGTTCCCGAGCAGCCTTCCGTCGCGTCTCACGAGCGGCGTGACGGCGTCGCATGTGGCACCGCCCTGACGTGCTGCGCTTCGGCCGCGAAGACGGCGGCGCTGCGGTTCCAGACCCGAGACGAGACGCTTTCGGCGCGCCGTCGCCGATTCGCCGCATCGACCGGATCAGACCCGGGCCGGTCCGGCTTTCAATGCCGAATACGAGAATTCGACATTTCTCTCGCGGTATTCAGCGACGAATTTGACTTAGGTGAAAGCGCGCCGGCCCGCTCCTGGGCGACATGAAGCGGGTTGGGTCGATCCGTCGGCTCGGCTCGGCTCCCGTCGGTGCGACATCCCCCCGATCCACCGATGGGAGCCCCCCGCCGGGTTTCCGCACCGGGGACGCGCTCACTGAGTGGCCCTCAGGTCGAAGCGCCGCCCGCCCGGTCCGCGTCGAGCTGCTGCAGCAGCTCCGCCAGCCGCGGATCCAGAGCCTCGTCGATCACCGGATCGTAGAGCGCCCGCAATTGCTGGCCGAGCCGCAGGCGCGTCCGCGCGTCGAGGATCGGGCCGCTCGCGACGGGAACCACCCGCAGGGCGCCCGGCGCGCCGCCGGACGCGGCGCGTGCGGGAGGTCTCGGAGCGGCATGTTGGTGTTCGGGTTGGGGCATGCCTCCTACATCGGCCCGGACCGGCGCGACGGCAACCACCCGGCCCGGCGGAGTTTCAGGCATCGTCCTCGGGCGCGAACACCTCGCCCTTCTCCGCCAGGACCGTGTCGGCCTCGTCGCGGGCCAGCGCGTCGCCGGCGGGGATGGCCGCCGCGCCACGCCCGAACAGCCGCGCCAGCGCGCCTTCCCAGCCGGGCGGCAGGGCTTGCCCCTGCCCGGCAAGGATCTGCCCGACGCGCCGGCAGACCCGCTCCCAGGCCGTCGCATCCAGCGCGGTGAAGTCGGTCCCGAAACCGAGCTCGGTCCCGGCGCGCGTCGCGGCCTCGGCCCACCCGGGCGGCGGAATCGGCGTGTCGGTCATGGTGTGCAGCCTCGTGCCGGATCAGGGAGGCGGATAGATAGGGCATCCGCGGCCAGCGGTCCCGGGACGGGCGCCGGGTCTCAGCGCAGCCCGTGGGCGGCGAGCTCCTCCGGCACGAGCGCGGCGGCCTCCTGGCGCGCCAGGATGGCCGAGAGGGTGGCCGGGCGATCATTCCAGGCATCGACGCCGACATCGCAGGAGCGGGTGGTGTCGGGCAGCCAGCCGTGGCTGTGTCCGTAGAGGTGGCGCGTCTCCCGCCACAGGCCCGGCCAGGCCCGGTGCGCGTAATGCGACAGGAATAGGCGGTGCGCGTGTCCCTGCGCGTCCGGGACCGACAGGCGAACGCTGTCCACCGGCGGCTCCGCCCAGGGCAGATCCAGCACCCGGTTCGAATCGTGGTTGCCGCGGACGAGGCGCTTCGTCCCGTTCAGCCGCGCGAAGATCGCCGCGCAATGGTCGCGGCTCGCATGGGCGGCGAAGTCGCCGAGATGCCAGACGGAATCCTCCGGTCCGACGACGGCGTTCCAGCCGGCGACCAGGGCCTCGTCATGGGCTTCGACGCTGCCGAAGCGCGCCCGGCGATGGCGGAGGATGTGCGGATCGCCGAAATGCGTGTCCGCGGTGAAGTAGATCGCCATTCCGTCGAGACCCGCGCCCGAGATCGCATCCACGATACCGTCACGGCGGTCCGTGCGGTTCCGGAGCGAGGTGGGCCGGGCTGCGCCCCGAGCAAGGCTGCGCGGCATCCTGCCTCCGGACTGCGCCCGGGCCGGGCGCTATGATCCGCCCGGTGCGGCGCCACGCGGCTGAGGCGATGCTGGATCCCGACATCTATGCCCATCTGCTGGACGCGGCCGGCGCCCATCCGCCGCTGCGTGCGGCCCTCGTGGAGGCCGGGCCGATCGCCATCGCGCCGCCCGCGCACCCGAGCGTCGCGGATCGCCTGTTCGTCGAGGTGGTCAACCAGCAGCTCTCCACCCGGGCCGCCGCGGCGATCTGGGCGCGGATCGAGGCCGCAGCCATTGCGGCTGCCTCGAGCCCGCGCGGCCTGTTCGAGGCCGGTGACGCGGATCTGCTGCGCGGCTGCGGAATCTCGGGCAACAAGGTCCGCGCCCTCCAGGCGATCGTCGCCGCGGAGGCGGCGGGGCTGCTCGGGCCCGACCTCGCCGGGCTTCCGCACCCGGAGCGCGCGGCGATCCTGTGCGGCATCCGCGGCGTCGGCCCCTGGACCGCCGACATGGTCGGCATCTTCCATTTCCACGACCCGGACATCTGGCCCGAAGGCGACGTGGCGGCGGTGGGTTGCCTGCGCCGCCTCACTGGCCGGGACGACACGCGCGACGTGGCAGCGGCCTTCGCGCCGTACCGCTCGATCCTGGCCCGCTACCTGTGGCGCATCAAGGACACGGCTGTGGCGCCCGCCAGCGCGCCGCGCCCGGAGCCTCGGCCCGTCACCGGAAACCGGGTGACGGCCGGCCGGGGATCGGCTATCCGTCGGCGCCGCCCGGGCCCGTAGCTCAATGGTTAGAGCCGGCCGCTCATAACGGTCTGGTTGCAGGTTCGAGTCCTGCCGGGCCCACCATGCGGCCTGTCCGGGGCCCGTCGGGCCGACCGCGTCGCTGCGGAACCGTTCGACCGCTCGCGGGTCTACCAGGCAGATCTCATGGCGCGACACCCTTCAGCCCGCCCGGCTCGCCGGCGCGGGTTTTTCTCGGGCCGGTGCCGATGCGTCGGCACCATCAACCCATGTTGGAAAATGCACAGAGCCGCTGCCCTGACCGTGGGTTACCTCCTGGAAGGTGGTTCACGGAGAGGGTGATGGCCCCGCCACTTCTTCGCCATTCACGACGGCCAGTTCCAGCCCGATACGGAAGGAACGGAGTGCGCGGATTTCGAAGCGGCCCGCCGGGAGGCGATGATCAGCCTGCCGGAAATCGCGCGCTGGATCATCCCGAGCGACGGTGACAATCACGCCTTTACCGTGCCGGTCCGGGACGAGGGCGAGGCTGTTGTCGACACGGCGCCCCTGACCTTCGCGGTCCTGAGGCTGGACAGCGGGCCCGAGGCCGGGCGCGGCCCGATCGGGTGGCGGCCGTGCCGCTCGCCCGCGATCGGCCTTGAACAGGATCCGCCCGCTGGCGTTGCCCCTCTGTCGCCCCCGAGAGGCGGCGCGAGGAAACACGCGAGGGCTCCCCCATGAAGACGCTGATATCCCTGATCGCCGCCGGTCTCCTGGCAACGGGCTCGGTGGCCCTGGCCGCCGAGGGCACCAACGCGTCCGGCAGCGCCGCTCCGCACGGCAACCGCATGCAGGGTTCGCCGAACGCGGCCGGCTTCACCGGGAAGAGCGACACGACCGGCTCGACCGCTGTCGGCGCGCCGGGCTCGGAGATGCCGAAGCAGGACGGCCGGATGCAGGGCTCGCCGAACGCGGCCGGCTTCCAGAAGGATCACGGCGGCACCGGCAGCTCCGGCGGCCGCTGATCCCGGCGCGCCCCGTCGGACGGACCGGGTTGAACCCGCGCGCCGGCGTTGCGATAGGCCGCCGACAGCCGCGGCGGCTGCGCCACGAGGACGATCCATGAAGCACGGCGCGCGCAACGACATCCCCGCCACGGTGACGGCCATCAAGCGTGGCGATGTCATGGCGCAGGTCGAGGTGGAGCTCGTCGGGACCACCTACCGCATGGCCTCGGTGATGACGGTCGATTCCCTTGAAGAGCTGGGTCTCAAGGAGGGCGACACCGTCCGCGTCCTGGCCAAGGCGGTGAACGTGCTGCTCGTGACGCCGTAGCGGCGGCACGGGGTTCGCATGGGCGAGGCCGCGAGGCCTGCCTTCCGCTTCGGCGGATCGGTCATCCAGCCGTCATCGGGCTGGCCTAGGGCGGCGCCTCTCGCCCAAGCCAGCCCCTGCGATGACGGGATGCGTTGACCCGATGGATTGGTTCGACTTGCCTGACGACACCCACCGGCCGGCGGACGCCGATCAGAGCCGGATGCGGCTCTACATCGCCGCCGGCCTGTTCGGCATCGGCGCCCTCGGCATGGTCGGCGGCCTCCTGCACATCCTGCCGGCCTGAGGGCGGGACGCGTCAGGCCGCACGGTCCGCCCGCGGCTCCGGGACCATCGCGCGCCGCCCGGCCGCCGTCTCGGCCCGGCCGAACCGCGCGTAGAGCGCCGGCAGCACCACCAGGGTCAGCAGGGTCGCGCTGATCAGGCCGCCGATCACCACGGTGGCCAGCGGCCGCTGCACCTCCGCCCCCGTCCCGGTGGCGAGCGCCATCGGCACGAAGCCCAGGGAGGCGACCAGCGCGGTCATCGCCACGGGCCGCAGCCGGGTGAGGGCGCCCTCGCGGATCGCCGCCCGCAGCGGCCGGCCCTCGGCGACGAGCTGCTTGATGAAGGTCAGCATCACCAGGCCGTTCAGCACCGCCACCCCCGAGAGGGCGATGAACCCGACCGCGGCCGGCACCGACAGCGGCATCCCGCGCAGCCACAGGGCCGCGATCCCGCCGGTGAGCGCCAGCGGCACGGCGCTGAACACCAGGAGCGCGTCCCACGCGCCGCCAAGCGCCGAGGTGAGCAGCAGGAAGATCAGGAAGAAGCAGACCGGCACCACCACGGTGAGCCGCGCCTGAGCCGAGGCGAGGTTCTCGAACTGGCCGCCCCAGGTCACGGAGGAGCCCGCCGGCAGGGTCACCTGTGCGGCGACCTTCCCTTGCGCCTCCGCCACCAGCGAGCCGATGTCGCGCCCGCGGACATTGGCGGTGACCACGACCCGGCGCCGGCCGTTCTCGCGGCTGATCTGGTTCGGCCCCTCGCTCACCGAGAACCGCGCCACCTGCCGCAGCAGCACGGAGGCGGCCTTGCCGTTCGGCCCCGGGGGCAGGGGGACCGGCAGGTTCTCCAGGGCCTCCCGGTCCTCGCGGACCTGATCGGTCAAGCGCACGACGATCGGCACGCGCCGGTCGCCCTCGAACACGACCCCGGCATCCCGCCCGCCCATGGCGGCGCCGATCACGTCCTGGATCGCCCCGGTGCTGAGACCCAGCCGCGCCGCCTCGGTCCGGTCGATCTTGATCTCGAAGACCGGCAGGCCGGTGATCTGCTCGACCTTCACGTCGTCGGCGCCCGGGATCCCGCGCAGGATCGCGGCGATCCGGTTGGCGGTCTCCAGCATCGGCTCGAAGGCCTCGCCGAACACCTTCACGGCGAGGTCGCCCCGGGTCCCGGCGAGCAGCTCGTTGAAGCGCAGCTGGATCGGCTGGGAGAACTCGTAGACGTTGCCGGCGAGCGCGCTTAAGGACGCCTCGATCCGCTCCTGCAGTTCGGCCTTCGACAGGCCCGGATCGGGCCAGTCCGCCTGCGGCTTGAGCATCACGAACGTGTCGGAGGAATTCGGCGGCATCGGGTCGGTGGCGACCTCGGCGGTGCCGGTCTTCGAGAACACGGTGGCGACCTGCGGGAATTGCGCGATGGCCCGCTCGACCTTGAGCTGCATCGCCTGCGACTGGGTCAGCGAGGTGGACGGGATCCGGGTGGCGTTCAGCGCGATGCTCTTCTCGTCGAGGAGCGGGATGAACTCGGTCCCGAGCCTTGCAGCGAGCAGGCCGGCCCCCGCGAGGAGGAGCAGCGCCGCCCCGACGAACGGGGCGGGCGCGCGGATCGCGGCGCCGAGGATCGGCCGGTAGAGGGCCTTCAGGCCGCGGAGGAGGGGGCTCTCGGTCTCGGTGATCCGGCCGGTCAGCGCGATGGCGATCAGGGCCGGCACGAAGGTCAGCGACAGCACGAAGGCCGCCGCCAGCGCGAGGATGACGGTCAGGGCCATCGGCTGGAACATCTTGCCCTCGACGCCCGTGAAGGTCAGGAGCGGGACGTAGACCAGGATGATGATCGCCTGCCCGTAGAGGGACGGCTTGATCATCTCCTCGGCCGAGTCCCGGACCGTCTCCAGGCGCTCCTCCAGCGTGAGGGGCCGCCCGAGTGCGTGCTGCCGCTCGGCGAGGTGGCGCAGCGCGTTCTCGGTGATGATCACCGCCCCGTCGACGATGAGCCCGAAATCCAGCGCCCCGAGGCTCATCAGGTTGGCCGAGATCTTCCCCTCAACCATGCCGGTCACGGTCATCAGCATGGCGACCGGGATGACCAGCGCGGCGATCAGCGCCGCCCGGATGTTGCCGAGGAGCAGGAACAGGACGACGATCACGAGGGCCGCGCCCTCCGCGAGGTTCCTGCCGACCGTGCGGATCGTGGCCTCGACGAGCTGCGTCCGGTCGAGGACCGTCTGGACCACGATGCCAGGGGGCAGGGCGCGCCGGATCTGCGCCATGCGGGCCTCAACGGCGGCCGCCACCGTGCGGCTGTTCTCGCCGATCCGCATCAGGGCGGTGCCGATGACGGTCTCACGACCGTTCTCGCTGGCCGAGCCGGTGCGCAGGTCGCGCCCGATCCGCACCGTGGCGACGTCGCGGATCCGCACCGGGACGCCGCCGCGGCTCGCCACGACCACGTCGGCGATCGCCTCCGGGCCCTCCAGGCGGCCGGCGGCGCGGACCACGTAGCTCTCGCCGTTGTCCTCCAGGTAGCGGGCGCCCTGGTTGGCATTGTTGGCCTGGAGCGCCCGGGCGACGTCCGCGAAGGAGAGGTCGAGGGCGGTCAGCGTCGTCGGGTCGGGCTGGACATGGTACTGCTTCTCGAAGCCGCCGATCCCGTCGACGCCGGCCACGCCCGGGACGGACTTGATCTGCGGCCGGATGATCCAGTCCTGGACCGTGCGCAGGTAGGCGACCTGCTCCAGCTCGGTCCTGAGCGCCTGTCCCTCCGGGGTCCGGTAGCTCCCGTCCGGCTGCCAGCCCGGCCGGCCCGCCGGCACGGTCGCGCGCTCAGGCAGCGGCGCGTACTGGACCGACCACATGGTGATCTCGCCGAGACCCGTGGAGATCGGGCCCATCCGCGGCTCGACCCCGGAGGGCAGGTCCTCCCGCACCTGGGCGATGCGCTCGGCGACCTGCTGGCGGGCGAAGTAGATGTCGAGGGATTCGGCGAAGACCGCGGTGATCTGCGAGAAGCCGTTGCGCGAGAGCGAGCGGGTGTATTCGAGGCCCTTGATGCCGGCGAGCGCGGTCTCCACCGGGTAGGTGACCTGCCGCTCGACGTCGGCCGGCGACAGGGACGGGGCCAGGGTGTTGATCTGCACCTGGTTGTTGGTGATGTCGGGCACCGCGTCGATGGGCAGCTTCGTGAGCGCGACGGCGCCGAAGCCCGAGGCCAGCAGCACGAGGAGCAGCACCAGCCAGCGCTGGCGGACCGAGACGGCGAGGATGCGGCTGATCATGGCGCGATCCTCAATGGTCGTGGTCGGCGTCGGCCTTGCCGAGCTCGGCCTTCAGCAGGAAGGAATTGCCGACCGCGATCTCGGCTCCGGGCTCGAGCCCCGCGGTGACCTCGTAGGCCTCGTCGTCGGAGCGGCCGAGGGTGACCGGCCGCTTCTCGAACCCGTCCGGACTGCGCACGAAGACGACGCTCCGGCCCGCGATCGTCTGGACGGCCGCCTTGGGGATCCGGACCGGGACCTTGTCCTGCGCGATCTCGACCTCGGCGGTGACGAAGGTGCCGGGCCGCCACGCGAGGTCGGGATTCGGGAGGGCGACGATCACCCGGGCCGAGCGCGTGTCGGCATTGAGGAACGGGCTGACGAAGATCACCCGCCCTTCCGCGCGGCGCTCCGTCTCGCCCGTCCGTCCGGGCGTGACCGTGACCCGGGCGCCCTCCCGCACCTGGGCGAGTTCGAGGGTCGGCACCGACAGCTCGATCCAGACCGTAGAGAGGTCCGCCACCGTGTAGAGGTCCGCCGGATCCCCCTCCTTGCCGACCGCCGTGCCGACATCGACCCGCCGCTCGACGATGCGGCCGGCGAAGGGCGCCCGCAGGGGATAGCGGCGCAGGCTCGACTGGTTCGGCGTCGCCTCGTCGCGCTTCTGGGCGGCCGCCACCTCGGCGGCGTCGAGGCCGAGCGCCGACAGCTTCTGACGGGCGAGGTCGACCCGGAGCTGGTTCTCCAGATAGGTGGCCCGGGCGGTCTCGAAGGCCGCCTCCGAGGCGGTGCGCGAGGCGAGCAGCTTCTGCTGGCGCTCGAAGTTGATCTTCTGCAGCTCGGCCTGGACCAGGGCGGTGAGGTACTCGCTCTTGGCGTCGGCGACCTCGCGGCTGTCGAGGATGGCGACGATCTCGTTCGCCTGCACGGCATCGCCGAGGCGCTTGCGCATCTCGGCCACGGTGCCGACCACCCGGGCCGGGACGCGGGCGATCCGGTCGGTGTCGGGGGTGATGGTGCCGGGCACGAGGAGATGACGCGCCAGCGTGCCGCCCGCCACCGTTCGGGTGACGATGTCCTGGGCGGCGACTTGGTCGGGCCGCATCCGGATCGCATCTTCCTCCGCGTGGGCCTCCCCCAGCTCGTGCCCGTGCGCGTCGTGGGCCTGGCCGGCGACCGCCGGCCGGTCCTGCGGATCGGAATGGTCCGGATCGCGGCCCTCGCCGGCGGCCGGGGGGCGCACCAGGCCGGCGGCGGCCAGTGCCTGGCGCAGGCTGTCGGGCAGGGGGGACAGGGCAGCGCCGACGGCGATGCCGGCGGCCAGGAAGGCCGCGGACGGGAGAATGCGCATGGGGGGTGCCGTGGGACTTGCTCAGCCGGGACGGCCGGGCGCCGCGCGGCGTCCCGGAGGGTCCCGTTCAGGTGTCGCGGAGGGATGGGCCCGGGGCCGAGGCCGGCCTTCGGGCGGGACGCGCGCCGGTCGGCGGCGTCAGCTCACGCGCGCGGAGGCCGGGGCAGCCGGTCGGGCACGAAGGAGGGGAGCGCCCGCGCGAGCTCCGCAGGGAGTGGCCGGCCCGGAACCGTCGGGGGGGCGACGTCGGCCGCGTCCAGGCGGGCGGCCTGATGGCAGCCGCAATGGAGGTGCTCGCCGAGGCCGGGATCGACATTCGACGACGCAGCCGGCGTGTCGAGAACCGGTCCCTCGCTCCGGCTGTGATGACCGCCCGCGTGGAAGGCCAGATCCGCCGCGAGACCGATGCCCGGCGCAGCGAGGGACAGGGCCAGGACGAGCGCCAGCATGCGGGCGGCGATCGCCCACACACCCTGCGCCCGTGCGGCGCGCCTGCCCCGAACCTGGAAGGTCATCGCGTCCTTATGGGCGATCCGGGGCAGGGCGCACAAGGGTCGGCATACAGGGGTCGACATACACGGGTCGACGTGCCCCGGCGTTCAGGCGGCCAGTTTGAGAACCCAGTCGTAGAAATCCGTCCAGGTCTCCGCCCGGGCCGGATCGCCGGACGCCTCGGCCGCGTCGGCCTGGTGGGCGCGGAGGTCACGGGGGGCGCAGCCGAACGCGGCCTTGAAGGCCTGGGCGAAATGCGCGGGGCTCTCGAACCGCCAGCGATACGCGACCTCCGAGATCCGGGCGGAGCGTCCGTCGGCGGCGAGGTCCCGGTACGCGCGGGCGAGCCGGCGCTGCCGGATATAGCCTGACACGCCTCCGAGGGGCACGAACAGGCGGTACAGGGCGCTGCGCGACAGGCCGAACTGCCGGCCGAGGGTCTCGGCGCTCAGGTCCGCGGAGGCCAGTTCGGCTTCGATGAAGCGCCGGATGGCGAGAAGGAGCGGCGTCCCCACCGGGGCCTGGGCGAGGCGGTCCTCCTCCGGCAAGCCGAAAGCCGCCGCGCCGAGCAGCGCGGCCGTCGCCTGCGCGGCCGCGGCAGCCTCCCGCTCTGAGAATCCGGTGGCGTGCGCGCTCAGGGCGCGCAGATGGTCGTTGACCATCCGGCCGAACGGGGTCGCCCCCCGGATCACCGCCCCGTGGAGGCCGTCGAGCGCAGCCTGGTGCGCGCCGAACAGCGCCCGCGGCAGCACCACGGTGATGGCTTGGTAATCCGTGGACTCGGCCGACAGGGGGCGCGACAGGTCGAGCAGGCAGATATCGCCCGGCGCGCAGTCGCGCTCGCGGCCGCCGATCGCGATCCTGGACTGACCGGTGAGGCGCACATGCGCCAGGATGTGGTCGACGCCCATGCGGGCCACGAGGGCGGGCTCGCGCTCGAACCGGAGGCCCGAGGCGCTGGCCCGGCACAGGATCGCCGTGCCGAGGTGCCGGACCCGCGACTGGCCGTGGAACGCGGCGACGTCCTCCTTCCGGATCGCGAAGTCCCAGAACGGCGCCACGGCATCGCGCCACGCGGCAGCCTGATGGATGCCGGGGCGCTCACCCGTGAGCTGCAGGACAGAATTCGACCGCATCGCCGGCGTTACGTGGTCCTGCCCTTGAGTTCTCACCCACGGGCTACTCTTACGACGAGTCCGGATCCACAGAAAAGGGCCTGTAACCCGCCGAGGGGTTGCCCACGCCTCCACGGGACGGCCTGCCATCCGGACATCGCCGGCTCGGCCCCCAACGGAAGACCTGACGAGGATGACCGGCCTCATCCCCGGCCGCAGACCGGATGTCCGGCCCGAAAACAGAACGTCCCGCGTGCCGGATGGCCGCGGGACGGGAAGTTGCACGGTTGTGAGGACCGGTGAATTCGGCCCTGAAGGTTAACGTTGCGTTACTTCCCGCTCGGCGCCGCGCCGCTGCCGGTGGCGCCGTTGCCACTGCTGCCGCTGCCGGCGGGAGCGCCCGATGTCGAGGTGTTGCCGTTGGGCGTGCTCTGCGCGGCCGCCAAGGAGGCGCTTCCGGCCACGAGCGCGAGGGCGAGCAGAGCGGATTGGACGGTTCGGCTGGTCATGGCTCTCCTGAATCCCGATCGGGGTCTCGACGTGCTGGCCCGTGCCGGCATGGTCGGGATAACGGCCGCCCGCTTGAGCGTGTTCCATTTCAAGTTGAAATCTGAAAGGGGCTGCCTGGCGGGACGCGCGCACCTTCGGTGTCGTCCGTGGCGCGGCCGGATCTGTTCGCCCCGTTCCTTTCCACCGGGAACATCGCCGCGGCCCCCAAGCTTGTCCGAGCATCGAGCACGGGAGCGTGGCGTGCGGATGTTTCGGATCATGCAGGCGGCGACGGGCGCTATCCTCTGGATCGGCTCGGCGCTGGATCCCCTGAGGGCCCTGGACGCGATGGCGCGGACAGCCGGCTACCGCGACCGGAACGGCATCCCCGCCCACCTGTATGCCGGCGGCCTCCATGTCGAGGAGGTGGAGGCCTGAGCCGCCGCCCGACGGAAGCCGGAGACGCATCATGACCAAGCTGTTCATCGCGCAGATGCGCGACCCGGGCGGGGACAAGCCCCTCGTGACCGTCAGGGCCGAGGCCGAGGGCGAGGCGCGCCTGTTCCTGAACGCCGCCTACCCGGATGCGGAGATCGCCAGCATCAGCGAGCCCAGCGACTGGACGAGTGACGCCGATACCGGAACCCGGGCCGGCGACATCCGCGAGCATCCCGGCGTGATCTGGCAGCCGCCGTCGAGCCTGGCCGGTTGAGGCCGGGCCGGCCCGGTAAGCCGGGAGGCCGCTCGCGGATGGACGTCCCGGAGGCCGATGACGACAAATGTCGCGATCCGATTCACGGGTCATCAGCGCGGATCGCCGAGGCTGCGGCATGACTTCCGGTGATCCGACACCGCGCCTGTTCGCGGCCGGGGCCGCCCTGACCGGCACCGGCATCCTGATGTGCCGCTCGGAGCCGTCCTGGGACGGGATCCTGGTCGGCCTGCTCTGCCTCGGGCTCTGGGCCCTCGGGACGCTCGCGGCGCGGCCGGCACGCCCGTCGAGACGCGCGCGACCGAAGCGGCCTATGATCCTGGAGGCGGTCGTCGTCGAGACACCTCGGGCCGCGCCACTCCTGCTGCCGGCTCCCCGGATGCCGGCCGGTGTCCCGACCGCCGCCTCGCGGCTGCCCGAGGTGCTGACCCACCGGCAGCGGGTCGTCGAGCGGCACATCCGTCACCGCCGGTAAGGCCGGCCGGCACCATCCAGATCGAGCGCGACGCGCTCGTCCGGCGGGGCGAGCATCCGGAACCGCTTGCGGATCGGTGATCGCCCGCCGCGCTGGCCGGTGTGGGGCGGTCGCGAGATTCTGCCGCAGCACCGATCCGGTGCGTCCGGAGTTGGCCGAGAGCCAACCCAGGAGACAGCATGGCGGACAAGGCTGACGTGACGACCTACACGGTGAAGCAGGCGCTGGCCGCCAAGGTCGACGACCACATCGAGATCGCGGTCGAGACGCAGGACGGCACCACGTTGAAGCTCAAGGCGACCGCCGACCAGCTGGATGCCCTGGTGGGCGATCTGGAGACGATCCTGGACGCCGAGGATGCCGAGGGCGAGGCCGCCTGAGCGGCCTGTCCCGAAGCGGAAGCGGGCCGGGCGCGCGAGCGTCCGGCTTCGGCAACAGCGCGGCGCCCGATCGCAGACCGATCGGGCGCCGTTGCCTTTGGGGCGTCCGGCTGAAAGCCGGGGGGCGAACGGTCCGGTTCAAAACCAAACCGGCTCCCGTGCGGTTGTGCCCTTGAGCGCGGGCCATCCGCGCGCGCGTACCGGAGTCCCCATGGCCACCGAGCCGAGTGCCGCCCCGCGCCAGCCCGCGCAGGTGCCGCCGCCCCTCGTACCGGGCCTGCGCGGCCTCCTGACCCTCGCGGTCGGCGTGGTCCTGATCGCCGCCCTCTACCTCGGACGCGAGGTGTTCATCCCCCTCGTTCTGGCCGTCCTGCTCAGCTTCGTCCTGGCGCCGGTGGTCAACCTGCTGCGCCGGTTGCACTTCGGGCGCGTCCCCTCGGTCATCGTCGCCGTGCTGCTCGCCCTCGGGGTCATCGGCGGCATCGGGACGGTCATCGGCACCCAGGTGGCAGGGCTCGCCGGCAACCTGCCGCAGTATCAGACCACCGTGCAGAGGAAGGTGGCGGGCCTGCAGCAGGGCTGGCTCGGCGAGGCCAACCGGCTGCTGCAGAAGTTCAACCACCAGGTTCACGATGCCACCCAGAAGGCCGACGCCGCCGGCACGACAGCCGAGCCGGGACCGGCCGGGGATACGCCCAAGGCGCAGCTCGTGCGCGTCGAGCAGCCCGAGCCCTCGCCACTGGCACTGGCCCAGAAGGTGCTCGGGCCCATCGTCTCGCCGCTGACCGACGTCGGCATCGTGCTGGTGGTGGTGGTGTTCCTGCTCATGCAGCGCGAGGACCTGCGCAACCGCATGATCCGCCTATTCGGGTCGAGCGACCTGCATCGCACGACGGTGGCCATGGACGACGCGGCCGGCCGCCTCGGCACCTACTTCCTGGCCCAGCTCGGCATGAACGCCGCCTTCGGGGTGCTGATCGGCATCAGCCTCTGGTTCATCGGCGTGCCCAACCCGATCCTGTGGGGCGTGTTCTCGGCGATCATGCGCTTCGTCCCCTATATCGGCGCCTTCGCCTCCGGCCTGCTTCCCGTAGCCCTCGCCGCCGCCGTCGACCCGGGCTGGTCGATGGTGATCGCGACCGCAGCGCTGTTCCTGATCGCCGAGCCGATCTTCGGGCAGGTGATCGAGCCGCTGCTCTACGGCCATTCCACCGGCCTCTCGCCCTTCGCGGTGATCGTCTCGACCCTGTTCTGGGGCTTCCTGTGGGGCCCCATCGGCCTGATCCTGGCCACCCCGTTCACCGTCTGCCTCGTGGTGCTCGGCCGCCACGTCGACAGCCTGGAATTCCTCGACGTCCTGCTCGGTGACCGGCCGCCGCTGACGCCGGTCGAGAACTTCTACCAGCGCATGCTGGCGAGCGACCCGGACGAGGCGCGCGACCTCGGCGAGGCCATGCTGAAGGAGCGCTCCCTGTCCTCGTACTACGACGAGGTGGCCCTCAAGGGGCTGCAGCTCGCCGCGAACGATTTCGCGCGCGGGGTCGTGACGCCGGCGCAGCTGGAGAACATCCGCAACTCGGCCCGGGCGCTGGTCGAGGATTTCGAGGACCACCCCGATGCCGAGCCGGCCGGGGACGACGCGACGGTCAACCCGAGCGCGACCCCGACCTTGGCCGAGCGGACCCACACCCGGACCGAGGCGGTGCCCGGCCAGGCGCCGCCGCGCGAGGCCCTCCCGGAGGCGTGGCGTGGGGAGGCGCCCATCCTGTGCGTGGCGGGGCGCGGCCCCCTCGACGAGGCCTCCTCGGCGATGCTGGCCCAGTTGCTGCGCAAGCACGGGCTCGGCGCCCGGGTCATCGGCTACGAGGCCGTCTCGCGCGACCGCATCCGCGACCTGGACCTCGCGGGCGTGGCGATGGTGTGCATCTCCTATCTCGACATCAGCGGCAGCCCCGCGCATCTGCGCTACCTGCTGGAGCGCCTGAAGCGGCGTGCTCCGCAGCTGCCCGTGCTGGTGGGCCTCTGGCCTGTGGGCGAGAAGGTGCTCACCGATGCCGCGCTCGGCCGGGCGATCGGGGCCGACGTCTACGTGTCCTCGCTGCGCGACGGGGTCGAGGCCTGCCTGCGGACCGCGCAGACCTCCTCGGGCAGGGGCGCAGAGGCCGCCTGAGGGCTCTGTCGTGTCGGCGTGCCGCGCCCAGGCCGGGCCTGTCGGAGCTGGGCTGCGCCGCTAAGCCCGGCCGGACCCCATCCGGGGCGTCGATACTTCTGCTATGGATCGCTGTCGGAGCTTCGCGTTGAGGAGGCGTTGGGTGTCGCGCTGCGTCGTCGCCATCCGGGATGGTGAAGGGTCGGCTGAACCGGATCCGGTTCGGCGCGCGTGCCGGCGCGCCCCGTGCGCGGCGCCGCGCCGCGGCCCGATCGTCGCCTGGGCGCCATGACCGGCCCGGACGCCACCACGGACCCGGGCTCGGCTCCGCCGCCGGCGCGCTACCGGCTGCAATGCGTCGTGCACCGGGAGAGCGCGAGCGGCATCATCATCCACGACGAACCGATTTTCGGGCTCTCCGAAGACGCTGCGGTTGCGGACGCGAAGGCGCGGTTTGCGCATCTGCTCGCCGGCCGCTCGGGCTCGGCGGCCCTGCGGGATGCGGCCGGACGGGTCGTCTGGTCCACGCAGCAGAAGGCTTCGGCCGGGGTGCCCAAACCCCTGTAACGGCCTGTCCGGTCGCGCGGTGCCGCCGGCAGCCCTCAGCGATTCGGTTCCAGGTCGATCACCGGGCCGCCGACATCGAAGAACTCGTCCTCGAAGGACAAGCTTTCTCCAAGTTCATCTTCCTCTCTCCGCCGCAAAGGCACGATCGAGGACAGTACTCCGAGGCAGAGCGCTCCGGCAATGAAGGCAATCAGGATGGCGATGCTCATGACGGAACACCCGGACGCAGCGTGCAGCTGCAGCAAGCACCGACAAGATTAAGACTCAGTTCCCGGTCGACGCAATCGAAATCGGCGCCGCCGGTGACCGCAGGCCGGATCCGGCCCCGAACGGCAGGGTCCGGCCCTCGCCCGGCGGCCGTCAGCCCAACGGCCGGTGCAGCCCCGAGCGGGACCGGAGTCCCTGCACGCGGGCCGTGATTCGCGCCCGGCTCAACCCTGCGCGGGGACCTTATCCTTCTGGTGATCGACCTCGTCGCGGATGCCGTGGCCGGCCATCAGGATCTCGGCCATGAACGCGCCGATCGCCGCCACCGTGCAGACCAGCGCCGCCCCGAAGCACACGAACAGGATCGACGCCGTGGCGGCGTCGCGCAGCGCCCCGACGAACAGGGTCAGCACCGCCATGCCGATCAGGCCGCCCCCCAGCGAGGCCAGCACGACGGCGAGGTCGAGGACGAAGGAGCGCCGCCGCAGGAAGGTCAGGCGGCGGCCCAGGCGTGCGGCCTCGGCGCTCGTCGCCTTGGCGGCCTCCGCCGAGAGCGCGTCGACCTTGTCGGAGATCCGGCCGAGCCGGGTCGAGAACACGTTCAGCAGGGTCGCGAGCGCCGAGAGCAGGAACGCGGGCGCGAGCGCCACCTGGATGATATGCGCGATGCTGTCGGGCTCGGTGGAGCTGAGGGAGAATCCGAACATCGACGCTACGCCCGCGGCCGCGTCATGCCCGGGCAGATCGCGGGGCCAATCCCGGATATGGCCTGGAAGGCGGCAGGGGCTCGCGAATAGACCATGCCGGGAGGGTCACCACGGGAGGCCCTCCGCGTGCAACCCGACGACGAGCAGCGCCAGGGCCGTGAGGAACGCGACCGTGAGGTAGGGAGCCGGGGTGTCGGTCACCGGAGCCTCCACACCCGCGGATTGGTGGCGACCACCGCCAGGACGTAGAAGGCCACGCCGAGCGGCGTCCCGTAGGCCACGACGGCAACGCCGATCCCGATCCAGGCCGACAGTAGGGCCAGCATCGACAGCAGCGCGAGCGGGTTCATGCGCGTCTCCCCGAGGTTTCAACCGCTGCGCCGGATCGTCATCGCGCGGGCGCCCGTGCCTGCGCGACGAACGCCGTCGGCACATAGCGCCGGATGCAGGCGAGGGAAGCCGCGAGCGCGGGCCGGCTGAGGAACGGCCCGAACACGACCGGCGCATCGCCCGGCGGCGCCGCGAAGGCGTCGCCCGCATCGAAGCGGGCCGGGAGCCCGCAGCCCCGGCCCGCTTGCGCGATCGCCGCGCCCGCGGGCGTGGGGTCTTCCGGCCCGATGAAGCGCGTCAGCAGCGTGCTTCGGATCGAGCCGGCATAGATCCACCAGCCGACCGTCTCCTCCTCGACCGCCCCGACCGGCCTCGACAGCCCGGACAGCGCGGCGGCGACGAGCCCGCACGCCGCGAGCTGCCGCGCGATCCGCCCGTTTACCCTCGGCATCCGTCGCTTCTCCACAGGTCGCCTGTCCCGTCCCCGCACAAGTCCTGCCGATGGCAGAGCGTGTGTGGCCTGAGGTTCCGACCCGCAACCCGGCGGGTTCGAGCCAGGTTACGATGATCAGAACGGTGATGCCAAGAACTGGTCCGCGCCGGGACAGTTTCCGAGCGCAGGGACTTCGCCGCGCGCCTGGATCAGGACTGTGCGGCGACCGCACCGGCCCGCAGGACAACGTCCCGGATGCGGACCGGACCCGGACGGCGATTGCCAGGCTGCCGGCCGTTCACGCCGGCACGGCAACCGGCCGCGTCGTAAATTAATGTTAACCGCGTTCCGCACCCCGGAGCAGGCTTGCGGGCCGATCGCCGGTAGGATCTAAGAAATGATGAAGCTTCCTGGTTGGTCCTGGGAACATTCACGAGCGAACTCGAGCCCCGTCCGCCACCGCGCGGCGGGGCTTTTTGTTTCCGGAAACATTCGGATACGCTCTCGCATCGCTGCTTGAGCCGGCGAAAAGCGGGATGTGCTCTAACGCACTAGGCCGCCTCGGCCCGAAAGCCTGGATTCCAGGCTGTTGCAGCGCTGCACTATCGCGTCCTCGCATCCTGTCGTTCTTGTCGCCGGGTCAACATCCCGCCCAACGGGAGACAGAGGACCAGATGATCAAGACGCTTCTTCTCGCGAGCGCCGCCACGGCTCTCCTGGCCGGCGCCGCCTCGGCCGCCGACCTGCCGCGCCGCGCCGCTCCGCCGCCGGTGTTCACCCCCGTCCCGGTCTTCACCTGGACCGGCTTCTACGCGGGCTTCAACGCCGGCTACGCCTTCGACGCCAGCAGC
The DNA here is from genome assembly GCF_058790235.1 of Methylobacterium sp. FW102-HT35C08. Taxonomy (NCBI): domain Bacteria; kingdom Pseudomonadati; phylum Pseudomonadota; class Alphaproteobacteria; order Hyphomicrobiales; family Methylobacteriaceae; genus Methylobacterium; species Methylobacterium sp. FW102-HT35C08. The sequence goes on along the minus strand of NZ_JBYTCL010000002.1, from coordinate 1,657,896 downwards.
AACAACACCAACAGCTTCGCCGTGCCGGGTGGCCCGGGCGGCTTCACGGGCGGCGGCCCGGGCACGACGGCCTTCTTCAGCCAGCGGAACCAGGAAGGTTTCACCGGCGGTGGCCAGATCGGCTACAATGTCCAGTTCACCCCGGGCTCGGGCGTGGTCGTCGGCATCGAGGCCGACGCCCAGTACCTCGACTTCGGCCGCAACCGGAACAACGGCTTTGCTGCCGGCCTGTCGCCCGCCTACTACGTGACCGACCCGCGCGGCCTGTCGAGCCTCGACTTCTTCGGCACCGTGCGCGGCCGCATCGGCTACGCCTTCGACCGCGTGCTGGTGTACGGCACCGGCGGCTTCGCCTACGGCTCGGGCAGCGCTGACCGCTCGTTCGGCGGCTTCGCCGGCAACGACAGCTTCCGCACCGGCTACGCGGTCGGCGGCGGCATCGAGTACGCCCTCCCGACCGACTCGTTCCTGAACTTCTTCCGCTCGTCCGCCGTGACGCTGAAGGTCGAAGGCCTGTACGTGAACCTCGACCGCAACACCCGCAACCAGGGTGCGCTCGTGATCAACGCCGCCTCGAACGCCCCGGCCTATTACAGCCCGGTCGGCCGCCGCGACGACGAGTTCGCCGTCGTCCGCGCCGGCCTGAACTACAAGTTCGGCTCGTACTAAGGGCGCTTCGCGAACGCTCCCTTCGCGCCGAACGGCGCGGAGGGGGCCTCCCGGTGATCGGGATCTTGCGTGGCCTCCGGCCTGCCGCACCCCGCTCGACCTTGAGCATCCCCAGCCCGATCAGACTGGCCGCTTGAGCCGAGGAGCGTCCCGGGAGTCACTCCCGGGACGTTTTGCTGTCTGGAGAGCCTCTGGCCGGGTTCAGGCGTGGACGGCGTGCTCGAGCTGCGCCTTCGACATCCGCGACCGGCCCGGCACGTTCTGCGCGCGGGCCTTGCGCATCAGCTCCGCCTTCGTCGTGGGGTCCTTGTCGCCCTTGCCGGCCTTGCGCGCCGCGGCGGACTTCTCGGCGGCCGCCTTCGGCTGCTTCGAGAACTGCTTGCCCTTGCGCGTGTCGGCCCGCTTCTTGGCCGTGCTGGCGGCGTATTCCGTGTCGGTCAGGCTCTCGCGGGCCTTCTTGGGCAGATAGCGCTCGCCGGTCTTGCCGCTCGCCTTGCCCGACTTCGTGCCCCACTCCTCGTCGGTCCACTGCTTGAGGTGGTTGTCGTCCGCCTTCTTGCCGGCGTAGCCGCCCCCTTCCTTCTTGTATTCGGCCGTCGCCATCTGCGCCTTGCGCGCCGACCACTGGCCAGGCTTGCCGCCCTTGTTCGACTTCGTGACCTGCGTCTTGACCTTGTCCCACAGCTTGGGATCGGTCTTCTTGGCAGTTCCTGACATCGCCGCGCCTCGCGAATTAAGATTTGGCGGACAACACGGGACGTGCTGCTCCGTTCCTGCGGTCCGGTGACCCGGCACGAAGCCGGGCCCCGGGGCGGGGGCGATCCCGGTCACGGCGGCCGAAGGACGCGCATCCTGTTCCCGGCCCATCCGCTCCTGGGCGCCTTGCGCGCGGCCCTGCAGAACGTCCCGGATACGTCGGCGGTCTTGCCGGGTTGGCCACGAGGGACAGGCGCGCCGGACGTCGACCTCACGGACTTCGAAAAGGATGCAGCATGGCCGACGCGCCGAACGACACGCAGGCCCAGCGGATGCCCCACGGCAAGCCTGAGAGCGAAGGGCTGGCGAACGCGCCCCTCGACACCGCGACCGGCACGGTCAAGCCGCAGGACGGTCCGATGGAACGGGCCGGTACCGAGAAGGAAGAAGCGCGCCGGGGTGGAACGAGCCTCGGGGCGGAGCGGGACCGGCCGAGCGGCAGCCGGGGCTGAGCGCGGACGGCGCGTCCGGGTCCGGACCCGGACGCGCGATCATGGAGAGAGGAAGACGCATGCGGATTCGGCACAAGCCCCTGCGTGAGCAGGTGATCGTCATCACCGGCGCCTCCAGCGGGATCGGCCTTGCCACGGCCCGCGCGGCCGCGCGCCGGGGCGCCCGCGTCGTCCTGGCGGCGCGCAACGCCGCCGCCCTCGACGACATCGTTCACGACATCCGGGAGCAGGGCGGCGAGGCATGCGCCGTCGTGACCGACGTGTCGCGCCGGGAGGATATCGAGGCCCTGGCCGCCGAAGCCGTGCGCGCCTATGGCGGCTTCGACACCTGGGTCAACAATGCCGGCCTCTCGATCTTCGGCCGCCTCGAGGAGGTCTCGGACGCGGACCATCGCCGGCTGTTCGACGTCAATTTCTGGGGGATCGTCTACGGCTCGACCGTGGCGCTGCAGCACCTGAGGCGATCGGGCGGCGCGCTGGTGAACCTGGGCTCGGTGGCCTCCGATCTCGCCTTCCCGATCCAGGGCATGTACTCCGCCTCCAAGCACGCGATCAAAGGCTTCACGGACGCGCTCCGGATGGAGCTGCAGGAGGAGGGCGCTCCGGTCTCGGTGACGCTCATCAAGCCGGCCTCGATCGACACGCCGTTTCCGGAGCACGCCCGGAACTACATGACGCGGGCCCCGAAGCTGCCGCCGCCGGTCTACGATCCGGCGGATGTCGCGGAGGCGATCCTGTACGCCGCGGAGCACGGTCCGCGGGATGTCTATATCGGCGGCGGCGGCAAGCTGATGAGTTCGCTGCGCAAGCGCGTTCCCGCGGCGACCGACTGGATGGGCGCCGCCGTGGTGTCCAAGACCCAGAAGGCCGGGGTGGCCGGGCGGGACCGGAACGGAGCCCTCTACGCGGCCGGCCGCGACGGCGCCGTCCGGGGAGGCTCGCCCCACCACGTCATGCGCAGCGTCTACACGCAGGCCTCGATCAACCCGGTCCTCACCGGGATCCTGCTCGCGGGCGCCACGGCGGCCGCGGCCTCGCTGCTGGGCCGCCCGGGCCGGTCCTAGGCGCCCGCGACGCGAGGCCGTCCCGGCCGGCAGGGAAGCCGATCTTTCAGCGCGGGATCGCGCGCATCCGAGCGCGCGATCCCGCTTCTGTCGGGAGAGTCCATGGCCCGCGATCAGAGCGGCGGCGCGACGCCGTCTCCCGAGGAACGGGCGGCGGGGGCCCGCGCCGGCCGGAAGCACCTCGGCGAGGACGGCCGGCCGCAGACGCGCCCCACCCCCGAGGCGCAGGAGGCTGACCGCACCGCGATGACGGTGGCCGGGAAGCCGGAGCCGATCCCGCGCACCACCGAGGACGGCCTGGACGAGGCCTAAGCTCTTCACGGGCGCGTTCGCCGGCGACGGCCCGGGAATAAAGCCGGCGGCCTGTCGGTTCTTGATCCCGTGACTCAGGGCTGCAGGGTGGCGCCCCATGGCTTCGCTGGATCTCGACGGAGGCCCCCCGGCCCGCTGCGCCGCCGGGTGGACCCTATGACCACCCTGGCGCGCGCGCGCTTCAGCCAGCTCGTCCTGCCGCGCCTCGACGAGGGCTACCGCCTCGCGCGCTGGCTCACCGGCAACGCCACCGATGCCGAGGACGTGATGCAGGAGGCCTGCCTGCGCGCCTACCGGGCGATCGAGGGTTTCGCCGAGGGCAACGCCCGGGCGTGGTTCCTGACCATCGTCCGCAACACGGGCTATTCCTGGCTGCAGCGGCACCGGCCACGGGCCGTGATCTTCGCCGAGGACCTCGCGCCGGAGGCCCAGGCCGCGCTGGAGACCGGAGGCCTCCTGGCCCAGGCGCCGGAGACGCCCGAGGCGGCGCTCATCGCCCGCGACGATGCGGGGCATCTCGCCCGGGCGGTGGAGGCCCTGCCGGTCGCCTTCCGGGAGGCGCTGGTCCTGCGCGAGTATCACGGCCTCAGCTACCGGGAGATCGCCGCCGTGACGAACGTCCCGATCGGAACCGTGATGTCGCGCCTCGGCCGCGCGCGGCAGCACCTGCTGGCTCGGCTAGCGGAGGACGGGCGATGACCGACGACGACGAGACCCTCCTGCTCCTCAGCGCCTACGCGGATGGCGAGCTGTCGCCCGGCGAGGTCCTGGCCATGGAGCGCCGTCTCGCGGCCGAGCCCGGAGCACGGGTTGCGGCGGAGCGTCTGCGCACCCTCTCGACGGCGCTGCGCGAGACCCTGGCCGGCCCCCCCGCCCCGGAGGCCCTGCGGGCGCGCGTGATCCAGGAGATCGGCTTCGCAGATCCGCCGCCCGAGCACGCATCGGAAGGCGCGTGGGGCGGCCGTTCGGGAGGAGGCTGGCGCGGGTCCTGGCGCGGGTCCTGGCGCGGATCCTGGCGCGGATCCTGGCGCGGATCCTGGCAGGCGCTGGCCGCGACGCTCCTTCTCGGCCTCGTCGGCGGCGCCGCGCTCGGCAGCGGCGCCTATCGCGATCGCCCCGAGACACCGGCCACGATCGAGGCCGTGCTGGCCGGCCACCTGCGCGGCCTCGCGGCGCCGCAGCCCTTCGACATCGCCTCCTCCGACCGGCACGTGGTCAAGCCCTGGTTCAACGGCCGGACGACTATCGCCCCCGACGCGCCGGATCTCGCCGACCAGGGCTTTCCGCTGATCGGCGGCCGGGTCGACATCGTCACCCACACGCCCGTGCCGACCCTCGTCTATCGCCGGGACCGGCACGTGATCAGCGTCACGGTGGTCCCGGCCGCCGACAGCCCGCCGGCCGGCGAGGAGCGGCGGGACGGGTCCACGATCGAGCGCTGGAGCCTCGGCGATCTGACCTACTGGGCGGTTTCGGACCTGAACGCGCGCGACCTGCGCGGCTTCGTCGACCTGTACCGGTCCCGGACCGGGCGACCGGGATAGGACGCCCCGGGAATACAATCATCGTCCCACGGTTTATCACTCTATCGCCCCATCGATTTGATGAGGATCCGCGCGTGATCGCCGAACTTGGACCGAATAGGGCAATATCCGGAGACGTATCCGGATCCGCGCCCGGACCCGTGCGGGCCTGGCGGTTCATCGCCGGCGGGAGCGACCGCACCGCCTTCGACCCGGTGCTCGTCGAGACGGCGCTTCACCTGCTGATCGAGCATTTCGAGCAGGGGCTGGCGGTCACCGACCGGTGCGGACGCGTGCAGTTCCTGAATCGCGCCGCCCGCGCCTATCTCGGCCGGGGCCTCCTGCGCCTCGAGCGAGGCTGCCTGCGCGGGACCAAGCCCGCGGATTCCGCGGCCCTGCGCAGGATCATCGCGGATGGCGTCGCCGGGCATTGCGGCTCGGTGCGCCTCGAAGGCGACGGCGCTCCGCTGCTGGTCGCTGCCTGCGCGATCCCTCCGCCCGCCGGCGCAGTGCCTGAGGGCGCCGTGCTCCTGCGTCTCGTCGATCCCGCGGCGGCGCGCCTGCCGACCGCCGCAATGCTGCAGGACCAGTTCGGCTTCACCCCCGCCGAGGCGGCTCTGGCGGTGGACATCCTGGCCGGACACGACCTCGCGGCGAGCGCGGCGCACCGCCGGATCACCCGGAACACGGCGCGCGTGCATCTGCGCCACCTCTTCGAGAAGACCGGCGCCCGCCGGCAGGCGGAGCTGATGCGCCTGCTCCTGCTCTGCCCGCAGCCGATCGCCGCCGCACAATCTGGCGGCACCGAAATATCCGCTTTCGGGCCGTTCAGTAGTTCAAATGGAGGATGCAAATACAGATCAATACAGCGAAGTTGACTCGGCCGATCGTGGATAGACCACAGATCTCTCGGCTCAACGGAGGCTGAATAATGATCTTCTCGCTCCTGAGCTCTATCCAGAAGCGTCGCACGGCGGCGCGGAATTTCCGTGTCCTCTCGGCTCTCGACGACGAGATGCTCCACGATATCGGTCTGGACCGGCGGACGCTCCACGCCTTCTGCGAGAACGGCTGCACGCACACGCCCGTCCCGCCGAGCCGGCCGGACGCGCCCTGGGCGGCCGTGATGCCCGGCCCGCTGGGGGCCGCCTTCCGCTGAACGCCCGATCCGTCCCCCCGGGGCCGCTCAGATCTCGACGCAGATCTTGCCGAAGTGGCGGTTGCTCTCCTGGTGGCGGAACGCCGCGACGAGCTCGTCGAGCGGATAGCGACTGTCGACCACCGGCCGCAGCCCGCAGGCCTCGATCCCGCGGACCATCTCGATCTGGTGGCGACGGCTTCCGACCAGCACGCCCTGCAGGCGGATCTGCTTCAGAAGCGCCGGGACCAGCGGTAGCTCGCCCGCCACGCCCGTCAGGATGCCGATCACCGAGATGTGGCCGGCGACCCGGACGGCGGCCATGGACTGTTCCAGCGTCGCCGGCCCGCCGACGTCGAGGACGTGATCGACGCCGCGCCCGTCCGTCAGGCGCCGGGCGGACTCGCCCCAGGCCGGGTCGGCGCGGTAGTTGATGACGTGGTCGGCGCCGAGCGCGCGCAGGCGCTCCAGCTTGGCGTCGCTGGAGGAGGTGGCGATCACCGTGGCGCCGGCCGCCTTGGCGAATTGCAGGCCGAACAGCGATACGCCGCCGGTGCCCTGCACCAGCACGACGTCGCCGCTCTTCAGGCCGGCATCGGCGTGCAGCGCCCGCCACGCGGTCAGGCCGGCGGTGGTCAGCGTCGCCGCCTCGGCGTGATCCCAGCCCCGGGGGGCGCGGGTGAAGGCGGTGGCCGGTGCGGTCACCCGCTCGCGGGCGTAGCCGTCGACCCCGTCGCCCGGAACGGTGGCGAAGCCCTCGACCAGCGGCGTGCCCTCGAGCCAGGTCGGGAAGAAGGTGCTGACCACCCGATCGCCCACGGTGAATTCGGTCACGCCCGGCCCCACGGCCTCGACCGCGCCGGCCCCGTCGGACATCGGGATGCGCGGCTCGCTCGGGCCCCACATCCCGCTGACCACGGCGTAGTCGTGGTAGTTGAGGGAGCTCGCCCGCAGGCGGACGGTGATCGCGCCGGGCCCCGGCTCCGCTACCAGCCGCTCCCCGAAGGTCACGCGTTCGAAGCCGCCGCCCGGCTGGACGATGACGGCCCGGGCTGTCGATCCGGTCATGACGCACCTGTCGCTCCGCGGCCTCCGCCGCCGGGAGGCGGACCCTGGCAGGCGGCGCGGCCGACGTCGAGGGGCCGGGCGGCCTCGGTCAGCCCGGGCCCGTAGCCCGCGGCGGACGTTCCGGCCCGGATGGGCGCGCATGCGCCGCGCGCCCTTGCCGCTGCGCTGCGGCACCGGCAAGGTCATAGGTCAGATTCCGTCCGTCGAAGGAGGACAGACCGTGTTGACCGAGCGCGTCGTTCTGACCGAAAGCATAGCGCCGACAGCGTCCAAGGTCTTCACGCAGGCCGGGATCGGCGACATCCGGCAATGGCCTCGGGCCGTCAGCCCCGAGGATGCCGGTGATCTTGCCGGCGCCACCGTCCTGGGCATCCGCTCGCGCACGAAAGTCACCGCCGCGCTGCTCGACGCGCTGCCCGACCTGACCGCCGTCGGGTGCTTCAGCGTCGGGACCAACCAAGTCGACCTCGAGACGGCGCGCGCCCGCGGCCTGCCGGTCTTCAACGCGCCGTTCTCGAACACGCGCAGCGTCGCCGAACTCACGATCGGCGAGATCGTGATGCTGCTCCGGCGCATCCTGCCACGCTCGGAATCCGCCCATGCCGGCGGCTGGGACAAGTCGGCCACCGGCGCCTTCGAGGTGCGCGGCAAGACCCTCGGGATCGTCGGCTACGGGAATATCGGCGCGCAGCTCTCGAACCTCGCCGAGGCGATGGGCATGCGCGTGATCTTCTACGACCTGACCGACAAGCTCCGTCACGGCAACACCGAGCCGGCCGAGAGCTTCGAGGCGCTGCTCGCCGCCAGCGACGTCGTCAGCCTGCACGTCCCGGAGACGCCGCTGACCCACGGGCTCATGAGCGCGGACCGGATCCGCGCGATAAAGCCCGGGGCTTACCTGATCAACAACAGCCGCGGCACCGTCGTGGACCTGGACGCGCTGGCCTCGGCCCTGCGCGACGGGCATCTCGCCGGGGCCGCGATCGACGTCTTCCCGGTGGAGCCCACCTCCAACGCGGAGCGCTTCGTGTCGCCCCTGCAGGGCCTCGCGAACGTCATCCTCACCCCGCATGTCGGCGGTTCGACGGAGGAAGCCCAGGACCGCATCGGCGCGGAGGTGGCCCGCAAGCTGGTCGACTACGTCCAGACCGGATCGACGCTGGGCGCGGTGAACTTCCCGCAGGTGCAGCTGCCGCCGCGCCTGTCCGGCGCGCGCTTCCTGCACGTGCACCGGAACGTGCCCGGCGTGCTCGGGCAGATCAACGCGATCTTCTCGGGCCGCGCGCTCAACATCGACGCGCAGTACCTGCAGACGGACGGCGAGTTCGGCTACGTCGTGGTCGATGCCTCGGTGCGGCCGGACGAGGCGGAGGCGGTGCACCGCGCGCTGTGGGCCATCGACGGCACGGTCCGGACGCGGCATCTCCGGCCGGCGGCGGGGTGAAGAGCCCGGATTCGAAAGGTCCGGGACCTGCTGCGGGTGCAGGACGAAGCCCTGCCGAGACACAGCATCAGGGCTCCGCCCCGATACCCCGCCCAAGGGCATGCCCTTGGGGATCCCGCAACAGGGCGCCGGCTCAATGCCGCGGCAGGGTGTGCAGCGCCCTCAGGAAGGCGTCGACATCCGCGCGGGTGTTGTAGAAGGCGAGCGAGGCCCGCACCGACTGGTCGACCCCGAACCGGCGCAGGGCCGGCAGGGCGCAGTGGTGGCCCGAGCGCACCGCGATGCCGTGCGCGTCGAGGTGGTGGGCCACCGCCTCGTTCGCCTGTCCCTCGATCACGAAGGACATCACGCTCGCCTTCTCCCGGGCGGTACCGATCAGGCGCAGGCCCTTCACGTCGGCAAGGCCGCCCTGCGCATACGCCAGGAGGTCGTGCTCGTAGGCGGCGATCGCCGGCATGCCGAGGCCCGCGAGGTAGTCGAGCGCCGCCCCGAGACCGGCCGCCCCGGCGATGTCGGGCGTGCCCGCCTCGAACTTCTCGGGCGCGCCCTTGTAGACGGTCTTCGCGAAGGTGACGTCCTCGATCATGTGGCCGCCGCCCTGCCAGGGCGGCATCGCCTCGAGCAGGTGGGTCTTGCCGTAGAGCGCGCCGATGCCCGTCGGCCCGAACACCTTGTGGCCGGAGAAGACCAGGAAATCGGCGTCGAGGGATTGGACGTCCAGCGGCATGTGCGGCGAGGATTGCGCCGCGTCGACCAGCACCGGCACCCCGTAGGCGTGGGCGAGCTGGATGATCTCCCGCACCGGGTTCACGGTGCCGAGCGCGTTGGCCACCTGCGTCACCGAGACGATCTTCGTGCGGCCCGACAGCAGCGCCGCGTACTGCTCGAAGATCATCTCGCCCCGGTCGTTGACCGGGATCACCCGGAGCGTCGCCCCGGTCTGCTGCGCCAGCAGCTGCCAGGGCACGATGTTGGCGTGGTGCTCGATGGTCGAGACGATGATCTCGTCGCCCGGGCCGATCTGGGCCCGGCCGTAGGAATTGGCGACGAGGTTGATCGCCTCCGTGGTGCCGCGCAGGAAGACGATGTCGTCCTTCGACGGGGCGTTGAGGAAGCGGCGCACCGCCTCGCGGCCACCCTCGAACAGGTCGGTGGAGCGCGCCGCCAGGGTGTGGGCGGCCCGGTGGATGTTCGAGTTGTGCCGCCCGTAGAATTCCGCGGTCGCGTCGATCACGGCTTGCGGCTTGTGGGTGGTGGCGGCGTTGTCGAGCCAGACCAGCGGGTGGCCGTTGACGCTCTGGTGCAGGGCCGGGAAATCCCGGCGGACATGCTCCACGTCGAAGGGCGCCGCCACCGGGCTCGACCCGTGCGACGTCACCCGCGGCGCCGGGCCCGGGTCGCGGGCCGGTTCGACCCGCGGGCTCGCCGGCACCCTGCGGGCCGGCCCGGGGCCGAGGTTCAGGAAGTAGTAGTCGGAGGGCGGCGCCTCGGGCGCCCGGGACAGCCGGCCGGTCCGGGCGGAGCGCTCCTGCGCCGCATCGCGCCCGGCCTGCGACGGGTCGGCCGGCACGAGCTGCGGGGCGAGGGCGTGCGCGAAGGCGTTGGCGCGCGGGTGGTCCGCGGCGATCTGCCGGTGCAGCTCCGGACCGCCGGGGAGGGCGGCCGCCAGCGCCGGGGCGCCGGCGAAGGCGAAGTCCGGCAGCACGGGGCGCGGGCTCGCCGGGTGGACCGGCGGGATCGCCGCCGGGATCACAGCCCTTTCCGCGAAGGCCGGGCTCGCGGGTGCGAGATTCGGCAGGGTCGGCCCGGAGAGGCCCGGCAGGCCGACCGGCGGCGCCCCGAAGGAGCGCGCCGCCAGCGCCGACGCGTCGGGCTGCAGGCCGGCGGGCTGGCCGCCGGCAGGCGCCGAGGGCACGCCCAGGGACGCGCTCGGCAGCGGCGCGCCGCCCGGGCCCTGGGGCAGGCTTTCGAGAGCCTGCGGGACCTGGGGGCTGGCGGGGATCGACGGGGCGAAGGGCTGGCTCGCGGCCTGCCCCTGCCCGACGATCTCCCGGGCGAGGCGCCCGACGAGATCCGCGTGGAGACGGTCGGACGGCGCCACATCGCCTGGGCTCGCCCCGGGCAGCCCGAGGGCGAAGGCCTCAGGCGTAGTCATGGTAATTGCCCAGCAGCACGTTATCGAGGCGGGCGATCGCGTCCTCGACCAGCACGGCGGCCGAGAAGTAGCGGGTCACGAGGTGCGAGGCGATCGAGTGGTCGTTGGTGCCCATGTAGCGCACCGACAGGCCGGGCTCGATCTCGCCGGTCACGCCGGACTTCTGCAGGCCGACCACGCCCTGCTCGCCCTCGCCGACCCGCAGCAGCAGGATCGAGGTGGTCTCGGCCCCGGTCACCGGGTCGATGTCGATCGGCAGCTTGTCGCTCGGCACCAGCGGCACGCCGCGCCAGGTGATGAACGGCGCGCCGAACAGGTGGACGACGACCGGCGGCACGCCGCGGCGGGTCGCCTCCCGGCCGAAGGCCGCGATGGCGCGGGGATGGGCCACGAAGAAGGCGGGCTTCTTCCAGACCAGCGTCAGCAGCTCGTCGAGGTCGTCCGGGGTGGGCGGGCCGCCGCGGGTCGGGATGCGCTGGCGCGGGCCGACCTCGTGGAGCAGGCCGAACTGCGAATTGTTCAGGAGTTCCCACTCCTCGCGCTCCTTCACGGCGTCGACCGTGAGGCGGATCTGCTCGCGGAGCTGGTCGATCTCGTTGGAGTAGAGATCGGTGACCCGCGTGTGGGTGTTGAGGATCGTCTGGATGGTCGAGAGGTGGTACTCGCGCGGATCGACCTCGTAGTCGACGAAGGTCGTGGGCAGGCGCGGCTCGCCGGCATGGACCGCCAGCAGCTCGATGCCCTGCTCGCCGTAGGAATTGGTGTGCCCTTTGAGGCGGTCGCGCTCCTCGCGGTACTGCGCGATCTTGGCGCGGATCTCCTCGCTCTCCACCGCCGCGGCGTCGAGGGTCAGGAGGGTCACGGCCGACAGGGCCTTCACGGCCGGGGCGGGGGCGCGCTCACCGGCGAGACCGGCATCGCCGAAATAGTCGCCCTTCGTGGCCAGGCCCTGGCGCAGGCGGCCCTTGTAGGGGCCCGACAGGGTCAGCTCGACCGTGCCGTCGGCCACGACCGTGAGGCTGCGGCCCGCGGAACCCTCCTCGTGGATCACCGCGCCCGCCTGGTGCCGGCTCTCGGTGAACTTGGCCGCCAGCGCGGCGAGCTCGGAATCGCCGAGCCGGCTGAACAGCGGCACGGCGCGCAGCGAGGCGGGACGGATCACCCGGCTCTTACCATCTCCCTTGCCGTCGCCCTTGCCGTCGCCCTTGCCGTCGCCCTTGCCGTCGCCCTTGCCGTCGCCCTTGCCGTCGCCCTTGCCGTCGCCCTTGCCGTCGCCCTTGTCCTCGGCGGCGAGATCGATCCGGCCGGGCTTGGCCAGCACGACGGCGCGGCGGTTGACGCGGTAGACCCCGCCCGCCACGTCCACGAAGGGCAGGAGCCGCAGCAGCCAGCGCGGCGTGTTGGCCGCGTTCTGGACCGAGGTGACGGTCGCCGTCGCAAGATTGCGTGCCGCCGTGGCGCTCACGCTCAGACCCGGTCCGCTCATCGTTCGTCCTCACTCCAGTCAGGGTTGCAGGCGCGCCGCATCGATCCGCGCGGCGGCTTTTCGCCCCGCAGCCTGTGCAGGGCGGTCGTAAAACGTCACGATCAAGACTTGATGACGAGAACGGCCCGTCGAAGCCGCATCGTCGATAGATGAGTCAGGTGTTTTCCGGCGTTCGGATCACATTTCTTCGCCGCTCAGCAGGCCTCAATGCATCCCGTCTCCGTCAGATCCTAGATAAAGTCTGATTCGGCCGGGGGTCAACGAAATGGTTTCCCAATTTTGATCTGGAAACTGGAAGGCGATCCTCTGGCATGCACAGCGCATAGGACATCACATTCGTCCGGACGCGAGTTCCGAGAATTTAATTTTGTCGGATCGGCGTGCGCGGCGGCGGCCGGACGACTTTGTTTTAAAGAAGAATTTCTCGGCGTGCCTCAGATCCCGTCCCCGTAGCCGAAGGACTGGTCCATGCTGAGTGCCGGCTCCTCGTCCACGGGCAGGCGCGAGACGACCCGGGCCGGCACGCCCGCCACGGTCGTGTGAGGCGGCACGTCCTGCAGCACCACCGCGGCGGCCGCGACCTTGGCGCCCGCGCCGACCCGGATGTTGCCCAGCACCTTGGCGCCGACGCTGAGCAGCACCCCGCGCTCGATCTTGGGATGCCGGTCGCCGCTCTCCTTGCCGTTGCCGCCGAGCGTCACCGACTGGAGGATCGAGACGTCGTCGGCGATCACCGTGGTCTCGCCGATCACCACCCCGGTGGCGTGGTCGATGAACACGCCGGAGCCGATCCGGGCCGCCGGGTGGATGTCGCAGCCGAAAACCTCGGAGATCCGGCTCTGGACGTGCAGCGCCAGGGTCGCCCGGCCCTGGTGCCAGAGCCAGTGACCGACCCGGTAGGCCTCCAGCGCCGCCAGACCCTTGTAGAACAGGAACGGGTCGAGGTAGCGGCGGCAGGTCGGGTCGCGCTCGCGGATCGCCACGAGGTCGCGCACCGCGTGGGCGCCGGCCTGCGGGTCGGCCTCGAAGGCCGACAGGCACAGGTCGCGCATCGACAGCCGGGCCAGGTCGCCGTCCCCGAGCCGGTGGGCGAGGCGGTAGGCGAGGGCCTGGGCCAGCGAGCGCTGGTCGAGGATCGTCGCCTGGATGATCCCGGCATAGAGCGGCTCCTCGATCAGGGCCGCCTCGGCCTCGGCGCGCAGGGCCGCCCAGACCTCGGATTCCGCGGTGCTGCGGCTCGTGGCGCGCAGGGGCGGCTGGGTCGAAGCCAGGGCGGTCATCGCAGAACGATCACGGCACGGGCCGGAACAGGTCGGGCAGGTAGCGCTCCAGGATGGCGTACCCCTGGAACTCCACGTCCCTCGTGGCCGGTGCGTCGCCCGCGCGGTGGATGCCCACCACCCGGCCCCGGGCGTGACGCCAGATGCCCAGGATCTCGGCGAGGTCCGGCCGCGCGAACACGACCGCGTCGCCCTGCATCATCGTCGCTGAGGCCATCCGGCCGGTCCCCCTGGATTGGCCGCGCGCGGCGGCCCGATTCTGCGGCGGTCGTCGCCGGACCTGCGATCGGCCCGGTCGCGAAAAGTCGTTTTCGGATGCCCGGGCGGCGGAGAACGTTTCGGTCGCACAGGGCCGGAACGGGAGCATCATTTTTCGCTAAGTCTTTGTTACAGAACGATATTTATGGATCGTCCCGCATTTGGCAAGCCCCGCTCGCAGGGACGTGTGCCGGTGCGGGGGCTCGGGATCGCGCGCAGCCGCGGCGGCCGCTCCCGCGCCGGACCTCACCTTCTGCTCCGGGATGCGCCTTCGACGAACAACCTGCGCTGCAAGTCCTCGCCAATTTGGCAGCACATTCTCGGTCTCGGCCGCTAGATTGAGAGGGTCGACGGACAGTCGATGCAGAGCCGGATGAGGTTTGCCGTGAGCGCCAGCAATGATCGGATCGCCCTGATGACTGTGCCGTGTCTGCCGTGTTGCCGCGTCCAGAAGAAGGAGACCGCACGACATCAGACACGAGAGGCGACCAGCGATGCTGACCTATGAGACGGCCCGGAACACCCAACCTGACCTGAGCGCCGAAACGGCCGCGTCCCTCGGCCGAGCCCTGTCCCGGAGCGTCCGCTCCCACCCCTCCCATGAACGCGCCGCCCTGGCGAGCGCCCTCGACGACGGGCTGATGCCCGACGAGGTGGCCCGGATCCTCGCCGGCCGGCGGGTGGCCGAGGCCTTCCCGGTCCGCTGGGGCGAGAGCCCGGAAGCCTACGCGTCCCGGACCGTCTCCGAGATGTTCGTCGCCTACCTCCAGTAGCCGCGCCCGCCGCCCCGATCACCTGGACTGGAAACCTGCCATGTCGGTCTTCCCCCGCGGGTGGAAGCGCCGGACGGGAACGGCTGCCTGCGCGCTTGCCCTGGCGCTCGGCACCGCGGGCCCGACCGCCGCCGGGCCCCTGCCGAAGGGCCGCGCCTCTGCGGCGGGCGGGCCGGACATCCCGGCCCGGCTCACGATCGGCCCGGGCGGCCGGGACCTGCGGCTCGCGGGCGACCTCACCGAGGGCGTCGCCGCGCGGGTCGCGGGGATCCTCGCCGCGCAGCCGCAGATCGGGCGCATCCACCTCACCAGCGACGGTGGCCTGGTGGAGGAGGGGGCGGCGATCGGGGCGCTCGTGGCGGCGCGGGGGCTGTCCACCTACGTGCCCGATGCCTGCGCGTCAGCCTGCACGCTGATCTTCGTCCGCGGCCGGACCCGCGCCCTCGCGACCGGAGGACGGCTCGGCTTCCACGCGCCCTACGAGCTCGGCGCGCACGGCCGGATGCGCCCGGTGGATTCCGCGCCGGAGCGGGCGGCCTATCGCGCCGCCGGCCTGCCGGCCGCCTTCGTGGCGCGGGCCCTGGCGGTGCCCCCGGCCGGGATCTGGATCCCGGAGGCGGAGGAGTTGCGCGCGGCCGGCATCGTCACCGAGATCGTCGGACCAGACCGCTTCCCCGATTCCACCCTCGACGCGGATCCGAGCGAGGCCGGGGCTCGGGCCGCGATCCTGCGCGCCCTGCCGATCCTGCGGCAGGCCGAGGCGGCGGGGCTCGATCCGATCGCCCGGTGGTACCGGGACGGCTACGCGGCGGGACGGCCGGAGGCGGAGGCGGCGGCGGGCCTGAAACGGCTGGCGGCCGCCTATCTGCGGCGGCGCTTCCGGGCGGCCGATGACGGCGTCGTCCGGGCGCTGGGGCGCCGGGTCCTGGCGATGATGCGGGCCGCCGAGCCGCGGGACGCGTCCGCCTGCGGGGCTCTGGCCGCCGGCGACTTGGTGGCGCTCGACGCGCGGCTCCGCACCGAGAGGCCCGGCGCGTTCGGGCTGGCCCCGCTCCTCGCGCGGACGCGCGGGGCGCTGCCGGGCCGGAGGGACCCGTCCGATCCCGTGGCGGGCGCCCCGATCCCGAGTCCCCTCCGATCGGAGGATTGCGCCAGGCGGATCGCCGGCGCGACGCACGCCCTCGCGCTGCCGCCCCGCCAATCGGCGGCGGCGCTCCGGTCCCTGTTCCTGGCCGAGCCGCAGCAGACGCTCGCCAACGGCGCTGCGCCGTAGCGCCCCCCTCGACACGCGGCGCCGGCGCCTATCTTCGCACCGTCAGTCGGGCCACGGCAGGGCGCCGACCGGTCGGGAGGAAGGACGGATGCCGGATTATCGCCTGCGCGGGGCGGCCCGTGGCGAGGACGGGGAGATCGGCGCGCCGATCGTCGACGAGGTGCTCACGGCGGTCGACGCCAAGGAGGCGGTGCGGCTGGCCAACAGCCGCTCGGTCACGGTCGACGACGAGGCGGTCAACGCCCTCTGGCTGGTCGATGCGAACGGGACCCTGCTCTGGTCCCTGCGCCGGGCCGACCGGGAGAGCTGACGGCGCCGTTCCGCGTCGCCTCGGCGCGGTCGTCAGGCCGGCGCAGGGACGCGCGAACCGGGCGACCGGTCGGAGGCGGGGCGCGCGGCGCCGCCGAGATACAGGGCCTGGACGTCGTCCCGCGCCCGCAGGGCCGCTGCGCTGCCGGCGAGCGCGCTGCGTCCGTTCTCCAGCACCACGGCGTGGTGGGCGTGGCGCAGGGCGAGGCGGACATTCTGCTCGGCCACCAGCAGGGTCAGGCCCTCCGTCCGGTTCAGGCCGGTGAGCACCCGGTAGATCGCCTCCACCACCTTGGGCGCGAGCCCCATGGAGGGCTCGTCGAGGACGAGCAGCCGGGGCCGGCCCATCAGCGCCCGGCCGATCGCCGCCATCTGCTGCTCGCCGCCCGAGAGCAGGCCCGCGGCGACGTCCCGCTTGGCGGCGAGAGCGGGGAACAGGCCGTAGACCCGCTCCAGGTCGGCGCGCACGGCCCCGCGGCTCGAGCCGCGCCCGAGGCCGCCCGCGACGAGATTGTCCCGGACGCTCAAGCCCCGGAAGCAGTGGCGCCCCTCCAGCACGCCCACGAGCCCGGCGCGGACGAGGGCATCGGTCCGAGTCCGCGTCACGTCCCGTCCGTCGAAGGCGAGGCGCCCGGCCGTGACCTGCCCGCGCAGGGCCGGCAGCAGGTTCGACGCCGCCCGCAGCAGCGTGGTCTTGCCGGCGCCGTTGGCGCCGACCAGGGCGGCGATCTCCCCCGCCCGGACCGCGAGACCGACGCCGTGCAGGGCGTGGACTGCCCCGCCGTAGACGACCTCCAGCGCTTCGACCTCGAGGAGCGGCCGACCGGCGCCGTCGCTCATCGGCCCGCCGCGGCGGCCTGCTGGCCGCCCTGGCTGTCGGCGGCCTCCTCGGCCGCGCAGTCGCGCGGGGTGAGGCCGTGCTCCTTGGCGTAGGCGGTCGACGAGGCCTCGATGATCGGGCGCAGGCTCGCCCAGTCGGGGGCGATCCAATCGGACACGACATTCCACTTCGCCCCATCCCATTGCTGGAAGGTGACGCGGCCCTCGCCCTCGTGGTTGGCGCAGGTGACGTTGATCGAGTGGAACAGACCCTTGGCGCCCAGCGCCGCCACCCGGGCCTCGTCGAGGCGGAGGTGCTCGAAGCCCCAGCGCACCTCGTCGCCCGTGAGGGTCCGGTGGCCGAACCGCGTTTGCGCGATCCGCACCGCCTCGACGTTGAGGATGCCGTTCAGCACCCCGAGATTGTGGTAGACGCTGCCGATCCGCTTCCGGTCGGCGAGGTTGCCGTTGCCGGCCCCGTAGACCTTGCCGACGACCTCCTGGATCACCGGGTAGGCGGTGCCCGAGGCCTGGGTCGTGATCGCGACGTAGCCCTTGGCGGCCTCGCCCGCCGGGATCACGTCCTCCTCCGAGTTCGACCAGACATTGCCGACGATGCGGTCGGCCGGGAAGCCGGTCTTCTGGGCGGTCTTCAGGGCCACCGGGTTCATCACGCCCCAGCCGCGCAGCACCACGAAGTCGGGCCGCAGGCGCCGGATCGTGAGCCACTGCGACTGCTGCTCGTTGCCGGGATGGGGCACCTCGATCTGCGCGACGGTGAAGCCGTAGCGCTTGGCGAGCTGCGCGTAGATCGGGATCGTCTCCTTGCCGTAGGGCGAGCCGTGGTAGAGCACCGCGACGGTCTTGCCCTTCAGCTTGTCGAGCCCGCCCGCCCGGGTGCCGAGATACTGGATGATGCCGCTCGTCTCGCTGTAGGGGTTGAGCAGCAGCGGGAAGACGTAAGGAAAGACCCGGCCGTCGGTGGAATCGGTGCGGCCGTGGTTGATCGTGATCAGCGGCACCTTGTCGGCGGTGATCCGATCGATCATCGCGTAGGCGATGCCCACGGAGAGCGGGTTCCAGGCGGCGATGCCGGGCCGGGATTTCAGCCGCTCGTAGACCTCGACGCCGCGCTCGACCTCGTACTGGGTCTCGCCCTCGCTCCAGGTGAGCGTCACGCCGTTCACGCCGCCGTCGCGGGCGTTGATCAGGGTCAGGTAGTCGATGAAGCCCCCGAAGAAGCCGGTCCCGCCGGCCGCGTAGGGGCCGACCCGGTAGCTCTGGAGCGGGAAATACTGCTCGTCGGCGGTTGCGGCACCGGCGGCACCGGCGAGGAGGGTCGCGCCCGCGAGGAGCGCGGCGCGGAGGCGGATCTTCGGCATCATGGGCGTCCTGTGATTGGTCGGGCGGGGGGGCGGGTGCCAACCCCGTCAGTCCGGGGCGCCGCAGGCGAGCCCGGACCCGAAGGGGCACGCCGGAGGCGGGCAATCCAGAACCACTGGCGGTGCCGTGACTTGGCATGTCGGCGGCTCTGGATCCGGGGCTCCGCTGCGCGGCCCCGGGATGACGGGGTGTTGCGCGGGGCAAGCCGATTGGCCGTCGGCGAACGGGGTCCGGGTGGTGCGGCGGCGCAGGCGATCGGATCGCCTGACGGCGGCCACGGCCCGGTCGAGCAGGGCCGCGAGCCCCGCGGGCTCGCGGATCAGCACGGCGACGATCAGGGCGCCGAGCACGATGCGCTGGACCATCTCCAGGGTGCCGGAATCGAAGCCGTCGCCGAGGAGCGCCGCGCCGAGGCGGGCGAGCAGCAGGGGCAGCACCACGATGAAGCCCGCGCCCAGGGAGGCGCCGCGCAGGGTGCCCAGACCGCCGATGATGACGATGAACAGGATCTGGAAGGAGCGGTCGAGGTTGAACCCCGCCGGCTCGACGGTGCGCAGATACGCGAAGGCCCACAGCACCCCGGCGATCCCGATCACGAAGGACGAGACCGCGAAGGCCAGGAGCTTGGTCCGGGCGACCTTCACGCCGACCAGGCGCGCGGCGGTCTCGTTGTCGCGGATCGCCACGAGGTTGCGGCCCGTGGGCGCGCTCACGAGGCGCCAGGCGAGGAAAGTCAGCAGCGTGACCGCGCTCAGCGAGAACAGGTAGCGCCCGCGCGGATCGTCGAAGGACAGGCCGGCCACCACCAGCCGGGGCGCCGTGATGATGCCCGAGGGGCTGTCGTTGGAGATCCAGCCGATCCGGTTCAGCGCCCAGGCGACGAAGAACTGCACGGCGAGCGTCGAGACCGCGAGGTAGAAGCCGCGCAGCCGCAGCGCCGGCAGGCCCGCCGCCAGCCCGGCGAGGGCGGAGACGAGGCCGGCGAGCAGGATCGCCGCCGGCAGGGGCAGGCCGGGCAGGCGCAGCGACAGGTTGAAGGCCGCGTAGGCCCCCACCGCCATGAAGGCGGCCGAGCCCAGCGAGAGCAGCCCGGCATAGCCGGTGAGCAGGTTGAGCCCGAGGCCGGCCAGCGCCAGCGCCAGGAACGGCGTCAGCAGCGCCTCGAACAGGTAGCTCGTGCCGACGCGCGGCACGATCCCGTAGGCCACGACCAGCAGGGCGGCGAGGCCGAGGGCGCCGGCGGACAGGCGGGGGCGCGGCACGGCGCGGGGGAGGGCGACCATGGCGGCTCAGACCCGCTCGACGGCGCGCAGGCCGAACAGGCCCGAGGGCCGCACCAGCAGGAATCCGAGCGCCGCCACGTAGGCGATCCAGCCCTCGATCCCGCCGCCGATGACCGGCCCGAGATAGACCTCCGACAGCTTCTCCACCGCGCCGACGATCAGCCCGGCCACGATCGCCCCGGCGATCGAGTCGAAGCCGCCGAGGACCAGGACCGGCAGGGCCTTGAGCACCACCAGCGACAGGGAGAACCGCACGCCGAGCCGCGCGCCCCAGAGCAGGCCCGCCACCAGCGCGACGATCCCGGCGGCGATCCAGACCGCCGACCAGATCCGGGGCAGGCGCAGGCCGGTGTTGAGGGCGGCCAGCGGATCGTCCGCCACCGCCCGGAAGGCGAGGCCCGTGCGGGTGTAGCGGAAGAAGGCGGAGAGGAGCGCCACCATCAGGCCGGCGGTCGCGGCGGCGAACAGGTCGAACCGGCTGACCAGCACGCCGCCGAGATCGAGCGGCGTGTCGTCGATGCCGAGGTCGAGCCCGTGGACCTGGGTGCCCCAGGCGAGCTGGGCCGCGCCCTCGATCACGTAGGCGACCCCCAAAGTCGCCATGAACAGGGTGATCGGCGGCTGGTTGACCAGCGGCCGCAGCACAATGCGCTCCACGCCGAGCCCGACCACCACCATCACGGCGAGCGTCGCGGCCAGTGCCGCCGGGAAGGGCAGGCCGCGCTCGGTCAGGCTCACGAAGGTGAGGGCGGCGAACAGCACCATCGCGCCCTGCGCGAAGTTCAGCACGCCGGAGGTCTTGTAGATCAGCACGAAGCCGATCGCCACGAGGGCGTACATGACGCCCGAGAGCAGGCCGCCGACCACGACCTCGACCAGGAAGGCGAGATCCGGGCTCATGCGGTCTCCGCGTCCGCATCGGCATCCGCGAGCCCCAGATAGGCGGCGATGACGGCCGGGTCGGCCTGCACCTCCGCCGGCGTGCCGGTGGCGATGCGGCGGCCGTGGTCGAGCACGGTCACCCGGTCGGAGAGGCGCATCACCACGCCGATATCGTGCTCGATCAGCACGATCGCGGCCCCGGAATCCTCCCGCGCCGCCTGGATGAAGCCGGACATCTCGGCCTTCTCGGTGGCCGTCATGCCGGCCATCGGCTCGTCGAGGAGCAGGAGACTCGGCCGGGCCACGAGGGCCCAGCCGAGTTCGACCCGCTTCTGGAGCCCGTAGGGCAGGCGGCCCGCCGGTCGGTCGGCCACGGCGGCGAGGCCGAGGCGGCCGATCACCGTCTCGGCGGCGTCGCGGTGCGCCCGCGCCTCCCGCCGGGCCGCCGGCAGGCCCAGGATCTGAGCCCAGAGCCCGGCCCGCCGCGCCGCGGCGAGCCCCGACAGGACGTTGTCGCGGACGCTCAGGCCCGCGAACAGGGCGAGGTCCTGGAAGGTCCGGGCGACGCCGAGCGCGGCGAGCCGCCCCGCCGGGACCCGGGCGAAGGCGGCCTCTCCGATCCGCACGCACCCGGCCCCCGGCGCGTAGAGGCCGGTGATCGCGTTGATCAGCGAGGATTTCCCGGCGCCGTTCGGCCCGATCACCGCGTGGATCTCCCCTGCGCCGACCGCGAGATCAATCTCCGCAAAGGCCACCGTCCCGCCGAAGGCGAGGGACAGGCCCTCGACCGACAGAACCGACTTCAGGCGGTCTTGATCCGCCGCACCGCGCGGCGCCGACTGTCTGCCCGCGCGGGCAGCCAGTCGGTGGTCGGGCCGGGGCACGGCCTTCCTGTCCCGTCCCAATCGGACGCGGCGCAGCGCAGGCTGCATGATCTCGAAATCCGTCCCGGACGCGGCGACCGCGTCGGCAGAACCCGGCGGCGCCTGTTGAGAGAAGACGATACGCCAGACGACGGCCGATCGTTGCTTGACAGGCCAGCGTCTTGACACGCCAATCTTTGATGCGGGACTTCCGGCAAGTCAAAAGCATAGCCGTTCTTATTTCGGCAGACCGCGCGAACATTCTCCCGCGGCCAGCCCGGCGCGCGGGATCATTTTCGCCTTGCCCGGCCCGGCCGCGGGGCAGCGTCATAGCCTGTCGGCTTGGACCGGCTGGCTTGGACCGGCTGGCTTGGACCGGCTGGCTTGGACCGGCTGGCTTGGACCGGCTGGCTTGGACCGGCTGGCTTGGACCGGCTGGCTTGGACCGGCTGGCTTGGACCGGCTGGCTTGGACCGGCTGGCTTGGACCGGCTGGCTTAGACCGGCTGGCTTAGACCGGCTGGCTTAGACCGGCTGGCTTGGACCAGCCGCAGAGCGCGCCGGCGGAGGATCGATCAGCCTGCGTCCTACAGCGGCCCTTTCGATACCATAATCTAATCTGTATAAGTATTCACTGGCCGTATCTCAATGTAGGCCCCTGTTCCCACGCCAATGCGGAGAACCAGTCGTGTCAAATCCGCTCGTGCGCAAACTGGAACGCTACGTCCATCTCCCGGAGGCGGACCGGCTGTGCTTGGCCGGATCGATCGGCCCGGAGCGCATGGTCGCCGCGCGCACCGACATCATCCACGAGGGTGACGACCCGCGCGCCGTCAACGTCATTCTCGACGGCTGGGCCTGTCGCTACCGGCAATTCGCCAACGGGCGCCGCCAGATCGTCTCGCTGCTCCTGCCGGGCGATCTGTGCGACCCGCACATCTTCCTCCTTGAGGAAATGGACCACACGATCGGGGCGATCACACCCGTGCTCCTCGGCCAGATCTCCGGGCCCGCGCTCCAGGCGGCCGTGGCGCGCAGCCCGCAACTGGACCTCGCCTTCCACCGCGAGGCGCTGGCCACCGCGGCGATCCAGCGCGAGTGGACGGTCAGCCTCGGCAGCCGCACCGGCATCGAGCGCCTCGCCCACCTGTTCTGCGAGCTGCACGCCCGGCTGTCCGCCATCGGCCTCGCGGACGGACAGACCTGCCCGATGCCGATCACGCAGAACGACCTCGGCGACGCGATGGGGCAGACCAGCGTCCACATCAACCGGACGCTGCAGGAGCTGCGCGGCATGGGGCTGATCACCCTGCGCAGCCGTCGCCTGACCATCCACAATCCTGCCGCCCTGGCCCGGCTCGCGCATTTCGACGCCGCCTACCTCCACCTGACGGCGGAGAACGACCGCCCCGTCGCACGCCAGGTGTGAACCGCGCCCGCGTCGCGGCGATTGAGCCCAGTTGGACGACATCCGGAGAGGCCCTGCATGACAGACCCCCGCGACTTGGCCGCCCGCGACATGGCGGAGCGCCTCGCCGCTCTGGAGGCCGACAATACCCGCTTGCGCCGGCTGCTCGACGAGGCCGGCGTGCCCGACAGCCTGCGCCACGGGATGCGCAACACGATGGCGATGATGCGGACGGTCATCCACCGCTCGGCCGAGCAATCCGCGGATGTCGAAACCTATGTCGCGCATCTCGACGGCCGGTTCGGGGCCGTCATGCGCGTGCAGGCCGCCACGGACGCGTTCGGCGATGCCGACCTGCACACCCTGATCTCCGACGAGCTGATGTTCCACCTCGTGCGCGAGGGCGAGCAGGCCGCGCTCACCGGGCCGCGGGTGCGGCTCCGGCCGAAGGCCGCCCTGGTCCTGGCGCTGGCGCTGCATGAGCTGACGAGCAACGCGGTGGAGCACGGGACCCTGGCGCTCCCGCAGGGCCGGGTCACCGCCGCGTGGCGGGTCGCCGACGCGGAGCCGGGGCCGCCGGTCCTGACCCTGGACTGGGCCGAGACCGGAGGCAGCGGGGTGCAGGCACCGGCCCGGCGGGGCTTCGGCACGGACGTGCTGGAGGACATGCTGGCCTACGATCTCGGCGCGCAGACGAGTCTGCGCTACGCGCCGGACGGGCTGCGCTGCACGATCCGCCTGCCGCTCACCGCCCGCGTCGGGCACAGCGTGGCGGAGGATCCCGAGACGGCCTGGGAGAGCGAGGCCCGGTGAGGCATGCCCGCACGGGGACGCGTCCGCGTCCCTAGAGGCGCTTGAACGCGCACACCTGCGCAGTGAACCGGCGTCTCCTCCGGCGGAGCGTGCTAGGCGCCCCCCGCGGGGCCGTAGATGGCGCCCGCCAGATCCTCCAGCTTCTCGCGGTCGACCACCGTGATGCGCCCGCGCCGCGCCCGGATCATGCCGGCGCCTTCGAGCAGGTGGGTCGCGGTCGTCACGGTGGGCCGACGCACGCCGAGCATCTTCGAGAGCACTTCGTGGGTCAGGGGCAGCTCGTCCTGCTCCAGGCGGTCGTGGATCATGAGGATCCACCGGGCGAGCCGCGCCTCGACGGTCAGGTCGGCATTGGCGTAGACGGTCTGCCCCACCTGCACGAGCAGGCTCTGCACGTAGCGGCCGAGCACCCGGCGCAGGCTGGCGCTCGCGTCGAGGGCATCCTCGAGCGCGCCGGCCGCGATGCGCAAAGCCTCGCCGCTGGCCTGCACGATCGCCGTCTGGGGCGTGGTCTGCGCGCCGAGCACGATCGGCACGCCGATGAAGCCTTCCCGTCCGGTGAGGCCGACCTCGATGCGGCCCTCGCAGGTGTCGGCCACCAGGGAAACGATCCCCTCCTCGACGAAGTAGGCCTGCGCGATCGGCTGCTGGGGCGCGATCAGCACCGCGTGCAGCGGCAGCGGGACCGGCTCGAGCTGCGCGGCGAGACGGCTGAAATCCTCCGGCGCCAGGGCGGCGAGCAGACGGTTGCGGACGGCAGATTGCTGCGGCTGAGCCATGGGCTGCTCCCGGTCCGGGCAGGAGCACGGGCGACCTCCCAGTCACCCGCGCCCGACGATCCGGCGGATGATCGCCACTGTCTCACACCAGACCGAAGGCCAGTATGGGGTAGATTAGTTTTCGCCAGCCGATCCAACCGGATACCTGTTCCGCGGCGCCCGCGGCTCCGGATTCGTGCCTCCGGCGCCGCCGGGACAGGCAGCTGCCGGCCCGCGAGACGGTCGCGCGGCGGCGACTGCCTAAATATGTGGCACATGAATTGCGAGGCCGCAGCGTCTCAACGAAGACGACGAAGGGCACCGCCGTGAAAGCATTTGGAACTTGGGCGTCAGCCGCCGCGCTGGCTGCCGGGCTCGCGATGAGCACGCTGGGGGCGGGCGCCGCCCGGGCGCAGGAGACCATCAAGGTCGGCATCCTGCACTCGCTCTCGGGCACGATGGCGATCTCCGAGACCACCCTCAAGGACGCGATGCTGATGCTCATCGCCGAGCAGAACGCCAAGGGCGGCGTGCTCGGCAAGAAGCTGGAGCCGGTGGTGGTCGATCCGGCCTCGAACTGGCCGCTCTTCGCCGAGAAGGCCCGCGAGCTGATCAGCAAGGACAAGGTCGCGGCCGTGTTCGGCTGCTGGACCAGCGTGTCGCGCAAGTCGGTGCTGCCGGTGTTCAAGGAACTCGACAACATCCTGTTCTACCCCGTCCAGTACGAGGGCGAGGAGAGCGAGCGGAACGTGTTCTACACCGGCGCCGCCCCGAACCAGCAGGCGATCCCGGCGGTGGATTACCTGATGTCGGAGGATGGCGGCGGCGCCAAGCGCTGGGTGCTGGAGGGGACCGACTACGTCTACCCGCGCACCACCAACAAGATCCTCGAAGCCTACCTCAAGTCCAAGGGTGTTAAGGACGAGGACATCCTGATCAACTACACGCCGTTCGGCTTCTCGGACTGGCAAACCGAAGTGTCGAAGATCAAGGCGTTCGGCTCGGCCGGCAAGAAGACCGCCGTGGTCTCGACCATCAACGGCGACGCCAACGTGCCGTTCTACAAGGAGCTCGGCAACCAGGGCGTCAAGGCGACCGACATCCCGGTCGTGGCCTTCTCGGTGGGCGAGGAGGAGCTCGCCGGCATCGACGCCAAGCCGCTGGTCGGCCACCTCGCCGCCTGGAACTACTTCGAGTCGATCAAGACGCCGGAGAACGAGGACTTCATCAAGAAGTGGCAGGCGTTCCGGAAGAACCCGAAGGCCGTCACCAACGACCCGATGGAGGCCCACTATATCGGCTTCAACATGTGGGTGAAGGCGGTGGAGAAGGCCGGCACCACGGACCCCGACAAGGTGATCGACGCGCTGCCGGGCATCGAGCAGAAGAACCTCACCGGCGGCACCGCGAAGATGCTGCCGAACCACCACATCACCAAGCCGGTCTTCATCGGCGAGATCGAGGCGAACGGCCAGTTCGACGTGGTGTGGAAGACCGACAAGCTGATCCCCGGCGAGGCGTGGTCGAAGCAGCTCGAGGGCTCGAAGGACCTCGAGGCCGACTGGGTCAAGCTCAAGTGCGGCAACTACAACACCAAGACCAAGTCCTGCGGCGGCGCCTGAGGCGCTGCTCGTCCCCTCCCCAGGCGATCCCGGGCCTGCCCGGGATGCGCTCAAGCTTGCGGGGAGGGGTAGGGGTGGGAGTGGTTCAGAAGGCACCGCTCCGCTCGATCCTGCACCACCCCACCTCCGGCTCCTCCCCGCAACGGGGAGGAGAGTTCGGCCGCGCCAGAAGTGCCATGCTCCGTCTCCTCACCCTCCTCTACCTGCTGCTCTGCGCCCCGGCCCTCGCCCAGGCGCCGGATCCCTACGCGCAGCTCGCCGGTGACGGCTATGCCGAGATCGAGGCCGGCGTCTCCGGCCTCGCCGCCTCCGGCGCCCCACGCGCCGACGCGATCCTCTCGGCCCTGTCGGACGGCCGCCTGCTGGTGAGCCCGGACAAGACCCTGCTCATCCGGCAGGGCGGCGCCGTCGTGGATGCGAAGACCGGCGCCCCGGCCGCCGACAGCCCCGACCTCAAGCCGGTGCGCGCCAACAACCGCGTCCGCCGGGCGATCGAGGCCGCCCGCGGGCAGCTCGACCTCGCGAGCCCCGACCCGGCCAAGCGCCGCGCCGCCGCCGACGCGGTGTTCAAGGCGCGGGATGCGGCGGCGCTGCCGGCCCTCGACGCGGCGCTCGCCCGCGAGACCAATCCGGGCGTCCGGCAGGCGCTGACCGAGGCGCGGGCCGCCGTGCTGCTCGCCAGGCCCGGCACCGCCGAACCCGACCGGATTGCCGCAATTCCCGCCATCCAGGCCCGGGGCGATGGCGACGCGATGGGCATCCTGCGCGGTCTTGCGGCGGATCCGAGCGAGGCGGTGCGGGGAGCCGCCGCCCGCGGCATCGCGGCGATCGAGACGCGGCTCGCGATCCTCGGGGCCCTCCAGAACGTCTGGTACGGCATCTCGCTCGGCTCGGTCCTGCTGCTCGCCGCCATCGGGCTCGCCATCACCTTCGGGGTGATGGGCGTGATCAACATGGCGCACGGCGAGATGGTGATGCTCGGCGCCTACACGACCTATGGCGTGCAGGAGCTGATCCGCACCCAGGCGCCGCCCCTGTTCGGCTGGTCGCTCGCGATCAGCATCCCCTGCGCGTTCCTGGTCGCCGGCCTCGTCGGCGTGCTGATCGAGCGGTTCATCATCCGCTTCCTGTACGGGCGCCCGCTGGAGACCCTGCTCGCCACCTTCGGGGTCAGCCTCGCGCTGCAGCAGGGGGTGCGCTCGCTTTTCGGCCCGACCAACCGCGAGGTCGGCGCACCGGCCTTCATGAGCGGCGCCTTCGATTTCTACGGCCTGTCGATCACCTGGGGTCGGATGTGGATCATCGTGTTCGCGATGGCCGTGTTCCTCGGGCTGCTCTTCGTCCTGCGGAAGACGTCGTTCGGCCTGAAGACCCGGGCGGTGACCCAGAACCGCCGCATGGCCGCCGCGATGGGCATCCGCACGCCCTACGTCGACGCGCTGACCTTCGGACTCGGCTCCGGCATCGCGGGGATGGCCGGGGTGGCGCTCTCGC
Source organism: Methylobacterium sp. FW102-HT35C08 (assembly GCF_058790235.1). Lineage (NCBI taxonomy): Bacteria > Pseudomonadati > Pseudomonadota > Alphaproteobacteria > Hyphomicrobiales > Methylobacteriaceae > Methylobacterium > Methylobacterium sp. FW102-HT35C08. Next base: position 1,630,612 of record NZ_JBYTCL010000002.1, on the reverse strand, counting down.
AGATCGACAACGTCTCGCCCAATCTCGGCCAGGGCTACATCATCGACTCGTTCCTCGTGGTGGTGTTCGGCGGCGTCGGCAACCTCTGGGGGACGCTGGTGGCGGCCCTGACGCTCGGCGTCGTGAACAAGCTGGCCGAGCCGTATATCGGCGCGGTCCTGGCCAAGATCGGCCTCCTGATCTTCATCATCCTGTTCATCCAGAAGCGCCCGCGCGGCCTGTTCGCGCTCAAGGGCCGGGCGGTGGAATCGTGAGCCCCATGCCGCCCCGCACCCCCCTCATCGACCTGAAGGGCTGGATCTTCCTCGCCGTCCTGGCCGCCTTCTGCCTCGCCGTGCCGGTGCTGAACCTCGCGGTGCCGGAGGGCTCGGGCCTGCACCTGCCGACCTACCTCGTCTCGCTGTTCGGCAAGTACCTCGCCTACGCGCTGCTCGCGGTCAGCCTCGATCTCGTCTGGGGCTATTGCGGCATCCTCTCGCTCGGCCACGGCGCGTTCTTCGCGCTCGGCGGCTACGCGATGGGCATGTACCTGATGCGCCAGATCGGCTCCCGGGGCGTCTACGGCAACCCGGTCCTGCCCGACTTCATGGTGTTCCTGAACTACAAGGCGTTGCCCTGGTACTGGTACGGCTTCGACCACTTCGCCTTCGCGGCCCTGATGGTGCTGCTGGTGCCGGGCCTGCTGGCCTTCGTGTTCGGCTGGCTCGCCTTCCGGTCGCGAGTCACGGGCGTCTACCTGTCGATCATCACCCAGGCGCTGACCTACGCGCTGATGCTCGCCTTCTTCCGCAACGACATGGGGCTCGGCGGCAACAACGGGCTGACCGACTTCAAGGATTTTTTGGGACTCTCGGTTCAGGCCCAGAATTTCCGTGTCGGCATCTTCGTGGTGACGGGCCTCGCGCTGGCGCTGGGCTACCTGATCGCCCGGATCATGACCGTGTCGGCCTACGGAAAGATCCTGATCGCCGTGCGCGATGCCGAGAGCCGCACGCGCTTCCTCGGCTACCGCCCGGAGCACTTCAAGACGCTCGCCTTCACGGTCTCGGCCATGATGGCGGGCGTCGCCGGCGCGCTCTACGTGCCGCAGGTCGGCATCATCAATCCGGGGGAGTTCGCCCCGACCAATTCCATCGAGACGGTGATCTGGGTGGCGGTGGGCGGCCGCGGCACGCTGGTCGGCGCGGCCCTCGGTGCGGTGCTGGTCAACTACGCCAAGACCGTGCTCACCGGCGCGATGCCCGACGCGTGGCTGTTCGCGCTCGGCGGCCTGTTCGTGGTGGTGACGCTGTTCCTGCCGCGCGGCCTCGTCGGCACCGCGATCGAGCGGTTCGGCTCCCGGCGCGCCGCCGCCAAGCTGCCGCCGGAGCCCGCCATCGCCCCGAAACTCGCGGAAGAAGGGCAGGGCTCGTGAGCACCGACCTCCTCGAACGACCGGATGCCCGCGGCCCCGCCAACCGGAAGCGCGAGACCGACGCGCTCCTCTACCTCGACGACCTGCGGGTGACCTTCGACGGCTACAAGGCCCTGCGCGGCCTGTCGCTGACGCTGGCCCGCGGCGAGCTGCGGGCGATCATCGGCCCGAACGGCGCCGGCAAGACCACCATGATGGACTGCATCACCGGCAAGACCCGGCCGGACAGCGGGATCGCCCTGTTCGACGGCACCCACGACCTGCTCAGGAGCGACGAGCCGGCGATCGCCGACCTCGGCATCGGCCGCAAGTTCCAGAAGCCGACCGTGTTCGAGAGCCACACGGTGGCCGACAACATCCTGCTGGCCTTGAAAGGTCCGCGCGCGGCCTTCGCGTCCCTGTTCGGCTGGCGCAACCGGGTTGAGGCCGCGCGGATCGATTCCCTGCTGGAGACCGTCGGCCTGCTGGCCCACCGGGGCCGCCCGGCGGCCGACTTGAGCCATGGCCAGAAGCAGTGGCTGGAGATCGGCATGCTGCTCGCCCAGGACCCCAAGCTCCTGCTGGTCGACGAGCCGGTGGCCGGCATGACCGACGCCGAGACCGCCGAGACCGCCCGCCTGCTGCGGCGGATCGCCGGCGAGCACGCCGTCTTGGTGGTCGAGCACGACATGCACTTCGTCCGCGACCTCGGCTGCCGGGTTACCTGCCTGCACGAGGGCGCGGTGCTGGCCGAGAGCTCGATCGACGCGGTCTCGGCCGACCCGCGGGTGGTCGAAGTCTATCTGGGACGATGACCATGCTCTCCGTCGACGGCATCGACCTCTATTACGGCGCCGCGCAGGCGCTCCGCGGCGTCTCCCTGACGGCCGAGGCCGGGCGGGTCACGACGGTTCTGGGCCGCAACGGCGTCGGCAAGACCTCGCTGCTGCGGGCGATCGTCGGCCAGCAGCCGGTCCGCTCCGGCGCGATCCGCCTCGACGGCCGACCGATCCAGGGGCTCGCCCCCTACGACCGGGCCCGGGCCGGGATCGCCTTCGTGCCCCAGGGCCGCGAGATCTTCCCGCTGCTCACCGTCAAGGAGAACCTCGAGACCGGCTTCGCCCCGCTCAAGCGCCGCGACCGCCACATCCCCGGGGAGATCTACGACCTGTTCCCGGTGCTCAAGGACATGCTGCACCGGCGCGGCGGCGACCTCTCGGGCGGCCAGCAGCAGCAGCTCGCCATCGGCCGGGCGCTGGTGACCCGGCCGAAGCTCCTCGTGCTCGACGAGCCGACCGAGGGCATCCAGCCCTCGATCATCAAGGATATCGGCCGGGCGATCACCTACCTGCGCGGCAAGGGCGAGATGGGAATCGTGCTGGTCGAGCAGTATTTCGAATGGGCCCGCGACCTCTGCGATTCCTATGCGGTGATGGATCGCGGACAGGTGGTGCTGGCCGGGCCCCGGGCCGGGATGGTCGAGGCCGACGTGCTACGGTGGATGTCCGTCTAGCTCCGGCGACGCGAGAGGGCCGCCAGGCGCCGCGACTGCGCGGAGTGCGTCGGCGGCGCCGTCGGGCGGCCGCAGCACGGGCGCGTAGGGGCGACGGAGGCGCGGGTCAGCGGAGGGGCTCCAGGCTGAAAACCGTGCCGATGATGTCGAAGGCGGCCACCTTCGGACGCTGGGCCAGGCAGGCCTTCCGGCGCGGCGGCCGGCGGGAACAGGCCCGCGTCCGCTTCCGGACGTATTCAGGAATCGCAGACGATCACACCAACATGTCCGGCGAAAACTGTGGATTTTGCCCCAATTGGCCAAGTTAAAACACAATTCGGGTTCGCCATGGCGGCTCAACACAGGAGCGCCCATGACGATCCTCGATCCGATTACCGGCGAACTGGTCACCATCGCCGTGCCGCGGCCCCGTCCGCGAGGCGGCGCCCGCTGAGCGGGCAGGGCGGGATTCCATTGATTGCCCCCGAGGGCCAAGCCCACCGACGCACCGGCCGCCGCCACACGGGGCCGGACGCTCCGGTCCGGATCCGGACCGTCCCGCCGGGCCTGCTGCTGGTCGGCGGGGATCCGGGCGGCGAGCGGACCGGCGCGGACCTGATCGCCCAGGCCCGGGCGGCCCGCCGGGAGGCCGCGGACCGGGGCTGACGCGTCCCGGCCGCGCTTCAGGCGGGCACCGCCTGGATCACGTTGCGCAGGGTGCCGAGGCCGACGATCTCGGTCTCCATGACGTCGCCGGGCTTGAGGAATTCGGGCGGCTTGCGCGCGTTGCCGATGCCGGGCGGCGTGCCGGTGGCGATGATGTCGCCGGGCACGAGGGTGAGCCCGCGCGACAGTTCGGCGATGATGCGGGCGACCTTGAAGTACATCTGCTTGGTCGAGGCATCCTGCTTCACCACGCCGTTGACCCGCGTGATCAGGTGCAGGTCGCCCGGATCGAGGTCGGAGGCCGGCACGATCCAGGGGCCGATCGGGCCGTAGCCGTCCAGGCTCTTGCCCTTGAACCACTGGCCGCCGTGGAGCTTGATCTGCATGTCGCGGGCGGTGGTGTCGTTGATGACGCTGTAGCCGAAGACGTGGCCCATCGCGTCGGCTTCCTTGATGTTGCGGCCGGCCGTGCCGATGATCACCGCGAGCTCGACCTCCCAGTCGATCGCGGTCGAGACCTCCGGGTCGTACGGGATCGGGTCGTAGGGCCCGTTCACGGTGTTCACGCCCTTGGTGAAGAACACCGGATGCGCCGGGTACTCGGCGTTCGTGCCGCGGACCGCCTGCCCTTCCGCGAAATGCTCCAGGTAGTTCCAGCCGACCGCGTAGATGTTGCGCGTCGGCGCGGGGATCGGCGCCAGCAGCCGGACGGTCTCGACCGGGGGGCCGTCACCCGAGGCCGCGGCCTGCCGGACGGCCGCGAGGGCGGCGGGCCCCGCCTCGATGAGCGAGACCATCCGGGCCGGGTCGAAGCCCTGCGCCGCGCCGCGCGACAGGTCGACGACGCGCCCGTCCGCGCGCACGGCGCCGAGGCGCGGCGCGCTGCCCGCGTCGGGCCTGAAGGTGACGAGGCGGAGCGCATCGCCGCCGGCGGGCGGAATCGGACGCCCCGGGCCGGAGGCGGCGGAATTCTGCGCCGGGGCCTGCGCGAGGGCCGGCCCGGCCAGGGCACCGGCGGCCGTCACGGCCGCGGACAGGTGCAGGAAATCACGCCGGGTGCTCATGGGTCGCTCTCCTCCGCGCCCGCCCTTCGACGGGGCGATGCGCGCGGAGCTTCGAATACCTGCATTCAAAATGCAATCACGGGGCAGGGGGCTGCGGGGCGCGGATCGAGAACACGTGACCGGGCCGCGCGGCGACCGGAGCCGCGCGGTCAGGCCGGCGGGTCGCCCGCGAGCGCCTCGGCCGCGTAGCGCGCGCGAGCCGCCGCATCCGGCGACAGCCCGGCCCGCGCGCACCAGGCCGCGAAGGCGTCCGGCGCGATCGGGACGCGCACGACCGAGACGCCGCTGCGCTGGACCTCCCGCTCCATCTGCTCGGTGGCGACGCGCCACGTCTCGTAGAGCGGCGGCAGCTTGTCGCCATCCGCGAGGCGCGCGCGCAGCGCCGCGTAGGAGTCCTCTTCATACCAGGGCAGGCCGACAGAGCGGGGGCGGTCCATCATGGGCCTCTTCGAACGGTCACGCTGACGGGCGTCAACGGTCCGAGACCGCCGCCGGTTCGGCGCCGCCCCTGTTCAGCGCTCCGCCGGTCCGAGGGTGTCGGCCGCGTAGGCCTCCCGGGCTCCGAGCGGCTTCGGCCGTCCCGTCGTGCTGTCGCGCGCCGTCTGCCGCTCGATCTCGGCGTTCAGCTCGGCGCCGAGCAGCACGATGACGACCGAGAGCCAGATCCACGTCATGTACCCGACGGCGGCGCCGAGGGAGCCGTAGACCCGGTTGTAGCTGTCGAAGCTGGCCACGTACCACGAGAAGGTGACGGAGGCGCACACCCACGCGACGGAGGCGGCGACGCCGCCCCAGCTCACCCAGCGCCATTTGGCCTCGCGCCGGCTCGGGCCGTAGCGGTAGGTCAGGGCCAGCCCGAGGCCGACGAGGAGCAGCAGCCCGGGCCAGCGGACGATGCGCAGCGTCACGTCGGTCAGCACGCCGAGGCCGAGCCGGTTGAGGACGATCGGCAGGATCACGACCATGCCGGTGGCCGTGAGGGCGAACAGGATCCCGGTGAGCGTGAACAGGAGCGTCGTGGCGTAGAACCGGACCAGCGAGCGCTTCTCGCGCTCCTTGTAGATGACGTTGAGCGCGTCGAAGAGGGCGCTCACCCCCGAATTCGCGCTCCAGAACGCGATCGCGACGCTCGCGAGCGAGGCCGTGCTGAGGGCGCCGGTCCCCTGCCGGGCGATGCGGACGAGCTGGTCGGACAGGAGCGTGAGGACATCGTTCGGCAGCACGCCCGCGAGCAGGCGCACGTGCTGGCTGATGACGTTCGGGTCCGAGAACAGGCTGTAGACCGACACGATGGTGGCGAGGGCCGGGAAGGTCGACAGCAGGGTGAAGAAGGCGACGCCCCCCGCCGTGGCGAGCACGCGGTCGCGCGGCACGGCGCGCAGGACGCGCCAGAGGATGTCCCGCCACCCCGGGGCCGGGATCTGGGCGGGATCGTCGGCGTCACGCCCGCGGCCGGGCTCGCGCGCGAGGCGGCGGGCATCCGCCGGGTCGGGCCGCCGCGTGCCGACGGAGCGCCAATCCTCGGCCTCGTCCTCGTCCTGAATCTCGTCCGGGCTCACGAGAGATCCTGCGCGGCGTTTCCCCGGCGCGCACTATGACGTGGATTGGCGGCGCGCCAAAAGCCGCGGGCGCCCGGAAACCGCCTGTTAAGCCTCTTGGCGCTTCCTCGTGGCCCGGAAGGCCCGCCCCGCCCGGGCGCGCGAGACCATCGAGACGCCGCGCTTGTCCCACGCACGCGCCCACGACCCCGCCGCGCATTGCGGCGTGGAGACCGGCATCGGCCGCGCGGCGCCGGGCCCGGATTGCCTGCTGACGATCCTGATCCCCTGCCTCAACGAGGCGGAGACGCTGGCGGCCTGCATCCGCCACGCCCTGGCCTATCTCGCGGAATCCGGGGTGGCCGGCGAGGTGCTGGTCGCCGACAACGGCAGCACCGACGGCTCGCAGGCCATCGCGGCGGCGCTCGGCGCTCGGGTCATCCCGGTCGCGGTGCGCGGCTACGGCGGCGCCCTGGCCGGCGGCATCGCGGCGGCGCGCGGGCGCTACGTCATCATGGGCGATGCCGACGACAGCTACGACCTGCGCAACCTCGACGCCTTCGTGACGGAGCTGCGGGCCGGGGCCGACCTGGTGATGGGCAACCGCTTCCGCGGCGGCATCGGGGCCGGCGCGATGCCGTTCCTGCACCGCTACCTCGGCAACCCGGTCCTGACCGCGATCGGCCGCCTGCTGTTCCGCAGCCCGGTGCGCGACTTCCACTGCGGCCTGCGCGGGTTCGACCGCGCCCGGATCCTCGGGCTCGGCCTGCGAACCACCGGCATGGAATTCGCCAGCGAGATGGTCGTCCGGGCGAGCCTCGCGGGCCTGGTGATCCGGGAGGTGCCCACCACCCTGCGCAAGGACGGGCGCAGCCGGCCGCCGCACCTGCGCACGTGGCGCGACGGCTGGCGGCACCTGCGCTTCCTGCTCCTGCACAGCCCGCGCTGGATGTTCCTCTATCCCGGCCTGGCGCTGTTCCTCGGCGGCGCGGTCCCCGCCCTGGCGCTGCTCGGCGGCCCGCGCCACATCGGCCCGCACCTGTCGCTCGACATCCACACCTTCGTGGTCGCCTGCGTGGCGATGCTCGTCGGCATCCAGATCGTCACCTTCGGCATGATCGCCCGGCGCTACGCCGCGCGGCAGGGGCTGCTGCCCGGTGGCCGCCACGGCCGCGTGCTCGGCGCGCTCAGCCTCGAGACCCTGCTCATTGCCGCCCTCCTGCTCCTGGCGGCCGGCGGCGCCGGGATCGGGTGGTCGGTCCTCGCCTGGAGCCGCACCGGCTTCGGCGAGCTCGCCGGCGGCGCGCTGCTGCGGCCGCTGATCCTCTCGGCCTGCTCGGTGGCGGCTTCGGTGCAGCTGGCCTTCTCGGCCTTCCTGCTGGGCATCCTCGAGCTGCCGGGCGGCGACGCCCGCGCCCGCCTGGCGAGCCTGCACGCGGCGATCGGCGCGGTCGAGGCCTAGCCCATGGCGGAGATCCGGCACCTGATCGTCACCGGGGCGAGCGGCTATGTCGGCCGCGGCCTCGTCGCCGCGGCGCTCGCCGAGGGACGCGCCGTCACGGCGCTCGGGCGCGGGTCGCGCGGGCTGCCGGCCGGCCTCCGGGTCGTGCCCTGGAGCCTCGGCGACCCGCTGCCGCCCGCCTGCCTCGACCCGGCCCTGCCGCCGGACCGCCAGGCGCTGGTCCACCTCGCCCATGACTGGCGCGAGCGGGCGCCGGGCGACGACCGCAACCGCGCGGGCACCCGCCTGCTCCGGGACGGGGCGCGGGCCCTCGGCCTCGGCCGGATCGTGTTCGCGTCCTCGCAATCCGCCCGGCCCGACGCGCCCAACGCCTACGGGCGCGCGAAATGGGCGATCGAGCAGCTGTTCGACGGCCCCGGCGAGCTCTCCCTGCGGATCGGCCTCGTCTACGGCGGCCCGCCGATGGCGATGTACGGCCTCCTCCGGCGTCTCGCGCGGCTTCCGGTCATCCCGATGGTCGCCCCCGGCACGCGCGTCCAGCCGATCCATCGAACCGAGGTCGCGCGCGGCGTCCTGCTCGGCCTCGACGGGCCGCTCCGCGGTGCCGTCGGCCTCGCCGGTCCGGTCCCGGTCACGTTCGGGGCCGTGCTGACCGCGCTGGCCGTCGGCACCGGCGGCCGCCGGCCGCTCATCGTGCCGATCCCGCTGCGCCTCGCGCTCCTCGGCTGCGCGGCGCTGAACGCGATTCCGTTCGGCCCCCGGATCGACCGCGAACGCATCCTCGGCCTCGCCGGCACGCGCCCGATGCCGAGTGCGGCGGATCTGGCGCGCCTCGGCCTGCCGGTCCGCCCGCTCGCGGACGGCCTGCTCGGCGAGCCCGCCGCCCGCCGGGCACTCCTGGAAGAGGGCCGGATCCTGGAGCGCTACGTCCTGCGCGCGCGGCCGGGCGGCGCCCTGGTCCGGCGCTACGTGCGGGCCCTGACCCGCGACGGCGCGGCCGCCCCGCTGGCGCTGCCCCTGCCGGTCCGGGCCGCGCCGGGGCTGCTGCGCTTCATCGAACCCCTCGACCGGAACGCGCCGCTCGCCCGGCGGCTCGCCCTGGCCATGCGGCTCGTCGAGGCGAGCCCCGCCGGCGAGGCGGCGCTCGGCCGGCCCGGCCGGGCGCGGCGGCTCGCCGGCCTCGCCGCCGACGGCGCGCTCGAGATCCTGGCGATGCCTTTCCGCGCCACCCGCGCCCTGCTGCGATGACGGCACCGGACGCCGACGTGGTCGTCGTCGGCAGCGGGCCTGCGGGCGTCAGCGCCGCCTGGCCGCTGGCGGAGGCGGGCCTGCGCGTCCTCCTGCTCGACGCCTCGGAGCCGGGCGCGGGTCCCGGTCTCGCCCCGGCTCGGCACCGGGCCGATCCGGAGCATTGGAAGACGCGATTCGGCGCCGACCTCGCGGCGGTCGAGGCGCCGCCGGACGTGTCGCCGAAATTCGGCACGCCCCGCGCGCGCGCCGCGCGCGCCGGCTTCCCGGATCGGATCGGGCTCTCGACCGCCGGCTTCTTCGCCGCCGGCTCCCTCGGGCGCGGCGGCCTCTCGACGATCTGGGGGGCGCTCGCGACGCCGTTCACCGCCGCCGAGCGCGCCGACCTGCCGTTTCCCGCCGCCGAGCTCGACGCCGCCTACGCCCGCGTCGCCCGCAGGATCGGGCTGGGCCCGCCCGCACCGCCATCGAGCCCGGCGGCCCGGTTCGTCCTGGCGCGGCACGCCTCCAGGCCCGGGCGGACCGGTGTCCGGCTGGAGCCGGCCCCGAACGCCGTGCTGGACGCGCCCCTCGACGGCCGGCAGGCCTGCAACCTGTGCGGGCTGTGCCTCTACGGCTGCGACCGCGGCAGCATCTACGCCAGCGACCTGGAACTGCCGGCCCTGACCCGCCGGCCGAACGTCGCGTACCGGCCCGGCCATCTGGTCCGCGCCGTCGAGGCCGACGGCGCGGGTCATCGCCTCCGGGTCGAGACGCGCGGCGGGGCCGTGACCGTGACGGCGCCCCGGGTGGTGCTCGCCGCCGGCACGATCGCCACGACCGGGCTCGCCCTGGCGCGGCTCGGCCTGTTCGACCAACCGGTGCGGCTCCTCAGCAACCCGGCGGCGGCGGCGGCCTTCCTGGTGCCGCGCCTCGTCGGGAGCGACCGGCCCGCGGGCGGCCTGGGCCTCGGGCAGGTGTTCTACCGGGCGGGCGACGCGGCGGGCGTGCTCTACGGCGCCGACACGCTCCCCCTCGACATGCTGGCCGGGCGCCTGCCGCTGGGGCGCCCCTTCGCCCTGCGCATGGCCCGCGCGCTCGCACCGGCGCTGCTGCTGGCGACCTGCTACCGGCCCGGCGCGCAGAGCCGGAACACCCTGACGGTGTCGCGGGTGGACGATGCGACCCGGCTGTCGATCCGCGGCGCGCGGACGGCCGAGGCCGGGGCGAGCCTGACGGCGGACCTGTCCCGGCTCGGGCGCGCCCTGCGGCGCGCCGGCGCGCTGGCGCTGCCGGGCTCGACCGCGATTTTGGAGCCCGGGGCGGACGCGCATTACGCGGGGACGCTGCCGATGGGCGGGGGCGGCCTGGCCGCCACGAGCGCGGACGGCGCGCTGGCCCGGGTGCCGGGCCTCTACATCGCCGACGGCGCCGCCCTCCCGACGCTTCCGGCCACGCACCCGACCCTGACCATCATGGCCAATGCCGACCGGATCGGCCGCGCGCTCGCCCGCCGCGCGCGCTCCGGCGAAGCGCCGCGATGACCGGCGCGCTCCCCCTGCAGCCGGATCGGCCCGGGCGCTCCGGGCTCCCGGTCCGATCCGGGGTCCCCGCGATCCGCGCCGGGACGGACGGCGCGGCCCTGCCGGAGCCCGGGCAGCGCTGGATCGACCGGGCCGCCCTCGGGCTGACCGCCGCCGCATGCCTGGCCTATCTCTGGGTCGCCCTCGCGGCCTCCCGGAAACCCTACTGGATGGACGAGGTCCTCGCGGTCTGGACGGCGCGCCGCGGCAGCGTTGCGGCGGTGTGGGAGGCGCTGCGTCAGGGCGCCGAATTCTCGCCCCCGCTCTACCATATCGTGCTGCGGGCGATCCTGGCCGCCGGATTCGACGACCCGGTGATCCTGCGCCTGCCCTCGATCCTGGCGATCGCCGTCGTCGCGCTCGCCGCCTTCGTGCTGGCGCGTCGACGGTTCACCCTCCCGGTGGCGTGCCTCGCCCTGGTCTTCTGCCTGTCGGGGCCCCTGGTCACCTACGCCATCCAGGCCCGGCCATATGCCGGCGTGGCGGCGTGCTTCGCGCTGGCGTGCCTGCTCTGGGACGGGCCGGCCGCGCGGCCCGTCTCCGGCCGGCGCGCGCTCGGGATCGCGCTCCTGCTCGCCCTCGCCGTGGGGATGCATTTCTACGCGATCCTGCTGGCCGCCGCCCTCGGCCTGATGGAACTCGTCTGGATGCTCCGGCACCGGCGCATCCGGTGGCCGATCGTCCTGGCGCTCCTCGCCGCCGCGGCCTCGCTCCTGCTCTGGCTCCCGATCATGCGGGCGGTAAGCGCCTACAACCATGGCGACACGGCCGCGCCGGACTACTATGCGCGGCCGACGATCGAGCGCCTGGTCGCCACCTATGTCGAGCTGGCCGGCGGGGACGATCTGCTGCCGCCGGCGCCCCTCGTGATCCTGCTGGCCGCGATCGGCGCCCGGCTGCTCGCCGGCCGCGGCGGCGCGCAGGCGGACGGCCTCGGCCCCGTCGCCGGAATCATCTGCGCCGTCCCCCTGCTGGTGTTCGCCTTCGCGGCCGTCGTGACCGGGACGTTCAACGCCCGCTACGTGATCGTGACGGTGCTGGGCGTCAGCCTCCTCGTCGCGCAGGGGGTTGCCGCGCATCGGCGCAGCGGCGTCATCGCCTGTGCCCTGATCGGGGTCTCGGCCGCCGCCCTCCTCTGGACGGCGGGCAGGCCGTGGACCTTCCGCAGGGAGGCGGCGATCGACCTCGCGACCCGTGCCCCGGCGGGCCTGCCGATCGCGACCGGCAACGGGCTGCGCTTCTTCGAGATCTACGACGGCGTCGACCAGGCGACGCGCAGCCGGCTGGCCTTCCTGCAGGTCCCCGATCTCAGCCGAAGCCCGGATCCGACCAACGATCATCAGGTCGAGCGCTGGGCGCGGATCGATCCCGCGCTGCCGATCGGGCCGATGGACGCGTTCCTCGCCGCCCATCCCGAATTCCTGTTCTACACCGACACGACCGCCCCGGATCAGGCCGCGGACCTGCTGCGGGCGCGCGGCTACGCGGCCGCGCCGGTCCTCGCACGCGCCGGGATGAGCCTCCAGCTGGTCCGCCGCCCGGCCGCGGGGCGTCCGGATCCGGACGCGAGCCGGCGCTGACGCTCGGCGCGCCACGCCGCGGCATCCGACACGCGGGCGCGACGGCTGTGGCTCGGATGGCCGGCCAACCGCCGAGCCCGATGCGCCGCCGGACCGAAACCGCGCTCCGCGCCCGGGTCCCGGCGCCTCAGTGGCGCGGCTCGTCCTCCGGCTCGGGCAGGAAGCGGGCGAGTTCGAAGCCGATCTCGATCATCAGGTGCTCGATGCGGTCCGTGAGCGCGGGCCGGTGCAGGGCGCGGGCGAGGTCGCGCAGGGCGATGATGTGCTCCGCCATCCGGTTCACGACGCGCTCGCTCTGCACGAGATTGGCCGCCTGCTCCTCGGTCCGGTCGATGGCGATGCCGCGGCCCCGGATCGCCCGGCCGGTGGGATCGCGCTCGATCCGGCCGCGCATCAGCAGCGTGCGGATGCCGGTCCGGGTGTCCCGGGTGCGGAACTCGGCCTCCATGGGACCGCCGGTCTCGGCCACCGCGTGCAGGTAGCTCTCGATCCGGATGCGGTCCTCGGGATGGGTGCGGTCCAGGAAGGCTTCGAGGGACACGCCGCGCGCCGCCGCCTCCGGGTCGAGGCCGAGCAGGCCCGCCAGGGAGGCCGAGAGCGCCAGCTGTCCGGCCCAGTAATCGTGGACCCACGTGCCGACCACGCCCGAGGCGTCCAGGACGGATTGCGGGATCGGGGCTTCGGCCATGCCATTCCTCGCCGAGACGTCCGAGATCTCTAAACTTGAGGTTTCCACCTCCAGCAAGCTCCTCATCTCACCTGCGAGCACGCTACGGTATCCTGGTGGCGCTGGGAAGGCTGTTAACCCATTCTACGCCAGAAATCTTAACCTGAAGTTTAAGAACCTGTCGTCGAGGACTGCCACGCGCAGGTAAAGTCCTGGCAGGATGCCCCCTTAACCCCCCGTTAACCATACCGGCCGCACCGTACCCGGGAGCATCCTTGGGTCACAGGATCGTGGCACGCCGCGACGCAGTCACCTGAGGTTGGTCCCGTCGGTGCAGCGACCGGGAGTCGCGGCCGCCCGGACGGAGTCACGGGGCCTTCTGGAGGACGCCCAGGATGAAAGCGATCACCTTCGTCACGCAGAAGGGCGGCAGCGGCAAGAGCACGCTGTGCATCTCCCTGGCGGTGGCCGCCCGGGAGGCGGGCCATACGGTCTGCATCCTGGAGATGGACCGCCAGGCTACGATCTCGGACTGGCTGGACCATCGCACGGCCGACGGGCCGGAGGTCGCCCAGATCGACGCCACGCAGATCGACGCGGTGATGGAGCGCCTGCGCGACTCGGCCTACGACTACGTGTTCATCGACACGCCGGGCGTCGATTCCACCGGCACCCTGTCGGCGATCCGCGCGGCGGATCTCTGCATCATCCCGTGCCGGCCGACGCCCGCCGACCTGCGCGCCTTCAAGCCGACGCTGGCGGCCGTCTACCGGCTGGAGAAGAAGTTCGCCTTCGTGCTGAACCAGACCCCGCCGCGCTCGTACCGGGTCCGCGATGCGGCGGACGGGCTCGCGGTGCTCGGCATCCTGCCGGACGTGAACATCGTCGCCCGCACCGACCATCAGGACGCGATCGGCCTCGGTCAGGGCGTCACCGAATTCAACCCCAAAGGCCAGGCCGCCGGGGAGGTCCGCCGCCTCTGGTCCTGGATCGAGCGCCGCACGCAGTCCCTGAGGACGGGTCAGAATGTCCAAGCCGCCTAAGCTCAGCCTCGCGGCCATCGTCGCCTCGGCGAGCCCACCGGCCCGATCCGTCCCGGCCCATCGGCCCCAGGGCGCCGAGATCGTGGCGCTGGCCCTCGCGCCGCCGGCGCCGAAGCCGGCGGCCACGCTCAAGCAGCGCGCCCGCCAGATGTCGGTCTACCTGGAGCCGCCGGTCTACGATCAGCTGCGGGATCTCGCCTATGCCGAGCGGACCAAGATGCACGCCCTCCTGCTGGAAGGTCTCGACCTGCTGTTCAAGCAGCGCGGCGCCCGGTCCATCGCGCAGCTGACCGAGACGCAGCCGCGCTGAAAATCCGGCCGCGCGCCAGAGCGGCCGAGTACTGCAGCGCAAATTCAGGTGCCTTCTCAACGCGTTCAGCGTTGTCCTTACCGCACAGCATGAACGACGTGGATCGGCTGAACGGCGGCCGAACCCCGCCGCCGTTCAGGCTTCCTTTACGCGACCGATACAATTCTCGGTGGACCGGCTGACCGCCTCCAGGGCCAGCCGGTTCCGGTCCGGTTGCCGGGCCCCGGTCACGCGTAGAGTTGGTGAAGTCCACGATGGTGCGCACGACGCTCCCCCGGCCGGCGCGCCTCGCCCTGCGGCTCATGGCCGTGTCGGGCGTGGCCCTGGCCACGGCGAACTGCGCCACCGCGCCCCAGCAGAAGCTGGCCGCCGGCAACGGCATCGATCCGAAATACGGGGTCAAGGCCAGCCCGCGCCTCTACAACGAGGGCGACGTGATCCCGAAGGGCGGCGGCCGCCGCTACACCGGCAAGCCCTACGTGGTCGCCGGCCAGACCTACGTGCCCAAGGAGGATCCGAACGGCTACGTGCGCGAGGGCCTCGCCTCCTGGTACGGCTCGGCCTTCCACGGGCGCATGACCGCCAACGGCGAGGTGTTCGACCGGCACTCGATCGCGGCCGCCCACCCGACCCTGCCGCTGCCGAGCTACGCCCGGGTGACCAACCTCGACAACGGCTACTCGATGGTAGTGCGCGTCAATGACCGCGGCCCCTACCATGCCGGCCGCGTCATGGATGTCTCGGAGGAGGCGGCCGACGCGCTGGGCTTCCACCGCCGCGGCACCGCGCATGTGCGCGTCGAGTATGTCGGCAAGGCCTCGGTCGCCGGCAGCGACGACCGCAAGCTGCTCGCGAGCCTGCGCACCGACGGCCGGCCGGCCGGCCGCTCCACCGTGATGGTGGCCGATCTCGGCTCCTCGGCGGAGACCGAGCGCTACGCGCGCTCGGCCCCCGCGCCGCTCGCCTTCAAGCCTGTCCAGGACCCCGCACAGGCGCGCGAGGAGCCCGCCGAAGCGCCGGCGCCCCGTCCCGAGAGGCCGGCCCCGATACGCGCGCCGATCGTGCTGGCCTCGGCGGCCGTGACGGTTCCGGCGGCCGTGCAGCCCACCGCCCCGCGCGTGCGGGAGTTCCGGCCGCAACCCGTGCAGGCTGCCGCGTCACGGGGCACCGCCCCGACGGTGGCGGGCCTCAACCCGGCCCTGGCCCACGGCGCGCCGCCGGCGCCGGGGCGCGGGGCCGTCCTGAAGATTGCGGCGGGCCACGCGGCGCCCGTGCAGGCCGCCCTGCGGCCGACCGCATCGCCTGCCCCCGCGCGGCTCGCCAAGGCCGCGCCCGCAGCGCTTCCACCCTCGGCCAAGCTCGCCATGGCGCGTCTGGCCAGCGCGGCGGCACCGAAAGCCCCCGCGGGCGCGGCGGTCCCGTCCAAGGCCCCCGGAACCGCGGGGATCACCAAGGCCGCCGCGACCGCCCGGTCGGCGGCCCCGGCCAAGGGCGCGGCCCCGAGCAAGACGGCGGCGCCTGCCGGCGCGCACCACGCCCGCCTCGCCGGGATCTACTGAGGACGGCCCGGCGGCGCCCACGCCGGCCGCAGCCTCTTGATCGCGATGCGGCATTTCGCATTCGATCCCGGCGCGAAACCGTAATATGGTCACGCTTGTTATCCGGAAACGGCCGAGGCTCTCCCGGCCCGACGGCAGGCGCGGGACGGAACGGCGATGCGCAGACCCCTTCTCACCCTTCTCGCGGCCGCCTGCGCGCTGGGCGCCGGCCTCGCCGCCGCCGCCGCGCAGGGCTTCCAGACCGCGGCCCCGCACGCGATCCTGATCGACGCCGATTCCGGCTCGGTCCTGTTCGAGAAGGCCGCCGACGAGCGCTTCTCCCCGGCCAGCATGGCCAAGCTGATGACCACCGACATCGTGTTCGAGGCGCTGAAATCCGGCCGCCTGTCGATGGACACGGAGTTCACCGTCACCGAGGACGCGTGGAAGCGCGGCGGGGCGGGGGGCGGCGGCTCGTCGATGTTCGCGCAGGTCAACAGCCGCATCAAGATGGCGGACCTGCTGCGCGGCCTGATCGTGCAGTCGGGCAACGACGCGGCGATCACCATCGCGGAGAACATGGCCGGCTCCGAGGAGGCCTTCGCCGGGCTGATGAACCAGCGCGCCAAGGAGATCGGGCTGACCAACTCGACCTTCCGCAACGCCACCGGCTACGCGGCGCCCGACCAGAAGGTCACGGCCCGGGACATGGCGAAGCTCGCGCTGCACATCATCGAGACCTACCCGGACTACTACAAGATCTTCGCCGAGAAGGAGTTCACCTGGAACAAGATCCGTCAGCAGAACCGCAACCCGCTGCTGGCCCTCGACATCGGCGCGGACGGGCTCAAGACCGGCTACCTGGAGGAATCCGGCTACGCGCTCACCGGCTCGGCGGTGCAGAACGGCCAGCGGCTCGTGCTGGTGGTCTCGGGCCTCAAGACCGCCCGGGACCGCGCCGCCGAGTCGCGCAAGCTGATGGAATGGGGCTTCCGCGCCTTCGAGCCCCGGCAGGTCTTCGCGCCGGGCGAGACCGTGGCCGAGGCCTCGGTGTTCGGCGGCCAGTCGGGCTCGGTGCCGCTGGTGGCGAAGAAGCCCGTGCGGGTGCTGCTGCCCCGCGGCTCCAGCGACCGGGTCAGCGCCAAGGTGATCTATACCGGGCCGCTCGTCGCCCCCGTGGAGGAGGGCCAGCGGGTCGGAATCCTGCGCATCCAGCGCGGCGACACCGTCGCCCTCGACCAGCCGCTCGTCGCCGGCGCCGCGGTGGAGCCCGGCACCCTGTCGCAGCGGGCGATGGATGCGGCGCTGGAATTCGGCACCGGCCTCGTCCGCAAGGCCCTCGACCGGGCCGGCAAGGGGAGCGACAAGGGCGGTGACAAGGGCGCTGCCGGGGCGGCCAATCCGTCGTGACGGCGCGCGCGTGACCGTGCCGCGGCTCGGGGATCCCGCGGAAGCGGGCGGCGCCTTCATCACCTTCGAGGGCGGGGAGGGGGCCGGCAAGTCGACCCAGATCGCCCGCCTCGCCGCGACCCTGCGCGCGCGCTCGGGCCGGCCCGTCTGCGTGACGCGCGAGCCCGGCGGATCGCCGCGGGCCGAGGAGATCCGCACGGCGCTGCTCGACGGCGTCGCCAAGCCCTACGGCCCGTTCGCGGAAGCGCTGCTGTTCAGCGCCGCCCGGATCGATCATCTCGACCGGCTGATCCGCCCGGCTCTGCGCCGGGGCGAGACCGTGCTGTGCGACCGCTTCATCGACTCGACCCGCGCCTACCAGGGCGCCGCGGGCGGGCTCGATCCCGGGATCGTCGACGCCCTGGAGCGGGTCGTCGTCGGCCCGACCCGGCCCGACCTCACCCTGATCCTCGACCTCGCCCCCGAGGCCGGCCTCGCCCGCGCGGCCGGGCGCGGCGCCGGGACGGGGCAGGGGGCCGACCGGTTCGAGGCCGAGGCTCTCGACTTCCACATCCGGCTGCGGGAGGCGTTCCTGGCGATCGCCCGGGCCGAGCCGGAGCGCTGCGCGGTGATCGACGCGTCCCGCGAGCCCGACGCGGTCGAGGCGGCGATCCGCGCCGCCGTCGCGGCCCGGCTGCCGGCGCTCCTGCCCGACCGGCCGGCGGGGGAGGACCGGAGCGGCGATGCGGCGTGAGTTGCGGTGTGC
This sequence comes from Methylobacterium sp. FW102-HT35C08, assembly GCF_058790235.1. NCBI lineage: Bacteria > Pseudomonadati > Pseudomonadota > Alphaproteobacteria > Hyphomicrobiales > Methylobacteriaceae > Methylobacterium > Methylobacterium sp. FW102-HT35C08. Next base: position 1,612,894 of record NZ_JBYTCL010000002.1, on the reverse strand, counting down.
GGCTATACCCGGCCCGACCGATCCCATCCCAGCCAGCAACCGTGTCGGCGGCCCCGGCGGGAGCGACGAACCGCCCCGAACCCGCAGGCAGCGCCCTGAAGCCCGTTCCATGAAGCCCGTCCCATGAAGCCCGTCCCATGAAACCCACCGACCGCGCCGCCGACGACGTCGAGCCCGGGGACCTCGCCGGGATCCCGCGCCCGCGCGAGACCCTCGGGCTCGTCGGCCACGCGGCCGCGGCCGACGCCTTCGCGTCGGCGATCGCGGCGGGGCGCCTGCACCACGCGTGGCTGATCGGCGGCGCCCCCGGCATCGGCAAGGCGACCTTGGCCTACCGGGTCGCCCGGCGCCTGCTCGCCTACCCCGCGGGCGGGGGCCCGGCGGGCCTCGCCGTGCCGGCGGGCGACGCCGTCCTCGGCAAGGTGGCGGGCCTGTCGCACCCGAATCTCGTGGTCCTGCGCCGCCACCGGGTGGCGGGCGCCAAGGCGCTGCCGACCAAGATCTCGGTCGACATGGTCCGCCGCGCCCTCGACCTGTTCGCCACGACGGCGGCGGATTCCGGCTGGCGGGTCTGCATCCTCGACAGCGCCGAGGACCTGAACGCCAACGCCGCCAACGCCCTGCTCAAGGTGCTGGAGGAGCCCCCGCCCCGGGCGCTGTTCCTGATCCTGTCGCACCAGCCCGGCCGGCTGCTGCCGACGATCCGCTCGCGCTGCCGGGCGCTGATGCTGCGCCCCCTCCCGGCCGAGGACGTCGCCCGGGTCGTGCGCGGCCTGCCCGAGCCCTTCCCGCAGCCCGACGAGACCGCCCTGGCCAGGGCGCTGGCCCAGTGCGAGGGCTCGGTCGCCCGCGCGCTGGCGATGCTCGATCCGGTCACCGCCGGCCTCGTGGCCGAGATCGAGACCCTGCTGGCGCGGGCGCGCAATCCCGACTGGGGCCGGGTGCTCAAGCTCGCCGAGACCCTGGCGGGCCGCGACGCCGAGGGGCGGTTCGAGGCCGCCCAGGACGCGGTGCTGCGCTTCGTCTCGGCCGAGATCGACCGGCGCCGGGACGAGCCCCCCGCCCGCCTCGCCGCCCTGGTGGAGGTCGCCGACCGGTTCGGCCGCGCCGCCCGGGAGGCGGCGATCTACAACCTCGACCGGCGGCCGGTGGTGCTGTCCCTGTTCGGGGATCTCGCGGAGGTGGCGTAGGCTTCGCCCCTGGGCAGCCAGGGCGGCTGCCCAGGGGCGAAGCGGGTTACGGGGTGGACCGGGGACGTCGCGTCGCCCGCCGCCCGACCGTAGCGGAGAGCCGGCGGACCTAGAGCGACCGGAGGGCCGGGATCGAAGGCGCAAAGAAATACTCTCCCCCCTCCATGCGCACGAAGCTCCTCAGAGTCAGATCGGGCTTCCCGGCGACGTTCCTGGAAATGGGCGCGGCACCCCTGAAGGGCCGGACGGCGCTCGGACTCTGCCCGATGATCGGATCGATCCCGCTCCCTTCCTGCGAGAAGTCCGCCGCGTTACTCCATTGCTGCTGAACGAACTCGAACTGGCCCTCGATGGACGTGACATAACACTTGAAGAGAAGCCCGCGCGTGTGATCCCCGCCGTTCGAGGTTCCCGACAGGGCTTCCTCCTCGGTCAGCTCAGGACCGAACGCGATCCCGCGCCGCAGCATGCGATGGGTCTGCGTGAACGCCTCCGCCCGATCCACATCCGCCGGCGGGGGGCTGGTGTCATGACGGACATCGTCCCGCGGATAGGTTTTGCGGATATGGGCGGCCCAGGGGCAGATCAGCCCCTCCCGATCGTCACCGAACTCGAATTTGTTCGCGTCGGGCGTGTTGTCACCCAGGGCACGGTTGTCCCGCGTCGGGGCCTGGATGAGCGCAGCGCCGCTCTTCCAGCGGCCGACCAGCTGCGCGCCGAGCAAGTCGGGGTCGGCCTGATCGGATGAGGCCGGAAGGCTCTGGGAGGCCCGCTTCACGGAGGCATTGAATTCCGGAACCAACTGGGCCAGGCGCCGGATGACGAGAAACGATCCATTCAGCATGAACGGGATCGGGGGCGTCCTCTCAGGCCCCTTCTCGGGGAACGAAGCGGCTCCGGGATTCTGGGCCGGATAACCGAACACGAATTCGCCGGGCCACAGCACGTCCTGACCGGGGGCGGCCTGATCCGGCTCGCTGTCCTGGCCGTTGCTGTCCTTGAGCCCGGGATTCAGCGCGACCGTCTCGGCGATCCGCCCCCGAATGCCGGGTTGCGAGACCCCGTCCGCATAGCCGAAATGCTCGTGGCCCAGGACCGGCTCCGGGCGGACCTGCCCCACCTCCTCATCGATCAGGCGCCATCCGTTGGCACCGGGAGGCGCCAGGCGAAGCGACATCACGTTCGCGACCTCGGCGTGCGTGGCTCCGGTCACGATGAAGACACCGTGCAGCCGCTTGGACGGCCGCAAGGAGCGCCAGGATGAAGCGGGCGGATCGTTCAGAACGGCTTGCCGGCTGGCCATTCCGCCCTTGAAAGCGTCGATTCCGGTCGCACCGGAGACCTGGCTGACGCCAATCCGGGCCAGTCCTGCGGCCGTGAACGCGATGTTCAAACCGGGGGTCGGGATGAGCGCGTGACTGACCTGCCTCTGTGCGGCGATCTCGTCGCGGAACCGCAGACAATCCTGCATGCTGGTGATGTCGAGCCGCTCAAGAAATTCCTTGAAGGCCGCGACGTCGATCACCTCGAAAAACATGAGATGCTCATGACGTTTCGGCAGACCGACCAGGATGTCACCCTGTATGTCGGCAATCGGAAACAGGGGCTCCAATCTAGCGTCATGAGACATTGAAAAACCTCCCCGCATATCGGCACGAATGGCGCACAATCCGGTTTGATATCAACCCGAATCAGTCATCAATGTCCTTATTCTGGTTCCAATAGAAAATCCTAGCAACGCAATATCCGCATCGTCTATTTGAAGGACGTTGAATATGAGAATTTGGATATTTAATACATAAATTGAAGACATTATTTCGGGGACAGGCGTGCGAATCGTGTCCCCATTCCGGCAGAATGTCCTCACGTCGCGGAGCCGGCCGGTCGCTGCCCGGCGTGATGCTGCCGGATTGCGCCTCCGACCCCGAGACCCTGAAGACGGGATGGCGCAGTCGACCGGCCAGGGCGGTCGCGCTCGGGTTTCAGACACCACCCGGCGCGGCGCCGGGCACGCTCCGACCTTGACAATGTTCCTATTTTGTGCTCATTAGCCGCCACCTGCCCACGGCGGTCCGGGAGCGATCCCAGGGCGTCCTTGACGGGGCCCGCCCGGTGGCTGACCGGGTGGGTCCGTGGCGCGGGGCGGTGCCCGCGTCGGTGGCTCTCAGCCGCCATCGCCCCGGGCGGCGTGCCGGTACGGGGCGTGTCTCGGTGGCGGGCGTGAGACCGGGCGGCAGTCTGCCCGGCGGGGGCCGAAATGTCCCCGCGCCGACCCGCCACTGGGCCGACCCTACGCACCCTGCGGATCCGCCCACTACGAGGCGGGCACACGGCTGGAAGGCCACGGCATTGATAGCGGGTTCCGGAGGCGCGTGCGCCTCGCCTGAGACCGCTTGGCAGGCCGGCGCAGGACCGGGACGTCGGAGACACCGCGACGAGAAAGACGGCACCGGCCAGGGACCATGCCCGGTCGATGCCGCGGGCGCCGCGGGGATCGGATCCCGCGCGTTGACTGGCCGACACCTGGGTTCCCGCGGCGTCCCGCGTCCCGCGTGTTCGTCTCTTGGGCCATGCCCCCGGCGCCGAACGGCGCGCGGGGACGATCGCGCATGGCGGGAGACGACCGAGATTCCCCCGCCGCCCGGGCCGGCCGAGGACGTGGTTCCGACGGGCCCGCAGGCTGCAACGGTTGCGTCCCGGCTCCGGCCGCGCGACAACGCGGACAGCCTCCCGCGCTCATCCGGAACACCACAGACGTGACGTCCAACGCCCCGGCGAATCCCCGAAAGACCTTCGGTCTCTCGACCGCGATCTCCTACCCCAACGGCGCGCCCCATATCGGCCACGCCTACGAGGTGATCGCCGCCGACGCGATCGCGCGCTTCCACCGGCTCGACGGCTACGACGTGCTGTTCTCCACCGGGACCGACGAGCACGGGCTGAAGATCCAGCAGGCCGCGACCCGGGCCGGCACCACGCCGCGCGCCTTCGTCGACGGCACCGCCGCCCGGTTCCAGGCGATGGCCGACCGGATGGACTGCGCCTACGACCGCTTCATCCGCACCACCGAGCCCGGCCATTACGAAGCCGCCCAGGAAATCTGGCGACGGATGGAGGCCAACGGCGACATCTACCTCGACAAGTATGCCGGCTGGTACTCGGTCCGTGACGAGGCCTATTACGACGCGTCCGAGACCCGGCTCCTGGAGGACGGCAGCCGCCGCAGCCTCGCCACCGACACGCCGGTCGAGTGGATGGAGGAGGAGAATTTCCTGTTCCGGCTCTCCGCCTACCAAGACAGGCTGCTGAAGCTCTACGACGAGCAGCCCGGCTTCATCGGGCCGGAGACCCGGAAGAACGAGGTGGCGAGCTTCGTGCGCTCCGGCCTCAAGGACCTCTCGGTCAGCCGCACCAATTTCGACTGGGGCGTGCCGGTGCCCGGCCACCCGAACCACGTCATGTACGTGTGGGTCGACGCGCTCACCAATTATCTCACCGTCACCGGCTTCCCCGACGCGGAGAACCCCAAACGGAAATTCTGGCCGATGGACCTGCACGTGATCGGCAAGGACATCGTGCGGTTCCACGCGGTCTACTGGCCGGCCTTCCTGATGTCGGCCGGGCTGCCCCTGCCCAAGCGCGTCTTCGGCCACGGCTTCCTGCTCTCCAAGGGCGAGAAGATGTCGAAGTCGCTGGGCAACGTCCTCGACCCGTTCGAGCTCGCCGACACCTACGGCGTCGACCCGGTGCGCTACTTCGTGCTGCGCGAGGTGCCGTTCGGCGGCGACGGCAGCTACAGCCACGAGGCGATCATCGGCCGGATCAACGCCGATCTGGCCAACGATCTCGGCAACCTCGCCCAGCGCTCGCTCTCGATGGTCGCCAAGAACTGCGACGGCGCGGTGCCGGATCCGGGCAGCCTGGACGCGGCCGCCACGGCCCTGCTGGCCCAGGCCGATGCCCTGCCGGCGCGGGCCCGGACCCTCATGGGCGAGCTGGCGCTCCACACCGTCCTGGCCGAGATCTGGGCCGTGGTGGCCGAGGCCAACCGCTACTTCGCCGCCCAGGAGCCGTGGAAACTGCGCAAGTCCGACCCGGCGCGGATGAACGCGGTGCTGTACACGACCCTGGAGAGCTTGCGCGCCTTCGGCATCCTGACCCAGCCCTTCGTGCCGGGGGCGGCGGAAAAACTCCTCGACCTGCT
>NZ_JBYTCL010000002.1:472500-1597500 GCF_058790235.1 Methylobacterium sp. FW102-HT35C08 | reverse complement strand
CGCTTGGCATGAGAGCCACACCAGCGACGCTGTATGACATCTGCCGGACAGTGCGTTGTACTCCGAGTCTACCACTAAGATAGACAGCGAAATTCAGTCTTTCAGCGTGCGAACAGCGGACTTCGGGATCAAATGCTTCTGGGTGAACCGCGTTGGTGGTTCCATCGAGAAGTCCGCGCTGCCTACCTGCGTCTACGGCGACAAGTGACGCTGACGGGCAGGCGCCTGCCACCTGTCGGCGGCACCGTGGCCCTAATCGCTTCGCTCACCGAGCCCGCACGCGGTCTCGGCCCATCGGTGACGATCCACTGGCACGGCGCGACCCGCGATGCGGTTCCCGCCTGTCCCTCTTCAAATTGGACATTTGGGACTTTCAAGCTGCATGCGCTGGCACTTGCCGGTTCGGCAGCAGGAACACCATCAGTCCAGCGCCGACGGCGAGCCCAGTCGAAATCATCCAGACCCAATCGTAGCGCCTGGTCAAGTCGAAGATATAAACACCGGTGACCTGACCGGTATTTTGGACCGGGCCAGTTGCGAGGTTACTGCATGGTCGCGCCCATGTGTAGCCGGAAGGCCAGATCCGGGAAGCTGACAGGCGCGGGTGGTCGGTAGCCCAGCGACGAATGCGGCCGGACGCGGTTGTACGTGTTCTGCCAGAGGCCGATCACGATCTGTGCCTCCTTGAGTGAGTAGAAGATCTCCTGCCTCAGGCACTCGTCGCGCAGCTTGCCGTTGAAGCTCTCACAGTACCCGTTCTCCCACGGCGAGCCGGGTGCGATGGACTGGATCTGCGAGCCGGCCTTAGTGACCCACTTGCGCAGCGCCTTCGAGATCATCTCAGGACCGTTGTCGCAGCGGATGTGCGCCGGGAACCGTGCAGGCACATCGCCTCTGCTAGGGCCTCGATCACACCCAGGCTGTTGATGCGCCGCGCCACCTTCAAGGCGAGGCACGCCCGGCTGTGCTCATCGATCAGCGTCAGGATGCGCAGGCTCCGGCCGTCGTGCGTCTGGGCCTGCACGAAGTCGAAGCTCCAGACGTGGTTGCGGTGGAGTGGCCGCAGCCGCGCGCACGAGCCGTCGTTCAGCCATAGGCGGCTGCGGGGTTTATGTCGGCTGGGGACCTTCAGCCCCTCGCGACGCCAGATCCGCTGAACCCGGTCCTTGCCCACCCGCCAGCCGTCTGTCTGCAGCAGCGCGGTGACGCGTCGGTAGCCATAGCGCCCATACTCGGAGGCCAAGGCAACGATGGCTCGGGTCAGCCCATCCTCGTCGGCCGGCACGGTGGGCACGGTGCGCTGCGTGCCGCGGTGCTGGCTGACGATCCGGCAGGCGTGACGTTCCGAGAGGCCGTACTTCTCCCGAATGCCGTCGACCGCCTGCGCGGCCTCACGCCCTACGAACATATCCTGCAGGTCTGGACGAAAGGGCCCGAACGCTTCAGGCTCAAGCGGTCCGCTTGCGGGCGGCGCCCGGTCAGTAGCCCGGCATCGGAAAACCCAGCCCCTCGAGCGGAGACCATCCGCTGCGGCGAAGGTGTCGCGGGCCTGCCGCAATCGAGCTTGATACCGTAGGGCTTCCCGGTGCGCCTCCTCCTGACCGCCTGGACGGCGCACCCGCCCTGACGCCGGAGCCCTGTATGCTGACCCGCCTTGCCCTGCCCGCCCTCGTCGCAGCCCTGCTGGCCACCGGTCCGGCCGGGGCGCAGATGGCGCGCACCGAGGCGCCCAAGGAGACGGCCAAGGTCGTTCCCCTCAGCAAGGCGGACGTGCAGCTCTCCTTCGCCCCCGTGGTGAAGCGCGCCGCGCCCTCGGTGGTGAACGTCTACGCCTCCCACGTGGACAAGCGCTCCAGCGCGCGCACCAGCGCCATGGAGGAGTTCATGCGCCGCTTCTTCGGCGAGCCGGAAGGCGGTCGCGGCCCGCGGGGCGACCGGGCGCAGCGCTCCCTGGGCTCGGGCGTTCTGGTCGATGCCGACGGGCTCGTCATCACCAACAACCACGTCATCGACAACATGAACGAGGTGCGGATCGCCCTCGCGGATCGCCGGGAGTTCGAGGCGACGATCGTGATGCGCGACACGCGCACCGACCTGGCGGTGCTCAAGCTCAAGGATGTCCCGAAGGGTCTCGTGCCGATGCCGTTCGGCGACGCCGACGCCCTGGAGGTCGGCGACTTCGTGATGGCGATCGGCAACCCGTTCGGCGTTGGCCAGACGGTGACGCAGGGCATCGTCTCGGCGCTGGCGCGTACGCAGGTGGGCTCGGCCGATTACCAGTACTTCATCCAGACCGACGCGGCGATCAACCCGGGCAATTCGGGCGGCGCGCTGGTGGACCTGCGCGGTCAGCTGGTGGGCCTCAACACGGCGATCTACTCGCAATCCGGCGGCAGCCACGGCATCGGCTTCGCGATCCCCGTCGGCATGGTCAAGGCCGTGGTCGACGCCGCCCGCGACGGGGCGAGCGTCGTGCGCCGGCCGTGGCTCGGGGCGCGCATCCAGAGCGTGACGCCCGACATCGCCGACAGCATGGGCCTCGATCACCCGACCGGCGTGCTGGTGGCGAGCCTGCAGGCCAAGAGCCCCGCCGAAGAGGCCGGGCTGAAGCGCGGCGACCTGATCCTGACGGTCGACGGCCAGGAGGTGGCCGACCCGGAGGCGTTCGGCTACCGCTTCGCCCTGAAGGGCGTCCAGGGCCAAGCCCGCTTCGGGATCCTGCGTGGCACGAGCCGCCAGACGGTCGCGGTGAAGCTCGCCCCGGCCCCGGAGACGCGCCCGCGCGACGTGCTCAAGGTGAAGACCCGCTCGCCCTTCGTGGGCGCGACCCTGGTGAACACCTCGCCCGCGGTGGCCGAGGAGATGCAGGTCGATTTCCCGACCGACGGCGTGGCCGTGCAGGCCGTCGAGGAGAACTCGCCGGCCGCGTTCGCCGGCCTGCAGAAGGGCGACATCATCCTCTCGGTCAACGGGCTGCCGGTCCAGACCACCAAGGATCTCGAACGCGTGACCCGCAACAGCCTCGGTGCCTGGGAGATCGCGATCAATCGCGATGGCATCGAGATGAAGTCGGTGCTGCGCGGATAAGTCGGATCCCGGGTTGCGACGGGCGCCGGGCTCGGTGTTGATGCGCGGATGTCCGACCTGTTCACCTCCCCGGAACCTCCCTCGGCATCGGATCACGGCCGCGCTGTCGGCGCCGAAGCTGCCCGGCCCCTGGCGGACCGGCTGCGCCCGCAGAGCCTGGCGGAGGTGGTCGGCCAGGAGCACCTGACCGGGGAGGGCGGGGCGCTCACCCGGCTCCTGCGGGGGCGCAGCCTCGGCTCGCTGATCTTCTGGGGACCGCCCGGCACCGGCAAGACCACGGTGGCGCGGCTGCTGGCCCAGGGTACCGACCTGCATTTCGAGCAGATCTCGGCGATCTTCTCGGGCGTGCCGGACCTGCGCAAGGTGTTCGAGGCCGCGCGCAAGCGCCGGGCGACCGGGCAGGCGACCCTGCTGTTCGTCGACGAGATCCACCGGTTCAACCGGGCGCAGCTCGACGCCTTCCTGCCGGTGATGGAGGACGGCACCGTCACGCTGGTGGGTGCGACCACCGAGAACCCCTCCTTCGAGCTGAACGCCGCGCTCCTGTCGCGTGCCCGAGTGCTGCTGTTCCGGGCCCTCGATCCCGGCGCGATCGCGCGGCTCCTGGTCCGGGCCGAGGCGCTGACGGGCCAGGCCCTGCCGCTCACCGAGGAGGCGCGGGGCGTGCTGGTGCGCATGGCCGACGGCGACGGTCGCGCCGCCCTGACCCTCGCGGAGGAGGTCTGGCGCTCGGCGCAAGCAGGCGAGACCCTCGACGCGGAAGCGTTGCAAGACATCGTGCAGCGGCGCGCGCCGATCTACGACAAGGCGCAGGAGGGCCACTACAACCTGATCTCGGCCCTGCACAAGACCGTGCGCGGCTCCGATCCGGACGCGGCGCTCTACTATCTTTGCCGGATGCTCGATGCCGGCGAGGACCAGCTGTTCATCGCCCGCCGGCTCGTGCGCATGGCGGTGGAGGATATCGGGCTCGCCGACCCGCAGGCTTTGGTGGTGGCCAACGCCGCCAAGGACGCGTTCGACTTCCTCGGCAGCCCGGAGGGCGAGCTGGCGCTCGCCCAGGCGGCGATCTATCTCGCCTGCGCGCCGAAATCGAACGCCGTCTACACCGCCTACAAGGCCGCGACCCGTCTCGCCAAGGAGGCGGGCTCCCTGCCGCCGCCGCGCACCATCCTCAACGCGCCGACCAAGCTGATGAAGCGGATCGGCTACGGCGAGGGCTACCGCTACGATCACGACGAGCCCGATGCCTTCTCGGGCCAGGATTACTGGCCCGATGCGCTGGGGCGCCAGCAGCTCTATCAGCCTACGGAACGGGGTTACGAGACTCGCCTGGCCGAGCGCCTCGACCGGTGGGAGGCGCTGCGCAAGGCGCGGCGCGGGGAGGGGTAGGGGACGGTTCCGCCGCCATCGCGGCATCGCGCGCGCAGCGACGCGACCCAGGGCGGCGCGACCTCCGGCCGCGTGGCGCGGCTGGATTGCTTCGCTCCGCTCGCAGAGACGCTGTCACAGGTCGAGGGGCGCGTTGTCGATCACCTCCTTCATTACGAAGAAGGTCCGGGTCTGGCGCACCCCCGGCAGGCCGATCAGCGTGGCGCTGTGGAGGCGGTTGAAGTCGGCCATGTCGGAGACCCGGATCTTCAGCATGTAGTCGAAATCGCCGGCCACGAGGTGGCAGTCGAGGAGTACGGGAATCGCCCGCACGGCGGCCTCGAACTCCGAAAAACTCTCGGGCGTCGAGCGGTCGAGCACGACGCCGACGAAGACCAGGGTGCCGCGTCCGACCCGCATCGGGTCGATCAGCGCCCGGACCGCCCGCACGAACCCCTCGGTGAACAGGCGCTGGATCCGGCGGTGACAGGTGGCCGCGCTGGTGCCGACCCGCTCGGCGATCTCGGCATTGGCCATGCGCCCGTCCGCCTGAAGGAGGCGGAGGATCTTCTGGTCGATCCGGTCGAGCCCTGCGGACATGGACGATTCTTTCAGAAGCGGCGCGCGATCCGGAATTCTCTGCGGCCAAGGTGCTCAGCGACGCAAGTCACTGGACGTCTGAGATGAAAGATCGAGAGCACCTTTCATCGCGGATCGGGTAGTTTTCCCTGCGCCTCGAAGACGGAGCCGGGCCTTGCGCCGGGCCGTCCCCGAGGCCTCGCTTCGACGCGTCCCGGCCGGACGGAGACCGCTCCTGCCCCCGGCCGCGCCCCGAGACCCGGAGAGACCCGATGCTGGACAAATTCGAGCGCTATCCCCTGACCTTCGGCCCGACGCCGATCGAGCCGCTCAAGCGCCTGACCGCGCATCTCGGCGGCGAGGTGGAGCTCTACGCCAAGCGCGAGGATTGCAATTCCGGCCTCGCCTATGGCGGCAACAAGCTGCGCAAGCTCGAATACATCGTGCCGGACGCGATCAAGAGCGGGGCCGACACGCTGGTGTCGATCGGCGGCGTGCAGTCGAATCACACCCGCATGGTCGCGGCGGTCGCCGCCAAGATCGGGATGAAGTGCCGGCTGATCCAGGAGGCCTGGGTGCCGCATGAGGACGCCGTCTACGACCGGGTCGGCAACATCCTCCTGTCGCGGATCATGGGCGCGCAGACGCAGCTCGTCGATGACGGGTTCGACATCGGCATCCGCGATTCGTGGAAGCGGGCGCTCGCCGAGGTCGAGGCCGAGGGCGGCAAGCCCTACGCGATCCCGGCCGGCGCCTCGGTGCACAAGTACGGCGGGCTCGGCTATGTCGGCTTCGCCGAGGAGGTCCGCAAGCAGGAGGCCGAGATGGGCCTGCGCTTCGACTACGTGGTGGTCTGCACGGTGACGGGCTCGACCCATGCCGGCATGCTGGTGGGCTTCTCGGCCGACGGGCGCGCCCGCAACGTCATCGGCATCGACGCCTCCTGCACCCCGGCCCAGACCAAGGCCCAGGTCCTCGACATCGCCCAGAACACCGCCGCCCTGGTCGGCGCGGGCGACATCGTCGCCGACGACGTGGTGCTCAACGAGGATTACGCCTACCCGGTCTACGGCGTGCCTTCCAAGGAGACCGTGGAGGCGATCCGGCTCTCGGCCCGGCTCGAGGGAATGATCACCGACCCGGTCTACGAGGGGAAGTCGATGCAGGGCATGATCGACCTCGTGAAGAAGGGCTTCTTCCCGAAGGGCTCGAAGGTGCTCTACGCCCATCTCGGCGGCGCACCGGCGCTGAACGGCTACAGCTACACGTTCCGCAACGGCTGAGGCGGAAGCGGAAGGCCTGCCCGGCCTCTCCCACTCACCCGCCCTCTTCCAGAGGTGCGCGAAGCCGCCTTTCGGAGGCGCCCTCCAGGGATCGCGAGACGTCTGGAGCCCTCCTTCGAGGCCTGCGTGCGCTCCGGCGCCTCAGGATGAGGTCGCGCGTGGGAATGTCGGCAGGCGACCGCATCGTCCCGTTCGCCCTATATGGCGGCCTGCGCCAGCAACGGCGCGGGACCCGCACCGGAGAGGGCAGGATGATCGCACCGGCACGCGCGCTGCTCCTGACAGCCCTGCTCGCCCTCGGCAGCCCACCGGCCTGGGCCGCCTCGGGGCCGGCCGTCGAGGCCGAGAACGGGATGGTGGTCTCGTCCCAGCGCCTCGCCTCGCAGGTGGGCGCCGACATCCTGAAGGCCGGTGGCAACGCCGTCGACGCCGCGGTGGCGGTGGCCTACGCCGAGGCGGTGGTGAACCCGTGCTGCGGCAATCTCGGCGGCGGCGGCTTCCTGGTGCTCCACAGCGCCGACGGGCGCAGCCGCTTCGTCAATTTCCGCGAGACCGCCCCGGCGGCCGCCACCCGGGACATGTATCTCGACGCCGCCGGCACCGTCGTGAAGGGCGCGAGCCTGCGCGGCTGGAAGGCGGCCGGCGTGCCCGGGACGGTGCTCGGCCTCAACACCGCGCTCGCCGCGTACGGGACCCTGCCGCTGGCGCGGGTGATGGCGCCGGCGATCGCGCTCGCCCGGGACGGGTTCGTGCTGACCCGGGGCGACACCGACATCCTCGAATCCGGCACCAAGCTGTTCGCCGGGCAGCCGAACGTCGCCCGGATCTTCCTGCGCCCGGACGGCAGCCCGTGGCGGCCCGGGGACCGGCTGGTCCAGGCCGACCTCGCCCGCACCCTCCAGGCCATCGCCGAGCACGGCGCGGACGCGTTCTACAGGGGCGCGATCCCGGAGGCCGTGGAGGCGGCCTCCCGGGCGGGCGGCGGCCTGCTGACGGCGTCCGACTTCGCCGCCTACACGGTGACGCAGTCCGAGCCGCTGACCTGCCGCTACCGGGGCGCGACGATCCTGTCGGCGCCCCCGCCCTCGTCCGGCGGGACCACGCTCTGCGAGATCCTCAACATCCTCGACGGCTACGACCTGCGGGCCGCCGGGTTCAACTCGGCCCGGACCGTGCACCTGATGGTCGAGGCGATGCGGCGCGCCTACGCGGACCGCAACCTGCTGCTCGGCGACCCGGCCTTCGTGGAAAACCCGGTCGACCGTCTCCTGTCGCCGGCCTACGCGGAGACGCTCCGGGCCTCGATCCGCCCGGACCGGGCAACCCCGTCGGCGGAGATCCGGCCGGATCCCGGCCCGGAGACGCGGGAGCGGCCCGAGACCACCCACATCTCGGTGATGGACAGGGCCGGCAACGCGGTCTCGCTGACCTACACGATCAACGGCTATTTCGGCGCCGGGGTGATCGCCGGCGACACGGGGTTCTTCCTCAACGACGAGATGGACGACTTCACGGTCAAGATCGGGGTGCCGAACCTGTTCGGCCTCGTGCAGGGGACGAAGAACGCGATCCAGCCGGGCAAGCGCCCGCTCTCGTCCATGGCGCCGACGATCGTGCTGCGCGACGGTCAGGTCGCGATGGTGGCGGGCTCGCCGGGCGGCTCGCGGATCATCACGATCAACGCGCAGACGCTGATCAACATGCTCGATTTCGGCATGGAGCCGCAGGAGGCGGTCGACGCCCCGCGCATCCACCACCAGTGGCTGCCCGACACGATCTACGCCGAACCCTTCGCGCTCTCGGCGGACACGCAGGGCCTCCTGCGGGGCATGGGCCACACGATCGTCGAGCAGAAGCCCTGGGGCGCACAGGAACTCATCGCGGTCCGCGCCGCGGCGCCCGTGCTGCCGGAGGCCGCGTCGTCCGGCAACGACGCCTCGCGCACGGGGCGGATGCGGCCGGGCCTGCTCTACGGCGCCAACGACAACCGCAGGCCGGCCGGCGCGGCGGTGGGGGAGTAGGGGGCGGACGGCTCGACCGGGGCGAGCCCGTCACTCCAGGCCGCGGCGCGGCGCCCGCGATCCGACGTCCCCACCGGCGCCGGACCCGGATCGATCGGCGGATCTCGGTGTCGGGCTCGCCCGCGTCGTCGCGGGAGAGCGGGGTGGGGCCGAGGCACCCGTCACGGAACGCGGGTCAGCCCTCGCCCGCCTCCCGCGCCACGGCACGGAACCCGATGTCGCGCCGGCAAAAACCCTCCGGCCAATCGATCCGGGCCACCGCCGCGTAGGCGCGGGCCTTGGCGTCGGTGACGCTGTCGCCCAGAGCCGTGACCGCCAGCACCCGGCCGCCATCGGCGAGCAGCTGTCCGCCCTCGGCACGGGTGCCGGCCTGGAACACGTGGACCCCGTCGCCCTCGGCGGCGTCGACCCCGCGGATCACCGAGCCCCGCACCACGGCACCCGGATAGCCGGCCGCCGCCATCACCACGGTGAGCGCGGCCCGGTGGGGGTCGAATTCGAGCGTCACCCCGGACAGGTCGCCCTCGCAGGCCGAGAGCAGGGCCGGCACGAGGTCGGATGCGAGGCGCGGCATCAGCACCTGCGCCTCGGGATCGCCGAAGCGGGTGTTGTACTCGATCAGCTTGGGACCGTCCGCCGTGAGCATCAGCCCGGCATACAGGATGCCGGTGAACGGGCAGCCCCGCGCCCGCATGCCCGCGAGCGTCGGCGCGATAATCTCGGCCATGACCCGGGCCTCGATCTCCGGGGTCACGACCCGGGCCGGGGAATAGGCGCCCATGCCGCCGGTATTGGGGCCGCGGTCGCCGTCGAACACGCGCTTGTGGTCCTGAGCCGTGCCGAGTGGGATCGCGCGGGTCCCGTCGCACAGGGCGAAGAAGCTCGCTTCCTCGCCGAACAGGCATTCCTCGACCACCACCTCGGCACCCGGCTCCTCGAAGAGGGCGGTCAGCGCATCCTCGGCCTGGTCCAAGGTCTCGGCGACCGTGACGCCCTTGCCGGCGGCCAGCCCGTCGGCCTTCACGACGATCGGGGCGCCCTGCTGGCGGACATAGGCGAGGGCCGGCTCCAGGGCGGTGAAGCGCGCGAAAGCCGCGGTCGGGATCCCGCAGGCGGCGCACAGGTCCTTGGTGAAGCCCTTCGAGCCCTCGAGGCGGGCGGCGTCCCGGGTCGGCCCGAAGGCGCGGATCCCGGCCGCCTTCAGGTCGTCGACCAGCCCGGCGACCAGGGGTGCTTCGGGCCCGACCACGACGAGGCCGATCGATTCCGCGGCGCAGAACGCCGCCACTGCGGCATGGTCGGTGACCTTGAGGTCCGGCCGGTTCGTGCCGTGGCGGGCCGTGCCGGGATTGCCGGGGGCCGTGAACAGGCGGTTACAGAGCGGGCTCTGGGCCAGACGCCAGGCCAGAGCGTGCTCGCGGCCGCCCGAGCCGATCAGCAGGATGTTCATGCGCACGCCACCATGGGCCCAGCTTCTGGGCGAAGCCTGCCGGCGGGAAAAGGTTTTTTTCGGGCTTTCCCCGCTCTGCGCAGAGTTCCGGGCCTCTCAGCAGCCGATGCACACGCTCGTGTTGATGCCCCCGCCCCGCGGCACGATGCCGTGTCGGCCGATATGGCGACCGACATGGACGCCCCGGTAGGGCAGGTAGGGTCCATAGGGCTGGAACTGGGCGTTCCGCTGGATCGACTGGTTCAGCGTGTTGTAGTCCGTGACCCGCTGCTGGTTGAGGGTCCGGATCTGGCTCTGCAGGGCGAACGACGCGTTGGCGGCGTTCGGGTCGTTCTGCTGCACCTGCGCCCAGGCGGTGCCCGCTGGGAGAGCGAGCGCCAGAGCGAGGAGCGCGCGTGACGCGAGGCGCATGACTCTCTCCGTGACGGGAACTGGCCTATACCGTCGTCGACGCGCCAGGATCGGGCCGGGTTCCGGGGTGCGTCAACCCGGAACGACCGGTGATTTCGTCTCCGGAAGGGCTTCGACGAGCTTGGGATCCAGCCCGGTATGGGCCTGGACCAGAGGATGGGGCGTCAGCGCCAGCCACTGGGTCAGCGAGATGTCGGCGTAGCGCGGGCTCTTGAACATCTCCAGGAAGGTCAGCGTCGTGTCGCCGGTATTCTCGATGTAGTGGCCCATGGCGAAAGGCACGTAGCCGACGTCGCCGGCCTGGTAGTCGAAGGTGCGGGCCTTCGATTCCGAGCCGAACACCGTCATCCGGCCCTGGCCCGAGAGGTAGTACTGCCACTCGTCGCTGTTGGTGTGCCAGTGCAGCTCGCGCAGGCCCCCGGGCTCGACCTCGACCAGGGCCGCCGCGATGGTGACCGAGGCCGGGAACACCGTGGAATCGGTGATGCGCACGCTGCCACCCCTGGTGCGGACCGGCTCCTGCGCCAGCATGCGGTGGCTGAAGGTCTTCGGCACCGGCCCGGAGCCGCCCATCTTGTCGGCCGCGAGCGGGCCGGGCTTCGGACCGGGGAAGATGTAGAGCTCCTTCTCGGGAATCTTCGCGAAGGCGCTCTCGGGCAGGCCGAAATTCTTGGCGAGCACGTCCTTGGGCGTGTGCGCCAGCCAGTCGGTCAGCAGGAAGGTGGAATCCTCCGAGAAGCCGCCATCGTCGAACACGAGCAGGAACTCGCAGCCGTCGACCCCGTCGGACGCGAGGCCCTGGATCGAGTGCGGGATGCCGCCCGGGAAGTACCAGAGATCGCCCTCGCCGACATCGTCCGCGAAGGTGCGCCCGTCCTGATCGACCGCGGTGATCCGGGCCTTGCCCTTGATCATGTAGGCCCACTCGGACTCCTTGTGCCAGTGCATCTCGCGCACCACGCCGGCCTTGAGGCGCATGTTGACCCCGGCCATGGCGGTGGAGACCGGCAGTTCGCGGGTCGTGGTCTGGCGCGCCCAGCCGCCCTCCTCGAGGCGCATGTGGCTGTCGGAGAAGGACCATTTCAGGTTCGGCATCGTGCCGTGGTCGGTGGCGGGCGGGGCCAGGGTGAACGGCTCCTCGGCGGCCCGGGGCTGGTTCCGGGGACCGAGGATGTCGGCGCCCTTGCCGCCGCGCTCGGGGAGGGGCGCGGCCGGCCCGGAGGATTGCGCGGCAGCGGGAGCCGCCATCATCGCACCGCCGGCGGCGATGATGGCGCGCCTGGAGATCTCGGTCATCGCATCTCGGTCCCTGACTTCTGGCAGGGTAACCGAAGGGGAGCCGGGTGGATCCGCGGCGAGTCCCGATCGTGCACCGCGGCATCTCGCCCGGAGCCCGGGCACGGCCTATGTATGGACGACAGGGCCAGATGCGTCCCGGCCGGTCGGCGGGCGCCATGTTCGACATTTGATGCGCGGCGCGACCTGAGGGCGAGGATGTCGGACGGGGACAGTTCAGCCGCGGGCAGGGCCGGCCGTCCAGCGTCCCACGGCCGCCTCTGGCTGGCCCTGCTGGCGCTGGCGGGCACGGGCTTCGTCGGATACCGGTCCTGGCCGGACCAGTCCCGGGCGGCGAGCCCGCCGCGCACGGCCGAGGCGAGGCCGCCGACCGTGCGGGTCGCCACCGCGGCGCGGGCCGCCGGCGCCCTGAGCCTGACCCAGACCGGCACCACCCAGGCCTTCGACACCGCCAGCCTCTATCCGCGGGCGACCGGCTACATCGTCGAGCGCAAGGTCGATATCGGCTCGCACGTGAAGAAGGGCGACCTGCTGTTCCGGATCAGCGCGCCCGACCTCGACCAGCAGCTGGTCCAGGCGCAGTCGCAGGTGCTGCAGCTCCAGGCGGCGCTGATCCAGGCGCGGGCGATGGTCGATCAGGCCGAGGCCAACCGCCACCTCGCCGACGTGACCAACCGGCGGACCTCGACGCTGGCCGGCACCGGGGTCGAGACCCGGCAGAACGCCGACACGTCCCAGGCCGGGGTGCTGGCGCAGACCGCCAATGTCGACGCCGCCAGGGCCGCCGTGAAGGTCGCGGAGGCCAACATCGCCGCCCAGGAGGCGCAGGTCGCGCGCCTGAAGGTTCTGACCGGCTTCGAGGAGATCCGCGCGCCCTTCGACGGGGTGGTGACGGCCCGCAACAACGATGTCGGCGACGCGGTCACGGCGGACACGAATACCGGTCCGCCGCTCCTGACGCTGAACCGGGACGACGTGCTGCGCATGGCGGTGAACGTGCCGCTCTACGCCGCGGACGGCGTCCGCGACGGGTTGCCCGCCAAGGTCGAGGTCGCGCAGATCCCCGGCAAGGTCTTTCCCGGCACGGTCTCGCGCTCGTCGACGACGCTGCTCTCCGCCGCGCGCACGCTGGTCACGCAGGTCGACATCCCCAATCCCGACGGCGCGCTGCGGCCGGGCCTCTACATCACCATCACGCTGGAGATTCCGCGGGTCTCGCCCGCCGTGACGGTGCCGAACGACGCCCTGATCTTCGACCAGCACGGGACCCGCGTGGCGGTGGTCGAGCCGGCGGGCGACGGGAGCGGCGTGGTGCGGATGCGCCCGGTCACGATCTTCCGCCAGACCCGCACGCTGCTGGAGCTGCGCGACGGCCTGAGCGGCGGCGAGCGCGTCGTCGTGGGTCCGGCGGCCTCGCTGCGCGACGGCGACAGGGTCAGCCTGCGTCCGGAGGACCGGGCCGGGGCGTGAGCGGCGGCGCCCGGCAGCCTTGTCCAGCCTTGGGACAGCTACGGCGGCGATAAGCCGTCGGGCATGCGGCGGCGCCGTGGGGGTTCAGCTCCCGGCGCCGCCGTGACTGGCTGGCTCAGGAAGCGGATACCACCGCCGTGGCACTTGGAACGATAGCGCTGTCGATCGCGCTGCTTGGCCTCGCTCTCGCGATCTTCGGTCTGACACTGGCCCTCGCGGGCGGGTCCTGGTTCTACGTCGCCCTGGGCTTGGGCGTGCTGGCCTCCGGCGTCGAGCTGGTCCGGCGACGCCAGAACGGCCTCCGGATCTACGCCCTGGTGCTGGCGGCGGCCTTCGTGTGGACGCTCGGCGAGGTCGGATTCGACAAGTGGCAATGGATCCCGCGCGGGGCCCTGATCCTCCTCGTCGGATTCGTGCTCTGCCTGCCCTTCGTCGTGCGGCGGCTGCGCGACGCGCCCGAACGGCCCTGGAAGCTCAGCCTCCGGAACGGTCCGCTCGTTCTCAGGGCCGTCGTCCTGCTGATCGCGGCCTTGAGCGCTGCGGCTTGGTTCGTCGATCCGGTCGAGACGCGCGGCCGTCTGCCGAAGGTCGCGGAGGCGGGTCCCGCCGCCGTCGATCCGAGCGGCGTCCCCTTCCCGGCCGACGATTGGGTCGCCTATGGCGGCACCAATCTCGGCCAGCGCTACTCGGCGCTCGCCGACATCACCCCCGGCACTGTCCGGGGCCTCACGGTCGCCTGGGAGCACCACACGGGCGACCTGCGCGGCGACAGCCGGACGGATTCGAAGGAATTCACGTTCGAAGCCACGCCGATCAAGGTCAACGGGCTGCTCTACCTCTGCACCCCGCACAACATCGTCGAGGCCCTGGAGCCCGAGACCGGCAAGCGGGTCTGGGCGTTCGATCCGCAGATGGCGCGGGACAGCCAGTACCAGCACCAGACCTGCCGCGGCGTGTCCTACAACGACTCGGCCGCCTACGCGCCGCCGGCGGGGACGGATCCGGCGGCGGCCGGGGCGATCGCGGCCGCCATCGCCGAATGCCCGCGCCGGATCATCGCCGCCTCGGTGGATGCGCGGCTCTACGCGCTGAATGCCGAGACCGGCGCCCTGTGCAGGACCTTCGGGGCGAACGGGTTCGTCGACCTGAAGGCGCAGATGCCGAACCTCAGACGCGCCAGCTATCAGCAGACCTCGGCGCCGCTGGTCACCCGGAACCTCATCGTTCTCGGCAGCGCGATCGCCGACAACTACTACGCGGACAA
This sequence comes from Methylobacterium sp. FW102-HT35C08, assembly GCF_058790235.1. Lineage (NCBI taxonomy): Bacteria > Pseudomonadati > Pseudomonadota > Alphaproteobacteria > Hyphomicrobiales > Methylobacteriaceae > Methylobacterium > Methylobacterium sp. FW102-HT35C08. The sequence goes on along the minus strand of NZ_JBYTCL010000002.1, from coordinate 1,583,268 downwards.
CCCCTCGGGCGTGATCCGCGCCTTCGACGTGCGGACCGGCGCGATCGTCTGGAAGTTCGATGCCGGCAGGCCCGGCGAGACCGCGCCGCTGCAGCCCGGCGCGCTCTACGAGCCCAATTCGGCGGTGGCGTGGACGCAATTCTCGGCCGACGAGGCTTTGGGGCTCGTCTACGTGCCGTTCGGAAACCGGGCGCCCGATCAGGTCGGCGTGTCCCGGTCGAAGGCGGACGAGGCCCTCGGCGACGCCCTGGCGGCGCTGGACCTGGAGACGGGCAAGCTGACCTGGGCGTTCCGGACCACCTATCATGACCTGTGGGACCGCGATAACCCGTCCCAGCCGGTCCTCCTGACCCTGCCGCAGGGCGAGGGAACGGTGCCGGCAATCCTGATCCCTACCAAGGTCGGCAACGTCTGGGTCCTCGATCGCCGCACCGGCGCCCCGATCCGGCCGGTCTCCGAGGTCTCGGTCTCGACCCGGACCGACATCCCGGGGGAGGCGCCGTCTCCGGTCCAGCCGATGTCGTCGCTCAGCTTCGCGCCCGCGGCGCTGACGGAGGCCGACATGTGGGGCGTCACGCCCTTCGACCAGATCCAGTGCCGCCTCGCCTTCCGGTCGAACCGCTACGACGGCAACCCGTTCACGCCGCCCCAGGATTCGGGCGGCGCGATCATCTGGCCCGGCAATATCGGGGTGTTCAACTGGGGCTCGGTGGCGGTCGATCCGGTCCATCACTGGATGATCGCGACGCCGCAATACCTGCCCTACCTCTACCGCCTGCTCCCGCGCCCGCCGGGCGACCCGGAGAAGCGCCTCGTCACCGCCGACCCGGATTCCACCCCGGGCAACGAGAATCTCGGCGGTCCCTACGCGGTTTCCATCGCCCACATGCGCTCGGCCCTCGGCGTCCCGTGCAACGCGCCGCCCTGGGGCGTGCGGGTGGGGGTGAACCTCGCGGACGGCACCACCGCCTGGAAGCACCGCAACGGCACCGTCGCGGGGCAGAAGATCGGCGGGGTCGCGGTCCCGATCCCGTTCGAGATGGGCATCCTCGCCCATGGCGGCACCCTGACCACGGCCGGCGGCGTCGCGTTCACGGCCGCCACGCTCGACGACCGCATCCGCGGCTACGACATGCAGACCGGGGAGATCCTGTGGACCAGGACGCTGCCGGCCGGCGGCCAGGCCACCCCGATGACCTATCGCGGCAAGGACGGCCGGCAATACGTGGTGATCGCGGCGGGTGGGCACGGTTCGCTCGGCACCACGCCGGGCGACTCGGTCATCGCCTTCCGGCTCGATTGAGCCGCCGCGCACCTGTCGCGAGCCCGGGGATCGCCGGCCTCGCGGCGGCGTGAACTCTGCGCAAGGCCCCGGCCGTCCGGCCGGGGCAGGGGTATCCTAACCCGCGAGCCGCGCCCGCGCGTCGGTGCGGGCGAGACGCGCCAGCAGGTACTCGACCTCGGCCTTCGCGGTGGCGGTCAGCGCCTGCGAGGGCTTGCGCTGCGCGTCGGAGGCGAAGATGCCCCGCCGCATGAAGACGTATTTGCGCACCGCGAGCCCCAGCGGGCCCTGCTGCTGCTCGTAGCGGAGATAGGGGAGGTGGGCGTCGAACAGGTCGTGGGCGGCGTCGCGCTCGCCGGCCCGGCCGAGGCGGACCACATCGACCAGCATTTCCGGGAAGGCGTAGCCGGTATTGGCCCCGTCGGCGCCGCGCTCGGTCTCGAAATCGAGGAACAGGCCGCCGTTGCCGACCAAGATCGAGATGTGGCGCATCGACCCGTCGCGCTCAAAGCCGCGCAGCGTCGAGATCTTCTCCAGCCCCGGCCAGTCCTCGTGCTTGAGCATCACGCAGGACGGGTTTTCCGACACGATCCGGCGGATCACGCCCGGCGTCATCTGCACCGAGAAAGTGAGGGGGTAATCCTGCAGGACGAAGGGCACGTCCGTCCCGATCGCCTCCACGGCGTTGCGGTAGTAGCCAACGACTTGATCGTCGGTGCGCAGGGTGTTGGGCGGCGCGATCATCACGCCGGCCGCGCCCAGCTCCATCACCTCCCGGGCCAGCGACCGCATGGCCGCGAAGCCCGGCGCCGTGACGCCGACGATCACCGGCAGCCGGGTGCGCCCAAGGACGCGCCGCGCCACCGCGATACCCTCCGCGTGGTCGAGCTTGCCGGCCTCGCCGAGCTGGCCGAGGATCGTCAGACCGTCGACGCCGGCCGACCCGAAGAAGTCGGTCATCCGGTCGAGGGAGACCTCGTCGATCCGGCCGTCCGGATGGAACGGCGTCGGTGCGATCGGTACGACGCCGCCGATATCACAGGTGAGGGGCATGCCGGTCTCCGCGCTGCTGCGGCGGCCGCCGGCCGCCGGGTGGCATGCCCCATACTAAAAAATCCCGGGCGACGCGATGCGTCCGGGACGGGCTCCAGGCGATCGATCCGTTCGCTCAGCCCAGCAGCTTGTCGAGGGTGATCGGCATCTCGCGGACCCGCACGCCGGTGGCGTGCCAGATCGCGTTGGCGATCGCCCCCACCGTGCCGGTGATGCCGATCTCGCCGACGCCCTTCACGCCGAGGTTGTTCACCACCGCGTCGTCCTCGTGGACCAGGATCGCCTCCATGGCGGGCACGTCGGCGTTCACCGGCACATGGTACTCGGCGAGGTTGTCGTTGAGGAAGCGGCCGGTGCGCGGGTCCATCTCGGCCCGCTCGTGGAGCGCGAAGGACAGGCCCCAGATCATCCCGCCGTAATACTGGCTCTGGACGAGGCGCGGGTTGATCACCCGGCCGGCCGCGAAGGCGCCGACGAGGCGGCTCACCCGGATCTGGCCGAGATCGGGATCGACCTTCACCTCGGCGAAGACCGCGCCGTGGGCGTGCATGGCGTACGACGCCTGTGCCGCCGGATCGGCGCCGGCCTTGCCCTGGCCCTCGATGCTGGCCCGGCCGGCCCGCCTGAGGATGTCGGTGACGGATTCGCCCCGGCTCGGGTCGTCGCGCCGAGTCAGGCGCCCGCCCGCGGCGCTCACGCCGGCATTGCCGGCGCCGTAGAGCGGGGAGGCGGGGTCGTTGGTGGCCAGTTCCGCGAGCTGCCGGATCACGTCGGCGGCCGCCGCGTGGATCGCGCCGCCCGCCGTGGCGGTGTGGCCAGAGCCGCCCGCGATGCCGGCATTCGGCAAGTCGGACGAGCCCATCCGGAAAGTGAGGGCGTCCATCCCGATCCCGAGCCCGTCGGCGGCGATCTGGGCCAGCGCCGTCCAGGATCCCTGGCCCATGTCGATCGCCCCGAGCTCCACCGTGCCGGTGCCGTCGGCGCGGATCTCGGCCCGGGCCATGCCTTCGAAGATCAGCGCCGGGAAGGTGGCGGTGCCCATGCCGGTGCCGACCAGGAACCCGTCCTTGTCGCGCGTCTGGCGGGGCTGGAGCGGGCGCCCGGCCCAGCCAAAAACCTCGGCGCCGCGGCGGTAGCATTCCCGCAGGGCCTTCGAGGAGAACGGCTTGCCGGTGAGCGGCTCGACCTCGGCGTAGTTGGCGAGGCGGAAGTCCAGCGGGTCCATGCCGAGCTCATGGGCCATCTCGTCCAGCGCGCTCTCCAGGGCGACGCTGCCGGTGGCCTCGCCGGGCGCCCGCATGAACAGCGGCGTGCCGGTGTCGAGGCGCACGGCCTCGTGCCGGATGGCGATGGCCGGGCTCGCGTAGAGAGTGCTGGTCGCCCGACCGGCCGGCTCGAAGAAATCGTCGAAGCTCGACGAGGCGGTGCGGATGTGGTGGTCGAGGGCCGTCAGCTTGCCGGACGCGTCGGCGCCGAGCCGGAGTGTCTGCCGGGTCGGTCCGCGATGGCCCATCGGGCCGTACATCTGGGTGCGGGTCGGCACGAGCTTCACCGGACGGCCCACGAGCTTCGCCGCCATGCAGGCGAGCACCTGCGGCCCGGCGGGGACGCCCTTCGAGCCGAAGCCGCCGCCGAGATAGGGGCTCTCGATGTGGATGTCGTCGGGGCTGATGCCGAATAGTCCGGCGAGCCGGGCCTGCGACATGGCGAGTGCCTGGGTCGGCATGAACAGCGTCAGCCGGTCCCCGTCCCAGCTGGCCACCGCCGCGTGCGGCTCCATGGCGTTGTGGTACTGGGCCGGCGTCTCGTAGGTGGCGGCGATCGTCTTCGACGCGGACGCGAGCCCGGCCTCGACATCGCCGTCCGTCTCGACCGGCGGCGCGCCGACGCCGACCGAATCCGGCGTGAAGGCCTCGCCGGAATCGAGCCCGATCCGCGGCGTCTCGGCCGCGTAGGTCGGGGCGAGCAGCCGGGCGCCCTCGGTCGCTGCTTCCAGGGTCTCGGCGATCACCACGGCGATGGGCTGGTTGGCGTAGCGGACGCGATCGTTCTGCAGGAGGTCGAGGCGGAAGGTGAACGGGCCGTCCTTGGCGTCCGGATCCTTGGCGAGCGTCGGGGCGTGCCCCGGCCGCATCACCGCGACGACGCCGGGATGCGCCTCGGCGGCGGCCACGTCGAGGCCGGTGACGCGCCCCTTCGCGATCCGGGCGACGCAGAGCGCCGCGTGGAGGGTTCCGGGCGGCAGGTTGTCGGCGGAGAAGCGGGCCTGGCCCGTCACCTTGAGGGGGCCGTCGCGCCGGGTCAGCGGCTGGCCGATGCTGGAGCCGTGCCGGATCGGGCCGGCGGGGAGGTTCGAGGCGGGCGTGTTCGATGGCGTGGAGGTCGCGGTCATGCGGGTCTCCTCAAGACGGGTTCCGGTTGAAGCCTTCGGTTGCGGTGACCCGCTCCGTCATCACGGGCGGCGCGAAGTGACCCAGGGCAGCGCGACATCGAAGGTCGCGGCGTCGCCTGGGCTGCTTCGCGCCGCTCGCAAAGACGGCGCCGGCGCCGTCGACCGGGGGCGGGGTCAGACGATGCCGAACGGGGAGGCGGGGAGCGCCGGGATCCGGGCGGGCGTGCCCGCGGCGGCCTGGCTCAGGGCGCGGATCGCCACCCGGCGGGCGAGTTCGATCTTGAAGGCGTTGGCCTCTCCGGTGGGCTTGGCGCCGGCGAGCGCCGCGTCGGCGGCCTTCGCGTAGGCCTCGGGGGAGGGCGCCTGTCCGGCGAGCGCGGCTTCAGCCTCCGCCACCCGCCAGGGCTTGAGCGCGAGCCCGCCCAGGGCGAGCCGGGCCTGCCCGATCCGGCCGCCGGCCTCCAGGGTCAGGGCGGCCGCCGCCGAGACCACCGCGAAGGCGTAGGAGGTGCGGTCGCGGACCTTGAGGTAGCGGGCGTTGGCCCGGAAGGACGCCGCCTCCGGAGGTAGCCGCAGGGCGATGATCAGCTCGCCGGGCCGCAGGGCGGTCTCTCGCTCCGGATGGTCGCCGGGCAGATGGTGGAAGTCCGTGAGCGGCACCTCCCGGGCGCCGTCCGGCCCGGCGATCTCGACCACCGCGTCCAGGGCGGCGAGCGGCACGCAGAAGTCGGACGGGTGGGTGGCGATGCAGTGCTCGCTCCAGCCCTGGACGGCGTGGATGCGGGTGGCGTGCCCCAGGGCCGCGCAGCCGGAGCCGGGCGCGCGCTTGTTGCAGGGCGAGACCGCATCGGTGAAATACTGGCAACGGGTGCGCTGCATCAGGTTGCCGCCGACCGTGGCGGCGTTGCGCAGCTGCGCCGAGGCGCCGGCCAGCAGGGCCTCGGCCACCATCGGGTAGGCCTTGGCGAAGGCCGGATCGTGGGCGAGATCGCTGTTGCGCACCAGGGCGCCGACCCGTGCGGTGCCGTCCGGCAGCCGCTCGATCGCCGAAAGGCCGGGGAGGCGGCTGATGTCGACGATCCGCTCCGGGGTGGCGACGCCGCCCTTCATCAGATCGACCAAGTTGGTGCCGGCGGCGAGATAGGCGGTGCCCGGCTGCTGGCCGGCCGCCACGGCCTCGGGCACGCTCGCGGGGCGGATGTAGTCGAAGGTCCTCACGCCGCGTCCTCCCGCTGCTCCGAGGTCCGGGCGGCCGCGTCCTGCACGGCGTCCAGGATGCCCGCGTAGGCGCCGCAGCGGCAGAGGTTGCCGCTCATGCCCTCGCGGATGCGCTCCGGATCGGTGCCGGCCTGGCCCTCGCGGATCAGACCGACCGCACTCATGATCTGGCCGGGGGTGCAGAAGCCGCACTGGAAGCCGTCATGGGCGATGAAGGCCGCCTGGACCGGGTGCAGCCGGTCGCCCTCGGCAAGCCCCTCGATGGTCAGGATCTCGGCGCCGTCGAGGCTCGCGGCGAGGGTCAGGCAGCTGTTGATCCGACGCCCGTCCACCAAGACCGTGCAGGCGCCGCACTGGCCGCGGTCGCAGCCCTTCTTGGCGCCCGTCAGACCGAGGCGCTCGCGCAGGAGATCGAGGAGGGTAACGCGCGGATCGTCGAGGGCGATCTCGCGCGGCTGCCCGTTCAGGGTGAGCCTGAGGGGAATGGTCATGCGGGGGTCCCGGCTTCCAAGGCTGGAACCGTTACAGATAGCCGCCGCCACGCTCCCGGCGAGACCTTAAGCAGAGAGCGATGTGCGCAAGATCACGGCAGGCGCAGGTTGCGGGCTTATGCTGACTTGACCGTGACTTCGGAGGCCGACTTCAGCACCGTCTTGCCCTTGGCGGTCTTGATTTCCAGGGCCGGCTCCGCCTTCGAGGCCTCGCGCTTCACCGTGTTGCCCTTGATGGTCTTCTGGACGTCCTGCGTGTGGACCTTGGTCACCGCGCCCGAGACGGTGCCCTTGCCCCATCTGTAGGTGACGTCGTCCCCGGTCTTCACCTTCGCCTTGGCGGTCATACGCGTCTCCATCGTGGATGCGGGGAAAGGCGCCCGGGGGCGGGCGCGTTCCCGGGTTTCCACGGCCGGGATGCCGCAGCCGGAGCGACCCAGTTCCGCCCGGCCTGCGCCTCGACCAATGTCACCCGCCCCTCAGCGCCCGACCTCCCGACGTAAGGCTGTGACCATCGTCTCGACCGCCGCCTGCGCGGTGTCACCGAGGTCGATATCGTTCTCGCCGGCGGTGACGAGGCCGCGCTCCTCCAGCTCCTTCACGCCCTCCGGATCGGCCTCATGGCCGGCGCCGTCCCGGCGAATCACCGAGGTGACTTTTTCGCCGCTGACGAGGCGATGATAAGCCGCAAAGGCAAAGATCGAGAGGGCCTTGTCGGTAAGTCCGTTCAGGTCGTCGGCCATGCGTGCGTTCCTCGCGTCGTGCTCACGGACGAACGCCGAACGGGGCCGGGGGGTCCGGACGGCGGCAGGGGTGCGACGACGGGTGCTCCCCTACGAGCGGCGACGCTTCGCGCCGGGGCCGCCTTCCTGCTACTCTGTCACCATCCATGAGTGCGAACACCGACCAGACCGAAGTGGAACCGAGCCCCGAGCCGCACCGCGCGCCCGCGCCGCCCGATCTCGACTATCGCCTGCGCCAGCAGGCGATCCTGTCGGAGTTCGGCGTCGAGGCCCTGCGCGGCACCGATGTCGATCACCTGCTGCAGCGGGCCGCGGAGCTGTGCGCGCAGGGCATGGGCGCCGAGTTCTGCAAGGCCCTCGAATATCGGCGCGGCGCCGACACCCTGCTGGTCCGGGCCGGCGTCGGCTGGGGGCCCGACGTGATCGGCAAGGCCCGGATCGGGGCGGACCTCGCCTCCCCGGCGGGCTTCGCCCTCAAGACCGGCCGGCCGGTGATCTCCAACCACCTCGCCGACGAGACCCGGTTTCGCACCCCGCAGCTCATGGCCGAGCACGGCATCCGCCGGGCGATCAACGTGCTGATCGAGAACCGGGACGGCGCCTTCGGGGTGCTGGAGGTGGACGACACCCGCGAGGGCATGTTCGAGGAGGCCGACATCGCCTTCATGCAGGGCTTCGCCAACCTGCTCGGCGGCGCCATCGAGCGCCAGCGCACCGAGAGCCTGCTGCGGGCCGCCCTCGCCCGCCAGGACCTGCTCGCCCGCGAGATGAGCCACCGGGTCAAGAACAGCCTTGCCATCGTGGCGAGCCTGCTGGCCCTTCAGGCCCGGGCCGCCGAAGACCCGGCCGTGCAGACGGCCCTGGCGGATGCGCGCAGCCGCGTCGAGGCGATCGCGGGCGTCCACGACCAGCTCTGGCGGCAGGGTGACAAGGACGGCGACAAGGCGGAGGGTGAAGGGGAGGGGGTCCCGGGCGAGCTCGACCTCGCGCCCTTCCTGGAGAAGCTGGTGGCCAACCTCGCCAGCGGCGTTCCGGGTCAGCGGCTCGCCTGCACGGCCTGTCCGCAGCGGATCTCGGCCGACCGGGCGATTCCCATCGGCCTGCTGGTCAATGAACTCGTCACCAACGCGCTCAAATACGCCTACCCGCCCGAGACGCACCCGGCGGGCGGCGAGATCCGGGTCCGCGCCGAGCGTCGGCCCGAGGGGCTCGTGGTCGAGGTTGCCGACGACGGAATCGGCCTGCCGGCGGGGTTCGAGATCGGGCGCAGTTCGAAGAGCCTGGGTATGCGGGTGGTCGGCAGCCTCACGCGCCAGCTCGGCGGCAGCCTGACGATTCCGGCCCGGGAGAAGGGCGCCTGCTTCCGTCTGGAGGTGCCGCTTGCCGGTTGAGCGCGCCGCCCGGCCGGGGCGGGGACTGGACAAAGGCCCTGCCCCGTCGCGATCCGGGCGCGACGGTCTCGGCGCGACTGGGCGCGGGCGTGAGTGGATGCAGTGACCGGGCTCAGGACGATGGCGGCGCTCCTCGCCGAACGGCTCCACGCCTTCCGGAGCCTCGGCGACAATTGCGAGTTCGGGTTCGTGCAGCGCTACGGCGGGGTCGAGCCCTCCGGCCTGCTGCGCTTCTCCTACACGCCGATGGCGGACCTGATCCGCGGCCTGCGCTGCGGCTTCGCGGATTTCGGCGTGCCGGGGGACCTGCGGCTCTCCGTGAGTTCCGGCGGCACCTATTACTGCCACAGCGTGGCCTACAACATCTGGGCGAACACCGGGCACCCGGCCGGCTCGATCGAGCCGGAGGTGCTGCTGGAGCGGGAATACGGCCGGCTGGCCCATCTCAAGCGCAAGATGCTGGATGACCTCGCCGACGGCTCGAAGATCCTGGTGCGCAAGGTCGGCCGCGACGAGCCCGAGGCCGACTTCGCCCGTCTCGCCGAGGCGGTCTGGGCGCACGGGCCCTCGACGCTGCTGCGCGTGACCGAGGCCGGCCCGGACTGGGCTCCCGAACCGGCCCGGCGCGTCGCCGACCGGCTGATCGCGGGACAGGTCCGCCGCTTCGCGCCGGTGGAGCAGGCCTGGGACGTCGACCTCGAACCCTGGATGCACCTCGTGGACAGCGCCTACGCGCTGGAGCGCGGCGCGGCGCCGACCCGCCTCGACGCCGCCGCCTTCCCGGAGGCGCTGCGGCTGCCGGGGCGCCTGCGCCGGCATGTCGGCCGGCACCGGGCGACGGCGCTCAGCGCCTACACGCGGGCGGTGGACCCGGCCGGCCTCCGCGCCGACACGGTCCACGTGTTCTCGAGCTGGGTGTGGATCCCGGAGGATTTTGCCGGGGACCGGGTCTTCGCGGCGGCCGGCTATGCCCGGCTGGGCTGGCGGGATGCCGACCTGTCGCGGCGCCGGTGCTGGCAGCGCGTCTGGGCGGCAGGGCGGCTGCGGCCCGACGCGACGCGCGAGCCCGTCGGGCTCGGCATGATCGGCACGCGGCGGGACGGGTTCTGGTCCGCCGGGGCGCGCTTCGCCGAGGGGCCCATCCCGGGAGATGAGCCGGCGCCGGATCTGCCGATGCCGCCGTTCCGGTTCCCGGGCCGGGATCTCCTCGGCCGGCTGCGGCCGCGGTTCCTGTAAGAGCAGACGCTCCGCTCTTTCGCCCCTCAAGCTCCCCGCGCGTAGAGGGCGGGCGGCGTCCCCACATGGCGTGTGAAGGCCACGCTGAACGTGCTGGCGGAGCTGTAGCCCACCCGTCCGGCCGCCTCCGCGACGGTGATCCCGTCCCGGCGGAGGAACGCCTTGGCCAGCGCCATGCGCCAGCCGGTGACGTAGGCCATCGGCGCGACCCCGACCGCGCGCTGGAACCGGTCGAAGAAAGCGGACCGCGAGAGCGCGGCCTCCCGGGCGAGGGCGGCCACCGTCCAGGCCTGAGCCGGCCGGTCATGGATGCATCGCAGGGCGGCGGCGAGATGATCGTCGTGAAGACCGCGCAGGAGCCCGGCCGATGCGGACGGACCCGCGGCCGAACGCAGCGCCTCGATGAGAAGAACTTCGAGAAGCCGCCCTAGGATCGCCTCCCGACCTGGCCGGTCCGAGCGCGTCTCGTCGTTCACGAGTTCCACCAGCGCGATCAACCGCGGCTCGCCGCGCACATGCACATGGTGCGGCAGGAGCGAGACCAGCAGGCCGGCGGCGTCCGAGGCGAAGGCGCAGTGCCCGACCAGCATCCGGATGTCGGGCTCGGCGTGCTCCTGCCCGAGCTGGAACAGGCCGGGACTCGTCTCGACGCGCGCCGTCGGCGCGTCTGCTGGCGGCGGCTCCAGACTGGAGACCGCGAAGGCGCGGGCCGCCGGAACCAGGATGAAGTCGCCCGCTTCGAGCACGATCGGCGCGCATCCCGCCACGTCCAGACGGCACCGCCCCTCCAGGATCGCGCCGTAGAAGGGCCGGCCGGCATCCGCGCGCGTCACCCGCCACGTGCCGCCCGCAACGACGCGCTTCGCGATGTCGGGCTCGGGCCGGAGCAGCCCGACCATCTGGCTCAGGGGATCCGTCATATCTGGACGATCGCAAATGTGATCCGGACTTTCAATCATAGATCGTCCGGCTTTGGCCGCCTACTCTCGGGGCGCCACCGTCCGGAGATCATCGTCCATGTGCACCATCCTCATCACCGGCTGCTCGTCCGGCTTCGGCCTGGAGACAGCCCGCTTCTTCCTCGACCGGGATTGGTCGGTCGTCGCCACCATGCGGACGCCGCGCCCCGACATCCTGCCCGTTTCTGACAGGCTCCGCGTCCTGCCGCTCGACGTGACGGAGGCGGACAGCATCGCGGCGGCGGTTGGCGCGGCGGGCACGATCGATGTCCTCGTCAACAACGCCGGCGTCGGCCTGCTCAACGCCCTCGAGGGCGTGACACCCGACAGGGCCTACGCGGTCTTCGCGACCAACACGCTCGGGACCATCGCGGTGACCCGGGCGGTGCTGCCGCAGTTCCGGGAGCGGCGCTCGGGCGTCATCGTCAACGTCACCTCGGCCGTGACGCTCCGGCCGCTGCCCTTCCTGTCGGTGTACACGGCCAGCAAGGCGGCGGTGAACGCCTTCACCGAAGCGCTCGCGACGGAACTGGAACCGTTCGGCATACGCACGCGCTTGGTCATCCCGGGGCGGGCCCCCGACACGGCATTCGGCGAGAACGCCCGCGCCCGCATGGGGATGGACATTCCCGAGGCCTACGCGGACCAGGCAGCGACGCTCTTCGCCGGAATGCGCCGTTCCACTGAGCCCCTGACACGGCCGCTGGACGTGGCGGCCGCGATCTGGCGGGCGGCGACCGATCCGGCTTGCCCGATGCGCCTTCCGGCCGGCGCGGACGCCGAGGCCTGGGCCGCGGCTGCCTGACGTTGCTTCGCTTTCGGCGTCGAACGAGATCCAACGGCCTGCCTCGGGGAGGGCGGGCCGGGCAGAGGACGGCCGGGCGCGCCGATACGGGCCATCCGCGCCGATCGCGCGTCCACGCGGGTCGAAGTCCGCGCAGCCGAGGCCAGCGGACGGGCGAGCGTGGCGCGTTCGCGGGGAGGGGGCCCGGACCGCCCTCGCCCGGTCCGGCTGGCAGGGACCAGCCGGTGGTCCGCGGTCATCACCGCCCGAGGCGAACCCAGCATAGGCCGGTCATCCACCCTGTCGCGTCGAGGATCGAGGCGCGACCGGCTCCCAGGCATCGGTGTCTCAAAGGCACGGATAGCCGCGGTCACGAAGCCTCCGGCGGGAGCCCGCCATGTATCGTTCGTCTTTTATTCTTTTTTTGTTCCAAGGATGACAACTCCGTACCGGCTCCAGCAACCCTCGCGCGCCTTTCTCCATTATTCGCATAAGATATATTATGGAACATTAGGATCGATTGGATCGGGCGAGGGGGCTGGCATGCCAGTTTGGTCGCCAGATTGCGAGCCCCGCTGAGATGCCGCTTCGTACCGTGTCCAGTTCCGTGCAGCACGACCTCCAGACGACGCGACTTCGGCGTTGCCAGGTGTGCCGCCCTGATCGAGCCCCGATCGGGTGAGGGCGGTCCGAGCCCCCTCCCCGCGGCGGCTTGCACCAATGCGTGGTCTCACGCGGCGCGGCTCGCCAGGCGGCGCACATCGCCGAGGATCCGGCCGTCCTGCGTCCGACAGTCGATGTGCTCCGACAATCGGCCGGACCGGATCCGGATCGCCGCCGGCCGGGCCAGAAGCGCGGCGCGCTCCAGGAATTCCGCGGCGCGCATCGGCGCGTCCCGGCCGCCGCCGAGACCGCGCCACCAGGACACCGCCTTCTCCCGCTCGTAGCCGCTGCGCTCGGGCCGCAGGCGGACGCGCCACGCTGCCTCGGCGGGGCCGTCCCGCCAGCCGAGGACGAGGTCGAGCCCGTCCGGCGCGGCCTCAAGCTTCAGGGCCGTGACCGGATGCCAGACGGCCTCGTGCCAGCCGGTCTCCGCCATCGGGGTAGGGCCGGCCGGTTCTGGACCGGGTCGGCCGGGGTCCGCCGAGAGGATCGCCAGCTCGTCATCGGCTGCGGCTTCGTGCGGCGCCTCGGCATCCGGGTCTGCCTCCGGCTCGATCCAGCAGGCCTCGCAGGTGGAGGCGTTCAGCGCGATCAGGGCGCCGCAACCGGGGCAGGGCTTGGCGCGCGAGGCCCCTGCCCCGCCCAAGCCCTGGGTGGCGCTCCGCACCGTCACGGCGTCCACGGGCCCGTGCATCCGCACCAGCCCGGCATAGTCGAGGATCAGCGCGTTTTCCTTGCCCGGGGCGCGGCGCAACGCCCGGCCGACCTGCTGCACGTAGAGCCCGGTGCTGCGGGTCGGGCGCAGCAGCGCCACCAGATCGACCTCGGGCACGTTGAAGCCGGTGCCAAGCACACCGACCGAGGTCAGGCAGCGGATCTGTCCGGCCCGGAACGCCGCCACGATCCGGTCGCGCTCCCGGCGGGGTGTCTCGCCCGAGACGCTCTCGCAGGAGTACCCTTCCGCCCGCACCGCGTCGCGCACGGCGTCCGCGTGGGCGAGCCCGGCGCAGAAGGCGAGCCAGGCCCGTCGGGAGCGCCCGTATTCCGCGAGTTCCGCGACCGCTGCGCGGGTGATCCAGTCGCGGTTGACCGCCGCCTCCAGCTCGCCGGGGATGTAGTCGCCCCCGCGCCGGCCGACCCCCGACACGTCGAGCTGGGTGAGCGTCGCCTTGGAGACGAGGGGCGCCAGGAAGCCGTCCCGGATCAGCGTGAACGTGTCGGCCTCGTAGGCGATGCCGGAAAACAGCCTGTGCTCGCCTTCGTCGAGGCGGCCCGAATCGAGCCGGTAGGGCGTGGCCGTGAAGCCCGCCACCCGCAGCCCGGGTGTCAGCGCCCGCAGGCCGGACAGGAAGCGGCCGTAGCGGGTATCGGCGGCGCGGGGGATCAGGTGGGCCTCGTCGACGATCACGAGGTCGCGGGCTCCCACCGCGTCGAGCCGGTCGGCCACCGACTGGATGCCGCAGACCAGCACCTGCGCTCCGGCCTCGCGCCGCCCGAGCCCGGCCGAGAAGATTCCGGCCGGCGCCTCCGGCCAGGAGCGGGTCAGTTCGGAAAAATTCTGGGCGACCAGCTCGCGGCTGTGGGTGACGATCGCCACCCGGGCGAGGGGGTTTTCGTCCAAGACCTCCCGGGCGAGGGCCGCGATCACGAGCGCCTTGCCGGCGCCGGTGGGCAGCACGATCAGGTGGCCGAGCGCCGCGTCGTCCGCCCCTCCCCGCGCCCAGGCGGCCGAGAGCGCGTCGAGGCTGGCGCGCTGATAGTCCCGCAGGCGCAGCATGGCGGCGGTCTAGCCGGCCGCGCCGGCGCTGTCCGTGGCGGCGCGGTCACGGCGCAGCAGGTAGATGTCCATGATCCAGCCGTGCCGCGCCCGGGCCTCGGCACGGACCCGGCGAATCTCGCCGCCCGCGTCGCCCAGCCGGCCGGAGACCAGGATTTCGTCCGGGCTGCCGAGATAGGCGCCCCAGTAGATCGTCAGGTCCGGGTCGAGATGCGCGAAGGCCGGGTCGCCGTCGAGCATCACCACGACGCTCTCCGCCTCCGCCGGCCACCCCGCGGCGAGGCGACGGCCGGTCGTGATCAGCACCGACCCGCCGATGCCGTTCAGCGGCACGCCGTGGCGGGCGGCGAGGACCTGCACGCTGGACAGCCCGGGCACGACGAGGCGCCGGAACGGCACCCGTCCGCGGGCCAGGATGTGGTCGAGGATGCGCAGGACGCTGTCGTAGAGGGCCGGGTCCCCCCAGGCCAGGATCGCCCCCACCTCCCCGGCCCCGAGATGGGCCGCGAAGGCCGCCTCCAGCCGCTCGGCCCGGGCCGCGTGCCAGGCCTCGACGGTGCGCCCGTAATCGGCCGGGCGGCGCTCCCGGGGCGGGTCCTCGACCGTAACGACCCGGTGGGGTTTTCGGATATGGGCCGCGCAGATCCGGCGGCGGATCTCGACGAGGTCGGCGGTCTCGGCGCGCTTGTCGAGGACGAACACCGCGTCGACGTCGGCGAGCGCCCGCACCGCCTGGAGGGTCAGGTGCTCGGGATCGCCAGTGCCGATGCCGATGACCCGGATCTGCCTGTCCTGCATGCCGTCCTGTCCTCCGCCGGGGCGGGGGGAGGGCCGGCGCCGGCCTCCCCTACAAGCGCGCGTCGGCTTTGGCGAGGATCGCCCGCGCGATGGTCAGGTCCTGCAGGGCGATGCCGGAGGAATCGAACACGGTGATCGCATCCGGATGCGCGCGCCCCCCCTCCCCGCTCCGCAGCACGTCGCCGAGCGCCGTGAGGCCTCCTTGAGCCTGCGCGGAGGCGTGCTGGAACTCGCCGATGGTGCGCGACTGCTCCGGCAGGTCGCAGAACAGGGCCGCCCGCTCCAGCAGGGCCGGGGGCAGCTCCTGCTTGCCCTTCGCGTCCGCGCCCATGGCGGCGACATGGGTGCCGGGACGGACCCGATCGGCCTCGAACAGCGGCGCCCGGGCCGGCGTTGCCGTGACGATCACGTCGGCCGCTTCGCAGGCCTCCCGGGCGGAGGCCGCCCGCACGTCGAGCACGGACGCCCCCTGCCCCGCCAGGCGCTCGGCGAAGCCCGCGACCTTGGCGGGGTCCCGGGCAACGACCAGCACCGTCCTGATCGGCAGGACCCGGGCGAGCGCCGCGCACTCGAACTCGGCCTGGTTGCCGGCCCCGAACACGGCGAGCACCGCGGAATCCGGCCGCGCCAGGACGCTCGCCGCCACCGCGTCGGCGGCGGCGGTCCGGTAGGCGTTGACGCGGCCCGCCTCGATCACCGTGTCGACCCGGCCGACATCCTGGTCGAACAGCAGGATCACCGAATTGTGCCGCGGCAGGCCCCGGTCGGGGTTGCCGGGCCAGAACGAGCCGACCTTCAGGCCGGCATAGTCGGCCGTGGAGCCCGACTTGATCGAGAACCGGTTGGCCGGCTCCGAGCCGTGGCCGAGCACCGCCGGGAACAGGGTGGTGCCCGCCGCCACCGCGGCGATCAGCGCCTCGCGAGCCGCGTCGAACGCCATGGCGTGATCGACCAGGGCGGCGGATTCCTCCTCAGAGATGAAGCGCATGGATTCAGGGACCTTCCAAGTCATGGTTTCAAAAGGTCGAGACCTTTGCGGGTGCAGGGCAGAGCCCTGCCCTCGGGCGGAGCCCGATGTCGGGGCGCCGCCCCGACATCCCGCCGAAGGGCTTCAGCCCTTCGGAATCCCCTACAGGGTCATGCCGCGGGCGGTGACCGGCCAGATCGCCTCGACCCGGCCGTTCCGCACGCCGACATACCAGTCGTAGACGTTGACCGTCGGGTCGCAATGGCCGGGGATCAGCTTCAGGCGCTCGTTGAGCTTCAAGACGTTGCCGGGGTCGCTGATCACCCCGTGCTCGTCCGAGCACTTGATGTACTCCACGTCGTCCCGGCCGAAGACCACCGGCAGGCCGCTGTCGATGCTCTGCGCCTTCAGGCCGGCATCGCAGATCGCGACGTCCGCCTTCGCCTTGCTCATGATCGCCGTGTAGATGAACAGGCTGTTCTCGAAATCCGCGATCGGCCGGCCCTCGGCGTCCTTCACCCGCTGGTAGTCCGCGTCCATAAAGACGTAGGAGCCGCATTGCAGCTCGTTGTAGACGCCGCTGCCGCCCTCCATGGCGAAGCTGCCGGTGCCGGCCCCCGCCACGATGGCGCAGTCGAGGCCCGCTCCCTTCAGCAGGTCGACGGTGCGCCGGGTCTCGTCGATCGCCGTCTGGATCAGGGCCTTGCGCTCGCCGAAGTCGCGCACGTGCTGAGCCTTGCCCTGGTAGGCCTGCAGCCCCGCGAAGCTCAGGCCCGGCGACGCCGCGATCTTCTGCGCGATCGCCACAGCGGGCTCGCCCGGGGCGACGCCGCAGCGGCCGGCGCCGACGTCGATCTCCACGAGGCACTCCAGGATGACGCCGTACTTGACCGCCGCCGCCGAGAGGTCGTCGACATTGCCGAGGTCGTCGACGCAGACCAGAACGCGCGCTCGGGTGGCGAGCGCCGCGAGCCGCTCGATCTTCTTCGGCGCCACCACTTGGTTGGAGACCAGCACGTCGCGGATGCCGGCGCTCACCAGCGCCTCGGCTTCGCTGACCTTCTGGCAGCAGACGCCGCAAGCCCCGCCCCGCTCGATCTGCAGGACCGTGATGTCGGACGATTTGTGGGTCTTGGCGTGCGCCCGGTGGCGCAGGCCGTGCTCCTTTATGAAGCGGCCGAGCTTGTCGACGTTGCGCTCGAGGGCGTCGAGGTCGACCAGCAGGCAGGGGGTGTCCACCTCCTCGACCGGCATCCCGACGGTGGCGGGAATGTTGTTGCGCATGGTGTGTCCTCCTGATCGTGCGGATCTCGTGGCGGGGCCTGGATTACGGGGCGAGGCCCAGAAGCTCGGCGATGCGCGGCGTCGCCTTGATGCCGGTGCCGGTGAGCACCACCACGGTGGTCTCATCGGGCCGGATCGCGCCGCGCGCGGTGAGATCGGTGAGCGCCGCCGCCGCCATGGCGCAGGTCGGCTCGACGTAGAGGCCCGATCGGGCGAGCTCCATCAGGGCCGCCTCGATGGCATCCTCGGAGACCGCCACGGTGCCGCCGCCGGAGCGGCGGAGCGCCGCCAGCACCTCCCGGCCGCGGACCGGCTGGGCGATCGAGGCACCCTCCGCGAGGGTCGGGCGGGGCGTCACCGGCAGGAAATCCTCCGCGCCAGCCTCGAAACCCGCGTGCAGGGGCGCGCAGTGGGCCGGCTGGACCGCGTAGAGGCGCGGCAGGCGGGCGATCTCCCCCCGGCGCAGCAGCTCCGAGAAGCCGATATCGCAGCCGAGGATGTTGCTGCCGGCCCCGCACGGGATGATCACGGCGTCGGGCGCGGTGAAACCCAGATCCTCCCACAGCTCGTAGGCCAGCGTCTTGGTGCCCTGGAGGAAGTGGGCCTGCCAGTTGTGGCTGGCGTAGAAGATCGACTCCGCCTGGCCGACCGCGGCGTCGGCCGTGTCCTGGCGGGAGCCGGGGACCAGCTCGACTTCGGCGCCGGCGGCCCGCATCTGGACGGTCTTGGCCGGCGAGGTCGAGGCCGGGACCAGGATCTTGGCCCGCATCCCGGCCGCGGCCGCGTAGGTCGCCACCGCGGCGCCGCCGTTGCCGGAGGAATCCTCCAGCACCGCGTCGATCCCCTGCTGGCGCAGGATCGACAGCATGACGGACGCGCCCCGGTCCTTGAAGCTGCCCGAGGGCGCGAACCACTCGAGCTTGAAATGGGCGTGGCCGCCGCGCCAGGGCCGGCGCACCAGCGGGGTGCAGCCCTCCCCCAGCGTGACCGGGTCGGCGACGGCCACTGGCAGGGCGGCAGCGTAGCGCCAGAGGGAGCGCTGGCCCGTGTCGATCTCCGCCCGCCCGATCCCCGGCAGGTCGGTGATCATCAGCGGACCGCCCGTCTCGGAGCGCCAGCGCGGCGTCTCGATCGGGTAGGTCGTCCCGGTCGCGGGGTCGAGATAGGCGGGAGACGAGGGCATCGCGGCTCGGGTTCCGGGGTGGTTCGGAAAGAGAATACAAAATAATCTGCAACGGCGCGCCCCCCAGTTCGGGGATGGAACGGCGCGCCGCGCTGCGCGTCAGGGCTCCGCCCTGACAACCCGCCAAAGGGCTTCAGACCCTTGGAAACCCGGGTCAGGCGGCGAGCGGCAAGACCGTCGGCTCCGGGGCGTGCTCGGCGGCGATCGACTCGGCGACGAGTTCGGCGGTGGCGCCCGAGAGGGTCCAGCCGAGATGGCCGTGCCCGGTGTTGTAGAAGATTCCGGGCCGGCGACCGCGGCCGACCTTGGGCAGCATGTTCGGCAGCATCGGCCGCAGGCCGCTCCAGGCCACCACCCGGTCGGTATCGACGCGCGGGAACTGCTCCCGGGTCCAGTCGACCAGCGGCTGGATCCGGTCGTGGCGGATGTCGCGGTTGAAGCCGTTGAACTCGGCGGTGCCGGCGACCCGCAGCCGCTCGTCCCCGAGGCGGCTGGTGACGATCTTGGCCGCCTCGTCGAGGATGCTCACCTCCGGGGCCGCCGCCTGCGCCTCCGGGGTCAGCAGGTTCACGGTGATCGAGTAGCCCTTCACCGGGTAGACGTTGACCCGGTCGCCCAGCATCGCCGCGAAGTGCCGGCTGGCGCAGCCCGCGCAGATCACCACCGCGTCGGCCCGCAGGACCCGCGCGTCGCCGGCCATCTGGCCCGCGTCACGCCAGCGAACCGCGTAGCCCCCCTCCCCCGGCGCGATCGTCTCGACGCTGGCGTCCTGGACGAAGCGGACGCCCTTGCGCGCGCAGGCGGCCGCGAGACCGCGGGTGAATTTGTGGATGTCGCCGGTGGCGTCCGAGGGCGTGAAGTAGCCGCCGTGATAGCGCCCGGCCAGCGTCGGCTCGATCGCCCGGATCTCCTCGGGGGTCACGGCGTAGCGCTCCAGGCCGCCCTCCCGCAGCAGGGCGTTGACGGCAGTGGCCTTCTCGAAGCTCGCCCGGTCCCGGTAGAAATGCAGGATGCCGCGGGTCTTCAGGTCGAAGTCGATCCCCTCGGCCTCGGCCATGGCGAACAGGGCCTCCCGGGCCTTCAGGGCCAGCCGCACCGTCTCCACGGTGTTGGCGCGATAATGGGCGATCTCGCGGACGAACTCCGCCATCCAGGACAGCTTGTGCCAGGAGGGCTTGGGATTCATCAGCAGCGGCGCGTCCCGGCGCAGCATCCAGCGCAGGCCCTGCACCACCGTGGAGAGCTTGTTCCAGACCTCGGCGTTGCAGGCCGAGAGCTGGCCGCCGTTGGCGAAGGAAGTCTCCATGGCGGCGTAGCGCTGCCGGTCGAGGACGGTGACGCGGTAGCCGCGCTGGGCGAGCGCGTAGGCGGTCGTCACGCCGGTGATGCCGGCGCCGATCACGGCGATGTGGGTCATGGGTGGAACTCCGGAACGAGGACGCGTGGAGGCCGCCTCAAGCGGTCGGCCGGTTGCGCGCCCCATCTGTCCCGGTGCCTGAGAGCTTGATCCGGTCCGGCCCTGGCGAGGCCTTTCGCGGACGTCCCCTTCGGCGGGTGCCCACGGGCTTCCCCGCTGCACCGCTCTCCAGATCGCCCTGACGACACGGTTCCGGTGCCTGAGAGTTTCCGGGGCGGTTGCTCCGTCGGCGCCGGGTCCCCTCTGCTGGGAAGATCCCGGTCTCTCCCGCATCGTCGCGATGGGCTGCTCCACGGATACGCCGGTCAGCCGCCGGGGAGAAGCCCGCTCGTCCCGGCCGGGACGGATTTCGCCGACAGCCGATCCCGGTTGTCACCGCCGGGAGCGATCCCGGCCGCCGTCTGTTGACGGAGGATTTCAGGGAGCGACCGATGCTGACGAGGACCGCGATCTACGAGGGCACGGTGCGCGACGGTCGCGAGGAGGAGTTCTTCCGCCGGGTCCGGGATGAGCTGGAGCCGTTCTGGCGGCGCTTCCCGGGCGTCACCGCGGTGCGGGTGCAGCGCCTCGTCTCCAAGGACGCCGACGCCCGGCCGATCGCCATGATCCTCGAGATGGACTTTCCCGATCAGGCGACGCTGGACGCCTGCCTCGCCTCCCCGATCCGCCCGGAATCGCACGCCGCCACCGAAGCGGTGATGCAGATGTTCGAGGGGCGCTTCTATCATCTCGTCAGCGAGGGCCGGACCCTGCCGCCAAGCCATTAGGGCCTGGTGCGGAAACACGGGATCGGGCTTCTCCGATCCCACGCCGACAGAGACCCGGCCCTGCCGCCGTTCCCGTGGGTCGGCGGCGGGCGCTTCGGATCGAGCGCAGATCGCCATCGGCGGTGCACGCCCCCTGGAACCCGCGCCCCTGGAACCCGCGCCCCTGGAACCCGCGCCCCTGGAACCCGCGCCCCTGGAACCCGCACCCCTTGGAATCGGCGCCTTGGAAAAAGCCGCGTACCGGTAGCGTTCTCTCAGTGCGCCGAGGCCGTTCGCTCCCATATCGCCGTCTCGGGACGCTGCCTGACAGCCTCTCGAAGCCCGGCGCCCTGTCGTCGTTGTGCCGGGCGCGCCCATCCGGTTCGACCCGGACGCGATGAGCCGCGACTTCGTCTCGAGAACTTGCAGAGGAGACCATGAACCGACTTCGTGATGCGGTGCTCGCACCGGCCCTGATCCTCGGCCTCGCCTCGGGGGCAGCCCACACGTCGAACCGGTTCGATGGGGCTTGGTCGGTCGTGGCTATGGCCGAGAGCGGGACCTGCACCGGGCCCTATCGCTACCCCATCGCGATCCGGGACGGACAGGTGGATGAGGCCGGGGGCAACGGCGTTGATGCCTCCGGCCGTGCCGGAGAGGACGGCCGGATCACCGGCACAATCCGCAGGGGTCTCGCCAACGTCGCGGTGTCCGGCCGCCTCAGCGGGGCCGCGGGACGGGGGCGCTGGACGCTCTCCGGTCTGGGCTCGTGCTCGGGACGCTGGACGGCCCGCCGCACGGGGTCGCGCGGGTCGGAGGTCGGAGCGCCTGCGACGCAAGATTAGGCAAGCCAAGTCAATGCAGGATCTGTATTTACCGTCTATAAACCTCGATCAACCGATTGAACTACCACGATAACAAATCTCAGCACGATCGCTTCAGTCGCGCCAACTTCTTAAGGGTCTCGGGTCAACTTCTGTCGACACGACAGCACCTTCAAATTTGGTAGGCGGCGTGATGGCGAAGTGGATACCCGGCGCGGCCGTTTTCGGCCTGCTGTGCCTGATGATCATCCCGGCTCCCGGGATCTGGGGCGTGCTGATCGGGGCCGCCTGCGTGCTGGCGATCGTCGGCAGCCTGTGCATGCTCGCCCTCGATCGGGTGGCGAGCGCCATCCTGGCCTGGCGCGAGCGGGTGCGGGCGCGACGCCTGGGCCGGGCCCGGGCGGTCCGTGCCGGCTTCGGGGTTATCCGGAAGGTCTGAGCGCCAGAAGGGGCGCTCGGCGGGGCGGTGGGGACTGGATTCCCCGCGGCATCGGTGCAAGGTCCCGGCGCCACGATCGCGGCGCCAAGACCAACCGGGACGGTCCGATGAAGCTCCTGTACTCCCCCGCCTCTCCTTATGCGCGCAAGGTGCTGGTCCTCGCCCACGAGGCGGGACTGATCGACCGGATCGACGTCACCGTCGCGGGGGCCTCGCCGACCGGCCCCTCCGCGGAGGTCGCCGCCCACAACCCCCTGGGCAAGATCCCGGCCCTGGTGCTGGAGGACGGCACCGCCCTCTACGACAGCCGGGTGATCTGCGAGTATCTCGACGGTCTCTCGGCCGGGCCGCGCCTGTTCCCCGAGGGCGCTGCCCGCTGGGACGCACTGACCCGGCAGGCGCTCGCCGACGGCCTGCTCGATGCGGCGTTGCTGACCCGGTACGAGCGCGTGCTGCGCCCGGAACCGCTGCGCTGGGACGCCTGGGAGGCCGGCCAGATCGGCAAGATCCGGTCGGCGCTGGACCGGTTCGAGACCCTGGTCGCCGGGATGCCGCCGCTGGATATCGGCACCGTCGCGCTGGCCTGCGCCGTCGGCTACCTCGATCTGCGCTTCCCCGACCTCGCGTGGCGCGAGGGTCGTCCGGCCATCGCCGCGTGGTACGCGGATTTCGCGCGCCGGCCGTCGATGGAAGCCACCGTGCCGAAGGGCTGAGGATCCCGCCCGCGGGCCCGGCTACGGCCGGGCCCGGTCGGCGGTCGCGTAGGGGTGCGTGGAGCCGAGCGGGTCGGCGAAGAAGGTCTCCACCGTCCCCGCCCCCGTGCCGAAGGTGATGAGCAGGAAGCCGCCCGCGAGCGCGAAGTTCTTGAGGAAATCCCAGAACAGCTCGCGGCCCTTGCCGCCGGTCCGGAAGTCGCCCGGCACCCAGAACTGCTTCCACAGGAGCGCCGTGACCCCGCAATAGCCGGCCATCACGAAGGCCGCCGCCCGGTCGGCGGTGCCGGTCAGGATGCAGAGCGACATCCCGATCTCCACGCAGAGCCCGATCAGGATCAGCGCCGTGGCGGGCGCCGTGGCGTGCACGGCCTGCCGCGCCTGGCCGACCGCGCCCTTGAAGTTCAGGATCTTGTCGAGCGCGCTGAACGGCAGGAACAGCAGAACCAGGAGCAGGCGGGTGCCGAACGCGATCGCGACGCTGAGGCTGGCCATGCGCTGAGACGACTCCCGACCCGGCCCGCTTCGGGCCGCTGATCCAAGCCGCGAGCGGCGCAAAAGTTTCTTCCCCGCCCCCGCCCGTCGGCGCGCCTTAGCCCCGGCAATCCCGGATCAGCCGCCGCACGAAGCCCGCGCAGGCTTCCAGTTCGTCCCGGGTCACGTACTCGTCGGCCTTGTGGGCGCGGGCGATGGAGCCGGGGCCGATCACCACGGCGGGCACGCCGCCGAGCCGCTCGAACAGCCCGCCCTCGGTGCCGTACGAGACCTTGGCGTGGCCGTTCCGGCCGGCGAGCCGCTTGGCCAGGGTCACGATCGGCGCCTCCGGGTCGGTGTCGAGGCCCGGATAGTCGATCAGCGGCTCGACCGTCACGCCGCACGCCGCGTCGACCGCCCGCATCAGCGGCACCAGGGTATCAGTGGCGTAGGCGATGGCCGCGGCCGCGAGCGCCCCGGCATCGTCCGCGCCGATCGCCCGGTACTCGAACGCGACGCTGCAGGTGTCGGGGACGATGTTGAGGGCCGTGCCGCCCTGGACCACGCTCGACAGGCCGGTGGTGTGGGGCACGTCGTAGAGCGGGTCGCGGGCGCCGTCCCGGGCGAGCGCCTCCGCGGACAGGCGGACATGCTCGATGAAGCGGGCGGCATATTCCACCGCGTTGACCCCCTGAGGCGCCAGGGCCGAATGGCTGGCCCTGCCCCGGAAGGTGAGGCGGGCGGCCGACTTGCCCTTGTGGCCGACCACCACCTCCATCCCGGTGGGCTCGCCCACGAAGCAGCCCAGCGGGCGGGGAATGCAGGCCAGCATCCGGTCGATCAGCGGCCGCACCCCGAGGCAGCCCACTTCCTCGTCGTACGAGATCGCGAGGTGGATCGGGGTGGTGAGTTCCGCCGCCGCCATCTCGGGCAGGAGCGCGAGGCAGACCGCCAGGAACCCCTTCATATCGGAGGTGCCGCGCCCGTAGAGACGGCCCTCGGCCTCCCGCAGGATGAACGGGTCCGACGACCAGGGCTGGCCCTCGGCCGGCACCACATCGCTGTGGCCGGAGAGCACGTAGCCGGGCCGGCTCGCGAACGGACCGACGCTGACGAGGAGCGCCGCCTTTAGCCCGGTCGGGTCGACGACCCGTTCCACCACGGCGCCGTGGCGGCGGCAATAGGCCTCCACCCAGTCGATCAGCGGTAGGTTCGAGCGGGCGCTCACCGTGTCGAAGGCGACGAGCCTCTCCAGCAGCGCCACCGGATCGGGCGCATCGGAGGGCGGGGGAGCGGCGTTCCGTTCGGGCTTCGTCGGTCCGGGCTCTGACATGGTTGCTCGCGCGCGAATCGTCTCGGGGAAAGCCTGCGGCTTCTACGGGGTTTTCGGCGATCCGGGGATGCCGGGAAACGCCTTGGTTGCCCGCTTGATCCCGAAAAGCGCAGGTCCCGGAACCGGAGCGGCTGCCGGAGCGTAGCTGCCGGTGACAGCCTCCTCCCCTTGAGCCCGAACCATGCACGCCGGCCCGAACACGATCTCCGCGATGGTCATCGCCGCGATCCTCATCGCCGGAATGCTGGCGAGCGGCCCGGCCGGGGCGCGCCCGCATCCCGGCCGCCACCCCGGGCCGGCCTCCGGGTCCGACATGGACCGGACCCTGGCCCGCATGGCCGCGCGCGACCGGCTCCGGGGCTGGCGGGAGAGCTGGCAGGAAACCCGGCCGCTCGCCCTGGTCTTCGCACCGGCCACCCGGGAGCGCGTCGCCGCCCCACCCTTCTCGGGCTGGGGCTACGGCGGCACGATCCCCGGCGCCGGGCCCGGATTCTGAGCCGCCGGGATGGCCCGGGCCGTGCCCGGATGCCTCGTGCGGCCCGCTTCATGATCGCCCGATGATCACGCCATGACCGACAACCCTGCCGCCGCCACCCGCCGCGTCCCGCAGCTCACCCATGCGGCCGCGCTGGCCGCCCTGCAGGCGGCCGTCGCCCACGCGGAGGCGATCGGGGTGCCGGAGAACGTGGCTGTGGTGGACCAGGGCGGCAACCTGCTGGCCTTCCTGCGCATGGACGGCGCCAAGCTCCTGTCCCGCGAGAGTGCGCTGGCCAAGGCGGTGACCGCCGCCTCCAACGGCGTGCCCACTGGCCGTCTGCCCGCCGATCTTGCCGTGACCGTGGCCCTCGCCTCCGGCGGACGGCTCACCAACCTCCCGGGCGGCTTGCCGATCCTGATCGACGGCGCCTGCCTGGGCGGCATCGGCGTCGGCTCGGGAACCAGCGACCAGGACGTGGCGGTGGCCCGCGCCGCCCTGCGGGCGATCGGCGCGCAAGATTTGGATGTGCGAGATCCGAACGGGCAGGCTCGGGGCGCGGACGGCCCGGAGCCCTGATCCGCCTCGACCCCGGCCCGGCACCCTGCCATGGTGCGGCGGACTGGGCGCCGGAGACAACCCACGATGGTTCTGGATTTCCGTCTGGACGACCCGACCCCTGCGGATCCGCGCCGCCGCTGGGCCGACCTCGACCAGGCCGGGCGGGACGCCTGCTACGACAACACCCGGGCGGTGGCCGACAGCGCGCGGCAGGTGGAAGCGCGGGACGAAGCCTCGGCGGCCTACCGGGCCGCCCATCCGGCCGGCCTCGACATCGCCTACGGCGCGGGCGCCCGCAACGCCCTCGACCTCTACCCCGCGCGGGACGGAGCGGCGCCCTGCCTGGTCTTCCTTCATGGCGGCTACTGGCAGCGGGGCGCCCGGGAGCTGTTCGCCTGCTTCGCGGAAGGTCCGAACGCCGCCGGCTGGTCGGTGGCGATGGTCGGCTACACCCTGGCCCCGGAGGCGAGCCTCACCCAGATCGTGGCCGAGACCGGCGCGGCCCTCGACTGGCTCGCCGCGAACGGCGCCGCGCACGGGATCCGCGGTCCCCTGATCCTGTCGGGCTGGTCGGCGGGCGGATTGCTCACCGCGATGCAACTCGCCCATCCGGCGGTCGCCGCGGGACTCGCGATCTCGGGCGTCTACGACCTCGCGCCGATCCGCCAGACCTATCTCGATGCCAAGCTCGGCCTCACGGATGCCGAGATCGCGGCGCTCTCGCCCCTGCGCCTGCCGGCAGTCGGCAAGCCCCTGTGCATCGCCTACGGCACCCGCGAGCTGCCGGCCCTGGTGCATGACGCCCGCAACCTGCACGCCCTGCGGGCGGCGGCCCACGCCCCCGGCCCCCTTCTGCCGGTGCCCGGCGCCGAGCATTTCTCGGTGCTCGACGCCCTGCGCCGGCCGGACGGGATCCTGGTCCGGGCGGCCCACGCCCTGCTGGGGGCGTGACCGGGACGGGCCCGGCCGGAGCTCGATGGGGGTCCAAAGGCGTGGCGGCCCAAGGGCGAGACTGACATCGCCGGCTGCATATTTGCAACTCTCGATAGCAATAGTGCATCGCCGGGAGCCGAACCTGTCTTGCTGAGCCTTCCGGCGCGTGCTCAGAACGTGTCTTGAGCAGGCTTGGTGGGCGCGATCTCCGGAGGCGGGCGCGATCTCCGGGAGCGGAGGGTCCGGGGGGCGGATGCAGGCGGGCGCGCAATCGGAATTGCCTGCAGCGGCGCGTGCGGCGACGTCTCCGGCAGCTCCTATCGGTCGGACCGTGCCGCGCCGCGGGGCGCCGCGGCTGCGTGTCGTGCTGGCGGTGAGTTTCGGCGCGATCGGCTTCCTGGCAACCCTGGCGCTCGCCGCCCTGGTCAGCCGCGAGGCGAGCCGCCGGCTCGAGGCGGAGGTCGGCGGCCAGCTCGCCGAGATCGCCGGCCAGATGGCGCGCGGCCTCGACCTCGGCATGTTCGAGCGCTGGCGCGACATCCAGATCGCCGCCGCCTCAGAGAGCCTGCGCGATCCCGGGGTGGGGGCGGCCGCCAAGCGCGGCCTGATGGAGCGGCTCCAGGCGACCTACCCGGCCTACTCGATCATCGGGCTGATCGACCCGGACGGCCGGGTCGCAGTGACCAGCACCGGCGCCCTGGAGGGGGCCGACGTCTCGGGCCGCGATTATTTTCGGGCCGGCCGCGAGCGGCCTTTCGTGGGCGACGTGCACCCCGCCAAGCTCCTGCAGGCGCTGCTGACCCCGGACGCTGCGAGCGGGGGCGCCACCGCCCGGGAGCCGCTTCGCCTCCTCGACGTCGCGGCCCCGGTCCGGGCCGCGGACGGGCGCGTCCTCGGGGTGCTGGCCGCCCATCTCGACTGGACCTGGGCGCGCGACATGGCGCGCATCCTCGAGAGCTCGCTGCGGGGTCATCGCCAGGGCGCCGAGATCCTGATCCTCGCCCAGGACGGAACCGTGCTCCTCGGGCCACCTGCCCTGCAGGGCGGGGCCCTGCCCCCGTCCGTGCTGACCGGCGGCCAGTCCCTCGATCCGCAGGGCACGAGCCGGGTCGGGCACTGGCCAGACGGCCCTGCCGCGTATCTCAGCGCGCGGGCATCCACGGCCGGCTACCGCGACTATCCCGGCCTCGGCTGGCAGGTGGTGGTGCGCCAGACGGCCGACCGGGCCCTGGCCTCGGTCGCGGCCCTGCGCTGGAGCATCCTGAGTGCGGGCAGCGCCGTGGCTTTGGCTTCGGCGCTGCTGGCGTGGCTGCTCGCCGGCCTGATCGCCCGGCCTCTGCGGGACCTGGCGGCCGCCGCAGGGGCGCTGGGCCGCGACCAGAAGCTGCCGCCCCTCCCCCGCTCCCTCGTGCGCGAGGGCGCGATGATCGCCGACGCTCTCGGCGCGGCGGCCGACGAGCTCGCCCGGCGCGCGGATGCCCACCGGCTGCTGGTCGATGAACTCAACCACAGAGTGAAGAACACCCTCGCCACCGTGCAGTCGATGGCGGCGCAGAGCCTGAAGAATCTCGGGGGCGGTGCCGCGGCCGGGCGCGACGCCTTCGAGGCGCGGCTCCTCGCCCTGTCGCGGGCCCACGACATCCTGACCCGCGAGAGCTGGGCGAGCGCGGACCTGCGCGGCATCGCCGATCAGGCCGTGCGCCCCTTCCTCGACCAGGCGCATCCAGGCGCGCCGACCCCGCGCATCACCCTGGACGGACCCGACCTGCGGCTGCCGCCCGAGGGGGCGCTCGCGCTCACGATGATCCTGCACGAATTGTGCACCAACGCGGTCAAGCATGGCGCCCTCTCGGTTCCGGGCGGCCGGGCGGCGCTGGCCTGGACGCTGGAGCCCGGCCCGGAAGCCCGAATCCTGCGGATGAGCTGGCACGAGCGGGGCGGCCCTCCGGTGGTCGCCCCGTCGCGGGTCGGATTCGGGAGCCGCCTTCTGGAACGGGGTTTCGCGGGCCGGGACACCGCCAGCCTCGCCTACGAGACCTCAGGCCTGATCTATCGGGCGGTCTGTCCCCTGCCCCCTGCCACCCGCATGGAGGCCGGTTCGGCCCCGGCGCGGTGGATCCGGGCCGGAGGGGCCTGAGGACGGTTCCGGCGAACGCCGTCAGGGCGGTCTCCGCCGGGATGGTCCGGGTGCGTGGCCGCCGGACTTGAGAGCCCCTCATAAACGGTCCGCGGTGCCGACATCGCCCCGGGGAGGGACTCCCGGTGATCGGGCGCCTCGCGAGGCGGTCTTAATCCCGCTGATCTGATGCTGCCGGGACCCTGTTGTGCGTGCCCGCACCAAGTATATCCGAAGACAAGGATTAAATTTTACGCTTATCGACTGTGCCTATCCGCACATAAACTCTGCGCACTCACGGTTATGTTCTGGCTATCGGTCAGGGGCAGGGTGTTCCCGACCAGAAGACGAACATGTGAGGAAGCGCCATGACGAAGACACGGCACCGTTTGGCCCTCGGCCTTGCTCTCCTGGCCGGCGCATGCGCGCTGCCCCTGGCCGCCCAGGCTGGCGAGGGCGGCGGCGGAAGCCGCCAGGCCGCGGGGGGCGGCCATATGAGTTCCTACATCAGCGATCCCCATCACGATCCGCGCTCGCTGCACTCGCAGCGCCTCGGCACCGGGCAGATCCTCGGCGCCCCGATGGTTCACGAGCGGGCCGGAGCCCTGGTCGCGCGCCGCCGCGTGGTCGATCCGCATTGGGCCTCCGGGTCCGCCGAGCGCCACCGGGGCCGCCGCTGAGATCCGCCGCCCGCCCGGATGGGGCTCCCGGTCTCCAGCCGGGCGGCCGGGCGCGACGGCCCCTGCCATCCGGACCGGCCGGCGGCGCGACCGACCGCGCGGGCTGCGCACCGCGCCTCGCTCCGACTTCTCGTTTCGTCCAGCGTCAGGGATTCCTTCATGAACAGCCTCATCCAGGGCATCGCGACCTTCCAGGGCAGCGTCTTCCCCGGCCAGCGCCAGATGTACCGGCAGCTCGTGCGGGACGGTCAGCACCCGAGCGCGCTGATCATCGCCTGCGCGGATTCCCGCGTCGCGCCCGAGCACATCACCCAGGCGGGTCCCGGTGAGCTGTTCGTCTGCCGCAACGCCGGCAACATCGTGCCCCCGGCCTCCGACGTGGTCGGCGGCGTCTCCTCGGCGATCGAGTACGCCGTCGTGGCGCTCGGCGTGCGCGACATCGTCGTCTGCGGCCATTCCGACTGCGGCGCCATGAAAGGCCTGATGAACCGGGACCTGCTCAAGCGGATGCCGAGCGTTGCGGCCTGGCTGCGCCACGCCGACGCCGCCGAGCGGATCGTCTGCGAGGCTTATCCTGAGGGGATGGACGCGAAGGACCGCCACCACGCCCTGGCCCTGGAGAACGTCGTGGTGCAGCTAGCCAACCTGCGCACCCATCCGAGCGTCGCGGCCGCCCTCGCCAAGGGCGCCCTGCGCCTGCACGGCTGGTTCTTCGAGATCGAGACCGGCGAACTCCTGGCCTATGACGGCGCGCGCGGCCGCTTCCGGCCGGTCGCCGAGGCCGACATGCCGGTGGCCGAGACGTCACACGCCGGCAGCCGCCTGCGGGCCGCGTGAGCGGCGCGGGCTTCAAGATCGGTTAATCCTGAATCTTCGGACGCCTTTAACGCGGGACTACCAGACTCGCCCCGTCGGCCGGTCCGCCGCGCGGGCTCGGTTCGGCGGATCAATTTCGGCAGGAGCTTCGTCGATGCTCAGGTTCCTCGCGGCCCCGGCCGCCTGCCTGGCCCTGTGCGGCGCCGCCACCGCGCAGGACATGCCCGGACTTGCGATCTTGAGCCCGCCCGATCTGGCGCAGTCAACCCTCACGCCGGCCCCCACGCCGGGCGTCGCGTCCGGGCCGGCGAGCCCGGAGGCCGGACGGGCGAGCGTCGCCAGCCTGACGCTGCGCGGCGGCGATCCGGGCCCGGCACGGATCGCCGATCTGAAGACCCCGCCCGGTCCGGCGAAGCCCTGGTGCGCCCAGGAACGCCGCGTCGGGACCGGAGCGGGCTTCTGCTTGGTCAATTGAGGCGGCCGGCCCGGAAGGCTAAGGCTAGCGGCTCACGAGGCCGCGTAGACCGAGACCTCGTCGAAGGTCTCGTCCGGCCCCGGCGCGTAATCCAGGGACGCGGCGAGCAGAACCAGCACGGCTGCCGCGATCGCCACCGCGGCGAGCAGCCGCGTGAGGATTGCGGCATGCGCGCGGGCGGCATGAATCACCGCGCAGCCGAGCACGAAGGCGCAGGCCTGCGCGGCCGGGCTCACCAGGGCCGCCGTCACCGCCCGTCCCCGGAGCACCGATCCCGGTCGATCCTGCCGACGCCGTCCATGACATGCCCTCCCCGGCCGGGACGGACCGCGCCCGCCCGCTGCGGCCGGCACGATGCAGGCTTTCCGGACGCGCTCGACCCCAATATGGGGGATGCCCCCGTCCGGCCGGCACAGCGTCACGCGTTCGTGACCGGCCCGCCGCAGCTCACGCCGGCGACGGACCCGGCCCCGCCAGCGCGTAGGTGGCCTCGCCGACACGGCACAACGGGCCGCCGGGGCCCGTCCGCTTCCACAGGCGGGTGTTGAGCGCCGCGACCGGATCCCGGCCCGGCAGGGTGAAGCCCTGCTTCAGGAGGACCTCCAGGATCTCGGCGGCATGCAGCGGCCGGCCCGCTTGCGCGATCGCCCGACAGGCCGCCTGCACCACGGCCCGGCCGTAGCGGCGGGCCCCGGCGGCATCGTCCGTGAAGGCGACCGGCGGCGGGATCGCCCCGGGTGGCCCGTCATCTTCGGTCTCGGTCCGGGCATGAGCTTCGGGCCACGCCTGGGGCCACGCCTCCGACAGAACGGCCGACGGGCGTTCGGAGCTCCGAACCGGAGGCGCAGCCCGCGGAACCGGCACCGGGTCGTCCGCGGGATCGGATCGCCCGACCGCGGCCTGATCGGGGACCCGGCTCGGGTCCGGACTTGGAGGCCGACTTGGAGGCCGACTTGGAAGCCGACTTGCGGCCGGCGCGGCCTCGCGCGGGTCGTCCGAGCGGGCAGGCCGGGGTGCCGGGTCGGGGATCATCCCGGCGGCACCCAGGCGGCGGCCGAGCTCCAGGTAGAGCACGAGATCGGCGATCTCCCGATCGAGTGCCTCACGCTGGCGTCGCAGGGCGGCGAGCCGCGCCGTGATCTCGGATTCCGAAAGGCCCACGCCATGTTCCCTCCCCACGGTGAGAACGTCTAGCGGGTTCCGTCACTGTAGGGAACGGCCAGCCGCGATATTCCTTATCCTTGCTGAGCGAAAAGATCTTATTCCCTCAGGTCATTCCGAGTTTACGTTCCCTGTCGCCGGATCCGTGTTCCCTTCCCTGCCGGGCGCGGCGGCACCAGCAGCGCTCCCGGATCGGCCGGATGGAGCGTCAGCCCGCCGTCGTCGAGCACCAGGGGCAGGCGCGGGAAGACCTCGCGCAGGTGGGCGAGATCCGCCTTGAACGCCTGCCGGAAGCTGCGGATCGACGCGTTCTCGGCTCCGAACTGCGCGTGTAGGTTGGTCCAGGTCAGCCGCAGCGGGCGCTGCAGCGACCGCAGCCGGTAACCGGTCCAGAACAGCAGGTCGAGCTTGCGCGCCGAGCCCGAGAAGGCCCGGGCCGCCCGCACGTCCACCGGCAGGGCGTGTCGGATCAGGGTCTCGTAGAATTCGGGGTCGAAGCGCACCGTGCGCCCCGCCTCGTCGTCGCCCTCCCCGGCCCGGGGGCGCCACAATTCCAGGCTGCGGAATGGCGGGACGTTGAGGGTGGTGGCGCTGTCGCGCCCGTCCCACAGGCCGATCTGCATGGAACAGGCGGCCAGCCGGTTCAGCTGCTCCTTGAATTGCCGGATGGTGCCGCGCTCGCCGCCGGTGACCGCGAAGCCCATCTCGCGCATGAAGCCCGACAGGGTCTCGGCGACCTTCACGGTGGGGCTGCGCTGGCGTACGGCCTCGGTGCAGAGATGGAGCAGCACCAGCCGGGCTTTGGGCCCGTAGGGCAGCCCCTGCGGCGCGAAGGCGCCGGTCTCCGGATCCTTGATCCGGCCGGCGATCAGGCTGAGCGAGTTGCGCCCGTAGGTGCGGGTGAACTCGCGCACCGGCCCGGGATCGCGGTAGGGCAGGCCGCACAGGGCCAGCACCGAGTGGATGTGCTGAAGGCTCGACGGCAGCGCCGGCTCGCTCTCGATCACGAGGCGCACCGCGTCACGGCGGCGCTGGTCGCGCGAGAGCCCGGCGCGGCGGCTCTCCTCCTCACCGAGGAGCGCGGCCTGGGCGTCGCGCTCGCGCTGACGATGCAGCACATGCTCGACGATCTGCGCGAACAGGAAGCCGCCGCGCGCCGCCTCGATCTCCGCCCGCAAGTCCGGGTCGTGGATCCCGGCGATCTTCTCCTCGATGCTCATCGCCCCTCGGCCCGCGTCAGACGGGGTCCCCTCCGGCGAACGGGAGGGCGGCCCGATCCTGCCATGCCACGATTCGGCCACCGGGATCCCGGCCCGGTCCGGCTTGTCCCGGCAATCCACGCTTCCCCAGGCAGGGTGTGCGGCCGGCACAGGAGGCCGCCTGCGCAGAGTTGCATACGGGCCACCGCGCCCGGTTCGACCCGCGCAGAGTCCGATACGCCAGGATCCGCCCGTTCCGTCCCCGTTATCCACCGCGTCAAGCCGGAATCCGCGCCGAGTCCGATACGCGACCGCGCAGACTCCGATACGCCGACCCGCCGATCCCGCGCAGATTCCGATACGCCGCCACGCAGAGTTGGATGCACCATCGCGCAGAATGGGATACGGAAAACCCGACGAAATCACTGAGACAAAAAGCGAATTCGACAGACCATATAACCTGCTGAACTGACTCTCTGAAAGACTCTTCTAGATAACTTTCCTAGTGCGGACAGGCCTGTTCGTTCTGACGAACGAACGCCGGACGCGTCGGCGTGCACATGGTTGGAAGGGAATATCCAGGATTTTTCCACATTCCGAGCCGCGTCGCGGGGCCGATCGGCAGGGCTGTCTCGGACCGTGTCAGGTCGGTCCGTGCGGATCCGGCTTGACGCGGACCATGCCGCCCGGTTTGTCGGGACTTCCCGACAGGCCCGCCAGAGAAGGCCGTGCCGATGCCCCGCTTCCCGATCGCGCTTCGATGACCGACCGCCGCAACGACGGACGCCCGCCGCAGGGCCGGCCGCCCGGCCCACACCGGCCGGGCTCACGGCCCGGACACCGGCCCTTTTCGGCGGGTCCCCGGCGGGACGCCGGCGGCCGAGCCGGAAACCAAGCCGGCGCCGACGGATCCGCCGTGCTCTACGGCTGGCATCCGGTGGTGCAGGCCCTGGGCAACGCCGCGCGCGGGCTGCACCGCCTGCTGGCCACCGAGAATGCGGCGGCGCGGCTCGAGGCGGAGTTCGGCGGCGTCCTGCGGATCACCCCCGAACTGGTGCGGCCGAGCGAGATCGGCCGGCTGCTCGGGCCCGACGCGGTCCACCAGGGCCTGTATCTCGAGGCGGAGGCCCTGCCCGCCCCAGGCCTCGACGACCTGCCCGCCGACGCCCTGCTGCTGGCGCTCGACCAGATCACCGACCCGCACAATGTCGGGGCGATCGTGCGCACCGCCGCGGCCTTCGGGGTGGCGGGGATCGTCACCACGGCACGGCACGCACCGGGCGCCACCGGGGTCCTGGCGAAATCCGCCTCCGGCGGCCTTGAGCACGTGCCGTTCGTGACCGTCCGGAACCTCGCCGAGGCGCTGATCGCCTTGGGCGAGCGCGGCTTCACGCGGGTCGGACTCGACTCCGATGCGCCCGAAAGTCTCGACGCGCTGACGGTCGCCCGGCCGCTGGTGATCGTGCTGGGTGCCGAGGGCAAGGGCCTGCGCGAGCGCACCCGGAGCTGCTGCGACGTCCTGGCCCGGATCCCGTTCTCGGGGGCGATCCGCAGCCTCAACGTCTCGAACGCGGCGGCCATCACCCTCTACGCCCTGGGCCGGATTCCGGCTTGAGGCGGCGTCCGGGACACAATCCTCGGTCAATGCCGGGTGCCTGTCTGCCGACCGGATACATCCGGAAACACGGAAGCGGCAGCGGAGCTGGTCGCTCTACCTAGTCAATATCTGCAACCTGCCGTAGAGTGACTGGCGAGGGGGGCGTAGCCTTGCGGGCGTGCGCCGGATGCTGGACGATGCATTGACCTACGGGGGCTGGGCTTTGAGCCTGTTCGCCCTCCTGGTGTGGGTGTGGCTCGCCCGGCGGGCCTTCCCGAACTTCGACGCCTTCGTGAAGGGGTTCGACGACGAGCTGCATCTGGGTGCCAGCCCGGAGGAGCGCGCGCGCAGCGCCCGCTGGTATCAGGTCCGGCAGGCCGCCGTGGCCCTGACCGCCGTCGCCGCCCTATGCCTGTCGATCGGCTTCGCGATCCCCGACTGATCGGACTGCTCCGGGACCCGCGCGCTCAGCCGCCGGGATGGATCCGCGCGACGATCGCGCCCTCCGCGGCGACCCAGATCCGGTCCCGCCTGGCGGTTCCTGCCCTCGCCTCTATCCCTGTTCCGGCGGCCGGGGGTGATGTACCGGGTCCCCACGAGCGCCCCGGGACGATCCGGGGCGCGGAGGACGAGAGCCCGCCGTGCCACCCACCGTCGACATCCCGGCCGCCCGCCCTCAGGAGGACGCGCGGCCGCGCGTCTCCGATATCGCGGCCCGTCTGGAGCGGCTGCCCATGTCGGGCTACCAGCGCAGGATCTTCGCGATCATCGCCTCCGCGTGGCTCGTCGACCAGATCGACGTGGCGCTCCTGACCTTCCTGCTCGGCTCGATCGTGGTGGCGTTCGGCCTGACCCCCACCGAGGCCGGCCAGCTCGCCGCCATGACCTTCGCGGGCCAGCTCGTGGGCAACATCCTGGCCGGCACCGCCTCGGACCGGTTCGGCCGCAAGGCGGTGTTCCAGGTGACCATGGTGGTCTGGGGCATGGCGAGCCTCGCGGCGGCGGCGTCCTGGAGCCTGCCCGTGCTGATGGCCTGCCGGTTCCTGATCGGGGTCGGGGTCGGCGGCGAGGCCCCGGTGGCCCAGGCCATGGTCTCGGAGATCGTCCCCGCCTCCGTGCGCGGCAAGTACATCGCGATCATGGAGGGGTTCTGGGCGGTGGGCTACGTCCTGTCGGGGGCGATCAGCTTCTTCGTGTTGCCCTATCTCGGCTGGCGCTGGGCCTTCGTGGTGGTGGGGCTGCTGTCGCTGGTGGTGCTGGCGGTCCGCCGGTCCATGCCGGAATCGCCTCGCTGGCTCGCCGAGGCCGGACGCGGAGCGGAGGCGGAGGCCGTGATGGCCGCGATGGAGCGGGCCGTGGAACGCGCCACCGGCCGGCCCCTGCCCCCGGTCGCCGCCACGATGGCCGCGGCCGCGGTGAGGCCCGCCCCGCGGCTCGGCGCCGTCGCGACCCTGTTCGCCCCCGAATACCGGCTGCGCACCGTGATGGCGTTCGGCCTGTGGTTCTTCGCGCTGATCGGCTTCTTCGGGCTCAATTCCTGGATCGCCGTGCTGCTCAAGGAGCGCGGCTTCTCGATCGTCGGCTCGGTGGGCTTCGTCACCCTGATCACGCTCGGCGGCATCCCGGGCTTCGCGGCGGCGGCGCTGCTGCTCGAGCGGGCCGGCCGCAAGCCCACCACCGCCCTGTTCCTGGTCTGCGCGGCGGCGTCGGCCTACCTCTACGGCAATGCCGGCGGGGACGCGGTGCTGACCGTCGCGGGGGTCGCGGTGACGTGGCTGTTCGTCGCCGGCTTCGTCATGCAGTTCTTCATGTTCGGCATGTGGAGCTGCCTCTACGCCTACACGCCGGAACTGTACCCGACCCGGGCCAGGGCCACGGGTGCCGGATTCGCCTCGGCCTTCGGGCGGATCGGCGCGATCCTGGGGCCGATGATCGTGCCGGTGCTGGTGCGCGATCACGGCCCGGCCACGGCCTTCCAGGTCGGCGCGGGCGGCTTCCTGATCGCCGCCCTGCTGGTCCTGATCCTCGGTGTCGAGACCCGCGGCAAGGTGCTGGAGGCCGTCTCGCACTGATGGTGGCCGGCTTCACGCGGTCGGGCCGAACGGCTCCAAAGTCTTGAGCCGAAGAAAACTG
The DNA here is from genome assembly GCF_058790235.1 of Methylobacterium sp. FW102-HT35C08. Taxonomy (NCBI): domain Bacteria; kingdom Pseudomonadati; phylum Pseudomonadota; class Alphaproteobacteria; order Hyphomicrobiales; family Methylobacteriaceae; genus Methylobacterium; species Methylobacterium sp. FW102-HT35C08. Next base: position 1,546,955 of record NZ_JBYTCL010000002.1, on the reverse strand, counting down.
GTTTCGAAAGGTCCGGGACCTTTCACGGGAGCAGGGCAAAGCCCTGCCCGTCGGGGCTCCGCCCCGAGACCCCGCCAAAGGGCCCGGCCCTTTGGAAACCCGGGACTTTTTAAAACCCCGGACTTGCCGGTACACACCGGACGATCCCCCCAGCCTCACTGGAGAGTCGCAAAAAAATGCCCGTCGTGGACATGCGCAGCCGGCCGACCTTCCTGCACCGGTTCTTCGGCGCCGAGCCCGACACGCCGGAATTCGGCGTCGCCCGCTGGCTGAACGCCCGGGTCGGCAGCCGGGAGGTGGAGCACTTCACCCGCGGCACGACGATCGCGGGCTTCCGCGCCGAGATGGACGGCGCCGGCATCGACGTCGCCGTCATGGTCGCCCGCTCGGTGCCGGGCGTGCGGATCACCAACGACGCGCTGGCGGAGGCCGCCCGGCACGACCCGAAGCGCCTGATCGGCATCGCCTCGGTGGATCCGGTGAAGCTCGGCCGCAAGGCCGCGGTCGCGGAGGCGCGGCGCGCCGTGACCGAGCTCGGCTTCAAGGGCATCAACCTCGATGCCGGCTTCTACCGCGAGGCCATGACGGCCGACGACGAGCGCCTGATGCCGCTCTACGAACTGTGCCAGGATCTCAAGGTCCCGGCCTTCGTGATGTCGGGGCCGACGACGCCGGACCTGCGCCTCAACGACCCGCTCGCGGTCGACCGGGTCGCCCGGACCTTCCCGAAGCTGCCGATCGTGTGCTGCCACGGGTTCTACCCGCGCGTCGCCGACATGGTGACGGTGGCGTTCCGCAACGAGAACGTCTTCGTCTCGCCGGACATGTACACGTTCGCGCCGGGCGGCGGCCTCTACGTCGAGGCGGCGAACGGGTTCATGAAGGACCAGTTCCTGTTCGGCTCCTCGTTCCCGTTCCGCCCGATGGTCCAGGGCGTCGCGGATTTCCGCGGCCTGGGCCTGTCCGAGGAGGCCCTGGACGCCGCCCTCTGGCGCAACGCCGACCGGCTCCTCGGGCTCGGCCTCGCCGCGTAGGGACAGTCCGGTTTCGAAAGGCCGAGACCTTTCGCGGGCACGGCCCGGATGTCGGGGCGCCCCCCGACACCCCGCCGAAGGGCCGAGCCCTCCGGAAATCCCGTCCTCAGGCCGCCCGGACCTGAGCCAGGAAATCCTCCACCGCGCCGCGCAGGTCGCCCGCCTGCCGGGAGAGGTCGCCGGCCGCCTGAAGCACCTGGGCCGAGCCCTGGCTCGCCGTGCCGGCCGCCGCGCCGACGCCCGCCATGTGCTTCGAGACCCCGCCGGTGTCCTGCGAGGTCTGTGCGGTGGTCCGGGCGATCTCCGCGGTCGCGGCGCCCTGCTGCTCGACCCTGGCGGCGATCTCGGCGCCGATCCGCGCCAGGGTGCGGATCACCTCGGTGATGCCGCCGATGGACCGGACCGAGGCCTCCGTCGATCCGGTGATCTCCGCGACCTTGGCGGCGATCTCCTCGGTGGCCCGGGCCGTCTGCTCGGCGAGGTGCTTCACCTCGGCGGCCACCACCGCGAAGCCGCGGCCGGCCTCGCCCGCGCGCGCCGCCTCGATGGTGGCGTTGAGCGCCAGAAGGTTCGTCTGGCCGGCGATCTGCGAGATCATCGCGACGATCTCCCCGATGCTGCCGGCGGCCTGGGCGAGGCGGTGCACCTCCCCGGCCATCCCGTCCGCATCCCGGGTCGCCGCGGCGGCGAGGTCGGCCGAGGCCCCGACCTGCACGCCGATCTCCCGCACCGAGGCGGTGAGCTCCTCAGTGGCTGCCGCCACCGTGTCGGCCGAGCGCGCGGCGGAATCCGCGGATTCTGCGACCGTGCGGCTGAGATCGGTCGTGTCCTGCGCGGCCCGGGCCATGCCGTGCGCGGCGGCCTCCAGCCGTCCGGCCGCCGCCGAGACCGCCGCCACGATGCTGCCGACCTGGCGCTCGAAGCTGTCGGCGAGGCCGCGGGCGGCCGCCTGCTGGGCGGCGCGGGTCTCGGCGGCCAGCCGCTCCTGCGCGGCCCGGGCCGCCCGGCGCTCGGCGACGCTGTCGCGGAAGGCGAGCGCGGCGGCGGCGATCGCCCGGACTTCGCGCGGGCCGCCGGACGGGATCGCCAGATCCTCCGTCCCCGCGTCGCGGCCGATCGCCGTCAGCACCCGCGCCATCCGGGTCAGCGGCCGGGCGATCGCGGTGCCGAGCCAGGCCGCGAGGCCGGCCGAGAGCGCGAACAGGACGAGCCCTCCGGCGATCCAGAGGGTCAGCATCCGGTCGGCCCGCGCGCGCACCGCGCCGGCGGCCGCCACGAGGTCGGTGGTCAGCCGGTCCTCCACGCCCTTCAAGGCGTCGATCCGCTGCGTGGCGAGACGGAACCAGGCGGGTGCGTCGCGGAAGGCCAGTGGCGTCCCCGGCATCGTTGCGTGCACGCCCTCGCGCAGGCGCGCCACCGCCCGGGCCGGCTCGGTCGCCTCGGCGTCGTCGAGCAGGGCCGCCTGTCCGGCCTCGGCCCCGGCCCGGAACAGGGCGGCATGGGTCGCCTGCTCGGCCGAGAGCGTGACGAGCCGGCGCGCGGCCGCGAGGTCCAGGCTGCCGGACGCGAAGGCGGCCGAGACGGCGGCCCGCTCCTGGCCCGCGGCCTCCTTGAGCGCCAGGAAGGCCGCGTAGGCGTTCGCCCGGGCGGCGAGGCCGGCCTCGTCGATCACCCCGCCCATCGCCCGCACCAGGCCCAGCCCCTCGCCGATCAGACCGGTGTAGAAGGCGGCCGCCTGCGGCGCGCTCGGGCCGAGCGCATCGATGGCCCGGCGCTGCGCCGCGAACCCGGTCAGCGCCGTGGTGAACCCCCTGCCGCGGGCCGCGAAGACCGGGCCGAAGCCGGTCGCGCCCGCCATGGCCTCGGGCAGGCCGGCCAGCGCCGCGTCGGTGCGCCCGCGCTGGGCCACCAGCTCCGGCCCGAACTGCGCACCCTTCGCGCCCAGGAACAGGCTGGAGGCGCCGCGCTCGCGCTGGGCCTCGTGCACGAAGGCGCTGATCCGCGAGGCGAGGTCGACCAGGCTCTCGACCCGGTCCATCTCGGCCCGCCGCGCTCACTGGTCCGATACCGCGAGGCCCGCCGCCCCCGCGAAGGCGAGGCACGGGGCGAGCGCCACCGCCAGGATGCGGGCGCGGAGCGAGGCGAGGATCGGCATCGGTGGATCTGGAAGTGTCCGAAAGGAGACACTTCACCATCCGGCCAAGTCTTAAAGAACCCGTTATAGATTTGCCGCCGTCGCCGGCCCGATCTGCCCAATCAAGCGGCGTCGTGGACGGTCTCTGCCTGATCGGCGTGCAGGTCCCCCCAGGTCTTCAGGGCGCGGATGACCGGTTCCAGGGAGCGCCCGCGCGCCGTCAGGCTGTATTCGACCTTGGGTGGGACTTGAGCGTAGACCGTCCGGGTGATCAGGCCGTCCGCCTCCATTTCGCGCAGCTGGTTCGTGAGCATGCGCTGGGTCACGCTGGTCAGCCGCCGGCGGATCTCGTTGAACCGCAGAGTCCCCTCCAGCAGGTGATAGAGGATCACGCCCTTCCACTTGCCGTCGATGAACCGGAGGGTCGCCTCGACGGCGCAGCCGGGGCTGCAGGCGCCGGCGTGATGGCGGGTGCGCGGCATGGCGATGTCTCCGACGGTATCGTTTTTGGCACTATCGGCGTTTTATGTGCGTACTTGCGGTTCGTGAAGGCGGGCGGCATCTCCTGCGGCGACAGCCCGAGGAGACCACGATGCGCGCCGTCGGCTACCGCAAGTCCCTGCCGATCACCGATCCCGAAGCCCTGGTCGATTGCGACCTGCCGCAGCCCGAGCCCGGCCCGCGCGACCTGCTGGTGAAGGTCGAGGCGGTCTCGGTGAACCCGGTCGACACCAAGGTCCGGCGTCGGGCCGAGCCGGAGGAAGGCGGCGTCAAGGTGCTCGGCTGGGACGCGGCCGGCACCGTCGTCGCCGCGGGCGCGGAGGTCGCGGGCTTCGCCGCGGGCGACGCCGTGTACTACGCGGGCGACCTCACCCGGCCGGGGACGAACGCCGCGTACCATTGCGTCGATGCCCGCATCGTCGGGCACAAGCCCGCAAGCCTCGACTGGGCGCAGGCCGCCGCCCTGCCGCTCACCGCGATCACCGCCTGGGAGACCCTGTTCGACCGGCTCGATGCGGGAAAGCCCGTGCCCGGGGCCGCCCCGGCGATCCTGATCGTCGGCGGCGCGGGCGGCGTCGGCTCGGTGGCGATCCAGCTCGCCCGGGAGCTCACCGACCTCACCGTGATCGCCACCGCGTCGCGGCCCGAGACGGCGCAATGGTGCCGGGATCTCGGCGCCCACCACGTGGTCGATCATTCCAGGCCGCTCGCTGCCGAGGTCGCGTCCCTGCGGCTCGGCGCGCCGGGTCTGGTCTTCTCCACGACCAACACCGACGCCCACCTCGCCGCGATCGTGGATCTCATCGCCCCGCAGGGCCGCCTCGCCCTGATCGACGACCCGGAGCGCCTCGATGTCGGGCTCCTCAAGCGCAAGAGCCTGTCGCTGCACTGGGAGTTCATGTTCACCCGGTCGATGTTCGCCACCGCCGACATCGCCGCCCAGGGTGCGCTGCTCGACGAGGTCGCCCGCCTCGTTGACGCGGGCCGCCTGCGCACCACCCTGGGTGAGCATTACGGCCGGATCGACGCCGCGAACCTGAAGCGCGCCCACGCGCTGATCGAGAGCGGGCGGGCCAAGGGCAAGATCGTGCTCGAAGGCTTTGCGGACTGAGGGGGGACGCGATGGCGGAAGCGGCGGGGACCGGGATCTTCGACGTGGCGGCGCTGGCGGCAACGCTGCCCGAGCGGGCGCAGACCCTCCTGGTCGACACCTACCTGACCAACCGGGAGGCCGCGAGCGCCCGGGTGTTCCGGGTCTACCGGCCGACCCCGCCGCACTATCACGCCACCTGCGACGAGTACCTCTACTGCCTCTCGGGCCGGGGCCGGGTTTGGCTGGGCGATCCGGCTTCCGAGACGGCGTTCGGCCCCGGCCAGCTCCTGTTCTTCGAGAAGGGCACGGTCCACGCGATGCCGGAGATCGCGCCCGGGGCGCCGGTGGTGTTCCTGTCGATCGACACGCCCCGGCGGGCGCCCACCGACATCATCTTCGTGAACCCGGAGGACGGCAGCCCCGCCACCTTCATGGCGCGCAACGCCGAGGCGTGAGCCTCACACCCGCAGGGACCGCCCGGCCGCCGCTACGCCGAGGAGCAGGGCCGCCACGATCAGGAGCGCTGCGGGCAGGCCGAGCGCCTGCGCGGCGAAGCCGATCAGCGCCGGACCCGCCAGCACCCCGGCATAGCCCAGCGTCGTCACCGCCGGCACGGCCACGCGCGCGGGCATTGCCCTCTGGCGGCCGGCGGCCGTGAACAGGACCGGGACGATATTGGCGCAGCCCGCCCCGACCAGGGCGTAGCCGGCCAGCGCCGCCTCCCAGGCCGGCACCAGGACCGAGAGCGCGAGACCTGCGGCCGCCAGCAGGCCGCCGAGGACCACCACGCGCCGACGGCCGAGCCGGGCCACCACCCGGTCTCCGCCGAGTCGCCCGGCCGTCATGGTCACCGAGAAGGCCGCGTAGCCCAGCGCCGCCCAGGCCGGGTCGAGACCGCGCTGCTGAATCAGGAACACCGCGCTCCAGTCGAGGGCCGAGCCCTCGGTGAGGAACACCACGAAGCACAGCAGGCCCAGCACCAGCACCGGGCCGCGGGGCAGCGCGAAGGCGGGCCCGCCGCTTCCCCCTGCCCCGCCGGCCGGCAGGATGCCCGGCCAGGCGGCCGCGAACAGGGCCACGATGCCGGCGACCAGGATCAGCACGCTCCAGCCGGCGCCGAGACCGGTGCCCAGCAGGACGCTGGCCAGCAGCGCCCCCAGGATGCAGCCGAGGCTGTAGAGGCCGTGGAAGCCCGACATCATCGGGCGCCCGGCGGCGCGCTCCACCGCGACGGCCTGCAGGTTCATGACACAGTCCACCGCCCCCATCCCGGCCCCGAACAGCAGCAGCGCCCCGGTGAGCGGCACGAGCCCGGAGCCAACGGCCAGCACCGGTAGGGCGAGGCCGATCGCGAGCGTGCCGGCGAGCAGGACCGGCCGGAAGCCGAGCCGCGCGGCCGCCACCCCGGCGCACGGCATGGTCAGGATCGAGCCGATGCCGAAGGTGAGGAGCAGCAGCCCGAGCCCGGCCGCATCGAGGTCGGCGCGGTCCTTCACCAGCGGCACCAGCGGCGCCCAGGTGGCGTTGGCGAGGCCGACGATCAGGAACAGCAGCCGGGTGGACAGCCTCTGCTGGGCTGCGGCCCGGTCGTCGGCCCCAGGGATGGCGACCGGATCGGTCAGGTCGAGCGCTGGCATCGCTACCGGTCGGGGTGTGGATCTGAGGGCGGGATTTGGCGACGTGGATCTCAGCCCCGCGGTGCAACACCGAAGGTGGGCCAAGGTTTGGCGAACATAGGGCCGCCGGACTCTGGTCTCGGCCGTTGGCTGCGCCGCGTCCGCGCGAGCGCTGCGAGGTGGCCCAGGGTAGCGCGCGACTGGTCTGCGTGGCGCGCTCTCCGGATTGCTTCGCTGCGCTCGCCAAGACGGGTGATCGTTCACCGAGTGGTTGCCGCCGTACGCGTTTCGTTCTAGCAAGGGCGGCGCATGACGGGCCTGCGTCCCGCCGGCCGCATCTTGCCGTGAGCCTTCTCGGGCTCGACATGAGGCCGTTGCGGCGGCTGGCCCGCGCGCGAATCCGATCTGACCGCGTCGACGCCTCGAAAGACCGCCGCCCTCATGGCCAAAGCCCAAGCTGGAAGTCGTGCCGCAAGCCGCGCCGACGCCGCCAAAGCCGCTCCCAAGTCGCCCGTCAAGGCGGTCCCGGCCAAGACAGCTCCTGTGAAGGCAGCCCAGCCCAAGCCGGCCCGCGCGAAGGGCGAGGCGTCCGCTGCCCGGACCGAGGCCGCCGTCGACGCCAAGCTGGCCGCCCTGTTCGATGCCGCGCCGGCTCCTGCCGAGGACCGGCGGGTCATTGCGATCCGCGGCGCCCGCGAGCACAATCTCAAGAACGTCGACCTGACCATCCCTCGGGACAAGCTCGTGGTGTTCACCGGGCTGTCGGGCTCGGGCAAGTCGTCGCTGGCCTTCGACACGATCTACGCCGAGGGGCAGAGGCGCTACGTCGAGTCGCTCTCGGCCTATGCCCGCCAGTTCCTGGAGATGATGTCCAAGCCCGACGTCGACCAGATCGACGGGCTGTCGCCGGCGATCTCCATCGAGCAGAAGACCACCTCCAAGAATCCGCGCTCCACCGTGGGGACGGTCACCGAGATCTACGACTACATGCGCCTGCTCTGGGCGCGGGTCGGCATCCCCTACTCGCCGGCCACCGGCCTGCCGATCGAGAGCCAGACCGTCCAGCAGATGGTCGACCGGGTGCTGGAGCTGCCGGAGAAGACCCGGCTCTACCTGCTCGCGCCCGTGGTCCGTGGGCGGAAAGGCGAGTACCGCAAGGAGATCGCCGAGTACCAGAAGAAGGGCTTCCAGCGGCTGCGCGTGAACGGCGAATATTACGCCATCGATGACGTGCCGAAGCTCGACAAGAAGTTCAAGCACGACATCGACGTGGTCGTCGACCGCATCGTGGTCCGCGCCGATATCGGCTCCCGGCTGGCGGATTCCTTCGAGACCGCGCTGGAGCTCGCCGACGGCATCGCGGAGGTCGTGTTCGCGGACGCGCCCGAGGGCGAGACGCCCCGGACCATCACCTTCTCGTCGCGCTTCGCCTGCCCGGTCTCGGGCTTCACCATCGCGGAGATCGAGCCGCGGCTGTTCTCGTTCAACAACCCGTTCGGCGCCTGCCCGACCTGCAGCGGCATCGGCCACGAGATGCGGATCGACCCCGAGCTGGTGATCTCCGATCCGGCCTTGAGCCTGAAGCGCGGCGCGGTCGGCCCCTGGGCGAAGTCGACCTCGCCGTATTACGGCCAGACGCTCGACGCGCTGGCCGAGCATTTCGGCTTCAAGACGAGCGTGCCCTGGCAGAGCCTGTCGGAGACGGCCCGCGCCATCGTGCTGTACGGATCGAGCAGCCAGGCGATCCGCTTCGCCTACGACGACGGGTTGCGCAAGTACACGGTCACCAAGCCGTTCGAGGGCGTGATTCCGAACCTGGAGCGCCGCTACAAGGAGAGCGATTCCGACGCCGTCCGGGAGGAGATCGGCCGCTTCATGAGCGAGACGCCCTGCGCCGCCTGCGGCGGCAAGCGGCTGAAGCCGGAGGCGCTCGCCGTGAAGGTCGCCATGGCGGACATCGCCGACGTGACGGCCCTGTCGGTCTCGGAGGCCCATCGCTGGTTCTCCGAGCTGCCGGGGAAGCTGACCACGAAGCAGAACGAGATCGCGGTCCGAATTCTGAAAGAGATCCGCGACCGACTGACCTTCCTGGTGGATGTGGGCCTGGAATACCTGACGCTCGCCCGCGGCTCCGGGTCGCTCTCGGGCGGCGAGAGCCAGCGCATCCGGCTCGCCTCGCAGATCGGCTCCGGGCTGACCGGCGTGCTCTACGTGCTGGACGAGCCCTCGATCGGCCTGCACCAGCGCGACAACGAGCGACTGCTCGGCACGCTCAAGCGCCTGCGCGACCTCGGCAACTCGGTGATCGTGGTCGAGCACGACGAGGACGCGATCCTGCAGGCCGATTACGTGGTCGATGTCGGCCCGGGCGCCGGCATCCACGGCGGCGAGATCATTGCGCAGGGTACTCCGGCCGAGGTGCTGGCGAATCCCGCCTCACTCACCGCGAAATACCTCACCGGCGCGATGGCGGTGCGCACGCCGACCGCCCGGCGGAAGGGTCGCAAGGGCAAGCTCGGGCTGTTCGGCGCGCGGGGCAACAACCTGAAGGACGTGGATGTCGAGATCCCGCTCGGCACCTTCACGTGCATCACCGGCGTCTCGGGGGGCGGCAAGTCCACCCTGGTGATCGACACCCTCTACAAGGCCGTCGCCAAGAAGCTGAACGGCGCCCTGGAGCACCCGGCGCCCTACGGGCGGCTGGAGGGGCTGGAGCATCTCGACAAGGTCATCGACATCGACCAGTCGCCGATCGGGCGCACGCCGCGCTCGAACCCCGCCACCTATATCGGCGCCTTCACGCCGATCCGCGACTGGTTCGCGGGCCTGCCGGAGGCCAAGGCGCGGGGCTACCAGCCCGGCCGCTTCTCGTTCAACGTCAAGGGCGGGCGCTGCGAGGCCTGCTCGGGCGACGGCGTCATCAAGATCGAGATGCACTTCCTGCCGGACGTCTACGTCACCTGCGACGTCTGCAAGGGCAAGCGCTACGACCGCGAGACCCTGGAGGTGAAGTACCGGGCGAAGTCGATCGCCGACGTGCTCGACTCCACCGTCGAGGAGGCGGCCGAGCTGTTCAAGGCGGTGCCGGCGATCCGCGACAAGCTCGAGACCCTGAAGCGGGTCGGCCTGCACTACGTCCATGTCGGCCAGCAGGCCACGACCCTGTCGGGGGGCGAGGCGCAGCGGGTGAAGCTGTCCAAGGAGCTGTCGAAGCGCGCCACCGGCCGCACCCTCTACATCCTCGACGAGCCGACCACCGGCCTGCACTTCCACGACGTCGCCAAGCTCATGGAGGTGCTCCACGAGCTGGTCGACCAGGGCAACACGGTGGTGGTGATCGAGCACAACCTCGAAGTGATCAAGACCGCCGACTGGGTGATCGACATGGGTCCCGAGGGCGGCGACGGCGGCGGCAGGGTGGTGGCGCAGGGCACGCCGGAGCAGATCGCCCGCTCGACCGCGAGCCATACCGGCCGGTTCCTGCGCGAGGTGCTGGAAAGGCGCCCTGCCCCGCAGGCCGCGCCCCGCGCCGCCCGCCGCAGCGCCGCCGAATAGGCCCGGGCGTCCACGTCCCCCGACAAGCCCGAAGCGAGGCGGCAAATTCTGCCCGGTCCAGGCCGCCAAGGCCTGGCCGGGCGCCCGCGGCCGAACCTGATTCGGGCTGTCGGATACCAGTCCGGGTCCCGCACGGCCCATTTCGGGCGGCCGGTCCGGTCCCGGCGCCCGGTCGCCCCGGCGGCGTCCCGCCCGCGCCGGATTTGCCGGATTCTCCCGTGACTCGGGGGGACAACAGCTTGACCATTCAACGATATTTTGCCGAACCGATGATCGCGGCTCGGGCCTGTGGACAGTGTTGCATCGCCGCAAAAATGCGGCTTTTGCGCAACGGTTCGGCCAGTTTTGCCGTTTCGGCGAGCATTCCACTGTCTTTCCGCAGGTCTCTGTAGAATAGTCGCAGACGTTGAGACGGGCAGGCTCCGTGGGGGTGCTCGGCAGGTCCGAAGCCGGCAGCCGCGATAGGCGAGCAGACCGGCAGGGAAGTGCCGAATGCGGGACGGATGCCTTGAGACCTTGGGAAGGAATGAGAAAATGATGAAGAACTGGCTCGCGGCCGGCACGGTCGCGCTCACGGTCGGCATGACTTCGACGATCGCGCAGGCGCAGTCCACAACGGTTCCGGGCGAGCAGGTCGGCCTCGCCGTCGGCGCGCCGCTGCCGGAAGGCATCTACGCCATCAACACATTCACCTTCCGCCGCACCGACGGCCGGAACGATCCCGACACGTCCGTCAACATCCCGGTCCTCGTGTGGTCGACCCCGTTCGTGCCGTTCGGCGGCCGCCTTGAGCTGCTCGTGGCGGCGCCGACCGTGTTCGCCTTCTCCCGCAACCCGGCGGGCGTAGCCAATAAGGACATCTCGATCAACGTCGGCACCTTCGTCGGCGGCATCTGGGCGTTCGACCTCGGCAACAACTTCGGCGTCAGCTTGCTCGGCGGCGTGTACCTGAACGACCTCAACGGCGACCGCGGTTCGATTATCACGCCCACCGGCGCGACGGCCACCCCGGTCCTGCCGCAGCTCTCCTCCAACACCTACCGCTTCGGCGTCGCCGGCAGCTACACCGGTGACGGCTGGAACCTGACTGCCAACCTGACCGCCAACATCTACGACTCGCCCGGCCGTTTCCCCGGCCAGGTTGGCGCGCTGCTCGGCCCGATCCGCCTCTCGGACGCCCTGAACTTCGACCTCACGGCAACCAAGAAGTTCGGCAACTTCGAGATCGGCGCCATCGGTTACGGCACCTACAACTTCGACATCAGCCAGTTCAGCGCAGCGGCCAACAACCGCGGCCGGTTCGCCCTCGGCGGGCTCATCGGCTACGACTTCAAGGTCTTCACCGTCCAGGCCTACGTCGCCCGCGACGTCGTGACTGGCCTGCAGACCACCAACGCGTTCGGCCGCACCCGCAGCGACTACTCCACCGACGGCTGGATCCGGTTCATCGTGCCGCTCTACTCGCCGGCCCCGGCCGCGTCGCCGGTCCCGGCCGCGCTCGTCCGCAAGTACTGAGGCTCTGGTCTCCCGCCGCAATCCGGCGGGAGATCCGGTCCCTCCGAACACGCCGTCCCTCCGGACGGCGCACCGCCCGGCTCCGGCCGGGCGGTTTTCGTTCGTGCCCGTGCGGCGAATGGCGTGCCGGTGCCGGTCCGTGGGTGTCACGGACCGCGCGAACATCCTATCTTGTGCCCTTTCGCGCGATCGGTGCCAGCCAGGACAGGGCCAGCCAGGACGCGGATGGACGAGCCGAAGGACGATCATGGCGACGCAGGGCGAGTGGAAGATCCCCGCGCAGGCCCAGCCCAGGCCTGCCGATTACGGCTACGACCTCGACCGGGCCCTGTCGGCGGTGCTGGCCCTCTCGGCGCGGATCCCGGAGGGCGCCTTCACGGCCGAGACCCTCGGCACCGAGCGGGCCGGCAACGGCGTGGTGATCCGCGAGGACGGGCTGGTGCTCACCATCGGCTACCTCGTCACCGAGGCCGAGAGCGTCTGGCTCACCACCCGGGACGGCCGCTCGGTGCCCGGCCACGTGCTCGGCTTCGATGCCGCCACCGGGTTCGGTCTCGTCCAGGCGCTGGGCGATCTCGGGGTCCCGGCCCTGTCGCTCGGTCGTTCGGCCGGGCTGAAGACCGGCGACCGGGCCGTGCTGGCCGGCGCGGGCGGACGCCAGCGCTGCGTCGCCGTCGAGGTCGTCGCCCGGCAGGAATTCGCCGGCTACTGGGAATACGTGCTGGATGAGGCCCTGTTCACCGCCCCCGCGCACCCGCATTGGGGCGGTACCGCGCTGATCGGCCCGGAGGGCGACCTGCTCGGGATCGGCTCCCTGCAATTGCAGCAGGGCGGCGCCAGCGGCGCGCGCCCGATCAACATGGTGGTGCCGATCGACCTGCTGCCGCCGATCCTCGACGACCTCGCCACGCGCGGGCGCGCGAACCGTCCGCCCCGGCCCTGGCTCGGACTCTACGCCACCGAGAGCGAGGAGGGCATCGTCGTGATGGGCCTCGCCGATGGCGGACCGGCCGAGACCGGCGGCCTCCAGGCCGGCGACGTGATCGAGGCGGTGGCGGGCGAGCCGGTGGCGGACCTCGCCGCCCTGTTCCGCAGCGTCTGGGCGCTCGGCGAGGCGGGGGTGCGGGTGCCGCTCACCGTCCGGCGCGAGGGGCGGGGCGTGAAGCTCGCCCTGGTCTCCGGGGACCGGGAACGGTTCCTGCGCACCCCGTCCCTGCACTGAGGCCGCCATCGCTGCGCCGCAACCTCCGCGGTGCGGACGGCGTTGCCGGGATGCCGCCGCGAGCCTGTACCGGACACAACTTCTGGCTCAGCGTCGGTTCAGGTGGCGGAGCCGAATCTTCATCGACCGGCTGCCGATCCGCCGGACGTAATGAGGAGATCGAGTCATGACGATTCTGAGCGCACCGCGCGCGAAGGCGCTCGTGATGGCCGCCGCGATCGCCGGCGGCCTGGGGTTCGCGGGCACCGCCGAGGCGGCGGGCGGCTGCGGCCCCGGCTTTCATCCCAATCCCTGGGGCATCTGCCGTCCGAACTGGGGGCCCCGCCCCTACGGCTACTGGCGCCGGCCCGTCTATTATGGCGGCTACGTCCGGCCGCGCCCGTTCTACCGGCCCTACGGCTTCTACGGACCGCGCCCGTTCTACTGAGACCCGGAAGCGGTCGATCGGCGTATCGGGGGGCGTTCCGCCGCGAGGCGGGACGCCCTTCGCGCGTCCGGGACCGCGTTTCTACATGCGCCCAAAGAATGACCATCCGGAATGGTTGGCGGTTTCTTAAGCCAGTTATGCAATTCTCGCAGGGCTGATGCTTGACCTTTTGACTCCTGTTGCGCTGCAGTCGGCCTATATGTGCATTGCACCAACAAGAGGCAGCGATGCGCAATGAGGCGCCATCGTCTGCCCGAGCAGAGGTCACAGCACACCATGTCCGCCGCCCGTAGCGTCCTGAGCCGCGTCCGCGCTTATCTCCGGTACCGCGACACCATCACCCAGCTCTCCCGCCTGTCGGATCGCGACCTCGCCGATCTCGGCATCAACCGCAGCGAGATCCGCGGCATCGCCCGCGTCTGATCCCAGCCATCGCGAGAGCCGTCCGAAGGACCGCCGCCCGTTGATCCGGGCGGCGGTCCTTCGCTATTCTCAGACATGACACAGACCATTCACATCGTCGGCGGCGGTCTCGCCGGATCCGAGGCGACCTGGCAGGTGGCGGAGGCCGGCCACCGCGCTGTCCTCCACGAGATGCGCCCGGTGCGCGGCACCGAGGCCCATCAGACCGACGGGCTGGCCGAACTCGTCTGCTCGAACTCGTTCCGGTCGGACGATCCGGAGGGCAACGCTGTCGGGCTGCTCCATCAGGAGATGCGCAGCTTGGGTTCGCTGATCATGCGGGCGGCCGATGCCAACCAAGTGCCGGCGGGCGGGGCGCTGGCGGTCGACCGCGAGGGCTTCTCCGCCGCGGTGACCCGCGCCCTGGAGCAGCACCCCAACGTCACCCTCGTCCGCGGGGAGGTCGAGGGCCTGCCGCCGGAGGGATGGGGGCCCTGCATCGTCGCCACCGGCCCGCTGACCGCCCCGGCGCTGGCCGAGGGCATCCGTGCGCTCACCGGGGCCGAATCCCTCGCCTTCTTCGACGCCATCGCGCCGATCGTCCACCGTGACTCGATCGACATGGACGTGGCGTGGTTCCAGTCCCGCTACGACAAGCCGGGTCCCGGCGGCACGGGGGCCGACTACCTGAATTGCCCGATGGACCGCGCGCAGTACGAGGCCTTCGTGGACGCCCTGGTGACGGGCGAAAAGATCGGGTTCAAGCAGTGGGAGGGCACGCCCTATTTCGACGGCTGCCTACCCGTCGAGGTCATGGCCGAGCGCGGCCCCGAGACCCTGCGGCACGGCCCGATGAAGCCCGTCGGCCTGACCAATCCGCGCGATCCGCTGGTCAAGCCCTGCGCGATCGTGCAGCTGCGCCAGGACAACGCGCTCGGCACCCTCTACAACATGGTCGGCTTCCAGACGAAGCTGACCTATGCCGAGCAGGTGCGGATCTTCCGCACGATTCCCGGCCTGGAGCGGGCCGAGTTCGCCCGCCTCGGCGGCCTGCACCGCAACACCTATCTCGACAGCCCGCGTCTGCTCGATGCCACGCTCCGGCTGAAGGCGCGCCCCGCCCTGCGCTTTGCCGGCCAGATCACCGGCTGCGAGGGTTATGTCGAGAGCGCCGCGGTGGGGCTGATGGCCGGCCGCTTCGCGGTGGCCGAGGCTGCCGGCCACCCGCTCGCGCCCCTGCCCCAGACGACCGCCCTGGGGGCGCTGATCGCCCACATCACCGGTGGCCACGTGGCGGCGGACGGTGAGGCCAACGCCCCACGCTCGTTCCAGCCGATGAACGTGAATTTCGGCTTGTTCCCGCCCCTGGAGCGGGCGCCCCGCAACGAGACCGGCCGACGCCTCCGCGGGCCGGAGAAGGCCGCCCTGAAGAAGCGGGCGCTGACCGACCGGGCCCGGGCCGACCTCGCCGCCTGGATGGGCGGTGCGCAGGGTGAGGCGGCAAGACCTGCAGCGGCGGAATAGCCCGCCGCACGGGGCTTGCACAGCCGGAACATCCAGCCCCCGGGGACCGCATGACCGAGATCGACACGCAAGCCTTCATCGATACTGAAGCCTTCCTGGCCGACCTGTACGCCCTGCGCGAGATCGGCCGGTTCCGCACCGGCGTCCACCGCCCGACCTTCTCGGCCGAGGACATGGAATCCCGCCGCTGGCTGATGGCCAAGCTGGAGGCCTGCGGCCTGGAGGCCTCCATCGACGGGATCGGCAACGTCCTCGGGCGGCACCGCGGCCCCGGCCCGCATCTCTTGGTCGGCAGCCACATCGAGACCCAGAACGAGGCCGGCTGGCTCGACGGGGCGCTGGGGGTCGTGGCCGGGGTGGCGCTCGCCCGCGCCGGCCTGCCGGTCGACGTGGTCGCCTTCGCCGACGAGGAGGGGCATTTCTCGGGCGGCTTCCTGGGCAGCCGCTCGGCGATCGGCGACCTGACCGAGGCCGAGATCGACGAAGCCCGCAACCGCACCGACGGCACGCCCCTGCGCGACGCCCTGGCGAATGCCGGGCTTGCCGGCCTGCCCCGGATGCAGCTCGACCCGGGCCGCTACCGCGGCTTCCTGGAGATGCATATCGAGCAGGGCACGCAGCTCGAATCCGCCGGCCTGCACCTCGGGGTGGTGAGCGGCATCGTGGCGATCTGGCAGTTCCGGATCGATTTTTCCGGCAACCAGGACCATGCGGGCGGCACCACCATGGCCGAGCGCCGGGACGCCGGGCTCTCGGCGGTGCGACTCCTGGCGGCGATCGACCGCGAGTTCCCGAAGGTCTGCGGCCCGCGCAGCACCTGGACCACGGGGCGGATCACCCTGGATCCCGGCGGCTTCAGCATCATCCCGGGCCGCGCCGAGGTGTTCTTCCAGTTCCGCGACGTGTCGATGCCGGTGCTGGAGCGCATGGAGGCCTGCCTGGAGGCGCTGGTGCGCGAATCGAACCGGCGCGAGCGCTGCCCCGCCACGCTGACGGCCCTCTCCAAGGCGATCCCCGCCCCCTGCGACCCGGCACTGATGCGCGCGCTCTCGGAGGCCGCCGAGGCGGTCAGTCCCGGCGGCTGGCAGGTGATGCCCTCGGGCGCCGGCCACGATGCCCAGAACGTCGCCCGGATCCTGCCGGCCGCGATGCTGTTCGTCCCCTCGATCGGCGGCATCAGTCATCATTGGGCGGAGGATACCAGCGACGCCGACCTCGTGTTGGGGGTCCGGGCGCTCGGCGCGGCGGCGGCGCACGCGCTGAGATGATCGGTTCGGTGTGAGGAGCCGCCTGTCGAAGCACCGGTCCGTGCGCTGAGCGGGCTCGCCGCGCCGTTCCGATAGGCTGCAGGACAAGCACAAGCCGCGGCTCGGCCGCCGCTTCGGCTTGGAGGGCGGCGGAGCGTCATCCGGATCTGAGGATCTGCCGGATCCTTCGGATTCCGTGTCGATGCCATAAACCACGTCTGCATCCGGCTTCCGGACGCGACAGCCGCGTGACGTCCGGTTGCAATTTTTTGATCTCGTTCAATCTGTTTATACCGACAGCATTAACTCATATAGAACTTCCTATCTGTCTTAATTGTAATATATGTGAGTTGCTGGGCATCAAACGCTTTTATATACATCTTAATTTGGTAAACTTGACGAAAAAATCCCTAAAATGTAACAAAGACAGCGCGATCAAGGTCTGATCAGGTTCAAAAAGATCAAATTCGTACATGAGCGAATTTATTTTTACTGCTTTAAATGACTTATCGCTCGTCTATTTATCACGGTGTTTGGAAAATATTACCAGTGATGTCCTTTCGGTGATCGTGCGAGGGAAGATTTGAGATGTCGCAACCTTTGTCGGTCGGGGTGATCATCCCGTCCCGTCTTCAGCACGTCGCCGCCGGCGCTCAGACCGACAGATATTTTGTCGACCGGGCAATCACCAGCGCGCTCGACCAGATAGCCGTTGCGGAAGGTCGCGCCCGGTTGACCTTCATCATCGGCATCGATGCCGATGCGGACATCCCCGTGTCCCTAGCGGAGCGGAGCGATGTCATCTGGGCGCGCAGCGAGACCCGCTCGCAGGCCGGAGCCCTGAATGCGGGAATCGACGCGGCGGCGGATCGTTTTGACTACATTGCCTTCTTGGAGGACGACGATTGGTGGGACCGGAATTACTTGACCTGGGGTCTCAATGCTTTGAAACGCTATGATTTTGTTTCCACGACCCAGCTTGAGGTCGATGAGAATGGCACGATCATGCGCATCAACGACTTTCCAACACCCTCAGGCTGGCTGATGCCGTCCAGCACCCTCCGGCGGGTCGGACGGTTCGATCCTACCATGCGCTGGCATCTCGATAACGAATGGCTCGGTCGATTGGGCGACAGCGGCTTGAAACGTTGCCACCTCATCGACGCCTTGGCCCCGGCGACCTTCGCGATGGCGGAACAGGTCCGACCCTGGATCACCAATGTCGTGCGCTTTGGTGGGGCTAGCCTGGAGCTGCAGCGCCACACGATGCTGGCACCCCTTGTCACCCGGCTTGTCCATGCCCGCTCCGGCATGGCCCGCATCGCTGCCGATCCAGCCTTCGCGGAGCAGAGTGCGGCCGAATACGCGGTCCTGACGCGCCGGTACGGCCGCATCCCCTGGTGAGACGGCCGATTCAGAGACGCGGACGAGTTTCGAGCGAAATTTCGCACCGCGGAGGCGCGTCTTCCTGTCCCCGACCTGCGACGATCGCGGCCGACAACCTGCTGACCCTCACCCCCCCGGCACCAGCGACTGGATCGGGATCAAGTCCGGCCGGTATTCCTGCATGCCGCCGGCGATCCGCTCCTCCACGGCGTCGAGGAATTTTTCCGGGTCGGTGATCGAGCACTGGCGCAGGTCCCAGAAGGCGTAGCGCCACCATTGCACCTTCAGGTAGCGCTCGATCAGCGCGTCGGGGAAGCGCATCTTCACGATCCGGGCCGGGCTGCCGGCCACGATCGCGTAGGGCGGCACGTCCTTGGTCACCACCGCCATGGCGCCGATGATCGCCCCGTCGCCGATCGTGATGTCGGGCATCAGGAAGGCGCCGTGGCCGATATAGACGTCGTTGCCGATGCGCACGCGCTTGGGCCACAGGTAGGGGCCGCAGATCTCGTAATCCTCCGCCCGCGGCTCGAGGCGGTCGAACACGGCTGAGTGGTGCGTGTAGAACAGCGGCGAGGTCGAGCCGCAATGGACCGGGTGGCTGCCGCGCCCGACCTGGACGCTCTCGCCGATCGAGCAGTAGCGGGCGATGTCGGCGCCGAAATAGTAGCCGCTCACCGCGTACGAGAAGGCCCCCATGGTGAGGCAGTAATCGATGCCCATCCACTTGATGCTGCACGGCGGCTCGAAGGTGCAGTCCTCCGGCAGGCCGAACGGGGCCGGGTGCAGCACCGAGATGCCGCACCGCAGCATCTCCTGCTTCATGTCCTCGTTGACGGAGATCATGCGGCGTCCTCGTCGATGGGGCGTTCCGTCCCGGCTGGCGCCGGGTCCAGACCGTAATAGGCTTGCCTCAGATCGCCGTATTCGGCGGCCTGGATCGGCCCGGAGAGCCGCCCGGTTTCCGAGACGTCGATGGCCAGCAGCCGGTCGTTGAAGGCCGCCGGGTCGGTGACCAGCGCGTAGGGCAGGCGGTGGCCGTTCGGGTAGGCAGAGAGCCGCTCGCCCGGGGCACCGAGGTCGAAGGCGACCACCGGCAGGCCGGTGCGCAGAGCCAGCGTCAGCGCGTACGAGTAGGTCTCCGGCCAGATCGCCGGAAGCAGGACCAGGTCGGCCGCGACGCGCCAGACCATGTCGAGCGCCTCGTGGTCGCCGACATAGCGCCCGGTCTCGGTGACGCCTGCGCGTTCCAGGCCGCCCGTGAGCGCCGGGTCGGAGAAGCCCACGATCGAGAACCGCAGGGGCAGCTTCCGGTCCTGCGCGTCGGTTGCCAGCGCCTGCAGGAACAGGCCGCCCTTCGTCGCGCTGATGGCGCCCAGCACCGCGACCCGCCGCACGCGTCCGGGCCGCTGCAGGGCGGTGTCGCGCACGGCGCGCTCCGGCTCCAGATGCGGCCGCACCGTGATCGCCAGGTCCGGGTATACCCCCCGGATCCGCGCCGCCGTGTCGGCGGACGGCGCAAACACCCGCGCCGCCCCGGCCAGGAACGCCCCGAACGCCGCCCGCCGCTCACCCGGATCCGGCTCCTCGAACCCCTCCGCATCCGCCGCCAGGCACGCCCGGCATTCGGCGACCGGCGCCAGGCCGCAATAGCGCCCGTCCGGCTGCACCAGGTGGTTGCGGTGGCAGACCGGCGAGTAGTCGTGCAGCGTCCAGGCATAGGGCCGGCCCGAGCCCGCCACCAAGTCCATCAGCGCCCCCGCCGCCGCCCAGCGCAGCCCCGCCAGCGAGTGCACGTGGATCAGGACCGGCGCCAGCGCCGCGATGAAGCCCGACAGCGTCTCGGCGTCGCGCGGCAGGTACAGGCTGCCGAGGTTGGGCAGGTACAGGAACTCGGCGCCCCGGTAGGCGACCTGGACCTCGAGGTTGCGGGTCCGGTCGATCTGCAGCAGCACCACCGACAGGCCCTCGGCCCGGGCCTTTGCGATCATGTCGTCGATGTGCCGCTGGATGCCCCCGCCCCAGCTGTGGGTCACGTACAGCAGCGCCCGGCCGGCGCAGTGCCGGGCCAGCCGGGCGAGGTCGAGGCGCGCCCGCCCGCCCCGGCCCGGATCGGCCTGGACGAACTGCCCGACGCGGGCCGGGTAGTCGGGGTGCTTGGACAGCAGCGCCGCCTGGCCCTGGTCGTACTCGCCGCCCTCATCCAGCCCGAACGAGATCTGGCCGGCATGGTAGACGTAGACGTCCTCGGCGAGCAGGTTGACGAAGCCGGCCTTGGTGGCGCGCAGGCACCAGTCGTTCTCCTCGCCGTAGCCCTTGCCGAAGGCCTCGGCGTCGAGGGGGCCGACGGCGTCGAGCGCTTCGGCGGTCATGTACATGCAGAAGCCGACGCCGGTGGGCACGGGCACGGCGCGGCCGCGATTGATCTGGGCGGCCAAGCGGTCGAGATCGGGCCGGTCGATCTCCAGCGGCATGGTGTTGTTGGCGTTGAAGCGCGGGTAGGAGCAGATCGTGGCGTTGTTGGACAGCGGCGTGACGCTGCCCACGCGCGGGCGGGCGGCGCCTGCGGGTTCCGCATCGGGCTCGGCCTCGGGTTCGGCATGGGCGACGAGGTGGTCGAGCCAGTCGCCGAAGACCTGGGCGTCGGAGTTGAGCAGGACGACGGCGCGGCCCTGGCGGAGGCCGAGGGCGCGGTTGACCGAGCGGACGAAGCCGAGGTTCTGCTCGTTCTCGACGAGGTGGAACAGGCCCCTGCGGGCGAGGTCGGCCAGCTCGGCGGTGAGCTGCGGGTCGGGGGAGCGGTCGTTGACGGCCAGCAGGGTGAAGGGAGTTGTCTGCGGGGCCGACAGGCAGGCGTGGATGGCGCGCAGGGTCTCGCCGCGTCCCTTGTAGACGGGGACGATGACGACGACGCGGGCCTGATCGATGGGCAGGGCTTGCGGCAGGCCGTCCCAGTCCTGGGCTGCGGGGGCGGTCATGGGCGGGGCGGTGCCCAGATCCTCGGGCGCGGCCAGCAGCCCGGCCGCCCGCCCGGTCCGGACGTAGTGCAGGAACGGCGACTCCCCCGGGCCGAACAGGTGACCGTAGGTCTCCGCGTAGAAGACGGTGGAGAACGCCGCGCTGGGATCGCGCCCCTCGTGCTGGCCGTAGGCGACGAAATGCGCGAGCGGCCCGCCCTCGGCGGTGGCGGCGTCGGGATTGCGCTTGGCGTAGTAGGCGGCGTCGAAGAACGGCGCGATCTCCCGGGTCTCGTCGGCGAGCGCCGCCTCCCGCGAATCCGGCGTCCCGGAGCGCGGGTCGAAGGCCCCGGCCGCGATGTCGGTGCCGTGCATCAGCGCCGTGGCGAGGAAATGGACGAAGGGCGCGAGGCCGGTCTCGCGCACGCCCGGATGCGCCGCGAGATAGGCCTGCCCGTTGAAGTCGGGCCGTGGGTTTCGGCCCCTGCGCCAGCCGGTGTCGCAGTAGTCGCGCACCGCGTCGGCCTCCGCGGGCAGCCCGTAGCGCGCTCGGTAGAAGCCGTGGTCGAAATGCCCCGCCACCAGCCGCGCCTGCAGCTCCAGCAGCGCCCCACGCGCCACCGGCTCGGCCCCGATCGCCCCCAGCCAGCCGGTGTCCTCGACGGGCGCCCGCGCCGGACGCAACCCGCACACCCGCAGCAGCGCCGCCAGCGTCGAGCGCCCCGGCCCCGGATCGCGCAGCTCCCGCCAGCCCAGACCGGCAAAGTGCAGGTACGGCTCCCGCCCGCCCACATCCGGGTAGGTCGCCCGGTACCAGGCCTCATCCACCGCCGGCACGTTCAGCCGCTCCGGCTCGGCAAACGGCGCGCGCCCGGACAGACGCGTCTCGGCCACGTAGCGGAAGAACGGGTCGTCCGCGACCGCCCGGCTGCCGGCGCGCGCCTGCACGAAGCCGGCCGGGTCGAAGTCCGGACGCGGGCTGACGAGCGCCCGCCAGCCGCCCTCGACATAGGCGCGCAGCAGCTCCGCGTCCGTGGCGCCGGCCCAGGCCTCCGCCTGCGCGGCGCTCAGCCGCCGCCGGTAGTGGGCGGCGTCGAAGTAGGGCGCGAGCGTCGCGACCCGCAGCGCCAGCGCCTCGGCCGGCTCCGGCCGGGCGGCTCCGCCGTGCAGGACGTAGTGCACCAGCGGGTTCTGGGTGGCGTAGGTGATCTCGCGGGTCAGGCAGTAGGCCAGGGTGTCGAAGCGCGGCGACGGCTCGCGGCCCTCGCGCCAGCCCGAGGCCATGTAGTGGTCGACCGGATCGACGCCGGCGGCCGCGAGGTCGGGGTTGCCGGCGAGGTAGAACGGCCCGTCGACGAGGCGGCGGGCGAGGCGCTCGGCCTGGGCGGTGTCGGGCTTCGGCAGGGCCGCGCCCGCGCCCGTGTCGGCGCCGCCCGTCCGTCCGGACCGGCGCCTGTGCGTCGAGAGGGCGTGCAGGAACGGGTTGATGCCGGCCCGGGCGAGATGGGGCCGGGCGGCGAGGTAGGCGGCGGAGGAGAAGTCGGGCCGCGGGTCGCGGCCCTCGCGCCAGCCCCGGACGAGGTAGTCGCGCACCGGATCGGCCGCGATCCCGTACCAGCTCGCGTAGAAGCCCGCATCGAAAGACGGCGCCAGCGCCGCGACCAGACGGGTCTCGAGGTCGTCGGTCTCCGTCGCGTCCGCACCGGCCCAGAGGCGGTGCAGGGCCGCCGGACTGGCCATCGGATCGCGCAGCCGGCCGAGGCGGCGCCCGATCCGCCGCAAGGCCGACACCGGGCCATCTCGGTCGGAGTCGCGGCGCATCTCAGGATTCTGCGGAGGAACGGTCGCCACGAGCCGTCACGGGGCGCGGCATCCCTCGGCCGCCCTCGGGGCGGGCGCGGTCGAGGCGCAGGTCTCGGATCGGTTCATGGGCGGCAGCCGGCGGGCAGCGTCGGGAGCGCAGGGCGCGCGAGGGGATGAAGGCGTCGATGACCCGTCGCACTAACGGAACCGGCGGAATCCGTAAACCGTGGTCGACCGAGGGGGACCGCGCTCCGCCGCAGCGGCAAGCCCGAGGAGCAATGCCTGCCGCTAACTCTTTCCCTTGCTGGCCACGAACTTTCGTTATATCTAAAAATACGACATATCGAAATTGGATCGAAATAGATGCATCCTTCGTTCCTGGACGCGTTCCACGCCGACCCCTTCGACGCTTATCGCTTCCGCGCGCATCGCGGCCCGATGGGCGCGGATCCGCGCGGGCGGCACGGTCCCCATGCGCCTCACGGCCGCGGTCCCGGCGACCGGCGGATGTTCGGCCGCAGCGGCCGCGGCGATCTCGCGCGCTTCTTCGCCCATGGCGACCTGCGCCTCGTCATCCTCCACCTCATCGCCGAGAAGCCGCGGCACGGCTACGAGATCATCAAGGCCATCGAGGAGCGGGTCGGCGGCGCCTACAGCCCGAGCCCCGGCACGGTCTACCCGACGCTCACGCTCTTGGAGGAACTCGGCCACGTGACGGTCACGCCCGGGGAGGGGACCAAGCGGCTGCACACGATCACCTCGGAGGGGCAGAGCTTCCTCGACGGCAACCGCGCGACCCTCGAGGCAATCCTCGCCCGGATGGCCGAAGCGGAGGCCGCCCGCGGCGACGGGCCTCCGCCTTCGGTGGTGCGCGCCAAGGAGGGGCTGAAGCTCGCCCTGCAGATGCGGCTCGCCCGCGGGCCGCTCAGCGCCGACCAGGCGGCGGCGATCACGGCGGCCCTAGAGGTGGCCACCGCCGCGGTGGAGCAGGCGTGAGGCGCTGCGATCGGGAGAGCACCGGTGCCTGACCCGCGGCTGAGCCGCCTCGTCCTCGGGATCACCCTGTTCCGGCCGGGGCGGGACCAGGTGGACCGGGCCGTGGCGCAGGCCGCGGCGGGTTTCGCCGCGGTGATCGCCTTCGACAATGGCGGCCTCGCCGTCGCGGATGCGGCACGCCTCGCCCGGGCCGGCGTGACCCTGCTGTCGGAGGGGAGGAACCTCGGCATCGCCGAGGCGCTCAACCGGATCGCCGGGGCCGCCCGCGCGGCGGGGGCCGAGACCCTCCTGCTCCTCGACCAGGACGCCGAGCCGCCCGAACACCTCGCCGCCGCCCTGCTGGCCGCCCGCGACCGGCTGCGCGGCGCCGGGATCCCCGTGGCGGTGGTGGGACCGGCCCCCGCGCCCACCGCCGGCCACAAGGCGCCCGCCTACCCGCCGCGCCCGGCTGCGCCGGAGCGCGACGACCTCGCCCCGGTGCAGTTCCTGGCGACCTCGGGCTCGCTTATCGACCTCGACGCCTTCGCCCGGGTCGGGCCGTTCCGGGCCGATTTCTTCATCGACGGGGTCGAGCTCGAATGGTGCTTTCGCGCCTGGGCCTGCGGCTACGGCTGCTACGTCGCCCGCGCCGTCGTGATCCCGCACCGGGTCGGCGGCGGGGTGATCCGTGCCTTCGGGATCGCCAAGCTCGGGATCGTCATGCCGCGCCAGCCCCTGTTCCGCATGGGGACCTACCTGCGCAACGCCGTCTATGCCTGGCGCCTGCCGCACGTGCCGCTGCGCTGGAAGCTCGCCCAGGCCGCCTATCTGCCGCTCCAGGCCGGGCTGTACTGGGCGGATTCCGGCTGGCGGCCCGCCGTGCTGATGCGGCTGCTCGCCGCCGCCCGCGACGGCGCCCTCGGGCGCCTCGGCCCGCCCGAGGATCTGCCCAAGGATCTTGCTGCGGATCTTGCCGAGCTTCTGCCTCAGGACAGACCGTGACCGACCGCCCTGCCCTTCGCCCGGTCCTCGACGTGGTGATCGTCAACTGGAACGGCGGCGCGCTGCTGCGCGTCTGCCTCGCGGGCCTCGCGGCCGTGCGGGACGCCGAGGCGGTGCAGGTCACCGTCGTGGACAATGCCTCGGAGGACGGCTCCACCGAGGACCTGCCCGCCCTGCCCCGCCCGCTCCGGCTGATCCGGAACGACGCCAATCTCGGCTTCGGCCGGGCCTGCGATCAGGGCGCCGCGGCAGGCGATGCCCCCGCGATCCTGTTCCTCAACCCAGACACGCAGGTCGCGCCGGACGCCCTCCGCATCGCCCGGACCGCCCTCATGGCCGATCCGCGGACCGGGATCGTCGGGGCGCGGCTCGTCGATCCGGACGGGCGGACCGCGCGCTCCTGCGCCCGGGCCCCCTCGGTGCCGGGCCTCCTCGGCCGCGCCCTTGCGCTGGACCGGCTGGGCCTCGCGCGGCCGCACTTCCTCCTCGAATGGGACCACGAAGAGGACCGCGCCGTCGACCAAGTGATGGGCGCCTTCCTGATGATCCGCCGCGACCTGTTCCAGGCGCTCGGCGGGTTCGACCCACGCTTCTTCGTCTACTGGGAGGATGTCGACCTCTGCACCCGTACCCGGTCCGCGGGCTTCGCCGTGCGGCACGTGGCCGGGGCGGTCGTGCGCCATGTCGGCCAGGGCACGACCCGGCAGGTGCGGGCGCGGCGGCTGTTCTACTTCCTGCGCAGCCAGATCCTGTATGCCGACAAGCATCACGGCCCGGCCGCGGCCCTCGCGCTGACGGCGGCGAGCTTCGGCGCGCAGGTGCCCCTGCGGCTCGCCCTGGCGCTCGCCCACCGCTCCCCCGCGGAGGCCGCGGAGGTTCTGCGGGCGGCGGCCCTGCTGGCCGCGGCGCTGCCGGATCTCGTAACGGGCCTCCTGTCGGGCCCTCCGGGCGCTTCGCGCGTGCGGAGGGCCAGCTGATCCGGTCCGCCGCGGCCCGGTGGGCCGTGGCGGACGGCTGCGCCGAGCCTGGATCCGCGATGCCGCACGCGACCCCAAGCGCCACTGAAACAGCCGCCGGCCCTCCGACCGGCGGAACTGCCCGGGATGACGGCGCCGCGCCGATGACGGTGCGGCCGTGAATCGGCTCTCGGCCGATGGCGCCCGGTTCTGGGGCCTCGCCTTCCTGGGCCTCGGCCTGCCGGTCTGCGTCGCCCTGGCGCTGACCGGCCCGCCCGGCCCTGCCCCGGACACCGTCGGCCGGCTCGCCCACGTCGCCCTGTTCCTGGGTCTCGGCCTCTCCGCCCTGATGCTGGCCGCCCGGGGGCGCGCGGCGCTGTTCGCGCTGCTCTGCCTGCCTGGCTCGCTCGCGGCCGCGACCGGCCCGGAGGGTGTCGTGATCGCGCTGGCCGCCCTCGCCGCCGCGCTGCTCACGCCCCGGCCTCTGACGGGCCGTGGAAGGCCTGCGCGCCTTGCCGCCGCGACGCTGGCGATCGCCCTGGCGGTGCTGGCCCGGCCGGCCTGCGCGCCGCTCGCCGGGATGCTGCTGGTGCCGTTCCCGCCGACGGGGCGGTTCGGCCGCTTCGGCCGGGATCACCTGGCACCCGCGGTTCTCGCGCTCCTGCCCGCCCTTCTGCCCACCCTCTTCCGGACGTCGCTCGCCGCCGGGGCCGGGGGCGAGGCCGCCCCATCCCCGTCCTGGCCCTCTGCCCTCTACGGCGTCTGGGCTCTGGCCCTGCTGGTGACGCCCCTCGCCCTGCGGCGCGGCCCCCTGGCCCCACTGGCGGAGCGTCTCTGGCTCGTCGGATGCGCGGTGCTGGGTCTGTGGCTGGTGGTGCTGGCGCAGGCGCTCGCCCCCGCCGGACATGCCGACGGACTGCAGGTCGGCGATCTGCTGCCGCTGGGAGCGCTGCTGGTTCCGGCCTTCGCCCGGGGGCGGATCGGCACCGCGGCCTCCCTGCGCTGGCCCGCCCTGCTCCCGGTGCTCGCGGCGGCGGCGAACATCGCGGCGCTGGCCGTCGTGCTTCGGTTGGCGTGAGGGCGGTTCAGGGCCCGTCGAGGAAATCCAGCAGCACCCGGTTGAAGGCATCCGGCCGGGTGACGCTGTGGGCGTGACCGCCCTCGGGGGCGAGGTCGAGGCGGGCGTTGGGCAAAGCCGCCGCGAGGCGCTCGGAGCGCGTGTAGGGCACCAGCACGTCGTCCCGGGCGGCCATCACCAGGGTCTCGTGCGGGATCTCTCCCAGGCGGTCGGCGATCGCGAAGCGCTCCAGGGCGCCGATGCGCGTGAGAACGGTCTCCGGCCCGGGGAAATGCGCTAGCGCGTGCGCCTCGTCGGCCGCGACCCGCTCGGCCTCGGCCGACAACCAGGGGGCCGGGTACAGGAAGATCGCCTGCGCCCGCACGAAGGCCTCCGGGCCGCCCCCGGCCAGGATCGCCCGGCGGGCCGAGAAGCAGCGGCGGGTGGCCGGGTCCATGGCGTCCCAGCCGTTGATCACCACGATCCGCCCGACCCGTTCGGGCGCGGCGAGCGCCATCTGCAGGGCGATCAGGCCGCCCAGCGCGTGGCCGACCACGTCGGCCCGGTCGAGGCCGGCGGCGTCCAGCACCGCGAGCGCGTCCCGCGCCATGGCCGGGATGTCGTGGTCCGGCCCGAGCCGGTCGGGCGAGCGACCGGTGCCGCGGTGGTCGTAGGTGACGACCCGGAACCGCCCGGTCAGGGCCGCCATCTGCGGCGCGAAGTAGCCCGCCGCGCCGCCGAGCCCCGGCGAGAGCAGGACCGGCCGCCCGTCCGCCGGGCCCGCCACCGCGTGATGGAGCGGGGCCGTCCCGGGACTCATCGGCCGAGATGCGCCACGGAGGCGATCTCCACCAGGGCGTCCGGCTTCACGAGACCGCACTGGATGCAGTAGCGCGCCGGCTTGTCGCCCGGAAAATACGCCGCGTAGACGGCGTTGATCGCCGCGTAATCGGCCCAGTCCTTCAGGAAGACGTGGTTGAAGGTGACGTCGTCCATCGTGCCGCCCGCGGCCTCGACCACGCCCTTGATGGTCTCCAGCACGTGCCGGGCCTGGGCCGCCGCGTCGCCGACATGGACCACGTTGGCGTCCGCATCCAGCGGCAGCGTTCCCGAGACGTACAGGATCCCGTCGGCCAGCGTGCCCGGCACGTAGGGGGCCAGCGGCTTCCCGGTTCCCGGCGGTATCACGACCTGCTTGGGCATGTTTTTTCGGACTCTCGCGGTGGGGATGGAGGTGGCGGGGATTCTACCCGGCCGCGGCGCGGGCCTGCGCGTCCAGGGCCGCCTCGAAGGCGGAGACGTCCGAGACCCAGCCGAAGAAGGTCTCGATATTGGCGAGCGCGGAATCCTGCAGGCTCTCCGGCCCGGCCTGACGGGTGGCGTCGGCCAGCACGATGCCGAAATATTCCCGGTGGAACCCGTCCCGCAGGGTCGACTCGACGCAGACGTTGGTGGCGATGCCGGTGAAGACCAGGGTGTTCACCCCCCGGGCGCGCAGGGTGCTGTCGAGGGCGGTGTTGTAGAAGCCGCTGTAGCGCGGCTTGGCCATCACGATGTCGCCGGGCTCCGGCGTCAGGGCGTCAACCAGGGCGTAGTCCCAGGATCCCCTGGCGAGGAGCTGCGCGTTCCGCTCCGGATTCCGGCGCATGGTCTTGAGCGCGTTGGACTTGTGCCAGTTCGGCGAGCCCGGCCCGCCGGCCTCGACGTAATCCGGGTCCCAGCCGTTCTGGAACCACAGGACGCGGATCCCGGCCGCCCGCGCCGCCGCCACCGCCCGGGCGATCCGGGCGATCACCGGCCCGGTGCCCGACACGTCAAACCCCGCGAGGTCGAGGTAGCCGCCCGCGCTCGCGTAGGCGTTCTGCATGTCCACGACGATCAGGACCGTAGCGGCCGGGTCGAGGGCGATCGGCTCGGGGCGGGCCGGCAGGACGACCGCGCCATGCCGGCCGCGGGCATCGCGGAAGCCGGCGGGCGCGGCCATCAGGCGACCTCCGCCAGCGCCGGCGCGGCGACGTGCCGGCGCGCCTGCATCAGCGGCTGGATCCGCGTCCCGAACGCATCGAGACCCTTGAGGAAATCGTCGAACACCAGCAGCACGCCCTCCACCCCGTCGATGGTCATGATCTCGTCGAGCATCGCGGCCACCTGGGCGTAGCTGCCCACCAGGGTGCCCATGTTGAGGTTCACCGCCGAGGTCGGGTCGGCGAGCTGGCGCACGTTGGTGTCGCCGCCCGACTTAGTGTCGGCCGCGCCCTGCACGCCGAGCCACGCGATCGCCTCGGAATCTGCGCCCGCCTTGTAGTGCGCCCAGGTGGCCAGGGCGGCGTCCTCGGTCTCGTCGGCGATGATCATGAACAGGGCGTAGCAGGTCACGCGACGCCCGCTCTGCGCGCAGGCCTCCGCGAGCTTCTCCACGACCGGCGCGAAGGCGGTCGGCGTGTTCAGCCCCTTGCCCAGGCAGAAATTGTAGTCGGCATAGCGCGCCGTGAAGGCCAGCCCGGCGCCGCTCTGGCCGGCGCAGATGATCTTCACCGGCGCCTGCGGCCGCGGGCTCAGGCGGCAATCGTTCATCTGGAAGAACGTGCCCTTGAGGTCGCTGGCCCCGGTCTCCCACAGCTCGCGCAAAACCTGAGTATACTCGGCCAAGTACTCGTAACGCTTGGCGAAATATGCGTCGCCCGGCCACAGGCCCATCTGGTCGTATTCCGGCTTCTGCCAGCCGGTGATGAGGTTCACGCCGAAGCGCCCGTCGGAGATCGAGTCGATCGTCGCGGCCATGCGGGCGACGATCGCGGGCGGCAGGCACAGGGTCGCCGCGGTGGCGAACAGCTTGATCCGGGTGGTGACGGCGGCGAGCCCCGCCATCAGCGTGAAGGATTCGAGATTGTGGTCCCAGAACTCGGTCTTGCCGCCGAAGCCGCGCAGCTTGATCATCGACAGGGCGAAATCGAGCCCGTAGCCCTCGGCCTTCAGGGTGACCGCCTTGTTGAGCGCGAAGCTCGGGCGGTATTGCGGGGCGTTCTCCGACAGGAGCCAGCCGTTGTTGCCGATCGGGATGAACACCCCGACGCTCATGGGGCGGGCGTCTCGGGCAGCGGCGTCGTCCGCGTGGATCTCCGTCATCGTCCTGCGCTCCGCCTGGCCGGTTCCCCTCGGAATCGAGTCGGCCCGCGGAGGCTTGCAAAACCCAGGCAGGGGGTCAAACCCGCGGCACGGATTCGGCGCGAAAATGCCTATCATTCCAGCGGCTTGCACAAACGGAACGCGGGCTGTGCCCAACCGGTGCGCGCGACCGGGCTGCAGAATTGGCCCAGTCGAGACGCGTTTTCGTGCGGTCCCTTTGCCCGGGAGGTCGCAGGCCGATTGTCCTCGCCAGACCGGGGACCATTTCCAGGGCACGATGATAGAATTCGGATCCGTCCAGCCGGAGTGACCGTCGATGCGCGCGTGGCCCGCCCTCCTCCTCCTCGTCCTCGCGGGACCGGCGGCGGCCGATGACGGCGCCCGCGCGGCGGCCCGGGCGGTCATCGCCCGGCAGGAGCAGGCGCTGAGCCGCGACGACGCGCAGACCGCCTACGACCAGGCCGCCCCGGCGATCCGCGCGCTGTTCCCGAACGCCGACCTGTTCATCGGCATGGTCCGGAACCAGTACCGCCCGGTCTACCGCCACCGCAGCTTCGTGTTCGGCGAGGCGCGCGACACGGAAGCGGCGGGCGTGGTCCAGTCGGTGGCGATCCAGGACGAGTACGGCGTCGACTGGACCGCCGAGTACAGCCTCGTCCGGGACGCGGACGGCCAGTGGCGGATCACCGGCTGCCGCCTGATCAAGGCGCCGGGTACGAGCGCCTGAAGGCCCGCCGCCTGCCCGGCGGCGGGCCCAGCCTCACCGGGGCTCTGACTTCAGCGTCGTTAGCTTGTCGAGCATCTGCAGGGTGATGTCGGCGCAGGCCTTCGTCGGGTCGTCATCGGCGCATTTCACGTCGATGCGGGCATCGCCGCGCTCAAGGATGAAATGCGCGCCCTTCGGCGGAGGGGGAGGCGGCGGGCCATTGGGGCCGCGCTGCGGACCTCCGGGTGGCGGGGGCGGCGCGTCGGCATCCGGGCCGCGGCGGGGACCACCCGGGAGAGGCGGCGGGGGCGGTGCGCCGGCCTCGGGGCCGGGCCGCGGACCGCCGGGGGGCGGAGGCGGCGTCTGCGCGAAGGCCACGGTGCCGGACAGCAGCGCCGCGACGCCGGCGAGGGCGATGATTCGGGTCATGTCGGCTCTCCTGAGGCTCGATCCGCCCCGCCGGCTCGGGTGCCGTGGGGCCGGTCAGGCTCTACGGCGCACCCGCGAAACCGGCCCTGAACCGGCCCGTTCAGCCCCGGTTAAAGGCCCGGGCCGCCGCCCGCGCAGACCGGTCGCGCGGCCCGGGCTTTCGACAGGGCCGCCGGCATCGTGTAGAGGGGGCGCCTTCCCCTCGGAGGACCCTGTGCTCCACGTCTCGACTCGCGGCGAGGCCGCGCCGCTCTCGTTCTCGGATGCGCTCCTGGCGGGCCTCGCCCGCGACGGCGGGCTCTACGTGCCGCAGACCTGGCCGCAGATCGGCCGTCCGGAGATCGCCGCCCTAGCGGGCCGGCCCTACGCGGAGGCCGCCAAGCGGGTGCTGCGCCCGCTGATCGACGGCGACATCGCCGGCCCGGACCTCGACCGGATGATCGACGGGGCCTACGCGACGTTCCGCCACCCGGCGGTCTGCCCGCTGACCCAGCTCGACGACAACCTGTTCCTGCTGGAACTCTTCCACGGGCCGACGCTCGCCTTCAAGGACGTGGCGATGCAGCTGCTCGGGCGGCTGATGGACCATGTCCTGACCCAGCGCGGCGCCCGCGCCACGATCGTGGGCGCGACGTCCGGCGATACCGGATCGGCGGCGGTCGAGGCCTTCGGCGGTCTCGACCGGGTCGACGTGTTCATCCTCTACCCGCACGGGCGGGTCTCGGAGGTGCAGCGGCGGCAGATGACCTCGGTCCCGGCGCAGAACGTCCACGCGCTCGCGATCGACGGCACCTTCGACGATTGCCAGAACCTGGTCAAAGCCCTGTTCCAGCACGCCGATTTCGCCGACGCGGTGCGACTCTCGGGCGTCAACTCGATCAACTGGGCCCGAGTCGCGGCGCAGGCGGTCTACTACTTCACCAGCGCGGTGGCGTTGGGCTCCCCTCACCGCCCGGTCTCCTTCGCGGTGCCGACCGGCAATTTCGGCGACGTGCTCGCCGGCTGGGTCGCCAAGCAGATGGGCCTGCCGGTCCAGAGGCTGATGATCGGCACCAACGCCAACGACATCCTGGTGCGCACCCTGGAGCACGGCGCCTACGAGCTGCGCGGCGTGGTGCCCACCACCTCGCCCTCCATGGACATCCAGATCTCGTCGAACTTCGAGCGGCTGCTGTTCGAGGCGCTGGGGCGCGATGCCTCGTCCCTATCGCGGCTGATGGCCGGGCTGAAGCAGTCCGGCGGGTTCTCGCTGAGCCCCGAGGTGCTGGCCACGGTCCGGTCCGAGTTCGACGCCGTGGCGGTGCCGGAATCCGACGTCATGGCGGAGATCGCCCTGACCCAGGCCGCCACCGGCGTGGTGCTCGATCCCCACAGCGCCATCGGCGTGCGGGCCGGGCGGCGGCTGCTGGAGCAGGATCCGGCGACCCCGGTGGTGGCGCTCGCCACCGCGCATCCGGCGAAGTTCCCGGACGCGGTCGCCAAGGCCACGGGCGGCCTGCGCCCGCCCCTCCCGCCGCACCTGGCCGACCTGATGGACCGGCCCGAGCGCCTGACCCGGGTGGCCAACGATCAGGCCGCCGTGGAGGCGCTGATTCGCGAGCGCGCCCGCATCACGAGGGGTGCGTGAGCCCGCGATGAACCAGCACTTCTCCACGCACGCGGCCTCGCCGTCCCTGCGCACGACACAGCTTCCGAACGGCGTGACGGTGGTGACCGAGCCGATGCCGGGCGTG
Source organism: Methylobacterium sp. FW102-HT35C08 (assembly GCF_058790235.1). Lineage (NCBI taxonomy): Bacteria > Pseudomonadati > Pseudomonadota > Alphaproteobacteria > Hyphomicrobiales > Methylobacteriaceae > Methylobacterium > Methylobacterium sp. FW102-HT35C08. The sequence continues at coordinate 1,514,555 of NZ_JBYTCL010000002.1, read as the reverse complement.
GCCACCGCCAGCCTCGGCGTCTGGGTCGGGGCCGGCTCGCGCAACGAGCGCGCCGACGAGGCGGGCCTGTCCCACCTCATCGAGCACATGGCGTTCAAGGGGACGCGGACGCGCTCGGCGCAGAGGATCGCCGAGGAGATCGAGAATGTCGGCGGCGAGATCAACGCCGCCACCTCTACGGAAGGCACGAGCTACACCGCCCGCGTGCTCGGCGAGGATGCCGGCCTCGCCCTCGACGTGATCGGCGACATCCTCACCGACTCGGTGTTCGACGCGGGCGAGCTTGCCCGGGAGAAGGGCGTCATCCTGCAGGAATACGCCGCCGTCGAGGACACCCCCGACGACGTGGTCTACGACGCCTTCACGGAGGCCGCCTTCCCGGACCAGCCGGTCGGCCGGCCGATCCTGGGACGGCCCGAGACGATCCGGAGCTTCGACGAGGCCGGCATCCGCGCCTATCTCGACCGGGAATACACGCCGGACCGCATCGTCGTGGCCGGGGCCGGCGCCGTGGCCCATGAGGCGATCGTGGCGGCGGCCGAGCGCCATTTCGGCGCTCTCCCCGCCAAGGCCGCGCCTGCGGCGGTGCCGGGAGTCTACGGTGGCGGCGAGCGGCGGATGCCGCGCAAGCTCGAGCAGGCCAACGTGGTGATCGGCCTGCCGGGCCTGTCGTTCCGGGACGAGGGCTACTACGCGCTCCACATGTTCGCGCAGGTTCTGGGCGGCGGCCTGACCTCGCGGCTCTGGCAGGAGGTGCGCGAGACCCGCGGCCTCGCCTACGAGATCCAGGCCTTCCACTGGCCGTTCTCCGATTGCGGCCTGTTCGGCATCGGCGCCGGCACCGCGGGGGCGGACCTGCCCGAACTCGTGGACGTGACGCTCGCCGCCACCGCTCGGGCGGCCCGCGACCTCGACGCCATCGAGATCGCCCGCGCCAAGGCGCAGCTGAAGGTGTCGCTGCTCTCGGCCCTGGAGACGCCGGGCGGGCGGATCGAGCGCAACGCCCGCCAGATCCTGGCCTGGGGCCGGGTGATTCCCGCCGGGGAGGTGATCGACAAGGTCGATGCCGTCACGGTCGAGGACGTCCGCGCCGCGGCGGCCGCGATGCTGCAGGGGACACCGACGCTGGCGGCGATCGGCCCGATCCGCAAGCTGCCCAGCCTCGACAGAATCGCGGGCGCGCTCCGGGTGGCCTGAGACGGCCGCGCCGTCTTCGCTGCCCTCGCGATGACGGAGAGGGCGGCGGAATGGCTGCCTCGCGCCCCACCCAACTTGATTTGGCCGCAAAGGGGCGCGATCCGCGGGCGGTGGACCGGCCCCGGAGCGCGCTTGCCCCGGGTCAGGCCCACGCCTATCGATCGAGGCCGCACGGGCGGCCGACGCCGCTTCTCGTACGGCCGGAAGTCACGATACCCTTGCGCATCCTCGCCCTCCTCCTGACCCTGGTCGGCGGCCTCGTCGGTACCCTCGCGCTGGGTGGGCCGGCCCGGGCCGTAGAGGCGGTGCGCGTCACCCTCGACGCGCCGGTGATCGATCTGACCACCGCGATCGAGCGCTACCGCTCAGACGGCGACCTGATCCAGATCTCCACGGCGCCCGGCAAGGACGGCATCGTCCGCCGCATCGTCGTCAAGGCGCGCGACGCCGGCGCCCGGCCCGACTGGATCGTGTTCGCGCTTACCAACGACACCGACGAGCAGATCGACCGCATCCTGGTCGCGCCGCATTTCCGGCTGGTCGATTCCGGGGTGATCTGGCCCGATCTCGGCGGCTCGCGCATCGCCGCCATCACGGCGAGCCAGGGCATCCGCCCGGAACGCGACGAGAACCCGGAAGCCGACCAGTTCACCATCACGCTCGATCCCGGCACGACCGTCACCTACGTCGCCGAGCTGCGCGGCTCCAACGTCCCCCAGCTCCATCTCTGGGACCAGGACGCCTACCGGCGGAAGGCCGCCGGCCTGACCCTCTACAAGGGCATCATCATCGGCATCAGCGGCCTGCTGGCGCTGTTCCTGACCATCGTGTTCGTGGTCAAGGGCGCGATCATCTTCCCCGCCGCCGCGGCGCTGGCATGGTCGGTGCTCGCCTATGCCTGCATCGATTTCGGCTTCCTGCAGCGGGTCTTTCCGGTCACGGAACTGGCCGAGCGGGTCTACCGCGCCTCCGCCGAGGCGGTGCTCGGGGCGACGCTGCTGGTCTTCCTGTTCGCCTATCTCAACCTCGCCCGCTGGCACGTGCGCTACAGCCACGTGGCGTTCTTCTGGCTTGCCTTCCTGGCGGGCCTCGTGGGGCTTGCGGTGTTCGACCCGCCGGTGGCGGCGGGCGTGGCGCGGATCTCCATCGCGGCCGTGGCCGGCATCGGGCTGCTGCTGATCCTCTACCTCGCCGCCCATAACGGCTACGACCGCGCAATCCTGCTGGTGCCGACCTGGCTGCTCCTTGTCGTCTGGGTGACGGCGGCGGGCTTCGCGGTCACCGGCCAGATCGGCAGCGACCTCGTGCAGCCGGCGCTGATCGGCGGCCTCGTGCTGATCGTGATGCTGATCGGCTTCACGGTGCTCCAGCACGCCTTCGCGGGGGGCGGCCTCAGCCACGCCCTGGTCTCCGACACGGAGCGGCGGGCGCTGGCGCTCACCGGCGCGGGCGACGTGGTGTTCGATTGGGACGTGCCGGCCGACCGGGTCTTCGTCGGTCCGGAGATCGAGGGCCAGCTCGGCCTCGCCCGCGGGACCCTGGAGGGGCCGGCGACCAACTGGCTCGGGGCGCTGCACCCGTTCGACGTGGAGCGCTACTCGGCGGCCCTCGACACGGTGATCGAGGAGCGGCGCGGCCGCATCGTCCACGATTTCCGCCTGCGCTCGGCCGCCGGCACCTTCTTCTGGTACCGGCTGAAGGCGCGGCCGGTGATCGGCGCCGACGGCGAGGTGATCCGGGTGGTCGGCACCATCGCGGACGTCACCGAGATCAAGACCGCGGAGGAGCGCCTGCTCCACGACGCCGTCCACGACAGCCTCACCGGCCTGCCCAACCGGGAATTGTTCGGCGATCGCCTCGACGCGGCGCTCGCCTTCGCTGGCCAGGACCCGCGCCTCAAGCCCACCGTGATCGCGCTCGATGTCGACCGGTTCAAGGGCATCAACGACGCGATCGGCCTGTCGGCGGGTGATTCGATCCTGCTGACCCTCTCGCGCCGGCTCGGCCGCCTGCTGCGGCCGCAGGATACCCTCGCCCGGGTCGCCGGCGACGAGTTCGCCGTGATCCTGCTCTCCGAGCGCGACCCCGATCGGATCCTGGCCTTCGCCGAGATGATCCGCCGGGCGATCGCGACCCCGATCACCTACGCGGACCGGGAGATCTTCCTCACCGTCTCGATCGGCCTCGCCCTCCACGAGGCGGGAGCCAACCTCAAGCGCGACGAGGTGTTCAAGAGCGCCGAGATCGCCATGATCCAGGCCAAGCGCAACGGCGGCGACCGGATCGAGGTGTTCCGGGCCCATATGCGCACCGATCGCTCGGACCGGATGATGCTGGAGAGCGACCTGCGCAAGGCGATCGAGCGCAACGAGATGCGCGTCCTGTTCCTGCCGGTGGTGCGGCTCGAGGACCGCACCGTGGCGGGCTTCGAGACGGTGCTGCGCTGGGACCACCCGAAGCTCGGGCGCATCCCCGCCTCGACCTTCCTGCCGCTCGCCGAGGAGAGCGGCTTCATCGTCAATCTCGGCATCTTCGCCCTGGAGCGCACCGCCCTCGAACTCGCGGCGTGGCAGCGCTCCCTGGAGGTCGAGCCGCCGATCTTCGCGGCCTGCAACCTGTCCTCGCGCCAGCTCCTGCGCCACGACCTCCTGCACGACGTGAAGACCGTGCTGGCCCGTTCCGGGGCCCTGCCCGGCTCGCTCAAGCTGGAATTCAGCGAGAGCCTCGTGATGGAGAACCCGGAATACGCCGCCCAGATGCTGGCGCGGATCCACGACCTCGGCGCCGGCCTGTGCCTGTCGGATTTCGGCACCGGCTACTCGGCGCTCTCCTATCTCCAGCGCTTCCCGTTCGACACGATCAAGGTCGACGCGACCTTCGTGCGCCAGATCGGCACCGGCCAGACCGCGATCCTGCGCTCGATCGTCCGCATGGCGAGCGAGTTGAACCTCGCCATCGTGGCGGAAGGCTGCGAATCGGAAGCCGACGCCCAGGCGCTGGCCGGGCTCGGCTGCGAATACGCGCTGGGTCCCGCCTTCGGCGAGCCCATGACCCTGCTGCAGGCCCGGCAGATCGTCGGAGCGGCCCCGGAAGCGGCCTGAGGTCCGTTCCGGACCGGGGAATCAGGTATACTGCCGACCAAAGATCAACCCGGCGGCAGGGGATGCGATGACGCCCGAACAGATCAAGCGCGTGCAGGACAGCTTCGCGAAGGTGCGGCCGATCGCCGGAACGGCGGCCGACCTGTTCTACGGGCGCCTGTTCGAGATCGCCCCGCAGGTCCGCGCGCTCTTCCCCGAGGACATGGCCGAGCAGAAGCAGAAGCTGATGGCCATGCTGGGACTGGCGGTGGCCAATCTCGCCCATCCGGAGACCGTGGTTCCTGCGCTCCAGGACCTCGGACGCAAGCACGTGGCCTACGGCACGCAGGCCGCCCATTACGAGCCGGTGGGCGCCGCCCTGCTGTGGACCCTGGAGCAGGGCCTGGGCCCGGATTTCACCCCGGAGGTGCGGGAGGCCTGGACCGAGACCTACACGCTCGTCGCCCGGGTGATGCAGCAGGCGGCGGCGGAAGCGGCGTGACACGCGATCGGTTTAAGCCCCCCTTAACCATGTCCGATCAAGCTCCTGTTGACGGATGGGCCTTTCAGCGCCCGCGCAGGGGATGGGTCGGATGGCCGAGGCGGCACGGCGTTATCAGCAGGCAGGCAGCTCTGACCTCGTGCGCCGCCTGATGGCCCGGCCGGTGCGGCTGGAGCAGCAGGCCCGGACCCGGCTGCCCCTGCCCGGCCGCGGGGCGCGCCCCTCCGACGAGTCCGTCGAGGATTATGCCGACGACCTCTCGGTCGACGCCGACGAGGCTGACGAGATCGCCCGGCTCGAGACCGAGCTGCAGGTGATGAAGGCCGTGCTCCGCGCTCAGCGGCAAGAGGTCGAGGCGCTGCGGGCTCAGCGCCAGCTCCTTACGGATTCCGCCCCGACCGACGACGTCCGCGCGACCCGGGAGCGCTGGGCGGCCCTCGTCGACACGCTCCTGATCCGCGCCCGCTGATCCGTCACCAGGGCATGCGGGGGAGAGCCATGGGGGCGCGCTGCTCGCTCGTCGTCAACGGCCGGTCGGTGCGCGTCTCGACCGGCGATACGCCGCTGGAGGCGGCGCTCGCCGAGGGCATGATCGCGCCGCTCCCGTCGCTGCACGGCACGCTGCTCGCCGGCCAGGGGGCCGTGGCGCCCTCCGGCCGCCGCCCGCCCGCCCGCCGCGCCCGTGCCGAGGCCCTGCGGCCTGCCCTGCCCGGCGCCCCAATCCCGGGCCAGGAGGAGGCCGCGGCGGCGCCCGTCACCCTCCGCAAGGGCACGGTCACCGAGATCCGCCGGCTCAGCCCCGGCATCGTCGAGGTCGTGACGACCCTGACCAAGCGCCTGACCGGCGAGCCCGGCCACCAGACCCTCGTGACCTTCGCGGGCATGCCCGCCATGACCCTGTCCCCGACCCTGCGGGTCGACGGTGCGGCCGAGATCAACGAGGCAGTGTTCCACATCCCCCGCGACCCCGAGGGCGACCCGGTCGACGCGATCCGGCTCGACCAGCCCGTACGGCTGAAGGGTCCCGTGGGCCGGGGCCAGTACCGCCCCGGGGGCGGACGCCTCGTGCTGGTGGCGGCCGGCGCCGGCTTCGGCCCGATCTGGGCGATTGCCCGGGCGGCCCGCTACGTCGAGCCCGCCCGCGAGGTGGCGCTGGCGGTCGGCGCCCGCGACGCCCTCGACCTCTACATGCGCGAGAGCCTGGACTGGCTGCGCCGCACCGGCGTCGCCCGGATCGTGCTCTGCGCCGATCGCGGGCGCCAGCGGCCGCCGGACGTGCGCTCCGGCCCGCTCACCGCCCACCTGCCGAGCCTGCGCGCCACCGACGTCGTCCACGTGGCCGGCGACGTCTCGACGGTGGGCGCCGTGCAGGTGCTCGCCGCCACGGTGGGAGCGCGCTGCTACCCGATCGTGCTTGACTGACGGTCACGACGGCGCACGGCCCGCGGGGGATTCCGCCTCGACGCGGGCGGGATCGGCTGATACCCGCGCCCGGACATCCACCCTGACCGTGAGCCGAGCGGATTTCGCGTCCCGATGTTCCGCGTCCTCTGCCTCGGCTACAGCGTCACCGAACTGCCTGGCTATGTCGAGCGGGCCAATGCCCACGCGGAGGCCGAGGGCCGGCCGGTCACGTTCCTGCGGTGCGGATGGGGCGGCCACTCGCTGCCCACCCTCGCCTGCCTGATCGACGAGATCCTGGACGCGACGCCCTGCGATCACGTCCTCCTGGAACTGTTCACCGGCAACGTCCGCTACTTCGACGGCGCGACGATGCGGGCCTATCTCGACGACATCCTCGCGGCGACCGCCCGGCGCGGCCTGCCGGTCGCCTTCCTCAACCTCCACCAGGGCGGCGTCGATTACCGGGCCGAGCCCGTCGCCGGCCTGCTCGCGGAGTACCGCACCCTCTACGGGATCCCGTCTCTCGACATCGCCGCCCCGGTGGCGGCGGCGGGGGCGGGGGACATCACCTATCTCCTGAAGGACGGCACCCACGTCACGCCGGCCGGGGCCGAGCTCTACGGCACCCTGGTCTACAGCTTCCTGCGCGCACCGCCCCCGGGCCGCGCCTATATCGACCGGTTCCGCCTGCTGCCCGGCCGGTTCGAAGCCCTGCCCCTGCGCACCCTCCCCGGCCTGACCTGCGGGTTCGAATCGCTGCGCAACGGCATCTTGCTGAAGTTCCTGGAGGTTCCGGAGGATGGCCGCGCCGAGATCCCGCTCGGGCGCCCCCGGGACGTGATCGGCCTGCTCGTGACCTACGGGCCGCAGATGGGCACGCTGACGGTCGAGGATCCGGCGACCGGACGGGCGCGCGCGATCCTCGCCTACGACGCGTTCTCCTACTACACGCGCTCGGTCTTCCGCAGCGTCAGGTTCCCGGCGGCCCGGTCCCTCCGGATTGCGCAGTCGGCGGACCTGCCGGACATCCCCCTGCGCAAGGGCGAGCCCGACCGGGGGCCGCGGCTCGGGCGCGTGTCGCACGTGTTCTGCCGGCGCAGGCTCGGGCTCGCCGCGCGCGCCGTGCTCCTGCGCCACCGGCTCCGGCGCGCTCTGCGCCGCGCGGGGCTGCGGCTCAAGGGACGCTGACGGGGGCGTGCTCCGCGCGCGCCGGGACGCTCAGCCCAGCCGGACCCGCCAGATCTCCTCGGCGTATTCGCGCATCGCCCGGTCGGAGGAGAACCACGCCATCCGGGCGGTGTTGCGGATCGCCATCGCCCACCAGCCGCGCGGATCGCGCCACGCGGCGTCGATCGACCGCTGGACCCGCCAGTAATCGTCGAAATCGGCGGTGAGCAGGTACTGGTCGTGCTGGCGCAGGTCGTCGGTGAGCGGCCGGAAGCGGCCCGGCTCCTCCGGCGAGAACCGCCCCGAGGCGATCATGTCGAGGGCCGCGGCGAGACGCGGGGAGGCGTGGATCGCGCGGGCGGCGTAGTCCGGCTCGGCCTGCCGGGCGCGGACCCCGTCGGCCTCCAGGCCGAAGATGAAGATGTTGTCCGCCCCGACATGGTCGCGGATCTCGATGTTGGCGCCGTCGAGGGTGCCCACCGTGAGCGCGCCGTTGAGGGCGAACTTCATGTTGCCGGTGCCCGAAGCCTCCATGCCGGCGGTGGAGATCTGCTCGGACAGGTCCGCGGCCGGGATGATCGACTCGGCGAGGCTCACCGAATAGTTCGGCAGGAACACCACCTTCAGCCGGCCCGCGACCTCGGGATCGTCGTTGACCGCCTTGGCGACGTCGCAGGCGAGCTTGATGATCAGCTTGGCCCGGACGTAGCTCGGCGCCGCCTTGCCGGCGAAGATCTTCACCCGGGGCGTCCAGTCCCGGTGCGGCTCGGCCTTGATCGCTTGGTAGAGCGCCACGGTCTCGATCACGTTCAGGAGCTGGCGCTTGTACTCGTGGATGCGCTTGACCTGGACGTCGAACAGCGCGTCCGGATCGACGTCGATGCCGGTGCGGTCGGCGATGAGGGCAGCGAGCGCCTCCTTGCGCTCCCGGCGCACCGCCGCGTAGCGCGCCACGAAGGCCGGATCCTGCGCGTGGGCCTCGAGGCCCCGGAGCAACTCGGGATCGTCGAGCACGCCCGCCCCCACCGTCTCCACGGCGAGCCGGGTCAGGCCCGGATTGGCGTTGTGGAACCAGCGGCGGAAGGTGATGCCGTTGGTCTTGTTGACGATCTTGTCGGGATCCAGCGCGTGCAGGTCGGAGAAGACCGTGGAGCGCATCAGGTCGGTGTGCAGGGCCGAGACGCCGTTGACCCGGCGCGCGCCGTGGAAGGCGAGGTGCCCCATCCGCACTCGCCGCCCGTGCGACTCGTCGATCAGCGAGATCGACGCGAGGTAGGCGGCATCCTGACGGCCGTGCTTGGCCTGCTCCTCCAGGTGCATCCAGTTGATCAGGTAGATGATCTGCATGTGGCGCGGCAGCAGCCGCTCCATCAGCTCCACCGGCCAAGTCTCCAGCGCCTCGGGCAGGAGGGTGTGGTTCGTGTAGTGCAGCGTGTGGGTGGTGACGTGCCACGCATCCTCCCAGGAGAGGCCCTGGACGTCGAGCAGGATGCGCATCAGCTCCGGTACCGCGATCGCCGGGTGCGTGTCGTTGAGCTGGATCGCCGCGTGGTCCGGCAGGGACCGAACGTCGCCGCGCTCGGCCACGTGGCGGGCCACCAGATCTTGGATCGAGGCCGCGGTGAAGAAGTATTCCTGGCGCAGGCGCAGCTCCTGGCCCTCGGCCGAGGAATCGCTCGGATAGAGCACCCGCGAGATCGCCTCGGCGCGCATCCGCGCCGCGACCGCCCCGACATGGTCGCCGCCGTTGAAGCGGGCGAGGTCGATCGGCTCGCCGGCCTCGGCCTTCCACAGGCGCAGGCCGTTGACGTGGCGCCCGCGCCAGCCGACCACCGGCACGTCGTGGGCCACCGCCCGCACGGTCTCGGCCGGCTGCCAGTGGCGCCGGATCACCCCCTCCTCCGGCGAGGACAGCGTGACGGTGCCGCCGAAGCCGATCGTGTAGGTCGCCTCGGGCCGGGCGAATTCCCAGGGGTTGCCCTCGGCGAGCCACGTCTCCGGCGCCTCGCGCTGCCAGCCATCCTCGAAGGACTGGCGGAACAGGCCGTGGTCGTAGCGGATGCCGTAGCCCATCGCCGGGATGCCGATGCTGGCCATGCTCTCCATGAAGCACGCGGCGAGCCGCCCGAGGCCGCCATTGCCCAGCGCCGCGTCGGGCTCGGCCTCCTGCACGGCGTCGAGATCGACCCCGAGTTCCCGCAGCGCCGCCCGGGTGGTCTCGGTGAGGCCGAGATTGTTCAGCGCGTCCGACATCAGCCGGCCGATCAGGAATTCCAGCGACAGGTAGTAGACGCGCTTGTTCGGCACGCCGCGCTCCGAGGCGAGCGCCGCCGCCACGACACGCTCGCGCAGGGCCAGCGCGGTCGCGGCGAACCAGTCGCGCGGGCGGGCGGTCTCCGGTGTGCGGCCGAGGGTGAAGGTGAGCTTGGCGCGGATCGCTTCCCGCAGATCGACCACGGCATCGCCGCTTGCGGAGAGCGCCGGGACGGTCCAAGGAGCAGGCGCCGGCGCCTCCTGAGCGCGCTCGTCGCGCGAGGCGTCCTGTGGCGCGGGTCGGATCAGAACATCGTTCAACACGTGCGGGTCCCCCAAAAGTCAGTCCCCGGATTCTGGCGCCGGGAGGATCGTGGGCGGATTATCTCTCTTGATGGATTGCCGCCGCATGAACGGCGGGCGATCCGTGCCCCGAAGCGTCCGACCGTGCGGTCGGCTTCCGGCGAAGTCGTGGCAGCGCCGCTGCGGCGGAGCGCACGGGCACGCAGCAGCACATATGGCGCGCCGCCGTGACATTCCAGTCACACGCGCCGGATAGGCCCGGGCCGCACCGGGCGCATCCGCCGCCGGTCGCGGGCGCGCGGCTCTGTCCTCAACCCTGGGCCGACAACGCGAGAGGCGCAGCATGACCGACACCGTCTGGTGGAAGCGCGGGACCGTCTACCAAGTCTACCCCCGTTCCTTTCAGGACACGAATGGCGACGGTGTCGGCGATCTGCCGGGGATCACGGCGCGCCTGGATTACCTGGCCTGGCTTGGGGTCGACGCCGTGTGGATCTCGCCGGTCTACCCCTCGCCCATGGCGGATTTCGGCTACGACGTGGCCGATTACTGCGGGATCGACCCGCTGTTCGGCACGCTGGCCGATTTCGATGCGCTGATCGCCGAGGCCCACCGGCGCAAGCTGAAGGTGATCCTCGACTTCGTGCCGAACCATTCCTCGATCGTGCATCCGTGGTTCGCGGAGAGCCGGTCGTCGCGCACGAGCCCGAAGCGGGACTGGTACATCTGGCGCGATCCCGGCCCCGATGGCGGTCCGCCCAACAACTGGCTGTCGAATTTCGGTGGCCCGGCCTGGACCTTCGACGCGGCCACCGGCCAGTATTACTACCACGCCTTCCTGGCCGAGCAGCCGGACCTGAACTGGCGCAACCCCGCGGTGCGGGCGGCCATGCACGACGTGCTCCGCTTCTGGCTGGAGCGCGGGGTCGACGGGTTCCGGGTCGACGTGATCTGGCACCTGATGAAGGATGCGGGTTTCCGCGACAACCCGGCCAATCCCGACTACGCGCCGGGCGCGCCCGAGATCAACCGCTTCACCCAGGTCTACTCCGCCGACCGCCCGGAGGTGTTCGACGTGATCGCCGGAATGCGGGATGTGCTGCGCGGTTACGGCGAGCGGGTGCTGATCGGCGAGATCTACCTGCCGGTGGAGCGGCTGGTCGCCTATTACGGTCCGGACCTGACGGGCGCCGACCTGCCGTTCAATTTCCAACTGATCCAGACCCCGTGGCGGGCCGAGGCCTTGGCCGACCTCGTGGCGCAGTACGAGGCGGCCTTGCCCGAAGGCGGCTGGCCGAACTGGGTGCTGGGCAACCACGACCAGCCGCGCATCGCCGCCCGCGTCGGGGCCGATCAGGCCCGCATCGCCGCGATGCTTCTCCTGACCCTGCGGGGCACGCCGACCCTCTATTACGGCGACGAGATCGGGCTCGGCCACGTGCCGATCCCGCCGGAACGCGCCCGCGACCCGTGGGAGCACAACGAGCCCGGGCACGGCCGCGATCCGGAGCGCACGCCGATGCATTGGGACGACAGCCCGCAGGCGGGCTTCTCCACGGCCGAGCCCTGGCTGCCGCTGGCGGAGGACTGGGCGACCCGCAACGTCGAGAGCCAGCGCTCGGACCCGGGCTCGATGCTCACCCTGCACCGGCGGCTGCTCGGCCTGCGCCGCGACCACCCGGCGCTCGCCGTGGGCGGCTACCGGGCGGTGCCGGTGGGGATCGCCGAGGTGTTCGCCTACGAGCGCTTCGCCGATGGGGCCGTCCTGCGCGTGCTCCTGAATTTCGGCGCGGCGTCGCAGGATCTGCCGCTGCCCGAGAGCGGCTGGACCGTGCTGCTCTCGACCCGCGCCGGGCGTGCGGGCGAGACGGCCGGCCTGACCCTGACGCTGGAACCTGCCGAGGGGGTGATCCTGCGCCGCGCCGGGTGAGCGGAGCCCGCTCCCGGCTTCGGCACCCGTCAGACCGGACACCGAATCAGTGTCCGGTGCGCGCCGCCCATCTGCCGGGAATCGGCGGGCAGGCCCCGTCCGGCGTGTCCGGTCGGCGACTTCTCCGGCTGAAGAGGCTCATTCAAGAGCCGAATACCGCCGTTCCGTCGCGATTTTCTGCTGCAATGCGACATAGGTAAGTGACGCTTAATGCGCACGGTGGCGTATTTTGTGCGTCGCAGCGGAACCGTCGCGGCAGAGGAGCATTAGCCGTGGTTGAGATCGCGACAGCCGTGCCTGGCCGATCGTCTGCCAGACCGGGGCATTCCGCCCGGCCAGGATCAATGCTGATGCTCGATGCGCGCCGTGGTGGTTCCTTCGCCGAGTGGTCGTCTGGCGAAGAAGACGGCGGCGTTCCCGTATCGGTTCCGGCCCGTCCCGCCTCCCTGCGCCGCCGCATCCTCTACGCGACGCCCGAGATGGCCGATTTCGTGAAGACCGGCGGTCTCGGCGAGGTCTCGGCCGCCTTACCCCGGGCCCTGGTGCCGCATTACGACATCCGCGTGCTGATCCCCGGCTACCGGCAGGTCCGCGCGGCGTTCCCCGAGATCCCGGTCATCGCCCGCCTCGAGGGCTTCGCGGGCGTCCCGGCCTGCGACCTCGGACTCGTCGAGGCGGTCGACGGCCTTCGCATCTACGTCCTGCTCAGCCCCGACCTCTACGAGCGCGACGGCACGCCCTACGGCGACCAGCAGGGTGATTTCGGCGACAACGACCTGCGCTTCGCCCGCCTCAGCCTCGCGGCGGCCGAACTCACCGCCGGCATCGATCCCGACTGGGCGGCCGACCTCCTGCACCTCAACGACTGGCAGGCGGCCTTGGCCCCGGCCTATCTCGCCTGGCGCGGCCGGCGGGTTCCCAGCGTCCTGACGATCCACAACCTCGCCTACCAGGGCCTGTTTCCCCGGGACGCCCTGCCCCGGCTCGGCGTGCCGGAATCGGCCTTCCAGGTCGACGGCGCCGAGTTCTACGGGCAGCTCTCCTTCCTGAAGGCCGGCATCTTCTACGCCTCGCAGGTCACCACGGTGAGCGAGACCTACGCACGGGAGATCCAGACCGCCGAGATGGGCTGCGGCCTCGACGGGCTGCTGCGGACTCGCGCCGGCCAGGGCCGGCTCGCCGGCATCCTCAACGGCATCGACGAGACCTGGGACCCGAGCACCGACCCGCACCTCGCCACGCGCTTCGAGATCGACGACTGGAAGGGCAAGCGCGCCAATGCCGAAGCGGTGCGCCAGCAATTCGGCCTGGCCGTCTCCCGCGGGCCGCTCTTCGCCATCGTGTCGCGCCTCGTCCACCAGAAGGGCATCGACCTGAGCCTGCAGGCGGCCGAGGCCATCGTGGCCGAGGGCGGCCAGCTCGTGGTGATTGGCCAGGGCGAGGGCCGGTTCGAGCAGGCGCTCCGCGGCCTCGCCAAGCGCCATCCGGAGGCGGTCGGGGTCCATGTCGGCTTCGAGGAGGCGCAGGCCCGGCGGATGTTCGCCGGCAGCGACTTCCTGCTGATGCCCTCGCGCTTCGAGCCCTGCGGGCTGGCCCAGATGTACGCGCAGCGCTTCGGCTCCCTGCCGATCGTGCGCCGGACCGGGGGCCTGGCCGACACCGTCGAGGACGGGGTGACGGGTTTCACCTTCGGGGAGGCCTCGGCGGCGTCCTTCGGCGGGGCGGTCCGCCGGGCGCTGGAAGCCTTCGGCCAGAAGAAGCGCCTCAACGCCATGCGGCGGCGCGCCATGTCGGCCCGGTTCGGCTGGGACCAGGCCGCCGACAACTACGCCGGCCTCTACGGACGGGCGATCGGCAACAGCATCGCGCTGCGCTGGCGGGCCGCGTAGGGATTTTTCGCGGCCTTCCCCTCTGCGGGGCGGGTAAGCCGGTTCGGGTTCAGATCGTCTCTGCCAACGGCGCGGGAGCTTCCTCTCGCGCCGCTTCACTGCGCGCCGTCGTTCCGGGGCGCCGCAGGCGAGCCCAGACCCGCCGTCGGTGCAGATCTTGACGCGTCGGCGGGTCTGGATCCCGGGCTCCGCTGCGCGGCCCCGGGATGACGAGGTGACGCCTGGGCGGAGGCGAAAGTCTCCTCACCCCTCCAGCAGGAAGATCATCGTGGCGAGCGGCGGCAGGGTCAGCGACAGGCTCTGCTTCTGACCGTGGCTCGCCTGATCGTCGGTATGGCGGCCCCCCTGGTTGCCCAGGTTGGACCCACCGTAGACCCCGGCATCCGAGTTGAACGCCTCGCGATAAAAACCCGCCTGCGGCACGCCGATCCGGTAGCCCTCGCGCGGCACCGGCGTGAAGTTCGACACCACGATGGCGACCTCGCCGGGCTTCGCGCCCTTGCGGGCCCAGGCGATCACGCTGTTGTCCTGATCATCCGCCACGAGCCACTGGAAGCCGGTATGCTCGACGTCGCGGCTGTAGAGAGCCGGCGTTGAGACGTAGAGCCGGTTGAGATCGCGCACCACGCTCTGCACGCCCTTGTGCAGCGGGTCGTCGAGATGGTGCCAGTCCAGGCTGTGGTCGTGGTTCCACTCCCGCTCCTGGCCGAACTCGCCGCCCATGAACAGCAGCTTCTTGCCGGGATGCCCCCACATGAAGCCGTAATAGGCCCGGAGATTCGCGAATTTCTGCCAGCGGTCGCCCGGCATCTTGCCGAGCAGCGAGCCCTTCCCGTGCACGACCTCGTCGTGGGAGAGCGGCAGGATGAAATTCTCCGAGAAGGCGTAGAGCAGCCCGAAGGTCAGGTTGTGGTGGTGGTAGCGGCGGTGGATCGGATCCTCCTGCATGAAATGCAGGGTGTCGTGCATCCAGCCCATGTTCCACTTGAAGCCGAAGCCCAGGCCGCCCGTGTAGGTCGGGTGCGAGACGCCCGGCCAGGAGGTCGATTCCTCCGCGACCGTGATGGTCCCCGGCGCGTGGCTGTAGGTCGCCTCGTTGGTCTTGCGCAGGAAGTCGATGGCGTCGAGATTCTCGTTGCCGCCGTAGCGGTTCGGGATCCATTCGCCCTGGCGGCGGGAATAGTCGAGGTAGAGCATCGACGCCACGGCATCCACCCGCAGGCCGTCGAGGTGGTAGTGCTCCAGCCAGAACCGGGCGTTGGCGGCGAGGAAGGTCGCGACCTCGGTCCGCCCGAAATTGTAGATGTAGGTGCCCCAATCCTGGTGGAAGCCCTGGCGCGGGTCGGCGTGCTCGTAGAGGTGGGTGCCGTCGAACAGGCCGAGCCCGTGGGCGTCGAGCGGGAAGTGGCCCGGCACCCAATCGAGCAGCACGCCGATGCCGGCCTCGTGGGCCGCGTCCACGAAGGCGGCGAAGTCCTCGGGCGTGCCGAAGCGGCTGGTCGGCGCGAACAGTGAGACCGGCTGGTAGCCCCAGGACCCGTCGAACGGGAACTCGGTGATCGGCAGCATCTCGATATGGGTGAAGCCCATATCCTTGACGTAGGGGATCAGCCGCTCGGACAGTTCCCGGTAGGTGAGATAGCGGTTGCCCTCCTCGGGCACCCGCGCCCAGGAGCCGAGATGGACCTCGTAGACCGAGATCGCCGCGTGGCGCGGATCCTTGGCGCCGCGGGTGCTCATCCAGCCGGAATCGCGCCAGTCGAACTCGCCCGACCCGTGGGTGACCGAGGCGGTCTCCGGCGGGTGCTGGGCCGCGAAGGCGACCGGGTCGGCCTTGAGCGGGACTAGGGACCCGTCGGGCCCGCGGATCTCGAACTTGTAGCGCACGCCGGCCTTCAGGCCCGGCACGAACAGCTCCCAGATGCCGCCGTCCTGCCAGAGGCGCATCGGGTGGCGGCGCCCGTCCCAGTCGTTGAAGTCGCCGACCACGCTGACCTTGCGGGCATTCGGGGCCCAGACCGCGAAGCGGAAGCCGTCGATGCCGTCGAGCTGCCCCGATTGGGCGCCGAGCATCCGGTAGACCAGGTTGGTGCCGACCTCGCGCAGGGAGGCGACGTCATACTGCTCGATCGACGAGCCGAAGCCGTAGGGGTCGTAGCGGCGGCGCTTGGTGCCGTCCCAGGATTCGACCTCGATCTCGTAGAGCGGCCGGTGCTCGCCCGCGATCCGAGCGACGTAGAAGCCGTCCGGGTGACGCTTCTCGAACGGCACGGTGCGCCCGTCCATCACCAGGGCGGCGGCCCGGGCCTCGGGCAGCACGGCGCGCACCTCCCAGGCATTCGGCCCGACCCGATGGGGCCCGAGAACCGCGAACGGATCGCCGTGGCTGGCGGCCATCAGAGCGGCGATCGCGTCCGGGTGGACGCTCGGCGGCTGCCCGGCGGTGCCGGAGCCCGGGACATCCGCATGCCGCGCCGTCCCCGCCTCCGGTTCGGCCCGCGGTGCGAAGGTCTCGTCGATCGCCGTCATGCAGTTGCTCCGGGCTCGTGTCCGTCCGTGTCCAGAATGGTGAGAACCCCATGGGCAGGGATTTCGATCCAGTCCGGTCGGTTATTGGCCTCGTAATCGACTTCGTAGAGGGCCTTGGTCAGCAGGCAGAGGCGCAGCAGCCGCGCCCGCGTGTCCGGGTCGGTCACGGCCGCCCGGGACCCGTCCACGGCCGACTGGTAGCCGGTCAGGAACGCCGCCTCGATCATGCGCCGCCACGCGGCGGCGGCGCCCCGCGCCCGCTCCTCGCTGTCGCCGAACCGGGCGGCAATCTCGCGGGTCACCGTCTCGGCCCCGTACGCGAAGGAGCGCATCAGCCCGGCCACGTCGCGCAGCGGCATCGACTTGGCCCGGCGCTCGTCGGCCGGACGCGAGGGCTCGCCCTCGAAGTCGACGATGATCAGGTCGCTCTCGGCGACCAGCACCTGCCCGAGGTGGTAGTCGCCGTGGATGCGGGTCTTGTGGGCGCCGACCGGCGGCTCGGCGGTCAGCGCCGCGATCAAGGCCTCGACCTCGCTCGCCCGCCCCGCCAACGCCGCGCAGGCCGGCTTGCCGGCATCGAGGCCGCGCTCGGCCAGGCCCTTGAGCGCCCGGAAGGCGCGCTCGGCCTGATGGCGGGCGTCGCGCGCCAGCACCGCGAGATCGTCCGCGGTAAACGGCTCGGCCGCGAAGGCCGGATCGTCGGTCTCGATGGCGAGGGCCGCGTGCAGCTCGGCGGTGCGCCGCCCGAGCAGGTCGGCCCAGGGCCCGTGGGCCTGGAACGCCTCCGCGGGGGTCGCGGCCTCGCTCTCGGGGGTGAGCACCACGGTCTCGAAGTCCCGGCGCAGGCCCTCCAGCATCAGCGTCCAGGCGTCGCCCTGGTTCATGACGAACTTCTGCAGCACCGCCAGCGCCGTGCGGGTGCCGTCCTCGGCCACGTGCTCCAGGGTGCCGAGCAGGGCCGGGGTGTTGGCGAAGCCCGCCTGCTCGGTGAGGAAGCGCCCAACCTCGATCTCGGGATGAATGCCCGGCTGCAGGCGGCGCAGCAGCTTGAGCATCATCTTCGAGCCGATGGCGATCGAGGTGTTGCTCTGCTCGGCCGAGAGCCGGCGGATGTCGGCCACGTCGACCGTGACCTCCGGGTCGAAGGCCGAGGTGGTGGCGAAGACCAGCCGCCCGCTCTCCGTGGGCAGCTCGGTGCCCCGCCGCATGTCCTCGATCAGGCTGGCCGCGAAGCTGTTGGAGCCGGCCGCGCCGTAGAGCAGGCCGGTGCGCGGGCCGCGCCGGACCCGGGCGACCGCGAAGGGCAGGAGCGCCTCGTCCTCGCGGCCCTCCTCGACGCCGACCGGCACGAAGTAGTCCTGGGTCTCGCCGTTGGCGAGCTGCACCTGCAGCCGCGGCAGCAGGAAGCGCGCGCTCCCGTCCCCGTCCTTCAGGGCGGCGCAGTCGATGACCTTCACGGCCCGGATCCGCGAGCCCTTGGCGCCGAACCAGCGCCGGCTCATCAGGAACGACGGCACCACGGTGCGCTCGAAGGCGACGCGCTCGCGGCCCGACATCAGGCTCTCGATGCCGCCGGTGAGCACCAGGGTGAACAGCTCCGGCGGCTCCTGCTGCGGGCCGACCACGCCGGAGCGCGCGGCGTTCAAGCTGAACCAGTAGAAGCCGTAGGACGGCAGGGTCAGCAGGTAGGGCAGGTCGCCGATCGGCGGGAATTCAGTGCCGCCGGTCAATTCGATCGGCACCGCGGTGCGCAGTTCCGACAGGTCGAGCTGCACCGCCTGGGGTGCGCGCGACAGGTTCGCCACGCACAGGATCCGCTCGTCCTCGTGCTCGCGGATCCAGGCCAGGACCTTGCGGTTCGAGGGATACAGGAACTGGATCGTGCCGCGGCCGAGGGCGACGCTGTTGTTGCGGATCGCGATCATGCGCCGCGTCCAGTTGAGCAGGCTGGTCTGCGCCTGGGTCTGCGCCTCGACGTTGATCGCGTCGAAGCCGTAGATCGGGTCCTGGATCGCCGGCAGGAACAGCTTCTGGGGATTGGCCCGGGAGAAGCCGCCGTTGCGGTCGGGCGTCCACTGCATCGGCGTGCGCACGCCGTCGCGGTCACCGAGATAGATGTTGTCGCCCATCCCGATCTCGTCGCCGTAATAGAGCACCGGCGTGCCGGGCATCGACAGGACGAGGGACTTCATCAGCTCGATCTTGCGCCGGTCGTTCTCGAGCAGCGGCGCGAGGCGGCGGCGGATGCCGAGATTGATCCGGGCCCGCCGCTCGGCGGCGTAGAATGACCAGAGGTAGTCACGTTCTTCGGCCGTAACCATCTCGAGCGTCAGCTCATCGTGGTTGCGCAGGAAGATCGCCCACTGGCAGCCTTCCGGGATCTCCGGGGTCTGGCGCATGATATCGGTGATCGGGTGCCGGTCCTCCCGGGCGATCGCCATGTACATCCGCGGCATCAGCGGGAAGTGGAACGCCATGTGGCATTCGTCGCCGTCGCCGAAATACTGCGCGGTCTCCTCCGGCCACTGGTTGGCCTCGGCCAGCAGCATCCGGTCGGGATAGCTGGCATCCAGCGCGGCGCGGATCTTCTTGATGACGTCGTGCGTCTCCTGAAGATTCTCGCAATTCGTGCCGTCGCGCTCGATCAGGTAGGGGATCGCGTCGAGCCGCAGCCCGTCGACGCCCATGTCGAGCCAGTAGCGCATGGTCGCGATGACCGCGTCCAGCACCTTCGGGTTGTCGAAGTTCAGGTCCGGCTGGTGGCTGTAGAACCGGTGCCAGAAATACTGCTTGGCGACCGGGTCCCAGGTCCAGTTCGAGGCCTCGGTGTCGAGGAAGATGATCCGCGTGTCCCGGTACGGCTCGTCGGTATCCGACCAGACGTAGAAGTCGCGCTCGGGCGAGCCGGGGGGCGCCTCCCGGGCGGCCTGGAACCAGGGGTGCTGGTCCGAGGTGTGATTGATCACGAGCTCGGTGATCACCCGCAGGCCGCGCTCGTGCGCCGCCGCCACGAAGGCCCTGAAATCCTCCATGGTCCCGTAGGACGGATTGATGCCCTCGTAATCGGCGATGTCGTAGCCGTCGTCGCGGAGCGGCGAGGGGTAGAACGGCATCAGCCAGATCGCCGTGACGCCGAGGTCGCGCACGTAGTCGAGGCGCTGGGTCAGGCCCTCGAAATCGCCGATCCCGTCGTTGTTCGAATCGAAGAACGACTTGACGTGGATCTGGTAGATGATGGCGTCACGGTACCATTGCGGGTCGCTGCGATCGATCATCGCGTCGCTGCCTCATCGGTCGAAGGGACTGGGACCGGCGGTCGGGACCGGCCGGGGCGCGGGCGGTCGGCCGCGCGGGGCAATGGTCGGCGACGGGCGGGCCCGTCGCCGGGGTCAGGAGTCATGGTCGAGTGCCACGGGCGGCCTCAGCCCGCAACCCGCCGCGGCGCCCGCAGGCGCCAGATGACGCAGGATCGCTCGGCCGGATCGAGGGCGATGCGGTGGGACTTGCCCCGCAGCTCGAACCGGTAGCCCTGGAGCAGATCCTCAACCTCCACGGCGCCGTCGTCGGGCAGGCCCAGCAGCCAGAGCGGCACCTCGTAGGTGCATTCCTGGCGGTTCTTCGGATCGAGGTTGACCATGATGAAGACGCAGTTGTCGCGCTCCGGCGTCGTCTTCGCGTAGGCGATGATGTTGTCGTTCCAGGCGCCCGTGAAGGTGACGTTGCGGAAGTCCCAGAGGGCGGGATTCTCGCGCCGGATCGTGTTGAGCTTGACGATGTGCTCGCGGATGTTGCCGGGCCGGTCGTAATCCCAGGCCTTCAGCTCGTACTTCTCGGAGTTGAGATACTCCTCCTTGCCGGGATACGGCGCGGCCTCGCACAGCTCGAAGCCATTGTAGATGCCGTAGACCGACGACAGGGTCGCGGCGAGCGTGCCGCGGATCACGAAGCCGGCGCGGCCGCTGGTCTGGAGGAAGTACGGGTTGATGTCGGGCGTATTGGCGAAGAAGTTCGGGCGGTAATACTCGCCCATCTCGCCGGCCAGCTCGAGGGCGTAGTCGGTGAGTTCCTGCTTCGTGTTGCGCCACGTGAAGTAGGTGTAGCTCTGCTGGTAGCCGGCCTTGGCGAGCTTCTTCATCATCTTCGGCCGGGTGAAGGCCTCTGCGAGGAAGATCGCGTCCGGATACTGGCCGTTGACCTCGCCGATCACCCATTCCCAGAACGGGATCGGCTTGGTGTGCGGGTTGTCGACCCGGAAGATGCGCACGCCCCGGGCGCACCAGCCGAGCAGGATGTCGCGCAGCTCGATCCACAGCGAGGGCAGGGCGCCGCCGTAGAAGTGGACGTTCGAGATGTCCTCGTACTTCTTCGGCGGGTTCTCGGCGAATTTCAGCGTGCCGTCGGGGCGCCACTCGAACCATTCCGGGTGGTTCTTGATCCACGGATGGTCCGGCGAGCACTGGATCGCGAAGTCGAGGGCGATCTCCATCCCGTAGGCGTGGCTCGCCGCGACCAGCCGCTCAAAATCCGCGAGCGTGCCGAGGTCGGGATGCACGGCCTCGTGGCCGCCCTCCTCCGCGCCGACCGCGTAGACCGAGCCGACATCGCCGGGCTCGGCCTTGAGGGTGTTGTTCTTCCCCTTGCGGTTGGTCCGGCCCACCGGATGGATCGGCGTGAAGTAGAGGACGTCGAAGCCGAGTTCGCGGATCTCGGGCAGGCGCCGGATCACGTCGTCGAAGGTGCCGTGGCGGTTCACGTCCATCGACTGGGAGCGCGGGAAGATCTCGTACCAGGCGGAGAACCGGGCCGCGAGGCGGTCGGCGATCACCGGCAAGGTCACGGGATAGCGGGTCAGGTTCACCCGCTCGGCGTTCCGGCGCACGAGGCGCGCCGCGTCGGGGGCCAGGATCCGGTCGAGCTGGGCGGCCGAGCCCGTCTCCTCGGCGGCGAGCGCGGCCACGAGCGCGGCGAGCCGGTCGGCGTCGCGGCCGCCGCGGGTCCGGGCGAGGGAGGCGGCGGTCCCGACCAGAGCCACGCCCTCGATCGTCTCCAGGCGCACGTCGACGCCGGCGGCGCGCTTCTTCAGGGTGTCGCGCACCCAGGACGAGAAGGCGTCGCGCCACGCGATCAGGGTGAACTCGTAGCGGGCGTTCCGCTCCAGGGGGAAGTGCCCGGCCCAGCGGTCGTTGTCGACGAAGACCATCGGGTCCTCGCGCCACGCCTCGGTGCCGGCGACCCGCGACAGGATCGCGGCGTCGATGATCTCGTGGCCGTCGGAGAAGATGTCGGCCTCGACCCGCAGGGACTCGCCGACGATCCGCTTCACCGGCGAGCGGCCGCCGTCGATCTCAGGGCTGACCGCCTCGATCACCACCCGCCCCTCCCCGTCCGGGGTGCCGCGCGCGGGAAGCCGGGCGACCTGCTGGGCGCTGGCCGCGAGGATGCGGAGCTCGCCCGGCATCAGGTCGATGGCGCTGCCGGGATGGAACGCGATCGGCTCGGCCTCCGGGGTCCGGTCGACGAAGGCGCCGAGCATCCCGCCGGTGCGGGTGATGAGCGCCCCGGCCTCCACCGGCACCGGTCTTTCGGTCGGGTTGTAGAGCACGATCAGCCCGTGCTGGGCCGAGGCCGGGTGCCCGGTGTCGAAGCGGGCGAGCGCCACCAGATCGCTGTCGGGCGACGAGATCCGGATCTGCGCACCCTCGACATTGGCGGCCGGCAGCTCCGCCCGCAGGGCGTTGATCGCCCGCACGAAGCCGGAGATGTCGATGCCGGTCTCGTTCTCGCGGTCGCGCGGCGTGGTCTCGACCACGTGCAGCGCCCGGCGGTAGCCCCACTCGTAGCCGATCGGCATCAGGACGCCGGCCGAGAAGAATGCGGCGAGCGCGTAGCGCGTGCGCAGATGCTGCGCCACCGCCTCAGGGCCGCCGCCGATCTCGGCGGCGAGCCGCTTCATGTCGTGGTTTTCCGGGAAGGCGATCGAGGGGGCCAGCACCCGCAGGCGCTCGTACTGCTCGAGTGCCCAGGGCTTCTTCAGGTCCCACCACGCGAAGGAGTTGAACAGGTAGTCGAAGCCGGCGCCGGCCGTGGCTTTGGCCTCCTCGAAGGTGCAGCCGAGGGTCTCGGCGGCGAACAGGCAGGCGGGGTCGCGCTCCTTGGCTTCCCCGATCAGGACGCGCCAGGTCTCCGGCGGCACCTTGTAGGCGGCGTCACAGCGGAAGCCCGCGACGCCGAGCCCCTGCAGATGCGCCACGTAGGCGCCCCAGATCCGGGTCAGCTCGTCCCGGGCGGCGGGGGTGTGGTAGTCGAGCTCGGCCAGATCGCCCCAGACGGTGCGGATCGACGGGTCGTCCGGATCGACGGCGGCCGGGTGCATGATCGAGCCGTCGGGCTCCTTCATGAACAGATCGGGCCGCTCGGTGGCGAGCCGCGCGTTGTCGGCGGTGTGGTTGATCACGAGGTCGGTCATCACCGACAGGCCCAGCGCCTCGGCGGCGGCGCAGAAGCGGCGGATCTGCTCGTCGTCGGGCGTGCCGTCAGGATCGCGGAACCGCTCGTCGAGGCGCTCGGGATCGGCGACCGCGTAGAGGCTCCGCGAGCCGCCGGTCTGGTGAAACGGGTTCAGGTAGATCCAGTCGAAGCCGAGCGCGGCGATCCGCGGCAGCTCGGCGGTCCAGTCCCCGACGCGCCCGACCAGGAGCGGGAACAGGTTGTAGATCCGCGGCCCCGCGGCACGGGGCGCCAGCGTGGCCGGCAGGACGGCCTCGGCCCCGGACGTCGCAGCGGCTTTGGTCGGTGCGTTCATGCTGGCTTCTGGCTCCCGTTCCTGTGTCGTAACGCCCGAACCGCGCGGGTGTGCCGCGTGATCCGGCCTGTCTTGTCTCAGCAGACTTGCGTGACAGGGCTGCGGAGGCGGCACGCGAAGAAGCGTCCGGACTGCCGTCGTCCTTGCGAGCGGAGCGAAGCCATCCAGCAGCGCCACGCTGATTCAGGTCGTGCGGCCCTGGGTCGCTTCGCTGCGCGCGCGATGACGGCGCGGTCACGGCTCCCGTCGCAGCACCGCGTAGGGCAGGTCGCGCAGGAGATCGCCGAGATCGGCCCCCTCCCCGCCACTCTCGACGATCCGCCCCGAGACAAGGTGCCGCCAGCGGGTTCCCGGCCCGAGATCGACCCGGGTGCCCGCGAAGGCTTCGCCGGACCAGCCCGCCTCGCCGACCAGACCCGCGAAGAGACGCGGCACCGCGACGAACAGGTCGCCGCCCTCCTGGCCGGGATCGGTCCGCCGGTAGGCGATGACGTGGTCGGCTCGGGAACCCGTCGCGTCCACGGGCTCGTAGGCGGCGCTGGCGTAGAAGTCCGGCCGCTCGGCCCGCTCGGCGAGCAGCCGCGTCAGCGTCGCCTGCTTGACCCGCCCGTCCGGCCAGTGGCCCAGCAGCTCCGCGGGCGCCCCGCCCTCTTCCAGCATCTGCTCCAGGGCCGGGTAGTCCACCGGGCGGCGGTTGTCGGGATCGACGAAGGAGAAATCCCAGATCTCCGTGCCCTGGTAGGTGTCGGGCAGGCCCGGTAGGGTGCATTTCAGGACCGTCCGGCCGAGGCTCGCCAGCATGCCGAGATGGGCGAGCCGTCGGGCGAAGGGCCGGAGTTCGCTCAGGAAATCCGACCCCGGGGCGATCAGCGCCGTGAACAGCCGCCTGACCGCGCCCTCGTAGACCTCGTCGACGTTGACCCAGCTCGACCGGCGCTTGCCCTCCCGCATGGCCTTCTCGCCGTAGGCGATCAGCCGGTCCCGGAAATCCGCGATCGCCCCGGCCTCGTCCCGCTCCAGAAGCTCCAGCGGCCAGGCGCCCAGGATCGCCTGGAAGAACATCCACTGGTCGTTGGCGTCCGGGGCCGGCTCGCCGTCGATCCGGGCGAGGTGCGGGCCGGCGACCCGCTGCCACAAGTCCCAGGCCTTGGCCCATTCCTCGGGGATCTCCGAAAGGGCGAGCAGCCGCGTGCGGGCATCCTCGCCCCGCTTGGTGTCGTGGGTCGCGGTGGTGATCATGGCGCTCGGCCAGTCCCGGGCGCGGGCGATCTGCAGATCGTGGAAGTGCTCCGCGTCGATCCCGTACTCGCCCGGATCGCCGCCGACCTCGTTGAGGCCCAGGAGACAGGCGTAGCGGTAGAACAGCGTGTCCTCCAGGCTCTTGGCCATGACCGGGCCGGTGAGCTGCTGGAACCGGCGGCGGAAGCGCAGCACCACCCGCGGGTCCGGCCGGCCGGGGCCCGCCGTCTCGACCCGACCGAGCAGGACGTCGGCGGCGAAGTCGTGGACCGAGCGGTCCGGCAGGCTCGACCAGCGCTTGGCCTTGGCGACGGCGCCCTCGATCAGGCGGACATCCTCGGGCTCGACCTCGCCCTCCTCCAGATCCGACGGCAGGTAGCTCCGGTAGGTCGGGAAGCGCGCGATGATCTCGATCAGCGCCCGGCGCAGGGCGTTGACGGTGAAGTCGCGGGTGCGCCGGTCGGCGTCGGCGACCTCCTTGAGGTCGGTGGTCAGCACCTCCAGCTCGCTCGCGAAGCTGATCTCGAGGATCTCGGCCTTGGCGGCGCGGAGCTGGAAGCCGTAGGGCTCGTCGAACCCCGTGGCCCAGGTGTAGAGCCGCTCGATTTTCCCGCGCCGGCCCTTGTCGACGAGAATGCCGTCGAGCTGGTTGAGCACGTCGTAGCCCGTGGTCCCGGCCACCGGCCAGGGCCGCAGCCGCTCGCCCGGCTCCAGGATCTTCTCGACGACGACGTAGAAGCCCGGTCCGACAGCCGCCTGGAGCGCCCTTGCGTAGCCCAGCGGGTCGGCAAGGCCGTCGATATGGTCGATGCGCAGGCCGTCGATCCGGCCCTCGCGGACGTGCCGGAACACGGTCTCGTGGGAGCGGTGGAAGATGTCCGACAGCTCGACCCGCAGGCCGGCGAGCGAGTTCACGTCGAAGAAGCGGCGGTAGTTGATGTCGCTCGACGCCACCCGCCAGTGGGCCAGCCGGTAGGCCTGGGCCTCCAGCAGCCGGTGCAACGGCCCGAAGCTATCCGGGCGGCCCTTGAAGCCGTTGAGCAGCGCCAGCGTGCTGGCGGTGGCCTCTTGGATCAGCGGCGACACGCCGTAGATCTCGGCGAGCCGGCGCTTCAGCCCCTCGGCCTCCTCGGGGAAGCCTTTGCGGCGGGTCTCGTCGGTATCGATCGACATCGCCCGCAGCCGCTCGGAGATGGCGAGCAGTTCCGCGGTGGTGTCGTCGTCCACCGCCCCGATCGCGGCGATCACCCGGTTGAGGATGGTCGGGTAGCTCAAGGGGCGGATCGGCAGCTGGTGCTCGTAGTGCCAGACGCTGAAGGCGCCCTTCTCGGGGTCGAACTTCAATTCCAGCGTGCCCTTCTCCAGGGCCTCGCCGTAGCGGTCGCCGAGGAATGGGATCACGAGGTTGCGCCCGGCCCCGAGCCGCTGCCAGTCGATGTCGAAGGCGTCGGCGAAGGGCGACAGGGAGCCCCATTCGAGCACCGAGAGCCACCACGGATTGTCGGAGCCGCCGACGCCCATGTGGTTCGGGACGATGTCGAGCAGCAGCTTGATCCCGTGGGCGTGGAGCGTCTCGGAGAGCGCGATGAAGCCCTCCTCGCCGCCGAGCTCCGGGTTGATCGCGCCGTGATCGACGATGTCGTAGCCGTGGGTCGAGCCGGGCCGCGCCTTCTGGAGCGGCGAGGCGTAGACGTGGCTGATCCCGAGCCGGTGCAGGTAGGGGACGATCCGGCCCGCATCCGCGAAGGTGAAGTCCTTGTGGAACTGCAGCCGGTAGGTCGCGCGCGGCGGCGGCGCGGCGAGCCGCGCGGCGCCCGAGCGCGGGCCCCGCGCCTCGGCCGAGAGGGACGCCGCGAGCTTCGCCAGCGGCCCGCCGGGGGCGGCGATGTCCGCCAAGTCCCGGTCGAGCTTGCGCCGCCAGTTCGGGTAGCCCTCGGTCGAGCCCGGCACGTTGGCCTGGGCGAGTTCCGAGACCACGTCCTCGTACTGGACGGCGGTGAGCATCGAGGGCGCGCGGGCGAGGTAGCGGGCGGCGGCTTCGAAGGGCGCGGAATCCGGCGGCTCGGCGGAGGGCAGCAGCTGTTCGGCCGCCAACGCCTCGGCGAGGCGGCGGCGCTCGACGACGCGCTCGCTCCGCTCGGTCTCGGCCCGCTCCTGGTCATAGAGGCCGAGCGACTGGCGGGTGTCGGTGTCGACCCCGCGCCACCAGCCGACGAAGGTCGGCAGGTCGTGGGTGGTGATGGCGGTGAGCGCGTCTCGCGGGTAGGCCGAGGGCGGCTTGAACCGGCCGTCGGCCTCGCGCTCGAAGGCGAGGATCCGGTAGCTCAGCACCCCGGCCCGCATCAGCGCGTCGGAGAAGCCCTCGGGCGCGGTGCCGAGGTCTTCCGCGATCACCAGGCACTTGTTGCGGTGGCTCTCCAGCCGCAGCACCGCCAGCATCGGCTCGAACGGCATGGCCACGTAGGCGCCGGCCTGAGCCCCCGCGCCCAGCGGGATCAGAAACAGGCGGGCGAGCTGGAAGGCGTGGTCGATCCGGATCGCGCCGGCGTGGCGCATGTTGGCCTGGACCAGGGCCCGGAAGGCCGCGAGCCCGTCGCGCTCCATCGCCAGCGGGTCGAAGGCCGGCAGGCCCCAGTTCTGGCCCTTCGGTGCCAGCAGGTCCGGCGGCGCGCCGATCGAGACCTTGTCGGCGAAGCGCTCCGGATGCGACCAGATCTCGGAGCCGCCCCGGTCGGCGCCGACCGCGAGGTCGCGGTAGAGCCCGACCCGCATGCCGGCGCCGAGCGCCGCCGCGGAGGCTTCGGCGAGCTGCCGGTCGGCGAGGTATTGCAGCCACGCGTGGTAGCCGACCAGCTCGGCATTCTCCGCCGCGAAGGCCCGCACCGCATCCGTGCCGGCGCGGCGATAATCCTCCGGCCAGTCGCCCAGCCAGTGGGCGCCCTGCTGCCGGAAATGCTCGGACAGCGCCTCGAACACGGCGTGCGACTCGAGATCCTCGCCGCCCTCCTGACGGAAGCGCTCGAAACCCGCATCGGTCCCGGCCCGGGCCGGCGACTCCGCCCAGAGCGCCCGGAGCACCGGGTCGAGCACGTCATGCACGCCCTGGTGATCGACGAGGGCGGCCTCGCGCAGGGCCCGGATCGCGTCTTCCCGCTCGGCGAGCAGCGCCTCGGCCCGGGATCCGGCAAGCCCCGGCAGGCTGCGTGGCGCGATGAACAGGGTCTCCAGGAACAGGCGCGAGGAGGGCGAGTAGGGCGAGATCTTGGTCCGGTCTGATCCGAACAGGGCGTGGACCGGGCTGAGCCCCAAGAACGCCGCGCCGCGCAGGGCGGCCTCGCGGGCGGCCTCGCCGGCATCCGCGTAGGTGCCGATGCCGATATTGCTGCCCGAGCGCAGGCCGTAGAGCTGGGCGGCCATGCCCCAGTCCGAAGCCCCCTCCTCCGTGTAGGGGCGCGGGCGCCAGCAGCGCTGGGGCGCGGCGATCACCCAGGCTTCTGTGCGGGTCTGCCCGGCCTGGACGGTCAGGCGATGGTAGCCCGGCGTCAGCGGCGGCAGCTCGAAGCCCGGCTCGGACCCTTGCGGGTTGGCCCTGCCCTCCCGGGCCGTGCCGCGCTCGTCCACGAGGCGCCAGACCAGGGTATGGGGTGCACCGTCCTGCAGGCGCACCGGCACCCGGGCGGCCCGGCGGGCCTCCACGGGCAGGAGCGGCGGGATCAGGCCGCGGCGCAGGCGCTCGACCTCGGCGAGGCTCCCGGCGATCGCCGCCTCATCCTCCACCGCGAAGCCCAGGGCCGCGAGCAGGCCACGGCGCACCTCCAGGGACGTCTCGACGGGCTTGCCGAAGGCATCGGTATAGCCGCCGGCCACGCCGACGAGGTCGGCCAGCTGTTCCAAGGCACTCACGTTCAAGGCGCTCACGAGCGGGCCTCCGTCAGGAACACGCCCGCCCAGGAGGGCAACTCGCGTCCGGCCCTGTCCGGGGCGTTGGTCCAGACCACCCGGGCACCGCCCGGATCCAGCGCGAAGGGTGCGTCGCCGACATTGGCGACGAACCGCAGGGTGCCGGCGCCGAAGCGCCACGTGCAATCGACCACGTCGGCCCGCGGCAGGGTGGCGGCGGCGCCCTCGTAGCCGGACTTCGCCAGCGGCACGACGACGTCGCGGCGCAGGCCGAGGAGCCGGGTCGTCTCGGTCAGCACCTCGCGGTGGGGCGAGCGCTCTCGCTCGGACCAGTCGAGCTTGGAGGCCTCGAAGGTCTCGCGCTCGGTCGGATCCGGGATCTTCGAGGTGTCGTCCGCGAACGCCGCGAAGCTCTTGAACTCCCGGCGGCGGCCATCGCGCACCGCCTTGTTCAGGTCCTCGTCCGGCGCGAAGTCGACGAAGAACAGGAACGGCGCCGAGGCCGACCATTCCTCGCCCATCCAGAGCATCGGGATCTGCGGCGCCAGCAGGAAGCCGGCCCGGGCGAGGTCGAGCTTTTTCGGGTCTGCCAGATGGTTGAGCCGTTCGCCGAGCGCCCGGTTGCCGACCTGATCGTGGTTCTGCAGGAAGGTCACGAAGGCCGAGGGCGGCAGGTGCCCGGAAGGCTCGCCGCGCGGGTGGTTGTCGAGCGTGGCAAAGGGCTCGCCCTGATAGGCAAACCCCTCCGCGAGGCAGCGAGCGAGGTGTTCGACCGGTTTGTCGGCAAAGCTCTTATAGTAGCCGGCATCCTCGCCCGTGAGCAGGACATGCCAGCAATGGTGCAGGTCGTCGGCCCACTGGGCGTCGTGCATCTTCGGGCGCCCGGCGGCGTCCCGCTCCAGCCAGCGGG
Source organism: Methylobacterium sp. FW102-HT35C08 (assembly GCF_058790235.1). Taxonomy (NCBI): domain Bacteria; kingdom Pseudomonadati; phylum Pseudomonadota; class Alphaproteobacteria; order Hyphomicrobiales; family Methylobacteriaceae; genus Methylobacterium; species Methylobacterium sp. FW102-HT35C08. The sequence continues at coordinate 1,485,450 of NZ_JBYTCL010000002.1, read as the reverse complement.
CCTGGTTGGCCTCGTTCTCCAGCATCAGGTGGATCTGGCGGTCCGGGAAGGTCTTGCGGACCGTCTCGCCGAGCTCGGCCAGGAAGTGGCGCGGCGAATCGTCGAGGATGGCGTGGACGGCGTCGAAGCGCAGGCCGTCGAAGCGGTACTCCTCCAGCCAGTACAGGGCGTTCTGGATGAAGAACTGGCGCACGGTGGCGCCGCTCTCCTTGCCGTCGAAGTTGATGCCCGCGCCCCACGGCGTCTGGTGGCGCTCGGTGAAGAACGTCTTGGCGTAGGCGTGGAGGTAATTCCCGGCCGGGCCGAAGTGATTGTAGACCGCGTCGAGATAGACCATCAGGCCGAGCCCGTGGGCGGTGTCGATCAGGCGCTTGAGGTCGTCCGGGCGGCCATAGGCGCCGTCCGGCGCGTAGGGCTGGACGCCGTCGTAGCCCCAGTTGCGCGAGCCCTTGAAGTCGGCGAGCGGGAGCAGCTCGATGGCGGTGACACCCAGCGCCTTGAGGTCGGGCAGCCGGGCCTGCAGGCCGGCATAGGTGCCCTCCGGCGTCGCGGTGCCGACATGGCACTCGTAGATCACCGCCTCCTCGAAGGGCCGCCCGGTCCAGCCCGCGTCGGACCATTCGAAGCTGCGCGGGTCGATCACCTCGCTCAGGCCCGACACGTCGTCGGGCTGGAAGCGCGAGGCGGGGTCGGGGGCCACGAGGTCGCCGTCGATGCGGAAGCCGTAGCGGGCGCCGGGCTTCACGCCGGGCAGGGCGGTGCGCCGCCAGCCGCCGCCGGATTCGGGCAGCGGGTGGTCGATACCGTCGACGACGAGGTCGACGCTCTGGGCGGTGGGCGCCCAGAGGGCGAAGCGCACCCCGCCCCCGACCATCTCGGCCCCGAATTCCATGCTGTGGGCGCGCCGCATCGGGCCACATTCCTCGTCGTTGGTCGCGCGCACCGGGGCACAAGCGCAGCAGGGTCATCTGTCGTGGGAGAAGGCCCCGGGCTCGATCCGGTTCCCGCACCGCAGCTATGGCGGGCGCGAGGTGTGGCAATGGGGGGACGGATGCCCGTGCGTCTCCCGCCCCCACAGAGGGGGATGGAGAGATGCGGGGGGCCGCTCGCGCTCAATCGTCACTGGAGACGTGTGAGGCCGGTAATCTGCGAGGAAGGGCAGACCGGGATCCGGCCGTCACCCTTATCGGTGAACGATCGTCGACGTCGTCAGCCGTCCTCGTGCCGGACATTCAAGCGCGCGCTTTGGATCCACAGATCGCCGCAAACCGCGAGAAACATTACGCATTCGGCCTCGGATGCCGAGGGTGCGGTCGGAGCCGATCCCGGTCTGGTCGATTCTTTGCCAGGACGGCGCCAGCATCGAGACCATCAGGCCATGGCGCGACAGATGCACGATCTGAAGACGAGAGCCCGTCCTACCGCTCCGGCACCCACCCGGTCCGGCTCCCGTTCTCCGTCCCCGCGGCGGTGAGCACCAGGACCGTGCGGCCCGGCAGCGGCACGGCGGCCCCCGCTTCGTAGGCCGGGGCGTCCGGCGGCAGCGCGCCGTCCGGCTCGCCCGCGTCGAAGACCGGCCTCCAGGGACCGCCGATCACCGGGGCGAGGTGGAACGTGAGAGGCCCCGCCCCGGCGTTGAACAGCATCAGGAGGCGGTCCCCCGGGCCGCCATCGTTGCCGATCTGCATGCCGAACACCTGGAGCCCGTCGTCGGACCAGTGGCGCCCCTCCATCTCGGTGCCCTCGGGGGCGAGCCAGTGCACGTCGCGCAGGGGCTCGTCCGGGTCGATCAGCGCGCCGGTGAAGAAGCGCTTTCGCCGCAGGGCCGGCTGGGCGTGGCGCAGGGCCAGGAGGTTGGCGACGAAATCCGTGAGCCTGGGATCGGGATCGGTGCTCCAGTCCATCCAACTCGTCGGGTTGTCCTGGGCGTAGGCGTTGTTGTTGCCGCCCTGGCTGCGGGAGCGCTCGTCGCCCATCAGCAGCATCGGCACACCCTGGGCCAGCATCACGGTGGCCAGCATGTTGCGCTTCTGGCGGGCGCGCAGGGCCAGGATCGCGGGATCGTCGGTGTCGCCCTCGATGCCGTAGTTGCGGCTGACGTTGTGGTTATGGCCGTCGCGGTTGTCCTCGCCGTTGGCCTCGTTGTGCTTCTCCTCGTACGCCACCGTGTCGGCCAGCGTGTAGCCGTCGTGGCTGGCGATGAAGTTGACGCTGGCGAGCGGCGAGCGCCCCGACGGCGCGAACACCTCGCGCGAGCCGGTCAGGCCCTGCGTGACCTTGGCGAGCGTGCCGGGATCGCCCTTCCAGAAGCCCCGCGTGGCGTCGCGGAACTTGTCGTTCCACTCGCTCCAGCCGCGCGGGTAGCCGCCGAGCTGGTAGCCGCCCTCCCCGATGTCCCAGGGCTCCGCCACCATCTTGACCCGGGCCAGGACCGGGTCCTGCGCCACCGCCTGGAAGAAGGCCGCCTGCGGGGTGAAGGCGAACGGGGCGCGCCCGAGGCTCGAGGCGAGGTCGAAGCGGAAGCCCGCGATGCCATAGGCGGTGACCCAGTGGCGCAGGGAATCGAGCACCAGCTGCATCACTCGCGGGTGGCTCGCGTCGAAGGTGTTGCCGCAGCCGGTGCAATCGAGATTGCGGCGCGGATCGGCGGGGTCCAGCTTGTAGTAGCTGGCATTGTCGATGCCGCGGAACGACAGGGTCGGGCCGGTGTGGTCGCCCTCGGCGGTGTGGTTGTAGACCACGTCGAGCCAGGTCTCGATCCCGGCGGCGTTCAGCTCCCGGATCGCCGCCTTCAGGCCGCCGAGGCCGCCCTCGCCCAGGTAGCGCGGGTCCGGCGCGAAGTAGCCGACGGGCTGATACCCCCAGAAATTGACCAGCCCCTTCTCGACCAGGAAGCGGTCGTCCGCGAAGGCCTGGATCGGCAGCAGCTCCAGGGCGGTGACGCCGAGCTTGACGAGGTGCGCGATGATCGCCGGGTGGGCGAGCGCCCCGTAGGTGCCGCGCTCCGCCTCGGGGATGTCGGGATGGGTGCGGGTCAGCGCCTTGACGTGCGCCTCGTACACCACCGTTTCGGCGAGCGGCCGGCGCACCGGAGCCAGCGCGAGGTCGGGCACCTCCGGGGCGGTGACCACGCATTTGGGCATGTAGACCGCGCTGTCGCGCCGGTCGATGCGGTCTTCCCGGCCCCGGCGGTGCCCGTAGAGCGCGTCGTGCCAGCGGATCTTTCCGCGGATCTCCCGCGCATAGGGGTCGAGCACCAGCTTCGAGGCGTTGAACCGGTGCCCGTTCGCCGGATCCCAGGGCCCGTGCACCCGGTAACCGTAGAGCTGGCCCGGCAGCACCCCGCGCAGGTAGCCGTGCCAGACGTCGTCGGTCCGGCAGGGCAGCCGGACCGTGCGGGTCTCGTGCCGCTCTCCCGGCTCGAACAGGCAGATGTCGACCGCGGTGGCGTGCTCGGAGAACAGGGCGAAGTTGACGCCGCGCCCGTCGAAATGCGCGCCGAGCGGCGCCGGCACCCCGTCGTCGACGGCGATCATGCGCAGCGTCCGGTCACACGGAGGGCGGCGGGCGGAAGCAGCGGGCGGCGCCGGCTATTCGGCGGCCGCGGCGGCGGCGGGGGGCTCGCGCTCCACCGTGCGGAAATTCTCGAGTTCCGCCAGGAAATTGCGCGCCCACCAGTCGACATCCTCGCGGGTCATGCGCTCGACCATCGGCTTCCAGCGCGCCAGCCGCTCCGCCTTCGGCATGTAGAGTGCGGCCCGGATCGCCTCGGCGACCTCGAACCGGTCGTAGGGGTTGATCAGCAGCGCCTCGGGCAATTGCCGGGCGGCACCGGCGAATTTCGACAGGACCAGCACGCCCGGATCGTCCTCGGACTGGGCGACCACGTATTCCTTGGCGACGAGGTTCATGCCGTCGCGCATCGGCGTGACGAGGCCGACCCGGGCCGCCCGGTAGAGGCCGGCGAGCACCGGGCGGGGATAGGCCTTGGTGATGTACTGGATCGGCGTCCAGGCCGGGTCGCCCAGCGAGCCGTTGATCTCGCCGACCTTCTCGTTCACGTCGCGGGCGAGCTGCTCGTATTCCGGCACCTCGCTGCGGGATTTCGGCGTGATCTGGATGTAGGTGACGTTGCCGCGCTGGTCGGGATTGGAGGCGAAGAAGCTCTCCACCGCCTCCATCCGCTCCGGCACGCCTTTGGAGTAGTCGAGCCGGTCGACGCCGATCAGCAGCTTGCGGGTGCGCAGGCCCGCGATGGTCTCGCGCACGACCTTGTTGGCATTGGCCCTCTCGGCCGCCTCCTTGAAGCCGGCGACGTCGATGCCGATCGGGAAGGCGCGGATCCGGGTGCGGCGGCCGTCGACCATCAGTGAGCCACCGCCGAGCGGGATCGCCCGCTGGGTGTCGACGAGGTTGCGCTGCAGGTTCTGGACGTCCGCCTCGGTCTGCAGGCCGATCAGGTCGTAATCGACGATGGCGCGCAGCAACTCGCCGCTCGCCGGCAGAGAGTTGAACACGTCGGCGGCCGGCCAGGGGATGTGGTGGAAATAGCCGATCGGGTTGTCGAGCCCGAGGCCGCGCAGCTCGGCCGCGAGCGGCAGCAGGTGGTAATCGTGCACCCAGATGATGTCGTCGGGCTCGACCAGCTTGGCGAGCGCGCGCGCGAAGGTCCGGTTGACGCGGCTGTAGCCGGCGTAGTCCGAGCGCGAGAAGGCGCCGAGCCCGAGCCGGTAATGCATGATCGGCCACAGGGCCCGGTTCGCGAAGCCGGCGTAATATTCCAGGTGGTCCTGCGGCGAGAGATCGACCACCGCGTACTGGACGCGGCCCCGGTCGATCAGGGTCGGCTCCTCGGAGGGCTCGTCCGTGATGGTGCCGCTCCAGCCGAACCACAGCCCCTCATAGGCCGTGAAGGCTTCCTTGACCGCGACGGCGAGGCCGCCCGCCGCCACCGCCTTGCCGCCCTCTTCCGGGACGGCGACGCGGTTCGATACGATCACAAGGCGTGCCACGCGGGTCGGCTCCGGATCAGGGGCGCGGGTCGGGTCGAGGATCTCGCCGCGCCTGCATCGGGACTTCAACTATATGTCAGAACGCGCGGAGGCTCTGCGCGATCCTTTGTTGTGTCTTGGGCGACCCAAGCCGGGGCGACCCAAGCTGAGGCAACCCAAGCGTGAAGCCGGGCGCGGGTCAAGTCGAGGTCGTGCCGTTCCCCGACAGGGCGACCGCTCCGTCCCGAACCGAACCGGCTCGCGCCCCGCCCGACGAGTCGGGCGGGGCGGCGTCGCGCAAGCGTGACGGTTCTGCCGGACGCTGCCTGAACGCGGACTGAGCGGTGCTGCGGACCGCCGGTGCGCGATGCGGTCCGGAGCGTCGAGTCCACCGGAACCGGTGTCACCCCAATCGGTTACTCAGCCATCGCGGGGGCCGCGGTCGCCGCGGCCGCCGCGAGCGGCGCCGACCCTGCGTCGCGAGGAGTGTTTTCGAGATGGCCGGCAACGAGTTACCGCAGGATACGCCCAAGGACACGCTCGCGGATCCGCTCCGCGAGACGTCGCACGCGACGGCGCATGAGGCGCCGCACGGGTCGGCGGATGAGCGCGCGCAGTGGCGCGCCCTGCAGGGCGATGTCGAGGGGCTGGCCGACGTGGCGGCGGAGCGCGGGCGCGGGCTCCTCGACGCGGCGCGGCTGCAGGCGCAGTCCTATGTCGAGCAGCGCAAGAGCGACGCGGCACAGTCGGTCCACGATCTCGCCCAGACGATCCGCAATTCCGGCCGCGACCTCGGCGACAAGCCGAACGTGCGCGCCTTCTTCGACAGCGCCGCCGACGGTCTGGAGCAGCTCGGCTCCTCGATCGAGCGCCGCAGCCTGGGCGACTTCTACAACGAGGCTGAATCCTTCGCCCGGCGTGCGCCGGTGGCGGTCGCGGTGGGCACCTTCGTGGCCGGCCTGATCGCCGCCCGCTTCATCAAGTCGTCGAGCCTGCCGCCGGAGGCGCCGGAAGGCGACGCCCGCGACAGCTTCCGGGCCTGACGTCATGGCCCAGGGTTCCGATCCGCGCCAAGCCGGTCCCTCTGCTGGCCCCTCCAGCATCCAGAGCCTGATCGGCGACGCCCTGCGGGAGACCAACGAACTCGCCCGCAAGGAGATCGCGCTGTTCCGCGCCGAGATGGCGGGCAACATCCGCCAGCTCATCGTGGGCCTGGCCTGCATGGTCGGCTCGGCGGTGTTCGCCGTGGTCGCCTTGCTGGTCCTGATCGGCGCCCTCGTGAAGTGGCTTGCCACGGTCGTGGGCTCCGAGTGGCTCTCTGCCCTGATCGTCGGTGGCGTGCTGCTGGTCATCGCCGTCGGGATGGCCCTGTGGGCGCGCAGCGTTCTCTCCCTCTCGACCCTGGCCCCGACGCGCACCACGCGCCAAGTTCGCCAGGATGCCCAGGCTTTGTCGGAGCGTGTGTCCGGATGAGTACGATGAACGACCTCGAGAAGGAGATCGAAGAGAGCCGTGCCCGGCTCGATGACACGATCGACCGCATCCAGGGGCGGCTCTCGGTGCCGAACCTCGTGGACGAGATGCTGGGCAATGCCCGGCGCGTGCCGGCCCTGAACAGCACCTACGATTCGGCCCTGGAGGCGGTGCGCCGCAACCCCGTGCCAGTGCTGCTGATCGCGGCCGGTGTCGGCCTGCTGTTCAACCGAATGGCGCGCGACGCACAGCGCCGCCGCACGGAGGTTTCGGCCGAGCGCGTGCCGACCCTGAACACCGGTGCGGCCCGCGGTTACGACCCCGATCTCCCGACGGTTCGCCCGGCCCGCGATCCGCTGGACAGGACCGAGATCTGACGACCGGGCGGGACCCGGGACGAGACCCACGCGCCCGGCTGGAAGGCCGGGCAAACCGGCGCCGAGCACGGACCGCCGAGACCGATATCTGAGGACAGCGCCATGACCGACAAGCCGGGCATCCCGACCACGCCCTCCAGCATTCCCGAGCAGCTCGCCGCCGAGGCCGCGATGCCGCATGGCTCCGGTGACAAGGGCCTGCGGCCAGATCCGGCCGGGCTCGGCGATCCGGGCGCGCCCGGCACCGCGGCGGGCGACTTCACCCTGCGACCGGACCCGCACGGCCGGCACGACCCGCTCCCCCAGGGCGCCACCCCCCTCTCGGCGGGCGGCACGTCCGGCACGACATCCGGTGGCTCGTCCTCGGCAGAGGATGCGGCGTCCGCCGCGAAGGACAGCGTCCGGGCGGCGAGCGACCGCGCCGCCGACCTCGCCGGGCAGGCGCGTCGGACCGTGTCGGACTTCGCCAACGACATCAACGACCGCCTCGGCGGTGCGGCCGATCAGGCCCGCGACCGCGCATCCGCGGCCTACGACGACGCCCGGGAACGGGCCGGCCTCCTCCACCGCCGCAACATGCGGGCATTGGACGACCTGACGAGCCAGGGGATCGACGGGATCCAGCGCGGCCGCACCACCGTCGAGCGGTTCGTGGACGACAACCCGCTGCTCGTCGGCGTGGTCGGCGTCGCCGCCGGCCTGCTGCTCGGCGCGCTGCTGCCGCGCACCCGCCAGGAGGACCGGAGCATCGGTCCCTGGGCCGACGAGGTGCGCGACCAGGGCCTACGCTACGCCCGCGAGGTGACCAATATCGGTCGCGAGTTCGTCCAGACTGCCCTCGATCCGGACAACCTCAACGCCGCCGCCCGCAAGGTGGCGGATCCGGACGGCCACAGGCCGCCGGAGGACGAGCGGACGCAGCACAACCTCTGATCCGCGGGCTGGAGCTTCGCTCCGTCGGGGCTCCCGGCACGGTCATCACGCGCGAAGCCAAGTGACCCAGCGTTGCGCGACGTCGAGAGGCGTCGCGTGGCCTGGGTTGCTTCGCTCCGCCCGCAAAGACGGCGTGGCGGATCGGAGCATCAGCCCCGGTACAGCTCCGCATGCGCCTCGCGGAGCAGGTTCTTCTGGACCTTGCCCATGGTGTTGCGCGGCAGCTCGTCCACGAACAGGACGCGCTTGGGGCATTTGAACCGGGCGAGCCGACCCTCCAGGGCGGCCTGCACGCCGGCCTCGTCGGGGCATCCGGCACCGCCCACCACCACGGCGGTGACGGCCTCGCCGAAATCTGGATGCGCCAAGCCGATCACCGCGGATTCGACCACGCCCGGCAGCGCGTCGATCTCGGTCTCGACCTCCTTCGGGTAGACGTTGAAGCCGCCCGAGATGATCAGGTCCTTGCCGCGCCCGACGATGTGGACGTAGCCCCGCGTGTCGACCTTGCCGAGATCGCCGGTGATGAAGAACCCGTCAGCCCGGAACTCGGCCGCGGTCTTCTCGGGCATGCGCCAGTAGCCCTGGAACACGTTCGGGCCCTTCACCTCGATCATGCCGACCGAATCCGGGCCGAGCACGCGCCCGCCCTCGGGATCGACCACTCGCAGAGCGACGCCCGGCAGCGGGAAGCCGACCGTGCCGGCGACCCGGTCCCCGTCATAGGGATTCGAGGTGCTCATGTTGGTCTCGGTCATGCCGTAGCGCTCGAGGATGGCGTGGCCGGTCCGGGCCTGCCACTCACGATGCGTCTCCGCCAGAAGCGGCGCCGAGCCCGACACGAACAGCCGCATGCCCCGGGCCGCCGCGGGCGTGAGGCCCGGCTCCTTGAGGAGGCGGGTGTAGAAGGTCGGCACGCCCATGAGCACGCTGGCCCGCGGCATCAGGCTCAGGATCAGCTTCGGGTCGAGCCGGGGCAGGAACAGCATGGATCCGCCGCTCGCCAGCACCGTGTTGGTCGCCACGAACAGGCCGTGGGTGTGGAACACCGGCAGGGCGTGGATCAGCACGTCGTCGGCCGAGAACCGCCAGAATTCGACCAGGGTCCGGGCATTCGACGCCAGATTGTCGTGGGTCAGCATGGCGCCCTTGGAGCGCCCGGTCGTGCCCGAGGTGTAGAGGATCGCCGCGAGATCCTCAGGGCCCCGGGGGACGTCGGCGAACTCACCGTCCTGCCGGTCCGCGGCCTCGGCGGCGCTGCCGCCGCCCACGGCGTCGAGGGTCCAGATCTGGCGGACCTTCGCGGCGGCCTCCGCCAGCGCGTCGCGCTTGCCAGGATCGCAGACGAACACGCTGGGCTCGGCGTCACCCAGAAAGTAGCCGATCTCCGCCGGCGTGTAGGCGGTGTTGAGCGGCAGGAACACCGCCCCGGCCCGGACCGCGCCGAGATACAGGAAGATCACCTCGGGGCTCTTCTCGACCTGCACGGCCACCCGGTCGCCGGGCTGGACGCCCGCCGCCCGCAGGGAAGCCGCGTAGGCGCCGGAGCGGGCGATCAGGTCCGCGTAGCTGTATCGGCGGCCCTCCGGCGTCTCGATCACAGTCTTGGCGAGATCGGGAACGCCGTCCCGCACCAGGGAGAAGAGATGGTTCGTCATCGTGAGGCTGAGCTATCACGGGCTGCGTGTCTCGCGCACCCATAGCCGCCTGGAGGGCCTTTGGGCGAGCCCTTTCAGGCGGCCAGCCGCTGCCGCGACGACAGGAAGGCGCCGTCCGGGGTACGCTCGGGGGCGAACAGCCCGAGACCGGTGGGCGCGGGCATGCCGACATAGATCGCCTCCATGCCGCGCCGCCCGTAGGCCTCGTGCCAGAACCCGGAGCCCTTGGAATCCCGGGAGAAGTCCCGCCACCATGTGCGGTGCGGCTCCGACCGGGTGAAGGTCTCCAGGCTCTCCAGATCGCGCCAGTACTGGCGCATGCCGACATGCGTCAGCCCGAAGAACAGGTTCTCGTGCGCCAGCAGCCCGTCCGGTTGGCTCCGCACCGAGGCGGCGATGCCGCGGCCGAGGCCCATCAGCGCGAGCAGGCCGCGCCAGCGGGCGACCCGGAAGCCGAGATACACGACCACAAGGTCGGGATAGCCGGAGAGATCCACGGACCGGCGAACGGGAGCGCCTTGCATGAGTCAGCCTCCTGGGCTTGTATGCAGTGTAAACATGCGGTGGTCTGCGTACAGTGTCAACATCGATTTCGGACAGGACCTATCACCATGGCGACCTGCGTGCGGCGCTGGTCGCGGCGGCCCTGGATCTCCTGGAGACGGCGGGCGAGGCCGCGTTGTCGCTGCGCGCGGCGGCCCGGGCCTGCGGCGTCTCGGCCATGGCGCCCTACCGTCACTTCGCCGACAAGGAGGAACTTCTCGAGGCCGTCGCGGCCCGCGGGTTCGCGGATCTCGCCGCCTGTCTGGAGGCCGCCGACAGCTCGGCGACGGGGGCCCAGGCGCTGGCCGCGCAGGGGGCGGCCTACGTGGCCTTCGCCTGCCGGCGCCCGGCCCTGTTCCGGCTGATGTTCATGAGGCCCTGCCGGACGCCGGGCAAATCGCGGGCCTACGGGATCCTGGAGGAGCGGGCGGCGACCCTGGCGGGCCCGGGGATGTCCGCCGAGGACCTGACGCTCGCCGCCTGGTCGCTGGTCCACGGGCTCGCCGCGCTGATCCTCGATCGCCGGGTGCCCCTGGAGGGCGCGGCTGCCGAGGCCGCAGCCCGGCGGATCACCCTGTCCTTCTCCCGGCTGACGGCGCGCGGCTGAATCAGGCCTCGGCGAGCACCACGGCCCGCGGCGGCGGCAGCTTGGCGCGCAGCTCCCGGGTCACCGCGGGGGCCGCGACCACGGTGCCGAGATTGGCGTAGGTCTCGTGGTTCCGCTCGATGGCGGCGAGGTCGTAGAGGTAGTTGACCATCAGGCCGTGCGACTGCGCGAGGCCCTTCTTGGAGGTGTCGCCCAGGAAGTTGATCCGGTCGAGGCGCGCGCCGTTGCCGAGATGGAACCGGGCTACCGGGTCGAGGGGGCGCCCGCGCTCGTTCTTGGCGCGCAGGAAATAGGCCGCCGCCGCGGGGATCAGCGCCCGGCGCACCGTCTCGGCTCGGGTCTTGTCGGCGGCCCAGTCCGGATCGTCCAGCGCCCGCAGGGTCTCGACATCCTCCGGCAGCAGGCCTTGCGGGCTGTCGGCGCGGCGCTCCCGCGCCAGCCACGCGGCGAAGCCCGGCACCGGCGACAGCGTCACGAAGGTCTTGAGCGTGGGGATCTCGCGGGTGAGATCCTCGACCACCTGCTTGATCAGGAAGTTGCCGAAGGTGACGCCGGCGAGCCCCTTCTGGCAGTTCGAGATCGAGTAGAACACCGCCGTGTTGGCCGCCTGCGGCTGCAGGGGCTTGCGCGCCTGCGACAGGATCGGGGCGATCGCCGAGGCGATCTCTCCGGTGAGCGCCACCTCCACGAAGATCAGCGGCTCGTCGGCCAGAGCCGGGTGGAAGAACGCGAAGCAGCGCCGGTCCGGCGGCTCGATCCGGGCGCGCAGGTCGTCCCAGTCCGCGATGGCGTGGACCGCCTCGTACCGGATGATCTTCTCCAGGATATGCGCCGGCGTAGTCCAGTCGATGTGGCGCAGCACCAGAAAGCCGCGGTTGAACCACGAGGCGAACAGGTGCTCGAAATCGCAATCGAGACTGTCGACCGCATCCATCAGGGCCGGGTCGGCCTCGTCGCCGGCGCGCAGCGCCCGGCGCAGGTCGAACAGGTCCTCGCGCATCCGCACGAGGCTGAGCGTCCCGCCACGGGCGAGGTTGAGGCGGCGGATCAGCTCCTGGCTGCGCGGCTCGGCGGCCTCGTGCAGGCTGCCGAGGCGGGCCCGCGACGGGGCGGCCCGGTAGGCGGCGATCGCCGCGTCGACGGCGGCGTGGTCAGCGTCGAAATCGAGGGCGATGGCCCGCAGGAAGGCGTGGCGCTCGGCCTGGCCGAAGCTGGCGTAGCGGTCGAGGATCAGGCGGGCCAGGGCCACGCCGGAGGCCTCGCCGCGCCGGGAAATCAGGTCCTCGCACAGCTTGACGAGGTCGCCGGCGCTCGCGCGGGACGCGATGTCGCCGCGCCCGATGCCGATCAGGTCGCGGCCGCGCTCGCTGATGGTCTGAAGCAGGTCGCCGAAGAAGGAGATCGCCGCCATGACCCTTGCACTGACCCCCGCCGGTTCGGACCTGAAGCGCCTCCGGCCCCGCGACACCGGCTCGTCGATCGGAGGCGTGCGGAACCGGGTCCGTGAACCGCCGGCCTCCGCGCGGAGGCCGGATCAGCCCCCCGATCCTGGGGGACATTCTACGGCGGCGCGCCGTCCGCGACCAGAGCTTGAGCGTCGCGGATGGCGGAAGCCCCATCCTGTCGGGCCGGGATGAAGGTCCTGTGACGGGCTGTGGCTCAGAGCCGCTCGGCCACGGTGGCGAGGTCGGCCCGTTCCCGCCAGTCGCCGACGCCGTGCTGACGGGCGAAGCGGAGCTCGGCGGCGCGGCGGGCGCGCTCGGGATCGCGCGCCCGTGTGATCTCGACCGAGCCGATCGTGAACGGCACCCCGAGGATCTCCTTGGCGAAGTCGACGCGGTAGTTCGGCATCCCGTACTCCCTGCTGCAGCGGTCCCGGATCCGTCCGCACGGAACGAAACCGCCCTCTCGCTCGTCATCCGGTGCGGAACCTGGATCGGCTCGACGCCCTGGACGTGACCTGCGGCGGCCGCTCGCATGCGGACGGCGTCAGCCGCGTCGATGGCATATGGTGCGGTGCCGGCCCGGGTGAAGGGCCTGCGGCGCGATGGAGCGTGCCGGCAGGGATGCGCCGCCGCGGCTTGCCGGGCGGCGCGCTCTGCCCGTATCGCTCGCGCCCTGCCCCATTCTCCCTGCCAGCTTCTTCCGGACACGGACCCAACCATGGCCTACCCGCGGCGGCGCGCCTGCCTGTTCCCGATCCAGCCGTGACGACGTTCCTCGACGCGAAGGCCCGGCTCGGCCTGACGCTGATCGCCGGCGGCGCCGTCGCCAACATCTACTACAACCAGCCGCTGCTCGGCCTGATCGTGGCCGAGTTCGGCGACCGCGCCGCCCTGTGGGTGCCCACCACGGCGCTGGTCGGCTACGGCCTCGGCATTGTCGGGCTCGTGCCGCTCGGCGACGCGCTGCCGCGCCGCGCCCTGATCGTGTGGCAGTGCCTCGGCCTCGCGGTGGCGCTGCTGGCCGTGGGCCTCGCCCCGAACCTCGCGAGCCTCGCGCTGGCGCACCTCGTGGTCGGCGTGCTGGCCAGCGCGGCCCAGCAGGCGGTGCCGTTCGCGGCCGAGCTCGCCCCGGACGCGAGCCGCGGCCGGGTCGTCGGCCAGGTGATGACCGGGCTGCTCACCGGCATCCTGCTCGCCCGGACGGCGAGCGGCTTCCTGGGCGCGCATCTCGGCTGGCGGCCGGTCTTCCTCGTCGCCTCTCTGCTGGCGCTCGCCATGGCGGGCATCGCGCGGGCGACCCTGCCGCACACGGTCCAGACGCACCCGCTGCGCTACCGCGCCCTGATGCTGTCGATCCTCCATCTCGCCCGTACCCAGCCGGTCCTGCGCACCGCGAGCCTGTCGCAGGCGCTGCTGTTCGCCGCCTTCAACGCCTTCTGGGCAACGCTGGCGCTGCTGGTGGAGGGGCCGCCCTTCGGGCTCTCCGCCGCCGGGGCGGGGCTGTTCGGGGTGATCGGCGTCTGCGGCGCCTTCGTGGCGCCGATCTCGGGCCGCTTCACCGACCGGCGGGGGGCGAAGCCCGTGGTGCTCGGCGGCAGCCTGCTGGTCGCCCTCTCCTTCCTGGTGCTCTGGGCCGGGGGCACGTGGTCGCTGATCGCGGTGGCGCTCGGCGTGCTGCTCATCGATATCGGCATGAACGGCGCGCTCATCGCCAACCAGACCCGGGCCTACGCGCTGGTCCCCGGCGCGCGGGGGCGCATCAACACCGTCCTGTTCACCACCCTGTTCGTGTTCGGGGCGCTCGGCGCCTATGCCGGCTCGCAGGCTTTCCTGCTGTTCGGCTGGGCGGGGGTCTGCACGGTCGGCCTCGCCTTCTCGGCGCTGGCCGTGATCGTGGCGGCGCGCGACCCGCACCCGCCGGGCGTGCGGTCTACCTGAGCACCCGCGACAGCCGGCACCAGGCCCCCTTCCCGACCGGCAGGCCGAACCGGAGGCGCTCCGGGCGCTCGGCGAAGCGCCGCACCGCGATCCCGGACGCCGCGAGTCGCCGGAAAAGGTCCGGCCCGTCGGGGAAGTCGGCGGTCCGGAACAGGCTCGTGCCGCCGACGATCCGGCCGCCGGCCCGGGCGATCATCCGGTCGAGGCGCGCCGCGTCCGCCGCGCGGTCCCGGGCGGCCTGCGCGCGCCACGCCGCGTCCGAGAGGGCCGCGCGTCCGATCGCCAGGGCGGGACCCGACACCGCCCAGGGGCCCAGCGCCGCGGCGATCCGGACCGCCGTGGCGGGATCGGCGATCGCGAAGCCGAGGCGCAGGCCGGCGAGCCCGTAGGTCTTGCCGAAGGAGCGCAGCACCACGAGACCCGGCGCCACGTCCGGTGCGGAGACGTGCGGGCACAGGCTCTCCACCGGCTCCAGGTCCGCGAAGGCCTCGTCGGCGACCAGCAGGCCGCCGCGGGCACGCAGCGTACCGGCCAGGGCGCGGCGCTCGGCGCCCGAAAAGGTTCGCCCGTCCGGGTTGTTGGGATCGACGATCACCGCCACCTGGGCGTCCCGGAGCCCCGCGACGGCCGCGACCTCGTCCACGGCGTGGCCGGCCCGCGCCCAGGCGGCGGCGTGCTCGGCATAGGTCGGGCCGAGCACCGCGACCCGGCTCGGCGCCAGGAGCCGGGGCAGGGTCTCGATCAGGATCTGCGTGCCGGGGGCGGGCACGACATGGGCCGCGTCCGGCGCGCCGTAGGCCGCGGCGGCCACCTCTCGGAGCGCCCAAACCTCCGCGGCCTCGGGCAGCCGCGTCCAGGCGCTGGCCTCCACCGGCGGCACACGATACGGGACCGGGTTGATCCCCGTCGACAGGTCCAGCCAGGGCTCCGGCGCGTCGGGATAGGCCATTCGCAGCCCGCCGAGATCGCCGCCATGCGCGATCGGGGCGACCTCACGCGCGGGAACGCTCCACACCGAATGGTCCATCTGCCCGGTACGTTCGCCGATACGCTCGCCGTCCTCGCCATCGCCCTCGGGATCGAGGCGGCGGCCGGCTATCCCGACGCGCTCTACAGGGCGGCCGGTCACCCTGTCACCTGGATCGGCCGGCTGATCGCCGCCCTGGAGCGCGGTCTCAACCGCGGCTCCGAACGCCGCCGCCGGATCGCCGGCTGCGTCGCGCTGGCCCTCCTGCTCGCCGTGGTGGGCGCGCTGGCCGGGGCGTTCACCGCACTTGCCGGCCTCTTGGTCGGCACCCTGATCGGCCCCCTCCCCGCCGTGCTCCTCCTCGGCTTGATCTGCGCGAGCCTGCCGGCGCAGCGCAGCCTGCACCAGCACGTCGCCGCCGTGGAGCAGGCCCTGCGGAACGGCGGCCTCGAGGCCGGGCGCCGAGCCGTGGCGATGATCGTCGGGCGCGACCCCGAGCGCCTCGACGCGCCGGCCGTGTGCCGCGCCGCCATCGAGAGCCTGGCGGAGAATTTCTCCGACGGGATCGTGGCGCCGGCCTTCTGGATCGGCTGTCTCGGGCTGCCCGGGGGCGCCCTCTACAAGGCGATCAACACCGCCGACAGCATGATCGGCCACCGCACCCCGCGCTACGCCGCCTTCGGCTGGGCGGCGGCCCGGCTCGACGACGGCGTGAACCTGCCGGCCGCGCGGCTCGCCGGCCTGCTGATCGCCGGGGCGGCGGCCCTGCGCGGCGCCGACGCCCGGGGCGCGCTCCGGGCGATGGTGCGCGATGCGCGCCATCACCGCTCGCCCAATGCCGGTTGGCCGGAAGCCGCCATGGCCGGGGCGCTGGGCCTGCGGCTCGCGGGGCCGCGGGTCTACGACGGCACCCTCGTCCCCGACGCCCATATGGGCGACGGCCGCGCCGAGGCCGCGGCCGACGACATCGCCCGGGCGCTGGCGCTCTACCGGACGGCCTGCTGGCTCCAGGGCGGCCTCGTGCTGGCGCTCCTCGCGCTGTGCCTGACCCTGGCGGGCTGAGCCACACCGCCATTGCGAGCGAAGCGAAGCAATCCAGCTGCGCCACGCTGACGGAAAGCCCGCTGCCCTGGCTTGCTTCGCGCCGCTCGCAAAGACGGTGACATTCCCCGATCGGGCCTTGGCACGGCCCGCGCACCGGACGCATCGTGGCCGGACGGGGCTGGATGAGGGAGACGCCGATGCGCGCTGTGTTCGTGGATGCCAGCGAGACCCTGGCGGCGGTGGCCCGGCGGCTGCTGCGGCCGGACGATCCGCCCTTCGCGATCCACGCGGATCCCGGCATCACGCCGCAGGACCTGCCCGCGATCCTGGACGGGGCGGAGATCGCGGTGATCGACCACACCGCCCTCCCCGGCGACGTGGCCCGGGCCTGCGCGGGCCTGAAGCACGTGGTGTTCCTCGGCACCGGCGCGCGCAGCTACATGGACCCGGAGGCGCTCGCGGCCGAGCGCGGCATCGCGGTCCACACCATCAAGGGCTACGGCGACACGGCGGTCGCCGAATGCGCCTTCGCGCTGATGTGGGCCGCCGCCCGGGGCCTGCCCGAGATGGACCGGGCGATGCGCGCCGGATCCTGGCTGCGCACGGAGGGCATCCAGCTCACCGGCAAGACCGTCGGCCTCGTCGGGTTCGGCGGGATCGCCGCCGAGATGGCGCGGCTGTGCCGCGGCATCGGCATGCGGGTGCTCGCCTGGAACCGCACCCCGCGAACGCATCCGGGTGTCGACTTCGTCGCGCTCGAGCACCTGCTCGCCGAGAGCGACGTGGTGTCGCTCCACCTGCTCCTGACCGACGAGACCCGCGGCTTCCTGTCGGCCGCGCGGATCGCCGCGATGAAACCCGGCGCGATGCTGGTCAACACCGCCCGCGGGGCGGTGCTCGACGAGGCCGCCCTGGTCGAGGCCCTGCGCGGCGGCCGCGTGGCGCGGGCCGGGCTCGACGTGTTCACGGTCGAGCCGCTGCCGGCCGATCACCCGCTGGCGGCCCTGCCCAACGTCACCCTGTCGGCGCACTCGGCGTTCCGCACGCCCGAGGCCAGCGACAACCTGATCGGCGCCGCCCTCGACCATTGCCGACGGATCGCCGCCGGTTGACGCGTCCTCAGTGCTCGGTACCCGGCATATTCGGGCGCGGGGTGTCGCCGTGATGGTGGATCACGCTGGAGCGTTCGGGGCTGCCCTTCGCGTCGGCGACCTGCTTGCGCGCCGCGGCGGCCAGGAACCAGACGGCGCCGAGCGTGCCGAAGGCGAGAATCAGAAGCGGGAATCCCTGGCTCATCGCGGTGCCTTCCTCAGCAGAGCCCCGCAGCCTCGCGGGTCCGCATTATTGTGCCGGAAACTCCGGCGTGAGGAAGGATAACGCGCGAAGCCGTCCCGTGTTCAGGCAGGCCGCGCGCCCGTCGGAACCGCCCGCCGTGCCGCGTCCCGGCGCAGGGCCGAGAGCACCACGAACATCAGGCCGGCGCCTACGGCCAGGCAGGCCGACAGGAACAGCATGGGCACGAGATTGCTCTGCGTCTGGTCGCGGATGAACGGTACGGCGTTCTGCGCGACGAAGCCGCCGAGATTGCCCACCGAGTTGATCGCCGCGATCCCGGCGGCCGCCGAGGCGCCGCGCAGGAAGGTCCCGGGCATCGACCAGAAGACCGGCTGGGCCGCGAAGGTCCCGGCCGCAGCCACGCACAGGCAGGCGAACTTCACCGCGTTGCCCGGCAGGACGACGCTGAGCGCGAGCCCGGCCGCCCCGACCAGAGCCGGCCCGACCACGTGCCAGGTCAGCGCGTTGCCCTCCGCGCCCGTGCGGGCGGCGTGACGCGGAACCCACCACAGGGCGAAGGCCGTGGCCATCCAGGGAATGATGTTGAGGAAGCCGTTCGTCAGGTTCGAGACGCCGAAGCCCTTGACCACGGTCGGCAGCCAGTAGCCGAGGCCGTAGGCGGCCAGAGGCAGCGAGACGTAGACCCCGGCGAGCATCAGCACCCGCCGGTCGAGGAGCGCCGCGAACGGGTTGCCGTGGTCGACATGGCCGCCATCCTCGCGCTCGGTGCGCAGCGTGCGGGCGAGCCAGTCGCGCTGGGCCTGCGACAGCCAGGGCGCGGTCTCGGGCCCGTCGGGCAGGACGACCAGCACCACCGCGGCCATGAGGATCGCCGGCGCACCGGTGGCCAGGAACACCCATTGCCAGCCCTGGAGGCCGAGGAGCCCGTCGAGGCCGAGCAGCGCGCCGCCGACCGCCGCGCCGACCGCGTTGGCGACCGCGCTGGCGATCATGAACCAGCCGATCATCCGCGCCCGGTGTGCTTGCGGGAACCACAGGGTCAGGGCGAACAGCACGCCGGGGAAGAAGCCGGCCTCCGCGGCGCCGAGCAGGAAGCGCAGCACGTAGAACATCGCCGTGCCCTGGGTGAAGCCGAGGAGCACCGTGACGATCCCCCAGGTGATCATGATCCGCGCGAACCAGATCCGCGCGCCGACCCGCTCCAGGAAGACGTTGGCCGGCACCTCGAACAGGAAGTAGCCGAGGAAGAACAGCGAGGCTCCGAGCCCGTAGGCGGTCTCGCTGAGGCCGAGGCTGCCAACCATCTCCAGCTTGGCGTAGGAGACGTTCTGCCGGTCGATATAGGCGATCAGGTAGAGCAGGCCGAGCAGCGGCATCAGCCGCAGCGTCACGGTCCGGACGGTGCTCGCGGCGAGATCTTCCCCGACGGGGGATGGCGTGGGCGGCATGGGGCGTTCCTCTGGGCGCGTGCGGCCCTTCGCGGCGGGACCGGCATTACACAGAGTAATCCCTGGCTCAGGCCGCGCCTACCGGGCAAGCGCCAGGAGGCGGTCGCAGTCGACATGGGCCGCGATGTGTCGCGCGAGGCCGTCCAGCGCCGCCTCGACCCCAGCCTCGTAGCCGGCGCCGTCCGAGGCCGACCCGAGGCGCGCGAGCCACGCCGCCCGCTGGGAATCGTCGGCGAACAGGCCGTGCACGTAGGTCCCGGCCACGCGCCCGTCCGCCGAGACCGCCCCGTCCAGGCGCCCGTCGGCGAAGCGCAGCAGCGGCCGGGCCGCGTCGGGCCCTTCGGTCGCGCCGATATGCATCTCGTAGCCCGAGAACGGCACGGCATCGGGCAGGCTCGTGCCGGTGACCGCGGCGAGGCGCTTCAAGGGGGTCATCACAGTCTCGACGTCGAGGAGCCCGAGGCCCGGCACCGTGCGCGGCGCGCCCTCGATCCCGTGCGGATCCGCGAGCGTGCGCCCGAGCATCTGGTAGCCGCCGCACAGGCCGAGCACCCGGCCGCCCCGCCGGACATGGGCGCGCAGGTCCATGTCCCAGCCCTCTTGGCGAAAAGCCTCCAGGTCGTCGATCGTGGTCTTCGAGCCCGGCAGCAGCACGAGGGCGGCCTCGGCAGGGATCGGCGTGCCGGGCCGGACCAGGACCACGGAGATGCCGGGCTCGGCCCGAAGCGGGTCGAGGTCGTCGAAATTGGCGATGCGTGGCAGCACCGGCACCGCAACCGTGACGGAGCCGGGCCCGCGCGCGTCCGAGCCCGCCAGGCCCAGCACGTCCTCGGCTGGCAGGCGCGCCGCGTCAGGAAAATGCGGCACGAGGCCGAGGGCCGCCCAGCCGGTCTTCTCGGCGATCAGCCGCATGCCGTCGGCGAACAGGCTCGGATCGCCGCGGAACCGGTTGACGAGGAAGCCGGCGATCATCGCGGCATCGCCGGGATCGATCACCGCCTTCGTGCCGACGAGGCTCGCGATCACCCCGCCCCGGTCGATGTCGCCGACCAGCACCACCGGCGTGTCGGTGGCCCGGGCGAAGCCCATATTGGCGATGTCGCCCGCGCGCAGGTTGACCTCGGAGGCCGAGCCCGCGCCCTCGACGAGGACCAGATCGGCCTCGTCCGCGAGCCGCGCGAAGCTGTCCAGGACGGCGCTCATCAGGCGGGGCTTCCAGGCTTGGTAGTCGCGCGCCTTCACGGTGGCGACCATCCGGCCCTGCACCACCACCTGGGAGCCGACCTCGCTCTGCGGCTTCAGCAGGACCGGGTTCATGTGCACGGAGGGCGACACCCGGGCGGCCCGGGCCTGGAGCGCCTGCGCCCGGCCGATCTCGCCGCCGTCGGCGGTGACGGCGGCGTTGTTCGACATGTTCTGCGGCTTGAACGGCCGGACCCTCAGGCCCCGCTCGGTGAAGGCGCGCGCCAGCCCCGCCACGATCAGCGACTTGCCGACATCGGAGCCGGTACCCTGGATCATCAGGGCCTTCGCGCGCGGCGGGCTCAGAACTCGATTCCTTCCTGCGCCTTCACCCCGGCGGCGAAATGGTGCTTGACGCTGCCCATCTCGGTGACGAGGTCGGCGGCCTCGATCAGGGCCGGCTTGGCGTTGCGGCCGGTGACGACCACGTGGAGGTCCGTCCGGCGGCGCGTCAGCGCGGCCAGCACCGCGTCGAGGTCGAGATAGTCGTAGCGCAGCGCGATGTTCAGCTCGTCGAGGACGAGCAGGCGGATCGCGGGATCGGCCATCAGGCCTTCGGCGACGTCCCAGGCATGGCGGCAGGCGGCGATGTCCCGGGCCTTGTCCTGGGTCTCCCAGGTGAAGCCCTCCCCGAGGGTATGCCACACGACCCGGTCGCCGAAGGTCGCCACGGCGTGGCGCTCGCCGGTATCCCAGCCGCCCTTGATGAATTGAACCATGCCGACCCGCCAGCCGCGGCCGAGCGCCCGCAGCATCAGCCCCAGAGCCGCCGTGCTCTTGCCCTTGCCGGGGCCGGTATGGACCATGAGCAGGCCCTTCTCGAGGGTCTTGCCCGCCACCTCGGCGTCCTGAACGGCCTTGCGCTTCTCCATCTTCTCGCGGTGGCGGGCGGCATCGTCGCTCATGGGGAGACTCCTGCGTCAGGGGCTCGATCGGAGGCCTGCGGCTTCACGACCAGCGGCAGACCGGCCACGGTGAGCACGACCCGGTCGGCCTGCGCGGCGAGGTGCTGGTGGAGGCGGCCGGCGGCGTCGCGGAAGCGCCGGGCGAGGGCGTTGTCGGGGACGATTCCGAGCCCGACCTCGTTGCCGACCAGCACCAGTGGACCCCGCACGGCGGCGCAGGCGGCGCGCAGCCGCGCCGTCGCGTCCGCCACGTCGGCCTCCGCCAGGATCAGATTGGTGAGCCAGAGCGTGAGGCAATCGACCAGAACCGGCCCTTCGGACGCGGCGACCGCCTCCGGGAGCGCGAGCGGCACGTCGCGGGTGCGCCAGGCCCCGGCGCGCCGGGCGCGGTGCTGAGCGATGCGGTCGATCATCTCGTCATCGAAGGCCTGCGCGGTGGCGAGATACAGCCACGGGCCGGGGCAGGCTTCGATCAGCCCCTCCGCGTAGGCGCTCTTGCCGGACCGCGCCCCGCCGAGGACGAGGGTCATGCGAGGGGTGGGCTGTGGCATATTTCTCCATCGCCGCAACCCGGCGCGCGGTCAAACCTGGTTTCTGCCGCGCATGAGCGGTTGCCGGCCGCGCCCGCTCCGACTATAGAACGCCGGCCCAACCAGTGCGCCCTTCGTCTAGCGGTCCAGGACGTCGCCCTTTCACGGCGAAAACACGGGTTCGATTCCCGTAGGGCGCGCCAGTAAAATCAGGAACTGAGCTCGATTTTGCTGGCGCGGCGGCCTCAGTTCTGTCGCTGCCTGACCCTTCTGGCGGAGCACGCGTTGCGCCTCCAATCTCGGAAGGGACGTTGCTGAGCGACACGCAATGAGCCGTTCTGGAGCCTCTGGTTGAAGCAGGCCGGCCGAAGCGCCGGGGCAGGCCCATGACCCAACGCGCTGACCTAGCTCGATCGCCTGCCGGGCGTGCTCCAAGGGGGCGCGGTGGATCGGGGCTATTCCAGCCATCGCTTCCGGCAGCAGGTTCGAGAGGCCGGGGCACAGCCCGAGGCGTGGCGGGCCATTGCCGCGCGCGACGAGAAAGCCGCCGCCCGCTGCAGCGGTATCCCCTGCCTCGCCGCTGCCCTCGATCACCTCACGTGACGACAGGCCCTGGTCCCGCGGGCCTGCCTTCCTAGCGGAAGCGGACCTTCGCCCGACTGGGCGCTGGGGCGCCGCGCCGCCCAGGCCCGCGCCTGGGGCCGTGGCCGTCGCGGCGAGGGGTGAGACCTGTCGACGGCCCCGGACGATCCGAGCCGGCCAGCTCAGAGCGTGGCGCTGGAGCTGCGGGTGACCGGCGGCGGTGCCCAGGAGCCGTTCAGCAGGGCGTCCTTCGGCCAGTAGGTGCGCAGCATCAGGATGAAGGGCCCCTTCGGCGCTGGCAGCCAGTTGGATTCGCGTTGGGCGCCCGGGCTCTCGGCCTGGATGAGAAGGTCGACCGAGCCGTCCGGATTCGCCTTGAGATCGTCGCGCGGGCTGACCGAGTAGCGGTTGATCGGGTTCTCGACGAAGAAATAGTCCGCGTCGTACATCGTCAGCGACCAGAACCCGTTGACGGGCGGCAATTCGCCAGCGGGGAAGCGCATCACGTACGTGGAGGCGCCGGTCAGCCGCCGGCCCGCGGCATCGACCGTGGCCAGCGGGTAGACCGCGTCCTGCGGCAGGTTGCAGCCGAGTCCCACCGCAGTGACAAGGGCGCGCTGCAGGTAATCCTTGCCGTAATCGCCGCCCTCGGTCGTGAAGGTCCAGCCGTTCACGTGGCTGCCCGTCGCCCTCAGGTGGCCCATGATCCGAGGAATGGCCTCCTTCGGTGCCCGCTCGAGCGCCTCGCGGATCGCGGGCGGTTGGCCTGACGGATCGAAGGGCTGGCCCGGCACGATGCCGAGCGAGGCCATCTTGGCGACCGGAACCCCGTCGGCGAGCGCCGGCGGGTTGTCCTTCATCAGAGTAGCCAGCAGGTTGAAGTAGGTCGCCGCGTCCATGCGGTTGACCTGCTCGCGCACGGCCGTCTTCGTATCGACGCTCGGATCGACCCGGCCTGCCGGCGGGGTGTACGGCTTGCCGGCCGCGCTCGCCGGGATGAGCCGGTACTGGTCCTGAAGCGCGTGCACGCCCCTGTAATCCTCGGGCGTGCCCGTGCAGTAGGTCCGGCCGAGGATCCAGATCAGGTTGGTCGGCGCCTGGATCAGCTTGGCGCCGGAGGGCACGCTGCCGCTCCAGCCTGGTCCGGCGATGAAGTAGGTCTGCGGCCCGGTTCCGGTCGTACGCCTGCCCGGCACGGCGAAGACGTTCGTCCAGGCGCTCAGCATCGGCATGAGGTAGTAGCGACCGTCCTCCTCCGGGATGCTGAGAAGGTGCGGTTCCGTCCCGAGATCGACGAAGGCGCTGGAGTAGAGCGTGTCGGCATTGGGTGCGGTCACAGCCCGGAACTTCGCGTCCGGATACGCGCGCATATTGGCGAACTGGCCCATCGGGGCGCCCTTGCCCTCCGGCGCGGCCACGTTGGTGAGCACGCGCCTCGTCATCTCCATCGTGACGAGCGGATAGCCGTAGATGTAGGCGTCCACCGCCATCGCGAGGGGATCCGCGACCGCGTGGGGGCCGATGAGCGGTGCGTCCTGTGCCGTGCTCTGCGCCCGGGCTACGGGCAGTCCCGAGCCGGCAAAGGGGAGCGTTGCAGCGCCTGCGGCGAAGATCCGTCTGGTGACATCCATGACCGTCTCCCGGGACTTGCCCGCTCAGGCAGGCGGCTTCAGGGGAAAATCCCCATCCCCTCTGACCCGTGTCGAATGTTGCGCGCCCGCGCCGGACCAACGTCGCCCACCGTCGGCACGACGCGGATACATTTCGGGCGCCACACCGGATCGCAGCGCGCGGCAGCATACCGAGGCTGAGCAAGGCAGCTTGATCGAATGGGACCGCGGCCCGGTTTCGGCCCGGACGTGCAGAGGAGGTCTGACGTTCCGAGAGGGCGGGCCTGTGTGGAAGGCTCCTGACGACCGCTTGCAACGCCCGCCTCACTGGTTTGCCAACCGTCCACGGTGGACGCGGCCGGCCCGCTTCTGGCCTAGGCAGTCCCGGGGCTGTCGATGAGCTCTCGAGGGACGCCACCTGCGCGCCTTTTCGACTAACGTCTTGGCGCGCCGATCGCATTCTGGATCAACTTACGAGAGGGCGCCATTTATCAACCGCTAACGCCGCGCACTTTAAATTCTGTCGCCGGTCAACAGGGTGCCGAACTTTCACGCTCTGGATATTTGTCGCGCAGTATAGGCTGTCCGTCCCAAGGTTTCGCCTTGGCATCATCGACGGGAGAGTCTCTGTGGCGTTCGCATATGTATCGGGCGGTCTCTTGATGCTCGGCGCGCTGACGGGCGTAGCCGATGGAGCCTTCGCGGCTTGCAATGTCCAGCTCCATATTGCGAATACATGTCTCGGGAATTTCAAGTCAGCCACGGGGCGCGGCGGCGATCTTCTGAAAACGACGGAAGAACGTATCAGCGCTGATGTGACCATCGGGACGTGTTCATCCCGTGAACGGGCCGAAATTGCCCGCGCCTCGTGGGATGCCGGGGAGAAAGCGCTTCAGCTCTCCAAGAGCGGTCAAGTTAAATCGACTGGTGAAGCCCAGAATGTTTGCCTGACGTCTGCTCGCAGCTACCCCAACTAGAACGTTTTCATCCATCGCCGGGGGCTGGCACGACGTTTCCGGGTCCAGGTTCGGGATGCGAGCCGAGATCGTGCCGCCAATCCCACGGGCCGCTCATGGTCCTCGGGTCCGTCTCCACCGAGCCGGAGCGCCGGCCCGAAGGTGACGTCAAGGGCTGCCAGTGCGCGGTGCGCCGATCGTCCAGGCGGTCCCCCGATATCCGCTTGAGCTGCTCAGCGATCGTGACATCGCCGAGCCATTCCGGGTGCGGGTCTGGACGTGGGCTGCTCCGCGCCCCATCGCGGGATCCTCCCCCACGCCCTCACCATCCAGCACTGGCCGTGCGGCTTCCGCATCTTGCGGTGCGCATCGCGATGAGGACCTTACGTGCGCGGACATTGATCGATGTCCGGGCCAGCGCGGGAGGGAAAAGGATGTCATCGGGCCTTTGCAAGTCCGCCCTCCCCCACCGCGCGGCTTTGACGGCCCGGGCCGCGTGGACCGTCGTCGCGCTTGCGTGTCTGGATGTGCAAACACCTGCGATGGGAGACGACACGATCAGCATCGATCCCTCCGATCTGGCCCATACAGCAAAACTAACCTTCTCGGATGAGTTCGATACGCTCAGTCTCTGGGACGGCAGCGGCGGCACATGGGACACGACCTACTGGTGGTCTCAGGGCAAGAATGGCGTCACCCTCGCGTCGAACCACGAGCAGCAATGGTACATCGACGCCCGCTACGCGCCGACGGCTTCCGTGAGGCCCTGGTCCGTCTCGAACGGGATCCTGACCCTGATCGCCGCCCCCGCCGATCCGAAGCTCCGCCCCCTGATCAACGGCTACGCCTACACCTCGGGCATGCTCACGACCTATCGCGCCTTCACGCAGCAGGGCGGCTACTTCGAGATGCGTGCGAAGCTGCCGGCGGGTCAGGGCATCTGGCCGGCCTTCTGGATGCTGCCGGCCGATGGCTCCTGGCCGCCTGAACTCGACGCGATGGAGATGCTGGGTCACGACCCTGCGACCATCTTCATGACCGTGCACTCGCAGGCCACAGGCACGCATACCCAGGCGCAAGGATCGGCCAAGGTTCCCGAAACCTCGGCAGCCTTCCACACCTACGGCGTGCTGTGGGAAGCCTCCAAGATAACGTGGTCCTTCGACGGCCAGCCCGTCTACACGACGACACCGCCGAGCGACCTCAACAAGCCGCTCTACATCCTGGTCAATCTGGCGGTCGGCGGGGACTGGCCGGGGAGGCCGGACGTTACCACGCCGTTCCCGGCGGTCTACCAGATCGACTACGTCCGCGCCTACGCGCCGCTCGGCACGAGGACGCGCTAGGCGGCCTGCGCGCTCCGACCGAACATCCGCGACCAGACCCCGCCCGCGATGGCGGACTTGTCGAGGTCGTGGATGTCCTGGCTGTAGCGGCCCGTGTAGAGCTTGACGATCATGCGGTCGCGGCACGCGCCGTCGAGCGTGTAGCTGAATTTCACGCAGACAGGCTTGCCCGCCTCCGACTGTACGACCTTCTCGACTTTGCAGCGCAGGTGCGGGAACGCGTCCATCTCGATCCACATATGCTCGCCGCTGCGCAGGTCCGGGGGCGTGGCGAACTCCGCGATTCCTCCCTCCAGCGAGAGGCTGACGATGCGCGCCTCACGGTACGTCTCGCTCACCCCGAGCACGAGCGCGCGCTCGTTGGTGGAGAACGACTCCACGAGGGGGCGCGGCTTCTCGAAGCAGATCAGCGATGCGATCATCAAGACCACGATGTTGACCACGGCCCAGTAGGCCGAGACCACCGAGAACTCGCCCTCACCGATGCGCGACCATTCGGGTACGATGTTGACGATGAGACCCAGCGACGTGACCGCGATCCAGAAGGCGATCGAGAAGAACGTGTAGGCGTCGAACGCGGATTCCTCGTTGCCCGAGCCCTTGGGCGTGACCTTGAACGGCACACCGAACGGTTTGATCAGGCTGGAGAGCACGACGGGCAACATGCGGAAGGTCGCGAAGGTGCCGACGGCCGAGGAGATCAGGGGCAGGTAGCGCGTCGGCGTGAGCCAGCCCATCAGCAGGAAATAGCCGACCAGCACGGGAAGCTGGTAGCGCACGATGTCCGCCGTGCCGGTGAAGTAGAGCGGAGCCGCCCCGGTCCATAGGTAGATGGCGGGCACGATCAGGATGACGAAGCGGACGGTGTACTGCACCAACCAGGACAGGGGGATGAACATCACCCGCTGGAAGAGGTTGAGGCCGGGACCGCGCAGCGGGCCGTTATGGAGGTAGATCGTCTGGATGCCGCCCCGGCACCAGCGCCCGCGCTGCACGAAGTAGCCCTTCAGGTTCTCGGCCGCGAGACCCATCGACAGCCGTTCATTGAGGTATCGGGTCTTGTAGCCCCTGTTGAGCATCGCGAGGGTGGTGAGCAGATCCTCGGTGATCGAATCGTGCGGGAAGCCGCCGATCGCGTCGATGGCGCTTCGCCGAGCGATCGAGCAGGAGCCGCAGCAGAAGCTCACGTCCCAGGCGTCGCGCGATGTGGCCATCTCATCGAAGAACAGCCGCTGCTCATCGGGCCAGACCTTCTCGAGACTGAGGTTCGACTGCACCGGGTCCTTGTTGAAGAAGTGCTGCGGCGTCTGCACAATGCCGATGGTCGGATCCTGGAAGAAGGGCAGCGTGCGGCGCAGGAAGTTGCGGTAGGGAACGAAATCGGCATCGAAGATCGCGACGAACTCACCCGACGAGACCGTCAGGCCGTTGTTCATGTTGCCCGCTTTGGCGTGGCTGTTGTCCGGGCGCGTGACGTGGATCGCGCCCTTCGACTCGCAATACTCCCGCAGCCAGTCGCGGCGCTTGTCGTCGAGGACATAGACTTTCAGCTTGTCGCGCGGGAAGTCGAGCGCGAGAGCCCCGACGATGGTCCGTTCCAGGACGTCCAGAGGCTCGTTGTAGGTCGGGATGAACACGTCGACGGTGGGCAGGCCGTCGGAGGGGCGGGCGAAGAAATCGCGCTCCAGGCGGTCAGCCTCGGCGTGCCGATCCACGTAGCGGCTCATCGCCACGAGGAAGAGCAGGATGTCGGCGAAGGCGCCGATCTCGACGCAGAACACGAACCACGTCCAGAAGAAGCCGAAGCTTCGGTCCGCCTGGTAGGGCAGCACGGTGTGGAAGAAGCGCCACCCGAGATAGCGCACGGCGACAAGCAGCACGAAGGTGCAGGTGATCGCGCGCGTCCACGTGCGGTCCCGGGGCCAGTTCAGGGTGAAGAGGAAGAAGAAGGCCGCGACGAACAGCGTCGGCCCGAGGTTTACGAGATGCTGAACCACAGGCCCTTCACCCAGTTCACGATGGGATCGAGCGCGGTTTGCAGGGACGATCCGGCACGCGCGAACCGGACCTGAACCGTGCGGCCGACCTGACAGAAGTTGGCGTAGTCGGTCTGCATATCGCTCGGGTCGAGCGCGACCCGGATGCGCGCGTTCTTGCCCCGGCTCTGCGGCGGGATGGCTGCCAGCACCGTCTCCTCGACGGCGGCGGCCGACCCGCGCACCGACACGACCCGGCCTCCGATCACCTGGGACGTTCCGAGCAGCCGCACGTCGGCCCTGTCGCCCGGCTTGATCTCATCGTAGTTCACCTCGTCCACGAGGATGTCCACGAACAGGTCGCGGCAGTCGAGCAGGCGCATCAACTCGTTGCCGACCAGCACGTTCGAGCCCGCCACGACGTTGTTGCGCCAGATCACCCCCTTGAAGGGAATCTGCACCGCGACGAAGGAGAGCCGGTCGTTGCGGGAGCGCTCCAAGGAGAGCTGGAGGCTCAACTGCTGGGTGCGCGCCTTCTCGATCCGAATCTGCGCCTCGACGTTGGCAAGCTGGATCGTGACCTCGTCGGTGCGCTGCTGCGAGTAGGGCACGTCATTGCGGCCCTCGCCCACGAAGGTGCCGCGCTTGAGCGCGTCCAGCTGGCGCTGGAGCCGCTCCAGTTCGGCCTTGGCGATGTTCTGCTCGCTGCTGGCGCCGACCGAGGCGGCGCGGGCCTGCTCGACCGAACTGCCGGCCACCACGCCGGTCGCGCCCAGCGTCTGCTTGCGCGCGAGGTCCGCCTCGGCGGACGTCTTGTTCGCCTGCGCCGTTGCGATGCGCTGCTGACGGATGACGATCTCTTGCTGGATGCTCGTGATGCTCGCCTGCTGATATTCCTTGAGGCGGCCCACGAGATCGGTTTTCAGCGCGGACAGGTCCTTCGCCTGCATTTCCAGAGCGCGCAGCTTTTCTTTCGATGCGCCCAGATCTGCATCCAGCTGCGCCTCGGCGGTCCGCGCGATGCGGTCGTTGTTGATGAAGAACACCGAGGTATCCTCGGGCAGCGCCGTGCCGACCTTCGGTGGCGTATCGGAGACGACGCCCTCGATGGGCGCCGAGACGAGGGCGAAGCGGGCGTTCACTGTGCCGTCGAGGCTGGTGTAGCCCGTGAAGCTTGGTAGGACAGCAAGGATGGCAGCACTGAGGAGGAGCACGCCGACCAGCACGCGCATCCAGCGACTGTTCCAGGGCATTCGTAGCCTCAGCTCTGTATGATTGTTTGCAAAGCTGGTACCGATTCTATCCGTCTCGGGCACAACTATCCGACCGCAGTGAGGGTTCCACCTCACGCTGAAATTGGTAATCTTGAAAAATCGATCAATATATCTCGCGATTACTTTGGTAAATAGGCGGTTAATCTCGGGTCCTGTCTGAAATCTTATGCCTTCGAGCGGCGGGGCCCACCACCAGGTCTGCTCAGCCGCGTCTGCTCAGCCGCGTCTGCTCAGCCGCGTCTGCTCAGCCGCGTCTGCCTGGCCGCGTCACTCCCGTGACGGCCGTCGGGCCGGCCGCGGGTCAATGCGCCGGTGAGCGGACGTTATGCGCGGTCCGGGTGAGCGGCAGAAGGCAGCCGATTGCGGAACCTTGCAGGGCCGCGTTCACCGTGTCGGCAAGCCGGAGACCTGCAACCGGAACGGACAGGAAGCGGACCTGCTGCTCAGCTCGTCAGGGGCCTCATCCAGGCCCATGCGATGACACAGGAAACGCGCGCGACGGCGGCGCGGTCGTTGCACGACAAGCGGTCACAACGGCTCGCGACGCGCCGCCAGTTCTTGAGGCGGCCAAACACAGGCGCACGATCCGATTGCGCCGCCGGCCTGCGGCTCGGCTGTGTGCTTGCAGAGAACCGTTCGGGTGGCCGTGGACGGCAGGGTGGTCAACCTGGTGGTTCTTCCGGCAATTCCTCAGGCGCTCGGGCGACACCAAGGCCCGCAACAGGGGCAGTGCCATGTGATGTCGGCCCCATTGTGGGTGTCAGGGCGAACGCAACCGGTCGGCCACGACCATCGGCCAAGCAATGGATGTTGCTCGTGACGCCGCGCGAGCGCCCGATGGCTCGGCTCCAAGCCCTCTTTTCCGCCTGCGGCCGAACGGTGGGCTTTCACGGGGAGCGCGTCGAGCATCGACGCGTCCGGGACGGGGCCTGCAACTGCGATCCTGGCAAACAGAGGCTGCCACGCCGCGCTGAGACCACCTGTTGGAGTGGCTGTCGATCGTCGTGTGTGGGCCGTCGGCGGAGGGCGTGACCTGGCAGCGGCAGCCGACCTTCGGCACATGCAGGATGCCGGTGATCACCGGCCTATCATCGACCGGCGGTTTGCCCGGCTGCCCGTGCGGCTCGCGCCGCGCCCGAGGCTCCATCCGAGAGCCAGAACAGCCGTGCCATCGCGAACCTGCTGCGCGGGAAACGACAAACACGGGAAGAAGACGCGAGCCGCGGCAAGGAGGTGTCCGCGTCCCTGCCGGGGCTCAGACCCTGATCGGATCGCACGTGCGCCGTCGCTGAACATCGCCCGCGACGACGATCCGTGCAGATCGTCCTGCCGCGCGCCGCTCAGGCCCGCGCACCCGAGACCAGGCGCCTCCGCGCATCCCGGGTCAGGCGGATCGCCGCCCCCGTGGCCGCTTTGGCGCGATCGCTCAGGACGGAGCAGCCGGGCCCGCGTGGCGTGACGCCGAGGCGCCGGAGATAGTGATTGGCCCGGTAGATGTCGGCGCGGTACCAGGCCGGGAATTCAAAATTGAGGCTCAGCGAGATCGAGATATTGTCGTGGTTCTTGACCCAGTGGGCACCGTGGGTCGGGATATGAACCGCATCGCCGGGATCGAGCTGAAAATGTTGTGCCTCGATATCGACCCTCGGCTTGTAGTGGCCTGCCGCGATGTCGCCCGCATAATAAACCTCAAGCTCCTCCTCGGTCGTGACGGTGCGATCATTCGGATCGCAGACCCACAGATCCTTGGATCCGGCGATCTGCACCAGGAAATTGACCTCGGCGTCAAAATGGAACGGCGTGACCCGATTGGGCGAGGTGATAAAGACCAGCATCTCGGGCTTGCGGAGCAGGTGAGCCCCTGAAGGTCCTGCCACGTCCCGTACGAAGGCGGCCCAGTCCGCGAGGACCGCAGCGTAGGCCGGGTTCAACTCGACATGCTTCATGACGATCCAGGCGCCAGCGCTCTCGATCCGCTCGATGACGTCGGTCACCGGTCGGTCCGGCACGGGGATCTTTCCCCATTTGTCGTCGATGCTGACGTCGCCCGCGTCGAAGTAGAGATCACCCTTGCGCTTACTCACCTCACGCGCGAGGCGCATCAAGGCGTCGATCGTGAAGAGCGGATGTGCGGCCAACGGGTGGGTTGCCCGGAACGGCTCACGGTGAAGGGCCCGCCGACAGACCTCGACAGGCTCGCGCGTCGCCCAGTGAACGGTGGCGGCCTCTCCCTTTTGCACCGTCGTCATCGGTATTCTCCTTCTCACGAGCTGATATTGTTGTACAAGTGTGTGCCGAAGCAATGATATTTATCAAACTTGGGAATAGGACAGAAAATGCGGATTTAGTTGTCAGATTACGCACAGACATCCCGCGCGATGATTGATTCGACGCAGGACGTTGATACGGTATCGTCTTAATGTTTGTTCCAGTTTAAATGAATGGTATCACCTGGATCGCGAGAAATGGTGCGCCTCGGTATTTACCCGCGGCCTGTAATGGTCCGCCGGGATGTCGAAGGCATGATAAACCTCAAGCTCTGCCTCGGTCGTGACCGTGCGGTCGTTCGCATCGCAGACCCACAGGTTCTTGGAGCTGGCGATCTGGACAAGGAAATTGACCTCGGCGTCAAAATGGAGCGGCGTGATCCGATCTGGCGACGTGATGAAGATCAGGATCTCGGGATTGCGGAGCCGCTGAGCCCCTGAATGTCCCATCTCTCTCGTACGAAGGCGGCCCGGTTATTGCCGAATCGCAAATCGGCAGATGCGTTCGTCTAAATAGTTCTTTTCTCACCAGTGTTGATTGCGACGTTGTCACTCTTCGACCAAATCTCACCAAACATTTTGATCCTGTGTCCTGGAACTGCATAAGGGATATTGAAATCTCTGTATGGCAAGCGCCATCTGGCAACAAGATCGTACCCGGCGTTTCTCAATTGCTCATCATGCTTGTCGCGGTCGAATATGTAGTAAGGAACCTTAACTCTCTCAAAATTTTCTAACGTTACAAAGGCGCCGCTTCTACAGTACGGCATCTTATTTAGGATTATATTGGCGGGCTTGCATGAGAATTTACTTAGAACATCGATGATTGTAAAAGGGCAATACTGCAAGGACCCCGAACAGAGTAGGATGTCGGCTCGTGTTTCCGGTGTTATCTCTTCCGAAAATGACAGATGCGGTGCGCTATTTTTCGTAAAGATTCGCCTTCCTTTGGAGACCATGGGCGCCAAGTCCACCACATGCCAGCTAAATTCTTTGGGAAGGTCGAGAAGTTCGCGATAAGCGACATATTTGGCGCCAACATGGCCGCCAAAATCTACAAGTGAGTGCAATTTTTGCTCTACAATGAGATTTTTTAGATAAAAAATTACCGGCCAATCGAATAGATGGATTGTCTTGAATCGATCTGAATTTAAATCAACAAGGTTTTCGTCGCTGTAATCCGATATCAAAGCAGATTCAATGCCCTCTTTTGCCTCGTCAATGGTATCATATACTCCCCAGAATGATCCCGCTTCTTCATGCATGAAGCGCCGCCTATACCGCGCGCGCCGAGCATGGAACAAGATTGGAAAATCCTTTATGCGATCTAATGACAACATGAGCGCCCCTTTTTCGAAGATCGACCGTCATTTATCAGCGTACGTTTGCCTAATCTTCGGCTCATCGATCTCGCGTGGAGCATCGCTCCAGCGACCCCCGCTTTTCAGCACGTGGACGATGCCGCTGGGGATCCGCCGGTCATCGATGCGTGCTTTGCCGCGCGTTTCAGACGGCAGATGCGGTGCGATCTTCGCAAGTTGCTTGTCCATCAGCCAGAAATGCTTCATCGGCCGATTCGGTAGGTGCCGTGAATGACATCCGAGCAGATCGCGCTACACATTTGCAAGCAACGGCATCGCAAGTGTCGGCTTGAAGTGGCGTTCGCTTCGGTTTTTGCATTGCACAAATAAACCAGCGATCTGACCATCTAAATCGGCCTGCCACAGGGTAGAACCTCGCCGGTGATTTGGAATTCAAGCCGCATTTATTCGGGTCTCGCAGTTATCATTCGAAGCGACGGCCTGAGATTGATTAAAGTCAACGGAGAATCGAATTATAACGTTAGGAAGGTCGCCCGTCGGGCTTTGGCCTCACATTATAGTCCATCATCTCAAGGCCAAGAGCATGCAGTCTTCGATGGCCGCTGAAGGTGCGCTGCGCATCGCCGAGGCTTCTCAGGACGGATTTACGGCAGGACCCGGATCGGCGGCATGTGTGCTGCCTGAGCGGCTTCTCACGGCGCCGGATCTGCGGGGTTCCTCCTCCGCTGCGGTGCTGGCGTCGCTCTGCGCCGCGGCGAGCGCCGTCTTCCATCGCTACACCGGGGCATCGCAGGTGCGTCTCCGCATCTGCGGGAGCGACACGGAGCAAGGCGTCGAGCTGGAGACGGACATCTCGGACGATCCGACCTGGATCGCTGTCCGCGACGCGGTTCAGGCGCGCATCGAGGCTGCAGGACCTGTCTCGCGTGCTCGGCAAGGCATCCTGATCGAGCTGGCGGGCGATGGGTGGACGGCGGACAGCCTGAATCTCCGCGTGGAACGGGGAACGGCGGAGTACCGGGTCACGGCGTCCGGGGCGGCCGGAATTCTCGATGCGGAAGGTCTTGCGGGCTGGCTCGCTGCGCTGCGGTGGCTTCTGGAGGCCGCTTGCGCCGCGCCCGACACGCCAGTCGCTCGCTTGCCTCTCTTGAGCCCCGAAGATCGCGACGCGCGGGTCGCCAGCGGCATGGGCGCACGACGGCCGTATCCGCGCGACGCGACGGTTCCGGACCTGTTCGCGGCCCAGGTCCGGCTTCGTCCGGACGCGGTGGCGATCCGGGAGGGCACGCGCACGTGGACGTACCGTGAGCTCGATGCCGAGGCCGACGCCCTGGCACGGTGCCTGATCGGCCTGGGCGCGAAACCGGGCGCGCGCATTGGCCTGCTCCTGGACCGGTCCGGGTCCGCCATCGTGGCCCATCTCGCCGCGCTCAAGGCCGGTGCCGCTTACGTCCCCCTTGACCCGGCTCACCCTGACGAACTCCTCGCGCTGCAGATCGCCGACAGCGACCCAGCCGTCGTCGTCTCGAGGCGCGGTCTCGCCGCGGGGCGGGCGCACGGGGGTTTATGGACCTGCCCGACGCTCTGGCTCGACGATCCCGCCCCCCTCCCCGCGTCGCGCGAGGCGCTGCCGGGACCGGGTGCTGCGGAGGATCTTGCCTACGTCATGTATACCTCGGGCACGACCGGACGGCCGAAGGGCGTGATGGTCCCGCATCGCGGTATCGCGCGGCTCGTGATCAACACCGATTTCGCGGCGCTTGGTCCGGACGAGATCGTCCTTCAGCTCGCCCCGCTGGCCTTCGATGCGGCCACCCTCGAGATCTGGGGGCCCTTGCTCAACGGTGGCCAGCTCGTCGTCATGCCGGCGGGCCCGACCACCGTCGACGCCATCGCCCGCGCCGTCGGGGACCACGGCGTCACCACGCTCTGGCTCACGGCCGGACTCTTCCACCTGATGGCCGATGGCCCGCTCGGAGACCTCGCCTCCCTGCGTCAGCTGCTCGCCGGCGGGGACGTCCTGTCGCCGCGCCACGTCAGACAGACCCTCGACGCACTTCCGCATTGTCGACTGATCAACGGCTACGGACCGACGGAGAACACGACCTTCACCTGTTGCTACACGGTACCGCGCGGGTTCCCGCCGGCCGAGACGGTCCCGATCGGCAGGCCGATCGCGAATACCTGCGCCCACATCCTCGACCGCCGGCTCGAGCCGCTGCCGCGCGGCGCCGTCGGCCAACTCTGCGCCGGCGGAGACGGCTTGGCACGCGGCTATCTCGGCCGGCCGGATCTCACGGCCGAGCGCTTCGTGAGCGATCCGTTCTCCCGCGAACCCGGGGCGCGGCTCTACCTGACGGGCGATCTGGTCCGCGAGCGTCCCGACGGAACGCTCGCGTTCCTGGGGCGCGTCGACGGCCAGGTGAAGATCAACGGCCACAGAATCGAGCTTGAGGGCCTGGACGCCGCCCTGCGCCGCCTGCCGGGCGTCCGGGACGCCGCCGCAGTCGTCCAGGCCGACACGGGCGGCGGCAAGAGCCTCGTCGCCTATGTGGTGCTCGAGTCGCCGGAAACCGCGCCCGAACGCCTGCGCACAGCGCTCGCGCAGCGTGTGCCGGCCGCGATGATCCCGAGTGCTGTCATCGCGTTGCCGACGCTGCCGCTCGGACCGAATGGCAAGGTCGACCGCCGCGCGCTCCAGCAGCCGGCGCGGACCCGCCCCAACCTCGGACGCCCCTATGTTCCGCCGCGGGGGCCGGACGAGGAACGCGTCGCCCGAGAGTGGCGCCGCGTGCTCGGGATCGACGCCGTTGGTGTCGAGGACAACTTCTTTGATCTCGGCGGCACGTCCCTTCAGCTGATGGCGATCCATCAAGCGCTTCGCGGGGTTCTGGCGCCGGATCTCACCATCATCGACCTGTTCGCGAGACCGACCATCCGGTCGCTCGTCGCCTCCCCCCGCGCGCCCGATTCCGAGGACGGCCCGAATGCGCGGGCGCGCGCGTCCCGGCAGAGCGACGCTCTCCGTCGTTTCCGGCAACATGCGAGGTCATGACGATGGACGATTCAGGCATGCTGCTCGAGGGCATTGCCGTCATCGGCATGTCCGGCCGGTTTCCGGGTGCGCGGACTGTCGACCAGCTCTGGTCGAACCTGACAACCGGCGTCGACTCGATCACCCGGTTCGGCGAGGCGGACCTTGAGGATAGCTTCCCGCCCGAAACCCGCGCCCAGCCGAATTTCGTCCGGGCCCGTGCCATCATCGACGATGTCGATCAGTTCGATGCGGGCTTCTTCGGGATGTACCCGCGGGAGGCCCAGCTCACCGACCCGCAGCACCGCGTCTTCCTCGAATGCGCTTGGGAAGCCCTGGAGGACGGCGGCTACGACCCGGCCGCCTGTTCCGGATCCATCGGCGTCTTCGCCGGGTGCAGCGTCCCGACCTACTTCCTCAACAACGTCTGCACCGAGCGAAGCGTCATCGACGACTTCACCAATCAATACCAAGTCGGCGGTTACCCGACGCTCGTCGGCGCCGCGCAGGATTTCCTCGCGACCAAGACGTCCTACAAGCTTGATCTGCGCGGTCCGAGCATCACGTCGCTGTCGGCGTGCTCGACCTCGCTCCTGTGCGTCACGCAGGCGTGCCAGAGCCTGCTGCTCTACCAGGCCGACATGGCGCTGGCCGGCGGCGTCTCGATCAGCCTGCCGCAGAAGCGCGGCTACCTGCATCAGGACGGCGGGATGGTGTCGGCCGACGGCACCTGCCGGCCCTTCGATGCCGAAGCGACCGGCACGGTGTTCGGCAGCGGCGCGGCCGTGGTCCTGCTCAAGCGGCTGGACGACGCCGTTCGGGACGGGGACTCGATCTACGCGGTGATCCGCGGCTTCGGCGTCAACAATGACGGCGCCACCAAGGTCGGGTACACGGCGCCGAGCGTCGACGGCCAGGCGGCCTGCATCATGGCCGCCCACGCCATGGCCGGCGTCGACGCGAACACCATCGGCTACGTCGAGTGCCACGGCACCGCCACACCGCTCGGCGATCCGATCGAGCTGGCGGGTCTGGAGAAGGCCTTCCGCGCCTCGACCGGCGACCGGCAGTTCTGCGCCCTCGGCTCCGTCAAGGCCAATATCGGGCACCTCGACGTCGCGGCGGGAACCGCCGGGCTGATCAAGACCTGCCTGGCCCTCAAACACCGGCGCCTGCCGCCGATGGCGCATTTCCGGACGCCGAATCCGCGGTTCGACTTCGCGGCGAGTCCCTTCTTCGTGAACACCGCCCTCGGCGAATGGCCGGCGCGGGACGGCGTCCGTCGGGCCGGGGTCAGCGCGTTCGGCGTCGGGGGCACCAACGTCCATCTGGTGCTCGAGGAGGCGCCCGCTCAAGAGGTGGTCGAGGACGCGGCCGGTCCGCAGGTGTTGCTGGTCTCGGCACGCAGCGCCGAAGCGCTCGCCGAGGCGCGGGGCCGTCTGGCCGATCGGCTCACGGCACCCGATGCGCCGACGCTCGCCGACACCGCTTTCACGCTTCAGGTGGGGCGCCGCGCCTTCCCCTACCGCACCGCCATCGTCGCCGACGATCGCGCGACGGCGATCCGCGCGCTGCGGGAGGCGCCGTCGCCCGGCGCGGCGTCGCCCGCCGACACGCCCGACATGGCCTTCATGTTCCCTGGCCAGGGCTCGCAGCATCCCGGCATGGCGCGGGGTCTCTACGAGGGCGTGGCGAGCGTCCGCGCCGACATCGATCGCTGCGCCGCGTTCCTCGAACGCCACGAGGGCATCGATCTCCGCCGCGTCCTCTACGACATGCCGCCGGACGCGGCCGCGGAGGCCCTGCGCTCGACCGCGATGGCGCAGCCCGCGCTCTTCAGCGTCTCCTACGCCCTCGCCCGGCTCTGGCAGACCCTCGGGCTCGCGCCGCGCGCCACGATCGGCCACAGCGTCGGCGAGTTCGTCAGCGCCCACCTCGCCGGCGTGCTGACCCTGGAGGACGCCCTGCGCGTCGTCGCGGCCCGCGGACGGCTGATGAACGACCTGCCTGGCGGTGCGATGCTCGCCGTCCGGCTGCCCGAGGCGGACCTGGCGCCGCGCCTGCCCGACGGGGTCGCCGTCGCGGCGGTCAACGGGCCGGCCCTGTCGGTGGCGTCCGGCCCATACGAGGGGATCGCCGCGCTCGAGGCGGCCCTGGCCGCCGACGGCGTGATGGCGCGCCGCCTGCACACCTCGCACGCCTTCCATTCGCCGATGATGGAGCCGATGGTCGATCGGCTGCACGATCTCCTCCGGACGGTCGAGCTGCGGCCGCCCTGCGCGCCGTACATCTCCTGCGTCACCGGCACCTGGATCACGGCAGAGCTGGCGACGTCGGCCGAATACTGGGCGCGGCACGCGCGCGAGACCGTGCGCTTCCACGAAGGCGTCCTGACCCTGGTCGGCGAGACGCCCGCGATCCTGATCGAGGCCGGTGCCGGACAGGCGCTCACGACGCTCGCCATGCAGGCCTGCGTGCGGCGCCCGGACGTGACCGTCGTGCCGTCCCTGATGGCGGCCGGGGGCGACGGTGACGACCGCGCGGCGTTCCTGGGCGCGCTCGGGCGGGCCTGGGTCGCCGGCGCCAAGCCGGACTGGCGGAGGCTCCACGGGGACGGGCCGCGGCGGGTCTCGCTGCCGACCTATCCGTTCGAACGCCAGAGCCACTGGATCGAGGCCAGACCCTGGTCCGGCGCCGCGATGGCCGGGACCCCGCTGACCGGGCCGGCTGCGCCGCCAGCCGCGGAAACGAAGCTGATGCCGGTGTCGACCGAGAGGGAGGAGGAGCGGATGCAGGACGGGCGTGAAGCGAAGGTCCGAGAGGCGGTCGCCGCGATCTTCACCGACTTGTCGGGTGAGGATATCGCGCAGGCCCCGAGAAAGAGCTTCCTCGAACTCGGGTTCGACTCGCTGTTTCTCACCCAGGCGGCCAGCAAGATCCAGGCGCGCTTCGGCCTGAAGGTGGCGTTTCGCCAGCTGCTCGGCGACCTCTCGACCCTCGACGCGCTGACGCAGCACGTTCTCGCCGCGCTGCCGCCGACCGCCTTCCGGGACGCGGCGCCTGCAGTCCCGCAGCCGGCCCCCGCGGAAGTCCCGACGCCCGCGGCGCCCGCCGCGACGGCGGAGGCCGCCGCGTCGCCGGTCGGCACGCCGGGTCTCGAAGGGCTGATGCGCGAACAGCTGCGTGTCATGAGCGAACTCGTCGCGCAGCAGCTCAAGGTGCTCATCGGCGCACAGGCCTCCCCGCCCGTGCACGCCCGCGTCCCGGCCGTCCCGGCAATCCCGGACCCGCCCGCGAAGGCCGGCAGCCCGCCCCGGGCCGACAAGCCCGCCGAGGCGCCGAACCGGTTCGAGATCTTCAAAGGCGGCGGTCAGGCGCGCGGCGATCTCGAGCTGACGCCCGCGCAGCAGCGCCACATCGCCGATCTGGTGGCGCGCTACACCCGCAAGACCGCCGGCTCGAAAGCCTTCACCGAACGGCATCGCAAGGTGCTGGCCGATCCCCGCGCCGTGTCGGGGTTCCGCGCCGAGTGGAAGGAGATGATCTACCCGATCGTCACCGACCGCTCGGGCGGCTCGCGCCTGTGGGATATCGACGGCAACACGTATATCGACTTCCTCAATGGCTTCGGCCCGACCTTCCTCGGGCACAGGTCCGATCTCGTCGTCGAGGCGGTGCGCGCGCAGCTCGACAAGGGCTTCGAGATCGGGCCCCAGACCGCGCTCGCCGGCGAAGTCGCCGACCTCGTCTGCGAGCTGACCGGCAACGAGCGGGCGACCTTCTGCAACACGGGTTCGGAAGCCGTGATGGCGGCGATGCGGATCGCGCGCTGCGTCACCGGGCGCGACCGGATCGTGATGTTCTCCGGCTCCTACCACGGGCAGTTCGACGAGGTACTGGTCAAGCGCGGCGGCCGTTCCGGCGCGGAGCGCGCGCTGCCGGCGGCGCCCGGGATCCCGAGCCCGAATGTCGGGAGCATGATGGTCCTCGAATACGCGGATCCCGCCGCGCTCGACTGGATCCGTGCCCACGGCGATGAGATCGCCGCGGTGATCGTGGAGCCGGTGCAGAGCCGGCATCCCGGCCTCTGCCCGACCGACTTCCTGCAAGCGCTTCGCGCGCTGACCGAAGCCGCCGAGATCGCCCTCATCTTCGATGAGGTCGTCACCGGCTTCCGCATGCACCCGGGCGGGATGCAGACGGTGCTGGGCATCCGCGCCGACATGGCGACCTACGGCAAGGTGGTCGGCGGCGGCATGCCGATCGGCATCCTCGCCGGCAAGTCCCGCTTCATGGATGCGCTCGACGGCGGCGACTGGCGCTTCGGCGACGAGTCCGCCCCCGAGGTCGGCGTCACGTTCTTTGCCGGGACCTTCGTGCGCCACCCGCTGGCCCTGGCCTCCGCCCGCGCGGTGCTCCGTCACCTCAAGGCGGTCGGGCCTGCCCTCCAAGAGGAGCTCGGGCGGCGCGCGCGCGGCTTCGTCGGCCGTCTCAACACCCTGCTCGAGGAGCGCGGGATCGCGAGCCGCATCGAAACGTTCGGCAGCCTCTTTTACTTCTCCTTCGCGGCCGAGGACCGGCTCGCGAGCCTGCTCTACTACCACCTGCGGCTGCGCGACATCTACATCCAGGAAGGCTTCCCGTGCTTCCTGACGACGGCCCATTCCGACGCGGATCTCGACGCGTTCGTCACGGCCTTCCGCGAGTCGCTGGACGCCCTGCGGGCGGTCGGGATCCTGGCCGGCCGGGCGGCGGCCGACACACCGGACTTCACGACGCCGGCAGAGCTCCCGGTGCCGGCCGCGGCGCGGGCCGAGATCCCCGCCTCGCTGGAGCAAGCCCCGCTCACTGAGCCTCAGCTGGAGGTCTGGCTCGCGGCCCAACTCGGCGACGCGACCTCGTGCGCCTTCAACGAATCGGTCAGCGTCCGCCTGCGCGGTCCGCTCGACGCGGCCGCCTTCACGGAGGCCTTCGCCGAGGTGATGGCCCGGCACGACGCGCTGCGGTGCCGGTTCAGCCCGGTCGGCGACGCGCTGCTCGTCTCCGAGGTCGCCCCGTCTCTGGTGGTGTTGGACTTCTCGGGCCAGCCGCTCCAGGCCGCCAGCGAGGCCCTGCGCGGCCTCATCGAGGCCGAGGCGGCGTTGCCCTTCGACCTCGTGGCGGGATCGCCCTGTCGCGCAAGCCTCGTGCGCCTCGCGCCGGATGAGCACGTGCTCGTGCTGACGGCGCACCACATCGTCTGCGACGGCTGGTCGATCAACGTCATCGTGGAGGAGCTCGCCGCGCTCTACGCCGAGGCAATCGGCCGAGCCCCGGCGGAACTCGGCCCGGTTCTGCCGTTCAGCCGCTACGCCGCCGCGCAGGACGAGGCGCGCGCCACGCCGGAACTCTCCGAGGCCACGCGCTACTGGTGCGAGGTCCTGCGCGACCTGCCGTCCGCCATGGAACTGCCCGGCGACCGGCCGCGCCCGGCGATCAGGACGTTCTCCGGTTCCATGACCTGCGGCCAGCTCGACGGGGCGCTGGTGAGCGCCCTCCGGTCGGTCGGAGCCGAACGGGGCTGCACGCTGTTCGCAACCCTCCTCGCGGGCTTCCAGACCCTGCTGGGCCGCCTCCTCGACGAGCGGGACGTCGTCGTGGCGGTGCCGTTCGCCGGTCAGTCCCTCGTCGAGGATCAGGTCCTCGTCGGCCACTGCGTCAATCTTCTGCCCCTTCGGGCCCGGTGGGACGCCGAGACCGCCTTCGCCACGCTGGTGGTGGAGGCGCGGCGCGCGCTGCTCGAGGCCCAAGATCAGCAGAACTGCACCCTCGGCACGATCGTGCGCGCCCTCGGCCTGCCCCGGGACGTGAACCGTCTGCCCCTGACGACGGTGCAGTTCAATCTCGAGCGCGTCGCCTCCGACCTCGCCTTCGTGGATCTGGGGGTCCAGGTCCAAGCCAACCCGAAGCGCTTCGTCAATTTCGACCTGTTCTTCAATCTCGTGGAGACCAGGAACGGCATCCGCATCGAGGTGGATTACAGCCGGGACCTCTTCGACGAGGAGACGGTTCAGCGCTGGATCGGTCACTACCGGACGCTCCTCGAAGCGGCCGTGGCGAACCCGGTCGAGCGGGTCGACACCTTGCCGATCCTGTCCACGCGCGAGCGGGCGGAGTTGCTGCGGGTCGCCGCGGGTCCGGTCCGCGCCGTTCCCGGTCTGTCCGTGCCGGCCCTGGTCGCGGCCGGGGCGCGGGATCCGGATCGCCCTGCCCTCGTCTACGACGGCACCATGCGCACCCACGGTGAGATCGATCGCCGGTCGAGCCAAGTCGCCCATCACCTCAGGCGCAGGCTGGACGGGCGACCGGGCGGCCGCATTGCGGTCCTGGTCGAGCGCTCGCCCGACATGCTCATCGCGCTCCTCGCGGTGATGAAGGCGGGCTACGCCTACGTGCCGCTCGATCCGAGCCATCCCGCGTCGCGCATCGGGCACATCCTCACCGATGCCGACGTGGCCGGTCTCCTCGTGGCGGGCGGCGCCTCCGAGCTCCCGCACGACCTCGCCTGGCCCGACGGTGCTGTCTTGATCGATCTGGCGGCCGATGCGCCGACGATCGACCAGGAGGACACGGCCGCTCCGCAGGTTGACCTCGACCCGGCCCAGCCGGCCTACGTGATCTACACGTCCGGCTCGACCGGTCAGCCCAAGGGCGTCGAGATCTCCCACGGATCGGTGGTCAATTTCCTGATCTCGATGCTGCGCGAGCCCGGCCTCGGTGCGGATGACGCTCTGCTTGCGGTGACTACGGTGTCCTTCGACATTGCGGTGCTCGAGCTGTTCGCGCCGCTCTGCGCGGGCGGTCGGGTGATCCTCGCCACGAGCCGGACCTTGTCCGACACCTTCGCGCTGCTGGACCTCGTGCGCGCGAGCGGCGCCACCGTGATGCAGGCGACGCCGAGCCGCTGGCAGATGCTTGTGGAGGCGGGCTTCCAGTCCAGGCCCGGCTTCCGGATGCTCTGCGGCGGCGAGCCGCTGACCCGGAACCTGGCCGACGCCCTGCTGGCGGGTGGCGGCGAACTCTGGAACCTGTACGGGCCGACCGAGACCACCGTCTGGTCCTCGGTGGGCCGGGTGGA
The DNA here is from genome assembly GCF_058790235.1 of Methylobacterium sp. FW102-HT35C08. Classification (NCBI taxonomy): domain Bacteria; kingdom Pseudomonadati; phylum Pseudomonadota; class Alphaproteobacteria; order Hyphomicrobiales; family Methylobacteriaceae; genus Methylobacterium; species Methylobacterium sp. FW102-HT35C08. Next base: position 1,442,569 of record NZ_JBYTCL010000002.1, on the reverse strand, counting down.
GGCCGGCGAGGCGCCGATCACGATCGGTGGCCCGCTCGACAACACGCAGCTCCACGTTCTGGACGGCGCCGGCGCGTTGCTGCCGGTGGGGGTCCGGGGCCAGCTCCATATCGGGGGGGCCGGGCTCGCGCGCGGCTACCTCCATCGCGACGATCTGACCGCCGAGAAGTTCATCGCCGATCCGTTCTCCACGGCGGCCGGCGCGCGGCTCTACCGGACGGGTGACCTCGCCTGCCGGAAAGCCGACGGCAGCATCCGGCTCCTCGGTCGCGCGGACCATCAGGTGAAGCTGCGCGGCTTCCGGATCGAGCCCGAGGAGATCGAGGCGGTCCTGGCGCGGCATGCGGGACTGGGCGCCTGTGCCGTGGCGCTGCGCGAAGACGTCACGGGCGAGCAGCGGCTTGTCTGCTACTTCGCCGAGGCGAACGGGCCCGTCACGACCGCGGCGTTGCGCGAGGCCCTCGGCCGGCACCTGCCCGATTACATGATCCCGAGCCTGTTCGTGCCGCTGGCGGCGCTCCCGCTCTCGCCGGCCGGCAAGGTCGACCGCAAACGTCTCCCCGGGCTCGACGCGGTGCCCGCGGTGGACGCGGCGCCCCTCTCCACGGGCGGGCGGGCGCCCGGCACGCCCACCGAGCGGACGCTGACCGCGATCGTGACGGAGGTCCTCGGCATCGAGGCCATCGGGATCGACGACGACATGTTCGCCTTCGGCCTCGATTCGCTTCAGGTCTTCCGGATCGTGGCGCGCGCACATCAGGCGGGCATTCGGACCACCGCGAAGGACCTGTTCCTCCATCGCTGCGTGTCGGCCATCGCCGCCGAGAGCGACGTGGCGCCGGTTCAGGTGCGCAGCAGGCCGACGCTCGTCGGGGTCGCCCGCGCGGCGCGGCGCGCGGGGGCGAACGGCGGTCACCTGCGGTCCGAGGAACTCCTGTGAGCATCGGCTGGCCCAGGCGCTATCGCTGGCGCCGGTCGATGCTGCTGGCGACCTTGGCGCTGCTCTTGGAGGGCACGCTGATCGGACGCGTCACCGGTGCGAAGGCTGAACCGGATCTTGCCGCGCACGTCGTGCGTGCGCGGCTCCCGAACGAGCAGCCCGGTCCGGCCCGCAGGATCGGGATCCATGTCTGGCTGCCGTCCGGCCCGGTGACGGGCCCCTTGCCGCCGCTCGTCTATGCCCACGGTTGGGGCGGCCGCGCGCGCGAGAACGCGGATCTTCTCCGCAGCCTCGCCGATCAGGGCTTCGTCGTGATCGGCATCGACTTCCCCGCCCCGGGTTTCGCCGGCCTGGATTTCCGCTCGGAACTGGCCGGCCAGCGCACCCGCCTGCTCGCGGAGGTCGAGGTCCGCCTGCAAGCCGGCGACATTCAGGCTGCCCTGGACTGGCTAGCCGATACCGGACGCGCGCTGCTGCCCGGCGACCGCGTGGATCGCCTGGACCCGCATCTCGCGGGCGTGATCGGCTATTCCTTCGGCGGCGCCGCGGCGGCGGAGGCGGCCAGCGCGGACCGGCGGATCCGCGCGGTTCTGAACCTCGATGGCTGGCTGTTCGGGAATCCGGCCGCCCCGGTCTTCTCCGCCCCCTACATGGTCATCACCGATTCCCTGGATCCGCCGTCGGCCAAGGCGCTCGCCGGGGGCGATCCGGGCCGTCGTACCCACGCGATCCAGGACGCGCAGGACAGCGACCGGCAGCTTCGGCAGCTGCGATCGGGCGGGTTCGCGATCGAGATCGCGCACGCCACCCACGAGAGCTTCTCGGGCGCGGGGGGCGATCCCGAGATCCGGAGCGTGATCTCGGCCTACGCGGCAGCCTTCTTCGCCCGGTCCCTGCGCGGCAGCGCCGCCGAAATCTCGGAGGCGACGCACCCCTCGCCCCGAATCCGTTTCCGCGCATGGCCGCATTCCGCGGAGGGCGCGACGCTGTTCGCGCGTCCGCTCGCGACCTCCGCCATCATGGCTTCATCCCGCAGGATCTCGCGATGACACAGCTGCAATCGGCGCAGCGCACCTGCTGCGAATTTCCCTGCACACCGGTGCAGGAACGCTTCTTCGTGGCCGAGCTCCTCGCGCCCGGCAACGCCGGCCTCAACATCGCGCTCCGCTGGTCGCTGGTCGGGCCCGTGAGCGGAACCATCGTGGGTCTCGCGCTCCGGCAACTCGTGGCCCGGCACGAGATCCTGCGCACAGCCTTCGTGGAAGGCGAGAACGGCCCCGTCCAGCGCGTCTATCCCACGGCGGACCTGCACGTGCCCGAACTCGACCTGCGGCTTCTGGGGACGGTGGAGCGGGAATTCGACCGGATCTCCGCGGAGGAAGCCCGGCGGCCCTTCGACCTGTCGCGTGCGCCCCTGATGCGCGCGCAGCTGCTCCGGTTCTCCGAGCAGGAAAGCTTCCTCCTGATCACGGCCCACCACATCGTCGCCGACGGCTGGTCGATGGGGATTCTCGCCCGGGAATTCGCCACCCTGTGCGACGGCCTCATCGGCGGGACGCCGGCAGCGCTGCCCGAGCTTCCGGTTCAGTACTCGGATTATGCCCTGTGGCAGCAGGCCCTCTCCGATTTCGGCGAGGGGGCGGCCGCGGACGCTTACTGGCGCGCGCGCCTGGCGGGCTTCCGCCGCTTCGAGATCGCCACCGACTTCCCGCGCCCGCCGGCCCTGACGCGCGACAGCGCCATCACGTCGATCCTGATGCGCCCCGCCCTGACCGCCGCGGCAGACCGCGTGGCGCGGGCCAGCGGCGCGACGTGGTTCACCACGATGCTGACGGGGCTGCTGCTCGTGCTGCGCGCCCGTGCGGGCAGCGACGACGTGATCGTCGGCACCCAGGTCGCAGGCCGTTACGAGGTCGAGCTCGAGAACGTCGTCGGACCCTTCATCAACACGCTGGCGCTGCGGACCGACTTCGCCGGCGTGCAGAACTTCGCGGAGGCGCTGGCGCGCGTCGCCGACACCCTGCAGGGCGCCCTCGAGAACGGCACCACGGCGCTCGAGACGATCATCGAGATCGTCAAGCCGGAACGGGACCCGAGCCGGCATCCGCTGTTCTCGATCAACGTCATACAGCAGCGGGCCTTCGACGAGGTCCGGTGCGAGAACCTCCTGCTGCGCGGCGTGCCCTCGCAGTCGGCCGGGGCCCTGTTCGACCTGAACTTCTTCTTCGTCGAGCGGACGGAGGGTTGGCGCTTCTCCTGCGAGTACAACACCGTCCTCTACCGGCCGGAGACCGTGGTCGCGATGCTGGAGGACACGCTGTCGCTCCTGACCGGGGCGCTCGACGACCCCCGGCGGCCGATCCCACAGCTCGCCGCGCGGGCCGCCGCCGAGGAGGCCGTGGCGGCACCGTCTTCCGTCGCACGCCCGGTCGACCAGACGGACGACGTCGTTCGGCGCCTGCTCCCCTTGTGGCGGGCGACCCTCGGCGCGGGCAGCGACGAGGCGGGCTTCCTCGACGCCGGAGGCCATTCCCTGAGCGCGTTCCGGCTCATCGCCCGCATCCAGCAGACCTTCGAGGTGCGGCTCGAGATCGATCGGTTTCTCGGCAACCCGACCGTGCGTGCGCTCGCCGACGTGATCCGGAAAGCCACGGCCCCGCGCGACGCGCTCGCCTCCGTGGTCGCCCTGCAGCCGCACGGCGCCGCGACCCCGATCATCGCCTTCGACAATCCCTTCCTGTTCCAGGACCTGGCGAAGCGGATCGGCGCCGACCGGCCCTTCCTCTGCGTCATGCCGGCCGCCCATATCAACGGCGATCCCGCGCTCTCGTTTGCCGCGGTGGCGGCCCATTACGTCGAGGGCATCCGCCGGGCCCAGCCCCAGGGTCCCTACATCCTTCTCGGCCACTGCTTCGGCAGTCATCTCGCCTACGAGGCGGCGCAGCAACTGGTCCGGGACGGCGCGGACGTCGCCTGCGTCATCGCGGTCGACGGCTGGGCGCCGGGCCACCTCGCCCGCCGCACCCGGCGCGAGGCCTTCCTGATCAACATGTCCTACCGCCTGATCCGCTGGCAAATGGCGCTCGCCAAGCTCCTGCGCGGGCAGCTGCCCCTGACACGGCTCCTCGAGAAGCTCCGGCTTCGGCTCGGCCGGCCCACCCCGTCGGCGGTCCCGGACGCGGAACTCGAGCGTGTCCTCTGGCTGAAGGACCGGCTGTCCGAGCACCGGATCGCACCCTACAGCGGGACCATCCTCGTGGTGCGCGCCCTCGGAGAGCCCACGGGACTGTTCTTGGACCCGACCCTCGGATGGCGCGAGCTCGCAACGGGGCGCCTCGAGATCCGGGATGCACCTGGAAACCACTTCACCATCTTCGAGGGCGAGTCGGTCCAACACGTCGCCGCGGCGGTGCGCCAGACACTCGGCCGCCTCGAGGACGCCGGCGCCCCAGAACCTGCGACCGCGTGAGGCGCAGTCGATCACGGCCGGCCGCCGCGCGGGGCCTCTGCGCCGTGTGTGGGGCATCGTCGGACAGATCTTCACCTCTGGGGATCGAACCGCTTGGTCGTTCTCGGCTGGCACTGTTCGTCCCTGACGTCGCTTCCCCCGGGGAGCCGTGCCAAGGTCAGGCGCTCATGACACGGGCCTCGTGATGCGGCGGCGCGCAGGGTCATCGGGGCGCTCCGAGGCACCTCCGGACGGGTCGTCCGCACGTCGCACTTCGTTGCCCCCGGATCGACCCTTGACGGTCCGATGGACGAGGCGCGCTCACCGCACGGCCGTTCCCGCATGTGCCTCGCGGAGGTCCGAACGATCGCGTTTTGGCCGCTCTGCGCGACGACGTCGATTCGCCCCTTGTCCGACGAATCAAGCCCGCGGCCGCTGCGGCGACCCAGCGATCATGCTCTCTGATTCGGGCGGGGAAGACGGTGTGACCTGCCGTGCTGGCGCTGGGCAGGGCCGCTGCACGACGGAGTCCGTCAACAGCCTGGCTTGGAATACGCTCTCACGTGCCAAGGCGTGGCGTTCAGGAACGCGCTGGATCAATCCGATCCCGCAGCCGAACCCGACTTGATGGGCAGAGGACATTCCGTAGAAAGAAGAACCGCTTCTTTCGCAAGTTTATGTTTCGATGAAATACATATGAGATCGAAGCGTGCTTCTCGGAAAGCAGAAGGTTTCTGGAGTATATGGTGTTTATACCGTTATTTTAGCTTATTTATGGAAAAAATAAGCACATCGTGTCGATTTAGACTTAATCTAAGGTACGAAATCGGTTCAGTGCAGCTTGGCTGTTGTCTGACAATTGACTTATGTCAATCGGCTTCGTCGACGAATCGACATAATCACGTTTAGGACGAAGCGATAATCCCGAAGCGGATCCGAACTCGATCTCGCGATGACGTGCTTCATGGGGCGATCGTGAATGGCGCTGCCATCACTGGCCCCCCGGCTCAGCTCAAACAATCCCGAAGCTTGATCATTCGATCTGCAGGAGAGCACATGTCGACGACATTGGCTGCGGTTCTGCCCCCATCCTCGGGCCGTCAGCGCTTCGCACCGCTCTCGGCCTTCAACACGTTGGGTTATGCCGGACCGTTCACGCTGCGTGACACGGCCCAGGTCGAGACCTTGCGCCGCTTCATCGAAGGTCATCGAGACCCCGGTATTCTCGGCCGTATCCTGTCCAAGGCACGGTTGATCGGCGATCGCCGTCTTCAACAGGTCGACGGTCACCTGGCATTTCGCCCGCTCTACGACTTCGCGGTGCAGCCCCAGCTGCTCGACGACGTCGAGTCCATCCTGGGTCCCGACATCCTCCTCTGGAAAGGCCGGATCATCGTTCGGCAGCCCGGCAGTTCGGGGCAGGATTGGCACGTGGACTTCGACAACAAGATGGTCGGTGGCGTCCACATCACCTTCGCGATCGCGCCAATGACGAGCGACAACGGGGCGCTGCAGCTGATCCCGGGGACGCATCGCTACGAGGTCTCGCTGCACGAGAGTCAGCGCAACGGCGCCTGCGACCTGCGCGACGCCGCGAGCATGCTCGCGCTCGCCGACGCGACGCATCCCGAGAACGCGCCGCACGAACTCGTCACGATGGAGCTTGAGCCGGGCGAATACTTCCTGACGAAGGGCGGCCTCTGGCACGGCGTGCCGCCGAACCACACCGTCTCGCCGCGTCCCGCCGTGCTGTCGCGCTACATGGCGCCGGACGTCGAGAGCCACATCTGGAGCCACGACGACTCGGCGCCCGTCGTCGTGAGCAAGCGGAGTCTGCCCTGCATCCTTGTGCGGGGCGAGGACAGCTTCCGGCTCAATCGCCTGCATGCGCCGCCGCGGCCGGTGGCGGGGATGGACCCGAACAATCGAAACGCGGCGCGGCGGGCTGTCTAGACCCGTCGGGATACAGCGCGGCCATCGGTGCACCAGAGCGGGCACGTCCGCAGCAGCCGGCCGTCGGTCCTTGATGGGTGCCCAAGCCAAGCATCATAAATCGCGGCTGAAAAACCAGAGGCCGTGACAACTGGCGGGATGATTGGCATCCATCTCATCCGGCCGTGCATCTGCTCGGTGATTGACCGAGACTCCGGACAATGTGCGGGGTTCGGGCGATCGGATGATGGCCGCAGCACTTGTCGGTGTGCGTCCTGCACGCATCCAGGGTTGAAGAGCCGCATGCTCCAGCCCAGGTGGAGCGATCTCTTCGTTCAGCCGCATCGGTTCTACGGCGCGCAGGTCCGGCCGCCCACGCGGTTGGGCCCGCCGTCTCGGCCAGCGGTTTGTTCGAGAGCGATGCCGTGTCGCCGGCAGCGTGCACAGGCTCTTGGCGCGCCGCGAACTAAGCTGCCGCCACACGGCGAGGGACGCGCCCCGTCAGCAGAGCAGCGCGGATCAGGGCCGGGAGGCATCAGCGGCATTGGGGGACACACCCCTGAGCGCGCGGACGAACGTTCTGCCGCCGCCTCGCAGTCATGGCGATCTGCGGGTTCCGGGCGCGTCATGGCGGGCATTCAGAGCGTTTCCCGTTGGGTCTGGTGCGGGATCGCGGCGGTCACCGCGCGGTGACGCCGATTCGCCGGATGGCTTCGAGACAGGGGCGATGCAGGGCCCGGCCGTCCGTGAGCGGCCCGGCCCGCTTGGCGGCGATGCCGTTCCGAGATGGATCCCGATCGAACAACGGGGTGCCGCTTCGACAGAAGCTGCGTGATGGCGCCCCGGGGCGATCGCTCAAGGGCACAGCTCGAGAACGATGGTCTCGATCCGCTTCTGATTTGATTGGCCTATCGCATCCAATAGAATCTTACGTATATGTGCGCGAACCTTGCTGATGCTTGCGGAATCGCAGGTTTCATCATTTCTTGTCTTATAAAGGATTGTCATGTCAGCACCTAAAAGCTATTGACAAACCTTGATCCTGCATCATCTTGCCGAAAGGCTTCTGCAGAGTAGGTGACTTTGTATCTTGGTGCAGGTTCGCGGGCCTTGATAAAAGTCGCCTTCTGCACGTGCGATGGTCGGGGGCAGGGATGTTCAGGCGTTTCTACTTCGACGTCGATAATGGACGGGAAACGGTTCGCGACGACGAGGGCGTCGAGGCTGAGGACCTGGAGCAAGCGTTGTCCGATGCGCGAGCCGTCATCGGCGAAATAGCCGATGAACTGCAGGCTCTCGATGTGGATAGTCTGTGGACGCTCGTCGTGCGCGACGAAACTGGATTGACGGTCGCGCATCTGCCACTCGGACTGTTCTCTCGTTCGCAGCGGAAGTAATTCTCTCGCCGAGACGACGACCGGACCGTTCGGGGCGGAGGTCATCCACCGACGCGGACCATGGCGCTCGTTCGAAGCGCTCGCGTTCGCCACCCGCGAAGCGGTGGACGGGTTCAACGCGTCGACGGCTCGGACCGGTCGGCCGCGTGCCTCCCGCCGAAGCGGACGCGCGCTCTGATGCCCGAGCCAAAGCCTCAGCCTTGGCCGGCTGCGCGAGAGTCGGCAGCGGCTCGACGGGTGTTCGCCAGACGTCTCGGTAAGGCCTTGTTAACCATACGGGCCCAGACGGATCTCACCAGCCAAGCGCTGGCCTTCCACGCCCACGCGATCCTCCGCTCAACACGCGTGGGCGTGGAAGCAAACCTGCTTGACGGCCTTGGCCGGCTCCGGCCCGAGCCGGACAGGGGGCTGACAAAGCGGCGGATCGCGGTGCAGGGCGTGCAAAGCACGCGCCGGGTGTCCGCCAGCCAGCGCGCGATCTCCGGCAGCGGTCGACGCCACCCGATGTTTCGACGCGCTGCGATCAGCAGCAGGCCTCGGCGCGTGCAGCCCATCTCTCGGCCGCCCGAAACAACGCCGGCTTCTCACGGCAAAAGCGCGGACCGGGTTCCCGGCAGGCGCCCGATTGATCGCATCCGCGCCGGCAAGCTACTGTCCCGGCAACAATTTGCCGGGAGGACGGGGATGGCCCGCGACACGATCTACGACCGCGACCTCGACCGCGTGCCGGCCAACCACCAGCCGCTGACCCCCCTGCTCTATCTCGACCGGGCCGCGCGGGTCTTCCCCGATCAGGTCGCCGTCATCCATGGCGCCCTGCGGCGGCCCTACCGGGACCTCTATGCCCGCGCGCGCCGTCTCGCCTCGGCGCTGGCGGCGCGCGGGATCGGCCGCGGCGACACGGTGGCGGCGCTGCTCGCCAACACCCCCGAGATGATCGAGTGCCATTACGGCGTGCCGATGACCGGGGCCGTGCTCAACACCCTCAACACACGCCTCGACGCCGACGCGATCCGCTTCTGCCTGGAGCATGGCGAGGCCAAGGTGCTGATCACCGACCGCGAATTCGCCAAGACGGCCGCCGCGGCCCTCGACGGCCTCGCGATGAAGCCCTTCGTCATCGACGTCGACGACCCCGAATACGACGGTCCCGGCGCGCGCCTCGGCGAGACCGACTTCGAGGCCTTCCTGGCCGGCGGAGACCCGGAGCACGACTGGCATCTGCCGGACGACGAGTGGGACGCGATCACGCTGAACTACACGTCGGGCACCACGGGCGACCCGAAGGGCGTGGTCTATCACCACCGCGGCGCGGCCCTGCTGGCGCTCGGCAACGTCATCACGGGCGGGCTCGGCCAGCACCCGGTCTATCTCTGGACCCTGCCGATGTTCCACTGCAACGGCTGGTGCTTCCCCTGGACCCTGTCGATCGTGGCCGGCACCCATGTCTGCCTGCGCCAGGTCCGGGCCGAGGCGATGTACCGGCTGATGGATGAGCACGCGGTCACGCATCTCTGCGGGGCGCCGATCGTCATGCAGATGCTGATCAACGCTCCCGATGCCGAGCGGCGCGACCTGCCCCGACGCGTCGCCTTCTTCACCGCCGCCGCGCCGCCGCCGGAGGCGGTGCTGGCCGGCATGTCGGAGGCCGGGTTCGACGTCACCCACCTCTACGGCCTGACCGAGAGCTACGGCCCGGCGGTGGTCAATGCCTGGCACGCCGACTGGGACGCGCTCGCGGCCGACCAGCGGGCGGCCCGGAAGGCCCGCCAGGGCGTGCGCTATCCGGTCCTGGAAGCGCTCGACGTTCGCGATCCGGAGACGCTGGAGCCGGTGCCCGCCGACGGGGCCACGATCGGCGAGGTGATGATGCGCGGCAACGTGGTGATGCGCGGCTATCTCAAGAATCCCGCCGCCACCCAGGCTGCTTTCAAGGGCGGCTGGTTCCGCACCGGCGACCTCGGGGTGAAGCACCCGGACGGCTACGTCCAGCTCAAGGACCGCTCGAAGGACATCATCATCTCAGGGGGGGAGAACATCTCGTCGATCGAGGTCGAGGACGCCCTGTTCAAGCATCCGGCGGTCGCCGCCGCCGCGGTGGTGGCCAAGCCCGATCCGAAATGGGGCGAGACGCCCTGCGCGTTCGTCGAGCTGAAGCCGGGCGCCACGCCCAGCGCCGACGAGCTGATCCAGTGGTGTCGGGGGCGGCTGGCCTCCTACAAGCTGCCGCGCCACGTCGTGTTGGGGGAATTGCCCAAGACCTCGACCGGCAAGGTTCAGAAGTTCATCCTGCGCGCGCGGGCCCGGCAGGACGGGGCCTGATCCGGACGCCGTCCGCCCGCGCTGCGCGCCAGGACGGCCGCCGGCCTGAGCAGGCCGGCGGGCCGCTCAGGCTTGCGGCGGGGTCCGGCGGTCGGCGCGGACCGGCACGGGCACGGGCTTCGGCGCGGACCGGGCGTCGCGGAGGTCGGCCAGGATCTGGGCGAAGAACGCCTGGAACGACATCAGGCTGAACAGGGCAATGGAGGCGACCAGGGCGGCGGAGACCAGGGTCTTGGCGGTTGCGGGGTCCACGGCGGGAGTCCTTGCTGGGTCTCGTCCCGGGCGATCCGGGCGAGAGGCGCCGCGCACGGCGCCGGTGCTGTCCCAAGGTGGGCGCGCCGCGACGGCGGCGCCAGCGTCGCCGCGGTCGCGCCTGGCATGCGCGTGGGTTCGGGCTCGTGCGGCGCGTCACGTCGCGTGACGGTGCAGCTTTCGAGGCTGGCTGCGCGTTCCGTTTCCCGCAATAAGCGCCCGCGCGGCGCAGGGCGCATCGGGAGAGACGGCATGGCCGGCAACGGCATCGCGAACGGCGCCCTCGCAGCGCTGCTCGCCGTTCAGGGGGCGGTCCTGGCCGTGGGGCCATCCCGGGCGCAGGGAATGGTCCCGGTCCAGGTCCCGGCCCCGATCCGGGCCGCGTCGCAGGCCGCGCCTCCGGGAACCGTCCCGGTCCCGGCGCGGGAACCGGCCCCGCCGTCCGGCCCGGCGCCGGACGAGCCGGTGACCCGGGCCGGCTACTTCTACATCGGCGGCCGCTATCAGAAGCTCGGCGACAAGACCGTGATGGTCGGCCAGATGTTCGTGCAGTCGCGTACGCCGGCGCGGGTGACGCAGCCCTACCCGCTGGTGATGGTCCACGGTCTTGCCCAGACCGGCGTGAACTTCCTCGCCACGGCGGACGGTCGCCCGGGCTGGGTGCAGCATTTCGTCGAGAAGGGCTTTCAGGTCTACGTGGTCGATCAGGTCGGGCGTGGGCGCTCGGGCACCAACCCGGAGGTCTACGGCCCCTACGACCGGCTCGGCAGTCGCAGCCTCGAGCGGACCCACACGGCGCCGGAGATCTACGACCTCTACCCGCAGGCCAAGCTCCACACCCGGTGGCCGGGCGGGCCCGGCGTGCAGGGGAATGCCGGCTTCGACCAGTTCTTCGCCAGCCAGGTCCCGTTCCTCGCCAACAGCCAGCAGACCGAAGAGCTGGTCGATCCCGCCCTGCTGGCGCTGCTGGACAAGGTCGGGCCGGCGATCCTGCTGACCCATGGCCAGGCGGCGCTGTTCGGCTGGGCGGTCTCGGATGCCCGCCCCGACCTCGTGAAGGCGCATGTCTCGGTCGAGCCGAGCGGGCCGCCCTTCTTCGACGTGCAGTTCCGCGGCGGCAAGGATTTCTGGGAGAAGGCCGGCGACGGCCGCGCCCGCGCCTACGGGCTGACCCGCATGCCGCTGACCTTCGACCCGCCCGTGAAGGCGCCGGAGGACCTGATCGTGGCCCAGCAGGCCAAGGCGGCCGACGGGCATGTGCGCTGCTGGCTGCAGGGCGAGCCGGTCCGGACCCTGCCGAACCTCGCGAAGGTTCCGACCGTGCTGGTGACCGCGGAGGCCTCCTTCCACGCCCCCTACGACACGTGCACGGAGGCCTTTCTGACCCAGGCCGGCGCCAAGCCCGACGTGATCCGCCTCGCCGACCGGGATCTGCACGGCAACGGCCACATGATGATGCTGGAGACCAACAGCGACGCCGTGGCCGACATGCTGGCCGGCTGGCTTGCCGGCCGGGTGAAGTAGCGCCGGGCGCCCGGCCCGCGATCAGCCCCCTGCCCCGAGGGCGGCGCCCGCCTGTCCGGCCCCCTCACCGAGGCGTGTCGCAGCAGCAACAGCCGTCGCCTTCCGCGCGAAGGCCGCTTGCGGCCGCGCTTGGCTGGCCGTAGTCCGGGTGGCGGAAACGCCAATAAAAACAGTAGTTTATCACAGTTCTAAACAGCACGGCAACCGCGTCGGCCCCGGATCCGGCGAACGCGACCGGCTGCCCGCGGCGTCGCACACGGCTAGGTACAATGAGAGTCGCTCACCCCCGTCCCGGCGCCAGGCGCCCCACCCGGCGCCCCACCCTGCGCGCCCTTCTGGCCGGCGCCTCGCTCGCGGTCCTGGCGCAGGCTGCCGCGAGCCCGGCGCTGGCGCAGGACGCCACGCCGCCGCGCCGCGGCGTCTCGAGCCCGCCGGCCGGGAGCAGCGTGCAGCTCGAGGAACTCAGCGTCGAGAGTCAGGGCGGCGGCGCACCGGTCTCGGCGGCCCGGGCCGGAGCGGCCGCGCGCGCGGTGGAGAGCCCGACCGGACCGATCGACGGCTTCGTGGCGAAGCGCTCGGCCACCGCGACCAAGACCAACACGCCGCTGATCGAGACGCCGCAATCGATCACCGTGGTGGGCCGCCAGCAGCTCGATACCCAGAACGCCCAGACCCTGACCCAGGCTACCCAGTACGTCGCCGGCACCTATGCGGGCACCTTCGGCGCCGACACGCGCCTCGACTTCTTCCAGCTGCGCGGCTTCGTGGTCAGCGATTACGGCCTCTACCTCAACGGCCTGCAGCTCCTGAATTTCGGCTTCGCCTACAGCCGGGTGAACACGTTCGGCCTGGAGCGCATCGAGGTGCTGCGCGGCCCCTCCGCGGTACTGTTCGGCGCCGGCAATCCCGGCGGCCTGATCAACCAGATCAGCAAGCGCCCGACCCTGGATCCGTTCGGCTATATCGAGGTCGGCGGCGGCTCCTTCGACCAGCGCTACGCCGCCTTCGACGTCGGCGGCCCGGCCGACAAGGAGGGGCACTGGTTCACCCGCCTGACCGGCTACGCCCGCAACGGCGGCACGCAGGTCCAGGGCGCGCCGGACGACAGCTACTACATCGCCCCGGCCTTCACCTATAAGCCGGACGGGTCGACCAAGTTCACGGTGCTGTCGAGCTTCCAGCACGACAACACGGCGGTGACCTCGAACTTCCTGCCCTATTACGGCACGGCGCGGCCCACGGTGCTGGGCCTGCGCATCCCGCGCTCGCTCAACGTGGGGGATGCCGGCTTCAACACCTACCAGCGCGACCAGGCCTTCATCGGCTATGAGTTCGAGCACGTCTTCGACGATACCTGGGCGGTGCGCCAGAACGCCCGCTACGCGTTCACGCAGAGCTACCAGAACTCGTATATCGGCCAGCTCGGCTATGCCGACCCGCTGCAGACCCAGCTCGCCCGCTACCTATTCCGGGATCACGCCAAGATCGCGCAGCTCGACGTCGACACCCAGGCCGAGGCCAAGTTCTCCGACGGCTTCTTCCAGCACGACTTCCTGGTGGGCGTGGAGTACCGGAACTTCCAGATCCACGACAACCAGGCCTCGGGCTTCCCCGGCCCGAACCTGAACATCTTCGCGCCGGTCTACGGCCCGCAGACGGTCTCGGCCTCGCCCTACCTGATCAACGCCGACTCGTTCCAGCAGGTCGGCCTCTACTTCCAGGACCAGATCAAGCTCACGCCGGAGCTGACTCTGATCCTCGGCGGCCGCCAGGACTTCGTCCAGAACACCGTCTACGACCGCCTGAATCCGGCCAACACCAACGGCCGCAACGACAGCGCCTTCACCTACCGGGCGGCGGCGATCTACAATTTCGACTTCGGCCTCGCGCCCTACATCATGTACGCGACCTCGTTCCAGCCCGAGATCGGCACCGACATCAACAACCGGGCCTTCAGGCCCGATACCGGCGATCAGGTCGAGGGCGGCGTCAAGTTCGAGCCGCCCGGCCAGGGCTATTTCCTGACGCTGGCGGGCTTCGACATCCACCGCAACAACGTGCTCACCCCCAACCCGGTGAACACGCTGTTCCAGACGCAGGTCGGCGCGGTGCGCTCCACCGGCTTCGAGGCGCAGCTGGTGGCCAACGTCGCCGACGGCCTCAACCTCGTGGCGTCCTTCACCAAGTTCGACTTCACCACGCTGAAGGATCCCGATCCGGTGCGGGTCGGCAAGACGCCGGTCAACATCCCCCAGACCCTGGCCTCGCTGTTTGCCGACTACACCATCCCGACCGGGCCGTGGCGCGGCTTCGGCTTCGGCGGCGGCGTGCGCTACGTCGGCAGTTCGTTCGCGGATGTCGGCAACACCCTGCGGGTGCCCGACTACGTGCTGTTCGACGCCCAGGTGCACTACGATTACGAGAACTGGCGCTTCCAGGTGAACGCCTCGAACCTCGCCGACCGGCGCTACGTCGCCTCCTGCCAGTCGGACGTGTCGTGCTTCTACGGCGATGCCCGCCGGGTGCTGGCGAAGGTCAGCTACAAGTGGTGAGCCGGGGCGTCGCGGCGTCGCGAGGGGGCGGTGCTCCGGGCTTCGCCCGCTGACGGCTGCCTAACCCGGGCCTCCCGGGCGATCGCCTGCGCGGCCCGCCCCGCGGGCACCCGGGATGATGGGGCTTGGCGTGGCAGAACCGGCGTCCGGCGGTCCCTGAGACGATCGGTCCCGCCGGGCCGCGAGGCGGGCCTGCCTGTGCACTGGCAAGGGCGGGCCGGTTCTGCAACAAGGCCGGGATGAGACGGCGTCCCGCCTTCGCTCCCGCGATCTCCGATCGGCCGGCCGCGTCCGGCGCCCCGCGATCGGGCGCCGGACGCAACCGATGAGTGCGGACGAGTCGGCGGAGAGCGGGCGCGTGGCCGGGCCGCCGAACGAGACCGCCTTCGGCCGGGCAGCCGCGCGGGTGCGCGCGATGATCGCCGGCCTCGACTGATCGCCGATGTCGCTCACCACGCGGATCCTGCTGCTGGTCCTGCTGGCGCTCGCCCCGGCCCTGGCGATCCAGGGCTACAACGAGGTCGCCCTGCGGGCGAGCCGCAACGCCGCCCTGCGCGCCGACGCCCTCGCCAGCGCCCGGGCCGTCGCGGAGGATTTCGCGCAGATCGCCGAGCGGATGCGGCAGGCCCTCGACCTGATCGCGGGTGATCCGTCGGTGCAGGCGCGCGATCCGTCCGCCTGCGGCGCCTCCCTGAAACGGTCCGCCGCGCGGCTCCCGCACATCCTCCTTCTCGCGTTGACCGACCCCGACGGCAGCCCCGTCTGCGACAGCGCCGGCTCGGGCCCGGGCGCCGCCGCGGGCGGCGTGCGCGCCGATCACCGCCGCGCCCTGGGGGCGGACGGCTTCGCGGTCGGCGGCTACACGATGCGCCACGTCTCGGATCGTCCTTCGATCCACTTCGCCCGGGCCGTGGGACACGACGCGCAGGCGGATGGCGGCCCCCGGGGCGTCCTGCTGGCCGCCGTCGACCTCGACTGGCTCTCCGACCACCTGGCGCAGGCCTTGCACCAGGACGAGACGGCGATCACCGTCACGGATCGCGACGGCCTGATCATCGCCCGGCGCCCGGACGCGGCGGCCTGGATCGGCAAGCCGATCCCGCCCGAGCGCGTCGCCATGCTGGAAGCCCAGGGTGCGGATGTGCGCGTTGCCGCGGGCCTCGACGGCCGGGAGCGGATCATCGCCACCGTCACGCCGGGCGGACCGCTCGCGGGCGTGCGCGTGGCGGTGGGCCGCGACTGCGCGACGGCCTTCGCGGATATCGACGCCGCCACCCGGCGGGGATTGGTGCTGATCGCGCTGGGCGCTGTGCTGGCCCTGGCGGCCGCGCTGATGGCCGGGCGGATGTTCATCCGTCGCCCGATCGAGCGCCTGCTGCGCACGGCGGCGGCGTGGCAGGCCGGCGACCTCGCGGCCCGCACCGGCCTGCGCGGCAGCACGGAATTCGGCCGGCTCGGCAGCAAGCTCGACGCCATGGCCGGCACGCTCCAGCGCAGCACCGACGACCTCCATGCGGAGATCCACCGCGGGCACGCCATGCAGGACTTGCAGGTGACGATGCTCCACGAGTTGAACCACCGGGTGAAGAACACGCTCGCCACCGTGCAAGCCCTCGCCCGCCAGTCACGCGGCTCCGAGAAGGCCCTCGAGGCGCGGATCCTGGCCCTGTCGAAGACCCACGATCTCCTGACCCGCGAGGCCTGGACCGGCGCGCCCCTGCGCGAGGTGCTCGAGAACGAGCTCAGCCCCTACCGGACCGGCGACGACCAGATCGGCCTTGACGGGCCGGCCGTGTCGCTGTCGCCCCGGGAGGTCCTGGCGCTCGGCATGACCATCCACGAGCTGACGACCAACGCCGCCAAGTACGGCGCGCTCTCGGTGCCGGAGGGGCGCGTCCGGGTCGGATGGTCGCTCGTCGCCTCCGAGGCCGGGGCGCAGCGCCTGCGGCTCACTTGGCAGGAGAGCGGCGGGCCCCCGGTTCAGGCCCCGACCCGGAGCGGCTTCGGGACGCGCCTGATCGCCGGCGGCGTCCGGCGCGAGCTCGACGGCATCGTCGAACTCGCTTTTGAGACCAAGGGCTTGCGCTGCGATCTTGAGGTGCCGCTGGAACCGGCTCTCAGCGCGATGTTGGTCCCGACGCGCTAGGCGCCGCATCGCCCGCGCGGGGTGGCCGGGACCGCCTGCCGCCCGGTGCCGGGCAACGGGACGATGCGGGGCGGGTGCGGCTGCCCGTGCGTCACGCCCTCGTGGTCCGCGCGATCTCCCGGGCGTCCCGCTTCACCTGCCGCCATGTCCGCCAGGGTTCGAGGTTCGAGAGCGCCATCCGGCGCGCCCCGAGCCAGCCGAGCAGGAGGGCCACGATCAGGAACGGCGCGGCGACGATCAGCGCCGCCGGCGCCTCGGAGCCGAGCGGGACCGCCAGCAGCTTCACCACGGCGTCGAGGCCGAGGAAGAAGATGACGATCAGCAGGATCGGGATGGTCCCGACGATGCCGATGAGCGACACGATCGCCCGGATGTTGCCGTCGGTCTCGGTCCGCGCCAGCTCCAGCAGCGCCTCGATATGGGCCGCTCCCGCGCGCAGGGCCGCGACCAGCAGGGCCAGGGTTCCGTCGGGGTGTTGGCGCATCGTGCGGACTCTTCCTCTCAGGCGCTGGGCAGCCCCGGGCCAACGGAGCCGCCGGCCGAAGCGTTCCGCCCCGGTGTCTCACAGCATCAGCAGCACGGCGCCCAGGATCAGCAGCGTCGCGAGGCCTGCCAGCACGACGGCCTGGGTGGCGCCGTCGGCCTCGTCCGGAGCCCGGGCCGGTCCGGCGGCCTGAACAGGTGCCGGATCCCGCGCCCCGGATGAAGCGGTGCCGGCCCCCTCCGTCCGCCGGACCGGGGATGGCGCCCCGGGATCCCGCGCCGGGAGGGTCAGCGCGGTCGAGACCGGCCTGTCCGTCGGCGGCCCGAAGGCCTCGGGCTCGACGCTGATTCCGGCCGCCTCGAGTTCCAGCATCACCAGGACGAGGTCGTCGACCTCCATGCGCTCCACCGGCAGCACGGCCCGCAGGTCGTCCGCCGCGAGCGCCCCGGTGGCCTGCCCCCGGGCGATCAGCCGGTCGAGCGTCCCGCGATCGATGGTCTCTGACATCCCCGGCCCCCGTCCTGCCGCCCCGCCCCCCCGGAAACCCGCGAACGGCCCGGGGGTTACCGGAGCCTCAGCGGCCGAGTGCAGGCGCCGCCGGCACGGCCTCGCCGGCGCCCAGCCGGATCGCGCCGCCCGAGCCCGGCCGATCCCGCAGCATCGGGCGCTCGACCAGGTACCAGCTCAGGATCCCGAGGGGGATGGCGGCCGCCAGCGCCAGGCCCGCCACCGTCCAGGGGGAGATCCCGGGAATGCGGGCAATCAGCAGGTTCTGCAGCGGCCAGGCGTAGAGATAGAGCCCGTAGGAGGGATCGATCTGCGCGGTGGCGCGGCTGAGGGCGTTGGGGCGCACTGCGAAGGCGAACCAGAAGATCAGGTAGCCGCCGAGGATCGCGAAGGCCGGCTCGGCCAGCGGCCGGCTGAACATCAGCGGCAGGAGCAGCAGGGTGGCCACGGCCGCGCCGCGCCCGGTATAGGCGATCCGGTCGGCGAACAGCCGGAAGGCGCCGCCGCAGGCGAACACGAAGGTGAGGCGGATCATCTCCGACAGGGAGCCGAGCGCGTCGCCCGGATGCCCGATGGGCAGGTAGAGCCAGCGCAGGGCCAGCAGCGTGCCGAGGCCCGCCATCAGGGCGAGGTAGCGCCCGCGCCGCTGCAGGGCACGGGCCGTGCCGACGAGCCCGAGCAGCAGGTAGCAGCCGAACTCGCAGGGAATCGTCCACATCGCGCCGTTGAGCAGCGGATAGGGCAGCTCCGCGAAGGCGCCCGGCACGACCGGCATCAGCAGCAGCGACAGCCGGAGCAGGGTCTGCAGGGGCGAGGCCGCCGCGAGATCGCCGCCGCTCAACGGGGCGACGATGGCGATGCAGAGGAGCGAGGCCACCACGAAGGCCGGATAGATCCGCCGCACCCGCCGCAGCACGAAGTCGCCGAAAGAGCGCTTGGCGCGATAGCTCGCGGTGATCAGGTAGCCGCTCACCAGGAAGAAGCCGTCGACCGCCACTTCGCCGAGCGACAGGGTGCCGAAGATCTGCGTGAGCAGCTCGCGCGAGCGGTCGCCGTCCACGAGTTCGGGGGCGTGGGCGAGGATCACCAGGACCGCGAACAGGAGGCGCAGCGACCCGAAATTGTTCGCCCTCCGCACCTGGCCACCTGCCGCCTCCACCACCTGGACCCGCTCCGCGATCTGTCTGACGGCGTCCAGGGGCCTGGAAACAGGGCGCGAAGGCAAGGGCCCGGGGGCAACACCGAGGCGGGATCTGCGCCGACCCATCGGCGAAGCACGATCGCATTGCCGCCGTTGCGCTGGCGGCGCCGTTGGGCTAGGGAATGGCCACGGCCTGCACCCGTAGCTCAGCTGGATAGAGCGTTGCCCTCCGAAGGCAAAGGTCACACGTTCGAATCGTGTCGGGTGCGCCATTTACGTACAAAACTGCGAACACTGGGCGTGGGTGATAATCCTGCCCCGGCGATGGCCGTCTCCAGGCTGGCCTTGTCGCCCACGATGCGGA
The DNA here is from genome assembly GCF_058790235.1 of Methylobacterium sp. FW102-HT35C08. Lineage (NCBI taxonomy): Bacteria > Pseudomonadati > Pseudomonadota > Alphaproteobacteria > Hyphomicrobiales > Methylobacteriaceae > Methylobacterium > Methylobacterium sp. FW102-HT35C08. The sequence continues at coordinate 1,423,560 of NZ_JBYTCL010000002.1, read as the reverse complement.
TCACGTCCGCCCCAACCTCCACCCTGTCGACGATCGCCTGAAGCCACGCCTTGCGGAACGGGATTTCTCCCGCCGTCACGTTTTCGCGCATCAGCCGACCGAATCGCTCGACCAGCTCAGGCGCGATCTCCCTCGGTGGACGCTCGGCAACCCGGATCCGGTCGAGCGCTGCGGCTGCCTGGTCCCGCTCGTCCTTCAGCGTCTTGAGCCGGTCCTTCAGGATCTCGTCGAGGTCGGTCATCCCCTCCTCGACCATCCGGTACAGCCGCTTCAGCTTGTCTTCCGCACTCGCGACCTCGCCGCGAAGCGCCGCCACGCGTCCCTCGACCTGCGCCGCCTTCTCGTCCCGTTGCGACCACAGCGAAGCCAGCGTCGCCCGCAGGCGATCTGGCTGCAGCAGCTCGGCGACCAGACGGTCGGTCACCAGAGTGTCGAGCGTGTCCATCCGAATGCTGCGACCGGTGCAGCCGGTCCTGCCCATCCGGCCATGGGTCGAGCAGCTGTAGTACTTGTGCACCTGTCCCGATCTCGACGTCCCGGTGCGCAGGGTCATCGGGCCGTTGCAGGTCGTGCAGGTGGCCAGGCCCGTCAGCAGGATCGGGCCGGTGACGACACGCGCCGGTGTGACCCTCGGGTTGTGGGCCTTGAGGATCGCCTGCACCGCCTCGAACTCGGACAGCTCGATGATCGCCGGCACGCTGATCGAGATCTGCTCGGCCTTCGGCTTCTCGGCCAGCGTCTTCGAGCAGCGCCGGTTGAATACCCATTCGCCCACGTAGACCCGGTTCGTCAGGATGCCGTGGGTGGTCGCGACGCCGAAGCGGGCACTTTTTCGGGTGCGGTAACCGCGCTCGTTCAGCCAGCAGGTAACCGCCTTGACGCCCAAGGGTCCCGAGGTGCCGTCGCCCTCGCGGTAGAGGCGAAAGATCCGCTTGATCGTCTCGGCCTCGATCGCGTCTACGGCCAGGCGCTTCTTGATCCGCGCGCCACGCTTCTCGATCTCGACCACCGTGTAGCCAAGCGGCACCGGCGCACCGTTGTAGAAGCCCTGCCGTGCGTTCTCCTTCATGGCGCGCAGCACGTGCTTGGCGTTTTCGTGGGATTGGTACTCGTCGAACAGGCTGGAAATTCGCCGCACCATCACTTGGCCGGGGTCGTCGCCGAATTCCTGGGTGATCGAGATCAACCGCACCCCGACCTTACGGAGGCGGCGCTCGTACATCTCCATCGCGAAGCTGTCTCGGAAGAAGCGCGAGTAGGAGTGGACGACGATGGCGTCGAAGGGACGATCGTCGTCGGTCGCCCGCTCGATCATCTTCTGGAACTCCGGCCGGTTGTCGTCGGTGGCCGAAGCGCCCGGATCGACGAACTCCGCTACGCTACCGACCCAACTTGGTCGTTCGGAGCGCCGTCGGCGTTTCTCCAAAGCGGCCGTTCGTCAGCCCTCCGGCATCTTCCACTCGGGGTGGAATGCAGACGTTCGCGCAAATGCTCTCGATCGTCGGCAAGCTCCTTGAAGCGGCCCAACCTGAGGCCCCATCGAACAGTGGCGACTTACGGACTCCTTCACCCGACCGACGATACCGCCACAAAGGTGACGACCACGCCTTCAATCGCATCCTTCTGTATTCGGTAGGGCACGATCCGCACGAGGTGGTGTTGGCCAGCCTCCTGCTCGGGCGGCTCGATCCGGCGCTCGATCTCCCATCCGCCGGCTAACACGCTCTGCAGGTCCTCCGCGAGGCTTGGATACGCCGGACGCACGGCGAAGTCGGTCAGCGGCCGGCCGCGGTCACCCTCCTGAATCGGGACGAACCGCGCCACCGCCGGCGTAAACGTCCGGATCACCAGGTTGCGGTCGAGGAACACCGTGGCCAAACCGCTGGCGGTGAACAGGTTTCGCAGGTCGCCATTCGCCCGGTCGAGGTCGTCGATCTTGCCGCTCAGCTCGTGATTGACCGTCTGCAGCTCCTCGTTCAGCGATTGCAGCTCCTCCTTGGATGCCTCCAGCTCCTCATTGGTCGATTGCAGCTCCTCGTTGACCGAGATCAGCTCCTCATTGGACGATTTCAGCTCCTCCAGCGCGGTCTCGTACTCCTCGATCATCGATTGCAGCCGCTCGCGCGTGTCGCGCAGCTCGCGCTCCAATTGCATCGCGTCCGCGTCCGGGTGCAGCCGCGCGTCGCGCTGCTCGGCTTCCGCCCGGCTCAGCGACGGGCCCTGATCGTGGAACAGCACTAGGAGCAGAGGCTCGGCGCCGTCCCCCTGCGGCAGCGGCTCGACCGTGACCGACACCACCTGAACCCGCCCCTCCTCACCTTCGACGGCGAGGTTCCCGCGTTGGGCCTGCCTGCGCGTCTCGATCGCCTCGCGCAGCGCCGAGCGCAGGTCGAGGCGCAGGCCGCGGCGCGCCAGCGTCAGCAGCTGTCGGCTCGGCAGCCCAACAGACGCCTCCAGGTACTTGCCCGTGCGGGATGAGTAGTGGACCACGTCGCCGTCGCGGTCGACCACGACGTGTGGCGGCGCGAAGCGCTCGACGACGTGGCTCTCCACGACCTGGCGCAGCGGCGGCCCGGCCTCGTTGCTCGGGGAGACCGGCCGTAGTCCGCGGCTGAAGGACGAGGTGCGGCCGAACGGGGCGGGCTGCGTGCCGGTGACCACCAGCGGCAGCGGTACGGCGAGCCGGTCGGTCTCCCGGGCCTGGAAGATGCGGTGCTTCTTGTCGAGCGTCGTGAACAGGTCGGTGAACTGGCTGATGTTCTCGGCCGTGCCGAGGAACAGGTGCCCGCGCGGGCGCAGGGCGTAGTGGAAGATCGGGATAACCTGCGCCTGCACCTCCGGACCGAAGTAGATCAGCAGGTTGCGGCACGAGACGAGGTCGATGCGCGAGAACGGCGGGTCGCGGATTACGCTGTGGGGCGAGAACACGCACAGCTCGCGCACCTCCTTGGTGATCACGTAGGAGCCGCCGTCGGCCGTGAAGAAGCGTGCCCGCCGCTCGGGCGAGACCGTGTCGAGCAGCGCCTCCGGGTAGCGGCCGGCGCGGGCCACGCTGAGTGCCGGATCGTCGATGTCGGTGGCGAAGATCTGCACCCGCGGCACGGTGCGCAGGCCGTCCATGTACTCGCGCATCAGCATGGCCAGCGAGTACACCTCCTCGCCCGTGGCGCAGCCGGGCACCCACACCCGGATCGTGCTGCCGGCCCCGCGGCCCTCGAACACGCGCGGCAGCACCTCCGTCCTGAGCGCCTCGAAGGCACCGGCGTCGCGGAAGAAGTTGGTCACGCTGATCAAGAGGTCGCGGAGCAGCGCCACGACCTCATCGCCGTCCCGGCGCAGGCGCTCGACGTACTCCTCGACCCGGGTGATGCGGGCGACCTGCATGCGCCGCTGCACTCGACGCGAAGGTCTTGGCCTTGTAGCCGGAGAAGTCGTGGCCGAGCTGATCGCGCAGCAGCGCGTAGATCTCGGCGGTGGCCGCCTCAGCGGAGGAGCCTTCGAGATCCTCGATCACCCCGAAGCTGCGGGCGTAGTCGGCGAGCTTGGCGCCGATCTCGTCGGCGGGGAGCGCGAAGTCCACGAGCCCGGTGGCGATGGCGCTGCGTGGCATGTCGGGGTGGCGCGGCTTGGTGCCGTCGGCAACCTGCGCGAAGGTCAGGCCGCCGCGCTCCTTGATCGCCTTGATCCCGAGCGTGCCGTCCGAGCCGCCGCCCGACAGGACGATGCCGATCGCGTACTCGCCGCACTCCTTAGCCAGGTCGCTGAAGAACAGATCGATCGGGTTGCGCTCGCGCCGGATCGGGTCGGGCTCGCGGATCGTGAGGCGTCCGTCCTTGAGGCCCAGGATGGCACCGGCGGGCAGCACGTAGACGTGCCCGGGCTCGATCTGCATCCCGTCGGCTGCGACCGCGATCGTCAACTGGGTGAAGCGGCCGAGCACCTCGTGCAAAAGGCTCTCGCGGTCCGGACTGAGATGGGTGACGATGACGTAGGCGAGGCCGCCGTCGGGACCGAGGCCGGAGAACAGGGTGTCGAGCGCCTCGACGCCGCCGGCCGAGGCACCAATGCCGACGATGGGGAAGCGGGGTGTGTCGTCGGCCATCAGCAGGGTCTACGATCTCGTTGAGAGGAGCCCGGCGGCGCGGCGGAGGCGGTCAGCACGATCCAGGTCGGTGAGGACAAGGCCTCACTGGTCAGCGGGGTGCCGCGTGTCCATCGTCCGGTCAAGGCTGCGTTCAAGGCTCACGGCGGGCGCGGGCGAGGATCTCGCGGGAGTGCTGCAACGTTTCACGCGCCGCGCCGATCGCCTCCGCGATCTCGCCCGACAGCCGTCGCGCACGGGCATGCTGGTTCGGCCGTGTCGGCCGCCCCGGGTCGCGCATGCGTTCGGCGAAGGGCACCTCCATCAGCGTCTCACCGGCGGCGTCGGCGATGACGAAGCTGTAGGGCATCGGGCTGAGGCCCGTGTGCACGAGTTCGGCGGCCATGTCGGGGATGGAGGCGCAGGCTTGGAGATAGGCGGTCTCCAGGTCTGCCATGACGAGACCATCCTCGTCGGGATCGAGGCCGTCGGGCGTGCGCAGGTGGAAGTAAAACAGGGGCACCAGAGCCTCGCGGCGGCCGCGCAAAGCAAGCGACGATCCTCGGCCGTAACACACGTTGGGACGATCCGACTTCACATGCGTTAGACGCGGCAAATACTGCGGCACTCAGCGCATTCGGCTCACGATGTGGAGGATCCTATGCAGAACCCCCTCGTCACCAAGCTTGAGCAGTTCGCGCGCCTCTCGGATGAAGACCAGCGGGCGCTGCACACGCTGACGAGCCAGCCCGTACGCCGCTACCAGCCGGACACGGACATCGTGTGTGAGGGCGACGCCCCGCAGACCGTCCGCCTCGTCCTCTCGGGTTGGGCTTACCGCTACAAGCAACTGCCGGACGGGCGCCGCCAGGTGGTGGCCCTGCTGCTGCCCGGCGACCTATGCGACCACAACGTGTTCGTGCTGTCCGAGATGGATCACTCGATCGGTGCGCTCAACGACGTGACGCTGGTTGAGATCCCACCAGCGGCGTTCGAAGCGATGATGACCGCTCATCCGCACGTGACGCGGGCGCTGGGGTGGGCGTCGCTGGTGAACGCGGCGATGCAGCGGGAATGGGTGCTGAACCTCGGCCGGCGCGTTGCGGTCGAGCGACTGACCCATCTGTTCTGCGAGGTGTTCTACCGCCTGCGCGCGATCGGGCTGACGCAGGGGGACAGCTGCGAGATGCCTCTGACGCAAACCGATCTGGCCGACGTGATCGGCATGACGCCGGTGCACGTCAACCGCGTGCTGCAGACGCTGCGCAGGCAGAAGCTGGTTGAGCTGAGGGGGCGCAGGTTGACCATTCCAGATTTGGAGGCTCTGGAGCGAGCGGCGCTGTTCACCCCGAACTACCTACATCTGAGGCACGTCGGAGCGCAGTTCGACGCTTGAAGGTCCGCTCTGATGCCTCTGCTGCTCGGAAGCAGACAGGCAGAAATCCACCCGGCTCAGACGTAGGTGCGTATCCGGCAGCCGGGGTGCGCTGTGGCGTCGATGCATCGTCGCACAACTTCCAGCATGTCCTTTGAGGCAGCTCCTGCATCCGGCGTCGCACCCGCGCAATCCAGTACACGCGGACGTGGATGCAGCCGTGTCGCGGTGATGATGCAGCCCGGGGCGGTACGCTCGACGTCAGATGCCACAGCAATCGCCAGAAGGCCCTTTAGGCAGCGACCCTCGACGAGGTTGCCTCTGCCGAAGCCAGTCTGAGGCATGCTTCCACGGCCTCCCTCAGTGACGACACGTAGGCGTCGGCGCCGACCTCGCGTCCCACGACGGCGTCAGTGAGCACCCTCTCGCCCACCGGCCAAAGCCCGACGAGAACCGGTATGCCCGGAGCACGCCGCTTCAAGCGCTCCAGCAGGTAGCGCAGGTGCGCCGGGTTACCGGTGATGTCGAGGTAAGAGATGCACACCATCGCCACGCCCGTCAGGTCGAGGTCGCGGATGCGCTCACGCGATACCTCACCATGAGACACAACCCGTGCGCCGAGGCCGTGCTTGCGCAGCAACTGGGCCAGCATCGCGGATGAGGCCTCATCGAGAGGTCCGCGTCCCGCCACGCACAGTACGGGCGTCTCGCTGCGCCACGCCTCCGGGAGGGCCTCGCGCGGCGGCGCTTGGCCGGGCACGGCCTCGTTCTTCGGGTGGGCGCGCTCGGCGAGCGTCGGGGTTTCACCCGGATTGACCGCCTTGCTGTCACCCGCAGGCTCAACGTCAGGATGGTCTTCGAAGTCTTCGACCAGTGACCTTGCAGACGCGCGGATGTTTTCCAGCTGCACGGGTGTCACCACGCCGCGTGCAAAGTCGTTGGCGGCAAGCTGCAGGCCCTTCAGCGCGACCTCGTCGTAGTACGAGGACAGCGAGCGCTCCTTGAGCATCGCTTCCCCGAGATCTCGGGCCTCGTCGGGGTCGCCGGCGAGCATGCGCTGGTAGAAGTTCTCCACCGGCGTCAGCGGAGGTCGGTCGCCGAGCAGGATGTCGAGGAACTCCAGGCTGTCGACGTGGCGGCCGAGGACCACCAGACAGACCGTGAAAGGGGTTGCCAGGATCAGACCGATTGGCCCCCAAAGAAAGCCCCAGAACAGCGTTGAGACGATGACGGCAAACGGGGACAGCCCGGTCGAGTGCCCATAGAGGAGCGGCTCGATGACCTGCCCGAACAGCGGCTCGGCAATCAGGAACAGGGCCGCGGTGGCGATGACCATCGACCAGCCTGGATCGACGGCTGCGGCCAGGGCAAGAGGCAGGATGCCGGAGATGAAGGCGCCGATGTAGGGCACGAAGCGCATCAGCGCGGAGAACACACCCCATAACAGGGGATTGGGTACGCCGATGAACCAGAGACCTACGCCGATGATGACGCCGAACACGGCGTTCATGCCGAGCTGGGCCAAGAAGTAGGTGCCGAGGCGTCCCGCCGCGTCATCCATGGCGACGGTGGTTCGGTGCAGGTCGCTCGATCCGAACAGGCGGATCATGCGGTTGCGCAGGTCCTCGCGCTGAAGAAGCAGAAACACGACGACGACGAGGACGATGCCGACCGTGGTCAGAGGCTCGAAGATGGGCCCGAGCACCCTCTCGGCCAGCGCAAGGGGCGAAATCTCGGGTTCCTGAACCCGAACGAGCTGAGCCTTCGGCGTGTCGCCGCCCTGACCAGTCGCAGCCGTGGTGCCGGCGGCATCGGCCTTCTGGGTGGCGTCGTGGACTTGGTGGCTGAACTTCTGCAGGACGCGATTGGCGTCTCCGAGCCAGCCCTGCTGCAGGCTGGTGAACTTCTTCTGCACGGTGGCCTGGTACTGGGGCAGGTTGCCGGCAAGCCCGGCGACCTGCGTGCCGATAAGGGCACCGATGCCGCCGATGACGGCCAGGGCGAGCAGGACGGCGACGATGACAGACGGGACCCGTCCGAGCTTGATCCGCCGCAACAGGTTGACCACCGGCGCCAGCACGAAGCTGAGGAGCACCGCCAGCACGAGTGGGATGAACACCTCGCGCCCGAAGTAGAGCGCGGTGATGAGCACCACCGCGACGGCGAGTGTCAGCAGGCCACGAAGCCCAGGCACGAGTGGCGGGGGAACTTGGGCGGGTGGTCGAACGGCAACGGCATCGTCGGTCGGCATGCGAGGAACCCCCAGGACTTGGCGTCCGGCTTCCCGACGCAGGCCCTCAACGCGCCTGGACCCGTTTCGGACCCGTCTTCGACGCCGCCGACGACATCGCGGGCATAACCTCGGCAGTCTGTTGGCCGGCACCGTCATGGCTTGGCGCGAGCAGTCCTGCAGCACCGCCCGGGCGCACTTCTCCTGCTCACGATCATCATCCCGGGCTTCGGGCTGACGTGGCGGTCGCTCCCTTGACCGGCAGAGCTCGCTGCCCGCCGCATCCGGCTAGTCCGATGCGGCCTCATCACCCCGGCAATATGCCTCTCCACGAGTTCGGCCAGCCAGCGGTCCGATATCGTGAATACCGGTATGACATTGCAGCAACGAACCGTTGAAGCGGACGTTGTTTCGTCGGCCGAGCCTTCCGCTTAGGCACCACCAGAAGGCCGGCCCATGACGAGTGTTACCAAGGCACCTCCGGGTGGCTCGTCCTCCGCGGCGACATCCATGGCGTGGACGATCTTCCTCGGGACCGCGCTCCTCGGAGTGGTGGCACTCCCGCGCCGCGGCGCCGCGCCACCGAGGGCGAAGGGTGCCGGGCGTCTGGGTGCCGAGGACGGGCCGGCGGCGCATGAAGGTCAGGCGGCTGAGCGTGTCGCCGACAACGAGGTGGACCGGGGCCGCAAGGCCGAGAGCCCGACCGAGATCCCAGCCAAGGGGTGGTGGGACATCGGCCGGCGCGTGCTGCAGGAGTTCGGTAACGACCGGGTCCTGCTGGTCGCGGCCGGCGTCACCTTCTACGCCATCCTCGCCCTGTTCCCTGCCATCGGCGCCCTGGTCTCGATCTACGGCCTCATCGCCGACCCCGGGACCATCAACGACCAGCTTGCCAGCCTTCAAGGTATCATGCCCAGCGGCGCGCTCGACATCGTCGGCGAGCAGGTCAAGCGCATCGCGGCCAAGGGCGGCGGCACCCTCGGCTTCACGGCCGCCTTCGGCATCCTTCTCTCGATCTGGAGCGCGAACGGCGGCATGAAGGCGATCTTTGACGCGCTCAACATCGTCTACGACGAGAAGGAGAAGCGGAACTTCGTTTGGCTGAACCTACGCTCGCTGAGCTTCACAGGCGGCGCGCTTCTCTTCGTCGTTCTGGCCCTCGTCGGCATCGTAGTGGTTCCGGCGGCCCTGGCCTTCCTGAACCTGGGTTCGATAGAGTGGGTCATCGCGCTTGCCCGCTGGCCAATCCTGTTGCTGGTGGTTCTGGGAAGCCTAGCGCTGCTCTACCGCTACGGTCCGAGCCGGAACACCGCACAGTGGCGCTGGGTGACGTCCGGGAGCGCCGTGGCGGCCTTCCTCTGGATCGCCGTCTCGGCGCTGTTCTCTTGGTACGTGTCGAGCTTCGGCAAGTACAACGAGACCTACGGTTCGCTCGGAGCCGTCATTGGCTTCATGACCTGGATCTGGATCTCGACGACTATCGTGCTTCTTGGCGCCGAACTGAATGCCGAGATGGAGCACCAGACGGCCGAAGACACCACCACCGGTGCGCCCGAGCCACTCGGCACCCGCAGGGCCGAGGTGGCCGATACCGTGGCGGCATCAGCCTGACAGGGTTCAGGGGCTGAGTTCGTTAGTCCCCTGGTGATTTCCAACCTGACGAGCTCCTGCCGTTTCTGGGAGAAAAGACACCGGGATAACCGTCGAGAGAGCTATCTCACATGTCGAGTGCAGCCCAGGTCTAAGACATCCGTCCAAGTGGTCGAATTCTGACAGTTGGTTTCCACTCATGAGGTCTGCAACGGGTGGGAGCCGGTCTTTGGCTTTCGATCAGGACGTGGATGTTCCGCATACGAGCCATGTCAGCCGTACCCACAGTTGCCGGCTCTTCCCGGAAGCGGTCATCGCCTCGCATTGGCAATCTCAAAACACACCCCTCAATCGCACACGCGTTCCACAAGCGACAATAAGCACCCGGGTCGCGCTGTATGGATGTTTACGAAACTAGTGCGCAGGTCAGTAAGAGCACGTTGGAGAGGATCGCCGACATCGTCACCTGGACAAACGTGTCCCAGATCGTAGAGGCATTGATGGTCTGCATCATACGCTCTTACTGAAACAAGTGGGTTCGCTTGCACGATGGGGGCAACTTCGTTGATCGCCTCGTGACGGGAGCAATCTGTCTCATGAAGAAAAATCGGGCTGGGTGCCCAATAAATGCCAAGCGGTTGAGGTAAATTGTAGGATCCAAGCAGCATAGTCTCTCCGGGACGAGCGATTTGTAGGCAATGCCTGCATGGAAACCCGTCACTGGCTGATGCGACGACCCTACGAACTCGATTGCCTCGGTCATCTGTTCCACTGCTTCGAAAGCGATCGGCCGTCTCTGTCGCAATCGCAACACATCGAAACGTAGTCATGTGCGCACCTCCGGACCGTGCCTATAAAGCTCGGCGTGGTGTGTCGCATCCCGCTTCTTGCTATCCAATCGCAGCAACCATTCGCGCTCTTAGTGGCCGCTACGTATCGGAAGCGAGCGAAGCGCCAACGTCCGCTTGCATGCGATTCCACTCAGAAATGGACCGGCAGAAATCCATCCATCTGGGACATTCGGACGAGCGGGGCGTCGCGGCAGATGCTGGCCGTTTTCGGCCTTTCCGCTTCGGTACTTTGGGCGGGATAAGCGGACGCCCGACGCCGTTCAGCTAAACGTCTCAGGTGATCCGTTGCGGGCTTTACAGCTTCGGCACCAAACAGCCCGCTCGTCATCGCTGAGCCGGCGTGGCAAAGGATTGATGGCTTTGCCGCGACAGCACTCGATTGCCGAGCACAGCGGGCATCAGGGTTCTTCCTCTGGTCAGTTTGGGACGCCAGCGATTGCCAAATGGCCCATACCGGCATCATCGTGCGTCAAATGCGTCCTCCGGTTCCGCTCTCCGCCGTCCGTACGTTCGAGGCCGCTGCACGGCGCCGTTCGTTCAAGGACGCGGCAGGCGAGCTGAACCTGACCGCGAGTGCCGTTAGCCACGCGGTGCGCAAGTTGGAACAGGCGCTCGGCGTGTTGCTCTTTGAGCGCGACAGCCACGGCATCGCCCTCACTGCGGCGGGCGAGGCACTCCTCGACCACGTCAGCCGCGCCTTCGAGGAGATGAACCGCGGGTTCGACCTCGTCGCGACGCGCGCTCCGCAACTGCTGCGTCTGCACTGTGCACCGAGCTTCGCCGCGCAGTGGCTGACGCCGCGTCTTGCCCGCTTCATGGCCGGAAATCCCGATTTCGAGGTCCGGCTCGCCGCCGGCATGGACTACGCCCGCTTCATCACGGATGAGTTCGACGCCGACATCGTGTACGGGCCACCGCGCGGCGAAGGACTCGTCGTCATGCCGCTTGGCCAAGAGACGGTGACGCCCCTGTGCGATCCGGAGCGTGCTGCCAGTATCCGCGAGGCCGCCGACCTCCTCGGCCAACCTCTGATCCAGAGCGACAACAAACTCGTGCGCTGGCCGGTCTGGTTCGACCGCAATGACCTGCGCGCACCACCGCCCTCAGGGCTACGCTTCGACCGTAGCTTCTTGGCTATCACGGCAGCGGCCGATGGCCTCGGCGTCGCGCTCGAGTCGACGCTCCTCGCTGAACGGGAACTTGCGAGCGGGCGTCTCGTCGCACCACTCGCCGAGTGCGCCACCAATGTTCGCTACAACGGGCATCACCTCGTCTTCCCGGCTGTGACGCGACGGCGGACGCCCTTGCGCGCCTTCGCCCGCTGGCTCGCCGCCGAACTCCGCGTCGAGCTGCCGCCCGAACTCCACTGACGCCAGTCAGCGGCGCAAGCAGATGAATCCAGTTCACCCAGCGCTGAAATCTACGCGTTTGCCGCTTTGAAACGTCTGCGGCACCGTGCTGTCAACGAGATGAGAGGAAACGACCCAGAGCCGGCCGAAGATCCCGCGAGGATTACGGCGAGGTGAACGGGCATCATGCCGGGCCGATCAAGCGGCCCGAGCACATCGGTTCGATCTCCCATCTCGGAACAAGCCGAGCACCGGAACGGCAACAGCCTCAGGTGCACGAGGGAGACAGCCATGCTTCTGAAGGACAAAGTCTGTGTGATCACCGGCGCGGCCTCCGCGCGAGGAATCGGCAAAGCCACCGCTCGCGTGTTCGCGGCTCAAGGTGGCCGCGTGGTCATCCTCGACCTCGATGCCGGTCAGGCCGAGACGGCGGCCCGCGAGATCGCGCCCGGGCATATTGGCCTCGCCTGCAATGTCACAGACCGGACCGCCTGCCAGCTCGCCGCCGACGAGGTTGTCGCGCAGGTCGGCCGCATCGACGTCCTCGTCAACAATGCCGGCATCACCCAGCCTCTGAAGCTGATGGAGATTGAGGCGGCCAACTACGACGCCGTTACGGACGTGAACCTGCGTGGCACCCTCTACATGAGCCAAGCGGTGATCCCGGCCATGAGGGCCCAGCGTGCCGGCTCGATCGTATGCATGTCCTCGGTCTCGGCCCAGCGCGGCGGCGGCATCTTCGGCGGTCCGCACTACAGCGCGGCCAAGGCCGGCGTGCTCGGCCTCGCCAAGGCGATGGCGCGCGAGCTCGGGGCGGACGGGATCCGGGTGAACTCGATCACGCCAGGTCTGATCCAGACCGACATCACCGGCGGCAAGCTCACCGACGCGCTGCGCGCCGAGATCATCAATGGCATCCCGTTGGGCCGCCTCGGGGTCGCGGACGATGTCGCCAACGCCTGCCTGTTCCTCGCCAGCGACCTGTCCGCCTACCTCACCGGAACGGTCATCGACGTCAACGGCGGCATGCTGATCCACTGAGCGGAAGGACCGGACCCATGGACACCCTCCTCGACGCGCAGCCCCGCGAGCGCTCGAATGTCTCGCTCGCCGACCGCGCCTACCGCATCCGCCGCCACGCCCTGCTGATGGGCGAGGTCCAGGGCCAAGGCTACATCGCCCAGGCGCTCGGCATCAGCGACGTGCTGGCGGTCAGCTACTTTCACGCGATGACCTACCGTCCGGAGGATCCGGAATGGGAGGGGCGCGATCGCTTCCTGCTCTCGATCGGCCACTACGCCATCGCCCTCTACGCGGCGCTGATAGAGGCCGGCATCATCCCGGAAGACGAACTCGGAACCTACGGCTCCGACGACAGCCGCCTGCCGATGTCCGGCATGGCCGCCTACACGCCCGGCATGGAGATCACCGGCGGTTCGCTTGGCCACGGGCTCGGCATCGCGGTCGGTATGGCGCTCGGCCTCAAGCGGAAGTCCTCGAAGAGCTTCGTCTACAACCTGTTCTCCGACGGCGAGCTCGACGAGGGCTCGACCTGGGAGGCGGCGATGTCGGCGGCGAGCTTCGGCCTCGACAACCTAATCGGCATCGTCGACGTCAACGGCATGCAGGCCGACGGGCCGTCCCGTGGCGTCCTGAACTTCGAGCCCCTGGTGCCGAAGTTCGAGGCCTTCGGCTGGTTCGTCCAGCGCGTCGATGGCAACGACATCGACGCGCTCGTGCGGGCCTTCGACGCTGCCCGCGCTCACGCGGGCAGCTGCCCACGCCTCGTGATCTGCGACACGAAGATGGCGAAGGGCGTGCCGTTCCTGGAGGAGCGCGAGCGCAATCACTTCCTGCGGGTCGAGCCGAGCGAATGGCGTCAGGCCCTTGCGGTTCTGGACGAAGGGAGGCTCCAGTGAGACGCTCGAAGTACGAGAAGCCCGCGCCGCGCACGAGCGGCGGAGCCAAGACCTCGGCGATGATCGCGTCACTGGCCGCGCCCGGCCAGAGGACCAAGCCGGCGCCCTTCGGGAACGCGCTCGTCGAACTCGCCAAGACGCGGCCCGACATCGTCGGCCTGTCGGCGGATCTGGCGAAGTACACCGACCTGCACATCTTCGCGCAGGCCTACCCCGACCGGTTCTACCAGATGGGCATGGCCGAGCAGCTCCTGATGAGCGCGGCAGCAGGTCTCGCCCGCGAGGGTTTCACCCCCATCGCCACCACCTACGCGGTGTTCGCGGCGCGGCGGGCCTACGACTTCATCTGTCTCGCGATCGCCGAGGAGAACCTCAACGTCAAGATCGCCTGCGCCCTGCCTGGCCTGACCACGGGCTACGGCCCGAGCCATCAGGCCACCGAGGATCTCGCGATCTTCCGCGGCATGCCGAACCTCACGATTCTCGACCCCTGCGACGCGCACGAGCTGGAGCAGGTGGTGCCGACCATGGTCGAGCATCAGGGCCCCGTCTACCTGCGGCTCCTGCGCGGCAACGTACCCCTCGTGCTAGACGAGTACGGCTACCGGTTCGAGTGGGGCAAGGCCAAGACCCTTCGTGACGGGCGCGACGTCCTGATCATCTCCTCCGGGCTGATGACCATGCGGGCCCTCGAAGTCGCGCAGGACCTGGAGAACGACCGAGTGGACGTGGCGGTGCTGCACGTACCGACCATCAAGCCGCTCGATGAGGAGACTGTCCTGCGCGAGGTCGGCCGCGGCGGCCGGCTCGTGGTGGTGGCGGAGAACCACTCGGTGGTCGGCGGTCTCGGCGAGGCGGTGGCGAGCCTCCTCCTGCGCACCGGCACCGTGCCGCCGGGCTACCGCCAGATCGGACTGCCGGACGAGTTCCTCGACGCGGGAGCCCTGCCGACGCTGCACGACCGCTACGGCATCTCCACGCAGGCCATGGCCCGCAGCATCCGCGGCTGGCTCTGAGCCAGCGCTGAAGCGGGGGGACGTGCCGAACACCGGCACGTCCTTCCAACCGACGATCCATCAGATCAGGCGCCACGGGCGGCGAGCCACGCATCCCGCGAGACCGGGTGACGATCCCGAAAGACCGCGAACGGCGGGGATCGAACGGCATGCCCGGACCACCAGGGAGTGAAACATGCCAGAGGCTTCTCTCAGCCGCCGCCACCTCATCGCGAGCGCGGCCGCGCTTCCCCTGTTCGGCATCCTAACGCGGCGCGCCGAGGCGGCGGAGTTCGTCTACAAACTCGCAACCGGCCAGGACCCGACCCACCCGGTCAACCTCCGCGCGCAGCAGGCCAGCGATCGCATCCGAGATGCGACGGACGGGCGCCTCGAGATCCGGCTGTTCCCAGCCAACCAGCTCGGGGGAGACACGGATCTGCTGGCCCAGGTCCGCAGCGGCGCCGTCGAGTTCCTGAACCTCGCCTCCTCGGTTCTGGCGACCTTTCTGCCGGTCGCGACCCTGCCGAATCTTGGCTTCGTCTTCAAGGACTACCCAAGCGTCTGGGCCGCCATGGATGGGCCGCTCGGCGCCTACGTCCGCGAGCAGATCGGGCGCACACCGATTCTGGCCGTGTCGAAGGTCTGGGACAACGGCTTCCGCCACATCACCTCCTCGACGCGCGAGATCCGCACCCCTGACGATCTGCGCGGCTTCAAGATCCGCGTGCCGCAGGCGCCGATGCAGACCTCGCTGTTCCGGGCATTGAACGCGGGCGCCACGCCGATCAACTTCAACGAGCTCTACTCGGCGCTGCAGACCAAGGTGGTCGAGGGTCAGGAAAACCCGCTCCCGATCACCGCGACGACTCGGCTCTACGAGGTCCAGAAGAGCTGCAGCCTGACTGGGCACATCTGGGACGGCTACTGGATCCTCGGTAACAAGCGCGCCTGGCTGCGCCTGCCCGAGGATCTACGCGCCATCGTCTCCCGTGAACTCGACCGCTCGGCCGGAGAGGAGCGGACCGACATCGTGGCGCTCAACGAGAACCTGCGCACGACGCTCTCCGCGAAGGGCCTGAGCTTCATCGATCCCGACCGGGAGGCGTTCCGCGACGCCCTGGGTCGGACCAGCTTCTACAGGGACTGGAAGACCAAGCTCGGCGACGAGGCTTGGGCCCATCTCGAAAGCGTCTCCGGAAAACTCGTGTGAGGGGGCCTGCCATGCAGCTCGATGCTCAACTCGACATAACCCTCCCGTCCGCCTCCTCGGAAACGGCGGTTGGTCGATCCCGGCTCCAGGCCTTCGATCGCATCCTTGGCCGGGCGATCGAGATCCCGGCGGCGATCTTGGTCGGCCTGGAAATCGTGATCCTGCTGGCCGGCGTCATCAGCCGCTACGTCCTGCACCGGCCCCTGGTCTGGTCGGACGAACTCGCCGCGATCCTCTTTCTCTGGCTCGCCATGCTCGGCACGGTCATCGCCTACCGACGCGGCGAGCACATGCGCATGACCGCGTTCGTCGGCATGGCCTCATCCCACACCAGGGCCTTCCTCGATACCCTGGCGACCGTCTCGGGCCTCGTCCTCGTCGGGCTGCTGCTGGAGCCCGCCGTCGAGTTCGCGGTCGAGGAATCCTGGGTCCACACGCCGGCCCTCGATCTCACCAACACGTGGCGCGCCACCGCCCTGCCGGTCGGCTTCGCTCTGATGCTCGTGACCGCTATCGTGCGGCTCGTGCAGGAGAGCGACTGGCGCCTGACCGGGGCGGCACTCCTCCTCGGCGCCTGCATCGCCGCCGGGCTCGCCGTCCTGTCGCCCACGCTCATCGGGATGGGCAACTTGAACCTGCTGGTCTTCTTTCTCCTCGGCGTCGGCGCCCTCGTGTTCTCCGGCGTGCCGATCGCCTTCTCGTTCGGGCTTTCCACCTACGCTTACCTGATGACCACGACGCACGCGCCCGCCATGGTCGTTGTCGGCCGTATGGACGAGGGCATGAGCCACCTCATCCTGCTCTCGGTGCCGCTGTTCATCTTCCTCGGGCTGCTGATCGAGATGACCGGCATGGCGCGCGCCATGGTCGGCTTCCTCGCGAGCTTGCTTGGCCACGTTCGCGGCGGCCTGCACTTCGTGCTGGTCGGCGCGATGTACCTCGTCTCGGGCATCTCCGGTTCGAAGGCCGCCGACATGGCCGCGGTCGCGCCGGTGCTGTTCCCCGAGATGAAGGCGCGCGGTGCCAAGGAAGGGGATCTCGTCGCACTGCTGTCCGCGACCGGCGCACAAACCGAGACAATCCCGCCCTCGATCGTGTTGATCACCATCGGCTCGGTCACGGGCGTGTCGATCACGGCGCTGTTCACCGGCGGCCTGCTACCGGGCCTCGTCCTCGGCATCACGCTGTGCGCGCTGGTCTGGTGGCGCTACCGGCACGAGGATCTGAGCCACGTGGCCCGACCGAGCCGGACGGCGATCCTGAAGACTCTCGCCGTGGCGCTACCCGCGTTGGCGCTTCCCTTCGTCATCCGTGCGGCTGTTGTCGAAGGCGTAGCGACAGCGACCGAGGTCTCGACGATTGGCATCGTCTACGCTGTTCTCGCGGGACTCCTCGTCTACCGGCAATTCGACTGGCGCCGGCTCGTGCCGATGCTGGTGACCACCGCGACGCTGTCGGGGGCAATCCTGCTGATCATCGGCGCGGCCACCGGCATGGCCTGGGCTTTGACGCAGTCGGGGTTCTCGCAGGCGCTCGCCGTGGCGATGAAGAGCCTGCCCGGCGGCCCGCTCGGCTTCCTGGCCATCTCGGCCCTTGCCTTCATCGTGCTGGGCTCGGTGCTGGAGGGGATCCCGGCCATCGTGCTATTCGGGCCGCTGCTCTTCCCGATCGCCCGTGCGGTCGGCGTGCACGAGGTCCACTATGCCATGGTGGTGATCCTCGCGATGGGCATCGGCTTGTTCGCACCGCCTTTTGGCGTCGGCTACTACGCGGCCTGCGCCATCAGCCGGATCCATCCAGATGTGGGGATGCGGCCGATCGTCGGCTACATCGTAGCCCTGCTCGTCGGCCTGGCCGCGATCATCCTGGTGCCCTGGTTCTCGATCGGCTTCCTATGAGGTCGGGGGTGAGAGCCGGCGCATGTCGGCGATCCCAGGGGCCGCTCAGCCGAGCTCAGTGTTTCCGACTAGCCAACCTTCAGAACGCCCCGGCGCGCCCGATGCGTTCGATCTGGGCGAGTTGCTCGGTGAAGCGCCAATCCGCTCCGCGCCGAAGCGCAGCGGCAACTCGAGTCATCAGGGAGGCAGATCGCATCGGGAGGACGTTTGCAGGAGAGATGTTCGTACGCTTCGCGACGCTGAGAATGACCGCCATACCCACTCCGCTCCGAGCCCCAATGGCCCAGTCTTGCCGCAGTGCAATATGGCGCAACTACGAATACCCGTTCAGTGAAAAATGCCGCGAGCTGACATGCAGTAAGCTCATGCAGTGAGATGCGCGCGGCCTAGTGAACCTGAGGAAACGACGCCCGAGCCTGGTCCCCCTCCGAACGAAGCGGACCGCGCGCTAAAACAGCCTCCTGATGGATGATGTCTGCTTTCAGGACGCGGTTCAGAAAGGGTATACGGCGGCAATGGGCGCAAAGCCGAATGTCCGGTTCTGAGTAGCGAGCTGCGGCTCGATGGAGGCACAGCGGCTGCGAGGTACCGGGTGATAGCATGGCCTCTGAAATTATCTTGCAATCGCAATGACATAGGTGTTCGTAGTTTCATTCTGTCTGGCGCGCCAATTTTAAGGCTCTGATTTTCCTATAGATTCGGCCTCGCTGGTTCGTCATCAAAGCCCGTTTCCGGTCCATCTGTCACACTGGCGTCACAAGCACAGTGGGACACGAGGTATGGCGACCATTCGAAAGCGCGGACAAGCGTGGCAAGTTCAGGTCCGGCGCGACGGCTTTCCTCTCATCACAAAATCGTTTTGTTCAAAGACTGATGCGGACGGTTGGGCGCGAGAAACTGAGCGTCAGATCGAACGAAGCGAATTCTCGGGTCACGGGGCGACCGCGAACAGGCTAACCGTCGGCGCCTTGCTGACACGGTATGAGGCCGAAGTGACAAGCCGGAAGTATAGGCGAAGTTTTGAGGCATCTCTCGTTCTGACCTTCCTCCGGACCCCACTCGCAAAAGTCGCGGTCTATCGGCTGGCGGCTCAGATGGTCGCAGCATATCGGGATGATCGCCTTCAAGAGCGTGAGCGGGGAGACAGCCCGCCAGGAACTCACCGTCCTTAGGCAAAGTATCGAAGTCGGCCGCAAGGAATGAGGTGCGCCATTCGCCGGAAATCCTGTCCGTCAGATCGCCCCCCCCTCCCCATCCAAGGTCAGAGGCCAACGGCTGCCGGAGGGAGCCGAAGCGTCGCTGACGGCCGCACTGATGAAACGCGGGTGTGGTATCTTCGGCCTCTCATCATGTTGGCCCTTGAAACAGGAATGCGGCGCGGGGAATTGTTGGCCCTGAAATGGTCCAACATCGATTTAAAGGCGCGTTTAGCCAGATTGGTAACCCTCAAAAATGGTCATGGCCGATTGGCCTGACCGGTATTTCGGGCCGAGTCGAACGGGAGGCCACTGCATGGTAGCGGCCACGGGTAGCCGGAGGGCCAGATCTGGGAAGCTGACAGCGCGGGGGCCGGTAGCCCAAGGCGAGTGCGGCCGGACGCGGTTGTCGGTGTTCTTCCACAGCCCGATCACGATCTGAGCTTCCTTCAGTGCGTAGAAGATCTCTCGGCGGAGGCACTCGTCGCGCAGCTTGCCATTGAAGCTCTCGCAAGACTCGCTCTCCCACGGCGAGCCGGGTGCAATGTACTGGATCTGCGGCCCCGTCTTGGCGACCCATTGGCGATCCACTTGCGCAGCGCCTTCGAGATCATCTCGCTGCACGGTCCTTCGGTTCAGGGCCGTTGTCGCAGCGGATGTGGTTCGGGATGCCGTGCAGGCACAGGGCGTCGGCCAGCGCCTCGATCACGCCGATGCGTCGCGCCACCTTCAGCGCGAGGCAGGCCCGGCTGTGTTCGTCGATCAGTGTCAGGATGCGCAGGCTCCGGCCGTCGTGCGTCTGCCTCTGCACAAAGTCGAAGCTCCAGACGTGGTTGCGGCGGAGCGGGCGCAGCCGCACGCACGAGCCGTCGTTCAACCACAGCCGGCTGCGTGGTCTGTGTTTTTGCGAGACCTTGAGCCCCTCGCGACGCCAGATGCCCTCATCCTGAGGTTCTCGAAGGATGAACCCGATCCTTGCCCACCTGCCAGCCCGCGGCCTGCAGCAGCGCGGTGACGCGGCGGTAGCCATAGCGCCCGTACTCGGACGCCAGGGCGATAACGGCGCGAGGCAGCGCATCCTCATCGGCCGGCACGGTGGGCACGGTGCGTTGCGTGCCCCGATGCTGGCCGACGATCCGGCAGGCGTGACGTTCCGAGAGGTCTTACTTCTCCCGGATGCCAGCAACCGCCTGCCGGTGTCGTTCGGGGGCTACAAGGTTCCCGAGGCGACGTCCGCCAGCGCCTGACCCACCAGAGACAGATCGGCCTCAAGCCGCCGCAATCGAGCGTCCTCGCGCTCCAGGTCTTCCATCCTACGCGCCTGATTGACCTGCCGGCCGCCGTACTCCTTGCGCCAGCGTGAGTCGCTCTGCTCGGGGATCTCCGCCTCCTTGCACGCCAGTGCTAAGCGGTTGCCCTGGGCCGTCTGCACCTCGATCCGGCGCAGCTTCAGCACGACCTGCTCCGCGCTCGTCTTCTGACCTCGCCGCATGTCCGACGCCTCTGGTCCTGGCTGATCCGCTCAATCAGCCCGGTCCAAAGCCAGCCGGTCAGGTCAATCGCAGGATAGCAGCTCGCACGACAGCACGTCGAAGCCCCGCGTCCGCCCATGGTTGGCCAATCAGCGTGCGGGTAAATGGGTGCGAGGCCATTGCTGCCGCAGGATTGATCCGATAGCCCTCGCCGAACGTCACAGACCGGGGCGAGGGATCGGCCAGATAGGCGTCCACGACAGCCGACACATCATCATCAACGATGTGGAGGGTGGTGAACAGGTCGAGGGTCATCGGGCGTTTTGCCACGACGGCGATGTAGGCGTGCCTCCGCGAGGGAACGACGACCACAAGGCTGCGTAACGAGAATATGTTCAGCCCGTCTGATGCCTGACTCCTGGCTCGGAGACCAATTGCTTTAAGCGCCCCGGCCATACAGCCAAAAGCGGGGTTGCCCAGGATACAGGGAGGCGAACAGCAGTGTGGCGCCGAGGCGCTGGCGACCCGCGCTCCGGCATGGCAGGTCAGGGCTATGCCGAACCCTGATCCGCAGACCTGTGAAGTGAAGATCGGGTGCGCCTGGATTGCCGTCAGTCTGGACGAAGCCGCGTCCCAGCACATCATGGCCGTCAAACGCTGTCCGGCCTGTCACGGGCGTGTGGCGCTCAACGGGACGTACAGCGGACCGAGCGTTCGCCGCAGCCTCTATCACCGCAAGGCGCACAATGGCTGCGCGCTCAAGCCCGACACGTACACCGGCCAGCCATCCTTACATCCGCAGGCTGTGACATAGCCCTGCATCTGCCCCGCCGCCCGATCCAATGAGAAAAGCCCGCCCTGGTGTTCCAGGTGCGGGCTTGTTGCGACTGCGCCGGCGAGGCCGCACCGCGAGACCGTACATCCGGGTCTCGGTGCTGCTCTTCCGACGCTCAGCCCCCAGCCGATCGCTGACAGCTACCTCGACCTTTATGGTTAACCGATCGTTACCCCTGGTCGATTGCCCGCCAAGTTGATGACCCCACCGCCCGATCTGATGATGGTGAAGACCACCGTGATCTTGGGTTGTCCGGTCCAGGGATGAGCGACGAAACCGCGAAACACGAGCTCGTCGCCAACCGCGTGATGGAGCGCCTGAGCGGCTTCATCCAGGGCATCGGCATGACCGGCCAGGACGCTCGGCAGATCGTGAATCGCGTCGTCGCCGGGGACCCGTCGGCGCCGGAGTATGACATCGCGGCGAAAGCGCGCCTGGATGCTGATTGCGTTGGCTTAGCCATGAGCGACGACGCCGACCTGGTCCTTGAGGCTGTAGCCATGTTGGGGGCCGCTGGCGTCGCGGTGGCGCCGATCGGCAACGAACTCGACCGCTGGCAGGTCAGAGACCTGACGTTCTTGGATGCCGGCCTGTGGCGCCTCGCCCTCAGACGCGGGCTGGTCGGGAACGGCGAGTCACGGTAGCCCGGTGCCATGCCGAAGGCCCCATCGCCCCGCGGCGCCCGCCCGCGCCTAGACGTCCGCCCGCGCGTCCTGGCGGCGCTCACGCCCGAGCCGTCCACCGCCACCGAGATTGCCGAGCGTGCCGGCCTGCCCGGCCGAGAGCAGGCAATGCACGCCGCCCGGGCGCTCGTGCGCCTGGAGGGGACGGCTTTGCGGTGAGGAGCGGGACGCCGCAGGCTCCGCGATCGCGCTCCGCCGTCGCCGCTCCGGCTTCAGCCGGCCAAGGCCAGGAAAATGACGCCTGACGGCGCGGAGCAAGCGTCCGCTTTCGACCCTTCTCAGACCTACGGAAAATCCGCTTGCCGGTGATCTAACCGACCCCGAATGAGCGAAGGTGGCCGAACGCCGCCAGCCCGCTTCGGAGAAGCGCACCTGCAAAAGCAGACGGGCGCCTACACACTTGATGCTGATGCGGGCCGCTTGTCGACGAGACGTTTTCCGAGCCGCTCCAAGTCGACCACCATCCGCTCGTGCGTCCCAGCTCCGATCTGCTCTGCCTCATCCCAGGCTGCAACGCGGAAGCGGATCTGACGCCCCATCACACCTACCACCTCGGCCTCCGCTCTCACCCGGTGCCCGACTGGGGTCGCCGCCATATGGCTTACGTCGACCTTCGTACCGACGGCGCTCTCGCCGGGATCGAGGAATTGCCGGATGGCGTTCAGAGCTGCGTTTTCCATCATCAAAATCATCATCGGTGTCGCAAAGACGGGCGGCAGGATGGTGTCCTTGAACTGGTTCGCCAGATGCGGGGGACGGACCAGCATGGCGAAGCTGCCCTTTGCGCCCAATGGGATATCCTGCATCTGCTCTCTCCTGATCCGCACCACTCTACCGGTCCGAACCGCTAAGCACCTTGAGGGTTGCGCAGACCTGCCGGCCGGATCTGGCCGGAAGCAGCTCGTCCGCTCCAGAGCAGACCCGACGCAAGGTCAGACAGAAATGAAGCGGCTCGTTCCGATCTGAATCTTGTGACGGGCGAACGATCCTGATCCACCTCCACGAGACCGGCGCAACGTCAGTGAGCATGGGTTCCGTGACGGAGCTTGCGGCAAAAGCGTCAGGCCACGGCTTTCGGAGATCCGAAACAATCGCCGCAGCTCTCGATGTCACGAGCAAACCTGAGGCCTCTTTCGAGAACGAGCCGGCTCGCAAGCTCGGCGTCACGCAGCTCCAGCGCTTCGATAATGGCCCTGTACGCGGCCCTCAGATATGCGAGGTCGATGCTCTGGCGGAATATCGTCTCGTGAACGCTCCGCAAATGCAGCAGGAGGTGGTTGAGCATAGACAGGATCTCCGCGCATTGCGCGAGGGTGGCGGCATGGCGGCAGAACTGCCAACGAGCCTCGAAGTAGCGGTGATATTCGCCTGTCGGATCTGCCTCATAGAGGGCGCGGAAGCTCGCACGAAGCGCGCCGAGCTGCGCCTCCGTCGCTTTGGCACATGCCAACCGGACCGCCATGCTCTCCAGTGCAGCACAGGCATAGACCATCTCGATGATCTCACGCCTGGTTTTCTTGACAACGAACACACCGTGTCGCGGCCGCCGACGTACGAATCCCTGGTGTTCCAGGATCGTCAGTGCCTCTCGGATGGGCGTGCGGCTGACCCTAAG
The DNA here is from genome assembly GCF_058790235.1 of Methylobacterium sp. FW102-HT35C08. Classification (NCBI taxonomy): domain Bacteria; kingdom Pseudomonadati; phylum Pseudomonadota; class Alphaproteobacteria; order Hyphomicrobiales; family Methylobacteriaceae; genus Methylobacterium; species Methylobacterium sp. FW102-HT35C08. The sequence goes on along the minus strand of NZ_JBYTCL010000002.1, from coordinate 1,400,258 downwards.
ATCCCCGGGAAGTTTGCACTCATCGAGCTGCAGCTCGCCGGGATGATCATAGATGCGCAATTCGGCGATCACACCCAGTATAGCTTTATAGGCGAGAGCGCGCAGACCCGATTCGGAACAGGCCGGGACCGCATCGGCTAAGAAGCTATCCAATGTGGACACCAGCCCAACTCCAAAGCGAGATCAAGGTTGATCCGTGTCTGGCCAGACACCGTCTTCTGTCACGATGATGTCCATAGGAACGTCGTGCGCCTGCGGGTGGATTGTCGCGAGCCGCGCAAGGGCAAAGCCGACGCCGATGACCAGCGGCTTCGTCGGTCTGGACGCGATGGTTCGGTCATAGAAGCCCCCACCATAGCCGAGGCGGTATCTGGCCGGATCGAAGCCGACGAGCGGTGCGATCAGAACGTCAGGATCGACGGCCTCGCCCTCGGCGGGAATGGGAATGTTCCAGACGCCGCGAGTCATGCGGTCACCTGGCGACCAAGTTCGAAACTGGAGGGGGCGCCCCTTCTCCACGACGATCGGAAGCGCCAGTCGTGCTCCCTCTTCACGCATCCCTGTCAGGAGGGGTCTGGCATCGAACTCGCCCCTGAAGGGCCAGTAGAGGCCGATCAAGAGGCCTGATGCCGAGGGTAGAGCGGCTCGGAGAGCTTGCCCGATGCGCGCGCTCCAAGCAGCGCGATCCTGGGCAGAGATGCTGACCCGCCGCTCGATGAGGGCGGTGCGGGTCTCCTTTCGCCACCGCCGCACGCTCGGCCAGTCGGATACTGAGACTTCAGGGGCGCATGGTTCAGAAGGTCGCGTCTCGATCTTCGGGCTGACGAAGTCGGGATCGAGCTCATGCATGAAACAGGGTGGAGAGCTGTACTCGCCGAACTCGGGGCGTTCGGGAGCCGCAGAATCCGACGGCATCTCAGGCGGTTTGGTTGAACGCCCAGCCATGATGCGCTCCCTCGCTATGGTGTGCCCGCGTGCCGCTCGGTGAGCTTGGCCAAACGCTGTCTCAAAACCTTCAGTTCGGTGAAGCGGATCGTGACATCCCGCATCACCGCGACCATGCCGGTCATCGCCCCCTGCTCATCTCTAAGCGGCACGATGGTGAACTCGAGCGAGATCTGCCGCCCATCCTTGCGGATGCCCGGGACAGATAGGAGAGCACCCTCACCATAGCGGCTCTCCCCCGTCGCCATGGACTTGCGGTACCCCTCCCAGTGGCGCTTGCGCAGCCGCTCGGGCGTGATGATGTCGAGCGATCGGCCGACTGCCTCGTCGGCCGTGTAGCCGAAGACGCGCTCTGCTCCCGGGTTCCAGACGCGGATGATCCCCTCGCTGTCCGAGGCAATCACCGCATCTGCCGCGGTAGACAGGATCGCGTCGGCCACTTTACGCGCGTAGTCCACGCAGGCGCTCCTCCGGTTGTGGCGCCGCTCACCTGAAGAAGCGGCGCCATCGTGCTCAGGCGGCTTGCCGCGGCTCTTCGATCAGCTCATCCGCCGGACCGAAGAACTCGAACCGGATGCGCTCGGCCGGAATGCCCTGACGCTGAAGCCCATTCACAAGCGCGCTGAGGAACGGCTTGGGACCGCAGAGATAGTAGGTCGCCTCCTCGCGGGGCGTCTGCGCCACGAGCCAGTCTGCGCTGATCAAGCCGGCCGCATCGTAGTGCTCGCCCTGCCGATCCTGCGCTTCCGGCTCCGCGTAGAAGGTGTGCAAACGGACGTTCTCGGTGCCGGCGGTCAGCGCCTTCGCGTGATCACGCATCGCGTGCACACGACCGTTGAGTGCCCCGTGAACGTACCAGGTCGGCCGCTCAGGTGTCGCCGCTGTGATCGTCTCCAGCATGCTCATCATCGGCGTCAGCCCGACGCCTCCGCTGACGAGCACGACGGGGGCGTTCGACACCTGGTCGAGGAAGAAGTCACCGGCAGGCGGTGCCGCGCGAAGAACCGTCCCGTATCTGGCATGATCGTGCAGCCAGTTCGAGACGATCCCGGCGGGTTCGTCTGCCCGGCCCTCACGCTTGACGGTGATGCGGTAGGTCCGGTCGTTCGGCGCGCAGGAGATCGAGTAGTTCCGCTTCAACACCCCGTGGCCCGGCAGGTTGAACAGGAAGCCCAGGTACTGCCCGGGCCGGTGCCGCAGCACCGGGCCCCCGTCAACCGGGGCTAGGACGAAGGAGCTGATCATCTCGCTATCCTGCGCGACGCTCTCGACCACGAAGTCGCGCCAGCCGTTCCAGCCCCCCGGCTTGGCCGACAGATCGCGGTAGATCGTGGCCTCGCGGCCGATCAGCAGCTCCGCCAGGAACCAGTACGCCTCACCCCAGGCCGCGCAGATCTCCGGCGTGGCGGCCTCGCCGAGCACGTCGCCGATGGCGCCGAGCAGCGCGTCGGCCACGTAGGGATAGTGCTCCGGCAGGATGTTCAGCGCGACATGCTTCTGCGCGATGCGCTCGACCGCTCCGGCGAGGACGCCGAGATTGCCGATGTTGCGGGCATAGGCCAGCACCGCCTGGGCCAGGGCCTTCGGTTGCGAGCCGGTCTCGCCGTGGTGGGACTGGTTGAAGAGGTCGCGGATCGCTGCGTCCTGGAAGAGGCGCTCGTACATGCGCTTCGTGATCGTCAGGCCGTGCGCCTCGAGGGCCGGCACGGTGGCCTTGATGATGGCTATGGTGGCAGGGCTGAGCGGGTTGGGCATCAACAACTCTCAAAGGTGCACTGACGATGAACCTTATGGGCTATCGGTTGAAAAGATTCAACTGAAATGTACCTTATGGGCAGTACGGAGCCGCCATGCGCCTGACCCGCTATACGGACTACGCCCTGCGCACGCTGATCTACGTCGGCCTGCACGAGCCGCGGCAGAGTTCGATCGCCGAGATCGCGCGCGCGTACGGCATCTCGGAGAGCCACCTGACGAAGGTGGTGCATCAGCTTGGACGTCTGGGGTTGATCCGCACCATCCGGGGCCGGGGCGGCGGGCTGCGGCTCGCCAGGGCGCCGGGCGAGATCGTGGTCGGCGCGGTCGTGCGCCAGACGGAGGACGATCTCGCCTTGGTCGAGTGCTTCTCGGGTGGCGCTTGCGCGATCACGGCACCATGCCGGTTGCGACGCATTCTGGGAGAGGCTCTGTCGGCGTTCCTCGCAGTGCTCGACCGCTACACGCTCGCGGACCTGATCGAAGACCCTGAAGGCCGCGACATCGCCAAACTGTTAGGACTCCATCAGGACGGCGACGAATTCGCACCCGTTGCGTCGGCCTAGCCAGCCTCGGCCGATCTGCGATGCCGAAACCACATCGCAACCTTCGGAGGTGAGGCCGCGCCCGTTCCGGTCGCGATCGCGCCTATGGCTCGGTCGCACTTCGATTGCAGCTCCCACGGATAGCGATACTGCTTTGTGAGCTGGGCGGCACCGGCGGGATGGCGTCGGTGTCGGCTTTCGGCGTCGAAGAAGAACGCCTTGAATGACCGGAAACGACAGGATCATCCAGAACGCCCAGCAGGCGATCCAGCGCTCACGCAAATTGCTGGAGCAAACCAAGCATCAGGTCCATCCCGGAACCGGTGGTGCGTACCTGGGCATCAATCCCGCTGGCGCACACGCCGCTGGGATCGGCACCAGCAGCGTGAGGTCGAGGAACGATTTGTGCCGCCGATGCGCGCTCGAAGCCAGTAGCTCACCGGCCCACGCCCCGCGCCGCGAACTCCCAGACCGGAATGCCCCAGGTCTGACCCGGCTTCGTCCGGCAGCCGGAGAAGCGGTCGAAGACGATCCGGTCGGGCTCGACAGCGATCACCGGCCGTTCGTTCACCATCAGGGCGCCGGCATATTCGACGCGCAAGAAGCCGTGCTCCGGATGCACGCCGAACAGCTGCGGGGCGGTTCAGCCGAGCCGGTGCGCCTCAGCGCCATGCTCGTCGAGGAAGGCCAGCGCGTTCTGCCGCATCGCGGCCCACTTCGCCGGCGGGAGATACCGGCACGGCGAGGCGTGCTCGGACAGACGCTCGATCTGGTCGCGCTCGGAGGCGACGGCGGGCGGGAGGTCGGACATGCCGGCGGGGTAGGGCCGAATGGTTGCCGACCCGCCAATCGTCCGCGCAGCTCCCGCTCCGATCTGCTCACGGGGTGGGAGAGCGTCCGATCTCACCAGCGTGTGAGCCGAGCAGCTACGACGAGGCCGGCTCGCCCAACTTAGATCCGGTGAAGGTCAGCGTCCCGGTGTAAACCCTGCGACCAGCCTCATCCCGGACTGTCACCGACACCCTTTGATCGTCGCCATCAGCCGGGGTGATCCATTCCCCGACATCTTGAAAGCTGACTATGACCTTCTCGCGAGCGGCTTCGAGATCGGCACACTGGGTGCCTTCATCATCTACGAGTAGCTCGCCATCATGGATGTCAAAATAGTATCGAGGCAATTGAGCCGCCTTTTAACAGACGGTTAGCCAATAGCGGTAACGGCTCAGCTTCGCCACCAGCACGACGATGCAGAAGTGCAAAACATCGTGAGCGGTGCGGTGCCCTGCGTAGTCTTGTCAGCCGACCCGATACGCACCTTGGCTCGGGGACAGGATGGTCGACAAGGACCGCCCGCGAAGCCACACATCGCGAAACGATGATTTAAGATTACTGGTCTACCTTGCGAAGATAATACTGCTTCCTGGTGCCAGTCATGTCTCTCGCGATTGTGGTCGCTTCGATTGCTGGGGCGGTGGGTCTTGGGATGCTATCCGCCCTTGTGTCGCCCGGGCGGCGACGCGACGATGTCGAGCTAGGCGTGGTGGACGAAGTTGGCATCTTCGATGTCGGCGGACCCCTGATCGACCTCGAGGTGATCCGCTAGAGCCACAACAAGCTTGCAGGCCGTGGCTGGTTGCGCCTCGGGGAATGAAAAGCCCCTGACATCTGATCAGGCAGGCCAAAGCGGAGGCGCGCCATGGACCCTCAACCGTTCAACATTGATACAGAGGCCGGAGCCGAGACGTATCTGGTCGATCTCCTCAAAAAACCAAAGAACCGGTCCATGACCGAGATCGCGAGGCATTGCGCCCTGCGGGTCAGGAATCCAAAGATCAAGGCCTTCTTTCTGACTGAGGGCGCCAAGATGCTCGCCGAGATGAAGGCGTAGGGCCGAAACAAGTAAGCCCGCCCAGATGGGACCCGGGCGGGCTCTATGCGACTGCGGCGGCGAGACCGCACCGGTGTACCGCGACGGTGCTGCTCTGCCGGCGCTCAGCCCGTTCAACCGAACGCGGCCAGACCTGTGATGCGACGGGGGTAACGCTCCCTTGCCTGAGCCGAGCCGCCACGGCGCAGAGACGAAAAAGCCCCGCGCGGCAGCACCGATTGGATGTGCCGCTCAGGTTCGAGAGTCGGGCGGTCGCCGTACGACCGGCGTGCCTTGATCGGTCAGCCCTAAGGTCTCCGCTAGTCGCCTCAGATCCGCCGCCGGCAGGTCAACGCTTGACCCCTCCTCGATCGCGGCAAGTGCTCCTGGCGGCAAGTCGGCTAGGCGCTCGGCGTCGCTCGGATGCAAAGCCAGGCGTAGGCGGGCAGCGTGAGCGTAATTCCGCAGGTTCATGAGAAGGGCTTCGCGTCCGTGAGATTCATCGCTCATGCCGCGCGCTACGGTCGCGCAGTCGGACAAGTTTCAAGCGAGCATGACAACGGCACGAGATAGGTCCGCGCGGCGGTGCCGGCGGGACCGGAGGACGGCAGATGATCAAGGTCCACCCGCGCGATGGCGGCTTTGTAGTGGCTGACTGTGATGGCTGGCTGCCAGGGTTCTACGCGACCGAACACGCGGCTCGGAAAGCGGCCAGTATGCCGTCGGAAACGCTTCAGGCCATTCAGAACCGCAAGAACGAAGAGGTGGGTGGGACCGGTGGCGTGATCACCGACGCCGATCTCGCTGAGGCTGAGGAGTAATCACGCACGAAAAAGCCCCGCGCGGCGGTGCCGGCCGGGCTGAGTAACCCTTGAGAGGAAGCAGGGCCGTCGCGAGCAGCGGGCACTTTGTGGTCGCAATCCGATCCGTGGAACCCGTAGCCAGGGGCTGCTTTCGACCCATTGCAGAAGGTAGGAAGGTCCGCTTCCAGGCAATCCGATAGGTTCGGCAACTTCTGGCCAGAAGCGGAGTGGCTGCTCCGGAACAGATCGACCGCGAATGTCGACCTTCAGACGCCGGTCTATGCCAGCCTGGTGATATGCTGGAATCGACTTATAGGAATAGAACACGAGCCTGCTCGAACATGTCGGCCACTTCAACGGCAACGGCGCGGATCGACGGGTCCTTCTTGTCGCGACTGCGAGTAAGCAGGAAAACTTCCTTGCTCGGCGGCACGGGGCGGAGATCGGTGATCCGCAACGACGGGTCGCTACGCCCGATATAGTGGGGAAGAAGCACAAGCCCGGCGCCGGACCGCGCGGCGATTGACTGCGCGAACTGGTCATGCGCCCGGAAGGCTAGGCGCGCGCGTGGGAAATGCCGTGTCATCCACGCCGCTTCGGGCAAGTAGGCATCCGCCTCGTCGAACCCGATGAACACCGGATCGGAGCCCGCCTCGACCGAACGGCAGGCCTCGTCCGTACCATAGAACCCGTACCCGACTGTCGTGAGCGGACGTGCGACCACGTCGCCATCGGTAGGTCGCCCGAAGCGGACCGCGATGTCCGCCTGATGGCGCTCCAGGCTTATGGAGCGATGATTGGCTGCCAGGTCGATGTTGAGCCTCGGATACCGCGACGCCACCGTCGCGAGGCGCAAGGCGAGGAAGCCGTTCGACATCGCTGGTGAAGCGTTGATCCGCACCAGACCGCTTGGGCCCTCATTCACGGCGCCTCGACCGAGGATCTCGGCCGCCTGTTCCATGTCGCTCGCCGCTTCGAGCGCGTGCGTTCCCGCCGGCGTCAGGACATAGCCTTCAGGCCGCCGCTCAACGAGCTTGTCTCCGAGGCTCTCCTCCAGGGAGCGAAGCCTTCGAGAGACAGTCCCGTGGTTCACGGAGAGCGTCCGAGCGGCCGCGGACAAGCTGCCGTGCCGCGTGAGCGCCAGGAAGATCCGCACGTCCTGCCAGTCAAGCACTGTGCGTTTTCTATCAGCCATTGATCGAAGATAGCGAATTTTTTCGCCGGAGGAACCGCCGTACATGCGAGCCGGCGGAGCGGCCCCGCACGTGGCCATCAAGGAAATCCAGCGATGTCGGACACCAAGAAGGTTGCCATCGTCACCGGTGCCTCGCAGGGGCTCGGTGAGGGCATCGTTCAAGGGTTTCGTGCCCGGGGTTATGGCGTCATCGCCACCTCTCGCTCGATCCGGCCCTCGACCGACCCGGATCTGATAACGGTCGCCGGCGACATCGGCGATCCGGACACGGGCAAGCGGCTGGTCACAGCGGCAGTGGAGAAGTTCGGCCGCGTGGACACCCTGGTGAACAATGCCGGCATTTTCATCGGCAAGCCGTTCACCGAGTACACCGAGGAGGACTACCGGCTGAAGCTGAGGACCAACCTCGACGGCTTCTTCTTCACGACCCAGCAGGTCATTCCCGTGATGCTCAAGCAGGGCAGCGGCCATGTCGTGCAGATCACGGCGTCCACGGCGGAGTTCGCCAGTTCACTGTCTCCCGCCTTCATAGCCATGCTGACGAAGGGCGGGATGAACTCAGCCACCAAGAGTCTGGCCATCGAGTACGTCAAGCGCGGCATCCGCGTGAACGCCGTGGCCCCTGGCGTCATCAAGACGCCGATGCATTCGCCGGAGAACTACGACGCTCTGGCCGCCTTCCATCCCATGAACAAGGTCGGCGACATCGAGGACATTGTCCGGGCCGTGCTCTACCTTGAGGACGCTGCCTTCACCACGGGCGAAATTCTCCACGTCGATGGCGGTTTGATCGCCGGTCGCTGACCCGTACGGGGGGTGAGCGCATCGGGCGCCCTCCTGTTCTTCTCGGAGCGCCACATGCCGATCGTGAACATTCTCGTGACCCGTGAAGGCACCACTCCGGGCGCGGACCGCACCACCGACGAGCAGAAGGCCGCGGTCTACAAGTGCATTGCCGATCTACTCTTCGATGTGATGGACAAGCCTCGCGAGGAGACGATCGTCGTCTTCCACGAGCACGGGATCGCGGACCTGGGACAAGGCGGCCTGCCCCTGCGCGACTACCGCGCGTCGAGGGCATGACCGCCAAACCCGGCGGGAACGGTCATGCGACTTCCCGAGCGGCTCGAAATGCCCGCATCGGGCACGATGCCGAAGGGCGGCCTGAAAGGCCAAAACGGGTGCAGCATTGCCTGAGTCGCGGCGTAACATGCATCCGCTTTCGGGATGCGCACGGCTGAGCGTGAACGTCTGGGTTGGGTCGGAAGCGGGAGGGCCGCTCCGGGTAACCTTCAGACAGTCCGCTTAGGAGCTGAGAGGCATCGAAGCGGATATCGCCGTCCCGCCCACTCGCGGCCCGTTGCGGACATCGCCACAGCCAAGCTGATCAGGTTCAGATCCGGTCGTCATGACAGCAGGGGCTACGTTTTATCCGGCTCTGTCGTGGGTGCCGCAACAGCTCCCATCCCGTTGCCCATCTCGGTTCCCGTGTGGGGCGGTACACCGCTCGGGAGCACAGGAGCGCCTGAAGGCTCGTCCTGAACTTGTGCGAGGCCAGCTTCCACCTCATGGATGAGGTCTGCGAAGTCGTACGGCTTGCTGAGCAGGCGTGTGCCCGGTGGCAACGCCTCCTGAAGATCTGATCCGGCTCCCGAGGTGACAATGATGCCGACAGCGGGCCAACGGTGATGAACGAGGTGGGCAAGGGCAACACCATCCCCTACGATGCCGCGCCCCGTAATCAGAAGGCTCACCGGGATCGATCCTTCGAGCACCGCCAGCGCCTCGGCGGCTGCGCGGACCTCTATGGTCTGAAAGCCAACATCCTCCAGCATGTCAGCCGTGACCATACGGACAAGCTCGTCAGCCTCCGCGATAAGGATGGCTAGAGGCCTGCTGTCAGACACAGACGTGCTCCGCGTGATCACGGCGGGAGCGCTCGCTGCTCTCAGGCACTGACGGCCGGGTCCGAAGCCAGTGATCAGCCCTTATGCACCAATTATCCGCCGGGCGCGATTACCCTGGGTTGTGGCGGCTGGTCACCCACGGACGCACCCTGGTACGGCAGCTTTCCACCCCGAACTGAGGCCGCCGGGCTGCCGACGACTGGCGGCTTTCGGGAAGCGTCATGGCAGATCTGTACGGCCAGAGTGGGTCGGAGGCAGAACGTCTGCTTCAGGGCGAAGGGTCAGGGGCCGCTCTCCACCCTAAGCCGGCCTCGCGAGCGGGCACCAAGCGTCAGGTTCGTACTACTGGGGCGGCGCGCACGAAAAAAGCCGCCGCGGCCGGAGCCGGGCGGGCAAAGAATAACGGGAAGAAGCGCGCCGTGTTCTCTCGAGCCAACGGCTGAGGTTGCGGGAGGTTTAGCCGCCGCCGCCGCTGCTACTGCCGCCGCCGCTACCGGTCGACCGCGAACCGCGCGACGGCTGACCTGCATTGCCGCCCGCAGCAGAGCTCGCCGAACCACGCCCACCGGTGTTGTTCGTGATAGGGGATCCGGTCCGCTTGGCCGATTTCATATGACGTGAACGCGCGTCGGCGGGCGTGGTCGTCTGTGTCACCACGAAGGATGATAGGGCCAAGGCGCATGCGCCAAGTAGGAGCTTCTTCACGGCAGGTCTCCAATTCACTTGAACCCGGACAACCCATGATGAAAGCATAATATCCGCGCTCGCGGAGGCGGCCCGATCGGACGACGAGATCCGCGACCTGCTCGGCTGACTGCGGCAGCACCTGCGCGGCGAGTTCGCGGTGCGGGCGAGCGCCCTGACCGTCGAGCCTCTCGGGCCAGACGGCTGCCTGCTCCTGCTCGGTAAGGCCGGTCCCGGCGGCAGCGTCGAACGTCCGCGGTGGGGTGCGGCAGGCCGCCAATATTCACGCTCATCAGAGCCTGCCGGGTAAGAGTAGAACAAGCGCTCGCACCGAACAGGGTGGCCGTTAGGGCTCAGGTGCCTCTCTGGGAGGCCACAACGATGAAGCTGCTGCGAGGGCCTGGGTGGCCCTGGATCTGTGATCTTTGTCACAGCGCATAGTGAGGCGCCGTGCTCTTCTGTTCCGAGCACATCGTCACCGTGTGACTTCGCGTGGCGTCGGTGCTGGAGGATCATCACCATGATGTCTCGCGCTGTCTTCGTGGCGGCGGCTACCCTCGCCGCCGTATGCGCCGGTCCGGCACTCGCTCAGCCTGCCGCTAACGGCGGACCGAAGTTCCTCCTTCACGGCAATTACTGCGGCCCAGGCAACAACGCTCCGCTACCACCGATCGACGCTCTGGATGCTGCGTGTGCCCGTCACGACGACTGCACGCCGGATGTCGGCCTACCCTCGAAGGCCTGCAACCTCCGGCTGGAGCGGGAAGCAGCGGCAGTCGCTCGCGATCCACGCAAGCCAGAGGATGTGCGTTCCTTGGCAGGCCTCGTAGCCTCTTTCGCGGCTTCTGCTGCGTCGAACACGGCCCCGTCAGTGCTCCCGGCAAGGCTGGCCCGCTGAAGGATTGGGCGTCGGAGTCCCCGTCTGCCCTCGGCTCAGGACCTCCCCATCAAACGGGCTGCCGCCGGCGAAGGCTGAGCCACGCTCGCGCCGTGCGCACAGCCCTCGCCGCCCTGGCTCTCGTCGTCGCTGCCGGTGGGGCGAAGTCGAGCGATGTCTGAAGGTCGGCCGGCCGCCAAGTGAGGCCGCCCGCCGAAGCCAAGGCGATGCAACGGGGGGGAGCTGGCGGCCGGCCTTGCTGACGTGGCACGCTCGGAGCAGAGCAGCGCCGGTGCGAAAGTCCAGGTGAGCGCATCAGAGGATGCGCTGACGCAATCTCTTGGACTTCTGATCGGGACCAGGCCGGGCAGGCCTGCCGGCTGTTGATCGCCATGCCGAAGGCGCGGCAACATCGAAAGCTCACGTAACGACCACGGGTCCGACTATCGTGGTAGCCCGTGCACGAACGCTGCAACAATCTCAGCTTCCCATACGTGAACCTGAGGCATCAGCAGAGTTTGTCCGGCGACAGCCACAGCGGCAGTGCCTGCTACGAAGATGGCAATATCGGCGATGTGGCTTATTCGGGGCATGGCGCAGGCCTCGCAGTGTCGCGCTTGGCTTCACGGCACTGCGGAGACCTATTCTGTTTTCGTTGGATCCGATGTGCCCGGCGTCACATCAGCATTCTTGCTTGCGCGCCGATTTCAGTCGCCGCGAAGGAGTGAGGACTGTCTCGACACCGACACCGCGATGGCTATCTTGCGGATATGCGCGGCACCATCGCTGCTGGGAGGCGCGCTCTGCACGAGGCGGAGTGATCATGAAAAGCGCCGTGGTCAGATGCCTCGTTGTGGCGCTTGCAGGCCTCGGCAGCACTGAGGCTGTTGCCCAACGCAGTCGAGCCCACAGATCGCTTCCTCGCGAAAGACCCGAGGGGCCACCGCCGTTCGGCTTCCCGCGTGTGCCGGCCACGACGTTGCGGCCCGCGGACGACGGCATCATCCACTGGAATACACCGAACAAGGACGGCAATCTCGGCGGACCCGGGACGGGTGGAAGTGGCGGTGGCGGAGGCTGACCGACCCCGCTTTCCATCGACCGCCCGTGGTTCTGCCCGATGGCGCCGAAGAGACTCCCCCACTCGCGCCTGCCCGCTGTCTACAGATCTTGCTAAGCTTTCCAGTATTGCGGCGCTTCAAAATAGGCGTATGAGTACTGGCTGTAACTCAATGAGGGCCTGGCCATGCTGAGGTCATTTGAGGATCGCGAGCGCGCGGCTGAGTTCATCTACATTCATGGCGAGGAGATGCGGTTCGTAAACCACATCTCGGGCATCCGAGCCGTCGCAGGCTTGGCGATACGGATGCTGGGTCTCGATGGGATGACATCGGAGGCCTATGCCCAGACGCTGATTGCCGCGAGGATCGACGGTTTGAAACCTGATGCCCTGCTGGAGCGCGTCCAAGCGGATCTCGCTGCCAACGGTGTAGAGGTCACCCTTGCGGAACTGCGGGCCGAGTTGGACCGGACCTCCGCGCAGCACAGCTTCGTGGACGGCCGGATGGCGGATCGCGCGCCTGCACAAGGCTAGCGACGGCCGAAACGAAGCAGCGAAGCTTCCTCGCCGCCGACTCCTGCCCGTGGTTCTGCACGATGTCGCGACAGAAGCGACGCGCCCCGCCAGGAGCGCGCCGCAAAGCCGCTCGCTGTTCAACTGACGCGTCTGAGGCCTTTTGGCGAGGCGCGGGCAAAGCCACCGGGCGGCAACCGCGTCAGCGGCGCCGAATCCGGGGATGAAGCGTCGCGTAGACCCGATGATCTGCCCTGCGTTGTCCCGGAGCATCGCGGACCCCGTACGGTCGCATCGTCCCTGCGCTGCATTGTGGCGGCCTGCGTTCCGCGGATCTAAGGTCGATGGCATCTCGAACCGGGGTGCACGCCATGCGCACGTTCCTCGTCACCTTCCACAAGACCGTTTCGGATGGTCGCGGCCACGACCACCGGGTGCTGCAGCAACAGACCGTCGTGCCCGCCAGCTATGGGGAAGCCGCAGCCGACGCCGCCAAGGCGCTGTTCTGTCAGGCCGCCAGCATCGTCGACTGGCGACTGCGAGCCGACACCTGCGAGGTTGTCGAACTGGCCGATCTGGCCGTCTGAGCGCATGTAAAAACCCGCCCGGATCGCCCGGCGGGCATCTCACGCATCACATCTCGTCAGGTTCGTTCTCGTGATGTGGAAAGCGGCCGAACGGTTCCCGGGACAAGGCTCATCGATCGGCGACGTAAGCTGCCAGCTCAGCTAACCCCTGCAAGCAGGATCGGTCATGCTTGCCGCTGCTTGAGCCCAATCCTGCGGCCAGCATTTCGAGCTGGGTTTGGAGTATGCCGATGCTCTTCCGGGACAGGTCGGCCGGAAGCAGTATGGTCACGTCGCCCTCGTCGAGCCTGATCGTTTGTCGGGTCGCTGGAGCGTAGGACATCTGACCCTCCGCCGGAGGTGTTGGTCGCTCTATCCGGAGGATAACATCTCATAAAACATAGACGCCCGCGGTGCTCCCGCGCACGCAATTGAGAACCGATTAACCCGGTCCGACACTAGAAAACCCGCCACGGCGAACCGGGCGGGCTCTGGAGGATCGGAGATCAGCTCGGGAAGCGACTAGAAGCCCCCGCGACGCCCGTACCCATAACCATGACCATATCCGCGACCGTAGCCGCGGCCATACCCACGGCCATAGCCATAGCCGCGCCCGCGGAAGTGTGGGCCGCCATAACCCCGACGACCGTAACCGAAGCGCGGGCCGCCATAGCCATACTGCACGTCCTGCACCGAAGAGGCGGCCTCAGGAACCGCTCCGATGCCGATCTGAGCTGCAGATGCCTGGACAGGCGCGAGAAACATGCTGGCTGCGAACAGCCCAGCCGTCAGTGCCGGTGCTTTGAACAAACGCTTTCTCCTGGCCACGTTCGCGGGTGTGCGACAGTGGCTTAGGCAAACCCGACAGCGTCTCGCACCGTTCCCGGCTACGCACCCGCCGGAGCCATCGTCCTCTCCGGAGCAAGACATCCTTGGAGCAATTGCCGGGAGCGGGACAACGAGGGTGCGTGCGCCGCTCGAAGGACCTCATGAGGTCAGATCCTAGGCGCCAAGTTCTTGTTCCAGCCGCGCTGTGGCTTCACCCGGCAGGTCGAGCGCCTCGGCGAGCATCTTGAGGAATTGCCTTTCCTGCAACGTATCCGGATCGATCGCGAGCCGGGCTGCAGCATAGATGCGAGCGGCTTGCTCCGGGCCGCTCACCCCGGCGGCAAGTTCATCGACGTCGGCTGGCTCGGTCAGTTCCTTGTCCAGCCAGGCGCGGCCAGCATCGCCGATCTGGGCAGCAGCAAGGGCGCCGTAGAGCCGCTCCCGTTCCGCGGCATCCATGAGTCCGTCCGCCAGCGTGGCAGCGACCATGGCCCGCAACATGGTTCGGGCCTCGTCCTCGCTGACCTCTGTGTGATCGAACGGCGTGCGAGAAACCGCAGGCGGGCTTGTGTCGTGAGATGGACCTGCCGAGTCCTGCACGGGCCCACGCCGCGGGAGCGCCCTCAATGCCAAGCCGACGATCAGCGCAACGCCGCCCAGTGCGGCTGTCGCGGCGATGGTGCTGCCCTCCCGGTCGCGAACCAGCGCATCGACCATTCGCTTTGCCTCAGCCACGGTGACCTCCTGGTGCCGCACGATCTTTCGTGCTGCAACGGCTCAACCGGGAGGGTGGTTCAGGAACCGTGTCAGGCCCATGGTTGACGCCCTCATCGCTTCGGTCCGGGCTGAGGGCGCGTTTTCTGGGTCCGGGTCAGGTAAGGTCAGCGTTCAGCGGCACCAAGCAGCAGCTCCACACCACCGGATCGGCGCTTGGTTGATCGCGCCGGTCACCGTGGGATCAGCAGATGGCAGACGCGCGACCGCTGGTTCAGCGGGCCGATTGGCCTCCACCAGCATCGCGGCCGAGAAACAGCAGAGCGCGAAGGCAGCGATCCAGAGAGCGCCTCTCAGGGTTCGGATCGTTCGCTTTGACATACCGACGACGGTGACGGCCGTCGGTTACCGAACCCTTGCACCGTCCGCGACGCCTCGGGCCGGATCCTTGCCCTCATGCCGTTCTGCGATGAGCCAACTCGTCGAGCAGCTTCTGGAGCGCCGTACTCGTGGGCCGTTGCGTCTCGTCGACAAGCACGAACAGCGCCCCGGCGACGACAGCGGTGTGCGGGGGCGGGTTGCTGTGTGGCGTTCCCTGCGCATCCGCATAGCCGACTGGCGTGCCGAAGTTCTGGATCAAGACGGCCGTCACAATGTCAGCCCAGGCGACGCCATCGACCTTCACGTCGAAACGAAGGCACTCGTCACCCTCGCTGGAGAACAGTCGCTCGATGATCCACTCCGTACCGGGCGCGACAATGGCGCGGACGATCATCTCAGGGTAGCCGCGCAGGGGCCTGACGATGGCCGACGCGCCTGCCTTCCTGAGGCGCTCGCGGTTCAGGTCATCGACGCACTCAGCGATGATGCGGGCTTTGATCCCACGTTCGCGCAAGCGATGGATGATGTCGAACGTGCGGCTGTCGGACAGGCGCTCACCTTCCTGCTCCGCGAGGATGACGAGCACGCGGGCGTCGTCAACGCCGGCGGCTTCGAGGGCGGCAGGATCGTCGAAGCGGCCCTTCAACTGGACGATGAGCGGATCATCCTCAAGATCGGGCGGTAGGCCGTCCGGAAAGGCTTCGGTCAGGATCAAGGAAGGCACGGTGGCAAAGTTGGCGTGGGACCGGTGCAACTGGTCGAGGAGGCGCCGCAGATAGTCGCCGGGCTCATCAGCGGGCGCGTTCACGAAAACGATGTGGTCGCGCATGCCCCACCTCCATTCGCCTCGACGCTTGCGCTCGCGCCGGAGGATCCGAAACTCGAAGAACGCGCCCCCGGCCTGGGTGAGTAGGAAGATGCCGGACAGGTAGATCAGTACGATGGTTGCTGCTCGACCTGCGGGCGTCTTGGCGGAAAGGTCGCCGTAGCCCGTGGTGGTGATGGTGGTGAAGGTCAGCCACACCGCTTCACCCAAGCTGAGGCCCTCGAAGGCCATCATGGCGGCGACGTGCAGGCCGATCAGGCTCAGCAGTCCGACCAGAGCGAAGCGGATGCGGTTCCGCAGGTCGCGCACGACGCTGCGGCGAAAGCGGAGTGGCCTGCTTCGAGCCCGTGCTGGGCGCATCACCGTCGAGACCTTCATCCCTGGAGAAGCTGGACCGCCTGCCGAGCCGTTCGGCATACCGTCCGGGCTCGGACCGTCACCGCAGGGCCGCCCGCTGCCCCTCGGCAGCTGTTCGACGGCTTCGCTGAAGGCCGGCGGATGATAAGCTGGTCTCCGAGCGCGACCGCGCCGGAAAGGCTCATGTCGGCCGGGCGGGACGGACAAGTCAACGTGGATGGGAAGCGTCCGACATGCGGAGCGAAGAGCAGCGCCCTCAATCAAGGACAGCGTTGGCTGTGTCCGTCGCCCTTGCCGTCGCGCTGGCTGGCATCGGTACGATCGGCTGGCGCTGGTATAGCTATGTGACAGCCGGTCCGTCGCCCTACGACGAGGTCGGTATCGAGGTGAACCGGCGCTTGCCCGAGCCAATGCGCGCCTGGGGCTGCATGCGCATCAAGGAACGGTTTCCGCGCGCTGTGCCACCCTATGGGTGCCAGCCCGGACAGGTCTGAGCCGGCTCTCTAGGACCCCGCTCCTCCATACCCGCCAACCCGGTGCGGCCGAGCTTGCTGACGGATCGGTGGCACATGGCCAAGCACGTGAAGCAGCCGTCTGAGGATCGCGGCACTGTCCTGTTCGCCGTCATCGTCGAGGCAAGCAGTCGCGCCTCCAACCGGCGTGAGCCTGTGGAGCGCCGAGCAGGCCGAGGTGCGGACCACGGACGCACGCGCATGGCTGCGGCGCATGCAGGAATGCGTGGTGCGCGCGTTTGGTGCAGTGAACGTCGAGGCGACTGCGTCGAGGACACCGTGGGGGATTGCTTCGTGGCTGCGGCCGTGACGACAATGCTGACGCAGCCTGGCGACCTTCATGACCGCCGGGCGGCAGCCCAGCCCCAGGCGGCGGGGTGTCAGCAGGTCGCGACGGAGGGATCAGACATGACCGTCCAACCTCCCTCCCCTGAACAGCTGTCCGAGGTCCTACGCCTCTGCACCGTGCTGTCCGACCGTGCGCTCGACGCGAAGATCATGGGGCGCGAAATGCCCGCGGATCAGATGACCGCATTGGCGAAGGCCGCACGCCTGCTGCAGGATCATGGCGTGGAGTGGCCGCCTCTCCTGACGCAAGTGTTGCATGAGGCGGCAGACAGGGCCGACCACCAAGCGTCAGAGACCCGGGCTCAGGTCGAGCTGCCAGCAGATGTCGACGCGCAAGGGCTGACCCGTTTCTTCGCCGCTCTCTGGAAAGAGAAGAGCCATAAATGATCCCCGAGACCGGCGGTGGGGTCGGCATCCGGCAGCCGCAAAACCGGTCGAAGGACACCGAACAGACCGCGTCTGAGCCATCATCCGGCCGATGTCTTCGTGCTGCACGCGCTGAACACATCATCCGGTGGCCTCGCTTCTCGTGACGGCGCCGGTCGGTTCCTCTGCAGCAATCCGCCAGGCCCGCAGCATCACGAACTGCTTCACCTGATCGGGGTGTTGATCGAAGTGCATCGGCCTGCAGCGACGATGGGCGGCCCGGCACCAGAGGCGGGCGCAGCCACTGCTGAACCGATTGCAAGCGAAACCCGCCGAGCGAAACCCGCCAAGCGAAAACCGCTTCGAGCGTGCGACGACAGCTTCAATGCAGCTGAAGCGACGTGAGCGCTTCGCGGACTACCCATTCGGCGCACGGCTTGCCGATGAAGAAGGCGCCGCGCGGCAGTAGCGCGGCATCCTCAGCCGATCGTGCAGAGCAGACGATGATCGCTGTCGATGGCCAGCGTGCGACGACCTCGTGCGCCAGCTGACGGCCGTTGATGCGGCCTGGCATGTCGATGTCCGTGTAGAGAAGGGCGGCGCCGTTGAGCGCTTCGAGGAGCAGAAGCGCGTCACTGGCGGTGCTGGCCTGCAGCACGTCGAAGCCGAAATCACCGAGCATGTCGGCGGCTTCCAAACGGATCAAGGGCTCGTCCTCAGCGAGCACTGCAACGGGGCGGGACATGGCGATAAGCCTCTAAGCGGCGGGCTTGCCGCAGGTCATAGGCTGAACCCGGACCGCCAGGAGGATCTGTGTCGGGCCGCACGACCGACCGGGTGCCGCGGCTCGCGACATTGCGTTGGCGCACTGTTGACGTGGGTTCCGGGCAACCTCGCGGCACTCTGCCGGCGATGCCGCATGACCCACGACCGGCCCGAGCATCCGTGGCGGCGCTGGCGCACGCTGTTTCGCCGGAAGGCATCAGGAGACCGTTTCGACGGACGTTACGCGTACGAGATCCTCTCAGCAGGGTCATATGCGTGACGGAACGAAGCGACGCGCACCGCCGTTTCGACGGCCTGGATCGGTTTGGGAGACTGCTATGCGGATGCTGACGCTCTCGGCAGCTTTGGCTGCTCTGGTTCTCGCAGGTGCTGGCGCGGCGGAGGCAAAGGGCTGCCTCAAAGGCGCTGTCGTGGGTGGCTTAGGCGGTAAGATGGTCGGCCACGGCAAAGCCGGCGCCGCCGCTGGCTGTGCCGTTGGCCACCACCGCGCCAATAAGAAAAGCTGATCGTCAGCCAGCACGGCGGCCGGCCACGTCCTGCAAGCCGAGGAGCCGGTCGCACATCAGCGTTGGGCGGCAGAAGCCGCCTGCTGATGAACCGCCCTCGTGCTTGGGTTAGCTGCCCGGCCCATCGCGGAAACGATGAGCACGCCTGATGGAACGCTTCCCCGGTTGATTTCATTAGCCATGCAGCTTGGGATGAAACAACGCTCGCGAGCGGGCTGTTGTGGCGCATAGGGATGCCAATCCCGATCGTTGTTCTTCTTGTTCTGTTCTTGCGCAGCAGGCGCTGGAGTTCGGTGCTGTAGCCAGGACAGTCAACACGGGTCGTTTATGTTGGCGGCAAGGTCGGTCATGTCGTGGGAGTCTCGCCGCGGCGGACCGCGGGCGCCGATAAGGCTCCACGCTGCGCTGTCCTGTTTGGTTTTCGACAGCGAGGGCTTCAGGGCCGCATCGCGTGCCGAGCAACTGGCCGAGGCCGGATGAAAAAGCCGTGAGCCGGCGCTTGCGGTATCCAGTTCCCCACCGCGCCGACCTGGGAACTGACGGTCTTAGTCTTCGCTGTGTGGTTGTCGCGTACGGACCGTGACACCACCTGCCGTCCCTGGGAGGTAGTCCATGGCCGCGTCAACGAGGTTCCTGTCCGCTGTCGCCGTCGCCTTCGTAGCCGGTGTGGCGAGCACGAGCGCGTACATGTCCCGCGGCGAGGCTCACAGGGACACTCCGGGAGCACCTCACGAAGCCGCGCCCTCTCTCTCCGAACGCCTGCGGGCTGAAGCCCACGGGCAGTCGCTGCCCTGGTCGGAACCGGTGAGGGCCAAGCCGGCGCCGTCGAAGCTGACATTCACCCCAGAGCCGGCTGACGCGCGAGCCAAGGAGGGCGTGCGCGTGGCCGAACAAGGCCGGGCTCCCGGACCGCAGGCCAACCCGGTTTCCCCGCCTGTCGTCCGATTGCCGGATGACGTGGGTCGGGTCCGCGACCGGCTCGCGCAATCCGACGGGCGGACCCCTTCCCCGGACGGGGATGAGGCTGATCTGGCGCTGGCCATCAAGCGTGCCCATTCATCCGAGGAGCGTGTCGCCGAAGTGCCCCGGCGTGCTCGCGCCTCGGACGCGGGTGGCAGGCGCCCGGTTGCCAGTGCCGCTGAGGGGACGAGGATGGTCCGGCCGCCCGAACAGGGTGACGAGCGCCCACGCGTAAGTATCGCGGACGCATCCAGGCGCATTCGGCCCTCGGAAGAGGAAGACCGTCTCCGCACCAAGACGACGCAGGCGCCCCTGCGCGTTCGCCCGCTGGGGGCGGATGACGGGCGCGCGCGCCTCCGGGTCGCGGAAGCCCCGCGGCGCCTCCGGGCCTCAGAGCCTGAGGATGATGGGTATTCGCGCGTCCGTAATGCCGAGGCGCAACGCCCTGCGCCCCGATCTCGGCCGGTGCCGTCGCGGAACCTGCCATCCCTCGCCGCGGCCGACGATATCCGGAGCGCGGTCAGGCGGGCGGAGTCGCGCCGCGATCGCGGGACCGTCGCGCCCCCGTATCACACGGCCAGCCTTGAGGGCCGCGACGACACCCCGCGCGTTCGCGAGGTCCCCGTTGTCAGGCAAGACAACGAGCCGGACGACGAACCGCGCGTGAGGGTCCACCGGGGCGTCCCCGCCTCGGATGGCCTGATGCGCTGGCTCTCCGGGCCGGGCGGCCGATTTTGAGCCCTCCCCGCACCCGAACTGGAGCTCCGCGCATGCCGGTGCCAGCCCTGCCGCTGCTCTGCGCCGGCCTCGTCCTGTGCTCGTTTCCGGCCCTGGCGCAATCAGGGCCGGAGATGCAACGACGCACGGCCTTCATCGCCGAGCGCTACCTCGCGATCTGGTCCTCGAATGACGGTGGCGCGGTCGCGGGCGTTCCGTACATGTACGGACCCACGGTGCAGTTCTACGGGCGTCCTTATACGCAGGGGCAGCTCATCGATGAAAAGCGAGCCGCCATCAGGCAATGGCCCCAGCGCCGCTACGCCATCCGGCCCGGGACCCTGCGCGTGACCTGCAACGTGCCGCAGGCCAAATGTGCCGCGCGGGCAGTCATCGACTTTGAAGTGGCCAACCCGGCCCGGGGTGCGCGCAAGGCGGGCTCCGCACGGTTCGACCTCGGCGTCAGCTACGCGGGCCGGCAGCCGCGCATCCTGTACGAAGGCGGGAGCCTGGGTCGCCGCCGCGCGGCGACGTGAACAGGCCCGGTGCAACGAACGGCACCGACCTTGGACACATGATCCGTCAGCAATAGCCGAAAATGTCAATTCTACTGTCCTCCGGCTATCTCCGGGAGGATCAAGACACCAATGGCTTCACGTTGCTGCAGAAGCCATATCGCACGCGCGGTGGGATCGAAATATTGCGGAGTTTGCTCAGCGACCCTCGCGAAGAGACGACACTTGAATGACCGCTTGGCAGCGATCGGGTGGGGATGGAGCGCCGCTCAGATCGCGATGTCCGCTTCGGAGAAGAGCTGCCGGAAAAGCGGGCAGCCCACGATCGATCCAGTACGGCCATGCGGATCGCCGTCGGTGTTTCCCGAAAGCCGTCATTCGTCGATCGTATGGCCTCGTCGGCCCGGGGGGCGACCGGACCCTGGTCTTGTGCCCCTCCGCGGTCGTCCCGCTTCCGGTCGAGCTCGGTCGTTACGATCCCTCCCAGCGGCCCTACGAGCAGCCGGAGACCCAGACGAGCGTTGCGTCCGCCGCGAGTGAGCCGCGGATGGCCGGCGGTCCGGCGTTACGGCTGTAACCCTCTTCTTTGCGGCTGACATGCTGCCGTAGCCGACTGGGCGCAGACACCCAAGCAGGAGCGAAAACAGTCGTCGACCGCCGAGCATAGGCTGGCGCGGCGCGTGCGGCTGACCATCGCTTGCTCCGCTACGGGGACCGCATGAAGATCCTGTTTGCCGCCACACCGGCCGCCGGCCACCTGAACCCGCTTCTTGCGATCGTGCGCATGGTCCTGGCTCGCGGCGACGAGGCCCTGGTCGCGACGGGCGCGTACCTTCGGCCGTCCGTCGAAGCATCGGGTGCGCGCTTCGTGCCGCTCGCCGCCGGCGCGGACATCGATTTCACGCGGGTCGAGGAGGTGTTGCCCGAGCGCGCCAGCCTGCCCCCGGGGCCGGAGCAGCTCCGCTACAATTTCGAGCGGATCTTCCTCGATCCAATGCCGCCACAGGCCGAGACGCTGCGCCGGATCATCGCGGCGGATCGCCCCGATATCGTCGTCGTCGATGATCTGTTCTTCGGCGCCACGGCCTTGTTCCTGGATCGCGAGACACCCCGACCGCCGATCGTCGCCTGCAGCATCACGATCATGGTGGCGGACAGGCCGGACGGCGCCCCGTCGATGATTGGGTTGCCGCCGGCACGCGACGAGGCCACGCGGAAGACCTACGCGGCCATGGCGGTCGGAGCCGACGACGTTTTCGGTACGCCGATCCGCGCCTATGCGGACGCGAAGCTCGCCGCCATGGGCCTGCCGCCGTTGCCGTGCTCGGTGCTGCACTCGCGCCATCTCATGGCCGACGCTTTCCTGCAGACGACCGTACCGGCCTTCGAATACGACTTCGGACCGCTGCCTGACCACGTTCGTTTCGTGGGCGCGTTACCGCCCCCGCCGCAGCGGGAGTCCACGTTGCCAGAGTGGTGGGACGAGCTCGACGGGTCCAGGAAGGTGGTGCTCGTGACCCAGGGCACGGTCGCAAACGCCGATTTCGGCGAACTTGTCGAGCCGACCCTCGCCGCGCTTGGCGAGCGCGACGACCTGCTGGTACTCGTGACCACCGGTCGCCGGCCGATCAGGAACGTGCATGGCCCGATCCCGACGAACGCTCGGCTTGCCGAATTCCTCGATTTTGCGGCGCTCCTG
This sequence comes from Methylobacterium sp. FW102-HT35C08, assembly GCF_058790235.1. NCBI lineage: Bacteria > Pseudomonadati > Pseudomonadota > Alphaproteobacteria > Hyphomicrobiales > Methylobacteriaceae > Methylobacterium > Methylobacterium sp. FW102-HT35C08. The sequence continues at coordinate 1,378,026 of NZ_JBYTCL010000002.1, read as the reverse complement.
CCGAAGGTCGACGTATTGGTCACCAACGGCGGCTACGGGACCGTACAGCTTGCCCTTCGCGCCGGCGTACCCATTGTGGCGGCGGGGCGCACCGAGGACAAGGCTGAGGTCGGCGCACGGGTGGCGTGGTCAGGGGTCGGCATCGAGATCCCCTCGCAACGGCCTGCGGCCGAAGATCTGCGCGCGGCGGTCGACCGAGTCCTGTCCGAGCCGTCCTACCGCAAGCGGGCGGCGGCGATCGCCGCGGACATGGCGGCGATCGACACGCCAGCCACGATCCTCGGCGTTCTGGACGGTCTCGTCACCCAGGCTCGCGGGACGGACCTCTCCGCAGATCAATGATCTCGCATGGCCTGCTCCCGCGGTTCTGCGGGAAGCGAACATGCCGACTTCTGCTGCGACAAGAGGTTGTCCCTCGTGAAGAATACAGATCGTTTCGCGGAGCTGATCGAGCGCGATGCATGGCTCGACCTGTTTGCCTCCGCCCCCGATCATGTGCGCGACAGCCTCGGTCTGGCCAGCACGACCATCGCCGACATGGGGTTGCTGGGCTGTCGGGCTATCCCGATTACGGAGCTGAATCGGGCGATGGCCGTCGGTGCGCAGATCGCACCATCAGCCGACGACCTCGATGCTGTAGCCTCTTGGCTGGACGAGCATGCGGTCTCCTGGGCGCTGCAAATCGCACCCGGTGCTCAGACGCCTGTCCTCGATGAGTATCTTGCGCGTGCCGCTATGTCGAAAGCGGGATCAGGCTGGGCGAAATTCGTCGCGACGGATGATCTTAGCCCGCGCGCTCCGAGCGATGGGCCGGCAAACATCGAGGTTTTGAGTGGCGTAGGGGCTGAGGCGTTCGGGCGGGCCGTTGTGGAAGGATTTGGCCTGCCAGCGGTGTGCGAGGCCTGGTTTGCTGCCCTTGTTGACCGTCCGTCATGGCGATGCTTCGGCGCCCTGGTGGACGGTGAGGTCGCCGGCGTCGGCAGTATGTTCGTCCGAGACGGGGCCGCTTGGTTCGGGATCGAGGCGACCCGGCCAGCCTTTCGGGGTCGCGGTATACAGCGTAGCATCGTCGCCGCACAGATGAGCGCGGCTTCGTCAGCAGGCGCTACCATCCTCACCTGCGAGACGGCGCAGCCCGCTGATCCCGCGGACGAAGGGTATTCCTCATATCGCAACCAGGAACGGGCTGGCTTACTCCATCGGTACGTACGCCCAAACTTCAAACGGCCAGCCTGACCGTGGATCCGCGTCGAACCATGATCCTCACACGATTGCTGCCAATCATCTGACAGGATGAGAATATCATAATTTCAAGCGTAACCGAGCCGCTGATCTCTTGAAACAGAGCCGAAATCTGACTGAGTTAATAATTATATCGGTAGGTCGGGAGACTTGGCGCGCAATATTGATGCTTCGTACCAGCCAAGTCGAAACCGGCCGGCAAGATCCACCGTCGCATGGTGTTTGCGCATGAAATCCGTTGCTTCCCAGATCTACGCCGCTGGCGTGTTTTCGGCGTCCGTTGTCTGCGCCGGGTCTGTCCTCGCGGAGCCGCTGCCGCTGTCCCACGGCAATTACGTCCAAGCGGATCTGGCATGCGGGGGGGCGCCGTTGGCTGCTTTGCGGACATACGACGGGCAGGGGCTGGGCGGCCCGCACGACGGCAAATGCGTCAGCAAGATCATAGACGCCCATGGCAAGACGTACAAAATAGCGACCTCCTGCGCCGCCGCCGGGGACGGAAGCCCGGTCGTGCCCACGACCACGTCCGAGACGGTGGTCGTGCAATCGCGCGCGAGCTTCAAGATCGTGGATGCGTCAGCTGCCGATCGAGGGGGTGTATCGTTTAAGCTTTGCGCTGGAAGCAAATAAGTCCAGCAGGAGTATCGGCTGCCTTCTAGCCTCCGAGATTTGGCGCACTCGGCGCACCGAATAGCTGGTGTTTCTCCATCGCGTGCGCGCGCGGGCGGTGCCGGGAGGTTCGGGATTCTGATGCGCTCAAACGCATGGTACCATGTATAGCACTGGCCACCACTTCGAGCCTCCGGCGCCGCCGCTCGCACCCGATCGTGTCACCGGGCTCGGCGTCCTCATGCGGCTCCGCCGCAACGCCTTCTCGGCGTTCCCGGCGCGGTGCTTCTCCGCGCCGGCGATCAGGTACCGCCTGGGCATCACCGACCTGATCCTCGCCAACACCCCCGACGCCATGCGTCATGTCCTGGCCGATCATCCGGATCGTTTCCGCCGCGTGCGAGCGACAGGGCGCGTGCTCGGTCCCCTCCTCGGCAGGGGCCTCGCTGCGGCGGAGGGTGAGGCTTGGCGGCGGCAGCGGCGCACGCTTGCGCCCGCGTTCACGCCGCGGACACTGCCCGTCTTGTCGCGGCATATCGCGGCGTGCGCGGAAGCGACGTGCGCGCGGATCGAAGCCTCGAGTGACGGCTCGATCGATCTCTTGTCGGCGATGCAGGACCTGAGCCTGGACATCGCGGCGCGCTCGATGTTCTCGCTTGAGACGGTCCGTTTCGGGCCCGAGCTTAGGCGCCTGCTCGTGTTCTATTCCGCCACGATAGGGCGTCCCCGCGCGAGCGATTTCCTGCTGCCATCGAAGCTGCTGACGCCGACAGATGTGCGGCGTGCCCTGTTTCGGCGGCGCTGGTCGCGGCTCATCGCCTCCGTCATCACTGAACGCCGCGCGACGGCGTCGCCGGATTCACCGCGCGACATGTTCGATATGCTGGCCGACGCCTATAAGGACGAGGACAAGGGCTTGTTGGCCGATGAGGTGTCGACGATGCTCTTCGCCGGCCACGAGACCACGGGACTAACACTGTTTTGGGCGTGCTTTCTCCTCGCCAACGCGCCTGAATGGCAGGACGCCGTGCGCGAGGAGGCTCGCGCATGCGACGTGTCGCCGAGTTCGGCCGGAGAGGCGCTCGCGCGCTTGCCGCTGACTCGGGCGGTGGTCGAGGAAACCTTGCGACTCTATCCTCCGGCCTACATGTCCGCCCGCGCAGTCATGGATCCGCACGACCTATGCGGGTTGCCGGTCCAAAGTGGCAGCCTTGTCCTCCTTCCATTCTGCATGCTGCATAGAAATCCCGCGTTCTGGGCCTCTCCATCGCGTTTCGATCCATCGCGCTTCCTCGACGCCGCGAGGCCTGACCGGTTTACGTTCCTGCCATTTGGCGCCGGACCACGTGTCTGCATCGGCGCTCAACTTGCCATCGCCGAGAGCATGCTTGTCCTCGCCCGGCTTCTGCGCGGCAACGCGATCGCGATGGAACACGCCGATCCTGTCCAGCCGATCGGGTCGTTCTCGACGCGGCCGAGCCATGTGCCGGTGTTCAAGCTGCGCCGCTGCATGCCTCAGGCGCCGGTGAAAAGCCGGCGCGCTTGTTCTATGACCGAGCTGGGCGCAACGGCGAAGGCCCGCTCCCGGTCAGACGGCAACGCCCATGTCTGACGACGAGCGGTGCCATACGGGCTGTCACAACAGCGGCTACCAAGGCGCCCGTCGGGTCCGCCGCATGTTGCTGGAACTGTGCTGTGACGCTCACGTTTGGTTCGCCAACCGGCCACGTCAGGCTTGGTGAGGCATGCCGAATCGATGAGACTGATCGACCTCAATAGCGCGACGGCAGAGGAGCTGGACGCAATCCCAGCCTTGAAGGGCCACGGTTTTGAGATCGTGCGCTACCGGCAGGAGCGCGGTCGTTTCACCAGCCTGCGTCAACTCAACGAGGTGCCAGGCTTGGCTGGCAAAACGGACGGCCTCGACGAAGCCCTGACCGTCGCGAACGACTAAAGACTCCGAAGCGCGGACCGTGCCGCGCAACAAGCGGGTTTCAGCGTTGCGATCCCAAAGGCCGACGTACTCTGGCGAGAACCTGAGCTTCCGCTTTCGGGTATGCCGGGTATCGAAGCAGACGCAGGATCGTGCGATCGAGCGCGGTGGGTGGGATGCGTGGCACACCACAGGATCGCGTCCGCTGCCGCCTCGGACGGGTAGCGCATACCACGACGGACCGGCTGGATCCGCGAGACGGCCGGCGGCCGGCGGTCGTGCCCGATCAGGGATGCGCCTTCCAAGGCGATCCGCAACGCTACCGGGCGGTGACGGCGGCCCGGATGGTCTCGTAATCAGCCCGCTTCAGAACACGTCTCGTGACCAGATCCTCGACCGACGCATAGGGCCGAAACTCGATAACGCGTTTCCCGATCATGCCCGCTCCGAGCGCATTCAGTTGCTCGATCGAGGCTGAGTTCAGGTCGACACGCCCACCCGTCGCCGATGGCTCACCGGCGCTGTTCGCCACAGCGTCCGTCCCTGAGCCTGAGCTGGGTGCGACGTCGGCGAGCCTGGTCGGCGACCCGGCATCCGTCGGCGAACGGAGATTCCCTGGCTGCGTGGAGGCAGGGGTCGGGATCGCAGCCGAGGGGGCCGGATCCACTCCTCCTCTGTCTTGCTGAGACGGGGTGCTGCTGAGGGCCGATCCGGTCGACGGCCCAGTTGCTATGGTCCGGACCGGCTGGCCACTGGAACCCGTCGGCCGCTGCTGCGACAGCGGCACGGGGACCGACGCCTGTTTACCCTGGCTCATCTGGGGGCGAGGGCCATGCGAGATCCAAAGCGTCGCCGCCACGACCGAAACTGCTGCGAGACCGGCGCTTATGAAGAGCGTGGATCGGATCATCTCGCCTCCTTCCTAGACTGACGGTATCGATGCCGCCTTGGCATGGCCTCTTCGAGGCAGTCTCGTCCAGTCGACCCGCGTCGACGCCTCGCCTCTCGCAAACGTCCACGTTTATGTCCGTCTCTTGGAAAGGCGGGGCCTGAATGGACTCACCCCAGGATGAGATGAGGCACGAAGCGGGCCCGGTCGGTGGTGATGCGGCGCGTCTCCTCGCGCATGCAGAGCCCTGCGGGTTCCGCGCCGACGATCCAGCTTCCGACAAGGGCATGGCGCCCCGCGAAGGCGGGCAATTCCGCGAGCGCCTGGCGCACATGACCCTCTTTCCCGTAAGGCCCGTCGTCGCGCTCGAGAACCGCGCCATCGCGGACGAGGAGCACATTCGCGCCCTCGCGCGCGTACAGCGGCTTTTTCGCGAAGGAGGTCCCGAGGACGGCCTTGGCGGGATCGTTCTCGAAGTAGGTCGGCAGCAGGTTCGGATGACCCGGCGCCATGGCCCAGAGATGCGCCAGCATCCCCTTGTTGGACAGGACCGCCTTCCACGACGGCTCGATGAAGCGGGTCGGTGACGGACCGATGGCGGCGCCGAAGGCATCGGCGAACATCCATTCCCACGGGTAAAGCTTGAACACGGCGTCGAGGGGGCGGCCGTCGGCGTCGAGGAAGCGGCCGTCGTCGCCCAGGCCGATCGCCTCCATCGGCACGAAGGGCGCGCGCAGACCGGCCTGGGCAGCGCAATCCTGGAGGTAGGCGACCGTGCCGCGATCCTCCGGCGCGTCGGGGAAGCACGCGAAGGCGACCGTGTCGGGCAGGCCCATCTCCCCGAGGCGCGCGATCAGCCGCTCATGCAGCGCGTTGAACTGGTCGGCGCCCGCCGGCAGGAAGCCGCGCGCGAGGCCGTCCTCAAGCCAGAGCCACTGGAACACCGCGCTCTCGTAGAGGGCGGTCGGCGTATCGGCGTTGTATTCGAGGAGCTTGGCCGGCCCGGTGCCGGTCCCGCCGTAGCAGAGGTCCAGCCGGCCGTAGAGCGTGGGATCGCGCCGTCCGAAGCTGTCGGCGATCGCGTCCCAGGCATGCTCGGGGATGGCCAGGGATGTCAGGATGGAAGCGTCCCGGACGGCACGCTCGGCGAAGGCGAGGCAGAGCGCGTGGAGTTCCCGGGTCGGCGCCTCGATGTCGTCCTCGATCTCGGCGAGGCTGAAGGCGTAGTAGGCGCTCTCGTCCCAGTACGGCGCGTCCGCGAAGGTGTGGAAGGTGAAGCCCGCCGCGGCCGCGCGCGCGCGCCAGTCGGGCCGCTCGGGGACGGTCACGCGGCGCATCAGCCGCCCCTGGATCCGCCCGCGTGACCGCCGAAGGCCGAGACGGCGCGTCCCGTCCCGCCGAAGCCGCCGCGGGCGACCGTGCGCGGCGTGCTCGTCGTGGTGCGCGCCACCGCGGCGGAAACGCGGGCGACGGAGCCGCCGCCCGACGTGAGCACGCGCCCGCCGGCACCGGTGCAGTAGCCGCTCGCGAAACCGCCGGCCCCGCTGGACGCCGGGCGCTCCTCTTCCGGTGCGTGCCGATAGAGCGGCTGGGCGGGGAGGCCCTGCGCCGCAGTGCGGCCGATCATGTAGCCGGCCATCAGCGGGACGAAGCTTAACGTGTCGCCGGCCGTATCGCCCGCTCTCAGGGTGCAGCCGCCCGGGCCGTGGTGGCGCTCGCAATCCGCATCCGTCAGGTAGCGCGGCGCGCCAGCGGCGTAGCTGTCGAGCGCCGCGCGATACTCGGTGACGCACTCGTCGGCCGGCCGCACGCCGCCCGCGATGCAGGCGCCGTCGTTGCCGTAGACCAGGGCGTCCTCCTCGCGCTGCGAGGGATCGCGCCGTGCGAGGAGGAGCGCCGCGGCGCCGGCGCCGGCGAGCAGCACGAGGGAGATGGTGGCCGAGCGCTTGGAGCGGCGCTCCGTGCCGGTCTCACCCACGGGGTCGATCGGCGGCATCGCGGCGCCTCTCAGTAGGTCATCGCGGCGGCGTTCACGATCCCGACCGCGAACGACACCGCACCGAGCAGCACGGCCGGGGCCATGCGCCCGTCGGCGATGCGCCGCGAGAGGTCCGGGATCGCGAGGCGCACCAGCCAGTAGACGAGGATCTGGACGATGAGGGCGATCAGTCCCCAGATCACGCAGTCGAGGAGCGACTGCGCGTTGAAGATCGCGGCCGCGAGCGGCATCGCGAAGCCGGCGAGGCTGAACCCCAGCGCCACCGCGGCCGCCGTCACGTCCTGCCGGATGAGCACGAGCTCGTTATGCGCCGTCGCGAAGGTGTAGGTGGCGAGATAGAGGCCGATCAGGCCGAGCGCCGTCACGAGATAGAGCAGAAAGTCGGGCAGTCCCGAGATTGAATTCACCGCGTCGGGTCCCGCACGGGCCCGCCCGCGCAGCCTGGCATCGCGATCAGTTCAGCCATGAGATCCGATTGATCCGCATTTCCAGGGCTCTAGATCGCCGCGAAGACCGAAGCAGGGTTGTATCGGTAGCATGTGCCCGTGTCGCTTCACAAGCTTGCCGACAAAAGGAGCGCGGATCGTCATTGCTATAGAACGCACGCGAGCGCCGATCATTCTTGTTAGAACCGATCCAGGGTTTGACTGAACTTGCGCAGTGTTGATGGTTTCGCTTGCCGCCGACGACGGATCGTGCAGATTGTCGCGCCCGACGATGCCTGACGTGAGTTGATCCGCCGATCGCATGAGCCTCACCGTCGACCAGATCCTCGCGCTCGCCCCCGACGCGTCGAGCCGCAAGGCCGGCCAGGACCAGGCGAAGCCCGCGACGTGGCGCGGACTCGGCCGGGCGGGTGCGGCGATCTTCGGCGAGGTCAAGGGCAGCGGCGCGAGCCCCTACCGCACGGTCGCCGACCCCGCCAAGGCGGCCTCCAAATGCACCTGCCCGAGCCGCAAGTTCCCCTGCAAGCACGCCCTGGGGCTGATGCTGATCGACGCCGCGGCCCCGCTCCCGGAGATCGCGCCGCCGGACTGGGTGAGCGCCTGGGTCGCGGGGCGCGAGAACCGCGCCGTGGCCGCGGAAAGCCGGGCTCGCGAGCCGGACCGGCCCGTGGATGCCAAGGCCCAGGCGAAGCGTCTGCAGGCGCGCGCCGACCGCGTCGCGGCCGCGCTGGACGAGCTTGATCTCTGGCTTTCCGATCTGATGCGCCGGGGTCTCGCGGCGGCGCGCGCCGAACCCTACGCGGTGTTCGACCGGATGGCCGGCCGGCTCGTGGACGGGCAGGTGCCCGGTCTCGCGCGGCGGGTGCGTGCCCTGCCGGGGCTCGCGGCCGCCGGCCCCGTCCCCGGCGCCCCCCGGCCTGAGGCGGCCCTGGCGCTGGCCGTCGGCCAGATCGCCCTCCTCGTGCGCGCCGCGCGCCGGCTCAGCCTCCTGGACCCTGAGCAGGCCGCCGGCGTCCGCGCCGCCCTGGGCCTGCCCGTGAGCGCGGAGATCCTGGCGACCCGGCCGAGCCACGACGATGACTGGGCGGTCCTCGCACATTCGGTCGAGGAGGAGGATCGGCTCGTCGCCCGCTCGGTCTGGCTCGCCGGTCGCCGCACGGGCGCCCTCGCGCAGGTGATCGCGTACGCGCCGCCGGGCACGCCGCTGCCCGCGGCCCCTGTCGCCGGCCAGAATTTCTCGGGTGCGCTCGCCTTCCATCCCGGCGATCCGGTCCTGCGGGCCGTCCTGCGCGACGGGAGACCCGTCCCCGCCGCATCAGGCTCGATGCCGGGAGCCGGCACGGTCGGCGCCGCCCGCGACGCCTTCGCGGCGGTGCTGGCGCGGGCGCCCTGGACCGAACGGTGGCCCCTCCGCCTCGGCGGCGTGCGCCTCGGGCGCCTCGCCGACGACTCGGCCTTCGCGGCGGGGGATGCCACCGGCTGCCTGCCCCTGCGCGAATCCCCGCACCTGCCGGCTCTCCTCGCCGTCGCGGCGGGGCATTCGGTGGACCTGTTCGGGCTGTACGACGGGACCGGGCTCGCGCCCCTGGCCCTGGTGGCGGAGGGCCGGCTCTACACCGTGCCACCCCAGGAGCCGCGCCCGATCCTGGTTCAGGCGGCCTGATGGAGGCCGTCACCGCGTCGGATCTGGACTGGGATGCGGCCCTGGCTGCCGCACTCCTCGGCGCTGACCGTGCCCCGTCCGCCGCGTCGGACGCCCCGATGCCCGGCTTCGATCCGGTCGGCGAGCCGGGGGGGGCCCTCCTCGCGCAGATCGCGGTGCAGGGCCTCCTCCTTCGCGCCGGCATCGGCATCGGCCCCGAGGCCCTGCGGGCCGCGCCGGAGCGGCCGGTGGGCGGCCCGGAATGCCCGCCGGCCGCGGCGCGGCGCCTTCACGCCCTCCTGGCCGCCGGATCGTCCGCGGAGCCGCGCAGGCGGGAATGGTTCGCGCTCGCCGAACAGGCCGGCCTGCGCGCCCCGTCCTGGCTGCACGCGGAACTGGCGGCCCTGCGCGGCGGCGAGGCCGCGCTGGTCCGGTCGATCGCAGGCCCGGAACTCGACTGGCTCGCGCAAGCCTGCGGCATCGAGGCTGCCGCGCCCGACCCGGCCGAGGACGCTCCCGCCGATCGCTACGAGGGCCTGACCGCCTTCCGCCGCCGCGATCCGGACGGCGCGCGCGCGGTCCTCGCATCCGGCTTCAAGGCCGAGAAGGCGAAGCTGCGCGCCCAGCTCCTGCACGCTCTCGAGGAGGGCCTGAGCCTGGCGGACGAGCCGTTCCTCGAAGGCTGCCTCGACGACCGCGCCGGCGAGGTGCGCGCCTGCGCGCAGCGGTTGCTCCGGCGTCTGCCAGGCTCGCAGCTGGGTGGTCGCATGGCCGAGCGGACCCGGGCAGCCCTCGCCATCGAGAGCCGGCGCCACCTCCTCATCCGCACGCGGCACGCGCTCACCGTCACCTTGCCGGAGGAGGCGCCGGACCTCGCCCGCGACGGGATCGAGCCGAACGCCTACGCGCGCGACTCTGGCGGCCGACGGGCCGGGCTGCTCCGCGACATCCTGGCGGCGGCACCGCTCGGCGCCTTCGCCGATCATCCGCCCCGGCTCTGGATCGACCTCGCCCTGCAGAGTGAGTGGTCGGTCCCGCTGCTCGAAGGCTTTTACCGCTGCGTGCGCCGTGAGCGCGACCCGGCGTGGATCTACGCCCTGGCCGAAGGCCTGTTCGTGGCCTGGGAGGGGCGCCTGCCGGGCGTGAAGCGGACCGAGGCGCTCTCCGACCTGTGGGCCCGGAGCGTGGCTTTGCTGCCGGCCGCCGCGTGGGAGGAGGCCGTCGCGTCCCTGCTGCGCAGTCACGGGATCGGCGCGCTGCCGCTCCTCGCCAAGGGTCCGCCGCGTTTCTCCCCTGCCTTCACCGACGCCCTGCTGGACTGGGTCGCCGCCGTCAGTCGCGGCACCGACGCGGCGCGCGAGTCCCTGTCGCGCGCCTGGATTATCGCACGCTTCGGCAACAGCGCGGCCCCGACGGACCGGGCCGCCGCGGCGGCCGCTTTGATCCTGGCCCGGCTTCCGGAGGGCGACGCCAGCCGCCTGCGCGGCCAGCTCGCCAGCCTGGCCGAGACCCTGGAGCTGCGCGCCGCCATGCGGCGCGAGTTCGGAGACCTGATCGCGGACGGGAGCGCGCCTCGGACATGACGACGGACGTGACGCAGACACAGCAGGGTGGAGCGCGGCTGCGCCAGGCCGCCGAGGATGCCTTCGCCGAGGAGATCGCGGCGCTCAAGGCCGTGGACGACCGGCCGCGGCCGCCGAACTGGCTGCTCTCGCCCCAGGCCGTCGTCACCTACCTGCTCGGCGGGCACCTCCGCTCCGGGTTCGCGGTGACGCCGAAATACATCGGCGAGCGGCGCCTGATGGAGGTGGCGGTGGCGACGCTCGCCACCGACCGGGCGCTCCTGCTCCTCGGCGTGCCCGGCACGGCCAAGAGCTGGGTCAGCGAGCACCTCGCCGCCGCGATCTGCGGCACCTCGCGTCTCATCGTGCAGGGCACGGCGGGCACGAGCGAGGAGGCGATCCGCTACGGCTGGAATTACGCGCTGCTGCTCGCCAAAGGGCCGAGCCGCGAGGCGGTCGTCGCGTCGCCGATCATGCGCGCCATGGAGACGGGGATGATCGCCCGCGTCGAGGAGCTGACCCGGATCCCGTCCGAGACGCAGGACAGCTTCATCACGGTGCTCTCGGAAAAAACCCTGCCGATCCCCGAACTCAACGCGGAGGTGCCGGCCCGGAAGGGCTTCAACATCATCGCCACGGCCAACAACCGCGACCGCGGCGTCAATGAGCTGTCGAGCGCCCTGAAGCGCCGCTTCAATACCGTGGTGCTGCCGCCGCCCGCCACGATCGAGGCGGAGATCGCGATCGTGGAGACCCGCGTGGCCTCGCTCGGCCGCGCCTTCGAGATCCCGGCCGAGCCGCCGGGCGCCGACGAGATCCGCCGCGTCGTCACGATCTTCCGCGAGCTGCGCGAGGGGGTCACCGAGGACGGCAAGTCCAAGGTGAAGCAGCCCTCCGGCACGCTCTCGACGGCCGAGGCGATCAGCGTCGTCGGCAACGGCCTGGCGCTGGCCGCCCATTTCGGCGACGGCCGGCTCACGGCGGGCGACCTCGTGTCGGGCATCGCGGGCGCCGTGGTGAAGGACCCGGTGCAGGACGCGATCGTCTGGCGCGAGTATCTGGAGACCGTGGTCAAGGAGCGCGAGGGCTGGCGCGACTTCTACCGCGCCGCCCGCGCGAGCGCGTGAGCGGGGCCCGATGCCCGACATCCGCCTCTTCGGGATCCGCCACCACGGGCCGGGCTCTGCGCGCTCGCTGGCGGCGGCCCTCGACGCCTTCGCGCCGGACTGCCTCCTGATCGAAGGGCCGCCGGACGCGGACGGCCTGATCCCGCTCGCCGCGCACGCAGCCATGGCGCCGCCGGTGGCGCTCCTCGTCTACCGCCCGGACCGCCCCCGTGACTGCGCGTTCTTTCCCTTCGCGGGGTTCTCCCCCGAATGGGTGGCGCTGCGCCACGGGATCGCGGCGGGCGCGGCGGTCCGGTTCATCGACCTGCCGCACGCGATCCAGCTCGCGGACGGGTTCGGCAAGCCGGCGGAAGAAGTCTCCGCGGAGGCGGCGTCGGGTGAGGTGCCGGACGGGCCCGAGCCGCCCGGCGCGGCCGTCGCGTCGGTGGAGGCGGCGCCGGCTGCGCTGCGGCGCGACCCGCTGGGCGAACTCGCGCAAGCTGCCGGCTACCCGGACGGCGAACGCTGGTGGGATGCCTTCGTGGAGAGCCGTGCAGGCACCGACGAGGACGTGTTCGCCGCCATCGGGGAGGCCATGGCGGCCCTGCGGGCGACAACCGGGCCGGAGCCGCGGGAGACCGGATCGGGGCAGGATGCCCGCGAGGAGGCGCGCGAGGCGCATATGCGGGGCGCGATCCGCCGGGCCGGGCGAGACGGCTTCGCGCGCATCGCGGTCGTGTGCGGCGCGTGGCACGTGCCGGCCCTGGCGCGCCACGACGCGCGGGGGCAATCCGCCGCCGATGCCGCGACCCTCAAGGGACTGCCGAAGACCAAGGTCGCGAGCGCCTGGGCGCCCTGGTCCTACGAGCGGCTCGCCACCGCGAGCGGCTACCGCGCGGGCGTGCTCTCGCCCGAGTGGTACGACACGCTCTGGAACCACGGGGACCAAGTCGCGGCCCGCTGGCTCGCGCGCGCCGCCGCGCTCCTGCGGGCGGAAGATCTCGACGCCTCCCCGGCCTCGGTGATCGAGGCTGCACGCCTGGCCGAGGCCCTCTCCGGTCTTCGCGGCCGGAGCCGCCCGTCGCTCGAGGATCTCGACGAGGCCGCGCAGGCGACGCTGTGCTTCGCCGACCCCGCTCCCATGGCGCTGATCCGGCGAAAGCTGGTGATCGGCGAGCGCCTCGGCGCCACGCCGCCGGACAGCCCCGGCACCCCCGTCGAGGTCGATTTCGCGAAGGTCTGCAGGAGCCTGCGCCTCAAGCCCGGGACGGATGCGGGTGAGATCGTCCTCGACCTGCGCAAGGAGACAGACCTCGCCCGCAGCCACTTCCTCAACCGGCTCGCGCTGATCGGCATTCCCTGGGGCACCCAGCGGACGGCGCGGGGGCGCGGCACCTTCAAGGAGGCGTGGTTCCTCAGCTGGCAGCCCGAATGGGTGGTGGACCTTGTGGCGGCCTCCGCGGATGGCGGGACGGTGGCCGAGGCCGCCGCCGCGCAGGTGAGCCGCCGGGCCGCGGAGGCGACCCGGGTCGCCGAACTCGCGACGCTCATCGGAACCCTCCTCGACGCCGACCTCGCGGAGGCCACCGCCGCGGTGATCCGGGCAATCGAGGACCGCGCCGCCCTGTCGGCCGACGTGTTCGACCTGATGGAGGCCCTGCCGCCGCTCGCCGAACTCGCCCGCTACGGGTCCGTGCGCAGCGCCGACACCGCCCCCGTGCGCGCGGCCGTCCGGGGTCTGGTGCCGCGCGCCGCCGCGGGGCTGGTCGCCGCCTGCCAGAGCCTCGACGACGACGCGGCCGCCGCCGCCAAGGCGCGTATCGCCGCCGTCACCGGCGCCCTGGACCTCCTCGACGATCCGGAGCTCACGGCGCCCTGGCGCGAGGCGCTCGGGGCGCTCGCCGGCCAGGAGCACGTGCACGGTCGCGTCGTCGGCCGCGCCGTGCGTTTGCTCTTCGATGCGCGCGTTCTCGACACTGCGCAGGCCGGCGCGCGCCTCGGCCGCGCCCTGTCGCGTGCGGCCGGCGCGGGCGCGGCCGCCGCCTGGATCGAGGGCTTCCTTGAGGACAGCGGCACGGTGCTGCTCCACGGCCAGGGGCTCCTCGCCGTCCTCGACGACTGGCTCTGCGGCCTGGAGGACGGGCATTTCACCGAACTCCTCCCCCTCGTGCGCCGCACCTTCTCGACGATCCCGCCCGCGGAGCGCCGCGCGATCGGGACCGCCCTGGGCAACCCGGGACGCGCGGGCGCGGCAGACGCGCTGCCCGGCCGCTTCCACGATGCCGAGCGGGCCGCGACGGTTCTGCCGATCCTGCGCCTGCTCTTCGCGCCCGTGCCGGCGGAGTCAGGGCTGGAGACGCCGGAGGCGGCACCGTGAGCGAGACCGAACGCCTGCGCCGCTGGCGCCTCGTCCTCGGCGGCGGCCCGGCGGAGGGGACGGGCCACGGCCTCGACGAGCGCGACCTGCGCCTCGACCGGGCGCTCGGCGCTCTGTACGATTCCGATCGCAAGGGCGGACTGGGCTCGTCGGCCCCCTCGGTACCGCGCTGGCTCGGCGATATCCGCGACTACTTCCCCGCCGCCGTCGTGCAGGTGATGCAGCGCGACGCCCTCGACCGTCTCGACCTGAAGCGCATGCTCACCGAGCCTGAGATGCTGGAAGCGGTGGTTCCCGACGTCGCTCTCGTCTCGACGTTGATCGCGATGCGAGGGGTGCTGTCCGGCCGCACGAAGGAAACCGCCCGCCTCGTGGTCCGCAAGGTCGTGGACGCGCTCCTCGCCAAGCTGGAAGAGCCTCTGCGGCAGGCGGTCAACGGCGCCATCGACCGCGCCAGCGTCAACCGCCGTCCCCGCCACGCCGAGATCGACTGGAACCGGACGATCCGGGCGAACCTGCGACACTACCAGGCCGAGTACCGCACGATCATCCCCGAGACCCGCCTCGGCCACGGCCGCAAGAGCCGCGGCTCGCTCAAGGACGTGATCCTCTGCATCGACCAGTCCGGCTCGATGGCCAATTCGGTGGTCTATTCCAGCATCTTCGGCGCCGTGATGGCCTCGCTGCCCGCCGTCTCGACCCGGCTGGTGGTCTTCGACACGGAGGTGGTCGATCTGACCGACGACCTCGACGATCCCGTGGAGGTGCTGTTCTCGGTCCAGCTCGGCGGCGGCACCGACATCAACCAGGCGGTCGGCTACTGCGCATCGCGGATCACGCGGCCCGAGGACACGGTGCTGGTGCTGATCTCCGATCTCTACAAGGGCGGGGTGGAGGCCGGCCTGCTGGCGCAGGCGCAGCGGCTGGTGACGTCGGGCGTTCAGGTGGTGGCGCTGCTCGCCCTCTCCGACGAGGGCGCGCCGGCCTACGACCGGTCGCTGGCCGCGCGCCTCGCCGCCCTGGGCGTGCCCGCCTTCGCGTGCACGCCGGATCTGTTCCCGGACCTGATGGCGGCCGCGATCCGCAAGGCGGACCTCGAGGCCTGGGCGGCCACCGCCGGCATAGCGGCGGTGCCGGCCGATTCCGGTCCCCGCACCGGATGATCGGGATCCAGCAGCAAAAGTGGGACTGGGCCGACCATCCTAGAACCGAGCCGGCTTCTGCCGGCCGGGTCTCGTCCCGCGGGGCGAGTCCGTTCGCACACGAAGAAGAGGGACGGCGATGATCATCTGGTCCGGCTGGGGCATGCTTTCGGCGCTGATCGCGGGCGCGGGCCTGATCGGCAGCGTGCTGCTCGACCCGGCGCTCGCGCGCCTGGGCATTCCCACGCCCACGGGGGTGATCCTCGTCTGGGTCGTGGCGGCGGCCTTCAACTGGTGGCTCGGGACCCGGCTGAACAACCGTCCGGGCCGGGAACTCCTCGATCCGCGCACGGGGCAGACCGTGATCCTGCGCTCCCGCCACACCCTGTTCTGGATCCCGATGCAGTACTGCTCCGTGCTCATGGTGCTGCTCGGGGTGCTCGCCATCATCGGCGCGATGCACGCGGGTCCGTCGGGGCGGCCCGTCTGATGCAGGCCCGCCCGGTCGCGGGCGAACGGCCCAGGCCGTCACGCGGACCGGCGCGGGAGCCGGCGCCGGACGAGGGCCGCATCGACCTGCCCGTGGCGCGCTGGCGCCTGACGGGGCTCCTCGCGGCCGCCGCTGTCTTCATCGCCGGCACGGCCTTCGCGCTCGTCTCCGGAACCGGTCCCGTCGGTACGGCCGTGCTCGTCATCGGCGGCGCGTTCTTCGGTCTGGGCGCCGTCGCGATCCTGCGCGACCTCCTGCGCCGCGGTCCGGTCGTCTCGGTCTCGGCGCACGGCATCTTCGACCGGCGGCTCTCGACGGACTGGATCCCGTGGTCGGCGCTCGACCACGTCAGCGAGTCCGGGATCGGCGCCCAGGCCTTCCTCTGCCTCCACCCGCGGGCGGATCGCTTGGCCTCGCTGCCCTGGACGCGGCGGGCGCGCCTCACCGCGCGCCTCAACCGCATCCTCGGCGGCGGCTTCTGGCTGCCCGGGCAGGGCGTGCAGGGCGGGATCCCGGCCATACTCGACGCCATGGCGCAGGCGCGGGGCCGGCGGCGCTAGGGGCAGTCGGGCGTGTCCGGGATCGCGTCGAACAGCTGCGGCCCGGGCTCGGCCCGGTGACGGATGACGAGGCGCACCGTGACCCGGCAGTCTCCCGCCCGCACGAGGAAGCGATCGTCATCCACGCGCTCGACCGCGTCGACGGGCCGGTTCCCGAGGATCCGCGCGGCCGCCTCGACCACGGCCTGGAACGCGCGCACCCGCTGCCAGGACGGCGGCAGGGCGGCCAAGGCGGCCATCGGCAGGATCAGGAGAATTGCCGCCAGCGGCCCGCGCAACGCGGCGATCACGGCCCGGTTCCTCAACGCGGAGGCGTGAAGGCGTCGTCGCCCACGAAGATCATGTCGCGGTCGATCGCCGGCGGATCCCCGTGGGAGGCGAAGGCGAAGAACAGGCGCCGCACGCGGCCGTCCGGCGCCGTCAGGGTCAGGGTGTGGCGATCGAGGGCATAGCGCCCGCCCTCCGGCGCGCGGCGGCCCGAGACGGCGGAGCCGACGCCGCTCGTCGCCCCCGAATTGGTGGCCCCCACCGAGCCACCCCGGCCATAGGTCCCGTCCGCGCGAAAATCGTAGCGGTTCGAGACGGCGATCATGACGTCGCCGCCCAGGGCGGAGTTGCCGCCGCCCGCCAGGGTCCGGTAGCTCTGCGCCACCGTCTCTCCCGCACCGGCCGGGAAGGCGCGGAAGAAGCGGCCGTCCTGGAGCTTGTAGGTGTCCGCGCGGCCCCGGTCGTCGGTCAGCGTGAACGTGTCGCCGGCCCGCGTCCAGCGTCCGAACCGACGGGGCTTGGCGACGCGCTCGGCCGTCAGATCGACATCCTCCAGCGCCGCCGCGGCGACCTCGTAGGTTGTGCCGTCGCGAAGCAGGATCAGGGGTTCGAAGCGCATGATCATCATGCCGCCGACCCCGACGCCGTACGCGGCGCGGAAATACACGCCCTCGACGGTCGCCCAGTTCCCCGGGAAGCGCGGCTCGGCCGGCAGCTCCGGCGCGGGCGGTGTCGCGCGGGCGGCCCCCCGGGGCACCGAGGGGGCGGGCTGCGCCGCGCGCGTCCGGGCGCCCCGCGGCACCAGTCCGTCATCGGTCATTGCGAGGGTGCGCAGCGTCGCCGGCGCGAGGAGGTCGCTCGGCAGCGTCGCGAGGAAACGCGTCAGGGTCCCGGCGCGCTTGGCCGCCTGCCAGCCGGCATGGTGCAGGACCGCGCGGAGCTTCACCTCCTCGGCGAACGACGCGCGCGCGCCGGGCAGCGACAGGGGCGGTTTGGTCGCGAGCGGCACCACGAACTGGCGGCGGATCGCCCGCAGGGCCGCTGGGCTCGGCTCCGTCGTCGCATCGTTGGCGACCATCCATTGCAGGACGATAAAGGCGGCGAGCACGTCGCCCGCGTCGGTCTCGCGCAAAACGGTCCCGGCGAGGAAACCGCGGAAGATGGCGTCGTAATCGTGCTGCGCGAGTTCCCGGGCCGCCACCGCGGCGCCGAGAGGATCGGCGATCTGCATCCGCCGCACCCGCTCCGCCACCGTGCGGGCGCGCAGGTCGGGCGTGGAGGCGAAGGGCAGGTCCGGATCCCCCGGATCCGGAGCGGCTGCATCGGACCCCGCCCCGGGCGGCCGGGCGGGATCGGGCGCAAACGCGCGGAGGCTGTCCAGGGCCGGCGCCTGCGTCGCGGCAATGGCCGGGATCAGCAGGAGCGCGAGTAACCCAAGGCGTCCGCGCATGCGCGTCTCCCCGCTCGGACGGTATGATCGGCCTCAGCGGACCGCGAAGACGGAGGCCGGAGCGCCGTAGCGGCGGTCCCAGTTTTCCCAGGCGACGTCGGTCGGTCCCACGGCGAAATCCACGACCCGCCAGCCGCCGCCGTCCTGGCGCAGGAGCGCGGCGTAGTCGTTCGATCCCAGGTCGTCGGCGCCGCGCCCGAGCGGGCGACCGTCGGGCCGTTGCATCCGCGCGAACAGGAAGGCCCAGGGGCCGTCCCGGTTGAGGGCGTGCACGACGAACTGCACCGGCTGGCCGCGCCCGGCCTCGGCGGGGCCGCGGGCGGCATCGAGGAGCGCGCGGCGCGCCGCGCCCTGCGGCGTTCCGGTCCCGGCCTGCGCGGGCTGTCCGGCCGCGCCACCGCAGGGCTGCCAGGTCCGCTGGGCGCCGATGTCGCCCGGCCGCCCGTAGCACCAGCCCGCGGCGGCGAGCCGGCGGTCGAGCGCGTCGCGCCGGTCGCAGGCTGCTTGCGTGCGCGGGTCGTCGCCGGAGCCGCCGCGACAGAGGCTGTTGAGCGCCGTCCAGTCTCGCAGAAGCGTCGGGACCGCCTCGGCGCGCGCCGGCGCTGCGATGATCAGGGCGCCGACCGCGCCGGCGAGGATCGTTCGCATGGTCAGGTCTCTCCGGTTCGCATCGGGGTGCCGAAAGCAGGGCGTTCGGCGGCGCGGGCGCGGGACGGGGTCACGGCGGCGTCACCGCAGCGCCAGCGAGGCGGCGACGCGTTCGATGCCGTCGAGCGCGCGCGTCTGGTCGGGGCCGGCGACGCCGAGGAGACGCAGGTAGCCGGATCTGGCGAACAGCATCGTCTGCGTCACGCGCAAGCTGCGCCCGGATCGCGCATCCTTGGCGGTGCCCTGGAGGCGCACGACCGTGGCACCGGCGCGGACCGACCTATCCTCCCCGGTCACCGCGACGTCCGTGATCTGCGGCAGGCCGCCCAGGAAGGCCTTTCGAGCGAGGGCGCCCTCGCCGCCGGCGGGCACCGCCACCTGCCCCATGGACGGCGTGACGATGGCGAGCGCCTGCGTGCCCTCGGGGTCCATGTCCTTCGGGCCGTCGGTCAGCAGGAGGCCGCTGCCCATGAAGACGCGCACGGGACGCAGCCCCCCGAGATCTCCGACCGTGTAGGGCAGAGCGGCGATCTGGTCGGACAGGCTCGCGGGGGCTCGGAAGTCGATCGTGCGCAGCGCCGCCTCCACCGCGGGCCCCGGCACCTGCGCGTCGGCGGTCTGCGGGACCTGCACGGTCACGAAGCCGGTGCCCGGGGCACCGCGGACGATCGCGACCCATTTCGTGTAGGTCAGGCCGTTCGCGGCCTGGCTGCCGCGCAGGATGCGCCCCTCGCCGCCCGCGACGGCGAGGGGCTCGCCGGCCCCCTGGGCCTCGAAGCCGGTCGCCCGCAGGGTCTCGGGTGTGAAGCGCTCGACGAGCTGCGGGTAGGCCTCCGGCGGCATCTCGGCGATCACGATGGAGGCGCCGGACCGGTGCTCGAAGCCCGCGAAGGTCTTCGCGAGCGTCATGCCGGGCGGCGGCACGAGGCCGACCGACGCGTTGGCTGGGAAGACCGGCTCGGCGGCGCGGGCGGCGAGCGGCGCCGTCAGCAGCGCGAGCAGCGCGGCGAGCCGGACCAGCGGGCGGGGCGGAATGCGGTAAGCCATCGGCATGTCCCTGACGGAGTCTCGGGATTCAGCGCGTCGCGATGCGGCGCACGACGATGGTGTTGCCGGAGAACTGGACCTGCCCCGGCGCGCTCATGTGGTCGAGCATCAGCCGCAGGTTGCGGGTGAGGCGGGCGGAATCGGAGCGCGTCTCGTACCAGTACTCGGCCGAGGCGCCCCCGGCGCGCACCGGGCGGTGGTGCTCGTAGCAGCGGAAGGCCGCCATGTACTCCTCGGCCGCCTGCACCTCCTGGGGCGAGAACCCGTCGAGGCGCACCGTGTAGGCGGTGGGCAGGCCGCCGCAGCCTTCGCCCCCCGTGCCCGGTCCGGCTCCGACGACCGGGGCGGCCGGCGCGGCGTCGCCCGCGGGCCCTCCCGCGTCCGGTCCGCGGCGGGGCGCCACGAAGCCATCCAGCTTGGCGGTGAGCGCGGAGGCGACGTCGCCGGCGATCGTCTTCGCCTCGGCGCCGACCCGCTCCAGCAGGCACTCACGGTCGCAGCCCTGCGGCAGGGGCGGCAATTGCAAGCCCGCGACCTCGAAGGCGCCGAGGGACTGTCCCGTCCGGACGTTGAGGAGCCGGCCGGGGATGCGCACCTGCGGGCGCACGATGTCCGAGTAGGCCGACTTCGAGGCCGAGGCGTAGATCTGGAAGATCGCAACCACGTCGAGGGGCGGGTTCGACACCGCGCGGGCGACCTCGATCAGCTCGGCGTCCCGGCGCCGGACGCGGTTCGGCTGGGTGAAGCCCATGGCGACCGCGGTCTCGTCGTAGACGTTGTAGCCGCGCAGGTTCATCGTCTCGGAGAGTTCGGCGATGACCCTCTGGAAGATGCGGTTACCCCGCGGCACGGCATCCTCGTCGGCATCCTCGCCCATCACCACGATGTTGGGCTTGGCCTGCGCCTGCGCCGGGGCGGCGGACAGGGCGAAGACGAGGGCGAGGCCGGCCGACACGGCGGCGGAAAGCGTGCGCATGGGTTGGGCTCCTGTCTCGGGTCGCGGGGATCGGTGAGGGTCAGTCGGCGCAGGGGAGCGGCGTTGGGGCCGCGTCGAAATCGTCGAGGTCGAGGGCGACGCGGCGCCGGGGATCGGCGCGGCCCGGCCCGGGGCAGCCGGCCTCGGCGAGGACGGGCAGGCTCCAGGCGCCTCGGGAAGCGTTGCGGGGGGCGATCAGGCTCACCTCGACCCGGCGATTGACCCGGGCGAGCGGCGCGTCCGGATCCTTGAGCCGTCCAGGACCCCAGCCGTGCACGCGCAGGCGCTCGGGATCGATCCCGTAGGTCGCGACGAGGTGCGCCCGCACCGCCCGGGCCCGGGCCAGCGACAGGCGCCGGTTGTACGACCAGCCCCCGGCCGCATCGGTGTGCCCGGCGATCAGGAAGCTGTGGCGGGCGAGTTCGCCCGAGCGCAGTGCCTGACCCAGGGGCTCGAGCTGGATGCGCGCCTCGGGCGTCAGCCGGGCGCTGTCGTAGGCGAAGAACACGGTGAGATCGACGGCCCGCGCCGCGTCGACCCGAATCGGCGCGCCCCCGTCGGCGGGCGTCACCGCCAGCGGCTGGGCGGGCGCGCCCGGGTTGCCGTCGGCGAAGGGGGCCAGGGAGCGGATGATGGCGGTGGCCGAGGGGTTGGCGGCGCGCGCCTCCTCGGCCTCCGCGGTCGCGTCGCGCGGCGGCCCCGATACTTCGGGCGCGGCATTCCGCGCGCCGGGCACCTCGGTCAGCGGTCCTGCCCAGGCCGGCTGCGTCCCGAGCAGGGCGGCGGCCAGGATCAGGCTCGGCGGTCGCGCGAAAGCCGTGCGCATGGCTGTGCTCCTCGTACCTGCGGGCCGGGCATCGGCCCCGTCTGACCCGTCCATGGGCAAGGCAGAGCGGTTTTCGCCGCCGGGTCCCGTCACCGTCCGCGCAGGATGGCGTTCATCCCGTCGGTATCGAGGGGACCGCCCGGGGGCGGGTTGGCCGCGGCGGTGCCGGCGGCGGGCGTTAGGTTTCCGGGCCGGGGCGGGGCCGAGGCCTTGGCGGCCGGCCGCGCCTGCGCGGCGACGGCCTCGGCGAGGACGCGGCTCCGGCCGAGGATCGCGGCGAGCCGCGTGGCGGCGTTGAAGCTCGTCGCGTCCTTCGGGTCGAGCCCGCCCTCCTTGTGGAGGGCGACGCCCGCATCCGCGTCGAACATCAGCGAGCCCGACGAGCCGCCGAGAGTGTCGCAGCGGTGGCGCAGGTCCGGCCCCTCGGCCTGGTCCTTGAGGGCGAAGCAGCGGAAGCGGCTCATCACCTTCGGCCGGCCCATCGGGTGGTGGATCACCAGCATCGAGCGGTTGCCCGGGACGGCCTCGGCGGACAGCCGCACCGATCCGTAGGTCCCCGTCGGGTGGCCGGCGACGCGGGCGACGGCGTAGTCGAGGCGCGGATCGAACTCGACAGGGCGGGGGTCGATCTCGAACCGCTGCGCGCCCTTCCCGTCGAGGGTCAGGTAATCCATCAGGATCGAGGCCTTGACCGGCCGGAACTCGCCCGATTGCGGCAGGCAATGGTGGTTCGTGAGCACGTAATCGCCCGCGACCAGCTCGCCCGTGCAGGAGGCGCCGATCATCTGGCCGCTCGACACGTTCCGCATCACGATGTCGACGCGGCCGATGGGACGGGCCAGCGCCGCGAGGGCGCTGCTGGGGTCGAGCTCGGCGATGGGCTCGAACGCGCCCTTGTTCTGGTCGACGTAGGACGCCGCATCCCCGGTCGTCTGACGCAGGGGCAGCTGCGCCTTGCCGTAATCGGCCGGGTCGAATCCGACGCTCTGCGCCCGCGCGCCCGTCGCGGCGCAGGCACTCAGCGCGACGAGGGCGACGCGCGTCGCGCGGCGTGTCCGGTGGCGGGCCTCGGCCATTCCTGTCCTCCCCTGGTCGTGCCGGCGAAGCCGCGCCCGCGCGACGCCGCTTCGTTGACGCAACTTGTCATGGGCGCTCGAGCGCGTGCGTGATGCGGCGCGCGGCTCCCGCCTCCGGAACCGCTTGGAGCGCGTAGACGAGGTTCTGGCGCGCGCCCTCGCGCAGGAAGTACGCCTGGGCGCCGTCGTCGAGCGCGCTCGGCGGCAGCGACGCCGCGCGCAACTCGGGACCGACCTCGATCCGGCCGCCGGGCGCGGCGGGGCGGAAGGCGAGGCCGCACAGATCCGGCGCGAGGCGGGTCGGGCGCAGCCGCCCCTCCGCCTCCTCGGGCACTGGCCGGCGCTCGGGCGGATCGGCTCCGAAGGCGACCCGGCGGCAGGAGGAGCGGGCGGGTGCGACGAGTTCGTCCACGCGGACGAGGGGTGCGGCCGCGACGGATGAGGATCCGGCCCTGACAGCGGCCGTGGATGGGCCGGTCCGTGGTGCGGTCCCGCCCGTGCGCGGCTCCGGGACGGCCGCGGCGGTCACCGGCGCCTCGGCGGTGGGCGGGCGTGCATAGACGGTTCCGAGGGCGACACCGGCGACGCCCAGGGCGAGGGCTCCGGCTGCGAGGGCTGGTCCACGCCGCAACCGCGATGCGGGAATGGCAGACCGTGCCTCGGCGGCCCCGCCCGCCGTGAGGGCACTCAGCGCCGCCGCCACGTTGGTCGCCGGCAGGAGATTGAGGGCGCCCGGAGCGCCGAGGGCCTGAAGGGCACTCACAGCCGCCGCCCGCTCGGGGCCTTCCGGCAGCAGCACCGCGCGCGGGGTTTGCGGTGCTGCGTCGAGCAGCGCGCGCGACCGCTCGATCTTGTCGAGGAGGGCGTAGTCGCCGGGCAGCACCGCGAGGTCGAGATCGACCGCGCCCGTCGCCCACAGGATGAGATCGGCCTCGCCCGGCTCCGCGACGAGGCGATGACCCCGCGCCAGGAGACCGTGCGCCAGGCAGACCGGCACCTCCCAGGAGCGGCCGGCGTCGAAGGAGCCGGACAGCCGCAGCTCATGCGCGGCCGTCGCGCCCGCGAGGGATGCGAGCGGGCCGCCCGGCGCGGCGAGCCGGGCGTAGTCGCCCGACCAGGGCAGCGGCCGGTAATCGCCCTGCGCGAAGGCGGCCGAGGCCGGCAATCCGGGGCGGGCTTTGAGCGAGCGCACCACGAGCGGGCCGCCCGTGGTCGGCACCACGATCAGGACCGCGACCGGCGTCATGGCGTTCCGGCGCTCACAGCAGGAACACCGCGGCGGCCGGATCGCGCAGGAGCTGCCCGAGCCGGTCCGCCTCCGGCACCGCCGGGTCCAGGGCGATCACGATCGCGCCCTCGACCGGCGGCGGGAGCGCGAGGCGCACCGCGTCGTCGCCGAGGCTCACCTCCAGCGCCCGGAGCGGCCTGTCGTCGCCACCGCGGATGACCAGGAGCGGCGGCGCATCGCCGTCGGCGGGCACCACCTCGAGCAGGAAGGGACCGACCCGACGCGCCGCGAGGTCGCCGTCCGAGGCCGCGATGGCCAGCGGGGCGTGGGCCACGGCCTGTCCGGCGAGCAGCGTGCGGTAGCGTCGCGCGACGTCGGGATCGTCCCGGAGCGCGCGCACGACCGCGAGGTCGAGAGGCGCGCCGGCCTCGCGCAGAGCATGCGCCCAGAGCGCCGCCGTCGAGGGTCGCGCGGCGGCTGCAGCGGGCGCGCGCATCAGGGCGCGGGCCGCGTGGATCTCGGCGAGCAGGCGCGCCGCCGCCTCGCTCACGCTGCCGCCTCCCCGGCATAGGCCGCCGAGAGGGTCTCGGCGAAGACGGCCCGGTCGGCCGCGAAAGCCGCGTCCAGCGGGCGCTGCCGCGCGAGCGCATCGAGCGCCCGCTCCAGCCCGTCGACCTCGTCGGCGAGGCGCAGGAGCGCCGCATCCGCCGCCGCGAAGCCGGCCTGGACCTGCGCGCGGTCGTCGAAGCCCGCCCGTCGCACCCGCTTCAGGTCGGCCTCCGCGGCGGCGAGGGCCGCGTGCACTTCCGGCGCGAGGCCGTCGGCTTCGGCGAGGCGCAGGGCCGCCGCGATGCGCAGCATCCGCGCGAGATGGGCCGACAGTGCCCGCGCGCGGGCTGCCACCGCCGCGTAGCTCTCCGCCTCGGCGCAGGCCGCGCGCTCGGCGAGGCCGGCCCCGCCGCCGCCGCGGCGCAGGCGGTTCGCGAGCCCGGACTGGACGCGCCCGAAACTCACCGCGCGCAGGCTGGTGAGCGGGCGCGTCCGGTGGAACGGGTCGAGACGGAGGAGGTCGGCGAGGTCGTCCCGCTCGGCGCCCGTGAGGATCTTGAGCCCGTCCGGCAGGTCGGCGAGCAGGTCCGCGAGCCCCTCCGCCGGCTCGGCGGTGGCGAGATCGGCCAGCGAGGCGTCGAGACGCTCCTCCCAGCCCGCGACCGCGTCGAGAGAGGCGGCCGCATCGAGACTCCTGAGGCTGCCCAGGAGATGACCGGCGACCTCGAAGGTGACGAAGTGCTCGGCGACGGTGCGGAAGCCCGGCCGCTCGTCACCCGCCGCCATCTCGGCGCGCCAGTAGCCGACGATGTCGTCGTCGGTGAAGACCGTGCGGCCGTCGAGGTGGTCGAGGATCGCCCGGAAGCGCCGCTCGAGGGGAGCGAGCGGCAGGTGGGCGTTCCGATAGGCGGCCAGCTGCCGCGCGAGGCGCTTGCCCAGGAACTCGGCCGCGTCGGGGCCGGGCGCGCGCACCAGTTCGTCGAGCCAGCCGGATACCGTGGCGAAGGACGCGAGATCGTCGGCGGTCAGCACGAACTCGGCGACGGCGAGCAGGCGGCCGAGACCGGCCCAGGTGCAGCGCCAGTCCCGCGCGCCGGACAGCACGAGGCCGCGCGCGTCCGTGGCGGCGCCCTCCGTCCGCGCGTCGGCGAAGCGGGACGCGGCCGCCGCAGGCCGGGCGAGCCGGGGATCGAGGATGAGGGTGACGAGGTCGCGCCCATCCTGCGCCCGCGTGAGGGCAGCGAGGGCAGCGAGGGCGTGGGCGAGATCCCAGAGCGGCTTGTCGCGGTTCGGCCGCACGGCGCCCGTCACGACGCGGACGAGCCACGCCCGATCCTCACGTGTCAGGTCGCGCCCCTCGCCGATACTGGCGAAGTCAGCCGCGCAGCGTTCGTCATAGCCCCCGATGAGTCGCCCCCCGCGGTCTGTCTTGCGCGCCCGAAGGCGCGGCTCGCCGATAAACTTTCCGTGACCTCCTGTCATCCCCCCGCAACCCTCGCGTGAGCTGGTCCCGCATCAGTCTTGGGCCGCCAGACCAGGTTTCGCGGGCTTTCAGCGCACGGAGATACGCGCGGTCGCTTCGGTCACACCGGGCACCCGGCGAATCCGGTCTAGAAGATCGAGCACCTCGGAGGGCTGGAGCAGGCGCGCCTCCGCGTCGGCGGCGGGCGCGGCGTCCAGCCAGCGCGCCGCCAGCTCGGGGGGCAGGCCGCCCTCGACCCCGAAGCACGCGAAGAGGTTCTCGAAGGGCTCGGACGCCACGATCTCGTCGAGCCCGTAGCCGCGGGGGTAGCGCCGGGCCGTCCCCGCAGCGAGGGGCGCCTGCGAGGCCGCATTGCCGCGCACGGGCAGCGCGACGAACGCGGTCTCGTCCGGGGCCAGGACCCAGCAGTACAGGGTCTGGCGCACCTTCGCGTCGATCCGCAGCTCCAGGCGCTCGCCTCGGGCGAAGGGCGCCGAGACGGCCGAGACCGAGAGCCGCGCCCCGTCCGTGGGCGCCGTGGCCGCCACGTGGTCGAGGAAGGGCCGTGGCGTGGGATCGCAACCGAGACCCTCGATGCCGATGCGGCGGCGTCCCGTCGGTGCGATGACGATTCCGTCCCGCTGGAATTCCAACTCCATCCAGGATTGCCGGGCCGGATCGGTGAGGAAGCGCCCGCGCGCCGTGAGGCCGGTGCCGGGACAGGCGCCGCCGGCAGGTTGACGCCGCACCTCCAGGCGCCCGCCCTTCAGGATCCGGTTCGGCGTTCGCGCCTCTGCGTCGAGGGCGATCGCGAGGCGATCGGTGAGGGCCGCCGCGCAGGAGGAGTGACCACCATCCGTAGCGAAGGGGCAGATGTCGATGCGGCCCGCGTTCGGCACGGCCGCGTCGAGCGTCCGGACTGCGCCCTCCATCACCGCGTCGACGTCCGAGACGCCCGGCCCGGTGCGGATCGGCACGACCATCGGCTCGCTGGTCGCCTTGCAGTCGGCGGCCTTGGTGATGGCCTGGAGGCGGAAGGTGGCGGTATCGCCCGCGCGCCGCGTGTCGACGAGGAAGATGCTGGCGTCACCCGCGAAAGCCGCGCGGATCTGCGCCTCGGCCTCGCCGGCCGCGAGTCCCGTCGTGCCCTCGCGCAGGGCCTTGATCCGCACCACGTCGGCCGCGGCCGCCAAGCGGACGCGGCCGGTGGCCTGAAGCCGGGTCTCGGCCGCGAGCCGCACCTCCTCGGCCTGCTCGCGCGAGAGCGCGGTCTGGCCCGCCTCGACGCCGATGACGGCGACGGTGAGGTCGGATCGGCCGGTGCAGGCCGCCACGGCGTCGAGGAGGGGTGTCAGCGCCGCGGTTCCGGGATCGGCGCGCGCTGGGACCGGCGCGGCAAGACGTGCGGCGAGGCATACGGCCAGGAGCAGGGCCGGGCGCCGGCCCGCCCTTCCCGCGCGGCGCGTGGACCCCGTGCGGCGAATCTGGGCGCACGGCCGCCCCAGCCCCTGTCCGCTCATTCCGCCTCGTTGGCGCGCGCGTACTGGTCGAGCGCGCGGACGAAGACGGGGTTGAAGCGGCCATCGATGGCGCCCGGGTAGTAATCCGCCTGCTTCACCGCCTTCTGGATCGCCCGGATCGTGTCGGGCTTCAGCTTCTGGGCCGCGGTGTCGGTCGCCGAGACCGAGGCGGCGCCGAGCTCGCCCCGCTTCAGGGCCTGCATCACGAGGTCGGCGGAGCGCACGCCGGGGAAGAAGCGCGCGAAACCGTTGTCGATGAGCGTCGCCATGGTGGCCATGGCGACGGGGTCGCCACGGTCGGCGGCTTGCCGGAACAGGTCGAAGCCCTGACGCAGGTCCTTCGGGAAGCCGTAGGCGCCGGTCGCGTAGTGCGGGACGAGCTTCGAGATCGACGCGACGTCGCCGCCGTCCACCGCCCGCTTGTAGAGGGCGACCGCCTGCGCCTCGTTCTTGGGGATGCCGTTGCCGTACTCGAGCATGCGCGCCGCATTGGCGAGGGCCACCACGTTGCCGCCCTCGCCGGCCTGCCTGTAGAGCCGGAACGCCTCGGCCTGAGAGCGCTTCACGCCCTGGCCGTTCTCGTAGAGGGCCGCGAGGTTGTTCATCGCCGCGATGCTGCCGGCGTTGGCCGCCTGGTCGTAGGCCGCCAAGGCCTCCTTGTAGCGGTCGGCGCGGTCGTAGGCGCGGCCGAGCTGATAGGCCAGGCGGCGCAGCTTCGGGTAGGCCTCCGCGGCCGGGCGGCAGGCCTCGATGGCGGCGGCGGGTTCGATGCGCCCGAGCTTGATCCCGGTGACGGACGCCGGCCGGTCCGGATCGTCCGTCCCGGCAGCCAGCGCGTCGCACCGCTTGACGCGTGGGTCGGCCGCGGGATCCGAGCCGCCGAGGTAACCGAGGGCGAGGCTGCGGTAGGCGCAGACCGCGCCGCACGTGTCGAGATAGGCCTGGTACTGCCGCGCCGCGCCGAACTTCGCCCAGTTCTCCTGGTCGAGGGCTGCCGCGTCGCGCTGCCGGCCGGCGAAGAGCCGGTCCATCGCCTGGGCGCGGTAGGCGCAGCTCGGCCCGCAGGTGCCGATGTAGGTCTCGACGGCCGCCTGGGTGCCGAGCGCCTCCGCCCGGCGCCACGCCGCCTCATCGCGCACCTGCGCGACGCCGTCCGCCACCGCGGCGACCGGGGCCGAGGCCTTGAGGACGATCGGGGCGTCGTCCACCTCCGGCACCTGCTCGCGCCCGCTCGCGCGGCGCGCCGCCTCCGCAACCTCGCGGCGCAGGTAGGCTTTGAGCGCGGCCCATGGGACGTCGCCGCCCTCCGCCGCGGCCAGGCCTGAGACGCCCATCAGGAACCGGCTGGTGAGGAGGCCGAGCCTGTTCGCCGCGTCCCAGGTCGCGGGTGTCGCCCCCGAGGTCGCGACCACCCGAACGATTCCCGCTTCGGCCTTCGGCTTGGCCGGCGCGAAGCCGGGGGCCGAGACGGCGAGCAGACTCTCGCCCTTCCGGCCGGTCTCCCCGGTGAAGCAGGCATCCACCATCACCACGAGCTGGCGCTCGGCGCCGATCTTGCGCTTCACGAGGTCGAGGTTGCGGTAGAGCGTCTCGAGGGAGAAGCCGCTCTCGCCCTGGTTGGGGTTGCCGTCCTGGGGCAGCAGAAAAGGCTGGCGCGTGGCGAGATCCGGCACGCCGTGGCCGGAATAGTACACGAACACGTTCGAGCGGCCCTCGCGCACGCTGCGCCACAGGCGGCCGGATTGCGGGTTCCGCTCGGTGCCGAAGACCTGGTTGAACTCGTTCAGCGTCGCGTCCTTGAGGACGAAGACGTTGGCCTCGCGGTAACCGAGGCGCTGGACGAGGTAGTCCCGCATCGCGTCGGCGTCGTTGTGCGCGTAGTCGACGGGCACGGTCTGCTTGTAGTCGCGGTTGCCGATCACCACCGCCACCGAGTCGGCGTTGTCGGCGAGGGATGCGGATTCGGCGGCCCGGGCCGCGCGGTCGCCCCAGAGGCAGGCGCACGCGACCAGCACGAGGATCGGCAGCCAGCCGCCCCATAGGCGCGGAGATCCACGACGCGCGGACATTGTGACGGGGGTCACCATGCGCCTATCCTTCTCGAGTGCCGGCGCGATCAGTATTCGTCGCCGGCTGCTCCGAACCGGGGCCGCAATAGTCGGCCCGGACCGGCGAGACAATGCCGGCGGCGCTGCCCGAGGCGCGCTCACAGGCGATCGATGAGCGCGAAGACGAGGCCGAGCGCCGCGAGGTGCAGGGGGGAGAGCCGGGCGAGCATCATGCCGCTTCGCCTCAGCGCAGGTAGAGGCCGCGGCCGCAGCGGCGCACGCGGCGGGCCTCGACGTAGCCGGTGTAGCGGTTGAACACCTCCACCGTGCGGTAGACGCAGAAGCGGCCCGAGTCGTGGCCGTTGTAGTAGACGCCGCCATTGTCGAGGTCGACGCCGATGAATTCCTGGTTGCCGCGGGGCTCGGCCGTCGCGACCGGCTCCTGCGCCAGGACGGGGTGCGCCGCGCCGATCAGGCTGCCGGCCACGAGCACGAAGATCATCGTCTTGGTCATGTCACGTCTCCCGCGGGCGGTCCGTTCCACCCTTGCGAGAGCCATGGGTTGGGCAGAGCCAGTTTTGCGGGGGGCCGATCCGGCGCCTCATGTTTTGGGGGGCGTTTGTCGTCAGTCGGATCGCGAAGGGGGCGATGTCGACGGGTGTGAGGGTCGGCCCTTGTTCACGCCGCGCGGGAAGTCCGTGCGGCCGTGGGCGCACGCCAGCTCGATGCGCCGGCACCCGCCGCCGGCCGGGCGACGACGGGCACGCGATCGCGTCGCGCGTCCCATGCCGCGACAGCCATGAGGTGCTCCGGTCTCCGAACGGGACATGGGGCCACCGGGCAGGTGGCGGTGCCGCGCCGTCAGGGATAGCGGACCGGCGGCGGATCCTCGGGCAGCGGGATGAACTCGGCATCGTTCGGCACGGTGTCGAACCGGCCCTGGCGCCAATCCTCCTTGGCCTCCGCGATCCGCTCGGGCCGGGACGAGACGAAGTTCCACCAGAGATGGCGCGGCCCGTCCATCGGCTCGCCGCCGAGCACCATGAACCGGGCCGTCTCCGACGCGCGGATGCTGATCCGGTCGCCGGGGCGGAAGACCAGCAGCTGCCCGGGCCCGAAACCGTCGCCGGCGATCTCGATCGCGCCCGCGACCGTGTAGATCGCGCGTTCGTCGTAGGTGGGATCGAGCGGCAGCACGGCGCCCGCCTCCAGCGCCACGTCGGCGTAGACCATCGGGCTGGAGGTTCGCACGGGTGAGCGTGCCCCGAAGGCCTCGCCGGCGATCAGCCGGACGGTCTTGCCCTCGCCGGTCAGGACCGGCAGCGCCGCCGCATCGTAGTGCTCGAAGGCCGGCGCCGTCTCCTCGTCCCGGGCGCTCAGGGCGACCCAGCTCTGGATACCGAAAAGCTGGGAGCCGGTCTGCCGCAGCGTGGGGGCGGTGCGCTCCGAGTGAGTGATGCCGCGGCCGGCCGTCATCCAGTTCAGCTCGCCCGGCCGGATCGGCAGCTCGGTGCCGAGGCTGTCGCGGTGCATGATCTCGCCGTCGAACAGGTAGGTGACGGTGGACAGGCCGATATGCGGGTGCGGCCGCACGTCCATGCCCTGCCCGAGCAGGAACTCGGACGGGCCCATCTGGTCGAAGAAGATGAAGGGGCCGACCATCCGGCACTCGGTCGAGGGGAGCGCGCGGCGCACCGCGAACGAGCCGAGGTCGCGCGATCGCGGGACGATCAGAGTCTGGATCGCGTCGCAGCTGAAAGCGTCGCCCGGGACCGGGTCATCCGCACTGTGCCAGCTCATCGCTCTTGCTCCTCTTTCGGCCAAGCCCGACCGGGTGAGACGGGATGCGCCCCGACGACGCGTCGCCGGACGCACATTGCGCGATCCTGTCAGCGTCGAATACGGAAACCGGCGAAACGCAACGTTTCCATTTCCGGGCGCAAACCCTTGGCCTCGGGTGGCCGTCAAACCCTTGTCGGCCTGATCATTCGCCGGCCGCCCGTGCGGCGGCACGGATCAGGCACGGGCGGTGTGCTTTCGCGTGTGTGGATCCGAGGCCGGCAGCAGCCCTCACCTGCCTGCAAGACCGAGACTTCAGGTCCGTGCTTCCACGAGGTCTGCTTGCGCAATACCTTGGAGCAGTGCTTTACGGCTCCTCTCCGCGGTCCCTCTCCTCGCCAGCATGACTCTGCCCAGCGAAGCCCTGGACGCGGCCGTGAAGGCCGCGTTCGCCCCGTCCGGCACATTGCGGGTCGGTCTGATCGAGGCCCCCGCCCCCGGCCTCATCTTCGTCAGTCGCTCGGCCGACGGGACGCCCGCGGGCGTCACGGCCGATCTGGCCCACGACTTGGCGCGAAGGACTGAGTTGCCGCTCGCCGTCACTCTGTTTCCGAACTCGGGTGCGGCGGCTGCGGCGCTCCAGGCTGAGGCCATCGATGTGAGCTTCATGCCGGTCGACGCGACCCGGCGGCAGGTGCTCGATTTCGGTCCGGGCTACTACGACCTGGAGAGCACCTACCTCGCCAGCGCGGCATCGGGGATCACCGACGTGGCGCAGGTGGACCGGCCGGGTGTCCGCGTGCTGGCGATCGACGGGACCACGACGTTCCGCGCCTCCGCGCGCACCCTGATGCACACGCAGCCTGTCGCGGTGCCGTCCGTGGCCGAGGCCGTGGCGTGGATGCGCGCCGGACTGGCAGATGCTTTCGCCCTCTCGCGCGATACCCTGCGGCCGGTGATGCAGCAGGTTCCAGGCTCGTGGATCGTCACGGGCGGCTTCCAGCAGACGCAGGTCGCCGTCGCTGTCCCAAAGGGCCGTTCCGGCGCCCTCGGCACAGTCACGACTTGGCTGGATGACGCGAAGCGGACTGGCGTCGTCCGGAGGATCTTCAACGCCCATGGGTTCAGCGGCGATCCGGTCGCGTCCTAAGACTGTACAGCCGGCCGACCGCCAGCGCTGGGCCTGCCGAGACACGACGCACCACGGCGAAAAGTCTTGGGACATCAGCCGCCACGGGCAGCGGCCTCTGGCCACATCGCACAGGCCGTTGAACACCGCGCGCATCGCGTGCGCGGGTCGACCGGCCTCCTCACGCAGCACGCCAGGTTAGGGCGCGGCCAGCGCCCGCTCCGCGTCGGAGATGTCGCGCCGATATGGCTTGCAGGCAGAACTCAACCCCGCCCATCCGAGCATCAGCCCGACCCAGCTCCATAACAGCCTTCGGCAGCACGGGACGTTCGTGCCCGGTTCTTAATCCGCGCGATCCGGGCGTCGACGAAAATTCTGCGGCCTGTGGCTTTGTTGGTAGAAGAACGTGAACAATCGGTATTGATCGTCTTGGACATATTGGACTTGCAGCTTGACGGTCCACCCTGAGTCGGCGAGATCCTCCTTCCAGAGTGCCACGACGAAGGGCACGCGGCGCACTTGGTCGCCTGGAGAGGAAACGATGGTCTTCGCTGGTCGCACGGCTGCCGCCGTGCTCTTGTTCACGCTCGCAACGGCGCCGGCGCGCGCCGCAGACCCAATCAAGATCGGGCTGAGCGGCCCCTATACCGGGGGGTCGTCTTCGATGGGCGTCTCGATGCGCGACGGCGCCAAGCTCGCCGCCGCCGAGATCAACAAGGCCGGCGGCGTGCTCGGGCGCCCGATCCAGCTGATCGAGCGCGACGACGAGGCCAAGAACGAGGTCGGCGCGCAGGTCGCGCAGGAACTCATCAACAAGGAGAAGGTGGTCGCCACCGTCGGGTTCATCAACACCGGCGTCGCGCTCGCCGCCCAGCGCTTCTATCAGGAAGCCGAGATCCCGGTGTTCAACAACGTCGCCACCGGGACGATCATCACCAACCAGTTCAAGGAGCCGGATTACGACGCGAACTACGTCTTCCGGAACTCCGCCTACGACGTGCTCCAGGCCGGCCTGATGGTCGACGAGGCGCTCGCCCAGGGTCACAAGAAGATCGCGGTCCTCGCCGACTCGACCAATTACGGCCAGCTCGGCCGCGAGGACATCGAGAAGTACCTCGCGACCAAGAACGTGAAGCCGGTCGCGGTCGAGAAGTTCAACATCAAGGACGTCGACATGACGGCCCAGCTGTTGAAGGCGCAGCAGGCCGGCGCCGAGGTGATCCTCGCCTACGGGATCGGGCCGGAACTCGCCCAGATCGCCAGCGGCATGGCCAAGCTCGGCTGGAAGGTCCCGATGATCACCAGCTGGCCCTCCTCGATGCAGAGCTTCATCGACATCGCCGGCCAAAACGGCAACGGCGTGATCATGCCCCAGACCTTCATCGAGGATCAGACCCTGCCGAAGCGCAAGGCGTTCCTGGAGAATTACTACAAGACCTACGGCGTGACGAAGATCCCGACCCCGGTGGCCGGCGCCCAGGCCTACGACTCGATCTACCTCCTTGCGGCGGCGATCAAGCAGGCCGGCAGCACGGACGGGCCGAAGATCCGCACCGCGCTGGAGAACCTGAACGAGAAGGTCGAGGGCGTGGTCACCACCTATGACAAGCCCTTCACCGCCAAGGACCACAACGCGATCTCGCGCAACATGGTCGTGTTCGGGAAGGTGCAGGACGGCAAGATCGTCTACGCCAAGGACGAGGACGCCAAGAACGCGGGCGTGGTCCGCGTCAAGGAGAAGTCCTCGAACTGAGGTCGTCACGGCCGCGTCCGTCCGGGCGCGGCCACCCTCCCCGACCCGGCGGTGCCTCGGCCTGTCGGCGCTTCGCAGAGCGGTCCCGCGGCGCCCGCCGCGCGACCGGACGTCCCTCCGGTGACAGCGATCCCATGGAAATCCTGCTCCAGCTCATCGCCTCCGGCGTCGCGGTCGGCATGATCTACGCCGCCATCGCGTTCGGCTATCAGCTCACCTTCGCGACCTCGAAGACGCTCAATTTCGGCCAGGGCGAGGCGCTGGCGCTCGGGGCCCTGTTCGGCCTGACCCTGGTGCCGTTCGTCGGCTACTGGCTGATGATCCCGCTGGTCCTGGTCTTCGGCTTCGCCCTCGGTGCGGTGGTCGAGCGCCTCGGCGTGCGCCCGGCCGTGAAGATCAAGTCCGAGTACGGGTGGATCATGGCGACCATCGCGCTCGGTATCATCTTCAAGAACGTCGCCGAGAACGTCTGGGGCCGCGACGACCTGAAATTCCCCTCCCCGCTGCCCGAGACCGCGATTCAGGTCGGCGGCGTGCGCATCCTGCCGATGGAACTGCTGATCGTCGCGGGCGCGCTGCTGATGATGCTCGCCGTCGAGATCTTCAATCGCAAGTCGATCTGGGGGAAGGCGGTCGTCGCCACCTCCAACGACATCGACGCCGCCGGGCTGATGGGCATCAACACCCAGAAGGTGATCACCCTCTCCTACTCGATCAGTGCCATGACGGCGGCCTTCGCGGGCGTGCTGGTGGCGCCCGTGACGCTCACCGGCGCCACGATGGGCTCCGTCCTGGCCCTCAAGGCCTTCGCGGTGGCGATCATCGGCGGCCTCGAATCCGGCCTCGGCGTCATCGTCGGCGGCCTGATCCTCGGCGTCGCGGAGACGCTGACCGGCTTCTACATCTCGACCGGCTACAAGGATGTGCCGGGCCTGATCCTGCTCCTCGTCGTCCTCTCCATCCGCCCGGTCGGCCTGTTCGGCAAGGCCGTCATCAAGAAGGTCTGACCGTGACCGCCCGCACAACCCTCACGGCAGCCTGAGCCATGGCGCAGACCCTCGCCCCCGCCGACGCAGCCGCCCCGGCCACCGCCCCCAGCCTGTCGCGCCATATCGGCATCCTCGGCGCCGTGCTGCTGGTCGTCGGCCTCGCCGTGTTCCCGCACGTGGTCACGAGCTCGTACTACATCCACCTGATGGTGGTGATCGCCATCTACGCGATCCTGATCCTTGGGCTCGACATCGTGGTCGGCTATACCGGTCAGGTGAGCCTCGGCCATGCCGGCCTGTTCGGCGTCGGCGC
Source organism: Methylobacterium sp. FW102-HT35C08 (assembly GCF_058790235.1). Taxonomy (NCBI): domain Bacteria; kingdom Pseudomonadati; phylum Pseudomonadota; class Alphaproteobacteria; order Hyphomicrobiales; family Methylobacteriaceae; genus Methylobacterium; species Methylobacterium sp. FW102-HT35C08. Next base: position 1,342,969 of record NZ_JBYTCL010000002.1, on the reverse strand, counting down.
CTACGCGGCGGCGGTGCTGTTCCTGCACTTCAAGCTCGGGATCTGGTGGGGCATCCTGGCCGGGATCGGCGTGACCTCGGCCTTCGGCGTGCTGCTGGCCGTGCCGGCCCTGCGGGTCACCGGCCCGTACCTCGCCATGGTGACGCTGGCCTTCGGCACGATCATCCAGATCTTCATCAACGAGCTCACGCCGCTGACCAACGGCCCGCTGGGCATCACCCTGCCGCCGGCCCGGGTCCTCGACTTCTCGCTCCTCGGCCTGCAGGCCCCCTGGGGCGCCGCCGGGCGCAAGCTCGAATTCTACTACCTCGTCTGCCTCGCGCTGCTGGCCACGATCCTCGTGGTCAACCGGGTGGTGCGCTCGCCCTATGGCCGCGCCTTCGAGGCGCTGCGCGACTCGCCGATCGCCTGCGACTGCATGGGCGTCAGCGTCTACCGCTACAAGGTCTACGCCTTCGTGATCTCGGCCGCGCTGGCGGGCCTCGCGGGCGCGCTGTTCGCGTGGTCGGAGCGCTACGTGGCGCCGAACTCCTACGGGTTCGAGCTCACCGTGCTGTTCCTGCTCGCCGTCACGATGGGCGGGCGCAAGTCGCGGGCGGGGCCGATCATCGGCTCGGCGATCATCGTGATGATGCCGAACGTGCTCGCCGATATCGGGCTGGTGCGGATCATGGCGGGGATCATCGCCGGCGCGGCGCTGGTGGTGGGCGCGCTCGCCTTCCTGCGCCGCCGGGAGAACCGGTACGCCCTGCTGGTGCCGGTCGGGCTCTGCCTCGCCTTCTTCCCGGCGACGCTGGCGCTCGAATCCGTCACCGACTTCCGGCTGACCGTGTTCGGCCTGATGATCCTGTTCGTGGTCTACTACCTGCCGGACGGGATCGTGGGCTTCCTCCGCGAGACGATCCCCGCCCTGCGCCCGGCCCACACCGCCGAGGGCAAGAGCCTCCACGCCGAGGGCGCGGCGCTGAGCGCCCAGAGCGGCGACCGGGGTGCCGACCCGCTCCTCTCCGTCGATCAGGCCCTGATGCAGTTCGGCGGCCTCAAGGCGCTGGCCGGCATCGACCTCACGGTGCGGCCGGGCACGATCCACGGCCTGATCGGGCCGAACGGCTCCGGCAAGAGCACGATGATGAACGTGCTCACCGGCATCTACCGGCCGACCGGCGGCAGCGTGACCCTGGCGCGCGGCCAGGGCACGAAGCGCCTCGACGGGCGCACGCCCTCCGAGATCGCCGCGGCCGGCGTCGCCCGCACCTTCCAGAACGTGCAGCTCTTCCGCGAGATGACGGCGCTGGAGAACGTGCTGGTCGGGCTGCACCACAGCTTCCGCGGCACCCTGTTCGACGCGATCCTCGGCACGCCGCGCCGGCGCCGGGAGGAGCGCGAGCAGCGCGCCCGCGCCATGGCGATCCTCGACTTCGTCGGCCTCGGCGCCCTGGCGCAGGTGGAGGCCCGCAACCTGCCCTACGGCAAGCAGCGCCTCCTCGAGATCGGGCGGGCTCTGGCCCTCGACCCGGTCCTGCTCCTCCTCGACGAGCCGGCCGCGGGCCTGACCGCCCCCGACATCGCCGAGCTGACGACGATCATCCGCAAGATCCGCGACGCTGGCATCACTGTCATCCTGATCGAGCACCACATGGACGTGGTCATGGGCCTGTGCGACCGCGTCAGCGTCCTCGATTTCGGCCACAAGATCGCCGAGGGCAGCGCCCGCGAGGTCCAGGCCGATCCGAAGGTGGTCGAGGCCTATCTCGGCAGTCCCGTCGCCGACGAGGAGTTGACCCATGCTTGAGGTCACGGGTCTGTCGGCCGGCTACGGTCAGGTCGAGGTCCTGCACGGCCTCGACTTCCAGGTCCCGAAGGGTCAGGTCGTGGCGCTGATCGGCTCCAACGGGGCCGGCAAGACTACCACGATGCGCGCCCTGTCGGGCATGATCCGGCCGCGGGCCGGCTCGATCCGCCTGAACGGGCGCGAGATCGGCGGGCTCGACAGCCACGACGTCGCCCGGTTCGGCCTGGCGCACTCGCCGGAGGGCCGGCGCGTGTTCCCGACCCTCTCGGTCGAGGACAACCTGACGCTCGGCGCCTTCCCGCGGCTGACCGGTTCGCGCCCGAAGGGCGACGTCGCGGCCGACCGCGAGCGGGCCTTCGAGATGTTCCCGCGGCTGAAGGAGCGGCGCACCCAGCTCGCCGGCACGCTCTCGGGCGGCGAGCAGCAGATGCTCGCCATGGGCCGGGCCCTGATGCTGCGGCCCGAGATCCTCCTGCTCGACGAGCCCTCGATGGGGCTCGCCCCCAAGCTCGTGGAGGAGGTCTTCCGGATCATCCGGCTGCTCAAGGCCGAGCAGGTGACGATGCTGCTCGTCGAGCAGTTCGCCATGGCGGCGCTCGGCGTCGCCGACCACGCCTACGTGCTGGAGAACGGCCGGATCCGCTTCCAGGGCCCGGCCCAGCAGATGCGCAACGATCCGGCCGTGCGGGCGGCGTATCTCGGCGGCAGCCATTAGACGGCCGGTCCCGGCCTTGCGTGAGGCGGGCCGACGCCGAGCCGGTCTCAGGTGCCGCCCCAGGCCCAACAGGGCGTGACCCTGGACGCGTTCGACCGGTACGGCCGGTCCCAGGGGCACCCCATCCGCGCGCTATCGGCCGAGGATCATCGGTGGCGCTTCCGGCATCAGGCGGCCAGGAACGCGATCAGATCCGCGTTCACCTGTTGCTTGTGCGTCGAGCACATCCCGTGGGGCGCGCCCGGGTAGACCTTGAACGTCGCGCCCTTGATCAGCTTCGCTTGCAGCTCGCCCGCGCCCGCGATCGGCACGATCTGGTCGTCATCGCCGTGAAGGATCAGGGTCGGGATCGTCACGCCTTTCAGGTCGTCGGTCTGGTCGGTCTCCGAGAAGGCCTTGACGCAGGCGTACTCGGCCTTCAGCCCGCCCATCATGCCCTGGAGCCAGAAGGAGTCGCGCAAGCCCTGGCTGACCGTCGACCCCTCCCGGTTCGCGCCGTAGAACGGACCGGAGAGGTCCTTGAAGAACTGGGAGCGATCGCCGGCGACGCCTGCGCGGATGTCGTCGAACACCGTCATGGGCAGTCCGCCGGGATTGGCAGGCGACTGCACCATGATCGGCGGCACGGCGCTGATCAGCACGAGCTTGGCGGCGCGGCCATGCGCGTGCTGAGCGACGTAGCGCAACGCTTCGCCACCGCCGGTCGAATGGCCAACATGGACCGCGTTGGTCACGCCGAGGGCCCCGACGACGGCCGCGAGGTCGGCCGCGTAGGTATCCATATCGTGGCCGGACCACGTCTGGCTCGAGCGGCCATGACCGCGCCGATCATGGGCGATGCAGCGAAAGCCCTCGTCCGCAAGGGCCATCATCTGGTCTTCGAAGGCGTCCGAGGAGAGCGGCCAGCCGTGGCTGAACACCACCGGCCGACCCATCCGCGGCCCCCAATCCTTGTAGAAGATCTGCGTTCCGTCGCCCGTGGTCACAAAGCTCATCGTTGTTCCTTCTCGCGTCCGTGCCGTCGTACTCTCAGCCAGAGGCCGCTGTCATGGGGGCTATCGGCCCGGGGATCCCGGACCGCGCGTTCCGTCTGCGCTTCTGAACGCGCGTGATGCTGAAGGGGCCTGCCGCTGGCACCAGGCAGCGTTCATGCCGCCTGTCCGGCGCCGCAGCCGCGCGGTGCCGCGAAGGTGCGCGGGTCTGGAAGACGCTGTCGAGTTTCCTTGGACAGCCCCGGGCCCACCCCGGCCTGGTGCACGACGATCGTGTCGTCCCGGTCGTCGATCCGGAACAGGAGGTCGCCCTTGACCTCCTGCCGAGACACGCCGTCCTCAGCCAACCGAACGCGTCTTATTGCTGCCTGAAGCTGGGCAACGGATGGTCAGCGGAGGCCTATACGCATGCCGCCGAGGAGGCCTGGGTGGGCGTCACGCCCCTCAGCCTGTTCGCGGCGTCGTCGTTGCCCCCAAGCGGTGCCGTCCGGATCTGCGTGAACGCAGCACCCGACCAAGAGATGCTTCGAGGGGCCCTGGAGACGCTGGCCGGCTTGCTTGAGGCCGGTACGCCGCCCTCGGTCCGGTTCAGGGCCGCAGTGAGAAGCCAAGGTCCACCGCACCGGTCTTGGCGAGACGGAGCTGGCTGGCACCCGGACCGGATCCCAAACAAGAAACACCCCAGGAGCAGGTGCTCCCAGGGTGTCGCCGACCTCGCGGCCAGTTTGATCGGGCTGGGGATGCGCAGGTCAACCGGATGGCTGCTCTTCGACGGCGGAGAGCGAAGAGGAGGACCAGCTACCCCTCGCCCGCCGCCGCAACTCCCGGGATAGATACCGGGAGCAGCGCGACAGGCTCTTAGTACGAGCCGAACTTGTAGTTCAGGCCGGCGCGGACGACGGCGAACTCGTCGTCGCGGCGACCGATCGGGCTGTAATAGGCCGGGACCAGGTTGGCGGCGTTGACGACCAGGGCGCCCTGGTTGCGGTTGCCGCGCTCCAGGTTCACGTACAGACCTTCGATCTTGAACGTCACGGCGGACGAGCGGAAGAAGTTCAGGAACGACTCGGTGGGCAGGGCGAACTCGACGCCGCCGCCGACCGCGTAGCCGGTGCGGAAGCTGTCGTTGCCGGCGTAGCCGCCGAACGAGCGGTCAGCGCTGCCCGAGCCGTAGGCGAAGCCGCCGGTGCCGTACACGAGGGTGCGGTCGAAGGCGTAGCCGAGGCGGCCGCGCACGGTGCCGAAGTAGTCGAGGCTCGACAGGCCGCGCGGGTCGGTCACGTAGTAGCCCGGGGCGACGGCGCCGGAGATGAAGGCGTTGTTCCGGTTGCGGCCGAAGTCGAGGTACTGGGCGTCGGCCTCGATGCCGACGACCACGCCCGAGCCCGGGGTGAACTGGTAATTGTAGCCGACCTGCGCGCCGCCCGAGAAGCCGTCCTGGCTGCGGTCACGGAAGGTGGCGGTGGTGCCGAGGGCGGCGTAGGGGGCGGGGACGCCGAACACCGAGCTGTTGGAGCGGCTGCTGGCGTCGAAGGCGTAGCCGGCATTGATACCGAAGTAGGCGCCGGTCCAGGTGAAGACCGGGACGGGGGTGAACACCGGCGGCGGAGCAGCGCGGCGCGGCAGGTCGGCGGCCGAGGCGGCCGCGGTCAGCGCGGTGAAGGCGGCCAGGGAGGCGATGAGCTTGGTCATTGGGTCAGGTCCAGATTTCAGTCTGGATGTATGACTACCGATCCGTGGCCGAATTGGCTGTAGTTTTACGGACACACTCGTCGACGATGGGGCGGGCCGGCATAGTAAATCGAATATGAACATGCCTGAAGTCGGCAGAATACTTCACGATCGACACGGCCGAGCGCCATAACATCTCAGCTGCGCTTTGGTTGCGTCTGGCCAATGCGTTGCCGTGAGCATGTGGCAGATGCGCGACAGGCTGGATCAGCGGGCGTGCTGCAAAGGGGAGCATCCGACGGTGGGTGCGCCCTGCCCTGCCGATCCGGCCGGAGCACCGCTTCGACGATCCGGACCCACGTCGTTCCGGCCGCGGCTCATTGAGATCGCGACACCTCTGACAAGGCGGACGTCAACCAAGACGCCTTCCGCCAGCGATGCCCCCTGATCGATGGCAGGAGCATGCGTGGTGACGCCCGCGGAGGCTGTTGCGTCGGCTCTGCCGCTCTGCCGGGAACGACGCAGCCGCGCCGTGCGCAGGTCGCTCTGCCCGTCCAGGACGCGTGCTGCGGTCCGCACGAAGCCGAGAGGATCGGGCGCGCCTACGGTCCGGCAGGCGCTGATCGCGAGGTCGTACGCGCGCTGTCCGTCGATGCGGCCCTGCAGACATCGCCCAGCGCTCCCGTCTGGAAGCGCAGGACCTACGCAGAAAACCACATTGTTGCCGCACTGTTGCTCAAGCTTGGCCATATGCGTGACCGTGCGTGAACGCATGGCCGCCGCGATCGCCTAACCCAGGAGAGCAAATGCTGGTCAACCACGAGCGCCGTCTTCTGAATAAAGCCGCCGAGGCCCGCGACTACCGGATCTCGATTTATCGGAAACCCGACGACTCCTGGCCCAGCGATCACAGCCGCCTCACCGCACTGGAAAGTCGCGGGCATCTGGAACAGGTCGGCGGCCACGACGCCGGCGGTGAGCTTGCCACCTGGCAGATCACGGCCACCGGGCTGAGCCAGCTCCAGGCTCTCACGGTTGGAGGCGCGTAATGGCCTCGATCAAGATCCGCGCGACCGACGACGGCACTTTCGTGGTCTACCGCAACGGTACGGCCGTCGCGTCTGGCCTGACCCGCGACCAAGCTGAGCGCTGCGCAACCGTGCTCGGCTGGATCGCCTAGACGACCCGATAGCGTCCGCGCCGTAGCCAGAGCATCGAGGCCGTCATCGAGCGGCGGCAGAATGTGCCAGCGGACGGCGACGATCACCCTGCGTCAGGGGTCAAGCCATATCGATGCGTGAGATACGAGATGATGCGGTCACGGTCGCCGACTGCGTCATCGCCGTCGATGAAGTCGGGACGCTGCGCACGGGGCGCGGACGAAGCGTCCGAGATGTGCGTGTGCCTGAAGGGCAGCCCGGCAGATTTCAAACAGGCGAAAACCTTCAGGCCATAACCATTGTTGCCGGTCACGCCGAACAGAGCGGGATCGGAGTATGGGGTGAGCCTCGCGTCCTCCTGCACGATCGCCGTGATGCGCTGCACGCCGCCCCGAGCCAGCGAGCCCACTCGCGACGCCGGACGCTGGCGCTAACGGCCCGGATCGAGGCCACGTCCATGGTCGATCGTCCATGAGCCAGGATTGATAATACGCCGCCAGAGTACCTCAGGCCCTCCGAGTCCGGCGCCATGTTTCGAAGCCGGCCTTGCTATGCCATGCTCCCTTGCCCGGACGTGCGGATTCGAAGCTCGACCGGGCTGCCCGGCCCCGAGCTGGAGGCGGGTCGGAGCGAGGCCAGCATGTCGGACGATCGCTACCACAAGAAGACGCTTGGCAACCGCCCGCTCCATCCCGAAACGCTCATGCTCGGCTATGGCTACGATCCAGCCCTGTCCGAAGGCGCGGTGAAGCCGCCGGTCTTCCTCACCTCGACCTTCGTCTTCACCTCGGCCGAGCACGGCAAAGCCTTCTTCGACTACGTCTCCGGGCGGCGCGAGCCGCCGGCTGGCGAGGCGGCGGGGCTTGTGTACTCGCGCTTCAATCATCCCAACAGCGAGATCGTCGAGGATCGCTTGGCGGTGTTCGAGGGAGCTGAGAGCGGGCTGGTCTTCTCCTCCGGCATGTCGGCGATCGCGACCACGATCCTGGCCTTCGCACGGCCCGGCGACACGATCCTGCACTCGCAGCCGCTCTACGGCGGCACCGAAACGCTGATTGCCAAGACCCTGGCAGCCTTCGGCATTGCGCCGTTCGGATTCGCCAACGGGGTGGATCCGGCGAGCGTGCGCTCCGCGGCCGACCAAGCGGCCACGGCTGGACGGATCAGCGTCATCATGGTCGAGACACCCTCGAACCCGCTCAATACCCTGGTCGATCTCAGTCTGATCCGCGCAATCGCCGACGAAATAGGTGCCCGACAGGGCGGTGATGCTCCGGTCGTAATCTGCGACAACACCCTGCTCGGTCCCCTCTTCCAGCAACCGCTGCGCCACGGCGCCGACATCTCGGTCTACTCGCTGACGAAGTACGTCGGCGGCCACTCCGACCTGATCGCCGGCGCCGCCCTCGGCTCGACCGCGCGGATGAAGCCGGTGCGGCAGCTGCGCTCGGCGATCGGGACCGGTCTCGATCCGCATTCCTGCTGGATGCTCGGGCGCTCGCTCGAAACCCTGTCGCTGCGGATGGGTGCGGCCAACCGCAACGGCGAGATTGTCGGCCGCATGCTCGCCGCGCATCCGACGGTGTCGCGCCTCCACCATCTCGCGCATCTGGACCCCGGATCGCAGCAGGCTCATGTCTATGCGCAGCAATGCGCGGCGCCCGGCTCGACGTTCTCGTTCGACATCGTCGGCGGCGAGGCGGAGGCGTTCCAGGTCCTCAACGCTCTTCAATTGTTCAAGCTCGCCGTCAGCTTGGGCGGCACGGAATCGCTCGCCAGCCACCCGGCCTCCACGACACATTCGGGTGTGCCAAAGGCCGTGCGTGACCGCCTCGGCATCACGGACGCGACGATCAGGGTATCGATCGGCATCGAGCATCCGGACGACTTGGTCGCCGACCTGCGCGCGGCTCTCGCGACGCTCGGCTAAGCGGCCACCGCGTCCAACCCGTCCTCGATGGCCACGGGCCTCCGGCGGTTGCGGTCGGTCGTCCGTACCTCAGGGGCTGCCGAGGAAGCGGCCAAGAAAGTCCCGAATCATCGGCGCCATGACGTCGAGCTTGTCTTCGAGGGCGAAGTGCCCGGTATCAAGCAGATGCAGCTCGGCATCGGGCAGGTCTCGCAGATACGGGTGCGCGCCGTCAGCCGGAAAAATGGTGTCGTTCCGGCCCCAGACGATCAGCGTCGGCGGCCTGTGCGCGCGGAAGAAGGCTTGGAATTGCGGGTAGAGCGGAACGTTGGTGCCGTAGTCGCGGAAGAGATCGAGCTGAATATCCTTGTTGCCCGGCCGATCGAGCAGCACTTGGTCGTGCAGCCAGGTGTCGGGATCGATCCGGGTCACGTCGGCCACGCCGTCGACGTACTGAAACTTCGTCGTTTCCGGCGCGACGAGGAAGGCGAGAGCCTCGCGCCGCTCCGGGGTATCCTCCCGCCAGTAGGCCTTGATGGGATCCCAGAACGCCTTCAGCCCCTCCTCGTACGCGTTGCCGTTCTGGACGACCAGCGCGCTGACGCGTTCGGGATGCTTGAGGGCCAGCCGATAGCCAACCGGAGCACCGTAATCCATCACGTACATCGCGTAACGGTCCACCCCCAATCGGGAGAGCAGGCCGTCGACGAGATCGGCGTAGTGCGCGAACGTGTAGGCGAACGTCCGGTGGTCGGGCGCGTCGCTGCCGCCGAAACCCGGATAGTCGGGTGCGATGACGCGGTAGCGGTCCGCAAGGAGCGGGATCAGGTTGCGGAACATGTGCGATGAGGTCGGGAAGCCGTGCAACAGCAACACGACCGGTGCACCCGCGGGGCCGGCTTCCCGGTAGAAGACGTTCACGTCCTCGACCTTGGCGGTGCGGTAATAGGTGACCGGAATGCTCGCGGGATAAGTCACGTCGCCCTCTTCACATCGAACAAGTCGATGGAAGCTAACGTATTGTGATCGAAGCCAGAATGCCTAAGCTGCGAAATCCTTGATTTCGCAGGGCGCAACAATGATCGACCGTCTCGATGCGATGCGGGTGTTCGTCACCGCCCTCGACGAAGGCAGCCTCGCCTCCGCCGGCCGACGCCTCAATCGCTCACCCGCCGCCGTGACGCGGGCCATCGCCGCCCTTGAAAGCCATGTCGGAGTTCAGCTCCTGCACCGGACGACGCGACGGCTGCAATTGACCGAGGCTGGCGAGCCGTACGCCGCCGTCTGCCGTCGGGTGCTGACGGATCTGGAAGAAGCCGACCTCGCCGTTGCCGGGACCCGGGCTGCACCGCGTGGCGTCCTGACCGTCACCGCTCCCGTGATGTTTGGGACTCGTGTCCTGCGCCCGATCGTGGGTGAATTCCTGACGGCCTATCCCGCGATGCAGGTCCGTTACCTGCTGCTCAATCGCATGACGAACCTCCTCGATGAGGGCATCGACGTCGCGCTCCGGATCGCCCCGCTGCAAGAGTCCAACCTGGTGGCCATGCGCATCGGCGAAGTGCGCCGCGTGCTGTGTGCTTCGCCCAAATATCTGGCCGGCCGGCCGCCCATCGCGTCCCTGTCCGATCTGGCGCAGCACGATGCCATCGGGATCGAGCCCACGAGCCCGGACGATATCTGGAGCTTCCCGCCCGTCGCCGGAGGCAGAATCCCCCGCACGGTCCGGGTCAAGCCCCGCCTGATGGTCAACACCGACGAGGCCGCCGTCAGCGCGGCGGTCGACGGCGAAGGCATCGTCCGGATCTTCTCCTATAAGATCCAGCACGAAGTCTCGGCCGGCAGCTTGGTCGTTCTGCTTCCCGAGGACGAGCCGCCTCCGGTGCCCGTCCATCTGGTCACGTCACTGGATCGGATGTCCCTTTCTAAGGTGCGAACCTTCATGGACTTCGCTGCCGTCCGCCTCAGGGCCGACTTCGACCGCGTGTCGCCACACCCCGCGGACCAACGGTCCTGCCGGGAACCGGTCGACGCCAAGATCTCGCGCCGACGCGTGTTGCCGAACCAGGATGCCGCCGCTCCCTCGTCGGGATCGCCCTGACCGATCGCCGTGTGGAGCGCGCGGCGTTTCCGCCCGTCACCGCCCCAACCGGGGATCGCCCTGCGTGACGCCGCGTCCAGGCTGGACCGGGCGAGGCGGCGGCCGCTCTGCCGGTCGGACAGCCCGGGTTCGAGCCGGTTCAGGGCGTCATGCCCGTCGACCCGCCGTCCAGACAGCCTCGGGGCAACAACTTGGCGCTGCCGTGCAAGCTGGGCCGCTCAGGTCTGCAGCGAACCGGCGCCTCACTGATCGGCGCCGGGTCTTGCGACGCCATCACACGCGCCGCCGAGGTGGGAACCGCGGTGCAGCCGCGCGATTGGCGTAGGCGCACGTGCCGAGCTCCGCGCCCGTCCGGGCACGGGCTGCGCGACCCTCCACGGCCCCACCCACAATCCCCTTGGTTCGGCCGCCCTGGCGCGAGGCCGGATACCGGTCCAACGCGTCGCGCATGGAACAGAGTGTGACGACAGCGGTCCTTTGTATCGTCGGCGGCGGCATCGCCGCCCAGGTCCTCGCAGCCCGCCTGCGCATCCCCGCGATCGTCCTCCTGCTCGCGCTCGGCTTTCTGGTCGGGCCCTTGCTCGGTTGGCTGCACCCGTCCCGCGACTTCGGGCCGAACCTGCGTCCGCTGATCGGCCTGGCGGTGGCCATCGTGGTGTTCGAGGGCGGCCTCGCCCTCGACTTTCGTGAATTGCGGGCGGCGGGCGAGGGCGTGCTCCGGCTCACCGCCTTCGCCCTGCCGATCAACTTTCTCCTCGGCACGCTGGCCGCCCACCTGATCGGCGGGATGATGTGGGGACCGGCCTGCGTGTTCGGCGCCATCCTCGTCGTCACGGGGCCGACCGTGATCCTGCCGCTCTTGCGCAACGCCCGCCTGGAACGGCGTTCGGCCGCCTTCCTGAAGTGGGAGGCCATCATCAATGATCCCGTCGGGGCCATCCTCACGGCCGTCGTCATCGAGATCCTGGTGGGTGTGCCCCACCCAGTCGGCGAGGATCCGGCGGCCGCCCTGATGCTGCACCTCGCCGAGGGTGTGGTGGTGGCGGGCGTCCTCGGCGTCGGCTCAGCCCTGCTGGTGGCCTGGGCCTTCCGACGCGATCTCATTCCGGAGACGTTGAAGACCCCGGTGCTGCTCGCGCTTGCGCTCGTTGCCTACGTGGTGCCGAACCTCCTCATGCACGAGGCCGGGCTGATCGGCGCGACAGTGTTCGGCATCGCGCTCGCGAACCGGCACGTGCCGGGATTGACCGAACTGCGCCGCTTCAAAGAGGCGCTGGTCGTCCTGCTCGTGTCATGCCTGTTCGTCGTGCTGACCGCCGACCTCGACCTCGCGGTCCTCGGCAAGCTGTCCGTGCCGATTCTCGGGCTGACGGCGGCCATTCTGTTCGTGGTTCGCCCGGCGGCGATCTGGATGGCCACCCTGCGCAGCGACCTGTCGCTGCGGGAGCGCCTGTTCGTCGGATGGATCGGGCCGCGCGGCATCGTCGCGGCGGCGGTCGCGGGCTTGGCAGGTCCCCGCCTCAGTGAGGCGGGCTATGCCGGCGGCGACCTGATCCAGCCCACGGTGTTCGCCGTCATCGTCGCGACCGTGATCGCCCACGGCTTCTCCCTGGGACCGCTCGCCCGCCGGCTTCGCCTGTCGACCGCGGCCGATACGCAGCGTCTCGCCGTGATCGGAGCATCCCCGTGGGCGAGCGATCTGGTCATTGCCCTGGACCGGGCGGGCGTGCCGGTCGTGCTGGTCGATACCTATCCCGGTGCGCTGCTCACCGCGCGGAACGCGGGTGTGCCGACGCTGCAGGCCGAACTCCTGTCCCGACACGCCGAGGAAGGCTTGTCGGACCATCCGCCGGATTACCTGCTCGCCGCGACCCGGGACGATCTCTACAACGCCCTCGTGTGCACGCGGCTGGCCCCGGAGATCGGTCGCGAGCGCGTCTACCAGCTTGCCCCGTCCGAGACCCACCTGCTGCACGAGGACACCGGCGTCAGCCGGGATGCCCGCGGAAAGGTATTCGGGGCCGCCGATGCCACCTTCGATGCCTTGGCCGGGCGGCACGAGGCCGGTTGGCGCTTCGCGGTCGCTGCGTCGGAAGCCGCCGGGCAGACGGACGCGATCCGTCTGCTGACCATCAGGGCCGACGGCAGTCTCGACTTTGTCTCCGTTGATCACCCGGCGAACGACGTGGCCGCGGACGACCGTCTGCTCATCCTGACGTCCGCGCGTGCGGCGACAGCCGAGCCGGCAGCCCACAGGGCCACCGTCCCTGCCTGAGGCCGACGGTCGGGATTGCGCCGGTCCCGGCCTTGCGGCGGCCGTCGCCGCCTTCTCCGAAACGGAGAGCGGCCCGCGGCGGCCGACCCGCGCATCCCCCTGACATCGTGAGCTGGGCGACGGCCTCAAGCGCGGATGGCGCTCAATCACTGAGGCGGGCGCACAGCGGCGCCTGTACCTGTCTCGGACGCGAACGTAGCTCATCGCGAGCGGCCGCTCAGAGATCCAGCGTAACCGTTCCGCGGGCCCGGGAGACGCAGGGCATCATCCGGTCCTGCCGCTTGACGACCGGTAGCACGACGTCGCGATGGATCACGGTGCCGCCGCGGTATCCGCACTCGCAGGAGCCGCACACGCCGATCTCGCAGGACGAGGGCATCGCGACGCCGTGTCGTCGCAGCATGTCGAGAAGCGAGACATCCGCAGGGACGTGAACGACCGCCCCCGTCGAGGCAATCAGCGCGTCGAAGGGTTCGGGTTTGTAGTTCTCGTCCGCCATCGGCACGAAGTGCTCGACATGCACGCGCTCCTCCGGCCACCCCGCAGCCGCCAGGCCGGCCTGCACGGCGTCCGTGAGCCCGTGCGGCCCGCAGGCATAGGCATGGATCCCGTCGCCCGGCGCCCCCAGGGCCGCGGGATCGAAGCGCGCACCTTCCGAAGAGAACCAGCAACGCAGCCGATCACCGCAGACCGCCCGCAACTCGGGCAGCAGAGGCGCCTGTTCGGCCGAACGCGCGCACACGTGGAGCGCGAAGTCGGCGCCGGTCGCGGCGAGGCGCCGGGCCATGGCGGCGAGCGGCGTCACGCCGATCCCGCCGCCGATCAGCAGATGGCGCCGCGCGTCGGGGGCGAGACCGAAATTGTTGCGCGGATGCGAGACGTGCGCGATGGCGCCCACGGTCAGGTTGGCATGCGTCCACAGGGAGCCGCCGCGACCCGCATCCTCACGCTTGATCGCCAGAACGTACCGGCCCCGGTCGGCCGGATCGCCGCAGAGCGAATATTGGCGCGTGCGGCCGTCCGGGAGGCGCAAGTCGACATGCGCGCCGGGCTCCCAGGACGGAAGCTCGGGGCGCTGCGGGTGTACGAGCGTCAGGCGCAGCACCTCCGGGGTGGTGGCGACGGCCTCCACCACCTTCAACTTCATGACGATGCGGGCGGACACCGGCTCAATCCACCAGCGCGATCGCGTCACCCGGGCGGATGATCCCGCCGCGCTCGATCTCGCAATTCAGGCCCGAGCGGTTGTAGAGCGGCAGGTAGACGGGCGATCCGAGCAGTTCCTCCAGATACTTGCACGGGAAGTTGAGGCGCCCGCCGCGCAGGATCACCGCACCCACGCGGAAGCGGCGCCCGACAAGGTGGTTGAGCGGCACGCCGCGCACCGTGAGATTCCTGCGGTGATCGATGGGCGCGAGATGGATGGGGCCGCCCTGGAGCGGCGGATCGTTGCGCGCGAGCGCGTCGAGCGCCTCCTGCTCGATGAGCGTCACCTCGCGGGTATCCGGCTTGGGCGAGTAGGTCCCCGTCCCGAGGAAGTAGCGGTCACCTTGGATGCCGCGGCCGGCGACGCACTGGGCCTCGGCCAGCTCCTCCATCTCGTAGCCGGCCGCCGGCGCGATATGGATGTTGAGCAGCGTGCCCTGCCAACCGGTCGCGCCGCCCGGCACGCCCGTCGCGACCGATCCGGCAGCGTGGGCGAAAGCCCCGACATGGCGGGGCACGGACGTGTCGCTCATCGTGCCGGCCCCGTCGCGAGCGCGATCGCCTCGACCTCGACCAGCGCATCGCGGGGCAGGCGTGCGACCTCGACGGTCGAGCGCGCCGGTGCGGCGCCGGGAAAGTGCTCGGCGTAGACGGCGTTCATGGCGGCGAAGTCGTTCATGTCCTTCAGGAACACGGTGGTCTTGGCCACGCTCGCGAGGCTGGCGCCTCCAGCTTCCAGGACCGCGGCGAGATTGGACAGCGAGCGGCGTGTCTGCGCTTCGATGCCCTCCGGGAACGCCCCCGTCGCCGGATCGATCGGCAATTGGCCCGAGGCGAACACGAGATCGCCGACGCGGGTCGCCTGGGCGTAGGGGCCGACGGCCGGGGCTGCGGCCTCCGTGGCGATGATGGTCCTGTCCAACTGCGTCTCCCGGTCTCGCGATGGCTTCCAGCTGTATTCCATTCCAGTGGACATACGTCCACTGTCTGAGGCGCGCTTCAAGCGCCGCGAAGCCCTTCAGTCGATCGGCCGTCGCGCCGTCTCGGGCGCCGCGAACGTCGCCACCAGCGTGATGCAGGCGAGCGCGATGAGGTAGGCCGAGATCGGCCACGTTGCGCCGCCGCTCCAGGCGAGCAGGGCCGCGGCGATCAGCGGCGTGAAGCCGCCGCTCAGCGCCGCGCCGACTTGGAAGCCGAGCGAGGCGCCGCTGTAGCGCAGGCGGGCGTCGAACAGTTCGGACATCCACGCCGCCCCGGTCCCGAACATGATGCCCTGCCCGAAGCTCAAGGCCACCGCGACGGTCAGCGTGATGATCGTCGGGTCGCGGGTGTCGAGGAGCGTGAACATCGGGAAGGCGAAGGCGATCGAGAACAGGCAGGCGGCGACGAACAGCGTCTTGCGCCCGTAGCAGTCGGACAGCCAGCCGAAGACGGGAATCGTGAAAAGCTCGATGATGGCGGCGATCAGGATGCCGTTCAGGATCACGCCGCGCGACAGGCCCAGCTGGCCGGTGACGTAGGAGATCGAGAACACGGTCACGACGCTGACGTAGGCGATCTCGGAGACCTTCAGGCCGACGGCCTTCAAGAACATGCCGGGATGCTCGGTGAGGATCTCCATGACCGGCAGCCGCGCCGTCACCGCCCGCTCCTTGATCCGCCGGAACGCCGGGGTCTCGTGAAGCCGCAGGCGGATGAACAGGCCGACGCCGACGAGGAGCGCGCTCGCCAGGAACGGGACGCGCCAGCCCCATGACAGGAACGCCGCCTCCGGCATCAGGCCGGTCAGCGCGAAGGCGCCGATCGAGAGGATCACGCCGATCGGGTATCCGAGCTGGACGATGCTCCCGAAGAAGCCGCGCCGTTCCGCCGGCACGCTCTCCACCACCATCAGCACGGCCCCGCCCCACTCGCCGCCGATGCCGATGCCCTGGACGAGGCGCAGGGCCACGAGGAGGATCGGCGCGAGGATGCCGATCTGCCCGTAGGTCGGCAAGCACCCGATCAGGAAGGTGCCGAGGCCCATGATCATCAGGGTCAGCGACAGCATCGCCTTGCGCCCGATCCTGTCGCCGAAATGGCCGAAGACCGCTCCGCCCAGCGGTCGGGCCAGGAACCCGACGGCGTAAGAGCCGAACGCCGCGATCGTGCCGACCACGGGGTCGATGCTGGGGAAGAACAGCTTGTTGAAGACGAGGGCGCTGGCCGTTCCGTAGATCAGGAAATCGTACCATTCGACGGTGGTGCCGATGACGCTCGACCAGACGATCTGGCGCCGTTCCGCGGTCGTGACCGCGCCGGACCCGGCGATCCGGATCGCCTCCGATGGCAGGACAGCGTCGGGCATGAGCGGGCATCCACTTTGAGAGATGAATTTCCACTCCGCCGGATACAAGCGGCGTGCCAACCGTCCTGGTCGGCCGTCCGGGCGCACCCCCATCGCCTGTGCTAAGCACCGACCGATCAGCCTCCAGCGCTCACCAACGAGGACATGGCCGGGGGATCGGGACGAGACGCGAATGACGATCACGGCAGAGGGGCGGCGGGTCCAGATCGAGGCTGAGACGCGCTCTCAGATCCAGGTGCTTGCCGAGGAGATCCGGCGCAGACGGAAGGAGCAGGATCTCTCCCTCGAAGCCTTGGCCTCCCTGTCCGGGGTGAGCCGCTCGATGATCTCGAAGATCGAGCGCGGCGAGGCCGTGCCGTCGACGGCGATCCTCTCACGCCTCGCCGAGGCGCTGGGCGTGACCTTCTCCAGGCTGATGGCGCCCACCACCGAAGTGGAGGTGCTTCTGATCCCGGCCTCCCGCCAGCCGGTGCTGCGCGATGAGGCTTCGGGCTTCCTGCGCCGGTGCCTCTCTCCGGTGCTGCCTGGCCGTGGGATCGATTGGGTGCTCAATACGCTCCCGCCGGGCGCAACCACGGGAGAGTTCGTCGCCCACCGCCGCGGCGTGTCGGAGTACATCTTCGTCCTGAAGGGACGCCTGCGCGCCACGATCGGCGATCGTGCGGTCGTGGTCGAAGAGGGCGACAGCTTGTATTTCGAGGCTGATGCCGGGCACGCCTTCACCAATCTCGGAGCGGAGGCGTGCCAGTATTTCCTGGTGATCGACGCCACGCGGCTGCGCTGAGGCTTCGCCGTCGAAAGTGCGGCGCGCTCGGCTGAAGCGTGCCGATGTGGCCGTCGACCGACGGACGGCGATCGTCGGGACCCGCACATCTTGAGGATGGCAGACCACCGGGTAGGCCAACGCGCTGTCGCGAGCGAGGCGGAGGGGCGTGCGGGCCGCCCGTCCTCCAGATAGTTCTCGATCGGCGCCGTACGGCCCAGAGCCAAACCGTGACCCGCCAGAGCCACGCGATAGGCCACCGCGGAACCGTCCCTGGCCGCCCCAGAACCACGTGGGTCGCCGAGCCGCCGCCATGCACGGAAGCGATCAGAACCGCGAGACCGTGCTGTCGGAGGTGGCGGGGGGCCGCAACGGGTGGCCGCCGTCTTGTCCTTGCCAGCCCGCGCCAACAGCATTGCGGGGGCCGGCGTGCTGCGCGTCGACGTGGTCGGGCGGCGTGAGCCTCTGCAGCCGACGATCCCGCACTTCACACGCTCAAGTCTGCACCGCTGCCTTGAGCACCCAGGCATCGCGCGGCGCCCCGAGGTCGGTGGCGACAAGCCGCGATGGGCCAAGTTCAAGCGCTAATCCGATCCGCTACGTCCACAGCGATCTTGCGGAGGTGCACACCGAGCCGGGATGGACGCGCCCTCCCGGTTCACGCAGAACCCGAACCACCAAATCCCGGGACCGAAGATCTAACTGCGGATATCCTTCTTCGTCACGAAGTTGAAGTTCTCAACCATAACGTCCTTGACGATCTCGGAGCCCAGCCGCTCATTGACCCGGTGCTTGATCTCGTCCAGGCGCTTGTTGATGTCGTATTTCTTGAGGTTGCGAAAGTCGAGGTCGCCATCGGCATAGATCTGACGGAACGCTTCATCCAGGACGAAAGGCGCGGGGGTCACCCCCGCCCCTTTGATCAGATGCGCCTCGGCCGTGAAGATGATCGTGGCGAGGATGTAGCCCTGAACGCTTCCTTCGGCGATGATCGGAATGTTGAGCGGCCGCAGCTTCTGATAGCTCAGTCCCTCCAGGTACTCCTCGGCTTTCGGCTTCGGCAGGTCCGGCATCCAGGTGATCACCGCGTAGCTGGACAGCGCCGTGATCGTGCAGATCCAGAGACCGGTGAGGACGATTCGGGTCACGCGCGGTCACTCCTGATAGCGTAGGGCGGCCGAGTAGGTGCCGTCGGATTCCGCGCTCTGGATCATGGTCGAGACGATATCCGAGACCTCCTGCATGGCGCGCAGGTGGATGCCCAGGAGCTCGTGATTGCGCCGGAGCTTGGCGCGGACCCGTTCCAGGCCGTCGATCTCCGCGGGATTGAGAGCTGTCGCGTCCATGGCCCGGCCGAGACGCGCGAGCTCCACCAGGCTCTGGCTCTTGCGGCGGTTGAACTCATCCTGATCCCGCAGGTCGTGCACCGTCAGCGCGGCGGTCTCCGCTTCGATTGTGGCCTCGAGGCGATTGAGGGTCGACAGCAGCATGATCCTTGTCCGTTGAACGCGGCAGGCGAGACCGGCCTAGACCGTCGGCGTCCGGGTGGCGTGAGGCGCATCTGCGGCCTCGGGATGCGCGGCATCGATCATCTTGGCGATGCCGATGCCGCCGGCCTTGGCGAGCTGAGCGCCGAGCTGCTCGGCCAGCATCGACTTCCAGATCGAGCCGGCATTGCCCTTGCCGAAGACGGCCGAGGCCCCTTGAGGAAGCATGGATTCGACAAAGGTCTGCAGGACGAAGGCCTCGAACTGCTGGGCCGGGCTCCCCTTCGCCCGCGGAGCCGGAAGCGTTGCGGCCGTCCGGAAACGGGTCAGCACGGCGTCGGCGCTCGGCTGCGGCGCGACCGGGACGCCGGTCCGAAGGCTCGAGGCTGTGCCCAGCGCAGCCGCGAAATCTCCGGAGGAGGCCTGCGTGAGCTTGGTCACGGCCGCCTGATAGCGGGTCGGATCGGCGGCACGCGCCACGTCGAGGACGATATCGGAAGGCGGTTGGACGCTCACAGCGCGCTCGTATCCAGGGGGGCGTGACCGCGACAGGTCTGGTCCACGGTATCGGCCGAATCCGTCGCGGTTGCGGACAAGCTCAGTCCACCCGCGAAGCTAACCGGCCTGGCTGACCGGAGGCTTGCCGCGCGGGATCGGTGAGGCGGTCGAGCCGCTCGGCCCAATCGCGCTTTTCCAGGTGGTGCCGGTGCTCGTCTTCGAGGCGGCCGGCCCATAACTCGGTGCGCTTGTGCCGGCTGGCCCGGTCGCGGAGCTGCTGCGCGGAGACGTCCCGCTCCGCGCGCAGATCCTGCGCCGCGACCGCGAGGGCCTTGAGGCGGCCGACCGACGTGGCGCGGATCGGCTCGTGGAAGGCCGAGGTCTCGTTGAGCACGCGAATCAGATCTTCCTGGGCTCTGTCGGCCGCCCGGACCTGCTGCTCCAAGGCGGCCAGTTCCCGTTCCGCGAGCCGGTGCAGGCGTTCCTGCAGGCGAAGGAGCCGCCGCGTGCGGTGCAGCCGTGTCTGCATGTCAGCCCCTTCTGAGCCAGTGCTCGTATTCGAGGATGAACTGACCGAGCATGTCGCTGGACAGGACCATCAGCAGGAGAAGGCCGCCGCAGAGGATGAACGGCGTCGCGATGAAGAACACCGGGATCTGAGGCGTGAGCTTGTTGGCGAGACCCAGGGCGAGGTTCACGATCACCGAATAGACGATGAACGGGCTCGTCAGGCGCAGGGCCACGATGAAGGCCGCGGTGGTCCGATCGACGAGACCACTCAGCATCGGCCGGGCGCCGAACGGATTGCCGGCCGGGATGCGGTCGTAGGAGGCGACGAGGCCGCGGAACAGCTCCCAATGCAGGTCCAGGGTGAAGATCAGGACCGTCGCCGTCATCATGATCAGCGAGCCGGTCAGCGAGGCCGCCTCGTTGTCGGCGACCGGGTTCCCGGGGATACCCCCGAGGCCGATCATCGTCGCCAGGCCGTTCACTATCGTCTCGAGTGCAAAATAGAAGGACCGGCCGAAGAAGCCGATGGCGAGGCCGGTGAGCGTCTCGCATCCGATCCACCAGAAGGTGTCGGCCGGCGCGGCGTTCCGCAGGCCCGCGCTGAATTTCGGAAGGAGCAGGGGCGCGACCGCCAGGGTCACCGTCAGGGCGATGAGCAGGCGGATGTGCGACGCCACCCGTGTGCTGGACAAGCCCGGGGTGACCAGAAGGCAGCCGCCGATGCGGCAGAAGATCACGAAGACCCCCAGGATCGTCTCAGGAATCATCGGCAGTCAGGAGATCGTGCCGAGCGACTTGATCTCGACCCCGCGGGCGATCTCGACATGCGACAGCACCGCGACCGTCGGGAACAGCCGCTCGATGATCATCCGCACGTAGCTGCGGACCTCCGGTGCGGTGACCAGGGCGAATTTGTGGGCGGTCTTCATGTGAGCCCGGATCGCTTCCGAGGCCTCGACGCCGAACTGCTCGATCAGCCGCGGGTCGATGTCGACCTCGACCACGTCGCCCTTGCTGTCGCGCTTGAGACCCTGGTGGAAGGTCAGGTCCCAGCGGCTGCCGAGCCGCAGCACACTGAGGACCCCGTTCTCCGCGAGATCGCCGCAGATCTGCTGCGCGATCCGCAGCCGGACATGCTCCGCGATCTGCTCCGCCCGGCGCGCGTGCGGGACGATCTCGGCAATGGCCTCGATGACCAAGTGCAGGTTCCGGATCGAGACCCGCTCGGCCAGCAGCAGCTTGAGGACGGCCTGAAGACCTGAATACGAGATCTGCGACGGGCAGATCTCGTCGACCAGGCGCTTGTACTCACCATCCAGGCGATCGATGAGCATCCGCAGGTCCTTGTAGGAGAGGAGCTGCGGCAGGTTGTTGCGGATGACCTCGCTGACATGCGTCAGCATGACCGAGTGCCAGTCGATCGGGCTGAAGCCCTCGCGCCGCGCCTCCTGGGCGTAGGTGTCCGGCACCCACACGGCGCGCATGCCGAAGGCCGGCTCGCGCACCTCCTCGCCCGTGAGGGCGGGCATCGGGCCGTCGCCCACGACGATCATCATCTCGCCGGGGCGGACCTGCTGCGCCGCGATGACGGTCCCGTGGATTGCGATCTCGTAGCTCTTGCTCGGCACGGAGGCCGATTCGATCAGCTTGATGTCCGGGACCACGAACCCGTATTGCTGCGCGAATTTCCGGCGCATCCGACCGACCCGATGGGCCAGCTCCTGCTGTGCGGGCTGCATCTGCACGGCGAGGTGCTTGCCAAGCCGCAGCTCGATCTCTGCCGTCTTCAGCGATTCTCTCACGGCCTCGCTGTCCTGGCGTTCGAGAAGCAGCTGCCGCTCCCTGGCCTGCGTTGCGGCCTCGACCTTCGATTGCGCCTCTGCGAGCCGCCGCGGGATCAGGTAGGCCACGGTGCCCATCAGGACACTCAGGATTGCGAAGGGCACGAACGGCATCCCGGGCATGATCGCGAAGACCGCCATCAATCCGGCTGCGACGAACAATGCCCGCGGATAGGCGCCGAGCTGGCCGAGGATCGCCTGCTCCGCAGTCCCGCGGGTCCCGCCTTTGGAGACCAGGAGGCCTGCGGCCAGCGACACGATCAGCGCCGGGATCTGCGAGACCAGGCCGTCGCCCACCGAGAGCTTGGTGAAGACGTCGGCGGCCTTCGCCAGCGGCAGGCTGTGGCGGGTGACGCCGATGATGATCCCGCCAAAGATGTTGACCACGATGACGATCAGGCTGGCGACCGCCTCGCCGCGCACGAATTTCGAGGCGCCGTCCATGGACCCGAAGAACGCGCTCTCCTCCTCGAGTTCGCGCCGCCGCCGCTGCGCCTCCTTATCGTCGATGAGGCCCGCCGAGAGATCGGCGTCGATCGCCATCTGCTTGCCCGGGATCGCGTCGAGGGTGAAGCGGGCCCCGACCTCGGCAATGCGGGTCGCGCCCTTGGTGATCACCAGGAAGTTCACCGTGATCAGGATGGCGAACACGACCAGGCCGATCACGAAGTCGCCGCTCATGACGAACTGCGAGAAGCCCTGGATGACGTGGCCCGCCGCATCGACGCCCGCGTCTCCGTTGGAGAGGATTAACCGCGTCGTCGCGATCCCGAGGGCGAGGCGCAGGAGCGTGGCGATCAGCAGAATCGTCGGGAAGGACGAGAATTCGAGCGGCTTCTGGATCCAGAGCGCCACCATCAGGATCAGTACGGACAGCGCGATGGACAGCGCCAGCCCGATGTCGATCAGCACCGCCGGAACGGGCAGAAACAGCACCGCAAGGATCGCGATGATCCCGACGGCGAACCAGACATCCCGCCGAACGCGACCGTCCGGCGCGAGGGCTTCTAGGGCCGCTGCCACGCTCTCAACCCTCTCAATCTCGCTCGTGCATCTGCATCATCAAGCTTGCGCCTGGATTGCTCCGGCCGCCCTCACGCTCCGACAAGACGACCCGGAGGCCGCGCTCGCAGTCCCGGGACGGCTCAGAAGCCGGAGATGATCCGGCCGTAGACCATCTCGGTGAAGGCGTAGATCTGGCCACCCATGAAGGAGCCTGTGACGATCATCACGATCAGGACCACCACGATCTTCGGGACGAAGGTCAGGGTGACTTCCTGAATCTGGGTGAGCGCCTGGAATAGAGCGATCAGGACGCCCACAACCATCGCTGCACCGACCGCGGGCCCGGACGCGACGATGATGGTCCAGATGGCGGACCGGACGAGCTCGAGAGCGTCAACCTCGTTCATGAGATCAGCCGAGGACAGTCGGAGGAGCCGACGTTACAATCTTGGCTCGGCGGAACTGAATGTTCCGGAACCAGCGTACGCGCGAACAGGGTCACGTCAGGCTCTCATGTCCACGAAAAATAGCCTGTCGCGCACCGCCACTGCACCGCACGTCGTTCTTCCTCACGACGTGGTCTCGGAAGCACGGGGTTGCAGGACGGCTCGAGGCTCGGGCGCCGCCATTCCGAAACGGACCAGCCTTTGCCGTCGGCGTTCCTCAGCTCGCGGAGGATCCCGTTCTACGAGACGGTCATGCCGGGTTCGTACGGAACGTCCTTGCCGTTATCGAGATGAGCGAGCAACCCGTTATTGGCCACCTGGACAGAGACGACCGTGCCGGTGACCGACTTGTCGGCAGAGGTCACCGTGTGACCAACCAGATTTCCAGCTTGCGACAACGTCGAGGATGTCAGGAGCGCGTCGAGCTTGCTGTTGATGTTCACGCTCTGCTCGACCTGCGAGAATGTCGCGAGCTGCCCCATATACTCTGTCGATTTCATCGGATCGGTCGGGTTCTGGTTCTTCATCTGAGCCAGAAGGAGCTTGAGGAAATTGTCGTAGTTCAGCGTCGTCTGCTTCGCGGCAGCAGCGGTGCGGTCCGGCGTCTTAGTCGACAGGGACTGAGGGGCGATATTCGTAGCGGATACAGGCATGGTTCGATCTCCATCCGATTTGGATGCTTGTGCCTCGCGACGCCTCAGGCAACCTGATGGGTCAGCGCGTTCATGGGCTGAGGCGATGGCGGGCTTTCCGGCTCGAAGAGTCCCCGCAGGATTCGCAGCGCTTCGAACGGCCGGCCGGAATCAAGGAAGGATCGGGCCGTACCGAGGGAAGACACGGCATTGGAGCCAGGATTCTGGGCGATGATCGCGCTGTCGACCTCGTCGTAGGCCTGCCGGACCTGACCCGCATTGCTCGGGTCGATCAGCATGGCCTGCGCGATGAAATAAAGCTGACGTATCGGCGTGGTCGCTTGTTCGGCCTGTAGAACGTGTGCCTCCAAGAGGAAGGTCGCGTCGTTGAGCAGCTCGATCGTCACCTTGCGGTCGACACGGAGAACAGCCCCGTTGATGAAGATCCGCTCGTGGCCGCGCAGGCTGAGATTGATGGAGCGGCTCATTGGAGACCGTCGCGAATCAGCGTGTTGACGTAGATCAGCGGTTCGAACCCGCTCGCGTCGCCGCGGAGGATCTGGTCGGTCCGGCTCATGTTCCACAAGCCGATCGAGATCAGGTCAGCCCGCAACTCCTTGGGCAGGCCGTTCTCGGGATTCGCGAGATCGTCGATCAGGAGGCTCCAGAGACGCTGCAGGAAGCTGGTCGCTTCCCGGCGCAGCTCCTCGGGCGCATCGGCCGCCTCTGCCCGCTTCATCAGGCTGATGGCGCGGTCGAAAGCCGCGCGTTCGCGCTCCCGGGCAAGGGCGGGCGAGTCGTCCATCATCTCCGCGTAGGACGCGCCATACATTGCAAGTATGCCTCTTTGACGGTGATCAGATTGGTTTTTGAGTAATATTATTTGGCAAATGTCGGATAGATTTGCCTGTTTTTAGATTTTTTCCGATCAGATGTAATCCAGCAGGCTCAGCTTGCTGACTTGACCGGCCAGAGAATAGGCAACTTTGAGCTGCGCCTCCAGATTCTGGGTTCGGGTGGCCACCTCTTCCAAGTCGACGGCTTCGAGTTTCCCGAACCCCTCTGTCATGATGTTCTTCTGCACGTCGATCTGTTTGCCGACGGTGCCGATCCGCGCTTGGACGACGCCGATATCCGCCTGGATGTCTTTGACCCCCAAGGTCCCAGCGTTCGCCAGGCTGCGCAATTTGTCATAGACGACATTCTGCGTAGCGGGACCCAGGCTGGCCAACCCGATATCGGACGCCAAGGTGTACATCATCGCGAGTTGCCGCAGCGGCTGAGCATTGGCGTTGACGGAACTCTCAACCGTCTCATTGCGGGTGATATCGCTCTTGATATTGACGTCTGATGCCGAAGACCAGTTTTGTTTCCATTGATTGTCTTCAAAAAGCTGCGCAAAGCGGCCGCCATCCTGAAGGAAATGCTCCATCTGGGCGGGTGTGATGTTGCTTGTGTCCGGCTGTGTGCCGGGCGGGAAGTGGAACTCATTCGTGAAGGCTTGCTGAAAGGCTGTTTTGGCGGCCGATTGCGGCGACGCTTCGTAATCGGCAATCGGACGCTGTCCCGTGTTGATGCCACCGAACAGGTACTGGCCGCCGGTCGACGTGTTCAGGTCGCCGATCAAGGCCGTGAGCTTGGTGGCCGCCATCTGCGCGACGACGGTCCCGCTGGTATCGGTCAGCTTTCCGGGCGTCGTCAGCGCGAGAAACGCTTCACCGTCCGTGCGGACGCGGTCGAGCGCGTGGTAAGAACTGTCAAGCCGCACACCGGTCAGCCCGTTGCGCCTGCTCTGAGCATCGAGATTGTCGACCTCCTGCCGCAGGTTGAGGCTGAGCCCCGTCCTGTAGCCCAGCTCGAGGCCGACATCGGCGTAGCGGCCCTTCGAACTCTCGGCGACAGCCTTGTCGAGGTCGGCCTGAATCCGGGACACATTGGATCGCGGCGTCTTGAGGAACGTCGCTGTGGAGATGAAGCTCGCTTTCATGAGGCTACCTCACCGCGTCGAGGAGTGTTTGCAGCATCGCGTTGACCGTCGCGATGAGCTTCGCCGAGGCGGCGTAGGACTTCTCGAGCTGGAGCATCGTGGCGACCTCGTCGTCGCGGTTCACGTCCGTGGCGTTCGAGAGCGCGGTCGACGCGCTGTCCAGGAAGGCGGATTCGTTGTCGACCTGGACCGAGGCGGCTTTGCGGGCTGCCTCCAGCCAGCTTGCCGAGGCCCCGGCCGCCGTCTGCAGGGACGTCGACAGCGGCAGCTCCGAGTCGGACGGGAAGGCGCGATCCGCGCCCAGCGCCGACCGAAGGGCGACCAAGTGAGCCGTGAACGAGGCCGCGTTCGTGCTGTTGTACAGGTACTGCGCGCCCGCGTTCATCCCGCCGTCGCGCAGCGTGAACGGATTGCCGCTCTGTTCGGGATCGGCGGCCGGGTTCACGCGGATCGTGCTCGCCAGGCCGACGGCTCCCGCCGCCGGCAAGGCCGGATGCCCGCCATCGGTGAGCAGACCCGCCAGGGCGGTCCCGCTCGCGACGTTGTTGTCCGTCTCGGCAAAGGCGTTGATCAACCCGCCGGCGATCGCGTCGAGCTGCTTCTGATACGTGATCGCGATCTCGTCGCGCACGGCGACCTCCCCGACGATCCGCCCGGCCTGGAGCGGCAT
Source organism: Methylobacterium sp. FW102-HT35C08 (assembly GCF_058790235.1). Taxonomy (NCBI): domain Bacteria; kingdom Pseudomonadati; phylum Pseudomonadota; class Alphaproteobacteria; order Hyphomicrobiales; family Methylobacteriaceae; genus Methylobacterium; species Methylobacterium sp. FW102-HT35C08. The sequence goes on along the minus strand of NZ_JBYTCL010000002.1, from coordinate 1,316,962 downwards.
GACGGCGCCGTTACCGCTGACCTGGACTCCGTCGATGAGCACGGCCTTGCCGATCGTTCCTGCCGCGAAGACTGCGGTCGGGTCGAACGTCACGCGTCGCGGCCCCTGTTCGTAGAGCGGCGATCCATTGTCGGCGTAGATCGCCATGTCGTTGTCGGCGCGGACGGCCGTGCTGATGCCGATCTCCTTGGACAGCTGCGCGAGGATCTTGTCCCGCCTGTCGAGGGCATCGCTGATATCGACCTTGCGCGCCGTGCCGAGCACCACCTCCTTGTTGGCCTTGTCGAACTGCGCGAGCAGGTCGTTGATCGTCTTGACCGAGTTGTCGATCTCCTCATCGGCACGCGCCCGCGTGGACTGGACCGTGCTGCTGGCCTGGTTCAGGGATCGGGCGAGATCCTTCGCGGCGGCAACGGCCGCCTTCGCCAGGTTGATGTCGTCGGGCTTGTTGGCGGCGTCGCCGAGAGCCACGTTCAACGCGCTGATCTTGGCGGAGATCGAGCGGCCGGCCTCGGTATCGCCCACCGTGTCTTCCAGGCTCGTGAGCCCGTCCAGGACCGCTTGGCGGCTGGCCAGTTCCGACGTGCTGCCGACCATCCGATCGAACAGGAACGTGTTGCTGGCGCGCGTGATCACGACCCGGACCGGGCCGTCGGTCGTGACCAGCGACGTGATCTTCCGCGAGTACGACGGATCGTTCACGCCCGCGATATTGCGGGACACGACGTCCGTCTGGACCGCATTGGCCTGGAGAGACCCACGGGCGGCATTCAGTGCGACGGAGAGGCCCATCTCGAAAGTCCCCTAGCCCGCCGTCAGCGCTTGAGATTCACGAGGAGCTCGAGCATTTCCGAGCCAGTTTGGAAGACCTTCGAATTCGCCCCGTAGCTGGTCTGCGCCTCGATCATCGTCGCGAGCTCGTTGCCGAGATCGACGTTCGAGTTCTCGAGCATGTTCGACTCGATCGCCCCGCGACCGCCGATGCTGGCGAAGCCGAGCTGCGGCTCGCCGGAGGTCGGACTGGTCTCGAACACGTTCCCCGACCGCGGAGTCAGCTGATCCGGGCTGGCCACCGTCGCCAGGGGAATGCGGTAGGCCGCGGCCTTCGTCTTGTCGGCGTAGATGGCGTAGACCGTCCCGTCGGACCCGATCTCCGAGTCGACCACGTCCTTCGCCGCGCTGCCATTGGCGCTGCCCTGGAACTGGAAGTCGGAGGCGAGCTGCGTCAGGTTCTTGAAGTCGAAGGTGAAATTCTTGCCGTTGGGGATGGTGAAATTCAGATTGGGAGACCCCTGCAATTGGCCATTCACAAATGTAAGGGGGCTGGTGGCCAGCGGTGTCCCCGGGAAGTTGCCGGGCACGCTGTGGTCGTAAGCTGAAACCTGCCACGTATTGGCCGCCGTCTTCCAGAAATACAGGTCGACCTGGACGGGATTTCCGAGATTGTCGAAGGTGGTGAAGTTCGTCGCCTTCGAGTAATTGGGCCCGACCGTGGTGATCGGCGCGTTGCTGTCCAGATTGGCCTTGCTGATGCCGCCCAGGGTCGACGGACGCGCCTGCATCGACATGGTGGCCAGATTGACGGGCACTAAGCCGTTGTAGCTGTTCATGGATGGGCTCGGATCGCCCGCGGCCAAGCTGTAGCCCATCAGGTGCATGCCGGCCGCGTTGACCAGGTCACCGCTCGGTTGCACGACTTGGAAATTCCCGGCGCGCGTCAGGGCGTATCGGCCGCCCTCGTCCTTCACGACGAAGAACCCGTTCCCCTTGATCGCGAGATCGGTCGCCGACGTGGTCGCCGTGCTCGTGCCCTCGCTGGTGATCATGTGGCGGACCACGGTGTCGACGGAGCCGGAATTGTACGATCCGGGGCTCGAGTCGATCAGGAGCGACGAGAACTCTGTCGCGGATCTCTTGTAGCCGGTCGTATTCTGATTCTGGATGTTGTCCGCGACCGTTCCCAGACGGTTTGTCTGGGCGTTCATCCCGGACACACCGCTGTTTAGCACCCCATACAGACCCATGACGAGATTCCCCGTTGTCTGATACCGTTGCGTTACTCAGATCAGCACTCGCTTGCGCGAAGCTTTCGGCGCTGCGTTCCTGGGCCGGGCGGCTGGGCCGGCGCGTCGGCCCAGCTCAGCCGCGGAGCGCGTTCGCGAGTTCGAGGAAGGCGTCCAGGCTCTGCGGCTCCGTCGGATCCTGACGCAGGGCGCCGTAGATCTTCGGCACCAGGGCGACCGCCTGATCGAGTTCGGGGTCGGCGCCCATCGTGTAGCTGCCCATGAGGCGCAGGTCCCGCGAATCCTCAAAGCGCGCGATCAGGCTCTTGAGGGTGCGCACGAGCTCGCGCTGCTGCGGCGTCCAGACCAGGTCGGCCAAGCGGGAGATCGAGCCCAGCAGGTCGATCGCCGGATAGCGGCCCTGGTCGGCGATGGCCCGGTCGAGCACGATGTGTCCGTCGAGGGTGCCGCGGATGCTATCGGCCACGGGATCGTTGTGGTCGTCCCCGTCGATCAGGACCGAGAAGATGCCGGTGATCGTGCCCTCGCCTTCGCGTCCCGGCCCGGCCCGCTCCAGCAGGCGCGGCAGATCGCCGAAGACGCTCGGCGGGTAACCGCGCGCCACGGGCGGCTCGCCGGCCGCGAGCGCCACCTCCCGAGCCGCGTGGGCGAAGCGCGTCACCGAATCGAGCACGAGCAGGACGGATTGGCCCTGGTCCCGGAAATATTCAGCGACCGCGAAGGCGAGCTTCGGCGCCTGTCGGCGCATCATCGGACTCTCGTCGCCTGTGGCGACCACGACGACCGCGCGCGATCGGCTGTCCTGGATCGGACCCTCCAGGAACTCCCGGACCTCGCGCCCACGCTCACCCACCAGCGCGACCACGACGGCGTCGAAACCGGAGCAGCGGGCGAGCATCGACAGCAGCGTCGTCTTGCCGACCCCCGAGCCCGCGAAGATGCCGATGCGTTGGGCCGTGCAGAGCGGCGTGAACAGATCCAGGGCCCGGACGCCGGTCCGGAGCGGGCTCTCCACCCGGGAGCGGAGCATCGCGGGCGGCGGATCGGCGTCCAGCGGCATGGCTCGGCTGCCTCTGGGAAGCTCACCCTTCCCGTCGATCGGTTGCCCGAAGGCATTGACGACGCGGTCCTTCCAGCCCTCGCAGGGCCGGGGGCTGGCAGCCGGCACCCGGTACGCCGGCGCGCCCAGACCGACCTCGATCCGGCCCTCGAACGGCTTGAGGATCACGCCCGCTTCGTCGATCCGCACCACCTCGCCCTCGATCGGTCGGTCCACGCCCTCGATGCGCATGCGGTCGCCGAGCCGCAGCAGCGGCAGGTCGATGCGGACGCGGCAATGGCCGAAGCCGATTTCCCGCACGGATCCGCCGATCCGCACGAGAGGATGGGTGTCGCGGTCTTCCAGCGCGTCCGCGAGGCGGTCGAGCGCGTTCATCCTGAAATCCGCATTGCCGGGTCCCGAGGCATCCGGCGGCCTACGCGGATGGGCCGAGGCCGCGGATCGCGTCCTGCAGCGACGATTCCGACTCCGCCACGGCCGCCGCTGCACTTTGGAAGGTGCGCGTGATCTCGATCAGCCGTGACATCTCCATGATCGGGTTGACGTTGGCCCCTTCCTGGAAGCCCTGCTGAACCCGAACGGTGGTCTCGTCGCGCTGGTTGAAGTCGAGGATCGGCCGACCCGGGATGTCCGACGTCACCGCGCCGCCGGCGACGCGCGTGAGCTTGGCGGCCGGATCGAGGCGGAACACGCCGAGCGCGCCGACCTGGTTGGTGCCCTGGGATATGATCCCGTCCTGACCGATCGTGAGCGGCGCCCCTTCCGGATCGACCGTCAGGGGCGACCCGCCGGGATCCAGGATCGCGCGCCCGTTGAGATCCTGGAGGTCGCCCGCCGCCGTGACCTGCATGCGGCCGTCCCGGGTATAGACGGGACCCCGCGGTCCCCGCACGGCCAGCCAGCCGTCGCCCTGAAGGCCGACATCGAGGGGCGAGTCCGTCTTGGTCAGCGGACCGGCCTTGCGCGACAGAAACGTCTCGCCCGGCGTCGAGAAGGCCACCTCGCGGTGCCCGGCCTGGGACAGGATCGTCTCGAACTTCACTTCCTCCGCGCGGTAGCCGGCCGTCCCCAGATTGGCGACGTTGGTCGCCACCGTGTTCAGGCGCTGTTCCAGTGCGACCTGGGCGGACAGGGTGACGTAGAGTGACGATTGCATGTCAGCGGCCTCCCTGCCGGATGCCCTGCAGCTTGAGAATGACGTCCGGGTCGAGGCCAGAACCGGAGCCGTTCAGCAGCGACAGCGCCGGTGTCGACGCCGTGTCGTTCTTCGCGTCCCACAGGATGGTGAAGCGCTTGATGAACTGATCGAGCTTGGCCGGATCCTTGAGGCTCGCGATATTGAACTTGCGGTTGATCAGGCTCGCCTGCCCGTCGATGCTGCTCTTTGCCGCTTCAGGCGGAAGGCCGAGCGTGGTCCGAACGACTTCGGCCAAGGCCGGGTCGGCCAGGAAGCCGTACGCGGATGTCACGGTCGGTGCCTTGCGCCGGAAATACAGGGCGAGCCTCACGCCCTCGTTCTCGTTGCCGGCCTCCGTCTCGAGCGTCTTCTGGACATAGGCATCGACCGTAGCCGTGCGGCTTGCATGCCGCGCATCCTTGAACCGATCGAGCAGCTGGCTGAGCTTCTTGGGATCCTGCAGGCTCGCGACATCGAGTTTCTTGTCGATCAGCTTGGCCTGCTCATCGGGCCGCCTCGCGCTGGTGTCAGCGGGGAGGCCGAGCGCGGCCACGACCACGTCCGTCAGCGCCGGATCTGCGACGATGTCCTTAGCTGCGTGGACAGCGCTGGCCTTGTCTCGGAAATACTGCGACTGCTTCTCGAGCTCGGCATCCGAGTCGGCGTAGGTTCCGGTCGGCCGGAAGTACGGATCGACAACGGAGTTTCTGCCCTCATAGCGAATTTCTATGAATTTGCTGATGAATGTGCTCAGCTTGTACGGGTCCTTGAATGTGTCAGGGTCCAATTTGCTCTGGATCTGCTCCTTTTTTGTCCACGTGTCGTCGTATTCGGACGCCGGCGGTAGGCCGACCGTCGTTCGGACAATCTCTGAGAGCTTGGAATCCTTCACAACGTCGTTCAGATCGACGCCGGCTTCCGACATGTCCTGAATGTATTTAACAGAACTTTGAGTCTGTGTGTCGTAGGCGGCTCTTTTTTCCGCCAAGCTCTGCTTCGGAGCCATCTTGTCGAGAATGTCTTGAATTTCGGGGTCGTCGGAATGCTCTATTCTGCTCGGATCGTCACCGAGAGTCCTGAAGTTGAAGGCGGCGGCGAAATCCCTGTAGCGCTCGTCCTGCAACCGGGTGACCAGGACACGGCCGTTCGCATCCGCCTCACCCAGGAGGACCTTCCTCATGAAGCCCTTGGCGTAGATCATGTCGTCGAGGCCGAACGCCTTCATGGCGAAGGTGTAGAGCCGGTTGTTTCCGAGAAAATCGTCAACCGTCTTGATCTGACCGATATGATCCTGAAAATACTTGATCTGGTTCTTCGATGCCGGCTCCGAGGCGGTCCGGCTCAGAGATTTCTGCAGATTTGCTGTGATCGATCGATAATCAGTGAAGGTCGAAAGCATGAGGCGGGTCCTTCATCTGCGGTTTCTCAGGATTCTAGGTTCGTGAGCTTGCCTGGACCTTGCTCGCCTCGGTTCTGTACACGCGGTGCTTGGGTGCGAGGTCGCCGCTCCAGCCCTGCGCAAGCATAGCGCTCTAGCCCGGGACCGATCGGAACGGGTTTGGGGGCGCGGCGCGTGGGTGTTGTCATCGGCTTGCTGATTGCGGTCGCCTGCGTCGGGGGCGGCTTCTCGGCGATGGGCGGCCACCTGATGGTGATCTGGCAGCCCTTCGAGTTCATCATTATCGGGGGGGCGGCCGCCGGTGCATACGCGGTGGCCAATTCCTCCAAGGTCGTCGTGGATACCGGCCGGGCCCTTCTGGAGGCGGCCCTCGGGCGGGTGCCGAAACGGGACGATTACCTGGCGCTGCTGGGCCTGCTGTTCGCGCTGACGCGGGAGCTGCGCTCCAAACCGCGCAACGAGGTGGAAAACCACCTGGAGAAACCCGATCAGTCCGAGATTTTCCGGGCCTATCCCCGGGTGACGCGGGACGAGGAGCTGACCCAGTTCATCTGCGATTACATCCGCCTCGTCCTGATCGGCAACGCGCGACCTTACGAGATCGAGGCGCTGATGGAGGAGGAGATCGCCACCCATCGCGGCGACAAGCTGAAGGTCTACAACGCGCTGATGAGCATGGCCGACGGGCTGCCGGCCCTGGGCATCGTGGCGGCGATCCTCGGCATCGTGAAGGCCATGGGCGCCCTCGACCAGTCGCCCGCTCTCCTGGGAAGCCTGATCGGCTCCGCGCTGGTGGGCACCTTCACGGGCATCTTCGCCTCCTACACGGTGGTGGCGCCGCTGGCCAACAAGGTGAAGGCCACCCGCGATGCGCAGGCGCGGGTCTACGTGATCGTGAAGCAGACCCTGCTGGCCTACATGAACGGCGCCCTCCCGCAAATTGCCGTCGAGCACGGCCGCAAGGCGATCACGGCGGCCTACCGGCCGACCATCGACGAGGTCGAGAACGCGACGATCACGGGCTTGCCGCGCGGCGAAACCGTCCTGCGTGAGGCGGCCTGATCATGGACCGTCAGCAAGTCGTCAACGACATCCGGGATCGGCTGCTGGACGCGGCCGGCCTCTCCCTCGAACGCCTGCCGATGCTGCACGTGATCCTCGACAGGGTCGCGACCTTCTGTGCGGATCAGCTTCGGCATTTCGCGGCCTCTCCGGTCTATTTCTCGCTGAGCAACGTGGAGAGCCAGCGCTTCGGGGACATCCTCGAGCCCTACGAGTCGAACGCGATCGCCGGCATCTTCCAGGCGCCGGAATGGGACAGCCATATCCTGGTCGGCTTCGACCGCGACTTCATCTTCACGATGGTCGAGGTCCTGTTCGGCTCCGACGGCTCCGAGCCGCCCCTCGACGAGGAGCGGTCGTTCTCGAACATCGAGATGCGGATCGCCCAGCGCCTGTTCGAGCAGATCGGCAAGGCGATGCAATCTGCCTTCGCGCTCGTGGCGGACACGCCGTTCAAGCTCGAGCGGACCGAGCTGCGGATGGATTTCGCGGTGATCGGCCGCCGGAACAACCAGGCGGTCGCGGCGAAATTCCTCCTGCAGGCGCTCAACCGCGGCGGCGAGATGTTCATCGTCATCCCGCAATCGGTCCTCAACCCGATGCGCCAGAGCCTGGCGCGCATCCTGGTCGGCGAGAGTTCGGCCCGGGATTCCCGGTGGACCCGGCAGATCGCCGGCGAGGTGCAGAAGACCCCGGTGACGCTGAAGGCGATCCTGGAGGAGAAGCACCTGACACTGGGCGCCATCGCCGCTCTGGAGGTCGGTCAGGTTCTGGAACTCCGGGCGACCCCCCGCAGCCGGGTCAAGCTCGTCGGCAACGACCGGGAGCTGTTCTGGTGCGATGTCGGGCAGGAGGATGGTGCGATCGTCCTGCGCGTGGACCGCTTCATCGATCAGGACCAGGAGTTTATCGATGATGTTCTCGCTCGCTGAGGCCCTGCTCTTCGCCGCGTTGGTCGCGACGACCGCCTGCCTCGTGCCGATGTACATGCGGCTGAAGCGGCTGGACCGCTATCATGCGCAGTATCGGGATATGGTGGATTGGAGCGCCTCCGCTCTGGTCGGCGCGAGCAATGCCGTCCAGTCCTTCGCTCAGGACGGGCGAGTCGTCCTCGAGGATCTCAGCCGGGAGATCGAATCCGCCAAGGCGGCGCTGGCCGAATTGCGGGCCGAGCGGGCCCGGTTGATGAGCTCCGCGCAATCCGCCGCCAGCCACGAGACCACGGTCGGAGGCAGCCTGACCAGCGCCTGACGCCGGTTGCCGGCACCAGAACCTCGCCGCCCGATGGGTGCCGGTTTCGGCGACCCGCAGTGCGGACCTTCCCTTCGTTGAGGAGCACGTGATGTCCCCCCCCTCGGACCAGCCGAACGCCGAATCTGGGCATGAGAGCAGTCACAGCGAGAGCTTGTTCGCGAAGATCGAGGCGCAGGCCGAAGATCAGCGCGCGCAGGATGAGCGCCTGGGCAGCGGCCGAAACCTCGATTCCATCCTGCGGATCCCGGTCCTGATGCAGGTGGTCCTCGGCTCGGCCACGATGCCGGTCTCCAACCTGATGAAGCTGGGGCGGGGCGCGATCGTGCCCCTGGACCATCGCGTCGGCGAGCCTGTCGACGTGGTCGTGAACGGCCGGGTCATTGCCCGGGGCGAGGTGGTCGTGGTCGAGGACGACAACTCGCGTTTCGGCGTCTCGCTCACTGAGATCGTCGGCCCCGCCTCGGCCGATTCCAACGGCTGACAGGAAGCATCGCCATGGCCGCAGGCACCGTGACCACGGTTGGTCGAAGAGTCCTGACGCCCGCCGAGGAGGTTGCGGCCGTCCTCATCGCGATGAGCAAGGACACGGCCAGCCGCCTCGTCAAGTATTTCGACAGTGCCGAGCTGAAGCAGATCACCCGCGCAGTCTCGCAGCTCGGGCCGGTTCCGCGGACGCAGCTCGAAGCCATCGTCGAGCAGCTCGCCGCCTTCTTCGCCGACGGCGCCAACCTGATCGGGACGGCCCGCCAGATGGAGAAGCTGCTGGAGGGTGTCCTGCCGCCCGATCAGATCGCCGACATCATGTCGGACGTGCTCGGCGCCGGCGAACGCTCGATCTGGGACCGGATCTCCAACGGCTCCGAGGCTGCCTTGGCGGGCTACCTGATCAAGGAGCACCCGCAGACGGCGGCCCTCATCCTGTCGAAGGTCAAGCCGGCCTGCGCCGCCAAGGTGATGGCGCAGCTGCCGGCCCCGATCCGCAACGGCATCATGCGGCGGATGCTGACGTTCAAGCCGATCGTCGATGCGACCATGAAGATGATCGAGCAGACGATCCATGAGGACTTCATGATCAATCTGGCGCGCAACGCCGCGGCGGATACCCATTCGCGGATGGCGGACATCATCAACAAGATGGAGCGCCAGAGCATGGAGGAGGTTCTGGATAACCTCACCCAGTCGCGTCCGAAATCGGCCGAGATCCTGAAGAGCCTGCTCTTCACCTTCGACGACATCATCCATATGACGCCGCGGGCGCGCACGACGCTGTTCGACCAGATCCCGCACGAGAAGGTCATTCTCGCGCTGAAGGGCACCAGCGGCCAGCTGCGGAACGTCGTGCTGAGCGCCCTGACCGCCCGCGCCCGGCGCCTCGTCGAGCACGAGCTGGAGGGCGGCGAGCCCGCCTCGCAGCGGGACGTGCTGGAGGCCCGCCGCGCCATCACCGATCAGGCCCTCGAAATGGCGGCGCGCGGCGAGATCGAGCTCAGTCCGAGCGATTCGGACGAGACGTACTTCCGCTAGCGCCGTTCCGGCTCGGGGATGGCCCTGAGCTTCCCTTCTGACGCGTCCTCTCCGCCGAAGCGGTCGCCGGCCCGGCGGGGAGCACTGGAAACCGGTCCGCCGCAATGTCCGACGACAAGGAGAGCAAAACCGAGCCCGCGAGCGACAAGAAGGTGGGCGAAGCGATCACACAGGGCAACATTCCGTTCTCGCGGGAGGCGCCGGTCTTCGCCTCCATCCTGGGCTTGATGATCTTTCTGGTCTTCGTGGCGCGGGACCAGGGCGTTCCTTTCGTGCGCCGGCTCGCGCTGATCATGGAGCAGCCGCGGAGTTTCAGCGTGGAGACCAGCCGCGACGCGACGCGCCTCGTCCACGCCCTGGCTCTGGAGATGGGCCGGTTCCTGCTGCCGATCCTGGTGATCCTCCTCGTCTCCGGAATTGCCGCCTCGATCTTTCAGAATGCGCCCCGCATCGTGTTCGATCGGATCCGGCCGCAATGGTCCCGGCTTTCGCCCGTCAGCGGCTGGAACAGGCTCTTCAGCTTACAAGGATCCATCGAGTTCGGGAAAAGTCTCTTCAAGTTCCTCGCGATTGGCAGCATGTCCTACATGGTCCTGCGGGCTGACCGGCACGAGATCATCAATATCATGTTCGTGGATCCGATCGGATTGCCCGAGTTCCTGCTGACCCTGTCGGTCCGGCTCGTCTCCGCCGTCAGCGTGGCGACGATCGCGCTGGTCGCCGGTGACTTGGTCTGGACCCGGCTACGCTGGCAGCGTGACTTGCGGATGTCGCGGCAGGAGCTCAAGGACGAGTTCAAGCAGACGGAGGGCGATCCGCTCGTCAAGGCGAAGATGCGGTCGCTGGCGCAGGATCGCCTGCGCAAGCAGATGATGGCGGCGGTCCCCCGCGCCACGATGATCCTGGCCAATCCCACGCATTATGCCATCGCGCTGCGCTACGACCAGGGCGAGAACGATGCCCCGATGGTGCTGGCCAAGGGCAAGGATCTCATCGCCCTGCGCATCCGGGAGATCGCCGAGAAGCACCGGATCGAGGTCGTGATCGACAAGGCTCTCACCCGGGCGATGTACGACCATGTTGAGGTCGACCGCGCGATCCCGGCGGAGTTCTACCGGGCGGTGGCGAACCTCCTCGTCTACGTCATGACGCGCAAGGGACGCTGAGACGAGGGCGGGCGCTCCCGCCCCCGTCTGGCCGGCGCCGGAGCGACCGTGTCCGATCGACCGGCGCCGAGGCGGCGCGCCTCACGCGGCCCGGCGCTTCGCCTCGCGGCGGAACCGGTGCAGCACGAACTCGGTGTAGCCGTTCGGCTGCTGTGCTCCCTCGAACACCAGGGCTTCCGCCGCCCGGAAGGCCGGCCCGTCGAAGCCCGGGGCCATCGGCCGATAAGCCGGATCGCCGGCGTTCTGGCGGTCGACCACGCCCGCCATCCGCCGCAGGGCCGCCTCGACCTGCGCGCGGTCGACGATCCCGTGGCGCAGCCAGTTGGCGATGTGCTGGCTGGAGATCCGCAGGGTGGCGCGATCCTCCATCAGGCCGACCTCGTGGATGTCGGGCACCTTCGAGCAGCCGACGCCCTGGTCGATCCAGCGGACCACGTAGCCCAGGATCCCCTGGCAATTGTTGTCGAGCTCCTCCCGCACTGCCTCCGGCGCGAAGGCGCCCTCGGCGAGCGGCAGGGTCAGCATGGCGGCCCGGGTCGCGGGCGCCCGGCCGGCGAGGTCCGCCTGGCGTGCGCGCACGTCGGTCTGATGATAGTGAAGCGCGTGCAGCGTCGCGGCGGTCGGGGACGGGACCCAGGCGGTGTTGGCCCCGGCCTCGGGATGGCCGCCCTTGGCCTCCAGCATCGCCGCCATCCGGTCTGGAGCGGCCCACATGCCCTTGCCGATCTGCGCGTGGCCCGGCAGCCCGCAGGCGAGGCCGGCATCGACGTTGCCGTCCTCGTAGGCCTTGATCCAGGCGGTCGCCTTCATGGAATCCTTGCGGACCACGGGGCCGGCCTCCAGCGAGGTGTGGATCTCGTCGCCGGTCCGGTCGAGGAAGCCGGTGTTGATGAAGAACAACCGGTCGGAGGCGGCCGCGATCGCAGCCTTGAGGTTGAGCGTCGTGCGCCGCTCCTCGTCCATCACGCCGATCTTGAGCGTCCGCGGCGCGAGGCCGACCAGCGCCTCGACCCGGCCGAACAGCTCGACCGCGAAGGCGACCTCCTCGGGGCCGTGCAGCTTGGGCTTGACCATGTAGACCGAGCCGGTCCGGCTGTTGCGGAGCGGACCGGTGCCCTTCAGGTCGTGCAGGGCGATCAGCGCGGTGACGGCCGCGTCGAGGATCGTCTCGGGGATCTCGGCGCCGTCGAGGGTCACGGCATCCGTGTACATGTGATGGCCGACATGCCGGACCAGCATCAGCGACCTCCCCGGCAGGGTCAGGCTGCCGCCGCCGGGGGCCGTGTAGGTCCGGTCCGCGGCGAGCCGCCGCTCGACGGTGCGGCCGCCCTTGGACAGGCTGGCGGTGAGGTCGCCGCGCATCAGGCCGAGCCAGCTGCGATAGACCGCGACCTTGTCGGCCGAGTCCACGGCGGCGACCGAATCCTCCATGTCCATGATGGTCGAGAGGGCCGCCTCCAGCACCACGTCGGCGATGCCGGCCGGGTCGGTGCGGCCGATCGGGCTCGTCCGGTCGATCACGATCTCGACGTGCAGGCCGTTGTGGCGCAGCAGGAGTGCGGTCGGCGCCTCGGGGGTGCCGGTGAAGCCCGCGAAGTCCGCCGGGCCGGTCAGGCCGGCATTACGGCCGGCACCGAGGTCGATCGCGAGGCGGCCGCCCGTCACGGCAAAACCCACGGCATCGGCCCAGGAGCCGACGCTGAGCGGCGCGGCCGCGTCGAGGAACGCCTTGGTCCTGGCCACCACCGCGGCGCCCCGGGCCGGGTTGAAGCCGGTGCCAGGCGCGAGGTCGCCGTCCTGCGGGATCGCGTCGGTGCCGTAGAGGGCATCGTAGAGGCTGCCCCAGCGGGCATTGGCGGCGTTCAGCGCGTAGCGGGCATTGGAGATCGGCACGACGAGCTGCGGCCCGGCGACGGCGGCGATCTCCGCGTCCACGTTCTCGGTGGTCACCTGCACGGCCTCGGGCTCCGGCTGCAGGTAGCCGATCCGCGTCAGGTAGGCCGCGTAGGCCGCCGGGTCGTGCGGCTGGCCGCGGTGGTCGCGGTGCCAGGAATCGATGTCGGCCTGCAGGCCGTCGCGCCGGTCGAGCAGCGCCCGATTGCGCCGTGCGAGATCGCGGACGAGCGCCGCGAAGCCCGACCAGAACTGGTCGGCCGAGAGGCCTGTTCCGGGCAGCGCCTCCTCGGACAGGAAGGTGCGGAGGTCCTCGGCGACGACGAGGCTCGACATGGCGATCTCCTGGGATGCGGCGGGCGCCGAACGTCAGAAAAAGTCGAACGGCCCATGAAAATTTTTTGAGTTCACCCTCGATAGACCCCTTGGCATCCGCGAAAAAGGCAGCAAAAGGGATTTGATTCTTTCCGCAGCGTTGAGAATGCACGATCAGAGCGACCTGGAGATCTTCGCCCGGGTTGTCCGGACCGGCAGCCTGACCCAGGCCGGGTCGGAGCTCGGCCTGTCGGTGGCGGTGGTCTCGAAGCGGCTGAAGCGGCTGGAGGAACGGCTCGCCGTGCGCCTGCTGCACCGCACCACCCGGCGCGTGGCCCCGACCGATGTCGGGGCGGCCTTCTTCGAGCGGATCGCCCCGATCGTCGACGCCATCGCGGAGGCCGAGAGCCTCGTGTCGCAGAATGCGACGCGGGCCCGCGGCACGCTGCGGGTGACGGCGCCGAGCTCTTTCGGGCGGCTGCACATCGTCCCGCACCTGCGGGCCTTCTTCGCCCTCCACCCCGACGTGGTGCTCAATCTGGAGCTGAGCGACGATTTCGAGTCGATCGTCGAGCGCGGCTACGATCTCGCGATCCGGGTCGGCGCGCTGGAGAGTTCCGGGCTGACCGCGGTGCGTCTCGCGCCGGTGCGGCGGGTTCTCTGCGCGCGGCCGGGCTACCTCGACGCGGCGGGGCGGCCGCAGAGCCTCGACGACCTGCGCGGCCATGTCTGCCTCGCCACCGAGAACCAGAATCCCTGGCGGCTCGTCGGGCCGGAGGGGCCGTGCACGGTGAGCGCGTCCGGTCCCCTGCGCACCCATTCCAACGAGGTGGTGCGCGAGGCGGTGATCGGCGGCCTCGGGATCGCGCTCCGCTCCACCTGGGACGTGCATGCGGAGCTGCGCGACGGTCTTCTGGAAGTGGTGTTGCCCGCCTACACGGCCGCGGCCTCGGCGGGCATCTTCGCGGTCTATCCGAGCCGGGCCTTCGTGCCGGCCAAGACCCGGGCGTTCATCGCGTTCCTGAAGCAGATCTACCGGTCGAGCAGCGCCTGGGCCGAGGGGTGAGGCGCGTGCCGCGGTCTCCCTGCCCCGCAGGGAAGGAGACGCCCGATTGACGCTTCATAACTGTCTCCGGTCGGTGATTGCGGCACCGCCGTCCTTGCGAGCGGAGCGAAGCAACCCAGGGACGCGCACCGTCCTGGGACGTCCCGCTGCTCTGGGGCGCTTCGCTGCGCTCGCGGTGACGGAGAGGCGCGCCTCGACCGAGCTGGTCAGCCGGCGCCCGTCCCGCCCTCACCCATGTGCGAAGAAATCCGGATCCGTCCGCGCCAGCATCCGCTTGAACGCCTCCCACTCGTTGTCGGGCGCCCCCTGGACCACGACGCGGTCGTAGCCGGCGGCGTATTGCCCGGCGGTTTTGGTGGCGATGGCGGAGGAGGGCCGGATCACCGGCGCGCCGGCCGCCTGGATCGCCAGCTGCGCCCGGCACGAGCGCTCCATGTTGTGCATCAGCCGGAACGCCTCGCCGACCGTGCGGCCGCAGGTCAGCAGGCCGTGGTTGCGCAGCACCATCACGGGCTTGTCGCCGAGATCGGCCACGAGGCGCTGGCGCTCGTCGAGGTCGAGGGCGATGCCCTCATAGGCGTGGTAAGCGACGCGCCCCGTGAACTGCATCGACCACTGGTTCAGGGGCAGGAGCCCCTCCTCCTGGCAGGAGACCGCCACGCCCGCCACCGTGTGGGTGTGCAGCACGCAGATCGCGTCGTGGCGGGCGGCGTGGATGGCGCTGTGGATCGTGAACCCCGCCGGGTTTATGCCGAGTCCCATCGGATCCTCGAGCACCCGCCCGTCGATGTCGACGGTGACGAGGTTCTCCGGCGTCACCTCCTCGAAGCGCATCCCGTAGGGGTTGATCAGGAACCGGTGCCCGCCCCCGGGAAGCCGCGCCGAGATGTGGGTGTAGATGCTGTCGTCGAGGCCCAGCCGATGGATCAGCCGGTAGGCGGCCGCGAGGTCGACGCGCATCGCCTGGATTTCGGCCTGGTCGGCGGGACCCGCGTCCCGGTCCGCGACGATCGACTGCGTGGCTGCGCTCATGCGACGGTTCCCTGCCGGTCGGCCCAATCGGCTCTCCGGGATCGCCGCCCGGCGCAGGCGGTCCCGCGATCCGGGCGCTACGGGGCAGAACGAGGCCCGGGCCCGGAATCGCCCGCAGGGTGCACCACGGGGGAAGGCCGGGCAATGCGCCGCGCGCAGGTCGGTGCGCGCCGGCCGCCGATGCGGCGGGGCGATGACGGCCTCAGCCCGCCAGCGCGGCCTCGATCCCGGCCCCGATCGCCAGCAGCCGGCGGTCCTGGCCGTGCCGGGCGAGCAGCATCAGCCCCGCCGGCCGGGACAGGCCCGGCATCGGCAGGGACAGGCCGGTGAGGTCGAAGAAATTGCCGAAGGCCGTGTTGCGCAGCATCAGGCGATTGGCCGCCAGGAAGGCGGCATCGTCCGCCTCCAGCGGCGCGATCAGCGGTGCCGTGGTGGCCGTCGCCGGGAGCACCAGCACGTCGAGCGGGGCGAGCCGCCGGTCGAAGGCGGCGATCAGCTCGGCCCGCCGGCGCATCGTCCGGATGTAGCCCGCGGCCGAGGCGGTCCGGCCGGCCACGATCCGGCGGTGGACCCGCCTGTCGTAGCGGGAGGCTTCGCTGTCCAGCCAGTCGGCGTGGATCGCCGCGGCCTCGATCGCCGCGATGGAGCCGTCCGGCAGCGCCGCGTCCATGGCGGCGAGAAGGTCGTCGACCGGGTGGTCGACGATCCGGGCGCCGCTCCGGGACAAGAGGGCCAGCACCCGCTCGAACGCCTCGGCGACGAGCGGCTCCGTCTCGGTGAACAGCAGGCCCCGCGGCACGCCGATGCGCAGGCCGGCCACGGCGAACGCCTCCACCGGCACGGGCTCCTCGCCCGCCATCACGGCATCCGCGGCCGCGCAATCCGCCACCGTCCGGGCAAGGGGACCGAGGGAATCGAGGGAGAACGACAGCGGGAAGGCACCGTCCAGCGGTACGCGGCGGGCGGTCGGCTTGAAGCCCACGACGCCGTTCAGCGAGGCCGGGATCCGCACGGAGCCGCCGGTGTCCGACCCGATCGCGATGTCGCTCGTGCCCTGCCCCACCGAGACGCCGGCGCCCGAGGACGATCCGCCCGGGATGCGCGCCGGATCGGCGGCGTTGCCGGGGGTGCCGAAATGCGGGTTGAGGCCGAGCCCCGAGAAGGCGAACTCGGACATGTTGGTCTTGGCCAGGATCACCGCCCCGGCCCGGCGCAGGCGCGCCACCACCGGAGCATCGGCCCGTGCCGGGGCGGCGTCCGCCAGCAGGATCGAGCCGGCGCGCGTGGTCTCGCCCGCCACGTCGAACAGGTCCTTGATCGAGACCATCGCGCCGTCGAGGGGCCCGAGGGAGATCCCGTCCCGGCACCGCGCATCCGCGGCATCCGCCGCCGCGCGGGCCTCGGCCGGGTAGAGCCGGGTGAAGACCGCCGGGTCCCCCTCCCCGATCCGGGCCAGACGCTCCTCGACGGTCTCGCGTACGCTCATGATCCTCACCGAATGACAGACCTGCAGGGCCATGCAAGCGGGAGGCCCGCCTCAGAACGTGCCGGGATAGGCGCCGCCATCCATCAGCAGGTTCTGCCCGGTGATGAAGCCGGCCTGCTGGCTGCACAGGAACGCGCAGGCGGCGCCGAACTCGTCCGGGTGGCCGAAGCGGCCGGCGGGGTTGTCGCGCGCCCGGGCCTCCAGGAACGCCTCCACGGTGGTCCCCGCCTTGGCGGCGCCCGCCTCGGCGTTGCTGCGGATCCGGTCGGTGTCGAAGGGGCCGGGCAGCAGGTTGTTGATCGTCACGTTGTGCCGCACGGTCTTCCGGGCGAGGCCGGCCACGAAGCCGGTCAGCCCCGAGCGGGCGCCGTTCGACAGCCCGAGATGCTCGATCGGCGCCTTCACGGCGCCGGAGGTGATGTTGACGATCCGGCCGAACTTCCGCTCGATCATCCCGTCGACCGTCGCCTTGATGAGCGCGATCGGCGCCAGCATGTTGGCGTCGAGCGCCCGGATCCAGGCATCGCGGTCCCAGTCGCGGAAATCGCCCGGCGGCGGGCCGCCGGCATTGTTGATCAGGATGTCGGGCTCGGGGCAGGCGGCCAGCGCCGCGGCCCGGCCGGCCTCGGTGGCGATGTCACCCGGCACGATGGTGACGGCGGCACCCGTCGCGCTGCGGATCTCCGCGGCGGTGCGCTCCAGAATTTCCGCGTTGCGGGCCGTGATCGTCACCGCGACGCCCTCGCGGGCCAGCGCCAGGGCACAGCCCTTGCCCAGCCCCTTGCTCGCCGCGCAGACGAGCGCCCGGCGCCCGCTCAAGCCGAGATCCATGGGAAGCCTCCGTGAACCGGCCCTCGCCGCGAGGGCACCGACCGCGTCATAGCGCGCCCGCACCGGCCGTCGAAGACCGTGCGGCGCCGTTCAGGCGCACTCGCTGTAGCCGGACCGCTCGGCCTCCTGGCGCGCCAGGCTCAGGACGCGCCGGCGCGCCTGGCTGTCGCCGATCGCCAGCCAGTGCCGCACCAGGGCGAAGAGCTCGCCGGCATCCCCGTCCGGCGGCTCGTCCAGGAACGCCTCGGCCGGGACGTTCAGCTCGCGCGCGAGCTGTTCCAGCAAGGCTCCCTGGCGGCCGACGGGGCGGTCCCGCACGGGCCTGCCGGGCTGCGGCGGAGCCGAAGGCACGATCGTGAACACGGTCATCCCCTAGCAATGACGGCGGCGCCGAAGGGTTCTCGCCCCCTCGGCGCACGGTGAAAACATCCTTGCAGCGCCCCGCGAAACGCCCGGTCACCCGGGATCTTCTCCGACCCCGCAGGTGCGGCGGGCAGCTCGGCGCGGCGCTCGGCACCTACCACGTACGAAGGTCGCGGATGCTGGGCGCGTCGACGAACTCATCCATCTTCGGAGCGACGAAGCCGGCCCACAGCAGGGCCGCCGCCCCGGTGACGAGCGCGAGCGCGGTGCTGAAGACGAGGCTGAGTGTCACGGCCATCCTGCCGGGCAGACGGCGTCGAACTGACGCGAGGCAACCTCAGTGTGTCAGGTGATGCGTTGTCGCGAGCTTAAATAGGTTGGTCGCATTGCGGTTGCCGCCGGGCCGCCGTCGACGATCGCTCCGGCCGGGCGGCTCCCTTCATCGGGCTGTTACAGGGCGGGACTACGCGCAGCCGGCGCGGACGCTTCCGCGGGGGATCGCCCGATGCCGGCCCAGTATTGCAGCAGCCCGCTCGATCCGGGCACGGAGGAGGCGGTGCTCGTGACCTACGAGGACGACCGCCCGCTCGCCGCGATCCGATCCGTCATCGACGCTGCCGGGCACGACCTGCTGCCGACGCTGTCCGACGCCTGCATCCGGATCCTGCAACTCGAGATCGCGGTGTATCACGGCCGCATCGAGCCCTATGCCTGGACGCAGCACGCGGTCGACGTCGCGGCACCGCCGGTGGCCGCGTAGCCGAGCCGCGTCACGCCGCCGGGGGCGTCCGCTGCCTGAGCCCGCGCCGAGATCCGCTCACGGTTCGGGGACGTCCTGGGTCAACGCGCCGAACTCGCTGACCATGCATTCGTGCATGCGGCGCAGCCAGGCGCGGGCCTCCGTGGTCTGCGCCTCCGCCCGGTCGGCCCGTTCGCCCGCCGTGCGGGCCTGCTCCTCGGCGCGCTCCGCCCGTCCGACCGCCTCGCGCAGCAATCCCTCGGCGTGCCGGGCCCGGTCCTCGGCCGCGCGTGCCGCCGTCTCGGATTCGCGCATCGCGCGCTGGGCCTCGCGGACCGAATCCTGAGCGCTCTTCTGCAGAGCGCGCACCCGGGTCGCGACACCCCGCACGGCGGCCAGGGAGGCCGACCAGTCCTCGCCTTCGACGGGCGCGGCGGGCGCGGGACCGGAGAACAGCGCCACGACCCGATCGATCGGGTCGGGTGTGCCGCCGCGCAGCCCGAGAGGGCCGGCCGGTGACTCGATCGCAGCTCTCGCCAGGCTGCTCATGCGGCGGCCTGATTGGCCAGGTCCGAAAACTCGGCCACGATCGCGTCCTGAACCCGCCCGAGCCAGGCCTCCGCGGTCCGGGCGCGCTCCTCGGCGACGAGGGCGCGCGCCTCGGCTGCCTTGGCGCGCTCCTCGGCTGCGATGACCTGCGCCTCGGCGCGCACCTGAGCGTCGCGGGCCTGCATCTCGGCGATGCGGGCGCGCTCGTTGGAGGCGTTGATGTCCTCCCGAACCCGCTCCAGGACGTGCTCGATGCGCTCTTCCCGCTCCCGGGCCTGCGCCTCGATCTCGCGCGCCTGGCGGGCCGCGGCCTGCACGCGGTGGATCAGCGCGTCCCAATCCTGCGGCGGCGATTGCGGCGTCGGGATCCCGGTCTGCCCATGCATCGAGGTGACGACCCGCAGGACGTTGCCGAGATTGGCCTCGGGCGCGGCGCTCGGTTCACGCGTGGTCTTGTCGACGGGCCGAAACCGAGGATCGCTCAGAAGCTTCTGCAGCTCACTCACGGAACCCCTACTCCATGCCCCCAGAAATCTAAGCTGACTAAACCAATTAAAATGGTTAACAAACCATTAATAGAAGGATCGTGTGGTACCGGACGCTTAACGAAGGCAATTTTCGGTTCGTCCGCGGCCCGCTTCGTTGGTCGCGCGGCGCGGCCCGCGGCCGGCGCAGGCCCGGGGGCGTCGACCCGGTTGCGGACGTGCTTCTCGGAGCAGCCCGCGCCGCAGCCTCACGCGGCGTCTTGATGTCGGAACGCGCTGCCCCCTCTCCGGCCCTGCGGCTGCGATGCGGAGCGTGTTCGCCCACACGCGATTGCGGCCTCGGCAGCCATAAGTGTTTGGCCAGGCCCGAAATGCCCGGCGAGGTCCGCTATGACCGCTCCACAAGTCGTCGCAACGATCTTCTTCATCATCTCGATCGGATCGGTCTCTGCGCTGGTCCTGATGGCGGCTGCCGCGGCGATGCTGGACGCGTTGGACGCGGCCTGCGGCCCCCGTCGATCGGACGGCCGAAGCGTCGGCCTCGGGTCGCCTTCGCATTGGGCCTGTCGGATGCGCCAAAGGGCGCTCGCTCGTATCGACCTGCGGTAGCGGAGCGCCCCGCGGCCGTGCGCGCCTCCGGGCCGCTGTCTCTGCTGATCCTGCTCCAGAGCCGGTCGATCCGGAACGCTTGGGCAGACCTTAGGGGCAGCCGTGAGCAGCGATCGGCGCGACAGCGGCGATGATTGGCTGCCGCGTCCCCGTTCCGCGCCTTCGACCCTCGTCGCAGCACGGTCCGAACCGTTTGCCGTCCAGCACGATTCGCCCCCTAGGAGGCATGACCATGGCCGATGACCCGAAGGGAACGAAGCCCGAAGACCTCACGCCTGACCGCCCGCGTCTGACCCCGCAGGGTCATGGCAGCGGCTCGGTGTCAGGCGAGGACAGCACGGACCCGAATGGCGGGGCCAAACAGGGCCAGGGCGACAAGGCGGAGGGTTGAGAGCCTGCCGAGGCCGATCCGGGCGGATCCGTCGAATTGGCGGGATCCACCGAACGCTCTGGTCAGGGATCGCATGCTCAGGATCTGGTCGGGGAGGTTCGAGTCATGACGATATCCACCTCGATCAACACGGTCGGCGTCGTCCGTGCGACGGAGATGATCCAGTCCGCGCGCCGCGACGCGGCGCTCGCGCGTGATCCGCGTCCGCATACCGTTTCGGTCGAGATCCCACGCCTCTCCGACACCCTTGCGCTGGAGCGGGATGCCGGGCGACCGCAGCCAGGTTCGCAGCGGCGCGTGGTGGATATCACGGTTTAGATGAGCAGGTTGATCGTAGGTATTTGTTTTCAATTAAGCGTAGTGTGAGAGATTCAATCGATCGATATCTGATCCTAACGGGTTCCGAGGAGAGGATCTATTTTGATACCCTCGGCCGCGTCAGGAGTCAGGATGACGAGCGAAAAACGCCTTTCTGGCAGAACAGAGTGCTTCAGCGCCGGACACATCGTCGCCGAAGGTCACGGCAGGCGGCTGCGGTGCCTTGTCTGGAACATGTCCGATACCGGCGCCTTGGTCGAGGCCGGCGAGGATGATGCCGTGCCGGAGACATTCACCCTGGTGACGGCGATCGACCAGGGATCGCGGCGCTGTGCCGTCGTCAGGCGTACCGGCGCACGGTTCGGCGTGGTGTTCACGGATGCCGAGGCTGCATCGTGATCCACCCCCGGTTCGGGTGAGGCCGCCCCGTCCTGTGAAGTGCTCGCGGTGACGCGCCTGGCACAGGCTGAAGCATGAGGGGGCTGCCCACATCCGTGCCGGGCGGGTTCGCCCCATCTCCCGCCACACGCCGCGGCGCGGGCAGGCGGGATCCACATGCACGACACTCTTCGTGCCCCGGTTTGGACCGGTCAGCGATGGCCTCGTGCGGCGCGCCGACGGCGTCGCCGGCGCGGCGACGGGAGTGGCTGCGGGGCGCCTTTCGTCCTGTTCCCCGCAGCGTCGGCGTGCGGCCGGGGCGGATGGTTGCCGGGACAGGTCGGGATGTTTGAGGCGGTCTCGAACGTCTACTTCCTGCGGCTTCGTGCCGCCCGCGTCGGCGAGGCGACACGCGAAGGAGCGGCTTCGACACGCATGGCGGTGTTCCCGATGTCGCGCGACACGCTCGTATCCCTCGTCCTGGCGGCAGCCTTCACGCTGGGCTGCGTCGGCATCCATGGTGCGCGCAAACATCCGGACGCCGTGACCTTGGCCTTGGTCCTGCTGCTGGGCTTCCTCGCGACCGTGTATGTCGGCCAGCACGTGACGCTGGATGCGCGTCATCCCACCTGGCAGCACGAGGCCTCGCACCCGTGGATACCGCCGGCCTCGCATCCGACGATGTGAACGACCCCGCATGGTCCAGCCGGTCCGGTCGGTCGCCCCAGGACCCGCCACGGGGACAGCGTGTCGCGAGGCGCGACCGTTCGGGATGCACGACCGAGTAACCCGGTGGCCGCTACGATGACCGTCAGAGTGCGGGCGGCCCCGTGGCGTGACGGCGAGCGTTCCATGAGCGAGCGGGCCCTGCTCCGGTCCGATGGGCCCCCGTCGCGGCGCCGCATCCTGCTGGCCGGCCTTCTCGGGCACTGCGCCGCCGCCTGCAGCTTCTGTGCGACGACGATCTTGGCCGGGTTCGTAGACGACTTTCGCATGCAGGGCTTGTCGTTGTTCGCGGGAGCGAGTTGGGACCGTGCGGTCGAGATCGCTTGGACAGCGCCCGTGGTGACCGGCCTTCTCGGGCTCTGGGGCGCGGTCCTGATCAGCCCGACGCTCCTGCTCACCCTGCCCGTCACGGCCTGGGCCGCCCGGAAGCTGGACACGGCAGCGCTGCCGGCGGCGGCGATCGGGACCGTGCCGGGGCTTCTGGCGGGGCTGGTCCTATGCGGTGCCGCGCCACGGATCGAACCCGTCGTCCTCGTATCCTCCGCGATCGGCGGCGCCGCCTTCG
This sequence comes from Methylobacterium sp. FW102-HT35C08, assembly GCF_058790235.1. Taxonomy (NCBI): domain Bacteria; kingdom Pseudomonadati; phylum Pseudomonadota; class Alphaproteobacteria; order Hyphomicrobiales; family Methylobacteriaceae; genus Methylobacterium; species Methylobacterium sp. FW102-HT35C08. The sequence goes on along the minus strand of NZ_JBYTCL010000002.1, from coordinate 1,294,550 downwards.
CGTGGATTGTCTGGATCCTCTGCATCCGCCCCCGCAGGGCCTAGGGAGCCGGCAGGGCTTGGACGGATGGTGCCCGGCTTGGACCCCGCCGGGCTGAATGCCGGGCCCGGCGGGCTGCTCCGCAATGGGGTGGGCGGCCCTGGGTGTTCCGCAGATCAAGGCGGTTCATTCGGCAGATCGCAACGGCGAACACGTCGAGCGGCGCAGATTTCAGCTGCAACAGACAGGACATTGCACTGTAAGTCGGAGCCCTTACGCCTCCGTCCGAGCCCGCAATACAGCGGCAGGACGGAGGGTATCATGCTCAGGGATCAGGCCACGACGACCCGGACCGCAGCACGCCCTGTGCTGACTCATGAGCGCGCGGTCCGACATCCCTCCCGACGCACAAAAGCCTTCGATTGTGCGTGCCTCGGACTCGCGTTCTTCGGAACAGCAAGCACGGTGGCGGCGTGGCAGGCCCCTCCCCCGCCCGCAGGGATCGCCGTCGGCGGGCCCGTCGAAGACAGAGCTGATATCGGACCACCGTCGTCCGACACTCTCGATCTCGGTGCGTTTCTCCAGATCGCTGGCCGCTGAGGGAGCCGGCCGATGAACGCGATGCTGACGGGTCTTTTCCCGCTCCTCATTGTCGCGACGTGGGGCGCCGGTTCTGTCTTGGTCGAGCGCGCTTGGCATCAGCGCGCGCCGGCTGGCCAGATCGCGGCAGCGCTGCTCTGCGTCGGCTTTTGCTTCGCCGCCATCGCGGCGCTGGCTTGGGCGATGCCGCAGCCGGATCAGAACTGGTCCGATGCTCCGATGGGCCGCATCGTGCGGCAGGGCCCGTCTGCCCTGGAAGCGCCGATCCCGGGCCATTGAAGCGCGTTCACGCCGTCCCGCCCTCGCCACTGGCAGCGCGAGGTCGGTATGACGCGCAATCGTCGACGCAACACGCGACGCAATCACCGAGACATCGAGCTTGACCATACCTTCCCCCAGGGCAGCCGAGCAGCGGCCGCTGAACCGAGGGGACACCGGATGGCCAGGAGCGCGATGACCAAGGGCATGACCGCGACCGATCTTGCAGTCGGTTGGACAATGGTGGGCAGCTTGGCGTTCGCCTTGGTCCAGTATGCGCAGTTCATGGCGCTGCCCGCACACTTCGTCTGAGGCCGGCCCGGCACGCCGCCGCCGCGCACCGGAACCGTCCACGCGCCGCGCCCGGCATGCGCGCGGGCCGCTCGGTGCCGGCCATGTGCAGCGTCGTCCTCCTGTGGGCCAGCGCCGGGCGCGCGCGTCAACTCAACACGACGTTGCCGACCTGGCCCGTGATCTCCGCGCGCACCGAGGCGGACATCTCCGCCATGTCCTGCGCCGCCCGGGGCAGGTCCTGCGCCAGCCGCATGGCCCGCCGGTCGAGCGCGTCGCAGACTTCGGCGATGTCCGAGGACGCAAGAGCCTGCCGCTCCACGAGGGCGCGAATCAGTTCCGTCGCGAAGAAGATCGTCGCCATCTTGAGGTGCAGCGCGGCCCGTCCTCCGGCGACGTCGGCCAAATCCTGGATCGTGTTGCTGAGCGTCTTGGCCTCGTCCGGCGTCATCGCACACTCCATCGGTGCTGCTCGCCAACCGATGGTCGCGGAAACGGCCGGGCTTCACAAGAGCCCGTCCGATTTCGGTCAGTTGTCGAACGCGCCGGCGGGTGAATGCCAAGGTATGCTGATCGCGACTATTACATTCGGCGCTTCATCCTGCCATGGCTGCCGGCTCTCTCGCCGCACCTCCTTTCCGATCTGCCCCTTCTCCGGCGCGCGCGGCACTCAGGACTTCGATGGCGGTGTCGGAGCGCTCGTCTCCGCAGGCGGCGGGAGCGACAATGTCCCACTCGCAGTTCGTGCTGGCGGCGCGCTTTCGACCGGCGCCGGAGGCGGGCTTGCGAGCGGCTCGCCGAGGCCTGGAACGCGCATGACATCGTCAGGCCGGAGTAACGCCCGTGTCGGACCATGTGACAGTGCGTAACTTACCACGCCTCGAATTTCGGCAAGATTGACTTTAATCAAGATGCGGCCGGCACAAACGGGATCGAAACGCTATGACTGGATAGCGATGGCGGCAACGATGAGACCCGATCAGGTTCAACTTGCTCAAGACGCGTATGTCACGGCCGCAGATTTCATCGACAATTACATAGACAAGCTCTCGGTGGCTCCGCGGCATCTGTTGCGGAATCATGTGGCTTTCGAGATCGCATATCGTATCAAGCAAGGCGTCGATCGAAAGCAGGAACTGATTGCGCTCGCAGTCCAAGCAGCTCTCACAGAGGCGGCTCTAAAATCCCTGCGCTCTGCTGAGCCAGAGGCCGTGAGCTGCTATCGCTGATCCAGCTGTCTTTATGATTGTCCATGCCACCGGGATGTCTTGCATTCCCGCGCGGCCGGACTCCGTCACGACCTGCACCGTGACGTGATCTTGGGGTGAGGGCTGTCGGCCGCGGATCACGCACGTCAGTGTCCGAGGACGGGCGGGTGATCCTCTCCGCCTCTGGGGTGTCCGGCGGCCACCGCCGGTCCGGCGCTTGTCGCGCAGACACCGCGTCGCGTGCGGGAGACAGGACGCGGTTTTTCGTGGTCCGAAGGCGCAGGCGCAGCCGGCACGCCCGGCGGCGAACCGTTCCAGAGACGATCGTGGGAACGACCTTTTCACCATCTCAGCCGGATGAAATGGGCCGAACGTGGCCTGTGTCCGTTCAGAGCGCATGGCTATACCCGCGCAGACGCTACCGGGCTGCTCGACGTCCAGCGCGGGTGCGGTGGCTGATCTGCCGACGGCCGTCTTCGTCGAACGCTGGCGCCTGATCACGGGCGAGCCGCCGGCCATCCTGCTCAACTCACGCACCGCGATGCTGGCGCTGCTCGTCGAAAGCACGCCTATCGCGCCCCTCGAACCGCCGGTCCCTACCTGGGACGGGTGCGGGCGGGGCGGTGACACGCCGCGCTGACCCGCCAACCTGTCACCGAGCCGCCCATCGAGCGCGACGGGTTCGGCAAACCCGCTCTCGGTTCAGTCAACCTGCAATGATGTCTCTTGGGACGCCGCTCTGGAAAAACCTAGTGCCATCAGAGCGTTGAGTGGTGGAGACGACAGGGATCGAACCTGTGACCTTTCCCATGTCAAGGGAATGCACTACCGCTGTGCTACGTCTCCTCATCGACCGCAATCAGGTTCGTCGAACCTGGAAGCCATCGAAATAGTCCATGTATCTCAGCGACTGATGAGGAGTATCGACTACCCTGTCAAGGTAGCGCCCTCCCGCTGAGTTACGCGCCCGGGCCGGAGCCGTTCGTGCTCCGGTGGGCGGGGCCTATAGCGGCTGCCCGGCGCGCGCGCAAGCGGTTCCTGGGCGCGGGGAGCCGCAATCGCCGATCCCGCCGGCCGGCGCTGTCATGGTGCACGCCGACGGAAAAATGCGCTATGGGCCTGCCGCTCGGCATCCGGCCGCGCCACCACACAGGGCGTCGGCGCGCCGCCGCCTCACGCTACGGGACATGCGCTACTTCATCGACCATGATCAGGGTGACTCGATCCGCGGCTGGATCGTGCCGGACAATCCCCTCGCCATCAGCCGGGTCGTGGTCTCGGTCGACGGGCGACGCGTGGCCGAGATCCCGGCCCGCTTCACGGACGAGGTCTTCAAGCGCAATGGCTGGCACGCGACCGGCCAATGCACCTTCATGGTCTCCCCCGACGAGGTGCCGGGGCTGCCCGAGATTCCGCGGCTGGAACTCTACGACGCCGATACCAACGTCCTGGTCTACCGGCGCGTGCCGCCCGAGGGGCGGGTGCGGCTGCGCACGATGCTGATCAACACCGGCATCGAGCCGGAGGCCGTCCTCCAGGCCGCGCTCTTCCCGCATTTCCAGCACTGCTACTTCGGCGTCCACAAGCTGCCGGACGAGATCCTGACCTGCGTGCTGACCGGCCCGGCCGCCCCGTCGGCCTTCCTGTCCGGAGCCGTGACGATCCCGCGCTACGAGAACTTCCTGACGCCGGACCTGATGATCACCGCGATCCTGCTGCAGGAGCCGCAGATCGAGATGGCGACCCGCATGCTCTGGCTGAAGGCGCGGGCCGGCGACGCCGCCGATCCCGCGCGCAGCTGGCGCCTGGGCCCCCTCGCCGAGGCCGCGGCCTTCGCGGACGAGTACGACTTCACCGACGTGAAAAGCCTCAAACGGTTCTTCCGCATGCTGCCGGAATCCGCCTACCGGCTGCTCTACAACCCCCTGACGCGCCAGCTCGGAACCCGCATGCCGGAGGACCGGCTGCATCCGGGCAATTCCATCGCGGCGATCGAGATCCTCGCCCGGGTCGGCATCGTCGGGCACAAAACCAGGTTTCCCGCCTTCGCGTCGACTCTGTTCGACCGACTCGGCATCGCCGCGCCGATCCCGGTCCTGCCCGCAATACCCGCCGAGACCCAGGCGCTGGCCGAGCGCCTCAGGTCCGTTAAGGCGGTTGAGGAGATGATCGTGTTCGATGTGGCCATGTCGGACGCCGTGAAGGCCTCGGTCGACAAGAGCTGGAGTTGAGGGTGCGCTCCACCGGGCCGGAGGCGCCCGAACCTCGCCTCCCGCCGGCGCACCTGACCGGGCTCTGGCGCGCCCGCCGCACCCTGCCGGCCCGGGCCGCGCCGGACGGGCTGCGCGTCGCGCTGCCGGACCTCGCGGATCGCTGGGTCGAGATCACGCTGTCCAACGACCCGGCCGAGGGCCGCGATACGGTCCCGGATATCAGCTTCGTCGGGCCGGACGGGCGTCCGGGATCGCTGCTGCCGCAGGAGGCGCGGGGCGGGGGCGCCTTCGCGTGGATCGGCCGCCTGCCCAGCAACATCGTCGAGCTGCGCGTGGCCGATCCGGCCGGACGGGTTCCGGCCCGGCTGCGCCGGATCTCGGTGCGCCGCCTCGCCCGACCGGTCCTGGCCCTGCGCGGCCTGATGCGCGAGCCCGGCCTGACCGCACAGGCGCTCACGTGGCGCGTCCTCGGCAAGAAGGTGCGCGCGCGGGGCTTCCTCGGGCGGGCCCTGCGCCACCGGCGGGTGACCGGCTACGAGGCCTGGCTCGGGACCCATGCGCTGCGCCGTGCGGAGCGGGACGGGATCGCCGCCGAGATCGCCGACTGGGCCGACCCGCCGCTGATCTCCGTGCTGATGCCGGTGCACAACCCCGACCCGAAGGTGCTGCGGGCCGCCCTGACGTCGTTGCGCGCGCAGCTCTACCCGCATTGGGAGCTCTGCGTCGTCGACGACGCCTCCACGCGCCCGGCGGTCCCGCGGATCCTCGCCAAGGCGGCCGAGGCCGACCCGCGCATCCGCGTCCTCACCCGCCCCGAGAACGGCCACATCGCCCGCGCGACCAACGACGCGCTGGGCCTGGCGCGCGGCGTGGTCTGCGCCTTCATGGACCATGACGACGCCCTGACCGAGGATGCCCTCTACGAGGTCGCCCGGGCGCTCCGCCGCGATCCGGATCTCGTGCTGATTTACAGCGACGAGGACAAGATCGACGGGCGCGGCCGCCGGTTCGACCCGCATTTCAAATCGGGCTTCGACCGCGAGCTGCTCTACGCGCAGAATTACATCAACCACCTCACGGTGGTGCGGACCGCCGCCCTGCGGGCGGTCGGCGGTCTGCGTCCGGGCTTCGAGGGCAGCCAGGATCACGACCTGCTGCTGCGGCTGACCGACGGGCTCGACCCCGGCCGCATCCGCCACATCCCACGGGTGCTCTATCACTGGCGCGCCGCACAGGGCTCCGGCACCTTCTCGGACCGGTCGCTCGCCCGGGCCGAGGCGGCGCGCCTGCAGGCCCTGGAGGAGGTCGTGGCCCCCTGGGGCGGCCGGGCGGAACGCGGCCCCGGCGGCTTCAACCGCCTGATCCGGCCGCTGCCGACACCGCCGCCGCGGGTCTCCGCGATCATCCCGACCCGGGACCGGGCCGAGATCCTGTCGGTGACCCTCGACGGACTGCTCGGCGCGACCGACTATCCCGACATCGAGGTGGTGATCGTCGACAACGACAGCCGCGAGCCCGAGACCGCCGCCCTGTTCGCCCGGCACCGGGACGATCCGCGGGTGCGCATCGTCTCGGTGCCGGGCGCGTTCAACTTCTCGGATCTGTCGAACCGGGGCGCCGCCGCCGCGACCGGCGCGGTGCTCCTGTTCCTCAACAACGACATCGAGGTGCTCGAGCCCGGCTGGCTCGCCGAGCTGGTCCGCCACGCGGTCCGCCCGGAGATCGGTGCCGTCGGGGCGAAGCTGCTCTATCCGGACCACACGATCCAGCACGGCGGCATCGTCCTCGGGATCGGGGGCGTCGCCGGCCACAGCCATCTCGGCGTCGCGGACGCGGATCCGGGCTATTTCTGCCGGATGGTCATCGCCCACGAGGTCTCGGCGGTCACCGGCGCGTGCCTGGCCATGCGGGCCGAGGTCTTCACCGAGGTCGGCGGTTTCGACGCGGTCGACCTGAAGGTCGCCTTCAACGACGTCGATCTCTGCCTGAAGGTCCGCCGGGCCGGCTACCGGATCGTCTGGACGCCCTTCGCCAAGCTGATCCACCACGAGTCGAAGAGCCGCGGCGCCGAGGACACGCCCGAGAAGCAGAAGCGCTTCGAGGGCGAGGTGCTGACCATGCTGGATCGCTGGGGCCCCGAGTTGCGCGCGGACCCCTACTACAACATCAACCTGTCACGGAACTCGGCGCATTACCGGGTCTGAGCCGCGCCGGTCCCGCGGATGCTGTCGGCGGCCCGCGACGACATGGTGCTATGCGTGCGTCAGTGGGTGAACTTGCGTCCGGAGCCGGTTGCGATACCTCTGGACATGCCGCATGAGGCGGTTCCGGCCAAGGCGTCCCGGCGGACGCGCGGCGAGGGCAGCAACCAGAGATGAGTGCGAACACCCCTACGGTCACAGGCCTTGAGCGCGACGCCCAGCAGGCGATGGGAGACCACAAGGTCCATCCCAACGAGATCGCCATCGGTGTGGTGATCGGACGCGCGTCCGAATACTTCGATTTCTTCGTGTTCGGCATCGCCTGTGTGCTGGTCTTCCCGAAGGTGTTCTTCCCCTTCGTCGATCCGCTGAAGGGCACGCTTTACGCCTTCTCGATCTTCGCCCTCGCCTTCATCGCCCGGCCGCTCGGCACCGTGCTGTTCATGGCGATCGACCGGCGCCACGGCCGCAGCGTCAAGCTGACCACGGCCCTGTTCCTGCTCGGCGGCTCGACGGCGGCGGTGAGCTTCCTGCCGCGCTACGACAGCATCGGCATCTCGGCGGTCTACATCCTGGCCGGCCTGCGGGTGCTGCAGGGCCTGGCGCTGGGCGGCGCCTGGGACGGCCTCGCCTCGCTGCTCGCCATGAACGCCCCACGCGAGCGCCGCGGCTGGTACGCGATGATCCCGCAGCTCGGCGCGCCCCTGGGCTTCATGGTGGCGAGCGCGCTGTTCGCGTTCTTCCTGGTCAACATCGACGAGGCCGACTTCATCGACTGGGGCTGGCGCTTCCCGTTCTACTGCGCCTTCACCATCAACGTGGTCGCCCTGTTCGCCCGGCTGCGCCTCGTCGCCACCGACGAGTTCGCCCGGATGATGGACCTCGACCGGCTGCGCCCGGTCCCGGCCCTGGAGCTGTTCCGCCACCACGCCGGCGACGTGGCCCGCGGCGCCTTCGTGCCGCTCGCCGCCTTCGCGCTGTTCCATCTCGTGACGATCTTCCCGATCGCGTGGCTGGCGCTGAACAACACCAGCCGCTCGCCGGGCGAGTTCCTGATCGTGCAGTTCTCGGGCGCCATCGTCTGCGCCGGCGCGGTCGCGGCCTCCGGCCTGATCGCCGACCAGATCGGCCGCCGCAACTGCCTGATCATGAGCTCTTCGCTGATCGCGTTCTTCGCCCTCGGCAGCATCATCGCGCCGCTCCTGTTCGGCGAGAGCGCCATCGGCCAGACGATCTACGTCACGATCGGCTTCATGCTGCTCGGCCTCGCCTACGGCCAGACGGCCGGTGCGGTGAGCGCCCGCCTCGGCAACCACTACCGCTACACCGGCGCCGCGCTCACCTCCGACTTCGCGTGGCTGCTCGGGGCCGGTTTCGCGCCGCTCGTCGCGCTGTTCCTCTCGCAGCGCTACGGGCTCGCGATGATCGGGGTGTACCTCTTGTCCGGCGCGGTCTGCAGCTTGGTGGCCCTGTTCACCGACCGCTCGGAACTGCGTCAGATGTAGCCGGTCGGGCCCGCGGCGCAGGCCGCCGGCCACCCGTTGACTGACAGGAACGCCGCCTCGCGCGGCACGGCAGAAGCGCCGCGGCAGCGGCATGGGATAACGAGACGCGTGCTGTGACCTCTTTGACCCATCGACCGGACAGGACTGACACCGCGACGCGCCGAGGCGGCCGCGGGCGGCGCCTCCTGCCGTTCCTCGCCCTGCCGCTCCTGATCCTGCTGGGCGGCTGCAACTTCGTGGTCCTGCACCCGGCCGGCTACGTGGCCGAGCAGCAGCGCAATCTCGTGCTGGCGGCGACCGGGCTGATGCTCCTGATCATCGTCCCGGTGATCGCCTTCACGCTGATCTTCGCGTGGCGCTATCGCGCCACCAACGAGGACGCGGTCTACGATCCGGAATGGCATCACTCGACGCAGCTCGAGGTGCTGATCTGGACGGCGCCGTTGATGATCATCATCGCTCTCGGCGCCCTGACCTGGATCGGGACCCACACCCTCGATCCGTTCCGGCCGCTCAGCAAGATCGACCCGAAGCGCGACGTCCCGGCCGGCACGCAGCCGCTCGAGGTCGAGGCGATCGCGATGGATTGGAAGTGGCTGTTCCTCTACCCGCAATACGGGATCGCCACGGTCAACGAGGTGGCCGCGCCCGTGGACCGGCCGATCCGTTTCAAGATCACCGCCACCGACGTGATGAACACGTTCTACGTGCCCACGCTCGCCGGCATGGTCTACGCGATGCCGGGCATGCAGACCCAGCTCCACGCAGTGATCAACCGCGAGGGCGCCTACGAGGGCCGCTCGGCGCATTACAGCGGCGCCGGCTTCTCCAACATGTTCTTCAAGTTCCACGGGCTGACCAACGAGAGCTTCGACCAGTGGATCGCCAAGGCCAAGGCCCAGGGCGGCGAGCTGAGCCAAGAGGCCTATCTCGAGCTGGAGAAGCCGAGCGAGGCCGAGCCGGCCCGGTTCTACAAGTCCTACATGAAGGGCCTGTACGACCGCATCATCGGCATGTGCCCGCGGCCGGAGCAGATGTGCGTCGGCGAGATGGTGAAGATCGACGCTCAGGGCGGCGCGTCCGGGGCGGAGGCGGAGGCCAACTACGCCCGGCTTCAGTACGACAACCGCATGGCCGATCGCGGCAACGAGGCCCCCGGCGCGACCGGGCCGGCCTCCGGCACCGGCCCGCACGGGCAGACGCAGCCGCAGGGCATGAAGCCCCGGCCCGACATGGGCAACCCGGACTCGCGGGGCCAGGGCGAGACCGCGCTGCCGGGGCAGAACAAGGGCCCGGAGGTCAAGGATTCCGACAGCAAGGGCCAGAGCGAGGGCGGGCAGATCGCGCCCAAGCAGCTCAACGAATGAGACCGCTCGCCGCCAGCGCGAGCCCCACACCGTAAGACCGGCGGTCGCCGTCGAACCCATTGAACGGGCCGATCCCAATGTTCGCAAACATGGACCTACAGCAGTTGCTCTTCGGTCGATTTACGATTGAGCAGATCCCCTACCACGAGCCGATCCTGCAGGCGACGTTCGCCGGCGTGGCGGTGGTCGGCCTCACCGTGCTCGGTGTCATCACCTACTACCGCTTCTGGGGGCCGATGTGGCGTGACTGGATCACGTCGATCGACCACAAGAAGATCGGCATCATGTACTGCATCTTCGCGGCCATCATGCTGCTGCGCGGCTTCGCCGACGCGATCCTGATGCGCTCGCAGCAGGCCGTGGCGTTCGGCCAGGAGCAGGGCTTCCTGCCGCCGCACCACTACGACCAGATCTTCACCGCCCACGGCATGATCATGATCTTCTTCGTGGCGATGCCGTTCGTCACGGGGCTCATGAACTTCGCGGTGCCGCTGCAGATCGGCGCCCGCGACGTCGCCTTCCCGTTCCTGAACAATTTCAGCTTCTGGATGACGGTGGCCGGCGGCATGCTGGTGATGGTCTCGCTGTTCGTCGGCGAGTTCTCCCGCGCCACCTGGCTCGCCTACCCGCCGCTCTCCGGGGCGGCGATGAGCCCCGGCGTCGGCGTCGACTACTACATCTGGGCGCTGCAGATCGCCGGCATCGGGACGCTGCTCTCGGGCATCAACCTGATCGCCACCATCGTGAAGATGCGGGCGCCCGGCATGACCATGATGAAGCTGCCGATATTCGTCTGGTCGTCGCTGTGCACCAACATCCTGATCGTGGCCGCCTTCCCGATCCTCACGGCCGTTCTCGCGATGCTGTCGCTCGACCGATACGTCGGCACGCACTTCTTCACGAACGACCTCGGCGGCAACGCCATGCTGTACTTCAACCTGATCTGGATCTGGGGTCACCCGGAGGTCTACATCCTGATCCTGCCGGCCTTCGGGGTGTTCTCGGAGATCACCTCGACCTTCTGCGGCAAGCGCCTGTTCGGCTACACCTCGATGGTCTACGCGCTGGTGGTCATCACCATCCTCGCCTACCTCGTGTGGCTGCACCACTTCTTCACGATGGGCTCGGGCGCGGACGTGAACTCGTTCTTCGGGATCACGACCATGATCATCTCGATCCCGACGGGCGCGAAGATCTTCAACTGGATGTTCACCATGTACCGCGGCCGGATCCGGTTCGAGGTGCCGATGATGTGGGTGGTGGCGTTCATCGTCACCTTCGTGATCGGCGGCATGACCGGCGTCCTCTTGGCAGTGCCCCCGGCCGACTTCGTGCTGCACAACTCGCTGTTCCTGATTGCGCACTTCCACAACGTGATCATCGGCGGCGTGCTGTTCGGCATGTTCGCCGGCGTGACCTTCTGGTTTCCCAAGGCCTTCGGGTTCAAGCTCGACGAGTTCTGGGGGAAGGTGGCCCTCGGGTTCTGGGTGACCGGGTTCTACGTCGCCTTCATGCCGCTCTACGTGCTCGGCCTGATGGGCGTGACCCGGCGCATGCAGCACTTCGATGACCCGTCGCTGCAGATCTGGTTCGTGATCGCGGCCATCGGCGCGGCGTTGATCGCCTGCGGCATCGCCTCGCAGATCGTGATGTTCGTGGTCTCGATCCGCAACCGCGACAAGCTGCGTGACCTCACCGGCGACCCGTGGGGTGGTCGGACGCTGGAGTGGTCCACCTCCTCGCCGCCGCCGGACTACAACTTCGCGTTCACGCCGGTCGTCCACGATTCCGACGCGTGGTGGGACATGAAGAACCGCGGCTTCGCCCGCCCGATGACGGGCTACAAGCCGATCCACATGCCCAAGAACACCGCGGCCGGCGCAATCCTGGCGGCGCTGAACTTCACCTTCGGCCTGGCCATGGTCTGGTACGTCTGGTGGCTGGCGGCGCTCACCTTCGTGGCGATCTTCGTCGTCGCGATCGCTCACACCTTTAATTACAATCGCGACTACTACATTCCCGCCGACGTCGTCAGTCGGACGGAAGGTCAGCGGACGCGCGAACTGGAGATGGCGTGATCCGATGATGCACGCGGAGACTGCACCCCCCGGCGCCGCGGCGCCGGTCTTCTACCAGACCGACGAGGAGGGCCATCATTCCGAGGGCTCGACCATGCTCGGGTTCTGGCTCTACCTCATGAGCGACTGCCTCATCTTCGCGACCCTGTTCGCGACCTACGGGGTGCTCGGGCGCAGCTACGCGGCCGGCCCCACCCCGAAGGAGCTGTTCGACCTGCCGGGCATCGCGGTGAACACCGCCATGCTGCTGTTCTCGTCCATCACCTACGGCTTCGCCATGCTGGAGATGGACCGGGACCGGGTGAAGCAGACGCAGATCTGGCTGGCGGTGACCGGCCTGTTCGGCGCGGCCTTCGTGACGCTGGAGATCCGGGAGTTCGTCCACCTGTTCCACGAGGGCGCGCCGCCCTGGCGCAGCGCGTTCCTGTCCTCGTTCTACACGCTGGTGTCGACCCACGGCCTGCACGTCTCCATGGGCATCCTGTGGCTGATCGTGCTGATGGTGCAGGTGCGCAAGCACGGGCTCATCGTCGAGAACAAGCGCCGGCTGATGTGCCTGTCCCTGTTCTGGCACTTCCTCGACCTGATCTGGATCGGGGTCTTCACCGTCGTCTACCTGATGGGAGTGCTCGAATGAGCGCCGACGCGCACCACGTGGCCGCCGCGGGGCACGACCACCACGACGCCCACAGCGAGGGCGGCCACGGCACGTTCCAGAGCTACATGACGGGCTTCGTCCTGTCGGTGATCCTGACGGTGATCCCGTTCTGGCTGGTGATGGGCAACGTGCTCGACAACAGCCTGGTCACCACCCTGGTCATCCTGGCGCTCGGCGGCGTCCAGATGGTCGTGCACGTCATCTACTTCCTGCACATGAGCACGAAGTCGGAGGGCGGCTGGACCTTCATGGCGCTGATCTTCACCATCACGGTGGTGGTGATCATGCTCGCCGGCTCGGTGTGGGTGATGTACCACCTCAACCACAACATGATGCCGATGGATGCCCACGACGTCATGAACAACGCCCGCTGAGCGCGCGTCCGGAGATGAGGCCCGCGGGGTCGGGAGGGGGGGCTGATCCGCGCTCGGCCCCCTCCCCGGCCCCGCTCTCGTTCCTGGGGCGCGTCGTGTTCGGCGTCGGCGCGGGCGTCGTCTTCCTGGTCCTGCTCGGGCTCGGGACGTGGCAGGTGGAGCGGCGGGCCTGGAAGCTCGACCTGATCGCCCGGGTCGATGCCCGGGTCCACGCGCCGGCCGTGTCGGCCCCGGGCCCTGCCGAATGGCCGCGCGTCGGACCCGACGACGCCTACCGGCACGTGACCCTCTCCGGCACCTTCCTCAACGATCGCGAGACCCTGGTTCAGGCCGTCACGGAGCGCGGCAGCGGATTCTGGGTGCTGACGCCGCTGCGCCGGCCCGACGGCAGCCTCGTGCTGGTCAATCGCGGCTTCGTGCCCGGCGACCGGCGCGATCCGGCGACCCGGGAGCCCGGCCAGGTCGCGGGCGAGACCACGGTCAACGGCCTCCTGCGGCTGACCGAGCCCAAAGGCGCCTTCCTGCGCTCGAACGATCCCACGAACGACCGCTGGTATTCCCGCGACGTGGCGGCGATCGCGGCGGCCCGGGGCCTGACCGAGGTCGCCCCCTACTTCGTGGATGCGGACGCGACCCCCAATCCCGGCGGCCTGCCGGTGGGTGGTCTCACGGTGATCGCCTTCCCCAACAGCCACCTCGTCTACGCGATCACGTGGTACGGGATGGCGCTGATGCTGGCTGGGGCGATGATCTACGTCCTGCGGGACCGCGGCAGAGACCGGCTGCCCGGAGCGCCGGACTCCTGAGGGCGGGTGGTTCCGGCGGTGCTCCGATGCGGCTGCGCGCGCGTCCACATCGTCCTTCCGGGGCCGCGAAGCGGAGCCCGGAATCCAGGCACGCTGGTGGCTCTCGATCTGCACCGACGGCGGTTCTGGGTTGCCCGCCTGCGGCGTGCCCCTTCGGGTCCGGGCCCCCCTGCGGCGCCCCGGAGCGACGGGGCTGATTCCCGAGGCCGAAGTCTGCGGGGTCAGCGAGCGCGGACGCTCAGCCAGGGCTGTTCGAGGTCAGGATCCCGTGCGGCCGACTCAACCGATAGGGGAGTAGCCCGCTCCGAGCGGGTCCCTATAATGGCATGACAAACGCCACAACGAGTCAACGCCATGACCTCCCGCATCCCGAACTTCGCCGAAATCCCGCTCGCCGGCGAATCACTCGCGATCGCGGCTCCGGCGCTCGGCGAGCCCTGGATGACGCCGGAGGGGATCCCGGTGAAGGGCCGATACGGGCCGGAGGACCGGGAGGGCATCGAGTTCCTCGACACCTATCCGGGCATCGCGCCGTTCCTGCGCGGCCCCTACCCGACCATGTACGTCACCCAGCCCTGGACGATCCGGCAGTACGCCGGCTTCTCCACGGCCGAGGATTCGAACGCCTTCTACCGCCGCAACCTCGCGGCCGGGCAGAAGGGCCTGTCGGTGGCTTTCGACCTCGCCACCCACCGCGGCTACGATTCCGACCATCCCCGCGTCTCGGGCGATGTCGGCATGGCGGGCGTGGCGATCGACTCGATCTACGACATGCGCACGCTGTTCTCGGGGATCCCCCTCGACGAGATGACCGTGTCGATGACGATGAACGGCGCGGTGCTGCCGATCCTCGCCCTCTACATCGTCGCCGCCGAGGAGCAGGGCGTGCCGCCGCAGAAGCTCGCGGGCACCATTCAGAATGATATTCTAAAAGAATTCATGGTCCGAAACACCTACATCTATCCCCCAAAGGGATCGATGCGGATTATTTCCGATATCTTCGCGTATACTTCCAAAAACATGCCGAAGTTCAACTCGATCTCGATCTCCGGCTACCACATGCAGGAGGCCGGGGCGACGAACGACCTGGAGCTCGCCTACACGCTCGCCGACGGCGTCGAGTACATCAAGGCGGGCCTCGCCGCTGGGCTGACCATCGACCAGTTCGCGCCGCGCCTGTCGTTCTTCTGGGCGATCTCGACCAACTTCTTCATGGAGGTCGCCAAGATGCGGGCCGCGCGCCTGATCTGGGCGAAGCTCGTGAAGAGGTTCGATCCGAAGTCGGAGAAGTCGCTGGCGCTGCGCACCCACTCGCAGACGAGCGGCTGGTCGCTCACTGCCCAGGACGTGTTCAACAACGTCACCCGCACCAACATCGAGGCGATGGCGGCGACGCAGGGCGGCACGCAGTCGCTCCACACCAACGCGCTCGACGAGGCGCTGGCCCTGCCCACCGACTTCTCGGCCCGGATCGCCCGCAACACCCAGCTGTTCCTGCAGCAGGAGAGCGGCACCACCCGGATCGTCGACCCGTGGGGCGGCTCCTACTACGTGGAGAAGCTCACCGCCGACATGGTCGCCCGGGCCTGGGAGCACATCCGCGAGGTCGACGGGCTCGGCGGCATGGCCAAGGCGATCGAGGCCGGCATCCCGAAGCTGCGCATTGAGGAGGCCGCCGCCCGCGCCCAGGCGCGGATCGATTCCGGCCGGCAGACCATCGTGGGCATCAACAAGTTCCGGGCCGACGACGACATGGCCATCGACCTGCTGCGGGTCGACAACGGCAACGTCCGCCGGCTCCAGATCGACAAGCTCAAGCGCCTGCGCGCCGAGCGCGACGAGGCCGTGGTCACGGCCCGGCTCGAGGCGCTCACCCGGGCCGCCGACGGCGCGGGCAACCTGCTGGAACTCGCCGTCGAGGCGGCCCGCGCCAAGGCGACCGTGGGCGAGATTTCCGAGGCCCTGGAGAAGGCCTGGGGCCGGCACCGCGCCGAGATCCGCTCGATCTCCGGCGTCTACAAGCGCGAGGTGGGGGGCATGTCGCCTGTGGTCGAGGAAGTCCGGGCGCTGGTCGAGGCGTTCGAGGAGAATGACGGCCGCCGGCCGCGCATCCTGGTCGCCAAAATGGGCCAGGACGGGCACGACCGCGGCCAGAAGGTGATCGCCTCGGCCTTCGCGGATCTCGGCTTCGACGTCGATATCGGGCCGCTCTTCGCCACGCCGGCGGAGGCCGCCCGGCAGGCGGTGGAGAACGACGTGCACATCGTCGGAGTCTCCTCGCTGGCGGCCGGCCACCTGACCCTGGTGCCGGAGCTGAAGGCGGCGCTGACCGAACAGGGCCGGGACGACGTGATGATCGCCATCGGCGGCGTCATCCCGCCGGGCGATTACGACGCGCTGACGGCGGCGGGCGCGGCGGCGATCTTCCCGCCCGGCACGGTGATCGCCGAGGCGGCCGTCAAGCTGATCCGCGCTCTGAACGAGCGGCTGGGCTACGCGGCGCGGCAGGCGGCGGAGTAGGGCGACCTTCCCGAGGCGGCTGGACGGGCCGCCTCGATCCCTCCCACCCCCGCGTCCCATCCTGAGGTGCCGGAGCGCAGCGGAGGCCTCGAAGGAGCTCTCCAGCCCGCCGCGCGATCCCTGGAGCCCTCCTTCGAGACCCGCTGGCGCGGGCACCTCAGGATGAGGGGTTTGAGTTGAATTCCGCCGGTGCGACCGGGATCGGCCCGCTCAGTTCAGCGCCTGTGGATCCGCCTCCGTGAGGAAGGCCCCGACCTCGTGGAGGAACTGCATGCGGTTCTTCTCCATCATCACCGTGTGGGTGCCCTCCCCCAGCTCGACGAAGCGCTTGTAGGGGGCGTGCGTGAGCTTGGTGAAGTACTCCTGCGCCTGGTAGCTCGGCAGGTCCGCGTCCCACTCGGCGTGGATGATCAGCACGGGCACGCGGATCTCGCCCGGGTCGTAGAGCGGCTTGCCCGCCTGCCAGAACTCCTTCGAGTCGGCCACTACGCCGTTCGGGGCACGCAGGACCGGCGGCGTCTGCTTGGCGCCGGCCTGGTCCGTTGCGAAGGTCGCGTCGGCCCATTGGTCGAACCAGCCCGGCGGGATCAGCTCGGCCTTCTTGTCCTCGGGCACGCCGGTCAGCCAGCGCGTCTTGGCATTGTCCCGGCTGACGCTGCGATAGGCGCCGAGCGGCCCGTTGCCGCCGATCAGGGCCGGCGTGCGCGCCAGCCATTGCGGCGCGTAGAGGATGAGCCGGTTGACCGCGTCGTTGTGGGTGCTGGTGTAGAGCCCCATCGTCGAGGTTCCCCAGGACCAGCCCATCAGGTTGATCTTCTCGACCCCGCGGCGCCGGGTGATGAAGTCCACCACCTGCCCCACGACCTTGGCGGCGTCGGGCGTGCGCATGAAGGGCGGGTTGTCGGCCGCCGGCGCGCTCATGACCGCCGGACGTCCGGACAGGCCGTAGCCCGGCAGATCCACGAGGTAGACGTCGAAGCCCAGGCCCGCGAGGTAATCCATCGCCGACATCCCGCCGAGGGGCAGGTCGAGGGCGGTGGAGGCCGGGTAGGTCGCCCCGTGCACGTAGAGCAGGATCCGGTCGCCCGGGAACCGCTCCGTTCCGGCGGGACGCTTGTTGCGGACGTAGATCTCGACGCCCGGCTCGGTCCAGGGCAGGCGGAACTCCTCCGTCGCCAGCCGGGCCGCCGGGGCGGCCGCCGCAGCCGGCGCGGCCGCCAGTGTCACGCCCGCCGCGAGCGCCCCGACCAGCTCGCGCCGGGCCAAGCCCCGGCCCGGCCGCGCCGCGTTCGGATCTGTGCTTATCGGTCTGTCCGCCATGGTTTCCTCCGGCCCGCCTTGCGTGGCGGCTCGGGCGATTCAACCGACGGGTGTCGGCCGGCGCAACGCTTCGCGGCACGGCCGGTTGGACAGGCGGCGGATTCCGTCGCCCGATCCGGCAAGACCGCGTGAAAAAAAGCCCGCCCCCGGCGCCGGGGCTGGTGACGCCAAGCTCCCGGACGGGCATTGAGGCGGGAGATCCCGGGAGACGCCCGCTTATGACGACTCCGACAACCGTCGCCACGACGCCCTTCCCCGACCAGAAGCCCGGCACCTCCGGCCTGCGCAAGAAGGTGCCGGTGTTCCGGCAGCCGAACTACGTCGAGAACTTCGTCCAGGCGATCTTCGACACCCTCCCCGACAAGGCGGGCGCGACCCTGGTGCTGGGCGGCGACGGCCGGTTCCTCAACCGCGAGGTGGTGCAGAAGACGCTGCGTCTCGCCGCCGGCAACGGGTTCGGCCGGGTCCTAGTCGGGCGCGGCGGCCTGCTCTCGACGCCCGCGGCCTCCTGCGTGATCCGGAAAGCCAAGGCGCTCGGCGGGATCATCCTCTCGGCGAGCCACAACCCGGGCGGGCCGGACGGCGATTTCGGCATCAAGTTCAACGCCGCCAATGGCGGCCCGGCGCCGGAATCCGTCACCGACGCGATCTTCGCGCGGGCGAAGGCACTGACGGCGTACCGCCTCGTCGAGGCGCCGGACCTCGACCTCGACCGGCTCGGCGACACCCGCCTCGGGGCCATGACGATCACGGTGATCGACCCGGTGGCCGACTACGCCGAGCTGATGCGCACGCTCATCGACTTCGACGCGGTGTCGCGCCTCTTCGCCTCCGGGTTCCGCATGCGCTTCGACGCCATGAGCGCGGTGACCGGCCCCTACGCGACGGCGATCCTGGAGGGGATGCTCGGCGCCCCCGCCGGCACGGTGGTCAACGCCGTGCCGAAAGAAGATTTCGGCGGCCATCACCCGGATCCCAACCCGGTCCACTGCCACGACCTGTTCGACCTGATGCAGGGCCCGGACGCGCCGGATTTCGGCGCCGCCTCCGACGGCGACGGCGACCGCAACATGATCGTGGCCCCGGGCCTGTTCGTGACGCCGAGCGACAGCCTCGCGCTGCTCGCCGCCCATGCCCACCGGGCGCCGGGCTACGCCGGTGGGCTGTCGGGCGTCGCCCGGTCGATGCCCACGAGCCGCGCCGCCGACCGGGTCGCGGCCGCCCTCGGCATCCAGGCGTACGAGACTCCCACCGGCTGGAAGTTCTTCGGGAATCTGCTGGATGCGGGCCTGATCACCCTGTGCGGCGAGGAGAGCGCCGGCACCGGCTCGAACCACGTGCGCGAGAAGGACGGGCTCTGGGCGGTGCTGCTCTGGCTCAACATCCTGGCGGCCACCGGCGAGCGCGCCGACGCGCTGGTGCGGGCGCATTGGCGGACCTACGGGCGCGACTACTACGCCCGCCACGATTACGAGGAGGTCGATTCCGACGCCGCCAACGGCCTGATGGACGCGTTGCGCGGGAAGCTCGCCGGGCTGCCGGGCACGCGGATCGGCGACCTCACGGTGTCGACGGCCGACGAATTCGCCTACCGCGATCCCGTGGACGGCTCGCTCACCGAGCGCCAGGGCATCCGGATCGGCTTCGCCGAGGATGCGCGGGCGGTGTTCCGGCTCTCGGGCACCGGCACCGCCGGGGCGACGCTGCGGGTCTACCTGGAGCGCTACGAGAACGCGCCGGACCGGCTCGACTTGGCCGTTGCCGAGGTGCTGGCCCCGGTCGCGGCCGCGGCCCGCGCGATCGCCGAGATCGAGCCGCGCACCGGAAGGCCTGAGCCGAGCGTGGTGACCTGAGGGGAGCCGGGAGACGCCTCGTCTTTGCGAGCGCAGCGAAGCAATCCAGAGGCGCCACGCTCTACGGCGGCGCGCCACCCTGGGTCGCTTCGCTGCGCTCGCGATGACGGTAGGGCCGGCGCCGATGCCTCAAACCAAGTCCTTCACCATGTGCACGGTGACGTCGTCGTCGCGGGTCCGGCCCGGTCCGTCATAGAGTTCTTCCCGCTCCACCCGGTAGCCGAGGGACCCGTAAAGGCGCAGGTTCGCGACGTACTTCTTGTTGGTGTAGAGGCGCAGCTGCGCGAGCCCCACCCCGGCCGCGACGGCATCCGCGAGCCCCATCAGCCGGCTGCCGAAGCCCCGGCCCTGGAAGGCCGGGTCCACCGCCACGTTGACGACCAGCAGGTGGTCGGCCTCCGCCTTCGTCTCGATCAGCCCGGCGAGATCCGGGCCGGCCAGCAGGAGGTCGAAGCGGTGGTCCCGCAAAGCCTGCGCGTAATCCGCCCGCATGGGGATCGGCAGGCGGCCGATCACCGGGATCCACTTGGTATAGGCCACCGCGACCAGCGCCCGGATCGCCTCCACGTCCGCGGATTCCCCGCGGCGGACCGCGACTGACTCGTCCATCTGACCTCTCACGGTTGACCGCGGCGGCTCCGTCCCCTAAAGACCCGCCGGTCGATGGGGCTCCGCACGGGGCCCCATCGCGTTTTCACGCGCACCCGTGGGCGGGATCCTCCCGCCCTGTCGTCCCGGACCTGACGTCCGGGAAAAGGAGGGCGCGTTCCTCATTCTCGTCACGAGAGGACGCGAAACATGTCGAAGCGGATTCAGGCCAAGCACAAGCTCGACCGCCGCATGGGCCAGAACATCTGGGGCCGCCCGAAGAGCCCCGTCAACCGCCGCGAGTACGGCCCCGGCCAGCACGGCCAGCGCCGCAAGGGCAAGATGAGCGACTTCGGCACGCAGCTGCGCGCCAAGCAGAAGCTCAAGGGCTATTACGGCAACATCACCGAGAAGCAGTTCCGCCGCTACTACGCCGAGGCGATCCGCCTGCGCGGCGATTCCGGCGAGAACCTCGTCGGCCTGCTCGAGCGCCGCCTCGACGCCGTGGTCTACCGGGCGAAGTTCGTCGCGACCCCGTTCGCCGCCCGCCAGTTCGTCAACCACGGCCACGTCAAGGTCAACGGCGTCCGCGTCAACATCCCGAGCTACCAGGTGAAGGCCGGCGACCTGATCGAGGTCAAGGAGTCGTCCCGCCAGCTCGAGATCGTCATCGTGGCGACGCAGCTCTCCGAGCGCGACGTGCCGGACTACATCGAGGCCGACCACGCCAAGATGACCGCCCGCGTCACCCGTATCCCCAGCCTGTCCGAGGTGCCCTACCCGGTGCAGATGGAGCCGAACCTCGTCATCGAGTTCTACTCCCGCTAAGGCTGTCGCGACAGCGATGTCGGTGAAGGGGCCGCCCGCCTGGGCGGCCCCTTCGCGTTTCCGGGGTCAGCACCCGTGGCAGATCGAGCCCATGGTGTGGCGCATCTTGGCGTCCCAGGCCTTCGAGCGCGCTTCCGCGGCCTTCTGCGCCTTGATCATCTCGGCCTCGTTGATCGGCCGCGGCAGACCGGCGGCGGCCGCACCGGGCGGCTTCGTCTGGCCCGTGGCGGCAATCCGGCGTCCGCCCGGCGCGGTGAGTGCCGGATCCCGAGCCGGCACCGTGCTTGGTGCACCACCCGGAGCCCGGTCCGGGAGCGGGCTCTGGGCCAGCGCCGGCGTTATCCCGAGCAGGACGCCCAGGATCACCGCGTGACGGATCGTTGCCATGAACCTGATCTCCCCGGCGCAGGATCGAATGCCTGCCCCGCCCTATTCGGCGCCGATCGTAGCCGATCCGAGCCGTAAAATCATGCGTTCGGGATGGCTCCGATGAGCGGCGTGGCGCCACCCCGGAATCGCCGCGAGGCGGTGGCCGCGGCGCTGGCCCGCCTCGCGCCCCGCCTGCCGGGCTTCGAGGCCGAGGCCGTCCTCGATCGCGCGCTGGCGAGCGCGGGCCTGCGCCGGGCCGCGCCCGAGACGGCCGCCCGCCTCGCCCTCGTCACCTATGCCCGCCACGTCTTCACCGACTACGACGCGCTCCTGGCCGACGGCTATGACCGGGACAGCGCTCGGCACTTCGTCCTCGACGACCTCAACGCGGCGCTCGTCGCCTGGGGCGCGGCCGCCATCCCGGAGACCGAGGCCGGAGAGGCCGGCGTGCCGGAGGATGAACCCCGCTGAGGTTATCGCGCGCGGCCCCGCCATGCTGTAGGAGACGCGCCGGAGCCGCCCCGGGCGGCGAGCGGAGTCTGCACACATGAAGATCAGCGCGCGCAACGTCCTCAAGGGCACCGTCGTCTCGGTCGACAAGGGCGCGACCACGTCCCACGTCAAGATCGAGATCAGCCCCGGCCAGGTGGTCATGGCCTCGATCACCAACGAGGCGGTCGAGTCCCTCAAGCTTGTCGCCGGCGGTCCCGCCTACGCGGTGGTCAAGGCCTCCGACGTCATGGTTGCCGTCGACTGAGGGCGGCCCGGGTCGCGCACCCGCCGGGTTGCGGCGGGTCGGCGATCCATCTCCCGCCCGCGTCCGCATCCGTGGTTGCCGAAGCGCAGCGGAGGGCTCGAAGGACGAGGTTGCGGATGAGATCGACGGCGGAGACCAGGCTCTGCCTTCGCGCCGCGGCCGCCGGCGGATAGAGTGTGATCCGGACAAGGAGTTCCGCGCGTGCAGAAGACCGTCCTCGGCATCGAGACCACCTGCGACGAGACCGCGGCCGCAATCGTGTCCGTCGACGAGGACGGCCTCGGCCAGATCCGCGCCAACGAGGTGCTGAGCCAGATCGCCGAGCACGCGGCCTATGGCGGCGTCGTGCCCGAGATCGCCGCCCGCGCGCACGTGGAGGTGCTCGACCGGCTGATCGCCCGCGCCCTCGACCGGGCCGGGATCGGCTTTCCCGATCTCGACGGGATCGCGGTGGCGGCCGGGCCCGGGCTGATCGGCGGCGTGCTGGTCGGCCTCGTCACGGCCAAGACCCTGGCCCTCGTGACCCGCAAGCCGCTTCTGGCCGTCAACCACTTGGAGGCGCACGCGCTCACGGCGCGGCTGACCGATGGCATCGCCTTCCCGTACCTGCTGCTGCTGGTCTCGGGCGGCCACACCCAGCTCGTCGCCGTGCGGGGCGTCGGCGACTACGTGCGGCTCGGCTCCACCGTCGATGACGCCATCGGCGAGGCCTTCGACAAGGTCGCCAAGCTCCTTGGCCTCGGCTATCCGGGCGGCCCCGAGGTCGAGCGCATGGCCGAGACCGGGGATCCCGAGCGTTTCGCCCTGCCCCGGCCCATGCTCGGCCGGCGCGAGGCCGACTTCTCCCTGTCGGGCCTCAAGACCGCCCTGCGGATCGAGGCCGAGCGGATCGCGCCGCTGGCCGAGCGCGACGTCGCCGACCTGTGCGCGAGCTTCCAGGCCGCCGTGGTCGACGTCGTGGTGGACCGCGCCCGGGTCGCCCTGCGCGCCTTCTCGGACGTGGCCGGCCGGCCCACCGCCCTCGTGGCGGCGGGCGGCGTGGCGGCCAACGGTGCCGTCCGGCGGGCGCTGGCCGCCCTGGCCGGCGAGGCGGGTCTCGGTTTCGTGGCCCCGCCCCTGCCGCTCTGCGGCGACAACGGCGCGATGATCGCCTGGGCCGGCCTGGAACGCCTGCGCCTCGGGCTCGTGGACGACCTCACCGCCCCGGCCCGGCCCCGCTGGCCGCTGGCGGCCGCTCCGGCGCGCGCGGCGGTCCCGGCCGGATGAGCGAGGCGGCGCGGCGCGCCGACTGGCGCGATCTGGTCGAACGCCGCCTGCCCGAGGCCGCGCGGCCGGGCTGGCCGGTCCGCCTCGACCATTGCTTCGCCCGCATCCTCCTGGACCACGCCTGCGGCGGCCCCTGGCGCGACCATGTGCGCCCGCCCGCCTACGCCACCCTGCCCCTTGATCAGCTCGAGGCGGCGATCGCGCTCGGCGAGGCCGTGCTCGCCGGCCACGCGGACCTCGCCCTCCTGAACCGCCGCTCGCTCGCGTGGCGCGGCAAGGTCGCCGCCGCTGCGGTGCCCGAATTCCTCGAGGACGGGGACCTGATCCTGCGCCGCTGGCATCCGGAGGACACGGCGCCCTTCGCTGCGCTCAACGCTGACGCGGCGGTGATGGCCCATTTCCCCCGGCTCCGGACGGAGGCCGAGAGCGTCGCCGAGGCCGGCCGCTTCGACCGGCGCTTCGTGGCGGACGGGTTCGGCCCCTGGGCGCTGGCGCAGGGCGGCCGGTTCATCGGCTGCGCCGGCGCGATGCGGATCCTGCAGCCCCTGCCCTTCCCGGGCGGCGACCGGCCCGGGACGACAATCGAGCTGGCTTGGCGCTTGGCGCGGGAGGCCTGGGGCCGGGGCTTCGCCACGCGGGCCGCGCGGCTGGCCCTGGCCGATCTCGCCGGACGCTGCGGAATCCGCGCCGTGGTGGCCTACACGGCGGCCGGCAATGCCCGCTCCCGGGCCGTGATGGAGCGTCTCGGCATGGCGCCGGCCGGGACGTTCCCGCATCCGGCGGTCCCGGAGGGGCCGCTGCGCGATCACGTCCTCTACCGGCTGGACTGCGCGGACAGGGAGGATGCGGCATGAGCGCGGGACGCGCGATCAACGTCGTCGGCGGCGGCGCTTGGGGCACGGCGCTCGCCAACGCCGCCGCGGCGGCCGGGCATCCCGTGACCCTCTGGCTGCGCGACGCGGCGGCGGCCGCCGCCCTCGAGGCGCGGCGGGAGAACCCGCGCTACCTGCCGGGCGTGCCGCTCCACGCCGGCATCCGGGCGACCGCGCAGCCGGAGGACCTCGCCGGCGCCCGCGCGACCCTGCTGGTCGTGCCGGCCCAGACCGTCCGCGGCGTTCTGGAGACCCTACGCGCGCCCCTGGCCTCGGCCGGTCCTGTGATCCTCTGCGCCAAGGGCATCGAGCGCGGCAGCGACAGCTTCATGAGCGCGGTGGCCGAGCAGATCCTGCCGCCGGGAACGCCCGTGGCGGTGCTGTCGGGGCCGAGCTTCGCAGCCGACGTCGCCCGCGGCCTGCCCACCGCCGTCACCCTGGCGGCGTCCGATCCCGGCCTCGCCGCGTCTCTGAGCGCGCTGCTGTCGGGGCCGAGCTTCCGGCTCTACCACACCGACGACGTGCGTGGCGTCGAGATCGGCGGGGCCGGCAAGAACGTGCTGGCCATCGCGTGCGGGATCGTGGCCGGCCGGGGTCTCGGCGAGAGCGCCCGGGCGGCGCTGATCGCCCGCGCCTTCGCCGAGCTGATGCGCTTCGCCCGCACCTTCGGGGGCCGGGCCGAGACGCTGATGGGACTTTCGGGGCTCGGCGACCTCGTGCTCACCGCCTCCTCGCCGCAATCGCGCAACTTCGCCTTCGGCCAGCGGCTCGGCGCCGGGGCGAGCCCGGCCGAGGCCGCGGGCGGCAAGCTCGCCGAGGGGGCGTTCACGGCCGCGGCGCTCGCCGGGCTCGCCACCGCCAAGGGCATCGAGATGCCGGTGGCGGTGGCCGTCGCCGCCATCGTGGCGGGTACGGCCGGGGTCGACGACGTGATCGCGGGGCTGCTGGCCCGTCCCCTGCGCGGCGAGACGGATTAGCGCGCCTGCGTCGGGTCCGCCCGGTCGATGGTTCGGCGGTCGCCTTTGTGGCCGCCTTCGCCCGCCTTCGCGCCCGGTTCTGCGGCCGCCCTGGCGCGCAGCGAAGCGATCCAGGCGCCGAGTCTACGCCACGGAGGCCGCCGCCTCCGGCGCGGTGCCGTGGGTGTGGGTGGAGAAGCGCTCGATCGGCGCGGGCCGGCCCAGCAGGTAGCCCTGGGCCAGGGTGCAGTGCTCCGCGGCCAGGAACGACAGCTCCTCGTCCGTCTCCACGCCCTCGGCCACCACCGCCAGCCCGAGGCCGCGCCCGAGCCCGAGGACGGAGCGCACGATCGCGGCCCCCTGCGGGTTGCTGTGGACCGCCTTGATGAACGAGCCGTCGATCTTGATCCGGTCGAACGGGAAAGTGCGCAGGTTCGAGAGTGAGGAATAGCCGGTCCCGAAATCGTCCATGGCGATCCGGATGCCCAGGGCCTTGAGCTGGCGCAGGGTGAGCAGCGCCCGGGCCGGATCGCGGATCAGCGCCGTCTCGGTGATCTCGATCTCCAGGCGCTCGGCCTTCAGGCCGGTCTCGAACAGGGTCCCGTGGACGAACTGCACGAAGTGCGGGTTGTGGAGCTGCACCGCCGAGACGTTCACGGCGATCCCGAGCGGCCGCGGCCAGCCGGCCGCCGTCCGGCAGGCCGCGCGCAGCACCCAGGCGCCGATCTCCAGGATGGCCCCGGTCTCCTCGGCGATCGGCACGAACAGGGCCGGCGAGACGGTCCCGCGCTTCGGGTGGCGCCAGCGCAGCAGCGCCTCGAAGCCCGTGACCCCGCCGGACTCGATCTGCGTCTGCGGCTGGTAGACGAGTTCGAGCTCGTTGCGGGACACCGCGTGGCGCAGGTCGTGTTCCAGCTGCCGCCGGTCTCGGATCTGCGCGCCCATGCTGGCGTCGTAGCGGCGGCAGGTGCCGCGTCCCTCGTTCTTGGCCCTGTAGAGCGCGGCATCGGCGTGGCTCAGGAGCGCCCTCTGGTCCAGCGCGTCGTCGGGATAGACCGCGATGCCGATGCTCGTGGCGATCACCGGGCCGGAGGCGGCCGGCACCGCCGCCAGGGCATCCAGGATCCGCTCGGCCAGCCGCTCGGCGGCGCCGTCGGAATGCGGTGTCAGGATCGCGAACTCGTCGCCGCCGAGGCGGGCCATCAGCTGCGTGGCGTCCAGCAGGCCGCCGACCCGGAGCGCGAGGTCGCGCAGCATCGCGTCGCCGGCCGCGTGGCCGAACAGGTCGTTGACCTCCTTGAAGCGGTCGAGGTCGAGGCACAGGACGGCGAGCCGGGTGCCCTGGACATCCGCGGCGCGCATCTCCCGCTCGAGCCGCGCGTGGAAGCTCGTGCGGTTGGCGAGCCCGGTGAGCGCGTCGTGGTGGGCGAGGTAGTGGATCTCGCTCTCGGCCCGGCGCCGCGCGCGCAGGTCGCGCACCGCCACGGCATGGTGCGGCTGGTTCCCGTACTCGGTGACCGGGCGCATGATCACCTCGACGGGAATCGTGCCGCCGCCAGCCTGGACGAGGTCGGCCTCGAGGGGCTGGTCCGGCGATCCGAGCCCGGGCGTGAGGCCCGGCAGATAGGCGGCGAGGCGCGACCCTATCAGGGCGTCCGCCCCGGCGCCGGCGAGCCGGATGAAGGCGTCGTTGGCGCTGACGATCACGCCCTCGCGGCAGACCGCAAGCCCTTCCACGGCCGCGTTGGCGAGGCTGAGCAGGCGTTCGCGCTCGAACTCGGCGCGCTTGCGCTCCCGCAGGTCGAGCACGAGGGCGGCGCCGGCCAAGAGCAGGATCAGGCAGGTCGCCAGCGCCACGGCGGCGGCGAGCCACTCGGTCCGGACCGCGTTCTCCGGAATCGCCACCAGGGGATCGGGCAGGATGGTGACCGCGCCCATGCCGGTGAAATGGTGGCCGCAGATCGCCAGGATCAGCAGCAAGGCGCCCACGCACCGGCCCCGGATCGTCGGCGCCGACAGGCCGACGACGAGGGCCGCCGCCCCGAGGACGGAGCCGATCACGACCGAGACCGCCACCAGGACGGGGTTCCAGATCAGGTGACCGGTCACTTGGTAGGCGGCCATGCCCGTGTAGTGCATCGCCGCGATGCCGCCGCCCGCCACGGCGCCGCCGATCGCCCCGCGCACCCGCCCGCCCGTCGCTGCGAGCGCGAAGCCCAGGCCGGCGATCGCGACGGCGTCGACGTACGAGAGCAGGGTCAGGCCGACCCCGTAGCCCGAGGGCAGCCCCGGCGCGTAGGCGAGCATCGCCAGGAAATGCGTCGCCCAGATCCCCGAGCCGCCCGCGATCGCGGCGATCGCGAGCCACGTGTAGCGGCTGCGGCGCCCGGCCCGGCCGGCGTGGGTCAGCAACTCGATCGCCGTCGCGCTCGCCAGCGTGCAGACAAGCGCCGCGAGGGCCACCAGCCACGGATTGTGTTCACCGACGAAGCAGCCGATCACGGTCAACATGTAGACAACCAGCAGAGGCTTGTGGCGAATTTGCCCAAACTCTTGGCAGATAGTATTTAATATTCAGCCAACGTGGTCGCTCAATACAAGTGCATCCGAACCTATGTTCGCGTCCGCCGGGCGGGGCTCCGGGGCGGATGGCGGTGCGGCAGGCCTGTCCGCCGAGGGGGAAGCTGGGCTATGGCGGGGCGAGCCGCCGGGCCCGGCGGCCGGTGGGGAATGCGGCGATGGCATACTGGCTGTTCAAGTCCGAGCCCGCGACCTGGTCGTGGGATCAGCAGGTCGCGGCCGGCGCGGCTGGGACGTTCTGGAACGGCGTGCGCAATCACCTCGCCAAGAAGCAGCTGATGGCCATGCAGGTCGGCGAGCAGGGCTTCTTCTACCACTCGAACGAGGGCAAGGCGGTGGTCGGCCTCGTGGAGGTGATCCGGCCCTACTACCCGGACCATACCGACGAGACCGGCCGCTTCGGCATGGTCGACGTGCGGGCCGTCAAGGCGCTGCCCCGCCCCGTGACGCTGGACGCCATCAAGGCCGACCCGGTGCTGGCCGGGATGGTGCTGGTGAACAATTCCCGCCTGTCGGTGCAGCCGGTGACCGAGGCCGAATGGGCCCGGGTGTGCGCACTGGGCGGCCTCGGCTGAGGGCGGTCGAGCTGCGGCTCGGTCAGGCGGCGCGGTTGAGGACGCCGTGCGCCGGAGCCGCGTCGACATCGACCGCCGGCAGCGTGTCCATGACCCGGGCGGCCGGCAGCGTCACCACCACCTCGGTGCCCTCGCGGGGCCTGGAGGAGAGCTGGAACTGCCCGCCGTGCAGCTCCACCAGGCCCTTCACGATCGGCAGGCCGAGGCCGGAGCCCTGCTCGGCGGTCTTGATCGCCAGGGAGCCGCGCCCGAACGAGGACAGCACTGTGCCCAGCTCGTCCTCGGGGATGCCCGGGCCGCTGTCCTTGACCGACACGTACTGACCGCCCGAGGCGGTCCAGCCGACCTTGAGCCAGATCTCGCCGCCCGGCGGCGTGAACTTCACGGCGTTCGACAGGAGGTTCAGCACGATCTGGCGGAGCGCCCGCTCGTCGGCCCAGAGGCGCGGCAGGGATTCGTCGACGAGGCCGTGGACGATCTGGTTCTTGGCCTTGGCGCGGAGCGCCATCATGTGGCGGCACTCCTCCACGACGTGGGCGAGCTGCACCGCCTCCTCGTTCAGCTCGTAGCGCCCCGCCTCGATCCGCGACAGGTCGAGGATCTCGTTGATCAGGTTGAGGAGGTGCATCCCGCTGTCGTGGATGTCGTTCGAGTACTCCCGGTAGGACGGCGCCGTGTGGGAGCCGAACACCTCGTTCTTCATCACCTCCGAGAAGCCCAGGATGGCGTTCAGCGGCGTGCGCAGCTCGTGGCTCATGGTAGCGAGGAACCGCGACTTGGCGAGGTTCGCCTCCTCGGCCCGGCGGCGGGCCTCGTCGGAATTGGCCTTGGCCTGCTCCAGCTCGCCGAACACCGCATCCTTCTCGGCACGGGAGCGCAGGGCCCCGACCGTCGAGGTGTAGAGGCGGCGGGCGAGGCCGAGGAAGAACAGCTGCGCGCCGCCGGCCATCACCACCAGCATCAGCGCGTCCATCCCGCGGGAGAAGGCGGTAAGCGACGCGGTGGCGAGCGCCAGCGGGATCAGGGCGGCGATGGCCGCGAGCGGGACGGTCGCGGCCAGCATCGTCGTGACGGCCGCCGCGATGACGAGGCCGATCAGCGCGAAGGTCCAGCCCCCGGTGGTGCCGAGCCCGATCATCGCCGACCACGAGAGGCTCTGCAGCACCTCGCCGATCAGGAAGCGGCGGCGCCAGCGGGCAAGCGGGATCGTCGCCGGGTCGGCGCGGAGGAAGCGTCGGCTCAGGCTCGTGTTCAGCGTGATCATCAGGAACACGCAGACCGCCCAGGCCGCGGCCACCGGCGGCGCGATCCAGAACGTTGCCGCCGCGGCGAGCACCCCCGCGAACAGCGCCAGCGGGATCCCCGCCCCGGCCCGGTACTGGGCGTAATGGCGCAGCAACTCGTAGTCGAAGGCCCGTTCCAGGCCGGTCTGCGAGGTCAGCTTCTCGCGGGCCGAGCGGATCTCGCGGGCGACGCCGCGGCGGCGCGCGGCCTCCTCCGTCGAGGGACCGCGACCGCGCTGGACCATCTCGACGGTGAGATCGGGCATGCGCGTCTTGACACTCGGCTCGGAACCAGGGGCGGGGGGCGGCGCGGAGGCACTCCGTGAAGATGAGGCGGATGTGTTAAGAAGCGGCTGTCGGTATCGCTCGGATCTTAGGCATTGCGGGTGGTATCGAGACGGCCCGGCGTTCGGATCGGCCTGCGGATCGACGTGCGGTGCCGCACATCGTGCGGGCGGGTGCGCCCGGTAGCGTAAGCCGCGCGCTCGCGATGCCCGAGCGGGGCCGCACGCTGCGATCCGGGACGCCCCGGGCGCACGCGTCGAGGAGGGGTCGCCGACCATGCCGAATCTCACCGTGAACGGGGTCACGCACGCGATCGACGCCGACCCGGACATGCCCCTGCTCTGGGTGTTGCGCGACCGGCTCGACGCGACCGGAACCAAGTACGGCTGCGGCATCGCGCAGTGCGGCGCCTGTACGGTCCATCTCGACGGGCAGCCGGTCCGCGCCTGTCAGACTCGGATCGGTGACGTCGGCACCGCGCAGGTCACGACCATCGAGGGCGTCAACGGCCGGGTGGCCGAGGCCGTCCAGGCGGCGTGGCGCAAGCTCGACGTGGTCCAGTGCGGCTATTGCCAGTCCGGCCAGATCATGTCGGCGATCGGCCTGCTCTCGGGCAACGCCGAGCCGACCGACGCCGACATCGACGGCGCCATGGACGGCAACATCTGCCGCTGTGGCACCTACCAGCGCATCCGTGCGGCGATTCACGAAGCCGCGCGCAGCCTCGCCTGATCCGTCCCGGCGCCCACCTACTCGCCCTTCCCCGCGGTCCCGACCGGAGCCTCGCCGCCATGCTGAACGCCCGTCGACCGAATCCCCTGCCCGTCCGCCCCAGCCGCCGCGGCCTGCTCGCGGGCGCCGGCGCCCTCGTGGTCGCGTTCCGGCTCGACCCGAAATCCGCCCGCGCCGCCGCCGGCCCGAACCTCGCCGACGTGAAGGCGCAGCCCAACGCCTTCGTGCGCATCGGCGCCGACGACACCGTCACGGTGGTGATCAAGCACCTCGACATGGGCCAGGGGAACACCACCGGGCTCGCCACGATCCTGGCCGACGAGCTCGGTGCCGACTGGGCGAAGGTCCGCACCGAGTTCGCGCCCGCCGACGCGACGCTCTACAACAACAGCCTGATGGGCCCGATCCAGGGGACCGGCGGCTCGACCGCGGTGGCCAATTCCTGGTTCCAGCTGCGCAAGGCGGGTGCGGCCGCCCGCGAGATGCTGATGGCCGAGGCCGCCTTCCGCTGGAAGGTGCCGGTCTCGGAGATTACCGTCTCCGACAATCTCGTGCGCCACGCGCCATCCGGCCGGCAGGCCCGCTTCGGGGAACTCGCGGCCTCGGCGGCCTCGCTGCCGGTGCCTTCCGAGCCGCGGCTCAAGGATCCGAGCGAGTGGCGGCTGATCGGCCAGACGATTCCGCGCCTCGATTCCGTGGCCAAGACCAACGGCACGGCCGTCTATTCCCTCGACATCCGCCGCCCGAACCAGGTCACCGCCGTGGTCGCCCGCGCGCCGCGCTTCGGCGCCACCGTGAAGAGCTTTGACGCCGCCGCCGCCCGCAAGGTCGCGGGCGTGCTCGACGTGGTGCAGGTGCCGACCGGCGTGGCGGTGATCGCCCGCGACACGTGGTCGGCCATGAAGGGCCGCGAGGCGCTCACGGTCGCCTGGGACGACAGCACCGCCGAGACCCGCTCGTCGGAAACGATCCTCGCCGAGTACCGGGAGCGGGCCAAGGGCCCCGGCCTGACGGCGTCCGAGCGCGGCGACCCGCAGGCGGCTCTGAAGGGCGCCGCCAAGGTCATCGAGGCCGAGTTCACCTTCCCCTACCTCGCCCACGCGGCGATGGAGCCGCTCAACGCCACGATCGAGCGGGCTTCCGACGGCGGCTACGACGTCTACGCCGGCTTCCAGTTCCAGACCGTCGAGCAGGCGACCATGGCGGCGGTCCTCGGCGTGACGCCCGACCGGGTCCGGCTGCACAGCAACTGGGCCGGCGGCTCCTTCGGCCGCCGGGCGACCCCCACCGCCGACTACCTCGCGGAAGCGGCCGCCGTCTTCAAGGCGTCCGGCGAGAAGGCGCCGATCCACCTCGTCTGGACTCGCGAGGACGACATGGCCGGCGGCTATTACCGTCCGACCGTGCTGCACAAGGTCCGGGCCGGCATTGACGGCAAGGGCGCGGTGGTCGGCTGGGACCACGTCATGGTCGGCAAGTCGATCATGATCGGCTCGCCCTTCGAGGCCATGATCGTCAAGAACGGCATCGACTCGACCACCGTGGAGGGCGCCTCCGACACGCCCTATGCGCTGCCTTCCTATCGGTTCGGCGTCCATAACGGCCGCGAGGGTGTGCCGGTCCTGTGGTGGCGCTCGGTCGGCCACACCCACACGGCCCACGTGATGGAGGTGATGATCGACGAATTGGCCCATGCCGCCAATGTCGATCCGGTGGCCTACCGGCTCTCCCTCCTGACCCAGGCGCCGCGGCTCTCCGGCGTGCTCAAGCTCGCCGCCGAGAAGGCCGGCTGGAGCGCCAAGCCGCAGGATCCGGGCCGCGGCCTCGGGGTGGCTGTCCACGAATCCTTCGGCTCCTACGTCGCGATGGTGGCCGACGTGACCGCGCAGGATGCGGCGATCCGCGTGAACCGGATCGTGGCGGCGGTGGATGTCGGCGTTCCGGTCAACCCAGACGTGATCCGGGCGCAGGTCGAGGGCGCGGTCGGCTTCGCCCTGTCGGCGGTGCTGCGCAACCGCATCACCCTCAAGGACGGCCAAGTGCAGGAGCACAATTTCGACGCCTATGAGCCGACCCGGATGAGCGAGATGCCGAAGGTGGAGGTGCACATCGTGCCGAGCCAGGTGGCGCCCACCGGGATCGGCGAGCCGGGCGTGCCGGTGCTGGGTCCGTCGATCGCCAACGCGGTCTTCGCCGCCACCGGCAGGCGCCTGCGCTCCCTGCCCCTCGACCTCTCGGGTGTGAAGGGCGCGTGAGGAATCGCACCTTCCGATCGCGCGCATTGGCGTAGGACGGAGGGGCCTTCCCCCCAAGGCAAGAGACCCGACTGACGACGGCGCGGCGCGACACCGCGCCGTTTCTTTTTTGCGCCCCAAGACGCCATCTCCGGGCCATGCCCGCCTTCGACGACACCGCCGCGCGCCTGCGCGCCTGCCGCCTCTGCCGGGACACCCCGCTCTACGGCCCGCCCCTGCCCCAGGAGCCCCGGCCGATCGTGCAGGGCTCGGCCACGGCCCGCCTGTGCATCGCCAGCCAGGCCCCCGGCACCCGCGCTCACCGCACCGGTCAGCCCTTCACCGACCCGTCGGGCGTGCGGCTGCGGTCGTGGCTCGGCCTCGACGCGGCGCAGTTCTACGACGCCGCCCGGGTGGCCATCGTGCCGATGGGGTCGTGCTTCCCCGGCCTCGACGCCAAGGGCGGCGACCGGCCGCCGCGCCGGGAATGCGCCGAGCGCTGGCGGGCGGAGCTGTTCGCCGGCCTGCCCGATCTCGCGCTGATCCTGGTGATCGGCCAGTACGCGCAAGCCTGGCATCTGGGAAAGATGGAGGGCGGCCTCACCGGCACGGTGCGGCGCTGGCGCGAGATCCTGGCCGAGCCGCGCCGCCCCCGGGTCCTGCCCCTGCCGCACCCGTCCTGGCGCAACAACGGCTGGCTGAAGCGCGAGCCCTGGTTCGAGGCGGAGCTGCTGCCGGTGCTGCGCGCCGAGGTGGCGCGGGTGTTGGCGGGGTGAGTGGCCGTGCCGGCATTGACCTCGCAGGCGTTCCGCGGAATCGCTGCGGCGACCCCGAAGGACGCGCCGATGACCGAGATTGCCGACCCCCGCGACCGCCTGATCGTGGCCCTCGACCTGCCGAGCGTGCAGGCGGCCGAGGCGCTGATCGACCGGATCGGCGACGCCGCGACCTTCTACAAGATCGGCTACCAGCTCGGCTACGCGGGCGGCCTCGCCCTGGCCGAGCGGCTGGCGGGACGCGGCCTCAAGGTCTTCCTCGACCTGAAGCTCCACGACATCGGCAACACCGTCGAGGAGGGCGTGCGCTCGGCCTCGGGCTCCGGCGCCACCTTCCTCACCGTCCACGCCTACCCGCAGACCATGCGGGCGGCGGTCCGCGGCCGAGGCGCGGGGCTGAAGATCCTCGCCGTGACGGTGCTCACCTCCTACGACGATGCCGACGCCGCGGAGGCCGGCTACGGCCTGCCGGTGGCGGAGCTCGTCGCCAAGCGCGCCGCCCAGGCCGCCGAGATCGGCATCGACGGCCTCGTCTGCTCGGCGGCCGAGGCGAGCTCGGTCCGGCGCGTCGTCGGTCCGGACCGGCTGATCGTCACCCCGGGGATTCGCCCGGCGGGCGCCGAGGCCGGCGACCAGAAGCGGGTTATGACGCCGGGCGATGCCCGCCGGGCCGGGATCGACCACGTGGTGGTCGGCCGCCCGATCACCGGCGCCGCCGACCCCCGCGCGGTGGCGCAGGCGATCGTCTCCGAGATGGCCTGACCGGAACTGGGATTGCCTTCGCGGCGCCCGGATCCACTTCGCTCGTCAAAGCAGGAGACGCAGCATGACGAAGGGCTACTGGATCGCGCGGGTCGATGTCCGCGACGCGGAGGCCTACAAGGAGTACGTCGCGGCCAACGGCGCGGCCTTCGCCAAGTTCGGCGGGCGCTTCCTCGTGCGCGGCGGCGCTCACGAGGCGGTGATGGGCCCGGCCCGCTCCCGCAACGTGGTGATCGAGTTCCCGAGCTACGCCGACGCCCTCGCCTGCTGGAACTCCGACCTCTACCAGGCCGCCAAGGCGAAGCAGCGCGGCGGCGTCGAGGCCGAGATCCTGGTGATCGAGGGCTATGACGGCCCGCAGCCCAGCGCCTCGGAGCCGGCGCCGGACGCGGGCCCGGCCTCCGAGTAGGCCGCTCCGTCATAACGTGCGGAGCGACATGACTCAGGAGGGCCACTTCACCTCCGTCGTTCCGGGGCGCCGAAGGCGAGCCCGGAACCCAGAACCGCCGACTATGCCGAGCCGGGCACCCGGCTCGGCTCTGGACTCCGGGCCCTGCTGCGCAGTCCCGGAATGACGGCCCTGCCTGTCTCGGCCGCCAGCCTCCTCGATCGCCCTATGCCCGCGTCCGGTCTGGCGCCAGGCTCCGCAGCAGGAACGCCGTCATGGCCTCGACCGGCGGTACCGGCTGTAGGGTGGAGCTGCCCACCAGCAGCGGGTGGGTGTAGCGGGCGATGGCGGCGTGGATGCAGGCCGCCGCCTCGGCCGGATCCGCGGCCTCGAACTCACCCCGCGCCACACCGTCGCGGATGATCCGCTCGAACCCGGCGGTGATCCGGGCCACGTGGTGGCGGCAGACCTCCCAGCTCTCCGCCATCGCCGCCTCGATCATCTCGTGCAGGCGGGGACACGCCTCGCAGCGCCGGGTGCAATCGTCGTGCAGGGCCTTGATCGCCGCCACGAGGCGCGCGGTCGCGTCGAGGCCCGGCCGGTCCGCGATCCCCGAGACCACCGCCTCGCTCTCGCCGATCAGGCGCTCCAGCACCGCCTCGTTGATCGCCTTCTTCGAGTCGAAGAAGCGGTAGACGTTGGCCGGGCTCATCTTCAGCGTCCGGGCGATGTCGGCCACGGTCGTCTTCTGGTAGCCGATCTCCCGAAAATACGCGTCCGCCGTCGCCAGGATGCGGCTCCGCGTGTCGGGCGCGCACTCCTCCGCGATCAGGTGGGTCGTATCATCCAGGGACATGCATACTCACTAGGCCATGCCGACCCAGAGCGTCAAAGACGTCAGCGCGGATCGCGTTCCGCGCTGACGGTTCCACCTGCGGCCGGTGCGCGCGCTCGGAACCGGCCCGGACGGCACCGATTGCCCCGGCATCCGGCCGCGAATGCGGTGCGCCTGCAAGGGATGAGCGATGACCTTCACCGACACCCGCGTTCTGATCACCGGGGCCGATTCCGGCATCGGACAGGCTACGGCGGAGCTGTTCGCCCGGGCGGGTGCCGACGTGGCGATCACCTACCACACCGATGAGGCGGGCATCCGCGAGACCGCCGCGCGGGTCGAGGCCGCGGGCCGCCGGGCGCTGGTGCTCCAGCTCGATGTCGGCGATCCGGCCGCCGTCACGGCGGCCTTCGACCGGATCGGCAGCGAGTTCGGCACCCTCGACATCCTCGTGGCCAATGCCGGGCAGGCGATGAGCGGCGTGCCGGTCGCCGAGATGGACGACGCCCTGCTGGAGCGGATCCTGCGGGTGAACCTCATGGGGCCGCTGTTCACCGCCCGGCCCTTCATCAAGATGCGCAAGGCGCAGGGCGGCACCGGCAAGATCGTGTTCGTCTCGTCGGTGGCCCAGCACCTGCCGACACCGGAGAGCGCGCCCTACGGCATGTCGAAGGCGGGCCTCGGCTCGCTGTGCCGCTCCCTGTCGCGGGAACTCGCCCCGGACCGGATCAACGTCAACGCCGTCGCCCCGGGGCTGATCGAGACGCCGATGACCGCCGACCGCTTCGAGAAGCCCGAGGTGCTCGAGCAGTCGCTGGAGCGGATCCCGTGGCACCGGGCCGGCCAGCCCGAGGAGATCGCCCGGGCGATCCTGTACCTGGCCTCGGACGCGGCCGATTACGTGACTGGCCACACCCTGGTGGTCGATGGCGGCCTGACGATGCAGTGGGGCGGCGCCTGAACGGCGAACGGCGCCGGACTCGCGTCCGGCGCCGTTCGGGATCGTCTCGGTTCGGATGCGGGCGGCGGCGGTGCCGCTCGTCCTCAGGACCCGAACTGCGAACCCAGCCGCTCGAGGTATTCGGCGAGGTCGACGCCGCCGATCCGCTTGCCGTAATCGAAGCGCATGCCCTGGCGGATGTCGATGCTGGCATCCCGCGTCGTCAGGGTGAAGGGCCGGACGCAGATCCAGGCCCCGTCGCGGCGGTGCTCGAAGTAGCCGAGGATCTCGTGCTTGGCCATAACCTGTCCTCCGGATCCGTGTTTGGAGACATAACGGTTCCGGTGCTCCCCGGTTCGCACGGCGCGACTGTTTTTCGCGCGCCGACCGATCGGGATGGAGTGTCGGTGATCCGCGCAGCGGCGGGAACGGCCAAGCCTGATCTGGCCTGAGCTTGGCCATTGCGGCGCGAATGCTCGACTGGGCGTCGCCCGATCACCGCCAGCGGTCGAGGATCTCGGCGGTCGTCATCGTCTCGACCTGATGGCCGTAGCGCATCCGGTACATCAGCAGCAGCGCGTCGTGCGCCTCGTCGCAGGAACTGCACAGGCCGTCGGTGGCCAGTACGATCCGGTAGCCGAGATCGACGCCGCCGAGCACCGCGGCGAGCACGCAGACATCGGTCTCGGCGCCGGTGACGATCAGCGTGTCGACGCCCCGGGCCTGCAGGCGGGCGTCGAGGCCGGTCTCGAGCCAGGGCGAGTAGACGGTCTTGTCGACGACTTCCGCGGGCGGGACCAGCCGGGCGAGTCCCGGGACGAGGTCGATCATCTCCGGGGCAAGCCGCTCCCGGGTCATGTCGGCCCAGCGCTCCGAATAGGTTGCCCAGGTCCCACGGCCCTCCCCCGGCCGGGCCGCCGGGATGAAGCGGGTGAAGATGGTCCGCTCCGGGTGCGCCTCGGCGATGCGGCGGACATGCGGCAGGACGCGGGGCATCCACGTGGTCTGCCAATCGGTGGGTTCGGCGAACATCCGCTGCATGTCCACGCAGAGATGGACGCACCCGTCCCCCAGAGGCTTGCTGGGGGAGCCGTCCCCCTGTTCGTGTCGGTCCGTCGATCGAGCGCTTCCAGGTTCCATGACCGCGCAATCAGGCAGGGCGGGGGTTGTTCCTGCGGCAGAATGGAGGACCACGCGGCGCGGGCGGTGCCGCCAAACCGTGCCAACAGCAGGTCGCGCCAAACGAAGACGGCGCGCCAGGGCGCGCCGCTCGCAGGGAATCGATCGGGGCCGCTCCCGACCTGTCGGATCGGGAGCGGTCGGGGTGCGCCTAGCGGTCGGCCTTCGCGCCGGCGGTGGTCAGCGACAGGTAGCGCTCCGTGGTCGGGCGGATCAGGTTGCGCACCGCCTCCGCCATGGTCTGCTCCTCCTTCAGCGACTGCTGGAAGGCCGTCCGGTGGCCCTGCTGGCCGGCGGCATCGCCGATGGTGAGCAGCGACTCGTAGGCCGCGATCTCGAAGTTCTCGAAGGCGTGGTTGGCGTAGGTGTTCTTCAGGATCTCGTCCTGGGCCGGGGTGTGGCCCAGCGCCATCATGTTGCCGACGAAGCCCAGGAAGCCCTCCTTGAGGGCCGAGGGGCTGTCGCCCAGGCTCTGAAGCGCCTCCTCCAGCCGCTGGCGCTGACCGTGCGTCTCCTCGATGTGGCGGCGCAGGGCCTGCTCCATCTCCGGATAGCGCTCCAGGCGCTCGACCTGCCGCTCCATGATCTGCAGCGCCTGCATCTCGAGGGCATGGGTATTCTTCAGGGCCGTGACGTAGATCTCGCGCGCGTCCATGGCCATGGGATCACCTCTTTCGGGTTGCGGGCTCGATGGCCCATTCAACCGGGGAACGCAGAGGCCGTACGGCCAAGTTCCGGCCGGAACGTCGCAGGCGTGGCCCGCGTGCCGTCTGCCGCAGGTTGCGCGGTGACCGGAACTGCGGGGGAACGCCGGACCAGATCGGCTCCGGGCGAACCCAGAACTTAATCCATGTGCTGACAAGGACCGCGCGAGCGTGGCGGCTCGGCCACAGCCGGACGGCACCCGCATGTCCGCGCGCGTTTCCCCGTGTGGCCGGGGTACCGCGCGCAGCATCGTCATGCGAGCGTCGTATGCCACATCCCACAACCCTGGGAGTGCATCCGCCCAAGTCTGAGCATCGCCAACCGTCCGGGGTGACGAGCATGTCGCGCCTGAATCCGCCCCGTACCCTCGTCACCGCCGTCGGTGTCGCAGCCAGCCTCGCCGCTGCCGGTCCAGCGCGGGCGCAGAGCGTCGCCGAGATGGCGGCCCGGATGGATGCGATGCAGCGCCAGATGCAGGCCATGCAGCAGGAACTCGCCGCCCTGCGCCGGCAGGCCGGGACGCAGAAGGCGGCGCTTGCCGGGGAGGCAAGGGAGCGCCGGGTGCTGTCGCGCGAGCAGGCCCGCCTCGCCGCCAAGACCGAGCACCAGCAGCGCGTGGCGCAGGTCGGCGGTCCCGGAGGGCCCCGGCCGGGGCCGAGCGCGCACACGCCGGTGATCCTCGCCAACGACCTCATCTGCAACGCCGGCAGCTACGCGCTCGGGCCGGCGGTCTGCTTCACGCCCGGCGGCTTCGTCGAGCTGGCGGGCATCGCCCGCAATCCCAACGTCGTCTCGGACGTCGGCACGGATTTCAACGGCATCCCGTTCCGCAACGACCCCCGCTCGCGCGAGAACGAGTTCCGCTTCTCCGCCCGGCAGAGCCGCTTGAGCGGGCTGTTCACCGCGAAGGTCGAGCCGACGCTCCAGATCTCGGGCTATTACGAGATCGACTTCCTCGGGGCGGCCACCAACGCCAACTCGCGCGAGAGCAACAGCTACAACCCGCGCATCCGGCAGATCTTCGCCACGGTCGATTCGCTC
Organism: Methylobacterium sp. FW102-HT35C08; assembly: GCF_058790235.1. Classification (NCBI taxonomy): domain Bacteria; kingdom Pseudomonadati; phylum Pseudomonadota; class Alphaproteobacteria; order Hyphomicrobiales; family Methylobacteriaceae; genus Methylobacterium; species Methylobacterium sp. FW102-HT35C08. The sequence goes on along the minus strand of NZ_JBYTCL010000002.1, from coordinate 1,255,368 downwards.
GATACCGGCTGGCACGTGCTCGCCGGCCAGGCCTGGAGCCTGATCACCACCGACCTGTCCGGCATCACGCCGCTCAAGGAGCAGATCCCGCTCACCATCGACGTGCAGTACGTCCCGGGCTTCAACTGGACCCGGAACCCGCAGCTGCGCGTGGTCAAGGACGTTGCGCCGGGCCTGTGGGTCGGCCTGTCCGCGGAATCGCCCCAGAGCGTGCTGCCGCCGAGCCCGTTCGCGGCCCCGGGCAACATCAACCTCAGCAATGCCGGCGACCCGGTCGGCCAGCTCAACACCACGACCACCTACTCGAACAACAGCGTCCCCGACATCATCGGCAAGGTCGCCCTCGAGCCGGGCTTCGGGCATTTCGAGCTGAAGGGCCTCGTGCGCTTCTTCGACGACCGGCTGAGCGCCACGAATCTCAACGCCGTGACCCGCCTCCCCGGCCGCACCGACACCGCGCTGGGCTACGGGATCGGCGGCGCCGCGACCCTGCCGGTGATCGACAAGCGCCTCGACCTCCAGGTCAGCGGCCTCGTCGGCCAGGGCATCGGCCGCTACGGCTCGGCGCAGCTGCCGGACTTCGCCCTGAAGGCCGACGGGTCGATCGCGCCGATCCCGGCCTTCCAGCTGCTCGCCGGAGCGGTCGCCCATGTCCAGCCCGGCACCGACGTGTTTGTCTATGCCGGCTGGGAGCATGCCTCCCGGGCCGGCGCCCTCAACGCCACGGGCTACGGCTCGCCGACCTTGGTGGTGACAGGCTGCGACGTCGAGGGCGCGGCAAGCGGGACCTGCCAGGCGGAGACCCGCGACATCCGCCAGATCACCGGCGGCTTCTGGCACGACCTCTACAAGGGCAGCTTCGGGCGCCTCGTGGCGGGCGCGCAGGTCTCCTACACCGAGCGCGACGCCTTCCGGGGCACCTACGGAATCGCCCCTTCCAACCACCTCGTCACCGGCCTGACCTCGCTGCGCTACTACCCGTTCTGAGCCCCGCCGCATCCCGGAGCGCCCCTGCCGTGTTATCCCGGCGGGACACAGCAGCAGGAGACGCCGATGGACAAGGACCGCAAGTTGTCGAAGGAGCCGCCGATCTCCGACGGGCAGAGCTACCGTCCGCGGGACGAGACCATCGCGCAGACGGGCGGCGGCCTGCCGAACGACACGGGCGAGCCGTTGGAGATCGACGAGGCCGAGGCCGAGCGCATCGAGAAGAAGATCCGCGACCTCTAGGGCCGCGACCGTCCGTGGTGCGCCACGCTCCGGGCGTGGGGCGCTCTGGCGAGCCGCGACAAGGAGCCTCTGTCCATCCTTGCCCTCACCCTCATCCTGAGGTGCCCGCGGCAGCGGGCTTCGAAGGGGGCTCCAGGGATCGTGCGGCTGGCTGGAGGGCTCCTTCGAGGCGGCCGCGGTGCGGCCGCACCTCAGGATGAGGGCCAGGGTGGGATGACCCACCTTGACGCGACGGCCCGTAGGCTATGGTCGACCGCCTCGACGTCATCGGGAACGGCTCTCGCCGGCGCCCCTGCCGGCGGGGTCGGCCGCCCGGCTTGGTCCGGGGCTGGCCCTTGTCGGCGTGGATCCGGTAGAAGGTGCGCGAGAGCCCGCGCGGCGCTCCGGGCGCGAGAGCGAGAGACACATCCATGTGCGGCATCGTCGGCATCGTCGGGCGCGACGCGGTGGCGGGGCAGGTGATCGAGGCTCTGCGCCGGCTCGAATACCGCGGCTACGACTCCGCCGGCTTGGCCACCCTCGAGCACGGCCGGCTGGCGCGCCGCCGCGCCGCCGGCAAGCTCGCCAACCTCGAGGCCAGGCTCGCGCAGGAGCCGCTCACCGGCACGATCGGCATCGGCCACACCCGCTGGGCCACCCACGGCCGGCCCAACGAGACCAACGCCCATCCCCACGCCACCCACAACCTCGCGGTCGTGCACAACGGCATCATCGAGAACTTCCGCGCGTTGAAGCAGGAACTCGAGGCCGACGGCGTCGTGTTCGAGACCGAGACCGACACCGAGGTCGTCGCCCAGCTGGTCAGCCGCGCCATCGACCGGGGCCTCGGGCCGGTGGCGGCGGTCGAAGCCGCCCTGCCGCGGCTGCGCGGCGCCTTCGCGCTCGCCTTCCTGTTCGCCGGTGAGGACAACCTGCTGATCGGCGCCCGCCACGGCGCGCCGCTGGCGATCGGCTTCGGCGCGGGCGCGATGTATCTCGGCTCCGACGCCCTGGCGCTGGCCCCCTTCACCGACGCGATCACCTATCTCGACGAGGGCGACTGGGCGATCCTCGCCCGCGACGGCGCCGAGATCCGCGATGCGTCCGGGGCGGTCGTCCAGCGCCCGCGCCAGACGATCGCCACCCAGGCCTACCGGATCGACAAGGGCGCCTATCGCCACTTCATGGCCAAGGAGATCCACGAGCAGCCCGAGGTGGTCGGCCGGACGCTGGCCCACTACGTCGACCTGGCCAACAGCCGGGTGGTGCTGCCCGAGGCGCTGCCGTTCGACTTCGCCCGGCTCAGCCGGGTGTACATCACCGCCTGCGGCACGGCGTACTATGCCGGCCTGGTGGCGCGCTACTGGTTCGAGCAGCTGGCGCGGCTGCCGGTGGAGATCGACGTGGCCTCCGAGGCGCGCTACCGCGAGGCGCCGCTGGAGCGGGACGGGCTGACGCTGGTGATCTCGCAATCGGGCGAGACCGCCGACACGCTGGCCTCGCTGCGCTACGCCAGGAGCCAGGGCCAGCACACCTTGAGCGTGGTCAACGTGCCGAGCTCGACGATCGCGCGGGAATCGTCGGTGGTGATGCCGACGCTGGCGGGTCCGGAGATCGGGGTGGCGTCGACGAAGGCGTTCTCGTGCCAGCTGACGGTTCTGTTGTGCCTGGCGATCGCGGCGGGGCGGGCGCGGGGCACGCTGGACGCGTCGGGCGAGGCGCGGCTGGTGGAGGCGCTGATCCGGGTGCCGGGTCTGATGGCGGAGGCGCTGACCCGGGAGGGGGCGATCGAGGCTGTGGCGCGCGAGGTCGCGCAGGCGCGGGACGTTCTGTATCTCGGCCGGGGCACGAGCTACCCGATGGCGCTGGAGGGTGCGCTGAAGCTGAAGGAGATCAGCTACATCCACGCGGAGGGCTACGCGGCGGGCGAGCTGAAGCACGGTCCGATCGCGCTGATCGACGCGAGCGTGCCGGTGATCGTGATCGCGCCGCATGACGGGGTGTTCGAGAAGACGGTGTCGAACATGCAGGAGGTGGCCGCGCGCGGCGGGCGGATCGTGCTGATCGGCGATGCCAAGGGCGCGGCCGAGCACGGTCTGGAGACGCTGGCGACGGTGACGATGCCGGCGCTGGAGCCGAGCGTGGCGCCGATCGTGTACGCGGTGCCGATCCAGCTGCTGGCCTACCACACCGCCGTGATCATGGGCAAAGACGTCGACCAGCCCAGAAACCTCGCCAAATCCGTCACCGTGGAGTGACACCGCGGATCATCGGCGGCCCGGTCGCAATCCAGATCGGCCTGAACGTGGCGACCGCACGCGTGTTCCATGCCGTTTACGCGGGCGGTGGATGTCGGGCCGATGCCGAAGACGTGCGGGGCGATTCGGATGTCGCCAGCCCGGCGGTTGTATACTGAAGAAGAACGGTGCTCGACGGGAATGGGCAGGCTGGCGGCGCGGCCGTACCGGTATGGGCGATGACGCAGGGCTGCGCGCGGATGGCAGGCATGGATCGTGCGATCATCGAGGCATCCGGCCTCTTCGATCGGTCCTGGTACGGAACGGCCTACCGGGCGATGCTCGGGCCGGATGCGGAACCGCTCGAGCACTTTCTCGAAACGGGAGCCGCGCGCGATTGCCGGCCGAATCCGTTGTTCGATGTCGCCTATTACCGGCGCCAGGCCGCGGCCCTGCGCGCAGGCGACAATCCGCTAATGCATTACATCGTGACCGGTTCAGGCTTGAACCTGAATCCGAGCAGCGTGTTCGACAGTGTCTGGTACAGGAAGCACGGGTCGTTTGGCGCTCAGAAAAGCCCGCAGACGGTGCTGGGCCATTTCCTTCATGTCGGCCGATACTGTGGCCTGAGACCCAACGCGTTCTACGACGATGGGTATTACAGGTCCGCCTATCCCGATGTCGTGGCGGCGGGTTGTGACCCGCTCTACCATTTCGAGATGTGGGGAGAGGCGGAGGGGCGGCATCCGGCGGAAGGAATCGCGCCGGCATCCCTGCAGGCGCTCGCCGACGCCGAGGGGATCACCGGCGATGCCGGCAGACGGATCGCCCAGCTCGTCGCCCGGAGGCCCGGAACGTCGTTCGCGGACTTGGCGGCGGCCGCAACCGAGACGCAGACGCAGAGGCTCGATCGGATGCGGACCTCGGAGGGGGCGGACAGGTCCGCAATTCTGGTCATCGGGCATGCCCTCGGCGGTGGCGTGCGCCGCTTCATCGACGAGCGGATCGCGGTCTTGGTGGAGGATCGCGACGTGCTGGCCTTGGCCGCTGCCCCAGGCGGTTTCGTCCTGCAATACCGGACGGTCGCTCAGACGCTCGATCTGTTCATCCCGGCTGTTGAGACAGGCCGGCTGCATGACATCATCAAAGATATCAATCTGTGTGCGGCGGAAATCCATCATACCCACGGCTTCAAGGATCTCGAATCCTTGATCGAGGGACTGGATATCCCGATCGACCTCTATCTGCACGATTACTACCTCGTCTCGCCGCAGCCGCATCTGTTAGGCCCGGATAGCCGTTTCGTCGGGGACGACCTGGAACTTCACCATGCGGAGCTGGAGCGCGCCGCGATCGTTCCGGGCCCGCTTACGGTCCGGTCGTGGCAGAGATCGCAGCGTTGGCTGTTCGAAAGGGCCCGACAGGTGATCGCGCCCGCACACGATGTCCGCCGGCGCATCAGGACGATCTATCCCGAGCTTGAGATCTCGGTGATCCCCCATGAACGTGACACCCTCCTGAAGGACATCCGGGCCCGCACGCCGCGGGTGCGGGCCCGGCCCGGACGACCGATGACGGTCGCGCTGCTCGGCTATCTCCAGACGCACAAGGGGATCGACGTCGCGCGGGCCGTCTTCGATCTGGCGCGCCGGAGAGGTCTTGACCTGACGTTCGTGATCATCGGGTATTGTGATGACGTTCGCGAACTCGGACCCAATGTACGGGTGACCGGCCGCTACGCGGATCGGGACCTCGAGAGCATCCTCGTCGACGAGGCGCCCGATCTCGTGTGGTACCCCGCCCAGTGCCCGGAAACCTGGTCCTACACATTGACCGCCGCCTTGCGGCTGAACCTGCCGGTTCTCTGTTCCGACATCGGTGCCTTCGCCGAGCGGATCGCGGGGGTCGAGCACGGCAGGACGTTCCCGTGGGACGCCGCGCCGGTCGCGTGGCTGACCTGCATGGTCGACCAGTTGAGCGGCCTCGCGCGTGATCCGGGAGGCCGTGCGGCCGACTGGGACCATGCGCGGTGCTGATCCAGTCCGACTGCACCCGGAGGGCTACCGCACACCGGCCTGGCGCCTATGTCACCCCCGGCAAGGAGCCGTTCCAACCATGATCATGATCCTCATCTGCTTCCTGGCGCCATGGCTTGCCATGTTCCTGCGCGGGAAGGTGTTCCAGGGCATCCTCTGCATTCTTCTTCACCTGACGATCATCGGATGGATCCCGGCGACGATCTGGGCACTTATCGTCACCCGCAGGGAAGCCGCCTGACGCGCTTCCAGCGCCGCACGAGGACGGAGAGATGCCGCCCAAGCTCACCAAGGCGATCATCGGGGCGGTCATCGCCGTCGCCCTCGCGGCGGCCGTCTCTTACGGCCTGATCAGCCAGCAGACCTCCGACTCGATCCAGACGCAGGCGAACCAGACCCTGCAGAACGATCAGGCCGCGCCCGCTCCGGGGCAGAAGCCGCCGCCGCCACCCGAGAACACGATTCCGCAGGCCCCCGGCCAGCCCGGGTCTTCGCCCCAGCCTCCGGCGCCGACGCCGCAGCGGTAGCGGCACCGTCCGGACGAGCGCGGTTCTCTTCTGACTGCCACCCGGTCTGCCCCGCTCCCTGTGTCGGACCGGCGATCCTGGGGACGGCGTCGCCGATCAACAACCTTGCGCGCGGCGCAGTCACGTCACCGAATGTTGGCGTGCGAAGGACCGGGCCGCGCTTCGGGTCGAGATCACCGGGAACGGCGACACGACGAAGGAGCCCATAGGAGGCCGCGCACCGACGGCGGCCCGCCGCCGGCCAGAAATCGGCGCGCGCCTCCTGCATTCGGGGGGCGCGGTCACCCGCAACCGGATCTAGCTTTCCCCTCGGCGCAGCGCCTGCGCCCCGTGGGAGGACGAAGATGGACTCTGCCTTGATCCCTGCGCTCCGGCGCAACCTTGCCCTGTTCGCGCTCGCGTTCGCCGCCGCCGCCCTGGCTTTCGGCACCGTCATGCTGACCGTGCCGCCGACCAGCGAGGCCGCGGTCCCGAGTGTCTCGGATGACGGACTCATCCCGCCGGTCACCAATTGCGAGTTCCTGCCGACCGGCGACGTCGACAGCTGCACGGTCTACCGGTGAGTGCGTGAAGCCCGGCCCCGTGCGGCCGGGCCGGCGGCGCCGGGCCGTACGGTCGCAGCCCCAGGCAGGTTTGAACCCTGGAGGTGCGAAAGGATCCTCCTCGCCTCAGCCAGCAGTATGCTGTGGCGGGCACCCGAGAGTGCGCGACGAGCCTGCCCGCCCAACCGGAGCTCCCGCACCGGCCTCGACCGCGCGGCGCGTTGCGTGAGAGGCTCTCACCTCTTGGGTCAGACCTCTTGGGTCGGACTTCTTGGCGGGTCAGACCTTTTGGCGGGCTCGGAGAACCCGGAGCTTTCCCGGCGCGGACCAGCCTGCCGGGTCAGGGCACGTCCGACGAACGACGACGTCCAGTCGGCGGGGTGTCGTGCGTCGACGGAGTGCCGAGGCCTCACGCGGGTCTAGGATTGTCCCTTCCAGGGCACCAGCACGCGCTCGAGCCAGCGCAGGCCGAGTTCGAACAGGGTCGCGAACAGGCCGATCACCAGGATGCCCATCACCACCACATCGGTGCGCAAAAAGTTGGAGGCGTTGAGGACGAGCTGACCGAGGCCGGCCTGGGCCGCCACCATCTCGGCGGCGACCAGGGTGGTCCAGCCCACGCCCATGCCGATCCGCAGGCCGATCAGGATCTCCGGCATCGCCGCGGGGATCACCACGTGGCGCAAGACCTGCGCGCGGCTCGCCCCGAGGGCGCGCGCCGCATGGATCTGGTCGCGGGAGGCGGAGAGCACGCCGGCCCGGGTGGACAGGGCGACCGGCGCGAAGCAGGCGAGGAAGATCAGCAGCACCTTGGACAGCTCGCCGATCCCGAACCAGATGATCATGAGCGGGAGGTAGGCCAGCGGCGGCAGCGGCCGATAGAACTCGATCAGCGGGTCGAGAAGGCCGCGCGCGATCCGGCTCGTGCCCATGGCGAGCCCGGCGGGGATCCCCAGCAGGGCGGCGAGCCCGAAGGCGCCGACGACGCGCAGGAGGCTGTCCCGGACGTGGAGGCCGAGCGGCGCACCGTCGATCGCGCCGGTCCAGGCCTGGCCGAAGGCCGACAGGATCGCCTCCGGCGCCGGCAGGAACAGCGGCTTGACCCAGCCGGCTCGCGTGGCGATCACCCAGAGGCCGAGGACCGCCAGCGTTGTGACGAGGCTGACCACCGGAACCAGCGCCGTGCCCCGGAGCCACGCTCCGCCGCGGAGCCACGCACTATCGCGGCGTCGCGCCGGATCCGCCGGGGCCGTCGCGTCCGGGGGCCGCCCGGTCATCGGCCCTCTCCGGGCGGCGCGTCGGCGCGGCGGTGGATGCGCCCGAGCACGCGCTCGCGCATGGCGATGAAGGCGGGATCCGACTTCACGGCCCGGGTGTCGCGGCCGCCCACCACCGCGCGCGAGAAGGGCAGCTCCAGCGTCTCGACGATGCGGCCGGGACGCGGGCTCATGATCACCAGCCGGGTCGCGAGGAACACCGCCTCCTCGACGTCGTGCGTGATGAAGAAGGCCATCTTGCCGGTCCGGTGCCAGATCTGGAGGATCAGCTCCTGGACCTGCTCGCGGGTGAAGGCGTCGAGCGCCCCGAGGGGCTCGTCCATCAGCAGGACGCGCGGGTCGCTGGCGAGCGCCCGGGCGAGGCCGACCCGCTGCTGCATGCCCCCGGAGAGTTCGTAGACCTTCCGGTCGGCGCAGTCGGGCAGGCCCACGAGGTCGAGCATCGCCCGGGCGATACGGCGCCGCTCCGCCCGGGGAGCGCCCCGCATCCTAGGTCCGAACGCCACGTTCTCGGCGACGTCCAGCCAGGGCATCAGGGCGTGGCGCTGGAACACCACGCCCCGGTCGGCCCCCGGCCCCCGGATCGGCACGCCGTCGAGGAGGATCCGGCCCTGCGTGGGTTCGAGGAATCCCGCGATGGCCGAGAGCAGCGTGGTCTTGCCGCAGCCCGACGCGCCGAGCGCAACCACGAATTCCCCCGGCCGGATCGTCAGGTCGATCTGCGCGAGGGCGTCGACCGCGGAAGGCCCTGCCCCGTAGCGGACGCTGAGGTTGCGGATCTCGATCATGAGCCACTCCGGTCCGGAGGCGGGCTATTTCCGGGCCGCGTCCACGTACTCCCCGGTGACGTGCCGACCGTAATCCGGCGCGAGCGCCTGGACGCGGCCTTGAGCCTTCAGGAATTCCGCGGTCTCTGTCAGGGCCTTGGTGGCGCCGCCGCTGAGCCACGCCGGGGAGGCCTGGGCCTCCAGGGTCGGGAAACGGTAGGCCGCGAGGCTCGCCGGCACCTCCGCTGGCGCCGAGCCGGTGATCCGGGCGATGGCCGCCACCTCCGGCGCGTCGGCGGCCCAGGGTTTGGCGGCGTAGGCGGCGTCCTGGGCGGCAATCAGCTTCACCAGGGTGACCAGGAAATCCCGGTTCTGGGCCGCCCAGGCCCGGTCGACGACCAAGCCGTCGAAGGTGGCCTTGCCCCTGCGGGCGAGGTCGCCCGCCGAGACCACCACGGTGCCGGATTTCTTTACCCGGGCCAGCACGGGATCCCAGATGAAGGTGGCGTCGATGTCGCCCCGCTCCCAGGCGGCGGCGATCTCGGGCGGGCGCATGTTCAGGATCCGGACGTCGGCCTGGGTAAGCCCGGCCTCCGCCAGCGCGGCGATCAGCTGGTAGTGCGACGTCGACACGAAGGGCACCGCGATCGTCTTGCCGCGCAGGTCGGCCACGCTGGCCACGCCGCTGCGCGCCACGAGCTGCTCGGCATCGGCGATCTCGTCGAGGATCCAGAACAGCTGGATGTCGAGCCCCTGGGAGGCGGCCGCGGCGATCGGGCTCGATCCCGCCTCCCCGATCTGGACATTGCCCGAGGCCATGGCGCGGATCACGTCGCCGCCGCCGCCGAACTTGCGCCAGTTCACCGTGTAGCCGGTGGCCTTCTCGAGAACTCCCGAGGCCATCAAGGCCCGGAACGGGATGACCATGTCCTGGTGAGCGAAGGTGACCGACCGGTCGGCGGCCCGAATGCCGCCCGCCGTGAGCGGGCCGAGGATCAGGAATGCCAGGGCCGCGCGCGCGACGCGGCGGCAGGAACGCAGTGCTGTAGCCATGAACGGAGCCCCTCGGCGAGACGACTCAAGAATCGCGTCGGCTCGCCGTCGGGAAAGTCGGACACGCTTGGCTTTCGACGCAAGAGCCTGAGCGGCCGGCAAGATCAGGTTGGAAGTTCAATCTCCTGACGGATCGATATCCGCAAGCATTGATCCATGCCTTCGGCTCTGGCCGCAGCAGACAAACTCCGAGTCCGTGCCCTGCCTCTGCGGAAGTGCTTGCTCTGTGCGAGGTCTCGACGCATCGGCATGTCTGGATCCGAGCATCCGGGATGACGGCCGGTCGTTTCGGGGCCGACCGGCCGTCAAACGCTTCGGATCGAAGGCTGCCTCAGGCGGCGCGGACGGTGCCGAGGAAACGCCCGACCTCGGCGGCGAGGTGCTCGGACTGGCGCGACAGCTCGGAGGCCGCGCCCAGAACCTGGCTCGCCGCCGCCCCGGTCTCCTCCGCCGCGCCCGCCACGCCCGCGATGGTCCCGGTCACCGCGCCGGTGCCGGCCGCCGCCTGCGTGACGTTACGCACGATCTCCTGCGTGGCCGCGCCCTGCTCCTCCACCGCCGCCGCGATGCCCGCCGCCACCCCGTTGATCTCCCGGATCCGGCCCGTGATCGCCCCGATCGCCCCCACCGCCTGACCCGTCACCCCCTGGATGCGCGCGATCTGCCCCGAGATCTCGCCGGTCGCCCGCGCGGTCTGCTCGGCCAGCGCCTTCACCTCGGAGGCCACCACCGCAAAGCCCCGGCCCGCCGCACCCGCGCGGGCTGCCTCGATCGTGGCGTTGAGCGCCAGCAGGTTGGTCTGGCCGGCGATCGAGGCGATCAGCCCGACCACGTCGCCGATCTTGGCCACGGCGGTGTTCAGCTCCTGCACCAGCGCGCCGGTCTGGTCGGCTTCCGCCGCCGCGACCCGGGCAAGTTCCGACGAGCCCTGCACCTGCCGGCCGATCTCCTGCACGGAGGAGCCGAGTTCCTCGGCCGCCGCCGCGACCGTGTTGACGTTGCTGGCGGCCTCTTCCGCGGCGGCCGCGACCGTGCCGGACTGGGCCGAGGTCTGGCCGGCGAGCGCCGACATCGCACCCGCCGTGGCCTGCAGCTCGGTGGCCGAGGCCGAGACCTGGCCGACGATGCCGCCGACCGCAGCCTCGAACCGGTCGGCCATCTCGCGCATCCCGGCCTTGCGCTGCTCCTCCGCGGCCAGTCGCGCCTGCGCGGTCTCCGCCTCCAGCTGCCGCGTCCGGATCAGGTTCTCCTTGAACACCTGGACGGCGGCGGCCATCCGGCCGACCTCTTCGGCGGTTCCGGAGCGGGGCACGTCGCGGCCGAGATCGCCCGCGGCGAGGCCGTCCATCGTGTCGGTCAGCGCCCGGATCGGCCGGGTGACGCCGCGTCCGATCAGCGTCGCCAGCCCGGCGATCAGGAGCGCGGCGAGAGCGGCTCCGGCGAGCAGGCGCTGGAGCGCCGGCTGCACCTGGGCGGCGGTATCGTCCGCGTAGATGCCGGTGCCGATGATCCAGCCCCAGGGCGCGAAGCCCTTCACGTAGGAGATCTTGGCCACGGGCTGATCCAGGCCGGGCTTCGGCCACATGTAAGGGACGAAGCCCGCACCGTCGCGGCGGACCTGATCGACCATGTCGACGAACAGGTGCTTGCCGGTCGGGTCCGCGAGGCCGCCGATATCCTGGCCGATCAGCTCGGCCTTCGGATGCATCACCATGCGCGGATGCATGTCCTGGATCCAGAAATACTCGTTCCCGGCGTAGTGCAGGCCACGGATCTCCGCGACGGCCCCGGCCTGGGCGGCGGCGCGGCTCATCCGCCCCGCCCGCTCCTCCCCCTCGAAATAGGCCAGCACCCCGTGTGCCGCCTCGACCAGCGTGCGGGTCTGCGCCGCGCGCGCGTCGCCGATCACCCGGGACAGGTCCCAGGCCGCGAGCCCGATCAGCAGCGCCATGCCGAGCAGGGCCGTCGCGGTGATCATCTGGAGACGCGTGCCGATGCGCAGGGTCATGATGGGCCGATGAAATCCGATGGGAGGCGCGGCAGCGCATGGCGGTCCCGGAGCTGGGCGGCCATGCGGGCGTGCACGGAAAGGGTCGTGGAGGCTATAAGGGACCGCGCACCGGGAAGTTCGGCGGTAGAGAGCGGATTACATCGGCAAAGGTAATAAGTAGTTATAGGGAAGTTCGATCGTTATGAGTTGCATTATGCTGCGTATTTAGGCCGTACTGACATAGGTTGTGATAACGCCGGGCTTCCGGGATGGGGTTGGCGTCGCGCCGATAGCGTGCGGACCTGCCGGCAAGCGGCGCGACGGCGGCCGCATCCCGCCGCGTCATCCCGGGGCCGCGCAGCGGAACCCGGGATCCGGACCCGCCGGCGCGTCAGGTGCTGGCCGCGCGGTGGTTCCGGATTGTCCGCCTCCGGCGTGCCCTTCGGGACCGAGCACGCCTGCGGCGCCCCGGATTGACGGCGCGGGACGCCGGTGGGGTGAGGGCCGCACGTGGCGATTCCCGTCGACGGCTTCGCCGCCGGGCTCACGCGCCCCGGGCCACCGCGCTGCGCGGGTGAGCACGGACAGGGCTGCTGCGTCCGAAGACCGCGACCAGAAACCGGCTCAGGTGATCGGCGCGGGATTGAACAGCGTCAGATCGTTGAACAGCCCCCACTGATCCGACCAGGGGCGCTTGCGCCCGCTCGCCACGTCCAGGATCAGGTGGAACAGCTCCCAGCCGACCTCCTCGATCGTGGCCTCGCCGGTGGCGATGCGGCCGGCATCGAGGTCGATCAGGTCGGACCAGCGCTCGGCCAGCTCTGTCCGGGTGGCGACCTTGATCACCGGCGCCTGGGCGAGTCCGTAGGGCGTGCCGCGGCCGGTGGAGAAGACCTGCAGGGTAATTCCCGAGGCGAGCTGCAGCGTGCCGCAGACGAAGTCGCTCGCCGGGGTCGCGGCGAAGATCAGGCCTTTTTCGCGCACGCGCTCGCCAGGGGCCAGCACGCCGGAAATGGCGCTGGTGCCGGACTTTGCCACTGAGCCCAGGGCCTTCTCGACGATGTTGTTGAGGCCGCCCTTCTTGTTGCCCGGCGAGGGATTCGCCCGGCGGTCGGCCTCGCCCTTGGCCAGATAGGCGTCGTACCACGCCATCTCGCGGATCAGCGCCTCGGCGACCTCCGGGCTCTTCGCCCGGGGGGTCAGGAGATGGATCGCGTCGCGCACCTCGGTCACTTCCGAGAACATCACGGTGGCGCCGCAGCGGACCAGCAGATCGGCCGCGAAGCCGAGCGCCGGGTTGGCGGTGACGCCCGAGAAGGCGTCGCTGCCGCCGCATTGCAGGCCGACTACCAGCTCGGAGGCCGGGCAGGTCTCGCGCGTCCGGCGGTTCAGTACCTCCAGGCGGGCCTCCGCCATCGACAGGATGCTGTCGATCATGGCCGAGAAGCCGTGGTGGCGCTCGTCCTGCAGCCGCACCACCCCGTCGCCCGCCGCGCCGTTGTCGGGCAGGAGCCGCTCCGAGACCAGCTTCTCGCAGCCGAGGCCGACGACCATGACCTCGCCGCCGAAATTCGGGTTCTGCGCGAGGCTCTGGAGCGTCCGGATCGGCACCACCGCCTCGGGGGCGTTGATGGCGACGCCGCAGCCATAGGCGTGGGTCAGGCCGACCACGTCGTCAACGTTGGGATAGCGCGGCAGCAGCTCCTGCTTGATCCGCCGGATCGCCACGTCGAGGGTGCCGGCGACGCATTGCACGCTGATCGAGATCGCCAGGATGTTCTTGGTGCCCACCGACCCGTCCGGGTTGCGGTAGCCCTCGAAGGAGTAGCCTTCGAGCGGCGGCAGAGGGGCCGGCACGCGGGTGGCCATCTCCAGGGCGTCGAGGGCGGGGGCGAGCGGCGTCGCGACGCGGGATTCCTCCACCCAGGCGCCCCGCGGGATCGGTTGCGTCGCGATGCCCACCACCTCGCCATAGCGGCGGACCTCGCCGCCCTCCGGGATGTCGGTGAGCGCGACCTTGTGGCCCTGCGGCACGAACTCGACGAGTTCCAGCCCGTCCGGGAACACCGTGCCGGCCGGCAGCCCGAAGGCGTTGACCACGATCGCGACGTTGTCGCGCGCGCTCAGGCGGATCGTGCGCGGGACGTCTCCGGCCTTCGCGCCGTTCTGGCGCGGGCGGGTCGGGGCTTCGATCTCGGCCTGCATCGGATGCTCCTTCGTGACGCTCCCGTTCGGGGTCCGTGTCGTGGTCCGGCGCGCGCTCAGGGGGCGTCGCCGACCGCGTGGTTCGCCAGGGCCTCCAGGGCCTTCACCATGGCCGAATGATCCCAGGCTGCGCCGCCCTGGGTCACGCAGGCCGAGAACAGCTGCTGGGCCAGCGCCGTCGCGGGCAGGCTGAGGCCGAGCGTCCGAGCATTGTCCAGGGCGAGGTTGAGGTCCTTCTGGTGCAGGCCGATGCGGAAGCCCGGGTCGAAGGTCCGCTTGATCATCCGCTCGCCGTGCAGCTCCAGGATCCGCGACGTGGCGAGGCCGCCGGTGATCGCCTGCCGCACCTTGGCGGGATCCGCGCCGGCCCTCGAGGCGAACAGCAGCCCCTCGGCCACCGCCTCGATGGTCAGGGCGACGATGATCTGGTTGGCGACCTTGGCCACCTGTCCGGACCCGACCGGGCCGACATGGGTCACGGTCTTGCCCATCGCCTCGAAGAGCGGCCGGGCGCGCTCGAAATCCTCCGGCTCGCCGCCGACCATGATCGACAGCGCGGCGTTCTTCGCCCCGACCTCGCCGCCCGAGACCGGCGCGTCGAGATAGGCACCGCCCCGCGCGGCGACCCGGACGGCGAAATCCTTGGTGGCGAGCGGCGCGATCGAGCTCATGTCGATGACGGTTTTGCCCGGGCTGAGGCCCTCGGCGACGCCCCCGGCGCCGAACAGCACCTGCTCGACGTCCGGGGTGTCGGGCAGCATCAGGATGATCGTGTCGGACCGCTTCGCGACCTCGGCGGCGGTGGCGCAGGCCGTGCCGCCTGCGGCCAGCAGCGCGTCCGGGACGCTGCGCCGGCTCTTGAGGAACAGGCTGTGGCCCGCCGCAATCAGGTGACCCGCCATGGGCGCGCCCATGATGCCGAGGCCGATGAATCCGATGTTCATGGGGAGCGATCCCGGTTGTGGCGTTCAGGCACGGAAGCGGGCGGCGAGCGCCTCGGAGCCGCGGGCGAGCAGCCCCATATCGGAGCCCACCGCGGTGAAGCGGGTGCCGGCGGCGATGTAGCGGCGGGCCAGCTCCTCGCTCGGCGTGAGGATGCCGGCCTGCTTGCCGGCCTTGACGATCCGGGCGACCGCCGCCTCGATGGTGCGGACCACCTCCGGATGACCCTGCTGGCCGAGATAGCCGAGGCTGGTCGACAGGTCGCCGGGCCCGATGAACACGCCGTCCACGCCCTCGACGGCGGCGATCGCGTCCAGATTGTCGAGGGCGCGGCGGGACTCGACCTGCACCGCCACGAAGATCTCGGCCTCGCAGCGGGTGTGGTAGTCCTTGATCCGGCCGAACCGGGCGGCGCGGGGCGCCTGCGAGAAGCCGCGGATGCCGCGGGGCGCGTAGCGCGTCGCCGCGACCACCCGGGCAGCCTGCTCGGCATCGTCGATGTTGGGGATCATCAGCGACTGCGCGCCGGCGTCGAGGATGCGCTTGATCGTGATCGGGTCGTCGCTCGGCACCCGCACCATCGGGTGGGTGCCGCCTTCCATCATCGCCTGGAGCTGGGCGTAGATGTCCCGGAGGTCGTTGGCCGAGTGCTCCATGTCGAGGAGCAGCCAGTCGAACCCGGCCCCGGCGACCACCTCGGTGGAGATGGGGCTCGCGAGGCTGCACCACAGGCCGATCTGCTGGCGCCCCTCGGCGAGGGCCGCCTTGAAGCGGTTGGTGAGGCTGTCCATCGCGAATCCTCCTGAGCGCCGGCGCGTCGCGGCGTCTGCGCGCCGTCCACCGCAACAGGCGCACCCTTCGGCCGCGCAGTCAAAGCCAAAGTCTGGATCGATCGATGCCGCACATGCATCGATCGGCCCGCAATTCACGGCGACGGCATGTCCGCCAGGACCGAGACCAGCTGGGCGATCAGGGGCTCGTCCGCCGCGCGCCGCCAGGCCAGCACCAGCTCGACCGGCCGCGGCGCGGGCAGCGCGAGGGGTCGGAACACGACATCCTCGAAGCGCAGGCGCTCGGCCGCCGCCGGCACGAGGGCGATCCCCAGGGCCGAGCGGACGAGGGCCAGGATCGAGTGGATCTGGGTGAGCTGCTGCACGATCCGCGGCGGGATGCCGGCCTCGGTGAACAGGCCGAGGACGAGGTCGTGGAAGTAGCGCGCCTCGTTCGGCGCGTAGGCGATGAGCGGTTCCAGACCGAGCTCGCCGGGGGTGAGCCGGTCGCGCAGCGCCAGGGGATTGCCCGCGGGCAGCGCCACCACGAGCGGCTCGGCCAGCGCCCGGACGGCGATCAGGTCGGGATGCGTCACCGGTGGCCGCACCAGGGCGGCGTCGATGCGGCCGGCGAGGAGTTCCTCGACCTGATCCTTGCTGACCATCTCGCGCAGGGAGAGCGTCACGTCCGGCAGCGTCTGCCGGAGCGCGGTGACGAGGCGCGGCAGGAAATCGTAGGCCGAGGCCGCGGTGAAGCCGAGCTTGAGCACGCCGGCGCGGCCCGCCGCCACCTGCCGGGTGACGTGGGTCGCAGTCTCGGCGAGCCGCAGGATGCGCTGCGCCTCGGGCAGGAAGCTGCGCCCGGCCGCCGTCAGCCGGACGGAGCGGCTGGTGCGTTCCAGCAACTGCACGTCGAGGACGCGCTCCAGAACCTGGATCTGCCGCGACAGGGGTGGCTGCGTCATGTTCAGCCGGGCGGCGGCACGGCCGAAATGCAGCTCCTCCGCCACGGCGGCGAAACACCGGAGCTGGCTGAAATCGAACATGGAGGCTCCCTGACGCGAAGCGGCGGCGGAGCATAGAGCCTCGGCGGCCGCCGCGTCCCGGCGGGCCGGACGGACCTCACCGCGTGAGTTCGTTGCCGGCGTAGTCGATCTTGCCGTCGGGACCCTTCCTCCAGGCGTACATGACGTAGTCGGGCCGGGTGATATCGCCCTTCCTGTCGTAGGCGATCGGGCCGATCACGGTGTCGATCGGCTGACCCCGGTGCAGCCAGTCCGCGAGCGTCCGGCCGTCGCTCGAGCCGGTCTCGGCCATCGCCTTCGCCAGCACCTGCACGGCCGCGTAGCCGTAGAGCGTGTAGGCGTCGGGATCGATGGACTTGGCCTTGAAGGCCGCCACCACGGCCTGGGCATGGGGGTTCCGGCGTGCGTCCGGCCCGAAGGTCATCAGCGTGCCCTCGGCCGCCGGCCCGGCGATCTGCGCGAACTCCTTGGGGGCGAGCCCATCCCCGCCCGCCAGGATCGCCCTGAGGCCCTGGTCGCGCATCTGGCGCAGGATCAGCCCGGCCTCCGTGTGGTAGCCGCCGTAATAGACCACGTCGGCGTTCGCCGACTTCAGCTTGGACACGAGGGCCGAGTAGTCCTTCTCGCCCGGATTGATGCCCTCGAACAGCACCTCCCGGCCGCCCTTGGCCTTGAGGGCCTTCAGGGTCTCCTCGGCCAAGCCCTTGCCGTAAGGCGACTTGTCGTGGATCACGGCGATCTTCTTGTCCTTGAAGTGCTCGGCCAGGTAGGCGCCGGCCACCGCGCCCTGCTGGTCGTCGCGGCCGCAGGTGCGGAACGTGTTCCACAGGCCGCGCTCGGTGAACTTCACGTTCGTGGAGGCGGGGGTGACCTGGATGATGCCGGCGTCGAGATAGACGTCGGAGGCCGGGATCGACACGCCCGAGTTGAAGGCCCCCACGACCATCTTCACGCCGTCGCCGGCGAGCTTGTTGGCCACCGAGACGCCCTGCTTCGGGTCCGAGGCGTCGTCGCCGACGACCGTCTCGAAGATCCGGCCCCCGACCCCGCCGGCCTTATTGATGTCGGCGATCGCCTGCCCGGCGCCGGTCCGGATCTGCGCCCCGAAGGCCGCGTACGGTCCGGTGATGCCGACGGCGATCCCGATCTTCACCGGGCCGTTCTTCTCCTCGGCCTGCGCGGCGCAGAGCATCAGAAGGCCGGTGACGGCAGCAAGGCGCAGGCTTCGCATCGGTCTCCCCTGGTGCTCGGCGCGACGGGCTGGACGTGTCGCGCAAGATCTGACCCGGCCCAACCTGCGACTCGGCAGCAATGAAGCCGGCATCCTGATTGTTCAGGGGGTATTTCAATTCGTCAAGTCATGAAAATTCGGAGCAATCCCATGTAATTTGAAAAGGTGCGCGCATCTTGATGACGATACAAATAATTTATGGTCGAAAGATATTTATGAGTTCGCCATCTTGGTCGCGGAATAGAACTCCAAAACCCTGATCTCCGGTTCGTGTCCCGTGCGGCCACCGGCCTCGCGCGGCGTGGCGTCGATGATGCATCCGGCCGGCGTCGCCGTCGCAGCCTGCGAGACCGATGACCGCTTTGCACATGCCCTGCCCGCGCCCCGCCCGATCCCCGCGCCGGGGACGCGGCTGATGGAGCCGCCCGAGGACGGTTCCGTCGCCTGGGCGGAGCGCCGCCGGATCGCCGAGCAGGGCCGGGGCGACCGGGCGTGGTCCCTCTGGGGCCCGTATCTCAGCGAGCGGCAATGGGGGACGGTCCGGGAGGATTACAGTTCCGACGGCGATGCCTGGCGCGCGCTGACGCACGAGGAGGCCCGGTCCCGCGCCTACCGCTGGGGCGAGGACGGGCTGGCCGGGATCTGCGACGAGCGCGGCGGCCTCAACCTGGCGCTGGCCCTGTGGAACGGCCGCGACCGCATCCTCAAGGAGCGCCTGTTCGGCCTGACCAACCAGGAGGGCAACCACGGCGAGGACGTGAAGGAGGTCTACCACTACCTCGATGCCGTCCCGAGCCACGCCTATCTCCGGATGCTCTACCGCTATCCGCAGGGCGCCTTCCCGTACGAGGATCTGGTCCGCGAGAACCTGGCGCGCGGCCGCGACCAGCCCGAATACGAGATCGACGAGACGGGGATCTTCGCGGGCGACCGGTTCTTCGACGTCACGGTGGAATACGCCAAGGCAGATGCCGACGACATCCACGCGGTGATCACCGCGCTCAACCGCGGCCCCGAGACCGCTGACCTCCACGTCGTCCCGCTTCTCTGGTTCCGCAACACGTGGTCCTGGCAGGCCGGGCAGGCGCGTCCGCGGATCGCCCGCGCGCCCGACGGGGGCGTGGTCTGCACCCACGAGCGGCTGGGGCCGTACCGCCTAGCCTTCGACGGCGCGCCGGACCTGCTGTTCTGCGAGAACGACACCAACCTGCGGCGCCATGGCGGACAGCCCGACGCCCCCGGTCCGTTCAAGGACGGGCTCCACGCGGCGATCGTCGAGGGCGACGCCGCGGCGGTGCGGCGGGATGCCGGGACCAAGCTCGGCCTCCACTACGCGCTGCGGCTGGAGCCCGGGGCGAGCGCCCGGATCCGGCTGCGGCTCTCGGCGGGCGCGCGCATCCGCGCCGTCGACGGCGACGGGTCCACGATCCGGCAGCGGCGGGCCGAGGCGGACGCGTTCTACGAAGAATTGCAGGACGGCATCGCGGACCCGGATGCCCGCGCCATCTTCCGGCAGGCCGCCGCCGGGCTGATCTGGTCGAAGCAGCTCTATTGCTACGACGTGCGGCGCTGGCTGGCGGGCGACCCGCTCCAGCCCGGGCCGCCGCGCGGGCGGGACGGCGGCCGCAACAGCCAGTGGCAGCACTTCGCGGCGGCCGACGTCCTGTCGATGCCCGACACCTGGGAATACCCGTGGTTCGCCGCCTGGGACCTGGCGTTCCACTGCCTGCCGCTGGCGCTGCTCGACCCCGGCTTCGCCAAGAAGCAGCTCCTGCTGCTGACCCGCGAATGGTACATGCACCCGAACGGGCAGCTCCCGGCCTACGAGTGGGAGTTCGGCGACGCCAACCCGCCGGTCCATGCCTGGGCCGCCTACCGGGTGTTCGAGATCGACCGGGACCGGCGCGGCGGGCGCGGCGACATCGCCTTCCTGGAGGGCGTGTTCCACAAGCTCCTGATCAACTTCACTTGGTGGGTGAACCGGAAGGACGCGCAGGGACGCAACGTCTTCCAGGGCGGCTTCCTGGGGCTCGACAATGTCGGGGTGTTCGACCGCTCGCGCCCGCCCCCGGGCTTCGGGGTGGTCCATCAGGCCGACGGCACCGCCTGGATGGCGATGTACGCGCTCAACATGATGCGCATCGCCCTGGAGCTCGCCCTGCACAACGACGTCTACGAGAGCACCGCCTCGAAGTTCTTCGAGCACTTCCTGCTCATCGCCGAGGCGATGACCGACATGGGCGGCGAGGGCTTCGGCCTGTGGGACGAGGCCGACGAGTTCTACTACGACGAGGTCGACATCCCGGGCGGCGGGATGCTGCCCCTGCGGGTCCGCTCCATGGTCGGGCTGGTGCCGCTCTTCGCCGTGGAGGTGATCGAGCCCTCCGTGCTACAGCGCCTGCCGGACTTTGCCCGGCGCCTGAACTGGGTGCTGGAGAACCGGCCCCACCTCGCCCGGCTGGTCTCGCGCTGGACAGAGGGCGGCGTGAAGGACCGCAAGCTCCTGTCGCTGCTGCGCGGCCACCGCATGAAGGCGCTGCTCCGGCGCATGCTCGACGAGGCGGAGTTCCTCTCGCCCTACGGCGTGCGCTCGCTCTCGAAGGTCCACCGCGACGCGCCCTACGTGCTTAACGAGCTGGGCGCGTCGTTCACGGTCCGGTACGACCCGGCCGACTCGACCTCCAACATGTTCGGCGGCAACTCGAACTGGCGCGGTCCGGTCTGGATGCCGATGAACTACCTCATCGTCGAGGCTCTTCGGCGCTTCCATACCTATTACGGCGACGACTTCCTGGTGGAGTACCCGACGGGCTCGGGGGCCCAGTGCACGCTGAGCGCGATCGCCGACGCCTTGGAGGACCGGCTGATCGCCCTGTTCGCCCGGGATCCGGAGGGCCGCCGGCCCGCCCTGGGCGACAGGGCGCCGAGCCTCACGGCGCCGGGCGCCGAAGAGGCCCTGCTGTTCCACGAGTTCTTCGACGGGGATACCGGCCGGGGACTCGGTGCCTCGCACCAGACCGGCTGGACGGCGCTGATCCTCACCTTGCTGCGCGACCGCGCGCGGTCACGGGAGGCGCCCCGCTAGGGCCATTCCCGAACGTGTTGCCGCGGTTCGGAAGGACGGCGGCTCCGGTCGAGACAAACATGCCATGCTACCCCTCCCATGCGGGAGAGGGTTGGGGTGAGGGACAATCGGCGATGGCCCCCGGCCCCACCCGGTCGGGAACGCCTCTGACGAGCCGTGAGCCTCAGTGCGGTCGCGGCTGCGGCAAGCCCTCGAAACGCGCCGTTAACCTTAATCGGTGAATTGCCTGATCGTGAGTGGCTTCGCGCGGGGGGGACCTGCCGCCGCGCAAGGATGGCAAATCATGCGGCTGATCGTCGGCACATTGATCGTCTTCGCCTGCGTCTTCGGCAGCTACAAGATGATGGGTGGCCACCTGGAAGTCCTGTGGCAGCCGTTCGAGTTCGTCATCATCCTCGGTGCGGCGATCGGCGCCTTCGTCATCGGCAATACCGGGCCGGTGCTCAAGGCCGTGCCCGCCATGCTGGGCACGCTCCTGAAGGGCCCCAAATACAACCAGCAATCGTATGTCGAGCTGCTGGGGATGCAGTATTCGTTGTACAAACTTGCCAAGCAGAAGGGCTCGATGGCGCTCGAGCCGCACATCGAGAATCCGAGCGAGTCGTCGCTGTTCAACGCCTTCCCGACCTTTGCCGCGAACCATCACGCGGTCGAGTTCGTCTGCGACTACATGCGCATGGTGACGCTGGGTGCCAACAACGTCCACGAGATCGACGCGCTCATGGATGAGGAACTGGAGACGCACCATCAGGAGCAGGAGCGTGTCGTTTCGGCCATGCAGTCGCTGGCCGACGGAACGCCGGCGCTCGGCATCGTCGCCGCCGTGCTCGGCGTGATCAAGACGATGGGGGCGATCAAGGAGCCGCCGGAGGTGCTGGGACATCTGATCGGCGGCGCGCTCGTCGGCACCTTCTTCGGCGTCTTCGTCGCCTATGGCTTCTTCGGGCCCATGGCGCAGTCGCTCAAGAGCCTCTTCGAGGCCGAATCCAAATACTACCTGTCCCTGAAGGCGGGTCTGCTCGCCCACATCGCCGGCCAGCCGCCGGTGATGTCGGTGGAATTTGCCCGCAAGTCTCTGATGAGCGACGTCCGCCCGACCTTCAACGAGGTGGAGGCGGCAACCGCCGCCCTCCCCGCCCAGAGCTGACCCGATATCCGGTAGGGACGCGATGACCACGATCATCATCAAGAAGGTCAAGAAAGGCGGTCATGCGCACCACGGCGGTGCCTGGAAGATCGCCTACGCGGACTTCGTGACCGCCATGATGGCGTTCTTCCTGCTGATGTGGCTGATCAGCATGACCACGCAGGAGCAGAAGGTCGGTCTGGCGGAATACTTCGCGCCGGCGGCTCTGAGCCCTGCGACCAGCGGCGCGGGCGGAATTCTGTACGGCACCGCCCTCGACACGTCAGGCAACAA
Source organism: Methylobacterium sp. FW102-HT35C08 (assembly GCF_058790235.1). Lineage (NCBI taxonomy): Bacteria > Pseudomonadati > Pseudomonadota > Alphaproteobacteria > Hyphomicrobiales > Methylobacteriaceae > Methylobacterium > Methylobacterium sp. FW102-HT35C08. The sequence continues at coordinate 1,233,052 of NZ_JBYTCL010000002.1, read as the reverse complement.
GTCGTCCACGCCCCGCGACGCCGCGAGGGGCTCTGTCGAGCAGGAGGACAGAGCGCGCTCGATCAGTCCGGGCCGCGCCAGCGAGCTCGATGCCAGCCGCCCGGCTGCCAACGTGCAGGCCAACGTCAGCGCCATCGCCAGCCTCCGGCAGGCGCTCCAGGCGATGCCCGACATTGCCGAGCTGTCGCGCAACATCGTGATCGAACAGACCAAGGAGGGCGTGAACGTATCCCTCGTGGACCAGGACGGCCGCTCCATGTTCCGCGAGGGCTCTGTCGATCCCTACGAGCACACCCGTCGCGTGCTGGAGGCGCTCGCCCCCACCCTGCGCCGGCTGCCCAACCGCCTGTCCATCACCGGCCACACCGCCGTCGCGCGCCCGGGCTCGGCGCGGGCCGGCGAGCCCTGGAACCTCTCCGCCGGGCGGGCCCTCTCCGTGCGCGCGATCCTGTCGGGCGCCGGGGTTCCCAACGACAATTTCGCGTCGGTCACGGGACGCGCCGATACCGAGCCGGTTTTCCCCGACAACCCCTATCTCGCGCCGAACCGACGTGTGACGGTGACTTTGCTCAATGCGAGCCCGCCGGTGCCCCCGAACCTCTTCCGTTGACGACACATCCTGGGCGCCGCGTTGCTGCTGGCGATCCGCGGGATCATCGAAGGCTCCCGGGGGACAACAGCCTGTCCCGGCCCCCATAGGCTCCAGACCGCCCGTGCGCGCGCGATGCCGCCCGGGCGGTCTGGCGCGACTGCGGCGGACGCAGCCCCGCGCACGCCGTCCAGAGCATAGGATCTGGATCCCGGGCTTCGCTGCGCGGCTCCCGGGATCATTGGGTTTGGCAGGCCGGCGCCGGTCAGCAGCTCAGGCGGCGTCCTTCGCGGCGGCCGAAGACCCGGTAATGGGCGGCGCCGGATTCCATCTGCCCGTTCGCGATCGCGCGGCGGACATCCGGGTTGCAGCGCAGGTACTCACGCTCGTCGAAGCCGTAATTGGCCCGGCCCCGATAATCGTCCCGATCCCGGTAGCCGCGATCGCGGGATTCGTAATCGCCGCGGTCCCGGTCCCGGTCCCGGTAGCCGCGATCGCGGTAGCCGTAATCGTCGTAGTCGGGGCGCGGCTGCGCCGCGACCGGGCCAACCACGCCCAGGACACCGAGGCTCACCGCGGCTGCTGCCAGAAACGCCTTCATCCGTCTGCCCTCCTCGAGCATCCTGCGAAACACCCGCTCATCGGGCTTCCTCCGTCCGCGCGCGATGGCGCGACGCAGCTTCGCCGGGACGCTCCCGATTGGTGGCTTGAAACGCCCAGCGGGCGAGATGGTTCGATCCGCCATGAGCCGCCGTCGGCAGCCTGCTGCGGAGTAGAGACCTGATATGCGACAAAAAGCCCGGCCGCGGGATCAGCCGCGCCGGGCTCGGATCGGACCGGCCGGGTGATCCGGCCGGCCGCATCCCCGATCACATGCGGCGCATCATTTCCCGGCGCATCATGCGGTGGCGCATCTCACGGCGCATCTCGTGACGCTCCATCCGGTGGCGCATCATCCGGCGCTCCATGCGACGCCGCATCATGTGACGCTCCATCCGGTCCATCTGGACGATCGAGACCATGTCGGACGGCGCCGCGACGGCGCCGGGCGCCAGCGGCGCGGCGGAGGCGGGCAGCGCGACAGCGCTGCCGAGGGCGGCCAGCAGGGCGGCAGTGATGATCGAAGTGCGCAAGGGCTGTGTCCTTTGTCGCCGCCGGTGGAGGCGGGCGTTTCCTTAAGGGCTGCGGTGGGAGGAGATCCTCCCACGGCCCCGCCCAGGAAGCCCCGGGCTGGCTGGATGGTTCCCGGACATCTGGGTGCGTTCCGTCCCGACCGAGCCCCCCAGGACGGCGCGCCGTGTGGCGCTCAGCGTGGGATGCCGAAGGCGGAGCCGTTCGGGTGGCGGGCGCCCTCCGGGCCCGCAGCCCGCGGTCCGGCGCCGTCCGGACCGGCCGACGCTGGCGTGGGCGCGCTGAGATCGCCGGCCCCGGCGCCGGTGCCGTTCGGTGCGACGGTCCCGACCGGCGCATCGGACGCGGCGGGCTTCGGCGGCCCCTCGCCGCCGTAGAGTGCCCCGGTGCCGCCGCTCGGCGCCGGGCCTCCGCCGACGCCGCCCCGGTCGCCCAAGCCGGCGGCCCCGCCGAGGCCGCCCCCGCTCGACGGCGACGCGCTGCCGGCCATCGGTGCCGCGCCGCTTCCGCTGCCGCTATCCGGCGCAGCGCCTGACCCGACGCCCTGCGCGGCGGCGGATCCGGCCACCCCCACAAGGCTGCAGATGAGGAGGATCCTCAGGTCGCCCGCGTCCATGCATCGCACGCCCTGGCAGCGGGCTGCCCACTGCCTCATGCCCGGCCAACCAGCCCTCCGGGCGATCGTTCCGGCCCCGGCGCCGCTTGGCCGGGGACCTGAGCACATCCGGCGGGGAGGCCAGCGTGATGAGGCCTGCAATCCCCAACTCGGCGGGCATCATCGACCTGCCGGCGGTCGCGCGCGGCATCGTCATCGCCCGCTTATTGTTGGGTATGAACAAGTATGCATCAGGCTGCCGATCGAGGCTCTTTTCTCTAGATTTTAATTTCATGACAATCGAACTGCCGCAGACGGCGGAAGTATTGGTAGTACTTTTACCTGGAAAATCTGCGACGATTTGCTAAGTTGCATCCACCTGACCACAGAATCAGTGGGCAAAGATCATGTGCGACTGAAATAACGACGATGTATTGTTTTTATCAGTGCTGAAATAATAATTCATTTTCAAGTCTTCACGGCAGAGATTCTACCCGGCACGCGGCAGAGACACCTTCGAATCAGGAAGCGATGATGCACCGTATTTTGAGCGCCGGCCTCGTGATGGGATTGCTGTCGAGCACAGCGCTGTCCGCCGATCTGGCCCACAATCCCAAATCCGAGCCGGTGGCGCCCCCCGTCTTCACGTGGTCGGGCGTCTATGGCGGCCTGTTCGTCGGCTTCGGCGCGCTCGACAGCGCGACGCAGTTCCTCTGCGCGGGTCCAGACGGGCGGGCCGGCGCAGCGGGCTGCCCGGTCCTCCCGTCCAGGCGGGGCACCGATGACGGCTTCATCGCCGGCGGCGAGGTCGGCGGCAATTGGGCGGTCGGATCCGGCTTCGTGGTCGGCGGCGCCGCGGATTATCAGTTCACGCGCCTCTGGGATTACGGCGAGCGGGAGGGCCGCTTCACCGACAGCGGCGGCCGCGCCCTGATCTTCCGCGTCGCACATGCCGGGCAGCGGCTCGACCAGCTGGCGACCCTGCGCGGCAAGGTGGGCTTCGCCCTGGGGCCGACGCTGATCTACGGCACCGGCGGCCTCGCCTTCGGCAACGTGCGCATCGACAGCAACCTGACGGCCTTCAATCGGAGCGTGTTCGACGCTCGCGAAGGCGAGGTCCGCACGGGCTATGCCGTCGGCGCCGGCCTCGAGCACGCGTTCACCGATCACCTCTCGGCCAAGGTCGAGGGCCTGTACTACGACCTCGGCAGCCGCTCGGTCCTCGCGGCACCGATCGGTCGCGTGCTGCCCGGCTATCGTGCCGGTGCCCGCATCGCGACGGACGGTTTCCTGACTCGTGTCGGCCTCAATTACCGGTTCGGTGCCGGCCTGCCGTCGGACGGTCCGGCCGCGCCATCGCCCTGGGCCTTCGAAGGTGGCCTGCGCTATTTCTACAGCTCCGGCGGCCCGCGCTACACCCTCGGCGATCCCTTCAAGCCCGGCCAGGTCAATTCCCGCCTGACCTACGCGGGTGCCGACGCCCATTCCGGCGAGAGCTTCGCGCGGGTCGAGCACGCGCCGACGGGCCTGTTTGCCAAGGGCTTCCTCGGCGCGGGTGGGGTCACGACCGGCCGGCTCGCCGATGAAGATTTCCCACCTCTCGAAAGCCGGTATTCAAAGACGCTCTCGCCGATCAAGGACGGCGACATCGGCTACGGCGTCATCGATTTTGGCTACGACGTGCTGCGCCGGGACGGCTTCAGCCTGGGCGGCTTCGTCGGCTACCAGTACGACGCCGAGCTTCTCAACGGCCACGGTTGCCAGCAGGTGGCACGCAGCGGCATCTGCGCGGGCCAGTACGCCGTACCCGATCAGGTCAAGGTCTTGGGTGAGACCCTGCGCTGGAATGCTCTGCGCGTCGGCCTGATCGGCGAGGCCCGGTTCGACCGGGTCCGGCTGAGTCTGGAGGGTGCCTACCTCCCCGCCGTGTCTCTGGAGGGGGTCGATCGTCACTGGCTCCGGCCGGACATCAACCCGCTGCCGCAGCAGGGGCGCGGAGACGGCTACTTCGCCGAGGGCATCGTCTCGTACGACGTGACACCTCGCGTGAGCGTCGGCGTCGGCGCCCGTTACTGGCGGATGCAGACCGACTCGGGCTCCGTGAAGTTCCCGACCTACCCGCGCAGCCCGACCAAGTTCGAGACCGACCGCTACGGCGCCTTCGCGCAGATCTCCTGCCGGCTGGCCGATTTCGGCCTCGGCGAGGCGAATGCCCCGGCGACTTTGGTCCGCAAGGACTGACGCGGGCTGATCTGGCCTGACAGGGGTCACCGGCCGGCGCCGCCTGCACGATCTGGGTGGGGCGCCGGCCCGGTTCGTGGCAGCGCCCAGCCTGCAAGATCTCCTCGACTTTCAACTGGCGGCGAACCGATCATGTGGATCGCGCAGCAGGTGCCGGATCCGGCGCCTGCTTCCAAGCTGCGGCGATGCCGTTCAGGCCGCCATCATGAGCGTGCACCGCCGGCTTCGCAGCAGTCCGCGCGCTCGGCCTCGTCCTGGGCCTCGCGGTCCTTTTGGGCTCTCGCGCCCGTTTCACGCGCCCCGCCCGCCTGCGCACAGCTGAGCCGCGAGACTTGTTTGACAGCGCTGTCACGCCGAACCGGCGTCCACTCGGGCGGCAACGCTCTCGAGCCGCGACCGTCAGGGCTGCGACTCGCTTCGAGAGCCGGGCGCGCTGGCGTACCGCGAAGACCCGCCATGTCCCGTCCCTGCCCTCATCCTGAGGCGACCGCTACGCGCCCGCACCTCGGGATGAGGGCAGGGACGGGACGACCCAACCTCACACAACGACCCGCGCCGCGCGTCGGCCGTCTCAACGGGACCCGGAACGGCTCCAGCGCGGCCCCGCCCACAATGTGAAGTCGCGTTCTCCGACCTGAGATCTGCCCCAGGGCGTCTCGTCCGGTCATCCTGGGCCCTCGGATCAGAGCCGCCGACGCGGCAAGGTCTTGCGCCGGCAACGGCTCTGGACCGCCCGCAGCCGGCGCGCCGGTGCCGATCGCACGGGCCGGAGCCTCACACCTGGGGCGATGATGCCGCGCGAGCGTACGGCCCGTCGTCCGTTGCGGACGCTGGTTCGCCCGGGCCCGGGGCCTCCGCGATCGGCCTCGGCATTCGGTTTGCTGGCACAGGATCGTCCGTGACGGCCCTGGAGGGCGGGGGCGAGAGCCGCGCGCGGCAGGGGTGCGGTCGCGCATGCCGCACGAAGCTGGCAAGAAATCCGCAACCATAGGCTAAGCAGGCTGCGCCGGAGCAGCACCGTGTGTGCTTCGGGGCGCGGTTCGCGCCGGTCGAACGGATCCGCCAACGCCGATGCACACAGACGCGCCTTTCCCGGTCGCGCCGCCAAGCCCCGCTCTCCCCTCTCCCGCGCGCGAGTCGGAGCCGTGGGCGGGCGCCGCCGGATTCGGGCAATGGCGGATCGACGCGCGCACGCGGTGCGTCGCCCGGTCGGCGAGCCTGGCGCGCGTCCTGGGCGGACCGCCGGCGGAGCAGATTCTGGCCTTCGAGGACCATTTCGCGTGTTATCACCCGGATGATCGCGCGCTTGTGATCGCGCGGGTCGACGACCTCCTGTGCGGCCGCCGGCCGGCGACGCCCTATCAGGGCCGGGCTCGCATCGTGCGCCCGGACGGCAGCGGCCTCGACGCGATCATCCAGGGCGTTCCCGAACACGGCCCCGACGGCACGCTCGTCGCCCTGCACGGGATGCTCCTCGACGTGACCGATCTGGTCCGGTCCGAGCGGCGCGCGCACGAGACCGACACGCTCCTGCACGGGACGCTGGACAGCATGGACCAGGGCCTCGTCGTGCTCGACGCCGCCCAGCGCGTCCGCGTGTTCAACTGGAGCGCCGCGGACCTCCTCGACCTGCCGGGCGACGTCCTGCGCGAGGGCGTCGCCTTCCCCGACATCCACGCCTACCAGCGCGCGCGGGGCGATTTCGCCGCGGCGGAAACCGAGCTGCGGCTGGGCGTGGCCGGCCGCGACCTGACGGCACTGCCGCCGCTCTTCGACTGGCGCCTGCCCAGCGGTGTCGTCCTGGAGGTGCGGCGCTCGCCCCTCGCCGATGGCGGCGCGGTCCTGACCTTCAGCGACGTCACGCAGATCCGGCACGCTGAGCGGGCGACGGAGGAGAGCGAGCGCCGCTACCGGCTGCTCGCCGAGAACGCCACCGACATCATCATCTGGTCCGACCTGACCACCTGCCGCCGCTACGTCTCGCCCGCCGTGCGCACCGTCCTCGGCTACGACCCGGACGACCTGATCGGCACGCAGCCCCTCGCCTTCGTCCACCCCGACGACGTCGCGGCCTATCGCGAGGTCCTGGAGGGCCTGACCGGCGGGCGCACGGCGCGCGCCCTGACCTCCCAGCGCTACCGCCACCGGGACGGCCGCTGGGTCTGGCTGGAGATCTCCTTCAGCCTGACCCACGACGCGGCGACGGGCGCGGCGGACGGCTACGTCGCCACCCTGCGCGACGTCGGCGCCCGGAAGGGGGCGGAGGATGCCCTGCGCCTGAGCGAGGCGCGCTACCGCGCGCTGGCGGATGCGCTGCCGCAGCTCGTCTGGATCACCGCGACCGAGACCGGCGAGGCGACTTATGTCAACCGGCGCTTCGAGGATTACTACGGGCCGATCGGCCCCGCGCGGGCCGCCCGAACGGCCCGCAACCACCCGGACGACGCCGAGCGGATGGAGGACCTGTGGCGCGAGGCGCGCGCGCGCCGGACCGCCTACGAGGTCGAGGGCCGCCTGCAGCGCCACGACGGGGCCTATCGCTGGCACAAGCTCGTGCTCCTGCCGATCTGGCAGGGCGAGACGATGGTGGGCATGCTCGGCACCGCCCTCGACATCGACGAGATCGTGGCGGCGCGGCGCAAGGTCGAGGAGGCGAGCAGCCTCCTGCTCCTCGCCCAGCAGGCCGCCAAGGCGGGCACATGGCACCTCGACCTCGACAGCGGCCGGATCGACTGGTCGGCCGAGAGCGCGCGCCTGCACGGCATCGAGACGGAGGGGGATTACGCCCTCGAGGCGCAGGCCTGGCTCGCGCGGATCGACCGCCAAGACGGCGAGCGCGCCCTTCAGATCGCCGCGGCCGCCGCCGAGGCGGGGGAGACCTTCTCGATCGAGTTCCGGGTCCCCACCCCCGACGGCGGCGTGCGCTGGATCAACGGCGTCGGGCGCGGCGTCCCGGGGCCGGATGGCCGGGCGCGGCGGATGATCGGACTTAACATCGACGTGACCGCCCGCAAGGCTGTCGAGGCGGCGCTCATCGCCGCCAAGGCCGCGGCGGATTCCGCCCGCCTGGAGGCCGAGCGCGCGAGCGCGGCCAAGAGCGAATTCCTGGCCGCCATGAGCCACGAGATCCGCACGCCGCTCAACGGGGTGATCGGCTATGCCGACCTCCTGCTCGACGAGACGGAACTCGGGCCAGTGGCGCGCAAGCACGCCGACCGCATCCGCACCGCCGGCGCGGCGCTCCTGACCGTGGTCAACGACGTCCTCGATTTCTCGAAGGTCGAGGCCGGCCAGATCGAGATCGTGCCCCGCCCCTTCGCGGTCGAGGCGCTCATCGACAACGCCGTCTCGATCGTGCGCCCGTCGGCCGAGCGCAAGGGGCTCGCGCTCGCCATCACGCGCGGGCCGGACCTGCCGGCCTGGATCGCGGGCGACGAGGACCGCCTGCGCCAGATCCTCCTCAACCTGCTCAACAACGCCGTGAAGTTCACCCCGATCGGGCGCATCCGCCTGTCGGTCCTGGCGGGCCCCGGAAGCCGGGCCGGCGCGCGCACCCTGCGCTTCGAGATCCGCGACACCGGGATCGGCATCCCGGCGGACAAGTGCGACCGCCTGTTCCGGCGCTTCTCGCAGGTCGACGGCTCCGTCAGCCGCGAGTACGGCGGCACCGGGCTGGGCCTGGCCATCTCGAAATCCCTCGTGGAGCTCATGGGCGGGACGATCGGCGCCGCGAGTGTCGTGGGCGAGGGCTCGACCTTCTGGTTCGAGGTCACGCTGCCGGAGACGGCCCCGGAGGTCGGCGCCGGGGCGCCGGCCACCGCGATCGCCCGCGCGACGGGCAAGCGCCTCCTGCTGGCCGAGGACGTGCCGCTCAACCAGGAACTGGCCCGGACGATCCTGGGGCGGGCCGGGCACACGGTCGACGTGGTCGCCGACGGCGTCGCCGCGGTGGCGGCGGTCCAGGCGCGGTCCTACGACCTCGTCCTGATGGACGTGCAGATGCCCGTCATGGACGGCCTCACCGCGACCCGGCGGATCCGCGCGCTGGGCGGGCCGCTAAGCCGTGTGCCGATCGTCGCGATGACCGCCAATGTCCTGCCGCAGCAGGTGGCCGAGCTGCGCGCGGCCGGTCTCGACGACCATGTCGGCAAGCCGTTCCGGACGGATGCGCTGCTGGCGGCGATCGACCGCTGGGCCCGCCCGTGCGGCGCGCGTCCGCCCGCTGCCGCCTCGATCGATCGGGCCGTTCTCGACGAGATGACCGAGATGGTCGGACGGGACCGCATGCGCGACCTCCTGGCGATGCTCGCCCGGGAACTCGCGCAACGGTTCGGGCCCGACGCCGCGGATCATGGCCGCGAGCGGCTCATGCTGGACGCGCACGCGATGGTGTCGGCGGCCAGCATGGTGGGCTTCGTCACGCTCGCCGACACGTGCCGGGCGGTGGAAGCGGCCTGCCGGACTGCGGACGACGTCGCCCCTCTGCTCGGCCCGCTCCAGGCCCAGGCCACCGCGACGATCGCCGAGATCGAGGTCCTGCGCGCGGTCTGATGCGGCGCCGGCCGCGCGCCGTCAGTCCGGGGCGCCGCCGGTGCGGACGTGAACGCGCTGGCCGGCCCGGATCCGGCTCCCGCTGCGCCGTCACGGGTGACGGGGCGGCGGACCCCAGCACCTCGTGCGGGCGGACAAGCACCTCCGTTGCGTGCGATCTGGCCAGCAGCATCGTCACTCCGGCCGGACTCTGCTAGGCAGCCGGCACTGCCATGCCGATGCCGATTCCCACCCTCCGGACCCTGCTCTTCCGCCTGCACTGGGCACTGGGCCTCACCGCCGGTCTCGTCCTCGCCCTGATGGGCCTGACCGGAGCCCTGATGAGCTACGAGGAGGCGGTTACCGCCTTCGCCAACCGCGACCGGCTGGAGGTCACGCCCGGCGGACGGACGGCGCTGCCCCCCGCTTCCCTCGCGGCGCGGATCGACGCGCAGGCGGGCGGCCGCGTCGCCAACGTGCTGACCCTGTCGGACGACCCGAGCGCGAGCGTCCATGTCCGCTTCGCCCGCGATCCCGAGACCCGCGCGCGGCCGCCCGCCGCCTACGCCGACCCATACGACGGGACGCTGCTCGGCCCGGTGCGGCTGGAGGGAGCCTTCACCGCGGTGCGGGACCTGCACCGCTGGCTGCTGCTGCCCGGCGGGTCCAAGGGCTGGGGACGCACGATCACGGGCGCCTGCACCCTGGCGCTGCTGGCCTTCCTGGCTACCGGCCTCTACCTGCGCTGGCCCCAAATCCACCGCTGGCGGATCTGGCTCAGGCCGGCCCTGTCGCGCCCAGGCCGACCGCGCTGGTGGTCGCTGCACGCCGTGGTCGGGACTTGGCTCCTGCCGGTCTACCTAATCATCGCGCTCAGCGGCCTGACATGGTCCTACCCGTCGTTCAAGGACGCCGCCGCGCGGCTGCTCGCGGGCGCGCCGGACGCCGCGAAGCCGGCCGGCCGAAGGGCCGCTGGAAGGCCGGCCGATGCCGCCGGCGGCGCAGCCGTCGACCGCGCCTGGGCGGATTTCCGCACGCGGACCGGCGAGGAGGCCGGCACGGCGGTCCTGACCCTGCCGGGCGCCGACACGAAGGCGATCCGGATCCGCTGGCTGCCGAAGGGCGTCGACGCGCCGAGCGCCCGCAACGAGGCCCGCTACGATCCCGCCACGGGCGCCCTGCTGGCCTCCGAGCGGGCCGCCGACGTGTCCCTGGGCCGGCGTCTCCTGGACAACGTCCTGGAGGTGCATCGCGGCCGCTTCTTCGGCGACCTCGTCGCGCTGCTGTTCTGCCTCGCGGCGCTGGCCATGCCGGGCTTCGCCGCGACCGGCTTGACGCTCTACGTCCTGCGCCGCCGCGCCGGGGCCCGCCGGAGGACGGTCGAGGCCGCCGCGCCGGCGGGCGCCGTCCGCGCGGCGAGCCCCTGACGGCGGCGTCCGGCGGCCCGTCGTTCGACGAAGGTCGCCCCGCCACCGCCCGGGCGATGCGGTCCGCCCGTCAGAGCCGGGCGGTGATCGTCGCCAGCACCGTGAACGGCGCGCCGGGGGTGTTGTTGGTCGCGGTGGTCGGCGCCTCGATGTAGCGCACGTTCGTCAGGTTGCGCATGTTCACCGACAGACGCCAGTGGGCGTCGAAATCGTAGTACACGAGCGCGTCGAGCCGGTTGTAGGCGCGCACGGTGAAGCTGTTGTCGAGGTCGCCGTAGCGCTGGCCGACATGGGTGACGCCGAAGCCGAGCCCGAGCCCGCGGAGCGGGCCCTGCTGGAACGCGTAGGTCGTCCACAGGCTGCCGCTGAACACCGGCACGCCGGTGAGCCGGTTGCCGACCGCGAAGGTCGTGTCCTTGGTGATCCGCGCGTCGATCAGGCCGACACTGCCGATGACGTTCCAGCCGGGCAGGATCTCGCCGGCCAGGTCGGCCTCGACACCCCGCGACCGCTGCTGGCCGGTGATGACCGAGAAGGTGGAATTGCGCGGGTCGGTGGCCGCGACGTTGTCCCGGACGATCTGGAAGGCGGCCGCGCTCAGGGTCAGGCCGGGCGTGAGATCGACCCGGGTGCCGGCCTCGACCTGCTCGCCCGTGCTGGGCGGCGGGCTCGCCACGTTCAGCACGCTGGCGGTCTGCGGCAGGAACGACGTGGCGTAGCTCGCGTAGAAGGTCAGCGGCTCGAACGGCCGGTAGATCAGCCCGACCCGCGGCGAGGCGCCGAACAGGGTCTGCTCGGGCGGCTGGGTCCGCGAGGCCGGCTGGCGGTTGAAATAGTACTGGCTGCCGAGATCGAACCGTGCCCCGACGACGAGCTGCAATCCCGGCGCCAGCACGATCTGGTCCTGGGCGTAGAACCCGAACACCTCCAGCTTCTGCTTCAGGTCGGCCTGGAACTGGAGCGGCTGGAAGGCCGCGCCGAACATCGGGTTCAGGAAGCTGACCGGAGCGAGGTTGCCCTGCTGGGAGAAGGCGTGGCGGAAGCCGTTCGAGTATTCGATCCCGAGAAGCGCCGTATGGGCGAAGCCGAAGGTGTCGAACTTCATCACGGCCTCGGTCTGGCTGTCGACCGCGGCGAAGCGCGAGTTGACCGTTGCCTCCCGCCGGGTCAGCAGCGTGCCGGCATTGTTGACGGATAGGGCACGGGCCGCGAACACGTCGAACGTGCCCCATTGCCCGGCGATGACCTGCCGGAGCGTCAGGTTCTCGTTGACGTCGTGCTCGGCCCGCACGGTGATCGTGTTGAATTCGCCGAAGTAGCGCGAGGACGGCTCACCGTAGAACCGGCTGATGTTGTCGAGGGGGACGCGGCCGCGGAAGGCCACCAGCCCCTCGTCGTACTGGGTGTGCTGGTTGGTGAATTCCGAGTTCACGTAGACCCGGGTGTCGGCACTCGGCGTCCAACTGAAGGCCGGCGCCACGAAGACGCGCCGGTTGGTGTCGCCACCGTAGTTGCGGAAGGTCGGATCCTCCTGGGCGGCGAAGCTGAGACGCGCGGCGAGGCCCTCGACGGTGGGCAGCGCGCTCGACACGGAGCCCTGGAAGCGCCGGAAGCCGAAGCTGCCGCCCTGCACGCTTGCGTCGGCCGTGGGCTCGAAGGTCGGTCGGCGGGTCACGATGTTGATGACGCCGCCGGGATCTCCCCGGCCGAACAGCACCGAAGCCGGGCCCTTGATCACCTCGACGCGCTCGGCATCCACGAGGTCGCGCGTCACCGGGTAGAAGTTGATGGCCGGATCGACCAGCACGCCGTCGACGGCGAAGACCTGCGTGGAGAAGCCTCGGATCAGGTAGTTCTGCGACCGTCCCTGCACTGTGCTGCCGAGAACCACGTTGCTGACGTTGGTCACGGCATCGGTCAGTCGCAGGTCCTGCTGATCAGTGATCACCGAACGGGGCACGACGTTGATCGATTGCGGCGAGTCGCGCACCGGCGTGTCGGTGCGCGTGGCGGTCGCGGAGCGCGTCGCCCGGTAGCCGGTGACGGGACCGTCGGCCCGCTCGCTAACGGGGCCCGTGCCCGAAACACTGAGTTCGGAGAGAACAACCTCGTCGGCTGCCGGCTCAGATTGCGCGCGGATCTCTGTCGGCGCGAGCAGAAGGAGCATTGTTGCGAGTCCAGTGCTACAGAGATTCGGACGCGACCGGCAGTATTTGATGCGATCGACGATGTCGATCCGGGCGGCGAGCATGATTTAAAATCGTTCTGAAGAGCGGCGTATCGACGCGATGCGGTGTTTCTAGATTGCAAGCGCCGTCTTTTCTCAATGCCGATTGGGAAAGCTGCGGGTGACGCGCGCATCCTCTGCCCGGATGTGGCGCGGAAGGCACGCTTTGAGGGCAATGCTTTGAAGTCGTTCAAAGCTGCCAACTTTTGCGTGTGCAATGCTGAGCTTCGCAACCGGCTGCATCCCGGGACGCGCGCCGGACGCAGGCCGACTCACCGCGTCGTGTCCTTCGCGGGATCGCGCGGCATTGCCCGGGAGAACGGCCGGCCGGCCCGCGTGAGGGGGGGTCGCGGACCGGCCGGCGTACCGCGCGCCGGATCCAACGCGCGATCGGTGATGGCGGCTGTGCCGCCGGTCGCCGGTCCGGCTCGGAGACGCGCGGCGGCGCTGGGATCAGCGGGCCGCCTGCCGATCCCGGGGCGCCGGGGTCGGCAGGCCGCCGTCGAGCCCGGCGTTGAGCAGCGCGTGGAGCTGGGCGATCGCCGCGGCGACGTCGAAATCGGGCAGTGCCGCGCGGCCGACCACGATCCCCCGCATCAGCGGCGCGAGCAGCGCGTAGAGCGCGGCCGGGTCGCAGTCCGGCGCGGTGGCGAGCGCCGCGAAGGTCGTCACGAACCAGTCGCGGCTCTCGGCCTCGGTCCGCGCCGTCAGGGCGGCGATGGCCGGATTGCGCGTGGATTCCGACCAGATCTCCACCCGCAGGATCGCGGCCTCGCGGGTGATCGACACGAAGTAGCGGGCGATGATGCTGAGCAGCGCCCCACGCCGATTGTCGCTGCCCTCCATCTCCGCCACTAGGAGGGTGCCGCGCTCGCGCTCGCGCTCCACCAGCCCGACGACCAGGGCCTCCTTGGACTCGAAGTAGCGGTAGAAGTTGCCCGGACTCATCGCGGCCTCGCGGGCGAGGTCCTGCATGGTGGTGCGATGGAAGCCGTTGCGCGCGAAGCAGGCTTCGGCCGCATCGAGGATGTGCGCGCGCCGGGCGGACGGGTCGCCGCGGGCCTCCGCCCTCCTGCCCGCCGCGACGGTCACGACCCGGGCTGCGCCGTGAGGGCGACCGGAGCGATGCGGCTCTGATCCTTGCCCAGGCTGGCGACGGCGCAGGATTGTGGTCCCTGGTGCAGGTCTGCGCAGATCCGGGCCTGCCAGCCGTCCGGGCCGGCGCCCGTCCAGTTGATCAGCGCCAGCCAGGCGAGGGCCAGGACGGCGCCGAAGGTCAGGTTGGCGGGGGTGCAGACGGTACGGACGAGGGCGAGGGCGCCCGGGCCGCGGGCGCCGAAGCGCTCGGTATCGAGATCGGACCAGCGGCCTTCGAGAGTGAGAGCCATCGCGCGCTCCTGTTTGCTCGACCGTTGTAATGAACGTTCATTCTCATGTCAATGAACGTTCATTCTCATCTGTGGCCCGCGGCGTCGCGACGGCGGCCGCCGCCGTGACGGGGGGGCGCGTGCGGGTAGAGCGGAGTCGGGTCTATGACGGCTTTTCCGGGTGTCCCAGAGGGGCGTCGGCACCGGTGCGCGGGAGGTGTGTCTCGCCGGGTCCCCGCTTCCTGCCGCCGCGCTCCGGCAGCCCGGGATCTGGGAGGGCAGCTCCGGTCAGGGCAGAGCCGGGTCGCAAGCCGCCGTCCACGGCCCGTGCCGCCGCGATCTCACTGTTTCGGCGCGTCCGGGACCTCGTCCCGGACGCGCGCGGCCTGCTGTCAGCCGAGCGTGGCCGGCTTGAGGGCGCCGGTCCGGTCGTGGAAGTCCGGGCCGTTGGTGGTGCGGGCCACGTGGCCGGCGCGGATCAGGTAGTCGCCGAAATGCTCGCCCGGCTGCCGGCCCTTCGCGTAGTCGGCGAACAGCGGGTCGAGGGTGTCGCGGATCTCGGAGGCTGCCACATCCTCCTTGTAGAGCTTGCTGAGCCGCGAGCCATCATGGGCGGCACCGAGATAGAGATGGTAGCGCTCGGGGCCGCGGCCCACGAGGCCGATCTCGGAGATGAACGGCCGGGCGCAGCCGTTCGGGCAGCCGGTGGAGCGGATCGTGATCTCCTCCTCGGCGAGGCCGTGGGACGCGAGGCTCTCCTCCAGCTCGGTCATCAGGTCCGGCAGGTAGCGCTCGCTCTCGGCGAGTGCGAGGCCGCAGGTCGGCAGGGCCACGCAGGCGAGCGAGCTGCGCCGCAGCGCGCTCGCACCCCGGGTCAGGCCGTATTCATCGACGAGAGCGTCGATCTCGGCGCGCTTCTCGGCCGGGACGTTGGCGATGATCACGTTCTGGTTGCCGGTGAGGCGGAAATCGCCCTGGTGCACCTCGGCGATGCGGCGCAGGCCCGAGAGGAACTGCGCGCCGCCCTCAATGTCCTTGATCCGGCCCGAGGGCACGTAGAGGGTCAGGTGGTGGCGGCCGTCGTCGCCCTCGACCCAGCCGTAGCGGTCGCCGTTGCCGGTGAATGCGAAGGGCTTGGGCGCGCCGAGCTTCTTGCCGACGCGCTTCTCGACCTCGGCGCGGAACGCGTCGAGCCCGTAGCGCTCGATCGTGTACTTCAGTCGCGCGTTCTTGCGGTTCTTGCGGTTGCCCCAGTCGCGCTGGACGGTCATCACCGCCTCGGCGACCTTGATGGCGTCCTCGGGCTTCACGAAGCCCATCACGTCAGCGGTGCGGGGGAAGGTATCGGGCTCGCCGTGGGTCATGCCCATGCCGCCGCCCACCGTCACGTTCCAGCCGGTGACCTGGTTCTTCTTGTCAATGATCGCGATGAAGCCGAGGTCGTGGGCGAAGATGTCGACCTCGTTGGAGGGCGGCACCGCCACGACGGTCTTGAACTTCCGCGGCAGGTAGGTCCGGCCGTAGACCGGCTCGACCTCGGCCGCGTCCTCGCCGCCGACCACGCGCTCGCCGTCGAGCCAGATCTCGCGCCACGCGCTGGTCTTGGGCAGCAGCGAGTCGGAAATGTCCTTGGCGAGCTGGTAGGCGGCCTTGTGGGCACCGACCTGGGCCGGGTTCGTCGCCGCCATGACGTTGCGGTTGACATCGCCGCAGGCCGCGATCGTGTCGAGCAGCGCGCCGTCAATCGCCGCCATCGTGCGCTTCAGGTTCGACTTGATTACGCCGTGGTACTGGAAGGTCTGGCGCGTGGTCGCGCGCAGCGCCCCACCCGCGTAGGTCCGGGCGATGTCGTCGAGGATCAGCCACTGCTTCGGGGTGATGACGCCGCCGGCGATGCGCAGGCGGATCATGAAGCTGTAGGCCTTGTCGAGCTTCTTCTTGGTCCGCTCGGGGCGCAGGTCGCGGTCGTCCTGCAGATACATCCCGTGGAACTTCACGAGCTGCCCGTCATCCTCCGAGATCGCCCCGGTGGCGTGCTTCAGGAGCCCGTCCGCCAGGGTGCCGCGGAGGTAGCCGCTGGCGATCTTGATGTGCTCGTTCGCGGCGAGTTTCTCCGCGCGCGCGGCCTCAGCGTCCGTGATCGGGCGCGCGGTCGGCGGGGTCTCGTAGACGCGCTTGGCCGGGGTGGCGGCGGAGCCGGGGGCCGGGATCTCGGCGGCGTCGCGGGGGCTGTGGTCGTCCATGGGGTGGATCCGTCTGTCTGAACGCGTCTTCCTCCCCGATGGGAGGTGGCGAGCGGAGCGAAGCCGGTGCAGGACTGGAACCGGATCCGCGACCGGCCCACTCTCCCGCGCGGGAGAGGTCTGCTTTCGCAGAAAGCCGGGTGAGGGCTGCGCCCTCTCCGGAAAGATCCGATCCCTCACCCTGTCCCTCTCCCACCTGGGAGAGGAGACCTGCGTCCCGCCTGTCTCTGCCGCATCTCGTTGAAGGCCCCCGCGGTGCGGGGAGCGGTGTGTCCTTAGTAAACGTCCTGTTGGTAGCGGTGGCTGCGCTCCAAAGCCGCGACCTGCGTCTCGGCGTCGGCGGCGCTCAGGTTCTTGACCGTCTCGTAGGCCTTCACGACCGCGGCGCGCACGTCCTTGGCCATGTTCTTCGCGTCGCCGCAGACGTAGAGATGCGCGCCCCCGTCGAGCCAGGAAACCAGCTCCTTGGCGTTCTGGGTGATCCGGTCCTGCACGTAGACCTTCTCCGGCTGGTCCCGCGAGAAGGCCACGTCGATCTTGGTGAGCGACCGGTCCTCCAGGGCATCCTGCCATTCGAGCTGGTACAGGAAGTCGTGGGTGAAGTGCCGGTCGCCGAAGAACAGCCACGACCGACCGGGCGCCTCGACGGCCCGACGCTCCTGCACGAAGGCGCGGAACGGCGCGACGCCGGTACCCGGGCCGACCATGATGATGTCGGTGGCCGGATCCTGCGGTAGGCGGAAGTGGCGGTTCGGCTTCAGCCGCACCCGGAGTTTGGCGCCGTCACGGATGCGGTCGGCCACCTGGACCGAGGCGACGCCCGAGCGGGCTCGGCCGTGGGTCTCGTAGCGCACCGCTGCGATGACGAGGTGGACCTCGTCGCCCACTTCCTTGCGCGAGGAGGCGATCGAGTAGGCCCGCGGCGGCAGCGGCCGGGTGATGGTGCCGAGATGCTCGGCCGTCAGCTTCGCCGGGTAGGTCTCCAGCAGGTCGATCAGGTGCCGGCCCTCGATCCAGGCCTTGGCGGCGCCGCTGTCGATGAGCTTCTGCGCGTCCGCGTGACCGGTGGCCTTCACGAACCGCTCGATCGTGGCGGCCGAGAGCGTGGTGATGTCCCGCTCGGCGAGCAAAGCCGTGCGCAGGGCCTCGTCGCCCGAGAGACCGGCGGCCTTCAGGATCTCGTCCACCAGCTGCGGGTCGTTCTCGGGGAAGATCTCGAGCGAATCGCCCGGCTCGTAGGCCGGCGCGCCGTCCTCGAAGGCCAGCGCCAGGTGGATCGTCTCTTTGTCGGAGCGGGAGGAGTTGAGGTTCACATGCTCGACGACCTCGACCACCACGGGTTCGCGGCTCGGCTCGGCATCGTCGTCCTCGCCGGCCCCGGCGCGGGCGAAGTCCACCGCCACGACGTTGTCGGGCTGCTCCGCCGGGGCGAGCGCCTTCAGCGCGCCCTTGATCCAGTCGGCGGCGGGCTTCTCGAAGTCGAGGTCGAGGTCGGCCCGCTCGGCGGCGCGCTTGGCGCCCAGCGCCTCGAAGCGCGCGTCGAGCGCCTTCCCGATGGCGCAGAACTCAGCGTAGGACGTGTCGCCGAGCGACAGGACCGCGAACGCGACGCCGTCGAGGCGCGGGGCGCCCTCCCCCATCAGCTCGCCGTAGGCCCGCACCGCCCGGGCCGGCGGCTCGCCCTCGCCCCAGGTCGCCGCGATGGCGATCAGCTTGCCGGCCTTCGGCAGGGTCGCGACGTCGAGGTCGGAGAAATCCACGACCTTGGGCTTGAAGCCCTGCTTGCGCGCGAGCTTGGCGACGTTGCCGGCAAGGGCCTCGGAGTTTCCCGACTCGCTCGCGTAGATCACCGTCAGCGGTTCGGCGGCCTTGGGCGGCGCGGCCGGCGCCGCGGCGGGCTGGCCGCCCGCGGCGTCGAGGCCAGCCAGGAAGCCGGCCAGCCACGCGCGCTGCGTGGGGCTCGCGGCGCCGAGCACCGCATCGAGGCTGGCGCGCTCGCCATCCCCGAACGGGGCGGTGCGCGGGAGAAGCTTCTGGCGTGACATCAAGAGACCATGTCGTGGCCTGTACGGCCGGTGTCAATCGAGAAACGTTCGTTTTGCAGAACGGGTGAAGATTAGGACATCAGGTTCGCTGCGGTGCGGAATAAGAGAAGATCATTCTCCGACCACGGCGAGGACCGGACCAGTCCCGGGCAGATGCCGCCCGTTCTTCGGCGGCGCCGGCAGCGGCAGGGCGGTGGTGGATTTGACCTTCTCCATGGCGAAGCGGGACGTGACGTTCTTGAGCGGCAGCACGGCGATCAGGTGCTTGTAGAAGCTGTCGTAGGCCTGCATGTCGGCGACGACGACACGCAGCATGTAGTCCACGTCGCCGGCCATCCGGTAGAACTCAAGCACCTCCGGCATGGCCGAGACGGTTGCGGCGAAGCGCTGCAGCCATTCCTGCGAGTGGTCGGCCGTCTCAATGGAGACGAACACGGTCAGGCCGAGGCCGAGCTTCACCGGATCGAGCACCGCCACCCGCCGGTCGATGACGCCGTCAGCCTCCAGCTTCTGGATCCGCTTCCAGCAGGGGGTTTGCGACAGCCCGACCCGTTCGCCGATGGCCGCGATCGAGAGGGTCGCGTCCGTCTGTAGCAGGGCGAGAATCTTCAGATCGATCGCGTCCAAAGCTGTCTCCATCGGCTTCTTCCGCGCGGGCCGGCGCGGGGTCGATATAGGGGCGTACCGGTGTGGATAAGAAGAATTTTTTATCCTGACCGCCGGCCACCGGTGTGGATCGCTGTGCGCAACCGCACAGTTGCCCCGACGCTGGGGCCCGGCAAGCGGGGCGAAGCACCTTGACTTCGTTCGGTATAGCGAACATTTCGACCGTTCGACAACAGGGCCGGCGTGCGCCGTGCCCTTTCCATCACGCGAACCCCCGGGACATGTCGCGATGACCCGTCCGGACCAACAGACGGCTGAGGCTCTTGCGGAGCAGCTGTCCGGGCTCGACCTTCCAGGCCGCCTCCATCGGATCGCCGCCGAGATCCCCGGCCGTCTCGTCTTCACGACGAGCCTCGGCGTCGAGGATCAGGCGCTCACCCACGCGCTGGCCATGGCGGGCCTCGCGAAGGGCCGCGTCGAGATCGTCACCCTCGATACCGGCCGCCTGTTCGCCGAGACCTACGACACGTGGTCCGAGACCGAAGCGGCCTACGGCATCCGGATCGCGGCCTACGCGCCGGAGCGCGCGGCCGCAGAGGCGTTCGTGCGGACCGAGGGCATCAACGGCTTCCGCCGATCGGTCGCCGCGCGGCAGGCCTGCTGCGGCTTCCGCAAGGTCGAGCCGCTGGGCCGCGCGCTCGAAGGCGCCAGCGGCTGGCTCACCGGCCTGCGGGCCGGCCAGTCCGCAAACCGCGCCGAGACGCCGCTCGCCGAATTCGACGCCGCGCGCGGCCTGATCAAGCTGAACCCCCTGGCCGACTGGACCCGGGCGCAGGTCGACAGCTTCGTGCGCGACAGCTTCGTCCCCTACAACGTCCTGCACGACCGGGGCTTTCCCTCAATCGGCTGTGCCCCCTGCACCCGCGCGGTGAAGCTCGGCGAGCCGGAGCGCGCTGGGCGCTGGTGGTGGGAGCAGGAAGACAAGAAGGAATGCGGCCTGCACGTCGGACGCCAAGTTGCACACCCTGCGGCGTCGGTGCAGCCGGGCCAGGAGGCCGCCGCGTTCGAGACCACCCCGACTCAGACAGCCCGCCAGCCGGAGTTCGCCCGATGAGCGCCGCCCTCGACGCTGCCGTGCAGACGAGCGCCCCAACGCCCGCACAGGCCGCCGACCGCCTCAGCCACCTCAAGCGGCTGGAGGCCGAGGCCATCCACATCTTCCGGGAGACGGTCGCCGAGACCGAGAACCCGGTGATGCTCTACTCGATCGGCAAGGATTCCTCCGTCCTGCTGCATCTGGCGCTGAAGGCCTTCGCGCCCGGGCGGCTGCCGTTCCCGCTGCTCCACGTCGACACGACCTGGAAGTTCCGCGAGATGATCGCCTTCCGCGACGCCCGCGCGAAGGAACTCGGCCTCGACCTGCTGATCCACACCAACCCGGACGGGCTCGCCCGCGGCATCGGGCCGGTGAGCCACGGCTCCGAGGTCCACACCGACGTGATGAAGACCCAGGCGCTGCGGCAGGCGCTCGACAAGCACAAGTTCGATGCGGCCTTCGGCGGCGCCCGCCGCGACGAGGAGGCGAGCCGCGCCAAGGAGCGGATCATCTCGCTGCGCACCGCGCAGCACCGCTGGGACCCGAAGCGCCAGCGCGCCGAGCCCTGGCACCTCTACAATCTCAAGAAGAAGCGCGGCGAATCCCTGCGGGTCTTCCCCCTGTCGAACTGGACCGAACTCGACATCTGGCTCTACATTGAACAGGAAAATATTCCGATCGTGCCGCTCTACTTCGCCAAGGAGCGGCCGGTGGTCGAGCGCGAGGGCCAGCTCATCATGGTCGACGACGAGCGCCTGCCGCTCGAGCCCGGCGAGACCCCGCAGCAGCGCCTCGTCCGCTTCCGCACGCTCGGCTGCTACCCGCTGACCGGGGCGGTGGAGAGCGACGCCGCCTCGCTGCCCGAGATCATCGGCGAGACGCTCGCCGCCCGCACCTCGGAGCGCCAGGGCCGGGTGATCGACAAGGACGGGGCCGGCGCCATGGAGCGCAAGAAGCAGGAGGGCTATTTCTGATGACGCTGCACCAAGCCCCCAACGCCTTCGGCGACCGCGCCGCCGGCTACGCGGCCTTCCTGACCGCCCACCGTAACAAGGCGGTGCTGCGCTTCATCGCCTGCGGCTCGGTGGATGACGGCAAGTCGACCCTGATCGGGCGGCTCCTGCACGACACCAAGCAGATCTTCGACGACCAGATCTCGGCGCTCCAGCGCGACTCGCGCAAGCACGGAACGCAGGGGCAGGAGGTGGATCTCGCGCTTCTCGTCGACGGCCTCCAGGCCGAGCGCGAGCAGGGCATCACCATCGACGTCGCCTACCGGTTCTTCTCCACCGACAGGCGCTCCTTCATCGTGGCCGACACGCCCGGCCACGAGCAGTACACCCGCAACATGGCCACCGGCGCCTCGACGGCCGACGTGGCGGTGATCCTGGTGGATGCCCGCCAGGGCCTGACCCGCCAGACCCGGCGCCACGCGCTGCTGGTGTCGAATCTGGGGATCCGCCGCGTCGTGCTGGCGGTGAACAAGATGGACCTCGCCGGCTGGGCGCAGGGCACCTTCGACGGCATCGTGTCGGGGTTCTCGGACTTCGCCCGCGGGCTGAACTTCGCCGAGGTCAAGGCGATCCCGCTCTCGGCCAAGAACGGCGACAACGTCGTGGACGCGGGCGTCGCGGCGCCCTGGTACACGGGCGGCACCCTGCTCCATTACCTCGAGACCGTGCCGGTCCACGCGGAGGCGCTCAACGCGCCGTTCCGGATGGCGGTGCAGTGGGTCAACCGGCCGAATTCCGAGTTCCGCGGCTACAGCGGTCGGATCGCCAGCGGCCGGGTGCGGCCGGGCGACTCGGTAACGGTGCAGCCCTCCGGCCGGACCTCCACGGTGGCGCGGATCTACACCGCCGACGGCGACCTGCCCGAGGCCGGCGAGGACGAGTCGGTGACCCTGGTGCTCGCCGACCAGATCGACGCCTCCCGCGGGCAGGTGATCGTGGCCACCGACGCGCCGATGCGGGTCACAGAAACCCTCGACGCCCGCCTGTTCTGGGCCGCCGAGACGGATCTCAGCCCGGGCGCGAGCCTGTTCGCCAAGATCGGCACCGCCACGGTAACCGCGACCGTGGAGCGGATCGTCTCGCGCATCGATCCCGAGACCGGCAAGCCCGGCCCGGCCGAGCGCCTGTCGGCCAACGACATCGCCGACGTGAGCCTGCGCCTCGACCGGGCGGTGGCGATCGACGCCTACGCGGAGAACCGCGAGACCGGCAGCCTGATCCTGATCGACCGCGAGACCACCGACACGGCGGCCCTCGGGCTGGTCCTGGCGCCGAAGGCGGAGGCTCCCAAGGCGGCCGCGGCCGGTGCGAAGCCTGCGGAAGGCGGCGGTTTCCTTGCCCGCCTTGGACGGTTGTTCGGGCGCTGAGGATCGGCCGCACCCGCACCGTCGTTCCGGGTCGCCACAGGCGAGCCCGGAATCCAGAGCCGCCGCAGCAGTCAGGCCTTGGTGCGTCGGCGCGTCTGAATCCCGGGCTCCGCTGCGCGGCCCCGGGATGACGGCGTCGCCAGCGGACCGGCGCGATCCGGGCTCGCCTCAGACCAGCTTGAAGCGCAGCGCGCCCAGACCTTCCAGCTCGGACACCACCTCGTCGCCGGGCTTCAGCCAAGCGCGGTCCTTGCGCGGGATCTTCTCGCCGAAGATCACCCCCTGCGGGGTACCCGTGTAGAAGATGTCGCCCGGCTTGATCGTCATCACCTTGGACGCGAAGCTGATCAGCTGGCGGCAGTTGAAGATCATGTCGTTGGTGCTCCAGTCCTGGCGCACCTGGCCGTTGACCAGCGTCTTCAGCTTGAGATTGTTCGGGTCCTTCACCCGGTCGGCGGTGACCAGGTAGGGGCCGAGTGGCGCGAACCCGTCGGACGTCTTCCCGATCATGAATTGCGAGGTCAGCGTCTGGAGATCCCGGGCGCTGAAATCGTTGCCCGTGCAGTAGCCGGCGAGATAATCGAGGGCGTCCGCCTCGGAGACGTTCCGGCATTCCCGGCCGAAGACCAGGACCAGCTCGGTCTCGTAGTCGAACTCGCGCGCCGCCTGGGTTGGCAGCGTGATCGTGCCGCCGTGGTGATTCAGGGCGTTGTTGTACTTGTTGAACAGCGGCGGATCCTTCGGGATCGGCGTGCCGGTCTCCTCCGCGTGGTGGCGGTAGTTGAAGCCCATCATGATGATCTTCTCGGGCCGCGTGACCACCGGCCCGTAGGCGATGCCGCTCTCCGCCAGCATGAAGCGCCCATCGGGGGCGGCCTCGACTGCGTCGATCAGCGCCCGCAAGGCCGGGCCGCGCCCGTTCTGCAGCAGGTCGTCCATGTCGGTGGGAACCGGCATCCCGAGGGCACGGCCGGCGGCGGCGACGTCGAGCACCGTGTCGGCCATCTTCACGCCCAAGGTATAGGCGTCGCCGCGGCGCATGTTGATGAGGATCATGTCCCGGGGCATGCCGAAGGGCGCGGGCATACCCGCCGGCGCGGTCTTCGGCGCCGCCGTCCGCTCCTCGGCCGCCCGGGCCGGCGCCGCCGCTGCGGCGAGCCCCGCGGCCGTGACGGTCAGGAATTCGCGTCGGTTGCCCATGCTGCGTCTCCTCCGGTCTGCCCGTCTCGCGCGGGCCTGGTCCGATCGGAGCCTGCACGGCCGGCGGCAGCGCCGCCAGGGCCTGAAGTGGGCGACGGGTGACGGCTCAGGCCGCCTGTGAGGCGGCGCCGAGCCCCCAGGCCTGGGCCAGCAGCGCGTAGGATTGGTGCCGCGCCGCCTGGTCGGGGATCGCCGTGACGATCATCAGCTCGTCGGCCTGCGTGCGCGCGACCATGTCGGCGAGCCGGGCCCGCAGGGTCTCGGGGCCGCCCACGTGCAGGCGGTCGCGGCCGCGCTCGATCTGCATCCGCTCGCCGTCGGAATACGGGTAGACCAGCGCCTCGGCGAGGCTCGGCAGCGGCCGGTACTCGCCCCGCTCCCGCCGCAGCGTCGCCAACCGCGCGCTGGACGCCAGCCGCTCGGCCTCCGCGTCGGTGGGGGCGCAGATCGCTGCCACCGCCAGGATCGCGTGGGGCTTCGTGCCGAGGCGTGTCGGCCGGAACCCGCGGCGGTAATCGAGCATCGGCGGCTCCGCGGGCATCCCGGAGAAGTGCTGCGCGAAGCCGAAGCCGCAGCCGATCTCGCCGGCGAGTCGGGCACTGTAATCCGAGGAGCCGAGCAGGAAGATCGGCGGCAGCGGGACGTCCGCCGGGCTCGCGGTGATCCGCGCAAAGGGATGGCCTTCCGGGAAGCCGCCGTCCCAGAACAGCAACTCCTGCAGGCGGTCGAGGAAGTCGTCACCGCCGCCCTCCCCCGTGGCCTCGCGGCGGCGCAGCGCCCGGGCCGTGAGGCCGTCGGTGCCGGGAGCCCGGCCGAGGCCGAGATCGATCCGGCCCGGGAACAGGGCTTCCAGCACCCGGAAGCGCTCGGCCACCATCAGCGGCGCGTGGTTCGGCAGCATGATCCCGCCCGAGCCGACCCGGAGGTTGCGGGTCGCGGCGGCGATCTGGCCGATCATGATCTCGGGGGCCGGGCTCGCCACGTTGGGCAGCGCGTGGTGCTCGGCGAGCCAGTAGCGCCGGTAACCGAGGCCGTCGACGTGGCGGGCGAGCGCCAGGGTGTCGTGCAAGGCCTGCGCCGGGGTGGACTCGGCGCTGACGAAGGAGAGATCGAGGACGGAGAGCGGTGTCATGGGTAGGATCTGGTAACGACGATCCCGCAAAGCGAGAGCGGCCGCGTAGGAGAGACCTGCGCCGCACGCTGGGCGCGAGATTCGGGTTCGTGCCGCGCCCCGCCTTGCCGGCTCAGCGTCCCGGGCCTAGGGTCCGCCACGCCGCGAAGAGGCGGCGCCCGACCTCGACATTCCGGAGCATCGCACGCCATGGCTCTCCTCGCCGACGTCCTTTCGCGGGTGAAGCCGTCCGCGACCATCGTGATGACCCAGAAGGCCCGGGACCTGAAGACGTCCGGCGTCGACGTCATCAGCCTGTCGGTGGGCGAGCCGGATTTCGACACGCCCGAGCACATCAAGCAGGCCGCGATCGAGGCGATCCACCGGAACGAGACGCGCTACCCGCCGGTCTCCGGCATCGCGCCCCTGCGCGAGGCGATCGTACGCAAGTTCAAGCGCGAGAACGGGCTCGACTACAAGGTCTCGCAGACCATCGTGGGCACCGGCGGCAAGCAGGTGCTGTACAATGCGTTCCTCGCTACCCTGAACCCCGGCGACGAGGTGGTGATCCCCCGCCCCTACTGGGTGTCCTATCCGGAGATGGTCGGGCTGTGCGGCGGCTCGCCGGTCTTCGCCGAAACCGACATGGACCACGGCTTCAAGCTCCAGCCGGAGGAGCTCGATCGGGTGCTCACCCCGAAGACCAAGTGGATCGTCCTCAACTCGCCGTCGAACCCGTCCGGCGCCGCCTATTCCCGCGCCGAGATGAAGGCGCTCACCGACGTGCTGCTCCGCTACCCGGACGTGCACATCCTCACCGACGACATCTACGAGCACCTGACCTACGGCGATTTCGAGTTCGTCACGCCGGCCCAGGTCGAGCCGCAGCTCATCGAGCGGACGCTGACCATGAACGGCGTTTCGAAGGGCTACGCCATGACCGGCTGGCGCATCGGCTACGCGGCCGGGCCGGAGAAGCTCGTCAAGGCGATGGATTTCGTCCAGGGCCAGCAGACCTCCGGCGCCAGCACGATCGCGCAATGGGCCGCGGTCGCCGCCCTCGACGGGCCGCAGGACCACCTGGCCAAGTTCCGCGCGGCCTTCCAGGAGCGGCGCGACCTCGTCGTATCGATGCTCAACCAGACCAACGGTCTGACCTGTCCGACGCCCGAGGGCGCGTTCTACGTCTATCCGTCCTGCGCGGCACTGATCGGCAAGAGGACCGAGGCCGGCAAGACCATCGAGACCGACGAGGACTTCGTCATGGAGCTGCTCCAGGCCGAGGGCGTGGCCGCGGTGCACGGCTCGGCCTTCGGGCTCGGCCCGAACCTGCGCATCTCCTACGCCACGTCCAACGCGGTGCTGGAGGAGGCCTGCCGGCGCATCCAGCGCTTCTGCGGCTCGCTGCGATAAGTCGACCCGGACGGATCGCTTTACGATCTCCCACCCGCGGGCGCCGTCAGGCTCGCGGGTGGGGAGTAACGAACCTAAAAGACATGAGGACCCCGGACGCTGAGACCGGGCCGCAGCGTCGAAAGACAGACCCGTCATTCCGGGACTGCGTAGCAGGGCTTGGAATCCAGACCTGCCGACGGTGCTAAGCCCGAGCCATCAGAGGTTCTGGATTCCGGGCTCGCCTGCGGCGCCCCGGAAAGACAGCGTGTGTTCGACCGCCGCGGCCGCGCTGATACGCTTCGCCGCGGGGGTCGCTGAAATGATTCCGTCTCTGTTGCCGGCTCGGCTGTCACCCTCTACACGGGCGGTCCCCAGCGGCCGATGCGCCTGAAGGTTTCGCGAGCCCGCTCGGGCCTGCATGGCGGCGGGGTCGGCAGTGACGGGGCGGTCCGGACCAGTTCTCTGGGCGGTTCCTGTGAGGCTCAGTGGGCCGAGTCGCTGCAGGAGTGTCGGGAGCGCGGGGAACAGGAACCGCGGATCCGGCGCAAGGCCCACACAGATTCCGCATTTCGATAGCCGGTGAACCCGTCCATCGCGGCGTTCCGGGAACTGCCCCGTTCCGGGACAAGCCGGACCGGCGCGGTTGCGGCTTCATTCACGCTCCCGCGCGATGATGCGTCAGAGCCGGGGATCCGGTTCGGCGTAACTGCGTTCTCTTGGGCCTGACGACCATGCGAGCCCTGCTTACCGGTGGCATCAAGGCGATCCTCGGCATCGCCGCGCTCTCCACCGCCGCTCATTGGACCTTGCGCGTACAGCGCGAGTCTCCGACGCCGATCCCGGTTGCCGCCAGCATTCCGGACCCGGTCGCGACGGGCTCCATCGAGC
The DNA here is from genome assembly GCF_058790235.1 of Methylobacterium sp. FW102-HT35C08. Lineage (NCBI taxonomy): Bacteria > Pseudomonadati > Pseudomonadota > Alphaproteobacteria > Hyphomicrobiales > Methylobacteriaceae > Methylobacterium > Methylobacterium sp. FW102-HT35C08. The sequence goes on along the minus strand of NZ_JBYTCL010000002.1, from coordinate 1,205,981 downwards.
CCCGCCATGTCGAGCGTGCGGCCGCGGTCGCGCCGACTCCGGTGGCGGCCCCGCGCGCCGCATCGGGGCTCGATCAATCGCACTTGGCTGCCCTGATCGCCGGCGCGACGCCGCCGAAGCCCAAGGTCGCCAAGGCAGCGACCAAAACCGCGTCCGCGGAGAAGACCGCTTCCGCTGACAAGACCGCCTCGGCCGAGAGGGCCCCCGCCAGGCGGTGAACCCTCCTTCGGCGGGATGGCGGTGCCGGATGCATGGTTCCTCTGCGTGACGGCCGATACCTCGGCGGCACGAGACGTGGCAGGAATTCGGTCTCTACCGAGATTGGTCAGGCATGAGCACGCAGGTCGCGACCTCCGTCCGCGATGACATCGCCGCGACGCGCTGCGATCCGGAGGCCGACCTCGCCGGCCGCCGGCGGATTATCGGCATCGCCCTGATGTGCGGGGCCGTCGCCTTCTTCGCGAGCCTCGACGCCTGCGGCAAGACTCTGGCGCGGGCCGGCGTCGACCCCCTGGTCACCACCTTCATGCGCTACGCCGCGAGCGTCGCCATGATCTCGCTGTTCATCAACCCCGTGCGCACGCCGGGCGTCGTGAAAAGCCGGCGCCTGCCGCTGCAGATCGCGCGCTCCCTGCTGCTCTTCGCCTCCACGGCGCTGAACTTCCTGGCCCTACGCTACCTGCAGCTCGCCGAGACGATCTCGATCCAGTTCGCCGCGCCGCTCACGGTGGCGCTGCTGGCCGGGCCGCTGCTCGGCGAGTGGTCGTCGCGGGCGCGGCTGGCGGCGATCGGCGTCGGCTTCCTGGGCGTGCTGGTGATCGTGCGGCCGGGCGTCGGCGGGATGCATCCGGCCGCTCTGCTCTGCGTCGCCAACGTCGTGGTCTACGCCTTCTACGCGATCATCACGCGCAAGCTCGCGGCCTACGATTCGACCGCCACGACCATGTTCTACACGGGGCTCGCGGGCCTCGCGCTGATGGCCCCGCTCCTGCCCTGGATCTGGACGAGCCCGGCGAGCCTGACCCACTGGGCGCTGCTGTTCGGGGTTGCCCTGTTCGGGACTCTGGGCCACTGGCTGCTGGTGATGGCCCATGCCCGGGCCCCGGCCAACGTGCTGGCGCCGTTCATCTACACGCAGCTGCTGTGGTCGGTGACCCTCGGCTTCCTGCTGTTCGGCGACGTCCCGAGCCGCTGGACGGTCGCGGGCGCCATGATCGTGGTCGGATCCGGCCTCTATCTCCTGGCGCAGGAGACGATCCGCCGGGAGGCCCGGCCGGCCGCCTGAGGCGACCGGCCGGAACCCATCAGCGGCCGAGGCGCTCCTGGCGCTCCATCCGCTCCTCGCGACGATTCTCACGGGCACGCCGGGCCGGGTCCGGATCGGTGCCGAGCACGCCGCCGACCGTGCCGGTGGCCGCGCCCACCGCGCCGCCGACGACACCGCCCACCGGGCCGGCCGCGGCCGAGCCGTCCTCGACGCCGCGCTGCGCACCGCGGGCCGTGCCCTGGGCCTGCGCGGCACCCGCGAAGGCGATGGGCGCGAGGGCGAGGGTCGCGATTAGAAGCTTCTTCATGGGTCTACTCCCGTGAGTCGATCTGGGTCTGCTCCGCCCCCTGTTCCGGGGCGAAGGGCGTGCCCATCAACGGTTCAGGGGCCGAAAGGTCTCATCCCGGCTCGCATCTGCGTGATCGGCGCTTCCGCTGGCCTCGGGCCGGAGCGGCTGATAGAGAACGCGTCATGCACGCTTCGCGCGCCCTGCGCGGCCCCGGCCGCCCGATCCGAATTACCGGCCCGGCCTCCGCCTGAGGGCCCGCTTCGGCGCGGCCGCGCGGAGGTCCGGGATCCTCCTGCCGCCTGACCCGAATCCGCCGGCCTGCCGCCGGCCCGACCGCCGATGCGAGACCCGATGACCGCCCCCGAGACCGCGCCCGCCCGCGACTATTCCAAGACCCTGTTCCTGCCGCAGACCGAGTTCCCGATGCGCGCCGGCCTGCCGGTGCGCGAGCCGCTGTTCATCGAGCGCTGGAAGCAGATGGACCTCTACGGGACGCTGCGCGCCCGTGGGCAGAACCGGCCGAAATTCGTGCTCCACGACGGCCCGCCCTACGCCAACGGCAACATCCACATCGGCACGGCGCTCAACAAGATCCTCAAGGACGTGGTGGTGCGTTCGCAGACCGCCCTCGGCTTCGACGCCAACTACGTCCCGGGCTGGGACTGCCACGGCCTGCCGATCGAGTGGAAGATCGAGGAGCAGTACCGCGCCAAGGGCCGCAACAAGGACGACGTGCCGGTGATCGAGTTCCGGCAGGAATGCCGGACCTTCGCGGCCCAGTGGCTCGACGTGCAGCGGGAAGAGTTCAAGCGCCTCGGCGTCACCGGCGACTGGGACCATCCCTACGCGACCATGGCGTTCCCGGCCGAGGCCGTGATCGCCGACGAACTGATGAAGTTCTCGATGAGCGGCCAGCTCTACCGCGGCTCAAAGCCGGTGATGTGGTCGGTGGTCGAGAAGACCGCTTTGGCCGAGGCGGAGGTCGAGTACGAGGAGCATGTCAGCGACACGGTGTTCGTGGCCTTCCCGATCCGGTCGGGTGCCGAGGGGGATCTCGCCCAGGCCCGGGTGGTGATCTGGACGACCACGCCCTGGACGATCCCCGGCAACCGCGCCGTCGCGTTCTCCAAGAAGATCGCCTACGGCCTATACCGGGTCACGGAGGCGCCGGCCGACAACTGGGCGACCCCCGGCCAGACCTACATGCTCGCCGACAGCCTGGCCGCGACCGTGTTCAAGGCCGCCCGGGTCGAGGCGTTCGAGCGCGTGGCCGACGTGAGCCCGGCGCAGCTCTCCGGCCTCACCCTGGACCATCCCCTCGCGAAGCTCGGTTACGGCTTCGCCGTGCCGATGCTCGACGGCGACCACGTCACGGACGAATCCGGCACGGGCTTCGTCCACACGGCGCCGAGCCACGGTCGCGAGGATTTCGAGCTCTGGATGGCCAACGGCCGGCTGCTGCGCGAGCGGGGCATCGACGCGACCATCCCCTACACGGTCGATGCCGACAGCGTGCTCACCGAGGCCGCCCCGGGCTTCACCGGCACCCGCGTGCTCACCGCCAAGGGCGAGAAGGGCGACGCCAACAAGGCGGTCATCGCCGCGCTGACGGAGGCCGGGGCGCTGATCGCCCGCGGGGTGCTGCGCCACCAGTACCCGCATTCCTGGCGGTCCAAGAAGCCGGTGATCTTCCGCAACACGCCGCAATGGTTCATCGCCATGGACCGGCCGGTGGATTCGCTCGGCAACCGGACGCTGCGCGAGGTCGCGCTCCAGGGCATCGACGACACCCAGTGGGTGCCGACTCAAGGAAAGAACCGCATCACCGGGATGGTCGCCAACCGGCCGGACTGGGTGGTCTCGCGCCAGCGCGCCTGGGGCGTGCCGATCACCGTCTTCGTCCACCGCGAGACCGCCGAGATCCTCAAGGATGAGCGGGTCAACGCCCGCATCCGCGACGCCTTCGCGGCCGAGGGCGCCGATGCGTGGTTCCGGGACGATGCCGCCACGCGCTTCCTGACGCCCGACCACGATCCGGAGGCCTACGAGAAGGTCACCGACGTCCTCGACGTCTGGTTCGATTCCGGCTCGACCCACGCCTTCGTGCTAGACGATCCGGAGGCCTTCCCGGGGCTCGCCGGCGTCACGCGCGTCCGCGACGGCGGGCAGGACCGGGTGATGTACCTGGAGGGCTCCGACCAGCACCGCGGCTGGTTCCAGTCCTCGCTGCTCGAATCCGCCGGGACCCGCGGCCGGGCGCCCTACGACATCGTCCTGACCCACGGCTTCGTGCTTGACGGCAAGGGCCTGAAGATGTCGAAGTCGAAGGGCAACGTCGTCGCGCCGCAGAGTATCATCAAGGATTCGGGTGCCGATATCCTGCGCCTGTGGGTCGCGGCTTCCGACTACACCGACGACCTGCGCATCGGCCCGGAGATCATCAAGACGTTTGCCGAGACCTACCGGAAGCTGCGCAACTCCCTGCGCTGGATGCTGGGCTCCCTCGCCCACCGGGTCGCGGGCGACGACGTGGCGTACAAGGATATGCCGGAGCTGGAGCGGCTGATCCTGCACCGGCTGGCCGAGCTCGACGGCGAGATCCGCGAGGCCTACGCGACCTTCGACACCAAGCGGGTGGTGGCGCTGCTCAACGGCTTCATGACCGGCGACCTGTCGTCGTTCTACTTCGACGTGCGCAAGGACGCCCTGTACTGCGATCCGATCTCGTCGGTGCGTCGCCGGGCGGCGCTGCAGGTGATCGACGAGGCTTTCCGCCGGGTGACGGTCTGGCTCGCCCCGGTGCTCGCCTTCACCGCCGAGGAGGCGTGGCTCGACCGCTACCCGTCCGAGGACGGCTCTGTGCATCTCCAGACCCTGCCGGAGACTCCGTCCGCATGGCTCGACCCTGCCCTCGCGGAGCGCTGGCAAAAGATCCGGCGGGTCCGGCGGGTCGTCACCGGTGCCCTGGAGATCGAGCGCGCGGCCAAGCGCATCGGCGCGAGCCTGGAGGCGGCGCCGCAGGTCTACGTGGCGGATCCGGACCTGCTCGCGGCGCTCGAGGGCTGCGACTTCGCCGATACCTGCATCACCTCGGACATCACCGTGGTGGCGGGCGAGGGTCCGGCCGAGGCCTTCCGTCTCGACGAGGTGCGCGGCGTGGCGGTGGTGCCGAGCCCGGCCGAGGGCCGCAAATGCGCCCGCTCCTGGCGGGTCAGCCCGCGCGTGGGCAGCGATCCGGACTATCCGGAGGTGACGCCCCGCGACGCCCAGGCCCTGCGCGAGTGGGATGCGGCGCATCCGGAGGCGAGCGCGGCGTGAGCGTGTTCCACGCCGGCGGCGGCGCCGCTGTTCCCCCTGCCCGCCCGCGGGGAGAGGGGGCAATCGCCCTGGACCGCGCGCGCCGCCGATGACGCCCTTCCGCGCCGGCCTCCTGGCCCTCGTCCTCACCCTGATCCTCGATCAGGCCACCAAGCTCGGGCTCTACTTCGGCACCGACCTCGTGCTGACGCAGCCCTGGCGGTTGGCGCCCTTCGCCGACTTCGTGGTGGTCTGGAACCGGGGCGTCTCCTACGGGCTGTTCCAGCAGGAGAGCGGCCTCGGCCGCTGGCTCCTCGTGGCCCTGTCGGTGGCCGCCGCGATCGGCCTCGGCATCTGGATGCGCCGGGCCGCCTCGCGGCTCCTCGCCGTCGCCCTCGGGCTGATCGTCGGAGGTGCGCTCGGCAACGCCATCGACCGGGCGGCCTACGGGGCGGTGCTCGACTTCGTCCACCTGCATGCCGGCGGCTGGTCCTGGTACGTCTTCAACGTCGCCGACGCGGCGATCGTGGCGGGCGTGATCGGCCTGATTCTCGACAGCCTGTCACCGGACAGCCGCAGGGAAAGAGCGTCTCCGCCGCAGGGCGACCCGGCGCCGCGCCTGTGATCCCTGCAACACACAGGTACGGCTGCATCCCCCTCCTGGCGCAACGCAGTCAAGGCGCCATACGATCGCCGGAAACCGGCCTCAGGCCGAGACCCGTCGGATCAGGCCGCGCCGCGGTCATCCCAGAGCCGGACGCCCCGTCCGGAACCCGTGAGGCAGCATGACCGGGCATCGCAGGCTTCGTCCCCTCCTCTCCGCCGCGGTGGCCCTGGCTCCGCTCTGCGCCGTCGGGCCCGTGCACGCGCAGGAGCGCGGCGAGTTCATGCGCGACGCGCTGTCGGGCATCGGCCTTCTGGAGAAGCGCCAGGACCCGATCGACTATCACGAGCGCCCGCCGCTGGTGATGCCGCCCAAGCTCGACGGCAAGGCCCTGCCCCAGCCGCGCGCCCGCTCCACCAGCACCGCGTGGCCGAAGGATCCCGAAATCGTCGAGCGCGAGCGGGCGGCCGCCGAGCGCCGCCGTCCCGTGGGCAATCAGGTCCGGGGTCGCTACGACGACAACAACGCCACGCTCTCGGTGGACGAGATCCGGGGCGGCCGCCGCGCCGGCGCGAGCGTGACCACCGAGGCCGAGCGCAAGCCCGGCGACAACAACCGCGACGACAGCCTGCTCAGCCCCTTCGACCTGCTCAAGGGCAAGAGCGCCAACGCCGAGCCCTCGGACGTCGAGCCGAGCCGCGATGTGCTGACCGATCCGCCGACCGGATATCGGCAATCGCCCAAGAAGCTGGCGCGCCCGCCATCGAACGACCCGATCAACAACGCCAGCCGCGAGAAGGAAGAGTCCGATCCCGGGGCCTACCTCCGTCAGCGGGCGCAGCAGTAACCGGTACGCCGTGTCGCTGTTGCAACGGCGCCACGGCATGGCAACATGAGATGATCGTCCCGGTGCGGTTCTTGCCCGCCGGCGACCAGGACGGCCTCGATTCGCGCGTGCGTCCCGACATGAGACGCCGGGTCCGGGGCCGGCAGAAGGAAAGCGGAATGCACCTGTTCAGGAAGGCGACGCCCCCCCTCTTCCCGCTGCGTCCGGGCTCGCCCATCGGCGCCAGCGCCGGCCGGGGCGATGCCGCGCCGTTCGGGCGGTCCGAGGCGGGTGGCCCGGAAGTCACGGCCTTCACCCTCGACAACGGCCTCGACGTGGTGGTCGTGCCCGACCACCGGGCTCCCGTCGCCACCCATATGATCTGGTACCGCAACGGTTCGGCCGATGATCCGCTCGGTCAGTCGGGCATCGCCCACTTCCTTGAGCACCTGATGTTCAAGGGCACCGAGACGCACCCGGTGGGCGCCTTCTCGAAGGCGGTGTCGGGCCTCGGCGGCCAGGAGAACGCCTTCACCAGCTACGACTACACCGCGTATTTCCAGCGGGTCGCCCGCGACCATCTCGGCACCATGATGGCGTTCGAGGCTGATCGCATGAGCGGTCTCGTCCTCGACGACGCCGTGGTGGCGCCGGAACGCGACGTGGTGCTGGAGGAGCGCCGCATGCGGGTCGAGACCGACCCGTCGGCCCAGCTCTCCGAGGCGATGGCGGCCTCGCTGTTCGTGCACCATCCCTACGGGATCCCGATCATCGGCTGGATGCACGAGATCGAGGGCCTGAACCGCGAGCACGCGCTGGCCTATTACAAGCGCTTCTACACGCCGGAGAACGCCATCCTGGTGGTCGCCGGCGACGTCACGCCGGACGAGGTCCGGCGGCTTGCCGAGACCACCTATGGTCGCGTCACCCCCCAGGGCGCCCGGCCCGAGCGCCTCCGGGCGCGGGAGCCGGAGCCGAAGGCCCTGCGCCGCGTCGCCGTCGCCGACCCGAAGGTCGAGCAGCCGACGCTGCAGCGGCTCTACCTGACCCCCTCCTGCATCACCGCCCGCGACGGCGGCTGCCACGACCTGGAGTTGCTCGCCGAGGTTCTGGGTGGCGGTTCCACCTCCTACCTCTACCGGAAGCTGGTCATGGAGACCGGCCTCGCGGTGAATGCCGGCGCCTGGTACATGGGCTCGGCGATCGACGACACGCGCTTCTCCGTCTACGCGGTTCCCGCCGAGGGCGTGCCGCTGGAGAAGCTGGAAGAAGCCGTCGACAAGGTGCTGCGCCGCGCCCCCGCGGAGGCCCTGGATGCCGAGGCGATCGAGCGCGCCAAGACCCGCCTCGTCGCCGAGACCGTCTACTCGTCCGACAGCCAGTCGTCGCTCGCCCGCATCTACGGCTCGGCGCTGGCGATCGGCGAGACCATCGAGGAGGTCCGCCGCTGGCCGACCGACATCGAGGCGGTGACGCAGGATCGCCTCAAGAGCGCCGCCGAGCACTGGCTGACGCCGGCCCGCTCGGTCACCGGCTACCTGACGAAGGCGCAGGATTCCGACGCCCCGGTTGCGATGGCCGCCGAGTAGCCCCGGCCGCGTCCCGGCGGGCCTGTTCCGGGCCCGCTTCGGGACGTGCCGAACGGGAGCTTTGGCCTGCTCCGCCGTCGCCCGAGAGAGAAGACACGAGGTTTCCATGAGCTTGACCGAGACTCTGGTCGAGACCGCCGCCCCCGCCGCCAGCTCGCCGACCACGGCGCTGCCGGTGACGACCGCGGCCGGCATCGAGGCGTGGCACGTCGAATCCCCCGTCGTGCCGATGATCGCCCTGGCCTTCACCTTCGAGGGTGGCGCCGCCCAGGACCCGGCCGGCAAGTCCGGCTGTGCCCAGATGCTGGCGCGGCTCCTCGACGAGGGCGCGGGCGACCTCACCTCCGATCTGTTCCAGGAGCGGCTCGCCGCCCGGGCCATCGAGCTGTCGTTCCATGCCGGGCCGGACGCGGTCGGCGGCTCGCTGAAAATGCTGGTCAAACATGCCGACGAGGCGATCGGGCTCCTGGCCCTGGCGCTGGCCAAGCCCCGTCTCGACCCCGACGCGATCGAGCGGGTTCGCGGCCAGATCATCGCCGGCCTGCGCTACCAGCAGAACGATCCGGGGGTGCTGGCCTCCCGCCGCTTCTTCAAGGAGGCGTTCGCCGGCCACCCCTATGCCCGCCCCTCCTCCGGAACCGTGGAGAGCGTCACGGCGATCACCCGGGACGACCTCCTGGCCATGCATGCCCGGATCATCGGGCGCGGCCGGGTGAAGGTCGCGGCGGTCGGCGCCATCGGCGCCGAGCAGCTCGCCGAGGGCTTGAACCGGGCTTTCGGCGCCCTGCCCGAGGCAGGCGCGCTCAAGGCGGTGCCGCGCACGGAGGTGCACGATCTCGGCCAGCGCGTTGTCGTCGATCTCGACGTCCCGCAATCGGTGATCCGGTTCGGCATGGCCGGCGTGCCCTGGCGCGACCCGGACTTCATCCCGGCCTACGTGCTGAACCACATCCTGGGCGGCGGCGCCTTCACGTCCCGCCTGTTCCAGGAGGTGCGCGAGAAGCGCGGGCTCGCCTACTCGGTGGGGACCTCGCTCGTCAGCCACCGCTCGGCCGCGATGACCTGGGGCTACACCGCCACCAAGAACGAGCGCGTCGGCGAGGCCCTGTCGGTGATCGGCGACGAGATCGGGCGGCTGATCGCCGACGGGCCGGACGACGACGAGTTGCAGAAGGCCAAGGACTATCTGACCGGCTCCTACGCGCTCGGCTTCGACACCTCGACCAAGATTGCCCACCAGCTGGTGCAGATCGCCTTCGAGGAACTGGGCATGGACTACATCGCCCGGCGCAACGCCATGGTCTCGGCCGTGACCCAGGCGGATATCCGCCGCGCCGCCGCCCGCACCTTCGCGGACGGCAAGATGCTGGTGGTCGCAGCCGGTCGTCCGGTCGGGCTCTGAGGGGCAGGACTCGGAACGCGGGTCCACCGCGTCCGGGTGTCGATCGCCCGGTCACAAGCCGCCGTCATTCCGGGGCGCCGCAGGCGAGCCCGGAATCGAGAGTTGCCGACGGCGCCCTGTTGGGTGGGCATTCGGTGCGGTTCTGGATTGCGGGCCCTGCTGCGCCGTCCCGCAATGACGGGTTCGTCAACGAGAGACGCGGCTTTCCCGGGTTGACCCGCCTTCGTGGCTCTCTTCGGAGGCGCGCGACGCCAGGATCGTCGGCGTTGCACTGTCCTGGGCCACTGCGCTGCGCTTGTGATGAGGCGACGGTGAGCTCCGAAGTCTTCGCAACCCTGACGCGGGTCCCCACCTGAGGCCCAACGGCGCCAACCCCCGGACCGACATGCAGCTCACCGGCATCCACCACCTCACCGCGGTGACCGCCCGCGCGGCGGAGAACGTCGCCTTCTACACCGGCACGCTCGGCCTGCGCCTCGTGAAGAAGACGGTGAACCAGGACGACGTCTCGGCCTACCACCTGTTCTACGCGGACGGGCTGGCGAGCCCGGGCACCGACATCACCTTCTTCGACTGGCCGGCACCCCGGGAGCGGCGCGGCTCGAACAGCATCACCCGCACGCATCTGCGCGTGCCCGGCGCGGGCGCGGTGGCGTGGTGGCACGCGCGCCTGCGCGAGGCTGGGATCGTCGAGGCCGAGCCCGCCCTGCGCGATGGACGCCTCACCCTGGATTTCGAGGATCCGGAGGGCCAGCGCCTCGCCCTCGTCGATGACGGGGGCAGCGGCCCGGAGCATCCCTGGGACGGATCCCCGGTCCCGGCCGCCTACCAGATCCGCGGCCTCGGCCCGATCCGGCTCTCGGTGCCGGACCCGGCCCGCACCGCGGCGGTGCTGACCCAGGTCCTCGGCATGCGCCGCGATCGCGCCTTCGAGACGAGCGACGGCCCGGTGGAGGTCTACGCCATGGGCCCCGGCGGCCCAGCCGCGGAGGTTCAACTCCTGGCCGACCGCTCCGCGCCGGCCGGTCAGGGGGCGGGCGCGGTCCACCACGTGGCCTTCCGCATCCCGGATGCGGATTACGGCGCCTGGGCCGACCGGCTGAGGGCCGCCCGGGTGCCGACGAGCGGCCCGGTGGACCGCTACTACTTCCGCAGCCTCTACTTCCGCGAGCCCAACGGCATCCTGTTCGAGATCGCCACCGACGGGCCCGGCTTCACCGCCGACGAACCTCTGGAAACCTTGGGCGCGCGCCTCGCCCTGCCGCCCTTCCTGGAGCCCCGCCGCGCCGAGATCGAGGCCGGGCTGAAGCCGCTCCGGCCCGGCGAACCCGGCTGAACGCACCGCACGAGACCGCGGCTCGACAGCAACCCTCCCATGTCGGCAGCGATGCTGCAGACCTCCCGCGAAGGCGCTAAATATTCGAACGATTCCAGACCGTTCACTTCTTTCGTCAGTGTGATCCCGGCACGCCTTGACGGGTGTGCTGCAACTGCGAAAGAAGCAGCGCGCGTGTGTTTATCATCCGGATCCGGGCGAGTGCCCTCGCCGAGGATCCACCCCCGCCCGAGGGGGCAGCGGGGATCCGCCGAACCATGGGTCCCGAATCGCCGGGGCCGTGAGCCGAGCATCAGAGGATTCGAGGACTGATCCGTCGATGAGCAAGTTCTACGAGGAGCGCGTTCTGTCGGTCCATCACTGGACCGACAATCTGTTCTCGTTCCGCACGACCCGCGACCCAGCGTTCCGGTTCCGCAACGGTGAATTCACCATGATCGGCCTCGAGGTCGAGGGCCGGCCGCTGCTGCGCGCCTACTCGGTGGTCTCGGCCAATTACGAGGAGGAGCTGGAGTTCTTCTCGATCAAGGTTCAGGACGGCCCGCTGACCTCGAAGCTCCAGCACCTCAAGGTCGGCGATCCGATCATCGTCGGCAAGAAGCCCACCGGCACCCTGGTCCTCGACAACCTGCTGCCGGGCAAGCACCTCTACCTGCTGGGCACCGGCACGGGCCTCGCGCCGTTCCTGTCGATCATCAAGGATCCGGAGACCTACGACCGGTTCGAGAAGGTTGTGCTGGTCCATGGCTGCCGTCAGGTGCAGGAGCTGGCCTACGGCGAGACCATCACCGAGACGCTGCCCAAGCACGAATTCCTGGGCGAGATGATCTCGAGCCAGCTGATCTACTACCCGACCGTCACACGCGAGCCGTTCCGCAACCGCGGCCGGATCACCGACCTGATGGTCTCGGGCAAGCTGTTCGAGGATATCGGCCTGCCGCCGATGTCGATCGAGAACGACCGCTTCATGCTCTGCGGCAGCCCCGACATGATCCGCGACACCCGTGAGCTCCTGACCTCCCGCGGCTACGAGGAGGGCAATCACGGCGAGGCCGCCCACTACGTGATCGAGAAAGCCTTCGTCGAGAAGTAGTTTTCGGGACTTGGTGTGAGCCCGGTGCGGTCTGCCGCGCCGGGCTTTGTCGCGTCGTTTTCTGTCTGTGAATCAACAGCCTGAGACGTGACGCCGCCGTCCTTGCGAGCGGCGCGAAGCAATCCAGGCGGCGCTCAGGCTTCGGATGGCCTGTCACCTTGGGTCACTGCGCTTTGCGCGTAATGATGGCGAAAACGAAGGTCCTCACTGCGGTGCCGGCATCCCGTCCGCGAAGGGACCGCCGCCGGCGCTGAACAGCTTGCGCAGGAAGCCCGGAGCGATGGCCGAGAGCGGGTTCACGCTCACGTCCGGAGAGGCGAGCTTGCCGGAGACGCGGAAATTCACCGCGAACAGGCCCTCATTGTGGCCGCCGCCGAGGAGGGGCCCGAGCAGCGGCAGCTGTGACGCCACGTTGTTCAACCCATAGAGCGGCACGAATGTGCCATCCATGAGGGTGCGCTCCTGCCCTGTATCGAGCCAGCCCGACAGGGTGAAGCCCATGGCGGCGTTCGAGATTGCCGCATCGCTGAAGGCGACCCGCGTCCCGGTGCGAACGAAATTGGCGCGCATCCGATCGAAGCTGACATCCCCGGCCCCGCGGCCCGGGGCGACCCGGCGGCCGCGGGCCGAGTCCGTGTCGGCCGGCTCCGGCCCCTGCGCCATGATGCTCGACAGCGCCGGTTCGTTGCGCAGGATGAAGTCGCGGATCTGCACCACGCCGGATTGCGGACCGTCGTTGAGGCCGATCCCGGCATTGAGCCGCCCGCCATGCATGCGCCGGTACACGTCGACGAAGCGCAGGGTCGCGCCGGCATCGGCGGAGTCCACGGCGAGCGTCGGCGTACCGCGGTCGCCCCGCGTGACGGAAGCCGCGAAGGGCGCCGATCGGAAGCGTCCGGTGATGTTGGCGCCGCGCAGGGTCTTGCCGTGCAGCGACAGGCGCAGGTTGGCGTTGGTGAGCGCCTCGTCGTTGAAGCCGGTGACGATCGGCACCTGGATATCGGCCTCGACGTCCTTCGGGTTGGTCTCCTTGGCTTCCTTGCCGCCCTTGGCGTCCGGCGCACCGAGGGACTTCAGGAACGGCCGTGCGTCGACCACGGCGCCCCGGACCACGACCTTGTAGCCGTTGCCGGTCCGGTCGAGGCTCACCCGCAGATCGTCACCCGGCGAGAGCTTGACGTTCGTCAGATCCGCCCGCTCCAGGCCGCCTTCCGGCGTGATCGACACGCTGCCCCGCGCCGTCGCCGGCCCGGCGTCGAAGGCGAAGTCGCGCAGGTCCAGGGTCTGGCCGCTGTCCACGAGCGTGAAGCTCAGCCGGCCCGGCTTGCCGGCGGATTTCGTCAGTCCCGGCATAAGCCCGTCGATCCCGGCCTTGGCGAGATCCGCCTCGACCCGGATCGGCGGCTTGGCCGTTCCCGGCCGCCCGATCGGCACGACGGCGCGGACCGGGATCGTGCCGGTGAGCTGCGGGGCGGTCGGCAGGCCCTTCCGGCCGCGCACCGCGTCGTCGAGGGAGATGTTGACCACCGCCTCGCCCGTCTGCCCGACCTTGGGCTGGCGCAGGTCGACCGAGACGGGCGCGCCCGCGACCCGGCCGTCGCCCTTCAGCGCGAAGGCGCCGCGGTCGTACGACAGGGAGAATTTGCCCGCCTCCAGCCGGTCCTTGCCCATCACCTTGTCGACCGAGAGGTCGCCCAGCGTGCCGGTCAGCGTCACCGGCAGGTCCGGCAGGTCGGGGATGTGCTTGAGGTCGAGGGGGAAATCGACGCGCAGGTCGGCGCTGCCCTTGATCGTGGCGGGGTCGAGGTCGACGCTCATCACGCTCTTGAACAGCTTCGCCTGGAGCACGGACGCCATCCCGTCGGCGCCCCCGGAGAGCCGCATGCCGATCTGCGCCACCACCCGATCCGGGGTGATCTGCGGGATCACGAAGCTGCCGTCCGTGATCGCGAGCCCGCGTCCGTCCGGCCCGTGCACCTCGGCGGTCACGTTCCGCACGGTGGTCGAGCGTCCCGTGATGACGCCGACGACGTTGCCCTTGGTCACCGGCGGCGAATCGGCGGTGACGTCGATCGCCGCATTCGAGACGTGGAAATCGATATGGACCGCGTCGTCGGGGGCCGGATCGCCCCGGGTCGCGGCGGCCAGCACGGTGCCCGACATCTTCACCCGGATATCGACGGAATCGACCCGACCGCGCCGCAGCTGGTCCACCAGATAGGTCCGGGCCGGCGGCGCGATGTGCTCCGGCCAGAGGCGCAGACCGGTCCGGACTTCGCCGTCATGGCCGACGATGTGGAGCGTGAGGCCGCCATCGTCGGCGGTGGTCCCGATGGTCCCGGTGATCGTCCCCGTCACGCCCGGCGCGGACAGGTTCAGCGCGTCGATGGCGATTCCGCCGTCCCGCCCCGAGAGCTGCGCGTCCATCGCGTCGATCTTCACCGGCGCGTCCTGCGGCGTCGCTCCGCGCAAGGTGGCGTCGCGACTCGACAGGGTCGCGGTCCAGGCCGGGTTGGCGCCGGGCGGGCTGCCCTTCCAGGTACCCATCAGGTGCACGGCATTGCCGGCCCCGTGATAGTCCAGTCCGGTGAGCGACATGACCCGGCCGGCCTCGTCCCAATCCACCGCGGCGTCGAGGCTCTCGACGGTGACCGGGTTGAAGTCCTTCTCCTCGATCAGGAACGTGCCGTCGCCGGTGTGGAGCTTGGCGCTCATTGTCTTGATGCGGCCGGCCGCCAGGCTGACATCGGCGCGGGCCGAGACCTTCAGGTCCGTGGTCAGCGGCAGGCCGGATTGGCCCGAGAGCAGCAGGAGGTCGGTGACCGGCAGGTCGTCGAGGGTGATGACGCCCGAGCGCTCCTGACTCGCGCCGCCGTCGCGCAAGGAGCCGCCGAAGCGCCACTCCCCGTGCGGCCCGTCGAGCCGTAACTCGAAGTTGCGTGTCCCGTTGACGGGATCGCGTCCGAACAGGCCGTTGACCCGCGCGAAGACTGCGCGCTCGTGACCGTCCTCGTCGATCAGCCGCAGACGCGCATCCGTGACGCGGGCGCGGTCGAGGGCGCCGACAACGCCGCTCGAGTCGAGGACGACGCCGAAGATCGACGCGATGGCGGCCGAGAGCGGCGAGACGCTGCCGCGCACCCCGTCCACGCTCGGCGGCGTGACCGGCTCAATGTCGACGGGATGGTTGGCCTCCGAGGCCGCGAACGCGATGGAGCCGTCCCGGTGCACCAGCGCGGTGGTCTGCGTCTCCCGGAACTCGATCGAGCGCGGCTGCAGGTTGAGCCGCAGGAGACTCCAGAGGTCGAGGCTGACCAGCGCCAGCGGCGCCCGTACCACCAGGGCGCCCTGCGGATTGCGGATGTCGAGGCCGGAGAAACGCAGGCTGAGGGCGTTCTCGCGGTCGAGTTCGAGGCTGCTGCCGCGGATCCCGATGCTCCAGCCGGGTCCGATCCGCTCGGCGACCGCGGCGGCGACGCGGCGCGACAGGCCGTCGATCTGCAGCGGCCCGTTCGACAGGCGGACGGCCACGAGGCCGATCCCGGCACCGAGGAGCAGCACCAGGGCGAGGGCGCTGACGAGGCAGAAGCCCCCGACGCGTCGTGCCCTCCCCCGAGGTCTGCATGCCGACGTTGTCTCGTCCGCCATCGGGACCCTTGTTCCGGGGGCTCTGCACGCGAAGCCGTCAGGCGCCGCGGCCGGTGGATCGAAGCGCGCTCACGCTTTACAGCCGTCGCGACTCAAGTTTTGGCTCGTACGTGCCGGGTGCAACTGCGTGATGCCCGGCACGCAATCGATTGCACAACATCAATCGGCCGAAAGGAAGGCACGATGTCCTTGTCCGAGGGTGACTTCGCCCCCGATTTCGACCTGCCCGCCTCTGCAGGAGGCCGAGTCGCGCTGTCCGCGCTCAAAGGTCACAAAGTCGTGCTCTACTTCTACCCGAAGGACGACACGAGCGGCTGCACCCTGGAGGCGCAGGATTTCAACGGTCTCCTGCCGGCCTTCGCGGAGGCCGGCGCGCGGATCGTCGGCGTCTCGCCCGACCCGGTGAAGAGTCACGACAAGTTCTGCGGCAAGTACGGGCTGACTTTCCCGCTCGCCTCCGACGAGGACAAGGGCGTCCTCCAGGCCTACGGTGTCTGGGTCGAGAAGAGCATGTACGGCCGCAAGTACATGGGCGTGGAGCGCACCACCGTGCTGGTCGACCGCGAGGGGCGCATCGCGAAGCTCTGGCCGAAGGTGAAGGTGCCGGGTCATGCCGAGGCGGTGCTGGAGGCCGCCCGGGCGCTTCCCTGAGGGCCGCGAAGGGATCCGGGTCGAGGGGCTCGACGGATCCTTAACCTTACTGAGGGTTGAATGACGGCTCCTGCGGGGCCGTCCGGATGCACCCTCCGAAGATCCTCATACCGCTCGCCCAGCGCCGGGCTGCACCCTGGCTCGCCGCCGGCCTGACCCTCGCCCTGCTCTGGGCCCTTGGCGCCTCCTACGTGATCGTGTTCCACGACGACGTGCTCGCCGGGTTCGTGGCCCGGCAGGGCGCGATGCGGGACGCCTACGAGGCCCGCATCGCGGAGCTTCAGGACCTGATCGACCGCGACCGGCGCGACCGGGCTGGCTCCGAATCGGGCCTGGCGGACCGGGTCTCGGCGGCGCTGGAGCGCCAGGCGGAGCTTGAGCGGCGCACGGCGGCCCTGGCCGGTCTCGACCGGCAGAGCCCGGCCGATCCGGCGGTCACCGGCACGCTGCCGTCGCGCTCCGATGAGGTTGGGATCGCGCCCGATGACGGGCTCCTGCTGCGGCCGTCCGAGGAGGCCGTGCCGTCGCGACCTGCCCGTCGCCCCCTGCCCCGCCGGAGCGCGCGCGATGCCGAGACCGGACTGGTCCGCTTGGAGGCGCGCCTCGAAGGTTTGCAGGCGGCTCAGGGTGAGCGCCTCGCCCGCCTGGCCGTCCGGATCGGCGACGAGGTCCGGCGCCTGCGCGGCACGATCGGTCGTACCGGGCTCGATCTCGGGCGTTTCGACGCCCCGACGCCGGCCGCCGGCATCGGCGGCCCGCTGGTCCCGCTCGACGCCCAGGCGCTGGACGGCGCCGGGTTCGAGGCCGGCCTCGCTCTGGCCCGACGGGCGCTCGGCGACGGCGAGCGCCTGCGCCGGCTCGCCGCCGCGCTGCCCCTGGCCCGGCCGATCCGGGGCGAGGCACCGGTGTCGAGCCCGTTCGGCACGCGTCTCGATCCATTCACCCGCGGACTTGCCCTGCATACCGGCCTCGACCTGAAGGCGGAGTACGGCGAGCCCGCCCGCGCCACCGCCGCGGGCCGGGTGACCACCGCGGAGGCCGCGGGAGGCTACGGCAACATGGTCGAGATCGACCACGGTCACGGCCTGGCCACCCGGTTCGGCCATCTCGCCCGCATCGCCGTGCGTCCGGGCCAGCGTGTCGCGGCCGGCGACGTGATCGGCTTCGTCGGCTCGACCGGGCGGTCCACGGGGTCGCATCTGCATTACGAGACCCGCGTCGACGGCGAACCGGTCGACCCGCAGCGCTTCCTGGAGGCTGGCGCCACGCTGGCGACGGCGCAGCTCGGGGCTGATTGAGCCCGTCGCCGCAATCCTTGGCCCGTGCTAACCTTCGAGTCGCGATCGGAGGCCGCCATGGCATTGGCCGTGAAGCGCGACGCGCGCATGAGCGTCGCCGAGTATAGGCGCTGGCTGGAGCCGCGCCCGGACGGGGAGCGTTGGGAGCTGCTCGACGGCGAGCCGGTGCTCATGGCGCCGCCGTGGGAGCGGCATCAGCGGATCGTCATGAATTTGGCGGGACGTCTCGATTCCCTGGCAGAGCCGCGGGGCTGCCGGGCCATGCCGGGCCTCGCGATCCTCACCGCGGCGATGGATGATTTCGCCCCGGTTCCCGACGTGGTGGTCCGGTGCGGGGCGCCCCTGCCGGACGGCTATGCGGAGGATCCGCTCCTCGTCGCCGAGGTGCTGTCGCCGTCGACCATGAGCCTGGACCGCGGCCGCAAGATCGATTTCTACCGGACCGTGCCGAGCCTCGCGGCGCTGCTGATCGTCTATTCCGACGAGGCTCGGGTCGAGGTCTGGCGGCGCGCGGACGCGGACTGGACCGTGGCGGCGCTGGGGCTCGATGACGCCGTGATGCTCCCGGAGCTTGATGGCGCCGTGCCGGTGCGCGACATCTATCGCGGTCTCACCTTCTGAGCCGCATCCGATCTCAACGGCCGGCTTGACCGGCCCGGCAGAGCATCAAGGCAACGACTTGCCCCATTTCGAAGATTTCTACGCCGCCAAGCTGCGCGGCTCCCTCGGCGTGACGGACGCGGACTCGGTGCTCGACCTGCGCGGCGCCAACCGGGCGACCGCGGAGGCGTCCCTCAAAGACATGCTGGAGCGCAGCCGCTTCGCCAAGGGCAAGACCGTGGCGATCCGCCTGGACCCGCCGCCCGAGGGCGGCGGCGAGACCCTGTTCCAGCCGGCCGGGCGCCTGCTCCTCGACGCCAAGCGCCGCGGGCTGATCGAGCGCCTGCAGACCCTGCCGGCCCAGGACGGTCTCGGGTTCTACGTGGCGCTGTCCGGCCGGACCGAGCGGACGCCGCTGTAGCGGGACGGGATCAAGGCACTGGCAACGGATCGGGTCCGAGCCGCCGGGCGTTGATCGGTCCCGCATGTCCGGATCCCGCCGATGCCGACCCTCGCTCCTCTCCCCGTCCGGGTTCGCCGATGACGCCGCTTCCCGGTGGCCGCAACACGATCGAGCGCATCGCCCGGCTCGGCTACGGTGCGCGCGGGGCCGTCTACGTCGTGGTGGGCGCCCTGGCGCTGCTCGCGGCCGTCGGGCAGGGCGGCCGGGCCGGCGACAGCAAGGATGCGTTGCGCGCCGTGCTGGCCGGACCGTTCGGCGCGGTGGTGGTCGGGCTGATCGCGCTGGGGCTCCTGGGCTTCGCGGTCTGGCGCCTGGTCGAGGCCGTCACCGATGCGGACCGGCGCGGCACCTCGGCCAAGGGCTTGGCCGTCCGCGGGGCGCACCTGATCAGTGCCGGGCTCTATCTGGCACTCGCCGCCAGTGCGGCCTCGCTCAGCCTCGGCCTCGGGATGAGCGGCGGCGACGGCATGCACGATTGGACCGCCTGGCTCTTGGCTAAGCCCTTCGGCCGCTGGCTCGTGGCCCTCGGCGGCCTCGCGGTGGTCGGCGGCGGGTTCGGCTTCCTGGGCAAGGCGTGGCGGGGCGACGTCACCGACCGGCTCGCCCTCGACGCCCGGGCGCGCGAGCGCTGGGCCGGCCCGATCGGCCGCTTCGGTTACGCGGCGCGGGGCCTGGCCTTCCTGATCATCGGCGGCTTTCTCGTCGCGGCGGCCTGGCATCAGCGCTCCTCGGACGCCAAGGGGTTGACCGAGGCCTTCGCGCTGCTGCGCGCCCAGCCCTACGGCTGGATCCTGCTCGGGCTCGTCGCGGCGGGCCACGCGGCGTTCGGAGCCTTCGGGTTGATCCAGGCGCGCTACCGGCACATCGACGCCCCGGACATCGACAGGGTGGACGATGCGGCGGGCGCCGCGGTCCGTGCGCTGACCTGAGGTCCGCAGCGGCGCAGCGCCGGGCCGGCTTCCCGCCGCGTTGACAGGGCCGGTGCCGCGGCGGATACCCCGCGGCATCCCGATCCGGCACCCGATGCAGCAGCGCTTCTACAAGACTGCGGTGATGGTGGCCCACGACCTCGCGGCGACCGCTGCGGCCGTGGTGCTCACCTTCCTGTTCCGCTTCCAGGGCGGCATGCTCGCCGAGCGCCTGCACGCCCTGCCCTACCTACTGCCGCCGTTCTTGGTCTTCGCGGGCCTCGTCTACGGCCGCTTCCGGCTCTACCGGACCAAATGGCGCTTCGCGTCCCTGCAGGATCTCGCCGGGATCGTGCGCGCGGCCAGCGTGCTGGCCCTGGCGCTGCTGGTGACCGACTGGGTGCTGGTCTCGTCCGACCTCTACGGGTTCTATTTCTTCGGCAAGATCGCGATCCTGCTCTACTGGGTGCTGCAGATCTTCTTCCTGGGCGGCGCGCGGCTCGCCTTCCGCTACCTCAAGGACACGCGGTCCCGGCAGTCGAGCGCCCGGGCCGCCACGGTCCCGACGCTGCTGCTCGGACGCGGGGCCGATATTGACGTGCTGATCCGGGCGATCGAGGCCGGTTCGGTAAAGAAGCTGGCGCCGCGGGGCATCCTCTCGCCCCGGGCGGACGAGCGCGGTCAGTTCATGCGCGGCGTGCCGGTCCTCGGCGGCTTCCCGGATCTCGAGCAGGTGGTGGCCGATCTCGCCGCCCGCGGTGAGCCGGTGCGGCGGCTGGTGGCCGCCCCGAGCGCCCTCGCCCCGGAGGCTGCGCCCGACGACCTCCTCGTCCGGGCCCGCCGTCTCGGCCTGCCGCTCGCCCGCGTGGCCGGCCTCGGCGAAGGCGTGCAGGGGCCGCAGCTGGCGCCGCTGGAGATCGAGGATCTGCTGCTGCGTCCGACCGTGGCCATCGACCGGACGCGTCTCGAGGCGTTCCTGACCGGCCGCCGCGTGGTGGTCACGGGCGGCGGCGGCTCGATCGGCTCCGAGATCTGCCTGCGGGCTGTGGCCTTCGGGGCCGCCGCGGTGCTGGTTCTCGACTCGTCCGAGCCGGCACTCCACGGCATCCTCAGCCACCCCGCGATCCTGGCCGCGGAGGCCGAGGTGACGGGCGTCCTCGCCGACATCCGCGACCGGGAGCGGACGCATCAGGTGATCGCGGATTTCCGGCCGGATTACGTGCTCCACGCCGCCGCGCTCAAGCAGGTCCCCTACTTGGAGCGGGACTGGCAGGAGGGGATCAAGACCAACGTGTTCGGCTCGATCAACGTCGCCGAGGCCGCGGTCGCGGCGGGCGCGCGGGCCCTGGTGATGATCTCCACCGACAAGGCGATCGAGCCGGTCTCGCAGCTCGGCGTCACCAAGCGCTTCGCCGAGATGGTCGCCCAGGCCCTCGACGCCGAGCAATCCGTCCGGCCGGAACACCGCACCCGGCTGATCGCCGTGCGGTTCGGCAACGTCCTCGGCTCCGCCGGCTCGGTGGTGCCGGTGTTCAAGGCGCAGATCGCCCGCGGTGGCCCGGTCACCGTCACCCATCCGGATATGGTCCGCTACTTCATGACCGTGCGCGAGGCCTGCGACCTCGTTCTCACGGCCGCCTCCCACGCCGACGGCGAGGCGCGCGCCGCTGCGGATTCGGCGCGCGCCGCGGTCTACGTGCTCAAGATGGGCCAGCCCGTGCGGATCGCGGATCTGGCCGAGCGCATGATCCGGCTTGCCGGATTCGAGCCCGGCGCGGAGATCGAGATCGCCTATACCGGGGCGCGGCCGGGTGAGCGGCTCAACGAGATCCTGTTCGCCCGCGAGGAGCCGCGCGTCACGCTGCCGGGGATCGACGGGGTGATGGCGGCGCGGCCGGTCTTCGCCGACAAGGCGCGCCTTGATACCTGGGTCGCGCAGCTGCGCGGAGCCGTGACGGCAGGCGACCGGGCGGCTGCGGACTCCGTGTTCGAGGCGGCGGTGCCGCATTTCCGCGAGCGCAAGGCCCAGCGGGCCGGGCCGATCCCGGCGACCAGCGATGGAATAACCGAGGAGGCGCCGCTTGCCGGCGCGACTCCGGCCATCGGCTGACGCATCCGGCTTTCGGAAACGGAGCGGCCTGTCGGATCCTTTCCGCGGGGATCGCCTCGGCCTCACCGTCTTTACGAGCGGAGCGAAGCAATTCAGGGCCGCGCCAGAATAACAGGGGCCGCGCCGCCCGGGGTTGCTCCGCTTCGCTTGTGATCACGCGGAGCGGGTCCGTCACCCGAGGGCTTCAGCCGGAAACCGTGCCGTCCTGCCCGGAGCGTTCAACCGCCCGCCCGCGCGAGCCGCGCCAGCCCGTCCCGGGTCGCGCAGGCCGGATGCCAGCCGAGCGCCGCGAGGCCGTCGGCGCGGGCCACCAACCCTTCGGCGATGCGGGCAAACTGCGCCTCCCGCCCCGTCATCCGGCAGGCCAGCTTGAGGAGGCCGGCCGGGACCGGGACGAGACCCGCGCCGCGGCCGAGGCCCGCGCGGAGCGCAGCGATCATCTCGGGCAGGCTGAGCGGATCCGGGTCGGCCGCGACGAGGGCTCGGTTCAGCGGCCGCGGCGCCCGCAGAACCGTCTCCACGGCCCCCGACAGGCTGTCCAGGGAGATCAGCGAGCGCCGCGCCGCGAGGCCGCCCAGCGGCAAGGGATAGGGGCTGCGCGCCAGCTGCAGGAGCGCGGCCATGTTGCCCTTCACGCCCACGCCGTAGACGAGGACCGGGCGCAGGGCGACCCAGTCGAGCCCGGTCTCGGCGAGCGCCCGCTCGGCCTCGAGCTTGGAGCGGCCATAGGCGTCGGTGGGCTCCGCGGGGTCGCCCTCCCCGACCAGGCCCGGTGCGCTCGCCCCGACCTGGGCGCGGATCGAGGACAGGAAGACGAAGCGGCGCACCTTGGCGCGGGCCGCCGCCTCGGCGAGCTTGCGCGTCGCCTCGGTGTTGAGCGTGCGGTAATCGTCCTCGGGGGCACCCGACATGGCGTGGGCGAGGCCGGCCGAGTGCACCACCGCGTCGACGCCGCTGAGTGCCGCCGCCATGTTGATCGGGCGCGTCAGGTCACCGACCATCGCGCTCGCCGCCCCCTCGGGCAGGGCCGTCGGCCGGCGCAGCAGGACCCGGACCCGGTAGCCGCGGGCCGTGAGATCGGCGAGCAGATGGCGGCCGATGAACCCGGTTGCCCCGGTGAGCGCGATGAGTCCGGTCAAGGCTGAACGGCACTTTCGGCTGGGGCCGGCGCCGGGGCGCGGGCGAAGCGGCGGAGCAGGACCGCAACCAGGACGAGCCCGGCCGCGAGCGCCGCGAGGGTGACCGGCCAGGACGGCCAAAGCAAGGTCGCGGC
This sequence comes from Methylobacterium sp. FW102-HT35C08, assembly GCF_058790235.1. Taxonomy (NCBI): domain Bacteria; kingdom Pseudomonadati; phylum Pseudomonadota; class Alphaproteobacteria; order Hyphomicrobiales; family Methylobacteriaceae; genus Methylobacterium; species Methylobacterium sp. FW102-HT35C08. The sequence goes on along the minus strand of NZ_JBYTCL010000002.1, from coordinate 1,183,327 downwards.
GGCCAGCGCCGACAGGGCGAGGTTCACGCCGAAGACGCGCGCCACGATGCCCGGAACGCGCAGGCCGTTCACGGTGGCCCGCTGATAATAGTGCCCGCGATGCGCCTCCCAGACCCGCTCGCCCCGGCCGGCCCGGGCGATCAGCGTCAGGCTGGCATCGGCAAGGTAGGTGAGCGGCAGCAGCAGGGCGGCCGCGAGGCCGCCGGCCACGGCCAGCTGCCAGAGCAGCCAGGCGGTGACGAGCCCGATCGGCAGCGACCCGACATCGCCGAGGAAGAGCCGCGCGACCGGCCGGTTGAACGGCGCGAAGCCGAGCACCGCCCCCAGCAGGCTGGCCGCCACCAGGGCGGCCAGCGGCGGCAGGGGCCCGGCGAGCCCGAGCAGCAGAAGAGTCGCGGTGACCGGGACGAACTCGGCCACCGTCATCCAGTCGAGCCCGTCCATGAAGTTCGTCAGATTCACGAACCACAGGCCGGCGAGAAGCGTGAGGCCGCGCTCGAGCCAGAGGGGAGCTTCGGGCAGGAGCCGCCCGTCGAGGTGCCAGACCAGCAGGCCGACCGTCGCCGCCTGCACGGCGAGCCGGAACGCGGCCGGCAGCGGGCGGATGTCGTCGACCGCACCCAGGACCGCCAGCGCGAGCGCGCAGCCGGCGAGCCAGATCCAGTCCGGCCGGCCGCCGATCTCGGGGGCCGCGATGAACAGACCCGAGATCGTGACCAGAGCCGTGACGACCGCGATGCCGCCGCCCTGCGGAGTCGGAACCGTATGGCTGGAGCGGGCATTCGGCCGCGCCAGAGCGTAGCGCTTCAGGAGCGGGAACAGGCGCAGGATCAGCCCGGCCGAGAGGGCTGCGGCCAGCGGGACGGCGAGAAGCAGGAGCGTGGGCAGCGCGGACGGCATGGGGCCGTCCTACGCGATCCCGGGCGTGACCGTGAGGGGGCGGCTCACGCCGCCCGCACCGTGGCGAGGAAGCGCCCGACCTCGGCGGTGAGGTGCTCGGACTGGCGCGACATCTCGGAGGCCGCGCCGAGCACCTGGGCGGCGGACGCGCCGGTCTCCTCGGCGGCCTGGGCGAGGCTTGCGATGGTGCCGGTGACCGCGCCGGTCCCGGCCGCCGCCTCGGCGACGTTGCGGACGATCTCCTGCGTGGCCGCGCCCTGCTGCTCCACCGCGGCGGCGATCGAGGCCGCCACACCGTCGATCTCGCGGATGCGCCGCCCGATCCCGTCGATCGAGGTGGCGGCCTGCCCCGTGGAGGCCTGGATCCGGGTGATCTGACCGGTGATCTCCTCGGTGGCCCGCGCCGTCTGGCCGGCCAGTTCCTTGACCTCGGTGGCGACGACCGCGAAGCCGCGTCCGGCCTCGCCCGCGCGGGCCGCCTCGATGGTGGCGTTGAGGGCCAGGAGGTTGGTCTGGGCCGCGATGGTCGAGATCAGGCCGACCACGTCGCCCACCTTCGCGGCGGCGGCGCTCAGGTCCTGCACCAGCGCCACCGTGTCGGCCGCCTCGGCGACGGCGATCCGCGCCAGCTCCGCCGAGCCGCTGACCTGCCGGCCGATCTCCTGGACCGACGAGCCCAGCTCCTCGGCCGCCGCCGCCACGGTATTGACGTTGGCGGCGGCCTCGTTGGCCGCCGCCGCGACCGTGCCCGACTGGCCGGCCGAATCCGCCGCGCTGCCGGTCAGGGACCGGGCGGTCGCCTCCAGCTCGGTGGCGGCCGCCGAGACGCCGCCGACGATGCCGCCGACCGCCTGCTCGAAGGCGTCGGCCATGGCCCGGGTCGCGGCCCGGCGCTGGGTCTCGGCATCCGCGCGGGCGAGCGCGGTCTCGGCCTCGAGGGCGCGGCTCCGGATCAGGGTGTCGCGGAACACCACCACCGAACCGGCCAGCGCGCCGATCTCGTCCCGGCGGCTCTGGCCCGGGATCTCGGCCTCGGTGTCGCCGGCGGCGAGGCGCTGCGTCGCCGCGGAGATCGCCCGCAGCGGCCGGCTGACGCCGCGCAGCACCATCGCCAGAGCGCCCAAGGCGACGACCAGCGCGAGGCCGGCGAGCGCCAGCATGTTGCGGTTGGCGGCCGCGTAGGTCTCCTCGATCCGAGTGCCGCTCGCCTTCGAGCCGGCGGCGTTCAGGTCGACCAGCCGGTCCCATTCCGAGAGCACGGCGTTGATGCCGGCCGACATCGCCGTGTTGTAGATCCGCAAGCCGCCGGCGACGTCGCCGGACGTGCCCTTGTCGACGGCTTGATTCTGCAGGGCCGTGTAGGCGTCGAGGTTCCGGCGCAGGGTCGCGTAGGTGTCGCGCTCGGCCTGCGTGAGCGGCTCGGCCTCGTAGCGGGTGAACTGCGCGGCGAGCTGGTCGCCACGCTTGGCGATCATGCTCGCAACCTCGGTGCGCAGCTCCGGCGTGTCGGCGGTGATCAGGCGCCCGCCGTTGACCCGCTGGCGCATGATGAGGACGCCGATCCGCCCGAGGGAATCTGTGGTGGGAACACGTACGTCGCGCAGCTCCGCCGCGGTGGCGTTGACGCTGCGCAGTTCGGACAGCGATAGGCCGCTCGTGGCGGCGATCAGGAGAAACAGCGCGGCGAGGCAGAGCCCGAGCTTGGCCGCGATCGAGATACCAGTGCGCATGTCACTTCGCCCTCGGTCCCGAAGGAGGACCGAGGGTGTTATGACCCGGGAACGGTTAAACTTGTTTGAGAGACGTTAGCAGTCGATTCAACTTGAGCGTCGCGGCCCCTCAGTAGACCTGGGCTTCCTCGCGCGCCCTGTCCGACGGGCCGTCCCGGCGATCCAGGCTCTTCTCCATCACCTTGGCCAGCCCGACCATGATCTGATCGATGGCGTAATCCTTCGGCGTGTAGACGGCGCGCACGCCCATGTTCTTCAGGACGAGCTCATCCTCGGGCGAGATGATGCCGCCGACCACAACCGGGATGTGGTCGAGCCCCGCTTCCCGCATCTTGGCCCGGACCTCGCGCACCAGCGGCACGTGGGAGCCGGACAGGATCGACAGGCCGACCACGTGGGCGCCGGTCTCCTTCGCCTTCGCGACGATCTCGGCCGGGGTCTGGCGGATGCCGTCATAGGTGACGTCGAAGCCGACATCCCGGGCGCGGAGTGCGATCTGCTCGGCACCGTTGGAATGCCCGTCGAGGCCAGGCTTGCCGACCACGAGCTTCGGCGTCTCGCCGAGCCGCTCGCCGAGGTCGGCGATCAGCAGCTTGGCCTCCTCGGCCGCGCCGGACGAGATCGTCTCGACGGTGACGCCGGTGGGCGCCCGGTACTCGCCGAACACCGCGCGCAGGCGCGCGCCCCACTCGCCGGTGGTGACGCCGGCCTTCGCGGCCTCGATCGACGGCGGCATGATGTTGGCGCCGGAGCGCGCCGCCTGTTCCAGGGCGTCGAGGGCCTGGCCCACGGCGTTCTCGTCGCGGCGACCGCGCCACTCGCGGATGCGGTTCTGCGCCTCCATCTCGACCGTCTCGGAGACGGAGAAGATCGCCCCCTCCCCGGCGGTCAGCGGCGAGGGCTCGCCCTGCTGCCACTTGTTGACGCCGACGACGATCTGCTCGCCGGCCTCTATCGCCGAGATCCGGCGCGCGTTCGACTCCACCAGCGCGCGCTTGAGCGCCCCGGTCTCGACCGCCGCGACCGCGCCGCCGATGCCGCCGATTCGCTCCAGCTCGGCCCGGGTCTCGACCTTCAGCGCCTCGACCTTGGCCTCGATCACGTGGCTGCCGTCGAAGATGTCGTCGTATTCCAGCAGATCGGTCTCGAAGGCCAGGATCTGCTGCATGCGCATCGACCATTGCTGGTCCCAGGGCCGCGGCAGGCCGAGCGCCTCGTTCCAGGCCGGCAGCTGCACCGCGCGGGCGCGGGCGCGCTTGGACAGCGTCACCGCCAGCATCTCGATCAGGATGCGGTGGACGTTGTTTTCCGGTTGCTGTTCCGTCAGCCCGAGGCTGTTGACCTGCACACCGTATCGAAAAATGCGCTTCTTCGGGTCGTCGATGCCGTAGCGTTCCTGGGCGATCTCGTCCCAGAGCTCGGAGAACGCCCGCATCTTGCAGATCTCGGTGACGAACCGCAGGCCCGCATTCACGAAGAACGAGATCCGGCCGAACACCTCCGGGAAACTCGCGGCGTCGAAGTCCGGATCGTCGCGCACCGTGTCGAGCACCGCGATGGCGATGGCCAGCGCGTAGGACAGCTCTTGGACCGGCGTCGCCCCCGCCTCCTGCAGGTGGTAGGAGCAGACGTTCATCGGGTTCCACTTCGGCACGTTCTTGGTCGTGAACAGGATCACGTCCTTGGTGAGCCGGAGGGACGGCGCGGGCGGGAACACGTAGGTGCCGCGCGACAGGTATTCCTTGATGATGTCGTTCTGGGTCGTGCCCTGGAGCGCGGCGATCGGCGCGCCCTGCTCCTCGGCCACCGCCAGGTAGAGCCCCAGCAGCCACGGGGCCGTGGCGTTGATCGTCATCGAGGTGTTCATCTGGGCGAGCGGGATGTCCTGGAACAGGGTCCGCATGTCGCCGAGATGCGCGATCGAGACTCCGACCTTGCCGACCTCGCCGCGGGACAGCTCGTGGTCGGGGTCGTAGCCGGTCTGGGTCGGCAGATCGAAGGCGACCGACAGGCCGGTCTGGCCCTTGGCGAGGTTTCCGCGATAGAGCTTGTTCGACTCCGCGGCCGTCGAGTGCCCCGCATAGGTGCGGATGATCCAGGGCTTGTCGCGGCTAGACTTGTCGCTCTTGGTCTCCGCGACGCTTGCGGCCATCCCTCGCCTCCGTGTGATCTTTGTATCCGCGCGCGGGGCGCAGCCTTGCGGCCACCGTAGCGAAGGCCGGGCGGCCCGTCATCCGGGACAGAAGTGCAAGAGGGCCTCGCAACGCCCGGCCGGGCTTTAAAAAACTTGTCCGCCGGGACAGCCCGATTTGAGGCGTGTCGCGCGGCCGCATCGCCCACACGGAATTGTCAGCTCTGATACACTTTGCGACGGCTCCAATCGGGAGCCTGCGCGTTGGGCCGCCAGCGATCGCATCGCGCGCAACACGGTTCGCGCCTGCGCCCGCCCGTCCTCAACGACAAGGAGCGACCGCGATGGCCGACCAGAGCCCGCGTCTCACGACCGCGTTCGGCAACCCGATCTCCGACAACCAGAACTCGCTCACCGCCGGCTCCCGCGGGCCGGTGCTGATGCAGGATTACCAACTCATCGAGAAGATGGCCCATTTCAATCGGGAGCGGATCCCGGAGCGGGTGGTGCACGCCAAGGGCTACGGCGCCTACGGGACGTTCCGGCTGACCAAGTCGCTCGCCGCGTACACCCGCGCCAAGGTCCTGACCGAGGTCGGCAAGGACGTGCCGATGGTCGCCCGCTTCTCGACGGTGGGCGGCGAGTCCGGCTCCGCCGACACCGTCCGCGACCCGCGCGGCTTCGCCCTCAAGTTCTACACCGACGAGGGCAACTGGGATCTTGTCGGCAACAACACGCCGATCTTCTTCGTGCGCGACGCGATCAAGTTCTCGGACTTCATCCGCACGCAGAAGCGCGATCCGCGCACGCATCTCAAGCCGCACTGGCGCCGGTGGGATTTCTGGGGCCTGTCGCCGGAGGCGATCCACCAGGTCATGATCCTGTACAGCGATCGCGGCACGCCGAAATCGGCGCGCTTCATGAACGGCTACGGCTCGCACACCTTCTCGCTCTGGAACGAGAAGGGTGAGCGTTCCTGGGTGAAGTTCCACTTTCACACCAAGCAGGGCATCCAGAACCTGTCCGCCGACGAGGCCGACGCGATCGCCGGCACGGACCCGGACTACTCGTCCGCCGACCTGTCCTCGGCGATTGAGGCCGGCGACTTCCCGAAATGGGCGGTGAAGGTCCAGATCATGCCCGAGCTGGACGCCGACACCTACCGCATCAACCCGTTCGACCTGACCAAGGTCTGGCCGCACGGCGACTACCCGCTGATCGAGATCGGCGAGATGGAGCTGAACCGGAACCCGGAGAACTACTTCGCGGAGATCGAGCAATCGGCCTTCGAGCCGTCGAACGTCGTGCCCGGCATCGGCTTCTCGCCGGACAAGATGCTTCAGAACCGCATCCTGTCGTACGCGGACGCCCACCGGTACCGGCTCGGGGTGAATTACCACCAGATCCCGGTGAACCAGGCCCGAAACGCCAGGGTCCAGACCTACCACCGCGACGGCGCGATGCGCACCGACGGCAACCACGGCGCGCAGGTCGATTATCAGCCGAACTCGTTCGGCGGGCCCGTCGAGGATCCGTCCTTCGCCGAGCCGCCGCTCCGGATCCGGGGCGACGCCGCCCGGTACGGCTGGCCCAACGACGACGCGGACCTCTACGGCCAGCCGCGGGACCTGTGGTCGAAGGTGCTCGACGAGGGCGCCCGCCAGCGCTTGGTGAAGAACATCGTCACCTCGATGGGCGACTCGCCGCGTCATATCCAGGAGCGGATGATCGGCCACTGGTATAAAGTCCACCCAGACTTTGGGCGGGGCGTTGCGGAAGGTCTCGGGATCGAGACCGGCAAGGCGGCCGCCGAATAATACTTGGTCGTTCGAAAAGCCGAATTTGAATACGTGGGCGCCGGCCCTGTGCCGGCGCCTTTTTCATGCCGGAAACCATCGGCTTTCGACTTTCGACCCACTTGGAGGCCTCAAGCATCGCCGCTATAGCGCGAGGGAGAACCGCGGCCGTGAGCAACACGCGGGACGAGAGGAGAGCGAGATGGCGGCGAGCGCTGCGATCAGTCCGACGGGCGGAGAGGTCAAGGACCTCTACGAGATGGGTGAAATCCCGCCGCTGGGTCATGTGCCGGCCAAGATGTATGCCTGGGCGATCCGGCGCGAGCGGCACGGACCCCCGGAGCAGTCCCACCAGCTCGAGGTGCTGCCGGTCTGGGAGATCGGCGACGACGAGGTGCTGGTCTACGTCATGGCCGCGGGCGTGAACTACAACGGCGTCTGGGCCGGCCTCGGGGAGCCGATCTCGCCGTTCGACGTCCACAAGGGCGAGTACCATATCGCGGGCTCCGACGCCTCCGGCATCGTCTGGAAGGTCGGCTCCAAGGTGAAGCGCTGGAAGGTCGGCGACGAGGTCATCGTCCACTGCAATCGCGACGACGGCGACGACGAGGAGTGCAACGGCGGCGACCCGATGCTCTCGCCCTCGCAGCGCATCTGGGGCTACGAGACCGGGGACGGCTCCTTCGCGCAGTTCTGCCGGGTGCAGTCCCGCCAGCTGATGACGCGGCCCAAGCACCTCACCTGGGAGGAGGCGGCCTGCTACACGCTGACCCTCGCCACCGCCTACCGCATGCTGTTCGGCCACGCGCCGCACACGGTCAAGCCCGGCCAGAACGTGCTGATCTGGGGCGCCTCCGGCGGCCTCGGCGTGTTCGGCGTGCAGCTCTGCGCGGCCTCCGGCGCCAACGCGATCGCGGTGATCTCGGACGAGTCCAAGCGCGACTACGTCATGAGCCTCGGCGCCAAGGGCGTCATCAACCGCAAGGACTTCGACTGCTGGGGGCAGCTCCCGAAGGTCAACAGCCCCGAGTTCCACGCCTGGACCAAGGAGGCGCGGAAGTTCGGCAAGGCGATCTGGGACATCACCGGCAAGCAGGATGTCGACATCGTGTTCGAGCATCCCGGCGAGGCGACCTTCCCGGTCTCGGCGCTGGTGGTGAAGCGCGGCGGCATGGTGGTGTTCTGTGCCGGCACGACCGGGTTCAACATCACCTTCGACGCCCGCTACGTCTGGATGCGGCAGAAGCGCATCCAGGGTTCGCACTTCGCCCACCTCAAGCAGGCTTCGGCGGCGAACCAGTTCGTGCTCGACCAGCGGATCGACCCGTGCATGAGCGAGGTCTTCCCCTGGGACAAGATCCCCCAGGCCCACACCAAGATGTGGAAGAACCAGCACCCGCCGGGCAACATGGCCTGCCTCGTCAACGCGCCCCGCGCCGGCCTGCGCACGGTCGAGGACGTGATCGAGGCCGGCCCGCTGAAGCGGTAAGGCACCCCGTCGGGCCGGCCCCGCCGCTCTCGCGCGGGGCCGGCCCGATCGGCTAAGCTCCCGGCGTCCCGCGCCGACTCGCTGACCGGTTCGGTGTGCCGGGACGCGCGGATGACGGGCCCACGCGATCCTGACAGGACCCGGCCCCGATCCGAACAGGGGGCACGGATTTGAGCGGCGACGACGAGGCTTACGTTTACGACGAGGCGACGGGCGAATGGCGCCCGCCGGGGTCCGCGGCCGCGCCCCCCGAGACGATTGCCGTCCGCGACGCGGCCGGCAATGTCCTGGCCGACGGCGATGCGGTCACGCTGATCAAGGACCTCAAGGTCAAGGGCGCGAACCAGACTCTGAAGCAGGGCACGGTCATCCGGTCGATCCGGCTCACGGACGACCCGGAGGAGATCGACTGCCGCCACGACACCATCAAGGGCTTGGTGCTGCGCACCGAATTCGTGCGCAAGCGCTGAGTGGACGGCCGTGCCGGGACGATCGCCGTCTGTCGGTTATCGCCGGCGCGACTCGTCCTGCGGCAGATGGCGGCCGTAGACCTCCTCCTTGTCCGCGCGCTGCTGGATCAGGTCGGCATAGGCCTGCCGCATCTCCGGAGAGACGCTGATGCTCTTGCCCTTGGTGGGCTTGCGCTTGGGCGCCTTCTTGAAGGTGTTGTTCGAGTCGCTCATGCCGGGCTCCGCGTCGAACCGGGGCGGCCTCGCGTGGCCGGTCGACCGATCCGGCGATCCGGCCGCCGCCCAGGGCCGGACATCCGCCCTGTAGCGCATTGCCGCTCCGGGTGCACCGGGGCGGAGAGGCGGTTTGATCTGGCCTGCCGCTGCGGCCTCTGCCAGGATCGGGACGACGACGGTCGGGGGGCGGAGATGGATTCGGGTGACTCGTCGCGGTGTCGGCCTCTGGGCGCGTCGCGCGGCCGCTCCCGGTGCGGGGCATCGCTCGCGATCCTGATCGCCTTCGGCAGCCTGCCGGTCCAGGCTCAGGATCGGCCGGTGCCGGCCTGGGCCGCACCGAGGCCGGCGCCCGTGGCCGGGGCTCCGGCCGATCCCGCCTTCGAGGCCGCGAAGGTGACCTTCGAGGCGCTGCCGGAAGCCGAGCGCAAGGCGGTCCAGGACGCCCTGGTCTGGACCGGCGACTTCAACGCCGTGGTGTCCGGGGCTTTCGGGCGCCGGACCTTCGAGGCGCTCAACGCCTACGGCGCCCGGACTGGCGGGGCCGACCCCCTCGATCCGCGCGTCCGGGCGGCGCTGCTTGCCGCCGGCGCGGCGGCGCGGAATGCGGCGCGTTTCCGCGTCTCGGTCGATCCCGGCACCGGTGCCCTGATGGGGGTGCCCGAGCGCCTGCTGGCGAAGCGCACCGCCCTGCCCTCCGGAACCCGGTGGCAGAGCCAGGACGGCCGCGTGACCCTGGAATCCCGCGTCTTCCCGCCGGGGACCGAGACCCTGGACACCTTGTTCGAGAAGGCCACCGCGCCGCTCCCCGGCCGCAAGGTGACCTACAAGCTGCGGCGGCCCGACGCCGTGGTGGTCACCGCCGAGACCGGGCCGGGATTGTCCTACATCCGCTATGCCTCCGGACCGGAGGGCGTGCGCGGCTTCCTGCTCGGCTACGACCGCGCTCTGGCGCCGGAGGTCGACCGGCTCGTCATTGCCGTGGCGAACGCCTTCGTGCCGTTTCCAGACCCCGCCGCGGCGCCGGCCGCTCAGATCCCGGCAGGCCCGGGATCGGCTCCGGCGACCCGCGCTGCCGGCAAACCGGCACCCCCGCCGCAGGCCGCGGCACCCCTGAAGCCGGCGAGCCTGTCGTCCGCTCCGGCGTCGGGCGCGGGTCTCACGGTGGCGCCGGGACGCGTGCTGACCGCCGCCGCGGTGCTGGAGGGCTGCGCCCAGCCCCGGGTCGGGTCGGCGCCGGCGCGGGTGCTCGCCACCGATCCCGCAGGCCTCGCCCTCCTCGAAATTCCCGGTGCTCCTGCCCCGCTCCAGCCTGCGATCCGGACCGATCCCGTCGGCACTGAGGAGAGCCTGATCGCCCTCGCGCCGGGCCCGGACGGGGTCCAGGCCGCGCCCGGCGAGGCGCGGGGCGGGGATGTGATCGCCGCGCTCCAGCCGGGATCCGGCGGTGCGCCGGTGCTCGACCGGTCGGGGGCCCTCGTCGGACTCGTCGCCCGCTATCCCGCGGCGCCGCGGCGGGTCGCCGGGGTGGTGCCGCCTGCGCGCCTGCCGCTGGTGCCGGCGCGGGCCGTCGCGGCCTTCCTGGCGGCCCAGGGCCTCTCCGCGGCGACGCCGCGCCGGGATGGTGGTCCCGGCGTGGTCGCGCCCGCCGTCGTGGCGATCACCTGCCGCTGAGCGGGCTTGCGTCGGCGAGCCGACGCCCATCCGCGCAAGATCGGGCTTACAGCCGGCCGGTGACCAGCAGCACGATCAGAACGATCAGCAGGATGCCGCCGAGGCCGAAGCCGGGACCGCGATACGCACCGCCGCCGAGGAAGCCACCGCCGCCGAAGGCCAGGATGATCAGGATGATGAGCAGGATGGTGACGAGGGACATGGTCGGGCTCTCCGAACGGCTGCGCTGATGCGAGCGTGACCGTTCAAACGCTGCGACAATCCGTTCCGTTCAACGCCCAGCCAAGCTTTTGTGTGAAAAGTCCGGATGCGGCCGCCGGCCTCAAGCGTGCCAGTCCGGCAGCGCCTCCTCCGGCGCGTCGAGCCAGAACGGCACCGGCAGGTTGCGCTCGGTGAGGAAGGCCGGATTGAACAGCTTGGAGGCGTAGCGCGCCGCCCCGTCGCAGAGGATCGTCACGATCGTGTGGCCGGGCCCGAGGTCCCGCGCCAGCCGGATCGCTCCGGCGACGTTGATGCCCGACGACCCGCCCAGCGACAGCCCCTCCTCCCGCATCAGGCCGAAGACGATGTCGAGGGCCTCGCGGTCCGGGATCCGGAAGGCGCGATCGGGGGTGAAGCCCTCGAGGTTGCGGGTGATCCGCCCCTGGCCGATGCCTTCGGTGATCGAGGAGCCCTCGGCCTTCAGCGTTCCGGTCGTGTAATGCGCGTAGAGGGCCGAGCCTTCCGGATCGGAGAGCGCGATCCGCACCTGCGGATTCCGGGCGCGCAGGGCCTCGGCAGTGCCGGCGAGCGTGCCGCCGGTTCCGGCCGCGCAGACGAAGCCGTCGACCCGGCCGCCGGTCTGCGCCCAGATCTCCGGGCCGGTACCCTCGATATGGGCCTGCCGGTTGGCGACGTTGTCGAACTGGTCGGCGAAGAAGGCGCCCGCCGGCTCCGTCGCGGCGAGCTTTTCCGCAAGGCGCCGAGCCACGTGGACGTAATTGTTCGGGTTGGCGAAGGGCACGGCCGGGACCTCCACCAGCCGGGCGCCCGCGAGCCGCAGAGTCTGCTTCTTCTCCTCGGACTGGGTGACCGGTATGACGATCAGCGTCCGGTAGCCGCGCACCGAGGCCACCAGGGCGAGGCCGATGCCGGTGTTGCCGGCGGTGCCCTCGACGATCGTGCCGCCCGGACGGATCAGGCCCTTCGCCTCCGCGTCCCGCACGATGGAGAGCGCGGCACGGTCCTTCACCGACAGCCCGGGATTCAGGAACTCGGCCTTGCCGTAGATGGTGCAGCCGGTCTCCTCGGAGGCGCGGCGCAGGCGGATCAGCGGCGTCTGGCCGATGGCGGTCAGCACGTCGGCGGCGGGTTCGCGACTCGGTACGGTCATGATCGGGAGCCTAGGATGCTGCGCTGCCGCTGGCGAGCCTCACCCGAACACGTGCCCGCCATTGATCCGCAGGCCGACCGGGTGCCCGGCGGCGTAGCGCACGCCGTCGAAATCCTCCACGGCCAGCACGCGCCCTTCGGCGTCGACCACCTCGATCCGCTGGCGCCCCTGGGTTCGGTACGAGCTGCGCACGGTGCCGGACAGGTGCGCGGATTCGGGCTCGGCGAGCTGCAGCTGCCAGGGCCGCACGTAGAGCTTCACCGGGCCGATGATCCCGGCCGGCGCGACGACCGGTGTCTCGCGGCCCCGCACCAGGACGCGCCCGCCCTCGGCGATCGCCTCCACCTCGACGGAATCGCCGAGGAACTTCATGACCGTGGCAGAGGCCGGGTTCTCCTGGACCTCGTCGGGGGTGCCGACCTGTTCCAGGCGGCCCCGGTCGAGCACGGCCACGCGATCCGACAGCTCCAGGGCCTCGTCCTGGTCGTGGGTCACGAAGATCGTGGTCTGGCCGGTGCGGTCGTGGATCTCGCGCAGCCAGCGGCGCAGGTCCTTGCGGACCTGGGCGTCCAGCGCCCCGAACGGCTCGTCGAGCAGCAGGACCCGCGGCTCGACCGCGAGCGCTCGGGCGAGCGCCACACGCTGGCGCTGGCCGCCGGAGAGCTGCGACGGGTAGCGGTCGCCGAAGCCTGAGAGCCGGATCAGGTCGAGCAGGTCGCCGACCCGGCGCTTGATCTCGGCCTTGGCCGGCCGGTCGGCGCGGCGCCGCGCGTTCAGCCCGTAGGCGATGTTGTCGGCGACGCTCATGTGCTTGAACAGGGCGTAGTGCTGGAACACGAAGCCCACCGCCCGCTCCTGCACGGGCAGGCCCGTGGCGTCGTCGCCCCCGAACAGGATCCGGCCCCGGTCCGGCGCGTCGAGCCCGGCGATGATGCGCAGCAGCGTCGTCTTGCCCGAGCCCGAGGGGCCGAGCAGCCCGATCAGCTCGCCCGCCCGCACGTCCAGCGACAGGTCGTGCAGCACCGCCGCCGTGTCGAAGGTCTTCGAGACGTTCTCGACCCGGATCGCCGTGGAGACCCGGTCAGTGAGCCCGGCCGTGCGCGAGGTCGCCTGCGAAGCGCCATTCGAGGGCGGATTTGAGGACGAGGGTGATGAGGGCAAGGACGGCGAGGAGCGAAGCGACGGCGAATGCGGCGACGAAGTTGTACTCATTGTAGAGGATCTCCACGTGGAGTGGGATGGTGTTGGTCAGGCCGCGGATGTGGCCCGACACCACCGACACCGCTCCGAATTCGCCCATCGCCCGGGCATTGCAGAGGAGCACGCTGTAGAGCAGGCCCCAGCGGATATTGGGCAGCGTCACCGTCCGGAACGCGTGCAGGCCCGAGGCGCCCAGCGTCAGCGCCGCCTCCTCCTCGGCGGTGCCCTGCTCCTGCATCAGCGGGATCAGCTCGCGGGCGACGAACGGGAAGGTCACGAACACCGTCGCCAGCACGATCCCCGGCAGCGCGAACAGGATCTGGATGCCGTGATCGACGAGCCAGGAGCCGAACAGGCCCTGGGACCCGAACAGCAGCACGTAGATCATCCCCGAGACCACCGGCGAGACCGAGAACGGCAGGTCGATCAAGGTGATCAGCAGCGACTTGCCGGGGAACTCGAACTTGGCGATGGCCCAGGAGGCGGCGAGCCCGAACACCACGTTGAACGGCACCGCGATCGCCGCCACCGTCAGGGTCAGGCGGATCGCGCTCCACGCATCGGGCTCCCGGAAGGCGTCCAGGAATGCGTCGATCCCCTTCGAGAAGGCCTGGATGAACACCGCGAACAGCGGCAGCACCAGGAACAGGGCCAGGAACGCCACCGCGATCCCGATCAGGACCGCGCGGACGCCGGCGCCCTCGGAGGCGGCCGGGGCCGGCTTGGCGGCGGGCACGAAGGCGGGCGAGAAGATCTCAGACATAGCCGAACCGCCTCCGTGACCAGGCCTGGATCAGGTTGATGGCGAGCAGCGTCAGGAACGAGATCCCGAGCATGATCGTGGCGATCGCCGCGGCGCCGCCGTAGTCGAACTCGGAGAGCTTGATGACGATCAGGAGCGGCGCGATCTCCGACACGTAAGGAAGGTTGCCGGCGATGAAGATGATCGAGCCGTACTCGCCGACGCCCCGGGCGAAGGCGAGGGCGAAGCCGGTGAGCACCGCCGGGATCAGCGGCGGCAGCACGACCCGGGTGAGCGTCCCGAACCGCGTCGCCCCGAGGGTGGCGGAGGCCTCCTCAATCTCCTTGTCGATCTCGGCGATCAGCGGCTGCACGGTCCGCACCGCGAAGGGCAGGCCGATGAACACCATGGCGATGAAGATGCCGACCGGCGTGTAGGCCGCCTGGATGCCGAGGCGCGCGAGCGGCGCGCCGAGCAGCCCGTCCGGGGCGTAGAGCGAGGCGAGCGCGATGCCGGCGACCGCGGTCGGCAGGGCGAAGGGCAGGTCCACCGCCGCGTCGACGAGCTTGCGACCCGGGAAGCGGTAGCGCGTCAGCACCCAGGCCACGAGAAACCCGAACACGGAGGCGACGAGCGCCGCGATGGCGGAGACGCCGAAGCTGATCCGCAGAGCGCTCGCCACCCGCGGATCGGTGGCGACGTCCCAGATCCCGGAGAGACCCAGCCCCGAGGCCTTCACCACCAAGCCGGCGAGTGGCAGGAGGACGATCAGGCCGAGGCAGGTCAGCGTGTAGCCGAAGCTGATCCCGAAGCCCGGGATCACGCTCGGCCGTCGGAAGGTCCAACGAGGGCGGGGCGTCTCGACCATGGTCTCAAGCCTCAGCGGCCAGCCCGGCTCAAACGGTCGAACAGGCCACCGGCGTCGAAGTTCCGCTTCTGGATCTCGTCCCAGGAGCCCTGCAGATCCTCGATCTTGAACAGCTTGATGTCGGGGAGCTGGGCGAGGTCGGCCGGCGCCGCGGCCTCACGCTTGATCGGCCGGTAATGGTGCTTGGCGAAGATCGCCTGCGCCCGGTCGGTGTACAGGAAGTCGAGATAGGCCTGCGCGGCCTTCGTCGTCCCCTTGCGCTCGGCGTTGACCGCCACGAGGGCGACCGGCGGCTCAGCGTAGATTGAGCTCGGCGGCGAGACGATGTCGAACTTGTCGGCACCGAATTCCTGAAGCACGAGGTAGGCCTCGTTCTCCCAGGTCGGGAGCACGTCGCCGAGGCCGCGCTGCGCGAAGGTCACCGTGGAGCCGCGGGCGCCGGTGTCGAGCACCGGCACGTTCTTGTAGACCTGCCCGACAAAGGCGTCGGCCGCGTCAGCCTTCTTGTCCTGATTGTAGGCGTAGCCCCAGGCGGCGAGGAAGTTCCAGCGCCCGCCCGCGGAGGTCTTCGGATTCGGGGTGATCACCTTCACGTCCGGCTTGATCAGGTCGGCCCAGTCCTTGATGCCCTTCGGATTGCCCTTGCGGACGAGGAACACCACAGTGGAGGTGTAGGGCGTCGCCGTGTTCGGCAGCTTGCTGCGCCAGTCATCCGGGATCTTGTGGGTGAGCTTGGCGATCGCATCGATGTCGGACGGGATGCCGAGGGTGACCACATCGGCGTCGACGCCGTCGATCACCGTGCGCGCCTGCGCGCCCGAGCCGCCGTGGGAGGCCCGCACCGTGATGGCCTCGCCGGTCTTCGCCTTCCACTGCTCCGCGAAGGCGGCGTTGATGTCCCGATAGAGCTCGCGGGTCGGATCGTACGAGACGTTCAGGAGCGCCGTCTCCGCCGCGGCCGGCAGCGCGCAGGTCCATAGGCCGGCTCCGGCCAGCAGCGACAGCCCGATCGCCCGGGCGACCCAGCCCTGGCCTGAAGCGTTCTTCATCTCGTCCGATCCCCAGCCGTTCGCGGATGCGTCGCAGGGGCCTGAGCCCCAGGTGCCGGGAAATCGTTCTTTTTATCGAACGAAGTCAAGCTCGACGCGTGAAGCCACGCGAGTTCATGCCTGACGAAGGATCGTCGGATTCGCCGAGAACGCAAGCCCGATCAGAGATGTAGCTGCCCAGATGGCATGGATCTTCTCCCGGACCAACTCCACGGGGAAGAAACTTTACGCCTCGCAGGGTTTGGCGAATCGAACGATCTGACGTGCGCCATCACACATGAATAAGTGTCTGGCGGTGTCCGGTCCGAACGTGCGCGGTGCGCACCGTGTCGGTCCATCGGCGCCCGTCGATGTTGGGCGTCGCGTCGCTCGTGTGCCCGTGCACAGGATCGCGCCGGGCCGAGACGCCGGTTCAGCGCCCTCACTGCGCCGGGGGTAAGGCGATCTCGGAGAGACGTTCGTAAGCTGCGGGAGCGGCTGGCGATGCAATCGTCTCAGCGCTTCGGCTTGCTGAGCTGGGCCACCAAGTCTTCTAGGCGCTGATTGGCCGGCGCTGCGAGGGTGTCGGCATAGAGGGTGCGCAGGTTCTGGCCGAGATGGCGGCGCACGCCTGCGGTCAGGGTCGCGGCGGTGGAATTCGGCGCCGTCTCGCCAGGACGCTCCGGAAGCGGTTTCGACATGATCCGGAAACCCTCGCTTCTGCTCCCGGCCAGAATGGCCACGCTTGGTTAAGGAGGTGTCACTGCGCGCGACGCAGGGCTGGCATGCCATGGTCGGGCGCGGCCGGCGTCGCAGGTCGGAACTGGCCGCGCGAGGGCAACGTTGCCCGGCTGATCCCGCCCTGCCCGGAGCCGCTCCTTGTCCTGCTCGCTCTCCTTCATTTCCTTGCCGATGCTGGCAATCCTCGCGGCGGTGGCGGTCGGGTCGCCCGCTCGCGCTCAGACGAAGCCGGGTGAGATCAAGGGCATCGATGCCATGGGCGATAAGTCCCGCAGCGCCCAGGACGGCTGGAGCCAAGCGCCTGTCCCCCGGGAGCAATCTGCCGCCAAGGACGCTCCGGATCCGAGTGGCCACTCGATCCAGGAAAACGCGAACCGTCCGGTCCCGCCGGCCAATCCTGGCGGCTCCTCCGCCACCGAGCCGCAGGCTCCCCTGGAGCACCGCACGGCGAGCCCCTCGGGGACCAACCCGGCGAATCCAAGCAAGTAAAAAAATCGTTTCGCGGCAGGATGATAATGGCTCGGGTGAACGTATTGGTTCACCCGGGACAAAGCCGTTTGCTGTGTCACGCCACCGCACTTGCCTGGGGCACGATTTTTTGGGACACCCTGGAATTATACCAGATCGCTTTATGGAGCGGAGATGACGGTCCAGGTCTCAAGGCGTGGCCTGCTCAAGGGGGCCGGCGCCGGCCTCGCGGGCGGCTCGCTGGGCGCGCTCGGATTCGGCGGACTTGAGCCCGCCATGGCCGCCGCAGTGCGGCCCTTCAAGCTCGCGCAGATGCGCGAGACCCGCAACACCTGCCCGTATTGCTCGGTCGCGTGCGGCGTCATCCTGTACAGCCTGGGCGACCGTTCGAAGAACGCGCGCTCCTCGGTGATGCATATCGAGGGTGATCCGGATCACCCGGTCAACCGCGGCACGCTCTGCCCGAAGGGCTCGGCGCTGCTCGACTTCGTGCACGCCGAGACCCGCACCAAGTACCCGCTTCACCGCGCCCCGGGCTCCTCGGAGTTCAAGCGCGTATCCTGGGATTTCGCCCTGGACCGGATCGCGACCCTCCTGAAGGAGGATCGGGACAAGAACTTCGTGGCCAAGAACGGCGACCTCACGGTCAACCGGTGGACCACGATGGGCTTCCTCGGCGCCTCGGCCACCACCAACGAGACGGCCTGGCTGACCTACAAGACAGTCCGAAGCATGGGGGCTCTGGTCTTCGACAATCAGGCCAGAGTTTGACACGGTCCGTCGGTCGCCAGTTTGGCGCCCTCCTTCGGACGCGGTGCGATGACCAACCTCTGGATGGACATCAAGCACGCGGACGTGATCACCGTGATGGGCGGCAATGCCGCCGAGGCGCACCCCTGCGGCTTCAAGTGGGTCGTCGAGGCGAAAGCTCATAACAATGCCAAGCTGATCGTCGTCGATCCGCGCTTCACCCGCACGGCGTCGGTGGCCGATCTCTACTGCCCGATCCGGCAGGGGACCGACATCGCCTTCCTGTCGGGCGTGGCCAAGTACCTGCTCGACAACGACAAACTGCAGCACCGCTACGTCTCCGCCTACACCAACGCCGGGTACGTGGTCCGCGAGGGCTACGACTTCAGCGAAGGCCTGTTCACGGGCTACGACGCGGACAAGCGCGACTACGACAAGACCACCTGGGACTACGAGATCGGCCCCGACGGCTACGCCGTGGTCGACGAGACGATGCAGCACCCGCGCTGCGTGATGCAGCTTCTGAAGAAGCACATCGCGATCTACACGCCCGAGATGGTCGAGAAGATCTGCGGCTCGCCCAAGGAGACCTTCCTGAAGGTCTGCGAGATGATGGCGACGACGGCTTCCCCCGAGAAGTCGATGGCCTCGCTCTACGCACTCGGCTGGACCCATCACTCCAAGGGCTCGCAGAACATCCGCTCGATGTGCATCGTGCAGACCCTGCTCGGGAACATCGGCGTGCTCGGCGGCGGCATGCAGGCCCTGCGCGGTCACTCCAACATCCAGGGACTGACCGATATCGGGCTGATGTCGAACCTCATTCCCGGGTATTTGAACATCCCGGTGGAGAAGGAGCCCGACTACGCGAGCTACATCGCCAAGCGGCAGTTCAAGCCGCTGCGTCCCGGACAGACGAGCTACTGGCAGAACTACAACAAGTTCTTCGTCTCGTTCCAGAAGGCGATGTGGGGCGACAAGGCCACGAAGGAGACCGACTGGGCGTACGATTACCTGCCCAAGCTCGACGTGCCGACCTACGACGTGATCCGTGGGTTCGAGCTCGCCAAGCAGGGCAAGATGACCGGCTACGTCATCCAGGGCTTCAACCCCCTGCTGTCGTTCCCGAATCGTGCCAAGATGACGGAAGCCTTCTCCAAGATGAAGTTCATCGTGGTGATGGATCCGCTCAAGACGGAGACGGCCCGGTTCTGGGAGAACCACGGCGAGTACAACGACGTCGATCCGACCAAGATCCAGACCGAGGTGTTCGAGCTTCCGACCACCCTGTTCGTGGAGGAGGAAGGCTCGCTGTCGAACTCCAGCCGCTGGCTGCAGTGGCACTGGCAGGCGCAGGAGGCGCCGGGCGAGTGCCGCTCGGACATCGAGATCATGTCGGAGATCTTCCTCCGCGTGAAGGCGGCCTACAAGAAGGACGGCGGGGCCTTCCCGGACCCGATCGTCAATCTGAAGTGGGACTACGCGATCGCCGAGTCGCCGACGCCGACCGAGCTCGCCCGCGAGCTCAACGGCTACACGCTGGCGCCGACGCCGGACCTCAACGGGACCATCATCCCGGCGGGCAAGCAGGTCGACGGCTTCGCCCAGCTCAAGGACGACGGGACGACCGCCTGCGGCTGCTGGATCTACTCGGGCTGCTACACCGAGAAGGGCAACATGATGGCCCGCCGGGACAACACCGATCCCGGCGATCGCGGCATCGCGCCCAACTGGGCCTTCGCGTGGCCGGCCAACCGGCGCGTGCTCTACAACCGCGCCTCGTGCGACCCCGAGGGTCGTCCGTGGTCGGAGAAGAAGAAGCTCATCGAGTGGAACGGCAAGCAGTGGATCGGCTTCGACGTGCCGGATTACGGCGTCACCGTTGCCCCCGATAAGGGCGTCGGGCCGTTCATCCTGAACCAGGAGGGCGTCGCCCGCCTGTGGACCCGGGGTCTCATGCGCGACGGGCCGTTCCCGGCGCATTACGAGCCCTTCGAGTCCCCGGTGGCCAACCTCGCCTTCCCGAAGATCAAGGGCGCGCCCGCGTCCCGCATCTTCAAGGACGATCTGGCCGATCTCGGCGACGCGAAGGAGTTTCCCTACGCGGCGACGAGCTACCGCCTGACCGAGCACTTCCACGGGTGGACCAAGCACGCCCGGATCAACGCGATCCTCCAGCCGGAGGCCTTCGTGGAGATCTCGGAGGAGCTCGCCAAGGAGAAGGGCATCGCCAAGGGCGGCTGGGTCCGCGTCTGGTCGAAGCGCGGCTCTCTGAAGGCCAAGGCCGTGGTGACGAAGCGGATCAAGCCGCTGATCTGCGACGGCAAGCCCGTCCACGTCGTCGGTATCCCGCAGCACTGGGGCTTCATGGGCCACACCAAGAAAGGATGGCACCCGAACTCGCTGACGCCCGTCGTCGGCGACGCGAACACCGAGACGCCGGAGTTCAAGGCCTGGCTCGTGAACATCGAGCCGACCACGCCTCCGTCGGACGCGGTCGCGTAAGGGGGAGCGGCAGACATGGCTGATTACAGCTCCCTCGACATCCGCCAGCGCTCCGCCTCCACGGAGACGCCGCCGGAGATCCGCCGTCAGGTGGAGGTCGCCAAACTCATCGACGTGTCGAAGTGCATCGGCTGCAAGGCCTGCCAGTCGGCCTGCGAGGAGTGGAACGACCTGCGCGACGACATCGGTGTCAACACGGGTACCTACCAGAACCCCCACGACCTCACGCCGAAGTCGTGGACCCTGATGCGGTTCACCGAGTACGAGAACCCGGAGACCAACAACCTCGAATGGCTGATCCGCAAGGACGGCTGCATGCACTGCACCGAACCGGGTTGCCTGAAGGCCTGCCCGTCGCCGGGCGCGATCGTGCAGTACTCCAACGGCATCGTCGACTTCATCGAGGAGAACTGCATCGGCTGCGGCTACTGCGTGAAGGGCTGCCCCTTCAACATCCCGCGCATCAGCCAGACCGACCACAAGGCGTACAAGTGCACCCTGTGCTCGGACCGGGTGGCGGTGGGTCAGGCTCCGGCCTGCGCCAAGGCCTGCCCGACCGGCTCGATCATGTTCGGCACCAAGCAGGCCATGATCGATCAGGCCCACGACCGCGTCGAGGACCTGAAGTCGCGTGGCTTCGACAAGGCGGGTCTCTACGACCCGGCCGGGGTCGGCGGCACGCACGTCATGTACGTGCTGCACCACGCCGATCAGCCGAGCCTCTATGCCGGCCTGCCGAACGACCCGAAGATCTCGCCGCTGGTCGCCTTCTGGAAGGGCGGCGCCAAAGTGTTCGGTCTCGCCGCGATGGGCTTCGCCGCGGTCGCGGGCTTCTTCCACTACGTGACGGCCGGCCCGAACGAGGTCGTGCCCGAGGAGGAGGAAGAGGCGGTCGAGTACGACGAGGCCAAGCGCCGCGAGAATGGCGGCGGCGAGGCCCGGCCGCACTGAGATGCGACGATTTCCCTTCTCCTCCGGGGGGAGGGAGAAAGGCGGATCCAGGAGCCGACACGGTGGAGACGGCGCAGCCGTCCCACTTTATTTTTCGTTTCAGAGCCACCTCCGCGGCGATGCGGGGCCGGCACCGCATCAGGCGCGAGAAGGCCGATGACGATCCCCAGCGACATCCGGGACGGCGATCCCCGCCCCCTCCACCACGCCAAGTCCGCGGCGCCGGAGGTGATGTACGTCCCGCGCTACACGGGCGTGCAGCGCGTGAACCACTGGATCACCGCGATCCTGTTCACGTTGCTGACCCTCTCGGGGCTGGCGATGTTCACACCCTACTTGTTCTCGCTCACCGGCCTGTTCGGCGGCGGGCAGGCGACCCGGGCGATCCACCCGTGGTTCGGCGTCGCGCTGGCCATCAGCTTCTTCTTCCTGTTCGTGCGCTTCTGGAAGCTCAACATCCCCAACAAGGACGATGTCGAGTGGACCAAGCACATCGGCGACGTGGTCACCAATCGCGACGACCGGCTGCCGGAGCTCGGCAAGTACAATGCCGGCCAGAAGGGCGTGTTCTGGGGCCAGACCGCGCTGATCGGCGTGATGTTGGTCACCGGCCTCGTGATCTGGAACACCTATTTCGGCGGCCTCACCTCGATCGAGACCCAGCGCTGGGCGCTGCTCGCCCACTCGCTCGCCGCCGTGATCGCCATCGCGATCATCGTGGTCCACATCTATGCCGGTATCTGGGTGCGCGGCACCGGCCGGGCGATGGTCCGCGGCACGGTCACGGGCGGCTGGGCCTACCGGCATCACCGCAAGTGGTTCCGGCAGATTGCCGGCGGCAAGGCCCGCCACGGCTCGGTGGACAAGCGCGGATCCTGAGTTGTGGCCAATTTCTTCAAGCGTAAACCCGCGGCTCCGGCCGCGGACAAGGCTCCGACGCCCGCCGAGGCGCCCAAACCCCGCCGCCGGGATTTCAGCGAGCTGAAGCCCGATCCCGACAAGATCGGGATTTCCGGCTCGGTCCCGTTCGTCCGCCTGCCGGACCCGACGACGCTGTTTGCCGACCGCGCCGCCCGCTTGGCCGAGGCCGCGCCCGGTCATCCGCTGGAGGCCTATCTCCGGTTCGTCGCCGAGGTCGCCCGGGCGCAGAGCGTGATCCAGGCGCAGGACCCGGCTTCCGCGCTGCCGGAGGCCGCCGATCTGGCGCTGCGGAGCGAGCACGGCATGCCGCCCCTGTCGCGGCACAGCCTGGAGGCCGATACGGGCTTCGACGTCACCCTCCTGGCGCTGCTCGATGCGCTGGACCTCAACACGGCGCCCGAAGCTTCGGCCGCGGCGCGCGAGTCCCTGCGTGCCGCCTCCCGCGAGGATCGCCTCGACCTCGCCCTGCAGGTCTTCGAAGGGGCACTGCCGGTGGACCGGATCGCCGAATGCGTGTTCGTCTCGGCGGCGCTGCAGGTCCGCCTCGCCCAGCAGGCCGCGCGCCTCGACTCCAAGGCGCTGAAGCCGGTGGCCGACGGCGTCTGCCCCTGCTGCGGCGGCGCGCCGGTGGCGAGCGTCGTGGTCGCCTGGACCCCGGCCGACAAGGCTCGGTACCTGAGCTGCTCGCTCTGCGGCACGTACTGGAACCACGTCCGGATCCGCTGCACAGCCTGCGGCGACGGCGAGAACGTCAGCTATTACGGGCTCGACGAGGTCTCGAAGGACATCCAGGTCGAGACCTGCACGACCTGCCACAGCTACATCAAGCACCTGCACCAGCACCGGGCCCCGGCCCTCGACCCGGTGGCGGACGACATCGCCTCCTACGGGCTCGATCTGAAGATCGCCGAGGAAGGGTTCCGGCGCGCCGGGCTGAACCTGCTGTTCGTGATCTGAACGCCCCTCCCCCGGCGGTCATGCGCCGTCGCGGTGGAGGGTGAACACGTGCGTGCCCGGGGCCTCCAGCCCTGGCCGGAGCTGCATGCTCGGGATGCGGCAATCGCCGCCGTTCTGCGGCCGAAACGGGATTGGGGGCGTCGCGCGGGCGGCGGTCCTGGCGGGGCGCGGCATCGCCCCCCGCGCACCGCTGGCTGGTCGCGGACTGCCTCGCCGATGGGCGGCTCGAAACGGTCTTGCCGGACTACGCCGTGCCGTCCGTGCCGCTCAGCCTGCTGATCGTGCCGGAGCGGGCCGGGATCACGCGGGTCCGGCTGCTGGCGGATTGCCTCGCCGCGGAGCTCCGCGCGGTCCCGGGGATCGCGCCGGAGCCCGGCGCGACGCCGGCTCAGCGATAGCCGTAGCGGCTCTTGGCGGCGGCGAGCAGATGCAGGGCCTCGCCCGACTTGCCGGCCGCGCATTCCGCGGCGGCGCGCGCGAGGTCGGCGTCGAAACGCTCGCCCACCGGCGCGTTGAGGTTTCCGGTCGCCACGTCGCTGGCGACGATCGCCCGGGTGCGCGCGACCTCCGGACCGCAGCCACTCCCCGTGGGGAGCGCCAGCGGGGCCGGGACGACCGGCGCTGGCTCCATGACCGCGGGCGTGGCGCGCTGCTGGCAGGCGCCCAGCGCCGCAACGGCGAGGGCGACGAGGCTGAGGCGCATCGGGAGGCGGGACGCGGGCACGGCGATCATCCTGTTGGGGCGCGAGGGGCCGCGCCGCCGAGGTTTTGAGCCGAGCTTGGCAGTGGGTCAATCGCGCCGGCCACATGCCGAAGGGGCGCGAAACGCGGGGCGCAGAACGTCGGAAACGCACGATTCCGCTGTCGTCGGAAGGTCTTGGTGCGCGCCGCCGGCATCCGGCGTCGACGGCGCGCTCCGAATCGTGACGGGCTTACTTCGCCTTATCGGCGAGGGCCTTCAGGCCGGAATCGTAGATGCCCTGGATCGCGTCGGTGGCGACGGTGTCGGGCGCACCCTTCGCGTTGAATGTCCCGGTCCAGGTCACCTTCGAGCCGGAGCCCGCAGGAGCGACCGAGAGGGTCGACTTGTAGTCCGAGACCGGCAGCGGGCTCTCCAGGATCGTGTAGGTGTAGCTCATCACCTTGTCGTCCCGGGAGACCTGCTCCTCCTTGATGGTGCCGCCGCCCTTCAGGCTGAGGGTGCGGACCTTCATGCCGTCCTTGTCGGACAGGGCGCACTTCTCGATCGCCGGGTGCCAGTCGCCGATGCCGCAGAACTCGCCGATGGTCTGCCAGACCTTGGCCGGGGGCGCGGCGATGTCGGCCGAGCGCGTCACCTCCAGGGCGTAGCCCGGCACGGTGGCCGCGGCGAGCGCCAGGGCGGCGATGGGAAGGGACCGGCAGAAAGCGAGGGGCATCTTGGGGGTGTCTCCGTCCGTCTCAGGTCGCGGCAGGGGCCGCGCAGGCTCTAATGGCCGCGCAGGAGCTAGGCCGCCATCCCGCCCTCGGCAATGGGTCGCGTCGTCCGGCCATGACGTTCGCGGGCGGACGACGCGGTTCCGGGACGGGCTACCAGCTGTCCATCGCGTCGGTGTCGGCCGGGTAGCCGTAGACCGTCGCCGGCGCGTAGGCGGGCCGCGCGGCCGGGCGATAATAGGCCGGCAGCGACCGGCGGCCCATCTGGTCGCTGTCCGCCAGCAGATCGTCCGTCTCGTAGGGGCTGCGGTGCCGGGCGACGCGGACCCCGCGCTGCCCGCGCTCCGCGACCGGGGCATCCGCCCCGTCGATCACCACGCGGGTCCGGCCCATACCCTGGCTCTTCACGAGGTTGAACAGCGTCGCGGCGTTGCGCACCGACAGGCGCACGCAGCCGTGCGACGCCGCGCGGCCGAGACTGCGCACGTGGTTGGTGCCGTGGATGGCGTGACCTTGGGTTGTGAAGAACATCGCGAAGGGCATGGGCGCGTCGTCCCACTCCTTCGAGAAATGCGTGCGCTCCATCCGGAACGGGCGGTAGGATCCGGCCGGGGTGTCGTAGCTCGCGACGCCGGTGGAGACCGGCCACGAATAGCGCGGCTGCCCGTCGACCGAGACCTCCATGCGCTGCGTGGTCTTGTCGACATTGACGAGCACGTCCGCGTTGGCGGCGCCGGGCGCCGCGGCCCACAGGAGAACGCCGGACAGGATCGAGATCAGACCGATACGCATGAGCGACTCCGACTGCGAAACCTCGCGGGTTTGCCGACAGGCTAAGCCGTTGGCAACAGCGCGGTTCCAGCGGTTGCAGGCGGTGCGTAGTCACGCTTTGCTGAGCGGGTGCGCGGCGGGTCGTCATCCGCCGCATCGGAGGGGTGCCGCGCGCGCAGGGTCCGCGGCACGCGCCGTGCTCCCGACAACCGCCGGTTGACAGCTGCCCGAGCCCGGGCGCTTCCTCCCGGCCGCAGACGGTTCGGAGTTCCCATGGCCCTCGACCCCACCCTCGCCGCCGAGATCGAAGCCTCCGTGGCGGAGGGTTTTGCCGATCAGGTCGCTCACACGCAGGCGCTGGTCCGGTTCGCGTCCCTGCGCGGTGAGGAGCATGCCTGCCAGGATTACGTGTTCGATCAGTTCCGCGCCCGGGGCTACGCCGCGGAGCGCTTCGCTATGGACCGGGCCGCCATCGCGGATCATCCGGGCGGCTCGAAGATCGACGACGCGCACCATTCGGACGCGCCGATCGTCGTCTGCCACCATCGGCCGAGCACCGAGACCGGGCGCTCGCTGATCCTGCAGGCCCATGTCGACGTGGTACCGCCGGGTCCCCTCGACCTCTGGACCCATCGGCCCTTCGACCCGGTGATCCAGGACGACTGGATGTACGGTCGCGGCGCCGGCGACATGAAGGCTGGGCACGCCGCCAACCTGTTCGCCCTCGACGCGCTCACCCGGCTCGGCCTGCAGCCGGCGGCTTCCGTGACGGTGCAGTCGGTGGTCGAGGAGGAATCCACCGGCAACGGCGCCCTGATGACCCACCTGCGCGGCTACCGCGCCGACGCCGTGCTGATCCCGGAGCCCGAGGACGAGAAGCTCGTGCGCGCCAATACCGGCGTGCTCTGGTTCACCGTTGAGGTCCGGGGCGTCCCGGTCCACGTGCGCGAGATGGGCGCCGGCGCCAACGCCATCGACGCCACCTATCGGGTGATCGGCGCGCTGCGCGCCGTCGAGGACCGCTGGAACGCCGAGAAGGCCGCGCACCCGCACTTCGAGACCGAGGACCACCCGATCAACCTCAATATCGGCAAGATCGAGGGCGGCGACTGGGCCTCCTCGGTCCCGGCCTGGTGCCGGATCCACTGCCGGGTCGCGCTCTACCCGGGCGTCACCGCCGCGCAGGCCGCCGCCGAGATCGAGGCCGCGGTGGCGTCCTTCTCCCGCACCGACCCGTTCCTGGCCAACAGCCCGCCGCGTGTGGTCTTCAACGGCTTCTTCGCCGAGGGCTACGTGCTGGAGGAAGGTTCGGAGGCGGAGGCCGTTCTCGGCCGCGCCCATGAGCGGGCGATCGGCTCACCGCTCCAGAGCTTCATGACCGCGGGGTACCTCGATACCCGGGTGCATGCCCTCTACGATAAGGTCCCGGCCCTCTGCTACGGCCCGACCTCCCAGAACATCCACGGCTTCGATGAGCGCGTGAGCCTCGCCTCGGTGAAGCGGATCACGACCACCATGGCGCTGTTCGTGGCCGAGTGGTGCGGGACGGAGCGCAAGGCCGGGTGAGCCGCCGTCCTTGCGAGCGGAGCGAAGCAATCCACGGGCGCGCTACGCCGACCGATGTCGCGCCGCCCTGGGTCGCTTCACTGCGCTTGCGATGACGGCGGTGATCCCCGTCAGGGGATCAGCCGGTCTGCGCGGAGCTGGCCGAACAGGTCGAAGAACGCGTCGTCCGTCGGCTGGTAGGCGGTGAAGCCGAGGCGGCGGCTCTTGCTCATGTCGGTGACGACCTCGATCGGCCGACCGAGATCGGCATCCGTGTGCCAGGCCGAGGCGAGCTTCTCGAGGTTCGGCTCGGCGAGGCCGTAGCGCTGCGCGATCTCCGCCCAGGCCGGGCCGTCCTGCGCCATCCGCGGTTCCAGGGGCCGGTGCGTGCCGTCGAACGGCACCGCCTCGATTCCGAACCAGGCGGCGATCCGGCCCCACATCCAGCTCCAGCGGAAGACGTCGCCGTTCACGACGTTGAACGCCTCGTTGGCGGCCTTCGGCTCCGTCGAGGCCCAGAGCAGCTGGCGGGCGAGAAGCCGCGCGTCGGTCATGTCGGTGAGCCCGTTCCACTGCGCGGCCGAACCCGGGAAGATGAAGGGCCGCCCCAGTTCCCGGCACAGGGTGGCGTAGCAGGCGAGCGTCGTGCCCATGTTCATGGCGTTGCCCACCGCCTTGCCGATGATCGTGTGCGGGCGGTGGACGCTCCAGCTGAAGCCGTCGCGCGCGGCGGCCGCGAACACCGCATCCTCCTGGGCGTAATAGAAATTCTCGATGTCGAGGCGGCCCTGGTCCTCGCGGAACGGCGTCTGCGGGAGCTTGCCTTTGCCGTAGGCCTCAAACGGGCCGAGATAGTGCTTCAGCCCGGTCACCAGGGCGACGTGGCGGACGCTCGTCTTCGGGCGGAGCGCGTCCAGCAGGTTCTCGACCATCGCGCGGTTGACGCGGATCATCTCCGCCTCGGTGGGGCGCCGCTGCCAGGTCGCGAGAAACACGTGGGTCGGGGCAAGGTCGGCGAGCGCCCGCTCCAGGGAGGCCGGATCCTGGAGATCGCCCGCCACCGGCTCGACGCCCGCCTGGGCCGCCGGATGGCGCGCGAGGCCCGCGACCCGCCAGCCCTCTTGGTGGAGCAGCGCCGCGGTGGCGCTGCCGACGATCCCGCTGGCGCCGACGATCAGGGCGGTGTTCGACATGGAAACCCTCGCTGCAAACCCTCGCCCCCGCGACCCGGCCTGAGGCCGGGCCCGGGGAGATGCGGCGGGGCGGCGCTCACCGCAAGGGCGCCCGGCGCCGGGCTTGCCTGCGCAGGGCTCAGGCGACCCGGTCGATCGCGGCGCCCAGGATGTCCACGATCTCGCCGATCTGGCCGCGCTCGATGATCAGCGGCGGCGACAGCGCGATGATGTCGCCGGTCACCCGGGTGAGCAGGCCGCGCTCGAAGCAGTCCACGAACACCTCGTAGGCGCGCTTGCCCACCGCGTCCGGACGCGGCGCCAGCTCGATGCCGGCGACGAGGCCGATGGTGCGGATGTCGATGACGTTCTTGCGCCCGCGCAGGTCGTGCATCGCCGCCGCCCAGTCGTCGGCGATGTCGGCGACGCGGGTGAGCAGCCCTTCCTCCCGGTAGATGTCCAGCGTCGCGAGGCCAGCCGCGCAGGCGATCGGGTGCCCGGAATAGGTGTAGCCGTGGAACAGCTCGATCCCGTCCGGGCCCTGCATCAGCGCGTCGTGGACCGCGCGACTCGCGAAGACCGCGCCCATCGGCACCGTGCCGTTGGTCAGTCCCTTGGCGCTGGTCACGAGGTCCGGGACCACGCCGAAGAAGTCGGTCGCGAACGGCGCACCGAGGCGGCCGAAGCCGGAAATCACCTCGTCGAAGATCAGCAGGATGCCGTGCTTGGTGCAGATCTCGCGCAGGCGTTCCAGGTAGCCCTTCGGCGGGATCAGCACGCCGGTCGAGCCCGCCACCGGCTCGACGATGCAGGCCGCGATGGTCTCGGCCCCGTGGAGCGCCACCAGCCGCTCCAGATCCTCGGCGAGCTCCGCGCCGTGCTCGGGCTGGCCCTTCACGAAGGCGTTGCGGGCCGGATCATGGGTGTGGCGCAGGTGGTCGGTGCCGTTGAGCTGCGGGAAGACCCGCCGGTTCGACACGATGCCGCCGACCGACAGGCCGCCGAAGCCGACGCCGTGATAGCCGCGCTCGCGGCCGATCAGCCGGGTGCGGGTCCCCTGCCCGATCGCCCGCTGGTAGGCCAGCGCGATCTTGAGGGCGGTGTCGACCGATTCCGAGCCGGAATTGGTGAAGAACACGCGGTCGAGCCGCTTGTCCGGACCGCCCGGGGCGATCTCGGCCAGCCGCTCGGCGAATTCGAACGCGATGGGGTGGCCCATCTGGAAGGTCGGGGCGAAGTCCAGGGTCGCGAGCTGGCGCTCCACGGCCGCCGCGATGCCCCGGCGTCCGTGCCCGGCATTGACGCACCAGAGCCCCGCGGAGCCGTCGAGGACCTTGCGGCCGTCATCGGCGGTGTAGTGCATGCCCTCGGCCGACACGAGCAGGCGCGGCGCCGCCTTGAACTGGCGGTTGGCGGTGAACGGCATCCAGAAGGCGTCCATCGCGGGCGTGTTGCGGAGCGGATGGTCGGTCATGGGGCGGTTCTCCGGAGCGGGCGGCGCGGATCGGGCGGCGGGACCAGGGGACACCTTCGCCGATCGGGCAACAAGTCCTTTTCTGGCCGCCGCCAACCTCTTGCAGGATCGGGGCCGCGGGTGGCACCGTTGCGGAATCCGCAACACCTGAAACGGGCCTGAGCCGGATGAGCATCGATGTCGGCGCGCGGCTGCGCTTCGTGCGCGCCCGCCACGGCCTGTCGCAGCGGACGCTCGCCAAGCGGGCCGGGGTGACCAATTCCGCGATCTCGCTGATCGAGGCCAACCGGGTGAATCCCTCGGTGGGGGCCCTGAAGCGGATCCTCGATGGAGTGCCGATCGGCATGGCCGAGTTCTTCGCCCTGGAGCCGGAGCCGGAGCGCAAGGCGTTCTTCGCCGCCGAGGAGCTGACCGAGATCGGCCGCCGGGCCGCCAAGGGGGCGATCTCGTACCGCCAGGTCGGCGACAGCCTGTTCGGGCGCAAGCTCCAGATCCTCAAGGAGCGCTACGAGCCCGGCGCCGATACCGGCCGGGTGCCGCTCTCCCACGAGGGCGAGGAGGGCGGCATCGTGCTCTCCGGCCGCCTGGAGGTGACGGTGGATGCCGAGCGCCGGATCCTCGGCCCCGGCGACGCCTACAGCTTCGACAGCCGCCGTCCCCACCGGTTCCGCTGCGTCGGGCCCAACCCGTGCGAGGTGGTGAGCGCCTGCACGCCGCCGAGTTTTTGAGACGGCCGCGTCTCTGGCTGCCCCTCCCACCGGATCAGGACGGGTTGCCGAGACGCTCCCTGATCCAAGCGATGCCGTCCTGATCGAGGCGGGTGGTCCAGAGCGTGTTCCCGCAGAAGCGGTTGCCGGTCCGGAAGTCATATTCGCCCGCGCTGGCGAAGCCGATAAGATTCTTGGTGCCGTTGATCTCGGCGAATACGGCAGAACCCGAGTCGCCCTGGCACACGGATTCGTCTTCGGGCACCGGAAGCGAGTCGGCCGGAGCACGCACAAGGTGTCCATCGTCGTCGAGGACGACGTCGCGGGGCAGGCCGGACGGGACACGAAGGACGAACTTGAGACGCGTCTCCATCTTCCCCCTGTAGGTCAGCCCAAGCACGCGTCTCCACGTGGAGGGCTGACCCTGCTGATCGGTGAAGGGGCCGCTTCGCTGCTCCAGATAGGCGTTTTCCGCGTGTCCAAGCTGCGTGACGATGGGATGTTCGCTCAGGCTCAGGATCCCATCCGCGTCGGGTGCGAGGTCTTGCGCGATCCGGATTGCGCCGAGATCCAGTTCTGAACCGGACCCGCTCCTGCGCGACGGAAACTGGAAGGCGGTCGCGGCGAGATTCACGCGCTTCAGGGCGCCATGCGACAAATAGAGAATACTCTTCTGCGCCGGGCCCATCTTCAGGCAATGCGCGGCGGTAAACAGCGTTCTGTCGATCACGATGCCGTGGCAGAAGGGTCTTTGGCCGGATACCAGAATGAGGTCGGCGTAAGGAACAAGGTCAACGGCGCGCGCGTCACTGGTCGAGATTATCACCGACACGATGACGGGAAAGATCAGATTTTCGATGGTCCTGGTCATTGAAGTGCTGGTAAGTTGACGCGGAGGACTTGATTGTCAGTTGCTAAGTCGCGGAGGAATCATCTTTATCCTGCGCGATCTCGCGAACCTCGAATTTCGACCCATCGTAATCAACGCTCCGGTTTCGTAAAGCAACGATAAGTAGGAGCTTCGATCCTGCAGGCGCGTACCGGCGGACCTGTCGTCCTTGTCACCGGCCGCCGCCCCCAAGGGGCCGTCGGACCGTTGGCGCGTGCCCGAAGCCGTGACGCCGCGTCCGTTCGACCACGATCGTTGGCGCTCGCGAATTTCGCTGCCGGTCGGTTCGGAAAAGCATCGACCGTAAGGCGCCCGCCCGCGCGGGCCCTTTACCCCACTCTGGTCCTGGCGCATGCGAGGGGCACCCCTGAATTCAAAATACCGATGCGCGCGAGGATTGATGGCCGTCACCACCGCAGCCCCGGCCGCCGGACCCGGACAGAACCAGTCGGCGCGCGCGGCGCTCGCGGCCTTCGTGGGCACCACGATCGAGTGGTACGATTTCTTCATCTACGGCACCGCGGCGGCCCTGGTGTTCGGGCCGCTCTTCTTCACGGCGGAATCGCCCTACATCGCCACGCTCTCGGCCTTCGGCACCTTCGCGGTCGGCTTCCTGGCCCGGCCGCTGGGCGGCCTGATCTTCGGGCATCTCGGCGACCGGTTCGGGCGCAAGCGCGCCCTGGTGGCGACGCTCGTGATGATGGGCATCGCGACCTCGTGCATCGGGCTTCTGCCGACCTACGCCTCCGTCGGCCTGTGGGCGCCGGTGATGCTGGTCGTCCTGCGGTTGATCCAGGGACTCGCGGTCGGCGGCGAGTGGGGCGGCGCCGTGCTGATGGCCGCCGAGCACGCGCCGGCCGGGCGCAACACCTTCTTCGCTTCCTTCGCGCAGCTCGGCAGCCCGGCCGGGCAGATCCTGTCGCTGCTGGCCTTCCGCCTCGCCGGCCTGCTCGACAAGGAGAGCTTCCTGACCTGGGGCTGGCGGGTGCCGTTCCTGGTGAGCATCCTGCTGCTGTTCGTGGGGCTGGCGATCCGCCTCGGCGTTGCGGAATCGCCGGCCTTCGAGAAGGCCCGGGCCGCCGGCGGACCGCCGCAGGCGCCCGTGCGCGAGGTCCTGACGACCAGCCTGAAGCCGGTGCTGCTGGCGGCGGGCGCCAACACCTTCGCGATTGCCTCGGTCTACCTGTTCAACACCTTCATGATCGCGTTCACTACGCAGTATCTCGGCATTGCACGCGCAACGATCCTCGACGCCCTGCTGATCGGCGCCGTGGTGCAGCTGGTGATGACGCCGGTGGGCGCCCGGATCGCGGAGCTGATCCGCAACGAGCGGTTGTTCCTGCAGGGGACGCTGGTCTGGGCGATGCTGGCCCCCTACCCGCTGTTCTGGCTGGTCGAGACCAAGTCGGTCACGCTGATCGTGCTGGGCCTCGCCCTCAACGTGATCGGCACCGGGACCTTCTACGCGGTGATCGCCGGCTATCTCGCCGGCGCCTTCCCGACGCGGGTCCGCTACACGGCGATCTCCATCGCCTACCAGTTCTGCGGCGCGCTCGCCGGCGGGCTGACCCCGATCATCGGCACCGTGCTGGCCGAGCGCTTCCAGGGCCATTGGTGGCCGATCGCGGTGTTCGGCACGGCGCTGGCCGGCGTGTCGTTCCTGTGCGTCACGGCGATCGGCGGCTACCGCGCGCGGCAGCGGGGCTTCCTGGACGGGTGAGCGCAAGCCGATCAAAGGCGCTGGATCCGGGTAACGCCGGATTCAGGCCCGTGATCTAGGATCAGCGCCATGGATTCGATCGCCGCAGCCGCCGTGCAGATGCTGGGTTCGTCCCAGAACCAGCAGATCGGCATCGCCGTCGCCAGGCAGCAGCTCTCGGCCGACAAGGCGGTGGCCGGGCTCGTGGCTGACAGCGCGGCCCAGGCGGCGAGTGCCGGTCCGCCCGCGCCTCCCGGACAGGGGCTGAGCGTCGACCTGCGGGTCTGACGGAAACACCGCCCCCGCTTTCCGGGCCTCGCGCGGCCCTGGGTCGCTTCGCTGCGCTCGCGATGACGGCGGGCTCTTCGGGGCCTGTCGAACGCCCGCCCCTATCCGAAGCCGTAGAGCCGCCGCGGGTTGTCGACGAACACCATCCGGCGCCTGTCCGCGTCCGGCACCCAGTCGGCCATCAGGTCGAGGAGGTCCCGAGTCTGCGGCGGCCCGTCCCAGGCGGCCACGTGCGGCCAGTCCGAGCCCCAGAGGCAGCGTTCCGGCGCGGCGTCGTTGAGCGCCCGGGCGAAGGGGATCGTGTCCGCGTAGGGCGGGCCGGTCACGGAATCCCGGAAGGCACCAGACAGCTTCACCCAGTTGCCGTCGGCGACGAGGCCGAGCAGCGCCTCGAAGCCCGGGTGGTCCAGGCCGGCCGAGGTCGGCATGTGGCCCATGTGGTCGAACACCAGCGGCACCGGCAGCCGCGACAGGCGGCCGGCGATCGGCGGCAGCTCCCGGGCATCGAGCAGGAACTGGAGGTGCCAGCCCATCTCGCGGGCGAGCGCCCCGTAGGACTCGACCGCGTCGAGCCCGACCCCGCCGCCGAACAGCACGTTGAGGCGCAGGCCGACCACGCCGGCCTCCTTCAGGGCCGCGAGCTCCGCGTCGGGCAGGCCGAGCGGGATCACCGCGATGCCGCGTAGGCGCTGCCGGTTGGCGCGCAGCGTCTCGACCATCAGCCGGTTGTCGGTGCCGTGCACGCTGACCTGGATCAGCACGCCGTTGGCCATGCCGGTCCCGTCGAGCATCGCGAGATACCGCTCGGCCGGCGCCGCCGGGGGCGTGTAGCTGCGGTCGGCCACCAGCGGGTAGTCCGGCGGCAGGCCGATGACGTGGGCGTGGGTGTCGACCGCGCCGTCCGGCACGGCGTAGCGGGTCGGGCCTGCCGGGTGCGGGTCCGGGGCGGGGCAGTCTCGGATCTCGGGCATGATCAGCTATCCGCGTGCAGGACCTTGCCGCGCGTCTCGGGCAGCGCGAAGGCCGCCAGGAAGAAGATCCCGTAGGCGACGGCCGCGAAGATCGCGATGGCGGAGGCGAGACCGGCGCGCTCCGCGAGGTAGCCGACCAGTGCCGGGAACAGGGCGCCGATGCCGCGGCCGAAATTGTAGCAGAACCCCTGCCCCGAGCCGCGCAGGCGGGTCGGATACAGTTCGGTCAGGAACGCGCCCATGCCCGAGAAGTAGCCGGAGGCGAAGAAGCCGAGCGGGAAGCCCAGCACCCACAGCACCCCGTTCGAGAGCGGGATCTGCGTGTAGGCGACGATCACCGCGATGGCGCCCAGCGAGAAGATCAGGAACAGCGGCCGCCGGCCGAGCCGGTCGGCGAGCCAGGCGCCCACGAGGTAGCCGGTGAACGAGCCGACGATCAGGGCCGCGAGGTAGCCGGTGGAGGAGACGATCGACAGGTGGCGCTCGGTGGTCAGGAAGCGCGGCACCCAGGTGGTGATCGCGTAGTAGCCGCCCTGGCAGCCCGCCGCTGCCAGCGAGGCCAGCAGCGTCGTCTTGAGGATCGGGCCGGAGAAGATCTCCCAGATCTGCGGCCGGTCGCCCGTGGCGGCGGCCCGGGCGCGGGATTCGGCGGCGACCTCCGGCTCCTTCACGTAGCGGCGCAGGTAGAAGACCAGCAGCGCCGGCAGCGCGCCCACCGCGAACATCCAGCGCCACGCGGTCTCGGGCGGCAGGATCGAGAACAGCACCGCCTGCGACAGGACCGCGAGGCCCCAGCCGATCGCCCAGCCGGACTGGACGGAGCCGACGGCGCGGCCGCGATACTCGGCCCGGATCGTCTCGCCGATCAGCACGGCGCCGGCCGCCCACTCGCCACCGAAGCCGAGGCCCAGGATCGCCCGGGCGACGAGAAGCTGCTCGAAGTTCTGCACGAAGGCGCAGAGCAGCGAGAACAGGGAGAACCAGAGGATCGTGATCTGCAGGGTGAGCACCCGGCCGATCCGGTCGGCGATGAAGCCCGCGAGCCAGCCGCCAATTGCCGAGGCCAGCAGCGTCACCGTGGCTGCGAGCCCGGCCGTGCCGGAATCGACGTGCCACAGGGCCATGATCGTCCCGATCACCAGCGGGTAGATCATGAAGTCCATGCCGTCGAGGCACCATCCGGCGGCGCACGCCCAGAACGTGTGCCGCTCCGGCGGCGTCATCGATCGGTAGAAGGCGGTGAGGCTGGCGTCGCGGATCTCGACCGCGTCCACGCCGGTGCTCCCCTGCCCGGTTGCTGTGCTCATCACCGCCTCCCGCCGTCCGATACCAGTATCAGCGTCCTAGGCTGAGCTGTCCAACGTCGGAGAGGTCCACGCAAGGAAAAGGCCGCCCGCAGGCGGCCTCTCCCCGTCTTTTCGCTTCCCGATCAACGCTCAGTAGCAGCGCTCGACCAGGACCCGGCGGTAGCCGTAGGGGGTCCAGCGCACCCGCGGGACCGTGTAGCAGCCGCCGCCATAGCCGTAATCGCCGGCGTAGCCGTAGCCGACCGGAGCGTAGCCACCGTATCCGTAGCCGTAGCCCGGATAGCCGTAGCCGCCATAGCCGCCGTAGAGGCCGCCGGCCGCGAGACCCAGGCCGACGCCGAGGCCCAATCCGCCGAGGCCGTAGCCGTAGCCCCGGCCATAACCGTAGCCGCGTCCACCATAGAAGCCGCGACCACCATAGAAACCACCCCCGCGGAAGCCGGCGCCGCGGAAGCCGCCACCGAAGCCGCCACCCCGGAAGCCGCCGAAGCCGCCGCCGTGGAAGCCGCCGCCGTGGAAGCCGCCGCCGTGGAAACCACCCCCGCCGAATCCGCGCGCATCCGCGCTGGCCGGCGCCAGAGCCAGGGCACCCGCTGCGAGCAGGGCCGAGCCGAGCACTGCACCCTTCATCACGTCATCTCCGTGGAAAACCGCCCTCTGAGGCAAGAAACGTTTTAAGGCCGAAAACGGTCCAGTCGCCTCTTGCGGCGCGCCGCCGCTGCCGGCCGCGGCAAGCCCCGGCCTTGCTCCGGGCTCCAAAATCGCCGCTTTCCGAGGCGAGAGGCCCCGGTAACACCCCGCTCCAACCCTCCGAGCAATCCGGAACGAGTGATGACGATGCGCCCGGCTCACGCCCTGTTGATCGCGCTCCTCGCGCTGGCCGCCCCCGCCCGGGCTGGCGGGGCGCCGGCCGGCCCAACGCCTTGCCGCGCCGTCGAGGCGCAGGGCGAGACCTTCACGGTCTGTACGATCGACCTGCGGCGGCAGCGATTGAAGTTGTTCTGGCGCGAACAGGATGGGC
The DNA here is from genome assembly GCF_058790235.1 of Methylobacterium sp. FW102-HT35C08. NCBI lineage: Bacteria > Pseudomonadati > Pseudomonadota > Alphaproteobacteria > Hyphomicrobiales > Methylobacteriaceae > Methylobacterium > Methylobacterium sp. FW102-HT35C08. The sequence continues at coordinate 1,147,161 of NZ_JBYTCL010000002.1, read as the reverse complement.
GGCCCTACGGCTCGCTCGGCACATTGGCCGAGACGCAGGGCGGGCATCTCAGCTTCGCGATGAATGCCGGCATGTACGACAAGGACCAGGCGCCGGTGGGCCTCTACGTCGAGGACGGGCGCGAGATGAAGCGGGTCTCGACGGCCGATGGCCCGGGCAACTTCCACCTCAAGCCCAACGGCATCTTCTGGGTGAAGGGCGAGCGCGCGGGCGTGCTCGACACGGCCCGCTATCTCCGGGCGAAGATCCGCCCGGACTACGCCACGCAGTCCGGGCCGATGCTGGTGATCGACGGCCAGATTCACCCGAAGATCTCCACCGACGGGCCGAGCCAGAAGATCCGCAACGGCGTGGGCGTCCCGGAGGACGGGCACGTCGCGATCTTCGCCATCTCCGAGCGCCCGGTGACCTTCGGCGCCTTCGCGCGGCTGTTCCGGGACGATCTCGGCTGCCGGAACGCCCTGTTCCTCGACGGCTCCGTGTCGAGCCTCTACGCGCCGAATCTCGGCCGCACCGACATCAGCCGGCCGCTCGGGCCGCTGGTCGGGGCGCTGCCGCGCTGAGGACGGTTCAGAGCTTTGGGGGCGGCAGGGGAAGCCTGCCTCTCGCTCCCGGTCCGCGATCGGGCCGGCTCGAACGGCGGCAAGCTTCGGCACTCACAAAGGTTCTGGATTCCGGGCTCGCCTGCGGCGCCCCGGAATGACTGGGCCGTCGGCCGAGGACGGGCTTTCCGCCGCTGCCCGGACGTCGTGCGCGGCGCCCGCGTTCAGCGCTGCCCGAAGGCCGTGTCCTTGAACAGGTCCTTGTACTCCCGCGGCTGCGAGCGCCAGTACTGCTTGGGGGCCCGCACGCGCGCGCCGAGCTCGGCGGCTGCGTGCCAGGGCCAGCGCGGATCGTACAGCATGGCCCGGGCGAGCGAGATCGCGTCCGCCTTGCCCTCCTGCAGGATCGCCTCCGCTTGGCTGGCCTCCGTGATCAGCCCCACCGCGATGGTGGTGAGTCCGGTCTCGGCCTTGATCCGCTCCGCGTAGGGCACCTGGTAGCCCGGCCCGAGCTTGATCGCCTGCTTGGGCGAGACGCCGCCCGTGGAGACGTGGAGCGCGGGCGAGCCCGCCCGCTTCAGGGCCTGGGCCAGTTCGACGGTCTCGTCGAGATCCCAGCCGTCCTCGACCCAGTCGGTGGCCGAGACGCGCAGCCAGACCGGGCTGCCCGCCGGGACGACGGCGCGCACCGCGTCGTAGACCTCCAGCGGGAAGCGCATCCGGTTCGCGAGGCTGCCGCCATATTCGTCCGTCCGCTTGTTGGCGATCGGCGACAGGAACTGGTGCAGCAGGTAGCCGTGGGCGCCGTGCAGCTCCACCGCCTCGATGCCGAGACGCACGGCACGCTTGGCGGTGGCCACGAACTGGTCGCGGACGCGCTTCAGGTCGGCGGCGTCGAGGGCGTGGGGCGGGACCTCGCCCTCCCCGTGCGCCAGAGCCGAGGGCGCCTCCGTGCGCCAGCCGTAGGCGTGCTCCGGCGGGATCTGCTGGCCGCCGGCCCAGGGAGCCTCGCTGGACGCCTTGCGGCCGGCATGGGCGATCTGGATGCAGACCGGGATCGGCGCGTATTCGCGCACGGCGTCGAGCACGCGGGCCAGCGCCCGCTCGCAGCCGTCGTTGTAGAGGCCGAGATCCCAGGCGGTGATCCGCGCCTCGGGCGAGACCGCGGTCGCCTCCAGGGTGAGCAGGCCGGCGCCCGACATGGCGAGCCCTCCCAGATGCATCATGTGCCAATCGGTGGCCTCGCCATCCCGGGCCGAGTACTGGCACATCGGGGCGATCAGGATGCGGTTCTCGAGGGTAAGGGCATCGAGCGTCAGCGGTTCGAACAGGCGAGCGGTCATCAGCAACTCCCGGTGGTCGATCCACTCTGGCGCAGGATGGGCACGACGGCCAGTGCGGTGCGGCAGAGCACCCCTGCGACCTGGGATTGCGGGAACCTGCGGAGACGGACGGCCGTTTTTCGCCCTGTCGCCGCATCGCGGCAATCGACGCGAACCGCCTGAGGGGGCGAGATCGCCCGAGGTCCAGATGATGCTTACCAGACTCGCCATCCCGCTCGCCCTCGCCGCCGGCTGTGCCGCCCTCGCGGGCGCGGCGCAGGCCCAGCCCGCCGCCTTCGGCGGACCGAAGATGCTGATCCACGGCAATTACTGCGGGCCGGGCAACAATGCCCCGCTGCCGCCGATCGACGCCCTCGACGCGGCCTGCGCCCGCCACGACGCCTGCACGCCCGAAGGAGGCCTGCCCACGCAGGCCTGCAACCTCCGCCTCCAGCGGGAGGCCACCCTGATCTCCCGCGATCCGCGCCAGCCCCAGGAACTGCGCTCGATGGCCGGCCTCGTCGCGGCCACCGCGACCCTGATCCCGTCCGAGCCGGCCCCGCGGAGCATGCCGGCCTCGGTCACGACCAGTCCGGCGCCGGACGCCTTCGCGCCGGCCCCGGAAAGATCGGCCCCCGGGGCGCTGGACGAGGACGACGACGCGCCGGACGCTGACTGACGCGGCCTGATGACGGCGCGGCCAGACTCGCCGCGCCGTCCTGCCCGTCGCGTGCGGACGCTCAGACGGCGCCGATGCCCTTGCCCTTCAGGCTCTCGCCGATCTCGTCGAGGGCCGCTGCGTCGTCGATCGTCGCCGGCATCGTCCAGGGCTCGTCGTCGGCGATCCGCTTCATGGTGGCCCGCAGGATCTTGCCCGAGCGGGTCTTGGGCAGCCGCGGTACGGTCAGCGCCATCTTGAAGGCCGCCACCGGGCCGATCTCGTCGCGCACCTTGGCGACGAGTTCCCGCTCGATCGCCTCGGTCGGCCGCGCGACGCCGGCCTTGAGCACCACGAAGCCGCAGGGCACCTCGCCCTTCAGCGCGTCGCGGATGCCGATGACCGCGCATTCCGCCACGTCGGGATGGCCGGCCAGAACCGCCTCCATGCCGCCCGTGGACAGGCGGTGGCCCGCGACGTTGATGATGTCGTCGGTCCGGCCCAGGACCGTGATGTAGCCGTCCGCGTCGATCACGCCGGCATCCGAGGTGTCGTAATAGCCCGGATAGGTGGCGAGGTAGCTCGACCGCATCCGCGCGTCCGAGCCCCACAGGGTCGGCAGGCAGCCCGGGGGCAGCGGCAGGCGGATCGCGATCGTGCCCATCGTGCCGGCCGGGACGGGCTTGCCGCCCTCGTCCAGCACCTCGACCCGGTAGCCCGGCATCGGCACGCAGGTGCTGCCGTGCTTCACCGGCAGGAGGCCGAGCCCCAGCGGGTTGCCGGCGATCGGCCATCCGGTCTCGGTCTGCCACCAATGGTCGATGACCGGCCGGTTCAGCACCCGCTCGGCCCAGGCGACCGAGTCGGGATCGGCGCGCTCGCCGGCCAGGAACAGGCTGCGGAACGCCGAGAGGTCGTAGGCGCCGATCCGGGCGCCCGCGGAATCCTCCTTCTTGATGGCGCGGAGCGCCGTCGGCGCCGTGAACAGGCAGGTCACGCCGTACTCGGCGGCGACCCGCCAGAAGGCGCCGGCATCGGGCGTGCCCACCGGCTTGCCCTCGTAGAGCACCGTCGTGCAGCCGTGCAGCAGCGGCGCGTAGACGATGTAGGAATGGCCCACCACCCAGCCGATGTCGGAGGCGCAGAAATAGGTCTCGCCGGGCTGGACGCCGTAGAGATTCGGCATCGACCAGGCGAGGGCGACGAGGTAGCCGCCGGTGTCGCGGACGACGCCTTTCGGCTTCCCCGTCGTGCCGGAGGTGTAGAGGATGTAGAGCGGGTCGGTGGCGGCGACCGGCACGCAGGCCGCCCTCTGCCCCGCGTCTCGGGCGGCCGCGACGGTCTCGGCCCAGTCGCGGTCGCGCTCCGGCGTCAGGGCGGCCGCGCATTGCGGCCTCTGGAGGATCAGGCAGGCCTCCGGCTTGTGGCGCGAGGCCGCGATCGCCGCGTCGAGGAGGGGCTTGTAGGCGACCACCCGGTTCGGCTCGATGCCGCAGGAGGCGGCGAGCACCACCTTCGGCGCCGCATCCTCGATCCGCACCGCCAGCTCGTTGGCGGCGAAGCCGCCGAACACCACCGAATGGACCGCGCCGAGCCGGGCGCAGGCCAGCATGCCGAACAGCGCCTCGGGCACCATCGGCATGTAGAGGATCACCCGGTCCCCCCGCCCGACGCCGAGCCCGGCCAGCACGGCGGCCAGCACCGCCACCTCGTCGCGCAGCGCCCGGTACGTGATGCTGCGCTTGGTGCCGGTGACGGGAGAATCGTAGCGGATCGCCACCTGCTCCGCCCGTGCCCCCTCGGCGTGACGGTCGACCGCGTTATGGCAGGCGTTCAGCGTGCCGTCCGGGAACCAGCGGCCGTAAGGGCCCGAATCCGGTGCGAAGGCCCGCTCCGGCGCGCGCACCCAGTCGAGCGCCCGGGCCGCGCCGAGCCAGAACGCCTCCGGATCGCGGCGGGCCGATTCGTAGATCTCCGGGTAGCGGCCCGGCAGGCTGGCGTTGGTCATCGCTTCGGCGTTTCCTCGCGGGCCGCTCTCCGGCGGCCGGCACAGAGTAGCCCATTCTCGCGCGCGGGGAGATAGAGCCTCGCCCCCGCGCGGCGGCGTGCGCGCCACAAGAAAGCCGCCGCACCGGGAGGTCCGATGCGGCGGCTTCTGTCATACGGGGTGTGCTATCGCGGGTGAGGTGTCAGGCCTCAGTGCCAGGCCTCAGTGCAACGTGTCGTTGCCCGCCTGGAGCCTGTTGATCTCGTCCTTGAGAAGGAGTTTCCGTCGCTTCAGCTCGGCGATGTGGAGGTCGTTCGCCGAAGGCCTGTGGGTCGCTTCCTGAATCTCGCGCTCGAGGGCTTCGTGCTTCCGGGCGAGTTGGTTCAGATGCGTCTGCAGCGACATGAGCCGAATCTCCTGTCATCGTTTCGACACGTCGAGATTGGCACAGGATGCCGGACCTGTCGAAGCGTTTTCTGCTGCTAAGTCTCACGAATGCTTACCGCGCCGTCTTGTCCGGCGCCCGGGCGTGACGCATGCTCCCGAGCCATGAACGAACTTCGGGTCCGCGGGTGACAATGGCGGAAGAGTCGGGTGAGAGTGCGCAGTCGGATCTCCTGGGCGAGCTGGCCCGGCTGCGCGAGGAGCACCGGGACCTCGACAGCGCCATCGAGGCGCTGGAGCTCAGCGTCGCCGGGGACCAGCTCCAGATCCAGCGGCTGAAGAAGCGCAAGCTCACGCTGCGCGACCGCATCTTCCACATCGAGGACGCGCTGACGCCGGACATCATCGCCTGATGCCGGTGGACGCCGCCGCGCCCCGCCTTGCCGCGGGCCTGCGCCGCCTGTAAGCGCCCTCTTTTGCCGGGATCAACGATGGTGTCGCCTCCGGTCGCGATCATCATGGGCAGCCAGTCCGACTGGGCGACCATGCGGCATGCCGCCGAGACGCTCGACGCGCTCGGCGTGCCCTACGACGCGCGGATCGTGTCGGCCCACCGCACGCCCGACCGCCTCGTGGCCTTCGCCAAGGGCGCGGTCGCGGCCGGTTTCAAGGTCGTGATCGCCGGCGCTGGCGGCGCCGCGCACCTGCCCGGCATGGCGGCGGCGATGACCCGGCTCCCGGTCTTCGGCGTGCCGGTGGAATCCAAGGCCTTGTCCGGCCAGGACAGCCTGCTCTCCATCGTCCAGATGCCCGCCGGCATCCCGGTGGGGACCCTGGCGATCGGGCGGGCCGGGGCCATCAACGCGGCCCTGCTCGCCGCGTCCGTCCTGGCGCTCTCCGACCCGCAGCTGGCGGAGCGACTCGACACGTGGCGCGCGGCCCAGACCGCCTCGGTGGCCGAGCGGCCGGTGACGGAAGAGAACGCGTGACGGACAAGACCCTCGGCCCCGGCTCCACCCTCGGCATCGTCGGCGGAGGCCAGCTCGGGCGCATGATCGCGCTGGCCGCGGCCAATTACGGCCTCAAGGTCCACATCTACGCCCCCGACCAGGACAGCCCCGCCTTCGATGTGGCCGCCCGCACCACCTGCGCGGCCTACGACGATGCCGAGGCGCTGGCCGCTTTCGCGCGCAGCGTCGACGTCGTCACCTACGAGTTCGAGAACATCCCGCACGCCACCGCCGACATCCTGGCCCGGCACGCCGCCCTGCATCCGAACGCGCGGGCGCTCTCGACCACGCAGGACCGCCTGTCCGAGAAGGAATTCATCAACGGTCTCGGCATCCCGACGGCGCCGTTCCGGGCGGTCGACACGCCCGACGACCTCGACCGCGCGATCGAGGTGATCGGCCTGCCGGCGGTGCTCAAGACCCGCCGCTTCGGCTACGACGGCAAGGGGCAGCGCATGCTGCGCGAGCGGGCCGAAGGCGACCGCAACGCCCTGTTCGCCGAGTTCGGCGGCGCGCCGCTGATCCTGGAAGGGTTCGTGCCGTTCGAGCGCGAGGTCTCGGTGGTCGGCGCCCGCGCCCGCGACGGCAGCTTCGCGGCCTTCGACCTGTGCGAGAACGAGCATCGCGATCACATCCTCGCGCTGACCCGGGTCCCGGCTCCCGGCGTGTCGCCCGAGACCCGTCGCGCGGCCCTCGACATCGGCAGGCGCATCGCCGACGCGCTGGACTATGTCGGCGTGCTCGCCGTGGAGATGTTCCTGGTGCGGGAGGACGGTGCCGAGCGCCTCGTGGTCAACGAGATCGCGCCGCGGGTCCACAATTCCGGGCACTGGACCATCGAGGGGGCGCGGACCTCGCAATTCGCCCAGCATGTCCGCGCCGTCTGCGGCTGGCCGCTGGGCGATGCCGCCCGGGTGGGCGGTCTGCCGGTGGAGATGCGCAACCTCATCGGCGCCCAGGCCGACGACTGGCACGCGCTGTTGGCCGAGCCCGGGGCGCATCTGCACCTCTACGGCAAGGGCGAGGCGCGCCCGGGCCGGAAGATGGGGCACGTCACCCGTCTCGGATCCGACCCGGCCGAAGCCTGAGGCTTCGGGGGCACACCCGCGCCGCCGCGTGCCGCGCGGAGGCCCCGACGCGGCGCCGGGGCAGCGTCGAGCCATACCTTCGCCACATCCCGCCGCTTCCACCAAGTCGTGGTCGGTGCCGAATGCTGTCGATCGATTCACCCGTGCCGCCTTTATCCTGTTGGGACGGGTGACGGGCCGGGTGACGAGGCGGCGCTTTCTTAAGCCGGCCTTCACCGTGATGCGCGACGGTGCCCCGGATCGGGTGTGCCCGGCGCGCGGCGCGGGCGCTTGGACGTGAGGGGCGAGGCGGGTACGCGGGATGCGGGCCGCGCCTCGGGGAGAGTGGGGCGATGATCGTACGCAACGGGCTGGTTCGGACGACGGCACTGATCGGCGCGGCCATAATCTCGGCCGCGGGCCTTGCGGGCTGCGAGACCGTCGGGAGCGCGGCCGGCCCGCGGCAATACGCCGTGCTGGAGACCGACACGACGGGTGCCACGAACGTGAACATCGCCTCGCTGACCGAGGTCGTGCAGCGCAACCCGAACGATGCGGCGGCCTACAACACCCGCGGTGCCGCCTACGCCCGTGCCGGCCAGTTCAGCGATGCCATCGCGGACTTCACCAAGGCGATCCAGATCGATCCGAACTCGGCCTCGGCTTACAACAACCGGGCGCTCGCCAGCCGCCAGATCGGACGCGACGGCCCGGCGCTGCAGGATTTCACCAAGGCGATCGGCATCGATCCGAATTACGGCCCCGCCTATATCGGCCGGGCTAATGTCGAGCGTGCTCAGGGCAACCTCGATCAGGCGCTCAATGACCTCAACGTCGCGATCCGGCTGATGCCCGAATCGGCCGAGGCCTATCATGCCCGCGGCCTCGTGCGGCAGAAGCAGGGTCAGGACACCCAGGCGATCGCCGATTTCGACGCCGCCATCGACCGCGACCCCTTCAAGTCGGCGCCTTACGCCGCCCGCGGCCAGAGCCTGATCGCCACGAACCAGTACCCGAAGGCGATCGAGGACTACAACGCGGCGCTCAACGTCAACAACAAGGACGCCACCTCCTGGGCCTATCGCGGCCTGGCCTACGAGAAGTCGGGCCAGCGCAAGGAGGCGATGGAGAACTACCAGCGCGCCTCGACGATCGACCCGAACAATTCCGTCGCCCGCGCCGGCCTCGGCCGGGTGCAGGGCGGGGTCGGCTCGCTGTTCAACTGATCGCGGCTACCCCAACCACGCCCTCATCCTGAGGTGCCCGCGTCAGCGGGCAACGAAGGAGGGCTTCGGGGATTGCGCGGCCGGCTGGAGGCCTCCTACGAGGCCTCCGCTGCGCTCCGGCACCCCAGCATGAGGGGACGGTCGGATGCACATCCCTCAGGCCGCCAGCAGCCCGTTCTCGTTCTGCGTGATCTGGCGCAGGTGGTGGGCGGTGTCGCCGAGCTGGTACTCGATCATGGCGAGCCGCTTGAAATGGTGGGCGCCGATATACTCCAGAGTCATGCCGATGCCGCCGTGGAGCTGGACTGCCTCCTGGCCGACATAGCGGCAGGCCTTGTTGATCTGCACCTTCACGGCCGACAGGGCCGCGGCCCGCGCTTTGGCATCCGGCGTATCCACCATCATGGCGGCGTAGAGCGCCATCGAGCGGGCCTGCTCCAGCTGAATCAGCATGTCCACGGCCCGATGCTGCAGGGCCTGGAAGGAGCCGACGCTGACGCCGAACTGCTTGCGGGTCTTGAGGTACTCGACCGTGAGCTTGTGGAGCGCGTCCATGGAGCCGACCGCCTCGGCGGCGAGCGCCGCGATCCCGTGCTCCACCACCCGCTCGAGGAGCGGCAGGCCGCCTTCGGGATCGCCCAGGGCTGAGTCGGCGGGGATCTGCACCTCCGAGAAGGACACTTCCGCGGCCCGGCCGCCATCCTGGGTCGGATACGCTTCGATGGCGACGCCCGCGGCGTCGGTCGGGACCAGGAACAGGCCGATCCCGTGCGGATCGCGCCGCTCACCCGAGACCCGGGCGGAGACCACCATCAGGCCGGCCGCGTCGGCGTTGGGTACGACGCTCTTGGCGCCGCTCAGCACGAAGCCGTCGCCGCTGCGACGGGCCGTGGTGGCCACGTCGGCGAGGTCGTAGCGGGACTGGCGCTCGGTGTGGGCGAGGGTCAGGCGCAGGCCGCCGGCGACGAGGTCCGGGACGAGGCGTTCCTTCTGCGCCGCGCTGCCGCCGAGCCGCAGGGCAGTCGAGCCGAGGACGAGGCTTGCCAGCAGCGGCTCGACCACGAGGTTGCGGCCGACCGCTTCCATGACCAGCAGAGTCTCGACCGGGCCGCCGCCGAACCCGCCTTCCTCTTCCGAGAACGGCAGTCCGGTGACGCCGAGTTCGGAAAAAGCCGCCCAGCCCTCCGCGGGGAAGCCCAGCGGCGCCTTCAGCCGCGCCTGGCGGCTCTCCAGCGACGGGTAGAGGTCGGCGGCGAGCCGCTCGACCGAGTCGCGCAGGAGCGACTGGTCCTCGTTCAGGTCGAAATCCATGGTGGTGTTCCCCTGGCCCCTCTCCTCCCCCTTGCGGGGAGGAGGCGGAGGTGGGGGTGGTGCAGGAGGCACCGTGGCACTCAATCCTGAGCCACCCCCACCCCTGACCCCTCCCCGCAAGGGGGAGGGGAAATCGCTCACAACCCCAGAATGCCCTTGGCGATGACGTTGTGCTGGATCTCGTTCGAGCCGCCGTAGATCGAGACCTTGCGGTTGTTGAAGTAGCTCGGCGCCGCCGCGTCGACCCAGTCGAAGCCGCCCGGCAGGTTGTTGGCGCCCGCCCCACGCGCCGGAGCCGCGAGGGCGAAGGGCCCGGCGAGTTCCACCAGCAGCTCGGTCGCCGCCTGCTGGAGCTGCGAGCCGCGGATCTTGAGGAGCGACGAGGCGGGATCGGGCTCCACCGAATCCGCCCGGCCCTGCTTGGCCGCCACCCGCATCTGGGTGATCTCCAGCGCCTTCAGCTCGATCTCCACCTCCGCGACGCGGGTCCGGAAGGCGGGATCATCCCACATGGTGCCCGAACCGGCCGGCATCTCCCGGGCGAGACGCTTGATCCGGGCGATCCGCTCCTTGGTGAGACCGATCCGGGCGATGCCGGTCCGCTCGTTGGCGAGCAGGAATTTCGCGTAGTCCCAACCCCGGTTCTCCTCGCCGACAAGGTTCTCGACCGGCACGCGGACGGAATCGAAAAAGACCTCGTTGACCTCGTGCCGGCCCTCCAGGGTCAGGATCGGCCGCACGGTGATGCCGGGCGTCTTCATGTCGATCAGCAGGAAGGAGATGCCGCGCTGCTTCTTGGCCTCGAAATCGGTGCGAACCAGGCAGAAGATCCAGTCGGCGTGCTGGCCGAGCGTCGTCCAGGTCTTCTGACCGTCGACGACGTAGTGGTCGCCGTCGCGCAAAGCCTTGGTCTTGAGCGAGGCGAGGTCGGAGCCGGCGCCGGGCTCCGAGAAGCCCTGGCACCACCAATCGTCGAGATTGGCCGCGCGGGGGAGGAAGCGTTCTTTCTGGTCCAGCCGCCCGAAGGTCGCCAGCACCGGGCCGAACATGTAGCAGTTGAACTGCTGCGGCAGCGGCACCGCCGCCTGGAACAGCTCCTCGGTGTAGATGTAGCGCTGGATCGGAGTCCAATCCCGGCCGCCCCATTCCTGCGGCCAATGCGGCACCGCCCAGCCCTTGGCGTTGAGGATCCGCTGGCTCGTGACGTAATCGTCCTTGGTGAGGCTGCGCCCCTCCGAGACCTTGCGGCGAATCTCGGCGGGGATCTCCGTCCGGCAGAAGCTTCGGACCTCGTCGCGGAACGCGATTTCTTCGGATGTGAAGCGGAGATCCATCGTCAGCCTCCGATCTCGAACAGGCCGGCGCAGCCCTGGCCGCCGGCGACGCACATGGTGACCACGGCGTAGCGCGCGCCGCGGCGGCGGCCCTCCAGCAGGGCGTGGCCGACGAGCCGCGCCCCCGACATGCCGAACGGATGGCCGACCGCGATGGCGCCGCCGTTGACGTTGACCCTCGAAGGGTCGATCCCGAGCTTGTCGCGGCAGTAGACCGACTGGGACGCGAAGGCCTCGTTCAGCTCCCACAGGTCGATGTCGGCGACGCTGAGGCCTTGCCGCTCCAGCAGCCGCGGCACCGCGAAGACCGGGCCGATGCCCATCTCGTCCGGTCCGCAGCCCGCCGAGGCGAAGCCCCGGAAGGTGCCGAGCGGCGTGAGGCCGCGCCGCGCCGCCTCCTCGGCCGACATCAGCACGCTGGCCGAGGCCCCGTCCGAGAGCTGGCTGGCATTGCCCGCCGTGATGAAGGCGCCCTCCCCGCGCACGGGCTTGAGCTTGGCGAGGCCCTCCAAATTCGTGTCCGGCCGGTTGCCCTCGTCCTTGGCGAGCCGGGTCTCGACCTCCCGGGTCTCGCCGGTTGCCTTGTCGGTCACCGCCATGACGGCGCTCATCGGGACAATCTCGTCATCGAACAGCCCGCGCGCCTGCGCGTCGGCCGTGCGGCGCTGGCTCTCCAAGGCGAATTGGTCCTGCGCCTCCCGGGAGATGCCGTAGCGTTCCGCCACGATATCGGCAGTCTCGATCATCGGCATGTAGATCGCCGGCAGGTGCGCCTCCAGCCACGCGTTGCGGGTCAGCTCCCGCTGGACCTTCGGCTGGACGAGGCTGATCGACTCGACGCCGCCGGCCACCGCCACCGGCACGCCGTCGAGGATGATCCGCCGCGCCGCGCTGGCGATCGCCTCCAGGCCCGAGGCGCAGAAGCGCGAGACGGTGACGCCGGCCGACTCGACCGGGATCCCCGCCACCAGGGCCGCGTGACGGGCGACGTTGCCGCCCGTGGCGTTCTCCGGATAGCCGCAGCCGAGCACCACCTCCTCGACGGCCTCCGGCTCCAGCCGCGCCCGGTCCAGGGCGCCGCGGATCGCGTGGGCCGCCAGGTCGGCGCCGCGGGTGAGGTTCAGGGCGCCGCGATGGGCCTTGCCGATGGGGGTGCGGGCGGTCGCGACGATCACCGCGTCGGTCATGATCTTCCTCCCGCTCAGGCGTTCTTCAGGCTGGCGAAGCTGCCGCCCGCGTCGGCGAGCTTCTTGAGGAGCGGCGCCGGCTCCTGGCTGTCGTCGCCGGTCTCGGCCGCGAAGCGCGACAGCGCCTCCGCGATCGTCTTCAGCCCGACCGTGTCGGCCCAGTGCATCGGGCCGCCGCGCCAGGCCGGCCAGTTGTAGCCGTTGATCCAGATCGTATCGATGTCGCCCGGCCGGGCCGCGACGCCCTCCTCCAGGATCCGCGCGCCCTCGTTGACCATCGGGTACATCAGCCGGGCGACGATCTCGTCGGGCGTGAAGCTGCGGCGGGCGACGCCGTGCTCGGCGGCGACGCGCGCGATCAGCGCCTCCACCTCCGGGTCGCGCGTGCCGGTGCGGGCGCCGTCCGGGTAGAGGTAGAAGCCGCGCCCGGTCTTCTGGCCGAACCGGCCCTGCTCGGCGAGCGAATCGGCGACCGGGGCCCGGCCGCCGAAATCCTTGCGCGAGCGCCAGCCGATATCGAGGCCGGCGAGGTCGCCCATGGCGAAGGGCCCCATCCGGAAGCCGAAACCGGTCACCGCCGCGTCGACCTCGTGGGGCAGCGCGCCCTCGAGCAGCAGGCGCTCGCCGGCCCGGCTGCGGCGCTCCAGCATGCGGTTGCCCACGAAGCCGAAGCAGACCCCCACCGTCACCGGCAGCTTGTTGAGGCGCTTGCCGAGATCGAGGGCGGTGGCGAGCACGTCTGGGGCGGTCTTCTCGGCGCGGACCACTTCGACGAGGCGCATGACGTTGGCCGGGCTGAAGAAGTGCAGGCCGAGCACGTCCTGCGGCCGGTTCGTGACCGCCGCGATGGCGTTCACATCGAGGTAGGAGGTGTTAGTGGCCAGGATCGCGCCGGGCTTGGCGATGGAATCGAGCTTCGAGAAGATCTCGCGCTTGACGCCCATATCCTCGAAGGCCGCCTCGATGACGATGTCGGCCTCCCGGGCGTTCTCCAGCCCGAGCGCGCCGGTGATCCGGCCGATCCGCTCGTCGCGCTGGGCCTCGGTGATCGAGCCGCGCTTGGCCGAGCCGGCATAGAGGCCCTTCACCCGGTCGAGGCCGCGCGCCAGGGCGCTCGCCTCCGTCTCGATCACCGTCACCGGGATGCCGGCATTGGCGAAGCACATCGCGATGCCGCCGCCCATCGTGCCGGCACCGATCACCGCGGCCGTGCGGATGGGACGGCGGGGCGTGTCCTTCGGCAGGCCGGGCACCCGGGCGGCCTCGCGCTCGGCGAAGAAGGCGTAGCGCAGGGCCTTGGAGCGCGGATCCTCCACCAGGGCGCGAAACTCGGCCCGCTCCACCGCCACCGCGGCGTCGAAATCCTGCTCCAGGCCGGCGCGCACGGCCCGCACCAGGGCATGGACGTTGGTGGCGTCGGGGTCGCGCTTCACCGCCTCGGCGGCCTGCGCCTCGAAGGTTTCGCGCGCCGCCGGCGTCAGCTTCTCAGACCGGTCGCGCACCCGCGGCAGAGCGCCGGAATCGGCGAGCTCCAGCGCCCGCCTGCGGGCCACCGCCACGAGGTCGCCCGGCACCACGGCATCGACGATCCCGAGCGCCGCCGCCTTCTCGGCGGAGACGGGTTCGCCGGTGAGCATCATCGGGAAGGCGGCGTCGGGCCCGATCAAGCGCGGCAGGCGCTGCGTGCCCCCCGCTCCCGGGATGATCCCGAGCTTGATCTCCGGCAGGCCGATCTTGGCGGACGGTGCCGCCACGCGGCCGTGGCAGGCCATGGCCAGTTCCAGCCCGCCGCCGAGCGCCGCGCCGCCGATGGCCGCAACCACCGGCTTCGGGCTGGCATCGAGGCGGTCCAAGAGGTCCGGCAGGCTCGGCGGCTGCTGCGGCTTGCCGAACTCGGTGATGTCGGCGCCGCCCACGAACACCTTGCCTTCGGCCGCCAAGACGATTGCCCGGACCGACGCGTCCGCGACGGCCTGCGCCAAGGCCCCGTCGAGGGCTGCCCGCATCGCTGCGCCGAGCGCGTTGACCGGCGGATTGGCGAGCGTGAGCACCGCCACGCCACCATCGACCTCCTGACGAACCACCCCAGACTCCGTGTTGTTCTGCATCGCAGAATGACTGTCTGCAATTGACTAGGATGTTGGTTAGATGAGCCGGTTACGTCAAGGCAAACGGCTTGATGGTTGGCGCAGCCCTGTTCCTGTTCTGCATTGCAGACTTCTGTAACAGCGAGCGTTTGACCGGCCTCTGCCGCCCGTGTCATCAAAACCGCGCCCGGTGCGATCGGCCACCAGTGTCGCGGATGCGGTGCCGAGAGGAACCGGGCGCCGGGGAAGGGGAGGAGCACGATGCGCAGCATCGATCTGAGCGAGCGACCCGGCCGTGGCCGATCGGCGCGCGAGCCCATGGCCGGGCGCGGCCGATGAGCGACGGTCCCGAGCAACCGCAGGCCGGGCGCCTGCCCGCGGCTCTGCGCGGACGGCTCGCCCTGCCGGTGATCTGCGCGCCGATGTTCATCGTGTCCGGCCCGGAGTTGGTGATCGCCCAGTGCCTGTCCGGCGTGGTCGGTTCCTTCCCCGCCCTCAACGCCCGGCCTGCCGAGTTGCTGGACGAATGGCTCACGCGGATCACGGAAACGCTCGCACAGGCCCGCGCTGCGGATCCGTCGAGGAAGGTCGCGCCCTTTGCGGTCAACCAGATCGTCCATGCCTCCAACGACCGGCTGGCGCAGGACGTCGAGGCCTGTGTCCGGCACCAAGTGCCGATCATCATCACCTCGCTGCGCGCCCCGGACGCGGTGATCCGGCCGGTCCACGCCTACGGCGGCGTGGTCTTCCACGACGTCACCAACGTCCGCCACGCCGAGAAGGCGCTGGAGGCCGGCGTCGACGGGCTGATCCTGGTCTGTGCCGGCGCGGGCGGCCACGCCGGGACGCTGAGCCCCTTCGCCCTCGTCGGCGAGATCCGGCGGTTCTACGACGGGCCTCTGATCCTGTCGGGGGCGATCACCTCGGGCGCGGCGATCCTGGCGGCCCAGGCCATGGGAGCCGACCTCGCCTATATGGGCACCCGGTTCATCGCCACCCGTGAGGCGAATGCGGCCCCGGCCTACAAGGACATGATCGCCGGCAGCGCGGCGGCCGACATCCTCTACACCCCCTACTTCACGGGTGTGCCGGGCAACTACCTGACGCCGAGCATCCGCGCCGCCGGGCTCGATCCCGAGGCCCTTCCGGTGCGCGACAAGACCGCGATGAACTTCGGCAGCGCCAGCGTGAAGGCGTGGCGCGACGTCTGGGGCGCCGGCCAGGGGGTCGGCACCATCGCGGACGCACCGGCAACCGCCGATCTCGTCGCCCGGCTCGCGCGCGAATACGCGGCGGCGCGGGCGCGGATGGCCGGGCTGTCCGCGGATTACGTAGGCGGGGCCGCTTCGTGAGCGTCCGCGTCGCCGATCCGGAGCCCGGAATCCGGCTCGTCACCATCGACCGGCCGGAGCGGCGGAACGCCCTCGACCGGACGACCTATGCGGGGCTGACCGCCGCCTTCGAGGCGGCGGGCGCGGACGCGGCCGTGGGCGCCGTGGTGCTCACCGGCGCGGGCGGCTGCTTCACCGCCGGCAACGACCTCAAGGATTTCCAGGACGTGGAGACCGGGGGCGACAGCCCCGGCCTGACCTTTCTCAAGGCCCTGCGCGCCTGTCCGAAGCCGGTCGTGGCGGCCGTCGAGGGCCATGCGGTCGGCATCGGTACGACGCTGCTCCTGCACTGTGACCTTGCCTATGCGGGCGACGGCGCCCGGTTCCGCCTGCCCTTCACGGCGCTCGGCCTCAGCCCGGAGGGCGGGTCGAGCTACCTGCTGCCGCTGGTGGCGGGCGCGAAGCGCGCGGCCGAGCTCCTGATGCTCGGGGAACCCTTCACGGCTGCGGATGCTGCGTCGGCCGGCCTCGTCAGCGCCGCCGTTCCCGCGGGCGCGGCGCTGGAGACCGCCCTGGCCAAGGCGCGGGCGCTCGCCGCCCTGCCCCGGGCCTCAGTCGCCGCCACCAAGCAGGCTCTGCGGCGCGGCTACGACGACGGCGTCGCCCGCGCCATGGCCGAGGAGGCGGAGGTCTTCCACGCGCTCCGTCGCGGCCCGGAGGCGCAGGCCGCCTTCGCGGCGTTCCTACGCCGATGAGGGCCGGGGAGACGACGGTGCTGACCGAGGCCGGCGCGGCCGTCCCGGGTGCGGACGGCGCCAAGGAGGACCGGCACTTCGTCACGGCGCTGGCCCGGGGGCTGGCGGTGCTCGCCTGCTTCGGTCCGGGCCGGACGAGCCTCGCCAACCACGACATCGCGGAGGCCTGCGGGCTGCCGCGCTCCACCGTGTCACGGCTCACCTACACCCTCACCAAGCTCGGCTACCTGCAGCACATGCCGGAACTCGGCCGCTACCGGCTCGGCACCGCGACCATCGCGCTCAGCTCGGCGGCGCTCGGCGGGCTCGACGTGCGCACCATCGCGCGACCGGTCCTGCGGGCGGTGGCGGAGGCGGCGAACGCCTCGGTGGGGCTGGGCGTGCGCGACCGGCTCAGCATGCGCTACGTCGAGTGCCAGCGCGGCCCGGCCGCGATCTCGCTCAACCTCGACACCGGTTCACGCATCTCGCTCGCCCGCAGCGCCATGGGCCGGGCCTACGTGGCGATCTGCCCGGAGCGGGAGCGCGAGGGGATCTACGAGGATCTGAAGGCGCTCGATCCCGTGGCCTGGCCCGCGCTCCGCGCCGGTCTCGACCGGGCGGTGGAGGAGCACCGGGAGATCGGCTGCTGCACCTCCTTCGGCGAGTGGCAGGAGACGGTCTGCGCCATCGCGGTGGGGTTCCATCCCGGCGGCGGCATGCCGCCCATGTCGGTCAATTGCGGTGCCCCGACCGTCATCACCGATGCGCGCTTCCTCATGGAGGTGGCGCGTCCGAAACTGATCGACGCCGTGCGCAGCCTCGACGGCGTCATGGGAGCCTGAGGACCTTTCGCGATGGATGCCGTTGCCGACCTGCCGCTCGCGGGGATCCGCGTCCTCGACCTGTCCCGGGTCCTGGCGGGGCCATGGTGCGCGCAGGTCCTGGGCGACCTCGGCGCCGACGTGATTAAGGTCGAGCACCCGGAGCGCGGCGACGACACCCGCGACTGGGGCGTGCCGACGAGCCCCGGCAACACCTCGTATTTCGACAGCGTGAACCGCAACAAGCGCTCGATCGGGGTCGACCTCGCCACGCCCGAGGGGCTGGCGATCGTGAAAGCGCTCGCCCGCGAGAGCGACGTGCTGGTCCAGAACTTCAAGACCGGCGGCGCCGAGAAGCTCGGCCTCGGCTACGCGGACCTGTCGGCCGAGAATTCCGGGCTGATCTACTGCTCAATCGCCGGCTATGCGTCGGACGGCTCGGAGGCCGGCCGGCCGGGCTACGACCTCGTCGTGCAGGGCGAGTCCGGCGTGATGGCGCTCAACGGCGAGGCCGGCGGGCCGCCCCTGAAGTTCGGGGTCGCGGCGGTCGATCTGTTCACCGGGCAGTTCGCCGCACAGGCCGTGCTGGCGGCCCTGTTCCAGCGGGAGCGGACCGGGCGCGGCAAGGCGATCGACCTCGCCCTGTTCGATTGCGGCGTGGCGCTGACCTCCTATTACGGCCTGGAGGCGCTGGCCCGCGGCATCGACCCGCCCCGATACGGGAACGCCCACCCGTCGATCGTGCCCTACGGGGTGTTCGAAGCCGGCGACGGGCCGGTGGTGATCACGGTCGGCAATAACGGCCAGTATCGCCGCTTCTGCGAGCAGGTGCTGGACCGTCCGGACCTCGTCGCCGATCCGCGCTTTTCCACCAATCTCGACCGCTCGAAGAACCGCGCCGCCTTCATCCCGGTCCTGGAAGCCGAACTCGCCAAGTGGGAGCGCGCACCGCTGATCGCGCGGCTGCGGGCGGCCGGCATCCCGTGCGGCGAGGTGATGGGCCTGCGCGAGGCGCTGACCTGTGCGCGCGCCGAGGAGGCCGGGCTCGTGGTCGCGGCGCCGGGGAACGCCCATGTCATTGCCCCGCCCTACCGGCTCGACGGTCGCCGGCTGCCGGTGCGCCGCATGCCGCCGAGCCTGGGCGACTCGAGCCGGGAGATCCTGACGGAGCGGCTGGATTATCCGGACGCGGCGCGGGACGCGCTCGTGGCGAAGGGCGTGCTCCGCTAGAGCGGGGCGCCGGTGTGCGCGCCTCTCCCGCGGAGAGGCGCGGGCTGAGGCAGCCTTATGCCTGTGTCGGTGCCGCGCGTGCCCGGGCATCGTCCAGCACCCGCATCAACGACACGTCCCAGTCGACCCGCGGCCGCCAGCCGGTGGCGGCCTGCAGGCGGCCGGCATCGCCGGCAGCGAGCGGGATCTCGGTCGGACGCACCCGCTCGGGAGCAGTCCGGACCTCGAAAGGCACCTGCGCCCGGGCGCGCAGGTCCGCGAGCACGCTGGCGATCGTGCGCGGATGGCCCGAGCTGATGTTGAACACGCTCCCGTCCGCCAGCGACTCCGCCCGGCCGATCAAGTCGGCATAGGCCTGCGCCACGTCGGCCACGTCGAGGAAATCGCGGTGGGAGGAGAGATTGCCGACGGCGAGGCACGGCGGCACCAGCCCGGCCTCGATGCGGGCGATCTGACGCGCGAAGGAGGCCACGACGAAGCGCTCGTCCTGGCCCGGCCCGATATGGTTGAACGGCCGCAGGACGACGAGCTTCACGCCGATCCGGGGCAGCAGGTCGCGCAGCAGCTGCTCGCCGACCCATTTCGACCGGGCGTAGGTGTTGCGCGGCAAGGGCTCGGCCGCCTCCGTGAGGGCGTGCCCGGCCAGGAAGGCGCTGCCGTAGACCTCACCGGAGCTGACGAAGAAGAACGTGCAGCCCGGCACGGCCTCGACGGCGGCGACGAGGTTCATCAGGCCGTTGACGTTCACACGCCACGTCTGTCCGGGCCCGCTGGCGGAATCGGCCACCGAAGCGAGACCGGCGAGGTGCAGGATCGCGGTCGGCCGGAAGCGGGCCACGAAGCCGCTCAGCGCGGCTTCGTCGAGAAGATCGAGCGTCTCATAGGTGACGCCCGCCGGCAGGTTCGGCAGCATCCCCCGGCCGATTCCCGCCACGCGGTCGCCTGTCTCTGCCAGCAGCGGGAGGACATGGCCGCCGACGAAGCCCGCGGCGCCGGTAACCAGGATACGCCTCACGACCGGTCTGCCGATCCGTGCCGCGCGGGCGGAGCCGCCGCGCGGTCGAGGACAGGAGCCGTCACCTAGCCCAGGTTCCGGGAGCCCCAGCGGGCGCCCATGCTGCCCTGCCCGCCCCCCGGCGAACTGCCCGCATCGGCGCCGATCGCCGGGCCCGAGGCGGTCTTCGGCCTGTGCTGGGAGCCGGCCGCAAGCGGTTTCGACGCCATCGTGTCGGGCACCTCGGACAGGTTTTCCTCGTCCCGGTCGGTGTTGAATTGTCCCGCCTTGCGGAACGTCCAGAGATAGCCCGGAACCACGGCCTCGGCGGCCGTCGGGGTGATCCCGATGCCCTCGAACGTCCGTCCCTCGGCCTTGGCGGCTTCCGAGACGATGTTGTCGTTCTGGAGCAGGATGACCTGATCGCGGGTGAGCTTCAGCGTGTCGGGCAGGAGGCCGAAGGTCAGGGTGTCGGCGATCTCCAGCAGGCGGGCCTGGAGCTTGGCGGCCGGGAGCGGCAGGTCGACGACGGGGCGCTTCCGCCGGATCGTCTTGAGCATGTAGCGCACGAAATGCTCCAGCGTGCCCACCTCCGGGCCGCCGAGTTCGTAGACCCTGCCGCCGGCTAAGGTGCCGTCGACCGCGCGGGCGATCGCCTCGGCGACATCGCCCACGAAGGCCGGCTGGAAGCGGGACTGACCACCCGCCAGGGGCAGGACCGGAAGCGCCCGGGCGAGGCTGGCGAAGCGGTTGAAGAAGCCGTCGCCCGGTCCGAAGATCAGAGAGGGCCGGAACACCACCGCGTCCGGGCAGGCGGCGAAGACCCGCGCCTCACCGTCCGCCTTGGTGCGGGCGTAGAGCGAGGGCGAGGCCGGATCGGCGCCGATCGCCGACACGTGGATCATCCGGGCACCCTGCCGGGCGGCGGCGCGAGCGATCGTCTCGGCGCCGTCGACCTGCAGCTTGGCGAAGCTCTGCGACCCGGTTTCCTGCAGGATGCCGACGAGGTTGATCAGCACGTCCGAGCGCTCGGCGGCGCGGGTCACCGAGTCGGGGTAGCGGAGGTTCGCCTGGACGGCCACGATCTGGTTGACCTGCCCCAGCGGCTGCAGGAACAGCGCGAGGTCCGGCCGGCGCACCGCGACGCGGATCCGGTAGCCGCGCTTGGCCAGAGCCCGCACGACGTGCCGGCCGAGAAAGCCCGAGCCGCCGTAGATCGTCACGAGCTGGGATTGCGGGCGCAGCGGCCCCGACGCCGTGAGGGGCGCCGTGTCCCGGGACGTGTTCGCAGTCGTCGTGTCTAGGCCGGTCATCGCCGTGGTCTCGGTCCGCGCGCGCCCGGGGGCGCCCTCTTGCGGCCTACTTAGAGCGGGGGGCGCGGGCGTTGCAATCAGGGGCCATCCGATCTTTCTGTTTTGACACCCGCGCGTGATGAGCGCGGGCCGGCTCCGGGAACGGCTGCCGGCTCCGTGCATTCCTCCGGACCCGTTCAACCCGCCGGACCCTGGACACGGGCCGCGCCGGAGAGGCCCGATGATTGTAGGGATGCTGATCTCTGCGGCGATCGCCGCGTTCGGGCTTCTGGTCGCCCTCGGCCGCATCGGCCATCCAATCGACGCCCAGCTCGTCAGCAATTACGGCTGGAGCATCCTGATCATCGGCGTCGCCCTGTTCGTGCTGTTCGCCGTCCGCTTCGTCACTCGGACGCGCCGGGCGCGATCCCCGCGCCATTCCGCCTGACGCGGCCGCTCCGGCGACGCTCAGGCGACCTTAACCCGACGGCGCATCTCCCGTGCGACGGCGGGGCGGCTCACCGTCCGGGGCGCGCCTACCGTGATGCTCTGGCGCTCCCGGGCGATGAAGGCCGTGGGCATCTCGGCCTGGAGATCGGCCTCCATGTCACGCAGGCTCGTATCGGAGTGCGCCGGGTGGAGGTGGATGATGGCCAGGGCCTTCACGCCCGCCGCCCGCGCCAGCTCGACGCCCTTCTGCCACGTGGAATGCCCCCAGCCCCGGCAGGTCGGGTACTCGCCGTCGGTGAACATGCCGTCATAGACCATCAGGTCGGCCCCGCTGACGAACCGAACCAGATTCGGATCCGGCCAGGGGTCGCTGTGCTCGATGTCGCTGATGAGGCACAGGCGCCGGCCCTGATGCTCGAACCGGTAACCGACCGAGCCCTGCGGGTGGTTCAGCGGAATCGTGTCGACCCGCGCCCCGTCCGGGAAGGTCAGCGTCTGCCCCGCCTCGAACCCATGATGGTTGAAGGTGCAGCACAGCTTGTCGAGCGTAACCGGGAAGAGCGGCGGCGCGAACAGGCGGTCGAGCGTCGGGCCGGCCGATTCGCCGCCGAGGTTGCCGCAATAGGTGTTGATCACCCGGTTGCAGTCGAGCACCGCCGGCTTGAAGAAGGGGAGACCGGCCGTGTGGTCGAGATGCAGGTGGCTGAACAGCAGATCGACTTCCTGGGGCAGGTCGGTCCGGTGGCCCTGGCCGAGGTTGTAGATGCCTGAACCCGCGTCGACGATGAACATGCGCTGGCCGCAGCAGACCTCGATGCACGGCGTGCTGCCGCCGAACTCGGCGTATTGCGGGCCGCTGACAGGGGTTGAGCCGCGGACGCCCCAGAAGCGGAGGACGAGGTCCTGGTCGGCCGCCGGGAGGATCGGCTCGGAACTGTTGGACATGGCGATCACGAATCTGCGGACAGACGGTCCCGATCCATTATGATCGAAACCCCGTCGCCGTTCCGGGAAGGGAAATGTGAATACGGCAGGCCGACGGGACAGGAGTACCGCGCATCTCCTGCCGTACCATGAATTGGTGTGCCGCGAGCCGCTGTGATGTGCGGCCGCGCACACGGATGGGCCGCTATCGGGGGTCGCTGCATGCCTAGAGGCTCTCGGCCGAGGCCAGGAGTTCGGGGACCGAGCCGGACAGATTCGGGCGGCCGGCGAGCGGGCCGCCGAGTCCGGTCGCCAGCCAGGAGGGCAGTCCGTCACCGTAGCGCGCCGGCAGGCGGGTGGTGAGCGCAGCGAACGGGTCGGCGGCGCGCAGGTAGGATGGGACGAAGCCCGCCATCCAGCGCGGCGACAGGACGGAATCGGGCGCGGCCCAGGCGGCCCAGACGGTTTCGGGTACCGGCCGCGCGGCGCGGTGCCCGGGCACGACCACCACCTCCTGCCCGGCGAAGGCTAGGGCCTCCGGCCGGCTGATGTCGCCGACCGCCCCGCCCCGGGCCGTGTAGGCCGCCCAGAAGGCGTTCTGGCCACCATCCGAGTAGGTGGTGCGCACGGCGGGCTCCCCGGCCTCGGCGAGCGCCGCGATCCGTGCCTCCTCCACGGCGCGGCGCGTGGTCACGGCCGCCTCGATCACGGGGTCGCGGGAGGGCGCGAAGGCGTAGCGGCCGGCGACCACCGAGACCTGGAGCTCCTCGCGACTCGCCTCGAACCGGTCGGAGCCGGCCTTGAGCTCGCGCCAGAAGGCGATGTTCGGATCCGTCCGATGCCGGGCCATGTTCTCCGCGGTCATTCGGAACGGGTAGGACTGGAACTGGAAGGCCGCCTGCCCGCCGTTCAGGGCGTCGCGGGCGATGGCGTAGATCTCGCCGACCGTGCCGTTGGTCATGGCGAAGCAGCCCATCGACGAGCAGATGCCGTGCACCATCACGGCCGAACCGGTGCCGCCATGGGCCCGGTCGTAGGCGTTCGGATAGCCGACGTCGAAGGACAGGTAGTAGTGCGAGTTCGGGTTCATCTGGCGCCGGGGCACCGTATAGAACCCCTCCGGGGTCTGCCGGTCGCCGCTCTTGCGCTTGGGCCCGAGCTGGCCGGACCAGCGGCAGATCGGGAAGGTCTTGATGAAGACGTAGCCGGACGGTCCCTTCTTCCAGACTTCGATCTCCGATTCCTTCTTGTAGGCCCGGAACAGGACCGGCGAAGCGGCCGTCACGCCCTTCTGCGCCATGAGGGCGAGGGTCGCGCCCGGGATCGGCGCCTCGGCCTTTCCGGCCTGCGCGGCGGCAGGGCCGGACAGGGCCAGGAGGGTGAGGATCGCGGCGCGCGGTATCGGGATCGTTCGAGGCATGGACCGTCCGCGCTGGATCAGCCGAGATGGCGCCGGACAGGCACGGCCTCCCGGCCTGACCAAAGTATTGCGGCGGCCGTGAGGCTGCCGGCCGTAAGCGCGGAGGGCCGGTCTCAGGCCGGGGCCGGCTCCCGTTCGAGCGCCGCCGGCACGGGCGCGACCACCGCGCTGTTCTCCACGACGATCACCGCGTCGAACGGCTCGGCGCCCTCGGGCACGCCCGTCTCGGGCAGGCAGACGATGAGGCCGCGCCCGGCCCGCGCCTGCCGCAGCCGGGCGAGGCGGTCGCGCAGGCCCTCGGCCTTGCGCTCGTCGGCGGCGATCGCGACGACCAGGATGTCGGGCTCGCGCGCGAGGCAGCGGGTCAGCTCGATCGCCACCCGCTCGCGGGCATTGATCGCGCCGTCCGCCAGCGCGCCGGTGCTGGGCTGGATCTCGACCTTGCTGTCCAGGCCGAGCCCGTAGACCGAAGCCTCGAGCCCCTCCTCGGCGAGCACCCGGCGCACCAGTTCCCGCACCCGCGGCTCGGCGTTGGCCTCGCCGAGGCTGATCCGGCCGAACAGCAGATTCTCCTCCAGGCTGGCGGCGGGATTGACCCGGGACGGATCGTGAAACTCCACGGCGCCCGCGAGGTGGGACGGCAGCATCCGGGCGAAGGAGCGTCGCGCCTGGACCAGCCGCGCCTCGAAGGCTGCGTCGATCAGGCCGAAGCGGTGGCGCGTCTCGCTGTAGCGCAGCGCGAGACCGATCAGGCGGATGCGGTCGCGCTGGCCTGCGGGGCCCCGTCGCAGGGCCGCGGCGTTGGGCAGCCGCACCACGAGATCCTCGAAATAGCCGCGCTCCGAGGCCTGGAACAGCGAGTAGGCGTCGAACAGCGGGTGGTCGTTGGGCAGGTCGGCGAAGATCTCCACCGTGCTCCGGGCTACCGACAGGCCGATCTCGGTAAGCGGGCGCACGAGTCCCTCGGCCTCCAGCACCGCCCGGAGATAGGGATGGCGGGCGAAGCGCAGCGGCGCGAAGGCGCCGCCCACCGGCTCGCCGAACAGGATGTTCTCGCCGATGCTCGCCTGATGGTTGTAGCGTTCGGGGTCGAA
Organism: Methylobacterium sp. FW102-HT35C08; assembly: GCF_058790235.1. NCBI lineage: Bacteria > Pseudomonadati > Pseudomonadota > Alphaproteobacteria > Hyphomicrobiales > Methylobacteriaceae > Methylobacterium > Methylobacterium sp. FW102-HT35C08. The sequence goes on along the minus strand of NZ_JBYTCL010000002.1, from coordinate 1,122,753 downwards.
CGGTTCGACGAGGCGCTCGGCTCCCTTGGCGGCGAGCGCCTGCCGCATGGTCCGGCGGGCGGTGACGATCGCGGCCGCGAGCCGCGGCTGGGTCGCCGGATCGAGGCGGCCGGTCAGGCCGCGGGCGTAGACGAAGCCGTCGAGGCCCGTGAGCCGGCTGATCCCGATCAGCGCGATGTCGTCCGGGGCGCTCGCCGGGTCGGTGCCGTAGAGCAGGTTCTGCCGCAGGGAGCCCGCCATCAGGATCGCCTCGCCAGCCGCGAAGGCGATGCGGCGGGCGCGTTCCGCGGCGTCGAAGGCGCGCAGATCCGCCCCCGCATAGGTGACGGCGCCCGCGGTCGGCTCGACCTGCCCCGCCAGCACCGCCGCCAGGGCCCGGGCGCCGCTGCCGCGGCTCCCGGTGATCGCCACATGTCCCGGCATGGCCACAGCGACATCGACACCGGCCAGGCGCTCGCCCGTCGCCGGATCGAAGGCACCCACGCCCTGGGTCGCGAGGAGTCCGGATCGGGGCAGCGGCAGTGCGTCGCCAATCCCGCCCGACCGCATCCTGCGGCCCTCGAGGGACGCGACGATGCGGGCGAGGTCGCGGAACCGCGGGCGGACGGCCTTGCGGACGGTCCAGAGACGCGCGCAGATCGCGGCGAGCCAGCCTGCGAGGCCGAAGGCGCCGACCGCGGCCAGGAGGGCGGCCGGATCCACCGGCGGAACCTGCGGTCCCGCCTGTCCGGAGCGCCACAGGGCCGTGCCGGCCGCGATCGCCGGCAGGATCACCGCCAGGGCGAGCGCCGGCGCCCGCGCATAGGCCAGCCGCGCCTCGGAGCGCGCCACGTTGGTGCGCATCGCGGTGACACGGGCCGCGATGCGCGTCCGCTCCAGGGCGGCCGCCCCGTGACTGCGAACCGCCGGGAGCCGCCGGACGAGGTCGTTGAGGTTCTCCTCCGCCCGTGCGCTCGTGCGCAGGCGCAATTCCTGTCGGTCCCGGGCCCGCTCCAGCACCAGCCCGTAGGCGAGACCGACCGCCCCCAGGCCCACCACCGCGGCCGGGATGAGCCGGGGCGCGGCGAGGCCCGCGAAGCCCAGCGCCAGAACCAGGGCGGCCAGCGTCATCGCCGGCACCACGATACCGGCGGCGAGCAGCCGGTCGGCCCGCGCCAGAACCTCGCCGACGATCCGGGCGAGGTTGCGCGCCTCGTCCCGGGCGCCGGCCGGTGCGTCGAGGATCGCCTGCAGGACCCCCTCGCGGACCGCATCGGACGCCCGGTTCTGGGCCTTGAAGCACAGGCGTGCCACGCTCCAGCCGAGGACGGCCAGGACCACGGCGCAGACGGCGATGCACAGGAAGGCCGCGAGTTCGAGCTCGGTCGGGCGCATCGGAAAGCCGGGTGCCAGCACGAGCTCGCGGCCCGGCAGCGCCACGGCGAGGCGCAGGAAAGGCAGCGTCGGCGCCTCGTCGCGCGGCAGCACGGCGATCAGGTCGCGCAGGCACAGCAGGGCGAGGGCGCAGAGCGGCGCGCCGATCCCGACCGCGAGGGAAACCGCAGTGACGTGGAGACGCCGCGCAGCGCGCCAGGTCAGGACGAGGGGATCGGATTCCATGCGTCTCCGGACGGGATCAGCCGAGGGGCCGGCCGAGGGCATAGGCCTTCGGGGCCGCTGCGGGAAGGGTTGCGGTCCGAGGCCACCGCGCTGCGACATGTCGGCCCGCGCGAGCCACGTTCTGGTCCCGGTCTGGAAGCGCTCTAGGTTACGGAAAACGCGGTGCAGAGTCGTCCGGGCGCGGCGACCGCGCTTCGGGGCCACCTCGGGTCGCACCGGCTGTGACGCGCGCGTGCCGGTGCGCCGCCTGAGTTTCGGCCGGAGGCAGAGGGTGGGGCGACGCTTGCGGCGAGGGGCAGGGCAGAACGGGCGGCGCCGGACCGCCGCGACGCGCGGGTGCGCCTGATGGCGCAGCTGTTCACCCCCGGCGCCGACGCGCTCTACCGCCTCGCCCTGATGACCGGCGTGGCCTGCCTCGTCGGTCTGCCGGTCCTGGCGGCCGGGATCGTGCGCTCGAACTACGTCACGGGCGTCGGGGTCGCGCCGGCCCAGCCGCTGCCGTTCAGCCATAAGCACCATTCCGGCGAACTCGGCATCCAGTGCCGCTACTGCCACACCACGGTCGACCGGGAAGCCACCGCCGGCATCCCGCCGACCCACACCTGCATGACCTGCCACTCGCAGATCTGGACCGGCTCCGAGATGCTCAAGCCGGTGCGCGACAGCTACGCGCAGGATAAGCCACTCGAATGGAAGCGGCTGAACAAGCTGCCGCAATACGTCTACTACAACCACTCCGTCCACGTGACGAAGGGGATCGGCTGCTCGACCTGCCACGGCGACGTCACGTCGATGCAGATGACCTACCGGGCCAACGCCTTCGAGATGCAGTTCTGCCTCGACTGCCATCGGGCCCCGGAGAAGTACGTCCGCACGCCGGATCAGGTCTGGAACATGACCTGGACGCCGCCGGCCGACCAAGCGACCCTGGGCCCGAAGCTCGTGGCCCAGTACCATATCCGCGGCGGGGAGCGGCTGACCGAATGCGGGATCTGCCACCGATGACCGGCGCCCCCGACATCGCGGCCCTGCGCGAAAAACTCGCCGGCGGCGACGGACCGCGCTTCTGGCGCAGCCTCGACGCCGTGGCTGACAGTCCCGAGTTCCGCGCCTATCTGGCGGCCGAGTTCCCGTCGGCGTCCCGGCTCGCCGCCGCCCCGGAGCGGCGCCGCTTCCTGAAGCTGATGGCCGCCTCCTTCGCGCTGGGCGGCCTCACCGCCTGCGGCGGGGGCAGCGGCCGCGACTACGAGGTGCCTTACGTCAACCAGCCCGAGCGGATCGTGCCCGGCACGGACCTGTCCTACGCCTCGTCGGCGGTGTTCGACGGCTTCGGCAACGGCATCCTGGTCACCACCCGCAATGGCCGCCCCCTGAAGATCGAGGGCAACCCCCAACATCCCTGGAGCCGGGGCGGGACCGACGTGCTGGCCCAGGCCTCGGTCCTCGGGCTCTACGATCCGTTCCGCTCCCAGGCGGTGCAGCATCTCGGCCGGCCGAGTTCCTGGGCGGCCTTCCGGGCAGACCTGCAGGCGCGGATGCCGGGCTGGCGCGAGAGCCGGGGTGAGGGTCTCGCCCTGCTCACCGGCCCGGTGACCTCGCCGGGCGTGGCGGCGCAGATCGCGCGGCTGCGGGCCGCCTACCCGGCTCTGCGCTGGTACACCGGCGCCGGCGCCGATCGCGGCGGGATCTATGAGGGCGCCCGCCAGGCCTACGGCCGGCCTTTGGAGACGATCCCGGATTTCGGCCGAGCCCGGACCATCGTGGCGCTGGACGGCGATTTTCTGGACCTCGGGCCCGGCCAGATCGGCCTGTCGCGGCGCTGGAGCGAGGCGCGGCGCGCGGCCTACGCCGAGGGCCGCCTCCTCACCCTCCACGCGGCGGCGCCGACCCCGACGCTCACCAGCGCCAAGGCGGATCGCGGCCTCGTGGTCCCGGCCGGCCGGCTCGAGGACCTCGCCCAAGCCCTGCTCGCCCTGGCCGCGGACGGCGCGGCCCCCGCAGGCGACGATCCCGTCGCGCGCTGGACGCGGAATGCCGGGATGGCGCTCGACCAAGCCCGGGGCGCCGGCATCGTCACGGCCGGCCTGACCGCGAGCCCGGAGCTGCACGCCCTGGTCCACCGTCTCAACGGCGCCCTCGGCAATACCGGCACGACCCTGGTCCACACGGCGCCCGCGGTTGAGACCGGCGCCGGGACGCTCGCGGAACTCGCGGAGGCGATGGATCGGGGCGCCGTCAAGGCGCTCGTCGTGCTCGGCGCCAACCCGGTCTACGAGGCGCCGGGCGCCCTCGATTTCGCCGCCCGGATGGGGCGCGTGCCGCTCAAGATCCACGCGGGGCTCTACTACGACGAGACCGGCGCGCATGCCGACTGGCACCTGCCCGCCGCCCATCCGCTGGAATCCTGGGGCGACATCCGGTCCCTCGACGGGACGGTGGGGCTGATCCAGCCGACCGTCGCCCCCCTGTACAACGGCCGGACGCCCGCGGAGATGCTGGCCTTCCTGGCCGGCGGCGAGGGCGGGGAGAGCGGCCAGGACGCCCTGGGCCTCCTCAAGGTGCAGGCGCGGAGCGCCGGCGAGGACGAGGCGGCTTTCGAAACCCGCTTCACGGAAGCCCTGCGCCTCGGCTTCTGGGTGGGCAGCGCGCGACCGGCCGAGACCGTCGCGCTGACGCAGGCCGCGGCCCCCGCGGCCGCTCCATCCCCCGCCCCTGCCGACGGGGTCGAGGTCCTGTTCCGTCCCGATCCGACGATCTGGGACGGCACCCACGCCGACCTCGCATGGCTGCAGGAACTCCCGAAGCCCCTGACCAAGGTGGTCTGGGAGAACGTGGTCGCGGTCAGCCCGCGCCTCGCCGAGCGCGAGGGGATCGCCACGGGCGACATCCTGCGGGTCGACGCCGACGGCCGCGCCGTCGAGGGGCCGGCCTGGATCCTGCCCGGCCAGGCCGACGACACCGTCACCCTCACCCTGGGATACGGCCGCGACGTGCCGGACCACCTCGCCCGCGGCCTCGGCTACGATTCCGCGCCCCTGCGCCCAGCCAGCTCGACCTGGCGCCTCGCCGGCGCCCGGCTGACGAAGACCGGCCGGCAGCGCAAGCCGGTGACCACCCAGCATCTCGGCACGATGGAGGGGCAGGACCTCGTGCGCGTGCAGGCCCTGGGCGCCGCGCCCGCGGGCGACCCGAAGGGCAAGCCGACGCCGGCCTCGTTCTACCCGCCCCCGGAGAGCCAGGACCGATGGGTCGCGGCGCAATGGGGCATGGCCATCGACCTCGACGCCTGCATCGGCTGCAACGCCTGCGTCACCGCCTGCCAGGCGGAGAACAACATCCCGGTGGTCGGACGCGAGGAGGTCGCGCTCGGCCGTTGGATGGGCTGGCTGCGGGTCGACCGCTACTACGCGGGCGACCTCGACGCGCCGACCACGCATTTCCAGCCGGTGCCCTGCATGCATTGCGAGCAGGCGCCCTGCGAGCTGGGCTGCCCCGTCGAGGCGACCCTGCACGACAGCGAGGGCCTGAACCTGCAGGTCTACAATCGCTGCGTCGGCACCCGAACCTGCCAGAGCTACTGCCCCTACAAGGTCCGGCGCTTCAACTATCTCGACTATACCGGCGGCATGACCCCGGTGGAGCAGCAGCAGCGCAATCCCGAGGTCACGGTCCGGTCCCGCGGCGTGATGGAGAAGTGCACCTACTGCATCCAGCGCATCACGGCGGCGCGGATCACATCCGCCAAGGACGCGCACGCGCCGATCCCCGACGGGACCGTCGAGACCGCCTGCCAGGGCGCCTGCCCGACCCGGGCGATCACCTTCGGCAACGTCGCCGACCCGGGGAGCGCGGTCTCGGCCGCCCGCCGGGACACGCGGGAATACGCGCTCCTCGGGCATCTCAACACGCGGCCGCGCACCACCTACCTCGCCGGGCTCGCCCCCGCCGCCGATCCCAACGGACGGGAGGGCTGAGCATGTCCGGCGCCCTGATCCGGCCCGACGCGACCCTCCCGGGCATCGGCGGCGCGGTCGCGGAGATCCCGCTGACGCATCCCGGCAACCGTCGCTGGTGGATCGCCTTCGCGGGCGCGGCCTCCCTCCTCGGCCTGTTCGCCCTCACCCTCGGCTACCTGCTCTACGCCGGCCCCGGGATCTGGGCCAACAACAACGCGGTCGTCTGGGCGCTGGACATCGCGAGCTACGATTGGTGGATCGGCGTCGCCTCCGGCAGCCTGCTGGTCTCGGCGATCCTGCTCCTTCTCGGCGCGGAGTGGCGCGGGGCGGTGAACCGCGTCGCCGAAACCCTGGCGCTGCTGGCCACCGCGGCCGCCGGGCTCTACCCGATCATCCATCTCGGGCGGCCGTGGTTCTTCTTCTGGAACCTGCCCTACCCCAACACCTACAATCTCTGGCCGCAGTTCCGCTCGCCGCTCCTCTGGGACGCGATCGACATCGTGTCGTTCCTGGTGATCTGTGTGAGCCTCTGGTTCATCGGCCTGCTGCCGGACCTCGCGACGCTGCGCGACCGGGCCCACAGCGAGGCTCTCCACCAGTTCGACGTGAAGGCGCCGACCCGCAGGCTCGCCCGGCTGCGCGCGCAGGTCTACGGCATCCTCGCCTCGGGCTGGCGCGGCTCGGCCGCCCACTGGCAGATCTGGGTCCAGGCCTACCGGACGGTGGCGCTGCTCGGCGTGCTGCTGGTGGTCTCGGTCCAGACCGGGGCCTCGGTGATGCTGGCGGGCTCGCTGATGCCCGGCTGGCACAGCACGCTCTTGCCGGTGAGCTTCCTGGTCAACGCGGTCTATTCGGGCGTCGGCGTCACGGCGGTGATCGTGATGCTGATCCGCCTCGTCTACGGTCTCGACGCCCTGGTGACCGACCGCCATCTCGACGTGCTCGGGCGGCTGCTGCTCTGCCTCGGCTGCGCCAGCGCCTATTGCTACGCGGCCGAGTATTTCGACACCTTCCTCAACGGCGACGCCGAGGGGCGCGGCGTCCTGGTCCGGCGCATGACCGGCGACCACGCGCTGGTATCCTGGACGGCGATCCTGTGCCTCGTCCTGCCCGCGCAGATCCTGTGGTCCGCCCGGGCCCGCACGGCGCCGCTGGCGATCGCGACGGTCGGTCTCCTCGTGGCGATCGGCGCCTATGCCGACCACGTCATGGTCCTGGTCGTCACCCTGACCCAGGACTTCCTGCCCTCCTCGAGGCTGCCCTACACGACCGATATCTGGGGCATCGCCACCTTCGCGGGCTCGATCGGGCTGTTCCTGACCCTGCTGCTCCTGTTCCTGCGCTACCTGCCGGCCGTCTCGATCGTCGAGAGCCGCCGCCTCGCCCTGACGGTGTCGCCGGCCGCCCAGGAGGCCGCCCGGATGGCGGCGTCCCGGGCCACGGGCCGCCCGGAGGAGAACCCGGTCACCGCGCCCCTGTGGGGCGTGTCGGCGACCTTCGCGAGCCAGGGCGATCTCGCCGCCGCCCTCCAGGCAGTGTCCGGGATCAGCCCGGATCAGGTCCATCTCGACGGGCACGGCCCGGTGCCGATGCCCCGCACCCTGCGGCCCCTGAGCCTGGAGGGGCGCTCGATCCTGCCCTACGCCCTCGCCGGGGCCCTGCTCGGCGGCTTCGGCTTCTTCGCGATGTGCGTCTACGCCACGGCCTACGACTACGTGTTCCTGATCGGCGGCCGCCCACGCCTGTCCTGGCCCTCCTTCGTGGTCCCCAGCGTCTCCTTCGCGATGATGGCGGGCTGCGTGGCGATCCACCTCGCGCTCCTCGTGCTCAACCGGCTGCCCCGCCTGAACCACCCGGCCTTCAACATCCCGGGCTTCCTGCGGGCCTCGGAGGACCGGTTCTTCCTCTCCGCGGAGGCGCGGGGCGACCGGTTCGACGCGGCGCGGATCGAGCGGCGGCTCGCGTCCCTTCCGGCCGAGGCCGGTCGCCCCCTCGAGATCCGGCGGATCCCGCGATGAGGCGCGCCGCTCCGCGCACCGGGCCGCGCGCCCTCCTCGCCTGTCTGGCCCTCGCGCCCCTGGCGGCTTGCGGCGAGGCCGACATGGCCGATCAGGCCCGGGCCAAGACCTGGGACAAGAACCCGTTCTTCCCCCGCGAGATCACCATGCGCCAGCCGGTGGCCGGCACCGTGCCGCGGCTCGATCCGGCCCGCGCGGCGCCGCAGCCGCAGACGATCAGCCGGGCGCTGCTCGACCAGGGCCGCGAGCGCTACGGGGTGTTCTGCACCCCCTGCCACGGGCAGGACGGCCGCGGCGCCGGGATGATCGTGGCACGGGGCTTCCCGCACGCCGGCGACCTCACCGCGGGGCCCGTGCGCGCGGCCTCCGCGTCCGACCTCTACGACGCGATCTCGAACGGCCGGAAGGCGATGTTCGGCATGGCCCAGATGATCCCCTCCGCCGACCGCTGGGCGATCGTCGCCTATGTCCGCGCCCTCCAGCTCAGCCAGGACGCCCCGGTGGCGAGCCTGCCGGCGGCGGATCGCGCGCGGCTGGAGGCGACGCCGTGAGGCGCCCCGCCCTGCTCGGCCTCGCCGGCCTCGTCCTCCTGGCCGTCTGCCTGATCGCGGGCGGCTGGCGCGGGGCCGCGGCCTCGTATCTCGCGGCGTGGCTCGTCCTCCTCGCCCTGCCGGTCGGCGCCCTGCCGGTGGTCATCGTCGCCGAGCGCTTCGGCAAGCGGGTCCGCGAGCGCGGCGGCATCGAGATGCTGGCGGGTCTGCGCCGGCTGACGGCGCTGATGCCGGCTGCGGCCGTGCTGGCGCTGCCGCTCCTGGCCGCCGCGCCCCTGCTCTATCCCTGGGCGAGCGGCCCGGCGCGCACGCCGCTCGCCGCCCTGTGGTTCACGATGCCGTTCTTCGTGGTCCGGGTGATCGTCTACCTCGCGAGCTGGACTTGGCTGGCGCTGCGCTTCGCCCGCCCGTTCGAGGCGCCCGGCGAGGGGCGGACCGTGCCGGCGGTGGGGCTGCACGCGGTCATCGGCACGCTGTTCGTCACCGACGTCGTCGCCTCCCTGGATCCGCGGCTCGACTCCACACTCCTGGGTCTCCTGGTGATGACGGCGTGGAGCGGCCTCGCTTTCGCGGCGGCGATCCTGCTGGCCTGGGAGGAGCCGGAGCCTGTGGGCCGCGGCCGCACAGCGCCCGGGCGGGGCCGGCTGGTGCCCCTGGTCGTGCTCCTCGCCCTCTGGGCCTACCTGCACTTCGTGCAGTTCCTGATCGTCTGGTCGGCCAACCTGCCGCCCGAGGTGGCGTGGTACTTCGCCCGCGGCGGCTGGGTCGGGCGGGCGCTGGCGATCGTGGCCGGCGCGGTCGTGGTGCTGGCCGGGCTCGCGACCCTCCGGCCCGGGCGCCCGACCACCCGGATCCTGGCCGGCGCGGCCCTCGCCGTCCACGCCCTGGAGATGTTCTGGCTGGTCACCCCGGCGGTGCGCGACCGCTTCGTCCTCCGGCCGAGTGACGTGCTGGCCGCCGGCGCCGTGTCCTGCCTCGCGGCCGCGCTGCGCCCCCTGATGCGTCCGCGCGCCGACCGCGCGGCCTCCGCCGCCCGCCGCGCCGGGAGGCCGGCATGAGCGCGAATGGACCCTCCGGGCTGATCCCCGCCATCCTCGCCGGGCTGACTTTGCGCGGCAGCAGCCTGCTGAACGGGCGCCCGCCGCGTCCGGCGGCCAACACCCAGCGCGATCCGAACGATCCCGGCCACGAGACGCGCGACGTCAACGTCCGCAACACCGTGATGGTGATGGCGGGCCTCGCGCTCACTGTGCTGGCGATCGTCGGCACGATGGTCTGGATGATGAGCACCTTCGCGGCGAGCCAGCGCCGGTCACTGCCCGCCCTGACGCCCCAGCAGACGACGCGGCTGGCGCCGCCGCCGCCGAACCTGCAGGCCGATCCTTTCGCCGATCTCGACCGCGAGCGGGCCGCGACCGAGGGGCACCTCGCCGGCTACGGCTACCGGGACGAGGCCCGCACCCGCGCCCGCATCCCGATCGGGCGCGCCATGGACCTGACCGTCGGCCGCTCCCTCGAACCGGCGGAGCCCGCTGCGCGATGACGCCGAGCCACGATTCCCTCCAGCTCTGGCCCGCCGCGGTCTCCGCCACCGCGACCGAAACGGACCTGCTCATCCTGGCCTTCACGGTGCTGACGCTGCTGCTGACCGTCCCGGTCTTCGTGGCGATCACCTACTTCGCCGTGCGCTACCGCGAGGGCTCGGAGGCGAACCGGAGCCCGTCCGGCATCCGTTCGAACCTCATTGAGATCAGCTGGATGCTGATCCCGTTCCTGCTGACGCTGATCTTCTTCGTCTGGGGCGCGCGGCTGTACGTCCACTCGAAGAACCCGCCTCCCGACGCCATGGTGGTCGAGGCGATCGGCCGGCAATGGATGTGGAAGTTCCAGCACCCGACCGGCCAGTCCGAGATCAACAACCTGCACCTGCCGATCGGCCAGCCGATCCGCCTGCACATCATCAGCCAGGACGTGATCCACGCCCTCTATCTGCCGGCCGTGCGGATGCAGGTGGCGGCCCTGCCCGACCGCTACACCGACCTGTGGTTCAAGGCCGACAAGGTTGGCACCTACCACCTCTACTGCTCGGAATATTGCGGCACCGACCATTCGGTGATGGGCGGCGAGGTCACCTTCATGAACCCCGGCGACTACCAGGACTGGCTGACCCATGCCGGCGCGCAGCAGGGCAAGGTCGCGGCCGGCCGCGCCCTCTACGAGGCCTATGGCTGCGCCGGGTGCCACGAGCCCGGCTCGGCCGTGAAGGCGCCGAGCCTCGCGGGCCTCTACGGCAGCCAAGTGAAGCTCGCCGACGGCCGCACCGTCACGGCCGACGAGGGGTGGTTGCGCGAGAAGATCCTGAACCCGAACGGCGACCGGCTCGCCGGCGGCGGCAAGCAGGTGATGCCGAGCTTCGCCGGCCGGATCCCGGCGGACGAGCTCGGCACGCTGATCGATTTCCTGAAATCCTACGCGGCCCCGGCCGCCGGCAAGGCCGCGGACGCGACGCCGCCGGGAGCGACACGATGAGCGCATCGGGCAGCATCGGCGGCACCGCCCGCCGCGAACCCCACGCCCCGGAATCGACGATCGGGCGCAAGGCCGATTACCTGCACGCGGAATCGACCCTGCGCTCGTGGTTCCTCACCACCGACCACAAGCGCATCGCGCTCCTCTACCTCGCGTCGATCACCGGCTTCTTCGTGATCGGCGCCCTGGCGGCGGGCGTGGTGCGCCTCGCGTTGATCGTGCCGAACGGCGCGATCATGACCAACGACACCTACAACAAGGCCTTCACCATCCACGGGGTGGTGATGGTCTGGTTCTTCCTGATCCCGTCGATCCCCGCGACCTTCGGCAATTTCCTGATCCCGCTGATGATCGGGGCCAAGGACCTGGCCTTCCCGAAGCTCAACCTGACGAGCTGGTACGTGTTCATGGCGGGCGCCCTGTTCACCCTGGTGGCGGTGGTGCTGGGCGGGGTCGATACCGGCTGGACCTTCTACGCTCCGCTCTCGACGGCCTTCTCGAACACCTGGGTCCTGCCGGCGCTGATCGGCGTGACCATCGTGGGCTTCTCGTCGATCCTGACCGGGCTCAACTTCGTGGTCACGATCCACACCATGCGGGCGCCCGGCATGACGTGGTTCAAGCTGCCGATCTTCGTCTGGGCGCACTACGCCACCAGCCTGATCTTCCTGCTCGCCACACCCGTCATCACCACCGCGCTGATCCTGTTGATCGCGGAGCGCGCCTTCCACATCGGCGTGTTCGATCCGGCCTATGGCGGCGACCCGGTGCTGTTCCAGCACCTGTTCTGGTTCTACTCGCACCCGGCCGTGTACATCATGGTCCTGCCCGGCATGGGGGTGATCTCCGAGATCGTCCCGGCCTTCGCGCAGAAGAAGCTGTTCGGCTACCGCTTCGTCGCCTACGCGTCGATCGGGCTGGCCTCGGTGACCTTCTTCGTCTGGGGCCACCACATGTTCGTCAACGGCCAGAGCGACCTGGCCTCGCTGGTGTTCTCGGCGCTGTCCTTCGCGGTCGCGGTGCCCTCGGCCGTGAAGGTCTACAACTGGACCGCCACGATCCATAAGGGCGCGCTCCGCCTCGACACGCCGATGCTCTACGCGATGGGCTATATCGGCCTGTTCGTGCTCGGCGGCCTCACCGGCCTCTACCTCGCGACGCTCGCCATCAACCAGCACATCCACGCGACCTACTTCGTGGTCGCGCATTTCCACTACATCATGGTCGGCGGCACGGTGCTGGCCTTCCTCGGCGGCCTGCACTTCTGGTGGCCCAAATTCACCGGCCGGATGTACAGCGAGCCCTGGGGTCGGGTCTCGGCGCTGCTGATTTTCCTCGGCTTCAACGTGACCTTCTTCCCGCAGTTCATCCTGGGCTATCTCGGGATGCCGCGGCGCTACGCGACCTACCCGGCCGAGTTCCAGCTCCTCAACGTCCTGTCGTCGGCGGGCGCCACCATCCTGGCGGCGGGCTACATCTTCCCGATGCTCTACCTCGTCTATTCCCTGTGGTTCGGGCGCAAGGCACCCGCGAACCCGTGGAACGCGAAGGGGCTCGAGTGGGAGACGTCGTCCCCGCCGCCGACGCATAATTTCCTGTCCCCGCCCGAGGTGCCGCGCATCCCCTATGACTACCCGATCCAGGCTCAGGAATCCCGGGACCAGCACGGATGAGCGAGCGGCTGGCCGACGGCGTCGGGGTCGCCCGCGCCGAGCATTTCGAGACCGTCGCGCAGCAGCGCGAGGCGGCGACGCTGGGCATCTGGGCGTGGCTGATCACCGAGCTGCTGCTGTTCTCGGCCCTATTCCTGGTGGCGCTGATCACCCGGATCCAGCACCCCGAGGCGACGGTCGCGGCCGCCAAGCACCTCAAGTTCTGGATCGGCGCCACCAACACCGTGGTGCTGATCTGCTCCTCGCTCACCATGTCGATGGCGATCGAGTTCTCGCGCATGGGCTGGCAGCGCGCCATGGTCCGGGCGATGCTGGCGACCGCGGCGCTCGGCGGCCTGTTCCTCGTGCTCAAGGGCTACGAGTATTACGCCGACTGGGACGAGCACATGATGCCGTTCCTCAGCAACCGGCCGTTCGCCCTCGCCGAGACACCAGCGGCGCGGCTGTTCGTGAACCTCTACTACGTCGCGACGCTGCTCCACGCGCTGCACCTGTTCACCGGCATCGCGCTCCTGCTCGGCATGACCTGGATGGCCGCCAAGGCCGGGTTCCTGTCGCGCCACCAGAACTGGATCGAGGTCTACGGCCTGTACTGGCACTTCATCGATCTGGTCTGGATCCTGGCCTTCCCGATCCTCTACGTGGTGAACCGGTAGGATGCGCTCCCCCCTCGCCGCCCTGGGCGCCGACGACCGCGCCCTGCTCCGGAAGCGCCTGCGCACCCCGGTGCTCACCTTCCTGGCGCTGCTCGCCCTGCTCGCCGTCAACGTGACTCTCGGCGCCACCCTCCCCTTCGCGCAGGTCTGGATCGTCGAGCTCGCCGTCGTCGCCGTGATGGTGGCGCTGATCCTCCTCGTCTCCATGGAGGTGATCCACGAGCCGCCGCTGATCCGGCTGTTCGCGGGACTCGGCTTCTTCTGGGTCGCCATCTTGGTCGGCATGACACTGACCGACTATCTCGCCCGCTGAGCCGGCGCGAAAGCCGTTGTCGGGATCGCGGAACACTCCTAAACGTCGCGGCTTCCCCGCAGAGCCCGGCTGAAACACGATGTGCGAACTGCTCGGCATGAGCGCCAACGTGCCGACCGACATCCGCTTCTCGTTCGCGGGCCTCGCCCGGCGCGGCGGCGAGACCGGGCCGCACGCCGACGGCTGGGGCATCAGCTTCTACGACGGCCGCACCTGCCGCAGCTTCCACGAGCCGGAGCCGAGCGCCCGCTCGCAGCTCGCCCGGCTCCTGCGCGACATGCCGATCAAGAGCCGGATCGTCGTCGCCCATGTCCGCAAGGCCAATCGCGGCCGGGTCAGCCTGGAGAACACCCATCCGTTCGCCCGGGAATTGTGGGGGCGCCGCTGGACCTTCGCGCATAACGGCCAGCTCAAGGGCGTGAAGCGCCTGCCGCTCGGCGGCTTCATGCCGATCGGGTCCACCGACAGCGAGCACGCCTTCTGCTGGATGCTGGGACGGCTCCAGGCCCGGTACAAAGCCTTGCCCCGGCCCGAGACCCTCGACCGGGCGGTGGCGGACCTCGCGGGCGAGCTGCACGCGCTCGGCGTGTTCAACATGCTGCTGACCGACAGCCGCACCCTCTACGCCCATTGCGGCAAGCGCCTCTGCTATCTCACCCGCCGTGCCCCCTTTGGGAAGGCCACCCTGATCGACGAGGACTGGCAGGTGGATTTCTCCGAGGAGACCACCGAGCACGACGTGGTGACGGTGATCGCAACCCAGGCGCTGACCCGGGACGAGTGCTGGACCGACCTCGCCCGCGGCGACGTCCTGACCCTGCGGGACGGGGCGATCCGGCTGTTGCGGCCGGCCAACTTAGCTTAAGTGTAGTTTGCCCGAGGGTGCATGCCCGCCCCCGATGCGCTAGAACCCTGGTAACAGGGGCGCATCGGCCGGACTTCCCCCCGGTTCAAGCCGGCAAGCGCTCCGCCTCGACCTTCTCGGGACCGCAGGTCGAGCCACGATGAGCTGACGAGCGCGATACGCATGACCCGCGACGACACCGATACCGTCCTGTCCCAGGAGGACGGGACGCGGGATGGCCGCCCGAACCTGGCCCCCGGCATCCGGACGCATCTCGGGGAGCACCTGCGCACGGTCTACGACCGGATCGGCGAGGAGACGCTGCCGTCCCGGTTCGCCGAGCTGATCGAGAAGCTCGAGGCGGCGCTCCGGGCCCGCGGCGAGGCGATCGAGCCGGAATTCCGCAACGGCCTGCTCGCCGCGGTTCCGTCCCTGCGCGCCTTCGCGCTGTCGCTGACCTCGAATCCGGCCCGCTCGGACGACCTCGTCCAGGACACCCTGCTCAAGGGCTGGCAGCACCGCGCCCGGTTCCAGCCGGGGACCAACCTGAACGCGTGGCTGTTCACGATCCTGCGCAACATCTTCTACTCGGATCACCGCAAGCGGGTCCGCGAGGTCGAGGATCAGGACGGGTCCTACGCCGCCCGCCTCGCCACCGCCCCGCACCAGGGCGACCGGCTCGACGTCGAGGATCTGCAATCGGCGCTGGCCAAGCTGCCGCCGGACCAGCGCGAGGCCCTGGTCCTGGTCGGCGCCGAGGGCGTCTCCTACGAGGAGGCCGCGGCGATCATGGGCTGCAAGGTCGGCACCGTGAAGAGCCGCGTCAGCCGCGCCCGCGGCCGGCTCGCGGAGCTGTTGGGCTACGACGAGGAGGATCTCGGCTCCGACCGGTTCATCCAGTCGGCGATGCCCAAGGACGCGTAGCCGCTCCCCGGCCTCGGGCCGGCGCATTGTAAAATAGGATGCATCCGAAACCGGGGATCGGGCGTTACCGGCCCGAGCTTCGCCGCGTCTCCGCGGCGGAACACCACGGAACGGAGCAACCCGTATGACCTTCAAGACCCTCATCGCCGCCTCGGCCCTCGCCCTGTCGCTGCCGCTGGCCGCCCAGGCCCAGGGCACGATCCCGGGCGCCGAGCGCGGCGCGGCCGCAGGTGCCGATGCAGCCGGCCCGATCGGAGGCATCGTCGGCGGCGCGGTCGGTGCGGCCACCGGCACGGTGGGCGGCATCCTCGGCGTCGACATGGCCCCGCGCTTCCGCAGCTACGTCCGCGAGCGCAACGTCCGCTCGTACGATTATGATGGCCGCGTCGCCGTCGGCTCGACCCTGCCGGCCTCGGGCGTGACCTACTACGACGTGCCGAGCGAGTACCGCGTGCAGCCGGGCTACCGCTACACCGTGGTGAACGACCGCCCGGTGCTGGTCGACCGCGGTCACCGCATCGTCGAGGTCATCGACTAACATCCCGGGCCGGTCCAGAACCGGCCCACAATCCCCCGGAGCCTGCGCTCCGGGGGCCTTCCCCCAGAGGCGGCCGTCTTCGCAACGCTTCATCCGTCCGGCCGTTGATAGGCGGTCCGACCCGTGAGGCGATCATGAACGACGATCCCAACATGCCGAGTAAATCGCTGCCCGAGCCCGTGCGCGACCATCTCGGCCAGCAGCTTCGCGGCGTCCTGCCCGTCGAGGCCGACAAGCCCCGCTTCCTCGGCGACGATCCGGTGCCGGAGGTGTTCGAGCCGCAGATCCGCCGGCTCGAGACGCGCCTGAAGACTCACGAGGAAGGCACCGGCGCCGTCGGTCAGGCCCTGGACCAGATCCTCGACGCGTTCGGCGTCAGGCCCGAGGACACCGACAAGCGCGCCGGCTGAGCCCTCAGATTCGAGGCTTTGTCGCCAGGAGGTCGCGGATCTCCGAGAGCAGCTTCACGTCGGCCGGCATCTCGTCGGGCTTCTTGGCCTCGGCGTGCTGCAGCTTGTTCATGGCGCGGATCACCAGGAACAGCACGAAGGCGACGATCAGGAAGTTCAGGGTCAGCGTCAGGAACTGCCCGTAACCGATGACGGCGCCTTGCTTCTTGGCATCCACGTAGGGCAGGCCAGCCTGCACCTTGGACGAGAGCGGGATGTAGTAGTTCGAGAAGTCGAGCCCCCCGGTCGCCGCGCCGATCACCGGCATGAAGACGTCTTGGACCGCCGAGTTGACGATGGCCCCGAAGGCCGCGCCGATGATCACGCCGACCGCGAGATCGACCACGTTCCCGCGCAGCGCGAATTTTTTGAATTCTTCGAGCATCCGTCAGCCCCCGCCGATTGCTGCCAAGATAGGGGCCGGTGCCGGGACGGCCAGGGTCCAGCATGAGGCCGGCCGCGTCACCGTCGACCGCTTCTCGTCTTTGCGCGCAGGCGCGAAGCACTCCAGCCGCGCGACGCTGCCCGATGGTGTGCGGCCCCGGATTGCTTCGATCCGCGCGCAAAGACGGCGCGCGGCCTGCTAGGCTGGGTCTGCCGGATTGGTGATCGCCGGCCCCTCCCCGGTCGCGGCGGCGAGCTCCGCCTTGGCCCGGCGGCGGTACTGGGCGGCGACGACCGGGATGGTCAGCAGGTAGCCGGCACTCACCGTGACCAGCGCCTCGAACGGATAGCTGATCAGGATGCCGAAAGCCGCGACCCCGAACAGGAAGATCGGCAGGACCAGGCTGCGCGGCACCCGCTTGCCCATGGTCTTGCCCGAGTAGGTCGGCACCGTGGAGACGACCATGAGGGCGATGCACAGGACGTAGATCAGGATCGCCGGCGCGGCCCACTTCTCCAGGCCGAACCCGAGGAAGTGCAGGTAGAGCGGCAGCATCGCGGTGAGCGCCCCCGCCGGTGCCGGCATGCCGACGAAGAAGTCCTTCTTCCAGTCCGGCCGGTTCGGGTCGTCCAGCATGGCGTTGAAGCGGGCGAGCCGCAGCGCCATGGCGATCGCGAAGATCAGCGCGACGATCCAGCCCACCGACTTCAGGTGGAACAGCACGAAGCCGTAGAGGATCAAGGCCGGGGCGCAGCCGAAATTCACGAAGTCGGCGAGCGAGTCGAGCTCGGCCCCGAAGCGCGAGGTGCCCTTGAGCAGCCGCGCCACCCGCCCGTCGATGCCGTCGAGGACGCCCGCCGCCACCACGGCGATCACCGCGGGCTCGAACTTGCCCTCGAAGGCGAGCCGGATCGCGGTCAGCCCGAGGCAGAGCGCCATCAGGGTGATCATGTTGGGCGCGATCATCCGGAACGGCACCGGCTTGAACCGGCGCGGGCGCGGCTCGTTCGGATCGGGCGCGAAGGGCGGGAAGAGCTCGTCCATTGTCCGCCTCAGATCCGCTTGAACACCCGGTCCGGACCGCCGCCGAGATCGGCCAGGACCGTCTCGCCGGCCACCGCCTTCTGGCCGAGCCCGACCAGCACGGTCGCGCCCGCCGGCAGGTAGACGTCCACCCGCGAGCCGAATCGGATCAGCCCGAACCGCTCGCCGACGCCGAGCACGTCGCCCGCCGAGACGAACCCGACGATCCGCCGGGCCACGAGGCCGGCGATCTGCACCACGCCGACGCGCTTCGGCTGGCCGGCATGGCTGGTCTCGATGACCATGCCGTTGCGCTCGTTGTCGTCGCTGGCCTTGTCGAGCTCGGCGTTGAGGAACAGGCCCGGCGTGTAGTGGATCTGGCCGATCCGGCCCGCCACCGGCACCCGGTTCACGTGGCAGTCGAACACGTTCATGAACACCGAGACCCGCAAGGTCGGCACCTGCGGCAGATCGAGCTCGGGCGGCGGCAGGACGGTGGCGATGAGGTTCACGCGCCCGTCGGCGGGCGAGACCACGAGCCCGTCCGCCACCGGGGTGACGCGTTCCGGATCGCGGAAGAAGTAGCAGACCCAGAGGGTGAGGATCAGGAAGATCCAGCCGAAGAACTGGGAGAAGTAGCCGGCCAGCACGGTCAGCACGATGCCGATCAGGATGAAGGGATAGCCCTCCTTGTGAATCGGCACGAGCGTCCGGCGGATCGTCTCGATCAGGTCGGTCATTGTTTTTTCGGACTCACGGGGCCGCGGGCTGGCGGACAGGTCGGACGCGCGGATGGCAGCCCGTCGGGCCGCCGTCAACTTTCCAAGGGTCGCGGGCGACCCCGCAGGTCGGCGGCCTGGGACAGGGAACCGGGCTCCGGGCCGCTTCAGCGCCGCCGAAGATCGAGGGCGCATGCCTGGGAGCTGCACGGCAAGGAGGGTCTTTACAGGCCTCCCGTCATCCCGGGGCCGCGCGGCGGAGCCCGGGATCCAGACACGCCGACGCGGCAGGGTCTGCATCGCCGCCGGTTCTGGATTGCCCGCCTCCGGCGTGCCCCTTCGGGTCCGGGCTCGCCTGCGGCGCCCCGGAATGACGGGGCGCAGAACCGAAAGGGCGCCGCATCGCCGCCAGACGGCATCGTCCCGCGCGCCTTTGGCGCCGAGGGCATCGGCCGGGGCGATGGCGGTTGAGAGCCACCGATGCGGGCTGCCACAGCCGCCTCGACGCCGCTGTGGCGGAGGCCTACGGGTGGCCGAATGATCCCGCCGACGGGCGGATCCTGGCGCGGCTCTCGCCCCCGATTCGAGCGTGCGGCGGCCGGGCGTTAGAACAAGGACACCGCCATGGTCGTACGCATCGCCCTCCTCGGTCTCGGCGCCATGGGCCATCCCATCGCCCGCAACCTCGCGGCCAAGCGCGCCTCCGAGGCCGAGACGATCGTCGCGGTGGATTCCGATCCGGCGCGCCTCGCCGGCCTCGACGCGCCGGGCCTCGTCGCCACGGCGGATCCGGCGGCCATCGACGGCGCCGAGGTGCTGTTCCTGTGCCTGCCGAACGGCGACGTGGTCGAATCGGTCCTGCTCGGCGCGGGCCGGCTCGCCGAGCGGTTGGCGTCCGGAGCGGTCGTGGTCGATCTCAGCACCATCGCGCACGCCAAGGCCGTGGCGATCGGCCGGGCCCTGGAGGCGACCGGGCGGCGCTTCGTCGACGCCCCGGTCTCGGGAGCGCCCGCCGGCGCGGAGGCCGCGACGCTGACCGTCATGTGCGGCGGCGAGACCGAGGCCGTCGCGCAGGTGCGCCCGCTGCTGGAGCGGATCGGCACCCGCATCCTCCACATGGGACCGGTCGGGGCCGGCCAGCTCACCAAGACGATCAACAACGTGCTCTACGACATCAACATCGCGGCGCTCGCCGAGGTGCTGCCGATGGCGGTCGCCATGGGGCTCGATCCCGATCAGGTCGCCGCGGTGGTCACCACCGGGACGAGCCGGAGCTACGCATCGCAGTATTTCGTGCCCCGCATCCTGCAGGGGCGCTTCGACGAGGGCTACCCGCTGGGCGCGGCCTACAAGGACTTGGTCGCCGCCGCGGCGGTCGCGGCGGAGAACGGCTTCCCCATGCCGGTCACGGCGGCCGCCACCGCCACCTACCAGACGGCGCTCCGCCAGGGCCACGCCGACAAGGATAAGGGTGCGATGGTGCTGCCGTTCGAGGACCTGCTCGGGGTCAGGGTGCGATCGGGCCGGTAGGGCCGGATCCAACCCTGGCCGTCCCCGATAGGGTGGTAGACGTGCGGCCTGACCGGCAAGCCGGACCCGCCGCTCCGGGTCTCGTCGCGATGAGGCGGGAGCGGCGCAGCTCTGGCCTTCCCGTCACTCCGCCGCCGCCGTCTCCGGCACGGCGCCGCGCCCGCGCACCGGCACAACAGGGGCATCGGCCCGCTGGAGCACCTCCAGGGCGGCGTCGGCTTCCCGTTGGCGGTCCCAGAGTGCCGCGTAGACGCCGCCGGTCTCCAGCAGCTCCGCATGGGTGCCGCGCTCGACGATGCGGCCGTGGTCGAGGACTAGGATCGCGTCGGCGTTGACCACCGTCGAGAGCCGGTGGGCGATCACCAGGGTGGTGCGGCCGCGGCTGACCCGGTCCAGAGCCGACTGGATCTCCGCCTCGGTGAAGGAATCGAGGGCCGAGGTCGCCTCGTCGAGCACCAGGATCGGCGGTGCCTTCAGGATTGTTCGGGCGATGGCGACCCGCTGCTTCTCGCCGCCCGAGAGCTTCAGGCCGCGCTCGCCCACCGGCGTGTCGTAGCCCTCCGGCAGGCTCGACACGAAGCCGTCGATCTGCGCGAGCCGGGCCGCCTCGCGCAGCTCGGCGTCGGTGGCGTCGGCGCGGCCGTAGCGGATGTTGTAGCCGATCGTGTCGTTGAACAGCACCGTGTCCTGCGGGACCATGCCGATCGCGGCCCGCAACGACGCCTGCGTCACCGCGGCGATGTCCTGCCCGTCGATGCTGATCCGGCCGGCGGAGGGCTCGTAGAACCGGAACAGCAGGCGCGAAAGCGTCGACTTGCCGGCGCCCGAGGGCCCAACCACCGCCACGGTCTGGCCCGCCGGGATCTCGAAGGTGACGCCCCGCAGGATCGGCCGCTCGGGATTGTAGGCGAAGCGCACGTCCTCGAACCGCACCGTGCCGCCCGCGACCGCCAGCGGCGCGGCGCCGGACCGGTCGGCGATCTCGGGGTTCTGCCCGAGGATGCGGAACATGTCGTCGATGTCGATCAGCGCCTGTTTGATCTCCCGGTAGATCATGCCCATGAAGTTGAGCGGCATCGAGAGCTGCACCAGCATGGTGTTGGCGAGCACGAAGCCGCCGATCGTGGTGCGCCCGGCCATGATGTCCCGGGCGGCGAGCCACATCACCACGGTCATGCCCAGCGTGAAGATCACCGCCTGGCCGGCATTGAGCACCGCCAGCGACACGTAGGTCTGCGTCGAGGCCTTCTCGTATTTGGCCATCGACTCGTCGTAGCGGGAAGCCTCCCAACGCTCCGCGCCGAAATACTTCACCGTCTCGTAGTTGAGCAGCGAGTCGACCGCCTTGGTGTTGGCGTCGGTATCCGACGCGTTCATCCGGCGGCGGATGGCGATCCGCCACTCGGTCGCCTTGTAGGTGAAGGCCAGGTAGGCCGCGACCGTCAGGAAGGCGGTCGCCGCGTAGGTCCAGCTGAACTCGTAGGCCAGCACGCCCAGCACCAGCACGAACTCGACGATAGTCGGCACCAGGGTCAGCACCATCAGGCGCGACAATTCCTCGATGCCGGCGCGGCCCCGCTCCAGAACCCGGGTCAGGCCGCCGGTCTTGCGCTCCAGGTGAAAGCGCAGGGACAGGCGGTGCATGTGCTCGAAGGTCTGGAGCGCCAGCCGCCGCACCGCGTGCATCGCCACCTTGGCGAACAGCCCGTCGCGCACCTGGGTTAGCGCCGACATGGCGATCCGCGACACGCCGTAGAGGGCGATCAGCAGCATCGGCGCGGCGAGCAGACCCGTCGGCACCGGCGCATGATCGCCCCCTTGGCCGCCGACCGCCGCGACCAGCGCGTCGGTGATCCACTTGAAGGTGAACGGCGTCACCATGGTCACCAGCTTGGCGGCGAGCAGCAGGCCGAAGGCCAGGAAGACGCGGCGCTGCAGGTCGGGCCGGCCATGGGGCCAGAGATGCGGCCAGAGCCGCCGGTAGGTGGCGATCAGGCCGGGGCGCTCGGCCGGGATCTTCGGCCCGGCCGCGGGCGCTGTGTCGTCGGTCATGCGGGTTCTGTCGGGAGGAGCGTTACGAGACCCGCATATAGGCGTGTGACCGCGCCGGATCACCCGCGCTGCGCGCATGTCCCCGTCTCACGCCCGCCAGAACGGCTTGTCGATCTCCGCGCGCAGATCCCACGGCTCAAGGCCGATATCCCGGAGCTGGTCGGGATGGAGTGCTGCGAGAGCTCGCCGCGTGCGGATCCGGCGCAGCCAGAGCCGGAGCACGGACGGGCCCGCGGCGGGGCCGGGGGAAGTGGGTGAAGCAGACAGCGTGACGGTGGGCATCGCGGACGATCCGGTGGCAGGGTTGCAGTCCGGCCGGGATTGCTGGCGAAGGATTGATCCGATACATTGCTCGGATCAATCGAAACATTGACCTCGGAGCAATAATGCGGTCCGCGGATTACCGGTCCGTCGCCGACGCCATCGCGGCCGAGATCGCGGCGGGCCGGATGCGCCCCGGCGAGCGGCTGCCGCCGCAGCGCGACTTCGCCTATGCCCGCGGCATCGCGGTCTCGACGGCGAGCCGGGTCTACGCGGAGCTGGCGCGCCGGGGGCTCACGACCGGCGAGGTCGGGCGGGGGACCTATGTCCGGAGCGATGCGGGCCGCGTCGGGCCGCTCCAGCCGGAGCCGCCCCCGGCCGCGGTCGATCTGCAGCGGACCCATTCGCGGCTGCCCGAGCAGGAGACCGTGCTGGCGGAGACGCTCGCGGCCCTGGCGCGGAGCGGCGGCGAGATCGGATTCAGCCAGTACGGGCCGGCAGGGACGCCCCGGGCGCGGGCGGTCGCGGCCGGGTTCCTGGCTCGCGACGATTACGCGCCCAAGCCGGCCGACATCCTGTTCACCGGCAACGGCCGGCAGGCGCTCGCCGCCGCCCTGGCGGCGCTGGCGGCGCCGGGGGCGCGGATCGGCTGCGAGCCGCTGACCTATCCGGCGGTTCGGGGCATCGCCGCCCGGCTGGGGATCACCCTGGTGCCGGTCGCCATGGACGCGGACGGGATGTGCCCGGAGGCCCTCCTCCACGCGCATCGGACGGCGCCGCTGAGCGGTGTCTACATCCAGCCGACCCTGCAGAACCCCTTGGGGGTCACGATGGGGCCGGCGCGACGCGCGGACCTTGCGGCGTGCCTCGACCGGACGGGGCTCACCGCCATCGAGGACGCGGTCTACGGCTTCCTGGCCGACTCGCGGCCGCTCGCCAGCCTCGTCCCGGACCGGGTGATCCTGATCGACAGCCTCTCGAAGCGGGTGATGCCGGCGCTGACGGTGGGCCTGATCGCCGCGCCCCCGCACCTGACCGACCGGCTCGCGGCCTCGGTCCGCCAGGGCGCCTGGACGGCGCTCGGCCTATCGCTCGCGGCCGGGATGCACTGGATGGCCGGGGGCTCGGCGGCCGCGCTCGCGGAGGCCAAGCGCCGGGACGCCACCGCCCGGCAGGCCGTTGCCCGGGCGGCGCTCGCGGACCTGCAGGTGGTCGGCGATCCGCACGCCTATCACCTGTGGCTCGAACTGCCCGAGACGTGGCGGGCCGAGGCCTACGCGGCCGCTGCCCTGCGCCAGGGCATCGCCCTCCTCCCGGCCTCGGCCTTCGCGGTCCATCCCGGCCACGCGCCGAACGCGGTCCGCCTCGCGCTCGCGTCTCCGTCGCGGGAGGAACTCGACCGGGCGCTGCGCAGCCTGCGCCGGCTCGCCTTCGCGGGTGACGATCAGGTCGTGGAGTGAGCGGGACGCGAGGCCGGCGCGACGCCTCTCAACCGCGAGAACGCCGCGATCGGACAGCGGAGCGGCCTGTGCCGTCCGTGAGCAGTATTCTGATCATATGTTGTCGCAGCGCAGAGATCCTGCGCTGAGGTTCGTAAAACTGCTGCCGTTCGACCATAGCGTCGACGATCGACCCACCTGCCGATTCCTTGGCGATCGATCAGGCCCGGGATACGGGATGCGCAACGTGCGGAAGATCTCATGAAGATTGCGATGATTGGGGCCGGCTATGTCGGCTTGGTCTCGGGGGCGTGCCTGGCCGATTTCGGCCACACCGTGGTCTGCATCGACCGGGAGCCCGACAAGATCGCCAGCCTGCACGCCGGTCGCATGCCGATCTACGAGCCGGGCCTCGACGCGTTGGTCGCCGAGAACGTGCGGCAGCGCCGGCTTTCGTTCAGCACGTCGATGCGGGAGGCCGTGGCCGAGGCCGATGCGGTGTTCATCGCGGTGGGCACGCCGTCGCGCCGCGGCGACGGCTTCGCCGACCTGAGCTTCGTGTTCGACGCCGCCCGCGAGATCGCCGGGGCCTTGTCGGGCTTCACCGTGGTGGTGACCAAATCGACGGTGCCGGTGGGGACGGGCGACGAGGTCGAGCGGATCATCCGGGAGGCCAACCCGGCCGCGGAGGTCTCGGTGGCGTCGAACCCCGAGTTCCTGCGCGAGGGCGCGGCGATCGCCGACTTCAAGCGGCCCGACCGGATCGTGGTCGGCACCCAGGATGCCCGCGCCGAGGCGGTGATGCGCGAGGTCTACCGGCCGCTCTACCTCAACCAGGCGCCGATCCTGGTCACCGACCGGCGCACCGCCGAGCTGACCAAGTACGCCGCCAACGCGTTCCTGGCCGCCAAGATCACCTTCATCAACGAGGTCGCCGACCTGTGCGAGGCGGTCGGCGCCGATGTCCAGCAGGTCGCGCGCGGCATCGGCCTCGACAAGCGCATCGGCCCGAAGTTCCTGCATGCCGGGCCGGGCTACGGCGGCTCGTGCTTTCCCAAGGACACGCTGGCGCTGGTCAAGACCGCCCAGGATGCCGGCACGCCGCTGCGGCTGGTCGAGACCGTGGTGGCGGTCAACGACCAGAGGAAGCGCGCCATGGCCCGCAAGGTGATCAAGGCCTGCGGCGGCTCGGTGCGGGGCAAGACCGTGGCGCTGCTCGGGCTGACGTTCAAGCCCGACACCGACGACATGCGCGACGCGCCCTCGCTGGCGATCGTGGCCGGGCTGCAGGATGCCGGCGCGCGGATCGTGGCCTACGATCCGGAGGGCATGGCCCACGCCCGCACGCTGATGCCGGAGGTGACCTACGCCGAGGATGCGTATGCCTGCGCCGAGGGCGCCGACGCCCTGGTCATCGTCACCGAGTGGAACGCCTTCCGGGCGCTGGATCTCGACCGTCTGCGTCGGACTATGGCGTCCGGAGACGCCGCCCCCGTCCTGATCGATCTGCGCAACATCTACGATCCCGAGAGCGCCGCTCGCCACGGATTCACCTATCGCGGCATCGGACGCTGAGACGGTTTGTTGCCGGGGGGCTGACATCGGCGCTCGATATCGGGCGCGGGGCAGTGCCGGCTCGGCGGTGGCCGTCCTAGCAACCTGCGCCGCTCGGCCAGGCGTTGCTTAGCCTACGCCGGCTCGCCTTCGCAGGGGACGATCAGGTCGTGGAGTGAACGGAGCTCGACGCCGGGTCCGCCGCCTCTTGACCGCCAGAACGCCACGGCCGGACCGTGGACCAGCCTGCTTCCCCCCCTGATGCGGTACACGATGCCCTCTCCTCCCTGCACCAGGGAGAAAAACAGGGAAGGCTTCCGCGCTCACCGTATCCACTTACGGTAGGTCGGTTCTAATGATTCGGTCGCTCGAAGCCCTGTTGCGCCTACGCCAGAGCCGACATGCTCACGGATTATGTTCTTGATACGTTCTAATGATAGTAGGTCTTGAAACGTCTCAGGTGCAGATCTAAGTTGGCGTTGCCCGTCATGTCGACGAGTACTCACAGACGACCGATTGCAATCGGTAGCTGTGCTTCACCAAAGTTTAGCGGCGGCAGCCTTCCACATGCCGCAGCGGCTTCGACAATTTCCCCGGGAGCCACGCGCGTCGCGCGAGTGGGGAAAGTCGATGGTCGTTGCGCGGTTGCCTTGCCCTCGGTCTCCAATTTGGAGGCCTATAATGCCAGCATCGACATCGAAGCTTGCGGCGTTAACAGCTCAGTCTAACGCACTCCCTCTCGACAGCGCCCCCCGGATCGCGCTTGGACCGGGCATCGAGGCGCGATACGGCCTGTGCCCCTGCAGCACGCTCAAAACCAACCCGGCCGCCGTTCGCGTTCATCCCAAACAGCAGATCAAGAAGCTCGCACGCGCTATCGAGGCGACGGGTCCCCTCGCCCCGGTGGTCGTCGGCGAGGACTACACGATCCTCTCCGGCCATGCTCGGGTCGAGGCAGTCCGAGCGGCATCGGAATCGATACCGATTGTGCAGGTCTTCGGGCTATCCGAGGCGCAGAAGCGCACGTTCCTGCTGTCTGACAACCGCATCGGCGAGGATGCGCGGCTCGACCGGCAACGGCTCGCCAAACAGATCCCGGAACTGACGGTCCTCCTTCAGGATGCCGGCTTCGAGATGTCCGATACGGGCTTCGAGATCGCTGAACTCGACGCTTTAACCTTCGATTTCGCCGATCAGGCCGGGGCCGATGACGACGTCGATCCGGCACTGCTGCAGGAGCCCCTCGTCCTGCGCCCGGGCGACCTGCTTCAGCTGGGGGATCATCGCCTCGCTGTCGGCGACGCACGGGATCCGTCCCTGCTGGATCGGCTGTTGGCGGGCACTGCGGTCGAGTGTGCGTTTCTCGATGTACCCTACAATCTCGCGCAGGCGGAGCTCAGCACGCGCGGGAAGGTGCGGCACCCGGATTTTGCGTTTGCCTCCGGCGAGATGAGCCAGCAGGAGTATGTCGCGTTTCTATCTGCCGCGCTGAGAAATGCGGCGCGCGTTTCGGCACCGGGGGCCGTGCATTTCGCCTGCATCGATTGGCGGCACGTGCAAGACTTGCTCGCAGCGGCTTCCAACGTCTACGGCGCATACCTCAACCTCGTCGTCTGGAACAAGACGAATGCGGGTCAGGGTGGTCTCTATCGCAATCAGCACGAGTTGATCGGCGTGTTCCGGGTCGGCGAGGCGCGTCACCGCGACAACGTGCAGATGGGGCGGTACGGCCGCAATCGGTCGAACGTCTGGACCTATCCCGGCGCCAATGGTTTCGGCGCGGCGCGGTTAGCGGACCTCGCCGCTCATCCAACCGTGAAGCCTTTGCAACTGGTTGCAGACGCTTTGAAAGACGTCACGCGATCCGGCGCGGTGGTGCTCGACACGTTCGTAGGTTCCGGCACAACCATCTTGGCCGGAGAGCAGGTCGGGAGACGGGTGCGAGCCGTCGAGATTGAGCCACGGTATGCGCAGGTCGCGATCCGCCGCTGGGAGCGGATGACGGGGCGTACGGCGGTCTGTGCGGAGACCGGGGAGAGCCTCGATGATTGGCTTCAGGCGCGTACCCGGCGCGCGGATCCGAAGATACATGACGCGCCTGCATTGTCTGATTCGTCGGAGGCGAACGGATGCGTGCTGCCACCCACATCAGAGGGAGCGTCCTCCGCGCCACCTAAACCGCGCGCACGAGTTCGCACGCGCGTGGTATGACTGATTGCCGGAGTGCAGAACCTTGCGAAGCGCTCCTGGCCCTCCGTGGTTCCGCGTGCAAGGTGCATACCTTTTCGGAACGCATCGGGTGCCGCGGGTTCGGAGAGCTAAAGCAAGATTCGTCTCTGCAGCAGTCTGCAATACTCGGCACAGAATCTGTTCTGTGCTTTAAGATGTCGCAATCAGTGCTGGTTGCAATGCGCGGAATAGATGATAAATGTATTGACATTGAAACTTGTTGAGGGGTGTCGGAACCTAAGCTTCGCTCATCTGGCCAACGGGAACTTTGCGGCGCACCGCGCGAGCAGCATTCCAAGGCGTCTGAAATACCTTCGTAAAGAGGGTAAGACGTAACGGGATGTCGATGCACGCGGTCAGGGGCTCCACTCGACACCAACGTGTCGGAGAATTGATGATGAGCGATAGCAACGATGATGAGAAAGTTGGCCCCGGGCGTCCACCTCGCAAGCATCGTTTCCAAAAGGGCATATCTGGAAATCCTCGCGGTCGGCCGAAGGTCGATCTAGATTCAAAGTTGATGGCTGAACAATATCTTCAAGCATTTTTCGAAAGGAAAGTGTCGATCAACGGCCGGCGCGGCCCGGAACGGGTTAACGCCGTCGTCGCTATGATGATGATTTGGTCCCAGAAGGCGCTGAATGGCGACACGAACGCTATCGAGAAAATCCTCGATCGATTGGACCGTCGAGCTTCGGCCGCTCCGCCTCCCAGACGCACACTAACGCCAGAGCGGTCCGAGGACGACGAGGCGATCTTACGCCGTTATCTGGGTCCCGCCCCTAATCTGCCCTCTGAGGTTGAGTTCCCGGACGACGAGACGAGGAGTGATGAGGAGGGCGACGATGGTTGATCGCGCTCGTTTCCTGAGGGCGCTCCTTCGCCGTGAGCTCTCCGCTTTCATTCACCGGACGTTCCAGGCTCTCGAGCCTGGAACGCCTTACCAGCACAGTTGGCATCTTGATCATCTCGCTTGGCAGCTCAACCGCATCGCGCGTGGCGACATCAAGCGGTTGATCATCAACGTGCCGCCGCGATCGATGAAGTCCATCGCCGTCTCGGTGGGCTTCTCGGCTTGGCTTCTCGGTCACGCGCCGAGCCGCCGGATCATCGCGGTCTCGTACGCCGCTGATCTCGCGCGGAAGCTCTCACAAGATACCCGCACCGTGATGGAGAGCGCGTGGTTTCGGGAGCTGTTCCCCGATTGCGCTCTGGTTCCGGGCCGACAACGCGATCTGGAGCTTACCACCACGCGGCGCGGCGGCCGGCTGGCGGTTGGGCTCGGCGGCAGCCTGACCGGGCGCGGCGCCGATATCATCCTCATCGACGATCCGATGAAGGCGATCGATGCCTTCTCGGCAGCCGAGCGGCGGCGGGTGATCGAATTCTACGAAGGCACGCTGGTCTCGCGCCTGAACGACAAGGCCAACGGCGCGATCGTGATCGTGATGCAGCGTTTGCACGCCGATGATTTGTGCGGGCATCTCCGTGAGCGAGCTTCGGAGGAGTGGGAGGTGGTGGAACTCCCCGCGATCGCCGTCCGGGCCGAGTCGTTTCAGCTGAGCGATAGACAGGATGATGTCTACTCGCGGCCACGCGGTGAGGTGCTCCAACCTGGGCGTGAGCCCCTTGACGTGCTGGAGGGGCTGCGCCGCCAGCTCGGCACCCTGACCTTCAGCGCCCAATATCAACAGGCACCGGTGCCGGCCGAGGGCAACGTGATCCGCCGGGATTGGCTGCGCTTCTACGAGGATGGGGAGGACCCGGAGACCTTCGAGCGCGTGGTGGTCTCCTGGGATACCGCTTCGACTCTGGGAGAGGCGAGCGACTGGTCCGTCGGCACGGTCTGGGGTGTGCTGGGATTAGACTACTACCTGCTCGACATCGTGCGCGAGCGTCTCGAGGCCCCCGAATTGCGTCGAGAAATCGTGAGCTTGAGCCGGCATTGGAGGGCGAACGCGACCCTGATCGAGGATACGGAGCTCGGGCGCGCCCTCCATCAGGATTTGCGCCGGACCGGAAACTTGTCGACGCTCCTCCATCGCTCACGCTACGACAAGGAGGCCCGGCTCCTGGCTCAGGCCGCCCGATTTGAGGCTGGGCAGGTACACCTACCATTGGATGCTCCGTGGCTCGCCGACTACATCGCCGAGCTGATGGCTTTTCCGAACGGCCGCCACGACGATCAGGTCGACAGCACCTCGCAGGCGCTCGATTACCTCACCGCTCGCGCGTTGTCCCCTCTCCCGCTGCAGCGCCGGAATCCCGTGCGTAGAGATATCGAGCGCCGCTGATGCGATTTCATCAGTGGGGTCAGCCTGCTT
Organism: Methylobacterium sp. FW102-HT35C08; assembly: GCF_058790235.1. Taxonomy (NCBI): domain Bacteria; kingdom Pseudomonadati; phylum Pseudomonadota; class Alphaproteobacteria; order Hyphomicrobiales; family Methylobacteriaceae; genus Methylobacterium; species Methylobacterium sp. FW102-HT35C08. The sequence continues at coordinate 1,093,187 of NZ_JBYTCL010000002.1, read as the reverse complement.
CTGCCGGAGGATGCCTATGTTCTCGGCGTCCGGCTCGTCGAGTCCGGAACAATTTGCGGCAGCGCCCGAATTCGACTGGACTGCTGCCGTGAAAGGAGCGTGAATGGTCGTGCAACGAAGCAGTGAGCCAGCTGAAGCGCGGCGGATAATCATGAGCACGCTTGTTCCAAACGGAGTTATCCGTCAGTTCACGCACGCCATGCGTCAGGCCGAGGCGGGCACGGCGATGGTAGGCATCAAGATCTGCGGTGCGGTTGAAGTGCCGACTGAGAACAGCCGCCCACCTCTCAACTTCAAAGCTCCGGGGCGAGATGCCGCGTCGCTGCGGGTTCTGTGCCCCAGCGGCGAGCATATGGCGAGACGAGCACCTCTATAGCTCCGGGCTGAGGTACGCCGGCCGAACCGGATACCGTCGTCCTGAGGATCGCGTCGCCCCGCAGGCTCATCGAGCCGCTCGCGGGGCCAGGGCAGTGGCGGGGCGATCCCGCCGCGAGCTCAAGGCGCGCCACTATGCACAGGGATACCTCAATACAGAACCGCCCCCTGCCCTCTCCCGGTTGGAAAGCGCAGTCGCCATCACGACGCGGGTTAGCATCAGCAGCCGCACGCGCACGCTGTGCGCTGTCGCGCGCTCTCCTGGCGTGAGGGCGGCAATGTCCAATCGCAGCATCTCCTGGGCCGCCGCCCTGCGCGAGCTGAAGGCTGACCGTGCCATCCGGCAGCCCGTGCGCGAGGAGCGCCTGCGCACGAGCACCGGCTTACGCGGCGCGCCGGTCCTCGCGATGAGCGCGTGGCGCGGACACTCCAGCCGGCGCTACGTCGTCGTGGTACAGCCACTCGACACTCCAGATCTCGTCGCCGAGAGCGCAGCTGTCGTCCTCGCTGTGTCCAGGGATGAGCGGGGCCAAGCCTCGATCGTCGGTGCTCGGGCCTGCGAGGTCGGAGATCCCGGGTTCCTCGGCTGGCTTGCCGCCTGTGCCAGGCTCGGCGCGCGTGAGCTTCATGCCTACCGGTTGGCCGAGACTGCGCCTGAGCGCTCTGCGGTCGCGGCCGACCTTGGCGGGTGCATGACCCGAGCCGCAGCAGGAGCAGCGTGATGATCCGGCGGGAGTTCAGCAAGGCTGTCCAGAGGGCTGCGTTGGCCCGGGCGGATGGGCGCTGCGAGGGCGCACTCACGGACGGCAGCCGCTGTCCATGCGCGTTACAGGTCGGGCGGTTCCACTACGACCACATCGTCCCGGCGGCGCTAACAGAGGATGCCTCGCTGGCGAACTGCCAGGTGTTGTGCCGGCCCTGTCACGCGGCAAAGACGGTGGTGGATGTGGGCGTGATCACGCGGGTGCGGCGGGTGCGTGACCGGCACATAGGCGTCGTCGATCCGCATCGGCGGCCGTTGCCTGGTAGCAAGGCCAGCCCGTTCAAGCGGCTGATCGGCGGCGGCGTGATCCGCCGCGACACAGGCGAGCGATTGGATAGACGCGGTAAGTAGATAAATTTTCCCTTGGCCTGCAGGCCGCCCGGCTCGCCGGCGAGGGCCTTCTCGTGCTCAGCGGCCACCAGCCGAAAGGCTCGAACCTACGCTGCCCGAGAGCTGGCTCGGGAGACCCAATTGCGTTCCGTTCGGATTGGAGTTGAGGTCCGTATCCGGCGTGACGAGGCTGCCAGGAGAGGGGTTTGTCGACTGAGCCGGCTCGAACACCTGCTTGGCGCCAGCTAAAGGAACGATGACCCGCTCTGGCCGGATCTGGGTCTCACACAGGCCTTGGCAGATCGGTACCATGACATCGGTCGGCTGGCAGATTGGCCTCATCTCGCCCTGGATGCACGTACAGCGGCACAGCGCCGAGGCAGGGGCCGGAAGGAGCAGCAGCGAGGCAGCGAGCAACAGGGTACGCATGTCGATCGGTCCGATTTGCGCGGTGGCGTTCAAGGCTGATAGCATAGTCGCAGAGACAGCTGGTACGCAGTTTCAGCCTTCGGGCTGTCACGCAGTCCCGCCGCGGGACGGCTGTACATTCACCGTCCACCCTCCCAAATGACCGCTGCCCGCAATTTTTCGTTCCGGGCTCGTCAAGCGTAGGCCGCCGACGCTGTTCTTCTTCGGGGATTGATGGCCAGAGCCGCCGCGGGAGCAGTGTGATGATCAGGCGGGAATTCAGCAAGGCTGTGCAGAGTCGGGGGCTGCACTGTTCGATCCTGCTGACACGTCCGATGAAGGGACAAGGGCAGCCACATCCCCGACAAACTCATCCGCGACATGTCGACGGGAACGAGCGGCGGGCGCTTAGCTCGAGAAGCTCGGCCCGAGAATAAGGCCATCAGGGCGGCGGCATGATCCAAGGCATCAATCCTATCCTCATCGTGGCCGAGTCGCTTCGGGCGCACGGCTTCATCGTCGAGTCGGATGAGGAACTTGATTTCTGGCGCATCGACGGGGGGAATGGATCACCGACGTGGACCTGCTGGTGCTCGCCTTGCGTCACAGCACAGTGGGTGCGCCGCAGCTAATGAACTGAGCAGAGACGTGACATTCACATGGTGCCTCCGATAAAGGAGTGGCAAGACCTCCTTGAACAAGGCTGCTGCCGAGCGGCTTCCGTGCTGAGAGTGGTCGTCGATGAGGAAACCGTCTGCCACGTGGTGGAGCAGCGCGGTATTGATATAGTGTTAATTTCACCAGTCGTCGCGTTAATTCGGCGCCAGTCATCAACCCGCTGCCTTGCGCTGTAAGTAACTATATTACTCGGTTCTGCACGCGAGTTCGTCCGGTTTCCGCATGTCTTCAAATCCTACAATCCTGGCGTCACTCAGTGAAGTTGCGCACGCGTACGATCTGATACTCTGCGATGTTTGGGGCGTGCTCCACGACGGCGTTCATGCGCATCGGGCAGCTGCTGAGGCTCTGATCGCATTCCGCGAGTGCAGCGAAGAAAAGCAACATCCTGTTGTTCTGATCTCGAATGCTCCTTGGCCTCAAGCGAATGTGCGCACGGCGCTCGACCGCTTTGGTGTCCCGCAGGCGGCTTACGACGCGATTGTCACGTCCGGTGACTTGACACGAGAACTCATCGCAGCACGCCCGCGCGCGCGCGTATTCCATCTCGGCCCCGACCGCCTCGCCTGCCTGCTTTCCGGTCTCGACATCAGTCAAGTCGAGGCAGGAGAAGCCGATCTCGTCGTCTGCACGGCCTTGATCAACGACGAGGTAGAGTCGGCGGAAGATTACCGAGACCTACTCCAGGCGCTCTGCGATCGAGACGTGCCAATGATTTGCGCGAACCCCGATATCGTGGTCGAGCGCGGCGACCGACTGCTTCCATGCGCTGGTGCAATCGCAGCTACCTACGTGCTACTTGGCGGTACGGTAGCCTACGCAGGTAAGCCATATCGCGAGGTTTATGATATCGCGATAACCAAAGGTACCTCAATTTTTGGTTCATCTGTCGACCGGACGCGCGTCCTGGCGATCGGAGATGCGATCCGCACCGACATTGTAGGCGCGCGCGGCGCGGAAATCGCGAGCCTTCTAGTAGCTCAAGGCATCCATTCCACAGAGATCGGAGCTCATACGGAGCGAGGTGATCTTGAGGCACTTGCGGCGTGGTTGAGCTTTCAGGAGGTGCGCCCGGACATGATGATTACTCACTTGCGGTGGTAAGTAATTCGCGATTGGTGACTTATATAGAATGGCATCAAATCTTCTGGGTTAGACAGATTTTTTATCAGTCCTCTTCCGAGCTCGCAGTTCTTCCACACTTTCCGCGGAACGGTTGCGGCGACGGGACACACGGGCTGATTAACGTTGACAATGATCATGCCTTTTTTCCTGCCGAGCTGCGCAATTAAGCGCGTTATCCGTTCCAGGTGCTCACTGTTCTCGATGCCGGGCCGGGCTATGCGCGGTGTGATGCTGCGCGCTCGGCACTCACGCTGACATCGGAGATGATCGTAGCCCTTGTCGGCGTATAGCTTGTTCGGTCTGCGATGCAGGCAGCTATGACGTTATGTGCGCACGTTCGGCACTGCATCGGACATGGTAGCCAGCCTCCGGCTGTCGTGGCAGTTGACCGCGGTGGGAGTTGGGCCGAACGACGCGTAGTAGATATCTAAAACGAGGTGGCGCTGATCGCGAAGCAGCGCCGTCGACTCGCGGTACGTTGCCCGATCTGCAGGGTGTGGGTTGTCGTGACCCGACTGGTCCTTTGGACCGAGCCGCTTGTGAGGCTACTGCATGGCAGCGGCCATGGGTAGTCGGAAGGCTGGATCCGAGACACTGGCCGAGGCCAGACTGTTGCCTCGTGCCGTTTGACCTTGATCTGGCGCAGCCTCTGCACAACCTGTTCTGTACTCGTTTTCTGACCTTGCCGTAGGTCCCGATCCTCCGGTCCCGACTGACCCTATGCATCAGCCCGGCCCACAGCTAGAGCGGTGACCGACCGGATAGAATCGCCTGGGGTTTCGGCTGGGACGGAGTTGTGATTCGACGGACGGCTTACCGAGGAGGAGAGCCGATGGCCTCCGCCCTGTCTGTGGATCTACGCGAGCGCGTCGTGGCCGCAATCAAAGCGGAAGCTTCGCGCCGGGAAGCGGCACGGCGCTTCGAGGTCAGCCCGGCCAGCGCCGTGCGCCGGCACGGGACCTTCGTGCAGGAGGGTCGGACGCAGGCCAAGCCGATGGGCCGCGATCAACGCTCGCACACCACCTTCGCCAGGCTCAAACCCCTTCTTCGTGCCGAGGCCGCCCGCACCATCAGCGATCTCTGGGACACCATCCAACGAGCCTTCAGACGCTTCACGTCAGCTGAATGCCGCCGCTATCTCGCGGCCGCAGGCTACGACGCATATGATCCAACCTGATCGGATACCGCTTTAGCCGGTCAGGTCACTGAGCCGTCGAGGTCACCTTCCAGGAAGTGCGCGCTCATCTCGGAGTCGAGACGCAGCGGCAGTGGTCCGACACGGCGATTGCCCACACTACGCCCAGCCTGCTCGCCCTGTTCTCGATCGTCACGCTGCTGCTCGCACGGCTCCCGGCGCGCCACCGGCGATGCGTCCCGGCCGCCGCGTGGTACCTCAAACCACGCCCGACCTTCGCCGATGCCCTGATCGCCGTGCGACGTGCAATCTGGCGCGAGCGGACTTTGGCCGCATCACCGCGCCGACGCGGCCAAACAAAACCACGCTTCCGTTTGCCCGCGTCCTGGGCCTATGTCCTCTGGTACGCCGCATGAAAGGCCGAACGCGAGCTAAGCCAATGTTTGCCGGTCAGGTTAGATGGCAGGCGCAAATTGAAGCTATCTGTCAAATCATAAGCTGTTCGGCCTCGGGAATGCTGCTCTAAATCAAGCCTGCATTTTAGAGACAACATGCTTGACGATAATGAGCCCCAAAGAAATGGACGTGAGTCCAAAAGTAAAGATATATATGTAGTCAATCTCAAAGTTGGTATGCGGGTAATAGGCCGATCTCATCCATTCCGCCAGCTGCAGAACCGGATTATATTTCATCCAATAATATATCTTTTCCGGAAGGTAGCTCGGAAGAAACATCACACCGCTGGAAACATACAGCAGAATGCTGACTAACATATAGCCGAGCAGCCATCCGGGGAAGAAGCCGATGATTGCAACGTTGATCGTGCCAATTCCGATGCCGAGAATCACGGCTGACAAATAGGCGCACATAGCAACAAACGGATCTGCCGGCACCGGATTAGCGCCTATAACGATAAGAACGCTAATAATGACCAGGAGCGCCAAGAAACCCGTTACGATTTCGACGAGGATGCGCGCAAGAATGACGTCAAACAACTTGACTTGAGGATAATAAGTCAATGGGCGGTTCATTATGACCGCTTTCATAACTTCACGTGAAATATATTGAAATACCAGCACTGGAACTGCCCCCGTTGCGAAGAACAGGGCTCTGTCGTCTCCCAGTGGGGCTGGGAGTTTTTGGAATGAATAAATTGCAATCAACATAAAAATGTGCGCGCACGGCCATAGAACAATTACGCCGTAGCCCCAAAGCGAGGCTCCGAAGCGCGTTCGCATATCGCGCAGCATCAAAGCGTGTAACACATGTAGATAGGACTCTGCCGGGCTCTTCGTTGTTGTAGCGTCGGGTAATGTCGGCATCGGGAATCGGTCCCTGCTGTTCCCCTGCTCTCTGTTGGTAAAAATCTGGCCAAAGTGCGTTCGACGGCACGTCCACTTGACCTAACCGATCAGCTTTGGGCGATAGCGGTTGCCGCATGCGCAAACGCTATCTGCACCCATTGGTGGACGAGGTCTGCCGGAAGATGGCCGTTTCCGAGCCGACGTTTTACCGCTGGAAGAAGCAGTTGGAGGATGAGAACAGCAAGCTCAAGCGGCTGGCCGCGAGGATCGCGGCGAGCGTCGGCAGCCGCGCGCCGCTGGTCCGCGCGCGCCCGATCGTGCCAGGTGGGCGCCCGCGGAGCGGGATCGTAGAGTGCTGCGTCGAGCCGCAGGCGCGTGATCGCCGTGATGCGAGCGCGGCGCATCGCGTCGAGGAACAGCAAGGCCGAGAAGCCGCTGTCGCCCACCACGACGAGGTCGCGCCTCGGCAGCCAGCGTCGGGCCTGGAGAGTGAGTTGGCCGCCGACGTCGAGCAACGGCTTGTGCCGGCGGCCCCGTTCACGACAGGCGCGCTCTGACGGCACCAGCGCGGTCAGGAACGGCAACGCCCAGATGCGCCCCGCCCAGGGGACGGGGCGAGCACCATCAGGCTCATCCAGCGCAGCCCGCTCGCCTTGACGAAGTGGCTGTCGGAGGAGCGAACCGGATCACGGTAGATGCCTTTGGCCGCGATCCGCTTGCCGCGACGACGCTCGATCGTGTCGTCCAGTCCCAGGACCACGGGGCCGCGTTGCGCAAACGCATCGACGAGGAGCCCGAGCAAGATACGGCTGCCGGAGCACGGGCACCACGCCGCCCGGTTGAGGATGCGGTGGACGTTCACGAACCGCCGCTCCTGCGCGCGGCCCATGATGCGCAGGACGCTTGTCACCGTGCGCGGCCCCGGCGTGAGGATCGCGCCGACCAGCAGGTTCTGGGCGTGTCGCCACGAGCGATGGACGAACAGCGGTGCGAACGCCAGGATGATCCCGGCGAAGCGGGTGGGCAGGGGCAGCATGGCGGTGTCTCTTGACGGGGACGCCACCAGCCTATCCGTCACGCCCGCTTCGTCGCCTCCGCCCACTCAACCCGCCGCAAATGGCCAAAGTCGAGCTAAGGGCGCGCTTCAATTTGAAGCGACGTCTGGCTCAGATTGAGAACTTGCGAATAAAAGCTCTCACAGTGCTGTCCACTTTTTCTTCCGTCACATGCCAAGCTGCCCCATCATCTCCTGCATAAAAGTCGCTGCAATTAGAGCCCACCCACCGAAACACTTCAAAGGATGGCCAATAGCTGACACTGCCGATTGATTTATCCTGGACGATCTCATGCGCCGCAAGGCGCATTGTCGATTTAGATATGCAATCAGCCTCTACACAGGAAGCAAACTCAAAAGTCGCCAGGAGTGGAACCGGCGAAACGGTCAGGATGATCTTTACGTTTTCTGATTGTTTTTTGATGAAATTAATGAGATAGCGGATATTTTCTACATTCTCAGAAACGCTCGTCGTTTTATACATGTAGCGCTCTGCTAAAACGTGAGCGCTTAAGCTGGACGGCCGCGGAAGTACAAAGTCACCGGTTTGTCGGTCAAAGAAAGCCGGGGCAACGCCCAATGTCAAAATGAAGACATCGCTGTTTTTGATTGATTCGATTGTTTTTTCCGGAGTCCATCCGGTGGGGAGCAACTCCTTAAAGCGCTCCGAAACTTGGGGGTTGACATTGTGCGCGCTAAGCCAATCCGCAAAGCAGCGATTAGCAAATGTTGTATTGATATGCTCGGATATATCCATGTGCTCACTTGCATACCCCGCCTGTCGCAAGCTGCGCGATATATTTCTGGCGAAGCACGAGCCCATGGAGAAAAATCTTGTGTTCTCGTGGATCGAAATCCGCTCTTCCTTCTCATCAAGCGCAATATGTTCGAGAATCAGATGTTCTAAGTTGCCCCTGAGTTGTTCAGTCTTGGGATATCGGCCAACTTTTCTCTTTTGAGATCCTTCTGCTTTGGCTTTCGGTACTGCCCGCCCTAAGCGTACCGTCTCCCGGTTTGCTTCATTGTCAAACCGATCAGGTGCAAGTTGCATCGCACGTTCTAGCGCGGCCAAGGCCTCTTCGAGGTTGCTGCCATGGTGCGTCAGGGATTCACTCAGAGCAGCCCAAGCCTGTGGATCATCTATCCGTTGAGTCACAATCCGATAGAATTCTATTGCCTTGTCAAGCGGTCCAACGTTCAGGCACCTTTGTGCGGCAGCAAGCAATACGAAATTGCTGGCGTCAGACGCGCGCGTTAATATCTCTGGATGGTCATCTATTATACTTACCAATATATCCCTGGCTTGGGCCTGTTTATTATGCGTGCCGTCCTCAATGCCGTCGATCGCACGCACTCTGTTCCATAGTAGAGATTCACTCAGAGCAGCCCTAGCCTGTGGATCATCTGTCCGTTGAGTCACAATCCGATAGAATTCTATTGCCTTGTCAAGCGGTCCAACGTTCAGGCACCTTTGTGCGGCAGCAAGCAATACGAAATTGCTGGCGTCAGACGCGCGCGTTAATATCTCTGGATGGTCATCTATTATACTTACCAATATATCCCTGGCTTGGGCCTGTTTATTATGCGTGCCGTCCTCAATGCCGTCGATCGCACGCACTCTGTTCCATAGAGCATCGTCCGGCACACCGCCGGAACGTTCTTGGGAGTCTTCATCGTAGGTGATGTTGTTTTCATGGTCTGACATTCGTATGTTCCTGCAAGTCCGAACTCGCAAAGCTGCTTTTCGTGGTTCGTACCGTATGGGCGCCGGCGATGAAGACTCTCTGGGAATGCCTGTAGCAACACAAAATTTTTGTAAGTTAGGAAGTCGCTGATAGCTGGTGCAGTATCTTCATCGGCTCGACTCGGTCGCGTAGTCGTTGCGCTGGTGAGGCAGGGTCGTTGCCATAGCCACCGCGTCCCTCTGCCAAGCCGGTGTTCACAAAGTGTACCAGCGGGTTGTGATCCGACGAGGCTGCGTCGGCGTTTAACGCTGATAGCTGGCCGTGCTGAACCCGGCGCTCGGATCGCGGCCTTCTTTCTAGGCGGCGAGGAGGAAGTGGGTCAACGGGTCTAAGAATATCCGTCGTCAGATGATTTGAGACGAGTTGGGACGCTCAGGCACGGAGGCTCTGGTCCACGTGGGTTGAGAGGCTAGGCAGCCTGCGTGGTGGCGCAAGCGGCGGTCCATGAGGGTCTGGCGCTTGATCCGCGCCCGATTCTGCAGGATGGCCTCGCCGCGGCCGAAGTAGACGTCGGCGGGCGTGAGGTTGCCTAGGCGCTCGTGAGCGCGGGCGTGGTTGTAGTGATCGACGAAGGCGGCGACCCGCGCCTCCAGCTCGCCGGGCAGGTAGGCGTGTTCGAGCAGGATGCGGTTCTTGAGCGTCTGGTGCTAGAGCCTGTCGTCACCTGAGGTGATCGAGGGCTGCGGCGAGGCAGAGGAATCCGGTGAAACTGGAGGCGGTTTTCTCATAGCGCGTGGCAACCGCCCGCCACTCCTTGAGCCGTGCCCAGAGCCGCTCGATGGTCTGATCACAAACGACAAATTCTGCCTGGTGCGCACGGCGCAGCTCGTCCTGACGTGGCGGCGGCGGCCCTTGCGTGGGCGTGGATGCGTGCAGGCGAACGAGGGCTCAGGCCTCGATCTGGAGAGTGATCGGGGAGAGGCCATGCGTCGCCACCGGCAGGTCCGCCGGCAGATGCTGGCTGCTCCGGACGGGGCACGGCGTTGGGACCGGGCGTACGCGCTCATCTTGGAGTGGGGACTACCCGCGGCCAAAACCGCGTCGGTGGGAACACGCATCACCTCCCGAGCGACACAGGAGGTGAGCTATGAGAACGGCGGTCTACGTGCGGGTCTCGACTGTGCGCCAAGCCCAGGCCCAGACCATCGACCAGCAGCTTGAGCGTCTGCGCACCCACTTACAGGCTCAGGGCGTGGCCCTGGACAGCACCGCCATCTTCCGGGACGACGGCCGCAGCGGCGCGACACTGAACCGGCCCGGCCTGGATCGGCTGCGCGATGCCGTGCGAGCCGGCGAGGTCGGCCGCGTGCTGGTCACGGACCCTGACCGGTTGTCGCGCAACTACGTGCAGATGATGGTCCTGCTGCAGGAACTGGAGCAGTTCGGCTGTCAGGTCGTCTTCCTGGACCGGCCGATGGGGCGGGATCCTCAGGACCAGCTGCTGTTGCAGATCCGGGGCGCCGTGGCAGAGTACGAGCGTACCCTGATCGCGGAACGCATGCGGCGGGGACGGCAGATGCGAATGCGAGCCGGCTGTTTGTTGCCCTGGACCCGGGCGCCCTACGGTTACCGGCTCAACCCTGACCGCCCGCGCGACCCGGCCGGCGTCACACTGGAGCAGGCGGAGGGCGCCGTGGTCCAGGAGATCTTCGCCCGCTACGGGACTGTCAGGGATTTCGTGTGCGGGCGGCCATAGTGGATCCGATGGAGGTTCTCGATGGCACGACGCAAAGCACCCCGTATCCCTGACGCGCTCCTGGACCACTGCTGGCCGGGGCTGATCCGAAGTCGGCGTTCGAGGCCGACGGCCTGCTGGACGAGCTGAAGAAGGCCCTGGCCGAGCGGGCGCTCAACGCCGAGATGGACCACCATCTGGCGGGCGAGGACGCCGGCAACACGCGCAACGGTTATGGCCGCAAGACGGTCACGACCGAGACAGGCCGGATCGAGCTGGCGATCCCGCGCGACCGGCAGGCGACGTTCGATCCGCAGCTGATCGCCCGCTATCAGCGCCGCTTTCCTGGCTTCGACGACAAGATCGTGTCGATGTACGCCCGCGGCATGAGCACCCGAGAGATCGTCTCCCAGCTGCTCGAGCTTTACGGCATCGAGGTCTCGCCCGACCTGATCAGCACGGTGACCGACGCGGTGCTGGAGGAGGTCGCCGCCTGGCATGCCCGGCCGCTGGAGCCGGTCTACCCGATCGTGTTCTTCGACGCCCTGCGGATCAAGGTGCGCGACGAGGGCGTGGTCCGCAGCAAGGCCGTGCACATCGCGCTGGGCGTACGCGGCGACGGCTCCAAGGAGATCTGATCGTTCCAGCGTCGCCAGCGCGATAAAGCCGCAGCGCTCGCCGATCAGCAGAGGACAGCGCAGGAACGTGCGGGTTCGAGCGGCGGTCGACGAGCCGCTTGGACGCTAAGGATGAGCCCCCCGCTATCTCACGCAGTGCGCTTCCACGACGAGCTCAGCGGCCTGTGGTCGGACGCCGACAGGTTGAAAATGCAGGCGATGGATAAGCGTGGCAATCGGCGACCTCACATTCAGCGCAGGCGCAGGTCGTCCTCGCTCTCGCGGGCGAGCCGCAGCAGGTTCTGGCCGTAGGCGGTCTTGGCGAACATCTCGCCGCGGGCCACGAGCTGGTCGCGGGTGATGAAGCCCTGCAGGTAGGCGATCTCCTCCAGGCAGGCGACCTGAAGGCCCTGGCGGTGCTGCAGGGTGCGGACGAACTCGCTCGCCTCCAGCAGGCTGTCGTGGGTCCCGGTATCGAGCCACGCGTAGCCGCGCGACATCCGCTCCACATGCAGCTGCCCGCGCTGAAGATAGGCCTCGTTGACGCTGGTGATCTCCAGCTCGCCGCGCGGCGAGGGCTTCACGTCGGCGGCGATGTCGAGCACCTGGTTGTCGTAGAAGTACAGGCCCGTCACCGCCCAGGTCGATTCCGGGTTCTGCGGCTTCTCGACGATCTTGGTCGGGTGGCCAGACTTGTCGAGGTTGACCACGCCGTAGGCCTGCGGGTTGTCGACGTGGTAGGCGAACACCGTCGCGCCCTGCCGACGCGCGGCCGCCCGCTCCAGAAGCTCGCCCATGCCGGCGCCGAAGAACAGGTTGTCGCCCAGGATCAGCGCCACGTCGTCGTCGCCGACGAAGTCGCGCCCGATGACGAACGCCTGCGCGAGGCCCTCCGGCCGCGGCTGCAGCGCGTAGGAGAACTGAAGCCCGAACTGCTCGCCGGTGCCGAACAGCCGCTTGTAATTGTCGAGGTGCTCGGGCGAGGAGATGATCAGGATCTCGCGGATGCCGGCCAGCATCAGCACCGAGACCGGGTAGTAGATCATCGGCTTGTCGTAGACCGGCAGCAGTTGCTTGTTGATCGACAGCGTGGCCGGGTGCAGCCGCGTGCCGGAGCCGCCGGCCAGAACGATGCCCTTCATGGCTTGGAAACTCCCTCTGAGACCGGCCCGACGAGCCGGTCCAGGATGTCGTCGAGCGCCGCCTGCCAGGGCCGCGGCGCGACGCCGTAGGCGTCCGTGAGGCTGTCGGTGGACAGGCGCGAATTGGCCGGCCGCCGGGCCGGGGTCGGGTAGGCGGAGGTCGGGATACCCTTGACCGGCACCGAGCGGCCGCCGCGGCGGGCAGAGCCGGCCACGATCGCCTCGGCGAAGCCGCGCCACGTGGTGTCGCCCGCGTTCACGCAGTGGAACGTGCCGGTGGGCGCCGCCGCATCGGTGGCCAGGCGCCGCGCGATCACCGCCAGCGCGGCCGCGAGATCGGCGGCGGAGGTCGGGCAGCCGTGCTGGTCGTCGACCACGGTGAGCGCGTCGCGCTCGGCCGCGAGCCGCAGCATCGTCTTGACGAAGTTGCCCCGGTGCGGGCTCACCACCCAGGCGGTCCGGACGATCGCGTGGCGCGGGTTGCCGGTCCGCACCGCCAGCTCGCCGGCGGCCTTGCTGGCCCCGTAGACGCTCTGCGGGTCGATGGCGTCGTCCGGCGCGTAGGCCCCATCGGTCTTAGTGCCGGCGAACACGTAATCGGTCGAGACGTGGACCAGAGGGATCTGCCGCGCCGCCGTGGCGGCCGCCAGGATCGCTGGCGCGAGCGCGTTGAGGCGCCAGGCCGCGACCACGTCGGATTCGGCCTTGTCGACGGCCGTGTAGGCGGCGGTGTTGATCACCGCGCGATAGTCCCGGGCCGCCAGCGCCGCCGCGACGGCGTCCGGGTCGGTGATGTCGAGATCCGCGCGGCCGGGCGCGTGCACGGACACGTCGCCGGGCCAGGACAAAGCCTGCAGCTCGGTGCCGACCTGGCCGGCGCCGCCGAGGACGAGGATGTCCATCAGCCGTTGAGCCCCAGGCGCTCGCCCTTGTACCGTCCCTCGCGGATCGGGCGCCACCAGCTCTCGTTGTCGAGGTACCACGCCACGGTCGCCTCCAGCGCCTGCTCGAAGGTCTTCTGCGGGCGCCAGCCGAGCTCGGTCTCGGCCTTGGTGCAGTCGATGGCGTAGCGCCGGTCGTGGCCCGGGCGGTCGGCGACGAAGCTGATCAGCTGCTCGTGCGGGGCGCTCTCGGGGCGCAGCCGGTCGAAGGCCGCGCACAGCGCTTTCACCACCGCGAGGTTGTTGCGCACCGCGCGGCCGCCGAGGAGGTAGGTCTCGCCGATCCGGCCGCGCTCCAGCACGGCGACGAGGCCCTTGGCGTGGTCCTCCACGTGGATCCAGTCGCGCTCGTTCAGGCCGTCGCCGTAGACGGGCAGCTTCTTCCCCTCGAGAGCGTTGAGGATCATCAGCGGGATCAGCTTCTCGGGGAAGTGCCGCGGCCCGTAATTGTTCGAGCAGTTGGTCACCAGCACCGGCAGGCCGTAGGTCTCGTGCCAGGCGCGGGCGAGGTGGTCGGACGCCGCTTTCGAGGCCGAGTAGGGCGAGCGCGGATCGTAGCGGCTGTCCTCGGTAAAGAACGCATCCGGCGGCAGCGAGCCGTAGACCTCGTCGGTGGAGACGTGGAGGAATCGGAAGGTCTTCTTCTCGGCCTCCGGCAGGGCCTCAAAGTGGCCGCGGGCGCCGTCGAGCATGGTCTGGGTGCCGATGACGTTGGTGCGCACGAAGGCGCCCGGATCGGTGATCGAGCGGTCAACATGGCTCTCGGCGGCCAGGTGCATCACCGCCTGCGGCTTGAACTCGGCATAGGCCTTCTGGACGGCCTCGCGGTCGCAGATATCGGCCTCGACCAGGCGGTGGCGCGGGTTGTCGGCGAGCGGCGTCAGGGAGACCGGGTTGGCCGCGTAGGTCATCGCGTCGAGGGTGCAGACCTCGTGGCCGAGGTCGTTGACGAGGTGCAGCACCAGCGCCGAGCCGATGAAGCCGCAGCCTCCGGTCACCAGGATGCGCATGGCAAAAAAACCCTCTTGAAGAATCGTCTTGAACAGAATGACGGGGCAGAAGACCGGCCGGCGTGACCAAATTACGGCCGCGTCGCGCGGGAGATCAGAACACCCGCCCGAGATCGGCGAGCTTCGGGGCGCGGCGGTCCTTGTCGGAGAGGATCGCCGCCTCGGGCGAGACCGGCCACGGGATCCCGACCTCCGGATCGTTCCAGGCGAGGGCCCGGTCGTGCTCGGGGCTGTAGTAATCGTCGACCTTGTAGGCGACCATGACGTCGGGGGTCAGGGTGCAGAAGCCGTGCGCGAAGCCGTGCGGGATGAACAGCTGCTCGCCCGTGTCGGCATCGAGCGTCACGGCCACGAACCTGCCGAAGGTCGGCGAGCCGCTGCGGATGTCCACCGCCACATCGAGGATCGCGCCCTGCAGGACGCGGATCAGCTTGGCCTGCGCCCGGGGGGCGATCTGGAAGTGCAGGCCGCGGATCGTCCCCTGCGGCGCCGAGAAGGATTGATTGTCCTGGACGAAGGCGGTGGTGATGCCGGCCCGCGCGAGGGCGTCGGCCCGGAACGTCTCGGAGAACCAGCCGCGCGCGTCGCCGAAGCGCTTCACCACGATGCGCTTCACGTCCGGAATCTCGGTCTCGATGATGTCCATGCCAGCGCCTTTCCACGCAAATGTCACTTCATATCCTGCGGTAGCTCGCTCACCGCACCTACTGAGCTCAGTTTCCGCATGGTTCCTCACGGCCTAAGGATGACCTGACCGGCTGGCTTTGGGCCGGGCTGATTGAGAGGATCAGCCAGGACTGAAGGATTCGGACAAGCCGCGAGGTCAGAAGACGCGCGCGGAGCAAGTGGTGCTGAAGCTGCGCCAGATCGAGGTGTGATCGGCCCCCACGAGGTGGTCCATAAGCGAATTTAGTGCGCGGTGGGCCGCTCCACCACGGGTAGCTTGGCCGGCGGAGCCGGTCGGGCGAGCGCAGTCAGCCAAGCGGTGAAGGCTGGCACGAACACCTCAGGGGCTGGCGGGCGGTATCCGAGCGACGCGTGGGGGCAAACGGCGTTGTAGTGCCGTCTCCAACTCTCAATCACGATCTGTGCCTCCTTGAGGATGTAGAAGATCTCGCCATTCAGGAGTTCGTCCCGTACGTCACTGAAGTAGCCCCCTAAATGACCGGACAGGGGCTCACGCTTGTGGAAGTGTGTGCCTATGACCGACCCTATGGTGAGTTCTAACGACCCGCCCCGCGCCGAACGCGTCGAGGTGATCACCTCCGTCCAGCGGCGTCCGGCACTGGACTACGCAGGAGAAGGTGCGCCTCGTCGAGGAGACCTATCCGCCCGGCCAGTCTGTCTCGCTCGTCGCCCGCCGCCACGGGCGGAACGCCAACCAGCTGTTCACGTGGCGTCGGCTGATGGGTAAGCGCTCGGCGAGCGGCCCGGTTGATCAGGCGGCCTGAGCACCCGTGGCGACCGGCGACCAGTTCCAGGGCAGGAGTTCGGCCAGGCGTTTGGCTGGATGATCGGCGAGGCGGGTGAGCACGTCGCGCAGGTAGGCCTCCGGGTCGAGCCCGGTGAGCTTGGCCGTCTCGATCAGCGTGTAGAAGGCAGCCGCCCGCTCAGCGCCCCGCTCCGAGCCGGCGAACAGATAGTTCTTGCGCCCGATCGCGACGGACCGCAGCGCTCGCTCGGCTGGGTTGTTGTCGAGCGCGATCCGCCCGTCGTCGAAGACGCGGGTCAGCGCCGTCCAGCGCACCAGCATGTAGCGGAACGCCTTGGCGAGATCGGAGCCGCCGGAGAGCTGCGGCAGGATCGTCTCCGCCCAGGCCTTCAGGGCCGTTGCGAGCGGTCGTGATCGGGCCTGGCGCTGCCGTAGGCGCTCGTCGGGAGGCTTGCCGCTGACGCAGCGCTCGACCTCGTAGATCGCGCCGATCCGTTCCAGGGCCTCGAAGGCGACCGCTGAGCCGGTCCTGGCATGAACATCGAAGAACTTGCGACGGGTGTGCGCCCAGCAGGCGGCCTCGATCAGCGCGCCGCCCGGCCGACGGCCTTCGTAGAGCCCGTTGAAGCCGGCATAGCCATCCGCCTGAAGCACGCCGGAGAACGCCGCCAGATGCGTGCGCGGGCGCTCGCCCTTCCGGTCCGGCGAGGCGAAGAACACGGCCGCTGGCGGTCGCGCTCCGCCGTGGGGGCGCTCGTCGCGCACATACGCCCAGAGCCGGCCAGTTCTCGTCTTCCCCGCCCCGGGCGCCAGGATCGGCACCGTCGTATCGTCACCGTGCAGGACGTCCGACCCGGCGATCACCTCCGTGCGCAGGAGATCGACCAGCGGGGCCAGCGCGGCGGCCGTGGCGCCCATCCAGCCGGACAGGGTCGAGGTCTGCAACGTGACGCCGTCCCGCGCATAGATCTCGGCCTGTCGATACAGGGGCAGGTGATCGTCGAACTTGGCCACGGCGATATGCGCGAGCAGCCCGGGGCCGGCACGGCCGCGGGCGATGGCGTGGTAGGGCGCGGGAGCCTGCACCACGGTCTCACAGGCTCGGCAGGAGAAGGCCTCGCGCAGGTGCCGCACCACCTTGAGGCGGCCCGGCACGTAGTCGAGGCTCTCCGTCACGTCCTCGCCGATCCGACGCAGGCGACCGCCGCAGGCCGGGCAGGCGCACGGGCCGGGATGAGCGACAGTCTCGCGCGGCAGATGATCGGGTAAGGGGCGGCGCCCCGGCCCTCGGCTTGCCGCCTCGACCGCCTCGGCGACGACCGGAGCCGCCGCGAGGCGCTCGGCCTCGTCGACCTCCAGGGCCTCGATGGCGAGTTCGAGCTGCTCGACGCGGGCTTGCAGCTTCTCGGACGAGACGCCGAACTGCGCTCGCTTCAACCTTGCGAGTTCGCCGCGCAGCTTCTCGATCAGCGTGTTGGCATGAACGGCGTCCCTCGCCATGCTGACGATCATGCGTTTGAGCGCATCCACGTCATCCGGCAGCGAGGCAGGATCGAGAGCCATGCCAATAGCTTAGATTGCCCATGACGGCTCCGCCAGCCCCTCTGGGCGTGGCGTCCCTCAGCCTGCGATGCGCGGCCGGTCCGTGCGTTCCGGCGCCCGCCAGTCGATCCCCTCCAGCAGCATCGCCAGCTGAGCCGGTGTGAGCGCCGCCGCGGCCCCTGCCATCCCCGGCCAGACGAAACGGCCTCTCTCCAGCCGCTTCGAGAACAGGCACAGCCCCTGGCCGTCCCACCACAGGACCTTGATCAGCCGCCCCGCACGGCCGCGGAAGACGAAGGCCTGACCAGAGAACGGATCATGGTGCAGGTGGTCCTGCACCAGCGCGGCGAGCCCGTCGAAGCCTTTCCTCATGTCCGTGTGGCCGGTGGCCAGCCACACCCGCGAGCCCGAGGGAACGGGGATCATCGATCCAGCAGCGCCGCGAGAAGATCCCGCACGAGAGATGGATCGGCACCGGCCTCGGCACGCAGCCGATGCCCGCCGACCAGTTCCACCTCAATGGCGCCACCCGGCGCACCCTGATCACGGTTCGGTAGCCCCACCGGTGCCGGCAGTGCGAGCGGAACGAAGGGAGGCGGAACCGGCAGGGCCGCCGCCCGCTCCTCATCCCAGGCCTCGCGTCGCCAGCGAAAGAGCAGCGATGGCGTCAGGCCATGGCGACGCGCCACAGACGAGATCGACGCGGTGGTGCTCTGCGCCTCATCGAGGATCGCTCGCTTGTCCTCACGCGTCCACGAGCGACGCGTGCCGGCTACGACGATATGGGGCGAGATCGTAGGTCCAGACATAGGGCGGATACAGGCCTTCGCGACAGCACTGTATCCAGGTCTCGGATCGTATCCCGCAAGGCGCCTGCCAACGAGCGCTTACGCTGATGGAGCGCGGCGCGTTCACGGCCGCCGGGGCTGGCGAAGAAGTGGTGCCCGCCTCCGAGCTGCGGGCTGCCTGAGCCACAGATCCGTGAGCTGCAGCGGCTCCTGGGCAAGAAGACGCTGGAGACCGGGATCCTGCGCGAGGCGATAGAGCGGGTCGCCGCCCCCAAAAAGTTGCCCTCGCGCGTGACCTCGTGGCCGGGGACGGCCGGTGAGCGCTGTGGCCGCAGCTTTGAGCGTGTCGCGCCCGCACCTCGCCTCGTCCAGGCAGGCCTCCCCCGTCTGGAGGCCCATGGGCCGACGCGGCCGTCCGCCCACACCCGACGCCGCGTTGCTCGGCGCGATCCAGGCGCTCATCGCGGATCCGCCGACTTACGGCTATCGGCGCGTCCATGCCCTTCTGCGCCGGCAGGCCGAGCGGGATGGGCGGCCTGCGCCGAACGCCAAGCGGATTTACCGGGTCATGAAGGTGCACGGCCTCCTGCTCCAGCGACATGCGGGGGAGCCGAGACGCGCCGTCACGAGGGCAAGGTGGCGGTGGCCGTGCGCAACACACGCTGGTGCTCAAACGGGCTGGAGATCGCAGCAGAGAACGGTGAGCGTGTGCGCGTCGCCTTCGCGCTCGATTGCTGCGATCGGGAGGCGATGAGCTACGTGGCGACCACGGCGGGCATCACGGGCGAGGACGTCCGCGACCTGATGGTGGCGGCCGTCGAACACCGCTTCGGGCCGGTCAACCAGCTGCCGAGCCTGATCGAGTGGCTGACTGACAACGGTAGCTGCTACGTGGCCCGCGACACTCGCAGCTTTGCCCGTGAACTTGGATTGGTGCCAAAGACAATCCCGCTGGAAAGCCCGCAGAGCAACGGCATGGCCGAGGCGTTCGTGCGAATCTTGAAACGCGATTACGTACGTGTCTCGGTGCTACCGGACGCCGAGAGCGTGCTGCGCCAGCTCCCCGTTTGGCTGGCACACTACAACAACCTTCATCCTCATCGTGCGCTCGGCTACCGTTCGCCGCGCGAGTTCATCGCCCGATCAACCCAGGAGACCCTGTCCGGTCTTTAGGGGGCAACAACAGTCACTGAACTCACGCCGATGGCGCGGATAGCGTCGGAGACGCTCTGGCCCTGGGAGATCAGCACATCCGCCTGCCGCAGCTTGGCAACGATCTCCTCGGGCTTCGGGTGCTTGGACATGTCATCCGTCCTCCTGGCTCAATAGCCATACCAAAGGGCGGACCTCTTCGATGGGGACGGATCAGCGGCAGAGCTGCAGCCATGGTGCTCCTCTGTGTTCCGAGAACCATGGGATCACAGCGCCGACCACCGCACTACCCCGGTCGACTCAGATTGAACGGCAACAGCTCTACCCGCTTCGCCCCCATCAGATACAGTGGACTGCTTGCCGGTCAGCAAAGTCAGCAACTGGATGCGCTGGCGGACCACTGCAGGGCGCGTGCTTGAGCGCTCGGCTGAACTCGCGACGCAATTTCAAAGGTGTGCTAAAGAGGGTGGCGTGCTTGGTGTCACAGCGGTGATGCTTGGCACCTTCAGCCCATGGTCGGAGACGCTCCACAGATGACCGAGTCTAAACCTTCCGCGCCGGCAGAGCGCTACGACGCGGTAAGTGCGGGCGAACGAGCCCACCTTTCTCAGGAAAAGTGCGCGTCTTAACGCTCGGCATAGAATTAGTTTTCTTCAGAAGAATTGTAGCGATGGCAGGGCCATTCTCCTCTGTTTGTAACAGACCTGCGCACTCTAAAAGATGAGCAAATGAGCGACTTCATTTCTGACTTGCCGACGATCGGCGTCCAGGCAATTACGCAATCCTTCCAAGGAAACTGTGAGATTGAGGCGCCGGTACGTGTGGACGGGATCGCCGTTAATACAAAAATCGGCGCCTTTACTTATGCGCAGAAGAACACTTTATTCGTCGATGCCACGGTTGGGCGATTTTGTTCCATCGCAGAAGGAGTAACTTTAGGGCCCGGAGAGCATCCCACTGACTGGCTATCCACCCACCCCTTCGTTTGCGATCCGAACGATGTCGCGGCAAGCCTATCGCAATGCTTTCCGCAATATCGTGATTGGCTTGGATCGAAATCAAGCCGCGGCGATGAACATTGGCGAGGAGGCGTCGAGATTGGGAATGACGTTTGGCTTGGCCAAAACGCTTTTGTCCGGAGGGGTGTAAAGATTGGACACGGAGCCATTGTCGGCGGTGGTGCTGTCGTTACGCGCGACGTGGCTCCATATTCCGTTGCCGCAGGTAATCCGGCCCGTCATATCCGCTTCCGCATAGCCGAGTCTGCTATCGAGAAAGTTCTTGCCTCACGATGGTGGGACTATGATCTGCGGCCGTTAACTCACAAAATCGACTACTCGGACTTGAACGCTGCCGTCGATCAAATTGTCTCGGCAGCAGAGGCTAATATCATACAGCCGCTTCTCGTGAAAAGATATGAAGTAACTGCTCATGGCGCGAGGTTTATTGGTCAATCGGCCGGGTAGATACAACTGAGATTCTATCAAAGTAAGGCGATTATTCCAAAGTTCTGTGGAGGATAACAAAACGACAGGATCGTGATCAGCTCCACAGGCCGGAAAGCCATTCCTCAGGGCCGGACTAAAGCCAATCCCGCGCCGCTTGACACGAGTTAGCGGGTGGCGTGTTGACGGCTGAAGGAGCTTGCTCATGCCTTCACCGTTGTCTGTGGACCTGCGCGAGCGTGTCGTGGCTGTCGTGGCGTCAGGTGCCTCGTGCCACCGAGCGGCAGCTCGCTTTGGGGTCAGCGTGTCGAGCGTCAGCCGCTGGTCGCAGCTCGCCCACCAAGAGGGCGATGTCGCGCCCAAGCCGATGGGCGGCGATCACACCTCGAAGCGTATTGGGGCGCATGCCGAGTTGATCCTGGCGGCCTCCGAGCAGGAGCCGCGCCTGTTCCTGCGCGAGTTGCGCGACCGGTTGGCTGAGGAGGGCGTGCAGACCAGCACGAGCGGCCTGTCGCGCTTCTTTGCGCGCCACGGGATCAGCTGGAAAAAGGGGCGACGTACGCAGCTGAGCAGGAGCGAGAGGACGTAAGAGCGGCCCGCGAGGCGTGGTTCGAGGCGCAGCCCGAGCTCGATCCGGACCGGTTGGTGTTCCTGGATGAGACAGCAGCCGCCACCAACATGGCGCGGCGCTACGGCTGGGCCCCGCGCGGCGAGCGCTGCCGGCTCGCAGCCCCGTTGGGCCACTACAAAACCACGACCATCACCGCCGCCCTACGCACGAGCGGGCTGTGCGCCACCGCGTTGCTGGACGGCCCACGAACGGCACGCGCTTTTTGCCGTTACGTCACTGAAACCCTCATCCCGGACCTGTAGCCTGGTGACGTCGTCATCATGGACAACCTACCAGCCCACAAGGTTGCCGGCGTGCATGACGCGATCGAGGCCGCAGGAGCGCGGCTGCTCTACCTCCCGTCCTACAGCCCTGATTTCAACCCGATCGAGCAGGTTTTCGCGAAGCTGAAGGCGCTGTCGCGAAGTGCGGCCGCCCCGCACGATCCCGGATCTCTGGGCCGCGATCCAACAGGCGTTCACGCGATTTACTCCGCAGGAGTGCCGCAACTATCTCGCCGCAACCGGCTACGGGAACGACTTGGTCGCCGCTACCTGACCGGGAACAGCTCTAGCGTATCCCTCGAAAGCACCGCATACAACGGGCTATCTAAGCGATCCCATGATAAAGTTACGCTATGCCCTTGCCAAAACTAAGGTGGAGCCGTTGTATACGGCTAACGCCAGTACAGCCTCTCCATTGCCCGTCCCTCCAAAAAAAGCGCGATCTATATCGACGCCGGAGAAGCGGCTACTTGTCGGCTTAAATTTGGCTCCTCTTATGACAAGAGTTGTTCTCCCGGGTTTATACTCGTGCCAGTACTCCGCTTCTTCCGTGGACGGAACTTCGCCCGAAATAAAGCACAGTCGTAAGGAGAGAGGTTGGTCGCTAGAGATTTCAACGTCCAGGTAAATCAAAGTCTCTGAATTTATCGCAATAGGTGGAAACTTGAATTTCATGTCGTCCCATTCGCCTGTCAGCCTCAATCTGGATCTAACGTCGTAATTCACAATGCATTCTCCACGTCTAATTTGATATCGTCACAGGAGTCGGAATTGAAGACTTCAGCCGCCGCATTATTAAGCTTTCAATTGTGCGGGCCATCTCCTCCTCACTCGGGAATCGCTCGGAAAACTTCAACCCACGCAGCGAGAGAGCTAGCGCTTGCTGTGGGCTATTCAGAAGATCCAGTATTCCCGCTGCGATTGCTTCCGGCTCCGGATCGACCAGCGTACAGTTGTCGAATGAGCCATAGTTTACCTCATTTTGGTTGACACTCAGATCCACAACCGGACATCCACAAGCCATCATCTCATAAGGCACCAACGAAGGGTTTGTTGTCGAGAAACATACTCCAACCGTAGCGTTTCTATAAAGATCGCCGAGTTCCTCCACCGTTTCAGTTAAGCCAAGCGCTTTGAAAGGAAATGGAACATGTCCAAATTTCTCGGCTCGGCTCCCATAGAAAACGATTTCTGTGCCGGGACGCTGATCGTGAACAAGAGCTAGGGCTGCTACTCCGAGTTCATAGCATCGCCTTGGCATATCAGGTCGCGCAAAAAAGATCACTTGGTCCCTATTCTTGCTAATCGCCTGATTGTGGTAATAAATTCTTCGATCGATCGGAAATAGAAAGTGATCGCCTTCAGTCACTCCAACGTATTTGTCAATCATTCTAAGCGGCCATGGGCCCGACGTTATGTGGTAAAATCCAAACTTGTAGGTCTGGAGCGCACGAACATAATCCGTTCCCATCGGGAAAAACATAGGCTCAAAATCTTGGATAAAGTTGATGATAAGCTTGGCGCGATCCCTGTTCTCACGCGCGATATAAGAAGTTGTCCAATAAGTAGCAATGAGAACGTCGCAGTGTTGTATGGTCTTAAAGTCCAGATATGCCTCCTTAGTTCCAATGTCGAAAAAATTGGCAGAAATGAAAGATATGACATCGGATCCTGTTCCAAATCGATGATTATCGCGGGTAAAATAAACACTGCACTGATGGCCGAAATCGGAGAGATATTTGACGGCCCGGAATATATTCCTATGCCCTCCTGAGCCTTCGAAAGGCTGCGGAATGATCCAGCTGATACGAAGCCTCTCGCCCTCCCGTGGCATAACTCCCGAATCGGGGTCACCGACATGCTCGTTGTTGTGGCTCTTTAATATATCATCATAACATCTAAACAATCTTCCCCCGAGTTCAAGTGGCGAATAATATCTTAGATAAGACAGATGTGCTTCGATCGCCATCGAGTTTCTGCTTGAGGGGTCTTCGATTAAATATCTCAAAAAATTGTACCAGTCTTCAGGTTTTTTTGCGACAAATCCATTTATTCCATCGGCGATCGCGCTCTCGAAAGCCGGAATTTCAGACGCGATCGTGGGCACCTTGCAAAGCGCCTGCTCAACAAACTTAAGTTCACTTTTGGATTTGCAGAATGCGCTGCTCACGTCGAAAGGGGCAAGGGCGACGTACAATGTTGACGTCTCTATAAGTAAGTCCCTCCAATCGATGAAAGGGATTCTCACTACTTTGTGCTCAAGACCAGCAAGATGCTCCGAAACGTCTAAATACCCAACGATCTTCAAGAACACATCTTCAAACTCTGTGAGTATACGACGAAGAGCCGGCGCAACTTCAGCAAAATCGCTTTGATGAGACTTTGTTCCGCTGAGATAACCGATGAACTTAGCTTCACCGCGCCACGGAAGCAAATTTTCGCATATGTTAATCTGTTCGCTGTTTACAGAAAATGGGATGACCCAGCATTTCTTCCCCGAAAAAGAAATCAGCTGGCTGCGAAGGTAATCGGTGGACGTGGTAACATAATCAGAGGCGAGCAGCGCGGAACTTATGCTTCTCACTCCTTCGACATAATTTGCTTTCTCGTCTTCGCTCATGCGCTGGTATGCATCTATTCCGTCGAGTTGCGTGTCGTCGAAAACCAAGTCATCAATGTCATACACAATAGGTATATTGAGCGAATGCAATTTGCTGTATAATTTTTGCACACGCTCATTGAAGCCGCTCCTAAAATTCACCAAAATGGAAAACTTCGACAGGAAGGCCTCGTCAAACAACCTTTCGTCAATGTCATAAAGCCATTCTGAGTCAATACCTTCGAGGGATAAGTACTCCATATGGTTGAACACTCTATATCTTTTGCTGGGTCCTTCCACGCAGCCAAGAAGAAATAACACTTTAGATAATGATTGCATCCCTGGTGTTCCTTAGAAGAGATATTCGGTTTTACAAAGCCGTTATAATTGGCTCACGTCTGTCACAGAATATTTGTGCGATTTTAGGTATTACTAGACAATTCAGCCTATCTTGATCTATATAATTGCGATCGACACAACAATATAACTCGGGGCAGCGGTGAGAATGTGTGACATGTTGCCAGCCGTTACTAGTACATCATCGCCTAACTGGCGAGCACCTTGCGCGACGTCCGTCATGGCAATATACATCTGCGAAGCCTAGGGTACATCCGAGAAATTGCCGGCTATTGACTTTCCATCCTCACCTAATTGGACAGCAGCTTGCGCGACGTCCTTCGCCGCAATATGCACCAGCGCAGCCGTGAGCATGTCCGATAGGTCGCCGACTGTTGGCTTTCCGTCCTGGCCCAACTGGTCGGCAATCAGTGCGTCGTACTTTGTTTGTAGTGTCAATAAGCTTTTTTCAAGACGCGCGGCTCGATTTTCCAGAAAATAAAGACGCGATTCGTTTTCTGCGTTGCGCTTTTTGATGTCTGCGGTGGTAGCACTGTCGGTGTCCAAAGCATTCCGTATCGTCATTTTTCACCGTCCGGTCTTTTGCTCGGTAGCTGGCTCCGAGCTGTCGCTGATACTCGGAGGCTTGGTACATGAGTTCAGGAATCGACGCTAGGTAGGGGACTCATTCAGGTCCATGCGATGACAGAGGAAACGAGCGCGACGGCTGCGAGATAGTTGCAGGCTAGGCGATCGTAGCGGGTCGCAACGCGCCGCCAGTTTTTGAGGTGGCCGAACAGCCGCTCGATCCGATTGCGCCGCCGGTAGGCGATCCGGCTGTGCTTATAGGGTACCGTCCGGGTGGCCGTGGATGGGAGGGTGGCGATCACCCGGTGGCTCTTCAGCCAATCCCTCAAGCTCTGTGCGTCGTAGGCCTTGTCGGCGATCAGACGCTTGGGCGGCACCACAGCGCACAGCAAGGGCAGCGCCATGGTGATGTCGGCCACGTTGCCGGGCGTCAGGGCGAACGCGACCGGTCGGCCACGATCATCGGCCAAGCAATGGATTTTACTCGTAAACCCGCCTCGCGAGCGGCCGATCGCTTGGCTCCAGGCCCCCCTTTTCCGCCTGATGCCGAGCGGTGGGCCTTCACGTGGGACGCGTCGAGCATCAACTCATCTGGCACGGGGCCTGCGGCCGCGATCTTGGCGAACAGCCGCTGCCAGATCCCGCGCTGAGACCATCTGTTGTAGCGGTTGTAGACCGTCGTGTGCGGACCGTAAGCGGAGGGCGTGTCCTGCCAGCGGCAGCCGACCTTCAGGACGTGCAGGATGCCGCTGATCACTCGCCTGTCGTCGACCCGTGGCTTGCCCGGTTGGCCGTGAGGTAGGTGCGGCTCGACCCGCCCCCAGGCTTCATCGGAGAGCCAGAACAACCGTGCCATCGCGAACCTCCTGCGCTGGAAACCCCAATCTCAGGAAGAAAACGCGAGCAACAGCAATTGGTTGTATGAGTTCCCTACCTAGCATTACAGTTGCGTTTTTGTGCGAGTTGGCTGCCGGTTGGCTCGGCTTGGCTTCCGGCGTTGCCGCCGTTTAGAGCTGTTCCCGGTCAGGTAGCGACGGCCAAGTCGTCATCGTAGCCGGCTGCAGCGACGTAGTTGCGGCACTCCTGCGGGGTGAAGCGGGTGAATGCCTGGCGGATCGCCGCCCAGAGATCCGGGATCGTGCGGGCGGCCGCGCTGCGCAACAGCGCCTTCAGCTTTGCGAAGGCCTGTTCAATCGGGTTGAAGTCAGGGCTGTAGGATGGGAGGTAGAGCAGCCGAGCCCCTACGGCCTCGATCGCATCCTGCACACCCGCGACCTTGTGGGCTGGCAGGTTGTCCATGACGACGATATCGCCAGGGTGCAGCACCGGGACCAAGGTCTCGGTGACATAGCTGCAAAAGCGCGTGCCGTTCGTGGGGCCGTCCAACAGCGCGGTCGCGCACAGCCTGCTTGTGCGCAAGGCGGCCGTGATGGTCGTGGTCTTGTAGTGGCCAAACGGAGCCGCAAGCCGGCAGCGCTCGCCGCGTGGGGCCCAACCGGAGCGCCGCGCCATGTTGGTGGCGGCCGCCGTCTCATCCAGGAACACCAAGCGGTCCAGGTCGAGCTCGGGCTGGGCCTCGAACCACGCCTCGCGGGCCGCTCTTACGTCTTCACGCTCCTGCTCAGCTGCGTACGTCGCCCCTTTTTCCAGCTGATCCCGTGCCGCTGGAAGAAGCGCGATAGACCGCTCGTGCTGGTCTGGACGCCTTGCTCAGCCAGTCGGTCGCGCAACTCGCGCAGGAAGAGGCGCGGCTCCTGCTTGGAAGTCGCCAGGATCAGTGCGGCATGCGCCTCAATACGCTTCGAGGTGTGATCGCCGCCCATAGGTTTGGGCGCGACATGGCCCACTTGGTGCGAGCGCTGCGACCAGCGGCTGGCGCTCGACACGCTGACCCCGAAGCGCCTCGCGGCGCGATGGCAGGAGGCACCGGCCGCCACGGCCGCCACGACACGCTCGCGCAGATCCACAGACAGAGGTGAAGGCATCGGAATGCTCCTTCACCCGTCAACGCGCCACCTGCTAACCTGTCTCAAACGGCGCGGGACCGGCTCTAGCGTCGAGTACACCACGCTGCGCCCGGCCTTCACAGCCTCGACGGCAAGTGCCGTGGCCAAATGGCTCTTGCCGGTGCCGGGCGGCCCGAGGAGATGGACGACCTCGGCCCGGTCGATGAAGGTCAGCTCCGCCAGCGCCATGATCCGCTCCCGGTCGAGGGAGGGCTGGAAGGTGAAGTCGAAGCCGGCGAGCGTCTTGATCGTCGTCAGGCGTGCGACCAGCAGGGCGGTCTTCACCCGGCGGTTCTCGCGCAGCGTCAGTTCCTCCATCAGGATCTCGTCGAGGGCGGTAATCCCATCGATCTCGCCCTGCTCGATGCGCCGGACCGTGGCGTCGAGGACTTCGAGGGCTCGCGGCATGCGCAAGCCGACCAGGCTGTGCTTGATCCTGTCGAGGGTCGTCGCGGCATGGGAGGTGGCGGTGCGGGTCATGACCGGACCCCGATCCCGGCGGCGAGCCGCTCGCCGACGGCTTGGTAGACGGTCAGGGAGCGTTGCGCGACGTGATCGCCACTCCGACCGATCGGCAGGCTGTCGGGATGGCCGTGCCGCATGGCCCGGGCAGCTCCTCCCTGCCGATGCTCGGGATCGACGCAGTACTGGCGCCGTCCCTCCAGGATCGGGTGGCTCGCCACGAGCCGGCCGCCGTCGAGGATGCGGATCGTGTCGGGCAACTGGTGCACTTCGACGACGCGCCGCGTCCGATCCGGCACGCTGTAGTAGTTGCCGCCGATCGAGACGAGGCCGTCGTGGCTGACGCGCCGTTCGAGCTTGAGCAGGACGTCGAAGGGCACGGCGGGCAGCGGCTGCAACTCGGGCTTCTCGGCGGCGAAGGCCTCTGAGACGATCCGCTGCGTGGTGCCATGCAGGCGGACGTTGGCGATGGTGTCGAGCCAAGTCCGGAGCTGGAGGTTCAGGTCGTCGAGGTCGCGGAAGGAGCGGGCCAGGAAGAAGTCCTGGCGGATGTAGGAGAACGGCCGTTCGACCTTGCCCTTCGTCTTGGCCCGGTACGGCCGGCAGGCACGCGGCAGGAAGCCGTAATGTTTGGCCAGCGCCAGCAAGGATCGATTGTAGACGATGTGGCCGTCCGCGGCCTCGCCGGTGACCGCGGTCTTCATGCGGTCGTAGAGGATCTCGATCGGCACGCCGCCGAGTGCGGCGAACGCCTGCATGTGACAGCGCATCAGCGTCTGCAGATCCTGATGCAGGACGAAGCGCGCCTCGATGTGCCGGGAATGGCCGAGCACGAGCGAGAACAGATGGCCGAGCACGAGCGAGAACAGCCAGACGATGCAGCTCGCGCCCGGTGCGTCTGTGAAGGTGACCACGAAGCGAGCGAAGTCGACCTGCGCCTGCTGGCCGGCGGGGGTCTCGAAGCGAACCTCGTAGGGCTTGGCCTCGGGCGGGCGGGTCGCGGCGACGAACCGCTTCACGGCGGTGTAGGCCCCCGTATAGCCGCGCGCCCGCAGCTCGCGGGTCAGGCGCACGGCGCTGAGATCGGGGAAAGCCGTGACGCGCTCGCGCAGGTAGACGAGGTAGGGGGCGAGCTTGCTCGGACGTCCGGCTGGGCGCGGACCGTAGGCCGGTGGTTCGAGGCCGCGCTCGATGTACTTCCGGACCGTCTTCGGATCACGCCCTGTCCGGCGGGCGATGGCGGTAACCGACAGGCCCTGTCGGTGCAGGTCGAGGATCATGAGGAGTTCTCCCCGCAGGACCATCCTCGTCGCTCCCGACCGATACGCATCGGCCGGCATGGTGGCGCAGGATGGAAAAGCCTGAGAGCGCGGGGTGCCCTGCGCGCTCTCAGGCCCGGGCACCGACCAGGGAATTTTCGATGCCCACAATCAGGGAGTATTCAACGCCCGCTGACACTTAAGATCGGGCGACACGCTCATCCCGGACAACCTCAGCGCCCACAAGGTGGCGGGCGTGCGCGAGGCGATCGAAGCGGCCGGAGCCCGGCTCCTGTAGCTCCCACACTACAGTCCTGAGTTCAACCCGATCGAACGTGCCTTCGCGAAGCTGAAAGCGCTTCTGCGCAGCGCGGTGGCGCCCGCCGTCTGCGATCTCTGGGCGGCGATCCACAAGGCCTTCACGCGCTTCTCGCCCGAGGAGTGCCGCAACTACTTCAAAGCTGCCGGCTACGAGGATGAGGCTTTTGCTTCAAGCTGATCGGGTCCCACTCTAACGGATCGCCGTGGAAGCGCGAGGCGAGATGGTGTCCTTTGGACAATGTTTTTGAACTCGGTTCGAGGAATTCATCGCAGCATCAGCGCGTGGCAGCTGTGTATCTCTATAGCCTTTGCTGCGGTCAATCCCTGCAATGTGTACACCGCGTCCTCCGGTGATATTTGCGGTGATATTTGTTTTTCACAGCGAGAATCCAGACGATGAGCGGCCAGGATATACTTTCATGCCGCTCCCCTCGGGGCGGCTGCGGCAACGTCGATGTCGAGCACTGCTTGACATATCCGCACATGCCCGCAACTTCCTGAAACGAATAGTCAAGCTAATCCGACCGACCATATGATCGAGGGCGCCGCCATTAAGCTCCTCCGCTACGATGGCCGGCCTTATCTGAAGCGCGAACGGCGTCTTTTAATATCAGGTTAATCTTTTCGGGGTCGCCCCAAATCGCCGGCGAGTCGTAAGCGCGATCCGGAAATTCTCCAAATCTTGGCCTGATCCTGAGGCCGTTGCGGGAAATAAAATCCTGTATTACGTCTTTGAGTTTTGTGGGCTTGCCTGAGCAGCAATTGATAATCCCAGTCACTGAGGTCTGGCATACGCATGCGATTATCTGTCGGCTTAACTCATCTAATGTAACAAAGTCATACATATTGTTTCCGCTATTCATGGGGAAATGCAATTTACCTTCCAATTCCCAATTTATGATCTTTGCAAAGAGCGAGTTGCCCCTGCCGTTATCGCTCAAAATGTAGAAAGCACGCAGCCACTGTGCGGCGATGCCGTTCTTGCCGGCCTCCAATAGGAATGCTTGTCTAAGCGTATTTTTAGCAATGCCGTACAGCGAGCCAGGATTATTGGGTGTCCCTTCGTCTATGCTTCCTTCCCAGTAGCCGACCTCGTGCATCGTGCCCATCGCCGCGATCTGCCTGACATTAAGGTGCATCATGTCTTTCAGAAAATCAAAATGGTCAGGTATAGATTTTATATGAACTGGGTTGTCGTGCTGAAACCCTCCTTGCCAGGCAAGATGAAGCACAATATCAGGGATATTGTTTGTTTGCAGGAGGATCTTAGGAAGGGCTCTGAAGTCAGCTATAATCTTTTCAACCTTCGGATCTGCGCCAAAATCTTTCTGATCGACCGCGATGACGCGAAGGCCGACATTTGTTGCGGCCTCCATAATTGACGGACCCATAAATCCCGCTGCGCCGGTAATCAATATCGATGTCTCTGTCATTTCTTGATCCGGTTTTGCGCTCTCATGACCTTTGAATTGTTCCGTGATTGAGATTAACGTCGGTCTCTATGTGCTCATAATTGTGTAACGAGGCGCAATGCGATTTTCTTCCTTCGATGGTGTCTTTCCCTCAAGATTTCACTCCCACCTTCCGGGTACTCCGGAGGTGCCGCAATCAGAGCCCAGATCCGCTGAATTACTTTTTGCGTAACGGGCTTGCTTGGTCAATAGGAGGTGGGCCCGTGCTTTCCAACACGCGGTGGCCCCATTTCCCTTTGTTTTGTATGGCTTTGCGTGCACTGTGCCGCATTCGCGGGCTAAGTCGGTGAAAGTCTGGGTGGCCGATTTTGGTCCGTTGACGAGGGTATCGTTACCAACTTCGAGGCTCTAACAAAACCCGTTGCGGCGCGTTGAGAGGAGATGGTGGGACCGCTGCTTTCCGACGGCTCGTGGGCCGAGATTGCAATGCAGCTGCCGCACGAACCAGCGAAGCCCAAGGGCGGGCGCCCTCGAACGCCCGACCGCGCCGCGCTGACGGGCATCCTGTTCGTGCTGCGCTCGGACTTGCCGTGGGAGTAGCTGCCCCGGGAGATGGGCTGCGGCTCGGGTGCGACCTGCTGGCAGCGCCTGCGAGACTGGCAGAAGGTCTGGTTGTGGGATCGTCTGCAGCAGGTGCCGCTCGACCGAACCGGACGCCAAAACGTCATCGACTTCAGCCGTGCCCAGCTCGACAGTGCCTCGATTGCCGCAAAAACGTATGGCCTGCCCCATCGGCAAGTGGCTCTGGATCGTCTGGTCGAGCAGTCTTTATAAACGTATCCGGCCTTCCGGCGCAGTCCTTGGCTAAGTTGGAGATCCGCGCGTCCTGGGCCTCTTCAAAAGGTCGGCGCCGGGTGTCAATTTTGCGGAGAGGCTTCCAAGACACCGGTCGAATGTCGAGCAAGGGCTTATGCTGACGTCCCCTTAGCGACAGGCGCGCTCGAGCGGCACCAGCGCGGTCAGGAACGGCAACGCCCAGATGCGCCCCGCCCAGGGGACGGGGCGAGCACCATCAGGCTCATCCAGCGCATCCCGCTCGCCTTGACGAGGTGGCTATCGGAGGAGCGGACCGGGTCGCGGTAGATGCCGTCGGCCGCGATGCGCTTGCGGCGGCGGCGCTTGATCGTGCCATCGAGCGCCAGGATGACCGGACCACGGGATGCGAAGGCTGATATGAGCATCCCGAGTAGGACGCGGCTGCCGGAGCGCGGCCACCATGCCGTGCGGTTGAGGATGCGGTGGACGAACAGCGGCGCGAACGCCAGGATGATGCCAGCGAAACAGGCAGGCAGGGGCAGCATGGCGGTGTCTCTTGGCGGGGACGTCACCAGCCTACCCGGCACGCCCGCTTCGTTACCTCTGCTCACTCAACCCGCCGCAAATGGCCAAAGTCGAGCTTAGGGGACTCATTCCAGGGTCCTGAGGCACGAGCGCTTAGGAGCTCATTCCACGTTGCTGGCTCGGAGTGGTGTCGCCTGCGGGAATGGGGTCTCCGGTTGAGTTCGCCTTCAATTGCCGGTAACCCGCCGCGGTTGCTGGTCGCCACTCGTCGCTTTGCCCGAAGCTGTCGCGGGGATCTGGCCAGCTGAGTTGTTGCGCAAGGTCGAACGCATGCAGCGGTTCGATCGCAGGAGCTGACTTGATGGCCCTTCATATTCTAACGGGCGGCGCCGGCTTCGTGGCGGCGAACCTCATCGCGCGCCTCCTTGGTCGAGGGGAAGAAGTTCTTGCGCTGGATAACCTCTCACGCGGCCGTTCGGATTTCTGGCGCCCTTTTGAAGCACAGCAGGGCTTCCGTTCATCGGTCGTAGATTGCGCGGATCTTCAAGCCTTCCGGACTGTACTGCGCGATGAGGTTCAGGGTATCGAGATCAGCGCCGTCTGGCATCTTGCGGCCAACTCAGATATCCCCGCCGGTATTGCGGACCCGCGGATTGATCTTGAGGGAACGTTCTTGACAACGTTCAACACGCTTGTCTTGATGCGAGAATTTTCAATTCCAATCTTACATTTTGCCTCAAGCTCAGCAATTTACGGTGATCATGGTGAGACCGCGATCCACGAAGATGTCGGGCCGTTGGAGCCCATATCCAACTATGGAGCGATGAAGCTCGCCTCTGAGGCGCAAATTCGCGCTGCTGTGGAAGCGTTCTTGCCCAAGGCCAACATCTTCCGGTTTCCGAATGTCGTCGGCGTGCCGGCGACGCACGGCGTCATCATCGACTTCATCAACAAGCTCAAAGCCACGCCGCGCATACTCGACGTCCTTGGCGACGGCACGCAGATGAAGGCCTACCTACACGTCGAGGAGCTTGTCGACGCGATGCTTTTCATCGCTGACCACGCGCAGGGCCGGTACAACGTCTTCAACGTCGGCCCGTCCGATAGTGGGATCACAGTGCGCGAGATCGCCGAAGCGGTGCGCGACCGTGTCTCCCCCGACGCTGAGATCCGCTATGGGGATGGTGGCCGCGGCTGGGTGGGCGATGTTCCGCGCTTCCGTTACGTGACGGCGCGGCTCGCTGAACTAGGCTGGCGCCCGCAACTCGACTCGAACGGAGCAGTGCGGCGCGCCGTCGATCAGATCGCAGCGCAAGAGCTCGACCGCGGCTGAGGCGCAAGTGATGCAGGCAGTCATTCTCGCTGGAGGTAAGGGCACTCGTCTCGCCGAACGGCTCCAGGGCCGGCCGAAGCCCCTCGTCGATGTCGAGGGCGTTCCCCTCTTAGAGCGCCAGATTGTCACCCTACGGGACTACGGGGTCGACGATGTTGTCGTCCTCGTCAATCACGCGGCTGACCAGATCGAGGCGTTCTGCGCGGATCGGGATAATTTCGGACTTGCCCGGCTCGCGCTCGTTGACGACGGAGAGCCGCGAGGTACGGCTGGCGCAGTGCTCGCCTGCCTCGATCGGCTCGCGGAGCGTTTCCTCGTCATTTACGGAGATACACTCTTCAACATCGACGTCGACCGCTTCCTGGCGATGCACGCGGAATCCGGTGCCGACGCGACGCTATTCCTTCACCCTAACGACCATCCATTCGACTCCGATCTCGTCGAGATGCAAGACGGCCGCATCACGGCCTTTTTCCCCAAACCTCACCCGCCAAGTGCGCTGCGGCCAAACCTCGTCAATGCAGCCTTCTACGTTGTCGAGAAGCGGGCTCTAGAAGGCTGGCGGGGCTTTCCGACGCCGGCAGATTTCGGACAGGACCTCTTTCCCGCAATGGTCAAGGGAGGAGCCTTTCTTCAAGGCTTCAACAGCTTTGAGTACATCAAAGACCTCGGTACTCCGAAGCGGCTCGACAAGGTGTGTGCTCACCTCAGGAGCGGCGTGGTAGCGCGCGCTACCTACCGCACACCGCAGGTCTGCGTCTTCATCGATCGAGATGGCACTCTTAACGAACTGCGAGATTACGTGCGAAGGCCGGAGGATCTTATCCTCCTTTCCGCAGCGGCGGAAACGGTGCGGCGCTTCAACGATGCCGAGCATCGAGTTGCGGTGGTGACGAACCAGCCCGTGATCGCGCGCGGGGAGTGCTCGTTCGAGGGACTGCGCGCGATACACGCCAAGCTCGATATGGCTCTTGGCGAAGCCGGTGCCTTTGCTGATCGCCTCTATTTCTGCCCACATCATCCTGACGCCGGATTTCCCGGCGAAGTTCGCGCGCTCAAGGTGGAGTGCGAATGTCGCAAGCCGAAGGCGGGGCTGATCCTTCAGGCTGCCCACGACCTGAACGCTGACCTCTCGCGCTCATGGATGATCGGCGACAGCACGAGCGATCTCCTTGCAGCCCGCAACGCCGCCGTCCGGTCGATCCTCGTAC
This sequence comes from Methylobacterium sp. FW102-HT35C08, assembly GCF_058790235.1. Taxonomy (NCBI): domain Bacteria; kingdom Pseudomonadati; phylum Pseudomonadota; class Alphaproteobacteria; order Hyphomicrobiales; family Methylobacteriaceae; genus Methylobacterium; species Methylobacterium sp. FW102-HT35C08. The sequence goes on along the minus strand of NZ_JBYTCL010000002.1, from coordinate 1,058,764 downwards.
TAACGGGCGAGGGTGGGCAGGACGGCAAGTACCGTGTCCGGCCAGACTTCACCGTCCCCGACATCGCCGCCGCCGCCTCGCTCATCCTCACCGTCTACCCGAGGCTCGTCGCAGAGACGGAAACCATTGTGGATAGGATCCGACCGGGAGATCTCATCCGCATTGGTGGCCCGGCCCGCTCGGGCAAATCGACAGTTGCAGCGGTCCTTGCGCACGAGCTTCGCCGTGCGGGCAACGACGTGGTTGTGCTGCCGCTCGACTCCTGGATCAAGCCCGAGGCGGAGCGGACGGACGGCTTGCTCGGCCGCTTCGATGTCGAAACTGCGAGCGCTGCCCTGGATCCATGGCTCGCCGGTGGCGAGACCGAGATCGACCTGCCCTATTATGACAGGCGGCGCCGCCTGCGCGTTCCTGGGGAGACGCTCAACCTGCGGTCCGACAGCGTGGTGATCCTCGAGGGGGTGCCGGCCCTGGTGCTGCCGCTCTCGACGCGCCGTCGAGTGCTGACGGCTCATCTCGGCACTGACGAGGCAGGCCGCAAAGCGCGCGTGATCGCCGACTTGGTCGACCGCGGGCTCGCCGACCATGACAGCGCTGCTGCCGTATACGACGCGCGCATGTGCGACGAGATCCCGCTGGTCGAGAGAGCGGGCTGCGGCGCTGACCTGCGGCTTGACCTCGATCACTGTTTTTCCTGACTCTGCGACCGGACCGTCATGATCATCAGCCGAACACCCCTGCGCATGAGTTTTGTCGGCGGCGGCAGCGACCTGCCGGACTTCTACCGTCGGCACGGGGGGGCCGTCCTAAGTACGGCCATCGACAAGTACGTGTACGTCAACATCAATCGCAAATTCGATGGTGGTATTCGCCTCGCCTACTCGAAGACGGAGGAGGTCGAGTCCGTCGATCAGATCGAGCACCGTCTCGTGCGCGCGGCGTTCGACTGCCTCAACATCACCGGCGGGGTTGAGATCACGACAATTGCCGACATACCGTCGCGGGGAACCGGGCTTGGCTCCTCGAGCTCCTTTACCGTCGGACTTCTGAACGCAGTCAGTGCCTACCTGGGTAGGCATATCTCGCCCGACGACCTCGGGCGGCTAAGTTCAGAGATCGAGATTGAGCGCTGCGGCGAACCGATCGGCAAGCAGGACCAGTACGCGGCCGCTTACGGCGGCTTGAACCTCATCGAATTCAAGGCCGACGACAGCGTGCTCGTGACGCCGATTATCATGCCTGCCGCGCAGAGGAAGGCCCTCGAGCAACGCATCGTCGTATTCTACACCGGCATCACCCGCAGCGCCTCGGGTATCCTCAAGGAGCAGTCGCAGGCTGTGGTGAGCGATCAGGCCAAGCGCGGAGCCCTGATTCGCATGGTCGAGCTTACCTATCAGCTGCGCGATGAATTGCAGCGTGGCAGCCTCGACGCTTTCGGAGAGATCCTAGACGACAACTGGAACCTGAAGCGAACGCTCGCCAGCGGCGTCAGCTCGGCGGAGATCGACGAGTGGTATGCACTGGGAAAGCAAGCCGGCGCAATCGGTGGCAAAATACTCGGCGCAGGCTCCGGAGGTTTTCTGATGTTCTACGCGCCCGAGGATCGTCACCCAGCTATTATCGAAGCTTTAGGCCATTTACGTCAAGTCAAGTTCGGCTTCGAGCAGTTGGGAAGTCGAATTATATTCTACAATCCTAATATGGAAGCCGCGTGACCGCGGAGAATTTCGAGTGCGGCGCTCAATAATATGGTGCACTGAAGGTCTTAATCCACGGAAAAGGTCAGTCCTGCTTCATGCGGTGGCGCCAGATACAAGCCATCGAACAAATTCTACTTCAGAGGTATCGGTTTGAACCTGAGGCAACGCTGCAAAGCGTCTTGTATTCCGAGGCTGCCTGGGGCGGACATCGCGCCTATGAATTGAGAAGTGAGACGACGCGGCTGTGGCCAAACGGATGCCTTGATTGGCCGCCAAACGTGCGCGCTCTGACGCGCAGAGACGAGTTGTGCAGAGCCCCGCGCTCCGGACAACTCCGCACCCCAAACAGGAATTCTAGGATGAGCCAGCACCACACCGCGGTCGTGAGCCCCTTCGCATCCGCCTATCTCGAGCGACTGACCAAGGTACTGGGCGAGCTGAACTCTCAGGATATCGATCGCGCGATCGATGTCATCCGTCAGGTGTGGCATGCAGGCGGTCAGATTATCACCCTGGGCAATGGAGGCAGTGCCATCACGGCGCTCCACTTCGCGACCGACTGGAGCAAAGGCGTGTTTGAGGCAACGCGTCGGCCATTCCGCGGGCGAAGCCTCATCGACAACATGGGCATCGTGACGGCTTATTCGAACGACGTGTCTTATGCCGACGTGTTCGCGGAACAGCTCCGCAACATCGCCACGCCCCAGGATCTCATCGTCGCCATATCGGGAAGCGGCAACTCGGAGAACGTCGTTCGCGCCGTGAGCTACGCGAACGAGATCGGTTGCGAGACGATTGGCCTCGTGGGCTACTCTGGGGGCAAGTTGAAGTCGCTTGCCAAGCATGTTGTTTGGGCTAATGTCAACGATATGCAGATCGCTGAAGATGTGCATGCCATTTTCGGGCATATTGTCATGCAGGCTCTCTGTGGAACCGAAAAATAGAAGAGCATTTTAAGCTACGTTGCGCGGGGCAGTGCGAGCTGTTCAGCGCTATTAGACGGGGAATCGCTGATTGGGTTGAAATGTTCTCCAACAGCTCCCGTCTTGGGTGTCCTTTCTTCGGGGACCACATAGTGGGTGCTTTCGAGCGGCTCTCGAGCGACGGCCTTCTTGAAGCTGTCTGTCCGCGTGGCAAGCTGCAATTCTCCGGTGGGATCAGGTGAACATCATTTCAGACATCGCAGCAGGGGATGAGGCGGTCGTTGAAGAGCTCGCAGCCCTTCGGCGTCAGGTTATGGAGCTGAATGCTGATCGCGAGCGCGCGACGCGATCGCTTCAAGATTTGGGGAGGTCGATCGCGGATGTTCGGGCGGCGGAAAAGGACCGGGCTGAGCGAGTCTATCGATCTGCCGCGCGGGCTTTGTTATACGCGCAGGCGTCCGCGAGGGCCGAGACCTGCCGGCGCCTCTCGGCTGAGCTGCAAAAGAGAGCGGGCGCGACCAGCAACAATGGAACAACACGGGGGGCGCCCGTCAATTCCACGGAGGATGTCGATGAACTCGCCGGGTCGCCACTGTTCTCGGCAGAGTATTATCTGAAGGACAATCCTGACGTGGCTGCGACAGGTATGCAGCCTATCGAACATTTTATCCACTACGGCTGGCGAGAGCTGCGGCGGCCTCATCCTCTGTTCGATACGGCATGGTACCTCCAAGCCTACCCGGAAGTGCTCTCGGAAGACATAAACCCACTGCTTCACTACCTCCGCCGAGGCACACGCGAAGATAGGCGGCCCAATCCTGTTTTCGACAGTCGTTGGTATCTCGCAGTCAACACCGACGTGGCGCTGGCCGGCGTCAATCCACTCGCGCATTACATCACGGACGGCGCTGCAGAACAAAGATATCCGCATCCGCTTTTTGATGCTGGCTGGTACGCCCGCACATACGATGTGGATGTGGACGTACCTTGGAGACCTCTCGCCCATTTCCTCGAACAGGGCCTCGACGGCGGATTGAAGCCGAGCGAGAGCCTTGATCCACTGCAGGACATCGCGAGATCCATCGGACAAACGGATGGGTCGACGGATGCGCTGGCTCGCTGTGTCGAGACACACGTCGTCAGTTGGCTTCACCGTACCCAGCAAGCCGCAACCACGGACAGCTCAGCCGTCCCGTCTCCATGCGCTGACGACCTTGCCAGTTTTTTTCCGGCTCTTTCGCGTCAGGGACAGGGTCCGGAGCAACGTCAATCAGAAGCGCTACGCTTCGGCAAAATCGGGTATGTCGGCCTCGGAAACGGCAACCCCAGCTTTCCATATCGTGTGACGCAGAAGGCCGAAGTCCTGACGGAGCTCGGGTATTCCGTCCACTGCATTGATGTTGCTCAGCTAGTTAAAAACAAGCCTTTGCTAAAGACGTTAGACATTGTCGTCTTTGCGCGGGTTGATTATGCTGCAGTCCAGTGGGCGATCGAGCTCTGCCGGGCGAGTGGCTGTATTATTGCATTCGATATCGACGACTACGTCTTCGATCCAGCTGTCGCCAATCCCAACTACGTCGACGGGTTGCGAGAAATACCAGCCAAGGATCATGGTGAGTATTATTACGGAGTGCTCGCTTACAGGAAAATGATCCTGTGCTGCGACGTGACCTTCGTCACGACGGAGAAGCTTCGCCGCGCCGTTGCGCAACTTGGGAAACCCGCAATCATCTTGCCGAACTCTGCAAGCGCGCAGACTGTCGCGGTCTCCGAGGTGGCGCGGCTGGACCGGGAAGAGCGCCTGCCGTCTCAGTCCGTCGTGATCGGGTTTGCCAGCGGGACCAAGACTCACCAACGCGACTTCCGCGTAGCCCTCCCGGGGATCGTCCACGCCCTCGCAACTTTCCCTGAGGCGCGGCTCAAGGTAGTCGGCCAGTTCGACCTCCAGGAATTTCCGGAGTTGTCCCCCTATAAGCTCCGCATCGTTCAAGCGCCGCTCGTGCCGCCGAGCCAGTTGCCGAGTGAATACGCGTCATTCGACATCAATATTGCCCCGCTTGAGGTTGGCAACCCGTATTGCGAAGCAAAGAGTGCGCTGAAGCACCTTGAGGCGGCGCTGGTCGGGGTCCCGACTATAGCCAGCGCGACAGAACCATTCCGGAGAGCGGTAAAGGACGGTGTCACCGGGCTCCTTGCGAGGACGCAGGACGAGTGGGCCGATGGGTTGGCACTGCTCATCTCCAACAGGCGAAAGGCTGCTGCGATGGCGGAGGCGGCGCGCCAAGAAGTTTTGCACATTCTTAGGAGACGGCACGACGCGATCGTCGGAGATGTGTTCGCAAATTTGATTGCCGCCCGCTTACGAGGCGACCTGAATCTCCCGAGCCGACTTTTTGATGATGTCGAGCAGGACGGCGAAGAGGTTGATGCGACGGTCGGGCGCCGACTGCTCAAGATCGGCTGGGTGATTCCCGGTCTGATCATCGGGGGCGGTGGTCATCGCAATATATTGCGGGCAGCTCACCACCTCCAATCGTTCGGACATGACGTTGGTCTGTACTTCTGCTGGACGAATCAAAATCCCGACGAACTCCGTGAGCTTGTCCATAAACACTTCTATCCCTTTGAGGGCCGAGTTGCCATAGCCGGCGATGAGTTTTCAGGTTATGACGATGTTGTCTTTGCTACCCATAATGGTACAGTCGATTTGGCCGTCCGTATGACCGACGTAGATGCTCAGACCTTTTATTTTGTTCAAGACTTTGAGCCGTTGTTCACTCCCATGAGCTCGGACTATATCAGAGCCGAAAATACCTATCGGCGCGGATTGTATGCTATCACATCGGGCCCTTGGTGTGCCAAAGTTCTTCGACGTTCGTTCGGAATGCAGGCGGATTTCTTCCGATTCCCCGTTGACAGGGCGATATATTATCCGCGCCCGGACGTGGTCGAATCGAACCGGATCATCTTCTTCGCGAAGCCCGATATGCCGCGGCGGTGTTTCGAATTGGGGGCGGAGGCGCTCCGGCATGTTCATAGTTTGCGCCCGGACATTGAAATCGTGTTTTTCGGCGGCCGCGGTGCTGCGAAGTTGGTCGATTACCCGGTGCAAGGCATGGATATCGTCCCGACTATCGATGACCTCGCCGTCCTCTATGCGTCGGCGAAGGTTGGCGTGGCGTTCTCGACGACGAACCCCAGTCTGATCCCTTACGAAATGATGGCGTGTGGTCTGCCGGTTGTCGATCTCGATCGAAATGACAACGACGCGAACTACGACGATCGACGCGACATCGCCTTTCTGGCAGATCCGGAACCTGCGATCATGGCCCGTCAGATCATCGCGCTCTACGACAACGAGAGTGAGCGACAGAAACGGTCGCAGAACGGCTTGGCTTTCGTGGCGAAGTTCCCGTCCGAGTTAGAGATGGCTCACAGGGTCGATCAGCTGATCGCCGCGCGCCTGCAAGCCGTGTCACACGGCCGACGTTCATCGGAGTAAGCTGAATGTAGATGGCGGGCCTGGACGGGTGGTCCGCTTCCAGCCTTCGTGTTGATCTGACGGGTTCCGCTAGCGGGCCCGATCGCGCTCGACCTTGAAGGACCGCTTGGCTGTGCGACCCGCCGTTGCGGGCGACCTCGAGCCCGTAACGGCGGCCCGGCCGGTACGGGCTACCAAGCCGCCAGTGCGGCCCGTTTCCACGTATTTGGGGCGACGCAGCGGTATTCATAGTTAGCGTCCCAGGCGTGCTGACCGGCGATGCACGGCGCGTGCGCGGAACTCGGTGGGGCACCCCCCTCCTCGCGAAGCGACCCAGACAGGCGCAGATTTCCGGCCGGATCGAACGCTGCCACGGTCTTCGTGTCGGCGTTATCTCGCACCGATACGCCGCGCGTGCCCCCGATCACCCGGAGATTGTTCGCGTCATCATTGACGATCCGTGCCCCAGCCGTGCCATCCCGTCCGCTGAACTGGATCGCGTGTCCGTTCGAAAGTACGATCGGTGCGTTCCCGGCATAGGCTGCCGCGCCGCTGTTGACGAGCGAGCCCATCCGCGTGCCTGCTATCCCGAACAGCCCTGCACCGGAGGCCGCAACACCGCCGATACCGATGCCGTTGTTGAATGTCCCGCCCCCTACACCGCCGAGCTGGATGGCGGGGCCCGGTATGGGGCTGTTGAACGCGTTGATGGCCAGCCCCATGGAGTTGGACGAGGGAACGACTCCGGCGGCTGGTTCGACATCAAGCTCGAGGGCCACGAGCTTAGGAACCTTCACGCCTGGATCGGTTCGGGCGATGAAGTTCGCTCCGAACACGGTGGCACCGTTGGCGCCCGCCACGGTGCTGGAGGTGAGACCGACGACGTCGGAGGATGCGCCCGCGTTGTGCGCCTTCACGAAGAGCGTCGAAAGAGGGGATGGCTTCCCCGGTGCAGGAATGGTCTGCGCATCGAAGCTCTTGCCGAGGCCGAGGAAGGCGTAGGTTTTGCCCGGCCAGATCCCGCCCTCGCTCGCGACCGGGTTGGTGCCGTCCTCGAGAAGCCAGTCCACGCGCATGGTACGCCCTGCCGTCGCCGTTTGCGGCCCGCGCGTGAGGCTGCCGGGCAAGGTCGGCAGAGTGAACGATGGAGCTCCTCGGCGTTCCCCACCGAGATCCGATGAGGTGGCATCCAGGGCCAGCGCAGAGCCGCCGTGCAGGATAGCGGCTGTTAGCGGGATGATCAGAGCGGTTCGCATGGCACCACGTCGACAACTATGGAGGGATCAGGACCTATCGCGGACGCTTCAACGGCGTAAGGGAGAGATTTGGGCTGGGGCTGTGCCAGTCGCACTTAGCGGCGCGGGCATTCGTCCGACTGGCGCGGTGGTCCGGCCATTAAGGGACCAAAACGCTCTCCGCCGAGAGGGTTGCTGGCTCTGCAAATGAGCGAGCACAAGCAAATACACAGTGCATTTTCGATGATCCGACGATCATGGAGGATGCAAACAACGAGCCGTTGAGTTGCGTTGAAGGGGGCTTAACTTGTCGATGCAGACGCATCGCCAACTCCGCCGCGGAAGAATGGGTTTGTCGAGTACTTCAACGCGAGGCTGCACGACGGAACTGAGCGGCGAGACCTGCTCAGCCTGCACAGCGCTCTCGGCTACCGCCCACCGACTCGACCATGCGCGGGTTCAGCGTCATCGCTCGGCTGATTGCAATGGCCAAACCGCTCCGTCCGCCAAGCCATACTTGGCCAGGAGGCCGACCCCGCACGGCTTCAACATTGGATTACCGCCTTAAAGCCGATCAGCATGGCTGAGTCGCATCCAGGAAAATGGCTTCGCGTATCAGCGGACCGAGTTCTGCTTAAGTTATCGTTATCGTGAAGCCCCTGAGCAACTGCGCCTTAAGTCCGAAAAATCGAAAAACAGCCGAAACGGTCTGGCCGGGATAGTTCTCCAACGGCTGTTGCTTCAACGCTGAATGCTGTGATCGGAGGATGTCCGTCCTGACCAGAGCCGCATAATTCAGAGGATCTTCATCGACGCGCTCCGCAACCACAAGGTGGGATTCGATCGATAGCGCGCCGCGGGGATCGCCCGACTTTTCCGGATATGGAACTTGATAGTAGCGGGCGCTATCCCGTAGGACGCCCGTAGCAAGCTCGGCAACTTCGGCGGTCTGGGCATGAGACAACATCATGGCCACGGCGGCGTCGCTCAGGAATACCGCGCGACTCAGAAGCAGAACTTGTTGTCCCCGCGCGATTTCAGCTGCTTTCGTCAAGGAATCGGCAGGACCGGCCGTCGGGGGCATCCGGTGGAAAGCGCAGCCATTCAGCATGTTCGAAAGATATAGCGTGTCATCATTCGATCCATAGTCTAGGACGATGATCTCGACGTCCCGGTAAACTTCTGAGACGGCCACTCTTTGCATCAATGCGTATATAAATTCAGCCTTGTTGTGCGTAGAAATCACTATCGATAATATTGGGGCGTCAGATTTATTGATGTATATTTTAGATCCTGAAGCAAAAAACTGGTGCAGGTTGTAGAGTGCCGAGCGCTGCGAGATCAGCCCGCGGGAAAATTCGTAGAAATCATCATTTTGTGAAAACAAACACGTCTCGGCTAAGGAAAGATCTGCCTGACGCGTGTCGTAGCCGAGTTGATTAAGATGTTCTCTCCAGCCGATAATGTCGAAGTTGGTGATGCAGCGATTAAACAGAGAAGCTTTTACATATGGCAGACCGTCAAGTGTGAGCTCGCGCCATTTTTCAAGCGTATAATTAGCTGTGTTCGCAGATTTATGCAAAGCCTCGCACGCGAGGGCGTGACTTTGCATTAACCGGGCGAACTGTGTCTCGTATGCGTGAATGACATCGTTCTTGTGCTTGAACGAAACAATATCATTCACAAAATTTCGAAACGCTGGCGCGCAGAGCGCCCTATCCTTAAGTGCCAAAAAATAGCTCTGAAGATGCCACCCAAACTGGTAGTTGTCAGTCAGCCCAATAATGTCGGCCTCGGATTCGGCGATACGATCTAATATTTTTTGAAATGACACTTGTGTAAATGGCCCAAAGATACTATCGTTTGCAAGGAAAACTGCTTTTTTAGAATAAAGTACACGATTTACACGAAAAATATGAGACCAAGCGGCAAAATCATAACCTTTGTTTTCCCGTTTGTAAATCACATCTGCCAATTCAGAGATAGGATTATCGATCTGAGTTGTAGAGCTGTTGCTGGCAACGATCAGAATGATACTGATTGAGGCATCTTTGTAAGCTCTCAGATGCGCTTCAACGTGAGGCTTGACCTTCGTTCCGGGCGCATGTGTCACGAACAGCACGACGCGGTCAGATAATGTTCCTGCTTTCAACAGCTCTAATGCGGCCCGCTCGACCGGCTCGTGCGCCGGGAGGACGGACGCATTAGGCTTTCTCCCGGAGATGATTCCGTATTTTATGAAATGCTCGATCGGCGACAATCCCGAGCTAGCCACATCACCGTAATGATCAGCATACCAATGGGCGTCGAACACCCCCTTCCAAACAGCCCTGTCTTCTGCGGAAGTATTGGGCGCTCGGCCTTGATAGACACCCAGCCTTAGGTAGTGCTCGAGCGGGGTCAAGCCAGACGCGCCGATATCGGCATATCTTGCGGTGTACCATTCGGCATCAAACCAGCCTCGCCACTTGGACCGAGACTCGGAGCGTTCATTCGGACTGCGCCGTTCTTTATGGCCGTACGTCAGAAAATGATTCAGCGGCTTCATGCCGCTTTCGGCGACGTCGCGATTGCGGCAGAGATACCAAATTGGATCAAAGATCTCGGTCAGCTCCGCCCGTTCCTGCGCATCGGCGTTTGGAAAATACTGATGTCGTTTCCCAAAAACTAGGTAATGCGAAATCGGGTCGTCGTTCTGATCGAGAATATCTGCATAGAAGGCAGTGTACCAGGAAGAGTCGAATGCGTCATCCTTCAATATGTCCTCAGCCCTCGCATTAGGGGCGCGACCTTCTTTTTGCCCGTAAGCCGTAAAATGGTCTGATGCGGTCATCCCACTACTCGCAACATCTTGGTAGCGGCTCAGATACCAGATGGGATCGAGATCGGTTATGCCGTATTCGTTCATTGCGCTGGCCACTCTAGACATTCAATATGCACAATCCTGCGCCTGTATATTTTGTGAAGACATGAAATGCAAAATTCAGCTTTGTGCATAAAATAGTCCAAGCATGTTTCTAATATCAAAACTCGTTGATTTGACCTGTGAAGCTGCGCCACCTTCGATTTCCGGTCACGTCTCGGAGAATGACGAGCCGCCGTTCCCCTGTCCTGTGTGCCCGGATGCTTCATGGCTTGCGCGGATCAGCCTCTTCCCGTCAGGACGTCAAGGCCGCGTAGGACGAGTGTGGGAGCCACCACGTAATTGGCATGAAAGGCGTGCACGTCCGCGCCGGCGACGGTCTTGCCGCGAATGAAGAGCACTTCGGCTCCGCTTGACCGGATCATACTGGTATAACCGCGGAAATTAAACGACCGGTCCTCATGAATTAGCGCAATGACGCGAGCATTGGGATGACAGAAGATGCAGTTGGTGAGCGCGGAACTCGCTGAGCCGACGACGATGTCGGCTGTGTGATAGATCGCGACTTGCTCGGCGAACGACAGTTTCTCGGGGTAGACCACCTCGAAGCCCTGCCGTGTCAGAGTCTCGATGATTTCCGCCTCATTGAGGAGCTGGCGCTGGACGAAACCGCGCCGCGACAAGAATATTCGGCGGCCGGTTGAGCGCAGGTCGACGCCGCTCGTGGCGAGCCGCTCCAGCACCTTGCCGCGCATGGCGCCGAGGACGTCCGAGGGCCACACGGCGTCGTAGACCGCCCGCCCCGGTTTGCTGTCGAATGGAAAGAATGTTGGGACTGGAGCGATGCCGAGTTCCCTGAAACGCGTCGCCTGCGCGGGCAACGGCAGGATCGGCCTGTCCCGCTCGTCGAGCAGCTCGACGATCTGTCGATGGGTTTCCGGCATATGATCGTCAATGCAGATCGGAAATCCCGACGGACACGCTCGGTCGTTGAACCACTGCATGCGCGGCACGAACTCGAGAAGCCAGTGTCCGTAGTTCTTGCTCTGAAGCCCGAACATCATCAGCCCGGCATTCAGCGTTCGCGTCTCGGCCGGTTCCTCAACCAGGGCACGCTTGGTGCCGTAGACCGCCATCATAATCTGGTCGGGATTCACGCCGTCCTTGATGTCCGCGACGCCGCTGTCTGGATGTGCGGCGAGGTCGTAGATCAGGCGGTTCCCTTGAAGTACGAGGTTGCTGCGCGGGAAGGTGAGGCAATCCTTGAACCTGGCGACGTATTGCGGCGGCGCGTCCAGGGTGCCGCAATCCGAGGTCAGCGCGACCGGACCTTCGAGGAAGCTGATCTCGGGCTCGGTGATCCGGCGGGCGCCGAGCACCTCGTGATAGCTCCCCTCCCCTTCGGCGGCTTGGCGCGCGGAGACGATGTCGTAGATCCGCAGCGGCCCGAGCCCGAGGACGTCCCGCGTCCGCTCGTTTAGCTCTCGCGCTTCCTCGTACCGGCCCTCCTCCGCCAGGGCCGTCAGCTGCAGCCGGCGCAGGTTGAAGATCTTCCGCTCCAAGGTGTCGCCGTCGACCGTCAGCGCTTGCCCGCCCAGCTGGTCCCGAGCCACCCGCGCGAGGAGGTAGCTGCGCACCGCGCCCTCAGCGTCGCCAGCGAGCTCGTAATCCCAGGCGATGTGGACGAGCGACGGGTCGTTTTGGCTCCGGTCCCCGGCGGCTGCCTTGGCTTCCCGCAACGCTTCGAGGAGCCCGTCCACGCCGTCGAACGCCTTGCGCCTGCACAGGTCCAGGATGCCCGTCCGGATCGCGGCGAGACGATACTGCGCGGCTTGCGAGGGCGTGACCCGAGCGGCCAGGTCATAGGCGCGGGCGGCGAGGTCGAGCCTGTTCTCGCCCTGGAACCGGAAGGCCAGGGTCGCGAGATGCTGGGCGGCGATCTCCGGCCGCCCCGTCGCCAGTGCCGCAAGCTCGCCCTCGAGCGCGTCCAGCGCGGCGGCGCCGTTCGACCGGTTGGCCTGCGTCACGATCTGCCGGAAATCGCCCTGCATCGTCCTCGACCGCTCCCCACGACCCCGCTCGCTGCGCCTCAGCGGGCCGCCAAGGACCGTTCCACGCTGCCGCATACCGCGCCGATCTGCTCCGGCGTGATCGCCGGGAAGAACGGCACGCCGATCGCACTCGCGGACACCTCCGCTGTCCGCGCGAGGCCGTCATGGCGGCAGGTCGCGAAGGCGGGATGCGCCTGGCAGCCAGTCCCGTACCAGCGCCGCCACTGAATCCCGTCCGCGTCGAAGCCCGCCGTGACCGCCTCAGCGGAGGCGGGCTCGAACAGCGCGCTGATCGTCATGGTCAGCCACTCCCGGCCGAAGCCCGGCTGCATGCGCACGCCGATCCGTTCGAAGCCCGCGACATAAGCGAGCGACGCGGCCCGCAATTGCCGGATGCGCGCCTCGAGGCCGTCGAATACCGCCAGTCCGACGGCGGCGGCGTATTCGGAGATCCTGTAATTGCCGCCCCGCACCTCCGAGACGCGGCTGCTGGCCGAGAAGCCGAAGCCGGTCATGGCGGTGGTCTGGGCCACAAGATCGGAGTCGGTGGTGAGGATCGCCCCTCCCTCCCCGATCCCGAGCGCCTTCGTGGCATGCAGGCTGACGCAGATCGGCTGCCCCCCCACGCGGCGGAGGTTAAGCGAAGCGGCCGCGGCGTCGAACACCACCGGGATGCCATGCGCTGCCTCGAAGGCTTCCCAGGCCTCCACGTCGATCGGCGCGCCGTAGGGGCTCACCACCACGACGGCGGCGACGTCGCCCTCGGCTGAGGCGATGGCCTGCGCGGCAATCGCGGGGGTCAGCGATAGCGTTCCGGGATCGACATCCGCGAAGTACGGCTCCAGGCCGACATTGACCGCCGCATGCGCGGTGGCGACGAACGTGTAGGCGGGCATCAGGCAGAGCCGACCCGTCCGCCCGGCAATCCGGTAGCGCAGGGCGAGCTCAATGGCCGTGGTGCCGCTGCCGGTGATCGTCGCCGCCACCGGTGCGCCGCCGGCACGCTCCGACACGAAGCGGCAGAGCCGGTCGGTGAACTCGCGGGAGAGCGGCCCGTAATTGCTATAGATGTGCTTTTGATCGATCCGGCGCAGATACGGGACGATCGCATCCGTCTCCGGCAGGCTTGGAATGAGCACGGGGATCATTGTCGAGACACGTCCTGACTGTCGGCCGCACCACCCTCATGCGCACGCCCGGTGACGGCGTCCGCTATACATGGCCGGGCAGGTGCGCAAAAGGTACCGACCCGAGCCTGTGCGGTCGGCCGCCGCTCTGCCGCTAGCTGCGCCGCAAGGGCCGCGCTGGATTGCCGAACACCGTCTGGCCCGGCGCCACGTTCCGGATCACCACGGCGCCGGCGCCGACCACGGCATGCGCGCCAATACGGATCCGCGGGATTACGCAGGCGCCGGTTCCGAGGAAAGCACCCTCCTCCACACGGACATGACCGGCCAAGTGGACCCCTGGGCTTAGCGTCGCGAAATCATCAAGGACGTCGTCGTGGGCGACCGTGCAGCCTGGATTGATGAGAACGTGCTCGCCAAGCTGCGCATCCGCAGTGATCGAGGAATGGCCGAGGATCACCGCGCCCACACCGATCCGGCTGCTCGCCCCGACCAGAACGCCGGGATCGATGATCGAGGTAAACTGTGCGCGGATCTCTGCCCGCAGATGCGCGACCGCTCGGGCCCGAGGCCCGGGCTCGCCGAGGGCGACGACGAAGCGCAGGCTGTCGTCGCCCGCGAAGCTGCGCACATCCCGCACCACGGGCCGGCCCCGGAACGTATCCGGTGCGTCGATCCCGGGATCGACGATGCTCGCATGTAGGTCGATCGCCGTCCCCTTCGCGTTGAGGCGTCCCAGGGCATCGACGATTTCGCGCGCGAGCGCGCCCGCGCCGTACAGGACGAGGCGGGTCGTCATCGCGCCGAAAACCGCGACCCGGTCCGGCTGAGGTTCCGTCCCGATTTCGGCGTGTCGCTCCGGTCATCGTCCATGCGCAGGGTCCCTGCCTGTCCAGTGCCCTGCCCTACACGAGACCGCGGGCGCCCTCCAGCGCCCGGGATGCCTCGTCACAGAGCGCGTGTTCCATTACACCGCCCGCGACGGGGCGCCGGCCGGCGAACGCGCCGGAGAGTGGATGCGCATCAGCGCGGGACGGACATGAGGCCGACGCAGAAATTCATCGACCTGATCCGGACGGTCAATCGCGACAATGCTCTGGACGTCATTGGACAGCTCCGGGGCCTCATCGCCGCCGAGGATCGCGCAGATCCCAGGCTGGGGGCCATGCGCCGGCACCTCGAGACTCTCGCGTTCCGGCTGGAGGGCAGCGACCGCCTGGGTGGTGCCGCGGAGACCTACGATCTGATTGGTGCGATCACCACGGATGACCGGGAGCGCTGGTTGAGGCGTGCCGCGCTCGCGCGCCTGCGCGACCTGTGCGGGCGCGGCCAGTTTGAAGAGGCCAGCGCCGCCATCGCACGCCTCCGGGCCGAAGGCGCAGCACCCGCGCTCGTCCAGGACGGCGTCGCGACCTTGCTTCAGCTCGCGTGGGCGTTCGAGTGCAGTGGCGAGGCCGAGGCCTGCGTCCAATGCTATCGGCTGGCTTTCGAGCTGAACGGCGGCGATGACGGGATCACCACCGCCGACGGTGATGCCATCAGCGGCAAAGTCAAGAAATTGCGCCGGCTGCAATTCGATGCGCTGCTCGAGGACGGAAACTTCGCCGCGGCGATCGCGCTACACGGACAGACGCGCCACGTCACGGCTTCGGGTCCCTTCGTTGCCTACGATGTGGTGACCGTCGAGGCGCTCGCCGCCGAGGGCGGCGCCACCTACACCGAGCTTGTGCCGCCGCGCCGCATCCCGGCGCCCGAGCTTCGGTTCTTCGAACCGTGCCCTCCCCTCACCTCGGCACCGGGCGACCTCGATATCCCGGCCCAGTACCTCGCCTTCGTACGGGGATGCCGCGCGTTTCCGCGGAGTAACGTCGTCATCAAGGATGACAAGCTCGTCTACGACTTGGCCGCCCATCCCCGACGGGGCGACATTCTGGTGCAGGACGGCGTCAATCAGGATCAGATGTTTATGGCCGCCTTCGGCGCCACGCGTGCCGTTGTGGAAGTGCCCGAGACGGTGGCGACCGTCGAGGCCGGGCTGATGATGTTCGGCATGCAGAGCCGGAACTACGGGCACTGGTTTTGCGAATTCGTGCCGCGGATGCTGGCCTACAACGACCCACGCTGCCCGGATGGGCTCCCGCTCTGCATCGACGATCACATGCCGGCCTCCCACGCGGAGATCCTACGCCTGCTCGATACGCGCGATCGTCCCGTAATCACGCTGCCGCCCAGGCCGGTCGCGTTCGAGCTCCTCGGCATGGCGCCGGTGCCGGCCTTCTTCCCCTTCGACATGAAGCCCGGACGCCCGTTCTACGACACGATCTGGCCGGCCGACGTCTTCGCAGCGGTGCGCCAACTGATCCTGGACCGCGCCCAAGCGCGCGGGATCCTCTCGGGCCGGACCGACCGGCGCCTGTTCATCTCCCGCAAGGCCTTCACCCAGCGCGCCCTGATCAACGAGGCGGAGATCGCCGAGCGGCTGCGCCCCCTGGGCTTCGAGGTGATCTACCCGGAGACGATGTCGTTCCTCGAGCAGGTCGAGGCCTTCCATTCGGCCGCCCTGGTGGTCGGCTCGTCGAGCTCGGCGCTCAGCAACGCCCTGTTCTGCAGGCCCGGGTGCCGGATCCTCGGCCTGATCCACGAAGAGCTGTCCTTCAACTTCCGGGGCTATACGAGCTTCATCGAGGCCGGCGGCGCGCGGATCCTGTTCCTGCGCGGGCGCACGCTCCCGCGCCCCGGCGTGCACGCCTTCCACGTGAGCTATACGGTCGATCCCGGACAGGTTGTGGCCGCCGTCGCGGCGCTGGAGACCGAGGTCGCCACCGGGCTGCCGGCCGGATTTGCGGTCCAGGCTGCGGACGACCGGCCGATCCGGGTGCCGGATCGCGACCCGTCCCGGTCCCAGACGGCTGGGACGGCGGGGGCCGGGCGCATCGATCCCGACCGGCTCGCGCGCGTCAGGACGTTGGCGGCCGGCCGGCATGCGAGCGCGGAGGCGGGCCTGTGCGCCCTCGAGGCGGTGGCCTACGTCGCGGGCGAGCCCCACTCGGATCAGCCGGCCTGCGCGTCGCCGAGCCTCGCCGCCTTCATCCGGACCTGGAGCGACCGCCTGCCTCAGGACGCGCGCGACGCCCTGATCCTCCCTCTCGTCCCGCGCCTCGTCGGCACGCGCGGCTCGGAGGCGTTGGAGCGCCGGCGCGTCGCCCTGGTCGTGGATTGGCTGGTCCGCACCCACGTGCCGGCGTGGTTCCGCCTCGCCAAGCTGAACGTCGAGGCGGACGAACTAGCCGACAGGCCGGCGCTCGGGGACGTCGCTGATCTGACCGCCTGGTGCGATCACCTGAAACGGGCGCGCAAGCGGGCGGCGGTCGCGAATCCCACCCTGCGCCAGACCGGGGCCGGGGTCCGGGCCGCGGCCTGGGACGCGACCCATCAGGCCGCATGGGCCGTCATCCGGGACGATCTGGACGCCGCCGGCCTGCGGATCCTCGCGGCCGGCTGGGACGCGGCCTACTCAGCCGCCTACGCGGCGGCCCGGGCCTGGGGGAAGGCGCCGCTGGAGCCGACACGGCGCGCACTCCAGGAGTCCGCTCTGGCGCTGGTCGAGCGCATGATCGGACTGCGCGAGGCGGACCTGCTTGGACTGGGTTCGGGTGAAGCGAACCCGTCGTCGGATGCGGCCGCGCACCCGCCGGTCCGCCACGACGCCGAGGCGCGGGCATGAGCGCGGACCGGCAGACCGGGCTGGCGGATCCCGTCGCGTCGAGCCGGCCGACCGTGTCGCTCTCGGGGACCCGCTGCCTCGTGCTTGGCGGCGGCGGATTCCTCGGCCTGAACCTGTGCAACCGTCTCGCGGCGGCGGGCGCTGAGGTCACCTGTTTCAGCCGCAGCCACCCGCAGCCCGAGGTCCTCGACCGGCGCGTGAGCCGGGTCACCGGCCAGTTCGCCGACCGCCTCGCCATCGCCAACGCCGTCGAGCGTCAGGACGTCGTCTTCCACCTGATCGCCGGATCGATCCCGGAGAGCTCGAACCGGGATCCGTCGGCGGAACTCGCGGCCGCGCCGATCGCCACCCTGCACCTGCTCGAGATCTGCCGCTCGGCCCGGATCAAGAAGCTCGTGTTCTCGTCCACCGGCGGCGCGATCTACGGGATCCCCCGCTCCATCCCGATCCCCGAGCAGGCGCCCACCGACCCGATCTCGGCCTACGGCATCAGCAAGCTGATGATCGAGAAGTCGCTCTACCTATACCGCCACCTCCACGGCATCGACTACCAGATCCTCCGGATCGCCAACCCGTATGGCCGGTTCCAGCTCGGCACCAAGCATCAGGGCCTGATCGGGAGCTACATCCACCGCGTCCTCTCGGGCGTGCCGCTGGAGGTCTGGGGGACTGGCGAGGTGGTGCGCGACTTCCTGCATGTCGACGACGTCAGCGACGCGTTCCTCGCCGCCGTCACCTATGAAGGACCGCACAAGATCCTGAATGTCGGCAGCGGCGTGGGCCTGAGCGTCAACCAAGTGATCGCCGAGCTGGAAGCGGCCTTCGGGCTGGACCGCCTGCCCTGCGTCTACAAGCCTAGCCGCGCCGCCGACGTACCGGCCAACGTCCTCGACACCGCGCTGATCCGGTCCGAGTTCGGCTGGCAGCCGCGCGTCGTCCTGCGCGCGGGGCTCATCAGCACGATCGCGTGGATGCGCGCCCATCTGGCCGAGGCGCATCAGGGCGTGCCGTGGCATCCGTCCAGCTCGTGAGGGCTGAAGCGCTTCCGATTGTTAACGCCACGTCGCCCGATCGGCGAACCTGGGATAAGTGGGACCCTTCTCGCGGCTTACACGCGAGTATTCACCTGCATTAACAGCGGCCTTGACCTCAGACCGGCGGCTGCTCAGCCCCTGGCTGTATCTCTGAGTGAGGAAACTAATGACATCGCATTTAACTCACGAAATCGCGACGGACGAGAATTTCAACGAGGCTCGATACCTCGCTGCAAACCCCGACGTAGAAGCCGCTGGGATCCCCGCATGGTTCCATTTTGACAAAGCTGGGCGCAGTGAGGGACGAAAGCAATTCGCCGTAGATACAAGGAATCGCGCCTCAAAGTACGCTCGCTTTAGGCACGTACTTCAAAGCCCTTATGGTGCTATTCACACGGGAACATTCCCGATCGTGACGAGTTCTGCGCACTTCGACCTTGATAGCTATGCCAGCGAGAGCGCAAATTCGAGCCATGGCTGGTTTGACCAAGAAATTATCGCGAATTCGGATAAGCTCTATCTGGATCTTGGGTGCGGCCTTCGAGATAGAACTTTCGATAACTGTCTATATCTTGAAGTTTACAATTCGGCATCGGCCGATCTGATTGTAGAGCCCAGCTGCACGTATCCCATCAAAGACGCAAGTTTTGATGGGGTGGGATGCTTCGCCGTACTTGAGCATACTCGTCAGCCCTGGCTCGTCGTCTCCGAAATATATCGAATGCTTAAGCCGGGCGGTAAAGCGTTCATCGATTGGCCGTTCCTACAGCCGGTTCACGGCTATCCTTCTCACTTTTTCAATGCGACACGCGAAGGCCTCAAAAGCTTGTTTGCAGATAACGGGTTCGAGATCCAGATCTGCGAAACGCAGCCGCATGATCAAGTGTCATACACGGTCCGGTGGATCTTGAGTGTATTGGCAGCTCGGCTGCCTGAGGGCAAAATTCGCTCTGAGTTCGAGGGCATGACAGTACGCGATCTCGTCGCCTTGGAGCCCAGCGGGCTCAGATGGGAGCAGTTTATCAAAGCTCTCGACGACTCGGCCATCGAAGAGCTTGCTTGCGGAAATTTCCTTTTGGCTACGAAACCGGATAGTTGACGGATGAGCCAGCTTCGTTTGCCGAAGTGCAGCTACGAAGCCGGCGCGTCGGAGCGGTTTGCAGAAGCCTAATAGCGCGCAATCTGAACCGCCCGCGTGGTCCAGCTCCCGGCCGAGCGCCCGAGCTACCCGTCTAAGTCAGTGCACTAGCCGGGCAATGTGAGGTGGTGTACGCCGCCGCAACGGCGTCTTTGAGCGCTGCGCGGAGGGTTTGTATAGCCATGACAGACAGCCGGCACGAGAAATATCAGCGCTTTCGCTCAGTGCTGATGGCGCCATATGACAACGATCCTCGCGCAGCTTTTCCAATATTTACGACCAATAGGCACTTCAATCTGGAGGATTATGCATCTGAGAGCGCGAATGGAATTGTGGACTCTTTCAATCATCTCGCTACGGCGCAGCCTGATAAGCTATTCATGGATCTCGGTTGCGGACGTGTGGAGGCGCCACTTGATAATGTTCTCTATGTCGAGGTGTACCCCTCTGTTTCCGCCGATCTAATTGTCGAGCCTAACTGTCGCTATCCGATCAAAGATGAAAGTCTGAGCGGTATTGGCTGTTTTGCAGTTCTTGAACACACCCGTCAACCTTGGCTGGTCGTCCAAGAAATGCGCCGTATGCTCAAGCCAGGCGGCAAGGCGTTCATCGACTGGCCGTTTCTCCAACCAATCCATGGCTACCCGTCTCACTACTTCAATGCTACGCGCGAGGGCCTTACGTCGATCTTTGAAGATAATGGATTCGCTGTGGACAGGGCGTTCACCGGACATCATCAGACCGCGGCCTACACGATAGGTTGGATTTTGGGCTCGTTCGCCCACAATCTACCACCAGATCTGCGCGCAGAATTTCTTGGCATGAGAGTGGAAGAACTGTGCAGCATCCCATATCAAGACCCCCGTTGGTGGCGGTTCATCAATGCTTTGCCGCCGGAGGCTCAGTCAGAGCTGGCCTGCGGTAACATGCTGTTCGCCACGAAAACCTAGGAGCCTGTCCGAGTGATTCCCTCGACGGCGGATCGGGAGGATGATTCACTCGGCTCATGGCCAAGGTGTTCCGCGCGTGGGACGTCGATCAGGGCTGGCTGCTGCCGCCCTCGCTGCACGAGTTCGTGCCACCCGGGCACATGGCGCACTTCGTCCGCGATACGGTGCGAGAGGCGCGGGACCTCTCGGCCATCCTCGACACCTGCACAGAGGAGCGCGGATACCCGCCCTACCATCCTGGCATGATGGTGGCGCTCCTGCTCTACGGCTACAGCCGCGGCCTGTACTCCTCGCGCCAACTCGCCCGCCCCTGTGAGGCGCGGGTCGACGTCATGGCCGTGACCGGTCTGAACCGACCGGATTTCCGCGCCATCGCCGACTTCCGCAAGCGCCACCTCGTGGCCCTGTCCGACCTGTTCGTGCAGGTGCTGCGCCTATGTCGGGCGGCGGGTCTCGTCGAGTTCGCCCACGTGGCGGTGGACGGGACCAAGCTGAAGGCGAACGCCTCGCGCCACAAAGCCATGAGCTACGGCCGGATGAAGGCGGCCGAGCCGGCCCTGACCGCTGAGGTCCAAGCCTGGTTGGATCGCGCGGGCGAAGCTGACGCGGCGGAGGATCAGGCTCACGGTGCCAGTCGTCGGGGTGACGAGACCCCGGACTGGAGGGCCGACAAGCAGCGGCGGCTGGAAGCAATCCGCGCCGCCAAGGCCGCGCTGGAGGCGGAGTCGGCTGATCCGCCCGATCCCGAGGACGAGAGCGGGCCGGGCGCCTCGTCGGGCATGCGTTGGCAGGGCCGGCCACTGCGCGGCGAAGACGACAGTCCGCCCGACCGGGCGCAGCGCAACTTCACCGACCAAGACAGCCGGATCCTGCCCACGCGTGATGGCTTCGTACAGGGCTACAACGGCCAGGTCGCAGTCGACGCGGCGCATCAGGTGATCGTCGCGTATTGGCTCGTGACCAACTCGGCCGACTACCGCGCGCTCGTGCCGGTTGTGGACGGGATCCGGGCTCATCTTGGGCGCAAGCCGCGGGAGGTCTCGGGCGATGCCGGCTTTGCCAACGAGGCGAACCTCGCCGCGCTGAAGGAGCGGGGCATCACGGGCTACCTCGCTCCGGGCCGGGCGCGTCATGACGAGGCGGACGCAGCCGGCCGCCGGAGGCTGACCAAGATGCCGTTGATGAGCGCGATGGCCGCCCGCTTGAAGCGGGCTGGGCGCCGCAGTCGCTACCGTCTTAGGAAGCAGGTGGTCGAGCCGGTGTTCGGACAGATCAAGCAGGCCCGAGGCTTCCGACAGTTCCTGATGATAGGGCTCGATCAGGTCCGGGGCGAGTGGGCGATGATCTGCACCGCCCATAACCTGCTGAAGCCGGCACAGGCAGGCCGCTGAAGCCGCTGGTCCGCCCTCATTGGCTCCCGACTCGCCCCTTCTACCAGGCTTCAAACCCGGTTACTCGGACAGGCTCCTAGCTGTTTGATCCCGCGGTGTGGTGGTGCGGGTGACCATCATGCGGCGAGCGATGCGTCAACGTCTATCGGGCATACGGTGCGGAACTAAGCAGCCCGCCGAGTGCTGCGCGAGGCGCACCGAATGGCATGAAGGGCAAAGACGAGGCCGAATGTCGCCAACATGACGGCTGATTCTGACGGGTGTGGGCGATGATCCGAGCCGCGGCACCAGAACCAAGATCGCGCGTTCTCTTCCTGCAATCCAGGGCACTGAGTTTTGCGATGATCGATTCTAAGCGGTGGACGGATGTGCGGCTCGGAAGCCGAGTACGGCGGACCTGGGACGGTGCGGTCCTACGAGTTTCGGCGAAGTATCAAGACCGCGACGGAACCGTGCGATTTCAGTGCCGGACCGAGGCCGCTGACAGCGTCATGGTTTCTGGTTCCGATCTCGATCTGATTGATTGAGGCCCACAAGACTGCAGGACTTCCTGAGCGAGAAATCGGTTCATATCGCCGCCCTTAGCTATGCGAAGCGCGTGTCTTCAGCTCTCTACGTCCAAGCGCAATTCTCATGTGCTTGGCGCGGTCCGAGTGGCGGCGGCGTAGCCTCGTAACAAATTAGGGGAGCCTTGAATCTCAATTGAGGCATCGAACAAGCGATGTCTATGGCCAGTTGCATCGGATCGCCGAGCGTGATCTGCGTCTCGCTGCCCACTGGCTATAAGTCATGATTTCTACCGGCTCGTCGCCGAGATTACGCGCTAACGGTCGCTGCAAGTCGCGATCGATTTATGTGCGCCAGTGAATTTCTGGCGCGTCTTCAGACGCAAATTTCATAATATTAGCTCAGTTTGATGGCTTGGGCGTCCCGCGCTCATCGCTCATCGAGTCCGGCGGCGGCGAGGCACAGCTTGACGTAGGGGTGCAGACCCGGATCGATATGATCGATCCAGACCCAATCCTCATGATGGCTGTCGAGATTTACCTCGACGGATTGCTGGCGGCTGAACAGAAAGAAGCATGTGTTGACGCTATGGACGGCGATGCCTTCAGGGCCGTCCTCGAAGATAGTCTCGTCCGTATGAATGATCGGACCGACATGGCAGTCGATCCCGGTCTCGTCCAGCGCCTTGCGGGCAGCGGCTTGGCGAAGGGTCTCGCCTTTGTGGACCCGGCCGCCGGGGAGCCAGAGCTGGCCTTTTGCCGGGGCGTCGCGACGTCGGACCAGAAGGACACAGCCATCGTTGACGATGGCCACGTCGACACAGACGATCGGGATCGCCTCCAGGATCTGGTTGTACAGGTGCTGGGGGATGAAAGACATCGAACGGGTGTCCTGATTACGGGCGCGCCCGTGATGGTCGGGCGCGCCGTCACGAATCCGGGGGGGGGCCGGGCAGGCGGTCGCAGGGGCGTCAGGGTCGGTGACCCTGACGCGGCCAGACCGGTCGGGTCTTGGGATCCGGCGTTCCGCAGGCATCGCACCGGAGTGTCATGCCCGCATCCGGTACGAAGCTCGTGGAGGCCCAGCGCCCGACATGAATCGAAACCTCGGCCTCATGTCCGCACGCACAGATGGCCCGAAGCGCTGTGACCCCGCGATCCATGGCGTTCTGAAGGGTCATTGGGGTGATCTCGCGCCCGTCGGCATCGTAGGCGCGGCGCGGGTTGCGGGCGTGCGCGGACACCGGGTCTCGACCTCCGAGGATGGATGGGTTGGCCACGGTTAATCCTCCCGCTCTCCGGACATGAGCACCGCCCGAGGGTAATGGCCGACGCTGCAGTCTCCGGAGCGCCTACGATCAGGCACGTGCCCTACCTTGGCCGCCCCCGCACGGCCATTTTTGCCTGCAAATGCGTTGTGCACGATTCGCGAGGAGACCGCATGTCCTTCCTGCACGACCTGCCGATCGCCGACCTGATCGCGCATTACGGCTATCTGGCGATCTTCGTCATCATCACCCTGGAAAGCGCCGGCCTGCCCTTACCTGGCGAGACGGTCCTGCTGACGTCGGCGGCCTATGCCGGCAGCACTGGCAACATCAACATCGCCGTCGTGGTGGCGATCGCCGCGACCGCCGCCATCCTGGGCGACAACGCAGGCTACTGGGTCGGCCGCCGCTGGGGACTGCCCCTGCTCCTGCGCAAGGGCCACCTGATCGGTCTCGACCACGGACGCCTCAAGCTCGGGCAGTACCTGTTTCGTCGGCATGGCGGGAAGATCGTGTTCTTCGGCCGCTTCACTGCGATGCTGCGTGCCTACGCGGCCGTCCTTGCCGGCGTGAACAAGCTCGATGCCCGCCGGTTCTTCGCCTTCAACGCGCTGGGCGGCGTCGCCTGGGCCTCGATCATGGGCTTCGGGGCATATCTGTGCGGACGCTCGATCGAGAACGTTATGGGGCCGGTCGGCCTCGGCCTACTGGCCTTCGTCCTGCTCGGGGCCGTCGCCTTGTGGTTGTTCATGCGCCGCCACGAGGCACGCCTGATGGCGGATGCCGAGGCCGAGATCCCGGGCCCACTCGCCGAAGGTCTGAGCGTGGAAGCGCCGCGGCGCCAGGAGGCTCGGGCCGTGGCCGCCGGTCCTGCGGCGCGACGCGCGGACCTGCCGGACCTTCAGAGCCAAGTCGAGGCGTTCCTGGCGCAGCGGGAGGCTGATCGGGCGCACGCCGATGCTTCGGCACGGCAGAAGCACCCGCCGATGCCCCTGCCCCTGTGGTTCAAGGGGCTCGCCCTGCTCCTCATGGCCGCCGCCGGGATGGCGCTGGCGTCATGGCATTATGGTGTCACCGGCGGCTTCTATGGGCGCTTAGTTGGTCACGTAGGGATCATCGGCATCGTGTTGATCTTGCTCGGGGCCGCCGTCCTCCTGACGCTCATCCGTCGTCGGCTGCGGCGTGGCGGGCCGTCGAGCCCCGTCGAGCAGGCCGAGGGCGCCATCGGGCTGGCG
Organism: Methylobacterium sp. FW102-HT35C08; assembly: GCF_058790235.1. Lineage (NCBI taxonomy): Bacteria > Pseudomonadati > Pseudomonadota > Alphaproteobacteria > Hyphomicrobiales > Methylobacteriaceae > Methylobacterium > Methylobacterium sp. FW102-HT35C08. Next base: position 1,034,138 of record NZ_JBYTCL010000002.1, on the reverse strand, counting down.
GCCTGAGCCGGCGTCTCGCACCACATCCGACGCCTGAACTTGGGGTAGGCACGCCCGGCTCGCTATGCGAGAAGCCACGCCGCGCGGCGGTTCGGCGGGACGTGAGCGTGCCGGTCCGGGCGGCCGCACGTCCCCTGCCCCCTGCGCCGACCTGGCGGGCGCGCCGAGAGGGACGGACGACGGCATGCATCCGGATCTGCCTGGATTGTTCGATGCGGGCTTCGTGGCCCGTCGCAACGGCGAGGCGCGCGGCATCGACACGGCGGCGGCCTACGCGGCCGCGGGCTGGCACTCCGATGTTGATCCGAATCCCCTGTTCGACACGGCTTTCTACCGCGCGCAGGTCTCGCCCGCCGACGCGACCGGGCTCAGCCCGGCCGAGCATTACTGCGCCCATGGGGCTGCGATCGGGCTCGATCCCGGGCCGCTGTTCAGCACCCGCACCTATCTAACGCTCTACCCCGACATCGCGGAGGCCGGGGTCAACCCGCTCGGCCATTATCTCAATTACGGGGCCGCGGAGGGTCGACTGCCTAACCTCTTGGAGGGGCGCGCCCTCGCCGAGGCGGCCGGGGCAGGTCTGGCGCGCGATCCGGCAAACCCTCATGCGCGGGTGCAGGCCGCCGCGGAGCGTTTGCACGCCGGCGATGGCGCCGCGGCGCTGTCGCTGCTGGACGGAGGGCCCGTTGCGGGGCTTCAAGCTGTATTGGTCCGGGTCGGTGCTCTGCTCGCCTTGGGGCGGCGTGAGGCGGCACGTGAAGCGGCCCACGCGGCCGCGCAGGCGGAGGGCGACGGCCTGATCGCCCGGTGTGCCCTGGCCGCCTACCTCGCCGAAACGCTGGGCCGGCTCGGAACCGCCGCGGCGGCCTACGAGATCGCCCTGGCGGTCGGATGCGAGGATCCGGCCCTGTTCCGCTTCCGCCTTGCGGTCATCTTCCGGATGTGGGGTCGGCTGCTGGAGTCGGAGGAGCAGGCGCGTCTTGCTCTCGAACTCGGCGATGCCAGCTCTCACACGCGAACCCTGCATGGTCTGCTGGCACGCGATCGCGGCCAAGCCGAGCGGCACTTTGCAGAGAGCCGTGCCGTGCCGGATTTTGCCCCGGAAGCCTGGCAAGGCGCCAACCAAGCCTGGGCCGTCTACCCGCACGTGACCGGGTTTGCTCGCCCGGCCCGCGGGCGCGGGACCGGCCTCCTCCTAGTCGACTCGAGCTTCCCATCCCGTTTCTCGGCCTTCCGCTACGGCGAGCTGCTCACCTACCTGTACGCCATCCCGGAGAGTCGTGTCGCTTCGTCGCTGCGTGACATCGACCGCTACCGTCCGGACCGGACCTTCCTCGACGAGCTGCGCCAATTCGAGGCAGAGCATCCCACCCTCGCTGGCCGGGTACGCGCACTGAACACCGGCCACGACCTCAGCGCGAAGGTCCTGCACACGACCTTTCTGCACGGCGCGGCCGTGCTGCTCGCCTCGAACCCCGATCTGCGTGCCGAGCGCTTCGTCTTCACCCTCTATCCGGGGGGCGGGTTCATGCCGAACGAGCCGGTCTCGGACGCCAAGCTGCGGCGCGTGCTCGGCGACCGCCGTTTCGCCAAGGTGCTCACGACCCACACCCTGCAGCGCGACTACCTGCTCGACCGGGGCTGGTGCGATCCGCAGCAGATCGCCTTCATCTTCGGCGCCGTCTCGCCGGATTGTTGGGATGTGGCGGCGAGCGCCCGTTGCTCGCGGGTCGAGCGCCCGCTGCAGGATACGATCCGGATCTGCTTCGTGGCCCAGCGCTACACGGAGCTCGGCATCGAGAAGGGCTGCGACGTGTTCACCGACCTCGTCCGGCGCTACGCCGACGACCCGCGCTTCGAGTGGCACTATGTCGGCGACTGGAATGCGGAGCTTCTCGGCCTCACGCAGACCGACCGGGTCCGTTTCCACGGCGTGCAGCCGGCCTCGTTCTTCCCGGATTTCTATCCCGGCATGGACATCGTCATCTCGCCGAACCAGTCGCCGATGGAGCGCGACGGCGGCCTCGGGTCCTTCGACGGCTTCCCCACCACCTCCTGCGTCGAGGCGGGCCTGCGCGGCGTGGCGATGTTCCTCACCGATTCCCTCGCGTTGAACCGCCGGCTCGACGGGACCCACGCCATGGAGCCCGGCGTGGAGTTCGAGCTGATCACGCGCGACGTCGACGGGATTGCCGACCGGATCGAGTTCTACGCCGGCGACCGGGAGGCGCTCCGGCGGCTCAGCGAGGCCGGCCGGTTGGCGATCTTGCGGGAATACAGCTTCGAGAGGCAGATGCGGCCGCGCCTCGACCTGCTCCGGGCGCAGCTCGATGCCGCGTAGATCCGCGGCACGGCAGCCCCTGGGGATCATCGGAGAGAGGTGCAAGCGCCGATGCTGCGGTTCCTGACCAAATCCGCGCGCCCGCAGCCCGAGTCTCGGCCGCCGGCCGGGCGGCGGATCTCGGTCGTCATCCCGTCCTACAACCACGCCGCCTACATCGCGCAGGCGATCGGCTCGGTGCTGGAGCAGGAAAGGCCAGTCGATGAGCTGATCATCGTCGACGATGGCTCCACCGACGCGTCGCGGGCCGTCATCGCCAAGGCCATTGACGGCTATGACGGCTCGGTCCGCATCCTGTGCGACCTGCTCGACCGCAACGGCGGCGCCCACGCGGCGATCGCGCACGGCCTGTCGAGGGCCAGCGGGGACGTGCTCACCATCCTGAACTCGGACGATGCCTATGCGCCGGACCGGTTCCGCGCGATTCACGCGGCGCTGCCGCCGGAGGGCGACTTCATCGCGTTCACCGGCGTCGACTTCATGGATGATTTCGGCGCCCGGCTCGCCGAGGACGATCCGGTCCGAGTCTGGTACCGCGACGTGCTGGGTCAGGCCGGCGCCTGCCCGACGATCGGCTTCGCGCTGCTGCGGGCCAACATCGCGGTGACGAGCGGTAACCTCGTGTTCTCGCGCGGTCTCTACGAGCGGGTCGGCCCGTTCGCGGACTACCGCATGTGCCACGACTGGGACTTCCTCATCCGCTGCATGGTCCACGTGGAGCCGATCTTCGTGCCCGGCGCGCATCTCCGGTACCGAACTCACGCGACCAACACGCTCAAATCCACCGGCGACCTGATGCAGGGCGAGGGATCGGCGGCGCTGAAGACCTATCTCGCTCTGATCGCCCGGGGACCGACGGCCAACCGGCTGGCGCCCACACCGGAGAACTGGCCGGTCTATTTCCGGTTCTTCACCACGACCTACGCGCCCTGGTTCACCGGGCAGCCGATCGACACGGTCGTCCAGCAGCTCTTCCCGGACCCCGAGACGCGCCCCTCCTGGCTGTCGGCGGAGCCGGCAGCACCAGGCGGCTTCCTCACGTCGCCCGCGCCCGAGCAGGATGCGCTGGCCTTGCGCCGGGTCGTCGGGCTTCTGATGCCTCGCTAGCCGTATGATTCAGATCGCTCTGCTTGATGATCGCTGGTCGAGCCTTTGTACTGGCGATCGCGTGTCGCGCATGGCGTCTCACCAGGTAGGTTTTGTGGGCGGCGGACTGCGTCGGACCCACAAACCGGCGCGTCCCGAACGCCGTCGATCGGACGAATTTCATCCTCGGTCATAGCGACGTTCCCGGCTTGAGCGGCTGCTCGGGCACCGCTCATCAAATCTTGACGCGCGAAATTCCGGAGCGTTCGTCCGCCATCTCCGTTCTTCAGCCACGGGATCCTGCGGAGGAACATCCAGGCATGAGCACGGAGTGGGCGAGCCCCCGTTTCAGCGAACTCGACGCCTGGGAGAGTGCCGACATCCTGCAGGCGCTCTGGGAGGGACAACTCTCGGCCGTTGCCGCGATCGGGCCTGCGCTTCCGGCCATCGCCGCGGCCGCGGCGGCCGCCGAAGCCGGCCTGCGCCGCGACGGGCGCCTCCTCTATGTGGGGGCCGGCACCTCGGCCCGGATCGGCGTCCAGGACGGGGCGGAGCTGCCGCCGACCTTCGACTGGCCGGAGGAGCGCCTGGGCTTCGCCGTGGCGGGCGGAGAAGGTGCGCTGGTCCAAGCGGTCGAGGGGGCCGAGGACTCGACGCAGGACGCGGCACTCTGGGCCGAGCGCGCCGAGATCCGGCCGGACGATGTCGTCATCGGCTTGTCCGCAAGCGGGATCACGCCATTCACCCTCGCCGCGCTTCGCAGCGCCCGCGATCGCGGTGCCGTCACCATCGGGCTCGCGAACAATCCTGACACGCCACTCCTGCGCGACTGTGCGCATCCGATCCTCGTGGCGACCGGCGCGGAAGCGATCGCCGGCTCGACGCGGATGAAGGCGGGAACCGCGCAGAAGATCGTGCTCAATCTGCTCTCGACGCTGATCATGATCCGGCTCGGGCGCGTCTATCGCGGCCGCATGGTCGCGATGCGGGCCACGAACACCAAGCTGCGCCGACGGGGCGTCGCGATGGTGGCGCAGATCGCCGGCTGCGATGCCGAAGCCGCAGCCAGCGCCCTGGCCGCGGCAGAGGGGGACATCCCGCGCGCGGTGCTTGTCGCCCTCGGGATCGACCGCGACGACGCGGCCAGCCTGCTCATGCGCAACGGCGGCAACTTGCGCGCAGCTCTGGCCGAAGCGGGGCCGGCATGAGCGACCCCGCGCCGATGCCGAATGGGCCCGAAACCTCCATGGCCCGCGAGATCGCCGAGGTGCCCGCCGTCGCCGCCCCTCTCTGCACCGGCTGGGCTGAGGCGGAGCGCGTCGCCTCAGTCCTCAGCGCACGTCGCTTCCCGTTCGCGGTCGTATGCGGTCGCGGAAGCTCGGGTCATGCGGGCGTCTACCTTCGCTACCTGATCGAGACCCGATGCGGGCTCGCCGTCTCGGCATCGGCCCCATCCGTCGTCACCGGATACGATCGCTCGCCGCGAATGGATGGCGCGCTCTTCATCACCATCTCGCAATCCGGCCGGTCGCCGGACCTCGTCGCGGCGACGCGCACCGCACGCCAGGGCGGCGCCCTCACGCTCGCGCTCGTGAACGATGCGGCCTCACCCGCCGCGAGGGCCGCCGATCTGGTCTTGCCGATCGAAGCCGGGCCTGAACGGGCGATCGCGGCGACGAAGACGGTGGTGAATTCGATGGTCGCGAGCGCCGCACTGGTCGCGCGCTGGTCCGGCGACGACGCGCTGATCCGTGGCTTGGCGGATCTGCCAAGCCGCCTCGCTGCGGCCTCCAACCTCGACTGGAGCGCCTGGACTGCCGATCTGGCGAGCGCGCCGGCCGCCTTCGTCACGGGCCGCGGTCACGGCTTGGGCTCGGTGCGGGAGATCGCGCTCAAGCTTGCTGAGACCTTGCGCCTGCCAGCCCTCGGCTACAGCGCCGCGGAACTGCGGCACGGGCCGCGTGCCGCGATTCAGGCCGGGACCCCGGTGCTGGCGTTCCGCCAGGACGATCAGCTCGCCGAGGGGATCGACGCGCTCGTTCAGGACCTCCGGCGCGCGGATTTGCGCGTCCACGCCTGTGGCGGGCCGAACGGTAACTTGCCCTGGCTTGCGCCCGATCACCCCGCCTGTGATCCGGTCGCCATGCTGGTGCCAGCCTACCGCGCGATCGAGCGAGAAGCCCGCCGCCGCGGTCTGGATCCGGACGCGCCTGTGGGCCTCACGAAGATCACGGAGACTCTGTGAGCGCCCTTGATCTCGTTATCCCCGCCGCACGCCAGGATGCACCACCGGCGGGCTGAGTCTCGGAATAACGCGCAGACGCCCTGAAACGGTCTGGAGGCAGGTTCGTTCGTTCAGAGAACAGGATCCCGCGGGTCACCTGTGCAGGACGGACCTGGCTCAGAACTCACCCGGAGGTGTTGTTTGGGAGTCATGAGGCACTTGTCGACACGCTGCCGGACATTGGATCCTGCGCTTGCTCACCGAGACTCTGCGACCAGGCGCCGGTTCCCTCGGGACTCGTGATCATGCAGGCTCCAGACCTTCCGCTCTCCGCACAGGGCAACGGCATCAGGCTGATGGCCATCGATGCGGGAGCCAGCAAGACGATCGCGGTCTTGGCAGACGCGCATGGAACCGAATTGGCGCGGGCGCGGGGAGCGGGTGCGCATATCGGCCTGCTCGGCGCAGGCGTCTGGGACGTAGTCCTGCCGACCGCCGCCGCTGCCCTCGCCGAGGTGGGCTCGGCGCTCGTGCCCGAGCAATTGCATTGCTGTCTGGCCATCGCAGGTGGCGAGCATGTGGCCGCGCTCGCGGCGGCTCGCGCGGCTTCGCCCCGGTTCGGGCGCCTACAGGTTGTGTCGGATGGTCTTGCCGCCCTGAGCGGCTGTCTCGGTGCAACGGAAGCGGGTGTCATGGTCGCGGCTGGCACCGGCACCGTCGCCTGGGCCAGATCGCGGCACGGCAAGACCACGAAAGCGGGCGGGCACGGCTTCCCGGCCGGGGATGAGGGCGGGGGAGCCTGGATCGGTCTGCAACTGATCCGACATACGCTGCTCAGAACCGATACCGCAGAGTTCGACGCACTCGCCAATGCCGTTCTCGACCGCTTCGGCGGCGACATCGCGCGACTGCACGCGTGGCTGTCGATCGCAAGTCCGGCCGATTACGCGACCCTGGCGCCGATCGCCTTCGACCTCGTCGTGAGCGGCGGACCCGCATCAGCGATCCTGCGTTCGGCGGCCAGCGAGCTTGTGCACCTTGCCGAGCGAGCAGATCCCAGCGGTGAACTCCCCCTGGTCGTGACGGGCGGTCTCGCGGCGCCTCTGCGCCCCTGGCTCACCGAAACGACGCATCGGCCGATACGGATCACCGCTGACGCTGTGATCCGCGGAGCCCTCTCCATTGCGCGCGAGACGGACGCTCCAGTGAGCGCTCCGGCGCTCGTGTCCGGGATTAGGAGCATCGCCGGTCGGATCGTCACGCCCGCGGGTGTGGTGACAGGCGAACTCCGCTTCCGCCGGACTATCGAAGAGGTTCGTCCGGGCCCGGCGGCTGAGGATGCACCGCTGATCCTGCCGGGCTTCATCGACCTGCAGGTGAATGGCGGCGGGGGCCACGACATCATGGGTGGCGACCCGGACGCCGTGCGCAACACCGGGCGCTTCCATCGCACCAGGGGCGTTACAACCTGGCTGCCCACAATCATCACCGAAGCGGCCGACGAGCTGGAGCGCGTCACGCGCTCGGTCGCCGCAGCACGTGCCGATAGCCAGCTCGGTGAGCCGGACATGGCGGGGCTGCACCTCGAAGGCCCTTTTATCAGCGCCACGCGGCGAGGCACGCACGGCCCCCACACCGCCGCGCCGAGTTGGGACCTCGTCAGCCGGTTGCATGCCATTGTGCCATTGCGCGTCCTGACCTTAGCTCCAGAGCTTTCAGGCGCGCTTCTCGTGACGACTCTGGCGAGGGAGGCCGGCATCCGCGTGCAGCTCGGCCACTCCGACGCGACTTACGACGAGGCTGCTGCCTTCTTCGCCGCGGGCGGCTCAGGCGTGACCCATCTCTACAACGCGATGAGCCCCTTGCAGGGCCGGGAGCCGGGGGTGGTCGGGGCCGCTCTGGCACATGCGACGAGTGCGCAGATCATCGCCGATTTCATTCACGTGCACCCGGGCGCGCTGCGCGCCGCCTTACGGACGATCCCCGACCTCTTCTGCGTCTCAGATGCGGTGGCGGCTGCCGGTATGCCGGACGGCGATTACAGTCTCGGCGGGGTATCCATCCGCAAACGGGGGGACCGGGTCAGCAATACCGCAGACGCACTGGCCGGCTCAGCCGCGCCGCTCGACGTCGCGTGGCGCAACCTGCGGTCACTGGGACTGACCGTCACGGACGCGACGCGCCGGGTCTCGGCACTCCCGGCTGGCTATCTTGGGCTGAAAGACCGTGGGGCGCTTCAACCCGGGCTGCGGGCCGACATCGTGGCCATGGACGATGCAGGCATGGTGACCCAGGTCTACGTGGAAGGGGAGCCTGGCGATGCACGCTAGCCAGGCGATCACCATACCGTCCGGCGTGCCTTGCTGGCAGAGCCGGCTAGCGCCGGGAGCACCCTGCTGCGGCCCACGCACTGTCTGTCACTCAGGGTTGACCGGTCTCGGAGGCGATCGTATCACCCCGCCTCACTTCACAGGGGCGCCCTGTCGCGCCGGTATCCGGTCGATCCCGCCGCGCGACGATGCGCGTGAGCTCCTGAGAGCGTCGTGACTGAGACGGAGCCGACCTTGGGCGAGGACGTAGAGGCGCTGCGGGCCGAGCTCGCCGAGACCCAGGCACGGCTCAAGGAGGCGCAGGGCGAACTCGCCCGTCTGGTGCGCCTGGCCGAGGCCGATCTTCAGCGCCGGCGTCCCGGTGAGCAATCGAGCGTCGTCGCGTCCTCGGTCCGCCGCCCGGCCGCCAAAGAGGTCGCGGCCCGCATCGCCCGGTTCGCGCATCTCTACCGCGAGGCCGCGTCCGCCACGCCCGATCGCGCGCCCGTCGTCCCCGAGGCGACGATGCTCGGATGGCTCGAGACCTCCGGCCTGTTCGACCGCCAGTTCTACCTGACGTGCAACGACGATGTCGCCGGTGCCGGCGCCGACCCGACGCAGCACTATTACAACCACGGCTCCGAGGAAGGGCGCCTCCCCAGCACCCTCTGAGGGTCTGGTCTGGGGAAGCGGCCGGCTGATTGCGCGTTCGAGGGATCTGCGAGGGATCGGAGTGATGCAGGACGGGGCAGGAGAGGCCGCACCCGCGCTCGAGCCGTGGCAGGACGATTTCGCGACGATCTACGCGAGCGGCCTGTTCGACCACATCTGGTACGCGACGCGCTATCCCGAGGTCGGTCTGACCGACCTGTCACCCCTCGAGCATTACGTGAAGTACGGCGCCCGCCTCGGGCGCCAGCCCCGGGCCGACTTCACCGCCCCGCCGGACGAGACCTTCGACGGCAGCTTCGTCAATCCCTTCGCGGCCTGGATCCGCGCGCGGGCCGAGACCGAGCCGGCGCCGGCCTGGAACCGGCCGGTCGTCTCCGTCCTGTGCATCACCTACAACCAGGCGGCGTTCATCCGGCAGACGCTCGACAGCATCCTCGGCCAAGCCACGAACTTCCCCTTCGAGCTGCTCGTCGGCGACGACCGCTCCACGGACGGCACCGCCGAGATCATCGCCGAGTACGCCGCGCGCCATCCCAACCTCGTGGCGGTGCTGCGACCTGAAAATCTCGGGCCCAACAAGAACTTCGCCGACCTCACGACGCGCGCCCGCGGGGAATTCGTCGCGATCTGCGAGGGCGACGATTACTGGACCGATCCGCGCAAGCTCCAGCGCCAGGTCGAATTCCTGCGTGCGCGGCCGGAATTCACCCTCTGCTTCCATCCGGTGCGCGTCGTCTACGAGGACATGCCGGGGATCGAGGAGATCTACCCGGAGCAGTGCAGCCCGCAGCCGTCGCTGTCCGACCTCGTCGCCCACAACTTCGTCCAGACCAACAGCGTGCTGTATCGCTGGCGCTACCACGGCGCCGAGGCATTCGTGTTCGACGAGGGCATCGCGCCGGGCGACTGGTACGTCCACCTGATGCATGCCGAGGTCGGGCGCATCGGCTTCCTGCCGGAGGTGATGGCGGTCTACCGCAAGCACGCGGCCGGGATGTGGGCGACCTACGCCACCGAGCTCGCCCGGCACAAGAAGCTCGGCAATGCCGAGATCGCGTTCTTTCGCAAGCTGCGCGGCCATTTCGGCGGCCGCTACGCGGTGGGCTACGAGGCCGCGCAGAAATCAATCTTCCGGCGGCTCGCCGAGGCCTATCTCGACGAGGAGGACGTGCCGAGCCTCGGACGGCTGATCGAGGCCAATCCCGACATCGCCCGGACGGCCCTGCGCGACATGGGCCTCGACGCCCCCGAGGCGCTCTCCGGCAATCCGGACGCCCTGCGCGCGTGGCTGCTGGAGCAGCTCACCGTCAGCGTCATCGTCACGGCCTACAACCACGCCGCCGATATCGGCCGCTGCCTCGACGCGGTGCTGGGCCAGCGCGGCCTGTTCCGGATGCAGGTCGTGATCGGCGACGACAAGTCCACCGACGGCACCGCCGCGATCGTCGAACGCTACCGGGCGCGCGACCCGGAGCGGATCGTGGTGCGGCCCCGGCCGCAGAACCTCGGCATGCTGCGCAACATGCAGGACTGCCTCGCCGCCTGCACGGGCCGGTACGTCGCCTTCTGCGAGGCGGACGATTACTGGCTGTCCGACCGCAAGATCGCCCTGCAGATGCGGATGCTGCGCAACGACCGCGCGCTCGACATGTGCTTCAACTGGGTGCTGCTCCACTACCCGGCGACCGGCTCCTACGTGCCGCACGACGAACAGGGCCGCTATCCCACCGGCACGATCAGCTTCCCGGTTCTGGCCAATTCGCCGCTCACCGCGAACTTCTCCTGCTGCTTCTACCGTGCCGAGGCCCTGCGCCGGGTGCCGGAGGCGTATTACGAGAACGCCGCCGCGGCCGACTGGCTGATGAACCTCTACATCGCCGACAAGGGGCGCATCGCGTTCCTGCGCGAATTGCTGTCGGTCTACACGATCCAGGAAAAGGGCCAGTGGTCGGGCCTGCCCGAGAACATCAAGAACGCCCGGATCGCCCAGTACCAGAAGCAGTTCGCCGGCATCTTCGGCGAGGGGCGCGGCTTCGAGAAGTACGAGGTCGGCTGCACCGTGGCCGAGCTCGACGGCGAATTGCCGGATTCCTTCGCCCGGGCGAACCTGGAGGCCCCACAGGACCGGGTCTGGGCCGAGATCCAGGACGGGCAGGTGGTGCTGGCCGGCTGGGTCGTCTCGGCGAGCCGCGCCAAGGCGACGCTGGTCGCCGAGGTCGACGGCGAGGTCCAGCGCATCCCCGTGGACGTGCACCGGCCCGACGTGATCGCGGCGGTGCTCGGCGACATGCCGACCACCATGGAGGAGGCCCGCTGCGGCTTCCGCTTCACCCTGCCTTACGCGCTCCACCTCGAGGTGCTGCTCTCCATCGAGGTCGAGCACGAGGTGGTGCCCTGGCTCTCGGTCATCTTCACCCACCGGGTGAAGAGGATCGCCGAGCGGAGCTGACATCCCACTCCGTCTTCGCGCGCAGAGCGAGGCGACACAACGTGGCGCGACTGGTCCGCTCACTCCCTTATTCTGGGGCTGAGCAACGGAGCCCGGCATCCAGAGGCACTTACGTGACAAAGCTCGGCCCAAACATGGGATCTGGATTAGGACGGATCGGTCGGATGAGCGGTTCGCCTAAGCACAAAAATTGTCAGGGTCGCAATCTGTATGCATGATTGCGTTCCGCAAATTTACGTGCGCGTTCAGCGAGATCCGGATGGACAATCCATATGTCCGACCGAATATAGGAATACGTTGCGGTCCTCTTAGAAAAGAGTTGCGCCTTGTTAGGTGCCTGGATCCGGTCTCCCCAGGAAGATAATAGGCTGGTTTCGATACGGGAGAGTGCGCCGATGTCAAAGCTGAGGCAAACCTTTTCCTGAAAATAACTGAACCATTCAGAAAATTCCGAACGCAACTGAGGCGTATCGGCAGATTGAATTGCGTCCGCGCCGCAAAAATCATTCGTGTTCCAAAAGCGCATCAGTTCGCAATCGACATAGTCATACGATTTGTTGATAGCATCCACGCTCTCGATTGTGGCGTTCATTGCAAGAATTTCGGATGCAAATTGCGCCGCAACGTCTGGTATATTGTCGTATAAAAAAATTTTTATGGCATCTCTTCCAAAAATATTTGCCCAATTGGCAATTAGCACGTCCGGAATAAGCAAATGATGCTCGTTTGGATTGAGTATGCAGCTTAGCAGAAACTCAACAAATGTTTCTGTGCTGCCGTGCTTGATTTTCTCTTGCCACCATGGGTACAGCAGAGTGATAGGATTTCTCTGATAAAATATTACCGACACGTCTGCGTCAGAGAGCGTTTCCTTTATAAGGCTGACAGCGTCTTTGCTTAGATAGCAGAGTTCTTCGCTTGAGACGACGCATTGTTTTTCAGCTTTCTTGAGCTCGACAAGCATTTTCTTAAATGCTGGCTTCTCGAGCTGGCTAGCCGTCTGCGCAAAGAGATGCTGTGCAAATTCAGCCTCGCTGCTGAACGGGTAAAGAAAGGTCGAGCCAGGTCCCTGCGAAAGTTTGTGCAGCATCCGCTGAATTGAAGTGGTGCCGGTTTTGTGTGGACCGACGTGGAATATATACTTTGTAGACATCTATCAGCTGAAACGGAATATTTTCTGCGGTATTCAGCAATGTAAATTCGACCAAACGTTAGGAAGCGTGCTCTTGCGCGCCTGCGCGTACATGTTGTCATCCAGCGAGCTTGAGTTTATCAGCCTGTCGAACAACGGCTTTGCCGAGGTGCTAATTGCCAGCCCTGATGTCGCCAACGTCAGATCGGGCGCGCGGGGCTTCTCGTAAGGAGCGGAAATACCAGTGAAATTTGGGATTTCACCCGCCCGAGCGCGACTGTAGAGACCCTTACAGTCGCGCGCCTCACAGATAGCCAATGGTGTATCAACGAAAACTTCTAGGAATGGGACATCGCCCACGATCGCCCGAGCCGCCTCTCGCTCCGCCTCGAATGGAGAGATGAGTGAGACGATCGTTATGAGACCCGCATCAGCCATGAGTTTTGCGGTCTCGGCAGTACGACGGACGTTCTCGGCGCGATCGCGCGCCTCGAAGCCCAGATCACTGTTCAAGCCATGGCGCAGGTTGTCGCCATCCAGCACCATCACGGCGCGGCCAGCCCGGGTAAGCAATCGATCCACTGCATTGGCGATGCTGGACTTCCCTGCACCTGAAAGTCCGGTCAGCCAAGCGACAACCGGACGCTGCCCGAGGGCGTGCCAGCGATGCTCGCGCGGCTGCATCGCGTGCCAAGTCAGGTTGCGTTCCTGCGATGGGTTCAGCGGCCGGTCCAACGTTCGCTCCGTGAAATTCTCCTGCGATGTTGACACGAAAACGTGATCAGGGCTGTTGCTTCGACGTCACGTTGAATCCTCTCGTTGAAGATGCAACTCGTGATGATCGTAGGTGAACCGGCCCTGTCCAGGGGGCTGCGTTCTGTTCAAGCAGAGTTCAGCCTATCGCGGTCGTCGGGACCTGAAGTAGGCTTGCCGGTCTGGGAGTTAGCGGCACGCGTTCACCGACGGTCCGCCTCATCCTCGATTGCCTGCTTCTTGGTGGCAATCAGCAGGTCGAGTTTGGCGGAAAATCCTGCCACACCCCGGCCGCACGTGCAGTGATACAGCGCTGATGCCGCGACCGAACAGCTAGGCTTCCTGCGAGTTGGCCGACCGCGATGGTGGTGAGCAGGCTTGATCGTGCAGCCGGGACGAAGGCCGGTCAGCCCCGCTTGTCGGGAGGAAGCACAAAGATCTGGCCGGGGTAGATGAGGTCCGGATCCCGGATCTGGGTCTGGTTCGCGTCGTAGATCACCGTGTAGCGCTCGCCGCGGCCGTAGGTGCGCTGGCTGATCCGCCAGAGGTTGTCGCCGCGGGTGATCCGGGCCGTGCTGATCTCTGGCACGAACACGGCCCCCGCCGGGGTGCCGGTCTCGGCCGCCAGCCGGCGCGTGTCGGGATTCGCATCCGGCGCCGGGGCCATCCCGGTGGCGGGCACTGAGGCGGGCGCGGCGGGCTGGCGGGGCGCCGCTGCCTCAGGACCCTGCGCGTTCTCCCTGGAGACCATCCTGGAGGCCTCCCGGACGCTGCCCTGGCCGCCGGACGGCGCCGCGGGCTCGCGGGCCGCGACCGGCGACGGCTCGGGCACGGCCAGGGGCACCTCGGCGCGGGACGCCACCTTGCCGGTCGCCGGATCGATCTGGTCGATCCGCACGTGGTACTGGCCGGGCTTGACCCCGCGCCCGATGGTGAAGCTCGCTCGGCCATCGGGGCCGATGCTGCCGGGCGCGATCAGCGTGTCGTTGAGGTAGAGCCGGAGCGTCGCACCGGGCGTGCCGGCCGCCGTCACGAACAGGCGCCCGTTGCCCTGCACGTCGACGCTGATGATGCGGGTGGGCTGCGCTGGGCCGGGATGAACCGCCGCGTGTCCTTCCGAGGCCGCTTGCTTGTTGGGCGTTAGCGGCTGTCCGGGCGCCGCGTTGGCGATCCTGGCGGGCGCGGCCGGTCCGGCTGCGCCGGGCTGCGACAGGACCACGGTCGCCGCGTCCGGGGCCGTCAGGGCGACCAGCGGCTGGCGGTCCCGGCCCGGGGCGACGCTCACCGCCACGCTCTGCTGCGAACTGGCCGCCTGCCCGTCCTTGGCCGTCATGCGCAGCCGGATCGTGCTGGAACCCGCGGGCAGCGCCGGCGGCACGATCGCGAACTGCCCGCTGGCGTCGGCCATTGCCTTGGCCACCGGCTTGCCATCGACCAGCATCTCGACCTCGGCATGCGGCGCCCCGCGCCCGGCCACCACGGCGTCGCCGTTCGGCTCGACCCGGACGATGTCGAAGCGCGGCGCCTCGGCGGCTCCGGGCTTCGCAGCCGGTCTGCCCGATCCGGCGGATCGGGCGCCGGGCGTGGGCGATGCGGGCGCCCCGGGCTCGATCGGGTTGGGCCCGGTCGAACCGGGTCTGGCAGCCTTGGGTTGATCGTTGCGGAAATCGATCGCGGGGTCGGCGCCCTTCGCCATCGTTCCGGAATCGGCGAGCCCGCGCAGGCTGCCCTGCGGCACGGTCGTGGCCGCGGCCGGCGGCTCCGCCGCATCCCGACCGGTCAGCCGGCGCAGGGACTCGCCGCCGAACAGGGCCGCCACGAGCCCGAGGCCACCGAACAGGCCGGCGAGCGCCAGGGCGAGACTGCGCCGCACCTGTCCCGACATCGCCACGAAGGCCTCCCCTGATCCTGTTGCCGCCCGCTGCGGGCTTTGGGCCGCGCGAAAACCGTCGACGGCGTGGGCCATAATACCGTACATGCTCCCGACACCAAGCCGTCCCGCCGCCCTGGCGGGTGAATCCCACGCGATGTCAGCACTTTGGCGCGGGGAGCGCCGGGCGCGGGGCTCTTTCTGGACGGCTCGCAACGGACGCGCAGGAGGGCGCCGGATGGCCCCGGTGAGGACAGTCTGTGTCTATTGCGGCTCCGGCTTCGGCCGCGACCCCGCCTTCCGCGAGGCCGCGGAGGTGCTCGGGACGGCGCTGGCCGAGGCCGGGATGCGCCTCGTCTACGGCGGCGGCGATGTTGGCCTGATGGGCACGGTCGCGCGGGCGGCGCTCGAAGCCGGCGGCCACGTCACCGGCATCATCCCGGACTTCCTCCAGGCGCGCGAGCACATGCTGGCGGACATCCAGGAGACCGTGGTGGTGCCCGACATGCACACCCGCAAGCGCCTGATGTTCGAGCGTTCGGACGCCTTCGTGACCCTGCCGGGCGGGATCGGCACCCTGGAGGAACTCGTCGAGCAGCTGACCTGGGCGCAGCTCGGGCGGCACCGCAAGCCCGTGGTGCTGGTCTCGGTCGCCGCCTTCTGGTCGCCGCTGCTCGCTCTGTTCGAGCACATGCGCGGCCACGGCTTCATCCGCGAGGGGCTCGATCTCAGCTACCTCGTCGCCCGCGAGGCGGCCGAGGTTGTGCCGATGCTCCGCGAGGCCGGCCACGAGCCGGATCCTCAGGCCGAGGAGATCGTCCAGCAGCGGATGTGAGCCGGCTCGCGCGGGATCCCGCGCGTCGGCCGCCGCGCGGCGACAGGATGTCCAGGATGCGCGCTTCCCCCCTCGCGGCCCTGCCGCTCGCCTGCCTCGCCGGTGCGGCCGCCGCGGCCGAGGCACCGGTCCTCCAGACCCTGGACTACGCCAACACCCGCTATTCCGACCTCGACCGGATTAACGCTGGCAACGTCGGCCGCCTCAAAGTGGCCTGGACCTTCTCCACCGGCGTCCTGCGCGGGCACGAGGGGGCGCCGATCGTGGTCGGGCACGTGATGTATGTGCACACGCCCTTCCCTAACATCGTCTACGCCCTCGACCTCGATCAGGACGGCCGGATCCTGTGGCGCTACGCGCCACGGCAGGATCCGAACGTCATCGCCGTGATGTGCTGCGACACGGTCTCCCGCGGGCTGTCCTACGCGGACGGGCGGCTGTTCCTGCAGCAGGCCGACACCACCGTGGTGGCGCTCGATCCGGAGACCGGCCGGGTGCTGTGGTCGGTGAAGAACGGGGATCCGGGCCGGGGCGAGACCAACACCGCCACGGTCCTGCCGGTGCACGGCAAGCTGATCGTCGGGCTCGCGGGTGGCGAGTACGGGGCGCGCTGCCACGTCACCGCGTACGATCAGGCCAGCGGGAAACGTCTCTGGCGGGCCTACGCCACCGGGCCGGATGCCGACATGCTGGTCGATCCGGAGAAGACCACCGCGCTCGGGCGCCCGGTCGGCACGGATTCCTCCGTGAAGAGCTGGGAGGGCGACCAGTGGCGGACCGGGGGCGCCTGCAGTTGGGGCTGGTTCTCCTACGACCCCGACCTGAACCTCGTCTATTACGGCACCGGCAATCCCGCGACCTGGAACCCGGCCCAGCGCCCGGGCGACAACCGTTGGGCCCAGGCGATCATCGCCCGCGACGCCGATACGGGCATCGCCCGCTGGGTCTACCAGATGACCCCCCACGACCAGTGGGATTATGACGGCGTCAACGAGATGATCCTCACCGAGCAGGTGATCGGCGGCCGGCCCCGCAAGGTGCTGACCCATTTCGACCGCAACGGCTTCGGCTACACGCTGGACCGGGCCACGGGCGAATTGCTGGTGGCGGAGAAGTTCGATCCCACGGTGAACTGGGCCAGCCGGATCAGCGTGGATCCCGCCGCGCCCGGTTACGGGAAGCCGGTGGTCGACAAGCGCTATGCGCCGGGCGAGGCCGACGAGGACGAAACAACCAAAAATATCTGTCCCGGGGCGCTCGGCGCCAAGAACCAGCAGCCGGCCGCCTACTCGCCCCGGACACGGCTGTTCTACGTGCCGACCAACCACATGTGCATGGATTACGAGGCGTTCCGGGTCACCTACACGCCCGGCCAGCCCTATGTCGGCGCGACCCTGACCCTGCACCCGCCCGAAGGCACCGACCGGACCGGGGCGTTCATCGCCTGGGACGGGGCGAAGGGCCGGATCGCCTGGACGATCCCGGAACCGTTCTCGGTCTGGTCGGGGGCGCTCGCCACCGCGGGCGACGTGGTCTTCTACGGCACGCTCGAAGGCTACCTGAAGGCGGTCGATGCCCGGGACGGGCACGAGCTCTACCGGTTCAAGACGCCGTCGGGCATCGTCGGCAACGTCACCACCTACCTGCACGCCGGCAAGCAGTACGTGGCGGTGCTCTCCGGTATCGGCGGATGGGCCGGAATCGGCCTTGCGGCCGGGCTGACCGACCCCGCCGACGGTTCGGGGGCGGTGGGCGGCTACGCGGCCCTGTCGCAGTATACGGCGCCGGGCGGGCAGCTCACGGTGTTCGAACTGCCGGAGTGAGCCGGTCCACGGCGGCGTCTGCACGCGCCGCCCCGCGATTCGCACGGCCTCCCGCCGAGGTGCTCCCGCGCGGCATCGGCCGAGGCCCATCCCGGGCCGATTTCCCGTCCCGCCTGGCCCCGCCATCGGCGCCGGCAGCCGGCCTCGGGCACGTCTATTCAGGCACAGCCACGCCATGCGCGGCAATTGATGGCCGCGATCCAGCGCTGTTCAGAGAATTTATATAATAAACAATTCTAACTTACGAAGTATATACCTGATATTAAGTCGGCTTACAGAGTGTTGCGTCGAGGCTACGAATCAAAAGGACGTTGAAGTTTGAACGAACTATGACGATCCGCCATCGATGATCTTGGATATGGGGCGCGCGACCGGCCGGATGGGGCGGCTTTGGGGAGCGCGTCATAAGGCCGCCTACACGGCGCGCCTGACCTACGGCCTGCCGCCGGTCGGGCCCACGGACCTGCCGCCGGTGGTCCCGGCGGGCGCCGAGGCGCTGCTCGCGACCCGCTTCCCCTATCTCACGGCGGCGCAGCGCCGCGACGTGATCGCGACCACCGAAGCGCCGTCCGGCGGCTTCCTCGACAACGGGCTGGGCTACGACCGCATCAACCTGTTCGCCGCCGCGGACGGCTACGGCGCCTTCAACGGCACGGTCACCGTCACCCTGGACGCGGCCAAGGGCGGGTTCTCGGCCTACGACGTCTGGCGCAACGACATCGGCGGCGCGGGCGGCCTCGTGAAGCTCGGCAGCGGGACGCTGGTCCTGACCGGCGCCAACACCTACGCGGGCGGCACGACGATCGGCGGGGGAACGCTGATCGGCCATGCCGGCGCCTTCGGCACGGGCAGGATCGTCGACAATGCGGCCCTCGTCGTGGATCAATCGACCGACGGGACGCTGGCCAACGCCATCTCGGGCTCCGGGACCCTGACCAAGACCAATGTGGGCACGCTCACCCTCACGGGGCTCGGCACGCTGAGCGGCGCCACCGAGGTCCAGGCCGGGCGGCTCGTCGTGAACGGCGCCCTCGCCAATTCGACTGTGACGGTCTGGCAGGGTGCGGACCTCGG
This sequence comes from Methylobacterium sp. FW102-HT35C08, assembly GCF_058790235.1. Taxonomy (NCBI): domain Bacteria; kingdom Pseudomonadati; phylum Pseudomonadota; class Alphaproteobacteria; order Hyphomicrobiales; family Methylobacteriaceae; genus Methylobacterium; species Methylobacterium sp. FW102-HT35C08. The sequence continues at coordinate 1,015,570 of NZ_JBYTCL010000002.1, read as the reverse complement.
CGGCACGGGCACGCTGGGCGGGATCCGCGCGCTGTCGGGCGGCACCGTGTCGCCGGGCAACGCGATCGGCACGCTCACCGTCACCGGCACTATCGGCTTCGCGCCGGGTTCGACCTACCGCGTCGAGGCCAACGCCGCCGGCCAGGCCGACCGCATCACCGCCGGCGGCACCGCCGCGCTCGGCGGCGGCATTGTCCAGGTGCTGGCTGCCTCGGGCGCCTACAACCCGCGCACCACCTACACCATCCTGTCGGCCACCGGCGGCGTCTCGGGCCAGTTCGCGGGCGTGACCTCCAACCTCGCCTTCCTCAGCCCGGGCCTGCGCTACCTGCCGAACGAAGTCGACCTGACGCTCACCCGCAACGACGTCCCCTTCGCCGCCAGCGCCACCTCGCGCAACGGCGCGGCCGCCGCCAACGCCATCCAGGCGGCCGGCGCCGGCCGGCTCACCGACGCGGCGGTGGGCTTCACCGCCGCCGAGGCGGGCAGCGCCTTCCGGGCGCTCGCCGGCGACATCCACGCCGGCACCGTCTCGGCGGCCTACGAGACCGCCTTCTTCGTGCGCGAGGCCGTGCTCGACCGGCTGCGCTCGGGCGATCCCGGCACCGGTCTGAATTACGGCACCCTGCCCTCCGCCTACACCGCCGACCTGCCGGGCCGCCAGCCGGCGGTGGCGAACGTGCCGGTGCGCACGCTCGACCCGCAGGTGTTCGGGCTGTGGGGCCAGGGTTTTGGCGCCTTCGGCATGGCCGGGGGCGGCGGCAACGCGTTCGACCTCGACCGGCAGATCGCGGGTTTCGCGGCGGGCGCGGATGTGCGCTTGTCCAGCGGGCTGCGCTTCGGCGTCGTCGGCGGCTACACGGAGGCGTCTCTCGACAGCGCCGGCCGGGTCGGCGGAACGCGCCGGGCGGAGAGCGCCACGCTCAAGAGCGGCTTCGGCGGCGTCTACGGCGGCTATGAGCTCGGCCCGCTGTCGCTGCGGCTGGGGGCGATCTTCGCCGACACGGACGCGCGCACGCGCCGGGGGGTGCTGTACGGGGTGTCCGACACGCTGAGCGGCCACGGCGGCGGTGGCACGGTGCAGGGCTTTGGCGAGATCGGCTGGACGATCCCGTTGGTTGAGCCGGCCGTGGCGGCGCCGGTGTCGAAGGACGGGGCGGCGGTCACGGCGCAGCCGGCGGCCTCGTATGTCGAGCCGTTCGTGGGCGGGGCCTATATCGGCATCCGGCGGGACGGGTTTGGCGAGACCGGAGGCGCCGCGGCGCTGGTGAGCTTTGCGCGTGACTACGATCTCGGTGCGGCGACTGTGGGTGTGCGGGCGCAGACGCGCCTGGACCTGGGCTTGGGCCTGCCGGTGACGTTGCGGGGTCTCGTCGGCTACCGGCGGGCGTTCGGCGACGTGGTGCCGACGGCTTTGCTGGCCTTCGGCGCGGGCGGCCCGGCGTTCCTGAGCGCGGGCGTGCCGATCGATCGGGACGCGCTGGTGGCGCAGGTCGGGCTGGATCTGGCGGTGGCGCCGAACGCGAGCCTGGGTGTGGCCTATACGGGCCAGACCGGCGCCCGCGCGCAGGACCAGGCCGTGAAGGGCAGCCTCACCATCCGGTTCTAGCGCGCCCCCTGCGCGCCGACGAAGTCCACGAAGGCGCGCAGCGGCGCCGGCAGGTGCCGCCGGCCGGGGTAGTAGAGGAACGGGCCGGAGAAGTCCTGCCACCAGGGTTCCAGCACCGGCTCCAGGGCGCCGCTGTCGAGATGCGGGCGCAGCCAGTCCTCGAACAGGTGGACGATCCCCGTGCCGGCGACCGCCGCCGCCACCGCGAGGTCGCTGGCGCCGACCCGCACGATCAGCGGCCCGGACGGATCCACCCGGACGATGTCGCCGTCGCGCTCGAATTCCCAGGGCGCCGTCAGCGCGCCGCTCGGGAAGCGCCCGAGCAGGCAGGCATGGCCCAGGAGGTCCCGCGGATGGTCCGGCCGGCCGCGCCGGTCGAGATAGGCCGGCGCCGCCGCGGTGGCGAAGCGCTGCCGCCGCGGGCCGATCGGCACGGCGATCATGTCCTGCTCCAGCCGCTCGTCGTAGCGGATGCCGGCATCGCAGCCCGCCGCCAGCACGTCCACGAACCCGTCCTCGACCACCACCTCCAGGCGGATCTCCGGATAGGCCGCCAGGAAGGGCGGTACGAGCGCCGGCAGCACCAGGCGGGCGGCGCTGAGCGGCACGTTGAGCCGCAGCGTTCCCGCCGGCCGGTCGCGGAACCCGTTCACCACGTCGAGGGCGGATTCCACCTCGGCGAGCGCCGGGCCGAGCCGCTCCAGCAGGCGGGTCCCGGCCTCGGTCGGCGCGACGCTGCGGGTGGTGCGGTTCAGGAGGCGTACCCCCAGGCCCGCCTCCAGCCGGCGCACCGCCTCGCTGAGGCTCGACGCGCTCCCGCCCCCGGCGCGAGCGCCCTCGCGAAAACCGCCGGCCCGCGCCACGGTCACGAAGGCGGCGAGGTCCGTGAGATCCTGGGTCATCGTTCGAGAATCCGCACAGGCCGTGCCGATTGTCACGGCTTATCGGCGCAAAACCGGGCGTCTACATCCGGGGCGCCAACAGGAGATACGTCATGACCGACATCGCGCAGGCCGGGACCTTCCAACTCGGCGACCGCACCGTGAAGCGGCTCGGCTACGGGGCCATGCAGCTCGCCGGGCCCGGCGTGTTCGGGCCGCCCAAGGACCGCGCCGAAGCGGTCGCGGTGCTGCGCGCGGCCGTGGCGGCGGGCGTCGACCACATCGACACCAGCGACTTCTACGGGCCGCATGTCACCAACCAGATCATCCGCGAGGCGCTGCACCCCTACCCGGACGGGCTCGTGATCGTCACCAAGGTCGGCGCCAAGCGCGGGGCCGACGCCTCGTGGAACCCGGCCTTCTCGGCCGAGGAACTCACCCAGGCGGTGCACGACAACCTGCGCAACCTCGGCGTCGACGCCCTCGACGTGGTCAACCTGCGCCTGATGTTCGACGTCCACAGCCCCGCGGAGGGCGCGATCGAGGCGCCGCTGACGGTGCTGGCGGAGCTGCAGCGGCAGGGTCTGATCCGCCGGATCGGCCTGAGCAACGCCACGCCCCGGCAGGTCGCGGACGGGCGCCGGATCACCGACATCGTCTGCGTGCAGAACCAGTACAACCTCGCGCACCGGGACGACGACGCGTTCATCGACGATCTGGCGGCGGCCGGGATCGCCTACGTGCCGTTCTTCCCGCTGGGCGGGTTCAGCCCGCTCCAGTCGGGCACCCTGTCGGCGGTGGCGGCCGGTCTCGGCGCGACGCCGATGCAGGTGGCGCTCGCGTGGCTGCTGCGCCGGTCGCCCAACATCCTGCTGATCCCGGGAACGTCGTCCCTCAATCACCTGCGCGAGAACCTCGCGGCGGCCGAACTCAGCCTGCCGGCGGAGGCGATGGCGGCCCTCGACCGGATCGGGGCGGCGTGAACGGCTTCCGTTCGGACGCTTCGGTTGCGGTCTCCCCTCCCGTCATCACGAGCGTAGCGAAGTGACCCAGGGCAGCGCGACGACGGTCGGCGTCGCGCCGTCTGGATTGCTTCGCTCCGCTCGCAAAGACGGCGGTGCCGCCATGATCGACCCGACGCCTACTTCGCCGTCATGCCGGCCAGCATCGGGCAGCCGCCCTCGCTCATCGGCCGGAACGCCTGCTCGGCCGGGATTGTCTCCAGAACCTTGTAGAGGTCCCACTCGCCCTTCGACTCGGAGGGTGCCTTGGCCTCGAACAGGTACATCGGGTGGATCTTGCGTCCGTCCGGCCGGATCGTGCCCTTGCCGAATAGGGGGTCGTCGGTCGGCAGCTCCTTCATCTTGGCGACCACGGCGGCGCCGTCCTTGGCCGAGTGCAGGGCCGCCACCGCCTTCAGGTAGTGCAGCGTGCTGGCGTAGACGCCTGCCTGGTAGGAGGTCGGCTTCTTGCCGGGCATCCGCTTCTCGAAGCGCTCCGCGAAAGCGCGGGTGCCGTCGTTGAGGTCCCAGTAGAACGAGGCGGTGAAGGCGAGGCCCTGCGCCACGTCCAGGCCCAGCGAGTGGATGTCGGTGATGGCGATCAGCAGGGCGGCGAGGGTCTGGCCGCCCTGGCGGATGCCGAATTCGTGCGCCTGCTTGATGGCGTTGGCGGCATCCAACCCGGCATCGGCGAGCCCGATCACCTGCGCGCCCGAGGCCTGGGCCTGGAGGAGGAACGAGGAGAAGTCCGGGTTCGGGAACGGCGTGCGCACGCCGCCGACGACCTTGCCGCCGTTCTTCTCCACCACCGCCTTGGTGTCGCGCTCCAGGGCGAGGCCGAAGGCGTAGTCGGCGGTGATGAAGTACCAGGACTTGCCACCGCGCTTGAGGATGGCCTTGCCGGTGCCGTTGGCGAGCGCCGCGGTGTCGTAGGTCCAGTGCACGGTGTTGGGCGTGCAGGCCGGGCCGGTCAGGTCGGCGGTGCCGCCGCCCGAGTTGATGAAGGCCTTGTTCTTCTCCTTGGTGATCTGCGCGATGGCGAGCGCCACCGAGGAGGTGGGGACGTCGAACACCGCGTCGACGCCGTCGCGGTCGTACCATTGCCGGGTGATGGAGGCGCCGACATCGGGCTTGTTCTGGTGGTCGGCGGCGACGACCTCGACCTTCAGCCCGTGTTCCTCCGGCTTGAAATCCTCGACCGCCATGCGGGCGGCGACCACCGAGCCCTCGCCGGTGGAGTCGAAATAGACGCCGGAGCGGTCGTTCAGCACGCCGATCTTCACCGGCACGAGGTCGGCCGCGAGCGCCGCGCCGGCACCGAGCGCGCACAAACTCCCGAGCAGCGCCGCGGCGCGGTGGCGGAGCGTCATGTCTCTCTCCCTGTTTTTTTGGATGCGGCGCCGTTGATCGGGGCTCGCGGCCTTCGAAGACAAAGTATCCGTGGGCGTTAGCGGCTGATACCGGCGCTGGTGAGGATGTCGCTAATCCGTAAGCGCTACGGCTCCTCCCTCCCCCGCAGAGCTACGATGTTCACACATCGCTCGCCATCGCTCGCCGAGGCGCTCTCTCCTCCCCCTTGCGGGGAGGAGTTGGAGGTGGGGGTGGCTCAGGATCGAGCCCGGCGGTTCCTTCTGCACCACCCCCACCCCTTGCCCCTCCCCACAAGGGGGAGGGAAACGCGCTTGATTTTCAAGGCCTTGGCGTCCGGCAGAGAAGTATGAATCTGCTAGCCCGCAGAGGGGGGAGCGGGGGTCATCACCCAAGCGGCGCCAATCCAAAAATCGCCCGCGCCTGGTCGGGCGTGGCCGGCTCCCGGTCGATGTGGGCCAGCAGGCTGACGGCTTTCTCCACCAGCGCGGCGTTGCTCGGCGCGAGCTGGCCCCGGGACAGGTACAGGTTGTCCTCCAGGCCGACCCGGACGTTGCCGCCCATGCCGGCCGCCACCGCGAGGATCGGGTATTCCTCCCGGCCGATGCCGAAGGCCGACCAGATCGCGTCCTCCGGCAGCCGGGCCCGCATCGCCACCAGCGCCTCCGGGGTCGCCGGGGCGCCCCAGGGGATCCCCAGGCAGATCTGGAACAGCGGCGGGCGCGCCAGATGCCCCTCGGCGATCAGGTGCCGGGCCAGCTCGATCTGGCCGAGATCGAACACCTCGATCTCGGGCTTCACACCCGCATCGCGGATGTGACCCGCCATCGCCCGCAGGTGGCCGGGGGTGTTGAGGAACAGGTGCTCGCCGAAATTCATCGTGGCGATGTCGAGGGTGCAGATCTCCGGCCGCAGCGCGCCGACATGTCGGGTGCGGGCCTCCGGTCCCACGAAGGTCGTGCCCGAACCGGCGACCGACGGGTCGGGATCGCCCGGCACGAACCGGCCCCCTGCCCCCGTGGTCAGGTTGAGGATCACGGCGTCGTTCCTCTCGCGGATCCGCTCCACCACCTCGCGGTAATGGGCGAGTTCCATGCTGGGCGCGGCGGTCTCGGGGTCGCGGACGTGGATGTGGACCACCGCGGCCCCGGCGGCGGCGGCCTCGAGCGCCGACGCGGCGATGGCCTTCGGGCTCACCGGCACGGCCGGGTTCTTCTTCGGCGTGTCGAAGGAGCCCGTGAGGGCGCAGGTGATGACGGTGGTGCTCGACATGTGTGTGCTCCCCGAGCGTCAGATCGCTCCGCCGTCGACCGTGATCGTCTCGCCCGTGATGTAGGCCGCGCCGGCACTCAGGAAGAAAATCGTCTCGGCGATGTCCTCCGGGCGGGCCATGCGGCCGAGCATGGTGCGCCCCACGGTCGAGGCCTTGCGCTCGTCCGACCAGGGTTCGGTCCAGGGCGTGGCGACGAGGCCCGGCGCCACCGCGTTGACGCGCACGTCCGGCGCCAGCGCCCGGGCGAGGCTGCGGGTGAGGTTGATCAGCCCGGCTTTGCTCGCCGAGTAGGCCACCGACGAGCCCCGCCGCCCGAGCCCGGCCACCGAGGCGGTGTTGACGATGGCGCCGCGGCTCGCCTTGAGGGTCGCGGCCGCGGCCCGGGCGCAGCGGAACGGCCCGAGCAGGTTGGTCGCCAGGATCGTGGCCCAGAAATCCTCGCTCATCGCGTCGAGATCCTCGAAGGCGATGGGCGTCGTGGTGCCCGAGGTGCCGGCATTGTTGACGAGCACGTCGAGACCGCCGAGCCGCTCGATGCCGGCCGCCACCATGGCCTCGGCGGCGCCGGCGGCCGACACGTCCCCGGGCAGGGCGATCACCGAAAGACCGTCCCCGGCGAGCCGCTCGGCCTCGGCGGGGCCGCGGGGATCGTCGGGCAGATGGTTCAGCGCGACCGTGGCGCCGTTGCGCGCAAACATCTCCACCGTCGCGAGCCCGATGCCCGACGAGGCTCCGGTGACGAGGACGCGCCGTCCCGACAGGTCCGCCCCGATCATGTGCCCTCCATCCGGCCGATCCCAGCCATGGCCGCCTTCAAAGCCAGGAGCTTGCGGTCGCGCTCGCGGAACAGCTCTTCGGGCGGCCGACCGCCCCAGTCGAAATAGCCCTTGCCCGCCATCACCCCGGTCCGGCCTTCGGCGCAGAGCGCGTCGAGGGTCTCGGAGCGCGTGCGCGCGGGCGGCGGCGCGTAGCTCCCATTGGCCAGCGCCCGCTGCGTCAGCTCCAGGCCGGTGAAGTCGGCCTTGGCGAGGTGGCCGAGGATCGGGATGCGCAAGGAGAGCCCGTGGATGATCGCGTCGTCGATGTCTCGGGGCGCGGCGACGCCCTCGTCGAGGAGCCGGAACACCTCGGCGCTGATCGCCTGCTGGATCCGGTTGGCGACGTAGCCGGGGATGAAGCGTTTCAGCACGATCGGCACCTGACCGAGGCCGCGCACGAGATCCGCCATCGCGGCGACCACCGCGGGGTCCGTGCCGGGGCCGGGCACCACGTCGACGAGGTCGACGATGTAGGGCGGCGTGTACCAGTGCAGGATCAGCGCCCGCGCCTGCCGCGCTTCGGGGATCAGCGGGAAGACGTCGAGGTAGCTGGTGTTGCTGGTGAGGATCGTCTCGGCAGGGCAGAGCCGGTCGAGCTCGGCGAACAGCGCGCGCTTGGCCTCCGGGTTCTCGGTGATCGCCTCGATGACGAGGCCGGCGCCGGCGACCGCCGTGTCCAGATCCGCCTCGACCCGGACGGCCTGCCCGAGCCTTTCGGCATCCCAGCCCTGCGGGGCGGCTCCGGCTTCCCGCAGGGTCGCGAGCGCCGATGCCATGAGGCCGGGCACGCGGGCGCGGGTCTCAGTCGACGTGTCGGTGATCCGCACCGCGTGCCCGTGGAGCGCCAGCACCAGGGCGATGCCGTGCCCCATCAGGCCACCGCCAATGATCGCGATCTCGGTCATGTTCCCCCTCCCCTCACACCGTGGCGATCGGCGTCGTCGGCGAGCCGACCGCCCCGGGCAGGCGGAGCGGCGGGGCGGTGAGCAGGAAGCGGTTGCGGCCGTTCGCGCGCAGCCACTCGGCCAGCGGCGTCAGGTGCCACAGCTCCCCGAGATTGACCCCGAGCTTGAACAGGCAATGCTCGTGGAGCGGCAGCGTCGCGCAGCAGGCGGGTCCCAACCCGGCCGGGTAGGATTCCACGGCGTAATTGTCGGCGATCAGCGCGCACAGGCCCGTGCGGGTGATCCAGTCGAGGAGGCGCGGGTCCCGGCCGTCGAGCCCGGCGCAGAGGTTGTGGACGAGCTTCGGGTCCGGATCGCCGCCCATGGCGATCAGCCGCTCGGCGAAGCCCGTGTGCAGGCAGACCATGTCGCCGGGCTCGATCACGACGCCGTCGGCCTCCAGGATCCGGGCGAGCTGGTCGTAGCCGACTTTGGCTTTGGCGTCGCCGAGATGGGCGCGCAGGTCGATCATCACCGCCCGGCCCTGCATGCCGGTCTCGGCGAGCCGCTCGATCCCGAGCTTTTTCGCCCGGGACGGCTGGTCGGCGGCCTCCGGCGTGCTCGGCCCGACGATGTCGCGGCCGCCGCGGAAGCCGTTGTAGAAGGTCGGCGCCGCCCCTGTGCCGTCCGCGTCGAAGAGCGACCCGACATGGGCGAGCGAATCCCACTGCGTCGAGTATTGCAGGTGGATCAGCGCGCGGTCGTCGCAGATCACGTCGGTGGCACCGTCGACCTCCTCGCAGACGGGGAAGTTCATGTTCGGCCGGCCGTTGGCGCGGCGGGTCGGGGTGATCTGCGGCGGGTGGCGGCGTGGGTTCAGGACGTTGCCGCCCGGAAGATCGAGGGGCAGGCTGAGACAGAAGGTGAGCCCTTCGCGCACCTCGGCGATGCCCTGCAGCACCTTCTCGGGGGTGAGCAGGTTGAGGCGCCCGCGCTCGTCGTCGGGGCCGAAATCCCCCCAGGTCGAGCCCTCGGGCCGCCGGCTCCAGCGCAGGCTCACCGATGTAAATCCCGGCGTGGCCGGAGGCCGCGGCCCGGGAGGCTCCCGGGCACGGCCGCGCGTGCGTTCCTCACCTGTCTGCGCCCTTCTTCGAGGCCGTCCGGTCCGCTTGGCGCGGGATCTCCCGAAGCCTAGGCCGGTCGCACCGGGTCCGGAAGCCCGGGGGCGGACAGGGCGGCCCGCGTGAAACCCGCCGCGCGCCTCAGTTCTTGCGGATCAGCGGCTCGGGCGCTGCCGCGACCGCCAGCGGGAAGGGAACGATCACCCGAAACCAGCCCCGGGTCTCCTCCTTGTGCTGACGGTGCCCCGCATGGTCGATGGTGTCGCGGGCCACGATCTCGCGGGTGACGAAGGTCTGCAGGATGACGCGCCCGAAATCGTAGCCCAGCAGCCCGCCGACGGCGATGGAACCGTCCCGCTGGAACCGGCTGAACAGCCGGTCGCGGCGGTTCACCGGCAGGTCCGTGTAGCCGTACGCCACGGCCCCGATCTCAAGATGCCCGAACTTCCTGGTGGCGGTCAGGTCGAGGTTGATCTGGTCCGCCAGCGGCAGCGGGCCGATTGCCGCCCCGACCGGGCCGCCGAAGCGTCCATGCGCGTCGAACGGCCGGTTGTAGGTGAGGACCGCCGAGAGGTTGAGGCTGCCGTCGCCCACATAGGTGGCGGCGACGCGCTGGCTGAGCGTCCCGGAAGCGGCCGCCGGGATCAGAGGCGTGCCCCGGAGCCCCAGGCCCAGCGATCCGCGGTCGCCGTAGGGCAGGTAGGCGCCCGCGATGTACGACACACCGAAGCCGCCGCCGAGGTTCCAGGCGAAGATGTTGCCCAGGAATGGCGTGTAGAAGGTGCTCACGGTCTTGTTGGGGATCGGGGCCGGGGCGTGGGTGTCGATGAACACCGACGGGAACGCCACCACCGGCTCGATCCGCGCTCCGAAGACCTTGAGCGGCGACGCATAGATCAGGAACGGGATGTTGACCCCGATCTCGGCGGCGTCGCGGCGGTCGGCCCGTCCCCAGCTGAACGTGTCGAAGGCATAGAAGCCCTCCGGCAGCGGCAAGCCCGGTGCAAGGCCCACCTGTTCTCCTGGCTGGGTCACGGCGGCGGCACGGGCTTGGGCCGTCGCGCCCAGCAGCAGGGCGCCCACCGTTAGAATCGCGGCGGTCGTTCGTGTGAGCATGGCGTCCCCCCGATCCGATGCCGCACGGCGCACCTGCGTCCGGGCTCGGCCGGGGGGGACGCGACACCATCGCGCTGTGCCGAAGCTGGATTCCGGTGGACCCACGCGAGCCGCACGCGACGGCAGGCATCCGGCGCCGCTGGAAACGGAGCGCGTATTGTCGGGGCGCAACAGTCCGGGCGCGGCCATGCGCAGCCAACGACTGGCCGGAAACGTCACCCGCCCCGCGCCGCCGACCCCTTGTGATCCGGCAGGCGCCGGATACAGTCGTCGCCAAGCCTGCGAATAAAGAATGCGGGCACGACCAGAGGAAACGCCGATGTCCGAGCCCGCGCGCGCCGTTCCCCGGCGCGTTCAGAACCGGCGCTTGCTGCCCGCGCTGCTGGCCGTGGGCTCAATGCTGGCGGGGCCTGCGCACGCCGCCGACCCGATCAAGATCGGGGTGATCGCCGAGGCGCAGTCGGTGGCCGGGGCCTCGATCCCGCAGGCGGTGCAACTCGCCGCCGACGAGATCAACGCCAAGGGCGGCATCGACGGTCGTCAGATCCAGGTCGTCACCTACGACGACAAGTCCTCCGCCTCCGACGCGGTCCGCGCCTTCCAGCGGGCGGTCTCTGAGGACAAGGTCAACTTCGTCATCGCCAGCTACATCTCGGAGGTCGTGCTGGCCCTGATGCCCTGGGCGGCCCGGCTCAAGACGCCGATGATCACCCCCGGCGCGGCCTCCAACGAGATCAGCGTCGCGGTCCACAAGGACTACGCCCGCAACAAGTACACCTTCCACGGCTACCTGACCTCGCACGCCCTGGCGCAGGCGGTCTGCGATTCGGCCAAGGAGGTGCTGGTCGAGAAGCTCAAGGCCAAGACCGCCGCGATCATGAGCGAGGACGCGGCCTGGACCCGGCCGCTGGACGCCGCCTACCAGGAATGCCTGCCGAAATCCGGGCTCAAGGTGGTCGAGCATGTCCGCTTCTCGCCGGACACGGGCGACTTCACGCCGATCTACAACAAGATCGAGGCGGCCAAGCCCGACCTGATCGTCACCGGCATCGCCCATGTCGGCGTGCAGCCGACCGTGCAGTGGCAGAACCAGCAGGTCCCGATCGCCATGACCGGCATCAGCGGCCAGGCGACCTCCTCGACCTTCTGGGCCAACACAAACGGCGGCACGCAGGGCGTGCTGTTCGACAGCGTGGCGCTGCCGGGCGTGGCGCTCACCGAGAAGACGATCCCGTTCGCCGACGCCTTCACCAAGCGCTTCGGCGGCGCGCCCTCCTACGCGGGCTACATGGCGTACGACGCCGTCTACTACACCGCCGAGGCGATCAAGCGCGCCGGCTCCACGGAGGCCGACAAGCTCGTCGAGGCCCTGGAGAAGACCGACTACGTCGGCACGGTCGGGCATCTCAAGTTCTACGGCAAGGACGAGCCGTTCACCCACTCGATCCAGTACGGGCCCGGCCTGATGACCAGCGTGCTCGGGCAATGGCAGAACGGCAAGCAGGTGGCGATCTGGCCGGCGGCGACCGCCAACGGGGCCATGATCCTGCCCCCCGCCGTCAAGCCGGCGGTCCAGTAGGCCGGGGCGGGAGAGCGCGGTGATCGGCCTCCAGATCCTCGTCGATGGCTTCGCCATCTCGGCCCTCTACGCGCTCGGCGCGATGGGCTTCACCCTGATCTTCGGGGTCTCGGGCGTCCTCAACCTGACCCACGGCGCCCTGATGGTCATGGCCGCGGTGGCGGCCTGGGCGGCCTCGGCCTTGTTCGGGCTCGGCTCCTACGCGGGCGCGGCGATCGGCGTGCTGTGCGGGCTCGCGGGCGCCCTGGTGACCTACTTCGCGGTCGTGGCGCCGATCGAGCGCAGCCGGGCGATCCCGCGGGAGGAGAAAGAGATTTTCGTCCTGACCGGGACGCTGCTCTGGGGCATCATGATCCAGGAGCTGGTGGCCTACTTCTTCACCGACAACCCGAAGACCGTGCTGCCGCTCATCGAGGGCGTGGTCGAGATCGCGGGCGTCCGCACGCCGAAGAACGAGCTGTTCACCGCGCTGATCTGCTGGGTGGTGATCGGGCTGCTCTGGCTGTTCGTGAACCGGGCGCGGGCCGGCAAGGTCCTGCTCGCGGCCTCGATGAACCCGCGCGGCGTGACGCTGCTCGGCCACGACATGGCGAAGATCTACGTGGCGGTCTGGGCGATCTACGGCCTGCTCGCCGGCATCGCCGGGGTCTTGCTCGGGATGTTCCTGGGGGTCTCGTCGTATTCCGTGGGGCCGCTCACCGCGAGCGCCTTCTCGATCGTGGTGCTGGGGGGCTTGGGCAGCGTCACCGGCTCGCTCATCGCGGCCTACGTGGTCGGGTATCTGGAGACCGCCACCGCCTACCTGATCTCGCCCGCCTACCGGGTGATCCCGGCGCTGCTCCTGCTGGTCGCCGTCATGTACCTGCGCCCGCAGGGTCTGCTGGGGCGGCGGTGATGGTTCTTTTTGCACCCCGGGTTTCCAGCCCGCGCCCTCATCCTGAGGTGCGGCGAAGCCGCCTCGAAGGAGCCCTCCAGCCAGCCGCGCGATCCCTGGAGGCCTCCTTCGGGGCCGCTGGCGCGGCACCTCAGGATGAGGGGAGTGGCTGGGAAAGGCCTCTGCGCCGAACGAGCCGGATCGCTGCCGTGTGCGAGGCCACCCCATGAAGCTCCTCACCACCCCCGGCTTCTGGATCGCGGTCCTCGCCATCCTGGCCGCCGCCACCCTGCCCTGGTGGGTCTCCGGCTACATCCTCGGCCTCCTGACCATCGCCTACTATTTCGGCGTGTTCTCGATGGCCTGGGACCTGCTCTTCGGCTTCGCCGGCGAGGTGAATTTCGGCCCGACCTTCCTGATCGGGCTCGGCGCCTACGGTGCCGGCATCCTCAACAACCGCTACGAATTGCCGATCCCCTACTGCCTCGCGGTCGGGACCGTGCTCGCCGTGGTCGGCGGCCTCGCCCTGGCGCTGCCGGCGCTGAAGGTGCGCGGCCCCTATTTCGGCTTGATCACCCTGGTGGCGGTGCTGCTCCTGCAGAACATGATCGTGGTCTTCTCCGGCCTCACCGGCGGCGAGATCGGCCTGACCGTGCCCGACGTCATCTCGATCGACGCCGACACCAATTACTGGCTGGCGCTGGGCTTCATGGCAGTCTCGGGCCTGATCCTGACCGCCATCGCGCGCTCGCCCGCGGGGCTGATCCTCCAGGCCGCCGGCCAGGACCCGGTGGTGACCGGGGCGCTCGGCTTCAACGTCGCCAAGCACAAGCTCGCGGCCTTCGCGGTCAGCGCCGCCTTCTCGGGCCTCGCGGGCGGGCTGGTGGTCTTCTACATGGGCACCGCCTCCGTCGGCACGCTGATCAACACGTCGGTCGGCGTGCAGGTGATCATCGCGGCGGTGCTCGGCGGCCGGCGCACCATCGTGGGCGCGGCTCTGGGCGCCGTGTTCCTGATCGCGGCGGGCGAGCTGCTGCGCCCGCTCGGGGGGCTCTCGACCTTCGTGGTCTCGGCCGTGGCGCTGCTGGTGATCCTGTTCGTACCCTCGGGGCTGCTCGGCCTCGGATCGCTCCGGAGAGCCCGATGACCGTCGCCGTCGCGCCCCCGCCGGCCGTGTCGCCCGTCCTGGCCGAGCCCTGCCTCAGCGTCCGTGGCCTGACCAAGCGCTACGGCGGTCTCGTCGCCGTCAAGAACATCGACCTCGACCTGCGGCCCGGCGAGATCCTCGGCCTGATCGGCCCGAACGGCTCGGGCAAGTCCACCGTGATGAAGCTGATCATGGGGCTGGAGCGCCCGAGCGCCGGCTCGATCCGCCTGGACGGCGCCGAGATCGGCGGGATGCCGGCCCACCGGGTGGCGCGGTCCGGGATCGGCCTCGTGTTCCAGCACGCGCGGCCGCTCCAGCGGCAGACCGTGCTGGAGAACATCAGCCTCGCGCTCCTGCCCGACAGCCTGATCCGGCTGGCGGCCGACCCCGACGTGGCGCGGCGCGCGAGAGAGATCGCCGAGCGCGTCGGCCTCGGCGCGGTCGTCGACCGGCGCCCCGGCACCCTGCCCTTCGCCGACCTGCGCCGGCTGGAGCTCGCCAAGGCCATCGCCCGCGACCCCCGGGTGGTGCTGGTCGACGAGCCCTTCGCGGGCCTGACCGGCGGCGAGGTCGCGGCCTTCTCCGAGCTGATCCGCGGCTTCCGCGACGAGGGCAAGGCCGTGCTCCTCGTCGACCACAACGTGAAGAGCGTCGCGGCCATCGTCGACCGGGTCTTCGCCATGTATCTCGGCGAGCGCATCGCCGAGGGCTCGGCCGAGTCGGTGATGGCCGACCCGACCGTGCGCCGGGTCTATCTCGGCGGCAGCATCGAGACGGCGGCCCGGCCCGAGGCGGCGTTCAAGCCCGACTCGCTGCTCACCGTCGAGGGCGTCGACGTGCTCTACGGCAAGGCGCAGGCCCTGCGCTCCGCCTCGATCCACGTCCACGAGGGCGAGTTCGTCTCGGTGGTGGGCCTGAACGGCGCCGGCAAGACCACGCTGTTCAACGCCATCTCGGGCCTCGTCCCGCATACCGGCGCGATCCGGTTCGACGGCCAGGATCTCGCCCGGATGAAGCCCGCCGCGATCGCGCGCGCCGGCATCGTCCAGGTGCCGGAGACCCGCGAGCTGTTCGGCGATCTCAGCGTGCGCGAGAATCTCGACCTCGGCGGCCAGCACTTCCCGAAGGCCGAGAGCGCCAGGCAGCGGGAGTGGCTCTACGAGCTGTTCCCGATCCTCAAGGCCCGCGAGGCGCAGACCGCCCGCACCCTGTCGGGCGGCGAGCAGCAGATGCTGACCATCGCCCGGGCGCTGATGATGCGGCCGCGCCTCCTGATCCTCGACGAGCCGACGCTCGGCCTCGCCCCGGTGATCCTGGAGCTGCTGTCGAAGGCGCTGGAGAAGCTGCGTCAGACCACGCCGATCACGGTGCTGCTCGGCGAGCAGAACGTCACCTTCGCGCTCCCCCACGCCGACCGGGTCTACGTGCTGGAACAGGCCCGGATCGTCTGGGAAGGCCCGCCGCAGCGCTTCGCCAGCGAGATGGGGAAGGAGTATTTGTGAGAGCAAGCGTTTCCCCTCCCCTTTGTGGGGAGGGGCAGGGGTGGGGCGGGTGAAGACGGCGCCGCGCCGCTCGATCCTGAACCACCCCCACCTCCAACTCCTCCCCACAAGGGGGAGGAGGGTGGCCCGCAGCGACGGACGTGAGCGGAGTTGACGGCGTGGACTTCAACCTCTCCCAGTCCCAGACGCACTGGCTGACCCGCGTCCGCGCCTTCATCGAAGACGCGATCCTGCCGGCCGCCGCCGCGGTGGCAGCCGAGCGTGCGGAGAGCCGCGAACCGTCCCCCACCATGGAGCGCCTGAAGGAGAAGGCCCGGGCCGAGGGCCTGTGGAACCTGTTCCTGCCGCCCTCCCCCGAGCACGACACCGACGATTATCGCGGCGCCGGCCTGACCAACCTCGATTACGCTCTCTGTGCCGAAGAGATGGGCCGTGTCGGGATCGCCTCGGAGGTGTTCAACTGCGCGGCGCCCGATACCGGCAACATGGAGGTGCTGCACCGCTACGGCACCGCGGCCCAGAAGGACCGGTGGCTGAAGCCCCTGATGGCGGGGGAGATCCGCTCGGCCTTCCTGATGACCGAGCCGGAGGTCGCCTCCTCGGACGCCACCAACATCAGCACGTCGATTCGCCGGGACGGCGACCATTACGTCGTTGACGGCCGCAAGTGGTGGTCGACCGGCGTCGGCGATCCGCGCTGCCGGATCGCGATCCTGATGGGCAAGACCGATCCGGAGGCCCCCCGCCACCGGCAGCAATCGCAGATCCTCGTGCCCATGGATACGCCGGGGGTCCGGGTGGAGCGCCTGCTCCCGGTCTTCGGCTATGAGGACGCGCCCAAGGGACACGGCGAGGTGGTGCTGGAGAACGTTCGCGTCCCGGCCGAGAACCTGATCCTCGGCGAGGGTCGCGGCTTCGAGATCGCGCAGGGCCGGCTCGGGCCCGGGCGCATCCACCACTGCATGCGTACCATCGGGGCAGCCGAGGTGGCGCTGGAGGCGATGGCGCGACGCCTCGTGTCCCGCGTCGCCTTCGGCAAGCGGATCTCCGAGCAGTCGGTCTGGGAGCAGCGGGTCGCCGAGGCGCGGATCGACATCGAGATGACCCGCCTCCTCTGCCTGAAGGCCGCCGACATGATGGACAAGGTCGGCAACAAGGGCGCCAAGCTCGAGATCGCCATGATCAAGGTCGCGGCGCCGCGGGTGGCGCTCAAGGTGATCGACGACGCCATCCAGGCCCATGGCGGGGCCGGCGTCTCGGAGGATTTCGGGCTCGCGAAAATGTACGCCCATATCCGCACCCTGCGGCTCGCCGACGGGCCGGACGAGGTCCACAATCGCTCGATCGCCCGGCTGGAATTCGGGCGCTACACCAATGCCCGGCCAGGAGCCCCGGAGGCGGAGCGGGCATGAGCGACGCCGAAATCTTCTCCGGCGTGAAGCCGGTCGAGCCGCGCCACCGGATCGACGAGGCGAAGCTCGCCGCCTGGATGGCAGGCCACGTCCGCGGCTATTCCGGCCCGCTCACCGTGCAGCAGTTCCGCGGCGGCCAATCGAACCCGACCTACCGGCTCGACACGCCGGGCCAGGCCTACGTGCTGCGCCGGAAACCCTTCGGCCCGCTCCTCCCCTCCGCGCACGCGGTGGACCGTGAGTTCCGGGTGATCGGCGCCCTCTACGGCGAGGGTTTTCCGGTGCCGCGCCCCTTCGCGCTGTGCGAGGACCCGGAGGTCATCGGCGCGGCCTTCTACGTGATGGAGGCGGTCGACGGTGCGGTGCACTGGGACGGCGCCCTGCCGGGCCTCGACCCCCATGCCCGACATC
Source organism: Methylobacterium sp. FW102-HT35C08 (assembly GCF_058790235.1). NCBI lineage: Bacteria > Pseudomonadati > Pseudomonadota > Alphaproteobacteria > Hyphomicrobiales > Methylobacteriaceae > Methylobacterium > Methylobacterium sp. FW102-HT35C08. The sequence goes on along the minus strand of NZ_JBYTCL010000002.1, from coordinate 998,574 downwards.
GACACTACGCGGGCATGATCGCCACGCTGGCGCGCCTCCACGCCATCGACCCGGAGGCGGCGGGGCTCGCCGATTACGGCCGCCCCGGCAACTACTTCGCCCGGCAGGTCGACCGCTGGACCCGCCAGTACCGCGCCGCCGAGGACGGGCGCCTGGAGGATGTCGAGCGGCTGATCGCGTGGCTGCCCAAGACCGTGCCGGAGCAGCAGGGTGCCTGCGTGGTCCACGGCGATTACCGCCTCGACAACCTGATCTTCTCCAGGGATGGCGGCGTCAGCGCGGTGCTCGACTGGGAGCTGTCGACCCTCGGCGATCCGCTGGCGGATTTCAGCTACCTGCTGATGCAGTGGGAATTGCCGGCCGACGGGCGCAGCGGGCTCGGCGGCCTCGACCTGCCGGCACTCGGCATCCCCACCCGGGACGAGGCCGTGGCGCTGTACTGCCGGGCGGCGGGCCGAAAAAGCTTGCCCGACCTCGACTGGTACTTCGCCTACAACCTGTTCCGGCTGGTCGGCATCCTCCAGGGGGTGGCGGCCCGCGCCAAGGCCGGCAACGCCGCGAGCGAGCACGCCTCCGCGATGGCGGCGCGCGTGCCGAAGCTCGCCGCCGCGGCCTGGGGCTTCGCCGAGCGGGCGGGGGCCTGAGCATGGAGCTCGCCGGCCGTGTCGTCGCCGTCACGGGGGCCGCACGGGGCATCGGCCGGGCGCTCGCGGTCGCGGCCAAGGCCCGGGGGGCGACGATCGTGGCCCTCGACCGGGACGGGGAAGGGGCGGAGGCCGTGGCGGCGGAACTCGGCGGGCGGGCCTTCGCGCTCGACGTCGGCGACGCGGAGGCCGTCAGTGCGGTCCTGGCGCGCATCGAGGCCGAGATCGGCCCGATCGCGCTCTACTGTTCCAACGCCGGCATCCTGGAGCGCGACCCCGACCCGGATCTCGCCACCTCCGCCGATCCGGAGAGCTGGGCGCGGTCCTGGTCGGTGAACGTGATGGGCCATGTCCACGCGGCACGGGTGCTGGTCCCGCTCTGGCGCGCCCGGGGCGGGGGCGCGTTCCTCGGCACGGTCTCGGCGGCGGGGCTGCTCAGCCAGATCGGCAGCGCCACCTACTCGGCCACCAAGCACGCGGCGCTCGCGTTCCTGGAGCATCTCGCCATCGCCCATGCCGAGGACGGGATCCGGGTCGCCGCCCTGTGCCCGCAGGGCGTCGACACCGCCATGCTGGGGGAAGCCAGCGCCGCGTCGCGCGACGGCGTGCTGGCACCGGAGGCCGTGGCCGAGGCCGCCCTCGACGGGCTGGCGGCGGGGCGCTTCCTGATCCTGCCGCACCCGCAGGTGGCCGAATATGCCCGCCGCCGGGCCGAGGATCCCGAGCGCTGGCTCGCCGGCATGGCGCGCCTGCGCCGGTCGATGCGGGCGGAGCGGGAGGCGGCCGATGATCTGTGACCCGCCCCCTCCCCGCCCGTCATCCCGGGGCCGCGCAGCGGAGCCCGGGATCCAGGTGCGCTGTCCGGCCTCGTCCTGGCGCCGCGGCGGCACTGGGTCCCGGGCTCGCCTGCGGCGCCCCGGGACGACGGGGCCGGTGCGGGATCCGCGCGTCTCCGGTGAGAGGGTCTAGCCCATGTCGCTGTTCGACCTGACCGGCAAGGTCGCTCTCATCACCGGCTCGTCGCGGGGCATCGGGCGGGCGATCGCCCTGCGGATGGCCGAGCACGGCGCCCGGGTGGTGATCTCCTCGCGCAAGCGCGAGGCCTGCGCGGCGGTCGTGGCCGAGATCGAGGCCGCCCATGGGGCCGGCCGCGCCGTTGCGATCCCGGCCAGCATCTCGGTGAAGGAGGAGCTGGAACACCTCGTCGCCGAGACCGAGAGCCGGCTCGGGCCGGTCGACGTGCTGGTCTGCAACGCCGCCAGCAACCCCTATTACGGGCCGCTGGCCGACATCACCGACGCGCAGTTCCGGAAGATCCTCGACAACAACGTCCTGTCGAACCACTGGCTGATCCAGAAGGTCGCCCCCGGCATGGTGGCGCGGCGGGACGGGGCGATCGTCATCGTCTCGTCCATCGGCGCGCTCAAAGGGTCGCCGGTGATCGGCGCCTACAATGTCTCCAAGGCCGCCGACCTCCAGCTCGCCCGCAACTACGCGGTGGAGTACGGGCCCGCCAACGTCCGGGTGAACTGCCTGTGCCCGGGGCTGATCCGGACCGACTTCGCCCGGGCCCTGTGGGAGGATCCCGCCATGCTGGCCGCCACCACGGACGCCGCCCCCTTACGCCGGATCGGCGAGCCCGACGAGATCGCGGGTGCGGCCGTGTTCCTGGCCTCGGCGGCGGGCCGGTTCGTGACCGGCCAGGCGCTCGTGATCGACGGCGGGGTGACGATCGCGCGATGAGCCCCGATCCCCGCATCCCCGCCGGCTGGCCGGCCCTGCCCTTCCGCGAGGCCGAGGCGCGGCTCACCGCCTCAGGGGCGCCCTTCGCCATCGCCACGGTGCAGATCCGGGGCGTGCCGACCCGGATCTGGGAGAAGGCGCCGCCGACGCTCGGCGACCTGTTCCGGATCGCGCGCGGCCACGGGGACAAGACCTTCGTGGTCTATCAGAACGAGCGCGTGACCTTCACGGGCTTCGCCCGCGCCGCCACCGCCCTGGCGCGGGCTCTTGTCGAGGCCGGATTGCGCAAGGGCGACCGGGTCGCCATCGCGCAGCGCAACCTGCCCGAGTGGCCGGTGAGCTACTTCGGTGCGCTGCTCGCCGGGGCGATCGCGACGCCGCTCAACGCGTGGTGGACCGGGCCCGAACTCGCCTACGGGCTGCAGCATTCGGGCGCGCGGGTGCTGATCGCCGACGGCGAGCGCTTCGACCGCATCGCCCCGCACCTGCCCGAATGCCCGGCCCTGGAGCGGGTTCTCACCACCCGGATGGCGCCGGACCCCCGGGCGACGCCGCTCGCCGACATCGTCGGGCCGGTCCGGGACTGGGGCGCCCTGCCCGACCTGCCCCCGCCGGACATCGCCCTCGATCCGGAGGACGACGCGACCCTGTTCTACACCTCGGGCACCACGGGCAAGCCGAAAGGAGCCGTCGGCACCCACCGGGCGGCCGCGACGACCGTGATGGCCTATCCCTATTCGGCGGCGCGCAGCGCCCTGCGCCGGGGCGAGGCGCCCCCAAAACCCGACCCGGCAGCGCCGCAGCGGGCGGCGCTGCTGGTGATCCCGCTGTTCCACGTCACCGGCTGCCACGCGAGCCTCGGGGCGGCCCTCTACGGCGGTCACCGGCTGGTGATGATGCACCGCTGGGACGCGAATGCGGCCCTCGACCTGATCGAGCGGGAGGGCTGCACCAGCGCGGGCGGCGTGCCGACCATCGCGTGGCAGCTCGCCAATGCGGCCCGGGAGGCCGGCCGGCCGCTGCCGACCCTCGAGGGCGTCACCTACGGCGGTGCCCCGGCCGCCGGCGACCTCGTCCGGGCGCTGGGCGAGGCCCTGCCGCGGGTCGTCCCGGGCACCGGCTGGGGCATGACCGAGACCTCGGCGACCTTCACCCACCACCAGGGCGAGGATTACCTCGCCCATCCGGAATCCTGCGGCCCGCCCCTACCGGTCTGCGAGGTGCGGATCCTCGATCCCCTCGGGCAGGATCTGCCGCCGGGCAGCGTCGGCGAGCTGTGCGTGAAGGGTCCGAACGTGGTCCGCGGCTACTGGGACGACCCGGCGGCCACCGCGGAGGTTTTCTCGGACGGCTGGCTGCGCACCGGCGACCTCGCCCGGGCCGATGCCGAGGGCTTCCTGACCATCGTCGACCGGATCAAGGACATGCTGATCCGCGGCGGCGAGAACATCTATTGCTGCGAGGTCGAGAACGCCCTCTACGCCCATCCGGACGTGATCGACGCCGTGGTGCTGCCGGTGCCGCACCCGACGCTCGGCGAGGAGCCGGGCGCCATCGTGGTGCTGGCCGAAGGCGCCGAGGCCAAGCCGGAGGCGATCCGCGCCTTCGTGGCCGAGCGGCTCGCGGCGTTCAAGGTGCCGGTGCGGATCGTGGTCTGGGACGGGCTCCTGCCCCGCAACCCGGCCGGGAAGGTCCTGCGCGCGCCGCTGCGGACGGTCTTTGCCGGGTCAGGGGAGAATCAGAACGGCTCGCTCTCGTCGTCCGGGCGGTAGTACCGCAGGGTCCGGCCGTCCGGGAACTGCACGGTCCGGCGGCGCACGACGAGGTAACCGGCGGCCTCCGCGCTGCTCAGCCGGTCGAGGCGCTCGTCGGCGTAGCCCGGGCCGTAGCCGGGTCCGTACCCGTAAGCGCGGTAGCGCGCGTAGCCGTCCGGTGGCGGCGCGACGGCGACGACCTGCGGTTCGCGGAAGGTCCGCGCCGGCGTCGCGGCGACCCGGGTCCGGCGCGACGCGGCGACGACCCTCTTGGTCGCCGGGACCCTGCGCGTTGCTGTCCGCTCCGGAGCGCGCCGCGCCGCGACGGCCTTCCGCTTGGCGCGCGGCGGCCGGGCCTCCGGCGACGCCGCGGCCGGAGTCGATGCGCTCACGGCTGCCGGCGCCGGCGCGGCGGCCTTCTTGTCGGCGGCCGGCGGCGGCTCGGCGGCCGGCTTGTGGGCGGGCGGGTCCGTCCAGGTCGAGCCCGCGGCGGGCTCGGCGGTGGCGCCCCCGACGCCGAGGAGCAGGATGAGGGCGGCGAGGCTCGTGCGTGCGCCGTGCGGCATGGTGCCCTCCTGAGATCGCGGTGCATCGGCTCGGTCCGCGGGGCGGTGCAACAATAGAGCGAACGGCGACGCAAGGGAATTCCGACCTTCCATTTCCGCGGGGATCGGCGAGTACATGGTTATACCGGTGATGCACCGCTTCGGCGGTGCGGAACCCGCAGCGCTCGCGGGGGTTGCCTCGCCATGTCCGCCCCCGCCGATGCGTCCTCCGGCTCCCCGCCCGGCCTGCGGGTGAGCGTCGATCTCAACCTGTGCCAAGCCTATGCCCAGTGCTGCTACGCGGCGCCGCGGCACTTCCGCATCGAGGGGCACGAAGCCCTGTTCTACGATCCGGCCCCCGCCGCCGAGCACCGGGCCGACATCGAGCGGGCGCGCGTCGCCTGCCCGGTCCAGGCGATCCGGGTCGAGGATCCGGGGCAGACCGCCTGATGCCGCAGATGTCCGAGCGGGCGGTGATCGTGGGCGCCGGTCTCGCGGCCTTGCGCGGCGCCGAAGCCATGCGGGCGGCCGGCTTCTCCGGCCCGCTGACCATCGTCGGCGACGAGCCCTACCGGCCCTACGACCGCCCGCCGCTCTCGAAGCACGTCCTCACCGGTGCGACGCCCGCGGACGCGACGACCCTGCCGGGCAGCCTCGGCCTCGACGCGGACTGGCTCCTGGGCTGCCCGGCCACCGGCCTCGACCGGGAAGCCCGCGCCGTCCGGCTGACCGACGGGCGCACCCTCCCCTACGACCGCCTGCTGATCGCCACCGGCACGCGCGCCCGTCCCTGGCCGAACCCCCATGAGGGCCGGCTCGCCGGCGTCTTCACCTTGCGCGGGCGGGACGACGCCGCCGCCCTGCGGCAGGCCCTGTCCGCCGGCCCCCGGCGCGTGCTGGTGATCGGTGGCGGGTTTATCGGCTGCGAGGTCGCCAGCCTGTGTCGGCAGCTCGGCCTGCCGGTGACCCTGGTGGAGCCCGGCCCGACGCTGCTGGCCCGTGTCCTCGGCCGCACCGTCGGGTCATTCATCGGCGCGATCCACGCGGGCCACGGCGTCGAGCTGCGCTGCGGCAGCGAGGTCGAGTGGCTGGAGGACGAGCACGGACGGCTGGTCCGCGCCCACCTCGTCGACGGCACCCGGATCGAGGCCGACCTCGCCGTGGTCGCCCTCGGCGCGGTGCGCAACACCGAATGGCTGGAGGGTTCCGGCCTGTCGGCGGATCCGGGCGGGGTCGATTGCGACGCGCGCGGCTACGCCGTCGATACGGACGGAACAGCAGATCCGCGCATCACCGCGGCCGGCGACGTGGCGCGCTTCCCGCACCCGCTCTACGACGGCCGTCGCGTCGCACTGGAGCATTGGAGTCAGGCGGTGGCGCAGGGCATCCATGCCGGCCGGCTGCTCGCCGGCGCCGTGCCCGAAGGCCCCTATGCCGAGCTGCCGACCTTCTGGTCGACCCAGGGCGACCTCGTGGTCAAGTCGGCCGGACTGACGGAGGGGGCGGACGCGGTGGCGATCACGCAGGGCGATCCGGCGTCCGGCCGCTTCGTCGCCCTCTACGGCCGTGAAGGCCGGTGCATCGCGGCGGTCTCGGTGGATTCGGCCCGCTGGCTGCCGGCCCATGCCGAACTGGTCGCCGCCCGCGCGCCGTTCCCGCCCCGCGGCGGCGCCACCGACCGGCCGAAGGAGATCGAGATCTTCGCGCCGGATTTTCCCTAGCGCACCGTCCTTCGGACACGATGTGCGTGCCGTTCGCTGCGGTGAACGGCTCCTGCTCCGTCATTCCGGGGCGCCGAGGGCGAGCCCGGAAGCCGGAACCACAGGTTCCTCAAAGGCTTGGCGCGTCGGCGGCTCTGGATCCCGGGCTCCGCTGCGCAGACCCGGGATGACGATGCGAGGGGCGGAATCCCGGCGCATTGCGGCCGGAAACCGATGCCTTCTGACCCGCCGCCCGGGTGGCGAACACCCGGAAGCGGAACCGCCACGATGCGCGAAGCCTTTGCTGTCGCGGCATCGTTGCCCGAAGGCCGACGGCCGCCATTCGGGCTGATGCGCCAAGGAGACCGCATGCCCGACGCCACCCTCCTCGATCAGGTCAAGGATATCGCGAACCGGCCGAATCCCTACCCGGTCTACGCGAAGCTGCGGGCGAATCCCGTCTCGCGCCAGGACGACGGCACCGAGGCGGGTACCTGGGTGGCGGCCACCCACGGCACCATCGCGCGCCTGCTGCAGGATCCGCGGGTTAGCTCCGACACGCTGCCGCCGGCCGACCGGCCGCGCACCGGCAACCGCCTGACCGACCTGATCGTGAAGCCGCTCAAGGATTGGATGATGGACCGCCACCGGGTCTTCATCTTCCGCGACCCGCCGGACCACGACGCGCTGCGCTCGGCGGTGATGCACCAGTTCAGCCGCGAGCGCGTCCAGGCGATGCGCGCCCGTTCCGACCGGCTGGTGGCCGACCTGCTCAACGAGAAATGCGGTGCCCGGGAGATCGACGCGGTCGACGACCTCGCCTACCCGCTGCCGGTGACGGTGATCTGCGAGCTGTTCGGCGTGCCCCGGGAGGACGAGCCGAAGTTCCACGGCTGGGCGACGCAGCTCGCCACCGCGCTCGAACCCGACAGCCTGTCCGACCCCGAGATCCGCGCCAAGAACAGCCGGACCTTCGACGCGATCGGCGGCTACATGGGCGACCTGATCAAGGAGAAGCGCAGGCACCCGCAGGACGACATGCTGTCGGGGCTCGCCAACTACGCGACCCCGGCGGGGGTGAAGATGGGCGATTACGACCTGATCGCCACCTCGATCCTGATGCTGGTGGCGGGCCACGAGACCACCGTCAACCTGATCACCAACGGCCTGCTCACCCTGCTGCGGCATCCGGACGAGTTCGAGCGCCTGCGCCAGGATCCGCTCCGGGCGCCGCGGCTGATCGAGGAGCTGCTGCGCTACGAGCCGCCGGTGCAGTTCCGGACGCGCCGGACGCTCTCCACCATCGATATTGCCGGGGTCACGATCCCCGAGGGGGCCGACCTCGTGCTGCTGCTGGCCTCCGGCAACCGCGACGAAACCGTGTTCCCGGATCCCGACCGGTTCGATCCGGACCGCACCGGCACCCGCCATCTCGGCTTCGGCGGCGGCCTGCATTACTGCGTCGGCGCGCCGCTCGCCCGGTTCGAAGCCGAGGCGGCCCTGACCGCGCTGGCCGCCCGCTTGAAGGCGCCGCGCCTGATCGAGGATCCGCCGCCCTACCGGCCCGGCGCTGCCCTGCGCGGCCCGAAGCACCTGCGGGTGGCGATCGACGGAATCGCCTGAGCCACGCCGTCATTCCGGGGCGCCGCAGGCGAACCCGGAATCCAGAACCGCTTTCGGTGCAGGATCCTTGCGCTTCGCCGAGTATGGATTCCGGGCGCCGCAGGCGAACCCGCAATGACGGGGAGAGGCGGCGACGATGCCTCTGCACGGAAGGCGTGAGCGGCGCTCCCCGCGTCTCAGGCGGCCTTTACTTCAGCGAGGAACGTGGCGACCTCCTGTCCGAGGTTCGCGGAGTAGCGCGCCAGTTCCTGTGCGGCGCTCAGGACCTGGCCGGAGGCCGTCCCGGTCTCGCGGGCGGCCTGCCGGACGTCGGCGATGTCCACGCTCACGGCCTGCGTCCCCTGCGCCGCCTGCGACACGTTCCGCACGATTTCGCCGGTCGCCGCGCCCTGCTGCTCCATGGCGGCGGCCACGCTCAACGCCACCGTGCGCATCGCGTCGATCGTGCCGCCGATCGCCTGCATCGCGTCGACGGCGTGGCGCGTCTCGCCCTGGATCGCCGCGATCTGGCCGGCGATGGTCTCGGTCGCCTTCGCGGTCTGGGACGCCAGGGCCTTCACCTCACCCGCGACCACGGCGAAGCCCTTGCCGGCCTCACCGGCCCGTGCCGCCTCGATCGTGGCATTGAGCGCCAGCAGGTTGGTCTGGCCGGCGATCCCGGCGATCAGGCCCATCACTTCGCTGATCTGGTCCGTGCCCCGGGCCAGGACCTGCATGAGGTCGTTGGTGCGTGCCACATCCGTGCCGGCCTGGTCGGCCATCGCCGACGACTGGGCGACCCGGGCGCTGATCTCCTGGATCGAGGTGGCCATCTCCTCGCTGGCGGCCGCCACGGTCTGGACGTTGCTCGCGGTCTGCTCCGAGGCCGCCGTCACGCGCACCGACTGCTCGGTGGTGCGCGCGGCGGTGCGAGTCATCGCCTGGGCGGTGGCCTCCATCTCGATGGCGGCCGAGGCCAGGCCCTGTGTCAGGGCGCTGACCTGTGCGTCGAACCGGGCGGTGATGGCGTCGAGATTCTGGGCTCGGCGCATCTTGGTGTCGTTCTCCGCCAGGGCGGCCGCGTCGGCCGCGCGCTTGGCGATCAGCGCGTCCTTGAAGACCTGCACGGCGCGCGCCATCGCGCCGACCTCGTCGCCGCGCCGCTGGTCCGCGATCGTGACCGCGAGATCGCCGTCCGCGAGGCCGCGCATCGCCGCAGTCAACCGGCCGATGGGCCGCGACAGGCTGGTGCCGATGAGGAGCAGCAGGAGCAGCACCGGCAGCGCGAGACCGGCGGACCAGAGCGCGTTGGTGAGTGCGCGGCCGCGCACGGCTTCGTACACGTCGTCGCGATAGAGGCCTGCGGCGACGATCCAGCCCCAGGGCTTGAACATCTGCACGCTCACGACCTTCTCCACCGGGACGGTCCCGCCCGGGCGCGGCTTCATGTAGTCGACGAAGCCGGCCCCATCGCGCTTGGCAGTCGTGACCATCTCGGCGAAGTAGCGCTTGCCGCCCGGGATGTCGGTCTGATCCAGCACCTGCTTGCCGATATTCTTGGCGTTGAAGGCGTTGGCGACGAGCCGGCCGTCGGAATCGAGGACGAAGAAATAGTCCTCGTTTCCGAAGCGCAGGGCGCTGATCGCCGCGAGCGCCGCCTTCTGCGCGTCCTCGACCGGCATCGCGCCCGAGGTGGCGAGCCCCTCGTAATGGACGAGCAGACTCCGCCCGACCTCGGCGAGCCGTTTCGTCATCAGCCCGCGATCCTCCAGGGCCGAGGACCGGGTGTCGACGAAGCTGAGGGCGCTCAGGGCGCCCATGGCGATCACCACCAAGGCCATCACGGCCGCGAGCTTGTGGCGCAGCGTGAGGTCCGCGAGGCTTCGCGGTAACGCGACGCGATCGGCGGAGGGGTGGCGAGTTTGCGTGAGGGTCATCCGAGCACCGGAAGGGGACGGCGGCAGCCGTCGGGGCATATCCAGCGGGTCGCGGCGAATCGCCGAGAGCGCTGCGCCGCAGCACGCTCCCCGATTCGGGTTAGTAAACAGCAAACATTCCAATGAAATGTAAGCGATAATTTGTCTGCAGCAGGTTGTCTCCGGGCTAATCGGAAATAGTCTCAGTTCTTATCGTTGTAGAGCCTGATATCGAATTGGAGATAGTTTGGGGTTTGACGGATCAGGACTAGGTCTCAACACGGTAATGGATCGGCTTAAAGCTGCCGTTATTCGATTGCAGGGCCGAGCAGGCTGTCAGGCCGATGATCAGGTCGGTCTCGGCCACGAAGACGATGCGGTCCCCGGCCCGGCTCAACGGCGGCTCGACGGTGAGGGCTCCGGTTCTGCCGTCGATCGGCACGTTCATGAAGCAGTTGAACGCCACCGGAATGGCGTCCGGCGCGACGCCGTAGGGGGCGAGCGCGGCCGCGAGGTTGCCGAAGCAGCCGCGATGCGGGTTCGTGTCGCCGTAGATGATGCGGAACGTGTCGGCCGAGCACGGGGTCAGCAGGAAGTCGTGACGCCCCACCGTGTCCTCGACGATGCGCAGGAGCACGTTCGAGCGGTTCGAGTAGAGCGGATCGCCGGTGGTCAGGTAGATCCGGCTGGCATAGTCGAGGGTCCGCCCGGACGAGATCACCTCGCCGATGTCGTGGCGGTTGTAGGCGACGAGGTCGGCGACCTGCTCGCCGCGCGGGTCGATTACCGTGAGGCGCTGGCCCCGGTCGAGGGTGAAGGCGACACCCGAGCGCGGCTCGATCTGCTGCACGTCCGCTTGGCACATGGTGGATTGGCTCACTCCGTTGAGGGGCGCAGCGGGCCCGCGTCCGGGAACGCGCCGGCCGGCCCCGCGATCCGCGGCGCTTACGCTCCGGTTCCGGGCAGCGTCCGGTCCAGGGGCAGGACCGGCGGGTGCCAGTCGTCGGATTCGGCGGCGGGCGCCGGACGGCCCTGCATCGGGCAGCGCCAGTCCGCATCGACCACGCGGCCGCTGTACTGGCGCGCCTCCGAAGCCTCGCCGTGGCGCGCCAGCATCGGATTGACGCTGCCGGCCAGAGCCTCGTCCCGCTCCAAGATCGAGGCGCGCAGCTTCTCGTAGCGGCCCTCCGCGCGCAGCCGCTCGAACTGCGCGTGCAGGTTGAAGACCAGCACCGGTGACGAGAAGCGTCGCGCCGGCCGGCTGGCATGCGGGTGGAGGCCGACCACGAAGAACGCCTCCCCGCCGAAGCTCAAGGAGAAGTGCGGGTTCTCGGGGTCGTCGGCCACGCGGGCATCGTGGGGCTGGCCGAGCCACGCGTCCTTGTCGGTCAGGGATTGCGCCCGGGCCCAGAGGTTCTGCTCGAAGGCTTCCTCGGACAGATCACCCGGCCCCTCGAACACGACCGCGAAGCTCTGGAACAGGTCCGGCTGCTGGCGATAGCGCGCCACGAAGGCGAGCAGCGCCGGGTAGATGCGCATGTCGTCCCAGCCCGAGGTGATGTCCCGGGCCACCACGATCTGCATGCGCCCGCGCGACAGCGCCGATTTCGCGCCGACGCAGGGGAAAGGCGGATTTCGGATGAAGTCGCGGAAGGCCTCGGCGCGGGGGTGCTCGCTGTCGTCGCGGGGAAGTTGCATGCGGTCTCTGCCCGTCTCCTGCGCAGGCCGCCCGGGATCGAGACGGCCGCTGTTCGGGACTCCGGCAACTGAACCGCGATGGCCCTGTTCCGTCCTGCGACAGGTCGTCCGGGGATGATGGTCAATCGCGCGGGGCTGAAGAAAGATCTGTCCAGCGTCCGCGAAGATGCGAGGCAGATTTTCCGCCGTAGATAAACATAGGTTAAGTCACGGACGACTCGTCCGGCCGGTCATGCCGCCGCGCTGTGCTGGCCCGGCGGCTCGGCACGATCACGAAGGCGAAGCGAATGCCGGGGATCAGCCCCGCCCGCCGCTCCGCGCACGGCGATGCGCCGCCGCGGCGGACCCGAAAGCCTCGAACAGGGCGCGGTTGATCGAGTTGGTGGCCGGGTCGTGCTCGGCATGCCACTGGACGCCGAGCGCGAAACCCGCGGCGTCGCGGATCCGGATCGCCTCGACGGTCTCGTCCTCGGCCACGCCCTCGATCACCACCCGGGCTCCCGGCTCGAGGATGCCCTGGCCGTGCAGCGAGTTCACCCGGATCGTCTCGCGCGCCAGGAGCCGGGCGAAGGCACCGTCCGGGGTCAGGCGGACCTCGTGACGGTCAGCGAAGATCACCTCCAGGTCCGGATGGATCTCGCCATTCGCGAGCCGCGGCATCCGGTGATTGAGGCGCCCGGGAAGATTGCGGATCTCCGGGTGCAGACTGCCGCCGAAGGCGACATTCATCTCCTGGAAGCCGCGGCAGATGCCGAAGAGCGGCACGCCGCGGGCCACGCAGGCCTCGATCAGCGGCAGCGCCACGGCGTCACGCGCCTCGTCGTAGGGCTCGTGTGCCGCGCAGGGTTCGGCGTTGAAGCGGGTCGGGTGGACATTGGCGCGGCCGCCCGTGAGCAGGATGCCATCCACCGTGTCGAGGAGGTCGCCGAGATCGGTGATCGCCGGGTCGGCGGCGAACATCAGCGGCAGGGCGCCGGCCACGGCGGCCACGGCCTGCATGTTGTTGGCGCCGACGATCTGCGCCGGGAATCGATTGTCGATCAGACGTGCGTTACCGATGACGCCGATCACGGGTCTCGCCATCGTCTCGACTGCTCCTCGTCCCTGCCCCCGCGGCAGGCTCTAAAGCCCAGGCAAGGCCGGCGCCAGTCCCGGCGGCTCAGGGCAGGCCGAGGGTCCGCGCCTCCGCGAGCAGAACCTCGGCCACGCGCTCCGGCGCCTCCTCGTGGGCGAGGTGGCCGAGCCCGCGGATCAGGGCCACGCGGGCATCGGGCAGGCGGTCGCGCAACGCGAAGGCGGTGTCCGGCAGGATCGCCTTGTCGTCGCCGCCGACGATCAGCAGCGTCCGGGTCGCGAGGCCGGGCAGCGCCCGGTGCAGCCCGGCAAGATCCCAGTTCGCCATCATGCCGAGCGCCCCGCGGACATGGCCGGACCGGGCGAAGAGCCGCCGATAGAGATCCACGCCCGCCGGATCCAGACGCGAGCCCGTCCCCTCGATCAGGCGCTTGGCCGCCGACCGGTCGGCCGTCCAGGCGAAGATCCGCGGGGTGAACGGGTTCAGGAACAGCAGCCGCGCCATCCTGGGAAACAGGAGATTGGCCGCCCCCGGCAGCGGCGCCAGGGCGCCGTTGAAGGCCGCCAGCAGACGGGGCGCGATCGAGCCGTCCAGGCACATCCGCGCCAGCACCGCAGCGCCGGCCGAGTGGCCGGCCGCCAGGACCGGCGGGCGGCCGAGCGCCGCCACGAGACCCGCCACGGCCCGCGCCATGCCGGGCAGCGACAGGTCGGCATCGGGTAGGGGATCGGTGAAGCCGTGGCCCGGCAGGTCCGGGGCGATGACGAAGAAGTCCTGGGCGAGCAGCGGCGCCAGCCCGCGCCAGGAATGGGTCGCCGCTCCGGTCCCGTGCAGGAGCAGCAGCGTCGGAGCCTCCGCCCGGCCGAATTCCTGGATGTGCCAGCGCAGGCCCGCCGCCTCGACGAAGCGGCTCGCCTCCCGATGCGGCCAGTCACGGCCCTCGACCGCCCAGTCCGGCCGATCGGCGTCGAACGGGCTCACCACGCATCCGCCTCCCGCACTGCACCGAAGCCAGGGCCGGCAGGCAGGGATGCGGCGCTATCGTTCAGGACCGGAAGTATTTCGTAATGCTGAAGAATCCCATGCGGCAACCGCATGCCACCGCTGATCCAGACCCGATTGCTGCGACGCAGCACAACCCGCATATCCGGGTCGAACAAGAGCAAGACACGTCCCCCAACTTCGGAGCAGGCCATGATCCTCTTCACCTCCTCGACGCAGAACATCGCCGCCCCGACCACCGGCGGCTGGAGCTTCAGCGCCATCGTCCGCGAGATGCTGAACTCCTGGCTGGCCCATCACCAGCGCCTCGCCGATCTCGGCATCAGCGGCGACCTCTGAGCCAGACCCGTCGCGGCGCTCACAGCGCCGCGCGCACTGCCGCGCTGAGCTGCCCGGCCTCGACGCGCGGCAGCTTCAGGTAGCGGGCCCCCATCGCCTCCGCCACCGGCCGGGCTTCCTCGCCCCGGCTGCCCGTATCGATCACCAGTGCCGGCAGCCCGGCGGCCCGCAAGGTTCGGGCCGCCTGCAGGGCGTCCGCGCCGGCTCTGCCGCGACCACCCTCCCCCGAGCGCGCGACATTGGCCCGGCCGTCGGTCAGCAGCACGATCGCCGGCCGGCTGCCGCCCCGGCGCACGCCGAGCGCCACCGCGACCGCCGCGTCGATCCCCGACGCCAAAGGCGTCCCGCCCCCGCCCGGCAACCCCGAGAGGCCGCGCTTGGCCCGGGTCAGCGAGCGGGTCGGCGGCAGGACCAGCTCCGCGCCGGCGCCGCGGAACGCCACGAGCGCCACCCGGTCGCGCCGGACATAGGCCTCGGCCAGCAGCAGCTCGACCGCGCCCTTCGCCTCGGCCAGCCGCTCCAGCGCGGCCGAGCCCGAGGCATCGACGCAGAACACCGTGGTCGTCTCGGTCCGCTGCTTGAGGATCCGGATCCGTAGGTCGTCCCGCCGCACCGCGATGCGGCGCGTCTCCTCCCTGCCCCGCCGCAGGGCCTGCCAGGGTGCTGCCGCCCGCAGGGTCGCGAGCAGGTCGAGCCGACCGCGGCGTGGATCGCCGCGCCGGCTGCCGACCGGGCGCCCGGTGCGCGACGCCGCGGCCTGCCCGACCCGGCCGGCCTTGGCGGCGGCGAGACGCGGCTGTCCCGACAGGATCTGCTCGAGGAGATGCGCCGGGATCGCGGCGCGCACGGCCTCCAGCACGACATCCTCCGGCGCATCTGCGGCGCCCGGCTCCGCGGCGTCCGTGGGCGGTTCCGCGGGCGGATCGTCCGGAGGGACTTCCGCGGTTTCGGGCTCGGCCTCCGCGGGGGCTGGCAGGCGCGTGGCGCGCGGCGCCAGGACAAGGCGCGCGGCCGCGGTGATCTCCGCTTGGCCGACCCGTCCCGCCCCGGCGAGCGCCCGCGCCAGCCGGGCCGCCAGGATCGGGCCGCGCAGGGACGCGACGCCGAAGGCTTCGGCCAGGGCACAGAGGCTGCCGACCGGATCCGGCTCCGCGGTCTGCAGGGCGGGTTCCGGGTCGGGCGGTGTCGCCTGCGCGTCCGCGGCGCCGAGGCCGGTCAGGTCGATCCGGAAGGCGAGGCGGTCGGCCAGGGTGTCGGCGACGGCCTCATCCGCCACGCCCTCATCGAGCAGGATCAGGCCGAAGCGGGCGCTGCGCTCTGAGGCCGTGCCGGTGTCGAGGGCGGCGGCGAGGCGGGACGCGGTGCCGGGGGCGAGGCGCTCGGCCATGGGCGCGACGATGAGGCCGCCATCGGCTTCCGCCAGCAGGCCGGCGCGCGCGACGGGGCGGCCGGCCGCCAGGGTCGCGGCAAGGTCGAGCCCGCCGAGCAGGCTGTCGTCGCCGATGCCCGGCGGCAGGCGCCGCCAGGGCGTTCCCGGGGGCAGCGCCGCCCGCACGACGTCGAGCCAGCGCTCGCGCACCGGGCCGGCGGGGGCCCGCAGCACCGCGCCGCCGAGCCCGTGCGGGTCGGCGGCGAGAACCCGGGCGGCGAGGCAAGCATCGGCCCAGCAATCTGGCGCCCTCCCTCCCCCCTCTGCGGGGGGGGAGACAAGCGGCTGCGCCATCACGCAAACACCTCCGCCAGCGCCCGCTCCACTCGGGCCGTGGATCCGGATTCGTCCAGCGGGTTGCGGCGCAGGCGGTGGCGCAAGGACGCCGGGGCGATGCGGCGGAGATGGTCGTCGGTGACCGCCGCGGCGCCGTCGAGAGCAGCGAGCGCCCGGGCGGTGCGCATCAAGGTCAGCTCGCCGCGCAGCCCGTCGATGCCGAGCGCGAGGCAGAGCCGCGCCGCGCGCTCGAGGGCGGCATCCGGTACAGTCACGGACGGCAGGCGCTCCCGCGCCAGCAGGATTCGTTTTTGTATTTTCCGCTCTTCGCCAGCACGTTCGGCACAGAATACCTCCGGGTCGCGCTCGTAGGCGTCGCGGGCGCGCACCACCGCGATGCGGGTCGGGATGTCCTTCGGGGTCACGACCTCGCAGGCCAGCCCGAACCGGTCGAGAAGCTGCGGGCGTAATTCCCCCTCTTCCGGGTTGCCGGAGCCGACGAGCACGAACCGCGCCGGGTGGCGCAGGGACAGCCCCTCGCGCTCGACGGTGTTGATCCCTGAGGCCGCCACGTCGAGCAGCAGGTCGACGAGGTGGTCCTCCAGCAGGTTGACCTCGTCGATGTACAGGAAGCCGCGGTTGGCGCGGGCGAGCAGCCCCGGCTCGAACGCCTTCACGCCGGCGCCGAGCGCCCGCTCCAGGTCGAGGGTACCGACGACCCGGTCCTCGGTGGCGCCGAGCGGCAGGTCCACGACGGGCACCGGTGTCTTGTGACTCTTGCGCGGGCCGCCCTCGGCGCAGTGCGGGCAGCTCTCGGCCGGGCTGTCGGGGTCGCACTTGTACGGGCAGCCGACCACCGCCCGCATCGGCGGCAGCAGGGCGGCCAGTGCCCGAATCGCCGTGGACTTGCCGGTGCCGCGGTCGCCGAAGACCAGCACGCCGCCGACGGCCGGGTCCACCGCCGCGATCAGCAGCGCCTGGCGCATCTCGTCCTGGCCGACGATGGCCGAGAAGGGGAAAGTGGGCACGCGATGACTCGATGCTGCGGGGGGCATCCAACCCAGCCCCCTCATCCTGAGGTGCCGCCGCGCAGCGGAGGCCTCGAAGGAGAGCTCCAGGGATCGCGCGGCTGGCTGGAGCCCTCCTTCGAGGCCGGCTGACGCGGGCGCCTCAGGATGAGGGTGCGGGTGGGGGAAGGAAAGCCCTACTCCGCCGCCTTCTGCCGGAGCCCGATCCGTCCCCAGATCGTGGTGAGCGCCGCGACCAGATGCGCGATGTCGGCATCGGTGTGCAGTGGCGACGGGGTGATCCGCAGGCGCTCGGTGCCGCGGGCCACCGTCGGGTAGTTGATCGGCTGCACGTAGATGCCGAACTCGTCGAGCAGGGTATCGGAGATCCCCTTGCACAGCACGGGGTCGCAGACCATCACCGGCACGATGTGGCTGTCGTTCGGCATGGTCGGGATGTCGGCGGCCTCCAGGGCCTGCCGGACCTTCGCCACGCGCTCCTGATGCCGGGCGCGCTCGACGCCGCTCGTCTTCAGATGGCGGATGCTCGCCGCCGCGCCGGCCGCCACCGCCG
Organism: Methylobacterium sp. FW102-HT35C08; assembly: GCF_058790235.1. Classification (NCBI taxonomy): domain Bacteria; kingdom Pseudomonadati; phylum Pseudomonadota; class Alphaproteobacteria; order Hyphomicrobiales; family Methylobacteriaceae; genus Methylobacterium; species Methylobacterium sp. FW102-HT35C08. The sequence continues at coordinate 981,270 of NZ_JBYTCL010000002.1, read as the reverse complement.
GCGGCAGCGAGGTGGTGAAGATGAAGCCCGAGGCGAAGCTGCGCACGAAGTCGCAGAGCTTCTCTGAGGCCGTGATGTAGCCGCCATGGACTGCGAAGGCCTTCCCCAGCGTACCCTCGATCACATCGAGCCGGTGAGCGACGCCGTCCCGCTCCGAGATGCCGCCGCCGCGCGCGCCGTAGAGGCCGACCGCGTGGACCTCGTCGAGGTAGGTGAGCGCCCCGTGGGCCTCGGCCACGTCGCAGATCTCGGCGATCGGCGCGATGTCGCCGTCCATCGAGTAGACCGACTCGAAGGCCACCAGCTTCGGCCGGGACGGGTCGATCAGGTCGAGCTTGCGGTTCAGGTCCTCCGGGTCATTGTGGCGGAAGATGTGGCGCTCGGCCCGCGAGAACCGGATGCCCTCGATCATCGAGGCGTGGTTCTCGGAATCGGAGAAGACCGCGCAGTTCGGCAGGCGCGACGCCAGGGTCCCGAGCGCCGCCCAGTTCGACACGTAGCCGGAGGTGAACAGCAGGGCCGCCTCCTTGCCGTGGAGGTCGGCGAGCTCACGCTCCAGCAGCACATGGTAGTGGTTGGTGCCCGAAATGTTGCGGGTGCCGCCGGCGCCCGCGCCGCAGCGGTCGATCGCCTCGTGCATCGCCCCGGTAACGGTCGGGTGCTGGCCCATGCCGAGATAGTCGTTCGAGCACCAGACCGTGACCGGCCGCGTGCCGCCGGCATGGTGGTGGGTGGCGTGCGGGAAGTTGCCGGCATGGCGCTCGAGGTCGGTGAAGACCCGGTAGCGCCCTTCCCGATGGAGACCGGCGATCTCGGCTCCGAAGAAGGTCTCGTAGTCCATGTCGCCTCTCCCCGAACAAACCCTGCGGGTTGATCCCGCCTGTGACACCGGACTTCGCACAAGACCAGTTCCAGACTGGTGGACGTGCATCGCCCGGATCTGATCCCTCGCCCTACACGCGATCCCGCGGTGGGGCCGCTTCCCCGGGCGCCCGCCCCGGCAGGCTCCAGCGCCACAGCTCCGCCGAGGGCAGCGGCAGCATCAGGAACCAGTGCTCCAGGGTGGCGAGCGCGGTCAGCGTCGCCAGGACCGTGAAGCCGATCAGCTCATGCTCCAGCAGGTCGGCGCCGAGCGCCGCGCGGCCGAGCAAAGCCGCCGCGATGGTCCCGAGGCTCACCGAGACCGGGAACAGCAGGTTCATCGGCTTCCGGGACAGGTAGCAGGCGAGGTAGCCGAGATGGTCCGGCAGGAACTCGGCGTGGAGGTTCCGCACCCCCAGGAACAGGTTGAGCCGCGCCGAGAGGTTCATCACCACCAGCGTGCCGTAGGTCCACAGGGCGAAGCGGTTGGGGCTGCCCCAGACCAGCGCCAGGATCGCGAGGCCGCCGATCACGATGGCGAATTCATGCCACAGGCTGGTCGCCAGTGCGGCGAGGAACCGGTCGAACCCCCGTACGCTCGGCGCGCAGGCCACGGGCCGCGGGCCGGACAGGAAGCCCATGTAGTAGCTCATCTCCTGCCAGCCCCAGACGATGAGCGCGGCCGTGAAGGCCGTGTAGGCCCCCGTGGCGCTCGTGTCGGCGGCGCTGGCGCGGATCGCCACCAGGGCGCCGGCGAGCAGCAGCGTCGCCCCGGCCATGCTCCACGGATGGGTCCGCCGCGGGGCGTGGTCGAGCAGCAGGATCAGCCCGGTGGAGAACCACCAGAGCAGCACCGCATACAGGACCGGGGCGGCATAAGTCGCCATGCTACCAGACCGGCTGGAGGCGGATGTCGGCCGGCAGGGCGTTGGCCTTGACGGGCAGGAGATAGAGCCGCGCGAAGGTCACCGCCGCCCGCGCGGCGTGGAATCCCTGCAGGGCCTTGCCGGCGAGGCCGCCCCGCGCCTTGGCGTCGGCGATCGCCCGGGAGCAGCCGAGCAGCCGGTCGAGCCCCGCCTTGAACTTCGGGTTGTCGAGGTCGAGCTCCAGCGGGAAGGTCTGGCGGGAGATCTCCGAGGTGATCCGGAAGACCTTGAAGTCGTAGTCGCTCGGATCGACGCCCAGCGCCTTGTGGAAGGCCGGCCGGTGATGGTCGCGGACGTACATCGTGGCGAAGACGGCGAGCAGGAAGAACCGGATCCAGTAGCGGTTCACGCCGCTCGTCAGCTTCGGATTGGCGCGCATCAGCAGCGCGAAGGCCTCGCCGTGGCGGAACTCGTCGTTGCACCACAGCTCGAACCACTTGAAGATCGGGTGGATGCGCCGCTCCGGGTGCCGCTCCAGCTCACGGAAGATCGTGATGTAGCGGGCGTAGCCGATCTTCTCGGAGAGATAAGTAGCGTAGAAGATGAATTTCGGCCGGAAAAACGTGTATTTTTTAGATTTCGTGAGAAATCCGAGGTCCACGCCGATGCCGAAATCCTTGAGCGTGTCGTTGATGAAACCGGCGTGGCGCGCCTCGTCGCGGCTCATGAAGCCGAACAGCTCCTTGATGTCCTTGTTCTTGGCCCGCTTCCGCATCTCCGCGTAGAGCACGCAGCCGGAGAACTCGGCGGTGATCGACGAGACCAGGAAGTCCAGAAATTCCTTCCGCAGCTCGGGCTCCATCTGCGACAGGTCGCAGTCGAACTCCTCGTTGCGGGTGAAGTGGCGCTTGTTCGGGTCGGCGCGCAATTCGGCGATGAGCACGTCCCAGTCGCGCCGCACAGGCTCGACATTCGTGCGGTCGAGTTCGACGAAATCGGTCGTGTAGAACCGGGGCGACAGGAAGGTCGTCTCCTGGGCCGCCTTGGTCGATTCGTTGACCGGATTCTTCGGGATCGGCTGGCCGGAGGGCGGCGGGACGGGTGCGTTCACAGCTTCCTCCTCTCGGAAAAGCTGACCTCGTAGAGTTCGGTCAGCTCGAGATGGGCGATGAGCTTGGTCCAGGCCCGCTCCAGCGGGCCGGCCCGGGTGATGGTGGCGGTGCGGCGCACGGTAAGCCGCTCGCCGTAGGGCACCGAGGTCGGCGCGTCGTGGACCTGAACCGCGTCGCCGGGCTCGATCTCGAAGCCGGCATCGAGGGTGACGTGCGCGTGCAGGCTCTCGGGCGTCTGCTCGATCTCGACCGTGCAGGGCACGGTGACGGTGCGGCTGCCGAACAGGCCCATCACCGCGTCTCCGTGGCGGGCGCACCCGGCCCGGGCATCAGCCGGGCGAAGGCCCCGGCATTGGTCGATCCGAAGGCCTCCAGGGGCACTTGGCGGCCGGTGGCCTCGTCGGCGAGCGCGAGGCGGCCGTCGTCGTAGCGGGTCAGGCTGAAGGGTTGCTCCGGCCCGAGGCCCCCACGCTGCCGGGCCTGGGCGAGGCCCCGCAGGGTCCCGCGCAGGAAGCCGTCCTCGCCGGGGCGGATCCAGGCGACGATGTGCCGGTCGGAGACGTCCCGCAACGCGATCGAGCCGTCGACCTGGTCCTCGGCCCGGAATTCGAGCCGGGCCACCGCCTTGGCGGCCGGCAGGGCGACGAGGCCGACTCCTTCGCTGCGGCCGATCAGGACCGCCAGCATGGAGAAGCCCATCAGCGCTCCCGCACCGATCATCAGCAGCGCCGGCGCCGGTCCGGTCGTTCGGCCGGCCTTCTCCGCCCGCTCGCCCATCGCGCTCCTCCCTATTCGGCCGCGACGAGGCGGCCGGGATTTTCGTCCGCCTGCGGCAGACGGGCCACCCGCACCGGCAGTGCGGCCCCGGCGGCGTGCGCTTGGAGCGCCCGCGCCAGGATCGCCGCCACCGCGTCCGCCTCCGGTACGGAGCGCAGCATCGGCTCCGTCCGGGTCAGACGCCAGGGCCGGGCATGCGGCCAGAGCTGAAGGTAGGCGATGCGCAGCCCTGGCCGCAACTGCAGCGGTAGATCCCCGCTGCCGTCCGTGAACGCGCGCAAAGCCGCGCTGTCGAGCTGCGCGAAGGGCAGGTTGTGGGTCACCGGCAGGGCGATCCCGGCCTGCAGCACGATCCGGCGGTTGGTCACGGTGTAGAGGGTCGTGCGGTGGGTCAGCCACGCGAGCAGCCAGAGCAGCGCGACGGCACCGGCGCCGACCAGCAGCGTCGGTCCGACCTTGGCGAGCGCCGCCGCGGGCGAGCCGGCGGCGAGGCCGAAGGCCAGGGCGCAGACCGCGAACCACGCGATCACCAGACGGGCGTGGAACACCCGCACCAGCAGGCCGGTGGTCGTCGGCGCCCCCTGCCAGAGGATGCGCTCGCCCATTGGCAGCGGGCCGGGCAGCCCCCGCAGGGTGCCCTCGGGGAGGAAATCGCCGCTCACAGGATGGGCTCCGCGCGCTCGGGCGTGGCGTAGAGCGTGCCGGCGCCGAAATACGAGACGATCCGCTCCTCCTCGAGGAAGGTCACGCTGTCGGGGTCGCGGGTGGCCGGGATGTCGGCGAACTGGCTGGCGAGCAGCGCCTCGGTCGTCACCGTCTTGGTCAGGCCGCCGGCCCGGCAGAAGGTGGTCGGCATTAGCCGGCGACCGCCCGTCGGGAGTTCCACCTCGTAATAGCGGATCAGCGACTCGCCGCGATCGACCCAGACGTCACTGATGACACCCGCCAGGGCGTTGTCGGTGCCGAACACGCTCATGCCGATCGGGTTCGGGCCGTCCTCGTGGATGATGAAGTTCTTCGCCACCCGCAGGGGCACGATGCGGATCTCCTCGTCCCAGGTCCGGTCGTGCACGTCGTGCCGCAGCACCCAGGAGCCGGGGCCGACGCCGGCCTGGAGCGAGGAATCCGTCCGCTCGTAGGGCGCGCCGGGCCAGGGCTCGACCTTGCGGGCCGGGATGCCGGTCTCGATGTCGTTCCGGCCGTGCACCGCCTGCGGCGCGTAGGTCGTCTCGCCGCCGGGGAGATAGAAGGCTTTGGACCGGGGGATCAGGATCGGATCGTCCGCCTTGCGGCGGCCGACGGCCTCGTTCTCCAGGGGGTAGCCCTCGCGCCGGTCCTCGCGGCGGAGCCAGAACACCAGCCCCGCGAAGAAGAGGAAGAACGCGTAGAGCACGACCTGGGCGACGTCGACATAACCCGTAAGTGCGCCGGTTGGCATGGCAGTCCTCCCCGAGTCTCAGGCCGTCCGACCGGCAAGGCCGTCGGCAATGCGGTCTCGAACCTCTGTTCGCGTGTCCTCACGCACCAGCGGTCCCAGCGCGAGGAGCGCGGCGAACAGCAGGGCGATCTCGATGTGGTAGACGATGAGGTAGCCGATGGCGGGCTCGTTCATGCCCTCGCCGAGCACTCCCGACTGGGCGATGGCGCCGCCGACATCGCGCACGAGGCCGCTCGCCGCGATCGACAGGCCGGCCGCGGTCGCCTGAACGGCGCCCCAGGCGCCGAGCGCCAGCCCGGTATCTTCCGGCCCGGCGCGGTTCATCGAGGCGGTGAGCGTGCCGTGGGCGAACAGGCCGCCACCGAGCCCGATCAGGCTGACACCCGCGGCGAACAGGTCGGCGGAGGCCAGCGGCGCGGCGAAGACCACCGCCGAGAAGGCCATGATCCCGATCCCGACGCCCACCGCCGACACCCGGAACGGATCGCCGCCGCGCCCGAGCCAGCGCGCCGCCACGAGAAGGCCGAGGCCGCCGCCGGCCGCCAACAGGGCAGTCAGCGCCGTGGTCGCCCCCACGGAGAGGTGCAGGATCTGGCCGCCATAGGGTTCGAGCAGGATGTCCTGCATCGAGAAGCCGGCCGTGCCGAGGCCGATCGCCACGAGGCGCCGGCGGGCGGTGCCCTGCCCCGCATAGGCCCGCCAGGAGGCACGGAAGTCGCGTTGGGGCGCTTCCTGCGCCCGGTTGGGGTCGCGCGGCTCCTGCTTCCACAGCGCGAAGCCGTTGAGGATGATGGTGACCAAAGCCGCTCCCTGGATCACCTGGATGAGCCGTACGGGCGAGAAGTGGGCGAGGAACAGGCCGAACAGCACCGCGCTCGCCATCATGCCGAACAGCAGAGCCGCGCAGAGCAGCGCCACCACCTTCGGCCGCGCGTGGGCGGGGGCGAGGTCGGTGGCGAGCGCCAGCCCGACGGTCTGGGTGGTGTGCAGGCCTGCGCCGACCAGCAGGAAGGCCAGCGCCGCCGCGAGGTCGCCGACCCAGAGCGGGCCGGTCGTGTCGCCCGACAGGATCAGCAGGGCGAACGGCATGATCGCCAGCCCGCCGAACTGCAACAGCGTGCCGAACCAGATATACGGCACTCGCCGCCAGCCCAGCACCGAGCGATGCGTGTCCGACCGGAAGCCGACCAGCGCCCGCAACGGCGCGAAGATCAGTGGCAGGGCCAGCATCACCGCGACGATCCAGGCCGGGACGCCGAGTTCGACGATCATCACCCGGTTGAGCGTTCCGATCAGCAGCACCGCCGCCATGCCGACGGTGACCTGGAACAGGGCGAGGCGCAGGAGGCGGCCCAGCGGCAGCTCGACCGTGGCAGCATCCGCGAAGGGCAGGATCGCCGGGCCGAGGCGCATGAGGGCTGCGGTGAGGGTACGGCCGGACTTCATGGGGCGGATCCTTCCGTCCCATCCATCCCCCTCATCCTGAGGTGCTGCGCAGCAGCCTCGAAGGAGCCCTCCCGGGATCGTGCGGCTGGCTGGAGCCCTCCTTCGAGGCCACCGCTGCCCTGCGGCACCTCAGGATGAGGGCATGGTTTGGAGGCACCGGAAACGCGCGTCAGCGCGATCGCGTTCGACAGGTAGAACCCGCTGTTGATCCGGTGACTCCGCGCCCAGGCGAAGCCGTCGAGCGCGTGCTCGGACGAGATCTGCCGCCGCAGCGCACGCTCGGTCACCGGCACGATGGAAGGCGAGCGGTCGCCCCGCGGAAAGAACTGTCCGGCCGCGTGCATCAGCGTCAGCAGGGCCGTGCGCGGCGCCACGGTGAACAGCACCGACCGGTCCGTGCGCGCGCCCAGCACCGCCAGCGCCCGGGTAATGTCGGCGGCGCGGTAGTGGATCAGCGAGTCCATCGCCACCACGTGGTCGAACCGGCCGAGCGCCGGGTCGAGCATGTCCCCGACCCGGAAGTCGATGCGGCCGGCGCCGGAGATCGCCGGCAGCCGCTCCTGCGCCAGCCCGATCAGCGTCGGCGAGACGTCGATCGCCACCACCTCCGCGCCGCGCCGTGCTGCCTCGACGCTGAGCGCCCCGGTGCCGCAGCCGGCATCGAGCAGCCGCAGGCCGGTCATGTCGGCCGGCAGCCAGGAGAGCAGGGTCGCCCGCATGGCGTCACGGCCGGCGCGCACGGTGGCGCGGATCCGGCTCACCGGGGCATCCGAGGTCAGGCGCGACCACGCCTCAACCGCGGTGCGGTCGAAGTAGGTGGTCAGCTCGCCCCGGCGGGCGTCGTAGCTGGCGCTGGCCATCGGTCGAACCCCAAACTCAATCGAAACCGAGGAACTCGAACAGGTCGCGGTCCTTCATGGGAATCGCCTCGCAGGCTTCGCCCCCGGCCCAGAGCGTCTCGGCGAGCCGCATGTACTCGGCGGTCACGGCGTCGAGCTCCGGCGAGGAATCCATCTCGAACAGGGTCGACTTCTTGAGCCGCGAGCGGCGGACCACGTCGAGATCGGGGAAATGCGCGAGACGCTTCAAGCCGACCGCGTCGTTGAACCGGTCGATCTCGTCGGTCTTGGCCGAGCGGTTGGCGATGACGCCGCCGAGCCGCACGCCGTAATTCTTCGACTTGGCGTGGATCGCCGCGACGATCCGGTTCATGGCGAAGATCGAGTCGAAGTCGTTGGCGGTGACGATCAGCGCCCGGTCGGCGTGCTGGAGCGGCGAGGCGAAGCCGCCGCAGACCACGTCGCCCAGCACGTCGAAGACGACGACGTCGGTGTCTTCGAGGAGGTGGTGCTCCTTGAGGAGCTTCACCGTCTGGCCGACCACGTAGCCGCCGCAGCCGGTGCCGGCGGGCGGCCCGCCGGCCTCGACGCACATCACGCCGTTGTAGCCCTCGACCACGAAATCCTCGACGCGCAGCTCTTCCGAGTGGAAGTTCACCGCCTCCAGGGCGTCGATCACCGTGGGGGCGAGGCGCTTGGTCAGCGTGAAGGTCGAGTCGTGCTTCGGGTCGCAGCCGATCTGCAGCACCCGCTTGCCGAGCTTCGAGAACGCCACCGACAGGTTCGACGAGGTGGTCGACTTGCCGATCCCGCCCTTGCCGTAGACCGCGAAGACCTTGGCGGTCTCGATCTTCAGATCGGGATCGAGGGCGACCTGAAGGCTCCCCTCCTCCTTCCGGGCCATGACGGGGTTGCGGATCGCGATGTTCATGCGGCCACTCCTGCGGTGACGCCTTCCAGGCGGTCCTCCAGCTCCTCCTCGGCCCGGTCGAGGGCGTCGCGCATCGCTGCGTCGGGGGTCCAGAAGCCGCGGCGGTGCGCCTCGATCAGCCTTTGGGCGACCTTGGCGGAGGCGGTGGGGTTCAAGGCGGCCATGCGCTCGCGCATGTCCTTGTCGAGGACGTAGGTCTCGGTGATCCGCTCGTAGATCCAGGGCTGGACCGCGTTGGCGGTGGCCGACCAGCCGACCGTGTTGGTCAGGTGGGTCTCGATCTGGCGCACGCCCTCGTAGCCGTGGCCGAGCAGGCCCTCGTACCATTTCGGGTTGAGCATCCGCGTGCGCGTCTCCAGCGCCACCTGCTCCTCCAGGGAGCGGACGCGTCCCTCCCCGCGGGTCTGGTCGCTGATGTAGATCGGCACCGACTCGCCCTTGGCCCGGGCCACCGCCCGGCCCATGCCGCCGAGCCCGTCGAAGTAGTGGTCGACGGAGGTGACGCCGACCTCGACCGAGTCGAGGTTCTGGTAGGCCATGTCGACGGAGGCGAGCACCGCCTGCATCAGGGCGCGCTGTGGCGCCGGGCGGCCGGTGCGGCCGTAGGCGAAGCTCTTGCGGCGCGAGAAGGTCTCGCAGAGTTCCGCGTCGTCGTCCCAGTTCCCCGAATCGACCAGGTGGTTGACGTTGGCCCCGTAGGCGCCCTCGGCGTTGGAGAAGACGCGGAGCGCCGCCGTCTCCAGATCGCAGCCCTGCGCGGCCTGTATCGCCAGGGCGTGCTTGCGGACGTAGTTTTGTTCGAGGGGCTCGTCGGCGATGGCGGCGAGGAAGGACGCTTCGGCCAGCAGCTTCGTCTGCAGGGGCAACAGGTCCCGGAAAATGCCCGAGAGGGTCACCACCGCGTCGATGCGCGGGCGGCCCAGAGTTTCCAGCGGGATCAGTTCGGCGCCGCTCAAGCGCCCGTAACCGTCGAAGCGCGGGGCGGCGCCGATCAGCGCCAGGGCCTGGGCGATCGGGCCGCCCTCGCTCTTGAGGTTGTCGGTGCCCCACAGGACCAGGGCGACGCTCTCCGGGCAGGGTTTTCCGTCCGCCGCAAAGCGTTCGAGGATCCGGGCTACCTGCCGGGCACCGTCGGCCACCGCGAAGGCCGAGGGCAGGCGGTAGGGATCGAACCCGTGGAGGTTGCGGCCGGTCGGCAGGATCGCGGGGTTGCGCAGCAGGTCGCCGCCGGCCACCGGCGGCACGAAGCGGCCGTCGAGTGCGCGCAGCAGCGCCGGAACTTCGTGGTCGCGGGACAGCAGCCGGTCGGTCTCGGCGAGGCTCGCGAACGCGGCGCGACCCGTATCGTCCGCGGGTAGGCCGGAGAGTTTCAGCGCCGCCTCGATGCCCTGGCCGGCCGCAAGCGCCTCGATCCCGGCCCGCTCCGGCCGTACGCCATGAGCCGACTCGGCGAGCGCCAGGAGCAGATCGACCCGCTCTTCCTCCGGCGTCCCCTGCCCGACCACGTGCAGGCCGTGCGGGATCAGGGTCTGCTCCAGTTCCTGAAGGGCGGTCCAGAGGCCGGCGACGTGGGTGCCGAGATCGCCGTTCCAGGCCGGCTCGGCCGCCACGAGATCGACCGCCGCGCCCTGGTCCTGGATCAGGCGGGCCAATGTCTCGCGCTCGCCCCCCGCCTCGGGGCCGAGGCCGCGCCAGCGCTCGATCGAGCTCTTCAGGTCGATCAGCCCGCGATAGAGCCCGGCCGCCGCGAGGCTCGGGGTCAGGTAGCTCACCAGCGTCGCCGCCGAGCGGCGCTTGGCAAGCGTCCCTTCGGACGGGTTGTTGGCCGCGTAGAGGTAGACGTTCGGCAGCGCCCCGATCAGCCGCTCCGGCCAGCAGGCTTCGGACAGACCGGTCTGCTTGCCGGGCATGAATTCGAGCGCGCCGTGGGTTCCGAAATGCAGCACGGCGTCGGCGGAAAAGTCCTCGCGCAGGTAGCGGTAGAAGGCGCTGAAGGCGTGCGTCGGCGCGAAGCCGCGCTCGAACAGCAGCCGCATCGGGTCGCCCTCGTAGCCGAAGGCCGGCTGCACCCCGACGAAGACGTTCCCGAACTGCGCCCCGAGCACGAAGATCTCGCCGCCGTTGGTCTGGTGGCGGCCCGGTGCCGGGCCCCATTGGGCCTCGATCTCGGCGAGGTAGGGCTCGCGCCGCAGGTGATCCTCGGCCGGGATGCGGGCGTGGACGTTGGCCTGGGTCCCATAGCGCTTGGCATTGCCGTCGAGGATCCGCTCGCGCAGGGCATCGACGCTCTCCGGCACTTCCACCGTGTAGCCGTCCGCCGCCAAGCCCTTCAGGGTGTTGAGCAGCGAAGCGTAGACCGACAGGAACGCCGCCGTGCCGGTGGCACCGGCGTTGGGCGGGAAGTTGAACAGCACCACGGCGAGCTTCCGCTCGGCCTTCGCGGCCCGGCGGAGCGACACCAGCCGGGCGACGCGCTCGGCGAGGCGGGCGGCGCGCTCAGGGTGGACCCGCATGTCCCGGGCGTTGTCGGCGCCGGAATTCGCGGAGCGGCCGCCGAACACCATCGGGGCCGTGGCTCCGTCGAGTTCGGGGATTGCAACCATCATGGTCGCCTCGACCGGCGACAGGCCGCGGTCGCCCGCCTCCCACTGCTCGAGGGTCTGGAACTCCAGCGCCTGGGCGGCGAGGTAGGGCACGTCGAGCCGGGCCAGCATCAGTTCGGCGGCGGCGGCGTCGTTGTAGGCGGGGCCGCCGACCAGGGAGAAGCCGGTGAGCGAGACCAGCGCGTCGATGCAGGCGCGCCCGTCCTTCATGAAGAAGGAATCCACCGCCGGACGGTTGTCGAGGCCGCTGGCGAAGGCCGGCACCACGTCGAGGCCCTGCGCTTCCAGGGCGGCGATCACCCCGTCGTAATGGGCGGTGTTGCCGGCGAGCACGTAGCTGCGCATCACCAGCAGGCCGACCCGGCCCTTCGCATCAGCCCGGCGCGGCAGCCGCGACGGGTCGGCGCCGATCCGGGCGGGCAGGTGCGGGTGGTAGAGGCCGGTCTCGGGGTAATCGAGGGGCGCCGGGGCCGCCGGGCCCTCACGCCACGCGGCGCGTTCGCCCGCCGCGTAGCGGTGCACGAGGAAGCGCACCAGGGCGGCGACGTTCTCGTCCGAGCCCGCCAGCCAGTATTGCAGGGTCAGGAAATAGGCGCGCACGTCCTGGGCTGAGCCCGGGATGAAGCGCAGGATCTTCGGCAGCTTGCGCACCAGCCCCATCTGGCGGCTGGCATTGCCCTGCTGGCCGGGCTTGCCGCGCAGCTTCTTGAGGAAATCGAGAGCGCTGCGCTTGGTGCCGCTCATGTCGAAGCGGCCGAGCCGCGTCGTCTTCACCACCTCGCTGGCCGATAGGCAGCCGATTATCGCGTCGCAGGCCTCGCGCCGCGCCGCCAGTGCGGGCAGGATCGCCCGGACATGCTCGTCCATGAACAGCATGGCCGAGAGCACGATGTCGGCCTGCGCGATGTCGGCCCTGCAGGCCTCCAGCGTCGCGGGATCGTTGTCCCACTCGGCGGCCGCGTGGAAGCCCAGCACCAGCCCGGGCATCTCGGACCGGAGGCGCAGGCGCGCCCGTTCCACCGCGCTCGCCAAGTGATTGTCGAGCGTGACGATGACGACGCGGATCGGCGGCCTAGCGGCCGTAATGCGCTTTGGCATCGTAGAGGGTCTCGAGGGTGATGAGCGGCAGGTGCCGCTCCCGGGCGAAAGTCTCGGTGTTGGTGCGTGCCTTGCCCCGCACGAAGAACGGGATCTTCTTCAGTTCCTTCTCGGCTTCCGGCGACCAAGGGGCCGCACGGTCCAGTAGAATCGGAACGGGCCCCGGCGTCGGAGGGGTGTCGGCCGGCGCCCGTTCCGCGGCCTCGAACGCCCGGTCCGCCGGAGTCTCGAAGGACTTGCCGCCGAGATGCGAGGGGCCGACGCCGTCGTGAAATTCGGGATCCTCCCGGAACATGCCGAGGAGGTGCTCTTCGAGGCCCATCATCAGCGGATGGACCAGGGTGTCGAACAGGACGTTGGCGCCCTCGAAGCCCATCTGCGGGGCGTAGCGCGCCGGGAAATCCTGGACGTGGACCGGCGCGGAGATCACCGCGCACGGAATGCCGAGCCGCTTGGCGACGTGGCGCTCCATCTGGGTGCCGAGGACGAGTTCCGGCGCGGCCGCGCGGATCGCGGCCTCGACGTCCAGGTAATCGTCGGTGATCAGCGCCTCGATGCCGTGCTCGGCCGCCTCGGCGCGGACCTCGCGGGCGAATTCGCGGCTGTAGGTCCCGAGCCCGACGACGGTGAAGCCGAGTTCCTTCGCGGCGACCCGGGCGATGCCGATGGCGTGCGTGGCGTCGCCGAACACGAAGACGCGCTTGGCCGTGAGATAGGTCGAATCGACCGAGCGGGAGTACCAGGGCAGGCGCGAGCCGGCACCGTCGAGTACGGGGGCCGGATCGATACCGGCCAGCGCCGCCACCTCCTCGACGAATCGGCGCGTGCCGCCGACGCCGATCGGGACGGTCTGCGTGAACGGCTGCCCGAAGCTCTTCTTCAGGTAGTCCGCCGCCGACCGGGCGGTCTCGGGATAGAGCACGACGTTGAAGTCGGCCTCCCGGAGCTGGCCGAGATCGGCGGGCGTGGCCCCCAGCGGCGCCACGACGTTCACAGCGACGCCGAGCGAATCCAGCAGCCGGCGGATCTCGATCAGGTCGTCCCGGTGGCGAAAGCCCAGTGCCGTCGGCCCGAGGATGTTGCAGAGCGGGCGCTGTCCGGGCTCGCGCGCGGGGCGCTGACCGGGGGCACCGGCGAGCGCGCGGACGAGCCGATAAAACGTCTCCGACGCGCCCCAGTTCTCCTTCTTCTGGTAGGCCGGCAGCTCCAGCGGGATCACCGGGATCGGCAGGTCCAGCGCCTTGGCCAGCCCGCCCGGATCGTCCTGAATCAGCTCGGCCGTGCAGGAGGCGCCGACGACCATCGCCTGCGGCTGGAACCGCGCGTGGGCGGCCGAGACCGCCTGCTTGAACAGCTCGGCAGTGTCGCGGCCGAGATCCTGGGCGCGGAAGGTCGTGTAGGTCACGGGCGGGCGGGCGTCCCGCCGCTCGATCATCGTGAACAGCAGGTCGGCGTAGGTGTCGCCCTGCGGCGCGTGCAGAACGTAGTGCAGCCCGGACATCGCCGTGGCGACGCGCATCGCGCCGATATGGGGCGGGCCCTCGTAGGTCCAGAGGGTGAGCTGCATGGCGCTACACCTCCAGCAGGGCGCGGCGCCGGAGCGGGCGCACGAACAGCTCGGCGAGGTCGCCGGCCTGCTCGTAGCCCTGCACGGGCGTGAACAGCAGCTCGATCGACCACTTGGTCGACAGCCCCTCCGCCTCCAGCGGGTTGGCCAGCCCGAGACCGCAGACCGTCAGATCCGGCCGGGCCGCCCGGCAGCGGTCCATCTGGTCGTCGAGGCTCTGGCCCTCGGTCACCCGCGTGCCCGCAGGCAGCAGCTCGATCTCGGCGGCGAGGTGCCCCCGGTGTAGGTAGGGCGTCCCGACCTCCACGAGCTCCGCGCCGAGTTCCCGGGCGAGGAAACGGGCGAGCGGCACCTCCAATTGCGAATCGGGGAAGAAGAACACGCGCTTTCCGCCGAGTTTTTCGCGCTGGGGCGCCAAGGCGGTCTCGGCGCGGGCGCGACCCGGGGCGGTCGCAGCCTCGAAGGTTTCGTCCGAGACGCCGAACGACTCGGCGGCCGCCCGCAGCCAGCCGGTGGTGCCCTCGGCGCCCAGCGGGAACGGCGCGGGCAGGCGGCGGGCGCCGCGCTCCTCAAGGGCACGGGCGGTGTCGGTCAGGAAGGGCTGGGCGAGCAGGTAGCGGGTAGCCCGCCCCACCGCTGGCATCGCGCTGGCCCGGCGGGCGGGCAGGAACCGGACATCCGCGATACCCATCGCGGCGAAGATCCGGAGAAACTGGTCCTCGACCACGTCGGCCAGCGCGCCGATCACGAGGAGCGACGGCGCGGCCGTCTCGATCTCGCGCGGCAGGTCCGGCACCAGGGCGGCGAGGCAGGCATCCTCGCCCTGCGTGAAGGTCGTCTCGATGCCGGAGCCCGAATAGTTCAGCACCCGCACCGGGGCGAGCCGGCCCGACAGGCGCTGCGCCGCCCGGGACAGGTCGAGCTTGATCACCTCGGACGGGCAGGAGCCCACCAGGAACAGGAGCTTGATGTCCGGCCGTCGCTCGATCAGCCGGGTGACGACGCGGTCCAGTTCCTCGTTGGCGTCGGCGAGGCCGGCGAGATCGCGCTCGTCGATGATCGCGGTCGCGAAGCGCGGCTCGGCGAAGATCATCACCCCGGCCGCAGACTGGATCAGGTGCGCGCAGGTGCGCGAGCCGACCACGAGGAAGAAGGCGTCCTGGATCTTCCGGTGCAGCCAGACGATGCCGGTGAGCCCGCAGAACACCGCCCGCTGGCCCTGCTCCTGATGCAGGTCGATGCCGCCGCAGGAGGCCGCGTGCGCCAAGGGGGCGTTCATGACAGCGCCTCGGCGAGGCGCGCCGTGCGGCGATCGCCGCCCTCCAGGCGGGCGGCCCGCAGCTTCAGCAGGAACTGGCCGGCATTGACCACGTAGCTCGCGTAGGCGGCCAGCGCGAGGAGGAGGAGTGTCCGACCATCGATGGCGTGCGTGGCGAGGGCGGCGAGGTAGGCGGTGTGGAGGGCCAGCACCAGCATGCTGACCACGTCCTCCCAGAAGAAGGCGGGCGCGAACAGCCAGCGGCCGAACACGACTTTCTCCCAGACCGATCCGGTGATCATGATCGCGTAGAGCGCCAGGGTCTTGAGCACCACCGAGGCTTCGGCGGCGAACAGGCCCGCGCCGGTGGTGAGGGCGCGCAGCACAAGGATCAGGCTGACGAGGAAGATTGCGAATTGCAGGGGCGCCAGGATCCCCTGGACCAGCGTCCACGGCGTCGCGTCGCGCCGCTCCCGCTCGGCGGGCGTGTAGAGCGGTCGTGCCGATCGGTCCCTGGGACCCATGCATCCGCCCCCCATGCACCCGGCGGCGCCTGCGGCTCCGTCGTTGACAGAGGCTAGGGCGTCGTTCCCAGAAGTGTCAAGTGCGCTTGACGGTATCCTGCTCTGACAGGGGGTGCGATCTTTTTTCTTCGTCTAAGATCATTGCCAAGTTCGTCAGGAAGCGTATCGTCGCGCTGCTACCGGAGACTGTGGCGACTTGGCTGGTCAGATTTAGGGACCAACGAAGACGAAGAATAGACAGGCGAGCAACGCCGCACCCGATTCGCAAGCGGGGGGGCGCCGGACCTTTGATGGCCGGGGCCGTTTCAGGGAGGGATGCCGATGGGAGACTGGAGGCATTTCGGTGAGCGCCTGGAATACGGCCCGCCCTCGGCAGGCTGCGGACCCGCGTGCGATGCCCTTCCCCTCTACCGTGATGTGCCCGCCGCCTGGCCTGACCGGCAGTCGCCTCTGCCCGAGGCGCTCGCGCGGGTCGTCGAAGCCGAGATCCTGCCCCGGCTGATGCTGGCCCACCGCCCGGTCGCCGGGCGTCGGGCGCAGCAGGCCGGGCGTGCACCGAGCCTGCATGAGATCGCGGCGTTCAGCGCCCTGCTCCTGGCCCCCGGACCGGTCGATCTCGACGCCGAGGTGGAGGCTCTGCGGGACGGCGGTCTGCCGCTGGCGCGCCTGCTCCTCGACCTGCTCGCCCCGGCGGCGCGGCACCTCGGGGCTCTCTGGGAGGAGGATGCCTGCGACTTCCTGGCCGTCACGGAGGCGCTCGGCCGGCTCCAGACGATGAGCCGGCACCTCTGCGCGGAGCTGGAGAGCGAAACGGTCTCCGCGAACGGGCGCAGCGTCCTGCTGCTGCCCTGCCCCGGCGAGACTCATCGATTCGGCCTGTCGATCGTCGCGAGCTTCTTTCGGGAGGCCGGCTGGGACGTGACCACGGCGGCGCCGGGACCCGATCTCGATCCCCTGGACCTGCTCGGCATCGAGTGGTTCGACGTGGTCGGGCTGTCGCTCTCCTCGGATGTCCTCCTGCCGGCCCTGGCGACCGCCGTCGCGGATGTGCGCCGCGTCTCGCGCAATCCGGGAATCCGCGTGCTCGTCGGCGGCCCCTATTTCGCGCGCCCCGGCGGCGATGCCGGGATCGTCGGCGCCGATGCCTGCGCGGCCGATGCCTGCCTCGCACCCGCCGCGGCGGAAGCTTTGCTGGACAGACAGGCATTGGCCTGCTGAAAGGGTTGTAACCCGAACATCACATTACGGTGACCGTGACTCTCCAGCCTCGCCCCACCCCGCAGCAGCCGCCGGCGGCCCTGCAGCAGGTGGCCGGTCACCTCGACGGAGAGGTGGCCGGGCGCATCGTCGCGGCCTCTGCCGACCTGTCCCTGGTGATCGACGCCGACGGCGTGATCCGCGACGCGACGGTCGGCACGGATCTCGATGCGGAGAACATCCCCGGCTGGCTGGGCCGGCGCTGGGTCGACACCGTGACGGTGGAGAGCCGGCCCAAGGTCGATGCCCTGCTGCGCGACGCCCGGCCCGAGGGCATCACGCGCTGGCGCCAGATCAACCATCCTTCCCCCAGCGGCATCGACCTGCCGATCCGCTACGCCTCGATCCGTCCGGCCGAAGGCGGTCCGATCCTGGTTCTCGGGCGCGACATGCGGGCCGTATCGGCGCTCCAGCGCCGGCTGGTGGAAACCCAGCAGGCGCTGGAGCGGGATTACGACCGCCTGCGCGCCGCCGAGACCCGCTACCGGCAGCTGTTCCAGATCTCCGGTGAGCCGGTTCTGGTGGTCGATGTCGGCACGCGGCGGGTCGCCGAGGCGAACCCGGCTGCCGCACGCCTGCTCGGGCGCCCCGCCAAACGCATCGTCGGCCAGGACGCGGTCGATCTGTTCGATGCCGCCAGCACCCGGGCCCTCGAAGCCCAGTTCGCCGCCCTTCGGGCGACAGGGCAGGCCGGGGAGATCCGGGCCACCCTGCCGCACGGGCGCGGCGAGGTGACCGTCTCGGCCTCGCTGTTCCGCGGCGAGGGCGGCGCCAGCGCGCTGATGCGGCTCGTGGCCGATCCGGTGACCGCCGAGGCCGGGGCCGATCAGGAGGCGCCCACCCGCGCGGTGATCGAAGCGATGCCAGAGGGCTTCGTGGTCACCGACCCGTCCCGGCGGATCCTCACCGCGAACGCGGCCTTCCTGGAATTGGCGCAGCTCGCCACCGAGGGGCAGGCGCGGGGGCGGACCCTGGACCATTGGCTCGGCCGCGAGGAGACCGAGGCGCAGGCCCTGTTCGCCACTCTCGTCGACCACGGGGCCGTGCGCCGGTTCGCCACAGTGATCCGCGGCACGTTCGGCGGAATCGAGGACGTGGAGGTCGCCGCCGTCTCGGTGGCGGGCGCGCGGCCCTGCCTCGGCTTCGCGATTCGGCCCGCACCGCGGCGGATCCCCGAAGGGCGGTTCGAGGGCCGCATGCCGGGCGGGCGGGAGGTGCCGCGCTCGGTGGAGCAGATGGCCGAGCTGGTCGGGAGGGTCTCGATGAAGACCCTGGTGCGCGAGACGACCGACCTGATCGAGAAGCTCTGCATCGAGGCAGCCCTGCGGATCACCCGGGACAACCGGGCCTCGGCGGCCGAGATGCTCGGCCTCAGCCGGCAGGGCCTCTATGCCAAGATGCGCCGCTACGGCGTCGGCGATCTCGACGGTCCGGTCGAGGAGGACTGAGGCCTCCGGCGGCGATCTGCGCCTTCGGCCGTCACCCGGGGCCGCGGAGCGGAGCCCAGGATCCAGATCTACCAACATGCCTGGAACCTGCACTCACGGCGGCTCTGGATTGCCCGCCTCCGGCGTGACCCTCCGGGTCCGGGCTCTCCTACGGCGCCCCGGAAGGACGAAGTCCATATCGGCGCGCAACGCAGGCCGCATCCGCAAGGCAGCGCATTGCCGACAAGGGTGCGCGCCGCAGGCCCTGTCGAGGAACGCGCCCCGCCCCGATTTCGCATTGCATCGAGGGTAGCTTCCTGCCCTTCGGCCCGCCACTCCGCGGTGCGCTGAATAATGTATTTTCAACTCGCGGCTGTATTCGCGAGACAAATGACGCGCACGCCGAAACCCGATATGTAAATCTCACTTGACACTCGGTGCCGCGCCGGTAGCCTCCTGCCATGGCCGCCACGCCCGCCCCGAGCGCAGTCATCGAGCTGCTGAAGCCGCTGACATGGTTCGCACCGATGTGGGCGTTCGCCTGCGGCGTGATTTCGTCGGGCCAGCCGGCGAGCGGCCAATGGCCGGTGATCGCCGCCGGGGTGCTGCTGGCCGGCCCTCTGGTCTGCGCCACCAGTCAGGCCGCCAACGACTGGTTCGACCGCCACGTCGACGCGATCAACGAGCCGGACCGGCCGATTCCCTCCGGGCGCATCCCGGGCCGCTGGGGCCTCTACCTCGCGCTCGGCTGGACGCTGCTGTCGCTGGTGGTGGCCGCCGCCCTCGGACCGTGGATCCTCGGAGCCGCCCTGTTCGGCCTGGTGCTCGCCTGGATCTACTCGGCCCCGCCGGTGCGGCTGAAGCGGAACGGCTGGTGGGGCAACGCCGCGGTGGCACTCTGCTACGAGGGGCTGCCCTGGTTCACGGGCGCCGCCGTCATGGCCGCCGCCCTGCCCGACCGGCGGGTGCTCCTGGTGGCGCTGCTCTACGCCGCCGGCGCCCACGGCATCATGACGCTCAACGATTTCAAGTCGGTGGAGGGCGACCGGCGCATGGGCCTGCTGTCCCTGCCGGTGCAGATGGGCTCGGAGCGCGCCGCGCGCTTCGCCTGCCTGGTCATGGCCCTGCCGCAGGTGGCGGTGATCGCGCTCCTCGTCGGCTGGGAGCGGTACTGGCATGCCGGCCTCGTCGCGGCGCTGCTCGCCGGCCAAGTCGCCCTGATGGCCCGGTTCCTCGAGAATCCCCGGGAGCGGGCGATCTGGTACAACGGCACCGGCACCACCCTCTACGTCCTCGGCATGCTGGTCGCGGCCTTCGCGCTGCGCCCGCTGGTGGGAGGGGCGTGATGGCACCGGACCCGAACGCAGGCCTCGGCTGGCCCCAGATCGTCCGCCTCGGACTCGTCCAGACCGCGCTCGGCAGCGTCGTCGTGCTGATGACCGCCACCCTCAACCGGGTGATGGTGGTGGAGCTGGCGCTCCCCGCCGTCGTGCCGGGCCTGCTGGTCGCCCTGCACTATGCCGTGCAGGTCCTGCGCCCGCGCTGGGGCTACGGGTCCGACCACAGCGGCCGGCGCACCCCCTGGATCGTCGGCGGCATGGCGGCCCTCTGCCTCGGCGGATTCGGCGCCGCCTGCGGCACCGCGCTGGCCGCCGAGAACCTCGCTCTGGGGCTGGCGCTGGCCGCCCTCTCCTTCCTGTGCGTCGGGATGGGCGTCGGCGCGGCCGGGACCTCGCTCCTCGTCCTCCTGTCGGGGGGCGTCGCGCCGTCCCGGCGGGGCGCGGCCGCCACCATCGTCTGGGTGATGATGATCGTCGGCTTCGCCGTCACGGCGCCGCTTGCCGGGCACTTCCTCGACCCGTTCTCGGGCCTGCGACTCGTGGCGGTGTCGGGCACGGTCTCGCTCGTCGCCTTCTGCGTGGCGGCGCTCGCGGTCGCCGGCATCGAGCGCCGCCTGCCGGTCCGGGCCCCCGAGCCCGCGGAGGCGCGCCGGCCGTTCCTCGCCGTGCTGGCCCATGTGCTGGCCGACCCCGTGAGCCGGACCTTCACGATTTTCGTCTTCGTCTCGATGCTGGCCTACAGCGCCCAGGAGCTGATCCTGGAGCCCTATGCCGGCCTCGTCTTCGCGATGACGCCCGGCGCGACCACCAAGCTCGCCGGCCTCCAGCACGGCGGCGTGCTCGCCGGCATGCTGCTCGTGGCGGTGATGACCCTCGTCGCTCGCGGCACCGCCCTCGCCTCCCTGCGGCTCTGGATCGGGATCGGCTGCGCCGGCTCGGCCGCCGCCCTGTTCGCCCTGGCGAGCGGCGCGGCGTCGGGTGCGGACTTTCCCTTGCGCGCGACGGTGTTCGCCCTGGGCGCCGCCAACGGCGCCTACGCGGTCGCCGCCATCGGCTCGATGATGGCGCTCGCCGGCCGCGGCGACGCGCGGGAGCGCGGCACCCGCATGGGCGTCTGGGGCGCCGCGCAGGGCGTCGCCTTCGGGGCCGGCGGCTTCCTCGGGGCCGTGGCGGTGGATGCCGTCCGGCTCGTCACCGCCGAACCCGTCCAGGCCTACGCGGCGGTGTTCGCCGCGGAGGGCGTGCTGTTCCTCGCCGCGGTCGTCCTGGCGGCGCGGCTCGACTCAGCCCCGGCACCGGATCCGGTGCCGCTCGATCCTGCCTTCAGCGTGAGGTGAGGCCATGGCGCGGTTGGATGATGGCGGCTCCGGTCGCGACCGCTACGACGTTGTCGTGGTCGGCGGCGGTCCCGCCGGGGCCACGGCGGCGACCGACCTCGCCCGGGCCGGGCACGCGGTGCTGCTCCTCGACAAGCCCGGCCGGATCAAGCCCTGCGGCGGTGCCATTCCGCCCCGGCTGATCCGCGACTTCGCGATCCCCGATGCGCTCCTCGTCGCGAAGATCCGCTCCGCCCGGATGGTGGCGCCGAGCGGCAAGGCCGTCGACATGCCCGTCGGCGAGGGCTTCGTCGGCATGGTCGACCGCGAGCATTTCGACCCGTGGCTGCGCGCCCGCGCGGAGACGGCCGGTGCGGACTTGCGCGAGGCCGCGTTCGAAACGATCACCCGGCCCGATGACGGGCCGCCGCTGGTCCATTTCACCACCGGCGCGGGCGAGGCGCTCGTCCGCCACGCCGTCCGGGCGCGCCTCGTCATCGGGGCCGACGGCGCCTGCTCGCCCGTCGGCCGGGCGGAGGTGCCGGGCCACGCCAAGATGCGGCAGGTCTTCGCCTATCACGAGATCCTGCAGGTGCCGGAGGCCGGCGCCCCCGGGGCCGAGGCGGTCGAGGCGACGCGCTGCGACGTCTACTACCAGGGCCGCCATTCGCCGGACTTCTACAGCTGGATCTTCCCCCACGGCGACACGCTGAGCATCGGCACCGGCAGTGCGAAGAAGGGCTTCTCCCTGCGTTCCTCGATCCGGGCCCTGCGCACGGCGACCGGGCTCGACCACGCGAAGACCCTGCGCCGCGAGGGTGCGCCGCTGCCGCTCAAGCCCCTGAAGCGCTGGGACAATGGCCGGGACGTGCTGCTCGCGGGCGACGCCGCCGGCGTCGTGGCGCCGGCCTCGGGCGAGGGCATCTACTACGCGATGCTCGGCGGCCGGCTCTCGGCCGAGGCCGCCGCCGCCTTCCTGAAAACCGGCGATGCCCGGGCGCTCGCGGGCGCGCGCAAGCAGTTCATGAAGCTGCACGGCCGCGTGTTCTGGATCCTCGGGATGATGCAGTGGGTCTGGTACCGCAGCGACGGGCTGCGGGAGCGCTTCGTCTCGATCTGCCGGGACAAGGATGTCCAGCAGCTCACCTGGGACAGCTACATGAACAAGGAGCTGGTTCGCGCCAAGCCCGCCGCCCACGCGCGGATCTTCTTCAAGGACCTCGCCCACCTGTTCCGCTGGGTCTCGCCGTGACCATCCTGGCCGGCTCCGGCTGGGGGCCGCCCGCGGTCGCGGCCGTGGCCGCCGTGCTGGTGGCGATTGCCGGCGCCGTCGCGACCACCACGGACGGCTGGTACCGGGGCCTGCGCGTGCCGGCCTGGAAGCCGCCGGACTGGGCCTTCGGGCCGGTCTGGGCCGTGATCTTCGCGCTCACCGCCACCTCCGGGGTGCTCGCCTGGACCGGCGATCCCGGCCCGATTGCCCGAGGCGTGCTGCTCGCCGCCTTCGCGGTGAACGGGGTGCTCAACATCGCCTGGAGCGTGCTGTTCTTCCGGTGCCGCCGGCCCGACTGGGCGCTCGCCGAGGTCGCGGCCCTGTGGCTGTCGATCGTCGCGCTGGTGCTGGTCACCGGCCGGGTCTCCGGCGCGGCGGCGCTGATGAACCTGCCCTACCTTGCCTGGGTCAGCACCGCGGCCTGCCTGAACCTGCGGATCGTCCGCCTCAACGCGCCCTTCGGGAAGCCCGCGTGATGGAGGCGCCGATCGCCGCCGCATTCGCCTCGGGGCGGATCATCGATGCCATTCTCCTGCTCGTCGCCTGCGAGGCGCTCGCCCTCGCCTGGATCGGCCGCCGGCGCGGGCTGCCGCTGCCGTCGCTGCTGACGAATCTCGCCTCGGGCGCCGCGCTGATGCTGGCCCTGCGGGCGGCTTTGGTGGGGGCCGGCTGGGTCGCGGTCGCCGGGTGGATGCTGGCGGGGCTCGTCGCCCACCTGGCCGATCTCGGTCTGCGGTTCCGGGCGGCCACGGCACAACGCCGCAGCCCGGCGCCGGCCGGAACAACGCCGCAAACGGTCGCGTTCACGCGCGTCACCTGATTGTAGAAACTCTAAAGATGCCCCGGGAGGTTGCCATGAAGCGCACGAACGCCCTCCCGTCCGGCTGGGCCTCCGCCCCGATCCTGGCGAGCCTGTTCCTGGCCGCCCCGGCCCTTGCGCAGGACGGGTCGTCCGACCAGATCGAGCGCGGCAAGTACCTCGTCACGATGGGCGATTGCGCGGCCTGCCACACGGCGCCGGGCGGCAAGTTCCTCGCCGGCAACTATGCGCTGAACATGCCCTTCGGCGTGATCATGACCCCCAACCTCACCCCCGATAAGGACACCGGGCTCGGCAACTGGAGCTACGACGACTTCGATAAGGCGTTCCGGCACGGCTACAGCAAGAATGTCGGCTACCTCTACCCGGCCTTCCCGTTCGGCTGGTTCACCAAGGTCACCGACGACGACACCAAGGCGATCTGGGCCTACCTGCAATCGGTCCCGGCGGTGAACGAGAAGCGGCAGGAGAGCCAGATCCCGTTCCCGTTCAGCGTCCGCACCGCGCTGGTGACGTGGCGGACGGCCTTCTTCACGGATGAGCGCTTCAAGCCCGACCCGAACGCCAGCGCCGAGGTGAACCGCGGCGCCTATCTGGTCGAGGGCCTGGGCCACTGCGCCATGTGTCACAACGAGAACAAGCTCGTCGGCAATTCGAGCTTCGCGGGCCGGTTCGGCGGCGGCGTGATCGACGGGTGGTACGCCCCGAATATCACGCCCGACGGCCACCAGGGCATCGGCGCCTGGACCGACGAGCAGGTGGTCACCTATCTCAAAACCGGCACCGCCCCCGGCGACCGGCCGGGCGTCGCCGCCGGCCCGATGCGCCAGACCATCATGGAATCCCTCTCTAAGGTGAAGGAGGAGGATCTGAAGGCGATGGTCGCGTATCTCCGCACCGTGCCGGCCAAGCAGACCTACAAGCCCAAGGACCTCGCGGCCTTCGACAAGCCGGACGCGCCGGGCGCCTCGACCTACCTGACCTACTGCTCCTCCTGCCACCAGCCCGACGGCAAGGGCATCCAGGGCGCGGTCCCGGCGCTGGCCGGCAACACCTCGGTAATGTCGGAGGGGCCGGAGACGGTGCTGCGGGTGATCTACGGCGGGCTCGCCGCCCAGAGCGGCCTCGCCCCGATGGTGGCGATCGGCCAGCAGATGACCGACGTCGAGGTCAAGAACGTCACCGACTACATCCGCAATTCCTGGGGGAACAAGGCGCCGCCGGTGACCGGCGACAAGGCCTCCGAGGCGCGGGCCGCCACCAAGACCATGCTGGCCGGCACGGCGCCCTGCGCGGAGATCGAGCAGGACAAGCTCAAGGCCGCCTTCGACCAGCTCGGCGTCCAGAACACCCTCAAGGGCGTGAAGCAGCAGGACTTCGTCCCGACGCTGGTTCGGCTGGTGCCGCAGATCAAGGCGGCCGATACGGGGGCCAACGACGACGACGTGGTGAACGCCCTGACCACGGCCTTCTGCAAGGTCGGCCGCGACGATCCGCAATATGGCAGCCCGAGCTGGCCGGCGGTGATCGGCACCTTCGCCAACGTGGCCTACAGCCAGGTGAAGCATCCGGAGAAGCAGGCGGCGAACGTGCCGTCCGCGACGACGCCGCCGATGAAGAACTGAGAGGCGCCCCGTCTTTCCGGAGCGCATCGGCTGCCGGACGAGACGGGGTTGCCGATCTCATCCTGCCCCGTCGCGGTTCTGGGTTGCCCGCATCCGGCGTGCCCCTTCGGGTCCGGGCTCCGCTGCGCGGCTCCGGAAAGACGGGTCGGGCTGCGGGCCGGTCCGGCTCCCAGGGTCCCGCAGAGATCCGACCAGCGCCGTCTTTCCGGGGCGCCGCAGGCGAGCCCGGAATCCAGAGCCGCAACGCCTGCCGGATTGGTTCAGGCCGCGTAGGTCCAACCTGCCGATGCGGCGCGCCCGGAATCCGGGCCCTGCTGCGCAAGCCCAGGATGACGGGCTCGGTGGAACGCGGACGGTCGCGCTTCGTTTGAGGGTCGGCCCTTAGATCCCCAGACCCGGAGCCGCCGTGTCCAGCCTCATCCGCATCCTGCTCGCGATCTTCTTCCCGCCGATCGCCGTGCTCGTCACCACGGGCTTCGGCCTGCAGTTCCTTCTCAACATCGTCCTGTGGATCCTGGGTTGGCTGCCCGGCACGGTCCACGCCCTGTGGCTGATGAACCGCGACCGCCCGCTGGTCTGAGCCATCTCCGGCGACACCCGTGCGGAAAATCCGCGCGGGGCCTATTAGAACTTTTATTCCTTACCCTGTACGCTATCGACGCGTGAGACCGGGATGCCTGAACAATAACAGGCCTCGAAACCCCGGCCAGGGAGGACCCATGAACGAGATCGTCAAGCCGGATTCTCTGATCGTCTCCGAGGCCGAGAGCCTGACGGAGACCTTCTTCGGGGGCTGCCCGCACGATTGCCCCGACACCTGCTCGATGCTGTTCGACGTCAAGGACGGCCAGCTCCAGGGCGTGCGCGGCAATCCGGATCACCCGATGACCCGCGGCGGTCTCTGCGTGAAGCTGAAGGATTACGAGAAGCGCCACTACCACCCGGACCGGCTCCTCTACCCGATGAGGCGGGTCGGCCCGAAGGGCTCGAAGCAGTTCGAGCGGATCACCTGGGACGAGGCGCTCGACACCATCGTGTCGCGCTGGAAGGCGATCATCGACCAGTACGGGCCGCAGGCCATCGCGCCCTACAGCTACCTCGGCAACCAGGGCCTCGTGCACGGGCTGAACGGCGGCGACGCGTTCTTCAACCGCATGGGCGCCACCGTGACCGAGCGCACCTTCTGCGGCGAGGGCTCGTGCACCGCGTGGCTCCTCACCGTCGGCCCGACGGCCGGCCTCGACCCGGACAGCTACATCCACTCCAAGTACATCGTGATCTGGGCCTGCAACTCGGTCAGCACGAACCTGCACCACTGGGCGATCGTGAAGGACGCCCAGAAGAAGGGCGCCAAGGTCGTGGTGATCGATACCTACGCGTCGCGCACCGCCAAGGCCGCCGACTGGCACATCGCGCCGAAGCCCGGCACGGACGGCGCGCTCGCCATGGCGCTGATCAACGCGATCATCGCGCAGGGCCTCGTCGACCAGGACTACGTCGACAATTACACGGTCGGCTTCGAGGAGCTGAAGGAGCGGGCCGCGGACCGCACGCCCGAATGGGCCGCGGAGATCACCGGCGTCTCCGCCGACGACATCCGCAAGCTCGCCCGTGAAATGGCCACCGAGCAGCCGGTGGGCATCCGCATCGGCGTGGCCCTTGAGCGGCACTATGGCGGCGGCCAGACCATCCGGGCGGTCGCCTGCATCCCGGCGCTCACCGGGGCGTGGCGCCATGTCGGCGGCGGCATCACGCAGTTCGGCGTCTGGGAGCACCCCTACAAGTTCGACGTCATCTGCCGCCCGGACCTGATCCCGGAGGGCACACGCGTCGTCTCGAACCTCCAGATCGGCCGCGCGCTCACCGGCGAGATGAAGCTCGACCCGCCGATCATGTCGATGATGTGCTGGAACTCGAACCCCGTCACGCAGGCGCCCGAGACCGACAAGATCGTCGAGGGGCTGATGCGCGAGGACCTGTTCATGGTCTCGGCCGAGCACTTCATCTCGGACACGGCCTCCTACGCCGACATCCTGCTGCCCGCCACCATGGGCGCCGAGATGGAGGACATGATCCTGTCCTGGGGCCATCTCTACCTGACCTACAACACCAAGTGCGCCGAGGCGCCGGGCGAGGCGATCCCCAACAACGAGATCTTCCGCAGGCTCGCCGCGCGGCTCGGTTTCGAGGAGGAGAACTTCAAGTGGAGCGATGCTGAGTGCCTTGAGCACTACGTCGACTGGAACGCCCCCGCCTGCGAGGGCATCGACCTCGCCTACATGCGCGAGCACGGCTTCGCGCGCCTCAAGGTCGGCACGCCGGACGACCGGGCGCCGCATCGGGAGGGGAACTTCCCGACGCCGACCGGCAAGTGCATGCTGAAGGTCGAGGGCGCCACGAACTTCGTCGCCCCGCCGTTCCGGCAGATGTACGAGGGCTTCCAGCCCGGCGAGGCGCTGGACCCGCTGCCGGACTACCTCGGTCCGCGCGAGTCGCACACGAACGATCCCGAGCTCGCCAAGCGCTATCCGCTCAACATCGTCTCGCCGAAGAGCCACTACTTCCTGAACTCCTGCTACGCCAACATGGAGGACAAGCAGAAGGGCCAGGGCGAGCAGTTCGTGATGATCAGCCAAGCCGATGCCGACGCGCGCGGCATCCGGGACGGCGACCGGGTGAAGGTCGGTAACGACCGCGGGGCGTTCAAGGGCGTGGCGCGGATTACCGACGACGTGAAGGCCGGGATCGTGGTGGCGACGCTGGGCTACTGGCGCCAGCTCAACGAGGGGACGGTCAACAGCATCTCGTCCGGCGCCTTCACCGACATGGGCCACGCCCCCTCGTTCTCCGACAACCTCGTCGAGGTGTCGCGCGCGAACTGAGGCTGCGGGCGGCGACCGGCGCGAACGGCTCGGCTTCGGCCGGGCCGTTCGTGCATCGCGGCACGGTGCAGCGCACGCTCATCGTGAGGAGTCCGCAGGGATCACGGCACCTTTCGGCGCCCGCCTTCGAGGCCGACGCCGCGCGCCGGCCGCTCGGAACGACGAGGCGGACGGGATCCCGTGCCCTGGCGCGATCGGAACGCGCCTTACGGCTTGGCCTTGTCGTCGCCCTTCCGGAGGGCGGGCTTCGCGTCGACCTTCGACTCCGTCTTGGCCTCCACCTTGGCCGTCCTGACCGCATGCGCCTTGGCGGCCGGCTTCGGCGAGGCCGTCTCGGCGTGCGCGAGCTTGACCGGCTCGGGCACGACCGCCGCGTCGACCGCCGGGGTCGGCGGCGCGACCGGGGCCGGATTGTCCTTGGCGAACAGCTTGCCGAACAGCTTCTGGTAGGCGCTCGGGTCGCCATCGGCATCCGCCACGGCGATCCGCGCGGGCTTCTCCGGCAGCGCCGCGGTGGTCTCGACCTTGGCGTCGACCTTGGGCTCGGGCTCGACCCGGTTGGCCATGAGGGTCGTGGCCGCCGGCTTGGCGCCCTTGACGGCCCCCGCCTTCGCGGCCTTCGCCGGCTCGGCGCCGGCCATCATCACTGTCTGGCCCTTCGGGCTGACCTCGATCTCCTGCGGCCCGGCCGCCAGGGTCTCCGGGCGGCTGACGTCGCCGAGATTGTGCCGGCCGTATTCCTTGGCATCGTAGGGCAGCACCGTCTCGGTGCCGCCGAGGCTCGCGAAGGCGCTGGTGTTGGCCGGCGGGCGGAAGACCGGGTTCTGGCCGCCGTCCTGGTAGACCACCCGCACCGCCGGGGTGCCCTTGGCGACGAGCTCGGCCACCGCGTGCGCGTCGCGCTCGCTCTTCTCCGCGACCTGCGGATCGACCTTCGGCTTGCACGAGCCTGCCGCCGCGTCGGCGCCGCCGAACACGTACTTGGTCCCGCACTGGCCGACCTTCGGCTCCTCGCGCAGGGCCTCGAAATAGTCCGAGCCCTCCTTGAGGTTCTGCCAGAACCCGATGTTCGGGTCGTTGCGGAACTTGGCCATGTTCTCGGCCGTCATCCGGAACGGGTAGGACTGGAACTGGAAGCTGCGCTGCCCGCCGATGAACGCCTCGCGGGCGATGGCGTAGATCTCCGCGATGGTGGCGTCGGTCATGGCGAAGCAGCCCGCCGACGAGCAGGTGCCGTGCACCATCAGGTACTTGCCGGTGCGCCCGTTGGCCCGGTCGACGGCGTTCGGGAAGCCGGTATCGAACGAGAGATAGTACGAGGAGTTCGGGTTCATCAGGCCCGGGGTGATCGTGTAGAACCCCTCCGGCGCCTGCCGGTCGCCCTCGCGGGTCTTGGGGCCGAGCTGGCCGGACCAGCGGCAGATCGGGTAGGTCTTCAGGAGGGCGTAGCGGCCGTCGCCGCCCCGCTTCCAGACCTCCATCTCCGCTTCCTTCTTGAAGGTGCGGATCAGGATCGGGTCGGATTGCTGCATCCCCTTGGTCTGCATCAGGGCGACCGTCTGGGGGGCGATCGGCGCGAGGCTGCGCGCGCTCGGGCCGTTGATTCCGGAACCGTCCTGGCAGGCGGCGAGCGACAGGGCCAGCAGGGACGCCGCCGCCAGCAGTCGCGCGGTCGCGAGACGCGCCGTCATGGGGAACCTCGATGTCCTATGCGCGCCCGCGGGCCTTATTGGCCATCGTCGGGCGCCACTCCCCAACCCAATAGGCTCGTTAAGCTTGCGCCTTCCTTACCGCAAGGACCCGGTTGCAACACTGGATTGTTCCCACATGCGCCGAGCCCGCGAATGCGCGCTTTCCACAGGCGGCCCCGGGATGGCGACAGGGCTCGCTCAGCCGAGCACGGCGGGCCGCCGGGCCGCCTCGGCGCGGATGATCTCGACGAGCCGGGCATCGTCGGCCGGGTCGGCGAGGCGCATGCCGACCGGCTCCGAGGGGGTGCGCACCGTGAGCCAGCGGAGCGTCGGCCGCAGGTCGGTGGCTTCCGCGACCGCCATGCCCGGGTGCCCCGGCTCGAGCTGGAGGAAGGTCAGATGGTTGCGGCTCGGCCGCAACCCGAGGAGGTCGTCGATCGCCTCGACCACGTCCCGGGGTGTGTGGAGATGGGTCATCATCCACAGGCGGTTGTCGGTGCCGGGCGTGTCGAGCGCCTTGCGGATCCGGCGCACGCCCTCGGTGAGGAAGGCGTAATCCGCGTCATTCGCCGCCGGATCGTGGTGGTTGAACACGCATTCGAGCCCGTGACGCTCGCGATAGAGCCGGTGACGCCCGCGCCAGATGCCGGGCCCGCGCCGCTCCGCCTCCGGGATGGTCTCCAGCTGGCTCCGGTCGACGAGCGCGGCGAAATCGTCCGCGAGGCAGTCCCGGGCCATGCCGGGCATCGAGAAGATCCAGTCGAGCGGGCCCGACCACTGGCGCAGATCCAGGGTCTTGAGCACGTGCGCCATCTGGCAGTTGCAGCCCAGCGAAATGTGGTTGTGCGAGCCCGGCTCCCGGGCGTCGCGCCGGCCGATGAGCCGCCCGAGGGCGCCCAGCAGGCCCCCGGTCGCCCCGGGCGCGGTCACAGCGTCCGGCCGATGGCGAGGAACTTCTCGGCGCGGCGGTCGCGGATCTCCTCGGGCGTGAGGCCGTCGAACGGGGCGAGCGACTCGGCGATGGCGTCGCCCGCGGCGCGAATCGCGCCCTCGCGGTCGCGATGGGCCCCGCCGGTGGCCTCCGGGATGATGGTGTCGATCACGCCGAGGCGCAGCAGGTCCTGGGCGGTGATCTTCATGGCGGTGGCCGCGTCGGAGGCGCGGCCCTGGTCGCGCCACAGGATCGAGGCGGCGCCCTCGGGGGAGATCACCCCGTAGATCGCGTGCTCCAGCATGAGCACCCGGTTGGCGGTGGCCAGCGCGATCGCCCCGCCCGAGCCGCCCTCCCCGATCACCACGGCGACGTTGGGGACGCCGAGGGCGAGGCAGGCCTCGGTCGAGCGGGCGATGGCCTCGGCCTGGCCGCGCTCCTCCGCCTCGATGCCCGGATAGGCGCCGGCGGTGTCGACGAAGGCGATGACCGGCAGGCCGAACCGGTCGGCGGTCTCCATGAGGCGCACCGCCTTGCGGTAGCCCTCGGGGCGCGCCATCCCGAAATTGTGGCGCAGCCGCGCCTCGGTGGTGGCGCCCTTCTCCTGGCCGAGCACCAGGACCGGCCGCCCGCGGAAGCGGCCGAACCCGCCCAGGATCGCCTCGTCCTCGCCGAAGCTGCGGTCGCCGGCGAGCGGCGTGAATTCGGTGATCAGCCCGCCGCAATAATCCACGAAGTGTGGACGCTGCGGGTGGCGCGCCACCTGGGTCTTCTGCCAGGGGGTCAGGTTCGCGTAGATCTCGGCGAGCGCCTGGCCGGCCTTGGCCTCGAGCCGGCCGACCTCCTCGGCGATCGAGACCGCGCCGTCGCGCGCACTCACGGCGCGCAGTTCCTCGAGCTTGGCCTCCAGCTCGGCCACCGGCTTCTCGAAGTCGAGGTAGGTGCGCGTCACCGCCATCGTGTCACAGGTCTTCCCGGAGTCCGCCGCGCGAAGGGCGGCGGGCGCGAGGTGTTGGCGATGGCGGGATTGGTGTCAACCGGCGTCGTGGCCGAAGGGCCCGCGCCGGCCGCCCGTCACCCCCGCGTCAGGTCCTCGCGAGCGATCCGGTGACAATGCTCCAGGTAGCCGCGCTGGTGCTCGCCCATCAGGTCGGTGACCACGGTCCAGAGCCAGCCCGGCGCGTCCGGTCCCGGGCCGGAGGCGCGGACCGCTGCGATCCAGCTCCGGCGGGCGTCCCCGTCCATCTGGCGGCCGTGGGCCCGGCCGAGGATCGCCGCGAGGTGACCCGAGACGCGCACCGCCTCGCTCCGCGAGAATTGCTCGGCGTCGATCTTGAGATCCTGCGGCATCAGCTCGCGGACCGTGACCGGCGTGCCCTGGAAGTGCGCGGCCACCATCCGGTCGCCGAGGTTGGGCGACAGCGCCCGGGCGCCCGCGACGACCCGCTCGGCATGGTCGGCCGGCATGGCGGCGCCCGGGGCGGCGGGCGCGAGATGCGGCACCGCCTCCTTCACGTCGAGGAGCGCGAGGTGCGGACGGTCGCCGCCCAGGACCTCCACCAGGCCGGCATAGCGCAGGCGTCCGAGGGAGCTGCAGCCCTTGATCCAGTAGGCGGCATCGAGCAGCCGGATCTCGGCATCCGAAGCCGCGCCGCCGAGCGCCAGGACGAGCCGCCGCACCTCCGGATCGCGGCTGAGGGCGTCGAAGGCCGCATGCTCGTCGGGGTCGAGGTCGAAGAACCGGCTGCCGCGCGGAAGGCGGCCGGCCTTGCCCTTCAGGCGCTCGCGGGACAGGTGGCGCCAGCGCCGCCCGAGCGCCCGCCGCTTCGTCGTGGCGACGATCTCGGATTCGGCGATGTCGCGCTCGGCGCCTTCGGGGTCGGCGATCCCGTCGGCGTAGCCGTCGGCCATGGCATCCATCATCCGGGCGGTGACGATGCCCGGCAGCGTCGCGTTGAGCGCGGCGGTGACCAGGGAGAGCGCCAGCCGGACGAGGTCGAAGGCCGGGTTCGCCACCACGGTCTGGTCGAGGTCGCGGACCTGGATGTCGATCTGCCCGTCCGGGCCAGCGAGCGCACCGAGATTGCCGAGATGGGCGTCGCCGCAGATCCAAACCGGCGGCCCCTCGGGCAGCGCCCCCGCCGGCATGCGGGCGAGGAGCTCGTAGAAGTGGGCCGTGCTGCCGCGGACATAGGCGTGCGGCGAAGAGGCGATCTTGCACAGGCGGCGGTGCTCCAGCACGCTCGCGTCGCGGCCGGTCTGTGCCGGCACCTGCATGTCCATCCGGGTCGTCCGATTCTCTGCCGGCGCCGAACTGGCACCGGGCTGTCCTGGTACGGCTATCCTAGGGTTTTCATCCCTAAGCAGGGGTAAGCGATTTGACGCGCCCCGCCTTGAAGGGCCTGCGATGATGCCGCGCTCCGAACGCCCCGCACCCCGTCCCGCTGCCGGGTCCACGCGGTGATCGGCGAGCCTACCCTCGAGATGGTCGCGATCCGCCCCGGCCTCTGCTTCCCGGCGGCCTTCGCTGGGCTGGGACCGGGAGGAGCTCGGCCATCCGGCCTGCGGACCATGGTGCCGATCTGCGTCTCGGCCGGCACGGCGATGCTGCTGGCCGACTGGCTGCTGACGCTGCAGCGCCTGCGGCGGCTCGAGACGGTGCTCCGGCGGCGCAGCTAGGGCACCGTGACCGTCGCATTCGGGCCGGACGCGGATCTGGCCACGCTGCTCGACCTGCGCGCCACGATGGGCTTCCGGGTGAAGGCCAGCACGCTGGTCCAGGGCAGGACGGCGGCAGCCTGCGCTGCATCGGATCCCGCCGCGGGGTCTCGCCGGCCTGGGCGCTCGACGCCGTGGCGCGGTTGTGGGCGGCGCGGGCGGGCAGGCCGGCTGGGAGGATCTGAGCTGAGCGGACCGCTCGCGGCGCTCAGGCCGCCTGCGGCTCGACCCGGTTCCGTCCCGCCGCCTTGGCCCGGTACAGGGCGAGATCGGCACGCCGGAGCATGTCTCCGGCGCTGGCATCCTCCGTGTGCCGCACGGCGACGCCGATCGAGACCGTCACGGGGACCGATCGGGTGCATCGCTGCACCGTGAACGGCACCGCTTCGACCCGCTCGCGGATGCGCTCCGCGATGATCTGCGCCTCGACAAGGCCGGCCTCCGGCAGGATCACCACGACTTCCTCGCCGCCGTAGCGCGCCACGATGTCGACCGGCCGCGTGTGCTGGCGGACCCGCTCGGCGAAGCCGCGCAGCACTTCGTCGCCGGCCTCGTGGCCGAAGCTGTCGTTGATGCCCTTGAAGTGGTCGATGTCGAGGATCAGCGCGGCGAGCGCCGGTCGCCGCGTGGCCTCGTCGGCGAAGAGCGCGCCGAGATGGTTGTCGAGGTAGCGCCGGTTGTGCAGGCCGGTGAGGGCGTCGGTCACGGCCATCTGCAGGGAGGCCTGCATCGCCCCCCGGAGCGCGTCCGTGAAGCGCTTGCGCTTCACCTGCGTGCGGACACGGGCCGTCAGTTCGTTCCGGTCGACCGGGCGCATCAGGAAGTCGTGCACGCCGAAATCGAGGCCGCGCACCACGCGGGCGCGGTCGTGCTCCTCCGCCAGCATGATCAGCGGCGTGGCGCGGGTCCGGTCCAGGGAGCGGAGCTGGCTGCACAGGCGCAGGCCGTCGAAGCCCGCGAGGTCGAGGCTGACCAGGGCGAGGTCGAACCCCTCCTCGGCGGCGCGTTGGAGGGCGGCGTGCGGGTCGGGCTCGATCGTCACCGCGTGGTGCTGGCGCAGCGCCCCCGCCATCCGGTCCGCCGCGCCGGGACGGTCCTCGATCAGCAGGATCCGGGCGTCGAGGCCGGTCTCCGCGGTGGCGAGCGCCAGGGGATCGCCGATGCCGAACTCCCGCGAGGCCAATGCCCGCTGTCGCAGCTCGTCGGTGACCGCCTTGAGGCGCACGAGGCTGCGGACCCGGGAGAACAGGGCGGTGTCGTCCACGGGCTTCGTCAGGAAGTCGTCGGCGCCGGCGTCGAGCCCGCGTAGACGGTCCGAGGGCTGGTCGAGGGCCGTGACCATCACCACCGGGATGTGGGCGGTGACCGGGTTGCTCTTGAGGTGGCGGCAGACCTCGAACCCGTCCATGCCGGGCATCATCACGTCGAGCAGGACGAGGTCGCACAGGCCCTTCTCGCAGATCGCGATGGCGTCAGGGCCGTTCATGGCGGCGAGCGTGTCGAAATATTCCAGCCCGAGCTTCGTTTCCAGTAGCTTCACGTTCGGGAACAGATCGTCGACGATCAGGACGCGGGCCGACATGGTTCCTCGCTGACACGCGGCTGGGCGGCCCGGATCGGGCGGGTCGGCGTACGGCCGCGCATCGGGGGGACGGTTGAGGAGGCGACCCGGTCCGGCGCGGCCGGGTCGCCTCCTCAACGGTGCGCCCCTGCGGGGTCACCGCGGCTCAAGATACGCGCGAACCGTTGCTAAAAACTTCGCGACCGAGATGGGCTTCGACAGGTAGGCCTCGCAGCCGCCCTCGCGGATCCGCTCCTCGTCGCCCTTCATGGCGAAGGCCGTGATGGCGATCACCGGGATGCTCTTGAGATCGTCGTCCTCCTTGAGCCACTTGGTCACCTCCAGCCCGGAGACCTCCGGCAGCTGGATGTCCATGAGGATCAGGTCGGGATGGTGTGCCCGCGCGAGCTCGATCGCCTCGATCCCGTGGGCGGTTTTCAGAGTCGCGTAGCCGTTCGCTTCCAGGAGGTCGTTGAACAGCTTCATGTTCAACTCGTTGTCCTCGACGATCAGCACCGTCTTCTTCATGATCCGTTGTCCCGGTGCGCGCCGATCATGATTAGTGGGCGGTGAAGCCCCTCCGTCGCCTTTGTAGCGTTCACATGTTGATGAATGGCAAACCTCTTCAAGGGGATGAAGCCGCCGAACGGCTCGCCCTGGACGTTCTTTTGTGGATCACGGCCGAGGATGACCGCCTCTTGCCGTTCCTGGCAGCGAGCGGACTCGGCCCCGAGACGCTCCGGGAGAGCGCCCGGGAGCCGGCCTTTCTGGTGGGCGTTCTCGACCATGTGATGGGCGACGAGAACGTGCTCCTCGCCTGCGCGGCGGCACTCGGCGTCAAGCCCGAGCGGATCGCCGCGGCGTGGCACAGGCTGTCGCCGCGCCCCGACGACGAGTGGGCGTGAGGGGCTGAACGCTCGGGACGTTCGTTTCCGGAGGCGTCGATCCGGCCATCATTCCGGGGCGCCGCAGGCGAGCCCGGACCCGGAGGGGCACGCCGGAGGCGGGCAATCCAGACGCACCGATGTGCCGGGCCTGGCCGCGTCGGCGGATCTGGATCCCGGGCACCGCTGCGCGGCCCCGGGATGACGGTGCGCACCGGGTCGCCCCGGTTCCTGCGGGAGACAGGCCCGGGTGGTCCGGGCCCTCAGGGCGTGCAGCCCTTGCCCGAATCCTTGTCGCCCCGCCCCGCCTTGGCGTCGATGTCGAGGGCGGTCATGTCGCCCAGGATGGCGAAGTCGCCGTAATCGAGCTTGAGCGCGCCGCTGACGCCGTTCTCGTAGAGGTCGAAGCCGAGGGTGTAGATCGGCGTGCGCTCCCCGGCGCCCTCCGTGTAGTAGCTCAGGCGCACCGGCCAGTGCGGCATCCCGGCGAGCGGCCCGTCGCGCAGGGGCTTGTCCCGCGCGCCATCGGCGGCCGGGGCCGGGCCGGTCGCCGTATGGCCGATCACCGCGAAGGTGTCGTAGACCTTCTTGCCGTCGTCCGAGCCGTCATAGACCTTGACCGAGACGGTCGACTGACCCGCCCGCGCCGCGTCGATCAGCCGGCGCATGTGCTCGCTCGGGAACAGCACCGGCCCCGTCACGGTGAACGGCTTGGGACCGCCCTTCAGCTTCACCGTGAGGGCGTCGCCCTGCTCGGAGGCGGTCCCGTCCACGGGGGCGGCGGGTTGGTTGTTGGTGAGCGTCGTCGTCTTGAACCGGAACTCGCGGCCTTCCCCGCCCTCAAAGGTGGTGCTGCGCATGTCGGACAGGCGCGTGCCGGACTCGCCGGAGGAGAGTTCCGTCACCTGGCGGGTCAGCATCGTGTAGCCGCGGCAGGCATCGCCCCGGAAATCGATGACGATGCGCCCGCGGGCGCTCTCCACCGAGCGGGTGCCGCTGCCCTCGGCGAGCGACAGGTCGTAGACCGCGCGATGGTTGGCCAGCACGATCGCGGGGGCCGCGGTCGGCGCCCCGGGCGCGGGGGGCTCGGAGACGGCGGGGGCCGCCTGCGCCCCCCACGCGGAGACGAGAAGGCCGGCCGTCAGGAGTCGGGAGAAGCGCAGGCGCATGGACAACCTCGGTTCGGTCCGCCGCAGATAGCAGGCTCAGGGAATCGGGCAATGGTTGGGTGACGGTGCGTCCGGTGATCCACGCCGTCATTTCGGGGCGCCGCAGGCGAGCGCGGAAACCGGAAAACGCCCCCGGTGCAGATGCTTGCCGCGTCGGCGGCTCTGGATTGCCCGCCTCCGGCGCGCCCCTTCGGGTCCGGGCTCCGCTGCGCGGCCCCGGAAAGACGGCGGGGCTTGCCTACCGGTAGCCCTCCGCCTGCAGGGTGAACAGCGCGGCGTAGCGGCCGCCCCGCGCCATCAGGGCGGTGTGGCTGCCTTCCTCCAGGAGGCGGCCGCCCTCCAGGACCAGGATCCGGTCGGCCATGCGCACCGTGGAGAAGCGGTGCGAGATCAGCACGGCCGTCCGCCCGGCCGACAGCTCCCGGAAACGCGCGAAGACATCGTGCTCGGCCTGGGCGTCGAGGGCGGCGGTCGGCTCGTCGAGGATCAGGATCTCGGCCTCGCGCATGTAGGCCCGGGACAGCGCGACCTTCTGCCACTCGCCCCCCGAGAGGTCGAGGCCGCCGGCGAAGCGCTTGCCGAGCGGCTGGGCGTAGCCCTCGGGCAGGCGCTCGATCACCGGGGCGGCGAGCCCCCTTGCCGCCGCGGCCGCGATCCGGTCCGCGTCCGCGGCGGCCTCGATCCGGCCGACCGCGACGTTCTCGCCCGCGGTCAGGTCGAAGCGGACGAAATCCTGGAAGATCGCCCCGATCCGCGCCCGCAGGTCGTCGAGGTCGTAGGCCGGGAGTGGCACACCGTCGAGGAGGACGCGGCCCTCGTGCGGGTCGTAGAGCCGGGTCATCAGCTTGACGATCGTGGTCTTGCCGGCGCCGTTGCCGCCGACCAGCGCCACGGTCTCGCCGGCGCGGATCGCGAAGGAGAGGTTGCGCAGCGCCCAGGTCTGCGTGCCGGGGTAGCGGTAGCCGACATCCTCGAAGACCAGCCCGTCCCGGATCGGGCGCGGGATCGGGACGGGCCGAGCGGGCGCGCGGATCTGCGGCCGGATCGCGAAGAAGGAGTAGAAGTCGTCGAGGTACTGGGCCTGGCCGGTGATCTGCGTGAAGCCGAGGAGC
This sequence comes from Methylobacterium sp. FW102-HT35C08, assembly GCF_058790235.1. Taxonomy (NCBI): domain Bacteria; kingdom Pseudomonadati; phylum Pseudomonadota; class Alphaproteobacteria; order Hyphomicrobiales; family Methylobacteriaceae; genus Methylobacterium; species Methylobacterium sp. FW102-HT35C08. Next base: position 943,944 of record NZ_JBYTCL010000002.1, on the reverse strand, counting down.
AGCCCCTCGATGCCGCCGCGCAGGCGCTGGAAGGCGCCGGCCAGAAAGGCGAGGTCGCCCACCGAGAAGGATCCCGCCACCGTCCGCCAGACGATGACCGCGTAGGCCGCGTAATAGGCGAGCGTGCCGAGGCTCGCGAAGGCGAAGCCCCAGCCGGCGCGGGCCGTGGCGAGGCTGCGGCTCTCGGCCAGCAGACGGCGCGCCACCGTCGCGTAGAGGTCGGTGACATAGCCCGAGAGGCCGAACAGCTTGACCTCCTTGGCGGTCTCGACGCTGGCGCCGAGGTAGCGGAAATAGTCGAGCCGGCGCCGCTCGGGACTGCGCAACCAGGCCAGCCGGTAGCCGGCCTTGGTGAAGTGCCACTCGTTGAGCAGAGCCGGGACCAGGGCCAGGGCGATCAGCACCACGAGCCAGGGGGTGAAGGCGGCCACGCCCGCCGCCAGGGAGGCCAGGGTGACGAGCGCCTGGACCTGCCCGAGCACCGTCCCGATGAGGCCGGTCCGGCCGCTGACCTGCCGGCGCGCCCGCTCGAGCCGGTCCTGCTGGGCGCTGTCCTCGAACTGCGCGAGGTCGAGGGCGGCGGCATGCGCCATCAGCCGCAGGGAGGCCGCGTTGGCGTAGAGGTCGCCGATCAGGGTCTCGGTCAGGCTCGAGAGCCGGCCGGTGAGGTCCGAGACCAGGGCGAGGCCGAGCTCGGCCGCCACCAGAGCGGCAAGCCGGGCGCGTCCCGGATCGGCGAGCCAGTCCGCGATCCCGCCCCCCGGCGCCGGACGCGCATGCTCGGCCACGATCCCGTCGAGGATCAGCTTGGCGAGGTACAGGGTCAGGACCGGCAGGCAGGCCGCAACGAGCCGCAGGGCGAGGCTCGCGGCGAAGAGGCGGGGACTGGCCGCGGCAATCTCGCGGAACAGGGCGGGCAGGTAGCGCAGGGCCCCCAGACGCGCGCTCTGGCTGGGCCCCCGGCTGGTGGTCATCGCCGCCCGATCCCACGCTGAAGAGACGCCGCCGGTTGGCCGAAAGGCGAAGAAAGCATAAGCTGTAGCATTATCTAGACTTAGATCTTGTCGAGTGGTGCGTGCTCAGCGGCCCTGCAATCCTGAGAATTTCGGTCTTACTCATTATCGCCGGCCTGCTCGCCGCGGTGGTGCAGTTCCTGTTGCCGAGCCCGGCGCCCGAGCCGGCATCCCGGCCCGCGTCGCCGGCCGCATCCTCGTCCAAGCCTGCGCCCGTGGCCGAGTCCCCGACCCCCGTCCAGCCGACCGAGCCGCTAGCCCCGCCGGCCGCGTCGGCTGAGCCTGTCCGGGCGCCGCCCGCCCCGCCCAGGACCGCCGCGGCCCCCGCCGCCCCGACCCAGATGCCGTCCGACGCCCTCGCCGTCCCCACCGATCCGGCCGCGCCGCCGGAGGCGCAGGCCCAGGTGCCTGACGCCGCGGGCCAGGCCGAGATCGACCGGGCCGAGGACAATGCCGGGCCCCGAGCCGTGGCCGTGGTCGACCTGAACACCGCCTCGGTGGCGGATCTCAACCGCCTGCGGGGCGGCGGCGCCATCGGCCGGGCGATCGTCGCCAAGCGTCCCTACACGTCGGTGGACCAGCTTCTGTCGAAGCGCGTGCTCAGCCGGTCGGTCTACGAGCGGATCAGGGATCAGGTCACGGTGCGGTGAGGCTTGGCGAGCCCTGTCCTCGACCGGATCGACACGGGGCCGCGTTATCCCGGGTCCGCGCGGCAGGGCCGGGAATCCACGCCCGCCGACGCATGAACGCCCTGCGCCGGCAGGAATGATGGGTTCGCCGGCGGTGACCCGGAGCCACGGCGCGGCTCCGGCTTTGCGGCCTCAGAGCTTCGTCCCGAAGATCTCGGCCACCTGCGGGATGTCCTTGTCGCCGCGGCCCGACATGTTCATCACCATGAGGTGCTCGGCCGGGCGCTGGGGCGCGAGTTCCAGGACCTTGGACAGGGCGTGGGCCGGCTCCAGAGCGGGGATGATCCCCTCCAGCATCGAGCAGAGCTTGAACGCGTCCAGCGTCTCGGAATCGGTCGCCGACAGGTAGGTGACCCGGCCCATCTCGTGCAGCCAGGCGTGCTCCGGCCCGATGCCCGGATAGTCGAGGCCCGCCGAGATCGAGTGGGCGTCAGAGATCTGGCCGTCCCCGTCCATCAGCAGGTAGGTGCGGTTGCCGTGCAGCACGCCCGGCTTGCCGCCGGTGAGCGAGGCCGCGTGCAGGCCGGACTGGACGCCGTGGCCCGCCGCCTCGACGCCGAAGATCTCGACCTCGCGGTCGTCGAGGAACGGGTGGAACAGCCCCATGGCGTTCGAGCCGCCGCCGATGCAGGCGACGAGGGAATCCGGAAGCCGGCCTTCCTGGGCGATCATCTGCTCGCGGGTCTCGCGGCCGATCACCGACTGGAAGTCGCGGACCATGGCCGGGTACGGGTGCGGGCCTGCCACCGTGCCGATGCAGTAGAACGTGTCGGCGACGTTGGTGACCCAGTCGCGCAGCGCCTCGTTCATGGCGTCCTTGAGGGTCTTGGTGCCGGATTCCACCGGGATCACCTCGGCGCCGAGCATCTTCATGCGGAAGACGTTGGGCGCCTGCCGGGCGACGTCGACCGCGCCCATGTAGACGACGCACTTGAGGCCGAAGCGCGCGCACAGCGTCGCGGTGGCGACGCCGTGCTGGCCGGCGCCGGTCTCGGCGATGATCCGCGGCTTGCCCATGCGGCGGGCCAGCAGGATCTGGCCGAGCACGTTGTTCACCTTGTGGGAGCCGGTATGGTTCAGCTCCTCGCGCTTGAAATAGATCTTGGCACCCTGCCCCGCCGGCGCCTTGGCGCGCACGTGCTCGGTGAGGCGCTCGGCGTAGTAGAGCGGGCTCGGTCGGCCGATATAGTGGGTGCCGTAGCTCTCCATCTCGGCCTTGAAAGTCGGGTCCTGCTTGGCCGTCTCGTAGGCCGCCTCCAGCTCGAGGATCAGCGGCATCAGCGTCTCGGCGACGAAGCGGCCGCCGAAGATGCCGAAGCGGCCGCGCTCGTCGGGGCCGGTGCGGAAGGAGTTGGGCTCGGGCGCGATGGTCACGGGACGGATCCTGCGGGCGAAGCGATGATTTGCGCGGTGCCTAGACCCATGTGGGCGACACCGCAATGCGGCCTCGCGCCCGCGTAACCGGATCGGGCGTCGGCGCGAACACGCTGTCAGCATCCGGCAGGAGGTTGACCATGGCCCTTCGCGACACGATCCGCCCGGTTCTCGGGGCCGCTCTCGGGCTGGGCCTCGCCGCAGCCGTCTTGCTGCCGCGCCTGCCGGCCTTCGCCGAGGAGGCGCCCCGGCGCCTGCCGGAGGCCGTCACCCGTGCCGCCGAACAGCCGGGGCCGCACGTGGCCGTCTTCGCCGGCGGCTGCTTCTGGGGCGTGCAGGGCGTGTTCCAGCACGTCCGCGGGGTCAGCAGCGCGGTGTCGGGCTATGCCGGCGGCACCCGCGCGGAGGCCGATTACCGCACGGTGAGCGGCGGCGGGACCGGCCATGCCGAGGCCGTGGCCGTCACCTACGACCCGGCCCTGATCCGCTACGACGAGCTCCTGCGGATTTTCTTCTCGGTGGCGCTGGACCCGACGCAGGTGGATCGCCAGGGGCCCGATTCCGGGCGCCAGTACCGCTCGGCCCTGTTCCCGCAGGATGCCGATCAGGCGCAGGTGGCGCGGGCCTACATCGCCCAGCTCGACGCGGCCAAGGCCTACGCGCGGCTGGTCGCCACCCGAATCGAGCCGGGGGCCGCCTTCTACCCGGCGGAAGGCTATCACCAGGACTTCATGGCCCTGCATCCGGGGCACCCGTACATCGCCGCCAACGACGCGCCGAAGCTCGAGGCGCTGCGGGCCCTGTTCCCGGAGCGGACGGCGCCGCAGCCGGTCCTGGTCAACCGCCCGCCGGCGTGAGTTTGGGCGGCTGGTTGACCAGCCAAACCCGTCTTTCCGGGGCGCCGCAGGCGGGCCCGGAAAGACGGGTTTGCTCATCGGCCGACCGGGCGTGCGCCACACGGGTCGGCCTGCGCCGCCTTCCCCTACTCCTCCGGCGGACGCGGCCGGCCGAAATCCGGGGCCGCGGTCTCCTGACCCGAGGCCACGATGCTGCGCCGGATGGCCCGGGTGCGGGTGAACATCGCGTGGAGCGCCTCGCCGTCGCCCCAGCGCACGGCCTTGGCGAGCGCCGACAGGTCCTCGTTGAACCGGCCGAGCATCTCCAGCACCGCCTCGCGGTTGTTGAGGAAGATGTCGCGCCACATGGTCGGGTCGGAGGCCGCGATGCGGGTGAAATCGCGGAATCCGCTCGCCGAGAACTTGATCACCTCGGATTGCGTCGCCGATTCGAGGTCGGCGGCGGTGCCGACGATGTTGTAGGCGATCAGGTGCGGCAGGTGGCTGGTGATCGCCAGCACGTGGTCGTGGTGCTCGGCGCTCATCGTCTCGACGTTGGCGCCCATCCCCTCCCACAGGGCGCGGACGGTCTCGATCGCCGCCATGTCGGTGCCCTCGGGCGGGGTGAGGATGCACCAGCGACCGTGGAACAGGGTCGCGAAGCCGGCATCCGGCCCCGAGAACTCGGTTCCGGCGATCGGGTGGCCGGGAACCAGGGCGACGCCCTCGGGCAGGTGCGGCCGGATCGCCGCCACCACGGCGCCCTTCACCGAGCCGACATCCGACACGATCGCGCCGGGTTTCAGATGCGGCGCCATCTCGGCCGCCGCGGCGCCGATCGCGCCGACCGGCACGCACAGGATCACCAGATCCGTATCGGCCGCGCCCTCGGCCGGGTCGCCCGTGACCACGTCGGCGATGCCGAGCTCGCGGACCCGGTCGCGCACGGACTCGTCCCGGTCGACGGCCACGATCGTGCGGGCGAGGTTGTAGCGGCGCGCCGCCCGGGCGATCGAGGAGCCGATCAGCCCGAGGCCGACGATGGCGAGGCGGTCGATCGCCGGCACGCCCCCGGATGTCTCAGGCATGGTGGCTCCGCACGAAATCGCCGAGCGCCGCCAGGAAGGCTTCGTTCGCCTCGGCGCCGGCCACCGTCACCCGCAGGGCGTTCGGCAGACCGTAGGCGGTGACCCGGCGGGTGATCAGCCCGCGCTCGGTCAGGAACGTGTCCGCGTCTTCCGCCGAGCGGCCCGGCGCGTCGGGGAAGTGGATCAGCACGAAGTTCGCGACGCTCGGCGTCACCTCCAGGCCGAGCGCGCGGGCGCCCTCGGTGAGCTTCGGCAGCCACTCGGCATTGTGGGCGGCGGCGGCCGCCATATGCGCCTCGTCGGCGATGGCCGCCGAGCCGGCGGCGATCGCCGGGCCCGAGACGTTGAACGGCCCGCGGATGCGGTTAACCGCGTCCGCCACGTGCGCCGGCGCGACCATCCAGCCGATCCGCACGGCGGCGAGGCCGTGGATCTTCGAGAAGGTGCGGGTCATCACGACGTTCTCGGCCTCGAGCGCCAGCTCGAGCCCGGCCGAGTAGTCGTTCGCCCGGACGTACTCGGCGTAGGCGCCGTCGATCACCAGCAGCACGTGCGGCGGCAGGCCGGCGTGGAGGCGGCGGATCTCGTCGAACGGCAGGTAGGTGCCGGTCGGGTTGTTGGGGTTGGTGACGTAGACGATCCGCGTCCGGTCCGTGACCCGGGCCAGGATCGCGTCGACGTCGACGGTCAGGTCGCGCTCGGGCGCGACCACCGGCTCACCGCCCGAGGCCAGGATCGCGATCCGGTAGACCAGGAATCCATGCTCCGAGTAGATCCCCTCGGTGCCCGGCCCGCCATACGCGTAGGCCAGCAGCGAGAGCAGCTCGTCCGAGCCCGCGCCGCACACGATCCGCTCAGGGTCGAGCCCGTAGCGCTTGGCGATGGCCGTGCGCAGCACCGTGGCGCGCCCGTCCGGGTAGGTCTCCAGCTTGGCGGTGGCCTCGTGGAGCGCGGCCAGCGCCACGGGGCTCGGGCCGAGCGGCGTCTCGTTGGACGAGAGCTTGTAGACCTTGCCGCCGCCGGGCCGACTGCTCTTGCCGGGCACGTAGGTGTCGATCGCCAGGACGCCGGGGCGCGGTTCCGGACGGGCGGGTCGGGGGGCGGACATTGCGGGGCGACTCGGGATGGGCGGGGTTCGGTCGGTTCCGCGTCCGTCTACAGCATTTCCCCGGCCGGTGAACCCGGGGCTGCCGCAGGGCCGCCGGCCGGCGATCGCGGCTGGCGCGCCGGTCCGCCAGTCGATTGCGCCCTGCCGATCGATACAAGCCCGTCCGCGCCGCCCTACCTGTCGGAACATCACCTTCCGAAGCACGGAGCGGTCTCATGCCCCTCGAACGGTACCTGGACGGCGGCGCCCATATCCTGCCCGCCGACGACAGCCTGATCCGCTTCGCCATGACCAACGGCGAGCGGGTGATCGGGATCGACGTGCCGATCCCGGTGCTGCGCCAGCATTTCGGGGGCGGCGATCTCGCGCCCCTCGATCTGTTCGCCCGCAACCAGGCGGTGATCGAGGCGGCGGCCAGCCAGGCCTACGACCGGACGCCGACGCCGAACGATCTCCTCGACATGGGACCGGAGGATTTCGACACGCGGCCAGCTCCGGGACAGCTCTGAGGCGTAGGTCCATCCGCACCCGCCGCGGCAAAACGGCGAAGCGCAAATGCCGCGGGGCACTCGCCACGTTTCGGCCTGTTGAACCCGGAGAAAGGGGCGCGTCGGGCGTGCCGCGCCCCGCGTGCTCCTGGATGGTTCGACAATGCCCGGTGACCTGATCCCCTGCAGCCTGTTCCTGATTGGGATCCTCATCTCGGTGGCCGCGGATTGCCGCCTCCGCCGCGTGGACGCCGCCTCTTGGTCGAACGGGTGCATCACGGCGGCGGGCGCCGCCCTGGTCTTCGCCGCCTGCGCGACGGCGATGCGCTGAGGCGGGGCGCCGAGGAACCGTCCGGCACCGGGCGGACTTCTCCACGCGGAAGCGGGCGCCGCGCGGTCATGCGCGGCGCGGCATGGCGCGACCGCTGGGTGAGGTATTCATGGTTTCGTTGCAGGCCGCCATCGGCTGTGCGCTCGTCCTCACCGGGCTCGGCATCGAGAGCGCGGCGAGCCGGCACTGGCGTGCGGGCGCCCGCGCCGACCGGATCGACGCCCGCGCCGCCCTGGCACTCGGCCTGCCGGCCCTGGGCCTGGCGGTGATGGCCGCGCCGTTCGCCTGAGCGGAGGCCGACGGCCTTCCGCGTTGACGCTCGCCGCCGGGAGCATTACCTCCGGAGCCTGCTGGCCGCGTCGGGCGAGTGCGGCGCGTCAGGCGGCCCCGTGCTCTCCCGGTCCGGATCCGAACGGATACACGGTCGTCAAGACCCGCCATGGACACCCAACCGGACACGGCCCTGCGGCCTGACCCGATCGACGAGCCGTCGCGGCGCGCGTCCGAGCGCTCGCAGGCGCTCGACCCGAAGAGCCCGGTGGCGCGCTTCTCCGCGGACACGCCGCTGCTGACCGATGCCGGCGTCGAGCTCGCGCCGTTCCAGATCGCCTACCAGACCGCCGGCACGCTCAACGCCGCGCGCTCGAACGCGGTGCTGATCTGTCACGCGCTCACCGGCGACCAGTACTTCGCCCACACCCATCCGGTCACCGGCAAGGGCGGCTGGTGGGAGACCCTGGTGGGCCCCGGCAAGCCGATCGACACGGACCGCTACTTCGTCGTCTGCTCGAACGTCATCGGCTCCTGCATGGGCTCCACCGGCCCGGCCTCGATCGACCCGGCGACGGGGCGGCCCTACGGGCTGAACTTCCCGCTGGTGACGATCCGCGACATGGTCCGGGCGCAGGCGATGCTGCTGGAGCATCTCGGCATCCGGGACCTGTTCCTGTGCATCGGCGGCTCGATGGGCGGGATGCAGGTGCTGCAATGGGCGGCGCTCTATCCCGAGCGCGTCTTCGCCGCGATGCCGATCGCCACCGGCGCCCGCCATTCCGCGCAGAACATCGCGTTCCACGAGGTCGGCCGGCAGGCGATCATGGCGGACCCCGCCTGGGCGGACGGGCGCTACCTGGAGGCCGGCACCCGGCCCGCCAAGGGGCTCGGCGTCGCCCGGATGGGCGCACACATCACCTACCTGTCGGAGCCAGCGCTCCACCGGAAGTTCGGCCGGCGCTTCCAGGGCGGCACGGCGCCGACCTTCTCGTTCAACGCCGATTTCCAGATCGAGAGCTACCTGCGCCACCAGGGCCTGAGCTTCGTCGAACGCTTCGACGCCAACGCCTACCTCTACCTCACCCGGGCGATGGATTATTTCGACCTCGCCGAGGACCATGGCGGCGTGCTCGCCAACGCCTTCCGGGGCACCAAGACCCGCTTCTGCGTGATCTCGTTCACCTCGGACTGGCTGTTCCCGACCCGCGACTCCCGGGCGATCGTCCACGCGCTGAACGCCGCCGCGGCGCCGGTGGCCTTCGTGGAGGTCGAGAGCGACAAGGGGCACGACGCCTTCCTGCTCGACGAGCCGGCGATGTTCTCTGCGGCCCGCGGCTTCATCGACGCCGCCGCCCGGGCGCGCGGGCTGTGATGCGGATGGCGTTCGGCAAGCTGCCTCTGGGCAAGGCTCAGCACGGGGCGCCCTGGGAGAGCGCGGACGCCCTGCCCCACGCGGCCGAGGGCAACGGCGCCCGCGTCGACCACCTCGTCGTGCTCGGCCTCGTGCCGGCCGGCGCCCGGGTGCTCGACATCGGCTGCGGCGACGGCTCGCTGCTGGCGCTGCTGCGCGACCGCCGCGGCATCGACGGGCGCGGGATCGAATTGTCCCGCGAGGGCGTGAACGCCTGCCTCGCCCGCGGCCTGTCGGTGATCCAGGGCGACGCCGACACCGACCTCGCCAACTACCCGGACGGCGCCTTCGACGTGGTGGTCCTGTCCCAGACCATCCAGGCGACCCGCAATCCCCGGGTGGTGCTGGAGCACCTGCTGCGGATCGGCCGGCAGGTGATCATCTCGTTCCCGAATTTCGGGCATTGGCGCGTCCGGTCCGAGCTGGCCTTCCGCGGGCGGATGCCGGTCACCGAGATCATGCCGGACGCGTGGTGGGAGACGCCCAACATCCACCATTGCACGATCCGCGACTTCGTCGGCCTGTGCCGCCTGATCGGCGCCCGGATCGAGACCGCCACGGCGCTGGACGCCCGCGGCCGGCCGATGCGCTTCGCCATGCCCTGGTGGGTCTGGAACCTGTTCGGCGCGCAGGGCGTGTTCCTGCTCCGGCGCGAGGGTGCCGGGCACTAGCGGACGCGGCGTAGCCCCTTCACCCCGTCATCCCGGGGCCGCGCAGCGGAGCCCGGGATCCAGACACGCCGACGCGACAAGGTCCGCACCGTCAGCGGTCCTGGGTTGCCCACCTCCGGCGTGCCCCTTCGGGTCCGGGCTCGCCTTCGGCGACCCGGAAAGACGACCGGGATCGGCCGACGCGGGACATCCCGGCCAAACGTCCGGCATCCCTGCCCGCGGCGCGCCGAAATAGATCAGAAACGGAGCTTGGCTATTCCTGGTCGCGTTCCCGTGATCGGACCGTGATTACGGATTCGTTTGGCGTTTTCCAAAGACGTGCGCGTTCACGAGGGGTCGTGGACTGTGTCCGGCTGGGCGGAAGACTTGCCGCAATCACGAATTCCAGCAGGGTCGACAGGACACGTGCGCCGCGCAATCGTTCACATCGGCATGCCGCGAACCGGCTCCACCTCGTTTCAGGAGGTGATGGCCCGGCTGCGGCCGCACCTCGCATCGGTCGGGATCTGCTACCCGAACCTCGCTCCGCCGGGCTCTTCGGGGAGTGACGACGTCAACCATTACCGGCTCGGCCAGGCGCTGGACCGCCGCCGCAGCGCGGCCGAGCGGCGCGAGGCCCTCGCGCGCCTCGATGCGGTCCTCGCCGCCACGCAGGCGGATACGGTCCTGCTCTCGTACGAGGACTTCGCCGTGCAGCGGCCGCTTTGGCGGGTTCCCGAGATCCTGGCGGATCTGTTCGCGCGGCGCGGCTTCGCCCTGGAGGCGGCGCTCGTGGTCAAGCCGCAGGGGGAGCAGCTGGCCTCGGCCTATGCCCTGCGCGCCCAGGTCGTCGCCGAGGGCCGCACGTTCCGCGGCTTCCTGCGCTCCGAGGGTGCGTCCGGGCGCTACGACTACGCGGCCCGGGTCGAACCCTGGCGCCGGGCCTCGGCGGGGCGCGTCACGGCCGTGCCGTTCCGCGACCGGCGGTCCGACGCGCCGCTGCTCGAGCGGCTGATCGACGGGCTCGGCCTGGGCGGCCGTCTCGCACCCCTGCTCGCGCCCGCCGACCTCGCGTACCGCACGAACCGGAGTTCCGGACCCATCGCGGTCGAGGCGTCGCGCCGCCTGTACCGGCTCGGCGTGCATCGTCAGGTGACCGGGCATCGCCGTCTGCTCGGCCATGTGGTCGACGACTGGGCCTGGGCGCGGGGGCTCGATGCGGAGCGGTTCCGGGGCGACGCGCCGGACGGTCTGGCTCGCGTCGCCGCGCGCTTCGCGGAGTCGAACGCGCGCTTCGCCGGCGCCTGCTGGGGGAAGGCCTGGGACGCAATCGTCGCGCCCGCGCCCGCCGCACCGCCGAACGAACTCGCCGCCGGGCCGATCCCGCCGGAGACGGAGGCTTTGGTCGAGCAGCTCGTGCGCGCGGCGGCCGCGCAGGCCGCCTTCCGGTCCCCGCCCGCGTGGCGGCGCCGGACGGCTCACATCCTGGAAGAAGGCAGGGAGCGGCTCGGCGAGGCCCTCGGCTACCCGATCTGGCGCGTGCCCTAGCGGCCAGCGCCGATCTCCCGAACCTGCATCGATGTCCGGACACCGGCAGCTGCGCCCGCGGACGCTGCCTCAGGCGGTGGATATGCACGTCTCTCAGAAGATCCCGACCGACCTCCCTCCTGGCCCCGTGAGGTGGCACCCCCTCCAGGCCCGCGAGGCGCGATGGGCGCGCCTCGGTCAGGTGCCGGTGATCGCGTGGCTGACCGGCCTGTCGGGGGCCGGGAAGTCGACCCTCGCGGCGGCGGCAGACCGGACCCTGGTCGCGGGCGGTCGGCACAGCGCGGTCCTCGACGGCGACAACCTGCGCCACGGGCTGAACGCCGATCTCGCCTTCTCGGCGGAGGACCGGGCCGAGAACGTCCGGCGCACCGCCGAGGTGGCGCGGCTGATGGCGGAGGCGGGGACGGTGGTGATCGTCTCGCTGATCTCGCCCTACCGGGCCGACCGGGCGCTGGCCCGCCGGATCGCCGGCGACATCCCGTTCCTGGAGGTGTTCGTCGATACGCCGCTCGGCCTGTGCGAGGCCCGGGACCCGAAGGGCCTGTACCGGCTGGCCCGCGCCGGCCGGATTCCGGACTTCACCGGCATCTCGGCGCCCTATGAGGCGCCGGAGCGGCCGGACCTGACGATCGCCACCGCGGGCCGCAGCACCGGGGCCTGCGCCCGCGCCCTGAGTGCGCGGCTGATGCGGCTGAGCCGGGCGGCCGCGGGAGGGTCGGGCCGGCGGTGAGCGGGACGGTCCCCGACGTGCGCGCCCGGTCCTCCCAGCCATCCCCTCATCCTGAGGTGACCGCGAAGCAGGCCTCGAAGGAGCCCTCCAGCCGGCCGCGCGATCCCTGGCGCCCACCTTCGAGGCCTCCGCTGCGCTCCGGCACCTCAGGATGAGGGCGCGAATGGGGAGGCGCCCGGCCCGCCCTACCCGCCCGGCCAGCTCAGCTCCGCCCGCAGGCCGCCCATCTCCGAGCGGCCGAAATCCAGCTGGGCGCCCGCGGCCTCGGCGACGTCGCGGGCGATGGCGATGCCGAAGCCGGTGCCCGGCCGGCTCTCGTCCCAGCGCTGGCCGCGCCCGATCCGCGCGATGGCCGCGGCGCTCATGCCGGGGCCGTCATCCTCGACGGCGAGGCCCGGGCGGCCGGCGTCCGTCCCGGTGATCCGGACCCGCCGGTGCGCCCATTTGCGGGCATTGTCGAAGAGGTTGCCCAGCACCTCCATCAGCTCGCCCTCCTCGCCCGGATAGGCGAGGGTCTCGGGCACCGCCACGTTCCATTCCAGGGAGTCGGCCTCCGGCAGCCGCCGCAGGGTCGCGACGAGGCGCTCTGCCACCGGGGCGACCCGGCAGGACCGCCGCCGCAGATCGCCCGCGGCCGCGACCCGCGCCCGGGCCAGCGCCCGCTCCACCTGACCACCCATCGCCCGCGCCTGCTCGGCGATCTCGGCCGCCAGCGCCGGCTCGGCCGATCCGGTCCGGCGCGCCAGGGCGTCCAGCACGGCCAGCGGGGTCTTGAGGCCGTGGGCCATGTCGGCGGCGGCGTCGCGGGCGCGGACCAGGGCCCGCTCCTGCGCGTCGAGCAGCCGGTTGAGGTCGGTGACCAGCGGCCGGACCTCGTCGGGAAAATGCTCCGGCAGCCGCGCCCGCCGGCCCGCATGGACCGCCAGGAGGTCCGCCTGCAGCACCCGGAACGGGCCGAGCGCCCGGTGCACGAACAGGCCCATCGCCAGCGTCAGGACGAGGAACAGGGCGATCAGGGCCGGGATCAGCAGGTGCAGGAACGTGCTCCGGCTCGCCGCGAGGCCGCGCCGGTCCTCCGCCACCGCGACCCGCAGCGCGGTCTCGGAGCCCTCCGCGCCAATCTGGACCGGCCGCACCACCGCGATGAGCCGGCCGCCATCGGGCCCGGTCGTGTCGAGGGTGGCGGGAGTCTGCGCGCCCGTTCCGGCCCGGCTCAGGTCGAGGCTCTTGTCCCAGAGCGAGCGCGAGCGCAGCAGGTGCGATCCCGCCTCGACCTGCCAGTACAAGCCGCCATAGGGCGTGGCGAAGCGCGGGTCCGGCAGGTCCCGCGAGAGCGTCGGCGCCCCGTCCGGCGCGAGGCCGACCCGCCCGGCGATGAGCTTGGCGGTCCGGTCCAGCTCCTCGACGGTGCGGGCATCGAGCACCCGGTCGAGGATCACCGTGAGGCCGATCCCGGCGAGAACCAGCGCCAGCGCGATCAGCGCGGCCGCCGCGAGGCCGAGCCGCAGGCGGAGGGAGTCGCGCCTCACGATCCGCCCGGTCCGGCAATCAGGTAACCCTGGCCGCGCCGGGTCTCGATCACCCCCGGCCCGAGCTTGCGGCGCAGGCGGGTCAGGAGCGCCTCCAGGGCATTGGCCTCGCGCTCGGTCCCGACCCCGTGGAGGTGGTCGAGCAGCTCGCCCGCCGGCACGACCTGCCCGGGCCGGTGCAGCAGGAAAGCGAGGAGCCGGTACTCCAGGGCGGTCAGCTCCGTGGGCCTTCCGTCGACGCTGACCGCGCGGGTGCGGGTGTCGAGCTCCACGGTGCCGGCCCGGAGCACCGGCGAGGCGTGCCCGGCGGTGCGCCGCAGGATCGCCCGCAGACGCGCGACCAGTTCCTCCATCCGGAACGGCTTGGCGAGGTAGTCGTCGGCGCCGGCGTCGATGCCCTCGACGCGCTCACGCCAGCCGTCGCGGGCGGTGAGGATCAGAACCGGCAGCGCCACCTCGGCGGCGCGCAGGCGGCGCAGCACGCCGAGCCCGTCGAGCCGCGGCAGGCCGAGATCCAGCACCATTGCGTCGTAAGGCTCGGTCTCGGCCCGGAACCACGCCGCCTCGCCGTCCGCCACCACGTCGGCGACGTAGCCGGCCATCTCCAGCCCCTGCCGGATGTCGGCGGCGATGCGCGGCTCATCCTCGACGATCAGGACGCGCACGGCCCGGCCTCCTCAATCATCGTCGTCCTCGTCCAGGATCTTGAGGCTGCCGGCATCGACCTTCACGGTCCGGCGCTTCCCGTCGGTGCCGAGGATGCGCAGCTTGTACAGCCAGCGCCCGTCGTCGTGCTTGAGATCGACCGACACGACGTCCCCCGGCACCGCCGCCCGGGCGGCCGCCAGCACCGCGTCGAGGGGGCGGATCTCGCCGCTCTCCAGGGCCCGGCGAGCCCGGTCGGCATCCTCGGAGGCGTGCACGGGCCCGCCCGCGAGGGCGGCCAGCAGACCGAGGGCGAGAACGAGGGCGCGGCGGGGCGGGAACGGGCTCATGCGGGCGCAGGCTAGTCGGCGCCGCCTGACGGGACGCTGACAGGCGCCGTCAGGGTCGCGGGGCGGGGCTTCGGCACAAGGGCGGCCATAGCCCTTCCGGAGACCTGAGACCATGTCGCTCTTCGTCGGTATCCTCCTCGCCTGCGCGGCCGGCCTCGCCGGCACCCTCCTCTGCCCGGACGACAAGGGAGGCCGCTCGCGCCTGCCGCTCCTCGCCGCGCTCCTGATCGGCGGCCTGTCCTGGCACGCTCCCGCTCGGGCCGGCGAGATCCTGCGCGGCCCCGCCCAGGTGATCGACGCCGGAACCCTCCGCGTCGGCGCACGCCAGGTCAGCCTGTTCGGGATCGCCGCGCCGGACGGCGACGCGACCTGTTCGGATGCCCAGGACCGGCCCTACCCGTGCGGCCGGGACGCCGCCCGGGCCCTGGCCGAGCGGATCGGCGGCGCCGCCGTCGCCTGCGAGCCGCGCGGTGACGCGAACACGGCGCTCTGCCGGGTCGGCGAGGCGGATCTCGGGGCCTGGATGGTGGCGCAGGGCCTCGCCCTGCCCGATCGGAACGTCGCGCCGGACTACGCGCCCGCGGCGGACCGCGCCTGGGGGCGCCGGCTCGGCCTGTGGTCGGGGGTGTTCCAGGATCCCGCCGAGCGGCGGGGCCGGCGCGCCGCCGCCGCGCTCGGCGCCGCCGGGTAACAGGCCGGTTGTCAGCGGGAACGCTGCCGGACGCACCCGGTTGGACCGGCAAGCCCGTCCGGGGCGCACGAGGACTCGCGGAGGCCCCATGACGATCCTGAATCGTACCATCCTGCTCGCCACCCTGCTCACCTGCGTGGCGGGTGCCGCGGGTGCCGCCGAGGGCCAGGGCAAGGCCGAGGGACGCAAGGATGCCGGCGCGCCCACGACCAGCATGGGCGCCGGTGGCCTCAGCGGCACCGGCTCCACCCAGGACGGTGCCCGCACGGGCTCGGTCGAGAGCAAGGGGCCGCCGGGCGGCACGACGGCGCCGTCCGCCCCGAAGGCCGGGACGGGCCGCTGATCCGCCGAGACGCGGGCGATGTTCCGCCCTGGACCTCATCCTGAGGTGACCGCGTCAGCGCGCTTCGAAGGAAGGCTCCAGACATCGCGCGTCTCGCTGGAGGCCTCCTTCGAGGCCTCCGCTGCGCTCCGGCACCTCAGGATGCGGCGACGGGTTGGAGATTTCGTCCGGCCGGACCGCGCTACTGCGAGCGGCGGCTGAACGAGATCGCGTAGGCTTGCACGCGGGCGTCGATCAGCGGGTCGTCCGAGACCTCGATCCCGTCGGTGAGGTTGTTGGGCATGAACAGCAGCGCCTTCTCGGCCTCGGCGCTGTCGGGCACGACCTTGCTCACCGTCACCGTGCCGAGATCCACCGTCTTGCGGTCGTCCGGCCAGGGCTTGGTGGCGTCGTTGGTCGGGTCGCCCGGCTCGGCGAGCTGGGCCAGCATCCGGAACTTCGCCGGAGTCTTGGCGACCCGCGGGCCGATCTCGGCCATCAGGAAGTTCGGGTCGCGCTTGGCCGCGTCCTCGGGCGCGAGGATCTCCTCGCCCTCCACGGGCACGAAGCGGAACCGGAACGGCTGCCGCTTGCCGGCGGCATCCACGAGGATGAAGGCGTTGACGCCGTTGTAGGTCTGCCGGGCGAGGCTCGACGGCGTCTTGGCGGTCGCGCCCGCGGTCGCGGCAGCCGGGTGGGCGGCGGCGAAGCGCTCCAGCGCGGTCGGATGGGCGGCCTTCGGGCCGCTCTCGGCGGCGGCCTTCAGGAGGTCGCGGAACTCCTCGCCCGTGGCGACGGGGAAGTACTTCAGCGCGTTGGTGACGACGTCCATCTCCGAGCCGTCGCTCAGCTTGAACTTGAGCGAGAGGCCGTGCGGGTTGGCGTCGGCGACGCCGTCCGGGATGGTCGGGACGCCGGTGGAATCCGAGAACCGGATCGTCACCGGCACCGCCGACCCCTTGAACAAGGAGGCCTTGCTGATCTTGGCCGCCTCGGGCGACGGGGTGAAGCTGCCCTCGGCGACCACGCCCTTGGCGTGGTTGGCCCGCGCGCCCGGATGCTTGCCGAACAGCGTGTTCATCACGTCGATCGTCTGCTCGGCGGTGGAGGCCTCCTGGGCTAGGGCCGGCGCGCCGGCCGCGAGCCCTGTGCTCAGCAGGAGGGCGAAACCCAATCTCGAACGCAGCATGGGGAACCTCTCGGCGGCGCGGGCTCTCGGGAGCCGGTCAATGCGGACCGGCCCATCTTCTAGGGAGCCAACCGCCGGAGACACAACCAAAAGCTATGCCGTGGCGGAGCGGGAGGCGGGGAAAACCGGAAGGCGCCGACGTCTCGCCGGTCCACGGGGTCTCTCTGTTATCCCGGGGCCGCGCAGCGGAACCCGGGATCCAGAACCGCCGACGCGTCATGGTCAGGCAGCCACGGCGATTCCGGATCGCCCACCCCCGGCGTGCCCCGTCGGGTCCGGCTCACCTGCGGCGCCCCGGAACGACGAACACGGCCCGGGTCCGCGGCGGCAGACGGGTGACCCGATTGGGTGTCCTACCGCGCGCCGCGGTGGAGGTCGCCCTCGATCAGCAGGGCGCTGCGGCTGTCGAGCCGCGAGCGGTAGACCTGCAGGTTTTCCATGACCCGCTGCACGTAGTTGCGCGTCTCCGTGAAGGGGATGCGCTCGACCCAGTCGATCACGTCGACGTCGCCCTTGCGCGGGTCACCGTAGGCGTCGATCCACTTCTTCACGTTGCCGCCGCCCGCGTTGTAGGACGCGAAGGCCAGCACGTAGGAGCCGCGCCAATCCTCCATCAGCTCGCCGAGATGGGCTTGGCCGAGCTTCGCGCAATAGGCGGGATCGCTGGTCAGACGCTCGACGTCGAAGGCGGTCGAGACCCGGCGGGCGGTGCGCTGGGCGGTGGCCGGCATCATCTGCATCAGCCCCCTTGCGCCGACGCCCGACTGCGCTCGCGGATCGAACTGGCTCTCCTGGCGGGCGATGGCGTAGACCATGGCCCGCTCCACCTGCGGCACCGCCGTGAAGGTCTCGTAGCTGGGGATGCCGATCGTCGGGTAGGCGTGGGCGTCGAGCGGCAGGCCGCGCTGGACCGCGAGCTTGCCGATCGCCACCAGGGCGCGCGGATCCTTCATGTCGGTGGCGAGGTCGCCGAGCGCCTGGAGCTCGCGCGGGTCCGACAGGTCCCGGGCGGCGTCGATGTAGAGCGGCAGCGCCAGCTCCTTGATCCCGGCCTCGCCGAGCAGGCGCAGGGCACGGATCGAGAGCCGCCCGTCGAACGCCTGACGCTCGGCGCCCTCAAGGTCGGCGGGCGCCCGCAGGGGCAGGCTGGTCTGGCCGAGCCGGGCCCGGGCGACCTGGCCGTAATAGGCGATCGGCTGCAGGGCCGCGCGCTCGTAGAAGCGCTTCGCCTCCTCGGCCTGGCCCAGCGCCTCGGCCGCCCGGCCCTGCCAGTAGGCGGCCCGCGCCACCGAGATCGGGCTCTCTGCGATCGCCGCCACCTGCGCGAAGTGCTGCGCGGCGGCCGCCGGATTGCCGGCGAAGCGCAGGGCGATCCAGCCGGCGTGGAACTCGGCCTCGATCCGCTTCTCGGGCGTGCGCGCCGCCTGCTGGCTCGCCACCGCGTAGGCGGTCTTGGCGTCGCCGAGGTCGAGGAGCTTGCGCGCCACGATCCGGCGCTCGATCCACCACTCGTCGCCGTCGACCAGCACGTCCGGGTTGCTCGGCGCCGTCGCGAGCACGGCGGCCGCGGCTTCGGGCTTGTCGGCCCGGCGGAAATACTGCGCCCGGGAGAAGATGTAGGACGCGTCGCTGCGCAGCGACGGCGGTACCGCGGCGAGCGCGGCCGCGGCGCCGGACGACTTGTCCTCCACGGCCCGGCGGGCGCGCACGAGGCTGGCATAGCCGCCGCCCGCATAGCCGGCGGCCCGGCCGGCGCTCTCCCAATCGTCCTTCAGGAGCGCCCGCTCCATCCGGTAGCGGTGGTCGACCCGGGTGAGCACGTCCGGGAAGGCGTCCAGCACCTTGGCCTCGAGGCTGCGGCCGAAGCTTTCGGTGCGCCAGAGGTCGCGGATCATGTCGGCGGCGTCGGTCTCGCAGCCGTCGGCGCGCAAAGCCAACGCCAGGGCGAACTTGCCCGGCGCGCTTGACGGCTTCGCCGTGGCGAAGAAGGCCCGGACCGTCGCGGGGGATTTCCGCTCGGAGAGCAGCGCCTCCTCGGCCCGGCGGCGCAGCAGCGGGCCGGCCGGCCAGTCCGGATTGGCCCGGACGAAGGCGACGGTGCGGTTGAAGCCGATGCCGGCGCCCGCGCGGATCGCCACCCATTCGAGCAGCGCCCGCGCGGCCGGGTCGGTGAAGCCGTCGCGCATCCGGTCGCCGTCGGCGACCCGGCCCTTGCGGTAGAGGTCGATGGCGCCGCGCAGCAAAGTCGGGTCGGTGTCGCCGGAGATCTTGGGCCGCGCCGGATCGGGCACCTCCGGCACCGGGGCCGCCGGGGTGACGGCGGCGTCCGGCAGCGGGAAGGCCACGGGGGCATCGGGGTCCGCAGAGGCGTAGGCCGAGGCCGCGGCGGGCAGCGTCCGGGCGGGCTCCTCGCCCTTGTCGTCGCTGCCGGAGGCGTGGACCGGGTCGAGCTTGAGGGCGTCGGCCGCGACCGGGTCGGCGGCCTTTTCGGCCTGCGCGCCACGGACCTGGGCGGTCGAGAGGGCGGCATCGCTCGCCGGCGGTGCCGGCTGCGAGGCTGGCGGCGTCGTCGGCGCCTCGGTGCCGGCTTGGCCGACCTGACCGGCCAGCGCGACGCCGACCGTGGCGATGAGCGCGGCGGCGGTGAGGGACGTGCGCTTCGAGGCCGGAGACGAGGCCGCGGGTCGGATCACGATTCCCCCCTACTGATCATCGGAGCGGGAAAGGCAGAGGATCGGGCCGGGACCATTAAGATCGCGTTAACCGTCGCCACGATCTGTTTGCGCGCCGTGACGCGACCGCCTATGTCTGCCGGTCCGTGCCCGTACGATGCGGACCACGCGCGGCGCCGAGACCGCCGAAATCCCAGCTGGGACCCTTTGGGACGCCTGAGATGACCGAGATGACCGGGAGCCGCCTGCGGGGCTCGCTCACCGCGCTTGTGACGCCCTTCCGGAACGGGGCCTTCGACGAGGCCGCGTTCCGAAAGTTCGTGCGCTGGCAGATCGAGCAGGGCAGCCACGGCCTCGTGCCCACCGGCACCACCGGCGAGAGCCCGACCCTGACCCATTCCGAGCACGACCGGGTGGTCGAGGCCTGCATCGACGAGGCGGGCGGACGCGTGCCGGTCGTGGCCGGCGCGGGCTCCAACTCCACCGCCGAGGCGGTCGAGCGGGCGCAGCACGCCGAGCGCGCGGGTGCCGACGCCGTCCTGGTGGTGACGCCGTACTACAACAAGCCGACGCAGGCGGGCCTCTACGCCCACTTCAAGGCCGTCAACGATGCGGTCGGCATTCCGATCATCATTTACAACATCCCGCCGCGCTCCGTCGTCGACATGAGCGTCGAGACGATGACCCGGCTCTTCGAATTGAAGAACATCGCCGGCGTGAAGGACGCGACCGCCAAGATCGATCGCGTCAGCCAGCAGCGTCAGGCCATGGGCGAGAGCTTCATCCAACTTTCGGGCGAAGATGCGACGGCGCTCGGCTACAACGCCCAGGGCGGCCACGGCTGCATCTCGGTGGTGGCGAACGTCGCCCCGCGCCTCTGCGCCGACCTGCAGGAGGCGACGCTGTCGGGCGACTATGCCAAGGCGTTGACCCTCCAGGACAAGTTGTTCCCCCTCCAGACCGGTCTGTTCGCCGAGGCCAACCCGGCGCCGGTGAAGTACGCGCTGTCCCGGCTCGGCCACATGACCGACGAGCTGCGCCTGCCGCTGGTGCCGGTGACCGAGCCCACGAAGCGCATCGTCGACGACGCCCTGCGCCACGCCGGCCTGCTGGTGGACTGAGGAAAGTCACGCATCATGGCCCCGAAACCGGAGCCCAGTCGGCGCATCGTCGCCGACAACCGCGCCGCGCGCTATCACTACACGATCGAGGACACGCTCGAGGCCGGCATCGCGCTGACCGGCACCGAGGTGAAGTCCCTGCGCGGCGGCAAGGCGACGATCGGCGAGGCCTATGCCGGCCCTTCCGGCAACGACCTGATGCTGTTCAACGCCTACATCCCGGAATACCTGGAGGCGAACCGCTTCAACCACGACACCAAGCGCCCGCGCCGCCTGTTGCTGCACCGCCGCCAGATCAACAAGCTGATCGGCGCGACGCAGCGCCAGGGCTACACGGTGGTGCCGCTGAAGATCTACTTCAACGACAAGGGGCGGGCGAAGGTCGAGCTGGGCCTCGGCAAGGGCAAGCAGGCCCACGACAAGCGCGAGGCGGTCAAGGAGCGTGATTGGCAGCGCGACCGGGCGCGGCTGCTGCGGGACCGGGGCTGAGGCCGGGCCGTCATCGCGAGCGGAGCGAAGCGACCCAGGGTGTCGCGACGTCGGCGAGCGGTGCGCTTCTGGATTGCTTCGCTCCGCTCGCAAAGACGGATGCCGAGGCCGGGCGCCGAGTCGGGAGGAGATGTCCATGCCATCCACCCACGATGTCCTCCCCGACGACCTGCCGGTCCCGGTCGACGACGGCGCGGCCGACCATCTCCGCGGGATGCGCCTGCCCGACGTGGCGCTCACCGCCACGGATGGTCGCACGGTCTCGCTGGCGCGGCTGACCGGCCGGACCGTGGCCTACGCCTACCCGCGCACCGGCGAGCCGGGACAGCCGGGCCTGACGCCCGACTGGGATGCGATCCCCGGCGCCCGGGGCTGCACGCCGCAGGCCTGCGATTTCCGCGATCACCACGCCGAGCTGACGGCGCGGGGCGTCGCCCAGGTCTTCGGCCTCTCGACCCAGACGAGCGCCTACCAGCGCGAGGCGGCCGAGCGCCTGCGCCTGCCCTTCCCGCTGCTGGCCGACCCGCATCGGGCCTTCGCGATGGCGGCGCGCCTGCCGGTCTTCGAGGCCGGCGGCCAGATCCTGCTGCGCCGCCTGACCCTGGTGATCGACGACGGGGTGGTGAGCCAGCTGTTCTACCCGGTCTTCCCGCCGGACCGGAGCGCCCGGCAGGTTGTCGACTGGCTCACCGGGGCGGCCGCCTGAAGCGCTACTCCTCCTCGGCTTCCGGCTGGCGGATGCCGTAGCGGTTCTCCAGGCCCGGATTCGCCCGGGCCTCGCCGCGGTAACGGGTCGGCGCCTCGCCGGAGGCCCGGGCCGGACGCTCGCTGGGCTCGCGCCCGATCCGGCCTGCGAGGCTCGCGAGGTCGACGAACTCATCGGCCTGCCGCCGCAACTCGTCGGAGATCATCGATGGCTGCGTCTGGATGGTGGAGATCACCGTCACCTTGACGCCGCGCCGCTGCATTGCCTCGACCAGCGAGCGGAAATCGCCGTCGCCGGAGAACAGGATCATCTGATCGATATGGGGGCTGAGTTCGAGGGCGTCGATCGCCAGCTCGATATCCATGTTGCCCTTGTACTTCCGCCGCCCCATCGAATCCGTGAATTCCTTCACGGGCTTGGTCACGACCCGGTAGCCATTGTAGTCGAGCCAGTCGATCAGCGGGCGGATCGACGAATATTCCTGATCCTCGATCATCGCGGTGTAGTAGAAAGCGCGAAGAAGATTGTCCCGGGACTGAAACTCCTTCAAGAGCTTCTTGTAGTCGATATCGAACCCGAGGGCCTTGGTGGTCGCGTAGAGGTTTGCGCCGTCAATAAAGATGGCGCTGCGCTGGGTCGCTGGCATGGACAGGTTGAATCCTGAAAAATATCGGGCGACGGGAAATCGTCAGATGAAACGGACTTGCTCCGTCCGATCGGCGAGGCCGGAGACGGATTGCCGCGATGGATCGTCGATCTGGTCTGCAATCCGGGGCGAAAAGCGCGGCCCCTTTCCATGAACCGCCGCCCCAGCCGAGGAACCATTCGTGTCAAATGCGGCTGTGTCAAGCAGAGCTGAAGACTTTCGATCGTGAAGACCGACACTTTCGGGCGCGACCGCCGCATTGGCACGTCACGACGACGTCCACGACAATGGTCGGACAATTTACCGAGGTCTTCCTCATAAACCTGAGGTCATACCACCTGCCGGGGAACCTCAGCCGTTCACGCGCTCCACGCTGTTGACCGGACGCTTGCCGCGCAGCTCCGCGATGATCGCGTTGAGATGCTGCAGGTCCCAGACCGACAGGTCGATCGTGATGTCGGTGAAGTCCTGCGTGCGCCGCTTCATCGAGATGTTGTCGATGTTGCCGTCGTGGTCGGCGATCACCTGAGCGATCTGGGCGAACACGCCCGGCTCGTTGATCGACTTGAGCGCCAGGCGCGCGGGGAAGCGCTCCCCGCCCAGCGCCTCCGTATCCCAGCGAACGTCGAGCCACCGCTCCGGCTCGTTGTCGAAGGCGGCGAGCGCCGCCGACTGGATCGGGTAGACGGTGACGCCGACTCCGGGGGTCAGGATACCGACGATGCGGTCCCCGGGGACCGCGCCGCCGTTCGGCGCGAAGGTCACCGGCAGGTCGCCCGCGAGGCCGCGGATCGGGATCGCGTCGCTCCGGTCCCCGGTGCCCTCCTTGCCTTCGGCGCCCGGGAAGGTGAGCCGCATGGTCTGGTCGGCCGAGCGCACGAGGCGGCCGGCGCCGCTCGCGGCCCCCTGCGCGGCGGAGGGCCGGCGCTCGTCGCGATGGTCGGGGTAGACGGCCCGGACCACGTCGCCCGAGAACATCTCGCCGCGCCCCACGGCGGCGAACACGTCCTCGGTGGTGGCGCGGGCGAGCCGCGGCAGGGCGCCCCGGAGCTTGTCCTCCGAGAAGGTCTTGGCCGCGCGCTCGAAGGCTCGATCCAGGATCTGGCGCCCGAGCCCGGCATATTGCCGGCGCACGGCCGCCCGGGTCGCTCGCCGGATCGCCGCCCGGGCCTTGCCGGTCACCACCAGGGATTCCCAGGCCGCCGGGGGCGAGGCCCCGTCGGAGCGGCTGATCTCGACCTCGTCGCCGTTGGCGAGTTCGTGCAGCAGCGGCGCCATCCGGCCGTTGATCTTGGCGCCCACCGCGGTGTTGCCGACGTCGGTGTGCACCGCGTAGGCGAAGTCGATGGGGGTTGCGCCCCGCGGTAGGGCGATCAGCCGGCCCTTCGGGGTGAAGCAGAACACCTGGTCTTGGAACAGCTCCAGCTTGGTGTGCTCCAGGAATTCCTCGGGGCTGTCGCCCTCGGCGAGCAGCTCGATGGTCCGGCGCAGCCATTGATAGGCGCCGCTCTCGGCCGCCAGCTTCGGGTGGACGCTGCCCTCGCCCTCGCGGCGGCTCAGATCCTTGCCCAGCTCCTTGTACTGGGCGTGGGCCGCGATGCCGTACTCGGCGATGTCGTCCATGGCGCGGGTGCGGATCTGCAGCTCGACGCGCTGGCTCTTCGGCCCGATCACCGTGGTGTGGATCGAGCGGTAATCGTTCTGCTTCGGCGTCGAGATGTAGTCCTTGTAGCGGCCCGGGACCATCGGCCAGCTGGTGTGGACGATGCCGAGCGCCGCGTAGCAGTCCTGCACGGTGTCGACGACGACGCGGAAGCCGAAGATGTCGGAGAGCTGCTCGAAGGCGACCGACTTGCGCTCCATCTTCGACCAGATCGAGAACGGCCGCTTCTGCCGTCCGCTCACATCGGCGGTGATGCCCTGCGCGCCGAGCTTGTCGGTGAGCACCTGCGCGATGGTCTCGACCACGCTCTCGGACTTGGCGGTGAGCCGGACGAGCCGCTGCGTGATGGTGGCGTAGACGTCTGGCTCCAGGTTGCGGAAGGCCAGATCCTCCAGCTCCTCGCGCAGCTCCTGCATGCCCATGCGGCCGGCGAGCGGCGCGTAGATGTCGAGCGTCTCCTGCGCGATGCGGTGGCGCTTGTCCTCCCGCATGTGCTGGAGGGTGCGCATGTTGTGCAGGCGGTCGGCGAGCTTGACCAGCAGCACGCGGACATCCGCCGCCACCGCAAGCAGCAGCTTGCGGAAGTTCTCGCCCTGCGCGGCCTGCTTGGAGACGAGGTCGAGGCGCTTGAGCTTGGTCAGTCCGTCGACCAGGGCACCGATCTCGGGCCCGAACAGGCGCCGGATCTCCTCCAGCGTCGCCTCGGTGTCCTCGACGGTGTCGTGCAGGACCGCGGCCACGATGGTGGCGTCGTCGAGGTGGAGGTCCGTGAGGATCGCGGCGACTTCGAGGGGGTGGGCGAAGAACGGGTCGCCCGAGGCGCGCTTCTGCGTGCCGTGCGCCTGCATGGCGTACACGTAGGCGCGGTTGAGCAGCGCTTCGTCGGCGGCCGGGTTGTAGCGCTTGACCCGCTCGACCAACTCGTACTGGCGCATCATCCGCCGGGACGGGGCCGGTGCTTCCTGGGTGGTACGCGGGGTCGGGATCACGCGCGATTGTTTCGCAACCGCCGTGCCGGCGCCAGCCCCCGGCGGCGGTAAAGCGCCGGTCGCCGACGAGTCGGCCTCGGAACGAGAGAACCCGGCGTCTCCGCCGGGTCCGGTTTCGGTCAAGTCGTGCGCGTCCAGGCCCACGGTGTCAGGCTCACTCGCCCTCGTCGTCGGTCTCGACCGGCGGGGCGAGGTTCTCGAGGCCGCGCAGGAGGTCCTCCTCGCTCATGCGATCGAACTGGACCGCCGCATCGTCGCTGGAGGATTGCGGTGCCACCGCGGCGGCGGCCGGCGAGCTCGACAGCAGCGGCACGGTCTCGGCCTCGGGCTCGTCCACCTCGACGTATTTCTGCATCGAGTGGATCAGCTGCTCCTTGAGGTCGTCGGCCGTGATCGTCTCGTCGCCGATCTCGCGCAGGGCCACGACCGGGTTCTTGTCGCGGTCGCGGTCGATGGTCAGCGGGGCGCCGGCGGCGAGCAGGCGCGCCCGGTGGCTCGCGAGCAGGACGAGCTCGAAGCGGTTCTCGACCTTCTCGATGCAATCTTCGACGGTGACGCGCGCCATGCGGGGCGGCTCCTTGGGCTTGAGCGACGGATGCTGTCGGGTATGACGCCGTCTTACACCGGATGCCGTTGTGCAACAAGCACAGCGGGTTGCGCAGGGCGCGCGTCTGCCGGGCCCGCAACGAGAGCGGGTCTAGGGCGACACCCCGTCGTTCCGGGGCGCCGCAGGCGCGCCTGGAACCCAGAACCACCGTCGGCGCGATGTCTTGGCGTGTCGGCGGGACCGGATCCCGGGCTCCGCCGCGAGGCCCCGGGATGACATGGCGG
The DNA here is from genome assembly GCF_058790235.1 of Methylobacterium sp. FW102-HT35C08. Taxonomy (NCBI): domain Bacteria; kingdom Pseudomonadati; phylum Pseudomonadota; class Alphaproteobacteria; order Hyphomicrobiales; family Methylobacteriaceae; genus Methylobacterium; species Methylobacterium sp. FW102-HT35C08. The sequence continues at coordinate 918,562 of NZ_JBYTCL010000002.1, read as the reverse complement.
ATGTGATCGGACGCGTGAGCGAAGCCGTGTTCCGCCGCGTCGGCTCCGCTGCGCGGCGCGCCGCCATGCTGCGGCGCATTGTTGACAACCCGCCGCCGCGGGTGCGAGTGCGCGGCCCATTCCAGAGTTTCGGCCGACACGGGCGGCGTTCGCGCGCGCCGATGCCGGCCATCGGGATTCACTATGCGCGCACTCATCTTTCCCGGCCAGGGCAGTCAGGCGGTCGGCATGGCGCGGGACCTCGCCGAGGCCTTCCCGCAGGCGAAGGCCGTGCTCGACGAGGTCGATGCCGCCCTCGGCCAGAACCTGTCGCGGCTGATGTTCGAGGGGCCGGTCGAGGAGTTGACCCTCACCACCAATGCCCAGCCGGCGCTGATGGCGGCGAGCCTCGCGGTCCTGCGGGTGCTGGAGGCCGAGCGCGGCCTCGACCTCGCCCGCGACGTGGCCTGCGTGGCCGGGCACTCGCTCGGCGAGTACGCGGCCCTGGCGGCGGCCGGCAGCCTCACCATCACCGACGCGGCCAAGCTCCTGCGCCTGCGCGGCGAGGCCATGCAGGAGGCCGTAGCGCCGGGCGCGGGCGCCATGGCGGCCCTGATCGGCACCGATCTGGACGGGGCCCGCGCGGTGGCCGAGGCGGCCGCCCAGGAGGCCGGGGGCGGCGCGGTCTGCGACGTCGCCAACGACAATGGCGGCGGTCAGGTGGTGCTCTCGGGCGACCGGCCGGCCGTGGAGCGCGCCATCGGCATCGCCACCGGCCGCGGCATCAAGCGCGCCGTGATGCTCAACGTCTCGGCGCCGTTCCATTGCCGCCTCATGGCGCCCGCCGCCGAGGCCATGGCCCGGGCCCTGGCCGCCGTGACCCTGACGGCGCCGCGGGTCGCCCTCTACCCCAACGTGGCGGCCGCCCCGGTCTCCGACCCCGAGGCGATCCGGACGGCGCTGGTCGAGCAGGTCACCGGCACCGTGCGCTGGCGCGAGAGCGTCGCCGCCATGGCGGCCTCCGGCGTCGACCGCTTCCACGAACTCGGCGCCGGCAAGGTGCTCACCGGCCTCGTCAAGCGTATCGCCCCGCAGGCCTCGGCCTCCGCGATCGGTACGCCCGCGGACGTCGCGGCCTTCGCGCTCTAATCACGGCAGGATCCCGGCATGTTCGATCTCACCGGCCGCAAGGCCCTCGTCACCGGCGCGACCGGAGGCCTCGGCCAGGCGATCGCTCGGGCGTTGCACGCCCAGGGCGCGACCGTGGCGCTCTCCGGCACCCGGCCGCAGGCCCTGGAGGCGCTGGCCGCCGAACTCGGCGAGCGCGCGAGCCCCGTGGCCGCCGACCTCGCCGACAAGGACTCGGTCGAGGGGCTGGTGCCGGCCGCCGAGGCGGCGATCGGCCCCCTCGACATTCTGGTCAACAATGCCGGCATCACCCGGGACAACCTGTTCATGCGGATGAAGGACGAGGAGTGGGAGCAGGTGCTCGCCGTCAACCTCACCGCCGCTTTCCGCCTGTCGCGCGCCGCCGTGAAGGGCATGATGCGCCGCCGCTCCGGGCGGATCGTCAATATCGGCTCTGTGGTCGGCAGCACCGGCAATCCCGGCCAGGGCAACTACGCCGCCGCCAAGGCCGGCCTCGTCGGCATGACCAAGGCGCTCGCCGCCGAAGTCGCCTCGCGCGGGATCACCGTGAACTGCATCGCGCCGGGCTTCATCAGCTCGCCGATGACCGATGCGCTGAACGAGAAGCAGCGCGAGGGCATCTTGGCCCGCGTGCCCGCCGGGCGCCTCGGCGAGGGGGCGGAGGTGGCGGCGGCCTGCCTCTATCTCGCCTCCGCGGAGGCCGGATACGTCACCGGTCACACCCTGCACGTGAACGGCGGAATGGCGATGTACTAGGACCTGTATACTGGTCTTGGCGTTAGGCGAATCACTCCGTCCGGCACGCAAACGCCACACCCATGAAGGGTTTCTGAACGGCCCCTCGCCAGGGCTGGAACCCTGTGCTACCAACCCCCCGCAGCCGCACAGGGGGTTGACGGTTCAGCGGGTTTTCAGTCCAAGGCCTCCCGGCGGGGCCATGCCGGCTCAACGCGCCGGATCACCTCGAAGCACGCGCGATCGAACACCGGCCCGTCAACAAGCCCGCAGGGGCGCGACGCGGCCACGGCACCACCCCAAGAAGTCTGACAGACCAGAAGGACGAGGACGGAAGACCGATGAGCGATATCGCTGAGCGCGTGAAGAAGATCGTCGTCGAGCACCTGGGCGTGGAGCCCGAGAAGGTGGTCGAGAGCGCCAACTTCATCGACGACCTCGGTGCCGACAGCCTCGACACCGTCGAGCTGGTCATGGCCTTCGAGGAAGAGTTCAACGTCGAGATCCCGGACGACGCGGCCGAGACCATCCAGACGGTCGGCGACGCCGTGAAGTTCCTGGAGAAGAACTCCGCCGCCTGAGGCGCCGGGGCTTCTCGTTTCCTGCGGCGCGGGCGAGGCGGAACAGCCCCCGCGCCGTTACGCGTTTGAAGGCTCGGAGGCGTGACCAGTCCCGCCGGGACCGAATCCGCCTTCGGCAGTTATAGACGGTGCGCTCCGGCCCCGCGGGGGCCTCCTGCCGGCGGCGGGGAAGCGCTTCAAGACGGGACGAGTGCGATGCGGCGGGTGGTGGTCACGGGTCTGGGGATGGTCACGCCGCTGGGTAGCGGGGTCGAGCACACCTGGAGCCGGCTGATCGCGGGCGACAGCGGCGCCGGCCCGATCCGCGGCTTCGAATCTGCCGACCTGCCCTGCCGGATCGCCGCGCAGGTCCCGTTCGGCGACGGCACCGACGGCACCTTCAACCCCGACGCGGTGATGGAGCCCAAGGAGCAGCGCAAGGTCGATCCGTTCATTGTCTACGCGATGGCGGCGGCCGACGAGGCCCTGAATGATTCCGGCTGGCTTCCTAAGAGCCACGAGGACCAGTGCGCCACCGGCGTGCTGATCGGCTCCGGCATCGGCGGCATCGGCGGCATCTACGACGCCTCTGTGACCCTGCACGAGAAGGGTCCGCGCCGGATCTCGCCGTTCTTCATCCCGGGCCGGATCATCAACCTCGCCTCCGGCCAGGTCTCGATCGCGTACGGCCTGAAGGGTCCGAACAACGCCGTGGTCACGGCCTGCTCCACCGGCGCCCACGCCATCGGCGACGCGAGCCGCCTGATCGCGCTGGGCGATGCCGACGTGATGGTGGCGGGCGGGGCCGAATCACCGGTCAATCGCCTGTCGATCGCCGGCTTCTCGGCCTGCAGAGCGCTGACCACCGGCTTCAACGACACGCCCCAGAAGGCGTCCCGACCCTACGACCGCGACCGCGACGGCTTCCTCATGGGCGAGGGTGCTGGCATCGTGGTGCTCGAGGAATACGAGCACGCCAAGGCGCGCGGCGCGAAGATCTACGCCGAGGTGGTCGGCTACGGCCTCTCGGGCGACGCCTACCACATCACCTCCCCCTCCCCGGACGGCGATGGCGCTTTCCGCTGCATGAGCGCGGCGGTGAAGCGCGCCGGCATCTCGCCCGCCGAGATCGGCTACATCAACGCCCACGGCACCTCGACGCCCATGGGCGACGAGCTGGAGCTGAAGGCCGTGGAGCGCCTGCTGGGCGATGCCGCCGTGAACGCCACCATGTCGTCGACCAAGAGCTCGGTCGGCCACCTGCTGGGCGCCGCCGGCTCGGTCGAGGCGATCTTCTCCATCCTCGTCCTGCGCGACAACGTCATCCCGCCGACGCTCAACCTCGACAATCCCTCGGTCGAGACCAGGATCGATCTGGTGCCGTTCGAGGCAAAGCGGAAGCAGGTCGATGTCGTGCTTTCGAACTCGTTCGGGTTTGGTGGGACGAATGCTTCGCTGGTGATGCGGCGGGTCGCGTAAAGACAAACGTTCTTTGGAAGTCTAATCTTTGAAGAACTTTCGGCGACGCCGGACGCCTACCTTCTGCTCTCCTGCATGGAGTGTGGAAGGAGGCCGCGCACGTCAGGTTCGTTCTCTTCCGGCCCGCATGCGCAGGCCGTGAGATCGCGTTGCTTCACAAGCGAAAATTCCGGAAAAAGTCGGGGAGCGCAGGGGACCACGATATCCCACGCGCACCCTCATGCTGAGATGCTGTGAAGCGCCCTGAAGGTAAGCTTCAGAACGCCCTGTTATCCCTGAGGTCTCTTTCACACGAAGTGTGGTGTTGTTGAGATTGCAAGATGAGCTGAGTCTTCTCCCAAGATAAGAACAGTACTCGCCTGTCCTTTACCACCCCCGCCGCTCATCTGCCCCAGGCACCCGCCCTTGGGGCGTGAGCGTGTGCACCACCTCCGGCAGCGCCTGAGCCAGCTGTGACAGCAGCGTCTCGCGGTCCATCCCGGTCTGCTGCTGGAGGGTGTCCACCGTGTCGGGGCCGAGCGCCCGGGCGAGCTGGTCCGGGGCCACCGGGCGGTTGGCGCCATGGCCGATCCAGGACTCGATCACGTCGCCGAGGCCGCCCTGGCGGAACCGGTCCACCAGCCCGTCGAGGCCGCCGAGATCCCCCTGCCCCTCCGGGGCGGCGCGGCTCGGGGCCGGAGCGTCGCCGGGGCCGTCGAGCATGCCCGAGAGGTCCGAGAAGTCGCCGGGCGGCAGGGACGGGTCCACGGTCCCGCCCGGGCCGCTGTCCCGGCGGCCGCCATACTGGTCCCAGCCGCCGATATCGCCGCCCTCCTCCGGGGAGCGGCGCCCGCCGGCATCGGCGGGGTCGTGGCCGGGATCGCGCCCGTAGGGTCCGGCGCCGCCGGAGCGATCGGCCTCGGGGCCGGGCTCGCCCTGCCGGCCGCGGCCGAAGATGTCGCCGAAGCCGCCGCTCGCGCCCTTCGCGAGGAGCAGCATCAGCAGGGCCTTCACCAGGGGCGACATCCCGGCGGAGCCCTGCCTCTGCCCGCCGAAGACCTGACCGAGCACGCCGCCAATCGCCGATTCGAGCAGTCCCATCTGCGTCTCCCCCGGGCCTCATCACCGGCCCGGGCGGACAACCCCCGGAGGCGGGTGCGGGTTGCTTTCGTCGCCGCACTGGAAGGGTTGCTCAACCCGCGTCCGTGCGGGGACCCGGCCGACATCGCGTCCGCCGCGTCATCCCGGGCCGCGCAGCGGCGCCCGGGATCCAGACCCGCCGAGGTGCCAAGCCTGGTATCCGACGGCGGCTCTGGGTTGCCCGCCTTCGGCGTGCCCCTCCGGGTCCGGGCTCGCCTGTGGCGCCCCGGAACGCCGGAGCGGGGGCGATCGGGGATGCGTCGGCTTCTGTCCGGAGAATCCGCCGCCTCAGCGGGCGGCCGGTGCGGAGAGGGCCGCCTGCGTGGTGCCGTGCGAGGTGGTCGCGTCCGCGGGTTCGACCAGCGGCACCGTCGCGGCGGAGAGCGCCAGGGCGGCGAGGAACAGGCCGGTGGCGGCGGCGCCGGCGCGGGGACGCGGCAGGCGAACGGCGTAGCGGCGCTTCGTCGGGTTCAGACTCCGATCGGATCGGGACATGGCAGGTCTCGTCTGGTTCGGGGTGGGCGTCATGCGCCCGTCATGCCGAAGCAACGCCCACGGGGGGCGCGACGGTTCCCGGCGCGACGCAGCCGGTGCGGCGGCGATCAGCCCCTGGCGGCGAGGCGCCGCGCCAAGGCCCCGAGGGCGCAGCCGGCGAGATACGGCGGCAGGATCAGGGCGGCGCCCTCCAGCCAGAGGCCGGCCAGGCCGGGCACGAACCCGGCCAGCGCCGCAGCCGCCACGAGCCCCGCCAGGACCCAGAGCCCGAGGGGCACGGCGTACCAGTCCGGCCAGCCCGCCAGCGCCCCGACCACGAGGCCGAGCGCGGCCGCCCCGGCGAGCCCGGGCCAGAATGCGGCAAGCAACAGCGTCACGGCCGTCCGGCCTCCCTGGGCGCGCGGACCCCTCGCGCAGATGGGCGCGTCCCGGCGGGCGCGCGTGCGGCGGATCGGACGGCGCTCACGGCAGCAGCGCGAAGACGACGGGCCCGGCCGGCCCGTCCGGCCCGACGCTCACCTGCTCGGGCCGTGCCCCGGCCTGCAGCAGATACTCGATCACGGACTGCGCCCGCAGCCGCGGCAGATCCGGCGGCGGCTCGTCGGCGGTCTCGGCGGGCTTCTTCGCAGCCGGCTTACCGGGCTTGGCCGCCTCTTTCCCGGCCGGACCCTTGACGGTCTTGCCGGTATCCTTGCCGGAATCCTTGGCCGCATCCCTGGTCTTGTCCTTGGCCGTATCCTGGGACGTCGGCTTGGCGGCCGAATCCGGCTTGGCGGTCAGGTCCGGCTTGGCGGAACTGGCGACGCGGGCCGGCTCGACGGCGTCCGGACGCGCCTCGTCCCCGGGGGCCGGGGCCGGCGCTTTGGGCTTGGCCGGGTCGCCGGTGCCTGAGACCGTGATGCGCAACGCCGGGCACGCCTTGGCGACGGTCGCCAGCGCATCGAGCGTCGGATAGAAGGACGGGGCCAGCACGGGGCTGCCCGCCGGGAAGCGGAGATCGGCCCCCGCCACGGCGGCAGCGAAGTCCGCGCGGCAGGTCTCGGGATCGCGCCGCTCCGGCGCCTGGCGGGCGGACACCGCCGCCTGCCCGGTCCAGCCGGGTGGCAGCGCCTCGGCCAGCCGCCCGGGCACGCGGCTGGCGGTCTCGCGGTAGAGGCTCTCGCCGGTGAGCGTCAGAGCGCGGTCCGAGACGGCGATCTCGCCGGAGGCCAGGCTCGTCACCAGGGGGGCGGCGGCGGCCAAAGCCGCGCCGAGGTCGGGCGGGGCGCCCTCGGCGAGGCGCGTACGGTCAACGACCGGCTCCCGGAACAGGCGCGGCCGCAGGGCATCGAGCACCCGCTCGCGCGTGGCCGTATCGGGCAGGTGGCCGGTGAGCGTGACCGAATCCGCCGTCCGCCGGATCACCACCCGGTAAGGCGAGAGCGGCCGCGCCGTCAGCGAGACCGTGCCGGCCCTGATGCCGGCCGGGCGGGCGTCGCGCATCAGCGCCTCCGCGTCGGGGATCGCCTGCCCGTCGATGGCATCGCCCGTGACCGAGATCGCCCCGTCCGCGAAGGCGACGCGGCCGGACTGGATCAGGTCGGCGAGGCGGAATGCGAAGGCGATCAGGCCTTTCGGGTCGATCGTCGGGTCGAGGCCCCGGGCGGCCAGCAGGTGATCGTCGACGGTTCCGCCCGCCGCGGCCTCGGTGGCGGCACGCAGCGCAGCCTCGCGGTCCGACGCGGTCGGCGCGAACCCGTCGAGCGCGATGCCGCGGGCCGTCTTCTCCACGACGAAGCGGTAATCCGGCACCACCGGCGGCACGATCTCGATCCGCCCGATGCTGAATCCCGCCGGCGGGTCGGACAGGGACGCCCGCAGCGCCTCGTAGGCCGGCATGTCCAGGGCCTCCCCCGAGAGGCTGAGCACGGTGTCGCTGAGCGCCGCCCGGCCGCCCTTCGCGAGCCCGGAGAGCCGCGCCGCCAGGAACGCCGCCGCGCTCGGGAAATCCGGCGGGGCGCCGCGGGCCGCCCGGGCCGTGTCGTCGAGGGTGGTGCCGGGGTTCAGCACGCCGGAGATCCGCGCCTCCAGCGACAGCCGGCCGATCTCCACCGGGCGGCTGCCTTCCAGGGCGATCCGGTTCGGCCCGCTGCGGATCGCCGCCCACTGGAACGGCGCGGCAGTCTCGACGATCCCGACCTCGGAGACGATCCGGTGAGGCCCGTCGAGAGCGGCGAGGCGGGACAGCACGGTCTCGCGCTCGCCGACATCCGGCGCCTCCCCGGCCGCCAGGAGATCGCGGCCCCTCGTCTCCAGGCGGAGCCAGGGCTCGCCCGTGGCGGTGGCCGTGCCGGCCGCGACCGTCGCACCTTCGGCCTCGAGCCGGTCGGCGATCTGCGGGGCGGCGTAGAGCGTCGCGCTTACCCAGATCAGCGCGAGCGCCGGCAGGCCGGCGAGCCAGCCGGCGCGGCGCAAGCCTGGGGCGAAGGATTCGGGCAACGGCACGATCGCAGGTTCGGGCGGATCCGCTTGGGAGACGACACCGCCTTTCCGGCAGCATGAAGGCCGTTCGCGTCCGTCCCGGACATCGCGGGCGCGCCTCCACGGAGCCGGCCCGCGTCGGCGCGCCGCCGGAACCCCCTTGGAATCGGTGCCGTTGGCCTCCCAATGCCTCCTGCGGAGATCGTCATGCGGGCCATCCTCGCCACCGTCCTGCTGCTGCCATCCGCTCTTCCCGCGGAGGCCCAGAGCCTGTCGGCCACCGCGACCGTGCCCAATTCGGCCGCGCTGGAGCCGACCACGGCGATCGCCAATCCCGGGCAGCTCAGCCTCGGCGGCGGCACCACCACGAGTCCTTTCCCGGTCCTGTCGGCGCAGTCCGGGGGCTTGGTGAATGCCGGCCAGCTCAGCTTCGGCGGCGGCGGGGCCGGCGGCAGCATCCGAGCGCCCGGCGGCACGGGCCTGGGCGGCAGCCAACTCGGCCTCTCGGGATCCGGAAGCACCGGAGGGGCCGGCATCGCCGGATCGACGCTCGGCGTGCTCGGGACCAGCGCCACGATCGGCGCCACCGGGACGCGGAGCGGGTTCAGTACTTCATCGAGCGCAGCCTTGGGCTCGATCTCGGGCAGCGCCCTGTCGTCCACCTCCGGCACGATCGGTCTGGGTGGCGGATCAGCCATCGCCACGAGCCTGAACACCAACGCCAACGCGGCCTCGACGGTGGCCTCGTCGTTCGGGACATCCGGATTCGGGAACGGGTCTGGGATCGCCGCGAGCCTCAGCACGACCGCGACCTCCGCGTCGGCGCCCGGTTCCGGAGCGACCGCGAGCAGCACGGCCACCGGCGCCGCCCTCGGTTCCACCACAGGCCCGACCTTCGGAACCTCCGGCGTCGGCGGCGGGACGGGCCTCGCCACGAGCCTCAGCACTGGTGCGGCAGCGTCGCCCGCCGCGACGGCGACTGGCGGGGGCGGTTCGGGCGGCGCCGGGATCGCCGCGGGATCGGGCGTGACGGCAGCCCGGGATCTCGTCCCGCCGACCGCTGCGGCCCGGGCGGGCGGCGCGGGCATCGGCGGCGGCGCGGCCGCCGCCCCGGGCCGGACCAGCGACATCTGCAGCGGTCCCCTGGCGGAAGCCTGCCTCGGCGGGGCCGGCGCGTTCTGATTGGCGGCGCTGCGCGGAACCGCGGCTCTGCCGTCGCGGTTCATTCTGCTCCGGCACCTCGGTCGGACAGGAGGCAGAGATGAACGTCATTCTGGGCCGCGTGTCTCTCGCGGCCGCTCTCGTTCTGGGTGTCTCAAGTGCGGCCCTGGCGCGCGAGGCTGGTCCCAAGGCCCACGGCGCAGGGCATGCGTCGGGTCTTCACGGGATCGGTTTCGCTGAGCCGAAGTTCCGGTCCGCCCTGCGCACCGGCAAGGATCAACCCTACACGTGGCCGGTGAGCGACCGCTACCGTCCGGTGTCGCAGCCCTTCTACGGCCGGGCCTACTGAGGCCTCTCCATCGCAGGGGCCGGCACGGGTGCGCCGGCCTCGCTCCAGCGTCTGAGCCAGGAGAGTGCGTGATGCGTCCGCTGAGCCGGCTCCTCCTCGCGGCCTTCGTCCTCGCGCCCGCGGCAGCCCGGGCCGGCGAGTTCGCGCAGACTCCCCCCGCCCCGGGTATGGCGCTGACGTTGCCGGATCCCGGCATGGCCAGCGGCACCCCTGCGCCTGCCCCGCCCCCCGCGCTTGGGGCGCCACCGCCGGTCGCGGCCCAGGCCGACTTCACCGGCGGCCGGCGGCGGCTCCGGGCTCTCGGCAGCGGCTTCCCGTCCATCGACGGCCAACTTCCCAACCAACGCACAGGGCCGCGGCGCGAGCACGTGGTCCACGACATCTGCATCGGCTGCTGAGTGGGACGCCGGCCTCCACGATTCCTCAGTATGCTTTATTGCAGCGCGCGCGAGAGCGTGTTCGCGCGGATCCAGCGAGGCGAGAGGATGTCGCCCGCCTCCGTGATGATCCAGGGCTGCGCGTCCTCGGACTCGATGGCCTGGGCTGCGGCGGCCAGGGCCTCGCGCAAGGTGGCGAACGGGCGCCCCTCGGCTGAATGGCCAGGTGCGCGCTTCGGCCAGACGGTCAGCTCGGCGCGCTTGTCGAGATCGGCGGGCGTCATGCTCTCGCTCCGGAGGTTTCGTCGGTTGAGGGGCTCTAACGCGCCCGTGTGACGCGGATCTGGCGACGGTGTTGCCGATTCGTGTCGGGCGCCGCGCGAGATGCCGACGGCCGAGTTTTGGACGGCAAAGGCTCCACCTGGGCCGTGTTCGAAAATTTAATGTGCCCACGCCTCAATTTTACTTTGAGAGTTCATGAGCGGAAGTTTATTTCATTTGCGCTGAATGCATGACGCGATCAGTGTTGCCGTTGAGGAAGCACCTGTGCATCGATCTCGAACACTGCATTACCCTGCCGATTTGGCGCTATGTTGCATTGCGTCATTATCATGACGCGCCGCACAAATCCGTGCTCTCATGCGGTCTCCCATCGCAGCCTGTGATGGGAGCCGCGATCGAAACGGAGACGCACCATGCGCACGATCCTCATCCTCGCGTCGGCCGCGCTCACCTCGGCCGCCGTCCTCACAGTTCCTGCCAGGGCCGAAGAGCTCCTGCACCTGACGCCGCCGCTCTATCGGGAGCAGGCCCGGGCCACGCAGCAGGCGCATCCGGCCGGCGACCTGAAGACCACACCGCAGCCCGTGGCGGTGCCGGTGAATGGCGGCAGCCGGACCGTGTCGATGGTTGACCGGCCGATGATTCAGGCCTCCGCTGAGGCTTTGCGCTGACGGCCCCTGCGGGACCGTTCTGACGGTCCCGCATCGAAGCGGTCGGCATCGTCCGCGTGGCGCGCGGGACTTCGTACCACCGGCGGTCAGACGATGTGCAAGTCCTGTGCGGCCGCCGCTGGTGACACGCCCCGTCGGATCAGCCGCCGCGTCCGCGCCTGCTGATCCAACTCGGCTTTCAACCCGGTCCCGGCCGCCCGGTAGAGGTCCAGGTACAGATCCCACCACGCATATTGGGCCGCCGTCACGAGCAGGACAGCAATTTCGGCCTGTCGCAAGCCCAGCCGCAGGCTCTCGTCCGCCAAGCGGCCCACCTCCCCGTAGATCATCCGCGTCCCCGCTTCGATCCGGCCGGCGGCACCCAGGTGCGACGCCGGCCATCCTGTCCCGATGCGCTCAGTGCGCGGCCTGCTGCGCCTCGTTCGCCGCCTGCTGAGCTGCATCCTGGCCCTGCTCGACGGCCTTACGGGCCTCGTCGGCCCCCTGTTGCACCGCCGCCCGAGCCCGCTCCGCACCCTGCTGGAACGCGCCCTGTGCGAGGCCGCCCAGCTCCTTGGCCTGCGCCTGCATGGCGGCGAACCGCTCGCGCACGTACTCGGCCTGAATCTGTGCCGCTTCGGGGAGCGAGCGCGCGGCCGCGAGCTTCTGCCCGAGATCCAGCGCGGCGCGGACGTTCTGCTCGGCGTAGTCCAGGCCGCGGGCATAGATGTCCTGCGTGCTGGTGCGGGCGAGATCTGCCGAGCCCTGCAGGGTGTCGGTCGTCCGCCGTGCGGTTCCGATGAAGCTTTCGAACGCTTTCCGAGCCTGCTCAAGGCTGGTCTCGGCCATATCGCGCAGCTGCGGTGGGACCTCGTAGCTTGGGATGTTCGCCATGATTGGTCTCCTCTAGGCCGCCTTGCAGGCGCGGCCGGCTTGTTTGTGCGCCGCACAAGCTGCCGCGTCCAGGCACGATCGAGTCGGATCAAATCTCGGTCTCGCGGCGCACCACGGCGTCCTCACCGCTGCCCTTCTGCGACAGGCCGACATCCGGATCCTCGTCGGTGATCGGCACCGGCTTGTGCTCGGCATCCGGAGCGGTAGCAGCGGGTTCGTCCGGTCCCGGACCTTGCTGTCCGGCACCGGAACCTGGTGACGCTGCCGGGTGCGCGGTCGTCATCCGGAACCTCCCTGCCCCATCAACGCGGGGGTGGCTCTCAGGCTCCCGGCTGGTCGATTCGGCAGGAGCCGGATCGCCGCCGCGGCGCTATATGGGGTCCGGAGAGCGAGGAGAGTGTTGTGTTCACCGTGAAGGGGATCGATCCGTCCGGGCGCGTCATGACCTTCGCCTGCGGAACCGATGAGCAGGCGATGGAGAAGACCTGGGAACTCGCGCGGCGCGGCTTCCGCGAGATCACGGTTGCCGATCCGAAGGGCAAGGAGATGTCCGCTGCCGCCTTCGAGCGATCCCTGAACATCGATTGGGATTGAGGACCGAGCCCCTACCGATTCCCCAGAGCCGGCCCGCCGGCCGTGCCGCCCGTGCCCGGAGGACCGCTCGTCGGGGTGCCGCCGATCGTCGCCCCCGGCGTGGTGCCCGGTACGGTGGCGTTGCCCTGCGCAGCCGCCGCGCCGTTGCGCGGTTCGCCCGCACGATCCGAGCCCACCGACCCGGCCGGGACCCCGCCGGTCGTGGCCGGGGCCTGCACGCCGGTATTGCCGGCGCCGCCGGTCGTCACCTGTGCCCGTGTGGGAGCGGTCACGAGGACGGCCAAGGCCGCGGAGAGCAGAAGAGTCGTCAGCTTCATCAATCGATCCGTCGTGCGTGGTGCGACGCCAACGGCTGCCGGGCGGAGAAGTTCAGCCCCCAGGCACGAGCCCACGCACGAAACCCTCCGAGTTCCTCCCGGAACACAGGGGCTTTCAGTGCAGCTCGTAGCAATTCGTGACCACGCGCGGGCTGCGCGTCACGTCGTACAGGATCGAGCACTGGACGAGATACGGCCTGTCTTTCCTGCGAAACAGAATCAGGGAGGAGCGATTGTCCAGGGTCCCGGCATAGCCTGCGATCTCCCAGCCGTCCGCTGTGAGCCGCTCAATGCTGAGCGGGGGCTCCGCAGCGCGCGCCGTAGAGATCCAGCCGAGACAGGCGAGGAAGCCCGCAGACCATCGCATCCCCGCAGCTTAGTCCCGCTGCCGCCCCGCATACAACCGGGGCTTCACCATGTGGACGGGGCGCCTCAGAGCCCCGGCACCTCGTCGATCTCAGGCGCCGGCTCGTCGCGCGGCGCCGGAGGCTCCTCGGGCGCGGGCGGGAGTCGCGGCGGCGGCATGTCGCCGGTATTGGGCGGCATCGGCAGGCCGTGCGGCAGATCGGGCTCGGGCAACTCGCCCGGGTTCGGAGCTTTCGGATCCGGCATGAGGCGTCCCCGGCATATCCCTCGTGTGAACGATCGGGAGGCGCGAAGGTGCCCGAATTCTCGCGAAGGGCCGGACTGCCGCTGCGTTCAGGCCGGCTGCAGGGCTTCCCGGGCGGCCGGCCGGCCTGGATGCAGGGACGACACGCCGTTGGCGGTCGCGCCGATCTCCTCCGCTTTCCGCCAGACGGCGCTGCACACGAGGATCTCGTTGCTCGCGTCGAGGCTCAGCACGAAGCTGTCCGGAACGATCTCGGCCTCGGGGAGCGCCACGCGCACGCCTCCGAGAGACCGGTCGTAGACGATGCAGGGCAGGCTTCGATGCTCGTCCACCGAGATGCTGCCGGTCTCATTCAGCAACGTGCGCGAAGCGCTGCGTCGTTCGAACATTGCCGCCTCTTGAAATTCCAGGCGGCAGGATCGGCTACCCGCGTTCAGGCAGGGTTTTCAAAATGCGTTGGATTTTCGCTATCGCGATCGTGCTGTGAATTATGAGTTCTATTCTCGCATTCTGGGGGTATTCAGCGGGCAAATACAGATCGCACGTCGCCGCCCGCCGGGCGAGAGACCCGGCGGCCTGCAGGATGCGTATCCGTCCGCTCCAGGCGACCGCGGCCTCCCTATCCGGTGATCACTTCGACAAGGGTGGTCAGAAAGCCGAGGGCGACAGCGCCGATCCCGCTCATGAACGCGACATCCCAGCCGGCGAAGTCCTTCGACCGGGGCGCACGCAGGAAGGCGAAGAGCGTGACGGCAGCCCCGCACACGACGAGGGCAATGGCGAGATAGATGGACCGAGACATGACGCTTCCTCCTGCGCCGGTCTCGCGGCCCTTCAGGGCTCTTGTGCGGACGTGTGCGACCGGCGTGATGTGTTTAAGCTCATCCGTTGTCGAAAGATGACAGACGATCAAGCGGTGAACAAGTCGCTATTCTGTTCTGCACTGCGGAACGACATGTCTATGCGCCGCTGAGATCTGACCTGGGCGCGGAGCTCTTGCCAATTCGTGCGCCAGGGCTGTTCTTTCGAAGGGGCGTGCGCGGCCGTAGTGGTCAATCGGTGAAGTTGCGGACGCCGTCGATATTCAGGATGTCGCACTGGTCGGCGCACCATTGCTCCGCGCCCACCGCGGCGATCTCGCTCGCAACGCGCTGTCCCTTCTCGACGATGATGGCCTGCGCCTTGTGGTGGCCGATGGCCGCGTCGAGGGCGCGGCGGACTGTCCGGGACAGTCCATCGGAGACCGCGTCATTCACCGTGTAGAGCTTGCGACAGTCCAGCACGATGCCGGCCTGCGCCCCGACGATCCGCACCAGCCGTCGATCGCGTTTCCTTGCGCTGCTCGGCTCGCTGCTTCCTCGGCCGCCTGGTCACGTGGCAGCGGCCAGCAAGCGGGGCGTAGAACGCCTCTCATCTCGGGCATTTCCCTTGCCGGCCCGAAAGCGGACCGGCCCACGGGAACGCCGTAGCCTCTGTGCGGTGCCCGGAGGGCCGTGAGGTTCAGTCAGGCCCGGCCGTTCACTTCCGCGCGGCCATGAGATCGTGGGTCAGGACCGTCAATTTGCCGATGAGACTGCTGATGTCGGAGCTCTTGCACGACCACTGCGTGCCGATCGCCTCGCCCTCCGCGGAGACGGAAACCACCGCCACCGAGCGCAGACGGCCTTCGCGGGCGAGCGCCAGCTGATCCTGCAGCACGGCGATGATCGATGCCGTATCCTCGTCGGCCACGGCGGGCGTGATATGCGCCGGGAACGGCACCACCGTGCTCGTCATCGTCTGCTCTCGCTTCATGGTCCGGAATCCCTCGGTTTTCGTCCTCGGGCTCCGACGTGCGCAGCAGCTTTGTGCAGAGTAAGGCAGCTTGTCCGTGTCGCGCGATGTCTTGGACAAGTGTGGCGGCGCGGCAACGATGGCAGGCGCGTCAAAGACCTGATCATCGGTGGGGCCGCCGCCGCGGCATGCGCCGACGCGTATTTCGGATGCGGTCCACCGGCGCATCATCGGCCGGGCACCCCGTCGCAGCGCCGCGCGGGTCGGTGCTGTGACGGGGTGCCCCGGAGACGGACGGCCCTCAGGCGGCCTTGCGGCCCTTGCGCTCGCGCTCGGCCATGGCGCCGGGCTGTCCGAGGCCGATCGCCTTGGCCAGGGCGGAGCGCTGCTCGGCGTAGCTCGGGGCGACCATCGGGTAGTCGGCCGGCAGGCCGTAGCGATCGCGGTAGCTGCGCGGGTCGAGGCCGTGGCTGGTCAGGTGACGCTTGAGCGTCTTGTAGGTCTTGCCGTCGATGAAGCTGACGATCCCGTCGGGGCGGACCGACTTGCGGATCTGGGCGGCGCTCGGCTTCTCGACATCGGCCTGCACGGCCGCGCCGGTGTCGGCGGTCAGCGTGCCGGAGACGAGGCCGGCGATCGCGCCGTGCACGCGCGTGATCAGGGCCGGCAGCTCGGCAACCGGCACGGGATTGTTCGACACATAGGCGGCCACGATATCGCCGGCCAGCTCGATGAAGTTGGTATCGGGCCCGATGGTTTCTTCTGTCACTTCAAGATTCCTAGTGTGCCCCTCACGGCCGATTTGCTACTTTTGATGGATGAATGCAAGTTACAAAACGGTTTTGCGGGCAGCATTTCGCGCATGATTGGCATGCCTGGCGCGACCGGTGGGCGGGTATTTTTGGCAATCGATGCCGAGACCTTGTGCAGCCGCATGCGGATCTGTGTCGGGATCACGATATTTTTCACGGTGCGGGGCCGGGAGACTTCAGCACCTAGAGTCACCGATCCTGCCGCGCGGATACGCTGAAGTTTGTCCCTTGCCGGAACGCGCGGTCCGGCTGACGCTCGTGCGGTGACGCAGAGGCCGAGTCGTGGCATGGCCCAGCCATGCTCCTGCTCGCGCTGCTCCTCGCCCTCGTGGCCGTCCTCGTGGCGATGATCATCCTCCGCCGATGGACCGGCCGTCTGGCCTCACTGGCCACGCTGATCGCGGGGGCGATCATGGCCCTGTGGCTGGCCGAGGTTGGCCTGCTTCCCGGGTCGAAGGGGCCGCTCACCGAGACCCGGCCACTCGTTCCCGGGCTCGACCGGTAACGGTTCGGTAAACGTGTCGGCGCGAGCATGCCGCATGCCCACGCTCTCCGCCCCGCGCCTGCTCACCTTTCTGGTATCGATCGTCCTGATCGGCCTCGCCGTCGCCAGCCTCTACACCCGAATCCCCATGGTTGGACGTGCGGTGGTCGCGCACCGGCAATGGTTCTTCATCGGCGCCTACGTCCTGCTGGCGCTCGGGGTTACCACCCGCAGCCTGTGATCGACGGCGCTCCCGTCTGGTCGGAGCCGCCGACCGCCCGGACGAGATCGGCATGACCCTGAAGACCAGCTTCGTGGTGCAACCGTTCGAGATGCACCGGAACCGCCTGCGGCCCGCCCGCCAGGAGCCTGCCCAGAGCGAGTTCGGTGCTCTCAAGAAGGCTGAGGCGCTCGCCGCGCACCTGCCGGGCGCGGCGGCGCTGAAGGTCGTTGCCGATGATGAGACGTGTGAACTCGAAGGCGTGACGATCCTCGGCCAGTTCGGCACCATCCCGGACGATTTCGCCGAGACGCTGCAAGGCGGTTGACAGGCCCTCCGCTTCCTCATGCGACATCAATGACGCCCGGTTGCTGCTCACCGGAAACTACGTAGAAACAACCTAGACTGATCGTTGCGGCCACAAGAGCTTGCCGAGCCGAAGCCCGTGCCCCGCTACTTCATCGATCTTCACGACGGCGCCAACTTCGTGCGCGACCATAAGGGATTCGACCTTCCGGACCTCGCTGCGGCGCGGGCGCAGGCGGTCCGGATGATGACGCGCTTGGCGCAGGGCTTGGCGGATCCCCAAGAGCGTCAGGATTACGTCATCGCCGTGCGCGACGATCAGGGCGCAATCCGCCTGCGCCTTCGCCTCTCCTACGACGTCGAGCCGGGCTGAGAGCGTCGCCGACATCAAGTCGGGCAGGCCGGCGGGATAGCGCGACGCGCATCCGCGTTGACGCTGCGCCGGCGCGGGCGCACGGCTGAGGAGATCGGATGCGACGTTCACCCCCTGCGCTCAAGCCACTTGCGGCGGCGCTCGTGCTCCTCTGTGCCGTAGACCGGGCGGCGACGGCCCAGACCACGGCAGCGCCGCAGGTCGGCTCGGCGACGGCATCCGCCGACAACGCCGTTCTGCTGACGGTTTTCCTGCGTCACGACCAGTCGCGCCCGCTGGCCGAGCTGAATGAGCAGCTCGCCAAGCAGGGCTTCTACAAGGCCTTCCCGCCGCCGGGGATCGAGGTCGTCTCGTGGAACGTCGTCATGGGGATCGGGCAGATCATCACGCTGCGGTTGCCCGCCACGCGGCTCCGGGAGATCAACCGCGTCCTTGAGGATACCGCCTGGGGCGCGTACCGGACGGAGTTCTATCCCACCTACGATTACAAGGCTGTCGGCCTCGGGGAGCACGAGAAGGCGCGCTGAGCCGGCGCCGCCCGTCTCGTCGGATCTCGGCGTCAGCGCTGGCCGCTGTCGCTGTTGCGCTGCGTGCAGCGCCACCCGGCGAGGCAGTTCGGCACGTCCGCGGACGGCTCGAAGGCCGGCGCGCCGGTCTCGTCCTGCTGGCACGCGCCAGAATCCAGGTGGACGGTCTCGTAGGCCGTCTCGCTCCGCGCCAGCATGACGGTCCGATCGTGGGCGACGCGAGCCTTCAGCGCCGCGCAGGTGAGGTTGCGCGTATAGACCCGCTCCTGCGCGGCGGCGCCGGTGGCGACGACGGCCAGAGCGAGAACGGCAGCGAGACGGATCATGTAGACCTCCGGGCGTGTTCGGGCGCGGCTCGCGTGGCGGTATCGCGCCGGCCTTGCGTCCTCAACCACCCGTAGCGCCGCGCCCCGCAGGGTCCAGCCTGCGGGGTGTCTCGGTGTCGATGCGGATCGGGAAGCGAAGCGCATGGGCCTCCGGTCAGGCGAAATGCGCCGGTAGCGACAGGCTCTGCGCGTACAGGGTCAGGGCCATGGCGCCGCCCATCAGGGTAGCGGCCAGGGCGACGCGGTTTGTCCAGTTCATCGTTCGTCTCCACTCACTGCATCTCTGTCTTCGCGGTGTGGAGATGACATAAGCTCAAGCATTCGGGCCGGGTGTGCTCCATGACACACCCGACAGGTCAGGCCGGTGCCGCGGCGCCCGCAAAGGAACCGAGAACCGCCGCGTCGGCCCGCTCGGCCAGGGCCTTCGCCCGCGTCGCGTGCAGAGGGGCGCAGGCGATGACGATGGCGGCCGCGCGCGCCAGCTCCTTCAAGGTCTTGCGCGCAGGCTGCGCCAGCGCCGGATTGTACGATCTGAGGTAGATCCCGCGAATCGATGATCGCGAAATCTCGAGCGTGACTACTCCCGATCCGGAGAATTTTCCGCGCCCCGGCAGGTCTCGAACCGGAAGACCCCTCAGGGGGCGTTGTGCTCGACATGATGCCCGTCGAGCACCGTGTCGCTGGTCGGGACCGTCTCGGCCACGGCTTGTGCCCGGCGGAGGTCCGGCGCGGTCGCCTCCTCCAGGAAGGCCGCCACGGCGTCGGAGAGCGGCAGCGTGCGGGTCTGCTGGCTGCCGAGCCGCCGGATCGAGACCGTCCGCTCCTCGGCCTCGCGCTTGCCGAGCGCCAGAAGCACAGGCACCTTGGCCAGCGAGTGTTCCCGGACCTTGTAGTTGATCTTCTCGTTGCGCAGATCCGCCTCGACCCGCAGGCCGGCGCGCTCCAGGGCGCGGATGACGTCCCGGGCGTAAGCGTCGGCCTCGCCGGTGATCGTCGCCACCACCACCTGGACCGGCGCCAGCCACAGCGGGAAATGCCCGGCGAAGTGCTCGATCAGGATGCCGGTGAAGCGCTCCATCGAGCCGCAGATCGCCCGGTGGACCATCACGGGCGGCTTCCGGGCGCCGTCGGCGTCGATGTAGAAGGCGCCGAATCGCTCGGGCAGGTTGAAGTCGACCTGCGTGGTCCCGCATTGCCAGTCGCGGCCGATCGCGTCGCGCAGCACGTACTCGAATTTGGGCCCGTAGAACGCGCCCTCCCCCGGGTTGACCGCGGTCCGGATCCGCCCGCCGGACTGCTCCTCGATCTGCGCCAAGACCCGGGTCATCACCGCCTCGGCATGATCCCAGAGGGCGTCGGAGCCGACGCGCTTCTCGGGCCGGGTCGAGAGCTTCACGATGATCTGGTCGAAACCGAAATCCGCGTAGGTCGAGAGGATCAGGTCGTTGATCTTCAGGCACTCGTCGGCGAGCTGGTCCTCGGTGCAGAAGACGTGGGCGTCGTCCTGCGTGAAGCCGCGCACGCGCATCAGCCCGTGCATGGCGCCGGACGGCTCGTAGCGGTGGACGATGCCGAACTCGGCCATGCGCAGCGGCAGGTCGCGGTAGGATTTCAGGCCGTGCTTGAAGATCTGCACGTGGCCCGGGCAGTTCATCGGCTTGAGGGCGAACCAGCGCTTGTCCTCGGCCTCCTCGCCGGCCGATTGCGCGGCGAACATGTTCTCCCGGTACCAGCCCCAGTGGCCGGAGGTCTCCCACAGGGCCTTGTCGAGGATCTGCGGCGCGTTGACCTCGGCGTAGTCGCCGCGCAGGCGGCGGCGCATGTAGGCGATCAGCTCCTGGAAGATCGTCCAGCCCTTGGCGTGCCAGAAGACGACGCCCGGCCCCTCCTCCTGGAAGTGGAACAGGTCCATCTCGCGGCCGAGCCGGCGGTGGTCGCGGCGCTCGGCCTCCTCCAGCCGATGCAGATAGCCGTCGAGATCGGCCTGATTCGCCCAGGCCGTCCCGTAGATGCGGGTCAGCATCGGGTTGTTCGAATCACCCCGCCAGTAAGCCCCCGCGACCTTCATGAGCTTGAACGCGGTGCCGACCTTGGCGGTCGAGGTCATGTGCGGGCCGCGGCACAGATCGAACCAGTCGCCCTGGCGGTAGATCTTGAGATCCTCGCCCGGCGGGATCGCGTCGACCAGCTCGACCTTGAACTTCTCCTGCTTGCCGGCGAACAGCGCGCGCACGTCCTCCCGCTTCCAGACTTCCTTGGTGAAGGGCGCGTCGCGCGAAATGATTTCGCGCATCTTCGCCTCGATCTTCGGGAAGTCCTCGGGCGTGAACGGGGTCTCGCGGAAGAAGTCGTAATAGAAGCCGTTCTCGATCACCGGGCCGATCGTGACCTGGGTCTGGGGCCAGAGCGATTGAACCGCCTCGGCGAGCACGTGGGCGCAATCGTGCCGGATGAGTTCCAGGCTGCGTGGGTCGGTGCGGTCGAGGAACTCGATGCAGGCATCGCGGTCGATCGGATCGTCGAGGTCGGCGACCGTGCCGTCGAGCGCCATGGCGACGGTGCGCTTGGCCAGCGACTTGGCGATGCCCTCGACCACGGCACGGCCGGTTGTGCCGGCGGCGATCTCACGGGTGTTGCCGTCGGGGAAGGTGAGAATCGGCATGGGTTCAAGCGTCTCCGGGCTCAGTCCTGCATACGGGGCAGGTAAGCGTCTGCGGGGGAGCGGCCGTGTAGACCGAATTCTTTGGGGAGGAAACGGCCGTGCCGCGCATCGCTGGCCCGAGCCTGTCCACAGGCCCCGCGCCATCGTCTCCGCGCACGTCCGGCCATCCCGGGGCGCTGCGCGCGACGAGACGGGTCATGCGGTTGCCGCTTCATGTCCTCGCCCGCCCACCGCACGCCGTCCTCCCGGGGCCGCGCAGCGGAGCCCGGGATCCAGAGCCGCCGCGGCGGCAGATCCGGCGACGACGCGTGTCTGGATTGCCCGCCTCCGGCGTGCCCCTCCGAGTCCGGGCTCGCCTGCGGCGCCCCGGAATGACGGCGCAGGGTGGGAAATCGGCAAAGCGTCCGGCAGGCAGGTTACCGCCCGCCATGCGCGATCGTCCCCGCGCGCGGTTGGCGCCGGGGGCATGGCCCAAGAGACGAACACGCGGGACGCGGGACGCCGCGGGAACCCAGGTGTCGGCCAGTCAACGCGCGGGATCCGATCCCCGCGGCGCCCGCGGCATCGACCGGGCATGGTCCCCGGCCGGTGCCGTCTTTCTCGTCGCGGTGTCTCCGACGTCCCGGTCCTGCGCCGGCCTGCCAAGCGGTCTCAGGCGAGGCGCACGCGCCTCCGGAACCCGCTATCAATGCCGTGGCCTTCCAGCCGTGTGCCCGCCTCGTAGTGGGCGGATCCGCAGGGTGCGTAGGGTCGGCCCAGTGGCGGGTCGGCGCGGGGACATTTCGGCCCCCGCCGGGCAGACTGCCGCCCGGTCTCACGCCCGCCACCGAGACACGCCCCGTACCGGCACGCCGCCCGGGGCGATGGCGGCTGAGAGCCACCGACGCGGGCACCGCCCCGCGCCACGGACCCACCCGGTCAGCCACCGGGCGGGCCCCGTAAAGGACGCCCCGGGATCGCTCCCGGACCGCCGTGGGCAGGTGGCGGCTAATGAGCACAAAATAGGAAAATTGTCAAGGGCGGAGCGTGCTCTTCGCCGCGCTGCTGAGTGTATATCGCCCCCGCATCGTCGTTCCGGGGCGCCGCAGGCGAGCCCGAACCCGGAGGGGCACGCCGCAGGCGGGCAACCCAGACCCGCCGACGGTGCCAAACCTGGCCGCGTCGGCGTGTCTGGATCCCGGGCTCCGCTGCGCGGCCCCGGGATGACGGGGTGGGGCGGCACCGGTGCGGCCGAGCCCCTACCCCGCGCGCTGCAGCCGGCTCGCGAAGAAGCCGTCGAGGCCGCCGCGGGCGCCTGGAACCTCGGACAGGTGACACGGAAGGGTGCGCAGATCGCCGTTGGCATCGATCAGCGCCGTGGTGCCGCCGACCTCCTCGGGCTGGACCGGCACGCGCACGAACCGTGCGTCGCGGGCCAGGAAGGCGGCGACCTGCGCCTCGCCCTCCTCGGGCTCCAGGGAGCAGGTGCAGTAGACGAGACGCCCACCCGGACGCACCAGCCCGGCCGCGTGGTCGAGGAGCTTGGCCTGAAGCGCGGCGAGCCGGGCGATGTCGGCCTCCGACTTGGTCCAGGCGACATCCGGGTGGCGCCGGATCGTGCCGGTCGCCGAGCATGGGGCGTCGAGGAGCACCGCATCGTGATCCTGACCTTCGAGCGCCAGGGCGTCGGCGACTACGATCTCGACGGCGAGGCTGAGCCGCGCGACGTTCTCGCGCAGGCGCTCCAGCCGCGGCGCCGACCGGTCGACCGCGGTGACGCGCGCCCCGGCGGCGGCGAGCTGCATGGTCTTGCCGCCGGGCGCGGCGCAGAGGTCGAGGATCCGGGCGCCGGGCTCGGGCGCGAGCAGCCGGGCCGGGATCGCCGCGGCGGCGTCCTGCACCCACCACGTGCCCTCCTGGAAGCCCGGCAGTTCGGGGATCGCCGGCCCGTTCTCCGGCAGGCGCAGGGAGCCGGTGGGGAGCCGCACGGCGCCGAGCCGCTCCGCCCAGTCCGCCGGGTCCCCGCGGAGGGTGAGATCGATCGCCGCCCCCGCGAGATGGGCCTGCGCGATGGCGCCCGCGCGCTCCGGCCCGTAGGCCGCGCTCCAGCGGCGGGCGAGCCAGTCCGGCGTGTTGGCGGCGAGCGCGTCGGCGCCCTCGGCCAGGATGGCGTCGCGCTCCCGGGCGATCCGGCGCAGCACCGCGTTGACGAGGCCGACGAGATGCGCCGTGCGGCTGTCCGCCTTGGCCAGCCGCACCGCGAGGTCGACGGCCGCATGGTCGGGGACCGCGAGGTCGAGGATCTGGGCGGCCGCGGTGGCCAGCAGGGCCGTGAGCTGGGGCTTGGCCGCGGGGAGCCCGCGTTCCAGCCGGGCGGCGAGCGCCGCGCGGATCATCCCGTAGCGCCGGAAGGTCGCGACCGCGATGGCGCGCGCCAGGCCGGCATCCGCGGGCGCCAGCGCCTCGGACCGGATCGCCTGGGCGAGGGCTTCGTCGAGCGCGGGCGGCCGCTCCTGGCCGATCAGGGCGGCGACCGCCTGCTGCGCCGCGCGCCGCGCGCCGAGTCCCGCCGCGTTGGCGTCGGCCCTATCCGGGCCCGTGCCCCGCGCCGAAGTCCTGTCCCGCGTGTTGCGGCCTGTGTCCCGCGATGCCACTTCTTCTCCCGAGCCGAATGCTTTTCCGATCCACGCCCTCACACCCGAGCGAGCGCGATGCAAGACCCGAACAGACACGACCCGGATGCAGCCGGGGCCGAGCCCCGCAAGCTCAGCCCGGCGGCGGAGCGCGCCCTGGCCGAGGCGGCCGAACGCCGCGCCGCGATCGACGCGCGCGCCGCCGAGATCAGCGCCCGGCCCGAGCGCCTGGGCCGCGGCGGCCTGGAGCCGGTCCGCTACGATGATTGGGAGGTGAAAGGCCTCGCGGTCGACTTCTGAAGCCGGAACGCCGCGGCCCAAGGGCCGTTCCCCTGGCTGACCGACAGGGAGATCAGGCGATGGCGACAAAGGTATCGGCGCGGGGCGCGGCCGAGGGGCCGCACGGCGAGATTACCCTGGCCCGGGGCGAGCGGCTCGGGATGCGGATGTGGCGGGCCGAGGCGCCGAACGCCGACAAGCCGATGACCACCTCGCCCCACGAGACCGTGGGCTACGTGATCAGCGGCCGGGCCGAGCTGGTCGTCGGCGGCGAGACGGTGGCGCTGGCGGCCGGGGATTCCTACTGCGTGCCGGCCGGGGCCGAGCACACCTACCGGATCCTGGAGACCTTCACGGCCGTCGAGGCCACCGCCCCGCCGGCCGGCTGAGCGCGGCCGGAGGTCAGTGCGTCATGTAGACCTGCGTGCCGACATCGACACGCGCGTAGAGGTCGACGACGTCCTGGTTGAACATCCGGATGCAGCCATAGGACGCGTAGGTGCCGACCGAGCCCGGCCGGTTGGTGCCGTGGATGGCGTATTCACCGCCCGCCAGGGTCATGGCCGCCGCGCCCATCGGGTTGTGCGGCGAGCCGCCGGCGATGAGGTTCGGCAGGCGCGGGTTGTCGCGCTTCACCTCGGCCGGGGGCGACCAGGCGGGGGCGACGTATTTCCCGTCGATGGGCTTGGTGCCGAACCATTGCTTGCCCGGCCGGCCCACCGCCACGGGGTAGCGGATCGCTGTCCCGTCGCCGTTCACCAGGTACAGCTTGCGCTGCGACACGCTGATCACGATCGAGCCCGGCTCGACGCCGTTCTGGAAGGGCACGATCTCGCGCGCCTGCGCCGTGCCGAAACAACCCGCCAGCACCGCGCCGGCCATTCCCAATAAAGCCGCGACCCGACCCGACATGATGTGTTCCTCGACAAGCAAGAGCATCTGCGACCCAGTAATCCACGGTCGAGCTTGTCGTTCCAGGAAAAGCTATGGTTGATGCCGTGTCGTTCCCCGAAACTGTCGGCGACGGTAAAGGAGCAACGTAAATCGACGGGGCGTGAGCGGGGCGCTGTTGGATAAGAATAGCTTTCTCCGGTTGCTTCAAAGATCTCGGCTGCGTTCACCGATCGGAGAATTGTCTGGACTGTGGGCAGCTCCGTCGCTGCGGGAGCGCAGTGGCGACCCCGCAGGAGGCGGCCGAGGATTGCGCCGCCGGCTGGAGGGCTTGCGTCGCGGCCTGCCGACGCGGGCCGCTCCGGGCGCGCTCGCGCTTCGGGTATCCAGCCTTGAGGTAAGCGTCCTAGAACAGCCGCGCTTGCCGGAGTTCCGGCGCCGAGACCGGTCGATCCATGACATCCGTTGCCCTGTTCGAGCTGATCCTGGGCCTCCTCGGCGCGGCCCTGCTGCTGTCGCTGGCGGCCGGGCGTCTCGGCTTCCCGCCGGCCGCCGCTTTGGTCCTCGGCGGCATGGCGCTGGCGGTGGCGCCGGGTCTGCCGGCCTTCGATCTCGATCCGGACCTGATCATGGTCCTGTTCCTGCCGCCGCTCCTGCTCGAATCGGCCTACTTCACCGTCTGGCGCGACTTCCGGGCGAGCTTGAGCCCGATCCTGTCCCTGTCGCTCGGGGCGGTGCTGTTCACGACGCTGGTGGTCGGGCTCGTGGCGCACATGATCGTGCCCGCCCTGCCCTGGGCCGCCTGCTTCGCGCTGGGGGCGATCGTCTCGCCGCCGGACGCCGTGGCCGCCAAGGCGGTGCTCGCCCGCGTCGCCCTGCCCCGCCGGATGATCACGATCCTGGAGGGCGAGAGCCTCGTCAACGACGCCTCGGGCCTCGTCCTCTACCGCTTCGCCGTGGCGGCCGCGCTCACGGGTAGCTTCAGCGCCTGGGCGGCGGCCGGCAGCTTCGCATGGCTGGCGGTGGCCGGCGTCGCGGTCGGGTGCGCCTGCGGGCTGGCGGTGAACGCCGTGATGCGGCGGTTGCAGGACGCCAACGCCATCACGGTGCTGAGCTTCCTGGCCGCCTACATTGCCTACCTGCTGGCCGAGGAGGTCCACGCTTCAGGCGTGCTCGCCGTGGTGGCCTGCGGGCTGATGATGGGCGGCCGGGAGCACGAGACCTTCGACGCGCACGCCCGTCGCCATTCCGTGGCGGTGTGGGAATTCGTGGTGTTCGTGCTGGAGGCCCTGGTCTTCGTGCTGATCGGGCTGGCGCTCCGCGGCGTGCTGGCCCGGACCGGCGGCGAGACCGGCGCGCTCGCGTCGGCGCTGCCGCTGGCGCTCGCCGTCACGGCGGCCTGCGTGGCCGCCCGCCTGCTCTGGGTGTTCCCCGCCGTCTACCTGCGGCGGATCCTCTCGGCCCGGCTGCGGATGCAGGAGCCGCCGACGAGCCCGGCCGTGCCGCTGGTCGTCGGCTGGGCCGGCATGCGCGGGGTGGTGACCCTTGCGGCCGCCCTGGCGCTGCCGGTGGACTTCCCCGGCCGCGACGCGATCCTGATCTCGGCCTTCGTGGTCATCCTGTTCACCGTGCTGGTGCAGGGCACGACCCTGGGCCCGCTGATCCGCCGGCTCCGCCTCGATCCCGCGGCGCACCTGCCCGACGGCCATCTCGACGCGCCCATGGCCCGGGTTGTCGTGAATGAGGCCGGCCTCGGCGCCCTCGAGCGGCTGGTGTTCCCCGAGACCGGCGCGCTGCAGCACCCGCGCCTCGTGGAGGAATATCGCCGCCGGGTCCGGGCCACGTCCCGGGACCGCGACGAACGCAAGGCTCTGGAGACCGAGAAGAGCGAGCACTTCGCCGCCGCGCTGCTCGCGGTGCGGTCCGGCCGAGCGGCGCTGATCGGACTGCATCGGGAGAACCGGATCCACAGCTCGGTGCTGCGGCAGCTGGAGGCGGAGATCGACCTGGAGGAACTCCACCTCAAGCGTCTGGCCGGGACCGCGCCGGCCCATGGCTAGACTGGCTCATAGCTAGACTGGCCCATGGCTAGACTGGGGCGCAGCCCTCAATGGGCGGCGCAGCCATCCGCCGGCTGGCCGTAGCCGCCATAGACCACCCGCACCTTGCGCAAGCAGGCACCCTCGGCCTTCGCCCCCGTGGCCACGGGGGCGACCTCGACCGGCTCGACCCGGAGGGTCGCGGCGACCGGCTGGTCCTCGGAGATGGCCAGCGCGCGGCTGGCGCTCATCACGAACGGCGTGGCAACGAGAGACGAGATGGCGAGCGCGGCGAAGACGGCGATGTTCTTGCGGCCGAAGTTGTTAACGGTGCGAGCGGTTCGCATGACTGGTCTTCCGACGTGTTCGGCAGCGCTGAGGTGCCGATATCCCCTGTTGCGGCGATAACTTGGCCGCGGGCTTGGCGGTTCCAGGTATTGCCCCAAAAACCGCCACGCTTGGGTGTCCCGCCACACGTGGGAAGAACGTCTTCAGATAATCTTGCGGTACTGCACGAAGCCCGATTTCTCCGCGATCCGGTCATAGAGCTGCATCGCGTCGGTATTCGTCTCGTGCGTCAGCCAGTGGACGCGGGAGCAGCCTGCGGCCTGGGCCGCCGCGTAGACGTGCTCGATCAGCCGCCGGCCGATCCCGAGCCCCCGGGCTCCGTCCGCCACGAACAGGTCCTGGAGGTAGCAATAGTCGCCGATCGTCCAAGCCGAGCGGTGGCGGATGTGGTGGACGAGGCCGATCGCCTCCGCGCCCCGCCACGCCAGGGCGCCGTCGACCGGCTCGGCCGGGTCGTTGAGGCGGGTCCAGGTGGTGTCGGTGACGTCGGTCGCGAGGTCGACCTTGTAGAAGGCCTGGTAGCTCCGCCAGAGCGGCAGCCAGGCCTCCCTGTCCCCGGAACCGATCGGGCGGATCGCGAGGGCGGCCGTGTCAGCGTCCATGGTGTTCTCCGGGTGCAGTTCGGGACGATCGGATCATCATCCGGCTCCGTCACGCAAGCGCCGCCGCCTTGCACCCCCGCCCCCTCGCACCTAAACCGGCCCGCCAGCGGCCCGACCCGCCGTGCGAGCCCGAGCCATCGAGTCCCATGTCCCAGAAAAAATCGTTCCAGGGTCTGATCCTGACGCTTCAGGAATTCTGGGCGGCGCAGGGCTGCGTGATCCTCCAGCCCTACGACATGGAGGTCGGCGCCGGCACGTTCCATCCGGCCACGACCCTGCGGGCGCTCGGCCCGAAGCCCTGGAAGGCGGCCTACGTCCAGCCGTCGCGCCGGCCCAAGGACGGCCGCTACGGCGAGAACCCGAACCGGCTCCAGCACTATTACCAGTTCCAGGTGATCCTGAAGCCGAACCCGCCGAACCTGCAGGAACTCTACCTCGCCTCGCTCAACGCCATCGGCGTCGACCTGAAGCTCCACGACATCCGCTTCGTCGAGGACGACTGGGAGAGCCCGACGCTCGGCGCCTGGGGTCTCGGCTGGGAATGCTGGTGCGACGGGATGGAGGTCAGCCAGTTCACCTATTTCCAGCAGGTGGCGGGCTTCGAGTGCGCGCCGGTGGCGGGTGAGCTGACCTACGGGCTGGAGCGGCTGGCCATGTACGTCCAGGGCGTCGAGAACGTCTACGATCTGGACTTCAACGGCGCCGAGGGGCCGGACCGGATCACCTACGGCGACGTGTTCCTGCAGGCCGAGCAGGAATATTCCCGCCACAACTTCGAGGCGGCCGACACCGCCATGCTGTTCCGCCAGTTCACCGACGCGGAGGCCGCCTGCCGGACCTATCTCGACGCGGGGGCGCCGGCCTCGGACGGCGAGCGCCACCGCATGGCGCAGCCGGCCTACGACCAGTGCATCAAGGCGAGCCACGTCTTCAACCTGCTCGACGCGCGCGGCGTGATCTCCGTGACGGAGCGCCAGAGCTACATCCTGCGGGTGCGGGAACTGGCCAAGGCCTGCGGAGCCGCATGGTTGAAGACCGCAGCCGGGGGTGCGTAAGGTCCCCGCTCGGCCTACAGCGGATAGGCCGTACAGAAGAAGCGGCGTGGATCGTCGGGCTTCGATTGCCAGACGGAACGAAACAGCGGATTGCTGCCGTCGGGGGTCTCGAGGGGACCCTCGTAGACGTATTTGCGTCCGTAGGTGGCATCGACCTCACGCACCAGCTGGCTCGGGCGCGCATGGCTGAACAGGGCCGCGATCAGCAGGGAGCCGCTGGCTTGCGTGAAGCCGCACGCTAGGAGGACGCGTGCCTTATGACGGCCTTTTCGGTGATCGAGATTGAGCAGGTAGCCGTGGATCTTGGACTCCGCGATCGTCAGATCAGGAGTCCAGTCGCCGTGATCGTCAGCCACCTGCCTCAGACCGCACGCAGAGCGTCCGCTCGGACCGTGGCATTACCGACCACCGGCTCATCGAACTCGACCTCGTAGGCCTCGCCGTCGCCCCAGATACCGACAATGGTGCCTTCCGCGTCTGCGGGAACCGTCATCCCGTCATCGGTCACCACATCGTGCAGCAGTACGACCACGCTCAACTCTGCGAGGCCCTGCGGCTGCGTGACCGGCGCACGCGACTGATACAGCGTGTCGAACGACATGCCTTATCATGTGCGCGCGGCGCCTGAGCGTGCAAGGGCCGCCCCGGTAAATCTTCATTGCGGAGCCCCTTGCCCCCTCATGCGTTGCAACCCCCGCCAACCGGCGCGCTTCGGCGCGTCCGCAGACGCGGGAACCTCGTGATGAAGAAGACCCTCCTCGCCCTCAGCCTCCTCGGGTTCGGCCTCGCCCCCGCGCTGGCGGCCGATCCTGGTCCGGAGGCCGTGGTCAAGAAGCTCTACGCCGAGCCGCACCCGAATCACTCCGCCGTCTACTCGAAGCGCCTCCAGAGCCTGTTCGATGCCGACGCCAAGCAGGCCAACGGCGCCACCGGCAACCTCGATTTCGACTATCGCCTCAACGGCGAGCCCCTGAAGCCCGACACCGTGAAGAGCCTGACCTTCAAGGAGGCCACCGAGGGCAAGGACCAGGCGAAGGTCACGGTGGAGCGCAAGGGCGGGGACGGCTCGAAGGCGATCGTCTACGACCTCGTGCGCGAGGACGGCGGCTGGAAGGTCTCCGACGCCCACGCGATCGGCGACCGGAAGTGGCAGCTCTCGGCCATCCTCAAGGGCGAGGCGCGCTGAGGCGGATCCCCGGCCCTCGACAGGGGTGCGGCGCGGCGATATGGCCGCGCCATGCCCGACCTCCTGCTCGAACTCCGCTCGGAAGAGATCCCCGCCCGCATGCAGCGGCGCGCGGCGGAGGATCTCAAGAAGCTCGTCACCGACGCCCTGGTGGCGCGCGGCTTCCTGTACGAGGGCGCCAAGGCGTTCTCGACGCCACGCCGGCTGGCGCTCCACATCGCCGGCCTGCCCGCCCGGGGCGAGGCGGTGCGCGAGGAGCGTCGCGGCCCGCGGGTCGGCGCCCCCGAGGCGGCCGTCCAGGGGTTTCTGAAGGGTGCAGGGCTGACGAGCCTGGATCAGGCCACGACCGTCACCGACCCGAAGAAGGGCGAATTCTACCTGGCGGTGATCGAGCGGCCCGGCCGCGAGACGCTGGACGTGCTCGCCGAGCTTCTGCCCGAGATCATCAAGAGCTTCCCCTGGCCGAAATCCATGCGTTGGGGCGCGGCCTCGGCCGAGCCGGGCGCTTTACGCTGGGTGCGCCCGCTGCAATCGATTGTCGCGACCTTCGGGCCGGAGACCGAGACCCCGGAAACCGTGCCGTTCTCGGCCGGCGGGATCGCGGCCGGCACCGTGACCTATGGCCACCGCTTCCTCGCCCCTGAGGCGATCGAGGTGCGCCGGTTCGACGACTACATCCAGGCGCTGGAGCGGGCGAAGGTCGTCCTCGACCCTGAGCGGCGCAAGGACGTGATCCTGCACGACGCCCGCGATCTCGCCTTCGCCCGCGGTCTCGACCTCGTCGAGGACGAGGGCCTGCTGGACGAGGTGTCGGGCCTCGTGGAATGGCCGGTCGTGCTGATGGGTTCGTTCGACGAAGCCTTCCTCGACATTCCCGCCGAGGCGATCCGGGCGACCATCCGGGCGAACCAGAAATGCTTCGTCCTGCGCAAGAGCGGCTCGGACGATCTGGCGCCGGCCTTCATCCTGGTCTCGAACCTCGTCGCCAGCGACGGCGGGCAGGCGATCACCGCCGGCAACGAGCGGGTGGTTCGCGCCCGCCTCTCGGACGCGAAGTTCTTCTGGGAGACCGACAAGGCGATCCGCCTGGAAGACCGCCTGCCCAAGCTCGACAGCATCGTCTTCCACGAGAAGCTCGGCACGCAGGGCGAGCGGATCGCCCGCATCGCCGCCCTGGCGCAGGCGCTGGCGCCGCTGGTCGGCGCCGACCCGGCACTGGCCGAGCGTGCCGCCCGCCTCGCCAAGGCCGACCTCGTCACCGAGATGGTCGGCGAGTTCCCCGAGCTTCAGGGGTTGATGGGCCGCAAATACGCGGCGCTCCAGGGCGAGCACGACAGCGTCTGCGCGGCCATCGAGGAGCATTACAAGCCGCTCGGCCCCTCCGACCGGGTGCCGAGCGACCCGGTCTCGATCGCGGTTGCGCTGGCCGACAAGCTCGACACGCTGGCGGGGTTCTGGGCGATCGACGAGAAGCCCACGGGGAGCAAGGACCCGTTCGCCCTGCGCCGGGCGGCTCTGGGTGTGATCCGGCTGATCCTCGACCGCGGCCTGCGCCTGCGCCTCTTGGAGCAGGTCGGCGCGGCGGATCGCGGCCTCGCCGGCCGGGCCGGCGCGGATGCGAAGGATCTCCTCGCCTTCTTCGCCGATCGCCTGAAGGTCTATCTCCGCGACCAGGGTGCCCGCCACGACCTGATCGACGCCGTCTTCGCCCTGCCCGGCCAGGACGACCTGCTGATGGTGGTCCGCCGGGTCGAGGCGCTCGGGACATTTCTCGACACCGAGGATGGGAAAAACCTGCTCGCGGGCTACAAGCGCGCGGCCAACATCCTGCGGATCGAGGAGAAGAAGGACGGCCGCGCCTACGATTCCGCGCCGGACGCCGCCCTGGCCGCCGCGGGCGAGCCGGCCGAGCGGGCGCTGGCCGAGGCTCTCGCCAAGGCCCGGGAGACCGCCTCGGCGGCCGTGGCCCGCGAGGATTTCGCCGGCGCCATGCAGGCGCTCTCGACGCTCCGCGCGCCGGTGGACGCGTTCTTCCAGGACGTGACCGTCAACGCGCCCGATCCGAAGCTCCGCGAGAACCGCTTGGCTCTGCTCAACGCGCTGCGCGCCGCGACGCGGGAGGTGGCGGAGTTCGCGAAGATCGAGGGGTGAGATCGTCCCGGCGGGCGGGCGCCGAGGCGCGCGGCCTCAGCGCTCCACCAGGGTGCAGCCCCGCCGGTCCTCGGCCTGCCAGCCGTGGCGCTCCAGCTCCGGGTCGAGATGCTCCTCCACCGGGTATCCGACGCAGAGATAGGCCACGAGCCGCCACGTCTCCGGCACCGCCAGGATCGCCGTGACCGCCGCCGGCTCCAGGATCGAGACCCAGCCGACGCCGAGCCCGCGCGCGCGGGCCGCGAGCCAGAAGCACTGCACCGCCCCCACCACCGAGTAGGCCAGCGTCTCCGGCATGCTCGCGCGCCCGAGGCCGAGGCCGGTCCCGGTGGCGGCGTCGCAGAACGCCGCGAGATGCACCGGCGCCTCCTTCAAGCCGGCGAGCTTGAGGGCCCGGTACTGCGCGGCGCGGTCCGGATCGTAGCCCGCCGCCGCGGCGGCGTTGCAGCGGGCGAAGCTCTCGGCCACGCCGGCGCGCCGGCCGGGATCCGCCACGCGCACGAAGCGCCACGGGCGGCTGTTGCCGACCGAGGGCGCCCGATGCGCCGCCGCCAGGCAGGCGTGCAGCAGCGCCTCGTCGACCGGGTCCGCCCGGAAGCGGCGCACGTCGCGGCGCCACGCGAACAGCGCGTCGAGATCGTGCAGGAAGGCGGCGTCGAAGGCGGGCGGGCCCATGATCCACTTGGCATACCCGCAACGCCGGGCGCTCCGGAACCATAAAAAAGGCCGCCCCTTCGGAGCGGCCTGAAGTCTTGGGTCTCGAAACCTCGGAGTGCCGGATCCTGGGATCCCGAACGGCGACCGAGGGCTGGGGAGCTGGGTCTCGGGCGCCGGCCGGGCAAAACCCGGCGAGGTTCACGGGCTGTTGTGTCGGTGCAACGCGGCCCGCAAAAGGCGTGAATCGGGCAGAACCGTGTTTTTTGTCGCTTGGGCGTGTCTTGTGTGACACGGGCATTGCGGCCGCGGCCGCCCTTGCAGGCCGCTGCGGCGAGGCCCATCATCCGGCAAAGGATGGATGCGCGGGAGCCAAGATGACCGAACGGACGAGCGCCGGGCCGAGGCCCGACGAAGCGGCGGGCCATGTCATTCCCTTCCCTGCCCGCGCGGCTCCTCCACAGGTCGCCTTCAACCGGGACGAGCTGCGCACGATCTTCAACATCTACGGACGGCAGGTCGCCGCGGGCGAGTGGCGCGACTACGCCCTCGATTTCCGCCGCGACAAGGCGGTGTTCTCGATCTACCGCCGCACCTCGGAGATGCCGCTCTACCGGATCGAGAAGGACCCGAAGCTCGCCCGCCGCCAGGGCGCCTTCGCGGTGATCGCCGCCAGCGGCCACGTCCTCAAGCGCGGCACCGACCTCGCCCGCGTGATCGCCGTGCTGGAACCGGCGCCCCGGGCGGTCTGACCGAGCGAACATGCGCGGCTCAGGGATAACGCTTCATGCCGTCATTCCGGGGCGCCGCAGGCGAGCCCGGAATGACGGGGACGAGGCGACCGCTCAGGAGAGTGACAGGCCCCGGACGGTCCGGGCGATCTCGGCCACCACCTCCGACGGCAGCGGCTGGATCGGCCGCGGCGGCTCGGCGCGGCACAGGCCCATGAGGTCGGCGAGGGCATAGACCACCCGCAGGCTGGAATGCGTCCGGAACAGCGTCCAGAGGGGTTCCAGCTCGGCATTGAGCATGCGGGCCCGCTCCGTCTCGCCCGCTGCGACGGCCCGGACGATCGCCAGGCAGGTCTGCGGGAAGAGCCCGCCCGCCACGCTGAACCACGCCGCGCCGCCGGCGATCAGGGCTTCGGTCACGTTCCAGTCGCCGCTGAAGCCGATCGGGAAGCCCGCCGGGACAGCCGCCTGCAGGGCCGCGACGCCGGCCTCCGCATGGGCCGGGTCGGGTGCAGCGCATTTGGCCGCCACGATCCCGGGCCGACGCGCGATCCGGCCGATCAGGTCCGGCGAGAAGCGGAAATGCGTGGTCGCCGGATTGTCGTAGAGGACGAGCGGCAGGCCGCCCGCCTCCGCCACCGCGCTGAAATGCGCCTCGACCTCGGGCTCGGTGAGCGGCGTGTACGAGACGGGGGCGAGGAGCCCCGCATCCGCGCCGGCCGCCCGCGCATCCTGCGCCAGGCGGATGGCCTCGTCGGTGCGCAGGGCCCCGATGCCGACCAGGAGCGGGACCCGCCCGCCGACCGCCTCGGCGGCGATCGCGACGGCCCGGCGCCGCTCCTCCCGGGACAGGTAGGCGTAGGTGCCGGTGCTGCCGAGCAGGCCGATCGAATCGACGCCGGCCGCCGCCAGCGGCTCCAGCAGCCGGCGCAGGGCGTCGGCGTCGACCCGGCCGTCCGCGTCGCTCGGGGTGATCGGGAAGGCGGAGAGGCCGGAGATCGCACGCATCGCCCGAGCTTAGCGCATCCGAGGGCGGCCAGACAAAAAGAAACCCCGGCGGTTTCCCGCCGGGGCTCCTCTCAACGCTCAGTCTCTGGAGCCTAGCGGCGATCGCCGATCAGGCTGAGCAGGAACTGGAACATGTTGATGAAGTCGAGATAGAGCGTCAGGGCGCCGTTCACCGACATCTTGGCCGCCATCTCGCCGTCGAAGCCGCCGTAGAGATACATCTCCTTGAGCTTCTGCGTGTCGTAGGCGGTCAGGCCCGCGAAGATCAGCACGCCCAGCACCGAGATGGCGAACTGGAGGGCCGACGAGGCGAAGAAGATGTTCACCAGCGACGCGAGGATGATGCCGATCAGGCCCATCATCAGGAACGAGCCCATGCCCGAGAGGCTACGCCGGGTGGTGTAGCCCCAGAGGCTGAGCGAGCCGAAGGCCGCCGCCGTGATGAAGAACACCTGCACCACGCTGCCGCCGGTGAAGACCAGCAGGAGCGAGGACATCGAGGCGCCCATCACCGCCGCGAAGGCCCAGAACATCGTCCGCGCCGACGAAGCCGACATGCGGTCCATCCGCATCGAGAAGACGAAGATGAACGCCAGCGGGGCGAGCATCAGGACCCACTTCAGCGGGCTGAGATAGAGGGTCTGACCGAACGGGGTCAGGATCGGACGCGTGCCCTGGTAGGCCGCGACCGACGCCATGTTCAGGCCGAGCGCGACAAGACCGGAGATGCCGAGCCCGACAACCATGTTGTTGTAGACGCCGAGCATGAACGTGCGCAGGCCCTGGTCGACTTCGACCTGGGTGCCGGCGTAGCCGGTCGGCTGCTGGGCGCCGTACCGGAAGGGGCTGTTTTCGAATGCCATGGGAGTTTCCTTGCGGAGGCTCTCTCAGCGTGGTGTTCGGGCGAGGCCCACGCAGGACCTCTGGCGCCGGACTGGCGCCTCGACCGGGAATATGTTGCGCCCGCGTCCTCGACACAAGTCCCCGGCCACGGTTGCGGTTCGTGTTTTCCGTGTCCGGATGATGTAATTTTGTCCATCGAGCCGGGGATTAAAATGCATCTCTGACATTGCGGCCGGTATTTCGACTTCCGGTTGCCGGTCCGGGGCAGTTCGAAGGCTTCGTGGAGAGTCTTAACAGCTTCCGAATGCCGCGGCGTCGGACCGCCTTGTGACCGCGGAAGCGCCGGATGCCGGTCGCCTCATGCCAGGCTGCCGAATCCGGCGGTCTCGCGCGTCCAGGCAAAGGCCTGCTCGCTCAGGGAGATCCCGAGACCGGGCCGGGTGGGCACCACCATGCGCCCGTCCTTGAGTTCCAGGCGCTCGTTGAACAGCGGCTCGAGCCACTCGAAATGCTCGACCCAGGGCTCCCGCTGCATCGCGGCGGCGAGGTGGATGTGCAGCTCCATTGAGAAGTGCGGCGCGATGGTCAGCCCGGCGAACTCGGCGAGCGCCGCCACCTTGAGGAAGGGCGTGATGCCGCCGACCCGCGGCGCATCGGGCATCAGGTAATCGGCGCCGTTCTGGCGGATGAAGTCCCAGTGCTCGCCGACGCTCGTCAGCATCTCGCCGGTGGCGATCGGCGTGTCGAGGGCGGCGGCGAGCGCCGCGTGGCCCGCGGCGTCCATGCAATCGAGGGGCTCCTCGATCCAGATCAGGTTGAAGCGCTCGAAGGTCCGACCCATCCGCATGGCGGCCGGCCGGTCCCATTGCTGGTTGGCGTCGACCATGAGCGGGAAGGCGTCGCCCAGATGCTCGCGCACGCGGGTCACCCGCCGGATGTCCTCCGCCCCGTCGGGCTGCCCGACCTTCAGCTTGATGCCGCCGATGCCCCTCGCCCGGGAACGGTCCGTGTTGACCAGCAGCTCCTCCAGCGGGGTGTGCAGGAAGCCGCCGGAGGTGTTGTAGCAGCGCACCGTGTCGCGCTGCGCCCCGAGGAGCTTGGCGAGCGACAGGCCGGCCCGCTTCGCCTTGAGATCCCACAGGGCGACGTCGAAGGCGCCGATCGCCTGGACCGCAAGGCCGCTGCGGCCGACCGAGGCGCCCGCCCAGGCGAGCTTGTCCCAGGCCTTGGCGATGTCGCTCGGATCCTCACCGAGGAGCGCGGGGGCGAGCTCGCGCGCGTGGGCGAACTGGCCCGGCCCGCCGGCCCGCTTCGCATAGCTGATCCCGAGACCGCGATGGCCGGCGCTGCTCTCGACCTCGCAGAACAGGATCGCGATCTCGGTCATCGGCTTCTGGCGGCCGGTGAGGACCTTGGCGTCGCTGATCGGGGTCTTCAGCGGCAGGTAGACCGAGCGGAGCCGGATCCCGGTGACGGTCTCATCCATGGTCTGCCTCGTGAATCGACGGTGGCCTCCGGCCGACGCTTCTCCATGATCGGGCAGACCGATCCTGTCCAAGCCTAAGGCTGAATGGGTCGATGCAGGACGCGTATCGATCGGCCGATATGGCTGCCGCGCGACGGACCCGCTCCGTCAACACGCGCGTAGCGACGTGACCCAGGGCAGCGCGGCCCCGATCCGCGTGGCGCAGTCTGGATTGCTCCGCTCCGCGCGCAACGACGGTGAGGCGGCAGCGATCACCCGAACAGGGATCGGCGGACCGGATCGTCCGCCCTCCTCAGATCTGCCGCAGATACGGCGCGGGCTTCTGCCCCAGGATCCGCCACGTGCCGGCGAGTCCGAGCAGGATCGCCAGCGCCACCGCGGCCACGGCCGCGACCAGCGCGCCCGACAGGTCGAGGCGGAAGTCGAGGTGCATGACCTTGGCGACGATCACCCAGCCGGCGATCGTCCCGGCCAGGAGGCCGAACAGGGCCGTGGCGAGGCCCAGGGCGGCGTACTCGATACCGTAGGCGGTGAGCAGCCGCGCCCGGCTCGCCCCCAGCACCTTGAGCACGACGGCGTCGTAGAGCCGCGCCCGGTGCCCGGCCGCGATGGCGCCGGCCAGCACGAACAGGCTCGCCAGCACCGCCACGGCGCTCGCCCCGCGGATCGCCAGGACCAGCCGGCCGACGAGGTCGCCGATGGCGTCCAGCGCGTCCTTGACCCGCACGGCGCTCACCGACGGGAAGGTCTTGGCGACGTCGCGCAGGATGTGGTTCTCGGTGGCCGCGTCGGTGCCGCCGGGTAGGGTCAGGGTGGCGAGGTCGGAATGCGGCGCGCCCCGGAAGGTGCCCGGCGAGAACACCATCACGAAGTTGATGCCGAGGTTGCGCCACTCGACCCGGCGCAGGTTGAAGATCGTCGCGGTGAGGTCGCGGCCAAGCACGTTCACCGTCACGGTGTCGCCGAGCTTGAGGCCGAGCTGGCGGGTGAGGTCGGCCTCGAAGGAGACCAGGGGCTTCGCGCCCTGCTCGGCGCTCCACCACGCGCCCTCGGTGAGACTGGAGCCGTCCGGCACCGTGTCGGCGTAGGTGATGCCCCGGTCGCCGTCGAGCACCCAGGCGGCGTCCTCCGGAGGGCGGATCTTGCTCGCCGGCACGCCGTTGAGGGCGACGATCCGGCCGCGCATCATCGGCACGTCCTCGACCTTGCCGTTGGGGGCCGCGCGCGCCAGGAACTCGCGGAACTGGGCGGCGTCCCGCGAGGGGATGTCCAGGAAGAAGAGATTGGGCGCGCGGGCCGGCAGGGTCGCGCTGATCGTGCGGCGGACATTGGCGTCGATCAGGCTGAGCGTCACGAGGAGCGTCACGCCGAGGCCGAGCGACAGGACGATGGCGGGCGTCAGGGCGCCGGGCCGGTGCAGGTTGGCGAGCGCCATCCGGGGCGCCGGCCAGCGCGGGTGCGGCAGCCGGCGGGCGAGCGCCATCAGGCCGAGCGCCACCAGATGGAGGAGGCCGAACGCGATGGCCGCGGCCGCGATGAATATCAGCGCCACGCGCCGGTCGAACGCGGTCGCCACCGACAGGCCGACCAGGGCCGCGAGGCTGACGGCGAGCCAGATCCGGTAGCGCCAGCGCGGGCTGACGCGCGCCGGGTCGACCGTGTCGCGGAACAGCCCGGAGACCGGGACGTCGTGGGCGCGGCCGAGCGGCGTGATCGCGAACGCAAAGGCGGTGATCAGCCCGTAGGCGGCGGCGAGCGCCAGCTCTCCCGGGGCAAGCGTCGGGTTCAGCGGCAGCGGCAGGTCGGCGGAGAACAGCGCGTCCAACAAGAAGGGCAGGCTCGCGCCGATCGCGAGGCCGATCAGGGTGCCGAGGCCGGCGATCAGCATCACCTGCGTCAGGTACAGGGCGACCACCTGCGAGCCCGGCGCGCCGACGCTCTTGAGGGTCGCGATCGACGGGCGCTTGCGCTCCACGAAGGCGTGGACCGCGTTGCCGACCCCGACGCCGCCGACGATCAGCGCGGTGAGCCCGACCAGGGTCAGGAACTGCGTGAAGCGCTCGATGCTCTTGGAAAAGCGCGGATCGGCATTGGTGCGCGAGCGGATCTCCCAGCCGGCCTCGGGGGTCGCGGCGCGGATCCGGGCCTGCGCGGCGTCGAGGTCGGCATCCGGCGCGCCGGGCGGCAGGAGGAGGCGGTAGCTCCAGCGGTTGAGGCTGCCGGGCTGGACGAGGCCGGTGGCCCGGAGCGTCGGCTCGGCGATCATCAGCCGCGGCCCGAAACCGATGCCGCTGGCGATCTTGTCGGGCTCGGACACGATGGTGCCGCGGATCGCCACCGGGTGCCCGGCGAGCGCGATCCGGTCGCCGACCTTGACGTCGAGGCGGGTGAGGAGCGCCGGGTCTGCGAGCGCCCCCGGCACCCCGTCGCGCTCCGCCAGCAGGTCGGCGAGGCGGCCCGGCGGGTCGGTGGCGAGGTCGCCCGCGGCCGGGTAGGTGGCGGGATCGACGGCCTTCAGTTCGACCAGGGCCGCGTCGCCGCTGCCCGCCACCGCCATGGCCCGCAGGGAAGCGACGATGTCGAGGCGGCCTTCGCGTGCGAGGGCCTGTTTCTCCGCGTCGGTCGCCTCGCGGTTGATAAGATTGTAGGCGAGGTCGCCGCCGAGGATGCGCCGGCCCTCGCGGCCGAGCCCGTCCGAGAGCGAGCGGGAGATCGACGCCACGCCCGCGATGGCCATGACGCCCAGCGCGATGCAGGCGAGGAACACCGCGAAGCCGTTGAGCCCGGCCCGCAATTCGCGCAGCGCGAGGCGCAGGGTGAGCGGGATCCGGCGGGGCGCGGGGTCGGGGCGGGTGATCGTGCCGTGCATCAGGCGGACACCGCCTCCTCGATCCGCCCCGAGCGCAGGCGCACGGTGCGGTCGCACAGGCGGGCGAGGCCGTTGTCGTGGGTGACGAGCACCAGCGTCGCGCCGCGGTCGCGCTTCAGCCGGAACAGCAGGTCGACGATCTGGCGGCCGGTGGCCTCGTCGAGGTTGCCGGTGGGCTCGTCGGCCACCAGGATCGCCGGGTCCGGGGCGACCGCCCGGGCGATGGCGACGCGCTGCTGCTCGCCGCCCGAGAGCTGCGCCGGGTAATGGTGCAGCCGGTGCCCGAGGCCGACCGCCTCCAGCTCGGCGCGGGCGCGCTCCAGGGCGCCGGGCCGGTCGGCGAGTTCCAGCGGCAGCGCCACGTTCTCGAGCGCCGTCATGGTCGGCACGAGGTGGAAGGCCTGGAACACGATGCCGATCCGACGGCCGCGGAACCGGGCGAGCGCGTCCTCGTCGAGGCGGACGAGGTCGGTCTCCTCGATCACGACGCCGCCGGAATCGGGCCGCTCCAGGCCGGCCATGACCATCAGCAGCGTCGATTTGCCGGAGCCGGACGGGCCAACGAGGCCCACCGCCTCGCCGCGGCCGACGCTCAGCGAGATGCCGCGCAGGACGTGGACGCGGGCGGCGCCGCGCCCGAGGCTGAGGTCGATGTTCGACAGCGCGATCGCGGGCTCGCGCAGCACCTTGCCTTGGCTCACCGGTGAGCCGATCTGTGGGCAATGACGAGCATGGCGCGCGAGGTCCTCGGTTGGCTTCGATCTTGGCTGCACGGGCCGCGGGTGCACCGCGATATGGGTTGGGCATTGGGGCCGCGCCATGACGGCGGCGCTGTGTTCCGGCGCACGGCCCTGTTTGCCGCAGCGCTAGCCTGTCTCGTCCTCCCTTTCATGACGGCTTCCATGACCGACGCCCACGCCGCCCCGGGCGGTCCGATCAAGCTCGTCGCCCTCGGCGACAGCCTGACCGCCGGCTACCGCCTGCCGGCCGACGCCGCTTTCCCGACCGTGCTGGAGCGCCTGCTCAAGGCCAAGGGCGCGGACGTGACCGTGGCCAATGCCGGCGTCTCCGGCGACACCGCCACCGGCGGCCTCGACCGGGTCGACTGGTCGGTGCCGGACGGGACCGCGGGAGTGATCCTCGAACTCGGCGCCAACGACATGCTGCGCGGCACCGACCCGAAGGTGACCGAGGGCGCATTGTCGGCGATCATCGAGCGGCTGAAGGCGCGGGGCATCCCGGTCCTGCTCGCCGGCATGCAGGCCGCGCCGAATCTCGGGCCGGACTACAAGGCCCGGTTCGACGCGATCTACCCGGCGCTTGCCAAGCGCTACGACCTGACCCTCTACCCGTTCTTCCTCGACGGGATCATCGGCGACCGGGCGCAGCACCTCGATGACGGGCTGCATCCGAACCGGCAGGGCGTGGAGACCATCGCGGCCCGCATAGCGCCCACGGTCGAGGCGTTTCTGGACCGACTTCGCCAGCAGCCGGTGCGCTGATGCCGCGCCTGTTCACCGGCCTCGCGGTGCCGGCGGAGATCGCCGCGGCGCTCAAGGTCTACCAGGGCGGCTTGCCCGGCGCCCGCTGGATCGAGCCGGGGGATTTCCACGTCACCCTGCGCTTCCTCGGCGACGTGGAGGCGACCGTGGCCGACGACGTCGTCGAGGCGCTGTCGGAGATGCGGGCGCGCCCGGCCCTGACGGTGACGCTCGACGGACTCGGCATCTTCGGCGGCGACAGGCCCCGGGCGCTCTACGCGTCGGTGGTGCCGGAGGCGGGGCTGATGGATCTCCAGGCCGAGCAGGAGCGGCTCGTGCGTCGCGCCGGGGTCGAGCCGGAACGGCGGAAATTCACCCCGCACGTAACCCTGGCCCGGCTGCGGCGCGACGCCACGCCGGAGGCGACCGCCATGTACCTGTCGCAGGCCCCGGTCTTCACGTCACTGACCTACACGTTGGACCGGGTGACGCTGTTCTCGGCGCGGGACTCGACCGGGGGCGGGCCGTATGTGGCGGAGGCGGAATTTCCGTTCGCGTGAGCTGTGCGACGGCTTCGCCACATCGCACCGGTCGGCTCCTGGATCCATCCCGCGTCATTCCGCGGCTCGCCGCAGGCGAGAGCCCGGAATCCAGAACCGCTTCCGAGGCCCGGGCGCGCGCGGCCCCGCGCCAATCTGAACACGCGTCGCAGTCCTGGATTCCCGGCTCCGCTGCGCGGCCCCGGAAGGACCAGCGCGTTTCACGACTCGCTCCGGTTGCGCGCCGCCCTTACAGCCGCCGCAGCGCCACGCTCTCGATCCGGTGGCTCGCGCCCTTGGTGAGGATCAGGCTCGCCCGCTGGCGCGTCGGGACGATGTTCTCGCGCAGGTTCGGCAGGTTGATCGTCGTCCAGAGCCGGTCGGCGATGTCGAGCGCCTCGGTCTCGGGGATCTCGGCATATTTCCGGAAGTAGGAGCGCGGGTCGCGGAAGGCGGTCTGGCGCAGCTTCATGAACCGGGTGACGTACCAGCGGTGCAGGTCGTCCTCGTGGCCATCGAGGTAGATCGAGAAGTCGAAGAAGTCGGACACGAACGGGATCGCGGTCCCGTCCCGCGGCAGGCGGGCGGGCTGGAGCACGTTCAGGCCCTCGACGATCAGGATGTCGGGGCTCTCCACCACCCGCTCCTCGCCGGGCACCCGGTCGTAGACGAGGTGCGAGTAGAGCGGCGCGGTCACGCGCTTGTGGCCGGCCTTCACGTCGTGGAGGAAGCGCAGCAGCGCGGCGGTGTCGTAGCTGTCGGGGAACCCCTTGCGCTCCATAAGGCCATTGGCGGCCAGTTCGGCGTTCGGCAGCAGGAACCCGTCGGTGGTGACGAGGTCGACCTTCGGGGTGTTGGGCCAGCGCGCCAGCAGGGCGGTCAGGATGCGGGCCGTGGTGGACTTGCCGACCGCGACGGAGCCGGCGAGCCCGATGATGTAGGGCGCCTTGGTCTCGCGCTCGGCCAGCAGGAAGCGCTGCGTCGCCTTGAACAGCCCCTGCGTCGCCGCGACGTAGAGGGCGAGCAGACGGGACAGCGGCAGGTAGATCGCCTCGACCTCCTCGACCGAGATCGGGTCGTTGATTGATTGCAGCCGCTCGAGATCTTCCTGCTTGAGGGTCAGCGGCGTGTCGGCGCGGAGCTGTGCCCATTCTTCGCGGCTGAAGCGGCGATAGGGCGAAAGCCGGTCCGACGCTTCGAGGATCGCCTCGACCGAGCCCGGCAGCGCGGCCGCGTTCACGCGTGGCGCCTCGCGGCCTTCTCGGCGATGCCGCTCTGGGCGGTGCGCCGCTCCAGCTCGGCCATCACGTCGGCGAGCTCGACCCCGCCGGCCCGGAGCAGCACGACGAGGTGGTAGAGCACGTCGGCGGCCTCGTTGCGCAGGCCGGTCTTGTCGCCCTGCACCGCCGCGATCGCCGCCTCGACCGCCTCCTCGCCGAGCTTCTTGGCCGCCTTGGCGGGGCCTTCGGACAAGAGCTTGGCCGTGTAGGAGGTGGCCGGGTCGGTCCCGGCGCGGCTCGCCACGAGGGCGGCGAGGTCGGCGAGCGTATAGGCGGTCATGAAGCGATCTGCATGTTACGACGGCCCCGTATACGGATCAGAGCCGGATTTCGGCAGGAAACTGCGCTACCGCCGGCCCGCGGGCAAGCGGGGCGGGTGAAGGCCGCCCGGCTTTGTCCGGGGCTCACCCGTTCGGCAGGTGCCGGGCGAGCGCCTCCAGCACGGCCATGCGGACGGCCACGCCCATCTCGACCTGCTCGCGGATCAGCGACTGCGCGCCGTCGGCGATCTCGGAGGAGATCTCGACGCCGCGGTTCATCGGCCCCGGATGCATCACCAGCGCGTCGGGCTTAGCGAGCGCCAGCTTCTCGCCGTCGAGGCCGAAATAGCGGAAATACTCCTTCACGGAGGGCACGAACGAGCCGTTCATGCGCTCCCGCTGCAGGCGCAGCATCATGACGATGTCGCAGCCGACCAGGCCCTTGCGCATGTCGGTGAAGGTCTCGACGCCGAAGCGCTCGATCCCGGCGGGCAGCAGCGTCGAGGGCGCGATCAGACGGACCCGCGCGCCCATCGCCTGCAGCAGGATGATGTTGGAGCGCGCCACCCGCGAGTGCAGGACGTCGCCGCAGATCGCCACCTGCAGGCCCTCGATCCGGCCCTTGTTGCGGCGGATGGTGAGCGCGTCGAGGAGCGCCTGGGTCGGGTGCTCGTGGGCGCCGTCGCCGGCATTGAC
Source organism: Methylobacterium sp. FW102-HT35C08 (assembly GCF_058790235.1). Taxonomy (NCBI): domain Bacteria; kingdom Pseudomonadati; phylum Pseudomonadota; class Alphaproteobacteria; order Hyphomicrobiales; family Methylobacteriaceae; genus Methylobacterium; species Methylobacterium sp. FW102-HT35C08. The sequence goes on along the minus strand of NZ_JBYTCL010000002.1, from coordinate 874,859 downwards.
CACCGCGCAGTCGACCTTGCGGGCGAGGAGGTGCACGGCGCCGGCCGATTCGTGGCGGACCACGATGATGTCGGGCCGCATGGCGTTGAGCGTCGCGGCGGTGTCGATCAGGGTCTCGCCCTTCTTCACCGAGGACGAGGCCACCGACATGTTCATCACGTCGGCGCCCAGCCGCTTGCCGGCGAGCTCGAAGGACGATTGCGTCCGCGTCGAGGGCTCAAAGAACAGGTTGATCTGCGTGCGGCCCCGCAGGGTCGTGCGCTTCTTCTCCACCTGCCGCGAGATATCGACGGCGGATTCGGCGGCGTCGAGCAGCACCTCGATGTCGGGCCGGGTCAGGCCCTCGATGCCGAGGAGGTGCCGGTGCGGGAAGGCCGGGGTCGGAGGCGTCGTCATGATGAGGCCCGGGTGTAGGTGCGGCGCGCCCGGCGGGCAAGGCGGGGCGTCGCCTGCGGCCTTTTTTCCGGCGGATGGTAACCGAATGGCCCCGCCCCACGTATCCGCCCGAACGGTCGGGAAGCATACGGTTCCCGGCCCCGCGCCGCATGCCCGGGATCCAGACGCTTGGCCGCCTCCCCTGTCCTCGAAGCCCCCGAGACCGTCGACCGCCAGGGGCGCCGCTGGTTCTACCGCCACCCGCTGGTGATCCGGCTGGCGCACTGGATCAACGCCGCGGTCCTGCTGGTGCTGCTGATGAGCGGCCTGCAGATCTTCAACGCCCATCCGGCGCTCTACTGGGGGGCGGTCTCGACCTTCGACAACCCGGCGCTCGCCATCACCAGTGAGCAGGGTCGCGACGGCCTGAGCCGCGGCGTCGTGACGGTCGGCTCCCACACCCTCGACACCACCGGCTTGCTCGGCCTGTCGAAGGAGAGCGGCACCGAGGTGGAGCGCGCCTTCCCGGCCTGGGCGACGCTGCCGGCCAACCAGGACCTCGCGACCGGACGGCGCTGGCACTTCCTGTTCGCGTGGCTTCTCGTGATCAACGGCGCGGTCTACCTGCTCTACGGCCTGGTCTCGGGCCAGCTCCGCCGCCGGCTGATCCCGGACGGCGACCAGATCCGCGAATTGGGCGGCTCCGTGAAGGAGCACCTGCTCCTGCGCTTCCCCGAGGGCACCGAGGCCAAGCGCTACAACGTCATCCAGAAGCTGACCTACCTCGTCCTCGTGCTCGGCCTGCTTCCCGCGATGGTGCTCGCCGGCCTCGCCATGTCGCCCGGGATGGACGCCGCCTGGCCCTGGCTCACCGAGCTGTTCGGCGGCCGGCAATCGGCGCGCAGCGTCCACTTCATCGCTGCCGGACTGATCGTGCTGTTCGTGGTGGTCCACGTGCTGCTCGTGATCGTGTCCGGGCTCGTCAACAACATGCGCGGCATGATCACCGGCTGGTTCAGCCTCGGCCGAGATCGGGAGACCGCACGATGATCCTCCACCGCCGCAAGCTCCTCACCGCGGGCGCGGGCCTGATGGGCACCGCCCTCCTCGGCGGCTGTGACCGGTTCGCCGGGACCGAGACGGGGCAGCGCACCCTCAAGGTCGGCGAGGACGCGAACGCCTACGTTCAGCGCCTGCTGATGTCGCCCGCGACCATGGCCCGGGAATTTCCGGCCTCGATGATCTCGCCCTGGTTCAAGCCGAACGGGACCATCGACCCGCCGGACCGCGCCTACCGGGCGCTGGCCGCGCAGAAGTTCTCGGACTTCAGGCTGACGGTGGACGGGCTGGTCCAGACCCCGCTCGCGCTCAGCCTCGCGGACCTCCGCGTCCTGCCCGCGCGCACCCAGATCACCCGTCACGATTGCGTCGAGGGCTGGAGCTGCATCGGGCAGTGGAGCGGCGTGCCGCTCGCCGAGGTGCTGAAGAAGGCCGGGCTGAAGCCGCAGGCGCGCTACGCGGTGTTCCACTGCGCCGACACGCTGGAATATGCCGGGAGCCAGGACGGGGCGTCGCTGTTGCGGCCCGGACATCCGGGCGCGGTGCGCGACGCCTATATCCAACTCGCCGCCGCCGAGGATTGGGGCGGCGCGCCCACCGCCACCGACGCGCCCAAGGATGATTGGGGCCAGGGCAGCCCGGCCTCGGAGCCCGAGGATAAGCGGATCCCGATCCGCTACTACGAGAGCATCGACCTCTACGACGCCGTCAACCCGCAGACGATCCTGGCCTACGACCTCAACGGCAAGCCGCTGCCGGTCTCGAATGGCGCGCCCCTGCGCCTGCGGGTCGAGCGGCAGCTCGGCTACAAGCAGGCCAAATACGTGATGCGGGTCGAGATGGTGGAGTCGCTCGCCGGGATCGGCCAAGGCGGCGGCGGCTACTGGGAGGATCGCGGCTATGAATGGTACGCGGGGATCTGAGACGCCTGCTCGGCCAAACGCCCCCGCCATTTGACAACCCGCCGCCCGTGACCCACTTGTGCCCGGCGCGCGGCCCCGGCCCGACGGCGGGCATATGTCCCACGCGAATCTCGAACAGAATTCGTCCGTCGCGCCCAGGCTCCGTCGAGGGGCAGAGGTCTGAATGAAAGTCGTCGTCGTCGAGTCGCCGGCCAAAGCCAAGACGATCAATAAGTATCTCGGCCGCGACTATGAGGTCATCGCCTCCTTCGGGCATATCCGCGACCTGCCGCCCAAGGACGGCTCGGTGGATCCCGAGCAGGACTTCCACATGGTCTGGGAGCTGGCCGACCGCGGGGCGAGCCGGGTCTCCGAGATCGCCAAGGCGGTCAAGGGCGCCGACAAGCTGATCCTCGCCACCGATCCGGACCGCGAGGGCGAGGCGATCTCCTGGCACGTGCTGGAGGCGCTCACCGCCCGTAAGGCGCTCAAGGGCATCCCGGTCGAGCGCGTGACCTTCAACGCCATCACCAAGGCGTCGGTCGAGCAGGCCATGCGCAAGCCGCGGGAGATCGACCAGGCGCTGGTCGACGCCTACCTGGCGCGCCGGGCGCTCGACTACCTCGTGGGCTTCAACCTCTCGCCGGTCCTGTGGCGCAAGCTGCCGGGCGCCCGTTCGGCGGGGCGCGTCCAGTCCGTGGCGCTGCGCCTCGTCGTCGAGCGCGAGATGGAGATCGAGCGGTTCAAGCCGCGCGAGTACTGGACGCTCATCGCCACGCTGACGACCGCCGACGGCGCCACCTTCGAGGCCCGCCTCGTGGGCGCCGACGGCAAGCGCATCCAGCGCCTCGACGTCGGCACCGGCGACGAGGCGGCCGCCTTCAAGCGCGACCTCGAACTCGCGACCTTCCAGGTGGCGAGCGTCGAGGCCAAGCCCGCCAAGCGCCACCCGCAGCCGCCCTTCACCACCTCGACGCTGCAGCAGGAGGCCTCCCGCAAGCTCGGGATGGCGCCGGCCCAGACCATGCGGGTCGCCCAGCGCCTCTACGAGGGCGTCGATGTCGGCGGCGAGACGGTCGGCATCATCACCTACATGCGGACCGACGGCGTCGACATGGCGCCGGAGGCGATCCAGGACGCCCGCCGGGTGATCGGCAAGGAGTTCGGCGACCGCTACGTGCCGGACGTGCCGCGCAAGTACAGCGTCAAGGCCAAGAACGCCCAGGAGGCCCACGAGGCCGTGCGGCCGACCGACATGGGCCGCCTGCCCAAGTCGGTGGCGCGCCACCTCGAGCCCGAGCAGGCCAAGCTCTACGACCTGATCTGGACCCGCACCATGGCGAGCCAGATGGAGTCGGCCGAGCTGGAACGCACCACCGTCGACGTCACCGCCAAGGTCGGGCCGCGAACCATCGACCTGCGCGCCACCGGCCAGGTGGTGAAGTTCGACGGCTTCCTCGCGCTCTATCAGGAAGGCAAGGACGACGAGGAGGACGAGGAGAGCCGCCGCCTGCCCCCCATGAAGGCCGGCGACCCGCTCAAGCGCGAGCGGATCAGCTCGACCCAGCACTTCACCGAGCCGCCGCCGCGCTACTCCGAGGCGAGCCTCGTGAAGCGCATGGAGGAGCTCGGCATCGGCAGACCCTCGACCTACGCGGCCGTGCTGCAGACTCTTCGGGATCGCGAATACGTAAAAATCGAAAAAAAGCGGCTGCAGCCGGAGGATAAGGGGCGGCTCGTCACGGGCTTCCTCGAGAGCTTCTTCCGACGTTACGTCGAGTACGACTTCACCGCCGACCTGGAGGAGCAGCTCGACCGCGTCTCCAACGCCGAGGTCGACTGGCGGGCGGTGCTCCGCGACTTCTGGCGCGATTTCTCGGCGGCGATCGGCGAGACCAAGGAGCTGCGCGTCACCGACGTGCTGGAGGCGCTGAACGGCCTCCTCGGTCCGCACATCTTCCCCGACAAGGGCGACGGCTCGAACCCGCGCACCTGCCCGACCTGCGGCTCCGGCCAGCTGTCGCTGAAGCTCGGCAAGTTCGGCGCCTTTATCGGCTGTTCGAACTACCCGGAATGCAAATACACCCGCCAGCTCTCGGCCTCGGGCGTCGACGGCGAGGGTGACGGCTCCTCGGCCGAGGGCGGCCAGCCGGGCGTGCGCGTGCTGGGCGACGATCCCGCGACCGGCCTCCCGGTGACGCTCCGCGACGGCCGGTTCGGGCCGTTCCTGCAGCTCGGCGAGGCCTCCACCGAGAAGGGCGCCGAGAAGCCGAAGCGCTCGTCGCTGCCGAAGGGGCTCAGCCCCTCGGATGTGGATCTGAACAAGGCGCTGGCGCTGCTGTCGCTGCCCCGCGAGGTGGCGCGCCACCCTGAGACCGGCGAGCCGATCGTGGCCAATCTCGGCCGGTTCGGGCCCTACGTGCAGCACGGGAAGACCTACGCCAATCTCGGCAAGGATGACGACGTGCTGGAGATCGGCGGCAACCGCGCCATCGACCTGATCGTCGCCAAGGAGCAGGGCGGCGGGCGCGGTCGCCCGGCCGCCGATCCGGGCCGGCCGCTCGGCAAGGATGAGACGAGCGGACGCGACCTCGTGGTCAAGGCCGGCAAGTACGGCCCTTACGTCACGGACGGCGAGGTGAACGCCACGCTGCCGAAGACGATGGCCGCCGAGGCGCTGACGCTGGACGAGGCGATCGCCCTGGTGAACGCCAAGCGTGCCGCAGGCGGTGGCAAGCCAGCCAAGCGCGGGGCGGTCCGGAAGAGTTCGGCGCGCAAGGCGAGCGGCGACAAGCCGGCGGCGAAGAAGACCGCCACCAAGAAGCCGGCGGCCAAGAAGGCGGCTGCGAAGAAGTCGAGCGCGGGCTGAGAAGGCTCGCTAACCGGGCTCGAAAGGCCCGGTCCTTGCGAGCGGAGCGAAGGAATCCAGGTCGCCCCGAGTTTGTCGAGCGTGGCGCCGACTGGGTTGCCTCGCTCCGCTTGCAACGACGTGGGTGAGGCAGAGGCAGCGTTGCCGCCCTCTCACCGCGGGCTGCGGTCAGCGATCGGGATCAGACCAGGTAGGTGATCGTCGCCGCGACCGCGGTCGCGAAGGTCGCCAAGGTGATCGTGGTGGCGTTGACCAGCGCGCGGGCGGGCGGCACGCCGGCCGCGTCGTCATCGCAACCGAAGGCAGCACCGGCCGCGTGCTCGAAGCGGATCAACGTGAGGCGGCGGGCCTCGATCGCGGCGTCGCTCATGGACTGCGGCTCCCTGACCACGGTCAAGATTATCTCCGCCATCAACGTCGATTGTCCCGTTCTGTTCCGGTGCAGGCTGTGGAAGCCGGACGGGGCGGTCACGAGAAAGCCTTAACCCATTGTTGTGCAACGTCGTGATGACAGACGGCCCTGCCGGTCGAGGCATCGGCGCCGTTCCGGCCCTCGCTCGCGGCAGCGCAGCATGCGATGATGCGCGCGCGTCGCCGCAGGGCGAACGGCTTTGATGTTTACGGTTTGTTCCGCTATCATGCGGGGATGAAGGCGCATGCTCCACGACCCAAGACCCGTCTGCGCGAAGTCGAGCCGGCCGATGCGCCGCGCCCGCGGAGGCCGCGCGTGAGCGATCCGGCGCGGGACCTGTTCGGGCCGGGCAAGGGCCCGGCCGCCCGGCCGCCCGAGCCGCGGCGGCGCCTGGACGCCTCGGCCTCCGTGGCGACGCTCGCGGCCGCCGAGCCGGAGGGCGGCTACACCGCCTCCGACATCGAGGTGCTGGAAGGCCTGGAGCCGGTCCGGCGCCGGCCCGGCATGTATATCGGCGGCACCGACGAGCGGGCCCTGCACCACCTCTTCGCCGAGGTGATCGACAACTCGATGGACGAGGCGGTCGCCGGCCATGCCAGCTTCATCGAGGTCGAGCTGGAGGAATCCGGCGCCCTCGTGGTGACCGACAACGGCCGCGGCATCCCGGTCGACCCGCACCCGAAATTCCCCGGCAAGTCGGCGCTCGAGGTCATCATGACCACGCTGCACGCCGGCGGTAAGTTCGACTCGAAGGTCTACGAGACCTCGGGCGGCCTGCACGGCGTCGGCATCTCGGTGGTGAACGCGCTCTCCGACCTGCTCGAGGTCGAGGTGGCGCGCAACCAGACCCTCTACCGCCAGACCTTCTCGCGCGGTCATGCGCAGGGCGCGCTGGAGCTCGTCGGCCGGGTCCAGAACCGCCGCGGCACCCGGGTCCGCTTCCATCCCGATGCCCAGATTTTCGGATCGCTGAAGTTCGACCCGCGCCGCCTGTTCAAGATGGCGCGCTCGAAGGCCTACCTGTTCGGCGGCGTCGAGATCCGCTGGCGCTGCGCCCCTGCCCTCCTCGAAGGGCTGGCGGACGTGCCTGCGGAAGCCGTGCATCGTTTCCCCGACGGGTTGCGCGACTATCTCGCCCGGGACATCGACGGCAAGGAGCTCGTCACCGACGCGATGTTCTCCGGCAAGATCACCAAGCCGGGCTCGCACGGGTCGCTCGAATGGGCGGTGGCCTGGATGGTCGCCGAGGACGGGTTCTCGCACTCCTACTGCAACACCATCCCGACGCCCGAGGGCGGCACCCACGAGGCCGGTCTGCGCGTCGCCCTGCTCCGCGGCCTGCGCGAGCACGCCGAGCGGGTGAACCAGGCCAAGCGCATGACGGCGGTGACCACCGACGACGTCATGGCGACCTGCGCGTCGATGCTCTCGGTGTTCATCCGCGAGCCGGAGTTCCAGGGCCAGACCAAGGACAAGCTCGCCACCGTGGAGGCCCAGCGCATCGTCGAGACGGCGGTGCGCGATGCCTTCGACCATTGGCTCGCCGCCTCCCCGGCCCAGGCCAACAAGGTGCTCGACTGGGTGATCGACCGGGCCGAGGAGCGCCTGCGCCGCCGCCAGGAGAAGGAGGTCGCCCGCAAGAGCGCGACCCGCAAGCTGCGCCTGCCCGGCAAGCTCGCCGATTGCTCGGCGGCCGGCACCGCGGGCTCGGAGATCTTCATCGTCGAGGGTGATTCCGCCGGCGGCTCGGCCAAGCAGGCTCGGGACCGGGCGACCCAGGCGATCCTGCCGCTCCGCGGCAAGATCCTGAACGTCGCCTCGGCCTCGCGCGACAAGCTCGGCGCCAACCAGCTGATCTCGGATCTCACCCTGGCGCTCGGCTGCGGCACCGGCGCGGCCTTCCGCGAGACGGATCTCCGCTACGACAAGGTGATCATCATGACGGACGCCGACGTCGACGGCGCCCACATCGCCTCGCTGCTGATCACCTTCTTCTACCGCCAGATGCCGAGGCTGATCGACCGCGGTCACCTCTACCTCGCGATCCCGCCGCTCTACCGGCTGCAGCAGGGCTCGAAGGTCGCGTATGCCCGGGACGACGCGGATCGCGAGCGGATCGTCAAGACGGTGTTCAAGGGCGGCAAGGTCGAGATCGGGCGGTTCAAGGGCCTCGGCGAGATGATGCCGGCGCAGCTCAAGGAGACCACCATGGACCCGAAGAAGCGCACGCTGCTGCGCGTCGCGGTCCTGGACGAGGCCCGGGAATCGACCGGCGATACGGTCGAGCGCCTGATGGGCAACAAGCCCGAGGCGCGCTTCGCCTTCATCAGCGAGCGCGCGGCCTTCGCCGAGGGCGCCGACCTCGACATCTGACGCTGTCGCACCGACGCGGCTTGGCCGCGTCGGTCGATGGGTCACGGACTTCGGTCGTGGCTTATCGGGGCGCCGGAATCACCTTCGCGGGGTCGAAGGGCTGGGCGGCCGCCACCGTGTCCTTGCTCATGTTGAGGACCGCCGCATACCGGTCGCCGCCGGGCCGCAGCACAAGGGCGCCCGGCTCCACCGCGATCAGCTTGCTGCCCAGCCCGAGGAAGCCGCCGACATCGATCACCACCGCCCGGAGCAGGCCGCCGTCGGTGATCAGCAGGTCTTCGATCTTGCCGACGCTGTCGCCCGCGGCGTTGCGCACGGCCACGCCGATCATCTTGGTGCTCAGGAAGACGGCGGGCTTGAGCCCCCGACGCTTGGCGGCGTCGTCGGCGCTCGCCGCCTCCGTCAGCCGCCCGACGCCCTCACCGTCCGTCGAGGTGCCCGGCCCCGTGCCCGGCAGGACCGTATTCTTGCCGATCACGGTGGCGTCCTGCGCGGCCGCAGATGTGCCCGCCAGAGCGAGGACGGCGAGCGACAGGAGAAGGATTGGGCTTCGCATGGCTGATCGCTCCGGTGCGCCCAGTTCCGTCACGGGGTCCCGTCGCTGGTTGCCCGGGGGCGCCGCCGTCTCAATCGCGGGCGGCCCGCGCGGTTCCGGCCGTCCCTGTCGCACCGGGGCCGCCAGGTGGGCCGCCCGAAACGCGAAAGGGCCCGGCCTTGCGGCCGAGCCCTTCCCTTCCGTTGCGCGGAGCCGGTCGTGCCGGCTCCGCACCGTGATCTTAGTACGAGCCGAACTTGTAGTTCAGACCGGCGCGGACGACGGCGAACTCCGTGTTGGCGGCCGCGCCGTTGAGGTAGGCGGTGCCGTTCGGGGCCAGCAGGTTGCCGTAGAACACGCCGCCGGCGGTGTTCTTCTGGCGGTCGAGGTTCACGTACAGGCCTTCGACCTTCAGCGTCACGGCGGACGAGCGGAAGAAGTTCAGGAACGAGTCGGTGGGCAGGGCGTACTCGATGCCGCCGCCGACCGCGTAGCCGGTGCGGAAGCTGTCGCGGAAGCGGTTGCCGGAGAAGTTCTGATCGTCCTGGCCCGAGCCGTAGGCGAAGCCGCCGGTGCCGTACACGAGGGTCCGGTCGAAGGCGTAGCCGAGACGGCCGCGCACGGTGCCGAAGTAGTCGAGGCCGTTGCCGCTGGTGGCGACGAAGGCGCGCGGCGGGAGGAACGCGATGCCGGTGCTGGTGCCGCCAAAGGCGTAGTTCTGGGTGGCATTGGCGCGGCGGGCGAAGTCGACATACTGGGCGTCAGCTTCGAAGCCGATCACGACACCCGAGCCCGGCGTGAACTGATAGTTGTAGCCGATCTGGGCGCCACCCGAGAAACCGTCGTTGTTGCTGCGGTTGTTGACGCTGACGACGCCGTTCGTGCCGGGCGAGTTGATCAGCGAGCCGGCCGGCAGCGCGTAGTTGGTGGTGTTGCGGCTAGAGGCGTCGAAGCCGTAGCCGGCGTTCACACCGACGTAGAAGCCGGTCCAGGTGAAGACCGGCACCGGCGTGAACACCGGCGGCGGCGCGGCGCGACGCGGCAGATCGGCCGCGGACGCGGCAGCCGTCATGCCGGCCAGCACGGTGGATGCTAGGAGGAGCTTCTTCATGGTGTCGTAGGTCCTGGTTTGGCTTGAGCCGGCGGCCTGCGAGGCGCTCTGGGATGGCGTGTCTGTCGCTTTCCTGCAACAAGCATCCTCAGACTAGCTTGATCGCGTCAACGAAAGATGAAGACTAACGCCCCGTATCCCGCAGCACTGGCGCCTTTCGTCTCGCCACTGGCCGCATAGACCGACGAAAAGGCCCAGACGATTGTGCGAAACTTGTGGACCGGATGCGCGCCCGATCGCAGGCGCCGGGTTCGACATTGTCCGCCGCTGCGGAGGGAAGCCGTCGGGCTGGCGTTTTATTTCGGCACATCTGCCGAGCAACGGACGCTTCGGTGTAAGGCGGTGGTTAACCGTGTTGCCCGATGGTCCGGGGCCGGCGTATCGGCCGGTGAGGGTTTGGCCATGTACATCCGCGACGCGCGGGCCGCGAAGCCGTTCGGCAGGCGTCGGACTCGGGTCGAAGCGGGCGGCGGCGACTTGGCACCCGCAGGGGCTGATCGGCCCAGACACGATCGGCCGCCGAGCCCGCTCGGCTGGGCGCTGCGGATCACGGGGCTCGCCGGCCTCTTGGCAATCGCCGCCATCTCGTACCTGGCCCGTGTGAATCAACTGAGCCCGGCCCCCGCCTGGGCCGCCCTCGACGGACGTCAGGTGCTCGCCGACCCCGAGACGACCGGCGCGATCACGCGCCTGGACCCCTGCCAGAGGCCCGCCGCCGATCGCCTCAGGCCCTGATCGCTTGTGCGCCGCGGCGTCTTGGTGCGCATTGCGAGATTGACAAGCCGCGCCAAGGCCCTAACTGACAGACAGCATGCGCCCCGCGGCCCCGGGAGCATCCGAGCGTCCCGCGCGTGCCTTACCCAGCCGTTGCCGCGACGATGTCCATCGCGCCGGCCGGGCGCGCAACGGTTCCTGATTGCAGATGCCTTTTTCCGACCTGGGACTGAGCGAGAAAGTCCTGAACGCCGTCGAGACGGCGGGTTACACCGAGCCGACGCCGATTCAGGCCGAAGCCATCCCCCATGTGCTGGCGCGCCGCGACGTCCTCGGCATCGCGCAGACCGGAACCGGCAAGACCGCAGCCTTCACGCTGCCGATGCTGACGCTTCTGGAGAACGGTCGCGCCCGGGCTCGGATGCCGCGCACGCTGATCCTGGAGCCGACGCGCGAACTGGCCGCCCAGGTGGTCGAGAACTTCGACCGCTACGGTACCAATCACAAGCTCAACGTGGCGCTGATCATCGGCGGCGTGTCCTTCGCCGATCAGGATGCCAAGCTGATGCGCGGCACCGACGTGCTGATCGCGACGCCGGGCCGCCTCCTCGACCATTTCGAGCGCGGCAAGCTGCTGCTCACCGGCGTCGAGCTTCTGGTGATCGACGAGGCGGACCGCATGCTCGACATGGGGTTCATCCCGGATATCGAGCGCATCGTGAAGATGGTGCCGTTCACCCGGCAGACGCTGTTCTTCTCCGCGACCATGCCGCCGGAGATCGAGCGGCTGGCCGACATGTTCCTGCACAATCCGCAGCGGGTCGAGGTCGCCCGGCCCGCCTCCACCGCGACCACGATCACCCAGCGCCTGGTCGCCACCGGCTCGGAGGGCCATGCCAAGCGCGAGCGCCTGCGGGACCTGATCCGCGGCGAGGGTGAGCTCAACAACGGGATCATCTTCTGCAATCGCAAGCGCGATGTCGCCCTGCTCCAGAAATCCCTGGTGAGCCACGGCTTCGACGCCGCCGCTCTGCACGGCGACATGGATCAGCGCGCGCGCACCACCGCCCTCGACGCGTTCCGCAACGGTGAAACCGCTCTGCTGGTTGCCAGCGACGTCGCGGCCCGCGGCCTCGACATCCCGGCGGTCAGCCACGTCTTCAACTTCGACGTGCCGCACCATCCGGAGGATTACGTCCACCGGATCGGCCGCACCGGCCGCGCCGGCCGCGCCGGCACGGCCTACACCCTCGTGTCCCCGGAAGATGCTCGCTCGCTCGGGGCGATCGAGGCGCTGATCGGTCAGCCGATCCCCTGGTTCGATGGCGACCTGTCGACGGTGGCTGAGACCGCCTCCGATACCGGCACGCGCCACCGCGGCCGTTCGGCCGACAGCCGCCGCGGCGGGCGCACGGCCAAGGCCGGAGGGCGGAGCGTCGGCGAGGCTGCGGACAAGCCCAAGGCCCGCGGCGGACGCGGCGCCGTGGCCGCTCCGCGCGCCGAGACACCGCGGCCCGAGCTGCGCCGTGAAGCCGTGCGCGAGGAGCGCGGACGCCGGAACGAGTCCGAGGGCGAGACGCCGATCGGATTGGGTTCGCATGTTCCGGCTTTTCTTCTTCGACCAGTCCTGGCGAAGAAGGACAAGTAACAGGATTCTTTTCGGGCTTAACTGTCCAGCTACCAAGCTGTCTTAGACCAGTCTTGGGCGGCGATGCATCGGAGCATCGGCCGTCCGAGGCGGCAGGACACGGATGAGCCAGGAGACCTATTCGGATCGGGACCGGAGCTTCGCCCTGGCGAAGCGGACTCACGACCTGATCCGCGATTACGGCCCCTCCGCGACGCCGCGCGCCTACGCGGTCTGGTACGCCTACGTGTCGGGGGAGCTTCCGCTGCTGAGTGACGCGGTGAAGCGGCTCACCGCGCAGAACGGCTGCCTCACCGAGACCGACATCGACGATCTGCACGAGAGCTATTTGGACGGGCGCCGCCTGGCGAGCGCCACTGGCGAGATCAGCCGCGTCGTGCTGAGCGAGATCGCCGCCATCACCGAGATCCTCGACCTATCGCTCGGGTCCACGGCCCAGTACGGCGAATCCTTGCGCGGCCTGGCGCAGGATCTCGCGCAGGGCCTGCCCAACCGGGCCCGGCTCGGCGAGATCGTCTCGACGCTGGTGTCCACGACCCGCGAGGTGGCGGTCAACAACCGGGTTCTCGAGGCGCGCATGCGCGAGACCCGCAGCGAGATCGAGACCCTACGCGAGAAGCTCGAGGCGACCCGGTTGGAGAGCCTCACCGACGCGCTGACCGGCCTGTCGAACCGCAAGCATTTCGAGGAGACCCTGAAGGCGACCCTGGAGGCCGCCCGCGGGCGCGCCGTCCCGATGAGCCTGATCATCCTCGATATCGACTTCTTCAAGCGCTTCAACGACCTGTATGGCCATCTCACGGGCGATCAGGTCTTGCGGCTCGTGGCCATCGTGATGCGGGAGAATGCCGGCAGGGACGCGCATCTCGCCCGGTTCGGCGGCGAGGAATTCGGTATCGTGCTGCCGGGGACGGACCGCGCCGCGGCGCGTCAGGTGGCCGAGACCGTCCGCACCAGCGTGATGGGGCGCGAACTGGTCAAGCGCTCGACCGGCGAGTCGCTCGGCAAGGTCACCGTGTCGCTGGGAATCGCGGTGTACCGCCAGGGCGACACGCCGGCCTCGCTGATGGAGCGGGCCGATCTCTGCATGTTCGCCGCCAAGCGTGGCGGGCGCAACCGGGCCGTGGACGACACGGCCGAGGCGCTGTCCCAGGTGGCCTGAACGGCGGGCCCTCAGGCCCGGGCCGGCACCTGGTCGGCCGAGACCGGTGTGATCGCCACCGACTCGCCGCAGCCGCAAGCCGAAGTCTGGTTCGGATTGTTGAAGACGAATTGCGATGCCAGCTTGTTGGTCGTGAAATCCATTTCGGTGCCGAGCAGGAACAGCACCGCCTTCGGGTCGACGAAGACGCGCACGCCGCGATCCTCGACCACGTCCTCACCGGGCTTGACCGCCTCGGCATATTCCATCGTGTAGGACATGCCGGCGCAGCCGCCGTTGCGGACGCCGACACGGAGCCCGGCGATCGGCCGGTCGGCCTCCGCCATGATCGCCTTGATCCGATCGGCGGCCCGATCGGTCAGCGAGAGAACCTTGAACCCAGTCGACATCGTCACCCTCCCGCCCAACCGGGTTCAAGGCCCGGGGACGCGCATTCTGACGCTCACAAGATAAGCATTGGGTTGAGGCCGGTCCACCGCGCCCGGGTCACACCGGCCCGGCATTCGGCGTCTGCGCGCCCCTTTCCCGCACGGGCTTAGGTCTACGCGCATGGGACAAGTCATTTCTCCAGCGTGTGGACGCTCCGGATGACGAGTCTGCGCCGTCATCAACTCAGTTGGCGGCTGAGTTTTGTGGGTGTGCGTAGGCGTCGCGCAGGCGTGCGTTTGCGATGACGATGAGGCGTCGCATGAGGGCTGTGATGGCGACGAGGGGCTTCTTTCCGGCGGCGCGCAGGCGCTGGTAGGCGTCCTTGAGGGCGGGATTGTAGCGGCTTGCGGTGAGGGCGGCCAGGAACAGGGTCCGCTTGACCTCGGGTCGTCCGCCGCGGGTGCGTCGGTAGGCGTCGGCGGCGCCGCTCTGGTTGGGATGGGGGGCGACGCCGGCCAGGGCTGCGGCTTGGCGGCGGTCGATGCGGCCGAGTTCGGGCATGAGGGCGATGAGAGCGGCCGCGGTTGTGGCGCCGATGCCCGGGATGGCGCGCAGGACGCGCTCGGCGCGCCTCAGATCAGTGGTGCCGGCCACGAGTTCGGCGATGGCGGCCTCGAGCGCCTGGATCTGGGCGACCAGACAGGCGCGCAGGGCGTCCAGGCAGGCGCGGACCGGCTCGGCGCCGGGGGCGGCCAGCCGGTTGGTGCAGGCGGTCCGCTGGGCGATGAGATCGGCGCGGGTGAGCACCAGGGTCTGCAGGCGCTCGCGTCGCGGGTCGGGGGCCTGCCAGCGGGCGAGGCGGGCGTGGCGCTCCTGTGCGTAGCGGGCCAGCGCCCGGGCATCGAGGCTGTCGCTTTTGCCCAGGGTCCCGAACGAGCGGATGAAGGCTTTGACCTTGCGCGCGTCGGCGCGGTGAGCGGGGCATCCGGCGGCCAGCAGGGCGGCCAGGAGCGCGTCCTCGAAGCCACCGGTGGCCTCGCAGACGACGAGGCAGGTGGTGTCCAGGCGGGCGGCGAAGCCGGCGAGGGCTTCGGGTGTGTTGGCCAGGGTGCGGGTGCTGCCGTCGCGGCTATCGCAGACGACGATGAGGGTTTTGCCGACATCGCAGCCGATGAAGCGGGTCGGGGTGGGCGGGGTGACGGGCTCGGCCATGGGGGCTATCCTGGTGCGGCTTGCGATTGTCTGCGGGCGTCATGCCGGCTGGCAGAGGGGCCCAGGCAACTCATCAAGCGTGGCAAGGGAAGCGCAGCGTCGACCAGGATGACGACGGGCGTATCAGCCCTATTCCGGGACGGCCGGCGCCGCGCGCCTGGTCCGGGCGGCCACCCGGACCAGGCATCCCGCTCGCGCGGAACAGCCCCACACTAGCACCCGTGCAACAGACAATTCCGGGGCGCCGCAGGCGAGCCCGGACCCGCAGGGGCACGCCGGAGGCGGGCAATCCAGACACGCCGACGCGCCCAGATCTTGCTTCGACAGCGGATCTGGATTCCGGGCTCCGCTGCGCAGCCCCGGAATGACTTTGGGGGATCGGCCGCGCGCGCCTGTCATACCCGAAGCTCTCACGGGAGAGGGGACTTGCGCCTCATCCCGGACGATGCGCGGCTGTCGCGTGCCGACGCGACGCGCCTCAGGCGGCCCCGGCGGTGAGCTGCGCGAAGGTCGCGAGATCGACGTTGCCGCCGCTGATCACCACCCCGACCCGCTTGCCCCGGACATCCACCAGCCCGTTGAGCACCGCCGCCGCCGCGAGGCAGCCGGTCGGCTCGACCACGATCTTCATCCGGCTCGCGAAGAACCGCATCGTCTCGACGAGCTGGGCGTCCGAGACCGTGACGATGTCGGCGACGTGCCGGCGGATGATCGCGAAGGTGAGGTCGCCCAGCGCCGTCGACTGCGCGCCGTCGGCGATGGTGCGGGGCACCGGGATCGTCACCACCTGTCCCTCCCGGAACGAGCGCTGCCCGTCGTTGCCGGCCTCCGGCTCGACGCCGATCACCCGGCAGCCCGGGGACAGGTCCGCGGCGGCGAGGGCGCAGCCCGCGAGCTGGCCGCCGCCGCCGAGGCAGGCCACCAGCACGTCGAGCTCGCCCACGGTCTCGATCAGCTCCTGTGCCAGGGTCCCCTGCCCGGCGATGACGTCGGGGTGGTTGAAGGGCGGGATCAGCGTCAGGCCGCGGGGCCCCGCGATCGACCGGCCGAGCGCCTCGCGGTCCTGGCTGTAGCGGTCGTACAGGATCACCTCGGCGCCGTAGCCGCGGGTGCCATCGATCTTCGCCGCCGGCGCATCCTCCGGCATGATGATCGTGGCCGGGGCGCCGAGCAGGCGGCAGGCCAGGGCGACCGCCTGGGCGTGGTTGCCCGACGAGAAGGTGATCACCCCGCGGGCGCGCTCCGCCTCCGGCAGCGCGCTGATGGCGTTGTAGGCCCCGCGGAACTTGAAGGCCCCGGCCCGCTGCAGGTTCTCGGCCTTGAAGAACAGCTTTGCGCCGGTCATCGCGTCGGCGGTGCGGGAGGTGAGCACCGGCGTGCGATGCGCGGCCCCCGCGATGCGCTCGGCCGCGCGCGCCACGTCGGCATAGGTGGGCAGGCCGGTGGCCGCCGCGCCGTGTTCGCCCTGCATCGGATCCCGCCTCGTTCCCGCTGTGCGTGAGCGCGACTCATACGGGCGATTGGGCCCGCGCGCATCCCAGGCTCATGCACAGCCGGAAGCGGAGCCATTCGCCGGCTCACGGCTTATCTCGGCAGGGCCAGCTTGGCCGGAACGCTGGGGGGCGTCACCATGTCGACGGAAGTCGGGGACAGGATTTCGTTTGGCCCGTCAGCCTGCGAGAGAGTCTCGTGAGCGCCTGGGCCCGCGAGCGGCCTTCGGACGACGGGGCAACCGCAGTCACGTTCCGGGGCCGCGGGCTGGCACTGAGGTCTGGTACGCGGCTGATCCTGCTCGTCTGCCCGCTCTGCTCGCAGCGCAATGCGCAGCGAGGCGCCGAGCAGGGCATCTGCGAATGGTGTGCCTACGTGCCGTCACCGGAGCAGGCGGAGCCGGTAGAAGCTGTCGCTGGCTGAGGACGGCGCTGCGGCCGGGTACGGCCGCAGACGCACAGATCCCGACTACGTATGGATCACCTTCCCATACGCATCCAACACGCTCTCGTGCATCATCTCGCTGAGGGTCGGGTGCGGGAACACCGTGTGCATCAGCTCTTCCTCGGTGCTCTCCAGGTTCATCGCCACCACGTAGCCCTGGATCAGCTCGGTCACCTCGGCGCCGACCATGTGGGCGCCGAGCAGCTGGCCGGTCTTGGCGTCGAACACGGTCTTGATCAGCCCGTCCGGCTCGCCCAGCGCGATCGCCTTGCCGTTGCCCGCGAAGGGGAAGCGGCCGACCTTCACGGCAAAGCCCTGCTCCTTGGCTTTCGCCTCGGTCAGCCCGACGCTGGCGATCTGCGGCTGGCAGTAGGTGCAGCCCGGGATCTTGGCCTTGTCCATCGGGTGGGTGTGCAGGCCCTTGATGGTCTCGATGCAGATGACGCCCTCGTGCTCGGCCTTGTGGGCGAGCATTGGCGGGCCGGCGACGTCGCCGATCGCGTAGAGGCCGGGCACGTTGGTGCGGCCGAGCCCGTCGGTCACCACGATGCCGCGGTCGATCTTCACCCCGAGCTTCTCCAGCCCGATATTCTCGATGTTGCCGACGACGCCCACCGCCGAGATCAGCTTCTCGGCCGTGATCTGCTGGGTCTTGCCGTCGCCGCCCTCGATGGTCGCCGTGATGGAGTTCGCGCCCTTCTCGACCTTCGTGACCTTGGCGCCGGTGAGGATCTTGATGCCCTGCTTCTCGAAGCGCTTGCGGGCGAGGCCTGCGATCTCGGCATCCTCCACGGGCAGGATCTGCGGCAGCAGCTCCACCACGGTCACCTCGGCGCCCATGGTGCGGTAGAACGAGGCGAACTCGATGCCGATGGCGCCCGAGCCCATCACCAGCAGGCTCTTGGGCATCGTCTCGGGGACCATGGCCTCGTAGTAGGTCCAGATCAGCTTCTTGTCGGGCTCGATCCCGGGGATCGCCCGGGGGCGCGCGCCGGTCGCCACGATGATGTGCTTGGCCTGGTAGGTGCCCGCGCCCTTGGCGCCCTTCGGCGGCTCGGCGCGCTTGGACTCCTTCACGGTGACCTGGCCGGGCTGGTTGCCCTTCGCGACGCTGTCGACCGCGGCCTCGCCCCAGATCACGTCGACCTTGTTCTTCTTGAGCAGCATGCCGACGCCGCCGTTGAGCCGGGCCGAGACGCCGCGGGAGCGCTTCACGATGGCGGCCGTGTCGAACCCGACCTTGTCGGCCGTCAGCCCGTAATCGCCGGGGTGCTGGAAGTAGTGGAAGATCTCGGCGGAGCGGAGCAGCGCCTTGGTGGGGATGCAGCCCCAGTTCAGGCAGATGCCGCCCAGGTGCTCGCGGTCGACCACGGCGGTCTTGAACCCGAGCTGCGCCGCGCGGATCGCCGTGACGTAGCCGCCGGGCCCGGCGCCGATGATGAGGACGTCGTAGGTGTCGGACATTTACCGCTCCGCGAACGCCCCTCTCCCTTGCGGGGAGGGAGCTGGGGGTGGGGGTGGCTCCGCCTGGCCGGCTGAATCCGGAAGAGGCGCTTCGGATGCGGCGAGCGCCGCGTGGATCGTGTCGAGGACGGTGTCGATCTCCCGCAGGACCATGCGGTTCGGGAAACGCAGGACGCGGAAGCCTTCGGAGCCAAGATAGGTATCCCGGCGGGCATCGTAGGCCGTGCTGGCCTCGAAGCCGTGCTGCTCACCGTCGACCTCGACGATGAGCCGGGCCGTCAGGCAGCAGAAATCCGCCACGTAGGGGCCGAGGGCGACCTGCCTCCGGAAATGCGAGCCGTCCACCGGCAGGTGGTGACGCAGGTGCCACCAGAGCCGCTTCTCTGCCTCGGTGTGCGAGCGCCGCAGCGTCTTCGCGTTCGCGGCCGCTCTGGGCGAGGCTGCTCTCCGGGGCTGCTGGTTCCAGGGCATCGGGCGGCAGGTCAAGCGAACGTGGCTGATGGGCGCATGCTCATCGTGAGCATGGAGTACGGCTCATCGCAGGAGGATTGCGTGTTCTGACCGATGCCTGCCACCTTCCCCACCTCGACATTCCAGAACGCGCTCTCCCCTCCCCCTTGTGGCGAGGGGTCATGGGTGGGGGTGGTGCAGAAGGCACCGCACCGCTCGATCCTGAACCACCCCCACCTCCAACTCCTCCCCACAAGGGGGAGGAGCGTGCCCGCCTCACACCAGCATGCCCATCGGGTTCTCGATCAGCCCCTTGAAGGCCGAGATCAGCTCCGCGCCGAGCGCCCCGTCGAGCACCCGGTGGTCGCACGAGAGGGTGCAGGTCATCACCTGGACCACGGCCGGCGCTCCGTCCTTCACGACGACGCGCTTCTCGCCCGCGCCCACCGCCAGGATGCTCGATTGCGGCGGGTTGATCACCGCGGTGAAATGCTTGATCCCGAACATGCCGAGGTTCGACACCGAGGTGACGCCGCCCTGATACTCCTCAGGCTTCAGCTTCTTGGCACGCGCCCGGGCGGCGAAGTCCTTCATCTCGTTGGAGATCGTCGAGAGCGTCTTCTCGTCCGCCCGGCGGATCACCGGGGTGAACAGACCGCCGTCGATCGCCACCGCGACGCCGACCTCGGCGTGCTTGAAGCGCAGGATCCGGTCCTCGGCCCAGACCGCATTGGCGGCCGGCACGCGGGTCAGCGCGAGGCCCATCGCCTTGATGACGAAGTCGTTCACCGAGAGCTTGAAGGCGGGCTTGCCGTCCTTGTCCTTGCCGGCGGAGCCGTTGAGCGTCTCGCGCAGCTTCATCAGCGCGTCGAGCTCGCAATCCACCGTCAGGTAGAAGTGCGGGGCGACCTGCATCGCCTCGGTGAGGCGCTTGGCGATGGTCTTGCGCATGCCGTCGAGGGGAGCTTCCTCGTAGGCATCCTTGGCGAAGAAGCCCTTGACCTGATCGGTCGTGAGCCCGGCCGGCGCGCCGCCCGCGGGGGCGGCCTTCGGGGCGGGGGGCGCCGCCTTCGGCGCCTCGGCGGCTTGCTGCGCGGCGGCGGGCGCCTTGGTGGCGCCGGAGGTTTTCGCGGCCTGGACGTCGCGGGCGATGATGCGGCCATGCGGCCCGCTGCCCTGGACGGCGCCGAGATCCACGCCCTCCTGCTTGGCGATCCGCCGGGCGAGCGGCGAAGCGAAGACCCGGCCGCCGGAGCCGGCCTGCGCGCCACCCTGCGGAGTCCCGCTCGGCTGCGCGCCCTCCGGCGCGGCGTTCACCCGCTCGTACGACATGTGGCCGCCGCCGGGCGTGGTGTTCTGGTCGGCCGCCGAAGCCCCGGCCGCGGGTTCGGGCTTGGATTCGGCCTTGGCCTCGCCGTTCGAGGCCGCCTTCGGCGCGCCGCCGGCCTGCACACTCGACGGGTCCTCGCCCTCGGCGGCGATGATGGCGATCAGGTCGTTGACCGGCACGTCCGCGGTGCCCTCGGGCACCAGGATCTTGGCGAGGACGCCCTCGTCGATGGCCTCCACCTCCATGGTGGCCTTGTCGGTCTCGATCTCCGCCAGCACGTCGCCGGACTTGATCGCGTCGCCCTCCTTCTTGAGCCACTTGGCGAGGTTGCCCTTCTCCATGGTCGGGGAGAGCGCGGGCATCAGCACGTTGATCGGCATGGCATCAGGTCTCGGGCAAGGCCGGGGCGGCCGGATCGTCGAAGGGGAAGAGGTCGTTGGAGGGGAACGGGACGGCGTCGAAGGGCGGCAGCGCCACGGTCTCGCCGCGCTGGATCGTGGCGGGGAGCACCCAGCGCCCGTCTGCGAGGGCGAAGCCTTCGAGTACGCCGGCCGCCGGGTCGAGCAGCCAGAGGTGGTCAACGCCGGACCCGGCATAGATCCGGCGCTTCGGCCCGCGATCGAGGCGGGTCGTTGACGGCGAGAGGATCTCGCAGACCCAATCCGGAGCCGTCTCTATGAAGGCATCCTCGGGTTCGGTCGGCATCCGCTCGCGGCGCCAGCCCGCAAGATCGGGTACGACCACCTGGGATCCAAGGTGAAGCTCAGGCTCGATGATGAAGACCCATCCGCCGGGACCACCACGGCCGCGTGCGAACGGCCGATCCAGCTCTCCCGACAGCCGGGCCGCGGCAATGCCGTGCCGGGGCCGCGGCCGGGGATGCGTCTCCAGCACGCCGTCGATGATCTCGGCGACGAAATGCTCCGGAACCGCCTCCAGATCCGCGTAGGTCGCCTGCCGGACAGCCGCCTCAGCCATGGTTGGCCGCCATCGTCAGTTGAGGCCGCCGGGGTCGAGCCCCTCGGCCTCCCAGCCGGCGCGGATGCGCTCCAGGGCCTCCTCCTCCGACATGTCGGTCTCCAGCGCGTAGGCGCGGGCCGCCTGCCGGGCGAGGTCGATCAGGAGCCGGCCCCAGGTCGCCGGATCGTCGAAGGAGCGGCGCAGCGCGACGCTGACCGCGCCATCCACCACGGCGGCGCGCAGCACCTCGATGCCGCCCTGTTCGAGGGCGTCGGGCGGGATGGCGAGTTCGGCGAAGTCGTTGCTCATGGCGCGCCGGCTTGTCCTTGACCCCTGCCGGGACGAGGGCGGAGCCTGTGTCCCGCCCGCGCGCCCGTCACTTGTAGCAGACGCTCTTGGCGGCCTCGACGACCTCCGCCACCGTCGGCAGCGCCAGCTTCTCGAGGTTGGCCGCGTAGGGCATCGGCACGTCCTTGCCGGTGATGCGCAGGACCGGGGCGTCCAGGAAGTCGAAGGCGTCGACCATCAGGCGGGCCACGATCTCGGCGCCGACGCCGGATTGCGGGAACCCCTCCTCCACGGTGATGCAGCGGCCGGTCTTCTTGACGGATTCCACCACCGTCTCGGTGTCCATCGGGCGGATCGTGCGCAGGTCGATCACCTCGGCCTCGATGCCCTGCTCGGCGAGCGCCTGCGCGGCCTTGAGGGCGTAGGTCATGCCGATCGCGAAGGACACGATCGTCACGTCGCTGCCGGTGCGGTGGATCTTGGCCTTGCCGATCGGCAGCACGAAGTCGTCGAGCTTCGGCACCGGGAAGGACTGCCCGTACAGGATCTCGTTCTCGAGGAAGATGATCGGGTTCGGGTCGCGAATCGCGGCCTTGAGCAGGCCCTTGGCGTCGGAGGCCGTGTAGGGCGCGATCACCTTGAGGCCCGGCACGTTGGAGTACCACGCGGAATAATCGTGGCTGTGCTGGGCGGCGACGCGGGCGGCGGCGCCGTTGGGTCCGCGGAACACGATCGGGCAGCCGAGCTGGCCGCCGGACATGTACAGGGTCTTTGCCGCCGAGTTGATGATGTGGTCGATCGCCTGCATGGCGAAGTTGAAGGTCATGAACTCGACGATCGGCTTCAGGCCGGCGAGCGCCGCGCCGACGCCGATGCCCGCGAAGCCGTGCTCGGTGATCGGGGTGTCGACCACGCGCTTCGGCCCGAATTCCTGCAGCAGGTTCTGGGTGACCTTGTAGGCGCCCTGATACTCGGCGACCTCCTCGCCCATGACGAAGACGTCGCCGTCGCGGCGCATCTCCTCCGCCATGGCGTCCCGCAGGGCCTCGCGGACGGTCTGGGTGACCATCGGCGTGTCGGCCGGGAACTCCTCCATCACCGGCTCTTGCGCCTTGTTGGTGATGACCGCTGGCCCGGCTGGCGCCTTGGGGGCGTCGTCGCCGGTCTTCGCGGCGGGGGCTGCCTTGTCGGCCATGCCCTCGGCCTGCATGTCGGGGGTCGGGGCCGGATGGCCGCCGGCGCCGTTGGGCTTGGCGCCGCCGCCCGACTGGACGCTCGACGGATCCTCGCCTTCGCCGGCGATCACGGCGATCGGCGTGTTGACCGCGACGCCCTCGGTGCCCTCCGCGATCAGGATCTTGGCGAGGACGCCCTCGTCGATCGCCTCCACCTCCATGGTGGCCTTGTCGGTCTCGATCTCCGCCAGCACGTCGCCGGACTTGATCGGATCGCCCTCCTTCTTCAGCCACTTGGCGAGCTTGCCCTCCTCCATGGTGGGCGAGAGGGCGGGCATCAGGATGTCGGTCGCCATGCTCAGCTCTGCGGTCGTCTTTTCGTTAGGGGGCGGCCAGCTTTGTCGTCCGCGCTCAGGCGTGCGCGTCCAGGAGGATGTCGGTCCAGAGCTCGGAGGGATCCGGCTCGGGATCGTTGGTGGCGAACTCGGCCGAGGCGTTGACCGTCTCGCGGACCTTGGCGTCGGTGGCCTTCAGATCGGCCTCCGGCACGCCGTGCAGCTCGAGCAGGCGCTTGCGCACCATCTCGATCGGGTCGTGCTCGTCGCGCATCTTGGAGACCTCGTCCTTGGTCCGGTACTTGGCCGGATCGGACATGGAGTGGCCGCGATAGCGGTAGGTCTGCATCTCCAGGATGTACGGACCCTGGCCGGTTCGGGCGTGCTCGATCGCCCGGGTCGCGGCCTCGCGGACGGTGCGGACGTCCATGCCGTCGACCTGCTCGCCCGGGATGCCGAAGGAGAGGCCGCGCTTCGAGAAGTCGGTCTGCGCCGAGGCCCGGGCCACCGAGGTGCCCATGGCGTAGCGGTTGTTCTCGATCACGTAGACGACCGGCAGCTTCCAGAGCGCGGCCATGTTGAAGCTCTCGTAGACCTGGCCCTGGTTGGCGGCGCCGTCGCCCATGTAGGTCAGGCTGACCTTGCCGTTCTCCCGGTAATGGTCGGCGAAGGCGAGGCCGGTGCCGAGCGAGACCTGCGCGCCGACGATGCCGTGGCCGCCGAAGAACTGCTTCTCGCGGCTGAACATGTGCATCGAGCCGCCCTTGCCGCGGCTGTAGCCGCCGCGGCGGCCGGTCAGCTCGGCCATGACGCCCTTCGGGTCCATGCCGCAGGCGAGCATGTGGCCGTGGTCGCGGTAGCCGGTGATGACCTGGTCGCCCTCGACCGAGGCCATCTGCATGCCGATCACCACGGCCTCCTGGCCGATATAGAGGTGGCAGAAGCCGCCGATCAGGCCCATGCCGTAGAGCTGGCCGGCCTTCTCCTCGAAGCGCCGGATCAGCAGCATCTCGTGATAGGCGTGGAGATCTTCGTCCCGCGTGAATTGCGGCATGTTCGGTGCCGGCTTGTGCGCCTCGGCGGCCTGAGGATTACCGGCCTGAGGGCTCGCGGCCTGCGAAGCCGAGGACGCGGCGTCCTTGGCGGGCTCCTTGGCGGCATCCATCGGCGCACTCCCCATGATTCCACGCGACTTCGTGGGGGTGTAGGACAGCGACGGTTGGAAAGCGAGGGCTGCCGCTCTGACAGGACGCCGCTCTTGTCAGAGACACTTTGGGACTAAGGAAATACTGCGCGGCGACGCTCAGGGCGTGATGATGACCACGTCGTTGGCGTGGACCCGGCCGAGGACGATCCGGGCGCGCTCCTCGAGGAGGTCGCGGTCGATCTGATCGCTCTTCAGGAGCGAGACCCGGTGCTCCCAGATCGCGCGCTCGGCTTTCACGGCGGCGAGTTCCTGGGACAGGCCGTAGGCGCGGATCTTGAGCGCCTTCTTGGCTTCCAGGCCGCGGTTGCCACTCTCCGCCTGCCACACGAAATAGCCGACGACGAGGGCCGACAGGGTCCAGAGACCCAGCGGCAACACGACCATTCTGACTCGGCGGCGCACGACCATGGCACGACCCTCGCGCGGACAGGTTAATGGATCGTTGCGATCACGCGCCACGGCCGGCACGAGCAGAGGACGAGCCTGAGGGATGGACCTGACGCATCTGGGTCGCTGGATCGCCGCGCACGCCACGGCGTCCGACGATCACGACATCCTGCTGACCGGCTTCTGCGAGGCCCTGGTCGAGGCCGATATCCCCGTCTGGCGAGTCAGCGTCATGGCCCCGGCCCTCGACCCGACGCTCCGCGGCGTCAGCCTGAACTGGCATGCGGGCGAGGGTATCTCCTTCGTGGCCAATGCTCATGGCGCCGACGAGGAGAGCGACTGGCTCCTGAGCCCCGTCTACGCGCTGGTTGAGAGCGGCGAGAGCTTCGGCCGCTGGCGCCTCGATGCGCCCGGGCTGGCGGTCGACTTCCCGGTTCTGAAGGCCCTCGGGGCCCAGGGCGGCAGCGACTACGTGCTCCACATCGTCCCGTTCGCCCCTGGTACCGCCCTGCGCGGCATCGCGGTCTCGTTCTGCACCCGCGCGGCCGCCGGCTTCACCGACGCGCATCTGTCCGCCATCGCCGGCGTCCTGCCGTTCCTGACCCTGGCGATCGCCAAGATGGGGCTGGCCCACACGTTCCGCGAAGTCTCGGCGACCTATCTCGGCCGCTCCACCGCCGAGCGCGTCCTCGACGGCCAGATCCGGCGGGGCGAGGGACGGGCTGTACCGGCAGCCATCCTGCTGACGGATCTGCGCGGCTTCACGGCTCTGGCCGACCGGGTTGACCCGGCCGACATGGTCGCATGGCTCAACGAGCATTTCGACGCCCTCGGCGACCCGGTGGCGCGGCACGGCGGCGAGATCCTGAAATTCCTCGGGGACGGGTTCCTGGCGATCTTCCCGATTCCCGAGGCCGACGCCCTCCCCTGCTCGATCTGCGGCGATGCCCTGGAGGCCGCAACCGAAGGGCTCGCCGCCAACGCGGCGCTCAATGCTCGCCGCCGCGCGGAGGGTCTGCCCGAACTCGCGGCCGAATGCGTCGTGCATTTCGGGACGGTGATCTACGGCAATGTCGGGACTGAGCGGCGGCTCGACTTCACCATTATCGGGCGGGCGGTGAACGAGGCGAGCCGGATCGAGAGCCAGTGCGCGGTGCTCGGCCACGAACTGCTGGTCTCGGAGGCCTTCGCCAAGCGTTGCGCGCGGCCGCTGGAGCCGGTCGGGACGATCGAGTTGCGCGGCCTGTCGCGACCGATGCGGGTCTGGACCGTTCCCGGGGAGCCGTCCGGTGCGGCGAGGACCTGAGGCGCGTCGTCATTCCAGGGCCGTGCAGCGGAGCCCGGAATGACGGGGCAAAGCGCCGCCACCCTCAGAACAGCGCGCAGCTCCGCTGCAGCACCAGTCCGACCGCGCCCTGCGCGAAGCGGCGCCGATAGGCCTCCTGGATCTCACGCAGGGCCGCCACGGCCTCGGGCGTCGGTGCTGTGATGATCAGGACGATCCGGGCGGCCGCGTGGACGATCCGTCCGCTCGGTCCGCGCCACTGGCCCCGGCCGGCGAAGACCGTCAGCCCGTCCGGGAAGCTGGGGGTGATCCGCTCGGCCAGGAACCGGTCGAAGGCCCTCTCCGAGACGCGGCCGCCATCCGGCCGCGATAGGCCGAACAGCAGCTGCGCGCTGAGCGTCGGACGGGCGCCGTCGCAGAGCGGGTCCGCGCGGACGGGGCCGGCCGCTCCGACACCGAGCAGGCCGGCCAGCAGGATCCGCCGGATCAGCGGCGGGCGAGCTGCTTGAGCGCCGACGGGCCGGCGTAGAGCGCCTGCGGGCCCAGGCCCTCCTCGATGCGGATCAGCTGGTTGTACTTGGCCAGTCTGTCCGAGCGGGCGAGCGAGCCGGTCTTGATCTGCCCGCAATTGGTGGCGACCGCGAGATCCGCGATGGTCGAGTCCTCGGTCTCACCCGAGCGGTGCGACATCACAGCGGTGTATCCGGCGCGCTGGGCCATATCGACCGCCGCCAGGGTCTCGGTGAGCGAGCCGATCTGGTTGACCTTGATCAGGATCGAGTTGGCCGTGCCCTCCGCGATGCCGCGGGACAGGCGCTCGACGTTGGTGACGAACAGGTCGTCGCCGACGAGCTGGCAGCGGTCGCCGATCTTGTCGGTCAGGAGCTTCCAGCCGGCCCAGTCATCCTCCGACATGCCGTCCTCGATGGAGACGATCGGGTAGGTGGCGACGAGCTGCGCGAGGTAGTCGACCTGCGCCTCGATGGTGCGGGTCTTCCCCTCGCCCTCGTACGCGTAGGCGCCGTCCTTGAAGAACTCGGTGGCGGCGCAGTCGAGGGCGAGCGCCATGTCCTGGCCCGGTTTGAAGCCGGCGGCGCTGATCGCGTCCATCACGAAATCGAGGGCGGCCTCGGCCGACGGCAGGTTCGGGGCGAAGCCGCCCTCGTCGCCGACATTGGTGTTGTGGCCGGCCTTCTTGAGCTTGCTCTTGAGGGTGTGGAACACCTCGGAGCCCATGCGCACGGCCTCGGCGATCGAGTCGGCGCCCACCGGCATGATCATGAATTCCTGGAAGTCGATCGGGTTGTCGGCATGGGCGCCGCCGTTGATGATGTTCATCATCGGCACCGGCAGCACCCGGCCCTGCACGCCGCCGACATAGCGGTAGAGCGGCAGGCCGGAGGCCTCGGCCGCGGCCTTGGCCACCGCCAGCGATACGCCCAGGATCGCGTTGGCGCCGAGCCGCGCCTTGTTGGGCGTGCCGTCGAGCTCGATCATCGCCTCGTCGACCCCGACCTGATCCTCGGCCTCCATGCCGCCGATCGCGTCGAGGATCTCGGTCTGGGCCGCCTCGACCGCCTTCAGGACGCCCTTGCCGAGGAAGCGGTTCTTGTCGCCGTCGCGCAGCTCCACCGCCTCGTGGGCGCCCGTGGACGCGCCCGAGGGGACCGCGGCGCGGCCGAAGGAGCCGTCCTCCAGGATGACGTCGACCTCGACCGTGGGGTTGCCGCGGCTGTCGAGGATCTCGCGGGCGCTGATATTGGTGATCGCGGTCATGGAACGTCCTCTCGCGGGGGCCGCGGGTCGGCGGCCGCACCCAAATCAGAGGGTGCGGCGCATCGCGGCGGCTTATCCGTCAAGCCGCGGCCGGCGGCAAGCGCCGGGGCGCCCCGCGCGGCGACCGATCCGCCGGAGAAAGCGCCGCGGATCAGACGGATGCGCGCGGCCGCGACGCGCTTTATATGCGCCTCATGACGACCTCCAGCGATCTCCAGCTCGGCCAGCCGACGCCCTTCCCGACCTCTCCCGAGGAGGCGCGGCTCGACCGGGTCCCGAACCCGCACGCGGATACCGACTACGTCGCCCGCTTCACCGCGCCCGAATTCACCTCGATCTGCCCGGTCACCGGCCAGCCGGATTTCGCGATCCTGGTGATCGACTACGTGCCGGGTGACTGGCTCGTGGAATCGAAGTCGCTGAAGCTCTACCTCGGGTCGTTCCGCAACCACGGCGCGTTCCACGAGGATTGCACGGTGGCGATCGGCAAGCGGCTCCGCGACCTCCTGGAGCCGCGCTACCTGCGGATCGGCGGGTTCTGGTACCCCCGCGGCGGCATCCCGATCGACGTGTTCTGGCAGACGGGCGAGTTGCCGAAGAACGCCTGGCTGTCGGATCCGGGCGTCCCGCCTTATCGCGGGCGGTAAACGACCCCTGGCTCGTTCAGGCCGGATGCACCGTCATCCGATCCTGGCGCGCTGCGACAGGATGGTTGCGGAGCGGCCACGAAAAAGGGCGACCGGCTCGCGCCGGTCGCCCCTGATCCGTCCGGATCTCAGATCTTAGTAGCCGTAGCCGTAGTAGCCGTAGCCCGGGGCCGCGTAGCCGTAGCCGCCGCCGTAGACCGGGGCGTAGCCGTAGCCGTAGGACGGGGCGTAGCCGTACCCACCGCCGTAGTAGCTGTCGCGCGCAGCGCCAGCGGCGATCGCACCAGCCGCAAGGCCAGCGATACCGAGGCCGATCGCGGCGCCGGTGCCGATGCCGCGACGGCCGCGGTAGTAGCCACCGTGATAGCCGCCATACCCGCCGTGGTAGCCGTAGGGACGCGCCTCGGCGCCCGTGGTGGCGGCGACGCTGCCGATGGCGAGGGCGGCAGCAGTGGCGATGATACCGATCTTGCGCATAATGTTCCTTCTCGATCCTCGATCGAACATGCCCAATAACGTGGCCGCACCGGGACAGTTCCAAGTTTCGGCAGGTCTTGCCGTGCGCGCGCACACACATGTCGGATTATGAACAGTGGTTCATTATCCTGGCCGAGACGGCCCTTTGGGTAGAGCTTGACCGTTCGGCCTCTTGGACGGCTGGAAAGCTTGTGGCCCCTTTTTCCTATTCCGGCTGCATCATCCCGGCCGTCAGGGCACCAGTCCTGCCTCGGGACGTCCAGCCGGTCCTGGGCGTCGAAATCTCCGGCCGCCCTACTGTGGCTATGCTACGCCTGATCGGAAGGAGCGACCGATGGATGCCTTGAGTCTGATCCGGGACACACTCGCGCCGCTGCTGGGCAAGCGCATCCTCGATATCGGGTGCGGCGCGGGAACCTTGGCGAAGCGGCTGGCCGAGGATGGGGGGGCGGTCACCGGGATCGACCCCGGCGAGGCGGCGCTCGCCAAGGCCCGGGCCGCCGTGCCGGCCGCGCGGTTTGAGGCGGCCTCGGGCGAGGCCCTGCCGTTTCCGGACGGAAGCTTCGACGGGGCCGTGATGTTCAACGCCCTGCATCATGTCCCGAACCCCGCCGGCGCGCTGTCCGAAGCCGCGCGCGTGCTGGTGCCGGGCGGCGTCCTCGTGGTGGTGGAACCGCTGGCGGAGGGCAGCTTCTACGAGGCTCTGCGGCCGATCGAGGACGAGAGTGCCGTCCGCGCGGGCGCTCAGGCCGCGATCGCACGTGCCTTGAGCCAAAACACCTTCGCGTGCCGCCGCGAGGTGACCGTCGCACGCCGGGAGAGCTTCGCGTCTTTCGACGCCTTCCTGGCCCGGGTCAGCACGGTGGATCCCGCCCGCGAGGCGACGATCCGGGCGCGGCGCGCTATCGTGGAGGACGCGTTCCTGCAGGCGGCCGAGCGCGGGGCCGACGGGTCCTACGGCCTCGTCCAGCCCCTGCGCATCCACGTTCTGGAGCCCGTCGGCGCCTGACCCGTCACCCTGCCCGGCGCTTGGCGATCCGGTCGAAGGCGAGAAGGTCCTCGAGCAGGGCCGGCATGTCCTTCAGGGCGACCATGTTCGGGCCGTCGGAGGGCGCCCGGTCCGGGTCGGGGTGGGTCTCGATGAAGACGCCCGCGACGCCGACGGCCACGGCGGCCCGGGCCAGGACGGACACGAATTCCCGCTGGCCGCCGGAACTCGCCCCCTGCCCGCCGGGCTGCTGCACGGAGTGGGTGGCGTCGAACACCACCGGTGCGCCCCGCGTCACCTGCGCCATGATCGGCAGGCTGCGCATGTCCGAGACCAGGGTGTTGTAGCCGAAGGAGGCCCCCCGCTCGGTTACGATGACGTTGGGGTTGCCCGCCTCTGTCACCTTGGCGGCGACGTGCTTCATGTCCCAGGGCGCCAGGAACTGGCCCTTCTTGATATTGACCGCCCGGCCGGTGGCGGCCGCGGCCAGGAGCAGGTCGGTCTGGCGGCACAGGAAGGCCGGGATCTGGAGCACGTCCACGGCCTCGGCGGCGCGGGCGCATTGCTCGGCGGCGTGCACGTCGGTCAGCACCGGCAGACCCAGGCTCTCGCGGATCTCCGCGAAGACTGGCAGCGCCTCGTCGAGGCCGACGCCTCTGGCCGCGCTGCCGGAGGTGCGGTTGGCCTTGTCGAACGAGGCCTTGAACACGAGGCCGAGCCCCAGACCTGCGGCCATCTCCTTGAGGGCGGCAGCGATCTCCAGGGCGTGGCTCCGCCCTTCGAGCTGGCAGGGGCCGGCGATCAACGCCAGCGGCAGATGGTTGGCGAAGCGCGTGCCGCCGACCTGGACGACGGCGCCGTGTGTCTCGAGATTCGACATGCGCGCGGTCTAGCCCGCGCGGCGGATCCGCGAAAGCCCGGCGCGGGGCGCAATCCGGCAGACCGTGAGATCCTCCCGGAGCGCGTCGGTGCGCGGGCCGGTCTCGCACAGCATCAGAGCGCGGCCGGTGCCGCCGCGCTGCGGCGCGCTCGCGAGCAGGCTGGCCTGGTGGAGGTTGAGCGCCAGCACCTCGGCGACGGCGGGATCCGCCCCGGCGAGCGCCCGGGCCGCGCGGCCGATCAGCACGAAGTAGGCGGGCGGCGGCTCCCGGTCGAGGGAGGCCACGGTGATCCGCGCCGGGGCGCGGCAATCGAGGCTCATCCGCTCGGCGTCCTGCGCCCGGAACACCGCGACCGGCCCGGCCCGTCCGGCCAGCGACGCCCCGGTGGTGCGGATCACCCGCGCGGTGAGCGCGTCGCAGGCATCGGCTGCGTGGGCCTGAGCCGGACTGAGGACGAGGGCGCCGGCAAGGACGGTCAAGACGGAGTGGCGCAGCATCGGGACATCCGCGGCAGGACAGGTCGGGAGGCCCGAGATAGCGCGGGCGCGCCGAACCGCGAAGCCGCACCGCGGCGGATGCCGGCTTCGCATGGTGGTGGCACATGGCGGTGGCGCATGGACAGGGCGACCCGGATGCCCGATCTGGGCAGGCGGCGCGGCACTGCGCGCCGCGCGCAGAACAGGCTCCGATGAAGCCCATGCTCCGAACCGCCCTCCCCGCCCTCCTGCTGGCGCTGGCCCTGACCGGCCCCGGCGCGGCCGAGCCGCTGCCGCAGCCGGCCTACGGGCCGGAACTCGAAGGCTTCGCCTATCCGTTCCCGGTGGAGCGCTACACCTTCACGTCGCAGCGCCAGCCACTGCAGATGGCCTATCTCGACGTGCCGGCCGCGACGCCGAACGGGCGCACCGCGGTGCTGCTTCACGGCAAGAACTTCTGCGCCGCGACTTGGGAGAGCCAGATCCGCGCGCTCAGCGCGGCCGGATACCGGGTGATCGCGCCGGACCAGATCGGCTTCTGCAAGTCGAGCAAGCCGGCCGCCTACCAGTTCAGCTTCCGGCAGCTCGCCGAGAACACCCACGCGCTCCTCGGCAAGCTCGGGATCGAGCGCCCAGTCCTGGTCGGCCATTCCACGGGCGGCATGCTCGCCGCGCACTACGCCCTGCTCTACCCGAAGGCGGTCGAGCAGCTCGTGCTGGTCAATCCGGTCGGTCTGGAGGACTGGAGCGCCAAGGGCCTGCCGCCGATCTCCCTGGCGCAATGGTACCAGCGCGAGCTGAAGACCTCGGCCGAATCGATCCGCGCCTACGAGACCGCGACCTACTACGCGGGCCGATGGGAGCCTCGCTACGAGCCTTGGGTGACGATGCTCGCTGGCCTCAACAACGGGCCCGGCAAGGAGGCGGTCGCCTGGGATTCGGCGCTCGTCTACGACATGATCGTCACCGAGCCGGTGGTCTACCGCTTCCCGCAGATCGCGGTGCCGACCCTGCTGCTGATCGGCCAGAAGGACAACACGGCGATCGGCAAGGATCTCGCCCCGGCGGAGCTGCGGCCGAAGCTCGGAAACTATCCCGAACTCGGCAAGGAAGCCGCCAAGGCGATCCCGGGGGCGCGGCTCGTGGAGTTCCCCGAACTCGGCCACGCGCCGCAGATGTCCGATCCGGACGGGTTCAACCGGGCGCTGATCGAGGGGATCGCGGCGCGCTGAGCGTCCCGTCCCGTCTGTCCGGGGTGCCGCAGGCGAGCCGGTCGCCGTTACCGCCGGCGGCGCACGGTCTCGCGCCACCGGTGCTTTTTGGATTCCGGGCTCCGCTCCGCGGCCCCGGAATGACGGTCGACTCCTAGAAGTACGACTTCAGCACGCCCCGGCGCCGCACGTCGAGGGTCGCGCAGTGGAACGAGCCGCCGAACGGGCCGTAGCTGAGGAACGGCGCCGGGATCGGGTCGAAGCCCCAGTCCTTGAGCGCCTTGATCAGCGTCGGCTGGCTCTGGTCGACGACGATCTTCTTCTCGGTGATCGCCAGGACGTTGATCGAGGTCCAGGGCGAGCACATCGAGATCTTGCTCATGAAGCCCTCGACCGGGTCGGGGCGCGGGGCGATCAGCACGTCCCACTTCTTGAGCACGGCCGGCAGCTTCTCGACGTCGACGTAGTCCGGGTTCACCAGCACCTTGCCGGGAGCCAGCGGCATGAACGACGAGTCGATGTGCATCGGTTGCGGGCAGCGGCTCTCGATCTCGTGGATGCGGAAGCCCGGGCCGAGGTGGCGGCGCAGCCACTCGATGCCCATCAGGTTGGTCACGTTGGAGCGGGTGACGAACAGGTCGCGGCCGCAGCGGACGAAGTCGGCGGCGTCGAAGACCGGCTCGAACTCGTTGACGGTGAACTGCATGGGCTCGCCGGCCTTCAGGTTCGGCACCCGGTAATCGTAGTTGTAGAGATCGTCGGTCAGCTGCGGACGCGGCGCCGAGGTCCAGCGGGCGCCGGCGCGGAAATATTCCTTGAACAGCGACCGGTAGGCATCGCCCTCGAAGTAGCGCGAGCGCCAGCACATCGGGCTCTCGATGATCTCGTCGCCGATGACGAGGTACGGGTCGCGCGGGCACGCGACGCAGAAGCCCCGGGAGGTCCAGCGCGGCGCCTTGAACTTCTTGGAGAAGTCCACCGCGTCGGGGCGGCGGACCTTCACGCCCTCGCCGGCCAGGATGGTGATGAAGTTGTCGAGCTCGGCCTGGGCGAGCTTCTTCATGAACGTCGGGTATTTCCAGCCGCTCGCCAGCCGGTAGAACGGCTGCGCGGCGCGCGGCAGGTTGAAGATCACCGTGAGATGGTGGGTCGGGATCGTGGCGCCGTCGAGCGAGCCCACGATCACCTCCTCCAGCGGATCCCACTCGTTCCAGGCCATCACCGGAGATTGCGGAGCCGGCACGCCCGGTCCTGTTCCACCCGGGAGGCCGCCGGCATGCGTGTCGTCGGTCACGGCCTCCAGGGCCGTGATCGGTGATTCGCGCTCCATGACGTGTGCCCCTTCTGCGACGAGCCGCGGCCTTCTGCGTAGGCTCCTCAGCCCCGCCGCCGCTTTGGCCCCCGGTGTGTCAAACGGGTGATAGACACCGCTAATCCGTGCTGCAACGTGACAGAAACGTTCCCGGCCCGGCGGACCTATTTCTGCCGCGACCGTGACCGATTTCCCGCATCAAGCCTTTTGCGAGCTTGAAAGACGACAATGAAGCGCCTGACGACCCTGGCCTCGATCGCCGGTCTCTGCACGGTCGTCGGCCTGTTCATGTCCTCCGGCCTTGAGGACGTGTCGGCCGCCGTCGTGAGTGCCGGCTGGGGCGCCGCCCTGGTGGTGGCGGCCCGCCTCGTGGCCGTCGCCTGGGCGGGCCTCGGCTGGTACGTGGTGTTTCCGGCCGGGGCGGCCAAGCTCGCCGACTGCGTCTCGCTCCGGTTCGTGCGCGAGGGCATCAACACCCTCCTGCCCGTCGCCACCGTCGGCGGCGACTTCGTGGGCGCGCGCCTCCTCGCCAAGCGCGGCGTCACCGGCGCGCTCGCCGGTGCAAGCATGTTCGTCGACCTGATGACGCAGGCCCTGACGCAGCTTCTGTTCACGGTCCTCGGCCTGGCCCTGCTGGTCATGATCTGCGGCGACGGGCCGATCGCCCGGACCGTCGAGGGCGGTCTGGCCCTGGCGGTGCCGGCGCTCGGCGCCTTCTACCTAATCCAGCGCCGGGCCGGGCACCGGCTCATCCAGGGCCTGCTCAGCCGCTTCGCCTCCGGGCGCGAGTGGCGGGCCTTCGGCGCCATCGACCAGCTCTACGACAGCCTGCGTCGGCTCTACGGCAATCGCGGCCGCTTCGCGTTCGCGCTGGCGGTTCACTTCGTCGGCTGGGTGATCGGAACTCTCGAAGTCTACGTCTGTCTGCGCTTCATGGGCTATCCCATCGATTTCGCCCAGGCGCTGATGATCGAGAGCCTCGCTCAGGCGGTGCGCGGCGCGGCCTTCGCGGTGCCCGGCGCCCTCGGCGCCCAGGAAGGCGGCCTGATCGCCCTATGCGGCCTGTTCGACATCCCGGCGGAAGCGGCGCTCGCCCTGTCGTTGGTCAAGCGCTTCGCCGATCTCGGCGTCGGGCTCCCGAGCCTGCTGCTCTGGCATCGGATCGAGGCCAGGATCCGGGCCGAGGCGCCGGACGAGGAGGATGCGCCGGAGGCGGAAGCCGGGCGCAAGGCCAAGAGAGTCGCGCAGCCGGTCACGCTTGGGCCGTTCTACAGCTACGCGCCGCCCCGGATGGGCGCGCGGCTCGGTGACGGCGAGGAGTTGAAGAAGTGCGCCTGACCCGTCGCCTCGCGGCCGCTCTCATCGCCGCGCCCCTGCTCGTCCCGGTCCCGTCATGGGCTGCGGACGATCCGGCCGTTCAGACTGTGCGCGACCTCTACGCTGCCTTCACGGCCGCGCTGAAGGACGGCCCCGGTCCCCTGCCCGCGCGGGTCGACGCGGTCGGGCCGGCCCTCGACAAGGCGTTCGACTTCCCCGCCATGACCCGCATCGCCGTGGGCGCGAAGTGGTCGAGCTTCACGCCGGAGCAGCAGGCGGCGGTCATCGAGGCGTTCAAGCGCAGCCTGACCGTGACCTACGCCAACCGGCTGGCCCGCGCGGCCGGCGGCAAGTTCGACGTGACCCCCAAGGTCGAGGAGCGCGGTGCCCAGCGCGTGGTCGCGACCCGTGTCACCGCGTCGGACGGCGACGATTCCGAGGTCGACTTCGTCGTCAACGCCAGCAACCGCATCCAGGACGTCCTGCTCAACGGTGACGTGAGCGAGGTCGCCGCCCAGCGCAACGCGCTCTCCGCGCCGCTGAAATCCGGCGGGGCCGACGGGGTCGTCAAGTTTCTCCGCCAGCGGGCCGACGGCATGCTGGCCGCCAAGCCAACGCCGTAACCAGCGCCGTCCAAGGTGCCGAACCAAGCCGGCCGTTCGCGGCCACCGCCGCCTGATGCGGCCGACGATCGCACGGACCCGACCGGATGGATCTCTCCTCGCTGGCGCTGAACGGGCTCTCGTGGCTGTCGCTGATCTGCCTGATCCTGGCGGCGGCCGGCTGCCTCTACAGTCTGGCCGCTGCCTTTTGCGCCGGCCGCTACGCGGCCCAGGCCGTGCCGCAACTCGCCCCCGGTGCGCCCCGGCCCTCGGTGACCGTGCTCAAGCCGCTCTGCGGCCTGGAGCCGTATCTCTACGAGAATCTCGAGACCGTGCTGCGCCAGGATTACGCCGGCCCGGTCCAGGTGATCTTCGGTGTCCAGAAGACCAACGATCCTGCGATCGGCGTGGTCGATCGGCTGCGGCAGGCCTATCCCGCCGCCCGCATCGACCTGGTGATCGACGGCCGCCAGCACGGCTCGAACCGCAAGGTCTCCAACCTGATCAACATGGCCGAGCGGATCGCGCACGACGTGGTGGTGCTGGCCGACAGCGACATGCTGGTCCGGCCCGACTACCTGGAGCGCCTCGTCGCGGAGCTGTCGCAGGACGGGGTCTCGGGCGTGACCTGCCTCTATCACGGCGTACCCGCCTATCGCGGCCTCTACGACCAGCTCTCGACGCTGGCGATCGACACCCACTTCCTGCCCAACGTCGTGATGGGCCTGAGCCTCGGTCTGGCGAAGCCCTGCTTCGGCTCCACCATCGCGTTCACCCGGGCGAGCCTCGACGCGGTGGGCGGCTTCCGCAGCTTCCGCGACGACCTGGCGGACGATTACGCGATCGGGGCGGCCCTGCGCGGGCTTGGCGGCCGGGTGGTGATCCCGAGCTTCTCCATCGGCCACACCAGCGTCGACACGGACCTGTCCGGCCTTTGGCAGCACGAGTTGCGCTGGAACCGCACGATCCGCAACGTCGATCCGGCCGGCTATGCCGGATCCATCGTCACGCACGCCTTCCCGCTGGCCCTGCTCGGGGCCGTGCTGCCGGGCGCCGGCTCGGGCGCGCTCTGGGTCGCCGCGGCGGCGCTGGCGAGCCGGATCCTGCTGTGCCGGCAGGTGGAGCGCGCCTTCAGCCTGGCCCCGCACCCCTACGGACTGTTGCCGATTCGCGACATCCTGTCCTTCCTGAACTTCGCCTGGGCCTTCATGTCGGGGGCGGTGACATGGAAAGGTCACGATTATCACGTGGTTGCGGATGGCACCCTGATCCCGGACGCCGAGCTCGGCCCTGACGCCGGCGCGCCGCTCCGCTGAACCCGGCTTCCACTTCCTCCGCCCTCCCCCGGCATTGCCCTGAGGCCTTGAACCCCATGCGCACGCTCTTCCTCCAGGCCCCCACCTTCGACGGTTTCGACGGCGGTGCCGGCTCCCGCTACCAGGCCAAGCGCGAGATCAAGTCGTTCTGGTACCCGACCTGGCTGGCCCAGCCGGCCGCCCTGGTGCCGAACTCGAAGCTGATCGACGCGCCGCCGCACAACATCAAGCTCCCCGAGATCGTGGCTCAGGCCAACGATTTCGACCTCGTCGTGCTCCACACCTCGGTGCCGTCGTTCAAGTCCGACGTGAAGACGATCGAGGCGCTGAAAGCCGCCAACCCGAAGCTCATCGCCGGCCTGATCGGCGCCAAGGTCGCGGTCGACGCCGCTGGCGCGATGGCCCAGGCCCCGGTGGTCGATTTCTGCGCCCGCAACGAGTTCGACTTCACCGTCAAGGAAGTCGCCGAAGGCGTCCCGATGTCCCAGATCAAGGGTCTGTCCTATCGCGACGCCAACGGTGTCGTGGTCCACAACGAGGACCGCGAGATCATGACCGACATGGACCAGCTGCCCTTCGTCACCAGCGTCTACAAGCGCGACCTGGAGATGGAGAAGTACTTCATCGGCTACCTGAAGCACCCCTACATCTCGTTCTACTCGGGCCGGGGCTGCAAGAGCCGCTGCACCTTCTGCCTCTGGCCGCAGACGGTCGGCGGTCACACCTACCGCACCCGCTCGGTCGCCCACGTGATCGAGGAGATCAAGTACTGCCTGAAGGAGTTCCCGCAGACCAAGGAGTTCTTCTTCGACGACGACACCTTCACCGATAACCTCCCGCGCGCGGAGGAGATCGCCCGCGAGCTCGGCAAGCTCGGCGTCACGTGGTCGTGCAACGCCAAGGCGAACGTGCCGCGCGAGACCCTGAAGGTGCTCAAGGAGAACGGCCTGCGCCTGCTGCTGGTCGGCTACGAGTCCGGCAACCAGACCATCCTGCACAACATCAAGAAGGGCATGCGGGTCGAGGTCGCCGAGAAGTTCACCAAGGATTGCCACGATCTCGGCATCGCCATCCACGGCACCTTCATCCTCGGCCTGCCGGGCGAGACCAAGGAGACGATCCAGGAGACGATCGCCTTCGCGAAGCGGATCAACCCGCACACGATCCAGGTCTCGCTGGCGGCGCCCTACCCGGGCACCTTCCTGTACAAGCAGGCGGTGGAGAACGGCTGGCTCGACATCGAGAACGCCGAGCTGGTCGACGAGAACGGCGTGCAGGTCGCGCCGCTGCACTACCCGCACCTCTCGCACACCGAGATCTTCACCTCGGTCGAGGAGTTCTACAAGAAGTTCTACTTCCGGGCGCCGAAGATCGCCTCGATCGTCAGCGAGATGGTGCGCTCGCCCGACATGATGAAGCGCCGCCTGCGCGAGGGCGTCGAGTTCTACCGCTTCCTCAAGGAGCGTCAGGGCACCGCCAAGGCGGCGTAAGTCAGGGGTCCGGGGCCCACGGCCCCGGCAAGGAGCGCGGGGCAGAGCCCCGCGCCTCTTCCAGGGCTCCGCCCTGGACCCGCGAGAGGGCACGCCCTCTCGACACCCGTTACGAGGTTACCGTGAAGCGTCTGGTCGTTACCGCGGATGATTTCGGGCTGAGCCCCGAGGTCAACGAGGCCGTCGAGCAGGCCCATCGCGACGGGATCCTCACGGCGGCGAGCCTGATGGTCTCGGCGCCGGCCGCCGCCGACGCCGTGGCGCGGGCTCGACGGATGCCGTCCCTTCGGGTCGGGCTTCACCTCGTCCTCGTGGAGGCGTGGCCCACCCTTCCCGCCGCGGACCTGCCCGACCTGACCGACGCGGCCGGCCTGATGCGCGCCGACATGGGTCGCCTGGGCCTCGACTTCGCCCGCAAGCCCGTCGCCCGCCGTCAGCTCGCCGCCGAGATCCGGGCGCAGTTCGAGGCCTACCGGGCGACCGGCCTGCAGCTGGACCACGTCAACGCCCACAAGCACTTCCACGTCCACCCGCTGATCGCCGGGGCCGTGCTGCGCATCGGCCGGGACTTCGGGATGCGCGCCCTGCGCGTGCCCCGGGAGCCGCGGGAGATCCTGCGCCGCGCCGAGCCCGGCACCCGCCCCCGACCCGCCCTCGACATTGCTCCTTGGGCGGCCTTGCTCGCGGTACGCGCGCGGCAGGCCGGGCTGCTGATCCCGGATCGCACCCTCGGCCTCGCCTGGTCCGGCGCCATGACGCCCGCCCGCGTGGCGGCGCTGCTGGCCGAACTTCCAGACGGGCTGACCGAACTCTACACCCACCCGGCCACCGCCGGCGGCTTTCCCGGCGAGGCGCCGGGCTACCGTTACGCCGACGAGCGGGACGCGCTGATCGCTTCCGCATCCCGGTCGGCTGCCGACGCGTCCGGCGCGGTCCGCGGCGGGTTCTCCGACTTCCTCGGTTGACCACAGCCGATATCTGACTTTAGTCAGATAAAATGACGTCTCCCGATATCGCCCGCGTCCGCCGGTTCGCGCGTGCCGTCACCGCCGAGGTCGGCGCGCTCGACAGCTCGTTCCTGGGCCGAGGCCGCCCGCTCGGGGTCGCGCGCGTCTTGAACGTCATCGGCGCCGGGCGGAGCGAGATCGGCGAGATCCGCGCCTATCTGGGCCTCGATTCCGGTCTGATGAGCCGCCTCCTGCGGAGCTTGGAGGTCGAGGGCTTGGTTGTGACGGCGCCGCATCCCACCGATGCCCGTCGCCGGATCGCGTCGCTGACGGCAGCGGGGGAGCGGGAATTCGAGGCCTACGAGGCTCTGTCGAACGCCCGCGCGGCCCTCCTGCTCGAGCGCACGCCGCACACCGACGAACTCCTGCGCGCCATGGATCGCGTCGCCCTCGCGCTTGGCCAGCACGCCATCACCGTTGCGGAAGCTGATCCGCGCGGTGCGGCGGCCGGCGCCTGCCTCGACGCCTACTATGCCGAACTGGGCCGTCGCTTCGCCGCGGGGTTCGACGTCGCCCTGTCCTGCGACCCGGAGGCGGCGGACATGGTCCGACCGCGCGGCACCTTCCTGCTCGCCGTCGCGGATGGCCTCCCGGTCGGGTGCGTCGGCCTCAAGGGCAGCGGCGGCCCGGTGGCGGAGATCAAGCGGCTCTGGATCGATCCCGCCGCGCGAGGCCTCGGCCTCGCCAAGCGACTGATGCACGACGTCGAGAACGCGGCCCGCGATCTCGGCATCCGGACGCTGCGGCTCGATACCAACAGCGCCCTTCCCGAGGCCTTGGCGCTCTACAGGCGGTCGGGCTGGGTGGAGATCGACCGCTTCAACGACGACCCCTACCCGGACCACTTCTTCGAGAAGGTCCTTTGACCGGCGCCTATTTGGCCGGCACCGGATCCTTCCGCGTCACGCTCTTCCGCAGGGCCGCGCCGGCGGCCTTCTCGGCCTCGGGACGGTCTTCGTCGGGCTGCACCGGCGGCTCGCCGAGCGTTGCCGGGACCACGAAGAATGCCGCCACCAGGGTGAAGAACAGCGAGAGCGCGAGCAGCTTGCCCATGCTCGCCGTGCCCGGATGGCTGGACAGGACCAGCGACCCGAAGGCGCTGCCGGTGGTGAGCGCCGAGAAGAAGATCGCGCGCGTCAGGCTGGAGGCGAGCATGTCGTTCACGCCCGCCCGCCACGCGATCACGTAGTAGATGTGGAACGCCACGCCGACCGCGAGCATCAGCGGCAGCGCGATGATGTTGGCGAAGTTGAGTGGCATGCCGACGATGCGCAGGGCCATCAGCGTCCAGAGGGTCGCGATCACCAGCGGGCCGAGCGTCATCGCCACGTCCCAGGGCTTGCGCAGGGCCACCGACAGGATGACGAAGATCAGCACGAAGGCCGTCACCGCCGCCTGCACGAAGGCGCCCAGGATCGTGTAGCTCGACTGCGTGGTCGCGACAGGCGCGCCGGTGGCATGGGGCGCAACCTTCAGGACCTCGTCCGAGAACGTCCGGAGCACCTGGTCGTCGTTCGAATCACCCTTCGGATGGACCTCGATCCGCGCTCGGCCGTCGGCGGCGACCCAGTCGGCCTTGAGCTGCGGCGGCAGGTTGTCCAGCGTGATCTTGTCGGGGTGCAGCAGGTCGCGCAGGCGTGCCAGCAGCGGACCCAGATCCTTCGTCAGGGCGAAGGACGCAGCCTCGCGCTGCGGGACCGGACCGGCGGCGAGCTTGTCCAGGGTGCCGGCGAGCTGCTTGGCCGCCTGGGCCCCTTTCGCGTCGCCCTTGGCATCGCTTGCGACGCCGTTGAGGGCGGTCGCCGTATCCTTCAGCGCCTTCACGTTGTCGGCGTCGGTCGGCGGCGGCGGCCGGCGGCCGGGGTTCAGGACCGGATCGAGCAGCTGGGCCGTGTCGGCAATCTGCGCGAGCTTCTTATCCTGGTCCCGCGGCACGAACGTATCGATGCTGTTGACCGAAGCCGTCACGGGCAGCGCCGCCAGAGTCTTCGTCAGCGCCGGGACCGCCTCGACGTTCGGGGCCAGCACGTCGATGAGGTTCGGGCTGGTCTCCGGATTCTTGATCAGGTCGAGATAGGTCGCGATCGATTGCGTCTTCGGGCTGCGCAGATGCATCGGGTTGGAGTCGAACGGCAGGTTCCAGAGCAGCGGCGCGCCCGCCAACGTCACGAGCCCGACGGCCATGAGGATCGGCTTGCGGTTGCGGATGATCCACGGATCGACGCCCACGAGCCACTCGGTCTGAACCGCCGCCTTCTCGCCCTCCGGCTTGAACACCGCGATCAGCGCCGGCAGCAGCGTCAGGGAGAACAGGAAGGCCACGACCATGCCGACGCCGGCGATCAGGCCGAGCTCGGACACGCCCCGGAAGGCGGTCGGCAGGAACGCGAAGAAGCCCGCCACCAGGGACACCGCGGCGAGGGTCAGCGACCAGCCGACCCCGCGGGCGGCGGCGCGGATCGCGCTCTCCAGGGTTGGCTGCTCGTAGCGGTCGGCCCGGTAGCGCACCGAGAACTGGATGCCGAAATCGATGCCGAGCCCGACGAACAGCGCCGCGAAGGCCACCGAGATCGGGTTCAGCTCCTTGACCATCACGAGGCCCAGCGCCGCCGTCACGATGAGGCCCGCGAAGGTCGTGATGATCACGGCGCCGACGAGCTTGCCCGATCGCAGGGCCAGCCACAGGAACAGGACGATCGCGCCGACGATGATGCTGTTGTTGAGGCCGGCATCCTCCGACAGGGTCGCGAATTCCTCGTCCGCCACCGCCACCGTGCCGGTCAGGCGCATCCGCAGGCCGTGCTGCGCGTCGATCTTCAGATCCTGGGCGACGTTGCGGATCAGCTTGGTCGCCTGATAGCCGGGCTCCAGCGCGTTGAAATCCAGCACCGGCTGGATGATCACGAACTTCATCTTGTCGGTGACGCTGGTCTGGCCGTTCGCCAGCAGTTCCTGCCACGACATCCGCGCCGGCTGGCCCGCCAGAACCTTCTGGAGCGTGCCGTCGATCTGCCCCATGGGCTTCTCGAGATCCTCGAGCTTGGCATCGCCGGTCTTCACGCCGCGGGCGCCCAGCGTCAGCACCCGCATGATGCCGCGCAGCGACGGATCGGCTGCCAGCGGCCCGAGCAGACCCTGCTGCTGCGTCAGTGCCTCCAGCGTCTTGTCGAGCTCGGCCTGGGACATCAGCAGCAGGCCGTTCTTGTCGAAGAACGGGCCGCCGTCGGGGCGATAGACGGTCTCGATCAGGTTCTTATGCGCGGTGAGCGCCTTCGCGAGGTTGGCGGCCGCCTCCTCGGTCTCTTCGGGCGTCTCGCCGTTGATGACCGCCACGATCGTGTTGCTTCGCTGCGGGAAAGCCTTCTCGAAATTGATCTCGTCCTGGCGCCAGGGCTCCTTCGGATCGATCAACCGCTCGACATCGGTATTGATTCGGAACAGGTGCGCCGCGATCCCGGCACTTGCGACCGTCACGAACGCCACCAGGGCGATGACGATCCACCGATACCGCACCGATAACGCAACGAGACTTTCGATCACGAGCACCCTGCCTGTTCGCCTCGGACCCGCACCCAGCGCGCCCGGCTCCTGCCATCCGGTTCATCGGAACCCCGGCGACCGGCCCAGAGGGGTTCAGTGCCCGGTGCCGACCGTCCGGCAATCCGTTCGGGCGCGCATCGTGTTCGAGGAACACCGCGCCGCCCAGTCCGGCCGTGCGAAACGCATGCGCAAGCCGATCGTGCCCGATATGGGCCGCAGCGCAGCCATTCGCCACGGGCCCGACCTTGCATCGCAGCCACGGGGCTCAGTAAAGAGAGCGATGCCAGATTGCAACGCGGCTGCCCCGGCGCAGCCCTTGCGGGATCGATGTGCGCTAGCGCACGGCACTTGCGGCGCGGGGACTAAACCTGGGCTTGCGGTCGTATTGCCGACGCAATGCACAGGCTGTCCTCGGCGACCGGGTTTCACCGCCAACACGTTCTGCCCGTTCGATCCATGTGGCGCGGTTGCGTCAGGCGCGAAATAAGGCGTCGCGGCGCGGCTGGAATGGGGTCGTTTGAGATCAGTTCCAAGCTAGATCGCTGGAATTCGAGATTTTTTCGCGTTAAGCACCCCGATCACCCCGGGGCCGACGAAGTGAAGGAGCCGCAATCTTGGGTATCCCCCTCCGGTACGTCGCGAAGATCGGCGGCTACATCCTGAAACAGCACCTCACGGGTCGCAAGCGCTACCCGCTCGTGATGATGATGGAGCCCCTGTTCCGCTGCAATCTCGCCTGCGCGGGCTGCGGCAAGATCGACTATCCGGACGAGATCCTGAACAAGCGGCTGCCGGTCGCCGACGCGCTCGAATCAGTGCGCGAGTGCGGCGCCCCCGTGGTGGTGATCGCCGGCGGCGAGCCGCTCCTGCACAAGGATCTGCCGCAGATCGTCGAGGGCATCATCGCCCAGAAGAAGTTCGCCATCGTCTGCACGAACGCGCTGCTCCTCGAGAAGAAGATCAAGGAGTACAAGCCGAGCCCGTACTTCACGTGGTCGATCCATCTGGACGGCGACAAGGAGATGCACGACCAGTCGGTGTGCCAGCGCGGCGTCTACGACAAGGCCGTGGCGGCGATCGCGAAGGCCAAGGAGATGGGCTTCCGCGTCACCATCAACTGCACCTTCTTCAACAATTCCCAGCCGGAGAAGATCGCCGACTTCTTCGACAGCGTGACCCGGATGGGCATCGACGGCATCACCGTCTCCCCCGGTTACGCCTACGAGCGCGCTCCCGACCAGAAGCACTTCCTGAACCGCAAGGCGACGAAGGATCTGTTCCGCGGCGTGTTCCGGCACGGCAAGGAGAAGGGCCGCGAGAAGTGGACCTTCCAGCAGTCGGGCCTGTTCCTCGACTTCCTGGCCGGCAACCAGACCTACCACTGTACCCCGTGGGGCAACCCGACCCGCACCGTGTTCGGCTGGCAGAAGCCCTGCTACCTGCTCGGCGAGGGCTACGCGGCGACCTTCAAGGAGCTGATGGAGACCACCGACTGGGACGCCTACGGCACCGGCAACTACGAGAAATGCGCCGACTGCATGGTCCACTCGGGCTACGAGGCCTCCTCGGTGGTCGATTCGGTCCGCAAGCCCTGGAAGCCGCTGGTTCACGCGATCCGCGGCATCAAGACCGACGGCGCGATGGCGCCCGAGGTCAGCCTGGAGAACCAGCGCCCGGCCGAGTTCGTGTTCTCGCGCAACGTCGCGCAGAAGCTGTCCGAGATCAAAGCGGCCGGCGTGGACACCAAGCAGGAAGCCCGCAAGCGCAGCGCCGCCTGACCGGCGCGCGACGCTGAAAACACAGACCCGCGGCCGCGAGGCCGCGGGTTTTTTCGTTTGCCGGGTTCGCGTGTCGTGTCAGCCGAGCAGCGGCACGTGCGAGGCGCAGTCCCGCGGCAGGGTCCCGTCAAGTCGCGGATCCGGTGCGATCTCGACATGG
This sequence comes from Methylobacterium sp. FW102-HT35C08, assembly GCF_058790235.1. Classification (NCBI taxonomy): domain Bacteria; kingdom Pseudomonadati; phylum Pseudomonadota; class Alphaproteobacteria; order Hyphomicrobiales; family Methylobacteriaceae; genus Methylobacterium; species Methylobacterium sp. FW102-HT35C08. The sequence goes on along the minus strand of NZ_JBYTCL010000002.1, from coordinate 830,324 downwards.
ACGGCGAAGGGGTCGAAGCCCGAGCGCCGGTAGAAGGCGAGAGCGCCGGGATGGTCGAGGGTGCAGGTATGCACCCAGAACCGCGTGATCGGCCGCGCCCAGGCCCGGCTGATCGCCGTATTCATCAGCGTGCGGTCGATCCCGGTCCCGACCAGGGACCCAATCAATCCGAGGAAGGCGAGTTCGCAGGCGCCGAACTGTCGGAAATCTAGTTCCAGCATGCCGAGATTCCGCCCCTCCTGGCGCAGCGCGAAGATCTCGACATCCCGGTCGGCGAGGATCGTGGCGAGCGTGCCGTCCGCCAGGGTGAGCCGCGAGAACCAGAGCCAGTCGGCGCCGACTTCGCGGAACAGGGTCCGGTAGGTCTCCGGTTCGGGGCGGCCCAGGGGCTCGAGGCGGAGGCCGGGGGGAAACAGCCGTCCGGGACGCGGGGGCGGCGGGCGGAGCATCTCCAGGCTGGTGACGATGGTGGCGAGGTGGCCCGGCGGTACCGTGGCGTAGCCTGGGGCGAGCGTCGGAACCTCGGTCTCCGGCAGCATCATCACCTCCGCGGTCGCGTCGGCATGCCGCGATCACGCCGACCGGGGGCGCCGTCGCGCGAGCAGCCAGGGCAGCACGCAGGCGGCCGACGTCGCGATCGACACGGCATAGGCGGTCGCCGGATCGATCCGCCCGAGCAGCAGGTGCACGCAGACATAGAAGGCCAGCACGCCGAAGGCGCCCTGGGCGCTGCCGCGCACCACGTCGAGCGCGGCCCCGACCCCGTCCTGCGCCCGGGCGAAGGCGATGAGCGGCCAGGAGATGATCGGGACCGGCGCCAGGACGCCGCTCAGGCCGGGGCCGAGGCGCGGAGCGAGCGTCGAGACCAGCAGGACCAGGATCGTGGCGGCCGCGAGCCGCGCCGGCATGTCCCAGCGCGGTGGCTGGGACCGGCGGGCCGGCGACTCGGCGGTCGTCCGACACAGGGCGACCGCCAGCGCCATCGCCGGCAGGTCGATCGCCGTGGCCAGCCACAGGCCGGGCTGGATCACGCCGTGCAGCAGGGCACCCCCGAGGACGAAGGCCTCGAGGGCCAGAAGGATCGCCGCGACGATGCCCATCCGCGGCGCGCAGAAGGCGTAGGCGAGATAGCTGGCCGTGACCGCGCCCAGCCCCTCGACCGAGCCGACGGCGGCGTCCGCGGCGAAGCGCTCGCCCTGCTCGGCGGCGAGGTAGATCGAGATCGGCGCCGAGGTGAGCGGCAATCCCGAGAGCAGGCCGCCCACGAGGCTGCCCCACCGACGCGCGGCCGACGAGACGGCCCACATCAGCGTCGGCGTGACGATGATCTTGGCGGCGATCAGGCTCATGGCGATCCGGACGGTCAGGCCGCCTCGGGCGGCCCGTCATCCTCCGGCTCGGCGGGCGAGTTGAGGATATCCTCCAACTCGTCGACCAGCCTGTCGATCTGGTCCTCGGTGGCGAGCACCTTCAGGACCTCGCCCGATTCCGACTCGACGGCGAGTTCGATATGCGGCCCGACCCGGGCCGTGAGGATCCGGGCCAGGATCTTGATGGCGCTCATCCGACTGTCTCCTCCGCGGCGATGAGGCCGACCGCAACCGCCGGCCCACAGGTCGAGATTCCGTCGCGGGCGCCGGCGATCCGGTCCCCCAGCAGCGACACCAGCAGGCTGGACGGCCGCCCGAGCCGCTCCGCCAGGCGCGGGCCCAGGAAGGCGCCGGCCCCGCAGAGGACCAGGGGCGCCTCCGGCGGCAGGTCGGGTCGGGTGAGCAGAAGCGCGGCGGCGTCGTGCAGCAGACGCAGCTGCGCCTCGGCGAAATGCGCGGCCAGCGCCGGCCAGGCCGCGGCCTGGGCCTCCGCCCGGTCACGGCCGACGATGCGCGCCAGCCGGGTCTCGCTCTCCGCCACCGACTTGCCCTTCCGGTCGCCGCTCGTCTGCTGGTCGGCCCCCTCGGGCAGCAGGCCGAGGATGCGGTAGACGTCCGCCATGTGGGCGAAGGTCTCGGTCATCAGCCGGGTGCGTCGGCCCGCGAAGTGGGCGTGGTCGGAGAGCGCGATCACCGGCGTGCGCACGACCCCGGTGTAGACGAGTTCGCTGCTCTCCAGGCGCTCCGCGTCGCTGTACCCGGAGGCCACCGGGCGGCCGCCAACGATCGGGATCAGGTCGGCGGTGGTGGAGCCGATATCGATCAGGAGCGCGTCCGGGACGATTCGCCCGGTGAGCGCCGCGGTGGCGTGCCAATTGGCCGAGGCGATGTCGGCCGCCACCTCCGCGGCCGCCTCCGGGGCGACGAAGCCGGAGCGGCCGGCATAGATCCGCACGGCGCCGGTCAGGTGCGCCGCAGCCCAGCCAGAGAGCGCCGCGACGCCGTCCCGCCGGTCGGCGAAGCAATCCGTCAGCTCGCCGGTCATGGTGACCGCGTGCGCGGCCTCGCCGCGCGCCCAGTCCGGCAGGGCCGCGAGCGCCGGGTCGAGGGCCGGCACCCCCTGCCAGAGCGGGCATGGGACCTGCGCGGCAGCCAGGACCCGGCCGTCCTCGACCAGCGCGGCCTTGACGTGGACCCCGCCGAGGTCCCACCCGATCGTCTTTGGGAATGGTGAGCGCATATGAACGCGACGAGCGCCTCGACGGACCACAGGATCGGGCGCCCCGGCTTCGCGGTGATCCCGGTGCTCGATCTCCGGGGCGGCCGCGTGGTGCGGGCGCGCCGCGGCGAGCGCTCCTCCTATGCCCCGATCGAGACGCCCTTGGCAAAGGGATCCGCGCCCGACGCGGTGGCGCGCGGGCTCCTCGACGCCTGGCCCGGCGCCCTCCTCTACGTCGCCGATCTCGACGCCATCATCGACGGGGCCGCGCCCGATCTCCGGGCGCTTGAGGCCATCGCCCGCGCCTGCCCGGGCATCGGCCTGTGGGTGGATGCCGGCTTCGCCGCGGCTGCGGGGGTGGAGGCCTTCCTGGCCGCCGGCCTGGGCCGGCCGGTGATCGGCAGCGAGAGCCAGTCAGATCCCGGCCTGGTAACGCGGCTGGGTGACCGGGCGGTGTTCTCCCTCGACACGCGCGGCGCGGAGCGGCTCGGCCCGGCGGTGCTCCATGACGACCCGTCGCTCTGGCCGACGGAGGTGATCGCCATGACCCTCGCCCAGGTCGGGGCCGGGGCCGGACCGGACGTCGTGGCGCTCGGCGCTCTCCGGGCCCGGGCGCCGGATCGCCGCCTCTACGCGGCCGGCGGCGTGCGCGGCCCGGACGACCTGCGGGCTCTGCGCGATGCGGGGCTGGCGGGGGCGCTGGTCGCCTCCGCGCTCCACGACGGCACCCTGTCCCGGGCCGCGGCCCGGGACCTGGCGTGACGCTTCCGGCCGGCGCCGGCGGCTGCTAAACCGGCGCCACGAAGAGCCACCGTCACGGGCCGTCAAACGATGGAAAAGTTCACGATCCTGGAGGGCGTCGCGGCGCCCATGCGGACGATCAACGTCGACACCGACCGGATCATCCCGGCCAAGTACCTCAAGACGATCAAGCGGACGGGCCTCGGCAAGAGCCTGTTCGCCGAGATGCGCTACCGCGAGGACGGCTCGGAGAACCCGGATTTCGTGCTGAACCAGCCCGCCTACCGGAACGCCAAGATCCTGGTCGTCGGCGACAATTTCGGCTGCGGCTCGTCGCGGGAGCACGCCCCCTGGGCGCTCGCTGATTTCGGCATCCGCTGCGTGATCTCCACGAGCTTCGCCGACATCTTCTTCAACAACTGCGCCAAGAACGGCATCCTGGCGATCGTCGTGTCGCCCGAGGACCTGGAGAAGCTGTTCGAGGACGCCGAGCGCGGCGCGAACGCGACTTTGACGGTCGACCTGGAGTCCCAGACCATCAAGGGGCCGGACGGCGGCAAGCTGCATTTCGATATCGATGCCGGCCGACGGCACAACCTGCTGAACGGGCTTGACGAGATCGGCCTGACGCTGGAGCGCGCCTCGGCGATCGACGCCTACGAGCAGAAGCTCGCCCAGCGGGAATGGGCCTGATCGGCCCGAACTCTCCAGGACACCGGACGGCGGCCGCCGCGTGCCGAGGCGGCCGTCCATCAGCCCCCGGGGGGGCGTGGCGTTCAGCCGAGCCGCATCGACAGCTCGACATCCTCGGCGAACGGGACGGACAGGTAGCCGCTGGTCGGTGCGCGCACCCGGGCCAAGTAGTCGGGACTGTCATCTGCGTTGTCGGCGACGACGAGGCCGCCCGGCCGGAGACGGCACTCCACGAGACTGAGGATCTCGGGATAGAGCCCCTTGGCGCCGTCGAGCAGCAGCAGGTCGACCGTGTCCGGCAGGTCGAGGCTCAGCATCTGGAGGGCGTCGCCTTCACGAAACTCGACGAGATCCGCGAGACCGGCGGCGGTCAGGTTCGCCTGCGCCCGGACCACCTTGGACGGCTCGAATTCGCAGGTGATCAGCCGGCCTCCACCGTTATCCCGCAGGGCTGCGGCGAGGTGGAGCGTCGAGAGGCCGAAGGAGGTGCCGAACTCGACGATCGTGCGGGCGCGGCATCCGCGCGCCAGCAGGTAGAGCAGCCGCCCGGTCTCGCGGGAGACCGCGAGCGGCATGTCCTTGAGACGGCCGTAGAAGTCACGGTAGCCGGTCTTGCTGCCCATCAGCCGCGCCCGCTCGTCCGGGGAAAGATCGGCGATGGCCGTCAGCGGTAAGGATGCCTCGGCTTGCGCGAAGAGACTGTCCAACACCGTCGAGACAGGGGGTTCGGCGAGGGTTGAGATCTGACGTGACATGGTCTGTTGCTTTCCGCCTTGGCGTTCGTCTGAACAAGACGCAGAGTACCGGCGCGCCCTGACCCTCGCTATTCGCGTTCCGAGCCCCGCCCCATGGCTGACCGTCCAAGTCTCGGAATTTCCAGACGAAAACAGCCCCGGCAGGCCCGCTCCAGCGACCTCGTTTCGGCCATCCTGGAGGCGGCCGCTCAGGTTTTGGCGCAGGTCGGGACCCAGGGCTTCACCACCGCGCGCGTCGCCGAGCGCGCCGGGGTCAGCATCGGCTCGCTCTACCAGTACTTCCCCAACAAGGCGGCGATCCTGTTCCAGCTGCAGAGCGATGAATGGCGGGACACCTCTGCGCGGCTCGCCGCCATTCTGGAAACCCGCGACACGCCGCCGGGCGAGCGGCTGCGCGCCGCCGTGCACGCGTTCGTGCGCTCGGAATGTGAGGAGGCGGCCATGCGTCGGGCGCTCGACGATGCGGCGCCGGACTATCGGGACGCGCCGGAGGCCGCGGAGCCGCAGCTGGCCGGCTCGCGAGTCTTCCGGGATTTCCTGCGCGAGGCGCTCCCCGGCACGGCCGAGCCGGACCGGCTCCGGGCGGGTGAGATCATCGCCATGGCCCTGGGCGAGGTCGGCGAGCGCATCTCGGAGCAGGCCTCCACGGAAGCGGCCCCGCAGGACTATGCCGACGCGCTGGCCGATATGCTCTGCGCCTATCTGGAGCGGCTCCGACGCAACGATCCGGCCGCCGCTCCGGGCTGAGCGCGGTGCGCCGACCGCGCTCAGGGTCGCGGCGATGCAGCCGGGTCACACGCTTCGTTAACCCTCATGTCGCCTGAATCCGCGCCCAGACTCCGCCCCCATCGTGAGGATCGCCAGAATGCCGAAGCACCCGACGGGACCGAGATTGGCGCGCGCGCTCGGGCTGCTCGCCGGCATCGCGGCCCTGCCGCTGGCGAGCCTGCCGGCATGGGCGGATTTCGACAGCTGCCTCGCCGGCATCCAGTCCCAGGCGGCCGCGGCCGGCGTCTCGGCGCAGACGTTCCGGGCCGCCACGAGCGGCATCAGCTACGACGACAAGGTCATCGAGCTGTCCCAGGCGCAGCCCGAGTTCAAGACACCGATCTGGGACTACATGGCGGCGCTGGTCGACGACGAGCGGGTCGAGGACGGCCGCGCGGCCATGCGCCAGAACACGGCGGCTCTGGCCCAGGCCGAGTCGCGCTATGGGGTCGACCGCTACACGATCGCGGCGGTCTGGGGCGTCGAATCGAATTTCGGCAAGAATCTCGGCAAGATGCCGCTGGTGCAATCCCTGGCGACGCTGGCCTGCTCGAACAACCGTCGCCGGGACTTCTTCCGCGGCGAGCTGATCGCCACCCTCCGGATCATCGAGCGCGGCGACATCGCGCCGGAGCGGCTGACCGGCTCCTGGGCCGGCGCCTTCGGCCAGACCCAGTTCATGCCCACCACCTATCACCGCCTCGCCGTGGACGGTGACGGCGACGGCCGGCGCGACGTGGTCGATTCGGTCGCCGACGCCGTCGCCTCCACCGCCAATTTCCTGCACGTCGCCAAGTGGCAGCACGGCCAGGTCTGGGGCTACGAGGTGAAGCTGCCCCGCGGCTTCAACGTCGGCGCCGCCGGGCGCAAGAACAAGAAGCCGGTCGCCCATTGGGCGTCGCTGGGCGTCACCCGAGCGGATGGCCGCCCGCTCTCGGGCGACGGTCCCGCCGGGATCATCGCGCCCGCCGGAATCGACGGCCCGGCCTTCCTGGTGACGAAGAATTTCGACGCGATCTACTCGTACAACGCCGCCGAATCCTACGGCCTCGCCATCGCGGTCCTGTCCGACCGGCTGCGCGGCAAGGCCGGCGTCCAGGCGGCGTGGCCGACCGACGATCCGCCCCTGTCGCGGGCCGAGCGGCGCGATCTCCAGACCCGCTTGGCCGCCCGCGGCTACGATGTCGGCGAGCCGGACGGCAAGGTCGGCCAGAAGACCCGGGATGCCATCAAGGACGTGGAGCGTCGCCTCGGCATGACCCCGACCGGCCGGCCCGGCGGCAAGGTGCTGGAAGCCCTGCGCGGCGGATGAGCCGACGGCTGATCACGTCGGGCTCGCCGTTCGAGCGGGATTACGGTTACTCCCGGGCGGTCGTTGACGGCGATACCGTCTACCTGTCCGGGACGACCGGCTACGACTATGCCACGATGACGATGCCGGAGGGCGCCGCCGCGCAGGCCGAGGCCTGTTGGCGGACGATCCGGGACGTCTTGGCAGAGGCCGGATCCAGCCTCAGTGGTATCGTGCGCGCCACCTACTACGTCACCGACCGGAACGATGCCGAGGCGGTGCTGGCGGTCTGCGGCCGGGTGCTGGCCGATGTTCGACCGGCCGCCACGATCGTGATCGTGGCCGGATTGCTGCGCCCCGAGATGCGCGTCGAGATCGAGGTCACCGCGCGGATCGGGTAGCGGTGTCCGGATCCGGATCGCGCCGGCGGCGAAGCCCGGCGCGCCGTTCCGCTGGGCCGCAACGGCATCCGGCCAACCGGCCCGATCGTCCCCAGAGCCCACAGGCCGGCGCCGATCCCGCGTCGGAGGCCGGGCAAGGTCGAGCCGGTCCGCGGGGCCGTTCGCGTCCTCCGGGCGCGCGGAGATGAGGTGATCTCAGGTTCCGCTTCCAGGATGACGGCCCGTCATGGGGTCTGGCGGTTCCGCTGCGAAGAGAGCGATCACTTCGTTTCATCTTCAGATCTCATTGGCGCAACTTGTAGATCTAAATCCTGATCTGCAAAGCTTTCTTGACATGTCCGTCCAGATTTACCAGATCGCGCACCCGTATCGCTTACGTTGGCGATCTGCGGGGATGCATGATGTTCTTTAAATTATGGAAGAATAGTTTATCGCGCCGGATCATGGCGCAAATTGCAATCACCGGATTGATTGTTGCACTTATGGGGGCTGCCGGTCTGCGGCTGTATTACCAGGAGACGCTGTCCGAGCGGCTGCAATCGCTCCGCGCTATCACGGAGCTGTTCACCAGCTATGCGCAGAATCTCGAGACCCGAGTGAGGAACGGGGCCCTGAGCCGGGAGGCGGCCCTGGCGGAGCTTGCCGAGACCGCCATGGCCATGCGCTTCGACGACGGCACCAATTACGTCGCCATCTACGCGATGGACGGCACGGCCGTGGCGGTTCCCGATCGCAGACTTGTCGGCAGCAATCAGCTGGAGACCCGGGTCAACGGCGTGCGCGTGGCCGGGACGTTGATGGACCTGCAGAAGACGTCCGATACGGCCATGATGACGTATCAATACGCTCGGCCCGGACATGAGGGCCTGTACGCGAAGACCACGTTCGCTGTCAGGTACCAGCCCTGGAACATCGTGATCGCAGCCGGGACCTACACCGATGACATCCGGGCTGCCTTTTCCTCGCTCGCGTTCGCGGCGATCGGCCTCCTCCTCGGCGTCGGCGCCCTCGGGATTGCCGGCTCGGTCCTGATCGGGCGCAGCATCACGCGCCCCCTCGACCAACTCGGTCGCCGCATGCAGACTCTCGCCGGCGGGTATGTCGCCGGTCCGGTCTCCGGGCTCGACCGGGCGGCTGTGCGCGCGGCGGAGGCGGAGGCACGGCATGCTCGGATCCTCGGCGACCTGACTCAGGCGTTCGAGACCCGGGCCGGAATCCTGATGACGGATGTCGCGGCGGCGGCCACGGAGATGCAGGCGGCCGCCGAGGCGATGACGCGGACCGCGTCGCACACGAGCGCGCGGGCCGCGCGCGTGGCAGAGGCCGCGCAGGAGACGGCCGGAAGCGTTCAGAGCGTTGCCGCCGCCACCGAGGAGATGGCGGTCACCATCCAGGAGATTTCCGGGCAGATGGCGCAATCCTCGGCCCGGACGGCGCAGGAGGCGACCGAGGCCCAGCGCACGAACGCCCTCGTGGGTGACCTCGCCGACGGGGCCGAGCAGATCGGCGCGGTCGCCAGCCTGATCGCCGGCATCGCCCGTCAGACCAACCTGCTGGCGCTCAATGCCACCATCGAGGCGGCCCGGGCCGGGGCTTCGCGGTCGTGGCGACCGAAGTCAAGGCGCTGGCCGAGCAGACCGCGGCCGCCACCGAGGAAATTGCGGCGCGAATCGGCGCGGTTCAGGCCTCGACCCGGCAGGTCGTCGACGCGATCCAGGGGATTGGCCGGACCGTGGACGCAGTGAGCGGGCTCGCGACGACGGTCGCGGTCGCGATCGAGCAGCAGGGCGCGACCACCGAGGAGATCGTGCGCAGCGTCGCGCGGGCCGCGGAGGGCACCGAGGCGGTCATCGGCAAAATCGCCGACGTGTCGAAGGGGGCCGAGGAGACGGGCGGCGCGGCCGAGCAGGTGCTCGGCACCGCACGCGGCATGGCGCGCAAGTCCGAGCGGCTCTCCGCCGAGATCCAGCGGTTCCTCGATGGCATCCGGGCCGCCTGAGGGCCGCGTATCAGCGGACGAGCAGGACGATCGGCCATGAAAAAACCGGCCCGGCTGAGCCGGACCGGTCTGAAAACAGGGTCACCGCTTGTTGGAGCGGGCGCCCGGGCAGCTTACTCGGCGGCGGCGGGCGCCCCGGCCGGCGTGTCCTTGGCCTTGTAGCGATCGGTCCGCTCGACGATACGGGCCGACTTCCCGCGGCGGTCGCGCAGGTAGTACAGCTTGGCGCGGCGCACCTTGCCGCGGCGGGCCACCTTGATCGAATCGATCATCGGGGAATGCACCGGGAAGACGCGCTCGACGCCCTCACCGTAAGAGATCTTGCGGACCGTGAAGCTCTCGTTGAGGCCACCGCCCGAGCGGGCGATGCAGACGCCCTCGTAGGCCTGAACGCGGGTGCGCTCGCCTTCCTTGACGCGGACGTTGACGATGAGCGTGTCGCCCGGCTCGAAATCCGGGATGGTCTTGGCGAGGCGCGCGACTTCCTCGCGCTCCAGCTGCTCGATGATGTTCATGGCATAGCTCCGGCCGTCGCGCCGTTTCGCCCCTCATGGGCGATCGGCGCCAGGATTTCGGCGATCCTGTTGTGAGTTGGCCGGCTCTCTACAGGATCGTCGCCGGCTTGTCGATTGGGTCGCGGGCGCGATCGGCCGGCGGGGTCATGGTGATGATCCCGCTCCGTCATCAACTCAGTTGGCGGCTGAGTTTTGTGGGTGTGCGTAGGCGTCGCGCAGGCGTGCGTTTGCGATGACGATGAGGCGTCGCATGAGGGCTGTGATGGCGACGAGGGGCTTCTTTCCGGCGGCGCGCAGGCGCTGGTAGGCGTCCTTGAGGGCGGGATTGTAGCGGCTTGCGGTGAGGGCGGCCAGGAACAGGGTCCGCTTGACCTCGGGTCGTCCGCCGCGGGTGCGTCGGTAGGCGTCGGCGGCGCCGCTCTGGTTGGGATGGGGGGCGACGCCGGCCAGGGCTGCGGCTTGGCGGCGGTCGATGCGGCCGAGTTCGGGCATGAGGGCGATGAGAGCGGCCGCGGTTGTGGCGCCGATGCCCGGGATGGCGCGCAGGACGCGCTCGGCGCGCCTCAGATCAGTGGTGCCGGCCACGAGTTCGGCGATGGCGGCCTCGAGCGCCTGGATCTGGGCGACCAGACAGGCGCGCAGGGCGTCCAGGCAGGCGCGGACCGGCTCGGCGCCGGGGGCGGCCAGCCGGTTGGTGCAGGCGGTCCGCTGGGCGATGAGATCGGCGCGGGTGAGCACCAGGGTCTGCAGGCGCTCGCGTCGCGGGTCGGGGGCCTGCCAGCGGGCGAGGCGGGCGTGGCGCTCCTGTGCGTAGCGGGCCAGCGCCCGGGCATCGAGGCTGTCGCTTTTGCCCAGGGTCCCGAACGAGCGGATGAAGGCTTTGACCTTGCGCGCGTCGGCGCGGTGAGCGGGGCATCCGGCGGCCAGCAGGGCGGCCAGGAGCGCGTCCTCGAAGCCACCGGTGGCCTCGCAGACGACGAGGCAGGTGGTGTCCAGGCGGGCGGCGAAGCCGGCGAGGGCTTCGGGTGTGTTGGCCAGGGTGCGGGTGCTGCCGTCGCGGCTATCGCAGACGACGATGAGGGTTTTGCCGACATCGCAGCCGATGAAGCGGGTCGGGGTGGGCGGGGTGACGGGCTCGGCCATGGGGGCTATCCTGGTGCGGCTTGCGATTGTCTGCGGGCGTCATGCCGGCTGGCAGAGGGGCCCAGGCAACTCATCAAGCGTGGCAAGGGAAGCGCAGCGTCGACCAGGATGACGACGGGCGTATCAGCCCTATTCCGGGACGGCCGGCGCCGCGCGCCTGGTCCGGGCGGCCACCCGGACCAGGCATCCCGCTCGCGCGGAACAGCCCCACACTAGCACCCGTGCAACAGACAATTCCGGGGCGCCGAAGGCGAGCCCGGACCCGCAGGGGCACGACGGAGTTGGGCAAGCCAGATCCGCGGGCGGTGCAAGGTCTGAGCGCCCTGGCGGCTCTGGACTCCGGGCTCCGCTGCGCGGCCCCGGAATGACGGGGCATGACAGGGCGTATGCCCCGGCCCGGTGCGCCTGTGCCGGCGACCTGCCTTCAGCCGGGAGTGTCTCCCTGCGGGAGGGTGTCCTAGGCCGGCTTCACGCCGGCCTCGGGCAGCACACAGGCGGACAGGAAGGCCGCGAGGTCGTCGGTGATGTGGTCGATATGCGCGTCGCGAACCGCTTCCTGCTCGAACGCCTCGCGGTAGGGGTCGGCGATCTTCGGGACCACCAGCACGGTCGCCATGCCGAGGTCATGCGGCACGGCGAGGTTGCGGGCAATGTCCTCGAACAGGGCGGCGCGGGTCGGTTCGACCCCGTGGGTCCGGAGGAACCGCTCGTAGGTCGAGCGCTCCGGCTTCGGGACGAAATCGGCGGCGGCGATGTCGAACACGTCCTCGAAATGGTCGAGGATGCCGAGCTTGGACGCGACATTCTCGGCGTGCCGGCGCGACCCGTTGGTGAGGATCAGCTTGCGCCCCGGCAGCCGCTCGATCGCGTCACCGAGATCCGGGTCGAGCTTGATCGTCGAGTGATCGATGTCGTGGGCGAAGTCGAGGAACTCGTGGGGATCGACCCCGGCCTCGACCATCAGCGCCTTCAGGGTCGTGCCGTAGCGGTGATAGAAGTGCTTCTGCAGGGCGCGGGCCGAGATCCCGTCGAGCCCGTAGAGCTTCATGACGTAGAGCGTGATCCGCTCGTCGACCTGCGGCCAGACCCGGGCGTCGCTCGGATAGAGCGTGTTGTCGAGGTCGAACACCCAGGTGTCGACATCTGCGAAGCCGCGCGCCGCGGCGGTGGTGAACTGGGCCTTGTCGGGGTGGTGCACCGGATCCCTTTGGCTCGTGGTCCCCTGTGGACAAGTCTGGACCGAGACGGTCAAGCTCGCAAGGCCGGCCTGCACGAGGTCGGTCCGGGGCACGACAATGCGCCGGCAGGGCGGAAGTTGCCGCCCCGCCGATGGGACCGGTCCTGGTGCGGCGCTCAGCCCCGCCGGATCAGGGTGCCGGCGCCGTAATCGGTGAACAGCTCCAGCAGCACCGCGTGGTTGACCTTGCCGTCGAGGATGACGACCGCCTCCACGCCCCGCTCAATCGCGTACATGCAGGTCTCGATCTTCGGGATCATCCCGCCGGTGATGGTGCCGTCGGCGATCAGGCGGCGGCAATCCTCCACGGTCAGCTCGGGAATCAGCTTCTTGTCCTTGTCGAGGACACCCGGAACGTCGGTGAGCAGCAGCAGGCGCTTGGCCCGGAGCGCCCCCGCGATGGCGCCCGCGAAGGTGTCGGCGTTGACGTTGTAGGTCTGCCCGTCCGCCCCGTAGGCGACGGGCGCCAAGACCGGGATCAGCTCGGCCTTCAGGACGGCGTCGAGGACGCCGCGCTCCACGTGATCCGGCTCGCCGACGAGGCCCAGATCGACGGTCTGCTCCACGTGGCTCTCGGGATCGACGACGGTCTTCATCGCCCGCTTGGCCCGGACCATGTTGCCGTCCTTGCCGCACAGGCCGACCGCCCGGCCACCCTCGGCGGAGATCCAGCCGACGATCTGCTTGTTGATCAGGCCGGCCAGGACCATCTCGACCACCTCGACGGTGGCCTCGTCGGTGACGCGCAGGCCGCCGCGGAACTCCGACTGGATGCCGAGCCGGTCGAGCATCTTGCCGATCTGCGGTCCGCCGCCGTGCACGACGATCGGCTTCAGACCGGATTGCTCCAGCAGGACGATGTCCTCGGCGAAATCCTCGGCGGCGGCCCGGTCGCCCATGGCGTGGCCGCCATACTTGATCACCACGATCTCCTGGTCGTAGCGCTGCATGTGGGGCAGCGCCTGAGCCAGGACCTCGGCGCGCACGTGCACGTTCGGCAATTCGGTCATCGCAGTCCTTCGCCGATCCTCGGGTCGGGTCTCGGGGGCGGGGCGCTTCTACAGGAAGCCGCCCGCGCTGCGAAGCGGCATCGGAGCGGTGCGCACGCCAAGCGGGCGCGGGGCGTGCGCCGTCAATAAACGGTCATCCACCAGGTTGTTGCATCCGGGCGCCAGGCCGGAGGAGATCCAAACGAGGTCGGGTTGCATCGTCGCGGCACCCGGACCATGCTGCGTTGCAGCAAGCCGCTGGGCGGGCTGCCGGGAGGGCCGGATGCGGAGTGAGATCATCGAGGCCGGCTCTGTCGGCGCGATCCCGGAGGCAGGCTCGGCCGATTCCGGCGGTCCCCGGCGCGCCGCGAACCGGGCATCCACATGTTGCTGCATCGGGCGAAGGGAAGAGCGCCGGGCGGAGGCCGTGTCTTGATCATCGCCGCCGCGCTCCGGGTGCCGGCATCCTCAGGTCCGGATCTCGCCGGCCCGGAGAAGATGTCTTCGGCAAAGCGGCGCGCCGCACGTAGACGGGGTCCGGCCGGCGCGGCGCAACTGTGGCTTTCTGATGATCGTTCCAGCGTTACGACAGGCGGTCGAGTCATCCAATCTTGGCATTGTGGCCACGGGAATTGGATAAGCTGCTGATGAATACATGTCACAGCCTCCGGCAATTTCGCCGCGAAGGGATGACCTCGCGTTGGGGCTGGTTGGACACCGCAATGGTGCCACAGTAAGGGGTGAGAGGGTACTCACTCGTCGAGAGCCGAGCCGACTTCCGATAACGAGCGTGTGCGAACCGAACGTGACACAACGTACAGACATTGCGATCGTCGGACGCGCATGCCGACTGCCCGGGGCCCCCAGCGTCGATGGGCTGTGGTCACTCCTGTCCGAAGGACGCTGCGCCGTCAGCAAGGTGCCGGCCGACCGGTTCTCCCTGGAGCGGTTCGCCCACCCGCGCGCCCATGAGCGCGGCAAGAGCTACACCTGGGCGGCGGGCGTCATCGACGACGTGTGGTCGTTCGATCCGGCGGTGTTCGGCATCTCGCCCCGCGAGGCCGAGCAGATGGATCCGCAGCAACGGATGCTGCTGGAGCTGACCTGGGAAGCCCTTGAGGATGCGGGCCTGCGCCCGTCGAGCGTGGCCGGCAGCAATATCGGCGTGTTCGTCGGCGCTTCGTCGCTCGATTATGGCAACCTGCGCATCCTCGATGCGCCGTCGGGCGACGCCTACGCGGCGACCGGCAACACGCTCTCGATCATCTCGAACCGCATCTCGTACATCTTCGACCTGAAGGGCCCGAGCTTCACCGTCGATACGGCGTGCTCGTCCTCGCTCGTCGCCTTCGACAACGCCGTCCAGGCGATCCGCTCCGGCCGCGTGGACACCGCCGTCGTCGCCGGCGTCAACGTGCTGGCGAGCCCGTTCAACTTCATCTGCTTCTCGACCGCGCAGATGCTCTCGCGCACCGGCCTGTGCCAGGCGTTCTCCAAGAACGCCGACGGCTACGTGCGCTCGGAGGGCGGCGTGGTGTTCGTGCTGCAATCGGCCGAGGCCGCGCGGCGCAACGGCGCCACGGTCCGCGCCGTGGTGGCGGCCTCGGGGATCAACTCCGACGGGCGCACCACCGGCATCTCCCTCCCCTCGGGCTACGCTCAGGGCGCCCTGCTGGAGAAGGTTTATCGCGAGGCCGAGATCCGGCTCGACGACCTCGCCTTCATGGAGGCGCACGGCACCGGCACGCCGGTGGGCGACCCGATCGAGGCCTCGGCCATCGGCTCGAAGCTCGGCCGCGGCCGCCAAGCGCCGCTGCCGATCGGCTCGATCAAGACCAATATCGGCCACACCGAGCCGGTCTCGGGCCTTGCCGGCCTGATGAAGGCGACGCTGGCGCTGGAGCACGACCTCGTGCCGCCGTCGCTGCACGCGGCCGAGCTGAATCCCGAGATCCCGTTCGACGAGCTCAACCTGCACGTGGTGCGGGAGGCTATGCCGATCGGCCGTGGTTCGCGCGAGCGCTTCGCGGGCGTGAATTCCTTCGGCTTCGGCGGCACCAACGCCCACGTCGTCATCACCGACGCCCCCGCCTGGGCGAAGCCGGCCGAATCGGCTCCCAAATCGTCCGCACAGGTGCTGCTGCTCTCGGCCCAGAGCCGGGCCGCGCTGAACGAGCTCGCCCTCGACTACGCCGAGCGCCTCGAGGCCGAGCCCGCGCAGGCCGCCGCCATGGCGGCCGCCGTGGCGCATCGCCGCGAGCGCATGCCGGCCCGCCTCGCCGTCGCGCTGGACGGCAAGGCCGACGTGGCCGCGGCCCTGCGCGCCGTCGGCGAGGGCGAGGATACCCAGGACGCCTTCACCGGCACCGCGGTCGACCGGGTCGCCGAGGTCGCCTTCGTCTACTCGGGCAACGGCAGCCAGTGGGCCGGCATGGGCCGCGAGGCCTATGAGGAGAACGCGGCCTTCCGCGCGGCGTTCGACCGGATCGACACCCTGTTCCAGGGCTATTCGGACTGGTCGCTGAAGGACGCGCTCTACGCCGACGATCTCGACGAGCGCTTAGTCCTGACCAGCGTCTCGCAGCCGCTGATCTTCGCCATCGAGAGCGCCTCCACGGCCGCCCTCAAGGCCAAGGGCCTGATCCCGTCCTACGTCCTCGGCCACAGCGTCGGCGAGATCGCGGCCGCCGAGGCCGCCGGCATCCTGAGCCTGGAGGACGCGGTCCGGGTCATCTACTACCGCAGCCACCACCAGGAGACGACGCACGGCCAGGGCACCATGGCGGTGCTGCTGATGCCGTCCGAGGAGGTCGAGACCTTCCTCAAGGATTACCCGACCCTCGACATCGCCGCCTACAACAGCCCGAAGGCCGTTACGGTCGCGGGCCCGGTGGCCGATATCGACGCCGCCCTCAAGGCCCTGTCGCGCAAGCGCCGCCGCGGGCGCAAGCTCGACCTCGCCTACGCCTTCCACGGAAGGCTGATGGACCCGACCGAGAAGCCGCTGCTGCGCGACCTCGCCGGGCTCAAGGCCCAGGCCGGCACCACCGCGATGGTCTCAACCGTCACCGGCTCGGTTCTGGACGGCAGCCATTTCGGCGCCGGCTACTGGTGGCGCAACATCCGCGAGCCGGTGCGCTTCTCCGAGGCCGTGCAGGACGCCACCCGCCGCGGCGCCCGCGTCTTCGTCGAGGTCGGCCCGCGCGCGACCCTGATGTCCCATGTCGGCGATGCGGTCGAGCCACTCGGCATCGAGACCGCAACGGTCGGCGTGATGCACCGCAAGGCCTCCGGCGGCGATCCGATCGCCAAGGCGGTCAGCGCCGCCCTGGTCCAGGGCGCGCAGGTCGACGAGACCCTGCTGTTCGGCGACGCGCCGAAGGGCGACGTGCGCCTGCCGACCTATCCGTGGCAGCGCCGGCCGTTCCGCCTTGCCGACACCACCGAGGGCGTCGGCGCGATGAGCCCCCGCCCCTACCACCCGCTGATCGGGTCGCGCACCACCTTCGACGGCCTGGAGTGGAACGGCTTCGTCGATCCGGCGACCGTGCCCGAGCTGGAAGACCACAAGGTCGACGGCCAGGTGATCATGCCCGGCGCCGGCTTCGTCGAGATGGCGCTGTCCTGCGTCCGCGAGGCGCTGCGCGACGACGAGGTCGTGCTGGCCGACTTCGAGATCGTCGCGCCGATGGTGTTCGCCGAGGACGCCCTGCGCGAGGTCGCGGTGCGTCTGTCGGGCTCCGGCAACGGCATCCAGGTGCTGAGCCGTCCGCGCCTGACCCAGACGCCCTGGCAGCTCCATGCCCAGGCCAAGATCGTCGAGGGCACCTTCTCGGCCCCGAAGACTCCGGACCTCGACGGCTTCAGCTTCGAGACCGCGGGTGAGCACGTGCTCTCCGGCGATGCGCTCTACGCCAAGGCCCTCGCCTCAGGGCTCGCCTTCGGGCCGAGCTTCCAGCAGGTCGCCATGAGCGCCCGGCT
Source organism: Methylobacterium sp. FW102-HT35C08 (assembly GCF_058790235.1). Classification (NCBI taxonomy): domain Bacteria; kingdom Pseudomonadati; phylum Pseudomonadota; class Alphaproteobacteria; order Hyphomicrobiales; family Methylobacteriaceae; genus Methylobacterium; species Methylobacterium sp. FW102-HT35C08. Next base: position 813,222 of record NZ_JBYTCL010000002.1, on the reverse strand, counting down.
GGACGACGCCACCATCGTGTCCGACCTGCTGCCGGCCGAGCCCGACAGCCGCTACGCCCTGGTGCCGAACCGGCTCGACGCCTGCTTCCACGGGCTGATCCTGCTGTTCGCCGACCTGCTCGGGGAGAACGGCGGTAAGGCCTACATCCCGGTGCGCTTCGGCGAGGTCCGGCTGCTGCGCCCCGGCGCGGTGATCGCCCGCTCGATCATCCGCACCCGCCGCTGCAACGAGCGCTCGATCCTGGCCGACTTCACGCTCCTCGACGCCGAGGGCGCCGTGGTCGCCACGATCCGCGAGGGCCGGTTCCAGGCCCTGCGCGCCAAGAACGGCGGCGACCTCGCGGCCTTCGCGATCTCGCAGGTCCCGGAACTCGCCACCGAGCCGACCGCGATCCCGATGGAGCGCCGGCCGAGCGTGGCCGCGCGGCTGCGTCCACTCGCCGCCGAAGCGAAGGGGCCGTCCGACGCCGCCCTGTCGCCGGGTCACCTCCTGCTGGAGGGCTGGGCCACGTCGCTCGCCTACCGCCTCGCCTCCGGGCTTGCGCAGGGCGAGACCGTCTCGGTCACCGACAGCCGCGTGCCGGAGGCTCTGCGCCCCTGGCTTCTGAACGCCCTTTACGCCCTCGAGAGCAGCGGCCTCGCCGAGCGCGCCGGCCAGAATTGGACGCTGGGCGACGGCTCCGCCCTGCCGGCGCCCGACGAGATCATGCGCTGGATCGCGGGTGACCACCCGGATCTCTCGGCCGAGCTGGTGCTGATCGCCGACGTCGGAGCCCTGGTCGACCGGCTGCTCGCTGGGAAGCTGACCGACGCGCCGGCCCTGCCGCAGGGGGCGATCGACGCCTTCGTGCTGCGCTCCGCCACCGCGCGCCACGGCGCCGACGTGGTCGCCAGCCTGATCGAGCGGAGCCATGCCCAGCTTCCGAAGGAGCGGGCGCTTCGAGTTCTGCAGGTCGGGTTCGGCCCGCTCTCGGCGCAGACCGCGAGTTTCGCGGCCGCCGCCGAGGCCCGGCTCACCGTCTTCGAGACCGACCGCAGGCTCGCCGAGCGCGCCCGCCTGTCCCTCGGCCGCGCCGCGGCCGTGGTCGAGACCGCCGAGGAGCTTACTCCGGCGAGCTTCGACCTGATCCTGGCGTCCGGCAGCCTGCACCGCGGCGACCGCGCCCTGCCGGGCCAGCTCGCCGGGGCGCTCGCCACCGGCGGCCTGCTGGTGGCCGTGGAGCCGGGGGCTTCCCTGTTCCGCGACCTTGTGTTCGGCCTCACGGCCGGCTGGTTCGAGGAGGCCGCAGGCGGCCTGCCCGTGGGCCGGCTCGAGGATATCGAGGGCTGGCAGCGGACGCTCAGCGCCCACGGCCTGGTCAAGGTCGAGGTCGAGCGTGCGGCCTCAGCCAACGGCGACGATCTGCTGCTGACCGCCGAGGCGCCGGTGCGTCCGGGCCCGGCCCCGGCGCAGAGCTTCGCCTTCGTCATCGGTTCGGACGACGAGTTCGCGGCCGAGACCGCCTCCTCCCTGGCGACCCTGCTGGTCGCGGGTGGCGTGCACGTCTCGATCATCCTCGACTCCGAGACCTCGCTGATGGAGCTGGAGAAGGAGACCCCCGACACGGTGGTGTTCCTGGCCGGCGCCTTCACCCGCGGCGGCGAGGCGGCCGAGCGGCTGCGCGACCGCTGCCTCAGCCTCAAGCGCTGCTCCGAGCATCTCGGCACCCGTCAGACCCGCCTCTGGGTCGTGGCGCCGGGGGCGACCCGCGATCGTGGCGGCCAGACCACCAATATCGAGGCCGGTGTGTGGGCCTTCTCCCGCACGCTTGCCAACGAGGCCCCGAACCTCGACGTCCGGCGCATCGACCTCTCCCCCGAGATGTCGTCGAAGCGCGCCTCCGAGCGCCTGCGCGACCTCATCCTCTCCGGTACCCCGGAGACCGAGATCGTGCTGGACGACGAGCGGACGCAGGTCGTGCGCTTCCACGCCGGTCGGCCGCAGCACCGGGATCCGGCGGATCTGGTCCCGGCCGAGGCCGCGCGGCTCGAGCGCAGCAACACCGGCGGCCTGAGCGAGATGGTCTGGGGTCCGGCCGAGCGCCGCGCCCCCGGCAAGGGCGAGATGGAGATCGCGGTGGAGGCCACCGGCCTCAACTTCCGCGACGTGCTCTGGGCGCTCTCGATGCTCCCCGAGGAGATCCTGGAGGACGGCTTCGCCGGTCCGCGCCTCGGACTTGAGTGTGCCGGCCGCGTCACGGCCGTCGGCTCGGGCGTGAAGGGCTTCAAGGTCGGCGACCCGGTCGTCGCCTTCGCCCAGTCGGGCTTCGCGACCCACATCGTGGTGCCGGACCTCGTCGTCGCGCCGATGCCGCAGGGCCTCGACCCGATGGCGGCCGCCACCGTGCCGGTGGCCTTCCTCACCGCCTATTACGGCCTCGTCTCCTGCGCCCGGATGCGGCGCGGCGAGTGGGTGCTGGTCCATGGTGGCGCGGGCGGCGTCGGCCTCGCGGCCCTGCAGATCGCCAAGCTCAAGGGTGCGCGGGTCATCGCCACCGCGGGCTCGCGCGAGAAGCGGGCGCTCGTGAAGGCGCTGGGCGCCGAGCACGTGCTCGACTCCCGCTCCCTCGCCTTCGTGGACGAGGTCCGGGCGATCACCGGCGACGGCGTCGACATCGTGCTGAACAGCCTGTTCGGCGAGGCGATGGAGCGCTCGCTCAACGCGCTCCGGCCGTTCGGCCGCTTCGTCGAGCTGGGCAAGCGCGACTACGTCGCCAACACCCATATCGGCCTGCGCCCGTTCCGCCGGAACCTCAGCTACTTCGGCGTCGACCTCGATCAGGTGATCCAGCACCAGGGCGACGACGGCGCGCGGATGTTCCGCGAGGTCATGGCGCTGTTCAACGACGGCGGCTTGAAGCCCCTGCCGTACCAGCCCTTCACGGCGGCCGAGACCTCGGACGCGTTCCGGCTGATGCAGCAGTCCGGCCACATCGGGAAGATCGTGATCAGCCCGCCCAAGGCCGGCACGATCATGAAGGACACGGCCCGGCCGTTCAAGGTCTCGGCGGAGGGTGTCCACCTGCTGACCGGCGGCCTCGGCGGCTTCGGCCTGGAAGCGGCGCGGTGGCTGATCGACCGGGGTGCCAAGCACCTCGTGCTCGCCGGCCGCAAGGGCGCGGCCACCGACGAGGCCAAGGCGATCGTCGCGGAGCTCACCGCGCGGGGCGTGACCGTCGAGGCCAAGGCCGTCGACATCACCAGCCGCGCCTCCGTTGACCGGCTCATCGCCGGGATCGAGCAGGGCGGCAAGAAGCTGGCCGGCGTGCTCCACGCGGCGGCGGTGCTGCAGGACGGCCTGATCTCCAACATCGACGCCGCGGCGCTCGACGCGGTGATCGGCCCGAAGGTGGTCGGCGCGCAGCACCTCGATGCCGCGACCCGCGACCGGAGCCTGGACTACTTCGTCCTGTTCTCCTCGGCGACGACCTTCATCGGCAATCCGGGCCAGGGCTCCTATGTGGCCGCCAACGGCTTCATGGAGGGGCTGGCGCGGCAGCGTCGCCGCCGTGGCCTGCCCGCTCTGGCGGTAGCCTGGGGTGCCATCGGTGATGTCGGCATGCTCGCCCGCAACAAGGCGGTCATGGAGGGCCTCGCCGGCCGCGTCGGCGTCACGCCGATGGAGGCCCGCCGCTGCCTCGATCTGATGGCCGAGGCTCTGGGCAGCCAGGGCGCGTCCCCCGACGAGGCGGTCATCGCCATCGCGGCGATGCACTGGGGGAAGGCGCGCGAGCGTCTCGCCACCATGCGCTCGCCGAGCTACGCCGAACTCGGGTCGGACCAGCAGGCCGAGGCCGGCGGTGTTCAGGCGATCAACATCGCGGCGCTCCTCAAGGGCGGCGACCTCGACGTGGTCCGCAAGACCGTGTCGGACGCGATCGTCGAGGACATCGCCCGCATCCTGCGCCTGCCGAAGGACGATATCAGCCGCGTGCGCCAGCTCTCGGAGATCGGCCTCGACTCGCTGATGGGCGTCGAACTCGGCGCCAGTCTGCAGGAGCGCTTCGCCCTCGACGCGCCGCCCGCGGGCCTGTCCTCGGGCATGACCGTCAACGAGCTGTCGGAGTCCTTAATTCAGGCGGTTTCCGCGCCCATGGACGAGGCGGCCGGCGTCGCGATGAGCCTTGTCTCGAAGCATGTCGGCGGTGAGGTCGATGCGCAGATGATCGCGCCGCTCAAGGAACTCATCGAGCAGACGTCCAGCGGAATCAAAGAGACCAACTCATGACCGATACGGCACGGCCGGACGGCGGGCGCGCGGCGCTCGCCGGCTTCGTGACCAACCGGCTCGGGCGCGCCACGCCGCGCCCAGCCCCCGTCAAGGCGGCCTCCCCGGCCGGCAAGTCGGCGGCGCAGAACTTCGAGAATCTGCCGGGCTACCGTGAGCTGAAGCTCCAGCGCCAGGCGGCCGATCTGATCGGCCTGGGCAACCCGTTCTTCCGCGTCCACGACGCCAAGGCCGGGGCCACGACGCGGATCGACCAGAAGAGCTTCACCAACTTCTCATCCTACGATTACCTCGGCCTGAACGGCCACCCGCGGGTGAGCAACGCCGCCCGGGAGGCGATCGAGGCCTACGGTACCTCCGCGTCGGCGAGCCGCGTGGTCGCGGGCGAGCGGCCCGGGCACATCAGCCTCGAGCAGGCGCTGGCCAAGCACTACCACTCCGAGGGCTGTGTGGTGATGGTGAGCGGGCACGCCACCAACGTCACGACGATCGGCGCCCTCCTGGAAGCGGGCGACGTGATCTTCCACGACGCGCTGTCTCACAACAGCATCGTCACCGGCGCCCAGCTCTCGGGCGCGCAACGGCGCTCCTTCGCGCACAACGATCTCGACGCCCTGGAGACCCTACTCCAGTCGACCCGCCACGAGCACCGCCGGGCGCTGATCGTGGTCGAGGGCCTCTACAGCATGGACGGCGACGCGCCGGACCTCGCCGGGCTCGTCGCCCTCAAGAGGCGCTACGACGCGTGGCTGATGGTCGACGAGGCGCACGGACTCGGCGTCACCGGCCGGACCGGTGCGGGCCTGTTCGAGCATTGTGGTGTCGACCCCAAGGAGGTCGACATCTGGATGGGCACGCTGTCGAAGACGCTCTCGACCTGCGGCGGCTACATCTGCGGCCCGATCGCGCTGATCGAGTACCTGAAGCACTCGGCCGGTGGCTTCGTCTACAGCGTTGGCATGTCACCGCCGCTCGCTGCGGCCGCCGAGGCGGCGCTCGCCGTGATGCATGCCGAGCCGGAGCGGGTCGAGCGCCTGCGCCAGAACGGCACGCTGTTCCTGGCGACCGCCAAGAAGCTCGGGCTCGACACCGGCTTCAGCCTGGGTCTCGCGGTGGTGCCGATCATCGTCGGCGACTCGCTGAAGGCCGTCACCCTGTCGGACCGGCTGTTCCGCCGGGGCATCAACGTCCAGCCGATCATCCACCCGGCGGTGCCGGAGCGGGCCTCGCGGCTGCGCTTCTTCCTGACCTCCGAGCATACCCCCGACCAGATCCGCGACACCGTGAACGCGGTCGCCGAGGAGTTGGCGGCGATCGACAAGGGCGGTTCGCTGATCGAGCAGCTGCTCGCCAAGCGGGTGTGACAAGCGATCGGGATCCAGAGCACGGGATCCCGGATCGGACATTGCGATGCGAAACGGGGCGCGGATGTCATCCGCGCCCCGTTTCGCATTCAGGCAAGGAGCAGTTGCAAGTCAGATCAGCGCAGCCTCTCCGTCATCACGAGCAGAGCGATGTGAACCATGACAGCGCCACATCGGGAGATGTGGCGCCTCTGGGCTGCTTGGCTCCGCTCGAAAGGCCGGCGATGCCACAGGACCATCGCGGGATTGACGCTCCGATGGTCGCCGGTCCGCAGGCCGGCGCCGCACCTTACTTCGCGTAGTAGTAAGCGGTCGCGACCGAGGAGAGGGGCCCGGTGGCGCTGCTGAAGGCGGAGAGCACCTTGGAGACCTCGGTGAACGGCGCGTTCGAGACGTAGATGAGGTCGCGGTTGCGCATCCGGAACGCCTGGGAGACGAACAGGCTGTTGGGGTCGCGCATGTCGATCCGGTAGACCACCGGCACGAGGGGCGTGCCGAGCAGCCGTGAGCCCGGGCTGAGCCGGCGCACGACGCTGGCGGGTTCGAAGCGGAAGATGAACGTGCCGGCCGGGTCGGCGGCGAAGTCCGACAGGCCGCGCGCCTTGGCGAGCGCCTGCGCCAGGGTGATGCCGTCGGCCTGGAACGGCAGCTCGGTGCTGTTGCCGAGCGCGCCGACCGCGATGAAGGTCTGCGGATCGCGCACCAGCGTGAGCACGTCGTTGGGCCGCAGGTAGATGTTCTCCTTGGGGTTGGACACCACCGTGGTCAGCGGCACCGTGGCGGTGACCGGCCCGCGCGACAGCCGCACGAAGGTCTCGTTGACCGGCGCGCGGTTGCCGCCGGCGGCGGCGATGACGTCGAGGATGCGGTCGCCGTGGCCCGAGAGCGGCAGGCGGGCGCCGGCCGCGCCCTCGCCGGTGACGGTCACGGCCTGGCTGATCGGCCGGGTGACCGAGACCAGCACCTGCGGCTGGATGGCTTTGCCGGCGAGTTCGGTCTCGATCAGCGCCTGCACGTCCTGGGTGCGGCGGCCGGCGACCTTGATGCGGCCGGCATAGGGCACCGAGATGGCGCCGTCGCGCCCGACCGGCTGCTCGGGGATCAGGGCGGACTTGGAGCCGGCCGAGAACCGGTCGGCGACCAGCGGCCCGGAGAACAGGCCGCCGGAGCCGGCTTCCCAGACTGAGACCGAGACCATGTCGCCGATGCCGATGACCGGCTCGGTCGAGGGGCGGTGATCGCCGAACGAGGCGAGCAGGCTGTCCAGCGGCCGGCCGCGCAGGGCCTCGACCACGCTGGGCGTGACGTCGATGATCTCGTAGCGCGCCAGCAGCCCGCCGTCGGCGGTCGCCACCTCCGCTCCCGCCTGGATCGCGCTCGCCGTCGGACCCGCCGCGGGCAGGTACGTGCAGCCGCCGATCGATCCCGCCGCCAGTGCGGCCACGAAGGCGGTGCGCGTCGTCTTACGCAGCATCACAGAGACTTCTCCTCGCCGAACCTCCTGCCATCGCTGGCATGGGCCGGGACATCCAGTTTGACCGCCAAACGCTGCGATCGCTTTAACGGCCGCGCCGAACCTGCGGCCGTCTCGCGGACGGTCGCGCTATCGGTCGGCAATGCGTCACCAGCGTGGCACGGCCACGCTTATGGCGTGCAAGCTTAACCTTATCATGTCCGAACGGACATGTCCGCAGGCGCGGCGGCGAGGGCGCCGCGCAGTGCCCGCCCCAAGGCATCGGCGGGGATATCGACCCGGCGCGGCGTGTCCGACGCGCGGCCGAAGCGGAACAGGGCGTACTCGGTGGTCCGGCCGCCGAAGCCCGGCTTGCAAGTCGGCAGAGAGGGCGCGTGGTCGCCGAACACGCAGAGCGTCATCGTCTGGCGACGCTCGCGGGCCAGGGCATCAAGTCCCGCCACGAGGGCCTCGACCATCCGCCCGCTATTGGCGACGTGGTGGAGATACTGCGCCTGCGGGTCGTCGAGCCCGGGCAGCCGACCGGGCTTCCAGGGACCGTGATTTTCCATGGTGACGCAGAACAGGAACAGCGGCGTCGATCGGGCCCGCACCTCGGCCAGCAGGCGCTGGCCCAGGGCGACGTCACCGACATACGGACCGACCCGCGGCGCCTCCGCGAAGGCCTCACCCATCACGAGGTCGGCGAAGCCGAACGCCTCCATGATCTTCGCCCGGCGGAAGAAGTCCCGGTGGAAGGGGTGAAGGAACAGGGTCGCGTAGCCCCGGGCCCGAGCGAGACGGGCGAGGCTCGTCGGCTCGTCGCCGCTCCGGGACGTGTAGGGATCGTACCGGCCGAAGCCGAGGCTTTCGGAGGGCCGGCCGGTGAGCACCGCGTGCTCGCTGCGCATCGTGTAGGCGCCGTGCGCCGGGACCTGAAGGCGGCCGTACTGCGCGGCCCGCGTCCGGAACAGCTCCATCGCCGGCAGCGCCGCACCGCCGAGCCGCTCCGGGTCGATGAAGGATTCGAGCTGGACCACCACCACGACGTCTTCGCCCGGCCCGGGGGGCAGCGTCGGCGCTTCGGGCACCGGCTCGCCCCCGGCCAGCGCCCGGGCGGTGTAGCCGAGCAGGCTCGCCGGAAGGCCGACCCGGGCCACGTCCGCTTCCAGGTCGGGGCTCGGGAACCAGCGGGCGATCAGCCTGGAAAGCGGCGGGCGCGGCGCGGCCTTGAACATCAGCCAGAGCAGCAGCGGCAGGCCGAGCAGGGCGAGGATGCGCGGCAGGGTGGAATCGGGCAGCACGCTCGGCTCGGTCCGGTACCACAGCACGGTGGCGGCCAGGGTGAGCAGAACGGGCACGGAGATGCGCGGATCCCACAGCGGCGGGATGTAGTAGAGCTGCGGGTGGCGCGGCACCTGCGGCAGCAGGGCGAAATCGCTGAACAGCAGCGGCTCGCCGATCACCGAGCGCTTGGCGCGGCTGACGACGATGAGGATCGCCACGGTGATCACGCAGGTCAGCCCGGCGAGCCAGGGCCGCCAGGAGAATTCGAACCAGAACAGCAGGATCAGCAGGTAGCCGGTGAGCCGCAGGCCGAGGTCGCGCGGCGCGAGGCTCGCCCGGGTGATCGCGTCGCCGACGAGCACCTCCAGGGCTAGGCAGACGGCGAGCGCGAGGCCGGTGGCAATGAGGAAGGTCGTCAAGACTCGGGCACTCGGCTGGAGACGGGCCTGCTCGCCGCCGGGCTAAGGTCCGGCGGGAAACAGCGCGTCGGAGCAAGGGTTTGCGAGTCGCTCCTGATCCGGATTGATCGGGGGCGGCCCGGGGCGTGCTGCTGAATCTCGACCTTAGCAGCGCGCGCTATCGCTTTGGTGTCACAGCAAGGTCTCGGAATTCCGGTGTCTCGGCCCGGGATCCGTCTCACCGCGGGCCGCCTCCGGTCTCGCGGCCGACGCCGCGCCGGCTGCGCAGCGCCCTCACGATCGGATTGAGGAGCCCGTATCGAGCCCGCATCATCAGGTGGGCCGCCCGGCCGATGGACAGGGCGCTGCGCGGCGCCGCGTCCCGGGCCGCGCTGAGCCGGTCGAGGAGCTGCTCCGGGGTGCACGGCTTCATCGCCACGGGATCGAGGTAGCGCGGATAGAGGATCATCGCCCCCGCCACCAGCGCGTCGAGGCTCAGCCGGCGGCCCCGGTCGGCCCCCGGCGCTAGATCCTCCGACAGGCCCCAGCCCGCGTAGAAAGGCCGGCCGTGCGTCGCCACGGTGAGGCCGCGGATCAACGCCTCGAAGCCGGCGAGCGACGTCATGGTCTCGACGTGGTGGACCCGGTCGAGCAGGTCGACGATGCTGATGCCGGCGACGATCCGGTCGGCCAGGGTCAGCGCCTCCGCCTCCGGGATGATCCCCGGGCGGAAGCCGGCCTCCACGTCGGGATGCGGCTTGTAGAGCAGGAACGCGTCCGGGTTGCGTCGTCGGGCCGCCTCCAGGAGCGCCCGGTTCGAGCGGACCAGCGGCGAGCCGTGCCGCACCGAGGCATCGTCCTCCACCTGGCCGGGGACCAGAACGATCCGCCGTCCGGCCGGCCAGTCGAGCGACGCAGCGTCCAGGCCGACATTGTACTTGCTGAGCCGGCGCGCCACGACCTCCTCGCGCAGGTGGCGTGCCCGGGCAACGAGATCCGGGGTGAAGTCCGCCTCGGCGAGCAGCCGCTGGAGGCGGCTCTCCCGGCGCGGATCGTAGTAGATGCCGAGATCGTCGACCACGATGGAGGCGCCGGGCTGCAGGCTGGCGCCGAGCCCGACGGAGCGCAGGAACCCGTCCTCCACCCGGGCCAACGGCAGCCCGGCCTGCGCGCAGGCCGCCTCCAGCTGTCCCGGCGCCCGGGTCGCCCAGGCGAGGACGCGCCCGCGATGGCGCCGACCGGCCTTGATGGCGGCCTCGGTGGTCATGGTGTGGATCGGGCGCCCGGCGGGCCCGGCCCCGAGCACGTCGAGGGCTGGCCGCTTCCAGCGCGACATCCCGACATAGATGACCCGCCGGTCGTTCTCGGAAAAGCGCGCGGCGAGCCACGCCACCCGCTCGGCGCAGGCTGCGCGCTCGATCGGCGCCCGGGTCCAGGGATCGAGGTAGTGGACGCCGCCTTCCCCGCCGAGCGGCACGCCGTCGAGGCTGATTCTCAGGGAGGCGAAACCGGTCTCCGGCGCATCGTACGGGCTGAGGAGCGGCCCGGGGGCGACTACGAGGCGCCGGCGGCCCGCCAGGGCCAGCAGGCGCCCGGCCGGACTTCCGGCGCCCCAGACCGCGCCGACTGCTCGGGAGTGCGCCGGCGCGAAGGCGAGGCCCGTCGCGGCCTCGATCTCCGCCCGCAGGCGGCGGATCGTGCGGCCGGTCGCGTAGAGCGACGGGGTGGGTTCAGGGGCCATGGTCGGCGCGTCCGGCTCCGGTCGGGCGAGGTGGTGGGCCGCCTGTAGCGCATTTTCGTCGGCGTGGGATGGCCGTGCAACGCGGGGACAACCGCGGCCGACGTCACCGCCGCCACGACCTGGAAAGGATTTGGACATATCGTCGCCGCGATTGCCGGCCTAATCCGAACCTCGAACCGCGGACGCGCCACCGTTGCAGACGGGCCACGCCGACGCGGAAAAACCGTGCTGCGGCACGGCTTTGGATTGCCGGGCCGTCAGGCTCCGTGCCACCTGATTGTCTCTCATCGGCCCGGCACGTCCGGGCCAGGGTCAAGGATAGAAGCGCCGCGGAATGCAACAGCCCGCCCCCGACGCCCTCCGTGACCGCCCTGCGACCTTCCTCTTCCTCCAGGGCATCGCCACGCCGTTCTTCTCCGATCTCGGAAAGGCGCTGCGCGCGCGGGGGCATCAGGTCCGGCGCATCAATCTCTGCCCCGGCGACTGGCTGTTCTGGAGCGGCGAGGCGGATAATTATCGGGGCCGCCGGGAGGCCTGGGGCGCGTATCTCGAATCCTATCTCGACCGCGAGAGTGTCACTGATATCGTGCTGTTCGGGGATTGCCGGCCATTCCACAAGGCCGCCCGGATGATTGCCGAGTATCGCGGCCTGCGGGTGCACGTGTTCGAGGAGGGCTACATCCGCCCGAACTGGATCACCTGCGAACTGGGCGGCGTGAACGGCTTCTCGTCACTGCCGCGGACGGCCGACGAGGTCCGCGCCCTAGCGCGGCGCCTGCCGCAGCCCGGCCGGGCGATGCCCTCCACGGGCGACATGGCCCGCCGCAGCGTCTGGGACGTCGGCTACAACCTCGCCAACATCCTGTTCCCCTATCTCTTTCCGCATTTCCGCAGCCACCGGCCGACCCATATCGCGGCCGAATATGCGGGCTGGATCAAGAAGTTCACCCGCCGGGCCCATACCCGTCGCGAGGCCGCGCGCTGCGACGAGATCTACCGTGCCGTCGGCTGCGACTACTTCCTGCTGCCGCTCCAGCTCGACAGCGACTACCAGATCCGGGTCCACTCGCCGTTCCTCGGCGTCGAGGGCTTCATGGACCGGGTGATCAAGTCCTTCGCGGACGCCTCCGCGGCGCCGACGCGTCTGCTGGTGAAGCTGCATCCGCTCGACAGCGGCCTGATCAATTGGCGCAAGTTCGCCCGCGCCTCGGCCCGCCGCCACGGCGTCAGCGACCGGCTCGACTTCATCGACGGCGGCGACCTTCCGGCCCTGATCAAGGGCGCGCGCGGCGTGGTCATCGTCAACTCGACGGTGGGCATGCTGTCGCTGGAGATGGGCTGCCCCACCCACGCGGTCGGCAGCGCGATCTACAACATGGCCGGCCTGACCCATCAGGGCGACCTCGACGGCTTCTGGAAGAGCCCGACGGCGCCCGATATGGGCCTGATGGCCGATTTCCGCCGCGTCGTGCTGCATCGGACCCAGGTCAACGGCGGTTTCTTCTCCAAGGAGGCCATCGACCGGGCCGTGGCCGGCTCGGTGCCACGGATGGAGGCGGCGCTGCCCGATTCGATGCTGACGGCGGCCCGGGCGATCCGCGAAGCGGCCGAGCGGGACGGCGAACTCGCCCCGGTTTACTGACCGAAAACCGCGCCGGCGGAGGGATCCGGGGGCCTTTGACACGGCTTTCACCGTCGGTGAGCCCGTCCCGACCTTGATCTTTCCACGCCCGGCGGCGTAACCCGCCCCATGCCCCGCATTCTGATCACCGGCGCGTCGAGCGGCATCGGCGCTGCGCTGGCGCGCCACTACGCGCAACCCGGCGTCAGCCTCATCCTCGTCGGCCGCAACGCCGAGCGCCTGGAGATTGTGGCCCGCGACTGTCGCGTCAGTGGCGCCACGGTCGACGCCGCCCGCCTGGACACCCGCGACCGGGCCGCTGCTGTGGCGCTCGTGCGCCGGTCGGACGCGGAGGCGCCCCTCGACCTCGTCATCGCCAACGCCGCAGTGAACGGCGGCAACCAGGAGGGGCAGGTCGAGGCCGAGGACGTGGCCTTCGAGACCGCCGACATCAACTACACCGGCTCGCTCAACGTCGTGCTGCCCAGCCTGACGCTGATGCTCGAGCGTGGGCGTGGCCAGATCGTCCTGCTGTCGTCGCTGGCTGCCTATGCGCCGCTGCAGGACGCGCCGGCCTATAGCGGCGCCAAGGCGGCCCTCGTTGCCCACGGTCTGGCGCTTCGGCAAAAGGTCGGGCCCCGGGGCGTGAAGGTCAACGTCGTGACGCCGGGCTACGTGAAGACCCCGATGGGCGGTGAGCTGAAGGGCTGGCGGCCACTGGAGATCAGCGCCGAGGAGGCCGCCGTGCGCATCGCCAAGGGCATCGCGGCCAACCGTGACGTGATCGCGTTCCCATTCATCCTCGCGGCCCTCGCCCGCACCGTGCTGCTCCTGCCGGAGAATGTCCGCAAGGCCGGGCTCTACGCCTTCCGGTTCCAGCGGCGGAAGCGCCGCTGATGGCGCGGCCCCGGATCGCGCTGTTCGTCCTGGAGGCGCTGCCGAACGCCCGTGTGGTCCGCCGGCTCGTCGCCGATTACCGGGCCGACATCGCCTTCGTGGGCCTCTCCAACGCCGAACGGCCGTCGAGCGGCGGCCTGACGGGCCAGATCCGGCGGCACCTCGCGCGTTCGGGCGCCGGCATCCTGCCTTACTTGGCGGTCAATTTCGGTCTGCCGGACCTGCTGCGGCCCCTGGCGCCACTGACCCAGGCGGTGGCCGGAAGCGGCGACGCGCCGGAAGCGACACCCCTCAAGACCCTGTGCCGACGCCTCGGCATCCCGGCTCTGTCGATCGACGACGTCAACGGCCCCGAGGTCGCGCAACGGCTGCGCGAGGCGGCGCCGGACCTGATCCTGACCTACCATTTCGACCAGATCCTGAAGCCAGAGACGATCGGGCTGGCGCGGCTCGGGGGCATCAACGGCCATCCCGGCCTGCTGCCTCGTCACCGCGGCCCGGTGCCGACGATCCACGCCCTGGCCGAGGGTCCCGGCAGCTTCGGCATGACGCTGCACCGGCTGGCCGCCACGATCGACACCGGGGCGATCCTCGCCCAGGAAGCCGTGCCCCTGCCCCCCGGCACCACCGCAACCCGGGCCGCCGTGGCGCTGCACGCTCACGGGCGCGGCCTGCTGGACACGCTGCTCGACACGATTGCCCGGACCGGCGCGATGCCCGAGAGCCAGACCACCGCGGTGCTGCCCTACTGCCCGTTCCCGGACCGGGCGATGCTGGCATCCCTGCGCCGCCGGGGCCTACGGCTGACCGACGGTCAGGATCTCCGGGAGGCGTTGAGCCTCTCCGGGACGGTGAGGTGAGCATCAGATTCTGAGTTCGCGCGGCTCGGTGTCTCCGCGCGCGCCGTCATTCCGGGGCGCCGCAAGCGAGCCCGGACCCGAGGGGCACGCCGAAGGCGGGCGATCGAGATGCACCGGCGATGCGAAACCTTGTCGCGTCGGCGGTTCTGGATCCCGGGCTCCGCTCCGCTGCCCCGGGTGACGGAAACGGTTTTCGGAACTGCTAGTTTTTGCTTGCAGATCGGGATCGGGATTTTGCTGCGTCTCTGCCAACCACGTCTCGCGAAGCGGCCAGAGGTTGAGCCCAAGAGCTCGCCGGTCGTGGTCTTAACCGGTCGTTAAGCCTATCACGCCGAGGATCGTGCACCGTCCTTCCGCCGCTCAGGCCCGCGCATGCCGGATACCAGCGCCCTCCACTCGGCCTCTGACGCACTGGCGGCTGGCCGGCAGGTGCAGACCGGACGGATCCGCACGATCTCCGAGAACATCGCCAACGCCGATTCCTCTCCCACCGAACCGGGCGGGGCGCCCTATGCCCGCAAGATCGCGGTGTTCGCGCCCGTCGTAGCCGACAGCCCGCGCAGCCCGGTCGGCCGCATCGTGCGCGACAGCAGCGACTTCCGCCGGCGCTATGACCCGTCGAACGGCGCCGCCGACCTCAGGGGATATGTTCGCCTGCCCAACGTGAACGCGGCCGCGGAATCGGCCGACCTGCAGCAGGTGGTCCGGAACTACGAGGCCAATCTCAACGCCTCGGCCACGATCGATAGGCTGACCCAGGCGACGATCAATCTGATCAGCTGAGCCGGGCGCGCCGCCGGCCGTAGCCGGCATAGATCGCGAGGCCCAGCACCAGCCAGAGCGCGAGGCGGATCCAGGTCTCGGCCGGGAGCGAGGCCATCAGCGTCAGGCACGATAGGATGCCGAGCCCGGCCGTGAGCGTCGCCGCCGGCACCCGGAAGGGGCGCGGCCGGTCCGGCTCCGTCCGGCGTAGGATCAGCACCGTGGCGCAGACGAGGCAGAACGCCAGGAGCGTGCCGATGCTGACGATCTCGCCCAGGATGCCGATCGGCACGAGGCCTGCCACCGCGGCCGTGAACAGGCCGATCACCAGCTGACTCGCCACGGGCGCCCGCGTCACCGGATGGACCCGGCAGAAGGCCTCCGGGAGGAAGCCGTCGCGCGCCATGGCGAAGAAGATTCGGCCCTGCCCGTAGAGCGCGGTCAGCGCCGAGGTGGTCAGGCCGATCAGGGCGCCGGCCTTGATCACCATTGCGAAGCGCGACAGCCCGATCGTGTCGACCGCCCTGGCCACCGGGTCGGCGACGTCGAGGTCGCGGTACGGGACGAGGCCGGTGAGCACGGCCGCCATCGCCACGTACAGCACCGTGGTGATGAGGAGCGACCCGATCAGCCCGACCGGCGCGTCCCGCTGCGGCGCCCGGCACTCGCCCGCGGCCGTCGCCACGGTCTCGAAGCCCACGAAGGCGAAGAACACCACCGCGGCGCCGCGGAACACGCCGCTCCAGCCATAGGCGCCGAAGCTCCCCGCATTGTCCGGCACGAACGGCTGCCAGAGTTCCGGCTTGAGATGGGCCGTGCCGACGCCCACGAAGGCCAGGATGATCGCCACCTTGCAGGCGACTAGGAGACCGTTCACCAAAGAGGCCTCCCGGGTGGCGCGCATCAGGAGCGCGGTCAGCAGCAGGACGATGCCGACGGCCGGCAGGTTTATGAGGCCGCCATCCCCGGGCGCTGCGGCGAGCGAGGTCGGCAGCCGCAGGCCGAAATCCGCCGCGAGCGACTGCGCGTAGCCCGACCAGCCCACCGCCACCGTAGCCGCCGCCACGGCGAATTCGAGGACGAGGTCCCAGCCGACCACCCAGGCCGGAAACCGCCCCAGGCTCGCCCGGGTGTAGGTGTAGGTGGAGCCCGGCTCCGGGATCATGGCCGCCAATTCGGCGTAGCACAGGCCGACGAAGCCACACGCGATCCCGCCAATGACGAAGGAGAGGCTGAGCGCCGGGCCGGCATATTGCGCCGCCGCGGTCCCGGTGAGCACGAAGATGCCGGCGCCGATCGTGGCGCCGAGCCCGATGGCGACGAGGCCGGGGGCCGTGAGGCTCCGGGCGAGTGCGCGGCTCTGCCCGGGCTCGGCACGGACGCCTGTCGTCACCGCAGATTCGGCCATTCCGTTCCCCCTTCGCGCTTGATCGCGCCTCGAACGCCGAGGAGCAAGCGGCGCGCCCGAACGTGTCCCGAGCCCGGTCACGCGTCGAAGCATCGCGCAGCGTGGCCGCAAACGGAATGGTTCACTGGACCCTCCCGGGGCCGCGTAGCCGAGCCCAGGACTCCGAATCGCCGGTGCCGCCAGGCTGAGCCAACCACGCGGATCTGGATTCCGGGCCCTGCTTCGTGGTCCCGGCATGACGCCGCGGGATGCGATCGTCTTGTGTGGGGTTGATCGGACACGGCGGCCCGCAGGCTCGGGGCTGGCATATCCGACGGTTTCGTGTCATGGAACGCGAGCCTCGACCCGGGTTACCGGGCGGGGCTTGAGCCGCTTGGCGCTGTGACCGTGCTGGACGACATCCCGGCACCGGCCGAACGCCGAGCCCGCGCGCGCCCGAACGGGGCGCCGCATCCGACCAGCACAACCCGAAAGGCACGCGATGTCGATCACGGCAGAGCGCAAGACCGCGCTCATCAAGGAACACCGCAAGGACGCCAAGGACACCGGGTCCCCCGAGGTCCAGGTGGCGATCCTGACCGAGCGGATCACCAACCTCACCGGCCACTTCAAGACCCACGCCAAGGACAACCATTCCCGGCGCGGCCTCCTGAAGCTGGTCTCGCAGCGCCGCTCGCTGCTCGACTACGTCAAGCGCAAGGACGAGGCCCGCTACCGCGCCCTCATCGAGCGTCTCGGCATCCGCCGCTAAGGCGTCTATCGCGCGGTTCCGGGCACGGCCCGGGACCGCGTTTCACCATCGCGGGATGCCGGAATGGGTCCGGCCTCCCGTCAAGCGGGCCGCTTCGAGGCGCCGGCATCGGGGCAGGATCGCGAGACACTCACGCCGTGGAGTGTCTCGCCGTCTTGCCCCCGGGCGGCGCCGGGCTTGGGCCCGCCGCAGGCAAGGAAGAGACGAAAGAATGTTCGACGTTCAACGCGAAGAGCTGATGTGGGGCGACCGCAAGCTCGTCCTCGAGACTGGCAAGGTTGCCCGCCAGGCCGACGGCGCCGTGGTCGCCACCTACGGCGAGACTTCTGTGCTCGCCACCGTGGTCGCCACGAAGGAGCCGAAGCCCGGCATCGACTTCATGCCGCTCACCGTGAACTACCAGGAGCGCGCCTACGCGGCCGGCCGCATCCCGGGCGGCTACTTCAAGCGCGAGGGCCGTCCCTCCGAGAAGGAGACCCTGGTCTCCCGCCTGATCGACCGCCCGATCCGCCCGCTCTTCGTCGAGGGCTGGCGCAACGACACCCAGGTCGTCGTCACCGTCCTGACCCACGACCTTGAGAACGATCCCGACATCGTCGCCATGGTCGCGGCCTCCGCCGCCCTGACCCTGTCGGGCGTGCCGTTCATGGGCCCGATCGGCGGCGCCCGCGTCGGCTACATCAACGGCAGCTACCGGCTGAACCCGCTGGTCACCGAGACCAAGGAGGAGTCCAGCCTCGACCTCGTCGTCGCCGGCACGCAGGACGCGGTGCTGATGGTCGAGTCGGAGGCCAAGGAGCTGTCCGAGGACGTGATGCTCGGCGCCGTGATGTTCGGCCACAAGCATTTCCAGCCCGTGATCGAGGCGATCATCCGCCTCGCCGAGAAGGCCGCCAAGGAGCCGCGCGACTTCAAGGCTCCCGAGAACGCCGACGTCGAGAAGGCCGTCCTCGAGGTCTGCGAGACCGAGCTGCGCGCCGCCTACACCAAGACGGTCAAGCAGGAGCGCTACGCCGCCGTCGACGCCGTCAAGGCGAAGGTGATGGCCGCTCTCTGCCCGGAGGGTGCCGAGAAGTACCCGGCCGAGAAGGTCAAGGCCGCCTTCAAGGAGGCCCAGTCGAAGGTCGTGCGCTGGAACGTGCTCGACACCGGCGCCCGCATCGACGGCCGCGACCTGAAGACGGTCCGCCCGATCGTCTCCGAGGTCGGCGTCCTGCCGCGGGCCCACGGTTCGTCGCTGTTCACCCGCGGCGAGACCCAGGCCCTCGTGGTCGCCACCCTCGGCACCGGTGAGGACGAGCAGTTCATCGACTCGCTGGAAGGCACCTACAAGGAGCGCTTCCTGCTCCACTACAACTTCCCTCCCTACAGCGTCGGTGAGACCGGCCGGATGGGCTCCCCGGGCCGTCGCGAGATCGGCCACGGCAAGCTCGCCTGGCGGGCGATCCGTCCGGTCCTGCCGCCGGCCCACGAATTCCCCTACACGATCCGCGTCGTGTCGGAGATCACCGAGTCGAACGGCTCGTCCTCGATGGCCTCGGTCTGCGGCGGCTCGCTGTCGCTGATGGATGCCGGCGTGCCCCTGCGCCGTCCGGTGGCCGGCATCGCCATGGGCCTCATCCTCGAAGGTGAGCGCTTCGCGGTCCTGTCCGACATCCTGGGCGACGAGGATCACCTCGGCGACATGGACTTCAAGGTGGCCGGCACGGACGAGGGCGTGACCTCGCTCCAGATGGACATCAAGATCGCCGGCATCACCGAGGAGATCATGCGGGTCGCCCTCGACCAGGCGAAGGACGGGCGCGCCCACATCCTCGCCGAGATGGCCAAGGCCCTGACCGCTGCCCGGCCGGAGCTCGGCGAGTACGCGCCGCGCATCGAGACGATGCAGATCCCGACCGACAAGATCCGCGACGTGATCGGCACCGGCGGCAAGGTGATCCGCGAGATCGTCGAGAAGACCGGCGCCAAGATCAACATCGAGGATACCGGCATCGTCAAGATCGCCTCGGCCGACGGCAAGGCGATCAAGGCGGCCTACAACTGGATCCGCTCGATCGTGGCGGAGCCGGAAGTCGGCGTGATCTACGACGGCACGATCGTGAAGTGCATGGAGTTCGGCGCCTTCGTGAACTTCTTCGGCGCCAAGGACGGTCTCGTCCACATCTCGGAGCTCGCTGCCCAGCGGGTCGCCAAGGTTCAGGACGTCGTCAAGGAAGGCGACAAGGTCAAGGTGAAGTTCCTCGGTCAGGACGACCGCGGCAAGATCCGCCTGTCCATGAAGGTCGTCGACCAGCAGACGGGCGAGGACATCACCGAGAAGGTGAAGGCTCAGCGCGACGCCGACCGGGCCGAGCGCGGCGACGAGCCGCGCGAGCCCCGCGAGGGCGGCCGCCATCGCGGCGAGCGCCGACGCGAGGCCGGCGAGTAAGCCGCGGGACGCGCGCACCGGCTCCGGCCGGTGCTGGATGTCTCAGACGGGCGCGGTCCTCAGGGGCCGCGCCCTTTTCTTTTCGTCGCACGGGGGTCGGCCGTCAGCCGGGAACGGGGCGCCGGATGCCGCGTTCCCCCGCGACTTCCGAACCGGAGACCCTCATGGCCAACGACATGATGCACGACATCTTCAGCGGGCAGCCGAACCTGTCGACCACGGAGCGCGCCGTCTCGGTGGCGCTCGGCCTCGGCATCGCCGCGGCCGCCGCGCAGCCCCGCCCCAATAAGCTCCTGAGCCTGCTGGCGCTCGTCGTCGGCGTCGGCCTCGCGGTGCGCGGCGCAACCGGTCATTGCGCCGTGAAGGCCGCGTCCGAGCACTTTTAAGCCCCCGACGTTCTCGGGCTACGGCGTCACCGCCTTTGCGAGCGAAGCAATCCAGTCCGTGCACCGTCCGACATCGTCGGGTTGCCCTGGGTCCCTTCGCTGCGCCCGAGCTGACGGAAGGCGCTGTGGCGAGGCCCCGACCGGATGCGGCGGCCAGACAACAAAAGGGGCGCCCCGCGGGGCGCCCCTCGTCGTTCCGGGGCCTACCGGACGGTTCAGTAGGTGGTGGTGCGGCGGCCAGCGATCAGGCCGTAGATGAACAGCACGACCACGGCGCCCACGATCGCACCGATGAAGCCCGCCCCCTGGTTCGGTCCGTACCAGCCGATGGCCTGTCCCAGGAACGTCGCCACGAAGGCGCCGACGATGCCGAGGATCGTGGTCAGGATGAAGCCGGCGGGCTCGTTCGGGCCCGGCATGAGGAACTTGGCGATGACCCCGGCGATGAACCCGATGATGATGGTCCAGAGGATACCCATAACAAACCCCAAGGCGTGACTGTCGATGCCGGCAGAACGCGCCGCGGACCGCGACGGTTGCCCGCACCCCGCCGCCGGATGACGATTTTCCTCGGGTTCCAGTGGCGGCCGGACGCGCAGCCCTTTACGGCCGGGCCGCCGCCGCGGCAGATACGCCGGTTCCTGAGGTGTGGAGACGGGCATGGACATTCAGCGGATCGAGCCGGGCAAGCGGATGTCGCAGGCCGTGACCTTCGGCGACATGGTCTACCTCGCCGGCCAAGTCGCATCCGACACGGTCGGCACCGGGGTGACGATCCAGACGCAGCAGATCCTCTCGGAGATCGACCGGCTGCTGGCCGCGGCGGGCAGCGACAAGGAGCGGATCCTCTCGGCCACCGTCTACCTCGCCGACATCGCGACCTTCGCGGAGATGAACGCGGCCTGGGATGCCTGGGTCTCCCCGGAGAACCCGCCGGCCCGCGCCACCGTCGAGGCCAAGCTCGCCGCGCCCGAGTATCTCGTCGAGATCGTGGTCGTGGCCGCGAGGAGCCGGTGAGCGGCCTGCGTCGCATCGTTCTGGCGGCCGTCCTTCTCGCCGCCCTCCCCCTCGCGCAGCCGGTCCCGGCCGCCGAGGAGCGGGTCCTCAACATCTACAACTGGTCGGACTATATCGACCCGAAGGTGCTCGAGGCCTTCACCCGCGAGACCGGCATCAAGGTCGTCTACGACACCTACGACAACAACGAGATCCTCGAGACCAAGCTGCTGGCCGGCCGCTCGGGCTACGACATCGTCGTGCCGTCAGGGCCCTACCTGCAGCGGCTGATCCGGGCCGGCGCCTTCCTGCCGCTCGACAAGTCCAAGCTGAAGAACCTCGGCAATCTCTGGCCCGAGGTCACGAGCCGGCTGGCGGCCTACGATCCCGGCAACACCTACGCCGTCGACTACATGTGGGGCACCACCGGCATCGGCTACAACGTCGCTGCCGTGCGCGAGCGCCTGGGCGCCAACGCGGCGGTGAATTCCTGGAACCTCGTCCTCAATCCCGCTTCCGCCAACAAGCTGAAGGAGTGCGGGATCATGATGCTCGACAGCCCCGAGGATCTGATCCCGAGCATGCTGCCGGCCTTCGGGGCCAAGGCCGATTCCAAGCGCTGGGACGACATGACCCTGGTGACCGACGCCCTCTACAAGGTGCGCGGCTCCGTGCGGAAGTTCCACTCGTCGGAGTACATCCAGGCGCTGGCCAACGGCGATATCTGCGTGGCGGTGGGCTATTCGGGCGACGTGATGCAGGCCAAGCGCCGCGCCGACGAGGCCAAGAACGGGACCGAGATCGCCTACGTGGTGCCGAAGGAAGGCGCGCTGATGTGGTTCGACACCTTCGCGATCCCGAAGGATGCCGCCCACCCGGCCGAGGCGCTGGCCTTCATCGACTACATGATGCGGCCCGACGTGGCCGCGGCGAACACCAACTTCGTGGCCTATGCCAGCGGCAATCTCGCGGCGAAGAAGTTCGTGAAGCCCGAGATCTTGAGCAATCCCGGCATCTACCCGGACGAGGCGACGATGCAGCGCCTCTCGATCAACACCGCCTGGGACGACCGCACCCAGCGCTTCGTCACCCGTCTGTGGACCCGGGTCCGGACCGGGCGCTGAGCGGGCCTCAAGGCGCACGACTCCAGAGGCGTCATCCCGGGGCCGCGCAGCGGAGCCCGGGATCCAGACACGCCGAGGACCCCAGGAATAAGCACCCACAGAGCCTCTGCTTTCCGGGCTCGCCTCCGGCGCCCCGGAAGGACGAGGCGATAGCCGCCGGCAAACCTTCGGATAGGGAGCCCGGCGTTCCATGTCGCCGGGCCCTCGCCGTCAGGAGGGACGCTGGTGCCGCCGCCTAGTGCTTCAGGTCATCCGGCACCTTGCCGCCGTTCTCGGCGAGCTTCTGCATGACCTGCTTGTGCAGCCAGATGTTCATCGAGGCCGAGTCGTCCTTGTCGCCGGTGTAGTGCAACTCGTCGGCGAGCTGCTTGCGCGAGGCGAGGCCGGAATCGAGGCCGAGCAGCTTCATCAGGTCCACGATCGAGTGGCGCCAGTCGAGCGTCTGCGGGTTCTTCTCGGCGAGGCTGGTGAGCACGGCCGCGACATCCACGGGCTCGCTGCCGCCGGCGCTGCCGGGGGCGGACGGGGTGGAGGGCGTGCTGGAGGTGGCCGGACCACCCGAGCCGGCCGTGGCCGAGGGCGCGGCCTCCGCGGTTCCACCGCCGAACGGGTGGAGGATCTTGCCGACGATGCTGCCGAGGAGGCTCATGGGTCCGCTCCGATTCTCGTAACCCAGCATCCGCGCCGGGCGGCCTGACAACAGGTTATGCGGCTCGACGTTCCGTAGCCGAGACGGGACGCGCGTCCCGGTCGCCTGCTAAGCTCGGCGGCTGCCGTCCGCGGAGAACCGATTCGACCCGGGCCTGCACCCGGCAGATCGGATGTCGTCGCACCCGCCTGGACCAGCCGAGGATCGTGTCGTGAGATCAGCTGTCAGTCTGTCCGAGCGGTCCTTCACCCTCATCCTATGGCTGGTGGCCGTCGCCTTCGCGGTTTTCCTGATCGGCCTCGGTTCCCTGGTGGTCGGCGACCTGCCGGAGGTCGAGCACCGCTATACACTCGAGCAATTCCTCGACCCCGGGAAGTCGCAGACCACCGCGGCCGCCCTGAAGGAGGTCCGCCGTGAGCGCGGCGACAACCAGCAGCAGACGGATCAGGCCCAGCTCGCCCTCGATGCGGCGCGCTCGGCCTCCGCGGCTGCCCGCGAGACCTTCGCCAACTGGCTGAAGACTCGGGATACGACACAGCGTGTCGACCAGGATCCCGATCTGGTTGCCCGGACGCAGCAACTCGACGCCCTGAAGGCCGCCGAGCGGACGGTCGAGGAACGGCTGGAAGCCCTGGCTCAGGCGGATCTCGACCTCGCACAGAAACAATCGGCGCTGATGGCCGAGGACAGCGAGGAGCGCGCGGCCGCTCAGCAGAAGCTCCAGGCCGCCGAGGGCACGCAGGAGCTGCGCGTTTTCGGCTACCGGCTCGCCGTGACCCTCCCGCTGCTGGTTCTGGCCGGATGGCTGCTCCTGAAACGGCGGAACACGCGCAATTGGCCGTTCGTGTGGGGGTTTGCGCTGGCAGCGGCCTTCGCGTTCTTCGTCGAGCTGGTGCCGTATCTGCCGAGCTACGGCGGCTACGTCCATTACGGCGTCGGGGTGGTAGTCACCCTCGTGGCCGGACGCGCGGCGATCAACGCCCTCCACGCCTATCGGGAGCGCCAGCGGATCGCGGAAGCGCGACCCGACGAGGAGCGACGGACCGAGATCGCCACCGATCAGGCCCTGCTCCGCCTCGCCAAAAAGGTCTGCCCGGGCTGCGAGCGGCCCGTCGACGTCGCGAGCCCGAATGCGAATTTCTGCCCGCATTGCGGGATCGGCCTGTTCGAGCGGTGCCCCGCCTGCGACCATCGCAAGAGCACGTTCGAACGGTTCTGCTCCGCCTGCGGCAGCCGCGGCGGTAATGCCGCCCAGGGGCAGGCCTGACCGGCCCGTGGGGCGAATGGCCGGCATGTACTCCAGCGCGCGGCTTGCCACGCCTAAGGCTCTGCCGAGACACCGTAGACACCGCTAAGCTCAGCCGATCGGCCATCCTGCCGACACGCCTGCCACTGTGGCGCCTCCCTGTGCGTGATCCGGCGCGCCGGGAAAGGTGTCAGGGAGCCTACGTGCGGGCGCCGTGCAGCGCCGCTCCGAGCAGGCACAGGCCGAGCACGAGGCAGATCCCGCTCCAGCGCTCAAAGACGGCCGCGCGCCCCGGATACCGCAATGAAAGACCCGCGAAACTCACGCCGCAGATTAGACACGCCAAGCTCATCACGGCGATCAGCACGTTTCTCTGCTTCCGAACTTGATGCGCGTAGCCATAATCAGATTTCGCCGGCAGGCGAGCGAAAAAACAGCGTCATCCATAGCGAATTCGGAATTGTGTAGTTTCCGCCAGGGCCACCCAGCTTGACCTGAGAACACTAAATCTGAGGTTGTATCCGGTTGATAATCCAAATATGACTGATTTGTCCGGTCTCGGTATTAGACCGAACTTGAAAATCGACATTTGTTACAAACCGCGATCGACAAATCCTCCACCCAAAAGCGGGTGCGTCCCCACCGTGACCAGGAACGGCGGGGCGGCGGATTCCGATCCGTTGCGAAAGGATGAATTAAGCCGGGTTCGACAGGGCCGTGATGATGGCGGTCCGCTCCTCCGCCGGGGTGCCGCGTGGTCCCGGGCGGCCGGCGCGCCCGTACCAGTATCGCGCGTTGCCTGCGTCGCCCTCGAGCCTATGGAGATGGGCGTGCACCCAGGCGGCATCGGGCCCGGACGCGTCCTGAACCAGGGCATGCGCCCGCTCCCAGGCAGCCGGGTCCGAGCCGGACGGATCCTTGGCCAGCCACCAGAGAGCGGCGAGCGTCGCCGGCCAGGACGCTGGGGGCGCGGTCTCGGTCAGGGCCGCGGCGAAGGCGGCGGTCAGGCTCTCGGTCATGGCGCTTCTCCCCTCCGTCGCGTCGATCCCGCACCGCGGCTCAGCGGCCGGCGGCGCGCTCCGGCTGCCAACGTCCGCGGCGCTGCCGGGCGGACCAAGCGTAGCGGGCATCGCCGTCGAGGCGGTCGAGATGGTCGGAGAGGCGGTTGCGTTCAAGCCAGGCGAGCGCTGCCTCCAGCTCCGGCAGAGTCATGGTCGCGCGGCCCTTGCCGAGGACGCGCTTCAGCACGGCGTTGTAGCGATGCGCGAGGTTGCCGCCGCGGGGCACCCGCAGCGAGGCCTCGTCCTCCACCGCCTGCGCTGCCACCGCGACGGCGAGCCTCTGGCGCAGGGTCCGCTCGGTGATGGAGGGCGGCTCGGGGGTCGGTGCCATCGGCGTCGGCTCGGCGAGGCGCGGGCGCAGGAGGGCATAACGTAGGCCGATCGCGTTACTCTCCAGGGGCGTGATCCCGGCGGGCTCGTCGTCACGCCAGCGGGTCCGCTCGGGCACGACGGCGCTGGCCGGGCGCTCGCGCCGGGGCCGGACGCTGCTGCCCTGCTCGGTCTCCAGCTCAAGGCGGAAGCGGGCGAAGAGCGGGTCGTCGGGGTGGAAGATCAGGGCCTGCTGCGCGTCGTAGGCGCCGGCATGCGGATCGACCCGGGTCGCCCGGGCGAGCATCTGCTCCAGCCAGGGGCGCGACCGGATATGGGTGAGGGCCGCAACCACGGCGACCTCCGGCGCGTCGAGGCCCTCGTAGGCCATCGCCACCGTTACGAGCACCGCCGGTTCCGGGGTGAGGCGGAAGGCGGCCAGGGCGGCATGGGCGTCGCCCTGGCCGGAGGTCGCCAGGCGCACGTCGCGCTCCCCCTGCCCGGCCGGCATCCAGCTTCGCAGGGTCGCCAGATAGGCCCGCGCGCTCGCCTGATCCGGCGCCACCACCAGAAGCTTGCCGAGCCCCCTCACGGCCTCCCCGGGCGGAAGCTGCCGCTCCGCTCGGCGCCGGGCGCGCAGGCGCTTCGTGGCGTGGAACGCCTCGCTCAGGAGATCGCGGGCGAAACCGGTGCGCAGGGCCGTGAACAGGGCCGGCCGTGTGGTGACCCGCACCGAGCCGGCGCCCAGCCGGTGTGGTCCGACCCGCGGGCTGTCACCGGCGATCCGGCCGCCCTCGAGCCAGCTCGCCTCGCCGTCGATCGCCCCGAAGGTCACCGGCAGCACGGCCCGTTCGGCGAGGGCCTGGGCGCGCGAATAGCCGATCACCGCGAGGCCCGGCGCGTCGAGGTCGAGTTCCGGCCCGCGGCCCGGGGCTGCGGGCTGGTAGGGCAGGCCGAGGATGCGCCGGCCGTCCGCCCGCTCAAGCGTGCCCGACAGGTAGAGTCGGAAAGCGGCCGCCTCCATCACGGGCAGCATCGCCCGGGACCATGCGCCGGCCTCCGCGTCCTCGGCAGCGGCCTCCTCCGCCCCCGGCCTGCCGGGAACTGGCAGATGATGGACCTCGTCGACGACCAGAAGGGTCCGGTGCGCCCGCGCTTCCGCCAGATGAAGGGCCGGCGCGGCGGCGACCGCCTGGTAAGTGGTGATGTAGCCGGCCAGGCCCCGGGCCGGATCACGCTCGTTGTCGGCGGCGCGCACGGAGAGGGCATGCCCGAAGGCTGCGCGCCAGAGCGGGTCGGCGAAGGCCTCCTCGGCCTGCAGCCGCAGCGAATCCCGCGGCACCACCCAGACCACGCGCTCGACGAGACCGGCCTCGATGAGTCCATGCGCGGCGATCACCGGCAGCAGCGACTTGCCGCCGCCAGGTGTCACCGCAGCCAAGATCTTGCGGACATGGCCCGCCTCCCCGCGCGCCATGGCCGCGACCAGGGCCATCAGCGTGCGCTGGTGGGACCGCAGGGACGGGGCGGGACGGGTCAAGGGCCGACGAAGCAGGGCGACATGCGCGCACCGTGGCCGATCCGGATTCCTTTGTGAATCCCCCGGAGTCGCGGAACGTTCGCGTTTTCGTCTCGGCAACGTCGGCGGAATGCAGCCCCAGACCCGGCTCAGGCGCTCCCGCCCGTGCGGCTTCAGCGCCGGAAACCGATATCCCTTCACGGCCGCCGCACATGTGAGATTGGATCCGGGCATCACAAGCGTTGACACCCGGCCCACCCCTCACCATAAGGGCGCCGCGGGCGAAAAACCCGCCTTGGGGGAATGTCCCGAGCGGCAAAGGGGGCGGACTGTAAATCCGCTGCGTAAGCTTCGTAGGTTCGAGTCCTACTTCCCCCACCAAGTCCTTCCCGATCCCGTCAGCTCTGTTTCGCCAACGCGGCCTCGATGCGCGCGGCGGCGGCGGCGGAGAAGCCCTTCCCTTCGAGCCCCTGCCCCGCAGCCGCCTGGCCCGTGAGCGTGCGGCGCTTGCCCGCCGGCAGGTGCGCCTTGCGCAGCGCGTGCGAGTCCCGGTGGCTGGCATGGGTGATGGCGATGGCCAGCGCGTCGGCGGCGTCGGCGATGCGGAACTCGGCCTTCGGCAGCAGGAAGCGCACCATCGCCTGGATCTGCACCTTCTCGGCATGGCCCGAGCCCGCCACCGTCTTCTTGATCAGGTTGGCGGCGTACTCGAACACCGGCAGCCCGGCGAGCGCCGGCACCACCAGCGCCATGGCCCGGGCATGGCCCAGCTTGAGGGTCGCCTGCGCGTCCTTGTTGACGAAGGTTTCCTCCACGGCGACCTCGTCGGGCTTCACGCTCTCGACGATGCGACCGATCCCCTCGAACAGCTCGCGCAGGCGCAGGGCCAGCGGCAGCTCGCCGTCCGAGGTCACGACGCCGCAATCGCCGTAGGTGAGCTTGGTGCCCTGCGCGGTGATGAGGCCCCAGCCGGTGCGGCGGAGCCCGGGATCGATCCCGAGGATGCGGACGGGGCTGGTCATGATGCTCCACGGCTCGACGAACGGCCCGAGGCTGCCGTACGTATCGTGAACGCCGGGTTTCACCAAGACACGGCTTCTGGAGGATGACCATGAGCGCCGACGCCCCGATCAGCCGCTTCCCGGTGCCGAAGCTCTCCGAGACGCCGGAGGATCTGCGCGCCCGGATCGCCCTTGTGCAGGAGAAGGCCGGCTTCGTGCCCAACATCTTCCTGGCGCTGGCGCATCGCCCGGACGAGTTCCGCGCCTTCATGGCCTATCACGACGCACTGATGGACCGGCCGGGCGGCCTGACCAAGGCCGAGCGCGAGATGATCGTGGTGGCGACCAGCGCGGCCAATGACTGCCTCTACTGTGTCATCGCCCACGGCGCGATCCTGCGGGTGCGGGCCAAGAACCCGCTGATCGCCGACCAGATCGCCGTCAACTACGACAAGGCCGACATCACCCCGCGCCAGCGCGCCATGCTGGCCTTCGCGGTCAAGGTCGCGACCGATTCCCGGAGCGTCGGCGCGGAGGATCACGCGGCCCTCTCCGAGCACGGGTTCAGCTCGGACGACATCTGGGACATCGCGGCGATCACCGCGCTCTTCGCCCTGTCGAACCGGATCGCCAGCGTCGCAGAACTGCGCCCGAACGATGAATTCTACGCGATGGGTCGGTGAGGCCGGCTCAGCCGCGGCGCCCGAGCAGGATGATCGCCGTCCCGGCGAGGCAGATCGCGCTGCCCGCGAGATCCCAGCGGTCGGGTCGGTGGCCCTCGGCGAGCCAGAGCCACAGGACCGACGCGGCGACGTAGACCCCGCCATAGGCCGCGAAGGTGCGCCCCGCGGCCGGGCTGTCCACCAGGGTCAGCAGCCCGGCGAAGGCCGCCAGCGAGGCCAGGCCCGGCACGATCCACCAGACGGAGCGGCCGAGCCGGAGCCAGGACCAGAACGCGAAGCATCCGGCGATCTCCGCAAGAGCGGCACCGACATAGGCGAGGAGTGACATGGACGCAGCTTGGCACGGCGTCGTGCGCCAAGCGACCGTCGTGAGGGCGAGCGCGGGCGCACGTTAAGTCCGCAGCAAGGATGATCCGGTCGATAGGTCCCATGAGCGCACGTGAGCCTGACCACGATCTGCTACTTCCGGGCGACGCCCCCCTGCGCGAGGCCGTCCAGGCCTGGATCGACGGGCTCGCGCGTGAGCGGCGGATGGCGCCCAACACCGTCGAGGCCTACGGGCGCGACCTGCGCCAGTTCCTCCACCACCTCGTCACGCGCCACGGCACCCCGACGATCCCGATGCTCGTGGCCCTGAAGGTGCGCGACATCCGCGCCTTCATGGCCGCGCGGCGGGCCGACGAAGTCTCCGGGCGCTCGCTGATGCGCATGCTCGCGGGCTTGCGCTCCTTCGCGCGCTATCTGGAGCGTGAGGGTTACGGGACCGTCTCGGCGCTCGGCGGCGTGCGCTCGCCCAAGGTGCCGCGACGGCTGCCGCGCCCCCTCCCCGTCTCTGCCGCGGTGGCGCTGACCGGCACGGGCATTCGCGCCGGCGAGGAGCGCGAGCCCTGGGTGCTCGCCCGGGACGCCGCCGTTCTGGCGCTGCTCTACGGGGCCGGCCTGCGCATCTCCGAGGCGCTGGGTCTCGCACGGCGCGACGCGCCGTTGCCGGGCATCGATCAGGTCACCGTCCTCGGCAAGGGCGGCAAGCAGCGGATGGTGCCGATCCTGCCGGTCGTCGCCCAGACCGTCGCCGATTATCTCGCCACCTGCCCGCTGCCGCTGCCGCCGGAGGGGCCGCTGTTTGTCGGGGCCCGCGGCGGCCCGCTCTCGCCGCGTATCATCCAGTACACGGTCGCCCGTGCTCGGGGCGCCCTCGGCCTGCCCGACACCGCGACGCCGCACGCCCTGCGCCACTCCTTCGCGACGCATCTCCTTGCCCGGCAGGGGGAACTCCGCGCCATCCAGGAACTCCTCGGCCACGCTTCCCTGTCGACCACCCAGCTTTACACGCAGGTCGATGCGGCCCGGCTGATGAGCGCCTACGCGGCCGCCCATCCCCGAGCCGGACGCTGATCTAAACTGCTAGAGCGGGCAATTTTGACGCAGTATGTTACTGGACTCTGCAGAATATCGACTGCCCCGAGTTAGCAGTCGTTTTCTTTAAGAGCTTCGTCATGATCTTTGGCCACTCTAGCTGACGAGACACGGATCGGCTGGGCGGGCGTCATGGAGCTTGAGGGGGGAATGACGCCGGCACGGGTTGTGATCGCGGATTGCGACACGGGCCGTCGCACAGCCCTCAGGGAGGTCGTTCAGCGCTTCGATGCCCGGGCCATCATCGATGAGGCGACCTCCGGTCAGGCGCTCTGCGACATCCTGCTTCGGCACCGTCCGACCCTGGCCTTCGTCGGCCTTCAACTCGAGGATCTGAGCGGACCCGAAGCCGTCGCGGTGGCGCGTCGGGCCGGCGCGGAACCGCCTTGCCTGGTTCTGGTCGCCACCCGCGTGCTGGCACACTGGCAGGACATCGCCACAAGTCTCGGCGCCTACGAAGTTCTGAAAACACCCCTCGACCCGAGCCATATCGAGCAGCTTCTGCACGCCGATGCCCGCCGCCGCGCGCCGACCCGGGCGCTGCTCGCCTGCTCGACGCCGGCGGGACGGTCCGCGATCAGCCGGGTGGTGGCGCGCAGCGGCTTCGCGATCGAGCTCGACGAGACGGATGACGGCCGCCACGCGCTGAAGCAGCTCAAGCTCGCGTCCTACGATTTCGCCTTCATCGACGTGAAGCTCGCCGGCATCGACGGGCTCGAACTCGCCTGCCAGATCCAGCCCCTCGGCCTCGGCACCCGAATCACCCTGCTGACTACGGCCGAGCTGGAGCCGGTCGCCCAAGCGGGCCGCTATTTCGGCGTCGATGCGGTGCTGCGGATGCCGTTCTACGCCCGCGACATCGACCTCGCCCTGCACAACGCCCTCGGCCTGCGCAGACCGTACCTGCTGAACGCCCTCACGGCTCCGCCCGCGCCGAGCGCGCTCCTGCGGATCGCCGATCTGCCGAATTCGCGGCGCAAGATCGCCTGATCGTCCTGCAAGTCTGAGAAACGACCGGCCGCTTGGGCGTGTCGTCTTTCCGGGGCCGCGCAGCGGAGCCCGGAACCCACAGCCGCCGACGCACTCAGGTCCTGCACGGCGTGCGGTTCTGGATTCCGGGCTCGCCATCGGCGACCCGGAATGACGGCGGATCGGCCTCGAAGGCGCTTCGTCACGGCCCGCACGTCAGGATGAGGAAGCGGGTGGGATCCCACCCGCCCGTCGCTCAGACGTGGATGGCGCGCTTGTTCACCGCGAGCGCCGCTTCCTTCACCGCCTCGGTCAGCGTCGGGTGCGCGTGGCAGGTGCGGGCGATGTCCTCGGATGAGGCACCGAACTCCATCGCCACCGCCACCTCGGCGATCAGGTTGCCGGCATCGGCGCCGACGATGTGCACGCCGAGCACGCGGTCGGTCTGGGCATCGGCCAGAACCTTCACGAAGCCGTCCGTGGTGCCGTTGGCCTTGGCGCGGCCGTTGGCCGTGAACGGGAATTTGCCGGCATTGTAGGCGATGCCGTCCTTCTTGAGCTCTTCCTCGGTCTTGCCGACCGAGGCGACTTCCGGGAACGTGTAGACCACGTTGGGGATCACGCCGTAATTGACGTGGCCGGATTGCCCGGCCAGCATCTCGGCGATGGCGACGCCCTCGTCCTCGGCCTTGTGGGCCAGCATGGGGCCGGCGATCACGTCGCCGATGGCGTAGATGCCGGTGACGTTGGTGGCGTAGTGCGCATCCGTCAGGATCCGGCCCTTGTCGTCCCGCTGGACGCCGACCGTGTCGAGACCCAGGCCTTCGGTGTAGGGCACCCGGCCGATCGCCACCAGGACCACGTCGGCCTGCAGCGTCTCCGCCGCGCCACCTGCGGCCGGCTCGACCGTGACGCTCGCGCCGCCCTTCTTGCCGACCTCGACGCCTGTCACCTTGGTGGACAGCTTGAAGGCGATACCTTGCTTGGTCAGGATCCGCTGGAACTGCTTGCCGACCTCGCCATCCATGCCGGGCAGCACCCGGTCGAGATACTCGACCACGGTCACCTCGGCGCCGAGCCGGCGCCAGACGGAGCCCAGCTCCAGCCCGATCACGCCGGCGCCGATGACGAGGAGCTTCTTCGGCACCCGGTCGAGTTCGAGAGCGCCCGTCGACGACACCACCACCGTCTCGTCGATGGTCACGCCCGGCAGGCGCGTCACGTCGGAGCCAGTGGCGATGACGATGCTCTTGGTCTCGAGCATCTGGTTGCCGCCATCCTCGGACACGACCTCGACGCGGCCCGCGCCGGCGATCCGGCCTGTGCCGTGGAAGGTCTCGACCTTGTTCTTCTTGAGCAGGAACTCGACACCCTTCGTGTTGCCGGCCACGCCCTCGTCCTTGAAGGCCATCATCTTCTTCAGGTCGAGCTTCGGCGTGCCGACGTCGATCCCAAGATCGGCGAAGTGCTTGTTGGCTTCCTCGAACGCCTCGGAGGCGTGGAGCAAGGCCTTCGACGGGATGCAGCCGACGTTGAGGCAGGTGCCCCCATGGGTCGCGCGCTTCTCGACGACCGCGGTCCGCAGGCCGAGCTGCGCCGCGCGGATCGCGCAGACATAGCCGCCAGGGCCAGTGCCGATGACGACGAGATCGTAAGACATGTGCGTTTGCTTCCGGTCGGTCGTGCCGCGTAAAAGACGGGCAAAGACTATGAGGTTGGACTCAGCGGCCGCCGCCGATGTCGAGGATGGCGCCCGTGGTGTAGGAGGCCTCCTCCGAGAGGAGCCACACGATCGGCGCGGCGACCTCCTCGGCGGTGCCGGCCCGCCCCATCGGGACGCCGGGGCCGAGGCGTTCCACCCGGTCGGGCTCGCCGCCGCTGGCGTGGATCTCGGTGGCAATGATCCCGGGCGCCACCGCGTTGACGCGGATGCCCTCGCCGGCGACTTCGCGGGCGAGCCCGATCGTCAGAGAGTCGATCGCACCCTTGGAGGCGGCGTAGTCGACGAATTGGCCGGGTCCGCCGAGCCGCGCCGCCACCGAGGACAGGTTGACGATCGATCCGCCGACGCCGCCGCGCTTCGTCGACATGCGCCGCACCGCCTCGCGGGCGCAGAGGAAGCTGCCGACGACGTTGGTGGTCATCATCCGCTGGAGCCGGGCCGCGCTCATGTCGGCCACGTCGGACTTCACGTCGACCACGCCGGCATTGTTGACGAGCGCCGCGAGCCGGCCGAGCCCGTCGGCCGCCTGGAACAGGGCGATCACGTCGGCCTCGCTGCCGACATCGCCCTTCACGGCGAGCGCCGTCCCGCCCTTGGCGGTGATCGCATCCACCACGCCCTGCGCCGCGGCGGCATCCGACACGTAGCTCAGGCAGACCGCGTAGCCGCGCTCGGCCAGGAGCAGCGCCACCGCGCGGCCGATGCCGCGGCTGCCGCCGGTGACGATCGCGACCCTGTTCTCAGCGCCCGTCATGACAGCCTCAGAGGTCCAGCACGAGGCGCGCCGGATCCTCCAGCGCCTCCTTGACCCGCACCAGGAAGGTCACGGCCTCCTTACCGTCGACGATGCGATGATCGTACGACAGGGCGAGGTACATCATCGGCCGCGCCTCGATCTTACCGGCGCGGACCACCGGGCGCTCTTCGATGCGGTGCATGCCGAGGATGCCGGATTGCGGCGCGTTGAGGATCGGCGTCGACATCAGCGAGCCGTAGATGCCGCCGTTGGTGATCGTGAAGGTGCCGCCCTGCATCTCCTCGATGGAGAGCTTGCCGTCGCGGGCCTTCTTGCCGAAGCCGGCAATCTTCTTCTCGATCCCGGCGATCGACAGGTCGTCGGCGTCGCGCACCACCGGGACGACGAGGCCTTTATCGGTGCCGACTGCGATGCCGATGTGGTAGTAGTTCTTGTAGACGAGGTCCTGGCCGTCGATCTCGGCATTGACCGCCGGCACGTCCTTGAGGGCGCCGATCACCGCCTTGGTGAAGAAGCCCATGAAGCCGAGCTTCGTGCCGTGCTTCTTCTCGAAGATGTCCTTGTACTGGCTGCGCATCGCCATCACGGCCGACATGTCGACGTCGTTGAACGTCGTCAGCATCGCCGCCGTGTCCTGCGCGTCCTTGAGGCGGCGCGCGATGGTCTGACGCAGCTTCGTCATGCGCACGCGCTCCTCGCGCGCGGCGTCGTCCGGCGCCGAGGGGGCGCGCGGCAGGGTCGGGCGGGCCTCCTTGGCGGGCGCCGACGGGGCCGGGCCCTTGGCGATGGCGCCGAGCATGTCGCCCTTGGTGACGCGGCCGTCCTTGCCCGAGCCGTTCACGCTCGACGGATCGACACCGGATTCGCGGGCGATCTTGGCAACCGCCGGACCATTGTCGCCGACCGGGCGCTGCTGAGCCGCAGGCGCGGCGGCATCACCGTGATTGCCGTAACCAGCCGAGGATTCCTGAGCCGGCGCCTCGGCCTTCGCGGGCGCAGCGGCCTTCGGAGCCTCGCTGCGGGTCTCGGCCTTGGTCTCGGCGGCCTCCTTCGGGGCCTCCTTCGGCGCGGCCTTCTTGGCCGTTCCGCCGCCGGCACCGGCCTCGACGATCGAGCCGAGCAGGGCGCCGGGCTCGACGGTCTCGCCGTCCTTGACCAGGATCTCGCCGAGCTGCCCGGCCGCCGGGGCGTTCACCTCCAGCGTGACCTTGTCGGTCTCGAGCTCGACGATCGGCTCGTCGGCCGCGACCGTGTCGCCGGGCTTCTTGAACCAGCGGCCGATCGTGGCCTCGCTCACGGATTCGCCGAGGGTCGGGACGAGGATGTCGGTTGCCATGCTCTTCTGCCCCGCGGGGGGCCTCCTCTGGATGTCGGGCCGCGACGTCAGCGCCGCAGGATCAGGGATGGAACGGGCGAGACGGTGTACCGGAAGCCTGCCTGCGCCATCAGGACGGGATCTGCTTCGCCGAGCGCCTGGGCCTGCGCCGCATCGGCTGCCTCGACCAGGGCCAGGCCCCAGGTGCCGCCGGACTCGAAGACGGGTCCGACCGCGATGGCGGCCCCGGCGTCCGCCTGCTCCATCCAGTAGCCTGAATGCGCCGAGAACAGCGCCTTCTCGGCCTCCGTCGCGTCGAACGGGAAGCTCGGGCGGGGCGGTTCCAGACGGAGCAGGAAATAGGCCATGGCCGGACGATCAGACCGCCAGGGCCTCGTTGAGGAAGGCCTGGAGCTGCGCCTGGTGCTTCGACATCTGGCCGACCGCCGTGGAGGCGGAGGCCGGACGGCCGACGTAGCGGGCGCGCTTCACCGCGGAGCCGGCCTGGCCGAGCACCCATTCGAGGTAGGGCTCGACGAAGGACCAGGCGCCCATGTTCTTGGGCTCCTCCTGGCACCAGATCACGTCGGCGTTGCGGAAGCGGGCCATCTCGTTGGCCAACGCCTTCAAGGGGAACGGGTAAAGCTGCTCGACGCGCATCAGGTAGATGTCGTTGAGGCCGCGCTTCTCCCGCTCCTCCAAGAGGTCGTAGTAGACCTTGCCCGAACAAAGCACGACGCGGCGGATCTTGTCGTCGCGCACCAGCTTGTTCTGCGCGCCCTCCTCCTCGGCGTCGTCCCAGAGGACGCGGTGGAAGGTCGAGCCCTCGGCGAGCGCGTCGAGATTCGAGACGGCGCGCTTGTGGCGCAGCAGCGACTTCGGCGTCATCAGCACCAGCGGCTTGCGAAAGTCGCGCTTCAGCTGCCGGCGCAGGATGTGGAAGTAGTTCGCCGGGGTCGTGACGTTGGCGACCTGCATGTTGTCCTCGGCGCAGGCCTGGAGGTAGCGCTCCAGGCGGGCTGAGGAGTGCTCGGGGCCCTGCCCCTCGTAGCCGTGCGGCAGCAGCAGCACGAGGCCGGACATGCGCAGCCACTTGCGCTCACCGGATGCGATGAACTGGTCGATCACCACCTGGGCGCCGTTGGCGAAGTCGCCGAACTGCGCCTCCCACAGAACCAGGGCGTTCGGCTCGGCCAGCGAGTAGCCGTACTCGAAGCCGAGCACCGCCTCCTCGGAGAGCATCGAGTTGATGATCTCGATGGAGGCCTGCCCCTCGCGGATCGCGTTGAGCGGCGTGAAGCGCTGCTCGTTCTCCTGATCGATCACCACCGCGTGGCGCTGCGAGAAGGTGCCGCGCTCGACATCCTGGCCCGAGAGGCGGACCCGGTTGCCGTCGAGCAGCGTCGCCCCGAAGGCCAGGGCCTCGGCGGTCGCCCAGTCGACGCCGACCCCCGTCTCCACCGCCTTGGCGCGGTTGTCCATGAAGCGCTGGATCGTGCGGTGCAGGTGGAAGCCGGGCGGCACCTGCGTGATCTTTCGCCCGATCTCCTGGAGGGTCTCGGCCGGCACGGCGGTGCGGCCGCGCCGCGGGTCGTCCACGTCCTCGTGCACGGCCTTCACGCCGGACCAGCGGCCGTCCAGCCAGTCGGCCTTGTTGGCCTTATAGTTGTTGGCGACGTCGAGCTCGGTGTCGAGCAACCCGCGGAACTCGGCCTTGCGGGCGTCGAGCGCCTCCTGGGTGACGGAGCCGTTCTCGACGAGCTTGCGGCCGTAATTCTCCAGCACCGACGGATGCTTGCGGATCCGCTGGTACATTTTCGGCTGGGTGAAGGCCGGCTCGTCGCCCTCGTTGTGGCCGAAGCGGCGGTAGCAGAGCATGTCAATCACGACCGGTTTGCCGAACTTCTGCCGGTACTCGACCGCGACCTTCGCCGCGAAGGTGACGGCCTCGGGGTCGTCGCCGTTGCAGTGGAAGATCGGCGCCTCGACCATCTTGGCCACGTCCGACGGGTACGGCGACGAGCGCGAGAAGCGCGGATCGGTCGTGAAGCCGATCTGGTTGTTGATGATGAAGTGGACCGAGCCGCCGGTGCGGTGGCCCTTCAGACCCGACAGGCCGAAGCACTCCGCCACCACGCCCTGACCCGCGAAGGCGGCGTCGCCGTGGATCAGGAGCGGCAGCACCGTGCGGCGCTCGATGTTGGGCTTGGCCCACTGGTCCTGCTTGGCGCGGACCTTCCCCAGCACCACCGGGTCGACGATCTCGAGGTGGGACGGGTTGGCGGTGAGCGACAGGTGGACGTTGTTGCCGTCGAAGGCGCGGTCCGAGGACGCGCCCAGGTGGTACTTCACGTCGCCCGAGCCCTCGACCTCGGCCGGGGAGGCCGAGCCGCCCTTGAACTCGTGGAACACCGCCCGGAAGGGCTTGGCCATGACGTTCGTGAGCACGTTGAGCCGGCCGCGATGGGCCATGCCGAGCACGATCTCACGGACGCCGAGCGCGCCGCCGCGCTTGATGATCTGCTCCAGCGCCGGGATCATCGCCTCGCTGCCGTCGAGGCCGAAGCGCTTGGTGCCGGTGTACTTGAGGTCGAGGAACTTCTCGAAGCCCTCGGCCTCGATCAGCTTGTTGAGGATGGCCCGGCGGCCCTCGGGCGTGAAGGAAATCTCCTTGTCCTTGCCCTCGATGCGCTCCTGGATCCACGCCTTCTCAGCGGGGTCGGAGATGTGCATGAACTCGACGCCGAGCGTCTGGCAGTAGGTCCGCTCCAGGATATCGACGATCTCGCGGATCGTGCCGAACTGGAGGCCGAGCACGTTGTCGAGGAAGATCGGGCGGTCCCAGTCGCTCTCTTGGAAGCCGTAATGCTGCGGGTGCAACTCCTCGTGGTCGCCGCGCGGGGCGAGACCCAGCGGGTCGAGCTTGGCGTGCAGGTGGCCGCGCATGCGGTAGGAGCGGATCAGCATGATCGCCCGCACCGAATCCTTCGTGGCCTGCTCCACCGAAACGCCGGTGGTCGCGGTGACACTGTCCTGCGGCTTGCCGGGCTTGGCGTCCTTGGCCTCGCGGGCGACGATCTTGTCCCCGATCGCCTTCTCCAGGGCGCCCCAGTTGCCGTCGAGCGCCGAGACCAGCTCGCCGTTCAGCGGCACCGGCCAGTTCGGCCGCTCCCAGGACGCGCCGGCAGCGTTCTTCTCGACCAGGGTCTCGTCCTCGCCGAGCCCCTTGAAGAAGGCCTGCCACTCCGGATCCACCGAGGACGGGTTGCGGGCGTAGGCCGCCTGCAATTCCTCGATGTAAGCGGCGTTGGCGCCGTAGAGGAACGAGGTTTCGAGGAGCGCTTCGTTCACGTCCTGGCGTGCCATGGTGCGTCCATCCTGTCGCGCGGGCAGGCTCCCCTGCCCTTCGGGCTCCCCGTCCACGCGGCGGATCGCCCTCAAACCGAAACGGGGCGGGTGACCGCCCCGCTGAAATCATCTGCACACCCGATATGGGCGTTGCGGCCCTGCGATAGCCGCAACGCAGGCGCGCTTGCCTCAGCCCTTCAGGACCTCGACCAGCGTCGAGCCCAGCCGGGCCGGCGACGGCGACACGCGAATGCCCGCCGCCTCCATGGCGGCGATCTTGTCCTCGGCGCCGCCCTTGCCGCCCGAGATGATCGCGCCGGCATGGCCCATGCGGCGGCCCGGAGGCGCCGTGCGGCCGGCGATGAAGCCGACCATCGGCTTCTTGCGCCCGCGCTTGGCCTCGTCCTTGAGGAACTGCGCCGCCTCCTCCTCGGCCGAGCCGCCGATCTCGCCGATCATCACGATCGACTCGGTCTTCGGATCGGCCAGGAACAGCTCCAGCACGTCGATGAACTCGGTGCCCTTCACCGGGTCGCCGCCAATGCCCACAGCGGTGGTCTGGCCGAGGCCGGCATTGGAGGTCTGGAACACCGCCTCGTAGGTCAGTGTGCCCGAGCGGGACACGATGCCGACGGAGCCAGGCCGGAAGATGTTGGCCGGCATGATACCGATCTTCGACTCGCCGGCCGTGACGATGCCGGGGCAGTTCGGCCCGACGAGGCGCGACTTCGAGCCGGTCAGCGCCCGCTTGACCCGCACCATGTCGAGCACCGGGATGCCCTCTGTGATGCAGACGATCAGCGGCACCTCGGCGGCGATCGCCTCGCAGATCGCGTCCGCCGCGCCCGGCGGCGGCACGTAGACCACCGAGGCCTCGGCGCCCGTGGCCTCGCGGGCCTCGGCGACCGTGTCGAAGACCGGCAGGCCGAGATGCCGCGAACCGCCCTTACCGGGGCTGGTGCCGCCGACCATCTTGGTGCCGTACGCAATGGCCTGCTCGGAGTGGAAGGTCCCGTTCTTGCCGGTGAAGCCCTGGCAGATGACCTTGGTATTGGCGTCGATCATCACCGACATGATCAGGCTCCCTTCACGGCGGCGACGATCTTCTGGGCGGCGTCGTCGAGGTCGTCCGCCGGGATGACGTTGAGGCCCGAGTTGCGGATGATGGCCTTGCCCTGCTCGACGTTGGTGCCCTCGAGGCGCACCACCAGCGGCACCTGCAGGCCCACCGCCTTCACGGCGGCGATCACGCCGTTGGCGATCACGTCGCACTTCATGATCCCGCCGAAGATGTTGACGAGGATCCCCTTCACGTTCGGGTCGGCGGTGATGATCTTGAACGCCGCCGTGACCTTCTCCTCGGAGGCGCCACCACCGACATCGAGGAAGTTCGCCGGCTCCTCGCCGTAGAGCTTGATGATGTCGAGGGTCGCCATGGCGAGGCCGGCGCCGTTGACCATGCAGCCGATCGTGCCGTCCAGCGCGATGTAGGCGAGGTCGTATTTCGACGCCTCGATCTCCTTGGCGTCCTCCTCGGTCTCGTCGCGCAGCGCGACGATGTCCGGGTGCCGGTAGAGGGCATTCGAATCGAAGGCCATCTTGGCATCGAGGCACTTGAGGTGCCCGTCGGCGGTCAGCACCAGCGGGTTGATCTCGAGGAGGCTCATGTCCTTGGCCACGAAGGCCGCGTAGAGCTTCTCGGTCAGCGCGGCCGCTTCCTTGGCCTGTGTGCCGGAAAGCCCGAGAGCCTTGGCGACGGCGCGGCCGTGATGGGGCATGACACCCGTCGCCGGATCGACCGCGATCGTGTGGATCTTCTCGGGCGTGTCGTGGGCCACCGCCTCGATGTCCATGCCGCCCTCGGTGGAGACCACGAAGGCGACGCCGCCGGTGGCGCGGTCGACCAGCATCGAGAGATAGAATTCCTCGGCGATCTGGGCGCCTTCCTCGATGTAGAGGCGGTTGACCTGCTTGCCGGCCGGGCCGGTCTGGATCGTCACCAGCGTCTGGCCGAGCATCTCGCCGGCATATTGCTTCACCTCGTCGATCGACTTGGTGACGCGCACGCCGCCCTTGGCGCCCTCGGGCGCGCCCTTGAAGGTGCCCTTGCCGCGTCCGCCGGCGTGGATCTGGCTCTTCACGACCCAGACGGGGCCGCCGAGCTCCTTGGCGGCGGCTTCGGCCTCCGACGGGTTGAAGATGGCCACGCCGCGGGAGACGGGCAGGCCGAACTCCTTCAGCACGGCCTTGGCCTGATATTCATGGATATTCATCGGAGCCTCGTAGGGAGGAGCGAATAGGTGGCAGCGGGCAGCGCGTGGCGATCGGGATGCGAATCCCCGAACGCCGCGCGCGGCCCGGTATCCGCTTACCGGTCAGGCGAGGTTGCTGTCGACGCCCTTGCAGGCCTCGATCAGGCCCGTCACCGAGGCGACCGACTTGTCGAACATCGCCTTCTCGGCGGCGTCGAAGGTCACTTCCAGCACGCGCTCGACGCCGTTGGCGCCGATCACGATCGGCACGCCGATGAACATGCCCTTCACGCCGTACTGGCCGTCGAGGTAGGCGGCGCAGGGCAGGACCCGCTTCTTGTCGCGCAGGTAGCTCTCGGCCATGGCGATGGCGGAGGCGGCGGGCGCGTAGAAGGCCGAGCCGGTCTTGAGCAGATTGACGATCTCGCCGCCGCCCTTGCGGGTGCGGTCGACCATGGCGTCGAGCTTCTCCTGGGTGGTCCAGCCGAGCTTGACGAGGTCGGTCAGCGGCACGCCCGCGACCGTGGAGTAGCGGGTCAGCGGGACCATGTCGTCACCGTGGCCGCCGAGCACGAAGGCGGTGACGTCCTCCACCGAGACCTTGAATTCCTCGGCCAGGAAATGGCGGAAGCGCGCCGAGTCGAGCACGCCGGCCATGCCGACGATCTTGTTGGTGGGGAGCCCCGAAAACTTCTGCAGCGCCCACACCATCGCGTCGAGCGGGTTGGTGATGCAGATCACGAAGGCGTCCGGCGCGTAGGTCTTGATGCCCTCGCCCACCGCCTGCATGACCTTGAGGTTGATGCCGATCAGGTCGTCGCGGCTCATGCCAGGCTTGCGCGGCACGCCGGCGGTGACGATCACGACGTCGGCGCCCTTGATAGCGCTGTAGTCGCTGGCGCCCGCATAGGTCGCGTCGAAGCCCTCGACCGGGGCGGCCTCAGCGATGTCGAGGGCCTTGCCCTGGGGCACGCCGTCGACGATGTCGAACAGCACCACGTCCCCGAGGTCCTTCAGGCCGGCCAGAAGGGCCAGGGTCCCGCCGATCTGGCCGGCACCGATGAGCGCGATCTTGTTGCGAGCCATGTCGGATTCGTCTCCGCTGCGTTCGACGTTCAGGATGTTCCGCGCGAGGCCGGGACCGTTCGTCCGCTTGCGTCCGAGGCCGGATTCGCCGCTCTGAAATCTGCGCGGCTGTGTGGCCGAAAAGCACCGCCGCTTCAACCCGATGCGCGACCAGCGGGGGCCCCCTCCTTCGGGTTAGGCGTCGCGGAGGGCGTCAGACGTGGATGGAGAAATGCCAGCGTCGCGAATGTTTTAGGTGCGGTGCACGCGGCC
Source organism: Methylobacterium sp. FW102-HT35C08 (assembly GCF_058790235.1). Lineage (NCBI taxonomy): Bacteria > Pseudomonadati > Pseudomonadota > Alphaproteobacteria > Hyphomicrobiales > Methylobacteriaceae > Methylobacterium > Methylobacterium sp. FW102-HT35C08. Next base: position 771,890 of record NZ_JBYTCL010000002.1, on the reverse strand, counting down.
TCGTCGGTGCTGCAAAGCTCGGATGACAGATCCGAAAAGCTGTCATTTCGGGTCTCGGCCGGCTTCATCTTCCGGTCCGGAAACGCAGAAGGCCCGGACGCGGGGTCCGGGCCTGCCAAGAGAGCTGGGCGTCAGAGAGCGAGGCGTTTGTGTCGGCCTCAGAGGATTCCGGAGCGCAGAACCCGCTGGATCGCGTGGATGACAGCCCCGAACCGGGCCTCAATCAGGTCGCGCGGCACTTCGGCATCGTGCTGGATCGCCAGTGGATGCGTGAACCGGTAGCTCGCGTCGAAGATGTAGGCGATCGCCCGCTCCCGGTCGCGCGCCGAGAAGATGCCGGAAGTGATCCCCTCCTCGACCACGCGCTCGACCAAGCTGCGCAGTCGCACGCGGTGCCGCCGGGCGATCGGCCGGGCCGACACGGTTGCGTCGAGATGGACCGCGAACAGGTTCGGCTCATCGAACAGGGCGTCCCGCTGGACCGTCGCGAGGGCGGTCAGGAGCCGCTCGATCTTGTCGTCGGCGGGGTCGGGCGCGTCGGCGATGCCGGCGAGCCGGGCTTCGACCTCGCGCAGCCAGCGTCCCGCCACCGCGTCGAGGAGCGCGTCCTTCGACGGGAAGTAGCGGTATACGTTGGCGTGCGTCATGCCCGCCTCGGCGGCGACGGCTACGACCGTCACGCGCTTGGGCCCGAGCCGCGAGAGATGTTCGGTTGCGATACCGAGCAGGCGCACATCGGCCGCAACCGGTGCTCGGGGCCGCGTTGCGCCGGCCGTATTGCCACCATCGCGGGGCGTGCCGGTCTCGGCATCGGCGAGGGTGAGCTTGGCCTTGGCGGTGAGCGCCTCTTCCTTGGACCCGTCAGATTCTGGCTTGAGGAAAGGAAGCGGAAGGCGGGAAGTGGACAGGTGGTAGGGCGAGACGGACCCCCATCATACCGGCTGAAGCGTCCCGGCGCTTCGCGTTGACGTTGCGGCTTCCCCCCGGGAGCCCGGTTACCTGAGCGGATTAGGACCGCTTAAATAACCCTATGTGTCAGTTCGCCTTGAGAAGGCAACAAATTTTTCTCGTTACCCCCTGCGTCAGAAGCGGTTCTTCCACGCTCGCAGAGCGACGAACACTGCCTCTGGATCACTTTCCGGTGGCAGGTCGACCGATTTGGCGAGCGCCGGCTCGGCGCTGCGCAGGAAAGGGTTGGTCGCCCGTTCCGCGGCCAGGGTTGACGGGATCAGGAACCGGCCCTGCGCCTTCGCCTGCTCGGCCTCGGCGAAACGGGCCTTGAGATCCGGGTTGTCCGGATCCGCCGCCATTGCGAAGCGGGCGTTGCTGAGGACATAGTCGTGACCGCTGAACACCTGCGTGGCGTCGGGCAGGTCGTCGAAGCGCCGGAGGGATCGGTAGAGCGTCTCGGGCGGGCTCTCCATCACCCGCCCGCAGCCCAGGGTGAACAGCGTGTCCCCGGCGCAGACGAGGCCGGCCTCAGCAAACCAGTACGTGACATGATCGGCGCAATGGCCCGGCGTTTCCCAGACCTGAGCCTTCAGGTTGCCGACCCGCACCGTGTCGCCCTCGCGCACGGTCACGTCCACCTGCGGGACGGCGTCCCCGGCCTTCGCGGGTGCCGTGACGCGCGCGCCCGTCGCCTGCTTCACCGCCGGGATGCCCTCGACATGGTCCGCGTGCCGGTGGGTGACGAGGATGTCGGTGAGCTGCCAGCCGGTCTCCTCGAGGGCCCTCAGCACGGGCTCGGCCTCGGGTACGTCGATCGCCGCGCAGGCACCGGTGGCCGGGTCGCGGATCAGGACGCCGATATTGTCGCTGCGGCACAGGAACGTGCGGATCTCGGTCTCGGCGGCCATCGGACGGCATCTCCTCGGGGCACGAAAGCTGCTGCCGTGAACAGGCTGCGGTCCGGCCGGGTTCCGTCGGAGCTTGCCGCAGGCGGTCCGGCTCACCATTGAGTACGGCAACCGTTCCAGTTCCTAATTCCTGCTCCTCCATGCGTCTCGACGTCAACGGCTTGCGCGCCTTCTACGCCAGTCCCCTGGGCCGCACGACGCACCGCGTCGTCGGGCGCGCGCTGCACGAGTTCCTGGGCTCGGTCTCGGGGCTGCGGGTCCTCGGGATCGGCTACGCGACCCCCTATCTCGGCCCGATCCACTGCATCGCGGAGCGCACCCTCGCCTTCATGCCGGCTACGCAGGGCGTGGTGAACTGGCCGGACACGGGTCGCTCCTGCGCGGCCCTGGCCGATCCCACCATGATGCCGCTTCCGGAGGCCGCGATCGACCGGGTCATCCTGGTCCATGCCCTCGAATCGGTGGAGAGCCCGACCGAGCTGCTGCAGGAGGTCTGGCGCACGCTCACGCCCGGCGGCCGGATGATCCTGGTGGTCCCCAACCGGCGGGGCGTCTGGGCCCGCCGCGAGGCGACGCCGTTCGGCCACGGCCAGCCCTACAGCCGCTCGCAGCTCGGCCGGCTGATGCGCGACACGCTGTTCTCGCCGGTGAACTGGTCCGAGACCCTGTACATGCCGCCGGTGCGTTCGCGCCTGATGCTTCGCACCGCTCCGGCCTGGGAGCGGCTCGGCACCAGCCTGTCGTTGCCCTTCGCGGGCCTGCACGTGGTCGATGCCACGAAGCAGCTCTATCGGCCTGTCGCCGTGCAGCAGGTGCGGCGCGCCCGTCGCCTCGCGCCCGCCCGGGTGCTGGTGCCGGCACCGTCGCCGGGCTGATCCGGGCGGGCGACACGTTTGTTAAAAGGCCCTGCGACTAGGATCGGCCGCGACACGGGTCTGCCAGATGAGCATCGATTTCACCGTCCAGCAGTTCCTGCTCGCCCTCTCAGGCCTCATCTCGATCGTGAACCCGATCGGCGGCGCCTTCATCTTCGCCCAGGTCACCGGCGCCTACAGCCATGCCGAGCGCGTGCTGCTGTCCCGGCGGATCGGTATCTACGCAGCGCTGGTGATGCTCGGCGCCCTCTGGGCCGGCACGCCGATCCTCAACTTCTTCGGCGTCACCCTGGCCGCGCTGCGCATCGCCGGCGGTCTCGTGGTGATGTCCTCGGCCTGGACCCAGCTCAATCGGCCGGAGGCGCGCGAGGCGCGCAAGCAGGCCGAGGCCTCGGGCTCGGCGAATCGCGGGACGGTTCCCACGGAACCGCAGGCGGATCAGGCACCGGGCCCGCTGTCCGAAATCGCCTTCTTTCCCCTCACCCTGCCCTTCACCACCGGGCCCGGCACGATCGCGGTCGCCATAACCCTGGGCGCGAACCGGCCCGAGGTCTACGCGGAGCGGCTCGGCTTCTATCTCGGCATCACGCTGGCGGCCCTGGTGGTCGCCGCAACGGTCGCGCTGATCTACGCCTCGGCCGACCGGGTGGTGGCGCTCATTGGCCCGGCCCGCGCCCGGGTGGTGGGGCGCCTGTTCGCCTTTCTGCTGCTCTGCGTCGGCACGCAGATCCTGATCAACGGCCTCACCGACGTGTTCGCGCCGCATCTCGCCGCGCGATGAGTCCGGACGCCGAGCAAGCCGTTGTTAGATGACCGGCAGCTCGCTCAAGCCCCCGAACAGGGCAGCGTGGCCCACGTAGTAGAGGAACAGGAAGGCCGCGAGCGCCGCCCCATAGTAAGCCGGTGCCAGCAGCGCCTGCCGGACCCGCACCGGCACCCGGACATCGTCGGCGGCGATCGCCAGAAGCACCACGATGATCCCGGAATGGCCGATCGCGTCCACCTTGCCGAACTCGACGATCGCTGAGACGAAGATCGCCGCCAGGATGATCGCCGAGGTGCGGCGGACGAGAGGCGTCCAGATCAGCGCGAAGGCCAGGGTGAATTCGATGACGCCGGCAGCCTGCATGAAAAGCTCGGGCGTCGCGCCCATCGTCATCTGCGGCTTGGCGGCGATGAGCGGGGCCGTCCAGTCGGGATAAGCCCACTTCTCGATGGAGGCCCACATCAGCGTGATGGCGGCTGTCCAGCGCACGAGGTCGAGCGGCCGGATGTCGAAGGGCCGAAAGCCGAGACCCTGGGCGATCAGATAGGCGGCAATGCCGAGGAAGATCGGATAATCGGCGAGGTGGAACAGGCCGTACTGCGCCGTCGCGAAGCTGAACAGGAAGACGAGGCCGAGGCCGGTGATCGGCATGGTCCGGCGCCAGATCAGGCAGGCCGCCATCGCGAGCTGAAGCCACGGGATCCAGGCGACATCGGTCTTCAGCTCGGGCGTGAGGATGATGCCGCCGAGCTCCCAGAGCGAGACCAGGAAGAAGCCCAGCGTGGCGCGCACCAGCAGCTCGGTATCGGTGCGGATCCGCGCGGTCACGCGGTCAAGCGCGTTGAGCAACGCGCCGCCCAGCGGCGTGCCCTCGGCGAGGCAGCCGAACATCAGGCAGGCCAGGGCGAGGCCGGTCAGCCACTCGAAGTCCAGGCACAGCACCTGCTCAAGGCCCTGGGGCTGCCCGGCGACATCGTAGGCGCAGAACCACTTCACGTGAGCTTGGGCCGCGCTCGGGGCCGCGAGAGTGAACAGGCCTGACAGGCCGAGAGCGCCGACTACCGATAACCGCTTATTCTTGGATCTTGGCATCGGACCCTCGTCGCTGCACAGCGACACCGTGGTTACTCAGCTATTTAGATAGCTTCGGTCAATTTTAGCCAATGGTTTGTTAACGAATATGAGTAAAAGGTTAACGCTGTGGATTCTGCGTAGGCCGTTCACGCGGTTCGCTTTTCCGCGCTGCCCACAGGCGTGCAGGATCCCTGAGGTTGTTGCGTGTCGCGGCGCATCGGGCGTGGTCCCTCCGGTGTCTGCGCCCGGCGACAATCCGTCTTGCGCGCAGATCTGCGCGGATGCCGCTCGGCTTTCATCCCGTCGAACGCGAAGCCGATTCGTTCGCTGCCGCACAGGCGCCAATTCCTGCCGGCGCGATCATTCGAATGTCGGTAATGGCTGGTTTTTGACTATAGATAAGCATACAAAGATATCTTAGTATAATAAATAGCAATATATTATCGAGTATTAGTCAGTTTTTACGATGGGTATGCCGGATAAGCCGGCAGCATTTTGTTCACCGAAATTTGGGATGTGACGGAGGACAGCGCGAAACTGTCTTCACCTGAAGGCTTGCATCTTGATTGAACATGCGCAGAGTCTTGATCGTGCTCTGTCTGGGTGGGATGAGATCTGCTGAAACCGTTCACCGGAGGCACGGGCCAGGAATGGGATGCGGGTTGTGCGGCAGAACGGCATTCTCAGCTCAGGCACGCGACTTCTCGGACCGGCACAGCGCCTCACAGGGCTGTGCGGTGCCGGACCAGCGTTACGCCTGATCTCGCTTCTGCTCCGCCCGCACGCGGGCCGCCAGCGCCGTCGGCCCTCCCCGCCCGGCGCATGATCGGATCGGCCGCTTGAGACTGTCCGGCCTTCGAGTGCGCGACCGCTGCGGTGGGATCGGGTCTCCGCTCCGAACGCCGCGGCGTCCCGTGCGCCGCATCGATGCCGGTATCCGGTCGACCCGGAGCGCCGGCGCCACGCATCAACCCTGACAGCCCCGCAGGTCCGGGCCGGGCGGCGCAGAGGCGCGCGCCGGACGCCTGCATCCACCACGCAGCAAGGAGACATCCATGACCGACGCGACGCAGATCAAGGTTCCGGCTTGGTACAGCCCGGACGAGATCCAGGACATCCAGCGCGACCTTCTGGGCCCGGCAGCGAAGGTTCTGATCCTATGCCTCGGCGGCAAGGGCGGCGTCGGCAAGACCACCATTGCCCTGCAGATCGCCGATCTCTGTGCCGAGGTCGGGCCGGTGCTGGCGATCGACACCGACCCGGCCAATCGTCATTTCCACACGGCTCTCATGACCGAGACCAGCCCCGGCAGCGACAACTTCGTGCCGCGCCGGCCCGGCGTGTCCTGCTTCCGGCAGCGGCTGCGCGCCGAAGACAGCGTGGGCCGCGTCGATCCGACCCTGTGCCAGGACATGATCGAGCGCGTGGTGGACGCGCCCGAGCGTTTCGTGGTGGTCGACTTTCCGGCCGGCGATACGGAGACGACGCGGCGCTGCACCGAGATCATCGTCGAGAGCTGCCGGGAGGCCAATGTCCGCCTCTGTGTGGTCGTCGCGGCCGGCGCTGTCGATCCCACCGCCCTCGAGGTCCTCAAGGAACTCCGGCCGATGCTGATTGAATGCGATCGGGCGATCCTCGCGAAGAACACCGCGCAGGCGACCAATTTCGACTATCTCGAATCGTCCGATCTCGTGCGTGCGCTGCGCAAGCAGCCGAACTTCCGCGTCATCGAGATCGAGCGGATCGGCGAGCGCCTGATCGAGGCGCTGCGGGTCCAGCACATGACGTGGCAGACGCTCGCGACCGGCGCACCGATGCGGCTGCGCGTCGAAGGGCGCCGCCTCCGGCGCAACTTCCACACGGCCTGGCGGGATGCGCTCCGGCCGTGACCAACCTCGAGCGGTTCTACCGGTCGGTTCACGGCCGCGATCTCCAGCCCTGGGAGCGCCAGCTCGCCGTGCGGATCGCGGCCGCCCTGAACACCACGACGGACGACGACTTCGTCGTCCATCTGCTGCTGGTGTACATGTCCACCAACGCCATCACCAACATGTACAATGAGCTGGTGGCCGCGCGAAACAGTCTTGCCGAGGACAGCCGCGATCTGGTGCGGACGATCAAGTCCGATCTGCGCCGTAGCAGGCTACTGACCTATGCGATACTCGGTATTGCCGTGGTAAGCCTTCTCGGAAGTGTCTGGATCCTCGCCACGGTTCTCAACCTCTCGCACGATGTGACGGTCGGCGAAGCCCGGCTGGCCGCCGCGCTGCAGGGCATTGAACGACGGAGTCTGAGCGGATCGCAGCGCGGGCCCGCGCTCGACCGCTGATGGGGCGCAGTTCGCCGGTCGCCCGTCAGGCCGGCCTGGGGCCCGATGAGAGCCAGTCCGTCAGGGGGCCGGGGCTTTGGCGGCGAACGAGATCGTGACGAGGTCGCGGCCCGCGCTGGTCGAGAGCGTCGCCAGGAAGGCCAGGAGATCCGCCCGCTCCGCCGCGGTGAGCTGAAGCGGCTTGATCGACCGGGAGCGGCTTGGACGGTCAATCCCGCCGCGGTTGTAGAGATCGATCACGGCGCTGAGGGTCGGCACGGACCCGTCGTGCATGTAGGGGCCGCGCAGCCCGATCTCCCGCAGGGTCGGCGTCTTGAAGGCGTATTGAAGGGCGAGCGACGTAGGCTTGTACCGGCCGCGGCCGACATCCGAGCCCACCCCGACCCCGATATCGTGGAACGAGTTGTCGGTGAACGACCAGCCGGAATGGCAGCTCGCGCAGCCGGCCCGGCCGTTGAACAGGTCGAAGCCCCGCTTGGCCGGCTCCCCGATCGCGTCTTCCTGGCCGGCGATCCAGCGATCAAAGGGCGTCGTTCCGGTCACGATCAGGCGCTGGAAGGTCGCCAGTACAGCCTCAAGCCGTTCCCGGGTGATCGCGGGATCGGCGAAGGCGTCGGCGAAGGCCGCCGTGTAACTCGGGTCGGACGAGAGCCGCGCCAGGGCGTCGGGCATCGGCAGATTCATGTTGCCCGGCGCCGCCATGGGCATCGCCGCGACCGATTCGAGCGTGCGGAACTTCCCGTCCCAGCCGAGCGGCCCATCCTGCCAGGCGATGTTGAGGAGCGTCGGCGTGCGCAGATCCATGTCGCCCTGCTGGCGCGTGGCCGCGCGGGCGCGTCCGTCGCCCCAGGCGAGATCCGGGATGTGGCACGTGGCGCAAGCCCGGGTCCCGTCGCCGGACAGGATCGGATCGAAGAACAGGCGACGGCCCAGTTCGGCCTTGGCAGCCGTGTACGGGTTCTCGGCGGGAAACGGGATTTCGGTCGGTGCGCGGTAGGCGTCGCGCCAGCCCGCGCGGCGTGGATCGGGGCCGCCGCCGACACCCCCGCTGACCCCGACAAACCCGAGAAGCACCGCCACCGCGGCGCCGACCTTCCACGCCATCACCAACCTCACGGGTCACGACTAGACCCATATTCGTTGATGACCGATGAATCTCCGCATGGAAGTTTTCCGGCTCGGACTGTACTTCTGTATTCAAAATCGCAGCACGGCCAAGCTTCGCCGGCAAGAACGATGATGTCGCGCTATTCAAGCCGGATGGAAACGCTGTCGCTCGCGCCCGTAGAATCCAGAACCGAGATCCGTGCGAAGCCGGCACCTGTCGGGGACCATGCGGCGCGGCGCCGCGGTGTTTGCACGACGGGCTGACCGTCGATCAGCCAAGTGAGCGGCGGCACCCCGCCCAAAGCTTTTAGGGCGAGCGCCGGACCATCGGCCGTGCCCTCCCCTTCGTGCCCGGCGGCGGCGAGGCCGAGGTCGATCCGGGCGCCGTCCGGGGGATAGGCGATCCGCAGCGCCGGCCCCGGCGCGCCGGGCGCCTCACGGCGCAGATGGCGGAGCGGCGGCGGCAGGCCGCCGAGCCCGGCCGCCAGAACGTCTCGGGGTTGCGGCACCGGCTCCGGCTCGAGGCCGAGGCGCGCGAAGGCGTCGAACAGCGTCGGTGCCGCGAACGTTCGACCGACGAGACCCGGAACGGCGGCGCCGTCGGGCCGGCCGACCCAGACCACCACCGTCACGTGCCGGTCGAAGCCCGCCGCCCAGGCGTCCCGGTAGCCGTAGGAGGTGCCGGTCTTGTAGGCGATGCGGTTCGGCAGCGCGTTCTCCGGCGGCGGCGTGCCGCGCAGGATGTCGGCGACGTACCAGGCGGCCACGGGTTCCGCGACCCGACCCTCGGCACCGGCCGGGGCCGCCTCGGCTCGGCGGAGGAGACCGGGCACCGTGCCGCCGCGGGCGATTCCGGCATAGAGGCGCGCGAGGTCGGTGAGCGTGATGCCGAGACCGCCCAGCGCCACCGGCAGCCCCGGCGCCGCCTCGCGCGGCAACTGGATCGCGGCGCCCGCCGCACGCAGCCGCGCGATGAAGCGCGCGGGCCCGACCGCGTCCATGAGTTCGACCGCGGGCACATTGAGCGAGAGCTGCAGGGCCCGTCGAGCCGTAACCGTGCCCTGGAAGGTCAGGTCGAAATTCTCCGGCGCGTAGTTCGCCGAGAAGCGCGCGGGCCGGTCTTCCAGCAGCGTCTCGGGATGTGCCAGCCCGTCCGCGAAAGCCATGGCGTAGACGAAGGGCTTCAGCGCGGAGCCGGGGGAGCGCACCGCGAGGGTCATGTCGATGGCGCCATTCCGGCTCGAATCCAGGTAGCCGGCGCTGCCCACCTGGGCGAGCACGCGCCCGTCGCGGTTGTCGAGGACGAGAATCGCGGCCGAGAGGCCGGGACCGGCCGCGGCGGCCCGCTCGGACGCAAGAACCTCCAGCCGCTCCTGCAAGCGCGCATCGATGGCGAGGCGGATCACCGGCGCGGTGGTGTCGGTCGCCACCGCCTCCTCGGCTGCGTGCGCCGCGAGCATCGGGAAGGGACGCCGCGCTGTCGGCACCGGCTCGGCCTTGGCGGCCTCGGCCTCGCCGGCGGTGAGGATGCCGCGGGCGCTGGCGATGTCGAGCACCCGGTTGCGGGCGGCCCGGGCGCGCTCCGGGAAGCGATCCGGCCGGCGGGTCTCGGGCGATTGCGGCAGGGCGACGAGGAGCGCGGCCTGTGCCGCCGTCAGGCGCACCGGCTCCCGTCCGAAATAGGCGAGGCTCGCCGCGCGAACGCCCTCGAGCGGGCCACCGTAGGGGGCGAGGGCGAAATAGAGGTCGAGGAGGCCGGACTTCCCGAGGCGCCGCTCCAGCAGGAGCGCCCGCGCCATCTGGCGGAGCTTGGCGCCGAGCGTGCGCTCGCGCCGCGGCTCGACGAGGCGCGCCACCTGCATCGACAGGGTCGACCCGCCCGAGACGATGCGCCCGTTCCTCAGCCACTGGATCGCGGCGCGCAGAACCGCCACGGGATCGATCCCGGGATGATTCGCGAAGCGGCGATCCTCAAAGGCGACGAGCATCGCCCGGTAGCGTGGGTCGATCGTGTCGGCGGTGACAGGCAGGCGCCAGCGCCCGTCCGCGGTCGCGAACGGCCGCAGGAGCGTGCCGGACCGGTCGAGCACCACCGTCGAACGCGTCGAAGCGGCGGCGAGATCGAGCGGTGGCAACGCCTCCGCGTAGCGCCACAGCGCACCAACCCCGATAAGCCCCAGCGCCAGCGCGACCGGAAGGGCCAGGCGTGCCACAGCGCGGCGGCCCCGGGCCGGTGCTCCGCTCGGATCAGACCCGTCCCGCGGCACGCATCCTCCAGGTCCCCGATCCGCCGGTCTCAGGCGCAGGATTCCGCGATCCCGCGCGGCGGACAAGCCCTGGACGGCTCCGGAGTCTCGGCGGCGTTCCGGTGGCTAGGCCGTGCCGACCCCGCGCAGATCCTCGAAGGCCGGGCGCTCCGGCCGGTTCGGGCGTATCGGGAACAGCACCACGTTGGACGGCATCGGCGCGGGACCGGCCTCGGGCGCCGTCTTGCGAGCCTTGCCGACCTTCGCCCAACGCTCGATCCGCTTGAAATACGACCGTCTTGCCAGCCAAGTCGGAATTCGCCTGCTCTTCAGCATGATCTGCCCCTCGTCGATGCGACTCGCGACGCGAAATCCAGTCCGCCGATCCGATCTCGCCGGCTAGACCGCCGTCGATCGAATCGGAGCTGTATTCGTGATACGAGCGGATCCGCCAAAGCGTTGCATCCCCCGTTTGGATGACGCGCCGCATGGGCCGATATGCGAGCCAGCCTGTGGGGCCTCAGGCGGCGGCCGATTCCTTTGCCCGCTCCTGGGCCAGCTTGACGACGGCCACTTGGTCGATCTTGCCGGTGCCGAGCATCGGGATCGCGTCCAGCACCACCACCTCGGCGGGGATCGCGACGTCCGAGGCGCCGCGGCCCTTGGCGAAGGTCTGGTAGGCGGCCCGGGTGGCGCCCTTCTCCTGCGTGAACAGGATCAGGCGCTCGCCCTTGCGCGAATCCGGCACGGCCGCCACCGCGCTCGGCCGATCCGGCCAGAGGTCGGCGGCCAGCGCCTCAATGCCGGCGAGCGACACCATCTCGCCCGCGATCTTGGCGAAGCGCTTGGCCCGCCCCTTGATCGTCACGAAACCCATCGGGTCGATCGCCACGATGTCGCCGGTGTCGTGCCAGCCCCCCGGCGGCGGCTCCAGGATTCCGGGATGCTCGGCGCGCAGGTAGCCCAACATGATGTTGGGGCCGCGCAACGACAGGCGGCCGCCCTCGTCGATTCCCGGCACGGGCTCCAGGCGGGTTTCGATCCCGGGCAGGATCCGCCCGACCGTGCCGAAGCGGTTGAACATCGGCGTGTTGAGCGCCACCACCGGCCCGCACTCAGTGACGCCGTAGCCTTCGAGGATGCGCAGGCCGAACTTCTCCGCCCAGGTCTTGCGGGTCGTCTCCTTCACGGCCTCGGCGCCGGCCACGACGTAGCGCAGCGAGCGCAGGTCGTAGGAATGGGCCGCGCGGGCGTAGCCGGTCAGGAACGTGTCGGTCCCGAACAGCACCGTGCTGTTCGAGCCGTAGATCAGCTCCGGCACGATCCGGTAATGCAGCGGTGACGGGTAGAGGTAGACCGGCACGCCCGAGACCAGCGGCAGGACCAGCCCGGCCGTCAGGCCGAAGGCGTGGAACACCGGCAGGACGTTGAAAACCTTGTCCATCGGCCCGAAGTCGATCCGGGCCGCCACCTGCGCCACGTTGGCGAGCATGCAGCGGTTGGCGAGCACCACACCCTTGGGCGTGCCTTCGCTACCGGACGTGAACAGCACCGCGCCCGGATCCTCCCCGGCGCGCGCCACCAGGGGGCGGCGCGGTGCGAGGAACCCCCGGATCTTGTCCCCGGTCGTGACGGTGGCGCGCACGTCTTCCAGGTAGATCAGCTCGACCGAGCCGCGGATCGCCTCGACGAGCGGCCCGAGCCGCCCCTTCTCGATGAAGGCCCGGGACGTCAGGATCCGGTTCACCTCGGCCGCTTTGCAGGCGGAGAGGACGTTGGCGGGACCGGCCGAGAAATTGATCATCGCCGGCACCCGGCCGGCGGAGGCGAGGGCGAACAGCGTCACCGCGGCGCCGTTGGCGTTCGGCAGCATGAGCCCGATCCGGCCGCCCTCCGGCGCCAGCGGCATGAGCTTGCGGCCCAGGATGTTGGCGCCCATCACCAGGCGGCCGTAGCTGAGCCGACCGCCGACCGGGTCCTCGATAGCGTTGCGGCGCCAGCCGTGAAGCTCGCCCGCCTCGATCAGTGCCGCCATCAGTCCGCGGTCCGTATCGGCGGTGCGGAACAGGAGGTCCGACATGATCCCGTACAGGGCCGCGCCCGCCGCCTGCCGCCGGGCCTTGCCCTTGAGCGCGGGATCCACCGTCAGGCGCACCGGCGGCATCACCGTCACGGTCACTTTGGGCCACCAGCGGCGGCGCACCTGCCCGCGTGACAGGCGCGAGAAGACGGTGCGCTCGAGGCCGTCGAGCTTCACCGGCACGACCATCGCGCCCGACTTGTCGGCGATCAGCCCGGCGCCGTCATAGACCTTCATCAGACTGCCGGTGACGGTCAGCCGGCCCTCGGGGAAGATGATCAGGGTCTCGCCGCTCTTGACCGCGTTGATCAGCGTCCGGGTGGCGAGGGGGCGCGTCGGGTCGAGGGGCATCGCCTTGGTGACCCGCAGGAACGGCTTCACCCACCAGCGCTGGGCGATGCCGCTGTCGATGGCGAAGACCGGCTCCTGCTCCAGAAGGGACAGGGCCAGCGGCGCGTCGAGGAACGACACGTGATTGAGGGCCACGATGGCGTTCGGCCCGGCCGCCGTGAGGTTGTCAAAGCCGCGCACCTCCAGCCGGTAGAAGGCCCGGAACAGGATCGACAGGGCGTCGCGGAACGGGCTGGTCGGCAGGGTCGCGAATACGACCGCGCCGACGATCAGGTTCAGCACCGCCATGACGGCGAGCAGGCTCGCGATCGTCAGGCCCGCGCCCTGCAGCGCCGCCAGCGCCAGGGTGCCGGCGACCATGAAGGCCGCCGTCATGACGTTGACGGCGCCGATGATCCGCGCGCGCATCGCCTTCTCGGCCCAGGCCTGCACAGCTGCGAAGGACGGGACGATGTAGAGGCCGCCGGAAATCGCGAGCCCGAGGAAGTCGATCCCGGTGCGCAGACCGTGACCGGTCCGGAGGAAGTCGAGCGGGCCGATCGCCTCCGCGGGCGGTGCCGGCAGGTGGCCGATCGTCCAGGCGAGGTCGAGACCGAACAAGCCCATCAGCACCGCGCCGACCGGCGTCGGCAGCAGCACGATCCGGCCGCTGGCGAGCCACGAAGCGAGGCCGGAGCCGACCGCGATGCCGATCGAGAACAGGGCCAGCAGCAGGGTGATCACGGTCTCGGTGCCGTTGAAGGCGCCGCGCACCAGCACGGGCAGCAGCGACAGCACCACCACGCCGACCAGCCAGAACCAGCTCACCGTCAGCGAGCCGCGCCACAGGCGCGTGTCGGCCCAGAGGTCACGCAGCAGGGCGTAGGTCGAGCGGGCGACGTTCGGGTCGACGCGCAGGTCCGGGGCCCCCTCGCCGGTCGCCGGGATCATCCGGGCCGAGAGCCAGCACAGGACGGCGAAGCCCATCACCAGGGCGCCGAACAGCAGGCCCGAGCCGCCCATCGCCGAGGCCGCGCCGGCCGCGATCGTGCCGAGCAGGATCGCCAGGAAGGTCGCGGCCTCGACCAGGGCGTTGCCGGCGGGCAGTTCCTCGCGCTTCAGGTGGTCCGGCAGGATGCCGTACTTGATCGGACCGAACAGGGCCGCGATCGTCCCGAACAGGCCCAGCGCCACGAACAGCACCGGCACGGAATGGAGCAGGAAGCCCAGCACGGCGGTGCCGGCCGCGAAGATCTCGGCGAATTTCAGCCGCCGGGCCATCAGCGCCTTGTCGTACCGGTCGGCCCACTGGCCGCCGAGACCCGACAGGATGAAGAACGGCCCGATGAAGACGGCGCTCGCGAGGGTGACCAGGACGCCCGCATTGGCGTCCGCCTGGCCGCCGATCCCGAACAGGATCAGGAAGGCGAGCGCGTTCTTGAGGAAATTGTCGTTGAACGCGGAGAAGAACTGGCACCAGAACAGCGGCGCGAAGCGCCGCGCAGTCATCAGGGTACGGAACATGGCGATCTCTCGGTTCCGAACCTGACTGGCCTACCAGATACGGTCAGGTCAAATCGGCCCGTTGAGAACGCACAGCAATCACGGTCGCGCCGAATGCTCGCCGTGCGAGCCGGCACCTCTGCAGATCAGGCCCGCCGCGCGGCCGTCCTCACGCCTTCCAGACGATGCGGTCCTTCCGGCTGGAGCGGAAGCCGAGGCGTCGCTCGATCAGGGCGCGCAGGGACGCGCCGAGATCGTAAGACCGGTCGACATGGGCCACCAGCGCGGCAGTCACGAGGAGGACAACACCGGCCGCGCAGGCCGGTACGAGCAGCAGGAACGTCAGGACCATCCCGACCGCCGTTCGCTCCCCGAGGGAAGCCTGCGGCCAGGGATCGATCGGCAGGGAGAAGCGTCGTCCATAATGCATGGCATCGACCCTCGATGTCCGCACGAGGCGGTACAGGCAATCAACAGCGGTCTTCGGCGGTCGTTGCGTCGTCGATCCCAAAATCAGCGCCGCCGTGACGATTCGGCGTAGGGAAGCGACGCAACTGCGGCGTTCGATCCGTGTTGCCGGATCGAACTTTCGTCGTTGCATGAGGTGGATATGGCACGGGTGGCGGTCGTTACCGGGGGCACCGCCGGGATCGGTCTCGCAACGGCCCATCGGCTCGCCGCGAGCGGATGGTCGGTTGCGATCATCGCGCGCGACCCGGGTCGGCTCGCCGCGGCGGAACGGGCGCTTGCCGCCTACGGTCAGCCGATCCTGGCGCTCAGCGCCGATGTCGCCGATCCAAAGGCCGTCGACGCCGCCGCCGAGCGCGTGGAACGGGAACTCGGCCCGATCCGCGCCTGGGTCAACAACGCCATGTCGACCATCGTGAACCCGGCCGACCAGATCACGCCGGACGAGTACCGGCGGGTCACCGAGACCACCTATCTCAGCCAGGTTTACGGGACGCTCGCCGCCCTGCGCTTCATGAAGCGGCGCAACCGCGGCGCGATCATCCAGGTCTCGTCCGGCCTCGCAATTCGGGCGGCGCCGCTGCAGGCGCCCTACTGCGCGGCGAAATTCGCGGTCTCGGGCTTCACCGATGCCCTGCGCTGCGAGCTGCTTCACGACCGGGTCGATGTCAGCCTCAGCGTCGTCTACCTGCCGGCGGTCAACACGCCCCAGTTCAATTGGGCGCGCAACCGCACCGGGCATCGCCAGTATGCACCTGATCCGGTCTTCGACCCGCGGCTCTGTGCCGAAGCGATCCTGTACGCCGTCGAGCATCCGCGCCGGGAAGTCTGGGTCGGGCGCTCGTCGATGATGATGGCCGCCGCCCAGGCCCTGGCGCCGGCGCTCGCCGACCGCAAGGCCGCCTCCATGTGGTCGGCGCAGCTCTCCGACGAGACGATCCCGGAAATGGACGGCAACCTCTACGAAGCCGTGCCCGGCCCGGTCGGGATCGATGGGCGGTTTTCCGGGCGGACAAAGGCGAGCCGTGGCGAGTTCGTCACGAGCCGCACCCGGGATCTCGTGGTCGGCGGTCTCGCCGGATTGGCGCTGATCGGGCTCGCCGGCACCGTCCACGCCGCCCGCTCGGCGCGCCGGCTGCCGGGGCGGACGTGACGGCTGCGCCTGTACGCGCCGCCTGTTACATCCATTCCGGTTGAAAGGGCTGCCGCCGTCCTCGCGAGCGGAGCGGAGCAATCCAGTTGCGCTGCGCTGAACGAGGTCGCGCTGCCGTGGGTCGCTTCGCTCCGCGCGCGATGACGGAGAAGGCGACGTCAACCGGGGCCGTATGACGCTCACCGCCCTGAGGAAGGTCCGAGACGATGCCAGGCTACCTGCCCTTCGCGGGCGCTCTGAAGCTGCCCGCCTACACCTGCGACAATTGCGGGTTCTGGCAGCGCCACTTCGAAACGCCCGCCGCCTGTCCGCTATGCCTCGATGCCCGTCACGTGGTGCCGCAGGACGGCTGGCGGTTCCGCACCGCGCGGGAGGCGCAGGACGCCTTCCCGTGTCACTGGCAGGAGCTGGAGCCGGGCGTGTGGCGGTTCTGGAACGAGCCGGTCTCGGGCATTGGCCCCTCCGCCTATCTGATCCAGACCGAGCACGGGAATATGGGCTTCGAGGGGTGCCCGGTCTTCAGCGAGGCCGCCCTCAACCAGATCGCCCGGCTCGGCGGCATGGCGGTGCTCTCGGCCTCGCACCCGCATTCCTACGGGGCGCTGCCGCAACTCCAGGACCGGTTCGATCCGGAACTGTGCCTGCCGGCGGCCGACTTCACCTGGAGCGCGGCCCTGCAGGTGAGCTGGCCCTACGACGACTTCCTCGAGCCGCTTCCAGGCCTGGAGCTGCACCGCACCGCCGGTCACTTCGACGGCCACGCCGTCCTCTACGACCGGTCACGTAAGATCTGCTTCTGCGGCGACGCGCTCAAGTTCGAGCTCGACCCGGCGGATTTCCGGCGGGCGACTACGATCTCGGCCCACAAGGCCTTCGTGCGTGGCGTGCCGCTCACCCCGAGCGAGCTGCGCCGCTACCGGGACGTGTTCGAGCGCCTCGACTTCGTCCAGACTTGGACGCCGTTCGAGCCGGCGCGCAATTGCGGCCGGCCGGAGGTGCTGGCGCTCCTCGACCAGCTGATGAGCGGCCGGTCGCACGCTGCCCCCGTGCCGCTCGATGGGCTGCAGGTTTAGGGGACAGGACCGGGTTCGCGGAACGGCGGCCCGGCCCATTCGTTCCGTTGTTCCGGGTCGCCGCAGGCGAGCCCGGAACCCAGAGCCGCCGACGTGTCAGGATCTTGCACCGACAGCGGTTCTGGAGTCCGAGCTCCGCTGCGCGGCCCCGGAATGACAGGGTGGCGTGCCGGAGGTCCGTTGGTTCGCGCCGGCCTCCGTCGGTGGGGCGAGCACGGATCGGAGGCTTGCACGGCCACGTGAACCTCAGCGTGGCCGATGGAGCGGATCGTTCTCCAGGCGGATCGGCTGGCCGTGGGGCGTCGCCGCGGCGGCGCGCAGGAACGCCTCGGTGCGCGCGGCGACGCTCTCCGATCCGGCCACGCCGCGCTCGGCCAGGATCGTCTCCAGCGTCGCCAGCCACGCGCCGTAATCGGCCGCGCGCTCAGGGCCATCCGCGGGTCGGATCTCCCGGCCGATCCAGTCCGCCCATTCCGACCACGTGAACAGCCCGGACTCCTGCAGGGAGACCACCAGGGCGAAGACCTGCGCCTCCCAGGGCGCCGCGAAGTTGCTCGGGGACGGTTCGGTCACGCGGGGTCCAGGTAGGGTTCGAAGGCCGCCACGGTGACGACGCCGTCCGGGTCGCCGCTCTCGCCCCAAAGGTCCTGCGCGGTGAAGGCGACCGTGTAGAGCCAGGTCGGGTTCTCGCCCGCCCAATAGGCGTTGGTGTCGGGGAAAACGAAGACCCCGTCGACACGCACGATCCGGCCGCGCTTGCCGCGCACGTAGCGCGGCAGCCGCGTATGGCCGGTCGGGTGGATGTTGCGTGCCAGGACCGTGTCGCCGACCGCGTAGCGGGCGGGGGCATCGGCGGCGCGGCTGCTCGGGAAGCCGGCCCGGAAGCGTTCCTCCAGGCCCTCGCGGGCCAGGATGCGGGCTACGGGCTTGGCCGGCTCCGCGGATCGGCCGGTCTCGATCTCGGCCCGCGTCGCAAGGCCGGTGTCGGCGACCTGCTTCTCCAGGGCTTTCAGCCAGATCTCGTAGTAGCTCGACGCGAGGTATTCGGCCGGCGGCAGGGACTCGCGGTTGGCGCGGCTGCCGTCGAGGTTCCAGGCGCCGGTGTAGCCCATGGCCATCGCCAGCGCGAAAACGCGCCGCTCCCACGCGGCATGGAAGACCGGCTCGTCCGGCGCCGGCACCACCGGCCCGAAACCGTGCGCGCCGCCGAGGTCCTGGGCGCCGTTCATACCGTCATCTCCACGGGCGCGGCCGGGATGGCCGTGGGCAGGCCGGTCCCGATCATGGAATCGCGCGTGACGAGGGCGGCCAGCGCCTCTTCGGAGAAGCCCTCGGTCTGCGCGGGTCGCATCGGCAGGACCATGTAGCGGGTCTCGGCGGTCGAATCCCAGACGGTGATCCGGGTGGTCTCCGGCAGCGTCACCCCGAACTCGGCCAGCACACCGCGGGGATCGATCACCGCCCGGGCCCGGTAGGGTGGCGCCTTGTACCAGACCGGCGGCAGGCCGAGCACCGGCCAGGGGTAGCAGGAGCACAGCGTGCAGACGACGAGGTTGTGGGTCTCGGGCGTATTCTCGACCACCACCATGTGCTCGCCGCCACGACCGCCGATGTCGAGTTCGGCGATGGCCGGCGTGGCGTCGGCCAGAAGGCGCGCCCGGTAATCGGGATCCACCCAGGCTCGGGCGACCACGCGGGCGCCCGCATGCGGGCCGACCTTGGTCTCGTAGAGCTCGACCAGGGCATCGAGGGCCGCCGGGTCGATATAGCCCTTCTCGGTGAGCAGGGATTCGAGCGCCCGCACCCGGGCCTCCACGGGGCTCAAATCGCTACCGTGATCGTGATCATGATCGTGGTCGTGATGCGCGTGATCGTGGCTCATCCCGCTCTCTTCCCCGCACGCTCCAAGGTGCGCGTCGTGCCGCCGTCCTGCGCGCCACGATATATCAATCGTCGGTCCCCCGAACACCTTGCCCAAACAACCCGATGCCGCCGGGAGCGTTTGGCATCGGTTCAGAATTATGCAGGTACCGACGTTAGATCGATTCCAGTATACCAACTGGAGAGGATTTAGGGTACGGCCATGATGGATGACGCCGCGAAGCCGGCAGCCGAGCCGGGGGACGACCGGAGCGCGGGCGCTTACGCGGCGGTCCTCGGCCAGCATCTCGCCCTGCCGATCCGAGACTATTTCAAGATCGTCGAGCAGGAGCCTCTGCCCGCGCAGCTCGCCACGCTGGTGGCGCGCTTCGAGGCGGCCATCGCGGCGCACGGTCAGAGCGTGGCGTTCGATTTCCGCACCGACATCATCAAGGCGCTTCCGGCCCTGCGCACCTTCGCGCTGTCGCTGGTCGGGGATGTGAGCCGCGCCGACGATCTCGTGCAGGAAACCTTCGTCAAGGCTTGGGCCAACCAAGCGCGGTTCAGGCCCGGCACGAATTTCACCGCGTGGCTGTTCACCATCCTGCGCAACCAGTTCTACTCGGAGCTGCGCAAGCACCGGCGCGAGGTCGAGGACGTGGACGGGACCCATGCCGGCCAGATGACCAGCCCGTCCGACCAGGAGGATGCCAGCACGCTCAAGGTGGTCTGGGAGCGCCTCGGCGGCCTGCCGGCAGCGCAACGACAGGCGCTGCTGCTGGTCGGCGCAGAAGGGCACACCTACGAGGAGGCCGCGACCCTGCTCGGCTGCCAGGTGGGCACCGTGAAGAGCCGGGTCAGCCGGGCGCGATCGTCGCTGCTCGATACCCTCGGCGTCGTGGTGGCCGGGCAGGTGCCGTCGGCGTGACGGCCACCTGCCGCCGCATCGGATGAGCCGATGCGTGGAGTCCGAGGGGGCACCCGGCGTGGTGTCGCTTGGCGCATGACACACGCTGCGGTGGAGTTATTCCGCTGCGTCCCGGTTTAATTACGCCTTAAGGTTGAGATCCCAAAAGCGCACCATCAGCTGCGATGGGACCGTACTGATATTCGCGCCTGTTCCCTCTTGCTCGGCGGATGAATACCCTCAAGAATCTCAAGCTCATCAGCAAGCTGGCAATCCCGGTCGCGATCCTGATCGCGGTCTCTCTCGGGATGGTCCTGCTGGCGCGATCAAACCTGAACACGCTGGACGCGATCACCCGCGACACCGTCGAAGTCAGCGCCGGACGCGTCATCCGCGTCCAGCAACTCGCCTTCGCCATCGACGAGACGACGATCCGCGACAAGAACGCGATCATCGAGACGGATCCGAGCGTGCTCGCCCGGCAGGCCAAGCAGTTCGAGGCGGACAAGAGCCGCGCCCTGACGCTGGCCGACGAACTGATCGCGCTCTCCAGCTCGCCGGAGCGCCGCGGCGTGAACGCGGCGATCAAGTCTCAGCTCGTGACCTATCTCGCCTCCGTCGAGAAGGGCATGGGCTACGGCTTGGCGGGCGATAAGCAGATGGCCGCCAAGATTTCCGGGAGCGCGAGCCGCGACGTCCGGCTGAAGCTGATCGATGAGCTCAACGGCCGCATCACCGAGAACCAGCGTGATCTGAAGGCCGCGCAGGAGCGCGCCGCCGAGATCGCCGCCTCGGCCGCGACGACGCTGACGATCCTGGCGGCTGTCGGCCTGCTGGCCGCGACCGGCCTGCTCGCCGCGATCGCGGTCTTCGGGGTGGCGCGCCCGCTGAACGCGATGGCGGCCGACATGGGCCGCCTGGCAGCCGGTGACCTGGACGTGTCGGTCGTCGGGACCGAGCGCCGGGACGAGGTCGGCTCTCTAGCCCGCTCGCTGCAGGTGTTCAAGGAGAACGCCGTGGAGGCGCGTGCTCTGGCAGCCGCCCAGGAGGCGGAGAACCAGGCCAAGATGCGCCGCGCCAACGTGCTCGACGACCTGACCCGGAGCTTCGAGCGCAGCGTCTCCGTGCTGACCCAGAGCCTGGCTGGGGCGGCCACCGAGATGGAGGCCACCGCGCGGGCGATGACCGCCACCGCCGACGAGACCACGGACCAGAGTGTCTCGGCGGCCGGCGCCGCCCAGCAGACTTCCGCCAATGTGCAGACGGTGGCGGCGGCCAGCGAGGAGATGTCGGCCTCCGTCGCCGAGATTGTCCATCAGGTGAGCCACTCGTCGCGGATCGCCGACGAGGCCGTCGAGACGGCGCGCCGGACCGACGCGACCGTGCAGAGGCTGACCGGCACGGCCGAGCGCATCAGCACGGCGGTCTCGCTGATCACCGACATCGCCAGCCAGACCAACCTGCTGGCGCTCAATGCCACAATCGAGGCGGCGCGGGCCGGCGAGGCGGGGCGCGGCTTCGCGGTGGTCGCCTCCGAGGTGAAGGAACTGGCCGGTCAGACCGGTCGGGCCACCGGTGAGATCGGCGAGCGCATCGCGGAGATCCAGTCCGCCACGCGGGAGGCCGTCGCCGACATCCAGCAGATCGCCCGCGTGATCGGCGACATGTCCGCCTACACGGCGAGCATCGCCGCCGCCATGGAGGAGCAGGGCGCGGCGACGCAGGAGATCACCCGCAACGTCCAGGAGGCCGCCCGCGGTACCGAGCAGGTCACTCACAATATCGGTGCGGTGCGGACGGGGGCCGGCCAGACGAGCGCGGCCGCCACGCAGGTCCTCAGCTCGGCGCAGGAGCTGGCCCGGCATTCAGAGAGCCTCACGCACGAGGTCTCGGCTTTTCTGGCCGGCGTGAAAGCGGCCTGATCCAGCCTTTCGCCCATTCGAGGCCCGCCCGGCATCCGCCGCGGCGGGCTTCGTCGTTGCCGGGGCCGTGTTCCCGTCGTCGGTCCGGGACGCGTGCCGATCCGGCGCCGGGCTGAGCCGGAGGCCAGCCTGTGCCGTTACATAACGTTACGTCCCGGGCCGGACTGCAGAACTGGAGCAACGCCTCGACGCGATGGTCCTGCAGTGGCGCCGCAGAAGCCGCCCGCTCGAACGCGGGCTCGCAGACGGTCGTCCCGGAGGAGATGTCCGATGAAGAAACCCCTGCTCGCGGTGATCGGACTGATCGCGTTCTCGGTCACCCTGGGCTCAGCTACGGCACCCGCCTCCGCGCTGGGCGCCTGCGGTCCGAACGGCCACCGCAATGCCTGGGGCCGCTGCGTGTGGGGCGGGCAGAACCAGGCATGGTGCCTGCGCCATCGCGGCCGCGTCGCGGGCTACGGTCCCTACGGAACGCGGTGGTGCCGCTGATCCGGGATTCGGTCTCGCGAGCGAAACCACCCGCGGTCGCGCCATCAAGTGGGCTTTGAGAAAGCCGGATGCGGACGGATTCAGCCATCCACATCCGGTCGTCCGAGGACAGCGAGGCAAGCCGGCGGCGCTTCGCCTGCGGATCGCCCAACGAAGCGCGTCGCCGGGCTGTCCGCGATCACAGCCGAAACCCGGGGGGCCTCACTCGGTCAGCGGCCGGGCCTCCTCCGGCAGCATGATCGGGATGCCGTCGCGGATCGGGTAGGCGAGCTTTGCCGACCGGCTGATCAGCTCCTGCCGGGCCGAGTCGTATTCCAGTGTGCCCTTGGTCAGCGGGCAGACCAGAATCTCCAGGAGTTTCGGGTCGACGCGGGTCGCCTCGACGGGGGCGGTGAGGTCGTTGGACATCGGTGCTGCAACCTATTGCATCGGCGATTCGGGTCCCGAACCGCGAACCAGTTCCATCTGCGTGACCGCGATCAGGATCTCGGCCCGGGTCTTCAGGTCGGGAGCCTCCAGCATCGCCTGCTTCTCCCGCACGCCGAACGGGCTCATCATGCACAGGGCGTTGACCAGCGCCTCGTCGGGCGCCTCGTCGATCCCGGCCCAGTCCACCTTGAGATCGTTCGATTCCACGAAGTCGCGCAGCGCCTTGAGGACACCCTCGCGGTCGACATGCTCCTCGCCCGCCCGCGGCTCGAAGTCCACCGCGAAGGCGTCGTAGGAGACGTGGCAGCGCCGGTAGGGACCGACCGAGGCGATCTCGCTCTCGACCCGGAACCGGCTGATGCCGGTCAGCGAGATCAGGTAGCGGCCGTCGCCGGTCTCGGCATATTGCGTCACGCGCCCCGCGCAGCCTACGCGGTAGAGCTTCGGGTTCGCCGCCGCACCCGGGCTCTCGGGATCGGGCTGGATCATGCCGATGATCCGGTCCGTGCGCATGGCGTCGTCGACCATCGCCAGGTAGCGCGGCTCGAAGATGTTCAGCGGCATCTGCCCGCGGGGAAGCAGGAGCGCCCCCGACAGGGGGAAGACCGGGATCACGGCCGGGCAGTCCGCGGGGCCCTTGTAGCTCGCATGGGTGCTCATGGCGCCTCCCAGAGGGACCGATGGGTGGGCCGGCGCGCGAGCCGGCGCCTCACGAGAACAGAAGCGCCGAGAGCTTGCGCCGGCCGCGGATCGTGTCGGGGTCCATCACGCCCCAGGCCTCGAAGAACTGCAGCAGCTGCTTGCGCGCCCCGTCCTCGTTCCAGTCCTTGTCGCGCTTGCGCAGCTCGATCAGCTGATCGACGGCCTGGCCGCGCTCGCCGCGCGCCGCGAGGCCGAGCGCGAGATCGAACCGGGCCTGATGGGCATCCGGGTTGGCCTCCACCTCCCGTTGCAGCCCCGCGAGATCGCCGAGGGAGGCGGCCTGCTCGGCGAGCTCGAGGGCGGCGCGGACGCCGGCGAGCGCCGGATCGCCGGCCTTCGCCTCCGGAACCATCGCCAGCACGCGCTTGGCGTTCTCGATCTCGCCCGCGTCCAGCTGCATCTTGGCGAGGCCCGCCAGTGCCGTGACATTGTCGGGCTGCTGCTCAAGCACGGCGGCGTAGATCTCGGCGGCGCCCGCGAGGTCGCCTTCTTCGATCAGGCTGGCCGCGTCGGCGAGCGCCGCCTCGACCGGATCCTGCACCGGGCCGGCGACGCGCCCAATCAGCTCCTTGATCTGGCTCTCAGGCACCGCGCCCATGAAGCCGTCGACCGGCTGGCCCTTCTGGAAGACGATCACCGCCGGGATCGACTGGATGCCGAGCTGTCCCGCGATCGAGGGATGCTCGTCGATGTTCATCTTGACCAGGGCAACGGCGCCGGCGGCCTCCCGGACGACCTTCTCCAGCACCGGGGTCAGCTGCTTGCACGGCCCGCACCAGGGCGCCCAGAAGTCGACCAGCACCGGCCGGTGCATCGACTCGGCGATCACGTCCTGGCGGAAGCCCGCTGTCGTGGTGTCCTTGATCAGGGAGCCGGTATCGCCGGCCGGGACGCCGCTCCCGGCGAGGGTGTCATTGAGCATTGGTCTCGCTTCGGAACCTTTTTCGAGAAGGGCCTTAAATGGGGCTTCCGAGGTCGTCTGACCAGCCCGAATGCCGTCGGCTCAGCGGGCCGGTGCGGCGCCAGGCGCCCCGGCCGCCGCCTTGGCCGCCGTCACGAACGTTCCCGCGAAAGCTCGGCCATCGGCCGCGTTGGCTTCGCAGGTGATGGCGGTGCGGCCGGGTTCCGGTGTGGAGAAGCGGCAGGCGCCGATCGCCAGGGTGGGACCGGCATCCTTGCCGATCGTCACGACATTGATCGGCTGGAGCGGGTCGGTCTCTTCGGTGGCCTCCTGCTGGGCGCCGTTGCCGCTGAAGCTGACCGTCTGACCGTCGGCGGTGGTGAAATCGAAGCTCGTCCGGTTCCGGCTCACCGCGTTCGTCAGGACGTTGCTGCAGGATTGGCTCAGGTCCTGCGGGCCGATCATCAGCTTCTCGCAGGTGCCTTCCAACCGCAACGCCGCCTGGGCCCGCGCCGCGGACGGCAGGCTGAGAAGGGCGCAGAGCAGCGCGAGGCGCAGGCTGTTGGTCATGGCGTGTCAGGCATCCTCCGGTCGAGAGCCGAATTAGGCGCGCCCTGACGGCCGTCGAGGGGCACGGCACATTGTCCGGCCTCGGACGGGCGGCAACCGGCTGGACGCGCCCGCCCCGTCCCACGGGCGAGGCAAGCCAGCGACGGCACGCTCGCGCATGTCCCGCGACCCTGGCTTGCTTCGCTTCGCTCGCAATAACGCTGGGAAAAGCCAAGCCGATGGGAGAAGCCCGCTACGCGCCGAACCGCAGGGCACGGTCGTTCGGGGCCGAGAAGTCCAGATCCGGTCCGAGCGGCACGATCCCAGTTGGATTGATGGACGGATGGCTCTCATAATAGTGCCGCTTGATGTGAGTCAGGTTCACCGTCGGCGCGATGCCGGGAAGGGTATAAAGATCGCGCAGGTAATTCGACAGGTTCGGATAATCGGCGATTTGGCGCTTGTTGCACTTGAAGTGGCCGACATAGACCGCGTCGAACCGCACCAATGTGGTGAACAGACGGATATCCGCCTCGGTCAGCCGGTCGCCGCAGAGATAGCGGTTCCGGTCGAGTCGCTCCTCCAGCGCGTCGAGTTCCGCGAACAAGGCCTCAAAGGCACTCGCGTAGGCGTCCTGCGCGGTGGCGAATCCCGCCTTGTAGACGCCGTTGTTCACACGGTCGTAGACGCGGGCGTTCAGGCGGTCGATCTCGGTGCGCAGGTCTTCGGGGTAGAGATCCGGCCCGGTGCCGCCGAAGGCATCGTTCAGCATCCGCAGGATCTCGGCGGATTCGTTCGACACGATGGTCGCGCGCTGCCGGTCCCACAGCACCGGCACCGTCACGCGGCCGCTATAGGACGGGTCGGCCGCCAGATAGACCTCGTAGAGGCGCCGGGCACCGTGGATCGAGTCCGGCGTCGCGCCGGGTGCATCGCCGAACACCCAGCCCTCCGCGCCCATATGCGGATCGACCACCGAGACGGTGACCGCCTCCTCCAGTCCTTTGAGGGCACGCCCAATCAGCGTGCGGTGGGCCCAGGGGCAGGCCAGCGAGACGTAGAGGTGGTAGCGGCCGGGCTCGGCGCGGAAGCCGCCCTCGCCCGACGGGCCCGGTGCTCCGTCCGCGGTCACCCAGTTTCGGAAGGCCGAGGCCTTGCGCTCGAAGCGCCCGCCCGTCGCGGCGGTGTCATACCATTGGTCGCGCCAGACGCCGTCTACGAGGAGACCCATCGCCCTATCCCGTTCCCGGTGAGATCCCGGACGAGATGGGCACGGTGCGGCGCGCGGAAAGTCGGCCGGATGAATTCTTGAGGCCGCGTTAACTCCGGCATGCGCGCGGCGTTCGTTCCCGGCCGCCCGCGAATTCCGCGCAAGGCAGGTTTGCACGCACCCTTCTGTTGCAGTGCAGCAAGATCGGCCATGTCTCAAGCGCTCGCCCGCCGCATGTCCGAAGGACTGCCCGATCTCGGCGGGACATCGAACGGAGGTGGAGTGATGTCGTTCGCGCTGGTGCCCGTTGCCGAGGCGGCCCTGTTCACGTTCGGGTGCCTGGTGATCCACGCCCTGCGACGCCACGCGGACGTGGTCACGGCGACGCTCGCGTGCCTTGCAACCCTCCTGGTGCTGATGATCGGGATCGCCTACGCGCCGGAATCCTTCGCGCAGTATCAGGCGGCGAGCATCAGCGATTTCACCCGCATGGATCCGGCGATCTACTGAAGCTCGGGCGCAGGTCGCTTCGCGTCCAGGCCCTCTTTCTGGATCCGCGCGAGGCGGCCTCCGGTCCCGCGCTGGCCCGCGACAGCGACGTCGTAATCGTCGTTCGGCGTCCGGGCCAGGAAGCGTTCGGCCAGCTCGAAGAGCAGGATGTCGGGCCGGACGCGCTCGATATAGGCCCAGTCGAGGCTCGACGACCAGACGAAATGGACCTCGTGGAAGCTCTCGGCGAGCAGACCCGTCAGCAGGAACGGGTCGAAATGCGCGCAGGAATCGCCGAACAGCACGAGACGGCGCGGATCGGCGGTCGGCGCCTCGTTCCGGTAGATGACATGCGCGCCGACATGCACCTCCCGGTCGCGCCCCTGCGCTTCGTAGGCAGCGAGATAGGCGCCCGTCTCGACCCGTTTGGCATCGCGCTGCAGCATGAATCGCTCGACCCGCTCGCGCGGTCGTTCGGGAAGCTTCTCGCCGAGGTCCATGAGCTGGTCCGAGACGGTGCCGGGGCGCGTGCCGATATCGGCTGGCGGGATTGCCCCGAGCGCCCGCATGATCTCTCGATAGGCCAGCAGGCATCCCTGCGCCGTCCAGTGCGTATCGGTGCGCAGATAGAGCGGCACCGGCCCGTTCCGGGCCGCGCGCAGCGGGGCCAGAAGATCGAGGTAGGCCGGGTGACGCGCGAGATATCGCGCCAGACGCCGGGTCGAGGCCTTGGCGGGCGCGTAGCGCAGGCCGTAGGTCTTGTCGTCGTAGACCGACAGCTTCTCCGGGACGATCACGTGGAGGCAGCGGATGCCGAGGCTGTCCGCCCGCCGCGCCCGCGCCCGGATCAGCCGCACCCAACCCCGGAGCAGCAGCCAGTGCCGCAGGCCGCCCCGGTACCGGTCCAGAACGCGGTTGGTGCCGCCGGTGAGAAACAACCAGCCGTCGCGGCCGACATGTACGCTTTCTCTGCCTGCAGACATGGCGGTGCTTTAGCCGCACCGGGACCGGGCGACTAGGCCGGACCCGGTGCGGCAGCCCATGCGTTCGCTAGGGATGCCGCCCTCGTCCGCTCTCGCGCTCGATGCTCCCGACCCGACGGCCCGCCCCCGGTCCGCACGCCTGTGGCGCCCGCGCCGGGTGCTGGTGACGCCGGCCGCGCTGGAACATGCGCATGGTCGGGCCATGCTGGCCCGAGCCGAGGCGCTGGGATTGCCGGTGGAGCGCCTGAGCGCGAACCGCCTGCCGAGCCCGCGTGAGCCGGATCCACGCCGCGCCTACGCGGCTGCCAAGGCCACGCTCGCCCTGACGGTGGCGCCGCCGACAAAGCTGCGGCTGCAGCCGATCCCGCCTTCGGCCGACTGGCGCTTCGACCTCGCGGAGGGCTGCCCGGCTCATTGCCAGTACTGCTACCTCGCAGGCTCGCTCCAGGGGCCGCCGGTCACGCGAGCCTACGCCAATCTCGATACGATCCTGGGCAACCTCGCCGCCTATGTCGGGCGCGGCGCGGTCACCTCGGCCTCCGCCGAGCGGGCCCACGAGGGGACCACGTTCGAGGCCTCCTGCTACACCGACCCGCTCGGCATCGAGCATCTGACCGGCTCGCTCTCGGAAGCGATCCGGCATTTCGGCGCCTGGGACGCCCCGGTGCAGCTGCGCTTCACCACCAAGTTCGCCGCGGTCGCCCCGCTCCTCGACCTACCGCACAACCGGCGCACCCGCATCCGCTTCTCGGTGAATGCCCGCGCCGCCGCGCATTACGAGGGCGGCACCGATCCGCTCGACGCCCGGCTCGCCGCCTTGGGGCAGGTGGCCCGCGCTGGCTATCCGGTCGGTCTGACCATCGCGCCGATCCTGCCGGTGCCGGGCTGGGAGGAGGCTTACACCGACCTGATCCGCGATGCCGCCGACGCGCTGTCCGGCGTGCCGGACCTCGACCTGACGGCCGAGCTCATCACCCACCGGTTCACCCCCGGCTCGAAGGCGGTCCTGCGCGGATGGTATCCGGGCTCGGACCTGCCTCTCGACGAGGCGGAGCGCGTGGAGAAGCGCACGAAATTCGGCTCCGTGAAGCACGTCTTTCCGAAGCCGCTGATGCAGGCCATGCGCGCGCATCTCACCGACAGCATGGCGCGCATCCTGCCGGCGGGCCGCGTGCTGTACTGGACCTGAGCGCCCCGGGCGCCATCTCGCCCGCATGAACGATGCCCCCCTGATCCTGACGCTCGCCTTCGACGAGCCGACCTTTGCGCGCTTCGACGGCGAGCGGCGGCGCTACTTCCCGGAGACGCTGAACGTCATCCCGGCCCACGCCACGCTGTTCCACCACCTGCCGGGCGATCGGGAGCGCGGCGTGATCGAGGCCATCTCCGCCCTCGCCCGCACCCTGCCGCCCCCGGAGGTCGCCGTGACGGGCCTGCGCTTCACTGGGCGGGGCGTCGCCTACGTGCTGGAATCCGAGCCGCTGGCGGCTTTCCGGGCTCGACTCGCGCGGGAGTTCGAGCCACATCTCACCGCGCAGGACCGGCAGGGTTGGCGCCCGCACGTCACCGTGCAGAACAAGGTCGCGCCCGAGAAGGCCCGGGCGCTCCATGCCGACCTCTCGGCGGGGTTCGCTCCGTTCCGCTTCACGGCGCCCGCGACCCTGCTCTGGCGTTACCTCGGAGGTCCTTGGGACGCGGTCGCGCGTCTGCCCTTCGGAGAAAACGCCTGATGGCCACCACCTCGCGTCTGGAGGTCGCATCGTGAGAGCGCCGGCGAGCCTCCGGGACAACCGGCTGATCCGGCCCGCCACGGCGGTCTGGCTGCGGCTGCGGCTCAACGAGGTCGGGCCCCTCGTTGCCCTGCTCGGCCTTAGCATCCTGGGCTACGGCTTCTTCTACCTCGCCCACGAGGTCGGCGAGGGATCCACCGCCGCCCTCGATCGTCGGATCCTGTTGAGCCTGCGCAACCCGGCCGACCTGTCCGACCCGATCGGGCCGCCTTGGCTCGAGGAGACGATGCGCGACATTACCGGCCTCGGCAGCGTGTTCACGGTCCTGTTCCTGACCTGCGCGGTCGCCGCCTACCTGGCGGTGTCCGGGCGCCGCCGGATCGGTCTGTACGTTCTCGCCGCGGTCGGCAGCGGCGAGCTGGTCTCGACCGTGCTGAAGGTCTTCTACCAACGGCCCCGGCCGGACCTCGTGCCGCACGGTATGGAGGTGTTCACCGCGAGCTTCCCAAGCGGCCACGCCACCATGTCGGCGATCGCCTACCTGACCCTGGCGACCCTGATCGCCCGGGTGGAGCGCAATCGGCGCGCGAAGGCTCTGGTACTGGCGCTCGGCGTGAGCCTGACGCTGCTGGTCGGCCTCAGCCGCATCTATCTCGGCGTGCACTGGCCGAGCGATGTGCTGGCCGGCTGGTGCATCGGTGCGGCCTGGGCGAGCCTGTGCTGGTTCGTCGCCCTGCAACTTCAGCGCCGTGGCGAGGTCGAGGCGCCAGACCCGCCGCCGGCCTGACCACGTCGTTAAGGTAAACCACAGGTTAAGATGGACGTCGCGGTACAGTCCGGGCTGGATGGCGGTTGTCGGGGCATCGACGTCTTCGAGGATCAGCGATCGTGATCGACCGCCGCCGCACCGCCCGCCGCCGCGTCTGCCTCGGCGGCCGCGTGCGCGTCGCCGCCTTCCTGCCGGAACTCGACTGTACCGTACGCGACGTGTCCCTGGACGGCGCGAGAATCCGCGTCGCCGCCGAGACGATCCTGCCGGACTGCTTCGACCTGTCGATTCCCTGCCGGAACGAGACGCGGCGGGTCTTCGTGGCCTGGCGGTCGGGCGCGGCGGTCGGCCTCGGCTTCGACGTGACGCAGGCTGCCTCCGCGCCGGAGGCGGTCGCCCGGCGCCTCGCCGCCAGCGAGATGGAGGTGGCGCGTCTGCGCGCCGCGCTCCTGGGTGGAAACAGCCCGGAACCCGGTCGCGTTCACTGAGTGGGCGGTCCGGCCAGCGCTGGCACCCGGCCCATGCTGCGGCGCTCCGGCGCCGTCACTGCAATCCGGCGATACGGCGAGGCTCATGGCGGACGACAACCGGCTCTCACGACGTAATCTTCTGGCCGCCGGGGGCGCCCTGGCCGGCGCCGCGATGGGAGGCTCCGCGCAGGCGGCCCCGCCGGCACCGTCCGTTCCGGCCGACACCGGCGCGGTCCAGGGCGGCCGGGTGATGTTCCCGAACTGGCGCGGCTCCGGGGATCGTCCCCCGGCGCCGACCCCGTCCCCACAAACACCGGGCCAGCGCGTTGGCTACTGCGTCATCGGCCTCGGGCGCCTCAGCCTCGACGAGATCCTGCCGGCCTTCGGGGAGACTAAGCGCTCGCGGCTGGCCGCGGTGATGTCGGGCTCGCCCGAGAAGGCGAAGCTCGTGGCGCGCCAGTACGGCCTGCCCGAGGATGCCGTCTACGGCTACGACGAGTGGGATCGGCTGAAGGCCAATCCGAACGTCCAGGCGGTCTACGTCGTCACGCCGAACGGCGTGCACCGGGACAACGTCGTGGCGGCCGCCGCCGCCGGCAAGCAGGTGCTCTGCGAGAAGCCGATGGCCGTGTCCTCGGACGAGTGCCGCGAGATGATCGCGGCCTGCGCCAAGGCGAGCGTCAAGCTGATGATCGCCTATCGCTGCCAGTACGAGCCGCACAACCGCGCGGTGATCAGGATCGCCCGCTCGGGCGAGTTCGGCCGACCCCGGACGATTCAGGCCTTCAACGGCCAGACCACCGGCCTGCCCGAGCAGTGGCGCCTCAAGAAGGCGCTGGCGGGCGGCGGCTCGCTGCCGGATATCGGGCTCTACTGCCTGAACACCACCCGCGCGGTGCTGGGCGAGGAGCCGGAGCTGATCCAGGCGCAGATCCACTCGCCGCCCGACGATCCGAAGTACCGCGAGGTCGAGGAGACGGTGAGCTTCACCATGCGCTTCCCGTCCGGGGTGATCGCGCAGTGCATGTCGAGCTACGGCGTCTACGAGGCGCGCTCGCTGACCCTGCACACCAGCAACGCGTCGGTCGATCTCCAGAACGCCTTCGCGTACGAGGGCCAGCGGCTCTACATCGGCCACCGCGACGGCAAGAACGCCGCCCGGGACGAGAAGGTCCTGAGCGCCAAGAACCAGTTCGCCCTGGAGATGGATCACTTCTCCCGGTGCATCCAAGAGAACCTGCGCCCGCGCACCCCCGGCGAGGAGGGCTTGCAGGACCAGGTGCTGATGGAGGCGATCTACGAGGCCGCGCGCACCGGCGCGCCCGTCAAGGTCGGCCCGCCCCAGGGTGCCGGCGCGGGCCTCGACGTGACTCGCGGGCCGGAGCCGGAGGAGCCGAGCTGAGGCGCCTCAGAACGGCAGCAGGATATCGACGATCTGCTGGCCGTAGCGCGGCTGTTGCACGTCGGTGATCTGGCCGCGGCCGCCATAGGCGATCCGGGCCTGGGCAATCTTGGTCGAATCGATGGTGTTGTCGGACTCGATGTCCTCCGGCCGGACGACGCCGGCGACCACCATCTCGCGGATCTCGAAATTCACCCGGATCTCCTGCTTGCCCTCCACCACGAGGTTGCCGTTGGGCAGGACCTGGGTGACGACCGCGGCCACGTTCGTCGTCACGGTCTCGGCGCGCTGGACCGAGCCGGCGCCGTCGTTGGCGGTCGCCGAGGTCGCGGCGAGCAGCGCCGTGCCGCCGACCCCGAAGGCCTTGCCGACGGCGTTGTTCTCGAGACCGAGGGCGTTCGGCAGGCCGAAGCTCTCGGTGTTGGCTCGCGACCGCTTGGTCTCGTTGCTGATGTTTGCTTGGTCGGTGACGTTGACCTTCACGGTCAGGAGGTCGCCGAGCCGGGCCGCGCGCTGATCCTTGAAGAAGGCGCGCGATCCGGTGCGCCAGAGCGAGTTCGGCGCGTAGGAGACCGGCTGGACGTCGGGCATCGGCATCCGCACGGGCTTGTAGCCGGGCTGGGTCGTCGGATCCTCGATCGCCGACAGGGCCGGGGTCGCGCCGACCTGCGAGAGGCGGTCGGCCGTGTTGCAGGCACCGAGCGCGCCGGCGATCAGCGCGGCGGCGAGCGGGTTCAGGACGATGCGGCTGGCCATCGGACGGTTACTCTTTGACGCGAACAAGATGGGTGCTCAGCGCAGGGAGGCGGTGGCCTGGACCTGCGCGGGGGCGCCCTGCTGGGCCGTGGGGCCCGGGCTCACCGAGACCCGGCCGGGCCCGATCACGGTGGTTTGGAGAACCTTCTTGGAGGTCACGTTCACGACGTTGACGACGGCACCCATGCGGCCGCTCTCGTTGGCGATGCCGCGCATCTGCAGGCTGATGCTCGGCGTCTCGTAGACGATCGTCACGTTCTCGCCCCGGGCGACCAGCTCGGGCGGCGCCGTATCGGACACCCGCAGCACCGTGCCGGCCGACAGCGCGTGCTGGGCGACCTCCCCGAGGATCGCGGAGGCGCTCGCCTGCGCGTCGGTGGCGACGGCGTCGCGCGGGCGCCGCTCCAGGGCGATGTCGCCGTCCCTGACCGCCTCGCCGCGGTTGAGCGCGCGGGCGAGCACGGCCACTTCGCGCATCTCGATGACCACGCCCGAGACCCGCAGCGAGGCCTGGCGCTCGCCCAGGCTGACGAGGCCTGCGACACGGCGGGAGCGCGGGTCGTAGCTCAGGTCGAGGGCGGCGGCCTGCCCTTCGAGGTCCACCGGCGCCAGCAGGGTCGGCCCGTCGCCGTCGAAGCGCACCGCGACGGTGCGCGGATCGAGCCCATAGCCGGTCTCCAGGCCGTGCTTGAGCGCCGCCTCGATCTCCGGCGGGCCGAGGCGGCGGGCGGCGCGCTGCACGGCGATCTGCAGCCGGCCTCCGGTCTCCAGACCGGTGACGCCGAGCGCCGTCGCCGCTTCGACGATGCGGCGGGTCTGGATTGTTCCGGTCGCGCCGAGCGCGGGGGAGCGGAACAGCGGGCGGGCGGCGAGGGTCGAGGGCGCGCCCTCGATCAGGTCGGCAAGGGTCAGGACGTCGCCGCGGGCGGTCACGTCCCCGCGCAGGCGCAGGCCGTCGGCCCGGGCCATGGCGGGGATCGCGAGCACGCCGAGCACCGCGACGGTCAGGACGGCGAGCACCGCGCGCAGGATGACGGCCGTGCCGAGGGGGACGACCCGCGGCCGGGGACGGCGGACGAGCGGGCTGAGGTCGCTCTCGTCGGACGCCGTGCTGACGAGGGGTAGGACGACGGTCTCGAGGGCGGGATCGGGGAGCATGCCGGCATACATGATCGGGGACCTGGAGCGGGTGCGGACTGCGCGCTTAGCTGCGGAACATCTGGGTGGTGGTGGAGAGCATCTGGTCGGCGGCGGTGACGACCTTGGAGTTCATCTCGTAGGCGCGCTGCGCGGCGATCAGCGACGAGATCTCCGTGACGGCGTTGACGTTCGCCTCCTCCAGGTAGCTCTGCTGGAGGTTGCCGAAGCCCTCGGCACCCGGCAGGCCGCTGATCGCCGGGCCGGAGGCCGCCGTCTCGATGAACAGGTTGTCGCCGATCGACTCGAGGCCGACCTTGTTCACGAAGCGCGAGAGCTGGAACTGGCCCAGCGCCTGCGGCGCCGTCTGTCCCGGCAGCGTCGCCTGCACGGCGCCGGTGGCGCTGATCGTCACCGAGGTCGCGGTCTGCGGCACGGTGATCGCCGGATCGAGCAGGTAGCCGTCGCGGGTGACGAGCTGGCCCTGGGCCGAGAGGTCGAAGGAGCCGTCCCGCGTGTAGGCGGTCCGGCCGTCCGGCATGGTGACCCGGAAGAAGCCCTCGCCGCGGATCGCGACGTCGTAGTCCTTCTCGGTGGAGGAGAGCGTGCCCTGCGACATCACCCGGGCGGTGGAGGTGGTCTTCACGCCCGAGCCGAGGGCGAGGCCCGCGGGGAGCTGCGTGTTCTGCTCGGAGGTCGAGGAGCCCGCCCGGCGCAGGTTCTGATAGAGCAGATCCTGGAAGTGCACCTGCTGGCGCTTGTAGCCGGTGGTGCGCAGGTTCGCGATGTTGTTCGAGATGACCTGGACGTTGAGTTCCTGGGCCGCCATGCCGGTGGCGGCGGAGTAGAGGGCGCGCATCGGTCAGGCCCCCTTACGCGACGTCGGCGAGGCGGCGGATCGCCGTGCCCCGCAGATCGTCGAGGCGGGAGATCATGCTCGACACCATGGCGTAGGAGCGGTTCACGTCCATCAGCCGGGTCATCTCGATGACCGGGCGGACGTTCGAGCGCTCCAGCGCGGCCGGCTCCAGGCGGCCGTCGATCCCGGCCGGGCGTGCCGGATCCGGCGAGGCGTAGAGATTGGCGCCCTCGTTGGTGAGCCGCTGCGGGTTGGCGAAGGTGACGAGCTTGATCTTCCCGCGGATGCCGAGATTGGTCGAGACCGTGCCGTCGGGACCAATCGCCAGCCCGGTCTCCTGCGGGTTGATGGTGATCGGGCCGCCGTCCCCCACGACCTTGTTGCCGTCGCTGGTCACGAGCGTGCCCTGGGCGTCCAGCTCGAACGCGCCGTTGCGGGTGTAGCGCTCGCCCTGGGGCGACTGCACGGCGATGAAGGCGGAGCCCTTGACGGCGACGTTAAGCGGGTTGCCGGTCTGCTCGACCGGCCCCTGCCCAAGGTCGAGTGCGGTGCCCTGGTCGATGACGTAGGAGAGGCGCCGGTCCGGCCGGGCGAACGAATCCGCGCTCGCCACCGGCATCAGGTATTCCTGGAAGCGGCTGTTGCGGGCCTTGAAGCCGGTGGTCGACACGTTCGCCATGTTGTTGGCGATCACGTCCAGCTCGCGCTGGAGCGCCATCTGGCTCGATACGCCGACGAAGAGGGCATTCTGCATCGTGGACTCTGGGACTCGTGCGCCGCGGTGGCGGCAACGATCCCTTCAGCATGCGCTGTGCCAAGAGGTCGTGTGGCAATTTGCTGAGTTTTCGGAAAGACTTATCCGGAAATCCGCCGGTCGGTCCGGCCGGTCCGGACTGTGCCACGGCAAACCTGACTCGGCAGGAATTGCCCGCTTAACGGCGCGTTAACCGTGATGCTCCGATATCCGGATGTACCCGGCGCGGGGACATCCGCGAGAGAGCATTATTCCATGGCCAAGAAGCCCAAGAAGGCCTCCGCCGGGGAAGGCGAGGCCGGAGCCGAAGCCGCCCCGAAGAGCAAGAAGAAGCTCATGATCATGGTGGCCGTCGCCGTCCTGGTGGTGGCGGGCGGCGGTGCGGGCGCCTTCATGATGATGGGCAAGGGCGGGGACCACGGTGAGGGCAAGGAGGCCGCGGAAGGCGGTCACGGCAGCGGTCACGGCGCCGGGCCGGAGGGCAAGAGGCAGGTCGTCTTCGTCGACGTGCGCGAGATGCTCCTGAACCTCAGCCCCGACATGCCTCAGGACAAGACGAAATACGCCAAAGTGCGGCTCTCCCTCGAGCTCAAGGACGCAAAGGTCGAGGAGGAGGTGAAGCCGCTGATGCCGCGCGTCGAGGACGCGCTGCAGATCTACATGCGCGAGCTGCGCGCCAGCGATCTCACCGGCTCGGTGGGCCTGTTCCGGCTGCGCGAGGAGCTGCTGCGCCGCGTCAACATCGCGCTCTATCCCGCCAAGGTCGAGGCCGTGCTGCTCAAGGACGTGATCGTCCAGTGATCCGGCCCGAGACCCTTTCACGCCACGCGAAGGCCGCGCGCCAAGGCTTGATCGAGCACGCCTGATGGAACCCGAGGACGAACTTCCCGAGGACGATTGGTCGGCGGCCCTCCTGGAGCAGGGCGTTGAGGGCGGCGACACGTCGCTCGCCGAGGAATGGGGCGCGGCCCTCGCCGAGCAGGGCACCACGCGCAACGCGGGCGACGTCGCCGCCGAATGGGCGACGATGATCGAGGACGGGGAGAGCGACAACCTCCCCGAACTCGCCGGCAACGACCGGGTGCTCAACCAGGACGAGATCGACGGCGTCCTCGGCTTCTCCATGCGCGAGCTCTCGGCCTCCGGGGCCGGGGGCGTGCAGGCCATCGTCGATTCGGGCGTCGTCCAGTACGAACGCCTCCCGATGCTGGAGATCGTCTTCGACCGGATGATCCGGTTGCTGTCGACCTCCCTGCGTAACCTGTTCCAGGACAACGTCGAGGTGACCCTCGACAACATCACCTCGGTCCGCTTCGGCGACTATCTCAACGCGATCCCGCTGCCGACGCTGCTGGGCGTATTCCGCGCCGAGCAGTGGGAGAATTCGGGCCTCGTCACGGTCGATTCCAACCTCGCCTACGCGACCTTCGACCTGCTGCTCGGCGGCAAGCGCGGCGGCCTGTCGAGCCGCCTCGACGGCCGTCCGTTCACCGCCATCGAGATGACCCTGGTGCGCCGCCTCGTGGAGATCGTGCTGGGCGACCTGGAGCTGTCGTTCCAGCCGCTCTCGCCCGTGAGCTTCGGCATCGACCGGATCGAGACCAATCCGCGCTTCGCCACCATCACGCGGCCGGGCAACGCCGCGATCCTGATCAGCCTGCGCCTCGACGTCGACGGGCGCGGCGGCATGCTGCAGATCCTGTTTCCCTACGCGACCATCGAGCCGATCCGCGAGCTGCTCACCCAGAGCTTCATGGGCGAGAAGCTCGGCCGCGACCACATCTGGGAAGGCCATCTCGCCACCGAGATCTGGCAGGCCGACGTGGCCATGGAGGCGGTGCTGCACGAGATGATGCTGCCGTTGAAGCAGGTCATGAGCCTCAAGGTCGGCGAGACGCTGATGTTCGACGCCAAGCCGTCGGACCTCATCACCGTGCGCTGCGGCGACTGGGCGCTGACGCAGGGGCGGATCGGCCGGGTCGACGGCCACATCGCCGTCCAGGTCACCCGGCCGCTGCGCCGGTCGCGCACGACCATCCAGGCCTACGAGGCCTCGATGAACAACCGGTCGGACAATTAGGGGTGAGAGTCCCGGCATGAGTCTCTTCGTCACCCTCGCCGCCGACATCCTGGTCGCGGTCCTTCTCGCGGCGACGATCGTCACCTCCCTGCGGCTGTCGCGCCGGATCGGCCAGATGAAGGGCGACGAGGCCGCGCTCCGCCAGACCATCGGCGACCTGATGGTTGCGACCGGGACGGCCGAGCGCGCCATCGCGGGTCTGCGCGCGGCCATCGACGATGCCGACCGCACCCTCAATGCCAGCCTGGATGCCGCGACCGCCCGATCCGCCGAGCTGAAGCTGCAGGTTGAGGCGGGCGAGACGGTGGTGACGCGCATCGGCGCCATCGTCGCGCAGATGCGCGCGGTGCCGGCCCGGCCGGAGCCGGCGCTTGGTCCGCAGGTCGTGGCCGAGCCCGAGCTTCAGCCCCTGCGCCGACCGGAGCCGTCGAGCCCGAACGGGGAGCGCCTCGGGGCCGCCGCCGCGGCGGCACTCGCCATGAGCGAGCGCGCCCTCGCCCGCGTCCGGGCGCGCGCCGCGTGACCGGGGTCAAGGCCCCGAAGGTCCCGCCGCCGAAGCCGGATCCCGAGGCGAAGCTGCGCCGCGCCGGCGAGGCGCTGCGCCGCTTGCCCCCCAAGCCGGCGCAGCCGGCGCGGCCGGCGCGGCTGCGCCTCATCAACGCCGTCGCCCTCGCGGCGAGCGGGCTCCTCGTGCTCAAACTCCTCAGCCTGCTGCAGGCCGGCCTGCCGGAGAGCGCCGCGCTGCCGGACTACAGCCGCGCGGTCGCCCGGGCCCGGACCGGCTACGAGCCGCCCGACCCGGTCACCACCGGATCGGTGGGCGCCAAGGAGGAGCCGGCCGCCGCGGCCGAGAAGGCTCCGGTCACGGCCCCGCCGCAGCCTGCGGCCCCAGCCTCGGTCTCGCCGACCGAGCGCGCGCTGCTGGAGAAGCTCGGCGCTCGGCGCGATGCCCTGCGCCAGAAGAACGACGAGCTTGAGCTGCGCGAGAAGATGCTGGGCGAGGCCGAGCGGAAGCTCGAGACCGGGCTCGGCGATCTCAAGAAGGCCGAGGACAAGGTCGATTCCGTCGCCAAGGCGAAGGAGGAGGCCGAAAAGCAGGGGCTCAAGAACATCGTGACGATGTACGAGGCGATGAAGCCCAAGGATGCCGCCCGGGTGTTCGACCGGCTGGGCCACGACGTCCTGGTGCCGATCGTGCTGGCCATGAATCCGCGCAAGATGGCCGAGGTTCTGGCGGTGATGCAGCCCGAGACCGCCGAGCGCCTGACCGTGGCGCTCGCCAACCGCGCCCGCGGCGCCGGCGGCCCGCAGGCGCTGGCCGGCTCAGGCTTGCCGGCGAACGAGCTGCCGGCGATCGATCCGGGACCGCCGGCGCACTAGACCCTCGGAGCGCATCGATTGGCTATGGTGCGCTCCGGCCCATCCGTCGTAGGGTCCAGGGCCACCGAGATGGCGGCCGCGCCACACGCGCGGCACGATGGGAGCACCTGGATGTCCGATCTCGCGACCCTGCGCGGCCTGTCAGGCCTCAGCCCCGAGCCGGCCGGGCTCAAGGGCTCGGCGCTCGTCATGATCGACCTGCAGCAGACGTATCGCGAAGGCGTCATGCGCCTCGAGGGCGTCGAATCCGCGATCCGTGAGGCGGCGGACCTGCTCCGGCGGGCGCGCGAGGCCGGCATCCCGATCCTCCATGTCCGCCACGATGCCGGGCCGGGCTCGCCCTACGACGTCACGGCCCCGATCGGCCAGATCAGCCCGGAAGTGGCGCCGCAGGGCGACGAGCCGGTGATCACCAAGGCCTATCCGAGTTCGTTCGTGGGGACCGACCTTCAGGCGCGGCTGGAGAAGGCCGGCGTGAAGGACGTCGTGCTCGCGGGCTTCATGACGCATATGTGCGTCAACTCGACGGCGCGCAGCGCCTTCAATCTCGGGTTCCGCCCGACCGTCGTGGCCGCCGCCACGGCGACGCGCGATCTGCCGGCGCCGGACGGCAGCGTGGTGCCCGCCGCGCAGCTTCAGGCCGCGAGCCTCGCCGCGCTCGGCGACCTGTTCGCCGTAGTGGCGCGCAAGCAGGCCGACCTCCCGGATTGAGGCGGCGCCTGAAAAGGAAGTCCGAGCGCGAGAATCAGGGATCTCCCGGCGGGAAGGGCTGAGTTCCCCGTCATCTCGGGGCCGCGCAGCGGAGCTCGGCATTAAGACACGCGGACCTGCCAGAACCTTGCATGGATGGCGGTTCTGGATTGCGGGCACGCCTTCGGCGCCCCGGAATGACGGTGACGCACGGGCTGTGAGGCGCCGGGAGCGGCCAGGAGACGTCGGTCCCGACGTCCCGCCGCGTCCCTTACTCAAGACTCAGTTCGCTCGCCCGATCGTGGCGATGACCTCCGGCAGGCTCGGCCGCCGCGCTGGATCGGCCTGCGTGCAGGCCCGTGCCAGACTCCGCAGGCTCTCCGGGGGGGCGGTGCAGTGGTCGAGCAACTCACCCAGCAGGATGCCGACGGCCCGCACCTCGACCCGCATCAGCGCCGAACCGGTCTCACCCGGCGGCAGGGCCGAGGCCGCCCCGAAATCGGTGAGCACGGCCGCACCGGTCGCGGCATCCCAGAGGATGTTGTGGGCGTAGACGTCGCCGTGGAGCAGGCCGCGGCCATGAAGGTGCGCCACCGCCTCCGCCACCGAGCGGGCGATGCGCAGGACCTGCGCCGGGTCGAGGCGCAAGCTCGGCGGGTAGACGTCGCGGCTGCAACTCGCGAGGTTCGGCGGACCCGCGAGCACGCGCCAGTGCTGGGGCAGGAGCCGCAGGAGCAGCCCTTGCGCGCCGTTCGGATGTCCCGCGATCCGGCCGAGGGCGCCGGTCAGCGCCGGATGCGTGCCGGCAGCGAGGCAGGCCTCCATCTCGCGCTCGGGCAGCCCGTCGCTGGTCATCGCGCCCTTGAACAGCTTGAGCGCCACGTCCCGCGCGCCGGCGGGGCTCGTCCACACGGCCCGATAAACCTGGCCCGAGGCGCCCTCCCCGAGCAGGTCGCCGACCGTCAGGTCGACCCATGGGACGCGCGTCGCCCCGGCGGGCTCCGTCTCCGGCTCCGCGGGATTGCCCGCATAGGCGATCCAGGCGAGGCGCGGCAGCCGCGCCAGCCAAGCGGGAAGCGCGTCGAACCGGTTGCACGACAGGCGGATCAGCTCGAGGTGGTCCGCCGCCGACAGGCTGTCGGGCAGCGCGGCGATCCGGTTTCCGGCGAGCATCAGCTTCTGCAGCAGCGGCCGTTCACCGAGGGTGTCGGGCAGGTGCTCGATCTGGTTGTCGGTCAGGGTCAGCCAGCGCAGGTCGCGCGGCAGCGAGTCCGGCGGAACCTCGCGGATGCCGCAGCCCCGGAACCCGAGCTGGCTCAGC
Organism: Methylobacterium sp. FW102-HT35C08; assembly: GCF_058790235.1. Lineage (NCBI taxonomy): Bacteria > Pseudomonadati > Pseudomonadota > Alphaproteobacteria > Hyphomicrobiales > Methylobacteriaceae > Methylobacterium > Methylobacterium sp. FW102-HT35C08. The sequence continues at coordinate 731,238 of NZ_JBYTCL010000002.1, read as the reverse complement.
GTCGGGCACCCGCCCAAAACCGGTGGCAGGCGGGGGAAGGGGTTGCCGGAGCCGAACAGCACCCGCAGGCGCCGCAGGCGCCCGAGATCGTCCGGCAGGTCGGAGAGGCTGCCCCGGCCGAGATCCAGCACCTCGAGCGTGTCGCCGAGATCCAGCACCTCCCGGGGGAGTTCGGCGAGCCCGTCGGGCAGCCGCAGCTCACGGGCGCCGCCGAGATCGCCGCGCCGAAGCGCGGCGAGCGTTTCGGTCCGGTCCAAGCGTCAGCCCCGCTTGAAGAAGGCGTCGGCCGCGCCCTGCGCCGCCTGCTTGGCCGCCCGCGCCGCCTCGATCCGGGCGATCTCGGCCCGCAGGAGCGCGACCCGCTCGTCGAGGTCCGAGAGCGAGAGCGTGTCCAGCGGCTGTCCGACCTCGTGGGTGACGGCCTTGCGCGGCCGGTCGTCATCGTCCCGCATCGTGCGCACTCCCTAGAGGAACGGTCGTCCGGCGCCGTCCCAGGTCAGGCCGAGATGGGCCGCCACCGTGGCACCGATATCCGCGAAAGTGTCCCGCCGCCCGACCGCGCGTCCGGCGATTCCGGGACCGAAGGCCAGGACCGGCACCTGCTCGCGGGTGTGGTCGGTGCCCGCCCAGGTCGGGTCGTTGCCGTGGTCGGCAGTGATCAACGCGAGATCGCCGGGCCCGAGCGCCGCCAGAATGTCGGGGACCCGGGCATCGAAGGCTTCCAGCTCCGCCGCGTAGCCCGGCACGTCGCGGCGGTGGCCGTGTTCCGTGTCGAAATCCACGAGGTTCACGAAGACGAGGCCGCCGTCCGGCAGGTCCTTGAGCGCGTCGAGCCCGGCCGTGAGGCAGGCGGCGTTCGGACCCGGCTTGATCTCGCGGCCCGTGGCGCGGTGGGCGAAGATGTCGCCGATCTTGCCGACGCTGACGACGGCGCGGCCCGCCGCCTCCGCCCGGTCGAGCAGGGTGCGGCCGGGCGGCGCCACGGCGAAATCCTTGCGGTTGCTCGTCCGGCGGAACCCCGCCTCCGCCGAGCCCACGAACGGCCGGGCGATGACCCGGCAGACCCGATAGGGATCGCAGAGCTGGCGGGCGGTGCGGCACAGCGCGTAGAGCCGCTCCAGCCCGAACGCCTCCTCGTGGGCGGCGATCTGGAACACGCTGTCGGCCGAGGTGTAGCAGATCGGCTTGCCGGTCCGCAGGTGCTCGGCCCCGAGCGCGTCGATGATCGCCACGCCCGGCGCGTGGCGATCGCCCAGGATGCCCGGCAGCTGCGCCTCCGCGACGAGCGCCTCGGTCAGCGCGTGGGGGAAGGCCGGCCGAGTATCGGGAAAATGGCCCCACGGCTCGGGCAACGGCAGGCCGGCGATCTCCCAATGGCCCGAGGGTGTGTCCTTGCCGGCGGCCGTCTCCACGGCGTGGCCGTAGGCGCCGCGCGGCGCGCCGTCCGGTGCCAGGCCGGGCGGGATCCGGCCCGACGCCCCGGCGGCCGCGAGCCCGAGACCGAGCGCGGCCAAATGCGGAAGCCGCAACGGGCCGGCGCGCAGCCCGGGCCGGTCGCCGCGTCCCGCCGCGCAGGCGTCCGCGATGTGCCCGAGCGTATCGGACCCGGCGTCGCCGTAGGTGTCGGCATCCGGGGCGCCGCCGATGCCGACGGAATCGAGGACGATGAGGAGCGCGCGCGCCACGGTCAGGCGGGCTCCAGCTCGGTGGGCGCGTCGCTGTCGAGGGCGAAGGCAGCCTTGAACAGGGCCTGCGTGTAGGCGGTCTGCGGGCTCGCGAAGATCGTCTCGGCGGGGCCCTCCTCGACCACCCGGCCGTTCTGCATCACCACCACGTAGTTCGCCAGCGCGCGGACCACCTTCAGGTCGTGGCTGATGAACAGGTAGGCGAGGCCGCGCTCGCGCTGGAGATCGCGCAGCAGGGTCACGATCTGGGCCTGGACCGAGCGGTCGAGGGCCGAGGTCGGCTCGTCGAGCACGACGAAGCGCGGATTGAGCACGATGGCCCGGGCGATGGCGATGCGCTGGCGCTGGCCGCCGGAGAATTCGTGCGGGTAGCGGTCCATGGCGGCCGGGTCGAGGCCGACATCGCTGAGGGCCTTCGACACCACGGCGCGGCGCTCGGCCCTGGAGCGCACGGCGCCCTGAACCACCAGCCCCTCGGCAACGATGTCGGCCACCGACATGCGCGGCGAGAGCGAGCCGTAGGGATCCTGGAAGACCACCTGCATGTCCCTCCGCAGCGGCCGCATCTGCGCCACGCCGTAACCGTCGATCGCCTTGCCGAGGAACACGATCGGGCCCTCCGAGCCCGTCAGGCGCAGCAGGGCAAGCCCGAGCGTCGTCTTGCCGGAGCCGGATTCGCCGACGACGCCCACCGTCTCGCCGGCCCGCACCCGCAGGGACACACCGTCCACCGCCTTGACGTGGCCGGTGACGCGCCGGAGCAGGCCGGTCTTCAGCGGGAACCAGACCTTGAGCGGCCCGGCCTCGACCAGCGAGGGGGCGTCGGACGGGACCGGGTTGGCCCGACCCTTCGGCTCGGAGGCGATCAGGCGCCTCGTGTATTCGTGCTGCGGGTTCGCGAAGACCGCCCTGGTGGCACCGGCCTCCACGATCTTGCCCTTCAGCATGACGCAGACCCGGTCGGCGATCCGCTCGACGATGCCGAGATCGTGGGTGATGAACAGCATCGCCATGCCGAGGCGCTTCTGCAGATCGGCCAGCAGCGCCAGGATCTGCGCCTGCACGGTGACGTCCAGCGCCGTGGTCGGCTCGTCGGCGACCAGAAGGTCCGGCTCGCAGGCCAGCGCCATGGCGATCATCACCCGCTGGCGCTGACCGCCCGAGAGCTCGTGCGGGTAGGCGCCCATGCGGCGCTCGGCGTCGCGCAGGCCCACGAGCTCCAGGAGTTCGAGGATCCGGCGCCTTGCCGCCTTGCCGCTGAGGCCGCGATGGAGGCTCAGCACCTCGCCGATCTGCCGCTCGATCGAGTGGAGCGGGTTGAGCGACGTCATCGGCTCTTGGAACACCATGGTGATGTCGGCACCGCGCACGTCGCGCATCGCGCGCTCCGGCAGGCCGGCGAGGTCGCGCCCCTTGAACAGGATCCGGCCGTCCTGGTGAGCCGCGCCGTCGAGGAGCCGCAGGATCGCCAGCGCGGTCACCGACTTGCCGGATCCCGACTCGCCGACCAGCGCGACGGTCTCGCCGCGGCGGATCGTGAAGGCGATGTTGTCAACCGCCCGTGTCTCGCCCGCGCGGGACCGAAAGGCGACGGACAAGCCCTCGACGGCGAGGAGCGGCTGGTTTTCGGCCTCTGACATGCATCCCTTATAGCGCGCGTGCGCCGCGGCCCTAGTCTCTGCGGCCGTAAGGATGATCCGCCCGCCCACGCGGATTCATGGGAGTTCGGCATGAGGGAAGGGGCCGAGGCATTCGCCGCACGGATCTGGGAGACGCTCGGGGGACCGCCCCGCGCCCTCGACAGCCTCGATATCACCGGCACCGGCACCCTGCCCTCGGCCTTCGCGGTCACCGAGCTGGCCGCCGGTTCGATCGGCGCAGCGGCGTTGGCGCTCGCGGAGATCGCGGGTGCGCGCGGACCGGTTCGCGTGGACCGAAGGCTCGCGGGGCTCTGGTTCGCGACTTCGTTGCGGCCGGAGGGCTGGACCGTGCCGGCGCCCTGGGATCCCGTCGCCGGCGACTACGCCACCCGGGACGGCTGGATCCGCCTCCACACCAACGCCCCGCACCACAGAACCGCGGCCGAGCGGGTGCTCGGGGTGCAGGCGGATCGCGCCGGCATGGCCCGGGCGGTGGCGGGTTGGGCCAAGACCGAGCTGGAGGCCGCGATCCTGGCCGAGGGCGGCTGCGCCGCCGAGATGCGCGGGCTTTCCGAGTGGGCGGCGCATCCGCAGGGGCGCGCGGTGACGGCCGAGGCGCTCGTGGCCTGCGCGCCGGCCAGCGACCGGACGGAATCGCGCTGGGTGCCGCGTCCTGAGCGGCCGCTCGCAGGCCTGCGGGTGCTCGATCTGACGCGGGTGCTCGCCGGGCCGGTGGCGACGCGCTTCCTCGCGGGCTTCGGGGCGGACGTGCTGCGGATCGACCCGCCCGACTGGAACGAGGCCGCCCTCGAGCCGGAGGTGACGCTGGGCAAGGCCTGCGCCCGTCTAGACCTGCGCCGGGATCCGGACCGCGCGATCTTCGAGGCGCTGATGGCCGAGGCGGACGTGCTCGTCCACGGCTACCGGCCCGGCGCCCTGGACGGGCTCGGCTACGGCGCAAAGGTGCGGCGGGCACTGGCGCCCGGCCTCGTCGAGGTTTGCCTCGACGCCTATGGCTGGACCGGCCCCTGGGCCGGACGGCGCGGCTTCGACAGCCTCGTTCAGATGAGCTGCGGCATCGCGCAGGCCGGGCAGGACTGGCGGAAAGCCGGAATACCGGTGCCCCTGCCCGTCCAGGCTTTGGACCACGCGACCGGCTACATGATGGCGGCCGCGGTCTTGCGGCTGCTGGCGCGTCGGCTCTCGGACGGGACCGGCGGCCAAGCCCGGCTCTCGCTCGCCCGGACGGCAGCACTTCTGGTCGCGTCGGGGCCGGGAGCGCCCGATCAGCCTGCCGTCACCGAGGCGGTGGATGACCTTGCCCCGGAGGCCGAGGCGACGGCGTGGGGGCCGGCGCGGCGCCTGTTGCCGCCCGCGACCGTGCCGGGCGCCCCAATGCGCTGGGACCGGGCGGCGCGCCGGCTCGGCGACGACGCCCCGGCCTGGGCGGCGGACCGGATGGATTGATCCGAAACCGGAGGTCGCTACAAGCGCCGGTGTGACCATCTCACGCCTGCGCCTCGGCGCGCTGCTCGCCATCCTCGGCTTCGCCTTCGCGCACCCGGCGGCGTCCGCCCCGTCGGAAGGGGCTACCGAGACCGTCGAGCAGGCGCTCTGCCGGCTGATCGACGAGTCCGCCAAGGCCCGCGGCCTGCCGGTGCCGTTCCTGACGCGGCTGATCTGGCGTGAGAGCAGCTTTCGCGTCGGCGTCGTGAGCCCCGCAGGCGCGCAGGGCGTGGCGCAGTTCATGCCCGGGACCGCGCGCGAGCGGGGCCTCCTCGACCCGTTCGACCCGGAGCAGGCGATCCCGCACGCCGCCCACCTGCTGGCCGACCTGAAAAGGCAGTTCGGCAATCTCGGGCTTGCCGCGGCCGCCTATAACGGCGGTGCGACGCGGGTCAGCAAGTGGCTCGCCGGGGACGGCGGGCTGCCTGCCGAGACCCGCGCCTACGTGACTGCCATCACGGGCGTTCCGGCCGACGGGTGGCGGACCGGCCCCGCCAAGGCGATCGAGTTCCCGGAAGGCGGGGCGTCCGAGAAGACCGAGAAGCCGGAGAAGCCCGAGCAGAAGGAGGCGAAGACGGAGGCGCCCCAGACCTGCCTGCAGGTCACCGCCAGCCTGCGGATCCCGGCCCGCGGCGACCGCTTCGCGCTCGGGCTCAACGAGGGCCCGGCGGCCCCCTGGGGGATCCAGCTTGCCGGCAACTTCTCCAAGGCGCTGGCCCTCCAGAGCTTCAACCGTGCCCGGAGCAGCTATGCGGGCGTGATCGGCGAGGTGCGGCCGATGATCATCGGGACGCGCCTGCGCAATCGCGGGACCCGCGCCTTCTACCGGATCCGTATCCCGGCGCAGAGCCGGCAGGCGGCCGACGACCTGTGCGGCCGGATCCGGAAGGTCGGTGGCGCCTGCATCGTGCTGCGGACCTGATTTTTTTCCGGTGTTCGCCGCCGGACCGTCATCAATCCGCCCTGAGCGCGATGCGGTATGGTCCGGTCGGGACAACCGGATGGGATATGACACGTCTGCTTACCGCGTTCGCCAGCCTCCTCTGCCTCGGCCTTGCCGCGTTCGGCTTCACCGCCGCCTCGCCGCTTGCCCTGTTCGACGCGATCGGTCCGCGCGATCCGGGTGGCCGCCTCGCGGCCAAGGACCAGCCCTTCGGTGAGGGACCGCGGCGGCAGCTCGACGTCTACGTCCCGACGGCGGCCGCCGAGAACGCGCCCGTGCTGGTGTTCTTCTACGGCGGCTCCTGGCAGAGCGGCTCCAAGGACGACTACGCCTTCGTCGGGCACGCGCTCGCCGCGCAGGGCTTCGTCACCGTGCTGCCCGATTACCGGCTCTATCCGGACGCCCCGTTCCCGGGCTTCCTGGAGGACGGTGCGGCGGCCCTGGCCTGGGTGCGCGACAACATCACGACCTTCGGCGGCGACCCGCGCCGCATCGTTCTGGCCGGACACTCCGCGGGCGCCTACAACGCCCTGATGCTGGGCCTCGACCCGCGCTACGTGACCGCGGCCGGCGTCGATCCCAAGGTGATCAAGGCCGTCGCGGGCCTCTCGGGACCCTACGACTTCCTGCCCCTCGACCAGGACACCACCCTCAAGGTTTTCGGGGACGCGCCCGACAAGGCCGCGACGCAGCCCGGGACCTTCGTCGGCCCGCTCTCGCCGCCCGCCTTCCTGGCGACCGGCGACGCCGATACGGTGGTGAAGCCCCGCCACACGGTCAGCCTGGCCGCAAAGCTGCGCGCCGAGCACGTTCCGGTCCAGGAGCGGCTCTATCCCGGGCTCGACCACAAGGACACGCTCCTGGCGCTCTCCGTGACCTTTCGCTCCAAGGCGCCCGAACTCGCCGAGATGGCGTCCTTTCTGATGCGGCAATCGGCCGGGCGCTCGCAGTACACGATGCGGCGCTGAGCAACGCGGCCCGGCGTCAAGGTTATCACGCGATCGTCGGGACGAAGCTTTGATTGCCCATCGCACTGGATCCGTCCGCCGCTAGAATGACCAAGGCCGCAGAGCGCGGCTTTCGCGGTGGGACGGGATGGCTTCTGCGGGCGCGGCAACCGGGATCCGGGTACAGGAGCGGCAGCGCGGCACCGCGGCGCGCGATTTGCCGGACGTGCTGCGCGTTCTCCTGAACGGTGCGGTCTTCGTTCTCCTCTGGAACCACATCTGGCTCGTCGACCTGTCCGACCGGTCGATCCTGGCGGCCTCCGAGGAAGGCAGCCTTCTCACACAGGCGCTCTTTCTCTCGACCGGTGTCGCCATGGTTGCGGCCATCCATCGGATCGGTTTCCGGCATCTCCGGCCGCTGGTGACAGGCCCGCTCGTGCTGTGCGCCGTCTGGCTGAGCGGGACGGCTCTTCTCTCCATCGAGCCGAGCCTGTCGCTACGACGGCTGGCCCTGTTCGCCATCGCCGCCCTGCTCTCGGCGGGCGTGCTGATCGTGGCCCGCTCTCCGCGGCAACTCGCCCTGACCATGGCCGGGGGCGCGCTGGTGATCGTGCTGTCGTCCTACCTCGCGGTCGCCCTCGTTCCGAACCTCGCCATCCACTCGGCCTTCGACGTCAATTCCGACCCGAGCCATCCGGGGCTCTGGCGCGGGATCTTCCCGCAGAAGAACGAGGCCGGTGCCGCCATGGTCATCTTGGTGATCGTCGGGCTCTACGTTGCGCGGGTGGCGAGCCGCGTCCTCGGCTGGAGCATCGTGCTGCTGGCCGCAGGATTCCTGATCGCCAGCGGCTCCAAGACCGCGATCCTGCTCCTGCCGGTGATCCTCGTGATCACCGGCCTCTGCCAGATCCTCACGGGCGGGATCATGCGGACGCTGCTGCTGCTCGGCCCGATCGTCGGATTCTCGCTGATCTCGATCGGCTCGGTCCTGGTGCCGTCGATCCAGGACGCGGTGGGGGCGCTCCTCACCAACGCCACCTTCACGGGGCGCAGCGAGATCTGGCAGTTCGCCATCGACAACATCCTGGTCCGCCCTTGGCGCGGCTGGGGACTCGGGGCGTTCTGGATGACCGAGCGCACCATGTATGGCGGCTCCGAGGAGCTGACCTGGGTCAACACCGTCGACCACGCCCACAACGCCTATCTCGACACGGCTTTGATCGGGGGCCTGCCGTTCCTCGCGCTGACCGTGGTGGCATTCGTGCTCGCGCCCGTGCGCGACCTTCAGCGCGTAGCGGGCGGAACCCGCCTCGACGCGGAGACGATGCTGTTCCTGCGGCTGTGGTTCCTGGGGCTGGTCTCGGCGTCGTTCGAGACGGTGCTGTACAACGGCAACAACGCCACTTGCTGCATGTTCATGATGGCGGTGTTCGGCCTGCGCCTGCGGACGCGCTACCCGATCGCACGCGACTGACCTGTTCGCGCCACGGGCTCGGCCGCGGTTAATCGGGCAGCGCGAAGACCAGGAGCGCGTCGCCGGTGCCGAAGCCTGACGCCTTGGTGAACGACGCGCCGCCCGCCGCGACCGCCAGAAACTGTTTGCCGTCCAGCGCGTAGGTCATCGCCGGCCCGCTGATGCCGGCCCCGCACTGGAAACGCCAGAGCACGCGGCCATCGCGCGCATCGTGCGCGTCCAGATGCCCATCCTCCTCGCCGGAGAAGACGAGACCGCCGGCGGTCGCCAGCGTGCCGCCCGACAGCCGGCTCGCCGACCGCACCGACCAGGCGATCTTGCCGCCATCGCCGAGATCGACGGCCGTCAGGGTGCTGTAGGACGGCTCGCCCCTGGCCTCGCCGGTCTCGGTGTAGCGGATTTCCGGCCGCCCGGCGGCCGCCGGCACCGTCTTTACCGTGTAAGTCGTCGCCCCGTGGCGGACCTGCACGTAGGCGCGCCGCCCGTCATAGGCGGTCGGCGGCCACGACACGGCGCCGAGGGGACCGGGCGCCACCACCGTGCCCTGCGGAGTCGGCGGGGAGAACAGGTTCTTCTGGTCGATGAGCGGGGCTGAGCGCGCGATCAGCCGGCCCGTCGCGCGGTCGTGGACGTAGATCCAGCCGGTCTTGCTCGCCGAGGCCACGGCCTTGGCGCCGCCCGGCATGTCGAGCAGGAACGGCGGCGCGGCGACGTCGTAGCCCCACTCGTCGTGCGGCACCTGCTGGTAGTACCAGCGCAGCGTGCCGGTCTTCACGTCGAGGGCAACGAGGCACATCGTGTAGAGATTGTCGCCCGGTCGCGAGAGGCCGAAATTCTGCGGCGCCGGGTTGCCGATGCCGAGGAAGATCAGGCCGAGATCCGCGTCGTAGGCCGGCGTCATCCAGAGGGAGCCGCCGCCGACCCGCCAGGCGTCGCGATTGGCCGGTGCGGCTGCCTTCTCGGCGGCGATGTCGCGGTGGAGCGGCGTCCCGTCGGCGGTCTTCTCGACGAAGCCGCCCTCCCAACCCTCCGACGGCGTGACGTACCAGCGCCAGCGCTCCTCGCCGGTCTTGGCGTCGTAGGCCGCGAGCCAGCCGCGCCGCCCATATCCGCCCTCGATCCCGACCACCGCGCCGCCGTCGAGACCGCCCGCCTCGTCCTCGATGTGGAGGCCGTAGCCCGCGCCGGTCACGCCGACGATCACCAGCCCCTCGACGACGAGCGGCGGCATCTTGAAGCCGAGGCGGCTCGATCCCTGCACGGGCTTGCCGCCGAGCGTTGCCGCGAGGCCCGAGGCGGTCTCGCTCTCGCCCTCCTCGGGCCGGACCGCCTCCTTGTCCCAGGCAATCTTCCCGGTCTTCGCGTCGAGGGCGATCAGCCGCCCGTCCATGGTCGCCTCGAAGACGAGGCCCCCGGAAACGGCCAGTCCGCGGTTCGAGGGCGGCCCGAAGATCTTCTCGGTGCGTGGCTTGTGCGTGTAGGTCCAGATCGGCTGGCCGGTGCGCGCGTCCAGCGCCGCGACGTTGTTCTGCGTCGTGGAGACGTAGAGCGTCCCATCGACCATCACGGGCTGTGCCTGGAAGTAGCCGGTGACGCCCGTCTGGAAGATCCAGGCGGGGCGCAGGCGGCCGACAGTGTCGCGGTCGATCTGGGTGAGGTCGGAGAAGTTGCGATTGCTGGAATCGTGCCCGAAGGCGGGCCAGGGCGCCTCGGCGGCGGATGCTGCGCCGAAGGACGCGATCTGCACGAGGCAGGCCAGCGCGGCAGTTCCGAGGGATCGCGGCAAAACTCTGCTCCCGGGTGGGGCGCCTGTCGCGCCCGTGCGTGTCGGCTCGACGGTGCAACGCGCGGCGACGTGCACTACCGCCGCGCTGCCCCGTCGAGCTGCCCCGGCGTCGCCTGGGCGCCCATGGCCCGGGCCATGTCGGCCGCGCTCTGGCCTGCGGCGTCGCGGCGATCCGGATCGGCGCCGTGCTGGAGCAGCAGGTCGACCATCTCGGTCCGGTCGAACATGGCTGCCGTCATCAGGGCCGTGCGGCTGCCGCTGCCGGTCCCGTCCACCGCGGCCCCGTGCTGGAGCAGCAGCTGCGCCACCACCAGATCGTTCTTGAAGGCGGCACCAGCCAGCGGCGTCTGGCCGCGGTCGTTGGCGAGCTCCGGGTCGCCACCGGCCTCCAGGACCACCCGCGTGGCCTCCTCCTGGCCGTTATAGGCGGCCAGCATCAGGAGGCTGTCGCCCTTGTCGTTGCGCAGGTTCGCCGGCAGGCCCTGCCCGAACAACTCGGCAAGCTCCTCCGCGTGGCCCATCCGCGCGTACTGGAACACCCGGGCCGCGAAGGCCAGGGTCTCGTCGTCGAGGGCCGGGGGCGTGTTCGTCTCGGATGCCATCGTGTGCTCGTCTCTCGCCGGCGGCTGATCTGGGCCGGTGCGGCATTCGCGTCCAGGGCCGGCGGGAACAGTTTCGTTGGGATGCTCGTTCCAGCCGCCAACCCGGGTTGATAAGGCCCGGCGCCTCCGGAGCGCGACGATGCCCCGACCCTTCGAGCCTTACGCCGACGCGCTGCGCACCGCGCGCGACATCGTCCGCGAGCGCGGCGTTGCGGTCGCCGAAGCGGCCGTGCAGGCGGATCCGCGCGCCTACGACGAAGCGTGCAACGCCCTCGTGCTCCGGATCGCCCAGGCGATCGTTGATGCGGGCGAGGCCGCGACGATGCATGGCCGAGGCCGGGATCACGAGGCCGCTTGAGGCCGAGACGGGCGGTCAGCCCCGTCGCCGTCCGCCACCGCCCTTGTATTTGGGCTTCTGCCCGCCGAGCCCCTGCGTCGAGCGCGGCTTCGGCCGCTCCTGCCAGACCGGCGCCGTGCCGCCCACGGGCAGCTCCCGGTCCGTCCCCGGACCCATATTGTCGAGGTCCGGCTTGGCGATGCGGCTGCCCCCGCCCCCACGCGGCGCCTTCCGGCCGAACTTGCCGGCCTCCCGCTCCACGTCGCTCTGCCGCGCCATCGGGTCGTCGGAGACCAGCAGCTCGGTCGCCTGAAGCCGCTTGAGCTCGTCGCGCAGCCGCGCCGCCTCCTCGAAGTCGAGGTCGGCGGCCGCCGCGCGCATGCGCTTCTCGAGGTCGGCCATCACGGCCTTGAGGTTGTGGCCGACCGTGATCGCGTCCTTGGCCAGGCCAGTATCGACCTGGACGTGGTCGCGCTCGAACACGCTGCTCAGGATGTCGGCGATGCCGCGCTTCACGCTCTGCGGCGTGATCCCGTGCTCTTCGTTGTAGGCGAGCTGCTTGGCGCGACGGCGCTCGGTCTCGGCCATCGCCCGCTCCATCGAGCCGGTGATGTTGTCCGCGTACAGGATGCAGCGCGCGTCGGCGTTGCGGGCTGCGCGGCCGATGGTCTGGATCAGCGAGGTCTCCGACCGGAGGAAGCCCTCCTTGTCGGCGTCGAGGATCGCCACCAGGGCGCATTCCGGGATGTCGAGGCCTTCGCGCAGCAGGTTGATGCCGATCAGCACGTCGAAGGCGCCGAGCCGCAGGTCGCGGATGATCTCGATCCGCTCCAGCGTATCGATGTCGGAGTGCATGTAGCGCACCCGGACGCTGTTCTCGTGGAGGTACTCGGTGAGGTCCTCGGCCATGCGCTTGGTGAGCGTGGTCACGAGCGTCCGGTAGCCGGCCTGCGCGACTTCCCGGACCTCGCCCAGCAGGTCGTCGACCTGACTGCGCGCCGGGCGGATCTCGATCACCGGGTCGACGAGGCCGGTCGGGCGGATTACCTGCTCGGCGAACACGCCGCCGGTCTGCTCCATCTCCCACTTGCCGGGCGTCGCCGAGACGTGGACCGTCATCGGCCGCATCGCGTCCCACTCCTCAAAGCGGAGCGGGCGGTTGTCCAGGCAGGAGGGCAGCCGGAAGCCGTATTCGGCCAGCGTCGCCTTGCGGCGAAAGTCGCCCCGGTACATGCCGCCGATCTGCGGCACGGTGACGTGGCTCTCGTCGGTGAAGACCAGGGCGTTGTCGGGCAGATACTCGAACAGGGTCGGCGGCGGCTCGCCGGGCTTCCGGCCGGTGAGGTAGCGGGAGTAGTTCTCGATGCCGTTGCAGGCGCCGGTGGCCTCGATCATCTCGATATCGAAGGTACAGCGCTGGTCGATGCGCTGCGCCTCGATGAGGCGGCCCATCTTGGTGAGTTCCTCGATCCGGCCATTCAGCTCGTGCTTGATGCCCTTGATCGCCTGCTGCAGCGTCGGGCGCGGCGTCACATAGTGGGAGTTGGCGTAGACCTTCACGAACTTCAGCTCTGAGATGGTCTTGCCGGTGAGGGGGTCGAACTCGACGATGCTCTCGACCTCGTCGCCGAACAGACCGATGCGCCAGCCGCGGTCTTCCAAGTGGGCGGGCCACAGCTCGATCGAATCGCCGCGGACCCGGAAGGTGCCGCGGGCGAAGTCGGACTGGATGCGCTTGTACTGGAGCGCCACGAGGTCGGCGATCAGCTGGCGCTGCTCGATCCGCTCGCCGAGCGAGATCGTGAACGACATCGCCGTGTAGGTCTCGACCGAGCCAATACCGTAGATGCACGAGACCGAAGCGACGATGATCACGTCGTCACGCTCCAGCAGGGCGCGGGTCGCGGCGTGGCGCATCCGGTCGATCTGCTCGTTGATCGAGGATTCCTTCTCGATGAAGGTATCCGAGCGAGGAACGTAGGCCTCGGGCTGATAGTAGTCGTAGTAGGAGACGAAATACTCGACCGCGTTATCGGGGAAGAACGCCTTGAACTCCCCGTAGAGCTGCGCGGCCAGCGTCTTGTTGGGCGCCAGGATCAGCGCCGGGCGCTGCGTCTCCTCGATGATCTTGGCCATCGTGAAGGTCTTGCCCGAGCCGGTGACGCCGAGCAGGACCTGGTCGCGCTCACGGGCCTGCACGCCGCTGACCAGTTCGGCGATGGCCTTCGGCTGGTCGCCGGCCGGTGTGAATTCAGATTTCAGCGTGAACCGGACGCCGCCCTCGGATTTCTGCGGTCGCTCCGGGCGGTGCGGCACCCAGGTCTGGCCGTCCTTGAACAGCGGATTGCCCTCGGTGAGCAGCCGCTCCAGGGCCGTGACGGTGGCCGAGGCGCCGCCATCGGCGCCGGGATCCGGCAAGTCCGCGCCTTCCGGCGCCGGACCATCCTCCGGCGGGGTCAGGCCGAGGGCCTGGGCCAGCCGCGGATCGACATCTGCCGCGTCGCCGAGTGCGTAACCGGCCTGCGGCGCCTCCGCGAAGCCGTCGCGGGCGATCTCGGCCCGGCGCGTGGCCGCCTTGCCGTCACCCTTGCCGGTGCGCCCTTTCACCTTGCCCGGCCGCGCGGGCGGCTCAGGGGAAGGCTCGATCGGAGCCAACCGATTGCGGTTGAGCGCCGGGTTCAGCAGCTCGGCCAGATAGGTATCGAGGGGCTTCAATTCGGGCTTCGACGCCTTGGCGGACGAGGCCGTGACGGAAGCGGCGCGCGATTTCTTCGAAGCGGGCATGGTATCAATATGGGCCCGGCGCCCGCCGCGAGAAACCCTTTTCGGCGCGGAGTTTTGCCGCTTTCGTCGATGCCGCGGTCGATTCAGCCGGCGCGCGACACCCAGGACCCCAGCGGCAATCCATCAGCGAACGGTTGAACGGCCGCTGCCGACGAGGCGCGTCCGCAACAACGGGCAGGCGCCGTGTCGGCTCATGCTGAGAAATATCGCCCCTTGGCTTGCACGAACCAGCTTGCGGTGCCCTTGCCGGGCCGTTACTTTGCGTTACAAAGCATGATGCAGCCCGGGGCGTGAGGCACATGCAGGACCTGGACAAGGCGCTGGCCGATATCATGGCGATCCGCTCGCAGATCGCCCGGGACACGACGTTCCGCGGACTCGGGGCTGCGACGGTTGCGGCCACCGGCGGCCTGGCCCTGGCCTGCGCCACGGGTCAGGCCCTCTGGCTCGGCGACCCGGCCGCGCGGACCGGGATGTTCTTCGGCGTGTGGATCGCGGTTGCCCTCGTGGCCTTCGCGCTGATCGGCATCGAGGCGATCCGGCGCAGCCGCCGCCTGCATTCCGGACTGGCCGACGCGATGGTGTGGAACGCCATCGAGGTCTTCCTGCCGGCTGCCGGCGCCGGCGCCTGTCTCGCCCTGGTGATCGCCCGATTCGCGCCCGGCGAGGTCTGGATGCTGCCGGGCCTCTGGCAGATCTTGGTCGGGCTCGGCCTGTTCGCGTCGGCGCGCATCCTGCCGCGGGCCGTGCAGGGCGTCGGCGCCTGGTACCTGCTTGCCGGGCTCGCCGTGCTGGCGGTCTCGGCCGAGACGCGAGCCCTTTCCCCCTGGACCATGGGCCTGCCCTTCCTGGTCGGTCAGGTCTGGCTGGCCTGTATTCTCCATCACGGCGCCCGAGCCTTCGATGACGATCTCTGACCGAACCGACGGGCGCTTCTCATACGAAGGGCTCGACAGGACGATCCACGAGCGGGCGCGCCTGAGCGTGCTCACATCCCTGGTTGCGCATCCGAAGGGCCTGCCCTTTCCGGATCTCAAGCGTTTGTGCGGGCTCACGGACGGCAACCTGAGCCGGCATCTCGCCGTGCTGAGCGAGGCCGATCTCGTCAGTCTGGAGAAGGGCTCGGCCCATAACCGGCCGCAGACGGTATGCCGTCTGACGGCGACCGGACGTCAGCGCTTCATCGGTTATCTCGGCGTCCTCGAACAGGTCGTCAGGGATGCCGCAGAGGCCGCCGACCGAGGGCCCGAATCCGGGCTGCGCAGCCTCGATCCGGCCACGAAAGCAGTGTGAGACCGCACGATCCCGTCCGGATTGTTAACGATAATCCGAGAAACCTCAGCGAAACGCCCATGCCGGGAGACTTTACGATGCAAAGCGAAGCGGTGGCGAGGGCCCTGCACGCCGCGATCATCATGGACGGCAACGGGCGCTGGGCAACGCAGCGCGGGCTCCCGCGGTTGGCTGGCCATCACCGCGGCGTCGAGGCGATCCGGCGCACTGCCGAGGCCTGTCCGGATCTTGGGATCGGCACGCTGACGCTCTACGCCTTCTCGGCGGACAATTGGCAGCGCCCGGTCGAGGAGGTCGGAGGCCTGATGCGGCTCCTGCGCTCCTACCTGCGCAACGAGACGCAGCGCCTGGCGCGCACCGGGACGCGCCTCAGCGTCGTCGGCAGGCGCGACCGGCTCCCGGACGGCATACCCGAGGCGATCGCGGCGGCGGAGGCCGCCACGGCGTCGGGCAGCCGCCTGCACCTGCGGATCTGCGTCGACTACTCCGCCCGTGACGCGATCATCGCGGCCGCGCAGGGCCTGCAGAGCCAGGAGGGCCTGACGCGGGAGAGCTTCGGCGCGCTGGTGGCGGGCGCGATGCACGGGTCGCCGGTCGACGTCGACCTGCTGATCCGGACTGGCGGCGAGCAGCGGCTCTCGGATTTCATGCTGTGGGAGGCAGCCTACGCCGAGCTGCACTTCACCGAGCGGATGTGGCCCGATTTCGGTCCCGACGACCTCGCCGCTTCCGTGGCCGAGTTCGCCCGCCGCGAGCGCCGGTTCGGAGGCCTCAAGGCGCCCGCCGTCCCAGCCGCGGCCTGAGTCCGGCTTGACGCGCGCGCGCAGCCGCGCAGAGGGTCCGGCATGACCGAGACCCTCGCCAACCGCCGCGTCCTCCTCGTCATCGGCGGAGGTATCGCGGCCTACAAGGCCCTCGATCTGATCCGGCGCCTGCGCGAGCGGGGCGCCAGCGTCTGCCCGGTTCTCACCGCGGGAGCCCAGGAATTCGTCACGCCCCTGGCGGCGGCGGCACTCGCCGGCGAGCGAGCCCATACCGACCTGTTCGACCGGGCCTCCGAGGCCGAGATCGGCCATATCAAGCTCGCCCGGCAGGCCGATGCGGTCGTCGTTGCGCCCGCCACCGCCAACCTGATGGCCCGCCTCGCCGGCGGCCACGCCGCCGATCTGGCGACCACCGTGCTCCTGGCCACCACCCTGCCGATCCTGATCGCGCCGGCCATGAACGTGCAGATGTGGGCGCACCCGGCCACGCGACGCAACCTTGCGATTCTGGAGGGCGATGGCGTGCGCGTGGTCGGCCCGAATGCCGGCCGCATGGCGGAGGCCGAGTCCGGCCCCGGACGCATGGCCGAGCCCAACGAGATCGCCGATGCGCTGGAGACGATGCTGGGCGCGGATGGCGCGGTGCGACCCCTCGCCGGACGACGGGTGCTGGTGACCTCCGGCCCCACCCACGAGCCGATCGACCCAGTGCGCTACCTCGCCAACCGCTCGTCGGGCCGGCAGGGGCATGCCATCGCGGAAGCGGCCGCGCGGGCCGGCGCCATCGTGACCCTGGTCTCCGGGCCGGTGACGATCCCCGATCCGCCGCGCGTGACCGTGGTGCGGGTCGAGACCGCACGGGAGATGCTGGGCGCCGTCGAGGCGGCGCTCCCGGCCGACATCGCCGTCTTCGCCGCGGCGGTGGCCGATTGGCGGCCGGAGCACGAGGCCGGGACCAAGAAGATCAAGAAGGACGGCAGCGGACCTGCCCCGCTTCCCCTCGCCGAGAACCCCGACATCCTCGCGACGATCGCGCGGATGCCGTCGGGGCGCCCGCCCCTCGTGGTCGGGTTCGCCGCGGAGACCGACGCGGTGCTGGATCACGCCCGCGCTAAGATCGCCCGCAAGGGCTGCGATCTGATCGTGGCCAACGACGTCTCGGCTGAAGGCGGCGTCATGGGCGGCGTCGACAACGCCATCCACCTGATTCGCCCGGACGGCGCGGTGGAATCCTGGCCGCGCCTCGGCAAGGACGAGGTCGCCCGCCGGCTGGTGCAGCATCTGGCCGGAATGCTGGGCGGCTGACCGTCACCGCGCGCGCGGCCCGTCATGACCCGCCCTGGCCTCGTCGGACGTGAGCCGATAGAAGCGCTCCGACGGCCGGCGCGTACGGCGCCGGCTCCAGGGAGAAACCATGCCTCGCCTGTCCCTCATCGCCGGAGCCGCGTTGATCGCCATGAGCACAGCCGCCAATGCCGAGACCGTCACCCTGCCCTCCGGCCTGAAGTACCAAGACGAAGTCGTCGGGACCGGGCCTGAGCCCAAGGCCGGTCAGCAGGTCACCGTCCAGTACACCGGCTGGCTCGACGAGGGCGGCAAGAAGGGCAAGAAGTTCGACTCCTCCCGCGACCGCAACCAGCCCTTCTCGTTCCCCCTCGGCGCCGGCCAGGTGATCAAGGGCTGGGACGAGGGCGTCGCCACCATGAAGACCGGCGGCAAGCGCACCCTGATCATCCCGCCGCAGCTCGGCTACGGCGCCCGGGGCGCCGGCGGCGTGATCCCGCCGAACGCCACCTTGATCTTCGACGTCGAGCTCCTCGGCGCGAAATAACGTCACGGCTGCGCGGACGGCGAGAGTTCCGACGAAATGCTGTTCGCGCAGCTGCCCGACGAGCTGTTTAAGCCGCTCGCGGCTCCGAGCCGCGGCTTCAATGCGGCCCTGCTCCTGCACCTGCATCGGCGCGTCCTCGGGGCCGAGCCGGTGCGCAAGGCCGAGTTGCTCGCCGAGATCGGCGACTTCGCCGCGGGCTGGAGCGATCCGGAGGTCAGCGGCGACGAGCCGATCTCGGCCGATCCCGCGGAGCGCCGGACCGCGCTTTACCGGCGCCTCCTCGACACCGGCTGGCTGATCGAGCGCCGCGAGCGCTACGTGCCGGTGGTTGAGTTCGACCCCGAGGCGCGTCTCCTCCTCGAAGAACTGTCCCGCCTCGAACGGGGCGAGACCCGCTCCTACGGTGGCGCCGTTCTGGAGGTGCTGGGCGGGCTGGAGAGCGCCCTGTCGGACCCGGCGAACCGCTCGGAGGCCCTGTCCAACGCCGCCCGGGCCGCCGCCGCCTTCCTGTCGCATGTGCGCGGGCTCGCTGCCGGCATGCGCAAGGTCGAGGAGCGGATCCTGCGCGAGCCGGACCGGGCCAAGACCTTCCGGCTGTTCTTCGAGGATTTCGTCGAGCGCCACCTGATCAGCGATTACCGGACGCTGCACACGCGCTTCAACCCGTTCCGGTTCCGCGCCAGCGTGGTGCGCGAGGCGGGCCGGGCGTTGCGCGACGCGCTCACCCTGCGGGCGCTGGCCGAGGGCCTGATCCGCGAAGGCCGCAGCCCCGATCTCGACACCGCCCAGCGGGCGGTCCGGGCCGACCTGGCCCAGATCCTCTCGGTGTTCGAAGGGCTCGACAACCATCTCGATGCCGTCGACGCCGTCGTGGCCCGTCTGGAGCGTCGGATCGGCGCCGCCCTGCACGTCATGGACCGCCCGGATCCGAGCGGGGTGGAGCGCGCCGCCGCGATGCTACGGGCCATCGGCGGTTCGGAGATCGCGCCCGACGTGCCGGCCGACGTCTCCCAGCTGCGGCCACCCATCGGCCACGCGCATCTTCAGGCGCCGCGGGCGCGCAAGAGCGCGATCGACATGGAGCCCCTGCCCGACCTGGAGGACGATCCCGTGGTGGACGCCTTCGCGGCCGCCAAGGCGGAGTTCCGGCGCCGCACCACCGTGACGCCCGAGAGCATGACCGCCTTCGTGGAGGCGCGGATCGGCAAGGCCGTGCGGCTGCGCGGGTCGCAGATCGTCATCGCGGGCGTCGACGACTTCGTCGTGTTCCAGCGCCTGCGCGAGATCGACGTGCTGTTCGACGCGCGGCTCGGCGAGCGCTACGCCGTCACGCGTCTGCCGGAACGGGTTATCAACGGCTGGCTCGACTGCCCGGATTTCCTGTTGGAGCGACGTCCCCGTGCTTGAGGGCTTCCGCGCCATCATCGACGGCGACGAGCCGCCGCCGCCCGGGGCCCGGGCGCCCGATGCCGAGGAGCTCAGCCGCGCCCTTCAGGTGCTGCTGAAGGGCCAGGTGATCTACGCGGACACGCAGGGGATCGGCCGCTCCTACGAGCTTGCCCGGCACTACGCGCCGTTCTTCACCGACTATTTCGCCTGTCTTGGATACGCACTCACGGTCTCGCACCGCGACCAGATGGTCTCGCTGAGCCCGTCGGCAGACGCGCCGCGCCACGACATCGTCTCGGAGCGCCTGCGCAAGGACGAGACGCTGGTGCTGCTGGCGCTCCGACTCCTGTACGAGGAGGGCCTGCGCGACCACCGTGCCGGCACCGACGGGGTGGTCGAGTGCACCACCGACGAGATCGTCGAGAAGATCCGGACCGTGGCGCGCAACGAGCCGCCGGAGGAAGGCCGGCTCGCCGACATCCTGCGCATGTATGCCAAGCGCGGCGGGCTGCGGCTCGGCGAGCGCGACCGGGTCGAGCGGGTCACCCCGCTCTCGCTCCTGCCGGGTCTCGCCGTGCTGGCCTCGGATGCGTGGCTGGAGCGCCTGCGGGCCTGGTCGGAGGCCGGCGAGGCCTGAGGCCGGCGCCCGTTGATGACGGGGGCGGCCGGGCTCCTCACCCGTAAGCCCCCGCCCCCGGTTTCCGCTCAGGCCGCCCGGACGGTCGCCAGGAAGCGCTCGACCTCGCTGCCGAGATGGGCGGCCTGGCGGGCCATCTCGGAGGCCGAGGCCAGGACCTGGGCGGCTGCCGCCCCCGTCTCCTCGGCGGCCCCGGCGACGCCGCTCACGTTGGCGGTGACGGCGTCCGTCCCGGTCGCGGCCTCGGCGACATTGCGGACGATCTCCTGGGTGGCCGCGCCCTGCTCCTCCACGGCGGCCGCGATCGAGTTCGCCATGCCGCTGATCTCGCGGATGCGCCCGGCGATCCCCCCGATCGCCTGGACGGCCTGTCCGGTCGAGCCCTGGATCTGCCCGATCTGCGCGGAGATCTCGGCGGTGGCCTTGGCGGTCTGGTCGGCGAGCGCCTTCACCTCGGAGGCGACGACCGCAAAGCCCTTGCCCGCCGCGCCGGCGCGCGCCGCCTCGATGGTGGCGTTGAGCGCCAGCAGGTTGGTCTGGCTCGCGATGGCGGAGATAAGGTCGACGACTTCCCCGACCCGCCGCGCCGCCGCACTCAGCTCCTGGACCAACTGGGCGGTCGCGCCGGCCTCCTGGACAGCGGCCTGCGCGAGGTCTGCCGAGGAGCCGACCTGGCGCCCGATCTCGTTGACCGAGGAGCCGAGTTCCTCGGCTGCGGCGGCCACCGTCGTCACGTTGGTCGAGGCCTCCTCGGCGGCCGCGGCCGCGCTGGTCGACTGGCCGGCGGTCTGCGTCGCGGTCGCGGTCAGGCTTTGGGCGGTGGCCTGAAGCTGCGTCGCCGCGGCGGTGACGGAGCCGACGATGCCGCCGACACTCGCCTCGAACCGATCGGCCAACTCCTGCGCTGCCTGCCGGCGCTGCGCCTCGGCACCGGCGCGGGCGAGCGCGGTCTCAGCCTCCAGGGCACGGGCATGCAGCAGGTTCTGCTTGAACACGTCCACGGTCGCCGACATGTCGCCGATCTCGTCCCGCCGCTGGGCGAAGGGCACCGCGGCCTCCGTGTCGCCGTCCGCGAGGCGCCGCATGGCCTGCGTCATGGCCGCCAGCGGGCGCGACACGCCGACGAAGGCGTAGAGCATCGCGCCGAGGGCGATCAGCACGGTGACGACCAAGATGGTCACGGTGGCCTGGACGGCTTCCGTCTGGCTCTGGCGGGCGACCTGCCCGGCGGCCGCGCCGGTCTTGATATTGAGGTCGGCGAGAGCCCGGGTGGCGGTCGAGGCCGCCAGATAGTTGGCATTCATCGGACCGCGGAAATAGGCGAGCGCCTGCTCGTGCGCATCGGCCGGGAAAGCCCGCAACCGGTCCCAGTCCTTTTCCTGGGCCGCGAGCTTGGTCAGCAGATCCTCGTAGATGGCCTGCTCCTCTTTCGAGGCCACCAAGGCGCGGTACGCCTCAACCTTCGCTTGGCGGCTGCGGGTCATCTCGTCCGCATTCTTCAGGCTCGTGTCCCGCTCGGCCTGCGTATCTGCCGTGACGTATCGGAACTGCCACAGTCGGGTCCGAAGCACGAAGGCGTTGATGGCCTGGGCCTCGTTGATCGACGGGACGGCGTTGTCGAGAAGCTCCGTCAGTCGCTGATCGACGGCCTGCATCTTGTACAGGGTGACGCCGCCCTGGATCATCGCTGCCAGGAGCAGCATGATGAACAGGCTGCTCAACTTCGTTTTCAGGCTCAGGCGCATCGATCGGGACCGGGTCATCGGGCGAGATCCCAGCGGCATGAGCAAGTTGTGCTAAAATTGTCATAACTCGTGGTCGTGTCCCGCATTCGGACGGCGACCCGGTCGGCTTGCATACGCGGCCGAACCCGGCCAACTGGGCCGGCCGAATTCCTGACAACGGTCCGACGCCCCGTCTCGTGTACGTCCTCACCGACATCGCCATCTCGAACTGGTACCTGATCCGCCGCGAGCAGATTCGGCTGCGCGGCGCCGCCGCGCTCGTCGGGCCGACGGGGGCCGGCAAGTCGACGATCTTCGATGCCGTCGGCACGGTTCTGGCCGGCAACAATGCGAGCCGCCTCGCCCTCAACGCCTCGGCCTCCGGCCGCAGCGCCCGCACGGTGCGGGACTATTGCCTGGGCTGGATCAGCGACCCGGCGGAGGGCGGTCGCCCGACGCGGGAATCCTGCGAGACCGTGCTCGCCCTCGTGTTCGAGAACCCCGAGTCGGGGCGCGTGGTCACGGTCGGGCTGGCGCTGGCGGCGCGCGCCGTCGAGCCGAAGGAGACCGTGCTCTCGCGCTTCATCGCGGTCGGGCACCGGTTCGAGATCGCCGATTACGCCCGCACCGCGCCGGGCGGTAGCTACACGGCGCCGTGGAGCGAGATCGCCGCGGACCTGCGCGCCCGGGCTTCGAGCTTCACGGAATACCGCACCTCCGGCGAGCGCTTCACGGCGGACATCCTCGCGACCCTGCGGGAGGGCGCGATGGCGCCCGAGCCCCGCCATTTCCTGCGCAGCTTCGCCAACGCGGTGGCGTTCAAGCCGATCTTCGACACCAGCGCCTTCGTGCGCGCCTTCGTGCTCGACCCGGAACCGCTGGACGTCGAGCGCGTCCGCCTCTCCATCGCCAACTGGCGGCGCCTCCTGGAGACGATCGCCGAGCTGGAGACACGCCTCGGCCGCCTGCGGCGCCTGCGGGACCGTTACGAGGCCTGGAGCGAGTCGGTGCTCGCCGCGGCCACGCACGACTTGCGCGCGGCGAGCGCCGAGTTGCGCCGCCGCAGCCTCGACCTGATCGCCGTCCGTACGCGTCTGCGCGAGGGCGCCGATACCCTGCGGATTGCCCGGGAGCGTGTCGCCGCGAGCCGCGCCTTCGTGCGGGAGATCGACGGCGAGATCGCCGAGAAGAAGGCGCTCGCCGCCGCGAGTGCCGCGGAGGGGCGGCTTGCCGCCTCGACCCTCGGCCTCTCCATGCTGGAGCGGGACCGCAAGGAACTCGCGGGCCGGGTTGCCGACTTGGTCGGCCTCGTCGGCCAGATGGGCAAGCTCCAGGCGGTCGCCCCGATCCTGCGGCCGTCCAGCCCGCAGGCGGCGCGGCTCGCCGAGGCCTGTGCCCGGGCCGGCCTGCGCAAGGAATCATCCCCGGAGGAGATCCTGCGCCCCGACGGTCCGCTGGCCGAGCTGGTCGACGGGCTGGCGCGGTTGCCCGATTTCGACGAGGCGCTGGAGCGGGCCGCCGAGGACGCGGCCCTCAAGGCGCGCGCCCGGGAGAGCGAGGCGGAACGCACCGCGCCGCGCACCGGTGCCGGGCCGACGGCGCGGCTGTCCTCCGACACGGTGGCGTTCCGCGGCGAGCTCGAGCGGCGCGGCATCACGGCGGTGCCGATCTGCGAGCTGGCCGAGATCGTCGATCCGACCTGGGGGCCGGCCCTCGAAGCCTTGCTCGGGCGTGCCCGCGAGGCGCTGGTCGTGGCGCCGGACCGGCTGAACGAGGCGCTCGGCGTCCTGCAATCCGGCCGTGATCGGTTCCATCGCTGCATCCTGGTCAAGACCACCGACACCGCCAAACAGCGGGCGCGCCGCTACGATGACGGGCCGCTCACCGTCATCGAGGCCAGCGACCCGCACGCTGAGGCGTTCCTGGGGGTGCGGCTGGGCGGCTACGACCTCGCTCGGGACGATGCCGAGCTCGCCCATCTCGCCCGCGCGGTGGCGCCGAGCGGTCGCACCACCGCCGGCATGGCCTATTCGGTGACGCGCAGCGTCGACCTCCTGATGACGCGCGGCCAGCGCGGGCCGACCGCCGATAGCCGCCGTGCCCACGAGGTGGCGGTCGCGGAGGCGCGTCGGCTGCGCGGCGAGGCGGCGGTGCTGCGCGAGGCGGCCCGCACCGCCGCCGCGATCCGCGCCCGCATCGCCCGGGGTCTCGACGACATCGAAACCCTGCGGACCGAGATGGACGGCCTGGATGGGCGGCGGCGAACCCTCCAGACCGAGCGCGAGGGGATCGAGAAGCGCGACACGGCCGGGCTCACCGCCGAGATCACCGCGCTGAGTGCGGAGCGCGCCGGCTACCTGCGCGAGTTGTCGGAGGAGCTGGAGCCGAAGCTCGACCGCCTGCTCGCCGACGAGGCGGCACTCCGCGCCCGGCTCGGCCCGGTGCGTGAGGCCGCCCGCGCAGCCCTGGCGGCGCGGCGCGCTGCCCTGCGCCAGCTCACGGGCGGCGATGCCGCCCGGGTGCGGCTCGCGCGCTCCGAGGTGTTCGATGTCGGCATCATCGCCGAGGCACGCCGTGCCCTCGCGGGGCTCGACGCCAAGGCCGCCGGTTCGCGGGCGACCACCGAGCGCACGCTGGCCCGGGAGGCGGCCGACGCCGCCCGGTCGCATGGCCGGATCGCCGAGCGGGAGCTGGCGGAGGCCTGCGCCGCCTGGCGAGTCGAGAACCCGCTCAATGCCGGAGATGCGCCCGCGATCGATGGGTTCGCCTGGGTCAGGCGGGAATACGAGGCCGTGGAAGGTCACGAGCTGCGCCGCTATCGCGCCCAGGCCGAGCGGGCCGAGACCGAGATGCGCCGCCTCATGACCGAGGACCTGCTGACGCGTCTGGCCGACCGGTTCGAGCGCGTCCACGCCAAGCTTGCGGCCCTGAACGAGCGTCTCTCGGCCCGCAGCTTCACCGGGCAGACCTACGCGTTCGAGGCGGCGGTGGACCGCCGCTACGCCGCCGTCCACGCGCTCGCCATCGAGACGGCCCGCTCGCCCGAGGCCGCCCAGGCGCTGTTCGCCGGCGAGGCCGAGGGTCCGATGGCGGCGGCGCTTGAGGAGATCACCGCCCTGATCGCCGGCGCGGAGGATGCGGCGCGGCTCGCCGATTACCGCAACTACTTCGTCTACGAGATCGGCATGCGGGACCGGGCGGGCAACCGCACCACCATGTCGGCCCGGGCGCTCCGCGGCTCGGGCGGCGAGGCGCAGGCGCCGTTCTACGTGGCGATCGCGGCCTCCCTGGCGAGCGCCTACTATCCCGGCGACCGCCCGGGCGACGAGAATCCGGGCCTAGGCCTGTGCCTGCTCGACGAGGCGTTCTCGAAGCTCGACGTGCGCAACAGCCAGGCGCTGGTGGATCTCTACCGGGCCTGGGGGCTGCAACTGCTGATCGCGGCGCCCGAGGACAAGCGCACGACGCTCACCGAGGTGATGGACACCATCGTGACGGTCTACAAGAGCCCGGATCTCACCTCGGTCCGGATCGAGGCCGAGCATCCGCTCGAGGCCGCCCGGCGGGCGTTGCACGCGATCAATCCCGACCAGGTCGGGATCGAGGGGTTCCGCCACTCGGACGCGGCGGAGTGAGCCCCGGGGACCCGGGGCGGAGCTTGCGCTGCCATCCCCGGTATCCCCGTTGTTCGACCGCTAAGGTCGTCAGTTCAGGTAGGTGCGGATCCAGTTCGGCGAGAGGATCTCGCCCTCTTCGGTGATGATCCAGGGCTGCTTGGCCGGGTCGGTCAGGGCGCCGGCGGCGGCGGCGATCGCCTCGCGCAGCGTGTCAAAGCGCTCGGGCTGCGCGAGCGGGGCGCTCGCCGGGGCCGTGCGCCAGATCGTCAGATCCGCGGGCCGTTCCAGAGCTTCGGTTTCCATGTGTACGCGTCCTTCCGAACCGTTTTGGACCGTTCAGATCACCGCCGTCGGCCCGAGCCGAGACGCGGCGGGGATCGATGGTCTGAGCGTCAAAGCAAGCATCTCTGCGGCAGTTTTGCGATCAATTCGGGCGGATTTCGAAGCCAGCAACCGGTGCAAATGCACGAGGGAAGGCTGGGTCCGGTGTTCCATCGCCGTCTTGAACACATCCGAGCTGCCGTGGACTTGCGAGAATTGTGGTCCTCGAAAGATGACCATTCCGTTAGCCAGTTTGCGCCGCTCGCCGACGTGCGCCAGAACACGTCTGAGGCCTGTCGGCAGCGGCGCCTGTCTGTGTTGACGCCCTGAAGCTGAACGCGCACTTAAGACCCGCGCCCGCCCCGGGCCTTCCCTGGAGACACCCGTGCCGGATCGTACCGTGCGCATCCTTCTCGCCGCGGTCCTGGTCCTGATGGCGCTCTATGTCGCCCAGCCCTACCTGCAGCCGCTGCTCTACGCGGCCAACACGCCCCGGGCTGTGACCGCGCGCGGCGATCTCGCGCAGTCGGAGAAGGCGACGGTGGCCCTGTTCGAGCAGGCGAGTCCGTCGGTGGTCCACGTCTTCGCCCAGGGTGCGGCCCAGAACCGCGACCTGCTCGACCTCGATGAGGACGGTGGCGAGCAGGGCAACACGCAGACCGGCACCGGCTTCGTCTGGGACGGCGCTGGCCATATCGTGACCAACACGCACGTGGTGCAGAACGCCGCGCAGAGCGGCGGCTCCGTCTCGGTCCGCCTCAGCGACGGCGCGGTGGTGCCCGCGACGCTCGTCGGGATGGCGCCGTCCTACGACCTGGCGGTCCTGCAGCTCGGGCGCGTCACGAACATGCCGCCGCCCCTGGCGATCGGCACCTCGGCGGATCTCAAGGTCGGACAATCGACCTTCGCGATCGGCAACCCGTTCGGCCTCGACCACACGCTGACGACCGGCGTGATCAGCGCCGTCCGCCGCCGGATGCCGACCAGTGAGGGGCGTGAAGTGTCCGGCGTCATCCAGACGGATGCGGCAATCAATCCCGGCAATTCCGGCGGCCCGCTTCTCGACTCCGCCGGCCGGCTGATCGGCGTCAACACCGCCATCGTCTCGCCGTCGGGGGCGAGCGCCGGGATCGGGTTCGCCATTCCGGTCGACGTGGTCAACCGGATCGTGCCGGAGCTGATCAAGGCGGGACGCGTGCGCAATCCCGGCATCGGCATCATCGCCGCCCAGGAGGCCGCCACCGCGCGGCTCGGCATCGACGGTGTGGTGATCGTGCGGGTCCTGCCCGGGTCGCCGGCGGCCCAGGCAGGCCTGCGCGGCGTCGATCCACAGGCCGGCGACATCGGCGACGTGATCGTGGAGGCCAACGGCCGCCCGGTCCATCGCCTGGCCGATCTGACGGCGGCCATCGAGGGGGCCGGTCTCGGTGCGCCCGTGACGCTGAAGGTCGAGCGCGACGGCCGCATCCGGCAGGTGCGTGTCACGACAGCGGATGTGGCGGAGAACCGTCGATGAAATCCTCTCTCCTCGCTCTTCTCGTCGGGCTGACGGCCGCGGCCACGCAGGCTGGCGAGCCGCCGGTGCGGTCACGCCTGTGCCCGGAGAACCTGCCCGAAGGAGTCCGCCTGCCGCCGCAGCCCGGCTGTGACGCCATCGCCGCCAAGCCGAAGTCGCGGCGTGACGGCGTCTACGATTTCGGCAACGGGACCACCGTGCAGATCGGCGGCCGGGCTTCGGCCACGTACGGCGCGCGGCGCTGAGCGATGACGCTGCTTGCCGGTCTGCTCGCCTGCCTGACGCTGTGGTGGCTCTCGAAGAGGAGCGGCGGTCTCGGTCGGCGGCTGAAGCGCGCCTTCGGCCAGGGGTTCGGTGCCGCCCTCGGCCGCGCGCGGCTGCCGACCTTCGGCGCCTTCGCGCTCCTGGCGGCGGGCTTCCTGCTGCTCCGGGGAAACCTCGTCCTCGCGGCGCTTCTCGGTCTCGGCGGCGTCTGGCTGATCGAGGGGCAAGCCTCGATGACCGAACGGCTCCGCCGCCTGGTCCGGCCGCCTTCCGGCCGTGACCCCCGCGCCCCTCAGGACCGGCGCGTCCGCACGGTTCTGATCGACGCGCTGCTGCACCCGGACGGCAGCCTGCGCACCGCGCGGGTCCTGTCCGGGCCGGATATCGGCGCGTGGCTCGAGGGTATGCCCACCGGTGCGGTGGTCGATCTGCTGCGGCTCTGCCGCCAGCGCGACGCTGCGGGCGCCGCCCTGCTAGAGCCGTATCTCGACCGCCGGGCGCCCGGATGGCGTGTAGACGCTGAGCGCGATCGAGACCCGCGGCCGGGCCGTCCGCCGAACCCAGGGGCGATGACGCAGGAGGAGGCGTACCAGGTCCTGGGGCTTCAGCGCGGGGCGACCGCTGAGGAGATCCGGTCGGCCCACCGGTCTCTCATGAAGCGCGCCCACCCCGACCAGGGCGGCAGCGCCGAACGGGCGGCGCGCGTCAACGCGGCCCGGGACAGGCTTCTGAACCGACATCGCTAAACTCCACGCGCGTTGTCAGAGAGTTACCGTATGCAGCCGCGGGCGAACTCAGCCGCGGCATGACCCTATCGGCGCGGCTTGCAGCGCCGTCAGCTCCGGGTCGCGAAGCAGCTGAAGCCGCTGCGCTTCAGGGCCGAGCAGGCTTCCTGGGCGGAATCCTGCTCGGCGAAGCCCGAGAAGCGGGCGCGGAACAGCGTCGTGCCGCCGTGCTCGACCTTGACCGTGTAGGGGGCCGCCTTGGCAAGGCTGCCGCCGACCTTGGCGCGCGCCTCCGAGAGCATCGACCGGGCCTTCGTCTCGTCGTCCATGGCGCCGAGCTGGATCACCCAGGCGGAGGGCACGACGCGGGCGCCGGAGACGGCCTTCGGCGGCTCATCGCGCTCGACCGACGCCACCCGGGCGGCCGACTTGGTCGCGCCCGGGAACGGCGGCTGCGCGCTGCTGGCGCCGGCATAGGCCTGCGCGGCCTTCGGGACGCCCTGCGGGCCGGGCTTCCAGGTGCCGCCGGGCGTGGTGGTCCTGGACGGGGCGAGATCGAGGGGCTCGCCGGTCGTGCCCGTGGTCTCGACATCCTCGTCGTCGGCCGAGGCGACCTGCGTGCGGGTCCGCGAGACCGCGTCGGCGACGACCGCCGGGCGGGCGCGCTCGGCAACCTCGGTGACCGGCGGCGCGGTGCGCGCACCGGCATAGGCCCGCGGCAGGCTGGAGCGGACGAGGTCGGCCATGATCCGGTCGCGGCTGGCGCCGGACTTTCCGCCGAGCACGATCGCCACGATCTGGTGGCCGTCGGACTTCGCGGCGGTCATCAGATTGAAGCCGGAATCACGCGTGTAGCCGGTCTTGATCCCATCCACGCCCTGGACGTTGCCCAGCAGGTGGTTGTGGTTGCCGATCACCCGGCCGCGGAACGCGAAGGAGCGCGTCTGGAAGTAGCGATAGTAGTGGGGGAAGCGGTCCTGGATCGCCCGGGCCAGCAAGGTCAGGTCGCGGGCGGTTGTGAGCTGATCCGGGTCCGGCAGGCCCGAGGCATTGGCGTAACGCGTCCGGCTCATGCCGAGCGCGTGCGCCTTGGCGGTCATCATCTGCGCGAAGCGCTCCTCGGAGCCGGCGATGTTCTCGCCGATGGCGCAGGCCACGTCGTTGGCCGACTTGGTCACGATCGCCTTGATCGCGTCCTCGACCGAGATGGTCTGGCCGGGACGCAGGCCGAGCTTCGAGGGTGCCTGTGCGGCGGCATGGGCCGAGATGCTTAGCTCGGAGTCGAGGGCGAACTTGCCGCGCTCCATCTGCTCGAACAGCATGTAGAGCGTCATCACCTTGGTGATCGAGGCGGGATGGCGCAGGGCATCCTCGTTGACCGCGTGCAGGGTCTTGCCGCTCTTCACGTCGACGACCATCGCGGCGTAGGGCGGATTGTAGCCGCCGCCGGTGCGCGCATGGTGATGGTGGCGCCCGCGCCGGGCCTCGGCCGGCGAGGCCAGGGCTGTCAGGACCGCCGCGGCCGCGAGGGCGGCCGGCAGCACGGGGATCGTCCGGGAGCGGCCTACTACGCTACGCATCACGCCTGATTGCCTCGCGAAACCGGCGCGCGCCGGTCATGTCCCCTGGTGGCCCGCGCTGGTCGCGTGGCCCCGATGCATCATCGGAGAGTTAGGCAAGTGCAGTTACAGGCCCGTTAATGCGATCGGCTCGAATGCCGGATCGTGTCGATCCAACGGTCGCTTATTGTCCTTACCGGCCGTGGCTTGACGCTGGCTGACGCGACGCACAAATTCGTCTCGGGCCGCTGGGGCCGGCCTGGCTGGGCCGGTTGCGGTCCGGAGATCGGCCATGCAAGCCAAGCTCGGCTGCGCTCGCGAGCGCGGTTTGTCGCCCGCGTTCGGGCATGCGCGGCAAACCTTCCCGGACGGGCGGACAAGTGCGCACAGGCGTCTGGCGAAGTCGGCTCACCGTCTGTAGATTAACGGAAGCGGAGCCGAGCGCCGCTCCCGGCGAGGCCGAGACAGACGCGGCTTTTCGGGCTGGCGACGCCCGCTCCAGTTGAGGGATCGGTTCGACGCACATGAGACAGGTCCCCATGCAGGGCACCGCGAGTTCCACGAAGGGTCACTGGCCGGCGCGCATCGCGATCACGGCGTCCGGGTCGCGCGCGCCAGGCGGTGACGACCGCTCCAACACCGCGATCATCACCCGCACGAAGCCGCGGACCAAACGGCCGAGCCTCTACCGGGTGCTCCTCTTGAACGACGACTACACGCCCATGGAGTTCGTGGTGCTGGTGGTCGAGCGGTTCTTCAACAAGAGCCACGAGGACGCCTACCAGATCATGATGCACGTGCATCAGAACGGGGTCGGCGAGTGCGGGGTCTTCACCTACGAGGTGGCGGAGACCAAGGTGACGCAGGTCATGGACTTCGCGCGCAAACACCAACATCCTCTCCAGTGCGTTATGGAAAAGAAATAGGCGCCGCTCGCGGTAGGCACCCACACAGAGGCCAGCTTTGCCAAGCTTCTCACGCAGCCTAGAACAAGCTCTCCACCGCGCCCTGGCGCTCGCGGGAGAGCGCCGGCACGAATACGCGACGCTGGAGCACCTCCTGCTCGCCCTCGTGGACGACCAGGACGCGGCCGCGGTGATGCGCGCCTGCAATGTCGAGATCGACACGCTCAAGCGCAGCCTCGTCGACTACGTCGATACCGAGCTGTCCAACCTCACCGGCGACGGGCGGCAGGATGCCAAGCCCACGGCCGGGTTCCAGCGCGTGATCCAGCGCGCGGTGATCCACGTCCAGTCCTCCGGCCGCGAGGAGGTGACGGGGGCGAACGTGCTGGTGGCGATCTTCGCCGAGCGCGAGAGCCACGCCGCCTACTTCCTGCAGGAGCAGGACATGACCCGCTACGACGCGGTCAACTACATCAGTCACGGCATCGCCAAGCGTCCCGGCGCCTCCGAGTCGAAGCCGGTGCGCGGTGCCGAGGACGAGGGCGCGGCCGAGCGGCCGAGCGACGAGGGTGATCCCCGCGGCGGCGCGAAGAAGAAGGGCGACGCGCTGGACGCCTACTGCGTCAACCTCAACAAGAAGGCGCGCGACGGCAAGATCGACCCGCTGATCGGCCGCGAGACCGAGGTCCAGCGCACCATCCAGGTGCTCTGCCGCCGGCAAAAGAACAATCCGCTGCTGGTCGGCGACCCAGGCGTCGGCAAGACCGCGATCGCCGAGGGTCTGGCGCGCAAGATTATCCAGCACGAGGTGCCGGAGGTTCTGGCCGACGCGACCGTCTTCTCCCTCGACATGGGCACGCTGCTCGCCGGCACCCGCTATCGGGGCGACTTCGAGGAGCGTCTCAAGCAGGTGATGAAGGAGATCGAGGCGCACCCGAACGCCATCATGTTCATCGACGAGATCCACACGGTGATCGGCGCCGGTGCGACCTCGGGCGGGGCGATGGACGCGTCGAACCTGCTCAAGCCCGCCCTGGCCTCGGGCACGCTGCGCTGCATCGGCTCGACCACCTACAAGGAGTACCGCCAGTACTTCGAGAAGGATCGCGCCCTGGTGCGCCGGTTCCAGAAGATCGACGTCAACGAGCCGTCGATCCCCGACACGATCGAGATCGTGAAGGGCCTGCGCCCGTATTTCGAGGAGTTTCACAAGCTCAAGTACACGACCGAGGCCGTGAAGGCCGCCGTGGAGCTGTCGGCCCGCTACATCAACGACCGCAAGCTGCCCGACAAGGCGATCGACGTGATCGACGAGACCGGCGCCTCGCAGATGCTGGTGCCGGAGGCGCGCCGCAAGCGTACGATCGGCATCAAGGAGATCGAGGCGACCATCGCCACGATGGCCCGGATCCCGCCGAAGACCGTCTCCAAGGACGACGCGGTGGTGCTCCAGCACCTGACCGAGAACCTGAAGCGCGTGGTCTACGGCCAGCCGAACGCCATCGAGGCCCTGACCTCGGCGATCAAGCTGGCGCGCGCCGGCCTGCGCGATCCGGACAAGCCGATCGGCTCGTACCTGTTCGCGGGCCCGACCGGCGTCGGCAAGACCGAGGCGGCCAAGCAGCTCGCCTCGTCGCTCGGCGTCGAGATGCTGCGCTTCGACATGTCGGAATACATGGAGCGCCACACGGTCAGCCGCCTGATCGGCGCGCCCCCCGGCTATGTCGGCTTCGACCAGGGCGGCCTGCTCACTGATGGGATCGACCAGCACCCGCATTGCGTGCTGCTGCTCGACGAGATCGAGAAGGCGCACCCGGACCTGTTCAACATCCTGTTGCAGGTCATGGACCACGGCAAGCTGACCGACCACAACGGCAAGCAGGTCGATTTCCGCAACGTCATCATCATCATGACGTCGAACGCGGGTGCCTCCGATCTGGCGAAGTCGGCCTACGGCTTCACCCAGAGCAAGCGGACCGGGGACGACGTCGAGGCGATCAACCGCCTGTTCGCGCCGGAATTCCGCAACCGTCTCGACGCGATCATCTCGTTCGGCCACCTGCCGAAGGAGGTCGTGGCGAAGGTGGTCGACAAGTTCGTCCTCCAGCTCGAGGCGCAGCTCGCCGACCGCAACGTCACGATCGAGCTGTCGGACGAGGCCCGGGACTGGCTGGTGGAGCACGGCTACGACGACGCGATGGGCGCGCGCCCGATGGCCCGGCTGATCCAGTCGACCATCAAGACGCCACTCGCTGACGAGGTGCTGTTCGGCAAGCTGAAGGACGGCGGTGCTGTCCGGGTGATCGTGCGCAAGCCGGAGGACGGCGAGGCCAAGGCCGGCGCCAAAGACAGCCTGGGCTTCGAGTTCCCGGCCGGTCCGGTGACGCCCAAGCCCGAGAAGGACGTGACCAACGTCGCCAAGCGCCACAAGCGCACAAAGCCCCGCACCGCGGCCCGGAAGAAGACTCCGAAGGATAACAAGGGCGGCGGCGGTTCGGGCGGCGTCCGGACCGTGCCGAAGGTGCCACTCGTGCGCGCCTAATGGTCCGCACGGCGGTCGGCGGCCTTCCGGAGTAGAAGCCGCCGGTCTATGACCGCCGCGACGCGCAAGCGCCGCGGCGAGGAGGCGCCCGATGACTGACAACCTGCACGAGGGCCCCCTCACCCCCGTCTCGCAGCCGGCGCCCCCGAAGAAGCTGACCCGGCGCGAGGAACGCCGCCGTCGCCGCCAGCGGCGTCGGCGGGGCGAGGAGGTGCTCGCCTGGATGCTCGTGCCGCTAATCTGCTTCGGCCTCTACTGGGGCATCAACGCGGGCTTCAACTTCTTCGGGACGTCGCCCGGGCAGGTCTGGGACCAGCTGATGCAGGTCAAGGCCATGATGGAGAAGCGCTCGGGCACGCAGGGCGCGCGCGGTTAGCGCGTCCTTCCGCGTCCGGTTGATCCAGGACGTTTCCGAGCAGAGGCGCCATGAGGCCGGCTCAGCCGACACCCACCCGACGCGCGATCATCGCCTCCGCATTGCTGGCCGCGCCGGCCCTGCGCGCGGCCGCGCGGGGCGGGACCGTGGTGATCGTCGGTGCCGGTTCGGCAGGTCTTGCGGCCGCGGCCGCGTTGCGCGCGGCGGGCCAGAGCTTCACTCTTGTCGAGGCGCGGGACCGGATCGGCGGCCGCGCCTTCACCGACCGGGCGCTCGGTGCGGACTGCCCGTTCGACGCCGGGGCCGAGTACATCCACTGGGCCGAGCACAATCCCTGGGCGCCGATCGCCCGTGCGGCCAAGGCCCGCTTCGCCCGTGAGGACGGCTGGGCGCGCACCCTCACGATCGACGGGCGCCCCGCGACCGACGCGGAGAAGGCGGCCCGGCGCGCCGGCTTTTCCGGCCTCGACGCGCTGCTGGAGCCGAAGGGGGGCGATCCGTCGCTGGCCGAGGCCGCCCGGGCCGGTGGCCCGAATGCCGAGCTGGCAGCCGCGGGCCTGAGCCGGCTGTCCCTCGGTGAGGATCCCGAACGAGTCTCGGCCGTCGATTACGACCGGCTCTGGTCCGGCACCGACCTGTGGGTCGACGGCTACGGCGATTTGGTGGCGCGGCATTTCTCGGACCTGCCGGTCAGTCTCGGCTGCCCCGTGCGGGCGATCGACTGGTCCGGCCGGGAGGTCCGGGTCGAGACGGCACACGGCACCCTGTCGGCGGCCGCCGTGATCGTCACGGTGCCCGTGGGCGTCCTGAAATCCGCTGCGATCCGGCTCACGCCAAGGCTTCCCGACGGTCCGCAGGCGGCTCTCGATGGGCTGCAGATGGGCGCCTACACCAAGATCGGCCTGCGTCTCGACCCGGCGAAGATCGATCCGTCGGCCTTCGGCGATGCGGTCTCGATCGCGACCGGCGGCCCGACGCTGTATTTCGAGATGGGCCCGTTCGGGCGGCCCCTGGCGGTGGCCAATCTCGGCGGCGATCTCGCCCGCGACCTGTGCCGCGTCGGCGAGGCCGCGGCGGTGGCGCTGGCCACCGAACGCCTCGGCGCCGTCCTGGGCGAGAAGGCCAAGGGTGCCGTGCTGGCGGGCCGACTTGCCGGTTGGTGGACGGATCCGCACGCCTGCGGATCGTACGCGATCGTCGCGCCCGGGCACGCCGCGGCCCGCGACCACCTGCGCGAGCCGGTGGGTGGGCGGCTGTTCTTCGCCGGTGAGGCCCTGGCCGGCGGTGGTGCCATGACGGTCGGCGGCGCGACCCTCGACGGCGAGCGCGCCGCCCGCGATGTGCTGAAGGCACTGGGCGCCTGATCTCGACTCCCGCCAGGAGGCGGGCTGGGCACCCCCGTGGGGCCGTTTCAGCCCGCGACCACCTGGCTCTGGATCGGCGCCACCGGCGCGGTGACGGGCGCACGGCGTCGGACAGAAGCGACGGTCATCGGCTCCTCACGGCCCCGCAGGGTGTGGGCGCCGAGATCCTCCGCTACGAGATCCGCCGGCAGCGGACCGAGCCGGCGCAGGAGATCGGCCGATACCAGCACGTGGACGCCGAGCGTCTTGGACAGGGCCTCCAGCCGGGCGGTGGTGTTCACCACATCGCCGAAATACGCGATCTTGTGCCGCTCCAGACCGATCTCGGCGGTGACCACGGGGCCGCAATGGAGGGCCGCGCGGAACTCCGGGACCTGCCCGAACCGGCGCCGCCACGCCTCGGACTCGGCGGCGAGGCGCGCGGCGAAATCGAAGACGCAGCGGAGGCACGCGGCGTCGCGGGTGCCCCGCTCCATTGTCCAGGTCACCAGCGCGAGGTCGCCGATATAATCGTCGATGGAGCCGCGCGTCTGCGAGACCGGCAGCGCCAGCGCGTTGAACACCTGCCCGAGATAGGCTTGGGCCTCGCGGTCACCGTAGCGGTCCGCGAAGCGCGTCGAGCCGGTCACGTCGAGGAACAGGAAGATCCGCTCCTCGCTGATCGGGCGGTGGTACCGGCCGATCAGCAGGTTGGCGAACACGCCCGGCCCGATCAGGTCGCGGACCCGGAACACGAACACCACGAGCGCCGAGATGCAGAGCGCGTAGAGCAGCCCGGTATCGGTCATCAGCATCGCGTTGCGCTCGCTGTACATGAACCGGAACAGGCGGTTCAGCACGGTGCTGGCGGCGGCGTTGCCGACGATGATCATCGCGACGTAGATCGCCACCGTGGCGAGCAGGAACAGCGGCGTGGCGAGGCTCCGGACGCGCTCGCGCAAAGCCGGGGCCAGGAGCCGGCGCTCGTAGAGCATGATCGGCGTGCCGATGATCGCGCCGCGGATCGCCGCGCCGGTCAGCGGGCCGACCTCGAAGATCGACCCGTAGACCAGGCCGGCCAGGGCGCCGAGGGAGGGCGCCACCACGTAGAACCAGGGCGGTCTGAAACGCACCGGCGCCTCCTCCGCGGTTACGCTCGCCCGTGAACCCTCAATCCAGCCGGAGCGCGTGGACCGAGAACAGCCCCTGCGGGTCGGTCCAGACCTTGAGCCATGTCCAGCCGGCCCGCTCGGCCAGGGCCCGGAAGGTCGCGACCGTGTACTTGTAGCTGCTCTCCGTGTGGATCGTCTCGCCTTCCGCAAACGCGAATGTGTCGGAGCCGACGCGCACGTCCTGCGCGTTCCGGGCAACGAGATGCATCTCGATCCGTGAGGCCGACGGGTTGAACACGGCGCGATGGGTGAAGGCGTCGAGGTCGAAGCGGCCGGCGAGCTCCCGATTGATCCGCGTCAGGAGATTGAGGTTGAAGGCCGCCGTGACGCCGGCGGCGTCGTCATAGGCACGCTCCAGGGTCGCGGCGTCTTTAACGAGGTCGACGCCGACGATCATGTGGGCGCCCTCCCCTAGGATCCGCCCGAACCGGCGCAGCAGGCCCTCGGCCTCGGCGGGCTCGAAGTTGCCGATGGTCGAGCCGGGGAAGAAGCCCGCCCGCGGCAGGCCGTCGAGGCTCTCGGGCAGCTCGAAGTCGCGAGTGAAGTCGGCGACCACCGGCTCGACCCGGAGTTGCGGCAGGTCCGCTTTGAGGGCCTCGGCCTGGGAGTTCAGGAACGTGCCGGACACGTCGACCGGCACGTAGGCGGCCAGCGTATCGAGATGCTCAAGGAGACGGCGAAGCTTCACGGTCGAGCCGCTGCCAAACTCCACCAGGGCGGCGTGCGCCGGCAACAGCGCCGCTATCTCCGGCCCGCTCCGGTCGAGGATGCCGATCTCCGTGCGGGTCGGGTAGTATTCCGGGAGCCGCGTGATCGCCTCGAACAGGTCGGAGCCGGCGGCATCGTAGAAGTATTTCGGCGACAACGCTTTCTGGGGCCGGGACAGGCCCGCCCGGACATCATCGAGGAAGGCCAGCGCGGCCGTTTCCGGCGCGGCCGTGTCGAGGGCGACCGGCGCCGCGTCGGGGAAGGTGGGCTTGATGGTCAAGGGATCCTCCGGGGCGCGTCAGGCGGCGTCCGCGAGGCGCAGGCCGGTGAACTGCCAGCGCTGGTGCGGATAGAAGAAGTTGCGGTAGGGCAGACGGGCGTGGCCCTCGGGCGTGGCGACGGACGAGCCGCGCAGCACGAACTGGTTGGCCATGAACTTGCCGTTGTACTCGCCGAGCGCCCCCGGCAGCGGGCGGTAGCCCGGATAGGCGAGGTAGGCGCTCCGGGTCCATTGCCAGACGAGGCCGAACGCGTCCGGCAGCTGGCCGTCACGGGCTGCGACCTCCCACTCGAACTCGGTCGGCAGGAAGCGGCCCGCCCAGCGGGCATAGGCGTCGGCCTCATAGTAGCTGATGTGGGTGACGGGCGCGTCGAGCGCCACCGGGCGCAGGCCGCCGAGGGTCATGGTCGCCCAGCCGTCCCCGTCCCGGCGCCAGTAGCCCGGCGCCTCCCAGCCCTCGCCCGGACCGGCATACCAGCCGTCCGAGAGCCACAGCTCGGGCTTGGCGTAACCGCCGTCTTCCATGAAG
This sequence comes from Methylobacterium sp. FW102-HT35C08, assembly GCF_058790235.1. Classification (NCBI taxonomy): domain Bacteria; kingdom Pseudomonadati; phylum Pseudomonadota; class Alphaproteobacteria; order Hyphomicrobiales; family Methylobacteriaceae; genus Methylobacterium; species Methylobacterium sp. FW102-HT35C08. The sequence continues at coordinate 694,039 of NZ_JBYTCL010000002.1, read as the reverse complement.
GCGAGCCATTGCCGGTTCGTGACCAGCGCCCGGTCGATCCGGCCGGCCGCGATCAGGGTCTCGTGGCGGGGCGCCTCGTTGTCGAACGAGAACCCCTCCCCCTCATGCCCGATCCAGGCGATGCCCCTGTCCAGACCGACCTGCCCGGGCTGCGCGGCGGCGGCGGGAAACCGCCAGGCGGGATCGTAGGCGGGGCTCAGCGGGTTCTGCGCGAAGGCGTGCAGGATGTCGGTGAGCAGGAGCTCCTGATGCTGCTGCTCGTGGAAGAGGCCGATCTCCAGGATCGGCAGCACCGCCTCCAGGGCGCGTTCGGAGACCTGACCGAGCAGGCTCTCCACGGCCTGGTCGACATGCGCCCGGTAGGCGCTCACCTCCGCCATGGTCGGGCGCGTGATCAGGCCCCGCTGGATGCGCGGCTGACGCGGGCCGGCTGCTACGTAGTACGAATTGAACAGGTAGTGCAGCCGCTCATCGAAAATGGCGTAACCCGGCAGGTGCTCGCGGAGCAGAAATTGCTCGAAGAACCACGTGACGTGCGCGCGATGCCACTTGGTCGGGCTGGCATCCGCCATGGACTGGACCTGCTGGTCCTCCGCGGAGAGCGGCGCGGCGCGGCGCTCGGTCTCGTGCCGCACGTGGCGGAACGCGGCGATCCAGGCGGCCCGGTCGATCGGGCGGGCGGTGACGGTGGGCGGCGGGAAGGCTGGCGCCCCCTGCTCGCGCGCCCCCTCCGAGCGCAGTGCGGCCGTGGCTGCCATGACGATTGTCCCCCGATCTGGGCACGACGCGGAACCATTTCCTCGATTCCGAGCCAGCGCGCAGAAGATATGTCCCAGCCGTGGCCAGACAACCTCTGCAGATCGGGAAGCCTGGCCGGCACGGTCCTGTGCGTCTTCGCTCCGCGGACGCCGCGGTTAACCGGAACAGTTGGGGATCGCGGGTCTTTCTCTCGCCGCAGTGAGGGCCCCTTAACCCTCGCCGCCGAGATTTTAGGACGCTCGTCGAGGAGTCCAGGGTTTCCATGCGGATCGATCTGATGGCTGGGGCCAGCTTGTCCGCCGCCGCGCTGCACGTCGCCACCGAGCCGACCATCCTGGTCTTCGATTCCGGTCTGGGCGGCCTGACCGTCCTCGACGCGGTGCGCCGCGCCCGGCCGGATGCCCGCTACGTCTATGTCGGCGACGACGCGGCCTTCCCGTACGGACGGCTCGGCGAGCCGGCCCTCGTCGCCCGCGTCCTCACCGTGATGGAGCGCCTGGTCGCGATCCACCGGCCCGACCTCGTGGTCATCGCCTGCAACACCGCCTCGACGCTGGTCCTGCCGGCCTTGCGCCAGCGCTTCACGACGCCCTTCGTGGGGGTCGTGCCGCCGATCAAGCCGGCCGCCGAGGCAACGCGCTCGCGCCTGGTCTCCCTGCTCGCGACGCCCGGAACGGTGGTCCGCACCTACACCCGCGACCTGATCGCGACCTATGCCGGATCCTGCACGGTCAGCCTCGTCGGCTCGCAGAACCTCGCGAGTTACGCGGAGGCGGAACTCGCCGGTTCTCCGGTGGACGATGCGGTACTCGCGGCCGAGATCGCGCCCTGCTTCACGACCGAGCCGGACGGGCGGCGCACGGACGTGGTCTGTCTCGCCTGCACGCACTACCCCCTGCTGCTGCCGCGTCTCGAGGCGCTCGCGTCCTGGCCGGTCACGTGGATCGATCCGGCCCCGGCTATCGCGCGGCGCGTGGTGCAGCTGATCGGCCCCCTGCCCCGCGACGCGGGCCGACACGGAACTGCGACCGGCGCCTTCACGGCCGGCACCTGCCTGAACGCGTCTCTGCGCACGGCGCTGGCGGCGCGCGGGATCGGCGAGGTGGGAATCGAGGCGATTCCCCTGCCGATGCAATAGGCGGCACACCTCAGCCAACGCTCTGACGAGTGCGTGAGATCTGTATTGAGCGCTTGCCAAGGTGGCGAGTGCAGTTTCTGATTGTGCTGATTCGAGAGGATGTGCTGGATTCGGGAGAGGCCGATGTCGCTGAAAGCTTCGGTGCTTGCAGCTGTATTGATCCTCGGGTCGGGTCCGATAGCGCCGGCTCTGGCCTGCGGCGACGGTGAGGCCCCGACCTCCTGCGACGATCCGAGCCCGAACGGATTCGCGTCCTGGATGCTCGGGCGCGTGGATCGGGCCTTGCAGTCCAACCGGGGCCGGGCGCTCCAGGATTTCACCGACGGGGCCCGCGGCTTTCGCACCGCCGACACCTACGTGTTCTGCATCGGTCCGGACGGCATCATGAGCGCCCATCCCAACCCGATCCTGAGAGGGCACGACGTACGGGACCTGCACGACAGGACCGGAAACTATTTCATTCGCACGATGATGGCGGCGGCCAAGCCTGGGCAGATCTCGGTGATCCGTTACCTGTTCCCCAAGCCCGGCAGCACCGTGGAGGAGCCGAAGACCACCTACTACACCAAGGCGGGTGATCAGACCTGCGCGGTCGGCGTCTACGACGCCGATGCCGCCGCCCCTGCGGTCGCGACGGCCGACGGACGCATCGCCCAGCTTCGGCAACGGCTCGACAGCCAGATCCCGAGCAGCGCCCGCGCGGATTGGACCGCTTTCCTTGAGGCGCTGAACGCGCAGGGCGACGAGCGGGCGACGGTGATCGCCCAGGTGAGGCATGACCTGAACGCCGCGGCGATCGCCCTGGATCGGGCCGGTCCGAAATCGGCGGCCACCCGTTAGGACCAGCCTGACGCTGGCCAGGAGCCCGGCCTCGCGGGCTGGTCAGCGCGTGGCGATAGCCGTCGCGGACGGGCCCGTGAACGCGTCGGCCTCGTTCGGGACGATCAGGTGGACGAACAGCATCCCGGCCGCGACGATCAGAGCGAGGGCCACGATGCGCCAGACTTCGAGGATCGGCTCCTCGGACGGCGTGTTCGTCTCGGTGGGCATGTTTCCACATCCTGCCTGTTCGGACCCGGATGGGACACCCGGAGAATGAACGCTTGGTAAAGCCGTCCCGGTGATCCGCACGCGCCGCCTGCCACCTGGGCTCGGCGATGCCGGGTTGCGCCAACACGAACAGCATCCGCGGGATCGGGGGCTCGTCCGTTGTAAAGGCGGCAGATGGGACATGTCCCATCGCGACCGCAGTGCGGCACCGCACAGACGCAGCGAGCCGCCCCTCAGGTGCGCGCTGCCGGCGGGCACAAAAAAAGCCCGGCACGAGGCCGGGCTCAAGTTCCCATTTTGCACGGGGGTAGTCCATGACGCCGAGGCAGGCTGCCACGGCATCATGTTCCGATCGCCAGTGGTGATCAGAAGTCGCGCTGGACGCGGAAGCGCACCTGCGAAACCGAGTCTTTCGAGGCCGTGGCGACAGCGAACGTGCCGGCGTTGATGGCAGCGATGTTCGAGTAGGCGGTCGGGCTCTTGTCCAGGTCGATCGCCCGGCCGCTCTTCAGGCCGATCTGCGTGTAGAAGGCCTCGACGCCGATATCGAGGTCCTTGACCGGCGACCAGATGATGCTGCCGCCCGCCACGAACTGGTAGGTGTCACGCAAGGCTTGGCTCAGCTGGAAGAACCGGGTGCCGGGCGTGCCGACGGCGTTGGAGCCGAACGGATTGCTGCCGGCAAGCCCGCTCACGAGTCCGTAGAGCTGGCCCTGCTGGAAGCGGGCGGTCGCCGAGAAGTCCTGCTCGCCGTAGGAGCCGAAGAACGCCGAGCGCCATTCCGGGGTCCAGTAGTGCAGGTACGACGCCGTGACAGTGAAGCTCTGCGAGGTCTGCAGCTGGCCCGTATACGGGTTGACCGTCGCATCCGAGAAGTACTGGTTGAACTTCTGGCCCTGGATCGTCTGTGTGCTCTGCGTGTAGCAGCCGGTATAGGCGCAGTAGCCGGTATACATCTGCGCGCCGTCGCCGTAGGCACCCTGCAGGTAGAGGGCGTCGCCCGGGGCGATGAACGGGGTGTTGATCTTCAGGCCGCCCTGAACCGCCCAGCCATACACGCTGTTGGTGTGTGCCGGAGAGACGATGGAGCCTGTGCCGGTGGTTGCGGCGGTCGAGATGTTGCCGACGTTCAGCTCGTGCGTTGCGGCTGACAGCTGGGCCGAACCCCAGGCTTGGTCGAGGCGGACGACGCCGACGAAGTCGGGCATGCGCTCGCGCTCAATGGTGTCGATGGTGCTGAAGCGCGTCGGGACGCCGCCGGTATAGCCGACGAAGACCTGCGTCGGCTGGTTGGTCACGCCGAAGTTCGACACGCTACCGGTGTTGAGCATGGCCGAGACGTTCTGCGGCGAGAAGATCGGGGTGCGGCGGAAGACCGGATCTTCGATCGAGATCGTGGCCGACAGGCCGTTGCCGATCGTGGCCGTGTAGGCCAGCAGGTTGGTCGAGAACACGTCGGAGCCGAGGGTCGCTGCGGCGATCTCGAAGTCGTGGGCGTAGAAGTCGAAGAACGAGGAGGCGCGACCGGCGGTCAGGCCGGCGAACTGGATGAACGCCTTATCGACGTTCACGTATTGCTGGTCACGGCCGAACTGATCGGTGCCGATGCCCGGGAAGGCCTGACCGATGCGCTGCTGCGTGCCGGAGGTGCCGACGCCGGAGTAGCCGGTGCGGGCGCCGGCATCGAGGCGGACGAAGGCGCGCAGGGTGCCGTAGGCGGTCTGGGTGCGGGCATCGAGGTTGATGCGCATCCGGCCCTGGTAGCCCGACGTGTCGCCGCTGTTGGTGCCGGATTGGCGGGTGTAGCTCGTCTGGTAGCCACCCTCGAACCGGGCGCGGCCCGAGACGCGCAGGCAGGTATCGGTGCCGGGGATGTAGAAGAAGCCGGCGCCATACGCGCCGCAGACGCGGACGTACTCGATCGGAACCGCCTTCTTCACCGGCAGGTCGGCGGCGTGCGCGGCACCCACGGCCGCGAATGCAGCCGCTGACCCGAGCAGCGAGCTCTTCAAGAGCGTCATAGATATCTCCAAAGCTTCGAGACCCGTGGCGCGGCCGCCCGGTTATCCAGATCTGACCGCATGTCTTTGGTTTGGCCTGCGTCTTGGCGGCAGGCTCGTCAGGGCTCGCGTTCGGCGATGCCTGAGTGCGCTGCGATCATGCTCAGACGGCGGCTTCGGGACAATAGAGTTTAGTGCTCCGCGATGGTTGCGCGCAGGGAATGTGATTTTTGTGCCACTTTTTACTCGGCTTATACGGTCGTATTACTCGCACAAACAAGAAATATTACGAAATGTATCCGGCAACTATGTTGCTATGCTTAAATGATGCGCGGAATGCCTGCCATTCTGCCCATGCCGTGTGCGGATCTGAGCGCGCGCCGAATCGATCGTGAGCCCATGGCTGTCCTGCGAGCCGCACGGACGCTTCAGCCGAGCCCGGCTCCCCGACCGTGGTGCGGTCGGCGCGTCACGCGGCCACATCGGCGAGAGCCGCGACCTCACAGCTGTCGGCCCGAAGCCGCCAATCGATCACCCCTGCCCGCTCACACAGAAGCGCCTTGGCTTGCCACTCGGCGGACACGTCCGAGCGGGCGCGGACCAGGATGGTGCTCTGCACGGCACGGTGGTCGTGCCCGGTATCGTCGGGAACGGTCATGTAGAAGGTCACGCGGTAGGTGTGCATCGGTCGGCTCCGCTCTGGACGGAATCACCGTCGGTCACCGCGGCGCCCGCTGCCTTGATCCGGCGCAAGGACAACGGGAGGCGCGTGCCGCCGGGGCTTGCGGCGCCGATGCCGTCGTCGGAGAGCGCGAGGTCACCCACAGCTTTGCCGCGTCCGATAAAGCCGAGTTGCCGTCACCGCTCGAATAGTCCAGCTTTGGCCGCGATCGCCTGCGGTCTTCACTATTCAAGAGCGGAGGTCATCGGCCCGGGAGTCGCTGATGTTCGAAAACCTGTTCTGGGGGGCGGCGCTCCTGATCCTGATCGGGGCGGTGACGCTGGTGGCGATCGGCGCCATCCGACAGCCGCGCCCGCGAAAGGGCCAGGCCGACCCGCGCCGTGCCGATCCGCGCAGGACCTTCGGGCGCAAGCGACGCTGGCGCCGCGCCGCCGGGGCCGGCCGGCGCCCGGGTGTCCTCCCGCTGCGGTGAGCGGCAGGTCCGCCCCATCGGCGGACGAATTGCGTGCGCAAGCCTGGATCGGTCCGGCCTCCTTGGCGGTTGTGCTTGCCGGGCGCTGATCAGCCCTTCGGTCACACCGATATTCTGAACGTGGACACGACATGCTGGCTTGGTTTCGGGCCTTGATGCCGAAGGAAGACCGGTTCTTCGGCCTCTTCGAGCGTCACGCCGCCACGCTCGTTGACGGCGCGGTCGCCCTCCGGACCCTCCTCGACGGCACGCAGGATATCGCGGGGGCTTGCGCGGCCATCGCGGCGCGCGAGGACGAGGCCGACGCGATCACCCGCGAGGCCCTTCTGGCGGTGCGCAGGACCTTCATCACACCCTTCGACCGCGGCGATATCCAGGCCCTGGTCGGCTCCCTCGACGATGCCATCGATCAGATGCTCAAGACCGCCAAGGCGGTCCAGCTGTTCGAGGTGACGGCCTTCGAGCCGGCGATGCGCGAAATGGGCGTGGTGATCCAGGAGGCCGCCTTGGTTACCGCCGAGGCCCTGCCGAAATTGAGGGCCCTCGGCGAGAACGCCGCCGCCCTGAACGGCCTTACCGAGCGCGTCATCGAGCTGGAGGGCCGCGCGGACGACTTGCACAATGCCGGACTGAAGAGGCTGTTCAAGGCCTCCCGGCAGGATCCGATGGCCTTCCTGGTCGGCTCTGAGCTCTACGATCACCTGGAGAAAGTCATGGACCGGTTCGAGGACGTGGCGAACCAGATCAGCAGTATCGTGGTCGAGCACGTTTGAGCGACGAGTCGCACGCGTGACGTTCCTCGTCGCCCTGATCGCCCTCGCGCTGATCTTCGACTTCCTGAATGGGCTGCACGACGCCGCCAACTCGATCGCCACCATCGTGTCGACCCGGGTTCTGGCGCCGCGCTACGCGGTGTTCTGGGCGGCGTTCTTCAACTTCGTCGCGTTCCTCGTCTTCGGCCTGCACGTCGCCGGGACGGTCGGGTCCGGCATCATCGACGTCACGGCCGTGGACGACCGGGTGATCCTGGGGGCGCTCGGTGGCGCGATCACGTGGAACCTGCTCACGTGGTATGCGGGCATCCCGTCCTCGAGCTCGCACGCGCTCATCGGCGGCTTGCTCGGAGCCGGGATCGCCAAGGCGGGGACGGGCGTGATCGTCTGGCAGGGCGTCGTCGCCACGAGCGCGGCGATCGTGCTCTCGCCGGCGCTGGGCTTCGGGCTCGGGCTGCTGCTGATGCTGGCCGTGTCGTGGCTCTTCGTCCGATCCACGCCGACGGCCGTCGACCGGCTGTTCCGGAGTCTGCAATTCGTCTCGGCCTCGCTCTACTCCCTCGGGCACGGGGGCAACGACGCTCAGAAGACGATGGGTATCATCGCGGCGCTGCTCTACGCCCACGGCGAGAGCAGCAGCTTTCACGTGCCGCTCTGGGTGGTTCTGTCCTGCCAGACAGCCATGGCCGTCGGCACCCTGCTCGGCGGCTGGCGCATCGTGCACACGATGGGATCGAAGATCACCCGGCTCTCGCCCATGCAGGGCTTCTGCGCCGAGACCGGCGGCGCCGTGACCCTGTTCGCCGCGACGGCGTTCGGCATCCCGGTCTCCACCACCCACACGATCACCGGGGCGATCGTGGGGGTCGGTGCGGCCCGCCGCGTTTCGGCGGTCCGGTGGAACGTCGCGCAGGGGATCGTGGTGGCCTGGGTGATCACGATGCCGGCCGCCGGCCTCGTCGCCGCCTTGACCTACGCGCTGTCCGGCCTGGTCCTGCCCTAGGAAGCCAAGCGCCGCGACGGGTCACCAGCGATGGCGCCAGGCGCCGTGGTGGCCGCCGTGCCAACCACCATGCCAGCCCCGATGCCATCCGCCGTGCCAGCCCGCATGCCGGAAGCCGCCCCAGCGATAGCCGCCGTGCCAGCCGAACCGCCGATGCCAGGCATAGGGATGGCCGTAGCGCCACCGGTAGCCGGGAACGACGACAAACGGACGGTAGAAGCCGTTCGGCCGGCACCAGCCGTAGAAGTTGCGGTGGAAGCCGGGGCCGCACCCGTCGCGGGCCTCGGCACTCGAACCGGCCAACAGGACTCCCGCCGCGAGGGCTGCGGGCATGACAAGCTTGCGGATCATCTGTCACTCCATGGTCGTCCGGCCGCAGGCCGGACACGGTACGGGGTTGCGATCAGGCGACGCCTCAGTTCGGCCAGCAGCGTCGGCCGTAGGGACCGATGTGGAAACCGGGCGGGCAGGAGACGCCCCGGACGTAGCCGCCCCATTGGCCGCCGGGACGGCAGCCGCCGTAGGGGCCGCGATGCCCGTAGAAGCCGCAGCCGCCGTAGACTTGGATGATCTGCGCATCGCCCGGTCCGGCGGACACCGCCGGCTGGACGAGCGGCAACGCCGAGGCCGGAGCCGCGAGGGCGACGAGGAGAGCGGCCGGGCCGAGAACCTTCAACATCGGTGCGTTCCTTCTGCTCACGTGAGAGAGCCTTTGGGGCTCTGTCCCATCCGCCCCGGCTTTGGTCCCGCCGCGACGTGTGAGCGTAGGTTCGCCCGTGCGCTCTGCCCGGATGTGACGGGCGGAGGCTGGCGTGTAACGTTGCGTAACGCTTGATTTCTCGGTTGAGGTGCCGGCGCGTCAGGTCAGGGCCGGCAGCGTCACGGTGAACCGGGCCCCGCCCTGCGAACCTGTCTCGGCCACCACAGTACCGCCATGCGCCTCCACGATCTGCCGGCTGATCGCGAGACCCAGACCGGTCCCGCCGGTCTGCCGGTTTCGGGAGCGCTCGACCCGGTAGTATGGGCTGAAGATCGCGGCGCGTTCGGCTTCCGGAATGCCCGGCCCGTCATCCTCGACGACGATCCGGCAGGCGGCGCCGGTCCGCCGCACCGCCACGGCGACCGAGGATTGCCCGAACTTCACCGCGTTCCCGATCAGATTGGCGATGACGCGGCGCAGCGCGAGGGCGTCGCCCGCCACGGTCGCGTCCCGCACGTCCTCGCCGGTCATATCGATGTTGGCGCCCTGCGCCGCGTGCTCGGCGACTTCCACGGCCACCAGATCGGCGAGATCCACCGGCGAGCGGGCGGCCTCGACGGCGGTGCCGCGGGCGAAGACCAGGGAGGTCTCGAGCAGATCGGTCATGGCGTCGAGATCCGCCACCAGCCGCTCCCGCAGCCTGGGCTCGGCCACGCCCTCGGCGCGCAGGCGCAGCCGCGTCAGATACGTCTTGAGGTCGTGCGAGATCGCCCCGATCAGCAGCGAACGCTCGGCCATCAGGCCGCTGATCCGCTCCTGCATGCCCTGGATCGCCTGGGCGAGGCGGAGGATCTCGGGGGCGCCGCGCGGGGCGCTCACGCGCTCCGGAGCCCGGCCGTCGAAGCGGGACACGGCGTCCGTCAGCCGCCGCAGCGGCGCAAGCTCGTGGCGCGTGCCGACCAGCACGAGAGCCGCCACCACGGTTCCGAGGACGGCCACCCAGAGACTCAGCGGCTGTCCGAACAGCCACGGCATGAGCGAGCGGTGGTGCGCGGCGGCGGTGATCACCAGGGTCCGGCCGTCGGGCAGCGGGTATGTCGCCGTCGCCAGACGGCCGAAGGGACCACGCTGGTCGGCGCTCGCCACCGTGGACGGGTTGATGCCCCGCAGCAGCAGCGCCGAATCGGTGAACGCCCGGACCGGACCGCCCGTCAGCCGCCGGAGACGGGCTTCGAGGCGCGGTTCAGGGATCAGTCCGGTCTCGTCCGGGGGGACGTCGACGATCTCCGCCCGCAGAGTCTCCCCGCTCACTGCCTTCAGGATGGCGGGTCTCTCGGCCGGGTCCGCATCCCGCAGGAGCGTCATGATGCCGGCGGCTTGGTCGACGCGCGGAAAGCGCGAGCCGCTCTGCAGATGTTCCTGGCGACGCTGCCAATCATCCAGCGCCACGGTGGCGAGCACGAGGAGCGACAGCGCCCCAAGCAGGAGCAGCATGATCCGGCCGAGGAGGCCGACCCGGCCCATCACGGCAGGCCGGACTTCACCGGCGCGGCCAGGATGTAGCCCGCATTGCGCACGGTCTTGATCAGGGCCGCCGCGGTGCTGCCGGCGGCTTCGAGCCTGTGCCGCAGGCGGCTCACCTGCACGTCGATGGTGCGGTCGAAGGCGTCGGCGGTCCGGCCGCGGGTCCAGTCGAGGAGCTGGTCGCGCGACAGCACGCGCTGGGGCCGCGTGATGAAGCAGTGCAGCAGGTCGTACTCGGCGCTGGTGAGCGGGATCTCGGTGGCCGGATTGCGGATCGTCACGGTGCGGGCCCCGAGATTCACGGTAAGATCCGCGACGCTCAGCGTTTCCGAGCCGGGTTCGGCCACGTGGCCGCCGCCGCTTGCCCGGCGCAGGACGGCCCGGATCCGGGCGAGGAGCACGCGCGGGTTGAACGGCTTCGAGACATAGTCGTCGGCGCCCATCTCCAGGCCCAGCACGCGGTCTATATCTTCGTCCTTGGCGGTCAGCATCACCACGGGCGGACCGTTCGCATCCCGCAGCCGCCGGCAGATCGAGAGCCCGTCCTCGCCGGGCAGCATCCAGTCGAGGACGATCAGGTCCGGGACGGTGCCGGCCGCCAGGATCCGGTCGAGGCTGGCGCCACCGTCGAGGGCGACGACACGGAAGCCCTCGCCTTCGAGATAGCCGGCGAGCAGCGCGCGGATGTCGGAATCGTCCTCGACGATGGCGATGGTCGTGCCTTCGTGCATGGCCGAAGCATAAGCGGTGCGGGCGGCCCGGCAACGCGAAACGTGGCGCTGACACAAAACGTTACACGGGTGATCCCCGCGTTCCGGGCGGTGCTGTGGCGGACATTCACCACGTGCGCGCGGGCGGAGGCGGCCACCGCGTCGATGTCCCGGCACGAGGCGACACGGCGCGGTGGTGCGGCGCCGGGCCTACAGGTGCTTGAGCCCGTAGCTGTCCAGCAATGGCAGCAGTTCGTTGCGCGCGCGGATGCGGTGCTGACGCGCGGCGTCGAGGGCCTCGGCCCCCTCGCCCGCGCGGATCGCCTGCGCGATCCGCCGGTGCTCCGCAATCGAGGCGTCCAGCGCCCGGCGGAGGTTGAGCGTCAGCATCCGGGCCCGGTGCGACTGGTCGTTGATCGATTGCACGATCCGGCTCATCCGCCCGTTCCGGGCGTGCTCGATCAGCGCAGCGTGGAAGGCCCCGTCGGCCTCCCCCCAGGCCGGGAGGTCGCTGCGCGCATGAGCCTGGGCCATGATGTCGGTTTGGACGTCCAGCGCCTGCGCGGCCGCCAGGCGCTCATGGTCGGGTAGCGCAGCCACCAGCTCGGCGGCACGGCCCTCCATCGCGATGACGACGTCGTAGATCTCGCGCATGTCATCCGGAGCGAGGGCCAGGATCAGGATGCCCTTCCGGGGCAGGACCCGCACGAGCCCGTCCTCCTGCAGCCGGATCGCCGCTTCGTGCACCGGCGTGCGGCTCATGCCCAGCCGCAGAGCGATCTCCTGCTCGGAGGCCTGGTAGCCGGGAGCGAAGCTGGCATCGCGGATCGCGGCGCGCAGGGCCGCATACGCGTCGTCGACGAGCGAGGTGCGTTTCTCGCCCTCGTCAGCGGCCCCCGGCATCTCCGGATCCTTGCCGCGCTGCGCCCGCGCCATCAACCGCCTCCTCTATCCCGCTGCCCTAGCACCGCCGACATCCGCCGCGGAACAGGCATTGACAGGTCTGCCCACCGGTTCTAGCGGTATGCCATCTTGCATGGAAGATGGCGCGCAAGAATCAACAGCGCGCCACGGCCAAGGGAGGAGACGATGGACGGCTCGCTCGAGCACGCCACCATGCGCCGCGTCGCATGGCGCTTGGTTCCCTTCATCTGCCTTCTCTACTTCATCGCCTTCATCGACCGCGTGAATATCGGTTTCGCGGCGCTGACGATGAACAAGGATCTCGGATTTTCGGCTTCTGTCTTCGGTTTCGGGGCCGGCGTGTTCTTCTTCGGCTATTTCCTGTTCGAGGTGCCGTCGAACATCATTCTCGACAAGGTCGGTGCGCGGCTCTGGATCGCCCGCGTGATGATCACCTGGGGCTTCCTCTCGGGCGCCTTCGCCTTCATCCGGGGCGAGACGAGCTTCTACGTGCTCCGCTTCCTGCTCGGTGCCGCGGAGGCCGGATTCTTTCCCGGCATCATCCTCTACCTGAGCTACTGGTTCCCGAGCCGCTATCGCGCCGCGGTGGTCTCGCTGTTCATGGCGGCCGCGCCGATCTCGGTGCTGCTCGGCTCGCCGCTCTCGAGCCTCTTGCTCGAGATGGACGGCGTCCTCGGCCTGCACGGCTGGCAGTGGATGTTCATCGTCGAGGCTGTGCCCGCCGTGTTGCTGGGCGTGGCGGTGCTGTTCTACCTGACCGACCGACCGGAGGCGGCGACCTGGCTCGCCGACGACCAGCGCGCTTGGCTCGTCGCCGAGATGAACGCCGAGCGGGCCGCCAAGCAGCCGAGCGCCCGCCACAGCCTGCTGAGCGGCCTTGCCGACGCCCGCGTGCTGGCGCTGGCACTGATCTATTTCGGCACCTCGGCCGGCCTCTACACCCTCGGCATCTGGGCGCCGCAGATCATCAAGGGTCTCGGCTTGTCTACGATGACGGTCGGCCTGCTCAACGCCGTGCCGCCCACCGCGGCGGTGGTGGCGATGGTTCTGTGGGCGCGCCATTCCGATCGGACGGGCGAGCGCACGTGGCACGTGGTCATCGCCTGCCTCGCCGCATCCCTCGGCCTCGTCCTGGCCGGTGACGCGTCGTCGGTGGTGGGGGTCGTGGCCGCCCTGAGCCTCGTCAATGTCGGGATCAGTTCCGCCAAGCCGCCCCTCTGGGCGATGCCGACCATGTTCCTGTCCGGCCCGGCCGCCGCGGTGGGCATTGCCACCATCAACGCGATCGGCAATCTCGGCGGCTTCGTCGGACCCTGGGTGATCGGCTGGATCAAGGACCGGACCGACAGTTTCGCGGGCGGCCTGTACTTCGTCGCCGGCCTTCTGGTCCTCTCCGCCATCCTCACCCTCGCCGTCGCCCGCGCCGGGCGACGCGCCACGCCCGAACGCGCGCTGGCGCGCTGAACCCTCTCTCGTTCCCAAGGAGATCTGTCATGACCAAGACCTACACCATCGCGGCCATCCCGGCGGACGGCATCGGCGTCGAGGTCATCGCCGCCGGTATCGAGGTGCTCGACGTGCTGGCCGAGAAGACCGGCGCGTTCCGGTTCCGGTTCGACCATTTCGACTGGGGTTCGGATTACTACAAGAAGCACGGCGTGATGATGCCCGCCGACGGTCGCGAGCAGATCAAGGACCACGACGCGATCTTCTTCGGGGCGGTGGGCGCGCCGGACGTGCCCGACCACATCACGCTCTGGGGCCTGCGGCTCAACATCTGCCAGCCCTTCGACCAGTACGCCAATGTTCGCCCGACCCGCATCCTGCCGGGCATCACCAGCCCGTTGCGCCACGTCTCGGGGCCGGAACTCGACTGGGTGATCGTGCGCGAGAACTCGGAGGGCGAGTATGCCGGCGTCGGCGGCCGGGTCCACCAGGGCCATCCGAACGAGGTCGCCACCGACGTCTCGATGATGACCCGGTCGGGCGTCGACCGCATCATCCGCTACGCGTTCAAGCTCGCCCAATCCCGGCCGCGCAAGCTCCTCACCGTCGTGACCAAGTCGAACGCCCAGCGCCACGCCATGGTGATGTGGGACCAGATCGCCGCCGAGGTCGCCGCGGATTTCCCCGACGTCACCTGGGACAAGATGCTGGTCGATGCCATGACGATGCGGATGGTGATGAAGCCCGAGACTCTCGACACCATCGTGGCGACCAACCTGCACGCCGACATTCTGTCGGACCTCGCGGCGGCGCTCGCCGGCTCGCTCGGGATCGCGCCGACCGCCAACATCAACCCGGAGCGCACCTTCCCGTCGATGTTCGAGCCGATCCACGGCTCGGCCTTCGACATCACCGGCAAGGGCATCGCCAACCCGGTCGCGACCTTCTGGACGGCGTGCCAGATGCTGGAGCACCTCGGCGAGCCGGACGCGGCCGGCCGGCTGATGCGCGCCGTCGAGCGCGTCACCGCGGATCCGAGCCTGCACACGCCCGACCTCGGTGGAAAGGCGACGACCCGTCAGGTCACCGATGCGGTCATCGCGGCGATCCGAGGCGACAACGCCTGAGGCAGCCGGGCCCGGGGGCGCCCCGTCATCGCGGGCGCCTTCCGGCCTCCCAGGCCCTAGGACCGGGCTTCGGGCGAACGCGGATCTCCGCGGGCCGGACCCTCCGCTGACGCTCGCGCCCGATCGTATCCAGTATTCGCCTTGATCCGTTCCGGCGCATGCGGCGCGTCGCTAGGCTGCCGAGCGTGACACCGGACGCGCAGACGGCCGGGCTCGAAGCAGCGGGAGGACGCGATGATCACACTGGACCCAAGCCGTCGCCGCGTGCTCGGCGGTGCGGCCGCGGCAACCCTCGGCGCCGCGCTCGGCCTGCGGGGCCGCCCGGCCTCCGCTCAGCACAATGTCCGCTTCTCGACCGGCACGGCGGCGCCGACGTTCAAGGTCCCGCCGAACACCGCGGATTGCCATTTCCATATCTACGACAACCGCGTCCCGCCGGCCGCGGGCGGCCTGCCGGCCCCGGACGCGACGCCGGACGATTACCGCGCGCTGCAGGCCCGCCTCGGCACCACCCGGGGCGTCGTGGTCCAACCCTCGCTGTACGGAACCGACAACCGCCCGACGCTCGCCGGCATAGCGGCCCTCGGGCCGAACTTCCGCGGCGTCGCGGTGGTGACGCCTGCAGTCAGCGATGCGGAACTGCAGCGGCTGCACGGTCTCGGCATCCGCGGCATCCGGTTCAACCTCGCGCAGGCCGGCACCACGACGCTCGACATGCTGGAACCGCTCTCGCAGCGTGTGGACGCCCTCGGCTGGCACTGCCAGATCAACATGCCGGGCGACAAGATCGTGGCGGCGTCCGACACATTCCTGAAGATCCGCGGCAAGCTGGTCTTCGATCACTTGGCGCACTGCCCACAGCCGGCGGGCGTTCAGAGCGACACGTTCAAGCTGATGCGGCGGCTCCTCGACCAGGGGAACACCTGGGTGAAGCTCACCGGCCTCTACGCCGACACCACAGTGGGGCCGCCTACCTACGCCGATACCGTGGCCGTCGCGCGCGCCTTCGCGGCCGCCGCACCGACACGATGCGTCTGGGGCACCGACTGGCCGCATCCCACCGAGCGTCAGGACAACAAGCCCGACGACGCCCTGTTGCTCGATCTGTTCCCGACCTTCGTGCCGAACGAGGCCGACCGGACACGCATCCTCGTCGACAACCCCGCGGAACTCTACGACTTCCCGAAGGCCTGAGCGGGGTCTGCCCTTGCCGGGTCGCTTCGGTGCCGAATGCCGGCCGCGGCGCGATCCGGCCTGACGGGATGCGCAGGACCGGTGGCGGGATCGCGGCTGATCCGATCTGGCGCTTTCCGGGGCGCGGCGACACGCGCATAGTCGCCTGATGCGCCGTCCCGAGCCGCGACGGGCGTTCCGGGTCATCGAAGGCGGACCGCCGCCGCAGCGTTCCGGGCTGCGTTCCCGGTATCATCGCTTCGGCATCGCTGCGGCGTCCACGATCGGCGGTCTGGGTGCCGCCATGGGCGTGTCGAAAGGACTGTTCGGGCCCCATGCAGGGCCGGCCGATTGGGTGATCGTCCCGATCGTCACGGCACTCTGTGCGGCTTCGGCTTACGGCGCGTGTCGGGCGCTCGGCTGGGCGGTGTCGAGGTTCCAGGGGCGATAGGCGCCGGCCGCCAAGGTCTTGACCCGTCCATGTTCCGGGCGCGGCTCAGGCGACGGGCTGGGGCAGCTGGCCGGCCAGATCGCGGGAGGAGAGGAAGCGGTCGGGCTCATCCAGGGGGACATCGAGAGCGCAGCGCGCGCCTTCAGGCGGAAAGCTCAGCTCGACCGATCCGCCGAGTTCCCGGGCGATGCCGCCGGTGATCAGGCGCGTGCCGAAGCCCCGACGTGTCGGTACCGCCACGGGCGGTCCGCCGCTCTCCCGCCACTCCAACACGAGCCGGCGAGCGTTGTCGGGCCCCACGACGACACGCCACGTCACGTCGACCCGGCCTTCCTCCGTCGCCAACGCACCGTATTTGGCTGCGTTGGTGGTCAGTTCGTGGATCGTCATGCCGAGGGCGAGCACGTAGCGGGGCCGAAGGTCGAGATCCGGCCCATCGAGTCTGAAGCGGCGGCCCTTCCCGTCCTGGAAGGGTGCGAACTCGTTCTCGATGACGAGCCGCAGCGGTGCCCCACCCCAATCATCCCGCGAGAGCAGATCGTGCGTCTTCGAGAGAGCGAGGATGCGTCCTTCCAGCCGGTCGCCACGGTCGTCATCGCGCCGCGCCTGCCGGGCCAACGATTGCACCGTCGTCAGGGTATTGCGCACGCGGTGGTTGAGTTCGTGCAGCAGCAGCGTCTGCCGCTCCTGAAGGAGGCGGCTGCGGGCGATCTCGGCGCGCAACTCGCCCTCATGCTTTTGCAGTGCGACCGCCATGGCGTCGAACGCCTCGCCGAGTTCGCCGAACTCGCCAGGTCCCCCGATCCCGCTGCGCACATCCAGCTCGCCGGCCCGCCAGGCTGCGGCCGACCGGAGAAGGCGTCGGACCGGCCGGCGGATAAAGGCGCGCCCGCCCATCAGCGCCGCCACGAGCGCCAGGGCGGCCCCGATCCCGATCAGGACGAGACCGCGCCGAGTGGCGGCATCGATGTCGGCGAAGGCCGTGTCCGGTGAGAGACCGACCGCGACCGTGAAGGAGCCGAGATCCTCCGGGCTCGTCCCGGCGATCGCGGTGATCCGCGGATTGTCCTGGAGACCGGTCAAGTCCGCGACACCGCCGCGATGGCGGCTCAGCGCCGCCCAGAAGGGCGCGGGAAGCGGCTTGCCAACCCATTCGTCGTGATCGGGCAGACGGATCAGGACGGTGCCGTCCCGGTCCGCGACGGTCAGTGCCGCGTCGGGTGGCAGGCCGGCGGAGGCTTGGCGCATGGCCAGGTAGGAGAGATCGATGCTCGTCAGGACGATGCCGTCCGGGCGGCCATTGGCGCCGGGGATGGCCAGCGCGAACTGGATGGTCGGCCGCTTGGTGATTCGGCCGGACACGACCTCGCCGATGGCAAAGCCGCCGGTTCGCATCGCCTCCTTGAAGTAGGATCGGTCCGCGATCGCGTACGCGCCGGGCGCCGACCCGAGCGTGTTGCACAGGATGCGTCCTTCGGCATCGGCGACGCCGAAGAAGAACGATCCTGGAACCTTATCGACGACGCTCCTGAGGTAAGCCGTGCAGACTTGCGGATCCTTCTTCTGAATTTCCGGCAACTCGGACAGGATGCCGAGGATCTGCCTGGCGCCGCGACTGAACTGATCCAAGTCGACGGCGACGCCGCGTGCCGTCCGCATGGCCTCGCCCCGGACGGCCTCACCCCGCGCGCTGCGCAGCGCGTACTCGTTGTAGCCCTGTATGGCGAGCGCCGGCAGGAGGGCCAAGCCCACGAGG
This sequence comes from Methylobacterium sp. FW102-HT35C08, assembly GCF_058790235.1. Classification (NCBI taxonomy): domain Bacteria; kingdom Pseudomonadati; phylum Pseudomonadota; class Alphaproteobacteria; order Hyphomicrobiales; family Methylobacteriaceae; genus Methylobacterium; species Methylobacterium sp. FW102-HT35C08. The sequence continues at coordinate 676,351 of NZ_JBYTCL010000002.1, read as the reverse complement.
CCCACAATCCGCTTCGTCAGTGACATCGAGGGCGCCGTCCTGCTCCTGAGTAACCCTCGCCGTGGGTCCGAGGACCGAAGGGCGCAGATAGGCGGCGACGGCGTTTCGGAAAGCGCCTTTCGGCGCGCCTGAAGCCGGCGCCGCGCTACGGTCATCCGCGTCGGGCCGCGCGACGGAGACTGAACCGTCTCTGATACGCATGGTTGACCCTGTGCGAGAGAAAAAACGTCCGAGGAATATTGATGACCCGTCTGCCTCTGCTCTGCGGCGTTGTTGCGCTCATGGCTTTCAGCCTGTCCTCGGCTGCCTTCGCGCAGGAGGGCGGCCCGTGCACCGATGACATCGCCACGCTCAAGCGCGATCTCGGAACGCAGGTCGGCCTGGGCGCGCCCGTGTCCGAGCCCGATTACGGCCAGAGCCGCGGGCCGAACGAGTCCGGAGGCCGGCAGGCCTCGGCCAGCACCACCGGCAGCACGGCCAAGCCGGTGGGCACGCCCGACACAGATCGGGCGCAGCAGGGCGGTGCATCCCGCGAGAGCGGCGGCACGCCCGGAACCGTCGGTGGCGTCTCGGGCCCGGTTGGCGCGGCGACCGGCGGCACGCAGGCTGACGCCGTCGCCAGCGGCCGGATCGCGACGTCACCCGCGGATGTGCGCCGGCAGTCGGAGAACCGGCCCACGGCTGCCCAGGCTGCGGCGCAAGGGGGCGATCCCAAAGCCTCCCCCGAGCGGTCGTCCGAGGACAAGGTTTCCCAGGCCAAGATGGCTCTGCAACAGGCCGTGGATCTCAACGCGCGCGGGGACCAGGGCTGCCGCGAGGCCGTCAAGCGGACCCGAGACCTGCTGCCGCAGCACGGACGCTGAGGTCCGTCGTTCGTCGGCCGTCGGTGAGCGCAGATTCCCGGAGCAAGCCTTCCGGGGTCTGCGGCACGCGCTAAAGCCACGGTGCAGAGCCGCGCGCCGCTCCGCATCGATACGGTTCGCGCCGGCGGGTGGCTCAGGCTGCTGATCGAGGCCCGCCTTGCGGCTTCCCGCGACGGCTGAATTCAAGGGGTGCGCAGTTCCGCACCGCCTTGCCGCGCTGACCTCGGACCGGGGTCCGTTCGCGACGTGTCAGGCGCGGCGCAGATTGGACGTTCAACATTCCGGAGGTGAGATGGTCGATCCGTCAAAGGTACAGCGCGCGCCCGTACGCACAAACCGCTTCGGGCTGATTGCCGCCGCAATCCTGATCGCGGCGCTGATCGCGTACGCGATCTACTTCGTCATGGTCCCCGCTCCCCTGCCGCCCGGCGCTCACTGACGGTCCGGAAACTCCGCGCCTCTCGAGAAGGCTCAGTGGGTGCGATGATCATTCCGACGAGGCGACCCGGGATTCCGGAGAGCCTCGGACGCCGTGAGATCAGTCTGAACGTTGAAGCGGATCAGCGCTTTAGTCGGCTGATTGTGCCCACGCAATCGGTGAAAGACGCAAGCACATTCAACGCCGTTCATCCCAGGTGCGGGATTTTCCGTGCCTCTGAGAAGCCGGTGCTTTTTCCGATGCGTCCCGCACTGCCGGCTGTTTGATCTTCTCAACGGCAGGATGAGGACGAACCGGTGACGGCCATCCTCAAACACCGCCGGGATCGGCATCGACGTGATCCGGCGCGCCCGGCCGCGCGCGCCGGCACAGCACCCGCGCGCCCTGCCGCAGCGTCACCTCATCCCGCGGATAGGCATCCTTCACCGCCTCGAAGGCCGCGATCGCGCCGTCGAGCGGGTAGATCACGCCGAGCCGCAATTCGATCCGGCCGCGCGCGTCCCAGACCTCGATCGCGAAGGGCCGGCCCGGCGGGACCGGCGGCTCCAGATCGGGCAGCTTCGGGAGGCGCAGCGTCGCGAGGCACTGGCTCTCGTACTTGCGCGCCACCTTTGCGCCGGGCCCCCGCTGGTGGCGGCAGGTGGCGGTGAGTGCCCGCAGGAGGTCGAGCGTCGCGATCTCCGGCCCGAACCGGGCCAGCAGGCCGTCCAGGCGGTAGCTTCCGTGGCGGCGGCAGGTCGCGCAGTCGATCGCCAGCCGGTCGCCGGCGATGTCGCCCAGGCGCTGGGACGGGCCGTCAGCCATGCACGCCGCCCCGCGCATAGCCGCGCGCGATCAGACGCCCCTGCTCGGCCGCGTGCCGCTCGGCCGCGTCGCGGTCGGTGAGCGCATCCGTGATCGCCTGGACGAGCGCCGCCCGGGTATCGCCCTCGGCGGCCCCGAGAGTGGCCGCGTCGATCGCCTCGGCCTCGGGCCGACGGATCTCCACAGGCGGCGCGTGCCGTTGGACGTGCATCCGGGTCACAACCTCGATTAGAACAGATGGGGAACAAAGCGGATGGCGAGGCGTGGTTCAATGGCTGTTTCGAATCGCGCGACGATTGCGGTGGGCACCTGTGGAGAAGTTGGGAAAACGCCAATGCCGCGGAGGCTTTACCGCTTCCACTGCCTGGGTGGCGGTGAGGCCGTGTTCGACCTGGAGGGGCGGTGGCTGTCGAGCATCCGCGAGGTCCGGCAGCACGCGGACCGGGTGGCGCTCGGTCTGATGACGGGGGTCGGTTGCCAGGACTGGACCGTGTGGTCCGTGGACGTGCGCGATGCCGCGGGCCGGCCGGTGCTGTTGCGCGCGTTCACTGCCGTGACGCTGGACGGCAAGCGGGCGTGAGCGGTGGCCTGGCGATGGCTGCGGCCGGGCTGGCAGGAGCCGGTGCAGACCGAGAGCGGGGTAGTGAAGAAGGCCGAGAACCTGGCCGAGCGGATGCCCGGCGCGGCGGCGCTGAAGATGGCCGGCGACGAGACAGGCGAGCTGGAAGGCGTCACCATCCTCAGGCAGTGGGGCGAGATCCCGGACGACTTCGCCGGGAGCCTGCAGGGCGGCTGACCCAGGTTTTCGGGCGTGCCGGCCGGTGAGCGCCGCGTCATGCTCTTGTGCTCCTGCCCATGCGGCGTTGCGCGCCGGAACGTCACGGACCTGCCTGTCTTTCCAGATCACGAGGGCGGTCGATGACGACGGGCCCAGACAGGGATACCTTCATGCTGAACTTCGCTCGCGGATCGGTGGCGCTCGCCGCCCTCTTCCTCGCAGGTCCCGCTCTCGCCCAAGGCAAGCCGCTGGCACCGCCTGCCAGCGATGCGATGCCGCCGGTTGAACTCACGATCAGCATGAAGGACGGCAAGCCGGTCTGCGAGCCCGCCGAGCTCAAGCTGCCGGCCGACACGAACATCGCCCTGCACATCGTGAGCAGCGCCGATGCGCCGGTCACCATCACGGCGCCCGGGCAGTTCGAGAACGGTCTGGTGCTGCACGCGGACGGCGACCTCGTCCATGTCGCGAGCGAGAAGGGCTACACCGTCAAGCAGAACGGCCAGGGCACGCTTCGCCTGCGGACGATGAAGGCCGGACAGGAGGAGTACGCCTGCACCAGCACGCGCAAGGCCGACGCGCCGTTCAAAGGCAAGCTGGTCCTGAGCCCACCTGCCAACTAGCGCCCTGCCACAACCACAACACCTCTGGTGAGGCGACCACGAGCGGGAGGCTTGCGTCGGCATGCCCGATAAGACATCGGCCAAGAAGAAGCCGCCCAAGGTGGCGGTCGTCGAGAAAGCGCCCCGCAAGGTCGGCCTGCCGACGCAGCTCGCGGCGATCCAGACGAAGTACCGGAACGCTCTTCTCGACGCCGCCGATCAGCCATTCGCGGCGCAAGGCGATCTGATCCGATCAGCGCTGGCAACGCTGCTGGCCGAGAAGGCCGCTTTGGGCGTGAAGGACGGCGAGGAGGAGGCCGGCGCGTCGGAGTAACCCTGCCGGGCGGCGGCCGGCGCCGCGAGCTCCCAGACCCGCGGCCCCAGGTCTGGTTCTGCTTGTTCGGGCGGCCGGTCAACCGTCGGCGCCGCCCGATCTGCTCACGGGCCGGTGGGTCGCAAAATCGGGCTTACGAGCAAGCCGCTTGCTACTTACCGCCGGCAGCCTTGTAGGCATCGATGGCACGGCGACAGTTTGGCGACATCTGGCTCATGTTCTTCTTGAAGCAGGCGTCCATCTGCGGGCTATTCGGGTCTATGCCGGCACAGAACGTGATGGCGTCACCTGCACAATTGGTCTGCAGTTCCTGATTGCCGCGATTCGGCGCCTGTGCCGAGGCGGGGGCGGCGATAGCGATGAGACCGAAGGCGAGGATGAGGCGGCGCATGTTTGGTCCTTAACCAGAGCAGTTCGTCCACGCCCTAACGAAGCTGGCGCCTGTTTTATCCCTTCCGCTTGCAAAATCGGATTCCAGCCGCGCTCTGCAAGATAAGCTCCAGGCCCGCGGTCATGGCACCAAAATGCTCTGCCTGCCGGCCGCCAAGGCTGTCACAAGCATCGTGAAGCCGTTGAGCGAGCCCTGCTGCCGATCCTGGTCCGAACCCAGTGCCTCAGAGACTCGTACTTTTCGCCGCGAACTCCCAGACCGGCACGCCCCAGGCCTGACCCGGCTTCGTCCGGTAGCCGGAGAAGCGGTCAAACACGATCCGGTCCTGCTCGACGGCAACCACCCGGCTGTCGTTGACCATCAGCGCGCCGGCATATTCCACGCGCAGGAAGCCGTGCTGCGGGTGAACGCCGAACAACTGCTCGGCGGTCCAGCCGCGCCGGTGCGCGTCGGCGCCGTGCGCGTCGAGGAAAGCCAGCGCGTTCGTCCGCATCGCCGCCCATTTTGCCGGCAGCAGATACCGGCACGGCGACGCGTGCTCGGACAGGCGCTCGATCCGGTCGCGCCAGGTTATGACGGCGGGCGGGTGGTTGGACATGACGGCGGGGTACGGCCGAATGGTTGCCGGTCCGCTAAGCGTCCGCCACGTCCGCAACGGATGAGGATGCGCGCGCAGCGTTCATCGCGATGGCCAAGGCGGCGGCCATGGCGCCCTTCACGGGAGTCGTTCCGCCGATTCAGCACCGACCCATCGGCCTCCACCCTGGAGAGGCCTTGTGGCGGAGCGGTCATGACGCGGTCGAGGCCCGACAACGCAAAACGGCCGGGGCGATGCCCGGCCATTGTCGTTGTCCGCGAGCCGCTCTTAGCGGAGCAGCTGCAGGATGCCCTGCTGCGCCTGGTTGGCCAGCGACAGGGCCGAGATGCCCAGCGATTGCCGGGTCGACAGCGCCTGCGAGTTGGCTGCCTCCTGGTTGAGATCGGCCGCGGTGAGGTTGGACGATCCGGTATCCAGAATGTTGATCAGGTTCTTGCTGAAGTCCTGACGGTTCTGCACCACCGAGAGGTTCGAACCGAAGGTCGAGGCATCGGTGCGCAGCTGACTGGAGGCGGCTGTCAGGCTGTCCAGGGTCGTGTTGATGTCGTCGTTCAGCAGGAAGAAGCCCTGTCCGGCCGTCGTCGTGCCGGCCGACTTGTTGCCGATGGCATTCAGCTTCAGACCGGCCGAGGTCTCGTCGGTCGCGGTGACCTGCAGGTTCGAGTTGCCCTTCGGGTTGAAGTTGATCGTCAGATCGTTGTTGTCGCCCTTGCCTCTGATCAGGTTCGTGCCGTTGAAGCTCGCGTCACTGGCAAGCTGATCGATCTGGGTCAACAGGCTGTTGTACTGCGCGGCAAGCGTTGCGCGGGCCGACACGCCCGACACCGTCAGATCCGTGCTCTGGCTGGCGGCGGTCGTGGTGTCATAGGTCACGCCGGACGCGTTCGTCCCGCCCTTGAAGCCGAGCGCCGTCTGATCGGTCGAGGTCTTGAACTCGACGTCGGCCGACGCGTTCATGACGATCTTGGTGCCGTCTGTGCTCTTCGAGAAGCTGCCGGCGCCGACAGCCCCATTAAGAGCGCTGATCGCATCGTCAATCGTATTAGCGGTGGTGAGCGTGGCGGACGTCGAGGCACCGTTTACGAAGAGATTGACGGTGGTGTTACTGGCGGTGAACTTTGTCGAGGCAGTGCCGGTGGTGGTGATCTGCGTCGACAGCGCCTGGTTGGCGACCGACTTCGCCTGATCGACCAGCTTCTGGATCGACGTGATGCCCTGGTTGGCCGCCTGGATCGCCTGAATGCCGTTGGAGATGCCATCGAGCAGGTTCCCCAGGTCGCCGGAGCGCTGTGTCAGCGACTGGGAGGTGAAGAAGCTGACCGGGTTGTCGAGGGCCGAGGAGACCTTCAGGCCGGTGGAGAGCCGGTTCTGGGTGGTCGCGGTCAGCGCCGCCGTATCCTGCAGGGAGAGCAGGTTCTGGCGGGTCGCGGCTGTCAGGGTGACGCTGGAACTCATCTGTTACGCATCCATCGTTCCGTGTTCACAGCTATTTCGCACAGCAAAGTAAATAACATCTTATCCGGCGGATAATCCGCAAACGGCGGCGGTCGAGTGAACAAGGGTTATCGGATTATGTAGTCCTGCCTGCATCCTGTTGCCCCCACTCGCGGAGGCCTGAACTATCAGGCTCCAGGATGTCGGCGCACGCGCCTCGGCGGCCATCCTGCTGAGATCTGCGATGCTCTCGTGCGCACGAAAAAGCCCGCGCCGGCGGACCGGGCGGGCTGACGCAATGCTGGGACGACTCAGCGCTTGCGATGCTGGGAAGCCACAGGCAGCTGCGAGAAGACCTCCTCGCACATTGTGCCCAGGCTGCTTCTCATGAGATTTCTCGCCCAAATCCGGCGGCCGTTGTCCATCAGCTCGATCGCTTTCGGCTCCGGTGTCTCTTTTGCGCAGGCTTTCATGACCTTCATGAAGGGATATTCCATCTTGCGACCGCACGACTTTACCGCTTGAAGGAATATCCCGTAGTTCTCGAAGTTTTTACCGCAGTTATCGTCCGAGCGTGCGGCCGAGATAGAGCCACACATGATTAGCATCGCAAGATATGACCGAAGAAGCACTTGTGAAATCCGTGCAGGCGGGATTTGCGAGCAGGCGTCCAGACGCAAGAAGGCCTGCCAGAGCAGGGTTGTGACGGGCGCTCGCTCGCCCGAGAGACGTTGGTCCCTTCCAAACAGTTCCGAGCGTCTGCAACGAAAAAGCCCTGCCGGCGGTGCCGGTGGGGCTGAAGGAAACCGTGAGCGGAACCGCCGAGCCCCGCAAGCGGCGGGCCAGTCAGCAGGGCGGCACCTAAGCGGTGCCCTTGTCGGATACCGGGACTCAGCTATCCTGCCGACATGCGCGCAGCCCTCGCAAGCCTCGCTCTCATCGTCGCTGCCGGTGGGGCAGGCGCGCAGCAGCACCTGCCGACTGTTCCGGAGTTGCTGACCGCGGAGCTGAAAGCCTCGCAGGCCTGTGAGGGCTCCGGAGATCCCGCCATCATCCGTGAGCAGTGCCGCCTCCGCGATCGGCTCAGCGGCCGCTTGGCCCAGGCTGGTTACTGCTGGGGGCGTAAAGGGCAGACCGACGAGAAGAAGGAGTGGCACGCCTGCCAGCCGGACTCGATCTATGAGGACGATATCGAGGCCGTGCAGCGCTGACGAGAAAGCCCGCCTGGCCGAAACGCGCCGGCGAAACGCCCGCTTGTCCCGGCTTCGAATCCCCGCACCGACTGCCGCTCAGAGGCCGAGCAGCCGCGTCCCTGAACTCGGACCGCGGCACATCAGGGCCCGCGCCGGCGGACCAGCCGGGCGAAGGTTGCGTACGATGTTGGAGGCCCGAGCTCCTGATCCGATCGCAATCAGCGTCGTTGGCCGAGCGACTACGCCTGTAGCGTGATGCGGTTAGAGAGAAACAGCCATGTAACGCGGTCTGCCCAGTGTCGAGCTTGGTCAACCTGGAGCGGCTCAGCATGGACGACTCTTCCCCGCCGGATGCTACGGACATCCGCCTCGACGCGCGTGACTCTGCCTTCCGCGAAGACCCGCACCCCATCCTCGACGACCTGCGCGCACGCTGCCCGGTTCATCAGGACAGCGTGCTCGATCGCGTCGTGCTCACCCGCGCCGACGACGTCGCCGCAGTCTTGGCTGACCGCACTCTGTCCAGCGACCCCTTCAAGGGACGGCCCACCACCTACGGTCGAGCCGGCCTTACCGATGCCGACCGCCCGGACCTCCCGCTGCCGTTTCTCGACGATCCTGACCACGCCCGGCTGCGCCGGCTCGTCGTCCAGGCTTTCAGCGTCCGCGCCGTCGAGGCACTGCGTCCGCGCATTGAAGCAGTCGCCGCGACTTTGCTTGACCGCATCGACTCCACGTGCCCCTTCGATCTCATCGCCGACTATGCCGTGCCGCTGCCAACCCTCGTCATCGCCATCATGCTCGGTATCGACGATGCCGAAGTCGAGCAGTTCAAGGCGTGGTCGGACGCCGTCTTGATCGGATACGCGCCGGGGCGGACCGAGGCGGAGGTGCGCGATCGAAACGCCGCAAACGACGGACTGAATGATTGCATCCGGCGTGCGATCGTCGAGCGTCGGCGTGAGCCCCGCGATGATCTCATCAGCGCCCTGACAACGGCCGGGGCGCAGGGCGAGCGGCTGAGTGATGTCGAGATCCTCAACACCTGCCGCACGCTGCTCGTCGCCGGCAACATCACGACCACCGATCTGATCGGCAACGGCACCGTCGCGTTACTGCGGCATCCCGAACAAGCCGCGCGGCTGCGCGCCGACCCCGGGCTGTGGCCGGCTGCGATCGAGGAGATGCTGCGCTACGACCCGCCGGTTGTGAGTTGGAATCGGCAGTGCATCGATGATCGCCTCATCGATGGTTGTCCGGTCGAAGCGGGCCAAACGGTGACGGTAATGCTGTTGGCGGCCAACCATGACCCGGCCCTGCACGCCGCGCCGCATGACTTCGACATCGGGCGGGACCGCCAGAAGCACCACAGCTTTGGTGGTGGCGCGCATTTCTGCCTGGGAGCTTCGCTGGCCCGCCTGGAAGCCCAGGTCGCGCTCTCGGCGCTGTTCGATGGCTTTCCGCAGTTGCGGCTGGCACCGGGGCACGACCTGCAACGTAAGGCAATACCCCGCTTCGGCGGCTACGACGCCGTGTGGCTGACAGCGGCGTGAAAATGAGAAAAGCCCCGCGCGGCGGTGCCGGCGGGGCTTCGGAAGGCAGTCTGGTCTATAAGGACACGCTGCCCGGTTCTCGGCCGATGCCTTAGCGGCTGCTACCGCTGCCAGCGCTGCCGCTCGGCACCGCCCGGGAGGGCTGGCTCGCGTTGCCGCCAGCAGCCGAGTTCGTCGTTGCGGTTTCAGCCCCAGTCGCGCCGCGGGAGATGACCACGTCGCGATCGTTGCCGGTCGTGTTGGGCTGAGACTGGATTACAGCTCCGCCTGATTGTGGGGAGGCGCCTGGGGCCACAGGTTGGGCAAAGGCCATTCCTGGAGCCAACAAGACGAGCGAAGCAATAAAAGCGGTGGATGTGACGCGCATTGAGCATCCTTTCAGCTGCAGCTCCTTAGGTAACTCAGCGCCAGATCGAAGTTTCCGGATGAACATAATGTATGCTTCAATACACGTGATGGGCGCCATGTTTTTTCGCACGGCCCAACAGCAAATTTAATCCCTACAGAGGCCACCCGATCGGCTGATAGGCGCGATCATCCTATGTAGCTTCTCTGCGTTGGGGTCGGATCCCTGGATCGACCACGTTCAGGCGGACAGTCGCACACGAAAAAACCGCCTCGGCCGGTGCCGGGCGGTTCGCGGTGGTCTCGCTGAGAAAAAACGAGGTCCGGTCTGAGCGGGTGAAGTTCGGAGAGGTCTGCCGCGCGACAGGATGCCCGGGCTCGGCGCACGGGCTGCACGCGCCGGGCGGCCGAGGTCGGGGCGACGGAGGCGCAGCTCAACGCGGTGTTCGGCTGGGCTGACGGTCGCCGCGAGAGTGCAACCTATACGCGGACCGCGAACCGGGCCGGCCCGCAAGGTGCGGGGAAATACCGCACCGGTTCCCAGGATCCCGCACCCCAGAAAAGATAAAGCCCGCCAACAACTTGGCGGGCTCACATCCGTTGATTGGTGCCCAGGAAAGGACTCGAACCTTCACCTCTCGCGAGACTGGTACCTGAAACCAGCGCGTCTACCAATTCCGCCACCTGGGCTTGCCGTCGGCCATCGGCCGGCGACGGCTCCGTTTAGGCAACGGAGCCGTCGTCGTCAATCGCGATTTCAGCCCTGCGGCCACTCTCGGATGTCGACGAAGCGCCCGGTCACCGCCGCGGCCGCCGCCATCGCGGGAGACACGAGGTGCGTCCGCCCACGCGGACCCTGTCGGCCCTCGAAGTTGCGGTTCGACGTCGAGGCGCAGCGCTCGCCCGGGCGCAGCTTGTCCGGGTTCATGCCGAGGCACATTGAGCAGCCCGGCTCGCGCCAGTCGAAGCCCGCCGCCTTCAGGATCTTGTCGAGGCCCTCGGCCTCGGCCTGCGCCTTCACGAGGCCGGAACCCGGCACGATCATCGCCGAGACGCCCTCGTGGACCTTGCGGTCGCCGACCACCCGCGCGACCTCGCGCAGATCTTCGATCCGGCCGTTGGTGCAGGAGCCGATGAAGATCCGGTCCAGAGTGATGTCGGTGATCCGGGTGCCCGGCGTCAGGCCCATATAGGCCAGCGCCTTCTCCTTCGACTGTCGCTTGTTCTCGTCGGCGATCTCGGACGGGTCCGGCACGCGGCCCTGCACCGAGATCACGTCCTCGGGGCTGGTGCCCCAGCTGACGATCGGCGGCAGGTTGGCGGCGTCGAGGCGCACCTCGCGGTCGAAGAAGGCGCCCTCGTCCGTGACGAGGCTCTCCCAGTAGCGGCGCGCCGCGTCGAAGGCGGCGCCCTTGGGGGCCTTCGGCCGGTCCTTCACGTACGCGAAGGTCGTCGCGTCGGGGGCCACCATGCCGGCGCGGGCGCCGCCCTCGATCGACATGTTGCAGATCGTCATCCGGCCCTCCATCGAGAGCGCGCGGATCGCGTCGCCGGCATACTCGATCACGTGGCCGGTGCCGCCGGCGGTGCCGATCTCGCCGATGATCGCCAGGATGATGTCCTTCGCGGTCACGCCCGCCGGCAGCGTGCCGTCGACGGTGACGCGCATGTTCCTGGCCTTGCGCTGCACCAGCGTCTGGGTGGCCAGGACGTGCTCGACCTCCGAGGTGCCGATGCCGTGTGCCAGCGCCCCGAAGGCGCCATGCGTCGAGGTGTGCGAATCGCCGCACACGATCGTCTGCCCGGGCAGCGTGAAGCCCTGCTCGGGTCCGATGATGTGGACGATGCCCTGGCGTCGGTCGAGGGCATCGTAGAATTCGATGCCGAAGTCGCGCACGTTCTCGGCCAGCGCCTCGAGCTGGGTGCGGCTCTCGGGGTCGTCGATGCCCTTCGTGCGGTCGGAGGTCTGGACGTTATGGTCCACCACCGCGAGCGTCTTCTCCGGGTGGCGCACCTTGCGGCCGGCCGTGCGCAGCCCCTCGAACGCCTGCGGGCTCGTCACTTCGTGAACGAGGTGACGATCGATGTAGAGGAGGCTGGAGCCGTCCGGCTGGACATCGACGACGTGGTCGTCCCAAATCTTGTCGTAGAGAGTGCGCGGGCTGGTCATCGGTTTTCGTCTTCGGAGATGGGGCGGTGCAGAGCTCTCGCGATGGTGCGTCATCCTTAGTAGGCATCGCGCGCGGATTTCGAAAGAGGCCAGCCCTGCCCCGGTCGGATGGCCGCCCGGCGTCGGCGCGCGGATGTCACCGTCGAGGGGCTGTCCCGCTGGCGCCGCACCCCGCGCAGGCCCTATGCGGGAACGGGGGAACCGGCCGCATCACTGAACGGCCGAACACGGGAGTGAGCGATGCCTGATGCGCCGGCCGAGATCCTGTTGCTGCGGAAGATGCACCCGCTGGTGGAGGCGGCTTTCGAGGGGCGGCATACGGTCCACCGGCTCGCGGGCGCCGCGGATCCGGAGGCGGTGCTGGCCGAGATCGGCCCGCGGATCCGCGCGCTCTGCGTCGGCGGCCAGGTCGGCGTGGATGCGGCGCTGATGGACCGGCTCCCGAACCTGGAACTCATCGCCAATTTCGGTGTCGGCTACGATGCCGTGGACGCGGTCGAAGCCCACCGGCGCGGCATCACCGTCACCAACACGCCGGACGTGCTCACCGACGAGGTCGCCGATCTCGCTGTCGGGCTCGTGCTCGCGACCTTGCGGCGGATCCCTCAGGCGGATCGCTACCTGCGTGCCGGACACTGGCCCAAGGCGCCCTTCCCGCTCACGGCCTCCCTGCGCGGGCGGCGCATCGGCATCCTCGGTCTCGGCCGGATCGGGCGTGCGATCGCCCGACGCCTCGAGAGCTTCGGCGTGGAGATCGAGTACCACGGCCGCAGCCGGCAGGCGGACGTGCCCTTCACCTATCACGACAGCCTGCTCGGCCTCGCCCGCGCCGTCCATATCCTGATCGTGGTGGCGCCCGGGGGCGCCGACACGCGCAACCTCGTGGACGCGGCCGTGCTGGAAGCGCTCGGCCCCGAAGGCATCCTGATCAACGTTGCCCGAGGCACGCTGGTCGACGAGGCGGCGCTGACCGCCGCGCTGAAAGCGGGCACGATCCTGGGTGCCGGTCTCGACGTCTTCGAGAACGAGCCGCACGTGCCGGAGGATCTCGCCGCCCTCGACAACACGGTGCTGCTGCCGCATGTCGGCTCCGCCTCGGAGCATACCCGTGCCGCGATGGCGCAACTCGTCGTCGACAACGTTATCTCGTGGTTCGAGGGGCGCGGCCCGCTGACGCCCGTCGCAGAGACGCCCTGGAGACCGAAAACGTGAGATCGGCACAGGCCGCCCTGCTGGCCAGCTTGGTTCTAATCCCCTGGCCGGCGGCGGCGCAGGATGCGCCCGACCCGGCCCCCGGGGCCGCTGCCCCGGCCACCGACATGCTCGCGGCCCCGCCCGTCGCGGTCTCCGCCCCGCCGAGCCTGCCCGAGAAGCTCGGCGAGGTTCCTGGGACCTGGGACCTGTCCCGCGACGGCACCAATCGCCGCTGCGTGATGACGTTGCTGCTCGAGAGCGGCGAAGCCGGGCGGAAGGTGAACTTCCCGGCGGGGTGCCGACGCGCCCTGCCGGTGATCGCCGGCGTCGCCGGATGGCTGTTCGTCGATGGCGCCGTGCGTCTCGTCGACCGCAACGTCCGGCCGATCCTCGACTTCGCCAAGCGGCCGGACCAGCGCAGCCTGGTCGCACAGGCGGAGAGCGGCGAGCATTACAGCCTTGTCCCGCTGGACATCGTGGCGATGCGGCCTGCCGAGGCGGCGGGCGGAGCGGGCACCCTGGCCGAACCGGCACCGAAGCCGTCCACGCTGCAGGCCGCGACGCCGGTCCCAGCCGCGTTGCAGCCGGCCGCGGTCGCCGCGCCGGGTCCGGCGCCGGGGGTCTACGCCCTGGACCGCTTCCAGGAGCGCGATACCTGCCGGATCACCATCGACGGCGCCGGCGGCGGCGTGAAGATCGTCCCCGGCTGCCACGACGGCGGGCTGGAGGTGTTCGATCCGGTGCGCTGGCGCTACGCCAACGGCCGCATGACGCTGACCGCCAAGCGCGGCCACAGCATCGACCTCGTGCCGAGCGGCGACGGGCGCTGGCGGCGCGACCCGGAGGTCGGCACCACCTTCGTCCTGCGCCGCCTCGATTGATGCCTAGCGCGCGGCGCCGCGGCCGTCCTGAACCGGGAGCATCCGCTCCAGAAGGCCGTCGCGGCGGATGACGAGGTGCCAGACGGTACCGGCGACGTGCAGCACCACCAGGGCATACACGAACCACTGCCCGGCGACGTGGATCGACTCGGCCACCTTCTGGGCCGCGTCGTCCTTCGGCAGGCCCGGCACCGTGAACAGCCAGAAATACGGCGTGTCGCGGCCGGACAGCGCGCTCAGCAGGTAGCCGCTGACCGGCATGATGAGGAAGATTGCGTAGAGCAGCCAGTGGTTGATGCGGCCGATCAGCGTCAGGAGGCGCGGCGCCTGCGGGTCCGGCGGCGCCGGCCGGATCATGCGCCAGACGATCCGCAGGACCACGATCGCCAGGATCGTCAGGCCGACCGATTTGTGCAGGACGAAGGCGCTGCCCTTGGCCGGCGACGGAGGCAGGCTGATCGCCACCCAGGCCAGCGGCAGGATGGCGAGCACCAGGGCTGCGGTCAGCCAGTGCAGCGCCTGCGCGACCGGATTGTAGCGCGGCAGCCCGGAGGCCGTGACGTAGGTGGCTGGGAGCGGCGCCGCCTTGCCGGCCGTGATCGGAGAACCTGACATGATCCCTCGCGCGTGAGCGTGGTCCGGTTCCGCATCTAGGGCCGGCGGCGAGGCGGGGGAGTATCGCGTCAGCGGGACGCGTCGGCCTCCGCGGTCCGCGCGACGGTGATCAGGGCGGCAAGCTCCGCCGCCGCGGCGTTCAGCCGGACCGCGACCCCCTGATCCACGATGCGGCCGTCCAGAATGTCGTCGGACCCCGCGTAGACCGACGTCGGCGCGATGTGGGCCGCGAAGAAGCCGAACAGCGGCCGCAGCCCGTGCTCGACCACGAGGGCATGGCGCAGACCGCCGCCCGTGGCGGTGAGCGCCACGGGCATGCCGGCCATCCGGACGGGATCGACGAAGTCGAACACGTGCTTGAACAGGCCCGCATAGCCGCCCTGGTACACCGGCGTCCCGACGATAAGCGCATCCGCCCCCTCGATCGCCTCGATCATCTGTGCCGCCGGCGCGGACAGATCGTCGCGCTGCGTCGCCCCGAGGCCGGGCCCGGCATCGAGCAGGTCGTAGACCGTCATATCGATCGGACGCAGGCGGCCGAGTTCGGTCCCGAGCGCCTCGACCAGGACGCGGGTGCGCGAAGGCCGCTTGGCGCTCCCCGAGAAGGCAACGACGCGGGCAACACTGGGCTTGACGCTCGACTCGATACTCACCGGGAACCTTTCCGCCGCAGGACACCCCGATGCGGGACTGCGCACACATCCGGCGCGTGCAACGGACGCGCCTCGGGCTACGTGACGGTAGCGCATTACCCCTCCGGATGAACACTCGACGCATCCGCGCGCCGCCGCCATTTCGTTGCAGAACGACGAAGCCTCACGGCCGCAGCCTCCAGACGTGGCTGCGCTTGATCTCGGAATCTTCCAGGGATCGCGAGACGGGCACCGCGTAGGTTGCCAGGCATTCGAGCCGGTCCCGCGGCAGGTACGTCCGGCCCGGATCGCCGATCAGAACCGTGGTGCCCTTCGCCTGGAGGCCGGTGAGCCATCCTGTCACGGCTTCGGCGAGGTCGCGCTCGTAGAAGACATCGGCCGCCAGGACGAGATCGACCCCAGGGTCCGTCTCGAGGAGATTACCGGACACGGCCGCGATGCGGTCTGCGACGGCGTTGGCGGCGGCGTTCAGACGGATCGCCGCCACGGCGAACGGGTCCAGGTCGCTGGCGATGACATGCCGCGCACCGGCACGCGCCGCGGCGATCGCCACCAGGCCGGAACCCGAGGCGAAATCCACCACGCGCGCGCCCGCCGCGACATCGGGATGATCCAGGACATAGCGGGCGAGGGCTTGTCCGCCCGCCCAGGCGAAGGCCCAGAACGGCGGCGGCAGGCCGATCGTCTGCAGCTCGTCCTCGGTCCGCTGCCACAACGCGGTCGCCTCGTCGGCCACGTGGAGCCGGATCTCGGGGGCGTGGGGCACGGGCAGCGGGCGGGTGTTGGCGCGGATGAAGTTGGTCGGATCGTCGGGCGCGTGCACGATCAGGCGCCCAGCAGGTCGCGCCAGACGGCGCGAACGCTGTCGGTCACCGCGGCCTCGGTGAAGCCGCCGGCCTCGATCCGCGACCGCGCCGCCGCGCCCAGATCGGCGACAAGGCGGGCGTCGCCGCTCAGCCGCACGAGGACACGCGCCAAGGCGGGCGCGTCGTCCGGCGGGACGAGCAGACCCTCGACACCGTCGCGCACGAGGCTGCGGCAGCCCGGGACGTCCGACGCGACCAGGGCCCGGCCGCAGGAGGCTGCCTCCAGCAACGCCCGCGGCAGGCCCTCGCCGCCCCGGGAGGGAAGGCACGCGACGTGGTGATGGGCCCAGACCGAGGCGACATCGGCCGTCGGTCCGTGCCACGCGACGCCGTCGCGGCTCCAGTCCCGCAGCGTTGCCTCGGCGATCGCGCGCCGGTTCGACGGATCCGGTGCGCCGAAGAGGGCGAGCTCGACCGGCGCGCCCTGCGCGCGGGCGAGGCGGACCGCCTCCACGGCCACGTCCACGCCCTTCGACCACAGCATGCGGGCCACGACGGCCACCCGCAACGGCGGCATCGCCTGCAGCGGTTGGGGCACGAAGTCCGCCGGATCGACTCCGGCGCCGCCGATCACCGTGACCGATTGGTCGAGCGGATCGAGCCCGAGGGCGCGGGCATCGTCCGGGTTCTCGAACAGGAAGCGGGTGCGCGTCGAGGCCAGCGGGCCCCGGATCAGCGTCCGCAGGCCGAGCCGGGCCGCCCGCCCGATCCGGTCCTGCCGGGCACCCATAAGGCCCAGCCCGGTCAGCGCGTAGACCCGGGCCGGGATCCCTGCCATGGCGGCGGCCGTGCCGCCGATCAGGATGCCGCGCAGGGCGATGCAGTGGACGATGTCGGCCCGGAGCGCCTTCAGGATCGCGGCGAGCTGACCGGCCGCGTAGCCGGCGGCCATGGGGTTGAGGCTCGCCCGTTCCGCCTCCAGGGGCACCACCTGCGCGCCGGTCGCCTCGATGGCGGCGCGGTGCGCCCGGACCCGGGTGACCACCGCCACCGCCAGACCCATGGCCACGGCGGCCCGCGCCATTGGCAGGAAGTGCGAGGCGAAGAACCAGTCCTCGGTCACGACGAAGACGAGGCGCCGCATCGGGGCCGGCAGGTTTTCGGAGGCGGATTCAGAGGCCATGGCGTTCCTCTAACACGGCCCCGCGGCGCGTCCTGCGGCGGATGCGCAGGCCCGGAACGGCCGGCCCACGCTGCCGGTTGACCAAGGCCTTCTCGCGGGGCGTGCAGCCCGGCGGCGTAATCGGGAGGGGCAGGCGATGGCGGATGTCGGGACGGTCGAGAGCGGCGGAGACCTGCGCGCGGCGGCGGAGGAGGCCGGGCTGGTCTATGTCGACGACAGCCGCCCGGGCCTGACACGCAAGCGCAGCGGCACCGGCTTCCGCTACCTTGATGCGAAGGGCGCACCGGTTCGGGACCAGAAGGTCCTGGCCCGCATCCGGTCTCTCGCGGTGCCGCCGGCCTATACGGATGTCTGGATCTGCCCACGCAGCAACGGCCACATCCAGGCGACCGGCCGGGACGCCAAGGGCCGGAAGCAGTACCGCTACCATCCGGATTTCCGGCAGGCGCGGGAGGCCAACAAGTTCTCGCGCATCATGGCCTTCGCGAACGCCCTGCCCGACATCCGTCGGCGGGTCGATGCCGACATGAAGCGGCCGGGACTCTCGCGCGAGAAGGTGCTGGCCACGGTGGTCCACCTCCTCGAGACGACGCTGATCCGCGTCGGCAACGACGACTACGCGCGCACCAACAAGAGCTACGGGCTCACCACCCTGCGCGATCCCCATGTCCGGATCGAGGGTGCGGCCCTGTCGTTCCGCTTCAAGGGCAAGAGCGGCAAGACCTGGGACGTCTCGCTCAAGGACCGGCGCGTCGCCCGCATCGTGAAGGCCTGCCAGGACCTCCCCGGTCAGGAGCTGTTCCAGTACCTCGACGCGGACGGCACCCAGCGCGACGTGACCTCGTCGGACGTCAATGCGTACCTGCGCGAGATCACCGGCGAGGACTTCACCGCCAAGGATTTCCGGACCTGGGCCGGCACGGTCCTGGCCGCTCTGGCCCTGCGCGAGTTCGAGAGCTTCGACAGCGAGGCTGGCGCCAAGCGCAATCTCAGGGCCGCGATCGAGAGCGTCGCCAGCCGCCTCGGCAACACGCCGACGATCTGCCGCAAATGCTACATCCATCCTCAGGTTCTCGATTGCTACCTGGAGGGCGGGCTGCTCCTTCAGGTGAAGGACGCGGTCGAGTCGGAGTTGAGTGAGGATCTATCGAGCCTTCGACCCGAGGAGGCCGCAGTTCTCGGGCTGCTCCAGTCGCGGCTGGCCGCGGCCGAGGACGACGTCCGAGCGGGGCAGCTGGTCAAGCCCGCGGCGACGCAGGGCCCGAACGCGAAGACATCGCGCGGCAAGCCCGCCGCCAAGGCGGCAGCGAAGAGAGCGGGTGCCGCCCGCACTCCGTCGACCGCGAAGGAGAAGCCGCGATCGCGCGCTCAGGGAAGACCGCAGGCCGGCGCCGCCTGACGCTGTCCTGCACCCCCGACGAGCCCGCGCGCTGTCCCCGTCAGTGCCGGAACGAATTGTCGTTGCTCGACGCGGGCCCGCTGGTCGTGCCGCGCCGGGCCTGCTCGCCGCTGTCCACCACCGGCGCAAGGCCGAGCTGACGCGCGAGAGAGACCAAGTCCTTCAGCCGCCCGGTCTGGGTCTTGCGGCGCAGGTTGAGGCGGTGGGTTTCCACCGTCCGGACGCTGAGAGCCAGGCGCCGTGCGACCTCCTTGTTGCTGAAGCCGGAGCTGAGGAAACGCAGCACCTCGGCCTCACGCGGTGTCAGCCCAAGGCTGTCGCCGGGACCGGTCGGCATGGGCAGGGGCTGCTCCGGCGGCACCAGACACTCGGAGCCCTCCGCGAGCGCGAGCAGCGCGGCACCGAGGTCCCGCGGCGACTTCGAGCGGGCGACGAAGGCATCGGCACCCGCAGCCAGGAGGGCGCGCAGGTCGTCGGCGGTGAGGGCGCCGAACGCCACCAGCGTGCGCAGGTTCGGCTGGCGCTCCTTCAGACCGACGAGGCGTGCGATCCCATCGGCCAGCCGGATCTCATCCAGGAAGATCAGCGCGACCGCGCTCCCGGCATCGGCCTGTTCCAGGTCTGCCTCGCCGATCGTGTGAAATTCCGGCATGTGCTCCAGAGTGGCGCGAACAGTCGCGCTCAGGTCCTGCGGCTCATCCAGGATTAGGACGCCAACGGCCGTACTCATGACCTCGCACCTTTCTCTCCCGACATGGTACAGGTGGCCGGGATCGAAGGCCAAGTTCCAAGAACCGTTCCAGTGGAAACGGGCGAATATTAAGCTTTATATTGGCAGAATCGATGCACGTTCGCCGCACCTGGGCGAATCCCTGCCCCGATCTGGGGCAGGTATCGGGATGTGCTAATCCGGCTGTGCCGATCTGGGGCAGTCGGGCTGTTTCAACTGGCGACCGCCACGCCGTCATGACCCTGATACGGGACCACCTGATTGCGGCCGCCGCTCTTGGCCGCATAAAGCGCGACGTCGGCACGCTTGATCAGGGCCTCGACGCTGTCGCCGTCGACCCAGCTGCTGACACCGAAGCTGCAGGTCAGCCGGATCGGGCCCTTGCTGCCCGGGATGTGGAGCGCCTGAACGCCCACACGCAGGCTTTCGGCGCGCGCGAGAGCCAGGGAGAGACCGCATCCCGGCAGGATGACGGCGAATTCCTCGCCGCCGAGTCGGCCGGCGATGCCGGCCCCGGAGATCAGATCGGCCACGGCCTTGATGGCGACATCGCCGACATCGTGCCCGTGCTCGTCGTTGATCCGCTTGAAGTGATCGATATCGAGCAGAATGGCCGAAACGCCCCCGGAGCGCCGGCTCTGCTCGGCAGCTTTGCGCGCCCGGTTGAAGAAGGCACGCCGGTTGTAGGAACCGGTCAGCGGATCCGTCTCCGCCAGACGGATCAGCTCCTCCTGCATCGTGGTCAGGCGCTCGGCCGCCCGCAGCCGCGCGTTCAGCTCCTCGGCGCTGGGCGGCTTCTCGATGAAATCGTCGGCGCCACTGTCGAGCGCCTCGGCCAGGCTGCGGACGTTGCGCGCCGACGACATGGTGATGACGTGCAGGGGGCCGCGCCCCTCGGCGAGCAGGCGCGCCGACCAGCAGAGCTCGAGCCCGCAGAGCGGCCGAACCTCAAGGCTGGTGATCAGGACCCGGACCGCCGGCGTCGCGGCGAGGAAGTCCAAGGCCTGCGCGGAATCCGTGAAGGCGTGCACGTCGTGGCCCCGCGGCTCGATCAGCGAGGCGATGATCTGAAGCACGACACGGCTCGAGTCGACGATGACGATCTGCATGGCGTGACCCGGGATTGATATCCACGGTGTAAGCCGGAAGACTTAACCCACCCCAAACGGGCTGAATTTCAGGATGAGCGCGGCCATAACCACTCCCGATCAGCGCTATATCGTTGTCCGTGATCGACTTTGGCGGCGGACAGATCCCAACTTGTCTCCGGAAGAGCGGCAGGCGTTGATCGTACGGCTGATGGCAGCACGCCGGGCCGTGAAGGCCGCCAAGCAGGCCGAGCGCGACAACGATGCCGGCGCGGCGGAGGCGTTGACCGCCGCCCGCGCCGAGGTTGACGCCGCCAAGGTCGCGCTGGGTGAGCGCGGGCCGGTCTGGTGGCCGGACGGTGCGCCGGATCTCAACCGACGCATGGTCCGCACCACTCCCTATGCGGCGTGGTACGCCGCGCTCAGCGCCGGGGAACCTGAACCGAGATGATCTGAGGGCCGGAGGGCCGACCGCCAGCGGTCTCGCGCCCGCGATGACGCGCGGTCGACTCGCCGGCATTGATGACCGTCAGGGTCGGCTGCGCGGCCGGAGGCGCCGCGATGCCCGTCACCGTCGGGATCCCGTACGTGCCGTAGCTCCACGGCGCGGGAACGATCTGGGTCGGGCGCGGCACGCGCGTCAGGGGGGCGCCGATATAGGTCCCGCGCACGAAGTTGCCGGCGAAGCCGTCCTCGCCGGCATAGGCCGGACCATAGGCATCGACACTGCGGAAGCCCTGGGCCGAAGCCGGCGCGGCGAGGAGCAGGGCGAGAAGTGCGAGGGTCGTCCGGGGCGCCATGGCGTCGGCTCCGATGCGCGTCGGCGCGATCGGGTCGCGCGGGATGCTGGGGCGGGCTGTTGGGGAACGAACCGGACCACCGGCCGTTCCGGCGCTCCAGCCGCGGAGAGTGCGTAACGCTCACTCCATACCCTGCGGATTGCCGCGGCCGATCTCAGCGGCAGGTGGTGATCCGCCGGACGACCCAGCCCTCGCCCTCGATCCAGAGGCGGCGGCGTGCCCGGCTGCAGATCGCGTCATCGTCCCGCTCCACCACGGCAGCGGGATGAACCTGGGCGCCGGCTTCCGCGACTTTCGTCTCGGCCGGGGCTGTCGCGGCCTGGGCGGCGAGGTTGGCCAGGAGGAGAACGGCGCCGGACGCGCCAGCTACGGACATACGGATCATCATGGCGGGAAAAGCGCTCTGCGGCCGTGCTTGGGGGATCGTTCCTTGAATGCACGGGCGCCCAAATCGGTTTCATCGACCGCGACGGTTGGTGCGTCGCGGCACGTCCGCCCGAGCACCGCTTAGATTTCCGCGCGTTCGCGGGTAAGGAGGAACAAAACCGGATACGACGGCTGCCGGAAGCCCCTGCACCGCGCCACGAACGGGTGCGGCAAGGTCCGGTCCAACACGCAAGGGTTCATGAGCAAGCCGAAGCCCCCGACCAACGCCCTCCTGACGCCGGAGAAGCGCACCGAGGACGTCGATCAGACGATCCGCCCGCTGAGCCTGTCCGAGTTCATCGGCCAGCGGGCGGCGCGGGCGAACATGCAGATTTTCATCGAGGCGGCGAGGAAGACCGGGCAGGCGCTCGACCACGTGCTGTTCGTCGGCCCGCCGGGCCTGGGCAAGACCACGCTGGCCCAGATCGTGGCGCGCGAGCTCGGGGTGAACTTCCGCTCGACGTCGGGTCCGGTGATCGCCAAGGCCGGGGATCTGGCCGCGCAGCTGACCAACCTCGACGAGCGCGACGTGCTGTTCATCGACGAGATCCACCGGCTCAACCCGGCAGTCGAGGAGATCCTCTACCCGGCCATGGAGGATTACCAGCTCGACCTGATCATCGGCGAGGGCCCGGCGGCGCGCTCGGTCAAGATCGAGCTGCCCAAGTTCACGCTGGTCGGCGCCACGACGCGGGCGGGCCTGCTGACCACGCCGCTGCGCGACCGGTTCGGGATCCCGATCCGGCTGGAGTTCTACGAGATCGACGAGCTGGAGCAGATCGTGGCGCGCGGCGCGCGGGTGCTGGGCCTAGGGATGTCGGCGGAGGGCGCCAACGAGATCGCCCGGCGGGCGCGGGGCACGCCGCGGATCGCGGGTCGGCTGCTGCGGCGGGTGCGGGACTTCGCGGTGGTGGCGGAGGCCGAGACGGTGACGCGGGCGATCGCCGACCGGGCGTTGCAGCTGCTCGACGTGGACGGGGCGGGTCTCGACGTGATGGACCGCAAGTACCTGAGCCTGATCGCGCGCTCGTTCGGGGGCGGACCTGTGGGCATCGAGACGATCGGGGCGGCGTTGTCGGAGCCGCGCGACGCGATCGAGGACATCATCGAGCCCTACCTGATCCAGCGCGGCTTCGTGCAGCGAACCCCGCGCGGCCGCATCCTCACCAGGCACGCCTACCGCCATCTCGGCCTCGCCGTGCCGAAACGTGACCTGGGCGGGCAACTCGGGCTGCTCGAAGACAACGAAGACTGACGCGGAAGAAACGCCGGACCCATGCGCCGCGATCAGTCCTGCGTTTCGCGCGTTTCATAATGCGACAGCTGGATTTCACTGCGCTCTTCCGCGAGCTTTTTGCTGTGCGTCGGATGTAACTGACTGCAACGACGCCTGTTTCCGACATGGATCCGAGATAATATTGCCAAGCTTGTGGTGGTCTTCGGGCAAGATCCGTCGGCGGAAAACTGCGATGTTTCATGGAACAGCATGAAGATGCGCCAGTTGTGGAGGCGACCGCGCCACGTTCGTTTGGCGCAGGTGAGGCTGCCGTCATCGAGGCCCTGCCCCTCGGCTCTCGGCTGGTCTTAGCATTCCCAAGAACAACGTCAGGGATAAACTTCCGCCATGAAGAAGATGACGCTCGCCGTTCTCGGCCTCTCGGCCGTGTTCTCTGCGCCGGCTTTCGCGCAGGACGCTCTGCCGATCCGCGTGTCGCCGTTCGCCAACCAGGACGGTGTCGGCGCCGCCGCGACCGAAACACCGGCCTTCCGCGCAGAGGCTTTGCGCTCGGACGCCGCCAGCATCGAGGCGAGCCGCATCGCTCTGCAGCGGTCGCGCAACCCGCACGTCCGCAACTACGCCAACCGCGTCTTGGTCGAGCGCAAGGCCACCACCGACGCGCTGCTGCCGCCGAACACCTCCCTGTCGCGCAACGGCTCGGTGGTCTCGGATAACCAGGGCATCCGGACCGATCTGAGCAACCCGGTCGGGCTCGTGCTCGCCCCGGTGACGATCGCGGCCAACATCGGCACCGGCATCGTCGGCGGCGCTCTGGGTGCGGTCGGCATCGTCGACAACAGCCCGGCCGAGCCGGGTCGCCGTGTGGCCCTCGGCGAGCGCGGTCAGGCGCGCCTCGCGCAGCTTCAGTCCGCCCCGCGGGGCCGCGCTTTCGACCGGACCTACATCGACCAGCAGGCTCGGTCCGATGCCCGGACCCTGGCGCTGTACGATTCCTACGCGAAGTCGGGTGACAACGTGCAGGGCCGTCGCTTCGCCACCGAAGCCCTGCCCTACATCGCCGACGAGCACGCCCACTCGGCGAGCCTCGCGGCCCGCATCGGCGGCTGATCAGCGCGCCTTTCAGATGACGTGAACTCGAGGGCTGCCTTTGGGCGGCCCTCGTCGTGTTGCGCCTGTGCCCGGCGCGCCGCTAAGGGAATGCATGATTGCAGCAGAGCCCGCGAACGACGATCCGGCCCAAGCAGGAGCCCAAGCAGGAGGCTCGCCGCATCGGCTTCCGGTGCGCGTCTATTACGAGGACACCGACTTCTCGGGCTTCGTCTATCACGCGAGCTATCTCAGGTTCCTTGAGCGGGGGCGCACGGAACTGCTTCGCGACCTCGCCGGTGACCAGTCGGAACTCCACCGCGAGGCGCGCGGCCTCGTCTTCGTGGTGCGTCGGATGAGCCTCGATTTCGTCCGTCCGGCCCGGATGGACGACCTGCTGACGATCCTCACCCGCACGCGCGTCCTGCGCGGCGCCTCGATGCAACTGGCCCAGGAGGTTCGGCGCGGCGGCGAAATTCTGGTCGCGGCGGACGTCACGGTCGCCTGCGTGCGCGACGGCCGCGCGGTCCGCCTACCGGATGGATTGCGGCAGCGGTTCGCGACCGTTTCGGCCGATCGGCCGTCAGCCGGCCCGTGACGGATCGGCCTCGCGCAGCACCCGGGCGAAGGCGTTGACGATCGTCATCGCATCGTACTCGACCGAGACGAGCTGGTAGCCCATTCCGACCATCTCCCGCGCCCGCGCCGGCGACGGCGCGAAGGCACACGGGATCTTCCCCGCCGCACGCGTCTTGCGCGCGATCTCGGCGAGGGCGGCGCTGACTGCGGCGCCGAGCGGATCGAAGGCCGTGCCCTTTGAGAGCGCGATCGACAGGTCGGCGGGACCGACCAGCACGCCGTCGATGCCCGGCACGGCCAGGATCGCCTGGAGATCCGCGATCGCCCCCTCGGTCTCGCACATGGCGATCGTCAGGGCGCGCCCATTGGCCTCCGCGAGATACGCGGAGCTGTCCCGGAGACCCGACAACCACATGGCGCGGTCCGGGCCCCAGCTCCGCTGGCCGACCGGCGGGAACTTCGCGGCGGCGGCCAGCGCCTCGGCGTCAGCCACCGTGTTGATCATCGGGGCGACGATCCCGGCGGCACCCGCGTCGAGCATGCGGGAGACCATGGCGAAGTCGCCCACCGGGACGCGCACCAGGGTCGATTTTCCGGCGAGGGCGACCTCGGTGATCGCGGCGCAGCAGGATCGGTAATCGTAGCTCCCGTGCTGCTGGTCCAGGAGCACCGCGTCGAAGCCGGCCCGCGCCAGGGCACCGGCCACCAGCGGATCCGCGATCATCGACCAGCCCAGGAACCGCGCCGGTCCGGTGGGCAGCAATTCGGGCAGACTGGGAACGGGAAGGGTCATGCGGTCCTGCGTGTTTCAGGGCTCGCGACTCGGTGCCGCTGGCCGGGACCTTAGCGGACGCGGTTTCGACGGGTCCAGCCCGCTGCCCCGGTTCGAACAGCGGGACGCCTCAGGATCGCCGGGATCGAAACCGATCCTTAACCCTGTCGCGCCCTTAACGGAGGCGGTGCGGCGGCGGGGCGTTGAGGGCGGAGTCGGCCCTTACTTTCGACAGATTCGCGGGCGACAGCGTTGAAATCGCTCACGTATCCGGCGGACGCGGGCCTCGCCCGGCGCATCGCGATCCGGAGCAGGAGACCTCGACGGATGAACCCAGCCGACGCGATGCAGGCCGCGCCTGTCGCCGACATGACGCTGCTCGGTCTGTTCCTGCAGGCCCACTTCGTCGTGAAGATCGTGATGGTCGGGCTGCTTAGCGCCTCGATCTGGTGCTGGTCGATCATCGTCGACAAGACCCTGCTGTTCCGCCGGACCAAGGCCGAGATGGACGCGTTCGAGGACGCGTTCTGGTCCGGCCGCTCCCTGGAGGAGCTGTTCCGCTCGTTCAACGACCGGCCGGCCACGGGGCTCGCCGCGGTGTTCGTCGCCGCGATGCGGGAGTGGAAGCGCTCGTTCGAAGGCTCGGGCCGTCAGATCCAGTCCCTGTCGCAGCGCATCGAGAAGCAGCTCGACGTCACCATTCACCGCGAGGTCGAGCGTCTGGAATCGCGCCTTCTGTTCCTCGCGTCGATCGGCTCGGCCGGCCCGTATATCGGCCTGTTCGGCACGGTCTGGGGCATCATGACCGCGTTCACCTCGATCGCCGCCTCGAAGAACACCTCGCTGGCGGTCGTCGCCCCCGGCATCGCCGAGGCTTTGTTCGCCACCGCCATCGGCCTGTTCGCGGCGATCCCGGCGGTGCTTGCCTACAACAAGCTCCAGGCCGAGGTGACCAAGGCGCAGTCGCGCCTGGAGGGCTTCGCCGACGAGTTCTCCGCCATCCTCTCCCGCCAGATCGACGAGCGGCTGCCGCTCGCCGCCTGAACCGGCAGATCCAGAGGAGACCGATCCATGGGCATGGCAGCGGGCGCATCGCAGGGCGGAAAGCGCCGCCGGCGCCGGGGCCGCCGCGGCGGTCCGATCAACGAGATCAACATGACGCCGTTCATCGACGTCGTGCTGGTGCTCCTGATCATCTTCATGGTCGCGGCGCCGATGATGACCGTGGGCGTGCCGCTCGACCTGCCGCAGTCGAAGGCCTCGCCGCTCAATTCCGACGTGAAGCCGATCACCCTGTCGATCCGGCAGACCGGGCAGGTCTTCCTCGGCGAGGACGAGCTCACCGACGAGGCGATCGTCCCCAAGCTCAACGAGACCGCCAAGACCGGGACCGAGGAGCGCGTGTTCGTGCGCGGCGACAAGCGGGTCGATTACGGCCGCGTCGCGCAGGTGATGGCGATCGTGACCGGCGGCGGCTTCAAGAAGGTCGCCCTCGTGACCGAGCCTGAGCATCAGTAGGGCGTTTGCCGTGGAGTTCAGCTTCGACCGCAAGGAACCGGGTGTCTGGATCTCCGCCGGCACCCATGTCGCGCTCCTGGCGCTGGCGCTGTTCAGCGTCGCCGCTCCGGCCCTGCCGGAGGCCCAGGAGGGCGTGCCCGTCGAGGTGATCACCGAGAACCAGTTCTCCGAGATCACCAAGGGCGAGCGGCAGGCCGACAAGCCGATGCCGAACGCCACCTCGCGCGCCGATCGCAAGGCGGAGAAATTCGAGGATCGCGAGCCCGAGAATTCCAAGACCGACGCGCCCACCGCCCCAACCCGCACGGCCGAGATGAAGCTCGCCAACGCGGAGGAGATGCCGCTGCGCGCCGAGCCGGACCCGCAGGAGGTGGCTCAAGCCGCCAAGGCGGCTCAGGAGAAGCGCGACGCTGAGAAGGCGGCTGAGAAGGCTGCCGAGAAAGCCGCCAAAGCTGCGGCCGAGAAGGCGGCTGCCGAAAAGGCTGCGGCCGCCAAGGCGGAGGCGAAAGCGAAGGCTGAGGCTGTCGCGAAGGCCGAGGCTGAGAAGCGCGAGCAGCTGGAGAAGCTGATCGAGAAGCAGGAAGCCGAAGCCGAACTGGCTGCTCAGAAGGCCGCGGCCGCCAAGGCCGAGGCGGCCAAGGAAGCCGCCAAGAAGGCGGCCGACGCCAAGGCGAAGGCCGAGGCGGAAGCCGAGCGCCAGAAGGAGATCGCCGAGGCGAAGGCCGAAGCCGAGCGCGAGAAGGCGGAAGCCGCCGCGAAGGCCAAGGCGGAGACCGCCAAGGCCGAAGCGGCTGCGAAGGCGGAAGCCGCCGCGAAGGCGAAGGCCAAGGCGATGGCGGACGCGAAGGCCAAGGCCGACGCGGAGGCTAAGGCGCGCAAGCAGGCCGAGCTCGCCAACAAGTTCAACGCGGGCGACATCCGCTCGATGCTCGCCTCGAAGGCGCCGTCGCAATCGACTGGCGCCACCGGGCAGGCGGTGCAGAAGGTGGCGGCCCTGGGCGCGGCGACCGGCAATGCCCAGCGCCTGTCGCCGTCGCTGCGCGACGCCCTGGTCGGCCTGCTCCAGCAGCAGATCGAGCGCTGCTACTCGGCGCCCCCCGGCGCGGCCCAGGGCGTGGTCCTGCCGGTGCTCGACATCCGCCTGAACCCGAACGGCTCGCTCAGCACCGAGCCGCGGATCATGCGCGGTGGGGCGAGTGCGGTGGATCAGTCGATCGCGCAGGCCGCGCTCCGGGCGGTTCGCCGCTGTGCGCCGTACAACATTCCGGCCACCTATGCGCCGTACTACAATGACTGGAAGGCCATCAACGCGGAGTTCGAGTTCACGGCGACCTGAGGTCTTCCAGCCGATGTCCCGCCGTCCCCGCGTCCCCGTCTGATCGTCACTCGGATCCGACCCACCATGCTGAACACCCCCTCCGTCGGGCGCCGCCCGACGTCCTATGCCGCGCGCCTGATCGCGCTCCTCGTGATGCTGACGGGCTTCCTGGCGGGGCCGGCGCAGGCGCAGCTGCAGCTGCGCATCGGCGGCGGCAACTTCCAGCCGATGCCGATCGCCATCGCGGATTTCGGCGGCGATCCGAGCCTCGGCGGGCTCGTTTCCGGCGTAGTCACCAACGACCTCCGCCGCTCCGGCTACTTCACGCCCCTCGACCATGCCCGCTTCCCGGAGCAGCCGAACTTCGACGCGGCGCCCAATTTCGAGAAGTGGCGCGCCACCGGCATCCAGGGGCTCGTCACTGGCCGCGTCGTCCGCGACGGCGGCCGGGTCAAGGTCGAGTTCCGGCTCTGGGACGTCACCTCCGGCCAGCAGATGACCGGCCAGCAATACGGCACCGACTCCGCCAACGCCCGGCGCGCTGGCCACCTGATCTCCGACGCGGTCTACACCAAGATCACCGGTCTCGGCCCGTGGTTCGACAGCCGTATCGCCTTCGTCGACGAGACCGGCCCGAAGGAGAACCGCCGCAAGCGCCTGATGGTCATGGATCAGGACGGCGCCAACGTTCGGGCCATCACCAGCGGCGAGATGTCGATCGTGGCGCCGCGCTACTCGCCGGCCACGCAGGACATCGCCTTCATGGCCCAGGCCACCGGCCACCAGCCGCGGGTTCAGGTGATCAACCTGGAGACCGGCTCACGGCAGGCGTTGGGCAACGTCGATTCGATGAGCGCGAGCCCGCGCTTCTCGCCGGACGGACGCAAAATCGTCATGAGCGTACAGCAGGGCGGCAACGCCGACATCGTGACGATGGACATCGCCTCGAAGGCCCAGCACTCCATCACCAACGGCATGGCGATCGATACCTCGCCGACCTACTCGCCGGATGGCGCGCAGATCGCTTTCGAGTCCGATCGCGGCGGCTCGCAGCAGGTCTACGTCATGGGCGCGGACGGCTCGAACCCGCACCGGATCACCTTCGGCGGCGGTTCGGCCTCGCAGCCGGCCTGGTCGCCGCGCGGCGACCTGATCGCCTACACGCGCCAGCGCAACGGCGGCTTCGCCATCTGCGTGTCGAAGCCCGACGGCTCCGGCGAGCGCGTCCTCACCGAAGGCTTCCACAACGAGGGTCCGACCTTCGCGCCGAACGGCCAGTACGTGCTGTTCTTCCGCGATCCCGGCGGCCAGGGCGGCGGCAAGCTGTTCATGGTCGACATCACCGGGAAGGTGGAGCAGCCGGTGCCGACGCCCGCCTACGCTTCCGACCCGACTTGGTCGCCCCTCCTGGCCGGCCGCTAAGCGGAGGACGGTTCAGACCGTCGTCACGCGCAAAGGCGATGTGATCTTAGGCGGCGCGCGGTCGGAAACTGCGGCGCCGCCTAAATAGCTTCGCCGCGCTCGCAAGGACGGCGTCGGATCTTCCCGGCCGCGCGACCGGTTCCGTCACCCCTGCACCATCAGGCGGTCGCGCGCCTTCAGGGCCGGGAACAGCCGCCCCCAGAGCAGCGCCACGCCGATCGTCGCGGCGCCTCCGATCACCACCGCAGGAACTGCCCCGACGGCCGCGGCCAAAAGTCCGGACTCGAACTCGCCGAGTTCGTTCGAAGCCCCGATGAAGACCGTGTTCACTGCCGAGACCCGGCCGCGCATCGCGTCCGGCGTCTCGCCCTGCACGAAAGTCTGGCGCACGTAGACCGAGATCATGTCGGCCGCGCCTGTGACGAACAGGCAGACCATCGACAGCGGCAGCGAGGTCGAGAGGCCGAACACCACGATCGCCGCGCCGAACACCGCCGCGGCCCGGAGCATCCGCACCCCCGCGTGGCGGCGCAGCGGGTAGTTCGCCAGCAGCACGGCCATGGCGACCGCACCGAAGGCCGGCATGCTCCGCAGTGCGCCGAGGCCGAGGGGGCCGACATGCAGCACCTCTCCGGCATAGATCGGCAGGAGCGCCGTGGCGCCACCGAGGAGGACGGTGAACAGGTCGAGGCTGATCGCGCCGAGCACCACCGGCTGCGAGCGGATGTAGTCGATGCCGGCCGAGAGCGCCGCCCAGGTGATCGGCGGCCGCTCGCTCATCGCAGCCGGCCGAAAGCGGATCAGCAGCGTCAGCAGGCTTGCCAGGGCGAAGCTGCCCCCTGCCCCGCCGAACACCACGGCGGGCCCGAGGGCGTAGAGGAAGCCGCCCAGAGCCGGTCCCATCACGGACGCGCTCTGCCACAAGGAGGCATTCCACGCGATGGCCGAGCTGAATTGCGGTCCGGGGACCAGGGTCGGCAGCAGCGCCTGGAGGGCCGGGTTCGCGAAGGCCCGCGCGGTGCCGACGAGGATCACCAGGGCGTAGATCGGCCAGACCGACTGATACCCGGCCAGGGCGTAGGCGAGGAGGCCGAGGCTCGCCGCGCTCTGGAGCGCGAAGGCTGCGGCTCCGACGAGGCGCCGGTCGTAGGCGTCCGCCACGTGGCCGGTGATCAGCGCGCAGAGCACCGCCGGCAGGAAGCCTGCCAGGCCGACGAAACCGAGCGCCAGGGCGGAATGGGTCAGGTCGTAGACGAACCAGCCGATCGCCACCGCCTGCATCTGATAGGCGAGGCCCGTGAGGAAGCGGGCCGCACCGAACAGGCGGAAGTCGCCGATGCCGAAGACGGCCCAGCCGGAGCGATCATGTGCGGACATGTCCCCCTGCTGCGCGGGACCGGCACAAGAATCAAGCCTGACGGTGGGGACGTCCCGGGCCGCTCTCGAAATTCGGGCTGCCGCGCCGCGCGCATCCGGCCGGGCCGATCGGGATCGGCACGCTCAGTGCAGCGCCATCCCGGGCTTGCGCGGTGTGGTCACCGGGGGTGGCACCGGTGGTCGCGGCTCCGGGCGTGGTTCGCGCGCGGGGCGTCCCGAGAGGCTGATCGGGAAGGTGCAGGTCACGTGCGTCCCGTTTCCGGGTGCCGTCTCCAGGTGGACCCGCCCGCCATGCAGCTCGACGAAGGACCGCACGATCGAGAGGCCGAGGCCGACGCCGCGATGGCGCGTGCCCAGGGTGTGGCTCTCGAATCGGTTGAAGACGGAATCGGCGATCTCGGCCGGCATGCCGCGCCCGTAATCGCGCACGCTCAGGACCAGATCCTGCGCGTCCTTGCGGGCATGGACCTCCACGCGTTGGCCGGCATCCGAGAAGCCCACGGCGTTCGACAGCAGATTGAACAGGATCTGGCGGACCCGCTTCCCGTCCGCGTGGACGCTGCCGATATCCTCCGGCACGTCGAGGGCGAGGGTGATGTGCGATTCGGCGAGCCGGTCCTCGATGCCGCGGACCGCGGCCTCGACCGTAGCCTGGACGTCGACCTCCTCCCGCTGCAGCTCCAGCGAGCCGGCGTCGATCGAGGCGAGGTCGAGGATGTCGTTGATGATGACCAGCAGCGCCGCCGAGGAGCGCATGATGTGGTCGGCATATTCCCGCTGCCGCTCGTTCAGCGCGCCGACCGTCTCGTCGCCGAGGAGCTGGGTGAATCCGATGATGTTGGTGAGCGGGGAGCGCAGCTCGTAGGAGACGTGGTGCACGAAGGTGTCGCGCAGCTGCGCGGCCTTCTCCAGGGCGTCGTTCTTCTCGGTGAGCGCCCGCTCGACGTTCACGCTCGCGGTCACGTCGATCAGCGTCAAGAGGGTCGCGCCCTCGGGTAGCGGCTGTGCGGCGCAGTCGAGGACGGTGCCGTCCACAACCTCCAGGCGGCAGGATCGCGCGGTCCGCGATTCCAGCCCGACGACGGTGTCGCGGATGTCGAGCCAGGGCTCCTCGGCCGGCGCCAGCGACCGGCACGCCTGGATGACGGTGTCGACATGCGGGCGCTCCTCCACGATGGCGGGGTCGAGCCGCCACACGGTGCAGAAGGCGCGGTTGGCGAGGGTCAGGCGGCCGTCGGCCCCGAAGACCGCGACGGGCTCGGCGAGCGTGTCGAGCGTCTCGGCCTGCAGGCGGCGCAGGGCGTTGTAGCGGGACTCGGCGTTCAAGTGATCGGAGACGTCGTCGAACAGGTAGGTCAGCCCACCCTGCGGATTCGGATCGGCGACCACGCGCAGCGTCCGGCCGTCGGGCAGGTACCACCAGGTCTGGTTCGCCTCCGCGGCCCGGTAGGCGGCGAGCACACCCTGCTTCCAGCCGCGGAAATCCGCGTGCTCCTCGAGCTTCCGCTCCGCCCGCAGGTGATCGAGGATCTCGCCGTCGGAGGGGCGGCTGTCGAGGAAGGCCTGATCGAGGTCCCAGAGCTGCCGGTAGGCGGCATTGTGGAAGATCAGCCGCTGCGACACGTCGAACATCGCCACCGCGGTCGGCAGCTGGTCGAGGGTCCGGACATTGGCGTTCATCTGCCGCTGCAGGTCGACGCGGACGCTCTCCAGTTCCGAGACGTCGATGGCGATGCCGACCCGACCGGTATCGAGGCTCGTCTCGAAGACGTCGAGGACGCGGCGGCTTCCGGCGACGATGGCCGACAGACGCGGCACGCTTCGGGTCAGGCCGGCGGAGCGGGCGGCCTCCTCGCGGGCGATCGTCTCCCGGGCCGGCCGGTCGAGCAACTCGGTACCGGCATCGAGGGCCGCCTCGCGGCTCTCCGCCTCGACAGCGGCCACGTAGGCGGCGTTGACCCAGCTCAGGCTGCCCTCGCGGTTGCGCCGCCAGACCGGTTGCGGAATCGCGTCGAGGAGCCCCGACAGCGCCGACAGCCCGCGGCGGGTCTCGTCCAGGGTCGCGCGCAGGTCGGCGATCTCGCAGCGCTCCTGGCTGGTCTCGCGCAAGCGCAGCAGCGCCCGGCCGGCCACCGCCTGCCCGTGCGCCTCGATGTTCCGGCCGGTCTGCGTCCGGAGGCTCAGCGCGAAGCTCGTGCCCCGGGCCCGCAGGGTCTCCACGGCGGCTTCGACCGCGTCCGCGTCGGCGGCGATGAGCCAAGTGCCGAAGGCCAGGACCCGGCGCGCGTAGCCCGAGGTCGGCCGCTCGCCGTGGATCGCCAGGCTGATGTCGCCCTCCACCACCGGCTCGCTGCGTCGGTCCCAAGTGACGATGATCTGCCGCTCGGCGTTGAGCAGCATCTCGGCGCGGTCGTGAGCGCCGCGCAGGACGTCGAGGGCTGCGGCCAGCTCGCGCTCGCGCCGCGTCCAGCGGCTGCGCTCATAGAGGTGGAGAAGCGAGAGGATCACCGCGAAGACGACGAGCCCACCGAAGACCGCGAGAGCGGCCACGCTGTGGATCTCGCGCGCCGGATGCGCCGCGGTCGCCTCGGGCAGTTCAGCGAGCGCCGCGCTCGCCGTGGTCAGGACAAGCGCGCCCACGCAGATCCGAACGTGTGTCGCACGACCGACACCCATGGCTTGCCCTGCCCCCAACCCATCGATGGCGGTCCGAGCGGCGCGCGTCATCGCGCGGCGCAGAACGCACCGTCCCCGCGGCAATCCCTCCGGACCGCCGCGGTCCCATCGATCAAAGATTCGCCGGTACTCTACAGTGGGGCGGAATCACCCCGGAAGGGGAACGAAGCGTGCCTTCTGGCAAGATGCGCATAATCAGCCGTTAACGACACACAGAAGACACAGTTCGATCTCGCATACAGAGGTTGACAAACGGCGAGGCCCGACGCAGCGCGCCGGGCCTCGAAGTGTAGTCGATTCCGACGGCCGAGACCGTCTGTCGAGATTCAGACATGCAACCGGTGGTTCGACGCAGGATTGCGCCGAACCCGGGCCGCAGCGTCCTCAGTAACGGTAGTGCTCGGGCTTGAACGGGCCGGACTCGGACACGCCGATATAGGCGGCCTGATCGGGGCGGAGCTTCGACAGCTTCACGCCGATCTTCTCCAGGTGCAGAGCCGCGACCTTCTCGTCGAGGGTCTTGGGCAGGGTGTAGACCTGCTTCTGGTACTTGCCCGGGTTGGTCCAAAGCTCGATCTGGGCCAGCGTCTGGTTGGTGAACGAGGCCGACATCACGAAGGACGGGTGACCGGTCGCGTTGCCGAGGTTCACCAACCGCCCCTCCGACAGGAGGATGATGCGGTGGCCGTCGGCGAAGGTGATCTCGTCCACCTGCGGCTTGATGTTCGACCACTTGAGATTCTTGAGGCCGGCGACCTGAATCTCGTTATCGAAGTGGCCGATGTTGCAGACGATCGCCCGGTCCTTCATCGCCCGCATGTGGTCGATGGTGATGATGTCCTTGTTGCCGGTGGCGGTGACGAAGATGTCGGCGCGCGGGGCGGCATCCTCCATGGTCACGACCTCGTAGCCCTCCATGGCGGCCTGGAGCGCGCAGATCGGGTCGATCTCCGACACGAGCACGCGGCAGCCGGCGTTGCGCAGGGACGCGGCCGAGCCCTTGCCGACGTCGCCGAAGCCCGCGACCATGGCGACCTTGCCGGCCATCATCACATCGGTGCCGCGGCGGATGCCGTCGACCAGAGATTCCTTGCAGCCGTAGAGGTTGTCGAACTTCGACTTGGTGACCGAGTCGTTCACGTTGATCGCCGGGAAGAGCAGCTTGCCCTCCTTGGCCAGCACGTAGAGGCGGTGGACGCCCGTGGTGGTCTCCTCGGAGACGCCCTTGATGCTGTCGGCGAGGCCTGCGAACCAGCCCTTCGGCTTCTCGGCGAGCTTCTTCTTGAGCAGCGCGAAGAAGATCTCTTCCTCCTCGCTCTCCGGCTTGTCGAGGAAGGCGGTGTCGCCGTTCTCGGCGCGCAGGCCGAGATGGACGAACATGGTCGCGTCGCCGCCGTCGTCGAGGATCATGTTCGGCATGCCGCCGTCATGCCAGTCGAACAGGCGCGAGGTGTAATCCCAGTACTCCTCCAGGGTCTCGCCCTTCACGGCGAAGACCGGAATGCCGGCGGCCGCGATGGCGGCGGCGGCGTGGTCCTGGGTCGAGTAGATGTTGCAGGAGACCCAGCGGATGTCGGCGCCGAGCGCCTTCAGGGTCTCAATCAGCACGGCGGTCTGGATCGTCATGTGGAGCGAGCCGGCGATCTTCGCGCCCTTCAGGGGCTGCGCGGCGCCGTACTCCTCGCGGACCGCCATCAGGCCCGGCATCTCCGTCTCGGCGATCGAGATCTCCTTGCGGCCGTAATCGGCCAGCCCGATGTCCTTGACGATGTAATCCTTGGCCATGAGTCGATGGCTCCGTGTTCGCGTTGCGGTTCGGGCGAAGCCCCTACCACTTCGCGGGATACGAAGCAATCAAGACATAAAGATGTCTTTATGCGTTCCGCCCGGCGGGGCAGCCGCACGACCGGCTGCCCCGCCTTCGGCGCCACCGCGCAGGGCGGCTCAGCGGGTCGGCCGCGCCAGCCAGCCGAGGCCGAAGGCCATGGCGGCCACGAGCGCCAGCGTCGTGCCGCGGTTCTGGTCCGCGCGCCGCGCGAGGGTCCGGCCGTGGCGGACGGCTTGGTCGCGGTACTGTTGTCCGCGCTCGATGGCCTCGTCGGCGAGGGCATGGCTCCGCTCGCTGACCTGACGGAACCGGGTGCGTCCCTCCTCCACGAGGTGCTCGCCGCCGTGGCGCAGGTCGCTTACCGCGTCGCGCGCTTCCCCGTAGGCGTATTGCGCCGCTCCGGTCGCCTGATCGTAGGCGCCGTCGAACTGGTCGCCGGCCCGACCGCGAACCGCTCCCGCCGTGGTCTTGGCTCGGCCCCGCAGATGGCGAAGGCCGCCTTCGAAATGATCTCTGTTCATCCTCGTCCCTCCGATCCGGCGCACGCCGCGTGGGCGCGTCGCCTGCGTCGGGGCGCAACGAGGCCCGGCGGCCACGGTTCCGCGCCGTCCCGCATTGCCCGCTCAAGTTTCCGTGCATCGGCAGGCAAGGAACGGCGCCACGTACCGCCTGCCGCGCCGCGCCGATCCATGTCACGTCCTGTGCAGGCGACCGCTACCGCAAACCTTTCAGGGCGGGTTGCCGACCGTTGTCCCGTTTGGACTTGGCGACATCACACGACGGAAGCGGCGGAGACTTGCGCGCGCGTCGGGCGGCCGCCCCGACGCCTAGATCTCGATCTCGGTCCCGACCTCCACGACCTGCCGGGTCGGCACGCCGAAGAAGGCGCCGGTGCGCTCGGCGTTGCGCTGCATGAAGGCGAACAGGTTTTCCCGCCAGGGCGCCATGCCGCGTTTGTCCTTGCGCGGGATGATCGTCTCGTGGCCGACGAAGATGGTCATGTCGTCGAGGACGTGCGGCGGCAGGTGCCGGGACTCCACCGCGCAGGCCAGACCCTCCGGGATCGAAGCCTCCTCCATGAAGCCGTAGCGCAGGATGACCCGGTAGAAGTCCGGCGCCAGGATCGTCACGTGAGCACGCCGATCCTTCGGGACGGTGGGCGTCTCTTCGTAGAGCGCGGTGATGATCAGGATGCGCTCCATCAAGGCGTGGTTGCGCTCCACGAACCGCGAGAGGTGCAGCGGAATGCCGTGCTCCGCCGCCGAGAGGAAGGCTGCGGTGCCCGGCAGGCGCAGCAGATCGCGGTGCTGAAGTCCGGCGAGGAACACATCCTCCGGCAGCCTCAGGGCGACCCGCGCCTTCTCGACGAGCTCGTTGCCCTTCTTCCACGTCAGCATCATCAGGGACACGACGCCCGCGAGAATGAGGGGAAACCAGCCGCCCTCCAGGATCTTCACGCTGTTGGCGGCGAAGAACACCGCGTCGATCGCGAGGAAGAAGCCGTTCACCGCGACCACCAGAAGTGGGCTGTAGCCCCAGCGCAGGGCGATCAGCGCGGCCAGCAGCGTGGTGATCGCCATGAGCATCGAGACCGCGATCCCGTAGGCGCCGGCCAGCGCGTCGGACGAGCCGAACATCACCACCGCCACGAAGGTCGCGGCCGCCAGGAGCCAGTTCACCATCGGGACGTAGATCTGTCCGCGCTCCTCCCGGGCCGTCTGCACGATGCGCATCGCCGGGAGGAAGCCGAGCTGGACCGATTGCTGGGTCAGCGAGAATACGCCCGAGATGATCGCCTGAGACGCGATGATCGTCGCCATCGTGGCCAGTGCGATGAGCGGCAGGTGGCCCCAATCCGGGCACAGCCGGAAGAACGGGTTCTCGATCGCGTCGGGGGTGCCGATCAGCAGCGCGCCCTGGCCGAAATAGTTGAGCATCAGCGCGGGCAGGACCAGCGCGAACCAGGAGAGGCGGATCGGCATCGCGCCGAAATGCCCGAGATCGGCATACATCGCCTCGCCGCCGGTCACCGCCAGGAAGGCCGCGCCGAGCATGGCGAAGCTGACGTGCACGCCGGCGTGCAGCATGAAGTCGAGCGCGTGAAACGGGTTGGCGGCCGCGAGCACCTCGGGATGGCGGACGATGCCGACGGTTCCGAGCAGCGCCAGCACGACGAACCAGACCAGCATGACGGGCCCGAACACCCGGCCGATGGCGGCCACGCCCTTGTGCTGGACCAGGAACAGCCCGACCAGGATCACCAGCGTGATCGGCACCACGAACGGCCCGAGCGCGGGCGCGTCGACCTTCAGGCCCTCGATCGCCGACAGCACCGAGATCGCCGGCGTGATCGCCCCGTCACCGTAGAGCAAAGCCGCGCCCACGAGCCCGACCACCAGAAGCAGCGCCTTCCAGGTCCCCGGCCGCGCCTGCCGCGCGCCCAGCAGCGCCAGCATGGCGACGATGCCGCCCTCGCCGCGGTTGTCGGCGCGCAGGATCAGCACCGCGTATTTCAGCGACACGATCAGGATCAGCGACCACAGGATCAGCGACACCGCACCCGTGGCCGCCGCCGGCACCGAGGCGCCGCCGGCCGTCGCCGCCTTCACCGCCTCCTTGAACGCGTAGAGCGGGCTCGTGCCGATGTCGCCGTAGACCACACCCAGCGCGCCCAGGATGAGGGCGGGCCGCAATTGGCCGCGCGTCGGCGCGTCGCCGTCCGAAGCAGCCTGGGACCCGGAATGCGCCGCGGGGGCAAGGGACTGACTCAACGCAGGACTCCGGCAAGGCGCCCCTCGGGTCCGGGATGCGGCGCCTCCGTCGAAGAAGTAGCGGCTGCGGCCAAGCCGTCCAGCGCCGCGGCGGTCACGATCCTTGGCGCTTCAGATCAGGTCGGCGAGGCTGTCGGGACAGGGCTCACCGCGTCTCAGGCAG
Source organism: Methylobacterium sp. FW102-HT35C08 (assembly GCF_058790235.1). Lineage (NCBI taxonomy): Bacteria > Pseudomonadati > Pseudomonadota > Alphaproteobacteria > Hyphomicrobiales > Methylobacteriaceae > Methylobacterium > Methylobacterium sp. FW102-HT35C08. Next base: position 638,322 of record NZ_JBYTCL010000002.1, on the reverse strand, counting down.
AAGACCGGCGCGCCGGCATGGCGGGCGATCGCGCCCGCCACCGTGCTGGCCGGTGCCGGCGCCCCCTCGCTCTCGCTGACCGCCACGGCGAGCAGGGGAATCGCGTGCAGGCGCAGGGTTTCGCAGGCGGTGAGCGCGTGACTGATCGCCCCGAGATAGCTGCCGGAAACCAGAAGGGCCGGAACGCCGAGCGCCCGCAGCCAATCGAGACCCGTGGCTGTCTCGGTCACCGGGCTCATGAGGCCGCCGACGCCCTCGATCAGGAGCGTGCCCTCGCGTGTGCCGGCGATCTGCGCGCGGCACCAGCCGACGAGGTCGGCGAGGTCGAGGGACCGCCCCTCCAGCGCCGCCGCCTGATCGGGCGAGAGCGGCGCCGAGAACCGCCAGGGTGAGCACGCCGCAACGGCCGCCTCGTCGAGGGCAAGATCCTGGGCGTCGAGCAGTCGGGCGGTGTCGCTCTCGGCGAAGCCGGGATCGCCGAGCGGCGGGACTCCGCTCGCGAGCGGCTTCAGGGTCCGGACCGGCCGGCCCAGCGCCCGAAGGCGCCGGGTCAGGGCCGCGGTGACGTAGGTCTTGCCGATCTCCGTCCCGGCCCCCGCGATGAAGACCGCCCGCGCGGGCATGCCGGCCTCAAGCCTGCAGGCTGCCGTGGCAGTGCTTGTACTTCTTGCCCGAGCCGCAGGGGCACGGCTCGTTGCGGCCGACGCGGCCCCAGGTGGCGGCGTCGGTGGGATCGCGCTCCAGCACCGCCCCGTCCGCGGCCAGGCCCTGCGCGGCGAAGCCGTAGGCCGGACCACCGCCGCCGTCGCTGCCCGAGCCCTGACCGGCGTAGTCCATCTCGTTCTCGCCGGTCACCGGATCGAGATGCTGGGCGAACATCGACGGCAGCGCCGGGCCGCCGGCCGGGTATTCCGCCTGCGGCTCCTGCATCATGATCTCGACCCGCGAGAGCTGCGCGGTGACCTGCTCGCGCAGGGCGGTCACGAGCCCGTTGAACAGGTCGAACGCCTCGGACTTGTACTCGTTCAGCGGGTCGCGCTGGGCGAAGCCGCGCCAGCCGATCACCTGCCGCAGGTGATCCAGGGTCACGAGGTGCTCGCGCCACAGGTGGTCCAGGGTCTGGAGCAGGACCTGCTTCTCGATATAGGCCGTGACCTCGGCGCCGTTCTTCTCGGTCCGCTCGGCATAGGCCGACTCGGCGGCCTTGAGCAGGCGCTCGCGCATCTCCTCATCGGCGATGCCCTCCTCCTTGGCCCAGTCCTCGACCGGCACGTCGAGGTTGAGGATGTCCTTCACCTGCTCGCGCAGGCCGGCGGTATCCCACTGCTCGGCGTAGGCGTTCTCGGGGATGTGGCGGGCGACGAGATCGTCGATCACGCCCTCGCGCATCTCGTCCACGGTGTCGCGGACGCTGTCCTGGCCCATGAAGTCACGGCGCTGCTCGAACACGACCTTGCGCTGGTCGTTCATGACGTTGTCGTACTTGAGCACGTTCTTGCGCATGTCGAAGTTGCGCGCCTCGACCTTCTGCTGCGCCTTCTCGATCGCCTTGTTGATCCAGGGGTGGATGATCGCCTCGCCCTGCTCCAGGCCGAGCTTCTGCAGCATCCCGTCCATCCGGTCGGAGCCGAAGATCCGCATCAGGTCGTCCTGAAGCGACAGGTAGAACTTCGAGCGGCCGGGATCGCCCTGACGGCCGGAGCGGCCGCGCAGCTGGTTGTCGATGCGCCGCGACTCGTGGCGCTCTGTGCCGATGATGTAGAGGCCGCCGGGCAGCGCCTTCTTGCGGCCCGCTTCCGGATCGGCCGGCTCGCCGGAGGCCAGCACCTTGGCGCGGTTCTCGGCGATCTCCTGCTTGATCGCCGCGATGGCGGCGTCGCGCTCCGGCCCGTCCGCGAGGTGGCCGAGCTCCTTCTCGATCCGCATCTCGAGGTTGCCGCCGAGTTTGATGTCGGTGCCGCGGCCGGCCATGTTGGTGGCGATGGTGATCGCGCCGGGGACGCCCGCCTCGGCCACGATGTAGGCCTCCTGCTCGTGGAAGCGGGCGTTCAGCACGGCGAAGCGCTTGGTCACCCGGCCCTCGCGGGCAGCGGCGTAGACGTCGGTCAGCGCGTTCGGGTCGGAATAGTCGAGCAGGCTGTAGCCGGCCTTCTTGAGCATCTCGGCGAGGTGCTCCGACTTCTCGATCGAGCCGGTGCCGACCAGGATCGGCTGATGGCGCGCATGCGCCTTGTCGATCTCGGCGATGATGCCCTCATACTTCTCCCCGACGGTCCGGTAGACCTCGTCGTCCTCGTCGACGCGCTCGACCTCCTTGTTGGTCGGGATGTCGACCACGTCGAGCTTGTAGATCTCGGCGAACTCGTCGGCCTCGGTGGAGGCCGTGCCGGTCATGCCGGCGAGCTTCTTGTAGAGGCGGAAGTAGTTCTGGAAGGTGATCGACGCGAGCGTCTGGTTCTCGGGCTGGATCGTGACCCGCTCCTTGGCCTCAAGCGCTTGATGGAGCCCCTCCGAGTAGCGCCGGCCCTGCATCATGCGGCCGGTGAACTCGTCGATGATCACCACCTCGTCGTTCTTGACGATGTAGTCCTTGTCCCGGGTGAACAGCGTGTTGGCCCGCAGGGCCTGGTTCACGTGGTGGACCAGGGTGACGTTGTGGGCGTCGTAGAGGTCGCCCTCCTTCAGGAGGCCGGCCTCGCGCATCGCCTCCTCGATGAACTCGTTGCCCTCCTCGGTCAGTGAGACCGTGCGCTGCTTCTCGTCGAGGTCGTAGAACTCCTTGCGCAGGCGCGGCATCAGCGCGTCGACCGACACGTAGAGTTCCGACCGGTCATCCACCGGGCCGGAGATGATCAGCGGCGTGCGCGCCTCGTCGATCAGGATCGAGTCGACCTCGTCGACGATCGCGAAATTATGCCCCCGCTGCGCCAGCTGAGACATCTCGTACTTCATGTTGTCGCGCAGGTAGTCGAACCCGTACTCGTTGTTGGTGCCGTAGGTGATGTCGCAGGCGTAAGCGTCCTTGCGCTGCGCGTCGTCGAGCCCGTGGACGATCGTGCCGACGGAGAGGCCGAGGAACCGGTAGACCTGGCCCATCCACTCGGCGTCGCGGGAGGCGAGGTAGTCGTTGACGGTGACGACATGGACGCCCTTGCCCTCGAGCGCGTTCAGGTAGACCGGCAGCGTCGCCACCAGGGTCTTGCCCTCGCCGGTCTTCATCTCGGCGATGCCACCCTCGTGCAGCACCATGCCGCCGATCAGCTGCACGTCGAAGTGGCGCTGGCCGAAGACCCGCTTGGCGGCCTCGCGCACTGTGGCGAAGGCCGGCACCAGGATGTCGTCGAGGCTCTTGCCGGCGGCGAGCTCGGCCTTCAGCATGTCGGTGCGGGCGCGCAGGGCCTCGTCCGACAGGGCCTGGATCTCCGGTTCCAGCGCGTTGATCTGCGCCACGCGGGGGCGGTAGCCCTTGACGCGCCGGTCGTTGGAGGAGCCGAAAATCTTCTTGGCGATCGAGCCGAGCATCGTTGACCTGCGGACGCGCGAGCCCGCCCACGGGTGAGCGTGGCGGGCCGGCCTGGACGGAGTTGGCCGGGCTTATAGAGGTAAACATCGCCCGGTGCACCTGAAAGGGGCAGCCCTCAACGCGGGTCGGTACGGTCACGGTTCCGGGATGCACGGAACGGCAGCGCTTGCCTTCTCGCGCGACGCGGGCCACCTGTGCCGCGGCCTGTCGCCCGGCCCGATCGGGGCGGCACGAGACGTCAGTCGGAGACTTCGCCCGCATGCCGAACACCGCCCTCCTCCGGCGCGCCAGCGCGCTCGCCGTCATGCTCGCGATGCCGGGATTCGCGCTGGCGCAGACGCCGCAGAAGGTCCCGGCACCGGCCTCGACGCCCGCGGCGAACACGCCCGCCGCCGCGCCCGGGCCGGACTCGGTCGCGGCGACCGTCAACGGCAAGCCGATCACGCAGGGCGATCTCGCCATCGCGGCCGAGGACCCGGCCCTGTCGCTGCCGGGCGTCGACGACGCGCAGAAGAAGAACCTGCTCGTCGACTACATGGTCGACCTGCGGGTCGGCGCGCAGGCGGCCGAGGCCGCCAAGATCGGCGACACGCCGGAGTTCAAGCGCAAGCTCGCCTATTTCCGCGACAAGCTCCTGCTCGACGACTACCTGGAGCAGGAGGCCAAGCGCGCGGTCACGCCCGAGGCGGAGCACGCGATCTACGACCAGACCGTCAAGCTGATGAAGCCCGAGGAGGAGGTGCATGCCCGCCACATCCTCGTGGACAACGAGGCCGAGGCGAAGAAGATCGCGGCCCGCATCAAGGGCGGCGAGGATTTCGCCAAGGTCGCGGCCGAGGCGTCGAAGGATCCGGGCTCGAAGACCGAGGGCGGTGATCTCGGCTGGTTCACCAAGGAGCGGATGGTCCCGGACTTCGCCAACGCGGCCTTCGCGATGAAGGCCGGCCAGGTCTCCGACCCGATCAAGACGCAGTTCGGCTGGCACGTGATCAAGGTCGAGGAGAAGCGGACCAAGCCGCAGCCCAACTTCGACGAGCTCAAGGAGCAGATCGATCAGCACCTGATCCGCAAGGCTCAGCAGGACATGATCCTGAAGCTGCGCGCAGAGGCGAAGATCGAGCGCATGGACGCGCCGCCGGCCCCGGCCGAATCCGCGCCGGAGCCCAAGAAGCCCTGATCCGAGCGCGGTTGACGGTCGGGCCGGACAGTCCGGTCAGGATGGGAAAAGGCGTGTGGCATGATCCACTGTGCCACGCAGGATGTGCAGGATGACGACGTTATCGGTCTCAACCCTGTAGAAGATCAGGTAGTCGCCCTGCACACGCCGTCGAACGCCGCGGTCCTTGTAGCGGGGGACCAGCGGAAAGCGTTCGGGGAAATCAGCCAGCGCCAAGCAGGCCTCGCGCAGTTCCCGCACGAAACTGAGTGCGCGCTTCGGATTGTCCTGCGCGATGTAGTCGCCGAGCGCTTCCAGATCGTGTTCCGCCGCGTCCGTGAAACGGACGATCATTCTGTCCCGGCGCCGAGCGAACGATACTTGCTCTCCAGCCGGTCGAAGACCTCTTCGGCCGACTTGGTCTGCCCGGCCTGAGCCTGAGCGAGGGCGATCGTGATCGATCGATCCAGAGCGGCGAGGCTCGCTTCCCGGTCGCGGATCAAGCGGACACCTTCCCGCAGCACCTCGCTCTCCGAAGTGTATCGGCCGGTCTCGACCAGCCGCATCACGAAGGCCTCAAGCTGATCCCCGAGCTCGGCACGAATCATCGCGTCCTCCTGATGGGCGGATCCGTCCAAGATAACCGAAGCCCATCGCATCCGACCATTGGAAAGCGCAGCTTTGTGCCGCGCTTCTCGGCCGACATCACGGGTCCGGAGACTCGGTCGAGCCCGTCAATACGGCCGATCGGGGACCAGATAGCTCGACCGTTCCGGCGCGGCCTGCGGCGTCACCCCAAGCGCGGCGAGCTCGTCGCCGCGGCGCCCTTCGGCAATCCTGTCGAGCACCGCGATCAGCAGCCACGGGCACGCGATGCCGATGAAGAACGCCATGTTATCCTCCCGCGCCGGATCGACTGACCCGTCCGGCTTAGGAAAATAATAGGGGGGCTTGGCCGGCCCGCAAGCGGCGTTCTCGCGCGATCGTCAGACCCAGCCCTGAAGCTCGCGGCGCACCACGTGCTCGATGACCTTCATGCCGAGGTCGCTGTCGTTCAGGCACGGGATGTAGGCGAACTTCTCGCCGCCATTCTCCTCGAAATAGTGGCGGTTCTCGCCGTCGAGCTCCTCCAGCGTCTCCAGGCAATCCGCCGTGAAGCCCGGGGCGACGATCGCCATGCGCTTCACGCCGGATTTCGCCAGCTCCATCACCGTCTCGTCGGTGTAGGGCTTCAGCCATTCCTCGTTGCCGAAGCGCGACTGGAAGGTCACCCGCATCTTGTCCGGCGACAGGCCGAGCTTCTCCCGGATCAGCCGGCCGGTCTTGTGGCACTGGCAATGGTAGGGATCGCCCTTGAGCAGGTAGCTCCGCGGCACCCCGTGGAACGAGGTGAGGATCACCTCCGGCTCGAAATCGAGCTTCGCCAGACCCTCGCGGATCGAATCGGCCATCGCGGCGATGTAGACCGGATCGTCGTGATAGGGCGGCGACACCCGCACCGTCGGCTGCCAGCGCATGTCCATCAGGGCGCGGAACGCCTGATCGCAGGCGGTCGCCGAGGTGGCGGCGGCGTATTGCGGATAGAGCGGCACCAGCAGGATGCGGTCGCAGCCCTGATCGAGCAGGGCCTGGATTCGACCGGCGACCTCGGGCTTGCCGTAGCGCATCGCCCAATCGACCACCACGGAATCGCCCATGGCGGCCTGTAGGCGCTCGCTCTGGCCGCGGGTGATGGTCTTGAGCGGGCCCTCGTTCAGGACGTTGTTCCAGACGCTGGCATAGTCGCGCCCCTTCGGCTTGGGACGCTTCGTCAGGATGACGAGGTTGAGCAGCGGCCACCAGATCAGCCGCGGCACCTCGATCACCCGCCGGTCCGACAGGAACTCCTTGAGGTACCGGCGCATGGGCCAGTAGGTCGTGCCCTCCGGCGTGCCGAGATTCATCAGCAGGACGCCGACACGGCCCCAGGCCACCTTCGGGTGGTCGGCCGGCAGGCCGTCCGCCGCGGGCTTGAGAGTCGTCAGGGGCCGGCCATTCGCCAGCGCGGCGGGTTCGACGCGTTCGTTCATGGCATCGTTCCGGCGCCGCGCGCCGTGTCCTTCCTCTGGCTTCGGATATCCGGGGGCCGGCGCGTGCGCTTGGGCCTGGACCGGAGGCTTGCCCCTGTCGGGTGCGCTCCATGTAGGGTGCGATGCCGCCCGGCGAAGACCGGACGCGACATGCCGCACCGTGAGGCGCCGCGCGCTCGACCCCTGTCCCTAACCCTTTGTCGCCGCCAGCCGCAACCGCCACCCCGGTGGCGGAGAGCGGCCGCCGCCGATCCCGGCCGCACCGTCCACCGCGAGACCCTATGACCGACACGCCCGTAGCCGACGCCCTCGCCGCCTTCCGCGCCTCCGGCTCGCCCTGGCTGGCGCTGCCGTTCTTCGCAGGGGGGCAGGCCGACGCCGTGGCGGCGCGCGTCGATGCCCGCATCGCCGCGGGTGCCCGCGTGCTGCCGGCGCCAGACCGGATCTTCCGCGCCCTGACCGAGACGCCGCTGCCGGCGGTGCGCGCGGTGATTCTCGGGCAGGATCCCTACCCGACTCCCGGCGACGCCAACGGCCTCGCCTTCTCGTTCGTGGGCTCGGGCCGCCTGCCCGCCTCGCTGAAGGTGATCCTGGCGGAGGCCGGCTCGGACCGTTCCGCGGGCGGCGACCTGACGCCCTGGGCGCGGCAGGGCGTCCTTCTCCTCAACAGCGCGCTCACCGTCGAGGCCGGCAAGGCCGGGGCGCATCTCCGCTACGGCTGGGCGGCGCTGACCGACGAGGCGGTCGCCGCAATCTCGGCGCGTCCCGAGCCCTCGGTCTTCCTGCTCTGGGGCGCCCAGGCCCGCGCCCGGGCGGCGCTGATCGATCCGCGCCGCCACGGCGTTTTCGAGAGCGGTCATCCCTCGCCGCTCAACCGCGCCCGGGATTTTCCCGGCTCGGACCCGTTCGGGCGGGCCAACCGCTGGCTTTCCGAGCACGGCGGCTCTCCGATCGACTGGCGCCTCGGCTGAGTGCCGCCGACGCTCACTGGGGCTTTGCGGTCTCCGCCGGCTTGGCCGCCGGAGCGCTCGAATCCTGGCCGGCCGGCAGCAGCACGTTCTTGGCGACGGTGCCCTCGGGGCCGTACTCGCCGGCCACCGCAATGCAGGCCTGATCGCGGTTCTGCACCATCTGGTTCGACATCAGCGTGAACATGGTCTGCACGCGGTTGCCGAACGGACCCCGCGGCTGGACATCAGCGATCTGCACGTTCTGCTTCGCCAGCAGCGCCTCGAACTGGTCGCTGCCGATCCGGTAGCCGCAGACATTCGAGGCGGCGAAGATGTAGGCGGCGAATTCCAGAGCGCGCGGGCCCGGCGCGTTGCGGATCTGCGCCTGAGCCGGGACGGCGGCGAGAATCAGGGCAGCGGGAAGGGCGATGTGGCGCATGCGGAGTTGTTTCCTCGAAGACGGGCGAACTCTGGCGGGTCGCCTCGGGCGGGCGGGACATAGGACCATGCCGGCCATTCGCCAATGCGACCGAATTTGCCTGCAAACGACGGCCCGATTTTCATGACCTGTTGGCCATAGGTGCAGTCCAGGGCCGTGGAGCGGCCGAAAATGCACCCGTGTTCCGGCTGGGCCGCGCCGTGAGAGAGAGTGTTAACCTGCCCGCGTCACGCCAGACGTCACGATCTATCCAGATCCAGGCGGTCTGCATCGCATGTACGGCGTCAACTCCTCTGCCGCATCACTTCCGGTCCCGGCCCCCAAGGACCCGGCTCGCCTCTTCCGGACCGGCACGGCCGGGCCTGGTGCCGCCGACCGGCGCGGCGCCGGGGCCGCAGCCCCGGTCTGCCCGCACCGGGTCGCACGCTGGGCCATCGGCGAGGGCCTCCGCGCCGGCGACACCGTCGCGCTTCTGGTGCAGGATCTCGGGCAGGCGGAGGCCATGCGCCTCGGTCTCACCCGCCTCGGCCTTCGCGTCAACTGCCTGGACGGGAGCCGTCTCGGCGACGCGCCGACCGACAGCCTGTCGTTGTCGGGCGCTGCCCTGGTGATCGTCGATACGGCGCTCGCGCAGGCCTATGCCGGATTGATGGGTCAGCTGTCCGCCTATCCCCCGGTCTGGTGGAACGGGCCGGGCGCCGATTTCGCGAGCCTCGATCTGGCGCTGGCCGAGCTGGCGTAGGGCGCGAGGCGAGTTCCGTTCCGCGCCGTCAGCGCGGGCCGGCGTGCCCCAGCCAGCTGTCCAGCGCCTCGTAACGCGTGGGGTCGTCCGGGCAGAGGCCGGTGCCCCATTCCGCCGCCATCGACACGGCATTGGCGAGGACGACGCCGAGGAACAGCAGCAGGCACGCCGCATCGAATCGGCCGGCCCCGCCGTTGTCCGCCCGGAGCTCTGCCCGGAGGACCCCGTCGCCGAGGAGCAGCACGCCCACGCCGACGATCAGGACGACGAAGGCGATGAGCGCCAGCGTGTAGAAATGCAGCCCGAGCAGGGTCGAGCCGAAGCCGCCGGTGCCGGGGACGACGTGCAGGGCGACCTGCCGCTCCGCCACGAAGGCGCCCGCGACGGCGCTGAGGATCGCGATCCCGTCATGCGACGGCCGCGGACCGAAGCGCAGGCGGGCGCGAAGCCGACGAACGGCAGCACCATCTTGGCTCAGATCCCCGATCGCAGCCGCTACGTGCGATCTCCCGCGTGGATCGGCCTGATAAGCTTGCCAGACCAGCGGTTTCACCTTCCTTGAGGCAGTCCGTCCAGTCCGGCGGCATCGCTGGGGCTCGGCCCGCGTGCTAATCCTCGGGCCACAGGATCGGCCGCACACGCCACGGCGGCCGGCATCGGGAGACGCGCTCATGACCGCAGCCCTGTCCACGGTCCCGCCCGCCTCGGCCAGCTCGGACGAACCGATCCTGCTGCGCGAGGACGCCGACGGGATCGCGACGCTGACCCTGAACCGGCCCCAGGCCCGCAACGCCCTGTCGATGGCCCTGATGGGTGCGCTCCAGGACCAGCTCGACGCGATCCGTGCGGATCCCGGGATTCGCGTCGTGGTCCTCCAGGGGGCCGGTCCCGCCTTCTGCGCCGGCCACGATCTCAAGGAGATGCGCGCCGATCCGTCGCGGGAGGCGACCGAGGCGGTGTTCCGCACCTGCGCCCGGCTGATGCTGAGCCTCACGCGCCTGCCGCAGCCGGTGATCGCCCGGGTCCACGGCATCGCGACCGCCGCCGGCTGCCAGCTCGTGGCGACCTGCGACCTCGCCGTCTGTGCCGAGGAGACCCGCTTCGCGACGCCCGGCGTGCAGATCGGCCTGTTCTGCTCGACCCCGATGGTGGCCCTCTCGCGGGCCGTGTCGCGCAAGGCCGCCCTGGAGATGCTTCTCGTCGGCGAGCCGATCGACGCTGCCGAGGCGCTGCGGATCGGCCTCGTCAACCGCGTCGTGCCGCAGGCGGATCTCGACGCGGCGGTCGGCGCCCTCGCGACCCGGATCGCCGGCAAGGCGCGGCGCGTCCTGGCGATCGGCAAGGAGGCGTTCGGCCGCCAGATCGAGATGGGCCTGGAGGAGGCCTACGGCTACACCGCCGAAATCATGACCCGGAACATGATGATGGCCGACGCCCACGAGGGCATCGACGCCTTCCTGGGCAAGCGGCCGCCGCGCTGGGAGCCGTAGGTTCCCCGCGGCCTGACGCGATACGACGCAGGCCGGTTCGCGTAGGTTATGGCGCCGTCCTGCCCTAGGATTGACCATACGCCCGGTCCTGCCGGGTTCGGCGCCCCAATGCGGAACGGCTGATGAGCACCATCGACCTGTTCGGTCTGACGCTCGCTTTCTACGGCGCGATGCCGCCCCCTCGGCCGCAGCGCCCCGATCGGAACGGCGCCACCTGGGCGGCCGCCCTGGTGTTCGGCGGCATCTGCTTCGCCACGATAGGGCCGATGATCACCATCTGGAGCTTCCACCGGCCCTACGCCGAGGCGAAGGCACGCTGCATCGAATCCGGCGGCCGCGTGCTGTACGCGGCCCTCGACGGGAGCGGGCCCTATCGCTGCGAGCGGCCGGTGGTCGGGCCCGTCGCGTCACCCATTGCCTCCCCGGCCAAGCCGGCCGATTAATCCGCGCCGCCGCGCATCTTTCGGGTATATCCGGCGCCACTTCACGCGAACCGGATGCCGAGACCTTGGACAACGCGCTCACTCGATGGGTCCAGTCGACCGCCCTGCTGCGGTCGGACGTGGAGGCGCTCATCGGCTTCGCGCTCGCGATCGGCGTGACCCTGCACGCCCTGCTGCGCAAGCGGCGGGTGAGCGTGGCGGTCGGATGGATCGGGCTCGCCTGGCTGTCGCCGATCTTCGGCACCGCCCTGTACCTGACCTTCGGCATCAATCGCGTCTCGCGCCGCGCCCGGCGGCTCCGGACCAAGCCCTCCGACGCGACGAAACTGCCCGACACCGACGACGAGGTGGTACCCGAGACGCTCTGGCCTCTGGACCGCGCGATCCGGCGGATCACCGGCCTCCCGGCCTTCGCGGGCAATGCCGTCCAGATGTTCCGCAACGGCGACGCGGCCTATCCCGTCATGCTGGCCGCCATCCGGGAGGCGCGGGCGAGCATCGCCCTGTCGAGCTACATCTTCCGGGACGACCCGACCGGCCGCGAGTTCTGCGACGCGCTGGTGGAGGCCAAGGCGCGCGGCGTGAGCGTCCGGGTCATCATCGACGGGATCGGCGGCGGCTATTTCCGGGCGCCCGCCTACCACCGCCTGACCGCCGCCGGGGTGCCGGCGGCCCTGTTCATGCACTCCGCCCTGCCCTGGCGGATGCCGTTCCTCAACCTGCGCTCGCACAAGAAGCTGCTGATCGTCGACGGGCGCGTCGCCTTCACAGGCGGCCTCAACATCTCGCAGCCGAACCGCGTCGCCCTGAAGCCCGAGCACCCGATCCGCGACACCCATTTCCGGCTGACCGGCCCCGTCGTCGAGCAGCTCGCCGTCGCCTTCGCGGCCGACTGGGCCTTCGTGGCCGGCGAGAATCTCGATGCCGAGCCCTGGTTCGCCGATCTGGAGCCGGCCGGCTCCAGCGTCGCCCGCGCGGTCACGTCGGGCCCGGACGCCGACGTGGAGAAGATCGAGCAGGTCATCCTCCAGGCGCTGGCCTGCGCCCGCAAGACGGTCCGGTTCGTGACGCCGTACTTCCTGCCCGACGAGCTGGTGACCGGCGCCCTGGCGCAGGCCGCGACCCGCGGGATCACCGTCGACGTCATCATCCCGCGGGTCAGCGACCACCCGTTCATCGACTGGGCGACCCGGGCCCATCTCGACCCGCTGCTCCGGGCCGGCGTGCGGGTCTGGCTCGACGAGCCGCCGTTCGATCACTCGAAGGCGATGGTGGTCGACGACATCTGGTGCTTCGTCGGCAGCGCCAACTGGGACATGCGCAGCTTCCGGCTCAACTTCGAGCTGAACGTCGAGATCATCGACGCGGAGCTGGCCGCCGAGCTCGACCGGTTCATGCGCGGCAAGATGGAGGCGCGTCTCAGCCGGGAGGACCTCGCCGCCCGCGTCCTGCCGATCCGTCTGCGCGACGCAGGCGTGCGACTGCTGCTGCCATACCTTTGAAGCGGCCGGGCGCGTGCGCCTCCGGCGCCGGCCCGAGATGGACGACGATTGGCCGGTGATCGGACGGTCCGCGGGGCAGCACGTCGTGCGCGTGGCAGATGAGGCCGCGGGCGAGGCACCGGTCGAGCCGCAGCGGCAGAACGTCCACCATCGCGTGGGTCGGCCGGCGGGGACCGACGTCGCGGAAGCCCGGGATCAGCGCCGGACCGACGATGTTGTAGTCGCCGAGCACGGCGGCGCGCGGTGGCAACTCGGTGACGATGCGGCGGAGCTGGCGGCGGTTCAGCATCTGCCCGTGCGACAGATGGACATTGGCCACGCCGAACTCGCCGAGGTCGAGGATCTGGCAGACCCGGTGCACCAGGGCGCCGGAGGGCAGCGTGATCACCCGCGGCGGCGCCGGCCAGGGTTCGGGGCTCCACATGGCGAGCCCGTGGATCCGCCCCGGAAGAGGTGCCCAGGCATAGTGGCCTCCGATCCGGTCCAGCAGGAAGCCGATGGCGCGGGTCGCCTCCTGCATCAGCAGCAGATCCGGCTTCTCCTGGGCGATCAGGGCCGCCACGTCATCGACAGCGGCGCCGGTGCGGCGCAGGAGGTTCCAGCTCACGATCTTGAACGGCGCGTGCCCGCGGGCCGCCGGCCGGAGCGGCAGATCGGGAGCCGCGGTCAGGCCGGGCCGGGCCGGGGGGCGTGCAGCGATGTTCATGGGGCCGGACTTGCCTCTCATCACGCGGCTCTCCCGCCACCGCCACGCTGTAACGCGCGCGCGGCTCCGTCGTTCGACGGCCCGTGCGCCAATCGGCCCGACGCGGCGGGGCTCATCCGGCATATCCCACAGGCCGGCGACGAAGGCCGCTTGAGGCTACCCCTGCCGGCGGCCTAAGAGCCGGCACGCGATGCTGGCCGGCCTGCCCGGGCCGGCCTCCGTTCCGGACGCGCCACGATCCCCTGGGACATCGATGACGGGCTTCAGCTTCATCCATGCGGCGGACCTGCATCTCGGCAGCCCCCTGTCGGGGCTCGCCGCCCGCGATGCCGACCTGGCCCGGCGCCTCGCCACGGCCGGCCGGCAGGCCTTCGAGGATCTGGTCACCCAGGCGATCGAGCGGTCGGTCGCCTTCGTGGTCGTGGCCGGCGACATCTACGACGGCGACTGGGCCGACAACACCATCGGCCTGTTCTTCGCCCGGCAGGTCTCCCGCCTCGACCGCGCCGGCATCCCGACGATCCTGGTGCGCGGCAACCACGATGCCGAGAGCGTGATCACCCGCTCGATCACCCTGCCGCCCTCGGTCCACGTCTTCCCCGCCAACCGCGCCGGGACGTTCCGCCTGGAGGGGCTGCGGGTCGCCCTGCACGGCCGGAGCTTCCAGGGCCGGGCCGTCGAGGAGAACCTGTCCCTGACCTACCCGGCCGCCCTGCCGGGCTGGTTCAACCTCGGCATCCTTCACACCTCCTGCACCGGCCACGCGGCCCACGAGACCTACGCCCCGTGCTCGGTCGCCGACCTCGCGGCACGCGGCTACGAGTACTGGGCGCTCGGCCACATCCACGAATACGCGGAGCTGTCCCGGGATCCCTGGATCGTGTTCCCCGGCAACCTCCAGGGCCGCAGCATCCGCGAGCGCGGCGAGAAGGGCGCCGTGGTGGTCGAGGTCGCCGACAGCCGCGTGACCGGCCTCCAGCGCCTCGCCCTCGACCGCGCCCGATTCGAGCAGGTCTCGGTGGATCTCGCTCAGGCGGCGGATCCCCGCGCGGCGCTCGAGGCCGTGGAGGCGGCGCTCCGGCCGTTCGCCGCCCTCGCCGCCACCCGGCTCGTCCTCGTGCGCGTCCACCTCACCGGCACGACGCCGGCCCACGACGCGCTGGCGGCCGACCGGGAGTCGCTCACGGCCGAGATTCAGGCCGCCGCACACCGGCTGCACGAGGATCTGTGGCTTGAGCGCCTCAAGATCGAGACGCATCGGCCCCGCGCGCCGATAGAAACGTCCGGCACCGCGATCGACCCCGCCGCGCTGCTCGCCGACATCGACCGCGATCCCGATTTCCGGACGCGGGCCAAGGCGGCCCTGGCCGAGATCGGCGGCCGGATGCCGACCGCGGTCGCCGCCGAGGCGGGTCTGGAAGACGAGTTCGACGCCCTCTGCGCCGAGGCCGAGGCCTTGATCCTCGGCCGCCTCGTCGGCCGGCATTGCTGAGCGGAGCGCCCAGGAACATCCGATGCGTCTGATCCGCCTCGCCCTCGAGCGCTACGGCGCCTTCACGGACCGCGCGATCGCGTTCCGCCCCGACGCGCGGCTGCACGTCGTGCTCGGAGCCAACGAGGCCGGCAAGAGCACGGCGCTCGCGGCCGTCACCGACCTGCTGTTCGGCTTCGAGAAATCCACGCGCTACGCCTTCCTGCACGACATGCCGCAGCTGCGCCTCGGCGCGGAGATCGCCGCCGCCGACGGCCGCCGGCTGAGCTTCCGCCGCCGCAAGGGCAACAGCCGCACGCTGATCGATGCGGACGATGCGCCCCTGCCCGACGACGCCCTCGCGCCGTTCCTCGGCGGCCTGTCGCGGTCGGCCTTCTGCCGCGCCTTCGGCCTCGACGCGCAGAGCCTGCGGGCGGGCGGGCGCGAGATGGTTGACGTGGAGGGCGAAGTCGGCGCGAGCCTGTTCGCGGCGGGCTCCGGCCTGCGCGGCCTCACGGACCTGCAGACCGCCCTCGACACCGAAGCGGAGGGCATCTTCGCACCGCGCCAGGCCAAGCACCGGACCTTCTATCAGGCGCTGGAACGCCACGACACCGCCCGCAAGGCGATCCGCGAGAAGGGCCTGCGCGCGGGCGACTGGCGCGCGCTGAACGACGAGATCGCGGCCGCGGCCGACCAGCTCGACGCGCTCCGGGCCGAGCAGAGGGCCATGGCCGTCGAGCGCGCCCGCCTGGAGCGGCTCAAGCGCGTCCGGCCGATCGTCGCGGAGATCGATGCGCTGGAGCAGCGCATCACGGCCGAGGACGGCCTCGTCGACGCGGATCCGGCCTGGATCGAGCGCCTCGGCGGCGCCCTCGATCGCTGCCGGACGGCGGAGGCCGAGGCGACTCGGGCCGACACCGTCCTGGCCCAGGCCCGGACGGAGGCCGAGGCCGTGCCGGTCGAGCCGGGGCTGACGCTCCGGGCCGACGAGATCCTCGCGGCCTTCAGCGGCACCAAGGAGTACGAGAAGGGCGGGACGGACCTGCCCCGGATCGAGGGCGATGCCCACAAGGTCGGGCTGGACCTGGAGCGATTGCGCGCCCGGATCGGTGCCGCCGATCTGGCGGCGCTCGAATCGGCCCAGCCGACCGATGCCGCCCGGGCCCGGATCGAGGGGCTGATTCGCGCGCATCGGACACTGTCGGCGGCCGAGGATCAGATCGCCCGCGACCACGCCGTGGCCCTGTCCGAACGGGACCGGCTGGCGGGCGAGATCGAAGCCGCGGGCGCGACGCACGATCCGACGCCGCTGCGCGAGGCGCTGAAGCCGCTTGCCCGCCTGCACGAGTGGATCGCCGCCCACGAAACGCTCGGTGGCGCGATCCGGCGGGAGACGGCGCTGCTGCGCAATCAGGCGGCCCGGCTGTCACCGCCCGTCCCGGACACCGCCGCCCTCGTCCGGATGCCGCTGCCCGCGCCGGAGGCGGTCGCCCGCTTCCGCGCCCTCCTCGACGGACGACATCGCGAGCGGGAGCGCGCCGTCGACCGGCACGAGACAGCGTTGCGCCAAGCCGCCGCGACCCGGGACAGGCTGCGCGCGCGCGAGGCCGGCCGGCCGATCGCCACGCGGGAGCGGCTGGATGGAGCGCGGGCGTCCCGAGACGCGGCGTTCGCGCCGCTACGGGACGCCCTGGGGGCGGGAAAGACAGCGGCACTCGCCGAGATCGCCGCTTACGAGCGGGCTGTCCTCGAAGCGGACCGGCTCGCCGACGAGCGCGCCAGCGACGCGGCGCGGGTCGCGGCCCATGCCGCCGACCAGGACCGCCTCGCCGCCGAGGAGGCGGAGGCCACCGCCGCGCAGGACATCCTGGCCGGCATCACGGCCGATATCGCAGCCGGCGAGGTGGCGTGGCACGCGGCCTGGCTTCCCGCCGGGATCGAGCCGGGGCCGCCCGTCGAGATGGCGGCGTGGCTCGCCGAGACGGAGAACCTGATCGAGGCCGAGCAGCGGCTGGCCGAGCAGCGGATCGAGCGGGAGCGGCTGGCGGCGCGGATCGAGGCCGCCCGGTCGCCGCTGGCGGATCTGTACGCCCGCTCCGGGCTCGATCCCGCGCCGGAGCTTGAGGTCGGCCCGGCCCTCGAACGCCTGGAGGCGCGGGTGGCGACGCTGGCGAGCCGCTGGGAGGCGAACCTTCAGACCGGCGGCCTGCTCCGCGCGGCCTGGGCCGCCTGCGCCCGGCTGGACGCGGCCCGCGCCGAGACCGCGACGCGGCGCGCCGCGTGGCAGACCGAATGGGCCTCGGCCCTGCAGCCGCTGGGCCTCGCCGCCACGAGCCGGCCCGAGGAGGCGGAGGGTGCCCTGGAGGCGTGGCGCACGGTGCCCGACCGGCTCTCGGAGCGCGCCGCCCTGAACCGCCGGGCGACCGGGATCCGGCGCGACATGGAGGCGTTCCGGGTCGGCGCGGCGGCCCTGATCGAGGCGCTGGCGCCGGACCTCGCCGACACGCCGGCGACGACCGCGATCCGCACCCTGCACGCGCGCCTCGTCGCCGCGCAGGCCCGGGAGGCGCGGCGCGCCGAGCTGGACCGCCGGCGCGACGAGGCTGCGGCGGCGAGCCGCGCGGCGGCCGACTTGCACGCGGCGGCTCGGGCGGCGCTGAGCCGCGCGGTCGCCGCCGCGATGCCGGACCGGGCCGAGGCGCCGATGCCCGAGATCGAGGCCCTGTTCGGCCGCCTGAGCGCCCGCGAGAGCCTGCGCGCCGAGCTCCTGCGCCTGCGCGGCAGCCTCGCGGGCGCCGCTGACGGACTCCCGGAGGCCGAGCTCCGCGTCGGCCTCGAAGCGCTCCCGCCGGAGGCGATCGAGGCTGAGCTGGCCCGGCTCGCCCTGGAGGCGGAGGAGCAGGCGGAGCGCGGCCAGGTCATCTTCGCCGACCGCGACCGTGCCGAGCGGCGCCGGGCCGAGCTGGAAGGCGGAACCGGCGCCGAGCTGGCGCTCGCCGAGCGCAAGGCCGCAGAGGCGGATTTGCAGGCCGCGGCCCGCTCCTGGGCTGTCCTGCGTCTCGCCGGGCTGATGCTCGGGCAGGCGGTCGCCCGCCACCGCGCCGGTCAGCAGGATCCGCTGCTGGCGCGCGCCGGTGCCCTGTTCTGCGCCATGACGGGCGGCGGCTTCTCCGGGCTCGCCCAGACCTACGACGAGGCCGACACGCCGCGGCTCGCGGGGCAGCGGGCGGGCGGCGGGCTGGTGCCGATCGAGGGGATGAGCGAGGGCACCCGCGACCAGCTCTATCTCGCCCTGCGGCTGGCCTATCTGGAAGATTACGCCGGCCGCGCCGAGCCGGCACCGTTCATCGGCGACGATCTGTTCTCGACCTTCGACGAGGTGCGCACCGGCCACGGCCTCGACGCACTGGCGGCGATCGGGGAGCGGGTTCAGCCGATCCTGTTCACGCATCACCGCCACGTCGCCGACATCGCCCGCGACCGGCTCGGCGCGGCGGTGGACGTGGTGGCGCTGTAGCGGCTCGCGGGGCGGTCGGCCCATGGCGGCCTCACAGGTCGGGAGCGCGTATCCACACCGTCATTCCGGGACTGCGCAGCAGGGCCCGGGATCCAGATCCGCAACGGTCGGCGATCCGGGCACCGTCTGCGGCTCTGGATCCCGGGCTCCGCTGCGCGGCCCCGGGATGACGTGGTGGCCGGCGATGCCCTGTCTTCGAGAGCCCGGTCAGCCTCGCGCGTTCCCGAGATACCGCGCTTCCAGATGCGCCCGGAACGAGGCGGTGCCGAGCGGCGCGCCCGTGGCGCGGGTGAGCAGATCGTCGGTGCCGAGCAGAGAGCCGACTTCGTGCACGTTGCTCCGCAGCCAACCGCGCAGAGGCCCGAAATCGCCCTCTGCCAGGCAGCCCGGAAGCGCCGGCTCGGCCGACCGCGCGGCCCGGAACAGCTGCGCCGCCGCCATGGCGCCGAGCGTATAGGTCGGGAAGTAGCCGAAGGCGCCGCTCGGCCAGTGGATGTCCTGCAGGCAGCCCGCCCGGTCGTTCGGCACGGTCAGGCCCAGCAACTCCCGCAGGCCATCGTTGAAGGCGCCCGGCAGATCCCGCACCGCGAGGTCGCCCGCGATCATCGCGGTCTCCAGGCGGTAGCGCAGCAGGATATGGGCCGGGTAGGTCGCCTCGTCGGCATCGACCCGGATGAAGCCCGGAGCGACCCGGGTGTTGAGCGCGTGCAGGTTCTCGGGCGACCATTCCGGCCCGGACCGGCCGAACGCCGCGCGCAGCAAGGGCGCCAGGAAGGTGAAGAACTCCCGGCTGCGGCAGGCCTGCATCTCGATGATCAGCGACTGGCTCTCGTGCAGGCTCATGCCCCGGGCCGCGCCGACCGGCTGGTGCCGCCAAGCTGCCGGCCGGCCCTGCTCGTAGAGGGCGTGCCCGGTCTCGTGCAGCACGCCCATCAGGGCGCGGCCGAAATCGGCGGCGTCGTAGCGGGTGGTGATCCGCACGTCGTCGGTGGCGCCGCCGCAGAACGGGTGCAGGCTGATGTCGAGCCGGCCTCGATTGAAGTCGAAACCCACCGCCTCCATGAGCTTGAGGCCGAGCTCGCGCTGGACCGCCACGTCGAACGGGCCGGTCAGCGGCAGCGGCGCCGGGCGGGCGGCCTGGATCTCCCGGGCGCGGGCGATCAGCGCCGGCAGCCAGCTGGTCAGATCCGCGAACAGCGGATCGATCACCGCCCGGCGCATCCCGGGATCGTAGCTGTCGAGCAGCGCGTCGTAGGGATCGAGCCCGAGAGCCGCGCCCTTGGCCTGTCCGATCTCCCGCTGGAGCCGCAGCACCTCGGCGAGGTGCGGCTCGAGCCTGGCGAAATCCGCGTCCCGCCGCGCCTCGCGCCAGACCATCTCGGAGCGGGACACCGCGCGGGAGCTCGCCTCCACGAGGTCGCGGGGGACGGCCGTGGCATGGGCCTGGGCGCGGCGCATCTCGCGCAGGTTGGCGGCCGGCCAGGATTCGAGGCCGCTCGCCCGCTCGGCGGCCGCCAGGTCCTCGGCCGCTTCGGGCGCCGTCAGGATCTCGTGCGCCAGCCCGCGCAGGATCGCGAGCTGGTCGCCCCTTGCCTCGGCGGCGCCGTCGGGCATCAGCGTCTGCGCGTCCCAGCCGAGGATCCCGGCGGCGCCTTCGAGGGCCGCGAGCCGGGCGAAGCGCTGTTCGAGGGTCTGGTAGGCGGTCATGCGGTCTCCGGTCCCTGGGTATGTCTCGCGGCTGCCGGCGGCGCTCACCCCGCCTGCAGCATCTCCAGCTCCAGCCAGCGGTCCTCCGCCTGCGACAGCTCGGTCTCGGCCTGCGCCAGCATGGACGAAGCCTTGTCGAAGCGGGCGGGATCGCGGGCGTAGAGGTCGGGGTCGGCCAGGATCGTCTTGAGCTGGCCGATCGCCGCCTCCAGCTTCTGCATCCGGGCCGGCAGCGTCTTCAGCTCGTGCTGCTCGTTGAAGCCGAGCTTGGGCTTGCCGGCCGGCGCGGCAGCCGTCCCGGTGCGCGCCTTGGTTTCCCGGGGCTCCTTGGCCTTCGGCGCGACCGTGCGCGCCTCGACCCCCTGCCCGCGCTGGATCAGCATGTCGCTGTAGCCGCCGGCATACTCGACCCAGCGGCCCGCCCCCTCGGACACCAGCACGCTGCCGACCACCCGGTCGAGGAAGTCGCGGTCGTGGCTGACCAGGATCAGCGTGCCCTGGTAGTCGCCCAGCATCTCCTGGAGCAGGTCGAGGGTCTCAAGATCGAGGTCGTTGGTCGGCTCGTCGAGGACCAGCAGGTTGGCGGGCTGCGCCAGCGCGCGGGCGATCAGCAGCCGGTTGCGCTCGCCGCCCGACAGGACCGAGACCGGCGTGCGCGCCTGCTCGGGGGCGAACAGGAAGTCCTTGAGGTAGCCGATCACGTGGCGGCTCTGGCCGTTCACCGTGACGCTGTCACCCCGTCCGCCGGTGAGCACGTCGGTGACGGTCATGCCGGGTTCCAGAACCGCGCGGGCCTGATCGAGCACCACCGGCAGGAGGTTGGTGCCGAGGACGATCTGCCCCGAATCGGGCGCGAGCCGGCCCATTAGCAGGTTGATCAGCGTTGACTTGCCGGCGCCGTTGGCGCCGACGATGCCGAGCCGGTCGCCGCGCATCACCCGCAGGGACAGGCCGTCGACGATCGGCCGGTCGCCGTAGGATTTCGCGATGTCGCGGGCCTCGACCACGAGGCTGCCCGAGGATTCCGCGTCCGAGGCCTGCATGCTGACGCTGCCCACCGGACGGCGCACCTCGCGGCGGTTCTTGCGCAGCTCGTGCAGGTTGCCGAGCCGGCGGACGTTGCGCTTGCGCCGGGCGGTGACGCCGTAGCGCAGCCAGTGCTCCTCGGCGGCGATCTTGCGGTCGAGCTTGTGCTGGTCGCGCTCCTCCTCCTCGAAGAACGCGTCGCGCCACGCCTCGAAGCCCGAGAAGCCTTGGTCGATCCGCCGGGTCTCGCCGCGGTCGAGCCAGATCGTGGCCCGCGACAGGGCCGACAGGAAGCGGCGGTCGTGGCTGATTAGGACCAGGGCCGCGCGGGTGCCCTTCAGCTCCGATTCGAGCCACTCGATCGCCGGCAGATCGAGGTGGTTGGTGGGCTCGTCGAGGAGCAGCACGTCGGGCTCGGGCGCGAGCGCCTGGGCTAGCGCGGTGCGCCGGCCCTCGCCGCCAGACAGCTTGGTCGGATCCTCCGCGCCGGTGAGCCCGAGGCTCTCCAGCAGGTAGCGGGCGCGGTGGGTGGATTCGCCCGGCGGAAGCCCGGCCTCGACGAATTCGAGCGTGGTCGCGAAGCCCGAGAAGTCCGGCTCCTGCGCGAGATACCGGATCGTCGTGCCGGGCTGGACGAAGCGGCGGCCCTTGTCGGGCTCCACGAGGCCCGCGGCGATCTTCATCAGCGTCGACTTGCCGGACCCGTTCCGCCCGACAAGGCAGGTGCGCTCGCCCGGCGCGATGGTGAGGTCGGCGCGGGTGATCAGCGGCGTGCCGCCGAAGGTGAGCGCGACGTCCTGAAGGGTGAGAAGCGGTGGAGCGGCCATGGGCCGGCTTATGGCAGCGCCGGGCGGCCGGTTCAAACGCTGCCGCTCCGAAGGGGCTTCTCCCGGTCAGGCGATCGGGTTGGCCGGCCCCGTGGGCGGGCTGATCTCCGGAGCGCCGGGATCGTTGACGGGGATCTCGGGCGGCTGGATGCCCGGCGCCTCGGCGGGCGTATTGCCGGGGATCTCCGGTCCCGGCGGCTGCGTCGGCGCCTGCGGCGGGTCGTAGGGCCGGTCGGGTGCCGGAGCCGGCTGCGGCGGCACCTCGGGGACCTGCCCCGGGTCGGCGAGCGTGAACTGGGACACGGTGTTCCTCCGGATGGCCGACGGTGCGTTCCTGCACCGTTCGGGCGGAAACGAGGTCCCGCCCCTCCGGTTCCGGACGGCTACTTCTTGGTGAGCAGCAGGTTGCCTTCCTTGCTCGCTACCTTCTGGATCTTCTCGGCGAACAGGGCGAGCAGGAACGGCAGCTTCACCTCAAGGCGCACGCTCTCCGCGCCGACATCGATGGTGCCGGCGACGTTCTGTGCGAGCGCCGACACGCCGAAATCGAGCCGGTCACCCGTCCAGGCCAGTTGGTCGACGGCAATGCCGCTCTTGGCCAGGAAGGCCCGCGCCTGCTCGGTGCCCTGCTCGAGGCGCCGCTTGGCCTCGTCGCGGCCGAGGTCGTGCGGGATATCGACGATGAGGGGCTTGGGCATGGGCAGCTGATCCGATTTGAACCCGGCTGCAGATGGGGCCTTGCATCGTCGCCGACAACGCCCGGAGCCGCCCTGCCCCTTCGGAGCCGGGCGGCCGAAGGTCTGCGACGTTAGTTCAGGACCTGCAGGGAGACGTAGGTCGTGCCGCCCATGCCGAGGGCGCGGGCCGAGCCTCGCGACAGGTCGATGATACGGCCGCGCACGAACGGACCGCGGTCGTTGATGCGCACCACGACCGAGCGGCCGGTCCGCTTGTTCTCGACGCGGACCCGGGTTCCAAAGGGCAGGCTGCGATGGGCGGCGGTCAGTCCGTTGGGGTTGAAGTGCTCGCCGTTCGCGGTGCGGTGCCCGCTGCCGTACCAAGAGGCCGCTCCGCTCTGCGCGGTGGCCGGGAGGCTCGTTCCGAGGACGGTGGTCAGCATTCCAAGCGAGACGACGAACTTTCCGAAACCAAACGACATTCTCAACGCATTCCCTTTGTTTTTGTCGGGGCGGCGCCAGTCGTGTGGGAAATCGGCCGGAATATGGCAGGTGTTCGCGTACTGCCGAGGTCACATTTTGGCCGGTTTTTTCCTGGTCATTCTCATTACATAGGTGTTTATTTCGGATTATTTCCGTCTGATCTTTGAAATACACATAGGCCAGTCGAGCGATGTATTGTGCAAGATCTCTCGCGGCCAGACGGAAAGGCGGTAGATGGGCACGGATTCCTAAGCCCTGCGCTGACTGTGACCCTGCCTCCCGCTGGGCTGGACCCGGAGGACACGAGCAAAGCCGATGGCTGTCACCGATCATGCGAGGCGCTTCGGCAAGGATAGCCCACGCGACGGCCGACCGACCGGAAGGCGAATCCTGGTTTCGCCTGGCCGTGAATGCCCGGAATGAGACCGGTAACCCTTGCTTAATCAGTGCGGTGCCCGGCCTGATCCGCGCCCGGCAAAAATTGCAGCCCCAGAACGGGACGCATCGCGGGCAAAATCGACAACGCGACCTTTACCGTACCGGAGGCATGGTCTGCCGGTCAGTCGCGTAACCGGTGTTTGCCATGGCTTCCCCGCGTACCGTGGCTGCCGACGCCGTCGCCCGGAAACAGGTCTCGCGTGCCGGGCGGCCCGCGTCGGCGCCACGGATGGGTCTCGTACCCGCCCAGCGTTCCCTACCCCTCGACCAGGTTCTCGTCGGGGATTGCATCGCGGCCATGAACGCCCTGCCGGCGTCGAGCGTCGACTGCGTGTTCGCCGACCCGCCCTACAACCTGCAGCTCGGCGACGCCGGCCTGCTGCGCCCGGACCAGAGCCGCGTCGACGCCGTCGACGATGACTGGGACAAATTCGCCACCTTCGAGGCCTACGACGCCTTCACCCGGGACTGGCTCGCGGCCTGCCGCCGCGTGATGAAGCCGAACGCGACCCTCTGGGTGATCGGGTCTTACCACAACATCTTCCGCGTCGGGAGCGCGTTGCAGGATCTCGGTTACTGGATCCTCAACGACATCGTCTGGCGCAAAGCCAACCCGATGCCGAACTTCCGCGGCAAGCGCTTCACCAACGCCCACGAGACCCTGATCTGGGCCTCGCGCTCGGCGGAGTCGAAGGGCTACACCTTCCATTACGAGGCGCTCAAAGGGGGGAACGAAGACCTCCAGATGCGCTCCGACTGGTTCATCCCCCTCTGCACCGGCGAGGAGCGCCTGAAGGATTCGGCGGGGCATAAGGTCCACCCGACGCAGAAGCCCGAGGCCCTGCTCGCCCGGACGCTGCTGGCGGCGACCAACCCCGGCGACGTGGTGCTCGACCCGTTCTTCGGCACCGGAACGACCGGCGCCGTCGCCAAGCGCCTCGGCCGCCGTTTCATCGGCATCGAGCGCGAGCCGGTCTACGCGGAGGCCGCTCGTGAGCGGATCGCCGCCGTCGAGACCCTGTCGAAGGCCGCCCTTATGGTCGCGCCGACCAAGCGCGCCGAGCCGCGGGTGCCGTTCCTGTCGGTGATCGAGGCCGGCCACATCCGGCCCGGGGAGATCGTGACCGACGAGCGCCGCCGCTTCCGCGCCACGGTGCGCCCGGATGGCCAGCTCGACAACGGTCTCGTCATCGGCTCGATCCACAAGATCGGTGCCCTGGTCCAAGGGCTCCCCGCCTGCAACGGCTGGACCTTCTGGCACGTGGAGCGCGGCGGCAAGCCGGTGGTGATCGACACCTACCGGGCCGGCCTCCGGCAGGCGATGGCGAACGGCTGAAACGCCGCCGTCTTTGCGAGCGCAGTCAAGCAATTTGGTCGGCGCGACGATGTCGGACGTCGCGCTGCACTGGGTCGCTTCGCTGCGCTCGCGATGACGGAGAGGATGGGATTGGCAGCAGGTCTCGATCGGAGACCTTATCGCCGGAGTGCCGTCATTGCGGGCGCTCGCCTGCGGCGAGCCTCGGAACGACGGCGCGACAGGGTCACGAGCGTTTTCGAGCTGCACCCCGGCGTCGCGGCGATGCCGGAACGGCGGGCGGCTCCACTTCTCCTTCGAACAGTTCGTCAGCCTCTGGCGGCGCGGGCGCCGGCTTCGGCTGGGGCTTCGGCACGGCCCGGATGCGCGGACGCGGCTCGGGGTCCGGCATCGACACCGGCGGCTCCATCGCCGCGAGCAGCGGCATCGGCGGCGGCTCCTTCTTGGGGCGGCCGCGCGGCTTCTTCTCCGGCTCGGGCTTCGGGTCGAAGGCATGCGCCAGAACCTTGCGCATCAGCCCGGGCAGCGGCTCGTCGTCGAGGGCGCTGCGCGGGGTGAAGCGCATGCCGGACGGGGCCGCCGTCGCGAGCGCGACGCGGGCGACGAACACCGTCAGCTCCAGCGGGAAATGCGTGAAACCGTGGCGAACCAGCCCCGGCAGGCGCTTCCACCGCGCGTCGAGAGGGGCGTCCAGCAGGGCGGCGGCAACGTCGTAATCCGGCTCCCAGGCGCTGCCCGGCGGCTCGGCCATGTTGCCGAGCAGCCCCTCCGGGGGGCGGGTCCGCAGCAGCACCGCCTCGTCGCCGCTGCGGATCGCCACGAAGGCCGCGCCGCGGCGGAGCGCCCCCTTGGCCACCTTGATCTTGCGCGGAAACGTCTCCTGGATGCCGAGCGCGCGGGCGCGGCAGGGCCGCATCCAGGGGCAGAGCGCGCAGGCGGGACGCTTGGGCGTGCAGATCGTCGCGCCGAGATCCATCAGCGCCTGAGCGAAGTCGCCCGGCCTGTCCTCCGGCACCAGCGCCTGCGTCAGGCGGCGGATCTCCGGCCGGCTGCCCGGGAGCGGCGCCTCCACCGCGTAGGCCCGGCTCAGGACGCGCTCGACATTGCCGTCGACCGCCGCCTCCTGCCGGTCGAAGGCGATCGCCGCGATGGCGCCGGCCGTGTAGGCGCCGACTCCCGGAAGCTTGCGCAGACCCTCGGCCGTGTCGGGGAAGCGGCCACCTCCGGCCGCGACGGCCTTCGCGCAGGCGTGGAGGTTGCGGGCGCGGGAATAGTAGCCGAGGCCGGCCCAGGCCAACATGACCGCCTCCTCGGGGGCGTCGGCCAGGGCGAAGACATCCGGGAAGCGCGTCAAGAAGCGCTCGAAATACGGCCGGACCGCCGCGATCGTGGTCTGCTGCAGCATGACCTCGGACAGCCAGACCCGGTAGGGTTCGGGCACCTCGCCGGCGAGCGCCCGCCACGGCAGGACCCGCCGATGCCGGTCGTACCAGGCGAGCAAATCGTCGGCGCGCGGTCCGGGACCGGGCTCGGGTTCCGTGGCTGTGCGAAGCGGCATGGGCACGTCGATCGGGGTCGCGCTGCATAGCCGGAGCCCGGCGGCGATCATAGGGTGGCGAAAGCGCCGGCGCGTCCTCCCTTCGTCAACCATCCTGCGCTAACCTTCGCGGATCCACAGGTCCGGAACCACCATGGCGCGCGTCAAACCGCTGGCCGAACTGATCGAGGGCTGCATCGGCCCGGCGTTTGCCGCGCAGGGATTCGCCTCGACCGACATCCTCGCCGCCTGGCCGGAGATCGTCGGCGACCGGCTGGCCCGCTATTGCCGGCCGTCCAAGCTCGAATGGCCCAAGCGCCGACGCAAGGATTCGGACGCGCCGGAATCCGGCACGCTGGTGGTGCGGGTCGAGGGGGTGTTCGCCATCGAATTGCAGCACCTCGCGCCGGTGGTGATCCAGCGCATCAACGCCCATTACGGCTGGGCCTGCGTCTCGCGGATCGTGCTGCAGCAGGACCGGGTCGGCCGCGGCGGGCGGCAGCCGTCGCGCGCCCACATCGATCCGGCCCGGGTCGTCGAGGTGCAGCGCGCCGTCTCGGGCATTGAGGATGACGGGCTGCGCGCCGCCCTCGACCGCCTCGGCACCGCCGCCGTCGCCACCCGCCCCGAGCGCTGAGCCGGACGCCGGCGCGTCCGCGGGCGCACAGGCGATTCGGTCATCTTGCCAGGACGCCCGCGCCCGAGTACCGGCTTTCGCACGCCAAGACCGACCAATTCGGCGGAGCCTGCCCGATGACGACGCGACGCGACGCTCTCAAGATTTCCGGCCTCGCGCTCGGCGCCGGCCTCGCCCTGCCCTACCTCGCCCGCTCCGCCCAGGCGGAGGGCATCGACACGGCCGCCCTGCTGCAGCCGGGTCCGCTCGGCGATGTCTGGCTCGGCCCGGCGGACGCCAAGTGCACGATCATCGAGTACGCCTCGATGACCTGCTCGCACTGCGCGGC
The DNA here is from genome assembly GCF_058790235.1 of Methylobacterium sp. FW102-HT35C08. Taxonomy (NCBI): domain Bacteria; kingdom Pseudomonadati; phylum Pseudomonadota; class Alphaproteobacteria; order Hyphomicrobiales; family Methylobacteriaceae; genus Methylobacterium; species Methylobacterium sp. FW102-HT35C08. Next base: position 611,336 of record NZ_JBYTCL010000002.1, on the reverse strand, counting down.
CTTTCACAAGAACACGTGGCCGACCCTGAAGGAGCGCTACATCGACACCGGCAAGGTGCGGTTCACGCTCCGCGAGTTTCCCCTCGACCCGCTCGCCACCGCGGCGTTCATGCTGGCGCGCTGCGAGGGCGATTCCAAATACTACCCGATCACCGACCTGCTGTTCGACCAGCAGCCGGCCTGGGCCTTCACGCAGAAGCCCGTCGATGCGCTCGAGCAGATGCTGCGGCAGGCCGGCTACAACAAGCAGACCTTCGAGGCCTGCCTGAAGGACCAGAAGGTCTACAGCGCGGTGAACGCCGTGAAGCAGCGCGGGCTCGACGTGTTCAAGGTCGATTCCACCCCGACCTTCTTCATCAACGGCGAGCGTTACACCGGCGAGATGACGGTCGAGGGCATGGAGAAGGTGATCAAGCCGCTCCTGGGCGCCTGAGCGCCTGTTCGGGGACAGGCGCGAAGCACCGATCCGGCGCGTGCCCCCGAGCTGAAATACCAAGTCAAAATCAACGACTTACCGTATGCAGGGTTCGCCTTGACACTCAAGATAGGCGAAACTATGGTGCGCCGCGCTTGCTGGGGGTGTCCAGCCGGTTCCAGATCCTCCCGCCCGATGAGTTTTGAGCCGTGAACGGCGACGACGCGAGGGGCGGGGACGGGGCCGAGCAGACGCCGACGGACAGCGAACTCTCCGCGAGGCTCAGACGTCTCGAGACGCAGATCGAACGGAAGCGGCCGCAGGCTGCTCCCGATCCTTCCACGCGCCCTCGAAACGGCGGGCCTTCGTCGCTGGGTCAGGCCATGACGATCTCGACCGAGTTCGTCGCGGGCGTGATCGCGGGGGGCATACTCGGCTGGATCGTGGATCATGTCTTCGGGACGAAGCCCTGGGGCCTGATCGTCCTCCTGATGCTGGGGTTCGTCGCGGGGGTCTACAACGTGATGCGGGTGTCGGGTTTCTCCGGCGCGCGTCCGGAACGACGCGACCGGCAGGAGCCGTAAGGCACGCCGGTCCAAGGGGATCAGGGCGGCCGGCCATGCCGGCGCGCCGAACAAGAAGGGCGGAAGCGGGAATGGCGGTCACGATCGACCCGATCCATCAGTTCGAGCTGAAGCCGCTCGTATCGCTGGGCCATATCGGCCATCAGCAGCTGGCCTTCACGCAGTCGGCCCTCTACATGTTCGCCGCCGTCGGCGTGATCGCGCTGATCACCATCGTGGCGACCGCGTCCCGCTCCGTCGTGCCGGGCCGCATGCAGTCGCTGGCCGAGATCTTCTACGAATTCATCGCCGATACAGTGCACCAGGCGACCGGTGACGGCGGCAAGCGGTTCCTGCCGCTGGTGTTCTCCCTGTTCATGTTCGTGCTCGTCCTGAACCTGTTCGGGATGATCCCCTACGCCTTCGCGGTGACCAGCCACCTGATCATCACCTTCGGCCTCGCGGCGCTGGTGATCTCCACGGTGGTGATCTTCGGCGTGATGAAGCACGGCACTCACTTCTTCGGCCTGTTCGTGCCGTCGGGCGTGCCGAAGCCGCTGCTCGCGATCCTGGTGCCGATCGAGATCATCTCGTTCATCTCGCGCCCCATCAGCCTGTCGGTCCGTCTGTTCGCCAACATGCTGGCCGGCCACATCGCGATGAAGATCTTCGCGTTCTTCGTGGTTCAGCTTCTTCTCGCGGGTGCCTGGAGCGTGCTATCGCCGCTCCCGCTGTTCCTGACGATCGCGCTGACTGCTCTCGAGTTCCTCGTCGCGGCGCTTCAGGCCTACGTCTTCGCGACGCTGACGGCGATCTACCTCAACGACGCCCTTCACCCCGGCCACTAATCCGGCCGGCTCCACCCGCCGCAAACGTCAAAGCACGTTTCGATCTGAAGAGACCTCAGGAGTTATCATGGATCCCGTCGCTGCGAAGTACATCGGCGCCGGCCTCGCCTGCCTCGGCATGGCGGGTGCGGGCATCGGCCTCGGCAACCTGTTCGGTCAGTTCCTCGCCGGCGCCCTTCGCAACCCGTCCGCGGCCGACGGCCAGCGCGCCACGCTGCTCCTGGGCTTCGCCCTCACCGAGGCGCTCGGCATCTTCTCGCTGCTGATCGCGCTGCTGCTGCTCTTCGCCGTCTAATCGGCGCCGGAGCCCGCGGTCTCCGCGGTCTCCTCCCGGGCCCCGGCCCGATGAACGGGTGGACGCTCCCGCGACGGGGCGTCCGCCTTCGTCCGTCACCGCGCGAGCGGTGGCCTCAGCGAACGGTGTCAGTGTAGCGGTCTCATGGCGCAGCCCAATCCCCTCACCACGCCGCCCCCGGGCGCCGACACGCAGGTCGTGCCGGGCCATACCGAGCACGCGGAAGCGCATTCCGGCGCCTTCCCGCCCTTCGAGACCTCCGGCTTTCTCGCGCAGCTGATCTGGCTCGCGCTGGCCTTCGGGCTCCTCTACTACCTGATGGACAAGGTCGCGCTGCCGCGGATCCAGGCGATCCTGCACGCCCGCGCCGAGCGCCTGCGTGCCGATCTGGATCAGGCGCAGGCGATGAAGGCCGAGGCGGATGCCGCCGGCGTGGCCTTCGAGACCGCCCTCCGGACCGCTCAGGGCAAGGCGCGCGACATCGCGCAGACCACTCGGAACGACCTGGCCGCCGAGGCCGAGGTGAAGCGCAAGGCGCTAGAGGAGCAGCTGAACGCCAAGCTCGCCGCCTCCGAGGCGACGATCCGCACCCGCACCGAGGCCGCCATGGGCAATGTCCGCTCGATCGCGGGCGAGGCCGCGTCGGCGATCGTCGAGCGACTGACGGGCCAGGCACCGGATCGGGCCAGCCTCGACCGCGCCCTCGACGCCACCGCACACTAGACGGGATCCCACGATGCTGCTCGAAGCCGAATTCTGGGTCGCCGTCGCGTTCTTCATCTTCATGGGCATTGCCTGGAAGGTCGGCGCCTTCTCGGCGATGACCAAGGGCCTGGACGGCCGCGCCAACCGCGTCCGCCACGAACTCGACGAGGCCAAGCGCCTGCGCGAGGAGGCGGCCGCCGTGCTCGCCGACTACAAGCGCCGCCGCGCCGAGGCCGAGAAGGAGGCCGAGTCGATCGTCGCCGGTGCCCGCGAGGAGGCCCAGCGCGCCGCCGAGGAGGGTCACCGCAAGCTCGACGACTTCCTGGCCCGCCGCACCAAGGCCGCCGAGACCAAGATCGCCCAGGCCGAGGCTCAGGCCGAGGCCCAGGTGCGTGCCGCCGCCGCCGAGGCCGCCGTGAAGGTGTCGGAGACGATCCTGCGCGAGCGGCTGCAGGGCGACGCGGCCCAGGGCCTGATCCGCGCCAGCCTCGGCGAGGTCCGGACTCGCCTGCGGTCCTGATCCGGCCGCAGCGCTGCACGGTTTGAGAAAGCCGCCTTCGGGCGGCTTTTTTCATGTTGGACGACGCATGCAAAGACGCGGCGCATCCGCGCTTGCCATCGCGAACATCGGTGCCCTGACCGGCGTTCCCGAGGTGGGTGAACGCGGAGACGTCATGGCGGACAGGGCTCGGATCGTGATCGTCGGCGGCGGGGTTGCCGGCATCGAGGTGGCCACGAGCCTCGGCCGTAGCGGCCGGGCCGACGTGACGCTGGCCGACCGCAGCCTGTCCCACGTCTGGAAGCCGATGCTGCATACCTTCGCGGCCGGCACCGCCCGGGCCGACCGGCAGAAGGTGGATTTCTTCGCCCAGGCGCGGCGCAACGGCTTCCGCTTCCAGCCCGGAGCCCTCGTCGGCATCGACCGGCAGGCCCGGCGCGTCCGGCTCGCCGTCGAGGCCGTGGAGGGGCGGCCGGAGGTGGAGATCGCCTACGATCTGCTCGTGCTCGCCATCGGAAGCCGGGCCAACGATTTCGGCACGCCGGGCGTGGCCGAGCACTGCCTGACCATCGATGACCTGACCGAGGCCGAGCATTTCCACGACCAGCTCCGGTGCCACCTGCTGGCGCGGCTCGATCGCGGCGGCATGCTGGAGATCGCGATCGTGGGGGGCGGCGCCACCGGCGTCGAGCTGGCCGCCGAGCTGAAGCACGCCATCAACCTGCTCTCGACCTACGGCTCGCCGGACCTGCCGGGGCGCCTGCGCCTGACCTTGATCGAGAGCGGGCCGCGCCTGCTGCCGGCCTTCCCCGAGAAGGTCTCGCGCGCCGCCGCCCGGACCCTGTCGGACCTCGCCGTCGAGGTCAGGACCGGCGCGATGGTCACGGCGGCGGACGCGACCGGCTTCACCCTGAAGGACGGCAGCCGCATCCCGGCGGGCCTCAAGGTCTGGGCGGCCGGCGTGAAGGCGCCGGACGTGCTCGCGGGCCTCGACGGCCTGGAACGCTCACGGACCGGGCAACTCGTCGTCGGCCCGGATCTGCGCACGACCTGCGATCCCGCCATCATCGCGTTGGGCGACTGCGCCAGCCTCACCGACCCCCAGACCGGCAAGCCGGTTCCTGCGACGGCCCAGGCCGCCCGGCAGCAGGCCCAGCATTTCGCGCGTCACCTCGGCCGCGTCCTGGCCCGCGGCGACACGGTGGCGACGGAGCTCCCGCCGTTCCACTACGTCGAGAAGGGTGCCATCGTCTCGCTGGCCGATTTCAACGGCTGGGGGACACTGGGCCGCTACACGTTCGGCGGCGGGCGGCTGAACGGGCTGTCCGCGCGCCTGACCCACGACCTATTGTACCGGCAGCACCAGATCGGCCTCTACGGCCCGCTGCGGGGGACCCTGACATGGGTGCTCGACGATCTCGACCACCTGATCAGCCCGCCGGTGAAGCTCGACTGACCGGGCTCAATCCGGCCGCTCGCCCTCGACCGCCTTGGTCTCCTCGACCTCCGGAGCCACCTGCCCGTAGTTCAGCACGCCGACCAGGGCCGCGCCGCCGAAGGTGTTGCCGAGCAGGGTCGGCAGGAAGAATTTTAGCGCGTAGTCGTTCATCGTCGCGGCGCCCGTGACCACGAGGTAGAAGGCCTCCACGGAGCCGGCCACGATGTGAGCGAGGCTGCAGAGCGAGACCAGCCACGTCATCAGCAGGATCACGAAGGGCGCGGCGCTGGCGGTCGCCGGCAGGAACCACACCATCAGGGCAATCATCCAGCCGGCGAAGACGGCCTTGACGAACGTCGCCCAGAATTCGTTGGCGATGGCGTCGTGGCTGATCTCCGCGAAGGCCTTGAGAACCGGAGGCTCGAAGGCTCCGGAATGGGCCATCACTGTGGCGATCGCCAGTGTCCCCAGGATGTTGCCGCACAGGACGATGAGCCAGAGCCGCACCACCCGGACCGCGGTCTTGGCCGACCGGTCGTGCAGCAGCGGCAGGACAGGCGTGATGGTGTTCTCGGTGAAGAGCTGCTGGCGGCCGAGAACGACCACCAGGAAGCCGACCGCGTAGCCCATCGAACTCACGATCTTCGCCCAGTCCGCCTCCGGCAGATGGCTCCGAAGGACGCCAGGGACGATCAGAGACAGCGCGATGCTCAGGCCGGCCGCAAAGGCCGAGAGGAACAGCGCCAGGCCGTTGCGCCGCAATTCCTCGTCACCTTCGAGCCGGATGACCTCGTGCAGCACGTAGGCATCCGGGCGGCCGATCTCGGAGACTTCCTTCAGCAACTCGTCGCGCCGAGCTTCCTGCTCGGCCCGCCTGTTCTTGTCCCGGGCCATCCGCCAGCTCCGCTACGCCACTCGATCCGATCGGATGTTCGACACTCAGGCCGTGAGCCGCGCCACCAGCGCCTCGACGGCGCTTCGCGCCTCGGCCAGCGCCAGCGCGTCGCGGCTGCGCACGACGATCCGATTGCGGAACCCCTCCGGCGTCATGGCCGGGTACGACCCGATGGACACCGATGGGCGCTCCTTCGCGATGGCGCCGAGCTCGCCCGCGTAGCTCCCCTCGGGAACGCCGGCGGCCTCGATCGTCTCGGACATCATCGCGGCGCCGCCCTTCAGGGTCGGGGCGATCGAGTCGAGCATGGCCTGCATGATGCTCGGCACGCCGGCCATGACGTGGACGTTGCCGATGCGGAAGCCCGGCGCCTTCGAGACCGGGTTGGCGATCAGGTCGGCGCCGAACGGAATCCGCGCCATGCGCAGGCGTGCCTCGTTCAGATCCTCGGGCTTGTGCCGCTCCAGCAGCATCGCCCGGGCGCGCTCGTCCACGTCGATGCCGACCCCGAAGGCCTGGGCCACGCAGTCGGCAGTGATGTCGTCATGGGTCGGGCCGATCCCGCCGGTGGTGAACAGGTAGGTGTAGCGGTTCCGCAGGGCGTTGACCGCCTCTACGATCATCGCGGCCTCGTCGGGCACGATCCGCACCTCGCGCAGGTCGATGCCGGCGGCGGTGAGGAAATCCGCGATGGTGCCGATATTCTTGTCCTTGGTGCGACCCGAGAGGATCTCATCGCCGATCACGAGGATGGCGGCGGTGACGGAATCGGAAGGCTGGTCCATGGGTCTCTGGCGTCGGGCGGGCGTCGCAGGCAGATAGCGCAACCGCAGCCCACGACTACGTGAACCCCGAGGACCCGATGCAGTTCGCCGCGCCGCTCGTCCCCGGACGGCTCGTGCAGCGCTACAAGCGCTTCCTGGCCGATATCGACACCGAGGACGGCCCCGTCACCGTCCACTGCCCGAACCCCGGCGCGATGTTCGGCCTGAACAGCCCGGGGGCGCGGGTGCTGCTCTCACGCTCGACCAATCCGGCCCGGAAGCTGCCGCTGACCTGGGAGCTCGTCGAGGCCGACCTCCCCGGCGGTCCGCAATGGGTCGGCATCAACACAATGCGGCCGAATGCGCTCGTGGCCGAGGCCTTCCGGGCCGGCGCCATCGCGGCGCTCGCCGGCCACGACGTGCTGAAGCCGGAGGTCCGCTACGCGCAGGCGAGCCGGGTCGACTTCCTGGCGAGCGGCGCGGAGCGCGGCCCGTGCCACGTCGAGGTCAAGAACTGCCACATGATGCGACGGCCCGGCCTCGCGGAATTTCCCGACTGCAAAGCCGCCCGCAGCGCCCGCCACATGCGCGACCTGGCCCAGGTCGTCGCCGAGGGCGGTCGCGCCCTGGTCGTCATCGTCGTGCAGATGGAGGCGGAGGCGTTCGACGTCGCCCGCGACATCGATCCGGCTTTCGACCGGGCGTTCCGGGAAGCGCGGGCCGCGGGCGTGGAGGTCCGCGCCTACCGGTGTGCCGTGGGGCCGGAGGGCGTTAGCATCGCGGACGAGATTCCGGTGGTCACGCCGCCTTGACGCCCGAGCGCTCGAACATGAGGTTCAACCGGGAGCGCGAGATCTCGCGATAGCCGTAGCTCTCCAGATGCGTCGGCAGGTCGAGCTGCCACTGCCCGGTGCCGTTCTCGATCAGCAGGATCCGCGGCAGCAGCGTCTCCGGCGCCTCGCGCAGGAAGGGCTCCAAGATCAGATCCTCGGCGCCCTCCACGTCGAGCTTGACGGCGTCGACCCGGGTCAGGCCCTCGCTGTGCAGGAGTTCGAGGAGTGTCACGGCCGGCACGGTGATCCGCGCGCCCTCATTGGTGCCGACGATGCGCAGGCTCGACTCGCCACGGTTGCGCGGATCGATGAACAGGGTCAGCTCGCCGGCCTTGTCGGCCACCGCGCAGGCGACCGCCTTCACGGTGTGGAACGGGTTCTGGGCGATGTTGTAGGTCAGCCGGTCGAATACGTCCGGCTGCGGCTCGACCGCGATGATCCGCGCTGCCGGGCCCGCGAAGGCCGCCACGTACAGGGCGTAGGCGCCGATATTGGCGCCGATGTCGAGGAACACGCAGTCTTTCGCAAGGCGCGCCTGCAGGAGGGCACGCTCCTCCGGATCGAAGAATTGCGGCGTGAAGAGTACCTTCTTCTCGCAGTTGTTGTTGTACGGGTGCAGCCGCATCCGCGCGCCGTAGCGGGTCACGTCGAGGGGCTTGCCCCCGAGCCGCGAGATCGCGATCCGGCGCAGGAACAGCGCGAGGCGCCTGCCGTACCAGGAATTGGCGGGAATCCGGTTCGTGCGGCGGGTGATCGCCGCCACGAGGCCGGACGGTTCGTAGGTGCCGTAGGGCTGCGTGTCCGTCATGACCGGCGCGGTTTGCCAGCCGGCGCTCTGACCCGCAAGCGCATCGCTTCGCGTTGCCCCGGCGCGTGCGCGTGGTCTAAGCGGGTGGCCGAGCTTACGGAGCATGGATTGCGCGGCATGGAGTCCTTCAATTCCGACGGCGTGCGGATCGCCTATATCGACGTTCCGCCTGTGGACGGCGCCGGCAAGCCGATCCTGCTGATCCATGGCTTCGCGTCGAACCACGCGGTCAACTGGGTCAATACCCAGTGGGTGAGAGCCCTGACCCAGGCCGGATATCGGGCGATCGCGCTGGACAATCGCGGCCACGGCGAGAGCGAGAAGCTCTACGATCCGGCCGCCTACAGCTCCGAGGCGATGGCCGGCGACGCGATCCGGCTCCTCGACCATCTCGGGATCGAACGCGCCCACGTGATGGGCTACTCGATGGGCGGCCGGATCACCGCCCACATCGCCCTGGATCACGCGGATCGGGTCCGCTCGGCGCTGATTGGCGGTCTCGGGATGCACCTGGTCGAGGGCAAGGGCCTGCCGTCCGGCATCGCCGAGGCCCTGGAGGCATCTCCCGGGACCCCGGCCCCGAACCCCACCGCCGCGGCCTTCCGCACCTTCGCCGAGCAGACACGGAGCGACCTGCGGGCGCTCGCCGCCTGCATGCGCGGCTCGCGCCAGACGCTCAGCCGGGCCGAACTCGCGCAGATCGAGCTACCGGTTCTGGTCTCGGTCGGGACCCTCGACACCGTGGCGGGCTCAGGCCCGGGGCTCGCCGCCCTGATCCCGGACGCGCGGGCCCTCGAGATCGAGGGCAAGGACCACTCGACCGCGGTCGGCGCCAAGCCGCACCGGGACGGCGTGCTGGCCTTCCTCGCGGCGCAGCCCTGAGGCGTCAGCTCTTCAGCCGGTAGCCCGTGCGAAAGATGTAGGTGACGAGGCCGAGGCAGATCACCAGGAACAGCGCGGTCATGCCCAGGCTGATCGCGATGTTCACGTCCGCCTTGCCGAAGAACGCCCAGCGGAAGCCACTGATCAGGTACACGACCGGGTTGAGCAGGCTCACCGCGTGCCAGAACGGCGGCAGCATGCCGATGGCGTAGAAGCTGCCGCCCAGGAAGGTCAGGGGGGTGACCACAAGGAGCGGTACCAGCTGCAGCTTCTCGAACCCGTCCGCCCACAGGCCGATCACGAAGCCGAACAGGCTGAAGGTCACGGCGGTGAGCAGCAGGAAGCCGATCATCCAGAGCGGGTGGTCGATGCGCAGCGGCACGAACAGCGCCGAGGTCGCCAGGATGATCAGGCCGATCAGGATCGATTTCGAGGCCGCCGCACCGACGAAGCCCAGCACCACCTCGAGGGGCGAGATCGGCGCCGACAGGATCTCGTAGATCGTCCCGGCGAAGCGCGGGAAGTAGATGCCGAACGAGGCGTTCGCGATGCTCTGCGTGAGCAGCGAGAGCATGATCAGGCCGGGCACGATGAACAGCCCGTAGGGCACGCCGTCGACCGCCGAGACCCGTGAGCCGATCGCGGCGCCGAACACCACGAAGTACAGGGTCGTCGAGATCACCGGGGCCAGGATGCTCTGGCCGGCGGTGCGCCAGAACCGGCCCATCTCGAACCGGTAGATCGCCCGGACCGCCGGCCAGTTCATGTTCGTGGCGCTGATCATACCCGTGCTCCTTCCTCGCGGACGAGGCCCACGAAGATGTCCTCCAGCGAACTCTGCTCGGTGTGAAGGTCGTTGAACCGGATGCCCGCCGCCGCCAGGCCGGTCAGCAGCCCGGTGATGCCGGTGCGCTCGGCCCGGGTGTCATAGGTGTAGACCAGCTCGCTCCCCTCCCCGGCGAGTGCCAGCTCGTAATCGGAGAGGTCCGACGGGATCGACGCGATCGGCTGCTGGAGATGCAGGGTGAGCTGCTTGCGCCCGAGCTTGCGCATCAGCGCGGCCTTCTCCTCCACCAGGATGATCTCGCCCCGGCGGATCACGCCGATGCGGTCGGCCATCTCCTCGGCCTCCTCGATATAGTGGGTGGTGAGGATGACGGTGACGCCCTGCTGGCGCAGGTCGCGCACGAGGCGCCACATGTCCTGGCGCAGTTCCACGTCGACGCCAGCGGTCGGCTCGTCGAGGAACAGCACCCGGGGCTCGTGCGACAGGGCCTTGGCGATCAGGACCCGGCGCTTCATGCCACCGGACAGCGTCATCAGCCGGCTGTCGCGCTTGTCCCAGAGGGACAGCGCCCGCAGGATCCGCTCGATATGGCCGGGATCGGGACGAAGCCCGAACAGGCCCCGCGAGAAGCTCACGGTGTTCAGCACCGTCTCGAAGGCATCGGTCGTCAATTCCTGCGGCACGAGGCCGATGGCGCGCCGCGCGGCGCGGTAGTCACCGGCGATGTCGTGGCCGTCGACCAGCACGGTGCCGGAACTCGGCGTGACGATGCCGCAGACGATGTTGATCAGCGTCGACTTCCCGGCGCCGTTGGGGCCCAGGAGCGCGAAGATCTCCCCGCGCTCGATGACGAGGTTGATGTCGCGCAAGGCTGTGAAGCCCGACTTGTAGGTCTTCGACAGCGACGAGATGGTGATGATCGGCATCAGGGCCTGAACGGAGCAGGGGCGCGCGGGACCGGAAGCGCCCCAGCCGCGAAGATGCGGCGCGCCGATGGAGGCCCGCCTCGGAGACGGCGGGCGCTATAGCATGCCGTGTGTCCGGCCCTCACAGCCCGCGTGTGCGCGAACGCACCGCCGGATGCACGGGGCCTCATGCGTCGCTGTAGCGCTCCACGAGGGCGAGGCACTCCTTCCGGACATCCGGATCGCCGATCCGCGCGAAGGCGGCCAGAAGCGCTGCGCATTCCGACGCATTCGGCCCTCGGCCCAGCGCGACCAGGGAACCCTTGCCGCGAAAGGTCGTGACTGGGATGTTCAGGGCGTCGGCAATCTGACCGAGCAGCCTCTCCCGCTCATCCGCGCGCGAAGCGGAGTCTTTGGGGTCAAATCCTCCCGCGTCCGTCATAAGGCCTTCAACACCAACCATCGGCCGGGCGCGGAAACGCGCACCATTGCAGGGCTGCACCACGCCACGTGGTGCCTGGCGTGACCATTCACAATTTCTCGGCCAGTGCAACCTACCGTTATGTTTGTACGGTGGCGGAACGATGTGAACTGAACGCTTCCTGACGCAATCGAAGGCGCATTTGCCTGGGGGAGAATCAGATTCCGTTCAGAACTCGACTGAGTGCAGATCGGTTAGGAGCTTGAAGATGTACAATTGTCAGTAGCGCGATTGGATCGAGCCCGGCCTATGCTGCTCGCCGAAGCGTGATCAGGATGACGAGGCCAGTGAGCGTCGCTGCACCGAGAAGCCTCCGCCAGGGATTGACGCCGCGCACCAGTTCGTCGAGCGCCCACCAGGTTAAAGCGACGTCTGCGGCGAACGACAACCGAGAGGCGAGCGCTTCGGAATCCCGACCCAGCCACGCGCCCACGCTGAGGCCGCCGAAAAGCCAGAGCGGCAGGTTCGGCCATTGCGCGATGGTGATCGTGCCGGTCGTGCGGTCGCGGAACATCCAGTCGACCGCGCGCCGGACCGGACCCGTCCGTTGCTGCAGCATAAGGAGCGTACCTCCGGAGGTTGGGCGCCGGTGCCCCGCTGCGCTTCCGCGAGCCTCGGCGGCATCGAAAACGGTTTGGCGGCACCGGGCACAATTAACGAACGGCTAACCTTACTGAATGGAAACCGCTCGTAAATCCCTAACGGAAGCTGAAAGGACTCGCGGAAAATCCGTTAATGCGATGATAATCTTTCATTGAGCGGCGACGAAGCCGACGAACGCGAGAGGATAGACCATGAGCGCCCGCTTCGAAGATCTGAAGTTCATGTTCACGCTCAGCGCCGTCGTCCTGTGCGGCAGCGGGCTCGACATCATCCTGCGCTGATGGGGGCGGCGAGATCGGGGCTGACCCTGTGAGCGGTAAGGATGATGGCGCGGCCGAGAGCCGAGCGGGCGGCCGAGTCCCGTTGCGGTCTGGCCTGACCGCGGCTCGGCACGACCGGAATGGCGCTCAGGCGCGAACCGAACAGGGCCGTCCGCCGCGGTTCTGCGACGCCGAGATGGGAGGATGAGCTCTGTCCGGAACGGAGGAACCCGCGGAGCTCAGCGGCCTTCGCCTGTCGTTCCGCCCGCATTCTGATGGTCGCGATCACGAGGCCGATGAGTCCGGCCGTTTCCAGAAATGCCGCGACGACGTAGCCCGAAGCCATCCGCTTTCACCAACCGTGCCGAGGGATACCGCAACGAAGGCGGCCGATCCGATCTGCGCGGGCATGGTTACCGCGGCCTTAACGGCTACGTAGATTGCCGTAGGCGATCGTGGACATGTCAGTGCGCGCTAGGACTGATCCAGTCCTGCCTCCTATTACACGGCCGCGACAATTTCCGTTTCAACCGGCTCGACTTGCACGAGGCGAACCTCGACCCTGGTCGGTCCGTCAGGGCGCTTCCTGATCGATCCGCCGCTGCCTCCTGTTTGAAGAAGCGCGGCGTCTTCGCATCGTGCTGGACGTGCGACCGGGCGACGCCCTGGAGGCCAAGCCCTATGGGACCACGGGTGTCCCCAACGATCTTCCAGAGATCGCGGCCCGGCTCGCCCTCGCCGACATCGAGGATCTCGACCCGGGCCATCGGATCCCTCGGACCGGCCTACCACATGTCGAGGGCGACGCGCGCCTCGTCCGACATGCGGCTCTGATCCCACGGCGGATCGAACACCATCGTCACCGAACACGACTGGACACCCGGCACGGCGCCTACGGCGTTCTCGACCCAGCCGGGCATCTCGCCCGCCACCGGGCAGCCCGGCGCCGTGAGCGTCATGTCGATGGCGACCTTGCGGTCGTCGTCGATGTCGACCTTGTAGATCAGGCCGAGCTCGTAGATGTCGGCCGGAATCTCCGGATCGTAGACGCTCTTCAGCGCCGCGACGATGTCGTCGGTCAGGCGGTCCAGTTCCGCCGGCGGGATCGCCGAAGCTGCGGCGACTGCGGGGGCATTCATGCCGCCGGTGATGGTGGCGTCGGTGGTCATCGCTTCACTCTCCGCGGGCCCGCGCGGGCGGGACCAGCTTCAACCAGACTATCAGGTAAACAGCATTTCCGCCCTGCCAAGCGCCTCGGCAAGGGCATCGATCTCAGCCGTCGTGTTGTAAAGCCCGAACGAGGCGCGGCAGGTCGAGGTCACGCCGAAACGCTTGAGCAGCGGCATGGCGCAGTGGGTCCCCGCCCGCACCGCGACGCCCTGTCGGTCGATCACCGTGGCGATGTCGTGGGCATGCGCCCCCTTCATCTCGAAGGCAATCACGCCGCCCTTGCCCGGGGCGGTGCCGATCAGCCGCAGCGCGTTCATCGCTCCGAGCCGCTGCTGCGCATACGCCGTGAGCTTCGCCTCGTGGGCGGCGATCGCCTCGCGTCCGAGAGTCATCATGTATTCGAGCGCCGCGCCGAGGCCGACCGCCTCGATGATGGCCGGGGTGCCGGCCTCGAACCGGTGCGGCGGATCGTTGTAGGTGATCGCGTCCTCGCTCACCGTACGGATCATCTCGCCGCCGCCCTGATACGGCGGCAGACGCTCCAGCCATTCCTTCTTGCCGTAGAGCACGCCGATCCCGGTGGGGCCGTAGACCTTGTGGCCGGTGAAGACGAAGAAGTCGCAGTCGAGCGCCTGCACGTCGACCGGCTGATGCACCGCGCTCTGCGCACCGTCGAGCAGGACCGGTACGCCGTGGGCGTGGGCGATGCGGACGATCTCTGCGGCGGGCGTCACGGTGCCCAGCACGTTCGACATGTGGGTGATCGCCACCATCTTGGTCCGGGGCGAGAACAGCTTCTCGTACTCCTCGACCAGGAAGTTACCGTCATCGTCCACAGGAGCCCACTTGATCACCGCGCCGCGGCGCTCGCGCAGGAAGTGCCAGGGCACGATGTTGGAGTGATGCTCCATGATCGAGAGGATGATCTCGTCCCCCTCCCCGATCAGCCCGGCCCAGCCCATCGACGAGGCCACGAGGTTGTAGGCCTCGGTGGCGTTGCGGGTGAAGATGATCTCGTCCGTCGAGGCGGCGTTGAGGAACTGGCGCGTGGTTTCGCGGGCGCCCTCGAAACCCTCGGTCGCGGCGTTCGCCATGTAGTGCAGGCCGCGATGGACGTTGGCGTAGCCGGTCTCCATGCAGGAGACCATGGCGTCGATCACCTGACGCGGCTTCTGCGCCGAGGCGGCGTTGTCGAGGTAGACGAGCGGTTTGCCGTAGACCTGCTGGCCCAGGATCGGGAAATCCTTCCGGATCGCCTCGACATCGTAGGTCGGAGTGAGGACGGGTGCGTTCATGGTCGCGACCTTCCCAAAAACTTCGCCGATCCCGAGACCCACCTCATCCTGAGGTGCCGGAGCGAAGCGGAGGCCTCGAAGGAGCCCTCCAGCTGGTGTTGTGATCCCTGGAGTCCTCCTTCGAGGCCCGCTGGCGCGGGCACCTCACAAAGAGGGCCAGGTTTGGAGGCCCGGTCGGTCCCGGCCGGGACCGACCGGGCTGTCAGCCGCGCGCCCTCAACCAAGCCTCGATCTCGCAGATCAGCGCCGCGCGGGCGCCCTCGTGCGTGACGGTCTCGACGGCCTCGCCGACGAAGGCCTGAACCAGCAAGCTCTCCGCGACGGGACGCGGCAGGCCGCGGGCCATCAGGTAGAACAGCAGGTCCGGGTCCGGTGCGCCGCAGGTGGCCCCGTGGCCGCACGCAACGTCGTCGGCGAAGATCTCCAGCTCCGGCTTGTTCATCATCTGCCCCTCGTCGGTGAGGAGGAGGCAGTCGGACTTCATCTTGCCGTCGGTCTTCTGGGCGACCTGGCGGACGATGATCTTGCCCTGGAACACGCCGGTGGCGTCGCCATCGATGATCCACTTGAACTGCTCGCGGCCGACGCCGCCGACCGCGGCGTGATCGGCGAGCAGCGTCGAATCGGCGAGCTGGCCGTTCCGCAGCATCGCCGCACCGTTCACCACGACGTTGGTGTCGTCGCCGGCGACGTGGACGTAGATCTGGTGGCGCGACAGCACCGCCCCAGTCACGAGGTTCACGGTCTCGACCTGACCCTCGGCCTCGACCTTCAGCGACAGGGTCGAGAGCGCGATGGTGGCGTCACCCTCCTTGTTGAGGCGGGTGTGCCGGAAGGCGGCCCGCGGACCGACCACCACGTCGAGGGCGTCGTTCGGCTGGCAGGTGAGCCCGTCCGGGCCCTCATGGCTTTCCAAGAGAGCGAATTCCGCCGCTTCGCCAAGCTGCACGAGCACGCGGGTGGCCGTCGAGAACGGCGCCGCGCCCGAGCCGACGAAGCGCAGATGGACCGGCCGGTCCGGCTTCGCGCCGGGGGCGACCGCGATGACCGCTCCGTCCGCCAGGAAGGCGGTGTTCAGCTGGTAGACCGGATTCTCGCGCGCCTGAGGCACCGGAGCGAGCTGCGTCAGGGCGGTGTCGCCCTGGGTCAGTGCCTCGTTGAGCGGCACGACGCGGACGCCGTCCGGCAGGCTGTCGAGGTCGGACAGCTCGCGGACGAGATGGCCGTTCACGAAGGTCAGGTGCGCGGCATCGATCCTGCCAAAGCCGGTGGCCTGTGCCACGGCGGTCCTGGCGGCATCGAGGCTCGGCGCTTCAGCGGGCGGCGCGGCCTCAGCGATCGCCGCGCGCAGGTCCGTGTACTTGAAGGCCTCGACCCGGCGGCTCGGCAGGCCGGTCGCCTCGAAGAAGCGGAAGGCCTCCTCGCGGGCGATCGCCGTCTCGCTGGCGAAGCTCTGGCGGGCCGACTCGAACAGCTTCGACAGGCCGGCCTCGGCGGGGGAGCGGAGGTTGGTCACGTCGGCCATGGCTCAGGCGGCCTCGCTGGTGCGGTACTCGGCGTAGCCGGACGCCTCGAGCTCGAGGGCGAGCTCCTTGCCGCCGGTCTTCACGATCTGCCCCTTCGACATGACGTGCACCGTATCGGGCACGATGTGGTTGAGCAGCCGCTGGTAGTGGGTGATCACCAGGAACGAGCGGCCCTGGCCCCGCAGGGCGTTCACGCCCTCGGAGACGATGCGCAGGGCGTCGATGTCGAGACCGGAATCGGTCTCGTCGAGCACGCAGAACTTCGGCTGCAGCAGCGCCATCTGGAGGATCTCCATGCGCTTCTTCTCGCCGCCGGAGAAGCCGACGTTGAGGGCGCGCTTGAGCATCTCCTTGTTGATCTCGAGCTTGTCGGCCGCGCCGTTCACCGCCCGGATGAAGTCCGGGGTCGACAGCTCGGCCTCGCCGCGTGCCTTGCGCTGCGCGTTCAGGCAGGCCTTGAGGAAGGTCATGGTGCCGACGCCAGGGATCTCCAGCGGGTACTGGAACGCCAGGAACACGCCGGCCGCGGCTCGCTCGTCGGCGGCCATCTCCAGCACGTTCTGCCCGTCGAGCAGGATCTCGCCGTCGAGGACTTCATAGTCCTCCTTGCCGGCGATGACGTACGACAGGGTCGACTTGCCCGAGCCGTTCGGCCCCATGATCGCCGCGACCTCGCCGTCGTTCACGGTCAGGTTCAGGCCGTTCAGGATGCGGTTGTCCTCGATCTGCACGACGAGGTTCTTGATTTCCAGCATGTCAGTCCAAGTCCTTCAAAACCATTCGTCCCGCATCGCCCGCAGGAAGCCGGCGTTCCTGGCCGGATAGCCGGACAGGTCGCCGATCACCGCGTCGATGCCGCACCGGGGACAGAGGGCGGTGCCCTCATCGGCGATCCAGCCCGTGATCTCGTCCGGTGCGAAAACCTCGAGGCAGAAGAAGCATCCGCACAGGAGGCTGCTCCTGACCTCGTCGGCGTGCCGCGCGCTGTGCCGATGGGCCGCCCGCAGCACGTCGTCGTAGGGTCCAGCCAGGCCCTCAGCCCACCGAGCCTTCGAGGCTGATCGAGATCAGCTTCTGGGCCTCGACGGCGAACTCCATGGGCAGCTGCTGCAGCACGTCCCGGACGAAGCCGTTGACGATGAGCGCGGTCGCCTCCTCCTCGGAGAGGCCGCGCTGCTGGCAGTAGAACTTCTGGTCCTCGGAGATCTTCGAGGTCGTCGCCTCGTGCTCGAATACGGCCGAGGCGTTCTTCGACTCGATGTAGGGCACGGTGTGCGCGCCGCACTGGTCGCCGATCAGCAGAGAGTCGCAGTTCGTGAAGTTCCGGGCGTTCGAGGCCTTCCGATGCGCCGAGACGAGGCCCCGGTAGGTGTTCTGCGACCGACCGGCCGAGATGCCCTTCGAGATGATCCGGCTCGTCGTGTTCTTGCCGAGGTGGATCATCTTGGTGCCGGAATCGACCTGCTGCATGCCGTTCGACACCGCGATCGAGTAGAACTCGCCGCGGGAATCGTCGCCGCGCAGGATGCAGGACGGATACTTCCAGGTGATCGCCGAGCCGGTCTCGACCTGCGTCCACGAGATCTTCGAGCGGGCGCCGCGGCAATCGCCACGCTTGGTCACGAAGTTGTAGATGCCGCCCTTGCCCTCGTTGTCGCCCGGGTACCAGTTCTGGACGGTCGAGTACTTGATCTCGGCATCATCCAGGGCGACCAGCTCGACCACCGCAGCGTGAAGCTGGTTGTCGTCGCGCTTGGGTGCCGTGCAGCCCTCCAGATACGAGACGTAAGAGCCCTTGTCGGCGATGATCAGCGTGCGCTCGAACTGGCCGGTGTCACGCTCGTTGATGCGGAAATAGGTCGACAGCTCCATCGGGCAGCGCACGCCCGGCGGGATGTAGACGAACGACCCGTCCGAGAACACGGCCGAGTTCAGCGTCGCGAAGAAGTTGTCGGTCGCCGGAACGACCGAGCCGAGGTACTTCTGCACCAGCTCGGGATATTCCTGCACGGCCTCGGAGATCGGCATGAAGATCACGCCGGCCTTCGAGAGTTCCTTCTTGAAGGTGGTGGCCACCGAGACCGAATCGAACACGGCGTCGACCGCGACGCGGCGCTCAGGGGCAATGCCCTCAAGTACCTCGACCTCGCGCAGCGGGATGCCCAGCTTCTCGTAGGTCTTCAGGATCTCGGGGTCGATCTCGTCGAGCGACATCGCGGCCGGGCGCTTGGGCGCCGCGTAGTAGTAGATGTCGTTGTAATTGACCTTGTCGTAGGCGACGCGCGCCCACTCCGGCTCCTTCATGGTCAGCCAGCGGCGATAGGCGTCGAGGCGCCACTCGAGCAGCCACGCGGGTTCGTTCTTCTTGGCCGAGATGAACCGGACGACATCCTCGGAGATGCCCTTCTCGGACTTCTCCATCTCGATGGTGGTCTCGAACCCGTACTTGTACTGGTCGAGGTCGATCGAGCGGACCCGGTCAATGGTTTCCTGCACAGCAGGCATCAGCGTCTCCTAGGCATCGCCGGCGTCAAGGACCGGGAAGCGTCTGTCGGATAGCGGGGATGCGGCGCTCAGGCCGCCTGTCCTCGCCTTTTATATAGGGGCTGCAAGGCCCGTTCGAAGGCGTCGAGAAAGCATGCCACCTCCTCGTCCACCGTGTTCCAGCCGAGGCTGACGCGCAGCGCCCCCCCGGCGAGATCCGAATCCACGCCCATCGCCGCGAGCGTCGCCGAGCGCGCGACCTTGCCCGACGAGCAGGCCGAGCCCGACGACACCGCCACGCCGGCGAGGTCGAGGGCGATCAGGGCCGAGGGCGCGTCGAGCCCCGGGACCGAGAAACTCAGGGTGTTGGGCAGGCGCGGGGCACCAGCGGCGAACACCACGGCGTCGGGCGCCAGCGCTCGCACGCCGGCCTCGATCTGGTCCCGAAGCGCCGAGAGGCGGGCTGCCTCCTCGTTGAGGGTGTCGCGCGCGATCCGGGCCGCCTCCCCCATGCCGACGATCGCCGGCAGGCACTCGGTGCCGCAGCGCTGCCGGCGCTCCTGGCCGCCGCCGCGCAGGAATGCGCTCTGCAGGGTCACGCCGTCGGCCAGCACCAGGACGCCGACGCCCTTCGGGGCCGCGAATTTGTGGCCCGACAGGGTGATCGCATCGAGGCCGAGCGCCGCCATATCGAGGGGGATCTTGCCGGCCGCCTGAACGGCATCGCTGTGAACGAGCGTCCGGCCATGCGCCCGCGCCAAGGCGACGACGTCGGACAGCGGCTGCACGGCGCCGGTCTCGTTGTTGGCCGCATGGACCGACAGAAGCACACGCTCCTCCGCCAGATCGGCGAGGCGTGCCTCCAGGGCGGCGAGGTCGATCAAGCCATCCCGGGTCACCGGCAGCTGGTCCACTGCCCCGTCCGCGAATCGGTGGCCTGCGGCCACGCAGGGATGCTCCGTCGCCGAGTGGAGAAGGCGGGTTGGGGCTGGCTGACCGTCACGGCGCAGGGCGCCGGACAGTGCGGCGTTCGCCGCCTCGGTCCCGCCGCTCGTGAAGATCACCTGCTCGGGCCGCACGTTCACGAGCGCGGCGACCTGAGCGCGCGCGGCTTCCAGGGCGGCCCGGGCCGCACGCCCTTCCGCATGGATCGAGGACGGGTTGCCGGGAAGGGCTAACGCGCGCGCGACCGCTTCCACGACGGCCGGACGGACCGGCGCGGTGGCGTTGTAGTCGAGATAGGCGCGTGCCCGGCTCATCCGCGTTCCGTTGAAACCCCTGCTGCGGCGCGTCACAATTCCTTGCACGCGCACCGGCTCGCCGTGCTAAGGCGCGCCGAGAGACTGAGATACCGCCGACCAAGCTCGATCGGCGTGGCAGCCATCGCGACGCATCGGACGGCTTCTTTAGAATAGTTCTAATCGCCTAGAACTGTTCTAAGACTGCTTTTATGGTGGACGCGCGACGAGTCAAGGCTGCTGCGCCACGGGGCCGAACGCTGGTGCGGTGTCTCGAGAGTGAGAGACGAGCGATGCCCGAAGTCATCTTCACCGGCCCGGCTGGCCGCCTGGAAGGCCGCTACCAAGCTCCCAAGAAGCGCGGAGCGCCGATCGCCATCATCCTTCATCCGCATCCCCAGTTCGGGGGTACGATGAATAATCAGATCGTGTACAACCTGTTCTACACGTTCGCCAATCGCGGCTTCGCGGCCCTGCGCTTCAATTTCCGCGGGGTCGGACGGAGCCAGGGCTCGTTCGACCACGGAACCGGCGAGCTGTCGGACGCGGCCGCCGCGCTCGACTGGGTGCAGTCGGTCAACCCGGAGGCGAAGTCATGCTGGATCGCCGGCGTGTCGTTCGGCTCGTGGATCGGCATGCAGCTGCTGATGCGCCGGCCGGAGATCGAGGGCTTCATCTCCATCGCCGCGATGGCGAACCGCTACGACTTCACCTTCCTGGCGCCCTGCCCGTCCTCGGGCCTGTTCGTGCACGGTTCCGAGGACCGGGTCGCGCCCGCGCGCGAGGTCATGCCGGTGATCGAGAAGGTGAAGACCCAGAAGGGCGTCATTATCGAGCACCAGATGGTCGAAGGCGCCAACCACTTCTTCGACGGAAAGGTCGAGGAGCTGACTCAGACGGTTGATACCTATCTCGATAAACGCCTCGGTAAGCGGGAAGAGGCAGCCTGACGCAGCCGGGCCCCGCGCCTTGACGCGGGGAGCCCCGGAGGAATACGGCGCGGGCTTCGGAATTTGAGACTCACCTCCGCAGGTTCGATGTCAGAAAGCCCGTCCGACCATCCCGTGGTGCTTCTGGTGGAAGATGACGGCCTCCTGCTGATGGAGGCCTCGGACACCCTGGCGGATGCCGGCTTCACCGTGGTGGAGGCGAGCCACGCCGACAAAGCCCTCAAGGTGCTGGAGAACCGCGACGACGTCGGCGTCCTGATGACGGATGTCGACATGCCGCAGGGCTCGATGGACGGCTTCGCTCTCGCGCGCCTCGTGGCGCATCGCTGGCCGTCGATTCCGGTGCTGGTGGTGTCGGGCATGGGCACCCCTGGGCCCAACGACATGCCGGAGGGCGCGCGGTTCATCCCGAAGCCCTACGAGCCGACGACCCTGGTCCGGACCCTGCAGGCCTTCATCAGCCGCGCGGCGTGACAGACCGATCAGCTCGGGTTCACCCGCGGTCCGGACACCGAGAACCCGACCGAGAGCCATGACGGACAAGAACCGACTGCACCGTTTCGCGACCCGGGCCATCCATGCCGGGGCGGCGCCGGACCCCGCCACCGGCGCGCGGGTCCAGCCGATCTACTTCACCAACGGCTTCGTCTTCGACTCGACCGAGCAGGCGGCGGACATCTTCGCGGGACGACGGACGGGCTTCTCGTATTCGCGCGGCTCGAACCCGACTGTCGCCGCGCTGGAGCGCCGCATCGCTGATCTTGAGGGCGCGAAGGCGGGGGTGGCGGTGTCCTCCGGACAATCCGCCATGCAGCTGGTGCTAATGACGCTGATGAAGAGCGGGGACGCCTATGTCGCGTCCCCGCGCCTGTTCGGCGGGTCGCTGGGCCTGATGCGGCGTCTCGACGGGCGCTACGATCTGAAGCCCCGCTTCGCCCGCGGCATGGCTCCGGAGGACTTCGAGGTGGCGATCACGCCGGACTGCCGGGCCATCTTCTGCGAGTCGATCGTGAATCCCTGCGCCTCGGTGGTGGATCTCAAAGGGATCGCCGCGGTGGCCCGCCGTCACAATCTACCGCTCGTCGTGGACAACACCCTGGCCTCCCCGGCCCTGATCCGACCCATCGAGCACGGCGCGGACATCGTCTGGCACTCCACCTCGAAGTTTCTGAGCGGCTCCGGCCAGACCATCGGCGGCGTGATCTGCGATGCCGGCACGTTCGATTGGACGAAGGCCGGCGGGTATAACCTGATCACCGAGCCCTGGCCGGATTACGACGGGCTCGTCCTCACGCAGGCCTTCCCGGAGACGCCGTTCGCGGCGGCCTGCCGGTTCTTCGGCCTGCGCGATCTCGGGCCCGGGCTGTCGCCGATGAACGCGTTCCTGACGCTGATGGGCATCGAGACGCTTCCGCTGCGCATGGAGCGGCATTGCGCCAATGCGCGGGCCGTCGCGGCCTTCCTGAAGGATCATCCGGCGGTGGCGTGGGTCAGCTACCCGATGCTGCCGGGGCAACCCGGGGAGGATCTCGCCCGGCGCTACACGCCGGACGGTCCGGGCTCGATCTTCACCTTCGCGCTCAAGGGCGGCGAGCCGGCGGCGCTGGACTTCATCGCCGGGCTGGAGCTGATCTCGCACCTCGTGAACATCGGCGAGATCAAGTCTCTGGCGATCCACCCGTCCTCGACCACGCACCGGCAGCTGCCGGAGCACGAGAAGGCCGCCGCACTGGTGGGACCTGAGACCGTCCGGCTGTCGATCGGGCTGGAGAACGAGGCCGACCTGATCGCCGATCTCAAGCAGGCGCTGGATCGGCTGGGCTGAGAAGGGTGTAGCAGCGGTCGAATTGACCAAAGTACGCGCGGATCTTCTCCCTCCCCCCTCTGCAAGGGGGGAGTGTCGCGGAGCCGTCGCCCTTAGATCAGCGCCGCCGCTCCAGGATCGACACGTAATTGGCCACCGCCGCGCCGCCCATGTTGAAGATCCCGGCGAGTTCCGCGCCGGGCACCTGCATTTCGCCGGCCTCGCCCATGAGCTGCAGGCAGGCCATCACGTGCATCGACACGCCGGTGGCGCCCACCGGATGGCCCTTGGCCTTCAGGCCGCCGGACGGGTTGATCGGCAGCCGGCCGCCCTTCTCGGCCAGTCCCTCGCGCACCACGCGAAAACCCTCGCCCGGGGCCGCGAGGCCCATCGCCTCGTACTCGATCAGCTCGGCGATGGTGAAGCAGTCGTGGGTCTCCACGAAGGAGAGATCGTCGTTGCCGATCCCGGCCTGGGCCCGCGCCTTGTCCCAGGCCATGCGCGCCGCCTTGAACTCCGTCGGGTCGCGGCGGGACAGGGGCAGGATGTCGTTGACGTGGGACCGGGCGCGGAAGCCGATTGCCCGCTCCAGGGTCTCGGCGGTCTCGGCATCGGCCACCACCAGGGCTGCTGCCCCGTCCGAGATCAGCGAACAGTCGGTGCGCCGCAGGGGCGCCGCCACGTAGGGGTTCTTGTCCGAGACCCGGTTGCAGAACTCGAAGCCGAGATCCTTGCGCAGCTGCGCGTAGGGGTTGCCGACGCCGTTGCGGTGGTTCTTGGCGGCGATTCGGGCCAGCTCCTCGCTGCGGTCGCCGTAGCGCTGGAAGTAGCCCGCCGCGATCTGGCCGAAGACGCCCGCGAAGCCGCCCTCGATGTCGGCCTCCTCCTTCCGATAGGAGGCGCCCAGCAGGATGTCGCCGGTCTCGGCCACGGTCTTGGCCGTCATCTTCTCGGCGCCGATCACCAGGGCCACGCGGCCCCGGCCGCTGTCGACGAAGTCGAGAGCCGCGTAGAGTGCCGCCGAGCCGGTTGCGCAGGCGTTCTCGAGATGGGTCGCCGGCGCGTGGGCGAGGCCCGGCCGGTTCACGGCCACCAGCGAGCCCTCGAAGCCCTGCTTCGAGAAACCGGTGTTCATCGAGCCCACGTAGATGCCGTCGACCTGGGCTTCCTCGACGCCGGCATGGGCCAGCGCCTCGCCCGAGACGCGGGCGATCAGCCCCTCGACGTCGGGCTCCTCAAGCTTGCCGAACGGGGTGTGGGCCCAGCCCACGATGCAGGCGCGCGTCATCCGGTGACCTCCCGAGTCTCGCCCGGACGATGGGCCCGCGCCTGCCCGCGATCAAGCGGCGTCAGGTTTGGAGACCCGTCACGCCGGTCTCGCGCGCCAGCCGGTCGAGATCCGCGAGGGTGTCGGACGGAAGCTGCAGGCCGTCGCGCCGATGCTGCGCGTCGTTCCGCGCCTCGATCTCGCCGGGGTAGAAGATCTCCTCCGCGCCCTGCGCCAGAGCCACGCCCTTCAGCTCGGCGATCATCGCCTCCATGCGGGCCGCGAAAGTCTCGGGCGGCTGGAACTTGGCGATGTCGAGGGCGAGCATGAACTGACCGGCCCCGCTGCGCCGCTCCGCCTGATAGGGGCCGGCCACGCCGGTGCCGGACGCGCTGCCCGAGAGGATGCCCGACAGCATGTCCATCACGAGCGCGATGGCGTAGCCCTTGTGGCCGGCCATCGGCAGGACGATGCCGTCGAGGGCCGCGACCGGATCGGTGGTCGGCCGGCCCTCCGCGTCGAGCGCCCAGCCCTCCGGGATCGGCAGTCCCTTCTGGCGCGCGAGGTAGATCTTGCCGCGGGCGACCCCGGTGTTGGCGATGTCGAGGACCATCGGCGCGTGCCGCCCGGCGGGGGCCGCCCAGGACCACGGATTGTTGCCGACAACCTTCTCGCGACCGCCCCAGGGCGCCATCGACGGGCTGGCGTTGGTCGACAGGAAGCCGACGCAGCCGGCCCGCGCCGCCATCAGCGTGAAGTACATGGCAGTGCCGAAATGCCCGGAGTCGCGCAGGGCCACTACGCCGACACCGTGCGCCTTGGCCCGATCAATCGCCGCCGTCATGGCCCGGGCGGTGAGCACCTGCCCCATCGCGTCGCCGCCATCCATCACCGCGATGGCGCCGGCATCGACCACGAGTTCCGGCGCCGCCACCGGCCGGCACACGCCCGAGCGGAGCCGGTCGACATACCAGGACAGGCGCATCACGCCGTGGGACTGGTGCCCCCAGAGATCCGCCTGGACGAGGGTGTCGGCGCAGAGCCGGGCATCGGCCTCCGGCAGACCGGACCGGACGTAGATCGCCGTGGCGAAGTCGAGCAGCCGCTCCGGCGCGATCCGGTCATGCATGGTCTGCCTCACCCATCAGGAAGTCGAAGTCGCAGCCCTCCGGCGCCTGCGTGACGGTGCGCCGGTAGAGGGCCTTGTAGCCCCGGGTCGGGGCAGGCGGCGGCCGGTGGTCGGCCAGCCGCCGGGCGATCTCGTCGGGCTCGACAAGCAGGTCGATCCGCTTGTCGCGGATCGACAGCTTGATCCGGTCGCCGTCGCGCACTGCGGCGAGCGGCCCACCGATGGCGGCCTCGGGGGCGATGTGCAGCACGATCGACCCGAAGGCCGTGCCGGACATCCGCGCGTCGGAGATGCGCACCATGTCCTTCACGCCGGCCCGGGCCAGCTTCTTGGGGATCGGCAGGTAGCCCGCCTCCGGCATCCCGGCGGCGTGCGGGCCGGCATTCTGCAGGACCAGCACGTCGCCCGGCGCCACGTCGAGGTCGGGATCGTCGATCCGCCGGCTCAGGTCCTCCAGGCCGGTGAACACCACGGCCCGGCCATCGGATTCGAACAGCTCCGGGGTCGCCGCCGCGCGCTTGAAGATCGCGCCCTCGGGAGCGAGGTTGCCGGTGAGGGCGACCAGTCCCCCGACCGGCGAGACCGGGTTGTCAAAGGCGCGGATCACCGCGCGATCGACCCAGCCGGCCGGCTCGTCCAGCCGCTCGGCGAGGGTGCGGCCCTCCACGTCCACGGTGTCGAGATGCAGGAGCGGCCGCAGCTCGCGCAGCAGCGCGCCCATGCCGCCGGCGGCGTGGAAATCCTCCATGTAGCCCTCGCCCACGGGCTTCAGATCGACCAGCACCGGCGTCTCGTCGGAGATCTGGTTGAAGCGCGCATAGGGGATCCGGATGCCCAGCCGCCCCGCAACCGCCGTGAGGTGCACGATCGCGTTGGTCGAGCCTGAAACCGCCATCAGCACCCGGATGGCGTTCTCGACCGACTTCTCGGTGATGACCTGCGACGGTGTGATCTTCGACTGGATCAGGCGCACCGCAGCCCGTCCGGTCTCCTCGGCGGCGACCAGCCGGTCGGAATGCACCGCCGGAATCGCCGCCGTGCCCGGCAACGACATGCCGAGCGCCTCGGCGATGCACGCCATGGTCGAGGCTGTGCCCATCACCGCGCAGGTGCCGGCGGTGACGGAGAGCCGTCCCTCGACCTCGGCGATCTCCTCCGCATCGACCGTTCCGGCCCGGTACTTCGCCCAGAAGCCCCGGCAATCCGTGCAGGCGCCGAGCCGCTGGCCCCGGTGCCGGCCGGTTGACATCGGACCGGTGACGAGCTGGATCGCCGGGAGGTCGGCGGAGGCCGCGCCCATGAGCTGGGCCGGCACGGTCTTGTCGCAGCCGCCGATCAGCACGACCGCATCCATCGGCTGGGCCTGGATCATCTCCTCCGTGTCCATGGCCATGAGGTTGCGGTACATCATGCTGGTCGGGTTGAGAAAAACTTCGCCGAGCGACACGGTCGGGAACGGCCGCGGCAGGGCGCCGGCGGCCAGCACGCCGCGCGAGACCGCCTCCACCAGCTCGGGCATGCCCCGGTGGCAGTTGTTGAAGCCCGACGGCGTCATGGCGATGCCGACCACCGGCTTGTTCAGCAGGCCGACCGAGATGCCCATCGAGCGGGCGAAGGAGCGGCGCAGGTAGCGGGCGAAGTCACGGTCGCCGTAATTGGTCAGGCCGCGGTCGAGCCCGTGCGGCTCTGCGTGTCCGGCGTCTTCGCTCATGCCATCGATCCCTGGAACGTTTGCGCCGCGGGCGGTCAGCGCAGGTGGAAGGCGATCCACGCAACCCCGGCCAGCACCACGGCTGTCAGCAACCCTCGAGCGAGTACGCGATAGCGGATTCTCACGCCCGGAACAGCTCCGGATGGCGCGCGCGCAACGCCAGGACCAGCGTGAGCGTCTTCAGGTCGGTGATCTCGGCGCGGTCGGCCAGGGCGGCGAGCTCGGCGAGCGGCATCTCGACGACCCGGATGTTCTCGTGCTCGCCCGCGGCACCGCCGCCCGCCTCCGCCCGGTCCGCCCGGCCGTAAGGCGCGAGGTAGAGGTGGATCTTCTCGGTGGTAAGGCTCGCGCAGGAATAGCTGGCACCGATGAATTCCAGGCCGTGCAGGCGCAGGCCGACCTCCTCGAGCACCTCCCGGCGGGCGTTCTCCTCCGGTGTGCCGTCGTCGATCAGGCCGGCCGGAGCCTCCAGCTGGACCTGCTCCCCGGCCGCGAACAGCGGCGGCACTCGCAGCTCGCGCACGAGCGTGGCGACCTTCCGCTCGGGGTCGTAGGGCAGGATCCCGACCGAGTTGCCGTGATCCTCGATCTCCCGCTCGACCACGGCGCCGTCCGCGAGCCGCACCTGCGCGAGGCCGAAACGGCTCCAGCCCTCGTGGACGAAGCGGATGCTGAGGATCTCGGCCTTCATGATGCGCCCTCGCCCGCGGAACCGCCTTGCGCCGCGCTGTGCTTACACGAAGGCGTGTCCCCGGGTTCCGGGAACGGCTCCGCTCCGTGCCACGTTTCGGTCGGATCGGGCGTATGGCCACGCTCCCACGACGCGTTCCGGTCAGGATCGATGCGGGCAGGACCGATCAGCGGACTCAGGAGGCGGTCGACGCGTGACGGCGTCGCGATCTGGATCGCGCTGGTCCTCACCTACATGGTCTTCGCCGGTTCCGTGAGCGTGAACGAGGGCATGGCCGCTCTCGGCTGTGCCAGCCTGGCGACGCTCTGGTGGTGGGGCGTCGGGCGGCGCGGCGGCATACGCTTCCATTTCGGCCGGGACACGCTCCGGCCGCTCGGTCCGGCCATCCGCGACATGCCCCGCCAGACCGCCAAGGTCGGGCTCCACCTGCTCAAAGCCGTGCTCGGGCGCGCCGGTGGCGGAGCGACGCGGGAGCGCAGCGCGTCCGAGGTGTCCTGGGCCACGCCGGAGGGAGACACGGCTCCGGCCACGCGGGCCGTCGGGCTGTTGGCCGCCTCGCTGGCCCCGGACAGCTACGTGCTCACCCTCGACCGGGAGCACGGCACTGTGGCGACCCACGCCCTGGAGAACGACGCGCGATGAACCTCTGGACGGCCGCCATCCTGGCGCTGCTGCCCCCGCTCCTCCTCGCGGCGGCCCTGGCGTGGCGCGGGCGGCCCGGCCAGCGCTTCGCCGCCTATCAGCTCGCCGGCAGCGTCACGGTGTTGATCCTGACGCTCATGGCCTTCGCCACCGATCAAGCCTCGATCACCGACCTCGCCCTCACGCTGGTCCTGCTCAACCTGCCGGGCACGATGCTGTTCGCGGTCTTCCTGGAGCGCTGGATATGAACGTCGCGATCGGGGTGCTGCTGGCTCTCGCGGTGGCGGTGACGTGGCTCGCGGCCCTCGTCCTGTGGCGCCTGCCCCGGGCCCTCGACCGGTTGCACGCGCTCAGCTTCCTCAACGTCGCGGCCTCTGGGCTCGTCACGGCGGCGGCCTTCCTGGCCGACGGCCTCTCCGGGCGCTCCCTGAAGATCCTGGTGATGATGGTGGTGTTTCTCGCCTGGGCCGCGGTGCTGTCGCACGTGTCCGGCCGGGCCGTGCTGATGCGCGAGGGCCGCTCGGCATGACGGTGATCCTGCCGCTGCTGTTCCTGCTGACCGCCGCATCCGGCACCGCTGTGGTCCTGGTGCGCGACCCCACCCGACAGGTCTTCGCCATCGCGGTCAACGGACTGGTTCTCACGGTCCTGTTCGACGCCCTTCAGGCCCCTGACGTCGCCCTGTCGGAGCTGGCGGTCGGCTCGGCGGCGGTGCCGCTGCTCTTCCTCGTGGCGCTGATGGCCGTGCGCACGCAGCCACCCGAGGAGAAGTCGTGAGCCCGCGCGCGCGCGTCGCGCTGCTGGCGCTGGCGGGTCTGATCCTGCTGCCCGGGGCCGCCGAGGTCATCGCCGGGCTGCCCCCCTTCGGTGAAACCATCGCCCGGTACGGCGAACGCATCAACGCGATCACCCCGGAGGCGCGGCACGTCGCCAACATGGTGAGCGCGATCAACTTCGACCTGCGCGGCCTCGACACTCTCGGCGAGGAATTCATGCTGCTGGCCGCCATCACCGGGACGGTCGTCCTGCTGCGTGGCCGTCGCGGCGAGGGCCAGACCGGCCGCGCTATGCGCCGGCCCGGCCGCGCCGTGATCCCGCGCGCCGAGGCCGTGGTGCTCGCCTGCCGGATCGCCGGACCTCTCACCGCCCTGTTCGGCCTTTACGTGGTGCTGCACGCCACCGTCACGCCCGGGGGCGGCTTTCAGGGCGGCGTGATCCTCGCCTCCGGAACCCTGCTGATCTACCTCGGCGAGGGCTATGCCGGCTGGCGCGATGCCGTGCGCAGCCACTGGCTCGACGCGCTGGAGGGTGGCGGCGCGCTGCTCTTCGCCCTGTGCGGGCTGGCGCCGATGCTCATGGGCGCCGCCTTCATGCAGAACGTCCTGCCGCTCGGCACCATCCGCGACCTGTTCTCCGGCGGCCTGATGCTGGTGGAGAACCTCGGCGTCGCGATGGCGGTGGCGGGCGGCTTCACCCAGCTCTTCCTCGAATTCATGGAGGAGACCCGCGAGGCGGACGCACCCGAAGAGCCCGGGGAGGAATCCGCGTGAGCATGCTGCCCTACGCGGTCGCCGCGTGGCTGTTCGTAATCGGCCTCTACGGCATCGCCACAAGCCGCAACTTCATCCACCTCGTGGGCTGCCTCGGCGTCTGCCAGTCGGCGACCTACGTGCTCCTGCTGGGTCTCGGCTATCGCTGGGGCAGCATCGCGCCGATCTTCTACGACCATCCGCCGGGCACGCCCGCCGTCGATCCGGTGATGCAGGCGCTGGTGCTCACCGACATCGTGGTCGGCGCGACCCTCACGGCGCTTCTGCTCGTGCTGACGATCCAGGCCTACAAGCGCGGCGGCAGCCTCGATCCGGAGAAGCTCCGGCCGATGCGCGCCGGCGGCAAGTCCGGGCGCGGCCAGGGGTCGAGCCACGTGAAGGACGGGGAGCGGACGGCTTCGTGACCGCCTTTCCCGCCGCTCTTCTGCCGCTGCCGGTCGCGATCCCGCTCGTCGTCTGCGCGGCGATGCTGGCGACCGCCCATCTGCTTCCGGGCCGCCTCCCCGACATCCTGGCGACGCTCGCGGCGCTCGGGGTCGCGCTCCTGTCCGCCATCATCGCCGCGCATGCCGCGGACGGGCCCCTCGTCTACTGGTTCGGCGGCTGGGAGCCGCGCGACGGTGTCCATCTCGGGATCGGCTTCTCGGTCGACGAGGCCAGCGGCTGGGTCGCGGCGTTCATCGGCCTGCTCTACGCGCTGACCTTCGTGTTCGCCTGGGGCTTCTTCGGCCGCACCCACGGGCATTTCCAGATCCTGATGCTGCTGTTCCTGGCCGCCATGGTCGGGTTCTGCTTCACCCGCGACATGTTCAATCTGTTCGTGTGGTTCGAGGTGATGAGCGTCGCCGCCTTCGCCCTCACGGCCTACCATCTGGAGGAGTCGGCGCTCGCGGGTGCCATCAACTTCACGGTGATCAACAGCCTCGCGGGCTTCCTGATGCTCGGCGGGATCGGACTGATCTACGCGCAGACCGGGACCCTCGACTTCGAGGGGATCGCGGCCGCCGTGGCGCGGGGCGGCCGTGATCCGGTGGTGGCCGGAGCTTTCTGCCTCGTCGCGGCGGCCCTGATGATCAAGGGCGCGATCGTGCCGTTCCAGTTCTGGCTCGCCGACGCCCATGCCGTGGCGCCGAGCCCGGTCTCGGTAATCTTCTCCGGGTCGATGGTCTCGCTCGGGCTGTTCGGCCTCGCGAAGGTGAGCGCCGTCGTGTTCGCGGGCTCCGAGCAGGTCCAGCACGCGCTGCCGGTGCTCCTGACCGCGCTGGGCAGCTTCACCGCTCTGCTCGGCGGCTGGATGGCGCTGCTGCAGCGCCACCTCAAGCGGATGCTGGCCTTCTCGACGATTTCCCATGCCGGGATCATGCTCACCGGTATCGGCGCCCTCTCGGCGGACGGCACCGGCGGGACTCTGGTCTACGTGGTCGGCCATGGGCTGGTGAAGGGCGCCCTGTTCATGATTGCCGGCATCCTGCTGGCCACGCGGGCGAGCATCGACGAGATCGCCTTGCGCGGCCTCGGACGGGGCATCGGGCCGGCCGGGATCGCGATGGCGCTTGCCGGGCTGCTGCTCTGCGGCCTGCCGATCGGGGTGCTGGACCAGGCAACGCGCCTCGTGCAGGGGGCGCTGGCACAGCAGGGTCACGGGATCGCGCTGGCGGCCGGCGCCATCGGCGCGGGGCTGACGGGCGCCGCGGTCCTGCGGGCGGCGGGCCGCATCTTCCTCGGCCTCGGGCCGGATCCCGGCGACGAGGCCGGGGCGCCCAGCGAGGACGAGCGCGAGAAGGCCAACCGTCCCCTCTGGCTGATGCTTGCGCCCTGCTGCGCGCTGCTCGCCCTCGATGTCGCGCTCCCGGCGAGCCTGATCGAGCATGCCCTGCCCCGGGCGGCGTCGGCCTTCATGCACCGTCCTGCTGTCGGCACCTTCGCCGAGGGTCCGGGTTGGCTGCCCTGGATGTCCGTGCTGGCGGCGGTGGCTGGCGCGGCCTACGGGCTGTTCCGTGACAGGCTGCCGGCGTTCGTGGTCCGATCGGTCGGCGCGACGCAATCGGCGCCGACGCGCGCCCTCGAAGCCCTGCATAGCGGTCTGATCGGCGACTACGCTGCCTGGCTGGCCGTCGGCGTGGCGGTCATCGTGGCCGTACTGGCGTCGGTCTGATCGCGACGGAACACGCGGATGTCTCGGGCGGCCAAGTCCCGCCCAAGACCTGATCTCGCTCGACCCGCTGACGCGCTCTCCAGCGCGTACGAGATCAAACGGCCGCACCTGCGCGAGACTACCTTGTTTCGCTGGGATGTGTAGAATGTGATTCGCTGTCGGCGGATTGCGGTTCAATAACGCAATAAGGCGTTCGTGCGTGCCCCGTTTCTACTTCGACATCCATGACGGCGAGCTGCTCCCCGACGAGGAGGGCACCGAGTGCGCGGATTTCGAAGCCGCCCGCGAGAAGGTGCTCGCCAGCCTGCCGGAGGTCGCCGGCTGGATCACCCCTGTCGACAGCGACAATCAAGCCGTCTCCGTGCTGGTTCGCGACGAGACGGGCCGCGAAATCTATACGGCGACGCTCACCTTCGCTGCCAGCAGGCTCGACCAAGCAGCCTCGTAGGCAGTGCGGTTCTCGGTGCGCGGAAGCAGAGCGAAGTGATGGTGCCGCAAGAGGGATTCGAACCCCCGACCCCCTCATTACGAATGAGGTGCTCTACCAGCTGAGCTATTGCGGCCCAGGCCCGGATCAGGGCCGTGAACGGCGCGGGTTTGGCCGCGCCGGGTGAGGCAGGCTCATAGCGGGCCGACCCGCGTTAGGCAAGGCCGGTCACGCCCCGAACGGCGTCAGGCGCGCTGCGCCGCGGCGAGCTCGTCGCGCAGGAACGCCGCCACCTCCGCCCGGTCCACCCCCGGTGCGATGAAGCTTTGACCGATGCCGCGGGCGAGGATGAAGGTCAGCGCACCGTCTCGGACCTTCTTGTCCTGAGCCATCGCGTCGAGGATCGCCTCGGCATCGCCGCACCCGCCGGGGACCGCCTGAAGACGGGTCGGCAGGCCCGCGAGCGCGAGGTGGTTGGCCACGCGCCCCGCGTCCTGGCCGGCGCAGAGGCCGAGCCGCGCCGAGAACCGGAAGGCCAGCGCCAGCCCGATCGCCACGCCCTCTCCGTGGACCAGCCGGGCCGGGTCGTAGCCGGTCAGGCGTTCGAGGGCATGACCGAAGGTGTGGCCGAGATTCAGCAGCGCCCGCTCGCCGTCCTCACGCTCGTCTCGTGTGACCACCGCGGCCTTGGCGCGGCAGCAGGCGGCGACCGCTTCCTCGCGCTCCGGCCCGCCCGCGAAGATCCCGCGCCAGTTGGCCTCGCACCAGTCGAAGAAGCCGGAATCGGCGATCAGCCCGTATTTGGCGACCTCGGCGTAGCCGGCGCGCATCTCGCGCTCGGACAACGTGTCGAGGGCCGCCGTATCCGCCAGAACCAGGCGGGGCTGATGGAAGGCGCCGATCAGGTTCTTGCCAAGCGGCGCGTTGATGCCGGTCTTGCCGCCGACGGAGGAATCGACCTGGGCAAGCAGGCTCGTGGGAACCTGCACGAAGCGTACGCCCCGCCGCAGGGTCGCGGCCGCGAAGCCGGCGAGGTCCCCGACCACGCCGCCGCCCAAGGCCACGACGAGGTCGCCGCGCTCGACTTTCAGGGCCAGCAGGCCGTCGCAGACCTGCGCGTAACCCGCGTAGGATTTCGACCCCTCGCCGGGCGCAACCGTCACGACGCCCGCCTGCAGGCCAGCCCGCTCCAGGCTCTCCGCTAGGCGTTCGGCATAGAGCGCGCCGACGTTCTCATCCGTGACGATGGCGGCGCGGCGCCCCCCGAGGGCGGCCACCTGCGGGCCGGCGCTGTCGATCAGGCCGCGCCCGATCCGGATGTCGTAGGCGCGGCCGCCGTCGAGCGGCACGTGGACCGTCAGCGGATCCGGAATGGTGGAATGCTCGGTCACAGGCGGGCTCGCTCAAACCTACTGGGCGGCGACATGGATTGTGCCTTCGCCGTTGAGATGCGCGTCGAGCGCCTCCAGGACGTCCTGCACGACGCGGTCGTGGGACACCTCCCGGGAGATCACCATCACGTCGGCCGCGGCATAGACCGGATGACGGACCGCCATCAGGTCGCGCATCGTTCCCTCGGGATCCTCGGTCTGGAGCAGCGGCCGGTTCCCGCGCTTGCGCACCCGGCGCATCAGCACGTCGAGATCGGCCTTCAGCCAGACCGACACGGCGGATTCGGCGATGCGCACGCGCGTGGCCTCGCGCAGATAGGCGCCTCCGCCGGTCGCCAGCACCAGGGGGCCGGCCCGCAGCAGCCGCGAGATCACGCGCTCCTCGCCGTCGCGGAAGCTCGGCTCGCCGTAGATCGCGAAAATATCGGGGATCGTCAGACCGGCGGCCGCCTCGATCTCGTGATCGGCATCCTTGAAGATCAGGCCCAGTCGGCTCGCGAGGCGTCGGCCGACGGTGCTCTTGCCCGCACCCATCAGGCCGACGAGCACGATCGAGCGCACACCCAGCGCGCGGCGCAGACGCGCCTCGATCGGTTCACCAACCTCGTCCTCCGCATTCATCGAAAGCTGCACCGCATCCGTGTGGCGTCCCCGCCTCCCCGACGGTCCCGGGCGCGTGGCACGGGACGGGCTGTCATCCTGCGGCAGGCTCTTAGCGCGATTCAAGCGCCCTGCGAAACGCATCGCTGTGTCGTTGTGGGCCTTGTCAGCGCCTTGTTCGCGTGATGGAAACCCGGCACCCGCGGCAACTCGGAGCAGGCCTCCGCTTGCCCCGACCCCCGCCGACCGCGCCCGTCCGCCCGAGGTTCGACCGACGTGCCGACCCTGCTCCGTTTCTTTGCCACCCTCGCGATCCTGGCGGGCCTCGTCTTCGCGGCGATGTTCACGCTGGCGAACTTCGTCCAGCCCACGCCGCGGGAAATGACCGTCACCATCCCGGCCTCGAAGCTTCAGCCGGGCAACCGTTGA
This sequence comes from Methylobacterium sp. FW102-HT35C08, assembly GCF_058790235.1. NCBI lineage: Bacteria > Pseudomonadati > Pseudomonadota > Alphaproteobacteria > Hyphomicrobiales > Methylobacteriaceae > Methylobacterium > Methylobacterium sp. FW102-HT35C08. The sequence continues at coordinate 576,896 of NZ_JBYTCL010000002.1, read as the reverse complement.
GCGAGGCTGACGCCGGTGTGGACGCCATCCGGGCGCTCTGCCCCGAGGCTGCCGATTATCTCGACATGCTGGCGGCGGAGCGCGGCGCCAGCGGCAACACCCTGGCCGCGTACCGGCGCGACCTCGACGATTATCTCGGCTATCTCGACCGTGCCGGCATCGCCCTCGCCGATGTCGATGCCGGCACGCTCAGGGCCTTCCTGATCGATCTCGAGAGCCGCGGATTGAAGGCGTCCTCGGCGGCGCGGCGCCTGTCCTGCGTGCGCGGTTTCCACAAGTTCCTGTACGCCGAGGGCGACGCTTCGGCCGACCCCAGTGTCGCGGTCTCGGGGCCGCGCCGGGGCCGCGTGCTGCCCAAGATCCTGTCCGTCGCGGAGGTCGACCGCCTGCTCGCCACCGCGCAGGAGGCGGTCGCCGCCGAGCAACCACCGGGCCCGGCCCGCCGGGCACGCAGGATGCTCTGCCTGCTCGAACTCCTCTACGCGACCGGCCTGCGCGTTTCCGAGCTTGTCGCCCTGCCCCGCACCGCGGGGGTGAGCCGGGAGCGCTACCTCTTCATCAAGGGAAAGGGCGGCCGGGAGCGCCTCGTGCCCCTCACGGAGGCCGCCCGCGCCGCCATGGCGGCGCATCTCGCGGCCGTGCCGGAGGAATCCGCCTGGCTGTTTCCCGCCGATAGCGACAGCGGCCATCTGACCCGGCAGGCCTTCGCGCGGGACCTCAAGGCGGCGGCGATGGCGGCCGGGCTCCGGCCCGATCGGGTCAGCCCGCACGTGCTGCGCCACGCCTTCGCAAGCCACCTTCTGCAGAATGGCGCCGATCTGCGCATCGTCCAGGAATTGCTCGGCCACGCCGACATCTCCACGACGCAGATCTACACGCACGTCCTCGATGAGCGTCTGAAGGCGATGGTACGCGATCTGCACCCGTTGATGGACGGCTGAACGCAACTTCGCGGCGAATGTCGCGCGGCTCTGTCGTCACACCAATTGTACAGGTTTGGCGAACTGCCTAAGAGTGGCCTTTCGCCATACCGGTATGTGAGACCGACTTTACCAGAGAGAGATCATTCCGATGTCAGGCCCGACTGCTTCGCAGAGCGGCGCTGAGCCGAACCCGGCGGGGCATGCGACGACCGATCAGCCATCGCAGCAGGACCGGCAGCGCCTCGACAACCAGCTGTGCTTCGCGGTCTACGCCGCCGCGCACGCCTTCGGCCGCGCGTATCGCACGCTCCTCGGCCGCCACGAGCTGACCTACCCGCAATATCTCGTGCTGCTCGTGCTGTGGGAGCAGGACGGCCTGTCGGTGAAGGAGATCGGCAACCGTCTGTTCCTGGACTCGGGGACGCTGACGCCGTTGCTCAAGCGCCTCGAAGCGTCAGGTCGCGTGCGGCGCGCCCGTGACCGTGTCGACGAGCGGCAGGTCAGCATCTTCCTGACCCCGGCCGGCGAGTCGCTGCGCGATGTCCTCGCCTGCATTCCCGACGAGGCGGGCGGCCTGACCGGCCTCGACATGCAGGACCGCAAGAACCTGCTGCACGATCTCGTGACCCTCAGGCTCGGCCTTCAGACCGGGCTGATTCCGGAATAGCCGATCCCAATAGGCCCCGGGGCGGCCAGAGGCCGGCCCCGGGGTTTCGGCACGCGGCCGGTCCGACCTCAGGACTGCGTCTTGAGGTAGGCGATCACGTCGTTGATCTTCTTGTCGTCGGGGTAGCCCTGGAAGATCATCTTGGTGCCCGGCACCTTCGCCTTCGGGTTCTTCAGCCACTCGTGAAGCGTGGCCTCGTCCCAGGTCAGGCCGGAATTCTTCAGCGCGGCGGAGTAGTTGTAGCCCTCATAGGTGCCCGCCTTGCGGCCGACGACGCCCTTCAGGTCCGGTCCCACGCCGTTCTTCTGGAAATTGTGGCACGCCTTGCACGGGGCGAACGCCTTCTCGCCGGCGGCCGCGTCGCCGGCCTCCTGGGCCTGAGCCGAAAGCGGGATCAGGGCGGCAAGGACGGCGCCGAGAACGAGTGAACGCATGGATTTCCTCCTGTTGGCCGCCGGCGCGGCAGCGCTGAAGGCAGAGCTTGCCTGCCTGGAACAGCTCTAAATGAATCCCCACGCACGGTGCAACGGCCTAGTCTCCTCAAGCCGCTGACCCGGCGCTGGATCGGCGCCCGCGTCCGGTCGCCGTCTGCCTCAACACGGAAGCTTCGGCATTGGCTCCCTGCGGCACTTGGAAGCTTCGAGACGGCCGGAGAGGCCGCGATCGCGACGGCTTACGTCGGGGTGCCTTGTCGCCGTGAACCCGCGCCCTGTAGGCTCACGGGCGCCGTGCCGCTGAACCAGAAACCGCTCCCGGAAAGCCTGACGCGCCTGCTCGTCGCGCCACCCCCGCGCGCGGCGCCGACAGAGCCACACCGGATCAAGCGCCCGGCGCGATCCAAGGACCGGAGCCCGGCGCAGAACGCGAGGCATGCGGCGCTGGAAGCGACGCTGCTGCGCGGCTTCGTCTATGGCCTGACGGGCATCGTCTGGCTCGTCGTGCTGGCGCTGACATTGCGCCATCTGGCGCGCTGAGCGGGGCGCGGGGAGCGTGTGACACCTCCCTGTGGATAGTGGTGGCCGACTCTCTAAGCCGTCGACCTCACCGCTACCCCGTCATCGAAATCCGGTATCGAGGTGCGCGATAATGGAAGCGATCGACCCGGTCGCTTCGTGCGACCTGTGCTGGGAACCAGATCATGAGCCTGACCGGACGCTTCTGGTTTCGGAAATCCTGGACCGGCCGCCTCATCCTCCTCGTCGAGGAAGAGCGCCCGCGTTGGTTCGGGCGCGGCGCCGGCAAGCCGCGCTGGCGCAACGCCAAGCTGATGGACTTCGCCGAGCCCGAGCTGCGTCCGCTGATGACCATGGAGAAGCATCACCGCGCGGGGGCGGCCTCGGCTCAGGTTCGGACGCTCCGGCCCGTTCCCTCCACGCCGGAGCCGAAAGCCGCCAACGGCTGAGCGACCGGTCGGGGACGCGCCCGTCATGGCGGGCGCTGTTCCGGCCGGCGTCGATCACCACTTGGGAGGTCTGCACCCGTCAGGGCGCGCTTCTGAGACGGTGACGAAGCCCATGCCACGCTACTTCTTCCACACCCAGATCGGCGAGGACGTGATCACCGATCCCACCGGGATCGAGCTGCGCGATCCGGACGAGGCCTGGGAGAAGGCCCGCGCGACGATCCGCGCCGCCCTTCGCTCCCCCCAGGAGCAGGCTCGACTGATGGCGGCCTGCCTGGTCGTCGCCGATGCCGCGGGCGAGGTGGTTTTCGAATTTCCGTTCAGCGAGGCGGTCACGCTGCCCGCGCCGGAGGATCCCACGGTTCACTGAGAGCGGCGGTCCGACAACCGCGCCCTACATCGCGGCGGACGCGATGGACGAGGAGCCGCGACAGGATGGATACGCCCCCCAACGATCTCGACGCACGGGCGCTCGGCCGCGCCGCGCCCCTGAAGGGCCTGGCCCGCGAGGCCTGCCCCTACGCCGAGGGGACTGAGGCGCGCACGCTCTGGCTGGCCGGCTACGATGACGCCGTGAAGGCCGGCGTCGAGCCCGTCACCGGCGGGATCGCCAAGGATCCGGTCCACACGCCGTCCGGCCCGGTGCGCTGATGGACGCGCGGACCGGATCGAGTCTCGCCGCGCCCATGCACCCGGCCCTGAACCGCAAGGCGGTGGGTGCCGTGGTACTCGGCAACGCCCTCGAATTTTACGACTTCACCGTCTACGCCTTCTTCGCCCAGGCGATCGGCGAGGCGTTCTTCCCGGCCAACGACCCGACCCACAGCCTGCTCGCCTCGCTGGCCCTGTTCGGCATCGGCTACGTCATGCGGCCGATCGGGGGCGCGCTGATCGGCGCCTTTGCGGACCGCGCCGGTCGCAAGCCCGCGATGCTGATCACCATCGCGCTGATGGCGGTCGGCATGCTGATGCTGGCGGTCTGCCCGTCCTACGCGACGATCGGCGGCTGGGCGCAGGTCATCGTCATCGCCGGCCGGCTCGTTCAGGGCCTCGCGCTCGGCGGCGAGGTCGGCCCGTCGACGGCCTACCTGCTGGAGGCGGCGCCTCCAGACCGGCGCGGCTTCGTGACGAGCTGGCAGATCGCCAGCCAGGGTTGCGCCGCCCTGTTCGCCGGCCTCGTGGCGACCACGCTGGCGCTGACGGTCGGGGACCGTGCCATGGCGGAGTGGGGCTGGCGGCTGATGTTCGCGCTCGGCCTGTGCGTGGTTCCCGTGGGCCTCGTGATCCGCAGCCATCTTCCGGAGACGGCCGGCGCCGAGGAGGATCCGCACGCGGCCGCTTCGACGCTCGCGGTGGTCGGGCGGCTCCTGCGCGAGCACGGTCGGCTTCTCGGTCTGACCTTCCTGGTCATAGCGGCCTCCACGGTCTCGAATTCCGTCGGCACCAACATGCCGGTCTATGCCGGCGCGACGCTCGGCCTGAGCGAGACCGCGTCCACGGCGGTGCCGATCGCGCTGGGCCTCGCCTCGGTGGTGTTCCCGCTGCTCGGCGGCTGGCTCGCAGACCGTGTCGGGCGTCGGCCGGTGATGATCTGGCCGCGGGCGCTGATCTTGGTCCTCGCCGTCCCGGCCTTCGCCTGGGTGCTGCACGCCCCGAGTGCGGCGAGCGTCTACGCGGTGACGTTCCTGCTCTCGGCCCTGTCCTCGATCAACGCCGCGGCGGTGATCGTCGGCATCCCCGAGGCGCTGCCGCGGGCGGTGCGCAGCGCCGGCCTGTCGATCGTCTACGCGGTGGCGGTCTCGGTGTTTGGCGGCAGCACCAACTATCTCGTGAACTGGCTGATCGCCGCGACCGGCGACCGGCTCGCGCCCGCCTACTACCTCGCCGCCTTCAGCCTCGTCGGCACAGTCGCCGCGCTGCTGCTGCCTGAAACCCGGGGGCGCGATCTCGACGCCGATACGGCGGCGTAGCGGCGGGCGGGAAACGCCGTTCGCGGGTCTGCCGGTCGGAGCCGGCAGGCCGCTCATTGCAAGTCGCTGCGCTGTTGATTCAGCTGCCACCACGTCATCCCGGGGCCGCGGAGCGGAGCCCGGGATCCAGAGCCGCCGAGGAGCCAAGCGCTGCCACAGATTGCGGTTCTAGATTCCGGGCTCACCTTCGGTGCCCCGGAATGGCGCAGTGAGAAGCCTGACGCTGGATGGGCCGCGCTGGCACGCAGGCCTCGCGTCCGTCTCGGCGGAGCCGATCATGTGCGTTCCCGCACGACACTCGCTTTAGGCGACGAATTGCGCATCGCTCAACGCTAGGTCGACGGCGCTGTCAGGACTAGACCGCGTCCATGCCGAATCCCGCTGAGACGCGCCGCCCGCTGGTCCTCGCCGCGGTGATGGCGGCGATGTTCATGATCGCCATCGAGGCGACCATCGTGTCGACGGCGATGCCCCAGATCGCCGGCCAGCTCGGCGATCTCCACCTCTACGCCTGGGTCTTCGCCTCTTTCCTGTTGACCCAGACCGCCACGACGGTGGTGTTCGGCAAGCTGTCCGATCTCTACGGCCGCCGGCCGGTGCTGCTGTTCGGCATCGCGGTGTTCCTGGTGGGCTCGCTGCTCTGCGGCCTGGCCTGGTCGATGCCGTCCCTGATCCTGTTCCGCCTCGTGCAGGGCGTCGGTGCAGGCGCGATCCAGCCGGTGAGCCTGACGGTGGTGGGCGACCTCTACTCGGCGCGGGAGCGCGGCCGGGTCCAGGGCTACCTCGCGAGCGTCTGGGGCATATCCTCGGTGGCGGGACCGCTGGTCGGCGGCCTGATCATCGGCCATCTGAGCTGGCCGTGGATCTTCTGGATCAACCTGCCGATCGGGGTGATTGCGGCCGGCCTGTTCCTCCGCTTCCTGCACGAGGGCGTCGAGCGGCGCAGCCGTCAGATCGATGCCCTCGGCGCCGCCCTGTTCACCGCCGCCATCGCGGCGCTGATGATCGCGTTGACCGAGGCCGGTGAGTCGGCCGCCGCAGCGCTGTGGCCGGCCGTGGGCTTCGTGGTCGCCGCGATCCTGTTCGTGCTTCAGGAGCGGCGGGCCCCCGATCCGATGCTCGATATCCGCCTGTGGATGCAGCGGCCGATCGCCACCGCCAACACCGCGACGCTGCTGTCCGGCATGACGGTGATCGGGCTCACGGCGTTCCTGCCGATGTACGTTCAGGGCGTCTTGCGGCAGTCGCCCCTGATCGCCGGCCTGACGCTGACTCTGATGGTGCTCGGCTGGCCGATCGGCGCCACCACGGCGGCGCGCAGCTTCGTGCGCTTCGGACTGCGCCCGATCCTGCTGGTCGGCGCGACCCTGCTGCCGCTCGGTGCGACCGCGTTCATCGCCCTGGGTCCCGCGACCTCCCCGGTGGTCGCGGCCTGCGGCTCGGTGGTGATGGGCCTCGGCATGGGGTTCCTGTCGACCGCCGCCATCGTGATCATCCAGGACAGCGTCGCCTGGGCGCAGCGCGGGGCGGCGACGGCCTCGAACATCTTCGCGCGCAACCTCGGCTCGACATTGGGGGCCACCGTTCTCGGCGCCGTGCTGAACTACAGGCTGGCGCACCCCGCGAGCGGGCCGACGGTCAATTCTGACGAGCTGCGGCGCCTGCTCGACGATCCGGCAAGCCTCGGCCCCGGGGGCGACGCGATCCGCGACGGGCTCCAGCACGCCCTTCACGGCACGTTCTGGACGGTCTTCGTGGTCGCCGTGCTGACCCTGCTTCTGTCGCTGTTGGTTCCGCCCGTGGCGCTCTCGGATCGCCCGCGCGAACTCGCGGTGGAGTAAGCCTTCGGCCAGCGCTTCCGTGCGGCCGCGTCATGCTCTAGCGTCCGGCCATGCCCCTCGTGCCGCCCCCACGTCCATCTGCCAGCCAGGCGGCGGATATCCCGCCGACCAGCGTGCTCACCGCCAATCAGCCCGAATGGACGGTGGGCGACCTCGCCGGCGCGCTGAAGCGCACGCTGGAGGACGCGTTCGGCCATGTGCGCCTGCGCGGCGAGATCTCGGGCTATCGTGGTCAGCACGGCTCGGGCCATGCCTATTTCTCCCTGAAGGACGGTCAAGCGCGCATCGACGCCGTCGTCTGGAAGGGTGTGTTCGGTCGCCTGCGCCAGCGCCCCCAGGAGGGGCTGGAGGTCATCGCCACCGGCCGCATCACCACCTTCGCGGGCAAGTCCTCGTACCAGATCGTGGTCGAGAGCCTGGAGCCGGCGGGCCTCGGCGCCTGGATGGCGCTGCTGGAGGAGCGCAAGAAGCAGCTCGCCGCCGAGGGGCTGTTCGCCCCGGAGCACAAGCGCGCGATCCCCTATCTGCCGCGGGTCGTCGGTGTCGTCACCTCCCCCACCGGCGCGGTGATCCGCGACATCCTCCACCGGCTGGAGGACCGCTTTCCCCGCCCGGTTCTGGTCTGGCCGGTCCGGGTCCAGGGCGACGGCGCTGCCGAGGAGGTGGCGGCCGCGATCCGCGGCTTCAACGCGCTGAAGCCCGGCGGCCCTGTTCCGCGACCGGATGTGCTGATCGTCGCCCGCGGCGGCGGCTCCATCGAGGATCTCTGGGCCTTCAACGAGGAATGCGTGGTCCGCGCCGCGTTCGAGAGCGCGATCCCGCTGATCTCGGCGGTCGGGCACGAGACCGACACGACGCTGATCGACTACGTCTCCGACCGACGCGCCCCGACACCAACGGGCGCCGCTGAGATGGCCGTGCCGGTCCGCGCCGACCTGATCGCCACCGTTGCGGATCTCGCCGCCCGGAGCGTCGGGGCGGTCGGGCGCCGGATCGAGCGCGACCGGGTCGACCTGCGGGCCCTCGGTCGGGCGCTGCCGAGCGCCGACGTCCTGCTCGCCGCGAAGCGGCAGCGGCTCGACCTCGCCGAGGCGCGCCTCGCCCCGGCGCTGGCCGCGGGCGCCAGCCGTCACAGGGCGCGGCTCCAGCTGCTCCTCGACCGGATGGCACGGCGCTCCCCCGACGTGGCGCTCGCCAACGCCCGCGCGCGGCTGGCGCGGATCGACCACCGGCCGCTCCACGCCCTGCGCAACGACGTGCAGCGCAAGGGCGAGGCGCTTGTCCAGCTCGGACGCCGCCTCGTCGTCGCCCGGGACGCCAGCCTGGAACGGGCCCGGGCGCTTCAGGCGCGCCGCGCCGACCGTCTGCTCGCCCTCTCGGACCGCCTCATTCAGGCGGGGACGCGGAGCGTCGAGCGCCGGCGCGACCGGCTGGAGGGCTTGGCGGGATTGCTGGGCTCGCTCAGCTACCGCGCCGTGCTCGAACGCGGCTACGTGCTCGTGCGCGACTCCGCCGGCCTCCCGGTGCGGCATGCCGCGGACGCGGCGGCGGCACAGAGATTGAGCCTGCAATTCGCCGACGGCAGCGTCGTGGCGGTCCCCGACGGCGGAGCCGATGCATCCTCGGCCGGCAAGGCCGCGCGTCAGGCCGGCCCCCGGACGCCGTCAGGCTCTGGTCGCGCTGCGGAGCGGCGGACATCCGCCAAGCCGGCCGCGCCGGTGCGGCAGGGTTCGCTGTTCGACGCCTGAGGCCGTCCGCGGGCTCAGGCGGGCCCGACGCGGTAATGGTAGCGGTAGAGCTCCGTTCCGAAGCCGAGCCCGCCGTAGAGCGCCCGCGCCGGCGTGTTGCTGGCGATCACCTGCAGGCAGGCCGATCGCGCTCCTTCCTGGCGCGCCCACCGCAACAGCGCCGTGACCGCGCGCTTGGCGTGGCCCCGGCCGCGCAGGGCTTCGAGCGTGACCACCGACTCGATGACCAGAAGCTCCCGATCGAGCACGCCGAAGGCGATCGCCGCGAGACCGTCCTCCGCGGCGGCGGCCGCGAAGGCGCGCGGCTGGACCAGGGCTGCAACCGTGTCGCGGAACACCTGTGCGGCTGCGGCATCGGCCTTGTTCAGCGCGTCGCGCAAGGCCAGCCATTCGGCTCCGGGCGCCGAAGCGACCGCCACGGACGGGTCCGGAACCGCCGGGAGGCCGTCGAGGTCGCGGAAGAGCGTGCAGGTCTCATCGATCATCGCGAAGTCGGATCCCGCCAGCAGCGGCTCCATCTGCGGTGCGATCTCCGGAATCCGGAAGATCGGCCGCTGCCCGAGACGGCCGTAGATCGCGCGCGCGGCCGCGATGGCCGGCTCGGGCGGCCCGCTGCCGCGTAAGGGATTGACGGAATTCTGCCGCTTCGACGGGCCCCCGGCGGCGCGCAGAAGGTAACCCTCAACCAGCAGCTGGCGCGTGCTCGGCCAGGCATTGAGGCAGGCTTCCTCGACGCGCCAGGCGAGCTCGTGGTCCGGGGTCATGGCATCCTCCGGCGGCGGTGATCGCACGCGGCCCGGACTTGGCCAACAGGCGCTGCGGGAAGTCTTCGGCCATGCGGCGTCGCGTACGCTTGAAGCATCTCGGGCTCGCGCGATGTCTCCGCGATGTCTGAACCTGAAATCCTGTTCTGCCTGCACTTCCTGGGTGGCAGTGCGCGAAGTTGGGCGCCGCTTGCGGACGCGCTCGACGGTGCGCTGACTTGCGTGCCCGTAGACTTGCCGGGCTTTGGCCAGGAGGCCGGCACAACAGGATTTTCCGTCGCCGCCATGGCGGACCACGTGGCTGCGGCGGTGCGCGGCCGGGCGCCCACGCGTTACGCAATCGCGGGCCACAGCATGGGCGCCAGGGTGGCCCTGGTCCTGGCGCGCCGTGCCGAGGATGGGGATCCGGACCTTGCCGGGCTGACCGATCTGATCCTGGTCTCCGGCTCGCCGCCGAGCCCGGAGCCGATCCCCGAAGATCGCCGCGCGCGCATGATCGCCTGGATCGACGCGGATCCCGAGACGCGGCGCCGTGAGGCGCAGGCCTTCGTGCGCGAGAACGTCGGGACCGCACTGGACCCCGACACGGAAGCCCGCGCGGTGGCCGACGTTCTGCAGGCGTCGCCGGAGGCGTGGAAGGCGTGGCTCGAAGCGGGGGCGCGCGAGGATTGGTGCCGCCGCATCGGGGTCCTGCGCACGCCGGCGCTGATCCTGGCCGGCTCCGAGGACGCGGATCTCGGGCCGGACGCGCAGCACGCCCTGATGGCGCCGCATCTCGCGTTTCACCGCCGCGTCACGGTCGACGGCGTTGGCCATCTCCTGCCGCTGGAGCGACCCGAGACCCTGGCCGAACGGGTGCTCGACCATGTCGCCGATCGGCCGCGCGGATCGGCCTCCGCAACCCCTGCGGTACCCGCTGCCTACCGGGCGCTTATCGCCTCGGACCGGGTCAACAGCCGCCTGCGCTCGGTCCTGGATTCCCGCGCCGCGCCGGATGACCCGGCCTACCGGCCGAACGCCCTCGATCCGGTGGAACTCGCGCTCCTGCGCGCCGTCCTCGCCCATGTCCTGCCGGTCCCGGGCATCGATCCGGCGGCCCGGCTCGACAGACATCTGGCCGACGACGCCGGCGACGGATGGCGCTACGCGGCGCTGCCGCCGGACGCAGAGGCCTACCGCGCGGCGTTGCGCACGCTCGATGCGGCCGCGCGGGCTGCGCATGGCCGACCCTTCCTGGCCCTCGACCAGGAGGCGCAGGCCGCGCTCCTCGTCCTCACGCAGCGCGGCGACCTGACGGTGCCGGAGAGCCTCGGCGGCCGGCTCGACGCCGACCGGATGCGGTTCTGGTTCGAGGATCTGCGCGCCGACGCGACCAAGCTCTGGCTAGCCCAGCCGGCGGCCCTGGCGCGGATCGGGTTCTCGGGCATCGGCGCGGGCGGCGACCGGCCGGGGGCGATCGCCGAGGGGCTGCCCGGCTTCCGCGACGTCGGGCTCGACGCGCCGGAGCCATGGGAGCCGCGACCCGCGCAGGTGGAGGCGGCACGATGAACCTCGCCGAGATGCGCACCTTTCGTCCGGACGATGTCGTCGACGCGGTCATCGTCGGGACCGGGGCCGGCGGAGCCCCGCTCCTCGCTCGGCTCGCGGCCGCCGGCCTGAAGGTCGTGGCCCTGGAGGCCGGACCGAATTTCACGCCGGAAAAATTTGCCTTCGACGAGACCCTCGCCGACGAGATCTACTGGACCGAGGAGCGCCTGAGCGGCGGCTCGACGCCCGAGGCCTTCGGCGGCAACAACAGCGGCACCGGGGTTGGCGGTTCGACGCTGCACTGGGGCGCCTTCGTGCCCCGGGCCGATGCCCGCGACCTGCGCCTCCAAACGGAGACCGGCGAGGGCGTCGACTGGCCGCTCACCTACGCGGAGCTGCTGCCGTATTACGAGCGGGTCGAGCGTTTTCTCGGCGTCTCGGGGGCGCAGGCCTATCCCTGGGATCCCGAGCGCCGGTATCCCCTCCCCCCGGTGCCGCGGAACGGCCCGGCGCGGATCATGAGCGAGGCCTGCGACACGCTCGGCATCCGCTGGGCCGACGCCCCCGCCGCGGTCGTCTCGCGCGACTTCGACTCCGAGGGCGGGCCGCGCCGCAACGCCTGCATCAACTGCGGCTACTGCCACCAGGGCTGCCGCAACGGCGCCAAGGCGAGCATGGACGTGACCTACCTGCCGCTGGCCGTGACCCATGGCGCGGAGATCCGGCCCGAGGCGTTCGTGCACGGGCTGGAGCGCGGCGCCGAAGGCCGGATCACCGCCGTGGTCTACCGGCAGGGCGGCCAGGACCGGCGCCAGCGCTGCGCCGCCGTCTTCCTCTGTGCCGGCGCCGTCGAGACGCCGCGCCTGCTCCTGCATCTCGGGATGGCCAATTCGAGCGATCAGGTCGGGCGCAACTACATGGGCCATGTCGCCACGCAGGTCTGGGGCACGTTCCCGCACGAGGTGCGGATGAACCGGGGCTACCCATCCGCCCTGATCACCGAGGATTTCATCCGGGCCGGTGCCGACTTCGCCGGCGGCTACCTCATCCAGAGCCTCGGCGTGGTACCGGTAACCTTCGGCAACGCGGTCGCGCGCGGGCGCGGCCTGTGGGGCAAGCCGCTGCTCGACTACCTCGACCGCTACAACAACCTCGCGGGCATCGGCATCAACGGCGAGACCCTGCCCTGCGACGCGAACGTCTTGACCTTGTCGGACGAGACCGACGCGCGGGGGATGCGCAAGGCCCATATCAGCTTCGGCTACAGCACCAACGAGAACCGCCTGAACGCCCACGCGACCAACGTCATGCGGGGCCTCTGGGAGGCGGCGGGCGCCGAGGATATCTGGGTGCTGGAGCGGGTCGCCCACACGATCGGCACCTGCCGGATGGGGCGCGACGGGTCGAGCGCGGTGGTCGATCCCGTCGGCCGCAGCTTCGACATCGACAACCTGTGGATCTGCGACGGCTCGACCTTCCCGAGTTCGCTCGCCGCCAACCCGGCGCTCACGATCATGGCGTTGAGCCTGCGCACCGCCGAGGCGTTCCTGGCGGCCGGACCGTCGGGGCAGCGCTGACGCGTCCGGTCCGACTGACGCCGGCGCCTAGTCGGGAGCTGTTGGGGACCGCGCTGGAGCGGACCGCGTGTCGAATCGCCGGTCCGGCCACCTGACTTCAGCCGATCCTCACCACAGGCGTGCGGTCTTGGCGAAAGGCTGGCCCGCAACCAGGATCCCGTCGAGCACCGCGTTGCCGTCCGCTGCCACGCGCACGTCGACGAGGATGTCCTTTCGGGCTGCGCGGTCGAGCTTGGCCGGAACGCCCTGGGCGCCGTACCACCGTTCGATTCCGTAGGTCACGACGCCTGTCAGACAGGCGAGACGCTGGCATATGGCGGGCTCGGCCGGCTGGTTGCCGGTTCTGGGGCGGGTGCGGAGCGGAGCGCCCTGGCGCACAAGCATTCCTGAGTTCAGGTGGCCCTTGATGAATGGGACGTCGCCTGCCGGAGGCTCGAACAGCACCTCGTCTGCCCTGTGGACGCCCTCGGCATCGGCGGAGAGACGGAGATAGACGGAGCGCCCGGCCTCGAGACTGCACGATTCGCGAGCCTCGAGATTGCAGCTCGCGGGCGGCGTTCCTGCGCCGATCCCCGGCAGACGCCCGATCTCGTACGTCAGCACGCTGTACTTGCCGCGGAGCAGATCCCGCGGATCCCGGGTCTCGACGGCCAGGCGGACCCAGCGCCCGCCGTTCAGACGCTCAGTCTGCTGCCACGCCAGGAGCGCTGAAGGGAGCACCTGGACCACCAACAGGCCGGCGAAGGCGATGCCGAGGATGAGGCTTCTCACGCGGCTCTCCGATCGAGGCGGCGCGCAGCCCAACGACAAGCGAACAGCGCCAGCGTGAGCAGAAGCGCGCAGAGCAGCAGGTTCCCCGAGAAGGCGATGAGATTGCGGGATGCGGCCAGCATGCCCAGCGTGAGGCCGGCGGTCAGCGCCAATCCCCAGCCGTACAGTTTACGCCTGTCCTCGATATGCCCGGCCACGACGAGGATAAGCGCCGGCACGATACCGCCCCATACGGTCCAGACCGTCGCGGGCTCCCGGCTGAGACTGGCGATCAGCCAGACGAGGAGAGCCAGGGCGGCGGCGGCGAGAACGAGGAGATCGCTCGTCGCGGACAACGCCGATGCCGACGCGCGGAGGCGGACCAGGATGAGCGCGGCGATCGCGATCGCCGCGAAGGCGAGCGCCACCGCTGGGGTTGGCTGCGCGCCGCCGAACCCCAGTATGCGCGCCGAGACCATGACGATTCCGAGGAGGATGAGGCCGACAGCCGCGCGCGCGACCGCCTGCGCGCCGCCGTGCAGGCGGGTCGCCCATGGGTTCTCCCGCGAGAGACGCGCCAGCACGTGGCCCAGGGCGAGGGCGAGAGCCGCCACGGACAGGATCCGGTCGGGCGGCAGAAGGAACATCGATCCTGCAGGTGTGCTCCCGAGATGGTTGCTGAGCACGACCAGGAGCAGGAGCAGCGTCGTCTCGCGTGCCCGCAGCCAGCCCGAGAGACTTGCGAGGAACAGCGCGGGGCCGACCATCCAGAACCAGGGTTCGGATTCGGAGACGGCCTCTCCCCGCAGCAGGCCGAGGTCGAGGGCGCCGGGGCCCGCATCGCTCGCGACAAGCGCGATGCAGGCGATCACGGCCGCGCCGCTGGATCGTGCGACGAGCGCCGTCGCCAGGCCGAGAACCGCGACGGTCCCGGCAAAACCGCGGGGGTCGGCAGCCACGTGGAAGGTCTGCCCGACTAGGGCCAGCGTGGCCGTCGCGATGGCGAGCGATAGGGTCGCGAGGCCATCGACGAGCCTGTGCGCCGTGCCGGATTGATCGCGGGCACGGCGTTGCGCCGCGAAGTAGGTGGCGGATACGGCCGCGGCGTTGGCGAGGAAGAGCACGATCAGCCGCCCGGACGGCGGCATCGCCGACCAGTTCGCGGCCACGAACGCGATGACGGAGGGCGCCACGAGGAGGAGGATGCACAGAGCGAGGGCGGTCTGGAGGTGCCGCAGACCCCGGGGCGCGAGGGCATGGGCGGCGATGCGCTCGGCCTGCTCCGGCTGGATCAAGCCGCGTTCCTGCCAGTCACGGAGGTCACGCCGGAGGCGCGCGGAATAGGACAGCGGCATGGATCGCCTTCACGCGTTGCCACGCATGGTGTGAGACGAGCTCTTAAATCTCCAATACCGGATCCGAATGCGAGTTTTCGCACATCGGATGATGCTTATTATTCGTTGAACAGGGCGGAAGGCATTGAAGCGAGCGCTCTTCACTCTCTGCAGTCTCTGATGACCCTCGCTGTCCGTCAGGGAGCGGACGAACGAGGGGCGTCGTCAGGTCACGCTGGAGCGGACAGCCGCGTCGCGTGCCGTTTTGGCGGTCTGCTTGTAGCGAAGTCAGACCGTGGCCCGGCCTTGAGCCGGTCAAGCTGCTCGAGGCCGGGCGCGATAGTGTCTCGTCGGCGTCATGGGCTTCGACGGTGCGGCGTTGCCGGACGACAACGCTTACCGAACCGCCTCGCGCAGCTCCGCCAACCCGCGCCGCTGCCGGCCCTCCGCGTCGAAATTTGCAGGGTCAAGCCAGGCCGCGAAGCCGGCGCGCACCCGCGGCCACTCGGCATCGGTGATCGAGAACCAGGCCGTGTCGCGGGAGCGGCCCTTCACCACGACGGCGTTGCGGAAGATGCCCTCGAAGGTGAAGCCGACGCGCAGGGCGGCTGCTCGGGATGGGGCGTTGAGGCTGTCGCACTTCCACTCGTACCGGCGGTAGCCCAGCTCATCGAAGGCCCGGGTCATCATCAGCACCATCGCCTCCGTGGCGGCGGGCGCGCGCTGAAGCTTCGGCCCGAAATGCAGATGGCCGACCTCGATCACCCCGTTGCCGGGGTCGATCCGCAGATACGAGGCGATCCCCAGAGTCTCTTCGCTCGCGCGGTCGAGCACCACGTGGAAGAGCGGATCCTGGCTCGTCTCCATGGCCTCAAGCCGTGCCCGGTAGGCAGCTTCACTCGCGGGCATCGCGTCGCCGAGATAGGTCCAGCCGCGCGTATCGGGAGCTGCGCTGTAGGTCGCGAACAGGCCGGCCGTGTGCGCCTCCGCGACCAGGGGCACGACCCGGCAGGTGCGGCCCTCCATGGGCGACCGCGACGGCCGCGGGCGCGCCGACCAATCCGAAAGGTCCGGACCGATCGGCTGGCCGAATTCGTTGAGGCGCGCGCTCATGCCGGGCTCCGCTCGGCGATCAGGCCGGCGAGAACCGGTTCGCCCTCCGCCTGGAAGCCGGCCATGACGCCGTGCCGGTCCGCTTCGGACCTGTTCTGGCTCATCTTCCATTTCCCCTCGATGCGGGTGATCGGGATCTCGACGCCGACGAGCGCCCGGACCTGCGCGGCGACGAACGGCTCGGGCGCGTCCGATACGGCCCAGGGCGCCGCGCGCGGAGCCTCGCGCAGGGCGGTGAGGTCGGCGATCTGTCGGTGCAGCCAGTCCGTCGCCTCGATCACCCGGGGTCGGCCCCAGGCATGGACGGTGGCGTAGTTCCAGGTCGGTACCACGCGCCCGTGCTCGCGCTTGCTCGCGTACCAGCTGGGCGTGACGTAGCCCTGAGGTCCCTGGAACACCACCAGGCACTCCTCCACCGCGGCAAGCTCAGGCCCCTGCGGGTTGGCGCGGGCGAGGTGGGCCCGCAGCGTGCCGTGCTCCCCAACCGCGTCGAGGAGGAAGGGGATCGGGTTGGCGATGAGACCGCCCGGCCCGGCGGTGACCAGGAGGCCCAGCGGATGGGCGCGGATCAGCGCGTGCTGGGCGGCTTGGCTGTCCTCCCGGAAGTGCGGCGGCTGGTACATCGCCCCTGTCCTGTCTGTCACCTGGATACGGCTCTGCTTGATCCGCTGGCGGACCAGAGGAAAGGTCCAATTTTATGAACCCGACTGGACCAGTTCGCCCGATGCCCAAGGGACCGCTTCCGCTGCCCGTCAGCCTCGATCCGGCAGCACCACTGCCGCTGCACGTGCAGCTCCGCGAGGGCCTGCGAACGGCCATCCTCGACCGTCGCCTGCCGCGCGGTGCCCGGCTGCCGGCCTCGCGGGTTCTGGCGGCGGATCTCGGCTGCGCCCGCGGCACCGTGGTGCTGGCCCTGGAGCAACTCACCGCGGAGGGCTACCTGACGGCGCGGCCCGGCTCGGCCACGCGCGTCGCCGCGGACTTGCCGGACGATGCGGTCCCGCATTCCGGGCCGGTCGCCCGGACGGCCGTCGGACCGGCGCCGACGCTGTCGCGGCGCGGAGCCGAACGCGTCCGCGCACCGTCGCAGCGCTACATGGCGGGACCGGGCGTCCCCGACGCCTTCGCCCTCGGCCGTCCGGCTCTGGACGCGTTCCCCTACGAGGTCTGGGCGCGCCTGCTCCAGGCGGAGTGGCGCCACGGTCCGGCCGAGCGGACCGACCCGCGCGGCTCGCCGGCGCTACGCGGGGCGATCGCCGCCTTCCTCGCCCAGGCCCGCGGTGTCGTCTGCGAGGCCGACGACGTCATCGTCACGGCGGGCATCCGCCAGAGCCTGCGCCTCTTGGCCGAGCTGCTCCTCGATCCGGGCGAGACCGCTTGGGTCGAGGAGCCGGGCTTCCCCGGGATCGCCCGGGCGCTGGCGGGCGCGGGCCTGCGCGTTGCGCCGATCCCGATCGGGCCGGGCGGCCTCTCGGCAAGCCGCGGGGCAGCCGCGGCGCCCGGCGCCCGGCTCGCCGTGGTCACGCCGGCCCAGCATTACCCCCTCGGCTACGCCATGAGCCTCGAGAACCGGCTGGACCTCTTGGCCTGGGCGGACGCGGCTTCGGGCTGGATCGTCGAGGACGATTACGACGGGGCGTACCGCTATGCCGGGCGCCCGCTCGCACCGCTGCGCGCCCTCGATCGCGGCGGGCGCGTGATCTATGTCGGCAGCTTCTCCAAGCTCCTGCTGCCCGCCCTGGGCCTGAGCTACCTCGTCCTGCCGCGCGGCCTCGTGGCGGCGGTCAACCAAGCTCTCGCCGAAGCTGGTCCGGCCCCGCCCGGAATCGGCCAGTGGGCGCTGGCCCGCTTCATCGAGGACGGCCATCTCGCCGGTCACCTGCGGCGGACCCGCCGCCTCTATGCCCTGCGCCAGGACGCGCTGGTGGAGGCTGCAAGGCGCCACGCGGCGGACGTGATCGCGGTGGCTCCGATGGAGGGCGGCATGCATCTCATCGCCCGGCCGGGCCCCACCTGGACGCCGTCCCTCGCGGATCACGCCGCCGCCGCCGCGCTCGGTCTGGCCGGGATCTCTGCGGTGGCGCTGTCGGCCTACCATGCCGGCGCGCCGGAGCCGGGGTTGCTTCTGGGCTACGCCGCGGTGCCGGAGCGCGCGATCGAACCGGCCGTGCGGCGGATGGCGGAGGCACTGCGGCTGGCGACCTGAGGGGATGCAGGTCGCGCGTCGGTGACGGCTCGCCAAGCCCGAAGCCGAACGGGGCGTCAGTGGACGAGTGCGCCCGTCTCCGTGAACCGGACCAGCCGCTCGACCAGCGGCGCCACCATCACCCGGTCGAGCTGCGGCAGCAGACCGTGCCGAGCGTGCGCGACGTTCGCCTCGGCCTGCTCCCGTGCCCGGCGGTGCCAGGCCGCGCGGTCGCTCCTGCAGTCGGCCCACGCCCGGTCGATCGATCGGAACACCCGGTGCAGCCGCTCGGCCGGTTCGGTGACCGGATCGTAGTCATGGTCGATCAGGCTGCCGAAGGTGTGGAAGCCCAGTTCCGACAACCGCGCGACGGCCCGGGGCGCGCCGACCGTCACGAAGGGCAGCCCGGTCGCAGCGGCCTTGAGGGACTTCTCCGTGACGCGCTCGACCCCGCCCTCGAAGAAGTCGGTCTCGGAGATGATGGTGAGGTCGCAATCCGCGTAGGCGCGGGTGTCCAGGGTCATCACCATGTCGGTGCCGTCGGCAGGGGGATCGATCCGCCGGGCCTGCCGGGGGATCCAGTCGCCGACATCGGCGAGCAGAGGCCCGAAGGCGGCCTCGATCTCCGGCGGGGCGTGGAAGACGTTGATGCCGCCGGCCTTCGGGTTGTCCGCCCCGATGCCGTGGAACGAGATCAGCCCGTCCCGATCCATGCCGTTGAGCTGGAACCAGCGGTAAAGCAGGACCCGGTGCCAACGCAGGGCTGCGTTCTGGCAGAGAAAGCGCGCGGGCCCGAAATCCCGTGCGAAGGGCACGTATCCGGTGCGGTCGAGCGGATGCTGCGGGAACAGCCGCGGGCCCGCCTCCGCGTCGAGCCAGAGGGCGACCTGCAGCGGGAAGAACTCGAAGGTCCAGAAGCGCAGGCCCTCACCGTAGAGCCGCTCGTAATCCAGGCGCAGCATCCTGTTCTGCGACACGAGGATGACCCGGTCGCGGGGGATCCCGAGCCCGTCGAGGTTGCGATGCAGCGCCTCGAAGGTCGGGGCGTGGAGTCCCGGCCCCTCGTTCGACAGGTCGAGTAGGAGCGCCGCCCGTCCAGCGCGCAGGTTCGCGGCGTCACCCGGCTGCAGCAGGTCCAGCCGCCCGTTCGCGTCCGGGAAACCCAGGCGGACGAAGTCGAGGACCGGCAGGCACAGCACATGGTTCGCCTCGCCCGGATGGTGCGTGACGGTGGCGCGCTTCCCCATCCAGCCGAGGGCCGCCGGCAGGAAATGGCCGGCTTCGCCCCGCGGAACGAGGAGGATCTCGGAGGAGAGCTGGCTCATCGTGACGCCCGAGCGGCCGGTTCGGAGGCGGTCCACCGCGCCGGTGCCGCGCGGAGCCGGATAAAGATTCCGGGCCGATGCGTCGAGGTCGGACTCTCATCGGTCGACAGACCGCATGTGAGGTCCGGGCGGTGAGCAACCCGCAAATTCCGGTTGGTCGATGTATCCGGGCCGTCATCTTGGAGCCGCGCAGCAGCGATCGGGATGATTCCCGCTGCTGCGCAGGGCTGTCGGGAGGGGCCGCCGAGGCCCCTCCCCGCCTTCTTGTCCAGTCCGTCTCAGTTGCGGCCGGCACCCGTCTGGCCACCGGACTGGCCGCCCGAGCGGCCTGCGCCCTGGGCACCGCCCATGCTGCCGCCGCTCATGCCGCCACGCTCGGCGCCGCCCGTGCGACCGCTTTCGGTGCCGCCGGCCTTCATGCCACCCTGCTGACCGCCGCGATCCGAGGCGTTGCGGATGCCGTCCTGCTGCTGGCCGCCGCGCATGTCGCTGTTGCGCATGCCGTCGTTCTTGCGGTCTTGGCCGGCCGTGCGGTCCATCCCGCGATCCTGGCCGCGATCCAGCCGGCCCTCGTTGCGACCGTCATGCCGGCCCTCGTTGCGCGAGGCGTTGCGGATGCCGTCCCGGTCGCCGTGCTTGTCGAAGCGCGCGCCGGCGCGCTGCTCGGACCGGAAGCTGGCGCTGACGGTGCCGCCGCCGCTCAGGCGCCGGTACTCGTCGGAGCCGTAGCGTACGCGGTGACCGCGGATCGTGACGAAGCGGTCCTCCTGCACCGAGACGAGGCGACGATACTCCGGCGAGCCGTACAGGACCCGGTGGCCGCGCACGACCACGTAGCGTTCCCGCGGGCCGGTCTCGCGGACGCTGACGAGGCGCTTGTACTCCGGCGAGCCATAGAGGACCCGCTGGCCGCGGATGACGACGTAGCGCTCACGCGGGCCGCGGTTCTCGGTGACGATCAGTCGGCGATATTCCGGCGAGCCGTAGACGACCCGGCGGCCGCCGATGAACACGTAGCGGCCCTCGCGGCGGTATCCGCCCTCGACCCGGCTCGAACGCACGTCGGTCCGGCTGCTGACGTCGGTCCGACCGCGGAAGTCGGCACGGCCGTCGCGATGATCGCCGCGCTCGCCGCGCTCGCTGCGCTCCGCCCGTGCGCCGTTGCGGTCGCCGCGCTCCGCACGATCACCGTTGCGATCACCCCGATCGTTGCGCTCGGCGCGGGCGCCGTCGCGATCCCCGCGCTCGGCACCGGCACGACCGCGATCCTGGGCCATCCGGCCCTCGCCGCCCGCGTCCCGGCCCTGCGCGGAGCGGCCCGTCTCGGCGCCGCCCCGGTCGGATCCGGCCTGGCTGCCACCCTGCAGGCCGCCCCGGTCACCGCCGCCTGCCTTCATGCCGGACTCGGCTCCGCCCTGGCCGCCGCGGCCGCTCATCCCGGCGCCAGCGCCGGCGCCACCCTGTTGCGCATAGGCCGAGGTGCTGATCAGCAGCGCGGCCAGACCGATGGACAATTTCCGCATGGGAATTCCTCCGATGTTGAATCTGCCACGCAACGTCGAAGGTGCGGAAACGGTTCGGGTCTGGCTCCTTAAAAATTCACGCAACGAATACGGGTATTAACACGTTACGCGGACGAAGCTTGGCCGTAGGCGCGGAGTGATAGTCTCGCGCCCTCAGTCTCAGTTCAGTCTCTACTGCTTAGGCTGCTCGGCGATCTCGGCCTCGACCTCCTGCGGGTCGAGGTCGTACCGACGAGAGCAGAATTCGCAGGTGATGACGATCCGTCCGTCATCGGCCGCCATGTCGTGCCGCTCCTGCGGCGAGAACGAACGGATCATGCCCATCACCCGCTCGCGGGAGCAGCGGCAGGTCTCGTGCACGGGCTGACGCTCGAAGACCCGCACCCCGCGCTCGTGGAACAGCCTGTAGAGCAGGCGCTCGCTCGAGACGTTGGGATCGACCAGTTCGTGATCCTCGATCGTGGCGACCAGGGAGCGCGCCTCGACCCAGGCATCGTCCTCGGGCGCGGCGCCGGAGAGATGCGCGTGCCCCTCCGGGATGTCGCCCGGCGGCAGGTCGGCGAGGCGGGCGCGGTCGACCGATTGCGGCAGGAACTGCACGAGCAGGCCGCCGGCCCGCCAGCGGCCCGCCACCTCGTCCACGGCCTCCGCCACGGCGAGGCGCACCTCCGTGGGGATCTGCTCGGACTGGCGGAAATACTGGTGGGCGGCCTCCTCCAGGCTCTGACCTTCCAGGGCGACCACGCCCTGGTAGCGGCTGGCCGCCGTGCCCTGGTCGATGGTCATGGCGAGGTGACCCGTGCCGATCAGCTCGGAATCCTTGAGCGGGCCGGAACCCAGGGCCGCGACGCGCTCCGCATCGAACCGCGCGGTGGCGCGCAGGCGGTCAGGCGCCTCGAAATCGACCACGATCATCGCCACCGGACCGTCGGTCTTGGTCTGGAGCTGGAACCGACCCTCGAACTTGAGGGAGGAGCCGAGCAGCACCGTGAGCGCCGCCGCCTCGCCGAGCAGCCGGGCGACCGGGTCCGGATAGCCGTGGCGGCGCAGGATCGTGTCTACGGAATCGCCAAGCCGGACCACGCGCCCGCGCACGTCCAGAGCCTCCACGGCGAAGGGCAGCACGGCGTCGTCCTCGCCCGCGTGGCCATTACCGGCGGTCTGGTGCTGCGGCTGAGATTGCGTTCCTGAGGTCATACCCTCTCCGATCGATGCGTCCGGCGCCCGCGGCGCCCTGCTCCCGGATCAGGCGGCCGTCCCGACAGGGCGCGGCTTCGTTCTCCGCACGGGCCGGGCGGGGTGAGGCGATGTCCGTGGCGGAGCGACCGAATCCCTCACCCCGCCCGGCCCGTGCGAAAAGGACGGCGCCGCGCGCCACATCCGTCGCCGGGATGACCGCCTGTCGGCAGCCGTGATGGGGAGGCGGGCGGCGTGTGCCACCCGCTGACGCCTATATGGGGCGCCGGCCACACGAGCGCGAGACCGGACCAAGCCGCCCGGATCAGAGGCCGCCCGCGCCCAGGCACCAGGCCAGAATGCCCTTCTGCGCGTGCAGACGGTTCTCGGCCTCGTCGAACACGACGGAGCTCGGGCCGTCCATGACCTCGGCCGTCACCTCCTCGCCGCGATGGGCCGGCAGACAGTGCATGAAGATCGCGTCCCGGTTGGCCGCGGCCATCAACTTGGCGTTGACCTGATAGGGGCTCAGCAGATTGTGGCGGTGAGCCTCGTCGTCGTCCCCCATGGACACCCAGCAATCCGTCACCACCGCATCGGCGCCGTCCACGGCCGCGAAGGCATCCGTCGTCACGTTGAGGTCGGCGCCCTCCTGCTTGGCCCAGGCGAGCAGAGCGGGCGGCGGCGCGAGTTCGGGGGGACTCGCCACGTTGAGTGTGAAGTCGAGCCGCGCCGCCGCGTGGACCCAGCTGGCCAGCACGTTGTTGGAATCGCCCGACCACGCCACGGTCCGGCCCTTGATCGGCCCGCGATGCTCCTCGAAGGTCAGCACGTCCGCCATGATCTGGCACGGATGCGAGACCTTGGTCAGCGCATTGATCACCGGCACCGTGGCGTACTCGGCGAGTTCCAGCATCTGACCGTGGTCGAGGATGCGGATCATGATCGCGTCGACGAAGCGGGACAGAACCTGCGCGGTATCGCCGATCGTCTCGCCGCGGCCGAGCTGCATCTCGGAGCCGGTGAGCATCAGGGTCTCGCCGCCGAGTTCGCGCATCGCCACGTCGAACGAGACGCGGGTGCGGGTCGAGGGGCGGTCGAACACCATCGCCAGGGTCTTGCCCGTGAGCGGGCGCTCGGTCGCGAGTTCGCCCTTGCGGCGGCGCGCCTTGATGGCGGCGCTGGCATCGAGGACCCGGCGCAGCTCGGCACCGGAGAAATCCTTGAGGTCGAGGAAATGGCGAGGGCCGGCACCGTTCAGGTGCGGGGCCGGGGCCTGGGCCCGGCCGTCAATTTGGGCTTTCATCGCGTCACGTTACCTAGAGTCTGCTCAACGATCACCTGATCATGAACCGCACTCTACCTCCTTGCAGGGGCGTCTCCGTCCGGCGCGGCGGGATCGCGCGCGCCCGGAAACGCTTCGAGCCGCCCCCCGCGGCGCGGGGGGGCGGTGTTCTGAAATCCGATCTCGGACCTTACTCGGCGGCTCCGCGCACGGCTTCGAAGCCGGACGCCGCCGCGTCGAGGCGCCGGACGGCCTCATCGATCTCGGCGTCGCCGATGGTGAGCGGCGGCAGGAGGCGGACGATGTTGTCGCCCGCCGGGATCACCAGGAGATGCGCGTCCCGGGCCGCGGCGGCGAAGTCGGTGTTCGGCACGCCGAGCTTGAGGCCGAGCATCAGCCCCTCTCCGCGGATCTCCTCGAAGACGTGCGGGTGCCGGTCGCGCAGGGCCGCGAGCTTCTGCTTGAGGATCAGGCCCGAACGGGCGACGCGCTCCAGGAAGCCCTCTTCCAGGACGACGTCGAGCACGGCGTTGCCCACCGCCATGGCGAGCGGGTTGCCGCCGAAGGTGGTGCCGTGCGTGCCAGCAGTCATGCCGCGGGCCGCCTCGCGGGTCGCGAGGCAGGCGCCGAGCGGGAAGCCGCCGCCGATTCCCTTCGCGACGCTCATGATGTCCGGGGTGATGCCGGACCATTCGTGGGCGAACAGACGCCCGGTGCGGCCGACGCCGGTCTGGACCTCGTCCATGATCAGCAGCAGGCCGTGGGCGTCGCAGATCTCGCGGAGCCGGCGCAGATCCGCATGGGGGATTTCCCGCACGCCGCCCTCGCCCTGGATCGGCTCGATCATCAGCGCGGCCGTCTCGGGGCCGATCACCGCCTCGAGCGCCGCCCAGTCGCCGGCCGCAACCTGATCGAAGCCCTCGACCTTAGGGCCGAAGCCCTCAATGTATTTCTGCTGGCCGCCGGCCGCGAGAGTCGCCAGCGTGCGGCCGTGGAAGGCGCCCGCGAAGGTGACGATCCGGAACCGCTCGGGCTGGCCGCCGGCGGCGTGATACTTCCGGGCGATCTTGATCGCCGCCTCGTTGGCCTCGGCCCCCGAGTTGCAGAAGAACACCACGTCCGCGAAGGTCGCGTCGACCAAGCGCTGCCCGAGGCGCTCGCCGCCGGGGATCTGGAACAGGTTCGAGGTGTGCCAGATTTTTGCCGCCTGCTCGGTCAGGGCGTTGACCAAGTGCGGGTGGGCATGACCGAGTCCGTTGACCGCGATACCGGCGCCGAAGTCGAGATATCGCTCGCCGCCCTCCGTCACGAGCCAGGCGCCCTCGCCGCGCTCGAAGGCGAGCGGCGCGCGGACGTAGGTCGGCAGAAGGGCTGACGTCACGGGTCCCATCTCCGTTTCATGCAGAAGTCGCGGAGCAAGCGTAGCCGGCTCCAAATGAAAGTGCCGCCTCAGTGATGGGCGGCACGCGCGCGATTACTATGAAAGAGGCCGGCCCTGTCAACGGTTCTATGCTCGGCGCGCGCGCGCGGCTGCTCTGCGCGACACCGTCAAACCGCTGATGTCCCGATCGTTCAGTCGGCCTTTTTCCTTGCGCGGCGGGGGGCGGCCATGCTCCAGCCTCGGGCGGATTTTAGTCAGCGAGGGAGATCGCGATGAGCACGGTCAAGGAACGCCTGGAGGCTCTGGGCCTCACCCGGCCGAAGGCGGCGGCGCCGGTGGCGAACTACGTGCCGTTCGTGCGCACGGGCACGCTCGTGGTGATCTCCGGCCAGATCTGCTTCGGCACGGACGGCAAGCTCGCCGCCGAGCACACGGGCAAGGTCGGCGGCAACGTCTCGGCCGAGGCCGGCAAGGCGGCCGCCCGGCTCTGCGCCCTCAACGTGCTCGCCCAGCTCGAGGCCGCGGTGGGCGACCTCGACCGCGCGGTGGTCCAATGCGTGCGACTCGGCGGCTTCATCAACGCGGCGCCGGGCTTCTCGGCGGTGGCCGGCGTCATGAACGGCGCCTCCGACCTGATGGTCGAGCTGCTCGGCGATCGCGGGCGCCACGCCCGCTCGACCGTCGGCGTGGCGGAGCTGCCCCTCGACGCTGCCGTCGAGGTCGAGGCCATGTTCGAGGTCCGGTAGGCATGGCCGCGCCGGACTGGCTCACCGCACGGCCGATCGCCCATCGCGGGCTTCATGACCGCGCGGCGGGCCGGCCGGAGAACACCCTGGCGGCAGCCCGGGCGGCGGTGGCCGGCGGCTTCGCCATCGAGTGCGACGTGCAACTGAGTGCCGACGGCGAGGCGATGGTGTTCCACGACGTCGCCCTCGGGCGGCTGACGGAAGCGAGCGAATCCGTCGCGTCGAAATCCGCGGCCGCACTCGGGCGCCTTGGGATCGCCGGCACCGCCGAGACGATGCCGACGCTGCCGGCCTTCCTGGCGGCGGTGGACGGCGCCGTTCCGGTGGTGATCGAGGTCAAGTCCCGCTACGACGGCGACCTGCGGCTCGCCACCCGCGCCGCCAAAGTCGCGGCGGCCTACAAGGGCCCGGTGGCTTTAAAATCCTTCGACCCGCAGATCGTCGCGGCCCTGCGGGACCTCTGCCCGCCGACGGTCCCGCGCGGGATCGTGGCGGAGACCACGCAGGACGACCCGATCTACGCGGCGCTCCCGCCGAGCGCCCGCCTGGGTTTGTCCGACCTCCTGCACTTCGCCGAGACGCGGCCGGATTTCCTGTCCTGGCGCGTCGACGACCTGCCCTGCGCGTCGACCTATCTGTGCCGGCTGCTCGGCCGGATCCCGGTGATGACTTGGACGGTCCGGACCGAGGATCAGCGAGCCCGCGCGGGCACGCATGCGGACCAGATGGTGTTCGAGGGGTTCGTGCCGTGAAGCGAAGGCTGTTCGTCGGCCTGACGGCGTTCCTGATCACCGCCGGACCGGCCAGGGCGGCCGATCCCTGCGCCGGCGCGACCCAGATGGATCTGAACGCCTGCGCCGGGGCCGCGTACGACCGCGCGGATACGGCGATGAACCAGGCGTATACCCGGCTGATGAAGCAGATCGGCCCCAAGGCGAAGGACGGTTTGCGCGCGGCCCAGAAGGCCTGGCTGCCGTTCCGGGACGCGAGCTGCGCCCTGGAGGCGATGGGCGTCGAGGGCGGCTCCATGCAGCCGCAGGTCCGCGCGGACTGCTTGGCGCGTGTCACGGCCGCGCGAACCTCGGTACTGAACGGGTATCTGACCTGCAGCGAGGGCGACGTCACCTGCGTCGGCCGGTTCGGCGAGTGAAGCGCCTGGGCTTCGTCGTCGGCCAACGGATGTGAAAGCGGTTTCGTTAGGCGCCCGGTTGAAAGGCTGCCATCGCCGCCGCGCGCATCCGCCCGCTTGCTCCGCTCCGGACACCGGCTAGACTCGCGCCCATGAAGCAAGCACCCGGGCCGATGCCGGAGACCCCCACGCTCACCGTGCGGGCGCTGCCCGGATTGAAGGACATCGGCGCGGCGGAATGGGATGCCTGCGCCTTCTCCCCCGAGACCCTGGCGGCCGGCGACGAGACGCATAACCCTTTCGTGTCGCACGCTTTCCTGTCGGCGCTGGAGGATTCGGGCTGCGTCTCCCGCAGGACCGGCTGGCTGCCGCTCCACGTCTCCGTGGAGCGCGACGGCGCGCGCCTGGGCGTGGTGCCCTGCTATCTGAAGACGCACAGCCAGGGCGAGTACGTGTTCGACCACGGCTGGGCCGATGCCTACGAGCGGGCCGGCGGCGAATACTACCCCAAGCTCCAGGTGAGCGTGCCGTTCACCCCCGTGACCGGCCCGCGCTTCCTGATCGCCCCGGGCGCCGATCCCGATGAGGCCACCGCCGGCCTCGTCGCGGGGCTGCGGGCCCTGCGGGCCGAGACCAAGGCCTCCTCGATCCACGTCACCTTCATGCGCGAGGCCGAATGGGACCGGGCCGGCGCAGCGGGCTTCCTGCAGCGCACCGACCAGCAGTTCCACTGGCAGAACGACGGCTACGCGCGCTTCGACGACTTCCTCGCCGCCCTGGCCTCGCGCAAGCGCAAGACCATCCGCAAGGAGCGCCGCGACGCGCTCGCACCCGGCATCACCGTGGAGCACCTGACCGGCGCGGACATCACCGAGGCGCACTGGGACGCATTCTACGCCTTCTACACGGACACCGGCTCCCGCAAGTGGGGGCGGCCCTACCTCAATCGCCGGTTCTTCTCGCTCCTGTCGGAGCGGATGGCCGACCGCGTGCTGCTGGTGATGGCCAAGCGCAACGATGCCTACATCGCCGGCGCGATCAACCTGATCGGCGACACGGCGCTCTACGGACGCAACTGGGGGTGCATCGAGGATCACCCCTTCCTGCACTTCGAGGTCTGCTACTATCAGGCGATCGATTTCGCGATTGCCCGCGGCCTGAAGCGCGTCGAGGCGGGCGCCCAGGGCGAGCACAAGCTCGCCCGCGGCTACCGGCCGGTCCTGATGCATTCGGCCCACGACATCGCCGACCCAGCCCTGCGCCGCGCCGTGGCCGATTACTTGCAGCGAGAGCGCGCCCACGTCGCCGAGGCGGTGGATGTCCTCGACACGCTGACGCCGTTCCGGCGTACGGATGAGGGCGGCGCCTGCGACGGCGCGGCGCGTCCCGAGGCCTCGCCTTCGAAGACCGTCCCTTCCGAGACATCACCCCCCGAGAGTTCCGAGACATGAGCCCGATCGACCACATCAAGACCTATGCCGACGAGCTGACGGCCCTGCGCCGCGATCTGCACGCCCATCCGGAGCTCGGCTTTGAGGAGGTGCGCACCGCCGGCATCGTGGCCGATCTCCTCGAGAAATTCGGCTGCGAGGTGCATCGCGGCGTCGGCGGCACCGGGGTGGTAGGCCTGCTCAAGGGCCGCACCGACAACGGGAAACGCATCGGCCTGCGCGCCGACATGGACGCCCTGCCCATCGAGGAGGAGACCAACCTCCCCTACCGCTCGACCTATGCCGGCAAGATGCACGCCTGCGGCCATGACGGGCACACCACGATGCTGGTCGGCGCCGCTCGCTACCTCGCCGAGACCCGCGATTTCGACGGCACCGCGGTGTTCGTGTTTCAGCCGGCCGAGGAAGGCCGCGGCGGCGCCCGGGCCATGCTGAAGGACGGGCTGTTCGAGCGCTTCCCCTGCGACGAGATCTACGGGCTGCACAACCAGCCCGGCGGCGGCCACGGCATGATCAAGCTGCGGCCCGGGCCGATCATGGCGGCGGCCGACTTCTTCGACATTCATATCCGCGGCAAGGGCATCCACGCCGCCCAGCCGCATCGCGGCACCGACCCGATCATCATCGCCACCGGGCTCGCCCAGGCGCTCCAGTCGATTGTCTCGCGCAATGCCGACCCGCTGAAGTCGATCGTGCTGTCGATCACCCGGATCGAGGCGGGCTCCGCCTACAACGTGATCCCGGAGACGGCGCATCTCGCCGGCACCATCCGCACCTTCGACAAGGAGATCCGGGCGCTCGCCGGCACCCGCATGCGCGAGCTGGCAGCGGGCTTCGCCGCAGCCTACGGCGCCGAGGTCACGGTTGACCTGCAGGACGTGTTCTCCGTGCTGGAGAACGCCCCCGAGCAGGCGGCGGCGGCCACGGAGGTCGCCACCGAGTTGTTGGGCGCCGACAAGGTCGAGGCGAATGTTGTCCCCAAGATGGGCAGCGAGGATTTCGCCGACATGACCATGGCGGTGCCCGGTGCCTATGTCTGGCTCGGCGCGAATCCCGGCCCGGGCCTGCACAATGCCGGCTACAACTTCGACGACTCGATCATCCCGATCGGCAGCGCCTTCCTGGCGCGGATGGTCGAGCGCCGCACGGCGGCCTGATCAACGGGCCAGGATCGCCGCGGCGCTCAGATCGCGGCGACCCTGGCCCTCAGGGCGGTCATCGCTCGGGTGAAGAGCGCGGGCTCGCCGAGGGCCCGCGCCAGGACGATCGCCCCCTGGATCTGGGCCACGACCTCCTCCGCCAGAGCGACGCTCGCCGCGTCGTCCCGGCCCGATCGCTTCAGGGCGTCGGCCAGCGCCGCCACCCAGCGCGCGAAGTAGCTTTGCACCGCCTCGGCGAAGCGCTCGCGCTCCGAGCCGAGCGCCACGACGCCCACGAGGCAGACCCGCCGGCCGGAGCGGAAATACGCCTCGACGGCGTCGAACATGGCCGACACCGCCTCGGCCGGCGAGTCTGCCTCGCGAAGCGGCGCGTACAGGTTGGCCTCGAACCACGCGTCGATCTCGGCCAGCACGCAGGCCGCCATCTCGGCTTTCCCGCCGGGGAAGAGGTTGTACAGGCTCCCCTTGCCCAGCCCGGTTGCCTGGCTGATCAGCGCCAGGCTGGCGCCCTCATAGCCGTGCTCGCGAAACACCTCCGCCAGCACGGGGAGCAGCCCGGCCCGGCCGGTCACAGCCGTCAGAGGCCGAGATCGCTGAGGCCCGGATGGTCGTCGGGGCGGCGGCCCAGCGGCCAGTGGAACTTCCGTTCGGACTCCTTGATCGACAGGTCGTTGATGCTGGCGATACGCCGGCGCATCAGGCCGTGCGCGTCGAACTCCCAGTTCTCATTGCCGTAGGACCGGAACCAGTGTCCCTCCGCGTCGTGCCACTCATAGGCGAAGCGCACGGCGATGCGGTCGCCCCCGAAGGTCCAGAGCTCCTTGATCAGCCGATAATCGAGTTCCTTCGCCCACTTGCGCTGGAGGAACGCCACGATGGCCTCGCGGCCTGTGAGGAACTCGCTGCGGTTCCGCCAGACGCTGTCCGGCGTGTAGGCGAGCGACACGCGCTCCGGGTCGCGCCCGTTCCAGGCGTCCTCGGCCATTCGGGCCTTCTGGGCCGCGGTCTCGGCGGTATAGGGCGGAAATGGGGGGCGGTCCGACATCGTGCTCATCCGTGCGCATGTTTGTACCGATCGGTACAAACATGCTCCGATTCGACGGCGCGCGTCAAATGGTTCGCCCTGTCGGGTGGTGGGGTGCCGTGCGTGTCGACAGGCCGGCGGAACGGTGCGACTCTCGCCCTGTCGTGCCGCAGACCAACGCGCGCCGGGACCGGAGGGGAGCCATGTCGCCGGAAATACGGGAGTCGCGCGCCGCTCTCATCCTGCTTGCAGCCTCGGTCGGGGCGGTCCTGCTCTTCGGTGCCTTCACGCTGCTGACGCAGCTCGGCTAGACCGGGAGCCGTCGGCGCGGCTTGCGTCAGATCGCGACGGGGGGCTTCAGCGTGCCGATCCCCACGGGATCGAAGGCCGCGCTCTTGATGATCGCGTAGACGGGGCTGTCCGGCACGAGGCCGAGTTCACGGACGGCCGCCGCGGTCAGGCGCGCGGCGATCGGCGCCCCATTGCAGTCGATCTCCACCAGGATCTCCGTGCCGGACGACGTCAGCGCGCTGACACGGCCCGTGAGGATGTTGCGCGCGCTGAGGCCTCGGGGACGCTCGGTGGCGACCAGCACGTCCCGGGCGGGGATGCGCACCCGCAGGCGCGCCCCCGGCGCGCGCGCCGGTCCCGGCACCAGCAGCTGGCCCGCGGCTCCGGTCAAGCGCGTCAGGCCGGTCTCCGGATCCCGGTCCGCCACGACCATGTCGAGCAACGCGCCAGCCTCGGCCTCGTGGATCGGCACGAGGTCGGCGCGGCGCAGGATCGCCTCCGCGGGGCCGGTGGCGGCCACGCGCCCCGCCTCCAGCACAACCACCGTGGTGGCGAGCCGCGCCACCTCCGAGACGGCGTGGCTGACATAGACGATCGGCACCCCAGCCTCGTCGCGCAGGCGCTCGATATAGGGCAGGATCTCGGCCTTGCGGGCCTCGTCCAGCGCCGCCAGCGGCTCGTCCATCAGCAGGAGGCGGGGCCGGGCAAGCAGCGCCCGGCCGATCGCGACCCGCTGCCGCTCGCCCCCCGAGAGCCCCGCCGGCCGTCGGTCGAGCAGATGGCCGATACCGAGCATCTCGGTCACCGACGCGAAGGCCGCCGGATCAGGCCCGTGCCGCGCGAAGACGCGACCGTAGCCGAGATTGGTCCGCACGCTCAGATGCGGGAACAGCCGCGCATCCTGGAACACGACGCCCACGCGGCGCCGATGCGGCGGCAGGAACAATCCGGCGGCGGTATCGACCAGCGCGGCGCCGTCGACCGCGATCCGGCCCCGGTCTGGCCGGGCGAGCCCGGCGATCAGGTCGATCAGCGTCGTCTTTCCCGAACCCGAGCGCCCGAACAGGGCGGTGAGCCCCGGCCCGGCCGCGAAGGTGGTTTCGAGGGCGAATGCCCCGCGCCGAAGCTGGACGTCGACTTGGATGCTCACGCGGTGCGACTCGCGTAACAGGGGGCGCGGCGCGCTCCGGCGCCGGTTCGGACGCGCGCGCCATGATCACGGTCCACCATCTCGAGAACAGCCGCTCGCAGCGCGTGCTCTGGCTGCTGGAGGAACTCGGCCTGCCCTACCGGGTGCGTCGCTACGCCCGCGACCCGCGGACCCTGCGCGCCCCGCCGGAGCTCGTCGCCGTCCACCCGCTGGGCAAGTCGCCGGTGATCACGGAGGACGGGACGGTGGTCGCCGAGACAGGGGCGATCGTGACCTATCTCACCGGCAAGGCCGGCGGCGCGCTGGTACCCGTCCCGGGGACGGAGGCGCATGCGCGCTACGTCTACTGGCTGCATTACGCCGAAGGGTCGGCGATGCCGCCGCTTCTGCTCAAGCTGATCTTCTCCCGCTTGGCCCCCAGCAGTCCGTGGCTGCTGCGTCCCCTGGTGAGCCGGATCGCCGGGCGCGTGCTCCAGGGTTTCGTCGATCCGGATCTGCGCCGGCATGCGGCCTACTGGGAGACGGAGCTCACCGGCCGTCCCTATTTCTGCGGCATGGAATTCACCGCCGCCGACATCATGATGAGCTTCCCGCTGGAGGCCTTCGCGGCGCGCGGCACGGGGGCCGGGCCGCAGGTCGAGGCATGGCTCGCGCGCATCCACGCCCGCCCGGCCTATCAGCGCGCGCTGCAGGCGGGAGGTCCCTACGCGTACGCCTGAAGCCGTGTCGGCTGGCGCGATCACCGCGTGTCCGATCGTCAATCCGGGACGCCACCGGTGAGACCGAAATCCTGATGCGCGGCCGGTGCTCAGCCTTGGCGTGTCGGCGGCTCTGGATCCCGGGATCCGCGCCGCAGCCCCGGGATGACGGAGGTCTGCGCCTGCCGCGCCAACGATCGGCCGAAGGACGGCATTGCGGACTCCCTGCCTTCCAGACGTACGCTGGATGGTACGGGATCGCACCTTCGACGGGCAGCGGATCGATGCCGTCATGTCAGCCCGCTCCCAGCCGCCGCGCTGCCCGGGCCGCCAGGAACTCGGACACGAGCAGCGCGGTCACCGACAGGGCGATCGAGATCAGGGTGAGGCGCAGGGCCGGCCCCTCGCCGCCGGGAACCTGCGTCAGCGTGTAGATGGCCGACGGCAGCGTCTGGGTCTCGCCCGGGATGTTGGACACGAAGGTGATGGTCGCGCCGAATTCGCCCATCGCCTTGGCGAAGGCCAGCACGGCCCCCGCGATGCAGCCGGGCAGGCTCAGCGGCACGGTCACGGTCAGGAACACAGCGAGCGGGCTCGCGCCAAGGGTTGCCGCCGCCTGCTCCAGCCGCCGGTCCACCGCCTCGATCGACAGCCGCATGGCCCGCACCATGAGGGGAAATCCCATGATCGCGCAGGCCAGCGCCGCCCCGGTCCAGCGAAACGAGAAGACGAGGCCGACCTCGGCGAGCGCGCTGCCGAACAGGCCACGTCGGCCGAAGGTCAGCAGCAGCAGGTAGCCGGTCACCACCGGAGGCAGGATCAGCGGCAGGTGGACCAGCCCGTCGAGGAGCGCGCGTCCGGGAAACCGGCGCCGGGCGAGCAGCCACGCCACGGCGAGGCCCGGACCCAGGCTCGCGAGCGTCGCCACCGCCGCAACCCGCAGGCTCAGGGCGACGGCGGTCCATTCCTCCGGGGTGAAGCCGAGCACGGCGGCGCGGCGACGCTAACGGCCGGCGCTCTGCGCCCCGATGACCGTGAAGCCCTGGCGCTCGAAGGCGCCCCGAGCCCCCGGGCCGCGCAGGAAGATCAGCAGGGCGGCGGCGTCCGGGTTGTGCGAGTCCTTGAGAAGGGCGGCGGGATAGACGATCGGCGGATGGCTGTCGGCGGGGAAGGTCGCCTCCACGTGGACGCTCGGATCGGCGGCCGCATCCGTGGCGTAGACGATGCCGAGCGGAGCCTCGCCGCGGGCGACGAGCAGCAGGGCGGCGCGCACGTTCTCAGCCTGCGCGACCTGCCCCTTCACCGCATCCCAGGCGCCGAGCTTCTCAAGGGCGGCCTTGCCGTACTTGCCGGCCGGGACGGCATCGATGGTCGCCATGGCGAGCTTCCCGCCGCCGAGCATGTGCGTCAGCGTGGTCCCGAGATCCGGCGCCAGGGCGATCCGCGGGTCCGAACCCGGGTTCCGGCGGCCGGGCGCGATCAGCACCAGCGCGTTGCGCAGGAGATCGAAGCGGGAGTTCGGCTTCAGCAGCCCCGACTTCTCGACGTAATCCATCCAGGCCCGGTCCGCCGAGATGAACAGGTCCGCCGGAGCGCCCGCCTCAATCTGCCTGGCCAGGGCATTCGAGCCCGCATAGGAGATCCGGGCGGTCTTGCCGGTCTCCTTCGTCCAGGCGGCCGACGCCGCGTCCAGCGCGTTCTTCAGGCTCGCAGCGGCGAACACCACGACCGGCTCGCCCGCACGCGCCGGCGGGGCTGTGGGACCGAGCGCCAGCGTGCCGAGGACGAGGGCGGCCACGATCCGTCGGGTCAGGCGCATGCGGTGCGTATCCCTGTCGCAACCCGTTATATCCGGCCGGGTACGACGGTGATCATAGTGAGGCCAGACCGTGCGGCCAAGGGCGGCCGCACAGGCCCGCGGCGGGCTCAGCCGTGCTGGGGCTCGGGACGGTCCTTCGGGGCCGCTTCGGCGCGATGCAGACGGCTGAGAAGAACGAGGAGGTGACCCGGCAGCGGCCCGTCCGGCGCTGGCCCGCCGAAGATCCGCTCGCGCGGCCTGGAAGGCGCGGACGTATCGTTGACGACCACGGGCCCGCGGGGGCCGGAACGCCTGGACTTGGTCACGCTGTACGCACCCTGCTCAATCGTGATTCACGGAAAAAGCCGGCAAAAACGTCGGTCCAGGCAGCGGGTTCCGCACGCCTTCGAAGATCCTATGGTTAACGCGTGAACACAGTGCCGCATTCCTGGGCGTTCGCCGTTCCGAATCGCGACGACACGTCTGGGCTCCCGATGCCCGTCGTCACCAAGTGCGGATGTCGCGCCGCTCGGTCGGCTCGGCCTCCGCCAAGCTGGTCATGTCGGCCGCCACAAGCAACGCCCAGAGTGTCGCCACACCGGTGGTGACCAGCGCGACGGCGACGCTGATGAGGAAAGGCGAGTTCATGGGCGTCGTGTCATCTGGCAAAACTGGCGCGCCGTGTCGCTAAAAATCGGCGCGCCTGAGTTGAGGGTCCGGCCTTGGGAGAGCCGAAACTGTTTAAGCACACCGACCGGCTCCGGACACTGATTTAGGTGCGCGAACTCACAAGTATTGCCGGCTGTGTCTGGCTGGCCACAAGAGGTCGTGGGTTCCGCGGCGAGCGGCGTTTCGGGCCGCCGTCGGATTTCTTCGCCTCCGCCTCTGGGATGTGGCGCGTCCCGGCGTTACAGCCCAGAACCATGCTCGAAGGCTTGCCGCCCCACCGCCCGTCCCACGTCCTGCGCCTGCTGACCGACGAACGTTCGGCCCGGGCCATGACCGATCTGCTGGGCGAGATGTTCGACCCGACCGAGACCGCGGTGGCGGCCTTCGAGGATGAGGACGGACGCACGTGGCGGCTCGAAGCCTACTTCGCCGACGAACCCGACGAGGATTACGTCCGCGCCCTGATCCGGCCAGTGATCGGCGATGCCGCCGACGCGGCCGAATTCCGCACGATCGCGCAGCAGGATTGGGTCCGCGCCTCGCTGGAAGGGCTGAAGCCCGTCCGCGCCGGGCGCTTCGTCGTCCACGGCTCGCACGATCGCGACACGGTGCGGGCGAACGACCTGCCCATCGAGATCGAGGCGGCCCTGGCCTTCGGCACGGGCCATCACGGGACGACGCTGGGCTGCCTCCGGGCTTTGGTCTCCGAGCTGAAGCGGCGCCGTCCGGCCCATGTCCTGGACGTCGGCACCGGCACCGGCATCCTCGCCTTCGCCGCCGCCAAGGCCTTGCGGCAGCCCGTGGTGGCGGGCGATCTCGATGCCGAGGCGGTGCGCACCGCGCGCGAGAACGCCCGAGCCAACGGCCTCGGCCCCTATCTCAAGCTGTACCAGGGGCCGGGGGTGCGCCATCAGCTTGCGGCCCGGCCGCGGCACTTCGACCTGGTCTTCGCCAACATCCTGGCGCGTCCCCTGCGGCTGCTTGCCCCGACCCTGGCGGGGGTGGTCGCCCCGGAAGGCGTCTTGGTCCTGTCGGGCCTGATCGAGCGCGACGTGTCCGGCGTTCTCTCGGCCTACCGGGCCCAGGGCTTCTCGCTGGTGCGTCGCGGCCTGATCGAGGGCTGGGTCGCCCTTGTCCTGATGCGGGGCGGTGCGGCCCGACGCCCGCGGCGCTGAACCGGAGACCGGTGGCCGCGTTTTCCTGGCATGAGCCAGACGTCGCTCCACCACCCGCCGGCGGATCCGATCACGGAAGGCGCCCGCGCGCGGGCCCAGGGCCGACCGAAGGACGCCTGCCCCTATCCGGCGCATTCGGCGGCGCGCACGGCCTGGCTTGAGGGCTATGACGGCGCGCCGGTCGATCGCGCGCCCGATCTGCCGGTCAGAAACGGCTGATCGGAACCGCGCCGCAGATCCTACTGCCGCGCCGTGCGCAATCGTCCGGCGGATGTCGGCCCCTGCGGTTGCGTATCCGGCTGAGGTGCCGGCTCGATCCCATCCGCTTGCGCCACAGGCGCGCCGAGCGCCGCCATCAGGACGCGCAGGCCTTCGATCCACTCCTCCAGTTCGGCGAGGGATTCGAAGCCGTCGCGGCGGACCACTGTGTCCGGCTCGATCGTCACGACCGCGTCGAAGCGGCCGTCCGCTCTGTCGCTGATCCGATAATAAACACGGCGGGGCATGCCTCAGGAATAAGCCAAATTCGGCTGCGTGATAAGATTGCTCGCGATTTTTAATCCCAAAATTAGGATGTGCCGCTTCGATTGCCGCGCAGTTGCGAGCCGGGTCCGGCGGGCGCTAGGCTCGCCCCATGACCGAACTCGATCCGACCGCACCGCGCCGGCGCTTCCAGACCTTCGACGATCCGAGCCATCGCAAGGGGCCCGAGCGCATCGAGGCCCTGCGCGCCGGCCTGCGGGAGACCGGGCTCGACGGCTTCGTCGTGCCGCGGGGCGACGAGCACCAGTCGGAATATGTCCCCGCCGATGCCGAGCGTCTCGCGTGGCTGACCGGCTTCACCGGCTCGGCCGGCACCGCCGTGATCCTGATGGAATCCGCCGCGCTGGTGGTGGACGGCCGCTACACTTTGCAGGCGCCCGAGCAGGTCGAAACCGGCCTGGTGACGGTCGTGCCGCTCGCCGAAACGACGGCCGAAGGCTGGATCGGCGCCAACCTCAAGCGCGATCAGGTGCTCGGCTACGATCCCTGGCTGCATACGCCGGATGGGCTCGCGCGGCTGGAGCGCGCGGTCACGAAAGCGGGCGGTACGGTGCGGGCCGTGCCGAACCTCGTCGACGCGGTCTGGGCCGGACGGCCGAAGCCGGCCGCCGGGCCGGTGGTCGTCCAGCCGGACGCGCTCGCGGGCGAGACGGCCGCCGACAAGCTCGCCCGGGTGCGCGCGGCCCTCGCGGAGGGCGGCTGCGATGCCCTCGTGATCTCCGACCCGCACAATCTCGCCTGGGCGTTCAACCTGCGCGGCTCCGATGTCGGGCATACGCCGCTCGCGCTCGGCTACGCGATCCTGCCGCGCGCGGGCGCGGCGCGGCTGTTTCTGGTCTCGCCGAACGTCGATCCGGCCCTGCGCGCTGCGCTGGCCCCGATCGCCGGGATTCTGTCCCGATCGGACCTCGACGATGGGCTGGCCTCCCTGGCCGGCGTCCGCGTCCGGCTGGACGCCGCGACCGGGGCGGTCGCTCTCAAGGAGAAGATCGAGGCGGCCGGCGGCACCGCCGATGTCGGCAAGGACCCGATCACCGCCATGAAGGCGGTCAAGAACGCCGCCGAGGTGGCGGGCGCGCGCGCCGCCCATATCCGCGACGGGGCAAGCGTCGTGCGCTTCCTGGCCTGGCTCGACGGGGCGGCCGCGTCCGGCGGCGTGACCGAGATCGCCGCGGTCGAGGCGCTGGAGGATTTCCGCGCCGCCGGCGGCGACCTGCGCGATGTCTCGTTCCCGACGATCTCGGGCTCCGGCCCGAACGGGGCGATCGTCCATTATCGGGTCACCCGCGCCAGCGATCGGACGGTCCGGCCCGGCGAGCTGTTCCTGATCGATTCCGGCGCACAATACCCGGACGGCACCACCGACATCACCCGTACGGTCGCGGTGGGCGAGCCGAGCGCCGAGATGCGCGACCGCTTCACCCGGGTCCTCAAGGGCCATGTCGCCATCGCGCGCGCGGTCTTCCCGACGGGCACGACCGGCGCGCAGATCGACGCCTTCGCCCGGGCGCCGCTCTGGCAGGCGGGGCTCGATTTCGATCACG
Organism: Methylobacterium sp. FW102-HT35C08; assembly: GCF_058790235.1. Classification (NCBI taxonomy): domain Bacteria; kingdom Pseudomonadati; phylum Pseudomonadota; class Alphaproteobacteria; order Hyphomicrobiales; family Methylobacteriaceae; genus Methylobacterium; species Methylobacterium sp. FW102-HT35C08. The sequence goes on along the minus strand of NZ_JBYTCL010000002.1, from coordinate 539,027 downwards.
GCACCGGCCACGGGGTCGGCGCCTTCCTGTCGGTGCATGAGGGTCCGCAGCGCATCGCCAAGACCGGCACGGTGCCGCTGGAGGCCGGCATGATCCTGTCGAACGAGCCCGGCTACTACGCGAGCGGCGCCTACGGCATCCGGATCGAGAATCTCGTGCTGGTTGAGCCCCGTCCGATGTCCGGAGGCGAGCGGCCGATGCTCGGCTTCGAGACCCTGACGCTTGCCCCCTACGACCGGCGACTGATCGAGCCGGCTCTCCTCGACCCGGGAGAGCGCGCCTGGATCGACGCCTATCATGCGCGGGTCCGCGAGACCCTGGCGCCCGGCCTCGACGCCGAGGCGCGCGCCTGGCTGGAGCGCGCCACTGCGCCGCTCCCGGCCTGACGTCGCGGCCTGCCGCCACAAGCGCCTTCCGTGCTAAGCGGTTCGGACACGGAATAGCCCGCGCCGGGCCGGACATCGCCGCGCGTGAAACCGCGCCGGCCCTGCGCGCGAAGGGACAGCATGATCCGTCGCCTTGCCTTCCTGATCCTGGCTCTGACTGCAAGCCTCTCCGCCGCGGCGGCGCAGGGTCTGCAATCGAGCTTCCGCACGCCGCCCGACCTCGTGCGGTCGAGCCTGGTGGCCGAGCCTGTCGCGGTGGCGGGTGCGCAGCCGTTCACCCTCGCCGTGCGCATGGAGGTGAAGCCCGGCTGGCACGTCTACTGGCGCAATCCGGGCGATTCCGGCCTGCCGCCGGAGGTGACCTGGACCCTGCCGGCGGGGTTCAACGCCGGGGCGATCCGGTGGCCGGCGCCGGAGCGCATCCCGATCGCCACGCTGATGAACTACGGCTACGAGGGCGAGGTCACGCTCCTCGTGCCGGTGACCCCGCCGCCGAGCCTCGACCCGGCCGACCCGGTGCAGATCCGGGCGAAGCTCACCTATCTCGTCTGCGAGACCGAGTGCGTGCCGGGCTCCGCCGACCTTGCGCTGACGCTGCCGGTGGCCGAGCCCCGGCCCGATCCGGACAAGGCCGCGCTGTTCGCCCGCGCCCGGGCCGCCCTGCCCGTCCCGCCGCTCTGGCCGCTGCATCTCGCAAGTCAGGGCGACACGCTGCGGCTCGATTTCGCAGCAACCGGCCTCAAGCCGGATGCTGTCCGGAACGCCGCGTTCTTCCCCTATTCCGAGACGGCGATCGACAACGCCGCCGCGCAGGTGATGTCGGTCGATGAGGCCGGCCTGCACCTCACCCTCGCCCGCAGCAGCCCGACCGAGCCGGCGCCCGCCGCGCTGCCGGGCGTCCTCACCCTCGAGGAGGTCACCGATGCTGGTCCCCGCCGGCTCGCCTTCGCGTATGGCGACGAGCCGGTCTTGCCGACGGCGGCTCCGGCCACGACGCTGGAAGCGCCCGCGGCACGGGCGATCGCGCCCGATTTCGACGCGCTGACGCTCGCGACCGCGGCGGCCTTCGCGTTCCTCGGCGGCCTGATCCTCAACTTGATGCCGTGCGTCTTCCCGGTCCTGTCGATCAAGGTTCTCGGCCTGATCCGGCATGCCGGCGAGAGCCCGGGCCGGCTGCGTCTCCACGGCCTGGCCTACACGGCGGGCGTGCTGGCGAGCTTCCTGGGCCTCGCAGCGCTGCTGATCGCCCTGAAGGGTGGCGGGGCGGCGATCGGCTGGGGCTTTCAGCTGCAATCGCCGGACGTGGTGGCGGGGCTGGCCTATCTGTTGTTCGCGATGGGCCTCAGCCTGTCGGGCGTCGTCCATGTCGGCGGCCGGCTTGCCGGCCTCGGAGACGGCCTCGCCCGGCGCGCGGGCCTGAGCGGCTCGTTCTTCACGGGCGTGCTCGCGACGCTCGTGGCTACGCCCTGCACGGCGCCGTTCATGGGCTCGGCGGTGGGCTTCGCGCTGACCCAGAGCGCCGGCGTGGCGCTCGCGGTGTTCGCGAGCCTCGGCCTCGGTCTCGCCCTGCCCTTCCTCGCGCTGACACTCTGGCCGCCGGCCCTGCGGGCGCTGCCGCGGCCCGGCGCCTGGATGGAGGTTCTCAAGCAGATCCTGGCCTTCCCTGTCTACGCAACGGTGGCGTGGCTGGTCTGGGTGCTGGCGCAGCAGGTCGATCCGCGCGGGCTGCTGGCGGCGCTGATCGGGCTGGTTCTGGTCGGCTTCGCCGCCTGGGCCTGGGAGCGCGGACGCGCCGCCGCGCCCCGCACCGGTCGGATCGCCCAGGCCGCCGCAATCCTGGCGATCGTCGCCGTCGGGGCCCTCGCCGTGACCCTCCCGCAGCAGCGCATGCTCCCGTCGGCGCAGGCCGCTGCCGACGGGATCGAGCCGTTCACGCAGGCGCGCCTCGACTCGCTGGTAAGCGCCCGCCGCCCGGTCTTCATCGATATGACGGCGGCGTGGTGCATCACCTGCGCGGTGAACGAGGCGACCTCGCTCAACACCAAAGCCGTGCGGGCGGCGATGGCGGAGCGCGGCGTGACCTACATGAAGGGCGACTGGACCAACCAGAATCCCGAGATCACCCGCCTGCTGGAGAAGTACGGGCGCAGCGGCGTGCCGCTCTACCTGCTTTATGCCGGGACCGGGGAGCCCCAGGTGCTGCCGCAGATCCTGACCGAGGGAACGGTTCTGGCGGCGCTGGACGCGGTCCCGACCGCGTCCGGCCGGAGCGCGGCGCTGGCCCGCTGAGCCTTTCCGGGGTCCGAGCCCCTAGGGCATCGATGCGCTCGGTCGCAGTCTTCGCGAGCGGAGTGAAGCAATCCAGCAGCGCCACGCCAACCGGCCGCGCGCCGCCCCGGGACACGTCGCTGAACGCGTGACGACGGCGCGCCGGACCGAAGTTCCTTTCGGACAGCCCGTGCGGCCGCCTCACGCCTCCAGCGAGAAGGTCTCGTCGAAGGCGTAGCCCGAGCCGCGGACCGTGCGGATCGGATCGGCCTGGCGCGGGCCGTTCAGCGCCTTGCGCAGGCGCCCGACATGCACGTCCACCGTGCGCTCGTCGATGTAGACGTCGTGGCCCCAGACCCCGTCGAGGAGCTGCTCGCGGGAGAAGACCCGGCCCGGGGCCAGCATCAGGAATTCCAGCAGCCGGAACTCGGTCGGGCCGAGATGCAGCTCCTCGCCGCCGCGGCGGACGCGGTGGCCGGTGCGGTCGAGTTCGAGATCGCCGGCGGCCAGCCGGTCCGAGCTGTGGGCAGGCTTGGCCCGGCGCAGCAGCGCGCGGATCCGGGCCAGCAGCTCCGGCACGGAGAACGGCTTGACGATGTAGTCGTCGGCGCCTGTGCCGAGACCGCGAATCCGGTCGCCCTCCTCGCCGCGGGCGGTGAGCATGATCACCGGCAGCCGCTCGGTCTCCCGGCGCGCCCGGATCCGGCGGCAGAGCTCGATCCCCGAGAGGCCGGGCAGCATCCAGTCGAGCAGGACGAGATCGGGAATCCGCTCGGCCAGGAGCAGCTCCGCATCGTCGCCGCGGGCCGCCGCGTCGACGAGGAAGCCCTCGGCCTCAAGGTTGTAGCGCAGCAGCGTGGTCAGCGCCTCCTCGTCCTCGACGATCAGGACTTGCATGCTCACGTTCGAAGACCCGTTCCCGAGGCGGCGCCACACAGCCTGCCGACACCCCGACGCGCATCGGAGCGGACGTGCAGGCGGAGGGTGCGGGAGGCGCCGCTCAGCCTCAACCCGCACCCTCCGATTCTCCGACCGCGCCCCACAGGAGAGAGCGCAGGCCGGCGCGTGAAATCAGGCCGGCCCGCCTACGGAGCCTGCACCCCGTCCACGGTCGCGTAGTTCGACGCGTCGTTTTTCGGCCGGTCGCCCGCCAGCGTCTCGCCGGTGGCGAGGTAGTGGATCGTCTCGGCGATGTTGGTGGTGTGGTCGCCGATCCGCTCGACGTTCTTGGCGCAGAACAGCAGATGCGTGCAGAACGAGATGTTGCGCGGATCCTCCATCATGTAGGTCAGGAGTTCGCGGAACAGGGAATTGTACAGGGCGTCGATCTCGCCGTCGCGCTCCCAGACATCGTGGGCCGCCTGGACGTCGCGGCTCGCATAGGCGTCGAGCACGTCCTTGAGCTGACCCTCGGCGAGGTCGCTCATGTGGCGGACGCCGAGCACGATCTTCTGGGCCGGCGCCTGGTCGGAGATCGCCACCACCCGCTTGGCGACGTTCTTCGCGAGATCGCCGATCCGCTCGAGATCGCCGGAGACGCGGATCGCCGAGATGGTCTCGCGCAGGTCGATGGCCAGGGGCTGGCGCCGGGCGATCAGCAGGACCGCGCGCTCTTCGATGTCCCGCTGCAGCGCGTCGAGGCGCTTGTCGGCGAGGATCACCGCCTGGGCGAGCGTGTCGTCCCGGCGCACGAGGGCGTCGGTCGCCTCAGCGGTCATCTTCTCGGCCACGCCGCCCATCTCCGAGATCGAGCGACGCAGGTTCTCCAGGTCGGTGTCGTAGGAGGTGACGATATGGCCGGGCATGGCGGATCCTTCGATGGGGTCCCGGGGACGGCCCTCCGGGAGGCTTGCGGGATCCGCCGGCGCGCTGGAGACGCGATGCGGCGGTCCCGGGACCGGAGCGGCCCGGCAGACTAGCCGAACCGGCCGGTGATGTAGTCCTGCGTGCGGCGTTCCGTCGGGTTCATGAACATCCGGTTGGTCGGACCGAACTCGACGAGCTGTCCCAGATACATGAAGGCGGTGAACTGCGAGATGCGCGCCGCCTGCTGCATGTTGTGGGTGACGATCACGATGGTGAACTCGTCGCGCAGCTGCTCGATCAGCTCCTCGATGCGGCCCGTGGAGATCGGGTCGAGGGCCGAGGTCGGCTCGTCGAACAGGATCACCTCCGGCTTCTGCGCCACCGTCCGGGCGATGCACAGGCGCTGCTGCTGGCCGCCCGACAGGCCGGTCCCCGCCTGACGGAGCTTATCCTTCACCTCGTCCCAGAGGGCGGCCTTGCGCAGAGATTCCTCGATCCGGCCGTCGAGCTCGGATTTCGGCAGCTTCTCGTAGAGGCGCAGGCCGAAGGCCACGTTGTCGTAGATCGACATCGGGAACGGCGTCGGCTTCTGGAACACCATGCCGATGCGCGAGCGCAGCTCGTTCAGGTCGACGGAGGGGCTGAGGATGTTCTCGCCGTCGAGCAGGATCTCGCCCTCGGCGCGCTGCTCCGGATAGAGGCTGTAGATCCGGTTGAAGCAGCGCAGCAGGGTGGACTTGCCGCAGCCGGAGGGGCCGATCAGCGCCGTGACCTGCCGGTCATGGAAGTCGAGGTTGACGTCCTTCAGGCCGTGGAAGCTGCCGTAGTAGAAGTTCAGGTCCTTCACGGCGATCCGCACGGGTCCGCCCTCGTCGGCGCGGTTGCGGTTCAGCTCGACCGTGGGGATCGCGGAGGCGGCGTTCATCGTCGTGTCCTCGAAAGGGGTCTCAGCGCGAAGTCTGCGGCTTGATCACGAGGCGCGCGATGATCGACAGCACCAGGATGGTCGCGGTGATCAGAAGCGCGCCCGCCCAGGCGAGCCCCTGCCAGTTCGGATAGGGCGACAGAGCGAACTGGTAGATCATCACCGGCAGGTTCGCGACGCCGCCCATCAGGTTGGCGGAGAACCAGGAATTGTTGTTGAGCGCCGTGAACAGCAGCGGCGCGGTCTCGCCGGCGATGCGCGCCAGCGCCAGGATGATGCCGGTGACGATGCCGGCCGAGGCCGCGCGCCAGGTCACGCTGGTGATCACCGTCGAGGGCGGCGCCCCGAGGGCCGCGCCGGCCTCCCGCAGGGTGCCGGGGACGAGGCGCAGCATGTCCTCGGTGGTGCGCACGATCACCGGCACGGCGATGATCGCGAGCGCCACGCCGCCGGCCCAGCCCGAGTAGGTCCCCATCGGCCGCACCATCAGCGTGTAGACGAACAGCCCGATCAGGATCGACGGCGCCGAGAGCAGGATGTCATTGAGGAACCGGATCAGCGCCGCGAGCTTCGAGCCGCGCCCGTACTCGGCGAGGTAGGTCCCCGCCATGACGCCGATCGGCGTCGCGATCAGGATGCCGATCCCGGTCAGGACGAGGCTGCCGAGGATCGCGTTGGCGATGCCGCCGCCCTCTGAACCCGGACCCGGGGTCGGGTTGGTGAACAGGGTCGGCGTGAAGCCACGCACGCCCTGGACGATCAGCATCACCAGGATCGAGCCCAGGACCAGGGCGCCCACCAGGGTCGCGCCGGTACAGGCGATCCGCAGGGCCCGGTCGGCGACGCGGCGGCCGCGGCGGACACGACCGGAACGGCGCCCGGTGGTCGTGGTGATCGTGTTGGAAGCGTCCATCGCGCGGGCTCCTCAGGCGGACTGGACGCGGCGCGTCAGCAGCCGGGCGATGATGAGCACCACGAAGGTGATCACGAACAGGATGCAGCCCAGGGCCATCAGCGCGTTCAGCTGGAGGCCGTCCGCCTCGTTGAACTCGTTGGCGATGCGCGACGCGATGGTGGAACTCGGGTCGAAGATCGAGGCCGAGAGGCGGTTGGCGTTGCCGACCACGAAGGTCACCGCCATCGTCTCGCCGAGGGCCCGGCCGAGCCCGAGCATGATCGCGCCGATGATCGAGACCGCGGCCTGCGGCACCAGCACGTGGCGCACGACCTCCCAGGTGGTGCAGCCGATCCCGTAGGCGCTCTCGCGCAGCACGGTCGGGATCTGGTCGAGCATGTCGCGGGCGATCGAGGCGATGAACGGGACGATCATGATCGCCAGGATGATGCCGGCGGTGAGCACGCCGACGCCGGACGGCACGCGAGCGTAGAACAACGTGCCGATGATCGGCATGCCTTCGACGAGGTTCGAGACCGGGATTTGCACGAAGCGCGCGAAGAGCGGCGCGAACACGAACAGGCCCCACATGCCGTAGATGATGCTCGGCACGGCGGCGAGCAGCTCGATCGTCATGGCGACCGGCTTGCGCGCCCAGCCCGGGCAGAGCTGCGTCAGGTAGACCGCGATCCCGAGGGAGACGGGTACGCCGATCAGCAGTGCCAGGAAGGCGGAGGCGACGGTCCCGAGCACCGCGACCAGGGCACCATACTGCTCGGTCCCGACGTTCCAGGCGCTCGAGGTCAGGAATCCGAAGCCGAACTCGCGGAAGGCGGGCCAGCCGCCGTACAGGATCGAGCCGAGGATCCCGGCGAGGACGAGGAGCACCAGCAGCGCGGCGCCGTACGAGCAGGTCCGGAACAGGGTGTCGAGGCTGCGGCTCGGCGCCTTCCGCGCGGTCGCAGCACGCGTTCGGCCAAGGGCGATCGATTCTGTCAAAGCGGGCATCCGCGGTTCTCTGCGAAGGGTGGCGTGGTAGCGCGGTGCGTTCCCGGAAGCGAGGGAGGAGGTTGTCACCTCCTCCCGGCCACGCTCACATGTTGAAGACAGGCTTACCGTCCTTGCCCTTCACGTCTTTCCACTCCTGGTGGATGAGCTCGACGACGTTGTCCGGCAGCGGCACATAGTCGAGATCGGTGGCGAGCTTGTCGCCGTTCTTGTAGGCCCAGTCGAAGAACTTGAGCACGTCGGCGGCCTTGGCCGGATCGGCCGCATCCTTGTGGATCAGGATGAAGGTCGCCGCCGTGATCGGCCACGCGTCATCGCCCGGCTGGTTGGTCAGCGAGATGCCGAAGCCCGGGGCGGCTTTCCAGTCGGCGCTCGCGGCCGCGGCCTGGAACGCCTTGTCGTCCGGCTGCGGGTACTTGCCGGCCTTGTTCTGCAGCAGGGCGTAGGAGAGCTTGTTCTGCTTGGCATAGGCCGACTCGACGTAGCCGATCGCGTTCGGGACCTGCTTCACGGTGGCGGTCACACCCTCGTTGCCCTTGCCGCCCTGACCCACCGGCCAGGAGATCGTGGTGGCCGCGCCGTATTCCTTCTTCCAGGTGTCGGACGACTGGGAGAGGTAGGTGGTGAAGATGTTGGTCGTGCCGGACGCATCCGAGCGGTAGACCGGCGTGATGTTGGAATCGGGGAGCTTCAGCCCGTCATTGAGCTTCGCGATCCGCGGATCCGACCATTTGGCGATCTTGCCGGCGTAGATGTCGGCCAGGATGTCGCCGGTGAGCTTGAGCTTGCCCGGCTCAATCCCGGGGATGTTCACCACCGGCACGACGCCGCCCATCACGGTCGGGAACTGGACGAGGCCGTCCTTGGCGAGCTGCTCGGCCTTCAGCGGCGCGTCCGTGGCGCCGAAATCGACGGTCTTGGCCTGGATCTGCTTGATGCCGCCGCCGGAGCCGATCGACTGATAGTTGAGGCCCGAGCCGGTCTCCTTGCGATAGGCTTCGGCCCACTTCGAGTAGACCGGGAAGGGGAACGTGGCCCCGGCTCCGGTGATGTCGGCGGCGAGCGCCGCGGACGCCAGCTGAACCGTCGCGAGGCCGACGGCGAGCGCGTAAGCGAAGGGTCTCAAGGGATTCTCCGTTGCCGTCGGGCAAGAGCCTGCGCCGCTCCGCCGGCAAGCCCATGCCCGCGGCAGAGCTCTGCGGCCGATCTTCCGAAGAGACCCAGCGCCGGCCGCCCGATGGCTGGGCGGTTACGACAGGGAGATGACACCGGGATGACACCGCAGCCGCAAGTCGGGCGGCACGGTTCATCGACCTCGTGCGTTCAATACCGGCAATCGTCTCGGAAGGATGTCGGATCGTGGGCGGCGAGGAGGTCGAGGCAGCGACGGAAGCCGATCCAGCCTGGCTTGCGCTGCATGCCGAGCGGGAAGCCTTGGAGCGCGCCCTGACGCTGGCGCAGGCGCGCCAGAAATTCAGCACCGATCCTGGGACGGCCGCACAGGCGCGGGTCGAGGAATCGGATCTGCTGGTCAACCTCGATCGGGTGCTGACCTTAATTCGGGCTGCCGAGTATCGCCGGAGGCCGGGTTCGCGCCGCTGGTAGTCGGCTTCGCAAGACGCCGCGCTTTCCGACGACGCGAGTGCAGGTTCATCGAACGCTTGCGCGGTTCAAGATGAACTCAAAGTCGCCGGCCTGAGTCAGTCCGGATCGGACGCTTAGCTCGCCCGGCGGAGTTCGCGCTCCTTCTGGCGCAGGCGCAGGAGCAGCTCGACATGGGTGTCGGTGATCGGCTGGGTATCGACACTGCCCTCGTAGACCGTCCGGAGCGTGAGCCCGAGCTGCCGCGTGTCGATCGACTGCTTGAGCGTCTGGCCTGCGCGCAGGTGCCCATCGGACGCGACCATGGACGGCTTCATCGCTCCCTCCCGCGTCCCGCCGCCAAAACCATCCGCGGCGCCAGGACGATGGCACTCTCGCTTGCAATGGTTAACAAACGCCTAATTACAACCAACGGTTAAGGTTGATGCGCGTTTACGCGTCGGCGCCCTGAAGAAGCCGGGCCGCCGCCGCCCGGGCCTCGTCCGTCACCGTGGCACCCGCCAGCATCCGGGCGATCTCCTCGCGCCGCTCGTCGACGGGCAGGCTCGAGACCCTGGTCGCGACACGGCTGGCCCCCTTCACGGGCGCCTTGGCGATCAGGAAATGCGTCTCGGCGCGCGCCGCCACCTGAGGCGCGTGGGTCACGGCGACGACCTGCACGGTGACTGCGAGCCGAGCGAGGCGCAGGCCGATCGCATCGGCCACGGCGCCGCCGACACCGGTATCGATCTCGTCGAAGATCAGGGTCGGCGCCGACCCCTTGTCGGCCAGCACCACCTTGAGGGCCAGCATGAAGCGCGACAACTCGCCGCCCGAGGCGACCTTCATCATCGGGCCGGGCTTGGTGCCGGGATTGGTCTGCGCCCAGAACTCCACGCGATCGGTGCCGGCCGGATCGCGCGAATCCGGATCGGTGGCGATCTCGGTGATGAACCGGGCCCGCTCCAGCTTCAGCGGCGGCAGCTCGGCCTTCACGGCGGCGTCGAGCTGCTTGGCCGCCCGGCGGCGCCCGGCGCTGAGTTTCTCGGCCGCCTCGGCGTAGTCGGTTTCCGCCTTCGCGAGCGCCTGCTCGAGCCCGGCCAACGCCGCCTCGCCGGCATCGATCGCCGCGACATCCCCGGCGTAGCGCTCCGCCAGCGCGGCGAGATCATCGGCCGCGACATCGTACTTGCGGGAGGCCGCCCTCAGGGCGAACAGCCGCTCCTCCACCCGCTCCAGGTCGCGGGGATCGAACTCGGTCTCGGACACGGCCGCGTCCAGAACCGCGCGGGCTTCGTCGAGGGCGACCATCGCGGCGTCGAGGGCGTTCACGCAGGGATCGACGAGGGCCGGCAACTGCGCCGCGCGGCGCTCCAGCTTGCGCAGGGCGGCCGAGAGATGGGGCACGCCGGAATGGGGGCCGCCCACGGCGTCGAGCGCCTCGTTGAGCTCGCGGGCGACCTTCTCCGACTGCTGCATGATGCTGCGGCGCTCCGCCAGCTGTGCCTCCTCACCCGGCAGCGGAGCGAGCGCGGCCAGCTCCTCGACGGCGTGGCGCAGGAAGTCGGACTCCTTGCGGGCCGCCTCCACGCGGGCGCGATGCTCGGACAGCGCGGTCCGCGCTGTCCGGACCGCGCGCGACGCGTTCCCCACTTTGGCGAGGTGGGCCTGGAGACCGCCGAAGGCATCGAGGATCGCCCGGTGCGAGGCAGGATCGGCCAGCGCCCGGTCGTCGTGCTGGCCGTGGATCTCCACGAGCGCGGCCCCGATCGCCCGCAGCACCTGGACGCCCACCGGCTGATCGTTGACGAAGGCGCGGGTCCGCCCGTCGGCCATCTGGGTCCGGCGCAGGATCAGGTCGCCCTCGGTGTCGATCTCGGCCTCGGCGGCGATCCGGCGCGCCGGATGGTCGACGGGCAGGTCGAACACCGCGGTGACGACGCCCTGCGCCTCGCCGTGGCGGACGAGGCGGCCGTCGCCGCGGCCGCCGAGCGCCAGGGCGAAGGCGTCGAGCAGGATCGATTTGCCCGCGCCTGTCTCCCCGGTCAGGACGCTGAGCCCCGATCGGAAATTCAGTTCGAGCCTATCAATCAGGACGATGTCGCGGATCGCGAGCTGCGCCAGCATGCGGCGACGGGGATTCCTCAGGACGGGACCGCAGACATAAGGCCGCCGCGGCGCGGATTCACCCGAAAAATGCGTCGCACCGGACGTCTTGGATGCGACAACGGAAAGGCCCGGAGCGGCGGCTCCGGGCCCTGAGTCTTCGCGGGTCGGGCCCGACCGGACCCGGCCGCCTTACTCGGCCGAGGCGGTCTTGCCCGTGACCGTGCGGTAGATCTTGGAGAGGAACGAGGACTTCTCCTCGCGGGGCTCGACGCCGCCCTGAGCGAGCAGCGCGTGCGCGTCCTTGTACCAGGAACTCTCCGGGAAGTTGTGCCCGAGCACCGCGGCGGCGTTCTGCGCCTCCTGAGTGATGCCGAGCGCCCAGTAGGCCTCGGTCAGGCGCTCCAGAGCCTCCTCGGCGTGGCGCGTGGTCTGGTACTTGGCGACGACGTCGCGGAAGCGGTTGATCGCGGCCGGGAAGTTACGCCGCTCCAGGTAGAAGCGCCCGACTTCCATCTCCTTGCCAGCGAGCTGGTCGCGGGTGATCTGGATCTTGGCCTTCGCATCCGCGGCGTATTCCGAGGTCGGATACTTCTGGACCAGCTCCTGCAGAGATGCGAGCGCCTTCTCGGAGCGTTCCTGGTCGCGGGTCACGTCCGGAATCTGCTTATAGTTCGACATCGCCATCAGGTACTGCGCGTAGGCAGCATCCTTGCTGGCCGGGTGCCGCTGCAGGTAGCGCTTCGAGGCGCTGATCGCGTCGTCGTACTTCTGGCCCTCGTAGTTGGCGTATGCCGTCATCAGCAGCGCCTTCCGGGACCAGTCGGAATACTGGTACTGCTTGTCGAGGCTATCGAACTTCTTGACGGCGCCCTCGTAGTCGCTGTCCTCGAGCTTGGCCAAGCCGTCGCTGTAGAGCTTGTCGGCCGGGACGTCCGGCACGACCTCGGGCTTGTATTTCTCGGCGAAGATTTGGGTCGGGTCGAAGTCGCAGCCGCCGAGGCCCAGGCCGAGGATGGCCACGAGCGGCGCCACGAAGGCCGCCGCCCGGCGATGACGAATGGTGACAGGCATCTGGCGCTCTTTCCCGAACCGGCGCCGTCTCGCGCCGTCATGCCATCGCGTGGGTGGATCCGGCCCGTCCGGGCCGCGCCCGCCGTTCACGGACCGTTAAACCGTGACGTTTGATTCGGGCACGAAAACGGCAAGGCTGCGGGCGGCCAGGATCGGTTGACGGCTGTGTCCCGCAGGACACAAGTTGCCGTTCAGAGGTCTGCCGCGAAGGCGGCGATCCCGAGGCCGGCGCCGAGCTCGGAGAGGACGGTCTCGCGCCGCGAGCCCTGCGCCTCGACGATCGCGTAGTTGGACCGGTCGGCGAAGAGGGCGGAGAGCACGCCGACATTAATCCGGTGACCGCCGCAATAGGAGCGGTAGGCGCCCTGGATCGGCAGGCCGGCCAGCGCGAGGTCGCCGATGGCGTCGAGGATCTTGTGGCGGACGAACTCGTCCGGGAAACGCAGGCCCTCGGGATTGACCACTGCGCTCTCGCCGACCGCGACGGTGTTCTCCAGCGAGGCGCCGAGGGCGAAGCCCGCCTTCCAGTAGCGCTCCACATCCCGCATCATCCCGAAGGTGCGGGCGCCGGCGATCTCGCGGCGGTAGGAGGCCGGCGACAGGTCCATGGCCTTGCGGGAGCGGCCGATCACCGGGCTCTCGAAATCGATCTCGACGTCGAGGCGGAAGCCGCGATCGATGGGCCGCAGCTCCGCGAAGGACGTCCCGGTCTCGATGCGGACGTGGCGGAGGATCTTGAGCCAGCGCCGCGGCGTGTCGCAGGTCGCGATCCCGACCTGATCGATCGCCTGGACGAAGGGGAGCGCGGATCCGTCGAGGATCGGCATCTCGGGGCCGTCGATCTCCACCAGGGCGTTGTCCACGCCCAGCCCGTAGAGGGCGGACATCAGGTGCTCGACGGTGGCGACGGCACCGGTCTCGATGTCACCCAGAACGGTGCAGAGTTCGGTGGCCGAGACGAGGGCGTGATGCGCCTTGATCAGGCGGTCATTGCCATGGGTGGTGCCGGTGCGGAGGAAGGCGATGCCGTGATTGGCGGGAGCGGGCCGGATCGTGATCTCGGCCGGGTTCCCGGAATGGACCCCGATGCCCGAGAGCGTTGCCGGCCCCTTGAGGGTCGTCTGTTTATGCGTTCGCATTCCTTAGCCCCCGGGCGCGATCAGGTCCCGCCATCTCGACTGAAGATGACAAGAAAACTGACTGATCCGTCCGCTGCTTGATGCCCCTGCCCACGCTACCAGGTTGTGTCCCGATGCGTGTGTCGTCGGTCTTGAGGTTCTATAGCTGCACCGCACAGGGCAGCCAAATCACGGATTCTTACGCTGTGTTACAGACACGCTTGCGGCGACGCCGTCGCAAACTGCTGATCCCCCAAAGGCTTAAAGGTTGGTTAATGCGTGGCTAACCAGCGACCGTTCTGTGGCGCGGATGCACCACGCCCCCAGGGATCACAGGATCCAGGCGAGCCCGGCTGCACCCGCACGCAGGTCAAAAAGCAACCGTTGGTTGTCTTGCTGCAGCGCGAAGAGCCGGCGGTTTCCCGCCGGCTCCCTCGATTCGCGTCCGGGTTCGCCGGCGCTCAGTTCGCCTGACGACGCAGGAAGGCGGGGATCTCGAGCTGGTCGTCGTCCATCATCCGCGGCTGCGGCGCCATCCGGCCCTGGCCATCGAGATTGCCCTGGGCCGGGCGGTATTGCGGGACCGCGGGAGCGGCCGGAGCGCGCGGGGCCTGCGGGATGGGGGGCTGTGCCATCTGAGGCTGCGGCGCGGCCGGAGCGGCGGGCCGGGCTGCCGGGGCGGCAACCTCCATCTCGTCGCGGCGGCCGCCGAAACCGACCGTCGCGAGGCGACGGAGGAGCGAGGTCCGCTTGGATTCCGGGGCGGCCTCCTCGGCGGCGCGGTTCGCCATGATCTGGTTCTGCGCGATCGGCGGCAGCTCGTGGATCTGCGGCATGCGCGGGGCCCGGGCGAGCGGCGTGCCGGCCGGAGCGGCCGGGCGCGGCGGGACGAACGGACCGGCCGGGAGCTGCGCCACGGGCTCAGATTGCTGGGGCGCCGGAGCCGGGACGAAGGGCGCCGCGGCCCGGGGCTGGACCGGGGCGAGCACGACGTCGTCGCGGGTCACCGGAGCGGGCGCCTCGATCCGCGGCTCGGCGCGCATCTCGGGGGCCGGCTGCGGCGCGTGGACCGGAGCGGGAGCCGGCGCCGGGGCGGCCGCCTCGGTGCGGATGCTCGGCACCGGCGAGGCGGCGCGGGCGCGAGCCTCGGCGCGCAGGCGCTCGGCGACCTCGGCGATGCGCTGCTCGGTCTCGGCGATCGCCGGGTTGTTCGGCGAGTTCGCCGAGATCAGCAGCGGCTCGATGCCGGTGGCGACCACCGACACGCGGATGATTCCGTCGAGGCTCTCGTCGAAGGTGGCGCCCAGGATGATGTTGGCGTCCTGATCGACCTCCTCGCGGATGCGGGTGGCGGCCTCGTCGAGCTCGTACAGGGTCAGGTCGGAGCCGCCGGTGATCGAGATCAGCAGGCCGCGGGCGCCCTTCATCGAGACGTCGTCGAGGAGCGGGTTTGCGATGGCGGCCTCGGCGGCGCGGTTCGCGCGCTTCTCGCCGGACGCCTCGCCGGTGCCCATCATGGCCTTGCCCATGCCGCGCATGATCGCCCGCACGTCGGCGAAGTCGAGGTTGATGAGGCCTTCCTTCACCATCAGGTCGGTGATGCAGGCGACGCCCGAGTAGAGCACCTGGTCGGCCATCGCGAAGGCGTCGGCGAAGGTGGTCTTCTCGTTGGCGACCCGGAACAGGTTCTGGTTCGGGATCACGATCAGCGTATCGACCGCCGCCTGCAGCTCCTGGATGCCGAATTCGGCGGTGCGCATGCGGCGCATGCCCTCGAACTGGAACGGCTTGGTCACGACGCCGACCGTCAGGATGCCCATGTCGCGGGCCGCGCGGGCGATGACCGGGGCCGCGCCGGTGCCGGTGCCGCCGCCCATGCCGGCGGTGATGAAGCACATGTGGGCGCCCGAGAGCTGGTCGCGGATCTCGTCGATCACCTCGTCGGCGGCGGCCGAGCCGACCTCCGGGTGCGAGCCGGCGCCGAGGCCCTGCGTGACGCCCAGGCCCATCTGGATCACCCGCTCGGCCTTCGAGGAGGTGAGCGCCTGCGCGTCGGTGTTGGCGACGACGAACTCGCAGCCGAGCAGGCCCGACTCGATCATGTTGTTGACGGCGTTGCCGCCGGCGCCGCCCACGCCGAAGACGGTGATACGGGGCTTGAGTTCCCGGATGTCCGGCGCCTGGAGTGTGATGGCCATGGTGTCGAGCCTCTCGCTAACTGTGCTGTCCGTGCGACGCTGAAAGCGCCGGATCCTCGTCGACACACCCGCCCGCAGGGGCGGATGTGGAATTTCAGAAGCTGTCCGAGAGCCAGCGGCTGACTCGGCGGATGTAGCTGTCGGTGCCGGTCGCCGCGAAGGCGCCGTGCCCCCGCGGCTCGAAATGCTCGGCATGGGCCACCTGCGGGTAGACGAGCAGGCCGACCGCCGCCGAGAAGGCCGGGCCCTTGGCGGCTTCCGGCAGGCCCCGGATGCCGAGGGGCCGTCCGATCCGCACCTGACCCTGGAGGACGCGGCGGGCGACCTCCGGCAGACCGACGAGCTGGCTGGCGCCGCCGGTGAGGACCACGCGCCGCCCGGCCTGGGCGGCGAAGCCCGCCTCCCGCAGACGGTCGCGCACCAGCTCGATCACCTCCTCGACACGCGGCTTGATGATCCGCACGAGCTGTGAGCGCGGGATGTGGGCCGGTGCCTCGCCCTCGTCCTCGCCGACGCCGTGCACGGCGATCATGTCGCGGTCGTCGGAGGGGGTGGAGAGAGCCGAGCCGTAGAGGGTCTTCAGCCGCTCGGCCGCCGCCATGCGGGTGGAGAGGCCGCGGGCGATGTCCATGGTGACGTGGTGGCCGCCGACCGCCAGGGCGTCCACGTGGACGAGGTGACCGCCCGAGAACACGCCGACGCTGGTGGTGCCGCCGCCCATATCGACGACGCAGACGCCCATCTCGGCCTCGTCGTCGACCAGGGCCGAGAGGCCGGCCGCGTAGGGCGTGGCGATCACCGCCTCGACCCCGAGATGGCAGTGCTCCACCGCCAGCATGACGTTGCGGGCCGCGGCGAGCTCGCTGGTCACCACGTGCAGGTCGACGCTGAGCGCCTCGCCGATCATGCCCGACGGGTCGATCACGGCGCCCTGCCCGTCCAGCGCGTAGCCGGTCGGCAAGGCGTGGAGCACGGCCCGACCGGGGCTGACGCCGTGGGCGCTCGCGGTCTCGAGCACCCGCTCGACGTCGCTGCCCGTGACGGTGCCGGAGCGGACGTTCACCCGCGCCTGGAAATGCTGCGAGGCGAGCCGGCCCCCCGACATGTTGACGATGACCGACTGGACCTCGACCTTGGCCATCCGCTCGGCGGCGTGGACCGCCTGACGGATCGCGCCCTCGGCGGCGGCGAGGTCGACGATGGCGCCGCCCTTCAGACCGAGGGAGCGCTGGTGGCCGATGCCGATGATGCGCGCGAGGTGCGTGCGGCCGCGGAGCGTCGTGAGCGCCTCGGCGGGCTGCAGCTCGGCGATGAGGCAGACCACCTTGCTCGTGCCGATGTCGAGCACCGAGAGGGTGGTCGAACGCCGGGCGGAGAGCGGCTTCAAGCGCGGCGTGAGGCCGTGTTGGCTGTGCATTGACGCTACCGGACGCGGGATGCGGGACGGGCGGAGATCTTGGTCGAGGGCATCAGCTGGCCGTGCCCTTCTTCTTCGCCTTCTGGGCTTCCGCGCGGGTGGCGGCAGCCTCTTCGGTCAGGCGCACCACGAGGCGGTCCGGCATGCGCAGATCCACGGCGATGATGTCCTTCTCGAGCAGGCCGGCCTCGCGCTCGAACCGGACGAGGCGGGCGAGCGCGGCGGCCGGATCGGCCTCGGGCAGGCGCACGTCGACGCCGTCGAGCTTGAGGGTCCAGCGCCGGCCGGACACGTAGGTGCCGGCCTTGATCCGCTCGGCCAGCGGCCCGGCGGCCGCGATCAGGGCGAGGTACTCGGGAAGCTTGGTGTTCGCGTCCTCGCCGACGACCAGCGGCAGGCTGGCATAGCGGTCGTCACGCATGGCATCGATCACCGTGCCGTCGGCGGCGATGACGCTGATCTCGCCGTTCTTCTGCCAGAGGGCCGCGGGCTCGCGCTCCACCTGGGTGATAGCGATCTCGTTGGGGTAGATCTTCCGGACCGAGGCCTGGGCGATCAGCGGCACGCGCAGCAGCTTCTCGCGCACCGCGCTGACGTCGATGAACGGCACGGAGGAGCGCCAGTCGATGCCGGCGGCCGCCAGAACCTCGCGCTCATACATCCGGGAGATGCCCGAGATGGTCACGCGCTCGACGCCGAAGCCGGTCAGGCGTGCGGCAATGTCCAGCGGGCGGCCCTGCTCGGCCACGAAGGCGTCGTAGCGCCCGCTCGCCACGAAGCCGGCGAGCGCCACGGCGGCGAGAGATACCGAGACCCCGACGACGCCGACGCCGCAGGGCAGGCGCTCGCCCAGGCGCTGGCCGGGGCGGGCGCGGCGGACCGAGAGCGAGCGCGCAGGGCGGCCGATGAGCCGGCCCAGGGCGGCGCCGAGGCGGCGCGCGGGACCGATCCGGCCGGCGGCGTCGCCGCTCAGCGATTCAGGGAAGCGTCCTCCACCATCCATCGGACGAGCTCACCGAAACTCAGGCCCGCATGGGCCGCCATCTCCGGCACAAGGCTCGTCTGGGTCATGCCGGGTTGCGTGTTGACCTCCAGCACGACGAGCAGACCGGTTCCACCCGGTGTGTCGTCGAATCGAAGGTCGGCACGGCTGACGCCCCGACAGCCCAGTGCTTGATGCGCCGTTAACGACAGTTCTTGGACACGCTGGTAAACATTTGGTTTAAGTTCGGCCGGGAGGACGTGGATCGACCCCCCCGGGGCGTATTTGGCGTCGTAGTCGTACCAGTCGCCCGTCGCGGCCTTCACCTCGATCACGCCGAGGGCCCTGTCGCCCATCACGCCGCAGGTCAGTTCGCGGCCGGCTATGTAAGGTTCTGCAAGGACTTGCTCGCCGAACGTCCACTCCTCGGAGGCGAGGATCTGGGGCGGGTGCGAGCGGCCGTCGCGCACGATGATCACACCCACCGATGACCCTTCCGCGATGGGTTTCACGACGTAGGGTGGCGGCAGGGGGTGTGTCTTTGCGGCCGCATGACGGTTAACGATCCGGCCCTCCGGCACGTCGACGCCGGCGGCGCGCATGACGGTCTTGGCCCGCTCCTTGTTCATGGCGAGCGCCGAGGCGAGGACACCGGAATGGGTGTAGGGGATCTTCAGGATCTCCAGGAGACCCTGGATCGTGCCGTCCTCGCCGTCCGGGCCGTGCAGCGCGTTGAAGGCGACGTCCGGCCTGAGCGCCGACAGCACCGAGGCGATGTCGGGACCGACATCGACCCGCGTGACCCGGTAGCCCTCGCCTTCCAGGGCGTCGGCGCAGGCCTTGCCGGAATTGAGCGAGACTTCGCGCTCGGCGGAGGTGCCGCCCAGAAGGACGGCGACGTGCTTGGACATGGTGCGCTCCGGGGCGAGGCGGTGGATGACGGGCCGGCTCATGCCGCGCCGATCAGGCTTCGGATCGTGGTGTAGACCTGCGCGGCCGTCTGATGAGGCAGCGTTCCGATGCGGCGCAGGATCCGGCTCGGTTCGATGCAGGCGAGTTTGAGCGGGCGCACGACGGAGGCGACGCCCAGGCCGGCCGACATCAGGTCATCGATCCGGACATCGCCCGCAGCGTGCGTGTTGCGGGCACTCGTGATCATCGCGATCCACACGTAGCCGGCAGCGGCGACAGCCTCTCCCGACACGACGAGAGCGGGCCGCCTCTTCTCTGCCAATCGGTCCGAATAGGGGAACGGCACGACGACGACCGTGCCGGCCGGTAGATCCGCTGTCTCAGAGGCCGGCATAATCTTCATCATCGATCGGGCCGGCCCACTCCGTGAAGGCCACGAACGGATCCTCACCCTCCGGCGGAGCCTTGTCGATGCGGATGCCGTCCGGCGTGATCCGGTAACGCAGACGATCGCCGGGTCGGATCGCCAGATGTTCGCGAACCTCCGCCGGCAGCACCGTTTGGCTCTTCACCGAGACTTTGGAATAGGCGGTCCGGGCTGGCTGTTCCGGCATGTCCTTCGTCCCTGCCGATAAACTTACATCTTACCGACTTACAGCCTGCGCCGCCAAGCCGATCCGACGGATCTCCCAGCGCAGCTCGACCCCGCTCGTCT
Source organism: Methylobacterium sp. FW102-HT35C08 (assembly GCF_058790235.1). Lineage (NCBI taxonomy): Bacteria > Pseudomonadati > Pseudomonadota > Alphaproteobacteria > Hyphomicrobiales > Methylobacteriaceae > Methylobacterium > Methylobacterium sp. FW102-HT35C08. The sequence continues at coordinate 519,636 of NZ_JBYTCL010000002.1, read as the reverse complement.
CGCGCACCCGCCGACGAACCTCCTCGCCGAGTCCCTCGATATCGGCCGCGGTCGCGCTGCCGATGTTGATCAGGAAGTTGCAGTGCATCTCGCTGACCTGGGCGCCGCCCCGCCTCAGCCCGCGGCAGCCGGCGGCGTCGATCAGCTGCCACGCCTTCCCGCCTTCCGGGTTGGCGAAGGTCGAGCCGCCGGTGCGCTCGCGGATCGGCTGGGCGGCCTCGCGGGCGGCGGTGACCCGCTCCATCTCGGCCTCGATGGCGGCCCGTTCGCCGGGCCTGCCCCGGAACAGGGCGCTCGTGAGGATCACGTCCTCCGGCACACCCGAATGCCGGTAGGAGAAGCCCATGTCGGCGTGGGTGAAGGTGCGCGCCTGCCCCTGGCGATCGATGCCGCGAGCCTCAACCAGCACGTCGGTCGTCTCGCCACCATGCGCGCCCGCGTTCATGCGCAGCGCCCCGCCGATCGAGCCCGGGATGCCGCGATAGAAGGCGAGCCCGTCGAGACCCGCCTCGGCCGCGGCCTTGGCGAGGCGCATGTCCGGCACCGCGGTGCCGACCGCCAGCGTGTCGCCGTCGATCGCGACGCTGCCGAAGGCCTTGCCGCCGAGGCGCACGACGACACCGGGGATGCCGCCGTCCCGCACGATCAGGTTCGAGCCGAGCCCGATCACCGTGACGGACACATCGGGATCGAGGGCCGCGAGGAGGCAGGCGAGATCCTCCTCGTCGGCCGGCGTGAACAGCACCTCGGCCGGTCCGCCGACCCGGAACCACGTCAGGTCGGCGAGCGGCTGGTCGGCGAGCAGGCGCCCGCGGAGGTCGGGCGCGGCGGCCCGGATGCGATCGTGCAGAGAGGCGGTCATCTGTGTGTCTCCCCTCGCCCCGCCTGCGGGGAGAGGGATGCGGCGATCCTGGTGTCGTCGCATCGGGGTGGCAGCGGACGCTGCGAGGCCGGGGTCCGGAGAGTCACCGCCGGGTTCATCCTCAGAGCGCAGCCCAGTATAGACGGTCGAGGGTGCCGCCGACCCGAGAGGCCTCCCGGGGCGGACTCACGCACCGCGCCTACCGTCCCCGCGCGGCGAGTTCGTCCGGCAGGGCGTAGGCCCACTGCGTGATCGTGCCGGCGCCGAGGCAGACCACGTAATCACCGGGCTTGGCGAGGTCCGCGATGATCCCCGCGAGCTCCTCCGGCCGCTCCAGGGCCCGGGCGTCGCGGTGACCGCGGGAGCGCAGGCCGGCCACGAGGCTGTCGCGGTCGAAGCCCTCGATCGGCTGCTCGCCGGCGGCGTAGACCGGCGCGACGATGACCGTGTCGGCATCGTTGAAGCAGGTGCAGAAATCGTCGAACAGCGATTGGAGGCGGGTGTAGCGGTGCGGCTGCACGACCGCGACGACGCCGTGCTCGGTCGAGGCGCGGGCGGCCTTGAGCACCGCCTTGATCTCCACCGGATGGTGTCCGTAATCGTCGAAGATCGTCGCGCCGTTCCACTCGCCGGTGCGGGTGAAGCGCCGCTTCACCCCGCCGAAGCTCGCGAGCGCCTGGCGGATCGCGTCCGGCTTGACGCCGAGCTCGTGTGCGACCGCGAGCGCCGCCGTGGCGTTGAGCGCGTTGTGCTTGCCGGGCATCGGCAGCACGAGATCCTCCATCTCCATCCGGTAGCCGGGCCGACGGTCGCGGATCATCACCCGGAAGCGGCTCTGGCCGCCGCGCAGGTCCACGTCGATCAGGCGCACGTCGGCCTGCGGGTTCTCACCGTAGGTGATGATTCGCCGGTCCTCGATATGGCCGACGAGGTCCTGCACCACCGGGTGATCGATGCACATCACCGCGAAGCCGTAGAACGGGATGTTGTCGATGAAGCGCCGGAACGCGTCCTTGATCGCGTCGAACGAGCCGAAATGATCGAGATGCTCGGGGTCGATGTTGGTGACGATCGCGACATCGGCCGGCAGCTTCAGGAAGGTGCCGTCCGACTCGTCGGCCTCCACCACCATCCACTCGCCCGCGCCCATGCGGGCATTGGTGCCGTAGGCGTTGATGATGCCGCCGTTGATCACCGTCGGGTCGAGGTTGCCGGCGTCGAGCAGCGTCGCGACCAGCGATGTGGTCGTGGTCTTGCCGTGCGTGCCCGCGATGGCGACGCAGGACTTGAAGCGCATCAGCTCGGCCAGCATCTCGGCCCGGCGCACGACCGGGAGGCGGCGCTCCCGTGCGGCTTGCAGCTCGGGGTTGTCACGCTGGATTGCCGTCGAGACCACGACCAGCGCGGCCTCGGCGACATTGTCGGCGTTGTGGCCCACGAAGGTGCGCATGCCCTTCTCGGCCAGACGGCGGACATTGGCGTTGTCGGACGCGTCCGACCCCTGCACCGTGTAGCCGAGATTGTGCATCACCTCGGCGATGCCGGACATGCCGATGCCGCCGATGCCGATGAAGTGGATGGGTCCGAGCTTGTCGGGCAGCTTCATGGGTCGAACCGTCTGGTGGCGGGATCGCCGGTGCGAAATCCCTTGATGATCAGGTGCGGGCGGCCGTCTGGATGACGACCTCGGCCAGCCGCTCGGCGGCGTCGTGGATGCCGGCGCTTCTGGCCGCATCGGCCGCCGCGGTCAATTTTGCCGGCGTCTCGAAGCAGGCCGTGAGGTCCGCCGCGAGGCGATCCGGCGTGAAATCGGCCTGCTTCACGGCCAAAGCCGCGCCGATCGCGTCGAGGGTCGCGGCGTTGGCGGCCTGGTCCTGATCCAGCGAGCCGGGCAGCGGCACGAGGATCGCCGGGCGGCCGATCGCCGCCAGTTCCGAGACCGTGGAAGCGCCCGATCGCGAGACCACGAGGTGGCTCGCGGCCATGCGGCCGGGCAGGTCCTTGAAGAACGGCGCCGCCTCGATCCCGGCGAGCCCCATGGCGAGGTAGCGGTTCTGCACCGCCGTCAGGTCCTCCGGCCGGACCTGCTGGACGAGGTGGAGGCGGGCGCGCAGCGCGTCGGGCAGGCGCGCGATCGCTTCCGGTACGACCTCGCCCATCACGCGGGCGCCCTGGCTGCCGCCGAACACCAGGAGCCGCAGGACATCGCCCTCGCCGAAGGTGGGATACGGAACCTTCGCCGCCTCGATCACTGCCGGGCGGAGCGGGTTGCCGGTGTGGATCCGCGGGGCTTTGGCCTTGTCGGGCACGCCGCGCACGACCTTGAAGCCGGTGGCGATGGTGCGGGCGCCCCGCGCCAGGAAGGCGTTGGCCCGGCCCATCACGGCGTTCTGCTCGTGCAGGATCGTCGGCACGCGCAGGATCTGGCCGGCGAGCACCGGCGGGACGGTCGGATAGCCGCCGAAGCCCACGATGGCGGCCGGGTTGATCCGGCGGATCTCCTTGGCGGCGACACCGAAGCCGCGGCCGAGCGTCAGCACGGCGCCGGCCCGCTTCAGCGGCGAGCGGCCGGACGGCGTCGCGGACGCGATGGTCACGACCTCCGAGGCCGGGAACTCGGACGCGATCGCGTCGACCCGCGCGTCGGTGGCGAGCGCCACCCTTATGCTGCGGGCGCGCAGCGCGTGGGCGAGACTCTCGGCCGGGAACAGGTGCCCACCGGTGCCGCCCGCGCAGAGCAGGATCGTGGGGGTGAAGACCGTCACCGCATCACCCCGGCGACGGTGGCCGGCGCGGTGCCGGGAGGCTTCTGGCTGAGCATCACGGTGCGGGGGCGCTTGCGGGTCAGGGCGACGAGGAAGCCGGTGCCGAGCGCCAGCGAGATCAGCGAGGAGCCGCCGTAGGAGACGAAGGGCAGCGTCATGCCCTTGGCGGGCATCAGCTGGGTGTTCACCGCCATGTTGATGCAGGCCTGGAGGCCGAACAGCGTGGTCAGGCCGGTGATCGCCAGCCGTGAGAAGGTGTCGTCCGTGCGCCGGGCGAGCTTGAGGCCGCGCAGCACGATGAAGGCGAACAGGGCCACGAGGCACAGGCAGACGATCACGCCGAATTCCTCGCCGGTGACCGAGAAGATGAAGTCGGTATGCGCGTCCGGCAGGTGGCGCTTGGCCACGCCCTCCCCCGGGCCCGTGCCGAACCAGCCGCCCGAGCGGAACGATTCGCGCGACCAGAAATCCTGGAAGCCACCGCCGGAATCCCGGTCGAGGAACTTGTTGAAGCGCTCACGGACGTGATGGAAGAACAGGTAGGCAGCGAAGACACCCCCAAGGCCCAGCACGCCGAGGACGGCCACCCAGATCAGGTGGAGGCCGGCCACGAAGAACAGCGCGCACCACACCATGGTAATCAGCATGGTCTGGCCGAAATCGGGCTGGAGCAGCAGCGGCACGATGGTGATCGGCAGGAGCAGCAGCGCCAGGATGCCGCCCGGCATGTCGCGGCGCTGCGCACCCTCCGAGAAGGCCCAGGCGGCCACGACCACGAAGGCCGGCTTCACGAATTCCGAGGGCTGCAGGCCGAAGGAGCCGAACTGGATCCAGCGATGCGCGCCCTTGATCTCGGGGCCGAACTTGCCGGCGAGCAGGCACAGGACGACGCCGCAGACCCAGGTGATCAGCGCGAGCCGGCGGATGCCGCGCAGGGACAGGAACGAGACCGCGCAGATCAGCAGGATCGTCGGGGCGAGATACATCGCCTGCCGGTTCAGGAAGTAGAAGGTCGGCAGGCCGATCCGCTCGGCCACCGGCGGGCCGCCGCCCATCAGGAAGACGAGCCCGGCCACCATCAGGGCGAACAGGGCCGCGAGGAGCCCGCGATCGACCGTCCACCACCAGTCCGTCAGGGGGGTGCGTTCCGCGCGTGACATCATGCCGGGCAACGACTCCAGGCCACGCGGATGCCGATCCGCGCGGGTCGGAGTCGATCCTGTGCAGGAATGGTAAACGGAGACTTATGCGTGACGACGCTGCGCCGCCGACCGTGTCCGTGCCGGGGCGCCGGCCGACCGCTCAAGCCAGATGCCGGTGCTGCCGACACCGCCCGAGAGGCGCTGAAAACCTCACGCGTATCGTTCGAGTTCAATCGTCCAAAGAACAGATAATACTCTATGTTAATACCAGACGTGCAACCTTTGGGTGTAAGTTGCGGATCGGCGAGCAACCTGAACCGGGTGCCGCTCGGCGATGCCGGATCCGCCAAGCGGAAGCTCCCTCGCCATGTTCTCTGCCCTGAACAACCGTGAAGCGCAGGCCAAGCTCGCGGCCCTCGACCGCGTTCAGGGCGTCATCGAGTTCGACCTCTCCGGGAAGATCCTCTCGGCCAACGGCAATTTCCTGGCTGTGGTCGGCTACACGCTGCCGGAGATCGTCGGGCAGCACCACAGCCTGTTCATGGATCCGGCGCAGCGGGACTCGCCCGAGTACCGCGCGCTCTGGGAGCGCCTGCGTTCGGGCACATTCGAGAGCGGGCAGTTCCAGCGGGTCGGCCGGGGCGGCCGCAGGATCTGGATCCAGGCGTCCTACAATCCGGTGCTCGACAGCCGCGGTCGGCCCTACAAGGTGGTGAAATTCGCCACCGACATCACCCAGCAGAGGACCGAGGAGGCCGACCGCGCGGGACAGATCGAGGCCATCCACAAGGTACAGGCTGTCATCGCCTTCGACCTTGACGGTACGGTGCTCGAGGCCAACGACAACTTCCTGGCCGCGATGGGCTACACACGAGGGGAAGTGGTCGGGCAGCACCACAGCCTGTTCGTCGAGCCCGGCCAACGCGACAGCGAGGCGTACCGCGCGTTCTGGGCGGCGCTGCGGAACGGAACCTATCAGGCGGCGCAGTTCCGACGCGTCGGCAAGGGCGGTCGCGAAGTCTGGATCCAGGCGTCCTACAACCCGATCTTCGATGCCGCCGGCCGGCCCTACAAGGTGGTGAAGTTCGCCACCGACATCACCGACCAAGTTCGCCTGCTCGCCGACCTGCGCACGCTGATCGACCGGAACTTCGGCGAGATCGAGCAGGCGGTGACGCACTCGACGCGGGCGGCCGCCCTGGCCTCCTCGGCCGCGGATTCGACCTCCGGCAACGTCCAGACCGTGGCGGCGGCGGCCGAAGAGCTGGCCGCGTCCGTGGCGGAGATGTCGCAGAGCATCGTCCGCTCGCAGGGCGCCACCGACACCGCCTATGCCTGCGTCCAGGAGGCGGACGGCCACACCAAGCGCCTGGCCGAGACCGCGACCGCGATGACCAGCATCGTCGGCCTGATCCAGAACATCGCCGGCCAGATCAACCTGCTGGCGCTCAACGCCACGATCGAGGCGGCCCGCGCCGGCGAGGCGGGCCGCGGCTTCGCGGTCGTCGCCTCCGAGGTGAAGGCGCTGGCCGATCAGGCGGCGCGCGCCACCGGGCAGATCAACGGCGAGATCGCCAGCGTGCAGCGCGTCTCGCAGGAGGTGGTGGGAGCGCTGACTTCGATCGGAACTTCGGTCTCGGTGATGCGCGAGACCGTCGTGGCGACCGCGGCGGCCATCGAGGAGCAGAGCGCGGTCACGCGCGACCTCGCCGAGAACATGCAGAGCGCTGCCGGGGCGGTCACGGCGATCACCGGCAATATCGGGGCGATCGTTCAGTCCGTGGCCGACGTCTCGCAGGCGGTGGGCACCACCCGCGACGCCGCCAAGGTGCTGGCGCGCTGAGGCGGCGCTGCCTCAGGGCAGCGCCTGCACCAGCTCCCGGAAACGGTTGCCGCGGATCTCGAAGTTCCGGAACTGGTCGTAGGAGGCGCAGGCCGGCGAGAGCAGCACAACGGGCTCCGGGGCGCCCGAGGCGGCGGCGTTCTCGGCGGCCTTCGGGACCGCCACCTCCAGGGTCTCGCAGCGGGTGTAGGGAACGGCGCCCTCCAGCGTCGCCGCGAAGGCATCGGAGGCGGCGCCGATCAGGTAGGCGTGGGCGACCCGCTCGAAATACGGCACCAGCGGGAAGATGCCGCCGTCCTTCGGCTTGCCGCCGAGGATCCAGTGGATGTCCCGGAAGGCCGTGAGCGCCTTCTCGGTCGAATCCGCGTTCGTCGCCTTCGAATCGTTGACGAACAGCACGGGCCCGCGCCGCCCGACCTCTTCCATCCGGTGCGGCAGGCCCGGGAACGAGGTCAGCCCGGCCTGGATCTCCGCGGGTGAGAGGCCGAGCGCCCGCGCTACCGCCACGGCCACCGCCGCGTTCTGCCAGTTATGGGCGCCCCGGAGCGAGCCGATTCCGTTCACGTCGGCGAGCTCCGTACCATCCGGATCGCGGACGATCCCGTCGCGCACGGTCAGCGCGTCGGTGCAGAGTGTCTCGCCGTGGGGCACGTGCACGCGCACGAGGTCGGCCCCGCGCCGGTCGGCAATGGCCCGGCTGGGCGCATCGTCGATGCCGACCACCGCGAGGGCCGAACCGCGGATCAGGCGCTCCTTGATGGCCGCGTACTGCTCCATGGTGCCGTGGCGGTCGAGGTGGTCGGGGGTGATGTTCATCAGGACGCCGACGCTCGGATCGAGGCTCGGCGTCAGGTCGATCTGGAACGACGACATCTCGATCACGTGGCCGCGGCCGGCGGCGGGCGGCTCCAGGGACAGGATCGCGGTCCCGATATTGCCGCCCATCTGCACGTCACGGCCTCCTTGCGCGAGCACGTGGGCGATCAGCGCTGTGGTGGTCGACTTGCCGTTGGTGCCGGTGATCGCCACGAACGGCGCCCCGGCGGCGTGCGCCCGGCGCTCGCGGCAGAACAGCTCGATATCGCCGATGATCTCGATATCCGCGGCGCGGGCGAGCCGGACGCTCCAGTGCGGCTCCGGATGGGTCAGGGGCACGCCGGGGCTGAGCACGAGCGCGGCGAAGCCCGACCAGTCGGCCTCGCGCAGATCCTGCGTCTCGATCCCGGCCTCCCGGGCCCGGGCGAGGCTGTCGGCATTGTCGTCCCAGGCCCGCACGCCGGCACCGCCCGCCTTCAGCGCCAGCGCGGTGGCGAGACCGGAGCCGCCGAGCCCGAACAGGGCGACGGTGCGGTCGGCGAAGGTGGTGATGGGCGTCATGGGAAGCTCGAGAAGCGAAAGGGGCCGGGCCGATCCCATCCAATCCCCTTATCCTGAGGTGCTCGCGTCAGCGAGCCTCGAAGGAGCCCTCCAGCCAGCGCGCGATCCCTGGAGGGCTCCTTCGAGGCCGCCGCTGCACGACGGCACCTCAGGATGAGGACCTGGGTGGGATCAGCCAGTTAAGGCGGCTCTCTATCACATTTTCTCAGCGCAGCTTCAGCGTCGCCAGGCCCGCCATGGCCAGGATGACGGCGATGATCCAGAACCGGATGACCACCTGCGGCTCCTTCCAGCCCTTCTGCTCGAAATGGTGGTGGATCGGCGCCATCCGGAAGACGCGCTTGCCGGTGAGCTTGAACGAGGCGACCTGGATGATCACCGACATCATCTCGAGGACGAACAGGCCGCCGACGATCGCCAGGACGATCTCGTGCTTCGTCGCCACCGCGACGGTGCCCAGGAGCCCGCCGAGAGCCAGGGAGCCGGTATCGCCCATGAAGATCTGGGCCGGCGGCGCATTGAACCAGAGGAAGCCGAGGCCGGCGCCGATCACGGCGCCGCAGACCACGGCGAGCTCGCCCGAGTCGCGGACGTAGTTCACCTGCAGGTAGCTCGCGGTGAACGAGTTGCCGACCAGATAGGCGATGAACCCGAAGGTGGCGCAGGCGATCATGACCGGAACGATGGCCAGGCCGTCGAGGCCGTCGGTCATGTTCACGGCGTTGCCGGCGCCCACGATCACGAAGGCGCCGAACAGCGGGTAGAACCAGCTGAGGTTCAGGAGCGCGTCCTTGAACACCGGGAAGGCGAGCTGGTTCTGCAGCGCGGCCGGCGAGTAGACCGCGATCGTCAGGCAGGCCGCCATCGCGATCACCGCCTCGAGAGCCAGGCGGAACTTGCCCGAGAACCCCTTGTGCGACTGCTTCGTCACCTTGAGGTAGTCGTCGTAGAAGCCGATGGCGCCGAAGCCGAGGGTGACGGTCAGCGTCACCCAGACATAGTGATTGCGCGGGTTGGCCCAGAGCAGGATCGCCACGATCGCGCCCGCCAGGATCATCAGCCCGCCCATGGTCGGCGTGCCGCGCTTGGTCAGCAGGTGCGTCTGCGGCCCGTCCTCGCGGATCGGCTGCCCCTTGCCCTGGCGCAGGCGCAGCAGCGAGATGATCCACGGCCCGAACCAGAACACGAACAGGCCCGCCGTGAACAGCGCGCCGCCGGTGCGGAAGGTGATGTAGCGGAACACGTTGAGCGGCGTGAAGCTGCTGCTCAGGTCCGAGAGAAGGTACAGCATACGGGCGCTCGGCCCCTTTGTTCAGGCGCAGGTTTCGGGGGGCGTTACCGCGCGCTTCGAACGCGCGGGCCTGCCGGTCAGGGGGCCGTCGCCAGGGCGCGCCGCGCCTCGTCGACGGCGTAGCGGGCTTTCAGGGCCTCGACAATCCGGCCCATGCGGCTGCCGTTCGATCCTTTGACCATCACGGCATCGCCGGGCCGGAGCGTCCGGGCGAGCGGCTCCAGCAGGTCCACGGAGGTGTCCGCCACAGCGCCGCGGCGGCTCACCGGCAGGGCCTCGAACAGGTGGCGCATCAGCGGGCCGGCCGCGAAAACGAGGTCGATCCGGGCCGCCTCGATCGCGTCGGCAAGGCCGCGATGCAGGTCGGGGGCGGCGGCGCCCAGTTCCAGCATGTCGCCCAGCACCGCGATGCGGCGGCCGCGGGGCCCGGTCTCGATCCCCGCGAGCGTCGCGAGCGCTGCCCGGACCGCCACGGGATTGGCGTTGTAGCTCTCGTCCACCAGGTAGGCGGTGCCGCCGCCGATCTCGAGGGCGGTGCGCTCGCCGCGCCCCGCCGGCGGCGTCAGCCCGCCGAGCGACAGGGCGGCGCGGGCGAGGTCGGCCCCGAGGCTGTGGACCACCGCCATGACACCCAGTGAATTCAGCGCCGCGTGCCGGCCGGCCGTGCCGAGCTTGTAGGTGACGGGCTGGCCCATCACGAGGGCATCGACGACCGACAGGTCGGGGCGGAGCACGATCTTCAGGGCGCGCACGTCGGCATCCGGGTGCTCGCCGAAGGTGACCACCCGTCCCGCCCGGGAGGCCTGCGCGTGGGCCGCGAGCCGGTCGAAATGCTGGACGTCGCGGTTGATGATCGCAACGCCGCCGGGCTGGAGGCCGGAGAAGATCTCGCCCTTGGCGTCCGCGATGGCCGCGAGCGAGGCGAAATGCTCGATATGGGCGGGCGCGATCGTGGTGATCAGCGCGATGTCGGGCCGGACCTGGGCGGTCAGCGGCACGATCTCGGCCGCGTGGTTCATGCCGATCTCGAACACGCCGTAGCGCGTGGCTTGCGGCATCCGCGCCAGCGTCAGGGGCACGCCCCAGTGATTGTTGTAGGAGGCCGCCGAGGCGTGGGTCTCGCCCTGCCCGGAGAGCACGTGGCGCAGGGCCTCCTTGGTCCCGGTCTTGCCGACCGAGCCGGTCACCGCCACGACCTGGGCCTTCGTGCGGGTACGCGCCGCCGCTCCGAGCCGGGTCATCGCCGTCAGCACCGGATCCGCACCCGTCTCGGGGACAGCCAGGACCGGGCCATGAGGCGCGAGGTCGCCGGCGCGGGCTTCGGCCACCACGGCGGCGCCGGCCCCGCGGCCGAGGGCGTCGGCCACGAAGTCGTGGCCGTCGCGGGCGTCGCCCCGGATGGCGAAGAACAGGTCGCCGGGCTGGAGCGTGCGGGTGTCGATCGAGGCGCCACCGATCGGGCGCTCGGCGCCGATCAGGCGCCCGCCCGTCGCGGCCTCGAGTTCCTCCCGCGTCCAGAGTGCGGTCATGGTCAGCCCCCGGTCACCCTCAGGTCGCCTCGGTGATCGCCGCGCGCAGGACCTCGTGGTCCGAGAACGGCAGCGTCCGATCCCCCACGATCTGGCCGGTTTCATGACCCTTGCCGGCCACGACCAGAACGTCGCCCGGCCCGAGACGCCGCACGGCCGTGCGGATCGCCTCGGCGCGGTCGCCGATCTCTTCTGCGCCCGGCGCGGCGTCGAGGATCGCCCGGCGGATCGCGGCGGCCTCCTCGGTGCGCGGATTGTCGTCGGTGACGATCACGGTGTCGGCGAGGCGCTGCGCGATCGCGCCCATCAGCGGCCGCTTGCCCCGGTCGCGGTCGCCGCCGCAGCCGAACACCACGACTAGGCTTCCGGAGGCGAACGGGCGGAGCGCGGTCAGCACGCTCTCCAGCGCCTCGGGCTTGTGGGCGTAGTCGACGAGGCAGAGCCCGCCACGGGCCTCGCCGATCCGCTCCATGCGGCCCGGCACGCCGGTGAGATGGTCGAGGGCCGCGAACACGCCGTCGGGATCGGCGGCGCCCGCCGGGGTCGCGAGGGCGAGGCCGGCCGCCACCAGGGCATTCTCGACTTGGAATTCCCCGACGAGCGGCAGGCGCAGTTCCCGGGCCCGCCCCTGGAAAACGAGGCGCACGGCCTGCGCGAAGCCCTCCGTCCGGACCGACTCCACGTGCAGATCCCGGCCGCCGCGTCCGACCGTCCGGACCGGCCGCCCGGCATCCTCGGCCGCGGCGATCACCCGGTCCGCATAGGCCCCGTCGGCGTTCACGATCGCCGGGCATCCGGATGGCAGCAGGTCGGTGAACAGGCGCAGCTTGGCCGCGAGGTAATCCTCGATGCTCGCGTGGTAGTCGAGATGGTCCCGCCCGAGATTGGTGAAGCCCGCCGCGTCGAGCCGCACGCCGTCGAGACGGCGTTGCTCGATCCCGTGCGAGGACGCCTCCATGGCGAGGTCGGTGATGCCGTCCGCCGCGAGGCGCGCCAGCGTCTGGTGCAGCGTCACCGGATCCGGGGTGGTGAGCGAGCCGTACTGCGCGCCGCGGTTCGTGACGATCCCGACGGTGCCGAGGCTCGCGGCCTCGCGGCCGAGGCGTGCCAGAATCTGGCGGACGAAGTCGGCCACCGAACTCTTGCCGGCGGTACCGGTCACGGCCACCACGGTGTCGGGCTGCCGGCCGGCAAGCCGCGCCGCCGCCAGGGCCAGGGACCGGCGCGCATCCGCGACCGCGATCCAGGCGATCGCCTCCGGCAGATCGGCGGGGCGCGTCCCCTCGCCCGCCACCGCCACCGCGCCGCGGTTGGCGGCCTGCGCGGCGAAGCGGCGACCGTCGGCCTTGGTGCCCGGCACGGCCACGAACACCGTGCCGGTCGCGACCTGCCGGCTGTCGGCGGTCAGGTCCGACACCGTCAGGTCGGCGGCCGTTCCGGAGGCTTCCGGGAAGAGGTCGGCGAGCCGCGCGCTCATGACGCCACCATCACGGGCCGCCGAGCTGGTTGATGTGGTAGGCGTTGAGCTTGACCATCTGCGGGAACGGCCTCACCGGCGGCTCGAATTGCGGCGGCAGGCCCAGGATCGGCGCCACCCGCTCGATCACCTTGCCGGTGACCACGCCGGAGTTCCAGGCCGCCGTGGCGTAGCCGCCGGATTCCGGCAGACCCTGCGGCTCGTCCATGATCGTGACGAACAGGTACTTCGGGTCGTTCATTGGCGCCGCCGCCATGAAGGTCGTGAACAGGCGGTTGTGGATGTAGCGGCCGCCGATCACCTTCTCGGCCGTGCCGGTCTTGCCGCCGACGAAGTAGTACGGGATTGCGGCCTTCTTGGCCGAGCCCTCGGAGGCATTAAGGCGCATAATGTAGCGCATCGCCTCGGAGGTCTGGGACGAGAGCACGTGCGTGGCGCGGGCCTTGTCGTCCGGGTTCGCCTTCAGGAAGGTCGGGGTGATCAGGTCGCCGCCATTGGCGATGGCCGCGACAGCGGCCGCCGCCTGGATCGGCGCCACCGCGATGCCGTGCCCGAACGCGATGGTGATGGTGTTGATCTCGGTCCAGCGGGACGGGACGATCGGCGCCGCGCTCTCGGGCAGCTCGGTGCGCAGCCGGTCGAGCAGGCCCATCTTCTTCAGGAAGGCCTTGTGGCCGGTCACGCCGACGCCGAGCGCCATCTTGGCCGAGCCGATGTTCGACGAGTGGGTGAACACCTCCGGCATGGTGATGACGCGGTTGGTGCCGTGATACTCGTGGATCTTCTGCCGACCCCAGTTCAGCACGCCGCCGCGGGTGTCGAAGGTCGAGTTGACATTGTACTTGCCGGAATCGAGCGCCATGGCGAGCGTCATCGCCTTGAAGGTCGAACCCATCTCGTAGACGCCGACATTCATCCGGTTGATCCGGTCGGGCGAGAGCGCGTCCTTCGGATCGTTCGGGTCGAAATCCGGCATGGAAACCAGCGCGATCACCTCGCCGGTCTTCACGTCGAGGATCATCGAGGCGCCGGCCTTGGCCTTGAAGTGGTCGATGCCCCAGGCCAGCTCGTCGCGCACGGCAAACTGGGCGCGCAGATCGATCGAGAGCTGCACCGGCTTCAGGTCGGCCTGCTTGTTGACCAGCCCGAAGCTGTTGAGCGCCTGGAGGCCGGTGGAGTCGATGTACTTCTCCATCCCGGCGATGCCGATGCCGTCGAGATTGGTCGCGCCCAGGATGTGGGCGGCGGCCGTGCCGTTCGGATAGACCCGCTTGTGGTCGGGCAGGAAGCCGATGCCCGGGATGCCGAGCCGGTGGACCTCGGCCTGCTGCTTCGGGGTCAGCTCGCGCTTGACCCACACGAAGCCGGCGCCGCTCCGGCCCTTGCGCGAGGCCAGCTTGGCCCGCAGCTCGGTGGCGTTGAGTTCCGGCAGGACCGCGGTGAGCAGCTCCACCGCTTCGTCCTTGTCGTAGATGTTGCCGGGCTCGGCGAAGACCGAGACCGTGCGGATGTCGGTGGCCAGGATCTCGCCGTTGCGGTCGACGATGTCGGGCCGGAACGCCGTCGAAGAGGCGGCCGCGACCCTGTGCTCCTGGCTGGGCGGCTCGCCGAAGATCGCCATCATCAGGAGCTTGGCCGAGATCGTCCCGAACACGGCGACGAAGACCAGGCCGACCAGGGCGACGCGCATGTGCGACCGCTCGATCGCCAGTCGGAACATGCTGCGCAGGAACGCTTTGGCCCGCTCGGCGCGATCCACCGGGACGGGCTCGTCCTCTGCGAGGACGCGCGGCGCGTTGGCGGCATGCGCCAGCGCCGCCGCCTCCAGCAGGGCGGCCTCGTGCTCCGCAATATGCGCCTCGGCCGCCTGCGTCTCGGCTGCCGCGTATGCGATCTGGTCGGCGTCTTCGGACACGGGGGATTACCTCGAAGCCGTCGTCGGGGTGCGGGTCGTGGTGACGGTGCGGGTGATCGAGCCGGTCGTGCGCGGCTCGATCGCACCCTTGTCCTTGGGCGTCGCGGTGGCCGCGAGCAGGCGTCCGATCTCGTCGCCGCGCTCGGGACGGGCGGGCAGATCCGAGAGGCGCGCCAAGTGGCTGGTGCCGATCGGCTCCAGGGCGAGATGCTTGTCGACCGCCGCCTGCAGCCGGTCGGGCCGGGTCAGGAGCTGCCACTCGGCGCGCAGCACCGCGATCGCCTGCCGTTCCGCGTGCAGGGCGGTCTGCAGCTTCGACACCTGACCGCCCTGATAGAGCGTGTCGTACTTGATCGAGTAGGCGTAGATCGCCGAGGCGACGAGGCCGGCCACGGCCAGCAGGTTCAGGAGGCGGATCATCGGCGCTGGCCCCCGCGGGCGGCTTCGGGCAGGCTTGCCAGGGCGGTCAGCGCCGCCAGCGGCTCGGGCACGTCGGACTCCGTGCGCTCCGCCGCGCGGAGCTTGGCCGAGCGGGCGCGCGGGTTGCGCGCGGTCTCGGCCTCGCTCGGCAGGACCGGGCCCTTGGTCACGAGGTTGAAGCTGCGGACCACCTCGGCCGGAGCGCCCGGCAGGTGGCGCGACCCCTGCGCGGAGCGGCCGCTGCGGGCCGCGAAGAACTGCTTGACGATCCGATCCTCGAGGGAGTGGAACGTCACGACGGCGAGCCGGCCGCCGGGCGTGAGCACCCGTTCGGCCGCGTGCAGGGCGCGCACCAGCTCGCCGAGTTCGTCGTTCACCGCGATGCGCAGGCCCTGGAAGGTCCGCGTCGCGGGGTGGATGTGGCTGCCGGGCTCCGCCCGCACCACGCCGGCAACAAGCTCGGCGAGCTGCGCGGTGGTCTCGATCCGGCCGCGGCGGCGCGCCTCGTGGACCGCCCGCGCGACGGCGCGCGAGCGCCGCTCCTCGCCGTAATGGTAGATGATGTCGGCGAGCACCGTCTCGTCGGATTCGTTGACGATGTCGGCGGCGCTGGGGCCGTCGCCGCCCATGCGCATGTCGAGCGGGCCGTCGTTGCGGAACGAGAACCCCCGCTCCGGTACGTCGAGCTGCATCGACGAGACGCCGATGTCGAGCACCACCTGATCGGCCTGCGCCACGCCGGCCTCGGCCAGGAGGGTGTCGAGGTTGCCGAAGTGGCCCGGGACCAGGCGGAGGCGCCCCCGCGACTCGGCGACCAGGCTCTGCCCGGCGGCGATCGCCGTGGGATCGCGGTCGATCGCCACGATCTGCAGGGCCGGATCCCGATCCAGCAGGGCGCGCGTGTAGCCGCCCGCTCCGAACGTGCCGTCGACGGCCAGTCCGCCGTCGGTGCTGAGCGCCGCGACCACCTCCTCGAGCAGCACCGGCACGTGCGGCTGAGCCGACGGGGACGAGGCCTCGGACTCGGTGCCGCTGCGCCGGACGGAGGTCGGAAGCTCAGCCGGAGGGCGGCGGCGGGTCATGGGCACCTCCGCCGGGAGACGCAGTCCGGAGCGGAAGGGCGACGCGGACCGGGGAACCGGTCGCGGATGCGGCTCGTGCGTCTCATGATGCCCTGGACCGGGCCGCGCGAGCGCGGCGCGCGTGACGGGAACGGCATCGAATTCGGAGCGCGCAAAACGCCGCGCTCGGACGGGACCCGCACTGAGGCAGGTTGCGCCCGGCGATCCGATACACGCCGTTGACGGGAGGATGCCGGGTATCATGGGCCTCGGAGGATCGTCAACGCACAAGCCTGGCGCTGCCGCGCGATCCGATCTGACCCTGGCAAGGTTAACCGAAGGTTTTCGTCGCGCCGGAAATTTGATCGAACCCGACGTCCGGTTGCGGGGCCCGCGTCGCCTGTAAGGCGCTGGCGGGGCTTCTGTTTTGAGGGCTGGTGGATCAGCCGGCCTGTAAGCCGGGTTCTGTAGGGCCGGAGCGCTTGCACGCCCCGACGTGGCAGCCATTCCTCTGGGACGGTCGTTGCCGACCGCCTCGAGCAACCAACCCGGGCGACTGGCCTGGAGAGCGGGCCTGCCCTTCTCGCGAAGGGCGCGCCGCCCCTATTCGGTCTTGCTCCCGGTGGGGTTTGCCGTGCCGTCCGCGTTGCCGCGTCCGCGGTGCGCTCTTACCGCACCCTTTCACCCTGACCCCGGACGGATCCGGGGCGGTCTGCTTTCTGTGGCACTGTCCCTGGGGTCGCCCCCGCCGGACGTTATCCGGCACCGTCTCTCCATGGAGCCCGGACTTTCCTCCCCGGACGCTCGCGCGTGCGGAGCGGCCGCCCGGCCGGCTGATCCGCGGGCAGATGCGCCCGCGCTGCCGTCCGGGTCAAGGCCGGTTACCAGGTCCCGGTGTTCTCCATCGACGCCCAGGGCTCCTGCGTCGGCTTCGCGCCGCCCTTCTGGAGGATCTCGATCGAGATGCCGTCGGGCGACTTCACGAAGGCCATGTAGCCGTCGCGCGGCGGGCGGTTGATGGTGACGCCCTTCTCCTGCAGCCGGCTGCAGAAGGCGTAGATGTCGTCGACCTGATAGGCGAGATGACCGAAATTGCGCCCGCCCGTGTAGGTTTCCGGATCCCAGTTGTAGGTCAGCTCCACGAGCGGCGACTTCGTCTCCTTCGCGCGCTCGGCGTCTCCGGGGGCGGCCAGGAAGACCAGCGTGAAGCGACCCTTCTCGTTCTCAACGCGGCGGACCTCCTGGAGGCCGAACGTGTCGACGTAGAAGGCGAGCGCCCGGTCGAGATCGGCGACCCGGACCATGGTGTGAAGAAATTCCATCGGGCGACGATCCCTCTGTTGGCGAGGGCTCTGACGGCGCCCTCAGCGGATACGGACATGACCGGCCGTGCCTGGGCGGCATCGGGAGGCGGCCACGAGGGTGGCCGGCCGGTTGCTGCGCTAGCTAGGGCCGCGGCGCCGGTCGAGTAGCCCGCTTCGACGGCAAACGCCCGCTCCGCTCCAGCGAGGCGGACCCGTGGGCCTCCGTCAGGGCTTCGCGAGGCCGATATCGGCGGCCAGTTCCGTCATCCGGTCCTGCGCGGATGCCTTCCGCTCGCTGTAGCGATCGACCAGATAGTCCGCCCGCTCGCGGGTCAGCAGGGTGAACTTCATCAGCTCCTCGCACACGTCGACGACGCGTTCGTAGAGGGGGCCCGGCTTCATCCGACCGTCGTCGTCGAACTCACGATAGGCCATCGGCACGGAGGATTGGTTGGGGATGGTGATCATCCGCATCCAGCGACCGAGCAGGCGCAGCGAGTTCACCGCATTGAAGCTCTGCGATCCGCCAGAGACCTGCATCACCGCCAGCGTACGGCCCTGCGTCGGGCGCACGCTGCCCTCGCTCAGAGGCAGCCAGTCGATCTGGCTCTTCATCACGCCGGTCAGGTTGCCGTGGCGCTCAGGCGAAACCCAGATCTGGCCTTCCGACCAGAGCGAGAGCGCCCGCAGCTCCTGAACCTTTGGATGATCCGCCGTGCTGTCGTCGGGCAGCGGCAGCCCGTGCGCGTCATAGATCCGGACGTCACCGCCCAGGGCCTCCAGCAGCCGGGCCGCTTCCTGCGCCAGGAAGCGGCTGTGCGAGCGCGCGCGCAGCGAGCCGTACAGGATCAGGAAGCGCGGCGCGTGTGTGAACGGTTCGCAGACGTGTAGCTGCGCTGCTGTCGGCACCGGGAGATGCGCCGCGCTGAGATGGGGCAACTCGTCGGTCAGACGAAGCGTACGCGCGGTCGGCTCGGACTTGTCCACGATGCAGCAATCTCGTATGTTCAAACGATGGTTTGAATGTAGAAGTGTAGATGGACGAACCGCAAGCCCTGGCGGCCTTTGTGGCGCTGGGTCAGGAGCACCGGCTCAGAGCGCTGCGCGCGCTGGTTGTGGCTGGGCCGGACGGCATGGCGTCCGGAAACCTTGCCGGGGCGATCGGTGTGTCGCCCTCCACGATCTCCTTCCACCTGAAGGAGCTGCAGCAGGCCGGGCTGATCCGGTCTCGCCGCGCCGGGCGCTCGATCATCTACAGCGCCGCCTACCCGGTTCTCTCCGGGTTGATCGCATTTCTCATGACGGATTGCTGCCAGGGCCGTCCCGAAGTCTGCGCGCCGGCCGTGGCGGCCTTCTCGAACCCCGACCCTGCGGCACGTGAGGTGGACCATGCCTGACAGCGTCTTCGACGTCGTGATCTATCACAACCCATCCTGCGGCACGTCGCGGAACGTGCTGGCGATGATCCGCAATGCCGGGATCGAGCCGCACGTCGTCGAGTACCTGAAGACGCCGCCGAACCCGGCCCTGCTCGTGCAGCTGCTGGCCCGTGCCGGTCTCTCGGTGCGCGACATCCTGCGCGAGAAGGGCACGCCGTTCGCGGAACTGGGGCTCGGCGATCCGGCCATCCCGGACGACCGGCTTCTGGATGCCATCGCGGCGCATCCGGTTCTGCTGAACCGGCCCCTGGTGGTGAGCCCTTTGGGCGTTCGTCTGTGCCGGCCATCCGAGGCCGTGCTCGATCTCCTTCCCCCGCAGCAGGGGGCGTTCATCAAGGAGGACGGAGAGCCGGTGGTGGACGAGCACGGCCGCCGCGTCGGTCTGGCGTGAGGGGCGCCTCTTCGTCGAGGATCGCCGCGACGGGTCGATCTTCGCGCGGCGGTCCCGGCTCGGGGCCGACGCCCTGATGGCCACCCGCGCCGAGCGATGGCCTGTGATCTCCGCCCTCGGCGTGGTGCAGATCCTCGCCTGGGGTTCGTCCTACTACCTGCCCGCCGTGCTGGCCGAGCCGATCGCCCGGGACACCGGCTGGCCGCTGGCCTGGATCGTCGGCGGTCTGTCGGTCGGCCTTCTGGTCGCGGCCGCGGTCTCGCCGCGTGTCGGGGCAGCCATCCAGCGGCGCGGAGGCCGCCCGGTCCTGGCGCTGGCGGCCCTGCTCCTGGCCTCCGGGCTGACGATCCTCGGTCTCGCCCCTGCCCTGCCGGTCTTCCTGGCCGGGTGGCTCGTGATCGGGTTCGGCATGGGTTGCGGGCTGTACGATCCCGCCTACGCGACGCTCGGCCGGCTCTACGGCGCAGAGGCGCGCCCGGCTATCACGGCCCTGACGCTTCTGGGCGGTTTCGCCAGCACCGTCTGCTGGCCGCTCTCGGCGGTCCTGGTGGCGCATGTCGGCTGGCGCGGCGCCTGCCTTACCTATGCGGCGCTGCATCTGACGGTGACGCTGCCCCTCGTGCTTCTGGCGATCCCCGCGGCGCCCGGACACGCCCTCGGGGCCGGCGGCGTGACCCGGCCGGTGCCGCCGCTGGTCGCCTGGCAGCGCCGAGCGGTCCTGCTGATGGCCGGCGTCCTCGTGCTGGGCGGCGCGATCATGGCGCTGGTGTCGGTCCACCTGATCACCCTGCTCCAGTCGCGCGGTGTCGGTCTCGCGGCGGCCGTCGGCTACGGCGGCCTGATCGGCCCGGCGCAGGTCGGGGCCCGGCTGATCGAGATCTCCGGCCGCGGGCGTCACCATCCGCTCTGGACGCTGACCGCCGCCTTCGCGCTCGTCGCCCTCGGCCTGGTTCTGCTGGCGGCGCACCTGCCGGTGATCGGGCTGGCGCTCGTCCTCTACGGCGCCGGGAACGGCGTCTACTCGATCGCCCGCGGCACGGTTCCGCTCGCGCTGTTCGGCCCGGACCACTACGCCGGTCTGATCGGCCGCCTGGCACGGCCGGGGCTCGTCGCGCAGGCGCTCAGCCCGCCGCTGGGAGCCTACCTGCTGACCCGCATCGGTCCCGATGCCCTTTGGGGCGTGCTCGCCCTGCTGGCCGCAGCCAATCTCGGCCTTATCGGCGGCCTGTGGCGCCAGAAGACGCGGTCCGACCGCGTTGCGCCCGGCGGCGCGAAGGACCAGAACGAGCCCGAACCGCACCCGGAGAGAGAGCCGCATGCGCACCGAGACGCCGCCGCTGATCCGCCTCGAGGAATATCGGCCGAGCGACTACCTGATCGACCGCGTCGACCTCGACATCCGCCTCGACCCGCACGCGACCCGGATCCACGCGACCCTGGCGCTCCGCCCGAACCCGGCGGGTGAGACAGGAGCGCCGCTCAACCTCGACGGCGATGACCTGCGGCTGGTCTCGGTCGACCTCGACGGCACGGCCCTCGCGGCCGATGCCTACACGGCGAGTCCGGCCGGCCTGAGCCTTGTCGCGCCGCCCCGGACGCCCTTCACCCTGCGGCTCGTCACCGAGGTCGACCCGACGGCCAACTCCAAGCTGATGGGGCTCTACCGCTCGAGCGGGGTCTACTGCACGCAGTGCGAGGCCGACGGCTTCCGGCGCATCACCTATTTCCTCGACCGGCCCGACGTGATGGCGGTTTATACCACGCGTATCGAGGCGGATCGGGCCGAGGCGCCGGTTCTCCTCGGCAACGGCAACCTCGTCGAAGCGGGATCCGTCGGCGCGGATCGGCATTTCGCCGTCTGGCACGATCCGCACCCGAAGCCGGCCTACCTGTTCGCCCTCGTGGGCGGCCGCCTCGGCAAGGTCGAGACGCGGTTCACCACCATGGACGGGCGTCCGGTCACCTGCGCGGTCTATGTCGAGCCGGGCAAGGAGCCGCGGGCGGATTACGCCCTCGACGCGGTGATCCGCTCGATGGCCTGGGACGAGACCGCCTTCGGCCGCGCCTACGACCTCGACGTGTTCAACGTCGTCGCCGTGTCCGACTTCAACATGGGCGCCATGGAGAACAAGGGCCTCAACATCTTCAACGACAAGTACGTTCTGGCCAGCCCCGACACGGCGACCGACGGGGATTACGCCGCGATCGAGGCGATCATCGCCCACGAGTATTTCCACAATTGGTCGGGCAACCGCGTCACCTGTCGGGACTGGTTCCAGCTCTGCCTGAAGGAGGGTCTCACGGTCTTCCGGGACCAGGAATTCTCCTCCGACATGCGCTCCCGGCCGGTGCACCGGATCGGCGAGGTGCGCTCGCTCCGGGCGCGCCAGTTCCCGGAGGATGCCGGGCCGCTGCGCCACCCGGTGCGGCCCCGGGCCTACGCGGAGATCAACAACTTCTACACGGCGACCGTCTACGACAAGGGCGCCGAGATCGTCCGGATGCTGCGCACGCTGCTGGGTGCCGAGGCGTTCCGGTCCGGCATGGACCGCTACTTCGCCGACAATGACGGGCGCGCCGCCACGGTGGAGGATTTCCTGGCGGCCTTCGCGGCGGTCTCGGGACGCGACCTATCCGCCTTCGCCCGCTGGTACGAGCGCCCCGGCACGCCCCGCCTTGCCGTGACGGCCACCTACGATCCGGCGGCGGCACGCTACGCGCTCCGGTTCGCCCAGAGCCTGCCCGGAGAGGCGGGGCAGGACGGGCCGCCGCTGGTGATCCCGGTCGCCCTCGGTCTCGTCGGCGCGTCCGGCCCGCTCACCGAGGCGAGCTGCCCGGACGTGCGCGACGGCGTCTATGTCCTGGACCGGGCCGAGGCCGAGATCGTTTTCGAGGGCGTCACCGAGGAACCGGTCCCGTCGATCCTGCGCGACTTCTCCGCGCCGGTTCGGCTCGATCTCACCCTCGCCGATACAGAGCGCATGCGGCTGCTCGCGCGGGACAGCGACCCGTTCAACCGGTGGCAGGCCGCCCAGGACGTGAGCCTCCGCCTGATCCTCGAACCCGATCCGGGCCGTGCCGATGCCTTCGCGGCCGCGCTCGGACGATTCCTCGACGACGAGGCCCTGGCCGACCCGGCCTTCGCCGCCCTCGTTCTGGCGCTGCCGAGCGAGGGCGAGGCGGCGGATGCCGTGCCGTCCGATGTCGATCCCGACGCGATCCATCGGGCGCGGCATGACCTGCGGGCGCATCTCGGGACGGCGCTGCGGTCACGGCTCGAGCGCCTCGATGCGGCCCTCGCTCCTGCCGCAGGTGCTGCCTACAGCCCCGACGCGGCCTCCGCTGGTCGCCGATCGCTGCGCAACGCCGCCCTCGACCTCGTCGCGGCGGGCGATCCGGAGGCCGGTGCGGCGCGGGCCGCCGCGCGCCTGGCCGAGGCCACCAACATGACGGACCGCCTCGCCGCCCTCGGCACCCTCGCGCTGATACCCGGGGAGACCCGGGAGACCGCCTTGGCGGAATTCGCCGCGCGCTACGCCGACGAGCCCCTCGTGCTCGACAAGTGGTTCGCCATCCAGGCCCAGATCCCCGAGGCCGGGACGCTGGAGCGGATCGCCCGGCTGCAGAGCCACCCCGCCTTCACCATCACCAACCCGAACCGGGTCCGCGCCCTGATCGGAAGCTTCGCGTTCGGCAATCCGACCCAATTCACCCGGAAGGACGGGGGCGGGTTCTCACGCGTGGCCGAGACGGTTGCGGCCCTCGATTCGGCCAACCCACAGGTTGCCGCGCGGCTGCTGACGGCCTTCGGATCCTGGCGCCGGCTGGAAAAATCGCGTGCCGCCAAGGCGGTCGAAATGCTTAATTGGATCAAGGCGATCCCAGGCCTTTCGCGGGACTCCGCCGACATCCTCGCACGGACTCTCGGAGACGGCTAAGTAGCTGAACTTACGGTAGAAAACTCTAACCGGGCGACCCAGCAACACCGGGTGCCCGTCAATCCCTCGGGCCAAAAAACCCGTGGACAAATGGCCCCCCGAGGTGATTGTATTCACACAGATTCGGGGGGCAGGACGCCTCGACCGGTTCGCAGCTCCCACGGGCGAGGTTCGGCCATGCCGGAGGCGGGTTCCGCTTCCTTCTCCGCGCGTGCGGATTCGAGTCTCACCGTCTCGTGGCCGATGCGGGCGCGGGATCCGCGGCTCGGCCAAGCGGAGCGCTGGTTGCGCTATGCCGTGCCGGGCACGCTCGCGATGTTCCTGGCCTGCCTCGTCGGACTGGCGGCGCTCCACATCCAGGGGCAACGCGCCGAGATCCTGGCCGGCGCGCGTGCCGAGATCGAGGGCTTCGCCCGGCTGGCCGCGCGGGCGGTCGCGCCCGCCGGGACCGTCGCGTCGGACCTCCAGACCCTGATGCCGGAAAGCGGTCGCCATCCGGGCCGGCGCCTGCTGCTGGTCCGGCCCGACACGCGCATCGCCGCCGCCCATCCGCCGCTTCCGGCCGACCTGACGACCCTCGCCCAGGTGCTCGGCGACGGCGAGCCGCTCTCGGGCCTCGGCGAGCGCGCCGGCGCCATGGCTCTTGAGCTTCCGGGCGGCGAGAGCGTGCTGGCCGCGGTGCACAGCCTGCCCGGCGGCGCCGGCCAGGTGGCGGTCCTCCAGCCGGTCGAGCCACTGCTGCGCGGCTGGAGCGCGCGGACCCGCGACCAGATCGTCCTGATCGCGGCTGCGGCCCTGGTCATCGTCGGCGTCGGCCTCGCCTACGGCCTGCAGACCCGGCATGCGGCACGGGCCGACCGGGCCCGTGAGCAGATCCGCGGCCGCCTCGAGACGGCCCTGCGCCGCGGCGCCTGCGGCCTCTGGGATTGGGATGTCGCCCGGGGGCGGATCTACTGGTCCGACTCGATGTACAGCCTGCTCGGCTACCGGCGGCAGCACGAGTACCTCTCCTTCGGCGACGTCAACGGCCTGGTTCACCCCGACGACGGGGATCTCTACAGCCTCGCCCGCGGGCTGGCCGCCAACCAGACGTTCATCGACCACGCCTTCCGCATGCGCGGCGCCGACGGGGCCTATGTCTGGCTCCGCGCCCGGGCCGAGGTCGTCGCGGACGCGGCCGATGGCGGCCGCCACCTTGTCGGCATCGCCACCGACATCAGCGAGCAGCGGGCGCTCGAAGAGACCAACGCGGCGGCCGACATGCGCCTGCGCGATGCCGTCGAGGCGATCTCGGAGGCCTTCGTCCTCTGGGACACCGGAAACCGGCTGGTCCTGTGCAATTCCAAGTTCCGGCATCTCCACGCCCTCAGCCCCGAGGATGCCCAGGCCGGCCGCAGCTACATGGACGTGATGGGCCGGGGCGTGCTGCCGCAGGTCCGCCGTGAATCGCCCGATGCCGGCCGGGCCCTGATCGGAATGACGTCGCGCACCTTCGAGGCCGAACTCGCGGACGGCCGCTGGCTCCAGATCAGCGAGCGGCGCACCAAGGATGGCGGCTACGTCTCGGTCGGGACCGACATCACGAGCCTGAAGCGCAATCAGGAGCAGCTCCTGGCGTCGGAACGGGAATTGATCGAGACGGTCAAGGACCTCAAGCGCTCCCGCCGGACCCTCGAGCTGCAGACCCAGCAACTCGCCGACCTCGCCGAGCGCTACCTCGACCAGAAGGCCGCTGCCGAAGCCGCGAGCCAAGCCAAGTCCGAGTTCCTCGCCAACATGAGCCACGAGCTGCGCACGCCGCTCAACGCCATCATCGGCTTCGCCGACGTGATGGAGAACGCGGTGCTCGGGCCGCTCGGGACCCCGCGCTACACCGAATATTGCCGCGACATCCGGGAGAGCGGCTCGCACCTGCTCTCGATGATCGACGACATCCTCGACATGGCGCGGCTCGAGGCGCGCCGGGTGCGGCTGGATCCCCGCGCGATCTGCGCCGAAACGGCCATCGCGGCCGCGCTCGCGCCCGTCGAGGCCGCGGCCCGCGAGAAGGCCATCACCATCAGCGTCGACGTCCCGCAGGGACTCGACCTGCTGGCCGACCCGAACGCGATGCAGCAGATCCTCGCGAATCTCATCCAGAACGCCCTGAAGTTCACGCCGGCGGGCGGTCAGGTCGTGGTGCGCGCCCGGCGCGCCGGGACACGCACGCACCTGTTCGTCGAGGATAACGGCATCGGGATCCCGCGCTCCGATCTCGCACGCCTTGGTCGCCCCTTCACGCAGGTGGAGACCCAGATGACCCGCAGCCACAAGGGATCGGGGCTCGGTCTCGCCATCACGCGGTCGATGGTCGAGTTGCATGGCGGCTCGCTGCGGATCCGCTCCGAAGTCTCGGTCGGCACCATCGTCCTCGTGCGCCTTCCGGCCCCCAGTGCCGAGCGCTCGGATCAGACCCTTCCTGAGGTCTCCGCCCCTCGCCCGGTCGCGGCAGCCCGGACCGGCCGGCGCGCCGCGCGCCCGGTCGCGGCCTGACGCGCCCTAACGGCGCGGATCCAGGCCGCCGAGGCGAGCGACCCGGCCTTGCTCCGCGTGCCAACGTGCATCCGCCACGGCCCGGGTGAGACGCCGGATGCGCCAGCGGCGGTACGGCGCCAGCATCGGATTGCCGCCGAGCCTGGCCTGATGCCGCTGCAAACGCCGGAGCAGGGCCGGCAATTGTGCCGCGGCCGCGTCGCCGGTGGCGATCTCGATGGCGCGCAGTTCCGCCCAAAGCCCCGCCTTCCAATCTTCCATGACGGGTCCGCCTCCGCGCTGGTATCCCGGTCGAGGCAGCTCGGCCTGTCCGGGCTTTTGAATCGCCCGGGTGCCGCCGCGTCCGCGGCGTGACGGCACGCTGCGAAAACCCGCGGCCCGGTCGGGTGTTTGCTCGCCATAGGATCGGACATGGAGGATACGGACGATGCCATCGCGAACAACCCTGCGCTTCACTCTGGCGACCCTGGTTGGGCTCGCCGCGGGTCCGGCGCTCGCGCAGAGCACCGGATACGTGACAGGTTTTCCGGGCAAGGATCCTGCGGGTGACGAGGAGATCGGCTGGGGGCCAGCCTATCGTCCGGAGACGAGTTTTTCTCAGCCCGGCACACCGCCGACCCCGGGGGAGATCGCCGGCCGCGCCTACCGGGCGCGCACCGGGCACGGCGTCTATGACCGGGTCGAGGGCGACGGTCCGTACCGGAGCCGCTGAGGCCGGCAGCTGGGCCGCGTCGCATCGGCAGGTTGGATTTTGAGCCAAGGCGCCGAGAAGAGAGCGTGTTTCCCTCCCGAAAAGGTCTACGGAAAACACGCCTCAGAATTTCCAGCTCGCCCTGACGAGACGTTCTCAGTCTTGCTCTCCGGATTAGGGCTGCCGAGACGATCCCGCCCCGTCATTCCGGGGCCGCGCAGCGGAGCCCGGAATCCAGAGCCGCCGACGCGGCAAGCATCTGCACCGAGGGTGGTTCTGGCTTCCGGGCTCGCCTTCGGCGCCCCGGAATGACGGCGGGGGTCATCACCATGTGCGAAGGTCGATCGCTGTTAGGGAACAGCGGCCAGGCCCAGGCGACATCCGCTGGCCTCCCTGCTGAAGCCAAAGCTCTGCAGAATCCTCAGCCGCGTCTGTAGAACCGGCCTAGCGCCGCCCGAGGGCGCGCTTGGCCGTGCTGCGCGCCTGCGCCTCGAAACGCGCGAGCCGCAGGCGCCGCTCTAGGGAGAGGGCGTGGCTGCCGGGCGGCACGGCGATGATCTCGGCGATCCGCGTCCGGTCGCGATAGAGGCTTTCCAAGGCCGATCCCTCAAGCGTCGCCGAATCCAGTCGGTCGGCGAAGCCGGTCTCGTGACAGGCGCGCACGATCTCGGCCTCGAGCAGGAGCCCCGGTGCGTGGCTGCGGAGAGTCTCGTCGTAGGCCGTCTTGAGCAGGGTCGCGGTGCCGGCACCGACAAGGGCGAGGCTGATCGCGATGGGGCGCCCGTCAAGGGTCAGCGCATCCGCGCGGACGCCGACCGGACCGGATCCCGCGGAGAACAGGGTGTGGGCAAGCGCGACGGTCTCCGGCCGGCATGCCATGGCCGTGCCGGCCTGTCCTTTCCAGCCCGCGCGCTCCAGGTCGAGAAATGCCGCGACGAGGCGTTCGAGATCCGCCCCGCAGGCGGCGCTCTCGTGTGCGACGGTGCCGGCCTCCGCGAGCCGGCGGGCCCGGCGGCGCAGATCCTTGAACCGCGCGCGGTTCGGATGGCCCGCCAGGAATGCGTCGTGATCGGCCCGCCGCTCCATGACGGGACGATCGAAGTCCGACACCGTGCCGATCGCCCAGCCGCGGGCCCGCATGGCCGCCAGCATGACCGGTCCGGCGCCGTCCTCGGTCGGCAGCAACGGCCACCGCCAGGCGCGCCCGCCGGACGCGGACGCGAGGCCGTCCACCAGGGCCTGCGCGTGCGCGGCCCGGTGTGGCCCGTCGGCGATCAGCGGTGCCGAGGCTGTCATGAACGGAGACAGGACGGGCCGTGCGACCCGGCCGCTAAGCCCGGTGATGTCGCGGGCCATCGTATAGGGCAGGAGCGCGACGAGCTTCGCTCCGTTCCGGATGGTCACGAATCGCAGGCCGTTCGGCAGCAGGCCGGCGCTCCGGTGCGCCGCGATCACGTGCCGCGAGACGTGCGGGTGCGGCGCGACGCCGGAGGCGAACAGGGTATCCCAGTCGGCCGCATCCGGAGGTCCGTCGCAGGCGTGTGACAGACCGAAGCTGCCCTGGGCGGCCGCCGCGACCGGGCTCATCCGACCGCTCCCGCCGACCAGACGGGTGTCGGGAGCCCGTGAAGCTGCCCGGCGGCGCGGGCGAGAAGCCAGGCCCGCGCGACGGTGGCGAGGGCGACCGCCAGGGCGGCCCCGAGCGGTCCGAAGGCCGGAACAAGTGCGAAGCACAGGCCCGCGGCCGCGATCAGTGTCCCGGCGGTGAGGCCGGCGCAGAGGCGCTCGCCGCCCAGCATGGTCAGCAGATCCTCGCCCGGCCCGAACAGGCTCGCCGCGACGCTTCCGGCCAGGAGCACGCACAGGATCGGCACGCTCGCGCCGAGATCCGCGCCGAACATCGCCAGGAGCAGCGGGCTCGCGGCCAGGATTGCGCCCCCGACCGCGAAGGTCGCGGCCGCCGTGGTCCGTCCCTGGCGCCGGACCAGTTCGGCCAGCAGGAAGCGGTTGGCCTGGGCCTGGGCGGCGCTGTAGCGCTGAAGCGTCGCCGCGCTGATCGCGAAATGCACGAACACGACGAATTGCTGGATGCGCGTCGCCGCGAAATAGAGGCCGACTTCGGCCGGGCTCACCAGCGCCCCCAGCACGATCACGTCGACGAAGGTGAAGCCGGCATTGGCGAGGTCGATCGCGGCGATCGGCAGGCTGACGCCGAGCCAGTTCCGCCAGCGGTAGCGGTGCGGGCCCGCGGGAAGGGCCTTCCGGAGCCGTGCGGCGAGGAGGCCGGCCTGCAGCGCCGTCGCGGCGGCCGCGGCGGCCAGCATGCAGGCCATCGCGACTTCCGCGCGCGGCGGCGCGCCGACGAGGACGGCCCCGGCCATGCAGGCCATCATCAGGGTCTGCCGAAGCAGATAGGGCGGCGCGATGGCGAGACCGACCCAGTTCTGGCTACGCGCCACGCCCTCCAGATAGTCCTGAAGCGCGAAGAACGGCATGACGCAGAGGGCGACCGCGATCGGCGCCCGGTAGGCCGGCGCGAACAGGTTCGGCTCGAGGATGAGCAGCGCCGCGCCGAGGCCCGCGACGGCGAGCGCCGCACCGCCGGTCATCAGCGCGCCGGCCCGGATGTAGCCGCGCGCCAGGTCGAGATCGCCCTGCGCCTGATCGCCCGGCACGAACCGGCAGGCGCCCTGCGACAGCCCCAGGGTCAGGGTATGGCCGAGCATCGCGGTCCAGACCCAGACGGAGGCGAAGATGCCGTAGGCATCCCACCCCATCAGCCGCGCCGCCAGGACCTGGGAGCCGTACGCGAAGCCGGCCGAGCCGACCCGGATGGCGAAGACCGTGAGGGCTGCTCGCTGCGGTCCGCTGCGCAATCCGCGGAGGCGTCTCATCGCGCGGGCGGGGAGAGCCGTGGCTGACACTACGCGCTCCGCGCCGGACCCGGGTCCGGCGGGACGCCGACCTCTGGTTGTCGGATCTAGCCCGGGGCGCGTTGCGGCTCGGTTAAGGGCTGTGTCGACGGATTGGCCTTCGGCTCCGCGGGCACGTCCATCCGCATCAGCGAGGTGGCGATCGTCAGGGCCACGTGCTCGGCCATGCACCGCAGGCCGAGATCGTTGAGCCGGAACTGGCGCCCGAGCATATGGCCTTCGCCCTTGTCGCTGCGCCGCGACAGGTACCGGAGGGCCTCGTAGCGCCGCACCAGCGGCACCTGCTGCTGTGTCGCGACCGTGCGCACCGCCTCGACGATCCGGTTGTAATCCGCGTCGGCCGCCATGCTGGCGGTGTAGAGCGGATCGACCAGCACCACGTCGATTCCGTGAGACCGGATCCAGGCGACCGCCTCGTTGAGCGCGCTCGCGAAGGCGTCGGCATCGACGCGGGCGATGGCGTCGTGCGTCCCCACCTGCCAGACGACCAGATCGGGCTCGGCCTCGGCCACCATGGTGCGGACGCGCTCGGCGGCTCCGGAGGCGATCTCGCCCGGCAGGCCGCGGTGGTCGATCACGACGTCGACCTTCGGAAGCGCCTGTTCCAGGGCCGCTTCCAGCTTCGCCGGATAGGAGGCCGACGCGCCCGGTGCCGCGCTGCCGCCGATCGCCAGGATTTTGATCGGCCGGTTCTCCGTCAGCGCCGCCTTGACGCTCCCGAGCTTGGCGGCCGTGTAGAGCTGCGCACCCGGGACGCGGCATTCCATGGACAGATCCGGCTCGCCGGATCCGGCATCGGCGGGTTGCTGGGCGACGACCGGTGCGCCCAGGATCGCCAGCAGGATGGCTGCGGCCCCGAACAGGCCGGTGCGGAGCGGCAACACGGAGCGACACGCCTGCATCACGGGCGCGGTCGTGACGACTTGCTGCGGCTGCGCCATTCGACGAACCATGCCGTAAACCCCAGCCCCACGAGGCCCGAGCCGGCGACCAGCATATCGATCAGCAAGCCGCCGCCGGTCTGAAAACGCACGAGCTGCCCGATCAGGCTCAGGATCGAGCCCATCGAGAAGACAGCCAGGGAGTTCCGGCCCATCTGAGAGAGATAACCGGCGATGCGGCCGATTCGCGGGACCAGTACTGCGTAAAGCGGTGCAAACGCTAACAATACCCCCAGAAAATGAACCAGTCGGGCCGGCGTCAGATAGGTTTTCTCGAAAGTGAAGAGCAGGCGCGGCTCCGGCACCACCATCGGGTCGGGGCGGATCTCGGTCACGGCGAGCACGATCCCGAGGAGCACGATGGCGATGCCGGCGGGAAACAGCCGGCGCGACCAGCGGCGCAGGGCGTCGGAGCGCAGGTTCCAGCCCTGGAGCACGAAGCCCAGCACCAGCAGGAGCTGCCAGCAGAGCGGGTCGAAGAACCAGTCGCCCTCGCCGGGCCAGGACGGCACGTTCCACTCGAACACGAGGCTCGCGAGATAGATGCTCCCGGACAGCGCCAGGGCCGCGATCAGGCTGAAGCGGCCGACCAGCACGAAGACCGGCGCGACGCCGATGAGCAGCACGTAGAGCGGCAGGATGTTGAAATAGCCGAGCTGGTAGGTCAGCAGGGCCATGCCGCAGACGGACTGGATCGGGTCCGCGAAGAACCCGCCCGCATTGTGCCATTCGAGGATGAGCGGGTTGTCGAGCAGCAGGGCCGCGCCGGCGATGATCGCGAGCGCCAGCAGCATCACGGTGAGCTGGGCGCGGTAGACCTCGACGGTGCGCGCCAGGAGCCGCACCACGCTGCGTCCCGGCGGCTCCGGCACGCCGTCGCGCCCCCGCGTGGCGATGCCGATCGACCAGCCCGCCAGGAAGACGAACAGCTCGGCCGCGTCCGAGATGCCGTACTGCGAGAAGGTGTACCGCTCGAAGGTATTGCCCGGGATATGATTGATGAAGATCGTGACCAGGGCGAAGCCGCGCCAGAAATCGATCGCGTTGGGGTCCCGCATCGTCGCGGCGGCTCCGAGGTTCCGGCTCTTCAGATCGTCGACGGGCGGCTGTCGGCCCCTGATAAGGGGCCGCGCCGGGTCTGCAAAGGCGGACGAAGGTGGAGGACGTGCGCCGCGTCGAACCCGGCGGTCACGGTCGCGTTACGCTCCGGCACGGAGCCCTTCGCACGATGACCCGCCCGATCACGATCCTCGGTCCCTCGATCCTCGCTCTGCTCCTGATGTCGGCCCTCGATCCGGCCCAGTCTCAGACCGGCACGGGCCGCGGTCCCGCCTCGACCGCAGCCGCGCCGAACACCTCGTCGGTCGGTCGCGTCATGCCGCCGAGCCGCGGCGCCGGGGCGGCCATGCCGAACGCCAGGCGCGACCGGACGAAGCGCGAGGTTCAGAACGACCGGCTGATGCGCGGGATCTGCATCGGCTGCAACGCCCGGTGATCCAGCCCGGACTGTCGACCGTCGGTCGGACCGCTACTTGCCCCGGCGCAGGCGCAGGTCGTCCTCGCTCTCGCGGGCGAGCCGCAGCAGGTTCTGGCCGTAGGCGGTCTTGGCGAACATCTCGCCGCGGGCCACGAGCTGGTCGCGGGTGATGAACTTCTGCAGGTAGGCGATCTCTTCCAGGCAGGCCACCTGGAGGCCCTGGCGGTGCTGCAGGGTGCGGACGAACTCGCTCGCCTCCAGCAGGCTGTCGTGGGTCCCGGTATCGAGCCACGCGTAGCCGCGCGACATCCGCTCGACATGAAGCTGGCCGCGCTGGAGATAGGCCTCGTTGACGCTGGTGATCTCCAGCTCGCCGCGCGGCGAAGGCTTCACGTCGGCGGCGATGTCGAGCACCTGGTTGTCGTAGAAGTA
Source organism: Methylobacterium sp. FW102-HT35C08 (assembly GCF_058790235.1). Classification (NCBI taxonomy): domain Bacteria; kingdom Pseudomonadati; phylum Pseudomonadota; class Alphaproteobacteria; order Hyphomicrobiales; family Methylobacteriaceae; genus Methylobacterium; species Methylobacterium sp. FW102-HT35C08. Next base: position 487,876 of record NZ_JBYTCL010000002.1, on the reverse strand, counting down.
CAGGCCTGTGACCGCCCAGGTCGATTCCGGGTTCTGCGGCTTCTCGACGATCTTGGTCGGGCGGCCCGACTTGTCGAGGTTGACCACGCCGTAAGCCTGCGGGTTGTCGACGTGATAGGCGAACACCGTCGCGCCCTGCCGACGCGCGGCCGCCCGCTCCAGAAGCTCGCCCATGCCGGCGCCGAAGAACAGGTTGTCGCCGAGGATCAGCGCCACGTCGTCGTCGCCGACAAAGTCGCGCCCGATGACGAACGCCTGGGCGAGGCCTTCCGGCCGCGGCTGCAGCGCGTAGGAGAACTGAAGCCCGAACTGCTCGCCGGTGCCGAACAGCCGCTTGTAATTGTCGAGATGCTCGGGCGAGGAGATGATCAGGATCTCGCGGATGCCGGCCAGCATCAGCACCGAGACCGGGTAGTAGATCATCGGCTTGTCGTAGACCGGCAGCAGCTGCTTGTTGATCGACAGCGTGGCCGGGTGCAGCCGCGTGCCGGAGCCGCCGGCCAGAACGATGCCCTTCATGGCTTGGAAACTCCCTCTGAGACCGGCCCGACGAGCCGGTCCAGGATGTCGTCGAGCGCCGCCTGCCAGGGCCGCGGCGCGACGCCGTAGGCGTCCGTGAGGCTGTCTGTGGACAAGCACGAATTGGCCGGCCGCCGGGCCGGGGTCGGGTAGGCGGAGGTCGGGATACCCTTGACCGGCACCGCGCGGCCGCCGCGGCGGGCCGAGCCCGCCACGATCGCCTCGGCGAAGCCGCGCCACGTGGTGTCGCCCGCGTTCACGCAGTGGAACGTGCCGGTGGGTGCCGCCGCATCGGTGGCCAGGCGCCGCGCAATCACCGCCAGCGCGGCCGCGAGGTCGGCGGCGGAGGTCGGGCAGCCGTGCTGGTCGTCGACCACGGTCAGGGCGTCGCGCTCGGCCGCGAGCCGCAGCATCGTCTTGACGAAGTTGCCCCGGTGCGGGCTCACCACCCAGGCGGTCCGGACGATCACGTGGCGCGGGTTGCCGGTGCGCACCGCCAGCTCACCGGCGGCCTTGCTGGCCCCGTAGACGCTCTGCGGGTCGATGGCTTCGTCCGGCACGTAGGCCCCGTCCGGCTTGGTGCCGGCGAACACGTAGTCGGTCGAGACGTGGACCAGCGGGATCTGCCGCGCCGCCGTGGCGGCCGCCAGGATCGCCGGCGCGAGCGCGTTGAGGCGCCACGCCGCGACCACGTCGGATTCGGCCTTGTCGACGGCCGTGTAGGCGGCGGTGTTGATCACGACCCGATAGTCCCGAGTCGCCAGCGCCGCCGCGACGGCGTCCGGGTCGGTGATGTCGAGCTCCGCGCGGCCGGGCGCGTGAACGGACATGTCGCCGGGCCAGGACAGCGCCTGCAGTTCGGTGCCGACCTGGCCGGCGCCGCCGAGGACGAGGATGTCCATCAGCCGTTGAGTCCCAGGCGCTCGCCCTTGTACCGGCCCTCGCGGATCGGGCGCCACCAGCTCTCGTTGTCGAGGTACCACGCCACGGTCGCCTCCAGCGCCTGCTCGAAGGTCTTCTGCGGGCGCCAGCCGAGCTCGGTCTCGGCCTTGGTGCAGTCGATGGCGTAGCGCCGGTCGTGGCCCGGACGGTCGGCCACGAAGCTGATCAGCTGCTCGTGCGGGGCGTTCTCGGGGCGCAGCCGGTCGAAGGCCGCGCACAAAGCTTTCACCACCGCGAGGTTGTTGCGCACCGCGCGGCCGCCGAGGAGGTAGGTCTCGCCGATCCGGCCGCGCTCCAGCACGGCGACGAGGCCCTTGGCGTGGTCCTCCACGTGGATCCAGTCGCGCTCGTTCAGGCCGTCGCCGTAGACGGGCAGCTTCTTCCCCTCGAGGGCGTTGAGGATCATCAGCGGGATCAGCTTTTCGGGGAAGTGCCGCGGCCCGTAATTGTTCGAGCAGTTGGTTACCAGCACCGGCAGGCCGTAGGTCTCATGCCAGGCGCGGGCGAGGTGGTCGGAGGCCGCCTTCGAGGCCGAGTACGGCGAGCGCGGATCGTAGCGGCTGTCCTCGGTGAAGAACGCGTCCGGCGGCAGCGAGCCGTAGACCTCGTCGGTGGAGACGTGGAGGAAGCGGAAGGTCTTCTTCTCGGCCTCCGGCAGGGCCTCGTAATGGCCGCGGGCGCCGTCGAGCATGGTCTGGGTGCCGATGACGTTGGTGCGCACGAAGGCGCCCGGATCGGTGATCGAGCGGTCGACATGGCTCTCGGCGGCCAGGTGCATCACCGCCTGCGGCTTGACGTCGGCATAGGCCTTCTGGACGGCATCGCGGTCGCAGATATCGGCCTCGACCAGGCGGTGGCGCGGGTTGTCGGCGAGCGTGGCCAGGGAGACCGGATTGGCCGCGTAGGTCATCGCGTCGAGGGTGCAGACCTCGTGGCCGAGGTCGTTGACGAGGTGCAGCACCAGCGCCGAGCCGATGAAGCCGCAGCCTCCGGTCACCAGGATGCGCATGGCGAATAACCCTCTTATGAATCGTCTTGAGCAGAATGACGGGGCAGAAGACCGGCCGGCGTGACCAAATTACGGCCGCGTCCCGCGGATATCAGAACACCCGCCCGAGATCGGCGAGCTTCGGGGCGCGGCGGTCCTTGTCGGAGAGGATCGCCGCCTCGGACGAGACCGGCCACGGGATCCCGACCTCCGGATCGTTCCAGGCGAGGGCCCGGTCGTGCTCGGGGCTGTAGTAATCGTCGACCTTGTAGGCGACCATGACGTCGGGGGTCAGGGTGCAGAAGCCGTGCGCGAAGCCGTGCGGGATGAACAGCTGCTCGCCTTTGTCGGCATCGAGCGTCACGGCCACGAACTTGCCGAAGGTCGGCGAGCCGCTGCGGATGTCCACCGCCACGTCGAGGATCGCGCCCTGCAGGACGCGGATCAGCTTGGCCTGCGCCCGGGGGGCGATCTGGAAGTGCAGGCCGCGGATCGTCCCCTGCGGCGCCGAGAAGGACTGATTGTCCTGGACGAAGGCGGTGGTGATGCCGGCGCGTGCCAGGGCATCGGCCCGGAACGTCTCGGAGAACCAGCCGCGTGCGTCGCCGAAGCGCTTGAGCACGATGTGCTTCACGTCCGGAATCTCGGTCTCGATGACGTCCATGCCAGCGCCCTTCCCGCCGATCCTGTCGCGAGGCTCAGCGGATGCCGCTTCGGCGGCTCCGAGCCGTGCCGCCGCCGCGCCGAACGCAACCGCGATGATCGGCCCGCGACTTCCGGTCATTCGCCGGCCGTGTCAAGGCGTTGTCCATGCGCTGCCGTTCGCGAGGAGAGCTGATGACGGGCGGATCGGGACATCCCGTGCCCGCCCTGCTGCTCGAGCAACTCGCCGATCCGGCCTGCGCCTGGAGCTTGGGCAGCTACGGAGCTGTCGCGGTCTTTTGCCGGGGTCCAGGAGAGGCGGTTCGGACCCTTGCGGATGGCCGGATCGGCCTGGTCACCGGCCGGGGAGCCGTGGCGCTGACCGCGTCTCCCGATCTGAGGCCGTTCGCCTACGAGACCGGCTTCTCGGGCGGCTGGAGCCAGACGGTCGCTTTGTGCCTGCCGACGGATGCCTGTGCGATGGGCCGACGCACCGTCCTGACCGAGCTCGGACCCGACACGGCGGCTGCGCGGAAGCAGGATCGCGACGGCATCCTGTTCGATCTCGGGTTGGGCCTCGAGGCGGTGGATGCCTGCGTGCGCGTGGCCGAACCGGCGGCCATCGATCGCCTCCGGGCCGGACTCGGCCGCCCGCTCCTTGCCGCGGGCGACACGCTCCGCGCTGCCCTGGCGGCCTTGAGCCCGCATCGGGTATTCGTCGCCCGGTTCGGGCGGATTGAGGTCTACACGCCGATCCCGCCGGCGGGCGGGACGATGCCCCCGGGGCCGCACAGCCATGTGCTGCCCCAACTCCTGCGGCTCCGGCGGACGCACGCGGCAACCGCGCCGATCCCGTCCGGCTGGGTGCCGTGCGCCAGCCTGCACCCGGGCCATCCCTGCAAGGATGCCATGGGCCGACCCGTGCCGTTCGATGCCGAGCGTCACGCCGCCTTCGGTCGCCTGCTCGAGGACTGGGGCGATCCGGCGCTGGCCGCTCTGCGGCGCGCGGTGCTGGCCGGCCACGAGCCCGATCCGCACTCGGTCACCGGACGTGCGGCGCGGTCCGCGCTGCGGGCCGCACGGGCCCAGCGCCGAGCCATGCCCGGGTGAGCGCGCCTCAGGGAATGCCGATGATCTTGTGGGTCTGCAGCGACAGGCGCCAGCGGGCGTCCCGGCGGCAATAGGCGATTGCGGCCTCCGTGCTGGCGACCCGGTCCGGCCCGTCCATCGGCTGGAGGAAGCGGTGGCGGAAGCCGAGGCCGACGAAGTCGGCGGGGTCGGCGTCCGCCTGCGGGTAGACCAGCTTCAGCTCGTGGCCGGTGGTCTGCGCGAGGGCGTTGCCGCCCTTCGGGCTGACGCAGATCCAGTCGATGCCGGGTGGCGCCGGCAGCGTGCCGTTGGTCTCGATTGCGATCTCGAAGCCGCGGGCATGGACCGCCGCGATCAGAGCCTCGTCGAGCTGCAGCAGCGGCTCGCCGCCCGTGAACACCACGTAGTGGTTCTCCGGCCCGCCGGCCCAGCTCTGGGCGATCGCGTCGGCCAGCGCGTCGGCGTCGGCGAAGCGCCCGCCGCCCTCCCCGTCCATGCCGATGAAGTCGGTGTCGCAGAAGCGGCACGCCGCCGCTGCGCGGTCGGCCTCGCGCCCGGACCAGAGGTTGCAGCCGGCGAACCGGCAGAACACCGCCGCGCGCCCCGCCTGGGCGCCCTCGCCCTGAAGGGTGTGGAAAATCTCCTTGACCGCGTAAGCCACTGTCGTCCCAGCCATCGTCCCGCGCGACGCGCCGCCTGCACATAGGCGGTGGACGGCTTGTGGACCACCGACAACCACGCCGCGCAGACCCGCCGTGCGGTCTCGCCTTGCTCTTGCCACGGTGGACCCGTTCATGCCGTGATGCAGCGCGGCGACCTAACGCGGCCGTCCGGGTTGTGCCTGTATCCGGCCGGCGGCCGGAAGGCCGACGCCTCGGCGTCGACCCTGGCGATCCTCTGACGAGTCGGGCTCGAATGTCCTCTTCTCTCCTCCGGCGATTGTCCGTCGGGCTTGCGGCGCTGACGGGTCTCCTCGGCACGAGCCTGATCGGGATCCGCGCCGCGGACGCCGTCACCGTGCCGATCCTGGTGGCCGACGTGGATTCCGGCAAGGTGATCTACGCGCAGGCGCCGACCGATCCCTGGTACCCGGCCTCCATCACCAAGCTGATGACCACCTACGTCGCCCTCGATCTGGTGCGGCAGGGGAAGGTCTCGCTCGATTCGATGATCACCATCTCGGCGGCCGCCGCCGCGGAGCCGCCCTCGAAGATGGGCTTCAGGCCGGGGACGCAGCTCACCCTCGACAACGCCCTCAAGATCATCATGGTGAAGTCGGCCAACGACATCGCCTACGCGATCGGCGAGAATCTCGGCGGCTCGATCGACACCTTCGCCGCCATGATGAACGAGACCGCGGTGCGGATCGGCATGCGCGACAGCCACTGGTACAATCCCAATGGCCTGCCCGACCCCCGCCAGTGGACGTCGGCCCGCGACATGGCGGTGCTCGCCCGGGCGCTGATCCGCGACTTCCCGGATTCGCACGACCTGTTCTCGATCTCGGCGATCCAGTTCGGCCGCGCCGTGATGCCGAACCACAACGGCCTGCTCGGCCGCTATCCCGGCACCGACGGGATGAAGACCGGCTTCATCTGTTCGGGCGGCTTCAACGTGGTGGCGACCGCGACCCGCAACGGCCGCCGGATCGTCACCATCGTGATGGGCCAGCCGAGCCCGCGCGAGCGCGACGTGAAGACCGCCGACCTGTTCGACTACGCCTTCGGCCAGAGCGCGGGCTGGACCAGCCCGACCCTCGAGGCGCTGCCGGCCTCGGCGCTGCCGGCGCCGCCGGACATGCGGCCCTTCGTGTGCGGTGGCAAGAAGCCGCCCGCCATCGAGGACGGGCCCGGCGCGCTGAGCGCCCCCGGGTCGGCAGCGCAGCTGATCGGCGGCTCGGCGGCCAATTCTCCGGCCCTCGCGCTCGCCGCCTTCTCGAACCCGGCATTGCGCGCCCGGAGCCTGCCGCCCCGGGCTCCCCTCCAGCCGATCGCAGTCTGGATCGGCCGCAATCCGGCCGAGGGTCAGCAGATCCTCGAGAGCCAGGAGGCCGAGCAGAAGGCTGCGGCCGCCAACACCCGCGCGGCGAAGCTCGAGGCCGCCAAGGCCAAGCGTCTCGCCGCCCTCGAGGCGGCCAAGCAGGCCCGCGAGGCGCGGGCGGAGCGTGCCCAGGCTGCCCGAGAGGCTGCTAAGGAGGCCGCCAAGACGACGGCCAAGCCGGCGCCGAAACTCGCCGCGAAGGCGGGCCGCCCGCTGCCGCACGCCGCCAGCGCCTATACCGCCGTCGAGACGCCGTCGATGCCTGAGGCCAAGCCCGGCAAGGGCCTGTCGAAGCCGGCCGCGAAGGCCACCGCGCACAAGCCAGCGCCCGCCAAGGCGGCGCCTGCCAAGGAGTCATCCGGCAAGTCGGCGGCAAAGTCGGCGGCCAAGAAGCCGGCGGCCAAGAAGGCCGCGGCCGACGAATAGGACGTGCCGCTCGGCGCCGGCGCGTTGCCGCGGGCGCCGGCAGACCCCACTTCGACGCCCATGTCACTCAGTCCCGCGCCTGCTCCGGATCCCCGCCGCCCGGAGCCGATCCCGCTCACCGTGCTCACCGGATTTCTGGGCGCCGGCAAGACCACGCTGCTGAACCGGCTCCTGCGTGACCCCGCCCTCGCCGACACGGTGGTGATCGTCAACGAGTTCGGCGAAATCGGTCTCGACCACCTCCTGATCGAGACGGTCGACGAGGATATGATCCTTCTGGGCGCCGGCTGCCTGTGCTGCACGGTGCGGGGCGACCTGATAGCGACGCTGGAGGATCTTCTGCGCAAGCGCGACAACGGCCGGATCCGGCCGTTCCGCCGCGTGGTGATCGAGACCACCGGCCTCGCCGACCCGGCGCCGATCCTGCACGCGCTGATCTATCACCCGTATCTCGTGCTCCGGTATCGGCTTCAAGCCGTCGTGACCGTGGTGGATGCCGTCACGGGGGCGGCGACCCTCGACGCCCATCCGGAGGCTGTGCGGCAGGCCGCGGTCGCCGACCAGCTCGTCCTCACGAAGGCGGATCTGGCGGTCGATACGTCCGGGATCCGCGCACGGCTCGCCGCGCTCAATCCGGCGGCCCCGATCGTCCTGCCGGAGGAACCCGCGGACGCGCTGCTCGGCGGGCTGTTCGGTCTCGACGGCAAGGCGGCCGACGTCCGGGCCTGGCTCGGTGACGCGACGCTGGTGGAGGCGGATCCCCACGCGCACGACGTGAACCGGCACGACGCGTCGATCCGGGCCCTGTGCCTGACCAGCGAAGCCCCGGTGCCCCGCCCCGCCTTCGAGATGTTCATGGACCTGCTGCGGTCAGGCCATGGGCCGAAGCTGCTGCGGCTCAAGGGTATCGTCGCGCTCGCCGACGATCCCGACCACCCCATCGTGGTCCATGGAGTGCAGCACGTGTTCCACGCGCCCCTGACGCTGCCGGCCTGGCCCGATCCCGACCACACGTCCCGGCTCGTGCTGATCCTGCGCGACCTGGATCCGGCCTTCGTGCATCAGTTGTGGGACGCGTTCCTGGGGCGCCCGCGTGTGGACGCCCCAGATGCCGCCGCCCTCACCGACAATCCCCTCGCGCTGTCGGGTTTCTGAGGGCCGGCGCGCGGCATCGTCCTTGAACCCATCGACCCGAATGGCGCTTCCGCAGCGCCGGATCGTCCCGAAATGGGACGACGCGTCGACAGGCAGGACAGGCGATGGCGCCACGCTTCACCGTGATACAGGGCGGCCTGCTCGAAAGGCCGGCGCCCGCGACGCAGGCGATTTCCGGCTTCGGCGAGAGCAGCGCGGTCTGGCGGGTCGATCTCCGCAGACCCGGCGCCGTGGATGCGACGTCCGTCTCCGCCTGGCGGGCCCTGCTGGTCAGGAATGCCGTAACCGATCCGCTGCGCGATCCCGATCACCTGCTGCCGCTCGCCCAGCACCGTCCGGCCGGGCGCCGGATCGCGGTGGCCCTCGCCTGGGACCGGGATGCCGAGACCGGTCTTGAAGCGCTGCGCGGCGTGGTGCCACTGGCGATGCCCCACCCCGTCCTGGGCGGCCGTGCCAGGGCTTGGCAGCCCGTCGAGGCGGAGATCGCCGCCATGGTCGAGCCGGCGGCCGCAGAGGCGGTGGATCGCGCCCTGCGGGTCCGGCTCGGAGCGCTGCGCCGCCCGATCCGCCTCGCTGGAGCTGTCGAGCCCGTGCGCAACCCGGTGCCGTTCCGCCCCGTCCTCGCGGCGCGCCGCGCGGCGCAGCCGCGGCCGATTCCGGCCGACAGCCTCATCGGCGTGAGGCCCGAGGGCTGGGAGCTGCCCGGATCCGAGATCCTCGCGGTGACCGGGCCCGAAGCGGTGCGCGATGCGGTCGAGACCTTTCTCACCCTCGACGCCCGGACCGCCAAACGCCCGATCATCGCCGATCCGGCGGAGGCCTCGTTCGTCCGGGTGGTGAGCCGCCTGTTCGCCCGCCGCGGCGCCCTGCGGGTCGAGTTCCTGCGCCGGGCCGGCGAGGTCGTGGCCGGAACCCTTCATCTCGGCGCCGGGCCAAGCGCCGTGCCCTGGCGGCGGGCGAGGGTCTGACCGGTCAATCCGCCGCGCACGTTGCGGCTGTCGGAGCGCCCGCCGGGGCTCTAGCTCGCCTCAATGGCGCGCGACACAACCCACGGTCCTCCGACCGCCTCACGCCGGACGTCCACCGGCCGGGCGATCTCGCCCCCCGAGACCGGAGACGCCGACCGTGTCGCGGCCGTGCTCGCACGTCTGGCCGAGGCCGACCCGGATCCGAAGGCCGGGTTCGACCGGACCGACCCGTTCCGCCTGCTCGTGACGGTGCTGCTCTCGGCCCAATCCACCGGGCCGACCGTGTCCCGCATCGCCGACGTGCTGTTTTCCGAAGTCCGCGATCCGGCCGGTATGCTGGATCTGGGCGAGGCGCGCATCACCGAGATCATCCGCCCGGTCGGGCTCGGGCCGTCCAAGGCGCGCAACATCGTCAAGCTCTCGGCCGCCCTGATGTCGGAATTCGGCGGCGCGGTCCCGCGCAGCGCCGCGGAGATGCGCCGCCTGCCGGGCATCGGCCGCAAGAGCGCGGAAGTCACGGCGAACTTCGCGTTTCATGAGCCGGTGATCGCGGTCGACACGCACGTCTTCCGGGTATCGAACAGGATCTCGCTGGCGCCGGGCGCCAACGTCGATGCCGTCGCCGACGGGCTCGCCCGGATCGTGCCGGCGCGGTTCAAGGACGGCGCGCATGTCTGGCTGTTCCGTCTCGGCCGGGACACCTGCACGGCCCGCAAGCCGGCCTGCCCGCGCTGCCTCATCGCGGATCTGTGCACTTGGCCGGGGAAGGTGACCTGAGAGTCGCTACTCGTCCTCGCCGAAGCGGTTGGCGATCAGTGCCTCGATGGCGTCGAGGCACTGCTCGGCATCCTGACCGACGGCCGTAACGGCGATGCGGGTGCCCATGGCGGCGCCCAGGGTCAGCAGGCCCATAATCGAGCGGCCGCCGACCGTCTCGCCCGCCCGGGTCACCGTGACCGCGGCTTGGTAGCGCTCGACGGTCTGCACGAACTTGGCGGAGGCACGGGCATGCAGGCCGCGCCGGTTGATGATCGGCAGCATCCGGAGGAACCCGCCCTCCGGCACTGGGACGTCGTCGTCCGTCTCGAAAAGCTCGTCCATCGTTCTGGATGTTTCCCGCCCGATCCGCGGCTGCCGCGGCCGCTTGAGCTGAACCTAAACCATTGACCGGGCGTGTCGATCCCGAACCGCCACGCCGATTGGGCCAATCTCCGCGGGTCCGCCGCCGGCTACCATTCATACTCGGCGCCCACGCCGAGGCTGGTGCGGCCGTCGCTGCCCGCCTCACCCTTCAGCTTGATCCGCCGCGTCACGTCGAAATCGACGCCAACCGCCGTGTCGGCGGGCTTGGCACCGGCCTTCACGCCGACGCTGACCCGGTCCGAGATGTAGCGCGAGGCGCCCAACGCCGGCCCGCCGCTGGCCCCGGTCGACACGTCGAGGCTGTCGAGTCCGAGGCCTTTGCGCGCCTGCTCGAACAGGTCCGGTCCGGCGGCGCCGCCCGAGAGCTGCGCGACCGCCTGCGCGAGCTGCAGGGCCTGGAACGGCGACAGGCCGCCGGCCGCCTTCTTAAACAGCAGGCGCGACAGGATCTCGTCCTGCGGCAGGACCGGGTCGGAGGTCAGGGCGAATTGCGGCGCGTCCGCCGGCCCCGAGACGGCGACGCGCGCGGTCACGTCGCCGGCCTTGGTCTCGGCGGCGAAATCGAGTTCGGGCGTGGTCAGACTACCCGCGAAGGTCAGCTTGCCGCGGCTGAAATCGAGGCGCTGCCCGACGAGTTCGAGGCGGCCGCGGCGCATCGCGAAGGCACCGACGGCGTTGGGTGCCGCGAAGGTGCCGGTGACCCGCAGCGAACCTCCGAGTTCCGCGTCGATCCCGCGGCCGCGTACGAAGATGCGGCTGGGTGCATCCACCGTCACGTCGAGGGTGGCGTCGAACGGTACGGCGGGCTTCTTCGGACGCCGCTTCGGGCTGATCGCGGCCTTCCGGTCCGCCCGCTGCGCCAGGCGCGCCCCGACGTCCGGCGAGGTGTTGACGTGGCGCACGCCCGGCAGGGGCCGAACGGTCGCGGGAAGGCGATCCGGCACGGCGACGTCGATCGACACGACATTCACCCGGCCGGCGATGCGCGGCGTCCGCACCAGCGGGCCGGCCAGCGTGAGATCGGCGCTCGACACGGCCGTCATCAGCGGGCTCGAGACCAGCTCGGCCCTGTCGGCCACGACGTGGAAGCTGCCGGGAAAGTCCGGCTGCAGGGCCACACGCCCGGTGACCGAAACCCGGCCGCCGTTGCGGGTCGCGGCGTTCAGCCGCTCGACCACGAGGCTGTCGCCCTGGCCGGTAACCCGCCCCTCGATTGCGGTGAGCCGGATACCGTTGAGCGGGTCGGTGAAGCTGCCGCCGGTCAGCACCGCCGCGCCCTGTGCCCGGGGCGCCGCCAGCGTGCCGGTGACGCCGCCGTCGATCGCGACCCGGCCGGTAACGCTCTGGCCGCCGACGCTCAGCATGGAATTAGCCAGCGCCGCTTCAAGGGTCCCGCGGGCGCGGATGTCGAGGGGACCGCCGGGCTCGACCGGCAGCGTCCCGGCCACCGTCAGGGCGACACCGCGCCCGGCCGTCACGCGCCCGTCGAGGCTGGCCTTCCCATCCGACAGGGTTCCTTTGGCGCTGGCATCGATTGGTGGCAGGCCGGCCTGCCGGGTCTGCGGCGCCACCAGCTTGACGATCGTGAGCGCGTAGCGACCCTCGGGTCGGTCGGCTGGCCCGCGCAGCTCGGCCTCGCCGTCCAAAGTCCCCGACAGCGCGAGATCGGGGGCGGCGATCCGGGCGAGCGAGAGCGGCAGCGCGCGAAGCGCCACCCGCAGGTCGAGGTCGCGCCCGGCCCGGCCCGCGACCGTGATCCGCCCGGAGCCCGCCGCGATCGCGACATTGTCGATCACCGCGCCGCCGTCGCGCAGGGTGATCGTGGCCGGACCGCTCAGGGCGAAGCGGTCAGCGCCGCGGGCGGCCGCGAACCGCTGGATCTCAATGCGCGTCTCCTCGGCCGGAACGAGCCGGGCGGCGGCGTCGAGTCCGAACCCGCGGGCCTTGGCGGTCAGCGTCACGTCGCTGCCGCTCGGGTTGGCGACGGCGGCGAACCGGACCGCATCGATCTGCTGTCCGGCGGCAAGCAGCCGGTCGGCGTCAAGGCGCCCGTCCAGGACCGGATGGGCGCGGAGGTTGCGGCCCCTGAGATCGGCGTCGAGCCGGGTCAGGCCATAGGTCCCGTAGCGCAGGGCAGCCCCGCTCGCCCGGATGACGGCATCCTGGTGCCCGTCGTCCCGGGTGAGGGTCACGCTGGCATCGAGCCGTCCCGCGATCGGCTCCGGCGCCAGCGGTGAGAGATCCTCCAGATTGCCGGCCCGTACCGCAAGCGAACCGGCCGACAGCCAGGTCTCGGCAGCGACCCTGGCGTTCCCCTCCACCGCAACGGAGCCGAGATTCAGCGCGAGCCGGTCGACAACCCAGTCGTCACCGGCGTGCGCGACGTGAGCCTGCCCGGTGAGCGGCTTGCCGGCGATGTCGCCGCCGAGACGCAGGCTGCCGTCCGGAGTCAGAAGTGCGTCCGTCAGGACCGCTTCGACCCGCAGGTCGCGGATCGGCTTGCCGTCGGCCGTGGCCGCGGGCGCCGTCAGGATCGCCGTGAGGTCCGGGTGCTCAAGGGAGCCGGTGAGCCGTACATCGATGCCGGCGCGCCCCGTCAGACGCCCGTCGAGATCGGCGAGGCTCTTCAGGTCGAGCCGGCCGGCCACATCGGCTTTGGCCGAGGTCGCCTCCCCTTGGAGCGTCGCGGTCAGGCCGGTGCCGTCCAGGCGCAGATGGTCGAAGCCGTAACCGGCGTAGGATTGCGCGATCCGTCCTTGAAGGCTCGGCGCCCGTCCCAGGGCGCGGTCCGCGGCCGCGAGTCCGGTGACGAGCTTCGCCGTTGTCAGGTCGAGATCGGCCGCCAGGGCTTTGCGGGCCGGATCACCGCTGAGCCGCGCCTTGGCGTCCAGGCTGCCCGCAAGACCGCGCCCGGCGATACCGGAGAAGACCGCGAGATCCGGCAGGGCGGCGGTGACGGTCCCGGTCAGCGTGTTCTGGCCGATGCGCCCGGCATAGGTCGCCCGCGCCGTTTCGGCGTCGAAGCGGAGCGCGGCGACGTCCACCACTCCGTCCGGGCCGGCGGTCGCCCGCAGCGTGAGCTGCGCGCGGCTGCCGACGGCCCGGCGCAGGGCCGGATCGGCGAGACGCAGCCCCTCGATCGTGCCGTCCGCGCTGATCGCGAAACGCTGCGCCGCGGCCTCGCCCTGCGGCTCGACACCAAGTCGCGCCGCGATGTGCTCCAGGGCCGAGTCGCGGCTACGCAGGCCCTCCGCTTCGAGACTGCCGTGGATCGTCGGCCCCGTGATCGGGCCTTTCAGGCTGCCGTCGAACACGAGCTTGCCGATCTCGGCATCCCCGGCCCGAGTGACCACGCCCTCGGTCGGCACAGCGCGGGCCTGGAGCGTCAGGTCGGCGATCCGGTCCTTGGACAGGCTGCCACCCGCCGCGAGACGGGCGGTGCGCGAGGTCAATTCCAGCCGGTCGATCCGGAAGGCGCCGCTGTCGGCGAAGGCCAGACCACCTTCGAGCTTGGTCGTGCCCGCGAATACCGAGGCCGCCGGCCCCGGCACGAGGCCTTCGATCCGTGCCGCGAGATCGAGGGCGAGCCGGCGTTCGGCGCCGATGCGGGAGATCTTCGCGCCGCCCTTGGCGCCGATCTCCGGCCCGGCGGCGAAGTCGAGCTTGGCGGACCACGCGTCGAGCGTCCCTGTCCCGTCGAGATCGAAGTCGATGGGCGGCGCCCCGGGAATATTGGCCGCCCGCGAGAGCAGGCCTCCCGCCGGCTCGATGAGGTTTGCCTTCACATCAAGACGATCGCCCGTCGGCACGTAGAGCAGGCTGAGCAGGAACCGCCCGGCCGCATCGAGGCGCTGCGCCCGAGCCTGCAGGTCGAGCCCTTCGCTCGCCGCGCCGAGTCGCGCACGCCCCTCGGCCGAGAGCCGGGCCGGCTGCCCAGCGACCGCCTCGCCGAGCACCAGCTCGGCCAGCTTGAACCCCTTGATCTCGACCTTCACGGGCAGGTCCGGCAGCAGCTTGCCGTCGGGCTTGGCCTCGGGCGGGGTCGGACCGGGCACCGGGCGGCGAAGCACTTCGAGACGCCCGATCTCGAGGCTGTCCACCTCCAGCCGCCCCGACAGAAGCGCGAGCCGGCGCCAGACGATCCGCGCCTTGTCGAGCTTCAGCCAGACACCGTCGCGGTCGCTCACCGCGACGTCGCGGATCGTGGCGTCGGACGACAGGGCACCGTCCACCGCGCCGATGGCCACCCGCGACGACGGGGTCGAGAGCGCCCGGGAGAGCAGCCCCCCCAGCACGGACTTGTCGCCCGCGTCGGCGCGCGTCAGCGTGACAGCCGTCGTCAGAAGAACGGCGAGGCCGATCAGGATGCAGGCCAGGCGCCCCGCCCTGCCGAAGGCCCGTCGCGCGTCTGTCAGCCCGTGAATAACAGCCATTCAGAACGCCTGCCCCAGGCTGAGATACAGGACGGCCGGTCGTACGTGGCCGCCCTTATAGGGGTCGAGCGGGAAGGCGAGATCCGCGCGGATCGGGCCGATCCCGGTGTAGTAGCGCAGGCCGATGCCGACCGATTTCCGGATCTTCTCGTCGAAATCCGGCACCGCGGAGGCGAAGGCCGTGCCCGCGTCGAAGAACGGCACCACCCCGATCGTGTCGGTGACCTTGATGCGGGCCTCCAGCGAGGCTTCCAGCAGGCTGCGGCCGCCGATCGGCAGGTTGTAAGGCCCGATCGGACCGAGGGTCCGGTAGGGATAGCCGCGCACCGAGCCGCCGCCGCCCGCGAAGAAGCGGAAATTGTCCGGGATGTCACCCAGCGGCGCGCCGGAGACCGAGCCGAACCCGACCCGGCCCGCCAGGATGTAGCGCGCTTCCGCGTCGAGGGCGTAATAGGTTGAGCCCTGCGCCTTCGCGACGACGATTCCGGGCGACGAGATCGCGCCGGGATAGACCGCGAGCGACGCGATCGCCCGCACACCGCGGGTCGGATCGAGGAGGTTGTCGGTGGAATCGTAGGTCACCGAGGCCGGAACGCCGATCAGCCGGTAATTGACCGTGCCGAGGGCATCCTTCGACCGGCCGACCTGGGCGTCGAGCCCGACCTGCGCCGAGAACGTGTCGGAGAAGCGGTGCCGGATCGCCGCCGACGCGCCGCCGCCATCCACCAGATAGCTCTGCTGCACCTCGCGGGTGACGAAGGCATTGGCGAGAAGGTCGTTCCGGCTGCCCCAGAGCGCCGGCTGGACGTAGGTCGCGGAGAGGCGTCCGCCGAGACCGTTGGTGCCGATCCCGGCGATCTTGCGCTGGGTCGCGAACGGATCGTTGCCAAGGCCGAGATAGTAGATGTCCGCGTCGAGCCGGAAGGTCTCGCCGCCGCCGAACAGGTTGCGGTTGGCATAGTAGGCGCGCACGCCCGGCCCGTCGACCGTCGAGTAGCGCGCCGACACCCCCACGAGGTTGCGCTCGCGCT
>NZ_JBYTCL010000002.1:0-465000 GCF_058790235.1 Methylobacterium sp. FW102-HT35C08 | reverse complement strand
AAGATCGGCGATGTGGCTGCCCTCGCCCCGGCCTACGGGGTGCATGCCCCCCTCGATCATCTCGGCGCCTCAACGTCCCAGATCGACCGGCGGGCGGTGAATTTGCGGTGGCTCTGCGCCAGTACGCTCACGGGTCTGACCGGCGCGGGTCTGATCGCAGCCGCGCTCCACGTCTCGCTGCAGGGTGACATCTCTTTCGCGGCGATTCCCGAGAGGGCAACCGTGGTGGCGCGGCCGCTGCCGAGCGAGAGCGGGGCCAACATCGCCCGCAAGGGCGACCGCCTCGTGCGCAATCTGATGGTCGCTTCCGCCAAGCAGAGCTTCCGCGCGCCCGTGACCGTCCGTCTCGGGGATCGCGAGATCATCAAGGCGAAGGCTTTCGTCCGGCTCAGCACGCCCTTGTCGATGACCACCGGGGTCTATGCTGCGGAGCCGCCGCGCTTCGACCCGATGAAGTTCGTCTCCGACGAGCCGCTCGAGCGCGCGCCCGACGCCGCGGCGGACGCGCCGAGCGCGGAGGTCACCGTGGTCAAACGCGATCTCGGCGACGCGGCGGTCGATGCCAGCGCGCCCGCGCTCACCGACGACGACGTCACCGCCCAGGTCGAGGAGGAGCGCCGCATCGCCGCCGAGGCCGGGCGCCGCGCCGCCATCCCGATCGCCCCGCAGATCATGCTGTCGCGAACCCTGCAGCAGGGCGGATCGGCCGACGGCGACGGGACGGCATCGAAGGAGGCGAATCCGTTCAAGTCCATCGAGGTGCTGGTCGTCCCCGAGAACGTCACCAAGGTCGCCAAGACCGAGCTGAAGCCGAACGATGTGCCGCTGGTAGAAGAGCGCGACCTCGCCCTCAAGCGCGGCGAGACCCTCGAGAGCACGCTCAAGGCTACGGGCTTCGCAGGCGATGAGGCGATCCGCGGCGTGGTCGCGGCCCTCGGCGGCAAGGCGAAGACCGCTGCTCTCAACGAAGGCCAGGCAATGCGCGTGCAGATCGCCCCCGGCTCTCATCCCGGCGATCCGCGTCAGGTCACCCGCGTGGTGCTCTACGGAGAGAACGGCATCGAGGCGATCGCCGCCCTCAACGACCGGGGCGCCTTCGTCTCGGTGGCGCCGCCCGTCGAGGAAGCCCCCGCCGCGAAGCCGCAGCCCCAGGCGGAGGCCGGCGAGGATGAGGACGAGGATTCGGGCTCCGGACCCCGTCTCTATCAGAGCCTCTACGAGACCGCGGCGCGCCACGATCTGCCCCGTGCCACCGTCGAGGATATCGTCCGGGTGTTCAGCTACGACCTGGATTTCCAGCGCCGGATCGCCAGCGGCGACGGGCTCGACGTGTTCTACACCTACGACGACGAGGCGAGCGCAGACCGGCCGGACCTGCTCTATGCCGCCCTGACGCTGGGCGGCGAGACCCGCAAGGTCTACCGCTTCCAGTCCCCGGATGACGGCACGATCGACTATCTCGATGATCAGGGACGCTCTCTGAAGAAGTTCCTGCTGCGCAAACCCATCGCGGACGGGATCATGCGCTCAGGTTTCGGCTACCGCCGCCATCCTGTGCTCGGCTATGCCAAGCTGCACACCGGTGTTGACTGGTCGAATCCCATCGGCACCCCGATCATGGCGGCGGGCAACGGCGTGGTGATCCGCGCCGAGATGACCTCCGGCTACGGGAACCGGGTCGAGCTCCAGCACGTCAACGGTTACGTCACCACCTACAACCACATGTCCCGATTCGGCCGCGGCATCCGTGAGGGCGTCAAAGTTCGGCAGGGGCAGATCGTCGGCTATGTCGGCTCCACCGGCCTGTCGACCGGCGCGCATCTCCACTACGAGGTGATCATCAACGGCCATTTCGTGGACCCGATGAAGATCCGCGTGCCGCGCGGCCGCGAGCTCGACGGGCGGCTGCTCGCCGAGTTCAAGCGTCAGCGCGAGCAGATCGACGCGACCATGCAGAAGTCCAAGAGCGCCACGGCACTCGCCCAGCGCGACGCGGTGGTGCGTTGAGCCGCAGCATTCGGATCAGGTGAAGCCGAGCCGTGCGCGGATCGCCTCGGGGGTCACTCCCGAGGCGCGGAGGTCCGCAAGAGTTTGCGAGCCGCGCGACTTAGCGAGCTTCTCACCGGCGGGGTCGAGAAGCAGCAGGTGATGCCGATAGCGCGGCCCGGGAAGACCGAGCAGGCGCTGCAGCAGCACGTGGAGATCGGTGGCGGCCTCCAGGTCGCGGCCGCGGACGACGTGGGTGACCCCCTCCTCCGCATCGTCGTGGACCACCGACAGATGATAGCTCGTCGGCACGTCGCGCCGCGCGATGACCGCATCACCCCAGCGGGCTGGTTCGGCGGCGACTTGATAGGCGCCGGCCTCATCGAAGGCGCAGTAGCCGTAGGGCCCGGGTGCTTTCCGCAGGGCGGCCGCCATGTCGAGGCGCCAGGTATGTGGCTCGCCGCGGGCGAGGCGGTCGGCCACCAATCCGGCTTCGAGCGTGCGGCAGGTTCCGGGATAGAGCGGAACGCCGTCCGGATCGCACGCGGTCGCGCCGCCGGCCCCGACCCGGGCCCGGATCTGCCCGCGCGAGCAGAAACAGGGATAGGCGAATCCTCCCGCGATCATGCGATCGAGCGCGGCCTTGTAGGACCCCATATGCTGCGACTGACGCCGCACCGGCTCCGGGTAGGTCAGCCCGAGCCAGGCGAGGTCTTCGACGATCGCCTCGATCAGCTCGGGCTTCGAGCGCTGCGGATCGATGTCCTCGATCCGCAGGCGGCACACGCCGCCCATCCTGGCGGCGAGATCGGCGTTGAGCAGCGCCGAATAGGCGTGGCCGAGATGGAGGCGCCCGTTCGGGCTCGGTGCGAAACGAAGGAGCGGCGTTCCGGACCTCACCCGTCTTGATGGCGCAGGCAATGGGGAGTGGCGGGCTGGCAGGCGATCCCGGGAAGCGAGCAGGCCGGCCCCTCCGGAAGTCGCTGGCAGACCGTGCAGCCGTCGCTCCATTCGAGGCACGCCGGATCCTCGGCGGCTGAGCGCGGCGCCGGTGCGTGCCGGGCGGGCAGCAGCGCGCCGAGCAGTACGGTCGCGATCACGAGAATCGCCGTTCCCCACGCGGCGAGCGCGCCGCTCGATGAGCGCGGTGCGGGCGACGGGGCGGTGGCTGTCGACATGGAGATCCTGTTGGCGCGGGGTGTGCCCCGCTGTCAACGCGGGACCCGTCAGGCCGCGCGCGCCGTCCGGCGTTCCAGCAGAGCCGGAAGCAGTTTCACGTTGAGCGGCTTGGCCAGGAAGCCGTCGAACCCCGCTTCCCGGGCGGCGCGCTCGTCCTCCGGGCCGGCATTCGCCGTGAGTGCGACGAGATGGAGCCGATGGGTGTCGGGTGATTCGCATTCGGCGGCACGGATCCGGCGGGCGGTCTCGTGGCCGTCGAGGCGCGGCATCCGCACGTCGATCAGCGCGAGATCGAAGGGCCCGCCGGCGTTCAGCCTTTCCAGCGCCTGCACGCCGTCCATCGCGTGGACGACCTCGGCGCCGAGCCGCTCCAGCGCACGGGTCGCCAGGAGCGCGTTGATCGGGTTGTCTTCGGCCAGCAGGACTCGCAGGCCGGCACCGGACCGCAGGGCCGGCGCGGCGGGCGTCGTGGCGGTCTCCGACGAGGCGGGAAGCGCGAGCAGGCGCTCGAACAGGGATCGCGCCCGGACAGGCTTGATCAAGTAGCCGTCGAAGCCCGCGGCGCCCGGCGCACCGAAGCCGCGCCGGTCGAAGGGCGACAGCAGCACGAGGCTGCAGCGCACGCCGCAGGCGCGCGCGGCGTCGGCGATCTGCCGTACCGCCGCGTCCCCGAGCGCCCGGTCCGCCAGCACGACGTCGAAGGCTGCGCCGGACAGGGCGTCGAGGCCGGATTCCAGGCTGTCCACGATCACGGTCGCGGCGCCGGCCCGGGACAGGCTGCGCGCGAGATAGGGAGCCTGGTAGGGTGAATCGGCGACGATCAGGCAGCGCTGGGCGTTCAGGCGCACGGCGGGACCACGTCTTCGCCGCTGGGCGCCGCGCGCGTCCGGCAGCGGCAGCGTCACCCGGAAGATTGAGCCGCGTCCCACCCGCGATTCCGCCTCGACGCGCCCGCCCATCCGGGTCACGAGACGCCGGGTAATGGCGAGACCCAGCCCGGTCCCTTCGTGGCTGCGGCTGGCGCTGCCATCACCCTGCTCGAACTCCTCGAACAGGATCGGCAGCCGATCCTCCGGAATACCCGGGCCGGTATCCGAGACCGCGATCACCACCTCCCCGTCACCCGCCTCGGAGCGCGTGAAGGTCAGGCTCACGCCGACGCCGCCGCGTTCCGTGAATTTGATGGCGTTGCCGGCGAGGTTGATCAGGATCTGCCGCACCCGGTCGGCGTCGCCCAGCAGGCTCGGGGGCACGTCCTCGGCGACGTCGAGGGCGATCTCGATACCCTTGTCCTGGGCGCGGGGCGCCAGCAGCTCGACCACGCCCTCGGCGAGCGCCGGCAGGTCGAAGGGCTCGGCCGCGAGATCGAGACGGCCGGCCTCGATCCGGGAGAAGTCGAGCACGCCGTCGATCAGACCGAGCAGCGCCTGGCCGCTGGTCCGCACGGCCTCGACATAGGTGCGCTGTTCCGGATTGAGATCGGTCCCGAGGACGAGATCGGCCATTCCCAAGATGCCGTTGAGCGGCGTACGCATCTCGTGGCTGATGGTGGCCAGGAAGCGCGATTTCGCGACGCTCGCCGCCTCGGCCTTCTCCAGGGCGGCATCGCGGCTGCGGATCGCCTCGACGCGCGCCGTCACGTCCCGGCCGGCGCGCAGCCAGTGCATCGCGTCGCCGTGCGCCACCGGCATCTCCACGAAGGCGAACCAGCGGACCCGTCCGTCGACCGAGCGGACCTGCGCCTCCATGCGGCGCACGCCGTCCTCCCCGACCTCGACCGTGCCGCGCTCCAGGATCTCCAAATCGATCTGCGAGCCGAGCAGCGTGATCGGCTCGCGGCCGAGGAGCCGGGCGAAATCCTCGTTGGCGTAGGTGATGCGGCCGCTCGCATCCCGCTGGACGATGACCTCCGTGGTCGCCGCGACCAGGGCACGATAGCGGTCCTCGCTCTCGCTGATCCGCCAGAGGCGGTCGTGCATCCGCTCGGCCTCGTTCCCGTCGTCGGGCACACCGCGCCCCCGCCAGCGTCCCAGGGCGAGGGTCGCGGCGATCAGGAGTGCCAGGACCAGCGCGATATCCTTGATCATCCGTGCCTCCCCGGCGGCAGGCCGGTTCGGGTGCAGGATCGCAGGCGAAGCTGAAGGCGGCGTTGGGAAAGGCGCTTAACCGGCTGTTGCGGCATTCGCCGAATGCGGCGCGGCGGCCCTAGACCGGCCGCGGCCCAGGCGTATCTGCCGGAAACGCCACCAGAGCGCGATCCGAACAGCGGCTCGCGAGTTGCCTGCCAGGACAAAGGCCAGGACAAAGGCCAGGACAAAGGCCCGGACGGAGACCGCACATGCCCGGCGAGCATTATGACGTCATCATCGTCGGGTCCGGCCCGGGCGGCGGGACGATGGCGTGGCGCCTGGCCCAGACCGGCAAACGCATCCTGCTGATCGAGCGCGGCGACTATCTCCTGCGTGAGCCGCGGAACTGGGACAGCCAGGCCGTGATCGTCGACGGTTACTACCAGGCCAAGGAGACGTGGTACTCCTCGGACGGCAGCAGCTTCCATCCGGGGCTTCACTACTACGTCGGCGGGAACTCGAAGTTCTACGGCTCGGTCCTGTTCCGGCTGCGCGAGAAGGACTTCTCCGAGATCCTCCATCAGGACGGCATCGCGCCGGCCTGGCCGGTGGGCTACGACGAATTCGAGCCGTATTATCAAGCCGCGGAGGAACTGTTCCACGTCCACGGCCTGCGCGGTGAGGATCCCACCGAGCCGTGGTCGAACAAGCCCTACGCCCATCCGCCGATCTCGCACGAGCCGCGGATCCAGGAGCTGTTCGACAATCTCAAGCAGGCCGGCCACCAGCCGTTCCACCTGCCGGTGGGCGTGCGGCTCGTCGAGAAGGACGGGCGGGCGGTCTCGACGTCGCCCTGCATCAAGTGCGAGTCCTTCGACGGCTTCCCCTGCCCGACCAACGGCAAGTCGGATGCGCAGACCATGGTGGTCGACCCCGCCCTGCGGGACTGCCCGAACCTCACGCTCCTCACCCGCACCTATATCGAGCGTCTTGTCACGGACCCGGCCGGCCGCACGGTGACGGGCGTCGTCGGCACCCGTGACGGCGATCCCTTCGAGGCCTCGGCCGACATCGTCGTGGTGGCCTGCGGCGCGCTGTCCTCGTCCCTGCTGCTGCTGCGCTCGGCGAGCGACCGGCACCCGAACGGCCTGGCCAATGGCTCGGACCAAGTCGGCCGCAACTACATGCGCCACAACAATTCGACGGTGCTGGCGATCTCGAAGACGCCGAACCCGACCCGGTTCCAGAAGACCCTCGGGCTCAACGACTTCTACTTCGGCGACCCGGATCCGAAGGACGATTGGGATTTCCCGCTCGGGCACATCCAGATGGTCGGCAAGTCCGACGGGGTCCAGATCCATGGCGAGGGCCTGCCGGGCTTCCTGCAATGGTTTCCCAACAAGCCCTTCGACTGGATCGCCAAGCATTCGGTGGATTTCTGGCTCACCTCGGAGGACATTCCTCTGGCCCAGAACCGGGTCTATTACCGGGACGGCAAGGTCCACCTCGATCTTACGGAGACGAACGTCGAGGCGCACAAGCGGCTGCGGCACAAGCTGCAGGAGATCTGCGCCTTCACCGATATCCATCCGCACCTGTTCGACCGCTCGCTCTATCTCGGCAAGAACGTCCCGATCGGCGGCACCGCGCACCAAGCCGGAACGCTCAGATTCGGAGACGATTCCGCGAACTCCGTCCTCGACCGCAACTGCAAGACACACGAGCTCGACAATCTCTACGTGACCGACGCGAGCTTCTTCCCGTCGATCGGCGCCGTGAACCCGACCCTGACGATCATCGCCAACGCCCTGCGGGTGGCCGACCACCTCGTCCAGCGGATGGGCGCCCGGGACGAGATCGCACCGCCCCGGCTGTTCGACCACACCGAGCCGCGCGAGCCTGTCCCGGCGTGATGCCTTCATAGTAGGCCGGCAAGACCCGACTGTGGGAGGGCCCGAGCCGCCTGCCGCCACGCCGTCCTCCCGGGGCCGCGCAGCGGAGCCCGGGATCCAGAGCCGCCGCGGCGGCAGATCCGGCGACGACGCGTGTCTGGATTGCCCGCCTCCGGCGTGCCCCTCCGAGTCCGGGCTCGCCTGCGGCGCCCCGGAATGACGGCGCAGGGTGGGAAATCGGCAAAGCGTCCGGCAGGCAGGTTACCGCCCGCCATGCGCGATCGTCCCCGCGCGCCGTTCGGCGCCGGGGGCATGGCCCAAGAGACGAACGCGCGGGACGCGGGACGCCGCGGGAACCCAGGTGTCGGCCAGTCAACGCGCGGGATCCGATCCCCGCGACGCCCGCGGCATCGACCGGGCATGGTCCCCGGCCGGTGCCGTCTTTCTCGTCGCGGTGTCTCCGACGTCCCGGTCCTGCGCCGGCCTGCCAAGCGGTCTCAGGCGAGGCGCACGCGCCTCCGGAACCCGCTATCAATGCCGTGGCCTTCCAGCCGTGTGCCCGCCTCGTATTGGGCGGATCCGCAGGGTGCGTAGGGTCGGCCCAGTGGCGGGTCGGCGCGGGGACATTTCGGCCCCCGCCGGGCAGACTGCCGCCCGGTCTCACGCCCGCCACCGAGACACGCCCCGTACCGGCACGCCGCCCGGGGCGATGGCGGCTGAGAGCCACCGACGCGGGCACCGCCCCGCGCCACGGACCTGCCCGGTCAGCCACCGGGCGGGCCCCGTCAAGGACGCCCCGGGATCGCTCCCGGGCCGCCGTGGGCAGGTGGCGGCTAATGAGCACAAAATAGGAACATTGTCAAGGGCGGAGCGTGCCCTGCGCCGCGCTGCTGAGTGTATAACGCCCCCGCATCGTCGTTCCGGGGCGCCGCAGGCGAGCCCGGACCCGGAGGGGCACGCCGCAGACGGGCAACCCAGAGCCGCCGACGGTGCCAGGTCCTGCCGCGTCGTCGTGTCTGGATCCCGGGCTCCGCTGCGCGGCCCCGGGATGACGGGACGGCTTGCAGTGATGCGACGCTTTCCTCTCGGTGCGGCGCCCCGCATCGTCGTTCCGGGGCGCTGCAGGCGAGCCCGGACCCGGAGGAGCACGCCGCAGGCGGGCAACCCAGAGCCGCCGGGGGTGCAGGTCCTGGCGCGTCGGCGTGTCTGGATCCCGGGTTCCGCTGCGCGGCCCCGGGATGACGGGGCGGCTTGCGGTGATGCGGCGCTTCCCTCTCGGTCCTGCGTCCCGCACCGTCGTTCCGGGGCGCCGCAGGCGAGCCCGGAACCCAGAGACACCGGTGGTGCCGAGTGCTGGCGCGTCGGCGCGTCTGGATCTCGGGCGCCACTGCGCGGCCCCGGGATGAGGGCGAGATGCAGACCGCCGCGTCTGCTATGTCGGGCGTCCGAGCCCTCATCGATCGCGACGCGCGTGGCCATCGACCATATCGACCTCACCCGGATCGACCTGAACCTGCTCGTCGCCCTCGACGCGCTGCTCGACGAGCGCAGCGTCACGCGGGCGGCCGCCCGGGTCGGCATCGGCCAATCGGCGATGAGCTCGAGCCTCGCCCGCCTCCGCCGCCTGTTCGACGACGAACTCCTCACCCGGGCGCCCGACGGGATGCGGCCGACGCCGCGCGCGCTCAAGATCGCCGAGCCCCTGCGCGCCACGCTCCGGCAGGTCCAGGCGTTGGTGCACCGGGAGGAGCGGTTCGATCCGAAGACCGTCGAGCGCAGCTTCACGGTCAGCCTGCCCGACAGTGTCGAGGTGCTGCTCGGGCCGCGGCTGATCGCGGAACTCCGCCGGGAGGCGCCCGGCATCCGGCTGCTGCTCCGCTCCGTCGACCGGGCGCGGATCCTCGACGAACTCGACGCAGACCGGGTCGATCTCGCCATCGGGTTGTTCTCGGAAGGGCAGATCCACCACAAGCAGCGGCTCCTCTACCGGGACAGCTACGTGGTCCTGTTCAACGCCGCGCTGATCGGCCTCCAGCCGCCGATCGGCCTCGACGATTACCTGCGCTTTCCCCACGTCCTGACCTCCCTGCGCGAGACCGCGCACGGGGTGGTGGACGACGCGCTCGCCCTAATCGGCCGGTCGCGGACTCTCGCCGTGACGACGCCGCGCTTCCTCGTCGTGCCGTTCCTGGTCCGCGCCGCGCCGGTGATCGCCACCATGCATGCCCGGCTCGCCACATCCTTCGCCAGCGCCCTGGCGCTCAGCGTCAGCCCGGTCCCGGTGCCGCTCGACGACGTGGCGGTCTCGATGCTCTGGCACGCGTCCTACGACCGCGATCCGGCCCATCGCTGGCTGCGCGACCTGCTGGTCCGGCTGGCTCACGAGCCGCCGGAGTTCGGCATCATCTGATGCGCAGCCTCATAGGCACGGGTCCTCGGCCGCCTCCAGGCGCCCGCTCGCGATGGCGTCGCGAAACAGGGCGTAATCCGCCGCGTTCCGCTCCGTGTAGGCGGCCGCCCAGTCGGCGATCGCGCCGCCGAGGTCGTGGTGCTTGCCGCTGCCGCAATAGCCGGTGATCGCCGCCGCGTCGCCGGTCCGGGCATGGGCCCGGGCGAGGAGCACCCCGTAGGC
Organism: Methylobacterium sp. FW102-HT35C08; assembly: GCF_058790235.1. NCBI lineage: Bacteria > Pseudomonadati > Pseudomonadota > Alphaproteobacteria > Hyphomicrobiales > Methylobacteriaceae > Methylobacterium > Methylobacterium sp. FW102-HT35C08. Next base: position 455,242 of record NZ_JBYTCL010000002.1, on the reverse strand, counting down.
GTACGCGAAGGTCAGGAGCGAGACGCCGGACATGCGGGCCAGCGGGATCGCCCCCTTCAGGTTCTTCATCTGGCGCACGTAGTAGGGCCGGCCCGCGATGCTGGTCCAGCCTAGCAGCGGGTCGCCCACGGCCTGGAGCAGGCGCTGGCCGTAGATCACGCGCTCGCCCTCGTGACCGGCATAGGGCGCCGGCATGCCCGGCAGGTAGGGGGCATGGGCCGGGCGGACCGCTTCCTTGACCTGGAGGAAGAGCGCGTCCGCGTCGGAATTTCCGAACAGGAGCGCGACGTAGGCCCGGGTGCCGACGCTGCCGACACCGACGACGCGGTGGGCGACGTCGACGACGTGATAGCGGTCGAGCATGAAGCGCCGCTCGCGCGGCAGGGTCTCGGCATAGCGCTCCAGCCCCGTCACGATCCCGTCCCGCGTCGCATCGTCCACGGCTGTCAGGATCGGCGGGTCCACCTGCAGGCGCCAGCTGCCGTCGGTGCGCCGCTCGGCCAGCTGGCCGAGCAGGTTGCGGTTGTTGCGCCGCCGCGCCTTGTCCACCGCCCGCCGGACCACCCCCCGGGCCTCGGCATCCATCCGGATCCCGGTGAGTTGCGGGGTGTCGGCCCGCGTGGTCTGGTACCAGACGTCGAGGGAGCCCTGGGGCGCGAGGCGCCGCATCGTGTGCTGATAGCCGGCGACCACCTCCTTCACGGCGGCGTGGCGCGCGCTGCCCGGAACGCCGGCATCGGCGGTGGCGACCGCGATGCCGGCGGCGAGACGCTTCAGGTCCCATTCCCACGGGCCGATCGTGACCTCGTCGAAGTCGTTGAGGTCGAGGACGATGTCGCGCTGCGGCGTGCCGAACAGGCCGAAATTGTCGGGGTGCGCATCGCCGTTCATCACCACGTCGATGCCGCTGCGCGGCCCGCGCGAGAGGTCCCAGGCCATCACGTGGGCGGCCCCGCGCAGGAACGCGAACGGCGACGTCGCCATCCGGGCGACCCGCAGCGGGATCAGGTGCGGCTGCCGCCCCCGGTGCGCCGCCTCGATCAGCGCGACCGGATCGGGACGGTCCGGATCGGACGCGAGCGCGGCCTGCGCCGCGTGGGGAACCTCGCCGCGCAGGCGCTTGCCGGCGTGCCGGCGCTTGTCCCAGGACTCGACGCCGACCCGCAGGTCGATGCGCGGGAAATCCGCGATCGGTGCCAGCACCGGATCATCGGCCCCGCCGTCGGACTGGGCCTGACCGTGCGGCAGTTCAGTCCCGTTGCTCGCCGCCCGATCCATGTTTTCCCGATCCCTTCAGGCGGGACAACCTTGACCGTGCCGCGCCGTTCCGAGATGCCGACAGTCTTGCACAGATAGCATCTGCCCGGCTCTGTGACTGTTCAGCCGTGACCGGGCCTTGACCACTCTCCGGGTGAGCCCTCTAACCGTTCGACTATTCGAGGGCGTCTGTCGTCCCGCGCCGTTCACGGTCTCGCGACCAGCGGGCCGGAACCGGGCCGGACGCCCGATCGGCCGCCGTTGCATCAGCGAGACGTCGCATGCCCAAGGGTTCAGATCTCCTCGTCGCCGCTCTCGAGAACGAGGGCGTCGATCGCATCTTCGGCATCCCCGGCGAGGAGAATCTCGACGTCGTCGAATCCCTGAGGAACTCCAAGATCGAGCTGGTCCTGACCCGCCACGAGCAGGCGGCGAGCTTCATGGCCGCCACCCACGGCCGTCTCACCGGCCGCCCCGGCGTCTGCCTCTCGACGCTGGGCCCGGGCGCGCTGAACTTCTCCACCGGGGCCGCCTACGCGCATCTCGGCGCCATGCCGATGATCATCATCACCGGCCAGAAGGGCATCCTGACCTCGCGCCAGGCGAAGTTCCAGATCGTCGACGTGATCTCGTCGATGAAGCCGATCACCAAGATGGCCCGGCAGATCGTTTCGGCCTCCTCGATCCCCACCATCGTGCGCGACGCCTTCCGGGTCGCCACCGAGGAGCGGCCCGGCCCGGTCCTGCTGGAGCTTCCCGAGGACATCGCCGCCGAGGAGGCCGAGGCCGACCTCGTCCCCTCCCACCCGATCGACATTCCGGTCGCCCATCCGGCCGCGATCGAGCGCGCCGCCGCCATGATCCTCGGGGCCAAGCGCCCGCTGGTCATGCTGGGCGCCGCCGCGAGCCGCCCCCGCGCCACCGGCGAGCTCGGCGGCTTCGTGCAGCGCACCGGCATCCCGTTCTTCACCACCCAGATGGGCAAGGGCACCGTCGCGGGCGGGACCGACCTCTACATGGGCACCGCGGCGCTGTCCGAGCGCGACTATGTCCACGAGGCGATCGACAAGGCCGACCTGATCATCGCCATCGGTCACGACACGATCGAGAAGCCGCCCTTCTTCATGGGCCAGGCCGACCAGAAGGTCCTGCACATCAGCTACATGCCGGCCAATGTCGAGCAGGTCTATTACCCCGACGCCGAGGTGGTCGGCGACCTCGGGCCGACGCTGAAGCTGCTGGCCGACAAGCTCGACGGCAAGCTCCCGAACGCGGGCGCGCTGCTGCACCTGCGCGAGCACATCCTCAGCCATATCGGCGACCGGGCCGGCGAGGACCGCTTCCCGGTGACGCCGCAGCGCCTCGTGCGCGACGTGCGCCGGGTGATCCCCGAGGACGGAATCGTCTGCCTCGACAACGGGATGTACAAGATCTGGTTCGCCCGGAATTACCGCACCTACGTCGCCAACACGCTGCTCCTCGACAACGCGCTGGCCACGATGGGCGCGGGCCTGCCCTCGGCCATGATGGCGGCGATGCTCTACCCGAAGCGGCGCGTCATGGCGGTGTGCGGCGACGGCGGCTTCATGATGAACAGCCAGGAGATGGAGACCGCGGTCCGGCTCAAGCTCAATCTCGTGGTGCTGGTGCTCGACGACTCGGCCTACGGGATGATCCGCTGGAAGCAGGCGGTCGACAAGTTCGCCGATTACGGCATGACCTTCAACAACCCGGACTTCGTCCTCTACGCCAAGTCGTACGGGGCCACCGGCCACCGGGTCGAGTCGGTCAACGACCTCGTACCCACGCTGGATCGCGCCTTCGCGGCGGGCGGGGTGCATCTCGTGGCGGTGCCGATCGACTATTCCGAGAACACCCGCGTGCTGGTCGACGAGCTGCGCGCCAAGGTGAAGGATTTCGAGCCCGCCGAGTGAGCTCGGCGTCGCAGTTGGGTCAGGATCAAGACAGGGCAGTGCGATGAACCCGTTCACCTTCCAGACCACGCCGAACGTGCTGTTCGAGGCCGGCGCCTCCCGGAAGTTGCCGGAGATCGTTGGCAGCTTCGGGGCCAAGCGCGTCCTGCTGGTCACCGACAAGGGCGTGCGCAGCGCCGGCCTCACCAAGGCCGCCGAGGCGGCGCTCGCGGAAGCCGGCGTCACCCTCGACGTCTATGAAGATGTCGTCGCCGACCCGCCCTCGACGGTGATCGAGGCGGCGGCCAAGCGCGCCCGCGAGCTCGGGACCGATCTCGTCCTGTCGATCGGCGGCGGCTCGGCGCTCGATACCGCCAAGCTCGTGGCCTATCTCGCGAAGTCCGACGAGCCGCTCGACGCGATCTACGGCGTCGGCCTCGCCAAGGGCGACCGGCTGCCGCTGATCCTCGTGCCGACCACCGCCGGCACCGGCTCGGAGGTGACGCCGATCTCGATCGTCACGACGCCGACCACCGAGAAGAAGGGCGTCGTCGCTCCGAAGCTCCTGCCCGACTGGGCGGTGCTCGACCCGGAGCTGACGCTCGGCCTGCCGTCCCACGTGACGGCGGCGACCGGCATCGACGCCATGGTCCACGCCATCGAGGCCTTCACCAGCAAGAACAAGAAGAATCCGATCTCCGACCAGCTCGCCAAGCAGGCGCTGGCGCTGCTCTCGGCCAACATCCGCACCGCCTGCACGGACGGGAAGAACCTCGAGGCTCGCTCCGGCATGCTGCTCGGCTCGATGCTGGCCGGCATGGCCTTCGCCAACGCGCCGGTGGCGGCGGTTCACGCCCTCGCCTACCCGGTAGGCGCGATCTTCCACGTGCCGCACGGGCTCTCGAATGCCCTGGTGCTGATGGGGGTGATGCGCTTCAACCTCTCGCACGCCGAGGCGCTCTACGCCGAGCTGGCGCCGATCCTCGACCCGGCCGCCGCGGATCTGCCGCAGCCTGAGGCCGCCAAGCGCTTCGTCGAGAGCCTCGACGCGATCTGCCGCGACTGCAAGGTTCCGGCCTCGCTCGCCGAGGTCGGCGTCGCCCGGCAGGACCTGGAGCGCATGGCCACCGACGCGATGAAGCAGACGCGGCTCCTCGTGAACAACCCGCGCGAGGTCACCTACGACGACGCCTTCAAGATCTACGCCGAGGCGCTGGGAGAGGCGCGCCCGGCGGCGTGAACACGGGTCGCCGGCTCCGTCATCACGAGCGCAGCGAAGTGACCCAGGGTCGCGCGAGGTTGTCGAACGTGGCGCTGCTGGATTGCTTCGCTCCGCTCGCAAGGACGGAGGCGACGTTTTCAGCCTCGGCGCTGTGAGGAGAAACCCCAGCATGGACCAGTTCGACGCGTTCCGGGCGATGAGCGAGTTCTGGACCCGGGCCGGCGCGGGCTTCTTCACCCAGAGCGCCGGGCAGGCCGCGCCCGGCTTCGGCTGGCCGACATTCCCGGGGGGCGACCTCGCGGATCTCGCCGCCGCCCAGGCCAAGCTGACCGAGGCCTGGACGGCCGCCAGCGCCCTCTCGCAGACGCTGACCCGGTCGCTCCAGGGCGGCCCCGGCGCGCCGGACCCTACTGCCGGGGCGGTGCTCGCCAAAATCTTCGATCCGCAGGCCTGGCTCGGCGGCTCGGCCGAGTTCGACGCCGCCCTCACCCGCATGGCCGAGGGCCCGCAACTCGCCGACCTGTGGCAGACCGAGCGGCGTTACGCGGCCCTGTTCACCGCCTGGGCGACGCTCCGGCGGGCGCAGAGCGAGCACCAGGCCGTGATGCTCGACGCCTGGACCCGCGCCGCCGGGACCTTCGCCCAGGAGGCCAATGCCCGTGCCGAAAACGGCGAGAGCTTCGCCTCCGCCCGCGAGATGATGAGCCGGTGGATCGAGACCGCCAACGCGGTCCTGCTGGAGGTCCAGCGCTCGGACAAATTCCTGGCCTCCCAGCGGGCCGTGCTCCGGGCCTCGACCGATCTGCGCCTCGCCCAGCAGGACGTCGCGGCCTTCCTGTCCGAGTTCTACGGCCAGCCGACCCGGGCCGAGCTCGACGACGTGCACAAGAGCCTGACCGAGCTGCGCCGGGAGGTCCGGGCGTTGCGCCGGGAGCGCCGGCAGGCCGGCAAGGTTGCGAAGGCGGGTGGTTCACAGGTCGGGGAGGAAGCCCATGGCTGATCAGGAAAGCCCGAAGGGGCCGGCCGCGCCGCTGAATCTCACCCCCGCCGCGTTGCTGGCCGAGGTCGGCACCCTCGGCCGCCGGATCAGCGAGGGGGCCAAGCTGTTCGCCGATGTCAGCGATGCGGATGTCGAGATCGCCACCACGCCGAAGGATCTGGTCTGGAGCCAGGACAAGGTCAGCCTCTATCGCTACCGGCCGCTCGCCGAGAGCAAGGGCCTGCCGCCGGTGCTGATCGTCTACGGCCTGATCGGCCGCTACACGATGGCCGACCTGCAGGAGGACCGTTCGCTCGTCCGCAACCTCCTGAAGCTCGGCCTCGACCTCTACGTGGTCGACTGGGGCAATCCGGGCCGGGCCGACCGCTACGTCACCATCGACGATTACGTGGACGGCTACCTCGCCGAGTGCGTCGCCTTCATCCAGGAGGCGGCCGGGCGGGAGACGGTCAGCCTGCTCGGCATCTGCGAGGGCGGCGTCTTCACCACCTGCTACGCGGCGCTCTACCCCGAGACCGTCAACGCGATGGTGCTGACCATCACGCCGATCGACTTCCACGCCGACACCCGGGAGAACCGGGCCGGCCACGGCTTCATCAACGTCTGGACCCGCTCGCTCACGCCCGAGGATGTCGACCGGCTGATCGACGCGCAGGGCTCCCTGCCCGGCGCCTTCATGGGCTCGGTGTTCTCGATGATGACGCCGATGCGGACCATGACGAAGTACAACCTCGACCTGCTCGACGCCCTCGACGACAAGAAGAAGTTTTTGAACTTCCTCCGCATGGAGAAGTGGATCGCCGACCGGCCGGACCATCCCGGCGAGGCCGCCAAGCAGTGGCTGAAGGATCTCTATCAGGACAACAAGCTGGTCCAGAGCGCCTTCGAGCTCGGCGGCCGAAGAGTGGAACTGAAAGCCATCACCTGCCCGGTGCTGAACGTCTTCGCCCAGGACGACCACATCATCCCGCCGGCCACCTCGCAGGCGCTGAAGGATAAGATTGGCACCAGCGATTACACCGAGATGGGGCTGCCCGGCGGCCATGTGGGCGTGTTCGTCGGCGGCAAGGCACAGAAGCTGCTGGGCTCCGGCATCGCCGACTGGCTGGCCCAGCGGGGGTAGCGTGCAGTCTCGGGGGAGTGCCGCATGGGCAGCCTGAAGAACAAGATCGTCAGCGCCGACGAGGCCGCCGCCATCCTGCAGGACGGCGACATGGTGGCGGTGTCGGGCTTCGTCGGGATCGGCACGCCCGACGAGCTGATCCTGGCGCTCGCCCGCCGCTTCGAATCCGGCACCGGCCCGCACGGGATCGGCCTGATGTTCGCCGCCGCGCCCGGCGACGGCAAGGAGCGCGGCCTCAACAAGCTCGCGATCCCGGGCCTCGTCCGCCGCGTCGTCGGCGGCCACTGGGCGCTCGTGCCGAAGCTCGGCGCCATGGCGGTGGCGGGCGAGATCGAGGCCTACAACCTGCCGCTCGGCGTGGTCTCGCACCTCTACCGCGAGATCGCCGCCCACACCCCCGGCCACATCACCAAGGTGGGCTTACGCACCTTCGTCGACCCGCGGCTGGAGGGCGGCAAGCTCAACGCCGTCACGAAGGAAGACCTCGTCAGCGTGGTCGAGCTCGGCGGCGAATCCTGGCTCCACTACAAGGCCTTCCCGGTCAATGTCGCGCTGATCCGCGGCACCACGGCCGACCCGGCCGGTAACATCACCATGGAGCGCGAGGCGCTCACCCTCGACAACCTCGCCGCCGCCATGGCGGCAAAGAATTCCGGCGGCTTCGTCATCGCCCAGGTGGAGCGGCTGGCCGAGGCCGGCTCGCTCAACCCGCGCGAGGTGCAGGTCCCCGGCGTGCTGGTCGATTGCGTGGTCCTGAGCAGTCCCGAGAACCACCGCCAGACCTACGGCACGCCCTACAACCACGCCTTTACGGGCCGCCAGCGCGTGCCGCTCGACCGGATCGCCCCGATGGCGCTCGATACCCGCAAGGTCATCGCCCGGCGCTGCGCCTTCGAGCTGCCGCCGGGCGGCGTGGTCAACCTGGGCATCGGCATGCCCGAGGGCGTCGCGGCGGTCGCCGCCGAGGAGCGGGTGCTGAAATACCTGACGCTGACCGCCGAGCCCGGTGTGATCGGCGGCCTGCCGCAGGGCGGTCTGGATTTCGGCGCCGCCCTCAACCCGGCTGCCGTGCTGCACCAGAATCAGCAGTTCGACTTCTACGACGGCGGCGGCCTCGATCTCGCCTGCCTGGGCCTCGCCCAGTGCGACGCCGAGGGCAACGTCAACGTCAGCCGCTTCGGCACGCGGCTCGCGGGCGCGGGCGGCTTCATCAACATTTCGCAGAACGCCAAGAGCCTCGTCTTCGCCGGCACGTTCACGGCCGATGGCCTCAAGGTGGCGGTGGAGGACGGCGGCATCCGGATCCTCAGCGAGGGCCGTTCGCGAAAGTTCATCGCCGCGGTGGAGCAGGTGACCTTCTCGGGGGCCTACGCGGCCGAGCGCGGCCAGCCGGTGCTCTACGTGACCGAGCGCTGCGTGTTCCGGCGGACCCGGGCCGGCATGGAGCTGGTCGAGGTCGCGCCGGGCATCGACATCGCGCGCGACATCCTCGGACAGATGGGCTTCACCCCGATCGTGCAGGACCCGCAGCCGATGGATCCGCGCCTGTTCCGCGAGTCGGTGATGGCGCTGGAGCCCTGGCTGCTGGGCCTCTCGCTGTCGGAGCGGATCAGCTACGACCCGGAGCGCAACATCCTGTTCTCGAACCTCGAAGGTTTCCAGGTCCGGACCATCGACGACGTCGAGCTGGTGCGCCGCGAATACGAGCGCGCCTGCCAGGAGATCGGCCGCAAGGTCCACCTGATCGCCAACTACGACGGGTTCGAGATCGACCCGACGGTGAGCGACGCCTACTTCTCGGCGATCGCCTATCTCGAAAACCGCTATTACGAGACCGCGTCCCGGTATACCACGAGCGCGTTCTTGCGATTGAAACTCGGCGCCTCGTTGGCGAGCCGCGACCTGGCTCCCCATGTGTTCGAGACAAAAGCCGAGGCGCAGGCGAGGAATACGGCCCAGAGCGTGCCTCTCAAGCCGCGGCCCGGCATGTCCAAGCCCGACATGCCGCGGCCGCCGAAGGAACCGTTGGATGCCTGAGTTCGAGACCCCCTCCCTGAAGGACAGCGCCCTGCTGGTCGATGCCTGCCTGATCGGCGGCGAATGGTCGAAGGCCGGTTCCGGCAGCATCGACGTCACCAACCCGGCGACCGGGGCGCTGATCGCCAAGGTGCCGAATGCCGGCGCCGACGAGACCCGGCAGGCCATCCAGGCGGCGCACGCGGCCTACCCGGCGTGGCGCGCCAAGACCGCCAACGAGCGCGCCGTGCTGCTGCGCAAGCTCGCGGCGCTCGTGACCGAGCATCAGGAAGATCTGGCGCAGATCCTCACCGCCGAGCAGGGCAAGTCGCTGACCGAATCCCGTGGCGAGGTCGCCATGTCGGCCGCCTACGTGCTGTGGTTCGCGGAAGAAGCGCGCCGCGTCTACGGCGACGTGGTCCCCTCCCCCTGGGGCGACCGCAAGATCCTGGTCACCAAGGAGCCGGTCGGCGTGGTGGCGGCGATCACGCCGTGGAACTTCCCGTCCTCGATGATCGCCCGCAAGATCGCTCCTGCTCTGGCCGCCGGCTGCCCGATCGTGATCAAGCCCGCCTCGCAGACCCCGCTCTCGGGCCTCGCCTGGGGCGTGCTGTGCGAGCGCGCCGGCTTCCCGGCCGGCACGGTCTCGATCCTCACCGGCTCGGCCCGAGCGATCGGCGCCGAGATGACCGGCAACCCGCTCGTCAAGAAGATCACGTTCACCGGTTCCACTGAGGTCGGCAAGGTGCTGCTGGAGCAGGCCTCGCACACGGTGAAGAAGGTCTCGATGGAGCTGGGCGGCAACGCGCCGTTCATCGTGTTCGACGACGCGGACCTCGACAAGGCGGTCGCCGGCGCGATGCTCGCCAAGTACCGCAACTCCGGCCAGACCTGCATCTGCACGAACCGCTTCCTGGTGCAGGACGGGATCTACGACGCCTTCGCGGAGAAGATGGCCGAGGCGGCCAACCGCCTGAAGGTCGGCAACGGCGTCGAGGACGGCGTCGCCCAGGGGCCGCTGATCGACATGGCGGCCGTGGAGAAGACCGAGGCCCATATCCGCGACGCCGTCGAGAAGGGCGGCCGGGTGGTGGCGGGCGGTCACCGCCACGCGCTGGGCGGCCAGTTCTTCGAGCCGACGGTGATCACCGGCGCCACGCCCGCCATGGCGGTGGCCCGGGAGGAGACCTTCGGGCCGCTGGCGCCGCTGTTCCGCTTCCGCGACGAGGCGGAGGCGATCCGCATGGCCAACGACACGGAGTACGGGCTCGCTTGCTACTTCTACACCCGCGACCTCGGCCGCACGTTCCGGGTCGCGGAGGCGCTGGAATACGGCATGGTCGGCATCAACGAGGGCATCATCACCACCGAGGTGGCGCCCTTCGGCGGCGTGAAGGAATCCGGCCTCGGCCGCGAGGGCTCGTATCAGGGCATCGAGGATTACCTGAACACCAAGTACCTGTGCGTGGGCGGGCTGGGGGCGTAGGGGCCGCGTTCACGATGACCCGCCGGGGACCTAACGGGTGCTCTCACTGCGGGCAACCGGGTTCACACACCTTGGCCTGGCACTGATGCCTTGAGAGAAGGGCGCTTTTCCCTCCCCCTTGTGGGGAGGGGTCAGGGGTGGGGGTGGTGCAGACGGCACCGCACCGCTCGATCCTGCCCCACCCCCACCTCCAACTCCTCCCCACAAGGGGGAGGAGAGCGGGTGCGGTGCCTGCAGCCTACCGGCCGCTTGGCGCCGCACCGCTGCCCGTGGTCCCATTGCCCGAGCTGCTGCCGGCGGGCGCGCCGGGGGTGCTGACACGCGGGCCGCCGCTGGTGCCGGGCGCCATGCCGGTGCCGGTGGAGCCGGTGCTCTCCATCGTCCCGGTCCCGCCCACCGCGCCGGACTTGTTGACGTTGCCCTGGTTGGCGCCGCCGGTCTGCGGTGCCTGGGCCAGCGCCGCGCCGGACGTGGCGAGCACCAGGGACGTGGCGAGGGCGAGGATGGTCTTCGACATGAGGGCTCCTGAACCGTCGGAATGACGTCGTTTCAGGCCAACCCGGGGGTGCGGGGATGGTTCAGCGGGCGAGCGCCTCGCGCCACGCCGTCCAGGGCCAGCGCAGGGGCTCCCCGCCCGCGGCCGGGGCGATCGAGACCGTCGCGGTCCGACCGCTCACCAGCCGCGGATCCGCGGTGCCGCCGTCGAGGGTGATCCGCACCGGAATGCGCTGGGCGAGGCGCACCCACGAGAAGGTCGGGTTGACGTTGGCCAGAAGGTTGGTCGCGTCGCTGCGGCCGGTCTCGCCGATGCCGCCGGCGATGCTCGCCACACGGCCCATGAGCACGCCGTCCTCACCCATCAGCTGGACGCTGACCGGCGCGCCGACGCGGATGCGCGGCAGCTTGGTCTCCTCGAAATAGCCCTCGATCCGGACGGTGTCGCGGTCGATCAGCGCCATGACACCACGGCCGGTGGTGACGTAGGCGCCCGGCCGCAGCTCCATGTTGGTGATCCGGCCGTTGACCGAGGCCCGCACCGCCGAGCGCTCCAGGTTGAGCTTGGCGAGGTCGCGATCCGCCACCGCCTGCTCGTACGCGGCCTGGGCGGACAGGTCGGCGGCCTTGGCTGCCTCGACCTTCTGCTGCGACACCGCCGCGTCGCTGAGCTTGCTGTAGCGGGCATAGTCGGCCGCATTCTGCTCGGCGGTGGCCTTCCGGCCCTGGACCATCGCCTCCGCCTGCCGCAGCCCGAGGCGGAACCGGTCCGGATCGATCCGGAACAGGACGTCGCCCTTCCGCACGACCTGGTTGTCCTCCACCAGCACCTCGGTGACGAGGCCGGACACGTCCGGGGCCACCGCCACCACGTCGGCGCGCACGCGCCCGTCCCGGGTCCAGGGGGCGTCCATGTAGTAGTCCCACAGGCCGAGGCCGACGATCATCGCCGCGGCGACCATGCCGAGGGTGACCACGAGGCGGCCGAGGACGGAGAACAGGGCGGTCATTGCAGGGTCCGATGGGCGAGGGTCACGACGCCGCCGAGCAGGACGACGTAGAGGGCGAGGTCGAAGAGCGGCCGGTGCCAGACGAGGCGGTAGAAGCCGGTCGCCGCGAGGAGGCGGCGCAGCGGCAGGCTGAGCGCGAAGGCCAGGGCCATCCAGAGAGCGAGGCCCGGCACGAACACGCCGTAGAGGTCGATCTCGCCCATCATGCCGCCATCTCCCGATCGCCCGGCTGCGGCGCCGCCTCCCGATAGGCCGGCGCGTCCGGGAAGAGCCCGCGGCGCAGGCCTGTCAGGCCGATCAGGGCGGCCCTGCGCTCCGGCGAGAGAGTCGCGCCCGCGACGGCATCGAGGCTGTCGTCCAGGGCGGCCAAGAGATCGATGTCCGGCTCCCTGGCCTGCCTGCGCAGCTGGCGCGCCGCCAGAGCCAGGGCGTGATCGATCGACACGCGCGCGACGCCCGAAAGCCGCCGGCGCACCCGCCGGACCTCCACGAGGTTGATGCCTACCCGCACGTCGGCCAGGAGATCGCCCATCGCGGCCGCGGTCTCGGCGGGCAGCACCGCGAGGCGGGGGGCGATGAGGCCGATGCGGTCGAGCATCAGGGCCGCGAGCTCGAGCCCGTGCCCGGTGCCGCGCCCGTCCGCCGCCGCGGCGAGGCTGCGCCGGTTGATGCGCACGAGCCGGCGGGCGCTCCGACCGGCGCCGATCGAGCGGATCAGCCGGGTCACCACGGCGCCCACCCACATGCCGACCACCGAGGCGACCACCGAATTGGCGAAGGGCGCGAACTCGCCGCTGTAGCCGTTCTGCAGCGCCAGCATGGTCGCACCGTTGAGGGCCGCGCCCATTCCCATCGGGGTGAACCGGGGCTGCGTCATCGCCAGCCCGCACAGGATCAGCGCCGGCGCGAGCGCGAGCGCGAGCATCTCGAACGTGGTCACCAGCGGCAGGACCGCGAACAGGTAGAAGCCCGCCGCCAGGGCGCCGACGAGTGCCGAGTTGGTGAAGCCGAGGATCTGCGGGGTGGGGTCGTCCTGGGTGGCGAAGAGGCAGCAGGCGACGGCCCCCATCATCGGCGCCGCGGATCCGTCGGGCCAGCCGGTCGCGATCCAGATGGCGCAGCAGACCAGCAGGCCGACGAATACCCCGAAGGCCGAGAACGCCGCCAATCCGTGATCGCGATGGCGGATCCCGCGCACGCGGGCCGTGTAGGCGAAGGCGAGCGGCGCCGCCGGCGCCGTGCCGGCGGCGAGATGTCCGCGGAGCACGCGCAGGTCCTGGCGCAGGTCGATGATATCGCGCAGACGCACCGAAAGGCTCGCCAGCAGCAGCGTGGCCCAATCCGGGTTCTGCCCGAGTGCGGGCTCGAACTCATCGACCCGGCGACGCAGCCGCGCGGCCGTCTCCGGATCGTCGTCCTCGCCGGCCAGCCAGACGGCGAGGTCCGACAGGAAGGCGCGGACCCGGGACGGGAGCGCCCCGGCCCGCTCCAGCGTCGTGATGCGGTCGGCGACCGCGGCCACGATCGGCAAGACCATCAGCATGTGCTGCCGGAGCGGTGCGAAGGCCTGCGCCGCACGCTCCGCACCCGTGGCTTCGTTGCGGAGCGCGAGGCCGAGGGCGTCGAGCCCGATCGCGTCCGAAGCCAGCCGCAGGCGCACACCCTTGCTCTGGCCGGTGCTGCCGGCATCCGGCGCCCGGGCCGCCGCGAGAGCGCCCTGCGTCCAGGTCCGGGCCTCGGCGAGCCACAGGTTCAGCCGCTCGACGATCACCGGGGCCGCCGATTGCGGCAGCACCAGCGTGGCGACGAGGCTGGCGCACAGGATCCCCAGCGAGATCTCCTCGGCGCGCGCCACCGCGGTGTCGAAGATCGCGCCGGGATCGTCCACCGCCGGGAAGCCGATCAGCGCGGCCGTGTAGCCGGCGAGCATCGGCAGGTAGCTCGCGGGCGTGCGGTCGAGGAGCGAGACGTAGAGGCACAGTGCGACCCAGAGCGCCACCGCGAGGCTCAGCATAATCGGCTCGTTGACGAGGTTCGGCACCAGCACGACGCTCACCGCCGCGCCGAGTCCGGTGCCGCAGAGGCGGTAGACGGCCTTGGAGCGGGTCGCGCCGGAGAGAACCTGGCTGGTGATGTAGACGGTGCCGAGCGCCCAGTACGGCCGCGGCAGGTCGATCCAGAGCGCCAGGAACAGGGCGAGCATCGCCGCCGCGTAGGTCTTCAGCGCGAAGGCCCAGTCACGCCATCCGGGAAGGGTCACGAGGCCGGCTCCCATTCGGGCTCGGCGGCCGCGCGGCCGTAGCGCTGAAGCGCCGCGAACACCCGGAGGCTCGCTTCGAGATCGGCGCCATCGACCTCGGCGAAGACACGCGCGCGCAGGGTCGAGAGTTCGGCCTCGATCCGCTCGAAGACCTGCCGGCCGCGCTGGGTCAGGCCCAGCACTTTGGCGCGCCGGTCCGACGGATCCTCGCGACGCACCACCAGCCCGGCGGCGGCGAGCTGGTCGATGAGGCGGACCAGGGAGGGGCCCTCGATGCCGACGGCTTCCGCCAGGACGTTCTGGCGCGGCTCCTCGTCCATCCGGCCGATGATGATCAGCGGGTGCGCGCTCGCATCGGACAGGCCGTGCGCTTCCGCAACGGTGTTGGCCGCGCGACGCCAGTGGCGTCCGGTCGTCAGGAGGGCGTGGGTACAGGCCTGCTGCAGCTGTTCGCGCGTCTTCGGATCGTCGATGCCGGGCATTGGCCAAATCCATCGCCGCGAGGATCCGGCGAGAGGCAGGATTCATCGGCTCGCATGCTGATAGATAGCATCATATCAATTTAGACAGAGGGACAACTTGAGGCGACAGGGTTGCGGGAGACGAATGGGTTCGCCTCATCTCTCAAGGCGTAGCATCAATGGAAAGCGGAGAGCGTCTGGCACCGCACCGTCATTCCGGGGCGCCGCAAACGAGCCCGGAATCCAGAGCCGCAGGTTCCGCCAAGGTTAGCCACATCGGCGGCTCTGGATTCCGGGCTCCGCTACGCGGCCCCGGAATGACGGTGCGACGGCCGCGCACCTTCGCGAACGGTATGAACGCCTTATCCGTAAGCCGCCGATCCGTTCTCGCGGGCCTTGGCCGCTAAGGCACGGCGGACGCCCTACCCGCACCGGGACCGCGCGTCGGCCGCGGCGTCACGCCGGATGCGTGTTGTGGATCTGGTCGAAATCCAGGGACGCCGTATCGATCACGACCTGCGTCCGGCTGATCACCTCGAGCTTGCGCAGGATCTCGGAGACATGGGCCTTCACGGTCGAGTCGCCGACCTGGAGCTCGTGAGCGATCTGCTTGTTGAGCTTGCCCTGCCGGATCATCATCAGAACCCGCAGCTGCTGCGGGGTGAGCCGGGCGAGGCGCTCCGGCAGCGGTGCCTTCTTGCTCCGCGGCGCGGGCGCGCTCGCCTCGGCCAGCCCCGGTGGCAGGAACAGGGCGCCGCTCATCACCTCGGTGATCGCCCGGGTGAGCGTCGCCTTGTCCATGGCCTTCGGGACGAAGCCGGCCGCGCCGTGCTGCAGGGCCTCGCGGACGATGCGCGGATCCTCGTGGCCGGAGACGATCAGGATCGGGATGCGCGGAAAACTCGCCCGGATGGTGATCAGCCCGTCGAAGCCGGTGACGCCCCGCATCGACAGGTCGAGGAGCGTCAGGTCGATGCCGCGGTTGGCCGACAGCACCGCGCAGGCCGCCTCGATCCCGTCGGCCTCGTGCAGCACCGCGTCGGGATGCGCGAGGCGGATCGTGGCCGCCAGGGCGTCGCGGAACAGCGGGTGGTCGTCGACGATCAGGAGATGCACGGAGACCTCGGTCCTTCGCTCGAGATCCTCACGGGATCCGCCGAACACGCGGGCGGGAGGTCCGAAGGTGATCGATGCGGCCCCAGGGCGCAAGCGGGTGTTGAGACGACCGCCCTGCCCCGGAGCCTGGGCGTGCCGGCCCGTGTAGGCCGGCACGCTTCCTGTTGAGCGCCTTCAGCGCGACGCCACCGTCTTCGGCAGCTTGAACGCCCAGAAGCTGCCGCCCTGGTTGATGCCGGCGGTGGACTGGGCGACCTCGCCGCCCCAGAGTGGCACCGCGCCGCCCCAGCCGGCCGTGACGCCGACCCACTGCTCGCCGTCCTGCTCTACGATCCGCCCTCGCTGCTGCTCTGGGCCTTCACGTTCGCCGCGCTTTTGGTCTGGGGTCGCGGCACCTTCTGCGGCTGGCTCTGCCCCTTCGGCGCCCTGCAGGAATTCGTTGCCCTGCTGTCGCGGCCGCTGCGCATCCGGCCAGCTTCTGCCGCTACCTGTGCCCGCTCGGCGCCGGCCTCGCCGTGCTCGGGCGCGTGCGGATGCTCGACTGGATCCGGCGCCGAACCGAGTGCGGATCGCCCTGCCAGCTCTGCAAGGTCCGCTGCCGCTACGGCGCCATCGCGCCTTCCGGCCGCATCGATTATCCCGAGTGCTTCCAGTGCATGGACTGCGTCACGATCATCCAGGATCCCGTGCAGTGCGTGCCGCAGGTGATCGCACGCAAGCGGACGCGCCGGGCGGCCCCGCAGCCGGTTCCGGTCGCATGAGCCCGCACTTTCTGCGTGATCCGGCGCGCCGGCGCATCCTTGTCGGAGCCGCAGGCCTTGCCGGGGCCGCCGGGCTCGCGGCCTTCCGGGCCTCCGCGGCCGCCCGGGGACTGACGCTCCGGACGCGCGGGTCTCGCCTTCGGCACCACCGTGGCGCTCACCGCGGCCGGTCCGGACGCCACCATGGTCGAAGCCGCGTTGACGGATGGCTTCGCGGCCCTGCGTGCCGTTGAGCAAGCCGCCAGCCTGTTCCGCCCCGACAGCGCCCTCGCGCGGCTCAACCGCGACGGCGTCCTGACGGCGCCCGATCCGCACCTCGTCGCACTGCTGCGCTTCGCCCTCGCCCTCGGGGCCGAGACCGGCGGCGCGTTCGATCCGACGGTGCAATCCCTCTGGCCGGTCTGGGCGGGTGCGGCCGCCCGAAGCGCGAGGCCGGACGACCGGGCGGTCGAGGCCGCCCTCCAACAAGTCGGGTGGCATCGCGTCGGCCTCGAACCGGACCGGATCATCCTGGAGCCGGGCACGGCCCTGACCCTCAACGCCCTGACCCTCAACGCCCTGACCCTCAACGCCCTGATCCAGGGCTACGCCGCCGACAGGGTGATGGCGGCGCTCCGGGCGCGCGGCATCGACGACGCGTTCGTGGATACCGGCGAGTTCGGCGCCTCGGGGGCGCATCCCGACGGCACGCCGTGGCGCCTGGGCCTCGCCGATCCCCGCGATCCCGCCGCACTCGCCGCCGTGATCGCGCCGTTCGCGGGCTTCGCCGCGACCTCCGGCGACTACGACATGAGCTTCTCGGACGACCGGGCGGACCACCACATCTTCGATCCGGCCACCGGCCACTCACCGCGCTTCTTCTCGTCCGTTACCGTGACGGCGCCGACGGGGCTCCTGGCGGACGGCCGGTCGACCGCCTGCATGGTGCTCGGGCGCGAAGGCGGGACGCGGCTCGTCGGCGCTCATGCGGGCTGCGCCGTCCGCTTCACCGACAAGGCCTGACGACTCACGAGGCGCCGTCCTGCACGCACCGTCATTCCGGGGCCGCGTAGCGGAGCCCGGAATCCAGATCCGCTGACGCGCCGAGATCCTGCACGGACAGCGGATCTGGCTTCCGGGCTCGCCTGCGGCGCCCCGGAATGAGGTGGCGAGAACAGGATCCGGACGGCATCCCGCTCGACGTCCGGTCCCCATGTGCGGAACCTCACCCGTAAGAGACCCAGCCCGCTTGCTTACAATCATGATGGGCGTCATGTTTGAAATACATGATGATTATCATGTTCAGCAATCGGAGATCGACCATGTCCAGCAAGCCAGCCGTTCTCGTTACGGGCGCCTCGTCGGGGATCGGCGCCGTCTACGCCGACCGCTTCGCCCATCGCGGCCACGACCTCGTCCTCGTCGCCCGCGACGGCGAACGGCTGAACGGCCTCGCCGAGCGCCTGCGCCGCGAGGCCGGCGTGACCGTCGACGTCGTTCAGGCGGATCTGACCCGGACGGAGGATCTCGCTCGCGTCGAGGCGCGCCTGCGCGAGGACGCCCGGATCGGCGTGCTGGTGAACAATGCGGGCGCGGCGCTCGCCGGGCCCTTCGCCGAGCAGAGCCCGGATCAGACCGCCGCCCTCATCGGGCTCAACGTCACGGCCCTCACCCGGCTCGCCGGCGCGGTCGCACCGCGCTTCGTTTCCGACGGGACCGGCGCCATCATCAACATCGGCTCGGTGGTCGGCTTCGTCCCCGAATTCGGCATGGCGGTCTACGGCGCGACAAAGGCCTACGTGCAGTATCTCAGCCAGGCGCTCCACCTCGAGCTCGGGCCGAAGGGCGTCTACGTCCAGGCGGTGCTGCCCGCCGCGACGCGGACCGAGATCTGGGGCCGCACCGGCATCGACGTGAACGCCCTTCCGGCCGTCATGGAGACGGGCGATCTGGTCGACGCCGCCCTGGTCGGCTTCGACCGCCGCGAGACCGTGACAATCCCGCCGCTGCCCGATGACGGCCAGTGGCGCAGCTTCGACGCGGCGCGGGCCGCGATGATCCCGAATCTCGGCCAGACCCGTCCGGCGGAGCGCTACCGCAACGCGGCCTGATCCCCGCGAACCCGGCTTAGGATGCCCGGGCCGGGCTCAAGCTTCGCGGCGCGCGTTCCAGAACACGAACTGGTCCTGGACGATGTCGCGGATCTCGCGCCGGTACGCGGTCCGGTAGAAGTACTGGCCGAGCGGCAGGTACGGTACCTGGACCATGGCGGCGGCCTGCAGGTCGCGGGCGATCCTCTGCCGCCCGGTCTCGTCCGGCGCCTCGATCCAGGCTTCCCGCAGTGTCTCGATCTCGGGGATGTCGGGCCAGCCGAAGAAGCCCTTCTGGCCGCCGCAGCGCAGCACCTGCTCGCCGACCGGGTTGGCCATGTCGAGGCCGACCCAGGTGGTGCTGAAGATGTTCCACCCGCCCTGGTCCGGCGGCGCCTTGCTGGCCCGGCGTGTCACCAGCGTGCCCCAGTCGGAGACGACGTACTGCACGTTCATCCCGAGGCGCTGGAGCAGGTCGTGCATCACCTCGCCCAGGGCGCCGAGCACGGGGTTGTCGCTGGCCGACATCAGCACGACGCGCTCGCCCTTGTAGCCGGCGGCGATCAGGTCCGTCTTCGCGCGCGCGAGGTCGCGCTTGCGCGTCAGGATGTCGAGGCCGGCATCGCTGGCCATGGACGTTCCGGGCGTGAAGATCCCGACGCCGGTACGACGGAGCTTCTCGTCATCGCCCGCCGCGGCGGCCATGAAATCCTCCTGCGTCAGGGCTTCGAGGATGACCCGCCGGATTGCCGGCTTGTCGAAGGGCGGATGGAGGTGGTTCATCACGGCGGTGCCGAGATTGCCGAGGCGCCCGGCGAGCTGCGTCACGATCTGCGGGTTGCCCTGGAGCGTCGGCAGCAGATCGTTGATCGGGTTCTCCCACCAATCGACCTCTCCGTTCTGCAGCGCGGCCGCGGCGGTGCCGGGATCGGGCATGACCTGCCACTCGACCCGCTCGAAATGCACCCGCTTCGGCCCGGCGGCCCAGGAGATCGTGCCGCTCTCGCGCGGCCGGTAATCCGGATTGCGATCGTAGACGACCCGGGCGCCGACCAGCCGCTCCTTGGTGTTGAACCGGAACGGGCCGGATCCGATCACCTCGGGGATCTGCTGCGCCGGGTCCGTGGCGGCCAGGCGCTCGGGCATGATCACCAGAACGGGCGGCCCGAGCTTGGCCAGCGTCTCCAGCATTAGCCCGTAGGGCCGCTTCAGGCGGATGACGAAGCTGCGGTCGTCCGGCGCGCTCATGGCGTCGGTGCGGGCCATCAGCGCCTGGCCGAGGCTGTCGCGCTGCGCCCAGCGCCGGATCGACGCGATGCAGTCGCGGCCCCGAACCGGCTCGCCGTCGTGGAATTTCAGACCGTCGCGAAGACGGAAGGTCCAGAGCGTGCCGTCCGCCTCGACCGTGTGCCCCTCGACCATCTGCGGCTGCGGCTTCAGCTGCGCATCGAGGCCGTAGAGCTGGTCGAACACCATCAGCGCGTGGTGGCGGGTGATGTAGGCGGTGGTCGTGACCGGATCGACGATCGTGAGATCGGATTGCGGCACGTAGCGCAGGACGCTGGCCCGTGCATTCTGGGCGAGCGCCGGGCGCGCCGGCAGGAACGGGAGGGTTCCGGCCGCGGCGGCACCGCGGAGAAAGGAACGTCGCAGCATGGTCTCGAACTCCCGACGCGGGCCCGCGCCGCAGGAATGTCCGGGCCGAAGCGGTCGCGGCATTCCGGACGGGGTGCGGACGTGGTGATGCTGCGCGGCTGCAAGAGACACGCCCCTCCCCATGCCCGCGGCGCAGACCCTGCATTCGGAAGTCCGAGGGATTAACGCCCGTGATCGAGAGGAGAGTGCGTGTGACCGAGGCGCTGCAGCCGTATTGGCCGATGGAAGCCTGGGAAGAGGCGGATCCCGGCGCGGCCGGTTTCGACGCCGGGCGGCTCGCGGAGGCGGTCGCCTACGCCGAGGCCAACGAGAGCCAGTGGCCGCGCAGCCTGTACTATCCCGACGGCCGCTATGTCGGGATCGTGGAGTGGAACGAGCGCGGGCCGTGGAGCGACATCGCCGGTCCGGTGCGGGCCCGCGGTGGGCCCGCCGGCGTGATCCTCAAGGGCGGCCGGCGCGTCGCCGCGTGGGGCGACACGCGCCGGCCGGACATGACTTTCTCGATCGCCAAGAGCTATCTGGCCGTCCTGGCCGGGCTCGCACACGATGACGGGCTGATCCCAGACGTGGACGCGCCCGTCCGCGACAACGTGCCGGATCCGCTCCTCGACGGACCGCAGAACGGCGCGATCACGTGGCGCCACCTGCTGCAGCAATCGAGCGAGTGGGAGGGCACCCTGTTCGGCAAGTCCGACCAGGTCGACCACCATCGCCAGATCGGCCCGGGCGCCGACAACAGCCGCAAGGGCGAGAGGCGACCCCTGCGCGCGCCGGGCACGCATTACGAGTACAACGACGTGCGGGTAAACCTGCTGTCCTACTGTCTGATGCGCCGCTTCGGCCGCGCCCTGCCGGAGGTGCTCCGCACGCGGATCATGGAGCCGATCGGCGCCTCGCGGGACTGGGCTTGGCATGGCTACGACAATGCCTGGGTTGAGATCGACGGCGCCCGGGTCCAGTCCGTGCCAGGCGGCGGCCACTGGGGCGGCGGCCTGTTCATCGGCGCCGACGACCATGCCCGCTTCGGGCTGCTCATCGCCCGGGGCGGCGACTGGAACGGGCGCCGGATCCTCTCGGAGGGCTGGATTGGCGCCATGCTGACCCCCTCGCCGACCCTCGACAGCTACGGCTATCTCTGGTGGCTGAACCGCGGCGCATCCGCCAAGCCAAAACTGCCCGCCTCAGCCTTCAGTGCCCTCGGGGCCGGCAACAACGTCATCTGGTGCGATCCGGACCGCGACCTCGTCGCGGTCCTGCGCTGGATCGACAAGTCCGCCCTCGACGGCTTCCTGCTCCGCCTCGTGGCGGCGCTGCGGGATTAGGCCTGCGCCAATGCCGCGATGGTCTCGGCCATCGCGCGCGCCCGGGGGACGAGCGTCGCGACCTCCAGATACTCCTCCGGCGAGTGCGCCTTCCCGCCGACCGGTCCCACGGCGCAGAGCGTCGGACAGCCGACGCTGGCGGTGAAGCCGGAATCGGCGCAGCCGCCGGCGAACTCGCCTGCGACCGGCGTGCCCTGCCGGGCGCTGACCCGCGCGTAGGTCTCGAACAGCGCCCGCGAGGCCTCGTCCTGAACCAGCGGCAGGAACTCGCCCTTGATGGTCAGATGCGCGGTGGTGTCGGGAACGGTCGAGTCCGCCACGATTGCGGCGATCCGGTCCATGGCCGCCGCCCGGTCCGGCGGGGTCACGTAGCGCAGGTCGATCTCGCAGGTCGCCCGCGGGGCCACGGTGTTCACCGACTGCCCGCCCGCGATCAGCCCGACATTCACCGTCGTGCCGCGCTCCAGATCGGTGATCGCGTGGAAGGCCACGGTCTTGTGCGCGAGTTCCAGGATGGCGCTGCGCCCGTCGGCGTAGTTGCCGCCGGAATGGGCAGCCTTGCCGCGCACCTCGAGGACCATGAACACGCCGCCCTTGCGGCCCGTGACGACGTTCCCTGTGGGGCGGCCGGGCTCGGAATTCAGCACCGCCCGGGCGCCGCGCGCGGTCTCCTCGATGATCGGCCGGCAGGCCGGCGAGCCGATCTCCTCGTCGCTGGTGAACAGGCCGACGAGCGGCACTGGCGCGCCGGCGCGGTGGAAGGCTGCGAGTACGAAGGCGTTCATCACGAGGCCCGCCTTCATGTCGGCGACGCCCGGCCCGTAGGCGCGCCCGTCCGCGATCCGGAACGGCCGATGGGCCACCTCGCCCTTCGGGAAGACCGTGTCGCGATGGCCCATCAGCACGACCGGTCGGTTGCCGCCGCCGGACCCGGCGACATGGGCCTTCAGCGCGTCGCCGTAGCCCTCCACCGGGACCGTCGTGACCGGGATGCCGTGGCCGGCCAGGAACTCTGCGATGCGGGCGCCGACCGCATCGACGCCCGGCTTGTCGTAGGAGCCGGAATCGATGTTCACCAGCGCTTCGAGGAGGGCCAGCATGGCGTCCTCCTGCGTGTCCAGCCAGCCGAGGGCGTCGGCGTCAGGTGCGGTCATGGGGATCCTCGAATGGAGCGCGTCGGATGATGGGCTCGAGCGCCTTCGCGCGCGGAGCGAAGCAACCCAGAGACGCTACGCTTGCGGAGGTCGCGCTGCCGTGGATTGCTTCGCGCCGCTCGCAAGGACGGCGCCGTTGCGCCGTGACCCCGCACGGAAAAAGGTGCGCCTATTCCACGGTGACGGATTTGGCGAGGTTTCTGGGCTGGTCGACGTCTTTGCCCATGATCACGGCGGTGTGGTAGGCCAGCAGCTGGATCGGCACCGCGTACACGATCGGCGCCACGCTCGGCTCCAGCGCCGGCATCGTCACCGTCGCCAGCGTCTCCAGACCGTGCTCGGCCGCGCCCTTGGCATCGCCGATCAGCACGATCCGCCCGCCGCGCGCGGCCACCTCCTGCATGTTCGACACCGTCTTCTCGAACACCCCGTCATGCGGCGCGATCACGATCACCGGCACGCTCGCGTCGATCAGCGCGATCGGACCGTGCTTCAGCTCGCCCGCCGCGTAGCCCTCCGCGTGGATGTAGCTGATCTCCTTCAGCTTCAGCGCACCCTCCAGCGCCATCGGGTAGCTCGTGCCCCGGCCGAGATACAGAACGTCCCGCGCCTGCGCGACCTCGCGCGCCACAGCCTCGATCGCCCCCTCCCGGGTCAGCGCCTCCGCCATCAGACCCGGCACCCGGATCAGCGCCTCCACCAGCCGCGCCTCGCCCGACGCGTCCAGCGTGCCCCGCGCCCGCCCCGCCGCGATCGCCAGGCACAACAGAACCGTCAGCTGGCACGAGAACGCCTTCGTCGACGCCACCCCGATCTCCGGACCCGCCAGCGTCGGCATCACCACCGACGATTCCCGCGCGATCGTCGAGCTCGGCACGTTGACCACGCTCAAGGTGTGCTGGCCCTGGCTCCTGGCGTAGCGCAGCGAGGCCAGCGTGTCGGCGGTCTCGCCCGATTGCGAGATCACCAGCGTCAGCCCGTCCCGCTCCAGCGGCGCCTCGCGGTAGCGCGCCTCGGAGGCCACGTCGATCTCCACCGGCAGCCGCGCCAGCTGCTCGAACCAGTAGCGCGCCACCAGGCCGGCATAGTACGCCGTGCCGCAGGCGGTGATGTACACCCGGCTGAGCCGGGCGAAGTCGAACGGCAGCGCCTCGGGCAGCACCACCCGGCTGTTGGCCAGGTCGACGTAGTGGGCCAGCGTCCGGCCGACCACCTCGGGCTGCTCGTGGATCTCCTTGGCCATGAAGTGGCGGTAGGCGCCCTTGTCGATCCGGTAGGCCTGGGTGGCGATCGTCTGGCGCGGGCGCTGGACGACCGCCCCGGACGCGTCGCGGATCTCGGCGCCGTCGCGGGCGAGGATCGCCCAGTCGCCCTCGTCGAGATAGGTGATCGCGTCGGTGAAGGGGGCCAGCGCCAGGGCGTCGGAGCCGAGATACATCGCGCCCGCGCCGAAGCCGATCGCCAGCGGCGCGCCGTGGCGGGCGCCGATCAGCAGGTTGTCCTCACCGGCGAACAGGAAGGCGAGCGCGAAGGCGCCGCGCAGCCGCGGCAGGGCGGCTTCGACCGCCGCCACCGGCCCGAGGCCCCGGTCCATGCTGCGGCTGACCAGCTGGGCGACGACCTCGGTGTCGGTCTCGGTCTCGAACACGACGCCGTCGGCCTCGAGTTCCTGCTTCAGCGCGCGGAAGTTCTCGATGATGCCGTTGTGCACGACCGCGAGGTTGTGGGTGGCGTGGGGATGGGCGTTGGTCTCGTTGGGCCGGCCGTGGGTGGCCCAGCGGGTGTGGCCGATGCCGATCGTGCCGGTGAGCGGCTCCTGCGCGAGCCTGGCCTCGAGGTTGGCGAGCTTGCCGGCGGCGCGGCGGCGCGCCAGCCGGCCGTGCTCGAGGGTGGCCAGCCCGGCGGAGTCGTAGCCGCGGTATTCGAGCCGGCGCAGGGCCTCGATCACCTGCCCCGCCACCGCGTCGCGCCCGACGATGCCGACGATGCCGCACATGGATGTGTCTCTCGCTCTCGCGCCCGGAGCGCCGCGCTTTCGTTCCGCGCGGCGCCTGGGCCGCCCCGCTCAGCGTGGCGCCAAGCGTGACTTGTACCGGATGGGGGCGTCGCAGAGCGAGTCCCGGCTGCGCTCGGGCGTTCCGCGCCCCCGAATCAGGAGCTTTTTCCGCGCCGTGCCTTCTCGGCCTGCAAGGCGGCGCGCTTCTCCCTGGCCCAGCCGGGCTTCGTCGCCTGCCGGCCGCGCGCGACCGCCATGGCGTCCGCCGGAACGTCGTCGGTGATCACCGAACCCGAGCCGATATAGGCCCCCTCCCCCACCGTGACCGGCGCCACGAGCGCTGAGTTCGAGCCGATGAAGGCGTTCGCGCCGATGGTGGTCCGGTGCTTGAGCACGCCGTCGTAATTGCAGGTGATCGTGCCGGCTCCGATATTCGCCTTCGCGCCGATTTCGGCATCGCCGAGATAGGTGAGGTGCGCGGCCTTGGCGCCCGCGCCCATATGGGCGTTCTTCAGCTCGACGAAATTGCCGAGCTCGGCGCCGCTTTCCAGCACGGCGTGGCCGCGCAGCCGCACGAACGGTCCGATCCGGACGTCCGCCTCGAGTCGCGTATCTGTCAGATGCGCGAAGGCCCGCACGGTGCAGCCGTCCCCGACGCGCACCCCCGGCCCGAAGACCACGTTCGGCTCGACGATGACGTCGCGTCCCAGCACGGTGTCGTGGCTGAGGAAGACGGTCTCGGGTGCGATCAGGGTGGCGCCGCCCAGCATGGCGCTGCGGCGCAGCCGGGACTGGATCGCGGCCTCCGCGACGCTGAGCTGCGCCCGGTCATTGACGCCTTGAGCCTCCGCCTCGTCCACCGGCACGACGGTGACCGCGAGCCCGTCGGCGACCGCGAGCGCCACGGCGTCGGGCAGGTAGTACTCGCCGGCGGCGTTGTCGTTGCCGATGCGGGTGAGTAGCGCCAGGGCGTGGGGGCCCGACAGCGCCATCAACCCGGCATTGCAGAGCGTCACGGCCCGCTCGGCCGCGCTGGCATCCTTCTCCTCGCGGATCGCCAGGACTCGGCTGCCTTCGGTCAGCACCCGCCCGTAACCGGTGGGTGTCGCGGTCTCGAAGGCCAGCACCGCGACCGCCGCGCCATCGGCCAGCGGTGCCCGCAACCTCAGGAACGTCTCGGCGGTGATCAAAGGCGTGTCGCCGAAGGCGATGACCACGTCATCGTCCGGATCGGCGAGCACGTCCCGGGCCGCCAGCACCGCGTGGGCGGTGCCCAGCCGCTCGGCCTGCGGGAAGACCTGCGCGCCAGGGGCCTGCCGGGCGATCTCGGCGGCGACGTCGTCGCGGCCGGGCTCGGCCACCACGGCGATCCGGCCGGCGCCGGCCGCCTGCACGGCGGCCAGCACGTGCCCGAGCATGCTGCGGCCGGCGATCCGATGCAGCACCTTCGGCAGGTCCGAGCGCATGCGCGCGCCCTTCCCGGCCGCCAGCACGATGGCGGTGAGGCTGCGGGACGGTGTTCCGGTCGCGGTCATGGCAGGTCCAGGCGTCGTCATTCGGCGCCACGGATGGGCCGGACGGCGGTTTCGCGCAAGCCCGGCCGTTCGGTCAGCGCGGCGCCAAGCTTTCGCTCAGCGCAGGGCCAGGGCGGCGTGGTGGGCGGATCCGTGGGCGAAATGCTCGCGGCGGCGCTCGATCGAGCTCGGGATCCGCAACGACTCCCGGTACTTCGCCACCGTGCGCCGGGCGATGTCGACGCCCTCGCTGCGCAACTTCTGCACCAGCGCATCGTCGGAGAGCACATCGGCCGGCGTCTCGCCGTCGACGAGCTGCTTGATGCGGTGGCGCACGGCCTCCGAGGAATGCGCCGCCATGCCGGCCGCACCGGGGATCGCCGCGGTGAAGAAGTATTTCATCTCCAGGGTGCCGCGGCTCGTGCCGATCGCCTTGTTGGAGGTGACGCGCGACACCGTCGATTCGTGCATGCCGATCGCTTCCGCCACCGTCTTCAGGTTGAGCGGGCGCAGATGGGTGACGCCGTGGACGAAGAATCCGTCCTGCTGGCGCACGATCTCGGTGGCGACCTTGAGGATGGTGCGGGCGCGCTGCTCCAGGGAGCGGGTCAGCCAGTTGGCGTTCTGCAGGGCCTCCGACAGGAAGGCCTTGTCGCCCTCCGCCGACGCGCCGCGCACGACCCGGGCATAGTAGCTCTGGTTCACCAGCACCCGCGGCAGGGCCTCGCCGTTGAGCTCGACCAGCCAGGACCCGTCGGGGGCGGCACGCACGAACACGTCGGGCACCAGCACCTCGACCGCGCTCGACCCGAAGGCCCGTCCCGGCTTGGGGTCGAGTCGGCGGATCTCGCCCAGCATGTCGACGAGATCCTCGTCGTCGACGCCGCACAGGCGGCGCAGGGCCGCGAAATCGCGCTTGGCCACGAGATCGAGACGGGAGACCAGGGCCTGCATGGCCGGATCGAACCGGTCGCGCTCGCGCAGCTGGATCGCGAGGCATTCCGCGAGATCCCGGGCCGCGATTCCGGGCGGGTCGAAGGTCTGCACGAGGGACAGCACGCGCGTCACCAGAGCCGGGTCGGCCCCGAGACGCTCGGCCACGCCGTCGATGCCCTCGCGCAGGTAGCCGGCCTCATCGACGGCGTCGATCAGGAAGCCGCCGATCAGGCGCTCGGCGGGATCGCGTGTCGCCAGCTCGAGCTGGCTCGCGAGGTGGTCGCGCAGCGACGTCTCGGCCGTGAGACTGGCCTCGAAATCCGGCGCTTCGGCGTCGAAGCTGCCGCCGCCGCTGCCGTAGGGCGGCGGGGTCAGCGAGAGCATGTCGCCGCCGCCTGCCTCGCGCGCCTGGACCGGCGCCTCGTCGGGAAAGACGTTGTCGAGCCGCGTGTCGAAGTCGCCCTCGATCTCACCGCGGCTCGCATTCAGCTCGGTGGAGAGCCACGAATCGGGCTCCGGCGCCTCGAAGCCGTCGGCATGCGATTCGTCCTGGTGGGAGCCGGATTCCGAGGCGTCGCCTGCGCCCGGCAGCTCGGGCTCGGCACGCTCGAGGAGCGGGTTCCGCTCCAGCTCGGCCTCGACATAAGAGGCAAGATCGAGCTGCGACAGTTGCAGGAGCTTGATCGCTTGCAGGAGCTGCGGCGTCATCACCAGGGCCTGGCCCTGACGCACTTCCAGCCGTTGCACCAAACTCATGCGAGGCCCCGATGCCCTTCCAGCGCGATTCACCAGCCCGAGCGGCGGTGCTCACGGCATGGTTCTTGCTTGTCTTGCTGCTCCGTGTGTAGACCGATGGAGAGCGCACGTCAAAGCGCGGCGACGCGCTCGGTTGTTGGCAAGTGCAGGCCGCGCGGCGCACGTAGCAAAGCAGCCACATCGGCACGGTTGCCCGGGCCAATCTGAGGATCGGTCTTTAAGGAAGCTTTGCATTCCGCATCGAAGCCGATTCTCGTGTGTTGCCGTTCTTCCGAGATCACTGGTCTGTCCGATAGCGGACGCTTCCTGCCTAATGTGCAATATCTGCTCGCGTTCGTGCCGTGATCCGAGCAGGCTCGGCGTGACGCTTCGTCTCACCAAACTGTGTCGGCGCGTTTTCGGCTGCTTCTGCGCACCTCACGGCGATGGCTCATCAGAACAGCTTGCTGGCGTCCCTCTCCGAGGCGGACAACGCGCTGCTCGCGCCGCATCTCGAACCTGTCGAACTGCCCCTCGGGATGGTTCTGGTGGAACCGGCCAAAGTCATTGCGCATGCCGTCTTCATCGAGACCGGCCTGTGCTCGGTGGTCTCGGGCCTGGCGGAGGGCGGACGCGTCGAGGTCGGATTGTTTGGCCGCGACGGCATGGCGGTGCCGACATTGATCCTGGGTGTCGATACGATCCCCCACCAGATCTTCATGCAGGTCGCGGGCCGCGGGCAACGTATTCCCGTCGCGGACCTGCGCGCGGCCGCCGAGGCCAGCCGGTCACTGCGCGATCTGCTGCTGCGCTACGTGCAGACCTTCCTGGTGCAGGTCGCCCAGACCGCTATCGCCAACGCCGGCACGCCGGCTGAGGAGCGGCTCGCGCGCTGGTTGCTGATGTACCACGATCGCCAGGATGGGGACGATCTGTCGGTCACGCACGAGTTTCTGTCGATCATGCTCGGTGTTCGCCGCCCCACCGTCACGGTGGCGATCCATACGCTGGAAGGGGCCGGGCTGATCCGGGCCCGGCGCGGGCGCATCCGTGTGCTGAGCCGCGCGCGGCTGGAGCAGGCGGCCGGTAACACCTACGGTCCCGCGGAGGCCGAGTACGAGCGCCTGATCGGGCCGCTCAGGGCGCATCAGGGAACGCTGGCGTAGGGCACCTCCGCCACGACGGCACCGCCCTCGTCGGTGATCACGAACGTGTCGGCCCGCCAACGGCGCGGCGCGCCGTAGATGTGAGGCAGGCGCCGCATCTCGCCGACGATCTCGCGGGCGAGCGCCTGGGCGGCGGCCCCGTCGGGCAACTCGTCGCCCTCATCGTCGTGGATCAGCGTGCCGTGCCGGCGAACGTTCAGGTAGAAGCGGGGCAGGTCTTACCTCCGTGATCCTCATTCGGGATCGGCCGCCGCGCCGTCCCGGCATCCTGGCTTTCGGATCCTTCCGGCTGAGCGATCGTGCCGCCAGCGACCGAAGGCGGCGGCCCGGCGCTCGCCGCGAAACGCCGGAGGCGTAGCCTCCCCGCAGCGTCCCGTTCCATTGGACCTTCGTGCAAGTTCCTTCGAGCAAGCCTGGAGGCAGGGCTGCGCCGCGCCCAGGCTCGGAACAACGGTGCGGCCGCCTTGATGCAGGGTCAGCTTTCTCCTAGGGAGTGTGTACTTTCCGACAATCGCGAGCGGCTGCCGGAGGATTCCGTCACCTCGTGTCCGCTGGAGAGGCACCCGTGCCTGGGTGAACAGCCGGTCCTGCGGCTCGGGGCCGGTATGGTTCGACCCACACACAGGTTAGCGACAGGGGATGGGGTGCGGATCACGCTCCGTGTTTGCCCGTGAGGCTCCGCGCCGTGCGCTACTTCACCGACTTTATCGAAGGCCAGGACGTGTCCCGCGACGAGGAGGGGCTGGATTTCGCCGAGCGGCTGGAAGCCTGCCGCTCGGCGGCGGAAGCTCTGGTCGAGGCCGCGCACGACCTGCTCCGCGGCAAGCCGAAGCTTCCGCCGCCCGGCGGCGGCGCCGGTCTGCAGTTGGAGGCCCAGGTTCGGGACGAGGCCGGCAGCGTCGTCTTTCGTGCCCGCCTCGCCCTCGATCTGGAGTGGCAGCCCGCAATCGACTGATCCGGCGGGCTACCAGCCGCAATTCGGCACCGGCGGCTGCGGTTTGGCCAGGGCCGCCTTCTCGATCTTCACCAGCGGCCCCCAGGCGTATTTCTGCGCGTAGGGCGTCACGTTGGCGAACAGGCAGCCGAGCTGGAAATCGGTCGCGCCCATCTCGCCCGCGAAGCCCATGCAGTCGAGGAACGTCCAGGTCTTGGGCACCGGCGTCATCGACCGCCAGCGCGGCATCGCCACCGGCGAGCAGACCTTCACGGCTCCGGTCCCGTCATCCGCGTCGAGCGCGTCGCCGGGACGAGGCTCGACAGCCCAGGCGGAGGCCGTCGCCAGCGCCAGCAGCACCGCGAGGGCGCGGACCGGCAGTCTCGCCGGGGTGAAGCCGTATCGGATCATCGGATCAGCGCATCGTCCGCCACAGCGCCGCGAGAATCGCGAAGCCGATGAGGTTGTAGAGGATCGCCCAGAGCCAGACACCCAGGATCGCGCGGCTCGGCTGGCGCGGCCTCTGACGGCCGAGGCGCAGCCGGTTCCGATCCTCCGGCGTCGGCCAGATGGCGCTCTTGGGCGCCCGGAGCAGGCGCGTGAGCGTCTCGGGCAAGTGTGGGTCGGGCGAGTGTGGGTCGGGCGGTCGTTCGCCGTTCATGACGGGCTCGCATGCGGCGCCGGGCCGACCGGCCGTGGCGCGGTCGGGACTTTCACGCGCCGGGCGGCCCAGTCGCACACAGCCCTGAACCCGCCGGTCAGAGAACCGTTCCGGGGGCTTCCGGATAATACTGGTAGGCCCAGGTCTCGGAGAGCAACCGCCCGCCGGCCTTCAGCTGCAGCCGCATCTCGACTGGGTCCGGACCCTCGGCGTAGAGCTTGAGGAACACCCGCCAGGGGCTGGGCTTGCCGTAGGGCGCCCAGGTGGCGCCGACCTCCTCGGCATGGCCGCGCGTGAGCGTGAGGACCACCTCGGCCTTCTCGGGATCGAGGCCCGCCAGGGCCGCGCCCTCGAATTCGAGCACGAATTGCCGCACGAGGTTGGCGCGGCCGGGGCGCCGGTCGGCCTCGGCGAGCCAGGATCCCTTGGTCGCCCGCGTCGCCATGCAGCGGGCGAGATCGGTCGCGACCGGCTCCTGCACTGGCCAGCGCAGCCGGTAGGCGAAGCTGCGCGCGCTCCCGGCCTTCGGCGGGTCGTCCGGGACCCACAGGGCGACGATGTTGTCGTCGGTCTCCTGATGGGTGGGGATCTCCACCAGCTGCACGCTGCCCGCGCCCCAATCCCCCTGCGGCTCCACCCAGAGGTCCGGCCGGTTCTCCTCGAAGCCGTCGTCGATGTAGTGGTCGAAGGACCGGTCCCGCTGGAGCAGGCCGAAGCCCCGGGGCGACCGGTCCGCGAAGGCGCTGACGCTGAGCCGCGGCGGGTTGTTGAGCGGCCGCCAGATGATCTCGCCACTGCCGGTCTGCATCAGCAGGCCGTCGGAATCGTGCACCTCCGGCCGCCAGTCGCTGGCGAGGAACCGGCTCATCCCCTCCGAGTACCAGAGCATCGAGGTCAGCGGCGCCATGCCGAACCGCTCGACGGAGCGGCGCATGTAGAGCGTGCAGGCGACGTCGATGACGACGTGCGGCTCCTTGCGGGCGACGAACCGGTAGGCGCCGGTCAGGCTCGGACCTTCGAGCAGAGCCAGCACGGTGACGGCGCCCTCCGCGGCCGGGCTGACGTAGAACCGGGTGAAGACCGGGAATTCCTCCGTCTTGCCCGGT
This sequence comes from Methylobacterium sp. FW102-HT35C08, assembly GCF_058790235.1. Lineage (NCBI taxonomy): Bacteria > Pseudomonadati > Pseudomonadota > Alphaproteobacteria > Hyphomicrobiales > Methylobacteriaceae > Methylobacterium > Methylobacterium sp. FW102-HT35C08. Next base: position 423,873 of record NZ_JBYTCL010000002.1, on the reverse strand, counting down.
CCGGGCGCGGTGTCGATGGCGATGCCGCGGGCGGAGGCGCCGTATTGCTGCCCGTCGCCGGCGGCGCGGAAATACGACGCGCCGAGGAAGGCGAGCCAGTCGGCGTCGTCGCCGGGCTGGCCGGCCGGGGCCTTCTGGAACCGGAACCCGGCGAAGCCGGCCCCGTCTGGGACGTCCTTGGCCGGATTGCCGGCCGGGTAGGTGAACAGGTCGTGGCTGTAGAGCACTTCGCGGGCCTGTCCGCCCTCCAGGGCGAAGACCTTCACGGGGTGCCGGAAGAAGTTGCCGAGATGGAAGAAGGTCACCGGATAGGGGCTGTCGGAGAAGAGCGCCCGGCCGGGCGGGTAGCGGATCTCCTGCAGCGGCCCGTAGGTCAGGGCGTCGAGGGCCTTCGCGGCGGGCGCCTCGGGCGGCGGCGCGTAGGGCCGGTCGCGCAGGCTCCGGGCGAGGTCGTTCAGCCGGTCGAGATCCATGGGCTCGGGCGACGCGAGACGCGGCCCTCCGGCAGCGGCCCGGGCAGTGCCGGGGAACGGCGCGAGGGCCAGGAGCCCGAGGGCGGTCAGGACGCGGCGCGTGATCAAGCGGGTGCCTCGGCGATTCGACCCGGGCCTCGCGGCCCGCGTCGCGCTCTAGCCATGCGAAGGCGGCGGCGCAATTTCGTCAGGCGCCGCTCAGCTCCGCGGCCCGCACGTGCCCGTGGCACCGGTCGTCGACCACAGTTCCGCCCCGCCCCCCGGGGCGCACTGTCCGGGCAGCGCCAGCGTGATCAGCTTGGACAGCACGCGCGCCTCGTCCTCCTGGTAGCCGATCTCCCCGACCATGCGGCCGGTCTTGTCGAACAGCGCGACGGTGGCCGAATGCTCCATCGTGTAGTCGCCGTCCTGGGTCGGCACGCGCTTGTAGGCGACGTGGTAGGCATCGGCCATGCGGGCGACTTGATCCTTCGTGCCGACGAAGCCGCGGATTCGCGGATCGAACGAGGCGAGGTACTCGCGCAGGGAGTCGGGCGTGTCGCGCTCCGGGTCGAGCGTGACGAAGACCACGTTGAGACGATCCGCGTCGCGGCCCATTCGGCCGAGGGCGCCGGCCAGCGTGGCGAGCGTCGTCGGGCAGACTTCCGGGCAGTGGGTGAAGCCGAAGAACAGGGCAGTCGGCTTGCCCAGGAGATCGGCCTGGCTCACCGGCCGGCCGTCGAGATCCGCCATGGTGAAGGCGCCCCCGGTCTTACGCGGATGGCTGAAGCGCGAGCCCTGCTGCAGGACGATCGCCCCCGTGCCGGCGGCGACCATCGCGACGAGACCGGCGGAGGCGATGAGGGCGATCGGGCTCGGTGCCATGCTGTGACCTGCGACGGCGCATCGTTGCCCGCAATATGGGGTGCGTGTCGATCCCCGCGATGTTCCTGCGGCGTCCCGGCCGCTCGGCCGAAGCCGGGGAACACGCCCTGGCAAGCCCGGTTGGCAGGATACCGGCGGTGACGGGCATCCCGCGTCGAACGCTTCGGCGCCCCGACGGGACAGGTCTGTGCCCGCACGGATCCCGGCGGGGCTTGGCCCGGCCCGGCCGCACCACGAACAGCTATGGGAGCCCGGTTCAGATGGCCCAGCAGATCCCTGTCGACCCGCAGGCCCGGGCCGATGATCCGCACCGCGACGCCGAGCGGGACGACGCCACCCACGCCATCACCGACGACGTCGCGTATCAGCGTCATGTCCTCGTCAACGTGGTCTTCGTCGGCGAGCCAGGGGCGGGCGACCGCGGCTGGGTGCTGGTCGATGCCGGTGTGATGGGCTCGAAGCGGGCGATCGAGGCTGCCGCGCGGGCGCGCTTCGGCGAGGGAGCGCGACCATCCGCGATCGTGCAGACGCACGGCCATTTCGACCATGTCGGCGTGCTGGAGGATCTGGCCGCGCAGTGGGAGGTCCCGGTCTACGCGCACGCGCTGGAGCGGCCGTATCTCGATGGCAGCGCCGCCTATCCGACGCCCGATCCCAGCGTCGGTGGCGGCCTGCTCGGCCGGCTTTCGCCGCTCTTCCCAACGCAGCCGGTGGATGTGTCGAAAAACCTGAAGGACCTTCCGGAGGACGGGACGGTGCCGCCCCTGCCCGGCTGGCGCTGGATCCACACGCCGGGCCATGCGCCGGGTCACATCTCCCTGTGGCGCGAGGCTGACCGGACGCTGATCGTCGGCGATGCCTTCGTCACGACCGCGCAGAAATCGGTCTACGCGGTCGCAGTCCAGGAGCCCGAGCTGCACGGACCGCCGATGTACCTGACGATCGACTGGGACGCGGCGCGCAAATCCGTCCGGACCCTGGCGGCGCTCGATCCGGAGCGGGTCATCACCGGCCACGGGCGGCCGCTCCAGGGACCGGAGATGCGCCGCGCCCTCAAGGCGCTGGCAGACGATTTCGACCGTGTCGCGGTCCCGAAGCACGGGCGCTTCGTGGAGAAACCGCTCCGCGCCGAGGACGGCTCGGCCTACAAGCCGCCGCGGTGATGGCGGGCTTCTCTGACCGCCTTGTACTTCCGGGGCGCCGCAGACGAGCCCGGACCGGAACAGGCATGCCGGACGCGGGCAATCCGACCCGCGAGTGCTGCACTTAGGCCGCGTCGGCGGGTCCGGATCCCGCGCTCCGCTCCGCGGGCCCGGGATGGCGGCGTGATCGGCAGCTGGACGCCTATGAGGCCAGGGCGAGGCCGTCTGTCGGGCCGACCGCGTCGCCCTCCGCGCTCAGCACGACGTCCATCTCGGCCTTGGGCATGGCGTGGCCGAAGAGGTAGCCCTGCCCGAAATGGCAGCCCTGGTCCGACAGCCAGTCCAGGCTCGCATCCGTCTCGATGCCTTCGGCCGTGGTGGAGAGGCCGAGACTCGTCCCGAGCTTGATGATGGCGTCGACCAGCTTGGCGCGCTCGTCGCTCATCGTGATCGCGTCGACGTAGCTCCGGTCGATCTTCAGCTTGTCGAACTTCAGCTCGCGCAGGTGGTAGAGGCTGGAATAGCCGGTGCCGAAATCGTCGAGCGCGATGCGCACGCCGAGCTGCCGCAGCGACAGGAGGGTGGCGCGGGTCGCCTCCAGATCCTGGATCAGGGCGCTCTCGGTGATCTCCACTTCGAGACGCTGGGGCGGGAAGCCGGTCTCGGTGAGGATCGCCAGGATGCGCTGGGCCAGCCACGCGTCCTGGAACTGGTGCGGCGCGATGTTTACCGCGAGGATCAGGTGGGACGGCCACGCGCGGGCATCGAGGCAGGCGCGTCGGATCAGGCTGTAGCTGAGGTCGGCGATCATCCCGGTCTCCTCGGCCACCGGGATGAATTCGGTCGGGCCGACGAGGCCCCGGGTCGGGTGGCGCCAGCGCGCCAGCACCTCAACGCCCACGATCGTCTTCTCGGGCAGGGAGACCACCGGCTGGTAGTAGGGCTCGATCGCCCCGGTCTCGATGGCGGTGCGCAGCTCCGTCTCGATGCGGGCCCGGGCGCGCAGCTCCTCGTCCATGGTGCTCCGGAAGAAGCGGTAATTGCCGCGGCCGTCCTTCTTGCCCTGGTACATGGCGAGATCGGCCGCGTGGAGCACGGCGTCGGGATCGGCGTGGTTGGCGGCCACGACCGCGACGCCGACGGTGGCGCCGACCTTGAGGTCGTTCTGGTTCCAGGAGACCGGCTCGGAAATGCTGGCGATGACGGCTTGCGCGAGGCGCGTCAGCCCCTCGCTGCCCTGCTCCACCGGGACCAGCATGGCGAACTCGTCGCCGCCGAGCCGGGCCGCGACGCCGCCGGGCGGCAGCAGCCGCTGGAGGCGTTCGGCCACGGCACAGAGAACCGCATTGCCGGCCGCGTGGCCGTAGAGGTCGTTGACCGGCTTGAACCGGTCGAGATCGATCAGCAGGACCGCGGAGGACGGCTCCGCACCCAACGTCGCCTGGGCTCGCGCGACCGCATCGATGAAGCGGCGCCGGTTGGCCAGCCCGGTCAGGCCGTCATGCCGGGCGATGGCCTCCGCTTGCGCGGCCGCCGCGTCGCGCTGCAGCATCAGCCGGCGGAGGAGGATGGATTTGCGGACGCTGGCGCCAAACAGGGCCACGCCCATGCAGGCGGCGAGCATCAGGAGGTCGTTGAGACCGTAGGCGGACATCGCGGCGTTCAGGGAGTCGAACGTTCCGAGCGTGACGCCGACGAACCAGATTCCCGCGCCGATGACGAGCAGGCACAGGGTCTCGTATAGCTCGCCGCGTCCCCACGCAGTCGACGACTCATTCGACATGTTTTGTGCCCGTATTCCAGGTCACGGACAAAGCATGTCAAATGCTAAGAGGCTGTGAACTTCAGGATCAACAAAGTCTCTGCATCGACCGACGGCTTCGTTGTTTTGGTTGATGCGGGCTTAAGGCGATATTCTACGTCTGCCGAGCCCCGGCTTTGCGATGGTACAGGGCTCGGCCGACACGTCGGACTAGCCGCCGCCCTGGCCGGAGGTGCCGCCACCGGCGCTCCCGTTCGGCACGGACCGCTCCGGAAGGTTGGCGTTTCCGCCCGCGGCCGAGTTCGTGGTGATCGTCTCGGCGCCGGTAGCGCCGGGGGCGACGACGAGGTCGGCATCGTTCCCGGTCGTGTTCGGCTGAATCTCGGTGGTGGCGCCGGTCGTGCGCGGGCCGACGAGGCCCGGCCCGGCCGGCACGCCCGTTTGGGCAAGAGCGCTGGCTGGCAGCGTCATGGGCAGCGTCATGGGGAGGAGCACGGCCAACGCCGCGGCTGAGAAGCGCATTTGATGTCTCTGGTTGGGCAATACGCGACTGCGGCTACCGTGACGGCCCGTGAACCGACGGACAAGCAGCAGGGTATGGTTGATCAACCAGCTGAAACGGATCCGGTTTCCGTATAAATCCACACGCACGGACGTTTATTCACGGTACCGAGCCGCCATAAATATTATTTTATGTTGATTTCTAACCTGATCGACCGGAACGAAAACGCTGATCCATTGATCAATTTGGGCCTCTACGTGCCACATACCTGCGCGCGCGGCTACCGCCGCACACCGCACGAGCCGCCGGCTTGAACCACAGCTTCTCCGGTGCGGTTGAGCGAGTGCTGACATTCTCAACTGGATACCGAGAGCCCTGCATGAATTCTGGATCAGGTTGCCGCCCCGTCTTCGGATCTCCGGTCGCGCATCTCGGCGCGATCCTCACCGCAGCCCTCCTCCTGACCGGGGCCGCCCGGGCCGCCGAGACGATGCCGGCCGTCGACCTGACCATGACGGTCGAGAACGGGGTGCCGACCTGCGCGCCGGCCGAGCTGCGCCTGCCGGCCGACACGGATGTCAGCATCAAGGTGCAGAATCGCTCCACGAGCCAGTTCGTGCTCACGGCGCCGCAGATCTTCGAGAACAAGAACGTCCTCCATCACGATGGCGACGTCGTGCACGTGGCGAGCAACGACGGTTACACCGTCAAGCAGAACGGCAAGGGCGAGATCCGCGTGCGAACGATCGGTGCGGGCCAGTACCCGTTCGGCTGCACCAGCGTGAACGACAAGTCCAAGCCGTTCCGGGGAACCCTGACGCTGACCCCGGCGGCCCGGTAGCCGCGCGGCCTCAGCGCCGCCGGAGCGCGCCGTCCGGCTCCTCCTCGGTGGGCAGCTCGCAGCGATTGTGGATGTCGGTGGCGGCGACGGCCCCGTGCGCCATCGCCACCACCACCTGATCGAGCCCGCGGACCACGCCGCCGGCGGCGTACAGGCCCGGCACGCTCGTGCGGTTGTGCTCGTCGACCGTGAGCGCCCCCGTGCCGTCGTGCTCCGCGCCGAGGGCGCGCGCGAGGTCGGAGCGGAGCTTCAATCCGAGGGCCGAGTACAGCACCTCGAACCGGTGTTCCGCGCCGTCGGCGGTGCGCAGCAGGGTAATCCGGCTCTGCTCGATATCGAGGCCGACGACCGGCGCATGGACGACCGCGATGCCATGCTCGCGCGCTCGCTCGCGCGCCGCTCCGTCGAGGTGCAGATCCTGACCGAGGGTCAGCAGGGTCACGTCCTGAGCGTAGGTGCGCGCCACGAACACTGCCTCGCCGAGGCCCCGGTCGCCGTGGCCGATGACGGCGATGCGCTTGCCCCGCGCCTCGTAGCCGTCACAGATCGGGCAGTAGCGCACCAGCCCGCGCCGGATCGCGTCCGGCAGGTCGGGGAGGTCCGGCTCGACATCCTCGGCGCCGGTGGCGAGGAGAACCCGCCGGGCCTCGATCGTGCGGATGCCGGGTTCCCCGTCCGCCGTAACGGTGGCGCGCAACCCGCCCGGGTTCCGCGCCAGATCCGTGACCAGCCCCGGCAGGATCATCCCGCCATAGCGGGCGAGGTGCGCGCGCTGCCGCTCGAGGATCTCGGTGCCCGAGATCCCGTCGGCGAAGACCGGTATGTTATGGCTGACCGGGATCCACCCGGTCCGGGACCGGCCCGCATCGACCACGAGGCAGCTGCGGCCGAAACGGGCAAGGTAGAGCGCCGCGGTCAGGCCGGCCGGCCCGCCGCCGATGATGAGGCAGTCGAGCGATTGGCCCACCGAGAGCCGGTCCAGCGGCATGGCCCACCCGAACGTTGTGACGCATCTCACAAAAGGACCCGTTCGGGCGGCCCTGGGTTCCCCATTCTGCCGTCTGCGGACTCCGCGCCCAAGCGGAGGCGGTGCGGTCTTGCGGCGGACGCGCGCTCACGCCGTGCAGGCCTCCATTCCGTTTCGCACCAGCGCCCGGGCCGCCTCGGCGTCGCCCCGGCGAAGCGGCCGGAATTCCCGGCCGGACAGCGCGTTGTACTGCGCGAAGAACGCCTCCACCTCCTCCAGCATGCCCGGACGGAGGTCGCTCAGGGCGTGAACATGCGCGTGGGTCGGGGCGTGTTCCGCCACGGCGATCAACCGGTCATTGCGCTCCCAGGTCCCGTCCCGCTCGCGCTGCTCGGCCTCGATCACGCCGACGAGGCGGCCCGCGACGACGCAGCCGGCGACGGCCGGCGCGTCGAGGAGCAGCAGGACGTCGAGCGGATCGCCGTCCTCGCCCTTCGTCGAGGGGATCATCCCGAAATCGTAGGGAAACGACAGCCCCTCCGGCAGAACCTTCTTCAGCAGGAGCGCGCCGAATTCGGGTTCGAAGCTGTACTTGTTGCGGCTGCCTTTCGGAGTCTCGACGACGATGTTGAGCGCGTCGCCCGTGAAGGCGGACAGGCGGTGCAGCGGCTTAGGATGAGCGGACAACGGGACGACCTCCGGGACGGGGCCCCCGGCCGCGTCACCGGAGGGGAACCCGCCCTCCCCCGGACGGGATCCGGACGCCGAGATCCTATCGCCCGAGGCGTCAGCCCGTGCGTGGGCGCTCCGGGTCCGGATCGCTCGAGATCGCCCAGGATGCGAGCACGAACGCCATGAAGAACAGGAAGTACTGATTGACCGACAATTCCTCGAACATCATCGACGGGATGAGGAACAGGGCGCTGTAGGTCAGGAACGGACCCGAGACGGCTGGCGCCAGAAGAATGCGTACCAGCCCGGCGATGAGGAGCAGCGCCACGGCGAGGCCGGATTGCAGCGCGAGCGAGACGAAGGCGTTGTGCGGCGTCGTGAGACCGGTGAGCGCGCGCAGCTCGTCCCGCCGGGCGATCTCGCCGACCCCGAACGGGTACTCGACCACGAGCTGAAGCGCGGTGAAACCCGACAGGAACCGCTCGTCGAAATTGCCGGCGACGTTGTGGTCCTCGGTGAAGCGCCGCTCGACCGCCTGAGCCAGCGTCCCGGGCAGCGGGAGCTCGCCGGTCAGCGACCAGGCGAGGAGCAGGACGCCGAGCACGCCGAGGGCGGCCAAGACCATCGAGGGCCGAAGATTGCGCCGCATCAGCACGGCGAGGACGAAGAGCGGCATGAACAGGCCGGCGCGGTTGTTGGTCAGCGGGAAGCTCGCCAGCAGCGCGACGAAGAAGACGAGGTAGATCACCCGAAGACGGTAGCGCAGGCTCAGCAGCAGAGCGGCCGCGCCGCCGAGCGCGAAGACGTGGCCCGTCTCGTTGCCGGAGATCCAGAGGCCGCCGAGCTTGTCCTGGAAGAAGAGCTTCAACTCCTCGTCGACGCCGTCCAGCGGAACCGCGAGGCCGAAGCGCTCCAGCGACGCACCGGTCGAGGCGAGAAACAGCACCGCCAGGGATGCCAGCATGCCCGCGAGGAGGCCGATGCAGAACGCGTTCTCGATCCGGCGGTCGCGGAACAGCACCAGCAGGATGAACGCCTGCACGACGTAGAGCAGCAGCACGAGGGTCAGGTAGACGTCGCCGCCCTGCTGGTGGGCCTTCAGCACGATGGAGGCGCCAAGGAGCACGACGATGGCGCCGATCGGCGCGATGTTCCGCAAGGCTTCCGCGATTACCGCGCGGCGCAGTCCCAACCAGGGGATGAGGAGGAACGGCAGGAGGTCGGACAGGCGCTGGAACGGCAGCCCGAAGCTCGAGGTCAGCACGTTGAACTGGAGGGCAACGCCGAGCAGGAAGACGGCCGCGCGGTCGGCCGCGGCGGACAGGGCCGGCGCCTCGTCCCGGATCGGCAACGCCCGTCCCATCATCGTTTCGAACCGTCCGAACGCGCGCCGCCGAAGGCCGGCGCCGGGCAAGGCAGGCGTCTCCGCGCCCCGACCCGACGATGCCGGTCCGGCTGGACGCGGCCCTGCACGCGCAGTCTCGCCCATAAAGGTTGGCGGACCGTGCAGATCAGGCCCTGCGGCGCATGAAGATTCGCAGAGCGCTGCGAACCGTCTCCCGCATGAAGGTCTGGGCCAGCGCCGCGTAGGCCAGGACGCCGATCCCGACGGCCGCGAACAGGCCGAGCCGGTCGCCGAGGGCGGCGTGGATCGGGGTCTGGACCAGCAGGACGAAGCCGGCCATGGCCGCCGCGCAGGCCGTGACCGGCAGGAGCACCCGGGCGAGATGCCGGTTGCTCACCGGCACGAAGCGCCCGGCGCCGACCACGATGACGGGCGAGAACAGGTAGGCCCGCGCCACATGCCCGATTGCTAGCGCCGCGAGGCCGAAGGGGGCCGTCGCGACGGAGGCGAGCGCGCCGAGGCCGAACTGGGCCCCGGCGAGCCGCAGCGCCGTGCCGTTGCGCCCGAGCGCCGTGAAGATCATCCAGAGCATCGAGGTGGCGACGAATTCGGGCGCGAGCAGCGCCAGCATCCGCAGCACCGGGGCGGCCTGGTGCCACTGGTCGCCGAACAGGAACGGGATCAGCGTCGGGGCGACGGCCGCCATGCCGAACAGGGCCGGCACCGCCACGAAGGCCGAGGCCGCGGTGAAGCCGTAGAAGGCCGTCGCGAGTTCCGCCGGCTGGTCCTGGAGCCGGGCATAGGTGGTCAGGCCGACCGTGGTCAGGGGGATGACCGCAACTTGGCTGACGAGATCGATGCAGCGCCAGGCGAGGCGCAGATACCCGACATCGGTCGCCGAGAGGAAATACGCGGCGATCACCTCCTGGCTGCGGATCGAGACCACCAGCAGGAGGTAGGTGCAGAACACCCGCGAGCCGAAGGCGATCTGGGCGCGCGCGGCCGCGAGGTTCACCCGGCGCGCCGGAATCCAGCGGGACGCCGCCCAGGTCAGGAGCGTCGTCGCCGTGGCGGCTACAAGGCGCTGGACCACGAGGCTCCAGACGCCGTAGCCGGCGAAGGCCAGCGCCAGGGCGACCGCCCCCCCGAGCAGGTTGGAGCCGAGCGCCCGCAGGGCGAGCTTGCGGAAGCCGAAGCTGCGCTGCAGGCGCGCCTCGTGGATGGCGCCCGCGGCGGTGATCACGAAGCAGGCTGAGAGCGCGCACAGGACCGGGCGCAGTTCCGGCAGGTCGAAGATCCAGGCGATCGGCCCCGACAGGGCGACCAGCGCCGCCGCGCACAGGCTGCCCGCCGCGAGCATGACCCAGAAGGCCGTGGCGGCGAATTCCTCGTCGCAATCGGCCCGCTGGACCACCGCGTCCGGCAGCCCGCACCGGGCGACGATCTGCAGGATGTCGATGAAGACGGCGGCGATCGCCACCATGCCGAATTCCGCCGGCCCGATCAGGCGCGCCAGCACGAGGAACACCCCGAAGCTCAGGACGACATTGCCCACGGAGGCGAGCGCCACCCAGCGGGCGGCGTCGAAAGAGCGGCCGGTCACGTCCGCACCGGCGCCGAGCCCCGGGACGATCTCGGAGGCGTCGGCGGCCGCCGCGGCCTCGGTCAGGACCGGCGCGCCGGCGCTCACGGGTGGGCTGCCCGGCGCTCGGCGACGAGTTCGGCGTAGAGGTCGAGGTACTTCTCGGCGACGCGCTCGGAGGTCGATTCGCGGATGACGTGCTGGAACGCGCGCTCGTCCGGAAGGTCGCCGCGGCCCCGTGCGATCACCGCCTCCAAGCGCGCGGCGAGTTCGGCATCGTCGCCCGGCGCGAACAGCCACTCGGTGTTGTCCTCGCCGATCAGCTCGGGGATCCCGCCCGAGGCGGCTCCGATGACCGGGACACCCATCGTGTAGGCCTCGTAGATCGTCCGCGGGGACGGCTCGGCCCAGAACGACGGCACGGCCAGCACGTCGATCGCGCTCAGGAACTCGGCGGGCTTGGCCCAGCCGACGAACTCGATCGGCAGGCCCTCGGCCTGCGCCTTGAAGCGCTCGATTGAATCGTCCATCGCGTGGCCGGCCACGAGGCAGCGCCAATTGCCGGGCCCGATCCGGCGGAAGGCGTCGATCAGCGTGCCGACCCCTTTCTCGACGTTGATCCGGCCGAGATAGCCGAAGGTCATCGGCTGCGCCGACCGATCGATGCGGCGCCTCGCCTCGGCATCGCCGTCCGGGACCGTGCAGGAATAGAAGATCACCCGGCGGCGCTCCGGGGCGAGATGCGTGAACAGGCCGTGATTGACGTGCGTCTTCAGGATCTCGGTCCCGACGCTGACCACCGCATCGACCGAGCGGTTGGTGATCTGCTTGCCGGCATTGACCACCTTGCAGCCGAGGTGCCAGCGCTCGCAGGGCTTGCCGTTCTTGAACATCGCGGCGTTGCCGCAGATCAGGTCGTACTCGCAGACCGTGTGGACGATCGGGATTCCGCGCTTGGCGGCCTCACGCCAGACCAGGGTCGAGACGTCGAGCAGCGAGTGCGTGTTGACGATGTCGGGCCTGAAGTCGTCGAGGACCCGGCCGAACTCGGCTGCGATGGCGAAATTCCACTGCTGCTTGAGCTTCGCCCAGGCACGGCCGAACCGGGTCGCCTTGGGCCAGTCCTCCAGCCAGAAGTCGTTGTGGTGCGCCATCCGGTAGACCGTGACGCCGCCCCGCACGCTCTTGGGCTCCGGCTCCCGGGCGATGCAGGCCGCCGCCACGATGTGGCCGGCCGCTGCCAACTCCTCGGCGAGGTGTTCCACCGAGCGCTCGGCCCCGCCGACGATGTAGGGCGGGTAGAGGGCGCTCAGATGCAGGATCCGGAGCGGCCCGGTGACGGCGCGATGCGCGATGCCGTCGCGCGGTGCGCTGTCGACCGCGACGCCGCCGCTGCCGAGCAGGTTGCGCGCGTAGGCCGGGGCCAGGGTGGAGGCCGTCATAAGCGGGACTCGCTGAGTTGCGGGCGGCCGAGCGGGGCCGGGACCGTGGCGGAATGGGTGGCGGCGCGGGCGGCGGCGTAGAGGTCGAGGTAGGCGGCCGCCACTTCGGCCGGATCGGTGCCGGCGCGGATGATTGGCGCGCGCGCCAGACCGTCGGAGAGACACTCCGGCTCCGCGATGATCCGAGCCATCGCGGCCGCGAGGGCGGCGCCATCACCGGGCGGAACCAGCCATGGGCCCGGTCCGATCTGCTCGCCGATGCCGCCGATGGCCGACCCGATCACCGGGACGCCGCGCCCGTAGGCCTCCGCCACGGTGCGGCCGAAGGGCTCGGGCCAGATCGGGGGGACCACGAGGCAATCCACCCCGTCGAGGAAGGCGTCGCGCTCCGCGTGGCCTAGGAACGACACCGGCAGGCCCTCGGTCAGGGCACGGTAGCGGTCGAGGCCGTCCACGGCGCGACCGGCAACGGTGAGGCGCCAGCCCTGTGCCGGCAGCAGCCGGCGGCAGGCCTCGAAGAGAATGTCGGCGCCCTTGCTGGCCTCGATGCGCCCCAGGAAGCCGAAGGTGACCGGCGCACCGGGCGTCCGGGGTCGCCGGTTCGCGCGTGCGCCCGGCTCGATCGGGTTCCAGATCACCCGCTGGAGATCCGCCGGGACCCCGTCGAAGAAGCCGGCGGCGCGATGGCGGGCCAGCAGATCCGCGCCGACGGCCGCGACGGCCGAGACCCCGCGCTGGCACCGGCGGTGCGGCTCCGCGTAGAGCCGGCACTTGAGGTGCTGGCCCGCGCAGGCCTGGCCGTGGCGCGTCATCGCGCCGTTGGTGCAGAGGCTGGTGAAGTCGTGCAGCGTGTGCACCACCGGCACGCCGAGCCGTCGGAGCAGCGGCCAGACCGCCGGGGGCAGTTCCGAGAGCGAGTGGGTGTTCACCAGATCGGGATCGAAATCCCGCACGGCCCGGCTGAGCTGGACGAGGCTGTGCCGGTTCCATTGTACGGCAAGCTTGTAGCGGATCCGGTCGAGGCGCCCGCGCTGCGGCCAGTCGAGGATGTGGAACGGCGTTCCGTATCCCATCCGGTAGACCGCGACGCCGTCCTGATGGACCGGCGCCTCGGCCTGCCGCGACGCGCAGGCGACCGCCACGGCGTGGCCTAGACCGGCCTGCGTGCGGGCGAGCGTCTCGACCATCAGCTCGGCGCCGCCGACCTGCTCGGGCGGGTAGAGCGAGCTAAGGTGCAGGATGCGCATGCGGCACCTCCCGGGCAGGCGTCGCGCGGCCGGACTCCGCGAGGGCGTCGAGGAGCGCGGACTCGTAGCGCCGGGCGGTCTCGGCCCAGCTGTAGAGCCGGACATTGCCGTGCCCGCAGGCGATCAGCGCGTCGCGCAGGCCGGGCTCGTCGAGCAGACGGCGCAGGCATCGGGTGAGCGCCGCCGGATCGGCCGGGTCGAAGGTCAGCGCGCCCGCGCCCGCGATCTCCGGGGTCGCCGACCGGTCGGAGCAGATCACCGGGCAGCCGAGCGCCTGCGCCTCCAGGACCGGCAGACAGAACCCCTCCGCGAAGGACGGCACGCACAGGCACAGGGCGTCCCGGTAGAGGGCGGCCAGCCGGCCCTCGCCGATCCGGGACAGGCGCGTCAGCGGCACCGGGGCGCCGTCCAGCGCGGCGGCGATTGTCTCGTCCTGGTCCTCGCCGACATGGACGATGCGGATGTCCGAGCGCCCGAGCGCGGCCACGGCCCGGGCCAAGGTCGCGAAGTTCTTGTTGTAGAGCGCGTTCCCGACCGCCAGCACATATGGTCCCGCGGGAATCCCGGTGGTCGCGTCCACGTTCGCCGGATCGAGCATCGGCGCGGAGGGCACGGCGTCGGTCCGGCCGGCGAGCGACGGGTAGCAGCGCCCGAGGTCGCGCCGGGTCGTCTCCGAGACGGCGATCACCCGGGCGCTGTTGCCGAGGACGAGGCGGAAGATCGGATCGGTCGTGAGCGCCTCGCGCGAGCCGATCCGGTCGGGCATCGTGCGGAAATACAGGTCGTGGACGACGCTGACCCGCGCCCGGGCGCCGAACGCGGCCCCATAGGGATCGGCGTTGAGCACCACGTCGATGCCGTGGGCGCGGCATAGCGCCGGAACCGTGACGGCCTGCCGCAGGACGTCCAGCAGCATGATCCGCGGGCGCGGCACCGTGACGATTGCGATCCGATCCCGGATCGCCGGGGGCAGCTTGTCGCGGCTCCAGGGCGAACGGAGCACGATATCGAAGGTGCCGCGCGCGATGAGCCCGGCGATGACCCGGAAGGCGACGAGGGCGACGCCCGACGGCCGGCCGGCGAATTGGCTGGGCATGTTCACGAGGACGCGCGGCATAGCGGCTCTGGCGGCTCGATCGTGAGAGGAGGATGGCCCGACCGTCAGGGTCGGCCAGAAACCTGAAGAATCAGCTTTGCGAGATCGCGCTGCATGGCGGCGGCCCCGTAGTGGGAGAGCGCCCGCGCGCGGGCCACGTTGGTGCGCGCGACGGCGGCGTCCGGATCGGCGAACAGGTCGGCGAGGGCCGCAGCGAGGCGATCGGGCCGCCGGGGCGGGACGAGGATGCCGGCCGCGCCGCCGTCCAGGATCTCCGCGGAGGCGCCCGCCTCGGTGGCGATCACCGGCACGCCGGCGAGCATCGCCTCGACGAGGGTCCGGCCGAACGGCTCGGGATCCACCGACGGGTGCACGACCGCGTCGACCGCCTGCATCAGGCGGGGCACGTCGGCCCGCTGGCCGAGGAACAGCACGCGGTCCGAGAGGCCCCGCGCCGCGACGCGCGCGCGCAGATCCGCCGCGTAGGCGTCCTCGCCGAACAGGGCGGCGCCCACCACGATGCAGCGGACATCCGGGAGCGCCGCCAGGGCGTCGATGACGACATCCTGCCCCTTCCAGGGCGCGAGACGGCTGAACACGCCGATGAGCGGTCCGGCGGGCAGGCCGAGTTCAGCGCGCAGCACCGCCGGCATCCGCGGGTCCAGGTCGAGATCGAGGCCGTTCGGCACGATTGTGACCCGGGACGGTCGCCCGCCGGCGCGGACGAAGGCGTCCGCCGCGGCGCTGGACGGGACAACGACCCGGGCCGCGCAGGCATTGGCGAGGCGCACCTGCACGGCCCGCTGGACCCGGCCGAAATGGGCGCCGTCGAGGATGTCGTGCAGGTGCCAGATCACCGGGCGCCCGGCCAAGCGCGCGGGCAGCGCCGAGAGCAGGAAGGCCTTCTGCGAATTGGCGTAGACCACATCGCATTCGCGGGCCGCGCCGAAGATCTCGACCGCGATGGCCGCCAGCCGCTTCAGCATGGGCAGCGCCCGCATCGGGGACGCGTCGCGCCGGAGTCCCGAGAGCCCGGCCCCGCGACTTGCGACCCGCGTCTCGAGACCAAGTCCGCGCAGGGCCTCGCCCAGCGCGCCGTCCTCGAACAGGAACGCCCTGGCGTCCGTCCAGGGGCGCACGGCGTCGCGCAGGACCAGCTCCGCCCCCGACATCGTGCCGGTGTGGCTCACGAACAGGACCCGCGGGCGGGCGCTGCGTCCGGGCTCGGCGACCCGCGCGCCGGGCGCGGTGCCGTGCTCCGAGAGACCGTCCGCGGGACAGGCGTCCGTCATCGGGCGGCCCCGGCGTGGCGGGATTGCGGGAGCGGCATCGCGTCGTAGGTCATCTGCCGGCCGGAATTGACCATCGTCATGGCGATGCCGAGCACGTGCCCGCCGGCCTGGCGCAGGTTCGCCACGGTCTCGACGGTGTCGGACAGCTGCGAATGGCCGTAGCGGGTGCAGCAGAGCACGCCGTCCACGTGACGGGCCAGCATCGCGGCGTCCATCAGCAGGCTGGTCGGCGGCGTGTCGAGGAGGACGAGGTCGTAGCGACGGCTCCAGCGCAGGAAGTCGGTCATCCGGGCGCTCATCAGCAGCTCGGTCGAATCCGGTGTGGGCGTGCCGGCCGGGATGACGTCGAAGGCACCCGCCGAGACGACGGCCTCGGCCGGGCCGATCTCCCCGCGCAGGATCCCGCCCAGCCCCGGCCCGCGTCCGAGCCCAAGCGACGCCTCGAAGTTCGGCCGGCGCAGGTCGCACTCGACCACCAGCACCCGGCGCCCGCTGGTCGAGCCGATGCTCGCGAGGGCGAACGCCGTAAACGACTTGCCCTCGCGCGGCTTCGATGAGGTCACGAGGACGACCCGGGATTGGCCGCCGCCAGCCAGCATCAGGTGCGCGTGCAGATTGCGCAGGACGTTCTGCATCACCGGATCGACGCGCGCCCGGTCCAGGGCCTCGGCGAGCTGGAGTTCCCGGTGCCGGTCGGAGAACCGGCCGACGAGGCCCGGGGCTTCCAGGTACGGCAGCTGGGCGAAGACCGGGGCGCCGGTGCCGGCCAGGAGCTGGGACGGCGTGCGGACCCGCTGGTCGGTCGAGTCGCGCAGCAGCGCCGCCGCGGCCGCCAGGACGCCTGCGAGCACGATGCCGCCTGCCACGAACGGCACGGTCTTGGGCGAGGACGGCTCCTGAGGCAGTTCGGCCAGGCTGACCAGCCGCGTGCTTCCCGTGAGGATGCGCCGCTCGGTCTCCAACTCGCCCGCCCGCTTCACCAGGTCGGCGTAGCGGGTGCGCTTGATCTCGGCATTGCGCACCATGCCCTCGATCGAGGCCTCGTCGTCCATGGCGGCCGCGGCCTCGGTCTTGGCGGTCTCCAGCTGGGCGCGCAGCGATTTGGCGAGGGCGTTCGACGCTTCGTAGGACTTGCGCAGGCCCCGCGCGACGTTGGCGATCTCCTGCTCGATGCGCTCGCGCAGGCTCGTCTGCTCGGTCACGAGCGCCCGGATCGCCGGATGGTTCGCGCCGAGGAGCGTGCTCTGATTGGACAGCTGCGCGCTGACGGTGCTGAGTTGCTGCTTGAGCGCGATCACGGTCTGGCTGGCCAGGACCGCCGGGGCACTCTCGGCGCCGCGTCCCCCGCGGCTCTCGATCTCGCCGAGACGCGCGGCCGCGTCGGCCTTGGCGGCCTCGGCGGCGTTGAGCTGCTGGCTGATGCTAGTGAGCCGCTCGGCGCTGATCGGGGCGCTCGACCCCTTCAGCAGCCCCTTGCGACGCCGATAGGTCTGGATCCGGGTCTCGTCGGCGCGGATCGATTCGTCGAGCTGCGTGATCTCGGTGTGCAGCCAGTCCGAAGCGGCCTTGCGGCTCGAGGCCTGCGCCTCGCGCTGATCCTCGAGGAACGCGTTGATGAGCGCATTGGCCATCGTCTGCGCCACTTCGGGCAGGGGCGACCGGTACGCGATGGTGATGATGCGCGAGCGGCCGGAGCTTGCGACCGTGAAGCGCTTGAGCAGGTACTCGACGAGGGCGTCGTGATTGCTCGTCAGCTTCGTGCACGCGGCCTGCTTCGTCTCCGAGATCTCCTCCGGCTGACCGCGCGTGGCGGCGTAGCGGCACTCGGCCATCACCGATGCGGCCAGGCCGCTGTCGATTGCGAGCCTCAGCAGCCGGGGCGAGCGGATCACCTGGATCTGGCTCTCGATGTCGGCCGGATCGCCGAGCTTCTGGATCCAGGCCATCGAGGCGTTGTGGGCGCCGGGCTCGGCTTCCGCCACGATCACCGAGCCGGTGGCGACGTATTGCGGCTGGATGATCATCAGGGCGGTCGCCGCCAGGGCGACGACGAGGGTGAACACCGCCGCGAACAGGGTGCGGCGACGCCAGATCCGCGTCAGGGGGGCGGCGAGCGCGCCGCGGCGCTCCGGCCCGAGGGCTGTGGCGGAGGTGCGGGCCGGAACCCGATCCGCCAGATCGACAGTCAGGAACGACATCGGCGCTGCCCTCAGCCCACGGCTTCGAGGCGCGGCAGAACGCGCGGCCGCGTTTCGCAGGAGGCCCGGTGGGCCGCCATCTGCTCGTCGACGAAGGTCGAGAACCGCATCCGGAACAGATCGGCCGAGAAGAGCTCGGCCTGAGCGCGACACGCCTCGCGGCTGAAGTGGCTCTCCTGCTGGAGGAAACCGCGCACGCAATCCGCGATGGCTTGCGGTTCGGGCGTCTCGAAGAACATCCCGGTGCGGTGGGGGCCGCGCACCTGCACCGTCTCTCGGGCACCGCCGCGGCCGAGCGCGAGCACCGGCGTGCCCTCGGCCGAGGCTTCGAGCACGATAATCCCGAAATCCTCCTCCGCCGCAAAGATGAAGGCGCGGGCCGTGGCCATCAGATGGCGCAGCTCGTCGTCGGCGACGAAGCCCGAGAAGGAGACGTTGGGACCGGCGATCTCCCGCAGATGCGCAGCGTCGGGGCCGGTGCCGGCAACCACGAGCTCGAGGTCGGGCAGCATCGCGAAGGCGCGGACCACCGCCTCGACGTTCTTGTAGGGGACGAGACGGCTCGCGACGAGGAAGTGATTTCCGCGCGGCCCCTCGAAGCGCTGGCGCGACAGGGTGATGGGCGGGTGGATCACCTCGGCGGAGCGGCCGTAAACCTTCTGGATGCGTCGCGCCACGAAGGCCGAATTCGCCACGATGGCGTTCGGGCCGGCCGCCGTGCGGACGTCCCACACGCGCATCTGGTGCAGGATCAGGCGGGCGATCACGCTCTTGATGCCGGCATCGCAGCCGCTTTCCCGCAGATAGGTGTGCTGCAGGTCCCAGGCATAGCGCATCGGCGAGTGGACATAGGAGACGTGAAGCTGATCCGGCCCGGTCAGGACGCCTTTCGCCACCGCGTAGCTGCTCGAGATCACGAGGTCATAGCCGGCCAGATCGAACTGCTCGATCGCGAGCGGCATCAGCGGCAGATAGTTCCGGTGCCGGGTCCGCGCGAAGGGCATGCGCTGGATGAAGCTGGTCCGCGCCTGCTCGTAGCCGAGCCGTGCCCGATCCTCTTCCGATAGGAAATCGAACAGCGCGTAGACGTCCGCACCGGGGTAGATTTTCAGCAGTTGCTCGAGGACGCGCTCCGCGCCTCCGACGACATAGAGCCAGTCGTGAACAATCGCGACACGCATCGCAGCTTCCTCGTGGATATGCCGGACGCTGGAAGAAGCGGTTCCGTCCCGGAGTCCAAGACCGGTCGATGTCTCTGGCCGGTCTGCATAGAGAGACTAGGGATCGGGGGCTAAAAAAGAAGTCAACGGCGGCTTGAAATCTGCAGATCCATGTCAATCGGGTCAGAAAGCGCGATGGTAGTGTTAATTTAAGCGTTGGATTAAGGTTAAATTTCGGCCTTAGAGCAGTCTTGGCCGGGCGATCTGGCCCTTCTCGTCCGCGCGGGAACCGGCCTATCGCGGCGAATGTCTGCAGGACGCGAGTGAATTCGCGGCGTCCGTGACGCCGACGTCGGATCAGGTGGTGATCGTGGCGGGCAGGGATGCGGAACCGATGCGCCGCTCGTGCCAGCGCTCGTACCGCCGCCGAAGGGCCACGCTCCCGGGTGCCTCGACGAACCGAAATACCAGATCCCCGAGGAATGCCGCTGCCGCGAACGCGCTGACGAAGATCAGGGCGGCGCTGAGGATGCCCGGCGTGACGAAAGCCACAACGATCTTGGCGGCGGTATGCAGCAGCACGTTGTGGATCAGGTAGAACGCGTAGCTGGCGTTGCCCTGCGTGAACAACCAGCGCGCACGCAACACGATTCCGGCACGCTCCAGCAGGAGCATCGCGCCCACGATCAGGACCGCCGCGGATCCCCAGACCAGGGGCCTGTAGAAGCCCTGAAGCTCGGGGCTGACGCCCAGGGCGTAGGCGCCCCCCTGCCCGCCGAGAAGCAGAAGCGCGGCTGCGAGGACGGCCAGGCTGGCGACGCGCCGGACCGGGAACCCGGCGGGCAGGGAGCCGAGTCGCTGATACGCGTAGCCGAGGCCGATGCCGAACGCGAACTCGATCACGATCGGCTTCGTGTAGAACGCCCAGTAGATCCCCGGCACCGGGACGAGCCCGAGCAGAATCAGCCCGAGGAAGAGGCCGGCCGCCGCCAGGACACGGTGGGCTGACGTCCGGATGAGCAGCAGCCCCGCGAAGACTGCGTAGAAGAACATCTCGTAGTTGAGCGTCCATCCGACCGAGTTCAGCGGTTCGATGTATCCGCCCCGTGAGAAGGGCAGGAACGCCAGCGACTGCAGCAGGTATTCCGGCCGGAATTCAACGATCCCGACGGGCCTCAGGCCCACCAGTGTCATGAGCGCGAGGCCCACGGTCACCAGCCAGTAGACCGGGACGACGCGCGCCACCCGCCGCACCAGGAACGCGCCGGGGCGCTCGGCACGCCCGTGCGTGCTGACGAACATGATGAAGCCGGACAGGACGAAGAAGATGTCCACACCGGCCGCGCAGAAGGCGAGGAGATCCGGCCGCGGCAGGACCTGGCCCGCGTAGAGGCTGAAATGCAGCAGGAACACGAGGTAGGCCGCGAGGGCGCGCAGGACTTGCAGACTGTAGATCATGCGCAGCGGCCACCCGCGGGGCTCGACCCACCCGGCCCGGGCGAGACCGCAGCACCATGCCTGACCGGGGCCCGACAAGTCACGGATTCTCGGGAAACGTGCTGAACAGGCCGCCACCCTGCGTTGAAGAATTAGTCCATACAATTCATTGCAAGGCGCAAGCGCGCCCATTTCTGTGCAGAGACAATCAAAAACACGTCATCGAAAGTCATTTGAAAGGTGTCGGCGCTGAATATGGTTCGCCCGACATTGCCCCGCCCGGCAGCCTCCGGCACGGTTTCCTGCCCCGCTGAGGGGGTTCATATTTACTATTAACAAACGGCTTATTTGACGTCGATAGAATCTAATCAATAGTGTGCCCTAAATCGAAGCACGGAGATCCGCCTTGAACATCACCCAAGACATTCGCGAGATCCTCGGGTCGACCGAAGCCTTCGCCGGACGGGCCGATCAGCTCTCCGAGGACGACAGCCTGTTCGATATGGGGCTCGACTCGTTCGGCTCGGTGCAGCTGATGCTGGCCCTCGAGGAGCGGTTCGAGGTCGAGTTCCCCGACGCGCTCCTGAACCGCAAGTCGTTCTCGACGATCCGGTCGATCCGCGACGCGGTTGCCACCCTGATCAATCGGGAAGCCGCATGAGCACCCTGGCCGCGCGTGCCGAGCGGGCGGCGGCGGTGGCAGCGCGCCACGCCGACGCTGTCGATCGCGAAGGCCGCTTCCCCGCGGAGGCGGTCGCTGCCCTGAAGGCCGAGCGCCTTCTGGGTCTTCAGATTCCGGGACAGTTCGGTGGTGAAGGCGCAGGGCTCACGCAGATCGCCGAGCTCTGCAGCACGCTCGGCCAAGCCTGCAGCGCGGCCGCGATGGTCTTCGCCATGCACCACATCAAGGTGTCGAGCCTCGTCACCCACGGGCTCGACAGCGCGTGGCATTGCCGCCTGATGGAGCGGATCGCGCGCGAGCAGCTGCTCGTCGCCTCCTCGACCACCGAGGCCGGCATCGGCGGTGACCTGCGCAACAGCCTCTGTGCGGTCGAGACGACCGGCGAGGTGTTCGCGCTCGGCAAGGATGCCTCGGTCATCTCCTACGGGGCCCAGGCCGACCTGATCCTCGCCACGGCCCGGCGCAGCCCGGACGCGGCGACGTCGGATCAGGTTCTCGTGGCGCTTTTCGCCGACCAGATCGCGCTGACGCGCACCGGGGGGTGGGACACGCTCGGCATGCGCGGGACCTGCAGCGAGGGCTTCCGCCTGGAGGCCCGGGACATTCCCGTCGAGCAGATCCTGCCGAAGCCGTTCGCGGAGATCGCCGCCCAGTCGATGCTGGCCTCGTCGCACCTGCTCTGGAGCAGCGTCTGGTACGGGATCGCGACCTACGCCCTCGACCGGGCGCGCGCGTCCGTGCAGGCGGAGGCGCGGCGCCGGCCCGGCCAGGTCCCGCCGACGGCCCTGCGCCTCGCGGAAGTGTCCAACGCCCATCAGGCGATGCGCGGCACCATCGTATCGGCCCTGCGCCGGTTCGAGGACGCGCACGGCGATGCCGACACGATCGGCTCTCTCGGCTTCTGCGTCATGCTCAACAATCTGAAGGTCACCGTCTCCGACATGGCCGTCGACATCGTGCGCTGCGCGCTCGCGATCGTCGGGCTCGCCGGGTATCGGAACGACACGCCCTTCAGTCTCGGCCGCCCGCTGCGGGACGTCCTGTCCGCTCCGCTGATGATCGGCAACGACCGCATCCTCGCCAATACCGCCAAGCTTCTGCTCGTGCAGAAGGGTAGCGGCCAGCTCATGAGCGCGTGATGGAATCGTTCTCCTCTCCCCACAGCGATGTCCTGCTCGAGGACGCGCCGGCCGGCGGCCCGACCTTCCTCGACCGCCTGTTCGATCACGGCCTGCTGATCCGCACCGGGGTCGACGGGCTCTACGGCCGCAGCGGCGCCTTCGAGAGCATCGTCGAGGCGCTAGACCGGCTGATCACCCGGATCGGCGCCGCGGACGGCGCCGAGGTGATGCGTTTTCCGCCGGGCATGAGCCGGCCAGCCTTCGAGCGGAGCGGCTATCTCAAGGGTTTCCCGAACCTCGCGGGCACCGTCCACAGCTTCTGCGGCGACTCCGCGGGTCATGCCGAGATCCTCTCCTGCGTCGAGGCCGGGCAGGACTGGACGGGCCAGCAGGAGGCCACCGACGTCGTGCTGACGCCGGCCGCCTGCTACCCACTGTACCCCGTCGCCGCCGCCCGGGGACCGCTCCCGGCCGAGGGGCGCCTGTTCGACCTGCAATCCTACTGCTTCCGGCGCGAGCCCTCGCTGGAGCCGACCCGGATGCAGCTGTTCCGGATGCGCGAATACGTGCGCATGGGCAGCCCCGAGCAGGTTCTGGCCTTCCGCGAATCCTGGCTGGAGCGCGGCACCGCGATGATGCGCGACCTCGGTCTGCCGCTGGCCATCGACGCCGCCAACGATCCGTTCTTCGGCCGGGCCGGCCGGATGCTCGCCAACAACCAGCGGGCGCAGGGTCTGAAGTTCGAGCTGAACGTCCCGGTCAACAGCGTCGAGAAGCCGACCGCCTGCCTCAGCTTCAACTACCACCAGGACCATTTCGGCAGCACCTGGGAGCTGCGCCAGGCTGATGGCGGCGTCGCCCACACGGCCTGCGTCGGCTTCGGCCTGGAGCGGATCACCCTGGCGCTGCTGCGTCACCACGGCCTCGACCTCGCCGCCTGGCCCGAGCCGGTGCGCACCGCGCTGTGGGGCTGACGGCGTGACCGCCGCCCTTCGCCTGCCGTCAGGGCTCGCGCCGGCGGCGCCCTACGTGCCGCACCCGCTGCACGATTCCGGCCGGGACTGGCCCGAGACGAACTGCTACGTTGACCTCTGGATCGAGCTGCTGCACGGCCGCGGACTCGCGCCGGAGGCGATGCTGGGCTTCACCCTGCGGCAGGATTTCGAGGGCGACCAGTTCACCTTCTTCAAGCCGCCGCCCGGCGACATCGAGCGCCTGTACGGGCTCGAGGTCTTGGAACTCGCGGTCTACCGGGACCTCGAGGCCCACGCGCTGATGCAGGTGGGCGCGGGCCGGCCGGTCCTGGTCGAGGTCGACGCGATCTACTTGCCCGATACGCACGGGACGACCTACGGTCGGGACCACGGCAAGACGACGATCGGCATCCTGGCGCTCGACCCGGCCGCCGGCGAGCTGGACTACCTCCACAATGCCGGCCGGTTCCGGCTGTCGGGGGCGGATTACGCCGGGATCTTCGGTCCCGTCACGCTGCCGCCCTACGCCGAGTTCGTGAAGGCGGTCGCCGCACCCCTCAGGGCCGCCGATCTGCCGGGCGCGGCCCTCGACCTTCTCGTCCGTCACCGCGCCCGCGCACCCGAGCGGAACCCCGTCCTCGCCTTCCGCGACGCCCTCGCCGCCACGGCCGAAGGGCTGGTCTGCCGGCCGCTCAGCGTGTTCCACGCCTACGCGTTCAACACGACCCGCCAGCTCGGCGCGAATTTCGAGATGCTCGCGAGCCACCTCGCGTGGCTCGGCGAAAGCGGCGCCGGCGACTTCGCACCCGCCGCCGAGGCCGCCGCCGACCTGAGCCGCGAGGCCAAGGCGTTCCAGTTCCAGCTCGCGCGGGCCTTCCACCGCCGCAGCGCCGCAGGGCTGGCGCCGCGCCTCGATCGCCCCGCCGAGACCTACGCCCGCGTGTTCGCGCTACTCGACCGGGCGCTCGGCCGCTAGGGACGTCGATGGCCCGCATCCGCAGCGTCGACGGCCGCGTGCCCCAGGTTCCGAACGGACCCTGGCAGCTCGCCGTGACGCCGCCCGGCGCCTGCACGGACACCCGCGACCTTGGCGGCCTCACTGACTGGATCGCGGCCGAAATCCCCGGCACCGCGGCATCGGCTCTGCGCGCGGCCGGGCGCTGGACCGAGACGGCGCCGGAGCCGATCCACGACCGCGACGTCTGGTACCGGACCCGCCTTAAGGGTGTCGGCCGGTTCCGCCTCGCCTTCGAGGGTCTGGCGACGCTGGCCGAAATCTGGCTCGACGGCGTGCCGATCCTGTGCAGCCGCTCGATGTTCGAGGCGCATTCCGTCGCGATCGACCTCGACGGCGCGGCCGAGCTCGCGATCTGCTTCCGGTCGCTCCGCGCGGAGCTCGACCGCCCAGCCAAGCGCGGACGCTGGCGACCGCGGATGATCACGCCCGGATCGCTCCGCCACGTGCGCACCAGCGCGCTCGGGTTCATGCCGGGCTGGTGCCCGGAGATCGACCTCGTCGGACCCTATCGGCCGATCACTCTGGAACCGGTCCGCCCCGGTCTCGCGGAGGCCGATCTCCGTGCCGACCTCCAAGACGGGACCGGCCGCCTCGTCGCGCGCCTGCGGATCGACGGCGGCGGCGCCTCCGCAAGCCTCCTGTGCGACGGTCGCGAAGTGACGCTCGTCGAGACCGAGTCGGGCTTGTTCACCGGCGAGCTGGAGCTGCCCGGCATCGCGCCGTGGTGGCCCCACACGCATGGCACGCCGCATCTGCATCCGGTCGCGGCGCGCGTCGACGACGCGCTGTTCGATCTCGGGCGGGTCGGGTTCCGATCGCTGTCGCTGACCCGGCCTTTCGAGCAGGGCCTGTCGCTCGCGGTAAACGGCGTACCGGTCTTCTGCCGCGGCGCCACCTGGACGCCGCCGGACCTCGTCGGTCTCGGCACGGACGGAACCCGGACGCTGCTCGGGCTGGCCCGCGAGGCCGGCATGAACATGCTGCGTGTCCCCGGCACGACGCTCTATCCGTCGACCGACCTCTACGATCTCTGCGACGAGGCCGGCATCCTGGTCTGGCAGGATCTCATGCTGGCCAATTTCGACTATCCGCACGACGATCCGGACTTCGCCGCCCGTCTGACCCGGGAGGTGACGGGCTTCCTCGACCGGACCCAGACCGCGCCATCGCTCTGCGTGCTCTGCGGCGGCAGCGAGGTCTGGCAGCAGGCCGCGATGCTCGGCGCGCCGCGCGCCGTCTGGGCCGACGCGTTCTGCGAGACCACCCTGCCGGCGCTCGCGGCGGCGTCACGGCCAGACCTCGTGATCGTGCCCAATTCGCCGTCCGGCGGTGCGTTGCCGTTCCTGCCGCGCGCGGGCTGCACTCACTATTTCGGCGTCGGCGCCTATCGCCGGCCCCTGGAGGATGCCCGTCGCGCGGAGGTGGGCTTCGCCAGCGAGTGCTTGGCCTTCTCGAACCCCTCCGATCGCGAGACCCCGGGTCCGGTCGGGCCGTCCGATCCGGAATGGGCGGCCGGCATCCCCCGCGACCGCGGCGCCGACTGGGATTTCGAGACCGTGCGCGACCACTACGTCGACCGCCTCTTCGGCGTCGATCCGGCCGCGCTGCGGGCGGGCGATCCGGACCGCTACCTCGAACTCGGCCAGGCGGCCGTCGCCGAGGTGATGGAGGCGACCTTCGGGGAGTGGCGCCGGCCACGCTCGCCGACGGCGGGCGGCCTCGTCCTGTCCTTGAGCGATCTCGGACCGGGCGCGGGCTGGGGCGTCATCGACTGGGCGCGGCATCCGAAATCGGCGTGGTATGCCCTGAAGCGCGCCTTCCGGCCCGTACAGGTCTCCCTCACCGACGAGGGGCTGGACGGCCTCCACCTCCACGTCGTCAACGAGACGCCCACGGCCCGTGCGCTGACCCTGGCGCTGACCTTCTGCGACGTCGGCGGCCGCGTCGCGGCGCGGGCTCAGCGCAACCTTGCGCTGGACGGCCATGCGGCGCTGACGCTGTCGTCCGCGGACCTTCTCGGCCGCTTCTTCGACGCGACGGACAGTTATCGATTTGGACAGCGGATCCACGACCTGGCCCACGCACGGCTCAGCGAGCCTGACGGGACAATCGTGGCGGAAGGCTTCCACTTCCTCGGCCCGCGCCCGAGTACCCGCGAGGAAATCGGTCTCACGGCGGAGCCCGCGATCACAGCGGACGGTCCGGCACTGCGCATCGCGACGGCGCGTCTGGCCTTCGCGGTGCAGATCCGCGCACCCGGCGCGCGCGCCGCCGACACCGGCTTTCATCTCGCGCCGGGCACGACGCGGACCATCGCGTTTCCCGGCGTCGACCGGCTGCCGCGCGGCAGCGTCCGGGCGCTCAACAGCAACGAGATCGTGGAATTCGGCCATGACGCCTGAGATCACGACCCCTGAGTTTCGAGACGTGACCGCGCCATCCGGCCCGCGCGCGCCGCAGCCGGTGACGTTCGACGGCCTCTTCGGCTGGCTTCATCCGGCGGCCGGTCGGCGCGGCGTCGTGCTCTGCGGCGCCTACGGGTTCGAGCAGATGGCCGCCCACCGGCCCTGGCGGGTGCTTGCCGACGCGCTCGCGAGCGCGGGCTGCCCGACGCTGCGGTTCGACTACCCCGGCGAGGGCAACTCGGCCGATCAAGACGAGTCGCGTGTCGCCTCCTGCGTCGCGGCGATCCGCCAGGCCATCCGGTCTCTGCGCCGCACGACCGGGGTCACGGAGGTCGCTCTGGTCGGCCTTCGCTTCGGCGCGACCCTCGCGGCACTGGCGGCGGAAACGGAATCAGTTGAGCGGCTCGTTCTGCTGGCGCCCGTGACGACCGGGCGCGCTTACCTGCGGGAGATGCGTCTGCGCGCCCAGACGATCGGCCGCCTGCCGGACGGATCGAACCCGCCCGTGGAAGCCGACACGCTGACGATTGGCGGTTTCCGTATGGAGGCCGCATTCCTGGCCGACCTCGCCGACCTGAATCTCGCCCGGATCGACCATCCGCCGGCGCCGCGCGTGCTCCTGCTCGCTGCCGAGACGAAGGCGCTTGCGACCCGCCTCGGCGCCCTGGGTTGCGACGTCGTGACGGGTCCGTTTCCGGGGCTGGCCCAATTGGTCGGCGATCCGATCTTCGCCACCGTCCCGGCTGCCGACTTCGCGCGCGTTACGGGCTTCGCGACCGACGGGATGGCCATAGCGGCGGGCGCCGTGCCATCCCCTCCCCCGGCGCGCCTCGCGGGCTCCGCCTGGGACGAGGAGCCCATTCGGTTCGGACCGGGCCTGTTCGGCATCCGGTGCAGGCCGCGCGTGCGCGAGACGGGTGCGCCGGCGGTCCTGTTCGTCTCGACCGGCATGAGCGTCCATTCCGGTTGGGGGCGCCAGACCACGACGCTCGCCCGGAGCCTGGCCGCCGAGGGCGTCGCCTCGCTCCGCTTCGATCTGAGTGGGATCGGCGACAGCGCAGATCGTCCGGATGGACGCAATCCGCTTTTCGCCCCGGACGGGTTCGCCGACATCGCCGCGGCCGTCGACCAGATCGCCGATATTGCCGCCCCCATCGTGCTCATGGGCGGGTGCAGCGGTGCCTACGCGGCGTTCCAGGCCCTCTGCAGGAACTCGCGGATCGACGGCGCCCTCCTGATCAACCTCTACTGCTTCGACTGGGACCCGGAGCAGGATCTCGACCGCGTGATCCGCCAGACGTTCGGAAGCGCCTCCACCTATGCGGGGCTTCTGACCCAGGGCTCGACCTGGCGGCGCCTGCTCCGGGGCGAGATCCATGTCCGGCCGATCGCCGAGGCTCTGGCGCGGCGCGGGTTCGACGCGGCGCTCCGGCGGGTTCGCCGCGCCTGGCACCCGATCAATCCGGGCGGCTCCGTCGCCCGGCGCGTCGCCGCGATCCGGCGCCGGGGCGCCGAGATCCGCCTGCTCTACAGCGCGGGCGATCCCGGTCTGATCGCCGCGCGCCGCCACCTGGGACGCTTTCCCGGCCGGGCCGACCGGCGTCTCGGCGCGCCGGTGACGGTCGTGGCGGGTGCGGACCACAATCTCGGCTCGCCCGAGGCGCAGGCCCTGCTTGCGGCGCAGCTGCGCGAGTTGCTGCATGCCGTGCGGCGTGTCCCGGCGGCACGGCCGGCCACCGCCGTCTCCGAAATTCGACTCGACGCGTTGGCCCGGACATGAGCCCCGTCCTGATCGGAAGCGGGAGATCCGGCTTTGCCGCGTGACGTGCAGCAGCGGATGATCGGCCGATGTTGAGCCTCGTGTCGGAGACGGCCGTCAGCCTGACGCTGCTGATCCTGAACCTGCTCGCGCCCCTCGAGGTGCAGGTGGACAAGGGGCGCGCCTACGCGGCGGGGGCGTCCCATCAGGCCGACATCTACCGGCCGAGCGGGCCTGGCCCGCACCCGGTCGTGGTGTTCCTCTACGGAGGCGGCTGGCGGAGCGGGTCCAAGGAGGATGTCGCCTATGTCGGCGCCGCCTTCGCGCGACGCGGTTTCGTCACGGTCATTCCGGAATACCGGCATGTCCCGGCGGCGAGCCTGCCGGATATCCTGAACGACAACGCCGCCGCCGTCGCCTGGACGCTCGCGCACGCGGCGGAGTTCGCGGGTGATCCCCACCGTGTCGTCATCGTCGGTCATTCCTCCGGCGCCTGGGCCGCCGTGATGCTGGGATTGGATGCGGCGTGGCTGGAGCGGGCCGGCACCAGCCCGGACGCCCTCGCGGGCATCGTCGGGCTGTCCGGACCTTACGCGGTGGCCGCGCTGACCGACCCACAGGACAGGCAGGTCTTCGCGGGCAGCGATCAGGCCTTGCAGCCGGTCAACCACGCCGCCGGCCCGCACCCGGCCATGTTGCTGCTCACGGGAGCCGCCGATCGCGACGTGAAGCCCTCCGGAACGGTCGCGCTCGCGGAGAAGCTCCAGCGATCCGCGGGGACTCAGCAGGTGCGCATCTACCCGGGCCTCGGTCACGGCGACATGGTCGAGGCTCTCAGCCTCCCGTTCAGCCTGCACGCCTCGGTCGCGAAGGATATCTGCCGCTTCGTCGATGCCGCGCGGGCCGGGCATTAGGAGCGTCGGTCGATCCGAGCGGCCGCTTCACGCGACGGTAAGCGCATCCTGCCACTTTGCCGGGGCGTCCAGGATCCTCGCATGACCAGCCTCGTCGAAACTCTCTCGGTCCGCCGCGCGGAGGCGGGGCGCTCGCCGTTCGAGAGCCGGCTGCTGATCGGGATGCTCGTCCTCGTCGCTCTCTTCGGCCTGTACGATCCGCGCAATCTCATTCCCGTCTTCGACGGGCTGCGCCTGCCCGATACCGACGACATGATGCGCCTCGTCGGCGTGCGCGACCTTCTGGCCGGCCAGGGCTGGTTCGATCCCGTGCAGCATCGCATGCTGCCGCCGGCCGGCATCGCCTCGCACTGGTCCCGCCTGATCGATCTGCCGCTCGCCGCGCTCATCCTGGCGCTCACGCCCCTGCTCGGGCGCGAACTCGCCGAGCCGGCCGTCGCCGCACTCTGGCCGCTGATGCTCTACGCGCTCTACGGCGCGCTGGCCTATCTCGGCATGCACCGGCTGTTCGGGTGGCGCCCGGCCCTGCTGACCCTGTTCATCGCGCCGCAGACCGGCGTCTTCCTGAACACCTTCCGCTTCGGGCGGATCGATCACCACAACGCGCAGCTCTGCGCCGTGCTGGCTGTCGCCCTCGCCCTGGCGCGTTCGGACCGGCCCGTCAGACACGGCCTCGCCGCCGGTCTCGTGGCCGGCCTGTCGCTCGCGATCGGGCTCGAGACCCTGCCGGTGATCGCGGCTGCAGGGCTGTTTGTCGTCGCCGATTGGGTGCTCCACGGCGCCCGCGCGTCCGGCAGGCTTGCGGGCTTCGGGACCGGGCTCCTCGCGTCGAGCGTCCTGCTGTTCGGCGTGCAGACGGCGCCAGCATTGTGGACCGTCCCGGTCTGCGATGCGCTCTCGCCACCCTGGCTCCTGCTGGCGGCCGGAGGCGCCTTCACCGGCGTCGCCGCCCTCGCGGCGGAAAGGCTCGGCCTGAACCGGAACGGGCGTCTGATCGTCGCGGCTGTCGTGGGGGCCGCCGTGGCGGCCGGTTTCGTTCTAGTCGCGCCGGCCTGCCTCGCCGGGCCGTTTGCCGGCATGGACGCGCTCGTGCGCACGTCCTGGCTGCAGCAAGTCGACGAGATGCGTTCGTTCCTGCAGGTCCTGCGCGGCGAGCCGGACGTGGCGTTGGCCAACATCGTGCCGCTGATCGCGGCCGCGCTCTACGCAACCGTCATGGCTATCTGCGTGCAGGAGCCCGAACGGCGCCGGTTCTTCCTCGCGGTCGCGACGGTGATGTGGCCGGGCACGCTGGTCGCACTGGTCCAGGTGCGCGGCATGTATGTCGCGGGTGCCTTCGTGCCGCTGATGGCCGCGCTCGCGCTCGACCGCGCCATGCGCATCGTCCGGGAACCCGCGACCGTTCTGCGGCGGCTGATGGTCCTGGCGCTTCCCTTGACGATGATGGGCAAGGTCTGGGCGATCGGTGCCGAATTGCCGACGCGCATCGCGGCGCCTGGCGCGCAACCGGCGATCACGGGAAGTTGGACGACCTGCACCGAACCGACGGCGCTCGCCGCCCTCGGCCGGCTGCCGGCGGGGCTGGTGCTGAGCCAGATCGACCTGGGGCCGGCCATCCTCCTCAGGACCGGGCATTCGATCGTCGCCGCGCCGTACCATCGCAACCTCGTCGGGCTGCGCGCCGCGATCGAGGCGTCCGAGGGCTCGGAGGCGGTCTTGAGGAGAGTCGCCCGGGACCGTGGCGCCGACTACCTCGTCTTGTGCACGCACGCGCTCGAGTCGGGAGGTCCGGACAAGCCACAACCTTTCGCCACGGGCCTCGCCCGCGGCAGCCGGGCAACCCCGGACTGGCTCGAGCCAATCAACGATATGCCGGGCGGGTCGGCGCTGAAAGTCTGGCGCATCCGACGCGAGTGAGCGTGCGGCGGGCCACGCGCGTTCCGCTCCGCACCGTCAAGGCGCGTCCAGCCTGCCGAGCGGGCGATCCGATCGTCCGGTGAGCCTCAGGCGACGTGTGGTCGGACTCCGCCCGAGGGTTTGCAGCGCCGGGATCGCGCGATCAGCTGACCCGCCC
Source organism: Methylobacterium sp. FW102-HT35C08 (assembly GCF_058790235.1). Classification (NCBI taxonomy): domain Bacteria; kingdom Pseudomonadati; phylum Pseudomonadota; class Alphaproteobacteria; order Hyphomicrobiales; family Methylobacteriaceae; genus Methylobacterium; species Methylobacterium sp. FW102-HT35C08. The sequence goes on along the minus strand of NZ_JBYTCL010000002.1, from coordinate 392,904 downwards.
GGCCGTATTCACTTGCTCTTGCCGCCCTTCTTCCCGAGCTCGGCCTGCGCCGATGAGGAGGTCCGCGGGTTGGACTTGCCTTCCTTTTTGGCCTTCGCGTTCGCCTTCTTGGCCGTCGCGCTGCCGTGACCCTTCTTCTCAGTCATCGTCGCCTCCGTGATCGGAGGTCGAATGCCAAGAAGGCATTCCACGTTCCGGCGAACGCGAAGTTCCCTGTGAACAGGTGGCGCCCTTCGTCGTCTTGGCCATCCGCGAGGACCTGATTGAGCCTCCCGCTGTCCTGACCCGCATCCTGACAGATCATCACATGTCAGTCGGGGTCACGCCGACGCTTCCAGGAGCCAAGCGGGATTCGTCAGACGATGGAGCGCTCAGATCCGCTCTGCAGTGGCTGGTTGCCGCGTCGTGAGGCTGGGACGGCAGCGCTTCGCTGCAAGAGTTCCGGCGGCCGTTCGAGTGCCCAACGCGGGATCGACATCGGAGAAATTTGCGCCCCGGCCGAACCCCCGCCGCCAGACATGAGAAAGGCAGCCCGAGGGCTGCCCTGTCTAGCTCATTGCCGCTGCGGAAAAATGGTCGGAGTGGCGGGATTCGAACCCACGACCCCTAGTCCCCCAGACTAGTGCGCTAACCGGGCTGCGCTACACTCCGACGCCGCGAAGGCCCGGCGCTCTTAGCCTTCACACTCGCGCGGTGCAACCCCTTCTCGGATGTCCCGCGTGCCGGAAGCTCTGGCCCTCGCCGCCCTGGGCCGGTAGGGGTTCGCCATTCCCCCTTTCTGCTCGAGGATCATGACGGACCGACCGATCGCCTTCGATCTCACGCGCCTCGTCACGCGCCTGCGTCATGCGAGCCCCTCCGGGATTGATCGCGTCGACCTTGCCTACGCACGCGCCTTTCTCGATCGGTCGGCCCACGGTTTCGGCGTCGTTTCGACGGGACTGGGACCGCGCGTCCTCGACCGTGACCAGGCGCGCGCCATCGTCGAGACCGTGGCCGCCGGCTGGGTCGAGGACCGGGATGCGGCCTCGGATCCGGTCTATCGGCGGCTGGCCGCGCGATGCGGCGATCCGGACGCGGCCTCCGGTGCGACTGCGCGGGTGTCCGGCACGCGGATCGGTGCCTCCGACCGGCGCCGCATCCAGGCGCGGACGACCGCCGACATCGCGTTGCGCAGCCGCCCGATCGCGGCCCTGCCGCGCGACACGCTCTATCTGCACACCTCCCACCTGCGCCTCGACAACCCGCGCCGGTTCGACTGGCTCTATACGCGCCCGGATATCCGGGCGGCGTTCTTCGTCCACGACCTGATCCCGATCACCCACCCGGAATACGGTCGGGCCGGCGAGGCCGACCGCCACCGGGCGCGGATGCGCACGATCGGTCGCCACGCCGCCGCGATCCTGGTGAACTCGGTGGACACCGGCGAACGCACCCTCGATTTCCTCGCGGCCGAGGGGTTCGGGCGGCCGCCCCTGGCTGTCGGCCATCTCGGGGTCGAGGCCGCCTTCGGTCGGACCGGACCGCGATTTCGGACCGATCGCCCCACCTTCGTGGTCTGCGGCACGATCGAATCGCGCAAGAACCACCTGCTCCTGTTCCAGATCTGGCGGCAGCTGGCCGAACGCCTCGGCGCCGCCACGCCCCGCCTCGTCGTGGTCGGGCGACGCGGCTGGGAGGCCGAGAGCGCCATCGACATGCTGGAGCGGTGCCCCGGCGTGCAGGCGCACACGATCGAGGTCACGGGGCTCTCGACGCACGGCCTCGCCGCGCTGATGCGCAGCTGCACCGCGCTGCTGATGCCCTCGTTCACCGAAGGCTACGGTATTCCGGTGGTCGAGGCCGCGGCCTCCGGCCTGCCGGTGATCGCGTCCGACATCCGCGTTCATCGCGAGATCGCCGAGGGCTTCGCACTGTTTCGCGACCCGCTGGACGGTCCCGGCTGGCTGGCGGCCATCGAGGCTCTGGCGCGCCCGGGCTCGGAGCTGCGGACGGAGCTGGCCGGGCGTCTCGAGGGCTACGTGCCGCCGGATTGGGCGGCCCATTTCGACGCCGTCGGACCGACTCTCGACGCCCTGTGACCGCCGCCTCGCCGCGACAGACCTCCGAGTTGCACCATCCTACCCTGACGAATAAGGAAAAGCGTCAGTCCGCAGATCACGCGGCGACCGGGCGTAACGGAGATCCTGCCGATGCAGGTGGTCGACCTCGATCGTGAAACGATCAAGCGTGGGTTGAGCGATGGCTCGATGCTGGTGATCGATGTGCGCGAGCCGCATGAATACGAGGCCGGACACATCCCGGGCGCCGTCTCGCATCCGCTCTCCAGCTTCGATCCGCAGGCCGTGGCCGCACTGATCGCCGACGATGGGCGGCGGCCCGTCTTCTCCTGCGCGTCCGGGGTACGTTCGGTTCACGCGCTCATGGCGGCGCAGAATGCCGGCGTCGCCATCACCGAACACTACAAGGGCGGCTTCAAGGACTGGTACGGCGCCGGCGAACCGATCGAATAGATCGCTGGAACAATCCGGCTCACGGCCCCGTGATGTGCGCTCGCGCACAAGCAACATCGTTTCGTGCGGGTTAGGGCGCCCCAGCGGCGGAACAATCGTCACGCTCGGCGCGACCGATGGGTCGGCCAACCGACAGCAGGACCCGATGCGCAGCCGGCTTCCCAGCCTTCTCACCGTATTGTCAGGACTGACCGCCGGATTGGCGGCAGGTCCCATCGCGACGCCTGCGCACGCACAGGCCCCGGGCGGTCCGCCGCCCAAGGTGACCGTGGCGAAGCCGGTCGTGCGGCAGATCGTCGAGCAGGATCAGTATACCGGTCGGTTCGACCCGATCGACTACGTCGAGGTTCGCGCCCGCGTCACCGGGTACCTTGAGAAGATCAACTTCACGGATGGCCAGACCGTAAAGAAGGGTGACCTGCTGTTCGTCATCGACCGGCGCCCCTACAAGGCGGCGCTGGAGCAGGCGCAGGCGGCGCTGGCCTCCGCGAAGGCCCGGCAATCCTTCTCGCAGACCGACCTGGAGCGCGCGCAGACCCTGTCGCGCAGCGGCAACATCTCCGAGCAGGTCACCGACCAGCGCCGGCAGGCCTCGCAGACCGCCCAGGCCGACGTCGACAGCGCGCAGGCCGCCCTCAACAACGCGCAGCTGAACTACGACTTCAGCGAGGTGAAGGCGCCGATCAACGGCCGGATCAGCCGCCGTCTCGTCACCGAGGGCAACATCGTCAGTGCCGACCAAACGATGCTGACCACGATCGTGTCGCTCGATCCGATCTATTTCAGCTTCACCGTCGACGAGAAATCGTTCCTCAAGTACCAGAACAGCCTCGGCATCGGCATGGGCCAGACCCAGCAGGGCAAGGGCGTGCCGATCCTGATCGCTCTCTCCGGCGAGGCGAAGCCGAGCCGCAAGGGCACCCTCGACTTCGTCGACAACCGCGTCGACACTGCCACCGGCACGATCCTGCTGCGCGCGACCGTCCCGAACGCCGACCTGTTCATCAAGCCGGGCCTGTTCGGCATCGTCTCGATGCCGGCCACCAAGCCGTTCCAGGGGATCATGCTTCCCGACGAAGCGGTGGCGGCGAACCAGGACAAGCGGATCGTCTACATCGTCGGGCCCGACAACGTGATCCAGCAGAAGGACGTGGTGCTGGGACCGAAGGTCGATGGCTACCGGGTGATCCAGTCCGGGCTGAAGGGCGACGAGACCGTGGTGGTCAACGGCCTTTCGCGGGTCCGCGCGGGCGCGAAGGTGGCGCCCGACACCATCGAGCTGCCCCCGAGCAAGACGTGAGCCTGAACGGCTCGCGACGACTGCCTTCGAGCGCGCCGCACGGCGCGCCCCGCACCGACGACGCAGGGCCCCGGCCGGGAGACCGGCGGGCCTCAGAGGTTTGACCGATGCGTTTCGCCCATTTCTTCGTCGACAGGCCGATCTTCGCGTCCGTCACGTCGATCGTGTTCCTGATCCTCGGCTTCGTGGCCTACGAGAGCCTGCCGGTCTCGCAGTATCCCGAGATCGTGCCGCCGACCGTGACCGTGCGCGCCTCCTATCCGGGCGCCAACGCCGAGACCGTTGCCGCCACGATCGCGACCCCGATCGAGCAGGAGGTCAACGGCGTCGACAACATGCTGTACATGACGTCGTTGTCGACAAACGACGGCAACATGCTGCTGACCGTCACCTTCAAGGTCGGCACCAACCTCGATATCGCCAACGTGCTGGTGCAGAACCGGCTATCGGTGGCCCAGCCGCGCCTGCCGCCGGACGTGCGCAACCTCGGCGTCACCGTGCGCAAGGCCTCGCCCGACCTGATGCTGGTCGTGCACCTGCTGTCGCCGAACAAGACCTACGACCAGAATTACCTCGCCAACTACATCTACCTGAACATCCGCGACGAGCTGCTGCGCCTCGACGGCGTCGGCGACATCACGATCTTCGGCGGTAACGAGTACGCCGAGCGGATCTGGGTCGATCCCAACAAGCTCGCCGCCTACGGCCTCTCGGTCACCGACGTCACCACGGCGCTGCAGGAGCAGAACGTGCAGGTGGCGGCCGGCCAGCTGAACGGCCCGCCCGCGGCCAAGAGCGAGGCGTTTCAGCTCGTCGTGCAATCGCAGGCGCGGTTCAAGACGCCCGAGCAGTTCGCCGAGGTGATCATCAAGGCCCAGGACGGCCGCCTCGTCCGGGTCAAGGACATCGCCCGCGTCGAGATGGGCCAGAAGGACTACACGACCAACTCCTACCTCAACGACACGCCGGCAGTGGGCATCGGTGCGTTCCAGCGCCCCGGCACCAACGCCCTCGACGCGGCGGCGTCGGTCAAGAAGGTGATGGAGGAGGTCAAGAAGCGGTTCCCGCCCGACGTCGAGTACCGCATCGCCTACAACCCGACGGAGTTCATCGAGGAATCGATCCACGAGGTCTACAAGACCCTGTTTGAGGCGGTCGGCCTCGTGGTCATCGTGGTGCTGGTCTTCCTCCAGAGCTGGCGGACCGCGCTGATCCCGGTGATCGCGATCCCGGTCTCGCTGATCGGCACCTTCGCGGCGATGGCGGCCTTCGGCTTCTCGCTGAACAACCTGACCCTGTTCGGGCTGGTGCTCGCCATCGGCATCGTGGTCGACGACGCCATCGTTGTGGTGGAGAACGTCGAGCGCAATATGGCCGAGGGCCTGTCGCCGGGCGACGCTGCGCACAAGACCATGGACGAGGTCGGCGGCGCGGTCATCGCGATCGCGCTGGTGCTCGCCGCGGTGTTCGTGCCGACGGCGTTCATCCCGGGCATCTCGGGCCAGTTCTACAAGCAGTTCGCGCTGACCATCGCGGCCTCGACCCTGATCTCGGCCTTCAACTCGCTGACCCTGTCGCCGGCGCTGTGTAAGCTGCTGCTGGTGCCGCACCACGCCCGGAAGGAGCCGAAGTTCTTCCTGACGCGGTTCATCAATTGGCTGGCGAACGGCTTCAACCGCGCCTTCGACGCGACCTCGAACGCCTACGGCCGGACGATCCGTGTCCTGACCGGCGGCATCGTGGGTCTCGGCGTGATGCTGCTGATCTACGCGGCGGTGATCGCCGGAACGCTGCACCTCGCGCAGACCACGCCCACGGGCTTCATCCCGGACCAGGACCAGGGCTACCTGATCGGCGTGGTCCAGCTGCCCTCGGGCGCGTCCCTCGACCGCACGACGGACGTGATCCTGCGCGCGGCCAAGCAGGCCCGGACGGTCGACGGCGTGGCCAACGCGGTGATCATCGCGGGCTTCGACGGCGCGACCTTCACCAACACGACCAATGCCGGCGTGATGTTCCTGACCCTGAAGGGCGCGAAGGAACGGGCGGAAGTGGGTCGCAGCGCCGCCGTGATCACCGGCGACGTGCTGAAGGCCACCTCGGACATCCAGGAAGCCCGGGTGATCGTGATCCCGCCGCCGCCGGTCCGCGGCCTCGGCAACGGCGGCGGCTTCAAGATGCAGATCGAGAGCCGGCAATCGTCGGAGATCGGCCCGCTCATGGCCGCGGCCGGTGAGGTGATCGCTCAGGCCAACCAGAGCGCGGACGTGCAGCGCGTCTTCACGACCTTCGACAACTCGACGCCGCAGCTCTTCCTCGACATCGACCGCACCATCGCGCGGATGCTGAACGTGCCACTCGCCAACGTGTTCTCGTCGGTCCAGGCGGATCTCGGCGGCACCTACGTGAACGACTTCAACACGCTCGGCCGCATCTACCAGGTGCGCTTGCAGGGCGACGCCGCCTTCCGGACGTCGATTCAGGACATCTCACAGATCAAGGTGCGCTCCTCCACCGGCGCGCTGGTGCCGATGGGAACGCTCGCCTCGGTGCGGGACGTGACCGGGCCGCAGATCGTGCAGCGCTTCAACCTGTACTACTCGGTCCCGGTGCAGGGCGTGGCCAAGCCCGGCGTCTCGACCGGTCAGGCGCTGGACGCCATGGAGCAGATCGCCAAGAAGGCCCTGCCCGACGGCTACTCGTACGACTGGACCGAGATCGCCTACCAGCAGAAGGCCGCGAGCGGCACCGCCGGCGCCGTCTTCGCACTGGGCGTGCTGCTCGTCTTCCTCGTGCTCGCCGCGCAGTACGAATCGTGGGCGCTGCCGCTGGCGATCCTGCTTGTGGTGCCGACCGGGGTGCTCGCCGCGCTCGCGGGCGTGCAGTTCCGCGGCCAGGACAACAACATCCTGACGCAGATCGGCCTGATCGTGCTCATCGGCCTGGCTGCCAAGAACGCGATCCTGATCGTCGAGTTCGCGCACGACATCGAGCAGCGGGAGCACCGCGGCCCGGTCGAGGCGGCGGTCGAAGCCTGCCGCCTGCGCTTGCGCCCGATCCTGATGACCGCGTTCGCGTTCATCCTCGGCACCCTGCCGCTGGTCATCGCCACGGGCCCGGGCGCCGAGATGCGCCAGGCGCTCGGCACCGCGGTGTTCTTCGGGATGATCGGCGCGACCTTCTTCGGCCTGTTCCTGACGCCGGTCTTCTACGTGGTAATCCGGCACTTCTCGATCTGGCTCGGCCGGTTCCGGAAGAAGCACAGCCACGGCGACCACGGCGACGCTGCACCCGCCCACGGCTGACGCGCCGCGCCGTTTCGGAAAGCCCGTCTGATCCTGCGCGGATCGGGCGGGCTTTCGCGCGACGGGAGGGTGCACCCGGTGTAGAGGCTGTCCGGCATGCACCTCCTCGGCCGCCTGATCCTCGGGGCCTTCGCCCTCCTTCTCGCCGTCCCGGCGGGCTTCGCCGTGCTGGTCCTGGCGGTGCTGGTCGATCCGGCCGCGCATGCCTGGCTGACCGGCGGGGCGCTGGCCGGCCTCGACATGGCCCTGTCGGACCTGTCGGCCGGGCTCCCGCCGGAAGGGGTGGTGCTGTTCGTCGCCGGTCTCGCCAAGGCGCTGTTCGTCCTGCTGTTCGTACCGCCGGCCCTGGTCGGTCTCGGCGGCGAAGTGCTCGGGCGACGCGGCCTCGTGTGGTACGGCGCCGGTTGCGGCCTGCTGACCGCCGCCCTCCCCTGGCTGACCCGCGGCGCCGTCCGGGCGGGGGGCGGGACGCGCGATGCCGGCCTCCTGGCCGCTGAGGCGCGCCTGACCCTGATCCTGTTCGTCGTCGGCGCGAGCGCCGGGTTGGTCTACTGGCTCGTGGCCGGCCGGCGCGCCGGCTTCACCCGCGGCCGCCGCTGGGCCGAGGACGCCTGACCGGTCCCGGCGACACCGCCCTTGGCCGCGGACGGGCGGGCGCGCTACAGGGAGTCGCCACGATACGGTTCCCGATGCTCGCCCTGCGCTCCCTCGCCTTCAACATCTGCTTTTATGCCGTCACCACGGTCCTGGCCTTTATCGGCCTGCCCATGCTGGTCTCCGGCCGGTCGGTTCTGCGGCTCGCCCGCGCCTGGGGGCGGATCACACTCTGGCTGCTGCGCGTCGTCGCCGGCACGCGGGTCGAGTTCCGCGGGCTGAACAACATCCCGCCGGGGCCGCTGCTGGTGGCGGCCAAGCACCAGTCGGCCCTGGAGACGCTGGCGCTCTGCACCGTGCTGCCGGACTTCGCTTACATCCTGAAGAAGGAGCTGCTGCTCATCCCGCTGATCGGCTGGTACCTGTCCCGCAGCGGCATGGTGGCGATCGATCGGTCCAAGGGCACCCGGGCGATGAGCCTGATGAACGCCGCCGCCGGCGAGGCGATTCGGCAGGGACGCCGGCTCATCATCTTCCCCGAGGGAACCCGCCGCCCAGTCGGGGCGCCGCCGGCCTACAAGCAAGGCCTGTCGCACCTCTACACGGCCCTGCAGGTCCCCTGCGTACCCGTGGCGCTGAACACCGGCCTGTTCTGGTCCCGTAACAGCCTCCTGCGCCGTCCAGGGACGGCTGTGATCGAGTTCCTGCCGCCGATCCCGCCGGGTCTGCCCCGGCAGGAGTTCCAGGCATTGGCGCAGGAGCGGCTCGAGACCGCGTCGAACGCCCTCGTCGACGGTGGGCTCCACGGGCTCGCCGCCGCAGGTCACGCGGAACCGGCATCCGAGGCCCCTGCGGCGGCCGCACCGCGCCGCTGATCGGCTCGCCACCCCCTGCGTCGAACCGGCCGATCCGGCTTGTGGATAGCGGGTGTAAGTCCCACATCTGTTCCTAGGAACATCGCGCTTGACGCCTGTGGATAGCGCGCGCTAGGTTAGAACAAATGGCGAACAGAAGAGCCCTGTCCTGGTCGGCCGCGCTTCGCGACCTGAAGGACGATCGCACGCGGAGGCAGGATGTGCGTGAAGAACGCCTCAAGACCACGGCGGGCCTGCGCGGCTCGCCCGCCCTTCCCCTCTCGGCCTGGCGCGGCCGCTCCGGCCGTCGCTACGTCGTGGGCGTCCATCCCGCCGGGGGCTTCGACCTCGATGAGATGGCGCAGGCCGTGGTGATCGCAGTGCGCCGCGACAATGCCGGCATCGCCGAGATGGTCTCGGTCGCCAGCTCCAGCGAGAGCCCGCGCGAGCACCTGCGGCGGACCTGGCTCGACCGGGTGCGCCGTCGGGGAGCCACCGAGATGCACGTGCACCGGCTGGCCGAGAACGAAGCCGAGCGGGTGGCGATCGTCGAGGATCTTCAGGTCGACAGCGTCGAGCCGGCGCAGGTCTGACCGGGAAAAACCGGCGCGCGGAGGCCCGATCGCCAGCCGCGGCGGTCGACCACGCTCGGCGCTGCCCCAGTTTCGCCCCTTGCGTGGCCTCAAGCCGGGGCCGCGATGTCCCTGCGGGGATCGGGTCGGGGAGCGGAACGCATGGTGCAGGATCGGACGCGGCCGGACGATATCGCTTCAACACGGCCAGCAAAGGGCGCGCGGCGTTCCCGACTCGGGCTGTTCCTCCCCTACATCCTGCTGGCCGTTGTGGCGGTCGGATGGTCTGCCGGCTGGTTCTGGATCCGCGGGCGCGCCGCCGGCGAGATCGATGCCTGGATGGTCCGCGAGGCGGCCGCGGGCCGCACCTGGACCTGTGCCGACCGCACCCTCGGCGGCTACCCGTTCCGTATCGAGCTGCGCTGCAGCGCCGTGACCCTAGAGCGCGCCGACGGGCGGTTCCGGCTCGGGCCGAGCACCGCGGTCGCGCAGATCTACCAACCCCGGCTGGTCGTGTTCGAGAGCGCCGGCCCGTTCCACGTTGAGCAGGGCGACCTGATCGGCGACGCTGCCTGGAAGGGCCTGCAGGGCAGCTTCCACGGCGCCGCGGAGGGCTTCACCCGCGCGTCGCTGGTCGTGGACAACCCCGACATCACCGTGCAGGGCGCCGAACCCGGCCCGATCGCAATCACGGGCCGGCACCTGGAGCTGCATGCCAGACCGACGCCCGGCCGCTACGAGTCCGAGGGCGCCGTTGATGTGAGCCTGCGTCTGACCCAGGCGGCCGTGCCGCAACTCGACGCCCTCACTGGCAACCGCGACCCGGCCGATCTCGCTCTGGACGCGATCCTGACGCAAGCCACGGTGCTGCGGACCGGAACGGTGGCGCGCGAGCTGGAGCGCTGGCGGCGGGCCGGGGGTACCCTGGATCTTACCGCGCTCTCGCTCGCCAAGGGTGATCAGCGCGTGCAGGCCAAGGGAACTCTCGCTCTCGACGCCGCCCATCGGCCGGCGGGCCAGATCGACCTGCGGGCCGCCGGCGTCGACGCTCTGGTCGGGAGCATCGTCGGACAGCGCTTCGGCTCCGACAGGGGCGCGCTGGTTGGGCAGCTGGTCGGCGGCCTTCTGGGCCTCGGCCGGCGGCCCGACGCGGAGGCGCCGACCGGCAGCGCGCCTCTGAAGGCGCTGCCGCCGCTCCGGCTGGTGGATGGCCGGCTCGTCTTCAGCGGCTTCCCGATCCCGAACGTCATCGTGCCGGCGCTGTATTAGAGAGACTCCCGACTGCTTCCGGCCATCACGACCGTTCGCGCCAAGCCGCACCAAAGGCAGAACCGAGTAACGAGCGTATCGAGCCCAATTCGATGTCGTTCGTGCTCGGCGACCGGGTTCAGGCCATCCGCTCAACCCATTGCGCCCGGGACGGTCCCGGCTCGAACGCCTCGCCGAAATATTGCGTTTCTCGGATAACCTGTCCGTCCTGAAACTCCATGATACTCACGGTGTAAGACGGCCGCCCATCATACGTGAGAACGTATTCGGTGATCCAGAAGCGGCCTCCGCCGACGATCCGCCGTACCGTGAAGCGTTTCCGATTCGGTTGCGCGGTGCGCGAGGCTTGGATGTTTCGCCGCCCGCGGATGCGCTCGCCTGATTGCGGGTACTCAAGGACCGCCTCGTCTCGATAAATTTCATGCTCTTGGTCGAAGTCGCTCGCATCGGATGCGGTCCAATGGCGATCCAGAGCCTTTCGAATCTCTTGATCGTTCATATCGAGCCCCTTTGAGCACGGCCGGAAACCTTGGGCCACCATACCACGCGCTTGTCGCGGAGCAGGCAGCTCGTCGAGGGAACCATGTCGGTGCGCGGCGGCTCAGTGGCGAGACGCTGCCCTGCGTCGCGAACGGCCTGATCGGCGGCGCGGGATCCGCTATAGGAGGCTCATGGCCTTTGAGACCGTCGCCCCGACCCGCGTGAAGATCTGCGGGCTCAGCAATGAAGCGACCCTGACTGCCGCCATCGAAGCCGGCGCGGATTGGATCGGGCTGGTCCACTTCGCGCGCAGCCCACGGCACGTCACCCTCGCGCAGGCTGCCGCCCTCTCCGCTCTCGCCCGCGGGCGGGCGGAGCGCGTGCTCCTGCTCGTCGATCCGGACGACGCGGAGGTGGCAGCGGCCGTGGCGGCGGCCGATCCGGATCTGATCCAACTCCACGGGCGCGAGAGCCCCGAGCGCGTCGCGGCGATCCGGGCCGCCACCGGCCGGCCGGTGATGAAGGCGCTCGGCATCGCGACACGCGCGGACCTCGCGGCCCTGCCCGCCTACGCGGCCGTGGCAGACCGGATCCTGCTCGACGCGAAGGCGCCCGCGGACGCGACCCTACCGGGCGGGAACGGCCGGCGTTTCGACTGGGAGCTTCTCCGCGGCGCCGATCTTCCGCACGGCACGATGCTTTCGGGCGGGCTCGACGCGGCCAATGTTGCCGAGGCGCTGATGCGAACCGGACTCCGCGCCGTCGATGTCTCGTCGGGCGTCGAGTCGGCGCCCGGGACCAAGGATCCGAGCAGGATCGCGGCCTTCGTGGAGGCCGCGCGGGCCGCACGCTAAATCCTCCGAAGATGCAGGCCGTCCAAGAAAAGGCCCCTTCCCGCCGCCGCCTCGCGATGGGGCTGCCGCCCTATCGCGGCGCCGGCAGGGCGGTGCGGCCCGTATTCGGGACCGTGTAGGGGCCGACGGTCTCGCTCTCCGGCGCGTAGGTCCGCAGCCGCGTTGCCTCGCGCTCGTACCGGACCGCCTCGCGGCGATGGTAGCGCGCCCGGGCGCGGGTCTTGCCCTGGCCGAGCCACGTGAAGATGCCGCCCACCACGATCCCGAGCGCCACCGCGCCGAACAGGATCGCGTAGAGCGGCAGGGCGACGCTGAAGACCGGAGCGTCGGCGTTGAACGGATCGAAGGAGAGCTGCACCGGCGCGCGGTTGGCGACCGCCAGCAGGATCACCAAGGCGGCGATCGGCAGCAGCACGAGGCTCTTCAGGAAACGGATCATCGCGCGTACAGGTCCTTCCTACTCGGCGGCCGAGGCGCTCTCGCCGATGCCCGCGGCGTTGAGGCGCTGGCGCATCTCCTTGCCGGTCTTGAACACCGGGATCGCCTTCTCGGACACGGCAACGGCGGCGCCCGTGCGCGGGTTGCGTCCCCGGCGCGCCTCGCGGCGTTTCACCGAGAAGGCACCGAAGCCGCGCAGCTCCACCCGGTCGCCGCGGGCCAGCGCGTCGGAAATGGTGTCGAGGATCGCGTTGACCAGAATCTCCACGTCGCGCTGATAGAGATGCGGGTTCTGCTCGGCGATCTTGAGGACGAGCTCCGACTTGATCATGGCGTCTTGTCTTCTCGCGGGATCGGGGCGGGCTGCGTGAGGGCAGGCAATCAGGGGGCCGGGCGCCAGAGCGCGAGCAGCCCGCCCTGGGAGGCCTGGGCCTCGGCGCCGACGGTCCGCAGCCGCGCCGCGAGGCCGTCGAGCCCGAGGAGATCGGCGCCGATGCCGGCCGCGGACCACAGGGAGAAATTGCTCTCGGTCGAGGGCTTCCAATCCTTGATCGGCAGGTCCTTCTGGACGCCGCGGGCGCTCTCCAGCCACGCCGCGGCCTGGCGCTCGCTGCCGAGCTCGTCCACCAGCTTCAGCGGCAGGCTCTGGCGGCCGCTGAAGACACGGCCGTCCGAGACGGTGGCGAGCTGGCCCGGATCCATGCCCCGCCGTTCGGCCACGAGGCCCTTGAACCACGCGTAGGTATCGCCGACGACCGCGGCGAGCGCCGCGCGCGCTTCCGGCGAGGTCGGGGTGAAGCCCGAAGGCTCGGCCTTGAGCGGCGACGACTTCACCGACTCGACCTTGACGCCGACCTTGTCGAGCAGGCCGGACACGTCCGGATACTGGAACAGCACGCCGATCGAGCCGACGAGGCTCGTCTCGCGCGCCACGATGTGGTCGGCCGCGATGGCGGTGATGTAGGCCCCGGAGGCGGCGGTGCCGTCCACGAAGGCAACGATCGGCTTCTTGGCGGCCAGCGCCCGCAGGTTGCGGAAGATCTCCTCGGAGCCCGTGGTCGTGCCGCCGGGCGAGTTGATCGAGACGATCACGCCCTTCACGGCATCCGCGTCGCCGACCCGCTTCATCAGCTTGGCGGTGGCCTCGCTGCCCGCGATGAAGCCCGAGACCGAGATGCGGGCGATCTGCGGCCGCACGGCGAAGCCGCCCTCCGCGCCGGTGCGCACGCGGTAGCCGAGCGCGCCGACCGCCACGATCAGGCCGCCGATGCCGAGCACGCGCCAGAGAGACAGCCTGCGGCGCAGGCGCCGCCGGTCGATCAGCAGTTCGGCGTCGGCTGCCATGCTGTGCCTTCCCCTGAAGCCCCCGGTCGCTCCCCTCGACGGGATGCGGGAGCCACGCCCCCGCGCCGGGCAAGTCCTTGGTTTCCTTCGGCTCGCTCGGTCCGAGCCGTGCGAGGCCGGTGTTCTAGAGCATTTACCGCGGGCGTGGATATGGGGCGGACGAAGAAAATGACGGGGTGGCCGGCCGCTGTCGCGTCGCACCGGCCCATCCGACCTGCGATCCGCCTTCGGCAACCTTGAATTGTTGAGCCAAAAAAGAACCCGCGCAGGACGTCGGTCCTGCGCGGGTCTCGGTATCGCGGATCCGCCGCCCGAACAGGCCGGGCGGCAGTGACCAGCGGCTTACTCGTCGTCGGTGCGCTTCTTGTTGAAGGCCGCGCCCAGGATATCGCCGAGCGAGGCACCCGAATCGGCGGAGCCGAACTGGGCCATGGCCTCCTTCTCCTCGGCGACCTCGAGGGCCTTGATCGAGACCTGCACGCGGCGGGCCTTCCGGTCGAACTGCACGACGCGGGCGTCGAACTTCTCGCCGGTGGCGAAGCGCTCGGGACGCTGGTCGCCGCGGTCGCGGGCCAGCTCGGCGCGACGGATGAAGGTCTGCATGTCGGTGTCGACGATCTTCACCTCGACGCCGGCATCCTTCACCTCGACCACCTCACAGGTGACGATCTGGCCCTTCTTGATCTCGCCCGCCTCGGCGAAGGGGTCACCGCCGAGCTGCTTCACGCCCAGCGAGATCCGCTCCTTCTCGACATCGACGTCGAGAACCTGGGCGCGGACCATGTCGCCCTTCTTGAACTCCTCGATGACCTGCTCGCCGGGACGGTTCCAGTCGAGATCCGACAGGTGAACCATGCCGTCGACATCGCCCTCGAGGCCGATGAACAGGCCGAACTCGGTCTTGTTCTTGACCTCGCCCTCGACCTCGGAGCCGACCGGGTGCTTCTCGGCGAAGGCCTCCCAGGGGTTCTGCAGGGTCTGCTTGAGGCCCAGCGAGATGCGACGCTTGACCGGATCGACCTCCAGGATCTGAACCTCGACCTCCTGGGAGGTGGAGACGATCTTGCCCGGATGGACGTTCTTCTTGGTCCAGCTCATCTCGGAGACGTGGATCAGGCCCTCAATCCCCGGCTCCAGCTCCACGAAGGCGCCGTAATCGGTGATGTTGGTCACGCGGCCCTTGAGCTTGGCGCCCTCCGGGTAGCGGGCGGCGATGCCCTCCCACGGATCGGCGAGAAGCTGCTTGATGCCGAGCGAGATGCGGTGCGTCTCGTGGTTGATCTTGATGATCTTGACCTTCACGGTCTGACCGATCGTGACCACTTCCGACGGGTGGTTCACGCGGCGCCACGCCATGTCGGTGACGTGCAGCAGGCCGTCGATCCCGCCGAGGTCGACGAACGCGCCGTACTCGGTGATGTTCTTGACGACGCCGTCGATGACCTGACCTTCCTCAAGGTTGGCCACCAGCTCCGAGCGCTGCTCGGCGCGGCTCTCCTCGAGGACGGTGCGGCGCGACACGACGATGTTGCCGCGGCGGCGATCCATCTTGAGGATCTGGAACGGCTGTGGGGTGCCCAGCAGCGGGGTGACGTCGCGGACCGGGCGGATGTCGACCTGCGAGCGCGGCAGGAACGCCACGGCGCCGTCGAGGTCGACGGTGTAGCCGCCCTTGACCTGGTTGAAGATCGTGCCGGTGACGCGGTCGTTGTTCTCGAACGACTTCTCGAGCTTGACCCAGCTCTCCTCGCGGCGCGCCTTGTCGCGCGAGATGACGGCCTCGCCGAGCGCGTTCTCGATCCGGTCGACGTAGACCTCGACCTCGTCGCCGACCTTCAGCTCGCCCTCGCGGCCGGGACCGGTGAATTCCTTGAGCGCGACACGGCCTTCCGTCTTGGCGCCGATGTCGATGACGGCCACGTCCTTCTCGATCGCGACGACGCGACCCTTGACGACGGAGCCTTCGGTGATCTCGTGTTCGAGGAAGCTCTCCTCGAGGAGTGCGGCGAAATCGTCGCGGCTCGGGCTGCGCCCCAGAGCGGTACCTGCGGTCATTCTGTCTCCTGAACGGCCTCCGGCGGAGGCCCGTTGCGTCGGCGGCTCGCGTTGCAGGCACCCTCGCTCGCCGCGGCCTCCCCGGACTCTTTCGGGAGAGGCGACCGGTCCCGTGGGACCCGGCTTGCCGACGCGTCGATACGGATGACGAGGGCGGTCCAGCCGGCGGCCCGGCGGGCGCAAGAGTGACGAGCGCCGAGAGCGGATCCGGGAGGACGCGCGTGCCATACAGCATCGGCCCTCTGACTTCAACCGAACGGGGGTGTCCGCGGCGCGGCGGATGGCACATCCGCGGCCTGGTGACGCTTTCGCTTGCCGCTCTTGCCCGCCGCCGTGCAGGCGCGATACCTCTGGCGGCGACACGAAGGCTTCCGGCAGCGGCGACGTGATCCTGCTCGTCTCGCAGGACCATCGCTTCGCCGATCGCGTCTGGCACCGGGTTCAAGGCCGGTGCCAGCAGGAGGGCGCCGATCGATGTCCGGTCTGGAGGAATGAACGTGCTGCGCTCTTGTCTCCACCGTCCGGCCGAAGCGGGTCAGCCGCGGTGGTCCCACCTGATCGGGCCGCGCAAGGCCTAAGCGCGGATGCCGACCGGACGACACTCACCGCTGGAGATGCTGACGCGCAAGCTCGACAGCATAACGGTCCTGGCCGAAGAGGATCGGACCGCGATCCTCGATCTGCCGTACACGGTTCGAAACCTGCCGGGCCGCCACGATATCGCCCGGTTCGGCGAACGGCCGAGCCAGTGCTGCCTCGTCCTCCAGGGCTGGGCCTCGCGCTATGCCGCGCTGTCCGAGGGCGGCCGGCAGATCCTGTCGTTCTACATCGCCGGCGACATGCCGGACCTGCAGAGCCTGCACCTGCACCGGATGGACCACAATCTCGCCACCCTGACGGCCTGCACCATCGCCTTCATCCCGCACGACGCGCTGCACCAGGTGCTCCGGCGGCACCCGGACCTTGCGAATGCCCTGTGGCGGGATACCCTGATCGACGGGGCCCATTATCGCGAGCGGATCACCAGCCTGGGCCGGCGTCAGGCGCTCGGACGCGTGGCGCACCTGTTCTGCGAATTGTATCTCCGGCAGCGCGCGGTCGGACTGACGAACGGCCTCAGCTTCTCCCTGGCCCCGAAGCAGGCGGAGCTGGCCGATGCGCTCGGCCTGACAAGCGTGCATCTGAACCGGGTTTTGCGCACCTTGCGGGCGCGCAAGCTGGTCACCCTCAGCGGCGGTGTCCTGACCATCGAGGATTGGGACGCCCTGGTCGCGCTGGCCGAGTTCGATCCGACCTTCCTCCACCAGGGCAACAACGCGCCGGCCGTCCGCGAGACGGCCGAAACCGTCTAGCAGCACCCCCCTGCCCTCAGGCTGCGCGGGCCAGAGGCGTGGCTGCGCCCGGCACTTCGTCGGTGTGGACGTCGAACCGCGCGAGGTACGCGGAGCCGAAGCTCGTCGTCAGGGCGCAGTCGGTCGCGTCACGTCCGCGGGCCATGACGATGCGGCCGATCCGCGGCCGGTTGTGGCGCGCGTCGAACGTGTACCAGCGCGGGCCCTCCGGACCGTCGAGATAGACCTCGAACCACGCCGAGAAGTCCATCGGAGCGGGGTCTTTCGACACGCCTATATCGCCGAGGTAGCCGGTGGCGTAGCGCGCCGGGATGTTCATGCAGCGGCACAGAGTGATCGCGAGATGCGCGAAGTCGCGGCACACCCCGACCCGCTGGGTGTAGCCGTCGAAGGCGGTGCGGGTCGCGTCGGCCTGCTGGTAGTCGAAGCGCAGATGCGCGTGGGCGAAGTCGACGATCGCCTGGACCCGGGCCCAGCCTTCCGGTGTGCCGCCGAACAGCGACCACGCGATACCCGAGAGCTTGTCGGTATCGCAATAGCGCGAGCCGAGCAGGTACATCAGGACATCGTCCGACAGGTCCTGCACGGCGCGCTGACGCACGCCGGGTACCCGATCGTCCGGAAGGCCGCTATCGGCGATCGTGAAATCGGCCGCCATGGTGATCCGGCCGCCCGGCGCCACGATGCGCGTGCAGACATTGCCGAAAGCATCGACGTGCTGGCGGGCGGGGATCGGCGGATCGAAGGTGATCGTCTCCGGGGTGACGAGATCGGTCCTGCGCTCCGGACGCACGTTCAGGAGCAGGTTCATTGGCGTCGGGCCGACGGTGTCGAAGGCGATCGAGAAACCGGTGCGAATATGCATCGTCGGGAACCATGTCGGAAGCCGCCACTCGGCTGGACGAGAGGCAGGTTGTGTCAGTCCAGGGCCCTAAAAAGCGATGAGCCGAAGCAGAGTTCCGCCCGGAAGCTCAGTTCTTGCGCTATCGCCTGCTCTAATATTCAGCAGCGGAGGCGCGCCGCGTTCAATGTCTTCGCGCGACTGTCCGGACGGCCTGTCTCGGCGGCGCACCTCTGCCCGCCGCCGCGCCATGTTGCATCGCACAGGGCACGCTCGTATCCCTGCCGCCTCGGGGCTCGGAGCGACCGAATCCCACCGAGACTTCCTGCCAGACGATCGATGCCGATGACGCCCGACAAGCTCTCCCTGCCCAAGGACAAGATACGGGTCCTGCTGCTCGAAGGCATCAACGACAGTGCCGTCGCGCTGATGCGGGTGGCCGGTTACACCAACCTGACGCGGCTGCCGAAGGCGCTCGACCGGGAGGCCCTGCACGAGGCGCTGCAGGGGGTGCACATGGTGGGCATCCGGTCCCGGACGCAGCTCGACGCGGCCGCCTTCGAGGCTGCGGATCGGCTGCTGGCGGTGGGCTGCTTCTCGGTGGGGACGAATCAGGTCGATCTCGAAGCGGCGCGCCACCGCGGCATCCCGGTCTTCAACGCGCCCTTCTCGAATACACGCTCGGTGGCCGAGCTGACGATCGGCGAAATCGTGATGCTGCTGCGCCGGATTGTGCCGCGCTCGGTCGGCGCCCATGCCGGCCGTTGGGACAAGTCGGCGGTCGGGTCGCTCGAGGTCCGTGGCAAGACGCTGGGCATCGTGGGCTACGGCAATATCGGAACGCAGCTATCCACCTTGGCGGAAGCCATGGGCATGCGTGTCCTGTTCTACGATCACACCGACAAGCTGCGACACGGCAATACCGAGCCCACCGAGACGCTGCACGAGCTGCTCGCCCAGAGCGATGTGGTCTCGCTCCACGTGCCGGAGACCGACTCCACGGCCAACATGATCGGCGAAGCCGAGATCCGGGCCATGAAACCCGGCGCGTTCCTGATCAACAACGCCCGGGGCACCGTGGTCGATCTGGACGCTCTCGCTGCGGCCCTGCGTGACGGCCACCTCAAGGGCGCTGCCGTCGACGTCTTCCCCGTGGAGCCGGGATCAAACGCCGAGACCTTCGTGAGCCCGCTCCAGGGGATCGAGAACGTCATCCTCACGCCGCATGTCGGCGGTTCCACGGAAGAGGCGCAGGAGCGCATCGGCGCCGAAGTGGCCCGCAAGCTCGTCGATTATTCCGATATCGGCTCGACCGTCGGCGCGGTGAATTTCCCGCAGGTGCAACTGCCCGCCCGGCCGACCGGAACGCGCTTCATCCATGTCCAGCGTAACCTGCCGGGCATGCTGGGGCGCCTCAACGACGTGTTCTCCCGGGGCCACGTCAACATCGCGGCGCAGTTCTACCAGACCGACGGCGAGGTCGGTTACGTGGTGCTGGAGACGGACGCCACCGACGCGGATGCGGAGGGGCTCCTCGACGAGATCCGCGCCATACCGGGCACCATCCGCGCCCGCCTGCTTTACGAGCGGCGTTGAGCGCTCGGCTACGCAATCCGCGACGGGCATTTACGCTGAGCGCGTGAACGCGCCCGCGCCTGCCGCGTTCGACTTGCGTGGCCAAGCCGGCCGCTGTTCAAGTGGCGTGCGACCGGTCCCGGTGGATCGGATCGGCGGCGGAGGATTGACGGTGACGAAACGTGTTGCGCGCGCCTGGGCCGGCCTGGTGCTCGGCATCGCCGGAACGGTTCCGGCCGCCTCCGATGCCTCGGCGGATTGCCTCCGCCGCGTCTACAACCGCTCGAACTTCGTGCTCGTGGTGCGGAACGAGGCCGGCCCTCCGGTGACGCTGCCGCCCGGGCGGTCCGTGCCGGTGCGACTGTCGCGACCGGGCCAGATCGACGTGTCGGCCTATTGCGGCATCCCCGGCGGCGAGCCGGTGCTGCACCGGACCTTCGACTACGAGGCCGTGCTCGACCGCTGCTTCGTGCGGTTCGGGGACGATCTGTTCGTTCCCCAACTCGGGCGCGGGTTCTTCGGAACGCAGGAGACCGCGCCGTTCACGGTCAACAATCCACGTCAGGGTGACATCGTCCTCGGGCCGGCAGCCCAGCCGGCCTGCGCGGTGCCGAGCGCTGTCCTGAGCCGCCGCGGCTGATCGCTCAGAGATAATGCCGGAAGACGACGCCCCCGTCCTCGGCCGTGTCGGGCTGACAGGGGGCGGCCGGCCCGATCAGCGGGCTGGCCAAACGCAGGGCGATCAGGCCGAGGGCTGCGAGCGTCGGAGCGACGAACCGGAACGGGCGAGCGAGCATGGGCGCCTCCGTCGCGCGATCGCCGATACAGGAACGGTCCTGTGTGCAGCCCTGGCGCGCTTGTGAAGCATCGCACCCGACGACTGAACTCGAGGTGCCCCAGCGCACATGGGTAACGTTCAGCTGGCGACGCTGCTGTCTGGTCCGTTCGGGGCATGCCGGCGTTACGGTCGGTCGATTGCGTCGACCGCGTCGCTGGCATGTATCCCGACGCGCTCCTATGCTGCCCGCGGCGGGAATTTGCCGGCTGTCGCGTCTCACGGCGTGCGGCCGCGCCGTCCCTGCCAGACCAATTGCGTGAACGAGGACGCGCGTATGCTCACTCAGACTGGCAGCTCGATCGTGCGGGGGGATCTCGGTGTCGAGGAGACCATCGAGTCTGACAACATCGTCCGCTGGGACGGCGAGCGGCTCTATGTCGAGCAGGACGTCTACCACAACGGCCAACTCGTTCACCGCAAGTATCGGCGCACCGTCACCGAGCCCGTGGCCCGCGTGCTGTGGACGATCATCAACCGCGCCAAGCAGTAAGCGGCGCTGCGGGATAACGCGGTGGCCTTCTTGGGTCGCCGCGCCCGATCCAGGCAATGGCGTCTCGGCGGCGCAGTTCCGACCGGTGATGCGCCGCGGTGTAAGCACCATTCCAAAGCTCAGGCGGGACCTCGACGCGGGCCTGTGTTCGCCACGCCGAGGGTTGCGGACCCTATCCGGCCTCAGGCGGCTACGGCGTCGGGCGTCTCGACCAATGTGAGATGCACCGGGCGGAGCGCGTCCAGGCGCGCATGCGCGGCGTCGAAGGCGGCGCGAATCGTCGTGCTTGCATCCTCGACGGCGACCAGCACCGCCAGCCTCTGCGTGCTCGCCCGCTCGGCGATGCTGCGGGCGGCGCTGACCAGGGATTGCTCCAGGTCCAGGAACTCGGTTTCGGTGTCCGTCCCGGCCTCCTGCGTGGCCGTCGCGAGACGTGCAAGCACAGCTTCCAGTGCGTGACGCAGGACAAGCGTCCGCACGCGCTCCTGAAGGAGCGCCCTCTCGTCGATCTTCATCGGAATCAGTCCGGGTTCGGGAACACGGCTAAGTTCTCATACTTCGCCGGACTGTGCAGCCACCTTTTTGCAACAGCGTAATACAGTCTCGCAGGCGGCGGCCGCGACGCGCTGAGCATCGTGCCGGCCAATATTCCTGGAAACATCCGAGCAATATTCGAATTTTTGTGGGATCGGGCCCTGACCAGCCGCTGACGGATAGAGGCCGAGACGATGAAGAGGCGGAAGAGTAATCTGTATTCGTGACCTTAGGATCCCGCGCGTAAACGTCGACCACGGGTATGGCTGACGGCCGCCGTCTCGACGGTATGAACCGGACAGTGAGGCGCCGCATTTGTCCCGACAGGGAGCCGCGGCAGAAATCAGTATGGGGTGCCCTGGGCGCGCCGGGTGCGCAGGGCCTCGGCATACCATTCCAATTCATCCATGAACCGGTTCGCGGACCGTTCGAGCCACGGCTCTGCGGGCGTTCCGTCGTCGCCGATAGCTTTCTGAAGACGGGGGATCGGCAGGAGCGAGGGAATGCTGGGCATGCCCATCTCTGCGAGCATCGCGCGCAGCGGCATGGCCGCCCGGACACCGCCGAACTGTCCTGCCGAGTAGCAGCAGATCGCCGATGGCCGCCAATAATACTCCTCGAGAAAGTGATCGAGGGTGTTCGAGAGCGCGGGCGGGACCCCGTGGTTATATTCGGCCGAGACAATCAGGAACGCGTCGGATCCACGATACAGCGCGGCGAGCCGCTCGAGCGGTTCCGGTGCCGTGCCGGCCGGATATTCCTTGTACATCCGGTCGAGCAGCGGAAGCTTCAGCTCGGCAGGATCGACGAGCGGCGCGGCGTGGCCTCGTGCCTCCAGCTTCGACGTCAGGAAGCGGGCGGCCCGAATGCCGATCCGGTCGGATCGGACGCTGCCGAGGATGACGGGCACGGTCAGGGTCATGGTGGCCTCCCAGCCGCGCGATCATGCCAGAGCCGCGCGCGCCGCTCCAGGCGCGCCGCACAACCCGTCCGGTCAGGCCTTCGCGGTGCTCGTCAACGCCGCCGCCGCGACGCCGACGGGGCCGCCGCTCGCGTAGGCGGCGATCGCCTTCGTCATCTGCTGCAGCAAGGCGTCCAGACCACTCCCGATGCTGGCGGTCGAGGACGCGTCGCCGCTCGAGGATGCACCCGTGACCGACGACGTGTCCGAGGCGCCGCTCGCCTGCCCGGCCTGCGTGCCGTCCGCAGCGTCCGACGCGAGCGGATGGTGATGATGCCCGCGATGACGCTGGACCGGGGTCGCATCGCCCGCGGCCTGGCTCGCGTCCGTCACACTGGAGGTCGCGGCGGTCCCGGAGGCATCTGCCGCGTCGGTCGGCGATGTGACGCCGTTCTGCAGGCCCATCTGGCTGAAGTCGGATTGCAGTTGCAGGAGCGAGGCCATCAGGTCGTTCGACATCGCCGGCGCGGAGGTCGCGCTGCCTGACTGAGCGGCGCTGCCCGCGCTCTGGGCCGATCCGGCATCCTGCGACGCAGGCGTGAACGTGTCGGCGTCCACCGGCCGTGCATTAGCGGCGCGCGCCTGACGCAGCGCGATGACGAGATCCTTCTGAAGGGATGCCCCTGAGACCGTGTTCACCGACATAGCCGAATCCTCTGCCGCCTTTCAGATCCGGCAGGCACGGCGCGTTCCAGAAATTCGCTTGTGATTTCAAGCACCCGTTCGGGCAAAGCACCGGCAGGTTCGACCGCGCGGCAATTTCTGCCGCGCATTACCAGGCCGACATCGCGCGGATCGCGGCCGGGCCGGGCGTGTGCGTGCCGGCGAGGAATGCGAGGAGGGTGATCGCGTTCAGTAGGGCGCAGAGCAGGAGCAAGACGCCGAGGCCCTCGGTGACGGCCTCGGCGCGCGTGCCGGCTTTCTGGATGAGGATGCAGCCGAGCGTGAACAGCGAGGCCATCGCGAGGGGCAGGCCGAGGATGGACGGCATCGCCGCTTAGGCGCTCGCGACGACGCGGGCAGCCGCCGTTTCACAGCGAGCTCGGCCGCGTCTGACTGCCCGGGTCGCCACCATCATCGATTCCCCTCGCCCGCGGAAGCATGGCTGTCGCGGCAGAGCGGCTGCGACCGGTTCGGCATCGACGCCGAGCCTTCGATCGGAATCAGCGCCCCTGTTCAGCGCCCCTGCGCGCCAGCCGGGACGTCCCGGTCGCTCACTGCAATGAGCGCGAGTTCGCTGAGGCCGAGGGCCGCGAGCAGAAGGCGATCTTCCGCCGGCTCGTCCTGCAGGAGCGCGGCCGCGCCGACGAAGCTGAGGGCGCCGACCGCGTCGCAGGCGAGATGGGCCCGCATGGACAGCGCCGGCACGAGACCGCCCTCGTAGCGCGTCAGGAGCGAGTAGGCGTAATGCCACACGGGGCCGATCCGCATGATTCGGCGCGTGGCAGGGCCACGCCCTTGCGAGAGCGCGGCGATCATCGCGGGGAAGACGTAATCGGTGACGGCGTGCACGCGGCTCGGGATCATCCCTGAGTTTCCTCGGGTCGACTGTCAGGACGATTTCGACGTGGTGCTGGCATCGCCGAGATGGCGCAGGTTCTCGGGCGGAGTCTCTGCCTCGGTTGCCTCGACGGAGGCGGTGCTGCCGCCGGCCACGGAATCCAGACGCTGGTGACCCGAGGCGATCCGTGCCGTCTCCGCCTGCCAGCTCGGATCGGATTCGAGTTCGCGCTGCAGCTGCGCCGGGCGTCCGACGTCCCGGGCCTCATCCTGACCGAAATCCTGCCCGTTGCGATCGGTGTAGGCGTCGAACTCCCGAAGGTTCGGGCGCTTCGAACGCTGCGTGTCGTCAGTCTCGTGTGCCAAGGGATGCTCCCGTTTTGCTGCGGAGGATGGATCAGATGATCGGTTTGCCGCCGGTGACCGCGACGGTCGCGCCGGAGACGTAGCTGGATTCCGGGCTCGCCAGCATGACGTAGACCGGTGCGAGTTCGCAGGGCTGGCCGGGGCGCTTCATCGGGACTTGGGAGCCGAAGCTGCGCACCTTCTCTTCCGGCATGGTGGAGGGGATGAGCGGCGTCCAGATCGGGCCGGGCGCCACGCAGTTCACGCGGATGTCGCGCTCGGCCAGCATCTGCGCCAGGCCGCCGGTGAAGTTCTGGATCGCGCCCTTGGTGGTCGCGTAGGCGAGCAGCTGCGGGCTGGGCGTATCGGCGTTCACCGAGGTCGTGTTGATGATGGCGCTTCCGCCCTTCATGTGCGGGAGCGCGGCCTTCACCAGGTAGAACATCGCGTGGATGTTGGTCGCGAACGTGACCTCCCACTCCTCGTCCGAGATGTCCTCCGGGTTGGCGAAGGTCTTCTGATGCGCGGCGTTGTTGACCAGCACGTCGACTTGCCCGAACTCGGCGACGGCCTTGTCGACGATGGCCCGGCAATGCTTCGGATCCTTGATGTCGCCGGGGAGCGGGACTGCCTTGCGCCCGGCGGACTCGACGAGGCGGCAGGTTTCCCGGGCGTCGTCGTGCTCGTCGTAATAGCTCACCAGAACGTCCGCGCCCTCGCGGGCGAAAGCCAGGGCGACCGCGCGGCCGATGCCGCTATCCGCGCCGGTGATGATCGTCTTCCGGCCGGACAGGCGCCCCGACCCCTTGTAGTGCGCCTCGCCGTAATCCGGGCGCGGGTCCATGTCGGCGTCCCGCGCCGGCGGGGTGAGCTGGCGTTGCCGGTCGAAGGGCGGCTTCGGGAAGTCGGTCATTGTGGCGCTCCTTCCAGCGCGGCGGCTGGTCACGACGTCTCATCGAGGGCCGCGACGCAGGGCGCCGCGACGATGGGAGGCAGGCTGTGCCCGAAGATCGCGTGTGGCCGCTGTCGAAGAGCGCCCCGGTTTCATGCCCCGGTGAGGCCCGCCGGATCGAAGCGAGCATCGGTTCTGTCCCGATAACCCGGCCTCCCGGCCATTGTTTCGTCGGTCGCGCAGTTCCGCCGATGCGCTCATCTGCATCGTTGTTCCCCTCAGACGCGCAGTAGATGTCGCTGCGGTTGCCCGGTCCGGGGCGCGTCAGCCGGTCCCCAAAGTGTATCTTTGTATTCCGTCATGGACACGGCGCGCGGTCTGTTCGGAAAGCTTGGCCGGATACACATCATCCGGAACGATGCGTGCGCCCCTGGGTTTGCACCACATTCGGCAACGACGGGGTACACATGACGACCAAGCCACCACCCGTTCCTCCGGCGAACCGCTCCGACAAGGGTCCCGGCAGCGCAACGGAAGCGCCGCTTTCGCAAGGCCGCGCCGGTTCTCAGACGAAGGATCCCGACAAGGTCGGGCAGGCTGGGAATTCGAAGGTGAACACCACCAATCAGGGCTACCAGCAGGACCGCTGACAGCCGCCAGCGCGGCGGCTGCGTCCGCCGTGCCGAACACAGCTTAGGTTCCGCATCGGAGAATCAACATGGCGAATGCAAGTCGGCATAAGGTCGGTCCGGGCGCCCAGGGCAAGGGTGATGGGACCGGCGCGATGTCGGAATTGCCGGATGGTGTGCTGCCGGAGAACATGGTTCTCAGCAATCGCGACAAGTCTCGTCACAGCGACGAGCGCGGCCTCGACAGCAAGAACGTTCAGACTGAGCAGTATCAGGACCACGCCGGGAATCGTCAGGTTTCCCTCGACGAGGCGGCGGATGCCAGCGGGAATACCAGCGGGCTTGCCAACCCGATGACGGACGAATCCGGTGCGCAGAGCAGCCTCAGGAAGCAGCAGCATTCGTAAGGGTCGGCGACCCGTTACCGGAGTCGCGATCCGGTCGGGAGTCGCGGCCCTCGCCGCGCCTCCCGGGCGTTCCGCAGCAGGCAGGCCTGGCTGTTCGATGCCGGGCGTCCGATCAGCCGGCCATTCTGATAATGGATGATGGCCGCCTGAATTGTCTGGAATGCAGAACCAGGATCAGGACAGGTGCGATGTCGAGATCGGTAATCCTCGCTCCGCTCCTCGCGAGCGTCACGCTCAGCTCGGCTCTCGCCCAGGCTGTCAATCCGACGCCGGGGACCGAGGCTGCGCAATCCAATGCGCTCCTCAGCACCCCGGTCTGGCTGATCCTGGGGGTTATCGTCGCCTTTGCGATATTATACGCGCTCCGCGCGCGCCGTCGACGGTAGGTCAAAGCTCAAAAACGTGGTGTTTTACCTGACGTGCTAACACACGTGAGTGTCACGTCGCCCCGATCACGCACACTACAGTCCCGTCCGGGTCCGGAGATCTGAAACATCGGCGGCGATCTTCGGTTTTGCGCGGGCGCCCATGAAGCCGGGCCACGGCTACGGGCGCGGATCCGGCGCGGACCTGCCAGGATCCAGAGTACCGCTTGATGGCGGCTGACCGGTCGGACGAGGCGAGTCAGGTGACGCGTGTCTGAAGCTCGCCTATCGCGGTTCAACCGCCTTCTCGACCGCCTGGACGCGGTCGTCCCGCAACCGCAAGCTTGGTTCTTCGCGCTCCGCATCTGGATCGCGATGATGCTCGCGCTCTACGTCGCGTTCTGGCTTCAGCTGGAGAGCGCCTCCTCTGCGGCCGTGAGCGTCGCGATCCTGGCGCAACCGAAGCGCGGACAGGCGATCTCCAAGGCGATCTACCGGTTCCTCGGGACGCTCCTCGGTGGCGTGATCTCCATCGTGTTCGCGGCGGCATTCGGCCAGGACCGGGTGCTGATGCTGGTCTGCTTCACGGCCTGGCTGAGCCTCTGCGTGTTCGTCGCACAGTACCTTCAGGACACGCGCGCCTACGGGGCGATGCTGTCGGGCTACACGGTGGCGATCATCGCGATCAGCAACATCGACACGCCGCACAACGTCTTCGACGCGGCGGTGTCGCGCGTGGCGGCGATCGCCGTCGCCATCACGGCCATCACCTTCATCAACGACGCGCTCGCCTCACCCAGCACGTGGCGCGGCCTGCTGCCGTCGATCGCGACCGCGCTCCGGTCGGCGAAGGTCTTCGCCCGCCAAGCGCTCCGCGACGGCGATCCCGGCCCCGAGAAGGCCCTCCATCTGATTCGCATGGCGGCGCCGCTGAGGGCGGATGCGAGCGCGATCGCGGGCGAACTCGACGACGGCCCCCAACGGGCCGCGGGGGCCCGCAGCGCCATCGCGGCTCTCTACGGGACGATGGCGGCGAGCCGGAACTTCGCCATCGCCGCACGGGATGCCGGCTCGGACCGTCCGGCCATCGCGGAGGCCCGCTCGATCTGCGCCCGGCTGATGGCCGACGACGGCGCATCGGTGGACAATTCGGCCTTCGCCGAAGCCCGCGGGCGGTTACGGGCGCTGATCGAAGCTGCGGTCCGTGACGGTCGTCGCAGCCTCGACGAGGTTCTCACCCTTCAACGCGCCCGCGACCTCGCGACCGCGTTGATGTTTGCGCAGGACGGACTGAATGCTCTCAGGAACGGTTTTCAGCCGTTGCGCGACGTCCGACTGCCGACCCACCGCGATTTCCCTGTGGCGTTCCGCGGTGCCGCACGCGTCGCCCTCGCCTTCGCGCTGACGGCGGCCCTGTTCGTCGGGCTCGGCTGGCCGGCGACGACCTATGCCCTCGTGCAGGTCGCCGCGATGGGCGCGATGTCGTCGGTCAATCCCGATCCGCTGAAATACGCCAACGGCGTCGTCATCGGCATCCCGCTCGCGGGCTTGGCGGCCGGCCTGATCCTGCTCCTGACGTTGCCGACGGTGAACGGCTTTCCAATCCTGGCGCTCGCGGTCGCGCCCGTCATCTTCGCCGCCTGCTTCCTGATCCTGAATCCGCCAACCGCGTCCATCGGCTTCATCCTGCTGGTCTACTTCCCGGTGCTGCTGTCGCCGGGAAACCCGCAGAGCTTCGATGCGCAGACGTTCTTCGCCAATTTCGCTCAGATGATGATCGTCGCCGTCATCCTCGCGACGACCGTGCGGGTGGTCCTGCCGATCCGGCCTGATCAGGCCCGAGCGTATGCCTTCGACTCCGCGATCCGGGATGTCCGGAGCGCCCTCGTCGGCGCAGGCGGCGACGCGGTCGACCGGACCAGCCTGAACTCCGATCGGATCTTTCAGTACGCCCAGATCAATGCCGGACCGGATATCGTCCGTGCGCGGCGCCTGAAGCTCGCTTTCGCCATCGCCCATCTGGAGGCGTCCGCTGCACGGGCGCATGACCAACTGCGCGCCTTCCACCGGGATGCCATCCTTCAAACAGCGAGCGCGCAGGCGCGCGCGGCCCTGGCGGGCGGAACCGTGGGTGACATCGAGGCCGCCGCGCAGGCGCTACTCAGGGCCGGCCGCGACGCCGACGCCTCTCAGAGCCTTCCGGTTGCCCGGGCCGTGAGCGACCTCGTGGCGGTCGCGCGCGTCATGGCGCGCCACGAACGCTTCCTTCAGACGATCGCGCATCCGGCGACGTGACGGCCGCTTCGTGTGAGCGTCGATGGTCCTCGCTGCGCCACGAAGAGACGCACGATTTTGCGCTCGTGTGGCGGCCGGAGCCGAAGAATTCGGGAGGGTTGGATGGTGGCTCCCCGAGCAATTGAGCCACAACGCAATGGCGCCAGCGGCTCGGCTCCCGCACCCGCGCGTACCGACCCTACTGATAGGCAAGTCAAATCTTCGACGCCTCCCGCACCCGTCAACGGTCCGACGGCTGCTCAAACGCCCTCCCCTGCCCTCGCAATCAGCGACGCCGAGCGAGTCCAACTAGGCGGAGGAAAGATCCGCCTTTTGCCTTGATGTGCGTCCGAGAAGGTTGGGGAACGGACTCTTCCTTTTGCCCAAAAGCGAACGTTCCGCTCCCGACCCATGTCGGGCATCCCGGAGCCGTTCAGAGCTACCTGAAAGCGGCCATACGTCGGCCGTCCGGCAGCTTCGGCCCTGGGCGGAGAACAGCCTGTCATCGCGTTGCGCAGAACACGATCGCGCGTATCCGGCCCTCAATCGGGCCCTCCCCGAAGCGCGCTGCCAGCGCCGCTGCAACGCGCTGCGTCGCCTCCTCAAGACGGGCAGCGTCCCGCGCCGCGATCTCACTTCGCAAGGGTGTGCCCTGACAGAAGGCCAAGGCTGGCTCATGAGGCGTTTCGCTCCTGCTGACGCGCTCCACTGTCTTAGAGGTGACATCGGCAAAGCCGGCGGCCTTCAGGTCCTCGATGATGCGAGCGGTGTCGCAGTAGCCGTGCGGCGTTCGCGCGAGAAAGCGAGGCGGATCGTCAGGAAAGATTTCGGCGAGAGCTCGCGTCACGGCGTCGGGGAATTCGTTCGCACCGATCTCGTCCCATACGCTGAGCAGATAGCAGCCGGAGGGTTTTAGGACGCGCCAAGCCTCCCTGAACCCTTGATGCTTATCGGTGAAAAACATGGCCCCGAACTGGCAAATCACCGCGTTGAACGTCTCGTCGGCGAAAGGCAGCGCCAAGGCGTCGGCCTGTCGCCATTCGACGGGGCTGTCGCGAGGGACGTGAGTACGCGCGACGTCGAGCATGGCCGCGTTGAGATCGGTGGCCACCAAGCGGGTCGCGGCGGGCAGCATTGTCGCGAGTGCTCGGGTGACGACGCCCGTGCCGGCGGCGGTCTCCAAGACGCTGCCGGGCTTCAACCGGCGTACCTCCTCGGCCAAGTCTTGGGCGTAAGGCTCGAAGATCAGCGGAACGAGGTGACGTTCGTACAGCTGGGGGATCGATCCCGTGAAAGCTTTGTCCGCCTCCGCCATTGGAACTCTCCCAATTATCAGGGGGAGCATGAAATGCGACTATCGTCGAAGCCTTGCAAGCAGACGTTGCAGAAGACGCTTAAACGGTGGTGATCGGCAGGCCCTCAGGGCCGATCCCGTCCGGTGCCATGCCGGTCCCTTTTCGGGTCGTTTATGGCGCCGGCTTCTTGCCCAATGCTCTCCGCGAGTTCCGGGATGTCCAGCAACTCGTTGTGTATCTGCCGATAGATTATCCCGCCTTCCACAATCACGATGACCGTACCAGCAATGACGAGCAGCATGCCGATCAGTGCGGTTCCAGCGCTTAGGAACTTGAAGATTGACAGATCCGGGAAGGTCAATGCCAAACCGCCGGCTATGAGTGTGCAGATCAACAGGATTGCAGATACCAGGCCGCAGCCTGTGGCCCTGCTCATCAGTTCGCATCGGCGCTTGTAGTGAACAATCTGATCCACCATGTTGGCTTTTCTGCTGCCGGAAAGATCGGACGTCCTATATTTCTCAATGATATCGCGGTAACGCTCGACCGCAGCATCGTATCGCGTTTGAAGAAAGCCCACGAAAATCCAGGCCGCGAAGATTAGGGAAGCTGCCGGCCCGATCACCTTCAGCACGTTTGCGAGATCTAAATTCATTGGGCTTCAGCGACTCCGGAATCGTGGGCGACGGCTGGTTGCCGTGAGAAGCGTTGAGCGCTTTTCAGAGCGGCGGACCTCAGTCCTCGACGCATCCCATCTTGTGCGGCAGGTAGCAGGGAAAATCTGGTCAACCCGCCTGCGGTTCACGACGGTCGGTTCACGATTGAGGTGAGACGCCTCGGTTCGGTTCAGCACGAACACACGCTTTCGTGCTCACGCGCGATATTCCAGGGTGCCTTGTCGGCTATCGCTGCTCGACCCTGGGTAGAACTGGTTCGGCGGCGACGCGTAGAGCCTGCGGGCTCGTAAAGGGGGCGCGCCTCAGCCTTTCCCTCGTCGCTCGCCAGAGAGGGACACCTTCAAGCGCCGAGTGATTCCTCGTTGATCAGCGCCCGCGATGACGAACGTCGAACCGATCAGGCGCGCGAAAACTAACCCTCGTTTGCGCGACAGGTTTGGATGGGCCGTAAGCTCACATCTCAAACCTCTCGCAACATGACGCTTAGCTATGAGAGCACCCCCGCCGTGGGAAGACAGCCCGCATCTCCGCGAGATGTTGAAGCTTTTTAAGCGAACCTCCCGAAGTGCCTGGGCTTCGAGAGGAAGAAGCCTTCTTCCGAAAGCTCATGGCTCTTGAGACTGCGGCAACGCTCGCGAGCGCACCGGAGTCCACGCTCGAGATGATCAGGCGGTTACGACGTATCGCCAGTCGCGCCGCGTTGTCGCTCGCGCCACTTGCGACGACGGAAGTTCGAGGGCACTGACGCCCGCCGCTTGATGTGCCTCTGAAAGTCGCAAGAGCAGCTATCGAACTGCTGTCGGTGCAGAAGATTGCCGTTCGCACACAGGCTGCGCGAGGTCTTCGACAGCATTCGGGATCAGCGAGACATGGATCGCCGCCGCACGTGAGACAGCGCCCACATTCGTGAGTGCGTCCGGATGATCCACGAGGATACGAGGAAGCGGAGCAAGTTGCTGCAGGAGATCGCCGAGGACCAGCGTCTCAAGCACGGCAGCGCGTGGCCTGCTTCGCGCAAGTGGGAGGGACTGGGGGTCGCGGAGAATTGGCCTTCGCCATCTAACGCCCATCCGCTTTTCCGGCTTCTCGGCCGAAAGCGGACCGGCGGAAATCCACCCATAACGGACCTTGCAGCTAGCGACCGCATGCGAGGTAAGGCGGTCATGCATAGGCGACCGGCAACTCGCTCACCTGCGTCGTGTAGCGGGGCGTGCGCATCTCAAACTTCGTGTTCCAGTCGCGCCGGCTCACCAGACCCGCGCGGGCCGGCACCACGGCGCCGCGGCCCCACCGGGCGTTGCAGGCATCCATCGCCGCCATCAGCGGCCCCGATCGCTCGCGATCCAGCGCGCCGATCAGCGCCCGCGGGCTGTGCGACAGCGGCACGAGATCGTTGGTGACGATCCCCGCCTTCGCGTAGCGCCAGGGCCGCTCGCCCGGCTCCCGCCAGGTCTTGGCCACCCCGTGCCACGCCGCCTTGACCAGCGCCAGTGTGTCCGAGGTGTGCTCCGGCAACTGCACCGTGGTCGAGACCGAGCGCATCGGATCATCCCGGTCGTGCTCGCTCGTGTGATAGAAGACTGTGACGTGGTTGGTCCCGAGCCCCTCCCGCCGCAGCTTCTCGCCGAGGCGCGTCGCGTGCGCGGCCACCGCCTCCTCCAGCACCGCCCGCTCGGTGATCCGGCTGGAGAACGAGCGGGTCACCGCGCAGCCCTTCCGGCGCGCCGGCACCATCTCCAGCGGCAGGCAGGCCAGCCCGCGCAGCTCGTGAATGATGCGCTCGCCTACCACCGTCAGGCCCTTGCGCACCGGTCGCGGGTCGAGGTCGCGCAGGTCCGCCACGCTCTCGACGCCCATCGCCTGGAGCTTCGCCAGCGAGGCCCGGCCGATGCCCCAGACCTCGGCGACGTCGATCCGGCACAGCCAGTGCGCGTAGGCCATTGGGTCGGTCAGGTCGCACACGCCAGCGAGATCCGGCACCGTCTTGGCGATGTGGTTGGCGAGCTTGGCGAGCGTCTTGGTCGGACCGATGCCGACGCAGGTCGGGATTCCCGTCCAGGCGCGGACCGTAGCGCGCAGGTCGCGGGCGAGTTCGACCCGGAGCGCCGGCGCCACGTCCGACAGGTTCAGGAAGCTCTCGTCGATCGAGTAGATCTCCACCTGCGGGCTGAACTGCCGGTAGACCGTGTTGGTGCGCCCAGACATGTCGCCGTAGAGCGTGTAGTTCGACGAGAACACCCGCACGCCCTGGACCCGGCACAGGTCGCGGATCTTGAAGTACGGGTCGCCCATCTGGATGCCGAGCGCCTTGGCCTCAGCGGTGCGGGCGATGGCGCAACCGTCGTTGTTCGAGAGCACGATGACCGGCACCGCGGCGAGCCTGGGGTCGAATACGCGCTCGCACGAGCAGTAGAAGCTGTTGCCGTCGATCAGCGCCACGGCGCGGCCGCCGCCGATCCGGTCGCGCAGGCGCGCCTCGGGCCCGCTCACGACAGCTGCCCGCGGGCGACGTGCCAGCGGATCGAGAAGCGGACCACGCCCCAGATCGCGCCCTCGCCGAACTCATCGACCGCGAACGCCGGCAGGTCCGGGTTGCAGAAGGCCAGCCGCGCGATGTTGCCGTCGATCACGAGGCGCTTGCAGCTCATCTGGCCGTCGATCGCCGCGACCACGACGCTGCCGTGGCCGGCCTTGAGGCTGCGGTCGACGCAGGCGAGGTCGCGGTCGTAGATGCCGGCGCCCTCCATGGACGAGCCACTGATCCGCCACAGGAAGGTGGCGGGCGGGTTCGGCACGAGCCAGCGCGGCAGCTCGAGCGCGCCTTCGAGGAAGTCGTCGGCCGGCGACGGGAAGCCGGCGCACAGGGCCTGCCCGATCACCGGCACGCGGACCGCGTCGGGGCTCTGGACCAGCAGTTCGTCGATCCGGTTGAGGTGCACCCTGCGCTCCGTCATGCTAGAACGAAGACAGAACAAATCGGAGATGCAGGGTCGGTTCAATGCGTTCGTCGCCGACGCGAAAACGCGCCGTGGACGGATGTGGACAGGGTCGAGAAAAGCAAACGGCGGCAGCGCGTTGCGCCGACCGTCAGCGAGGACGGGCGGACATGGCGATGAAGACGGCGTTCGTAGTGTAGCCGGTCAAGCCGCTGCGGAAGCGGTTGCGGCCCGCCCGGCAGGAGCCGGCGCAGACCGAGAGCGTGGCGGTGAAGAAAGCCGAGAACCTGGCCGAGCGGATGCCCAGCGCTGTGGCGCTGAAGGTGGTGGCCGACGACGAGACGGGCTAGCTGGAAGGCATCACGATCCTTGACCAGTGGGGCGAGATCCCGGACGATGTCGCCGAGAGCCTGCAGGGCGGCTGACGATCAGCGACGCGCGTCCAGCAGGCTCATGAAATAGCAACCGCCTCCTTCGACCTGCTGATCGCTACGAAGAAGCAGCACGCGGCCGAGGATGAGGCAGAGTTCCATCGCGTCGACCAAGCTGAAGATCACTGGTCGGCTTGTGGGAGGCATGCCCAAGGACGCGATTCAGCAGCGTTCGACCGAGGCTCGCGAGCGCGCAATCGTCACGGCACATGGGCGGCCGAGCCGAGTGTGTCGGGCGATCGTCCCGCTCCAAAGCAGCCAAGCAGCGTCATTATTCCCGCTTCGGCGGTGCAAAATCATTATAACCGGCCGACAGCGTAACTCAAATTTTGAGTTGCCTTCCGTTAGCGATAGTCATAGCTTGCGAGCCAGAATTCGGCGGGGTGAAGCAAAGTGACTACGGGAACACCAGACCGCACGTCGGACCTGATCGAAATAGCCGGCGGGATCGTTTCCGCATACGTCTCGCGGAATCCGGTCCCGGCGGCTGAGCTTCCGAAGCTAATTCACAGCGTTCATACCGCGATTGCGGGACTAGCCTCTGGCGGCATATCTGACGCGCCTGCCTCGACTTACGAGATCCAGAAGCCAAGCGCACTCCAGATTCGCAAGTCGGTCCGGGATGACGGCATCACGAGCTTCATCGACGGCAGGACCTATAAGACGCTCAAGCGCCATCTCTCAGCCAAGGGGCTCGACCCGCACAGCTACCGTGAACGGTTCGGACTACCCAGCGATTACCCGATGGTGGCCCCGAGCTACGCCGAGAAGCGCTCGGCCCTGGCTAGGGCGATCGGGCTTGGCGTGCCGGGTGCGCGCCGGTCAGCTTAGAAGCGCCGCGAGATCGCCGGCCCAACACAGGCGGGCCGCCGAGCCGCTGACTTCAGATCGTCACTCGTGTCACCACGACTCCAGCGTCTCGGACGAGGCGTTGGAGCGACGCGCATCGGATGGCCGAAGGTATCGGCCCAACTCAGCGGAATGATCTCGGCGCAGGGCATTTCGATAGCGGCTGCTGCGGCGGCCTTTGAGCGGCGAAGATTAGCAGCGCCGATCCAGCGGGCCACTCAGTGTTCAGGTCCGCGGCGCAAGGCCGGTGATCGTTCAGGCTTGGACCAGCGCTGTGCAGAGCGGACGTGGTCGCGCTTACCTGAAGACATGAGCGAGGCCCCCTATCGGGCTGTCGAAGACTGTTTTTAACAATGTGACCAGCTGAGTCGCATCCTCCTTTTGGGTGAGATGCCGAAGGATGCCGGGTTTGGCTGGCCAAGACGCCAGCGTCGTCCTTTGTAGCGCGATGCCTGAGAGCGAGCCTGTGCTGCCGAGGATGGCGGCCGGCGGTTACCGGGACGAGACCGAGCATGCTACGCCGGCGGCCTGCCCCGTTGGCTGCACTTCGTTCTTGGCTTCCTCACGCTGATCGCGCTCGCTGTGGCCGTTGTCCGCGCAGGACTCCGCAACATGCCGGGCGGGGATAGTGCGTGGTTCTGGCGCTGGAGCTACGAAGCCTTGGTCCTGATGCTGGCCGCCGCTTTCGTGACCTTCGTCGTTCTGCTCACCCGGAAGGGGAAGGCTGCTCGGATCGACGAGGAGCCTTGATGCCGCCGAGTCCCCGGCAGCGCCCGGGAAAGCCCGCGCCGGCGGACTTGGAAGCTCCGAGTACCAAGACCGCCAGAACAAGCGTGACTCAATGACGGATCCGCCTTGGACCGGCCGCAGTGCTAAATTTAATCTACCTTCATATAAAACTTGCAGAAAATCTGGATATCATTGACTTTAGTCACGCCCTGAAACTACACGCAGGGGTACTTGGTGCCCAAGGGGCCACCCGGCGGCGCGAATTATCAATGTATAGAAGGCGTTATCCACTCTCGATAAGCAGTCGAAGTCTTGATTAAGGCTTCGTCGTAAAATTGGGGCGGAGACGCCCGGACAATAGGTATACTTGCATTTATTGCCGGGGCTGACACGATG
Source organism: Methylobacterium sp. FW102-HT35C08 (assembly GCF_058790235.1). Classification (NCBI taxonomy): domain Bacteria; kingdom Pseudomonadati; phylum Pseudomonadota; class Alphaproteobacteria; order Hyphomicrobiales; family Methylobacteriaceae; genus Methylobacterium; species Methylobacterium sp. FW102-HT35C08. Next base: position 357,010 of record NZ_JBYTCL010000002.1, on the reverse strand, counting down.
AGAATTTTACATGTTCCGACAAATTTGAGAATAAAATCTGGCACTCGTCCTCCGCTCCCGGTTGTCGTTGCATCCGTTGTAGCTGCGGTGGCAATTTGGGTACCGATTTACTGGCGTGCGGGGCGCATGATCTGGTTCTGGTGAATTGCGCATCTTCATCAATCTTTGTCTTGATAGCCTAAATAAGCGCCGACCAGGTACCCGGATTGATGCGCAAGCAGGTAGGCGAATGTCAAAAGAAGCTCCACTATATCGAATTGAGACATAGTTGCAAAAAATATTATCGACGAAAAAAATATAAGCGAGGACGATAGGAGCAGAGCAAATACGTTGTGCCCTAGGCCGAGAAAAATTCCAGCACCGAATAATAAAGCTGCAACTATCATCTCGCTCGCCCATCCGCACCTGGATAGATAGCATTTTACGCTTCGGCACTTTGATCGACTGCCGGGTTGTCAGCCCTATCCGCGGTCTTCGTTCCTTTGATTTTTTTGGGCAAGAAGTTACGTTGTGGAAACCATAGGCTGGGTTATCGGGCAGTTAAATTATTCCGCGCGATTTAAAGCGACGTCTTGTTTTTGTGGCTGAGCCGTGGCCGGAGGGTCCCGTCGGATCGATTGGCCTGGCTCGCCGCCCCGCCAATCCGACCTTCGCCAGCACAGTCCCCTCGAAGGCCAGCAGCGCCGCCGAGGCCAACCCCCAACCGATCTTGCGCAGGTCGCGCACCTACCCGGCGACCTCGGCGAGTCCTTTCGCGGCCTCCGCCTTCGCCCCGTCCACCGCCTTGTCGATCCGCCGCTCAATCTCGTCGCGCGCCACGAACAGCTCGATGTCGCGCCGGTAGGCCACGCCCTCCAGCTTCTCGTCCACTCGGTCGAGCTTGCCGCCGAGCGCATCAGGCGCTCGATCCACTCTGGCAGATGGTCGGCCATGGATCCGCTCCTCCGCCCGTCGCCGGCGGCCCGCATCGCCCGGGCTCGGGCCGGGATCTCGTCCGTCACGGCGCAGGTCCCGTCGGGATCTCACCCCTTCGGCCCGACCACCTGCGGCACGATCTTGTCGACCGAGCGGCCCAGCATGTAGGCGCCGATGCCCACGGTGAGCAGCGACCACAGCTCCGCCGGCACGCCCTTGAGCGCGGCCACCACCTCGGCCTGAAGCCCGGTCAGCGGTGAGACCAGTCCGACCCAGGTGATCATCGCCAGCGCCCACAGCACGGTGATCGGCCGCGCGTTGCGGGCGAGCGGGCTCTCCGAGCCGGCGTCGGCCTTCATCACCTCGGCCATGGCCCGGCCGAGGTCGCCCTGCTGCTCGATCAGCGCCTTCTGCAGCTCCAGCTGCACCCGCAGGCGCTGGCCTTCGTCCGGCAGCACACGCGCGAGGATCGGACCGACGGCGCCGAGCAGCGCGGGCAGGATGGCGAGGAACCCCATGGTCAGGCACCCTTCTGCATGTTGAGGCGGATCGCGTCGCGCAGGCGCAGCCACCAGGCTTCCGGTTCGACGTGTGCCGCGCCCGTCATCGGCGCGAGCGGGTCGGGGCGCGGCGGCGCGGTCGGCGCCGGGTCGGCCGCCGCTTGCACCGGCCTGGGATCGCCCCGGCGGGCGTAGACCGCGCCGTAGGCCGGCAGCGCCGCCTGATCGCGCTCGGCCTGCCGACGCGTGAGGATCGCGGCCGGCCGGTCCCACAGAAGGAACGCCTCGACGGCCCGCGCCACGTCGCCGGCATTGGAGAGCCGCACGATGCTGGAATGCGCGAAGTTCGCTTCGCCGATGTTGAAGCAGAGCGAGCAGCACGCGTCGAAGAACGGCACCGGCTTGGCGAGCGCGGCGCGCACGGCCGCGACGTAGGGACCGAGATCGGCGGCGAACAGCGCGTCGGCCTCGGCCTGGGTCAGGCACAGGCCCTCACGGACGGCGGGCGGCCCGGCCGCGCTGGTGTGGCCCCCGATGGTCCAGACGCCGACGCTGTCCCGATAGGCGCGCAGCCGGCAGCCTTCGCGCGCGGCCAGCGCCGCCCGCCCGAGGGGTGGGAGATCCATGGCCGGGCCTCAGGTGGCAGGGGAATGGGATCGGCCTACGGGAACAGCCGAGTCGGGCCGCGCACCAGCGGTTTGAACGCGGCCGGCACTGCGACGCGGCGAAGCTGCCGCGCACGTCGACCCAGCGCGTGTCGGCGATCCAGCCGCTCGAACCGTCCGCGTTCTGGCCGAGGACGGGAATGCCCGCCCATCCGATCAGGGTGAGCCTCTGGAAGTAGCGCGACTGGCCGTTGACCGTGCGGTTCATGCGGTAGGCGGCGCGGTCGGCCGTGACGTCGTCGGCGAGCGGCTGGCTCCAGCCGCCGATGATGGTGGTGACATCCGTCTCGGTCCGCACGTCGCCGTTGCAGCGTACGAAGCGCGGGCGCTCGAGGTGCAGGCTCGTGGAAGAGGCCTGGACGGCGTCCACCGCGTAATCCGCGGTGTCGGCGAACGCGCAGCCCAGGATGTCGAGCAGGCCGTCGTCGATGTTCGGGTTGCCGACGCATGGGCCGTGCAGGCCGCCCTGGAAGTTGAGATCGCACAGCCGCAGCCGCAGCCGCGTGAAGCCGAACTTCCCCGGATCATTGGCAGGGCGCCCGTCGAGGATCGCGATGGTCGGCTGAACCACCTCGATCGGCGTGCGCAGGCTGTAGGGTGCACGTCCGCCGGCGTGCCGGGCCCGGCGCACGGCCTGCGCGCGCCGGGCAGCCGGGAGCGGCGCGACGGAGGCTGAGTTGAACGCTTGGTGCGGATTGGCCGAGGAAAGCCGCGAGCGCGCGACTTACGTCCGCGGCGCCAATCGAACGAAGCTCGCGGAGTGTATTGCCGATCGATGGACCGGCAACGCTATTGCCGCACCTCAGCACCCGGTGGGGGAGTGGGCACAGAAAAGCTTGAACGTTCAGGACGTTGCTGGAGTGATGGCTCCCCGAGCAGGACTCGAACCTGCGACAAGGCGATTAACAGTCGCCTGCTCTACCAACTGAGCTATCGGGGATCACGGTCGCGTCTGTACACACCGGGATCGCGGGGCGCAAGGCCCTCGGCGCGCAATCTGTGCATCGCTGAAGCCTGTCGGCCGACGTTATAGGATCAAGGTGCTCGCCTGCGGCGTGACGGCAACAGACGGCGTGACCGGCACCGAACGATCGCGCACCCCGCCCTGCGGTCGGGACCGGGCGACGGCGTTCCTGCGCCGCAGGTCATCCGAGCGTCATGACCCAGGCCTACGGGACCGGCCTCGCCGGTCGAGCCGGCTTCTGCGCGCTGCACCCATGCTGACCCATCGCTGCCTCGACCCTCAGGATCCGTACGGTGAACGAGAGGTTCGCGTTGCCTTCGAGTGGGTCGCCGACGGCCCACGGCTGATCGCAGCCTTCGACGATCTGCAGGCCGACATCCTGCCCGATCTGGTCGAGGCCCAGTGCGACGACCTGCGTCGCGAGATCGTAACGGCCGTGCCCGGCCCTGAGACACGTCCGATCCGGACGGCGGAGGCGAGAATCTCGCAAGCCTGCGAGCACTGACGGGCCATCCTCGGCCGGTCGCGTCCCCGAGCCTGCACCGCGTAATGTCGACGAGCCGAGCCCGCGCCGCGCTGGCAGGCGTTCCGGCGCGACTTGAACACGGTCGGTAAATCTGCGCCCGTGAGACTGCATAGGCGCGGTGATGACTGGCAAAGACCGAACGTAAGGTGCGCGCATTTCAGTTGTTCTGAAATATATCGCAATAGTTTTTGTTCGTGAGCAAGGTAACGATGAGAGAAAAATTATCGAATTTGCCGGCTATATTTAGATGTGCGTCATGTTCGGCGGCTGTATGTCTCGCCCGCTCCGGTTCTTCTGCGAACGTGGCCTCGGATCTATGCGCATTTCTCTGGGACTCAAGCTCTCGGCCGTCATCGGCCTGCTGGCCCTCGTGGCGGTCGGCATCTCGCTCTTCGCAATCCGCCAATCAGGCCGGGAGCAGGAGCGCGCCGCCGCCACCGACAAGATCTGGAACGCGGGGCTGCAGGCTGGGGCACTTGGGCAGGCCATCGAGCATGCCGTCGTGCAGGCGACTGCGCTCTACACCGCCGAGGACAAGACGGAGGCGCGGACGCGTCTCTCCGCGCTCCACGAGGCCCTGACGGTGGTGGAGCAGGTCCGCATACCTTTTCTCGAGGCCATGACGGACCAGCTGCCCGAGGACCGGCGTCGCCGGTTCGACCTGTTCGTCAAGGAGTTCGTCGCCTACCAGAACGACACGGCCGAGTTGGGACTGACCATTTCGCCGAAGGCGGCCCTCATTCAGGCCACGGACGAGGCGACGGTCAGGAACCGCGAGCACATGATCGCCGAGATCGCTGCGCTCGGGCGCGAGGTGCTCGGCCGCCTGAACGCGCGCCGCGCCGCCGACGCGGCCGACCGCAGCCAAGCGCGGATCACCCTCATCGTCGTGCCGGCGGCGGCCCTGGCGATCGGCCTGCTTGCCGCGATCGGGATCATCGTCACGCAGGTCCGGCGGCCCCTGCACCGATTGAAGGTCTGCATGACGGCCCTTGCGGCCGATGAGCTCGACCGGACGATTCCGTTCACGAGCCGCCGCGATGAGATCGGCGAGATGGCGGACGCCATCGCGGCGTTTCGGACGGCGCTCATCGAGAAGCGGCGTCTCGACCGGGAGGCGCAGGCGCGCCGCGACCGCGACCGGATCCGGGCGCAGGCCCTGGCCCAGGCGACGCGCGCGTTCGAGATCGAGACCCGTCGCGCCGTCTTGGACCTCGCTGGCTCCGCCGAGGCGATGCAGGCGGCGGCCGACACGCTCTCGGGGAATGCCGGCGCCATGGCGGTGCAGGCAACCGTTGTGGCCGGCGCGTCCAGCCAGACTGCCGGGATCGTCGACAGCATCGCCAGCGCGGCCGAGGAACTCTCGGCCTCCGCGCGGCAGATCGAGACCCGTGTCCGCCATACCAGCGAGATCGCCTCGACGGCCCGCTCCGACACGCAGGGCCTTGCACAGACGGTGTCGAGGCTCGCGCAGGCGGCCGAGGAGATCGGTGCCGTGGTCACGCTGATCCGCGATGTTGCCGGGCAGACCAACCTGCTGGCACTCAATGCCACGATCGAGGCAGCGCGGGCGGGCGCCGCCGGCCGCGGCTTCGCCGTCGTCGCCGCCGAGGTCAAAGCGCTTGCCGGCCAGACGGCGCGCGCCACGGACCGCATCACCGGGCAGGTGGAGTCCATCCAGAACGCTGCGGATCGAACAGCCAGCGCCATTGCGGCGATCGGCGAGACGATCGCCCGGATGAGCCTGATCGCCGCGGAGGTCGCGGACGCCACCGACCAGCAGGGCCATGCCAGCCAGGAGATCGCGCGGGCGATCTTCAACGCGGCCGAGGATGCCCGGAAGGTCTCCGAGAGCGTGGCGGGTGTGCGGGCGGCCGCCGCGTCCAACGAGGCTCAGGCCGGACAGGTCCGGGGCAGCGCGTCCCGGGTGAATGCCGGCACGCACAGCCTTCAGCAGGCGATCGAGACCTTCATGGCCCAGGTCCACGGCGCCTGACTGCGGTCAGGCCCCTGGAACGCGGCAAAGATCGATGAGGGGTAAGATGGAGGCCTCGCCCGGAATCGAACCGGGGTGCAAGGATTTGCAGTCCTCTGCGTAACCACTCCGCCACGAGGCCTTCTGAACGGCGCCGAAGCGCCGTGCGGAGCTGGGCGGTCAGCTCCGGGTGCGCGTCTCTAGCAGAGGTCGGCGGCCGCAGGCAACGGCTGCGACACGCGAAGATGCAGGATCGTGTCAGCTCTGCCAGACCCGGGGCATCGGCAGGCCACGGTAGCCGGCGAGGAAGCGTGCGATCAGGCCGCGCAGCGGCCCGACGGCGCTGGACAGGGCCCGGATGGCGAGATGCCCGTTCCAGGCGCTGGCCGCCGCCTCGATCCCGGGCGCGCCGACTTCGGCCAGCCGCGCACGCACCTCGTCCAGGCGCGTCTCGGCGCCGTCCGACACATCGAGCAGGGTCGCGCAGGCGCCCGCCCCGCCGCCGATCGCGGGCCGCGCCAGGAGCTCGCTGATCGGACCCTCCAGCACGAAGCTGTCGGCGTAGACCAGACGCCCGGCCCGGCGCACCCGCCAGGCATCGGCGAACAGTCCGTCCGCGATGCGCTCGCCCCGCGCGGCGCGACCGAACGCGACGATCTCCGCGGCGACCAGCGCGGCGCCCGGCGCGAGGTCGGCCTCGAAGCGGCGCCGCACGCGGGCGCGGTCGAAGAGGATGGTTTCCTGCGGCAGCCAAGCGAGCTTTGCGCCGGCGCCCAGGGAGACATGGTTCTCGATCCGGCTCACCGGTCCGTCCGAGCGGTAGATCTTCTCCGCGGCCGTGGTGGTCAGGACGAGATCGCCCCCCGCCGCGAGGTCAACGGCGATCGCGAAATGATCGCCGCACGCGACGCCGCCGGCCGTGTTGACCAGCACGGCCTCGAGCGCGCCGTTGCCGCGCGGGAAACGCAGCCGGGACGGGCCGGACTCCGCGAGGTCGATGATGCGCGTCGCCCCTCCCGGATGCGCCGGGCCGGCCTGCAGCCGGACATGTCCGTTCGAGCGCTGACGCATGGGCGCCGCGCGGTCCACCGCGCGCAGCGCTTCGGAATCCGGGACGCGGCCGTGCATCAGGCGTGCTCAGCGGTGTCGCCCGGCACCGCCTCGATCGGCAGGGTCGGCCGGTCGAGGATGCGCCTTCCGAACAGGCTGGCGACCAGCTCGACCAGTACCCGGGCACTGCGGCCGCGCTCATCCAGAAAGGGATTGAGCTCGACCACATCAAGCGAGCGCACGAGACCGGAATCGTGCAGCATCTCCATGATCAGATGCGCCTCGCGGAACGTCGCGCCGCCCGGAACTGTCGTGCCGACCCCCGGTGCGATGGACGGGTCGAGGAAATCGATGTCGAGGCTGACATGCAGATGCGCACCGAGGGCGGAAACCCCGTCGAGCACGCGCCGCAGCGGCGCGACCACGCCGAATTCGTCGATCGTGCGCATGTCGGTCACGCCGACGCGGCGGGCCGTGACCAGCGCGCGCTCGCCCGCATCGATCGAGCGCAGGCCGAACAGGTGGACGTGGCTCGGCGCGAGCGGCGGAGGCGCCGGCTCCGCGAACAGGCGCGGGAAGCCCGGCTCACCGCAGAGCGCGGCCAGCGGCATGCCGTGGACATTGCCGGAGGGCGAGGTCTCCGGCGTGTTGAAGTCGGCATGGGCATCGAGCCAGAGCACGAAGAGCAGACGGCCCTGCGATGCGCAGTGGCGCATGACGCCATCGATGGAGCCGAGCGAGAGGCTGTGGTCGCCGCCGATCGCCAGGGGAAGCGCACCGGCCTCGAGCGCGGCCAGGACCGCCCGGGACAGGGCGCGCGACCACGCGGTGACCGCGGCGAGACCTCGCGACTCCGCCGGCTCGTCGGGAACGACGTCGCCGTGATCCGTGACCGCATGGCCGAGGTCGGAAAGTGCACGGACCAAGCCGGCGGTGCGCAGGGCCGCCGGACCCATAAGGGCGCCGGGCTCGCTGGTCCCGACCTCGATCGGGACGCCTATCAGCGCGATGCGGCACGCTGGGTCGGAAGTGGCCTCGCTCGTCATCCGATCTCCATCGGCCGCACGAATTCAGCGGCGGCTCGTGTTTCGCCGCTGCTCTAGCAGGCCTCGGGCCGCGGTTCGATCACGGCAGCTGTCGGCTTCTTCGGCCGCCGTGAGGGTTACCGCGGCGGAACGCGCCCGGATGGCCGGCCTGCTTTCGGGCCCGCCGCATGAACAGCAGATCGGCGGGACCAGCCCGACCGGGCGCCGTTTACGCGCCCTTCACGAGCGTTGCTTCTATGTTTCCGCGCAATTCTACCCCTCCAGAACGTCCAGAGCCCATCATGACCATGCTTTCGCGGCTGAGCGCGCGCCTTCCGGCGATGACCGTCGGGCTGGCGCTTCTCAGTGCCACCGCGATGGGCGGTTTCAGCTGGTACACGGCCCGGTCCGGGCTGATGGATGCGGCGCACGAGCGCCTGCAACTGGCCGCGGCGGCGCGCCGGGACGGGATCGAGCTGGTCGCCGACCGGATGCAGGCCGACTTCCTGGCCGTCGCGGCCCATCCCCAGATCGTCTCCAACTTTCCCGACCTGATCGAGACCCTCGATCCGGCAAAGCCCGAGACCGCCGCCGTCATCGAGGCCTTCCGGGCGCCGCAGACGGTCGAGGCGCGAGTGGCGCTCGACGGCGCCGGGATGGCGTCGATGTACGGGCGCCGGCACGTCAAGGTGCAGGAGGTGGCCCGCAAGCTGATCACCCAGCCGGGCTACGCCGACCTCATGTTCCTCGATGAAGGCGGCCGGATCGCCTACACCACGACCAAAGGCGCCGATTTCGCCAAGCCGATCTCGGACGACACCCTGGCGAGGACCGCCCTCGCGCGTCTGGTCGAGCGCCTCAAATCGGCGGATTCAAACGCCGTGCTGTTCGAGGATTTCGCCGCCTACCCGGTGGATGGGACTCCGGCCGCGTTCATCGGGCGGGCCATGACCAAGCGGGCGAACGTCGCCATGGGAACGGCTCAGGCGGCGGAGCGGATCGGCTTCATCGTCATGCGGGTCACGCCGACCCTGTTCGATCAGACCCTGGCCAAGCGGACCGGTCTGGGCGAGACGGGGCAGATCCTCGCGGCCGGTGCCGACGGGCTCCTGCGCAGCAATCCGCCGCTCAATCCGACGGTGAAGGCCGGGAGCGGGCTCGCGCCGCTCGGGATCGCCGCCGAGCAGCTCAAGGCGGGCGGCAGCGTCGGTTTCACTGCCGCCGACGGGCCGCACATGGCGGCCGTCTCGCCGCTCACCGTTCTGGGCGCGCCCTGGACGGTCATCGCGGAGCAGTCGCAGGCCGAGGCGATCGACGCCGTGCGCGCGCTGTCGCGGACGTTGATCCTGACCGGCCTCTTCGTCCTGCTGGGCACGGCTGTCCTGGGCCTGCTGCTCGCGCGCTCGATCGTGGCGCCGTTGGGCGCCCTCACCCGCGCCCTGAAGGCGCTCGCCGACCGGCAGAGCCTCGCCGACGTGCCCGGCAGCAAGCGGCGCGACGAGATCGGCGACATCGCCCGCGCCGTCGTGACGATCCGGGACATGTCCCTGGAGGATGCCGCGCAGCAATTGCAGACCACGGAGGCGGCGCGCCTGCGCGAGGAGCAGAGCCGTCGCGCCATGCTGAAGGAACTCGCGGACGGCTTCGAGCAGTCGGTCGGCGGCATCGTGCAGGGCCTGACCGGCGCGGTGGCGGCTTTGCAGGACGCCTCCGGCACCATGCGGGTCGCGGTCGCCGGCACCTCGCAGCGCTCGACCAGCGTCGCCGGCGCGGCCCAGCAGACGTCCGACAACGTCAACGCCGTGGCGGCGGCCGCGGAGGAGCTCGGCGCGACCGTGCAGGAGATCGGCCGCCAAGTGGAGCAGGCCGCCGGCATGTCGGCCACCGCCGTCGGCGAGGCCCGCCGGGCCGAGCAGACGATGGCCGATCTCGCTGCCGCGGCGACGCGGATCGGCGACGTGGTCGGGATGGTCTCGACGATCGCCGGGCAGACGAACCTCCTGGCTCTGAATGCCACGATCGAGGCCGCGCGCGCCGGTGAGGCCGGTCGCGGCTTCGCGGTGGTCGCCGCCGAGGTCAAGGACCTCGCCACCCAGACGGCCCGGGCGACCGAGGAGATCGGCCGGCAGGTGGAGGCGATCCAGACCGTGGCGCGCGATGCGGCCGGCGCGATCCAGGGTGTTGCCGGCCAGATCGAGGCAATGAGCCACGTCTCGACCAGCATTGCGGCGGCGGTTGATCAGCAGGGTGTCACCACCCAGGACATCGTCCGCAGCATGGGACAGGCATCGACCGGCACCGGCGTGATGACGGCCGATATCGCGGAGGTCGCCCGGGTTGCCGGCGATGCGGGCCAGGCGGCGGCTTCCGTGGCCCAGGCCTCCGACGCCCTCGCGGCGCGCTCGGAGCAGCTTCGGGCCGAGGTTGCGCAGTTCCTGCGCAACGTGCGGGCGGCGTAGACGCGCCGGTCGCCGGGGCGGACGATCTCAGGCTGCCTCTGCCGGCATCGGCGCGGGCTTCTGCTCCCGCCGGCCGGCGAAGGTCTGGGCGGCCAGGGGCAGCTCGATCGCGGCGCAGAGGCCGCCCTCGCGCCGGTTCTCGAGGGTGAGCCGCCCGTTATGGGCCTCGACGATGGCCTGGACGATCGAGAGGCCCAGGCCGAAGCCGCTCGCCTCGTTGAGGTTGCGGGCCCGGTCGCCGCGCACGAACGGCTGGAGCATGGCCTCGCGCTCGGCCTCGGGTATGCCCGGGCCCTGATCGAGCACGCAGACGCGGACACCGCGCTCGGAGGCGTCCATGTGGACCTCGGCGCGGCCGCCGTACTTGATCGCGTTGTCCACGAGGTTGGTCACCGCGCGCTGCAATTCCTCCGGGCGGCCCTGGACCAGGACGTGCCGGCTGCGGCCGACGCTCACCGGCGCACCGAAATCCGAGAAATCGTCGCAGACGGTCTGAACCACCGAGGCGAGATCCACGAGGCTGTGGCTGCCGGTATCCCGGGTCTGGCCGTCGCGGACGAAGGACAGCGCGGTCTCAACCAGACCATTCATCTGGTCCAGGTCGCGCAGGGTGGCGGCCCGGGCGGTGTCGTCCTCGATGAACTCCGCCCGAAGGCGCAGCCGCGTGATCGGCGTGCGCAGGTCGTGGCTGATCGCCGCGAGCATCTGTGTCCGGTCATCGATCAGCCGGCGCACCCGCGAGCGCATCCGGTCGAGGGCCCGGGAGACCGCCAGCACCTCGCGGGGACCCGCTTCCGGCAGGGATACGTGATCGTCGCGGGTTCCGAACGCCTCGGCCGCGCCGGCCAGCCGCTTCAGCGGGGCCGTCAGGGCGCGGGTTGCCCAGACACTGAGCAGGGCCAGGGTCAGCGCCAGGAACACGACGGTGAAGATCAGAGCGCCCTGCTTGGGAGTCCGCAGCGGGTCATTGGGCAACGTCGCCTGGAGCATCGCCCCGGCGGAGGTGACGATGCCGATATGCAGCCGTGCCGGCGAGCGGTTCTGTTCCGGGTCTCCGCCCGACAGGTCCGTGATCGTCACAGGCCGCCCGGCGCCGTTGCGCAGGCGGTGGATGACAGGAAGGTCGGGAATCGGTTTCGCGCCGGGCAGCACTGTCCCGTCCCAGCTCTCGACACGGATCAGCGGCAGGCTGTGACCGCTGGCCAGGAGTGCGGGCCGGGCCGCCGGATCCACCGCATCGAGGAGCCGCGCCAGCGTGCCGAGGCGGCTCGCCGCCACGCCCGGCAGCTCGTCGGGATTCTGCGCCTCATGCAGCAGCAGGAACGCGACGGTCGCGACGACGTGCGCGACCGCGATGCCGGCGACCACTAGCAGCGCGATCTGGCCCGCGATGGTCGTCGGTCGCAACCGGAGGCGCAGGCGTCGCAGCGGGGTCATGAGCGCGTCACCTCGGGCGTGAACAGGTAGCCGCCCGAGCGGATCGTGCGAATGAACTCGGGATTGCGGGTGTCGCGCTCGATCTTCTGCCGGATGCGGGAGATCAGCACGTCGATGCTGCGCTCGAACGGACCTGCCGTGCGCCCCTGCGTGAGATCGAGAAGCTGATCACGGGACAGGACGCGACCCGGGCGCAGGCACAGCGCGTGGAGGAGGTCGAACTCGGCGCCCGTGATGGAGATTCGCGCACCCTCCGGTGAGAGCACCTGACGCAGGGAGACGTCGAGCGTCCAGCCGGAGAAATGCAGGCGCCGGCGCTCGTCCGTATCGGGCGCCTCGGCAGCGACCCGGCGCAGAATCGCCCGGATGCGGGCGAGCAATTCCCGCGGGTTGAACGGCTTGACGAGGTAATCGTCGGCCCCGAGTTCCAGTCCGAGGATCCGGTCCACATCCTCGGACTTCGCCGTGAGGATCAGGATCGGGATCTGCGAGGAGCCGCGCAGACGCTTGCACAGGCTCAGGCCATCCTCGCCCGGGAGCATCAGGTCCAGGACGACCAGATCGATGCGGGATTCCGCAAGGGCGCGGTCCATGTCGGTCCCGTCACCCGCGAGTGTGACGCGGCAATCGTTGCCCCGCAGATAGCGCGCGATCAGGGCCGAAATCTCCCGATCGTCCTCGACCACGAGGATGTGGGGTGTTGCCGGAGCAGTCATCGCGAAGGAGTCTGTGTGCGGTTCGGCCTGCATCATCAGGCTATTATGCGCCGATCCGATGACTATTCGAAGATGGTTGGCGGAACCAATTTGTAAGCGCGTGTTTCCCGCACGCATCCTGCATTGGGCTGCGACATGACGTGGGGGAACCGATGACCGAGAATGAGGCTCGGGGCGAACGGATCGCGCCGCATCCGCCGGAACTCGCCTCGCCGTGGCGGACCGACATCCGGATGGCGCTTGAGGACGAGGCCCGGACCTTCGCCCGCGACACGGTGCTCCCGCTGGCCGATGAGCTCGACCGGCAGAAGGGCGAGATGCCCCGGACGCTGATCGACGCCATGGCCGAGAAGGGCTGGTTCGGCATCACGATTCCGGAGCAGCAGGGCGGCCTGGGCCTCGGCGTGTTCGAGTACTGCCTTGTCTCGGAGGAGCTGGCGCGAGCCTGGCTCTCCGTCGGCAGCATCCTGGCGCGCGGCCAGGGGCTTGGGACGCAGACCCTCGACCCGGAGCGCCGCGCCGACCTGCTCCGGCGCTCTGCCCGCGGACAGTGGATCGGATCGATCTCCCTGTCGGAGCCCAATGCCGGCTCGGACCTCGCCGGCGTTCAAACCCGGGCGGTGCGCGACGGCGACAGCTGGCGCCTGACGGGGACGAAGCGCTGGGCCGGGTTCGCCAAGGGCGCGGACTTCGTCGAGGTCCTGGCTCGGACCCGCGACCCCGAGCCAGGAGAATCGCGCTCGGCCGGCCTGGAGCCGTTCCTAGTGATCAAGGAGCGCGACAGCTTTCCTCCCGGCATGACCGGCCGAGTCATCGACAAGATCGGCTATCACGGCTTCGAAACCTTCGAGCTGACCCTCGAGGATGTCCGCGTGCCCGAGAGCGACCGGCTCACCGGCCTCTACGGTGACCAGGGCGCCGACGCCGATTCCGGCGGGTTCGCGGCAGTCCAGCGCGGCCTCAACATCGCCCGGGTCCACACCGCGGCGCGCGCCGTAGGCGTGGCGCGGGCGGCCGTGGAAGACAGCCAAGCCTACCTTCAGGAACGCGTCCAGTTCGGGCATCCGATCGGCGACTTCCAGGCCCTGCGCTTCGCCCTGGCCGACATGGCCGCCGAGGTCGCGCAGGCTCGGGCCTTCTGGCACCAGGTCGCGCATCTCCTCGATCAGGGTGAGCCCGCCGAGAGCGAGTCGGCCATGGTGAAGCTGCTGGCCACCGAGATGGCGGTGCGCGTCACCAACCAGGCCATGCAGCTGCACGGCGGCAACGGCTACACCACCGAGCGCCGGGTCGAGCGCTACTGGCTTGATGCGCGGCTGACCACGATCTTCGAGGGCACGAGCGAGATTCAGCGGCGCATCATCAGCGACCGGATGCTGCCCCGGGCCAAGACCTGAGCCGTCGTGCGGCGAATCGTCGAGCGGGACTCCCCGCTTGGCGTCGCCCGGCTACGTCCCTGAGACGATCCCGCCCGCCGCGGCGGACGCAGCCCTCCCCGGAAGTCACGTGTCGAAGCCCATCAGCGACTACGCCCTCATCGGCGATACCCATTCCTGCGCCCTGATCGCCCGCGACGGTTCGATCGACTGGCTGTGCTGGCCGCGCCACGACTCGCCCGCCCTGTTCCTGAAGCTCCTCGACGACGAGAAGGGCGGCGCCTGCAGTCTGGCCTTCGACGGCCTCGGCGGGACCACACGGCGTTACGTGCCGGACACGAACATCCTGGAGACCACCTTCGAGACCGCCACGGGCCGAGCCCGCCTCGTGGACGTGATGCCGGTCAACCCGCCGAGCCCGGAACCGGACGAAGGTCCCGACGGCGAGGGCGAGAGCCGGCTGATCCGGCTGCTCACCTGCGAGACCGGGCAGGTGACCGGCCGCTTCCTCGTGCGGCCGACCTTCGACTACGCACGCCGGGCCTGCACGCCGATCGTCGAGGGCGCCTCCGTGCTCTTCGAGGCCGGAGACTGGCGGCTGCGGGTCAACGCCCATCCGCGGCCGGACCTCACAGGCGACGAGGCCGAGGTCCGTTTCACCCTGAGCGCGGGCGAGACCGCCTACCTGGTACTCACCCACGGCGAGGATCAGGAGGAGGCGTGCATCGACGACTTCGCCGGCGCACAGCGCCGCATGAAGTCGACCGTCGATTACTGGCACCGCTGGTGCGCCCGCAGCACCTATCGCGGTGCCTATCGCGACGCGGTGATGCGCTCCGCGCTGTGCCTCAAGCTGCTGACCTACTCGCCCTCGGGCGGGATCCTGGCGGCGGCCACCGCCGGCCTGCCGGAAGCCGTCCCGGGCAATCGCAACTACGATTACCGCTTCACCTGGATGCGCGACGCCTCCTTCACGGTCACGGCCTTCGTGATGCTGGGCTACGTGCGCGAGGCGGCCGAATTCCTGCGCTTCCTGCGCGAGCGGGACGGGACCTACGGGCGCGAGACCCGGCTGATGTACGGCATCGCCGACGGCATGCCGCCCGAGGAGGAGCTGACGCATCTCGCCGGCTGGAATGGCGTGCGGCCCGTGGTGATCGGCAACGTCGCGGAATTCCAGGACCAGCACGACATCTACGGTGAATTGCTGCGGGCGCTGTGCATCTTCCTGGAGGCGGTGGATTACGATCCGCCCGAGAAGGTCAACGACCGCCTGCCGAAGGTCCTCGACAATCTCACGGCGCGGGCGATCCGCCACCGGCACGAGGCGGATCACGGGATCTGGGAGCTTCGGACCGAGCGGCGCCAGCAGGTTCACACCAAGGCGATGATCTGGGTCGCGCTCACCGACGCAGCGCGCATCGGGCGCAACATCGCGGGCGTGCCCGAGGACAAGATCGCCGAGTGGGAGCGCGTCGCCGCGGAGGTCCGGGCGGAGTATCTCGAGAACGGCTGGAATGCCGAGAAGCAGGCCTATGTCGGCGCCTACGGCTCGCATCACCTCGACGCGGCGGTGCTGCGCGTCGCCCTGTTCGGTGCGCTGGATCCGAAGGATCCGCGCACGCGCTCGACCCTCGCGGCCGTCGAGCGGGAGCTGGGGGACGGCGACCTGATCTATCGCTACCGCATGGATGACGGCCTCGACGGCGACGAGGGCACCTTCACGGCCTGCGCCTTCTGGCGCGTGGGCTGCCTTGCCCTCGACGGCCGCACCGCCGAGGCCAAGGCCGCGTTCGAGCGGCTGATTGCGCGCGGCAACGATGTCGGGCTGTTCGCAGAGGAGATCGATCCGGAAACCGGCGAGCAGCGCGGAAACACTCCGCAGGGCTTCTCCCACATGGCCCTGATCAACGCCGCCCTGCGGCTGGAGAGCAGCATCGAGCGCTACGGGCTCGCCGATCCGGCGGAGGCGGAAGAGCGCAGAGCGGCCGAGTAGGGACCTGCTCGGCGTCCGATCCGGTCGGCCGCTGCCTGTTCAGGCGGCGATCTTCACCACGCTGTCGGGCTCGGCGGCCTCCGCCGCCGGTGCGGCGGAGTCCTGGCTGGCGCGGAAGTGATCGAGCAGGCTCTCGCCGAGCCCGTCGAGCACCGCATCGGTGGCCGCCTGCGCCTCCGGATCCAGCTCCGGCTCGTCGGTCTTGTACCAAGCCAGGATCTGGTCCGGCAGAGCCTCGAGGATCGCTCCGACCGGATTCTGGGGTTCAGCGACCGCTGCAGTGGCCACGATCTCCGCGGCTGGGATGATCTCCGCCTCGTCCGCTGAAGGCGCGAATTCGGTCCGGCGCTGGCTGTCCAGGGCGGCGCGCCACGCGGCGTCGGCCGCCTGGGCATCGCGACGGGCGTTCTCCCGCGCGAGCGCCTCCGCGGCGATGGTTCGCGCGACCTCGCGGGCCTCGTCGCGGGCGGCCTCAGCCTCATACCGATTCAACAGCGCGCGGACCGGATGCATGTCCGGCCCGGGCAGGTCGTCGCAAGCGCTGATCGCGCATTCGATGATCTGCCGCGACAGGCCGGCACCGCGGATTGCGGCCGGGCGGCGACTGACCGCCTGCCAAGCCGAGACCGCCGCCTGCATCGCCGGCAGGAGTGCGTCGTGCAGGCCGGCCCGCGCGTGAAGGTCGGCGAAGCTGCGCGGATCGCGCATGGCCCGGGCGACCCCAGCATGATCCTGGCCGGACAGGTCGGAAAGCGCCGCCAGGGCGAAGTCGATCCGACCGGACAGGACGGCGCGCAGGATCAGCCCGGCCGTGAGCTGATGGGTGGTGCGCAGATGGGCGACGAGCCGGGCCACGGCGGCCGCTCCCGCGCCTCCGCAGGCCTCGAGCGCAACGCGCTCGCCAGCCTCGCGGCTCAAGCGGTCGCAGCGCTCGGCTCCGAGCCAGCCGCGGTGTGTGACGAAGTCGGACAGGGCGTCCGCCACCGCGAGGCCGATCGCGTGGCGGACCTCCGGCGGCAGGTCGGCCCGGGTCAGCAGAGCCTCGCGCAGGGCGGCCTCGTCGCCGTGCCGCTCCAGCATGCGCAGCATCCGGCCGGCGGTGATCTTGGCCGTGGGATTACGCGCGAGAACCACGAGGATGTTCGGTTCACCGATTTCCGCGAGCGCCCCCGAGACGGCGTGCGTCAGGTGGTGGCGGGCCGCGATCACCGCGCGCGTCGTCTCGTCGCCGAGGGCCGCGGCATCCACGAGATCCGCATCGGTCAGCACCGGCGAGCGCGCCAGCACGAGCCGCGCGACCTCGGGCACGTCGCAGGACAGCGCGACCACCAGCGGGCGCGGCGTCCGCGCGGAGGCGGCACAGGTCTCGGCCAGGGCGCGACGGACCACCGGCGACGGATCGTCCAGAATCGTCAGCAGCGCGGTCTTGGCTTCCCACGCCTCGTCGGCCGTGAGGTTGCCGTAGAGATAGGTCCGCGCCAGGACCGCCGCGGCTTCGGCGCGGTGGTTGGCCGAGCCGTTCTGGGTCCGGGTCAGGAACTCGCGGATGATCATGGACCGCTCCGGGGGGCGAACAGGCTGGTCCTGCCGCCGGTCATGGCATTGCTCGCGGCGAACTCCGCCGGGCGGCGGGGCGGCAGCGGCGGATTGGTGAGCGCGGTCCCGGGCGGCGTCGCCGCGATCGCGGGAAGCGCGCCCGTCACGTCGGGATCGGGAGCGGTGACCCGCGCAGGCGCGTCCGAGTCGGAGCGCGGGAAGTAGGTCGGCTCGGCGTGCGCGGTGGGCTGCGCGCTGTTGCGCGCCTGCCAGAGCCGCGCGGCGGCGTCCGACACGGCCCCGCGCTGATCGGTCTGGAACAGGCTGCGCAGGTCGGAGCTTCCGCCGAACGCCGTGGCGGCGCTGGCATAGGCCGAGACGGCCTGCGTGGCCGGGGCGCTGTCCTGGCGCAGCGCGGTGATATCAGTGGCCGCCGCACCCTGGGCGGCCGCCGAGAGGCTGGCGTAGAGTTCCGCCGCGCTGCGCGGTCGTCCCGCGCGGTCGTAGAACAGCGCGCGGTTGGCGGCCGCCGCGTCCGGAAGATCGAGGGCGGCGGCGCGCTCAGGAAACGCGCGGGCGGTCGAGATCAGGGCCGCCGCTCCTTTGGCGCCCAGGACGTGCGCCGCGTAGAGGTCACCCGCGGTCGGCTCCCGGCCGAGGGCGCCCGAGAGCGCTTCGGCATTCTGCTGCGTCAGGGCGCCGGCAAGCGTTGCGGAGACCTTCGGATCGCGGCGCAGATCGAGGATGGCCTGCCGCTGGCCCGCATCCGTGACCGTATAGGTGCCGTCGGCCTGGCGCGTGATGGCGTCGGCCTGCGCCTGGAGGCCGAGCCGCGGCCCGGCATTCTTCATCACGCCGAGCCAGGTCTGCTCGATGAACTGGAACAGCCCGGTGGCCGAGGATGTCCCGGCCTTCGCGGTGGGATCGAGGGACGATTCCCGCCTTGCCGTGGCGAGGAGGTAGTCGAACCCGACGCCGCTCGCCGTCGCGCCGTCGCGGATCGCCTGGACGACCGGTCCGGATGCGGCCGAGCCTGACGGCGCCCGCGCCTGGGGAGGCGGGCTTTCCGGAGGGCTGGACGGCGTGGTGAACAGGAACATCCGGGCGCGCACGGGGGCTGAAGACAGCCTGAACCTGCGCTCCGTATGGTAAATAAGTCCTCAATCCGGCTTGACGGACAGGTTCTCCTTTCAGGACCCGGCGAACTCGCCCGCGCCTTTCGGCCGGCGCATCTGGAACCGCGTATCCGCGGTCGCGTGGAAGTAGTCGAAATAGCCGCCGCGCATGATCGGATGCATGGCCGCGGTATCGACCATGCCGTCCTTCACGTAGCGCTCGTCGACATAGATCGACACGACTTGGCCGATGACGAGAAAGTTGTCCGCCTCCCCGCCCCCGAGCGGGACCAGTGGCACGGTCTGGAGCCATCGGCATTCCAGCGCCGCCGGCGAGGCCGCCACCCGGGGCGGACGCACCTTCTGCGAGGGCGCGGTCTCGAGGTTGGCGAAGGCGAATTCGCTCTGGCCGCGCGGCAGCGGCGCGGAGGAATCGTTCATCCCGTCGCGCAGGTCCCAGGTCGCGAGGCTGCAGACGAATTCGGCGCCGTCCTCGGCGAAGGTCATCGCGTCCTTGCGGCCCGAGGACGAGAACGCGACCATGTTGTCGGCCACGGCGTTGAAGAACGAGTACGGCGCGAGGTTGAGCTGGCCGGCGCGATCCATGGCGCTGATCCAGCCGATCGGCCGCGGTGCCACGATGGCCTTGAGCGGATTGTGTGGCAGCGCGCGCGCGTCGCGCGGGACCTCGAGATCGTAGTGCACGGCCAAGCCCCTCAGAAATACGTGACGATGTCGGCGAGCGCCGGTCGCGGACGATCGGACGGCACGTCGCGGGCCCGACCGATATGCACGAACCCGGCGAGCTTCTCGGTCGGCGACAAGCCCAGCGCGTCGAGCACGCGACGGTCGTAGGCGAACCACTCCGTCAACCAGGAGGTGGCGAAGCCGGCGGCGTTTGCGGCGATGACCAGGTTCATGGTGGCGGCCCCCGCGGAGAGGACCTGTTCCCATTCGGGGATCTTCACGTGCGGTCCCGCCCGCGACACGACGGCGATCGCCAGGGGCGCGTGCGTCAGGCGGCTGCGCTCCTGTGCGAGCCGCTCGGGCGCCGCCTCCGGATTGTCCGCCGCGTAGGTCTGGGCGATGATCTCGCCGAGCCGCTCACGGGCCTCGCCGGCGATCACGATGAAGCGCCAGGGCGCCAGCTTGCCGTGGTCCGGCACCCGCGAGGCCGCTGTCAGGATCGTCTCCAGCTGCGCGCTGTCCGGACCCGGGCCGTCCAGCAGCGGCGGCGGCACGGAGCGGCGGGTCTTCAGGAGGTCGAGGGTGGCGGTCATGCGCTCCGTCCCGGTATCGGGTCCCGATCGGGATGTGGCATGCGCGAGCCGCCGGTGGAAGAGCGGCCTTGCCGTCGCCATGGTCCGGATGCAGAGGCATTATCAGATGATCCGCCGACCAAGCCTCGGGGCTTTTGTGCGGATCTGCGGTGCGGCCCGGCGGCCGAGCCACGGAAAAGGTCGAAGAGGGTCCGAGCGATGTGCGTGAGGCTTGCCGCGATGGCGTTGGCCATGCTCGTCACGCTGCCCCTGATCGTTCCCGCGGCCGCGCAGCAGGACCTATTCCAGGATCGCCTCGGCGGGCCCCTGCCCTCGCCTTCGATCACGACCCCGAACCTACCACCTGCCCTTCCGTCCGCCGAGCCGGACGCGCAGCTCTCGCTGTCCGCGCTCCTGTCGGGCCCCGGGACCCCGCTTCGGCAGGGGCTCGCGTGGCGCGTCTATGAGGATCGCGGCGACGGCACCAAGCCGTCGATCGTCGCCCGCTCGGCCGAGGCGGAGCCGCATTTTACCCTCGCCCCCGGCACCTACGTGGCGACCGTGACCTACGGCTTCGCCAGCGCCTCGAAGCGCATCGTGATGGGAGGCCAACCCACCACCGAGACGCTGCGCGTCGCGGCCGGCGCGCTGAAGCTGTCGGGCGCCGTCGGTGACCAGAAAATCCCGCCGGCGCAGGTCCTGTTCTCGGTCTTCGTGCCGGTGGGGACGAATTCGGAGGGCCGCCTCGTGCGCTCCGGAATCAAGACCGGCGAGCTGCTCCGCCTGCCCGAGGGCACCTATCACGTGGTGTCCACCTACGGGGAGTCGAACGCGATCCAGCGCGCGGATCTTCGGGTCGAGAACGGCAAGGTGACGGAGGCGACCCTGAACCACCGGGCCGCCACCGTGACCCTCAAGCTCGTGGCCGCAGCCGGCGCGGAGGCGTTCGCCGGAACCGCCTTCTCGGTCCTGACGCCCGGCGGCGACACGATCCGCGAGGCCATCGGTGCCTTCCCGCAGGTCACGCTGGCCGAGGGCGACTACGTGTTGATCGCCCGCCACGACGGGCAGGTCTACACGCGCGAGTTCAAGGTCGAGAGCGGTCTCGACCGCGACATCGAGGTCGTGGCCAAGTCCGGTTGAGGGCGCCAGACGGCCGGCCGACGCCTCAGGCCAGGCGCCGCGCCAGCGCGACGCAGGCCGCGACCGCGATCGCGGCGCCGATCATCGCGGGCTCGATCCGCTCTCCGAGCACGAGGGCCGCGATGCCGAGCCCGAGGAAAGGCTGGAGCAGCTGGAGCTGACCGATGGTCGCGATGCCCCCCCGCGCCAAGGCCCGGTACCAGAACACGAAACCGATGAGCATGCTGAACAGCGCCACGTAGGCGAGGCCGGCCCAAGCCGGCATCGGGATCGCGGCCGGGTCGGCCGGGCTCAGGGCCAGCGCCAGGGGCAGGCTCAACGGCAGCGACAGCACTGTCGCCCAGGCGATCACCTGCCAGCCGCCGAGGCGGCGCGCCAGGACCCCGCCTTCCGCATAGCCGAGGCCGCAGACCAGGACCGCGGCAAGCATGAGGCTGTCGCCGGGGCCCGGCGGGCCGTTGAGCCCGCGCGCCGCGAAGCCCACCGTGATCAGCGCGCCGACCAGCGACAGAAGCCAGAAGGCCAAAGACGGACGCTCGCCCGAACGGAGGGCGCCGAAGAGCGCGGTGGCGAGCGGCAGCAGGCCGACGAAGACCGTTCCGTGCGCGGCGCCGACTGTCCGCAAGGCCAGCGCGGTCAGCAGCGGAAAGCCGACCACCACACCGCAGGCTACGATGACGAGCGACGGGACATCACGGCGGCTCGGCCGCTTCTGCTGGAAGGCGAGCAGGGCACTCGCTCCGGCAAGCCCCGCCAGAGCCGCCCGCGCTGCACTGAGAAACAGCGCGTCCATGCCGGTCAAGGCGAGGCGCGTGGCCACGAGCGATGCGCTGAAGATGGAGACGCCGATCAGGCCGTCGATCCATGCGCCCGGACTGCTCGCCGCGGACGAAGTCGCGCCCGAACTCTCGGCCACCATCGCTCTCCCGCCTCCAAACCTGCGAGCGACATGCCCCGGCTCGCGCGCGCCAGCCAGGGACGATGGCGCGGCGTGCGGCCGATCTGTCCAGGCTTTCGATCAATACGGTCGTCGGATCTGGAATGGGATCACGAACCGATTTGCCGCTGCCCATCAGGCGTGCAAAGGTTCCATGTTCCGGGCATTAACATTTCGGGTAGCAACCGGAACGATCGCACAGGCTCCCGGCTTTCCAGCCACCCATTCCGGGAACTGGAGATCGCCATGCGCCGCCTCGTCCTCGCTACCCTTGCTGTCGCCGCCCTGGCCGGACCGGCCCTTTCCGCCAACGAGGCGCCCCCGACAGTCGCGCCGAAGTTCGAGACCGTCCCGCAGGATGCCGTGCTGAGCTACAACCTGATCGGGCTCACCGTCACGGACGCGCAGAACAACACCGTCGGTGAGATCAAGGACCTCGTGATCGATCACGAGAAGCTCACCGGCTACATCGTCTCGGTCGGCGGCTTCCTCGGAATGGGCGAGCGTTATGTGGCGGTCTCGCCTGCCTCGATCGCACTCGGCTACGACGCCGATGCCAAAAAGTGGAAGGCCATCATCGGGGCCAGCAAGGACCAGCTGAAGTCCGCCCCCGAGTTCAAGTACGACGGCAAGTTCAAGCGCTGATCCGCGGACACGCTAATCCAGAGCCGGGAGCGGATCGACGCTGCGCCCGGCCGCTGCCTGGACGCCGTCAGGGCGCCGCGGCAGCCAGACCGGTCACGCTTGGACTTGTGCCTCCAGCGCCGCCCGCGTCATACGGGCGACGATGGCTTCCCGCTTGGCTTGCCGCATGATGATCCGGGCGGCCGCTCGCGCGTTCGCGGCGCGGAGTTCGGCCTGCGGGCCACCCTCGCGCAGCGCCCGCGACGCGAGGGCGCGGAACCACTTCACGTTGGCCAGCGCGGCGGCCCGACGGCTGATCGGCCCACCGACATCGAGCGGCTTCTCTACTGTAACGGACGCCATTGGCCTAATCCTGGACTGCGATTCGCCGCTTGTCCGTACTTAGGACAAGAGATGGCGATGTTTTGCGACTTGGGCAATAGTGACACCGATAATAAGTTCTGACGGATCGCCATGACCCGGCATCCTCGAAATGCGGTATGCCGCCGGTCGCCGAGTGACAGAAGGCACCGCATCCGCAGGTGCCCGTAACCTTACGGGAACGCCGGCCTGCAGAGATGACTTTTCTCCTCCGGAAACCGAAGCGACGCCGGAATTACTGGCGCATCCCGTGGAGGGGAGCGTGCCGACGATCTTCGATGCTCATACCTTTGCCCTGACCGCGCATGCGGGCCAGCTCGACAAGGGCGGCGAACCCTGCATGCGACACCTCGAACGCGTCGCGAACGCCGCCCTCGCCCGTGCCGGCCACGCCCGCTTGGTCGACGGACTGGAGATCGACCCGATGCGAGTGATGCAGGCCGCGCTGCTGCATGATGTGCTGGAGGACACGCCACGCACGCCCGCCGACCTGCGGGCCGCGGGATTCGGCTCGGATGTGATCCGGACCGTGCTGATCCTCACCAAGCCGCAGGCCCGTATCGCCTATTCCGAGCGGATCGCCAGCCTGATCGAGGCCGGCGATCTCGCGGCGCTCCTGGTGAAGATGTCGGATACCGAGGACAACCTTTGCCCGTCCCGCATCCCGCCGAATGCCACCTTCCTGCGCGAGCGCTACGCAACCGCCTTCGCGCGCCTCAAGGAGGCTGCGACGGCGGCGGGCTATACGGGACGCTAACCGAGCGGCAGTGCCGCCGGCAGCCGGTCAGGCCCGATCCTGCGATAGGCAGTCGCGGATGAAGAGGCCGGCCTGGTCGAGGGCGCGGGCCGCTTCCGGGATCGGCGCGGCGACGAAGACGTGGCACAGGTCTTTATAGCTGTGCAGCGCAACGGACGTCTCCGCACGCGCCAGACGTTCGTGCAACCGCGTAGCGTCCGGATGAAGGAGATCGCGCGTCCCCGTGAAGATCGCCACCGGCGGCAGGTCGTCGAGCGGACCGTAGAGCGGGCTGACCTGCGGATCGTTCAGCGGCGTACCGGCGGCCCACAGACGCCCCGCCGCCCGGCAGCCCGCCACTGCGAGCATCGGATCATGGGGTTCGATGGCGAGAACGCGCGGATCCGAGAAGGTCAGGTCCAGCGCGGGCGAGAACAGCAGCAGCCCCGCCGGCAGGGCGCCGCCCCGTGCCCTCAACCGTTGGGCCATTCCCACCGACAGGCAACCGCCCGCGGAATCACCCGCGATGATCAGGCGATCACGTCTTGTGATGAGATGCGAGTCGAGCAGCCGATCGAGAAAGGCATACGTTTCGCGCCACGTGCTCTCGGGAGCGAGCGGGTAGCGCGGCACGACGACTCGCGCGCCGGTGCGGTCGATGACAGCCTCGACGATCCACCAATGCGGTGCGAGCACGTCGAAAACCCAGGCGCCGCCATGCAAGTACAGGATCGTGGCATCAGACCCGCCGACGCGTGGCCGCACCTGGAAGACCTCCACGCCATCGACCATGAACGTGTCGATGGCGAACTTGCGGTGCAGGCGAGCCGAGGGACGTGCCGGCTCCACGCGCCGGTGAAGCGCGATCTGACGGCGCAAGTCGCGACCGCCGCCTGCCCTGCGCTTCATGCCGCTTAACGGCAACACGACATCGTTGATCAGCCGGGCTTGGACACTGATGCCGGAGGTGCGCGACCAGGCAAATAGTCCAACGGCGACAATCCCGGTCGCCACAGCCGCCCAGGCCGCTCGTTCCGCATTCTTCGCCACGCCACCCGTCCTGCTCCGCGGAACTCGAGCGGTTCAATGGAGACGGTCCGCAGGCGTTCCAGGTCCGTCTCGACGAATCGTGCGGCGATCGCGCGGCCCGCAGCCGGCGAATGAAACCATCCTGCCGGACCGGGCGAACCATGAGGACCCAGGGCGCCCAAGCGCGTGTGCCGTGTCGCGCCTCTGGCAACCGGAGACGCTCAAGATGGTCACGGACGGATGGATCGGCCGCGCTTGGCAGGATTCGGGCAGTCACCGGCCCGCGCTCGCGCGATGGGCGCCGCTGCCGATCCGCCTGATCGTCGGATACGGCTTCCTCGAGCATGGGCTTGCCAAGGCGGCCCGGGGATTGGACGCTTTCCCATCGATCCTGCACGCCATGGGCGTCCCGCTCCCGTACCTGATGGGTGTCCTGACGATTGCCGTGGAGATCGTTGGTGGTTTCTGTGTGCTGATCGGTGCGCTCGTGCCTCTGGCCAGTTTGCCGATGGCGGCCGTGCTTCTCACGGCGATGTTCACGGTCCACTGGCAGTTCGGCTTCAGCTCAATCAAGCTGCAGGCGATCACCCCCGCCGGAGCGCAGTTCGGACCGCCCGGCTTCGAGACCGATCTTCTCTACCTTGCCGGATTGGCATCACTGGTCCTCGGCGGATCCGGGCCCCTATCGGCAGGCCGAGGCCTGACGCGCGCGCTGGGGCGGTCGCCGTCCGATCCTGCCGCCCGAGCAGCGCGTGACGAACGCCCCGACATCCCGTCGATGCGACAGAACTGAAGTCGTCGCGTTCGTCGACCTAGTTCGGCGGGGCGGCTCCCGGTCAGGAACCCTGTAGTGGACCGTCCGGTTGGCCTAGGACGCGTCCGACGCGATGGCGCCAGGGCCTGCCCATGGAGGTCTGGACGATGTCCTTACCGCGTAGCCGGGCCTGGACCCTGCCACCTGCGTTGCAGGCTTCGAGAGGCCGGGACTGCGCAGAGGCGGGCGCGCGATCACGCAGCAGCAGGATCCCAATGAGCACATCGAAGAAGACTCCGGCGGCGGACCGTCATCACGGCGGCCCGGGCAGCAGCCATCAGGACGCCTCGAAGCCGCAAGCCGAGGAGCATCGCGGGCCGGCCCCCGGCTCTCCTACCAGCGACTCGAAATCCCACGTTTCCGGCGGGGGCGGCGAGCGGGACAGCCATCACACGCACAGCACGCACGGCCGTGCATCGGACCGAACCGACCGGTCCCACTGAGCCCGGCCCAAGGGTACGGCGGAGATCTGCCAGAGCGACCTTGCGCGCCTCGGTGCGGCGTGAGTGGTCGGCAGATCGCGCGCACCGGTGATCTCCGCGTCGGCCGTTCAGGCCGTTCCGGCGCGATTCTGAGACAGCCCCGGTATTGTGAGAAGACGCCGTGTCGACCACCGCGGAGGCGTTGTAGCGCCACATGATTGCGTCGGGTCCGCGGAAGCGTCTGCGAGCGCGCCGGTCCTCAGGCGGCCCACCGTGGCAGGCTGCTCCAGACAGTCGGGGCGGTGACGCTTCATATCCAACATTGGGTGTTCTCCGCGGGCCTCGGTGCAAGGTCAACCGCGGCCGAACTCGCGGGATCCTAGATGTTCAGTGCGTCGCATCGCCGACGCAAGCGTGGCGGTCAGGCGCCGGCCGCCAGTAGCCCGAAGTCCCGAGCCAACGGGTTCGATCCGGACCAGTCGCGGCGTGCCCAGCTGCGCCGGAAGGGACCGGCCGAACCGCCATCGACAGCCGGGAACATTAGCCCGACCGGACGGTAGATCATCTGCCCGCGACGCCTTCGCGTATCGAGGAATTCAGCTTGGTCGAGACACATCCGCGATCGACGGCCCGGATCGGGCATCATCCGATCCACGCCATGCTGGTTCCCATCCCGGTCGTGTGCTTCGTCGGGACGTTGGTGACCGACATCGCCTATTGGTACACGGCCAACATGCAATGGGCGAACTTCTCCGCCTGGCTCCTGAGTGTCGGATTGATCGTGTCCGGTCTGGCGGTCGTTGCGGGGTTGATCGACTTCTTCGGAGATCGCGGCATTCGCAGGCTTCGTCCCGCCTGGATCCATGCCGGCGGCAATGCAGTCGCGCTCGTGCTCAGCATCATCAACATCTTCGTGCACAGCCGCGACGCCTACACGTCCGTGGTGCCGACCGGATTGATCCTCTCGGCGCTCGTCGTGCTCATCCTCTTGGTGACCGGCTGGAACGGCGCGGCCCTGGTCCATCGCTACGGCGTCGGCGTCCAGTCGGGAGAGCGGGCATGACGCGCCTTCAACGGGTGCTCGCCGCGAGCGTGCTTCTGCCCCTCTCCGCCTGCGGCCCCGACCCGATCGACCCGCAAACGCAGATCGGACCGAATCCGCCGCTTCCGGAGCTCCACCAGTACCTGCTGCCGCCGATGCACGTCTCCAGCGCGGTCGGCTGGAAGGACGGCGAGAAGCCGCAGGTCGCGGCTGGCCTGCAGGTCAAGGCGCTGGCTACGGGTCTCAAGAATCCGCGCTCCATTCTCGTCCTTCCGAACGGTGACATCCTGGTGGCGGAAAGCGGCGGCCCAACCCCGCCCGTCAACCGCCCCAAGGAGATCATCATGGGGTGGCTTGAGCGGAAATCCCATTCCGCGGAGACGCCCGGGCAGCGGATCACGCTCCTGCGAGACGCCGACGGCGACGGTGTTGCGGAGCAGCGCTCCGTGCTCCTCGATAAGCAGAACTCACCCTTCGGCATGGCCTTGGTGGGCAATGATCTGTACGTCGCTGACACCGATGCCGTGATGCGCTACCCCTACAAGGAGGGCGAGACGCAGATCACCGAGTCGGGCGTCAAGCTCACCGAGCTGCCGGCGGGGCACATCAACCATCACTGGACAAAGAGCCTGACGGCAAGCCCGGACGGGAGCAAGCTCTATGCCGGCGTCGGCTCGAACAGCAACGTCTCGGAGAATGGGCTCGACGAGGAGAAGGACCGGGCGGCGATCTGGGAGATCGACCGGGCGACCGGCGCACACCGGCTCTACGCGACCGGCCTGCGCAACCCGAACGGTCTGACCTTCGAGCCGCAGACGAAGACGCTGTGGTGCGTCGTCAACGAGCGGGACGAGCTGGGGCCCGATCTCGTGCCGGACTATATGACTTCGGTGAAAGATGGCGGCTTCTACGGCTGGCCCTACAGCTATTGGGGTAGCCACGTGGATCCCCGCGTGATGCCACAGCGCCCGGAACTGGTCTCTGCTGCGATCATGCCCGACTATTCGTTGAGCTCGCACGTGGCCCCGCTCGGGATGACCTTCTATTCCGGGACCGGTCTGCCGCAGACCTATCAGGGCGGCGCCTTCGTGGGCGAGCACGGTAGCTGGAATCGGGATCCGCTGAACGGATACAAGGTGGTCTACATCCCGTTCGAGAACGGAAAGCCGGCCGGCAAGGCCCAGGATGTGGTCACCGGCTTCGTCAACGCGGACCGGCAAGCCCGCGGTCGGCCGGTTGGCCTCGCCGTCGACACGCATGGCGGCCTGCTGATCGCGGACGATGCGGGGGGCATCGTCTGGCGCGTCACAGGTGCCCAGTCCCAATCACAGGCCGGGCAAAATCCGGTCATCCGCTGACGCCTCGGGCAGGATTCCACCGTGCCGCTCTCGTCCCGCTCACCGACCGCGATCAGCGACGAGGGCCGCCACGCCCGGGACCGCGGCGATCCGATCACCGCAAATCCCTATCCCGCCGGATCGGAGGCGCACCGGACCTGGGAGCGCGGCTATCGCATGCCGGACGCACAGGCCCAGGATCCGCCGACGAAGCCCGATGAAGCGCCACAGCCGGACTCATCGTCTTAGAACGATCGGACCGCGCAGCTGTCAGGTGAGTGAGATGAGGGCGACGCCGCCGATCATCAGCACGCCGCCGAGCATACGCCAGGGGCCTGCCGTGTGCTGCACGAAGCCGAGCCAGCCGAAATGGTCGAGGACCAGGGAGGCGACGATCGCGGCTGTGACGGTCAGGCCTGTGAAGATCGCTGCGCCGAGCTTGTCGGCCAGCAGGATCATCGCCAGGACGTAGCTGCCGCCCATCGCGCCGCCGAGCCAGGCCCACCAGGGGACAGCCGCGATGCGCGACCCGCCCGGCCAGTCGAGCCCGAGGAAGGGTGCGGCGAGGAGGTAGATCAAGGCGTTCGTGAACGCCACGATCAAGGCCGCTAGGATCGGCTGATCGAGTGCCTTGTTGAGGCTCGCATTCGCGCCGGTCTGGACGGTGTTGAGGATGCCGGCCGCAATCGCGGCCAGGGCTATAAGGATCAGCATGCGAGAAGCGTGTCTCTGTCGTCCGGGTCTCGCATCAGGAACAGCCGTCCTGAATCGGTGTTCCCAGGAAGACCGACTGCGACGCTTCTCGATCAGCGGTCGGCAATACAGGGAGACACGCCATGAAGTTCATTGTGCTTGCCGTCGTCGGCCTCAGCGTTGCCGCCGCGCCCGCCCTGGCAGCCGAAAGCGGAGGCACGAGCCGATCCGGCACAGCCAACAGCACGGGCCCGAACGATGCCGGCTCCGGGTCGACGCCCGGCGCCAACGGCAGCGGCCCGTCGAGCGGCTCGCTGAGCCGCTCCGGGACCACGAACAGCACGGGTGCGAACGATGCCGGTTCCGGCTCGAAGCCGGGCGCCGGAAGCCGCTGACGCGACGAACGACCGTCTTCAGGCTCCGGTGAGCCGGGAGACGCTCCGCTCGACCCAGGCCGGGCGGAGCGCGGTCAGCGGAATGCTGGGCCAAACGCTCTGGATCCGTAACCTTTCGGACGCGTGGCAGTGTGTCCTCGCGTCGAATCTGACCGCCACGGAGGTGTCATGCCCATCAAGCGATATGTGGTCGTCCTCGCACTTCTGTGTCTCGGCGTTTCGGCGTGCGACGACAAGCAGGCCCAGAACAACGCGCCGACCAAGCCTGACTCGACCAAGATGGAGCCGCAGACCGATCAATCCGCTCCGAGCCCGCAAAAGCGCTGACCGCTCCGGCATCGGTCTTCGGCGAGGCGTCAGACATAGCCGTAGGCCGAGCCTGAGGATCGGGGCGGCCCATTGCGGTGCCCCTGTGTCCGATCAGAAACCGATTTCTGTCGAGCGCGCATCTTCTATCGTCAGACGAAGTGCATCGGCAGCGCGCGATCCAAGACCTCGACATAGGTGCCGGCGAGCACCGCGACGGTTGCCGCGGCGACAGCGGCGGCCAGGGTCAGGCGAGCGAGAGCGGTCATGGGAAGTCTCCTTCGGTTCCGCGATTGTCTTCGCGGCATGACCCCGATGTAAGCTCAAGCTTTGCGGGCCGGCGTGCTCCGGCACACCGAGTCGTCGGTGTCTTGAGCGTGTGCACGGATCATCGGCTCCGCAGCAACCGCGCGGCGACAATTCCGAGGCTCAGGCTGAAACCGAGACAGGCGACGGCAGGTCCGATGCGGTCGCCCGAGACAGATGCGTACCCCGAGACGAGCAGCAGGATTTCGCGCAGGCCGATCAGGCCGCAGGCTGCCGAGCCGAGTCCGGCGAGAAACGCCAAAGCCTTGAGCAACACCGTATCCGAACGCGTGCGGGACGAAGCGGGCGCCACTGTGCCTTTCTACTTCGAAAGGACCAGAGGTCGAATACAGGCCGGTTAAGCGGCGATGAGGCGGCTGACTAAAATAAACCTTGAAACTGCAGGTGGTTATGGATCCGAGTACGCGACGATCCTGCCTCGCGCCACCTGGGTCTTGAGCGTGACCAAAAGCTGGGGCTCGAAGCTGAGCCCGACCGCCGCGCAATCGGGCTCAGTTCACGGATGACGTCTTCGACCCGTTGGAATAGGCCGGGTGCGCTTTCGATCAGGGTCTCAGGCGGCGCGGACGGTGCCGAGGAAACGCCCGACCTCGGCGGCGAGGTGCTCGGACTGGCGCGACAGCTCGGAGGCCGCGCCGAGCACCTGGCTCGCCGCCGCCCCGGTCTCCTCCGCCGCGCCCGCCACGCCCGCGATGGTCCCGGTCACCGCGCCGGTGCCGGCCGCCGCCTGCGTGACGTTGCGCACGATCTCCTGCGTGGCCGCGCCCTGCTCCTCCACCGCCGCCGCGATGCCCGCCGCCACCCCGTTGATCTCCCGGATCCGGCCCGTGATCGCCCCGATCGCCCCTACCGCCTGACCCGTCACCCCCTGGATGCGCGCGATCTGCCCCGAGATCTCGCCGGTCGCCCGCGCGGTCTGCTCGGCCAGCGCCTTCACCTCGGAGGCCACCACCGCGAAGCCGCGTCCGGCCGCACCCGCGCGGGCTGCCTCGATCGTGGCGTTGAGCGCCAGCAGGTTGGTCTGGCCGGCGATCGAGGCGATCAGCCCGACCACGTCGCCGATCTTGGCCACGGCGGTGTTCAGCTCCTGCACCAGCGCGCCGGTCTGGTCGGCTTCCGCCGCCGCGACCCGGGCGAGTTCCGACGAGCCCTGCACCTGCCGGCCGATCTCCTGCACGGAGGAGCCGAGTTCCTCGGCCGCCGCCGCGACCGTGTTGACGTTGCTGGCGGCCTCTTCCGCGGCGGCCGCGACCGTGCCGGACTGGGCCGAGGTCTGGCCGGCGAGCGCCGACATCGCACCCGCCGTGGCCTGCAGCTCGGTGGCCGAGGCCGAGACCTGGCCGACGATGCCGCCGACCGCAGCCTCGAACCGGTCGGCCATCTCGCGCATCCCGGCCTTGCGCTGCTCCTCCGCAGCCAGTCGCGCCTGCGCGGTCTCCGCCTCCAGGGACTTCATCTGGATGAGACCGTCTTTGAACACCTGGACGGCGGTCGCGATCGTCCCGATCTCGGTCTTCGCGCCCCGATGCGGGATCTCCGCCGACAGGTCTCCGGCGATCAGGGCCTGCATCGGCCGCACGACCGAGGCGATGCCGCGGGTGACCCCGAGGACAATCACCACGCCTGAAAGGATCGAGAGGCCGAGGGCGAGGACGATCGCCACAAGGCTGACCGTCCAAGTCTCCTGGTAGACGGCCTTGCTCTGCGCCTGCGCGTCCTTGGCGCCTTCGTTGTTGATCGCGATCAGCTTCTCCAGCGCCTTGGACGCGGCGCGACGCGGGATCAGGCCCTTCGTCTCGTAGAGCTGGTAAGCCTCAGCCTTGTGGCCGCCGCGCGAGAGATCAACGACGTCGTTGCGAACGGATTTGAACATCTCGGATTCACGCGCGAACGTCTCGTAATGAGTCCGCTCGTCGGCGGAGCTCATCATCGTCCGGTAGGACGCGATCTTGTCGGACAGCTTCTTGTCGAAGCTTTCCATGTCCTTCTCGATGCTCGCCAGAAGTGTCGCGTCGGTGGCTTGTGTGTGCCGCAACAGGAGGCCACTGCTGCGGGCCGTGAGGGTGTCGATCTCACCCAGGATGCGGATGCTCGGCAGCCAATTTTCTTCGATCTGGAGAGACTGCTCGCGCAGCTTGTACGTACTGACCAGCCCAAGCACCCCGAGGCCGACCGCGAAGACGGTCAGGATCGAGAAGGCGATCACCAGCTTGGTGCGGATGGAGACAGCTTGTAGCGACACGACGCCCTCTAAGCAGCCGAATAAAAGCATTCCGTGGCCGCTTGGGTCACAAGTACGGGGGATCATTTAACAACCGATAAGCAATGCTGCCGATCGCCCCGGTGCGCTGAACGGCCGACGGCTCGCCCGCGGACTGGATCTCCGAGCTGTGTCTGGGCTGAACCGCGCCGGGCCCTGCTGCCAATTGGAACGGGTCGCCGGCTGAGGTTCTGTCCGCGGGGCGGCGTCGGCACCCTGAGCACCGCCCCCAGCCACTCTGCGAATCTTCAGTCCGCGCCGCGCAAGCCGTTGACGGCGCCGGCCTAGGCCAATAGATGATAGTCATAATTTTTAAGACCGCTCGGCAGAGACGGAGTACGTTAATGGACGCGAGATGGGTGATCGGGCTCGCCGGCTTGGCCCTGGCGGCATGCTCGCCGGCCGAGACCGCTGTCCCGCCGGAGCCACCGCTGGTTCAGACCATCGCGGTCGCGCCTGCGGAAGGGGTCGTCGCGCGCTACACCGGCGTCGTCCGGGCCCGGACCGAGAGCAACCTCGGGTTCCGCGTCGGCGGCAAGATCTTCGAGCGCTTCGTGGATCCGGGCGACCACGTGCGTCTCGGGCAGCCGCTGATGCGCCTCGATCGGACCGACTTCACCCTGGCGCTCAACGCAGCCCGCGCCTCGGTCGCGGCGGCCCGCGCGCAGATGATCAAGGCCAAAGCCGACGAGGAGCGCAGCCGGAAGCTCGTCGGCGACGGCTGGACGTCGAAGCAGACCTACGACCAGAACAAGGCCGCGGCGGATGCGGCCATTGCCCAATTTGCCAACGCCGAGGCGCAGGCGAGCCAGATCGCCAACCAAGCGGGCTACTCGGAGCTCCAGGCCGATGCCGACGGCGTGGTGATGGAGGTGCCGAGCGAGCCCGGCCAAGTCGTTGCCGCCGGTCAGACGGTCGTCAAGCTCGCCCGTGACGGCGCCCGCGAGGCGGAGGTGTTCCTGCCCGAAGGGAGCCGCGGCCTGGCGCAGGGTACGGCATCGGCAACGCTCTACGCCGAGGGCGAGACGACCTATCCGGCCAAGCTCCGGGAACTGTCGGCCACGGCAGACCCGGCGACCCGCACCTACCGGGCCCGCTACATTCTCCTCGGCGGCGGCGAGAGCGCGCCGCTCGGGGCAACCGTCACCCTCCGGCTGAAGCCGGCTCAGGCAGCGCCGACGACGTCGGTGTCGATCCCCCTCGGCGCCCTGTTCGACCAGGGCGGCGGCTCGGCCGTGTGGCGCTACGACGCCGAGACGCAAACCATCGCGGCGCAGCCGGTCGCCGTCGCGCGCCTCTCGGCGGAGAGCGCGGAGGTCGTTTCAGGTCTGAACCCGGGCGACCAGATCGTCGCGCTCGGCGCCCATTTGCTCAAGGCCGGACAGAAGGTCCGGCAGGCGGCCGTGCGCATCATCGGAGTCGATCGATGAGCGTCTCCGGCTTCAACCTTTCGGCCCTGGCGGTTCGTGAACGCGCCGTCACGCTGTTCCTCCTCCTCGCGGTCACCGCGGCCGGGTTCTTCGCCTTCGAAAAGCTCGGCCGGGCGGAGGACCCGACCTTCACGGTCAAGACGATGGCGGTCTCGGCCGCCTGGCCCGGAGCGACCACCGCCGAGATGCAGCGGCAGGTCGCCGATCCGCTGGAGAAGCGCCTGCAGGAACTTGTCTACTACGACCGCGTCGAGACGACGGTTCGTCCGGGCCTGCTGCTGATGAAGCTGTTCTTCAAGGACAGCATGCCGCCGGCGAAGCTCCCGTCGGAGTTCTACCAGGCGCGCAAGAAGCTGTCCGACCAGGCCTCCAGCCTGCCGCGCGGCGTGTTGGGGCCGCTGTTCAACGACGAGTTCTCCGACGTCTATTTCGCGCTCTACGCGCTCCAGGCGCAAGGGTTGCCGCACCGGCACCTCGTGCTCCGCGCGGAGGACCTGCGCCAGCGGCTGCTGCGCGTGTCGGGCGTCGAGAAAATCAACATCCTCGGTGAGCAGGCGCAGAAGATCTTCGTCGAGATCTCCTATCAGCGCTTGGCCACGCTCGGCATCACCGGACAGCAACTGCTGGCCGCGCTGGCGAACCAGAACGACGTAACGCCGGCCGGCTTCATCGAGACAGACGGACCGCGCGTGTACCTGCGCCTCGACGGCGCCATCGACGGTCTCGACGCGATCCGCAACCTGCCGGTGGCAGCCGGCGACCGCAGCCTCAAGCTCGGCGACATCGCCGAGGTCAAGCGCGGCTACGAGGATCCGAAAGCCTTCGCGATCCGCAACGACGGCGAGCCGGCCCTGATGCTGGGTGTCGTCATGAAGCCGGGCTTCAATGGCCTCAGCCTGGGCGAGGCGCTGAACGCCGAGGAGGTCGCGATCCATCACGAACTCCCGACCGGGATCAGCTTCATCAAGATCACCGATCAGGCGAAGGTGATCGCGGATGCCATCCACGAGTTCATGGTGAAGTTCTTCACCGCGCTCTCGGTCGTGATCTTCGTCAGCCTCGTGGCTTTGGGCTTTCGGGTCGGGATCGTGGTGGCGCTGGCGGTGCCGCTGACCCTCTCGGCCGTGTTCGTGGTGATGATGGTCACCGGCCGCGACTTCGACCGTATCTCGCTCGGCGCCCTGATCATCTCACTCGGCCTCCTCGTCGACGACGCCATCATCGCCATCGAGATGATGGTGGTGCGTATGGAGGAAGGCGCCGACCGCATCTCTGCGGCGACCTACGCGTGGAGCGCCACCGCCGCGCCGATGCTGACCGGCACGATCGTCACGATCGCGGGCTTCCTGCCGGTCGGCTTCGCCGCCTCCACGGCCGGCGAATATGCCGGCAACATCTTCTGGGTGGTGGCCTTCTCGCTGATCGTCTCGTGGATCGTGGCCGTGACCTTCACGCCATATCTTGGCGTCAAGCTCCTGCCGGACATCAAACGCGTCAAGGGCGGCCACGAGGCGATCTACGCGACGAAGAACTATCAACGTCTCCGCGGAATCGTGCGGATGTCGGTCGATCACAAGTGGATTGCGGCCGGCATCACCGTGGCGTTGTTTGCCGCGGCCGCGGTCGGCATGGGCAAGGTTGAGAAGCAGTTCTTCCCGAATTCCGAGCGGTCCGAACTGATCGTCGAGGTGACGCTGCCGACGGGGTCGGCATTCGCCGCCGCCGAGGCCAGCGTCCGGAAGGTGGAGGCGGCCGTCCGGAGCTTGCCCGAGGCGCGCGAGATCACGAGCTACATCGGCCAGGGGATGCCGCGCTTCGTACTCTCCTTCGATCCCGAACTGCCCGATCCCGCCTTTGCGCAGATCGTCGTCCAGACCGCCGACGCCCAGGCCCGCGACGTGCTGCGAGGGAAGATGCGCCAGCTCGTCGATGAGGGGCGCTTTCCCGAGGCGCGGGTGCGCGTGCTGCAGATCGTGTTCGGGCCGCCGGTCCGCTTCCCCGTGGCCTTCCGGGTGGTCGGGTCCGACCTTGACGTCATCCGCGGCATCGCCGCCGAGGTGCGCGACGTCATGATGGCCAATCCCAACATGCGCCTCGTCCACCTCGATTGGGGCGACCGGACGCCGAGTCTGCACCTCGCCCTCGACCAGGAGCGTCTGCGCCTGATCGGCCTGACGCCGAAGGAGGCCGGCCAGCAATTGCAGAGCTACCTCAACGGCACGCCGGCGACGCAGGTCCGCGAGAATCTGCGCGCCGTGGACGTGCTCCTGCGCAGCCCCGGCCCCGAACGCCGCTCCCTCGGCGACATCGGCGATCTCACGCTCGCCACGAAGGACGGGCGGCAGGTCCCGCTGTCCCAGGTTGCGCACCTGGAGAGCCGCAACGAGGATGCCGTCCTCAAGCGCTACAATCGCGAGACCTACATCCGCGTGCAGGGCGACGTGATCGACGGCAAGCAGCCGCCGGACATCCACGCGCAGATCGTCCCCGAACTCGCCGCGATCAAGGCGAAGCTGCCGCCGGGTTACCGCATCGACACGGCCGGTTCGGTGGAGGAGAGCGAGAAGGCGATGAAAGCGCTGGTGACGGTCTTCCCGCTGATGCTGATCGTGACCCTGACGGTCATCATGCTGCAGGTCCGCGCGTTCACCACAATGTTCATGGTGTTCGCGACTGCGCCGCTCGGCCTCGTCGGCGCCGTCCCGACGCTGCTCGCCTTCCACCAGCCCTTCGGCTTCAACGCGATCCTCGGACTGATCGCGCTGTCAGGCATCCTGATGCGCAACACCCTGATCCTCGTGGATCAGATCCACCACGACCGCGCGGCGGGGTTGTCGGATTACGAGGCCATCGTCGAGTCGACGGTGCGGCGGGCCCGTCCTGTGATCCTGACGGCCGCGGCCGCGATGCTGGCGTTCGTCCCGCTCACCCACTCGGTGTTCTGGGGCGCGCTGGCCTACGTGCTGATCGGCGGCGTCGGCGTCGGGACGCTTCTGACCCTACTGTTCCTGCCCGCGCTCTACGCCCTCTGGTTCCGGGTGGCGCGCAAACCGCGCGGGAAGGACGCTCCGGCCGGGCCGGAGACGATGCCGCATCGGGCCGGAGCCTGAGAGCCGCCGCAGATGGGTTCACGTCGCGATTTCGCGGCGTTCCAAGATCGCGCGCTCACCGGTGAGCGCGCGGTACGGCGACCGGCCTGCGCTTCGCCCCCTCGCGCAGGCCGGCCTGTCGCCGTCGCGGGATCGCTTCCGCCTAGAGCTGATCGGATGCTCCTTTTTTAGATGACAGCGCGCATCTATATTGGTGGCAGGAACGTCGAGGGATCAGGCCATGCCGAGAGTTTCGCAGGAACAGGCCAGGATCAACCGGCAGCGCGTCGTCGAAGTCGCCGCAGCCCTTTTCCGTGAGCGCGGACTCCACGGTATCGGGGTGGTGGACATCATGGCTGCCGCCGGGCTGACCCATGGCGGCTTCTACGGCCAGTTCGCCAACAAGGATGCTCTGGCGGCCGAGGCGTTCGATGCGGCGCTCACCGAAGACCGGGGGGGCACGGACACCATGGTCGCGAACTACCTCTCTCTCGGCCATGTCCGGACGCCGGGCAAGGGATGTCCGCTGGCGGCGCTCGCGAACGACGTTTCCCGTGAGCTCTCGGGCAGCCTCGTCCGGGGCCGGTTCACGCAAGGCGTCGAGCGACTGGCGTCCACCATCGCCGGTTTGATGCCGAAGGCATCGAAGGAGCGGCGTCGGCAACGCTCTCTCGCGACGATGTCCACGCTCGTCGGCGCCGTCGTCCTCGCGCGCGCCGTCGATGACGAAGCGCTGGCGCAGGAGCTTCTGGAGGCGGCCCAGGCCTCCGTGGCATCCTGAAACGCATGGGCTCGAGCGTCAGGCGGATCGTCCGGAGACCCTGCCTGCACAGCGCAAATGAGCTTGTATGCTGCACCATTATAGATTATGAACGACATTAAAATTAGAACCTGCGGATCGGCGACGCCGCTCGTAGGTCGTGTCTTCTGGGGCTGCTCCACCGGCAATCCCAAGAGGTCCACCGATGACCGACGAAGCGTCTTCGAAGTCGCCTGCCTCTGCACGGCGGAGAACCGTTGAGTGGGTTGATCCCCATGTGATCGCTGCGGCGGGGCACAATGTTGCGGGGCTCGACTTCCTGCGTTCGCTGTTGGCCGGAGAAATCCCACCTCCGCCCGCGATCCAGTTGCTCGGTATCGAAATCGTGTCGGTTGATCGGGGTACGGCAAGCATGCGGATGCCGGCCGCGGAGTACCTCTTCAACCCGCTGGGCTCCGTACACGGTGGCTCCCTGGCCACGCTCCTCGACAGCGTCATGGGCTGTGCCGTGCATTCCACGCTGCCGGTCGGCCGCGGTTACACGACGCTCGAGTTCAAGATGAACTTCCTGCGTGCGGCCAACGAGAGGTCCGGTGTCCTGACCGCGGTCGGACAGGTCGTCCACGGCGGCCGTCGCCAAGCCGTGGCCGAAGGTCGCCTCAGCGACTCGTCTGGCCGCCTCGTCGCGACCGCCAGCACGACCTGCCTCCTGTTCGATCTGCCCGAGGCGGTGGCGCCCGCTCCCGCCGGCTGATCGGCAGCGACACGCGCGGCTCCGACTGCCGCGCACGGCTTCGTCGATCGGTCCTGCTCAGGAGCGCGCCGCGGATGACCGGTCTGCGGCTTTGCCCGCAGCGCCCATCCGAATTCACGCAGGCGCAGGGTTTTCGGGAGCCTGGGTCAGCCTACCTTGGCACGGGTGCCGAAGGCCGATCGTCGGCCTGATCTGATGCGGTCGGCTCACGGTGTCCTACCTATCGGGTCACGCGCGCGTGGCGATCTGTGGCCGGCAGTAGCTGTCGCGCACGGCCGGGATGTCATCGTAACCGTCAACGGTGCAGAAGAACGTGCATACAAGCCAGGCGGCCAGGGCGAGGCACAGCACGCCGTTGTAGAGCCACAGGCCGATCACGCGCTTGCTGGGCAGGTTCGCCAGCCCGACGACGGAGCCCGGCACCCAATCGACCGCGAACACGATGGTGCCGAAGGCGCCCAGAACGCCGGCGATCATTACGGCGAGAGCAGTGGCAGTCATTCCGCTTCTTGCCCGAGACACCCGTCCCACGCTGGCGCCGCCGCTACGGCCACGCCGAACGCGCACAATACGCGAACGGGGGATCGCTGAACCAGCACCGGGGTGACCGATCACCCCTGCCCGGTCGATGGCCCGAAGGTCAAGGACCTCCGTCGAACCGCCATCATCGCGCCGCTGTTCACGGACCTCTAGCTCAAGGATCGCAGGTCTTCGTCGGAACGTCCGGATCGTCGTCGGCAGCGCGCGGCTGCAACCGCATGACGGGGGCTGACGCGGACGCTTCAGCCCGCGCCGCCGACCCGCCGGTAGACCGCCACAAACGCTTCAGCCGCCTCTTTTGTCAGGTCGGTGACGATCAAGCCCGGAATGGACACAGTCCAGAGGCCGTCGTCATTCTGCGAGATCCCAATCTCTGACATGAGAACCTCCGCTCCTCGACGTTTCTATGTCGCGAAAGCAGACGAAGTTCCGGATCGGCGGAACTTACGCGCGGCGCTGACTTAGGAAATGAGGATCGTAGGTCTCCCTGCCGGCCCGATCGAATATCGCCCGGCCGGACGCGGGAGAGCGGATGGGAAAGTGGGGGTCGTAGTTGTCAGGCGCCCGTTCGCGCGGCCTGATCGTGGCGGTCTGCGCGGCTGCCTTCGCGTTCGCTTTGCTCATCGCTAAAACCATCCTGCACCCCGCGTCTCGACCACCCCCGCCGGACGGGCGGATGGTCGCCGCGATGCAGCGCTCGCCGCTTCACACAGGGCGGATCGACGCTGGCCCAAGCCCACATGCCACTCCCTACGACCTGAGGCACGCTGCGGCGCCATCAAGGTCATCTCGCGCGCAATCTGCTACGACCAAGTCAGCGCGCCCTGAGCCTTCGAGGACCGATCAACGGCTCTCTGGCCGCTACGACGAGGAATTGCGGGTCGGATCGTGGTCGGGTTATCTCCCGGCTTGTCGGTGTGCAGCGCCTAGGCTGGGTGGGGGTTCGTGCGCAGCGGCTCAGCGAGAACGGACCGTTCGCGCCGCTTGCAATTCTAGAGCGAGGTCGGCAGCGCCGCTTCCCCCGCGTCGTTGATCTCGTGATCGGCGGCCTTGGCAGCCCGCAGATGGCTAAGAGCGTGGCCATGGCAAGTCTGCTGCCATGCTTCAGCAGAAGCGTTTTCAAACCAGTGATGTGAAGGATGTCTAATCAGAGCCCCATCAAGGAGCGTCGCAGCGGCTAAGTTTTGGTGGGCGCACTAGGGTTCGAACCTAGGACCCGCTGATTAAGAGTCAGCTGCTCTACCAACTGAGCTATGCGCCCGATCGCTGTTGCGATCGCCCGGCGGCCACCAAGTCCGCTGGGGTGGCGGGCTGATACCAACGCCGCCGGGGACTGTCCACCCCCGACGGCAGCTTTTTCTCATTCTGCGGCGGCATGCTGTGCATGGACGCGCACGGCATGGGCCGCGAGCTTGTTCAGCGCCGAGAGATACGCCTTCGCGGACGCGACCAGCGTGTCCGGATCGGCACCGCGGGCCGTGACGCTCCGGTCGCCGTCACGCAAGCGGACCGAGACCTCCGCCTGCGCGTCCGTGCCGCCGGTCACGGCGTGGACCTGATAGAGTTCCAGCTGCGCCTGATGGGGTACCAGGGCCGTGATCGCGTTGAACACCGCATCGACCGGACCGTTGCCCTCGGCCTCCTCGATCCGCGTGCCGGTCTCATCGGCCAGGCGCAGGGTCGCGCGCTGCGGTCCCCGCGTTCCGGCCATCACCGACAGGGAGACGAGACGGATCCGATCGTGAGCCGTGGCGAGGTTCTCGTCGACCAGCGCCTCGATGTCCTCGTCGTAGACGTGCTTCTTGCGATCCGCGAGCGCTTTGAACCGCTCGAAGGCGTCCTGGAACTGGTTGTCGGACAGGTGCAGGCCGAGATCCTCCAACTTCGAGCGGAACGCCGCCCGGCCCGAGTGCTTGCCCATCACCAGGGAGGTCTTGGTCAGGCCGACCGAGGCCGGAGTCATGATCTCGTAAGTCTCGGAATTCTTGAGCATGCCGTCCTGGTGGATGCCGCTCTCGTGCGCGAAGGCGTTGCGGCCGACGATCGCCTTGTTGAACTGCACCGGGAAGTTCGTGGCGTGGCTCACGAGCTTCGAGGCGCGCGTCAGCATCGTCGACTCGACCCCGGTCTCGTAGGGCAGCACGTCGGCGCGGGTACGCAGCGCCATGACGATCTCCTCGAGCGCGGCGTTGCCGGCCCGCTCGCCGATGCCGTTGATCGTGCACTCCACCTGCCGGGCGCCGCCCTCGATGCCCGCCAAGGAGTTGGCAATCGCGAGGCCGAGATCGTTGTGGCAGTGGACCGAGAACACGGCCTTGTCGGCATTCGGCACGCGCTCGCGGACGTTCGCGAACATGTCGCGGTACTCGGTGGGCGTGGCGTAGCCTACCGTGTCGGGCAGGTTGATCGTCGTGGCGCCGGCCTTGATCGCAGCCTCGACGCAGCGGCACAGGTAGTCGATCGGCGTGCGCGTCGCGTCCATGGCCGACCATTCCACGTCCTCGACGAGGTCGCGAGCCTGCGCCACGGTCTTCAGGATGATCTCGACGACCTCGTCCTGACTCTTGCGCATCTGATGCGCGAGGTGGATCGGCGACGTCGACACGAAGGTGTGGATCCGGGCGCGCCGGGCGTGCCGCACGGCCTCACCCGCCCGGGTGATGTCGGCGGGAATCGCGCGGGCGAGCCCCGCGATGGTCGCGCGCTTCGTGCGTCGGGCAATCTCCGACACCGCCTCGAAATCGCCGATCGAGGCGATCGGGAACCCGGCCTCGATGATGTCGACGCCCATCGTGTCGAGGAGTTCGGCCACCGCCAACTTCTCGTCGAAGGTCATGGTGGCGCCGGGGCATTGCTCGCCGTCGCGCAGCGTCGTGTCGAAGATCACGATGCGGTCGCGGGCCGAAGTGGTGCTGGTGGTCGAAGTCATGGCGTTACCCTGTCGCGGGCCGCCCGGCTCTCGGCGCGGTGCGGCGTGGTGCCCGAAGGGGCGGATTCGCGAATGGAAGATCTCCCCTGAAGGCCCAGGCGCGCGCCCGGACGGCCCTCAGGGGCGGGTAAGCAGAAGCGGAAGAGCAAGCCCGGCGCGGCACGCGCGCGACCACGGCGCCGTCGCTGCGGCGCGGGCGGTCTCGGGCGCTGAGCCGGCTCTGGCCAAGGCTCGTCTCTCCTATCGGCGGCCCACGCGGGAAGCTCTCACGGCGCGGTGCACCCCGTAGGTATCTCCGGAGCCGCCGGAACACAAGCGAGACGGGCGCGAGGCCCACCCCTGCTCGCCTCCGTTCACGCGCGCGCCGCCCCCTGCCCGTGCGCCTTGGCGCAGATGCTCGCGGCCAGATCGTCGTAGAAGACCATCTGGCAGGCAGCCCAGAGTTCGAATTCCTCCAGCAGCGAGGGATCGAGAAACGTGAGGCTGCGGCCGTCGGTCCGGATCCATCCGGCCGCTTCGGCCTTCTGCAGCAGATTGCCGACATGCGCGCGGGACACCGTTAGACGATCCGACAGCGCGCGCAGGCTCAGCGGCATCGCCGCCGGTGCGTCCGGGACCGAGGCCGCATAGTGCGCGCCGACGGCCGCAATCAGCAGGGGGTAGCCGCAGTCCCGGTTCGTGAGCCGCAAAACCCGCGGGAACGGCTCGGTCAGCATGCCGTGCCGCAGAACGTGGCAGGCCGATCGATAGATGAGTTCGCCGAGGCGTTAGGGCTCGGCCAGTGCCCCGGCAAGGGCCGGCTGCCTATCTGCAAGTCTGTCCATGGTCGTGACGAAGAGACGTCCGGACCGACCGATCTCGGCCACAAGGGGAGGAGCCGCCCGCAGACACTTCAGACGGGCGTCGTCGGGATCTGATTCGACAGTGACGAAACGGGCGGCCTTCAACGTCGCCACGAAGGCGGCGGTCTGACGGGCGCTGGATCCGACGAGGGCCTGCAGCGCGGTGAGAGTCGGAGGCGGGCCGCCGTGATGGCGCCATGCGTGATCGTTGTGGATCAGCATGAACGAGACGAGATACCGTCCGGCTTGGTTGAGCATCTTGTGTGTCGGCCACACGATCTCGGTTGGTACGATAGCATTACGTCAGTATTCAGAAATTCTAATGCGAAAATATGGCTTATTGATAAGCTCATATGCTCGGGACAAGAATGTCTCGCTGAGCATATTTGGCCTGAAGGCCTTCTTTGAGCGGGTACGGGTCGAGAAATTCGCGTGCGAATTCTCGGATATCCCTGCAAAGTTTGGAATCTGCAATTCGAGCCGGAAGACGTTACCAAGGCAACTGCTTGGATCGGTGCCGACGCGCAGGACCGCCGCTGCAGATCGATGGTGCAACTCGCACTCAGCCCGTCCGGAATCCATGTTCATCGGGAGCTAAGCCGTGTGTGACAAGCATATGTCCTTCATCTCGCGTCGCGGCCTGCTGACGGCCGCCGCCAGCACGCTCGCAGCCGCATCGGCTCTCGACATCCGCGCCGAGGCCGCCGACGCCGCCGCGCTCCCCAATGCGATCAGCCCAGACGCGGCGCTGGCGCGATTGCTTGAAGGCAACGCGCACTACGTGGCCAACGCGCCCGCCAACAAGGACTTCTCGGCCGGCCGGGCCGCGCGCTCCGCCGCGCAGTACCCGATCGCCTGCATCGTCGGATGCGCCGATGCGCGGGTCGCCCCCGATTTCGTGTTCGATCAGGGTCCGGGCGACCTGTTCGTCGTCCGCGTCGCCGGGAACTTCGTCAACACCGACAGCCTCGCGAGCCTGGAATACGGCGTGCAGGTCCTCGGTGCGCCCCTGATCCTCGTGCTCGGCCACTCGGATTGCGGGGCAGTCAAGGCGACGATCGACGTTCTGAAGACCAACGCCGCCCTCCCTGGCCATCTGCCCACGCTGATCGACGCGATCTGCCCATCGATTGATCTGGCCGAGAAGGCGCCGGCGGCGGATCCCCTCGCCGAGGCCATCGCCCAGAACGTCCGGCACAATGTCCGGCGCCTGGGAAAGGCCGTGCCCATCGTCGCTGAGCGCGTCGCGCACGGACAGGTGAAAATCGTTGGCGGCTTCTACGACATCGCTACTGGCAAGGTCGCACTCCTCTGATTGCACGGCCGCCTTGCCAACGACGGCCCGCCCTCGATAAAGCCCGCCGGCACGTCGAGACCAAACCCGCGAGACCGTCATGGCCAGCTACAAGCTCCTGCTCCTCCCCGGCGACGGGATCGGTCCGGAAGTCGCGGGCGGCATGCAGGTCGTGCTCGACGCCCTCAAGGAGACCGGCCTCGCGACCTTCGAGACCGAAACCGACCTCGTCGGCGGCTCTGCCCTCGACGCCCACGGCGTCCCGTTGGCGGACGCGACCCTGCAGCGTGCCAAGGACGCGGACGCGATCCTGCTCGGCGCCGTCGGCGGTCCGAAATGGGCCGGCGTCGCCTACGAGAACCGCCCCGAGGCCGGGTTGCTGCGTCTCCGCAAGGAGCTCGACCTGTTCGCCAACCTTCGGCCTGCGATCTGCTACCCGGCGCTTGCCGAGGCTTCGGCGCTGAAGCGCGAGCTGGTCGAGGGTCTCGACATCATGATCGTGCGCGAGCTCACCGGCGGCGTCTATTTCGGCGAGCCGAAGGAGATCACCACCCTGGAGGATGGCTCGAAGCGGGCCGTCGACACCCAGGTCTACACGACGGCGGAAATCGAGCGGATCGCCCACGTGGCGTTCGACCTGGCGGGCAAGCGCTCCGGCCGGGTCGCCTCGGCCGAGAAGCACAACGTGATGAAGTCCGGCGTCCTGTGGAAGGA
This sequence comes from Methylobacterium sp. FW102-HT35C08, assembly GCF_058790235.1. NCBI lineage: Bacteria > Pseudomonadati > Pseudomonadota > Alphaproteobacteria > Hyphomicrobiales > Methylobacteriaceae > Methylobacterium > Methylobacterium sp. FW102-HT35C08. Next base: position 312,698 of record NZ_JBYTCL010000002.1, on the reverse strand, counting down.
GGTCGTCACCAAGGTCCATGCCGAGCATTACGCCGGTGTGCAGCTGGAGCACATCCTGGCCGACAATTGCGCGATGCAGCTCGTGCGCCGGCCCAAGCAGTTCGATGTTCTGGTGACCGACAACCTGTTCGGCGACGTCCTGTCGGACATCGCCGCGATGCTCACCGGGTCCCTCGGCATGCTGCCCTCGGCCTCCCTCGGCGCGGTCGACGCGAGCGGCCTGCGGAGCGCCCTCTACGAGCCGGTCCACGGCTCGGCCCCCGATATCGCCGGCCAGGACAAGGCCAACCCGATCGCCATGATCGGCTCGCTCGCCATGTGCCTGCGCTACTCCTTCGGCCTCAGCGACGCCGCCGATGCGCTGGACGGCGCCATCACGGACGCGCTCGCGGGCGGGGCGCGGACCGCTGACATTGCCAGCGAGGGAACGAACCCCATGGGTACCCGCGCCATGGCCGCGGCTGTGGCGGACGCGCTCCGGGCGCGGGTCGGCTGAGACACGACCTCGGCGCGTCGCAGCACCGGAGGTCGATCCCCAACCGTGTGTTTCGACGCATGGCGGACCGGCGCGACCTTCGCTATGACGCGCCCATCGAAGATTGGGAGCGTCATGAAGGCCGGAGACGGGGCGTCTGAGCGCGCGAGCGCGGATTTCGGCTTCGAGCGCGTGGCGCTCGACGAGAAGCAGGGGCGCGTCGACAGCGTCTTCCACTCGGTCGCCCGCCGCTACGACATCATGAACGATCTGATGTCGGCTGGCCTGCACCGGGCCTGGAAGGCGCAGCTCGTCTCCATGCTGCGGCCGCCGCAGAACCGCGCATTCGCGCATCTCGACGTGGCCGGCGGCACCGGCGACGTGGCGTTCCGGGTTCTGGCCGCCGGAGGTCCCCGGACACGGGTGACGGTTCTCGACATCAACGAATCCATGCTGCGGGTCGGCGCGGAGCGGGCTCGCGAGCGCAAGGTCGACGAGGCCGGTGACCGGATCGCCTTCGTGACCGGAAACGCCGAGACCCTGCCGCTCCCCGACGCAGCCTTCGACGCCTACACGATTGCGTTCGGCATCCGGAACGTGCCGCGGATCGAGACGGCCCTCGCCGAGGCGCGGCGCGTGCTGAAGCCCGGCGGTCGGTTCCTCTGCCTGGAATTCTCCGCCGTCGACATCCCCCTGCTCGATAAGATCTACGACGCCTATTCCTTCAACGTGATCCCGCGCATCGGCGCCCGGGTGGCGGGGGATGCCGAATCGTATCGCTATCTGGTCGAGTCGATCCGAAAGTTCCCGACGCGCGGCGCCTTCGCGGGCATGATCGAGCGCGCCGGCTTCCGACACGTCACCGACCGGGCGCTCACCGGCGGGATCGTGGCGATCCATTCGGGCTGGAAGGTCTCTTGACCGCCGCCGTGCGCGACGGGGGCCAGACCCGATGATCAGCGCCGCCGTCAACCTGTTCCGCGGCGCCCGGGTCGGCTTCGTGCTGGCGCGCGAAGGGGCTCTCGCTCTCGCCGATCCCACGGAGCTGCCGCCGCATCTGCGCTTCGCCCTGCGGATCGGCCGCTCCCTCGAACGGCCCGGGCTCGACGACGGCGCCGCCCGGCTGTCCGCCGCGATGACCCGGCTCGGCCCGTCTTACGTCAAGTTCGGGCAATTCCTGGCCACGCGTCCGGACATCGTCGGCATGCGGGCGGCTTTCGACCTGGAAAAGCTGCAGGACCGGGTACCGCCTTTCCCGCAGGAGGTCGCGCTCCGCACCGTCGAGATGGCGCTCGGCAAGCCGGTCAACCAGCTGTTCGTCTCGTTCAGCGAGCCGATCGCGGCTGCCTCCATCGCGCAGGTCCACAAGGCGATCGTCCAGGATCCCGACGGCACGCAGCGCGCACTCGCCGTGAAGGTGATGCGCCCCGGCGTCCGCGAGCGCTTCATGCGCGACCTGGAGGTCATGCGCTTCATGGCGCGCGTGGTGCACGCCCTGTCTCCGCAGGCGGAACGGCTACGCCCGCGCGAGGTCGTGGAGATCCTCGCCCGCTCCGTGCTGATGGAGATGGATTTCCGTCTGGAGGCTGCGGCTGCCTCCGAACTCGCGGAAAATACCAAGAACGATCCCGATTTCCGCGTGCCGAAGCCCGAATGGGAGCTGACCGCCCGCGAGGTCCTCTCCGCCGAATGGATCGACGGAACCCGGCTCCACAGCGCCGCCGACCTAACCGCCGCCGGACACGATCCGCAGACCATCGGGCGGACCGTGATCCAGAGCTTCCTCCGGCAGGCGATCCGCGACGGCTTCTTTCACGCCGACATGCATCAGGGAAACCTGCTGGTGGATGCCGAGGGGCGCCTCGTGGCGGTGGATTTCGGCATCATGGGCCGGCTAGGCCCACACGAGCGCCGGTTCCTTGCCGAGATCCTCCTGGGCTTCATCCTGCGCGACTACCACCGGGTCGCGAAGGTCCATTTCGAGGCGGGCTACGTGCCGGCCCACCATTCCGTCGAGGATTTCGCGCAGGCGATTCGGGCGATCGGCGAGCCGATCCACCAGCGCCGTGCCGACGAGATCTCGATGGCCAAGGTTTTGACGCTGCTGTTTGACGTCACGGCGCTGTTCGACATGAGCACCCGCACCGAACTGGTCATGCTCCAGAAGACCATGGTGGTGGTGGAGGGCGTGGCCCGCTCCCTGGATCCGCGGCTCGACATGTGGACCACCGCCGAGCCGGTGGTCCGCGCCTGGATCGCCCGCAACATGGGCCCGGTCGGCCGGGCGCAGAGCGGCCTCGAGGCGCTGCGGGTGGTGTCGGACGTCGTCGGCGACATCCCCGACCTCGCCATGCGTCTCAAGCGGGTGCTGGTCCGCCTCGACGAGACCGGAACCGGCGATGCGCGCCGCCTCGAGCGCTTCGCCCGCAACGAGCGGTACCGGGCGATCTGGTCGACGCTGGCCCTCTGGGGCATCGCGATCGGCGCCCTGGTGATGGCGTTCCGGGGATCCTGACCCACACCGGCTCTCGCGCGGCCGTCTGACCGCGATCCTCAGTCTCGTCACGTTGCGAAGGTGCGACTCCGCGAAACCGGGCCGCGCGTCAGTGGCCGGCCCTACCCTCGTCCGCCTCGACCAGCATCGGCATGAGGGATCGCAGTTCGCGGGCTAGCTCCCCGAGCCCGGTCGACCCTTTGGCCAGGACACGGTCGGCATGGCCGGCAAGGCGTCGGCGGTCTTCCGCCGTGATGTCCTTGGCGGTGAGCACGACGACCGGAACATCGCGCCAGTCGTGCCGCGCCCGGACCCTGCGGAGGAACGCGAACCCATCCATCTCGGGCATCATCAGATCCAGCAGGACGAGACAGGGCCGGTCCGCCTCCATCCGCTCCAGGGCGTCCACGCCATTCTCCGCCTCGACGACCGGGAAGCCCTCCCGCCGGAGATAGCTGCAGAGGTGCCCGCGTACGTCCGCCTCATCCTCGACCACCAGGATCGGCCCGTCCTCCGCGACAGACCGAAACCGGTCGACGATCTGGCGCAGATTGCCCCAATCGATCGGCTTCTGCAGATAGTCGGTCGCCCCGAGCGAGAAGGCGAGGTTCTGCTCGTCCAGCACCGTCACCATCACGATCGGCATCGCGCCGATGTCAGGATCGGCGCGAAGGGCCCGCAGCACCGCCCAGCCATCCATCTGCGGCATGGTCACATCGAGGAGCACGGCCCGCGGACGCAGGCGGCGCGCGAGTTCAAGGCCGCGCCGGCCATCCTCGGCGACCGCCACCGCGAAGCCTTCCCGCTCCAGGAAGCGGGCGAGCAGATCCCGGGTCGCGGAATCGTCGTCGACCACCAGAATCGTCTTGCGGTCGTCTGCGGTCTCCGGCGCCCCCTCGGCATGCTCGGCCGCCGCGCCTTGGAAGAGAACGGGCAGCGTCAGCGTGAAGGTGGTGCCCGCCCCGTCGCGGCTCGCCACATCGATCGAGCCGCCGAGCATCTCGGCGAAGGCGCGGGTGATTGCGAGGCCCAGACCGGTGCCGCCGAAGCGCCGCGTCGTCGAGGCGTCCGCCTGGGTGAAGCGCTCGAACAGCTTCCCGACCTGCTCCTGCGTCATACCGATCCCGGTATCGGCGACGGAGAAGCACAGCGCGTCCCCGATCCGCGCGGCGCTCAGGGTGATCCGGCCATTCTCGGTGAACTTTGCGGCGTTGCTCAGGAGATTGATCAGGCACTGGCGGAGCTTCGTCACATCGGTATGGGCCGTGCCGAGATCGTCCGCGAGATCGAGCGTGAGGCTGTTGCCCTTCTTGGCGATCAGGCCTTCGACGGTGGTGGCTACATCCCGCACCACCGCGGCGACGGCGAAGTCTTCCGCGTAGATCTCGACCCGGTCCGCCTCGATCTTGGAGATGTCGAGGACGTCGTTGATCAGCCCGAGCAGGTGCCGCGCATTGGCCTCGATCTTCTTCACGTCGGCAATGAGATCGGCTTCACCGAGGTCGTCCAGCTCCTCCTGCACCATCTCGGCATAGCCGATCACCGCCGACAGCGGGGTGCGCAGCTCGTGGCTCATGTTGGCCAGGAACTGGCTCTTGGCCGCGTTAGCGGCCTCCGCGGCTGCTCGCGCTGCCTCGATCGCGGCCTCCGCCTCCTTGCGCTCCGTGATGTCGGTGTGGGTGCCGACCCACTCGCGCAGGGCACCGTCGGGCTCGAGGATCGGCACGGCCCGCACGCTCATGTGGCGGTAGGCCCCGCTGGCGGCACGGAGCCGGTGCTCGGTGGCGTAGGGCTGCAGGGTCGCGACGGCGTCCGACCAAGCCGTGCGGGTGTGCTCGCGATCCTCGGGATGAACGACGTCCAGGAAGCCGAGCCCGGAATACGCGGCCTCGTCCTGACCGGTGAAGCGCGTCCAGGCGACCTGCCTCCGCTGCAGGTTGCCCTCGGGATTGGCCGTCCAGACGATCGCCGCGCTGGCTTCGATGAGGGAGCGGAAGCGCTCCTCGCTGCGGCGAAGCCGCGTCTCGGCCAAGTGGCGGATGGTCTCGTCGACGACCACGAGGCCGACGCCCTCGACCTCCGGACCCGTGCCGTCGGCGGCGCCGCGCAACGGATAGAAGCTCATCGAGAACTGGCGCACGCCGCCCGGGGCGGACGGCGTCGGTACAGCGACCGGCACGTTGGGCGAGACCAGGCCCTCGCGGAGTGCCGCGGCGAGCTTCGGCGCGAGCTCCGTGCGCAGCGTCGGCAGTATCGCCCAGATCGGCGCTCCGAGATCCGCTCCGAACCCCCGCTCGCTCATGGTCGCGAGCGCCCGGTTCATGTGCCGGATCTTCAGGTCGCGGTCGAGGAAACCGAGGCCCACCGGTGCATTGGCCAGGACCCCGTCGAGCAGCCGCGACATGCGCAGCGACTCCTGGCGGCGGACCAGGGCGAGCCGCGCCAGCAGGACGATCGCACCGAGCGCCGCCATCCCGGAGAGCAGGAACAGGAGCAGCCCGCGGCGGTGCTCTTGGGCCTGCAAGGTGGCGAGGCGCTGCGCGGAAGCGTCTTGCCGCGTGGCCGCCTCGACGCGGATCGCGTCCATCAGGCGCTTGCCCTCGCCGGTCCGAACCAGCTCGGTCGCCGCCTCGAAGCCCTGTTCGCGGCGCGCCGTGATGACCCGGGCCGCGAAGTCGCGCTTCTGCGCGATCAGTCCGGCCAGGGACGGGCCGCCGGCGCGGACCGGCTCCTGCGCCGCCGAGCCGAGGCTCGCCAGCTCGGTCTCGATCTTGGTCAGGGCGGCCGTATACGGAGCCAGATAATCCTCGCTGCCGACCAGCACGAAGCCGCGCTCGCCGGTCTCGAGGTCCTTCACCTCGGAGACGAGGCGCTCGACGCCGGCGATGGTGGCATTCGCCCGCGCCGTCGCGGCCCGGTCGGCCTCGCCCGCCAGATAGTTCGCCGTGCCCGTCGCGAGCGCCACGACGAGCAGCACGAAGGCGGCGGGCGACCCCATCAGCGGGCCGAGCGGGCCAGCGCCGCGCCAATTCCGGCGGCGCAGGCTGAAGATCGAACCGGCTCCCGGCTGGGCGCTCACGTCTCCACCAGCCCGGTGCTGGCGCCGGAGGCTTCAGAATCGGGCCGGCCATGCGGCAGGGCGAGGTACTCCCGGGAGCGCATCTCGATGAGGCGTGAGACGGTCCGATCGAACTCGAACGCCTCGCGGCCGGTTGCGGCGGTGTAGAGGTCCTGCGCCTCGGCCGCCGCGGAAGCCACGAGCTTCACGTGGCGGTCGTAGAGCGTGTCGATCAAGGTGATGAAGCGCTTGGCCTCGTTCCGGTCAGCCTCCTGCATCACCGGGATCCGGTCGAGGATCACCGTGTGATAGGCCCGGGCCAGTGCCATGTAGTCCGAGGCGCCGAGCGGATTCCGGCAGAGATCGTCGAATGTGAACCGCGCGACGCCGCCAGCTTGTTCGGGGATCTCGACCACGCGCCCGTGCACCGTGACGGTCGCCGGGCGGCCCTGCGCTTTCCCCGTCAATCCTTTGAAGGCCGCGTCCAGCGCTGCCCGTGCGGCCCCATCGGCCGGCACATGGTACACGGCCGCACCGCCAAGCTTCTCCAAGCGGAAGTCGGTTCGCGAGTCGAGACGCACCACCTCGACCTGCTCCTTCAAGGTCTCGATGAACGGTAGGAACAGCGCGCGGTTCAGGCCGCCTTCGTAAAGCCGATCAGGCTCGACATTGGACGTCGCCACGACAGTGACGCCGCGCCGGAACAGATGGCCGAACAGGCGCCCCAGAATCATCGCGTCTGCGATGTCGGTGACGGTGAACTCGTCGAAGCACAGCAGGGTCGCCTCGTCGGCGAGCTGGTCGGCGACCGGACCGATGGGATCGTCACCCTTCACGGTGCCGGCCTTCAGCGCCTGTCGATAGGCGTGGATGCGCTCGTGCGCATCCGCCAGGAAGCCGTGGAAGTGCACCCGCCGCTTCGGCTCCGGCGCCGCCTCGTGGAACAGGTCCATGAGCATCGTCTTGCCGCGCCCGACCGAGCCCCAGACATATAAGCCCTTAAGCGGCTCGGCTTCGTCCTTTCGCCGGAACAGCCATCCGAGGGCGCTGGTCTTGCTGGCGCGTTTGCGCCGCTGAAGGTCGACGACCAAACGATCGAGCGCGCGGACCAGCCGGGCCTGCGCCGGATCGCGCTCGATCGCCCCGGAAGCGACCATCGCCTCGTAACGTTCGTGGACGGGGCCCGGCGAGACGGCACTGGCCCGCGCCTCCGGAGACGGAGCCTGTTGCTTGCCGGATCTGTCGGTCACCGCCCCGGTCCCTCGCAGCTGACTGCGGCGCCGGATCGGCACCCCCATCCGCGTCGATCCTCACCGACCCGGGCCACTTTCCTGTGGCGTGCAAGCTCAGCCTGAATCAAGCCCGACGCCGAACAGCGACGGGTGAAGCGTCGCAACGGGCCTGTGCATGGCAGCCGCGCGAAAGCGCCCATGCACATCGTGCTGCATTGCACAAACCCCGGTGAGATGCGAGATCAGCCCCGTCTCTGGGGAGGAACGTCCGGATCAACCTGCGCACCCGCGCATGACAGACCGGAGACCCATCATGGCCGTTCAGGCGCTCAACGTGCCGGCCTACACCGTCCGGCGCCTCTGGCCGATCGATCGCGACGCGGTCCTCGATTACTTCCTGCGGCTGGACCCCGACACGCGGGCGAGCCGCTTTATGGGCAACGTCAGCGAGGCTGGCGTGCGGGCATACGCCGCGCAGGCGGTGAACTCCGAAGGCGTCATGTACGGTGCCTTCATGGAGGGTGCTCTGCGCGGCCTGGGCGAGCTTCGGCCCATGGGACCCTGCCCGTCCCGCTACACGCTGAGCCCGCGAGCCGAGGCCGCCTTCGCGGTCGAGCGCGCCTTCCGCCGCCGCGGCATCGGTGCGGCCCTGTTCACGCGGATCGCCCGATCGGCGCGCCATCGCGGCGTGATCGATCTGCACGTGCGGTGCCTGTCGGGCAACGGGCCGATGCTGCGGCTTGCGGCGAAGCACGGCGCGGCCCTCCAGCACGAAGGGACCGAGACGGATGGCGCGCTCCATCTGGCGCGTCCCACGCCCTTCTCGCTCTGGTACGAAGGCATCGCGGAAGCCTTCGACTTCACGCTGGCGGTGAGCTTCCCGAACCGGGACCGGACCTCCGCTTGATCACCAGCGTGCCGCTCAACCGGCGGCCTCGCCCACCAGCGCGAAGGTCAGGAGGTCAACCGACGTCGCCCCGGCGCGCAGAAGCGCGCGGGCGGCGGCATTGCCGGTGGCACCCGTGGTCGTGACGTCATCGACGAGCAGGATGCGGCGGCCGTCGATGCGGTGCCGCGCGTGGCGGGGTACCCGGAATGCGCCGCTGAGGTTCTCGGCCCGCGCCGCACGGCTCAGGCCGACCTGGGAGCGTGTCGCGCGCACCCTTTGCAGCGTCGCCGGCAGCAGCGGCCGCCTTGCAGAGGCGGCGATGAGTCTTGCGAGAAGTGCGGCTTGGTTGAATCGGCGCCGCCAGAGTCGTCCACGGTGGAGCGGCACCGGCACGATGCACTCGGCCTCGGCAATCAACATCCGGCCGCTGGCCGCCATCATCCGCGCCATGACCTTCGCGAGGTCGAGGCGGTCCTCGTACTTCAAGCGGTGCACGAGGCTGCGCGCGACACCCTCGTAGAGGGCAACCGCCCGTGCGCGCGCGAAGACCGGCGGTTCCGCGATGGCCCGCGGCGACAGGAGTGGTCCCACGCCGAGATCGACCGCGAAGGGCGTCCCGTAGCGCTGGCAGACCGGTTCCTCGATCAGGCGGAGGCTCGACCAGCAGGTCGCGCACAAAGCGCCGGGATCGGCGGTGGCGCCGCCGCAACCGGCGCAGGTCGGCGGGTAGACCAATGACAGAGCCCCGCGTGGCAACCCGCGCAGGGCCGTGGCGACGGCGTCGAGCGCCGTCATCCGACCAAGCGGCGTCCGACCCGGCTCAGCGAGCCGAGACGGGGCGCGCCTGCGGATCCATCGGCTGCTGATCCTGGCGGGCGCGGGCATTGGCCCGATGGCGACCGATCGCGCAGCCGGCCGCGGCGCCGACGAGGCCGTGATGGCCGGCATAATGGCCCGCGATGCCGCCGACGATGGCGCCCTTGATGCATCCCTTAGCCTCCGCGCCGCCCGCGGTTGTGAGAGTCGCGAGGACCATGACGGTCCCGACGAGCATGCGCTTCATGATCCGTGCTCCATGACAAAACTCGGCCGTTAGGCCGGTTGCAGCAGGAACAGCGACGCTGCCGAGTCGTTCCACCATCCTACAGCGGCTCACGACTCCGTGCGCGGTCTTGCGCGTTTCGTCGTTGGGGTGCTGGCAGGACTGCCCAGCAAGCGCCATCTGCTGCGCGATGGAAGCCCCGTCCGCCCTCTTCGATACCGACCTCGCCCGCCGCCGCCTCGCCCGAGCGCGGCAGAGAGCTTACGCCGGTTTCCTGCTCGATCGGCTCGTCGAGGATCTGGACGATCGTCTGGGAGCGGTGCTGCGCAGCTTCTCGAGCGTGCTCGATCTCGGGTCGCCGGCGCCGGCTGCAGCAGAGGTTCTCAGGGCGCGCTACGGCGAGGCACGGCACCTTCGCCTCGCGCCGCTGCCCGAGGACGGTGGTAATGTGATCGTGGGTGATCCCGAGATGCTGCCGCTGGCGGCCGGAAGTCTCGATCTCGCGGTCTCGCTGCTGGCGCTCCACGCCGTCAACGACTTGCCCGGGACGCTGATCCAGCTTCGCCGCGCGCTGCGTCCGGACGGCCTGTTCATCGGATGCCTTCTCGGTGGTGCCACCCTCACGGAGCTGCGCCAGAGCTTCGGCCAGGCCGAGAGCGAGATCGAGGGCGGGATCAGCCCCCGCGTCGCGCCTTTCGCCGCGGTGCGAGAGGCCGGTGCGCTCCTGCAGCGAGCGGGTTTCGCGCTTCCGGTGGCCGACACCGACACGGTGACGGTGCGGTACGCCGATCCGTTCGGGCTCATGCGCGATCTGCGGGCCATGGGCATGACCAACGTACTCACCGAGCGTCGACGGACGTCGCTGCGCCGGACGACCTTGCTGCGGGCCGCGGAGATCTACGCCGACCGCTTCTCGGATCCGGACGGCCGGGTTCGTGCGACCTTCGAAGTGCTCTGGCTGTCGGGCTGGGTCCCGCATGAGAGCCAGCAGAAGCCGCTGAAGCCGGGCACGGCCAAGTCGCGCCTGGCCGACGCGCTTGGAACCATCGAGTTGAAGCCGGAAGGCGGGAGATCGCCGTGAAGATTCCAGGGCCTGAGCACCCCATCACGATCACGCCGGAACCGCGACGCGTCCGCGTCATGGTCGATGGGGTCGCAGTTGCCGATTCACGCAAGGCCTTGCGTCTCGAGGAGGCGCGCTACCCGGCCGTCTACTACGTGCCGCGCGCGGATCTCCGTCTTGAGAGCTTCATCCCCTCCGCGCGGACGAGCCACTGCCCCTACAAGGGCGACGCGCGCTACTTCGATCTCGTCGTCGGTGAGGTCAGGCGATCCGACGCGGTCTGGAGCTACGAGGATCCCTATCCCGCTGCGGCGGCGATTCGCGACTTCGTGGCGTTCTACCCGGATCGCGTCGATGCCATCGCGGTGGAGGATTGATCGGACCGAAGGTCCGGCTCAGTCTCTGACGAGGTTCCAGAAGGCGTGCTTGCGGCCGTGCTCGCGCCGCAGTGCCTCACGGTAAGCCTGCGGGTCCGGGCTGATCGCGCCGGGCTCCAGTCGCCCGGCCAGACCGTCCAGTTCCATGAGGTAGCGTGCCCCATGGGTGTAGGCTGCGCTGCGCCCGAATTCGAGGATGCCGTCGAGGAGCCGGCGGTACAGGATCGTCGCGGGAAGCGGATGGTCCTGGGCGAGGGCGTCGGCTGCGGGCGCCAGCACGGCGTACTGGTCGCCCTGCCAAACTGTCGGTCGGTCCGTCACCAGCTTCGCGGCGCGACGCAGATCGGGCCACGCGGCCAGGAAGGCCAGCGCGCGATGGGGCTGCGGGAAGGTCTCGGCATGATCGAGGGCCCGCTGGAGCGCCTCCTCGTCGTCGAAATCCGGAAGCTTGGCCAGGAAGGTGCGTAGCATCGGCGCATCGAGATCGCGCTCGAACCGGGCCCAGCGCAGCGCCTGCGCCTCCTCGGTTCGGCCGAGCTTCTCGAGGATTTCGATCTCCAGCGCCTGCCGCTCACGCTCCGGCCCGCGCAGGTCAAAGCCCGCGATCAGGTCGGCCCGGGTGGCGACGCGGAGGCCAGGATCCTGCATCCGTCGGATCCAATCGAGCGCCTCGGCCGCGCGCCCGGCGTCGAGAAGACGGCGTGCGACCTCGACCCGGTTCTCGCGGCCCGGCAGAATCGCGGTCTCCAGGGCGATGTAGGCATCCGGATCGCGGCGACGGTCGGCGATGGCCTGGCGCAGGCGCACGATCTGAGCGCGCGCCGCCTCCCGGCGAGAGCTCGCCTCGCTGCGCGGATTGCCGGTTTTCGGAAGAGCCGCAGCCGCCTGCGCGAGGCGGGAGTCGATATCGGCGAGGGCGTCCTCGCCGAGCTTGGGCACCATGTCGGCAAGGACGGAACCCAGAGGGCCGAAAGGGTCGTCGCCGAAGGAGGCCACAAGGCTGGCGGCCACCCGGGCGGTATCCTCTGGCGGGAGTCCGGCTGCGATCTCCACGAAGGCGTCGGAGGCCCGCTCGAAGACGCCCTGGATCGTCCCGTTGCTGTCATCGACACGGTTCAGGACGGCATCGGCTCCGTCGAGGAAGCGCCTCAGCCGGTCGAGGGCGGCGGCGGGATCGAGCGGACGCAACTCGTTGAGGATCACCGTCACCGTCGCGTTGAGATCGGCCGTGAAGGTACGGCGCTTCTGCCAGTCGATATAGGACTGGGCCCCTTCGAGGGCGGTGAGCCGCCGGTCGACGATCGCCGCGACGGCGTCCGGCCCCTGCAGCGAAGCGAGAGCCGCGCTCACCAGCTTTTTGAAGGCTGCATTGCGTGCGGTCTCGCCGAGGATCAGCGCGATGAGGCGATCCGGACCGAGCGCCGCCAGCGTCTCGGGAGTTGGGGTCGTGCGACGCGCGCCCTTCGGCAGGGCGCGCGCCTTCGAAGTCTCGGCGCGCGCCGCCGGCTTCACGGCCCGGGCGCGCGCCACGTTGGTCCCCGTCGGTCAGCAGGATCGCGCATGGCCGCTCGGTTCCGCGAACTTACTCCACGACCTTGGCGCGCGGCCGGTCGTTGCCCTGCGCGGTCTCGTCGTGCCAGCCGCCGGCCTGGTCCTGGTAGCGGATGCCCTCCGTCGAGCCCGGGACCTGCTGCTCCGCCGCCGCTGCCTGAGCCGCCTGCAGCGCCTCCTCGCGGCTGGGGAAGGTTTCGGAGAAGACGTCACCAACCTTGTAGGCGAAGCCGCCGTCGTGTTCGACGATGCGATAGGTAACCTCGGACATTACGCCTCCTGTACGCGGCTGGAATTGCTGTCCGCGAACCCGCCGGAGGCGCTGGGGTTCCAGGCGGCGCGGCTTTCAGCCTCCGATCCGCCCGAAAGTGAGATTATCGACGCTGGGTCTCCGCATGCTGACGACGATGATGCCGATACGACAGATCTTCGCGCTCGCCCTCATCTTGGCCGCGCAGCCCGCCGCCGCTGAGGAGGGTTTCCTCGATAAGCTCTTCGGCGGCTCGTCGCGCGGCACCCCGCCGAACCCGTTCGCGTCGAACTATCCCTCCGCGCCGCCGTCGGCCGAGGATGTCCGCGCCGAGCGCCAGCGCCGGGTCACCCGCGGCGAACGCGGCGGACAGGCCCCCCTGCCCCCGGGGCGCATCCCGGAGGAGTGAGCGGCCTTAGGAATCGCCGACGACACCCGCCGCGTCCTGTGCCTGGAGCACGTCCGGCCGCGGCATCGAGATGATGTTGTAGCCGGCATCGACGAAATGGACTTCGCCGGTGACGCCGCCTGAGAGCGGCGAGAGCAGGTAGAGTGCCGAGCCGCCGACATCCTCCAGGCTGACCGTCCGGCGCAGAGGCGCGTGGGCCCGCTGGTGGTTGAACATCAGCCGCGCGTCGGCGATGCCCGCTCCGGCGAGCGTCCGCATCGGCCCGGCCGAGAGCGCGTTCACCCGGATCCCGTCCGGCCCGAGATCGCTCGCGAGATAGCGCACCGAGGCCTCCAGCGCCGCCTTGGCGACGCCCATGACGTTGTAGTTCGGCATGACCCGCGTGGCGCCACCATAGGTCAGGGTCAGCAGCGAGCCGCCGTTGGTCATGCGCTTGGCCGCGCGCTGGGCGATCTCCGTGAAGGAGAAGCACGAGATCGTCATCGTCCGCACGAAATTCTCGCGCGTGGTGACGTCCACGTACCGGCCCTTGAGCTGCGCCTTGTCGGAGAAGCCGATGGCATGGACCACGAAGTCGAGGCCGCCGTCGAACCGCGCGTCCAGGGCTTCGAAGGTCGCGTCCACGGAGGCCAGATCCTCCACGTCGCAGGGCAGAACGATGTCCGAATCGAGCTTCGCGGCGAGCGGCGCCACGCGCCGGCCTAGGGCGTCGCCCTGGTAGGTGAAGGCGAGCTGAGCGCCCTGGTCGTGGAGAGCCTTGGCTATGCCCCAGGCGATCGAGTGATCGTTGGCGACACCCATGATCAGGCCGCGCCTGCCCGCCATCAAACCCGTCATGCCGACTCACATCTCGAACGAGGACGCCGCCCCGACGACATCGGGGCGGGCCACGACCGGAACGACCGAACCGCGACAGCGTGCCTTAGCGCGGCTCGCCGCTCGATCCAAACCGGCCGAGCCCCGCGAGCGGCCAAAAAAAAGCCCCGCCGTTCGGGCGGGGCGTTCACGAGGTGCTGGATGGGCTCAGAAATGCCCGTCCGTTTCGGACTGCGCCTCTTCGATCAGGGCCTGCCTGGCGTAGATCGCCGCGCAACCGGCGATAACCAGCCCACCCAAAGTTCCGAAGATGAAGGTCCCCATCGCCACCATCGCCTCTCAACATCCGGTAAACGCCGCTCTCGAGCGGCGGTTCCGGATGCTGCGCTGTCAGGCGTCGACGTGCTTGAGGACCAGCGTCGCGTTGGTGCCGCCGAAGCCGAACGAGTTGGTCAGCACGTGACCAAGCTTGGCGTCGTCCCGGCGCTTGCGCAGGATCGGCATGTCGGCAAAGGCGGGATCGAGCTCGTCGATATGCGCGCTCTCGCAGATGAAGCCGTTGTTCATCATCAGCAGGCTGTAGATCGCCTCCTGCACGCCGGTGGCCCCGAGCGAATGGCCGGTCAGCGACTTCGTGGCCGAGATCGGCGGGCAGGCCTCGCCGCGCCCGAACACCTCGCGGATCGCCTCGATCTCCTTGTCGTCGCCCACGGGCGTCGAGGTGGCGTGCGGGTTGATGTAGTCGATCCGCGCGCCCTTCAGCCCGTCCAGGGCCTGACGCATGCAGCGCACCGCGCCCTCCCCTGACGGCGCGACCATGTCGTGCCCATCCGAGGTGGCGCCGTAGCCCGCCACTTCGCCGTAGATCCGCGCGCCGCGGGCCTTGGCGTGCTCCAGCTCCTCGAGCACCAGCACGCCGGCACCGCCCGCGATGACGAAGCCGTCGCGGTTGGCGTCGTAGGCGCGCGACGCCCGAGCAGGCGTGTCGTTGTACTTCGACGACATCGCGCCCATCGCGTCGAACAGTACCGATAGGGTCCAGTCGAGATCCTCGCAGCCGCCGGCGAAGATGATGTCCTGCCGGCCGCCCTGGATGATCTCGGCGGCATTGCCGATGCAGTGGTTCGAGGTCGCGCAGGCGGACGAGATCGAGTAGTTCACGCCGCGGATCTTGAACCACGTCGCCAGCGTCGCCGAAGCGGTCGACGACATCGCCTTGGGAACGGCGAACGGGCCGATGCGCTTCGGGCCCTTCTCGCGGGCCGTCGCGGCGGCCTCGACGATCACGCGGGTCGAGGGGCCGCCCGAGCCCATGATGATGCCGGTGCGCTCGTTCGAGATGTCGCCCTGATCGAGGCCCGCATCCTGGATCGCCTGATCCATGGCGACGTGATTCCAGGCGGTGCCGCCGCCGTGGAAGCGCATGGCGCGCCGGTCCACCACGCCCTCCGGATCGAGGGTTGGCGCCCCGGAGACTTGGCTCCGGAAGCCGTGCTCGGCGTAGCTGGCGTCGCGCGCGATGCCCGAGCGGGCCTCGCGCAGGGAGGCGAGCACCTCCTGCGTGTTGTTGCCGATGGACGAGACGATGCCCATCCCGGTGATGACGACGCGGCGCATGATGGTGACACTACCTCCGTCGCGGCTTCGGTTGCCCGTGCCGCGTTCCGGTCAGCTAAGGTGACGCGGACACAATCTCAACAGCCGAAAGCGTTCGGCGTTGCAGCCGAGCCGTAAACGGCAGCCTCGCGGAGCCCGCTCAGCTCTGGAACAGGCCGACCCGCATGTCCTGCACTTGGTAGACGCGCTCGCCATCGGCTTCGAGCCAGCCGTCGCCAATCCCGAGCACGAGCTTGCCCTGGCGAACGCGCTTCACGTCGACGTTGTAGACGACCTTCTTGATCGACGGCAGCACCTGCCCGGCGAGCTTGACCTCGCCCACCCCGAGGGCGCGGCCGCGGCCGGGCGAGCCGAGCCATCCGAGGTGGAAGCCTAGCATCTGCCACAGGGCGTCGAGGCCCAGGCAGCCCGGCATCACCGGATCGCCCTGGAAGTGGCAGGGGAAGAACCAGAGGTCGGGTCGGATGTCGAGCTCGGCCGTAACGTGGCCCTTGCCGTGGGCGCCGCCATCGGTCGCGATCGACGTGATCCGGTCGAACATCAGCATCGGCGGCAGCGGCAGCTGCGCGTTGCCCGGCCCGAAGAGTTCACCGCGCCCGCAGGCCAGAAGATCCTCGTAGGAATAGTGCGACCGGCGGTTCGCGCTCTGCACGGGTGTCTCGGCGTCTGGCGGCATGTAGGCGGCTGTTTCCTCGGATCTGTCGGACGATGCGCGTCCGGTCGTTCGGCGCGCGGGTTAGCACGGGGCGACGCACCGTTAAAGTCGTCAAGCGCTCCGGCAGGGGTGCGGCAACGCTCGGGTTGCGACAGCCTGACCACTTCAATATACTGAGTGGAAGTCCGTTCCTTCAGGCCCCCAGTCGAGCGTTCAGTCCAGCGATGTCCGAATCGGTGCCATTCCAGGCCGTCTTCAACGGCCGGGTCCCAGCCCCCCAGCTGGAGCCCAACGGGACTCCGCGCCGCGGCTGCCCGCTGTCCGACCTGCGCGACCGCCTGCGTCGCGCCGGCCTGCGGCCGACGCGGCAGCGTCTGTCCCTGGGCTGGCTCCTGTTCGGCCGGGGTGATCGCCACCTGACGGCTGAGATGCTCTACGACGAGGCCATGCGCGCCAAGGTGCCGGTCTCGCTGGCGACCGTCTACAACACGCTGCACCAGTTCACCGAGGCCGGGCTTCTGCGCCAGCTCGCGCTCGACGGGTCGAAGGCCTATTTCGACACGAACCCGAGCGAGCATCACCACTT
The DNA here is from genome assembly GCF_058790235.1 of Methylobacterium sp. FW102-HT35C08. Lineage (NCBI taxonomy): Bacteria > Pseudomonadati > Pseudomonadota > Alphaproteobacteria > Hyphomicrobiales > Methylobacteriaceae > Methylobacterium > Methylobacterium sp. FW102-HT35C08. The sequence continues at coordinate 296,184 of NZ_JBYTCL010000002.1, read as the reverse complement.
CTATCTCGAGGACGAGAGCCAGGTGATCGACATGCCGGATTGCGGCATCACGGTCGATTCGCTCCCCGAGGCGCCCGAGGGCATGGAGATCGCCGGCGTCGAGGTCATCGTTCGCTTGCGCCGTAGCCGGCCGGCCGGTCGCCGCCAGAGCTGAACGTCGGTTGCACCGTTAGTCTTCGGCGCGTCCTTCTCGGGGGGCATTCGACGGCCGTTCAATCGCCGCGTCATTCCGGGTCGCCGTAGGCGAGCCCGGAATTCTGAGCCGCCGAGGCGGGCAAGACTTCGAGCGACCTGTGTCTCTGGATCCCGGGCTCCGCTGCGCGGCCCCGGGATGACGCGGTGCTATCGGGAGAGCACAGTCCGCCAAATATCGGCGATCGTCGCGGCCGGAGCTGATCCGCCCGCCTCCGCCTGACGACCCCCTACTCCACCACTTCGTTCGGGTAGACGCCCCAGAGGCGGTTCTGCCGGATGTAGCCGTCCACATCCCGCTTGTTCGGGAGGGCGACGATCAGGCGGCACCACGTCCCAGTGCAGTTCTTCACGCTGCCGATCACGCCAGTCTGAAGCCGCGCCGCGTCCTCGGCGCCGTCATCAGCGCGGGCGCGCAGCGAGACGGCCGCCTTCTCGGCCCCCTTGTCGGGTCCGGCATTGACGATGGCGGTGCGCCGTCCCGAGAGCAGCGAGTGCAGAACCCAGCCCTCGGTCCCTTCCGAATCCCGGATCCGGCGCCAGGTTTCGAATTCGCCGACGATCTCCACCGGCAATCCGGCGCGCTGGAACACCCACAGGGTGCGGTGATCCTTGGACGGACCCTCGCGGAGGTTGACGCGATCGGTCTTGAGGCTCGCGTAGCGCGGCAGCGGCAGCTTGGTGACCGGCCCGACGCCCGCCTCGGGCGGGGCGGACGGCGCGGCCACGGCGACGGTCGCGGGACTGCCCAACAGCAGCGCCGCGACGGCGAAGGTGAGGCGTGACACGCGCATGGTCCAATCCCGCTCCGGACGTGACGATGGTGGGCGCCGGCCATGCCACGTGCGGACGCGTTCGGCATGCGGGACGCGTTCGGCAAGCGGGCCGGGCCGGCTTCCGATTGTGTTCCGGCCCACCTCTGGTAGAGAGGCCGATGGGTCGAAACAGGCTCCGGGACCGGCGCCTCGTGATCGATCCTGTCTGGCCGAGTTCGGTTAACGGACGCTTGCGGGAAGCGGTCCGGGCGCGAGCCGCCGGGCACGAGCTGAAATCAGGGCCGCGGGGCCGACGGGGAGAGAGACGTGTCGAAGCGCAAGCCGCTGGTGGTCGTGACGCGGCGCCTGCCGGATGCCGTCGAGACGCGGATGCGCGAGCTGTTCGACGTCCGGCTCAATCCCGACGACGCGCCGATGACCGCGGAGGCCCTCGCGGCCGGGCTGCGCGAGGCCGACGTCCTGGTCCCCACCGTGACCGACGAGATCGATTCCGGGCTCATTGCCCAGGCCGGTCCCAACCTGCGGTTGATCGCCAATTTTGGAAACGGCGTCGATCACATCGACGTGGCGGCGGCGCTGGAGCGCGGCATCACGGTCACCAACACGCCCGGCGTGCTGACCGAGGACACCGCCGACATGACGATGGCGCTGATCCTCGCCGTGGCCCGCCGGGTCACCGAAGGCGCGCGCATCATTCCGGACGACGAGTGGACCACCGGCTGGTCGCCGACCTGGATGCTCGGCCGGCGGATCACCGGCAAACGCCTCGGCATCGTCGGGATGGGGCGGATCGGTCAGGCGCTGGCCAAGCGCGCCCGCGCCTTCGGCCTGCAGGTCCATTATCACAACCGACGCCGCGTCCCGGCGGCGATCGAGAGCGCGCTCGACGCCACCTACTGGGAATCCCTCGATCAGATGCTGGCGCGGGTCGACATCGTGTCGGTCAACTGCCCGCACACGCCGGCGACCTACCACCTCCTGTCGGCGCGGCGGCTCAAGCTGCTCAAGCCCGAGGCGGTCGTGGTCAACACCGCCCGCGGCGAGGTGATCGACGAGAACGCGCTGGCCCGCTTGATCGAGGGCGGCGAGATCTCGGCGGCCGGCCTCGACGTGTTCGAGCAGGAGCCCGCAGTCAGCCCGCGGCTCGTCAAGCTCGCCCGCCAGGGCAAGGTGGTCCTGCTGCCGCATATGGGCTCTGCGACCTACGAGAGCCGCACCGATATGGGCGAGAAGGTCATCATCAACATCAAGACCTTCATGGACGGGCACCGGCCGCCGGACCGCATCCTGCCGAGCATGCTCTGACCGGAGCGGGCCGGCGTCCCTACAAGGTGTCGGCCGCGGTCGCGGGCTCCGGCGAGCGCTGGCCGCTCTGGAACAGGCGCTCGCTGGTCAGCTTAAGGAAGTAGAAGCCGAATTCCGGGTTTTGATAATAGAGTTGCTTGACGTCGGAGTAGGACACGCACAGCGCGTGGCCGGCCTCGACGCAGACCAGGGAGGCGGTGCGGGCGTTGCCCGGCGCCAGCAGGCCCAGCTCGCCGACGATGCCGCCCTTGCGCACCTCGATGCCGACCTCCGGGATCCGGAACGCGCCGCTCTCGATGTAGTACATCTCGTCGGCGGTATCGCCCTTGCGGAACACCACTTCGCCGATCCCGAACGGGCGCCGCGAGCCGAACGGCCGCAGCCACTCGAGGGACAGGTCGCCGTCGGCGGCCGTCTCCACGTCGCGGACGAGCCGGAGCATCTGCCAGAGCCGGTACGCGTTGAACGGCATCTGGATCAGCTCGGTGAGCACGACCGGCATGCTGCCGATCAGGATCCCGTAGGTGATCACCGCGCAGCTCGCGCAGAGCGAGATGATCCGCAGCGGGATCATCGTGCTCATCGCGGTGGCCGAGATGGTCAATACGGTGCCGAGGTAGCCGATTCCCTCGATCCAATCCATGGCCGCCCCCTGAAGCGAAGTGTCCGGGGGATGCCCGTCTTGCCCGGCTGCGGCAAGCCGCGCGGCCGCCGGACGGGCGTGCGCATCTCAGGCTGTGCCCGCGCGGATACGCTCGACGACGGCCTCGGCGGCGCGGGTGCCCTCCTCGTAGGCGCCGCCCACGGTGCCCCACTGCTCGCGGGACAGCGCCTCTCCGGCGAACCAGACCGTGTCACCGAGGGGCTCGCGCAGGAAGTGCCGCGCCGGCGCGTGGCCCGGCGGGACCACAGCCCAGGATCCCCGGGACCATGGGTCGTGGCGCCACGTGCTCACCGCCGGGATCGTCAGGTCGCGTAGCCGCGCCCGGCCGAACAGGTCGGCCAGAACCGCGCGGACATGCCGGCGAACGCCGTCCGGCCCTGACCCGGCCGCATCGATGGCGGCGGCCTCGTGGAGATCGAGCTCGTAATAGTGGAACGGCGTGCCGTCGATCCGGGTGAGCAGTCCGGGCGGCGCGTGCCGCCGCCCGTGGATCGCCGCCAGCCGGTCGCGGCCCCGGAACGGGCTCGACGGCCAATGCAGCACCGCGTGCTCGTAGATGCCCGTGGTGAAGCCGTCGATGGCGGCGCGGACCGCGTTCGGCAGGGGCGGCGTGAAGCTCGGCCCGTCGCGCAGAACCATCATCGGCACGGTGACGATCACCGCACGGGCCGCATGCACGGCACCGTCCGCAGTGGTGACCCGGACGCGGCTGCCCGACCAGTCGATCCGCGTGACCGGCGTCGCGAGCGCCACCGGCAGCCCGTCGGCGAGGCGGGCGAGATAGCTGCCGTAGCCGTCGGCGAGGAAAAAGTTGTCGCTGTATTCCAGGCTCGGGAAGTCGTGGAGCGAGACCTCGTCCAGCGGCCGCCCGGAGACGAGCCCGTGCACCTGCGCCACCCGCGCGCCCCAAGGCCCGAGCCTGGACGGCAGCGCGCTGCCCGCCGGTCGGTCGGCGCCGGGCTGCGCGGCGCCGCGGGTCATGGCCTGGTCGGCCCGCGCGAAGGCCCGGGCATTGGCCCGCACCTCGTCGGCCCGCCCGCGACGGCCATCGACCCAGACATGGCTGTCCTGCGGCGCCCGGCGCAGCCGCTCCCCGCGCGCCCGGCCCAGAGCCACCAGCGGGTTGATCGGGCCCGCATGGAGCCAGTGGGCCCCGAGATCGAGGGCATGGCCGCGCAGCGACACCGTGTGGGCGCGACCGCCGACCCGGTCGCGCGCTTCCAGCACCGCAACCGGGACGCCCCGCGCGACGAGCGCCCGGGCCGCGCCGATTCCGGCCGCCCCCGCGCCGATCACCAGCACCTCCGGCGCCTCGGGCAAAGGCGCGAGCCGCGGCCGGTAGGCCGGCCCGCGTGTCGGATCCGAGCCCCGCGCGCCGGGAGCCGATGGGATCGTGACCGTCACCGCTGCATCCTGCACACGTCTTCCCCGTACCCGCTGCCTTGCGACGGCATCGACCTTGCGCCCGGTGCCGCCCCGTTTCACAACGCAGCCGCGCTGCGACCGGCGCAGGCCGGATCTATCGCCCGATGCTCGTCGAGTCCGCCGCGGCGGCTTTGCGCCAGACCTTCTCGCCACCCATGCGGGCGATCCTCTGGAAGTCCCTCGGACTGACGCTCGGCCTCCTGGCTCTGGTCTGGCTCGGGCTGACCCGGCTGATCCAGCTGTTCCAGGCGAGCCACCACATCTCAGCCCAGTACCCGATTCTCGACAGCCTCGCCTATTACCTGGCGGGTTTTGGCCTCGTGGTCGTGCTGGCCTACCTGATGCCGGCGGTCTCGATCCTTGTGGCCGGGTTCTTCCTCGACGATGCGGCCGAGATCGTCGAGCGGACCGACTTCCCCGACGATCCGCCCGGCCGGGCCATGCCCTTCGGCACCGCCATGCTCTACGCGGTGCGCTTCGCGGGCGTGACGCTCCTCGTCAACCTCGCGGCACTGGTGATCTTCTTCGTCCCGGTCATCGGCATCGCAGCCTTCTTCGGGGCGAACGCCTACCTGCTCGCCCGCGAGTATTTCGAGATGGCGGCCGCCCGGTTCCGGCCTGTCCACGAGGCGGCCGAGATGCGCCGCGTTTTCGCGGTCCGGACGCTCGGCGCCGGCTGCCTGCTCGCCGCGATGATGGTGGTGCCGATCCTCAACCTTCTGACCCCGCTGTTCGGGATCGCCCTGATGGTCCACCTGCACAAGCGGCTCAGCCGGCGCGCGCTCGCGGCGGGACCGCGGCTCACCTAGCGGGCGATGCGGCCAAAGCCCGCTCTGGCGGGGCTGCTCCGAGGCCGCTACGTTGCGAGTCCGGGCCGAGCATCCGGGCGGAGAGCCGATCGATGAAGGCGCACGATGCGGGCGAGGATGTTCCGCCCCCGCCCGGCAAGCTGCCATTCCTACTCGTCGTGCTCGCCGGAGCGGGTCTCCTCGCCTGGGGCGCCTACGGGCATTGGCAGCGGGATGCCGAGGCGACCGCGACGCTGGAGGGGATCAAGGATCTGGTCCCGCAGGTGCGCACGGTCACGGCCGAGCGGGCCGATGGTCCGATCGATCTCGTGCTGCCGGGTGAGATGCAGGCTTTCACCACGGCAGCGATCGCCGCGCGCGCCACCGGCTACATCGCCGAGCGCCGCGTCGATATCGGATCGCGGGTCAAGGCCGGCGACCTGCTCCTGCGGATCGCAGCGCCCGACCTCGACCAGCAGCTTGCTCAGGCCGAGGCTCAGGTCGGCCAGTTGAAGGCACAGCTGCTTCAGGCGCAGGCGCAGGTCGAGCAGGCGCGCGCCAACGTGAATCTCGCCAATCTCACTAACAACCGGACCACGACGCTCGCCGTCCAGGGCTGGGCGTCCCGGCAGAACGCCGACAACGCGCAGGCGGGCGTGCTGTCCCAGGCGGCGACGCTGGCCGCCGCAGAGGCCGGCGTGAAGGTCGCGACCGCCAACATCAAGGCTCAGGAGGCCGTCGTCGACCGGCTGAAGGCGCTGACGGCGTTCGAGCGAGTGATCGCGCCGTTCGACGGCGTGGTCACGGTCCGAAACGTCGATGTCGGCGATCTGGTCCGGGCCGATAACGGCGGCACGCCGCTTCTCAGCATCGACCAGGACAATACCCTGCGCATCACCGTGAATGTCCCGCAGAACGACTCGGTCGGCGTGAAGCCCGGCGTTCAGGCGGTGATCACGGTTCCCCAGATGCCGGGCAAGACCTTCGGCGGGTTCGTCGAGCGCAGCTCGGTCGCCCTGAACGCCGCCTCGCGCACCCTCACGACGCAGGTGGATGTGCCCAATCCCGACCGCCTGCTGCGGGCCGGGCTCTACGCCTACGTGACCCTGAAGATCCCGCGCAAAGCGCCCAGCGTCACGGTCCCGGCCGAGGCGACCGTGTTCAACAGCAACGGCCTGCAGGTCGCCGAGGTGGGCCCTGACGATCGGGTGAAGTGGCGGACGATCCAGGTCCAGCGCGATCTCGGGCGGACGTTGGAGCTTGAATCCGGTCTGCCGGCCGACAGCCAGATCATCTACAGCCCGGCGCCCGAACTTCGGGATGGTCAGGCGATCGAGCGGCGCAAGTCGAACCCGGAGGCGGCGCCGCTGCGCTCGGCTCAGCGCTGATCGCGGCCCTGCCGCCTCAATCCACCCGGACGACCAGCTTCATCTTGGGATGGATGCCGCAGAGCACCTGAAACGTACCGCGCTCGGTGAAAATGACCGGCGTTCGGCTGCCCGGTTCCTGGTCACCGGAATCGAAGCTGAACGTGTCGGATTCGACGAAGACATGATGCAGCAGGTCGCTGTCGTCGTTCACGAATGTCACCGTCTCGCCGCGGGCGACCGCGAGGTTGCCGGGATGGAACATCCGGCCTTTCTGGGACACAGCGATCGCCGAGGCCTGGATCTGTCCGGCCAGCAGCAGACCGCACCCCACCCCGAGGGCCAGCGCCGACACGACGGGCGCCGCTCTCCGCGAGAGCCGGGAAACGAAGAACCGGAATTGATTGGCGGACATGCTTTTCCTCGGGTTCTGAGGATCAGCCTAGCCGACTTTTCATTGAGAAATCATTTTCCGAATGCGTGATATGTCGTAGTTCGAACGTATCCGACGACCCTTTACCGAAGTTCGTGGTCGCGGATGGATCCAATTCGGAAAGGCTCGGGCTAATCGCCTCTTAACATGTAGCAATTACATGTCACCGCACGTGTGACGCGGCGGCCGGTGCGATGCGAGACCCCGAGACAGCGACTGACGATCGGACACGAGCAGGGCTGTCGTACGCGGCGCGTGGCTTCCTGGGCTTCTTCACGACGATCCGCGGCCGGATCTTCGTGGCCTTTCTGTGCATGAGCCTGCTGTCGGGCCTGCTCGGGCTCTACGCGGTGGTGGCGATCTCGCACATCGGCACGCTCATCAACCGCACCTACGACGAATCGCTGATGTCCATCAATTATGCGCGGGCGACAGCAGCGGATTTCGCCAAGATGCGGACCGTGTTCGCGCGCCGGATGCATGCGCACGATGCGGCAGAGGCCGCCAAGCTGGATGCCGAGATTGCGGAACTCTCCACCACGCTGGCCGAGGATCTGACGATCGCCGTGGAGCGCTCGCAGTCGGACCGGGCCGTACGCACCGCCGGCACGGTTCAGGCGGGCGTGGCCGCCTGGGAGGAGATGCGCCGGACTCTGAACCCCGCCACAGCCGTGTCAGCACGGTGGGACGAGCTGGATCAGCAGGCGCACGCGGTCGACAATCAGATCGATCTGCTGGTGAACTACACGGCGGGTGACGGCTTCACCTTCCGGCAGGCGGCCCGCGTTCTCGTCGCTCGGGAGATGCAGGTCAACGCGATCGCGGCGGCCCTCGCGGTCGTCATCTGCGGGATGATCGCGTGGCTGCTCAACCGCCGCATCACAGGGCCTCTGGCCGCCGCCTCCGCCGCGGCGAAGCGCATCGCCAGCGGGCGCCTCGAGGATCGGATCCTGGCCGGCGGGCGCGACGAGCTCGGCAGTCTGCTTCGCTCCATGGCGGTCATGCGCGACAACATCCAGGCGATGATGGCCCGCGAAGTCAGCCAGCGCCGAGTCGCCGAGGCGTTGGTGACGGACGCGCTCCAGACATCGCGCGAGGGTGTCGTGGTGGTCGACGCGGCCGGCCGCATCGCCCTCGCAAACAACCAGGCCCTGCGGTTCTTCGAAGGGCTCGGCGCTGCCATCGAGGCGGGAACTTCCCTGGCGCGGCTGGCCGGCGGATCGATGAGCAACGGCTCGGAGCCGCTGGAGGATTGCGTCCGGGCACTGGCCCAGGACGGTGATATCCAGCTGGCTGATGGCCGCTGGCTGCGGGTCAGCCGCAGCCCGACCCAGGAGGGCGGGTTCATCGCGGTCTGCAGCGACATCAGCCTGCTCAAGGAGCAGGAAGACCGGCTCACGCTGACGAATCTCCGCCTCGACGCGGCCCTCGACAACATGTCCCAGGGGCTCTGCCTCTACGACGCCCAGGACCGCCTGATGGTGGTCAATCGGCGCTACAGCGAGATCTACGGCCTGGCGCCGCGCGCCGTCGTGCCCGGGATGACGACGCTCGAAGTCATGAGAGCCAGCCTCGTGGCCGGCAATCATCCGGGCTGCGACCTCGACACCTTGGTCCGCCAGCAGCGTGAAGCCTTCGACAACGGCGCTTGGCGCACGCATTTCCAGGAACTCAGCAACGGCCGGATCGTCGCCATTGATCGGCGCGAGACGGCGGATGGCGGCTTCGTGGCCACCTATGAGGACGTGACCGAGCGCCGTCGCGCCGAGGCGCGCATCGCCTTCCTGGCTCATCACGACATGCTGACGGGGCTGCCGAACCGGGTGGCCCTGGGCCAGCAGATCGAGATGGCGGTCGCCCAGGCCGGGCGCGACTATGGCTTTGCGGTCTTCGCCATCGATCTCGACGATTTCCGGCCCGTCAACGAGACCCTCGGGCACGGTGTCGGAGACGAGCTGCTCGCCGCCGTGGCCAACCGGTTGACCGCCTGCGTGCGTGAGATCGATTGCGTGGCCCGGCTCGGTGCCGACGAGTTCATCGTGGTTCAGCGCGGCATCGACCGGCCCGAGGACGCCGCGGTGCTGGCGCGCCGGATCATCGAGGTGGTGGGCGCGCCCTACAGCCTGAGCAGCCACGAGGTCAGCGTCGGGCTGACCATCGGCATCACCCTCGCGCCGAGCGACGGCACGAGCTGCGACAAGCTCCTGAAGAATGCCGAGGTTGCCCTCGACCGGGGCAAGACCGAGGCGCGCGGTTCGTTCCGGTTCTTCGAGCCCGAGATGGATGCCCGTCTGCAGGCGCGCCGGCTCCTCGAGCGCGACCTGCGCGAGGCGCTGACCCGGGAGGCCTTCGAGGTCTATTACCAGCCGATCTACAGCCTCGACACCGACCGGGTCTGCGGGTTCGAGGCCCTGCTGCGCTGGAATCATCCGGTCCGCGGCTTCATCTCGCCGGCCGAGTTCATCCCGATCGCGGAGGAACTGGGACTGATCGTGCCGCTGGGCGAATGGGTCCTGCGCCGCGCCTGCGAGGTGGCCGCCCACTGGCCGGACGGGCTCAAGGTCGCCGTCAACGTCTCGGCCGTGCAGTTCACGTCGGCGAGCCTCGTCACGGCCGTCCGGGAGGCCCTTCGGCGGACCGGCCTGCCGGGCCGGCGGCTGGAGCTGGAGATCACCGAATCGGTGCTCGTCGCGAATCCCGGGTCCACGACGGCGATCCTGCACAGCCTGAAGGCGCTGGGCGTCCGCGTCGCCATGGACGATTTCGGCACCGGCTACTCGTCGCTCAGCTACCTGCGCAGCTTCCCCTTCGACAAGATCAAGATTGACCAGTCCTTCGTGCGCGACCTTTGCATCAAGGACGGGACGGACTTTATCGTCCGCGCGGTGATCGGGCTCGGCGCCAGCCTCGGCATGACGACGACCGCTGAGGGCGTGGAGACCGAGGCGCAGCTCGCCCAGCTTCGCGCGGAGGGCTGCGACGAGGTTCAGGGATACCTGTTCAGCCGCCCCGTCCCGGTCTCGGAGGTCGCCGACGTGATCCGCCGCTGGAATGGCAACAGCCGGGCCATCGCCTGACACGTTGACGGCGGTCTGGACTGGAACGAACCTGGTCGACGGGTTCAGGCAATATCGACTTCAGCCGAACCTCCCATGCCGTCTTTCCGGGGCGCCGCAGGCGAGCCCGGAAACCAGAACCGCAACCGATACCCTATCTGGCACTGCGGCGGCTGTGGATCCCGGGCTCCGCTGCGCGGCCTCGGGATGACAAGGGGCCTTCCCGAAGCCCGGTGCGAAAATCACAGGCTTCGGTGGTTGGCGCGCTACTCCGCCGCGTCGAGACGCGGGCGCTCCACGTGACTGCGCTCGGCCTTGACCAGCTCGGCCGTGCGGAACGCGACTTCCAGCGCCTGCTCGGCGTTGAGGCGCGGATCGCAGTAGGTATGGTAGCGGTCCTGCAGGTCGTCGGCCGTCAGCGCCCGGGCGCCGCCCGTGCACTCGGTGACGTCCTTGCCGGTCATCTCCAGGTGGATGCCGCCCGCGATGGTGCCCTCGGACCGATGGACGCCGAAGAAGCCCTCGATCTCCTGCATGACCCGCTCGAACGGCCGGGTCTTGTAGCGGCCCGCCGGGATCGTGTTGCCGTGCATCGGATCGCAGATCCACACCACCTTGCGGCCCTCGCGCTCGACGGCCCGGATCAGGGCCGGCAGGTGATCGCCGACCTTGTCGGCCCCGAACCGGCAGATCAGGCTCAGACGCCCGGGCTCGTTCTCCGGGTTGAGCTGATCGATCAGCCGGATGAGGCCATCCGCCTTCATGGACGGACCGCACTTCAGGCCGATCGGGTTCTTGATGCCGCGGGCGTATTCCACGTGGGCATGATCCGGCTGCCGGGTGCGGTCGCCGATCCACAGCATGTGCCCGGAGGTCGCGTACCAGTCGCCGGTGGTCGAATCGACGCGGGTCAGCGCCTCCTCGTAACCGAGCAGCAGGGCCTCGTGGCTGGTGTAAAAGTCGGTGGTCCGCACCTCCGGGTGCGTCTCCGGATTGATGCCGATCGCCCGCATGAAATCGAGGGCGTCGGTCATCCGGCCGGCGACATCCTGGTAGCGCGAGGATTGCGGCGAATCCTTCACGAAGCCCAGCATCCAGCGATGCGCGTTCTCCAGGTTGGCGTAGCCGCCGGTGGCGAAGGCGCGCAGCAGGTTGAGGGTCGCGGCCGACTGGCGGTACGCCTCGAGCTGACGGCGCGGATCCGGGATCCGCGACTCCTCGGTGAAGCCGATGCCGTTGATGATGTCGCCCCGGTAGCTCGGCAGGCTTACGCCCTCGAGGGTCTCGGTGGGCGAGGAGCGCGGCTTGGCGAACTGCCCGGCGATGCGCCCGACCTTCACCACGGGCGATCCGCCCGCGAAGGTGAGCACCATCGCCATCTGCAGGAACACCCGGAAGAAATCGCGGATGTTGTCGGCGGAGTGCTCGTCGAAGCTCTCGGCGCAGTCACCGCCCTGGAGAAGGAATGCCTGACCCTCCGAGACGCGCGCGAGCGCCGATTTCAGCTTGCGGGCCTCACCGGCAAAGACGAGCGGCGGGAAGCTCGCGATCTGAGTCTCGACCGCACCGAGGGCAGCGGCGTCCGGATAGGTGGGGACCTGCTCGATCGGCAGATGCCTCCAGCTCTTCGGTGTCCAACGCTCGCCCATGACCTCTCTCCGCGCACCCCTTCGTGCGATCGCGCCTCGTGCGCGAAGCGCGGCTTATAGAGAGGTTCCCGCGGAGTTGCGAGTGCCGGAAACCGGAGGCAGGCGCGCCCCGGCGTCAGGCCTCGCCGTCCTCGACCTCGATGCCGTGCTCGGCCAGGATCCAAAAGATCGCCTCGAGGTCTTCCGCCGAGACGTCGCGCGGCGGCAGGGCCTCTTCCAGATCGTCGTAGGTCAGGTTGCGGCTCCGCTGCGCCTCCGCCTTCGCGAGCAGCCGGTCGATGGCGCGGCGGATATCGGCCGCCAGCGCGTCGTGGCTCGGCGGGCGATGGAATGCCGGGCGCAGCGCGTCCGCGAGCAGGCCATCGATGATCGCCTGCCTGCGCGCATGCGCGTCGTCCCCGCGTCGTCCCTTGCCTGCGCCCTGCTTGCCCATGCCCCTGATATGGCTCGGTCGGGCACCGCGTCGAGGCCTGGCCGCTGCGGAGACCTCAGCCCACGCCGACCGGATGCTTGGTGACCTCCGGGACCCGCATGGTCACCAGCTCCTCGGCCGCCGTCGGGTGGACCGCGATGGTCCGGTCGAAATCGGCCTTGGTAGCGCCCATCGTCACCGCGATGCCCACCGCCTGGATCACCTCGCCGGCATCGTGGCCGAAGATGTGGACGCCGACCACACGGTCGCTGGCGCAATCGACGATCACCTTCATGAGGATCCGCTCCTCGCGGCCCGACAGCGTCGCCTTCATGGGGCGGAAGCGCGCCTTGTAGACGTCGATCTTGCCGTAGACCTCGCGGGCGGCCGCCTCGGTGTGGCCGACGACGCCGATCTCGGGGGTCGAGAACACCGCCGTCGGGATCAGGCGGTGATCGACGCAGGACGGTTTGCCGCCGAACACCGTGTCGGCGAAGGCGTGGCCCTCACGGATCGCCACCGGGGTCAGGTTGGCGCGGTTCGTAACGTCGCCGACCGCGTAGATCGACGGGACCTTGGTCTGCGAATAAGCGTCTACCGGGATCGCGCCGGCCGCATCCGTCTCGATGCCGACCCGGTCGAGGCCGAGCCCGGCGACGTTCGGCCGCCGGCCGGTGGCGACGAGGATCTGATCGGCCTCGATCGTGCTGCCGTCGTCGAGCCGGGCGCAGAGGCCGCCGGCCTGCCGCTCGATGCGGGTCAGGTTGCGCCCGAGGCGCAGGTCCATGCGACGTCCATAGGCCTCGGCGAGGGCGTCGCGGACCTCGTCGTCGAAGCCGCGCAGCAGCTTGTCGCCCCGGTGCAGCAGGGTGGTGCGGCTGCCGAGCGCCGCGAACACGCCGGCGAACTCCACCGCGATGTAGCCGCCGCCGATCACCAGGATGCGCTCCGGCAGGCGCTCCAGCTCGAACACCTCGTTGGAGGTGATCGCCAGCTCGATGCCCGGCACGGCCGGCTCCTTGAGCGGATGCGCGCCGACAGCGACCAGGATCCGCTCCGCCCGGACACGCCGGTCGGATTTCAGCAGGCGCACGGTGTGCGCGTCCTCGATCACAGCGCGTTCGGGCACGATCTCCACGCCGGCCCGGATCAGATTCGCGTCGTAGATGCCTTCGAGCCGGGTCACCTCGGCGTCGCGGCGGCTCTTGAGCACGCTCCAGTCGAAGCGCGGGCGCTCCAAAGCCCAGCCGAAGCCGGCCGCGTCCTCGAACTCGTCGGCGAAGCGTCCGGCATAGACCATCAGCTTCTTGGGGACGCAGCCGCGGATCACGCAGGTGCCGCCGACCCGGTATTCCTCGGCGAGCATCACCTTGGCCCCGTAGCCCGCCGCGATCCGCGCCGCCCGGACCCCACCCGAACCGCCGCCGATGACGAAGAGGTCGACGTCGAAATCGCTCATGCCGGACCGTCCTTCCCGGATGCCGTCTCCGCGCGCGGCCGAGCGGCCTCGCGCAGCCACGAGATGGCAGCGCCGAGCCCCGCCGTCCACCACGCGGCCCAGCCGTTATGCTCCACAAAGGCGATCGCGGCCGCGCAGGCGACGAGGCCGAGCGCCGCGGCCCGGTCCGGCTGGTCCAGCCGCGCCACCCGAGCGAGCATCAGCATCAGGGTGAGCGCGGCCAGGATCGCGCCGGGCAGGCCCAGCTCGGCCCAGACCTGCAGGAAGCTGTTGTGCGGATGCCCGACGCCGAGGAGCACCCGCATCTCGGCCGGCAGCGCCTGGGCGATGGGCGTCTCGGCGAAGCGCGCGCTCGTGCCGGTTCCGGCGCCGCGCCAGGGATCGGCGGCCACCGCCGCCCCGAAGCTGCGCGCGATGGCGACCCTCGCCCGCGACGAGGATTGCACCAGGCGCTCGTGGGCCGCCTCCGGCATCATCCGGGCGAGCAGGTCGCCTTCCACGGGCGCAAGCGCCACCGCGAGGCCGAGGCCGAGGCCGGCGAGCCCGAGGCCGATCCGCCGCGGCAGCAGCCTTGCCGCGACGAACATCGCGGCGCCCGCGAGAAGGCCGAGCTGCGCGGCCCCGCTGATCGAGCGCAGCACGCCCAGCGCCGCAAAGGCGAGCACCGCCGAGGCCCAAAAGCGGGCGCCCCTGCGCCACAGCACCAGGGCGACCGGGCCGGCCACGAGATCGAGGGTCAGCGCCGGCCTGTTGTGCACGAAGGCGGCGACGCGCCGTCCCAGGGCCCGTTCGAGGGCGAGATCCGCCGCGAGGTCCACGGCGATCAGAACGCCGCCGAGGGCGAGCGCCGCCGCCGCGAGCCGGGGCGCGAAGGCCGGGATGCGGCCGGGCGCCAGGCAGGCCAGCAGGTAGGCGGCGAGCAGGGTCGGCAGGAACTCGGCCAGGACCCGCAGGGAGACGGTCGGAAACGGGCTCCACGCGAGCGCGGCGAGCGCCCAGGCGAGGAAGGCGAGCGCGGCTCCGGCCAGGGGCGTCGCCAGTGGCGCCAGCAGATGCACCCGCAGGGCCGCGCGATCCTCGACCCATCGGCCGGCCAGGAAGGCGAGCGCCGCCAGCCCGACCACGACCGGGCTGGACCGGTTGGCGAGCACCATCGCGAGCGGCATGACGGCGAGGAGCACCCCGCCGGCCGCGTAGAGCCGGCCCGCTGCGCTCATCGGGTCGTCGTCACGGCGATCCGCCCCCGGGAGCGGCCGCCCTCACTGCATCTGGTGCCCGCGCTTGCCCATCTCGGCGCGCACGCGGACCATGACGTACTCGGAGACGTCCTGTGTCCAGTCCTGCATCTCCTGCACCATCTCGTCGAGCAGCTGCGGCTGCGCCTCGACGTAGTGCTTGCCGGCGGGCGAGCGGAAGAAGGTCGCGATCTCCTTCAGCTCGGCTTCCGAGAACTTCGCCGCGTAGGTCCGCGCCGCGATGTCGATCATCCGCTGCTTCTGAAGCTCCATCTCCGGCTGCAGCGAGGCCAGGACCTCGTCGAGATCCTTGGCGAGCTCGGGCCGGGTGACGGACTGCTTACGGATCTGGTCGGCGAAGGCGGGCAGCACCGAGTCGAACGATCGGGCGATGCCGGAGCTGAGCATCACCTCGCGGGCGAGCGCGAGGTGGCTCGGCGTGTAGGCCGGAGCGGCGGGGGTGTTGGCGGCCGGCGTGCTCGGCTGCGCAGCTGGCTTCGCCGCGCCGCCCTTGTTGGCCTGGGCAACGGCCGCGTGGGGGAGTGCCAGAAGCGCGAGGCCGAGCGCGAGGCTGGGCGCGGCGGTGAGGCGTCGGGACATGCTGGACTTTCTTGCGAGGAGGGCCTGCGAGGAGGGTGGCGCCTCAGGCGAGGCTGCCGAGAACAGTGACCTCGGCCTGTCCGTCCCGCGCGGCCGCCAGGATGGCGGCGTCGGCGATCCCAAGGAACAGGCCGTGCTCGACCACGCCCGGCACCGACCACAGCGCCGCGCCGAGCGTTTCCGGATCGGGAATCGCGCCGAGATGGGCGTCGAGGATATGATGCCCGCCGTCGGTGACCAGAGGCTTGCCGTCGGCGTGGCGGCGCAGCCGGACTTCGCCCGCGCAGCCGGCAGCCGCGACCGCCGCTTCGACCGCGCGGTGCGTGGCCGTGAGACCGAAGGGATTGACCTCGATCGGCAGCGGGAAGGCGCCGAGTCGGCTGACCCGCTTGGCGGCATCGGCGATGACGACCATGCGGCGGCTCGCGCAGGCGACGATCTTCTCGCGCAGGAGCGCCGCGCCGCCGCCCTTGATCAGCCGCAACTGGTCGTCGACTTCGTCGGCGCCGTCGATGGTCAGGTCGAGCTCGGGCATCGTGTCGAGGGTGGCAAGACGGATGCCGAGGCCCTCGGCCTGCACCCGCGTCGCCTCGGAGGTCGGCACGCCGACGATGTCGAGCCCGTCGCGGACCCGCTCGCCGAGCAGCGCCACGAAGGCGGCGGCCGTCGAGCCGGTGCCGAGCCCAAGGCGCATGCCGGGCTCGACGAGGTCGAGCGCGCGGGCCGCCGCGGCCCGGCGAAGGTCCGGCCCGCTCACCGGGTGAGCGTCCGCTTGGCGGGACAAATCGAACGATGGCGCGTCATGGGCTGAAAGTCTTTCCCCGAAGGTTCGTCGGCCCGTAACACGTGACACGGCCGACCGGAACGCCGGAGGCGACGATGACGCGTTACGGCCGGCCGCCCTGTGTCGGCGTCGCGCTGGCTCCGGCCCGGCCGGGCGCCGGCCCGGTCAGGGGGGCGTCGGACGCGCCGTCGGCGCCGGGCTTACCCTGTTGGGTGCAGACGACCTGCTCCTTCTTCACCAGCACGAAGCAGATGCTCATCTCGCCCGTCCGGTAATTCACCCGGAAGACGCCGGCCTCTCGGGTGTGCCGGCTCGCCACCAGCCCGTATTCCGACGGGGTCTGCGGACCGGCGCCCTCGCCGGCCCCGAAGCAGACCGTCTGGCCGATGCCGCCGGCCGATTCCTGGAGGCCGTACTGGCAGGAGGTCACCTCGCCGGTGACCTTGTCGACGCGGTACATCCGGTTGAGGTCGGTCTGTGGCGCGGGGACGAACTCGAAGGAGGTCGCGGCGGCCGGCACGGCGTGAAGCGCGGCGCAAATGGCCAGGATGGACAGAGACGGTTTCATCGGCGGTCCCGGGGGCTGGTCTGCCGTGCATGTCGCTGGGCTTTCGGGCGAGTCTGGGGCATGCGGCCGAGGGATGCACCGCTTCAGGTCACGCGGCCGGCCGTGTTCGGGTGATCGATCTCTGTTGTCATTCCGGGGCCGTGCAGCGGAGCCCGGAATCCAGACGCACTCCGAGTGCAAAATCCGGCTACGTCCGCGGTTCTGGATTCCGGGCTCGCCTGCGGCGACTCGGAATGACGGGTGGCTGCGACGCGTGGAGCAGGGAGCCGACGGCGCCTCTGTCATTCCGTCCGCCGGCTTGCTCGCCTCTGCAGGCCCCGTTAGCGAAGGCGCCAGCCAGCAGGAGTCCCGTCATAATGTCCGCCGAACCGACGACCCGCCCGCCGATCGCCGTGTTCGACCTGGACGGAACCCTCGCTGAAACCGCAGGCGACTTGATCGGCACGCTCAACGTGCTGATGAAGCGGGAGGGGCTGGCCGAGCTGCCGCTGTCGCAGGCGCGCGGGCTGATCGGTGCCGGCGCCAAGGCGCTGATCCGGCGCGGCTTCGAGGCGGAAGGCCGCGCGCTCTCCCCGGAAGACCACGACCGGCTGTTCGACGCCTTCATCGCCCATTACGGCGAGCACCTCGCCGACACCTCCCACCTGTACCCGGGCGTGGTCGAGGCGCTCGACGCACTAGAGGCGGTGGGCTTCCGCCTCGCGGTCTGCACCAACAAGTACGAGGGCCAGTCGGTGGAGCTCCTGCGGATCCTGGGGATCGGCGACCGGTTCGCGGCGATCTGCGGCCGCGACACCTTTCCGCAATTCAAGCCCGACCCGCGGCACCTCATCGACACGATCGCCCGCGCCGGAGGCGACCCGGCGCGGGCCGTGATGGTCGGCGATTCCCGGACCGACATCGACACCGCCAAGGCCGCCGGTATCCCGGTGGTCGCCGTGACCTTCGGCTACACCGACCGGCCGGTCACCGAACTCGGGCCCGACCGGGTGATCGAGCATTTCTCGCAGCTGCCCGAGGCGGTCGGCGCGCTCGTGCCGGTGGCCGCCTGAGCGGTCAGCGCAGCCAGGTCCGGAGTCGCGCCACCGCCTCGCGGCACTCGGCCTCCGAGCCGGCGAACGAGAACCGGACGTGGTGGTGGCCCAGCTCCGGGTCGAAATCGAGACCCGGAGTTGCCGCGACGAGGGCTTCGTCGAGCATCCGCCGGCAGAAGGTCGGGGCGTCGTTGGTCAGGCCCGATACGTCGGCGTAGAGGTAGAAGGCGCCGTCGGCCGGGTGCACGCGGCCGAGACCCAGGCCCGGCAGCGCGTCCAGCAGGATCGCGCGGTTACGTGCGTAGCCGTCGCGGACCGCGTCGAGCTCTTCCGTCGCGTCGAAGGCCGCCAGCGCACCGATCTGCGAGAGGTAGGGCGCCGAGATATAGAGATTTTGCGCCAGCCGCTCGATCGGGCGGACCAGCGCTTCCGGCACGACCATCCAGCCGACCCGCCAGCCGGTCATGCAATGGTACTTTGAGAACGAGTTGATCACCACGGCGTCGGGGTCGAAGCGCAGGGCCGTCACCGTAGGGACGCCGTAGCTGAGGCCGTGATAGATCTCGTCGGAGATCAAGGGCAGGCCCAGCGCGTGCGCGGCCGTGCAGAGATCGCGCAGGGCGGTCTCGGTGATTACGGTGCCCGAAGGGTTCGCCGGGCTCATCACCAGGGCGCCGGCCACCGGCTCCCGTGCGTGCGTCTCGCGCAGCAGCGCGGCGGTCGGTGCGAAACGGTCCTCCGCGCGCAGGACCATCGGGGCCGGCACGAGGTCGAGGGCGGCCAGAATGCTCCGATAGGCTGGGTAGCCCGGCTGCGGCACAGCCACGCGGGCACCGGCATCGAACAGGCTCATGAAGGCGAGCACGAAGCCCGCCGAGGAGCCGGTGGTGATCACCACCCGCTCCGGGCTGACCGGGACACCGTGCCGCTCGGCGTAGTCGCGGGCGATCCGCTCGCGCAGAACGGGCAGGCCGAGGGCTTCCGTGTAGGGGACGCGGCCGGTGGCGAGAGCCGCCTGAGCGGCCGCGATCACCGCGCGCGGCGCCGGCGCCGAGGGCTGGCCGACCTCCATCCGCACCAGGTCGTCGCCCGCCCGCGCCTTGGCGGCCGCGGCGGCCATGACGTCCATGGCGAGGAACGGCTGGACGGCGGCGGCTCGCCGGGAGATCGGGGTCATGGGGTTCTGCTCTGCGCCGGGCGAAGCCGGGGTCTCGGGGGTTAGACCCTCGCGGTCCCTGCCTCAAGCCGAGGCCAAGCCCGATGGCGGCGGAACCCTCCTGGGTTCAGGACCGTCTTTCCGGGGCGCCGCAGGCGAGCCCGGAAACCAGAACCACGTCGTCGGCAGGATCTGCTGTGTCGGCGGATCTGGATCCCGGGCTCCGCTCCGCGGCCCCGGGATGACGGGTCTGTGTGTGGGCACTCCGCGCCCGCTCATCCGGCCTCGCGAACCGCTGACAGCTGCCGCGCCGCTGAACGTGGCACTGGCTGGAATTGACCGAACGCCGCGAAAACGCCTAACCCAGTCCCTACCGCTCGCGCCACGCGCGGGCCGGCTTGCCGCGCAAGCGAGGATCCATGCCCTTCATCCGCCCCCTGCCCGCGCTGGCCCTGGCGCTCGGCCTCGTTGCCGTCCCGGCACTCGCCCAGAATGCGGCGCCGCCCGCCGCGCCCTTCACGGATGCGCAGCGCGCCGGCATTGAGGCGATCGTCAAGGAATACCTGATCAAGCACCCCGAGGTGCTTCAGGAGGCCCTCGCCGAGGCCGAGAAGCAGCAGGCCGAGACGCAGCGCCTCGCCCAGGCCGCCGCCCTCAAGGAGTCGCGTGACGCCCTCCTCAACGGCCCCCACGACGTGGTCGCCGGCAATCCGTCGGGCGACGTCACCATGGTCGAGTTCTTCGATTACAATTGCGGCTACTGCCGCAAGGCGCTCGGGGACGTTCAGGCGCTGATCAAGTCCGACCCGAAGCTGCGGGTGGTGATCAAGGACTTCCCGGTGCTCGGCCAGGAATCGCTCGAGGCCAGCCAGGTGGCGATCGCGGTCCGCCAGCAGCTCAAGGGCGACAAGCTGTTCGAGTTCCACCAGAAGCTCCTTGAGACCAAGGGCCGGGTGAATGGCGCCCGGGCGATCCAGGTCGCCAAGGATCTCGGCGTGGACACGACCAAGCTCCAGAAGGACATGGCCTCCCCCGAGGTAAAGACCGCGCTGAGCGAGAACCGGGGGCTCGGTGACCGTCTGGGCCTGTCCGGCACGCCGGCCTTCATCATCGGTGACGAGGTGATCCCGGGTGCCGTCGGCGTCGAGCCGATGCGCAAGACCATCGCCGACGTGCGCCAGTGCGGCCACGCTTCCTGCTGAGCTGACGATCCGGGCCGCTGAACCCTAGAAGGCGTCGCGTGCAGCCTTGTCGCGGCGGGGCGCCTTCGTCTAAGAGCCGCCAGCCGCAGGGCCGCGGTCCAGCGCCGACTCGGTTGGACGGACTGACGCGCCGCGAGACGAAGTAGGCCGGATGCCAAAGAACGACGCTATCGATCCCGAGCTCGTGCGCGAGCTCGCCAACCTCGTCACCGAGACCGGTCTGTCCGAGATCGAGGTCGAGAAGGGCGACCTGCGCATCCGCGTGGCGCGGCGGCTTGAAGCCGTGAACGTCCAGGTCGCGGCGCCCGCGCCGCTCGCTGCGGTGGCGCCCGCTCCTGCCGCTGTGTCGGCGCCATCCGCCCTCGCCCCGGCCGAGCCGGCGCGGTCCCAGCCCGGCACCGTGCCGTCGCCGATGGTCGGGACCGCCTATCTGCGCCCCTCGCCCGACGCCAAGGCGTTCGTCGATGTGGGCTCGAAGGTCGAGGCCGGCGACAAGCTGCTGCTCATCGAGGCGATGAAGACCTTCAATGAGATCGTGGCGCCTCGCGCCGGCACGGTCAGCGCCATCTTCGTCGAGGACGGCCAGCCGGTCGAGTTCGGCGAGGCCCTGCTCGTCATCAGCTAGGACGTCCGCCGGGCCGATCGACGCTCAGTCCTGGAAGACGCCGCTTAACAAGAGGATAGAGCATCCTGTGCGGTCCGGGATCGCCAGGATGCCCTAAAGGGTCCGATGTTCGACAAGATCCTGATCGCGAACCGCGGCGAGATCGCCCTGCGCATCCTGCGTGCGGCGAAGGAGCTCGGGATCGCCACCGTGGCGGTCCACTCCACGGCGGATGCTGACGCCATGCATGTGCGGCTCGCCGACGAGAGCGTCTGCATCGGGCCGCCGGCCGCCCGTGACAGCTACCTCAACATCCCGTCGATCATCGCGGCCTGCGAGATCACCGGCGCGGATGCGGTCCATCCCGGCTACGGCTTCCTGTCGGAGAACGCCCGCTTCGCCGAGGTGCTGGCCCATCACCAGATCGGCTTCATCGGCCCGAAGGCGCAGCACATCCGCACCATGGGCGACAAGATCGAGGCCAAGCGCACGGCGCTCAAGCTCGGTATCCCGTGCGTGCCGGGTTCCGAAGGCGGCGTCGAGGATGCCGACACCGCCAAGCGCGTGGCCGCTGAGATCGGTTACCCGGTCCTGGTGAAGGCGGCTGCGGGCGGCGGCGGACGCGGCATGAAGGTCGCGCGCTCCGAGGCCGAGCTGGAGCAGGCGATCGGCATGGCCAAGTCCGAGGCCAAGGCCGCGTTCGGCGACGACGCGGTCTATCTCGAGAAGTACCTCGAGAAGCCCCGCCATATCGAGGTGCAGGTGCTCGGGGACGGCCGCGGCGGTGCGGTCCACCTCGCCGAGCGCGACTGCTCGCTCCAGCGCCGCCACCAGAAGGTCTGGGAGGAAGGCGGCTCGCCGGCGCTCAATGAATCGATGCGCGCCGAGATCGGCGGAATCTGCGCCAACGCCATGAAGGAGCTCGGCTATCTCGGCGCCGGCACTGTCGAGTTCCTGTACGAGGACGGGCGGTTCTACTTCATCGAGATGAACACCCGGATCCAGGTCGAGCATCCGGTGACTGAGATGATCACCGGGATCGACCTGGTCATCGAGCAGATCCAGGTCGCCTCGGGCGGCCCGCTCTCCGTGAGCCAGGCGGACATCAAGGTCGAGGGCCACGCCATCGAGTGCCGGATCAACGCCGAGCACCCGGAGACCTTCCGTCCCTCGCCGGGCGAGATCACCCACTATCACACGCCGGGCGGCCTCGGCGTCCGGGTCGATTCGGCGGCATTCCAGGGCTACCGGATCCCGCCGAACTACGACTCGCTGATCGGCAAGCTGATCGTGCACGGCCGCACCCGCAACGAGTGTCTGATGCGCCTGCGCCGCGCGCTCGACGAGTTCGTCATCGACGGCATTGACACGACGCTGCCGCTGTTCCGGACGCTGGTCCGCAACCCGGACGTGCAGAACGGCCTTTACGACATCCACTGGCTAGAGCATTTCCTGGAAGATGGGGGCATGAAGGTCTGAGGCCGCGGGAGCCTGCGACGGCCGCGGGCTCTGGCCTTCGGGCCGGCCGCGCGCGACACTGACGCCATGCATGATCCCACCCGCGTGGACATCACCCCCGAGATTCTGCTGAAGGCCTACGCGGCGGGCATCTTCCCGATGGCCGAGGATGCTCAGGATCCGACCCTCTACTGGGTCGAGCCGAAGGCGCGCGGCGTCCTGCCCCTCAACGGTTTCCGGGTCTCGCGGCGTCTCGCCCGGACTGTCCGGTCGGACCAGTTCGAGGTCCGGTGCGACACCGACTTCGCAGGCGTCATCGACGGCTGCGCCGCCCCCCGCCGGGACAGCGAGCGCACCTGGATCAACGGGCGCATCCGCGAACTCTACGGCGCCCTCTACGATCTCGGCTATGTCCACACCGTGGAGGTTTATGCCGGCGGGCGCCTCGTCGGCGGCCTGTACGGCGTGTCGCTGGGCGCCGCCTTCTTCGGCGAGAGCATGTTTCACGAGGTGCGCGACGCCTCGAAGGTCGCCCTCGTCCACCTGATGGGACGCCTGCGCGCCGGGCATTACCGGCTTGCCGACACCCAGTTCGTCACCGAGCACCTCACGCAGTTCGGTGCCGAGGAACTCCCGCGCCACGTCTACAAGCGGCGGCTGGCCGAGGCCCTCGACCAGGCTGGCGACTGGAACGTCTGGCCCGGAGACGGTTCGGTGACGGGCGGACAGGTGCTCGACGCGCTGGGCGGCACCTAGCCTTCGAACGCAGGCGCCAAAGGCGGGACAGTGAGCTGCCGATTTGCGTCGATGGCGTCGGCTCCGCCGTCCTTGCGAGCGGAGCGAAGCAACCCAGGCAGCACTACGCTGGTCGCCGGCGCGCTGCCCTCGGTCACATCGCTGCGTTCGTGATGACGGAGCGGCGGAAGCCGCCCGCGCCCTTCAACCGGACACGCTCTGATCACGCCTCAGCGGAACAGCGCGTCGAACAAGTTCTGCGGCTGCTGCGGCGGAGGCGGCGGGGCTGCCGCGGGGCCCTCGTTCGACGGGAAGAACTTGCGCGAGGGCTTCTGGCGGGGCTGGACCGGCACGCCGCGCGGCGCCTCCACGTCCACTTGGCCGGCGGCGTTGAGCTGCTGCGCGGTCTTGGTGGCGTCCTTGCTCGGGCGCTTGGTCTTCTCGGGCTTTGCCGCCATGGCAGGAACGTCCTCCTGCTCCTTGGCCTCGGCGATCACGTCGCTGCCGCCCTTACAATCGACCAGCCATACGTCGTAGATCGGGTGCTCGATCGCGTGCAGGCCCGGGCTCGACGCGAACATCCATCCGGTGAAGATCCGGCGATATTTGTTGTCCAGGGTCACCTCGTCGACCTCCAGGAACGCCGTGGTCTTGGCGCTCTCGGTCGGCGGGCGGGTGTAGCAGACCCGCGGGGTCAGCTGCAGGGCGCCGAACTGCACCGTCTCGTCCACCGCCACCTCGAAGGAGACGATCCGGCCGGTGATCTTGTCGAGGCCGGAGAACACCGCGGTCGGGTTCTTGATCTTGTCGGCGGCGGCAGGGCCCGCGCAGAGGGCGAGCGCGAGGCTCGACATGAGCGCGCGGCGTGCGAGGGCGGTGATGCGGCTCAAGGCTCGGACCCCTAGACGAGGGTGGCCGGCCGCGCCTTCAGTTGCGCGGCGGACGATCGGGTTTGGCCCGCCATGAACACCGGAACGGTGGCGGCAAAAGGGCGCCGGAGGCCGGTGTCGCGCCCTCTACTCGCCCGGTGTCCAGGAGACGTAGTCGCCGGTGGCCGCCGGCCGCTGCCCCCAGGACAGCTGCGAACCCGCCGGCCGGTACGCGTTCGGCGTGCCGGTCTGATTCTCGATGTGCGGCTTCTGCCACGCCTTCGGCTGGTAGTTCTCCTCGCTCGGGGCGAGATCGACGTTGTGGCAGAGCCAGCCGCGCCAGCCCGGGGGCACCTTCGAGGCGTCCGCGTAGCCGTTATAGACCACCCAGCGCCGCTCGGAGCCGACCGAGCGGTCGATGAGCGCGCCTTCGGCCTTGTAGTACTTGTTCCCGAACTCGTCTTCGCCAACGAAGATGCCGGTGCGCGCGGTCTGGAGCGCGAGGGAGACGGTCTGGCCGTTCCACCACGTGAAGACGCGCAGCAAAGTGTCCTTCAGCGCCATCGCCGATCCCGAAATCGTGCCGCGCCGCGGAGGCGCTTCTCGGCGCCGTTATGGTGACCGCGCGCGCGCGAGTCCAGCGGGCTGACGGAAGTGTCGCTCCCCGGCAACGCCTTCAGGGCGCGTCGAGGGATCCCCAGAGGGTTCCCGAAAAAACGCGCGCCGACCCCTGTGAATCTAAAATTTTCCCGATCCGATTCCCGAAAGCCGGAAGTACACTTATCCGCGGCGCGGACGATATCCACAGGCTTTTGCGAGCCGGCACAACATCTAGCGGGGAACAAGCGTGCCGAACACCACTTGTTGACGTGAGAGCTAAGGCGGCGGTAATCTCCCTGCATCGGTCGCACCCCTGGATTGTGGTGCGTTGGTTAGGGGCGACCGTTCCTAGATTTCGTTCGCGAGACCGACACACGACCCCCTGCCGGGCGTGTTCGGGCGCGAATCCCACTATCGGGCACAGACCCCGCTTCGCGCGGGTACGGGACCGTCGTGTCTCGTCGGGAGAGGTGTGTTTCATGCGGTTCGAGCGTCGTTACACCACGGCCGGCCAATCGCCCTACGCCGGGATCCCCTTCCGCAAGGCGCTGAGCGAGATCCGCAACCCCGACGGGTCGGTGGTCTTCCGCCTCGACGGCATCGACGTGCCGGAGAGCTGGAGCCAGGTGGCGAGCGACGTCCTGGCGCAGAAGTACTTCCGCAAGGCGGGCGTGCCGGCCCGGCTGCGCAAGGTCGAGGAGAACGCGGTCCCGTCCTTCCTCTGGCGCTCTGTGCCGGATGAGGCGGCGTTGGCCGAACTGCCGGAGGACGAGCGCTTCGTCTCCGAATCCTCGGCCACGCAGGTCTTCGACCGGCTCGCCGGCTGCTGGACCTACTGGGGCTGGAAGGGCGGCTACTTCTCGTCGGAGGACGACGCCTCGGCGTTCATGGACGAGCTGCGCTTCATGTTCGCCCGCCAGATGGTGGCGCCGAACTCGCCGCAATGGTTCAACACCGGCCTGCACTGGGCTTACGGCATCGATGGCCCGAGCCAGGGCCACTATTACTGCGACCCGCAGACCGGCGTGCTGACCAAGTCGGCCTCGGCCTACGAGCACCCGCAGCCGCATGCCTGCTTCATCCAGTCCGTCCAGGACGACCTCGTCAACGAGGGCGGCATCATGGACCTGTGGGTGCGTGAGGCGCGCCTGTTCAAGTACGGCTCCGGCACCGGCTCCAACTTCTCGATGTTGCGCGGCGAGAACGAGAAGCTCGGCGGCGGCGGCAAGTCGTCCGGCCTGATGAGCTTCCTCAAGATCGGCGACCGGGCGGCCGGCGCGATCAAGTCGGGCGGCACCACGCGCCGCGCCGCCAAGATGGTGATCGTCGATATCGACCATCCGGATATTGAATCCTTCATCGATTGGAAGGTGAAGGAGGAGCAGAAGGTCGCCGCCCTGGTGACCGGCTCGAAGGTCGTCTCCAAGCACCTGAACCTGGTGATGAAGGCCTGCACGCAGTGCGAGGCTGAGGGCGACGCCTGCTTCGATCCCGAGCGCAACCCGGCGCTCAAGCGCGAGATCAAGGCCGCCCGCCGCGCCTCGGTGCCGGACGCCTACATCAAGCGCGTCGTGCAGTTCGCCCGCCAGGGCTTCACCAAGATCGATTTCCCCGTCTACGACACCGACTGGGATTCGGAGGCGTATCTCACGGTCGCCGGCCAGAACTCCAACAACTCGGTCTCGCTGACCGACGACTTCCTGCGCGCCGTCGAGGCGGATGCCGACTGGTCCCTCCAGGCGCGCACCACCGGCAAGGTCACCAAGACCCTGAAGGCCCGCGAGCTCTGGGAGCGGATCGGCGAGGCCGCCTGGGCCTCGGCGGATCCGGGCCTGCACTTCAACACGACGATGAACGACTGGCACACCTGCCCGGCGGGCGGGCGGATCCGGGCCTCGAACCCGTGCTCCGAGTACATGTTCCTCGACGACACCGCCTGCAATCTCGCCTCGGCGAACCTGCTGACGATGTACGACCGGGAGACCAAGCGCTTCGACGTGGAGGCGTTCGAGCATCTCAACCGCCTCTGGACGGTGGTGCTCGAGATCTCGGTGATGATGGCGCAGTTCCCGTCGAAGGAGATCGCGGAGCTGTCCTACCGGTACCGGACGCTCGGCCTCGGCTACGCCAATATCGGCGGCCTGCTGATGACCATGGGCCTGCCCTACGATTCGGACGCGGGCCGGGCGCTCGCCGGCGCGCTTACCGCGATCATGACCGGCGTCGCCTACGCCACCTCAGCCGAGATGGCCGCGGAGCTCGGCACCTTCCCGGCCTACGATGAGAACGCCGACGCGATGCTGCGGGTGATCCGCAACCATCGCCGGGCCGCGCATGGCGAGACCGGGGGCTACGAGTTCCTGAACGTGGCGCCGGTCGCCCTCGACCACGCCAACATCCCGCAGGCGGATCTGGGCGACCATGCCCGTGCCGCCTGGGACCGGGCGCTGAAGCTCGGTGAGGAGCACGGCTACCGCAACGCGCAGGCCACCGTGATCGCGCCGACCGGCACGATCGGCCTCGTGATGGATTGCGACACCACCGGCATCGAGCCCGACTTCGCGCTGGTGAAGTTCAAGAAGCTCGCCGGCGGCGGCTACTTCAAGATCATCAACCAGGCCGCCCCCGATGCCCTGCGGGCGCTCGGCTACCGTGAATCCGAGATCGCCGAGATCGAGGCCTACGCGGTCGGCCATGGCTCGATGGGCCAGGCGCCGGGCATCAACCCGACGACGCTGCGCGCCAAGGGTTTCACGGACGAGAAGATCGCGGCTGTTGAGAAGGGCCTCAAGTCGGCCTTCGACATCAAGTTCGTGTTCAACCGCTGGACGCTGGGCGACGACTTCCTGACCCAGACCCTGAAGGTCCCGGCCGAGAAGCTCGCGGATCCCACCTTCGAGCTGCTGCCGTTCCTCGGTTTCTCCAAGAAGGAGATTGAGGCCGCCAACACCCATATCTGCGGGGCGATGACCCTGGAGGGCGCGCCCTTCCTCAAGCTCGAGCACTACCCGGTCTTCGACTGCGCCAACCCGTGCGGCCGGATCGGCAAGCGCTACCTCTCGGTCGAGAGCCACATCCGCATGATGGCGGCGGCGCAGCCCTTCATCTCGGGGGCGATCTCCAAGACCATCAACATGCCGAACGACGCCACGGTCGAGGATTGCAAGGCGGCCTACCTGCTCTCGTGGCGCCTCGCCCTCAAGGCGAACGCGCTCTACCGCGACGGCTCCAAGCTTTCGCAGCCGCTCAACGCCGCCCTCATCTCGGACGAGGACGACGAGGCGGATGAGGGGATCGAGGCCCTGATCCAGGCCCCGGCCGCCGCCAAGGCCGCGGCGGTGGCGGAGAAAATCGTCGAGCGGGTGATCGAGCGCGTGGAGCGGATCCGCTCCCGCGAGAAGCTGCCGACCCGCCGGAAGGGCTATACCCAGAAGGCGGTGGTGGGCGGCCACAAGGTCTATCTGCGCACCGGCGAGTACGACGACGGCCGCCTCGGCGAGATCTTCATCGACATGCACAAGGAGGGCGCGACCTTCCGGAGCCTGATGAACAACTTCGCCATCGCGATCTCGCTCGGCCTCCAGTACGGCGTGCCGCTGGAGGAATACGTGGAGGCCTTCACCTTCACGCGGTTCGAGCCGGCCGGCTTCGTCCAGGGCAACGACGCGATCAAGAATGCGACCTCGCTCCTCGATTACGTGTTCCGCGAGCTGGCGGTCTCGTATCTCGGTCGGGCCGACCTCGCCCATGTCAGCCCCGCCGAGATCGGCGGCACGGTGATCGGCGGCGGCGAGAGCGGCGACACGACCCGCGAGGGTCCGAAGCCGGCGCCGGCCTCCTCGGTCGTCTCCCGCGGCCTGCTGCGCGGATCGGCCGATCGGCTCACCCTGATCCAGGGTGGCCCGGCCGGCGGGAGTCTGGGTGTCGGTGCGGCGAGCGCCGGCCAGTCGGCCCCGGCCGGCGGCACGGTCCACGCGATCCGCGGCAGCACGGCGCTGAAGGCGGAGCCAGAAAGTCAAAAAATCGAAGAAGTGAGCTTTGGCTTCTCACCGCCTGCTCAAGACGGTCCGAACTCCATCGCATCCAGGCGTGCAGAGGCGAAACTTAAAGGTTATGTCGGCGAGGCTTGTCCTGAGTGTGCAAACTTCACCCTCGTTCGCAATGGAACGTGTTTGAAGTGCGACACATGCGGCAGCACCACTGGGTGTTCGTGATCTAAAAGTTACAGGGTGTTCGGAGATCGGAGAGCCAAGTTTAGATCCTTCTCCGCGATTGAGGTAATCGCGGAGAAGGCTCGTAGATTTGGTGGTATCGACAATCAGATCAAACCAAATATCTTTAATTTTATCAAAAACTTTCAGCTAAAAAGATCAAATATAAGGCTTCAGCTGAATATTTATGAAAAAGAGGACTATCCTGTTGAAGCTTTTGTCAAAGCTTTAATCGGACAAGATACTATCCTGAATGTTCGTCACGATATTTGGCTTGCAGCTGAACAAGACTTCTCACACGCCAGGTTCATATTAGCTCATGAGCTCGGTCATGTCTTAATGCATTCACATGACAATATGGCGTTCTCGGAATCAGATGAATCAGTTCTGAAATTTGTCGAGCGTGAAGAAAGAACAGAACCACAAGCCAATGATTTTGCGGACTTATTCCTAGTTCCCGAGTCAATGTTGCACGGCTTAGGTTCGGCTGCTGAGATAGAGTATCTGTTTAATGTGCCGCCAGATTGCGCTGAAAGGCGTTTCGGATACTTAGCCGACAAGCGGCGTAGGTTGGACTTGGCTGATCAAGGTGGCGAGTTGTGCCCGGAATGCGCGAACTTCACGCTGGTCCGGAACGGCACCTGCCTGAAGTGCGACATCTGCGGGAGCACCACCGGCTGCTCGTAGGCCAGATATCGGTGCTGTAGCGTGAGGCAAAAGATGTTTCCTTTTGCTTCGCGGTAGGCCGCTCCTGAAAGGCATAACTTGCAGGATCGGTACCGAGGCGTGGCGAGAGCCATGATATGCTCGCAACGGCGGGAAGTTTGCCCACTAGCGGACGTATGATGTTCTTGCCGTCGTCTAGGAAAACTATGGTCGGATGTCTGCAATTGGAGAGTTATAAACTAAAATAGATATACGGAAGTAAAATACTTTTTTTATAGTCCTGCCTATAATCCGGTGATGGGCTTTGTTCCTGTCACTGGAAATGCTTCGGTGAACAAAACGGGATCAAACGAAAACTATCGGCGGCGTATTGATGGCAACGAAAACGACTTGGATCCGGGCTTTTTTGCATCGGTATTGCTCAGATCCGAGCGCCTTGATCGCAAGCTTTGAGGCGGTGCACTGGCTCGAGACCCTGCACGCCGACCAAACGCTGTGCTCGGCCAACGATGAGGCGGATTGCATCTGGATCATCGAGGATGGCCGGCTCAAGGTTCTGGCCGGCGAGTCCGTCGTCTGGCGGGGGTCTGGCGAGATAGCCGGGGAAATGGCTTTCCTGCGCGGCCGGCCCGGGGAGGCGCCGCAGCGAGGCAACAAGGTGGTCGGAGCCGACCGGACCAAGGTCTGGAAGGTCGACCGGGCGACCCTCGATGGTTTGGTACCCGGCATCCAGGCGCTCTGGTACGAGACGATCGCGGGTGTGCTCGTCGCCAAGCTCGACCAGGCGAGCGAGATGCGCGCGACCCGAGCGCGGGACCTCGCCGACGGAGACCGGATCATCGGGCGGCTCGTATGCGCCGAGGGTGTTCAGGCGACATCTGCCATCCTGTTCAACGGCGCAGATCGCATCCGCCCTGTGAAGACGAAGGCCGTGATTTGGTTCAGCGACCTATCGGGCTTCTCGGCGCATTCCGAGGGAAAGGACCCGGCCGAGGTCGGCGAGTTCCTGCGGACCCTGACAGATCCGCAGGTCGAGGAGATCCTCCGGGCAAAGGGGCAGGTCGACAAGTATATGGGGGACGCCGTAATGGCGTTCTGGCTCTGCAACGACGACGATCGGCTGAACAAGGAATTCGCGCAGGCGACGCGCGCGGCGCTGGAGGCGGCCCGCCGCGTCAGCGAGGTCGCGGATGCGTCGGGGCTGCCCATTGGCATCCGCATCGGCCTGCACGCAGGCGAGGTCTCATTCGGCGACTTCAGGGGCGGCGACCGCATCGCCTTCACCATCGTCGGCCAGCCCGTCAACGAGGCCGCACGCTACGAGCAGTGGCGGCCCGAACCCGGACAGCCGACCGGACGAGTCCGAGTCAGCGACAAAATCTTCGCCGGCCTTCCTGAGGACGTCCGCTCATCCTTCCCGCCAAAGGCTAACGAAAGACTTCCGTATAAACGGAGCGTTTTGATCGGACTGGGCGCGTTCGCTTTTTGCAGCGCGCCGACACCAAGGTGAAGATTCTGCTTCCGGCCAGACTACGGCATGCTGGATCATCATTGCGCGCAAGACCGGACGTTCGGCTTTGCGCCCAATCAGGACATTTGGCTGGCTGCTGCGGCATCTCGGAAGCGTACGCGACTGGTCAGGTCCTCTGACGCGCGATGACGCGTATGGGCGTCTCTGGCGTGAGGCATTGGGGGCTACACTCAGTCGTAACGGCATCGGAGTGGGCACAGCATCAGCGGCAAAGCGCACGCTCTCAAGACCACCAGAGGTGCCCGGAACTGTCCCGATCACGTGCGGTTCCCCAGGCGTGTGGCAAGTTGCTCCCGAGGTGTATCGTGCGTGTTCGCGAGCCCGTCTCACGCCGTCATCTGATCCAGTCCGGAGCTGTCGCCGCCACGAGTACCTTGTTCGGGATCAGAGGAGCCACAGGCTTGGAGACGACGTCCGACAGGCCCACCGACGCTCCGAGCGGCCGTCGAACGAAAACCCTCGATCGAGACTACTTCAAGGGCATGTATGCCACGGAAACGGATCCGTGGCGCTTCGCCACGAGTTCGTACGAGCGCGACAAGTACGCCGCGACGCTGGCTGCCCTGCCGCGCACCCACTACGCGTCCGCACTGGATGTCGGCTGCTCGATCGGCGTGTTCACGCATCAGCTCTGTCCCCGCTGCGACGCGTTGATCGGCCTCGACGTGGTGCCGTCCGTTCTAGAGGCGGCCCGTGCGCGATGCGCCGATTGCCCGAATGCGCACTTCCTGCTCGCTCCCGTCCCAGGTGCTTGGCCGGACGGTCGGTTCGACCTCATCGTGATCTCAGAGGTGGCGTACTATCTCGACCGCGCCGATCTCGCGCGCTTGGTCGCGCGTGTCGAAGGCGCCTTGTTACCCGAAGCCGATATCGTTCTGGTCCACTGGCTCGGCGTGACCCACTACCCGCTCTCCGGCGACGAGGCGGCCGAAGGCTTCATCGCGGGTGCTCGGACCTTCGCGACGGTTGTGAAGCAGTCAAGGACCGCCGAGTATCGGCTCGACGTGCTGCGCGCCGGAAAATCCAACGCCGGCTAGAGTTCGGCGATCCCACGGGGGGCGCAGGGCCGTCAGGCTCCGCGCCGTTTTTGCACCGTCGCGACCGCGTACAGGACGAGGCCGGCCAGCATCAAGAGCAGACCCGCCAGGGACTGGAAGGGTCTCACGGCCACGAGATAGACCATCATGAACAGGGTCACCGCGAGGAAGATCAGCGGCGTGAACGGATAGCCCCAGGTCCGGCACGGTCGTGGCAGGTCGGGCCGCGTGATCCGGAGCTTGATCAGGCCGAGCACGGTCAGGAAGGAGCAGGCGATCAGGCCGAACTGAACGAACGCGAGCACCGCCTCGAAGCTCTGCGTCAGGAGCAGGAGGCTGGCGACCCCGCCTTGAAGCAGGATTGCGGCGCTCGGTACGCCGGTGCGCGTGCGACGCGCGAACATCCGCAGGGGCGCCACGTCCTCGCCCATCGCCACCGTCACGCGGGGACCGATCCACATCATCGCGCTGATCGTCGGTATCAGGCCGGCGCAGATCAGGAGACCGACGAGGCGACCACCCGCCTCGCCGAAGACGTGACGCCCGGCGATCAGGCCGACCTCGACCTGACCGGCGAGTTCCGTCAGCGGCGTCGTGTAGAGGAACACCGCGTTCAGCGCGACGTAGAGCACCACCACGCACCCCGTCCCGGCCAGCAGGGCTCGCGGCAGGCTGCGCTGCGGATCGCGGAGTTCGCCGACGATGTAGGTCGCGGCGTTCCAGCCCGAATACGCGTACATCACGTAGACCAGGCTGACCGCGAAGCCGGCGCTGACGATCTGCGTGAGGTCCTGCGCGCCGGGGACGAAGCCGATGGGTTGGCCACCGCCCCGGGTGACCCCCACCCCGATGAACGCGACAATCAGGGCGAGCTTCAGCAGCGTGAAGCCGACCTGAAACACGCTGCTGTGCCGCAGGCCGCGCAGGTGAACGGCCGAGACGAACCCGATCACCGTCAGACCGAGCAGAAGCGCGGGTGCACCGGGCAGAGCAGCCTCGGCATACTGCCCAAACGCCATAGCTGCGAGCGCCACTGGGGCGGCGAACCCGACGGTGGCCGAGAGCCAGCCCGCCATGAACCCGACAGCCGGCCCGTACATGCGCGAGAGGAACGTGTACTCGCCGCCGGAGCGGGGAAACATCGTGGCGAGTTCGGCGTAGCAGAGCGCCCCACAAAGCGCGACGACGCCGCCGACGGCCCACAGCAGCACCAGGGCGAAGCCGGACGGAACGTCCCTGGCCTGGAAGCCGAGGCTGGTGAAGACTCCGACGCCGACCATGTCGGCCACCACGATGGCCGTCGCCGTCAGCGTCGAGACGGCCGGCAAGCTCCGGGTGGCCCTTGGTCGATCAACCATCACTGCCACCTGCCGGGGTCCGTAGCGCTCATGACAAGCCGCATGCGCGCCAGCCAATGCTGCGTCTGTAGAAAACCAGCTGAGCGGCCGCCGGGGAGCCGTCGATTAAGTCGCAGGCCACGATGGCTCGCAAACCGGGAGACTGGACTATCGTCCGGCAGCACCCGCGCGCCGATGCGTGACCGCGCTGGCCCGACGCGGATTGCAGCTCGTCGAGAGGCGAAGATGAATCGGCGCGCGCTGTCCTGGGTTGGGGGCGCCGACCACGGCGCGGAGCCCGGCGCCTCCGGGCTCGCCCCGATGCGCCGGCTTTCGAGCGCCGCAGAGCTCAATCCGATACGAAGGCGGTACCGATGACGATGCAGGATCTGCCGGACTTTCCGCCCGAGGCGTTCGCGAAGCCTGATCCTGCGCCCGACTCGCTCTTCTACGCGCAACCGCGTTTCGTCACGCATATCGACGCCGCAGCGATCGCCGCCGTCACCGATCTGTACAGAACGATCGTCCCTGAGGGCGGCATCGTCCTCGACCTGATGTCGAGCTGGGTCAGCCACCTCCCGGACGAAGCCGCCTACGCGCGCGTCATAGGCCACGGCTTGAATGCAGCGGAACTCGCCGCCAACCCGCGCCTCACCCAGCATTTCGTGCAGGATCTCAACGCGGAGACGAACCTGCCCCTCGAGACTGCGAGCGTCGACGTCGCTTTGATGTGCGTCTCGGTGCAGTACCTGCAGCGGCCCGGGGCCGTCCTGTCCGAAGTGGCGCGCGTGCTGCGTCCCGGCGCCCCGGTGGTGATCAGCTTCTCCAACCGGTGCTTCCCGACCAAGGCGGTCGCCATCTGGAATGGCCTCGACGGCGCGGGGCATGCCCAGCTCGTCGGTCTGTACCTCCAACGCGCCGGCTTCGCCCGTATCGAACGCCATGTCCTCAAGCCTGAGGGAGGTCCCGGCGACCCCATGACGGCGATGATCGGATGGACCGCTGCGGATTGATACACCCTGCACGGGTCGGTCCCGATGGACTGTCCGTGCGGTTCGTGCGCGCCGATCGCCCCGACGCCGAACCGACCGTCAGGACGCCGCGTCGGCGCCGGATCACACCGTTCCGGACGGGTCGTTCGCCGGGAACCAGTTGCCGTGAAAGCCCGGCGGGATCCGGTGCCCGAGGCGGACCGAGGCGACGGGTGGCGCTTCGAACGCGCGCGCATCGAGGACGGTGAAGTCCGTCGTGTCCCGCGCGGTGTCGATGACGAGCCCGACGAGCCAGCCTTCGTCCTCATCGGCCCCGGCATGTGCCGGCACGAAGACGAACTCCCCCGGGACGCGGTTGGGACCGAAGTCGTGCATGCGGCGCTCGCCTGTCTCGACGTCGTGCTTGTAGAGCTGCGTCGCACCGGCGAACTGCGTATTGCCGTCGGCCGGGACGCTCACCGTGTAGAGGTAGCGGTGGCGCTGCCCGAGACGTCGCTCGTCGATGCGGGGGAATTCCTGCGCCGCGGGATCGAGCACCCGCCGCGCGACGCGCGCCGTCGTGGGATCGACCGTCCAGCGTTCGAGCCGGCCCGGCTTGTCGAGCCCACCCCCAATAGCGGTGAACACCGTCGCGTAGGCGATCACGTCGAGGATCACCCGCCCGGCCGCGTCCTCGTAGGCGTTAGCGACGTGGAACACGAAGCAGGGATCGACCGCGCACCATAGGATATCGGCGCCGTCGCCCTGCCGGGAGAGGAGGCCCACCCGGGCCCTGTGGCGGGGGTTCCATCGGAACGGGAAGCGGTAACCGGCGAGCAGGGCCCGGAACGAGAACGTGACGGGCAGATCGAGCACGATCACGAAGCGCACCGTGAACGCGCAGTCATGGATGCAGGGGCCATGCGCGACCGGGATCGGCACGTCCCGCACGACCCGACCGGTCGGCGCGACGACGACGTGGCGGACGCTGTCCCAGACGCGGCCGTCATAGGCGATCGCGTGGGTCTCGCCGGTCCGCGGGTCGCGATGCGGGTGCCCGCTGAATGAACCCGTCAGGGTGCCGTCGAACGGGTTATAGCGCTGCGTCTCGAGGCTCCGCGCGAGTTCGACTGGGAAGCTGCCGGCCTCTACGACGGCGAAGATCCGGTCGCCGATCGCAACGACGTTGGTGTTGACGGTGTCGTTGCCGCCCCGCCGCGGCCCGGGCGCCGCAGGCCGCTTGAGCGCTGCCGCGGCTGTGCGTGAACCGATCCAACGGTTGCGGTACCACAGCGCCTTGCCGGCCTCGATCGCGAGGCCGTGCACCATGCCGTCGCCGAGGAACCAGTCGTGGCCCCGCGTCGCGACGCGCACGGGGTTGGCCCCCATCTTGAGGTAGAGGCCGTCGAGGCCCGGCGGGATCGAGCCGGTGACGGCCAAGTTCTCCAGCGTCAGTTCCGCACCCATTGGTTCGTGGACGCCGACCACGAAGGGGTTGGCCGTTCCTGGCAGGCGCAGCCGGTTGCAGGCCGCCCAGAAGCCGACGCCGGCCTCGGCGGCGGCGCGGAAGGCCTCCTGGATTCGGTTCGGCATCGGCAGGGGTTCTCCGATCAGGTCGCAGGAGCCACGATCCGCCGCCTCGGCGGACCGTGCGCGCGACGGCGTGCGGCCGTGAGCCCACGACAGACCGGTCTGACCGTGCGTGGCATCGCGCCCCGAGCCGATGGGTCCGCGGGGTCCCCCGGCGGATCCGGGTTCGATAGAGCGCAGGAACCGGGGTCTCTCATGGCAATTGGCTTGCCGAGCCGGCGTCCATGCCGACTGGGAGGATGACATGTCCGAGGATTCCGAAAAGCACTGGGCCTTGCTCAGTGCCCTCAGCGCCGCACAGGGGAAAGGCGACGGCTCGTTCGAGCAGGCTGTCACGAATGCCCTCGAACACGTCTTCGAACATCTCGGACGCCTGAACGATCACGTCTCCCTGGGCGGCCCAGATGGGGAAGACCGCCATCTGAGACCCAGTGAGTCGCCGACCCTGAGATAGCGACAGGTAGGTCCGTCCGGGCCGTCAGGTGACGCGCACGCGAACCCGGTGCCAGCAGGTGCAGAGGTAGCCCTTGTGGTTCCAGACGTCGTCGGGCAGCGCCGGCTGGGTCTGGCCGGCCGAGTCCCAGGCCCGGACGGCGAGGTCGTGCTCCCCCGGCGGCAGGTCGAGCTCGGCGGTCCAGAAAGTCCAGGCGAACGGCGCGTCGGGCTCGTGCTCGAGCGCCGCCTGGGTCCAGCTCCGCCCGCCATCGCCGGAGACTTCGACGCGGATGACGGCCCGGTCGCCCACGACCGCGTAACCCCGGATCCGGCACGTTCCAGCCTTGAGGCTGGCGCCGCGCGCGGGCTCGCAGATCGCCGCGTTCAGCGGCATCGCGTCAATGGTGTGTCCCCCGGCCGGATCAGCCGCCTCGGCGGTCACATCCGACGGATACAGCTTGTAGTCGCTCGCCTGGATCGGATTGTCCGAGGGATGATCCTGCACCGTGATGCGCCGCAGCCATTTGGGGCTGCGCACGCCCGCAAAGCCCGGCACCACCGCGCGCAGCGGGAAGCCGTGCTCTGGCAGCAGGGGTTCGCCGTTCATGGCGAAAGCCAGCAAGGGTTCTGATGTCAGCGCCTTGGCGAGGGGGATGGAGACCTCGTAGGAGCGGCCATCGACCACGTCGTGGCTCTCAAAGGCGACGTGGCAGTCCGGGCCCGTGCGGGCCCCAGCTGCGCGCAGGAGGTCACCGAGGCGGACGCCCGTCCAATCGGCCGTACCGATGGCGCCGCCGTCCCAGGGGTCTCCCGAAACGGGCGCGACGGCGCGCATGTCGGCGCGCCGATTGCCGGCGCACTGCAGCGTCGCCGTCACCGTGACGGTCCGGAAACGGCGACGCAGGTCATCCAGCGAGACTTCTATCGGCGTGCCGACAGCGCCATCGAGGGTGAGGCGCCATGTCGCCGCGTCGATCTCCGGCAGGTCGCCGTGGCAGCGGACGTAGAAGTCGCCGGCCGGGGTCCGGTACGCGGCTCGCAGCCGGTCCAGGGGCGGCTCGGCATTGTAGGGTCGGTCGCCGTGGACGATCAGGCGCGCCTTGCGCTCGGTCAGACTCGACATCGGGGCATCGGCTCCATGGGTCCACTGCGCGCGTTCGGTGGGCGAAATGTGCCGGAGGGCAAGCCGTCGCCGACCCAGCCGGACCGGCTTCCCGATGCGCGGCCGCCCGCTCCCGCCGCGTGCAGGCTTGCTATTCAGCCTTGCGGTGACCGCGCCCGTGCTGGTCCTTGTCGGCGCCTGCCGCCGCCGCGGCTTCCTTCTCGGCCTTTCCCGCCGTCGCGCTGCTCGTGGCAGCGTCGCTGGTCGCGCCGACCTGTGTGTTAGACGCGGCCGATTTCGGATGGCCTTTGCCCTCCGTCGGCGCCTCGGCCTTCCCGCCCTCCGTCACCACAGGATGGCCGGCATCGGCCTTGGCGCTTCCAGCCGCTTGGACCTCGGCCGCCTTCTGCTCCTGCGCGCTCCTCGTCGAGTGCTGCTGTCCGTCACCGGACTGACCCTTCGCGGGATTCGACATCGTGACCTCATCTGTGGTGGTCCCGCAGCAACGGCCCACTGCGGACACAGTTCGGATGCGGCGATAAGGTGCGACGAATGGCCGAACGCGGCGCGCGCGGCCAGCGAGGCATCCCGGTCAGCGGGCTCGACGACGTGCGCGGGCCGGGTTGCGCCAGGGCAATCACCGTCGACAATGTCGGTCATTGCCCTCCGCCCCCTCCGAGCAGGTGGACAATCGCGCAGTCATCGGTGGAGCCGACGCTGACTGGCGGTTTGGGCGCTGCAGTCTGCGCGAAGGCTTTATCGCCGGCGGACCGGGCGAACGCGTTGGATCAGGACGTCTGTCCACTTCCTAACCGCTGGTTCGGGGAACGGATGGGCCGCTTACTGTCAGCATCGGTTGCTGCTGACCGCTGGCTTGAACGTCTCAGATGGGTGGCTTTCTGCGCGTCCGCTTTGAGGGATGTCCTGAAAGAAGCGAACATTGTCGTCGCTCTCTTCCGAACCAATCAGCCTGCCCTGATCACTCAGCCGGAACTGAGACAGAGCGTTGACCCCACGATATTCGGTCCACGCCTGCCGTAGGATCTGCACGGAGGATGTCAGGAAGATGCCGGCCATGATGGCCGCCACGAGCAGGTCGGGCCACGCTGTGGCGGTGCCCCATACCGCGACGGCCGCGCCCATGACGATCACGTTGCCGATGGTGTCGTTGCGTGAGCACAGCCAGACCGAGCGGACATTGGCATCGCCGTCCTTGTAGGGCCGCAACAGCAGGACAGACGCGGCATTCACCGCCAGCGCCAGCACGCCCACAACGCCCATGACCTCGGCCTTTGGCAGGCCGAGGATGAGGGTCTGGTAGACCGTCGTGCCGAACACCCAAAGTGTCATCAGCGACAGCGATACGCCCTTGGCGAGCGCGGCCGAGGCACGGGTGCGCAGGCTCGCCCCGATCACCGCCAGCGAGAGGCCGTAGGTCACGGTATCGGCTAGGAAGTCGAGGGCGTCGGCCTTCAGCGATTGCGATCCGGCGAGTTGACCTGCCACCATCTCGCCGAGGAACATCATCCCGTTGAGGGCGATCACCGTCCAGAGGATGCGCTTGTAACGAAAGTCTACCCCGTCGAACACTGGTACCCCCTTCGGGCAGCAGGTATCGCCTCGAGTGCCATGAGCAGCGGGTACCGCCTGCGCCGACCGACCTGGCATCACGAGGGCAGGCGGTTCGCAGCAGGTGTCGTCGCTCTTGCAGCAGCTATCGGCCATAGGGTGACTCCCTTCCGGCCCTGACATAGTCTCTCTAGCCACTAGAGGTTCAAGGGGCGATGGCAGAGATTTCCATCGGCGAGTTGGCGCGGCGGTCTGGCGTGAAGGTGCCGACCATTCGCTACTACGAAGGGGCCGGGTTGCTCCCCGTCCCAACCCGCACCGAAGGTCAGCAGCGCCGATACACGGCCTCCACAGTGGCGCGGCTCAACTTCATCCGTCACGCGCGCGAGCTAGGGTTTGAGGTCGCCGCTGTTCGTGAACTGCTGGTGCTCAGCGAGCAGCCTGAGCGTCCGTGCGCAGAGGTCGATGGCATCGCCCGCCGTCACGTCGAGGATATCGACCGACGCATCGCGCAACTCGTGGCGCTCCGGCGCGAACTGCAACGCGCTCTCGACACCTGCGGTCACGGCCGGGTCGGCGATTGCCATGTCATTGAGGCTCTAGCTGATCCAGAACACGATCCGGAGTAGCGGACAGTCCGCTTCGAAGTAGTTCGACTAGCCTTCCATATGCCTGTAACGGGTCGGCACCGGAAAGGCCTCTGAGGGTGGATTTCTACCTGTCCACTTGCGAACGGCATGCATTGGAGCGGACATGGCCTTGGGGACCGCTCACAATCGGACTCGAACGTTGGCGACATCCGCCGACCGGCATCCAGGATGCTTACCCCTCGGCCGTCACTCGCGTACCGCAACATCGTCCCGCTGGAGCGGAAGCCGGAGCGCGGTCACGGAAGTCACCGCATGGACGCCGCAGAGCAGCAGGAACGCCCACGCGTAGGCACTCGACACCTGGTGATCCGCGCCGTCTCTAAGCCGTCACGCCAACGCGGCCGCGCAAAGCGTCGTCAGCGTCGGGCCGCCGCACGACGTTGAGGACGATCGTCGCCATCGGCAGGTCATGCCGGGGCACCGTGGCGTAGGTGGCCGTCGGTGACAGCAAGCCCATCCCGCTCAGACCCACCCCCTCAACAGGAGGGCGGGCAAGAACACCCGTGGCTAATCAGCGAGTTTCGTGGATCATGCAGCCTGATGAAGCACAACCAAATTATCGGTCAATCGATTTTGGTCTTACAGTCGTAACACATCTCCGACGTCTCCGTCATTCCGATGAAATACTTTTTCTATTGAATCGATGCGTCTCTACGACACTGTCCTCGACGTAAATCAGGCGGAAATGGTCAGCGCCCAGATTGTATTCCTTAAGGTCATCGTATCAAGACACAAAATAAAGGTAAACACAATGATGCACAACCAACGTGTCGGAAGCGCATTTAAAATCTATCTTCGTATGTTTCTTGCGATCATAGTGCCGTGTTTATTTACAAGCGATGTTTCCGCCGTGGAGCGAAAACTCGAGCCCGGACGAGGGTTTGATGTCAACGTGGGCGCAATTCACGGGGTGGCATACTATACGGATCAGAGAAATGGATTTCTGCTCGTCCTGACAGTTGCTGAGGAAGGGGGCGCGACAATGCGATTTGAAACACTCCTGAGCTTGCCTGACCAATCAATCCATATCTCTGTACCACGTGCAGCGGGCAAGCCAGCAATGATTGTAACTGTTACCCGTACGGGCGACGGTATTCGTGTCTATCAAGTTGACTCAGATCTTGATCAATCGATCTCGCAGGTCGATCTACTAACATCGAAAGAGGTCGGCAGCCATGCGGCCGTATACAATAAGCCGTAAGGCGCACAATTTTCAGTCTGAACTTTGGGCGGCCTCCAATCGGTAGCCACGGTTCGAAGTTGGTGCATCGTTAGCCGCGTGACGATGGGAGTGAAGCAAGCGGGGCTGAGCTGCTCGGTTCCGTTTGTCAGATAACTGATCGAGGCGCTGGCCGACGCCATGTGCCCGCAAAGCATCCCGGAGCACATCCGCGTGGATCAGCGTCGAACGATGACTCCTGCTACAGTCGGATCCGTCCTACCGGGCCAGAGCGCGGGCGATCGCCGCGAATATGGCGGCCGTGGACGATTGGGCCGAGATCGTGGGCGTGCCCGACAGCCTAGTGGTCAGCTCACAGGTCGAGCACTGACGCGAGACTTACGCGACGAAAGTGAGTGCCGGCGCCACCGAATTGGTACGGGGATGGCGTTACACCCGTCGAACGACTGGCCTGGGCACCGGAGCGAAGGACTGCTTCCGGACATGGAGCCAGTTCTCGTTTCCCACCCCGAGCCGAAGTTGCCTGAGGACTGACGAACGGCCGCTTTCGGGAAGCGCCGGCCACTTTCTGTATGCCCGGCATGGGTCGAAAGCGGGCGCCACAGGTTCTAACGAGTGAAACGCATCAAGCACGGCTTTTGCATCGCTTAACGGGCCACGACATCAGCATGTCGTGGCCCGTTAAGCGGTCCGTCGTCCGTGTCGTTCGAGCTATCCTAGGCTGCCGGCGAACCGCTCCGCCAGACGCTCCGCCTCGAAGGCCTCAACCACCCAATCGACGAAGGCTCGCGTCTTTGCCGGTAGATGGGCGCGTGAGGCGAAGTAGAGGGAGATCGCGCCGGCATCGGCGTACCAGCGCGGCAGCAGGCGCGCGAGGTCGCCGCGTTCCAGGTCGGCGCGCACGTCGGGCACCGCCATGAGCGCGACGCCCAGGCCAAGCAGCGCCGCCTCGCGCATCGCGCTGGGGTCGTTCACGACGACGCTCTCCCGCTGCCCGGCCACCATCTCGCTGCCGCCGACGTCGCGCATGGTCCAGTGCCGGATGCGGCCGGTCTGCAGCGACCGCATGACGATGCCGTCGAAGGCTTGGAGCCCCCCCGGGTCGGTGGGCGGCACCCGACCTCGCATGTAGGCCGGCGACGCCACCGCGATTATGTGGGCGGGGGCCAAGGTGCGGGCAACGATGCCGGGGGACAAGGCGAAGCCGCCGCCGATGGCGGCGTCGTACCCTTCCGCGACGAGGTCGACGTGGCGGTTCTCGAAGTGCCATTCCGGCCTGACGCGCGGATGGCGGGCCAGGAAGCCCGGCAGGAGAGGCATGACGTGGCTCATCCCAAAGGTGGGCGGCAGGCTGACCTTGAGCGTTCCGACCGGTTCGCCGGCGTCCACGGAGACGCCGGCAATCGCGGCTTGCAGCCCCTCCAGGTTCCCGGCGACCGCCTGGCGAAAACCTTCCCCGGCCTCGGTCAGGGTGAGCTTGCGGGTCGAGCGGTGGAACAGCCGCACGCCGAGGTTGCGCTCCAGCATGGCCACGTTGCGGCTGACTGCGGCCGGCGTCAGCGACAGCCGCCGGGCGGCCTCGGAGAAGCTGCCGCACTCAGCGCTGCGCACGAAGGCTTCGAGGTTGGCCAAGGTCTCCATGCCACCTCCTTCAACGATCCGTTGAAAGCATAACAAGCCATTCGCGGCTAAACCAGGAGGAGTTCCCGATCCATCCTCATCCTCATCGAACACGCGATGGAGCGATGACATGATCCAGGTATCCCACCTTCTCGCCGGCAAGGCAGCCCTCGTGACCGGCGGATCGCGCGGCATCGGGGCGGCCATCGTCCGCCGCCTCGCCCGCGACGGCGCCGACGTCGCCTTCAGTTACGCCGCCTCGCGCGAGCGGGCTGAGGACGTCGTCCGCGAGGTCGAGGCGCTCGGCCGGCGGGCGGTCGCCATCCGGGCGGACCAGGCCGACGCCGGCGAGGTCGAAGCCCTGGTGCATAGGGCCCACGCCGCGCTCGGTCGCCTCGACATCCTGGTCAACTCCGCGGGCGTGTTCGTCACCGGCATGGTCGACGACGCCAAGCCCGACCGGGCCGCGTTCGACCGGCAGCTCGACGTCAACGTCAAGGGCGTCGCCGTGGCGGTCCGCGCCGCCGTGCCGCTGATGACGGACGGCGGGCGCATCGTGTCCATCGGCACCACCGGCGCGGTCCACGTTCCGTTCGCTGGCGCCGCCGACTACGTCGCCACCAAGGCGGCGGTGGCGGCCTACACCCGCGGCTGGGCCCGCGACCTCGGGCCCCGCAACATCACGGTCAACGTGGTCCAGCCGGGTGCGATCAACACCGACATGAACCCGCAGGATGGCCCCTTCGCCGAGAGCCTGAAGGGCCTCGCCGCGCTCGGCCGCTACGGCCAGCCGGAGGACATCGCGGCGGCGGTCGCGTTCCTGGCCGGCCCGGACGCTGGATACATCACCGGGGCCACGCTGAACGTCGACGGCGGCCAGTCCGCCTGAATCCTCGGCCCCTCGTCAAAGGAGACAGAGCCATGACTTCCATCGGCATCATCGGCGCCGGACAGATCGGCAGCGCTATCGCGACGGCGCTCGCCCGCCACGCCATTCCCGCCACGCTCGCAAACAGCCGCGAGCCTGACAGCCTCGCGGAAACTGTCGCTGCGCTGGGACCGAGCATCACGGCGGGCACCCGCGAGGAGGCCGCGGCGAAGGACACCGTCTTCGTCGCCGTGAACTGGTCGAAGCTGGAGGCCGCCCTCGCGGGCCTGCCGGACTTCGGCGGCCGCATCGTCGTCGACGCCAACAATCCCATCGAGGCGCCGCTGTTCAAGCCGTTCGACCTCGGCGGCCGCTCGTCGTCCGAGGTGTTCGCCGGCTGGGCGCCAGGCGCGCGGGTCGTGAAGGCGTTCAACCACTTGCAGCCGCAGTTGGTCGCCGGCGACCCAGCCAGCGATGGCGGACGGCGCGTGCTGTTCTACTCAGGGGACGACGCCGAGGCGAAGGCGCAGGTGAGCACGCTAATCGAACGGCTTGGCTTCTTCGGCATCGATCTCGGTCCGCTCGCGCTCGGCAGCCGCCTCGTTCAGTTCCCCGGCGGTCCACTGCCGGCGCTGAACCTCGTGAAGTTCAATTGACCTTACGGCTTGACCACTTTCGAAGGAGGTCTTCCGTGGCCGACATCAGCCAGACCAGCCAAGGATCGGCAGAGCCCGATTACGACGGGTTGCTACGTGCCAACCTGGAGCGCGTCTTCAACGAGCGTAATGCCGACAGGCGCGCGGCTGCGCTGAACGAACTCTTCGTGGCCGAGCCGATCATGTACGAGCCGACCAACGTCGTTCAGGGGCGCGCAGCCATTTCCGCGGTCGCCGGCAACTTGCTGGACCAGTTCGTTCCGACGTTCCGGTTCACCCCTACAGGACGCGCAGTCGGCCATCACGGCCTGGGTTCGTTGCGGTGGGAGGCCGGTCCGGAGGAGGGAGCAGTCGCGATCACCGGGATGGACGTCGCAGAAATCGTCGGCGGCAGGATTGCGCGCCTCTGGGTGCTCCTCAACCCACCTGCCGCCTGAGCCTGCGATGTGGGTTGCCGCATAGTCAGCAGGTACGGTCGCATTGGCGACGCGCAGTCGACCCCTGGGCACCCGCCCAGGCAGCTCTCCGGTTCTCGGCACCCCATGCCACGACTGGCCACCGGATGCTCACCAACCCTCCCCGGCCGGCGGTCCACGCCGGCCGGGGAGCAGTCAGCTTACATCATCAGACCTGCGCCTGACCGCCGTCGACGAACAATTCGGCGCCGTTGACGAAGGCTGCCTCGTCGGAGGCCAGGAACAGGACCGCGTTGGCGACCTCCGTCGGCTCGCCGACGCGTCCGAGTGGGATGCGCGTCCCCAGGTAATCGAGCAGGCCCTGCTGCTTCTCGGCATCGTCGCCGGCGAGGCCGATGAGGCCCGGAGTGCGCGTCGCGCCGGGGCTGACCACGTTGACGCGGATGCGGCGGTCCTTCAGGTCGAGGATCCAAGTGCGGGCGA
Source organism: Methylobacterium sp. FW102-HT35C08 (assembly GCF_058790235.1). NCBI lineage: Bacteria > Pseudomonadati > Pseudomonadota > Alphaproteobacteria > Hyphomicrobiales > Methylobacteriaceae > Methylobacterium > Methylobacterium sp. FW102-HT35C08. The sequence goes on along the minus strand of NZ_JBYTCL010000002.1, from coordinate 251,491 downwards.
AGTTGCGGATGGCCGCTTTGCTGGCCGAATACACGCTGAAGGCCGGCGTCCCCTCGGTGCCGGCGGTCGAGCCGGTCAGCACCACCGCCCCGCCGTCCTTCAGGAGCGGCAGCGCCTTCTGGACGGTGAAGAGCGTGCCCTTCACGTTGGTGTCGAAGGTCGTGTCGAAGTGCTCCTCGGTAATGGCGCCGAGCGGCGCGAACTCGCCCCCACCGGCGTTGGCGAAGACGACGTCGATCTGAGCGTGCTTCTGCTGGACCGCGTCGTAGAGGCGGTCGATGTCGGCGAGGTTCGCCATGTCGCCGCGCACGCCGGTGACCCGCCCGCCGATCTCCTTAACCGCCGCGTCGAGCGCGTCCTGGCGACGGCCAGTGACGAACACCGAGGCGCCCTCCCGCGAGAAGGCTTGGGCGGTGGCGAGCCCGATGCCGCTGGTGCCCCCGGTCACCACCACCACCTTGTTCTGGAACCTGCCGGTCATCGTCGTTCTCCTCGGTTCGGCTGCGTGTCAGCCGCTGGCGAGACAGATGCGCTCGGGACGATGATGCGGACAGACCATAAATCTGGCACGTAGCGTTCCAATCAGGGAACGATGATGCGCCCAGACCTCAACAACTACGTTACCTTCGCCGAGGTCGTCGCCCATGGCGGGTTCACCGCTGCGGGCCGGGCGCTCCGCGAGCCGAAGTCGACGCTGAGCCGCCGCGTCTCGGCGCTGGAGGCGCGGCTCGGGGTCCGGCTCATCGAGCGCTCCAGCCGGCGCTTCCGCGTCACCGAGGTCGGGCAGACCTTCTACGAGCGCTGCCGCGCCATGATGCTGGAGGCAGAGCGGGCCGAGGCGCTCGTCGCGGCGGCCCAGGCCGAACCGCACGGGCGCATCCGCATGAGTTGCCCACGCAACCTCGTGAAGTTCGCGTCCGGCATCGTGCGGGGCTTCCTCGACCGCTACCCGAAGGTCCAGCTGCAGCTCGTCGCCTCGGACCGGGCCGTCGACCTGATCGAGGAGCGCGTCGACGTCGCGCTCCGCGTCCGGCACGAGCTCACCAGTGATGCGTCGCTCACGATGCGGTCGCTGGGACGTTCACGCTGGATACTCGTCGCCAGTCCGCAGGTCGCGAGCGGCCTCGGCGCCGACCTCGCCGACCTCGCCTCCGTCCCGACCATGGGCACGAGCGACGAGGCGGGCGAGATCACCTGGGTGCTGGAGCGCGCCGACGGGGAGAGGCATGAGCTGCGTCACGAGCCGCGGCTGACCTGCGGCGATTACCCGGTTCTCTGCGATGCCGCGGCCGACGGCCTGGGTGTTGCCTTCTTGCCCGATCACGCCTGCGCGGCGCACATCGCTGCCGGCAAGCTCGTTCGCGTCTTTCGGGACTGGCGGAGCCGGGACGGCATCGTCCATATCGTCTTCACGACCCGCCGCGGCCTGCCGCCCGCCGTCCGCGCCCTCATCGACCACTTGGCGAAGGAGTTTCCGGACCTGTGAGGGCGTAGAGCCTGCCGTGGACACACGGCTCTGGCGGCGTGTCGACGTCGGCCCATAGCCTTTTGAGGAGTCGGCGATAGAGGTCGGTCTGCTCCCGGCCCCCAGGGCAATCCGACCGTGAGCATGTGATGGCCCATTAAGCGACCAGGTGCCTCGGCTTTTCGCACGGGCCGCGCAACTTGTCGTTTCCTCCGATGGCGTGTGGACAACGGCTGCGGTCGGAATACGTCCCTACCGTTGCCGAAGGGGCTTGAAACATACCATTTGGTTGGTATGTTTGGGCGGTAATCCGAGCCCGTGAGCATGTCCAGTCACACCGTCGCCTATGCCGCCCTCGTCCTCGCCATAGTATGTGAGGTGGTCGGCACGACCCTCCTGCAGATGTCGCAGCAGTTCACGAGGCTCGTGCCCACCCTCGCCATGGCGGCCTTCTACGCCGCGGCGTTCTACTTCCTCACGCACGCCTTGAAGGCCATGCCGCTCGGCGTGGTCTACGCCGTCTGGAGCGGCGTCGGGGTCGTGCTGACCGCCGTAGTCGGTGCCACCCTTTTCGAGCAAACACTCGACGCGGCGGCGCTGGTCGGCATCGGCATGATCGTCGGCGGCATCGTGGTGATGCAGGCGTTCTCGACCGCGACCGGGCACCGGCCATGAAGACCATCTCCCAGCGCAAAAAGCAGCCGGAACTCGTACGCCGCCTGCTCCTGGACTGCGCCATGAAGCTGGCCCTGGAACACGGGCCTTCCGGCATCACGGTGCAGGCCGTCGCCGAGGCGGCCGGCGTCACCAAGGGCGGGCTCTTCCACCACTTCCCGAGCCGGCAGGCTTTGGTGGAGGGCCTTTTCGCCGACCTGGTCGAGAAGCTCGATGCCGACATCGACGCGAACATGGCCAAGGACCCGAGACCGCGCGGAAGCTTCACCCGTGCCTATGTCGGCGCGACCTTCGACGATCCGGTGCTGGGCGAAGGCAACCCGGGAGCGGCCCTGTACGTCTCCGCCCTCGCAGAATCGAGCGTGCGCGGGCGGTGGGCGGACTGGTTCGCGTCGCGATTAGAGCGGCACCGTGAGACCGACGACACGCCGATCCTTGAGATCGTGCGCCTGGCCGCCGAAGGGGCCTGGCTCGCCCACCTCATGCGCGAGGACGGCGGCGTCGTCCCGGACCTGCCCGCCCTTCGGGAACGCCTCATCGCGATGACGCTCGCGGACTAGGCCCGGGCCCCACTCCCTTTCAATCCCTGAAGCAAGGACTCGCTGATCCATGAGATCGCGTGAACGCAATCCCCTGGGCATCGTACCCGTATATGCCTACTGCCTGCTCAGCCTCACGTTGATGGCCTGCCAGCCGGACGCGGGCGACACCGCCGCGCATGGGGCCGAGACGCCGCCACCGCTGGTGTCGACCGCAGTTGTCGAACAAACGACCGTGCCGCGCCTGTTCGACCTACCCGGCCGCCTTGCCTCGACGCGGGCGGCCGAGGTGCGCGCGCAGGTCGGCGGCATCATCCAGGAACGCACCTTCGAGGAGGGCAGCCTCGTCAGGAAGGGCGACGTCCTCTTCCGCATCGACCCGGCCGTCTACAAGGCCGAGGTCGATGCCAAGGCGGCGGCCGTCGCGCGGGCAGAGGCGACCCGGGTACAGGCGCAACGCCAGTCCGAGCGTACCGAGACCCTGGTGGAGCGGCAGGCGGCCAGCACCGCCCAGAATGACATCGCGGTCGCGAACCTGCGCCAGGCCGAGGCCGACGTGGCGAGCGCAAAGGCGCAGCTTGCCCGGGCGAAGATCGACCTCGACTACGCCACCGTCAGGGCCCCCATCGCCGGCCGCATCGGACGCGCCCTCGTCACGGAAGGCACCCTCGTCGGCCAGGGCGAGGCGACCAAACTCGCCCTGATCCAGCAGATCGACCCGATCTACGCCGACCTCAACGCCTCGGCCTCCGACCCCGGCTTCCTCGCCGAACGCGCCGCCGGCAAGCAGGAAGCCGAGGTGCGCCTCGTCCATGCCGACGGCACCCCCCATCCCGATGCCGGCAAGCTCCTGTTCTCGGACGTGAGCGTCGACCCCGGGACTGGGCAGGTCTCCTTGCGCGCCACCTTCCCGAACCCGAAGGCCGTCCTGCTGCCGGGGACCTACGTCCGGGTCCGGGTCGCGCAGGGGATGACGCCCGGCGCAGTGATCGTTCCGGCACAGGCCATCCAGCGTTCAAGCGCCGGCGTCGCCCAGGTCTTCGTGGTCGGCGAGAACAAGACGCTGGCGCTGCGCCTCCTGCGCATCGGGGCCCTGACGGACGCCGGATGGATCGTCGAGGAGGGCTTGAAGCCCGGCGAGACCATCGTCGTCGAGGGCTTCCAGAAGATCCAGCCCGGCATGGCCGTGAACCCGGTCCCGTGGAGCGACGGTCGGACGGCCTCCGTCTCCGACCAGCACTGACCTCCGCCTTCAGGCCCGGACCCATGACCCGCTTCTTCATCGAGCGCCCGATCTTCGCCTGGGCGATCTCGCTCTTCATCATGCTGGGGGGCGCGATCTCCATCGCCTTCCTGCCGGTCTCGCAGTACCCGGACGTCGCCCCTGTCACGATCCAGGTCACCGCCGTGTACCCGGGCGCCCCGCCCGAGCGCCTCTACGACGGCGTCACCCGCATCATCGAGGAGGAGCTCAACGGCATTCCGGGGCTAATGTACTTCGAGAGCACCAGCGACACCTCCGACGCGAGCCAGATCATGGTCTCGTTCGCGCCGGGTTCGGACGCCTCGAAGGCCACCGTGGCGGTCCAGAACCGGATCAAGCGCATCGAGGCGCGCCTGCCGCGGGCCGTGACCCAGCAGGGCGTCACGGTCGAAGAGGCGAGCACCTCCTTCCTGCAGTTCGTCACCGTCTCCTCCCGCGACGGCGCGCTGAGCGAGACCGATCTCGGCGACCTCGCCGCCCGCCGCATCCTCGGGGAGCTGCGGCGCGTGCCGGGCGTGGGCCGCGCCGCCCTGTTCTCGTCCGAGAAGGCGCTGCGCATCTGGATCGACCCGATCAAGCTCGTCGGCCTCAACCTGACGCCCGAGGACGTTACGTCCGCGGTCGGGGCGCAGAACGCGCAGGTCGCGTCCGGCATCGTCGGAGCGCAGCCGGCGAAGGAAGGGCAGCGCATCGCCGCCAACGTGCTGGTGAAGGGTCAACTGACCACGGTGGCCGAGTTCGAGGAGATCGTGCTGCGCGCCAACTCGGACGGCTCTCTCGTGCGCCTGCGCGACGTCGCCACGGTCGAGCTAGCCGGGCAGTCCTACACCAATCAGACCCGTCTCGACGGGCGCCCGGCCGCCGGCATCGGCATCCAGCTTGCGCCGGGCGGAAACGCGCTCGCCGCCGCGACCGGCGTGAAGGAGGCGGTCGTCCGCCTCTCGAAGACCCTGCCGGCGAACGTCGAGGTGCTGGTGGCCTACGACACGACGCCCTTCGTCGAGGTGTCGATCCGGAAGGTGCTGACGACGTTGGCCGAGGCGATGGTCCTGGTCTTCGCGGTCATGTTCCTGTTCCTGCAGAACGTCCGCTACACCCTCATCCCGACCATCGTCGTGCCGGTCGCACTGCTCGGCACCTGCGGCGCCCTCCTAGTGGCGGGCTTCTCCATCAACGTGCTGACCATGTTCGGCATGGTGCTGGCCATCGGCATCCTCGTCGACGACGCCATCGTCGTGGTCGAGAACGTCGAGCGCATCATGGACGAGGAGGGTCTGCCGCCGAAGGAGGCGACCGCCAAGGCCATGGGCCAGATCACCGGCGCCATCATCGGCATCACGTCGGTGTTGGTGGCGGTGTTCATGCCGATGGCCTTCTTCCCGGGATCGGGCGGCGTGATCTACCGGCAGTTCTCGGCCAGCATGGCGACCTCCATCGCCTTCTCGGCCTTCCTGGCGCTCTCGTTGACGCCGGCGCTGTGCGCCAACCTGCTCAAGCCGGTTGAGGCCGGGCACACCCATTCCAAGGGCGGCTTCTTCGGCTGGTTCAACCGGGGCTTCCGGTCGGGCACGCGGGCTTACAGGTCGGGGGTCGGCGGCATCCTGCGCCGCCCCGTCCGGGCGCTCCTCGTCTACGCCGCGCTCCTCGGCGCGCTCGGCTACGGCTACGTGCTCCTGCCGTCGAGCTTCCTACCCACCGAGGACCAGGGCTACGTGATCGTCGACACCCAGACGCCTCCGGAATCCTCCGCCGGCCGCACCCTGGACGTGGCCAAGCGCATCGAGGAGCACTTCGGCGGCGAGAAGGCAGTCGCCCGGCGGGTGCAACTCCTGGGCTTCGGCTTCTCCGGGCAGGGCCAGAACACGGCGCTCTCGTTCGTCACCCTGAAGGACTGGTCGCAGCGTGGGCCGGGCGACGACGCGGAGACGATCAGCACGCGCGCCAACGCGGTTCTCGGCAACCTGCCGGACGCCATCGCCATGACGCTGTCGCCGCCCGCCATCGAGGCGCTCGGCAACTCCAGCGGCTTCAGCTTCCGCCTGCAGGACAAGGGGCAGCAGGGCTACGCCGCGCTGGCGGCCGCCCGCGACCAGTTGCTCGCCGCCGCGAGCAAGAGCCCCGTCCTGACGAGCGTCTACGTAGAGGGGCTGCCGACCGCGCCGCAGATCGAGCTCACCCTCGACCGGCAGAAGGCGAACGCGCTCGGCGTCACCTTCGCCGACATCAACGACGCCCTCTCGACCAGCCTCGGCTCGGCCTATGTCAACGACTTCCCGAACCAGTCGCGCATGCAACGGGTCATCGTGCAGGCCGAGGCCGGGCGGCGCATGAGGGCCGAGGACCTGCTCGACCTGAACGTCCGGAACGCCCAGGGCCAGATGGTGCCGCTGCAATCCTTCGCGCAGGTGCAGTGGACGATGGGCCCGTCGCAGGTGGTCGGCTACAACGGCTACCCAAGCATCAAGTTCTCGGGCTACGCCAACTGGGGCTATGCCAGCGGCGACGCCATGGCCGAGATGGAGCGGCTCGCCGCGCAGCTTCCGCCCGGCTTCGACTTCGCCTGGACCGGGCAGTCGCTGCAGGAGAAGCTCTCGGGGAGCCAGGCCGTCTACCTGCTCGCTCTGTCGGTGGTCTGCGTCTTCTTGTGCCTCGCGGCGCTCTACGAGAGCTGGTCGATCCCCCTCGCCGTGCTTCTGGTGATCCCGACCGGCATCGTCGGCGCCCTCTTCGCCGTGATCATGCGGGAGATGCCGAACGACGTGTACTTCAAGGTCGGCCTCATCACGGTGATCGGCCTGACGGCGAAGAACGCCATCCTCATCATCGAGGTGGCCAAGGAACTCGTGGCGCAAGGGCGGCCGATACACGAGGCGGCGCTGGAGGCGTGCGAACTGCGCTTCCGCCCCATCGTCATGACCTCGTTCGCCTTCATCCATGGCGCTGAACAACCCGTTGCCGCCGGCGCATATGCCCTTCCGGCGTCCAAGGCGACGTGAGGCCGGGCGACAGGTCCGTGGTACGTGGCAAAGGTCGCAGGGCGGCCCTTCTTAGGAGCCTGCGATAGCAGTCGGTCTACCTCTGGCCCCCTCGGCAGGCCGACTGTGAGCATGTCATGGCACATCAACGAGAGTGTCTCTCGGCTGGCACTAACAACCATCGGCGACAGGCGCCCGCATAGGCGGTACCGCCGAGCAAATGACATGTACCAGCCCGGCCGACGTTCCAACCGTCCGCGTCGGGGGCGTTCGTCGACATGTCTCCTTGCCTCCCGGCCGGCCAAACACGGGCATGTCCCGCGGGGCTGTGCAGGTCAGTCCCCGGGCCTGAACCGGCACGGCGGCCACCGCCCGGCCGAGCATCCCGGCCCAGCCCCTATTGACGAACATCATATCATGCAACATCATAAGTTTCATGAGACGGGATGGCAGGTTGTCGGGCGTGCTCCACGTCCTCCTCCACATGGCGGAGGCCGACGGACCGGTGACGTCTGACCGGCTGGCCCAGATGATGGGGACCAACCCGGTCGTGGTGCGCCGGACGATGGCGGGATTGCGCGACTTGGGGCTTGTCGCGTCCGGGAAGGGGCATGGCGGCGGCTGGACACTCGCCTGCGACCTCGACCGGGTGACCCTGCACGATGTTTACGTCGCGCTCGGCTCGCCGGAGGTGTTCGCGATGGGAAACCGCAGCAAGGAGCCGACGTGCCTCGTCGAGCAGGCGGTCAACTCCGCCCTCGCGGACGCATTCCGGGATGCCGAGGCCCTGCTGCTCTCGCGTTTGGGCGACGTCACGCTGGCCCGTCTCAGCACCGATTTCCATGCGCGCCTGGCCAAGCGCGGACCGTGCGGGCGGGAGGCCCAATCTGATGACGCATAGCGCGCAGCCTGAACCGACCGACTTCGTGGCCGCCTTCTCGGACCCGGAGGCCGCCGCACGGTATGCCGACGGGCCGCGACGCTTCGTGCCCGGCTTCGAGGCACTCCACAGGATGACCGGCATCCTGCTCTCCGAGCACGCGCCGGCCGACGCACGGGTCCTGGTCCTTGGGGCGGGAGGGGGACTGGAACTACTGGCGCTGGCCGAGGCGCATCCCGGCTGGACCTTCGTCGGCGTCGACCCTGCACGGGCGATGCTCCGCCAGGCCGAATGCACGCTGGGACCGCTGATGGACCGGGTGACTCTCGTCGAGGGCTACATCGACGACGCGCCCGACGGCCCCTTCGACGCGGCGACATGCCTTCTGACCCTGCACTTCCTCGACCCGGCGGCGCGCGAGGACACCGTCCGGGCCATCCATCGTCGCCTGAAGCGGGGCGCGCCTTTCGTCGCCGCCCACGGAAGCTTTCCGCAGGACGACAGTCGCTCCCAATGGATCGCACGCTACGAGGCCTACGCGGTCGCTTCCGGCGCCGACCGCGACCAGGCTGCGAAGGCCCGCAGCGCCGTGGATGCCCACCTGCAAACCCTCGCGCCGGAGACCGACATCGCGGTCCTGACGGCGGGCGGCTTTAGGGATGCTGAACTCTTCTTCGCGGCCTTCACGTGGCGCGGCTGGATCGGACGTGCCTGACTGGCATGGGCTGGGGTAGGCGGCCAGCACTACCAGCTGCGGTGTCCTGCCCGGCAAGGTCATACCGGCCCGGCTCGGTGATGAACCTGATCGGGACCTAGCCGCTGGCCCAGCACCGCGCCGCTCCGTCGTGGGTGCGAAGGGTTTCGCCTGCCGCGTTGCGGCGTTCCGGTGCGGGTGTCAGGTGGACACCGTCCAGGGCCGGGTGCCCCGTGAGCGTACCTTCCACGTCAAGACCCCTGCTCGCAATGCGAGGTTGCTCGGTTGCTCGGGCCATAGGCCGAAACCGGGACAGTTCGACGGCGCGACGACCCGGTTGCAACTCGGTGCGGCCGACCCTGGGGCGTTCTGGTTAAGGACCTTGTGTCTGAACGGGCGACGCTTGCCCAGGAAGGATCGGGCGGGTCCTGCGGACACGGGAAGCGTGCAGGACCCGCCCGGCTCAAGGCGCGTTTGCTACGGCTTGTTGGCCGGCGCCGGGTTTGTCGTCGTCGCCGGAGGCGTAGGGTTCGCCGGCGCCGCGCTGGCGGGAGGCTGGGGAGGCGCGGTGTTCTCGGCCTTCTTCTCGTCCTTGCAGGCACCGAGAGCGAGTAAGCCGACGAGCGGCAGCAGGTAGGGAATACGCATGGGCGTTCCTCCGATATGGCCGGTACGGCCGTCTAAAGTCTCGTGGGATCAGCAAGCGTCACGTCCCCGCCGCCCGCATGAGCCCGGCGGGTCGTTCCGCCGGGGCGGCGCCGTCACTGGCCGGTCGTGGTGGTCGATTTCACCGGCTTCGAGCCGGGCTCGTGCGCCATGGTCTTGGTGTGGGATTCCACCTCGCCGTCGCGGATTTTCGTCTTCGTGTGCGACTTCGAGAAGGTCCCGCCGTCGTGGGCCATCGCCTTCGACTGTCCGTTCAGGCCGCCGTTACCCGTCTCATTGACGTGCGAGCGGTCCATGGTCTTGCCGCCCGCCGCGCTGCCGCCGGTGGCAAGGGACGAGCCCGTGGAACCGTTTGCGCCTGTCGAGGTGCCCCCGGTGCCGACGGTCGAGGCCGACGTGCCGCCGGCCGCGGCCGACCCGGCCGTGCCCCCGGTGGCGCTGGATTGGGCCGACGCGACCGCCGGGGCGGCGATGAGCGCGAGGGCCGCGAGCGGAACGATGTACCTGGTCGTCATGTGATCCTCACTTCCCCTTCGGTACGGTGACGACGCAATCGCCGTCTCCGGTGGTCATCATGGTGGAGCCGCCCGAGCTCGAACTGGAGGCCGAGCTGCTGCTCGATCCGCTTCCGGACCTCGTCGTCACCGAGGGGCCGCCGGTGGTCGAGGAACTGACGCCGTTCGGGCCCGCCGTGACGGAGCTAGTCATCGTGCCGGTGTTCTTCGCGTCGTCGGAATGCACGACCTTGCACGGCTTGCCGTTCGGGCCCGTGGTGACGGTGGTGCCTCCGGAGACGCCGTTCGGGCCGGTCGTTACCGTGCTGGTCTGGGCGTGACCCGTGACCGAGCCCGCGAGGAGGAGGGCGCCACCGAGTAGCGGCATGATCAGGCGAGGCATGGTGCGGTCTCCCGTAAAACAAGGAGGGTGCGATCCTCCCGGACCGCACCCGTTGCTTTCACCCGCCGGGGGCTCAGCGCTTGTTGTGGCCCGGGGCGTTCTCGGAGTTGCCGGGGCCGCTCTTGTCGTGGCCCGGGGCGCTGCCCGACTTGCCCGCGCCGTCCGACATCCCGGACGACGAGCCGCCAGTGCCCATGGACGACGAGCTCGTGCCCTTGCCGGCCGACGAGCCGCCGGTGCCCATCGACGAGGACGAGCCCGAGCCGCTGCCGGAACCGGCCGAGGAGCCGCCCGTCCCAACCGTCGACGAGCTGGTGCCGCCGCCTGCTGAGGAGCCGCCGGTGCCCAGCGTCGAGGACGAGCCCGAACCGGTACCCGAGCCGGATGAGGAGCCGCCGGTGCCCACGGTCGAGGAGCTGGTGCCGCCGCCCGCCGAGGACCCGCCGGTGCCGACGGTCGAGGAGGACTGGGCGAGCGCCATGGCCGCGCCGCCGATGACGAAGGTGGTCGCGAGGGCGGCGACGCGCACTTGCTTCAGCATGTGTAAACTCCGATTTCCTGATCGTACGGCGCTGAAACGGGCATATTGCGCAAATCGTTCCAGAAAAAAGGCAATAAATGCGAGCTCTGACTAAGTGAACAGCAGTTAAAATCACAATTCAAATCTTGTTAAGCACGCCGAAATCCTCAGGTGGGAACGCTTACGCGCTCACTCACCTTTGCCGCGATGGCCCTCATCCCACGTAAGGGGGGCGTTCCGGTCATATCCCGACGTGACGGGCGCCCAGGAACGGCGATGCCCGGAGGACCGTTCCTCCGGCGGATCGGGTGCGATCGGTTGTGGTGTTCACGTGGCAGGCAGGCGGGATGGCGTCGGTGCCGAGACCGACGACGTGCCGATGCGGTCCGACGGCGAGGGGCGCAGGTGCGGCGAACCGTCAAGCCGAGCGAGGCCGGCGACGACCCGAAAGCGCTTCGGTCATCGCCGGCCCCAACCCTGCGTCGATTGCCGCCTCAGTAGCGGCTGTAGCCGTAGCCGCCGTAGCGGCGCCCCTCGTGCATGCGCACGTCCCTGCGACCGTAGCCGCCGAACTCGCGGTGGCGGCGGTAGCCATGGGCCGGTGCCCAGGGCGGAGGGCCGCCGTGGCGGAAGCCGCGCTCGCCCCTGGCCCACGGCGGATCGGCCAGGGCAGCTGACGAGGCGGCGACGACCGCACCCGCCATCGTCATCAACCCAAGCACGGCCAAAGTTGGTTTGCGTAGCATCGAACGCCTCCCTCTCCCCCGGACATCGCCGGTCACGGGCCAGAGACGGGGAAGGCGGCGAGACCGTTCCATGAGGGACGTCCGCCCGGAAGGATGCCCATCGGTCGGCTTGCCGCCGTCGTCGCATAGCGGAGGCCTTCACGATTCGAGTGCAGAACCCTCGCGGCCAACGTGGCCCTTAATGGTGCATCGCCAGCATCCAGACGGCCATGGCGACCATCATCACGTTCTCTGTGAGCGAGACGAAGCCGAGCGGCACCTTGCTCGACCCGCCGACGCAGGCGCACTTGATGTCCCGTTTTTCGACGTAGACCGCCTTGGACACCGAGACCGCACCGACCGTGCCGATGAACAGGGCGACGGGGATCGAGATCCAGTTCAGGGCCCCCGCCACCATCAGCACGCCGGCGATGCCCTCTAGGAACGGGTAGGCGTAGGCGTAGCGGACCCAGCGCTTCCCCAGGATGTCGTAGCCCAGGAACATGGAGGAGAGCTCTCCACGTCTTGGAGCTTGAGGAGCGCCAGCACGCACATGCTGAAGGCGATGAACCACTCGGCGGCGCGCATCGTCAGCGGCGTGCCGTACACGGCGTAGCTGGCCGCCAGCGCCATCAGCGCGGTCATCGAGAACACCGCGATGACGGGCGTGTAGGTCGTGGCGTTCGGATCGTTGGCGGCCTTGCCGAAGTGACGCTGCAGGTCGTCGAAGCCGCCGACGCGCTCGCCGTTGATGAATGTCTGCGGCGTCGACTTGACCTGGTGCTCGGCCTTGAAGCGGTCGGTCTCGGCCCGGTCGGTCAGGAGGTGATCCTCCACCTCGAAGCCCCGGCGTTCGAGGAGGTCCTTGGCCTTCAGGCCGTAGGGGCAGGTGTGTTCGGGGGTGACCATCCGATACAGGACGGCCTTGCGGGCTGGCGGCTACATGGGTTGCTCCTTCGATGCAGGTTGGGGGGCTCGCTACTCGGCGGCGGCCCGGTGGCGCGTCGGCTCCTCGACGGCCTCCGCCCGGGATTGGTTGCCCGGCGGCAGCGTCCAGCCCTTCACGAGCGCGTAGACAGCGGGGATCACCACGAGGGTCAGCGCGGTGGAGGAGACCATGCCGCCGATCATCGGCACGGCAATGCGCTGCATGACCTCGGAGCCCGAACCGGTGCTCCAGAGGATCGGGACGAGACCGGCCGTGATGGCGACGACCGTCATCATCTTGGGCCGCACCCGCTCGACCGCGCCGACCATGATGGCGCGGCGCAGGTCATCCCGCGTCTGGGAGCGGCCCTCCCGCCCGCAGGTGGCACGGACATCGTCCCAGGCATGGTCGAGGTAGACCAGCATGATCACACCGGTCTCGGCGGCGACGCCGGCCAGCGCGATGAAGCCGACGGCCACCGCGACCGACATGTTGAAGCCCATCCACCAGAGCAGCCACACCCCGCCGATCAGGGCGAAGGGCAGAGACAACATGACGATGAACGTCTCGGTGAGACGCCGGAAGTTGAGGTAGAGGAGCAGGAACACGACGAGCAGCGTCAGCGGGACCACGATCCGCAGCCGCGCCTCGGCCCGTTCGAGGTACTCGTACTGCCCGCTCCACTGGAGCATCGTGCCCTGGGGCAGCTTGACCTCGTCGGCCACGGCCTTGCGCGCCTCGGCGACGTAGCCGCCGAGGTCGCGGCCGGCGATGTCGACGAAGATGTAGACCGCAAGCTGCCCGTTCTCGGTGCGGATCGAGGTCGGCCCCCGTGTCAGTTCGACCTTGGCCACCTCGCGCAGAGGCACGGTGCCCCCGGCCGGCAAGGGCACTTGCACCTCGTCGGCGATGGCCCGCGGGTCCGAGCGGAAGGCGCGCGGGTAGCGCACGTTCACGGTGTAGCGCTCCCGGCCCTCGACGGTGTTCGTCACCGCCTGGCCGCCCAGTGCGGTCGCAATCACGTCCTGCACGTCGCCGACCATCAGTCCGTATCGGCCCAGCGCCTCGCGGTCCGGCGTGATGTCGAGGAAGTAGCCGCCGATCACCCGCTCGGCGTAGGCGCTCAACGTGCCGGACACGTTGCGGACCACCGCCTCGACCTCGTGGGCGACCCCCTCCATCTCCTTCAGGTCGGTCCCGAGGATCTTGATGCCGACGGGCGTGCGGATGCCGGTCGAGAGCATGTCGATGCGGGCGCGGATCGGCTGCGTCCAGGCGTTCGAGACACCTGGGAACTGCAGCGCGGCGTCCATCTCCGTCTTGAGGCTGGCGAGGGTCACGCCCGGCCGCCACTCCGCCTTCGGCTTCAGGGCGATGACCGTCTCGAACATCTCCATGGGCGACGGGTCGGTGGCCGTGTTGGCGCGGCCAGCCTTGCCGTAGACCGAGGCGACCTCGGGGAAGCTCTTGATGATCCGGTCCTGGGTGGCCAGCAGCTCGCCGGCCTTGGTCACCGAGATCCCCGGCAGGGTCGTCGGCATGTAGAGCAGGCTGCCCTCGTCGAGGTCGGGCATGAACTCGGAGCCGAGTTGCCGGGCCGGCCAGACGGTCGCCGCCAGCACGCCCACGGCGAGCAGGATGGTGAGCACCCGCGCCCGCAATACGCCGGCGATGAGCGGCCGGTACAGCCAGATGAGCAGGCGGTTGAGGGGGTTGCGGTGCTCCGGGACGATGCGCCCGCGCACGAACAGCACCATCAGCGCCGGGACGAACGTCACCGACAGGAGTGCGGCCGCCGCCATGGCGAAGGTCTTGGTGTAGGCGAGTGGCCCGAACAGCCGGCCCTCCTGGCTCTCCAGGGTGAAGATCGGCAGGAAGCTCACGGTGATGACGAGGAGCGAGAAGAACAGCGAGGGGCCGACCTCGCTCGCAGCCTCGACCAGGATCTCGACCCGCGGCTTGCCCTCGGACGCCCGCTCCAGGTGCTTGTGGGCGTTCTCGATCATCACGATGGCAGCGTCGATCATGGCGCCGACCGCGATAGCGATGCCGCCGAGGCTCATGATGTTGGCGCCGATTCCGAGTGCTCTCATGCCGGCGAGCGCCATCAGGATGCCGACCGGCAGCATCAGGATGGCGACCAGCGCGCTGCGGACGTGGAGGAGGAACACCATGCAGACGAGGGAGACGACGATGCTCTCCTCGACGAGCGTGTGCCGCAGGGTGTCGATGGCCGCATCGATGAGTTGTGAGCGGTCGTAGACCGGCAGGATCACGGTCCCGGCCGGCAGGCTTTTGGCGACCTCAGCGAGCTTCGCCTTGACCCCCTCGATGACGCTTAGTGCGTTCGCCCCGAAGCGTTGCAGGACGATGCCGCCGGCGACCTCGCCCTCACCGTTCATCTCGGTGATGCCGCGCCGCTCGTCCGGCCCGAGCTCGACCCGGGCTACGTCCCGCACCCGCAGCGGCGTGCCGCCGGAGGTCTTCAGCACGATATTCTCGATGTCGGCGATGCCCTTCAGGTAGCCGCGCCCGCGCACCATGAACTCGAACTCGGAGAGCTCGACGGTGCGGCCGCCGACGTCGGCGTTGCTCGACCGGATCGCGTCCCGGAGCTTGTTCAGGCTGATGCCCTGGGCGCGCAGGCGGTTTGGGTCGACCACAACGTTGTACTGCTTCACGAACCCGCCAACGCCCGCGACCTCGGCGACGCCTTCGGCGCGTGAGGCCCCGAAGCGGATCACCCAGTCCTGGATCGAGCGCAGTTCCGCGAGCGTCCGCTCCTTGGCCACCACGACGTATTGGTAGACCCAGCCCACGCCGGTCGCGTCGGGGCCGAGCGTCGGCGTCACTCCCGCCGGGAGGCGGCTCGCCGCCGCGTTGAGGTACTCCAGCACCCGGGACCGGCCCCAGTAGGGGTCGGTCCCGTCCTCGAAGATGACGTACACGAAGGACACGCCGAAGAACGAGAAGCCGCGCACCACCTTGGCCCTGGGCACCGTCAGCATGGCGGTGGTCAGCGGGTAGGTGACCTGATCCTCGACGACTTGGGGCGCCTGCCCCGGATACTCGGTGTAGACGATGGCCTGCACGTCCGAGAGGTCTGGGATGGCGTCGAGCGGCAGGGTCCTAAGCGCCAGGACGCCGGCCGCGACGGCGAACACCGTCCCGACCAGCACGAGGACGAGGTTACGAGCCGACCAGCCGATGAGGCGCGCGATCACGGAGTGTCTCCCCCATTGGCGGCCTGCCGGTCGTCCTTCGGGGCGGCCAGGGAGCGCAGCGCCGCCTTCAGGTTGCTCTCGGCGTCGATCAGGAAGTTCGCCGCCGTGACCACCCGGTCGCCCGCCGCGACGCCGGCTCGGATCTCGGTGTAGCCCTCGCCGCGGACGCCGACTTTCACCTCCTTCGGCTCGAATCGACCCTCTCCGCGGTCGAGAAGCACGACCTGGCGCTCGCCCGTGTCGATGACCGCGTCGTCGGGGACGGCGACGACCGGCTTGGCGTCGCCGGTGTCGATCTGGACGTCGGCATACATGTCGGGCAGGAGCGCGCCGTCCGGGTTCGGGAGCTCGATGCGCACCCGCGTCGCCCGGGTGTCGGGGTTCACCTGCGGGTAGATCACCGACACCTTGCCGGCGAACGCCCGGCCCGGGGCCGAGCGAAGGCGCACGGTGACGACCTGGCCCACGCGCACCGCGGCGAGGTCGCGCTCGGGCACGTCGGCCAGCACCCACATCGTCGAGATGTCGCCGATCCGGAACAGGGTGTCGCCGGCCGCCGCCTTCGTGCCCTCGATGGCGGTCCGCTGCAGGACGAGGCCGTCCCGGGGCGAGGACCACGTGATGGCCATCGGCACCTTCCGGGTGCGCTCCATCTCGTCGATGACGGCCTCGGAGACGTTGAGGTTCTGGAGCCTGCGGCGCGCCCCGTCGAAGCCCGGGTTGGCGATCAACTGGGCCGCGGCCGCGTTGATCTCGGGCGAGTAGACGTGGACCAGCGCTTGGCCCTTGCGGACGCGGTCGCCCGTGGTGACGTTCTCGACATGGTCGACGTAGGCGTCGGACCGGGTCGCGATCACGGTGACGCGCCGCTCGTCGAGGGCGACCGTGCCGGGCACGCGCACCGGCTGCGCCACGACCCGCCGGTCCACGACCTCCGTGCGCACTCCGGTGCGCTGGACCTTGCCGGGCGAGACGGTCACGACGTTCCCGCCCTCGTCCTCGCCCGCGTAGACGGGGATGTAGTCCATCCCCATCGAGTCCTTCTTGGGCGCCGGCGAGGTGTCCGGCAGGCCCATGGGGTTGCGGTAGTACAGGACGCGCCGATTGCCCCGGCGTGGCTCGGCCGCCCCGGCCGCCATCCCGCCCTTGCCCATGTCGTGGCCAGCCATGTCGTGAGCCGCCATCCCGGCGGGCATGGCCGTGGCCTCGGCGTCCTTCGCGTCGAAGCGCACGTCTTCGCTGGCGTGGACTGCGCGGAACTCCCGCCCGTCCCCCGTCACCATCGGCGCGAGCGAGTAGACCGGCTTCCCGTCCGGGTCCTGGTAGTACACGACCGGGCCTGACGGGACGGCGGGCTTTGCCGTGTCCGACCCCGGCGCGGACGGCATCAGATGCGCGAGGCCGTCCCGCGCCTTTTCCACGAGCGCGGTCGGCAGGCTCCCCGCCGCCCGGCCCGCGAGGTCGGACACAGCGGGGCCGTCGTGCCCGGCCCAATACCCGGCTGACCCCGCCGCGAGCGCGGCGAGGGCCCCGGCGAGCCATGCGGACCGGCTCATTTTGCGGCCTGGACGATCAGCTTGTCCTCGACCGTGCCGGTCTCGCCCTGGACCTTGGCGGCCAGCGACAGGCGCCAGCGGCCCTGCATGCCGAGATGGGCCTTGAACCGGTAGATGCCGGGCTCGGTCGAGGGCACCTGCTCGACCTTGGTGGCCATCTCCTCCATGGCGTCGGGGGCCATGTCGAGGCGCTTGGCGAAGACCACGGCGTCGGTCACCGGCTTGCCGCTGCGCTTGTCCACGAGCCGGACGGCGATGACGGCGTCGCCGACCTTGGCCTCCTGTTGGACGAGCTGGAACTGGTAGTCCTTGGTGTCCGCGAACGCGGACGAGGTCGGGGCCGGCACCGACAGCACGGCACCGAGCAGCGCCGCCGTGAGCGGGCGCGCGAGGGGGCTCTTCAACACGGGTGTCATCTCCTGAACGCGATGGGTGCCGGCGCGCGGGCGCGCGGCATCGTGCCGGCGTTCACGCCAGCGGCATCGGGTTCAGGCTCGGGGAGGCTCGGGTAGCGGCGTCCCGTGCACACTGGCGAAGGGGGCCGGCGCGGGCCAAGCCACGGCCGCCCGCATCCCAACGGGCGCCGGGAGGACGACCGCCGTGGGCAGGAGCGAGGCGACGGTGGCGAGGCACAGCGCCATCAACGGGCAGCCCTTGGCGCAGTCCGGCTTGGCCGCCTTCTCGTGCGGGCAGCATGGCATGTCGTCCATGGCCATGTCGCCCGCCGCCATGCCCGCCATGCCGACGTGACCCGAACCGTCGTCGGCCATGTCCATGCCGGCCATCGCGTGCCTGTGATGGCCGTGGACGGAGGCCGGCATCGCGGCGTGCATGCCCGCGGTGGCCGCGGGAGCGGTTACCGGCGTCAGGGTGAGGCTGAGGACCGCCAGGAGCGGGAGCAGCCGCCGAAGGGCGAGCCAGAGGTTCACGGAACCAGGATGCCAAATTTCGGGCCGGGGCGGAAGTCCGACCCGGTCATTCCACGAAATGTACGAGGACGGGTTCGGTTGCACCGGGGCCTGTCCGGTCGGGCATCACACCGGGACGGCCGGGAAACCGGCCTCGCCGATGGCCCGGGCGATCCGGTCGGCGGGACCCGATATCCCCGACACGGTCACGAGCTTGGCTGAAGGTCGACCTCGACCTGGGTGCCAGGCTCGACGGCCTGCACTGCGCGGGTCACGGACTTGGCGCAGCCGCCGCACCCCATCTTGTCGACATTGAAACGGACCCTGACGCTTTCCTCGGAATGGCGTCCCGACGAGATGAAAATTTCCTGCCGGGTGAACTCCCTTGGGGTTACTTTGGTATTAACTATGTTTGTCGTATTAACTATGTTTGTTCCGGTTTCGTCTCGCCTCGTGCAGGGTCATTCCGCGATTTTCAGGCACCGGTTTGACCCCGCAGAGAGCCCCACTCACCGGACTGCAGTATGGCTCAAAACTGCAGCAGCTTTGCGATTTGAGCTCGGGTCCGAGTTCGCCGGAGAGGTGATCCTCACCTGTCGTGCTTCGACGTTGTGCGTAACAGGTAACGCATAACACTATTTGTTGCGCGCGATCAGACATGCGACGTTGGCTGTTTAGCCGGTATAGAGCGTTTTCGGTCTTACTTGGATCATACCTTCATCAAGCGAAGCGCGGTCTCCCTCCCCCCTTATGGGGAGGAGGGCCCGTCGAGCCTCGTGATCCAGATCAAACCGAAACCGCTCTAGCGGGCTGCAACCGGATCGTCGCTTCGCGTACGCTCAAACCCTACTTCTTCCGCCGCCGCTCAGCGGTTGCGCCGCCTTGATCGGCGAACTGTCGAGCGAAGAAGGCCGCACCCTGGCAATCGCGACTTTAGCAGCCTCCGTCTCTGGGCCCTCACTGTATCGCCCCAGGATCAGCCCTGACCGTTCGGGGCCGACGATGAGCGCGATCAGGTTGCCGTCGACCACGGTCCAGTTCATCTTGTTGGTGAACCAGCGACGCCAAGAGCGGAAGTTTATGAGGCTGCGCCGCTTGCACTTGACCACGTCCGCGACGCCGAGGCTGCGACGGCCTGCCGCTGATGGCCGATGCCGGGCCGAGCCGGACCGCCCCGGGGGCAGCTCGATAGCATGCGGCATGACTGTTTGCTGTCGGGTCGGTTGATCTGGCGGTCGCGGCCTTCATTGACCCGGCGAACCGAACTGGGTGGAAGTTGGTGACACCCTGCCACGTGAGCCGCAGCGCCTAGGGATTGACCCCGCCGCCGCAGGCTGTTCAGGTGGGGCGGTGTCACAGGGGCACGGCACAGCGCGGGCGACGCGCCTAGGGTCTTAGCGTTCAGGATCAGCGACTTAGCGGCGAACGGGCTCCAGCTCCCTCCGTCTCCGCCATTCAGCCCATGCCGCCGTAAGTCCTTGTCACCGCTCAGCGGCGACTTGCGTCGAATGGGGCTATGACCCCGATTTGTACCCGAGAAACAGGTGTGGAAACCGTGTGCGCGGCGGCAGGAGGCATCCGCCGGAGGCCATAATAGGTGTTGTACCGCAGCTTCCAGCGGAGCGTCGGCTACTCGTCTGGCTTCAGATGGCGGTCCTCGCCGTCGGGACCTCCGAACGCGACGTGGTTGTTCAATCGACCCGAAAGCTCGAAGGCGTGCCCGAAGGCGGCGTTGACAGCCTCCTCGAAGGCGACTGTCGCTCCTGCTTTGGGCTGCCTTCTGCGGTGTGGAGTTACCAGCCCTCTTCGGTGTCGCTCGACACCGCAATCTCCGCCGCCTGACTGACGGGCCAAGCGCGACCGACCACCCCTGTACCTGATCGGGCAACTGGTCGCGCTACCCGATCAATCCAGGGCGACCGATTGAAAGCGGCTGCCATGATCGCAAGATGGGGTCGCGCGATGGGGTAACTTGAGGGTGACGGAGCCGCAGCGACTTCAAGCGTCGCCCTCTCGGTCCGACAACCAATCTTCGCCCACGCGTCTGCAGCCGTTGACGTAGGTTTCACTCGCACGGACAACCAAGCGGCTAAGGCTGGATTCGTGCACGAGTTGATGACTCAGACACCTTCGGCGCACGGTTGGGCCCCTGTCGGGGGTGGAGACCTCGGCGACCTCATCCGTAGCCACGACTGGTCGGGGACCCCGCTTGGGTCGATGGCCGCCTGGCCTAGCCCCGTCCGCACCATCGTCCAGACGCTCCTGCTCTCGCCCGTACCGATGGTGGCGATCTGGGGGCGCGAGGGTATCCTCGTCTACAACCAGGGCTACGCCGAGGTCTGCGGGCCGCGCCACCCGCGCGCTATGGGCGGACGACTGCTGGAGACCTGGCCGGAGGCCCGCGCCTTCAACGCCCACGTCATCGAGAGCGGCCTCGCCGGTCGGCCCCTCAGCTATCACGCGCAGGAACTCGAACTCTGGCGGCTGGGCCGTCCCGAGAGGGTCTGGATGGACCTGGAGTACACGCCCATTGTCGACGAGGGCGGCACGCCGATGGGCGTGCTCGCCAGCGTGATCGACATCACCGCGCGTGTGCTGGGCGAGCGTCGGATGGCCGCCAGCGAGAGCCGCCTGCTCTTCCTCGACCGCCTCGCCCAGGCTACCGCAGCCGCCCGCGACGCCGATGCCGTGCTGTCCACCACCACGCGGCTCGTCGCTGAGCACCTGGGCCTGTCCAACTGCGCCTACGCCGACATGGACCCGGACGGCGACGGCTTCACCATCCGCGGCAACTGGCACGCCCCGGACGCGCCCTCGATCCTGGGTCACTACAGCCTCGCCGCCTTCGGCAGGCTCGCGGTCGGCGAGCTCAACGCCGGGCGTCCCCTCGTCATCAACGACAACCTCGTCGAGATCGCGCCGCACGAGGCGAAGACGTTCCAGGACATCGGCATCGCCGCCACCATCTGCATGCCGCTGGTCAAGGACGGACGCCTCGCGGCGCTGATGGCCATCCACCACGCGCAGCCGCATCACTGGACGGAAGAGGAGCTCGGGCTGATCCGCGAGGTGACGGAACGCTGCTGGGCGCACATCGAGCGCGTCGGCGCCGAAGCGCGGCTGCGCGAGAGCGAGATCCGGTTTCGTGCCATGGCCGACGACGCGCCGGTGATGACCTGGATCACGGACGCCTCCGGCGCCTGCATCTACCTCAACCGCCGTTGGTACGAGTTCACCGGACAGACCGAGGCGGAGGGGCTCGTCCTCGGCTGGCTTGACGCCGTCCACCCGGACGACCGCGAACGCTCCGAGCAGGTCTTCTTGACGGCGAACGCGGGGCGGGAACCGTTCCGCCTGGAGTACCGCCTGCGCCGAAAGGACGGGGCCTACCGTTGGGCACTCGATGCCGCCTCCCCGCGGACCGGCACGCACGGCGAGCACCTGGGCTACTTCGGATCGGTCATCGATATCGACGAGCGGCGGGAGGCCGAGGCACGGCTGCGCACGCTGACCAACGTCGTGCCCGCCTTCGTCTGGTTCGCCTCACCCGACGGCCGCCTGCACTTCCTGAACGACCGCTGGTGCGCCTATACGGGCTTATCCCTGGAACTATCGCTGCCGGACGGCTGGACCGACGCGATCCACCCCGACGACCGCGCGCGCACAGCCGCGGTCTGGTCGGATGCGCGCGAGCGAGGCGTGACCTACGAGATCGAGGTGCGCTATCGCCGGCATGACGGCGCCTACCGGTGGTACGTGGCCCGGGCCGAGCCGCTGCGGGATCCCGGCGGCGTGATCACCACGTGGTTCGGGACCTCGACCGACATCCACGACCGTAAAGGCGTCGAGGAGCGTCTGCGCGAGTTGAACGAGACGTTGGAGAGCCGTGTTGCGGAGCGGACCTCCGAACTGCTCACGGCCGAGGAGGCGTTGCGCCAGTCGCAAAAGATGGAGGCGGTGGGCCAGCTCACCGGCGGCGTGGCGCACGACTTCAACAACTTGCTCACCATCATCCGTTCCTCTGTCGACTTCCTTCGCCGGCCCGAGTTGCCCGAGGCGCGCAAGGCTCGCTACCTCGACGCGGTCTCCGACACGGTCGACCGAGCCGCCAAGCTCACGGGCCAACTCCTCGCCTTCGCGCGCCGGCAGACCCTGGACCCCCAGGTCTTCAACATCGGCGAGAAGCTGCGGGCGGTAGCGGACCTGCTCGACACGGTGACCGGCGCCCGCATCCGGGTCGTCGCGGAGATCTCCGACAGCCCCTGCTTCGTGCGGGCCGACCTGAGTCAGTTCGACACGGCGCTGGTGAACATGGCGGTCAACGCCCGGGACGCCATGGACGGCGAGGGCTCGCTCACCCTTCGGTTGACCTGCGGGGGAACGCTCCCGCCGATCCGCGGCCACGCCGGGAGTACCCAGCCCTTCGCCGCCATCGCGCTCATCGACACCGGGGCGGGCATCGATCCCGAGATGCTTGAACGCATCTTCGAGCCGTTCTTCACCACGAAGGAGGTCGGCCGCGGCACGGGGCTCGGCCTGAGCCAGGTGTTCGGGTTCGCCAAGCAGTCGGGCGGCGACATCGCCGTTTCCAGCGTCGTCGGCGAGGGCACGACCTTCACGCTCTACCTGCCCGAGGTGGCGGCCGAGGCCGCGGAGTGGGAGGAAGCGGTCGAGGCCGCGGCGTCCCCGATCGGCACGGGGCAGCGGGTGCTGGTGGTGGAGGACAACGTTGAGGTCGGCACCTTCGCGACCCAGATCCTGGAGGACCTCGGCTACGAGACCACCTGGGCGGCCACCGCCGAGGAGGCGCTCGACCGGCTGGGAAGCGAAGGGGGGATTTCGACGTCGTGTTCTCGGACGTGGTGATGCCGGGCATGGGGGGCCTCGCCCTCGCCAGGGAGATGCGGCGTCGTATGCCCCACATCCCCGTGCTGTTGGCCTCCGGCTACAGCCACGTCCTCGCACAGGACGGGCATGACGGCTTCAAGCTCCTGCACAAGCCCTATTCGGCCGAACAGCTCGCGCAGCTCCTGCAGCGGGTGACGGCGCAGGTGCCGAGGCATGAGCGCAGGGAGACAGCCTGAGCCAGAGTCGGCAGGGAGGGTCGCGCCGAGGCATACCTCCGCGTGCCGGGCGGCGCGCGGATCCTCAGCCGGTGTCGGCTGGCCCCGACAGGCGGTTCAGCAACTCCCGCATGAGAAGGCGCTCGCCCGGCGTCAGCGCCTCGGCGTCATCGAGGCGGGCACCGAGACCTATCGCCAGGGATGCGAGGCTGGCTTCCTCCCGCACGGACATGTCGGTGGTGACCGCATCGAGCACCGCGTCGCGTGCCAGGGGCGAGAGCCGGGGATCTCGTTCCTCGCTCGGGACGGCGAGAAGGGTCGCCACGGTCCCGACGCCGGCGGCATGGATGAGTGCCACCGCTGACCCGACGGGTATGCGGAGCCGGCCGGCGCGTGCGATCCGCTGCACCCTCTCGCGCAGGATGGCGAGGCCCGCGAGCATGGCCGGCGACCCCGAGGCCGGCGCGCCCACCTCGTTCGTGATCGCGAACACGGCCGGATGGGACAGGCCGAAGGCGACGTAGGTGTCCCAGGCGTCCCGCAGGTCCTGCACCGGGTCGGGATGCGGCGGAAGCGCGGTCTTCCGCGCCATGAAGGCCGCCAGTCCATGCTCGGCCAACGCGTTCAGAAGGCTGCGCTTGTCGCCGAACAGGCGGTACAGGGTCGGGGCCTGGACCGATGCCGCTGCGGCCACGGCCCGGGTGGTCAGGGCCGCCACGCCACCGGTTGCGATCAGCCGGGACGCCGCCTCCAGGATCCGCGCCCTAGCATCTTCCGTCCCGATCCCGCTCGCCGGTTCGTCCGCCATGGCTTGCCGTACCACCGGGACGGCCACGTTGGTAGCGCCGTTTACATCATGCCGTTATCGATGTTAACAACCCGTTGTTTCCGCCGCTACCATGGTGCTCTCCATGATCGTTGTCACCGGAGCCAACGGCCAACTCGGCAGGGCCGTGGTCGAGGACTTGCTGCGCCGCGTGCCCGCCGAACGGGTGGTCGCCAGCGTCCGCGACGTCGGCAAGGCGGCCGGTCTCGCGGAGCGTGGCGTCGTGGTGCGGGAGGGGGATTTCGCCGACCCGGCCAGCCTGAGGAGGGCATTCGCCGGCGCCGATCAGGTCCTGATCGTCTCGGCCGACAAGCTCGGCGACGAGGCGCTCCGACTCCATCGAAACGCCATCGAGGCGGCGCGGGCCGTCGCTGTCGGCAGGGTCCTCTACACCAGCCACGCAGGGGCTCGGGTGGGATCGTCGTTCCTGCCCGCGGACCAGCATGCGGGCACTGAGGCCGACTTGGCGGACGGGGGCCCGGCGTTCACGTCGCTTCGCCATGGCTTCTACGCGGAGAGCTGCCTGCACATGATTGGCGACGCGCTGCGGACCGGCGAGTTGCGGACGCCCGAGGACGGACCCGTCGCCTGGACGGCTCGCGCCGACCTCGCGGAAGCCGATGCGGCGATCCTCGCCGGCGAGGGGCGATGGGACGGCATCACGCCCCCACTCACGGCCGGCGAGGCCGTGACCATGGCCGAGGTTGCGGCAATGGCGTCCGAGGCGATCGGTCGGGAGGTGCGCCATACGGTCGTCACCGACGAGGAATGGCGCGACGCGAGGATCGCGGGAGGGACGCCGGCCATCTATGCGGACATGCTGCTCGGGACGTTCCGCGCCGCGCGCCGTGGGGATTTCGCCATGACCGATCCGGCCTTGCGGACGCTCCTCGGCCGGGCCCCGCGGACGCTCGGGGAGGTGTTGGCGGCCGCCCATCCATGACGATCCGGGCCATCCCCCCCGTGCTGCCGGGGTCGACCGACACGACCGCGACCGTCACTAGCCCGACTCCCATGATCTCTGGCCGGCGCGCGCATGCCCACGTCGCAGGCTGGATGTAGCCCGGTCGAACCGCGTCGAACGCTGACGGTCCGTCTCTAAGGGCCGCGAACGATCGATTGCGGTCGGTCCATCCCAGGCATCAGGTCCGATAGCCCTCGAAGCCCGATACGGACCTGGATGCAGGGCCTGCACATCGTAGCGATGCATCCATCGAGCTACCGACGCCTGGGTGCTTCGACGATAGTCCGAGTGCCAAGCTCCGTGCCCGCGGCGAGGTGTTCGACGAGGGCATCGATGAAGGCCCGCACCTTGGCCGAGAGGCTTCGGTGGCTCGTGTACACGGCGTGTACGTCGAACGTGTCCCCCGTCAGCCCAGGCAGCAGCCGCACGAGTTCCCTGCGCGCGACGGCCTCGGCGGCCACGAAGTCCGGCAGTCGGCCGATCCCCGCCCCGCCGACCAAGACCTGCCTCAGCGACATGGGCTCGCAGATCGCGTTTCGCGGCCGGACCTCCAGCCTTTCGGCCTCCCCGCCCGGGGCGGTATAGGACCACGCCGCCGGGCGGGTGAGGCCTGCGATCAACGCGTGACTGGCCAGATCGGCGACCTGCCCCGGCGCTCCATGCGCGGCGAGGTAGGCGGGGCTCGCACAGGTCCACATCTCGGTGGACATCAGGCGGCGAGCGATGAGGCCGCTATCGGGCAACGGGCCCACTCGGATGGCGAGGTCCACGGCCTCGACGGGCAAATCAACTACGCGGTCCTCGACATCCAGGAGCAGCTGGACCTCCGGATGCCGCGCAAGGAAGCCGGGCGTCATGGGTGCGACCAGCGTCATGGCGAGCGTGAACGGCGCGCTGACCCGCAGCGTCCCCCGCGGCGTGCCGCCGAACCCGTCCATGGCGGTGCCCGCCTCCTCGACGTCGGCGAGGATGCGGGCGGCGTGCGGGCGGAATAGCAGACCGGCTTCCGTGAGGCGGAGATGCCGTGGTGAGCGGTCGAGCAGGATGGCGCCGACCGTCGCTTCGAGGCGGCTCAAGGAACGGCTGACCGTCGACTTGGGGACGGCGAGGGCGCGAGCCGCCTGCGACAGGCTTCCGAGATCCGCCACACGGACGAACGCCCGGATATCGGACAGCTCCATCATCGTTCCGATCTCGCAACGCCACGTTTCAGTCAGGGCATATTATGCTCCGATGCGGAACGATGTAACGCTCGATCTGTCGGCCCGGCAGGGGCCATGGTGGTGCCCGGAGGTGGATCGATGACCGGATCGGACGAACGCGACGGAAGCGCAACGACGGTCGTAGTGGCGGGCAGGAGCGGTGACCTCGGCGCACGCATCGCTTCGGGCCTCGCGCGGCGTGGGGCCAATGTGCGCGCGCTGGTGCGCCGGTCATCCTCCGCGATCCCGGCGGATACCGCCCATGGCATCACGGCGGTCGCAGTGGACTACGACGACGAAGCCTCCCTCGTCTCCGCCTGTCGCGGTGCGGCCTGCGTCGTGTCGGCGCTGAACGGGTTGGAGCCGGTGATACTCGGGGCGCAGGGGCGCCTCCTCGACGCGGCGGCCCGGGCGGGGGTACCTCGCTTCATCCCCTCGGACTTCTCCCTCGATTTCACGCGCACGCGTCCGGGCGACAACCGCAACCTCGACCTGCGCCGCGCCTTCATAGACCGGGTTGACCGCTCGCCGATGCGGGTCACGTCCGTGCTGAACGGCGGTTTCACCGAACTTCTGGCCGGTGGTGCGCCCATCGTACTGCGGGGGCCGCGCCGGATCCTGTACTGGGGGGATCCCGACCAGCCGTTCGACTTCACCACGAAGGACGACGTGGCACGCTACACCGCCGAGGTCGCGCTCGACGAGGCGGCCCCCCGCTTCCTGCGCATCGCGGGGGACGTGGTCAGCCCGAGATCCCTCGTCGGACTGATGACGAACGTGACGGGACGAGCCTACGGGCTCTGGCGCGCTGGCGACATCGACCGGCTCGGGCGGCTGATCCGGATCGCGCGCGCCCTGACACCGGGGAAGCAGACGGTCTTCCCGGCATGGCAGGGCATGCAGTACCTTCGCGACATGGCCAGCGGACGCGGCAAGCTCCATCCACTGGACAACGACCGCTACGGCCATTGGCGCTGGACCCTCGCGCGGGACGTGCTCTCCGCCCGTCCCTGACGAGGCGGATGCGATCCGGCTGCAGCGCGGGAAGTGCTTGGAACCCATCCCCATCGGGCTCGTTTAGTGGCCAAAATGACAGCCGACTGTCATTTCGGTAGCCATCTACGAACTCGGAGCGCATCATGAGCCCTGCGGCAGGAACGCCCTCGGAAGATAGCCTCCGAACACGCCGCGCGTGGTCGGGTCTCGTCATCGACGTGTTTCGCTTGAACGGCGACCTGATCGAGGCCGGCGACGCCTTGGTGCGGGACCTGGGCCTGACCAGTGCCCGCTGGCAGGTCCTGGGCGCCATCGCCCTGTCCCCGGTCCCGCTGCCGGTCGCCCACATCGCCCGCAACATGGGCCTCGCCCGCCAGTCGGTGCAGCGCGTCGTCGACGACATGCGCGAGGACGGACTGCTACGGCTCGAACTTAACCCCCACCATCGCCGCGCGCCCCTCGTCGCGATGACCCCGCGTGGCGAAGCCGCCTACGAACAGGCCACGGAGCGCAAGGACCTCTGGGCCGACGTCCTCACCGAAGGGATGTCCCCGGAAGCCATGGAGGCCGCCGGAACCTTGCTGCGAACGCTGCAGCAGCGGATCGGTGTCTCTCAAGGAGACTTCGCAACCATCGCCGCCGCCTCGCGGAAGAAGACCCAGGAACGAATCGCGCCTCCGCCACGCAGGGCTACGACGCCGACGTGATCGTCGTCGGTGCCGGGCCCATCGGCCTGACGACGGGCAACGCCCTGCGCCATCACGGCGTGTCATGCCTGATCCTCGAAGAACGGACCGACGTGAAGGCCTACTCGCGGGCCAACAACCTCTGGGCGCGCCCGCAGGAGCTGCTCGCCGGCATCGGCCTGCGCGACCTGCTGGCCGAGAACAGCTACGCGATCCACACCATCAACTTCTTCGTCAACGGCACCCCGACGACACCCATTCCCATCGCTGACGTCGCCACCCCTTACCCCAAGGTCCTCTACAGTGGGCAGGACGTGATCGAGCGAACCCTGACAGACACGTTCGAGACACGCGGCGGCCGGCTCGACCGGGGCTGCCGGGTGACCGGCGTCGAGCAGGACGAGGCGGGCGTCACGGTGGTGCTACGGCGCGGCGAAGACGGGCCGGAGGAGCGGCGCCGCTGCCGCTACCTCGTGGCGGCCGACGGTGCGAAGAGTGCGATCCGGCCGATGCTGGATCTCGACTTCGAACCGGAGCGGCTGCCGGATTGCATGAACCGGCAGGTCGACGCGAAGCTCTCCTGGCGCCGCTCGCAGGAGCCCAATCAGCTCTGGTTCTTCTACTACGAGCGCGGCTTCGCCGGCATCCTGCCGGTCTGGGGCGGATACCATCGTTTGTTCTTCCTGGCCGACGACACTGGCGTACCGGACCGCGACCCGACCCTCGACGAGATGCAGGCGGTCGCGCGCGAGGTGACGGGCGACGAGACCCTGACCCTGTCGGACCCGCAATGGCTCACCCGCAGCCGATTCCAGTACGGCGTCTCCCCGGGTTACGCCCGTGGCCGCGTCTTTCTGGCGGGCGACGCCGGACACCTGTCCCTACCCATCGGCGGGCAGGGCATGAACGCGGGCCTGCACGACGCCGTCGAGATCGCGTGGCGCCTTGCAATGACCCTGCGGGGCGAGGCTGCGCCGGTCATCCTGGACTCCTACGACGGCGAGCGGGGCGGCGAACACGCCCGCCTCAGTGCTCAGCAGGCGCGCGGCTTCCGATGGACCGTCTACCGCGGCCGGGTCACCGATACGGTCCTGGGCCTGGCCGCGAAGGCGCTCCCGAACCTCGGCTCGCTCCTGCAGGGCACGGACGACATGCAACAGATGGGTGTCGAGTACCCGAAGAGCCTCCTGAACGAGGACCGCCTGTCCGGCCTGGCGACCGTGCTGCGGCCGGGACCGAAGCCAGGCGAGCGCGCACCGGACGCAGAGGTGACGCATCGCGGCGAGACCACGAGCCTGTTCCCGTTCCTCTACAACCCGGACGGCCACACGACCGGCTGGTCGCTCCTGTGCTTCGACGGCCGGTCATCCGACGCGGGCGCCTCGCTGCTCGATGCAGCCGACGCCGTCACGCCATGGCCTTGGGTGCGGCCGCGCCTCGTCCTGGCGGGCCCGCCGGTCGACGATGCGGACGTCCCCGTCCTCTCGGACATGGACGGCAAGGCCCATGGCGCCTACGGCCTGGAGGGCCGCCCGGCGCTCGTGCTCGTTCGCCCGGATGGCCACATCGCCTTTCGCGGCGACGCCGACCGGACCGACCGGCTAGTCGCATACTGCCGAAGGGCCTTCGGTGCGGAGATCGCACGGGCAACGAGCGAACTCGCCGCCGCGCAACAGCCCGGTCACGCGTGAACGACCGCGTTGGGTCGGAACCGAGATGGCTGCTTGGGGTGGTTTCCAGCCAGACCGCTCTGGAGCGGAGACCGCCTCGGAGCGGACATCGCTGAGGCAGGTCACGTGGCTCGGTCAGTCGCCGAACCAGGGCGTCATAGCTCGGCTGACGGTCGCTTCATCAACAGCTGTCTCGCTTGCCCAAGCGACGATCCCGTCTGGCCGTACGAGGATGGCCCGCAAGCCCAGTCCATCCCGCGCGTTCGTTGCGACATAGCTGATCTTCTTGGACTTGCGGCACGCAAAGGTCTGATGCGTTGCGCCTGGATCGAATTCCAAGAGCAAGCCTTTGCCGCCGCGCAAAAGGCTGCCGACCCTCTGTCCATCGTTCAGCACGAAATCGGGAACGCTGTGTCCTACCAAAGGATGGCTGCCGCTGAGGTCGTAGCGAAGCGAGACGCCCCACACCCGCTCGGCGAAGTAGGTTGCGCCATCCGGCGTCTCGGTCAGGTCGCGGATGATGGCTTCAAGCGCGCGCGAGCTTCGGCTCGGCCTCATCAGCGCGACCTGGGCCCGCGACCAGTCAAGGATACGGGCGCCGACCGGATGCCGCTCGCGCTCATAGCTGTCGAGGAGGTCCATCGGCGCATCGCCGTGGATCGTGGCGGCGAGCTTCCAGCCCAGGTTCATCGCGTCGCCGAGCCCGAGATTGAGGCCCTGTCCGCCCAGCGGGGAATGGACGTGCGCCGCGTCACCGGCCAGCAGCACCCGACCGTTGCGATACGCGCTCGCTTGGTAGGCCCGGTCGGTCCAGGTGGTGGCAAGTTCGAGCTTCGTCACCGTAACATCGGTGCCTGAGATCCTGCGCAGGACAGCCTCGACGTGTTCGCGCGTGATCGGGGCGGAGCGATGGAATGCGCCTCCGTCGAAATCGGCCATCGCGATCGTGCCGGGCGGGGTGAACAGGTACATGCCCTGCGCGGTGTACTGGCGTCCCGGCATGAGCGCGTCCGCGCCGGCCAACTCGGCCTGGACGGAGTAGCCGGTGAACTCGGGCTCGGTGCCCGTAAAGCCGACGCCGGCCGCCTTGCGCACCGTGCTGCGGGCCCCGTCGCAGCCGACGAGCCAGCATCCTCGAAATGATTGGCCGCCTGCCTGGACGACGACGAACTCGTCCGTCTGGGTAAAGCCTTCAACACCCCTGCCCCGCAGGACCGTGACGCCCGACGCCTCCGCTCGCGCGCTCAGGACAGCTTCGATGCCTGCCATCTCCGCAGCCAAGTTGCTGACGGCGCCGGGTAGGCGATGGGTCCAGCGCGCGGTGTCGATCCGATCATGGAAGAACTGGATGCCGGCGAAGTGGCCGCCCGGACGGCGGGTTTGCTTCATCCAATGCGCCGTCCCTGGCGTAGCACGGCTGGCCGCGTGAGCTTCGATCGCGTTCAACAGGCCCCGGCGATCGAGGCTTTCGATGGTCGGAACTGAGAGGCCGCGCAGTCCGAACGGGGCGTATTTCAACGGTGAGGACGGATCACACGCCTGTTCGAGGACCAGCACGGAGCACCCGGCAAGCGACAGCTCGCAGGCGAGGAACAGGCCCACGGGACCAGCGCCGGCGATGATCGTGTCATAATGCGTCGGTGAAGTGGGCATGGTCGGGCTCCCAAGTCGATGTTCGACCGGAGCGTTTCCCGAACCCGAGACCCACGCGGACGAACGGCCGGACGCGCGAGGGCGTCGTTCGTTCGTCGTGGGGGTCCGCAGCACGGGGCCAAAGACCAGAGCTTTCGTTACCGAAAGGACTTGGGCTTACCAAACCAAGTCTGCCTTTTCCGACATCGCAACGGTAGCGCGCTGGTGAACGGGATGCAACGGCTAAGCTACGCCGGTCCAAGCATCGTGATGTCAGCAGGTCCGCTTCCGGGTATCGTGTTGCGTTCGCCCACCGTCTGACATGGGTCGGTAGGAGCTCGTCCGCTTTTCTGGCAGCTTTTCTCCGAAGCGGGCCAGCCGGTTTCGGCCAAGTTCGGCCGACGCTGATGATTCCCTGGGCGTCCGAGAGGGTGGATATCCGCCGGTCTGCTTTTGAGCAGCGGATACATCGAGGCAGACAGGGCCGCGGGGACCGCTCTCAATCTGGCTCGGACATTCAGAGATGATCCGCCGCCTCAGCCGAACTCCTTCGCGGTCGCTATCCACAGCGTCGTGGCGCCCCCACTTTGAGGCGACTGAACCTGTGAGATCTCCTGTGGGATGGCTCGGCCGTCGACGGGAGAGAAGCTCATGCCTACACCTCGACGACGCCCTTTCGCCGTTCCGAAAGCGATGAAACAGGATCGCTTCAATGTCCTCGTGCACCTCCTCGAAGCCGCATACTGGTTCGGAATAATTGCGGCGCTGATGTTGGAAGACGTAGCCCTATGGGTATGGGGCGCGACCGCCATCATCGTCGTTCCGTTTTACGCCATCGTCACGGTAGCGGTGCGCTCTCGCCTCGGTATCCTGCAGTGAACTGTCTGCTTCCCACACCAAATCGAGGTTGCCGGTTGGCCGACGAACGGCCGCTTGGGAGAGGCGTCATAATCGGTCTGGGCAGGTAGGTTGGATCGTGATCGGAACGGCGGCTTGGGGTGATCTGATGCCGGTGCGCTTCCGGACGGCGGATGTATGGGAGCGGACATAGCCGCGGGAACCGCTTAGGGCCCTACGCTGGAGCCCGAAACGTCTGATTACAGGCTACGGGGAGGCAGAGATCTCTGGCCGGGATGGGAGTCCGGCACGCCACGGGCAGGCGGCCCTGCCGCCGAAACTCCTGCACAACCAGCCTCAGCCGAGCACATCGCTAACGCGAACGTGCTGCTGTGCGGGTGTTCGGGGAGCACGCACGCAAACGGCATTAGAATGGCGTGGCGGAGTCGCACCCGCACGTACCTTGAGCCTACTAAACGGCATCCACAGCCCGTCTGGCGTCGCTTTCACGCCGACCATCGCGGTGCCGTCGCGCTGATTGTGGATCGGCGTTGAAGCGGGACCCCCGACCAAAGCCAAGGCAGCGCGTTGGTATCATTCGCAAAATCGAGGAGAAAGCGGGATTCCGGTCGGCGCCGATCGAGACCCTACCTCTCGACGAAAAACGGCTGTTTGTTGAGGACGTTACCATCCTGCAGAGAGGGGTCCCGACTCGGCGCTCATCCGCCAGATGGGCTGAACCCGGTCCTTGCCCACCCGCCAGCCGTCTGCCTGCAGCAGCGCGGTGACGCGGCGGTAGCCATAACGCCCGTACTCGGACGCCAGGGCGATGATGGCCTGGGTCAGTGCATCCTCATCGGCCGGCACGGTCGGCACGGTGCGTTGCGTGCCGCGGTGCTGACCGACGATCTGGCAGGCGTGACGTTCCGAGAGACCGTACGTCCCCCGGATGCCGACCACTGCCTGCCGGCGTCGCTCGGGGGCTACAAGGTTCCCGAGGCGACGTCCGCCAACACCTGACCCACCAAGGACAGGTCAGCTACGAGCCGGCGTAGCCGCGCGTTCTCGCGCTCCAGGTCCTTCATCTTCCTGGCTTGGTCGACCTGGAGGCCGCCGTACTCCCTGCGCCAGCGGTAATAGCTCTGCTCGGAGATCTCCGCCTCCTTGCACGCCAGCGCCAAGCTCTTGCCCTGGGCTGTCTGCACCTCGATCTGGCGCAGCTTCAGCACCACCTGCTCCGCGCTCGTCTTCTGACCTCGCCGCATGTCCGACGCCTCTGGTCCAGGCCGATCCTCTCAATCAGCCCGGTCCAAAACCAGCCGGTCAGGTCACCGTAGGCGAACCCGGAACCCAGAACCGCGACGCGTGCCCAGCTTTGCGTCGACGTGGTCACAGCCGCGCCGTCGTCGCGAGCGGACCGCGTGACGCGCGTCCAAAGGGTCCACCGGCTACCGCCTTGGGCCGCCCGGCCGCCTGCACACGCGACACCGATCCTTCTGTCATATCTGAATACAGCATCCGCCTACCCGCCGATGCCCTTATGCAGTAGCGTCAGAATGTCATTCCGCCGGCGAGACCGGCTGGATCATCCTTCCCAGACGAGGGCTGCATGCGTTCCGGCGACACCAAGACAGATCGTTGCGGCTCCACCCGGCGGACACTCCTCCGGGCCGGCCTCTCGGCCGCCGCCTTCGGAGCGCCTCTGATCCGGTCGGGCGCCGCGCGCGCCGAGGCGGGCGAGCTGCGTATCGCGAAGCAGCCCGGCCTGTCCTACCTGCCGGCCGTGATCGCCGAGAAGCTCGGCCTCGTGGAAAAGCACGCCAAGGCTGCCGGGATCGACAACCTCCGGGTGACGTGGACGCGCCTGACCAATGGCGGCGCCAGCAACGACGCGCTGCTGTCCGGCGGCGTCGACATGGTGATCAGCGGCGGACCGAACATGCTGATCATGTGGGGCAAAACGAGCGGGCGGGTGAAGGGTGTCGTGGCGACCGGCGCCCTGCCGATGAAGCTCGTCACCAACAACCCGAACGTGAAGACGCTGGCGGATTTCGGACCGGCCGACCGGATCGCGGTCCCGACCATCCGGGTCGGGACGCAGCCCGTGGTGCTGGGGATCGCCGTCGAGAAGGAATTCGGGGCCGGCGCCCTGGAGAAGTTCAACGCGATGACCGTCGGCATGGGTCATCCCGACGCGATGATCGCGCTCCAGAACAAGAACAACGGCGTCACCGCGCACTTCTCGCAGCCGCCGTATCAGGACCAGGAGCTCGCCATGTCGGGCGTCCACGAGGTCCTCGACTCGGTCGCGGTAATGGGCGGCCCCCTGACCAATGGCTGCGTCTACAGCACGACGACCTTCCACGACGCCAATCCGAAGGTCATCGCGGCGTTCGTCGGCGCGATCAAGGAGGCCATCGCCCTGATCGACACGGACAAGCCGGCCGCGGCCAGGATCTACCTGGAGGTCAACAAGGAGAGCATCTCGGCGGACGCCCTCGCGGCCCTGATCGCGCGGCCCGGCATGGTGTTCTCCGCGGCGCCGCAGAACCTGCTCCCGGCCGCCCAGTTCTTCTCGCGCGCCGGCTACATCAAGCAGAAGCCGACCAGCTGGAAAGAGTTCTTCTTTGACGAGGTTCACGATCTCCCCGGAAGCTGAGATCGTCAGAGCGCGTCAATCAGGTTTCCGCCGGAGGGCCGTTCACCGAGTCCAGCGCCGACATCACGTGCGCCGACGACGTGCTTCGCGCGGCCGGTAGGGACGGTCGGCACGGCCCAATCCTAATGCGACCCTTATAAGATCCGCCCTGTCCACGCCTCGAACCCTAACGCGGTTCGGGGCCACATTCCGGGTTGGCCGGAACCGGTCGCGGAGCCTCCGCGGTCGGTCCGCCGAACCGGACCCGACCACCATGCTCGACATCGTCTTCCTCGCGGGGGGACTCGCCTTCTTCGCCGCCGCGGCCGGCTACGCCGCGGCCTGCGAGCGGCTGTGAGCGAGGCCGCCATGAGCCTCGACCTGACCCTCGGCGCCTGCGTCACCGCCGGCCTCCTCGTCTACCTCACCTACGCCCTCGTCCGCCCCGAGCGGTTCTGAGCGGCTGCGCACGGACCCTCCCCATGAACCTCAACGGCTGGATCCAGATCGCGCTCTACTGCGCGGTCGTTCTGGCGCTCGTGAAGCCCCTTGGGTCGTACATGACCCGCGTCTTCACCGGAGAGCGCACCCTCCTCTCGCCCGTGCTCGCACCGATCGAGCGCGGGCTCTACCGGGTGTCGGGCATCGATGACCGCCAGGAGCAGCACTGGCTGGCCTATACGGGCGCGGTCATCCTGTTCCACGTGCTGGGCTTCGCGGTGCTCTACGCGATCCTGCGGCTGCAGGCGGTCCTGCCGCTCAACCCGGCCGATCAGGCCGCGGTGGCGCCGGATCTCGCGTTCAACACGTCGACCAGCTTCATCACCAACACCAACTGGCAATCCTATGGCGGCGAGACCACGCTGTCGGACCTGACCCAGATGCTGGGCCTGACGCACCAGAACTTCCTGTCGGCGGCGACCGGCATTGCGGTTGCGGTGGCGCTGATCCGGGGCTTCGCCCGAGCCTCTACCGGAACGATCGGTTCGTTCTGGGTCGATGTCACCCGCGCGACCCTCTACGTGCTGCTGCCGATCTGCATCCCCTACACGCTGTTCCTGGTCTGGCAGGGGATTCCGCAGACGCTCGGCGCCTACGCCGACGCCACCACCCTGGAGGGCGCCAAGCAGACCATCGCGCTCGGACCAGTGGCGAGCCAGGTGGCGATCAAGATGCTCGGGACCAATGGCGGCGGATTCTTCAACGCCAACGCCGCGCACCCGTTCGAGAACCCGACCGCCCTGTCGAACTTCGTCCAGATGGTCTCGATCTTCGTGATCGGCGCCGCGCTCACCAACGTCTTCGGCCGCATGGTCGGCGACGAGCGCCAGGGCTGGGCGATCCTCGGCGCCATGGGGATCCTGTTCCTCGCGGGCGTCGCCGTCACCTACTGGGCCGAGGCCAACGGCAGCGCGGTGCTCAACAGCTTCGGGCTGACCGGCGGCAACATGGAGGGCAAGGAGACCCGCTTCGGCATCGCGGCCTCGGCGCTGTTCGCGGTGATCACCACCGCGGCCTCCTGCGGCGCCGTGAACGCCATGCACGATTCGTTCACGGCACTCGGCGGGCTGATCCCGCTGCTCAACATGCAGCTCGGCGAGATCATCATCGGCGGTGTCGGCGCCGGCCTCTACGGCATGCTGATCTTCGTGATCGTGGCGATCTTCGTGGCGGGCCTGATGGTCGGCCGCACCCCCGAATACCTCGGCAAGAAGATCGAGGCGAAGGAGGTGAAGATGGCCATGCTCGGCATCCTCTGCCTGCCGCTGATGATGCTGGGCTTCACGGCGCTCGCGACCGTGCTGCCGGCGGGCCTCGCCGGCCCGGCCAATGCCGGCCCGCACGGCTTCACCGAGATCCTCTACGCCTACACCTCGGCGGCGGCCAACAACGGCTCGGCCTTCGGCGGGCTGACGGCCAACACCCTGTTCTACAACAGCACGCTCGCCATCGGCATGCTGGTGGGGCGGTTCTTCGTGAAGATCCCGGTGCTCGCCATCGCGGGCTCGCTCGCCGCGAAGAAGAGGGTTCCGGCCTCGGCGGGCACGTTCCCGACCCATGGCGGCCTGTTCGTCGGGCTCCTCGTCGGCGTGATCCTGATCATCGGCGGCCTGACCTTCTTCCCGTCCCTGGCGCTGGGCCCCGTGGTCGAGCACCTCGCGGGCGCGGCCGGCCAGACCTTCGCGACGGGGGGCTGAGATGCCGCGCGCCCTCCCCTCCCGGCGCCTGCCGCGCCATCACCTCGTGCTGCACCGGCAACCGCGGCGAAGCGACCGCGCCCAGGCGGTGCGGACCTCCGATCTCGTGCTGGCGCTCCTCGGCGTCGTCCTGCTCGGAGGCTTCGCCCTCCTGGCCGCCTACGCGCTGACGGCCGGCAGGCTGGCCCTCTGATCCCGACAGCGCCCGGCGCGCCGCGCCGGGCACCTAACCCCTTCCGGACATCTCCCATGTCGCGTCAGACATCATCCCTGTTCAGCGCCGCCCTGATCGGGCCGGCCCTCATCGGCTCCGTCCGCAAGCTCGACCCCCGCGCCATGATCCGAAACCCGGTCATGTTTGTGGTCGAGGTCGTGGCCCTCCTCACCACCGTGCTGTTTGTCCGCGACCTGATCACCGGCGGCAGCGACCTCGCCTTCTCCGGCCAGATCATTCTCTGGCTGTGGTTCACCCTGATCTTCGCCAATCTCGCCGAGGCGCTCGCGGAAGGGCGCGGCAAGGCCCAGGCCGACAGTTTGCGGCGGACCCGCACCGAGATGACGGCCAAGCGCCTCACCGGTCAGGGCCTCGCCTACGAGACGGTGCCGGGTACGACCCTGAAGGTCGGCGACGTGGTGCTGGTCGAGGCCGGTGACCTGATCCCCTCCGACGGCGAGGTGATCGAGGGCGTGGCCTCCGTCAACGAGGCCGCCATCACCGGCGAATCCGCCCCGGTAATCCGCGAATCCGGCGGCGACCGCTCGGCGGTGACCGGCGGCACGCAGGTCCTCTCCGACCAGATCAAGGTCCGCATCACGGCGGCAGCGGGCTCGACCTTCGTCGACCGCATGATCGCCCTGGTCGAGGGCGCCGCGCGCCAGAAGACGCCGAACGAGATCGCCCTCAACATCCTGCTGGCCGGGCTCACCATCGTATTCGTCTTCGCGGTGGCCTCGATCCCGAGCTTCGCGAGCTACGCGGGCGGCGCGATCCCGGTGATCGTCCTCGTGGCCCTGTTCGTCACCCTGATCCCGACGACCATCGGCGCGCTGCTCTCGGCGATCGGGATCGCCGGCATGGACCGGCTCGTCCGCTTCAACGTGCTCGCCATGTCGGGGCGCGCCGTCGAGGCGGCGGGCGACGTCGACACCCTGCTCCTCGACAAGACCGGCACGATCACGCTGGGCAACCGGCAGGCCACGGAGTTCCGCCCGGTCTCCGGCGTTTCGGAGCGGGATCTCGCCGATGCGGCGCAGCTCGCCTCCCTGGCCGACGAGACGCCGGAGGGCCGCTCGATCGTGGTGCTCGCCAAGGAGACGTACGGGCTCCGGGCCCGCGACATGGCCGCGCTGAACGCCACCTTCGTACCGTTCACCGCCCAGTCGCGCATGTCCGGCGTCGATCTGGACGGCTCGTCCATCCGCAAGGGTGCCGTGGATTCGGTCATCGCGTCCGTGTCGGCGCAGCCCATGGCCGCCCACGGCTCCAACGCTGCCCTGGCGTTCCGTCCGGAAGCCGAGAGCGGATTCGTGGCCGAGATCCGGTCCATCGCGGAGGCGATCGCCAAGGCCGGCGGCACGCCGCTCGCGGTCGCCCGCGACGGGCGGCTGCTCGGCGTGATCTACCTCAAGGACATCGTGAAGGGCGGAATCCGCGAGCGCTTCTCGGAGCTGCGCCAGATGGGCATCCGCACCGTGATGATCACGGGCGACAACCCGATGACCGCGGCGGCGATCGCCGCCGAGGCCGGCGTCGACGACTTCCTCGCCCAAGCCACCCCGGAGGACAAGCTGGCCCTGATCCGCAAGGAGCAGGCGCAGGGCAAGCTCGTCGCCATGTGCGGTGACGGCACCAACGACGCTCCGGCGCTGGCCCAAGCCGACGTCGGTGTGGCGATGAACACCGGCACGGTGGCGGCCCGCGAGGCCGGCAACATGGTCGATCTCGACAGCGACCCGACCAAGCTCATCGAGATCGTCGGCATCGGCAAGCAGCTGCTGATGACCCGCGGCGCGCTCACGACCTTCTCGATCGCCAACGACGTGGCCAAGTATTTCGCCATCATCCCGGCGATGTTCCTAGGGCTGTACCCGCAGCTCCAGGCGCTCAACGTGATGCATCTCGCCTCGCCGCAGAGCGCGATCCTGTCGGCGATCATCTTCAACGCGCTGATCATCGTGGCGCTGATCCCGCTGGCCCTGCGCGGCGTCACCTACCGGGCCGTCGGCGCGGCCGCGCTGCTGCGCCGGAACCTGCTGATCTACGGGCTCGGCGGCGTCCTCGTGCCCTTCGTCGGCATCAAGGCGATCGACCTCGCCGTCAGCGCCCTCCACCTCGCCTGATCCGGTTCCACGGAGATCCGCCATGCTCAGACAGCTTCGCCCCGCCCTGGTCCTGCTCACCGCGCTGACGGTGATCACCGGCCTCGCCTACCCCCTCGCCATGACCGGCCTCGCGGGAGTGATCTTCCCCGCCAAGGCCACCGGAAGCCTGATCGAGCGCGACGGCACGGTCATCGGCTCAAGTCTGATCGGCCAGAACTTCACCGGCGCCGGCTACTTCCACGGCCGGCCCTCGGCCACGACGGCGCCGGACCCCGCCGACGCCGCGAAGACGGTGCCGGCGCCCTACAACGCGGCGAACTCCTCCGGCTCGAATCTCGGCCCGACCAGCGCGGCCTTGGCCGAGCGGGTGAAGGGCGACGTCGAGGCGCTCAGGGCCGAGAACACGAATGCCCCGGTGCCGGTCGATCTCGTGACGACCAGCGGGTCCGGCCTCGACCCGGACATCTCGCCCGAAGCCGCCTACTTTCAGGTTCCCCGGATCGCCAAGGCCCGAAACATCCCGGAGGAGCGCGTGCGCGATCTCGTGACGTCGCGCATCGAGGGCCGCACGCTCGGCATCCTGGGTGAGCAGCGCGTCAACGTCCTGGCGCTGAACCTGGCGGTCGACGGGCTCGCCGCCCGCTGAGGCGAACGCGATATCAGCTCGGGACACACCGTCCGGTCGGATCGATGCCGATTGGCGTCACGGACAGGGCGCGTGAGGCCCGATCCCTTGGGTGGACATCGAATTGGCGTGTCGAAAATCCCGCTTCGTCTTTGAGAGCGGAGCGAAGCAATCCAGTCGCGCCATGTCCACCGGCGTCCCGATGCCCTGGGTTGCTTCGCTCCGCTCGCAATGACGCGACGATCCCGCGATATCCGCGGTGTTTTGCTAAGATGGCGATCATGCCCGAGACCGGTCGCGACCCTGCCCGCCCCTCGCCCGATGCCCTGCTCGAAGCGGTGCGCCGGGAGGAGCGGACGCGCGGCCGGCTCAAGGTCTTCCTTGGCGCCGCCCCCGGCGTCGGCAAGACCTACGAGATGCTGACCATCGGCCGGGCCCGGATGAAGGCCGGGCTCGACGTTCTGGTCGGCGTGGTCGAGACGCACGGCCGCGCCGAGACCGAGGCCCTGCTCGACGGGTTCGAGACGATCCCCCGCCGCGCCGTGCCGTATCACGGCACCGTCCTGGAGGAGATGGACCTCGACGCGCTGCTCGCCCGCCGGCCGGCTCTCGCGCTGGTCGACGAACTCGCCCACACCAACGCGCCGGGCTCGCGCCACCCGAAGCGCTTCCAGGACGTCGAGGAACTGCTCGACGCCGGCATCGACGTCCTGACGACGCTCAACATCCAGCATGTCGAGAGCCTCAACGACGTGGTCGCGTCGATCACCCGCATCCGGGTACGCGAGACGGTGCCGGACGGTGTCCTCGACCGGGCCGACGACATCGAGGTGGTCGACCTCAACCCCGACGACCTGATCCAGCGCCTGAGGGACGGCAAGGTCTACGTCCCGACCCACGCCGAGCGCGCCCTGAAGCATTACTTCTCTCGCGGCAACCTGACGGCGTTGCGCGAGCTGGCGCTCCGGCGCACCGCCGACCGCGTCGACGACGAGCTCCTCAGCCATATGCGGGCCAACGCCATCGCGGGCCCCTGGGCGGCGGGCGAGCGCGTGCTGGTCTGCGTGAACGAGGATCCTCGCTCCTCCGGCCTCGTGCGCTACGCAAAGCGCCTGGCCGACCGCCTGCACGCACCCTGGACGGCGCTCTCGATCGAGGGCGCGCGGGCGGCCGCCCTGACCGAGGCGGAGCGCGACCGGATCGCCGAGGCCCTGCGGCTCGCCGACCGGCTCGGCGGCGACGCCGTCACACTGCCGGGCGGACGCCGGATCGCCGACGACGTGCTCGACTATGCCCGCTCCGCCAACGTCAATCACATCGTCGTCGGCAAGGCGAACCGGTCGTGGCTGTTCGAGCTCGTGAACGGCTCGGTGGTGCACGATCTCGTGCGGCGCAGCGGCAATATCAGCGTGCACGTGGTCCCCGGCGAGGCCGTGCCGGACGAAACGCAGCCGCGCCGCGCCGTGGCTTTGGCCGCTCCGCGGTCCAGTTTCGAGGCGCGGCCCTATGTCATCGCCCTGGCGGCGGTCGCCGCGGGACTCGGCGCGGCGATCCTCGCCCAGCCCTATGCGGGCGTCGAGAATGCCGATCTCTTCCTGCTGACCGCTGTCGTCGCGGTCGCGGTGCGCTGGGGGCTCGGGCCGGCCCTCGCCGCCGTGGTGGCGGGCTCGCTTGCCTACAACTTCTTCTTCCTGCCGCCGGTCTACACGCTGACCATCGCCGACCCGACCAACGTCGCCGCCTTCCTGCTGTTCACGCTGGTGGCGGTGCTGGTCTCGAACCTCGCCGCCCGCGCCCGCCGGGTGGCGGTGGTCAGCCAGGGCCGCGCGCGGGCCACCGAGCGGCTGTTCGGCTTCTCGCGCAAGCTCGCCGCCTGCGGAACCCTCGACGACGTGCTCTGGGCCACCTGCGCCCAGGTCGCCGCGATGCTGAAGGTGCGTGTCGTTCTGCTCCTGCCCGATGGTCAGGCCGTCACCGTCCGGGCCGGCTACCCGCCGGAGGACATGCTCGACGAGGCCGACCTCGCGGCCGCGCATTGGGCTTTCGCCAACGACCGGCCCGCGGGCCGCGGCGCCGACACGCTGCCCGGCGCCAAGCGGCTGTTCCTGCCGATGCGGACCGGGCGCGGCACGATCGGGGTGATCGGCCTCGATTCCGACGGCACCGGGCCGATCCTGTCGCCGGAGGGCCGCCGCCTCCTCGACGCCCTGGCCGACATGGGCGCGCTCGCCATCGAGCGGGTCCGGCTCGTGGAAGATCTCGACCGGGCCGAGCGCGCCGCGGAGACGGACCGTCTGCGCCAGGCGCTGCTGACCTCGATCAGCCACGACCTGCGCACGCCCCTCGCCTCGGTTCTGGGCGCGGCGAGCACGCTGCGCGACCTCGAGGCGGCGCTGCCCGCGGACGCGAAGGCGGAGCTGCTGGCGACGATCATCGAGGAGTCGGAGCGGCTCAACCGCTTCATCGCGAACCTCCTCGACATGACCCGATTGGAGGCCGGCGCGGTGGCGCCGAACCTCTCCGCGCAGGACGTGGCCGAGACCGTCGACACCGCCCTGCGCCGGACGCAGAAGATCCTCGCCGACCACCGCGTCGCCGTGGCGGTGGATCCCGACCTGCCGGCGCTGGCGCTCGACCCGGTCCTGTTCGAGCAGGTTTTGGTCAATCTCCTCGACAACGCCGCGAAATACGCGCCCGGAGGCTCGACCGTGACGGTCCGGGCGCGGCGGGAGGACGACCGGGTCCGGATCGCCGTGCTGGACGAGGGCGAAGGCCTGCCCGAGGCGGAAGTCGAGCGGGTGTTCGACAAGTTCTACCGCGTCCGGAAGGGCGACCGGGTCCGGGCCGGAACCGGGCTGGGGCTCGCCATCTCCCGCGGCTTCGTCGAGGCGATGGGCGGGACCGTCACGGCCGCGAACCGGCGCGATCGAAGCGGCGCCTGCTTCACCATCGCTCTGCCGGTCCCCGCCCGCAGCGCGCTCAGGGACATCGCCGCATGAGTCCGAAGGTTCTGGTCGTCGACGACGAGCCACCGATCCGCAAGCTCCTGCGCATGGGCCTCGCCACACAGGGCTACGCCGTCCTGGAAGCGGCCGATGGCCGGACCGCCCTGGCGCTGCTCGGCCGCGAGGGCGTCGATCTCGTGATCCTCGACCTCGGCCTGCCCGACATGCGCGGTCACGACCTGCTGCGGACGGTCCGGGCGAGTCATCCCGACCTGCCCGTCGTCGTGCTGTCGAGTCGCGACGACGAGGGCGGGAAGGTCGAGGCGCTGGATCTCGGTGCCAACGACTACGTGACCAAGCCGTTCGGCATGGCGGAGCTTCTGGCGCGCCTGCGTGCCGCCATGCGGCACCAGCTCGCCGCCCGGGGGGAGCGACCGATCTTCCGCGTCGACAACCTCTCGGTCGATCTGATCCGGCGCATCGTCAAGATCGACGAAGCCGAGGTGAAGCTGACGCCCCGGGAATACGACTTCCTGCGCGTCCTGGTGCTGCATGCCGGCAAGGTGCTGACGCACGCCCAGCTCATGCGCTCGGTCTCGTCCTCATCGGACCCTCAATACCTGCGCGTGTACGTGCGCCAGCTCCGCCAGAAGCTGGAGGCGGATCCCGAGCGTCCCCGAATCTTGCTGACCGAGACCGGCGTCGGCTACCGCCTGCGCGCGCCCGACGACGAGCCGGCGCCGCGCGCCGACGGCGTGGCCGCGCCCTGACACCGAGGATCGGATGAAGCTTCTGAGCACCGGCTGCCCCGCGCGATGACGGTCGACGAACTCCTCGCGCCGTCCGACGTACTCGTCGGCCTGCGCGCCGCCACCAAGAACGCGTTGCTCGAAGACCTGGCCCGGCGCGCCGCGACGGCCCTCGGCATCGGCCTGGACGCGATCCTTCCGGCGCTCGCCCGGCGTGAGAATCTGGGCTCGACCGGGATCGGCGACGGCATCGCGCTGCCGCATGCCCGGCTCGAGGCCGTGTCCCGGCCGTACGGGATCCTCGCCCGCCTGCGCGAGCCGATCGATTTCGAGGCGGTCGACGACAACCGGGTCGATCTTGTCTTCCTGCTGCTCCTGCCCGTGCCCGACCGGCACGAGCCGCTCAACGCCCTCGCCTGCGTGGCGCGGCGTCTGCGCGATCCCGAGACCGCGGCGGCGCTGCGCGGCGCCAGGGACGCGGCGGCCCTCTACGCGGCGGTGACCGGCGGGTAGCGCAGCGGATCGCCGGTGCGCCGGTTGTCGTAGACGCATTCGCCGGCCACCCAGGTCGCCCGCACGGTGCGGTGGTCGCCGAGGATCATCAGGACGAAGAGCAGCTCCTCGATGTCCCGGCAGGTCCCGGTGCGGAAGCCGAGGAGCGGGGTCGCGCCGAGGTCCAGGACGCAGAGGTCGGCCTCGTAGCCCGGGGCGATGCGGCCGATCCGGTCGTCGAGGCGCAGGGCCTCCGCCCCGCCCAAGGTGGCGAGCCAGAAGGCCCGCAGCGCGTCGAGCTTGGTCCCCTGCAGGGCGGCGACCTTGTAGGCGTCGCCCAGCGTCTTCAGCAGCGACAGGGTCGTGCCGGCTCCGACATCCGTGCCGAGGCCGACCCGCACCGGCCGCCGCGGATCCTGCGCGTCGAACAGGCGGAACAGGCCGCTGCCGAGGAAGCCGTTCGAGGTCGGGCAATGGGCGAGCGCCGCCCCCGCCTGGTGACAGGTGCAAAGATCGTCCTCGCTCACATGGATCGCGTGGCCGAAGACCGAGCGTGGCCCGACCAGTCCCGCTCGGGCGTAGACGTCGAGGTAGCTCGCCCGATCGGGGAACAGGTCCATCACCCAGGCGACCTCGTCGGTGGTCTCGCACAGGTGGGTCTGCAGGAAGAGCCCATCATGCTCGGCGAGCAGCGCGCCGGCGGCGTCGAGCTGCGCCTGCGTGCAGGAGGGGGCGAACCGCGGCGTCACGGCGTAGAGCTGGCGGCCGCGCCCGTGCCAGCGCGCGATCAGGGCCCGGCTCTCGTCGTAGCTGCGCTGGGCCGTGTCGAGCAGGGCCGCGGGGGCGTTGCGGTCCATCAGCACCTTGCCGGCGACCATCCGGGTGTTGAAGCGCTCGGATTCCGCGAAGAACGCCTCCACCGAGCCGGGGTGGACCGTGCAGTAGACCGCCGCCGTGGTGGTGCCGGCGCTTAGGATCTCGCGGAAGAACAGCATGGCGACCCGCTCGGCATGGGCCTGATCGGCGAATTCCAGCTCGGCCGGGAAGGTGTACTTGTCGAGCCAGGCCAGCAGCTGCTCGCCGTATGACGCGATCATCTGAAGCTGCGGATAGTGGACGTGCGTGTCGATCAGGCCCGGCAGGATCAGGGCGTTCGCATATTCCGTCACCGGCACGCCCTCGGGCA
This sequence comes from Methylobacterium sp. FW102-HT35C08, assembly GCF_058790235.1. Taxonomy (NCBI): domain Bacteria; kingdom Pseudomonadati; phylum Pseudomonadota; class Alphaproteobacteria; order Hyphomicrobiales; family Methylobacteriaceae; genus Methylobacterium; species Methylobacterium sp. FW102-HT35C08. The sequence goes on along the minus strand of NZ_JBYTCL010000002.1, from coordinate 206,544 downwards.
CGCGGCCGATCGTGTCGGCGTAGGGGCCGAACGCCGCGATCCGGCCGTCCTCGATCAGGATCAGCGCGTCCTCGACGTGATGCAGGCAGCCCTCGGCCCGGAACGGGTTTCCGGTGAGGCTCGCGGCGCGTCCCCGCAAAGCCGCGGACCGGGCTGGTCCGGCGGAGGCGGCACCGGCCATCAATGGGCCCCGCCGGTCTCGACGAACTTGAACAGGAACACGGCCGCGATCACCCAGACGATCGGCTTCACGTCCCGGGCGCGACCGGCGAGGAGCTTGAGCGCTGCGTAGGTGATGAAGCCGCACGAGACGCCGGTGGCGATCGAGTAGGTGAAGGGCATCAGCAGCGCGGTCACGCAGGCCGGCACGACCTCGGTGAGATCGTCCCAGTCGAGCTCCACCAGCTCGCGCAGCATCAGGCAGGCCACGTAGAACAGGGCCGGCGCCGTGGCGTAGGGCGGGACAGCGGCGGCCAGCGGGGCGAAGAACAGGCAGGCCAGGAACAGCACCGCCACCGTCGCGGCGGTCAGGCCGGTGCGGCCGCCCTCCTCCACCCCTGAGGCGCTCTCCAGGTAGGCGGTGGTGCTCGACGTGCCGAGCAGCGAGCCCGCGAAGACCGCGGCGGAATCGGCCATCAGCGCCCGGTCGAGGCGGCGCATCCGGCCCGCGGTCAGCAGCCCGGCGCGGCCCGCCACGCCCATCAGGGTGCCGGTGGCGTCGAACAGCTCGACGAGGAACAGCACCAGGATCACGTTGAGCAGCCCTGCCGAAAGGGCACCCGTGATGTCCAGGGCGAACAGCGTCGGGGCGAGTGAGGGCGGCAGCGAGACGATGCCCTGGAAGGTGTTGCCCGCGAAGACGAAGCTCAGCACCGTCACGGTGAGGATGCTGGAGAGCAGCGCCGCCCGCACCTTCCGGGCGGACAGTACGGCGACCATCAGGAAGCCGATGACCGCCAGAATGGCCTCGGGCTTGTGCAGGTCGCCCAGGGTGACGAAAGTCGCCGGGCTCGCCGCGACGAGGCCGGCGTTCTTGAGCGCGATGATCGCCAGGAACAGGCCGATCCCCACCGTGATGGCGATGCGCATCGACGGCGGGATCCCGTCGACGATGAGCGCTCGCAGGCCGGTGAGCGTGACGACCAGGAAGCACAGGCCGGAGATGAACACCGCCCCCAGTGCCGCCTGCCACGAGAAGCCCAGGCCCTGGACCACGACGTAGGTGAAGTAGGCGTTGAGCCCCATCCCCGGCGCGAGGGCGATCGGATAATTGGCGTACAGCGCCATGATCATCGAGCCGAGCGCCGCCACCAGGCAGGTGGCCACGAAGACCGCGCCTCGGGGCATGCCGGCATCCGCCAGGATGCTCGGATTGATGAAGACGATGTAGGCCATCGTCAGGAAGGTGGTCAGGCCGGCGAGCAGCTCGGTGCGCACGCTTGTGCCGTGCTCGGCGAGCCGGAAGGTGCGCTCGAGGAATCCGGAAGCGCCTACGGCCGGCGGGGCCACGTCGCGCTTCAGGTCCATTCCTGATCCCCGCTCCGTCCGGCCGCCACGGCCCAGTAGATCCTGTCGGCCGCGAAGGGCGTGGCGGTGAGCCGGATGCCGGTCGCGTCGCGGATGGCGTTGCCGAGCGCCGCTGCGACGGGATTGAAGGGCGATTCACTCATCGACTTGGCACCGAACGGGCCGACGCTGTCATGGGTTTCGGCGAACAGCACCTCGGTGTCCGGCACGTCGGCGCAGGCCGGGATGTGGTAGTCGCGGAACGCCTGTGTCACGACCTGCCCCGCCGCATCGATCCGGACATCCTCGTAGAGCGCCGCGCCAATCGCCTGCGCGACGCCGCCCTCGACCTGGCCGCGGCACTGCATCGGATTGATGACGCGGCCGGCATCGGCGGCGTGGACGCTCCTCAGGATCCGGACTTCGCCGCTGACCGGGTGGACGGCGACACGGAAGCCCTGAACGTTGAACGACACCGAGCGCGGTGTGCCGTCCGCGCGGCCCGGCGCGTCGAGCGGGCCGAGGGCCGCGAGCCGGAGCGATCCGTTCGCTGTGACCACGGTCTCGCCGGTGAGGCGGCAGGTCTCCGGGGCCGTACCCAACATGTCCGCGGCCCGCGTCCGGATCCGCGCCGCGAGCGCCTCGGCGGCACGGAGCGTCGCGAGGCCCGCCACCACCGTGCCGGTGCTGCCATAGGCACCGGTATCGTGGCCGACCGCATCGGTGTCCGCGCCGGCGACGCGCACGCGCTCCGGGGCGACGTTCAGAGCCGAGGCCGCGATCTGCCGGTGCACCGTGCTGGTGCCGTTGCCGAATTCGGCCGTGCCGACCCGGACGGTGTAGTGCCCGTCAGCGTCGAGGCTGACCCGCGCGTCGGCGTGATGGCCGCGGGGCGGGATCGTGTCGATCATCGCCATCGCCATGCCGGTCCCGCTGAGCCACCCGGACTCCGGCTCCGGCCCGGGATCGGCCCGCAGGGCGTCCTCGACCAGGGTCAGGCACTGGTCGAGGCCGTAGCTGCCGAACACCACGTCGTGCGGCTCCAGACTGTTCGAGACCATGGCGTCGCCGGTCTTCACGGCATTGATCCGGCGCAGGGCGAACGGATCGATCCCGAGTCCGCGGGCGACCTCGTCCAGCGCGGATTCGAGGGCGAAGATCGTCTGGCTGAGGCCGTAGCCCCGAAAAGCGCCGGATGGCAGCGTATGGGTGTAGACCGCGTAGCCATCGACCCGCTTGTTCGGGCAGGCGTAGGCAGCCAGAACCTCGTTGCAGCCGTGGTGGATCACGCCGCCCGCGTGATTGCCGTAGGCCCCCGTGTCGGACAGTACGTCGAGGCTGATCGCCGTGAGTGTCCCGTCCCGGCGGGCGCCGATCTTCACGGCCACGCGCATTGGGTGGCGGGTCGTGGTCGCGGTGAACTGCTCCTGGCGGGTCAGCTCCCAGCGCACCGGACGGCCGGTCCGCAGGACCGCCAGCGTGACGAGATCCTCGGTGAGCATCTCCTGCTTGCCGCCGAAGCCGCCGCCGACCCGGCCGCAGAGGACGCGCACCGCGTCCCGCTCAAGGCCGAACAGGTCGCAGAGGGCGTCGCGGGTCAGGAACGGGACCTGTGTGCTCGTCCGGAGCGTCAGGCGGCCGTCCTCGGCACGCCAGCCCAGGCAGCCATGCGTCTCAAGGGCCGCGTGCTGCAGGCGCTGCGAATGGAACGTGTCCGCGTAGACGAAATCGGCCGCGGCGAAGGCCGCCTCCACATCGCCGACCTCGCCGTGCACCTCCGCGGCGAGGTTCGGGTGAAGCCCGTGCGGCGCGGCGTCCTCGCCCGGCCGGTCGCGTGGATCGTGGACCCGCGGCGCGTCGGGCGCGAGGGCGCGATCGGGGTCGATGAGCGCCGGGCGGACCTCGTAGGTCACGCGCAGTGCCCGGCAGCCGGCTTCCGCAGCAGCCTCGGTCTCGGCGACCACGGCCGCGACCCGCTGCCCGACGAAACGCAGAATCGAATCGAGGACGCGGGTATCTGCTGCGTCGTCCCGCGGATCCTCGTGGCGGCCGGTGGAGAACCGGCCCGCCGGCGCGTCCGTATGGGTCAGCACCGCGATCACGCCCGGGACGGCGCGCGCCGCCGCGTCGTCGATGGCCACGATGCGGGCATGGGCGTGCGGCGAGCGCAGGACTTTCAGATGCAGCGCATCGGTCGGCGGCCCGTCGAGTGTGAAGCCGGCCCTCCCGGCCACCACGAGCGGCGCGGCCGGCGCGGCCACGTTCCGGCCGACCGGATCGGGGTCGGACCCCGCTGCCACCGCGTGCGCGGCGCCCGCAATGGCGTCGCGGATGGCGCGGTAGCCGGTGCAGCGGCAGAGGTTGCCCTTGAGGGCGGTGCCGAGATCCTGCCTCTGGCCCTGATCCAGGGCCGCAGCCGTCATGATCATGCCCGGGGTGCAGAACCCGCACTGGAAGCCCTGCGCCGCAAGGAAGGCCGCCTGCATCGGATGGAACGATGTCGGCTCGGTCTCCTCCGGACGGCAAGGACCCGCGAGGCCCTCGATCGTCGTTACGCTCCGCTCCTCGGCGCGGAAGGCGGGGATCAGACAGCTATGGACCGGCTCGCCATTGAGATGGACGGTGCAGGCGCCGCAATCGCCCGCGTCGCAGCCCTTCTTCACGCCGAACCAGCCCGCCTCGCGGAGATACGTGCGCAGGCATTGCCCCGGGCGGGGCTCGCGCTCCTGCGCGAGGCCGTTGACGGTCAGCCGCATCGGCCAGCGTCCGCCGCGAGCGCGTCGCGGATCTCGCCGGCGAGGTGCCGGGTGACGTGGCGGCGCCAGTCCGGCCGTCCGTGGACATCGTCATGGTAGAGAGCGTCGGGGATCGCCTGCTCGAGAGCGGTCTCGACCTCCGCGCGCTCGGGCAGTCCGGCGAAGACGAGACGTACCGGGCGCCGGACGGAGGCGGTGACGGTAAGCGCGAAGCCGCCGGCCGGATCCCGTGTCCCGATCAGCAGAGCCCCCGACCGCCCGTTCGGGCTGAGGCTGATCCGCCGGAACGCGGTCCTGCGCATCAGGGCGGCGGCCGGCATCGACAGGCTGCGCAGGATCTCGCCCGGATTCAGGGCATTGCGCTGGGCACCGAGGATGAAGTCCTCGACGGGCACGTGCCGCGCGCCTCCATCCGCGGACCAGATCGCGCAGGTCGCCTCCAGCGCGGTGGCGAGCGCGATCATGGGCCCTGCCGGCAGCGCGAGGCAAAGATTGCCGCCGACAGTGGCGGTGTTCCAGATTTTGAACGAGCCGAGCAGGGCGCGGCAGCATTGCCCCACGAGCGGTGCCGCGATCCAGGCCGGCGGCAGGTCCAGGCGGTCGAGCTGCGCGAAGGTGCAGGTTGCGGCGAGAACCAGACCGTCCGCGTCGATCGCGTGCGGCGGCCACGCGAGGCTCGCGAGGTCAACGAGGCGCCGCGTTTCATCCTGCGGCTCGGAGAACAGCCACGTCCCGCCCGCGAGGCACGCGTCGCCGGCCCGCCACGCGGGCAAGTCGGACCGGCTGCGCGGTCGGAGAACCGTCTCGATGGTGTTGAGGTCCATTCCTCTCTCGTCTGCCGGGCGACCGGAGAGCTTCAGCCTCGCAATATGGCTGCCGCTGCGCCGCCGCGGTCAAGTCATCCCAGACCTATATGCGAGCGCATGGATTTTGGACCCGCGCTCACTCCCGCCCTAAGCTAGACGGCGCCCACCGCCTCCGCCGGAGACTGCCTATGCCCCTGATCGCGTCGCGCTACGGCAAGGAACAGGTCCGGGTGATGCGTCTCACCCGCGACGGTGACCACCATACGCCGCGCGAGCTGACGCTCTCGGTGATGCTGACCGGCCGATTCGATGCCGCCTGGACCGAGGGCGACAACCGCGCCTGCATCGCCACCGACAGCATCAAGAACATCGTCAACGTCACGGCGGCCCGGAATCTTGCCCTCGACAAGGAGGCGTTCGTGGCCGCCGTCGCGCGGGTTCTGCTCGACACCTACCCGCAAATCGAGACGGTCGCGATCGAGGCCGAGGAAACGCGCTGGCTGCGCCACAGCATCGACGGTCAACCGCACGGCCATACCTTCACGCGGGACGGGAACGGCGTCGGCTTCGTCGCGCTCAAGACCGACCGGGCCGGATCGACCCTGCGTTCCGGCCTGCACGGCTACACCTTCATGAAGACCACGCAGTCGGGCTGGGCCGGCTTCGTCGACGACCAGTACCGAACGTTGCCGGACACCACCGACCGCATCGCGGCCACCAGCATGGACGCGACTTGGACGTGGGCGACCGTGCCCGCCGCGTGCGAAACCGCGAATGCACGGATCCTCGCGACGCTGCTGGCCGTCTTCGGTACTACTTACAGTCGCGGCGTGCAGGACAGTATGTACAGGATGGGCGAGGCCGCGCTCGCAGCCGTGCAAGACATCAGCGAGATCACCTTCGTGATGCCGAACAAGCACTACATTCCCATCGACCTGACAGCCTTCAGCCTGGACAATCCCGGTACCGTTTTCCTGCCGACCGACCAACCCTATGGGCGGATCGAGGCGACGGTCAGCCGCGACGGTTGATCACCGATGCGTTACTTCGAGCACACAAATAATTGATCGGCATACAATCCGTCATTCGACTCAATCTATCTCTGCTATCTTTGGTGCACTATCGGAGAGGCAAGCAACACATCGATTGTCAAATTTACTAATTTCATACGCTGGATATGGGCGAAAAACTATAAAGTGGCGACCTATTTTGGGGGGCGGTACTGGTTTCCTCAACCCACACGTAGCGCGTCCGTCCACCACCAACCCGAGGTAGTGGGTGGGACCAACCTAAGATAAGATAATGCAATCGCTGGATGAGTGACGGATTGGTCACGTTGATTTCTGGGCAAGCGGGCGGAATTACTAAAATCAAGATAGTCGAGAGTCGCTTTAACACTTAGGCAAGAAAATCGCCGTAGATCGAACTCAAGAAGAGTTTCAGTAAAGCTGATATCGAACTTGCTAACATAGATAGCTTTTTTCGAGCGGCTTACAATCATGCCGCAACCGTCAAGGTGCGCTTTCGTCGCACCAGCGGGTTGCGCACAGGGAGACCATCATGTTCGAGCGCCTCAAAGGCCGCCGGGATCAGTATGCCAAGCTGGCCGCCTTGAGCCGGTCGCTCGCCACAATCGAATTCGCGCTCGACGGAACCATCCTGGACGCCAACGCGAATTTCCTCGCCGCGATGGGCTACACCCTCGATGAGATCCGCGGCCGTCATCACAGCCTGTTCGTCGAACCCGCGCAGCGCGAGAGCGCGGCCTACCGCGCATTCTGGGAGGGTCTGCGGCGCGGCGAGTTCCAGACCGCCGAGTACAAGCGGATCGCCAAGGGGGGCCGTGAGGTCTGGATCCAGGCCACCTACAATCCCGTGCTCGATGCCGCGGGCAAGCCGGTCAAGATCGTCAAGTTCGCCACCGACATCACCGCGCATAAGCTTCGCTCCCTCGATCTCGAAGGCCAGATCATGGCGCTCCACCGCTCGCAGGCGGTGATCGCCTTCGCGCTCGACGGAACGATCCTGAGCGCCAATCAGAATTTCCTCGATGCCGTGGGCTACCGCCTGGAAGAGATCGTCGGCCGCCATCACAGCCTGTTCGTCGGCGAGGCCGAGCGAGCGGGCGAAGCCTATCGCGCCTTCTGGGCCGCGCTCGCCCGCGGGGAATTCCAATCCGGCGCGTTCAGGCGCACCGGCAAAGGCGGTCGAGAGATCTGGATCCAGGCCACCTACAACCCGATCACCGACGCGGACGGCCGGCCCGTGCGGGTCGTCAAGTTCGCCACCGACATCACCGCGCAGGTCCACGAGCGGCAGCGCCGGGCCGAAGCGCAGCGCGCGATCGGCGACGATCTCGACGCGATCGGTCGCGCCGTCGAGGATGTGACGCGGCAGACAAATCACGCCGCCGAGACGGTCGGGCGTGTCTCGAACGAGATCCGGTCGGTCACCTCGGGTGCCGAGCAGTTGTCCGTCTCCGTCGGGGAGATCAGCCAGCAGGTCAGCCACGCGGCGGAGATCGCCGGACAGGCGGTCGATCAGGCGCAGCACACGGGACGGATCGTAGCGGGGCTGAGCGAGCAGGCGACCCAGATCGGCGATGTGGTCGGCCTGATCTCTGGCATCGCCGCCCAGACCAACCTGCTGGCGCTCAACGCCACAATCGAGGCGGCCCGCGCCGGTGAGGCCGGCCGCGGTTTCGCGGTCGTGGCCAGTGAGGTGAAGACCCTCGCTGAGCAGACGGGCCGGGCGACGGATCAGATCCGCAGCCAGATTGCCTCCACCCAGTCGGCGACCCGCGAGGCCGTGGACGCGATCGGCGTCATCCAGGGCACGATCCGCACGTTGAACGAGGTCTCGTCGACCATTGCGGCGGCCGTGGAGGAGCAATCCGCGGTAACGCGTGAGATGTCCGGCAGCATGCAGACGGCGTCGCACGGCGTATCGACGATCGCATCCGGCATGGACACGATCGCCGAGGCGAGCGTTCGGGTCGACCGGGCGACGCGTCAGGTCCGGGAAGCCTCGCGGGCGATCGGCTGAGAATGCCGCGCGTGGACGGCGCGCCGGCCGTCTCAGCCCGGCTCGCCGTTCTCCTCGAAGTCGGTCTCGTCCACCACGCGTCCGACCCGTGGTGTCAGCGGGAACCGCACGGTGCACCGTAGGCCATCGGCTTCGAAGGCGAGATCGACCTTGGCGCCCAACTCATAGCTCAGCATCTCGGTCAGGACCTGCATCCCGAAGCCCTGCCGTGCCGGCGGCCCGATCCCCGCGCCGCCCGTCTCCTTCCATACGAGCGTCAGCTCCCCGCCGGATGTCGCGCCGACGCCGTCGATGGACCAGCGGACCTCGACCTCACCCTCCGCGAGGCCGAAGGCGCCATGCTCGACGGCGTTGCTGCAGAGTTCGTGGACCGCGAGCGCCACCAGCTGCGCAGCCTTCGGCCTGAGCCGGACCGCCGGCCCGTCGAGCGCCGCCTGCTCGCCCTCGCGGATGAGATGGATCATCAGCTCATCTGACATCAGGGTGTGCAGGTTGACCTCGCCGAAGGTGTCGGCGGTGACCCGGACGCGCGCGATGGCGTCGAGCCGGCCCTCGAGATGGGTCGCGTAATTCTCGACGCTGTCTGCGGTCTCGGCCGACAGGCGCAGGACTGCCCGAAGCATCGCCATCGTGTCGCGCAGGCCGTGGCGGAGCCCGTCCGGTGCACCCGCCTCATCCAACAGGCGGCGCAACCGCGTGTTGTCCGCCTCGAGCCGCACCATGCGCGCCGCGATATCGGATCCCTCTGCCATTCTGGCCTTCTCCGCGCGAAGAGCCACGAGGATGCGTTCGGCTCAAACAATGGGCGCATTGCTCACGCGAGCTTCACGCCTTGATCGGGGCCGGTCAACTGCATCGATTACGGTGCGGCCCGATGACCCGTCCCGTTTTCCGGCGACGGTGCGTCAGCGCGGCAGAACCCGCGCCGCCTGGAGGCGCCCGATTGCCGACAGCAGGGCTGCGGCGCTGTCCACGCTCTCGTCGAAGCCGGCCCGCCTGATCTTGCCCATGTCGGAGACGAGATCGAAGGCGCTGTGAAACACGAAGTCGCCGAAGCCCCAGCCGACGGCGCGCTCGTAGGGCATGGTGCTCAGGTCCTGCTCGGCGACGAGCCGATTCCAGACCGGCGCCTTGTCGGCCATATGGACCGCCAGGCGCATCGGTACCGGCGGTCCGAGGGGCAGATCCAGCGCTGCGGCGAGCTTCTCCCAGAGGCGCCGCCAGCGGAAGGGCTCGTGCACGAAGTTGAAGGCCTGATCGCGTGCGGATTCCGCGGTCGCTGCCCAGAGGCTGGCCCGCGCCAAGGCATGGGCATCCGTGACCTGCGCGAAGACACCCTCGTAGACATGGGCCGGACCGGGAAAGCGGAAGGCCGCGCCTTCCGCCCGGCACAGGGCCGCGTAGGCGCCGATCACCATGGCGATGTTCATGGCGTTGCCGGCCGCGTCGCCGATCACCACGTCCGGGCGCAGGATGGACCAGCTCGAACCGCCACGTGTCGCACGGGCCCGCAGCTCGTCTTCCTGCGTGAAGTAGAAGTTCGGGCCGATATGACGCGGATTGTCGTCCTCGTAGAAGGGCGATGGCACTGGTCCGAGATGGACTCCGTAGACCTTCGCCCCCTGATACAAGACGACGCGCCGCAACGGTGCATTCACGGCCGCTAATCCGTCGAGCAGATTGCGCAGCATCGCCCCGTTGACCCGGTCTTCCTCGGCCAAGTTCGGCTGAGGCGCCAGGGCGGCGTAGAAGAGATGCGTGGTGTCGCCGGCCGCCGCAAGGGCCGTGCGGGTCGCGCCGGCATCGGTGAGATCCGCCGCGATGGCACCAACTGTCGGGTGCGGGTGTCGCGACAGCGCGCGGGCCGTCCAATCGGAGCGGGCGCCGAGTTCTTCCATCAGCGCTTTTCCGATGATGCCGTTGGCGCCCGCGATCAAAGCTGTCCCAGATTTCTCCGTCGTCACTTCACTCTCCTCAATCATGGTACGCGAGCCGCGTGATCGCCCCTGCGCCGGATCGGATTGCTGTCCGAGGAACAGCGCCCCGTGCGATGAACCGGCGGGACCGCAGGCCGTTCGCCGCGACGGTACCTGCCGCTGCTCTGAACCGGCTCGGCGTAAGGCAGACCTGGAAGCTCAGACTGTCCCGTTAGCGGTGACGGATTCCTAACCAAGCACGCTCGAGACGTGAGGCGACAACCTTAAACAATTTAAGTCGATATATAGTTTTGCATTCTCTCCTTAACTTTACAGAAAGCGATTTAATCGCGAACATCTAATACAATAACGTCATTGAGCGGACATATCAATCCTTATTGCTGTAATAATTGAACAATGACTCCTTTGCGAGAGAGACGATTTTGGCTTAATGGCGCAGTTCGGGCGTGCCGGTAGCATTTGCGGATCTTTGCTTTAGGAGCGTATCGCCATGAATACGTCCGGTCAAACAATCTGTCTTTCCATGATCGTCAAGAATGAGGCGCATTGCATACGGCGTTGCCTCGATTCCGTCCGGCCGATCATTGATCATTGGATGATCGTGGATACGGGTTCGACCGATGGGACGCAGGATGTGATCCGCTCGGCCATGGCAGATCTGCCGGGCAGGCTAGTGGAGCGACCCTGGGTCGATTTCGCCCATAACAGGAGCGAAGCGCTCGCCTTGGCGCGCCCTCATGGCACCTACTCGCTGATCATCGACGCCGATGACGAACTGGTGATCCCGGCCGGCTATACGGTCCCGAAGCTCGATGTTCCCGGGTACACCTTCACGATTTTGGACCGCTTCACGGAGTACGCGCGCATTCAATTGGTCAGCAGCGCTCTGACCTGGTGCTATCGCGGCGTGCTGCATGAGTTTCTAGATAGCGAGGACAACTATTGGACGAAGCCGATGTCCTTGGTGATGCGGCGCGGCAATGACGGCGCGCGCCATCGCGATGCGTCAACGTATCGGCGGGACGCTGAGATCCTTGAGAAGGCGCTCGTCAACGAGAAAGATCTCTTCCTGATCGCCCGGTACACCTTCTACCTCGCGCAGAGCTATCGCGACAGCGACGAGCCCCGCAAAGCCATTAAGCATTATCTTAAGCGGTCAGAATTGGGTTTTTGGCACGAAGAAGTCTATATAAGTCTACTCAGTGCTGCATATTTGAAGGATTTTTTAAAGGACCCCGAGGATGAGATCCGGGTGCTCTTCGACCGAGCGATCTCGATCTGCCCGGAGCGGGCTGAAGCTCGTCACGGCGCAAGTCGTTTCTTTCGGCAGCGTGGTCAGCACGCCCACGCCTTCTTCTACGCGCAGGAGGCCCTGCACCTGAAGGCGCCCAGCGAGGCCTTGTTTTTGCAGAACTGGATCTATTCGTATGGCTTGCGCGATGAGTACGCGGTGAGTGCATTCAATACGGGGCAATACCGCGCCTGCTTCTCCACCTGCCTGGACATCCTTGATCAGGCGAACATCCCGCCGGACGTCCGGACGCGGATTGCCGGACTTGCGCGCGAGGCCTTGGCCAAGATGGTCGACCCCGCCTGGGGGTGTCAGCAATCGCCCTATAGCGCCGAGTTCTGGCCATGCTGGGAATTTGCCGCAGCGTGAACGCATCTTGCGGTCCGGTCCGGCTACCAGGGATCGCGTGTCGACCATGCCGATCCGAGGCGGTCGCCCGTCCTCTGGTGCCAAGCAGTGTGACGCGCCACGGTTTGCGGCGCGTCTCTGCCATCGGGATTGGCCGCGTATGTCAGGACAACGGCATCTCCCGAACACACCACGATCGCTGAGCGCTGAGGCCGACGAAAACAGATCCGTCCATCGCGTAAGTCGCTGCTTTATACAAGCTTGTAGCACGGATAGCCACATGTGCTATGGTGCATCAGCCAATTCGATCATGTAATATCGTGCGGGGTTATAATACCGCCGCATAGGTAAAGTATAGAAAATTTGTCTCGGAACGTTTCTGTCCGGATTACGCTGGGCAGGTCATCAAATTGCCCTATTGATCAGATGAATGCAAAATGCTGAATGCGGGAGGTGAGCGAAGCCCCGGCTTCATCCCCAGATCGTGACGCGGACAAGTCTCCAACGATGGCCGCAATTGTCCGACTTGCGCTTCTGCGCCCCTACACCTTCGTCGTGATGTCGATCCTGATCCTGATCTTCGGGGTCCTGTCGATCTTCCGGACGCCGACCGACATCTTCCCGAGCATCGGCATCCCGGTCATCAGCGTCGTCTGGCAATATACCGGCCTTCCGCCTGAGGACATGTCGGGTCGCATCGTCTCGGTCTTCGAGCGCTCGCTGACCACCACCGTCAACGACATCGAACACATCGAATCGCAATCGGTCCCGGGCTACGGGATCATCAAGATCTACTTTCAGCCCAGCGTCGACATCACGGCGGCCCAGGCCCAGGTCACCGCCATCTCACAGACGCAGTTGAAGCAGCTGCCGCCGGGCATCACGCCGCCCCTGATGCTGGCCTACAACGCGTCGAGCGTGCCCATCATCCAGCTCGCCCTGTCGAGCGACACGCTCTCGCAATCCGCCCTCAACGACCTCGCGATGAACTTCATCCGGCCCCAGCTCGCCACGGTGCCGGGGGCGCAGCTTCCCTACGCTTATGGCGGTGCCGCGCGGCAGGTGCAGATCGACCTCGACCAGTCGGCGCTCCACGCCCACGGGCTGTCGGCGGCCGATGTCGGCGCGGCGCTCGCCCGGCAGAACCTGATCACCCCTGTCGGCACGCAGAAGATCGGCAGCTACGAGTGGATCATCGATCTGAACGACTCGCCCAAGACCATCGAGGCGTTCAACGACCTGCCGGTTAAGGTGGTCAACGGCGCCGTGGTGTTCATGCGCGATGTCGCCCATGTTCATAACGGCTCGCCGCCTCAGACCAACGTCGTCCAGCTCGACGGCAAGAAGGGCGTGCTGATGTCGGTCCTGAAGATCGGCAACGCCTCGACCCTCGACATCATCGCCGGCGTGAAGGCGCGGCTGCCGGCCATCCAGGCGACCCTGCCCGCCGGCGTCGACCTGAAATACGTGGCCGACCAGTCGGGCTTCGTGAAGGAGTCGGTAGTAGCCGTGGTGCGCGAGGGCCTCATCGCCGCCGCGCTCACCGGTTTCATGATCCTGGTCTTCCTCGGCAGCTGGCGCTCGACCCTGATCATCACCGTATCGATCCCGCTGGCGGTGCTCTGCTCGCTGATCGCCCTGTCGGTCCTGGGCCAGACCATCAACGTCATGACTCTGGGCGGCCTCGCGCTGGCGGTGGGCATCCTGGTCGACGATGCGACGGTGACGATCGAGAACATCAACCGGCACATGGAGGAGTTCGGCGAGGACATCGTCACGGCGATCACCCGCGGCGCGCAGGAGATCATGCCGCCGGCGACCATCGCGCTGTTCTGCATCTGCATCGCCTTCGCACCGCTGCTGGCGCTCGGCGGGGTGGCCGGCTTCCTGTTCCGGCCGCTGGCCATGGCGGTCGTGTTCGCGATGATCGCGTCCTACGCGCTGACCTATACGGTGGTGCCGACCCTGGCGCGCTACCTTCTCAAGGAGCACGCCCACGGGGACGGGGCGCACGCGGAGCCGGGTTTCTTCGGACGGTTCCAGAGGGGTTTCGAGCGGCGGTTCGAGAGCCTGCGCCAGGGCTATCTCGGCCTGCTGGCGCTTGCGCTGGCGAACCGGCGCCTGTTCGCAGGCGGGTTCCTGCTCGTCGTCGGCCTGTCTTTCGGGCTGTTGCCCTATCTCGGCCGGGACTTCTTCCCGTCGATCGAATCCGACGCCCTGCGCATGCATGTCCGCGCGCCGACCGGCACCCGCATCGAGGAGATGACGGCGCTGACCGGGCGGATCGAGAACCGTGTCCGCGCGCTGCTGCCGCCCATGCGCGTCACCAGCGTCGTCAACAACATCGGCCTGCCGATCAGCGGCATCAACATCTCGTACGGCAACAGCGGCACGATCGGCACGTTCGATGCGGACATGCTGGTGACCCTGGCCGAAGGTGAGGTTCCCGCAGACGCCATCACCCGCGACCTGCGCAGCCGTCTGCCGCGGGAATTCCCCGGCGTGACCTTCTCGTTCCTGCCGGCCGACATCGTCAGCCAGATCCTCAACTTCGGCTCGCCCGCAGCCCTCGACGTGCAGATCGCCGGCCACGACATCGAGGGCAACCGTGCCTACGCGTACACGCTGCTGTCGCGGATCCGGCGGGTCGCCGGCGTCGCCGATGCGCGGATCCAGGAGCAGTCGAAAGGGCCGGCGCTCCGGGTCGATTTCAACCGCGCCCTGGCCGGCGTCGTCGGCCTGACCGAAAGCGACGCGGCCACCAGTGTCCAGGCGAGCCTCTCGGGCAGCACGCAGACGGCGCCGACCTACTGGCTCGACCCGCGCAACGGCGTCTCATACCCGGTCTCGGTCCAGACGCCGCAATATTCCATCGACACGCTCGGCGACCTCAACAACCTGCCGATCACGGCCGCCCGCTCGGAGCAGCTCCTCGGCGGCCTCTCGACCATCTCGCCCGAGCCGCTGAGCGCGGTGGTGACGCACTACAACGTCATGGGCACGGTCAACATCCTCGCCGCCGCGCAGAGCCGTGACCTCGGCGGCACGGCCGCGGATATCCAGAGGATCATCGACGAGACGAAGGGCGCCCTGCCCAAGGGCTCGACCGTGGCGGTGCGCGGCCAGGTCGTCACCATGTCGAACGCCTACCAGCAGCTGCTGATCGGCCTCGGCTTCTCGATCGTGCTCATCTACCTGCTGATCGTGATCAACTTCCAATCCTGGCTTGATCCGTTCGTCATCATCATGGCGCTGCCGGCCGCGCTCGCCGGGATCGTCTGGATGCTGTTCGTCACGCAGACGCACGTCTCCGTCCCGGCGCTGACCGGCGCGATCATGTGCATGGGTGTCGCCACCGCCAACTCGATCCTGGTGATTAGCTTCGCCCGGGAGCAGCTCGCAGAGGGCCTGAGCGCCCTCGACGCCGCCCTGGCGGCGGGCGCGACGCGGCTGCGGCCGGTGATCATGACAGCGCTCGCCATGGTGATCGGCATGCTCCCGATGGCGATCGAGCCGGGGCAGAACGCGCCGCTTGGCCGCGCCGTGATCGGTGGCCTGCTCTTTGCCACCACGGCGACGCTGTTCTTCGTCCCCGTCGTCTTCGCCATGGTGCATGGCCGCGCGCGCGGCCCGGCGGCTGCGTCGCTCCCCGGTGCTCTTCCCTCTCCGTCCGTCTGAGCTGGATCACACATGGACCCCGTCGAGACGCCAACGCCCTCCAAGCGCAAGGTCGTCGTGCTCCTGCTCGGCGTCGCGGCGGGCGCCGCGGCGCTGGCCTATACCGGCATCGCCGACCGCGCGAAGGGCATGCAGGAGGTCGAAGCCTGGACCGAGAGGCAGGCCGTCCCGACCGTCCGGGTGGTCCAGGCCCAGCGTGGCCCACGCGATCAGGAACTGTCGCTGCCCGGCACTCTGAACGCCTATTACACGGGGTCGCTCTACGCCCGCGCCAGCGGCTACGTGACGGCGTGGCACAAGGATATCGGCGCCCGTGTCCGCAAGGACGAGGTGCTGGCCGACATCTCGGCGCCGGATCTCGACCAGCAACTCGCCGAGGCCCGGGCGACGCTGGTTCAGCTCCAGGCTGCCGTCCAGCAGGCCCAGGCCAACGCGGATCTCAGCGACGCCACCAACAAGCGCACCGCCCGCCTCGTCACGCAGGGCTGGTCCAGCGAGGAGCGGGGCGATACCGACCGCTTCACCGCGGTCTCGCGGGCGGCGGCGCTGTCCGTCGCCAAGGCCAACCTCGTCGTCCAACAGGCCGTCGTGAGCCGCCTGGAGGAGCTGACGCGGTTCAAGCAGATCAAAGCGCCCTTCGACGGCGTCGTCACCGCACGCGCCGTCGATATCGGCGATCTCCTGACCGCCGGCGGCACGTCGGGGCGGCCGCTGTTCCGCGTCTCGGACATCCACCGGATGCGCGTCTACGTGAACGTGCCGCAAGGATTCCTGGCGGTCATGAAGCCGGGACTGAAGGCGTCCCTGCACGTTCCCGGGCAGGACGCCGCGTTCTCCGCCGCGGTGACGTCGACGGCCAACGCGGTGGCGGAGGATTCACGCAAGGGTCTGGTCGAGCTGCAGGCCGACAACCCCAACGGCGCGCTCTGGCCGGGAGCCTTCGTGGAGGTGCAGTTCCACGTCCCGTCGAACCCGGACACGCTGCGGATCCCCACGACGGCGCTGCTCTTCACCAAGAACGGCACCCAGGTGGCTGAAGTGCAGGACGATCATCGGGTCGCCCTGCGAACGGTCAAGCTCGGCCGCAATCTCGGCAACGACGTGGAGATCCAGAGCGGCGTGACGCTGGCACAACGTCTGATCGACAATCCGCAGGAATTCCTGAGTTCCGGCGACGTAGTCCAGATCGCCGGTGAATCCGCCTTGCCGCGGACCGCGTCAGCGGAATGAAGCCCAGCCGTTGAGAGGAGCCGAGCAGACGACGGCACCGTCTGCTTGCGCGCCGATCGACGATGCGGGATCCCACATGCGAGCTCCTGGGCCCGTCCCGTCGCTCGCCTGCCCGGAAGCCCGCTCGTTGAGGTGATGGTCTCGGCGGCGGCCCTAAGCCGCTCTGTTGCTCGATAGCGTCGGCTTAACAAAGATCAGTTTCGCCATCGCGCACCTGGTCCGCCGAAGATCTGCGAGCCGAGGTCGGTGTCTGCTCGGGAACGACATCCCGAAGCGCCGGTTTGACCGATGATCTCACCAGAGATCTTCGTTCCGTCGAATCGGGAGCACCCCATGAAAGCCGGACAGGTGTGCGCGGTCCTGGCCGCCGCCTTGCTCATCGGCGGCGCCCACACAGCCCAGGCTCAGGGCGGCGCTGCCGGCGGGGGCGCCGGCATGAGCGGCAGTCCGACCGGAGCCCAGGGGGCCGGGAGCGGCGCCGGCAGTCAGCCGAACACCGGAAGCGCAGACGACGCGAAGGGTCGGCCGCGCGAGGGCACCACTGATCCGCGCGGCACCGGCGGCTCCATGGGCGGCGGCGCCGGCAGCCCGGCCGGAACCACGGATCACTGACCAGCGGGTCCGCCGCAGCGAAAAGCTTAGCCGTAGGGCGACGGCCGGTCCCGCCCAGGGGCGATCGCATACCGCTCACGCCGGGGCTCGGACTCACCCTTGTTCCGCTCAGGCTTACCCAGCGCGCGGCTCTCACCTACCCGTAGCTGGACGTGGTTTGCGGGAGATGAATGCGTGGTGGATCAAACCGTGCGGAAGGCTGGGCGACTCAAGCGGCTCTGGCCGGGACGCGCTGCGGCGCTCCCTCCGGCACCGCGGCCGCTGCGAGCGATCGATCCAGTCCCCGTGCTGCCGCCGCGCGGCCTCACCGCCGCCGAGCTGATCGCCATGGCGCGCCAAGCCCGCGCGGTCGCGAGTCAACGGGATCCCGCTAAGTCCGCCGACGTTTCCTGAGGTCAGTCACGGTCTGCCGGGAGGTCCGCCTTGGGGCTGCTCGCCTTCATAGTCTTCGTTTGCCCGTGGATGGGCTTGGCCGGGCTTTTGTGGCTGCAGGAGCGGCGGAGCCGGCCACTCTGAGAGCGGTCCGGCCGCGCGGCGGACCTGCGGTCTGCTCATCGGCCTCAATTCTTCGGAGAGGCTGAAGCGCGCCTGATCCTCCGGCCGCCTTGCGCTGGAGCCTCCAGCCATCGGCGACCGGTTCGCACTCCAAGCCTGGCGGCTGGGAGCGAAGCTGTTCGCCGATGCGGCCTAATTTGGGAGCACATTCCCGTCCGGGCGGCCTATCGTGACCGTAATCCCATCACAGATCGGCACAAGCGCCGGTTGGAGGGTTGCGTGTCCGTTCCGACTCGTGAAGCCGCGCTCCCGCGCCTCGCTCCGGATCACCGGCCGCGAGAGCCTTTGCACGATGGCCGGCATCAATCCGCTGTCGGGCCGGATGCAACGCTGCGCCCTCACGCTTGATCATCCGATCCAGCACCGGCCGGCGATCCTGGCCGACTTGGCGGTTTGATCGCCTCCAACCCCCGACACCGCTCCCAACAAGAACGAGGTATCGATGATGACGACGCGACGCTCGGTCCTGACTGGAGCGCTGGCCCTGTCGGCGACCAAAGCTCTGGCGGCGGCTCCCTTGCGGGTGATTGCCTCCTCGGTGCCGCATGCGGAGATCCTGCAATACGTCACCGGGACGCTCGCTCCGGGCTTTCCCCTGAAGGTGATCGAGATCAGCGGCGACGTCCGGCCGAACGCGCTCCTGCGGGACGGCGATGCCGATGCCAATTTCTTCCAGCACGTCCCCTATCTCCGCGCCGAGGAGGCGGAACTGGGGGTTCAGTTCGCGGTGGTCGCCACCGTCCATGTCGAGCCGCTCGGCATCTACGCGCGGCGCGTGAAGACGCTGGCGGAAGTGGCCAAGGGTGCCCGGGTCGCCGTCGCGAACGACGTGACCAACTTCACGCGCGGGTTGAAGCTCCTCCAGGCGAACGGACTGGTCCGCCTTCGGTCCAGCGATGCGGGGGCCTTCGCCACCCTGCAGGACATCGCCGACAATCCGAAAGACCTGCGGTTTGTCGAGGTCGCGCGGTCGCAACTGCCCCGTTCCCTGGACGATGTCGCGCTCGCGGTCATCAACGGTAACGACGCGCTGGAATACGGCCTCGTCCCAGCCCGCGATTCGCTGGCGCTCGAACGCGCCGAGGGCAATCCATACGCCAACGTCCTCGTCACGACGCAGGCCCTCGCCAAGGACGAGCGGATCCAGCGCCTCGCCTCACTGCTGACGTCGGCTGAGGTCGCCCGTTTCATCCAGGATCGTTACAAGGGATCGGTGATCCCGGTCCGAGCCGCGTGACGGCAGCCCCTAGGCTCGCCGTAGCTTAATCCGCGGCTTCGGATGTTTTCGATCGTGGCACGACAGAAATCCCGATCTTTGCGCGAGATCGGATTGAGCCTCGGAAGCCGCCACGATCTTGCAGCGGGGAGATTGTTCTCCAAAGCACCGGTTGATCAGAGGGCCTGATCTCGCGTGCCGGAAAGCTTTGGCCTTTGCTCGCCTTGACCCTGGGCAAGCGGCCAACGGATAAACAAAGCCCGACCTTCCCGACGTGTCGCGGACCGGCGCGTCCCGACAAGGGAGACCCGTTTGGCCGCGTCCGTATCGCCGCCGCCCGATCGCCAGGCCGGCGCAAAGCTCATTCGATTCGAGCAGGTGTCGAAGGTCGATCCGATCCCGGGCGGTGCGGACCCGATCACGGCGCTCGCCGGCGTCGACCTCACCGTGCAGGCCGGTACCATCCACGGGATCATCGGGCGCTCCGGCGCCGGCAAGTCGACGCTGATCCGGCTCATCAACGGCCTGGAGCGTCCAAGCAGCGGACGCGTCTTCATCGGCGACGTGGAGGTCTCGCGGCTGACCGAGCGGGAGATGCGCACGGTCCGAAGCCGGGTCGGCATGATCTTCCAGCATTTCAACCTGCTCTCGTCGCGCAGCGCCGCCGACAACGTCGCCCTGCCCCTGGAACTCGCGGGTTGGAAACGCGGCGCGATCCGCGAGCGGGTCGCGGAGCTTCTCGCGCTGGTCGGCCTCGACGCGGAGGCGGCCCGCTATCCGGCCGAGCTGTCGGGCGGGCAGAAGCAGCGGGTCGGGATCGCGCGGGCGCTTGCGACCGGGCCGGAGGTTCTACTCTCGGATGAAGCCACATCGGCGCTCGATCCCGAGACAACCCGGTCGATCCTGACCTTGCTCAAGCGGATCAACGTGACCCTCGGGCTCACGATTGTGCTGATCACCCATGAGATGTCGGTGATCCGGGCGGTCGCCGATGAGGTTGCCGTGATCGAGGGAGGCGCCATCGTAGAGGCTGGTTCGGCCTTCGAGGTGTTCACCCGGCCACGATCCGACATCACCCGTCGTCTTCTGGCCACCGAGTCCGGGCTCGCCTTGCCGCCGGGCCTTGCCGCGCGGATCGGCGCCGCGCCGCGCCCCGGCGCCGCACCGGTGTTGCGGCTTCACTTCCAGGGGCCCGGCGGCGATGCGGGGCTCGTTGCGCGACTGGCCCGTGAGACCGGGATCGAGGCGGCGATCCTGGCCGGCACCGTGGACGAGATCGGCGGCCAGCCGTTCGGCACGCTCGTCGTCGCGCTGTCCCCGGGACCGGAGGTCGTCGCCCGGGCCCAGGCATTCCTCGGTGCGGCGGCGACCACGGCGGACCTCCTCGGCTACCTCGATCGGGCAGAGGAGGCAGTCCGTGTCGCCTGACTATCTCGGGCTCCTGTCCGAGGCGACGCGCGACACCCTGACGATGGTGGCGCTCTCCGCCGTCATCGGGACCCTGGTCGGGCTGCCGCTGGGCGTGTTCTTGGCCACGAGCCGGCGGGGCGAGCTCCTCTCCGCGCCGGCCCTGAACGCGGCCCTGGGGCTTGTGGTCAACGCAACGCGTTCAACGCCCTTCATCATCCTGGTCGTGGCAATCATCCCGTTCACCCGCCTCGTCGCCGGCACGTCGCTCGGAACCGGCGCCGCAGCCGTTCCGCTTACGGTCGCGGCAGCCCCCTACATCGCGCGCCTCGTGGAGGCGGCGATCCGCGAGGTCGATCACGGGCTCGTCGAGGCGGCCCGCGCCTTCGGAGCGAGCCCGGCACAGATCATCCGCAAGGTGCTGATCCCGGAGGCGCTGCCGGGCATCGTGCTCGGGCTGACCCTGGCTGTCGTCTCGCTCATCGGCTATTCCGCGATGGCTGGCGCGGTCGGGGGCGGCGGCCTCGGGGATCTCGGGATCCGCTACGGCTACCAGCGTTTCCGGCCCGAGATGATGGCCGCCGTCGTGGTCGTCCTGATTTTGCTTGTCCAGGTGGTCCAGATGGCAGGCGACCGGCTCGCCCGACGCGTCAACCGACGCATCCGTCGCACTTGACCGATCGGAGGAGCCGAGTGCCCCCGCGTCCGGCCCGTGTCGCGTGCGCAGGTCATGAGGGCGCATGGTCGATTCAGTGCCTTGAGCCCAGCCCCCTTCGAATCGTTGCGCAGCCTGCACGACTAAGCGATCTATAAGACCATACTTTTCAATATATCCTTTTGATCGCTTCAGTCACTTCGATACCTATCGCCTAGCAATGATCTATTGATAATCGGTAGGAATCTGATTTTCTGCTGTGGAACGGCTACAGAACGTAAAAATGGTCCGGAATAACTTGGATGTTGATTTCTAGATCCGGACCCGCGCGGAGATCGTCCGTCGGACTCTGGGCGATCATCATTGGGTCCGCGATAGTTCCGTTTGGTCTGTTCATGGCGATCGGAGCGTTCTCGATTGGCCGTCTCGGCTTGATCAACGACGTGAATCGCTCCGTCGCCGCAGAGATGAGAGCGGTGGCGATCCTGGGAACCATGAAACAACTGAGCCAGGAGCTGCGCGCCCTCGACGTCCTGGCCCACACCGCGTCGTCCGACGAGAGCCGCCGGACCTTCCGCGCACAGAGCGCCCGGGCACAGTAAGCCTTGTCGGAGGCCTGGAGCGCCTACGCGCCGACGGTGACCGGACCGAAGGAGCAGCGGCTCGCCCATGGTCTGCGGGAGGCTTGGCAGCATTTCCTTGCCGTTGAGGCCGAGGCAGCCGCCCTGGACCAAGCCAGTGAAATGGAACTCGCCGGCAGCGTGATCACAAACGCTCTGCAGATCGATTCGGCGGATTTCTCGAAGGCGATCGACGTTGTGCTGACCTATCGCGAGACCAGAGCCGTCGAACAGGCAGCGGAAGCGGATGCGGTGGGCATCGTTGCGCGGCTGTCGATCGCCGCGGCCATGGCTGTGGCTGCTGCCTTCACGGGTTGGATCGCCTGGTTGATCCTGCGCAGAGTGGCTGCGCCGAACGCCGCGATGATTCGCGCCATGCAGCACTTGGCGGCGAACGATCTCGCCGTGGCACTTCCGGCCGCAAAGCGGCAGGATGAACTCGGCGCGATGGCCGGTGCGCTGCGGGTATTCCAGGAGAGCGTGCTGCAAGCCCGGGCGCGCGAGGCGGAGGCCGATCGGACGCGCGTCGCGGTCGAGCAGCAGCGCCGGATCGCGATGCAGGCAGTGGCGGCGGCTTTCGAATCCGCGATGTGCGAGATCGTCGGGACGGTGGCGTTGGCTGCGGCCGAGCTGCGCGGGACGGCCGACCGGATGCAGTCTGCGGCGGGGGAGACCGTGACCCGGTCGAGCACGGTGGTGGCCGCCGAGGAGGTCGGCTCCAATGCCCGATTGATCGCGGCCGCCGCCGAGGAACTCGGCACCTCGGTTCAGGAAACGGGGCGCCAGGTCCAGATGACGGCCGCGATGGCCAGCGGTACCGCCATCGAGGCGGAGCGGATGACGACGCGCGTCCAGGCACTGAGCGGCGCCGCGGAACGGATCGGGGACGTCGTCCGGATCATCGCCAGGATCGCGGCGCAGACCAATCTCCTCGCTTTGAACGCCGCGATCGAGGCGGCCCGGGCCGGGGAGGCCGGAAGAGGCTTCGCGGTGGTGGCCGCCGAGGTCAAAGTCCTCGCAGGACAGACCAAGCAGGCGACCGACGACATCACGCGACACGTCGCCGTCATCCAGAGCTCCACCGCCGAAGCGGTCGGTGCCATGACGGACATCACCGCCCGGGTCGACGACTTGAACCGGGCCGCCGCCTTGATCGCCGCTATGGTCGAGGAGCAGGGAGCCGCGACACGGGAGATCGTGCGCGTCGCGCAGGCCGCCCAGGGCACCGGCGTGGTCGGCGCACACAGCGCCGGCCTGGCCGAGACCGCTGAAACTCTGGGCGCGGCAGCGATCGGGATGCTGGACCAGGCCAGCGCCCTGTCGCGCGACGCCGAGCGCCTGAGCGACGAGGCCGCCCGCATCCTCGACAGCATCCGGGCCGCCTGACCCGTGACGAGGCCCGGTCACGATGGAACATGCCGCATGAGTCGGACACGAACTGCCTGGCTGCTCGCCCGGTTCTTCGGAGGTGCCCTGGCGGCGCTCGCCTGCGGCGCGGGTCAGGCCCTCGCGACCACATTCGGCGTCGCGATGACCCTGCCGGTTGCGTCGACGCCGCGTCTGCACGACAGCCTTGAGGAGCACGCGAGAGCCCGGAGCCTCCTGTTACGCTTTGCCTATGCCCCCGAAGGGGCCGCCGAGCAGCAGATCGCGCAGGTCCGGAATCTCATCGCCGCGAAGGTCGACGCGCTGCTGGTCATGCCGGTCGTGCCGGCAGTGACGGTCACGATTACCCGCCTGGCCCGCGAGGCCGACATCCCGCTGGTCTACATCAACGACGGGCCGCGCGAGGATTGGTTGGCCGGGCGGATCGCTCTCGTGATCCCGAGCGACCTCGTGGCGGGCCGGCTGCAGATGCGCAAGCTCGCCCAGATGATGAACGGCAAAGGACGCCTCGCGATCCTATCAGGCCGCCCCGACGACGCGGGCTCGATCCTTCGAACGCGAGGCATCAAGGAAGTGATGGCCGCGTTTCCGGGCCTTCAACTCGTCGCCGAAGGCGCCGCCGATGGGGAGCGGAGGAAAGCCAGCACGTTGGTTTCCGGATGGCTCGCCGACGGCACCGGCATCGATGCGATCGCCGCTAGCAACGACGCGATGGCGCTCGGCGCCGCGGACGCCGTCGAGGCGTCCGGGCTCCCCGCGGGGCGGATCCTTGTCGGTGGTATCGGTGCGACCGCGGACGCCATGCAGGCCATGCAGCAGAAACGCCTGGCGGTGACCCTTCACCAGGACGCCACGCTGCAGGGCCGCCGGGCGATCGACGACGCTCTGGCGCTGATCGCGCATCGGCCCGTGCCGCAATACGATTGGGTGCCGTTCACGCTGGTGACGGACCGAATCTCGACCATGCAATTCTCGAAGTAGCCTGGCCCGAGGCTCCTGCCCCCGGACCTGTCGCGCGGGGCCTCGATCTGCTATGCAGGGCGCGTCAATCTGCGCGCGTTCTGAACGGGCGTTCGCTCGCGCCACGGCTGCGAATCCGCGGCTTGTAGGAGTTCGGAATGACCGTCCGGCCCGCGAGTCCGGAGCCCGATGCCGGCGCGGATCCGGGGCCGGGCCACGCATGCCTGCACGGTCGGTCCGAAGGCGGCTGCGCCGCCTGCGATGTCCGCATGATCAGCGTTTGCGCCGCACTCACCGGTCCGGAGCTCGAGCGCCTGGAAGCGGTCAGCCAACGGATCGCGCTCGATCCGCGGCAGATCCTGTTCGCTCAGGATGATCGGGCCGACGCCGTCTACAACGTCACCGAGGGGACCATCCGTCTGTCCCGCCTCCTCCCCGACGGGCGCCGCCACGTGATGGGCTTCGCGCTCGTCGGCGATTTCCTCGGCCTCGCCCTTCCGGAGCGTTTCACCGTCACGGCCGAGGCGCTCTCGCCCGTATCGCTATGCCGCTTCGATCGCCGCGCATTCACGGCGCTCGTCGAGGACGTGCCGCACCTGCTGCGGCGTCTTCACGAGCGTGTCGGCTATGAACTCACCCTGGCGCAAGACCACATGATGCTCCTCGGACGGCGGACCGCCGAGGAAAAGGTCGCCGCCTTCCTGCTCGGCCTGCGGGCGCGCTACGCGCGGATCGGGCTCACCTCGGTGACGCTTGAGCTGCCCATGGGCCGCCAGGACATCGCCGACCATCTGGGTCTCACCATCGAGACGGTGAGCCGGATGCTCACCCGCCTGGATCGCGAGAGGGCCATCCTGATCGTGCCGGGCGGCGTGCGGCTCGTCGACGCCGCCCGGCTGGAGCAGCTGGCCGCCAGCTGAGCGGCGCCTCTCAATGCGCCATCAAGCAGCAGATCGCGGTGCTCTGAAGGACGTCTCGGGTCGCGCCGCCGAAGGCCCATTCCCGAAGGCGGGAATGGCCGTAGGCACCCATGACGATCAGGTCGGCCTCCTGCTCGCGGGCGAACCGAAGGATCGCGTCGCCGTCGCTCACGGTCGTGGTCAGCAGGTGCGTCGTCACCGAAGCACCGTGGCGCGCCAGATGGCGGGCGACATCCTGCGCGCCCTCGAACCGGGCGCCCTCGCCTGCCGTCACCACGAAGACCTGATCGGCCGAGCGGATGAACGGCAGGGCCCCGGACACGGCCCGGCGTGCCTCCGGCGTATCCTTCCACGCCACGACGATGCGCCGTCCCGACAGGTCGGCCACCCGGGGCGGGACCACCAGGACGGGCCGGCCGGCCTCCATGAGAATGGGACCGAGCGCGAAGCCGAGCGGGCCCGGATCGAGGTCGCCCGGAGCAGCGCGTCCGACCACCAGGAGGTCGGCGGCCCGGCCCTGCTCGATGATGTGGACGAAGGGCCTTTCGGTGGCACCGCGCCAATCGGTCCGGGCGGTCTCCCCGGCACATCGGGCGAAGACGTCGCGAGCCCGTTCAAGCTCCTGCAGGATCTCCCCCCGCGCGCGGTCGAACTGGGCCTGCGCGTCGCGGATATCGTGCGCGAACAGCGGCGCCGGGACCTCCGCGGCGGCGGCCCCGGTCAAATCCGCATCGAACTGGCGCGCGAGGCCGGCCGCGAGGCGGATGCGGTCGGGTGCGGTCTCAGCGAGATCCACCGAGACGAGGATGTTGGCGTAGCTCATGGCGGCCTCCTCGAGACCTGTCGTCCGGCCCCAGGGCAGCAGTGTCGGCGCAGCCGTCGGGCGGAGCCTTGATCCAGCGCAAACGGCGAGGCCGAGCCCGCCGCCTGCCTGTGCCGGGTCAGGCTTTGCGCTGGATCAAGGAACGGCGCCCCGGAGCGCGCCAGAGGTCGCGGGTCCGTTCCTCCGGAGACCGCGATGTCCGCCCTCGAACTGCCCAGTGCAGTCAACCTCGCGCGAACTCAATTCGCGCTCACGATCGTCTGGCACTTCCTGTTCCCGGCCTTCACCATCGGGCTTGCGAGCTATCTCGCGGTGCTCGAGGGCTTCTGGCTGCGGACCGGCAAAGCCGTCTACCTCGATACCTACCGCTACTGGCTGCGGATCTTCGCCATCGCCTTCGCGATGGGCGTCGTCTCGGGTTTGGTCATGAGCTACCAGTTCGGCACGAACTGGTCGGTCTTCGCCGATCGCACCGCGCCGGTGCTCGGACCCCTTCTCGGCTACGAGGTCCTCACCGCCTTCTTCCTGGAGGCTGGCTTCCTCGGGGTCATGCTGTTCGGCCTGGAACGGGTGGGCAAGCGCCTGCACTTCCTGGCGACCTGCCTGGTGGCCGGAGGCACGCTCACCTCCGCCTTCTGGATCCTGTCGGCTAATTCCTGGATGCAGACGCCGACAGGCCACGTGGTCGGGCCGGACGGGCGCTTCGCCCCGGCCGATTGGTGGGCGATCGTCTTCAACCCGTCCTTCCCGTACCGCTTCGCCCATACGGTCACGGGCGCCTATCTCACCACCGCGATGATTATCGGAGCGGTGGGCGCGTGGCACCTGTTGCGCGACCGTGCCAATCCGCGCGCCCGGCTGATGTTCTCGATGGCCATGTGGATGGCGGCCGTCGTGGCACCGGCCCAGATGATCATCGGCGACCTGCACGGCGGCAATTCCTACCAGCATCAGCCGGCCAAGGTCGCCGCCATGGAAGGACACTTCGATTCGGAGCGGCGCGCGCCCGCGATCCTGTTCGGCTGGCCCGACGCGGAGGCCGGAATGGTGCGGGATCGCATCGGCATACCCGGCCTCGCCAGCCTCTACCTGACGCACGATCT
This sequence comes from Methylobacterium sp. FW102-HT35C08, assembly GCF_058790235.1. Lineage (NCBI taxonomy): Bacteria > Pseudomonadati > Pseudomonadota > Alphaproteobacteria > Hyphomicrobiales > Methylobacteriaceae > Methylobacterium > Methylobacterium sp. FW102-HT35C08. The sequence continues at coordinate 179,690 of NZ_JBYTCL010000002.1, read as the reverse complement.
CGACGGTGAGGTCCGCGGCCTCAACGACATGCCACGGGAGACCTGGCCGACGAACCTGCCGCTGGTGTTCTGGTCCTTCCGGGTGATGGTCGGCCTCGGCCTTCTGATGATCGCGCTCGGCCTCGCGGGGCTGTGGTTGCGCCGGCAGGGCCGGCTCTACGATACCGGGTGGCTGCACCGCTTCGCCGTGGCCATGGGGCCGTCCGGACTGATCGCGGTCACGGCCGGATGGACAGTGACCGAGGCCGGCCGGCAGCCCTTCACGGTCTACGGGGTCCTGCGCACCGCCGACAGCGTTTCGCCAGTGGCGGCCCCAGCCGTCGCCGCCTCGCTGGCCGCCTTCGCGATCGTCTACCTCGCGGTGTTCGGGGCGGGCATCTGGTACCTCCTGCACCTGTTCAACCAGGCGCCCCACGCCCACGAACCGGGGCCGCCCACCGATCAGCCGATCCGCACCGCCGGGATCACCCCCGCACCCGCGCTCATCGCCGGTGCGCAGGCGGCCGGCCGTCCCCTCGCCCAGCCCGCGGAGTAAACCCGATGTCACTCGATCTCACGCTCATCTGGGCGCTGCTCATCGCGACGGCCGTCTTCCTCTACGTGGTGATGGACGGCTTCGACCTCGGGGTCGGGATCCTGTTTCCGGCCGTCCGCGGCAAGGCGGAGCGGGATGTCATGGTCAACACGGTCGCCCCCGTCTGGGACGGCAACGAGACCTGGCTCATCCTCGGCGGGGGCGGGCTGTTCGCGGTCTTCCCGCTCGCCTACGCCACCATCCTGCCGGCGCTCTACATGCCGCTGATCCTGATGCTGCTGGCCCTTGTGTTCCGCGGCGTCGCCTTCGAGATGCGCTTCCGCGCCGCGACCGTGCGATCGCAAGCTCTGTGGGACCGGTCTTTCTCGTGGGGCAGCTACGTGGCGGCCTTCTGCCAGGGCATCTGCCTCGGTGCGCTGGTCCAGGGCATCCGGGTGGAGGGCCGCGCCTATGCGGGCGGCTGGTGGGACTGGCTGACACCGTTCTCGCTCCTGACCGGGGCCGCCCTCGTCGCCGGCTACGGCCTGCTCGGCGCGTGCTGGCTGATCTGGAAGACCGACGGGGAACTCCAGCTTCGGGCCTACCGGCTGGCGCGGCGGCTCGGATTCGTCACCCTGGCGGCGATCGTGATCGTCTCCGCCGCCATGCCGTTCCTGAGCGCGGCCTTCAGGGCCCGCTGGATCGCTTGGCCGAACCTCGTGCTCGCCGCGCCGGTCCCGATCCTGGTCGCGCTCCTAGCCTGGCGGTTCTTCGTGGCCCTCGAGCGGCGCGCCGAGGTGACGCCGTTCCTGTGCGCGCTCGGGCTGTTCTTGCTGTCGTATGTCGGGCTCGGAATCAGCCTGTGGCCGATGATCGTCCCGCCGGCGATCACGATCTGGGACGCGGCCACCCACCCGAGCAGCCAAGCCTTCCTGCTCGCCGGCGCCGTCGTGCTGGTCCCGATGGTGCTGGCCTATACCGGCTACGTGTACTGGCTGTTCCGCGGCAAGGTCGCGGCCGGCGCCCCGGGCTACCACTAGGAGAGCGGGCCATGACCTCGGAGACGAAACCCGGTTCATCCCTGCGCCGGCTGGGCTGGTTCATCGTTCTGTGGGCCGGCGGCGTCGGGGGCCTCACCGCCGTGGCGCTGCCGCTGCGGTGGCTTCTGAAGGCGGTGTGAGACCCAAGCAGACGCCGCTTCGCCTCGGGTGACGCGGCGTCTGGCGTCACCGCATCACGAACGGGTTCTCCGGCGCATCGCGGCTGGTCGAGATCCAGACGCTCTTGGTCTCCAGGAACTCGCGGATCGACTCGATGCCGCTCTCGCGGCCGATGCCGGAGCGCTTCATGCCGCCGAACGGCATCATGTAGCTTACCGCCCGGTAGGTGTTCACCCAGACGGTGCCGGCCCGCAATCCCTTCGACATGCGCATGGCCCGGCCGATATCCTGGGTCCAGACACCGGCCGCCAGACCGTAGATCACGTCGTTGCCGATTCTCAGTGCCTCCGCCTCGTCGTCGAAGCCGATGATCGACAGGACCGGGCCGAACACCTCCTCCTGGGCGATGCGCATGTCGTTGGTGACGCCGGTGAAGATCGTCGGCTCGACGAACTGCCCGCCGATCACCCCGGGTCCGGTGACCGGGTTGCCGCCGAACACGCAGCGCGCGCCCTCGCTCTTGGCCAGCGCGATGTAGTCGAGCACCTTCGCGTATTGCGGCGGCGTGGTGATCGGTCCGATGTTGGTGTCGGGCTGCATGGGATCGCCGAGCTTGGCGGTGCGGGCGAGCTCGACCAGCCGCGTGACGAATTCCTCGCGGATGCTGTTCTGCACGAGGAGCCGGGAGCCGGCGATGCAGGTCTGCCCGGTGGCGGCGAAGATCCCTGAGATCGCGCCCGCCGCGGCCGCTTTCAGGTCGGCATCGGCGAAGACGATGTTGGGCGACTTTCCGCCGAGCTCGAGGGAGACGCGCTTGATCTGGCGCGCGGCCGCCTCGTAGACCTTCGCGCCGGTGACGTCCGAGCCCGTGAAGGTGATCTTGGCGACGTCCGGGTGCTCGACGATGGCGGTCCCCGCCTCGCCGCCGTATCCGGTGACGACGTTGAACATCCCGTCCGGAAGGCCGGCCTCCTTGGTCAGGCGCGCAAATTCCAGCGTGCTGGCGGAGGCGAATTCCGAGGGCTTCACCACGACCGCGCAGCCGGCCGCGAGCGCGGGCGCGCATTTCCAGGCCACGAACAGCAGAGGCGAGTTCCAGGCGGTCAGCGCCCCGACCACACCGACGGGTTCGTGCCGGGTGAACGCGAAGGTCTCGGGCTTGTCGATCGGCACCTGGGCGCCCTCGACCTTGTCGGCGAGGCCCGCGTAGTACCACCACCATTCTGGCTGGTAGCGGGTCTGGCCGTACATCTCGGCGAAGAGCTTGCCGTTGTCGCGGACCTCGACCTCGGCCAGCGCCTTGGCCTCCCGCTCGACGAGGTCGCCGATCCGCCGCAGCACCTTGCCGCGGGCCGAAGCGGTCATGGTGGCCCAGGGCCCCTCCCACATGGCGCGCTTGGCCGCGGCCACGGCCCGGTCGACATCGGCGCGTGAGGCGCGCGGTATCCGGGCCCAGGCCTCACCGCGATAGGGATCGATCGACTCGAACCACGAGCCCTCGACCGGATCGACGTGCTCACCGTCGATGTAGAGCTGATAGGTCTTCACGGCGTGCATCTCCGGGCTGAGATGCCCGCCATATGGACCGGCAGGCGGGCGGCGGCGAGCCCGGCCGCTCAGGCGTTTGCGCTGAGGCGGCGGATGTCGGCGTCGACCATCTCGGTGATCAGCGCTTCCAGGCTGGTCTGCGCCTCCCAGCCGAAGGTCGCCTTCGCTTTGGCGGGGTTGCCCAGGAGCACCTCCACCTCCGCCGGCCGGAACAGGGCCGGGTCGATGACCAGGTGGTCGTCGATATTCAGGCCGACATGCTTGAACGCGATGGCGCACATGTCCCGAACCGTCGTGGTCCGCCCGGTGGCGATCACGTAATCGTCCGGCCGGTCCTGCTGCAGCATCAGCCACATCGCCTTCACGTAATCCCGGGCATGGCCCCAGTCGCGCTTGGCGTCGATGTTGCCGAGCCGCAGCTCCTTCTGCTTGCCGAGCTTGATCCGCGCCACCGCGTCCGTGACCTTGCGGGTCACGAACTCCACGCCGCGCAGCGGGCTCTCGTGGTTGAACAGGATGCCGTTCGAGGCGTGCAGCCCGAAGCTCTCCCGGTAGTTGATCGTCATCCAGTGTGCGTAGAGCTTGGCCACACCGTAGGGCGAGCGCGGGTAGAACGGCGTCGTCTCGCTCTGGCGTTCCTCCTGGATCAGCCCGAACATCTCCGAGGTCGAGGCCTGGTAGTAGCGCGCCTGCGGGGCCACCGAGCGCAGGCATTCCAGCATGTGCACGGCGCCGAGCCCCGTCACCTGCCCGGTCAGCAGCGGCTGCTGCCAGGAGGAGGTGACGAAGGACTGAGCGGCGAGGTTGTAGATCTCGTCGGGCTTGGCGGCCTGGACGATGCGTAGCAGGGCGGATTGGTCGAGCAGGTTGCCGTCGACCAGCTCGACCTCGTCCAGGATGCCGAGCCACTTCAACCGATGGTCGAAGACGCCGGCATGGCTGGAACGGCGCACGATGCCGGTGACCGCGTAACCCTTCTCCAGGAGCAGTTGCGCCAAATACGCGCCGTCCTGGCCCGTCACACCTGTGATCAGCGCTCGCTTGGCCGTCATGAACCCGTCTCGTTCCAAAGTTGACCGGCTGCTACGACCGCGACCGCATCCGCGTCAAGGAGCGGCCAGACCTCAACATCTTCCGAAGCTGATTGCCGCCGATCCGCGGAGGATGTCCGTTGTAAGTGTATATCGATGCTGATCGATCAATATTTTCAGTCTTGGTTCGCGTGTCTCATCCGGAAGACAGCCAGTCGACGACGCCGGAAATCGACCGGAACTCCTCCAGGGCGTGAACGCGCGCCTCCGGCAACGCCGATCGCGCCATGGTCGCCAGGGCGTGACCGGGACCGAGTTCCAGAACCCGGTCGGCGCCGTATTCGCCGCAGGCTTCCAGACAAGCGGCCCAGTCAATCGTCCGCGAGATCTGGATCGCGAGCTTTTCCAGACCCGCCTCGGCCCGGAAAACCGCGCCTCCGTCGAGACCGCTGATCAGGCGCGGCGCACCGACTGGGGGGCGCACCTGATTCGCAGCGGCCAGGATGTCCCGGAACGCGTCGGTCGCCGCCGACAGGAGCGGCGTGTGGGAGGGGGTCTGGACTGGAAGGATGACGGCCCGCTGCGCCCCCGACCCGCTCGCCTCGGAGCACAGGGCATCGAGGGCGTCCCGTCGCCCGCCGACAACGCCGCTATCCGGGGCGTTGCGGATGGCGAGGTAACATCCATGGCGGGCCGCGAGCGTGTCCAGAACATCGAGCCGGAGGCCTCGTATCCCGGCCAGCCCGAATCCCTGGCCGGTGGCGGCGTCCATGGCCTCGGCCCGTCGCGCGGCAAGCGTCAGGACGACGTCCGGTTCGAAGCGTCCGGCGACACCCCACGCGGCGAGATCGCCGATGCTGTAGCCGGCCACGATGGCGCGGGCCGGTCGTGCGGAGCCCAGGGCGCTCCAGGCGGCGAGCGCTGCCACGCAGCACAGGATTTGACCCGTGCGGTTCGCGTGCAGCTCATTGCCGCCGGTCCTGGCGATGTCGCGCGGATCCCTGCCGCCGAGGAGCGGCATGGCGGCGGCGAAGAACGCCTGAGCCTCGGGTCGGTCCGCCGTGAGGTCGAACATGCCCGGATGCTGGCCGCCTTGGCCGGAAAGCAGGATCGCCAGCGTCATCGGCGGATCGAGGCCCGCAGCGCGGCTGCCGGCATCAGAGCGACCCGGTCCAGGCTCTTGACCGCGACCGATCCGCCTTCCGGCGCGTCGCGCAGTTCCCGCCACTGCACACCGGTGCCGTCCGGCAGCAGGATCTCCCCGTCGATGCGCATGGGAGCCGAGTCCGCGACAGAGCCGATCCGGTCGAGCAGGCCGGCCGGCACGCTCGTGGGGCACGGCCAGAGCAGGTCGAGGTCGGAACTTGCGCTGAGATAGGTCAGGCCGGTCAGGGCCTGCCAGAGCAGGGCGCCGAACGGCCGCGGCACGATCGCGTGGTGGCGGCCGATCTCGACCAGGGCGCCGATGGTCGGTTGCCACGCGGCGGGAGCATGTCGCCCGGAAGCTGCGAGATCCGGTGCCACCATGGGCGACAGCATCGCTGACGGTAGGGCGAGCCCGATCCGCCGCTTACCGTCGGCGGGTGGCAGCGGCAGGCCGAGAGGAACGGCATCACTGCCCTCCCCCGGGTTCCAGCGGCGGACAATTAATGGCCGACCGGCGGCGGCCCAGCCGTTGAGATGCGGCGCACCCGCAAGGTCGGGGCGCGACGCCAGCCACGCGGCCCAGGCCGTCGGATCAGCCCGCACGAGGTCGTGGCGGCTGTAGCCCTCAGCCAAGGCGCGCCTGATCGGCCACGGCCGCCGCGACGCCGCGGGCCACCGGACGGCCGCCGCGCTCCTCGCCGAGGCGATCTCGCACGTCGCCGGGCTCCATCCCTGCGATGAGATCGCGGATCTGGCCGGCCAGCGACTTCTCCGGATTAAGGACGGCGTGCACCGCCCCCGTCGCCACCATGTTGTCGAGGCCGGGCGCGAAAACCGGTGTCGATTTCGCCATCTCCTGAAGCTTCGCGAGGGGCAGCTTCGTGACTCGGGCGACCGAGGGCAGGTCCATCACGCTCGGGTCGGCGCCCGGAAGCGCCGCCAGAACCCGGGTTGCCAGCGCGGTGGCGATGAACGCGCCTGCGGCTGAATGGCCGTAGATCAGCCCGACCGTCGGATGCCCTGACCGGTCGGCGAGGAGCAGAGCCTTGGCCAGATGCGCGAGGCATTCGTTGAGGCCCAGAAGCTCGTCCCGCCGGCTCATGCGCTGGCTGTCGGAATCGACCACGACCAGGATCGGCACCTGCTCGCCCGCCCGCACCGTGTCGAGCACGGCGCGCGACAGCGACAGCGCTCCCTCGACGCCGAGGGGCGTGTCGCCATCGACGCCCACGACCTGGATCCGGCCGCCGTCGAACGGGCCGCTGCCCAACACGAGCCCGTCGCGGACCGTCACCGCATGCTCCTCCGGGAACAGTGAGGCGAGGATCTCAGCGAGCGTCATGATCGGCCTCCCTGACTCGGGCCACGGTCTCGTCGAACGCCTTGGTGTCCATCCCGGGCACCGTCCCCGGATCGTTCACGCCGAGACGCGCCCAGACATCCGTCCCGTCGCGGCAATCGCCGAAGCGCGCGATCCGATCTTCGAGACGCGCCTGCTCGGCCTCAAGCGTGTCGAGATCGAAGGCCGGCGCGCGGCCAACGAGATCGAGGGCGGCCGCACGGAAGGCCGTGACGGAGTCGGCGCAGAAGGCGTCGGCACCCCCGATCAGACGGCGATGCTTGCCGCCCATGGTGCGCCAGACGAGCGCCCGGTCGCGGGAATCGAACTCCTCCGCGCCCTTGTTGGTCTCGATGACCTCGGGGCCGGACACCGAGATCCGCCCGCCCTCCGAGACGGCCAGCCGCGAACAGGTCCCGGCGATCAGGCCGCCGCCGCCGTAGCAGCCGGCCCGGCCGCCGATCAGCCCGATCACCGGAATCCCGGCTGCGCGGGCCTCGACGATGGCCCGCATGGTCTCCGCGATGGCGGTCTCGCCGGCATTGGCCTCCTGAAGACGGACGCCGCCAGTATCGAACAGGATCAGCACCGCCTTCGGCTTCAGCGCCAACGCCGCCCGGAGCAATCCGACCAGCTTGCCGCCGTGCACCTCGCCGAAGGCCCCGCCCATGAAGCGGCCTTCCTGAGCGGCGATCAGGATCGGGCTGCCGTCGAGCCGCGCGCGGCCCACCACGATGCCGTCATCGAAGGCGCGCGGCAGGTCGAACAGCGGCAGATGCGGGCTCATGCGCCGCTCCGTCGGCGGCAGGAACTCGTGGAAGCTGCCCGGGTCGGTGAGCGCCACCACGCGCTGACGAGCGGTCGCCTCGTACCAACTCAAGGCATCCGGATCGATGCTCGCGGTGCGGTTGCCAGCCATGGTCAGGCCTCCATCAGCCGCGCGCCCTGGAGCAGGCGGAGCGACACCGTGTCGGGACGGGCGCCGCCGTCGTTGATGCTGATGCGGAGGCCGCCCGGCTGCGCCCGGGCGATGAAATCGGCCACCACTGCCGCCCAGACGTCACCGTAGCCGGCGATCGGGGTCTCGATGGACACTTCGCAGGCGTCCGGCGGCAGGACCCGCTCCAGCAGGATCTCCAGATTGCCGGAGGCCACGACGCCGGTGATCGCGTTCGGCACCGAGCCGGGCAGCGGCTTCTTGGTGGTGTGGCGGAAGGTCAGGGATTCCATGGCCGCGTCCGTGCAAGAGGATCCTTGATCCAAACAGAACACCTCATCCTGAGGTGCCGAAGCGAAATGGAGGCCTCGAAGGAGCCCTCCCGATGCCACTGCGATCCCTGGCGCTCGCCTTCGCGTCCCGCTCACGTGGGCACTTCAGGATGAGGGGAGCGATGCGAGCAGTGAGGGTACGGTTCACCTTCTACCAGTTCCGGAACTTGGCCGGTGGCTCGTAGAGGCCGCCCGACCAGTGCACGAGATCCTTGACCGACTTCGCGGCGAGCAGCGCCCGGTCGGCGTCCAGCGGCTCGATGCCGAGATCCTCCGGACGTCGGATCACGCCCCGGGCGCGCAATTCCTCGACCTTCGCCCGGTCGCGGCCGCGTCCGACCTCGGTGTAGCCGGCCACGCCCCGGATCGCCTGCTCGCGCTCGTCGGCGTCGCGGCAGAGCAGGAGGTTGGCGATGCCCTCCTCGGTGACGATGTGGGTGACGTCGTCCGCGTAGATCATGACCGGCGCCAGCTCGAGGCCGATCTTCCTGGCCAGTTCGAGGGCGTCGAGATTCTCCACGAAGGTCGGCACCAGCTTGTCGCCGAAGGTCTCGACCAGCTGCACAACGAGCTTGCGGCCGCGCATCAGCGCGGGATCGCCGACGATCTGGCCCTCGCGGCCGGCCTTCATCCAGGCATCGGACGGATGGCGCCGGCCGTGCGGGTCCGAGCCCATGTTGGGGGCGCCGCCGAAACCCGCGACCCGCGACTGGGTGATGGTCGAGGAATGGCCCATCAGGTCGATCTGGAGCGTCGCCCCGATGAACATGTCGCACGCATAGAGGCCGGCGGTCTGGCAGAAGGCGCGGTTCGAGCGCAGGCTTCCGTCCGCACCGGTGAAGAAGATGTCGGGCCGCTCGCGGATGTAGCGATCCATCCCGACCTCCGAGCCGAAGCAGTGGACCTGCTTGACCCAGCCGGATTCGATCGCCGGGATGAGGGTCGGGTGCGGATTCAGCGCCCAATGGGTGGCGATCTTGCCCTTCAGGCCAAGTTTTTCCCCGTATGTCGGAAGCAGCAGCTCGATCGCCGCCGTGCCGAACCCGATGCCGTGGTTGAGCCGCTTGATGCCGTACTCGGCGTAGATCCCCTTGATCGCCATCATGGCGATCAGGATCTGCGTCTCGGTCATTGCCGCCGGATCGCGGGTGAACAGCGGCTCGACGTAGAACGGCGTGTCGGCCTCGACCACGAAATCGACCCGGTCGCCCGGGATGTCGACCCGCGGGACCCGGTCGACGATCTCGTTGACCTGCGCGACCACGACGCCGTTCTTGAAGGCGGTCGCCTCCACGACGGTGGGCGTGTCCTCGGTGTTCGGCCCGGTATACAGGTTGCCGTCCCGGTCCGCCGAGACGCCCGCGATCAGCGCAACGTTGGGCGTCAGGTCGACGAAATAGCGGGCGAACAGCTCCAGGTAAGTGTGGACCGCCCCGAGCTCGATCTGACCGCCGTACAGCATCTTGGCGATGCGTCCGCCCTGCGGACCGGAGTAGGAATAGTCGAGCCGCTTGGCGATGCCGGTCTCGAACACGTCGAGATGTTCCGGAAGGACGATCCCCGACTGAACCATGTGCAGGTCATGGACCTTCCCGGGATCGCAGGCGCTGAGGCCGCGGGCGAGGCAGTCGGCCTGCTTCTGGTTATCGCCTTCGAGGCAGACCCGGTCGCCAGGCCGCAGGATCGCCTCCAGCAGATCCACGACGGAACGCGCGGGAACCACCTTGCCTTGCGCATGGGCGCGACCCGCCTGGATGCGGGCATCGCGGGCCAGCTTCTCGCCGCGCCACTCGCTCATTTGCGCGCTCCAATGAGTGTACCGAACTGGACATAGCAGTCCATTCGGTATTTTCAAATCCCGCCCGATCACGGTTTCGTATACGGGATTGCGATCTTGTCAACGTTCTGCATACTGACTGCAACGGCCATCAGGCCGACTCGGGAAGGAGACGCTCCATGACGAGCGCGTCGCCGCGGCTGCCGCACGGGGCCGGATGGACGACCCTGCTGAAGGGTCAACGCCGATGATCGTCCTCGGTGTCGCCCTGCTCGCAGCCTGCACGCTGATCGGCGTATACCTCGGTGACCTTCTCGGCATTGTCCTCGGTGTGAAGGCCAATGTCGGCGGCGTCGGCATCGCCATGATCCTGCTGATCGCCGCGCGGCTCTGGCTCTCCCGCCGGGGGCGCCTGACCAAAGGCGTTCAGTTCGGCGTCGAATTCTGGGCGGGCATGTACATCCCGATCGTGGTCGCCATGGCGGCCCAGCAGAACGTAGTGGCTGCAGTCGGCGGCGGCCCGATCGTGCTGATCGCGGCGACCGGGTCGCTGGTGCTGTGCTTCGGCGCCGTGGCCCTGCTCAGCCGGATCGGCCGCCGGGATCCGGGCAGCGCCGCCGTCGCGCACGGTGGATCGGTGATCGGCGGGGATGCCGACGCTCCCGACGTCGCACGGGCTGCGCCGGTCGTCGCCAGGGAGGGCTGAACGCCATGGTTCACGAGATCTGGCACGGCATCGAGCATGTCTTCATCGAGCAGAGCCTCGTGGCCGCCTTCGCGGTTGTCGGAGCGCTGATCCTCGTCTCGAACTATGCCGCGAAGCACCTCACCAACGGCCGCGTCCACGGCTCGGCCATCGCGATCGTGCTGGGCCTGGTGCTGGCCTATGTCGGCGGGCTTTACACGGGCGGGAAGAAGGGCCTCGCCGACATCCCGGCGCTCGCCGGGATCGGCCTCATGGGTGGGGCGATGCTGCGCGACTTCGCCATCGTCGCCACGGCCTTCGAGGTGGATGTGATCGAAGCCCGGCGGGCCGGCCTGCTCGGCGTGTTGGCGCTCGCCCTCGGCACAATCCTGCCATTCATCGTCGGGACGCTGACCGCCGTGGCGTTCGGCTATCACGATGCCGTCTCGATCACGACGATCGGCGCGGGGGCGATCACCTACATCGTCGGCCCGGTCACCGGGGCGGCGATCGGCGCGGATTCCACCGTGATGGCGCTGTCCATCGCCACCGGCGTGACGAAGGCGGTGATGGTCATGGTCGGGACGCCGCTGGTGGCGCGGCTGATCGGCCTCGACAATCCGCGCTCGGCCATGGCGTATGGCGGGCTGATGGGCACGGTGAGCGGGGTGGCGGGCGGTCTCGCGGCGACCGATCCGAAGCTGGTGCCTTACGGCGCGCTCACGGCGACGTTCCACACCGGCATCGGCTGCCTCGTCGGGCCCTCGCTCCTGTTCCTGACGGTGCGCGCCCTCGTCGGTTAGGTCTGCGGCCGCGCATGGAATCGTGCCGTTCCCTGATCCGACACTGTGGATTAGGCTGCGGTCCCGCCTCGTCTGACACGAAGACTGGCAGTCGCCGCTCGCGGGATGGTCTAGGATCGGCGGATGCACGGCGATTTTCAGAAGATCGAGAGCGGGCTGCTCTCGGACCGGATCCGCGACGCGCTCACGGACGCGATCGCGTCGGGGACGATCGCGGCCGGCACGGCCCTCGACGAGCAGAACCTCGCAGATCGTTACGGCGCCTCGCGCACGCCCGTTCGCGAGGCCCTGCGTCAGCTCGCGGCCTCGGGCCTGGTGGAGATCCGGCCGCGTCGGGGCGTCGTCGTGGTGCGCCTGACGCCGCAGCGGATCGCCGACATGTTCGAGACCACCGCCGAGATCGAGGCGATGTGCGCGCGGCTGGCCACCTACCGGATGACGCCGCTCGAGCGGGGGCAGCTCATGGAGCTGCACGAGGAATCCGCCCAGGCGGTGGAGGCGGGCGACGTCGACGCCTACGACCGCTTCAACCGCACCTTCCACGAAGCGCTCTACACGGCGACCCACAACGGCTTCATGGCCGAGCAGGCGCTGGCGATCCGCGAGCGCCTCGCCGCCTTCCGGCGCACGCAGCTGCGCCACGCCGACCGGATCCGACGCTCGCGGGAGGAGCACGGCGAGATCCTGGCGGCGATCGCGGAAGGGGACGGCGAGACGGCGGCGCGCCGCATGCGCGCCCACATGCTCCGGGCTGCGGCCGCCCTCGGCCGCTACATCGCCGAGACCGGCTGAGACGCGTTGCCGGGCGTGCTTCTGCCCCAGCGCGGAACTGGGACGGCGAGACGCGGAGCCGGCCGGTCATCCGACCTCACGGATAGCGAAGCCGATCGACGTCGCGCTCAACCGCGCGCGGCGGATCCCCCCAGCGCATCCGCCAGCCGGCCGATCCGCTCGGCCGCACGGCCGATCCCCGTCGCGGCCCGCTCGGCATCCTCCGCGCGCCCGCGGTCGGCGGTCTCCGTGGCTTGGCGCAGCTCGGCCACCTGCGCCTCCAGCGTCGTGAGCCGTCCACGCAATTCGGACACTTCATCGGCCATCGTGAGGGCGGCCATCACCTGGAGGCGCATGTCGCCGATCTCGCCGAAATTCTTGCGCATCTCGCCGATGCGCGTGTCCAGGGTCTCGGCAAGGCCGGTGAGATGGTCTTCCTCGCCCGCTCCGCAGGCCATGCGGTAGCTGCGGCCGTCGATGGTCACGTTGATCTGCGGCAAGGGCTGCTCCGACGGGCTGCTCGGATGAACGCTCAGACGACCGGGCCGTCCGCCTCAGGCCCGTCCGAGCACATCCTGGACGGTCTCGATGGCGCGGTCGAGCCGGTGGCCGACCTCGCCGGTGGTGGCCGAGACCTCGGCGAGGCGGGCGCTCGCCGCGTCGAGGGCAGCGGCCAGGCGCGCCCGATCCTCGTCCATGAGGGCGAGCTCGGTGTCCCGGTCGTCGGGCTGGGCCGCCGTCTCGATCCGGCGGGCGACCACGGCGTCCAGGCGGCTCAGGGCCGCGTCGAGACGCGCGAGGGCTTCATCGATGGAATCGGGTTCGGTCGCGTCGGCCATGGTGTTGTGTCCGCCTCGACGCGAAGCTTTCCGTCGAATGCTGCTGGATTTCCAGTCCGAAATGGCGTCCCGCACCGTGATCGATCCGGGCGCGTAATGGAACGTGGCAATCCTTGTTTATTGGTCGGTGGATCGATGAGGTTTGTCATGGCCGCGCGTTTGACAGCTAGGGGCGCCATGCTAGACAGCCGCGCGCTCCCGAGAGGGTCCGCGCGAGACAGGCCGGATAGCCGATCCGTGACAGTCCCGAGGCCTCAGCCTGCGCCGTCCGCTTCGACGGTCCCTGGCGGCGGAGCGCGGCTTAACCCGGGCCGGTTCATCGCAGGTTCAAACCCGCCCGCCCAGATCCGCCCGGCACGGCGGCGGGCCGCCGAGACCGCCCCGCGGACCGCAGCCAGCGGTCCGGCGCGCGGTGCGCCGCATCAGGAAGGAGTCACGCCGTGACGAAGGTTGCCATCAACGGGTTCGGACGCATCGGCCGCAATGTCCTGCGCGCGATCGCGGAAGCCGGCCGCACCGACATCGAGGTCGTGGCGATCAACGATCTCGGCCCGGTGGAGACCAACGCCCACCTGCTCCGCTACGACTCGGTGCACGGCCGCTTCCCCGGCGAGGTCGCTGTGGACGGCGAGTTCCTGGTGGTGAACGGCAAGCGCATCAAGGTCACGGCCGTGCGCAACCCGGCCGAGCTGCCCCACCGCGATCTCGGTGTCGACATCGCGCTGGAATGCACTGGCATCTTCACCTCGAAGGACAAGGCCAAGGCCCATCTCGACGCCGGCGCCAAGCGCGTCCTCGTCTCGGCCCCGGCCGACGGCGCCGACCTGACGGTGGTCTACGGCGTCAATCACGACAAGCTGTCGCGCGAGCACCTCGTGGTCTCGAACGCGTCCTGCACCACGAACTGCCTCGCCCCGGTGGCGAAGGTGCTGGACGAGGCCGTCGGCATCGAGCGCGGCTTCATGACCACGATCCACTCCTACACCAACGACCAGCCCTCGCTGGACCAGATGCACAAGGATCTCTACCGGGCCCGCGCCGCGGCGCTCTCGATGATCCCGACCTCGACCGGCGCCGCCAAGGCGGTCGGCCTCGTGCTGCCGGAACTCAAGGGCAAGCTCGACGGGACCGCGATCCGCGTTCCGACCCCCAACGTCTCGGCGGTGGACCTCGTGTTCACGGCCAAGCGCGCGACCACGGTTCAGGAGATCAACGACGCCATCAAGGCGGCCGCTGCGGGCCCGCTCAAGGGCGTGCTCGGCGTGACCGACCGGCCGAACGTCTCGATCGACTTCAACCACGATCCGCACTCGTCGACGTTCCACCTCGACCAGACCAAGGTAATGGACGGCGTGCTGGTGCGGATCCTGACCTGGTACGACAACGAGTGGGGCTTCTCGAATCGCATGGCCGACACGGCCGTAGCGATGGCCAAACTCATCTGAACTGCCTTGCCGCGGTCGCCGCCTCGTGAGAGGCCGGCGGCCGCGCCTTCCATCGGACGGCCTTACTTCGAACCAGGGACTCTTCAGGGATGACCGACGCTTCGCAGGGCACGTCAACCGGGCCGGAACTCGTGCCGCCCGCACCGCGGCCGGCCCCGCCACCGCCCACCGCGACCGTTGCCCCGGCCAATACTACGCCGTCGCACGCGCTCCCGGCCAATCAGCTCTTCGACCAGCTCGCGCGGATCGAGGACAAGTGCTCGCGTATTGAGGACAAGTACGCCCGCTCCGAGGCGCTGCTGTCCCGCGTCGAGGACAAGGTCGAGAATGCCGCGAACCGGATGAACGAATCCGCGCGCCAATCCGACCTCGCGGCGCTCCGGACGGAAATGCGCGGTCTGGCCGAGCGCACCCGGCGCCTGCCCGGGACCGGCGCCCTGGTTCTCACCGCCGTCATCACCGCCATTCTGACAGTGGTCCTGATGGTCGCCGTCCAGCGGCTCAACCTCGACCGCCTGCTGCCGCAGCGCGCCGCCATCGGCACGACCGTCCAGTAATCCCCGTCGCCCCGCACAGGACCGCAACAGACCGCATGAGCGCCTTCCGTACCCTTGACGACGCCGGCTCCCTCACGGGCAAGCGGGTTCTCATGCGCGTCGACCTGAACGTGCCGATGGAGAACGGTCGCGTGACCGACGCGACCCGCATCGAGCGTGTCGCGCCGACGATCCGCGAGGTCGCCGAGAAGGGCGCGAAGGTGATCCTGCTCGCCCATTTCGGTCGGCCGAAGGGCAAGCGCGAGCCGAAGGACTCGCTGGAGCCGGTGGTCCCAGCCCTCGCGGCGGCACTGGGACGCGAGGTCGCCTTCGCGGCGGATTGCGTCGGCGAGGCGGCCGCGCAGGCTGTGGCAGCCCTCAAGGACGGCGATGTCCTGCTCCTCGAGAACACCCGCTACCATCCGGGCGAGGAGAAGAACGAGGCGGCCTTCGCGGACGCGCTGGCGGCGAACGGTGACGTTTACGTCAACGAGGCTTTCTCGGCGGCCCATCGGGCCCACGCCTCCACCGAGGGGCTGGCACACCGGCTGCCGGCCTATGCCGGCCGTGAGATGCAGGCCGAGCTCGAGGCCCTCACCAAGGGCCTGGAATCGCCGCAGCGCCCGGTGATCGCGCTGGTCGGCGGCGCCAAGGTATCCTCCAAGATCGATCTTCTGGAGAACCTCGTCGCCAAGGTCGACATGCTGGTGATCGGCGGCGGCATGGCCAACACCTTCCTGCACGCCCAGGGCAAGTCCGTCGGCAAGTCCCTGTGCGAGAAGGATCTCGCCGAGACCGCGACCCGGATCCTGGCGGCGGCCCAGAAGGCCGGCTGCCGGATCATCCTGCCGGTCGACGCCGTCGCCGCGACGGAGTTCAAGGCGCAAGCCCCTCACGACACCGTTTCGGTGGACACGGTGCCGGAAGCCAGCATGATCCTCGATGCCGGCCCGCGCTCGGTCGCCGAGATCAATGCCGCCATCGACGGGGCCAAGACCCTGGTCTGGAACGGCCCGCTGGGCGCGTTCGAGCTCGCGCCGTTCGACGCCGCGACGGTAGCGGCCGCCAAGCACGCAGCCACGCGGACGAAGGCCGGTCACCTCGTCTCGGTGGCGGGCGGCGGCGACACCGTGGCCGCTCTCAACCATGCGGGCGTCGCGCAGGACTTCACCTACGTCTCGACCGCCGGCGGCGCCTTTCTCGAATGGCTGGAAGGCAAGGCCCTGCCGGGCGTCGAGGCGTTGCGGGCGAAGGGCTGAGGGAGAACTTGCTCTCCTCCCCCAGCGGCGCGAACCCGTCTATTATGGCGGCGTTCATCAGCCGGGGGGCCGAGTCGCTTGGTGACACCGTGGAGAACGCGACTTTCGAGAACCTGACGGGCATCCAAGTGAGCCCTGCACAGGTGCTCGCGTGCTTCGACAAGCTCGAGACGCGCATGGGCAACTTCGAGATGCGGATGGACGGTCTCGAAACGGGCATGCGCGAGGATCGCCGCAACGCGGCCGGGATGCTCGTAATGATGCGCGCCACGGCCGGCGATTTCGACACGCGGTTCAGCGAGGTCGAGGAACGCGTCGCGGCCCTCAAGAGCAGAACGGGTTGAGGATCATTCGGGCAAGGAACGCGCAATTCGGCGTCTGAGATTGACCGAAAGCAAGGCTCTCGGCAGAGCGATACGATACAGCTCAGCTGAGCGCCGCACGGCGCCATCGGCGATCGGGCAGACGACCAAACGGAAACGGGAAGACACGCACGATGGCACGCATCACCCTCCGGCAGCTCCTCGATCATGCCGCTGAGCACGAGTACGGGGTGCCCGCGTTCAACCTGAACAATATGGAGCAGGGGCTCGCCATCATGGCGGCAGCCGACGCAACGGACTCGCCCGTGATTCTGCAGGCGAGCCGCGGCGCCCGCGCCTACGCCAACGACATCGTGCTGGCCAAGCTGATCGACGGGCTCGTCGAGATCTACCCGCATATCCCAGTCTGCATGCATCTCGACCACGGCAACAACGAAGCCACCTGCGCCACCGCCATCCAGTACGGCTTCACCTCCGTGATGATGGACGGCTCGCTCAAGGCCGACGGCAAGACCCCGGCCGACTACAATTATAACGTCGAGATCACCCGCAACGTCACCAAGATGGCCCATTGGGCCGGCGTCTCAGTCGAGGGCGAGCTGGGCGTGCTCGGCTCGCTGGAGAGCGGCCAGGGTGAGGCCGAGGACGGCCACGGCGCCGAGGGCACCCTCAGCCACGACCAGCTCCTGACCGATCCGGACGAGGCTGTGAAGTTCGTCGAGGCCACCAAGGTGGACGCGCTAGCGGTGGCGATGGGCACGAGCCACGGTGCCTACAAGTTCACCCGCAAGCCCGACGGCGAGGTGCTGGCGATGAACGTGATCGAGGAGATCCACCGCCGCCTGCCGACGACCCACCTCGTCATGCACGGCTCCTCGTCGGTTCCGCAGGACCTGCAGGACATCATCAACCAGTACGGCGGGCAGATGAAGCCGACTTGGGGCGTCCCGGTCGAGGAAATCCAGCGCGGCATCAAGCACGGCGTGCGCAAGATCAACATCGACACGGACAACCGCATGGCGATGACCGGCCAGATCCGGAAGGTCCTGACCGAGAACCCGTCCGAGTTCGATCCGCGCAAGTACCTGAAGCCCGCCATGGAGGCGATGACGAAGCTCTGCAAGCAGCGCTTCGAGGAGTTCAACACCGCCGGCAAGGGATCCAAGATCCGGCCGATCTCGGTCGCCGAGATGGCCAAGCGCTACGCCAGCGGCGCGCTCGATCCGAAGATCGGCGCACGGTGAGACCACGCAGCCCCTCGCGATGAGCAACGATGCGCGTCTCGCCCTGCTCGGGCCCCACGGCCTCGACGCCGCCGACCTCGACGGTTTTGTAGCCGCCCTGAAGGGTGCGTTCGGGAGCGGCGAAGTGGCCGCGGTGATCCTGCGGCTCGCCGCGGTCGACGAGCGCGCACTGGTCGCCCGCGTGAAGCAGGTGGCGCCGGTGGCTCAAGAGCACGGCGCCGCTCTGGTCGTGGCCTGCCCGGGCTTCGTCGGCGATCTGGCCGCGGTGGCGATCCGCGGCGGTGCCGACGGCATCCATGTCGACAAGCCACGCGACCTCAAGGATCTGCGTGGCCGGTTGAAGGAGGGCCGCATCCTCGGCGCCGGCGGCATCGAGACGAAGCACGCGGCCATGGAGGCTGGCGAAGCGGGCATCGACTACCTGATGTTCGGCGGCCTCTATCCGGACGGCATCGCCCCTGATCCCGAGGGTGTGCTGGCACGCGCCACGTGGTGGGCGGAGATTTTCGAGACTCCGTGCATCGCCGTCGCGGCGGCTGCCGACGAGATCGCGTCCTTGTACGCGACAGGTGCCGAGTTCGTCGGGCTCGAGAGCCGGCTCTGGCTGCAGGATCCGGCCGCGGTCGAGCGGGCCCATCGGACGATGCAGGAGGCGGGAGCCTGATGACGCGGCCGTCGCCGCACACCCTGGCGGTCATCGCCGCGTTCTCGGTGCTGGCCGCCCCGGCCTGGGGTGCCACTGGACCGGCGGAGCCGTCGAAGAACGCGCTGCCGTCGGCCGCCTCACCCGGCGCCGAGCCCGGCAAGAAGCAGATGCCGGAGCTGCCGAGTCCCTATACGCCGAACTATACGCGGGGGGCCGTGCCCCCGGCCAACGGTCAGCCCCCGGATCTCGCCTACGGCGCGTACCAGCGCGGCCAGTACGTCACGGCCTTCCGGGAGGCGACCAAACGCATCGAGGCCAATCCCAAAGATGCGCCGGCCATGACGCTGCTCGGCGAGCTCTACAATCAGGGCCTCGGCGTCAAGCAGAACCCGGTCAAAGCCGCCGAGTGGTACAGGCTCGCGGCGGCTCAGAACGACGCCGCCGCCATGTCGTCTCTGGGCCTCATGGCCCTCGACGGACGCGGCATGCCGAAGGATGCGAAGGCCGGCCGCCGCTGGCTGGAACAGGCCACGTCCCACGGCTCACCGACAGCCGCCTACAATCTCGGCCTGATTCTGATCGGCACCGGCGCGACTGCTGACGAGGCCGCGGCCGCCGCGCAATTCCGGAAGGCCGCGGATGCGGAAATCGGGCCGGCCCAGCACGATCTCGGCGTGCTCTACCTCCAGGGTCGCGGCGTGCCCAAGGATCCCGCCATGGCGGCGCAACTCTTCCGCCGCGGCGCCGATAACGGCGATCTCGCCAGCGAGGTCGAGTACGCGATCCTGCTGTTCAACGGCAACGGCGTGACCAAGGACGAGCGTTCCGCGGCCCGCTACTTCCTGCACGCGGCCTCGCGGGGGAACGCGATCGCGCAGAACCGAGTCGCGCGGCTCTACGCGGTCGGCCGCGGCGTGCCCAAGAACACGGTCGAGGCTGCGGCCTGGAACCTCGCCGCCGCCGGTCAGGGGCTGTCCGACGCGTGGCTCGACCAGACCCTTTCGGGGCTCTCCGCCGACGAGCGGACCCGCGCCGAGCGGCTGGCGAACGAGCGGATCGAGCAGCGCTGAAGGGCTACACCTCGGCCTTCGACCAGTCGACGCCGGCTTCCAGCTCCGGCAGCAGGACCACGCTCTCCTGCTCGTTCGGGTCGGTGCGGGCGATCACCGCCGTCACCGGCTCCGTCTGGCTGCGATTGTACGGCAGGTGCGGGACGTTGGCGGCGATGTAGACGAACTCGCCGGCCCCCGCGATGGCGTGGTTCTCGAGACGCTCGCCCCAGAAGCAGCCCGAAACGCCGGAGAGGACGTAGATCGCCGTCTCATGGGCTTCGTGCTTGTGGGCGTGGGCCCGCTCACCGGGCGGGATCTCAAGGAGCTGCATGTGCAGGGCTTTGGAATCGACCGCCTCGGCCGAGATCGCCGGACGGTAGAGGTGTCCCTGCTTGCCGCGGAATGGTGCGCTCTCGTGCACCACCAGGAAGCCTGGCTTCTGCGTTTCGGACCCGGTGCTCATGGACGTTCCTCCACCCTGAAGGCGGGATCGACGGGAATCTGCATGCCGTTGACCAGCGCGTTGGTCAGGTTCGCCATGCCGACAATCGCCAGGAATTCGCCGTGCTGCTCCGCCGTCAAGCCCTTCGCGCGCGCCGCGGCCGTGTGCGAATGGATGCAATAGGGACAGCCATTCGCAATCGAGACCGCGATGTAGACCAGTTCCTTGGTCAGCGGATCGAGTGAGCCCGGCCCCATGACGGCCTTGAGACTGGTCCAGGTCCGCTCGAGCAGGGCGGGATCGTTGGCGAGCCCGCGCCAGAAATTGATGATGAAATCGGAGCCCCGCGTCGCCCGGATGTCCGCGAACACGGCCCGCACCCGCGGCTCCGCTTCGGCCTCGGCGTCGCTCCAGAGCGTCACAGTTGCCATGGCAAGGCCTCCCTTCAGAGCTTGCAGGCACCGTCGAGGGCGCGATTCTCAGCCTCGGAAAACAGGCGCGAGCGGATGTGGAAGCGCTTCTCGCGGCCATTCTCCAGCGAGAACATGCCTCCGCGACCGGGCACGACGTCGAGGATCAGGTGCGTATGCTTCCAGACCTCGAACTGGGACCGGCTGATGTAGAAATCCGCGCCACCGACGCGGCCGAGATGCACGTCGCCGTCGCCGACAATGAAGTCGCCGACCGGGTAGCACATGGGTGAGGAGCCGTCGCAGCACCCGCCTGACTGGTGAAACATCACGGGGCCGTACTCGGCCCGCAGCTCCTCGACGAGCTCCAGCGCCTTATGCGTGGCGGTGACCCGCAGCGGCGTGCCGTCGGCACCGACCTGCTCCGCGGTCGTGGCTTCAACCGTCGCATCCGTGCTCATGCTGACCTCCCCGGGTTACCTTGGATATGCGTCCGCGCGCCGGGATTTCCACATTCCCGCGAGCGGAATGGCCAAGCTGTTGCCGATCGACCCGTCCCGCGTTGCTCGCCAAGAATGCGTCCATTTCGGGCGCAGGAGGGAGAGCCGACTGGGCTGATCGACGCCATGACCCCATCACGAGCCCTCGCCCTCGCCCTCGTGTTCGCCGGCGTTGCTGCGACACCGGCCGGCGCCAACCCGCTGACGCTCCGCGTTCAGCCGCGCACCCAGCCGCTGTTCGTTCAGCACGCCTGGCACGGGGCTGGAAATCCGAACGTCACCCCGGACAACCCGATGGGCGTTGTCGGCTGGGATGGGGCGCCCGACGATGTTCCGTCCGTCAGCGCCGAGGCCGGTCCGATGCCGCCCGGCTCGATTGCCAACGTGCCGTACGAAGGCTTCGGGTACGGTGTCTATTGAGCCGCCCGCTCGCCGCCCTGCTGTTCGCCGGACTGGCAAGCCTCCCTGCCCTGTCGCGCGAGGATGTCGACGCGCCGGCGCGGGAGGTCGAATTGCGAACATGCCTGAACCACCCCGCGCGGGTCATCCCACGCGACGCCGTGATCGCGGACCGAGCGTCGTTCTGCGGCTACTATGCCGACGGGGCGGTGTAGGCTCAGCTCTGGGATTTCGAGAAGGGAGAGGCCAACGAAGGCGGGGAGGTTCGCCGGACGGTGGCGGACCGCACCATCAGCCTGCACGACCGGACATCGGCAGCGATCGCCGCGTCCTGCCTGAAGCGCTGACCGCGAGACTGTAAAAAGCCCCGGCTCTGAGGCCGGGGCGAAGTTGTCTCGGGGGTTGACCCGGGCAGAAGCTCAGAAGAAGCCGAGCTTCTTGGCCGAGTAGCTGACCAGCATGTTCTTGGTCTGCTGGTAGTGATCGAGCATCATCTTGTGGGTCTCGCGTCCAATGCCGGACTGCTTGTAGCCGCCGAAGGCCGCGTGGGCCGGGTAGGCGTGGTAGCAGTTCGTCCAGACGCGGCCGGCCTGGATGGCCCGGCCGAAGCGGTAGGCGCGGGTCCCGTCGCGGGTCCAGACGCCGGCGCCGAGACCGTAGAGCGTGTCGTTGGCAATCGAGAGCGCCTCGGCATCGTCCTTGAAGGTCGTGACCGACAGGACCGGCCCGAAGATCTCCTCCTGGAAGATGCGCATCTTGTTGTGGCCGCGGAACACCGTCGGCTTCACATAGAAGCCCTCGGCGAACTCGCCGTCCTTGACGTTGCGCTCACCGCCGGTCAGCAGCTGCGCGCCCTCCTGCCGGCCGATGTCGATGTAGGAGAGGATCTTCTCCATCTGCTCGCCCGAGGCCTGGGCGCCGATCATCGTGGCCGGATCGAGCGGCGAGCCCTGCGTGATTGCCTCGACCCGCTTCACCGCCCGCTCCATGAAGCGGTCGTAGATCGATTCGTGCACGAGCGCGCGGCTCGGGCAGGTGCAGACCTCGCCCTGGTTGAGGGCGAACATCGTGAAGCCTTCGAGGGCCTTGTCGAAGAAGTCGTCGTCCTCGTTCGCCACGTCGGCGAAGAAGATGTTCGGCGACTTGCCACCGAGCTCCAGCGTTACCGGAATCAGGTTCTGCGACGCGTACTGCATGATGAGGCGGCCGGTGGTCGTCTCACCCGTGAAGGCGATCTTGGCGATCCGCGGCGACGAGGCGAGCGGCTTGCCCGCCTCGAGGCCGAAGCCGTTGACGATGTTGAGCACGCCCGGCGGCAGCAGGTCGCCGATGATCTCCATCAGCACCAGCACGGAGGCCGGGGTCTGCTCCGCGGGCTTCAGCACCACGCAATTGCCGGCGGCGAGCGCCGGGGCGAGCTTCCACACCGCCATCAGGATCGGGAAGTTCCACGGAATGATCTGGCCGACCACACCCAGCGGCTCATGGAAGTGATAGGCCACCGTGTCGTGGTCGATCTCGGAGATCGAGCCCTCCTGCGCCCGCACGCAGCCGGCGAAGTAGCGGAAATGGTCGATGGCGAGCGGGATGTCGGCGTGGGTCGTCTCGCGGATCGGCTTGCCGTTGTCCCAGGTCTCGGCCAGCGCGATCAGATCGAGGTTCTCCTCCATCCGGTCGGCCATCTTGAGGAGGATGCGGGCGCGCTCGGCCGGGGCAGTGCGGCCCCAGGCCTCCTTAGCCGCGTGAGCGGCGTCGAGCGCCTTCTCGACGTCCTGCGCGTCGGAGCGGGCGACCTCGCACACCACCTTGCCGGTGATCGGCGAGGTGTTCTCGAAGTAGCGGCCGGCCGCGGGCGCGACCCACTGGCCGCCGATGAAGTTCTCGTAGCGGGCCGAGAAGGGCGACTTGATCTTGGCGTCGCCGAGGAATTCCGGCTTGTTCATCGCTCTGTTTCCTCCGTAGGCCCCGGCCTCGCGAACCGCGGCTCTTGGGCGTTAGCTGGCGCCAGGGCGGCCGTTCAATCGGGCCGCATCCGGTTCCGCTGTGATCGCAGCCAATGGCTTTTGGCCGGTCGAATCAAGATGGACTTTTGGCCAGTGCGCGAGTGCGAGGATCCTACGCTCTTCCGATCGTGACCGCGAGGGGGACAATCCTCCTCGAAACCGCGAGCGCTCGAGGCCCATATTCGGGCAATCATTACGGACGGCGCGTAGACAAAAGACTGCGCTTCACGTCCGCTCGATGACGGTTGAGGCGCAGGAGATCTTCCGGCGCAGCGCACTCAATGTGGCAGCGCCAGAGGCAGCATGGCGGCGGCGAGCGGCAGCGCGACGAGGGCCGCCGTCCGCAACCAGCCGGGCCGGTAGGCGATCAGCGCCACCACCGCGAGGGCCGAGGCAGTCAGGGACCCGACCCACTGGACCGGGCCGAACGCCCATCCGGACGATCCGACGGACGCCGCGAAAGCCAGCGCGAGTCCGGACCAGCCCGCGGCGCGCAGGCCGCCGACCCGGCGCCTGGGAACCGGTGTTCGGAATGCGGCGCGGTGATGCCGGTCCAGGCTCAGCGCGAGGGCCGCAAATCCCGAGAAGGCGAGGAGCAGGGTCAGCGCGTGTGCGGCCATGGTCACGCCTGCGCCGTCCTGTGCAGGGCTGCCCCGGCGCTGCGGGGACTCAATGCGTGGCGGCGCGATGCCAGCCGAGCTGCCAGAAGCAGAAGGAGCCCCAGGGCCGACATGGCAAGGTCGAAGCCGAGGAAGCGCGCCTCGCCCACCGTCACGGCGTCGACGATCGGGATCGCGAGGAACGCGCAGCCGGCCAGACCGAGGGCGGCGGTCCAGGCCAGCGCACGCCGGTACAGGGCGGAGACGACGGCGGCGAGCAGCCAGGCTCCGAAGAAGCTTCGAACCTCCCAGTCAGCGCGGGCCTCCAGACCGAACGGCAGGAGGCGGTTAGCCAGGAAGTAGGCGGCGAGTCCGACCGGCAGCCCGCCGACGGTACCCAGATTGAGCACGCGCACGAGGCGCAGACCGATTCCTTCGGGATCGCTCCCCTTCGGCGCCCGCGCCACGGTCCAGAGCACGAGGCCGCTGGCGACCGTCGCCGCGCCCATGACGCCGCAGAGAAAGAACAGGAGACGCAGGGGCGCGGCGGCGAAATGCGCCTCGTGGAGACCGGCCATGACCGCACCCGTTCGGGTTGCAGCCCCGGCCTCGCCGACACGCCCGATCTCGGCGCCGGTATCGGCCGCATAGGCGATCTGCGGGTGCAGGTGCGCGAGGCCGTGGGGCTCCTCGAAATACGCCGTGGCCGTCGCACCGGCGTCGCCCGGCATCGACACCATGAGCACTTCCGGCATCTCGCCACGGGCCGCGACCGCCCGCGCCACGATCTCGCCGAGCGGCAGCAGGGCGCCCGGCCGTCCCTGAGGCGCCCGGCCCGGCGTCATGAGACCCGCCTCGGCATAGTACCGGAGCGCGTCCTCGCCGTAGACGGTCCTGACGCCCCAGGGCATCAGCATCGACGCCAGGGTGACCAGCCCCGTATAGACGATCATCAGATGGAACGGCAGCGCCAGCACGCCCGTCACGTTGTGGGCGTCGAGCCACCCCCGCTGAGCCGAGCGGTCGCGCCGGAAGGTGAAGAAATCCACGAAGATGCGCCGATGTGTGACGATCCCCGAGATCAGCGCGATCAGCAGGATCATCGCGCAGGCCGAGACGATCCAGCGCCCCCAGATCGGCGGCAGGTTCAATTCGAAATGGAAGCGGTAGAGGAAGTCGCCGCCGCGCGTGTCGCGCGCCCGCGACGGCTCACCCGTGGCGGGATCGAGAAGCGCGTGGTGAAAGGGGCCAACCGGGCTCTGCCACCAATAGACTTCGACGGCCGGGTTTTCGGCATTCGGCAGCCGCACGGACCAGCCCGCCGCGTCCGCCATCGTCTTCTGCAGGAACGTGCCGGCGCGCGTGGCCGCCGCAACCGGGTCCGGCGCCGCGTCGGTCAGTTCCGGACGCATCCACTGCGAGATCTCAGTGCGATAGTAGCTGGCCGTACCGGTCACGAAGATCGCGAACAGCACCCAGCCGACCACCAGGCCGGACCACGTATGCAGCCAGGCCATGGACTGCCGGACGCTTCGAACTCGGCTCACGTGGGAACTCCGGCCGAGAAGGCTCCCGCGAGCCACAGCGCACAGATCATCGCCGATGCCAGGACCGCCAGACCCAGCGCCGCTCGGGCCAGCGTCCGCGCCGCGAAGACCCAGATGATCACCGCGGCCATGATGGCGAAGCTTACGAGAGTCGCGGCGGACACAGCTTCGGCCTTCGGGCCGGGCAGGCTGACGGCGAGCAGCGCGGTCGCGAGCGCGGCGACGGCGTAGCCGCCCAAAGCCGCCAGGAGCACACGGCCTCCGACCGCGATCCGCTCGGCGAGCATCGACGTCGCGCGGGCGCTCATCGCACCACCTCTCGTTTCCGTGAGCCCATGGCGCGACCTAGCAGCGGCCGCCGCGACGGTGCAACGTCTATGTTCCGGAACGATTCTAGTGTGAGATGAGGCGCTTAAGGCGGCCGGCCGCTATGTCGCTGGCGCCGTTATCCCGCCGTCAGTCGCAACGCTTCGAGCAACGGCAAATCGGAGGCCCGAGATCGGCTGAGCGAATCTGCGAGGACGCAGAGGCTGCTTCCCGGTGCGGTCGCTGATCTCGGAACAGGATCAATGGACCAGCCTGGCCTCAGCGCTTCGACGAGCCGCCAGCATCGCGCATTCGGAGCGCCGCGGCCGCATCACGTGCGCTGGGCGGCAGCTCGGTCCCGGGAGCGGGCTTGGCCGCCTCGGATCCGGTGCTGGGTAAAGTCCCGGTCCTGTCGCGGCCGTGACCGACGGCATAGCCCGCGTTGATGCCCGCGTAGAAGCCGGAAAAGTCTTCCGCGCGCGCCGAACCCGCAAGCACGAGCAGAACGGACAACAGGACAACACGGCGCATGGCGGACCTGACATGAAGAGGGCGGCGGCTCCGCTAAAGGAGCCGCCGCCCTGAAGTCTTCGTCGTGGATCACGGCCGGAAAACGGCCGCCGCGATCCCGTCAGTCCTCGACGTTGATGCTCTGCGCTTCGCGACCCTTCTGGCCCTCGACCACGCCAAGCGTGACCTGCTGCCCCTCTGCCAGCGAGTCGAGGCCGGCCCGCGACAGGGCGGAACGGTGGACGAAAACGTCCTTGCCGCCGTCGTTGACCGAGACAAAGCCGAAGCCCTTGGCAGGGTCATACCACTTGACGGTACCGCTCATCTCGACAGAGGGGCCGCCAGCCGAGCGGCCACCGCCACCGCCGCCATAACCACCGCCGCCGCCGCCGTAGCCGCCACCACCGCCGCCATAACCGCCGCCGCCACCGCCGTAGCCGCCACCACCGCCGCCGCCGCCGAAGCCGCCGGTGCGCGGACGGAATTCGCGACGCGGCGCGGGCGCCTCGGCCGTGGAGGTGTCGACGCTCGTCACGCTGGTGACCTGCGGACCCTTCTGGCCCTGGGCCGTCGTCACCGTCAGCCGGGTACCCGGCTGCAGGTCATCGTGGCCGGCCGCCTCTACGGCGCGGATGTGGAGGAAGGCATCGCCCGAACCGTCGCCGAGTTCGACGAAGCCGAAGCCCTTCTCCTTGTTGAACCACTTAACCGTGGCATCGCGCTCCGGCCCGGACGCGACCGGTGCTGCACCACGCGACGGGCCGCGGTCGAAACCGCCCCCACCGAAACCGCCGCCGCCGCCACCGAAGCCGCCGCCGCCGTATCCGCCGCTGGGGGGAGCTTGGTCAGGCCATCTCGGCTCGCCACCCTCGTCGAAGCCGCGCTTCTGCGGCCCCCTGAAATCACGACCACGTCCCATAGAAAGCTCGCAAAGACCGTCCGCCGCCCTTGTCTCGAATACCGCGTGCGCGCCATCCCAGACAGCCCACGCCCCGCACTATCATTACCCCAGGTCGCGGTAACCAAGAATAACGCCCTAGTCCTGACGCAATCGGGCCTTGACCGCAAGGACCTTCTTGGCCCAGACGCCCTCGTTTCGTTACTTTCTTGCGGCAAACAACGCAGGCGGGCCTGCTCACGCGATGGCCTTTCTCATTCGACGGAACGCGTTAGCGAAACGCAAACGCTGACCGGGCTAGACTCGCCGCCATGTCCCGCAATGCCGGCCGGCCATGATCGCGACTCCGACCTTTCCCGATCTTTCGGCCCTCGTTGTCGACGAGAGCCTCTATATCCGCCGAATCGTCCGCGACATGCTGATGCGCGTGGGCATCAAGCGCGTGCTCGAAGCGCCGGACGGGGCCGAGGCACTCGGCGTGCTGGCGGAGAGCAAGCCCGACATCAGCATCATCGACTGGGACTTGTCGATCCTCTCGGGCGAGGAGTTCATCCGCCTCGCGCGCACGCCGACGACCTCGCCCTGCCCCACGATCCCGATCATCCTGATGCTGGCCCAGCCCCGCCGGAACGTGGTCGACCGTGCCGTGGCACTCGGGGTCAACGAGATCATCGCCAAGCCGTTTTCGCCCAAGACCCTGTGGTCGCGCCTGGACGAGGTGATCAACCGGCCGCGACCCTACTCACAGGTGAAGAGCCTCCTGCGCCCGATCCCGCGGCGCGCCAGCGCGATGAAGGCCGTCGCCTGATCGCCAATGCGATCGGACGTTGCAGTTCCCGACCGAGCCTGTAGGGTCAGACGCAACAAAGGCCGAGCGTCGCGCTCCCGGCCGACCCAAAGGATCGACGGCCGCGCCGATGAGGGACGAGTCCGCCGCGGCCGCGCCGTCCCGAATCCAGACCGGCGCCGCGCCGCTCCAGCATCCAGGCCCGCTTCCGGGCCGTGAGCGTCGTCGTGCCACCTACGCGGCGCTCGACCTCGGCACCAACAATTGCCGGCTGCTGATCGCCGAGCCGACCTTCAGCGGCTTCCGGGTGATCGACGCCTTCTCGCGTATCGTGCGCCTCGGCGAGGGCCTCGGGACCTCCGATCGGCTGAGCGAGGCTGCGATCGAGCGCACCGTCGAGGCCCTGCGCATCTGCCGGACCAAGATGCAGACCCGCGGCGTGCAGCGCGCCAAGGTGATCGCCACCGAGGCGTGCCGTCTCGCGGTGAATGGGGCGGCCTTCGTCGACCGCGTCCGCCGCGGCGTCGGCCTCGACCTCGAGATCGTCGACCGGCAGACCGAGGCCTATCTCGCCGTCACCGGCTGCGCGGCGCTCGCGGACCCGCTCGCCGAATCCGTCGTGATCTTCGATATCGGCGGCGGCTCCACCGAG
The DNA here is from genome assembly GCF_058790235.1 of Methylobacterium sp. FW102-HT35C08. Classification (NCBI taxonomy): domain Bacteria; kingdom Pseudomonadati; phylum Pseudomonadota; class Alphaproteobacteria; order Hyphomicrobiales; family Methylobacteriaceae; genus Methylobacterium; species Methylobacterium sp. FW102-HT35C08. The sequence goes on along the minus strand of NZ_JBYTCL010000002.1, from coordinate 151,250 downwards.
ATCGCGTGGCTCGACGGCGCGGCGGCCAATCCCTCCACCGACCCGACCCTGCGCATCAGGGCCTGGGATTCCTTGCCCGTCGGGGTTGTCACCCTGGCCGAGCGCCACGGCGGCGCCGAGGTCACCCGGCGCATGTTCGAGGGCATGGTCGAGGAAGTGGCCGAGAAGCTGTCGGCCTTCGCCCTGCGCGCTGCGGCCGCCGCCACGGCACCCCATTTCCACCTGCTCGGCACGTCCGGCACGGTGACGACGATCGCCGCGATGCATCTGCGGCTGGCGCGCTACGAGCGGCGGCGGGTCGATGGGCTGTGGATGCAGGACGACGAGGTCACCACCGCAATCGATGACCTGCTCGACACGCGGCTCGAACAGCGGGCCGACAACCCTTGCATCGGCCGCGACCGGGCCGATCTCGTTCTGGCGGGCTGCGCGATCCTGGAAGCGATCCGTCGGGCGTTCCCATCTGAACGCCTGCGCATCGCCGACCGAGGCCTGCGCGAAGGCTTGCTGATGAACATGATGCGGGAGGACGGGGTCTGGAACCGGAAAGCGGTGCGATGAAGGTGTCGCGATGAGCGATCGGCGCGGCGGCGCGAGTTCCGGCGGCGGCGTGCGCGGGGAGCTGAAGCAGCGGGTGAAAACCGGCCGCGGGCGAACCCTGTCGCAGAAGCGCTGGCTGGAGCGCCAGCTCAATGACCCCTACGTGGCGCGGGCCAAGCGCGAGGGCTATCGGTCGCGGGCGGCCTACAAGCTGCTGGAGATCGATGAGCGCTACAAGCTGCTCAAGCCCGGTCAGAAGATCGTCGATCTGGGCGCCGCTCCCGGCGGCTGGTCGCAGGTCGCCGCGCGGGTTGTGGGCCCGTCGGGCCGGGTCGTCGGCATCGACCTCCTGGAAATCGAGCCGATGGCCGGGGTCGAGTTCATCACCCTGGACTTTCTCGATCCCGAGGCACCGGCCAAACTCACCGACATGCTCGGCGGCCCGGCCGACGTCGTGATGTCCGACATGGCCGCCAACGCCACGGGTCACAAGAAGACCGATCACCTGCGCATCATTGGGCTGGCCGAGACCGCCGCGGAATTCGCCCGCGAGATCCTGGGGCCGGGCGGCGCTTACCTCGCGAAGGTGCTCCAGGGCGGGACCGAGGGCGCGCTGCTCACCGATTTGAAGCGCGACTTCGCCCTCGTCCGCCACGTGAAGCCGGCGGCGAGCCGTGCCGATTCGAGCGAGCTCTACGTGCTGGCGACCGGCTATCGCGGGACAGCGGCGCGGGCACCGGAACCGGACGAGTTCTGACCCGGCCGGCGATGCTGCTCGCCTGGGCGTTGTCTATTCTCAATCCCGCGCCGCTGCGCCTGCGCCGGCTCGGCTATGTCCGGCAGAGCGGCCTACTCCACGCCCGATCCCGTCGCTGCCGCGCCGCCTGGGCGCCGCATCTGGCGAACGCGCGCGGCGTCGTCGCAGCGGCTGCGGAGACGACCCGGGGGCGGCGCCATGCCGTCGTGCTTGGTTCCGGGCTCCTCGACGACATACCGCTCGCGATCCTGGCCCAATTGTTCGGGCGGATCAGCCTGGTCGACGCGGTTCATCCCTGGCCGACGCGGCTTGCCGCACGCCGCTATCGGAACGTCGCACTGAAGACCGCGGAGATCAGCGCCGGTTCGGCGGGGGACTGGGCCGAGGCCTGTGCGGATGCCGACCTGATCGTCTCGGCCAACCTGCTCTCGCAACTCCCCATCGTGCCGCTCGACGCCTACGAGGCCCGGGGTCGCGAGGCGCCGCCGCATCTCGGACGGCACATCATCGAGGCGCATCTTGCCACGCTGGACATTCTCGCCGGACAGGCCGAGTGCGTGTGCCTGATCACCGATACGGTGCAGCGCACAGAGGACCGCGCCGGCCAGATCACCAACAGCCTCGACCTGATGTTCGGCGTCGCCCTGCCCCAATACGAGGCGGCTTGGGATTGGGAAATCGCGCCCTTCGGCGAGATCGGGCAGCGGCATCGCCTGGTTCACCAAGTCCAAGCCTATCCGGACTGGCGCGCGGCGCGCGCCTGACGGCCGCGCGAAGAAAAGGCCGCCCCGGTTGCCCGGGACGGCCCTGTCAATCATGCGACGTCGATCGGCCGTGCGCCTACTCGTTCGGCACATCCTCGGCGGCCGTCCCGGCGCCACCCTCCTCCGCGGCGACGCTCTCGAAGCGCGGCCGGCGGCGGCGGCGGGGCTTGGCGGCCGGTATCTCGTCGGCGGGGACCTCCGGCTCGGCGGAGACCGGCGGCTCGGCTGCCGGGGCGGGCCGAGGCGGAGTCATCAGAAAAGCCGGCAGGCCTGCCGGATCCTCGGCGACCGCCACGGGCGCAGCCTCGCGGCGGCGCTCCCGGCGCGGCGCCGGCTCGCCCTGGCGCACGGCCTCGCCGCGAGGCGCGCGCTCAGGCCGGCCTTCCGGACGAGCCTCCTGCCGGTTGTCGGACCGGGGATTTTCGCCGCGGCCATTGTCGTAGCGGCCCTGATCGCCCCGGTTATCGGAACGATTGTCCTGCCGCGCATCGGACCGGTTCTCCTGGCGATTATCCGGCCGGTCCTGCCGATTCTCTTGGCGATTATCCTGCCGGTCCTGCCGGTCCTGCCGGTAATCGGGACGGCCGTAATCCTGGCGGTCCTGACGGTCCTGGCGGAAATCCTGCCGCGGATAATCCTGGCGCTGGTAATCCTGACGCGGCTGGTCCTGCCGCCGGAAATCCTGCCGCCCGTTGTTGTCGAACCGACGTTGGTCGCGGTTCTGGAACCGGTCCCGGCCCTGTCGACCGTCCTGGTTCAGGTCCGGACGATTCTCGTAGGGCTGCGGCTGCTGACCGGGATCGCCCTCGTCGTAGCCGTTATAGGCGTGGCCGTTCTGGGACGGGCCGTTGCCCTGACCCTCGTCGTCGCCCTCGTCCATCTCGTCGTCGTAGGGCCGGCTGGCATAGCCGCCGGTATTGGCCGGGCGGTTCTGCTCCTGAGCGCCGGACACGATCCGGAAGTAGTGCTCACCGTGCTGGAAGTAGTTCTCGGCCGCCACGGGGTCGCCCGCCGCCAGCGCGTCGCGTGCGAGCTGCGCGTACTTGTCCGCGATGTGCTGCGCGGTGCCGCGGATTTTAACGTCGGGACCGTTGGATTCGTACGAGCGCGTCAGCGGATTCGGACCCTTCGGCCGATTCCGGCCGCGCATCCGTCGATTCTGGTTTGGTCTCATCGGTCTGTAATGACCCTCGTTCACGCAAACGACTGTTTTTGGAGGCGCCCGTCTCAGGATCTCGTGACGCACTCCGGCCAAGCGCACCCGGCGGCGCCGCGCGTGCAGCCGCTTTGCGACCGGCGCGCCTGTCTGACCATCCCTCGCACCGCGCCCGGACCTGACGCCGGCAACCAGTCGATTGTCAGATTCGAATGCCGTCAAACCGCCGCGCGATCACAGGCGCGCTCTGATTCAACGTCTCTGGGGGATCAGCGAACCCGTCGGCGACACGCGGTCGCCACCAACCATATGGTCGTCCGTCTTAACGAACCGTTCGCGATCTTCAAGCCGACTCTAGCGTTCCGCGGTTGATGCAACAAGAGTTTTTTCGGTGCCGGGATCGTCCGTCGACACTTAGGCATCCCTGTGGCCTGAGAGAAGACCCTCCCGCAGGCCGAAGCTCAGAACCCTGTCGTGGCCGGCAAGATCGCGGATCAGGCCCCGTTCGCTGAAACCGCTCGCCTGCGCCAGCGCCCGCACCGTCTCGGCCTGGTCGTAGCCGATCTCGACGGCGAGCGTACCGCCCGCGGCAAGCAACACCCGCGTGCCAATCCCATCCAGGATACGCCGATAGGCTTGAAGCCCGTCCGGGCCGCCGTCGAGGGCGGCGATCGGATCGTGGTCCCGCACCTCCCGCTGGAGCGTCGCGATCACCTTCCGCCCGATATAGGGGGGATTCGACACGATGAGGTCGAAGGAGCTTTGCGCTGCGTCGCACCAATCTCCGACGAAAAAGGCAGCCCGGTCGCCGACCCCGTTCGCGGCGGCATTGTGCCGGGCCTCCGCCACCGCCGCCTCGGAGCGGTCGACGCCGATGCCGAACGCGCCGGGCAGTTCGGACAGGAGCGCCGTGAGAATACATCCTGACCCGGTGCCGAGATCGAGGCAGCGCAGGGGCGACGTTCGGTCGGCGACGGCAGCGAGGGCGACCTCCACCAAGATCTCGGTATCCGGGCGGGGCACGAGCGTCTCGGGTGCGAGCCGGAACGGCAGCCCCCAGAACTCCCAGGCGCCGAGGATGCGGGCGACGGGCTCTCCGGCGAGCCGCCGGGTCAAGGCGGCGTCGAAGGATGCCGCCTCGTCCGGGTTGACGACTTGGTCACCGTGGAGGACGAGGTCGTGGGTCTCCAGGCCCAAAACACCGAGGAGGAGGAACCGGGCATCGCCGGCCGCCTCCGCGATTCCGCCGTCGGCCAGAAGTGCCGATCCGCGCCGGAGTGCGGCGCGGCGCGACAAACCAAGGCTCGACCCGGACGTCACGGCGCCGCTCAGGCCATGCCTTCGGCGGCCAGCAGTTCCGCCTGATGTTCGGTGATCAGCGCGTCCACCACCTCGTCGAGGGCAGTCCCGGCCATCACCTCCTCGAGCTTGTAGAGGGTCAGGTTGATGCGGTGATCGGTGACCCGCCCCTGCGGGAAGTTGTAGGTGCGGATCCGCTCGCTGCGGTCGCCGGAGCCGACCTGCGCCTTGCGGTCGGCGGCGCGGGCCGAATCCTTGGCGTTGCGTTCGGCGTCGTAGAGCCGGGCGCGCAGCAGCGCCATTGCGCGGGCGCGATTCTTGTGCTGCGACCGCTCCTCCTGAACGAACACCACGATACCGGTCGGCAGGTGCGTGATGCGGATCGCCGATTCGGTCTTGTTGACGTGCTGCCCGCCGGCACCCTGCGCGCGCATCGTATCGATCTTCAGATCGGCATCGTTGACGACGATGTCGACATCCTCCGCCTCGGGCAGCACAGCCACTGTGGCGGCCGAGGTATGGATGCGCCCCTGCGTCTCGGTATCGGGTACGCGCTGCACCCGATGCGCGCCGCTCTCGAATTTCAACCGCGCGAAGACGCCCCGGCCCTTCACCTCGGCCACGACCTCGCGGAAGCCGCCGACGGTTCCCTCGCTCTCGGAGATCACCTCGACGCGCCAACCCTTCGACTCGGCGTATTTCGCGTACATGCGGAACAGGTCGCCCGCGAACAGGGCCGCCTCGTCGCCGCCCGTGCCGGCGCGAACTTCCAGGATGGCGCTCTTCTCGTCCGCCGCATCTTTCGGGAGGAGCAGGAGCTGGAGCGCGCGGTGCGCGTCCTCCAGCTGTTCCTGGGCGTCCGGCTTCTCCTCGGCCGCGAGCGCCCGCATCTCGGAATCGGTGCCGGGCTCGTCGATCAGCGCTTCGAGGCCTGCCAGATTCTCCAGGGATGCCCGATAGACGCGGATCGCCGCCACAACTGGATCGAGGTCGGACAGCTCGCGCGAGAGCTGGACCACCAGCTCGGGATCGATCTCGCCCGAGCCGAGCTGCGCGGTGACGATATCGTGCCGCGCCAGGATGGCGTCGAGGCGCTCAGTTGGAAAGGGGATCATCGCCCGTGTTTCTAAAGGTCTGCGCGCGGCGGTCAGTGCCGGACGCGGGTCATGTCTCGGGCGGGAGAGGGTGTGGCTCGGAGGGTTCTCGACCCGGCAAGACTTCCCCCTTCCCACGCCTGTTCCGTTCGAGAGCGGAAGCCGTGGCGCGTCGACCGAGATCGTCGTGGCGTTGCCGTACAACCCCGGCCGAATGTTCGGCAAGGGTCGCGTACGCGCTTAGATAGGGACGCCGTTGGCGTGTGCGAAGGCGGTGAGCGCCGGCCGCAGGGAATCGCCATCGTGCATGCGCGACATCTCCGCATCGATCAGCTCGGCCACGGCCCGCGCCTCGAGGCTGAGCACCATCGCCTTGACCGGACCGATGGCGGCCGGCGACATCGACAGGTCGCGGTAGCCGAGGCCGATCAGTGCCATGGCGTCGAGGGGTCGCCCGCCGATCTCGCCGCAGACCGTCACCGGGCAGCCGGCGGCGTTCGCCCGCTCGGCGATCAGCCGGAAGGCCCTGAGCGCCGCGACGCTGAGCGGGTCGAAGCGGTCGGCGACGCGGCGGTTCTCGCGATCCACCGCGAACAGGAACTGCATCAGGTCGTTCGAGCCCACGGAGAGGAAGTCGGCCTCGCGGGCGATCTCGTCGATCTGGAACAGGAGCGAGGGAACCTCGATCATGGCGCCGAGCCGGCACTCGGTCGGGAGCCGATAGCCGTGGCGCTTCAGATAGGCCTTCTCGCGCTCGACGATGCCTCGGGCGCGGACGAACTCGTCGACCGTCGCGACCATCGGGAACATGATCTTGAGCGGGTCGCCGTCGGCGGCCTTCAGAAGGGCGCGCAGCTGCATGCGCAGGAGGGCCGGCCGGTCGAGGCCGATCCGGATCGCCCGCCAGCCGAGCGCCGGGTTCTCCTCCTCGAGCTTGGCCATGTACGGGAGGATCTTGTCACCGCCGATATCCAGGGTGCGGACCGTGACGGATTTCCCCGCCGAGGCCGCGAAGACCTTGCGGTACAGCTCCTCCTGCTCGGCGGCCGAGGGCATGCGCTGCGCGACCATGAACTGCAGCTCGGTGCGGAAGAGGCCGACCCCCTCGGCACCGGTTTCCTGGAGGTGGCTGAAATCGACCAGCAGGCCGGCATTGAGATGCAGGCCGACGCGCACGCCGTCACGGGTCTGGGCCGGGACGTCGCGCAGCGCCCGGTACTGCTCCTGCCGACGGGCACGCAGGCGCACCATCTCGGCATAGGCGGCCTCGACCTCGGGCCCGGGCCGGACGTGGATCTCGCCGGCCACGCCGTCGACGATGATGGCATCGCCGGCATCGCACAGGGCCGTGGCGTTCTCGACCTCGCCGACCGCCGGGATGCCGAGCGCCCGCGCGACGATGGCGACGTGGCTGGTCGGACCGCCCTCCTCCAGGACGATGCCGCGCAGCGTCGAGGCCTCGTAGTCGAGGAGGGCCGCCGGCCCCATGGTGCGCGCCACCAGGATGGCGTTCTCCGGTAGCACGACCGTGCCCGCCGCCTCGGAGCCGATCAGCGTGCGCAGAAGCCGGTTGGCGAGGTCGTCGAGATCGTGCAGCCGTTCGCGCAGGTACGGATCGGATTGCCGCATCATGCGGGCGCGGTTGTCCGACTGGACCCGCTCCACGGCAGCCTCGGCGGTGAGACCCGAGGCCACGGCCTCGCGCATACGCCGGAGCCAGCCCTTGTCGTGGGCGAACATGCGGACCGTTTCGAGGACTTCCCGCGACTCGGCGGTGCCGATCCGGTCGCCGCGCTCCACCAGCGCGTCGATCGCGGAGCGGACCTCCTCGATCGCCTCGTCGAGGCGGGCGACCTCGCGATCGACGTTCTCGGCGATCAGGGTCTTCACCACGACGCGGGGCTCGTGCAGGACCACGTAGCCGAGGCCGATACCATCGGCGAGCGCGATGCCGCGCGACAGCACTGGCCGTCGGGCCGCCGTGCCGGCATCCGGCGCCAAGCCCTCCAGCTCGCCCGAGGCGATCATCTCCGAGAGCACCATGGCGGTGGTCTGGAGCGCCTCGATCTCCTCCTCGGAGTAGACCCGGTAGGTCTTGTTCTGGACCGTCAGGACGCCGAGCGTGTTGCCGGCCCGCAGAAGCGGCACGCCCAGGAAGGCGTGGTAGGCCTCTTCGCCCGTCTCCGGCCGGTACGAGAAGGCCGGGTGGTTCTGCGCGTCGGACAGGGAGAGCGGCTCGGCCGTGCGCGCGATCAGGCCGACGAGGCCCTCGTCGGTGCGCATCCGGGTCTGGTGGACCGCCTCGCGGTTCAAACCTTCGGTGGCGAACAGCTCGAGGGAGTTGTCATCCCGCAGCACGTAGACAGAGCAGACCTCGGCCACGACGTTGGCGGCGATCAGGACGACGATCCGGTCGAGGCGCGCCTGAGGGCTGACCGGCTCCGCCATCGCTTCGCGGAGGCGGCGCAGCAGCAGGCGCGGGCCTCCGGGCGCAGCGGGCATCGGTTCGTCGTTCCAGCGTTGGTGAATGGCCTTGGCGTCGACCACCCTGCAACCTTGGCGCCAAGTTCGGGACGGCCGGCGCCGGATGGACCGTGCCGCTAGGCCCAGAGGCGCTCTGGATCCCACGGACCGGCCCGTGACTGTTCAGTTCAAACCGCGCGACCCGCTCGAAACCGCGTCGTCCAGGTTCAGGCCTGATCGAGGCCGTATAGCGAGTGAAGCGTGCGAACGGCAAGCTCCGTATAGGCAGCATCGATCAGCACGGAGAACTTGATCTCCGACGTCGTGATCGCGCGGATGTTGATTCCCTTCTCGGCGAGAGCGCGGAAGGCCTTCGCGGCGACCCCCGCGTGGCTGCGCATGCCGACGCCGATCGCCGACACCTTCACGACGTCGGTGGCGCCCTCGATCTGCGCGTAGCCGATCTGCGTGCGGGCCTCGTCGAGGATCTTCCGGGCACGCTCATACTCAGCGGACGGGACGGTGAAGGTCATGTCGGTGGTCGACTGGTCGCCCGACACGGTCTGGATGATCATGTCGACGTTGATGTTGGCGTCGGCGAGCGGGCCGAAGATCGCCGCAGCCACGCCGGGGCTGTCCTTGACCTTGCGCAGGGTGATCTGCGCCTCGTCCCGGGAGAAGGCGATCCCGGTGATGATCTGCTGTTCCACGATGTCGTCCTCGTCGCAGATGAGGGTGCCCGGACGCGCGGCGTCCGGCGGATCGAAGGAGGACCGGACCGTGGTCGGTACACGGTGGACCATGGCGAGTTCCACCGAGCGGACCTGCAGCACCTTGGCCCCCAGCGAGGCCATCTCCAGCATCTCTTCGAAGGTCACCCGCTCCATGCGCCGGGCCTTCGGCACGATGCGCGGATCGGTCGTGTAGACCCCGTCGACATCGGTGTAGATGTCGCAGCGCTCGGCGCCGATCGCGGCCGCCACGGCCACCGCCGAGGTGTCCGATCCGCCGCGCCCGAGGGTGGTGACCCGGCCGGTCTCGGCGTGGATCCCCTGGAAGCCGGCGATCACCGCCACCTCGCCCTGGGCGAACCCCGCCGCGAGGTTCTTCGGGTCTATCTCGGCAATGCGCGCCGAGCCGTGCGCGTCCGAGGTGATCACGGGAATCTGCCAGCCCTGCCAGGAGCGGGCCTTGATCCCGTCCTTCTGGAGCGCGATCGCCAGGAGGCCCGCGGTGACGAGCTCACCTGAGGCGACGACGGCATCGTACTCGAGCGGATCGTAGAGCGGGTTGGCGTCCTTGACCCAGTCGACCAGCTCGTTGGTCTTGCCCGACATGGCGGACACGATCACCGCGACGTCGTAGCCGGCCGCCACCTCGCGGGCGACGTGGCGCGCCACGTTGCGGATGCGATCGACGGTGGCGACGGACGTGCCGCCGAATTTCATCACCAGACGGGGCATGGTCTCTTGATCGCGGGTTCCCGGTGGCGACTGGACGGAGCGCTTCAGCCCGGCCCGGACGGTGCCCGGCGGGTACAAGCGGCTCGGTAGAGTGTCAACAACCTGCCAAGCATGGCGCCCGCGCGCCGCGGCGACTTCCAGCGCGCCCGCGTGCTAAGGCGCGGGCAGAACCTCTCGAACGGATCACGCATGGACAGGCCAGCCACGGACCGCCCCTCGGAAGGCTTCGTCGATCGCGGCGAAGTTGCGCGCTTCGACGCCCTCGCGGCGACCTGGTGGGACGAGTCCGGTCCGATGCGGGTCCTGCACCGATTCAACCCGGTGCGGCTCGCCTATATCCGCGATGCGCTCTGCCGGCATCATGGCCGTGATCCGCAGGCGCCCTTCCCCCTCGACGGGCTCACGATCTGCGATGTCGGCTGCGGCGGCGGCGTTCTGTCGGAACCGTTGGCGCGGCTGGGCGCCACGGTGACGGGCCTCGATCCGGCGGAGCAGAACATCGCGGTGGCCCGGGCGCATGCCGAAGCGGCCGGCGTGCCGGTCGATTACCGCGGCGAGACGATCGAGGCCGTGGTCGCCGCCGGTCGCAGCTTCGATGCCGTGCTGATCATGGAGGTCGTGGAGCACGTCTCGGACATGCCCGCCTTCGTGCGCACCGCCTGTTCCGCCGTGAAGCCCGGCGGCATGCTGTTCGCCGCGACCCTCAACCGGACGATGCGCTCCTTCGCGCTGGCGATCGTCGGAGCCGAATACGTGCTCGGCTGGCTCCCCCGCGGCACGCACGATTGGGAGAAGTTCGTGACGCCGGACGAGCTCGGCCGGGCGGTCCGGGCGGGCGGCCTCGCCGTCACCGACACGGTCGGCGTGGTCTACAATCCACTCACCGACGGCTGGCGCACCGGGCGTGACACGGCGGTGAACTATATGGTCGCGGCCGCGCATCGGGGCTGAACCGGAGGAGCCGCGCGCCGTTGGGTCGGCGGCGGAGGAACCGGCGATGCTCGAGAAGATACCCAGCGTGATCGGGGAGGCCCTGTCGGGCCTGAAGGCCGGCCGGGAGAAGACGGCTTCTCACGCGGCCTTCGCCGACGTCCCGGAGACGCTCACGCTGACGAGTCCCGCCTTCGTCGACGGGGCGGACATGCCGGCCCGGTTCACCGCGGACGGCGCGGGTGTCTCCCCGCCGCTGGCCTGGACCGGCCTGCCTCCCGGCACCGCCGCCCTGGTCGTGCTTGTCGAGGATGCCGGCAGCCCGACGCCGCAGCCGCTGGTCCATCTCATCGCCTGGAATCTTCCGCCCGAGTCGGCGGGCCTCGATGAAGGCGCGCTGCCGAGTCCCGGCCGCCCGAGCAGCACACAGCGGATGGGCCGGAACAGCTTCCTGCGTCCCGAATGGCTGCCCCCGGATCCGCCGAGCGGGCACGGACGGCACGACTACGTCTTTCAGATCTATGCCCTGCGGCAGCCGCTTCATCTGGCCGACGAGCCGGGTCGCGGTGCGCTGATCGAGGCGATGCAGGGTCACATGCTCGCCAAGGGACACCTGACCGGAGGTTACGCGCGCTCCTGAGCTGCCTCGGGAACGGGCAGGATTGCCACGGACCGGCCTGCCGCGGCGTTGTGCCGTCGCCGACACGTCGGTATTGTGTCGACCAAGCTTGCCCTGTCGGGTCAGCATCTTGGACCAGGATCGGAGATCAAGCCCGTGGCCGTCGACGCACGGACGAAGCGGCGCGGCAGCGCGAGCGTGGCGCGGGCGCTGGCGGCGTCGGATGTCGGCACCTGGGAATGGCACATCGCGGACGACGTCCTGCGCTGCGACGCCGCCGCGGCGTCGATGCTGGGCGTCCCACAGGCCCGCGGTGATCGTGGCGCGACCTTCGCGCTGTTCCTGGATCGGATCCACCGGGAGGATCAGCGGCGCATCGGTACATTGGTCGATGACCTTCGCCGCAACGGCGGGCTCTACATCGCGCAGTACCGGACCGTTCCGGAGCCGGGCGACGTCCGGTGGGTTCTGGCGCGTGGCCGCTTCGGCCAGAACGGAGATGGGGTCGTGAGCGAGGCGCGCGGGATCGTCATCGACGTCACCGAGAGCAGCCGCGACGGATTCCTGGATGAGGCCGCCTTCAGCGTAACCGACGCCTCGGCGGGGGGGCTCGACCGGGTGGCCGAACTCGCGCTGGCCCTGTTCTCATCGGCGGAGGCCGGCCTGCCCCGGGTGGGCTTCGAACGGCTGAAGCCGCTGCTGGAGGCGCTGCTGCATGAGATCGGGCGGCAACTCGTGAGCGCGCCGCCGGTGCCGGACCTCGACAGCATCCACTGATCCCTCGCCCTGCGACGCCTTGCCTAGCGGGGGCGAATCCTGATAAGGCGGCGCCATTCCGCGATGCGTGTGCCGTGATCGCCGGACGCGACTGCGCGTCCTGCCTCGTGACCACGTTCCCGACACCCTACAGATGGACGGCCCTCCGGGCTCGAGAGACCCATGAAGATCCGCAACTCCCTCAAGTCCCTGCGTGGCCGCCACCGCGACAACCAACTCGTGCGCCGCAAGGGCCGGGTCTACGTGATCAACAAGACCCAGAAGCGCTTCAAGGCCCGCCAGGGCTGAGGACGACGCGGCCGGCCTGCAAGCCAGCTTCGTCGCATCGAAAGCAGCCGCGCCCAGCCGGGCCGCGGCTGCTTTCGTTTGCGCGGCACCAACGCACGTTGACGGGCACGGTGACCGCGCTCAGTCTGACGCGATGATGCCGCTCCGCCTCCGCGTCGCCCTCGTCTGTCTCTCGGCACTCGCCATGGGGGCGACGAATGCACTGGCAGCGGCGGATACGAACCGGCCCGCCCGCGCGGCGCCCGAGGCGAAGCCGGTACCGAAGCCGCCGAGCCTAGACGACCTGTTCGCCCGGCTGCGCGCCAGCGAGGATCCCGCCGAGGCCAAGGGCATCGCCCGGCTGATCGAGCGGCGGCTCGCCGGCTCCGGAAGTCCGACCGCCGACCTGCTCACCGACCGCGCCCGACAAGCCGTGACCGCCCACGACTTCGCGCTCGCCGCCGAGTTGATGGACCGGGTAACGGCCCTGGAGCCCAACTGGTCCGAGGGGTGGAACCGGCGGGCGACGGTGTTCTGGCTTCTGACCGACAAGGACGACGCCATCGCCGACCTACAGCGGGCGCTGGTGCTCGAGCCGCGCCACTTCGAGGCCTGGATGGCCCTGGGCCGGATCTACGAGGCGAACGACGACAAGGCGCGGGCGCTCGCGGCCTTCCGACGGGCGCGTGCCCTCTACCCGCAGATGGACAAGATTGGCGAGGCGATCGACCGCCTCGCCCCGGAGGTCGACGGCCGCGACCTGTGACCCGGGTGTTCGCCGTTCTCCTCACGATCCTGGCCCTGCCCTTCGCGGTCGCCGGATTGGTCCTCGCGGTCGGCGCGCTGGCGAGCCTCGCGATCAGCCTCCGGGTCGGTGCCGCCCATCCTCCGGCAGGCCCGTTCGTCGCGGTGACCGGCGGCCGCCTCGCCACGATCCAGGACGGGCCGGCAGAAGGCCCGCCGGTCGTCCTCCTGCACGGCGCCTCGGCTAATGCCTCGGACCCGATGGAGGGCATCGGCCGCCGGCTCGCCGCACAGGGCTTCCGGGTCGTCGCGTTCGACAGGCCCGGCTTCGGATGGAGCGACAGGATCGCCGGTGCCGAGGCCGCCGCCCCCTCGGTGCAGGCGCGGCTGATTGCCGAGGCCCTGGAACGCCTGGGCGTCGGCCCGGCGCTCGTGTTCGGCCATTCCTGGGCAGGCTCCCTGGCCCTGGCCCTGGCCCTCGATCACCCCGAACGGGTCTCCGCCCTGGCCCTCGCCGCACCCGTGGCAATGCCCATGCCGGACCGGATGCCGGACCTGCCCTGGTACTGGAAGCTCGCCGTGAAGCCGCCGGTGGCTTGGCTGCTCAGCCGCACGATCGGACCGCCTCTGGCGCAGCGTTTCCTGTCGGAGGCGGCGCGCCGCGTGTTCCAGCCCCAGGCGGCGAACCCGGACTACCCGCAACTGGCGCGCGCCGATCTGGTTCTGCGACCGGGGACGCTGCTCGCCAACGTGCAGGACCTGCTCGGCCTGTCGGCGGCGCTCGCGGCGCAGAGCCCGCGCTACCGCACGATCCACGTCCCGACGCTGGTGATCTCCGGCGAAGCCGACACGATCGTCCGAAGCGACATGCAGGCGGTGCCGCTGGCGCAGGCGATCCCGGGGGCGCGGCTCGTGCTGCTTCCAGGGATCGGCCACATGCTCCAGTACGTGGCCGCTGAGCGCGTGACCGACGAGATCGTTCGGCTCTCCGCCGAGGTGAAGAAATCGGTCAGTGCCATGCCGGCCGCGACCCGCTGAACCGCGGGCCGATCAGTCTCGTTTTACCCTTGCCGGCTACTGCTTTCGATCAGCTTTTTCCGTTGTCAGTCCGGGGCGCCAAAGGCGAGCCCGGACCCGGAAGAGCACGCCGGTGGCGCGCAATCCAGACGCGCTGTCGCTGCTTATACGTGGCCCATTGGCGGCTCTGGACCCCGGGTTCCGCTGCGCGGCCCCGGGATGACGGTGCGCGAGGACTCGTCAGGCTTTCTCGGCGTGCTCGCGGGTGATGAAGGCGAGACGCACGAGATTCGTCGCCCCGGGGGTACCGAACGGCAGGCCCGCCACCACGATCACCCGGTCGCCGACAGCGGCGAACTTCTCGCGCACGGCGAACTTGGCGGCGCGGAACGACATGTCGTCCACGTCGCTGGCGTCCTTGGTGACGATCGGATGCGTGCCCCAGGCGAGGGCCAGGCGCCGCGCGGTCTCGCGCCGCGGCGTCAGCGCGATCACGGTGGCGTTCGGGCGCTCTCGGGAGAGGCGCAGGGCCGTCGAGCCGGAATTGGTCCACGCCATGATCGCGTCGAGGTTCAGGGCATCGACCATCTGGTGCGCGGCGGCTGCAATGGCGTCGGCCGCGGTCTCGTCGGGCGTCGCACTCTGCGCCCGGATGATCGACCAGTAGATCTGGTCCCGCTCCACCTGCTCGGCGATGCGGTTCATGGTCTCTACGGCGCCGATCGGATGGGCGCCGGAGGCGCTCTCGGCCGAGAGCATCACGGCGTCCGCGCCCTCGTAGACCGCTGTCGCGACGTCCGAGACCTCGGCGCGCGTGGGTACGGGCGCCGTGATCATGGATTCGAGCATCTGCGTGGCCACGACGACGGGCTTGCCGTAGCGCCGCGCCCCACGGGTGATGCGCTTCTGCACGCCCGGAACCTGCTCGAGCGGCATCTCCACGCCGAGGTCGCCGCGGGCGACCATCAGCCCGTCGGAGATCTCCAGGATCTCGTCGAGCCGTGTCAGCGCCTGCGGCTTCTCAATCTTGGCCATGACCAGGGCGCGCCCGGCACAGACCTTCTTCACCTCGGCCACGTCCTCAGGCCGCTGGACGAAGGACACGGCGATCCAGTCGGCGCCAGCGTTCAGCCCGGCATCGAGGTCTGCCCGGTCCTTCTCGGTCATCGCCGGCACCGGGATCACGGTGTGCGGCAGCGACACGCCCTTCCGGTTCGAGATGCGCCCGCCGACTTCGACGCGGGTGACGGCCCGGTTCTCCGACGTCTCGACCACGGAGAGCCGCAACTTGCCGTCGTCGAGCAGGATCGCGTGGCCCGGCTCAAGCGCCTCGAGGATCTCGGGATGCGGCAGGTGGCACCGGTTGGCGTCGCCGGGCGTCGTATCGCCGTCCAGCACGAAGGTGGCCCCGGCCTCGATCATCGCGGCACCCTCCGCGAAGGTGCCGAGCCGCAGCTTCGGTCCCTGCAGATCGACCAGGATGCCGATCGGCCGCTTCGCCTCGCGTTCGATCGTGCGGATGGCCTCGACCTTCTCGGGCAGCTTTTCCCGCGGAAGATGGCTCATGTTGAGCCGGAAGACGTCGACGCCCGCGCGGAACAGCCGCTCGATCATCTCCGGCGAATCGGAGGCCGGGCCCAGGGTGGCAACGATCTTCGTGCGGCGCGAGCGTTTCAAGCGTCATCCTCCAAATGTTTTTATGGCAAGCCTTTAAGCATTGCCGAGACGTTGTTCTTAATGCGGGTGTGAGCATCCCAGACCGGACAGCGTCAAGAGCGCTGTCGTCACGTCAGGGTTTCGCGGGGGCGTCGGCCCGATTGGGGTCGGTAAGCTGAATCGTCCAGCTCTTCTGCTCGCCGGTATCGACTTCGAAGAAGCCGTTACGATCGTACCCCCGGGCCAGACAATCCTCGTTGCCGCGAATCGTGAATTCCGAATCGCGGGTACACATCAGAGAGCGCCCGCTCCACTCGCCGCCGCGCGTGTAGTCGACTGCGAAGACGTAGTAGAACCGCGCGGCCAGCGCGCCCTTGAGCAGAGTCTCGCAGGCTTTCGGTGCGAGATCCCACCAGCCCTCCGTGACCCAGCCCTGCGGGTCGCGGTAGCCCAGCGAGATCCCGACCTTGCTGCCGGTCTGATTGCACAGGCGTAGGTCCGCTCGCGCCGGTGTCGCGCAGAGAAGCGCGAGACCGCATGCCGTTAGTGCTGGAAGAACCTGAGCCGCCGGGGCGCGACGCCTAATTGACGAGAATGATGCGGCAGTCGTTGACATTGGTACGGGTCGGGCCGGGGTTCACGAGGTCGCCGAGGGCCGCGAAGAACGCGGTTGAGTCGTTCTGCTCCAGCATCGCGGCCGGGTCGAGGCCGGCGGCCTTCGCGCGCGCCAGGGTGGTGGGGTCGATCAGACCGCCCGCCGGGTCGGTGGCGAGGCCCCGGCCGCCATCGGTGCCGTCCGTGTCGGCACTGATCCCGAAAATGCCGGGCTCCCCGTCGAGCGCCACCGCGAGCGCCATCGCGTATTCCTGATTCGGACCGCCGTTGCCGTCGCCCCGGATCGTGACGGTGAGCTCCCCGCCCGAGATCAGCGCGACGCGCCGCCCGGCCGCCTTATGGCGCTTGGCCTCCACCGCGTGCTCGGCCGCGACCGCGCGGGCTTCGCCCTCAAGGTCCGCGCCCAGCATCACCGGCTCGTAGCCCGCGGCCCGGGCCGTCTCGGCGGCCGCGTTCAGGGCATCGATCGGGCGCGCGATGATCCGGTATTCGGCTCGCGCGAAGGCCGGATCGCCGGCCTTCGGCGTCTCGTTGTTCGGATCGCTCAGGAGACGCACCGCCTCCTCGGGCAGCGGGATGCCGCGCTTCTCGCAGATCGCGCGGGCGTCGGCGAGCGTTGAGGGATCCGGCACCGTCGGGCCGGAGGCGATCACCGCCGGATCGTCAAACGGGACGTCCGAGATCGCCAGCGTCAGGATCCGTCGGGCGTTGCGGGCGGCAAGGGCGAGGCGCCCGCCCTTGATGCGGGAGATGTGCTTGCGCACCGTGTTGATCTCGCCGATCGGCGCGCCCGAGCGGAGCATGGCCCGGGTGATCGCCTGCTTCTCGATCAGCGTCAGGTCGCCGGCCGGCGCGATCCAGTTGGCCGAGCCGCCGCCCGAGAGCAGCACCAGGACCTCGTCCTCCGGGCCGGCCTCCGTGGCGAGGCGGAGCGCTTCCTTGGTGGCGGCGATGCCGGCTTCGTCGGGAACGGGGTGGCCTGCCTCGACCATGTGGATTCCCGGCGCCTCCTGCCCGTAGCCGTGACGCGCCACAGCGAGGCCGACGATCCGGTCGTCGCCCAGCCCATGCTGCTGCCGATAGAACCGGCTCGCCACGGCGCTCATGCTGCCCGCGGCCTTCCCGGCGGCCAGGATGATCAGCCGGCCCGGGCTCGGCGCGGGCAGATGCGGCGGTAGGGCGAGATCGGGATGGGCGGCGCGGATGGCGGCCGTCAGGATCGTCTCGAGCAGCGCGCGCTGCGCCTGGATGGCCGGATCGGCAACGGGCGGAACGGTCTCGGTCATGGCGTCGGACGGGCTCCTCTCTCGATTATATCGCGCGATCCCCGCCCGTTTCTTCCGAGGGCGGCGGGCCCGTTTCTTGCCGTGAGCGCACGATCCTTGATAGGTGATCTGCCCGAGCGGCCGCGCCACGGCAAGCGCCATCGGCGCCCTCGCACAGAACTGAAGACCTCGGAGCCCCGTGACCCGCCCGGAGACAGAAGCGGCCCTATCGCCTGTACACCCCTGCGAAATCATCCCCGGCAATCCCGGCTGCGGCCTGGTCATTGCCTGCGATCACGCCTCGAACTACGTGCCGCCGGACATCGATCTCGGCGTGCCGGCCTCCGAGTTCGCCCGGCACATCGCGTACGATATCGGCGCGGCGGGGGTGACGCGGCGGCTGGCGGCCCTGCTCGATGCGCCCGCGATTCTCACGAACTTTTCCCGCCTGATCATCGACCCGAATCGCGGTCGCGCCGACCCGACGCTGGTGATGCGGCTCTCCGATGGCGCCGTCGTGCCGGGCAATGCCCGCATCGACGAGACCGGCAAGCAGGCGCGGATCGCCCGGTTCTACGCGCCCTTCGATGCCGCGATCGACGATGCGGTAGTCACGGCAGAGCGTGCCGGCCGGCCGCCCGCGATCCTGACCATGCACAGCTTCACGCCCTACTGGCGCGGCATCGCCCGGCCCTGGCAGGTCGGGATTCTGTACGACCGTGACGCGCGGTTTGCCCGGCCGCTGATCCAGGCGCTTGAGGCCGACCCGGCCGGTCTGACCGTCGGCGACAACCAGCCCTACGGCGGCGGCCTGCCGGGCGACACGATCGACCGCCACGCCACCGCCCGTGGCCTGCGCAACGCGCTGGTGGAGATCCGCCAGGACCTGATCGCCGGCGAGGCGGGCCAGGAGGCTTGGGCCGAGCGCTTCGCCCGCATCCTGCGCCCGCTGATCGCGCCTTGATCCGCGGGTGGATGGCCCCGAAATGCGGCTGGACAGCCAGAACCGGAAAGCACCACGACCGATGAGCGAGATCGACCCGCAGACCCAGACCGAACTCGAGGCGGCGGTGTTCCGCCGCCTCGTCGCGCACCTGCGCAACCGTACGGACGTGCAGAACATCGACCTGATGAACCTCGCCGGCTTCTGCCGGAACTGCCTGTCGAACTGGCTGAAGGATGCCGCCGACGAGAAGGGCGTCCCGCTCACCAAGGATGACAGCCGCGAGGCAGTCTACGGGATGCCCTACGACGCGTGGAAGGCCCAGCACCAGAAAGAGGCCAGTGCCGAGCAGCAGGCGGGCTTCGCCGCTCAGCAGGCGAAGGGGCACTGACGCGGCGTCGCGGTCCCCCTCGACCCGGGAATCGGCTAAGCTTCCGGTAAGGCCGGCCCGTTAACCACGGGTCAGGGCGCAACCGCGCCGTGCATTTCGGAGAGCCCCATGAACGCCCATTCGATGCCCACCGCTGCCCAGCGGCCCGGCGGCGACGTCTCCTCGGCCGAGGGCGTCGCGGCCGACGAGCTGAAGCAGTTCATCGAGCGCCTGGAGCGCCTCGAGGAGGAGAAGGCCGGCATCATGGGCGACATCAAGGAGGTGTTCGCCGAGCTGAAGGGCCGCGGCTTCGACGCGAAGGCCGTGCGGACGATCCTGCGGATCCGCAAGCAGGATCACAGCGAGCGCCAGGAGCAGGAAGCGATCCTGGAGCTGTACATGCAGGCCCTCGGTATGGCCTAGTCGGGCCGCACGGCACCGCGTCGATCCAACGCGCGGCCCTCATCCAGAGGCGCCGGAGCGCAGCGGAGACCTCGAAAGAGGCCCCCGGACAGCCGTGCGATCCCTTCACCGCCCTTGCGGCTTCCCGCTGCAGCCACGCCAAAATGAGGGCGTGGCGGGATAGCCTTCTCTGCCCTCCACCGAGTAGCCGGGACCGAAAATGGATCCCGACACCGACGGGGGTGAGGCTCAATGCGCCTCCGCGGCTGCCGTGAGCGCGGGGATGTCGAGCCCGAGGGTGCGGCCGGGATATCCGGCAGCATCGAAGTAGCGGGTCTCACCCACCGTCTGATAGGCCAGCACCGTGACGTGGCCGGCAGCATCCGGCTCCGAGCGGAGCACCGCCCTGGCGAAGGTCGGCGTGCTGCCGTTCGCAAGGGCCTCGGTCAGGACGCGCCCGACCAACTGGCCCTTTCCGGGGATCGTGAGGCCGAGGAGCTGAGCGATCGTCTTGCCGAGATCGGCGTTGCTCGCCGGCACCGGACTCGCGAGGCCCGCGCGGAAGCTCGGCCCCATCGCACCCATGACGTTGCGGGTGTCAGCTCGCGAGAAGCTGCCGTGCATGCCCTGGCCCTGCTGCAGCCCGGTATCGGAGACCTCGACACCGCAGGTCGTCGGATCTGAACAGCCCGTCGAGAAGCTCCGGAAATTGACCACGATCGCCGGCATCGGGGTCAGCGCCAAGCCGTCGAGGGCGATGGCGGAGAGCGGCAGCGTCCCGGGAATCGGCCCCAGGGCGGCACTCACGAAGAGGCCGCTCACGTAGTCCTGGCGCGCCAGGGCCTCGACCACCTTGCGGGCCAGCGCCTTGTCGCCGCCCGGCAGGTAGACCAGATCCGAGCCGCCATTGGCGGCGACGACCACGTCGGGCTTTGCCGGATTCGCGCCGATCAGGCCGTTGGCCCGGCTGGGGAAGGCGTCGGCGGCGAGACTGGCGCCCTTGGCATCGGGGTCGAACAGGCCAAGCCCGAGTTCATGTGCGAGATCAATGGCCAGAAACCCGGGCGGAATCTGACCCTTCGGGACGCCCTTGTAGGCTTGCGTCGCGGAGAAGCTGGTCGCGCTCTCCTTCGAGATGGTCGAGAAGCCGTGATCGGAGGTGAGGATCACGTCCGTGTTGTCCGATAAACCCTGTTCCTTCAGGGCAGAAAGCAGCGTGGCCAGGTTGGTGTCCGCGTTGCGGATCGCCGCGCGGCTGGTCGGACCGTTGATCCCCGGCACCAGTCGCCCAAGACTATCGCCCTGATTGTGCTGCGTCCCGTCGGGATCGCGCGACCAGAACACCAGCACGAACGGTTTCCCGCGTTCCCTGAACAGCGGCAGGACCGCCCTCGTGGCCACGTCGGCGAAGTAGTTCTGTTGCTCGACGTTCGCCGAGAGGGTTCCGCGCGTCTCCGCGGTCCCGGCCTGCCCGTTGGCACCCCGCGCGGGCGCCTGGACCGGCAGGCCGGCCGCGCCGAGACGCGTGGAGAGTTCCTCGCCCAGCGGGATGCCGCCGGGCCGGCCCGTGCTGTCATCGACCAGGATGCTGTCCTGTCCGGAACGCGCCGTGTGGTCGAAGACCAGCGACGGCCCGAGCTTGCCGATGCTGGCGGTCGAGAGGCCCTGAGCGTGGGCCGCGCGCAGGATCGTCTCCTCGTTGAGGTAGTTGCCCGCAAAGTGCGCGTCGACATCGCCGAGGACCGGGTCGCTCTCCAGGAACGGCGTCAGGCTTTCGCCGGCACCCGGGACCGGGAAAGCCGTGTAGATCGTGTTCCCGAACTGCCCGGTATCCCCGAGCATATGGCCTGTCGCCATCGCAGTGGCGTTGGGCATGGTGAAGGTCGGGAAAAGGGAGTGCGTATTGGTGAACCGCACGCCGGCCCGCATCAGGCGGTCCATGGTCGGCGCATTCGCGGCGTTCACCATGCCGTCGCGAAGCCCATCGGCGATGAACAGGACGACGTTGCGGGCTTGCGGCTGCGCCTGGGCCGATCCGGCGAGGCTCAAGCCGACAAGACAGGAAAGAATGACGCGCCGCATACCCGAATCTCCGAGTGATCCGGGCAGCGGCGTGAGCTTGAACGATGACAGGCGCGTGACGAATCCGAGGAATGCTGACCCACGAATCCGGATCCGGGACCCCTCCCGGCGGGAGGGGGAATGGCCTTACGCGGCGTGCTTGGCCCGGTTCAGCAGCTTGCGGTTGATCAGGACCTCGGCGATCTGAACCGCGTTCAGGGCGGCGCCCTTGCGCAGGTTGTCGGAGACGCACCAGAAGTTCAGGCCGTTCTCCACCGTCGCGTCCTCGCGGATGCGCGAGATGTAGGTCGCGTCCTCGCCGGCCGCCTCGTGGGGCGTCATGTAGCCGCCGTTCTCGCGCTTATCGATCACCAGCACACCGGGGGCGGCGCGCAGGATCTCGGTGGCCTTCTCGGCCGAGAGCGGCTGCTCGAACTCGACGTTCACCGCCTCGGCGTGCCCGATGAAGACCGGGACGCGGACGGCGGTGGCCGTCAGCTTGATCTTCGGGTCGAGCATCTTCTTGGTCTCGGCGACCATCTTCCACTCTTCCTTCGTGTAGCCATCCTCCATGAACACGTCGATGTGGGGGATGACGTTGAAGGCGATGCGCTTGGTGAACCTTCCGCCCTGCTTGATCTCGCCGGCGGTGAACACGGCGCGGGTCTGGTTGAACAGCTCGTCCATCGCCTCCTTGCCGGCGCCGGAGACCGACTGATAGGTCGAGACCACGACGCGCTTGATCGTGGCCGCCTCGTGAAGCGGCTTCAGCGCGACGACGAGCTGCGCGGTCGAGCAGTTCGGGTTGGCGATAATGTTGCGCTTGGTAAATCCGACTACAGCGTCGGCATTCACCTCGGGCACGATCAGCGGCACGTCGGTGTCGTAGCGGAACGCCGACGAATTATCGATCACCACGCAGCCCTGCTGGCCGATGCGGGGCGACCACTCCTTCGAGGCCTCACCGCCGGCCGACATCAGGCAGATGTCGGTGTCGGAGAAGTCGTACGTGTCGAGCGTTTTGACCTTGAGCGTCTTGTCGCCGTAGGAGACCTCCTGACCCTGGCTGCGGCGCGAGGCCAGAGCCACGACCTCGTCGGCGGGGAAAGCCCGCTCGGCCAGGATATCGAGCATTTCGCGGCCCACGTTACCCGTGGCGCCGACGACGGCGACCTTGTAACCCATCTCTCGTCTCCGCGCGGAAAACCCCGATTGATCCGGGTGCCGCGCTCCTGCCAGCGAATTCGGCCGAAGGATCGTTCGTGCCGGACGGCGCCCGTGAAACGGGCGCGGCCGCAGATCCCGTCCTCGCAGGAGGTGGGATCGACGGCCGCGTTGAGCAAGGCGCCGATGGCACGGCGGTGTCAAGGCCGCGTCCCGGTCAACGACTGATTCACCCTACAGGAACGAAGCCGGTGATGACCGGGTCGGAGGGAAAGGGAATGTAATCCTTCCCGGCCAACCTCGCTGCGGCTTGACGGAACAGCCGTCCGCACGGGGTGCCATGCTGACCAGGGCAACACGAGACGACGTGATCCGCGACGCCGGGCCGAATGCCGACCGGCCGAGGCTGTCGGTCCTGCGCGCCAGCGCGCAGCTCGCCCTCGCGGCAGCCGTGATCACGGCCTTGTCGTTCTACGCGCGGACGAACGTCGAAACCTCCGGTGCCGCACGCCCCCCGACGTCCTTCGTCCCGACGAAGCCAGCTGTTCAGGCCCCTCCCCCTGCTTCGGTCGCGCAGTTCGGATTGGCGGAACCAGGCTCCGACCCGGTTCGGGTCGCTTCCGGGCGAGTCGACACTCGGACGGGCCAGCGTGAAGATTCGCTGACACGCGGAGACTTCGACACGATGGAGGCCCCCACGTTGCGGGTCACCCTCACGCGCGGTCCGTCCGCCGAACGCTTGGCGAGCCTTTTCGTGCTCGTCGCCCGGCGCGCCGCTGCCGGTCCCGAGATCGGCCGCGCTGCCCTGTCCGTGGTTCGGACCGGCCCGTACGGCCGGATCGACACGAAGCTCGGGGCCGTGGAGCTTCTTGAGGTGACTCTCGGCGGTGCGTCGCGGCGCACGTGCACTGGCTTCGTGACCCGAGAGGCGGCTTTTCGCCTGGATGGGTGGATGTGCGCACCGCTGGGGCAACCGCCGGAGGCACAAACCGTCGCCTGCACGATCGACGCGCTCAGCCTCGTCGACCTTGCCGATCTGGACACGACCGCGGCCTTCTCGGCGGCGCCTAGAAACGCCGACGCCTGCGCTTTCGCCAAACCCACCGCGGAGGCAGCAAGCCGAACAGGATCAATCGCTCAGAGGGCGCGATCTAAGAAATGAGGCTGGAGTGTGGCAAAACACACAAGCTCGACCGTTTCGCTGGAACAACAGCCTCGCTCAAGCGTCTTCTTCTCAAAGGCGGCGAACTGTTAAGCTTCGACCGCCATATTGATGCCACTCTCAGACAAGGTTGGCCATGCGCTCGCTCAAGATCGCCCTTCTCGGCGTCATCGCCGCTGCCGGCTTCGGCGCCGCGGTCCCGGCGCCGGCCCAAGCCCAGGACGGCTTCGTTGCCGGTCCGATCTACCGGGTCAGCCGGCCCCTGCCGATCCGCGTCCGCCCGCGCAGCTGGCTTGATGCCGGCAACGTGCCGCTGACCTCGAACGTTCCGGGTGCCGGTGGTTCTCGCAATCCCGCCCTGAACCCCTACCTGATTGCGGCTTCGAACCAGCTGAACCCGCCCTACGGGCCGACCGACCGCTTCGGCCGCGGCATCCTGCCGGATCCGATCACCAACGGCCCGTTCATCGGCGCCCGTTCGTCGGCGATCCGGAACGTAGACCTCTCCTTCGTCGACCGGTTGGATCCGACCTCGCCGCTCTACGGCCGTCCCTACTAGGATCACCCGGCCTCATCGGCTGACGGTGCGGAGCGCGGGCCTTAGGGTCCGCGCTTTTCGTTTGTGATCCGGGCCCCTCTCGCCTTCATCGGCGTCGGTAATCCTGTATGCCAATCGTCGCGGCGACATCTTTGCCGCCGCGACGGGATCGATGACATGAAGCCGTTCAACTGGGTGTTCGGGTATCCGTCGCTGCGCATGCCGATGTTCGGCCGCAACTGCGTGGCGACCTCGCACGCACTGGCTGCTCAGGCCGGAATTCAGATGCTTCAGGCCGGCGGCAATGCCGTCGACGCGGCGATCGCGACGGCCGCGGCCAAGACCGTCACCGAACCCTGCAGCAACGGGCTCGGCTCGGACGCCTTCTGCATTCTGTGGGATGGGAAGGCGCTGCACGGTATCAATGCGTCCGGCGGCGCGCCGGCAGCCTGGAATCCGGACTACTTCCTGCGGAAATACGGGGCGTCCGAACGGCCGCCGATGCGCGGCTGGGATTCCGTCACTGTTCCCGGTGCAGTTGCCGCCTGGGTCGCGCTCAGCGAACGCTTCGGCCGCCTCCCCTTCGCAGACCTGATGCAACCGGCGATCCGCATCGCCGAGCGCGGCTACCTCGCCCCCGTCGTCGTGCAGCAGAAATGGGCGGCTGCCGCCGGTGTGGAGGCGATCACTCGTCAGCCGGGCTTCGCCGAGTTCTTCCTGCCGCGCGGCCGCGCCCCGAATGTCGGTGAGCTGGTGACGTTCCCGGGTGCCGAGAAGACCCTGCGGCTGATCGGCGAGACCAAGGGCGAGGCGTTCTACCGGGGTGAGATCGCCGAGGCGATCGCCGCACACGCGCGGGCTCATGGCGGGGCCATGACGGCCGCCGACCTGGCGGCCTTCCGGCCCGAATGGGTGACGCCGACCGCCAAGGATTATCGCGGCTATACGCTGCACGAGATTCCGCCGAACGGTCAGGGCATCGCGGCGCAGATCGCGCTCGGTATCCTGGAGCAGTTCGACCTCGCCGGCCTGCCGGTCGACGGTCCCGAGTCTCAGCACCTCCAGATCGAGGCCATGAAGCTCGCCTTCAGCGACACCTACCGGTACGTCGCCGACCCGCGCAGCATGGAAGTGACGCCGGAGGCGATGCTCGATCCCGCGTATCTGTCTGAACGCGCGAAGCTGATCGATCGCAATCGTGCCCAGGTGTTCGGACCCGGCAAGCCGCCCGCTGGCGGCACGATCTACCTCACCGCGGCCGACGAATCCGGCATGATGGTGAGCTTCATCCAGTCGAACTTCATGGGCTTCGGCTCCGGCGTCGTCGTCCCGGGTTGGGGGATCTCGCTGCAGAACCGCGGCTACGGCTTCGTGCTCGATCCGGCGAGCCCGAACGTGGTGGCGCCGGGCAAGCGCCCGTTCCACACGATCATCCCGGGCTTCCTCACCCAGAACGGCGCGCCGGTGATGAGCTTCGGTGTGATGGGCGGCAACATGCAGCCCCAGGGTCACGTCCAGACGCTGGTGCGGATGATCGATCACGGCCAGAATCCGCAGGCGGCCTGTGATGCGCCGCGGTGGCGTGTGAACGAGAGCCTCGACATCAACGTCGAGGCGGCGATGCCCGCCGCAACCCTCGACCGCCTGAAGGCCCTCGGCCACCATCTGGAGGTGATCGAGGACAGCTACCAGGATTTCGGAGCCGGCCAGTTCATCTGGCGGATGGGCGACCCGGCGGTGGAGGGCTACGTCGCGGCGAGCGATCCGCGTCGGGACGGCCAGGCTGTGGTGTGGTGAGGCGCTACTTCACCTGCACGCTGTCGACCACCTCGCGGAACTTGGCGAGCACACCGGTCCGCTGATCCTCGCGGACCACCCCGAGGGCGCGCAGGTAGCCGTCCGGCGCGAACCGGATGGTCTGCGAGACGACCACCGGCACGTTGGTTGGCTGGTCGATGGCGCGGGCCACGATCTCGTGCCAGTCGACGCCGTTCGAGCGGTAACTCTGCGAGCGCTCGATCACGAAATCCTTGAGGGTCTGGTTCGACGCGAGGGCGGCCCGGGCGAAGCCGTCCCGCTGCTCCGCCGTCGGCGGCTGCTGCACGGCTTGGGCCAGCACCAGGATCGGCTGCTCCAGATTCTGCATCTGGTCCTTCGGACCCTGGGTCAGCAGGACCGAGTTTCCCGCCAGAACCCGCACCGGCCTGAAGCCTGCCAGGTCGGCGATGCGGAACGGCAACGCGTCGACCTGCTGAGTCAGGCTCAGGGCCGGCCGCAGGGTCACGCCGGTCACCATCTTGCGCATCGTCGCTTCGGTCTCGGCGTCGGGCAGCGCCTGTGCGATCACGAGGCCGGTCACGCTCGGTGTGCCGACGACGAGGATCCACTTGCGGATCGCCGGCGCGGAGGCGTTCGGATCGGCAGGCTGCTCACCGGTGTAGAGCATGCCCTCGTTGTCGCCGATCTTGACCTCCTCGCGCTTCTCGACCGCGAAGCCCTGGCTCAGCAAGTTGGCGTCGGTGAAGCCGCTGACGAGTTCCGCGAAGGCGTTCGCGGGTAGTTCCACGATCGACAGCGTCGCGCCGCCCTCCTTCCGCTCGAATCCGGAGAAGCGGCGGGACAGCACCATGTCGGCGGGCGGCTCGAAGCCGAACCGCGAGCCCGGCGGGAAGACGGCGTCGGCGGCACGGGCGGCGGAGCCAAGGCTGGCCGCCAGCGCCGCGGCGCAGAGAACCCGTCCGAGACGCAGCATCAGGTTGCGCATCAGCATCGAATACCGGTTCTCCTGGTGAACCCAACTTGGGGTTAGCCCGCAGGCGATGGGTCTGCCCGGCAGTTCGATCTGTCAAGCCGGCAGCGCGGAGCGCCTGCGATCACGATGAAGGGAAACCGCCAGCAGAGCGGCCGCACCGATGCCGGCGGCGTAAGCTCCGAAGTTCCACACGGAGAAGATGTTGCCGAGCAGGAGCTGGCCGGCCACCGTTGATCGGAACGCGTCCAGGGCTGCGGTGTGGATCAGCCGGCTCGTTTCGATGAGCGCCGCACTGATCGCGGCGGCGATCACGCAGCCGCGCAGGCCCCATCGCGCCGGACGCAGGGCGGCTACGAGCAGGAACACCATCGCACCCCAAAGAATGCCGCCGCCGTAATGGTGAACCGGGAGCGGCAGATGCCAGGCCGCCACCCGCAGCAGAAGGCTCAGCCCGATCACAGCAATGGCGAGGCCGAGGTGCGTCCAACGAGCGGCCGGGAGGCGTGACAATGCCGTCATCGGGGTCGCGGCCGAACAGCAGGCGACCCCGTTCACCCGGGCGACAAGGGTGTAGGACACGATCATCAGCAGGAACCAGGAGGAGAGCTTGGCCACTGGAACCATCGACCAGTGATGCCTCTGGCTCGGATAGAGCCAAGTTCCCGAAAGAGTACCCAGGTTTTCCGCGAACCAGATGAACAGCGCAACGAGCAGAAGTCCGAGCAGCAGCGGCATCGCGCGGTGCTGTCGCCAGATCTTGAAGTACACGATCGCGGGGGCGAACGCTGCCGCGGCGATGAGAAGGAGTGGAACGCGCAGATCGTAGCCAAGATGATCGGTGAGGAAGTTGACGTAGATCGCCACCGACAGCGGCGCCAACAGGCGCAGGCTCGGATGCCGTTTGAACCGGAAGTCGAAAAGGCGCCACACGCGAGCGAGATAGCTGCCAACGGCCGCGTACATGAATCCCGTGAACAGCGGGACGCCACCCAGACGGAAGACGTTCGCTTCCGGATAGACCCAGCTTCCGATTGCCGTCTTATGGATCTCCATCGCCGTGCCGATGACGTGAAAGACCAGGATCACCCTGGCTTCGGACCACGTCTCCATCCGCAGCCGCAACAGGATGGCTTGGAGCGCCACAGCCGCGAGGAACAGCGCGTCGTACCGGGCGATTGGCGCGTGCTCCGGCCAGACCAAGCGTGTGCCGAGCATCAGCGCCAACAGCAGGCCGCCGAAAAGGCAGGCCCAGCCCTGCTTCAGCCCGAAGCGCACGAATTCATAGATCCCGGCCGTGAAGCGGCCATGCGCGACGACAGCCGCCTGCAGGCGCGCCTCAACGGCGATGAAACGCCCGATCGCCGGCCATTGCGCCGCTGCGCTGACCCCGCTCATCGGCGGAGCCGATACGTCGGACGTTTCGCGGTCAGGCTCTGACGTCAACGACCCGCCCCACCCGCTGCCGTGACCCGACGAAGGGTCAAGTTGCAGCGACCGCCCGGCGGCAAGAAGGCGAGCCCGACCTCCTCGTCGAGGAGGTCGGCGCTCGGGTAGAGCCGGTCGATCCCGTGGTAGATCAGCCGCGACGCGCCGCCGATTACCAGGGCATCTCCGGTCCGAAGGCGCATCGAGCGGGTCGGATCGGAGCGGTTCAGGCCGCCGTAGCGGAACAGCGCGGCGGCGCCGAGGGACAGCGACAGGACCGGCGCCGCGAGATCCGCCTCATCCCGATCTTGGTGGAGGCCCATGCGGGTCCCCGGCGCGTAAAGATTGATCAGGCAGGCTTCCGGTGGGACCGGATAAGCCGCCAGCGCCTCCCAGGCCGCGCGGGCGGTCGGCGGCAGAGGCGGCCAGGCGTGCCCCGTCTTGGGATGCGTCGGCTGGTAGCGGTAGCCGCTGATGTCCGAGACCCAGCCGAGGGCGCCGGCATTCGTCATCCGCACCGAGAACGGCTTGCCGGTGCGGGGCATGCGCGGCGTGACCGGCGGGGCGGCTTCGAGGATCGCGGCGATCTCGGCGGCGAGACGCGCGCGGGCTGCCGCGTCGAGGAAGCCCGGATGATGGATCAGGCCGGGCGCGAGTTCGGTCGCCACTCAGGGGCCGGCATCGCCGTCCCACGCAAGCACCGTCTTGGCGGCGACCGTGGTGTCGGCGTTGAGGCGATAGACCAGCGGGACGCCGGTCCTGATCTGGAGGTCCGTGACGGTGTCGCCGTCCAGGCGGTCGAGAACCATCACCAGGGCGCGCAGCGAGTTGCCGTGGGCCGCTACCAGGACCCGCTGGCCGGCCATGACCCGCGGCAGGATCGCGGTAATGTAGTAGGGCAGCACCCGCGCCGCCGTGTCCTTGAGGCTCTCGCCCCCAGGTGGACGCACGTCGTAGGACCGCCGCCAGGCATGGACCTGCGCGTCGCCCCAGCGGGCCCGAGCATCGTCCTTGTTGAGGCCCGAGAGCTCGCCGTAGTCGCGCTCATTGAGGGCCCGATCGCGAACAACCGCGAGATCGCCAAGGCCCATCTCCTCCAACAGCAGGGCGCAGGTCCGCTGTGCCCGCACCAACTCCGACGTGAACGCCGCGTCGAAGCTGTAGCCCTCCCGCTTCAGCCCCCGCCCGGCCGCGCGGGCCTCGGCCACGCCGCGCTCCGTCAGGTCGGGGTCGCGCCAGCCGGTGAACAGGTTCTGGAGGTTCCAGGCGCTCTGGCCGTGCCGGACGAGGACGAGGAGCCGTTCCATGTCCGCACCGCCTGTCACAGGCCGAGTACGTCCGCCATCGTGTAAAAGCCCGGCGGCTTCGGATGCGCCCAGAGCGCGGCCTTCACCGCACCGGTCGCGAACAGGCCGCGGTCGCCGGCGTGGTGGCTGATCGTGAGGCTCTCTCCGGTGCCGGCGAAGATGACGCTGTGGTCGCCCACGACGCTGCCGCCCCGGAGCGTGGCGAAACCGATGTCACCGGGCTTGCGGGCGCCGGTATGCCCGTCCCGGGTCGAGACCCGGACCGCCTTCAGATCGACGCCGCGGCCCTCCGCGGCGGCCTCGCCCAGCATCAGCGCCGTGCCGGAGGGCGCGTCCACCTTCATGCGGTGGTGCATCTCGCAGATCTCGATGTCGAACTCGTCGCCGAGCGACTTGGCCACGCGCCGCACCAGTTCGGTCATCAGGTTGATGCCGAGGGACATGTTGCCCGACTGCACGATTCGGGCGTGATAGGACGCGGCGCGCAACTTGGCGAAATCGTCCTCGGACAGGCCGGTCGTGCCGACGACGTGGACGATGCGGGCCTGGGCCGCGAGCTCGGCGAAAGCGACCGTGGCTGCGGGCGCGGTGAAATCCAGCACGCCGTCGGCCGCCGCGAAGGCTGCCAGGGGATCGTCGGTCACCGGCACGTCGAGGGGCGACAGGCCGGACAGCGTGCCCGCATCCTGCCCGAGGGCCGGAGAGCCCTCGCGCTCGATTGCCGCCGAGAGGGTGCAGCCTTCGGCCTGCGCCACAGCGCGCACCAGCATCCGCCCCATGCGCCCGTCGGCGCCGACCACTACGAGCCGCATCCGGTTTCCAACTCCGTCACAAGGTTCGCGGGGCCCGGGCCGAGGAGGCCCGCTCCGCCGCGTGCCGTCTGTCGGGCGCCCGATCCACCGCGATCATGACGGGCGCCCGCGCAGTTATTCCTTCTCCGGGGCGATCTGCTCAAGCCCGCCGATATGCTTCTGCGCGTAGAGCGGCAGGCCGATCTGCTTGATCAGCTCCAGCTGCGTCTCGAGGAAGTCGATGTGACCCTCCTCGTCCTCGGCCAAATCCTCGAACAGGCGCTTGGACACGCGGTCGTTGATCGAATCGCAGTACTTTGCGGCCTCGAGGTAGAGGCTGCGGGCCTCGTTCTCGGCGGCGAGATCGGAATCCAGGATCTCCTGGACGTTCTGACCGATGCGCAGAGGATCGAGTTCCTGCAGGTTCGGGAAGCCGTCGAGGAACAGGATCCGATCGATGAACCGGTCCGCGTGGTTCATCTCCTCGATCGATTCTTTGCGCCAGAACTTGGCCAGCTCCACGTAGCCCCAGTCATTGAGCATCCGGAAATGCAGCCAGTACTGGCTGACAGCGGTCAGCTCGCTGCGCAAACCCCGATTGAGGTACTCAATGACCTTGGTGTCGCCCTTCATGCCCCCGTACTCCTTACCGTGTTTTCAGGCGGGGGGCAGAAGCATCAGGCCGCGACTCCCTCATCCGCAGTTTGGAATTTCACCAAACTACACGCACTTGCGCAAGCGGTCGTGCAGGCATGGCTGCTCTCCGCTTGCGCAGCTTGGCCCAGGGCGGTCTCCATGATCGAGCGGATGGTCCGGGCGCAGCGGCCGCATTTCGGGCTGCAGCCCAGACACGCATAGACCTGGGCCGGGGTGCGCGGGCAACCGGGGCCGGGCGAGAGGCAACCGCGCACCGCGCCGTCCGAGATGACATTGCAAGAACAGACGATCATGCGCGCCGCAGATCCCGCCTTCTCCGAGCCAGTCGCAGCCTCACTGGGCCGAACCGGGCACATCCGCCAGTTTAGAAACTTTGAAAAGTAGCTGACTTTTCAATCATTTACTGGCCAGCGCTGCACATGACACCCGCACCCGTCCGGGTCAAGTCATCGATTCGGCACGGACGGCGTCGCGAACGGATCAGCGCGCGAGCTCCCGCAAGCCCAGGCGGATCAGCACCCTGGCCTCGGCCTCCTCCCCGGCGGTCTTGAGGGCGGCGGCGACCGCGGTGGCGGCTTGGACCTGGGGGTAACCGAGATTGACCAGAGCCGAGATCGCGTCGGCCACGGGCTGCGGGGCGGCGCCCGCGCCCACGGCGTCGGTCAGGGCGATCAGCGACGGATCCACCGGAGCGAAAGCCGGGGCCTTGTCCTTCAGTTCGGCGGCCATCCGGGCTGCGAGCCGGGGTCCGACGCCCGGTGCGCGGCTGATCGCAGTCTTGTCGCCCGTGGCGATTGCGTTGGCGAGCGCCTCCGGCTCAAGGGCCGACAGGACACCCAGGGCTACGCGGGCCCCGACCCCCTGGACGGTCTGGAGCAGACGAAACCATTCCCGTTCGGCATCGGAGCGGAAGCCGTAGAGCCGGATCATGTCCTCGCGAACATGAGTCTCGATCGACAGTTCCGCCGGCTCGCCCGCCTTCGGCATGCGCTGGAGCGTCCGCGCCGAGCAATGCGCGATGTAGCCGACGCCCGAGACGTCGAGGATGACGAAATCCTCGCCGAACGAGTCCACGATTCCCTTGAGCTTGCCGATCATGCCTTGCCTGTCCGCCAACCCGGGATGCCTACAGAAGCGCAACCGCCTCCGCCAGACGTGCTTGAGCCGGCCTGGACTTCATGAAATCAGGTTTGCTGCGCGGGCCGAGCTTGGCCGGCACGGGGGGACGACCATGCGTGTGCCATTTCTTGCCCTGATCGGGCTGCTGTGCCTGGCTCCGGCCCAGGCGGCGGACAATCCCGCACCGCCCGTGGGCCCCAGTGCCGATCCCACCCAGGTGCGACCGGGCACCTACGTGCTCGATCCCGATCACGGCAAAATCACGTGGTCGGTCTCCCATCTCGGCTACTCGACCTATTACGGCCAGTTCACCGGCCTGACCGGGACCTTGCAGCTCAATCCGAAGGCGCCGGAGAAGAGCGGCCTCGACGTCACCGTGCCGCTTGGCGGCGTCATCACCGGTAGCGCGCGGCTGAACGAGCATCTCGCGGCGCCGGATTTCTTCGATGCGGTCAAGTTCCCGAACGCCACCTTCAAGGCCACCCAGATCGAGCCGACGAGCCCCACGACGGCGCGGATCACCGGCGACCTGAATCTCCGCGGCACCGTCCGGCCGCTCGCCATCGACGCGACCTTCAATCAGGCCGGCATTCACCCGGTCGATCAGCGCTACACGGTCGGCTTCGATGGGAGGGCCGTGATCAAGCGCTCCGATTTCGGCATCAACGCGTATCTGCCGCAACTCGGCGATGAGGTGACCCTGCGGATCGAAGGGGAGTTCAAGGCCGCGCCCTGACGCGGTCGAAGGCCGGCCCGTGACGGCGCCGCGGCACGGGTGTAGTCAGCCGCCACCGCGGGTGGCTGCGGAAGGATAGCCGCGCGTGTCGGTTGCATCAGGGAGATCCGAGCGGTGCGGGGTACGAGACTCTTCGGCGTCATCCTGACTCTCACGCTCGTCGGCCCGGCCAGCGCACAGGTGCCGGCACCGCCGCCGGCTGTTCCCAGCGCGCCGGCCAGCCCGCTCTCGCCCCTCGACAATTACGCCGCCGCGGCCTCAACCACGATCATCGCCGAGCAGGCCTGTCCGGGCGTTCAGGTCAGGGCCGGGCAGCTCACGACCCTGCGCCTCGCGGCCCGGGTCAATCCCGGTCAGGAGGCTGTGCTGGAGGAGAAGCTGCGCACGCGGGCCTCGCAGGTTCGGCAGCAGCTCGCGGCCGATGGCCGGGAGGCCTGGTGCGCCGAGGCTCTGGCTGCCTTCGGCCCGCAGGGGACCATCGCCAAAGGCGTCCTGGCCACCGGCGCACCGATCCGCTGATCCGTGCTGCGAGCCGGCCGTGAGGATTGACACGACGCCGCAGCGCCCGTAGTGACCCCGTATGGCGCGCGGCCTCTCCTGAGGTCCGCGCGTTTCGCGTTGTCCGGGCTCAAGCCCGCGCAATGACTTCAAACAAGAAGCCGGTCCAGGGGCAGCCCCCCGGAGGCCGTTCGAGAACACGAGAGAACGATGTTCGCAGTCATCAAGACGGGCGGTAAGCAGTACCGCGTCGCCGCCAACGACACCATCACCATCGCGTCGCTCACGGGCGAAGCCGGCGAGGCCGTGACCTTCGGCGAGGTCCTTCTGTTCGCTGACGGCGCCGGCGCGACCCAGGTCGGCGCCCCGACCCTGTCGGGCATCAGCGTCACGGGCGAGATCGTGCGCCATGGTCGCGACAAGAAGGTCATCGCCTTCAAGAAGCGCCGCCGGCAGAACTCGCGCCGCAAGCGCGGTCACCGGCAGGACCACACGGTCGTGCGCATCACCGGCATCTCGGCCTGAGGCACGGCGCAAGCGCTGGGCGCGTCACGGTCCCTGAGGACCCGATCCGCGACCGCATCCAAGCAGATCAGAATTCGGAGCTCATCCCATGGCACACAAAAAGGCTGGCGGCTCGTCCCGCAACGGTCGCGACTCGGAAGGCCGGCGCCTCGGCGTCAAGAAGTTCGGCTCGGAAGCCGTGATTCCGGGCAACATCATCGTGCGCCAGCGCGGCACCAAATGGCATCCCGGCGCCAATGTCGGCATGGGCAAGGACCACACGCTCTTCGCGCTGGTACCGGGCCATGTCCGCTTCGAGACGCGCCGCGGGCGCGCCTTCGTAGCCGTAGCACCGCTGGCCGAGGCCGCGGAATAACAGGCGGGCGCCCGAGAGGCGAAGCTGGCGTCCCGCCCGGTGTCCCACACCGGACCGGAGACGTCGTTGCCGAGCCCCTGACGGGCCGGATCGGACGGAACACCGGGGAGGATGGGACGCCATCCTCCCCTTCGTCGTCTTGAGGCAGTGCCCCGAAGCCGGGTGCGCTGCCCAGCGAGGGCACGATGTTCCCCGATCTGACCCGTGATGACGTCTTCCGGATCGAGACCCGCCGGCTGTGGCTGCGCTGGCCGGCCGCCAAGGACCGCGACGCGATCCTGAAGCTGGCCGGGGATCCGGCCGTGTCGGAGATGCTGGCGCGGGTCCCACACCCGCTACCGGCATCCGTGGTGGATGCCTTTCTGCTGCAGGCGCGCTCGGAGAACGCGGACGGGTCGGCGCTGACTCTCGCCCTCGCGCGGCGCGCGGCCCCTGCGACCGCGATCGGCGTCGTCAGCATCGAGGTCGGGCCTGATCGGGTGCCGGAACTCGGCTACTGGCTCGGGAAGCCGTACTGGGGGGGCGGCCTGATGCGCGAGGCGGTGTCGAGCCTGTGCCACGCCTTCTTCGCCTATGCCGGAGGAACCGAGCTCGCGGCTTCGGCGCGCAGCGTCAACCCGGCGTCCCGGCGCGTCCTAGAGGCGTGCGGCTTCCAGCATGTCGGCACCGGCCTGCGGCCGTTTCCGGCTCGGGGCGCGGATCTGCCGGTCGATCGCTTCGGCCTCGACAGGCGGCGGTGGCAGATGCTGGAATCCGAGCCCGCGATGACGGAGGCTGCCTGAGGGCAGCCCCGCGGAGCCGGCGATGGCCGGCGACCGCTGACGAGGATGATGGTGCGGGTCTGGGATCCGCACCCGATTAGGGAATCGAGCCGTGAAGTTCCTCGACGAAGCCAAGGTCTATGTCCGCTCCGGGGACGGCGGTCCCGGCTGCGTCTCGTTCCGGCGGGAGAAGTTCATCGAGTTCGGCGGCCCGAACGGCGGCGATGGCGGCCGCGGCGGCGACGTCTGGGTCGAGTGCGTCGAGGGGCTCAACACCCTGATCGACTATCGATACCAGCAGCACTTCAAGGCCAAGAAGGGCGAGCACGGCATGGGCTCGAACTGCCACGGCGCGAACGGGACCGATGCCGTTCTGAAGGTCCCAGCCGGCACGCAGATCTTCGCCGAGGACGGCGAGACGCTGCTCGCCGATCTGACCGAGGTCGGCCAGAAGATCCGCCTCGCCAAGGGCGGCAACGGCGGCTTCGGTAACGCCTACTTCACCACCTCCACCAACCGCGCCCCGAAGCACGCCAATCCCGGTCAGGAAGGCCAGGAGATGTGGATCTGGCTGCGGCTGAAGCTGATCGCCGATGCCGGCCTCGTCGGCCTGCCGAACGCCGGCAAGTCGACGTTCCTCGCCAGCGTCACAGCGGCCAAGCCGAAGATCGCCGACTACCCGTTCACCACCCTGCATCCCGGCCTGGGCGTCGTCCGCTCGGACGGGCGCGAGTTCGTTCTCGCCGACATCCCGGGCCTGATCGAGGGCGCGCATGAGGGCGTCGGGCTCGGCGACAGGTTCCTGGCTCATGTGGAGCGCTGCCGCGTGCTGCTGCACCTCGTGGACGGCACGAGCGAGCATGCCGGCAAGACCTACAAGCTGGTGCGCGGCGAGATCGAGGCCTACGGCAACGGCCTTGCCAAGAAGCCCGAGGTCGTGGCGCTCTCCAAGGCCGACGCCCTCGATGCCGAGACCCTGAAGAGCCAGGTGGCCAAGCTGAAGCGCGCGGCCGGCCGCGCTCCGCTGGTCCTGTCCTCGGCGAGCCGGAAGGGCGTGCCGGAGGCGCTGCGAGCGCTTCAGGCCGAGATCGACGCCAGCGCGGAGGCGGATCGGGAACCTGAGGCTGCCTGGCAGCCGTGAGAGGTCGAAGGCTCCGGTAGCGTGAAGGCGCCGGCAGGGCCGCTCGATGCGAGCCCTGCCGGCGATCCGTTTCTGTGCGTGCGATCAGCCCTGCTTCAGCTTGGCGATCGTCTCGGCCGGTACGCCGGCAAAGTTGTTCGACACGAGATAGTTCGGGCTGGCCTTGATCCAGGCATCGAGGTCGATCTCCTCGAACTTGCCGTTGTCCCAGGTCTGGATGATCTCCAGGTCTTCGTCGCCGACATTCTTGATCGCGTGACCGAAGCCCTGGGGGATGTAGGCCACGTCGCCCGGATTGAACTCCGCGACCTTGCCGCGACCGCCCGAGCCGAACAAAGCCACCTGGCCCTTACCCTTCAGGTAGAAGTGCCACTCGTTGGCGTTCACGTTCCAGTGGAACTTGCGCATCTGGCCGGGCCGGATAGTCATGACGCCGCCCGACATCGACTTGGAGACCGGCCACTCGTCCACGGTGGCGAGGCGGAAGGTGCCGCCGTCGAACTCGCGCACGGCGCGCGGGTCCTTGAGGAGCCGGAATTTGTGAGTCGATTCCTTCGGCCAGGGCGCATCGAGCGCCTGGGAGAGCGGGATCACCGGACCGGCCTGGATATAGGCCTCGCCCTTCGGGAAGGCATTGAGCGCCTCCTTCGGCAGCCCGAAATCGGCCGCCAGCATGTCCTTCGGGGACACGTCCACCCAGTCGGTAATCGAGAAGGTGCCGTGCTCCGAGAAGGCGCCGTTGTCGAACGACAGGATGAAGTGGCACGGCTTGTCGCCGATCGTCTGGATCGAGTGGCCGTGGCCCTTCGGGAAGAACCAGAGGTCGCCCGGCTCGTAATTGTTGATCTCGCTCGCCCCCGACGGGTCGAGAACCACGGTCTGGCAGCGACCGTCGATCACGTAGGCCCACTCGGCCGCGATCGCGTGCCAGTGCAGCTCGCGCGAAGCGCCAGGGTCGAGGAACATGTGCACACCCGCGATCCCCTTGCTGATGGGGAACTGATGGACCGTGGCCTCCTTGGCCCAGCCGCCGGACGTGATCTTCGGCACGTTGCCGTCGAGCGAGAAGTGGAAGTCGGGCATGGCGCCGACATCCTTGGGATCGTGATAGGCAACCTGAGCGCCCGGGGGGAGCTGTTGAACGTCGCGGCCGAAGCCGCCGGCGCCCGGCGCGCCGTGGTCGGTAGCCGCCGCAGCGGCCTGCTGGGTGAGAGCGACGAGACCGCCGGCGCCGAGCGCGGCGGTCCCGAGAAACGCGCGTCGATTCGCGTCCATCGTATCTGTGTCCTGTCTGTCGTGAGGCCGGGCGACCCTGCGCCCGCTACGGCGCGCCACCCGTAGGGCCCGGCGCGCTGTGGCGCTGCAATATCGACATTTGGCATGCCAAATACTCACGAGGTCGTGAGGGATGATGACGCTTCGAAAAACGTGTCAGGCGTGACGGTCAACCGGAAGCGGCGAATGTCGACGGGGCCCGGCAAAGCGGGCCCGGGGCTGCACTGCGCCCCGGTGGCTGTTCAACAGCCCCGTCTTCGTCCAAACCGCGTCGGTGCAGCCGCCGCTACAAGAATCATGATCCCTGCCCTCGAAGATTTCCGCCGCATCGTCATCAAGGTCGGCTCGGCGCTTCTGGTCGATCGCGGCGCCGGCCGCCTGCGGCATGCCTGGCTTGCGGCCTTGGCCGAGGACATCGCGGAACTGCACGCCCGCGGGGTCGATGTGCTCGTCGTATCCTCGGGCAGCATCGCGCTCGGGCGGACGGTGCTCGGTCTGCCGGCCGGCGCCCTGCGGCTCGAGGAGAGCCAGGGGGCTGCCTCCGTAGGTCAGATCACCCTCGCGCGGCACTGGGCCGAGGCGCTGGGCCACCACGGCATCGTCGCCGGGCAGATCCTGGTGACGCCCCAGGATACCGAGGAGCGCCGCCGCTACTTGAACGCCCGGGCGACGGTGCTGAAGCTTTTGGAAATGCGCGCGGTGCCTGTGGTCAACGAGAACGACACGGTGGCGACCTCCGAGATCCGCTACGGCGATAACGATCGGCTCGCCGCTCGCGTCGCCACCATGATCGACGCCGACGTGCTGGTCCTGTTCTCGGATATCGACGGCCTCTACACGGCGCCGCCGAAGAGCGATCCAGACGCGCGCCACCTGCCGGTGGTGGAGCGCATCACCCCCGAGATCGAGGCGATGGCGGGGGGCCCGGCCTCGGAACTGTCGCGGGGCGGGATGCGCACCAAGGTCGAGGCGGCCAAGATTGCCGCGTCCGGCGGCACGCATCTGGTCATCGCCGACGGGCGGGGGAAGAACCCGTTGAAGGCGATGCGGGACGGGGCTCGCTGTACGTGGTTCCTGTCGGGCTCCACGCCGACCGCCGCACGCAAGACCTGGATCGCCGGTTCGCTGGAGCCGCGCGGGACGCTGACCATCGATCCCGGTGCGGTCAAAGCCCTGCGCGGTGGCGCCAGCCTGCTCCCCGTCGGCGTGCGCGCGATCGAGGGCAGCTTCTCTCGCGGCGACGCCGTGGTGATCCGTGATCCGGAGGGCCGCGTGCTCGGCCGAGGTCTTGTGGCCTACGACAGTGCCGAGGCCGGATTGATCATTGGACACCCGAGCGCCCGTATTCCGGACGTGCTCAATTATCCAGGCCGTGCCTGGATGGTGCACCGCGATGACTTGGCATTGTTCTAGTTAATTCAGTTCGCTCGCAATCTGCTTAATCTTTCCGGGATCGATTATTGAGCCGAAGGGCAAGCAAGCGCTCTTGTATGTGCGGCGTCCGGTGTGCAAATACCGTCCCTCAACCCCGTTCGGCCAGATGAGCGGCCGTCGCGTAGCGAGGACGCCGAAGTGCCCGTCCTGAACCTGAGATCGGATTTCGCCGAGGCTGACGCGCTTCCGGAGCAGATGGCCGCCATCGGCCGTCGCGCTCGGGCCGCGGCACGACGGATGGCGCTGGCTTCGGCCCGGACCAAGGATGTCGCCTTGAAGGCGATCGCGGAGCGCCTACGGGCGAGCCGGGACGAGATCCTGAACGAGAATGCCCGCGATGTCGCGGCGGCGCGCAATGCCGGCCAGAGCGCCGCGCTGATCGATCGGCTGACCCTCGATCCCGGCCGCCTCTCCGCCATGGCGGATGCCGTGGAGAAGGTCGGATCGCTGGCCGATCCGGTGGGGCGCCAGCTCGCCGCGATCGAGCGGCCGAACGGCCTGCTGATCGAGCGCATCGCGGTGCCGCTCGGAGTCGTCGGCGTGATCTTCGAGAGCCGCCCGAACGTCACCGCGGATGCCGGCGCCCTGTGCCTCAAGGCCGGCAACGCGGCGATCCTCCGGGCCGGGTCCGACTCTCATCGGACAGCCATGGCGATCGCCCGGGCGATGAGCCGCGGTCTGGCCGATGCCGGTCTACCGGAGGACGCGATCCAGCTCGTGCCGACCCGCGATCGGGCCGCCGTCGGCCTGATGCTGGCCGGCCTCGACGACTGCGTCGACGTTATCGTGCCCCGGGGCGGCCGCGGCCTCGTCGAGCGCGTTCAGGCCGAGGCTCGGGTGCCGGTCTTCGCGCATCTCGACGGTATCAACCACGTCTACGTCGCCGCCGCGGCGGACCTCGACATGGCCCGGACCGTCCTGCTGAACAGCAAGATGCGGCGGACCAGCGTCTGTGGCGCCGCCGAGACCCTGCTGGTCGATCGCGCCTGCGCGGCAACGCATCTCGCGCCCCTCGTCACCGCACTGGCCGATGCCGGCTGCGCCGTCCGGGGCGATGCCGAGACCCAGGCGATCGACCCGCGCGTGACTGCCGCCTCCGAGGAGGATTGGCACACCGAATATCTCGACGCGATCATAGCGGTCCGCGTGGTGAACGGGATCGATGCGGCCATCGAGCACATCGAGACCTACGGCTCGCACCACACCGACGCGATCATCACGCAGGATGATGCCGAGGCGACGCGCTTCCTTGCGGAGGTGGATTCCGCGATTGTGACGCACAACGCCTCGACGCAGTTCGCCGACGGCGGCGAGTTCGGTTTCGGGGCCGAGATCGGCATTGCCACCGGGCGCATGCATGCGCGCGGGCCGGTCGGAGTCGAGCAGCTGACCACCTTCAAGTATCGCGTCCACGGCAGCGGTCAGATTCGCCCGTGAGGCCAGCCCCAGGCCCGGCGTGCGGCTGAACCTGCCGCCGAGCGCGCCCGGGATGCGGATCGGTCTTTACGGCGGATCCTTCAACCCGGCCCATGCCGGCCATCGCCACGTCACCCTGATGGCCCTGCGCCGGCTCGGGCTGGACCGGGTCTGGTGGCTCGTGAGCCCAGGCAACCCGCTCAAGAGTCGGGACGCTCTGCCGCCGGTCGAGGAGCGGTGTCGCCAGGCCGAGCGGATCGCCCGGCATCCACGCATCGCGGTGACCGGCGTCGAGGCGGCGCTCGGCGTCCGCTTCACCGTGCAGACCCTGCGCGTTCTCACCCGCCGATGTCCCGGCGTGCATTTCGTCTGGATCATGGGGGCTGATTCGCTCGGGACGTTTCACCGCTGGAAGGGCTTCGCCGAGATCGCGCATCGCGTGCCGATCGCCGTCATCGACCGGCCCGGCTGGACCCTGACCCCGCTGAGCGCGCGTGCCGCGCGGCGCTTGGCGGGAACGCGTCTGCCGGAGGCGGCCGCGCCGACGCTCGCACTGCGGCCGCCCCCCGCCTGGGTCTTCCTGCACGGTCCCCGATCGCATCTCTCCTCGACCGCCATCCGCAACGGAATGCAGGGAAGTCGTGAGCGACAGGTCGCGGCGCAGTTGCAATCGGCGCCCGAAGCCGCCAATTTCATACTAACCCACGAGGCATGATGCGGCCGCGTGGCATCACGAGGAACTAGGACTCTGCCCGAGACCATCCGCACGGAGACGATCCGCACCCCCGTCCAGACACCGGAGGAATCCGGTCAGGCGCGCTCGGACGATTTGAAGGCTCTCGCCCTCGGATGCCTCGACGAGATGAAGGCCGAGGAGACGATCGCGATCGATCTGGCCGGCAAGACATCGCTCGCCGACACGATGATCATCGCGTCGGGACGTTCGCAGCGCCATGTCGGCTCGATCGCCGACAAGATCATCCAGGAGATGAAGAACCGCGGCTTCGGCAACGCCCGGGTCGAAGGTCTGCCAGCCTGCGACTGGGTCCTGATCGATGCCGGCGACGTGCTGGTTCACATCTTCCGCCCCGAGGTGCGCGGCTTCTACAATCTTGAGAAGATGTGGGGCGCGGACCGTCCGGTCGGGCTCGCGGCCGGCTAGGCGTCTCACCCGCTTGCGCCTGCTCCTCGCAGCGGTCGGGCGGCTGAAGGCCGGCCCGGAGCGGGAACTCGCGTCACGATACCGCGACCGGGCCGCTCAATTGGGCCGCGGGCTCGGCTTCCCATCCTGCGACAGCATCGAGATCCCGGAATCCCGCGCACGGAGGGCCGTCGATCGTTGTAGCGAGGAAGCTGCGGCGCTCGCCACTCTGCTGCCCTCCGGCGGCGTCCTCGTCGCGTACGACGAACGTGGTCGGGCCGATCTGCCGAGCGAGGCGCTCGCGCAGCGCGTCGCCGCGTGGCGCGATGTCGGTCGACCGGCGCTGGTCGTGGCGATCGGCGGGCCCGATGGTCTGGACGCCTCAATTCGGACGAAGGCGGAGCTGATCCTGTCGTTCGGGGCTGCAACTCTGCCCCACGGACTCGTGCGCGTGCTGGCTCTGGAACAGATCTATCGCAGCCTGACCATCCTGGCCGGCCACCCGTATCACCGGGGCGAAGCAGGCTGATCCGACGTGGCGACCGCAGACGCAGGCCCGACTGGTCACCCCAATCAAGTTCGCGCGTTCCGGACGGCCCTCGCCTCGCTCCTGGCTGTGTCGGCGTTCGTGTCGCTCGCTGTGCCGGTCTGGGCCGAAACGCCGCCGCCGAAGGACGCGGAGGCAATCCAGCGCGCGGACGAGGAGCGTGCCCGCCGGGCCGAGAACCTGAAGCGGGTGCAGGACGCGCTCGCCGCCAGCGCCGGCCAGCGGACGCAGTTCGAATCCGAGATCGCCGCGATCGGTTCCGACCGCGCCAAGCTGGACGCCGCCCTCGTCGATGCCGGACGACAGGCGCAAGCCACCGAGGAGCGGCTGAGCCGCCTCGAGGAGCGCCTGAAGGCGATGAGCGAGAGCGAAGCCGCCATCCGGCATTCGCTCCAGGCCCGGCGCGGCATCGTGGCCGAGATCCTGGCCGCGCTGCAGCGGATGGGACGCAGGCCTCCGCCCGCGGTGCTGGTCAGCCCGGAGGACATGCTGGCGGCAATTCG
Organism: Methylobacterium sp. FW102-HT35C08; assembly: GCF_058790235.1. Lineage (NCBI taxonomy): Bacteria > Pseudomonadati > Pseudomonadota > Alphaproteobacteria > Hyphomicrobiales > Methylobacteriaceae > Methylobacterium > Methylobacterium sp. FW102-HT35C08. Next base: position 108,801 of record NZ_JBYTCL010000002.1, on the reverse strand, counting down.
GACGTCGATGCTGCTCGGCGCGGTGGTCCCGGAACTGCGCGGGGAGGTCGATACCCTGGCGGCCGATCTCGCGGAGATGATCCGCCTGCGCGGCCTGATCGCGCAGGACAAGGAAGGCCTCAGCAACGACCTTGCGGGCTGGGCGCGTGAGCAGCAGCGGCTTCAGGCGCTGGTCGCAGCCCGGCGCGCCCGCCAAGCCGAGATCGAGAGCGGCCTCACCGCGGAGCGGCGCCGCGCCGCAGAGCTCGGCGTCCAGGCCAAGAACCTGAAGGATCTGCTGGACAGGACCGAGGCGGAAGTCGTAGCGGCGAAACGGTCGGCCGAGGAGGCGAAGGCCGCGGCCGAGCGCGAGATCCGGGTGACGCAGGAGCGATTTGCCGCGGCGGGCTTCCGGGATCCCGCCCGTCTGGCACCCAAGATGCATTTCGCCGACGCGCGGGGCGAAGTGCCGCGGCCGGTGAGCGGACGCATGGCCCGGGGCTTCAATCAGCCCGACGGCAACGGGGGCAGCACCCGCGGCGTGTCCTACGCGACGCGCCCGAAGGCGGTGGTGTCCTCGCCGGCGGATGGGTGGGTGCAGTTCGCGGGCCCTTTTCGGTCCTATGGCCAACTCTTGATCATCAACGCGGGCGACGGCTACTATCTTTTGCTCGCGGGGATGGATCAGATCAGCGTCGAGGTCGGCCAGTTCGTGCTCGCGGGCGAACCGGTCGGCAACATGGGCGAGAAGGGTGCGGGCCCTGGCGGGTCCGACGGCGATCCCACCCTGTACGTCGAGTTCAAGAAGGACGGCGGCTCCATCGATCCGGAGCCGTGGTGGGCGAAGAGCCCCAACAATACGGTACTTGGCGAGAAGGTTCGCGGCTGATGCGCAAGACATCCCTGATCATGCTGGGCGCCTTCTTGGGTGCCGGCACCTCCATGGTGGCCACCCAGACCGACTTCCTGTCGGGTCCGCGGGCCGTGGCCGCCTCGGCCGAGACCTATCGTCAACTCAGCCTGTTCGGCGACGTGTTCGAGAAGGTCCGCACCGACTACGTCGAGAAGCCCGACGAGTCGAAGATGATCGAGGCCGCGGTCAACGGCATGCTGACCTCGCTCGATCCGCATTCGAGCTACATGGACGCCAAGGCGTTCCGCGACATGCAGACCACCACCCGCGGCGAATTCGGCGGGCTCGGCATCGAGGTCACGATGGAGGACGGCCTGATCAAGGTCGTCACCCCGATCGACGACACTCCCGCCGCCAAGGCCGGCCTGCTCGCCAACGACGTCATCACGCAGATCGACGACGATCAGGTCCAGGGCCTCACCCTGAACCAGGCCGTCGACAAGATGCGCGGCCCGGTGAACTCGAGCGTCAAGCTCAAGATCTCCCGCAAGGAGTCCAAGGAGCCGATCGACGTCACGCTCACCCGCGACGTGATCAAGATCAAGCCGGTGCGCTCGAAGGTTGAGGGCGGCGACGTCGCCTACATCCGTCTCACCCAGTTCAACGAGCAGACCTTCGACGGTATGCGCGCCGCCATCGACAAGCTCACGAGCGATATCGGTGCCGACAAGATCAAGGGCTACGTCATCGACCTGCGCAATAACCCGGGTGGCCTGCTCGATCAGGCCGTGATGGTCTCGGACGCCTTCCTGGATCGCGGCGAGATCGTGTCGACCCGCGGCCGCAACCCGGATGAGACGCAGCGGTTCTCGGCCAAGTCCGGCGACCTGACCAAGGGCAAGCCGGTGGTGGTGCTGGTCAACGGCGGCTCGGCCTCCGCGTCCGAGATCGTCGCGGGCGCCCTCCAAGATCACAAGCGCGCGACCATCATGGGCACGCGGTCCTTCGGCAAGGGCTCGGTGCAGTCGATCATCCCGCTCGGCGGTTCCGGCGCGCTGCGGCTCACGACGGCGCGCTACTACACGCCGTCGGGCCGCTCGATCCAGGCGAAGGGCATCGAGCCCGACGTCGAGGTGCTGCAGGACGTTCCCGACGAGCTGAAGGGCAAGGACGAGACCAAGGGTGAGGCCGGCCTCAAGGGGCACCTCAAGCAGAAGGATACCGACGAGCGCGGCGGTTCGTCCGCCTACGTGCCGCCGGATCCGGCCAAGGACAAGCAGCTGATCTCGGCCGTGGACTTCCTGCACGGGATCCAGAAGGGCGCGGCCAACGGCACGCCGGCGGCGCAGCAGCAGAAGCCGAGCCTGCCGAACTGATCCTGTCTCAGACACAGGACGACCAGCGGTCCCGTCCGGCACACCAGCCGGGCGGGATCTTTGTTTTCCGGAGCTGGCATTAGCGGAACGTTAACCATGCCGGACGGGAATGGAGCGGGATCCGCGCCGCGCTCGCCGGCGCATGGACCGCGATCCCGCAAGAGATCCGCTTGACCGAGTCCACCGACGATATCCTCACGCGGCCCCTCGGGCTGCCGGAGGCGCCGGAGCCACCCGCCGGCCGGTTCGAGCGCCTCGTCGCGGTGCTGCGCCGGCCCATGGTTGCGGGCAGCGCGATCGCGATCGCCCTCGCCGGTTCAGCCGGCCTCGTCCTGCTGCTCGGCGATCCCCAGGGCGGCGAGCCGCGCGTCGAGGCGAAGATCACCCTCCGCGAACCCTCGATTCGGCCCGCTGCTCCGATTCCGACCGCCGTCGATCCGCAGGCTACAGCGCCAGCGCCCGCGGCGTCCCGGCTCCAGCGGAGCGCCGAGGAGCTGGAAACCGCGTCCGGCGTCACGGTCGTGCGTCCGGCCGGCTCCGGGCCCACCGATGCGGTGCTGATCCGGATCCCGCCGCCAACCGCGCCGCGGCTCGCCCCGGCGCCGGATCCGCGGATCAGCGAGACGGGACGCCACGGCCTTTTGCCGAAGCTCGGCGAGGGCCGCGTCCGCGCGCTCGATGTCTACGCCCGGGCCGAGGAGCCCGGCACCGGCCCGCGCATCGCCGTCGTGGTGACGGGCCTCGGCGTCGGTCAGGCCGCCACGGCGGGCGCGACGGCGCGTCTGCCGGCGGCCGTCAGCCTCGCCTTCCTGCCCTACGGCGGAGAGGCCGAGCGCGCCGCGGCCCGGGCCCGCGATGCCGGCCATGAGGTCTTCCTCCAGCTGCCCATGGAGCCGTTCGACTACCCCGACAGCGATCCCGGCCCGCAGACCCTTCTGACCGCACTCAAGGGACCGGAAAACGCCGAGCGCCTCGCCTGGGCGCTGGCGCGGTTTCCCGGCTACGTCGGGGTGGCGAACTTCATGGGCTCCAAGCTGATGGCGGACGCCGCCTTCGAGCCCGTTCTCCGCGAGATCGGCGCCCGCGGTCTCGGCTTCCTCGATGACGGGACCGGGCCGAAGCCGGTCAACCCGCCCGCCAACAAGAGCCGGACGCCGATCGCTCGTGCCGAGATCGTCCTCGATGCCACGCCGCGCGCCGAAGCCATCGATGCGGCCCTGGCCCAGGCCGAGGCGCGAGCGCGCGCCGACGGATTCGTCCTCGTCTCGACGAGCGGATCCGTCCTCAGCGTCGACCGGATCGTCCGCTGGGCCAAGGATCTCGATGCGCGCGGTCTTCGCCTCGTGCCGGCCAGCGTGGCGCTGCGCGGCGCCCGCGACAAGCGCGTCTCTACGGCTGATTGAGTGATCAGTCGGTTTTATAGCGGGCAAGTCGATCCGGGGGCCATGCCGAGATCTCGTTCGGCGATCGCCGTTGCCGCGCCGGATACGGCTGACCTATGGTCCTGGCGATGACGACGGATTCGGACCCGGGCGACGCCCTGCCCTACCGGCCCTGCGTGGGCATCGCGCTGATTGCGCCTTCGGGCGGCGTCTTCGTCGGGCGCCGGAGCAAGGATGCCGGACCCGAGCACGTGGCCGGCCCGCATATGTGGCAGATGCCGCAAGGCGGCATCGATCCGGGCGAGGATCCGGAAGTCGCGGCCCGTCGCGAGCTGTTCGAGGAGACCAATGTTCCGCCGGAAGCGGTCAAGCTGCTCGCGGAGATCCCGGATTGGCTCGCCTACGACCTGCCGCCCGCCGTCATGAAGCAGGCCTGGAAGGGCCGCTATCGCGGGCAGTCTCAGAAGTGGTTCGCCTACGGCTTCCTCGGCAGCGAGGATCTGATCGACGTGCAGCGTCCGGGCGGCGGCGCCCACAAGCCGGAATTCGACGCGTGGCGCTGGGCGCGGATGTCCGAGCTCCCCGACTTGATCGTGCCGTTCAAGCGACCCGTCTACGAGAGCGTGGCCGCGGCATTCTCCGGCCTCGAATCATGGGCGAGCCGGCCATGACGCCGCCTCCGGGAATTTGAGGCGGTGCGCTGGCTGGCGATCCCGCTCGGCATTGCCCTCGCGTGGCTCGCCTTCACGATGAGTCCGCTCTGGTCGCTCTACGATCTCGCCCAGGCGGTCCGGCGGCACGACACCGTCTATGTCGAGAACCACGTGAACTTCCGGACGCTCCGGCTGTCCCTTGTGCGCCAGATCACGGCCGCCATGCGGAGTGCTTCGGAGACCGATCCGGATCTGGAACCCCGTGATCGCCAGCGCCTCAACGATGCCGCCTACGGGCTTGCGCTGGCCCTGTCCGAGACGATGGTCACGCCTGAGACCGTCATCGATCTGCTGGCGAACGGCTGGCCGGACAAGCTCGACGTGGAGCGTCCGGCCGGCACGCGACCGGAGGGCCTCGCGATCCGCAGTGTCGGGCGGCTGATGCCGTATTATGCGGCGCTGGAGATGCGGGGCTTTCGCGCCGTCGTCATCCCGATTCCCCCCGAAGCGCCCCGCACGGAGCGGACCCGGATACGCCTGCGCCTGCGCGGTCTCACCTGGCGATTGGTCGACATCGAGATGGCCGACATGCTGCGCGAACAGATTGCCGCGAAGCTCGGTCGGGCGCTGGCGCGCGCCAAGATCGGAGCCAGCGTGGGAGAGGAGCGTCAGTGACCTGCGGGCGCCGGCGTCACTTCGCCTTGGCGCCGGACGCGTCCTTGGGCTCCCGCGCCTCGACCAGGCCCTCGGCCTTGTCCTCGTCGGTGTCGCCGCCCTGCTCGATGGTCTTGCCCGGATTGGCCAGCAACGACTTCGCGATCCCGAGCAGGACCTCGCATTCTCCGGGAAACTTGTACGTCTCGAGAACGATGGCGGCGTCGCGCAACGTGCGCAGGTCCCGCACCGTCTGAGCGTTGGCGTCCGCGCGCAGCTCGCTCTTGGCGGCGATCGCTTCCTCGATCTGCGCACCTTTCACATCGCAGGCAGCCCGCGCCGGCAGAGCGGCGGCCGCAAGGGCGAGAGCGAGGCCGGTCGCTTTTAGGGAGCGCCACATGGCGGTGATCCTCGAAGATCCAGTTCAGGCGTGGTGAAGGTGCGCGACGCGCAGGATGTCGTGGGTGAGTCCCACAAGCTGGCTGGGGCGGTAGGGCTTCGGCAGAAACACCGCATGCGTGACGGCCTCGCCGGCGGGCAGGCAGGCTCGGCCGCCCGAGGTGTAGACCACCGGAAGATCCGGGCAGAGGCTGCGCGCCCGGCGCGCGAGCGACAGGCCGTTCGTATTGCGGGCGAGGTCGATATCGGTGAAGAGCATGTCGATGCTCTCTCGGGCAAGGATCGCCTCGGCTTCCCAAGCATCCGCGGCGGTGATCACCCGATACCCCTCGTCGATGAGCACTTCGGCGGCCAGCTCGCACACGGTCGGCTCGTCCTCGACAACCAGGATCGTGGCGGCGGCCGAGTCCAGCACAGGCATGGACGGGCAGACGAAAGCGGCGGCGAACGGAACCATGACGCAACTCCCACTCACCCGGCGGGGGCACGGTGTCCCCGGACCGGATCGCAGGGGCAACGGCCCCCTCCGACGGGGTGTTCACCCTGTTACGATCAAATTGCTTGGGTTTGGTGAGCGGTGCGTTAACCCCGCCCCGGCACTCCTCAACGAAGCGGCCGGAATGGTTAACGACTGGTTACCGAGACGCGACCACGGAGCCGAAGCGTGAGCCGGTCCTGGCAGCTGGGCATCGGCCTCCTGCTGACCGGGCTTGCCGGATACGTCGACGCCCTCGGTTTCGTGCGCCTCGGCGGCCTCTACACCTCATTTATGAGCGGCAACACCACGCAGCTCGCCGTCTTCGGCGCGGCGGCCGAGCTTCACCGGATGGTGCTGCCCGCGACACTGCTCCTCGCCTTCCTCACCGGGTCCGTCCTGGGCAGCGGATTGGCGATTCTGGTGCCCCCGCGATGGACGACGCCGATCGTGCTCGCCTACGAGTCGCTGCTGATCCTCGGCGGCCTCGGGCTGGGGCTCGAATCGCCTGAGCTCGGCCTCGCGGCGTTCTTCGTCGCCGTGGCGATGGGCTCGCAGAACGCAGTCCTTGCGCAGGTGAAGGGCTTCCGCGCCGGCACGACCTTCGTCACGGGCGCGCTGTTCAGCCTGGGCCAGAAGATCGCCCAGGCGTTGACCCGCACCGGTGATCCCCTGGGCTGGGTCGGCGACGGGCTGGTCTGGCTGTCTCTGCTGTTCGGCGCGTATCTCGGGGCGCACGCCTACGGGATCTTCAGCCTCTACGCCCTGATCGCACCGGCCGCGATCTCGGGCGGTCTCGCGCTGATTACCGCCATTCTCGTCTTGCGCGCCGGTTCGCCCGCCACGAAAGTTCCTTCGCTATGAGCAGCTCCGTCAGCAATCCCTCCCTCACCGAGCACGTCACCGCCCTCGAAGCCGGCGCTCACGTCGTCGCCGCGCAGTTCCTGAAGGACATTCCGGCCCTGGCGCTCAGCGATGGCACGGTCGCCCTGTTCCGCGGCGACGCCGCCACGCGTGTTGCCGCTCATCCCGAGAGCGGGATCCTCGTTGCGGCCAGCGGCGGCGACCGCTTGGTGACCGGTGGCGACGACGGTCGCGTGGTCGCGATCCGGGCCGACGGGGCGATGGACCAGCTCGGCCTCGCCAAGGGCGGCGCCTGGATCGACGCGCTCGCAGTCCATCCGGACGGCGCGGTGGCGTGGTCGGCCGGCCGCGCCGTCGTGGCGCGCGACGCCAAGGGCCGAGAGCGCAGCTTCGAGGCGCCCTCGACGGCCCGCGGCCTCGTCTTCGCGCCCAAGGGCTACCGGCTCGGGGTCGCCCACTACAACGGCGTCAGCCTCTGGTACCCGAACCTCGAGACCCCCGCCGAGGTGATCAGCTGGAAGGGCTCGCATATCGACGTGACGTGGTCGCCGGACGGCCGCTTCGTGGTCTCGACCATGCAGGAGAACGCCCTCCACGGCTGGCGTCTTCAGCCGGATCGCGGCCACATGCGGATGTCGGGCTATCCCGGCAAGGTCCGCTCGATGTCGTGGTCGTCGGACGGGCACTGGCTTGCGACCAGCGGCGCCGAGGCGGCGATCGTCTGGCCGTTCGACTCGAAGGAGGGCCCAACCGGAAAGGCCCCGCGGGAATGCGGCGTCCGGCCGGCGCGGGTCTCCCGGGTCGCCTTCCACCCGAAGGCGCCGGTCCTGGCGATGGGCTACGAGGACGGCTGCATCCTGCTGGTACGCTTCACCGATGCCGCCGAACTTCTTGTGCGTCCCGCGGTGCCGGGCAGCGGCGTGACGGCTTTGGCCTGGGACGGCCGCGGCAGCCGGCTGCTCTTCGGCTGCAGCGACGGCAAAGCGGGGCTGCTGACCCTGCCGGGCTGAGCCGCTGCTGGAACCGGGACCGCCGGCATGCTCTTTGTCGGTGACCGATTCACCCCGCCGGAGTTTCGCCGTGTTCCGCGTCATCCGCACCTTCGGCCTCGCCCTGGGCCTGCTCGGCGGCGTTGTCGCGGCGCAGGCGCCCGAATTCGCGCAGCAATACGCGCAACGTCTCGGCGGTGCCGCCGATGAGCTGCGCCGGCAGGTGGCCGTGCTGGAATCCGACGCGCAGGCGTCCGGCACGACCCGCGACGGCGCCGTCGACCGGCTTCGGTCCAATCCGGACCAGCTCGTCGCGCGACGCGGCGAGGCAGCGCGCGACGACATCGCCCGGCTGGCCCGGCTTAGCGCTCAGCAAGCGGCCCTGGCAACGACGAGCAGCCCGCTTGGCCGTGTCGTGGCCATGCTGCGCGATCCCGACCTTCCGGTCGCTCGAGCAGCCTACCATGATTTCAGCCCGGCCGTTCCCACCACCGCCGACGGCTTGGCGGCCGGTCTGATCGGGTTCTTCGCAGTCTGGGGCGGCTGGCGCGTCGTGTCGGATGTCGGCCGGCGGGTCGTGCGCCGTCGCCCGCGCACGGCCGCGACGGTCGCCTGAGGGCCGCGCGCAACCGGAAGTGCGCAGCGCAGTGTGGCGCAACGTCTACAGCGGCTTGCGCGAGCCTTGCGTATCGAGCAGGGATCCGACCGTCCCGGTCCGGGAAAAGGCACACGATGCCGCGCGCGTCGAAATCCACGACCATCGACCCGGCGCTCGACGCCGCCGCGCTGCTGCGGCGCATCGGCTTCTTCGGCCTGTTCGTCGTGCTCCCCGTCCTCGCGCAGGTAGCGCGGCGCGCCTCCGTGATCCTGGCACCGATCGCCGTGATCCTGCTGATCATCGCCAGCGTCATCGACAGGCGGCAGCGGCCGGTGCGGCCGGCCACCTCCCGCCTGCTGACTGCCCCGGCCTTCCTGGCCGGGATGCTGGTTGTGCTGTGGTCGACCCTGTCGCTGACCTGGACGCCATTCCCCGGGGCTGCCCTCGAACGGCTGGCGAACCTCGCTGCCACGATTGGGCTGGCGCTGCTGGGCTACCTGGCGCTGCCCGACCGGATGCGCTCGGCGAACCTCTACCTGCTTCCACTCGGCGTCGTGGCAGGCGCCATCGTGGCGATCGTGCTCGGCGTCTTCGGGGCCCATATGGCGCCGTCCGGCACCGAGGATGACGGTGCCCTGGATCGCGGCCTCGTCCTGCTGATCCTCCTCGTCTGGCCGGCTCTGGCCTGGCTCCGGTCCAGGCGCCGCGACCGCGAGGCCCTCGGGCTCGCCCTCCTCGTCGCCCTCGCCCTCACGGTCCAGCCGGACGCGACCCAGATCGCCGCCCTCTCGGTCGGCGCCCTCGCCTTCGCGGTGACGAGCTACCGGCCGAAGCTCGGCGTCACCCTGACGGCGACCCTGTCGGCCCTGCTGCTGGCCGTGGCGCCGCTGCTGCCCTTCCTGGCGCGCCCAGTCGGCGCGGCCATCTTGGGACCTCTCGCCCCGGCCGTGCTGTCCCTGAAGAGCTGGCAGAAGGTGGTGACCACCGACCCGGTGCGGCTGATCACCGGCCACGGTTTCGAGACGGCCCTGCGCGGACGCTTAGTCGGTCTTCTGCCGCTGAACGCACCGACCACGGCGCTGTTTGAGTTCTGGTACGAACTCGGCATCGTCGGGGCGCTGGCGGCCGCCTTCGCGCTCTACGCCTCGATCCGGCGGGCGGGACGGGACGGTCCGGCCCTGGTCCCGGGCGCGATGGGCTGCTTCGCGGCCGCCTTCACGGTCGCGTGCCTCGGCGTCGGCCTGACGGCGATCTGGTGGCTGACGACGCTCGCCATCGCGATCGTCGTGTTCGTGTCGGTGGAGCGGGGCCAGTTCCGCACCAGCCGGCCGAAGGTCGCCAAGCTGCACCGCCTGAACACCGGCGAGAGCTGAGAGATCAGTTCCGCAGGAAACCGTGCAGCCGGATCCAGGCCAGGAACAGGCCGGGCCAGGCGGCCACCGGCGTACCGGGTGCGCCGAGACCGAACCCGTGGCCGCCGCGCTCGAACAGGTGGAGCTCGGCCGGAACCCGCGCCTTGCGCAGGGCGGAGAACATCAGCAGCGGGTGGTCGGCCACCGCCACGGGATCGTCGATCGCCTGCACCAGGAATGTCGGCGGCGTCTCCGGCCCGACCTGCAGGTCGACCGAGTAGGTCTTCATCTCTAGGGGCGTGACTTCGTCGCCCACCAGGATTCGGCGGGTGTGGGTCCGGTCGAACGGCTTGCGCATGGTGATGACCGGGTAGATCAGCCCGGCCAGGGCCGGCCGCACCGGCTGGTAATCCACCGCGTCGACGCCCGGGTAGAGGTCGAGGGCGCTGCCCACCGCCGTCTCGCCCATCAGATGTCCGCCCGCCGAGAAGCCGAGGACGCCGACCCGCGCGGGGTCCACGCCGAGCTCTGTTCCGCGCGCCCGAACCAGCCGGAGGGCGCGCTGCGCGTCCTGCCGCGGGGCGTCCGGCCCCGCCCCCCAGCCCTCGGCGGGCAAACGGTAGATCAGCAGGAAGACCGTGATGCCCGCTGCGTTGAGCACCCGACCGACCGGAACGCCCTCGTTGCCGAGCGCGATGAACTCGTATCCGCCCCCCGCCGCGACGATCACCGCCGCGCCGTTGGCATTGGCCGGCCGCATGACCAGGAGGCAGGGCCGGGCCACGCGGGTGATGTCGCCGAAGGTCCCCTCAACGTAGCGATACCCGTCGGCGTCGGGTCCGCTGCCGCCGCCCGGCGGAGCGCCGGGCCAGAGATCGATTACCTGCAGATCCGCTCCCGGCAGCGAGCGCGGCAGCGCGCGGATCGCCTCGTGCGGGGCCGCCTGGGGAGCGGCTTGCGACGTTCCCTCGCTCTCAGCCCGCGCGGAGCGCAGACCGAAGGCGCTCCCCAGTCCGGCGAGCAGCAGTCGGCGGTCGAGGCGCAAGGGCATCTCCGGGATGAGGCCGCATTCGAGGCCGCCCGTCGACGGACCCGGCTCCCGCGGGAGCCCGGGTCCAACGTCGCGGTCCCGCCGCGGTTTCGCGCCTCAGCCCCGTCGGGCGATCACAGCCACGTAGAAACCGTCTGTGCCGGTGCGCAACGGGCTCATCTGCACGCCCTGCGCGGTGATGCGCACCGCGTCCCGCAGCGAGGCCGGTCCCGCAGCCAGCACATCCTCCGCTGGAACGACGTCGAAGCGACCGCGCCACTGGGAGATCAGGCCGGCCACTGCCGCGTCGTTCTCGGACGGGAGCAGCGAGCAGGTTATGTAAATGATCCGCCCTCCGGGCTTCACCAGCCGCGCCGCCCGGTCGAGGACCTGGGCCTGCTCGGCCGTCCGCAGCGCCAGGCTGCCGGGCCGCAGGCGCCACTTGGCGTCCGGGTTGCGGCGCCACGTGCCGGAGCCGGTGCAGGGCGCGTCGACCACGACCCGGTCGACGCGGCCATCCAGATCCTCCAGGACGTCGACGCGCGCCTTGCCGGTCCGCGGCGTGCGCACCTCGGCCACGGCGCCCGAGCGGCGGAGGCGTTCATGGATCGGCGCGAGGCGGCGCGGGTCGCCGTCGGTGGCGATGAGGCGCGCGCCGTTCCGGGTCTCGGCGGCAAGGGCCAGGGTCTTGCCGCCGCCGCCGGCGCAGAGGTCGACGATGGTCTCGCCGGGCCGCGGCGCGGCCAGGAGTGCGGCGAGCTGCGATCCCTCATCCTGGATCTCGTACCAGCCGTCCAGGAACTCCGCCTCGACGTGGAGGGCAGGCCCGCGCCCATCCGCGCCGATCGGGATCCGCAGGCCCTGCGGCGCGTGGGGAGCCGGCGCCGCCTCGAAAGCCGCGAGGGCCGGCATCACGTCCTCGCGGCTGCCGCGCAGGGCGTTGACGCGGATATCCAGAGGTGCGCGTCGGGCCAGCGCCTTCAGCTCGGGAACCAGATCGTCACCGAGCGCGGCCGCCAGCTCCGGAAGCGCGAAGGCCGGCGCATCGCCCGCCACCTCGGGCGGCGCGTCCTCCAGCGTGCCGGTCTCCAGGCGGGCGCGCTCCACGTCGCTCAAGGGCTCCGGCGCGAAACGATCGCCCGAGAACAGGGATGCCACCGAGGCCGCGGCGAGCCCCTGCTGGAGCCGCAGCGCACCGATCAGGATGGCGCGCGGCGTGTCCGAGCCCATGATCCATGCGGCCGACGACCGGCGGCGGAGGGCGTCGTAGACCAAGCTCGCGATGCCGGCGCGGTCGCCCGATCCGGCGAAACGGTGCGCGAGGCCCCAATCCTTCAGCGCATCGGCGGCCGGCCGGCGGCGCTCGGCGATATCGGTGAGGACTTCGATGGCGGCGGAGCAGCGAGCGGCGGGGGTCAGGGTTCGGATCCTTTGGAATGCGTCAACGACAACGTAAAACGGCCACGCTTGGCCCACGAAGCCGCCACGATACGGCCGAGCTTCCAGCACGTTCGCGGCTCAGACCGTCGGGCGGTTGGTCCATCGCGGCCCGCCGCGTGTCCTATGGCATCCGTCTGCGGCCGACCAGCGCGGACCGCCGCCGGTCGCCTCTTAGGAGTATCTCAGCCCATGACGAGCGTTGTTCGGGTCGCCTGCGCGGCCCTGGTCGCCGCTTCCCTCGCTGCCTGCGCGAGCGCACCCGCCGCCCAGCCGGACCTGACGCCGCCCCCGCGCCGGCCGGTCGATGCCAAGACCCAGCTGGAATACGGCAACCCGCCTCCGCCGCCGCCCGGCCGGTACTGAGCGATTGCCGAGGGGTGCGGCTCAGGCCGCTTCCCGCGCCCGGCGGGCCTCGTAGGCCTTGAGGCCGGTATAGACCGCGGCCAGAACCGGGAACGACGCCTCCGGCGCCAGCCGCTGGCCACGGGCGATCAGATCGCCGATCACATGGTCCGCCTCGATCCGCCCCTTGTTCTCGATGTCGCGCAGCATCGAGGCCGTGAACGTCGACCCGGCCGCGGTCAGCTGCGCCCGGGCCCTTTCCGCCACGACGGCCCGCGGCTCGAATCCGCTCGCGGCGGCCACGGCCGTGCATTCCGCGTGGAGCGCCGCGATGAACGCGGTCCCCTCGGGGGCCGCCACGATGTCGCCGACGGCGGCGCGCATCAGGGTCGTGGCGCCCGCGAGCGTCGCAAGGAAGACCCACTTCTCCCACATCTCGAGCAGGATCACGTCGCTGAGCCGGGACTGGAACTTCAGCCCGCGCATCAGGGCGTCGACCGCCTCGATCCGGCTTGAGCGCGATCCGTCCCGCTCGCCGTAGGTGATGCTGCACAGCTCGCTCATATGCCGGATCGCGCCGTCCGGGGCGACAGTCGCGGCGATCGCGCAGGATCCGCCGAGCACCCGTGCGGCACCGAAGCGGGAATCGAGCGCGTCGAGATGCGACATGCCGTTCAACACCGGCAGGATCGCGGTCTCCGCTCCCACGGCGGGGGCGAGATCCGCGAGGGCGCTGTCGAGGTCGTAGGCCTTGCAGGACAAGAGGATCAGGTCGAAGCGCCCGGCCTCAGCCAGCCGGTCGGCCGTGACCGTCGGCGGGTTCGGAAGATGCAGGTCGCCCAGCGGGCTGCGGACGACGAGCCCGTCCGCCGCCAGCTTCGCCGCCCGTGCTGGCCGGACCAGGAAGGTCACGTCGGCACCCGACTCGGCGAGCCGGGCCCCGTAATAGCCGCCGGTCGCGCCGGCTCCGACGATCAGCGTGCGCATCGGTGCCTCAGGTCCGCGACGGGTAGTTCGGGCTCTCGCGGGTGATCGTCACGTCGTGGACGTGGCTCTCGCGCAGGCCGGCATTGGTGATGCGGATGAACCGCGCCCGCTCCTGGAACTCCGGGATCGTGGCGCCACCCACGTAGCCCATGGCGGCGCGCAGGCCGCCGGCGAGCTGGTGGAGGACGTTGCCGACCGGACCCTTGTAGGGCACCTGCCCCTCGATGCCCTCGGGCACGAGCTTGTGGGTGTCGTTCACCTCGGCCTGGAAGTAGCGGTCGGCCGAGCCGCGGGCCATCGCGCCCACCGAGCCCATGCCGCGGTACGACTTGTACGACCGGCCCTGGTAGAGGAACACCTCGCCGGGCGCCTCGTCGGTGCCGGCGAGCAGCGAGCCGAGCATCGCCACGGAGGCGCCAGCGGCGATCGCCTTGGCGAGGTCGCCGGAATACTTGATGCCGCCGTCGGCGATCACCGGGATGTCGGCGTCGGACGCGGCCTCGACCGCTTCCATCAGGGCCGTCAGCTGCGGCACGCCGACGCCGGCGACGATGCGGGTCGTGCAGATCGAGCCCGGGCCGATGCCGACCTTGATGGCGTCGGCGCCGGCGTCGATCAGCGCCTGGGCGCCCTCGCGGGTGGCGACATTGCCGGCGACCACCTGCACGGCGTTGGAGAGCTGCTTCACCCGCGCGACGGCGTCGAGCACCTTGATCGAGTGGCCGTGGGCGGTGTCGACCACGATCACGTCGCAGCCGGCGTCGATCAGGCGCTCGGCCCGCTCGAAGCCGCTGTCGCCCGTCGTGGTGGCAGCGGCGACCCGCAGGCGGCCCTGCTCGTCCTTGACGGCGTTCGGGTAGGTGACCCGCTTCTCGATATCCTTGACGGTGATCAGGCCGATGCAGCGGTAATGGTCGTCGACGACCAGCAGCTTCTCGATCCGGAACTGGTGGAGCAGGCGCTTGGCCTCGTCCTGCGTGACGCCCTCGCGGACCGTGATCAGGCGGTCCCGGGTCATCAGCTCGGCGACCGGCTGGTTGGAATTAGTGGCGAAGCGGACGTCGCGGTTGGTCAGGATGCCGACGAGCTTGCCCCGCGAGCCGTTGGGTCCCCGCTCGACCACCGGAATCCCCGAGATCCGATTGAGCTTCATCACCTCGAAGGCGTCGGCCAGCGTCTCGTCGGGGTGGATGGTGATGGGGTTCATCACCATGCCGGACTCGTATTTCTTGACGAGCCGGACCTGCTCGGCCTGCTCCGGCGGCTCCAGGTTGCGGTGGATCACGCCCATCCCGCCGGCGGCCGCCATGGCGATGGCCATCGGCGCCTCGGTGACCGTGTCCATCGCGGAGGCGAGGATCGGAAGGTTCAGGGGGATCGTGCGGGTGAGCCGGGAGGCCACGCTCACCTCGGTGGGCATTACCGAGGAGGCGGCGGGCCGCAGGAGCACGTCGTCGAAGGTCAGGCCCTCGATGATCGATGCGGTTTCTACTCGGGCCATGTGCCAACTTTCCTCGGACGGCGGCGCGTTGGGGGTCGCGCAGCGGGATCGGGTTGGCAAGTGCCAGTATCACGGGCCCCACGAAGGCGCCAATGCACGCTTGCCGCGTCGTCCTACGAAAACACGCATGGCTCGCGGCTTTTCCACGCTTGGCTGTGCAGGAAATTCACGCCGCGGCGTTGACGTAGATCCGGGTCAACTCGGGCACGGATCCTGCGGGGTCGATCCGGACCGCCCGGCGTTGTCTCAGCCGCCCGGCCGGAGGATCTCCCGCATGCCTATCGATGCCGTCACGCTGGCGCAGCAGCTCATCCGCTTCCCGTCGCTCAATCCGCCCGGCCTCGAGAAGGAGTGTGCCGCGTTCCTCGCAAAGCTGCTGTCGGAGCACGGTTTCGCGGTCGAGAGCTACGCCTTCGCGGAGGATCGCCCGACCCTCATCGCGCGCATCCCCGGAACAGGCAGCGGCAAGCCGCTCTGCTTCACCGGCCATATCGACGTCGTGCCGGTGGGCACGAACCCGTGGAGGTTTCCCCCCTTCGCGGGGATCGTGCACGAGAGCCGGCTGTACGGGCGCGGCGCGAGCGACATGAAAGCGGGCGTGGCCGCCTTCATCGCGGCCGCCTGCAACGTGCTGGCGGACGAACCTCGCTTCCACCGCGGCCTCACCCTGGTGATCACGGCCGGCGAGGAGACCGGCTGCGAGGGCGCCTTCCATGTCGGGCGGGAACAGGTCCTCGGGCCGGCAGAACTCCTGATCGTGGCGGAGCCGACCTCGAACGCCCCGATCTTCGCCCATAAGGGCTCGCTCCGCGTCGTCGTGACGGCGCGCGGTCGCACCGCGCATTCGTCCATGCCGGAGGAGGGGCAGAACGCCGTCGCCAGGGCTGCGGCCTGGATCCAGGCCCTCGGCACGCACGATTTCGGTGTCCGCCATCCGCTGCTCGGGACGACCACGGCCTGCGTCACCACGTTCCGCGGCGGCGAGAACATCAACTCCGTGCCGGATTGGGCCGAGTTCTCCGTCGACATCCGCACCCTGCCCGAGCAGGACCACGGCCAGCTGCTCGATGCGCTGAGAAAGCTGTTCGGCCCGGATGCCGAGATCCGTGTCGTCACGAGCTTCCCGGGCTTCTCGACGGCGGTCGACGATCCCGCTGCGGCACCGCTGCTCGCGCTGCTGCACGAACGGACCGGGTTGACCGCCGAGCCGGCGGGCGCGCCCTACTTCACGGACGCGTCCGCCCTGGTGCCCGCCTTCGACAATGTCGCGACCGTGGTGATCGGCCCCGGCGAAGCAGCGCAGTGCCACAAGACCGACGAGCATTGCCGCGTCGACCGGATCGAAGAGGCGCAGGCCCTCTACACGGCTCTGATCCGGCGGCTGTGCATCGACGAAGCGGGCGGCTAGCCGTGCGTGCGGCCGGCTCAGCGCATCGCCGGCGTTCTGGCGCCCTTGTCGGTGTATTCGGGCGGCAGGCCGATATAATCGCCCAGCATCCCGTCAATGCCGGGCGCCCGGCCGTACGCCTCGCAATCCGGATCCAGGGGTGCCTCGCCCAAAGTGGTGATGCGGATGCGGTCCCAGGTCGGGAGGGTGTTGGGCGCCGTGAACGGATCCTCGCCGGTCGCTAGCATGAAGCCGAAATCCTGCCCGAACTCGCCGGCGAGATCATAGGCGTCGCTCGCCCGCGAGAAGCGCGGCTGGCTGGTGAAGGAGTTCGCCGCCCCGCCCCAGACCATGGCGGCGCGCTGCTCGCGCCTGCGGTCGAGCGCCTCCGCCTCCACCGTCAGGCTGCCGAGACCGATCGGCACACGCGGGATCGGCACGCGCCCGACGCCCTCGGCTAAGCTCAGGCCGAGCTGCGACGCGACCGTGACGCCGGCCGAGCCGGCGATCGTGGCCCCGGCCCCGAGCAGATCCGTCGGGTCCACCCGGGTGACCTGCGCCCGCACGGTCAGGTCCGCATCGCGGCTCGTGACGATGTCGTACTTCAGCGACAGGTCGTAGCAGAGCGCCCGGTCGGCGGCGTTGGCGATGAGGCGCCGTTCGGCCTGGGTCAGCGGCGCGGCCCCGGCGACATCGGCGTGGAAGGCCGTCGGGATGATGCGGACGGTGCGGGCTTTCGCCAGCGCCGGCCGGTCGACGTAGATCCGCGAGGCCGACGCCACCTGATCGCTGGACTTCAGACGGTCATAGCGGGTGAGCGAGCCGCGATCGTTGAGCAGGACGGTGCCGCACGCGGCCACCATCGAGAGAAGCGCGACGCCGGCGGCGATCCGCGTCAGGGAGCGGACCTTGTCGGGGCTGGACTGCATCATTTCCTCGTGGCCCGACATCGTGCCGGCTGCAGCCACTTCACGGCCGCGTGATTAAACGTAGCCATTCGGCCGCCCGTGAAAAAGGTGGCCGACCTCTGGCGCCCGACGTCTGTTGCAAGAGAGATACAATCGCGAAACACGAGGGTGCGAGTTGGCCGCGCTGCCGTGCAACCGCCGCGGCACGACATGCGTCTGCTGTCTGATGCCCCCTACAGCCCAAAGACCGCTCTGGATCGTCCCGCTGACGGTCGCCACCGCGCTGTTCATGGAGAACACCGACTCGACGGTGATCGCCACGGCGCTCCCCAGCATCGCGGCGAGCCTGCACGAAGACCCGATCGCGCTGAAGCTCGCCCTGACCTCCTACCTGGTCAGCCTCGCGATCTTCATCCCGGTGAGCGGCTGGATGGCCGACCGCTACGGGTCGCGGACCGTCTTCCGCGTCGCCCTGGTGGTGTTCATGGCGGGCTCGCTCGCGTGCGCGGCCGCGAACGGTCTGGCCTGGTTCGTCGCGGCGCGGTTCCTCCAGGGCATGGGCGGCGCCATGATGGTGCCGGTCGGGCGCCTGGTGGTGCTGCGCAGCGTGCCGAAATCGCAGCTCGTCACCGCGCTGGCCTACCTGACCTTTCCGGCTCTGGTGGGCCCGGTTCTCGGGCCGCCGGTCGGCGGCCTGATCACCACATGGTTCGATTGGCGGTGGATCTTCTTCATCAACCTGCCGATCGGCTGCGCGGGGATCGTGCTGGCGAGCCTGTATTTCGAGGATATCCGCGAGCCGGAGCGGCCGCCCCTCGACCTGCTCGGCTTCGTGCTGCTCGGCACCGGGCTTGCCGCGCTGATGCTCGGCCTCGCATCGCTGGGCCGCCACCTCCTGCCGTCCGCAATCTCCTGGGGCTGCCTCGCGACGGGGGCGGTCCTGCTGCCGGTCTATTTCGCGCATGCCCGGCGGGTCGCCCATCCGATCGTGCGGCTCGACCTGATCCAGCGCCCGACCTTCCGGGTCGCCGTCATCGGCGGCAGCCTGTTTCGGATCGGCACCGGGGCGATCCCGTTCCTGCTGCCGCTGATGCTGCAGGTCGGCTTCGGCCTCGACGCCCTGCATTCCGGCCTGATCACCTTCGCGGCGGCCGCAGGCGCCATGTTCGTGAAGACCCTGGCGCCCAAGATCCTGCGCCGCACCGGGTTCAGGACGCTGATGGTCTGGAACGCGCTGCTCGCCTCGGTCTTCCTGGCGGTCAACGGGCTCTACACCGCCGAGACGCCCCACTGGATCATGCTGGCCCTGCTGTTCATCGGCGGCTGCTCGCGCTCGGTCCAGTTCACCTGCGTCAACGCCATCGCGTATGCCGATCTTGAATCGCGCGAGATGAGTGCGGCGACCAGTTTCGCGAGCGTCTGCCAGCAGCTCTCGCTGAGCCTCGGCGTCACCCTCGGGGCGCTGGCCCTGGAGGGGACCGCCGCCTGGCACGGGCGGACCCAGATCGAGGCCGGCGATTTCGGGCCGGCCTTCTTCGCGGTGGCGATGATCTCGGCGGCTTCCGTCCTAGGCTTCCGGCAGCTGTCGGCGGATGCCGGAGCCGAGGTCTCCGGCCGGAAGAGGGTCGCGGCGACGCCGCCGTCGGCCGAGATGACGCCGCGGCACGGCTGATCAGGCCGCGGCCCGGGCAGGCTGACGACCGGCCGTGCGCTTGCCCCCGCCGCGCGCCGCTGCACTCTTCGCCGGGGTCTTGGCGGCCGGCTTGGCGCTCGTCGCTGACGCCATCGCACCTGCGCGCCAGCCCTGCCAGCTCCAAGCGCCCGGTCCGGTGAGGGCATACATCAGGAAGCCGCCAGCGAGGCCGAGATCGGCCAGCATCAGCGTGCGCTCGGCGACAGCCGTCGGCCCGATGTAGTGCCAGAAATCGTGGATCACGAAAGCCGTCGCGGTCGCGAACACGGCGAGGGCGAGCCCGGTCAGGCGCGGCAGCACGCCGAGGATCAGCGCCAAGGGCCCGAAGACCTGGACCACCACGGCCGCGGTGGCGACGCCGTTCGGAAACGGCATGCCGTTGCCGGCCAGCGTCAGCGCGAAGCCCGAGACGTTGAGCGCCCGGGCGATCCCGGTGGGCAGCAGCGCGGCGGCGAGCAGCAGACGCGCAGCGAGGAGGGTTCCGTCCTGGGCGCGGGCGATCATGGGCGGGTCCGGTCAGCGGGGATGAGGACCGGAGCTTGACGGTTTTCCGCTGAAGACCGCGTTAAGCCCGAAGCCTCAGCCGCCGACTCCAGCGCGGAACAGCCGGCCCCGTTCCGTCCAGGCCACCACGAGTAGCGCCAGGATGCCCAGGCTCGCGTAACCGATCCCGACCGGCAGCACGGTCCCGTCGAACGCCTGACCGATCACGAAGCCGCACAGGGCGCCCAGGATCGTCGTGTAGAAGCCGAGGAACGACGAGGCGGTGCCGGCGATGGCGCCGAGCGGCTCCAACGCCAGCGCGTTGAAGTTCGGCATCGCGAAGCTCATCAGGAACTGGTTCAGTGCCAGCAGTGTGAGGAACAGCGCCAACGGCGGACGGCCCTGGTAGGCGAAGCCGACGCCGACCTGCACCAGAGCGACCAGCGTGAAGGCGATGATGCCGCCGTGGGACATCGCCCGCATCCCGACCCGCCGGACGACGCGCGCATTGATCAGCGTCGCCGCGCCCATGGCGCCCGCCACCAGCCCGAAGGCCAGGGGAAAGAGCGGGCCGAGATGGTACAGGCCGGTGTCGAACACCTGCTGGGCCGAGCCCACGTAGCCCATGATGCAGCCGGTCATCAGGCCGAGCGCGGTGGTGTAGCCGATGGCGACGCGGGTCCTGAGCGTCAGGCGGATCGCCTCCCAGGTCGCGGCCGGCGAGAGCGGCCGGCGGTATTCCGGATGCAAGGTCTCCGGCATGCGCAGGGAGAACCACAGGGTCAGCCAGAAGGCCAGGACCAGCATCGAGACGAAAACGTAGACCCAGGAGCCCAGCGCCAGCATCAGGCCGCCGATCGCCGGCGCGATCATCGGCACGATCAGGAACACCATCATGGTGAGCGACATGACGCTCGCCATCTCGCGGCCGGAGAAGCGGTCGCGCACGATCGCCACCGACAGCACGCGCCCGCCGGCCGCGCCGATCCCCTGGATGATCCGCGCGGCGAGCAGCCAGCCGAAGCTCGGCGCCACCATGGCGAGGCCGCAGCCGACCACGTAGATCGCGAGGCTCGCGAGCAGGACCGGCCGCCGGCCGAGGGCATCGGAGACCGGCCCATAGACGATCTGCGCGACGCCGAAGCCGATCATGTAGACGTAGACGAGGAGCTGCAGCCGGTTCGGATCCGGCACGCCGAACCGCGCCTCGATCGCCGGGAAGGCCGGCAGCAGGTTGTCGATCGAGATCGCGGTGACCGCCATCATCAGCGCGATGATGGCGACGAACTCGGCAAAGCCCGGCCCCGACCAGGGGCGCGGGGCGCGGACGTCCTGGACCGGCGGCACGGGCCGGATCGCGATGGTCAAGGCGGGCTCTCGGGATGCGCTGGGACGGGCCGGTAAGGGCTCGTCCTTCGCGGCACACTTGTGACAACCGCGCCCGCCCGACGCAGTTCAGGCCGGCAGCGGACGCAGGACCGGCTCGGCGGGCTTGCGCCCCACGAAGGCCGCCATGAGCGCCGCGACCAGGCAGAGCAGGCCCGCCGACACGAAGGCGCCCAGATACGTGCCGGTGTCGGTCCGCACCATGCCGGCGAGCCACGCCGCCGAGGCCGCGCCGATCTGATGGGCGGCCGCGATCCAGCCGAACATCAGCGCGGCGTTCTCCTCACCGAAGGACTTGCCCGCGAGCTGGACGGTGGGCGGCACCGTCGCGATCCAGTCGAGCCCGTAGAAGACCGCGAACAACGACAGGCCGTAGAAGCTGTAGTCGAAGGAATACGGCAGGAAGATCAGCGAGAGGCCGCGCAGCCCGTAATACCACGCCAGGAGCTTGCGCGAATCGAACCGGTCCGTGAGCCAGCCCGACGCCGTGGTGCCGATCAGGTCGCAGATCCCCATCAGCGCGAGGAGACCCGCGGCGGTCACCTCGGCAATGCCGTGATCGATGCAGGCGGGGATGAGGTGCGTGCCGATCAGACCGTTGGTCGAGGCGCCACAGATGAAGAACGTGCCGGCGAGCAGCCAGAAATCCCGGGATTGCAGCCCGATCCGCAGGCCGCGCAGCGCGCGACGCGCCGGGTTCTCCGTGAGGACGGGCGTCGGCGTAATCGCCGCCTCGCCGTAGCGGGGTAGGCCGAGATCGGCCGGACGGTCGCGCAGCAGCAAGGCAGCGAGCGGGATCAGCGCCAGCGTGGCGGCCGCCACAACCAGGGAGACCGAACGCCAGCCCTGCTCGACCGCCAGCGAGGCGAGCACCGGCAGGAAGACGAGCTGGCCGGTGGCGCTGCTCGCCGTCAGCATGCCGAGCACCAGCCCGCGCCGCTTGGCGAACCAGCGCCCCGCCACGGTGGCGCCGAGGACGTTCGCGACCATGCCCGAGCCCGAGCCGACCACGATGCCCCAGAGCAGAACCATCTGCCAGGGCGCGGTCATCAGGCTGGTGGCGGCCGTGCCGACCGCCAGGATGAAGAGGGCACCGCAGACCGAGCGGCGCAGGCCGAACCGCTCGATGATCGCCACCGCGAAGGGACCGATCATCCCGTACAGGAAGATGTTGAGCGCGATCCCGACCCCGATCGTCGCCGCCGTCCAGCCGAATTCGCGCTCCCACGGCACGATCAGCACGCTCGGCGTCGCCCGGACGCCGGCCCCGACGAGCAGGACTAGGAACGTCACCGCGGCGATGATCCAGGCGTAGTGGAGGCGCTGCGCGGGGCGCGTCTCTGAGCGAGCGGGCATGTCGGGCTCCGGTTGAAACGGCTGCTTCTGGTCGATCAGGCGGCGGAAATGAGGGCGTCCGTCAGGGCCACGACCGCCCCGGGTGCGATCCGGGCGTTGATGCGCGCCTGCGCATCCCGCCAGTAAGGCATCGCCGCCGCGATGGCTTCACGCCCCGAATCCGTGAGCGTGACGACGCGTTCGCGGGCATCCGCCGCACCCGCCGCGATCTGCACCAGACCGCGACGCTCCAGCGGATCGAGGTTGCGTCCCATCGTGGTGCGCTCGAGAGCGGCCTCGGCGGCGAGACGCGTCACCGGGCTCGGTCCGAGGCGCTCCAGCAGGCGCAGGATCGCGAATTGCGTCACCCGAAGCCCGGACGGGCGCAGCGCCGCATCGTAGGCCGTCGTCACGGCGCGGGTCGCCCGCCTCAGCGCGGAACAGGTGCAGGGTTCGACCGGCGGTTGGTCTGTCATGATGCGTGTATATGCACGTTTTCTCGGGGATACAATCGACGCCTGACGGTTCGCACCGATCGACACAAACGGGGCGGCAAACTGGTGGGGAGTGTCATCGACACCTCCGATCACGCTGCTATCGCTTAGGCGAGTGACCCGGTTCGGGAGAAGCGCGATGACACTCGAAACTGCGACGGCGTTGTCCTCATCGGAGCAGAAATCGGCCCGCACGGGGCTGATCGATGCGGCTGCCGACATCGTCACCGAGCAGGGCGGACCGGGCGGGTTCGTGCGCGACCTGTTCGGCCGGGTGACGCCCGAGGATCTGGCTCCATACCCCGCCGACGTCCTGGCAGAGCTGGCCGGCCGGGCCCGCGCCTTCCTGGCCGAGCCGCGGCGGACGCAGGATCCCGCCCGGATGCGCCTGGTCGACGCTGAGCTGTCGCGGGCCGGCCGGCGGCACGAACTGACGATCCTGGAAGTCATCAACGACAATCGTCCGTTCCTGCTCGACTCGACCCTCGCGGAGCTGACCGAGCAGGGCCTGTCGCCCCACCTCGTCGCCCACCCGATCCTCGGCGTCGAGCGCGATCCGGACGGCTCCCTGATCCGCGTGGTCGGCGAGACGACGGCGGACGCGCACGGCAGCCTCGCGCGGGAGAGCTTCCTCCACATCCACCTGGACCGGCTGGACACGGAGGCCGGGGAGCGGCTGCTGGACGCCCTCGCGCCGGTCTACCGCGATGTCGCCCTGGCGGCCGTCGACCATGACGCCATGCTGGCGCGCCTGTCGGACCTGGCGACAAATCTCGGCGGGGCACCCACACCGATGCCGCAGGAGGAGACGGCCGAGGCGCGCGCCTTCCTCGACTGGCTGACGGACGGCCAGTTCCTGATCCTCGGGATGCAGCAGCACGGGATCGACGGCGAGGCCCATCCCCTGATCGAGGGGTCGAGCCTCGGCGTCCTGCGCGATCCCGGCGCCACGCCCCTGCGCCGCGGCCGGACGCCGGTCGACTACACGCCCGAGATCCTGGCCTTCCTCGAGGAGCCGCAGCCGCTCATCATCACCAAGGCGAGCGTGCGCTCCCGCGTCCACCGGTCGGCCTATCTCGATTATGTCGGCGTGAAGCTGTTCTCCGCCCACGGCAAGCTCTCGGGCGAGATGCGGATCGTCGGGCTGTTCACCGCCTCCGCCTACACGAGTCCCACCCGCGAAGTGCCGATTCTGCGCCGGAAGGTGCAGTCTGTGGTCCAGCGCGCGGGTCTCGATCCGACGAGCCATGCCGGTCGGAGCCTGCTGGCGGTTCTGGAGAGCTACCCGCGCGACGAGCTGTTCCAGATCGACGTCGAGCGGCTCTACCGCTTCACATTGGCCATCGCCAATCTCGCCGACCGGCCGCGGATCCGGGTGCTGTCGCGGCCGGACCGGTTCGGCCGCTTCGTCTCGCTCCTCGTCTACGTCCCGAAGGACCGCTACGATTCGACGATCCGGCAGCGGATCGGCGGCTTCCTCGCCGAAGCCTACGGCGGACGGCTCAGCGTCGCCTATCCGGACTACCCGGAGGGCCCGCTCGCCCGCATCCACTACATCATCGGCCTGCCCGACCAGGGCGCGCCGGAGCAGGACCCGGCCGCCCTCGAAGCCGGGATCGGGGACTTGGTCCGGACCTGGGGCGACGCATTGCGGGCCGCCCTCGCCGAGGCGCAGGGCGGTGACCGCGCGCGGATCCTGTCCGCGCGCTACGGCGACGCGTTCTCGGCCGCCTACCGCGACAATTTCCAGCCCGAAATCGCGGTGGCGGACGTCGCCATCCTCGAAGGTCTCGGCGGGGCGCAGCCGCGCGCCGTGCATCTCGGTCGCCGGCCATCGGATTCGGATGCGCAGGTCCGCCTGAAGGTATTTTCCCGCGGCACCGCCATCGCCCTGTCCGACCGCGTTCCGGCCCTCGAGAATCTCGGCTTCCGCGTCATCAACGAGCGGACCTACCGGGTCATGCCCGTGGGCGCCGACGAGGCCGATCGTGTCTGGCTGCACGACATGCTGATCGAGCGGGCCACCGGCGCGGCGATCGACCTCGCGGCGCTGGAGCAGCCGCTCGAAGCCGCCATGCTCGCCATCGCGGACGATCTGGCGGAATCCGACGGCTACAACCGGCTCGTCCTCGAGGCCGCCCTGCCCTGGCGCGAGGCCGCCCTGCTCCGGGCGCTCGGGCGGTACCTGCGCCAGCTGCGGATCCGTTACGGTCAGGATTACCTCGCCGGCACGCTGAGCCGGCATGCCGGGATCGCCCGGGCGATCGTCGCACTGTTCCGCACCCGGTTCGACCCGACCCTGACGGGGGATCGCGACGCCCAGCAGGCGGAGGTCCGCGCCGGCATCGAGGCGGCGCTCGCCGAGGTCACCAGCCTCGACGATG
This sequence comes from Methylobacterium sp. FW102-HT35C08, assembly GCF_058790235.1. NCBI lineage: Bacteria > Pseudomonadati > Pseudomonadota > Alphaproteobacteria > Hyphomicrobiales > Methylobacteriaceae > Methylobacterium > Methylobacterium sp. FW102-HT35C08. Next base: position 83,857 of record NZ_JBYTCL010000002.1, on the reverse strand, counting down.
ACCGGATCCTGCGCCGGTTCGTCAACCTGGTCGAGGCGGCGGTCCGGACCAACTTCTTCCAGACCGGCCCGGACGGAAAGCCCCGGGAGACGATCAGCTTCAAGTTCGCCTGCTCCAAGGTCACGGCGATGCCGCTGCCGCGGCCGCTCTTCGAGATCTTCGTCTACGCGCCCCGCGTCGAGGGCGTGCATCTGCGCTTCGGCTACGTGGCCCGCGGCGGCCTGCGCTGGTCGGACCGGCCGGAGGATTTCCGCACCGAGATCCTGGGCCTCGTGAAGGCCCAGCAGGTGAAGAACGCCGTGATCGTCCCGGTCGGCGCCAAGGGCGGCTTCTTCCCGAAGCGCCTGCCGCCGGCCTCGGACCGCGCCGCCTGGATGCAGGAGGGGACCGAGAGCTACCGGATCTTCATCCGCACGCTCCTCGAACTCACTGACAACATCGTCGACGACGCCATCGTGCCGCCGCCCGACACCGTCCGGCACGACCCCGACGACGCCTATCTGGTGGTCGCCGCCGACAAGGGCACGGCCACCTTCTCGGACATCGCCAACGCCCTCTCGCTGGAGAAGGGCCACTGGCTGGGCGACGCCTTCGCGTCCGGCGGCAGCCAGGGCTACGATCACAAGGGCATGGGCATCACCGCCCGTGGCGCCTGGGAGGCGGTGCGCCGCCATTTCCGCGAGCTCGATGTCGACGTGCAGGCAGATCCGATCGTCACGGTCGGCGTCGGCGACATGTCGGGCGACGTGTTCGGCAACGGCATGCTGCTGTCCGAGAGCATCCGGCTGATCGCGGCCTTCGATCACCGGGACATCTTCCTCGACCCGAACCCCGATGCGGCCGCGAGCTTCGTCGAGCGGCGGCGGCTGTTCGATCTCGGACGCTCCTCCTGGGCCGATTACGACCGGAGCCTGATCTCGGAGGGCGGCGGCGTATTCTCGCGCAGCCTGAAGACCATCCCCCTCTCGGAGCCGGTCCGCGCCGCCCTCGGGTTCGACCGCGCCGAGGCCACGCCCACCGAGCTGATGCAGGCGATCCTGAAGGCCCCGGCCGACCTGCTCTGGTTCGGCGGCATCGGCACCTACGTCCGCGCCACCACGGAGACCGACGAGGATGCCGGCGACCGTGCCAACGATGCCGTGCGGATCACCGGGCCGGAGCTGCGCGCCAAGGTCGTCGGCGAGGGCGCCAATCTCGGCCTGACCCAGCGCGGGCGCATCGAGGCGGCGCGCGCGGGCGTCCGGCTCAACACCGACGCGATCGACAACTCGGCCGGGGTCAACACCTCGGACGTCGAGGTGAACATCAAGATCGCGCTCATGACGCCCGAGCGGGACGGCCGCCTGAGCTACGAGGCGCGCAACGCCCTGCTAGCCGCCATGACCGACGAGGTCGGGCACCTCGTCCTGCGCAACAATGAATTGCAGACCCTCGCCCTGTCGCTTGCCCAGCGCGGCGGTCTCGACGAGACCGGCTTCGCGATGCGGACCATGCAGGCACTTGAGGGCGACGGACGGCTCGACCGCGCGGTCGAGTTCCTGCCCGACGATGCCGCGCTGACCGAACGCATGCGCCGGAACGAGGGGCTGACCCGTCCGGAATACGCGGTGCTCCTGGCCTACGCCAAGCTGTCGCTGCACGATGCGATCCTCGACAGCGCCGTGCCGAACGACCCGTATTTCGACCGCGAGCTGCAGCGCTACTTCCCCAAGGCGTTGCGCGAGCAGTTCCCGGATTCGGTGCAGGGGCATCGCCTGCGGCGCGAAATCATCGCCACCGCGCTGGCGAACATCATCGTCAACCGAGGCGGCCCCTCGCTGATCACACGCCTCGTCGACGGGACGGGTGCCGATGCCGCGACCATCGCCAAGGCCTATGCGGTGACCCGCGATGCGTTCGGGCTGATGGAGCTGAACCTCGCCATCGACAGCCTTGCCGGCCGCATCTCCGGTCAGGGCCAGCTCGGTCTGTACGCGGAGGTCCAGGGTCTGCTGCTCAACCGGATCGTCTGGTTCATCCGGAATCTCGATCTGAGCGGTGGCCTCGACCCGGTGGTCGCCCGCTACCGCGACGGCATCGCCGCCGTGGAGGCGGCGCTTCCAAAAGTTCTCGGCGAGGAGGCTCTCGCGGCCATCGGAGCCCGGGAGGCGGAGCTGGCCGGGCTCGGCATGGCGCCGGCCCAGGCCCGGCGCCTCGCTTCGCTGAGCGCCCTCATCTCTGCCCCCGACATCGTCCGGGTCGCCGAGGCGAGCGGGCGGCCGGTGGAGGCGGTGGCGGCGACGCACTTCGCGCTGGAGCACGCCTTCCGGCTGGACGACCTCGCGGCCGCGGCGCGGACCGTACCGGTCGCCGACACGTTCGACCGCGTTGCGCTGGAGCGCGCGGTCGCAGGCATCGGGGCGGCGCATCGCAAGCTGACGGCCGAAGTCGTGACCGATCTGGGCGCCGGTCCGGACGCGGTCGAGGCCTGGGCGAAGGCCCGGGGTGCGCCGCTGGCGCGCATCCGCGAGGCGGTGGACGCCATCGGCGATTCCAGCCTCACGGTCTCGAAGGTCACCGTGGCGGCGAGCCTTCTCGGTGACCTCGTCCGGAGCGATTAGAGGCGGTCGCTTCCGCGATCACGGCCTCGTCGCGGACGGCGACAGCATGCGCCGGCCGGTCCGGCTGACGGCCGTGAGCACCAGTCCGAGGCCGACCAAGGATACGGCCGCGGCAATCAGGGGAAGCTGGGCGTAGCCCGCCCCCAGCGTCAGGGCCGTACCGCCGATCCAGGCGCCGGTCGCGTTGCCGAGGTTGAACGCGCCCTGGTTCAGGGTGGAGGCGAGGTTCGGGGCGTCGCTCGCGGCTTCAACCACCCAGATCTGGAGCGGGGAGACCAGCGCGAAGACCAGGGCCGACCACAGGACCAGCACCGCCAGCGTCATGCCCGGATGATGGGCGACCGCGGCGAGCAGGAGCAGCGCCGCGACGATCCCCAGGAAGCTCCCGATGATCGTCGCCATCTGCCCGCGATCGGCGAACAGACCCCCGGCGAGGTTCCCGATCGTCAGGCCCATGCCGGCGGCGAACAGCACGCCGGTCACACCCTGTGGCGAGTACCCGCTCACGCCGGTCAGGAACGGCGTGATGTAGGTGAACACCGTGAAGAAGCTCACCGAGGACAGGGTCGAGATCAGCATCGGTCGCAGCACCGGCCAGCGGCCGAGCGCGCGGAACTCGCTCACCAGCCGGCCGCGCGCGCCCGGGAGCCCGGCCGGTACGCAGAGCTGGATCGCAAGGCCGGCCGCGAGGCCGATCGCCACCACGGCCCAGAACGTCGCCCGCCACCCGACGGCCTGTCCAAGGGCGGTGCCGAGGGGCACGCCGAGCACGTTGGCGAGCGTGAGGCCCGCGAACATCAGGGAGACCGCCTGGGTGCGCTTCTCCCGGGGCACCAGATCCCGGGCGACCACGGCGCCGATGCCGAAGAACGCGCCGTGCGCGAAGGCTGTGAGGATTCGCGCCGCCATGAGCAGGCCGTAGCTCGGGGCCAGGGCGCAGCCGAGATTTCCGATCAGGAAGACGCCCATGAGGGCGAGCAGTGCGGTCTTGCGCGGCATGCCCGCGGTCGCGATCGCTACGATCGGTGCCCCGACCACGACGCCCATCGCATAGCCCGAGACGAGGTAACCGGCCTGCGGGATCGTGACGCCGAAGCTCTGCGCCACCTCCGGCAGCAGCCCCATGATGACGAATTCGGTCGTGCCGATCCCGAACGAGGCGACGGCAAGAGCGAGAATCGGCAGTGGCGGCACGCGGTCATTCTCCGGCGCAGGATCTTCGCACGATTGTGCGGAGCAACATGCGCAGGATGGCAGCGTGGGACGTTCTGCCTAGCCGAAAGGACGCGGCGCACGGTTGCGCGACGCGCACGCGCAGGCTTTTGCCGGGTTGGCCGTTAATACAGCGTCGCGCAGCCCGTCTTCGCCTGAAGCATCTGCGCCTGACACAGCCGTTTTGAACGCCCGACGCACTCTCAGAGCGAGCCGCTGCTGCCAGAAGCAGCGGCGGAGGATCGGACTTCTACTCTGCCGGCGCTTTCCGTCGGGCCCGCGCCTTCCGTGTTGCCGCCGCCGGTGCCTCTGCAGGTGCCGATGATGCACCGCGGTGCTTGCGGCGCTGCTGACCGAGCCCCAGGGCGCGAGCAAGCTCGGAACGTTGGGCCGAGTAACTCGCCGCGGTCATCGGGTAGTCGCGCGGCAGCCCCCACTTCTCCCGGTAGGCTTCGGGCGAGAGCCCGCGCAACGTCAAGTGCCGACGGAGGGTCTTGTACGGCTTGCCGTCCTCGAAGCTGACGATGTGATCGTGCGTGACCGACTTCCGAATCTGAGCCGGACTCAGCTTTTCGACGGTCGATTTGGATGTTCGTCCGGCAGTCGAGAGACTGTCTAGAGCGGCGTGGATCACGCCGATCAGGCCCGCCAACTCCGACGACGGTACCGAGTTGTTCGACACATAGGCCGCGATGATATCCACCGCGAGCTCAACGTGCTCAGCATGCCCGCTGACTGTGCTTTCGTTCACGGCCCACCTCTATCTTTGTAATGATTCGGACCAATCAATCCCTCGCGGATACGATTGAATTCTGGAAGACAATATCTGATTGTAAAACAAATCTCAATCGGCTGTGCCGTGTCGACCGAAGGTTCTGAGGCAGATTTCAAGTGCCGTCAGCCTCGGCCGTTGACGCTGCATTAACCATGAGTCCGCTAGCCTTCGTTAACCATGCCGATGACCAGTTTGGCTGCGGCGTGACCAGTGAATCCCAGCCCTCGGTGCTCGGGACTTTGGCGGGGACCGTGATCAGGTGCGGACGGCTGGGGCTGACCGGCGGAAACGACAGGAGATGCGGCTCGCTGTCGCTGCGCTGGCGCTCGCGTTCGCGGCCTCCCCTGCGCGTGCCCAGCGCTTCGACGCCACCAGCCCCGTTACGGGGCAGCCCGACAACCCGGGCGTCGGCCAGGACACCGCCCCCAACGGCTTGCCGGCGCTACGGCGGCGGATCCCGGACGGTCTCTCGCGCGACGACGGGCGCGGCTCTCCGGGCGGCGACGCGACAAGCGGCGACCAGACCGGCGGCGACAGCCTGAGCTCGCCGCTCTCGCCTCCAACGATCCCGACACAGACGCAAGGGCAGCCGGGCGTCTCGCAGCTCAACACACGCATCACCAGCGGCGGTCAGCGCACCGGCGGCAGCGGCACGACGCCAAGCAATCTGGCGCCGTCAAATCTTCTCCGGACCCGGGCGGCGCCACCGCGGCGGATCGGGTCGGCGACCCGCAGGGTCACCCAGGAAGTCACGCAGGTCCCGAGCCCGGCGTTACGGCTGACGCCGATCATTCAGCAGCCCGTGGTCGGGGTTCCCCTGCCGCCGGTGGCGGCGCCCGTCCGAACGATCCTTCCGCTCCTGGCGATCTCCCCGGCCCTCGGCCTTCTGACGCCGGGCTTCATTCTCGGCACCGACTTGGCGCGCGCGATCCCGACGGATCCCGCCTACGCGCCGATCGGCTACCAGTTCGGAAGCTTCACCATACTGCCGACCTTCGCGCAGAGCCTCGGCTACGATTCAAATCCGGACCAGACGAGCCGGCAATTCGCCAAGGGCTCGGTGGCGCTTCGTACCGACGCCTCCCTCGATTTCCAGAGCAACTGGTCCTCGAGTTCGTTTCAGGGCTCCTTGCGCGGCTCGTACCTCGAGACGCCCCAGAACGAGGCCGCGAGCCGCCCGGCCGCCGACGGAGTCGTGCGCCTGCGGATCGACGCCAACCGGGACCTGCACATCGACGCGGAGGGCCGGTTCCTCGTCGATACGCAGCGGACGGGAAACCCCAACCTGCTGGCCGCCGCCGGCAACGTCCAGATCGCGACCGCGACCAGCCGACCGCTGCTTGCCGTCTACGGCGCGTCGCTCGGGGCGACCGAGACCTTCAATCGTCTGTCGGTCACGCTGCGCGGCTCGGTCGACCGCTCGGAGTTCGACAATGCCCGCCTTTCGGACGGGACAATCATCAACCAGTCCGACCGAAACCTGAACCAGTACAGCCTGCAGCTTCGCACCGCGTTCGAAGTCAATCCAGACTTCAGCCCGTTCGTCGATATCACCGGCGATACGCGCGTCTACGATCTCCGCCGCGATACGACCGGCGTCCAGCGGGATTCCGATGGAATATCTCTGGCGGTCGGCGCGAGCTTCGGGCTCGCGCGGTCCCTGACGGGCGAGATCTCGGCCGGGATCCAGCATCGGACCTACGTCGATCCGACCCTGCGCGACATCAACGCGCCGCTGGTCAACGCGGCCCTGGTCTGGTCGGCGAGCCCGCTCACGACGGTCCGACTGACGGCCGCGACCGGTGTCACCGAAACCACGATCCCGGGCTCCAGCGGCATCTTCACGGATGTCGCGACGCTGGAGGTCCAGCACGACCTGCTGCGCAACCTGTCGCTCGTGGTCGGCGGCTCGTTCCTGCAAAACGTTTATCAAAACAGCACGATCCGGGAGAACGGCTTCTCCGCGACCGCGCGGCTCGACTACCATTTCACCCGCTGGCTGACCCTCAGGGGCACCTACATCTACCAGCAGATCAACAGTACGCAGGTGGGTTCGAGCTTCCGGGACAACACGTTCCTGCTCGGCTTGCGGGTCAACCCGTAATCCGGATCAGAACCGCTCTACCCAGGGACGCAGCTCAAGCTCCGACGTCCAAGCGCTCCGATCCTGGCGCAGCAGGTCGCGGTAGCCTCGCGCGATGGCATCCGGATCGAGGTGGCTGTCGGGAGCGTCGGCCGGCTCGCCGCCGCGGTCGGGATTCCGGATCGCGCCGTCGATGACGATGTGGGCGACGTGAATGCCCTGCGGCTGCAATTCGCGGGCGAGGCTCTGTCCCAGCCCCCGCAGGCCGAATTTGCCCATGGCGAACGGTGCCGAGCCCGCGAACCCCTTCACGCTCGCCGACGCGCCCGTGAGCAGTATCGCCCCGTGGCGGTGCGGCAGCATGCGGCGCGCCGCGGCCTGCGCCACCAGGAAACCGCCATACGCCGACACCATCAGCGACCGGGCGACCGCGTCCGGATCCAGATCCGCGATGGAGCCGCGCAGCCGCCCGCTGGCATTGTAGATCACGACGTCCGGGGCGCCCCCGAGGGCCGGCTCCAGCCGCGCGAACAGCGCCTCGACCTCGGCAGGCCGGCTCGCATCGCAGGCATGCACGGCCGCACCGGTCTCGGCGGCCAGGGCGGCGAGCTTCTCGACGTTCCGTGCCGCGAGACCGATCTTCAAGCCGTCCGCCGCCAGAAGCCTCGCGAGCGAGGCACTCAGGCCGGAGCCGGCGCCGACGATCAGGGCACGTGCATAGGTCGGGATCATCGTGCTGGCCTCCGGTACTACGAGAAGGTGGGACCTGGGCCGGCATCCGCCAGTCCTATGTCCGTTTCTCCGCGAAGAACGCGCGCAGCAGTTCGGCCGCCTCGCGCTCGCGAAATCCGCCATAGACTTCCGGCGCATGATGGCAGGTTGCCTGGTTGAAGACACGCGGACCGTGCTCGACGCCGCCGCCCTTCGGATCGGCCGCGCCGTAATAGAGCCGCCGGATCCGCGCGAAGGAGATCGCGCCCGCGCACATCGGGCAGGGCTCCAGGGTCACGTAGAGGTCACAGCCGACCAGACGCTCGTCGCCGATCGCCGCGCAGGCCGCGCGGATGGCCAGGATCTCGGCGTGCGCCGTTGGGTCCAGGAGACGCCGCGGCTGGTTGTGCGCGACGGCCAGGAGCACGCCGTCCCGCACGACCGCGGCGCCGACCGGCACCTCGCCGGCAGCGCCCGCGGCCCGCGCCGCCGCGAACGCGTGGTCGAGGGCGGTCAGCGAAGCCGATGCGTCCAACCTCGGAGCGTGGATCGGATCTGCTGCCAAGATGTTCCTATCCCATCGCCGATGCGGGCCTTCACGAATGCGGCTGCTTAACACAGGGCAATGTTAAGGCCTGGAACATTCGAGCGACCGTGACCGTTTGTTGAATGAACGCGGCGCCGCCGCAGCAACCACAAGGACATCGCCATGAGCAGCTCCACCGACAAGATCAAGGGCGCCGCCAACGAGGCTCTCGGCAAGGCCAAGCAGGGCATCGGCGACGTGTCCGGCAACGACAAGATGAAGGCCGAGGGTGCGGCTCAGGAGCTCAAGGGCAAGGCCCAGGGCACTGTCGGCGACGCGAAGAGCGCCGTGAAGTCGGCGACCGACAAGCTCTGATCATATAGCCTCAACTGGAACGGGACCCGCTCTTTACGGGTTCCAACCTTGGATCGACTTGAACAACGCGAGGATGCCATGATCGGCTGGGCAGTCACATTTCTCGTCGTCGCATTGATCGCCGCTCTGCTCGGCTTCGGCGGCATCGCGGGCACCGCCATGGAGGCGGCCAAGATCGTCTTCTTCGTGGCGATTGCCTTGTTCCTTATCTCGGCAGTGTTCGGCGTAATGCGCGGCCGCTCGCCGAGACTCTGACGCCAGCGGTCCGGCATTCGCTGCGGGGGCGGTCCATGGGCCGCCCCTTTTGCGTGCGGGCCTCGTCTCAATGCGGCTGCAGAACCCGTCTCGCCTGACAGTACGGGCTCTGGTAAGGCCCTGGTATGAACGACGTGCCGAACGACAAGACGCCGGAGGGTTCCGACCGCCCGGACCCCGAGATCTCGCGCGGTAAGGGCTGGACGCCTGCGACCGATGCGGGCAGCGAAGACCAAGACCGCGAGCGCGCCAAGGCCGCTCCGCGCAAGAGTGCGGCGGACCCGAAGACGCCCCGGCCTGAGCCCGACAGCGTGACCGTCGATGAGGCTGCGGCCTCGACCCCGCCGGGCGAGCGCATCGCGAAGGCGATGGCGCGGGCCGGCATCGCCTCGCGGCGCGACGCCGAGACGATGATCCTGGCCGGCCGGGTCAGCGTCAACGGCGAGACCCTGACCTCACCGGCGCGCAACATCACCGAAGACGACCGGATCCTGATCGACGGCGAGCCGATGCCGTTGCGGGAGCGGAGCCGCCTGTGGATCTTCCACAAGCCGCGCGGTGTCGTCACGACGGCGCGTGATCCCGAGGGTCGGCAGACGGTCTTCGACATCCTGCCCGAGGATCTGCCCCGGGTCGTCGCCATCGGGCGCCTTGACATCAACACCGAGGGGCTGCTGCTGCTGACCAATGACGGCGGTCTCGCCAAAGTGATCGCTCATCCCGACACCGGTTGGCTGCGCCGGTACCGCGTTCGCGCGCACGGGGATACCGACCAGGCCCAGCTCGACCGGCTCGCCAAGGGCGTGACCATCGAGGGCATGGAATACGGCCCGGTCGAGGCCAGCCTCGATCGCGTTCAGGGCGACAACGTCTGGCTGACGCTGGGCCTCCGCGAGGGCAAGAATCGCGAGGTCAAGCGGATCCTCGAGCATCTCGGCCTCTCGGTGAACCGTCTCATCCGGCTGTCCTTCGGGCCGTTCCAACTCGGCGACCTGGAGGTCGGCCTCGCCGAGGAGGTGCGGACCCGCGTGCTCAAGGATCAGCTCGGCAAGGCGCTGTCCGAGCAGGCCGGCGTCGATTTCGAGAGCCCGGTGCGCGAGCCCATCACGCCGTTCGGCGGACCTAAGAAGGCCGATTCCACCGCCAAGCCCGCGCAGGCATCAAGCGCCGGCCGCCGCAACGCCGCCCGTCCGGCACCGGCGCCGCGTGTTTCGACGGGCGGGTCGGGCTCCAATCCGCGCAACGCGTCGTGGCGGGATGAGGACGCCGCGAAGCCGCGCGGGACGCGCGTGCCGCGCCGGGGTGCCGACCCGCGCGCCGCGCAGGCGAGCGCCGCGGAACGGGGCCGCGAACGGGTCGGCTCGATCCGCGCCGGCGAGCGCCGGGTCGTCGTCGAGCGTCTTTCGGCGACGCCGGTCGAGGCCGCGCCCGCCATCAAGCCGCGCCGCCGCTACGCCGAGGACGGACCGTCCGAGCGACCGCCGCGCCGCGAGGGCGGACGCCCGGGACGGGATGCCGGGCCATCCGGCGAGCGAGGCTTTGCGCCCCGCGGCGAGCACCGATCGGGACCGCGTGGCGACCGCAGACCTGACTCGCGCGGCGAGCGCGGTGAGGGCGAACGTCCGCGTCGTGACATGGCGCGGTCTGCCGACGGTCCGCGCGGCCAGGTTCGACAGGACGAGCGCCGTGGTCCCAGACCGGACGGTCGGCCCGGGAAATCCTTCGGATCTGGCCCTTCCGAGGGCGGGCCGCGGGCGAAGGGTGGATTCCGGTCCGAGAGAGCGGACTCGCCGGCTAGCAAACCGCGCTTCGGTGGCCCCAAGCCGGGCGGTTCCAGGCCGGGCGGCTTCGCCGGCAAAGGCGCCGGCAAAGGGGGAGGTACGGGCGGCGGCAACGCGCGCCCCGGCGGACGGCCCGGTACGTCACGGGGCGGCGCCAAGCCCGGCGGCGGACGACCGCCGCGCGGGACACGATGAGGATTGTCGGCGGGGCGTGGCGGGGCAGACGACTCGCAACACCGCGCACCGACGCGATCCGGCCGACCTCGGACCGCCTCCGCGAGTCGCTGTTCAACGTGCTGCTGCACGCCTACGACGAAACCTTCACGGGCGCGCGGGTCCTCGACCTCTTCGCCGGCACCGGGGCGCTCGGCTTCGAGGCGCTCTCGCGTGGGGCCGCCTACGCGCTGCTGGTCGATGAAGGCGCCGAGGCCCGCGCGGTCATTCGCGCCAACATCGAGGCGCTGGGCGCTGAGGGTGTGACCCGGCTTTTCCGCCGGGACGCCACGCGTCTGGGACCTGCCGGCTCGGCCGGCCAATTCTCCCTCGTGTTCTGCGATCCGCCCTACAGCCGCGATCTGGCGCCGCGCGCGCTCGCGAGTGCAGCCGCGGGGGCATGGCTGACACACGGCGCCCTGGCGGTGGTCGAAGAGGCCGAAGGCGCGTCGGTCACGTGGCCGGAGGGGTTCACCGAACTCGAACGCCGCGTCTATGGGGAGACCGCCGTAAGCTTCGCGCGATACGCCGCATGAACGTGGTTCAGCAAGCCTCCACCAACTCGCCATCGGGTCCGATATGGATCGCGAGCCAGATCGTCGGCGACTCGGTCCGTTCCACGCGATGCCGGCGATGCGCCGCGATCAGGACGGCGTCTCCTGCAACGAGGTGTTGCGGCTCCGCCTCGTCGGCGAATCGCAGATCGGCGGAGCCCGCCAGGACCGCCACCCATTCCGCCTGCGGCTGATCATAGTAGAAGCCCGGCGGGCTCGCTTGGCCGGTGGAGACAATACGCTCCACGCGCAGCCCCGGCACGGCGAGAAGCACGGACACGACCTCCTCGGGAGAGTCGGCGGGTAGGTCCGCCAGGAGGTTGATGACGTTCGTCGGGGACTTCATCGCCCTACCCCTGCGCGACCCGGCGGTCCGGCGCGCTGGGGCTCACCCGGCGCATGCGGCTCGATCGACGGCGATCAGGCGCCTTTGGCAGCGTCGCGCGAGTCGGATTCGCGAGAGGGCGCCTCGTCGGTCGCCCGGCTCTGTCCGACCCGAGCCGCGGACTTCACCAACGACAGCACGTCGCGACGCATCTGATCGTCGGCAATCTGATTATAGGCGCGCAGAAGCTCGACGGCGCCGGAGATGCGCAGCAGAGCCGGCCCGCTGTCGCCCGCCACTTCCGGCTCGGGCTCGAAGAAGCTCGACACCGGGACACCCAGCCGCTCGGCGATCGCCTGGAGGCGGCCCGCCCCGACCCGGTTCTTGCCCGTCTCGTACTTCTGAACCTGCTGGAAGCTCACGCCCAGCGCGCTGGCCAGCGCCGACTGGCTCAGCCCGTTCGCGGCCCGCAGGAATGCGATGCGGCTGCCGACCCCGTGATCGATGGCCGTGGTCTGCTTCGGCTTGAGGGTGGGATTGGCCATGTGAGGTAGTCCGAACGTCGTGTCAGTTGAAAGGCATGCTCGGCTGGACCAATGCCGCCGACAACAACCCTCAGGTGCTTCATCGCGCGGCGGAGATCCCGGCCTGACGGCCGTTGATGCCACAGTCCCGCCGCGCACGCAACGAATGGTCACGCTCGTGAAATCTCAGGTCATCAGCATATCCGATCCGCGCATGACGTGACGGCCCGCTAGACCAATGAAATCCTTGATTCACGCCCATGGAAAACGAGCAAAAGTACGCAGAGATTGACTATCGAATATTTGATCACGCCGACGAAATTTTACGGCATCGGGGTGTGGGTCGACGGATCGATTGCGGTCGCCCGCGACGTTCTCTCGAGCAGCCAGACGAATCCGCGGGCAGGCCGCGATCGGCACCGCTCTCACGCGGCCGGACCGAGCCAGTCGGTCACGATCTTGAGTTGATCGTCATCCAGCAATGCGGGCGCGTGGCCGCAATCCGGAATCTCGACACGCTCCGTCGGCGGGCCGCGCCGCGTCATCTCGTCGGCCGTCGAAGCCAGGAGCAGGTCCGATTGCGCGCCGCGCAGCAGCAGGACAGAACAGGTGATCGCGTCCCAGTCGCGCCACATGCTGACGCTGTAGACCCGCCCGGGCCGGAAAGCGTCGCCGATGCCGGGATCGTAATGCGGGCGCCATCCGCCATGCGGTTCGCGGAAGAAGCTGTGCTTGGCGATGTGGCGCCACTGCTCGTCGGTCAGCGATCCGAACGCGGCCAGCACGGTGCGCAGGCGCGATTCGCCCGAGGCGAGGTTGTGGTGCAATCGCGGCGCGTCGCGCAGGCGCGAGCCGATGTGGCGGATCGGCGCCCAGGGCAGGAACGGGCCGATGTCGTTGATCACCATGCGGCGGATCGGCGTGTTGGCCGCCGCGGCCAGAACCATGCCGGTCAGGCCGCCCAATGAGGTCCCGACCCAATCGATCTTCCCGGGAACGCGGAGATGGGCGATCAGCGCCGCCATGTCGGCGGCGTATTGCGGCAGGGCGTAATGTTCTGGATCCTTCAGCCACCCGCTGAGGCCACGCCCGGGCAGGTCCGGGCAGACGACCCGGTAGCCCATCTTGGCCAGCCGGTAGCCCAGAGGATCGAAGTCGCGGCCCTGCCGGCTCAGGCCGTGGACGCAGACGACCACGTGCGGGCTGTCCGGATCCCCCCATTCGACATAGGCGATCCGGTGGAAGTCGTGCGGCGCGTAGGCCCAGAACTGCCCGGTCCGGAACGGCACGTCGGCACGGCTGAGATCGTCCAGACGCGGCATCGTTGCGGCCGGACCCGCCGCGACCTGCCCCCCCGAGAGCATGGTCACGGTGCTTCGGTACGGGCCGCCGCCTCTCGGGCGAGACGGCTGGTCGTCTGGTGAAGGTCGACCATCTGCTCCGTCAGCCGGCGCGACTGTTCCTGCAGGAAGGTGACGTTCAGCGCAGCGACTTCCCGGGCGTCGGCCGCCTTGGCGACGCGCTCGGCGAAATCCAGCGTGGCGCGGACGTTCGTGTCCGTGGCCACCAGCATCCGGTGACCGATCTCGCGCATCGCCGCCATGGCGTGGACGGCGTTATCCTCGAAGGCGTTGTAGAGCCGCGCGCCGGCCGCGTCCCATTGCTCCCGCATCTTGCGTGCGCCGGCCACGTTGCTGTCGGTGAGCTGGTGCGCGGTCTCGCGGCTGGACCCCATCACCGAGCGCCAGCCCTCGAAACTCTGGGCCATCGAGGCCTCGAACGCGTTGAGCGCCATCTCGCCGGCCTCCGCGAAGCGCTCGTAGGTCTCGCGCGCCCGCGCGACGCCGCCCTCCGCCATCGCGCGCCCGGCCTGGCCGGAAACCGCCGGCAGGTTGTCGTTCCCCACTGTCGTCTCCCGTTGCTCGCGAGACGCCGGCCGCCCGCAACACCGGCATCCGTCAGCGGCGTCCCGTCGTCAACCGTACCTTGTGACAGAAACGGATCCGGGCCCCGACCAGAGCGGCGTTCACGATTGACAGCGGGCTCTGCCGCGAAATCATTTCATCCCGGGAGCGAACGCCACGCCAACCGCCCGACCAGAAGGCAGAACGATGCCGGAGACCTGCCCGCCATCCCTCCGGCCAAGTGTACCCGGCCGTCATCCCTACGAGACGGGGCTGGACCGGACGCCCGCCAATTACGTGCCGCTGACCCCCGTGAGCCTTCTGGCGCGCGCCGCCGCCGCATCGGGAGCCAAGATCGCCGTCATCGACGGCAGCCGGCGCCTCACTTACGCGGACCTTTACACGCGAAGCCGCCGCCTCGCCTCCGGCCTCGCGCGTCTCGGAACCGGACGGCTCGACACCGTGGCGATCCTCGCGCCGAACGTGCCCGAGATGATCGAGGCCCATTTCGCTGTGCCGATGCTCGGCGCCGTGCTGAACCCGCTCAACACCCGCCTCGACCCGGCGACGATCGCCTTCTCCCTGGCGCATGGCGGCGCCCGGGTGGTGATCGTCGAGGCCGAGTACGGAGCGCTCGCGGCACGGGCACTGGCGGATCGGGCCGAGCCCATTCTCGTTGTGACGATCGGCGAGACCGGCATCGCCGGGGCGATCCCGTACGAAGCGCTGCTGGATTCAGGCGACGCCGACTACGCCTGGACCGGCCCGGAAGACGAATGGCAGTCGCTCTGCCTCCTGTACACGTCCGGCACGACCGGCGACCCGAAGGGGGCGGTCTACAGTCACCGTGGCGCCTATCTTCAGGCCCTCGGCAATGCCGTGACCTTCGGCCTGACCGCGGAGAGCGTGTATCTCTGGACCTTGCCGATGTTCCATTGCAGCGGCTGGTCGTATCCCTGGGCGAGCGTCGCCGCCTGCGCGACCCAGGTCTGCCTGCGCAAGGTCGAGCCGGCGGCAATCTTCCGTCTCATCGCCGAGCACGGCGTAACGCATCTCTGCGGCGCCCCGATCGTGCTCTCGATGATCGCGCACGCGCCGGAGACCGACCGCGTGGCCTTCCCGCAACGGGTGCGATGCGCGGTCGGCGGCGCGGCCCCCTCCTCGACGATCATCCGCACGATGGAAGAACTCGGCTTCCAGGTGACGCATCTCTACGGCGCCACCGAGAGCTACGGGCCGGCCACGGTCTGCCTCGCGCAGCCCGACTGGACCGCTCTGACGGACGACGACCGTTACGCCCGCATGGCGCGTCAGGGCGTGCCGCTCGCGACGCTCGAAGGCGTCTCGGTCATTGATGGAGCGAGCGGCCGGCCCGTCGCGCAGGACGGCGTGGCGGTCGGCGAGATCTGCCTGCGCGGCAACACCGTGATGAAGGGCTATCTCGGCAATCCCGACGCCACCGGACGCGCGCTGGCCGGCGGCTGGTACCGGACGGGCGACCTCGCCGTCTGGCATCCGGACGGCTCCGTCGAGATCAAGGATCGGGCCAAGGATATCATCATCTCGGGCGGCGAGAACATCTCGAGCCTGGAGGTGGAGGAGGTGCTGATGCGCCATCCGTCGGTGATGCTGGCGGCGGTCGTGGCGCGGCCGGACCCGACCTGGGGCGAGAGCCCTTGTGCGTTCCTCGAAGTGAAGCCGGGCGGCGACGCACCGACCGACCAGGAGGTGATCGCTTTCTGCCGCGAGCGCATGGCGCGGTTCAAGGTGCCGAAGACGGTCGTGTTCGGCGTGCTGCCGAGGACCTCGACCGGCAAGATCCAGAAGTTCGTGCTGCGCGAGCAGGCGCGTGCGCTTTGAGCCGCTGAAACGGACCGCCCAACACACCTCCTCATCCTGAGGTGCCAGGGCCTCGCGGAGGCCTCGAACGAGGGGTCCAGCCGGCCGCGCTATCCCTGGAACGCTCCTTCGAGGACCGCTGGCGCGGGCACCTCAGGATGAGGGCGCGGGTGAAATCTATGAACTCGGCCGCTGCCCGCCCGCTCAGCCTTTTGCGACGGCAGGCTTCCAGACCTGCGCGGCGGTTTCCGCAGCCGCCTTGAGCTCGGCGTGCAAGTCTGGATCGGCGTCGTGCGTGCCTGTGCGGATCGCCTGGACCAGCGCCTCGACCGGCGCGCCGGCCAGCACGCGCTCGGTCGCCGCCTGCAAGGCATCGGTCTCGGCGATCTCGCGGGCGGCGATCCCGATCGCGTTGGCGACCATCAGCGCGACGTAGCGCGGCCGACCGGTCAGGCCGGGGATTACCTCCTCGGTCAGTGCCCGGCGGGCCGCGTCGAGGAGGGCGGCGCCGGAAGGCTCGTCCTGCATGATCAGCTCCAGGCACCGGGGGCGGTCGCCTGCAGGATGGTCCGTTCCAGGTCGGGGACCATCCGGCCGGTCAGCGCCAGTTCGAGGGAGAATTCACGGCCGGAGACGTGGCGGGCGCCCTGCTCCAGGGCGATGACCGCCCAGCGCAGATGGGCCAGTACCTCCCAGTACGCCACGCGGCCCGGATCGATCCGACGACCGCTCGCAGCGGTGTAGCCGCGGTAGAAGGCGGTGCGGGACCCGATCCCGCCGGCCTCCAAGTCCGGTCTGCCGAACCGCCAGCAGGCGGCACAGAACCAGCCGAGATCCTGCGCAGGATCGCCCCAGCCGGCGAATTCCCAGTCGAGCACGGCGGTCAGGCCCGACCCGTTGACCATGTAGTTGCCGGTGCGGAAATCCCGATGGACCAGGGTCGGCTCCGGGCAATCGGGTGCGTGCACCTCGCCCCAGCGCAGGCCCCATTCGATCGCCGGCCGCCGCACACCGATCCCGTCGAGGCTCGCGCGGAGCCGCGCGATCTCGGCGCGGGCCGGGTCCGCCTCCGGCGCCCCGAGGAAGGCCAGTGCGGGCGGCAGCGGCTCGCGCACATCGAGCGTGTCGTGGATCTTGGCGAGTTCCCGTCCAAGATCTTCCGCGAGGCGCTCGCGGTCACCACCGAGGCTCAGATCCTTCGCGATGCGCGGACCCAGGCCGACACCCTCCACCAGGCCCATGAGCGCGAACGGCGCGCCGACCACGCCCGGGTCCGTGCAGAACCCGACCGGCTCCGGCACGCGCACACCGGCGCGCCAGACGGCCTCCAAGATACGGAACTCCTCCGCGCGCGAACGGCTCGACGCGATGGTGGCGGCGGCATCCATGCGCAGCACGTAGTTACGGACGCCATCGCCGAGGCGGCAGCGCACCAGCCTGTTCTCCTGGATCGAGCCGCCGCCGAGCGGGCGGATCTCCTCGATCGCAAGGTCCGGGCGGCCGAGATGGCCGGCCATCCAGTCGCGCAGGCGATCCGAATCCATCGGTTACAGGCCCGAAACGAGGTGGCCGCCATCCACCGCGACGACGCTTCCGGTCATGTAGGCGCCGGCATCGGAGGCGAGCAGCAGCAGCGGGCCGTCGAGTTCGGCCGCCTCGCCGAGCCGGCGCTGCGGAATGCGCCTGATCAGGGCTTTGCCGGCATCGGACTCGAAGAACGCGTCGTTCAGCTCGGTCTTGATGTAGCCCGGGGCCAGGGCGTTCACCCGGATCCCGTGGCGCGCCCATTCGAGGGCCAGGCTCTTGGTGAGCTGGACGACCCCGGCCTTCGAGGCAGCGTAGGGCGCGAGCCCGCCAGCGACCCGCAACCCTAAGATCGACGCGATGTTGACGATGCTGCCGCCGGCGCCGTGGTGGGCCATGCGCCGTCCGGCCGCTTGAGCGACCAGCCAGACGCCCTTCAGGTTCGTGTCGAGCACCGCATCCCAATCGGCCTCGTCGAGATCGAGGGCGGGCTTCGTCGCGGTGACGCCGGCATTGTTGACGAGCACCCGGACGGGACCGAACCGCGCCTCCGCGGCATCCAGCGCCTGCTCGACGCTGGCCGCGTCGGTCACGTCCATCACCACCGCGTGGGCCTGGCCGCCCTCCCCTTCGACGCGGGTGACGGTCTCGGCCAGGGCATCGGCCCGCCGCGCGCAGAGGGTCAGGTGCGCGCCGGCCCGCGCCAGCGTCCCGGCGAAGTGGCGGCCGAGGCCGCTCGACGCGCCGGTCACTAGGACGTGCCGGCCGGCGAGATCGAAGGCGTTCGCCATCTCAGTGCAGCCGCTCGACCGCCAGGGCAATCCCCTGGCCGCCGCCGATGCACATAGTCACCAAGCCGTAGCGCCCGCCGCTGCGGGCCAGCTCGTAGAGCGCTTTCACGGTGATGATCGCGCCGGTGGCACCGATCGGGTGACCCAGCGCGATGGCACCGCCATTGAGATTGACCTTGGCGGGGTCGAGGTCGAGTTCGCGCGACACCGCGCAGGCCTGGGACGCGAAGGCCTCGTTCGACTCGATCACGTCGAAATCCGCCGCGCGCAGGCCCGTGCGCTCCAGCAGCCGCCGCACGGCCGGAACCGGGCCCATGCCCATCTCGGACGGATCCACGCCCGCATGGGCGTAGCCGACGATGCGCGCGAGCGGCGTGCGGCCGTCGCGCTTCGCGCGGGCCGCGCTCGACAGGACCAACGCGGCGGCGCCGTCGTTGAGGCCCGAGGCGTTGCCGGCCGTGACGCTGCCGGTCTTGGAGAAGGCGGGGCGCAGCTTGGCGAGATCATCGGCGCTGGTCGATTTCGGGTGCTCGTCGGTGTCAAACGCCACCGTCTCGCGCTTGCGCTGGATCTCGACGGGCAGGATCTGCTCGCGGAACCGGCCCTCCTGAATCGCCCGAGCCGCACGAGCCTGGCTCTCGGCGGCGAAGGCATCCTGCGTCTCGCGGGGGATGCCGTAGCGCTCCGCGATGTTCTCGGCGGTCACGCCCATATGGCCGTTTCCGAACGGGTCGCTCAGCGCGCCGAGCATGTAGTCGACGAGCACCGCGTCGCCCATGCGCTGCCCGGTGCGCCCGT
Organism: Methylobacterium sp. FW102-HT35C08; assembly: GCF_058790235.1. Taxonomy (NCBI): domain Bacteria; kingdom Pseudomonadati; phylum Pseudomonadota; class Alphaproteobacteria; order Hyphomicrobiales; family Methylobacteriaceae; genus Methylobacterium; species Methylobacterium sp. FW102-HT35C08. Next base: position 65,067 of record NZ_JBYTCL010000002.1, on the reverse strand, counting down.
TCTTCAAGAGATGCGGCGAACGGCTCATGCTCTCGGCGCCCCCGGCCACCGCCGTGTCGGCATCGCCGAGCAGGATGGACTGCGCCGCCGAGACGATCGCCTGGAGGCCGCTGCCGCAGAGGCGGTTGACCGTCATGGCCGGCACCTCCTTGGGGATGCCGCCCTCCATGGCCGCGACGCGGGCGATGTAGGCGTCCCGCGGCTCGGTCGGGATCACGTTGCCGAGTACGACGTGGCCGACCGCCTCCGGCTGCGTGCCGGCCCGGCGCAGTGCCTCCGCGATGCATCGGGCCGCGAGTTCGGAGGGCGGGATCGCGGCCAGCGCGCCGCCGAAGGTGCCGATCGCGGTCCGCACTGCGCCTGTGATCACGACGTCGGTCATGCTCGTCATCTCTCGCTTACGCGCCCACCGGCCACGACCAGAAGGCGTCGCCCTCGGCTTCCAGGTTTCGGTTGAGCACCATCTTGTGAACCTCGTCGGCCCCGTCCACCAGCCGCGCCTGCCGGGCGTAGCGGTAGATCCATTCGAGCGGCGTGTCGGTGGAATAGCCCCGGGCGCCGTTGATCTGGATCGCCACGTCGGCGGCCGCGTGCAGCAGGTTGGCCACGTGGACCTTGGCCATCGAGACTTCCTTGCGGGCGAAGCTGCCCTGGTCGAGCGCCCAGGCGGCCTTCATGACCAGAAGGCGGCCGATCTCGATCCGCATGGCGAGGTCGCCCAGCATCAGCTGGATGCTCTCCCGGTCGGCCAGGCGGATACCGAAGCCGTGGCGCTCGGCCGCGTAGGCCCGGGCGATCTCGACGCAGCGCTTCGACAGGCCGAGCCAGCGCATGCAGTGGGTCAGCCGTGCCGGGCCGAGGCGAATCTGCGTGAGCTTCAGGCCGTCGCCCTCGTTCATCAGGATGTTCTCGGCTGGGATCTCCAGCCCCTCGAACAGCAGCTCGCAATGGCCGCCATGCTCCTCCGGTCCCATGATCGGGATGCGGCGCAGGATCCGCCAACCGGGCTGGTCCTTGTGGAACAGGAAGGCGGTCAAACCTTTCCGCGCGTCGTCGGAAGTGCGGGCCATCAGGATGAAGTGGTCGGCTTCCTCGGCGCCGGTGATGTACCATTTCCGGCCGGTGACCACGTAGGTGTCGCCCCGGCGTTCGGCCCGGGTCTGGATCATGCCGGGATCGGAGCCGCCGCCAGGATGCGGCTCGGTCATCGCGAAGGCTGAGCGGACCCGTCCGTCCACGATCGGCGCAAGCCAGCGCTCCTTCTGGGCCGGGGTTGCGACCTTCTCCAGCACCATCATGTTGCCGTCGTCCGGCGCGGCCGAGTTGAACACGACCGGCCCGAAGATCGAGCGGTTCATCGCCTCGTAGCAGACCGCCATGCCGACTTTGTCGAGCCCGGCGCCCCCGGTCTCGGGCTTCAGCTGAAGGCACCACAATCCCTGCTCGCGGGCGAGGCCGCGCAGCCGGGCCAGCTCGGCAAGGCTGATGTTGCCGTGCCCGTCATAGGCTGCCGGCTCGGATTCGAGCGGCACGATGTGGGCATCCACGAAATCGGCGATCCGGGCGCGGTACGCCTCGACGCGGGGCGAGATGGTGAAGTCCATGGTCGCGGCCTCCGGCAGATGCCCGTGCGCGGTCGGGAGGCGCCCGTCGGGCTGGGCGCACCCGCTCTCGTCCGTTCTCTCCACGATCGGGACCCGGTCAGGCAACCGCAAGGCGAAACGAAGTGCCGCGGCTGTTCGGCGCCCGCGCCGTTTGCGGCGGTGGTCAGCGTCTGCCGAACAGCCGCTCGATGTCGGACAGCTTCAGCTCGATCGATGTCGGACGCCCGTGATTGCACTGACCGGAATTGGGCGTCGCCTCCATCTCGCGAAGCAGGGCATTCATTTCCTCCGGGCGCAGACGCCGCCCGGCGCGGATCGAGCCGTGGCAGCTCATCCGCGACAGGACGGCGTCGAGGCGCCGCCCGAGCGGACCGCCCTCAGTGGCCGGAGCGCCGCCTTCCTCGTCTCCGCTGGCCTCCAGGGCGTCGAGGATGTCGGTGACCAGGTCCCGTACCGAGGCGCCGATCAGCGCCGCCGGCACCTCGCGCACCAGCACGGCGCCGGGGCCGAAGGGCTCGATCGCGAGTCCGAGGCGGTCCAGATCCGGCGCCGCGGCGACCAGCCGCTCGGCTTCCTCCGGGCTCATCTCCACCACGTCGGGGATCAGCAATCCCTGACGGGCGATGCCGCCACGCGCCCGCTCGGCCTTCATCCGTTCGTAGACGAGCCGCTCGTGCGCGGCGTGCTGATCGACGATCACGAGGCCGTCGCGGGTCTGAGCGAGGATGTAGGTCTCGTGGATCTGGGCCCGCGCCGCGCCGAGCGGGTGGTCGATGGCCTCCGCGGCCTCGGCAACGGACCGGACATCCGCCTGGGGCGGGGCCTCGATCTCCGGACGTGCGAACGGAGCTTGGGCCGCCTCGGCGAAACCGCGCTCGTCCGACAGGGCAAAGGCCGGATCCGGCGTGCGCGCCGCCTGTGCAGGCCGCCAAGCGTCCGACCGGCCGTAACCGGGAGGCGCCGCCACCGAGGGCGCATGGGCCGGAAACGGACCCGGTCGCGCGGGCTGAAACAGGCTCGGCGCGGCAATCCCGGTATGGATCGCGAGCGGCGGCCCGGCCGGCCGCAGGACATCGAGGGTCCGGGCCGCGCCGGTCGTGGCCGAGCGGGCGCCGCCACGTCGCAGCGCATCGTGGATCGCGCTCACCACAAGGGCGCGCACGAGGCCGGGCTCGCGGAACCGCACCTCCGTCTTGGCCGGATGGACGTTGACGTCGACGAGCTCCGGGTCGCACGCGATGCTCAAGCCGAGCACCGGGTGCCGGTCGGAGGCCAGTGTGTCCGCGTAGGCGCCGCGCACCGCCCCGAGCAGCAGACGGTCCCGTACCGGGCGACCGTTGACCGCGAGGTGGATGTGGGTCGCCGCGGCCCGATGATAGGTCGGCAGCCCGACATGGCCCGTGACCGCGAAGCCCTCGCGGGCAAGGGACGCCGGCAGGGCGTTGGCGGTGAAATCCGGTCCCAGCACCGCGGCGAGCCGGCGCAGATTGGCCTCCGGCCCACCTTCCGCCGGCAGAACCAGCGGCTGGCCGGCATCGGCCCGCAGGGTGAAGCGGATCCCGGGCTGGGTAACGGCGAGCCGCCGCAGGATCTCGGCGATGGCCGCGTTCTCGGCGCGATCAGACTTCAGGAACTTGAGCCGGGCCGGCGTTGCGGCGAACAGCTCGGTCACCTCGATCCGCGTGCCGCGCTGTGCCGCCGCCGGGCGCACCGGCCCCTTCAGGCCAGCCTCGATGGTGAGGCTCGCACCCGCCTCGGCATCCGGGGTCCGGCTGACGATGGCGAGCCGCGACACCGCGCCGATCGACGGCAAGGCCTCGCCGCGAAAGCCCAGCGTGTCGATCGCCGTCAGATCGCCCCCGGGCAGCTTCGAGGTGGCGTGACGCTCGACCGCGAGGTCGAGATCGTCCGGCGTCATGCCGCGTCCGTCATCGACGACGCGGATCAGCCGCCGGCCTCCGGCCTCGACCGTGACCTCGATGGTCCGCGCCCCGGCATCGATGGCGTTCTCGACGAGTTCCTTCACGGCCGAGGCCGGGCGCTCCACGACCTCGCCGGCCGCGATGCGGTCGACGAGCACGGGATCGAGGCGGCGGACGGAGGGCGCGGTGGCGGTCATGGACATCTGCCGCCAAGATAACCCCTGGGTGGTCCCGATCCAATCGGGCGCCGGCAGAGGTCCGGCGCTCAGGCGCGCCGCTTTGACCCGCCCAGGGAGATCCGGCCGGCGCTGCCGGTTCGCGTTCCGTGGTTCGGCGCCGCGTAGGGCCGGCGGGACAGGTCGTAGAGGACGTTGCCGACGAGCCCGGCCGTGCGCCGCAGCGTTGCGCCGTCGCAGGTTGCTGCGACCCGGACCCCGATCTCGTGCGTGTGGCTGCGGCCGTAGAGCCAGACGGCCAGCCGCGCTCGGGTGGCTTCCGGGATGCCGTCGAGCAAGTCGGTGGCGCCCTCGGCGTCGGATTTGATCAATTGCCCCACCGTCTCGGGCGAGACGGGGCAATCGTTGGTGGGATCGTCGACGCTGAGCACGCGGTCCTTCGTCATGGCGGCACCTGACCGTTCTGGAACTTCAGGTTGAACGTTCTTGGTTAACGAACGGTGACCACAGGCGACGGCTTGTTTTATGCTCCGACGAGAGGGACTGCTCCACCGGCTTGAGCGGCGCAGCCCGGAAGCGACATTTCAGAGCGGTCTGCGGATCAGGCGCGCGATCAGGCCGATGATGCCTTCGCGGAACAGCAGAACACAGAGAACGAAGACGCAGCCCTGGATGATCGTCACCCAGGCGCCGAACTGGGCGAGGTAGGTCTCCATGGTGACGATCACCAGCGCTCCGACGATCGGCCCGAACACCGTGCCCATGCCGCCGACCAGCGTCATCAGCACCACCTCGCCCGACATCGCCCAGTGGACGTCGGTCAGCGAGGCGAGCTGGAAGACGATCGCCTTGGTGGAGCCGGCGAGCCCCGCCAGCGTCGCCGAGAGCACGAACACCGCGAGCTTGTACTGGCTGGCCCGGTAGCCAAGCGAGATCGCCCTCGGCTCGTTGTCGCGGATCGCCTTCAGCACCTGCCCAAACGGCGAGTGGATGATCCGGTAGATCAGCAGCATCCCGGCCAGGAAGATCACGGCGACGACGGCGTACATCGCCCGATCGTCCGCGAGGCTGATCACCCCGAACAGCGCACCGCGCGGCACCGCCTGGATGCCGTCCTCGCCGCCGGTGAACTTCGCCTGCAGCGAGAAGAAGTAGGCCATCTGAGCGAGCGCCAGGGTGATCATGGAGAAGTAGATGCCCTGCCGGCGGATCGCCAGCGCGCCGAAGACCAGCCCGAGCAGGGCCGCCGTCGCCGTGCCGGTGAGGATCGCCACCTCGGGCGTGAAGCCGAGATGCTTGGCGGTGTAGGCGCAGAGATAGCTCGCCATGCCGAAATAGGCGGCGTGACCGAAGGAGAGCAGGCCGCCGTAGCCGAGCAGCAGGTTGAAGGCGAGTGCGAACAGTGCGAAGCACAGCACCTTCATCAGGTAGACGGGGTAGAGCACCAGCGGCGCCACGATCAGCAGAACGGCGATGCCGACGAAGATCAGGCGGTGGAGTGCCTTGTCGTCCCGGGTCGTCGGCAGAGCGGCGGCGATCGGGGCGGCGTCGATGGCGGCGGTGTCGGCCATGGGAGATGCCTCAGTTCGCGGTCAGGCCGTGCGCCCGAACAGGCCGGCGGGTTTGACGAGCAGCACCAGCACCATGATCACGAAGATCACAGTCGCCGAGGCTTCCGGATAGAACACCTTGGTGAGCCCCTCGACGAGGCCGAGGGCGAAGCCCGTGATCACCGAACCGATGATCGAGCCCATGCCGCCGATCACCACCACGGCGAAGACGACGATGATGATGTCGGCGCCCATGTTGGGGTTCACCGAGTAGATCGGCGCGGCCAGCACCCCGGCGAAGCCCGCGAGCGCGACGCCGAAGCCGTAGGTCAGCGTCAGGAACAGCGGCACGTTCACCCCGAAGGCCTGGACCAGGGTCGGATTCTCGGTGGCTGCCCGGAGATAGGCGCCGAGCTTGGTCTTCTCGATCACCAGCCAGGTGGCGATGCACACGGTGAGCGAGGCGACCACCACCCAGGCCCGGTAATTCGGCAGGAACATGAACGGCAGCCGCTGGCCGCCCGACAACTCGGCCGGGATCGCGTAGGGCAGGCCCGAGACGCCGTACTGGTTGCGGAACAGACCCTGGATGATCAGCGCGAGGCCGAAGGTCAGCAGCAGGCCGTAGAGATGGTCGAGCTTGTAGAGCCGGGCGATCAGCACCCGCTCCAGCACGATCCCGAAGGCCCCGACCACCAGGGGCGCCAGACCCAGCGCCCACCAGTAGCCGAGGCCGACATAGGTCAGCAGCATCCAGGCCACGAACGCGCCCATCATGTAGAGCGCGCCGTGGGCGAAGTTGATGATATTCAGGAGCCCGAAGATGATCGCCAGCCCCAGCGACAGGATCGCGTAGAACGAGCCGTTGATCAGGCCGAGCAGCAATTGCCCGAACAGGGCCTGCGTCGGCACTCCGAAGATCGTGGTCATGGCCGTTCTCCGCGCCTAGATCGCATGCTCAGCCCTTCACGAGAGGGCAGTTGCCCTCGTTGAGTGGCCGGAAGACCTGATCGCCCGGGATGGTCTCGAGCGTCTTGTACAAATCCCACTCGCCCTTCGATTCGGCGGGCTTCTTGACCTCGAACAGGTACATGTCGTGGATCTTGCGGCCGTCGGCGCGGATCGTGCCCTTGCCGAACAGCGGGTCGTCGGTCGGCGTCGCCTTCATCTTGGCGACCGTGGCGGCGCCGTCGGCGGTCGATTTCAGCTCGGCGACGGCCTTCAGGTAGTGGAGCACGTCCGAGTAGACGCCGGCATGGTTGGCGGTGGGCTTCGAGGCGTTCTTCATCTGCTTGGCGAAGCGGTCCGAGAAGGCCCGGGTCTGGTCGTTCAGGTCCCAGTAGAACGGCTCGGTCAGCACCAGACCCTGCGCGACCTTCGTGCCGAGGGAATGCACGTCCGAGGAGAAGACCAGGAGGCCGGCGAGCGCCTGCCCGCCCTCGGTGATGCCGAACTCACCCGCCTGCTTGATCGAGTTGATCGTGTCGGTGCCGGCATTGGCGAGGCCGATCACCTTAGCGCCCGATCCTTGCGCCTGGAGCAGGAAGGACGAGAAATCCGAGGTCGGGAACGGCGTCTTCACCGAGCCCACGACCTTGCCGCCGTTCTTGGTGATGACCGCGCTGGTGTCGCGCTGAAGGGTCTGGCCGAAGACGTAGTCGGCGGTGAGGAAGAACCACGTATTGCCGCCGCGCTTCACCATGGCACCGCCGGTGCCGTTGGCCAGCGCCACCGTGTCGTAGACCCAATGGATCGTGTTCGGCGTGCATTGCGGGCCGGTCAGATCGGCGGTGCCGGCGCCGGTGTCGATGAAGACCTTGTTCTTCTCCTTGGTGACCTGGCTGATGGCGAGCGCAACCGAGGAGGTCACGCCGTCGGTGATCATGTCGACGGCGTCGCGGTCGTACCATTGCCGGGCGATGGCCGCGCCGACATCCGGCTTGTTCTGGTGGTCGGCCGAGACGATCTCGACCTTCAGCCCGTGCTGCTCCGGCTTGAAATCCTCGACGGCCAGCTTGGCGGCGACCACCGAGCCCTCGCCGCTGATGTCCGAATAGGCACCCGAGCGGTCGCCCAGGATGCCGATCTTCACGTTCGTCTGCGCGGCCGCGGTGCCCATCATCAGTGCGCCCGCGAGGGCGGCGAGAGTCACGGGCCGACCAATACGTCCGAACATGTGCGTTTCCATCCTTGATCTTGTGCACCCCCTCGCGCCGACCCGGTATTCGGGCTGACAGGAAGTGGTCGAGTTGCCAAGCGTCGTCGAATTCTTGAGCTGGGATTTGTCACCGTCATTCCGGGGCCGCGCAGCCGAGCCCGGAATTCAGAGCCGCCGTCGGAGCTGATCGTTGCACGACGCTCCAAGCCCGCGGAGTTTCTGGATTCCGGGCTCCCGCTTGCGGCGAGCCCCGGTACGACGGCGTCTTGATCTGCCGCGATCCGTTGACTGGACCGATCCGAGACATGATGTCAGACGCCGAGATAGGCGTGAAGCTTGTCGATATTGGCGTCAAGCTCCGCATTGGGGATCATGTCGACCACCCGCCCCTGCTCGATCACAAAGTGCCGGTCCGCCAGCGTCTGGGCGAAGCGGAAGTTCTGCTCCACCAGCACGATGGTGTAGCCTTGAGCCTTCAATTGCTGGATCGTCTGGCCGATCTGCTGGACGATGACCGGCGCGAGACCTTCGGTCGGCTCGTCGAGCAGGATCAGCTTGGCGCCGGTGCGCAGGATCCGGCCGATCGCCAGCATCTGCTGCTCGCCGCCGGACAGCTTCGTGCCCTGGCTGCTGGCCCGCTCCTTCAGGTTCGGGAACAGCGTGTGGATCTCGGCCACCGACATGCCCCCCGGCTTCACCCGGGGCGGCAGCATCAGATTCTCGTGCACCGTCAGGCTCGCGAAGATGCCGCGCTCCTCCGGCACGTAGCCGAGCCCGAGCCGGGCGATGTTGCGCGATGCCATCCGGATAGTCTCGACGCCGTCGTAGACGATGGACCCCGAGCGTCGGCCGAGAATGCCGATGATCGCCCGGAGCGTCGTGGTCTTGCCGGCGCCGTTGCGGCCCAGAAGGGTGATCACCTCGCCGGCCCGGACGTCGATGTCGATGCCGTGGAGCACGTGGCTCTCGCCGTACCAGCCCTCCAGGCCGCGGACGGTGAGAAGCGAGCCGGTCGCGGCGGCCGGAGCCGGAGTCTTCAGGGCCGCTTCAGGCATGTCCCGCCCCGATATACGCTTCGACCACGCGCGGATCCTTGGAGACGGTGGCGTAATCGCCCTCGGCCAGCACCTGGCCGCGGGCCAGGACGGTGATGCGGTCCGATAGGGACGCCACCACCGAGAGGTTGTGCTCGACCATCAGGATGGTCCGGTCCTTCGACACCCGGCGGATCAGCTGCGCCGTACGCTCGACATCCTCGTGGCCCATGCCGGCCATGGGCTCGTCGAGGAGCAGCATCTCGGGGTCGAGGGCGAGCGTCGTAGCGATTTCCAGGGCGCGTTTGCGTCCGTAGGACAGCTCCACCGCCAGCACGTCGGCGAAGTCTGAGAGGCCCACGGCCTCCACCAGCGCCAGCGCCTCGCCGTTGAGCGCCCGCAGAACCCGCTCGGGTCTCCAGAAGTCGAACGAGTCGCCGCGCCGCCGCCGCTGCAGCGCGATGCGCACGTTCTCCATGACCGTCAGATGCGGAAACACCGCCGAGATCTGGAAGGAACGCACCAGCCCGAGCCGGGCGACATCGGCCGCCTTCACGCCGGTGATGTCGCGGTCCTTGAAGCGGATCGTCCCGGCGGTCGGGATGAGGAACTTCGTCAGGAGATTGAAGCAGGTCGTCTTGCCGGCGCCGTTCGGCCCGATCAATGCGTGGATCGTCCCACGCTCGACCTGCAAGGCTACGCCGTTGACGGCCCGGAATCCCTTGAATTCCATCGTCAGGCCGTCCGTCGCCAGGATGACGTCCCGTGCCAAGCGTGCCCCTCCCGGGTATGAATTCTTGCCCGCCATATCGCCGATGCAAGCGGGACCAGTCCATCGCAAACGCTCGATGCGGCGCGACAATCCCCCGGGAGTGATATTCAAACCTCCGCGCTGAAGCCCGTCCCGTATGCCGAGCTTGACCGTTTACCGCCACGCGGTTAACTCAGACAATATCGACCGGGAGGGCTCGATGGCCGATCCTGCGGCCTACATCGCCATCGATTGGGGCACGACCAACCGCCGAGCCTACGCGATGACGCGTGAGGGTGCGGTGCTGGACAGCCTGCACGACGATCGCGGGGTCCTCGCCGTCACGACAGATCAGTATCCGGATGAGATCGCGGCGCTGCGGGAGCGTCTGGGTACCTATCCGGTCATCGCCGTCGGAATGGTCGGCTCCAACCGAGGCTGGCTCGAGGCGCCCTACATCGCAGCTCCCGCAACGCTGGAGCGTCTCGCCGACGCCTGTGCCGAGGCCGCCCCGGGCGTGCACATCGTTCCCGGCGTCGCCCTCCGCGACGGCAAACGGCCCGACGTAATGCGGGGCGAGGAGATCCAGATCTTGGGCGCGATCCGCGCCGGCGCCGCACCGCCGACGGCGCTGTTCTGCCAGCCCGGCACACACAACAAATGGATCGAGACCGTGGACGGCGCGATCACAGATTTCACCACGGTCATGACCGGTGAGGTCTTCGCGCTTCTTCGCCATCAGGGCGTGCTGGCCGGGATGCTGGACGGCCCAGTCGCGGATGGTGCACCATTCCGGAGAGGGCTGCGTCGCGGGATCGCCTCGCACAACGTCGCCGCCAGCCTCTTCGAGGTCCGCGCCGGCATCCTGCTCGGCCGGCTGGCGCTCGACGACGCCGCGGCCTATGCCAGCGGGATCCTGATCGGTGCCGATATCGGCACCCGGGAGGATCTCGCCCGCCGTCCGGTCCACGTGGTCGGCGGCGGGTCCCTAAGCGCCCTCTACGCCGTCGCCATCAGAGAGGCCGGCGGAATGCCGGTGCTCGTGCCGGACGGCTCCACGACGGCCGGCATCCACGCCATCTGGAGTTTGCGGGCATGACCATCCGCGATTGGTTCGAGACGGCTTTCGCGGCCTGCCCGCTCGTCGCCATCCTGCGCGGGCTGACGCCCGACGCCGCGCCGGACGTGGGCGACGCGCTGGTCGAGGTCGGGTTCACGCTCATTGAGGTTCCGCTCAACTCGCCCGAGCCGCTGCGGAGCATCGGGCTTCTCGCCGAACGGCTGGCCGGACGCGCCCTCGTCGGCGCCGGCACCGTCCTGACGCCGGCGCAGGTCGGGGCGGTCGCCGACGCGGGCGGAACTCTGGTGGTATCACCCAATACCGATGCCGCCGTCATCGGCGCGACGGTCGGGGCCGGCCTCATCGCGTTGCCGGGCTATCAGACGCCGACCGAAGCCTTCGCGGCACTCGCGGCCGGAGCCACGGCACTCAAGCTGTTCCCCGCGGATGTCGCCACTCCCCTCGCCTTGAAGGCGCACCGGGCGGTGCTGCCGGCGGGCACGCGTGTGCTCGCGGTCGGCGGCGTCACGCCCGACAGCATCGCCGGTTGGCGTCAGGCCGGCGCCGACGGCTTCGGTCTCGGTTCAAACCTCTACCGACCGGGCAAGGCGGCGGCCGACGTCGCTCGCGATGCGGACGCCTTCGTGGCAGCCATCCGGCACGCCGGCTGAGGGACCCGCGCCGCCCACTCTCGTCGAGATCCCGGCTTGGACCCGGGTCCCGGGCAGCCTATCAGGCTGCTGCGTCAGCGAGGACAGGAGCGGGTCGATGATCGGTCAGAGCGGGACGGGTACGGAGCGCGACGGCCTCGGCGGCCTCGACACCCCCTGCCTCGTCCTCGACGCGGACAAGCTGCGGGCCAACATCGACCGGATGCGCCGGCATCTCGATGCGATGCACGTCACCCTGCGTCCGCATCTCAAGACCGCCAAATCCCTCGATGTCGCGCGCGCCGCCATGGCGAGTCCCGATGGTCCGGTCACCGTATCGACCCTGCGGGAGGCCGAGTATTTCGCCGAAGGCGGGGTCCGCGACATGATCTACGCGGTCGGGATCGCGCCACACAAGCTTGATCGGGTCGGTGCGATTCGCCGGCGCTGGAACACGGACCTCGCGATCATCCTCGATTCGGTTGCGCAGGCCGACGCGGTGGCGGCCTGGAGCCGTCAGAACGGCGATCCCCTGTCGGTGTTGATCGAGGTGGATGCCGACGGTCACCGCTCTGGTGTCGCGCCGCGCGATGCCGATACGCTCATCGCCATCGGCCGCGCGCTCTCCGACGGCGCCGTCCTGCGCGGCGTGCTGCTCCATGCCGGCGACAGCTACGGGCTGAGCGACCCCGCCGCGCTGCGCGCCGCCGCGGAGGCAGAGCGCAGAGCCGCCGTCGCGGCCGCCGCGATCCTACGGGACGCTGGGCTGCCCTGCCCGATCGTCAGCGTCGGCTCGACCCCGACGGCCCGCTACGCCGAGACCATGGACGGCGTCACGGAGGTGCGCGCCGGCGTGTTCATGATCGGCGACCTGTTCCAGGCCGGCGTCGGCTCCTGCGCGGTGGACGATATCGCGCTCACGATCCTCACGACGGTGATCGGGCACCAGCGCGACAGAGGATGGATCATCACGGATGCCGGCTGGATGGCGCTCTCCCGAGACAGGGGCACAGCCCGCCAAACGGTCGACCAGGGCTACGGTCTCGTCTGTGACCGGGCCGGCCTGCCCTATCCGGATCTGATCGTGTGGGACGCCAATCAGGAGCACGGCATCCTGGCCCTGCGAAAGGGCTCGTCTGCCGCACTGCCCGATCTGCCGATCGGCACGCGCCTGCGCATCCTGCCGAACCACGCCTGCGCGACCGGGGCCCAGCACGACCGCTACCACGTGATCCGCGGTGGCGCGATGACCGGCCAGGTCTGGCCGCGCATCAACGGCTGGTGAATCAGTCGCGCGGTTTCAACGGCGGGCGGCCACTGACCGCATCGGAGCGTCGGATTCCCCTATTACGATCCGGCATCCGGGGCTGAGGGTGGCGCGCCTCTCACGCAGGCAGGCCGCGATCGCTCCGGCATTCGGAATCTGGGCGGCGCATAGGCGCAGCACGTCGGGTGTGCATGCGGAGCGCTCGGCCCGCGTTTCCGCAAGTGCCGGCACCTCTGCGACAACGACCGCCAGCAGGGCGAAGGTGGCGGACTTCATCGAACCGGATCCTCTCCGGCGAAGCGGCCGGCGCGTACGCGCAGGTCGCGCGGCCGGGCAAGAGCGCCGGTAACCGCCGAGGTTTCCGTCGGATCGGTGCACAATCCGTCGCAGAACTGCGGAGAGCTTTGCGGGAGAGCCGCTGGCTTACGGGCGCCCGGCGGGCGTGATCGCGCCCGTGATGGCGGGCTCGCCCAGAGCTGCGCCAGGCACCGGCGACGTGCGCTGTCGGTCGAGCTTGTCGGCAGACACCAGTGCGGCGGCGATCAGGGCCGACACGGCGAGCGTCGCCTTCACCACGTCCCAGACCCGGGCGAGCATGGCCAAACCTCAGGGGCGTCACTGCGTCCAAGCCGCGGATTCACCTCGAAGGGCCGCGGTCCTGCCATCCTGTGAGGCAGCCCTTCCCAAAACCTTTCCCGATTCGGACGCGAGCTCTGTCGCTCGCGACCTGATGCATTCAGGCCTCACCTGTGGGGTGGGCGCGTCGCGGCCTCGGCCGCCAGGGCCTCAAACACCAGCGCGTGCCGTTGGGCCAGCGCCTCCACATCCGTCGTGTATCCGCCGCCGATCACCGCCACGAGCGGAATGCCGCGGGCTCGGGCCTGCGCGACGACGAAGCGGTCGCGGGCCAGAAGGCCCGCGTCGGAGAGGCAGAGGCGCCCGAGCCGGTCATCCCGGTGGGGATCGACTCCGGCATTGTAGAAGACCAGATCGGGCGCCAACGCATCGAGCAGCGGCGGCAGGCGCGTCCGCAACACTTCGAGGTAGCCGGCATCGTCGAGCCGGTCCGGCAGACCGATATCGAGGTCGCCGGCGATTTTCTGGGCGGGGTAGTTGTTCTCGCAGTGGACGGAAAGCGTGAACAGCTCCGGACACAGGGCGAGGCAATCCGCTGTGCCGTCGCCCTGATGGACATCCAAGTCGACCACGAGGGTACGCCGGACCAAGCCCTCGGCCTGGAGCGTGCGGGCCGCGACCGCGACGTCGTTCAGCACGCAGAAGCCGGCGCCCTGCTGCCGCCGGGCATGATGGCTGCCGCCGGCAGCGCTGCCGGCCAGCCCCTCCGACAGCGCAAGGCGCGCCGCCAGCAGGGTCCCACCCACGGACGCGCGCGAGCGCCGGACCACGGCCCGATCGACCGGCAGGCCGATCGCGCGTTCAATCTCGCGGGACACCGTGCCCGTCAGCACCGCCTCGACGTAGCGATGATCGTGCGCGCGGACGAGGATCTCGGCGGTGGCCAGCTCTGGCGTAACGAAGCCGAGCGGCGCGAGCCCTTTGGCGATCAGCGTCTCCGCCAGCAGCCCGTACTTGCGCATCGGGAAGCGGTGCCCCGCCGGCAAGCTTGCTTCGTAAGCCGGATGAAATGCGATCGGCGGAATCATGCGGCCCCGTTCAGGTCGGCCGCGATCGTCCGGGCCAGCGCCGCCCCGCTGTCGTGAGCTGCCTCGATACGCGCCCCGAGGCACCAGTCGCCGGCCGCACCGAGCCCGAGAGCCGGATCGTACAGGCTGGCCACGTCCAGGGCGGTCTCGACTTGTGCGTAGCGCCAACGATGGGCCTCCACATGGGTCGGCCGGAGCGCAACGCGAAGATGCCGCGCCGCAGCCTCGATGAGGCTGGCGGTGATCATCTCGCGCGGCTCCTCCAAATGGCGGCGCGACCAATCGGCCGTCGCGTGGATCGTCAGGCGAACGCCTTCCGGGCGGCCCGGCTTCGACGCATCGAGAGCGATGAGGCCGACCGGATCCTCCCGCGGCTCGATCAGGTCGCCGGTCGGCCCGCCTTCGGCGGCCAGCATCACCGACCAGCAGGGCGCGTACGAGGCGCGTTCAACATCGGCGAGGGCGTATCCGGATCCGTCGAGCAGAGCGGCGGTCTGCGGCGCCGGAAAGGTGATCGCCACGGCGCCGAACGGGCCGTGCACCCCACCCCCAGCGTCGTCGAGATACCAAGCGCCGTCGTCCCGTGGAATCCGCGTGATCGTGGTCGCAGATCGCACGGACAGGCCGGCCAGGAGATCGCGAATCGGCGCGGTCATGTCGGGGACGCCGACCCAGCGCTCCGCCCCGACCCAGGGGGCGACGATCCCCCGTTGCTCCCACGCCGCGAGGCGCGCCGCCAAGACGGATCCGCGCGCCCGCATGAACTGGGCACCGTGATCAAATTGCAGGGACGCGCTGCGGCGGGTCGCCATGCGGCCGCCGACCGCCCGCCCCTTATCGAAAACCTGCACGGTCAGGCCAGCATCGGCGAGCATCCGGGCGGCGGTCGCACCGGCCATGCCGGCTCCGAGGATCGCGACGGTTCGGCGCTTCTTCACACCCTCGATCCACTCCCAAGGCCGGCCCGCTCAGCCGGCCGCGTCAGAAAGTAGGAGCGTGGCCAGCAAAGTCAGGGCGAAGGCTTGTATGGTTGCGCGGAACCGTGCGTGCAGGATGCCGCAGCCGCATCCCGATCACGGGCGCGCATGGTGCGGGTAGAGGGAATCGAACCCCCACGCCTTTCGGCTGGCGATTTTGAGTCGCCCGCGTCTACCAGTTCCGCCATACCCGCGTGCCCGGCGCTCTTCGCACGAACCGGCCGCGGGGGCCAAGTATGTTTTTCGCGCTCGCGGTCGATCTGGCCAAGACCGGGCACCTATGCTCAAAGGGCGACCGGTCTTTCCATCCAGGATGTTGAATGCTCCGCCGGCTCTACGCGTGGATCCTGGCCCTCAGCGGCCGGCCCTCCGCGCCCTACGCGCTCGGCGCCGTGGCATTCGCCGAAAGCTCGTTCTTCCCGGTCCCGCCCGACGCCATGCTGGTGCCGATGGCGGTCAGCCGTCCGGACCGGGTCTGGTTCTACGCGACCATCGCCACGATCGCGTCCGTTCTCGGGGGTCTCGTCGGCTACGCGATCGGCGCGCTGCTGTTCGATTCGGTCGGCGAGTGGCTGATCCGCCTGTACGGCCTGCAGAACTCAGCCGCGACGTTCCAGGATTCGTACGCGCGTTACGGCCATTGGGTGATCCTGCTCAAAGGGCTCACGCCGATCCCGTACAAGCTCGTCACCATCACCTCGGGCTTCGCCCATTACAGCCTGTTCTGGTTCACGGTGCTGTCGATCGTGACCCGCGGCGCGCGGTTCTTCATCCTGGCCGGATTGCTCGGACGCTACGGCGTCCAGATCCGCGGCGTTCTGGATCGGCACCTCAACGCGGTGGCGGCAATCTCCGTTGCCGTCATCGTCCTCGGCTTCCTCCTCTTCAAAGTGATCCTGTAGTGATGAACACGGCGGCAGCACTGCGTGTGAAGACGGCTGGCCTGTGGCTTGCGATCTTCTCCGCCCTCACGGTGGGGACCGTTCTCGTGCTGCAATACGGATACGGTTACGCGCCCTGCAAGCTCTGTCTGACGGAGCGTCTGCCCTTCTACGCCGCCCTGCCGCTCGGGCTTGTCGCCCTGCTGGCACCGGAGCGGATCGGCCGGATTGTCCTCGGTCTCGCCGCCCTCGGCCTCCTGTATGGGGCGGGCGTCGGGGTCTATCACGCCGGCGCCGAGTGGGGGTTCTGGCCGGGACCGTCCGATTGCGGCGGCGGCACCGGCGCCAACCCTGGTCAGGTGGGCGACTTCCTCAACGCGCTGGGATCCACGAAGGTCGTGGACTGCTCCGTCGCCGCGCTTCGGGTGCTTGGCATCTCCCTCGCCGGCTGGAACGCGCTCGTCTCCTTCGCGCTGGCCTCCCTCGCTGGCACCGCGGCTGCGCGCCCCTGATCGGGCCCGTGCCTTCAGCCTGGATGATCCCGGTTTAAGGCACGCGCCTGGAGGCTTGGCCTCCGCCCTGGAGGATGAACCGCAGATTCAGTTGCGATCGTCGGGCAGGATCGGAATCGCGGCCACCTCGATGCCCTCTTCGATGAGCGCGCGCGCCTCGGCGGCGCTCGCCTCACCGTAGATCGAGCGGCCTTCCGTTTCACCGTAATGGATCTTGCGGGCCTCCTCGGGGAAGCGTTCGCCGACATGTTCCGAATGGGCCACGACGTGTTCGCGCAGCGCCCGCAGCATGGCCCGGACCTGTCGCTCCGGCTCCGCGATCAGGGTCTGCGGCTGGTCCGGTTGCGCCGGGACTGGGACAGATGAGCGCTCGCGATCCGTGCGGGCGATACGCGGCACCATCAGAGCCTTGCTGACTTTCGCGCTGTCGCAGACCGGGCAGGTCACGAGCCCGCGTGCGGCCTGTTCATCGTAGGAATCCGAGGACGGGAACCAGCTCTCGAAGCCGTGCCCGGCCTCGCAGACGAGACTGTACCGGATCATTCTCTTGCTTGCTGTTCTGTCTACTGTGCGGCCCGGATCTGAGGACCAACCCGTTCGACGGAGAAGGTGCGGCCGTGCTTCAGCGAGGGGATGCGCGCCCGGGCATCCGCGACCTGCGCGAGGTCGATCTCTGCCAGGATTACGCCAGGCTCTGAGCCGCCCGCGTCGGCGAGGACGCGGCCCCAGGGATCGACGATCAGCGAGTGGCCGAAGGTCTCGCGGCCATCCTCGTGGAGACCGCCTTGAGCCGCTGACATGACGAAGGAGCCGGTCTCGATCGCGCGCGCCCTTTGCAGGACATGCCAATGCGCCTCGCCGGTCTGGCGGGTAAAGCAGGCCGGCGCGGTCAGCACCTCCGCCCCCGCCTCGGCCAGAGCCCGGTACAGGCCGGGAAACCGGATGTCGTAGCAGATCGTGAGCCCGAGCATGGCCCACGGCGTCGCCGCGACCACCGCGCAGGCGCCGCCTGTGTAGGTGGCCGATTCCCGCCAGCGCTCGCCGCTGGGGAGGTCGACATCGAAGAGATGAAGCTTGTCGTAGGATGCGAGGATCTCGCCGTCCGAGCCGATCAGATAGGCGCGGTTGGCGATCTTGTCGCCAGACCGCACCGCGATCGAGCCGATCTGAACCACCGTTCCCGTCTCTCGTGCGGCCTCGCGCAGGGCGGACAGGGTCTGGTCCTGATCTTCGCCGGTGACCTGTGCGAAGAGACGCTCCCGATTCCGCTCGACCAGAGACGTCATCTCGGGGGTCTGGACATAATCCGCACCGCGCGACGCCGCCTCACGGACACCGGCCACAGCCGCATCGCGGTTCACGCCCGGATCGCGACCGGAGCGCATCTGAACGCAGGCGGCCGTGAAGCGTGCGTCAGGCATCGGCCGTGTCCTTCAGCAGTCGATCCAGCTTGCCCGCCCGATCAAGCGCGTAGAGATCGTCGCAGCCACCAACATGCGTGCCGCCGATGAAGATCTGCGGCACGCTCGTGCGGCCGCCTGCCTTCTCCACCATGGTGCCGCGTGCGCCCTGCACGCGCTCGACGTCGATCTCCTGGAAGGCGACGCCCTTCTCCTTCAGCAGGCTCTTGGCCGCCGAGCAATAGGGGCACCAGGCCGTGGTGTAGATGGTGACCGGCTGCATGGCGTTCATCGTCCCGCGCGTGATCTCCCGCCATATAGGAGCGCGCGATCCGAATAGCCTATGCCCGTGTGGTCACAGGAGGACTCTTCCTCCCGCTGCGGCGTGCCGAAGGCCGGCACTCCGCTCCGCCGGTCTTGCCGTCAGGCCGCCAGCAGCTTCTCGACCTCGTTGACGAGGTCGCGCAGATGGAACGGCTTGGACAGGACCTTGGCGTCCTTCGGAGCCTTGGAATCCGGGTTCAGCGCGACCGCCGCGAAACCGGTGATGAACATGACCTTGATGTCGGGGTCGAGTTCGGTGGCCCGCCGCGCGAGCTCGATGCCGTCCATCTCCGGCATCACGATGTCGGTCAGCAGCAGCTCGAACGGTTCCTCGCGCAACCGGTTGTAGGCCGAGAGGCCGTTGTCGAAGGACAGGACGTCGTATCCCGCGTTCTGCAGCGCCTTCGCTAGAAACCGGCGCATATCGTTGTCGTCTTCCGCCAGCAGGATTTTCATCGGCCGGATCCGAGCCTTCGAGTCGCGTTGTTGATCCCATAAAGGGAGGCGATGGTAAACAAGGTGTTAGGATGGAGCCCGCAGCGCACGCCGCGTGACCCTTTGGCGACGGCACCCTTGGCGGGCGCCGAGTGGACAGGCGGTCGATCGCGCCGCACAGTGCGGACCTGCCGTGCTTTCACAACCGCCGGGGTGTCCACCAGCCGATGATCGCGCCCGTACCGGTCGAGCCAGACGTCTTCGGATTTGCCCCGGCCTTCGCGGTCGACGAGCCGGCGGCGCACATCCTGCCCTTCGTCTTCAATACCGGCCATTCCGGAGCCGTCTACCCCCCCGACTTCGTCGCGGCGTCCCGGCTCGACGCGCTTACGCTGCGCCGCTCGGAAGACGCGTATGTCGATCGCCTGTTCGCATCGGTGGTCGCCCTCGGTGCGCCGCTCCTGCGGGCCAACTTTCCGCGCGCATTCCTCGACGTGAACCGCGAGCCCTTCGAACTCGATCCGCGCATGTTCGAGGGCCGGCTGCCATCGTTTGCCAACACGCGCTCGATGCGGGTCGCCGGCGGGCTGGGAACGGTTCCGCGGGTTGTTGCCGACGGGCAGGAGATCTACGCGCGCAGGTTGCCGGTGACCGAGGCGACGGCACGGATCGAGGGGCTCTACAAGCCCTATCACCGCGCGCTGCGCGGCCTCGTCCAGCGGACGGCGCGCAGCCACGGGCATTGCGTGCTCATCGATTGCCACTCGATGCCGTCCTCAAGCCTCGGGCGCGATCCGGAGATGAAGGCCGACGTGGTGCTGGGTGACCGCTACGGGACCGCCTGTGCCCCGAGCCTCATCAACGGGTTTGAGACCGCTTTTCGGGCGCGGGGTTTCCGCGTGGTTCGCAACAAGCCCTATGCGGGCGGCTTCATCACCGAGCATTACGGCGAGCCGAATCTCGGACGCCATGCCTTGCAGATCGAGGTCAGCCGCGGGCTCTACATGAACGAAGGCAGCCTGGCGATGACGGCGGGCTTCGATGATCTCGCGGAGGCGCTGACATCCATCATCGCCGAGGTCGCGTCCGATCTGGGCGATCTGACGCCCCGCCGAATGGCGGCGGAATAGAAGCGGGACACCCCGCGTTCACCAAGAGACCGCAACGCCCAAGAAAAAAGGCCACTCCCGAAGGAGCGGCCCGAAGTCTAGGGAGGAAACGCCCAAGAAGGGCTACGTGACCGCGACGCCATCGCGATCCCGCAACGCACAAAATAAAGTGCGCCGCACAAGACGCAAGGGCAATCTGAGTCCAGCCTCCGCCCCCAGTGCATACCTGAGCCGCGTGTCCGAAGCGTCCGCCGGTCTCCAGCGAACGGAGCGAGCGTGCTCACCCGAAAAAATGGCCCGGCCGCGTTTTCCGCGCCGAGCCATCTTGGCGTTATCCGGAGTGATGCCGAGAGCGTCCCGGCCTTCCCTGTCGAGATCCGCAGGCGAGAAGGCCCGGCGCGGCCCGCCGCCTGAGCTCTACTCCTTCAGGAGCTTGGCGATCTCGGACCGCAGGGGCCCTGCGAGATCGTCTCGCTCCAGGGCGTAGGCCAGGTTCGCCGTGAGGAACCCGAGCTTGGAGCCTGTGTCGTAGGTCCGGCCCTCGTAGTGCATGCCGAAGAAGTCCTGCGACTCCATCAAGTCGATCATCGCATCCGTGAGCTGGATCTCGCCGCCGGCCCCCTTCTTGCCGTGCTCGAGGATCCCGAAAATCTCGGGCTGCAGGATGTAGCGGCCGGAAATGATGAAGTTCGAGGGCGCCGTACCCTGCTTGGGCTTCTCGACCATGCCGGTGATCTGGAAGGACTGCCCGTAGGTCTCGC
Organism: Methylobacterium sp. FW102-HT35C08; assembly: GCF_058790235.1. Taxonomy (NCBI): domain Bacteria; kingdom Pseudomonadati; phylum Pseudomonadota; class Alphaproteobacteria; order Hyphomicrobiales; family Methylobacteriaceae; genus Methylobacterium; species Methylobacterium sp. FW102-HT35C08. Next base: position 44,832 of record NZ_JBYTCL010000002.1, on the reverse strand, counting down.
CGACGCTCACGATCCCGTACTGATGGGTCTCCTCGGGCGCGACCTCCTCGACGGCAATGACGTTGCCACCATGACGCTCGTAAGTTGCCAGCATCTGCTGCATGCAGCCGCGGCTCAGCATGTCCGGCAGCAGCACGGCGAAAGGCTCGTCGCCCACGATCTCGCGGGCACACCACACCGCGTGGCCGAGGCCGAGGGGCGCCTGCTGACGGGTGAAGCTGGTCTGACCAGCCTTGGGCAGATCCTTCTTCAACTCCTCGTAGGCAGCAGTCTTCCCACGCTCTTGCAAGGTGTGATCGAGTTCGAAGGCGATGTCGAAATGGTCCTCGATGACCGCCTTGCCGCGGCCCGTGACGAAGATGAAGTGCTCGATGCCGGCTTCGCGCGCTTCATCGACGACATGCTGAACGACGGGTCGGTCGACGACCGTGAGCATTTCCTTGGGGACCGCCTTGGTCGCGGGCAGGAAGCGCGTGCCCAGGCCCGCGACGGGCAGGACGGCCTTGCGGATCGGTTTCATCGAAAGGTAACCCCGGCAACGGAACGGAAGAACGTGGTCAACGGTGCGGCCTGTCAGATAGGCTATCGCGAAGCGTCGCAAGAGCGCTGCGGCAATAGTAAGAGGCAAACCGCCGTAAATATACCGTCTGCATGGGCGTGCGCGGGCGTGGCGAGAACGGCACCGGAGGGGGTGACATGGCGGTCCTTGTGACGGGAGGCGCCGGCTACATCGGCAGCCACATGGTTCTGGCGCTGCTCGATGCCGGCCATGAGGAGGTCGTCGTCCTGGACGATCTGTCGACGGGCTTCGATTGGGCCGTCCCGGAAGGCGTCAAGCTTGTGGTCGGCGACGTGGCGGACCAAGCGCTCGTCACGCAGACGATCCTGCAGCACAGGATCGATGCGCTGGCTCATTTCGCCGCCCGGATCGTGGTGCCGGACTCCGTGTCCGATCCGCTGGGCTACTACCTCGCCAACACCGTGAAGACGCGCTCCCTGATCGAGGCCTCGGTGCGTGCCGGCGTGCGGCATGTGATCTTCTCGTCGACGGCAGCCGTCTATGGGGAACCGGAGGTCGTGCCCGTCCCCGAGGATCTGCCGCTGAAGCCGATCAACCCCTACGGCCGATCGAAGCTCATGAGCGAGTGGATGATCGCCGACGCGGCGGCCGCCCACGGCTTCTCCTACGTGATTTTGCGCTACTTCAACGTGGCCGGTGCTGATCCGGCTGGCCGCTCCGGGCAGTCGACGCCCAACGCCACGCACCTGATCAAGGTCGCCACGCAGGCCGCCCTCGGGCAGCGCGAACGGCTCGACGTGTTCGGGACCGATTACGCGACGCCCGACGGCTCCTGCCTGCGCGACTACATCCAGGTCTCCGACCTTGCCGCAGCCCATAGGGTCGCGCTCGATCACCTGAGAGCCGGCGGCGAGAGCCTGACGCTGAATTGCGGTTACGGCCGCGGCTACTCGGTGCTCGAAGTCATCGATGTGGTGAAGCGATTGTCCGGCCGCGATTTCGAGGTGCGTCTCTGCCCGCGCCGGCCCGGAGATCCGGCGCAGATCGTCGCCGAGGCGGGGCTGATCCGCGATCGGCTGGGCTGGAAGCCTCGCCACGACGACCTCGACGCGATCGTCGCCCAAGCGCTCGCCTGGGAGCAGCATCTCGGCACGCGCAATCGGCTCTGACCGGATGCCGTCGCGCAGAACACTGCTGGCCGCCAGCCTGTACCTGGCCGCTGGCCCGATCCGGGCCGCCGCGGCCGCAGGCGACGACGGCGCGTTTCGGGCCTTTATCGAGGCCCTGCGCCCCGACGCCGCGTCACGCGGGGTATCCGCACAGACGTTCGACGCGGCCTTTCGCGGGATCTCTGCGCCGGACGAGGCGGTCCTGGCACGAACGCGGCGTCAGACCGAATTCGTGCGGCCAGTCTGGGACTATCTCGTCGGCGCCTCGTCGGCGGGGCGGATCAATCGGGGCCGGGCGCGAGCCGCGTCGCTCGCCACGACCCTCAGGCAGATCGAGGGTCGGTACGGTGTGCCGGGCCCGGTGATCCTGGCGTTCTGGGGCATCGAATCCGATTTCGGAGCGAGCGCGGGCAGCGTCTCGACGGTCCGGGCCCTGGCGACCCTCGCCCACGCACGGCACCGGGGCGACCTGTTCCGGGACGAGCTCCTCGCCGCGCTGACGATCCTGCAGCGCAAGGACATCAGCCCCGAGCGCATGAGCGGCAGCTGGGCAGGCGCCATGGGTCAGGTCCAGTTCCTGCCCTCCACCTATCTGGCCCACGCGGTCGATTTCGACGGCGACGGCCGCCGGGACATCTGGACGAGCGACGCGGATTCGCTGGCTTCCATCGCCGCCTATCTCAAGGACTTGGGCTGGGATCCGTCCGTGTCATGGGGCTATGCGGTGCTGCTGCCGGACGGCTTCGACCTGTCCCGCTATACGGGCGACCTGAGCGCGTTTGCGCAGAGAGGCGTTCGTCGTGCGGATGGGAAACCGCTGCCGGAGGGCGGTCGCGCCAGCCTGTTCCTGCCGGGCGGGTTGGGCGCGCCGGCCTTCCTGATCACCGACAATTTCGAGGTGATCCGCGGCTACAACACGTCGGATTCCTACGCGTTGGCCGTTGGCCACCTGGCCGAACGTCTGGATGGCGGTCCGCCGCTCGCGTTGCCGTGGCCGGCAGCGGGAGCGAGACTGGATGGCGCGGGGTTGCGGGCGCTTCAGACCGCTCTCGCGCGGGCCGGGTTCTACGACGGACCGACGGACAGCCGTGCCGGCCCGAAGTTGCGCGAGGCGGTCCGGCGTTATCAGATCAGCGTAGGCCTGCCGGCAGACGGGTACGCCACTCCGAAACTTCTCGCGCGGATTCAGGGCGACACAGAGCCCCACCAGTAAGGTCGCGCACAAGGTCTTGGCCGGGAGCCGGGCCGATTGCGCGTGAGCCGTTCCGCAATGGCGCCGTTCGGGATAAGGTCGCAGGATGCGCATGAAAGTCGCTGACCGGCGTCCCGCGATACGCCCTGTGATTCACGGCCTGGAGACCTTGCTGTGTCTGGCCTGCCTGTCGCTGCTCGGCAGCGTGCCTGCGCGGGCGCAATGGGGCGACGGCTACCAGCAGCCCGGTCCCGGTGCCACTTACGAAGCACCGCCGAGGCGGCGGTCCCGCGATGCATATTACCGGGACGACGGGACCTACGGCCGCCAGCCCCGCTACGCGCCCCAGCAGGAGGCCCCGCGACAGTTCTACTGGCCCTGGGAGGACCGGCCCCAGCCCGTCGCCCCTCAGCCCGAGCGAACCTATCGGGCGCCGCGACCCCGGCCGAACTACGCCCCGGCTGAAGCGCAGCGCCCAGCGCCCGCGATCAAGCGGCGCGTGCGTCCGGCCCGGGCGCCGACCCCGCCCAAACCCGCCATTGCGAAGAGCGAGCCGAACGTCCAGATCGCGGTGTTCGGCGATTCCTTGGCCGATCATCTGGCGAAGGGCCTCGATGACGTCTTCGAGGACAATGCCGATGTCGCGGTTCTCGATCGTGCCAAGGGCGACAGCGGCCTCATCCGCAAGGACGTCGTCGATTGGCCCAAGGTCGCGCAGGATTCCCTGCAGGGCAATCCCAAGATCCGTTACGCGCTGGTCATGCTGGGCGCGAACGACCGGCAGCCGATCCGGGACGGCGACGAGACCATCGATCCGCTCACGGATCGCTGGCGTGCCCTGTACCATGCACGCGTCGATGCCCTCATCAAGGTCTTCACCGACAAGAAGGTGCCACTGGTCTGGGTCGGCCTGCCGCCCGTCCAGAGTGAGACCCTCAGCCGGGATCTCGCCGCCATCAACGACATCATCCGCGACAGCGTGACCAAGGCCGGCGCGACCTACGTCGATATCTGGCCCGGCTTCGTCGATGACCGGGACAGGTACGCCGCCTCGGGCCCGGACCCGGAGGGCCAGATCGCCAAACTGCGCACGGCGGACGGGGTCCATTTCACGAAGGCCGGCGACCGGAAGCTGGCGCATTTCGCCGATGTCGAGCTGAAGCGGCTGATGGGCACGGCGCCGCAGCCGGCCGACCAGCCGCCGACAGCCACGATCGCGCCGAGCGCGCCGCCCGCGGCCACGGGTCCGAGCCTCGACGGGTCTCCGCAGCTTACCGACACGGCGGCGATCGATCGCCAGATCACCGCGATGCTTCCGAGCCTGCCGGAGCCTCCGGGCGTTCCGGCCTTGCCGGTGAAACCGGCGGCCGGACCGGTGGTGCCGCTCAGCCGGGCCGAGGTCTCACCCGGTGGTGCGCTGCTGAGCGGCCGGCCCCGCGATCCGGACAATCTCGGCACGATCGAGCGGACGCTCCTGCGCGGGAATGCGCCCATGCCGCAGCCCGGCCGCGCCGACGATTTCCGCTGGCCGCCCTGATGACGCCGTACGGCTCTGCGGATCGCCAATCGCCCTAGCGCGGCAGGACGCTCGAACCCATCAGCGTCTCGTCGATGGCGCGCGCCGCCTGCCGTCCCTCCCGGATGGCCCAGACCACCAGGGACTGGCCGCGCCTCATGTCGCCGGCGGCCCAGATCTTGGAATCCGAGGTCTGGTAATCGTCCTCGTTCGCTTCGACGTTGCCGCGCTTGCTGACGCCGATGCCCGACTGCTCGAGAAGCCCCTTCTGCACTGAGCCGGCGAAGCCAATCGCCATGAAGACCAGATCGGCGGGCAGCACGAATTCGGTCCCGGCGATCGGCTGGCGCTTGGCATCGACCCGGGCGCAGACCACGCCGGTCAGCTGCCCCTTCTTGTTGCCTTCGAGGCGGAGCGTCGCGGCCTGGAATTCGCGCTCGGCGCCCTCGGCCTGGCTGGAGGAGGTCCGCATCTTCGTCGGCCAGTAAGGCCACACGGTCAGCTTGTCCTCGCGCTCCGGCGGCCGCGGACGGATGTCGAGCTGCGTCACCGACAGCGCACCCTGACGGAACGCCGTGCCGACACAGTCCGAGGCTGTGTCGCCGCCACCGATCACCACAACGTTCTTGCCGCTGGCCAGGATCGGCACCTCGCCGTTGCCGCGCATCGGCTCGTTGTTCACCCGCCGGTTCGACTGGACGAGGTACGGCATGGCGTAATGGACACCCTCCAGCTCCTGTCCAGGAAGCTGCGGATTGCGGGGATCCTCGGCGCCGCCGCAGAACATCACGGCGTCAAACTCGGCCTTGAGTTCGTCCACGGACTTCGTCACGCCGATGTTCTGGTTGTAGTGGAAGACGACGCCTTCGGCCTCCATCTGGCGCACACGCCGGTCGATGTGGCGCTTCTCCATCTTGAAGTCCGGGATGCCGTAGCGCAGCAGGCCGCCGGCCTTCGGCTCGCGCTCGAACACGTGGACGTCGTGCCCGACCCGGGCGAGCTGCTGGGCGGCCGCCATGCCGGCCGGCCCCGAGCCGACGATCGCCACGCGCTTGCCGGTGCGGGTCTGCGCCGGCTCGGGCTTCACCCAGCCCATGTTCCAGGCGCGGTCGGCGATCGCCTGCTCGATCGTCTTGATCGCCACCGGCTGGTTCTCGAGATTCAGCGTGCAGGCCTCCTCGCAGGGCGCGGGGCAGATGCGGCCGGTAAACTCGGGGAAGTTGTTGGTCGAATGGAGGTTGCGTGAGGCTTCCTCCCAATCCGACTGGAAGACGAGGTCGTTCCAATCCGGAATCTGGTTGTGGACCGGGCAGCCAGTCGGACCATGGCAGAACGGGATGCCGCAATCCATGCAGCGGGCCGCCTGCTTCGTGAGGTCGTGCTCGTCCAGCGGCAGCGTGAACTCGCGGAAGTGCCGAACCCGGTCGGCGGCGAGCTGATACTTCTGCTCCTGCCGGTCGAATTCGAGGAAGCCTGTGATCTTGCCCATTGGTCAGCCCCTGGGCCGGCCAGTCTGTGACTGCGCTGCCCGCATCGTCTCGTCTCGTGTGTGCGGGGCCGGGCGGCGCACCGCCCGGCCTTGTGCGCCGGCTACTCCGCGGCCACCGGCATCCGCGCCATCTCCATCTCACGGAGCGCCCGGCGGTACTCCACCGGCATCACCTTCACGAACTTGGTGCGGTAGGCCGACCAGTTGTCGAGGATGGTCTTCGCCCGCGGGCTGCCCGTGTACTTGAGGTGATTGGTGATGAGCTGCGTCAGCCGCTCCTCGTCGTGGCCCGACATGTCGGCCAGGATGTCGACCCGGCCCTTGGTCTCCAGGTCGCCGTCCTGGTGGAAGCGGCGCATCAGATCGTCCTCTTCCTCGACGGGCTCCAGATCGACCATCGACAGGTTGCAGCGCGCCGAGAACGAGCCGTCCTCGTCGAGCACGTAGGCGATGCCGCCCGACATGCCGGCCGCGAAGTTGCGGCCGGTCTCGCCGATCGACACCACGACGCCGCCGGTCATGTACTCGCAGCCATGGTCGCCCATGCCTTCGACCACCGTGATGGCGCCCGAGTTGCGCACGGCGAAGCGCTCACCGGCCGCGCCGCGGACGTAGCACTCGCCGGCGATCGCTCCGTAAAGCACGGTGTTGCCGACCATGATGGTCCGATCCGGCGGCGATTTCAGCGCATCGCTCGGCCGAATGATCAGCTTGCCGCCCGACAGGCCCTTGCCGACATAGTCGTTGCCGTGGCCGGTCAGCTCGATGGTCACGCCCGCCGCGACCCAGGCGCCGAAGCTCTGGCCGGCGGTGCCGGCGAGTTTCACCACGATCGTGTCGTCGGGCAGGCCTTCATGGCCGTGCGCCTTTGCCACCGCGCCCGAGAGCATCGCGCCGGCCGCCCGGTCCGAGTTGCGGATCGTGTCGGTGAGGACCACCGGCTCGCCGGTCTCGATGGCGTGCTGGGCCCCAGCGATCAGGCGCCGGTCGAGGACCGTGTCGATCGGGTGGTGCTGCACGTCCACGTGGCGGATCGCTGTGCCCTCGGCCACCTTCGGCCGGTGGAACAGCTTGGTGAAGTCGAGCCCGCGCGCCTTCCAGTGGGCGATGGCTTCGACCTTGTCGAGCACGTCGGAGCGGCCGACCGCCTCCTCCAGCTTCGTGAAGCCGAGGGACGCCAGGATCTCCCGGACCTCCTCGGCCACGAAGAAGAAGTAGTTCACCACGTGCTCGGGCGTGCCCTTGAAGCGCTTGCGCAGCACCGGGTCCTGGGTGGCGACGCCGACCGGGCAGGTGTTCAGGTGGCACTTGCGCATCATGATGCAGCCGGCCGCGATCAGCGGGGCGGTCGAGAAGCCCATCTGGTCGGCGCCGAGGAGCGCCGCGATGATCACGTCGCGCCCGGTCCGGATGCCGCCGTCCGCCTGGAGGGCGACGCGCCCGCGCAGGTTGTTGAGCACCAGGGTCTGCTGGGTCTCGGCGAGACCGGTCTCCCACGGTCCGCCCGCGTGCTTCAGCGACGTGAGAGGCGCCGCGCCGGTGCCGCCGTCGAAGCCCGAGATCGTGATGTGGTCGGCCCGCGCCTTGGCGACGCCGGCCGCCACAGTGCCGACGCCGACCTCGGAGACGAGCTTCACCGACACGTCCGCCGACGGGTTCACGTTCTTCAGGTCGAAGATCAGCTGCGCCAGATCCTCGATCGAGTAGATGTCGTGGTGCGGCGGCGGCGAGATCAGACCGACGCCCGGGGTGGCGTAGCGGACCTTGGCGATCTTGGCGTCGACCTTGTGGCCGGGCAGCTGGCCGCCCTCGCCGGGCTTGGCGCCCTGCGCGACCTTGATCTGCATCATGTCGGAATTGACGAGGTATTCCGTCGTCACGCCGAAGCGGCCGGAGGCGACCTGCTTGATCGCGGACCGGCGCGAGCGCCCGTCCGGCAGCGGCTTGAACCGCTCCACCTCCTCGCCGCCCTCGCCCGAGTTCGATCGGCCGCCGAACGAGTTCAGCGCGATGGCGAGCGTCTCGTGCGCTTCCTTGGAGATGGAGCCGTACGACATGGCGCCCGTGGCGAAGCGCTTGACAATCTCGGAGGCCGGCTCGACCGACTCGAGCGGAACCGGCGCCCGGCCGATCTCGGCGGCAGACCTGAGGCGGAACAGGCCACGCAGCGTCTTCAGCTGGTGCTCCTGCTGGTTCACCAGCGCGGCGTATTCCCGGTAGCGCTCGGGCACGTTCAGGCGCACCGCGTGCTGCAGCGTCGCTACCGTGTCGGGCGTCCAGGTGTGGGTCTCGCCGCGCAGCCGGTAGGCGTATTCGCCGCCAACATCCAGCGCGTTGCGGTAGACCGGCGCGTCACCGAAGGCATCGCGATGGCGGCGGGCCGTCTCCTCGGCGATCTCGGCCATGCCGACGCCCTCGATGGTCGTCGCCGTGCCGAAGAAGTCGCGGCCCACGAAGGTCGAGTTAAGTCCGACCGCGTCGAAGATCTGCGCGCCGCAATAGGACTGGTAGGTCGAGATGCCCATCTTGGACATCACCTTCAGCAGGCCCTTATCGATCGCCTTGATGTAGCGGTAGATGATCTCGTCGTCGGTGAGGTCCGGCGGGAACTCATCCTTCATCTCGAGCAGCGTCTCGAAGGCGAGGTACGGGTTGATCGCCTCGGCGCCGTAGCCGGCCAGGCACGCGAAGTGATGCACCTCGCGCGGCTCCCCCGACTCGACCACGAGGCCGACCGAGGTCCGCAGACCCTTCCGGATCAGGTAATTGTGCACGGAGGCCGTGGCCAGCAGAGCCGGGATCGGGATCCGGTCCGGCCCGACCGCCCGGTCGGTCAGCACGATGATGTTGTAGCCGCCGCGCACCGCAGCCTCAGCACGGTCGCAGAGCCGGTCGAGCGCCCCGTCCATGGCGGCTGCGCCGGTCTCGGCCGGGTAGGTCATGTCGAGGGTCTTGGTGTCGAACCGGTCCTCGAAATGGCCGATCGAGCGGATCTTCTCGAGATCCGCGTTGGTGAGGATCGGTTGGCGAACCTCCAGGCGCTTGCGCCGGGACGCGCCCTCCATGTCGAGAAGGTTCGGCCGCGGCCCGATGAACGAAACGAGGCTCATCACGGCCTCCTCGCGAATCGGGTCGATCGGCGGGTTCGTGACCTGCGCGAAATTCTGCTTGAAGTAGGTGTAGAGCAGCTTCGACTTCTCGGAGAGGGCCGAGAGCGGCGTGTCCGTGCCCATCGAGCCGACCGCCTCCTGGCCGGTGACGGCCATGGGCTGCATCAGCAACTTGAGGTCTTCCTGCGTGTAGCCGAAGGCCTGTTGCCGATCGAGCAGGCTGACATCGCCGCGCGACTCGCGCGGCTGGACCGGACGCAGCTCTTCCAGGACGATCTGGGTGTTCTTGACCCAGTCGGCATAGGGGTGCGCGGCAGCGAGCTCGCCCTTGATCTCCTCGTCGGAGACAATGCGGCCTTTCTGCAGGTCGATCAGCAGCATGCGGCCCGGCTGGAGGCGCCAGGATTGCACGATCTTCTCGTCCGGGATCGGCAGCGTGCCCATCTCGGAGGCGAGCACCACGAGCCCGTCGTCGGTGACGATGTACCGGGCCGGGCGCAGGCCGTTGCGGTCGAGGGTCGCGCCGATCTGGCGGCCATCAGTGAACGCCACAGCGGCAGGGCCGTCCCACGGCTCCATCAGGGCGGCGTGGTACTCGTAGAAGGCGCGCCGCTCCTCGCTCATCAGCGGATTGCCCGCCCAGGCCTCCGGGATGAGCATCATCATCGCGTGCGCGAGCGGGTAGCCGCCCTGCACGAGGAACTCGAGGGCGTTGTCGAAGCAGGCGGTGTCGGACTGGCCCTCGTAGGAGATCGGCCACAGCTTCGAGATGTCGTTGCCGAACAGGTCGGAATCGACGCTCGCCTGACGGGCCGCCATCCAGTTGACGTTGCCGCGCAGCGTGTTGATCTCGCCGTTATGGGCAACCATCCGGTACGGGTGCGACAGCCGCCAGGTCGGGAAGGTATTGGTGGCGAAGCGCTGGTGGACGAGGGCGATCGCCGAGACGAAGCGGTCGTCCTTCAGGTCGAGGAAGTAGCCGCCGAGCTGCGTGACGAGCACCATGCCCTTGTAGACGATGGTCCGGGTCGACACGGAAACTGGGTAGAACTCCTTCACCCGCGGGTCGTCGAGGCCGTAGACCTTGTTGGAGATCACCTTGCGGGCGACGTAGACGCGGCGCTCGAACGCGTCCTGGTCGGCAACCGAGGCCGGACGTCCGATGAAGACCTGACGGTGATGCGGCTCGGTCGCCTTCACGGCCTCGCCGAGATCCTCCGGATCGACCGGCACGTCGCGCCAGCCGAGCAGCGGCAGACCCTCGGCGGCGAGCGCCGATTCGACGATCTCCTGAATGATCGCGCGCGGCTCCTCAGCCTTCGGCATGAAGAACTGGCCGATGGCGTAGTCGCCGGCCGGCGGAAGCTCGAAGCCGAGGCGCGAGCATTCCTCGGCGAAGAACCCGTGCGGAATCTGCGTGAGGATGCCGCAACCGTCGCCCATCTTGGGATCGGCGCCGACCGCCCCGCGATGATCGAGATTCTCGAGGATCTTCAAGCCCTGCTCGACGATGGCGTGCGTGCGCCGGTCGTGCATGTCGGCGATGAAGCCGACGCCGCAGGCATCGCGCTCGTGCGCGGGATCGTAGGCACCCTGCGCTTTCGGCAGGGCGGGATCGCGCACCGTGAGCGGCATCGCGCCACCGCGCGGAGCGGCAGCCTGGACCGTGGAAGCAGCAAACTCTTCAGCGGGTCTGCGATGTGACATGCTTCGTCTCGTCCCCAACCTCGACACCGTCCGCCGAACCTTTGGCTCACGAGCACGTTTCGTGCCCGTGAGCCGTCGGTGCCCGCCGCTCCGACCCCATGTCGCAGGCCATGCGGCCGGTCCCTCCCGGGACACGTCCGCCAACCTGCGTTCATCGAGGACCCAGACCGCTCGAGGAGCGGTGCGCTGGCGCGCCCGTATCCGTCTGCCGGATTTCTCGCCTGCGCGCGAGACGGCGACGGCCGGGATGCACGGCCGATGGGACAGTTCTGCTGTCCTAAGTCGCGAAATTGCCAGATTGAAATGTTTTCAGCAAGTGACCGCGAGACGCAGCGGACCGGCTGCTGCGGAAGGCCGGTCCGGCCCCGATCTTCCGCCTCCGCAATCTCGCCCGAATCGCACGCTCTACCCGGCTGGCCGAGCACAAGCGGCATGCGGGGCAACGACCTCGCCGGCATGGTCGTGGTCCGGATCAACCGGTCCGGGCCATGCCGGAACCGGGTACTCTGCCGGGTCTCCAAAACGGGAACGCACCAGAGTGACAATCAAGCTCAGAACGGCTTCACGCTTTCGGATCTCCGCAAGGTCGGCGGTCTGTGCCGCTCTCGTGTCGGGCGCAGGCGTGCTGGGGTTTTGTCAGAGCGCCAACGCCCAATTCGCCTTCGAGGAAGAGGTCCTGCCGCCGCGGGTCGTGGCGTGGCGCCTCGCCGACCGCGGCTTCACGGGTGTGGGCCGCCCACGCTTCGACGGCCGGGTCTACGTGGTCGATGCGGTCAGTCCGACGGGCGTGCCGGTCCGGCTGTTCGTCGATCCGGGCATGGGAGCGATCGTGGGTCGGCAGCGTCTCGGCGCGCCGGAGACCTATGCGAGGCTCGAGCGTCCGGCCCCCGGATTCGGCTGGACCGAAGAGGATGCCGGCCCCCGGCGTGTCGCGCGGCCACTTCCCCCGGAAGGTGACCCAACTCTGCGGCCTCAGCGTCGGCCTACGGGCGAGGCCATGCGTCTTGAGCCGAATCCCGATGGTGTGAACCCCGACGGCGTCGGCCGGCCGTCGCGGAAGATCGCCCGGGTGAATCCGGTCCGCCCGCCGGAAAAGGCAGCCCGCCGCGTCAGCCCCGACGCGCCGGCACCGAAGCTCGCGCCCGCCGAAGCGGCGAAGACCGAGTCGGGCCCGGACGCTAAGCCGGAGGCCAAGTCGGCCGCCATCGACAAGGCGCCGCCGGCAAGCACCGCACCCACCCCGGCGGCGAAGACCTCCGAGAGCACCCTGGCCGCAACCTCGAAGCCGCCGGCTCAGGACTGGAAGGACCCGCCGGCCGACAAGAAGCCCGTGCGGGTGATCGGGGGCGCGACCATCGTTCCCGGTACCGCGGACAAGGAACAGGGCGCGGCACAGTGATCCGTTAGGGCACGAGCAGCCGCTCCGCGCCGGTAAAGACCGTGACCGTGTCGGCGCGCGCGATGGCGCAGAGCGTCAACCCGTTCGCCCGGGCTCGTTCGAGCGCCAGCGAGGTCGGGGCCGAGATGGCGACGATGACGGCCGCGCCGAGGCGGGCCGCCTTCTCGACCATCTCGAACGAGCAGCGGCTGGTGATCACCAGGAAGCCCTGATCGACGTTCGTGCCGGACCGCATCAGGGCGCCGATCAGCTTATCTAGAGCGTTGTGCCGGCCGACATCCTCCCGGGCGACCGCCACGGAGCCGTCGAGCCGCGCCCAGGCGGCCGCGTGGACCGCCCGGGTCTCGGCTCCGAGAACCTGGGACGCGTCGAGGTTCGAGAGCGCGGCGGCAATCGCCGGCAGCGTGACCCGAACGGCCGGGGCATTCCGCAGCTGTGCATGCGGGAGCTGCGCCAGGTCCTCGATCCCGCAGACACCGCAGCCTGTGCGGCCGCTGATCGCGCGTTTGCGCGCCAGGTGTTCGCGGAGGCGGCCAGGCGCTAGTTCAACATGGAGACGCAGCCCGTCTTCGCCGACCTCGACGCGCGTGGACCGGATCTCCGACGCGCTCTCGACGATGCCCTCCGTTAGGCTGAATCCGTAGGCGAAATCCTCGAGATCGGCGGGTGTCGCCATCATGACGGCGTGTGGGACGCTGCCGTAGACCAGGTTGACCGGTGCCTCGACCGCAAGGGCCCGCGTGTCGGAGCGCGGCGGCGCGCCCGTATAGGCCACGACCTGCATCGGAATGCGCACCGAGGCGGAGGGCAGTTCAGTGGGCAGGCTCTCGGCAACCGTCGACATTCAGAGCTCCGATGGCGGACGTGAACCGTATTCATCGGCCGCTCCACGATGCAACGGCCAGGGTACGAATTGCACAAATGGCCGGTGCGACCACGCCACGCACGATCTTGAAGTGCTTGGAAAGCGCGCGATGCGACGCTTGTGCGGTTGCACCGCGTCGGCCCTTGTGGTCTGAAGCGCCGGTCGGATAATGCCGGGTGACACAACCGGTACTCCGTCACGTCGGTACAATCCCGCACGCAATCAAGACGGGAAGGTCCGGCGTCAGCCAGATTGTCAGGGGAGCCACGAGAGGCAGATGCGGACGGTGCGGACGATCAACCGGTCACTCTGGAGCCTCGCCGCCTTCGGCGCCCTGCTCTCCCCGATATCGCTTGCTCACGCTGCGGGCTTCGGTCAGCCCGTGCCGTGGGAGATGAGCCGTCAGGTTCAGGTGACCGAGAACGGTCGCGATATCCTCAGCTTCGAGATCGGCCTGCACTGGCTGTCGCTCGGCATCTCGGTGTTCGTGCTGGGCCTGATCCTGTGGTGCATCTTCCGCTTTGGCGAGAAGCGGAACCCGACGCCGTCGCGCACCACCCACAACACCGCCATCGAGGTCGCCTGGACCATCGTTCCGGTGCTGATCCTGGTCGCGGTGGCGATCCCGTCCTTCCGCCTGCTGCGCACGCAGCTCTCGGATCCGAAGGCCGACATGATCGTCAAGGTCATCGGCCACGCGTGGTACTGGTCCTACGAGTACCCGCAGACCGAGGCTGGCGGCGGCTTCACCTTTGACGCCAACCTCGACGAGGACAAGCAGCCGCGCCTGCTGCAGACCGACAACGAGATGGTCGTCCCGGTCGGCAAGATCGTGAAGATCCAGGTCACCGCCGCCGACGTGCTGCATTCCTGGGCCATGCCGGCCTTCGGCTTCAAGATCGACGCCGTGCCCGGCCGCCTCAACCAGATGTGGTTCAAGGCCGATAAGGAAGGCACCTTCCACGGCCAGTGCTCCGAGCTGTGCGGCCAGCGCCACGCCTACATGCCGATCGTGGTCCGCGTGGTCAGCGAGCAGGCCTACGCCGACTGGCTGAAGGAGGCGAAGACCAAGTACGCCCGCATCGACAACGGCACGAGCTTCGCTGAGGCGCGCTGAGCCCCGGCTGACCGGACCGAACCGAACCCATCAGATCCACAAGGCACCCGAATCCATGGCTACAGCCGCAGCCCATGCAGAGGCCCACGAGGTCCACGACCACAAGCCGTCGTTCTTCGCCCGCTGGTTCCTGTCGACGAACCACAAGGACATCGGCACCCTTTACCTGCTCTTCGCCTTCTGCGCCGGCATGATCGGCGCGTTCCTCTCCTTCGGCATCCGGATGGAGATGGAGCAGCCCGGTCTGCAGTACTTCTCGAATCCCGCGACCTACAACGTGTTCGTCACGGGCCACGGCCTCATCATGGTGTTCTTCATGGTGATGCCGGCGCTGATCGGCGGGTTCGGCAACTGGTTCGTGCCCCTCATGATCGGCGCGCCCGACATGGCGTTCCCGCGCATGAACAACATCTCGTTCTGGCTGACGGTGGCGGGCTTCTGCTCCCTGCTCTGCTCGCTGTTCGTCGAGGGCGCGCCCGGCGCGTCCGGCGCCGGCACGGGCTGGACCGTCTACCCGCCGCTCTCGACCGCCGGCCATCCCGGTCCGGCCGTCGACTTCGCGATCTTCGCCCTGCACCTTTCCGGCGCGGGCTCGATCCTCGGCGCGATCAACTTCATCACCACGATCCTGAACATGCGCGCCCCGGGCATGACGCTGCACAAGATGCCGCTCTTCGCCTGGGCCGAGCTGGTCACCGCTTTCCTGCTGCTGCTGTCGCTGCCGGTGCTCGCGGGCGCCATCACGATGCTGCTGACCGACCGCAACTTCGGCACGACGTTCTTCGATCCGGCCGGCGGCGGTGATCCGATCCTGTACCAGCACCTGTTCTGGTTCTTCGGTCACCCCGAAGTCTACATCATGATCCTGCCGGCCTTCGGCATCGTGTCGCACATCATCGCCACGTTCTCGCGGAAGCCTGTGTTCGGCTACCTCGCGATGGCCTACGCCATGGTGGCGATCGGCGTCGTCGGCTTCGTCGTGTGGGCCCACCACATGTACACGGTCGGCCTGTCGCTCCAGACGCAGTCCTACTTCGTGTTCGCCACGATGGTGATCGCGGTGCCGACCGGCGTGAAGATCTTCTCGTGGATCGCCACCATGTGGGGCGGCTCCATCCGCTTCACCGCCGCCATGCACTGGGCGGTCGGCTTCATCTTCCTGTTCACCGTCGGCGGCGTGACCGGCGTCGTGCTCGCCAACTCGGCCGTCGATAAGTACCTGCACGACACCTACTACGTGGTCGCCCACTTCCACTACGTCCTGTCGCTGGGCGCTGTGTTCATCATCTTCGCCGGTGTCTACTACTGGTTCCCGAAGATGACCGGTCACATCATCCCGGAATGGGCCGGCAAGCTGCACTTCTGGCTGGCCTTCATCGGCGCGAACGTCCTGTTCTTCCCGATGCACTTCCTCGGGCTCGCCGGCATGCCGCGTCGTTACGCCGACTATCCGGACGCCTTCGCCCAGTGGCACAAGGTCTCGACCTACGGCGGCCACATCTTCGGCCTCAGCATGTTCGTCTTCGTGATCGGCGTCGTCCTCGCCTTCCGTTCCAAGGAGCGGGCTGCGGACAACCCGTGGGGCGAAGGTGCGACGACCCTGGAGTGGACGCTCCCCTCGCCGCCCCCGTTCCACCAGTTCGAGACGTTGCCCCGCATCGTCGACGAGCCGGGCGCGCACTGATACACCGACCGCGAGGGCCGCATCGGCGGCCCTCGCCCTTCCCCGGAGGCCGGATCCCGACCTCCCGGCAAGGGCGACCGACAAGGGCGATACGCCCGGGCCGCGCTCAACGCGCGCGACCACCCTTGGAACAAGTCGATTTCGAGAGACGACTCGGCCGTGACGCGCGCGGCCGGGCGCCGGCACAGCAGCGGCAGACGCGATGACAAGCCTCACGAACAGCATCGGACCGGACGTTCCGGCCCCGGCCCTCTCGGCCGCCGGCGGCGACGTTCCGGACTATTTCGCCCTGCTGAAGCCGCGGGTGATGGTGCTGGTGATCTTCACCGCGCTCGTGGGCATGGTCGTCTCGCAGGGGCACGTGCAGCCGGCGATCGGCGCGATCTCGCTGCTCGCGATCGCGATCGGTGCCGGTGCGTCGGGCTGCCTCAACATGTGGTGGGACGCCGACATCGACGCCGTCATGACCCGCACCGCGACCCGTCCGATCCCATCGGGCCGGATCACGCCGGAGGAGGCCCTCGGCTTCGGGCTGTTCCTCTCGGTGGCCTCCGTGCTGGTGCTCGGCCTCACGGCGAACTGGCTGGCCGCAGGGCTGCTGGCCTTCACCATCGTGTTCTACGCGGTGGTGTACTCGATGTGGCTGAAGCGGGCGACGGCGCAGAACATCGTCATCGGCGGCGCTGCCGGCGCCCTGCCGCCAGTGATCGGCCAGGCGGTCGTGACCGGCTCGGTCGGCATCGAGTCGCTGATCCTCTTCGCGATCATCTTCATCTGGACGCCGCCGCACTTCTGGGCGCTGGCGCTGATCAAGGCCGACGAGTACGCCCGTGCCGGCATCCCGATGATGCCGAACGTCGCCGGCCCGGCCTCCACGCGCCGGCAGATCGTGTGGTACTCGCTGTTCCTGGCGCCGCTCGGCCTCGCGCCGGTCGCGCTCGGCTTCGGCGGCCTGCTTTACGCGGTGATCGGCCTCGTCGGTGGCCTCGGCATGGTCGCCTTCAGCATCCGCGTGCTCCGGAACCGCGAGGGCGAGGCTGAGAAGCGCGCCGCTATGGGCATGTTCGGCTTCTCGATCCTCTACCTGTTCGCGCTGTTCTCGGCGCTGCTGGCCGAGCAGAGCTTCGGCCTGTTCCGTCCGGTCCTGGGCTGATTGCCATGCCCGAGCCCGACGTCCAGTACCGCCCGCTGACCCCTGCCGAAGAGGCACGCCGCCGGAAGCGCTCGGTGGCGATCGCCCTGGCGCTCGGTGCCTGGGTTCTGCTGTTCTTCGTGCTGACGATCGTCAAGCTCGGGCCGCAGATCCTCAGCCGGCCGCTCTGAAGAGGTCGCGATGACCGCAAACCGTCCCGATCCCGCCCGCGGCGCAACACGGACCGCGCTCGCTTGCGCCGGGCTCGCGGTCGGCATGATCGGCCTCGCCTTCGCGTCGGTGCCGCTCTACGACGCCTTCTGCAAGGCCACCGGGTATGACGGCACGCCGCGCCAGGGGCCGGCGCTCGCGGCCTCGGCAGCGCGCACCGACGACAGCATGGTCGTGCATTTCGACACGAACGTCGCGCCGGGGCTGCCCTGGAAGTTCGCGCCCGAGGCGAACAGCATCGACGCGAAGCTCGGCGAGACCAAGACCGTCTTCTTCCGGGTGCAGAACACCGGCAGCAAGCCGTCCACCGGCGTGGCCACGTTCAACGTCCAGCCCGGCCTGATGGGTGGCTACTTCGTCAAGATCGCCTGCTTCTGCTTCAACGAGCAGACGCTGCAGCCGGGCGAGACGCTGGACGTGCCCGTGGTCTTCTATGTCGATCCGGCGATCCGCGACGATTCCAACACCGCGCATCTCTCGGAGATGACGCTGTCCTACACCTACTTCGCCTCGAAGAACGGTCAGCCGGTGACGGCCGCCGTTGCGAATTCCGGTTCTTCGGGCACGAAGCGGGATTTCTGATCGCGGACCCGTGACAAGACGGGCCCGCACCGACTACACGTGCGGACAAGCTTGGGTGTGGTCCGTGCCGCGCCCGGCCAACAAGTCTGCCAAGAGCAAGCGACAGGCCGGAAGCCGGGAACGGCGCAGGGCGCGAGGGTGAGGAGCGACGGGACGATGGCCGAGGCGCACGCCAAGAATCATGACTTTCACATCCTGAATCCGAGTCCGTGGCCGCTGATCGGCGCCTTCTCGGGCTTCCTGATGGCGTTCGGCGCCGTCTTCTGGATGAAGAGCCTGCAGATCGGCACCCTGACCCCGGGCCCGTACATTTTCGGCGCCGGGACGATCGGCGTCCTCTACACCATGTTCTCGTGGTGGAAGGACGTGGCGCACGAGGCCAATTCCGGCGATCACACCCGCGTCGTCCAGCTGCATCACCGCTACGGCATGATGATGTTCATCGCCTCCGAGGTGATGTTCTTCGTCGCGTGGTTCTGGGCCTATTTCGAGGCTGCACTCTACACCGCCGACCCGATCCAGGTCTCCCGCGTGGAGTTCACCGGCGGCGTCTGGCCGCCGAAGGGCATCGAGGCGTTCGATCCCTGGCATCTGCCGCTTCTCAACACGCTGATCCTGCTCACGTCCGGCACCACCGTCACCTGGGCGCACCACGCCCTGCTCCACGGCGACCGGAAGGGGCTGAAGTACGGCCTGTGGCTGACGATCATCCTCGGCGTGCTGTTCACCGCCTGCCAGGCCTACGAGTACAGCCACGCCGAGTTCGGCTTCTCGGGCAGCATCTACTCGTCGACCTTCTTCATGGCGACGGGCTTCCACGGCGCCCACGTCATCATCGGCACCATCTTCCTGGCCGTCTGCCTGTTCCGCGCCTATGCGGGCCAGTTCACCCCGCGCCAGCACCTCGGCTTCGAGTTCGCCGCTTGGTACTGGCACTTCGTCGATGTCGTGTGGCTGTTCCTGTTCGCCGCCATCTACGTGTGGGGCTCGGGCGTCTTCCACGGCGGCGGCGCCCACTGAGGCGATCCATCCCGCCGCTGCATGGCGGGTTTGCGAAGGGCGGCTCCGGCCGCCCTTTTTCGTATCCGGCCGCCGTGAATCCCCATATCGCGGTGGAGGGCTTGGACACCGCGTGATCGCGCTGTCCCCGGCCCGGTCTGGAGTGTGCACGTGGATCAACGACATTATGCGCCGCCGCCCCCGATCCCGACGGGCTTGCGGGGTCGCTGCCCACGCTGCGGCGAGGGCCACCTGTTCAAGGGCTACCTCACCCTGCGCCCGTCCTGCGAGGCGTGCGGGCTCGATTATGCGAGTTTCGATTCGGCAGACGGTCCGGCCTTCTTCGTCATGTCGATCGTCGGCCTGATCGTGGTCGGTCTCGCCCTCTGGATGGAGATCACCTACGAGCCGCCGATCTGGGTCCACGCGCTCGTGGCTGGCACGCTCTCGATCGGGCTCAGCCTGATCCTGGTCCGGCCGCTCAAGGGCATGCTGATCGCGCTCCAGTACAGCAACAAGGCTGAAGAGGGACGCTTCGAGCGGTGACCGGATCGCGTCGCGCTGCGTGGCGGGACCTCGTCGCGCCGGGGCTGGCCTCCCTGATCGCCCTGGCGATCCTCCTGGGCCTCGGAACCTGGCAGCTCGAGCGCAAGGCCTGGAAGGAGGATCTGATCGCCCGGATCCTGCAGCAGAGCCGGGCCGAGCCCGTCGCGCCGCCGGCACCGGGTGCGTGGAACGAGGCTCGTGACGAATTCCGTCACGTCCGCGTCTCGGGCCGCTTCCTCAATGATCGCGAGACGCTGGTCCACGGCCTCGCCGCGGGAGAGACCCCGGGCCGGGCCTTGCAGGGCTATTACGTGCTCACGCCGTTCGCGCGCGTCGAGGGCGGTACCGTTCTGGTGAACCGCGGCTTCGTGCCAACGGAGCTGAAGGCACAGGCCGACCGGCGCGACGGGCTGGTGGAGGGGCCGACGGTCGTCACCGGGATCCTTCGCGCCAGCGAGGCGCGCGGGATGTTCGTACCGGAGCCGGACCCGGCGCGCGGCGAGTGGTTCAACCGCGACGTTCCCGGCATCGCGACCGCCCGGAGCCTGACCGACGTCGCGCCCTACCTGATCGAGGCCGATGCGGTCCGCGGCCAGACCACGTGGCCGCGCGGCGGCCAGCTGCGGGTCGATCTGCCCAACAACCACTTGCAATACGCGTTCACGTGGTTCGGCCTGGCGGCCTGCCTGGTGGCGGTCTTCTCGGTCTTCGCGTGGCGGCGCCTGCACGAAGCCGACGGGGCGCGGACCGCATAGAACAAATCCGCGTCTGGCACCGCTCCCGAAAGAAAGCTGTCGTCAATTGGCGCGCCAAAAAAGCAGCGCATTCCTTTGACCTGAGACGATCGCGACGGAATACTTTTCGTGTTCTTGAGCGATCGACTGCCTTCTGCATAGTGTATTCAGTTGCGGCGATCATCCGAAGAGAACACGACGCGCCGACGTCGTGCAATCAGAGGTTACGCCGGATGACCAGCCATTTCGTCGACCAAGCGCCGCGGGAGCCGATCCGCTTCGCCTATTGGGTGCCCAACGTGTCGGGCGGCCTCGTGATCAGCAAGATCCCGCAGCGGACCAGCTGGGACGGCGAGTACAACCGCCGCCTCGCGCAGATCGCCGAGGAGGCCGGGTTCGATTACGGCCTGACCCAGATCCGGTTCACGGCCGGCTACGGCGCGGAGTACCAGCACGAGTTGGTGGCCTTCAGTCATGCTTTGCTGGCCGTCACGTCGAAGCTGAAGGTGATCGCCGCGATCCTGCCGGGACCCTGGAACCCGACGCTCGCCGCCAAGCAGATCGACACGATTTCGCAGCTCAGCGGGGGCCGGATCGCGGTCAACATCGTCTCGGGCTGGTTCTCGGGCGAGTTCCGGGCGATCGGCGAGCCCTGGCTCGACCATGACGAGCGCTATCGCCGCTCCGAGGAGTTCATCCGCAGCCTGCGCGGGATCTGGACCCAGGACAGCTTCACCTTCCGCGGCGATTTCTACCGATACAGCGA
Source organism: Methylobacterium sp. FW102-HT35C08 (assembly GCF_058790235.1). NCBI lineage: Bacteria > Pseudomonadati > Pseudomonadota > Alphaproteobacteria > Hyphomicrobiales > Methylobacteriaceae > Methylobacterium > Methylobacterium sp. FW102-HT35C08. Next base: position 24,074 of record NZ_JBYTCL010000002.1, on the reverse strand, counting down.
CTACACGCTGAAGCCGAAGCCCGTGGAGCCGCTGCCCGAGATCTTCCAGGGCGGCTCGTCGCGGGCGGCGCGCGACATGACGGCCCGAGTGTCCGATTGGTATTTCACCAACGGCAACACGCCGGAGAACATCCGCGCCCAGGTGGACGACATCCGCGCCAAGGCCGCTGAGACCGGCAACCATCCGCGGATCGGCGTGAACGCCTTCGTGATCGCGCGCGATACCGAGGAAGAGGCCCGGGCGGTTCTGCAAGAGATCATCGATCACGCCGATCCGGATGCCGTGAAGGCCTTCGGCCACGAAGTGAAGAATGCCGGCAAGGCCTCGCCGGAGGGCGAGGGCAACTGGGCGAAATCCAGCTTCGAGGATCTCGTCCAGTACAACGACGGCTTCAAGACCAACCTGATCGGCACGCCCGACCAGATCGCCGAGCGGATCCTGGCTCTCAAGGATGCCGGGGCCGACCTCGCGCTGCTCGCCTTCCTGCACTTTCAGGAGGACGTGGCGTATTTCGGCGAGCACGTCATTCCACGGGTCCGCACCCTCGAAGCCGCGCGCGAGAAGCGCGCGGAGGCGGCCTGACCGGTTCGGATCGAAGCCACCTGTCTGTCGGAGTGAGCCATGAACATTGCTGTCGATGCGCGCACGCTCGAACCGCAGCGCCCGGGTGCCCCCGGCCCCGCGCGTCCGCCCTCCCCCGCCCACGTGATCCGCGACGATTCCGAGGCGCTGGCCATCGCCAGACGCCTCGCCGGCGCGTTTCGAGCCGGCGCCTCGGAGCGCGACCGGGATGCGGTCCGGCCGCTCGCCGAACTCGATGCGTTCTCCCAGAGCGGCCTGTGGTCGATCAACGTGCCGCGCGCCCATGGCGGTCCGGAAGTCTCCTACCGGACGCTCGCAGCTGTGATCGCCATCATCGCGGCGGCCGATCCGGCGATCGCGCAGATCGCCCAGAACCATCTGGGCATCGTGGCGGCGATCCGGACCGCCTCCGACGAGGCGCAGAAGCGGCTCCTGTTCGGGGAAGTGCTGCGCGGCACCCGCTTCGGAAACGCCTTCTCGGAGCGGGGCACCAAGCGGGCGGCCGATTTCGACACCCGCTTCACCGACCACGGCGACCATGTCGTGGTGCGCGGCCAAAAATTTTACGCCACAGGCGCGCTCCTCGCGCATCTCGTGCCGATCGTCGCCCTTGATGACCAGGGCCGTGCCTGGTACGCCATCGCCGCGCGGGACGCGCCGGGGCTCATCGTCATCGACGACTGGTCGAGCTTCGGCCAGCGCGGCACGGCGAGCGGCACGGTGCTGATCGAGGATGTGCGTGTGCCTAAGACCCATCTGGTCCCGGCCTGGAAGGGGTACGAAGTGCCCACTGCCGATGGTGCCGTGTTCCAGATCATCCAGGCGGCGGTCGATGCCGGGATCGGCCGCGAGGCCCTGGACGACAGCGTCCGGTTCGTCCGCGAGAAGGCGCGGCCCTGGATCGACAGCGGGCTGGAGCGCGCCTCCGACGATCCCTACACGATTCAGGCGATCGGCGACCTGACCATCCGTCAGCACGCCGCGGAGGCGCTCCTCGACCGCGCCGGTCGCGCCCTGGATGCGGCAGTGGCCCAGCCGAGCGCGGAGAGCGTCGCGGCGGCGCAGCTCGCCGTGGCCGAGGCGAAGGTGCTGACCACCGAGGTCGCGCTGGCGGCCGCCAACAAGCTGTTCGAGCTGTCCGGCACCCGCTCGACGCTGGCGGCCGAGAATCTCGACCGGCACTGGCGCAACGCCCGCACGCACACGCTGCACGATCCGGTGCGCTGGAAATACGCGATCATCGGCAACCACGCCCTGAACGGCGTGAATCCGCCGCTCCACGCCTGGAGCTGAGGGAGGCCCTTCACACGGCCACGCAGCCCGCCAGAGACTGGGATGACGACGCGGCGCGAAGGGCGCCGCGTTTCGTCACTGCGTCAGCAGGATCTTCCCGTTGACCGGCCCGACGCCCTTCGGCACCGGAACGCTGGTCGCGTCGTAATTGGCATTCAGATACAGGGTCGGCCCGTCGTAGAGGTCCAGCAGCTGCACCACGATGACGGTGTAGGCGGACTGGTCGCTGACGGCCGCGCTGCCGTCGATGATCAGCCGGCCGGACGGCAGGTAGATCGTGCCCAGCATGGTGCGGGCATTGTTGCTGATAATCCGGTACTCGCGCAGCGGTTTGGACGGCGGTCCGGGCGGTGACGGCGGCGAGCCGGCCGGCCCCGGCGGCGGTGGCACCGGCGCGGATACGCCGGGCTGCTCCGTCATCAGGAAGCCCGCGAGCGGTCCGCTGACCGGCGCCGCGAGGCTGATCGTCGTGTTGGCATCGAAGCGCAGGCCGGCGGCGTCGCCCATGAAGTAGAAGCCGACATCCTGACCGGTCATACTCGCTTGGCCGTCCACGATCAGCGGGCCATCCTTGATGATGTAGACGCCTGGCTTCAGCGTGACGTTCGCCGATCCGGAGATGTGCAGCCCGCCGCAATAGGTGCCGGGATCGAGCGTCGTGCTGGCGGTGATGGCGACGTTTCCGGCGGCCGGGCCCCCAGGGCCCTTCCCGGGGCCGGGCCCGGCCGACGCGCTCACCGTGACGCAGCTTCCGGGCACCGGCGCCTTGACGGTCACGGCCAACGGGTCGGCGATGGCCGGGCATCCCGACGTGACGGGCGGCGCAAGGTTGGCGCGGCTCGTGTTTGAGCCACCGACGCTGCAGATCGTGTCGGCTTTGGCAATGGCGTTGTCGTCGCCCTGGATGGCCTTCGGATTGTTCGAATCCGCGTAGAGCGAGCAGGACGTCGCCGACAGGTTGGCGTTCTTTTCAAGATGAAGGCTGCCGACCGCGGCCGGGTCCAGCGTGAGCAGGCACAGGCGCATCTTCCCCATGATCGTCGCGGTTGAGCGCACGGTGATCGGCACAACCTTGAGCCCGACGAAGGCGCCGAAGGCCAATTTGAATTGATCGGTTGCGGTCGCCGAGACGCTGGTCTTGTCGCTGCTGACGCTGACCACCACGGAGAGCGGTCGATCCGGCGGCGACGGCGCGTTTTCCGCGACGAGACGCTGGACAATGCTGGCCACAGCCGTGGCGTTCGAGGGGGAAAGCTTCAGCGTATTGCCTCCGCCGAGCACGGCTGCATCGACGGCATTCTGCATCTGGCTGCGGCGGTAGACCATGCGGCTGTAGTCGATGCCGCCCCCGACGAGGCCGACAAGGACGGTGCCGGCCAGTCCGAAGATGAGGGCGACGGCGCCACTACGATCGGCGGCAAGTCGTGACCAAGCGCGGCGCATTCGTTTTTTGGAGGTCACGGAGCGCTTCGGAATCCAGCGCGGCCTGGCCATACCGGCCTCATGTGCGATTGTGTTCCCCCGAACACCGTAACGACAACACGAATACGTAAAGATTATCTTCGTTCAGATTGTAAAAGCCGAATCTCGAGCTGATTTGTCGAATTGGCGGGAACATTTTGTTTCTGAGCGACCAGCTGTGGCAACACAGGCTCGGAACGCCAGCCCGATAGAGATCCCGCTGACTCGTAGACCTTCCATTCGGGCAGCGGCCCTGCGCCATTGGCGCCGAGCGCGCTGGACTGACCGCCGAGACCGGCGTGTCGCTGCCTCCAGGCTCTCGCGCCTTTCGGAACAGCTAGAGCACCGGCAGGCCCCGCGCCTTCGCTTCTTCGCCGGGCTCGACGTGGATCGTGACGACCGCCCCTGGGATCGTGGTCTCGAGCGCCGATTCCAATCGGTCGCAGATGGCGTGTGAATCCTCGACCGTCATCGCGCCCGGCACCACGAGATGGAAATCGATGAAGGTCGCCTGACCGGCCGACCGGGTCCGGACGTCGTGGGCTTCCAGCGCCCCCTCCCCGTGCCGCGAGATGAGCGCGCGGATCTCCGACACCATCTCGGCGGGAGCTGCCCGGTCCATCAGACCGTCGACCGATTCGCGCACCATACGGAAGCCCGACCACAGGATATTGAGCGCGACCAGGCCTGCCACGACCGGGTCGAGGATCGGGTAGCCGGTAACCACGACGGCACCGACGCCGACGAGAACCCCGGCGGACGTGATTACATCGGCGAAGACATGGCGCGCATCCGCGATGAGGGCCGGGGAACGCCACCGGCGTCCCCAGCGCATCAGCGCAACCGCCCAGACGGCGTTGACGATACTCGCGCCGACATTGATCGCCAGACCCACGGCCGGCGCGTCGAGGGGCTTGGGGGCGAGCAGACCGAAATACGCCTCGCGCAGGATCATGAGCGCCGCCACGACGATCAGCGCACCCTCGATCACCGCGGAGAAGAACTCGGCCTTGTGATGACCGTAGGGGTGATCCTCGTCGGCTGGACGCGCGGCGACCCGCAGGGCCACGAAGGCGCCGACCGCCGCAACCACGTTGATGATGCTCTCCAGCGCGTCCGAGTACAGCGCGAGGCTGCCGGTGAGCCACGCGGCGTAGAACTTCAGGGCCGTGACGGCAACGCCGATACCGGCACTGAGCAGGGCGGCTTTCTGGGTGCGGTCCATGGGATCTGCCGAGCAGGTGTCGACGGGCCCATACGGGAACAGCGGCGGCCAAGGCCACGGCAAAGGTTCGACGCTGCCGAATAGAAATTAGCCTCGGCTAAGCCTTTGGGTCGCGCAACGCGGGATCGCGAGCGGCCTCGCGCGCGCGACTGACCTGCGCCTTGGCGCGCGCGGCCTCGGCCTTTCGCAGATAACGACGGCGCTGCCACGCAAAGCGCGCGCTCCCGGCCAGACCGTCCAGCCGCGCAGCCTCGCGCTCCCAGTAACCAAGAAGCTGCCCGTCCAGGGTGACCCTGCGCGGCCGTTCCGCCGTCGTCATGGCCTTAGCCCCGCTCGGCGGGCGGCTCGCCCGTCTCCGACACGAGCAGCGCGTCCGGATCGTTGCGGAAGCTCCCGGCCCCGGCATCGGGCATCGGCGACGCCGGGCTTCCGAAGGGCTGGCTGGGATAGGCCGTCGTGAACTTGTCCCGGGCCTCGTCCGGATTCTCGGCCTTGAGGACGATCTCCGCCGTCCCGGGCAGAGGCCACCGAGGATCGGCTTCGTCACGGGGGCGCACGGCGAACCAGGGCATGGGGGGAGCGTCTCGCGTCTCGGTGACGCGTGAAACGGACGGGCGTCGGACCGGTTCCGCGGTTGAAACCGGGTGCCGTTCGGTGCAGGCAGCCGGCGATGCGCGTGGACCTGTTCGATTTCGACCTGCCGGAGACCAGCATCGCCCTGCGCCCGGCCGAGCCGCGGGATGCCGGGCGGATGCTGATCGTGCGTCCGGGCGAGGCGCCGGCTGACCGGTTCGTGCGCGACCTGCCCGGCGCCTTGCGGCCCGGCGATGCCCTGGTCTTCAACGACACGCGGGTGATCCCCGCCCGGCTCAACGGCGTGCGCACCCGCCCCGGCGCGCCCGGTCAGCGGACCGAGGTGCTGCTGCACCTGCGTGAGGCGCCCGACCGCTGGCGTGCCTTCGCGCGTCCGGCCAAGCGGCTGAGCCCCGGCGACGCGCTGCACTTCGGCGACCTGACGGCCACGGTGGTTGAGAAGGGCGAGGCCGGCGAGGTCGTGCTCGCCTTCGATCGGGCCGGCCCGGACCTGGACGCCGCCATCGCGGTCGCGGGAGCCCTGCCGCTCCCGCCCTACATCGCCGGCAAGCGCGCCACCGACGCGCGCGACGTCACCGACTATCAGACGGTTTACGCTCGGAATCCCGGGGCGGTGGCGGCGCCGACCGCCGGCCTCCATTTCTCGGAGGCGCTCCTGGCGGATCTCGACGCGGCCGGCCTGCGGCGCCACCACGTCACCCTGCATGTCGGCGCCGGCACCTTCCTGCCGGTCAAGGCCGACGATACCGATGGGCACCGGATGCATGCCGAAATCGGCCTGCTCGATGCGGCCACGGCCGAGGCGCTCAACGCCACCCGGGCCAACGGCGGCCGGATCGTCGCGGTCGGCACGACGGCACTGCGTCTGCTGGAAAGCGCCGCCCGGCCGGACGGCACGCTCGCGCCGTTCTCCGGTCCAACCGACATCTTCATCACGCCGGGCTACCGCTTCCGCGCGATCGATGCCCTGGTGACGAACTTCCACCTGCCGCGCTCGACCCTGTTCATGCTGGTCTCGGCCTTCTCGGGGCTGGAGACGATGCGCGCCGCCTACGCGCACGCGATCCGGGCCGGCTACCGGTTCTACTCCTACGGCGACGCCAGCCTGCTCTTCCCGAGCCCCGGCGCGGATACCCCATGACCGATCCCGTTCCCTTCGGCTTCACCCTGCTGGCGCAGGACGGCACGGCCCGCACCGGCGAGATCGCGACGCCGCGCGGCACGATCCGCACGCCGGCCTTCATGCCGGTCGGCACGGCCGCGACCGTGAAGGCGATGTATCCCGGGCAGGTCCACGAGCTCGGCGCCGACGTCGTGCTCGGCAACACCTATCACCTGATGCTCCGCCCGGGGCCCGAACGCATGGCGCGGCTCGGAGGCCTGCACCGGTTCATGAACTGGGACCGGCCGATCCTGACAGATTCCGGCGGCTTCCAGGTCATGTCGCTGTCGGCGCTGCGGAAGATCGACGAGCAGGGCGTCACCTTCCGCTCGCATATCGACGGCACCGCCCATCACATGAGCCCGGAACGCTCCATCGAGATCCAGGGCCTGCTGGGCTCCGACATCCAGATGCAGCTCGACGAGTGCGTCCGCCTGCCGGCGGATCACACGGCGATCGAGAAGGCCATGCACCTGTCGCTGCGCTGGGCCGAGCGCTGCCGCGTCGCCTTCGGCGAGCAGCCGGGCCGGGCGATGTTCGGAATCGTTCAGGGCGGCGACGTGCCGGCGCTCCGGGTCGAGAGCGCCCGCGCCCTGACCGACCTCGACCTGAAGGGCTACGCGGTCGGCGGCCTCGCGGTTGGCGAGCCGCAGGAAGTGATGTTCGCCATGATCGAGACCGTGGAGCCGCACCTGCCACAGGCCAAGCCCCGCTACCTGATGGGCGTCGGCACGCCGGACGACATCCTGGGCGCGGTCGCCCGCGGCATCGACATGTTCGACTGCGTGATGCCGACCCGCGCCGGCCGTCACGGCCTCGCCTATACCCGCCACGGCCGGGTCAACCTGCGCAACGCCCGCCACGCCGAGGACACGACGCCGCTCGACGAAGCCTCGACCTGTCCGGCGGCGCGGGACTATTCCCGGGCCTACCTGCATCACCTCGTCCGGTCGAACGAGATCCTGGGCATGATGCTGCTGACCTGGAACAACCTCGCCTATTACCAGGACCTGATGAAAGGCGCCCGGGCGGCGATCCGCGAGGGCCGGTACACGGATTACTGCGCCGCCACACGCGAGGGCTGGGCACGGGCCGAGCGCGCCGCCGCCTGAGCGCCCGCGTCAGGGATGCGCGAGCACGCGGTAGACGCCGTCCGGATCATCCGCTCCGGTCGTCGCCGCGGCCTTGAGGTCCGCGACAATCCGGGCGGCCACCGGCAGCCGGTAGTGCAGCGCGTCCCAGTAATTTGCGTCTGAGGTCGTGAGCGGCGAGACGCGGCGGAAATCCACAACCACCGCGCCGCGGCGGGCGCCGATCGCCGCGACCCGCGCCTTGCACGCCGCCTCGCGCCGGCTGGCGGGCGTTCCGGGCGCGCCCTGGGCCACCGCGTGCACCGGCATGAAGGCGAGGAGCTTCAGCGCCTCCGCCGGCACACGGCCGAGGAGCGCGTCGAGCCGTGCAAGGGCTGGCATGGGATCGTCCGGCGCGTCGGCTCTCGCTGCCGGGTCGACGGCGCCGGCGCGGATATGGACGCGGGCTCGCTCGGGATCGTAGCGGTCTTCCGGCGGCGTGAAGACCGCGTAGCCGTCTCGGCGGATGCGGGGACGCGCGAGGCCGAGACGGGCGAGGCCGGCTTGCACGGCGACCGTGGCGGAACGCAGGCTCACCTGCCGCAGCACGCCCCACGGCGCGCCCTCCGCGTAGAGCCAGTCGGGGAACGCGTTGGCGGTCCGCGCCGGCGGATCGGCGGCGCACCATGTGACGTCGAGACCGAACAGGATTGCCCGCACAGGCCGGTGCGCCAGGAACAGGTTCGCGAGGCGGATCTGCTCGTCGGGTGTCGCGGCGTTCACCGCGAGGTTGGCGAACCGCGCGTCGAACGCGGCGTCGAGGGCGGCGGGATCGAGCAGGCGCGCCGTCGATGTCCCGAAGACCACCGCGTCGAACCGGCCGCCGCGGGCAATCTGCGGATAGGAGAGCCGCTGGTTGGCGTCCATGATCGGCCCTGGCGGCCGTCCCGGCGCGGCCCGCAGGCCGTAGGGATCGAGCATGGCGATGAGGACGACCACTGCGACGCCCAGCAGGGCGGCGCAGCCGACGAGGGTGCGGGCGAAACCGGACCAGTCGGCGGGCCGAGCCGCCGCGGGGTCGCGCGCAGGCGTACCCAGCGACCCAGGAGAGCCGGTCTGATCCATCTGCTGAGGCTTGCGGGAAATCTTGGTCGGAGTGGCAGGATTTGAACCTGCGACCCCCACGTCCCGAACGTGGTGCGCTACCAGACTGCGCTACACTCCGAAGGCCGTCCTGCGTCTCCGCCAGGGCCGGCGAGCGGGTGTATAGCCGCGCCTTTCCCGGGCCGCAAGCGCACTCTTGCGGGATTCAACTCAGATCCTCCGGCCAATCCGCCGGAAGGCGGTGCGACATCACCTGTGCGTCGGCCGACCGGACCGCGACCGTCGCGGCATAGTCGGGGCCGACGTCGAGTTCCGCGAGAGTCCAGCCGCCCGCACCCGGCCAGCGCAACAGGCGTGGTGGCGCAGGCGGCAGGGTGACGCTGAAGCGGTCGAGGGGAAGCGATAGACCCGTGCCGTGCGCCTTCACGACGGCCTCCTTCCGGGTCCAGAGACCGTAGAACACGCTCTCGACCGCGTCCGGCGGCAGGGCCATCAAGGTGGCCACCTCGTCGGCGGCGAAATGCGTCCGCGCGATCTGGCCCGCATCGGGGATCGGTCGGACCAGCTCGACATCGACCCCGATCGCGGCCGCGGGCGCGAGGCCGATCAGCGCGCGCTCCCCGGAATGGGACAGATTGAAACTGAGGGCTCCCCGGGCCGATCCGGCGAGTTCCGGCTTGCCATCCGCGCCGGCCGCGAACCGGATCTCGGCCGGATCACAGTCGAGCGGTCCGGCGAGAACGAGCCGGAGCGCGGCGTGGCTCGCCGCGTAGCGCGCCCGGTCCACCGGCCGCAGGAACCGGTCCGCCCGGTCACGCTCCGGTGGATCGAGCACGGTCCAGCACAGGTCGAGCTGATCCGGAGAGACGGCGAGATCGACGATCCAGACAGCGGCCGCGCTCACGCGACGCCTCGCCGCGGCGGTGGGCAGAGGCTAACGTCGTTGCAGTGAGGCGGCACGGGGGGACGCGTCCGGTGAGAGCGGGATGAGGAGCATCGTCGTCCTACGCCGGGCCGGCAAGGGCTGCCGGACGTGAGCACCCCGACGGCCGCTCTGATCCGCAGCGCCGCCTGGACGCTGCCGAGCCTGGCGACACGCCGCGCCCGCTACGGCGTCTTCTTCGCGACCTACCTGTATCAGGGGCTGATCGCCGGCTTCTCGCTGACCGCGCTGGCCAACCACCTGGCGGCGCGCGGTGTCTCGGCGGCGGAGGTCGGCTTCCACTTCGCCCTCGCCGGCCTGCCCTGGACCCTGCAGCCAATCCTCTGGGGACCGGTGATCGACCGCGCCGGCGATTTCCGGATGGGGCGGCGGCGCACCTTCGCCGTTGTGGCGATCCTGGGCGCCCACGCGGCGCTCGCGCTTCTTCTCCTGGCGCGACCCGATCAGGTCGGCCTGCTGGGGTTGATCTTCCTGGCGCACAGCCTGTTCGCCTCGCTCCTCGATACCGCCTGTGACCGCATGATCATGGACCATGTTCCGGCTCTGGAACTCGGCCGGGTCAGCGCCTGCACGCGGGCCGGATTTGTGGCCGGCACCAGCCTCAGCGCCGCGATCTTCTCCTGGATGCTCGCCGCAGAGGGGCTCGTCGCGAGCGCGCGCTGGCTGCTCGCCGCCGCCGTCCTGGCGAGCCTGCCGATGCTGCTGATCCGCGAGGCGCCCAACGACGCGTTCGCCGCCCCGGGCCGGCGCGGGCCGCCGCCGCGGCGCCTGCCCTTCCGTCGCTTCCTGCGCCGGCTCGGCGTGGCCCTGGGGCGGCCCAGGGCCTTGCGGCTCCTCGCCCTCTGCTTCGGGCTGGACGGGGCGCTCGGCCTGTTCGAGCTGCCCTTCTCGGTCGATCTGCTCCAACGCCAGGGCTGGGATCCCGCCGCCCTCTCGCGTCTTCAGGCGGGGCTGGCGCTGGCGAGCGGCACGGCCGGCGCGCTGGCGATCGGCCTGTGGGCGGACAGGGCCGGCGCGGTGCGGCCGCTGCGCGCCCTGCTGCTCGCCAGCGCCGGAGCCTTCGCGCTGGCCGCGGCCCTGATCGGTGCGGGGCTCGACGGACCGGCCGGGCCGGTGATCCTCGCGCTCACCAACATGCTGCCGGGTCTGCTGATCGTCGCGCTGATGCCGGCCTTGCTGCAGGCCAGCCGCGGACGCGCGGGGGCGGCCACGCAGTTCGAGGTCTACATGGCGGCGATGAATCTGGGCTCGGTTGCCGGGACGGCGCTCGCCGGCTGGCTCGCCCCGGTCCTGTCGCTTTCGGCCGTGGCCGCCCTCGTGGCCGGTGTGTTCCTGGCCGCGGCCCGGATGGTCGGCCGCGGCGATCTGCTCGGCCCCCGCGGGTGAGGGAAACCGGGGATGCCGGCCCGAGACCGGCTCCCGGCCGGCTCGCGATGCGTTAGAAGCCCACCATGGCCGCCGTGAAATCCGAAACGCCCGATCTCGACCTGACCGCCGAGGAGGCGCGCGCCGAGCATGCGCGCCTGTCCGAGGCGATCCTGGAGGCCGACCGGCTCTACTATCAGGAGGACGCGCCCGAGATCTCGGACGCGGAGTACGATCGCCTGCGCCGGCGGCTGGAGGACATCGAGACCCGCTTTCCGGACCTTGCCGGGACGGGCGCGGCCAGCACCTCGGTCGGCGCCAAGCCGTCAGAGAAGTTCGCCAAGGTGCGGCACGCGGTGCCGATGCTGTCGCTGGGCAATGCCTTCGACGACGCCGAGGTGGCCGAGTTCGTCGCCCGCGTGCGCCGCTTCCTCGGCTGGCCCGACGAAACGCCCCTCGCCTTCACGGCCGAGCCCAAGATCGACGGCCTGTCCCTGTCGCTGCGCTACGTCAACGGCCGCCTCGACACGGCGGCGACCCGCGGCGACGGCGAGGTCGGCGAGAATGTCACCGCCAATGCCCGCACCGTGCAGGACATCCCGGCGGCGCTCGCCGGGTCCGGATGGCCGGAAATCTGTGAGGTGCGCGGCGAGGTCTATCTGTCCCACGCCGACTTCGCCGCCATCAACGCCCGTCAGGAGGCGGCCGGCAAGCCGCTCTTCGCCAATCCGCGCAACGCCGCCGCCGGCAGCCTGCGCCAGCTCGATCCGGGGATCACCGCGTCCCGGCCGCTCAAGTTCTTCGCCTATGCCTGGGGCGAGCTCTCGGCGCCGATCGCGGAGACGCAGTCCGGCGCCCTGCAGCGCTTCGCGTCCTGGGGCCTGCCGGTAAACCCGCTCACCGAGACCTTCACCGACACCGCGGCGATGCTCGCGCATTACCGACGGATCGAGGCGGACCGGGCCGGGCTCGGCTACGACATCGACGGCGTCGTCTACAAGGTCGACGACCTCGCGCTCCAGAAGCGGCTCGGCTTCGTCTCGCGCTCGCCGCGCTGGGCGCTTGCGCACAAATTCGCCGCACAGGAGGCGACGACCGGCGTCGAGGACATCGTCATCAATGTCGGCCGGACCGGCTCGCTGAACCCGCTGGCCAAGCTGAGGCCGGTGACCGTCGGCGGCGTGGTCGTGTCCAACGCGACCCTGCACAACGAGGGCTACGTGAAGGGCGTCGGCGCCGACGGCGAGCCGATCCGCGACGGCCGCGACATCCGGGTCGGCGACACCGTGACGGTGGTCCGCGCCGGCGACGTCATCCCGAAGGTGATGGATGTCGATCTCACCAAGCGCCCGGCGGATTCGCAGCCCTACGCCTTCCCGGAGACTTGCCCGGCCTGCGGCAGCCGCGCGGTGCGCGCGATCAACCCGCGCACCGGCCGCGCGGACGCGGTACGCCGCTGCACCGGCGGACTGATCTGCCCGGCGCAAGGGGTGGAGCGTCTGAAGCACTTCGTGTCGCGCAACGGCTTCGACATCGAGGGTTTCGGCGAGACCTATATCGAAGTCCTGTTCGAGGCGGGGCTCGTGCGCCAGCCGGCCGACCTGTTCCGGCTCGATTTCGAGAAGCTGAAGGCCGCCATCGTGGCGCGGCGCGAGGCGCTGTCGGCCGAGCGGCGGGCGGAATCCGGCACGGCCGAGCCGCCCAAGAAGGCTTCCAAGAAGAAAGGCGAGGAGGAAGACAAGGCGATCAAGAACCTGCTCGCCGGGGTCGAGGCGCGCCGCCAGGTCCCGATGAATCGCCTGCTCTTCGCCCTCGGCATCCCGCAGATCGGCGAGGCGACCGCCAAGGCTTTGGCCAAGCGCTTTTCGGACATGCCGGCGCTGATTGCGGCGATCCGCGCGGCATCGGCCGCACAGCCGGGCCCCGACTGGGTCGAGCTAACGGCCGTCCCGCGGGTCGGGGGCACGACCCGGGACCGCCTGCTCGATCTCGGCTACCCCGAGGACGGCGCGACGCCGGCCAAGGAGCGCGCCCGCCTCAGCACCGTGCAGCGCGAGAATCTGCTCGCCCATTACGGCGACGCCGACGCCGTGCGCGCGGCGATCGCCCGGGCTGCCGAGCAGCGGCCCGGGGACGCCTACAGGGTCTTCGCCGATGACGGCGAGATCGGCCCGGTCGCCACCGACGCGCTGCTCCTGTTCTTTGCCGAGCCGCACAACGCCGACGCCGTCTCGGCGCTGCTCGACGCCGTCCAGGTCGAGCCGATGGAGCAGGCCGCTTCGGCATCCGCCTTCGCGGGCAAGACCGTCGTCTTCACCGGCACGTTGGAGAAGATGACCCGCAACGAGGCCAAGGCAGTGGCCGAGCGCCTCGGCGCCAAGGTCTCCGGCTCGGTCTCGGCCAAGACCGATCTCGTCGTCGCGGGTCCGGGAGCCGGGTCGAAGCTGAAGGACGCCCAGAAGCACGGTGTGCGGGTGGTCTCGGAAGACGATTGGCTCGGGATGGTGGCGCAGGGTTGAAGCCGGAGTCTCGGCAGCCTAGACCGCTTGGGGAACACCCCGAGAACTCCTGCCCGCCATGGTTCACCCGCGATGACGGTCCTGGCCCTCGACTTCGAGACGGCCAACGAGCGGCGTGACAGCGCCTGCGCGGTCGGGCTCGCCTGGATCGCGGACGGCCGGGTGATCCGCCGCGAGAGCCACCTGATCCGCCCGCCCGAGATGCGCTTCGCGCCCGGCAACATCCGGGTCCACGGGATTTTGCCGGCGAACGTCGCCGACAAGCCGGGCTTCGGCGCCGTGATGGCGCCGTACCTCGATGACCTCGCCCGCGGGCTCATCCTCGCCCACAATGCGAGCTTCGACATTGGCGTCCTGCGCGCCGGGCTCGCCCGGGCCGGGCTGCCGGTGCCGGATCTCTCGTATCTCTGCACGGTCCAGGTCGCGCGCCGGGTCTTTCCGGCGCCGGAAGGCTGCGGCCTCGGCAAGGTGGCGCGACGCCTCGGCATCCGCTTCGAGCATCATGATGCCGGCGAGGATGCCTATGCCTGCGCGGAGATCGCCCTCGCCGCGATGCGCGAGAGGGAGGCGGCGGATGTCCACGGCCTCGCGGCCGCCATCGGCCTGCCGATCACGCGGGCGACGGGTGGCCCTGCCCGGCCCAGCCGTGACCCCGGAGGGATCAGTGGGCGGGCTATGGCGGCCTTCCCGGCAGCGTCCGCGGCGCTGAACTTCACCATGCGGGGCTCGACCGGCAACCGCTACCACGTCGCGTTCGAGGAGCGACCGGGCGGTCCGCAGCTGCGCTGCACCTGCACGGCCGGTCGCTACGGCATGCGCTGCCGCCACGTGAAGGCGCTGGAAGTCGGCGACATCACCGATCTTCTCTCCGACAACGCCTCCGACGTGGCGCTCCTGGCACGCATGCTCGGCGCGAGGGCCCGCGCCGTCGGGGTGGCCTGAAGCGCGGTCAAGCCGCCTCAAGGCAGGTTCGAAAAGCCGCGATCGCGCGTTCGATGTCGGCGGCGGTGATGTGCCGGTGCGTGACCAGCCGCAGGCGAGCCTCGCCCAGCGGCCGGGTTCGGACCCCGGCAGTCTCGAGATCGTCGACCCAACGCGCGCTGCCGCGCCCTGTCGCAGCGAGGTTGACCTGCACGATGTTGGTCTGGGGGTTGTTGGCCGACAGGAGAGGTCTCAGCGCGTTCAGACCATCGCTGAGCTGCCGCGCGCGTTCATGGTCCTCGGTGAGACGCGAGCCCATGGCGGTGAGAGCTTCGAGGCCCGCAGCCGCCACGACCCCGACCTGCCGCTGCGTGCCGCCGATCATCTTGCGGAGGCGCCGCGCCGCCGCGATCACCGGCTCGCTCCCCGCCAGGACCGCACCGACAGGCGCGCTCAATCCTTTCGAGAGGCAGAGCGAGATCGTATCGACACAGGCAGAGACTTCGGCAGGCGCGATGCCGAGATGCGCGGCGGCGTTGAACAGACGCGCCCCGTCGAGATGGACCGGGATGCCGCGCGCCCGGGCGAGGCTGGATACGGCCGCCATATGGGCAAGCGGCAGGACGGCACCGCCAGCGGCGTTGTGTGAGGTCTCCAGGGCGATCATGCCGGTCCGGAGCGGGCTCGCAGCCGGACGAAGGGCGTCCTCCAGCTGATTGAGGTCCATGGCGCCGTCCGTGCCGGCAATGCCGAGCAGGAAAGCGCCCGTAAGTGTGGCGGCGCCGCGCTCGGTGTTGATCATGTGTGCCTGCGCTTCCAGCAGGATCTGCTCGCTGCGCTGGACCTGGGCCAGGATCGCCAGCAGGTTGCCCATGGTGCAGCTCGGCACGAACAAGCCGGCCTCCTTGCCGAGAATTGCCGCGGCGGTCTCCTCCAGCGCACGCGCGGTCGGATCGCCGTCGAGTCCGTCGTCGCCCAGAGGCGCGGCGCGCATCTGCGCGTACATGGCCTCGGTCGGTCGGGTGACCGTGTCGCTGCGCAAGTCGACCGAGGCCGGCGATGCGGCGTCGCTGCTGAATTCGTCGCGCTTCATGGGTTCGCCCGTGTCGCGTCTACCGGTAAGCGGCCTCGTCGCCGGAATCGGTCGGATTGGCCAGGGCGCGCTTGAGGACGTCGCTCATCGGCAGCTCGAGATTGATGCCCCTCGGCGGGATGGGATGCTCGAAATACCGCGCGTAGAGCCGCGCCACCGTGCCGTCCTGGATCAGCTCGACCACCGCCTTGTCGACCGCCGCCTTGAAAGGCGCGTCATCCCTGGGTTCGAGGATTCCGTAGGGGGCGAATTCGAGACCCTTGGTGCCGATCTTGTAGTCTCCCGGGCGCTTGGCCCCGGCGACGGTCGCGTGGGCCAACGCGTCGTCATTGATCGCTCCGGCTGCGCGGCCGGTCTCCACCAGCAGGAACACCTCCGCGGTGTCCTTGGCGGGCATCACCTGGATGTCGAGCTTGTCGCGGACGTTGATGCGGGTCGCGACCCGCTGGGTCTCGCCACCGGCCTGCGCCGAGATCGCCTTGCGGCGGAACGTGGCGATGTCGTCGACGTCCACCGGCGCGTCCTTCTTGGCCACCAGCACCACCTGCGCCACGAACGTGGTCGGCGCGAAGGAGACCAGCTTGTGCCGCTCCGGCAGGTTGCTGGCGGTGCCGCATTCCAGATCGATCGTCCCATTGTTGATAAGCGGAATCCGCGTCGCCGACATGACCGGCACATGGCGGATGTCGATCTTGGTCAGCCCGAGAGCCGCCTTCAGCTTCTCGGCAACGTGCTCGCATATCTCCAGTGAATAACCGACCGGCTTGGCGTTCTGGTCGAGGAAGCCGAAGGGCGGAGACGCATCAGGAAAGCCGAGGCTGATCTGGCCGGTTGACCGGATCTTGTCGAGGCGCCCCTCCGCCGAGACGGGCGCGGTGATCCCGACGCAGCACAAGGCTGCGATCACGAACGAAAACGTCCTCGACATGATCCGTGCCCCCTTCGATAATCCGTCGGACCTCGGTGCTTGAGCCCCACGATGACGCGCGCCCGGCTCGAAGCTTTGCCGTGTGATCCTAAGGGCTTGGCCAAGACGGCGTCCAATTCCGATTCATCTGAGGGCCATACGGATCTGATATGGCCGAACGACGCCTGACCTTCCGGCACATCGAGGCATTCCGCGCCGTGGTGGCGTCGGGCTCGATGACCGAGGCAGCGCGGCGCCTCCACACCTCGCAGCCGCAAATCAGCCGCCTGATCGGGCAGCTGGAGGCGATCACGGCACTGCCCCTGTTCGATCGCAGCGGCGGCCGCGTCATTCCCTCTCTCGACGGAACCCGCTTCCACGCCGAGGTCGAGCGTGCCTTCGTGGGGCTGAGCAGTCTGGAGACGGCGGCGGCGCGGATCCGCGCCTTCGGCGCCGAGCGCCTGCGGGTCGCCGCGATGCCCCGCCTCGCGGGGGGCTTGCTCGCCCGTGCCGTGGTCCGGTTCAGATCGAAGCATCCGGACGTGATCGTGGCGATCCATTCCGGCGACGACGAGACCGTGAATGGCTGGATCGCAAGCGGATTCTGTGATGCCGCACTGACCATGCTGTACGGCGAAGTTACGGATGCACGGCTCGATCATGTCGAGACGCGCGCCTGCGTCGCCATTCTGCCGCAGGACCATCCGCTCGCCGCCCGCACAATGCTGGAACCGGCGGACCTTCGCGGCGTGCCGTTTGTGGCGTCTCCGCTCGGAAGCGCATTGCGGAGCAGCACCGAGGCGGTCTTCGCCCAGGCCGGCATCCCCCTGATGGTCACCGCGGAGGCGGGGCTTGGCGCCTCAATCTGCACGCTGGTCTCGGCGGGCCTCGGCTTCAGCGTGATGAATCCGCTGGCCGCCCACGAGGAGGCCAAGGTCTCGCCGATCGCGATCCGGCCCTTCCTCCCGGCACTACCGGTGCGCTTTGCCCTGCTGTTCCCACCCGACCACGCCCGTGGACGGCTCATGCGGGCCTTCGGCGCCTGCGCGCGCGGTGTCCTCTTGGAGGAGCTTGCGCATCTGCCGGACGCGCCGTCCGAGCGTCCGGCAGAGTGATCTTACGCGGCGCGCCGATCGGCTTCCGCGTAGAATGTACCGCCCCGCTCGGCCATCGCGGACAAGTTGTCCGGAACGTGGAAGCGGGGGCCGTGCTTTGCCTCGAGCTGGCGGGCGAGATCGACGAAGGCCGCCGTGCCCATGAAATCGATGTACGACAGGGCGCCCCCGGTGAACGGCGCGAAGCCGAAGCCGAGGATCGAGCCGACATCGGCCTCGCGCGGATCGGTCACCACGCCCTCACCCACCGTGCGGGCGGCTTCCAGCGCCTGCACCACCAGCAGCCGCTGCTTGAGCTCGGTTAAGTCGACCGCCTCCGGATCGAGCCGGTTGGGCTGCAGGTCCTTCAAGCCAGGCCAGAGACGCTTTGGCGCGCCCTCGGGATAGTCGTAGAAGCCCTTGCGGTTCTTCCGGCCGAGCCGGCCCTGGTGCTCGACCATCTCGGACAGGATCGCCTTCTGGGCAGGATCGACGGCGCCCTGCCCCACCTGCGCCTCGGTGGCCTTGGCGATCTTGAGGACGAGATCGAGGGCGACCTCGTCGTTGAGCGAGAGCGGACCGACCGGCATGCCGGCCTGACGCCCGGCACTCTCGATCATCGCGGGCGGCACGCCCTCGGCCAGCATCTTGTGGCCTTCGAGGATGTAGGCGCCGACGCAGCGGTTGGCGAAGAAGCCGCGGGCGTCGTTCACGACGATCGGGGTCTTCTTGATCAGGCGCACGTAGTCGAGGGCCGTGGCCAGCGCCGCGTCTCCGGTCGCCGCGCCCTTGATGATCTCGACCAGCATCATCTTCTCGACGGGCGAGAAGAAATGGATGCCGACGAACTGCGCCGGTCGCTGCGAGCTCTTGGCCAGCCCGGTGATCGGCAGGGTCGAGGTGTTGGACGCGAAGATCGCGTCGGGACGGATGACCGCCTCGACCTTCTGGATCACCTCGGCCTTGACCTTGGGATCTTCGAACACCGCCTCGACCACGAGGTCGCACTCCGCCAGCGCGTTGTAATCCGCCGTTGCAGTGATGCGGCCGAGCAGCGCGTCGCGGTCGGCGGTCTTGGCGCGGCCCTTGTTGATCTGGCCGGTGATGAGCGTGTGGGCGTAGGCCTTGCCCTTCTCGGCGGCCTCCACCGACTGATCGACCAGCACCACCTCGATGCCGGCCTGAGCCGTCACGTAGGCAACGCCCGCGCCCATGAAGCCGGCGCCGATCACGCCGACGCGGCGGAGGTTCGTGGCCGGCACGTCCTTCGGACGGCGCGCGCCCTTGTTCAGCTCGCCCATCGAGATGAACAGCGTGCGGATCATCGCCGCCGCCTCGGTCGAGCGCAGGATGTGGGCGAAGTAGCGGCTCTCGACCCGCAGGCCGAGATCCATCGGCAGCTGCAGGCCCTCGTACACGGAGGCCAGGATCGCCTTGGCGGCCGGATAATTGTCGTGCGTCTCGCGCCGGTAGATCGCGTTGGCCGGCGGCCAGATCATCATGCCGGCGGGCGAGTAGACCTTCCCGGAGGGCGCCTTGAACTTCGGCACGTCCCACGGGGCCACCGCCGAACCGCCCTCGCGGATCCATGCCTTGGCCCGCTCGACGATCTCCGCCTGCGGCGCCACGGCGTGGATCAGCCCCATGCCCTTCGCCATGGGCGCGCGGATCTGCTCGCCCTTGAACAGCATCTGCAGCGCGTCGCCGGTCTGCATGAGCCGCGCGACGCGCTGCGTGCCGCCGCCGCCCGGGAACAGGCCGACCTTGATCTCCGGCAGGCCGACCCGTGTCTTCCCGTCGTCGGAGGCGACCCGGTGGTGGCACGACAGCGCCAGCTCGAAGGCACCGCCCAGGCACAGGCCCTGGATCGCCGCCGCGAAGGGCTTGCCGCAGGTCTCGAGGCGGCGGAACAGCAGCGAGAGCCGCCGGGACGCCTCGAAGAAGTGGCGCATCGCCACCTCCTCGCCCTGCTCGGCCTTCAGCTGCTCGTAGGCCCGGCCGAGGCCCTGCAGCATGGTGAGGTCGGCGCCGCCGGAGAAATTGTCCTTGCCGGTGGCGATGACGCAGCCCTTGATCGCCGGATCGGACGCAACCTGCTCGATGATCTGCTCGAGCTGGTCCATCACCCCCTCGGTGATCACGTTCATCGAACGGCCGGGCATGTCCCAGGTCGCCAGAGCGATGCCGTCGGGATCGGTCTCGAAACGGAAATCGGTCAGCGTCACGGTGCCGTCCTCCCAGGAATGCGTCAGCGGGATACCAACGCGGCCACGTTAAGGTTGTGTAGAGCGCGCACGTCCAGAGTCAGCGGGCCGGGGAGTACCGACGGACGCCGCCTATGACGAACGATATCGGATGCCGCGCCTGCCGCGCCGGAACCAAACTCGGCTTCGACTTCACGATGGCTTTCCAGCCGATCCTCGATCTGGCGGACGGGTCGGTCTGGGCCTACGAGGCGCTGGTGCGGGGGCCGAACGGCGAGCCGGCCTACACGATCCTCGATCGCGTGACCGATGAGACCCGCTACCAGTTCGACCAGGCCGCCCGCGTCAAGGCGATCGAACTCGCCGGTCGCCTGTTCCCCCGCGATAGCGGCACGCGGCTGTCGATCAACTTCATGCCGAACGCCGTCTACGAGCCGAATGCCTGCATCCGCGCGTCCCTGGACGCCGCACGCCGGGTCGACTTCGCACACCAGCGCATCATGTTCGAGTTCACCGAGCAGGAGCGCTTCCGCGACATCGACCACGTGAAGCGCATCGTCGCCGCCTACCGGAAGCAGGGGTTTCTTACCGCGCTCGACGATTTCGGCGCCGGCTTCGCGGGTCTGAGCCTCCTGGCGAATTTCCGCCCCGACCTGATCAAGATCGACATGGACCTGCTCCGCGGCCTCGACGCCGATGCCGGCCGCCACGCGATCGTCTCCGGCGTGGTCGCGATCGCCCGGGCCCTGGGCGTGACGGTGCTGGCCGAGGGTGTCGAGACCGCGGCGGAACTCGATGCCCTGCGCGGCCTCGGGATCACGCTCGTACAAGGCTACCACTTCGCCAAGCCTCTGCTGGAGGAGCTGCCGCCGGTCGCGGGCTTCGCCCCGACGGCCGCGCGCGCGGCCTGAGGCCAACGGGGCGCGCGCGGCCGGCATTGTCTTACTTCTGAGCCGGCGCCGCGGCGGGCGGCACAGGCGGCTGACCCGGCTGCGGCGAATTGTCGGTCGCTGAGGCCACGGCCAGCATGTTGAGCAGCTTGGTGACCGAGTTCTGCGAGATCGCCGTCACCGACGAGTTCGGGTCGGCGTTCATCGTCTGGAACTTGAGATAGGTCGGGTCGGAGTAGATCTCGTCGAGATGCTTCAGCTCGGCGAGGCTGAACTTCTCGGCGTAGTCCTTCGACAGCCCCTCGATCATGATGCCGCGCTGCTTCTCGAACTCGGCCGTCAGTTCCTTGCGGACCGCCTCGGCGCGGGCTTCCGGCATCGGCGCGACGGTCTTTTCCAGGGCGACGTTGAACCCCGTCTGAAGATTCTTGATCAGGGTCTTGTTGACGAGGGTCGTGGCCGCGGCGACGCGGTCCGCGGCCTCGTCGGCGCGGGCGGCGAGCGGCAGGCTCAGTGTGACGCCCAGGCAGAGCGTCGCGATCAGGCGGTTCAAGGGCTTGTCTCCCATCGATTTATCGTCCGGCCCCGGTACGGGCCGATCGTCGCCCGCGCCTCTAGCAGCGTTCCCGGACTTTGGGGAGCGGCGGCACGCCGCTCCCATGTGGGCGTGCCTCAGACCCGCTCGATGATCGTGGCGGTGCCCATGCCGGCGCCGATGCAGAGCGTGATGAGCGCGCGTTCCTTGCCGGTCCGCTCCAGCTCATCCAAAGCCGTGCCGAGGATCATCGCTCCCGTCGCACCGAGCGGATGGCCCAGGGCGATGGCGCCGCCGTTGACGTTGACCGCCTCAGGATCGAGGTCGAACGCCTGGCAGAATCGCAGCACGACGGCGGCGAAGGCCTCGTTGACCTCGAACAGGTCGATGTCGGACAGGCTCAGCCCGGACTTCGCCAGGACCTTGCGGGTAACGTCCACCGGCCCGGTGAGCATCAGGGCCGGGTCCGAGCCGATATTGGCGAAGGCGCGAATCCGCGCGCGCGGGCGAAGGCCGGCGGCCTCGCCGGCCGCCTTCGAACCGATCAGCACGGCGGCCGCGCCGTCGACGATGCCGGAGGAATTGCCGGCGTGGTGGACGTGATCCACCGTCTCGACATCCGGATGCGCGTCGGTGGCGACGGCATCGAAGCCGCCCATCTGGCCCATCTGCACGAAGGACGCCTTCAGCGCGGCCAGCGACTGCATGTCGGTGCCGGGCCGCATGTGCTCGTCCCGGTCGAGCAGCGTGATGCCGTTCACGTCGCGCACCGGAACCACGGAACCGCCGAATAGACCCTCGGCCCAGGACTTGGCCGAGCGCGCCTGCGAGCGGACCGCATAGGCGTCGCAATCGTCGCGGGTGAAGCCATACTTGGTGGCGATCAAGTCCGCCGAGACGCCCTGCGGCATGAAGTAGGACTTGATGGCGATCGCCGGATCCACCGGCCAGGCGCCGCCCGAGGCGCCGATGCCGATGCGGCTCATCGATTCGACGCCGCCGCCGACCGCCATCTCGTGCTGGCCGCTCATGACCTGGGCGGCGGCAAAATTCACCGCGTCGAGGCCGGAGGCGCAGAAGCGGTTGATCTGCACGCCCGGAACATGCGCGCCGTAATCGGCCACCAGGGCCGCGGCGCGGGCGATGTCGCCGCCCGCCTCGCCCACAGGGTCGACGCAGCCCAGGACCACGTCGTCCACGAGGCCAGTGTCGAGCCCGTTGCGGTCCTTGAGGGCGCGCAGGGCGGTCTCCGCCAGCCGGAGGGCCGTCACCTCGTGGAGGGAGCCGTCCGCCTTGCCGCGCCCGCGCGGCGTGCGAACGTGGTCGTAGATGAAGGCGTCCGTCATCAGCTCTCCCCCGGGGCGTCGGTTCTCGCCGGTCGGCGACGCGGCCTTACAGGGCCGTCTCGGTTCACGCCAGTCTGCCACGGCGCGCGCGCCCTCGGCCAGCCCCGAAATGGTCGGAACCGGCGGAGAGCGCGTAACAACGCAGAGCGTTTGGAAGTGATCGTCCGGCCGGCGCGCCGATCAGAACCGATCGAGCGGCGCCTCGCGTGAACCTGGACGTGACCGTCGCTGGACCTGGAGAAGTATCGCTTCCAGCGACGCAGGTTCTGCTTCAGTCCTGAAGCATGCGCTTCAGGAGTTCGACCTCATCGCCCAGAACCGTATCTTCGCCGATCTGCTTCTCGATCTTGCGCACGGCGTGGAGCACCGTGGTGTGATCACGCCCGCCGAATCGGCGGCCGATCTCGGGAAGCGAGCGCAGCGTCAGTACCTTCGAGAGATACATGGCGATCTGGCGCGGCTTGACGACGGCGGCCGTCCGCCGCTCCGACAGGATGTCCGACCGCGAGACGTTGTAGCGCGAGGCGACGAGCTTCTGGATGTCCTCGATCTTGATGCGCTTCGGCTCGCGGTTCTTCACGAGGTCGCGGATCGCGCTCTCGGCGGTCTCCATCGTCACCGCGGTGCCGGTGAGCGTCGCGTGGGCCAGCAGGCGGTTGACCGCACCCTCGAGATCGCGGCCGTTGGCGGTGATCGCGCGGGCCACGTAGGAGGCCACCTGCGGCGAGACGTCGAAGCCCGGATGCGAAGCCCGCACGGCGGCCAGACGCGCCGACAGGATCGACACGCGCAGGGCCTCGTCGAGGGCGGTGATCTCGACCACGAGGCCGCCACCGAGCCGCGAGCGCACGCGCTCGTCGAGGGCTTCCAGCTCGGTCGGGGGCCGGTCAGAAGCAACCACGACCTGCCGACCGGCATCGATCAGCGCGTTGATCGTGTGGCCGAACTCGGCCTGGATCGACTTGCCCTGGATGAACTGCACGTCGTCGAGGATCAGCAGGTCGATGCCGCGCAGGCGCTCCTTGTAGGCCAGCGCCGACTGGGTCTTCAGGGCGTTGACGAAGCCGTACATGAAGCGGTCGGCCGTCAGGTAGATCACCCGCCGTCCGGCTTCGCGGGCAGCATGTCCGATGCCGTGCAGCAGGTGGGTCTTGCCCAGGCCGACACCGGCATGGAGGTAGAGCGGATTGTAGAGCGCACCCTCCCCCTGGTGGTTGGCCACGCGCTCGGCGGCGGCATGGGCCAGGGCATTGGAGCGCCCGATCACGAAGCTCGCGAAGGTCAGCCGGTTATCGAGGGGGGTGCCGCTGAGATCGCCGCCGGCTTCCGCGCTCCGAGCATCCTGTGCGGGCGCGACAGCCGCGACCGGCATCGGAGCGCCGGCGGCGTGGAGGCGCGCGAGCGGCCCGCTGGCCGGATTGGGCTTGGCGGCACCCGCGGTGACCGGCCGGACCGGGGCGCCGGTCCCGCGCACACCGACCTCGATCCGCGCGATTTCCTCGACCTCGGCCTTGAAGGTGTTCAGCACGCGATCGAGGTAGTGCGACTCGATCCAGCTCTTCAGGAAGCGGGTCGGCACGGTGAGGCGCGCCGCGCCGCCAGCGACCGACTCCAGCTCCAGGCGTGCGAACCAGCTAGCGAACACGTCCTCGCCGAGTTCCGCGCGGAGCCGGCGCTTCACCCGCGCCCAGGCAGATCCGTAATCGGTACCGCCGCCGTTGCGGCCACCCTCGTCGTCGCTCGCCACCGTTCCGTCGACACGCAT
>NZ_JBYTCL010000001.1:0-15216 GCF_058790235.1 Methylobacterium sp. FW102-HT35C08 | reverse complement strand
CACCCGCAGCCGCCGAGCCTACGCCTGGGCCCGGCCGCCCGGCCAAGATGAAGGCGGACAACCGGGTCCAGGTCCTCACGCGGATCGACCCCGCCATCCGCAAGCGTCTCAAGGTGATCGCCGCCGATCAGGAGCGGACGATCCAGGAGATCTGCGAGGAGGCGATCCGCGATTTCGTGGCCCGCCATAGCAAGTGAACGAGCCCACAAGCTTGCGAGCTATCGATGTATCAACCTAACCAGCTGCCGCGCCGCGAGACGCCTGAGGAGACCCAGAGGCGGATCGCTGACGCGCAGCGCGCGCACGACCGCGCTGATCGATCGGGCACCACCCTCTTCCCGGCCGTGGCGAACTTCGCGGTGGAGTCGCTGAAGGCGTCCGCCCTGGTCAACGGCGGTTCCGCTGCCGCCATGCTGGCGTTCGTGGGGACAGGGCGGCAGCCGGTCACCGCTGACACCATCCTGGGCCTGAAGTCGTTCGGGGTCGGCCTGATCGTGTCCGCCTTCGCGACCGCGCTCGCGTACCTCGCCCAGTATTTCTATCTCTGGGAGATGAACACCCTGAAGTACGACATATTCCATCCCTTCGTGATCCCGACGCCCGCCTCGACCAGAGCAAAGTGGACCGCGGTGAGCTTCCACGTCCTGGGCGTCATCTTTGTGCTGACGGCCTTCGGCTGCGCGGCGTTCGGGATGTTCTCGGTCGCGAGCGGCTTGGTCCCCCTGGCCCCCAAGCCGTGATCAGAGGCCGGGCGTGAAGATCCGGGTCGGCGAGCGCGGCGAGATGCGCCACGTCCGGATCGCCAGCATCGAGCGCACCAAGGACGACACTGTCTACGTCACCGGCCTGATAGGCTTCGGCAAGGCCGAGCGCGTGACGATCGAGATCGACGCCGACACGCTGGCCGAGATGGTGCGAGCGGCGCTCCAGAGCGGGCTCAACCCCGACCTCAAGGGCAGGCCGGACACTGAGTAACCGGCCCGCTCCGCAGATCCTCAGACGGGTTCATCCGGCTCCACCGGCTCGACCTTTTTGACCGGCTTCGGGGACGGGGAGGGCGGCTGCATCCGGCCGGTCGCGCCGCTCTGAGAACGGGTCCGCCGCTCCGGCTTGCTCTGGTAGCTGTCGCTCCGCGGCTTCGATGAGGGGCCGACCGGCGCCGTACCCTCGCCCTCGGTGATCGTGAAGAGATCGCGCATCCTCATGAGGGGATTTATCCCGGCGCCGATCAGTGCAGCGAGATCAGCCCGAGCCTCACCAGCGTCTCGGTGCGCGGGTCCAAGACCTCCTCGTCCTCATCGTCCTCAACGTGGCCGAAGTAGAGATCGCGGTCGGCCTCGGTCCGGAAGCGGATGATGAACACGGCGCGGTTGATGTCCTTCTCGAAAACCTTGATGTCGTCGGCGGCGGGCGGGTTGTCGTGCTCGTCCTCGTCGAGATCCTCGGCGTAGTCGGCCTCTCCCCAGACGAAGTTCACGTCGGGGTGCTGCTGGGCGAACTGGGCCAGCCGGAAGCCGAAGGCCGCGATGTTCTCGTAGGGGGCGGTCTCGACCTCGACGGCGGCGATGTAATCGTAGGTGTTCACGGGAATGCCTTTCTGGAAAACACGTCGCCCTGACCTGAAAACTGGCCTGCGACATCTCAGAGGGTAGGGTTCGGGGATCGCAGAAGTCCAATTAATTCGACGACCGGCCGAAGGATGCGACGGCGTAGCGGCGTGCAGGTTTCGGCACATGGTGTGAGGCGCTATACTTGAGGCAACTTTCGTTGACGAAAGTGGTTCGGCAAGTAGTTCGCTACATCCAAGTCGGAACGTCTTCCGTTGCGTCAGCGGAGCTTGCGATAACCCTGCGCCTGATCTATCGTCCCGCCGCCGTGAGGTCGGAGGTGACGGGAATGGGCGAGGAGCCGCAAGGGCAGCAGGGAGGCAGGCAGAGCGCTTGGGCGCGGCCTGTGAGGTGCCTCTCTCGCGCCAAGCGGGCGATCCGCGTCGTTGACTTGACCGTGCCGCCCAGCCGACATGGGCGTTTCCGGCCGCTGCAACCGCGGCGAGTCGGTGATCAGGAGATGCAGCCGCCGCGCGATAGACCCTAAAAAGCCAACAGCCCCGACCCGGCAAGGTCGAGGCTGCTGAAAACCTGGGGCCTGTGAGGGCCGAGTGACATCCCCTCACAAGCCATAGACCCCTTCGGGAGTCAAGCTGAAACGCGAGTTTCGGCAACAGGAGAGGCTTGCCCGGACTCTGGACCGCGGCCCGTGAGGGACTGTGAACGATGAGCTATGCCGATGCGATCCGCCGACAGGCGGAGAATGCGCCGCGCGCTGCCCTACAGGCTGTGTCCGCAGCCATGTGGGGGGCGCTCGCCAACGGGCAGATCACCGAGACCGAGGCCGAGACCTTGTCCGCGCTGATTGAGGCGCGGAGGACGACGATCCGCGCTTCTGGGGTTGGGCAGAACTTGAACACGACCGAGGATCACCCGGACGAAGGAAGCGCACCCAGTCCAGTTCGCGTAGGACCGGCCAGAAGGGCTGTCGGCTCCCGGCCGCGCGCAGACGCCTCGATGGAGCGCCGCCGCCGCTGGGCCGCCTCTGGACGGCTTCCTCCAGCCACCGCGGCCCGGTTCACGCTGGCCGAGCAGGCGGTGCTGTCCTTGGTGGCGGCCGAGACCGTGCGACGGAAGGACTGCCGCCTATCCGTCCCGAACCTCGCCGCGGTCGTTGGCGTCGCCGAGACGACGGTTCGCAACGCGATCCGCGAGGCCCGGAAGCTCGGGCTGCTCACCGTCGAGGAGCGGCAGATCACCGGCTTCCGCAACGACACCAACATCGTCCGCATCGTCTCGCCCGAGTGGATCGGGTGGCTTCGGCTGACGCGGAAGGGGGGAGGGTGCAAATCCGCGAACCGCACGCCTACTGAAGTTCTAACCCTGTCAGGATCGGGGAAAACGGCATCGTCGAAAGGCTGCCGAGGGGCAGCGGGCGACCCTCGACGAAACGAACTCCGGAGAATCGGTACGGGTGGTAGATCGAGCGGAGCCATGCGCTGATGGTCTACGCCCGATCGTCAGGACGAACGCTACGATCCCTTCGGCCGCCCACGGCGCTTGTAGGTCCCAGCCGCGATCTTGGTGGCGCGCTCGACCTCGCGGGTCTCACGCTTGCGCTGGGCGTCCTTAGCGAGCTTGGCTTGCCGCCGCTCCTCCGCCGTCAACGGAATGGGCGCGGGCTTCGGGCCGGGCTTGGCCCGTTTGGGACGCTCCACGTCGAGAATCCCGGCCTCGGGGACCGGCTTGGTGATCACCTCGGTGTAGCCCGCGCCGATCAGCCGGGCTTGCAGGGCGCGAGCCTGCTCCAGGTCGTAGACGTAGATCCGGTAGGGCCCGGCGTAGTCGCGCTCCCGAATCCTACCCCTGCACGCGAACTGGAACAGGTCCTCGCCCTCACGGGCGGCTTGGATGTCGGTGCTCTTGAGCCCGAGCGCCCTGATGATGGCCGTGTCGTCCGGGACCGCCTTGGACGAGTAGATCAGCGAGCAGCTCGTGAACTCGCGCAGGCGGTTGGACCCGGCCAGCTTCGGCTTGACCTCCACGCCCGCGAGGCGACCCGTGAAGTAGGGGACGATCTTCTCGTTCGCCGACCAGTACCCGTCGAACTCGGTCCGCTCCAGGTAGCGCGAGACCGCCACGAGGCAGGTCTTCCCGGTCTCCGTCTGCCACCACGTCGTCGAGCCGGGGTGCTCCGTGAAGTAGGAGAGCGTGATCTGGGGCTGACCCGTGCGCGGGCTGCCGACCGGGGTCCTCTCGACGCAGACCATACCCGTGCGGCGGGCGGCGTGATCGGCGAGGCTGCCCTCGTACCCGGCCGCGGCGACCCGCAGGCTGGCGCACCCGTGCAGGGCCGCGAAGGACCAGATCGAGCGCCAGTTCACCGCGCGCAGGGAGGCGTCCTCCCAAGCCGCGATATCGACCTCGACGACGCGCCCGCTGGAGGAGGCAAGGCGGCACATCTCGGCGAGGTGCTCGGCGCTGACATCCTGGAGGATCCGCCCCAGGCCAACCCGCTCCGCGCCCCGGCGGTCGGTCAGCCGGAACCACCCGGCCTCGGTGCTGGGGACGAGGCTGAACTGGGCATCCAGCGACCGCCAGGACATGCCGAGCCCGATCTCGTGCGAGGTCACGGCCGCCTCGGGGTTCTCGTCCCACCGCACATGCCAACGATCAACGGCGCCCGGCTCTTGGTCCATCACCGCCGCGTGGGTGGCGACAACGACGACGTGAGCGTCTTCGAGGTCTTCATCATCGAGCGCGTCACGCAGGCGCCGGGCGACGAAGCCGCCGTGGCCGGGCTGCTCGGAGTGGATCACGATGATCTTCAGGGTCTCGCAGCCGGTCGCCACCATCTTCGCCTGGAGCCGCTCGACGTGCTCCTCGATCAACTCGATGCGGGGCGCCGCGAGCAGGTAGCGCGCGTTCCGGGTGACGATCTCGTTGATGAACTCGGTGGACTTGCCTCCGCCGGGCGGGCTGATGAGGAGGCCGCAAGTAATCTTGCCCTCGACTTCGTGTCGAGGCTTCGAAGTAATTTCCGTCCGTTGCATGTCTATTGAGGGTAATTGGTGGACGAATTTAAGGTAACACTTCGAGCAGCTAAGACGTATATCGAATAATTATTGACTTCCTCGACGCGCTTCGCGCGCCCGCGCGCCGTGGTAGTCGGGTGCGGGCCGCGCCCGTGCCCGATGAAGACGAGCGCGCACAGCGGCGGGGCTCGCCCCCGCCCTGTCCTACAGGTGGAGATCATGTCGAGATCGATCCCGCTGCGGCGCCGCCCGCGCCGCGACAGGATCTCAAGCCGCCGCGCTCCGGCTGGCCTCGCTGGCGCTCGACCACCTGCACTTGCGGCTCGGCCTGAAGGACGAGGTCTCGTTCATCGAGGTGTTCTTCTGGGTCATGCGCTCGGCTCTGGTTCCTCGCCCCTCGTCGTGTTCCTGGTCTTCCCCCTGACGCGCCGCAGGCGCGGTTCAAGCACGCGACGGACGGATCCGCGCGTGTACCCCCAGAAATTCCTTGCCTCTCATAATATGTGGGGGTACAATTATTCATGCGGTTCGTATGGGACGAGGCCAAGCGCCAGCAGAACCTCCTCCCAGAACCGGACGGACACGGTCTCGATTTCGCCGACGCCAGCGATCGGTTCGACTTCGACACCGCCATGGTCGTCCCGACCTACGCGGGGAGGGGCGGCGCACAGCGGATCCTGGTCGTCGGCTACCTCGATGGGAGGCTGTGCTCCCTGGTGATGTCGCCCCTCGGGACCGAGGCTATGTCGATCATCAGCCTGCGTCCCGCGAGCCGGAAGGAGAAGCGCGCCTATGACGAAGCCAGCACGTAGACCCGTCGCGCGGGACCTGACCGATGAGGAGGAAGCTCGCGTCCAAGCGATGATCGCGCGCGACCCCGACGCGCCCGAGATCACGGACGAGCAGGCCGCGCAGGCGCGCCCCTTCGCGGAGGCGTTCCCCGACCTTCTCGCCTCGATCAAGCGCGGGCGCGGGCGGCCACCGGCCGACACCCGCAAGGTAGCGATCAAGCTGCGCCTGGATCCGGAGACGGTCGAGGCATTCCGGGCAACCGGGCCGGGCTGGCAGACCCGGATGAATGAGGCACTGGCCGTGGCGTCAGGCGGGAGGAAGCGGAGGCCGGTGCGCCGGGCAGCAGCCCTGAGCTCCGAATGCACCCCGCAGGTCGAGGCGGAAATGAGGTCCAAGGTCGTCGGGTTCGTGAAGTTCTTCAGCGAAGAAGCCCACGCCGATCAGTTCATCGCGGGCAAGCTCTTCATGAGGCGCCTGCGCTACTTCCAGCAGCTCGAAAACAGGGGCACGGACGACGAGCGCCCGGACGCGAACGAAGCCGTGGTGTCGTGGCACCAGCCGGACAGGGTCGAGCTGACCCTCAACTTCCCAGGGATCGACCCGATCACGATCGGCAAGGACGACTTGGCCGGACCCGTCTCCACGACGCGCCACTTCTACTCGGAGATGCACGTCTTCTGCATGACGGCCCTGTCTATGCTGAACCCCGCCTTCCTCCAGGGCACTCACGAGGAGATCGAGGCGCAAGTTCAGGCGGCGGCCCGCGTGGACGAGCGGTGCCTCGACTTTGGGCCGCACGCCGTGGTCGTGAAGTACGCCCCCTTCGTGTCCCAACTGCGCCGCGCGCTCGAAGCCTCCGAGTATTGGTACAACGCAGATCTCGTCACCTACTACGACGAGCAGACGTTCCACGGCGCGTTCGAAGAGACCAAGGTGCCGTTCATGAAGCAGAGCCGGTTCGCCCACCAGAACGAGTACCGAGTCTGCATACAGACACCGACCCCAGGAGACGATCCTCTGACGTTCAACATCGGGGACATGTCGGGCTTCGCGCACAAGATCAGGTCCGCCGATCTCAACCCAGGACTCCGGGTGACGTTGAGGAGGCCGCCGGGGTCGTCCGTAGTCGAACAAGGGGCGGGCGATGCCGCGGCGGCGACCTGATGAGCCTGAGACGACGACGCCGGTCCGCGTCGAGGTCGTGCCCCGGCGCGGGCTGAGCCGGGTCGAGGCCGCCCGGTACGTCGGGATCAGAACCTCAATCTTCGACAAGCTGGTCCGCGAGGGGCAGATGCCCCAGCCGTTCCGGATCGGCAGCCGCACCATCTGGGACCTGCGGAGGCTGGACGCCGTCTTCGACGTACTCAGCGGGCCCGAGGAGAGCACCGGGTGGGAGGATTGGGACCTCCCGAAGAAGCGGGAGATCGTCTTGTAGGGCGGCGCCATGCTGGTCGTAGACGAAACGCAGGCCGACCTCGCCGCCATGATCCTCGCCGACTTCCGCAGGCTCCGGCCGGACGCAGGGCCCGGCAGGGATCTCGTGGACTGGCTGCACTACCGGGCGCGCCGCGTCGCCGAGCGTCCCCGGACCGTGCTGATGTCGGCAGAGGCTCAGACCCATAGGGCTGCCTTCCCAGCGATCGATGACATCGCGACCGCCCTGCGGATCGGCGCGCCGATGACCCGCTGGCTGAGCGACAGCATCCGGAAGCGCAAGACCGATCCCAAGGCCGATCTGATGTTCAACCAGTGGAAGGTGACCCACTTCCACATCGGGCCGACGCACCGACCGGGCGCGAGGGCGGAGCAGGGCAGCTTGATCCTGTTCGCGCACATTGGGGCCGATACCGCAGCCCTCCTCGACGTGCAGCCGCACAGGGTCTGGACGAGGACGGACCTGCTCCGGATCCTCCTACGGACCGACCCCACGGCGATGCACGACATGGGACCGACGCAGGGACCGCCCCTCACGGACGAGCAGCACGGGATCCTGCGCCGGAAGCACACGACCGGGCCGATCACCATCGACGGCCGGTCCTACATGGCACCAGGGGTCGGTCTCATGGGATCAGGGGACGGCCTGCGGTTCCGCGTCATGGCCGATCACCTCGCCTTCATCATCCAGCGAGCCCTCCACGAAATCAGGACGAACACGCTACAGCCGGAGCTGCTGCAACGTCTCGCGGGTCAGATCGGGCTGCCGGTACGCCTCGGAGTCCGGCTCGATCGGGGCATCTTCGTCATCTACGACAAGAGTCGCGGCCTCGATCTGGGGCAGCTCAACACGGTCTTGGCTTGACTATCTCGACAGGCCGAGCGGCAGCTACATCTTCAAGGGATGCGCACCGCTCTCGCCCTCGTGATCGCCACCGGCATGGCCGCGGCGATGCCCTGGGAACGGCACGATCTGCTGTCGCGCGACGTGATACTGATGGCCCTCAACCTGGACGAGGGCATCACCGGGATCAGTCAGCCAAGACCTACTTCCAGCAGTTGAAGAGCGACGGATTCGCCTGAGGTTCAAATCTCAGCGAGGCATTATTCCGATGTAGCGCCGGACTGCTTCTCGGTTATTTCGGTTTGGTCGTTAGTCTACTCGATGTAGAGGGCGTGAGCGCTGCGGTCGCAGTTCTCATGTGACGAAATTCAAGTCCATTGTCGGCATACAGTTCCCAATACCCTCGATGTTACAGTCACAAAAGCATGACCCGAAGTTCTAACTCACCCATCGAAAACAAAGAAGGGAGCACCATGGCTCCCTTCTTTTTACTAAAAACTTCGCTCTGTATGTACTACTGGAAGGATCATATCCCGACCTTCTTTGTCCCTAATTAGGGCCAGCCCCCCATTGTCGTGCTGACGGACTGCCATAGAATAAAAAACGAGAGAAGATTTGATATATTCTTGAAAAGTAGAATGATGGCTAATTTTCATTAGATTTTCTAAACTTTTAGCCAGCGTCTTCGGCAAAGTAACTGTTACTTTGACCGGCCGTTCTTCATCGGACTTTCTAGGTCTACCGACAGTTCTTTTCTTTGCCAAAAGCTTTGCTGCCCCCTCTTGATGGTCAATCATTACGAGTCTCCCGCTCATACTTCGAGCTGCATTTTTATCTGCTCCTCAGCCCAAAAATTCAAGCGGGTATCGAATTTCCGGAGATAAAAATTCGATTTTCGGTGGATTTCCTGTCTTGACGGGCGGGTGCGCCGCGTCCAACCTCTCCCCACGGTCGAGCGATCCTGCTCACCGTAGGAAAGAGAGTTGATCCCATGAAGTACGAAGGCACAGCCGTCGATTTGGGAGGCGGAGATCTGATTGGTCGCCTTTTTGAGTGCCTAATAGTGCTCACGAAGCAGTCCGAAGTAATAAAAGATCTGCTTAAAGAAGATGGTCGGGTTAGTTCAACCGATGATGTAGAGCGGATCGACGTAATTACTTCAAAAGATAAGGCGTCCGAGAAAGACCTATATCCCGAAGACTCGCGGCGTAACGCCAAGATCCGGATTGGAGCGGCGGTAAATACTCAGGGAAAAGGCATGGTCATAACTCTCATGACCGAGCCAAACATCCAGGAGACCGACGCTTACCTGCCGAGCATCACGTCCGATGCGGCCAGTGATCGAGGCGAAGGCCACGCTCCCATACATCCGAGTGAAGGGCGAGCACCAATCGCCGTGCTGCGCATGAAGCGCGCCACTCGTGAGATCAAAGAATTCGGCGACTTCAACCGCATGCGCGCCGGGTCCCTGCTGTTTGGTCAGCAGAGGTCGCTCCACCTCAACGGAGAAAGCAATGGAACCCCAGGAGAGCACAAATGCTGGAAACACTGATAGTGTCGATGAAGTAGGCGCCGACCATGTCAAGGCGTCGCAGGAGGAGTTGAGCAAGGAGCTCAAACAAGCTTCCTGGGATGATCTCAGCGAAAAGTCTGGGCTCAAAGACATTAAAGACATGGAGGCAAAATTTGATGATCTGAAAGATGCGATCAAAGAACTCCGCCGTGAAGTGAAGAGGCGTCACATCGGCAAGGAGGTCTTGACCCATCTGATCGCTATGACTGTTGCGGTCGGGGTTGAAAGATCGGGTTCAGAGCTGAAGGAGCTCTTTGAAAAGGCGCCACGTTCAGTGGTTTGGGTTGAGGAAGGGTCCGGCAGCATCGATTTTATTGGGCCGTAGGCACAGCGGTAAAACAAGGCGGCGGAAATTTTTGCAGAGGCCCTGCGCTCGGAATTGAGAGCGGGGCCTCTAATTTTGTTACGGCTTCCGGAGTTCCAGATCGACGAACGATACAAGGCGCCGCAGCTCACCAGACGGCACGACGTATACCGAGTACCATCCCTTCGCAGGTAAACTCGTTTTGCCAAGATCCGAACACAGTTCGCACTTGGGTCACCTCCCAGGCGGGCGGTACTACAAGAACTCGGATCCAGAGTGCCCCCGAAAGGCGTTCGCACGCCGGATGTACATCATCACCGTTGCCGCATCCCGGTGGCCGGATTGGTCCATGATGCGGGCGAGATCGGCGCCGCGCTCGGCGGCTGAGGTGATGTAGCCCGCCCGCAGGCTGTGGGCCGAGAACCTTGCGTCGTCGTACCCGGCGGCCGAGACGTACCTCTTCACGATGTCGGCCACGGACTGGGTCGTCAGGCGGTTCAACTCGCCGTGCGCATCACGGTGAAGGACGTTGCCGGACCGTGAGACCGGCCGGAACACCGGCCCCTCTGTGATCCCGGCCGCATCGAGCCATTCGTGGATGAGGGCGACGGGCCTGATGTACCGTCCGTGCGGGATGGCCTTTTCGATGCCCCGCCCCTCCTGGTCGGTCTTGGACTTCCGGATCCGCACCCGCAGGCCCTCCGGATCCTCAACCAGATCGGCCACGTCGAGGGCGACGAGCTCCGACCGACGCATCGCCCCCGAGAACCCGAGGGCCAGCAGCGCGCGGTCCCGCTTGCCGGTGATAGTGTAGGGCGTCCGCATCAGCATGGCGGCCAGGATCTCGGCCGTCGCGGCGGCCTTCTGGGTTGGCGCCATCCCAACCTTGCGCCGGGCACCCGCCATCGCGGCCCGGACGCCTGCGTCGTCGGTGGGGTCCGGCTGCCCGGCGAGCTTGTGCGCGTACCGGATCGCCGCGACTCGGCGGTTGAGCGTCGAGGCCGCCCGGCCGCCCTCGGCCTCGGCGACCAGGAAGGCCGCCACAGCTTCGGGCGTCGCGGGGAGCGGCCGGAAGCCATACTGGGCGCACCACGTCTCGAACACCTTCGCGTCCGATGTGTAGGCACGCACCGTCGCCTTGGCCTTGCTGGCGCGCTGGTAGGCATGGACGATCGCGGCTGCCTCAGCAGGCAGACCGGCCAGGATCTCGACTTGTTCGATCGGGAGGATCTCAGGGGGCATCGCGACCTGCCTTCGCCGCTACCCGCACATCGACCACACGCAGGAGGTGGCTCGCCAACATGACAATCTCGGCGGCCTCGCGGGCGCTCTCCATCGCGATGTTCCGGTGTGAGTGCGGGTTTTTGTAAGACCCCACTGCTCCGGCGAAGAGCGCGCACAGAGCGTCACGCTCCGCTTCCTCGGCCTTAGGGTCGCTCAATGGCCCAGTCTTGCCGAAGGCTCGCCGGATCATCGGAACACCGTGCTCACCTTGTGGAAACCCTGCCGCTTCGCGAACCGCGATCTCCACCTGCCGCATCGCTTGGAATACGGCGGTCGGATAGTCGCCTCGCATGAAGGACTGCCAAGCGGCGGAGGCGACCGACGAGTGCAGCATGTCGCGCTGTAGAAGGCGGGCAGTGGCGTAGTCAGCGAACTCACTCTCATCCTCGAACCGCTGTGCCCGGCGGCTCAGCACCTTCCATCCCCTATCGCCTTCGCTGCCCCCGGCGGAGACGACGAGGCCCTGGGCGATGAGCCAAGCCCATGCCTCGTTGACCGCCCTGATGACCTCTGGATGTTTCTCGCGCGGGTAATCGGTCCGGTTAAGGTTGCTCTGAAGGATGCCCTGCTCGACGTGAGTGAGATGGAACGTTGGCGACTGCTTGGTTGTCTCGCGCAGGACGAACAGCAGTTTCGCGCCCAACTCCTCAGGCTCTAACCCGAGTAGTACGTCCGCATCTGGAATTGCTTTGAGGAGTTGCTGCATCGTCGTTGGATCTTCGTGAGGGCCACAACGTAGCGTCTTAGGCAAACCGGACGAGCATCGTCACAGATCGACGCTCTTGGCGAGATCGCCAGCCAATTCGGCGACGGCGGCGGACCATGCCTCGTCCCTATGACCGCCAACCCAGTCGGTGACCGTCTGGCCCACCACGTTCGCCTCCGGCATCTCGATCCGCATGAACGCATTCGTGACCTGAACGCCGATCTGAGCCTCGCGCAGCACCTTCTCCGTGATGCGCTGCTCAGCCGACGCGGCTTCGCGGAGCAGCGCGAACGCGTCATCGGCGGAAGATAGCTCTGGCTTCATTTCTTCACCGCCCATTCGGCTCGCCATGCCCGACACTTTCGAGAATGACCGTTATCGCAAGCTATAGGAGAGACAAAACGTTATTAAGCTATCGAGATCATTTGATAGCAAGATTGCTATGCAGCGCGTTGGGTAGGTGCGGCTGTGGCATCCGTGACTGCTGGTGGGCTGGTCTGTACGCTTATGCTTCGGGTGCCGGTTCGACGACCGCACCTTGGTCGCCCTTGGATCCCACGATGCCACGCACCTGCATCATCTGCGGTGCTCCCGCGAACTCGCGTGAGCACATCTTCCCGGCGGCGCTGGGCGGCCTGCGCGTCAACCGTGGGATCTACTGCGAGCAGCATAACAACGGCTTCTCCGACCACGCCAACGTGCTCTCGCGCCAGTTCGAGGTGCTGAACGCCCAGCTCGGCATCCGCGATCGGGACGGGCAGCCCCGCGTGGCGAGGGTGACGACGCAGGCCGGTGACGAGTTCATTATCTCGGGAGGGCAGACACGACGGGTCAGCGCGGCCCCGGCTGATCCTACGACGGGTGTCGAGTTCGTGCAGACGTTCGGCGGTCCCGAGGGACTTGCCGCCTGGGGCTACGTCGCCCTGACCTTCTTCGCGCACCGCTTCCGCGATGCCGCCCGGCAGGACGGGATGGCTACGTTCAAAAACTTTATCCAGGGTCGCTTGGAGAACCAGTTCGTGTGGTGGGAGCGTGGTGACATCACCGATGCTCTCCCGGCCAATCCGTTTCCGTTTGGACATACGATCCTGCTCACCACCTCGGCGGCGCGCCAAGAGGCACAGGCGATCATTTCCCTGTTCCAGACCTTCACCTTCGGCATCGCTCTCGGAGCGGTTCCGGAAGCGGCAGACCGAACGGTCGCGGTCTTCATCGACCCGCTCGCCGAGCGCGAGCCCGTCGATATGCAGGAGCGTAGCGCAGACGCGGTCGAGGTCTGGGTCGAGAAGCCCGAGCCGTTGCAGGCGCACCTCATGCGGATGATCCATGAGGGGGAGAGGCAGAACCGCTTTCAGGATCTTCAGGCCCGGATCGAGCGGTGGAACTTCGACAACGAGATGGAGCCATTTCTGGCTGAGTTGAACGCCACCAGGACTCTATCGTCCGATGATCGGATGAGGACGCTCCAGCGTATGGTCGGGGAGAAGGCCGCTCGGGTCCACCGGGTGGCGCATCATGCCGTGCTCGACCTGCGCAGACGCTCTATCAGTCAGCCCGAGATGGAACCGATCTTGGCCGCGGCGGCGGCGCAGATCGCGCCGGACGCGACGGGGGATCGCTTGAGCGAGGAGGCCAGACTCCCGTTCTTGCGGATCATCGCAGCCTTCATTCTGGAGCTGCACGACAGGTTGGAGCAGGGCCCGGCGGACATGGAATACCTGCGCCTGCTGTTCAACGGCGGACCAGGGATGCACCTCGCTGGGCGCATGATGTTCGAGCCGCTGCTCGCCTATATCCAAGACCCCCAGAACTGGGCGCCGGAGCCCGAGGGGTAATTGCTGATAGCAAGATTGCGAGTTGATGTGCGAGCTTGTCATCAACAGGCGCTTCGCAGCAACTGGGGCACTGCCTAGATCGATCCACGATAGGAGCAACAAGTTGGGCGACGACATCGTCCCGCACGAGGGGCGCCCTGCCCCAACAGGTTCGGGTGTGCAGGTCCTTCAGAAAGTGGGTGTGCTGGGCGCAAAGGCGGCCTTGAGCAGCATCCCGTGGGCAGCCCTGATGTTCGACATCGGTCAGACCGCCATCGAGTTCGGGTACGCACGCCAGACCGAGCGCCTGCTCACCGGCATCAGCGACCGCATCGACCGGCTGGAGGATGGTGCCCGCGAGAAACTGAAGGCGGATGAGGTCTACCAACTCTCAGCTCAGGCCGCGATCCGGCACATGCTGATGGAGATCAACCCGCGCATGGCCGACGCCCTGGCGAGGGCGGTGACGGAGCTGGGCGCGTCTACGCTGCTCCCGGTCGAGCGCCTGGAGATCGCTCGCGCGCTCGATGCGCTAACCGAACCGTCGCTGCACCTGTTGCAGACCATGTACCGGGCCCGGAACGATCAGCTCACCCGCCAGGAGCTCGCTTTGGTCGAGGACGATGTGATGAAACCGTACCGCTTCACGGCCCTGATGTACGCGTCCATGCCTCTCACCTCCTGGGTTGCCGCCGCGAACGATCTTGAGCGGGCCGGGATGATCGTGGCGACGCTCGACGATGGTTGGTTCGACGAGAAGGAGCGGGCAGCCGAGGAGCCCTTGGGGCGCCCCGTGCATCTTCGCGAGATCTACCCGCTGGGCGAACGGGTCGTCAGGATGTGCTTCGACAATCCCGCCATCCCAGCGTTCGGGCTCTATGCGGCGGGGTAACACGTCCTGCTGTGGCTCGGCTGGGCGACACGAAGAGCCCTCCTGAGGTGGAGCCTCGCAGCATTGCTATCTCACTATCAAGATTGCGGACTATCTCGCAGGCTCGTCCACGCGGGAGCGTGAAAGCTCGCGTTCATGATTGCCTGCCAGCATGGGGGCTCGGGAACATGTTGACAGGCGGGCTCACCATCTCGATTGCCCGATCGCTTCGGATTTCGACCACTGGGGAACGTGCGTGCGTGTGATCTCGATAGCCGCCAGGAAGGGCGGGGTCGGCAAGACCACCCTGAGCATGCACATGAGCGTGCTGGCGGAGGCGCCCGACAGCCCGGCCCTGCTGCTCGACATCGACCCGCAGCGGTCGCTCGCGTGGTGGCACAATCTCAGGCAGGTTGAGACGCCCAGGCTGATCGAGGCGGACGCCCGCGAGCTGCCCGAACTGGTCGAGGCGGCCCGCCAGGAGGGCTTCGGCCGGATCATCATCGATACCCCGCCGCACGCCGAGGACTCGATCCTGTCGGCGATGCGCGTCGCGGATCTCGTCCTGGTGCCGACCCGGCCGGGCCCGCTCGACCTTGCGGCCGTCGCCTCGACTCTCGATCTCGCGCAGCGGGTCGGGAAGACGCCGCTCGCCGTCATCAACCACGCCCCGCCCAGGACCGGCTCGGTCGAGCCCGCGATCGTCTCGGAGGCGCGGGCGGCCTTGAAGAACATGGGAGCGACCGTTGCCGAGACCGCGCTCGCGAACCGGGTGGCGATGTCCCACGCCATCCTCACGGGCTCGACCGTCAACGAGCACGAGCCGGACGGTAAGGCCGCGGCCGAGGTCGCAGCGCTCTGGCAGGAAATCGAGGCGGCGCTGGCCGCCGGGGAGAAGAAGACACGATGAGCAAGGCGTCCCGCCCCACTCTGGATAGCCTCACCAGCCGGTTCGCCCGGAAGGATCCGGCACCGGCCACGGCTCACGAAGCGGCCCCACCTGCCGCCGAGG